>NZ_VIVL01000037.1 GCF_007828835.1 Variovorax beijingensis | reverse complement strand
TCTGAACTGACCCCAGAAGTTGGACGAACTTCAAGGGGTTTCATGAAGAAGTACGAAGCGGAGTTCAAGCTCAAGGTCGTCGAGAGCTTTTTAGCTGGCGAGGGCGGAGCGAAGTTGCTGGCCCGGCGTTGGTCGTTGCCCGAGGAAAAGATCCGCACCTGGGTGAGCCGCTATCGCCTCCACGGCATTGACGGGTTACGCCCCAAGCGCAGCGCTTACAGTGCGCAGTTCAAGTTACAGGTGCTGGCTCACCAGGACCGTGAACAGCTTTCGAGCCGCCAAGTAGCGGCGGTCTATGACATTCGCAATCCCAACCAAGTGGTGGTCTGGCGACGCAATCTTGACCAAGGTGGCGTGCAGGCCCTCGATGGCAGAAAACAAGGGCGTCCCAGCATGAAGCCGGAACGACGCTGCCCACCGCCGGCAAACACGGCTGCCACCGATTCGACGCAGGCCCTGCGCGAAGAGAATGAGCGACTGCGCGCGGAGGTCGCGTACCTAAAAAAATTACAAGCCTTGATCCGGTCGAAGAGATCAGCTGCGCCGACAAGGCGCGTCTGATTGCCGGGTTGAGGCGACATCACAAATTGACGGATCTGCTGCAAGCTGCAGGCTTGGCACGCAGCACGTTTTACTACCAGTGCCAGGCGACCCAGCGCGCCGACCAGCAAAGCACCCTGAAGACCAGGATCCGTGCTGTCTACGACGAGCACAAGGGCCGCTACGGCTACAGGCGGATCACGGCGGCGCTGTGCAACTCGCTCGAAAAACCAGTCAACCACAAGTGCGTGCAGCGTCTGATGCAGAAGATGGGACTGCGAGCGATGATCCGGGCGAAGAAGCGCTCCCGACAAGTGCTGGGCATAAGCGATGAGCACGTGCCCAACGTTTTGCAACGCGACTTTTGCGCAACCGCTCCGAACCGGAAATGGGCGACGGACGTCACCGAGTTCAGTGTGAATGGCCACAAGCTCTATCTGTCGGCCTGTATGGACCTCTACAACGGAGAGATCATCGCGCACCGTATGGCAAGGCGCCCCGTCTTCGAGCTGGTTTCCAGCACACTTCAGACAGCGCTATCGCGGATCAGGTGCACCACCGAACTGGTCGTTCACTCGGACCAGGGCTGGCACTACAAGATGAAGCCCTATCGAGCGATGCTCGCGAGACGAGGGGTCAAGCAAAGCATGAGCCGTAAGGGCAACTGCTTCGACAACGCGGCGATTGAGAGCTTCTTCGGCACGTTGAAGGCCGAGTATTTCCATCTTGCTGCGCCCGACAGCATTGATGCGCTCGAAGCGGGCGTGCATGATTACATCCACTACTACAACCACGAGCGCATCAAGCTCGGATTGCAGGGACTCAGCCCGGTCGACTACCGGCTGAGAAGCACCGCCTGATCGGCGGAATCGTGACCGTCCAACTTCTGGGGGTCAGTTCAA
>NZ_VIVL01000036.1 GCF_007828835.1 Variovorax beijingensis | reverse complement strand
GTAAGCGCGCGGTGATCCCGTCTTGACTGCAGTCGCAGATCAGGCTGGCTGCCAGCGATGCGGCAATAGTTCCGCGACGCGACTGGCCGGCTGCGTGGGCAGCCGCCCGAGGACGTCGCTGAGGTACGCGTGCGGCTCACGTCCATTGAGCTTCGCTGACTGGATCAAGCTCATGATGGCCGCGGCGCGCTGACCTGCCCGTAGCGATCCCGCGAACAGCCAATTCGATCGTCCGATGGCGATCGGGCGGATCTGGTTCTCCACCCAGTTGTTGTCCGCCGGCAGATCGCCGTCGTCGATGTAGCGCGTGAGCGCCTGCCAGCGCTTGAGGCTGTAGTCGATCGCCCTGGCCGTGGCCGAGCCATCCGGCACCCTCTGCCGTTGCCCGGCGAGCCATTGCTGCAGGGCATCGGCCACCTTGCGGGACTTCTCTCGTCGTATTCGCCTTCGATCCTCAGACTCAAGCTCGGCGACCTCGCGTTCGACGGCGTACAGCTCGCCGAAGAACTTCAGCGCCTGTTCGCCGATCGGGCTGCCGTGATTGGCCCACAGCTCGTGGAACTTGCGCCTCGCGTGCGCCAGGCAGCCCGCCTCGATGACACCGAGCTCGAAGCACGCCTTGTAGCCGCTGAAGTCATCGCACACCAGCGTGCCGCGCCAGCCATGCTCGCCCGGCAGCCCGAGGAAGGCGCGCGCATGCTGGCCGCCACGGCTGTCGGCGAAGTCGAACACCACCGCGCGCAACGCGCTGTAGCTCGTCGTGCAATAGCTCCAGAGGTACGCACGGTGTGTCTTGCCGTTGCCGGGTTTGAGCATCGCCACGGGCGTCTCGTCGGCATGCAGCACGCGGTCTTCGAGCATCTCGCGCTTGAGCGCATCGACCAGAGGCTGCAACTGCACGCCGCACTGCCCGACCCAGCTGGCCAGCGTCGAGCGCGGGATGGCCAGGCCCGCGCGACCGAAGATGGCTTCCTGCCTGTACAGTGGCAAGTGGTCCAGGTACTTGCCCACCAGCACCTGCGAGAGCAGCCCAGCCGTCGGAATGCCCTTGTCGATGATGTGCG
Organism: Variovorax beijingensis; assembly: GCF_007828835.1. Classification (GTDB taxonomy): domain Bacteria; phylum Pseudomonadota; class Gammaproteobacteria; order Burkholderiales; family Burkholderiaceae_C; genus Variovorax; species Variovorax beijingensis_A. Next base: position 1,012 of record NZ_VIVL01000036.1, on the reverse strand, counting down.
GGGCGACGGGCGCCTGCACCAGCGTCTCGCACTTCGCGCAGACCCATTTGCCGCGAACGTGGCGCTCGACGCTGAACACCCCAGGGCGGTAGTCGAGCTTCTCGGCCACATCCTCGCCGATGCGCTGGAGGGTGCAGCCGCAGGCACAGGTGGTGCCCTCGGGCTCGTGGCGGATCTCCCGGCGCGGCAGGTGCGCGGGCAGTGCCTGGCGCTTGGGTTGCTGCTTCTCGCGCTGCGCAGACGGCGCGGCCGCGAGGTCCTCCAGCTCACGCTCCATCGCCGCCAAGTCGGCGTCGATGGTCTCTTCCAGCAGGCTCTTCTGCTCGGCATTGAAGGCTTCAGACTTGGCGGCGAACTTCAACCGCTTGAGCACCGCCATCTCGTGGGTGAGTTTGTCGATGGCGGCCTGCTTGAATGCGATCTCGTGGTCGCGGCGTGCGATCTCGAGCTTGTCGGCTGCCGCCCCTCTCCTCAGGGAGAGGACCATCTCGCGCAGTTGCTGCGCGTCCAGGTGGTCAAGGTCGGCCGTGTCGATCACGGAAGGTGATGGTGCTCCACCGTGCGCGCCCACGCATCAGCACATTCGGCAATTGCACTACAGCACGCAGATCACTCCGGCTTCGCCGATGCGCTGCCACGGCAGACCGAGCACCAGCGCATCGAACTGGGGATGGGTCAGGCTGAGGGTGGTGCCGCTGTCCTTGGGCCAGACGAACTTGCCCTGGTGCAGGCGTCGTGCCGACAGCCAGATTCCGATGCCGTCGTGCACCAGGACCTTCATGCGGTTGGCGCGACGGTTGGCGAACAGGTAGGCGTGGTGCGGGCGCGCGGCGCCGAAGACACGCACCACGCGCGCCAGTGCCGCTTCGGTGCCTGCACGCATGTCCAGCGGCTCGATGGCCAGCCACAGCGCGTCGACCCGGATCACCGGAGGATCTCGCGCAACCAGGCGGCACATTGGCCTGACGCGCTCAACGGCCAGGTCACGTTCACCGCGATGGCACCGCGGCGA
>NZ_VIVL01000035.1 GCF_007828835.1 Variovorax beijingensis | reverse complement strand
GTATGCGGTCAATTAACCACGCCCTTGTTGAGTGAACGATGAGCTGTGAGGCTACGTGTCCATGTAGAGCAACATGGACATGTAGAGATGACAGAGCAGTACGCAGAGTTGAGAAGCCGGTTGGTTGTGGGACGCAAGAGTGACGGTCGCGGCGTCTACGACGAAGCTGCCAAGAAGGAATTGATCATTGCCTGCCTCAAGCCGGGAGTGTCGGTGGCACGCATGGCGATGGAGCACGGTGTCAACACAAACCTTCTGAGGACGTGGATCACGGCTTACCAGCGGCGAAGTGCCCAGGTGCCGACAGGTGACATCGCGCGAACGCACGATGCAGCATTCGTTGCTGTACACGTCGAGGGTGAGCAAGATCTGCCTCATCGCGAGTGTGCAGTGGCTGCGCCCGCGATGGCCCACGCACCTGCTACGGCAGTGGCGGTGATCCCGGATGACAGCCCCTTGGCGGCGGCACCGATCCCGATGGTCGGGTTGCAGGTGCGCCTGCCCAACGGCGTGCAGCTCGATCTCGGTGAGACGAGCTTGCAGCAATTGCCGACGCTGGTGCAAATGTTGAGCCGACTGCCATGTTCCGCTTCGACGAAGGGCTGAAGGTCTACCTGCACCGCGAGCCCGTGGACTTCCGGCTGAACATCAACGGCCTGGCCGTGCTGGTAGAGCAGGCACTGGGCCTGGACCCGTTCGCCCCGTGCGCCTACGTGTTCAGCAACCGCCGGCGCGACCGGGTAAAGATCCTGGGTTGGGAGCGCAACGGCTTCTGGCTGTTGCTCAAGCGTCTCGAGAAGGACAGGTTCGTCTGGCCCTCGGCCGAGGCGGTTCCCACGCTGACGGCCGAACAGCTGCACTGGTTGCTCGAGGGCATCGACATCGCGGTGGTGCAACGCCACTCCCGACTGCGCTATGCCAGCGTGGCTTGAGGTTTGACGGAACAATGATGGGGCATGTCGATCCAAGCGGGCGTGTCGCCACCAGCCGCCCCTGCCACCATTACCGCTGAAGAACTCGCCGCGCTCATTGCCGAGCGCGATGCGCTGGCCGGCGCGCTGCGGGTGGCGACCACCGAGCGGGACCTCGCCCTGGAGCGGTTGAAGGCGCTGCAGCGCCAGCTCTTCGCCGCCAAGAGCGAAGCCCGTGGCACCGATCAGAAGGACCTGTTCCTGAACGAGGCCGAGGCACTCGCGCCCACCGATCTGACGCCGCAGGCCGAGGTCGAAGACATCGACGAAGAGGAATCGACACCGGTCGCCGGGCACCAGCGCAAGAAGCGTGGACGCAAGCCGCTGGACCCCGCGCTGCCGCGCGAGATCGTGCGCCACGAGCTGCCCGAGGCCGAGCGTGTGTGCGCCCATGACGGGCACGCGCTGGTGGAGATCGGCGCCGAGGTCAGCGAGCAGATGGATGTCATCCCCGAGCAGGTGCGTGTGCTGCAGCACCACCGCATCAAGTACGCCTGTCCGTGCTGCGACCAGAGCCTGAAGCTTGCACCGGCGCCGGCGCACATCATCCCGCGCGGGCTGCTCACCGAGCAGGCCCAGGCCTGGGTCATCACCGGCAAGTACCAGTTCGGCATGCCGTTGTACCGCACGGCCGTATTGCTGCGCCGCTTCGGCGGCGACATCGCGAGCAACACGCTGGCTGCGGGCATCGTGCGCATCGGCCAGGCCGTGCAGCCGGTCATCAACCTGCTGCGCGATCACTTGCTGGACTCGGATCTGATCTACGGCGACGAGACCCACGTCCAGGTACTGAAGGAGCCTGGGCGCAAGGCACAGACGAAGAGTTTTATGTGGGCGCAGATGAACGGCACCGGCCCACCGGTGCGGCTGTTCGCCTATGCGCCGGGGCGCGGCACGGTGCACGCCGAGAAGCTGTATGCCGGCATCCGCCCCGGCACCACGCTCATCACTGACGGCTACGAGGTCTACAACGGCATCGCGAAGGCCGGCGGCCTCACGCATCTCGGATGCTGGGTCCACGCGCGTAGGCCGTTCATCAAGGCCGAGGAGGCCGTGCCGAAGGCAGCCCGCTCGTCCGATCAGCTCGCGACCCGGTTCGTGCGGCTGATTGGCAAGCTGTACCGTGCGGAGGCCTTGGCCAGGGATTGGACGCCCGCGCGCCGGTTGCGGATGCGCTCGCGCTACAGCGCCGCGGTCGTGCGCGAGATCGAGCGACTCATGCTCACGCATCTGCACAGCGTCTCACCGTCGAGCCTGCTGGGCGAAGCACTGCACTACCTGCACGGGCAGTGGCCCAAGCTCGTGCGGTTCCTGGACAACGGCGCTTGGCCGCTGGACTCCAACCCGGTGGAGAACGCGATCCGGCCCTTCGTCGTCGGAAGGCGCAGTTGGTTGTTCGCTGACACCGTGGGCGGCGCGAACGCCAGTGCCAATCTTTATTCGCTCATCGAGACCGCCAAGGCCAACAACATCGAGCCCTACCGATACCTGGTCGCGCTGTTCAAGAAGCTGCCGCTGGCGCAGACCGTCGACGACTACGAGTCGCTGCTGCCCTGGAACATCGAGCTCGTCGAACCGTAGACCTCTGCGCGCGCATCGATTCCGGCGCCGCGCGCAAGGGCGTGGTTTATTGAGCGCTTAC
>NZ_VIVL01000034.1 GCF_007828835.1 Variovorax beijingensis | reverse complement strand
GGACCACCGGATGACTCGGTGCGCCGAGGACGCCCACATGGGCGCGGGTTCGGCATACTCGCTAGTCAAAGCCGTTTCCACACGGCCTCGGCCGATAGCCCCCGCTACATCGAGGCGCCTGCAACCCACAACGAGGCTTGGCGACCACCTTAGCGGAGCCTCCACCAGGCCCGCCTTTTGGATACGCGGCCAGTTTCCGTGGCGGGTACTAGGCGCCAGAAGCCATACGGATTGTTGAAAAGGGAGGAGTCCTCGTAGCGAGGACCCGCATCGTCCACGACCCGATATACAGGAGCATCAGACGCTACCGAAAATGTTTGTCCTGGTCGAATCTCTGCCTGCTCCGCGAAGACATAGCGGGTGAACGTCCGAAGCAGTTCGACAGCATCTTCAGCATCGCCCGTCGCTACGACAGCGTCCTTCAGGCCGAGATTGTGCATACCGCAGGAGCAGACGTCAGCAGCGCTTACATACACCACGCATGCTTCATGCGCGCTGAAAAGGTATAGCTCGTTGCAGAGACGGCGCCACTCATTTGGTTGATGAGCGAGACCGGCACTTTCGACTTTCACTCCGAAGCCGCCCGCATCGAGAAGGGCGCGAGCCGCGTGCATCAACGGGGCGAAATTGGTCTGGGAGCCGCCATGGCCAACTAGATAGATGACAGAACGATGCTCCCCAATTCGCATCATTTCCTCTGTCTGTGACCAATGCGGGCCAGCCGCCTTGAATGCAGCCAGCATTCGCTCATCGCGCCCTTCCAATTGAAGCTCGCACGACACCCTCGTCTCCATGTCCATCAACAGCATGCCGGCAAAGATGTGACCCGAGGTCGATTGGACTAGGCTCTTCGTCAAATCCGACCGCTCAGCCCAAGGGCCGGGAACACATAGCACAGCCTCCGGAACAACGACACCGTCTCTCATACTCAACAATTCTCCAAGGGGCAGCATGCCTCGCTGAGCCGATTGTGGCCTATCGATTGGTTGGCGCGCACGCGCTTCGTAAGCGTCCGGCCAACCCATCTTGATTCCCGCCAGCGGGCCTAGGAGCATCGTGTTCACTACTCCACTTTCTTGGCGGACACGTGAACACTATCGAGACGACGGTGAAGGGAGATCGGCGACGCAGACGCCGTCACACTGACGAGTTCAAGGCGAACCTGGTTGGCGCTTGCTCTCGGCCCGGCGTGTCGATCGCCTCGGTGGCATTGGCCAACGGCATCAACGCGAACCTGTTGCGTCGCTGGATCGAGCAAGGTGGTCAACGGTTGCCCAGCGCCCACGCTGTCACGACAACGGTCGACCTGCCGCAGGATCATGCTAAGGCGGCGTTCGTGCCTGTGCAGCTCGACGCCTCGCCTTCGCCAACAGGATCGGACAGACAACACGGTTACCACCACTAGCGTTGCCGCAGCCTTGACGTGCGATCCCCACTGGCAGTGACACTCTATCGCACGCGCGCAAGCGCGATCCGGCTGTGCCCCACCGTCCGCAGCGCGTTGCGGCCCTGCGGGTCGTAGCGCGACACGAGGTCCGCGTCGGACAGGTCATTGACGAGGTCGAAGCCCAGCGCAGCCAGTTCGTGCGGGAGCGTCGCGGGATCGAAGCCGCAGAGGAACGGCTCACCGATAGCAGCCACCTCGCGGCGCAACCGCTTGAACCGTTCGTACGCCACGCCTGCTTCGGGCCTGAACACGAGGGCGTCGATGTACGTGAACGTCAGTTCGCTGCTCGCGGCGGCGCAGCGCGCGATCGACCGCAATGCCTGCTCGTTCGCCGCGCGCGTCAGATACATCGTCACCCCGAGCCAGGAGAAGAAGGCGGGCGCGAGCGGATCGTAGTCGGAACGAGCGAGGACGTCCCCCAGGTCTTCGTTCGCTAGATCAGCAGCCAAGAAGCGGGCGGCCGCGGGACGGGCGATGCCGGCCTCCTCAAGGCGTCGCAGCTTGAACGACTGCGTTGCCGGATGGTCCACCTCGTAGATGCGCACGTCTCGTCCGGCCGCCGGCGGGCGCAGCGCATAGCTGTCGAATCCAGCCCCGACCAGCACGTACTGACGCACGCCGCACGCGGCCGCCTCGTGCAGCGCGTCCTCGGTGAACCGGGATCGGGTGATCACGCCAGTGTAGGAGGACGCAGCGCGCAGGGAGCTGTCGGTGAAGCCGGGCAAATCCGTGGCGACTGCAGCCCGTTCGGCCTCCGGGAGCCGTTCGAGCGCACGGCGCGCGAACGCTTTGCGCACGCTGTCCGGAACAAGCCGTTCACCCCACGGGTCCTGCAGCAGCGGCAATGGATCCACCCGGGCATGCAGCGAGCGCATCAAGGCTGTGACGAGAGCCGTGCGGCTCGGAGTAGAAGCGTCCATGGAGCGATGATGCCGCAGGCGCGAAGCGTGCTGGTTCCTACGACCTTGGCCGACTCAGGAACGCGCCCAAAGCATCACGCTCTACCACTGCATCTACTTCCGCAACCTCAACGAGCTGCAAGGCTTCGACCCGGAGGCCAAGACCCTTTGGGGAGCCCGATCAGCGACGCGCGGCCGAGCGCCTAAGCGACACACGCCTATCTGAAGGACGTGATGCAACGCCTGCCGGCGCATCGTAAGCGCGCGGTGATCCCGTCTTGACTGCAGTCGCAGATCAGGCTGGCTGCCAGCGATGCGGCAATAGTTCCGCGACGCGACTGGCCGGCTGC
>NZ_VIVL01000033.1 GCF_007828835.1 Variovorax beijingensis | reverse complement strand
ATGGCCCAGTTGTGCAGCGGGCAGGCCACGCTGGTGCCGAACACGATGCCCTGGCTCAAGGGGCCGCCCTTGTGCGGGCAGCGGTCGAGCAGCGCGAACACCTGGTCCTCGGCGTTGCGAAACACGGCGACGTCCACCCCCACCGGCCGCGCCACGCGGCGCGCGCCCAGCACCGGGATGTCCTCGACGCGGCAGATCACCTGCCATTCGTTGCTGTTGTTGCTGTTGTTCATGGGTTGTTTCTCCTTGCCGTTCAGGCCGCCTGCGTTGCTTCGTGCACCACCGCCACCGGCGTGAACTGCCGCACATCCACCTGCGCCTGGCTCGACTCGAACCACGGATCGGGCTCCCCATCCAGCGCGAACTGCAGCCGCTCCCACAGCGCCTTGCGGCCAGCTTCGTCTTCGAGGATCTTCTTCTTCACATAGTCCAGCCCCACCCGCCCGATGTAGTGCACCGTGCGCTCCAGGTACCAGCCTTCCTCGCGGTACAGCTGCAGGAAGGCGCCCGAATACTCCATCACCTCGGCCGCCGTCTTCACCTTCACCAGGAACTGCGCCACCTCGGTCTTGATCCCGCCGTTGCCGCCCACGTACAGCTCCCAGCCCGAATCCACCCCGATCACCCCCACGTCCTTGATCCCGGCCTCGGCGCAGTTGCGGGGGCACCCCGAGACCGCCAGCTTCACCTTGTGCGGCGAATACATCGCCCACAGCGCGCGCTCCAGGTCCTTGCCCATCTGGGTGGAATCCTGCGTGCCGAAGCGGCACCACTCGCTGCCCACGCAGGTCTTCACCGTGCGCAGGCTCTTGGCATAGGCAAAGCCCGAGGGCATGCCGATGTCCTTCCACACGCCCTCCAGGTCCTCCTTCTTCACCCCCAGGAGGTCGATGCGCTGGCCGCCCGTGACCTTGACGGTCGGGATCTTGTACTTGTCGGCCGCGTCCGCGATGCGGCGCAGCTCGTCGGGCGTGGTGTGGCCGCCCCACATCCGGGGAATGACCGAGTAGGTGCCGTCCTTCTGGATGTTGGCGTGGCTGCGCTCGTTGATGAAGCGGCTCTGCGGATCGTCCCTGGCCTCCTTGGGCCAGGTGCTGATCAGGTAGTAGTTGATGGCCGGGCGGCAGGTGGCGCAGCCGTTGGGCGTGCGCCAGCCCAGGTTGCGGTAGACCTCGTCGTGCGTCAGGTAGTGTTCCCGGCGGATGGCGTCGCGCACGTCCTGGTGGTTGGCGTCGGTGCAGCCGCACACCGCCTTCTTCTTGGGCGTGGCCGAGTAGTCGCCGCCGGCGGTGAACATCAGGATCTGCTCCACCAGCCCGGTGCATGAGCCGCAGCTGGCGCTGGCCTTGGTGTGCTTCTTGACCTCGTCCAGGGTGAACAGGCCCTTGTCCTTGATGGCCTTGCAGATGGTGCCCTTGGTCACGCCGTTGCAGCCGCACACCTCGGCGTCGTCGGGCATGCTGGCGGCCTTGCTGTGGCCCTCGTGGCCGGTGTCGCCGATGTTGGATTCGCCGAACATCAGCTTGTCGCGGATGTCGTGCACGCTGCGCCCGTCGCGCAGCAGCTTGAAGTACCAGCTGCCGTCCACCGTGTCGCCGTACAGGCACGCGCCCACCAGCTTGTCGTCCTTGATGACGAGTTTCTTGTAGACCCCGCCGAAGGGGTCGCTCATGACGATCTCCTCGGTGCCCTCGCCGCCCATGAACTCGCCGGCGGAGAAGAGGTCGATGCCGGTGACCTTGAGCTTGGTGGAGGTGAGCGAGCCCAGGTAGCGCCCGATGCCGAACTGGGCCAGGTGGTTGGCCGCGACCTTGGCCTGCTCGAAGAGCGGGGCGACCAGGCCGTAGGCGATGCCGCGGTGGGCCGCGCATTCGCCCACCGAGTAGATGCGCGCATCGGTCACGGTCTGCATGGTGTCGGTGACGACGATGCCGCGCTGGCAGTGCAGGCGCATCTGCTCGGCCAGCTCGGTGTTGGGGCGGATGCCCACGGCCATGACGACCAGGTCGGCGGGCACTTCGGTGCCGTCCTTGAAGCGGATGGCCTTGACGCGGCCATCGTCGCCACCGACGAGCTCCTGGGTCTGGGCGCCGATGAGGAACTTCAGGCCGCGGTCTTCGAGCGACTTCTGCAAGAGCTTGCCGGCGACGTCGTCGAGCTGGCGCTCCATGAGCCAGGGCATGACGTGCACCACGGTGACGTCCATGCCGCGCAGCATCAGGCCGTTGGCCGCCTCCAGCCCGAGCAGGCCGCCGCCGATGACGACGGCGCTCTTGTGGGTCTTGGCGGTCTCGATCATGTAGTCGGTGTCGGCGATGTCGCGGTAGGCGATGACGCCCTTGAGGTCGCGGCCGGGCACGGGCAGCATGAAGGGGTTGGAGCCGGTGCACATCAGGAGGCGGTCGTAGGGGGCCTCGGTGCCGTCTTCGGCGCGCACGATGCGCCTGACGCGGTCGACCTCGACCACCTTCTTGCCGGCGTGCAGGGTGATCTTGTTCTCGGCGTACCACTCCCAGCTGTTGAGCACGATCTCGTCGACGGTCTGCTCGCCCGCGAGCACGGGCGACAGCAGGATGCGGTTGTAGTTGGGGTGCGGCTCGGCACCGAAGACGGTGATGTCGTACAGGTCGGGGGCGAGCTTCAGGAGCTCCTCCAGCGTGCGCACGCCGGCCATGCCGTTGCCGACCATCACGAGCTTGAGTTTCTTCATCATGGGTGGGCCTTTCGGGGA
>NZ_VIVL01000032.1 GCF_007828835.1 Variovorax beijingensis | reverse complement strand
GGGACCACCGGATGACTCGGTGCGCCGAGGACGCCCACATGGGCGCGGGTTCGGCATACTCGCTAGTCAAAGCCGTTTCCACACGGCCTCGGCCAATAGCAGCCTCTCGCCGTCATCAACCAATCTGAGAGTTTTATGCCTTCTTCGCCGCCAGCAGCGAACTCATGCCCTCGATGTCACAGCGATGCGCAAGTCAAGGCGAAGCTTGTTCTCATCGGTAGAGCTAGTCCACACCTGCTGTTTCCCGATGAGGAGCGAGCCGGCTATAGGCGGCGTGACCAGTTGGCCACCGACGAGTGCAGCACCGAGAAACTGCAGAAGGCGCCCTTGCAGCAGTTTGTCCCTGGGTTCTACTGTCATGCCTGCGGTGTCGGCTTTGTTGCCAACAGCATATTGAAGTGAGGCAAAAAGGCAGTCATGAGCTGCACAGTTCGGCCGACTACAGTCGGCCAACTACTAACATTCGTCACGGTGCTAACGATCAGGTAGATGACCTCACATCGAATCTTCCTTTCATTGCTGAGTGTCGCCTTGGCGGCACCGACCGCTTGCCTGGCGCAGTTGAAGCTCGCGCGTCCGGCCGACAGCACGCCACCGCTCGCAGCGATGTTGAATTCGTCTGCGCCCTTGGGCACCACGGCGAATCCGGTGCGTTCGGCCGGCCCCACGGGCGAGCGTGATTACCTGCTGCGACTGCGTTGTCCAGAAGGCGATGTACCGACTCTCGAGCGTCGAGGCAGCATGGGGCAAGGGCCGTACGGCAACATACTGGATAACTACGACGTCTCCTGCGCGTCCGGGCGGAAAACCAGCGTGATCATGGACATGTACCATCGGCACCGCGAGTTAGGTGCCATCCCCGGTTTCATACTGCTGCCGGAGCATCCGGCGCGCCTCGCTAAGGGGTGTCCCCCGATAGTACCTGGTGCCGTGCCCGGTCAGTACGTGTTCAACGCGTTTGAAGTTGAACGTTCGGCCCGAGCCGTCAGCTTGAGCACGAATCTGGAAAGCATCGGCGTCCGGGGTGGCGCCTTGACCCGATTTGTCGTCGGTATCGATGGACAAGTCGATCCGGGCACAGTCCGGTTTTCCTATCCGCCGGTCGATTCCGTGTTGGAGGCAGCTATCAGAGATCAGTTGGCAAGCGCGCGCTTTGAGCCGGCGATGCATTCAGGCGACTGCGCCGTCCCGCAAAGCGTCGAGCTGCGGTTCTCATCCGCCGTGCCGAAGTAATCTCAGGGCATCTTTACAGAGAAAATTGGCCAACAACAACCTTACGCCTAGGATTCTCGGTGCCGCGAAAAATGGCATCCATAGCCTGCGACATCGCCAAGTTTGCCCCCGGTGAGAATGGCAACTGGCGCCGCTTGGACGTGCTGCTTGATGAACTTTGGCAAGCAGGCGCTCCAGAGCTGGCAACCCCCGAAATGCTGAGCATCTTTGAGCGTTATCCCAAGGAAGACGGGCACGGAGTGATGTGGAGCCTTGTTCACGGGTTGGAAATAAGCTTCCGAACTACGAATCCGCGCTTCTTGCTTCCTTGACGCGGCAGCCAAGCGAACTTGGGATAGTCATGGTCAGTCGCATGTTGAACTCCGGCGTTACAGCGGTCGATGGCGTTTCTCTGCTACTGACACTGCAGGAAATCGCTAGCACCGCGGCCTCTGCGCACATCAAGGAAACGGCGCGCAGCGTGGTGTCGCGGCTACGTTGATATTCGCACCACTTCGCCCGCTTTCGCGATGCCGGTGCGACCGGCTACGGTCGGCCAGGAGCGGACTGTCGAAGCCAAGACAGAATCCGACGATGGCTTAACCGACACCCGCATCACAGGAGTTCAATGAGCGTCGAAATCAGGAACGAGATGGCGAATGACGTGGATGCCATTGATGCAGTGACGACCGCTGCATTTCTGGCTACGCCCCATACAGACCATACGGAGCAGTTCATCGTCAAGGCGCTGCGCAAGGCTGGAAAGTTGACAGTATCCCTGGTCGCAGCGGTCGACGGGGAAGTAGTCGGCCACGTGGCTGTATCGCCGGTATCCATCTCGGACGGGGCTTCGGGCTGGCATGGTCTTGGCCCCATTTCAGTGTTGCCGGCCTATCAGGGCCAGGGGGTTGGCTCACGCCTCATGCGCGAAGCACTGAGTGCGCTGCGCGAAAGCGGAGCCTTCGGGTGCGTCGTTCTCGGCGAGCCCGGCTTCTACGGTCGATTCGGCTTTCGGGCCGAGCCCGGCCTTGTCCTTCCGAACGTTCCTCCCGAGTACTTCCAGGCCGTGTCCTTTGGCGGCGCAGCCATGCCATGCGGCAATGTGTCGTACGACGAGTCGTTCAACGCGCGGGCCTGACGGAGGCGGCATGCGGCCACAAACCGCCATTCGAGACAGCCGCCCAGTTCACGATAATTCTGGCATGACACCGTTCCAGATCGCGACAAGAATTCGCACCTCAATTGTTGTGACCAGGAAAGCCTCCTTTCACCGGCACGCACTGTTAACCCTCTGTGGTTTCTTGCTGGCACTTGGGCAATCCGCGCACGCACAAGCGCCCACACTGGGCTTCATGCAGTTGCCGCAGCCTGGCGTTGGACTCGTCACAATCTTCTATCCGTCTTCGGACCCAGAGATGCCTGCCATACAGGGACCGTTCAAGTTGTCATGGGCTGCCAACGGTCGCGTATCCAGGGGCAATGGACACCTCGTTGTGATCTCGCATGGCTCGGGCGGAAGCCCTTGGGTGCACGCGGACTTGGCGCGAGTTTTGGTGCAACGGGGATTTACGGTCGCCCTGCCTCAGCACGCAGGCGACAACTACCTCGACCCATCGGAGCCTGGGCCTGCGAGTTGGATCAAGCGGCCGATCGAAATTTCTCAGGCAATCGATGTCGTCGCCGGCACCCAATCACTGGCGGCTAATTTGCGCCTTGATTCGGTAGGCCTGTTCGGAGGGTCCGCTGGCGGACATACGGCCTTGTCGATGGCCGGCGGCAAATGGTCAAAGGCGCGCTTCAGGAATCACTGCGAAAAGCACATCAGAGAAGATTTCTCATCTTGCGTCGGTTTCTTCACACTGCTCAACGGCGACTGGCTGGACAGCCTAAAAATTTGGCTGGCGAAGGCCGTAATCGCAGCGCGCTTCTCCGACGATGCAATTCAAAGCGGCTTCGACCCGCGAGTCAAGTCCGTGGTGGCAATGGTCCCCTTCGCCGCGGACTTTGACCCAGCGAGCTTAAAGCAGCCCTCGACTGCGCTGGGACTCGTTATCGCGGACAAAGACATCAATCAGGTGCCCCGCTTCCACGCGGAAGCAATCCTCGCGGCATGTGAACCCCGATGCGAAGTCGTTATGCGTATCCCGGAAGGTGGCCACGGTTCGATGCTCTCGCCCATGCCTCCCTTGGAGACTGGCGGCGTGACGCAGCGCCTGCTGAGTGACCCGCCCAATTTCGACCGGGGTCAGGTGGTACCCGCGCTCAATTCGCGAATCGCAGATTTCTTCCTTCGGACCTTGGCTTCTACGCCTTAGCCTTTGGAGCCGACGAGGACGCGCTTGCTTGCGCCCAAACGGCCGCACTACCGAAGGTCTGAGAGACTGGTATGGGCCCCGCGGCGCCGACCGCCCTTCGGCTACAGTCGGCAAAAGAGCCGGCGCTTAGCGTCCAATCCACATGAAAAGGCAGTATGGATTCGCCACTAGGAACAGTCATCATCTACGCCAGAGACATGCAAAAGGCTGCTGCTTTCTATGCCCGGCATTTCGGCTTCCTCACAAATGGTGAAGTCATCGAGGGCCTGATCGAGCTGAAGCATCCGGGCGGGGGCGCTGGCATGCTCATTCATCAAGCAGCCAAGTCCGTGAAACTTGGCCAAGTAGGGGTGAAGCTGAGCTTTCATGTGAAAGACGTGGCAGCGTTTGCCGCGCAAGCCAAGTTACGAGGGCTCTTATTCGGTGCCGTGCACGAAGCCAACGGGTATGCGTTCGCGAATGCGAAAGACCTCGACAAGAATTCCATCAGCATCTCGAGCCGAGCGCATCGGACTAACGCGATTGGCGGCAACTGACGGCCGAGGCCGTGTGAAAACGGGTTGAATAACTGACGGTGCTCGCCTAGATTGTGGCAACGCTACTGAAGGGCAGCCACATGAAGCGATTCATCG
>NZ_VIVL01000031.1 GCF_007828835.1 Variovorax beijingensis | reverse complement strand
GGGACCACCGGATGACTCGGTGCGCCGAGGACGCCCACATGGGCGCGGGTTCGGCATACTCGCTAGTCAAAGCCGTTTCCACACGGCCTCGGCCGAATTCTGCCTGCTGATCTAGTCGGGCAATTGCTCCGCGCCGGCGCGACGAACCCACGGCGAACCAGGCCCGTCATGTTGTGCCGGCCAGCCCAAGGGGTCGCGACGCATGCGCTTGTGGCAGAGCTGGACATATGCAACCATCGCGCCGGCGCGCTGCGAGGGACGAAAGCGCATCGTCATCGCTCATCGAGCGTCACACCAACAAGGAGGCCGCGTGGATCAAGGTGTTCAAAAGAAGGCATTCGTACTATCGTGCGCACCGCACACAGCTCCTTCGGCTCTCTTGATCGCGACGGCGATGCTGATTGCCGCTTGCGGCGGCGGGGGCGGCAGTGGGGGTGGCGGCGCTGCTCTTCCGATCGTCGGCATTCCGCCCGCGAATGGCGGGGCGCCCAATCCGGACGATGGCAACCCTAGCGGCTACCCACATGCATCGGAACCCATCGGCACGGTACGCCAGATCTACGACGGCGCACTTTCCCCCGACTTGGCTGTCAACACCTATCGCAACATCGATCGGCTGTTTCCGACACGCACCATCGAACCCGGTGCCACGTCCTCTGCACTGCCCTCGGCGGCCTCGCGGCTCACGCAGGTGAGCTTCATGGTAGGCGCAGCGACATACAGCCTCGCCGAGTTCATGTCGGTGAATCGTGTGGCGGGCCTGCTCATTCTGAAGGACGGCAAGATCGCCAATGAGACTTACCAGTACGGCAACACGCAGCGGACGCGTTGGATGTCGATGTCGGTGGCCAAATCGATTACCTCGACGCTGATCGGCGCGGCCGTGAAGGACGGCTACATCGCCAGCATCGATGACCAGGTCATCAAATACGTGCCGCGGCTGGCGGGCAGCGCCTATGACGGCGTGACGGTTCGCAACGTGATGATGATGGCCTCGGGCGCCCGTTGGAACGAAACCTACACCGATCCGAACTCTGACCGCCGCCAGTTGCTTGAGGCGCAGATCAGCCAAAAGCCAGGCTCGGCCATGGACCTGATGAGCAAGCTGCCTCGCGCGGCGGCACCGGGCTCTGTTTACAACTACAGCACCGGCGAGACGCAGGTGGCCGGCGAGATCGTCTACAACGCGGTCAAGAAGCCGCTGGCGCAATACCTGTCCGAGAAGATCTGGTCGAAGGTCGGGATGGAAGCTCAGGCCAATTGGTGGCTCGACTCGCCCGGCGGCGTGGAGATCGGTGGCAGCGGCATCAGCGCAACCTTGCGCGACTACGGTCGCTTTGGCCTGTTCGTGATGAACGACGGCATGGCGGCCGGCCAGCAGGTGGTGCCGACCTGGTGGATTGCGGAAGCGGGCACGCCCAAGGTGCTGACTGGCGGCAATCCGATCAACTATGGCTACCTGTGGTGGATACCGTCGAGCGGCCCGTCGGCCGCAGACGGCGCCTTTTATGCGAACGGCATCATGGGCCAGCAGATCTACATCAATCGCAAGGAAAAGGTGGTCATTGTCGTCTGGGGCGCACAGACCGACCCTGCGGGCAACGGCACATTGCCGGTGGTGCCGTTCTTTGATGCCGTGGTGGCGGCGCTCAAGTAACTGGCACGAATATTTTGGGCAGCTTCGATCCTCGTGCGTTGGCGATGACGCAAAAAACGGTAGAAGGCCGTGAAGGTCCGGCAGTGGCTGAATCCAGCCGGTCGCGCCTCGGAGCTTGAACCCACAGCGGAAGCCCGTCGCGAAAACTGCCGGACCAACGACGGAAGCTCACGGAACAATCCCGCTATAAACGCAGGCTTTTTTTTTCACGCCGCCGCGAGCGCGTCGCAGGCCTTGCCGGATCTGACCTGTGACGGCCTGTGAGCCGCGCCGAGCAGCATGTGCCGTGTCATGGACCGCCGAACTGGAGCGCCCTTGTAAGAGGGCAATCGCCCTCGTCGCCCTCAAAAGACCCCGAATACCTTCAACAAGATGATGACGCCGATGGGCACGCCGCATAGCCAAAGGATGATGCTTTTCATGTGACTTCCTCGGTGGTGGGTATGCTGTCACGGTAGCCAGCGTCACCTCGGTTGGCGAAGGGAAAAAACGACCCTTGCAGTAGGAAAACGTCCGCGCCGGTGATCGCCGACGGTTGCGCCGGGATCGTGCAGATGCTTCGTCCGGATGTGTCGAGCGAGTCACGGAATGGCGCTCCGCCTGCCGCTGTTGCGGATTCGGTCAACACCTACAAGCCTCGTCATTAGGAGACGACGCCGGGAGCTCTGCGGCACGCGACCATAGCTCGCGAGGCTGCGCCGCGGCGGCCTTGACGGTTTTATTTCTGTTCCGCATCAAGCAACACCAAGGAGCAAATCATGGCCAATGGCAGCCTTTTGGGTCGCGCCGACCAACCTTGTG
Source organism: Variovorax beijingensis (assembly GCF_007828835.1). Lineage (GTDB taxonomy): Bacteria > Pseudomonadota > Gammaproteobacteria > Burkholderiales > Burkholderiaceae_C > Variovorax > Variovorax beijingensis_A. Next base: position 4,026 of record NZ_VIVL01000031.1, on the reverse strand, counting down.
CTGATCGCGTTCCTTTTGCCGATGTGCCGGCCGATGAGCAGGCGGTCGATGTGTTGAGCGAACTGCTCGAACACGCGCGCGACGGCGAATACGGCTTTCGCACCTGTGCCCGAGAGGTGCCTTCTGCATCAAGCCTGAGGCAGTCGTTCAACCGGCGCGCTTCGCAGTACCACGAGGCCTGCGATGACTTGGAACGAATGATTCGGCGCCACGGGGGCTCGCCCATCGAATGTGGTACGACCGGGGCGACCATCCACCGGGGGTGGGTGCGGGTGAAAGGAGCCATCGGTGCCAACAGTGAGTTGTCACTGCTTGACGACTGCGAACGTAGCGAAGAGGCAGTCGTCGCACTCTACCGCGAGGCGATGCAACGAAACCTGCCACCCGACGTCCGCGACCTGGTCGAGCGCCAGGCTGCAAGCGCGCAGCAAAGCCAAGATCAGCTCCGGGTGCTGCGCGGCGAAATCCGTCTAGGCGCGTGACGAAGACAGTTCGGTGCGTGTCGTCGATGCAGTTGTAGAACTAGTTCCACTCCCCGAATTTCGAAGCATCGATGTGGCTCAGCCGCTGCTCGACAGTCTGGCCGAAGAATCGGGCGAGCTGGCGCGTTTGGCGGCTGGTCCATTGGCAGGCGTCGAGACGCTGAGCTCGTCAACGCGATGCCGAATGCGGCCATCGAGACGGTGGTCGATACCAACGACCGACCCTTCGTCCGCTCCGATCGTGGTGCTCACTGTCGCTGGCCTGGTTGGCAATCGCGGATCGGTGACGCCAAGCTGGTTCGCTCGATGGCTCGCAAGGGGTGCTCGCCTGACAACTCGGCGTGCGAAGGCTTCTTCGGCCGGAGGGCGCCACGGTCGACTCCCTTGGCTCTCTCAGCCATGTCGAATACCGGCAAAGTCTCGGACTTGCGATATAACGCAGTCCAACTTTTTATCCGTATCCCCTCGGGTCAGAGATTGAGCGTGCTCGGCCTCGAAAGCGTTGGAGTTAGGGCAAGGATCTCGACAGAAGGATTGCGTAGGTTGACTTGGAACACCTCGTCGCAGTCGAGGACCTGCATGACTCCATCGGCCGGAAGGGTGAACTCGCGTATACCTGCCGAGATTCGCGGCACTGCAATTTCCTTCATGGTCGAAGGTCGCGTCGAGGCAACGACAGAGGTTGTGCTCGAATGTCTGGTCTTGGCCGACTGTAGCCGGACAGACTGTGGGCGCAAGGGGCCCTTCGCTGCCAGTCTTCCCCTCCAGAGCGGTTATCGGAAATCAAGGGGGTGGCGATTGGGGCTCACGCCGGGCCATCTTCCGGGGCGGGGGCGCCTTGGCGTCCGTTCAAGTCGAGGGGGATCTGTTCGCGCAAGCCGCGTCTTCCCCTAGACTGAACAAGGTTCGCTCCGAGTTGGGATCGCACTTGGGCCGCTTGTTGCGGAGCGGGGCGTCGGGTATACCGCTCACTTGACTATGGATCCGCTCTTCAAGAAAGCCATCGCGCAAGGAGTTGCGGGGATGGCCGTATTCGTTGCCTTCATTTTCCTGCCCGCGGGCACGTGGCAATACTGGCAGGGCTGGCTCTTTATCGCAGTCTTTGCCACCTCGACCATCGGCTTCACCGTCTATCTCGCCCTCCACGACAGGCCGCTTCTCGAACGCCGCATGAATGCCGGACCACAGCATGAGAAAGAATGGCCGCAGAAGATCATCGTGTCGCTCATCATCCTCGCGTTTTTTATTTTCATCATCCTGCCTTCACTCGACTACCGATTTGGCGTCTCGCCGGTGCCCGCATATCTCTCCTTTGTCGGGAACGTCGTGATCGTATTGTCATTCCTCTTTATTTTCTGGGTCCTGAAGGTCAATAGTTATGCAGCAGCCAACATCAGCGTCGCGGACGATCAAAAAGTGATCGACAGCGGCCCCTACGCTTATGTGCGTCATCCCATGTACGCTGGCGCGCTCTGGCTTTTCATCGGAATGCCGCTTGCCCTCGGCTCATGGCTCACGCTCTGTCTCGTCCCGCTCATTCTGCCGGTGCTTGTCTGGCGGCTTCTTGATGAGGAAAAAATCTTGCGCCGCGATCTTCCCGGATACAGCGAATATGCAAGCCAGGTGCGTCATCGTCTCATTCCCTATGTCTGGTAGGAAATGGGGCAGCCGTTTACTGGAACTGGCCGGCCGTAGCCGGTCGCAGCCTCGAAGCTTTGGGCCCATTGCCGACCTTCCGCTTGCTCCAAAAGAGACTTCGACCAAGAAGACCGTGCTCAAGAGGCGCTCTGCCAACGATCTCACTCGGCGCAGTTCAGCATCCACTGGACGCCGAAACGATCGGTCAATTTGCCGTAGTAGTCGCCCCAGGGCTGGATGCCCAAGGGGGTTGTGATTGTTCCGTCGGCACCCAGGGCCTGGAAGAGTTTGTTCGTGGCACCTCGGTCGTCCATCGCGAGCAAGTGCGCGGAGCCCCGCATCGGTTCGGCGTCTTCGTTGTCCGAGGCATAGAAGAGCAGGCCTGGTCCCTCGAACTTCGCGTGCATGACCTTGCCGCGCATGGCCTCGTTCTTCACGGGCATGCCATCGACTCCGTAGCGCAGAACCTCGACGACACGGCCAAGACCGCACTCCGTATAGAACGCCAGAGCCTGATCACAGTTTGTGGTGAAGAACAGATAGTTCGAGAGTTGCATGATGGTGTACTTTGATGCGAGTGGAGCCACGACACTGTCTGCTCCACCCGGTAGAACGTGTTGCTGCCCCGGGCGTGTCAGGCTGAAGCCGCCCCTTCACTGAGCTGCGCATTGGTGAGGGCTGCCCCGGCAATGCCCCAGGCCCCGTCCACCGCGTGCACGACGTTGACCCATATGCGCTCCTTCGGGTGGTGCTCGCCAGACAGCTCATGAATGATGCTCGTGGCCTCTTCGATATAGCCGACTTGCACGTCCCGATTGGCGAATGCGAAGGATGGGACCTTCCATTCCACGAAGGCCACGGAGGCCTCCTTGGATCCGGAATACGTGTGTTCCTTCGGCAAGACGTGGATCGAGCCAACGATGTTGGGCGCTATCGCCTCGTTTCCCGCCAGGCCGTGCCACTTGAGCATGGCATCGGACAGTCGGCTGAAGGCGACTTTTTCTCGGCCTTTGGGGAGAACGCCCTCGGTGAGGGTGAGGGTAAGTGGCATGGGTACTCCAAGTAGAAAGAACGGCATCGACTCACACGCTGCGATATGCAGGGCATTTCAAGTAACGACCGTTATTCGATAATACATAACGATCGTGTTTTGAACAACTACAATTGTTGGCTTCACATGTCGAAGGAGCTTCTTGTGTCAAGGTCCGAGCAGAAGGTGCAGACGCGGCAACGCATCCTGGAGGGCGCAGGTCGCGGGTTCCGCAAGGCTGGATTCGGCGGGATCGGGGTGGACGGCCTGGCGAAGGAAGCAGGCCTGACATCGGGTGCCTTTTACGTGCATTTCGACTCAAAGGCCCACGCATTCCGGGAATCGGTCGCACAGGGCATGGCCGAGTTGCGGGGTGGTGTGCTGTACTTCCAAGAAAAGCACGGACGCGCTTGGTGGGCGGAGTTTGTGCGCTTCTACCTCAGTGCCAAGCGCACGTGCGACTTGTCAGAGAGTTGCACGCTGCAGACGATGCCGGCGGAAGTGGCGCGATCGGACGAAGCCTCCCGTACGACGTTTGAGAAGGCATTGCGCGACGTTGCACAGGCGATCGTCGATGGTCCCGCCTCACCAGGTGCGCCACGGGAGGTGGGAGCCGCTTGCGCCGCCCTCTCTTCGCTTGCGGGCGCTGTCACGCTCGCACGTGCTGTCGGGAGCGGCGCCTTCGCGGACCAGATCGCTGCAGGGACGGAACACGCATTGCTCGGTGCGCCAAGCGGAAAGACTTCGGCCAAGAAAGCCGCTTGAGCGTGGCTTGTAAGGTCGTCTTGGTGATTGTCCTCATGCCGCGAGTTCAGCAGAGCTGAACGAATGTTGTGAACGCGTCCTTCGCCGGATCATGGAAAACATACACCGCCG
>NZ_VIVL01000030.1 GCF_007828835.1 Variovorax beijingensis | reverse complement strand
GAGCAGAGCACGGGCATTGAACAGGTGAACCAGGCGATCGCGCAGATGGACCAGGTGACGCAGCAGAACGCGGCGCTGGTGGAAGAAGCGGCCGCGGCGGCGCAGTCGATGCAGGAGCAGGCCGCGAGCCTGGTCGGGGCCGTCAGCGTGTTCAGGCTGGATGGAACACAGGCCGCTCGTCCCGAGATCGCATTCGCCGCGCCGAAGGCCCTGCGCCCGGCGCCGGCCAGGAAGAGCGAGGCTGCCGCAGTCCCGCAGCTGGCCACGGCCGGCACGGCGAATGGCGATTGGACGGAATTTTGAGCTGAAGGCCTCAAGTCTTGCGCGCGGATGCCGATAGACCTGTGGACAGAGCACCGCACAAAAGACATCCACCCAAGGAAGAGACCATGTTCAACCGCTTGAATCCGCGCGCCCTCAGCATCGGGCAGAAGCTAGGGCTGCTCACGGCCAGCGCCATCGTGGGCGTGGCGGCGCTGACGGCCCTTTTCCTGATGTCGGAGCGCAAGCTCATCCTGGAAGAGCGGCAGGCCAGCGTGCGCCAGGTGGTGGAAAGCGCGCATGGCCTGCTGGTTCATTACCACGCGCTCGCCGCCAAGGGCACGCTGACCGAACCGCAGGCGAAGGAGCAGGCGATGCAGGCAATCCGCGGCCTGCGCTACAGCGGCAGCGAGTATTTCTGGATCAACGACATGCAGCCGCGCATGCTGATGCACCCGATCAGCCCGGCGCTCGAGAACAAGGATCTGTCCTCCAACAAGGATGCCACCGGCAAGCAGCTGTTCGTCGCGTTCGTCGACACCGTCAAGGCCGACGGTGCGGGCTTCGTTAACTACCTCTGGGCCAAGCCGGGCAGCGACAAGCCGGTGCCCAAGGTCTCCTACGTGAAGGGCTTCGAGCCCTGGGGCTGGATCATCGGCTCCGGCGTCTACGTGGACACGGTGCAGGCCACGATCATGAGCCGGGCCATCGGCCTGTCGATCAGCGCGCTGGTGCTGGCCGCAGCACTCTTCGCGCTCGGCTGGGCGATTTCGCGCGGCCTGCTGAAGCAACTCGGCGGCGAACCGATGGTCACGGCCGGCATCGCGCACCGTATCGCAGAGGGCGACCTGGCGGTCCGCATCGACCTGAAGCGCGGCGACCAGGCGAGCCTGCTGCATGCGGTCCAGGCCATGCGCGACAGCCTGGCCAAGGTGGTGGGCGAAGTGCGCGACGGCACCGATGCGATCGCGACGGCCTCGGGGCAGATCGCCGCGGGCAACCAGGACCTGTCTTCGCGCACCGAGGAACAGGCGAGTTCTCTGGAGCAGACGGCCGCCTCGATGGAAGAACTCACGAGCACCGTGAAGCAGAACGCCGACAACGCACGGCAGGCCAACCAGCTGGCCGTCTCCGCTTCCGAAGTGGCGGTGCGCGGCGGCGGCGTGGTGAGCCAGGTGGTGGACACCATGGGCTCCATCAACAGCTCGTCCAAGAAGATCGTCGACATCATCGGCGTGATCGACGGCATCGCCTTCCAGACCAACATCCTGGCCCTGAACGCGGCCGTCGAAGCGGCAAGAGCCGGCGAGCAAGGCCGCGGCTTCGCAGTCGTCGCTTCCGAGGTGAGAAACCTCGCGCAGCGCTCGGGCGCAGCCGCCAAGGAAATCAAGGGCCTGATCGACGACTCGGTGGACAAGGTCGAGGCCGGCAGCCGCCAGGTGGCCGAGGCGGGGCGGACGATGGACGAGATCGTGGACAGCGTGAAGCGCGTGACCGACATCATGGGCGAGATCACGGCCGCGAGCCAGGAGCAGAGCACCGGCATCGAACAGGTGAACCAGGCGATTGCGCAGATGGACCAGGTGACGCAGCAGAACGCGGCGCTGGTGGAAGAAGCGGCCGCCGCGGCGCAGTCGATGCAGGAGCAGGCCGCGAGCCTGGTGGCGTCGGTCAGCGTGTTCCGGCTCGAGGCCGGCAGCGCCGCTGCCACGCCCCAGGCTTCCGAGAAGTCCCGGCGCCTCGTGCCGGGCAAGAAGACCCACGAAGCACCCGCGTCACCGCAGCTGGCCATGGCCGGCGCAGCCGGTGGCGGGTGGCCAGAGTTCTAGCCAACAGCGACAGATATCCGATGAGCACTACAACATCCCAACAGACCGCCGACAGCCGCAACACCGCCCCGTCGCGGGCCGGCCGCCCCCTGGAATTCCTTTCCTTCACGCTGGGCCAGGAGGAATACGGCATCGACATCCAGAAGGTGCAGGAGCTGCGCGGCTACGACGCGGTGACGCGCATTGCGAATGCGCCGGAATACATCAAGGGCGTGGTGAACCTGCGCGGGATCATCGTTCCGATCATCGACATGCGCATCAAGTTCAGGCTGGGCACGCCGAGCTACGACCAGTTCACGGTGGTGATCGTGCTGAACATCGCAGGGCGCGTGGTGGGCATGGTGGTGGACAGCGTGTCGGACGTGATCACCCTGAGCGCGGAGCAGATCAAGCCGGCGCCGGAGATGGGCTCGGTGCTGGACACCGACTACCTGATCGGGCTGGGCACGCTGGACGAGCGGATGCTGATCCTGGTGGACATCGACCGGCTGATGTCCAGCGACGAAATGGGCCTGGTCGAAAAGATCGCTGCCTGAGGCCGCCGCGGCCCGAGAGAAATCGGCCGGCGCGCACAACCTTTTCCTGCGGCAAGTGCGCGCGTTGCGTGCTTGCCCTTTCCTGATCTTCTGGAGTGACGAGCATGTTTCTGAGCAATATTTCCATCGGCAAGCGGCTGGCCGTCGTGATCGGCGTCATCCTCGCCCTGTCTCTCACGAGCAGCGTGCTTGCCGTGCTGAAGCTGCGGCAGCTCGGCGAGGAAATCAATGCGATGGTCGAGAAGAACATCAAGACCGAGCGTGCGGGCGCCGACTGGCTGCGCAACACCAACTCGGGCATACAGCGCGCCGCAGCCATTGCCAAGAGCAGCGATGCGAGCCTGATCGCCTACTTCGCGCCGGCCACGGCCCTCTCCATCAAGGAGACCAACGATCTGCAGAAGTTCATCGAGGAACAGATGGACACGCCTGAAAAGAAGGCGGTGTACGACAAGGTCGGCGAGCTGCGCAAGGCGTACCTCGCGGCCCGCGAGGAGGTCAGCAAGGCCAAGCTGGCGGGCGACATGGAAGGCGCCAACCGGATCTTCAACGAACGCTTCGAGCCCACCTCGCGCAGCTATCTCGCGGGTGTGCAGCAGATGGTGGACACGGAGCGGGCGCTGCTCGACGCCGCGGCCGAACGCAGCAAGGAGACGCGCGCCAGCACCAGCCTGATGCTGGTCGTCTTCGGCGCGCTGTCGCTGGGCCTGGGCCTGGTGCTCGCCTGGCTGCTGGTGCGCAGCATCACCCATCCGCTGCGCCGCGCTGTCGAGGTGGCCGAAGCGGTGGCCGCCGGCGACCTGACCAGCCGCATTGAAGTGACGACGAAGGACGAGACCGGCCAGTTGATGCACGCGCTCAAGGGCATGAACGGCAGCCTGGCCAAGGTGGTGGGCGAAGTGCGCCACGGCACCGATGCGATCGCGACGGCCTCGGGGCAGATCGCCGCAGGCAACCAGGACCTGTCGTCGCGCACCGAGGAGCAGGCCAGCTCGCTGGAGCAGACGGCCGCCTCGATGGAAGAACTCACGAGCACCGTGAAGCAGAACGCCGACAACGCGCGCCAGGCCAACCAGCTGGCCGTCTCCGCTTCCGAAGTGGCGGTGCGCGGCGGCGGCGTGGTGAGCCAGGTGGTGGACACCATGGGCTCCATCAACAGCTCGTCCAAGAAGATCGTCGACATCATCGGCGTGATCGACGGCATCGCGTTCCAGACCAACATCCTGGCCCTGAACGCGGCCGTCGAAGCGGCAAGAGCCGGCGAGCAAGGCCGCGGCTTCGCAGTCGTCGCTTCCGAGGTGAGAAACCTCGCGCAGCGCTCGGGCGCAGCCGCCAAGGAAATCAAGGGCCTGATCGACGACTCGGTGGACAAGGTCGAGGCCGGCAGCCGCCAGGTGGCCGAGGCGGGGCGCACGATGGACGAGATCGTGGACAGCGTGAAGCGCGTGACCGACATCATGGGCGAGATCACGGCCGCGAGCCAGGAGCAGAGCACCGGCATCGAACAGGTGAACCAGGCGATTGCGCAGATGGACCAGGTGACGCAGCAGAACGCGGCGCTGGTGGAAGAAGCGGCCGCCGCGGCGCAATCGATGCAGGAGCAGGCCGCGAGCCTGGTCGAGTCGGTCAGCGTGTTCAAGCTCGACAGCGACAACGCGCCGCGCCCGCTCGTGCAGATGCAGGCCCGCGTCCAGCCGGCGCTGCCGCCGCGCAAGGCGGTGCCTGCGCTGAAGGCGCCCGCCCGGCCGGCAGCGGCCCGCCACGCGGCCGGCACCCGTTCCGCCCCAAGGCTCGCCGCGGCCCAGGCCGCCGCGCCGGGCGACTGGACCGAGTTCTGACACGCACCGCAGGAAAAGCAAAATGAAATGGTTCCTGAAGCTTCGTGTCGCCGCCAAGCTGGTTCTCAGTTTTCTCGTGGTCGCGGCGGTAGGCGCCGCGGTCGGCGGGCTCGGCATCTTCCACATGGGGCGCATCAACGCCTCGACGGAAAACCTCTACAGCCACGACCTGCGCGCAATGAAGGCCGTGCAGGCGGCCAACATCCACCTGCTCGACGCGAGCCGCGCCCAGATGGGGCTGCTGTCGGCCGGTACCAAGGGCGAGCGCAATGCCGGCTTCACGGAATTGAAGAACGCCGTGAAGGCGCTCGAATCGAACGTGGCCGAGGTCAAGCCGCTGCTCGAAGAGACGCCCGAGGGCCGCGAACTCAGCGAGCAGTACCAGCGCCTGATGCCGCCGCTGCGAAAGCACATGGCCGATTTTGCCGACCTGATCGCCAAGCAGTCGCTGGACAGCTCGCAGTTCGAAGGCAGCGTGCCGCAGGAGAGCGAGCAGCTGCTCAAGGAGTCGCGTGCGCTGGAGAAAGTGCTTCAGCGCATGGTGGCCTACAGCGACCAGCAGGCCAGGGACAGCATGGAGGATGCCGCGCGCACTTTCAAGACCTCGCGCCTGCTGATGGTGCTGATGGCGCTGGCCGGCATCGCCATCAGTGTGGGGCTCGGCGTGGTGGTGGCGCGGCTGCTGGCACGGCAGCTGGGCGGCGAGCCCGGCTATGCCGCCGATGTGGTCGGCCGCATCGCAAATGGCGACCTGACTGAAAGTGTGCAGGCCCGCTCGGCCCGCGCCGGCAGCCTCTTGTTCTCGATCAAGCGCATGCAGGACCAGCTGACCGAGGTCGTGGTGCGGATCAAGAATTCCAGCGATGCGATCGCGACGGCCTCGGGCGAGATTGCCGCGGGCAACCAGGACCTGTCCTCGCGCACCGAGGAACAGGCGAGTTCGCTGGAGCAGACGGCCGCCTCGATGGAAGAGCTCACGAGCACGGTCAAGCAGAACGCCGACAACGCGCGCCAAGCGAATCAACTGGCCTTGTCGGCTTCCGAAGTGGCCGTCAAGGGCGGGAATGTCGTGGGCCAGGTGGTGGACACCATGGCCTCGATCAATGCCTCCTCGAAGAAGATCGTCGACATCATCGGCGTGATCGACGGCATTGCGTTCCAGACCAACATCCTGGCCCTGAACGCGGCCGTCGAAGCGGCAAGAGCCGGCGAGCAAGGCCGCGGCTTCGCGGTGGTCGCCTCCGAAGTGCGCAACCTCGCGCAGCGCTCGGGCGCAGCGGCCAAGGAAATCAAGGGCCTGATCGACGACTCGGTGGGCAAGGTGGACATGGGCAGTGCGCTGGTGGGCGAAGCCGGCAAGACCATGGCCGAGATCGTGGGCAGCGTGAAGCGCGTGACCGACATCATCGGGGAGATCACGGCGGCGAGCCAGGAGCAGAGCACGGGCATTGAACAGGTGAACCAGGCGATCGCGCAGATGGACCAGGTGACGCAGCAGAACGCGGCGCTGGTGGAAGAGGCGGCCGCCGCGGCGCAGTCGATGCAGGAGCAGGCCGCGAGCCTGGTGCAGGCCGTGAGCGTGTTCAGGCTCGAAGGCGGGGCGCAAGCCCTCCATGCGCAAACACCGCGCACGCCCGAAGCGCCGGCCCGGCCGACCGCGAAGCCGCGCAAGAAGGAAGCCGTGGCCTCCGCTCCGCCGCTGACCCTGGCCGGCGGCGCCGCGGGTGCTGCGGGCGATTGGACCGAGTTCTAGACCCCACCCCACAGGAAAGAACCCTGATGAAAGCCGCAGCCACGGACTCGTCCCAGCCAACGCGCCCCTTCGTCTCGCTGGCGCGCACGCTCACCGTCAGGGCCGCCCTTGCCATTCTGCTGGTGACGGTGCTGCTGCTCGCGGCGTTCTATGCGATCGGCTCCGCGCAGCAGCAGCGCAGCGCCGCGCAATACGCCAATGCCAAGGCCGAAGCGATTGCGCGGTCGCTCGACATCTTTGACCGCACCATGCAGCTGACCGCGGAGAACGCTTACGGCGTCTTCCGGCGCCAGTTCTCGGCCACCTTCGCTGTCGAAGATGCTGCCCAAGGCATCGTAAGCAGCTACGGCACGCCGATCGATGGCGCGAGCACGGGCGAGGTGGATGCCTTCGCGCGGGATTTTCCTGGTGCCAACGCCACGGTGTTCGTGGTGCAGGGCGAAGACTTCCGCCGCATCACGACCTCGGTCAAGAAGGAGAACGGCGAGCGTGCCATCGGAACGCTGCTCGACCGCAAGAGCGCCGCGTATCCGGTGCTGCGCTCGGGCAGGAAATTCGTCGGCCGCGCCATGCTGTTCGGGCGCCCCTTCATGACGGTCTACGAGCCGGTGCGCGATGCGGCCGGCCAGGTCGTCGCGGTGCTCTACATCGGCCTGGACATCTCGCAGCAGCAGGCCTCCTTCGGCGAAGCGGTGGGCCAGAGCCGCATCTTCGACACGGGCGGGCTCTACATCGTCAACCCGGGCGCAGATCCTGCCGCTGCCGCGCTCGTGTTCCATCCGTCGGCGGCCGGCAAGAAGCTGTCCGAGGTTGTGCAGGGTGCAGATCCGGCAGGTTGGCTTGCACGCCTGAAGGGCGAGGACGCCTCGTGGATCGACGATGCACCCGCTGTGCTCCTGCCGGTGCAGGCGGGACGGCGCTATGCGTCCGTGAGCAGGAGCGACGCGGCCGGCTGGCTGGTGGTGGCGGAGATTCCCGCCTCGGAGGTGATGGCTGATCTCTACCGCGAGATGCGCCTGCTCGGCGGCTTCATGGCGCTGGCCGCGCTGCTGCTGGGCGCGGGGCTGGTCGTCTTCATCCGGCGCATGGTGCGGCCGCTTCGCGTATTGAGCGAGCATGTGCAGGCCATCGGCCAAGGGGACCTGTCGCGGCCGCTGTCGTCCGAGCGCCGCGACGAGATCGGCGTCATCACGCGGGCCGTCGAGTCGATGCGCGGCGGCCTGGCCACCGTGGTGAGCGGCGTGCGCCAGGGCACCGATGCGATCGCGACGGCCTCGGGCGAGATTGCCGCGGGCAACCAGGACCTGTCCTCG
>NZ_VIVL01000029.1 GCF_007828835.1 Variovorax beijingensis | reverse complement strand
CGGGACCACCGGATGACTCGGTGCGCCGAGGACGCCCACATGGGCGCGGGTTCGGCATACTCGCTAGTCAAAGCCGTTTCCACACGGCCTCGGCCAGAAGCCGCCGTTGGGGTCACCCCTCCGGTTGAAGCAAAGCAGCACCATCCTCGACAGCAGAAAGAAGAACGATGTTGCAAGTTTACGGATAGTCGCCAATTTCGAGGCGCTCCGCCCAGGTAGGGCCCGGGCGTTCTACCAAGATGTCCTTGGCCTCGAGCTCTTGACGGACTATGGCTGGAGCCTGAGTTGAGCAACGGCCGGAGAAGGCGCTAGCTCTCGACCGGCAGTTCACCCGTGCCACTTCGACGCACGAATGACGGCGCACATGTCGACGCGGTGAAAGTGCGGATCCTTGCATGCGAGGAAGTCGTCGTTGAACGTGCCCACGGTGCTGTCGGGACGGTGCTTCAAGCCTTGGTAAAAGGCGTCAACGATCCCGCTCTTGAAATCGCATTCCCGCGGAAACGCAGCGAGCACGGCTTGGCGCTCCGCAGCAGTGAACTGGTCGTAGCTGCGGCCGGCAACGTCCATGCCGGCGCCCGCTTGCACCAATGCGATCTCCGCCCGCATGAACTGCGGAATTCCGGGCGTCGTGTGGAGAGCCACGGCGTTCCAGACCGTCTCGACTCCACTTTCGGAAATGCCGTGGCTCCGAAGAAAATCGCGCGCCGCATTGGCACCGTCGACTTCAAAACGAAGCTGGCTGTTCCCGTAGCGCGCGGTCAACCCGACGTCATGGAACATGGATGCTGCGTAGAGCAGTTCGGGATCGAACTTCAACCCTGCCCGGCGGCCCGCGAGCGCGCCCCAGCAATAGACGCGCAAGGAGTGGTGGTAGAGCAGGTCGCTTTCGGTGTCGCGAATGAGCTGCGTCAGCTCACGAGCGACCTGGCTGTCCGGAATGCGGATTCCGGAGACTTCTTGAGGTGTCATGATGATCTCTCGCGGTTGATGAAATGACGCGGGCGTCACCGCGCGGAGTGCTCTTCGGGAAAGCCGACGATCCGTGCGAAGTCGCGGAGGTGCTCGCGTGGCGTGACAATCTGGTTTACCGGGGCATGCGGGTCGCCATGTCCCATCGACATGCCGAAGGCTGTCACCTCGCAGGGCTCCATCTGCAGGTGTGTGGCGATCACGTCATGAAAGGGTGCAAAGGAGACCTGCGGACAGGTGTCGATGCCGCGGGCCTTCGCCGCGATCATCACGTTCTGGGCGAACAGGCCGAGGTCGATCCAGCTGTGCGGCCTCAGCCTGCGATCGATGGTGAACAAGAGTCCCACCGGTGCACCGAAGAAAGACAGGTTCTGCTCGGACTGGCGCGCCCGCGCGGCAGCATCGGTCCGATCGATTCCGAGGGATTCGTAGTAGCGCGCTCCGAAGTCCTGCAGCCTCGCGCGAAACACGTCCGGCAATGGGTCGGGAAAGTGTGCCGGCGCCGGAACAGCGCCGGCCCGCGAAGCCGCGAGCAGCGCATCGGCGAGATCATCCTTCACCGTACCAGTGACGACGTAGACGCGCCAGGGCTGGATGTTCGCGCCGCTCGGCGCCGTGACAGCGTCCTCCAGGATGTCCTCCACCAGCTTACGGTCGAGTGGCTGCGGCTTGAACGCACGAACCGCGTGCCGCGAGCGCATGACGGCCGAGACGCATTGGGCAATGGCCTTCTGGCCCAAATCACGTACTGAGTTGTCCATCGTCTACTCCTGCGGTGCAGAGTGGTAGGAGATCCGCCCCGAAGGAAGGAAGAACAGCGCGATGACCGCCCCTCCCTTGGCTTCCGGGTAGTGCTTGCTGCCGGGTGCAGGCGCGGTCCAGCCGCCGTAGCACCATCCACTCGGGCCGCATAGCGCCGCGCCGAGGGTGACGGGCACGACCATGTTGAACTCGCCGTATGGATGCCCGTGGTATTGGCCGCGGAACCGGTGGTCGGGATGCCCTTGGTGGTTGCCGGTGCTGTTCATGTACACCGCGGTGATACTGAAGTGCAAGGTGCGGTCCGACGGTTCGGCGACGCGGCTTCGGCGGTAGCTGGGACCGTCGATCTCCACGTTCGCCGCCCAACCCTGCTTGACGCCCGACTTCACGAGTCGGCAGAGGGTCTGATACAGCTCGCTTTCTGGTCCGTACTTCTCGTTCAGCCAGCGCTCCACCAGCGGACCGGCGGTCATGTACTTCACTTCTTCGAGGAAGGGAATGCAGCGCTCGATGAGCGCCTCGCGTGCGCAGAGGGGTGTCTCGGTGGTCATCTTCAGTGCTCCGGCGGTTAACTTGAGGGCAATCATGGGCGCTGACCGAACTGAAGGGAACTGCTGCTTTTGCAAGCTCATAATGCACGCCATTCATTGCAGAAGGGCAAGCATGAGCATTGGCCGAATGGACCTGAACCTGCTGAAGGTGTTCGATGCCGTCTACGAGGAGCGCAATCTGGTCCTCGCGGGCAAGCGGCTCAATCTCACCCAATCTGCGGTAAGCCACGCGCTCGGAAGGCTGCGCGAGCTGGTCGGCGACGAATTGTTCATGCGAACGGGCAAGGGAATGGTTCCTACCGGGCGGGCTGCAGCCATGGCCCCGGCTCTGCGCGATGCCCTGCGTCGAATCGAGACAACCCTCGGTGTCGAGCCCTTCGCTCCGGCAGAGTCGTCCCGTCGCTTTGTCATTGCCGCGAACGATCATCTGACCTCGGTGATCATTGCACCGCTCTCGCGCGAGCTTCAGCACGTCGCCCCCCGCGTGGAGCTGGTGATTCGGCCCTCCACGCGGCTTGACCTTGCGGAGCAGATCGACCTGGGGCGGATCGATCTCGCTATCGGCATCTTCGCGCATGTGCCCGACCGATTGAACTCGCGCACGCTGATGTCGCAAGGCGAGGCCATTTTGATGCGGCGCGGTCATCCCGCGTCACGCCGGAAGCTCACGCTGCGTGACATGGCCAAGTACCCGCTTGTGACCGTTTCCGTCGGCGGCCAGGAAGAAGGCGCCGTCGGCGGATTCATTCTGGAGCGCGGCCTCGCACGCCAGTCGGAAATGTTCGACCGGCAAGCGCTCGAAGAGGCGCTCCAGGCGGAACAGGAAGCGCCACATGCGCGCGTCACAGTGCCGCACTCCCTGGCGATACCCGAACTCCTTCGTGACACTGACATGCTGTCCATCGTCCCCGCCTCGCTTGCAGTGGCGCTCGTGAAGGACCGCGATCTGCTGCGTCGGCAACCGCCTTATCAGGCCGGAACTTCCACCATTCGCGCGGTCTGGCATCGCCGCGACGAGCACGAGGCCGCGCACGTGTGGTTGCTCGACATGGTGGCAAAGATGGCCCGTGCCGCCGAGGAATCGCTCGGCTAGTAAGCGCCGCCGCCGAAGTGCACGGCGTGCATTTCGTGGCTGAAAAGACATCAGTTCCCTTGGAGCTGCGGAGCAACCATCATTCGGTGGCAAGGCCATCCCTATAGGGGCACCTTCACCGTTTCACCAAGGAGAACCCACATGAACAACAACTCACGGCTCGCTGCCAGCCTGGTTGCAGCAGCCTCGGCCGGCCTCTTGTGTGCTGCCGCGGCGGCGCACGAGCAGAGCGAGAAAGTCACCCCCGCGCTTCAACAGGCCATCCCCAATATTCCCGGCAAGTCGCTGACCGCGGTCGTGGTCGACTATCCGCCGGGGGCCGCCTCGCCCGCCCACATGCATGCGAAGTCCGCATTCATCTACGCCTATGTGGTTTCGGGTTCCATCGAGTCGCAGGTGAACGACGGGCCGAAGCAGTTCCTGCGCGCCGGCGAGAGTTTCTACGAGCCACCTGGCGCGCGGCACACCGTCAGCCGCAATGCCAGCAGGATGAAGCCCGCGAAGCTGCTGGCGGTCTTTGTGACGGACACCGGGGACTCTCCGCTGACCACCCCTGCAGCCGAATCCGAATCCATGGAGAAGAAGCAATGAGCCAACGTCTCGACTACAACCAACTCGCCCCCGCTGGCATCAAGGCGCTCGGCGCCGTCTACGGCTACGTCGCCCAGAGCAGCCTTTCACCCGTCCTCGTCGATCTCGTGTACCTCCGTGTCTCGCAGATCAACAACTGCGCATACTGCCTTGACATGCACACGCGGGACCTTTTGAAGAAGGGCGTGCCCGTGGAAAAGCTTGCGCTGCTGCAGGCCTGGCGCGAGGCCGGCGACCTGTTCGATCCTCGTGAGCAGGCAGGCCTGGCTTGGGCGGAGTCGGTGACGCGCGTTGCCGATTCGGGCGTGCCCGATGCGGACTTCCAAGCCGCAAGGAGGGTCTTCGACGAGCGCGAGCTGGTGGACCTCACCATCGCGATCGGCGTGATGAACACCTACAACCGGATGGCGATCAGCTTTCGGAACACTCCCCAGGCCGCACAGCCCAAGTAGGCCGGAGCACGTCTGGGCTCCGGGCGGTCGGGCGCAAGTACGGTTTCGTTGGCGCTTCCTGCAGCGCTCTGGCCTGTACTCCGCGCGGGTATGAGGAACATCGCGTGGGCGACGGCTTTGGGCCCGTTGCGGAAGTTCGTCATCCCGAGAAAGCGGTCGTTCGGGTTGGCGCCTCAACACGTCCGGCGCTTCCGGGCAGTTCTGCTGAAGCGAAGGCCGGAAACGAGTCTCCCTGCAGTTCGGTCCCAGTCAATTCTGCTGACCACCACTCCTCAGGTTGCTTTGATTCCAAACCGCTTGATGATTTCGCCGTAGACCTGGGTCTCCCGGCGCATCCGCTCAGCAAAAGGTCCTGCCGGCATCGCGACGAGGTCAGTGCCGAGAACTGCCAGCCGCGAGCGCGAGTCACTGCGGTTGAGGACGGAGAACGCCGCCTTTGAGAGGACATCGACAATCTCAGGCGGTGTCTTGGCAGGAACAAGCAGGCCGTACCAGGTGACGAAGTCGTCGTTCTGCATCATGCCGAGCGCCTCGCCAAGAGTCGGTACGTTCGGCATCAACGGCGAGCGCTTTGGCTGCGTGACGGCAAATGCGACCAGCTTTCCACTGTTGATATGCGGCAGTACGGGCGGTGCGCCGACGAGTGCGAAAGTCACCTCCCCGCCGAGCGCGGCGACCGTGGCAGGGCCGGCACCCTTGTACGGCACATGCATGATGTCCATGCCGGTCTGCATGCGCAGAACTTCGACGGCAATGTGCTGTGGCGAGCCATTGCCGGGCGTGCCGATACCGATAGCGCCCTTCTTCTTGGCTGCGTCCAGCGCCTCGCGCAAGGTTTTAGCGCCAAGTGAGGGATTGGCGACCAGGATATTCGGCGACTGGGAAACAAGTACCACGGGCGCAAAGTCGTTCACCGCTGAATAGCTCGTCTTCGCCTGTAGCTGCGGCGTGATGTTGAGTTCCGGATTACCGGCCAGCAGTATCGTGTAGCCGTCAGGCTGCGCTTTCGCCACGACCTCCGCACCAAGCATTCCGCCAGCGCCCGCGCGGTTGTCCACGACGACAGGCTGGTGCAACTCTTCGCCCATGCCCTGGGCCAACATGCGGGCAACTGCATCGATGCCGCCGCCGGCTGCATATGGCACAACCATGCGAACGGGCGCGCTGGGATACGAGGAGCGCGCCGCATACGAAGGCGATGCGAGCCAGCCAGCTGACGTTGCGCCAATCAGGGCGAGCATTGTTCTGCGTTTCATGTCTTGTCTCCTTGGTTCGCCTGATTCGTCGCGTTACTCAGCCGAGGATGCGTCCGGGATTGAGGATGTTCATCGGGTCCAAGGCCTCCTTGAGTCGCCTCATTAGTGCGATTTCCCCTGCGGAGCGAGACACCGAGAGGTAGTCCTTCTTCAGACGACCAACGCCATGCTCGGCACTCACCGTGCCGCCGCAGCCGCGCAGAGCACCGTACGCGATTTCATCCACCTCATGCACACCGGCCTCGTCGACCGCGCCGCTGATGAGATGCAGGTTGTTGTCGCCCAGGTGCCCAAGGAACAGGTGCTCGGCCCCCGGCAGCTTCGCCTGCAATTCGGTGTCCACCTTCTTGAGGTACTCACCCGTGCGGGCCCAGGGAAGTCCGATGTCAAGCGTCGCCGCCGGCTTGAGATGCGTGAGGACCTCCGGGATGGCTTCACGAATGCGCCAGAAGGCTTCTCGATGCGCCTCACTTGCAGCGATTGCGCAGTCGCTGACCTCGCCGGTCTCAATGGCGTGCTCAAGGGCCGCCTGCAACGCCTCCTCCATGGGCTGACCAGCATTTCCGGCGGCCTCAATCAGGACATGCCATGCGCCTTCGACTGGTAGAGGCGCTACGGCGCCTGTCAATCGGCACGCCAAGCGCACATAGCGGTTGGACATGAATTCGAAGGCGCACAGCGCACTGCCCAAGGTCCGCTTGAGCGAGCGCAGCAAACAGGGCAGCGCCTCGAATTTCGAAGCGGAGACCCAGGCCGCTGCCGTCTGCCCCATCGGTGGATGCAAACGGAGGGTCAATCGCGTGATGATGCCCAGCGTGCCTTCGGTGCCAATGAAGAGGAATCGCGGGTCGAGTCCTGCGCTGTTCTTCACGAGACGGGTGAGGGAGGGCACAACGCTTCCGTCCGGCAGCACGGCCTCCACCCCCAGTACCGAATCCCGCATCGTCCCATAACGAATCACACGAATGCCGCCGGCATTGGTGGCGGCATTTCCACCGACCTGGCAGCTGCCTCGCGCTCCCAGGTCCACCGCAAACATCCACCCGGCCGCTGCCGCCGCCTCTTGCACTTGTTGAAGCGTTGCGCCGGCTTGCACCTGCATCACCCCTTCCAGCGCGTCGATGTCCTCGATGGCATTCATTCGCTCGAGATTGATGACGATGTCGCCGTCGGAAGGAACAGCACCTCCGGCCACCCCGGTCATGCCGCCCTGCACGGTGATGGACAAGCCCTCTTGCCTGCAGCGCTGCACCAGGGCAGCCACTTCCTCCGTGCTTCGCGGGCGGTGCACTTCACGCGGTCGCCCGACCGTGAGGCCGCTCCAATCGCTCAGGAAGCGCTCTTCGATTTCCGGGATGGTCGTGCTCATGACAGGCTCTCTTCCGGCTTTGCCGAGACCGGGGTCGAGGTGGACGAGCCGAGCTTGTGCGCAGCGTCGATGCCACCGTGCCTTTCAATGAGCTCCGCTTGGTCGGCCTTGGCCTGCCTGTCGACGAGCTGCGGGTCGCAGATGGCGTAGAGCGCAAGACGCATGTTTTCCAGCACCCCGGCATAGGTCGGATCCTCAGCCAGGTCGCGCAGTTCTTCCGGGTCTTCCTGCAGGTCAAACAGCTCGGGGCGGAAGCCCACGTAGTGGTGGTACTTCCATCTGCCTTTGCGCAGCATGAATCCGGCCGAGTTGCTGCCGGCGGCGTGGTACTCGCTGAGAATGGGGCGGTCCGGTTCGGGTTCCGACATCGCAACCTCCAGCAGCGAACGCCCCGGCCGGTCCTGCATCTCAGGCGCGGGGTCAATTCCGGCGCCCTCGAGGATGGTTGGGAACAAGTCCAGCAAGTCGACCGGGGTCTCGCAAACAGATGCTGTGATTCCGGGGCCTGCCATCAGCATGGGAACCTTCACGCTCTCTTCATAGAGCGTTGATTTTCCCCACACGCCGCGAGCGCCCAGGTTGTCGCCGTGGTCCGACGTGTAGATGACCTGCGTGCTGTCCGCCAGCCCCGAGTCGTCGAGGGCACGCACTATCTGACCGACGTTGTGGTCGAGCCAGCTGCACAAACCGTAGTAGGCCGCGAAGGCGCGTAGGCGCTCCTGCGCGTCGGCGAAGCGGTCCTCCGAGCCCATGAAGTCCGCGTACTCCTGCACCCAGGGGTGCCGTTGATAGCCGTTGCTCGGATGGAGCTTGGGCTCGGGCAAGCTGTCCAGCGGATACAGGTTGAAGTACTCGTCAGGTACAACGAAGGGGAAGTGCGGCGCGACCAGGCCCACGTACAGCACGAAGCTGTGCTCTTCGTTTCGCGCAGCTGCTTCCTTCAACCACTGCACCGCACGTTGGGTCACGGCACGGTCGTATTGGGTATAGGACGATTCCCCCGCACCGATGCGTTCTCCCAGCATCCGCGGGCCGTCCACTCGGGGACGGAAGGGGTCGCGAATGGAGGCCCAAACCATCCCATGGCCGCCGACGACGTGCATCGGCAGGTGCTCCTCGTCGAATCCCGCCGGGTCCTCCACGCTGCGATAGTGCAGCTTGCCAATGCTCTCCACGCGAACATGATGTTCCTGCAGCACATGGCCCCAGCCGCGCTGTTCGCCGGTATAGGGCATGGCGTTGTCCCACAGCCGGATCTGATGCACGCGAAGGCCGGTCGCGAAGGCCGCACGCGCTGGAACGCAAATGGGGCTCGGCGTGTAGGCGTTTGTGAAGCGGATGCCGCGCCTGGCCAGCGCGTCGAGGTGGGGCGTCTTGACGAAGGGATGGCCCGAACACCCCATGATTCGCGGGTCATGCTCATCGGACATGATGACCACAACGTTCTTTCCTGGCATGTCTTGTCTCCGGTTGCCGGAGCCTCAGGGGCTCCCATGCATCGGAGTGTGGGCAATGCCAGCGCTCGAATCCAATACCGTCTTGGACTGGGGGGGCTTCAGATTTTCTTATGGCCTGGTTCGATGAGCCGACCGTACAGCAGGCCAGCCTCCAATCGCTGGCGGACGACCTGTGCGAGAAGGTCTCGTACGGCTACTGCTGCGGGCGAAAGTGGACGTTCCTGGGGCCAGACGATGGCTTGCACCCGACTCAGGTTCGTGCCGGCGATGGGGCGACCCACGATTGATTTCGCGGCGACAGCCTCGATACAACTGCTTGGGGGCAGGATGGCATAGGCCAGTCCCTCTTTGACGACAGCGACCAACATCGGTGGACTATTCAGCTCGTATTGGACGTCCAGCGGTTGGTCAATTGCGATGGCCGCACGCTCGATGATTTTGCGCAGGTCGTGGGCGCGGTCGGGTGCTGCCAGCGGCCGCCGGGCAAGCTCTGCAAATGCAATCTCCGCCGGTTCTCGCCGCATCAATTTGGCCGCCCCATAGACCATGAAGTGCTCCTCGAACACCGGCACGGCCTCCATCCCCTGCAACTCGGCGGGACTCGGCATCAGGGCGAGCTGCGCATGACCAGCTTCGACTTCCCTCCGTGCCTCAGACGATAGCGCATCGCTCACGGTGAGCCTGATGTCGGGATACGAGGTAGCAACCGCATGCAGGAGCGGCGCGATGACGACGCCGGCCACGGAGCCCGCCACCATCAGTCGGACGGCGCCGGCCGGCAGCGCGTCCCGATCATGAACCTCTCCTCGAAGCGTATCGAAGCTCGCGATGAGGTCCAGGGAGCGGTCATAAAGACGTTGGCCTTCCGGCGAGAGGTCGACCCCTTTGGCATGACGTACAAAGAGTTTGGCCCCCAGTTCGTCCTCCAGCGCAGCAATGTTCTGGCTTAGCGCCGGCTGCGCGATTTGGAGACGCTGTGAAGCGCGCGAGAAGCTGCGGCTGCGCGCAATCTCGACGAAGTACTTCAGCTGACGGAGTGTGATGTGCATGGTGACCGGGGAAGAATAGCCCGGAGTCTCTATTACTGGCCGCCCACGCGTCTACGGGCTTACCCACGCCAGAACCCGTTTTAGGGAGCGACCGCTTTCCGCGCATTTTCCAGGAGTGTGTCCAGTGTCGCCTTCTGGCACTGTAGCCTCACGCCGGGCCGGAGCAACGGGCCCATACCGGCTGTCCGACTTTTCGGAAAGCGGTCGTTCATTCTGGCCGGTCAACGCGCATCGTTGGCTGAGTTCCAGCGCCTGCTCATCGTCTGGTAGTAGGCCTCTTCGGGCCGTTCAAAAGAGGCACCTGCGAAGTCTGACAGTGCTTGCGCCAATGAATCGCTCACAAGTAGGTGGCCGACGGGGACGGAGACGCCAAGGCCAGGCCGGGGCCGTTCAGCACCACGATCTCGCCTCCCTTGGCTGGCGCTCGGCACAAACCTTTCAAGGGTAGAGATGTGCTGGAATTTCTGAATCTCAAAGGCGAGTATTCAGAACCCGACCTAGCTCAGGGTGCTTTCTCCAGCATGCAGTCTATGAAGGCGCGCAGCGCGGCCGGAACGTGGCGCCGGCTGGGGTGATACAGGAACAGCCCTGGCCGTGCAATCGACCAGTCGGCAAGAACCTCCACCAGGCGCTGCTGGGCGAGCAGCGCATCGACTCGTTCGCGATCGAAGGCATAGGCGATCCCCAGTCCTTGCAGTGCAGCAGCGACACCCATGTCTGAATGATTGGTGACCAACGGTCCGTCCACCGCCACTTCGGTCCGCTTGCCCTTCTTTTCGAACTCCCAGCGGTAGGCACTCCCGTCGCTCTGAAGTCGCCAGTTGATGCAGGCGTGGCCTTGCAGATCGGACGGTGACCGCGGTGTACCGCGACGCTCCAGATAGTCCGGGGATGCCACGGCCACCATCTTCACATTCGGCGTCAAGCGCACGGCGATCATGTCCTTCTCCAGCTTGCCTCCGACGCGGATGCCAGCGTCGAATCGACCCGCAACGATGTCGCTCAGTCCGTTTTCGACCACGATGTCCAGTGTGACCTCCGGGTGCGCCCGGTGAAACCGACCCAGGCGGGGGCCGATCACCGTCCAGGCGGCCATCCCGAGGGTGTTGAGGCGCAGCGTGCCGCGCGTCTGACCTGCCATGGCGCTCGCTTCGTTCACGGCATCGGCCATGTCCTGAAAGAGCGGCGCGATGCGCCCGTACAACTGCGCCCCGGTCGCGGTGGTGGCAACGCTGCGGGTCGTGCGATTCAGCAAACGCGTACCGAGCCGCGTTTCCAGCTGTCGGATGGTTTGACTCAGTGCGGAAGCAGACAGCCCCAGATGCTCCGCGGCGCGGGCAAAGCTCGCACGCTCCACCACCGCGGCAAAAGCCTTGAGCTCGGCAAATTCCACTCCGCGCATTGTGTATCGTCCTCTACATAGCTCGTGAAGATTCTAGAAGATTCACTTATTGGTGTGCGACGCGCATCCTTGCCACTTCACTTCCGAGGCGTTGTCACCATGAGCACCCTGACCCTTCCCGATCCCATCTCGGCCTACTTCGTGGCCGACGCGCAGAGCGCCGAGGCACTGGCCCGATGCTTCATTCCACAAGCCAGCCTGAAGGATGAAGGCCACACCCACACCGGCCGCCGCGCGATTCAAGAATGGAAGGCCGCCGCAGCGGCCCGGTACGGGTACAAGGTCGAGCCGTTTGCGCTGCATCAGGAGGAGGGAGTCCAGGTCGTTCGGGCTCACGTGGCCGGCGATTTCCCCGGCAGCCCGGTCGACCTTCAGTATCGCTTTCGCCTCGAACGTGGCCTGATCGCGTCGCTGGAGATCACGGCATGAGCTTCGATCTTCAACTCCAAGGACAGCGAGCGCTGGTCACCGGCGGTACCAAGGGTGTCGGCGCGGCTGTCGTTCAAGGTCTGCGCGGTGCCGGCGTGCAGGTGATGGCCACGGCGCGCTCCGCGCCCGGGCGGTCGATCGGGGACGTAATCCATGTTGCTGCCGATCTTTCGACGGCCGAGGGCGCCGCCAAGGTCGCGCAGTCGGTGCTCGACCATTGGGGCGGCGTCGACATCCTGGTCAACGTGCTTGGCGGCTCCAGTGCACCAGGCGGCGGCTTTGCAGCCCTTGATGATGCGCGCTGGTTCGCTGAACTGAACCAGAATCTCATGCCCGCCGTCCGACTCGATCGCGCACTGCTGCCCGCCATGCTCGCGCAGGGTTCAGGCGTCATCGTCCATGTCAGCTCGATCCAGCGCCTGCTGCCATTGCCCGAATCCACGACCGCCTATGCGGCGGCCAAGGCGGCGTTGTCTACTTACAGCAAGGCGTTGTCGAAAGAGGTGACACCCAAGGGCGTTCGCGTGTTGCGCGTGTCGCCGGGATGGGTCGAGACCGAAGCGTCGGTGGCGCTGGCCGAGCGCCTTGCCGACCAGGCCGGCACCGACTACGAGGGCGGCAAGCGGATCATCATGCAATCGCTTGGCGGCATTCCGCTCGGCCGGCCGGCCAGACCGCAAGAGGTCGCTGACCTGATCACGTTCCTTGTGTCACCACGGGCGGGCTCGATCTCGGGTTCGGAGCACTTGATAGACGGGGGAACCGTCCCGACGGTCTAGGCGCGCCGGGTCCATCGGCAGCTGCATCTCGAACATGAAGCAGGCCAGCGGCCCGCGCATCCCGCGAGGGGTTGTTCGTGTGCGTCCCGATCTCAGATGCGCTCATCGTGTCGCACATCTTTATTGCGTGAATGCGGAAATCTGCACAACGCCGTTTTGCAGAAGTGCAATCTACACGCTTAAACATCTGACTTTGTGGCCATTTCTGCAACCCTGTTCAACGCGTTTTTTTCTACCATTTTCAATCTTCCATCCACTGCTCGGGACCCCCAATGAACTCACTGATTCGCAAGCTTTTCATCGCCGCTGCGACCACCGCCAGCATCGTCGGCCCCGGTGGCGGCGCACATGCGCAACAGGTGCAGGCAAAAAATGTTGTACTGGTGCATGGCGCCTTTGCCGATGGTTCGGGCTGGCGGGGTGTCTATGACGAGCTGATCAACAGAGGCTACCGAGTCACTATTGTTCAGAATCCTCTGACTTCGTTGGCCGACGACGTGGCGGCGACCCAGCGGGCGCTCGCCCGCCAGGACGGTCCCACGATCCTCGTCGGTCACTCCTGGGGGGGCACGGTCATCACCGAGGCGGGCACCAACCCGAAGGTGGTCGGTCTTGTCTATGTCAGCGCTCTCTCGCCCGACGCCGGCGAGACCACGAGTGAGCAGTACGCCGGATTCAGTGCCCCCGACTTCGTGATCGACACGCAAGCCGACGGCTACGGATTCGTCAGTCTGGAGAAGTTCAAGATCGGCTTCGCCGGTGATGCCAGCGATGCGGACGCCGCGTTCTTGCGTGACTCGCAGGTGCCGATCAACATGTCGGTGTTTGCGACCAAGCTCAATCACGCCGCATGGCGAACCAAGCCAAGCTGGGCGGTGATCGCGACCGAGGACAAGGCCTTCGACGTGCGGATGCTGCACAAGATGGCCCAGCGCATTGGTGCCACGGTGGAAGAGGTGAAGGCAAGCCATGCGGTCTTCATGACCCAACCGAAGAAAGTCGCCGACGTGATCGATCGTGCTGCCAGGCAAGCGGGGCGCAAGGTCCCGTGATGCCATTGAATGCAAGGCAGTCCGGCTTCACCGGCTGGCCGCGAGGAGGCGTCTTGGTGATTGTCCTCATGCCGCGAGTTCAGCAGAGCTGAACGAATGTTGTGAACGCGTCCTTCGCCGGATCATGGAAAACATACACCGCCG
>NZ_VIVL01000028.1 GCF_007828835.1 Variovorax beijingensis | reverse complement strand
GCGACCGCCCGCTTCTATGCCGAGCACATCCTCGCCAAGGCGCCCGGGCTGCGCGACAGCATCGTCGATGGCGCGGAAAGCGTGACGGCGCTGGCGCTCGACGCCTTCTGATGACCCACGGCCCCGTGTCGCCCACCTGACGGGCGATGCAGGCCTTCCTCTTATATAAAACCGAACCCCATTCCCGGAGACGACATGTCGAAGCTGCCCCCCGTGCTCGCCAACCTGCCGCTGCCCATCATCGGCTCGCCGCTGTTCATCATCAGCAACCCCAAGCTCGTGATCGCGCAATGCAAGGCCGGCGTGGTCGGCTCGATGCCGGCGCTCAACGCCCGCCCCGCGGCCCAGCTCGAAGACTGGCTGGCCGAGATCACCGAGGAGCTCGCGGCCTACAACAAGGCCAACCCGGACAAGCCCGCCGCACCGTTCGCCATCAACCAGATCGTGCACAAGAGCAACGACCGGCTCGAGCACGACATGGAGATGGTCGTGAAGTACAAGGTGCCGATCGTCATCACCTCGCTGGGCGCGCGCACCGACGTGAACGATGCGGTGCACAGCTACGGCGGCGTCACGCTGCACGACATCATCAACAACAAGTTCGCGCAGAAGGCGATCGAGAAAGGCGCCGACGGCATCATTGCCGTGGCGGCCGGCGCCGGCGGCCATGCGGGCGTGAAGAGCCCGTTCGCGCTGGTGCAGGAAATCCGCCAGTGGTTCGACGGCCCCATTGCGCTGTCGGGCTCCATCGCCACCGGCGGCGCGGTGCTCGCGGCGCAGGCCATGGGTGCGGACTTCGCCTACATCGGCACCGCCTTCATCGCGACCGAGGAAGCGCGTGCGAGCGACGAGTACAAGCAGGCCATCGTGGATGGCACCTCGGACGACATCGTCTATTCCAGCCTCTTCACGGGCGTGCACGGCAACTACCTGGCGCCCAGCATCGTCAAGGCCGGCATGGACCCGGCCAACCTGCCCGAAGGCGACGTCAAGACCATGAACTTCGGCGGCGGCGAGGGCAGCAAGGCCAAGGCCTGGAAGGACATCTGGGGCTCGGGCCAGGGCATCGGCGCCGTGACCGAAGTGGCCAGCGCGGCCGCGTTCATCGAAAAGCTCAAGCGCGAATACCAGGAAGCAAGGCAGCGGCTCGCACTTTGAACGGCGCGCGCAACCCGGCGCCTGCCGCGGAGCCCGCGCAGCGCGGGCGGATGCCGCTGCTCGACATCGCCAAGGGCGTCGCTTGCGCGGTGATCGTCGGGCACCACCTGTCGCGCTACGGCACGATGCCGGTGGGCGCCTTCCTGCTGGCACCGGGCCTGCTGGGCTGGCTGGCCGATGACGGCCGGCTCGCGGTGCAGGTCTTCCTGGTGATTGCCGGCTTTCTTGCGGCTTCCAGCCTGGCACCCGACGGCTTGCTGCGCGTGGAGCGGCCGATGGCGCGCATCCTGCAGCGCTACGGCCGCCTGGTCATGCCCTACCTGGCGGCGCTCACGGTGTCGGTGCTGGTGGCCGCCCTGGTGCGCCCCTGGATGGCGGGCGACGACGTGCCGGCCGCGCCGAGCATCGGCCAGTTGCTTGCGCACGGCTTGCTGATACAGGACCTGCTGGGCTACGAGGCGCTGTCCACGGGCGTCTGGTACGTGGCCATCGACTTCCAGCTGTTCGTGCTGGCGCTGGCGCTCATGGGGCTTCCCGCGATGCTGCGGCGCGCACCGGCACCGGCTGCGGCTTCGTACGAGCGCTGGATTCCGGTGGCGCTGGTGTTGTGCCTGGCCACCGCTTCGCTGCTGCTCTTCAACCGCAACGCCGATCTCGACGGTACGGGGTTCTATTTCTTCGGCGCCTACGGGCTCGGCATGCTGGCCTTCTGGATCGGACGCGCGACGCGCGCGAGCACCTGGCGCAGTGCCATCGTGCTGCTCGCGCTGACCGGCGCGGGCGCGCTCGCGGTCGACTGGCGCAGCCGCATCGCCACCGCCCTGGTGAGCGCGCTGCTGATTGCCGTTGCGCAGCGGCGGGGCTGGCTCTCGCTCGGGCGCTGGCCGGATGCGGCCATGCCCTTGCAGCGGCTGGGCCGCATGTCGTATTCGCTGTTCCTGATCCATTTCCCGGTGCTGCTGGCCACCAATGCGGCGGCGGCGCAGCTGGGGCCGCATCCCGCCTGGATCGATGCGCTGGGCCTGGCCGCCACCTTCGGGCTTTCGGTGGCCGCTGCGCAGTTGCTGCACCGCAGGGTCGAGCTGCGGCCCGCGTCGTGGCGCGTGGTCGCGGCGCTGTTCGCAGCCCTGCTGGTCAGCGGGATGCTCGTCTCGCTCTGACCTGAGCCGCCCGCGCTGGCAGCGCAGGGCGCGGGCGGTTTTCACTGAAATGGTTGCAAGAGGGCGCCGGAGCGGTCACGCTCCCGGCTGCTTCAGGGTTTTTCCGCCTTTGATAAGATTGCGAATATTCAGTAAATACTGAAAATACAAAATATCAAGGAATGATCAAGCATCCTCCGCCACGGCCGCCGCTGCAGTTTTCTGCACGGCCGGATGCCGCAAGCCTCGTGCAGGGCGCCGCGGCGCTCACGTGGATTCCGCAGGCGGCGCTGCTGGCCATGGCTGTGCAGGGGCTGGCCTCGGGGCAGGGGATTTCGGCGGTGCAGTGGCCGGCCGGCGGCATCCTGCTGCTCGGCGTGCTGCGGGCTGTGTGCGAGGCATGGGGCGCAAGGCGCATCTTCGGACATGCAAGGGCGCAGCTCTCGGCGCTGCGCGCCCAGACTGCCTTCGCGCTGGCGGCCGGTTCGCCGCTGGACCGCGAGCGTGCCGCGTCCGGGCGCGCGGCCAGCGTTCTGGCCGAGCAGGCGGAAGCGCTGGTGCCGTATCTGGTGCGTTACCGGCCGGCACGCTGGCGCGCGATGGTGGTTCCGGCCGTCATCCTGGCGGCAGTGGCCAGCCTTTCGTGGGTGGCGGCACTCGTGCTGCTGGCTGCCGCTCCGCTCATCCCGCTTTTCATGGCCATCGTCGGCTGGCGCGCCAAGGCGGCGAGCGAGGCGCAGATGGTCGAGATGGGCGGCATGAACGCCTTCCTGCTCGACCGGCTGCGCGGGCTGGCCACGCTGCGCGCGCTCGATGCGGTGGAAGCGGCCGCCGAGCGGCTCGCGCAGGCGGCGCAGTCGCTGCGGGAACGGACCATGGCGGTGCTGCGCATCGCCTTCCTCTCGTCGGCGGTGCTGGAGCTTTTCTCGGCGCTGGGCGTGGCCATGGTGGCGGCGTACGTCGGCTTCCATCTGCTGGGCCCCTTGGGCTTTGGTGCCTGGGGAGGCCAGCTGAGCCTGGGGGAAGGGCTGTTCATCCTGCTGCTCGCGCCGGCGTTCTTCGAACCGCTGCGCGAACTCTCGGCGGTCTGGCACGACCGCACGGCCGGCGAGGCGGCACTGCAGGCGCTCGATGCGCTGCAAAGGCGCGCATTGCCCCTGCCTGGCGCGGACTCCCCGATCGCACGTGCCGCGACAGGCGCGGCCCGCGCAGGCTCCGCGCCCGCCGTCGTGATCCGCGACCTGCATTTCGCATGGCCGGGCGACGAGCGCCAGGTCTTCGAAGGCTTCGATCTGCGCATTGCGGCCGGCGAGCACGTGGCGCTCACGGGCGCGAGCGGCACGGGCAAGACGGCGCTGCTGTCGCTGATGGCGGGGCTGCTGCCGGCCGCGCGCGGCGAAATCTCCATCGGCGGCGTGCCGCTGTCCGATCGCACGGTGGGTGCGCTGCGCCAGCGCATCGCGTGGATGGGACAGAAGCCGCATGTGTTCGCGGGCTCGGTCGAATCCAACGCCGCGCTCGGGCGCGCGGGCGTGGGCGCCTCGCAGGTTGCGGCGGCGATGCGCTTCGCCTCGCTCGAGACGGTGGCGCAGGCGCATCCGGGCGTGGCGCTGGGCGAGGGTGGCATCGGCCTGTCGGGCGGCGAGGCGGTGCGCCTCGCGCTGGCGCGCATCGCGGTCCATCCGTGTGCCGACCTGCTGCTGGTGGACGAGCCCACCGCCCACCTCGACAGCGAAACCGCCACCCAGGTGGCCGACGCGCTGCTCGCCCTTGCGCGCGGAAAGACCCTGGTCGTCGCCACGCACGACCCGGTGCTGGCGGCGCGCATGCACCGCTCGATCCGCCTCGATGCCGAGCCGGCCGATGCGGCCTTGGAGCGCGCCGCATGAGCAGATCTCAGGGCGGCTGGCGCGATCTCCGGCTGGTGCTGCGGCCCTTCCTGGCAACGCAGCCTCGCGCGCTGCTGTGGGGCGGCCTGCTGGCGGCGGCCACCGTGCTGGCGGGCATGGCCTTGCTCGGCCTGTCGGGCTGGTTCATCACCGCGACGGCGCTGGCCGGCCTGCACGCGGCCACGGCCTTCACCTTCGACGTGTTCATGCCCTCGGCCGGCATCCGGCTGCTGGCGCTGGGACGCACCGCATCGCGCTACGGCGAGCGCCTGGTCACGCACGATGCAACCTTCGGCGTGCTCGCGGCATTGCGCGTGCGCCTGTTCCGCGGCTGGGCACGCCCCGGCGCGGCGCTCGAACTGGCGATGCGGCCGTCGCGGCTGCTGTTCCGGCTGACCTCCGACATCGATGCGCTGGAGTCGCTCTACCTGCGGCTGCTCGTGCCCGCTGCCGCGGCGCTGGGCGCGGCGCTGTTCGCAGGCGTGGTGCTCGGATTCATGCACGTCGGCGTGGGGCTCGCGCTGCTGCTGTGGCTGGTGGCCGCCGGCTGGGGCCTGGCACTGTTCATCGCGCGGCGCGCCCGGCGCCCGGCGGTGCGCCGCGCACATGGCATCGAGGCGCTGCGGGCGCGCACCGTCGACCTCGTCGCGGGCCAGACCGACCTGGTGATGGCGGGGCGCGCCGATGCGCAGCGCGACGCACTGATGAACGCCGACGCGCACCTGGCCAGGGCCGACCTTGCGCTGAACAGGCTCGAGACTTCGGCCGGCGCGGCCTACGGCGTGGCCGGCACGCTGACGCTGGCGGGCGTGCTGCTGGCGGTGGGCGCGCTCGTGGGCGAGGGCGCCATCGGCGCACCTGCCGCTGCGCTCGGGCTGCTGGTGGCGCTGACGGCCACGGAGCCTTTCGCGGCCCTCAGGCGCGGTGCGCTCGATGCCGGCCGCACCTGGCTCGCGGTCCGGCGCCTCGCGCCGCGCATGGCGCCTGGAGAGGCGCGGCCAGGCGTCGCCGCTGTCGAACCCGGCGCGGCTTGCGCAGTGAGCCTTTCCCACTTGGGCGCGGCGCATGCCGGCAGCAGCATTCCTGCGCTGAGCGATGTCTCGCTGGCCGTTGCCCCGGGCGAACGGGTGGCGCTGATCGGCGCGAGCGGCGCGGGCAAGTCGACGCTGCTCGGGGTGATCGCCGGAGAAATCGCACCATTGGCCGGCAGCGTCAACGCCCAGCCGGCCTGCCTCCTGACCCAGCGCACCGAGCTCTTCCAGGACAGCCTGCGCGACAACCTGCGGCTCGCCGATCCCGCCGCAGACGACACCCACCTCTGGAGCGCGCTGCAATCGGCCGGCCTTGCGAGCGACGTGCGTTCCTTCCCCGCCGGACTCGACACCCTGCTGGGCGAAGGGGGCCTGGGCCTTTCGGGTGGGCAGTCGCGCCGGCTCGCGCTCGCGCGGCTGCTGCTGCGTCCGGTGCCGCTCTGGCTGCTCGACGAGCCCACCGAGGCGCTGGACGCCGCCATCGCGCACGACGTGCTGCAGCGCCTGTCCAGGGAGGCCGGCCCGCGCACGCTGCTGATCGCCACGCACCTGCGGCGCGAGGCCGCGCTGGCCGACCGCCTGGTGTGCATGCGGCAGGGCCGCATCGTTGCCGAACTGCGGCGCGGCAGCCCCGCCTTCGACGCCGCGCTTCACGCGCTGCGGCCCGACTGAACCGACCGAAGCCAAAGACCGACACAGGGAACACAAAGGAAGCCACCCCATGGACCTCGACATCGTCGCGCTATCGCGCCTGCAGTTCGCCGCCACGGCGCTCTACCACTTCCTGTTCGTGCCGTTGACGCTCGGGCTGTCGATCATCCTCGCGGTCATGGAAACCGTCTACGTGATGACGGGCCGCGTGATCTGGCGCGACATGACCAAGTTCTGGGGCGTGCTGTTCGGCATCAACTTTGCGATGGGCGTGGCCACCGGCGTGGTGATGGAGTTCCAGTTCGGCATGAACTGGAGCTACTACAGCCACTACGTCGGCGACATCTTCGGCGCGCCGCTGGCCATCGAGGGGCTGATGGCCTTCTTCATGGAAGCCACCTTCGTGGGCCTGTTCTTCTTCGGCTGGGACAAGCTCTCCAAGGTGGGCCACCTGATCGCCACCTGGGCCGTGGCCATCGGCTCCAACTTCTCGGCGCTGTGGATCCTCATTGCCAACGGCTGGATGCAGAACCCCGTGGGCGCAGCCTTCAATCCGCAGACCATGCGCATGGAGGTGACCGACTTTTTTGCGGTGCTGACCAACCCGGTGGCGCAGGCCAAGTTCGTGCATACCGTGTCGGCGGGCTATGTGTGCGCGGCGGTGTTCGTGCTGGGCGTGTCGGCCTGGTACGTGCTCAAGGGCCGCCACCTGGAATTGGCCAAGCGCTCGATGACGGTGGCGGCCTCGTTCGGCCTGGCGGCGTCGCTGTCGGTGGTGGTGCTGGGCGACGAGAGCGGCTACCTGTCGACCGAACACCAGAAGATGAAGCTGGCCGCCATCGAGGCCATGTGGGAGACGCATCCCGCGCCGGCGGCCTTCACCGCCTTCGGCTTCCCCGACCAGGAGGCGCGCGAGACGCACTACGCGATCCATATTCCGGCGGTGATGGGGCTGATCGGCACGCGCTCGCTCAACACCGTGATCCCCGGCATCGACGAGCTCGTGAAGCGCGCCGAGGTGCGCATCCGCGAAGGCATCAAGGCCTACGACGCGCTGCAGCAGATCCGGGCCGCCGGCAGCACGCAGGCCGTGCCGCAGGGCGTGCGCGACGCCTTCGAGAACGGCGGCACCGACATGGGCTATGCGCTGCTGCTCAAGCGCTACGTCGACGATCCGCGCAACGCCACGCCCGAGCAGATTTCCAAGGCCGCATGGGACACCGTGCCGCAGGTGGCGCCGCTCTTCTGGCTGTTCCGGATCATGGTGGGCATCGGCGTGCTGCTGATCGTGCTGACGGCCACCTTCTTCGTGCTTTCGACGCGGCGCCGGCTCGACAGCCACCGCTGGCTGCTGAGGATCGCAGTGCTTGCCATACCGCTGCCGTGGATCGCCATCGAGTCCGGCTGGCTGGTGGCGGAGTTCGGCCGCCAGCCGTGGGTGATCGAAGGCGTGTTGCCGACCGCGGTCGCCGTCTCGAACCTGGGCGTGAAGACGCTGCTGCTCACGCTCGCCGGCTTCGTCGCGATCTACACCACGCTGCTGATCATCGAGATGAAGCTGATGCTCAAGGCCATCCGCAAGGGACCGGAGGCGGAGCATGCACCCGACGAGGGCGACACGCTCTCGCACATTCCGCCGGCACACGCAGGTGCCGCCGTCATTCCTTCCACCGGGAGCGCCGCATGATCCTCCACACACTTCTAGACTACGACACCCTGCGCATCATCTGGTGGCTGTTGATCGGCGTGCTGCTGGTGGGTTTCGCCGTGACCGACGGCTTCGACCTGGGCAGCGGCATGCTGCTGCCTTTCGCGGCACGCAACGACATCGAGCGCCGCGTCGTCATCAACAGCGTGGGCCCGGTGTGGGAGGGCAACCAGGTGTGGCTGATCCTTGGCGGCGGCGCGATCTTCGCGGCGTGGCCGCAGCTGTACGCCGTGTCGTTCTCGGGCTTCTACCTGGCGATGTTCGTGATTCTCACGGCGCTCATCCTGCGGCCCGTGGCCTTCAAGTTCCGCAGCAAGCGCGAGTCGCCGCAATGGCGCGCGCGCTGGGACTGGGTGCTGTTCTTCAGCGGCTTCGTGCCCGCGCTGATCTGCGGCGTGGCCGTGGGCAACGTGCTGCAGGGCGTGCCGTTCCGCTTCGGCGCGGACATGCACATCTTCTACGACGGCGGCTTCTTCGGCTTGCTGAATCCGTTCGCGATCCTGTGCGGCCTGGTGTCGGTGGCGATGCTCGTGATGCACGGCGCTGCGTGGCTGCTGCTCAAGACGGCGGGCGCAGTGGCGGAACGTGCGCGCACCTACGGCATCGTTGCCTCCGTGCTCACCGTCGCGCTGTATGCGCTGGCCGGCGTTCTGCTCGCGACGAGCATCGGCGGCTACCGGATCAGCAGCGTGGTGGACGCCGTCGGGCCGTCGAACCCGATGCTCAAGACCGTCGAGCTGCATGCCGGCGCATGGACCGCCAACTACGCGGCGCACCCGTGGACGCTGGCTGCACCGGTGCTCGGCTTCGTCGGTGCGCTGGGTGCGCTGCTCGGGCTGGTGTTGCGGCGGCCGGTGCTTGCGCTGCTGGCGGCCGCACTCGGCATCGCCGGCATCATCCTGAGCGTGGGCGCATCGATGTTCCCGTTCATCCTGCCGTCGTCGATCGACCCGCGCGCCAGCCTCACGGTGTGGGACTCGTCGTCGAGCCATCTCACGCTGTTCATCATGCTGGTGGTCACGGCCATCTTCATTCCCATCGTCGTGGCCTACACCACCTGGGTCTACCACGTGCTGTGGGGCAAGGTCGACGAACAGGCCATCCGCGACGAGAGCGGACACGCCTACTGAAAGGACGAAAAGAGATGTGGTACTTCGCCTGGATTCTCGGCCTGCCGCTGGCGGCTGCCTTCGCCGTGCTCAACGCCATGTGGTACGAACTCATGGACGACGACGCCATCCGCAAGGAAAAGCTCGCGGTGCCCGAAGC
Source organism: Variovorax beijingensis (assembly GCF_007828835.1). Classification (GTDB taxonomy): domain Bacteria; phylum Pseudomonadota; class Gammaproteobacteria; order Burkholderiales; family Burkholderiaceae_C; genus Variovorax; species Variovorax beijingensis_A. Next base: position 7,783 of record NZ_VIVL01000028.1, on the reverse strand, counting down.
GCCGCAGGGGCAGGAGCGGCTCTGAAACCTCTCAACTGGCAGCCGGCTTGTTCTTCTTGGGGGTGCTGCCGGTGATGCGGTCCTTGAGGCCCAGCACCTTGGTCACGGTGGCGCCCATGCCCATCAGCTGCAAGGCGGTCTCCGGTGCGAGCCGCTGCACGTCGTCGAACCACTTCATGAGCCGGTCGATCAGGTCGTGCATCTCGCGCATGCGCTCCTGCGCATGCCGCTCGGCATCGCTCGCGGGCGATTCGAGCAGCGCGTTGCGCAGCATCGAGAGCGTGGGCTCGATCTCGCGGCGGCGGCGCTCCTCGGCCAGCACGCGAAAGATCTCCCACACGTCCGCGGGCGCCTCGAAATACTCGCGCCGGTCGCCGGGGTGGTGGCGCAGGTGCACCAGCCGCCAGGCCTGCAGTTCCTTCAGGCCCATGCTCACGTTGGAGCGCGAGAACTCGAGCAGCTCGGCAATCTCGTCGGCGTTGAGCGCATGCTCGGAAATGAAGATCAGCGCGTAGATCTGGCCGACCGTGCGGTTGATGCCCCACTTGCTGCCCATCTCGCCGAAGTGGGCGACGAACTGGCGGCTGAGCGGGGGAAGGGTGGCGGTGGGCATCGGCAGATTTTCGTTGCGAATTGCTGTAGCTTCAAGAAAGACTGAAGCTTTCCGGGATGCGAGGGCGTGCTTCGTCCCACCGAAGTGAATTCCTCCTCCGTCAGTTGCCGGGCCGCATCGCCCCTTCCCGAGCTAGGCGTGCCTAGGCCCACGGCGTGGGCGGCGGAATCTCGCACACCGGCTCGACGTCGATGCTCTTGAAGTCGGCCGGCGAGACGATCTCCAGGTATTCCATGTCGGGCGAGTAATCGAAAAGGAAATGGCGGATGCCGGGCCGCTGGTGCACCACGTCGCCGGCTTCGACCAGCGTTTCCTTGTCCTCGTACATGAAGCGCGCCCAGCCCTTGAGCATGATCACGATCTGGAAGTCGGCCTCGTGGCGGTGCCAGCCGGTGCCCGTTTCCGGTGCCATGTTGGCCTTGACGAGGTGCGCGATGACCTTGCCGTGGGTGGCCTCGGCAATGCCGAGGTCGCGGTAGAGAAAGAAATCGCGCAGGCCGCCCGAGACATACGCGGTGTCGCCGGGTTTGACGTGGGAGAACTGGGTGGCGGTTCGGTCCGGCATGGGGCGCTCCTTCGCGGGTGGTGTGTGCCGTGGTGCGGCACGCATAAAGCGTTCCCGAGACTGGCGCCCGCAACGCCTCTCAAGAAAAACACCATATACTCAACCATATGGTTCACTCAGACAATGCCACCCTCGACGCCGTCTTCGCCGCGCTCTCCGACCCCACGAGGCGCACCGTGCTGGAGACGCTGGGCGAGCGCAGCCTCAGCGTGACCGAGCTGGCCGAACCGCATGGCATGTCGCTGACCGGCTTCATGAAGCACCTGCGGGTGCTGGAGGACGCCGGGCTCATCTCGCGCACGAAAGAGGGCCGCATCGTGCGCTGCGAACTCTCGCCGCGCCCCATGCAGGAGGCTGCCGTGTGGCTGTCGCGCTATGAGAAATTCTGGACCGGGCGCCTCGACGCGTTGGCGCGCTTTCTCTACCACCAAGAGGAGACCGAATGGCAAAACCTGCCGCCCCCGCCAAAGAGCGACCCTCGCTCACCCTCCGCAGGCACTACCCCGTCGCCCCCGAAAAAGTCTGGCGCGCGTGGACCGACCCGCAAGCGCTGAAGGCCTGGTTCGGCCCTGAAGAAATCGTTTCCGTGCCGGTGGCCGAGGTCGACCTGCGCGTGGGGGGCCGCTTTCGCGTCGCCATGCGCGCGGCCGATGGAGAAACGCACGACGTGAGCGGCACCTACCTGGAGCTCGTGCCCAACCGCAAGCTGGTCTTCAGCTGGGCCTGGCGCAGCACGCCGGAGCGCGAGTCCCGCGTCACGGTGCGGATCGAGCCTGACGGCAACGGCTGCGAACTGGTCCTGCTGCACGAGCAGTTCTTCGACGAGGCCGCGCGCGAAGGGCACAACCATGGCTGGACCGGCGCGATGGGCAAGCTCGAGCGGTGGCTGGCGCAGCAGCAGGACGCATGACCGGCTTCCACGCATTGCCTGGGCGCTGGCGAAGACCCATACTGGGGCCTCCACGAGACGACGAACGGAGCCTCCCATGAGCAACGAACTTCGCAAGAAGCTGCACGACCTGGCGGAACTGGCCGACAACACCTCGGACCCGCAGACCAGGGCCATCGTCGAGGCCATACGGCTTCAGACGGCCGTGCTGAACGAACGGCTCTTCGCCATCGAACTGCAGCTGGGCACGCTCACCAGGCGCATGGAAAACACGACGGACTGAGTGGCCGCCGCTTTGTAGGGATAATCCCCACCATGAGCGGCAACACCTTCGGAACTCTCTTCGCGGTCACCAATTTCGGCGAGTCGCACGGCCCGGCCATCGGCTGCGTCATCGACGGCTGCCCCCCGGGCATGGCATTGAGCGAGGCCGACATCCAGGGCGATCTCGACCGCCGCCGTCCCGGCACCAGCCGCCACGTCACCCAGCGCAACGAACCCGACGCGGTGCAGATTCTTTCGGGCATCTACGAAGGCAAGACCACCGGCACCCCGATTGCGCTGCTGATCCAGAACACCGACCAGCGCAGCAAGGACTACGGCCAGATCGCCCAGCAGTTCCGCCCCGGCCACGCCGACTTCACCTACTGGAAGAAATACGGCATCCGCGATCCACGCGGGGGCGGGCGCTCTTCGGCGCGGCTCACGGCGCCCATGGTGGCGGCGGGCGCGGTCGCCAAGAAGTGGCTGGCCGAGAAATACGGCATGGTGTTCCGCGGCTGCATGACGCAGATCGGCGAGATCGCCATTCCGTTCGAGAGCTGGGACCACGTGCCCAACAATCCCTTCTTCGCACCCGTCGCCGACGTGAGCGAACTCGAGGCCTACATGGACCGCCTGCGCAAGGCCGGCGATTCCTGCGGCGCGCGCATCCGCGTGACGGCCACCAACGTGCCCATCGGCCTGGGCGAACCCCTGTTCGACAAGCTCGACGCCGAAATCGCCTACGCGATGATGGGCATCAACGCCGTGAAGGCGGTGGAGATCGGCGCCGGCTTCGACAGCATCACGCAGCGCGGCACCACGCACGGCGACTCGATCACGCCCACCGGCTTCGTCACCAACAACGCAGGCGGCATCCTGGGCGGCATCAGCTCGGGCCAGGACCTCGAGGTGAGCATCGCGATCAAGCCCACCAGCTCGATCATCAGCCCGCGCCAGTCCATCGACATCCACAACAACCCGGTCGAGGTGGTCACGAAGGGCCGCCACGATCCGTGCGTCGGCATCCGCGCGACGCCCATCGCCGAGGCCATGCTCGCGCTGGTGGTCATGGAGCACGCGCTGCGCAACCGCGCGCAGTGCGGCGATGTGCAAACGCAAGCCGAGAAGCCGGAATCCGCCTCGCCGCAGGCGTCCTTCCTCTAGTGTCTACTGCGCCACCCGTGGCCGCCGGGCGCGGCCACCTGCTGGCGTTCGCTGGTCTGTCGGCCAGCTATTTCGCGCACATCGGTTTCTTCAACCCCTACCTGCCGCTGTGGCTCCAGGACCTGGGGCTGCCGATCTTCACGATCAGCCTGCTGGCCTCGGTGCAGTCGATCACGCGCGTGTTCGCGCCCTATGCCTGGGGTGCGCTCAGCGACCACACCGGGCAGCGCGTGAAGCTGCTGCGCTTCAGCGCCGCCGTGGCGCTCGCCAGTTCGTTCGGGCTCTGGTGGCACGGCGGCGCCTGGTGGCTGGCGCTGGTGCTGCTGGTGATGTTCACCCACACCAGTTCGATGATGTCGCTCACCGAGGCCGCCATGGCGCAGCTGGTGGCGGGCGACTGGGGGCGCTACGGACGCATTCGCCTTTGCGGCTCGGCCGGCTTCCTGGTGACCGTGTTCTTTGCGGGCGAGTGGTTCGAGCACTTCGGCATGAAGCACTTTCCGGCCTGGGCCGCGGGCACGCTGGCCATCGTGCTGATCGCGACGATGAAGCTGCCCGACATCCGCGAGCCGGTGGCGGCGCACGACGCGGTCAAGGAGCCGATCGGGCCGGTGCTGCGCATCCCGGCGGTGCGGTGGTTCTTCGCGTCGCTGTTCTTCCAGGTGATGTCGCACTTCTCCGTCTACGCTTTTTTCTCGCTGTACCTCGATTCGCTCGGCTACGGCAAGAGCGTCATCGGCCTGCTGTGGGCGTTGTCGGTGGTGGCCGAGATCGTCTGGTTCTTCCTGCAGGGGCGGCTCATCGGCCTCTTGCCGATGCCGCGCTGGATGCTGGTGTGCGGCATTGCCGCCGTGGCGCGGCTGGGCCTCACTGCCGGGCTGGGCGGCTCGATCGCGGCGCTCGTCGTCGCGCAATGGCTGCATGCGCTGAGCTTCGCGGCGCACCACACGACCTGCATCGCCGTGGTGTCGCGGCGCTTTCCGGGCCGGCTGCGCGGAAGGGGACAGGCGCTCTTCACGGTGATCGGCTATGGCTTCGGCGGCGTGCTGGGCGTGCTGCTGGGCGGTGCGGTGGCGCAGGAACTGGGCTACCGCACCATGTTTGCGCTGGCGGCCGTGCTGGCGGCGGTGGGGAGCCTGTGCGCGTGGCGGGTGGTGAGACTGGAGCGGGTGGGCAAGGCCTGAGCTTCTTGCGGCGTGCGCGCGGAAATCGCACGGCAAACAAAGTGTCACGGGCCCTCAATGCCCACGTCATCGGGCTTGCCTACGCTGCGCGTTTTCCAACGCTTTGCCATCCCCATGTCTGTTTCCGACGATCCTCGCGGCGCGCGCACTCCGAGCCATCCTTCCCTGCCCGAATCCCATGGCGAACCGGCGACCCCGCCGCGCCGCCAGGTCCTCAAGCTCGGCGCGTCCCTGCTGGCCGTCGGCGGCAGCAGTGCCATGCTGGCCGCCTGCGGTGGCGGAGGAGGCGGCGTTGCGCCAGGCTTCGGACCGTTGCCGGCCCCGGCACCCGCTCCGGCGCCCGCACCGCCACCACCCGCGGCGCCGGCCGACACCAGGGTCTCCAGCTTCGCGCTCGCCGTGATGCCCGACACCCAGTTCTATGCGCGCTATGCCACGGCCGCCGAGAACGACCAATACGACAAGCGCTTCGGCAGCGCACCCTTCGCCGCCCAGACGAAATGGATCGCAGCCAATGCCAAGGCGCTGAACATCCCCTTCACCATCCACCTCGGCGACGTGGTCGACCAGGTCGGCAAGCCCGACCAGTGGAAGGTGGCCGATGCCGCCATGAAGGTGCTCGAAGACGCCAGGCTGCCCTACAGCGTGCTCGCCGGCAACCACGACGTGCTGAACGACGTGGACTACAGCGTCGACCCGAACAGCGGCACCGACGCGACCCGCACCCTTGCCAACGAGCCCTACCTGCAATGGTTCGGCACCGAGCGCGCCAGGCGCCAGTCCACCTTCGGCGCGCGCGACGCCAGCGGCTTCCACGAATACCACGTGTTCGAGGCGCAGGGCCAGAAGTTCATGGTGCTGTCGCTGTCGTGGCGCATCTCGGATGCCGGCATCGCCTGGGCGCGCCAGGTGATCGCGAAGAACCCCACGCTGCCGGTGATCCTGGTCAACCACCAGCTGCTCAACATTGCTGCCGACGGCACCAGCCCGCTCGAAACCGACTACGGCAAGATGCTCTGGGAGAAGCTGATCCGCGACAACGACCAGATCTTCATGACGCTCAACGGCCACCATCATGGCGCCGCGCACCTCACGAAGACCAACGACTTCGGCCATCAGGTCGAGGAGATGGTGGTCGACTACCAGATGGCCTACCAGGGCGGCAACGGCCTGATGCGGCTCTACGAATTCGACCTGACCCACAAGCAGATCAAGGTGCTGTCGTTTTCGCCCTGGGTGCCGCAGAAGCCGGCCGCCACGCTGACGTCCTTCGACCAGGCCGTGCTCGCCACGCCCAACGAGGCCTTCACCATCGAGATGGACTTTGCGCAGCGTTTCGCAGGCTTCAACAAGAGCTTCGGCACGGGCAGCGCCACCATCGACGGTTCGCTGGTCGACCGGGCCAGGGCCATGATCCTCGCAAACTACACCGAGCCCGAGGTGCTCGCACAGCGGCCGGCCTCGAATCCGGACGACTATCCCAAGGTTGCGAACACGCTCGCGCACTGGCGCTTCTTCGGCGGCACCGCCAACCAGCCGGTGCTGCCTGGGACCGTCATTGCAGACGTGGCCGGCGCCAATCCGCTGCACCGCGACGCGCTGAACCAGGGCGGTATCCAGGGCGCGGCGGACGGCGACATCGTCTGGACCGACGACCGCCACCATCTCTCGGCGGCGCCGGGCTCGGTGCGCTTCCTGAACACCGACAAGAACGTGCCGCGCCTGAGCTACTTCCTGACCGAGGCAGCGGCACCGATCAATGGCCAGACGCTGGACAAGGGCTACACCGTCGAGGCCTTCGTGAAGATCGACAAGAGCTGGACCAGCAGCAAGCAGGCGTGGATGAACATCATGACGCGCGACGGCCGGCGCGGCGACCTTGCCGGCTACCAGGGCGGAGACCCGGAAGCGCCGCCGATGCTGTTCGCGATCTCGAGCCTGCGCGAAGTGCAGTGGGAAGTGGTGCCAAGCGCGGCCGGCGCGCGCTCTCCCAAGACCAACTGGTCCGGCGAGGTGATTGCCGACCGCTGGGTGCATATCGCAATCGTCAACGACCCGGTGTCGCACGACACCACGATGTATGTCGAAGGTGCGCCGGTGCTGCGCAACATCGGCAACGCACCCGGACTGGCCACGCTCTCGGCCAGTTCGCCCTGGGTGGTGGGCGGCGGCTCGTGGGACGGCGCCCGGGCCGACGGCTTCTTCGGCAACATCGGGGAAGTGCGCGTTGTGGGCGCTGCGCTGGCGCCGGCGCAGTGGCTGACGGCGCGCGCGGGTTGAGCAGGAGTAGATAAAGGTAAAGGCGGGGGCTGCTGCTTCCCGCCTGCCTTCCCGGCTCCCTGCGCGCGATGTGCAGCAGCGCTATTCGGCTGGCGCTTTTTCCATTCCTCGATGTCGATCAAGGCTCCTTCTTCCTGGAGGGCCGTGAGGCTCATTCGTGTGCCCTTTTTCACTGGTGGCAAAGAAAAACAAGCCTTGCCTTGAGCAATTGACTCCACAACCCGGTATTGCCTCTTACGATAAATCAACACTTAAAATAAGTGCATAAGAGAGCAAGGGAGGTGGGCATGAAGCTCAATTTGAAAACAATAATCTTATTTTTAAATTGGTTTTGGCCAATTTGGCTTACCAATCTGCGGCGATTCAGCGATGAAGCGCCGCGTCACCCTCCAGACGCCGCTGGGCGAAGCCCTGCAATTCCATCGCCTGGCGGGGCGCGAGGCGCTCAGCCAGCTGTACGCCTTCGACCTCGAACTGCTCGGGCGCCACAACGCCATCGACGCGAACGCCCTGCTGGGCCAGCCCGCCACCGTCGCCATGCAAACCGAGAGCGGCAGCGTGCGCCACCTGGGCGGCCTCGTCACCCGCTTTGGCCTTGCGCGGCAGGACGACCGCCAGGCCTTCTACGGCATGCGCCTGCGCCCGTGGCTGTGGCTCGCCACGCGCCGCAGCGACTTCCGCATCTTCCAGGACCAGACCGTGCCCGAGATCGTTGCGGCCGTGCTCGGACGCTACGGCCACCCGCTCGAGCAGAAGCTCCACCGCAGCTACCGCGCCTGGACCTACTGCGTGCAGTACCACGAGGACGATTTTTCCTTCGTGTC
>NZ_VIVL01000027.1 GCF_007828835.1 Variovorax beijingensis | reverse complement strand
CTCGGCGTAGTAGTCGGCCACCTCGCGCATCGTGTGGTTGATGCCGAAGATCTCCTGCGCAATCACGAGGCCGGGGCCGCTGCCCGAGCGTGGCAAGGCCAGGTAGCCGCTGAAGCTGCCGCTGCCGTCGCTGGCCTGGATGCGGATGCGGCGGCTGGTGCCGGATTCTTTTTTTTGCATGCGGGTTTCTCCGTTCAAGGGTTGGATGGTGCGGGCCGTGCGCTCACTGCACGCATTCCGGGTGCCGTGTCGTCACCTGGTAGTAGCCCGAATGAAAGACCAGCGGCTCGCCGTCGAAGCGGTCGTAGCGCTCGACCTCGCCGATGAAGATCAGGTGGTCGCCGCCGTCGTACTGCTTCACGTTGCGGCAGACGAAGCGGGCAATGACGCCGTTGAGCAGCGGCACGCCGGCGGTGCCCTCGCAGCAGTCCACCCCGCCGAACTTGTCCGCCTGCGGCGTCGAGAACTGGCGCGACAGGTGATGCTGGTGCGCCGCCAGCACGTTGATCGCGAAGTGGCTGGCGCCGGTGAAATCGCCCACGCTCGGCGCCTGCCGCGCGAGGCTCCACAGCACCAGCGGCGGGTCCAGCGAGACCGAGGAGAACGAGTTGGCGGTCATGCCCACGCGGCGGCCGTCGATGGCGCGGGTGGTGATGACAGTCACGCCGGTGCTGAACTGCCCGAGGGCCTTGCGGAAGTCGCGCCGGTCGAAGCGGTCGACAGCAGCCTCGCGCGCCCGGGTCTCCAGGAAGCGGTCGGCTTCAACGGCATCGAACCACCAGGGCGCGAAGGCACGCGGGTCGTCGAAGCCGTTGACGATGGTGCTCGCCACGGCGGGCATGTGGGTCGCGCTCTGCAGCAGCTTCTGCAAGTGCGGCTTCGGCGCGGCGAGCAGGCTGTGGGTCCAGTCGGTGGCCCAGCGGGCATAGCCTTCCCAGTAGCGGTCGAAGGTCTGCTGCATCCAGGCGGCGTCGAACGGTGCGTCGCCGTTTTCGAGGATGCGCTTCAGGTAGATGTCGGCGCACTTGGCCGCGTTGTTCGCGCCCTGCCCCGTGATCGGGTCGTTGAGCACCACCGCGTCGGCCAGGCCCAGCACCTGGCGGCCCGAGGGCAAGGTGGCCACGGGCTTGCGCACCGTCGGCGCGAAGCGGCCTACGAGGATGCCGTTGTCGTCGGTCAGCTCGATGTCGGCGCAGCGCTCGGCCTCCCAGGGCAGGAAGGTCTCGAGGATCCATTGGCTGCGCGCGAGGTGCTCCTGCGGCGTCTTCACGTCGGCCCAGCAGTCCATCGGGCCGCCCGGCACGGCCTCGAACACCATGATCTCGCAGGGCCCTGTCGTCGTCAGCGCCGGGAACACGAAATATTCGCCGACGCCGGGAACCAGGTTGAAGCACACGCGCGCATACGGCAAAGCGGGCTTCATTCCCCTCGCATAGGTGAGCGCCAGTGCGCGCTGCGGCTGGTCGAAGGGCGAGCGCTGCGCGTCGCGTTCGAACAGTTGCGAGATCTCGCCCTTGCCGCTGGCAACGACCACGAGATCATGCGTTGCAGCGCAGGCTTCCAGGTCGGCGAGCCCCACCTCCTGCAGCACCAGCCGGCCGCCGCGCTTCTCGAACTCGGCCATCCAGGCCGGTATCTTGAGCCGCTGGTCGACCGACTGCGCGGGGCCGTCGAGCTTCGCGCTCCATTCGATGGCCTTGCCGCCTTCGGGGTTGCGCACCGCCATGCCGATGCCCTCCACGACGGGGCACTCGCCTGCCCACCAGTCCAGCCCCAGCTCGCGCTCGGTCTGCAGCGCAGTCTCGAACATGCACTGGCTCGACATCACCGGCCCCTCGAAGATCTCCCTTGCCGTGCGATTCGAGAAAACCGTCACCTCGTGCCCCGCGCGCTGCAGGCCGAGCGCAAGCTGCATGCCGGATTGCCCGGCGCCGACGATGGCCACGCGTCGCTTCATGCTGGCTCCGGCTTATGCGACTGCGGCGCAGGTTTCGATGTAGCGCTCCGCTTCCGCGGGATCCGAAAACCACGGGAAGAAGGTGCGCGGATCGTCGAAGCCGTTGGCAAAGGCGCTGGCCAGCGGCGGCACGGCGCCGGCACTGCCGAGCAGCTTGAGCACATGGTCTGGCGGCGGCGCGAGCAGCATGTTGGTCCACTGCGTGACCCATTGCGCATAGCCGAACCAGTAGCGGTCGAAGGTCTGCTGCATCCACGCCGCATCGGCCGCGCCGTCGCCGCGCGCGAGGATGCTCTTCAGATAGGTGTCGGCGCACTTGGCCGCGTTGTTGGAGCCCTGCCCCGTGATCGGGTCGTTGAGCACCACCACGTCGGCCAGTCCCAGCACCTTGCGGCCCGAAGGCAAGGTGGCCACGGGCTTGCGCACCGTCGGCGCGAAGCGGCCCGCGAGAATGCCGTTGTCGTCGGTCAGTTCGATGTTCCTGCAGCGCTCGGCCTCCCAGGGCAGGAAGGTCTCGAGGATCCATTGGCTGCGCGCGAGGTGCTCCTGCGGCGTCTTCACGTCGGCCCAGCAATCCATCGGCCCGCCCGGCACGCCCTCGAACACCATGATCTCGCAGGGCCCGGTCGTCGTCAGCGCCGGGAACACGAAGTATTCGCCGACGCCGGGTATGAGGTTAAAGCACACGGCCGAAAAAGGTTCGCGCGGCGCCATTCCCTTCACGTAGGTCAATGCCAGTGCGCGCTGCGGCTTGTCGTAGGTGGACCTGTGCGCATCGCGTTCGAAGAGCTTCGAGATCTCGCCCTTGCCGCTCGCAACCAGCGTGAGGTCGTGGCTTTGCGTGCAGGCTTCGAGCTCGTCGATGCCCGCGTCCTTGAAGACGAGTTCGCCGCCTTTCTTCTGGAACAACTCCATCCAGGCCGGGATCTTCACGCGCTGGTCGACCGACTGCGCGCTCGAGTTCAGCCGCGCGGCCCAGTCGATGGCCTTGGCGCCCTTCTGCTCGGGATGCGGCACGGCCAGCCCGATGCCGTCCACCGTGGGACAGTCGTGTGCCCACAGGTCCAGGCCCAGGTCGCGTTCGATCTGCAGCGAGGTGTGGAACATGCACTGGCTCGACATGACCTTGCCGCGGCGGATGTCCTCGCCCGTGCGGTTGCTGAACATCGTGACCTCGTAGCCTGCGGCGAGCAGACCGAGCCCCAGTTGCAGGCCCGACTGGCCCGCGCCGACGATGGCGATTCGCTTCATTTCATCTGCTCCTTGATGCTCCGTGGGGAGCTAGTCCATCAACCTGGGAATGGCGGGCACGGCCTGCTCGGGGCCCATGGCGGCATAGCCGCCGTCCACCGCGTAGTCGGAACCCGTCACGAAACTCGCATGGTCCGAACACAGGAACAGCACCACCTGCGCCACCTCGTCCGGATCGCCGACACGCCCGAGCAGATGGAACGGCGCGGCCACGCGGTCGGTCTTGGCGCGGTCGCCGCCGCTGAGCCGGTCCATCACGGCCGACCATGTCCAGCCCGGCGACACGCTGTTCACGCGGATGCGGTCCGGCGCCAGGTCCATCGCCATGTTGCGGGTGAGCTGCGCCATGGCGGCCTTGCTCACCGGATAGAGCCAGCGCCCCGTCTGCGCCACGCGCGAGGAGATGCTCGTGAAATTGACCACCGCCCCGCCACCGGCCGCGACCATGTGCGGATGCACGGCCTGCAGCATCGCCACCGCGCTCGCCACGTTCACGTTGAACGAAGCGAGCCAGTCGGCGCGCGGCGACTTGAAGCCGTCGTCCAGGTAGGAGCACGCCAGGTTGATGAGAAAGTGCACACCGCCGTGCCGCGCGGCGGCCTCGGCCACGCAAGCCTGCACCTGCGCGTCCTCGGTGATGTCGGTGCGCACGAAGCGCGCGCCGGCGCCGAGCGAATCCGCCAGCGCCTGGCCGTTGGCGGCATCGATGTCGGCGATGACGACCTTCGCACCCGCCGCGTGCAGCGCGCGCACCACGCCGGCGCCTATCAGTGTGGAGCCACCGGTGACGATGGCGCTCTTGCCCTCGAGTCCCTTGAACATGGCGCTTGCTCTCCTCGGTTCGGTCAGGCAGGCCGGGATGGCCTGTGTGGGAGCGAACGTTACGAGGCCGCGGGCCTTCGGCGCATCCCGCAAACGCAGCGCCTGTCCCTGGCGCGCAGGTTTTTGCGAGGGCTGGTCCGAATTGTGGCTGGGGATGGTTTTTGCTAGGGTGGCCTCGCCCCATGGAAACCGCCACGATCCCATCGCTGCCGCTGCAGCGCTACCGGCTTTTCGAGAGCCACGACATGGACGAGGCCCGCGAAAGCGTGGCCCGCGTGTTCTGCCCGCACGGCCTGGTCATGCTGCGGCCCGGCACCGAGCTCGACGCCTGCCACCACAGCGCGCGGCTGCATCGGGACGTGAGCCTCAACTACGTGCAGTACGGCCCGGGCGTGCAGATCGACCCGGGCTACCTGCAGGATTTCTTCCTGCTGCAGATTCCGTTGCGCGGCGGCGCCGAGATCCGCTGCGGCGCGCAGCACGTGGACGCGAATCCGCGCCTGGCCTCGCTGCCTTCGCCGACCGAGCCGCTGTCGATGCGCTGGGCCGACGACAGCCCGCACCTGATCGTGCGGCTGGCCCGCTCCGCGCTGCTCTCGCGGCTCGAATCGCTGCTCCAGGCCCCCCTCAGGCAGCCGTTGGTGTTCGACCTCGGCGTGCCGCTCGACGACCCCGCGCTGGCGCCGGTGGTGCACTTCATCGACTACCTGCGGCTCACGCTCGATACCGGCACCGCGCTGCAGGCCGGCAGCCGGCTGGCCGAGCATGCCGAGGAATACCTGATGGCCAGCCTGCTGATGTCCGCGGCGCACAACCATTCGCGCGCGCTGGCCGGCGACGCCCAGCGCAGCCTGCTGCCGCGCGTGGTCCGCAGGGCGCAGGACTACATGGCGGCGCACGCCGATCAGCCCTTGTCGCTGGCCGACGTTTGCCGCGAAGTCGGTTGCAGCGCGCGTGCGCTGCAACTCGCGTTCCGTCAGCATGCGGGCATGGGCCCGATGGAATTCCTGCGCGAGCAGCGCCTCGACAAGGTGCGCGCCGAGCTGCGCATGCCGAGCCATGCCGGCGTGCGCGACGTCGCGGCGAAGTACGGTTTTCTTCACATGGGCCACTTCGCGGCGCAGTACCGCGCCCGCTTCGGCGAGCGGCCGTCGGAAACCCGGGCACTGCGCGCCGCCTGACCTCCTCGGCCTCAGGGCACCAGCAGCAGCTTGCCCGTGGTCGCGCGGCTGGCCATGTCGGCATGGGCCCGCGCGGCATCGGCCGGCGGATACACGCCGCCGATATGGACCTTGAGCTTGCCTTCGGCGATCCAGCCGAACAGCCGCGCGGAGTGCACCACAGCTTTCATCGTTTTTCCTTTTTTTATGCCATGCCATCTGCGGCGGCGATGGTCTTCGGCTCCAGGAAAGCCTCCATGCCGAAGACGCCGAACTCCCGGCCGACGCCCGACTGCTTGGCACCACCAAAGGGCGCGGCCAGCTCGGGCGCGATGCGATTGACCAGCACGGTGCCGGCCCGCAGCCGCGAGGCCACGCGCAGCGCACGCTGCGCGTCGGACGAGAAGACATAGGCCTGCAAGCCGTACGGCGAGTCGTTCGCGATGTCGATGGCTTCGTCCTCGTCGCCATAGCCGATGATCGAGAGCACCGGTCCGAAGATCTCCTCGCGCGCGATCTCCATGTCGTTGCGCACCTCTGCAAACACGGTGGGCCGCACGAACCAGCCTCTTTCAAGACCGTCCGGCCGCTCCTCGCCGCCGGCCACGAGGGTTGCGCCCTGCGCCAGGCCGCGGCGGATGAAGTGCTGCACGCGATCGAACTGCGCCTGGCTCGCAAGCGGCCCGACCGCGGTGGCGGGGTCGCGCGGATCGCCCACGCGCAGTGCGGCCACTGCCGCCCGCACCTGTTCAACGGCAGCCTTCATGTGCGTCCGCGGGATCAGCAGGCGCGTGCCTGCCACGCAGGCCTGGCCGTTGTTCATGAAGGCGGCATTCAGCGCCAGGGGCAACGTGGCGGCCAGGTCGGCGTCGTCCAGCACCAGCGTGGCCGACTTGCCCGAGAGCGCGAGGCTCACGCGCTTCATGGTTTCGACGCCCGCGCGCGCAATGAGCTTTCCGGTCTGCGTGGACCCGGTGAACGAGATCTTCGCGATGCCCGCGCTGGTGGCGATCTCGTCGCCCACATCGCTGCCGCGCCCGAGCAGCACATTGAAGACGCCGGGCGGCAGGCCCGCGTCGTGCAGCGCCTCGGTCACGGCCTGCGCCTGCAGCGGGCCCAGCTCGCTCGGCTTGACGACCGACGCGCAGCCCGCGGCGATGGCCGAAGCCAGCTTGCTGCAGATGCTTCCGGCGGCGGCGTTCCAGGGCGCGATGAGGCCGGCGACGCCGACCGGCTCCATCACCACGGTGGCCTCGCCCAGGCGGCGCTCGAAGGCATAGTCGTGCAGCGCCCGCGCCGTGGTGGCGAAGCACTGCGAGGCGTAGTTGCTGACCCACTGCGAGCGGGCCAGCGGACCGCCGTACTCCTCGATGGTGGCCTCGCGGATCTGGTCGGTGCGCGCCAGCACCGCGGCCTCGAGGCGCCGGAGCATGTCGATGCGCTGCGCCCTGGTGCTTCGCGCGAGCGCCGGCTGGGCGCGGTTCGCCGCGGCAATGGCGCGCTTCGCATCCTCGCGGTTCGCCAGCGTCACCGTGCCGATGGGCCGTTCGGTGGCGGGGTTGCAGATCTCCAGCCGTTCGCTGCCCTGCACGGGCACGAAGGCGCCATCGATGTAGGCCCGGTCGATGTTCCACATGGGGACCGCCGCCTCAGCCGCGGGCCACGTCGACCACCGCCTTGGCAAAGGCCTCGGGCGCTTCCTGCGGCAGGTTGTGGCCGATGCCACCGCTGACCAGCCGATGCTCGTAGGTTCCCGAGAACTTCTTCGCGTAGGTGCCGGGCTCCGGATGCGGCGCGCCGTTGGCGTCGCCCTCGAGCGTGATGGTCGGCACGCCGATCACCGGCGCCTTGGCCAGCCGGTCCTCCAGCGCCTGGTACCTGGCCTCGCCCTCGGCCAGGCCCAGGCGCCAGCGGTAGTTGTGGACCGTGATGGCCACGTGGTCGGGGTTCTCGAAGGCCACGGCGCTGCGCTCGAACGTGGCCGCATCGAAATTCCACTTCGGCGACGCGAGCTGCCAGATGAGCTTGGCGAAGTCGTGGCGGTTCTTCTCGTAGCCCGCGCGGCCGCGCTCGGTTGCAAAGTAGTACTGGTACCACCACTGCAGCTCGGCCGCAGGCGGCAGCGGGTTCTTGCCGGCCTGCTGGCTGCCGATCAGGTAGCCGCTGACCGACACCAGCGCCTTCACGCGCTCGGGCCACAGCGCGGCCATGATGCAGGCCGTGCGCGCGCCCCAGTCGCAGCCGGCCACGGTGGCGGTCTTGATCTTCAAGGCGTCCATCAGCGCGATGATGTCCACCGCGACCACCGACTGCTGCCCGTTGCGCGGCGTGTGGGCCGACAGGAAGCGCGTGGGGCCGTAGCCGCGCAGGTACGGCACGATCACGCGGAAGCCCGCGGCCGCAAGCTGCGGGGCGACGTCGACGAACATGTGGATGTCGTAGGGCCAGCCGTGCAGGAGGATCACGGGGGCGCCGTCGGCGGGGCCCGCTTCGTGGTAGCCGATGTTGAGCGGGCCCGCGTCGATGCTCTTGAGTGGCTCGAGGCGCCGGAGGGTCGATGTGCCCGCGGATTGGGCAAAAGCGGGAACGATCGAGGTCAGCTGGGTGGCAGCGAGGCCGAGCGCCGCCTTGGCGAGGAACGAACGGCGCGGCAACGGGGGCGAAACAATCATTGAAATCTCCTGGAATCCGAAGTGGTGGAGCGATTGTTCTGCCCGGAAGCGGCCTGGCGACGGTCCTGCGTATGCCTGTGTATCTGGGCCCGCTTCGCCGACAATAAATTTCAATTGCAGGCGCGCGAACGGGTAGCGCGCATCGTGGATGTGGCGATGGCAGTCGCGCGTGTTCGGCTGCCTCCACGCTAGCGCGGCACCTTGCCGACCATCCTCGCGGCTCGCAGAAAGTCGAAGTCCACGCCCAGGTCGGCCTGGGTCACCGTCTGCAGGAACAGCTTGCGGTAGCCGCGCTCGGCCGTCGGTGCGGTGACCGGGCACTCCTGCGCGCGCCGGGCGAGCTCTTCCGCGGACACCAGCAATGCGATCTCCCGGCGCTCGACGCTCAAGCGGATGCGGTCGCCATTGCGGACATGGGCCAGTGGGCCGCCGGCCGCGGATTCGGGCGTGACATGAAGCACGATGGTGCCGAACGCCGTGCCGCTCATGCGGCCGTCGGAGATCCGCACGATGTCCTTGACGCCGGCGCGGGCCAGCTTGCGCGGGATCGGAATGTAGCCGGCCTCGGGCATGCCCGGCGCGCCCTTGGGGCCGATGTTCTTGAGCACGAGCACGTCCTGCGCCGTCACGTCGAGCGCGTCGCTGTCGATGCGGCGGACCAGATCTTCGACGTTCTCGAACACCACGGCCCGCCCCTCGTGCTCCATGAGCTTCGGGTCCGCGGCGGACTGCTTGATGATGGCGCCGCCCGGAGCGAGATTGCCTCGCAGCACGGCCATGCCGCCTTGGGGGTAGACCGGGTTGCCGATCGGCCGCACCACCGTCTGCTGGAAGCCAGGGCCCGCGCGCTCCAGCTCCTCGCCGAGCGTGCGGCCGGTGACGGTCATCGCGCCAAGGTGCAGCAGCGGCTTCAGTTCGCGCAGCAGGGTGGCCATCCCGCCCGCATGATGGAAGTCCTCCATGTACCACTGGCCCGATGGCTTGAGGTCGAGCAGCACCGGCGTTTCCCGCCCCATGCGGTCGAGCGCGGCCAGATCGGTCTCCAGGCCCATGCGACCGGCGATCGCCGCGAGGTGCACGATGCCGTTGGTCGAGCCCCCGATCGCCAGCAGCACCCGCATCGCGTTCTCGAAGGCCTCGGGCGTCAACACCTTGTCGATCGTCAGGCCGGTGCGTGCCATCTGTACCGCCTGGGCCCCGGTCTGTTCGGCAATGCGGATGCGGTCCGCCGTCACGGCCGGCGGCGATGCGCCGCCCGGCACGGTCATGCCCAGCGCCTCGGCAATGCACGCCATGGTGCTGGCCGTTCCCATCACCGAACAGGTGCCCACGCTCGCAACCAGCTGGTTGTTCACGTCGGCGATTGCCTCCGCATCGATCTCGCCGGCGCGGTACTTGCCCCAGTAGCGCCGGCAGTCGGTGCAGGCGCCCACCCGTTCGCCGCGATGGCCGCCCGTGAGCATCGAGCCCGTGATCAGCTGGATCGAGGGAATGCCGGCCGAAGCCGCGCCCATCAGCTGGGCCGGCACGGTCTTGTCGCAGCCGCCGATCAGCACGACGGCATCCATGGGCTGGGCGCGCACCATCTCCTCGGTGTCCATCGACATGAGGTTGCGCAGGTACATGCTGGTCGGCGCGGCAAAGCTCTCGTGGATCGAGATCGTCGGGAAGTCCATCGGCAGGCCCCCCGCCAGCATCACGCCCCGCTTGACGGCCTCGACGAGCTGCGGTGCATTGCCATGGCAGGGGTTGTAGGCGCTCCCCGTGTTCGAGATGCCGATCACCGGACGGTCGAGCGCCGCGTCGGTGAAGCCCGCGCCCTTGATGAAGGCCTTGCGCAGGAACAGCGAGAAGCCCTGGTCGCCATAGCTGGTGAGGCCCTTGCGCATGCCGGAGCCGTCGGCTGCATCGTCGGGCTCGAAAGGAGATTTCTCGTCGGTCATGCTTGCGTTACCTTTGTGCTGTGCATCGGGACTTCCGGCCTCATTCGTCCGCCTGGATGTGGGCCGCAGTGATTGCACCGCCCCGGTCGCCGACGCTCACCTGCTGTCCCGGCGTGGGCGCGATATCCGGCCGATTACGCCGGTCCCGACGCCACGATCACATGCGCCTGGATCTTGCCGGCCACCGGGCCTTCGCCATGGCGGCTGGCGATCGCCTCCGCCGCGCGGTCCGTCGCGAGTTGAAGCAGGCTGGCGTCGCGCGCCTCGATCTCGCTGCGCAGCGGCGTTCCCTGGCAATAGGCGGTGGCCACCTCGCGGGCCGAAGGCGAGCGGCTCTGCTTCTCGCGCGTCTGGATATCGATGTCGGTGAATCCTGCGCGGCTCAGATCCTCGCGGATCAGCGCCACATCGTGATAGCCGTGCGGCGTGCGGGCGAGAAACCGCGGCGGGTCGTGTGGAAACACCGCGGCGACGGCGTTGGTGACCTCGTCGGCAAAGGCGTTCTCCTCGATGCGGTCCCAGACATTGAAGACGAATCGCCCGCCCGGCCTCAGCACGCGGCGCGCCTCGGCATAGCCCGCGGTCCGGTCGGGAAAGAACATCGCGCCGAACTGGCAGCACACGACGTCGAACGAGGCATCGTCGAACGGCAGGTGAAGCGCGTCCGCCTGCCGCCATTCGATGCGGCTGTCGGGGCCCTGCCGGCTGGCGGCGTAATCGAGCATGGGCTGGTTGAGATCGGTCACCACGTAGCGCGCGCCGGCGCCGAGCCTCGGTGCCAGCGCCCGCGTGACCACGCCGCTGCCGGCCGCCGTTTCGAGCACCGAGCCGGGCGAGGAGGCCGCGGCAAGCGCCGCCATGTCGGCGGCATAGGCCTCGAAGATCAGCGGGACCATCAGCGTGTCGTAGAACTTCGGGATCGAACCCGCGAACACCTTGTCGCTCTCGGCCATGAGATCTCCTTGAAGTTCCGGACGGCGGCCTTGCCATGGTGGACCTGCATGCCAGCCTCGTCAACGCCGTCCTGCAGGCGCCTCTCCATCATCCGACGAACGGCCTACGCCAGGCTGCCGCCACGCGCGATGAATTCGCGGGTGATCTGCTCGCCGAGCGCCAGCAGCGGCGCACCCAGTTCGAGCGCCACCTCATTCGCTGGCTCGCTGGTGGACAGGCTCGCATTGAGCACGTGCACGCGCTCGTTCGGAAGCGCCAGCGGCATGGCCAGCGCAACGATCTCGGGCTGCCACGAGGCCACGCACCAGCCGCGGCGGCGCACGCTCTCGATGGCCTTGTCGATCTCCCTGCGAAGCCGCGGCCAATTGCTGCGACGCGCCTCGAACTCCTTCGTGAGTTCGGCACGCCGCGCCGCCGGCGCCGTTGCCAGCCAGGCACGGCCGAGCGAGGTGAGCTCGATCGGCACGCGCTGTCCGCTCACCACGCTGCGCAGCGACGCCTTCTTGTTGTAGCGGATCGATTCGAGGTAAAGCATCTCGGAACGATCGGCAACCGCGAGCCCGACGTTGATGCGCAGTTTCTCGGCCAGCGCCCGCATCCGCGGGGCGGCCACCTGCAGCACGGTGGAGCCGGTGCGCATGGCGTGCGCGAAGCTCAGCACCGGCGCTGCGAGCCGGTAGGCGCGCGCGACCCGGTCGTGTTCGAGCAGGCCCGCGCCGACCAGCGTCTGCGTCAGGCGGCTCACGGTGGCTGGCGCCAGGCCGGTGCGTTCCGCGAGCTCGCCGTTGCCCAGCAGCGTGGAGCCGGGCCGGAAGGCACGCAGGATCTCGATTCCGCGTTCGAGCGAGCGGTTGGAGGGTGTGGGCATTCGATGTCTCCTCGCGGCAGCCCCAATTCCACGCAGTGGAAGAAGGCAGGTGCGCTGGCGGAGTATGCGTCCTAAGCTTGGAACACACCGGCAAGCGGGAATGAGAGACCTCCGTGCGCGACGCGGGCGGCCTGGCCGTGCTCGCCCCTTGATCCGATGCATGACAAAAAATGGAGACACCATGAACCCGAATCGCATGTCGCGCCGAGGCTTCAGCGCCGCTGCGGGCGCCGGCATCGCGCTCGCAGCCTTGAGCCCGCTCGCGAACGCGCAGTCCGCCTTTCCGTCGAAGCCGATCCGCATCGTCGTGCCCTTCGCGGCCGGCGGCCCGACCGACCTGATGGCGCGCGCCATCGCCAGGAACATGGCCCCCAGCCTCGGCCAGCCGGTGATCGTCGACAACAAGCCCGGCGGCGGCGGCGTGATCGGCATGAGCGAGATCGTCCGCGGTCCGGCCGATGGCTACGCGATGGTCTTTCCCTCGATCCTCGCGGTCACCAATCCGGCGCTGATGCCGAACTATCCGTTCGACACGCTGCGCGACTTTGCACCGCTCACGGTGGTGGGCTTCATTCCGCATGCGGTGGTGGTGAAGCCGGGCTTCCCTGCCCGGAATCTGCAGGAGCTGGTCGAGATGGCCAAGGCCAGGCCCGGCAGCCTTTCCTACGGCTCCTCGGGCAACGGCACCTCTGCGCATCTGGGCGCGGCATTGTTCGTGCAGCGCGCCGGCATCCGCGCGGTCCATGTGCCCTACCGAGGCGCCGGTCCGGCGGTGCAGGACCTGCTGGGCGGCCAGATCCAGTTCATGTTTCTCGACATGAGCTCGGCACTCGCGCAGATCAAGGCGGGCAAGCTGCGCGCGCTCGCCGTCGCGCCCAAGTCGCGCTTCACCGGCCTGCCCGATGTGCCGACCGTCGCCGAGCAGGGCTATCCCGGCTTCGACGTGCATGGCTGGTACGGGCTGCTGCTGAAGGCCGGCACGCCGGCGCCGGTCGTGCAGCGGCTCTATGCCGAAGTCAGGCGCTCGCTCGATGCGCCCGACGTGCGCGAGATCTTCCAGGCCCAGGGCATCGAGCCCGGCGGCATGCCGCCGGCCGACTTCACGGCGCTGATCCGCGACGACCTCGCGCTGTGGAAGCGCACGGTCGAGCAGTTGAACATCACCCTGCAATGAAGGAGCGCCGCCCCATGCGCATCGTCATCCCCGACGACTACCAGGACTGCGTCCGCACGCTCGACTGCTTCGGCAAGCTCGACGGGCACGAGGTCCGCATCTTCAACGACACGGTGAAGAGCACCGACGAACTCGCCGCGCGCTTCGCGGACGCCGAGGCGATCGTGCTCACCCGCGAGCGCACGCGCATCGATGCGGCGCTGCTCGAGCGCCTGCCCGGGCTGCGTCTCATCAGCCAGACCGGCAAGCTGGCGGGCCACGTCGATCTCGCGGCCTGCACGGCCCGCGGCGTGGCGGTGGCCGAAGGCAGCGGCGCAGGTTCGGCCACCGCTGAACTGACCTGGGCACTGACGCTGGCAAGCCGCCGGCATCTGGTCGAGGAAGCCACGCGCCTGCGCCAGGGCCGGTGGCAGGGCCACCTGGGCCAGCAGCTCGGCGGCCAGCGTCTGGGCGTGTGGAGCTATGGGCGCATCGGCCGCCAGGTGGCCGCCTACGGGCGCACGTTCGGCATGAAGGTCTGGGTGTGGGGACGCGAGGGCTCGACGTCGGCGGCACGCGCGGACGGCTTCGAAGTGGCGCCCTCGCGCGAGGCCTTCTTCGCACAGAGCGACGTGATCAGCCTGCATGTGAGGCTCAACGAGCACACCCGGGGCATGGTCTCGGACGAAGACCTGGCCCGCATGAAGGCCGGCGCCCTGCTGGTGAACACCAGCCGCGCCGAACTGGTCGCGCCCGGTGCGCTGGAACGGGCGCTGGCGGCGGGCCGGCCGGGCTTCGCGGCCGTGGATGTGTTCGAGGAAGAGCCCGTGCGCGCAGGCGAACATCCGCTCCTGCATCTGCCCAACGCGCTGTGCACGCCGCACATCGGCTATGTCGAGCGCGACAACTACGAGCGCTACTTCGGCATCGCCTTCGACCATGTCAACGAGTTTGCCGCAGGGCGCTTGAAGGACGCGCTCAATCCCTCGGTCCTGCGCCCGGCCTAGGACTCGCCTGCGAGGGGCGGTGGCGGACACGGCCGATCGACTTATTCTGACTCCCGCGGCGGCATTGAATGTGACAAATTCACATTTGACCATTCCAAGCGGACGGCATGCGAGGCATCCCCTCGAGCCGGCCATCGGAGAACCAAATGCCGCTCTTTCTGTTGTTGAGGCTGCACCGGGTGCAGCTGCCCGTCCGCGTGACCGATCCGGAGGAAGTCCGCCAGGTCTCGATGCTTCTGGCCATCGGCCTGATCGAGGCCGAGTTCGCCGCCGTCAGATCGCGGGCGCGGCAAGCCGTATGGCAGGTGGCTACGGTGACCCGCATCACGGAAGAGGGCTTCGCCGAGATCGCCAGGGCGGGCAAGGTGCCCGAGCCGGCGCAGACCTTCATTCGATTTCCCGGGGGATTGCGATTGCTGTGACCGACACCCCATGAAACTGCGATCAGGTGCAAGTTCGCTGCATGTAGGCACGATTGGCCCTGCCCGCTCATGCAGCCCTACGCTCGACGGGCGCGAACGCGCCTTGGCGGACTGAATTGCCCGGAGATCGCGGAGAGCTCGGCTTCGAAATACTGCAGGAACATGCCCATCGCCGCCGCCGTGGCCTGACCGGTGCGCTGGTAGAGGCAACTGTGCGAGCGAGCGCCTTCGTCGGCCAGCGCGTTCCAGGCCAGGCGGCCTGCCGCCACGTCCTGCGCCACGTTTTCGGGGATCAGGAAGCTCACGCCGAGGCCATCCGCCACGAGCCGCCGTGCCATGGCCACCGAACTGGTCTCGATCAGCGGCCGCGAAGGCCGGTGCTCGCGTTGGCCGATCTGTTCGACCATTGCCCGCAGTTCCGTGTCCATTGTCATGAGGATGAGCGGTGCGTCCAGGCAATCGCGCAGGCGCCTGGCGCGCGCGGGCGCGGCGAGCGGATGCCCCGGCGCCGCCACGACGCCAAGCTGTTGCGCGAAGGCCCGCACCTCCTCCACGCCCGGCGGCGGCTTGCGGCGGAGGCAATAGCCGATGTCCGCCTCGCCGTTGGCGACCCAGTTCAGGATCCGCTCGCCGCTGCCGGTGCGCACCGTGTAGGTCACGCCGGGGTGGCGGGCCGTCACCGCGCGGATGGCGTCGGGCACCAGTTGCTCGGCCGAGGAGTGCGACACGGCCAGATTGATGTGGCCCCGGCGCAGCGCGCGCAGGTCCTCCACCTGGGTCACCGCGTGGTCGATGTCCCGTTGTCCGCGGCGGATGGCGGCCAGCATGATTTCGCCGGCGGTGGTCAGTTGCATGCCGCGGGGCAGCCGGTCAAACAGCGGTGTGCCGACCTGGGCCTCCAGATTGAGCACCTGCTGGTGCACCGCGGCCGCGGTGAGGTGCAGCGACTCGGCCGCCTTGCGGATCGAGCCGCGGCGAGCGACCTCGTCGAAGCAACGGAAGGATTGCGAGACGACGAGCATCGGCGGAGTGTACGGTTTTGTTTGACAGGGTGTTCGAAACAAACAGCTTTTCTTGACGATGCTTCGCGCCTAGATTGCATCCGTACTCACATGCAAAGGACCGCAATGACCTCCAGCACCACCGTCGACCAGATCACGCAGCGCCGCCGCGGCGTCGGCCTGATCGCCCACGATCCCGCGCTCTCGGCCGGCGGATACACGCTCATCGCGCCGCAGACGGCCGACGGCAACGTCTACCTGATCGACATGCAGGGAACCGTGGTCCACCAGTGGAAGATGCCGCTGCGCGCCGGGCGCCACGCGGTGATCCTGCCCAACGGCAACATGGGCTACAACGGCAGCCACCCGGATTCGCCGGAGCGCTACGCGCCCTGGTCGATGTGGCACGGCGGCGATTTCTCCGAGGTGACGCCGCAGGGCGAGGTGGTCTGGCATTTCGAGGACCCCGGGCACCATCACGACGCCCGTTGGCTCGACAACGGCAACCTGCTCTATGCCGCCTGCGAGCTGGTGCCGGCGGGCTTCGCCGACAGGGTGAAAGGCGGCACGGCGCACCACCCGGACGAGCCGATGTGGGGCGACGTGATCCGCGAAGTGAACCGCGCCGGAGAGCTGGTCTGGGAATGGAAGGCCTGGGAGCACCTGGACCCGTCGAAGCATCCGATCCACCCCGGCTTCGGCCGGTACCACTGGCCCCTGGTCAACGGCCTGGACGTGGATGGCGAAGGCCGCGTGCTCATGAGTTTGCGCACCACCGCCGGCATCGTCGCCGTCGACAAGGCCAGCGGCGAGGTGAAGCTGCATATCCCCCCGAGCGTGGTTTCGCACCAGCATGCGCCGGTGGCGCTGCCGAACGGCAACATCCTCGCGTTCGACAACGGCAACTTCCGCAGCGGGGCGCACGTGCCGTTCTCGCGCGTGGTCGAGATCGACCCCGCGACGCAGGCGGTGGTCTGGTCCTATGCAGACGAGATGGTCAATGCCTTCTTCACGGCGTTCATGGGCAACGCGCAGCACCTGCCCAACGGGAACACGCACATCACCGAGTCCGCAACGGGGCGCCTGTTCGAAGTGACGCCGGCCGGCGAGGTGGTGTGGGAGTACATCCTGCCGTGGTTCGCCGAGTACCCGGACGAGGCCGCCCGCAAGACCGGGCCGGGACGCCTCAACAGCGTGTTCCAGACCCACCGCTACCAGGCCAGCCAGCTGCCCTGGCTGCAGCGTTGATGCCGCCGCTTCATCCACTTTCTTCCAACCCCAGCGAGGTCACCCCATGTCTTCCCTTGCCGTCCTGTTGGCGCCGCTGCGCTGCGCCCTGGGCCTGGGCCTGTTCGCACTCGCCCTCGCGGCGGGCGCGCAGCCAGGCCCCGGCGCTTCCGACCCCATCGTCGCGGTGGTCCCGTTCTCCGCCGGCGGCAGCGTCGACGTCGCGGCCCGGCTGCTGATGCCCCGCCTCTCGGAAAGGCTGAAGCAGCCGGTCGTGGTGGAGAACACGGTCGGCGCCTCGGGCACCATCGCCACCCAGCGCGTGATTCGCGCACGTCCGGATGGCCATACCCTGCTGTTCGCCGTGGCGAGCCCGATCAACGTTGCGCCGCTCGTGTCGCCCAACACGTACCGCTACGACGCGCTGAAGGAACTCGTGCCGGTGGTGCCGGTCGCGGCCTCGGCGTTCGTTCTGGTGGGCAGGCCGACCCTGGCGGCCGGCACCACGAACGAACTGCTTCGGCTGGTCCGCAGCCAGCCCGGCAAGCTGAACTTCGGAACGGATGGCGTGGGCACCGGGCTGCACGTGACGGCCGAAATGATCAAGCAGGAAGCCGGCCTGGAGATGGTGCACGTGCCCTACAAGTCCGGCCCGCAGGTGCTGACCGAACTGGCCGGTGGGCAGATCGACCTCGCGGTCCTTCCGGTGTCGCTGGTACAGGGCTTCGTCCGCGACGGCAAGGTGAAGGCGTTCGGCGTGACATCGCGGACCCGCTGGCCCGGCCTGCCCGAGGTGCCCAGCCTGTCCGAGACGCCGGAGCTCAAGCGCCTGGACGTGGAGGCCTGGCACGGCCTGCTCGTGCCCGCAAAGACGGACCCGGCCATCGTCGAAAGGCTGGCGCGCGAGATGAGCGCCGTGCTGTCCGAGCCCGAGACCGTGCGCAAGCTCGCCGATGCCGGA
This sequence comes from Variovorax beijingensis, assembly GCF_007828835.1. Taxonomy (GTDB): domain Bacteria; phylum Pseudomonadota; class Gammaproteobacteria; order Burkholderiales; family Burkholderiaceae_C; genus Variovorax; species Variovorax beijingensis_A. The sequence continues at coordinate 238 of NZ_VIVL01000027.1, read as the reverse complement.
TTCAAGCCGATGCAGATGACGTCCGCGCAGTTCGCAGCCCACCTCGCGAGCGAGCGCAGCGAGATGGCCCGCACCATCGCGGCGGCAGCGATCAAGGTCGACTGATGTGAAGCGCCAGGCGCGCCTCAGTTCCTCTGCGCCAGCTGTTCCAGAATCGCCGGATTTTCCAGCGTCGAGATGTCCTGCGTGATGGCCTCGCCCTTGGCGATGCTGCGCAGCAGGCGCCGCATGATCTTGC
>NZ_VIVL01000026.1 GCF_007828835.1 Variovorax beijingensis | reverse complement strand
AACAGCGTCGTCCCCGTTTGGCAAAATCGAGGAGCGCTCTCTGCCGAGAGTAAGGTTTCAATGTCCGGATCGTTGTAGAGCTGTTGCTCGAACTCGGACACCGGGGTTTTGCCAGAGGCGAAGTCGCTCAATCGTTGCAGGGCTTCAGTTGATGGAGGCATTCTCGAAGGCTTCTAGATTGGCAAGCGCCGCGAACGAGCGGTCTCGCGGGACCCGTGGCAACTGGCTGAATGATGGCATGTGGCCGAATTCAGCCGCGCAGCTGCAACGCCCAAAGCGGCCAACATCCAGTTTTTTTCGATCGCTACTCTGCGCGGCATCGGCAGGCGTGATTCAGTTAATGATCTCTCCCATGCCTGCGCGTACGCGCTCCCTCAGCTGCAGGATGTACTCCGCGTCAAAGAGTTCCCAGGTCTCCAGTTCGCCGACGATACGAAGCGGTTCGCGGCTGCGGTAGGAGCGTGTGGGATTGCCCGGAAACTTCTTGTCGGTGACGTTGGGGTCGTCCTCGAAGGCGCCTGTCGGTTCGACGATGTAGACGCGGCGACGACCGTCGCCCTTCGCCATTTCGGCAGCCAGCCCGGCGCCTTTGGGCCAGGCGGTGAAGTAGATGTGGTTCATCACGACGTCGCCGTCGTAGTTTGAGCGGAAGCCTGCGGTGAGCAGGTCGCCCACCTGGAGGTCCGCCCGCGTTCCGTGGAAGTAAGGGCCGGTGTCCAAGACAGCCATCGCAAGTCGCTCCTCTACAGAAACGAAAAGCCGCGGAGTTTACTCGGGTGGATGTTCACATAGGCCGTGTGAGCGAGGGCCCCGTTTCGGGTGCAGCAGGGCGTCTTTGAAAGACAGCTCCTGGCCGACGGTAGCCGGTCAGGTAGCCGTGCGAAGGCGCCCCTATCGGCTTCATCTTTGGCTCCACATCAGACTTCCGTTGGCTTTGGCTCGGCCGGTCTGGCGACCGACTACTTGGCTGTCGGCCCAGGCTCGGTCTTGTGGCCCAACGCGGCCACGCCAGCGGCGGCCCTTGGCCCCGATGTTCTACGCGGCTCAACTCGAAGAGCGGACGGCGAGTTCCCGCAGTACGGCGTCCAACGGAACCACCCCCTTGCGAACCTTGTCGGGGTTCTCGAACTTGATCCATCCTTCGTTGAAACCGTCCAGCATCTGAATGCGCGGCATCGGATTGCGCATGCCTTGTGCTCTGAAAAGCGCCTCCCAACTGGCGCGCGGCACCACCTCCATGCGCACGTCGCGGCCCAAAACGCGAGCAAACCCTAGAGCGACCTCATTGGGCGTCAAGCGCCCGCCTTTCAGTTCAACAATGCGCTTGCCTAGCCAGCTTTCTTGAAGCAGTTCGGCGGCAAGGTGTCCGACATCTGCGGTGGCAACCATGGGTACCGGTTTGTCCAGCGGACAGAGAAAACTCGGAATGACTCCCGTCGTGCGCGCACGCTCCACATCCCAAGCGGCGTTTTCCATGAACCAGGCGGCACGCAGGAAAGCCACGGGCAAAGGCAGGGTGCTCAGACTGGCCTCCTGCAACAAGTGCTGCTGCAACAGGTTGGGCCGTAGTGACTGAGCGCCAATCGTTGACAGCGAGACAACCTTGCCGGGCAAAGTGGCATCGAGCGCCTCGCGCACTGCTGCAATGACACGGCGGGCCTCGTCAAAATCGGGTGATGGGTCGAACACCGGCGGCAAAACGAAGAGCACGCCCTCAGCGCCTGCGAAAGCCTTCTTGAGTGCTTCGGCATCGTCCAGCGAAGCAATGGCCACTTCGCAGCCGCGCTGCTTCCATGCGGCGCCCTTGCCGGCGTCGCGTACGACGGCACGGACGTCCTTGCCCGCTTCCATGAGCGAGCGTGCAACGGCGCCGCCCACCTGACCTGTGATTCCCGTGATGGCAAACATCGAAACTCCTTGTTCTCAGCACAAATTGACTTGGTGCAAGAAGTTTGAACATCGACCATCCATTTCTCAATGACATGAATGTCATTTCACTCATGCTTGACAGTCATTGATGCCGCGCAGATGCTACTGCAACAGACCGACGATGAAGTCCAGGAAGGCGCGCGTTTTCGCCGGCAGATGGTGCCGCGACGGATGGAACGCGTAGAGCGGGAATTGTTCGTCGCGCCATTCAGGGAAGACGTTGACCAGCCGCCCGTCAGCCAGCATCGGCTCTGCGCCGAGATCCATCACTTGGGCCATGCCATGCCCGGCAAGGCACACGCTGTAGAGCGTGCCGGCATCATTGACCGTCAGCGCTCCGTCCATGTGGAGCACCAGCTTCTTGCCGCGCCTGTGAAATTCCCATGGAAATGGCCGACCCGTTGCGGAGTCCCGGAACAGGATGCATACATGGCCACCCGTCGCCAACTCGCGCGGGTCCTTGGGGTGTCCATGGCGCTTCAAGTACCCAGGCGACGCCACCGTCAGCATCCGCGTGTCGAGCAATTTGCGCCCGATCAGCGTTGACGGTCGCGGATGGCCAAAGCGCACCGCGAGGTCGAAACCATCGGCTACAGGGTCACCGAGTTCGTCACGCGTGATCAGTTCGAGCTTCACTTGCGGGTACGTCTCGAGAAAGGCCCCAAGGTGTGGTCCCAAGACCAATCGCGAGAAATACGGATCGATGTTGACCCGCAGAACGCCGCGAATCGCCGTTGTGCCCTGCGCTGCGGATGCCACCGCTTCTGCCAGCCCGGCGAGCAGCGGCGCCACCTGCTCATAGAAGCGTCGGCCTTCGTCCGTCAGGCTGATCGATCGCGTCGTGCGTTCTAACAGCCGAATGCCCAGCCGTGCTTCCAGACGTGCGATGGCTCGGCTGACGCCCGATTGCGACATCTGCAGAATGTCGGCCGCCGCCGCAAAGGTGCCGCTGTCGATGATCGCAGCGAGGACGCGGATGCCGTTCACAATACTTTCGTCGAAACCCGCCATTTGAGCTTTTGCTTGACCGATGAGAATCGCTGATCGCTACGTCGCCCGCATCATTCCGACCCGATGCTCGGCGCACACGAGCGGCGAGTCACGCACACTGTTGTCGCTGCCACCCCAGCTTCGCGACTACGTCAAAGCTCTGCCGAAGGTTATCAACGAACGGCTCCGCCGAGAGCACTGCGACAGCAAACGCGGATATTGCCATGGCTTGGCGATATTCAACGGGTGGCGGTGCCGGAAGGTCCGGTTGTGGCCAACTGTTGGCGGCCAAATCAGCCAGAGGTGGGAGCTTGGCCGCTGAGGTCCACGACACCGGTTGAATCCGCCGCGAAGATTGCACTCGACAGGTCTCAGGCAGCGTGTCGAACTTCATCGGCCGTTCAGTCATATCGCACGATGTCGTAGCCTTCCTCCGCCGATGGCGCGACGAAGTGACTGGTTATTTCGTCGAATTCCGCGTCCGTCGTTTCAAACGGATGCTCTCCCGAAAGGTTGCGAATGCGCAGGCGCGCCTTGCAGACTTCGTCGGGAACATCCAGGTAGTGCAAGCGATGGGCGGCTCCGGCCTTCTCGAAAACGCCGCGGCCCCATCCTCTTGCTGCGACGGTGTTCGAGGGGAAATCGAGTACGACGGACGTGCCGGCCGCGAGCAGCGCCTCGACGTGGCCCGACATCGCTTCACGCAATCTGCCGGCACAGCGAACGTAATCCGCGAGGGCATGAATCTCGTTCGGGTAAAGACGCGCGAGCCAATCGTCCTCGCTGATGAGAACCGTCTTCGGCTGCGTTGCGAGGTGCCTGGTGAGCGTCGACTTTCCGGAGGCGATCTTCCCGCAGACCATGTGCAGGACCCCTGGCAAGGAGGAGGCGGCGGCGGCCGTCCGCGAAGTTTCGGTTTCGAGCATTCCAATCTCCAGTAACTCTGAGGAGCCCCAGGAGACAGAAAAAAACCCGCCTCGTGGGGCGGGTTGCTTTGGCGGCTCGGGCCGCGCGCTAACCCACCATCCTTCGGATGGTGCGAATAATCGACGCGAGCTGCGAACAAGCCATGGAGAGCAAGAATAGCGAGTTCCGGAGGGCTCGGCAATGCGTTCGCGTGGGACGCCGAAGCACCGAGGTCAGGCCAGAGGGTCGGCTCGCACTTTCGCTGTTGGCACGACGCCTGGCAATATAATTGCAAACGATTCTCATCCACTTCTTCGGATCCGCCACCCGGAACCGTTCCATGCCCGCGGCCACCCATTCTCCCGAGCCCATCGAAGTTCTCTACAGCGACCACCACGGCTGGCTGCTGGGGTGGCTGCGCCGCCGCCTGGGCGACGCCTGCGATGCGGCCGACCTGGCGCATGACACCTTCGTGCGGCTGATGGCGTCCTCGCGCACTGCCAACCTCGGGCACGAGCCGCGCGCCTTCCTGACCCATGTCGCCAAGGGGCTGGTGGCGGACCATTGGCGCCGGCGCGAGGTGGAGCGGGCCTACCTGGAAGCGATTGCGCATCTGGCCGAGCCCGAGGCACCGTCGCCCGAGGCCCGGATGCTCATCATCGAATCGCTGTTGCGCATCGAGGCCATGCTGGCCGGTCTTCCGGGCCGCACGCGGCAGGTCTTCCTGCTGGCGCAGTTCGACGAGCTGACGCTGCAGCAGATCTCCGAGCGCATGGCGATGCCCGTGATCACGGTGCGCCGGCACATCCACAAGGCGCTGGTCGCCTGCATGTCGGTCGCGTGAGCGAAGCGGTCCGATGAGCAGCCAGCCGCCGACCGGGGCGCAGACCCGCCCCGATCCTGCGCTCCTGAGCGAGGCGGCCGACTGGATGATGACGCTGCGCTACGGCGACGATGCCCAGAAGGCGCGGGCGAACTTCGACCGCTGGCGCGAGCAGAGTCCTGCGCACCGTGAGGCCTGGGCGCGGGCGGAAGTCCTGCTGGGGGTGCTCGCACAGGTGCCGGCGGCCATCGGCAAGGAGGCCTTCCAGGCCTTGCGGCAGCAACCCAGCCGCCGCCGCGGCATGGGCATGCTGGGCGCGTTGCTGATCGCCGCGCCGGCCGGCTGGCTCGCCTGGCGGCACATGCCCTGGCGAGAATGGACCGCCGATGTCGCCACGGCCACGGGCGAGCGCAAGTCGATGACGCTGGCCGACGGCTCGCGCCTGGTGCTCAACACCGCGAGCGCGGCGGACATCGTGTTCACCGCCGCCGAACGGCGCATCCGGCTGCAGGCGGGCGAGATCCTCGTCACCACGCACGCCGACCCGTCGCCCACCTATCGGCCCTTCCTGGTGCAGACGCCGCAGGGCACCGTGCGGGCGCTGGGCACGCGCTTCAGCGTGCGCCGGCTCGACGACCGCAGCACGCGCGTCGCGGTGTTCGAAGAGGCCGTCGAAGTACGTTCCATGGACGGCGCCTCGCGCATGCTGCGCGCCGGCGAGCAGGTCGATTTCGAGGCCGGGCGCATCGGCCCCGGGGCCACGGTCGGGAACAGCGCCGCGCTCTGGGAGCAAGGCATGCTGCTCGCGAGAAACATGCGCCTGGCCGATGTCGTCGCCGAAATGGGCCGCTACCGCAGCGGCGTGTTGCGCTGCCATCCGGCGGTGGCGGAGCTGCGCGTATCGGGCGCCGTGTCCCTGGCCGACACCGATGCCGGGCTCGCGTTGCTGGCGCGCTCGCTGCCGCTGCGCATCGAGCAGACGACCCGCTACTGGGTCACGGTGGCGCCGCGTTAGCCTGGGCCCAAGAAAAAAATCCACCCGGGAGTGATCACTTTTTCTGTTTCGTCCGGTGTGAGAAGGAACGACGCATCGATGCCGATGCGCCGACCGCCATCACAGACATCACAGGACGCAGACACATGGGATCGCAGTGCAACGCAGGCCGGCACCGGCACACCGAAAAAATCACGGCCGCCATCGCCACGGCCGCCCTGCGCGCGGCATGGGGCGGCGCCGGCGCGCTGGCACTGCTTGCCGCGCCCGTGTTCGCGGCCGAGCCGGCGGGTGCCGGTGTGCGCCAGTACGCCATTGCGGGCGGCACGCTCGCCGACGTGCTGGCGCAATTCGCGGCCGCCACGGGCGTCCAGCTGATCTTCGAGCCCGGCATGCTCGCCGGGCTGCGAAGCGGCGGGCTGCGGGGGCGCTACACGGCGCAGGAAGGCTTCGAGCAGGTGCTGCGCGGCAGCGGCTACGAAGTGACGGGGCAGGGCCGCGGTGCCTACGCGCTGCGCAAGGCGGTGCCGCCCGTGCGCAGCGGCGCGGGCGACACCGCCACGCTGGCCCCCGTCACCGTGACCGCCGCGACCGAGCGCGAAACACCCACGGGCCGCGTCAACGGCTATGTCGCCAGGCGCAGCGCCACGGCCACCAAGACCGACACGGCGCTGATCGAGAACCCGCAGTCCGTCTCCGTGATCACGGCCGACGAAATCGGCGACCGCAAGGCGGAGTCGCTCGACGAGGCGCTGCGCTACACCGCCGGCGTCACGCCCAACCTCAAGCCCTGGGCGGTCGACGAGTTCTCGCTGCTGCGCGGCTTCGAGCTCGGCACCGCCGGCGTCTTCATGGACGGCCTGCTGACCTCCGGGCGCTCCTATGCCGCGCCGATCGAGCCCTACGGCCTCGAGCGGCTGGAAGTGCTGCGCGGGCCGGCATCCGTGCTGTACGGCAAGATGCCGCCGGGCGGCATGGTCAACGCCGTGAGCAAGCGGCCGACGGCCGACGCCGTGCGCGAGATCGGCATCGAGTACGGCACCTACAACCGCAAGCAGCTGAAGGCCGACATCGGCGGCGCACTCGACAGCCGCAACGAATGGACCTACCGCCTCACGGTGCTGGGGCGCGCCTCGAACACCCGGCTGGACCATGACCGCGACAACCGGCTCTACATTGCGCCCGCCCTCACATGGCAGCCCAGCGCCAGCACCAGGCTGACGCTGCTCGGGCGCTACCAGAAGGACAACCAGGCCTACGCCTGGCAGAACCAGCTCGAGCAGCCCGGCGTGTTCGGCCAGCCGAGCCCGCGCGTGAACATCGGCGGCTACGACAACCGCTGGCGGCGCGACAACAAGATGCTCGGCTACGAGTTCGAGCACAGCTTCAACGACACCTGGTCGATGCAGCAGAGCATGCGCTACAGCGAGCTCGACCGTTCCGAGACCAATGTGTTTCCGCGCGGCCTGCGCGCCGACGGCTACACGATGAACCGCAGCTTCTCGCCGCGCGAGACGCACTGGAAGGGCTTGCTGCTGGACACGCGCGTGCAGGCGCGCTTCGGCAGCGGCCCGCTGGCGCACACGCTGCTGGCAGGCGTGGACTATGCCAAGTCGCGCACCACCGACGAGTTTCCCTACGACCGTCCCCTGCTGGCGCCGATGAACCTGTTCGCGCCCGTGTACACGCACCAGCCGCTCGCCCCGGCCACCGACCCGTATGTCGACCGGGTGCCGTCGAAGCAGGTCGGCTTCTACCTGCAGGACCAGATCAAATGGGACCGCTGGGTTCTCACGGCGGGCCTGCGGCATGACAAGGCGGACGCCTCGGGCACCCGCACCTTCGGCAGGACCGGCGACAGCAGCGAGATCTACGACACCTCGGCCAGCGCCACCACCGGCCGCGTCGGTGTCGTGTACCTGTTCGAGTCCGGATGGGCGCCCTATGCGAACTACGCCACCTCTTTCTCGCCGGAGATCGGCAAGGACCTGAACGGCAACCTGCTGAAGCCTTCGAAGGGCCGGCAGGTCGAGGCCGGCGTGCGCTACCAGCCGACCGCACAGAACGCCAGCTACACGGCATCGGTGTTCGACATCGTGCGCAGCAACGTGACCACGGCGGCGCCGCAGGCGCCCGGCGAAGTCATCCAGACCGGCGAGGTCAGGTCGCGCGGGCTCGAGCTCGAAGCCCGCGCCGATGTGACGAACAACATCAGCCTGATCGCCCAGTACACCTACCTGGACACGCGCATCACGCGCAGCAACGACGGTGACCTGGGCCTGCCGCAGATGAGCGCGCCGAAGCACAGCGCATCGGCGTGGGGCAAGTACTCGTTCCCGGTGGGCGACGCGACCCGCGCGTTCGCCGCCCTCGGCGTGCGCTACCTCGGCAAGTCGCGTTCGGCCTGGGACACCGGCAACGCCAACATCACCAACCCGAGCATCGCGATGGTCGACCTGGCGCTCGGCTTCGACCGCGGCCCCTGGCGCGTCTCGCTCAACCTCAACAACCTGTTGAACAAGCAGTCGCTGATGGATTGCAACGGCAGCATCTGCTACCGCAGCGCGGAGCGCACCGCCAACCTCAGCGCGCTCTACCGCTTCTGATGCCGGCGACGCGTGGCGCCGTGCGGCGTGTCCGGGGCCCGCTTCTGTCGCGCATCGCGGCCGCGCTGTTCGGTGGATATGCGCTGGCGGTGCTGACCAGCGTCGCGGCGCTGGCGCTGCCCATGGGCACCGTGGAGGCGGTCCTCACGGGCATGCAGGCCAGCTTCGTGGTGTATGCGGCCGCGGTCATCTGGGTGTTTGCGGCACGCAGCGCGCGCAGGGCATGGCTGGGCCTGGCGCTGGCCGCGCTGCCGCTGCTGGCGGCGGCATGCTGGGTCTGGAGGATGCCGGCGGCATGACGACTGCGGCAAGGAGCCTGCGCCAGTCGATGGCCCGTCTCCACACCTGGACCGGCCTCGTGTTCGGCTGGCTGCTCTACGCGATGTTCCTCACTGGCGCGGTGAGCTACTTCCGGGAGGAGATCTCCCAGTGGATGCGGCCCGAAGTGCCGGCGCTCGCGCAGTTGCCCGACGCGGCCGCGAGCGCTGCGCTGGCGGTCGCCAGCCTGCAGGGGCTTGCACCGGGCGCATCCCAGTGGGTGATCGATCTGGCGGACGAACGCAGGAACGTCGTCGCCGCATCGTGGCGCGCCGGCGGCGGCGCCAGCGACGGCCGGGCCATGCTCGATCCGCTGAGCGGCGGGCCGCTGCATGCGCGCGAGACCACCGGCGGAGAGTTCTTCTACTACTTTCATTTTTCGCTGCACTACCTGCCGCGGGCCGCCGCGCGCTGGCTGGTGGGGCTGGCCACCATGTTCATGCTGGTCGCCATCGTCAGCGGCGTGATCACGCACAAGAAGATCTTCACCAACTTCTTCACCTTCCGGCCCGGCAAGGGCGCGCGCTCCTGGCGGGATGCACACAACATGCTGTCGGTGTGGGCGCTGCCCTTTCACCTGCTGATCACCTACACCGGCCTGGTCACGCTGATGACGCTGTACATGCCCTGGGGCCTGGACAGCGCGCCCGATGCGGCGCAGGCGCGCCAGTCGCTGCGCGCTGAAATGACGGCGCTCATGCCGCCGGGCACGCCGCGCGGCACGGCGGCACCGCTGCCCGATGTGGGCGCGATGGTGCGCGAGGCCGAGCGGCGCTGGGGCATCGGCAGCGTGGCGCGCCTGGTCGTCGACCACCCGGGCGATGCCGCATCGCGCGTGAAGCTCGTGCGCAGCGAGGCATCGCGCGTGTCCGTCAGCCCGCGCTACCTGGCGTTCGAAGGTCCGCAGGGCGCGTTGCGGCGGGTCAAGGACCACTCGGGCCCCGCCGCCGAGACACGCGGCGTGCTCTACGGCCTGCACATGGCGCGCTTTGCCGGCACCACGGTGCGCTGGCTGTACTTCGTGGCGAGCCTGGCCGGTGCGGCCATGGTGGCGACGGGGCTCGTGCTGTGGACCGTCAAGCGGCGCGCCAAGCGGGCCGATCCTGAACGCGCGCCGGTCGGCCGCCGGCTCGTGGAGCGGCTCAACGTCGCGGCCATTGCGGGGCTTCCCGCGGCGATGGCGGCGTTTCTCTGGGGCAACCGGCTGCTGCCGGTGGATGCCACGGATCGCCGCGAGTGGGAGATCCACCTGTTCTTCGCGGTGTGGGCGCTGATGCTCTTTCACGCGGGCGCGAGGCCGGTCCGGCGCGCATGGACGGAGCAGTTCGGCACCGCCGCCGTGCTGTGCGCGGCGCTGCCGCTGTGGAACATGTGCGCCGGCGGCCGCCACCTGTTCGCCAGCATCCGCGCGGCGGACTGGGTGTTCGCGGGAATCGAGCTTGCGCTGCTGGCAACGGCTGCGCTGCTTGCCGCGATGGCGATGAAGACCGCGCGCCGGGCTGGCACCTAGCACCTGCCGCAGCGACCCGTTGCACGGCCCGACCACTGCGCCGGGATGCAACGGTGCCGGCCCGCGCGCTGTTCGACCTTGTAGCAATGCAGCGGGAAAACCCGCGGCCGGCAGCCCGCGCGATGCGCGAAAGAGCCCCTGGAAGGCTGCATTGCGCGTGGCATGGAGATTGCCCTTGACTCCCGTGAAGGCATGCCCGCATGGCACGCCCGAGCCGCTATCCACACCCACGAGGAGACATCCCATGCAATTGAAGCTCTTGAACGCGCTCATGGCCATCGGCCTGGCCGCGGCCGGCGGCGCCGGCGCGCAAGTCACGGACAAGATGATCCAGTCCGAAGCCACGGCGAACGGCAACGTCCTGACCTGGGGGGTCAATACCCAGGGCCAGCGCTACTCGCCGCTGAAGCAGGTCAACACCGGCACCGTGTCCCGGCTCGCGCCGGCATGGGCCTTCTCCTTCGGCGGAGAGAAGCAGCGCGGCCAGGAGGCGCAGCCCGTGATCCACAACGGCAAGATGTTCGTCACCGCCTCGTACTCGCGCATCTACGCGCTCGACGCCACCACCGGCAAGAAGCTGTGGAAGTACGAGCACCGCCTGCCCGAGGGCATCATGCCGTGCTGCGACGTGGTCAACCGCGGCGCGGCGCTGTACGACAACCTGGTGATCTTCGCCACGCTCGATGCGCAGCTGGTGGCGCTCGACCAGAACACCGGCAACGTGGTCTGGAAGGAGAAGATCGACGACTACGCGGCCGGCTACTCGGCCACCGCGGCGCCGATCATCGCCAACGGCCTGATCCTCACGGGGGTGTCGGGCGGCGAGTTCGGCATCGTCGGCCGCGTCGAGGCGCGCGACGCCAAAACGGGCAGCATGGTGTGGTCGCGCCCCACGGTGGAAGGCCACATGGGCTACACCTACGACAACGATGGCAACAAGAAGGAGGCGGGCGTCTCGGGCACCGTCAACAAGAGCTGGCCGGGCGACCTCTGGAAGACCGGCGGCGCCGCCACCTGGCTGGGCGGCACCTTCGATCCCAAGACCGGCCTGGCCTACTTCGGCACCGGCAACCCGGCGCCGTGGAACAGCCACCTGCGCAAGGGCGACAACCTGTTCTCGTGCTCGACCGTGGCCATCGACGTGAAGACCGGCCAGATCAAGTGGCACTACCAGAACACGCCCAGCGACAGCTGGGACTTCGACGGCGTGAACGAGTTCGTCACCTTCGACATGGACGGCCGGCGCGTGGGCGGCAAGGCCGACCGCAACGGCTACTTCTACGTGAACGACGCCACCACCGGCCAGCTGCTGAATGCCTTTCCCTTCGTGAGGAAGACGACCTGGGCCGACGGCATCGACCTGAAGACCGGCCGCCCGAACTTCGTGGCCGACAACCGCCCGGGCGATCCGGTCGCGGGCGGCGACGGCAAGAAGGGCAGCTCGGTGTTCGCGGCGCCGGGCTTCCTGGGCGGCAAGAACCAGATGCCGATGGCCTACAGCCCCGACACCAAGATGTTCTACGTGCCCGCCAACGAATGGGGCATGGACATCTGGAACGAACCCGTGGCCTACAAGAAGGGCGCGGCCTACCTCGGCTCGGGCTTCACCATCAAGCCGCTCAACGAGGACTACATCGGCGCGCTGCGCGCGATCGATCCCAAGTCCGGCAAGATCGCCTGGGAGATCAAGAACGGCGCGCCGCTGTGGGGCGGCGTGCTCACCACCGGCGGCAACCTGGTGTTCTGGGGCACGCCCGAGGGCTACCTGAAGGCCGCCGACGCCAAGACCGGCAAGGTGCTGTGGGAGTTCCAGACCGGTTCGGGCGTGGTCGCGCCGCCGGTCACCTGGCAGCAGGGCGGCGAGCAGTACGTGGCCGTGGTCTCGGGCTGGGGCGGCGCGGTGCCGCTGTGGGGCGGCGAGGTGGCGAAGAAGGTCAACCTGCTGGAGCAGGGCGGCATGGTGTGGGTCTTCAAGATCCCTTCCGCCGGCACTGCGCGCACCGCCCGGGCGGGCGAGGCCCGCGTGGCGTCCAACTGAAGGAGGCGGCATGACGGATCGCAACAGCGAAGGAGGCCGCGGCGCCTCCCGCCGGGAGTTCGTCGGCCGCGCGGCCGGCGGCGCCTGCCTGCTGGCGGCGCTGCCGGTGCACGTGCTGGCCGCGCCGCCGCGCGCCGAGGAAAGCGACGAGACTGCCGTGCAGCTGGGCTACAGGCACGACACGAAGAGCGTCGACAAGAAGAAGTACCCGCGCCACGCGGCCACGCAGGAGTGCGTGAACTGTGCCATGTGGCAGGGCACGCCCTCCGATGCCTGGGCCGGCTGCGCGATGTTCGGCCGCAAGCAGATCGCGGCCAAGGGCTGGTGCCAGGCCTGGGCGCCCAAGCCCGCCTGATCGCCGCAGCTACGGCATCGGCCGCCGCGCGGCCGGCTCGATCCGCAGGCCGGGCGTGGCCTCCCACCGCCCGGCCTTGTCAACCCACAGTGCATCGACCTGCCATTGGCGCGCGACCTGCCGCGCCTGCGCGGGGCCGGCGACGAAGAACACCTTGGTGAGCGCGTCGGCCAGCGCGCCGCTGGGCGCCGCGACGGTCACGGCCGACAGGGCCGGCGGCGAGTAGCCGGTGTGCGGATCGACGATGTGGTGGTGCCGGCGGTCGGGGCTGAAGAATGTCTGGCTGTCGGCCGAGGTGGCCACGCAGCGCCCGTCGGCCAGCAGCCGTGCGATCAGCGCGGATTCAGCCTGCGGGTCGGCAATGCCGAGCGACCAGGGCTGCGTTCCGCCGCGCAGCCCGAGCGGTGCGAACTCGCCGGCATCGACCAGCGCATGCCGGATGCCGCACGCCGCCAGCGCCTCGCGCACGCGGTCCGCCGCAAAGCCTTGCGCGATGCCGTTGAGCGTCACCGCCATGCCCGGTGCGTCGAAGCGCACCAGCCGGTGCCGCACGTCGAGCGCGCGCCAGTCGACCCGTGCGCGCGCCGCCGCCACTTCCTGCGCGTCCGGCAGCCGGCCTTCGCGCTGTGCGGCGGCGAAGGCCTCCCACAGCGGCTGTACCGTGATGTCGAAGGCGCCGCGGCTCTCGCGCGAGACCTCGTGCGCGATGCGCAGCACCGCCAGCAGTTCTTGCGGCGGCGAGGCCAGCCGGCCCTCGCGGTTCAGCCGCGACAGCGCGCTGGCCGGATCGAACAGGCTCATCTGCGCCTCGATGCGGCGCAGCAGCGCCACGCCCTCGTCGAGCGCGCGTTCCACCACCGCCTTGCGTTCGTGCCCGGCCTGCAGGCTCAGCGTGCTGCCGAAGCCCAGCAGGTCGCGCCGGCCCCAGTGCAGCGCGGTGACGGCCGGCGCCAGGGCCGCGCCGCCGGCCAGCGCGCCCAGGCCGAGCGACAGGCGCAGCAGCTGGCGCCGCTTCATGCCGCGCTCCGGCCGACGGTGGTGGCGACCGCCGCGCGCACCGGGATCACCCGCTGGCGCCCGCGCGCGATCAGCGGCGCGCAGCGCTCGGGGCTGTCGTGGATGGCCACGCAGTCCAGGCACTGGAAGCACTCGCCGTAGACGATCGCGCCGTCGGGCTTGATCGCCTGGTACTCGCAGCGGTGCCGGCAGGTCTGGCAGGGTGTGCCGCATTCGGCGCGGCGCGGAATCCACTTCAGCAGCCGCGCATGCCCGAGCAGCTTGAGCCCCGCGCCGAGCGGGCACAGGTAGCGGCAGAAGCCCTTGTAGAGCACCAGGTTCAGCAGCACCAGGCCGCCCGCCCAGGCCACGAAGGGCCAGGCGCGCACGAAGTTCAGCGTGATCGCGGTCTTGAAGGGCTCGATCTCCACCGCCCGGTCGGTCCAGGCGGGCGAGAGCGCCGCCAGCACGAGGATGACGGCCAGCACCGCGTACTTGACCCGCTTGAGCCGCGTATCGAGGTCGCGGTGCAGCCGCAGGCGCCTGCCCAGGCCGAGGCGCCGCGCGAGCTGCGCCGCCAGCTCCTGCAGCGCGCCGAAGGGGCAGAGCCAGCCGCAGAAGGTGCCGCGTCCCCAGACCACCAGCGTGAGCGCGACGAAGGCCCACAGCGCCACGCTCATCGGGTCGTACATCAGGAAGGCCAATGAGCGGCCGGCCGCCAGCGCCTGGATCGCCGCGGTGAGGTGGACGATCGAGAGCTGGCCCTGCGCGAACCAGCCGATGAAGACCAGCGTGAAGACCAGGTAGCCGGTGCGAAAGCGCGCCAGCCGCGCGGGCGTGGCGACGATCCAGCGCGGCCGCGCCAGCACCACCGCCAGCAGCGCCAGCGCGCCCGCGAGCACCGCCAGTTCCCAGGCGCGCGCCTGCCACACGGCCAGCCAGCCCCGGGCCTCGCCCTGCGGCGCGATCACCTGGTCGGGCGGCAGCCGGTAGGGCAGGGCGAAGTCGCGGCTCACCCGCTCGCCATAGAGCATGCCCTTCTCGCGCGTCACGCGCAGCGCGAAGTCCAGCGGCCGGGCCGGGTCCAGGCCGGCCGGCCCGATGACGCGGAACACCTTGGCGTCGGCGCGCTGCAGCGCGGCCGGCAGCCGCAGCGGATCGTCCAGGTCGAGGTCGCGCAGCTCCAGCGGCAGCTCGCCCTGCCGGAGCGTCAGGCGGTCCGGCACCGCGCCGCGCACGAAGTTGTCGCCCACGAAGGTGTAGCGGCCGGTGGCGATCGCCAGCAGCGCATGGTCGCCTTCGTCGATGCGGCCGAGCAGGTGCTGCCAGCCCGCTTCCGACAACAGGTTGCGGCCCACGGCCGGGACGTTCAGGTAGGCCAGGTACAGCTCGCTGAAGGTCTCGCCGGAGGCCGCGCCGGTGCCGTCCGCCTCATCGACACCCGTGCCTGCGAAGGCCCGTTCCACCTGGCCGCGCGAGAGCCGCGCGCGCTGCACCAGCCCGGCCTGTAGCAGCGCCTCCCAGTCCATCGGCCGGAAGCCGTCGCGCCGCACGCGCGCCAGCAGGGCCGGGTCGCTGCCGGCGGCAAAGCCGAGCCGCGCGCGCGCCACCCGCAGCGCGGACGCCAGCAGGCTCTGGTGGAGGATGCGCACCGAGGCGGTGGCCTTCGCGACCCCGTCGATGTAGGCGTTGGCGCTGCCGTGCTGCTCGCCGCGGTTGGCGTTGGAGCCGATCTTGAGGTTCTGCCGCAGCGACAGGCCCTTGTACTGCTCGGCGAAGCGCAGCAGCGGCCCCTCGCCCAGCCCCTCGAGGAACACCGGCTCGTGGTGCGAGAGCACGCGCACGTCGAGGAAGGCGCCCTTCGCATCCAGCGCCACCAGCAGGTTGATCGGCGTGCCCGAGAAGCCGGGGAGTGGCGCCAGGTCGATCGACTCGAAGACGTAGCCCGCGAGCACCGGGCTGGTCATGTCCTGCTTGAAGATCGGCCAGACCGGCAGCTGCGCGTCCTTCTCGCCCACGGTCCACGGCGGCGGGAAATGCAGCTGCAGCGCGGCGCGCGTCATCACGCCCGCCTGCGTCGCCAGCGCCAGTCCCGCCAGCAGCAGCGCCGTCAGCCATCGCCGCCCGGTCACAGCGAGATCTCCATGCCGTCGTAGGCCACCTCGATGCCATGGCGCTCGAGCTCCTGGCGCTGTGCGCTCGCGGCATCGAGGATCGGATTGCTGTTGTTGATGTGGGTCAGCACCTTGCGCCGCGCCGGCGTGGCCCGCAGCGCGTCCACCATGCCGGCGCGCGGGCCGGTGCCGGTCTGCGGCAGGTGGCCCATGTCGCTGGCGCTGCGGGTGCCCAGGCCGGCGTGGCGCATTTCATCCTCGGTCCAGAAGGTGCCGTCGAGCAGCAGGCAGTCGGCGTCATGCATCCAGCGCAATTCCTCGGGACCGATCTCGGCCAGGCCCGGCGCATAGAAGAGGCGCCGCCCGCCCTGCAGGTCCTCGATCCGCAGCGCGATGTTGTCGCCCACCGCCTGTCCGCGGCGGTGCGGCGAATAGGGCGGCGCCTTGCCGGGAATGGCCACCGCGGTGAAGCGCAGCGAGGGAAAGCCGGCCACGCCGAAGTCGACGCGCGTCTGCGTGCCGGCCACCGCCAGCATGTGCCAGCGCGTGCCGCAGTAGTGCTCCAGCACGCCGAGCACGGGGAAGGAGGTGGTCAGGTCCTCGAACACGCAGGGCGTGGCATAGAGGTCGATGCGCGGCCCTTCGCGCAGCCCGAGCAGCCCGGCGACGTGGTCGATCTGCGCGTCCATCAGCACCACCGCCTTGATCGGCGTGCCGCGCAGGCCGTGGCGCGGATGCAGCTGGGGGTGGCTGCGGATCTGCTGGCCGATGTCCGGCGAGGCGTTGAGCAGCACCCACGATTCGCCGTCGGCGGAGACGGCGACGGAGCTTTGCGTGCGCGCGCAGGCATCGAGCACGCCCTGGCGCTGGCCCGCGCACAGCCGACAGTTGCAGTTCCATTGCGGAAAGCCGCCGCCCGCGCCGGAGCCGAGGACCAGGACTTTCATGAATCCTCGAACGCGGGGGCCGGCCGTTGCATGAAGTCTCCTCGTGTGGGCTGTACGGGCGGCATGGCGCAAGTCGCATGCCTGCGCGGCGCGCTGCACGAAGCGCGCCGCAGGCACGGGATTGCCCTGGGATACCCCGAGAAAACGCCCCGGAAAAAGCGCCGCCCGCGCGAACTGCTCCAGGCTGGTACAGCACCGTGCGACGCTGGCACAGGGTTTCCCCCGGCCCTCGCATGGCCTGTGTCAGTCGGCCTTGTTCCAGCGCAGCTTGCGGTAGATGGTGTTGCGGCTGATGCCCAGGCGCTTGGAGGCGACCGAGATGTTGCCGTCGGCCGCCGCAAGGGCGCTGCGGATCATCTCGATCTCGGCTTCCCCGAGCGTGCGCGGGGCGCTCGGGTCGGCAGCGGGCGATGGTTCGGCGGCTTGCGCGACTTGCGCGGGTTGCGGCGCTTGCTCGGCCACGGCGGCGTAGGCTGTCTGCATCGGAGCGGGGTCCGGTGCGAAAGAGGGCGCCGGTGCCGGTGTTGCAGCCTGGGGGCGCGCGCGCCGCACATCCTCCAGGAAGTCGTCCGACAAGTGGTGCTCGAAGATGTGGCTTTCGCCCGCAGCCATCACGGCGGCGGTGCGCAGCACGTTGGCCAGCTGGCGCAGGTTGCCGGGCCAGGCATAGGCCTTGAAGAGCGCGAGCACCGAGGCCTCGATCCCGGGCGTGTCCTGCGGGCATTCGGCCAGCAGGATGCGCCGCGCCACCACGTCCAGGTCGCTGCGCTCGCGCAGCGCCGGCAGCCGCACCACCAGGCCGTTGAGGCGGTAGTACAGGTCTTCGCGGAAGGTGCCCGCATCGATCATCTCGCGCAGGTTGCGGTGCGTGGCGCCGATGACGGCAATGTCCACCGGGATCGACTTGAGGCTGCCCAGCGGCGTGACGTTGCGCTCCTGCAGCGCCCGCAGCAGCCGCGCCTGCAGCGCCAGCGGCATGTCGCCGATCTCGTCCAGGAACAGCGTGCCGCCGTTGGCCTGCACGATGCGCCCGACCGCGCCCTTGCGGCGCGCGCCGGTGAAGGCGCCGTCCTCGTAGCCGAACAGCTCGGCCTCGATCAGCGATTCGGGGATGGACGCGCAATTGACCGCCACGAAGGGCTGCCGGGCGCGGTTCGAGTCCTGGTGCACGGCGCGTGCGAGCAGCTCCTTGCCGGTGCCGGTCTCGCCGAGGATGAGCAACGGAATGTCGCGGTTGATGACGCGCCGCACCTTCTGCAGTGTGGCCGCGATCTGCGCGTCGCCGGTGTCCAGGTAGCGCAGGCCGGAGAAGGGGGCCTGCGCCGACGGGCAGGGCGGCCGCACGGCCGCGGCGGCGGTATCGTGGGCGGGCGTGGACATGCGCGCTTCCACCGAGGTCACGGGCATGTCCAGCACCACCGCGCGCTGCGACCCGTTGAAGCGGGCGCTGACGTGGAACTGCTGCCCGTTGGCCGCGTGCAGCATCATCGGCGTGGGCAGCGGCGCGCGGAAGTGGTCGAACACGGCCGAGGCCGTGATGCCGAACAGGCTCGGCAGGCTCTGCATGCGCAGCGCGGCAATGCTCATGTCGAGCTGGTCCAGCGCGCTGCGGTTGGCGCCCAGGATCTTGCCGTCCGCGCCCACCACGATGATCCCTTCGAGCAGCGTGCCGATGAACTCCGCGCGGCCATGGAAGTGCAGCCGCAGGCGGTTGCCGTAGTCGTCCGACAACCACTGGTTTTCGATCATGCGTGCCGACATGCGCACCAGGCCCATGGTGTGCTGGTGGTAGGAGCGCTGGTCGCCGGTGACGTCGAGCACGCCCAGCATCTCGCCGCGCGGATCGAAGATCGGCGCGGCCGAGCAGGTGAGGAAGTTGTTGGCGTGGATGAAGTGCTCGCCGCCATGCACGACCGTCGGCGTCTCCTCCACCAGCGTGGTGCCGATGGCGTTCGTGCCCTTGGAATGCTCGGCCCAGCTCACGCCCGGCGTGAGCGCCACCTTGTTGGCGCGCTGCAGGAACCGGTCGTCGCCGACGGAGTGCAGGATGGTGCCGGTGGTGTCGGCCAGCACGATCATGCTGTCGGTGTCGACGATCTGTTCGAGCAGCATCTCCATCACCGGCGCCGCATGCGTGAACAGCCGCTGGTTGCGCTCGCGCGCCACCGCGAGGTCGCTGCGCCGCAGCGGGTCGAAGTCCGGCCGCTCCACGCGCGACAGGCCCAGCGCGGCGCAGCGCTCGTGCCACTGCTGGATCAGTTCGCTGCGGCCGGCTCGGGGAGGCGCGACGGCCAGCGCCGACGGCGGGGTCCAGCCATGGGGAGGGCTGGCTGGGGCATGAAAGGCATCAACCATCTGCTGTCTCCTGGCCCGCTTCTTTGGTGCGGGCGACTTGTCTCTGGCCAGTTCGAATGCTGTTCACTGGTCGCTTCATTTTGGAACACCCCTCGGGGCCAGGTGTTCCGTCCCGGCGCTGCGACGGCAAGGATGCCACAGCAACCGGCCCTTGTGGGCACCATCCGCGACCGGGACGCTACAGCACAAGGCAAGTTGTGTTCCCGCTTGAAGCAATGGCCGTTGGCATAGCGATTGCAGATTTGTGCGGGTTCCCCCATCACCACAACGGAGACCCGACATGATGAATCCCGATCCACGAACCCTGCGGCCCCTGGCCCGCGCCGTGCTGGCCGCGGCAGTGCTGGGCATGGCCCTTTCCGGCGCTGCCCGGGCCCATGGCGACGTCACGCCGCAGGCCGTCGACACCTCTTCGCTGCCGAAGCTGGGCGAGCAGTGGCGCGCCGAGAACCCGTTCCGCGGCAACAGCGGGGCCATCACGATCGGCACCTCCGCCTACAACCAGAACTGCGCGCGCTGCCACGGCATCGACGCCATCTCCGGCGGCATCGCGCCCGACCTGCGCAAGCTCGACAACGATTGCGCCTCGCTCAAGGACGCCGCGCGCAAGGCGGCCTGCGTGAAGGAGATCGACGACTTCTTCCTCACCACCGTGCGGCGCGGCCGCACGCGCAACGGCGCCGTCTACATGCCGCCGTTCGAAGGAACCATGAACCAGGAGGCGATCTGGTCGATCAAGTCGTATCTGGAGACGCGGCGCGACAAGCCGATGTGAGCCGCGGCCATGCACACATCTCCTCCTTCTTCTTCTTTCCCGCGGCTCTCGCGCCGCGCCTGCCTGCAGTGGGCCGCTGCCGCCGGCGTGGCCGCGCTCGCCGGCACGGTACGCGCGGGCGCGCTCGACCGGATCCGCGCGCGCGGCACGCTGAGCGTGGCGATCTACCAGGACATGCCGCCGTTCCACGTGGCCGGCCAGGGCATCGACATCGAGCTGGCGCGCGCGCTGGCCGGCGCACTCGACGTGAAGCTCTCGCTGCTGCCCTTCCTGGCCGACGAGAACATGGGCGACGACCTGCGCAACATGGTGTGGCGCGGCCATTACCTGGGCTTCGGCCCGGCCGACGTGCTGCTGCACGTGCCGGTCGACCGCCCGCTGATGGACGAGACGCCGCAGGCGCTCATCTTCGCGCCGTACTACCGCGAGCGCGTGGTGCTCGCGCGGCGGCTCGACCGCCTGCCGCAGCTGGACACGCTCTCGGCGCTCGGCGATGCGAAGGTGGCCGTGTCCGGCAAGACGCTTGCGGGCTGGCTCATGATCGGCGCCGACAACGGCGCCTACCGCGACCAGCTCGACACCCAGCCCAAGGACGGCGCCGAGGCCGCGCGCGCCCTGCAGCGCGGCGAAGTGGCCGCGGCCGCGGGGCTCGCATCGGAGATCGAATCGGTGCTGCGCGGCGACGCGCGCTTTGCCATTGCGCCGCTGCCCTCGCCGCGCATCCAGCGCAACGGCTGGGCGGTGGGCATGGCAGTCAAGAAGGACGCAACCGACCTGGCGCAGGCGCTGCAGGCCAGCGTCAATGCCCTTGCCCAGAGCGGGCGGCTGCGCACGATGTTCGAAGGAGGAAACGTCGCCTGGCAGGCGCCGTGAACCGGCGAACCATGGCAATCGACCTAGCGCGTTCCAGCGGACACCCCAACCACCACCCAACGACGGACGATGCGTCCGAACACCCATGAGCCTGCCCAATCCCATCGAATCCGTCCTGGTCGAGAACCGCGTGTTCCCGCCCGACGCGCGCGCCAGCGCCGGCGCGCGCATCAGCGGCATGGCCGCCTACGAGGCCC
>NZ_VIVL01000025.1 GCF_007828835.1 Variovorax beijingensis | reverse complement strand
AGGTGGGCCTGCTCGACCCGAAGCTGCTGCCGGTGGCGGGCGTGGAGACGGCGCGCAAGCTGCTGGACGAAACGCTGCCGTCGAACACGCTGATGGATAAATCGGAAACCTGAGAAAAAATCCAAATACCCAGGGACGTCCATGTGCACCGGTCTTGGCAGCTGGAAGCGTTTTCAGATGATCTAGGCCAGCGACCATCGTGCCACGCCAGACCTGATCAAGTGCCTGATGTTCGTCAAGATCGAACGTGCCGACGATGCGGCGCGCTTCGCGAACGGGCGTTGGGAAAACCTCCCGCGAATCATGCCGTGGGTGGATCGCATCTGTGACGTGCAGTGGATGCACTGGCTCCACATATGGGAAATGGCGCGGTGACGACACCGAGCATTCCGGTCTGCATCCCACATTGAGCAGTCGGACCTGTTTGTCCTGAAACGTCGCCACGCATGTTGGACATGCGTGGCGGGCGCTTGAAGGCTGCGTCAATGCGGGTCTGCTCCAGAAGCCCCACGGGCTCGTCTCTCAGCCGGCCAATTGCTCCTCGTTGGGGTAAATGGGATTCCAGGCGCCGGCGACCAACTGGTGGAGTTCCAGGGCAGTCTGGCGGTGGAAGTAGGCTTGCGGCTCGCGCGCTAAAGTTGCTAATTTGACTAGAATTCTAGGCATGACGGGTCCAGACGATCCTTTTGAGCTATTGGGACTAGTTTTCTAGACATTTGTCCATCCGTTGCCGGTCTGCTGTCATAGAATCTAGAAATCTAGTCTTTTATGAAACGCGTCAAGTTCATCTCTCCGCCCCCGGACCTGGTCGTGTCGGACAGCAAAGCGTTCGGCGCATCGATCCGTGCGGCACGTTGCGCCGCCAATATGACACTGGCCGACGCCGCGCTGCTGCTTGGGGTCGCGCGGCAGACCCTTGCCAACCTTGAGACTGCCAAGAGCAGCGTCAGCCTGGACACCGCCCTACGCGCTGCCCGGGAGTTCGGCGTGTCCATCCTGGCCGTCCCCGGTGGGCAACGCGAGGGCGTACGCCGCGCCCTAGCCAGCTTGCAGCCGGGCGTTGAGGGCATGCAGGACGGCGTGTCGCCCGGCAGGTGAGCCGAAGATGGTGACCTTGGATGTCTGGGTAGGTCACGACCTTGTCGGCGTCCTGGGACACGACCCGAAGGCCAACCAGTTCAGCTTCGACTACGCGGCCGGCTGGAGGAATGCCGCAGGTCGCTTTCCATTGAGCCCACAGCTTCCACTGCAACGGCCGGCCGGCGAAACCGCCGAACAGCACAGTGCGCAGGTCCGGCAATTTTTCGAAAACCTGTTGCCCGAAGGCGAGGCACTAGACCACGCCGCGCAGTCGGCGGGCACCACGCGTTCGAATCTGGTGGGCCTGCTGATCGCCCTCGGCAAAGAAACCGCGGGCGCATTGCGCGTCACGCTCACGGATGACACGGCGGCCGCGCCTGCCGCCGCTGGCGCCGATCAGCTCCGCGAGATCACGCCCGCCCAGCTCTCCGAACGAATTCGCGAGCGTGGGAACCTCCCTTTTTCTGTCTGGGATGGCAAGGTGCGCCTGTCCATCGCGGGGTACCAGGACAAGATCGCGGTCTACGAGCGGGAAGGCCGGTGGTACTTGGTCGAGGGCGGCCGGCTGGCCTCTACCGAAATCGTGAAACCGGTGCCGGTGCGGCCACAGCTGGCCAGTCTGCCGGCGAATGAGCACATGTGCATGCAGCTTGCGCGACGCGTCGGACTCGAAGTGGCGCCGACGCGGCTGGTACATGTGCCGGAACCGGTACTGTTGGTGCGCCGGTTCGACCGTGTCGAGGCACCGGATGGTGTCCGGCGCCTGCATATCGTCGACGGCTGCCAGGCCCTGGGCCTGTCGGTGGCTATGAAGTACGAGCGCGCCTACGGCGATGGCGCGGAAGTCGCCCACCTCCGCGAGGGTGTGAGCTTTCCAAAACTCTTTTCGCTGGTCGACCAGAGCCCGCTGCCGGCGGTAGACCGGCTCGGCTTGCTGCGCTGGGCGATCTTCCAGGTGCTGATCGGCAATACGGATGCCCATGGCAAGAACGTGTCGTTCTTCTGCGATGAGCGCGGTCTCCGGCTCGCACCGGCGTACGACCTTGTCTGCATGGAAGCTCTCGATGCCGGCTTCGGAGGCGCGTACGCGATGGCGTACGGCGACGCATTCTCGGAGCACGAGTTGAGCCCCTACGAGTGGGGCCACTTCGCATACCAGTGCAAATTGCCGTTCCGTCTGGTGGCTAACGAACTCGACACACTCGCTGGCAAGGTGCTTGCCGCGATGGATGCGCTGGTGGCAGACAGCCTCCAGCAAGACGTCCCGGCCGCTGTCGCGCAGCGCTTCAAGGAAGTGGTTCTGGGCATCTGCGATCGCCAGCGGGTGCATACCAAACAGATCTCCAGGGCCAAGCGCGCCGACTACGAGTGAGCTTGGGGCGACATCGTGAGTCGCAGTACATGTCAAACGCAAACACCGCTGGAGCTGCCATGATGGAGAGCGCAGAGACGAACTGATCAAGCCCAAGGTGCAATGAAGAAGAAATCCAAGAAGGTCGACGATGAGCAAGGCCTTGCCTGCATCGATGCCCTGGGCGAGCGCATGGGTCCGGAGGACACATCGGCCAAGGCGGCTTCTCCGCCTGCCAGGTAGCGACCGAGCCACTTCCTGGCCGCGGGCGCGGTGACGCCGTGCACGGCTGCGGCTCGCACGGCATCCAGGCCTTCCAGAGTCGTCTGTTTGACCATCTCGATTCGGCGGGCAAAGGAAAGTCGGGCATGCTTATGGGTGTTCATGCGGTTGGGCGTCCCGAGTGGATTGGGCGTTGGCGACGTCCAGTCTCTCAAACCCAATCCGGATGAACACCGGATACAACCTATTGGAGCTTCACACCTGGCTGTCCGTCGACCGGTGCAGATGCCGGCGCAACCGGCGCACGTTGAGCAGGACGAGCAGTGCGATCACCGGCACGGCCACCAGCGTCACCGCGGTTTCGTGCCAGCCCATGGCCTTGGCCAAGGGCTTGAGCAGGTAATTGCTGAGGCCGACGCCGTAGTAGGTCATGGCGATCACCGACAGGCCCTCGACGGTCTCCTGCAGGCGCAATTGCAGGCCCTGGCGCCGGTCGAGGGAGCTGAGCAGCGCCTGGTTCTGGCGTTCGCGTTCGACTTCGGAGCGCGTCTGCAGCAGCTGCGCGGCCCGGGCGATCCGCTCGGACAGCTGGGCCTGCCGCGCCGCCGTGGCTGCGCAGCTGTCCATCGCCGGACGAAACCGGCGCTCCAGGAATTCCGACAGCGGCTGCAGGCCGGGCACCAGAATCTCGCGCAGATCGAGCAGCCGCTGGTTCACGATGCCGCTGTAGGCGCGGGTGGCGGCAAAGCGCGCGCTGTTCTCGGCCATCGCATGCTCGACCTGGGCCGCGAGCGTGACGAGTTCGTGCAGCAGCACTTCGTCGCTGTCCGTCGCATCGTGGAAGCGGGCCATCAGCGACGCGAGCTGGGTTTCTTCCGCCGCGAGCTGGCCCATGCGGCGCGACGCCAGCGGCAGGCTCCGCAGGGCCATCATCCGGTAGGTGTCGACCTCGATCAGGCGCTGGACCGTGCGGCCCGCGCGCCGCCGGTTCATGGCGTGGTCGAACACCAGGAAGCGCGTCACGCCGGCTTTGGTGCGAAGGTCCGACACCACGGTGGCCGCGCCTTCGGCCACCCGGTTGCCCACCAGCAGATCGCTGCCGAAAAGCGGCGCCACCACGCGCGCATGGGGCGGATCGCCGGGGCAGGGGAGCACGGCCAGCTGCGTTGCGGAAATCATGCGGCCGGGCAGCGAGGCTAGCCAATCGTGCGGCAGGGCGTCGAGCCAGCCGGTGTCGAAGGCGTGGTCCATGGCGAGTTCGGCAAGGTCGGTGAACACGGTGAAGGTGTGGAATTCCGTGTGGCGCTCCCAGCGCACGCGCAACGCGCCGCAGCGCACCTGGCACTGCGTGGCCGCACCCGCTCCGGAGGCCTCGCCGCCCAGCCGCGCCAGATGCGCGATGCAAAGCGCATCGTCGTCCGGGCCTTCGCGCAGCGTGGCAATGGCCAACGCGGCACCCGGCGTAGAAAGCGGCTCGAAGGGGCGCGCGTGGATTTCGTCGGCCAGCTGCTGGCGTCCTTCGACTTCTGTCGGCAGTTTCATCTTGAGTTCCGGCAAGTGCATTGTTTCCTGGATGCGTCCGAGGTCGAGCCCCGTTGCGCATGGATCGGGATTTGGCCACATGGACCAGGAATGGCATGAACGCGGAAGTGCGCGCGGGGGCTGCGAGTCGGGAAATTTGCGCGCTTGATCATGAGCAAGACGGGGCGGCCGAGCGGAAGAGATTGACGAAACCAGATGAAGAAATCTTCGTGCATTGCCATGGGCGCTCGACATTCCTGCGCCGTGAGTGACACCCGTGCGTGCCTTCGACGATGGCAGGCTGGTCAAGCGCTGGTGGAAAGGCACCGCGATCAATCCTTACCCGGGGTTGCGTCGGGTGCCTTAGCCCCAGATCCTTTTCACCCAAGCTCTTGAACCATCGGGCCGATGCATCGCCCCTGAACCGGTCGGCGGTATGCAAGGGCTGCTTGCGGAAGAAGGAGCTCGGGCAGCCAGTGCCGAGCCCCGTCGACCTTACACGCCGCTGATCACGGCGTCCAAGGCTGCGACGAGTTCACTTGCCTGCGACCGCAGGTTGCCTCGCGCGATGCCGAGATCTTTGGCACGAAACGCCGCGGCCATATGCGGCATCGCGACCAAGGCGTGGCCTTCCCACTGCACTGACGGACATAGCGCACGAGGCAAGGCGGCCGGCCTATGCTTGCGGGACGCAAGCGGAACCATCAAACGTGTGGGCAATGCCGAGAGAAGATCGCTTTGGATGTCGACCATCCAAGGAATGTCCGGACGTTGCAGCTTTGAGGGATTAGGGTAGACGTCGAATTGGGCCACTTCCGAGCGCCGCTTTCACCAGGGCCTGAACTCTTCGCCAAAAACCCCGACCCGCTCGACCAGATCGTTTTGCTCGGCGATCCATTCCTTGTACGTCTCGTTGAACTCCCTCTTGCGCTGAGCCATCGATTTTCTCTGCTCCAGTGCTTCCAGTTCGGCAAAACGCGCTGCCGAGACGATCACACCTGCCACGCGATCATTCTTCATGATGTGAACAGGCTCGCGTTCGGCTTGGCCGAGGTAGTAGCCGAATCGATTCTTGGCTTCCGTGGCAGTGATCTGCATGGGGAATTCTCTGAGAGTCCTCGATATGGTTAGCCATTTTAGCTATTTAGCCCGTGTGCTTCAACCACGAAAGGGCGTAGTTGTCCCGCGTGCAACGGCTGCGCAATGTTGGCGGCATTCCGCCGTTGCGGATTCGCTAGAGGCCGTCTGTACCGAGATATGCGCTTATCCGAACCCCCATTTCCGTCGCTCCAATGATGTACCGGGCATGACGCAAGCCCAG
This sequence comes from Variovorax beijingensis, assembly GCF_007828835.1. GTDB lineage: Bacteria > Pseudomonadota > Gammaproteobacteria > Burkholderiales > Burkholderiaceae_C > Variovorax > Variovorax beijingensis_A. Next base: position 15,928 of record NZ_VIVL01000025.1, on the reverse strand, counting down.
CGTGGGTGCCGCGGGCGTGACGTCAGGTCGAGAGGGCCGGCCCACCTGGGTACCCACCCCAATGGGGCAATCGCACGTGCCTGTCGTACGATCTGGACCGCTGCGGCCTCGAAAGCACTCTCCAGAACCCTCTGCCAGGCACGCAGCAGCCGATGAGACGCACCATCGTGACATGAGCCCGGTATTCCTGTTGCTTGTACATGCGGACCCCCAACAGGCGAAGCGCTTGCTGCGGCGCCTCGTTCCAGTCGGCCGTTGCATCGTCCATGTCGATGCCAAGGTCGAGCCTGCCGCGTTCCGGATCGACGATCCGCGCGTAATTTTCGTGAAGGATCGTGTCGACGTGCACTGGGGCGCCATCTCCCAGGTCGAAGCCACGCTGAGGCTCATGCGCACCGCGCTCGCGGAATGCGAGGTGTCGCAGGTGAGCCACTTCGTGCTGCTCTCGGGAAACTGCTATCCACTGCGTCCGCCGGAGGAATTCCGGGCCTATTCGAAGTCGCATGCCGGCACGAACTTCATCAAGCTGATTCCGCTGGCAAGCATGCGCAAACAGCACGAGCGAGTCCGCCACTTCTGGTTCTACCAGGACCTTCCGGTCGATGGACGGAAATACACCCTCGTACGGCTGTCACGCGGTCTTCTGCAATTCGTCGGCAAGCTCGGGCGGCGTTCATTCCCGCTCTTTTCGCAGTGGCACTTCGGTTCCCAATGGTGGGCGCTGACCCCTGAAGCGGTGAGCTACCTCGTGTCGTATCCGCATGAAGCGTCGGTGAAGCGTTTTCTTCGGTTCTCCAAGGCGCCCGACGAAATCTACTTTCATACCCTGCTTGCAAATTCCCCGCTGCAGCACACCGTGGAGCCCGTCAGCGGCAGCGGCGTCTGGGACGCGGCGAACCTGCACCTGATCGATCCCTCGCTGTCGCGCTGGTTTCATACATCGGACTACGAGGAGGTCGTCGCATCGGGCAAATGGTTCGTGCGCAAGGTCGGCAGCGGCATTTCGAGCGACCTGTGCGACCGGCTGGACGGCCACGGCCACCTCGCCGCGGAGACCGCCAAGAAAGGCGCCTAGCGGCGCTGCGAACCCGGCCTCGATCGATCCGGCGGCCGGAAGCATCGAGTCTTGCCGGACCGCTTCCGGAGCGGCGGCGCGAACGGGCAACTGCACCCGTCGCCCGGCGGACCGGCGGTCCCTCACCGGCCCGAGAACCGCCTCAGGATCTCGTCGGCGTCCGGCCCCACCTGCTCCTGCCATTGCCTGATGGCGCCGGCCGATGCCGCCTTCAGCGCACCGGTGACGGCCGGCGGCACATTCGTCTCGATCACCACGCCGTTGCTGCGCATGACCCTGTAGTTGTCCTCCAGGCGGCTGCGGATGCGCTGCCACTGCGCCGCCTCGGTCTCGGCGGCCGCCTGGTCGACGGCCGTTCTGGCGGCGTCGTCGAGGCTTTCATAGGCCGCCAGGTTGATTGTGGCGATCGAGATCGGCATGGCGTAGTTGATCTCGGTGAAAGCCGGCAGGTATTGCCAGAGCTTGCGGCCGGCACCGCCGTCGCCGGAGGACAGGACCGCGTCGACGTCGCCGGCGGCGATGCGCGCCACCGCATCGGTGAACGAGATGTTGAAGGCCTGGGCGCCCGCCGCCGCCAGGGTTGCCTGCGACATGTCGTCGTAGGTGCGGATGCGAAGGGCCCGCAGGCCATCGGGCGATGTCACCGGCTTCCTCGACCAGATGCCGGACGCGGGCCAGGGCGTCGTGTACAGCAGCCTTTGTCCATGCGCCTGGAGAAACCGTTCGTAAGCCGGGCGTGCCGCCTTGAGAAGCGCTTCTGCGCGTGGCAGCGAATCGGCCAGGAAGGGCAGCGACGACACCGCGAACAGCGGGTACCGGTTCGCCACGCCGCCGGCAAAGGCGTCGCCCGCGTCGATCCTGCGCGCCTCGACGGCATCCACCATGTCCGCTGACTTGAACCCGGCGGCGGCGTCGAAGCTGGCTTCGAACACCAGGCGGCCCTCGGTCTTCTGCGCGACCTGCTGCACGAAATGCGAGACGCCGAGGCCGGGCATCGAGGTGGCCGGATACTCCGTGGCGATGCGCAGCGTCGTCGTCGCCGGCTGCGCGGCGGCGGTGACTGCCAGCAGCGCGGCAACAAGGCCCAGGAGAATGGATTTCGTCGCCGAGGGACGAGGAAGCGCGAATCGGGGCATGGCCGTTTTTCTTCCGCGGGTGGAGAGGGTGGAGATGATGCCAGCGCGGCCGGAATGCCTCATGGGCGCCGCGCGGTCCTGCCGGGCCCGCGGGGCGAAAGGCAGAATGCGGGCCCGTACCCCAGGAGAATCCACCATGAGATTGCTGAAGCTGCTCCGCACTGTGCTGCGTGTCCTGTGGTGGGCCCTGGCGGCGGCGATCCCCGTCGTGCAATACCGCTTCCATGACAGCTACCGCCGCGCCATCGGATGCCCCGCATCGGGGGATTGCTACGTGCCGGGCGCCGAGCTCCTGCTCGACATGCAGCTTCTCGCTGCCGGTTCGGCCGTCGTGCTGTGGCCGCTCTGCGCGTGGTACGCCATCGTCAAGCCCTGGCGTGCGCGCCGAGCGTCGCCCGGGGAGGCCGGCGGGCCGTTGCGCCGCCCGCTGCGCGGCTGAGGCCTGCGTCACAGCAGGTCCTCGTCCACCACCAGCGACAGCAGCGACCAGCGCAGCCGCTGCGCCCAGTTCGATTCCGGCTCCCGGTGCAGCACCCAGTGGCGCCCGTCGCGCTGGAAGCTCCATTGCAGGCCGCCGTGCCGCGGCAGCTCGCTCACGGTGAAGCTCGCGGGCATGCGCACCCGCCGGATCAGTTCCGCGAGTTCGCCGGCCAGCGCGGTGCTGTCGACGATCAGGCCGAGTTCGGTGTTGCAGTGCGCCGAGCGCCGGTCCATGTTCATCGATCCCACGTAGAACCAGCGCCGGTCGACCACCGCCAGCTTGGCGTGCAGGCGGCCGAGCGAGCCGCGGCTGCCTTCGTTCTCGCTCCAGCCCGGATGCGGCTCGCCGGCCGGCATCAGCTCATGCAGCGTGGCACCCATCTGCAGGAGGGTGCTGCGGTAGCGCGCATAGCCGTAGTGCACCAGCGGCTCGTCGGTGGTGGCGAGCGAATTGGTCATCACCGACACGCTCGCGCCCTCGCGGCTCGCATGGGACAGCGCCTCGATCATGCGCGGCACCGGAACGAAATAGGGCGAGACGACCAGCACCTCGGAGCGCGCGGTCCGGAACAGGTCGAGGTTGGCGGCCATGACCGCACCCTCGCGGGCCCGCGGCCGCGCGGCTTCCTCGCCACCGCCGCCGGCGTCGCCTGCAAGGGCGTCCGGTGCCACCGCGTCCGCGACGACGCGCACCTTCGCGGGCACCAGCTCGACCCGGCCCTGCGCCAGCTGCGGGCCGACGGGGCCGCGCCCCAGTGCATCGCGCTCGCCGGCCGCGGGCGCGAGGTGCCCCGGCTCGCGCACCCGCGCGGCGAAGCGTTCGCGCGCCGCCACCGGCAGCGGCCCGCCGGCCGCCGCGACGGCCTCGAAGGGATAGGACAGCGGCCCGTTCCAGAAGGCATCGAAGCTCGCCGACAACGCGCGCACCGCCGGCCCGGCCAGCAGCGCGTCCATGTCGATGAAGTTCGCCGGCTTGCTGCGCCCGAAGTACTCGTCGGCGATGTTGCGCCCGCCGGTGATCGCGAAGCTGTTGTCGGCGATGAAGAGCTTGTTGTGCATGCGCCGGTTCACGCGGCCGATCTCGTGCAGCGACAGCAGCACGCGCGTGCGCAGGCCGCCGCTGCGCACCGGCAGCGGGTTGAAGACGCGCACCTCCACGTTGGCGTGCGCGGCCAGCCCGGCGAGCATCTGGTCGTCTCCGCCCGTGTACAGGTCGTCGACCAGCAGGCGCACGCGCACGCCGCGCTGCGCCGCGTCGCGCAGCGCGCGCAGGAATTGCCGCCCCGAGGTGTCGTCCGCCACCACGTAGTACTGCGCATCGACGGTGTGCCGTGCGGCCTGCGCGAGCGCGATGCGCGCCTCGAAGGCCTGGTCGCCGCCCGGCAGCAGGCGCACGCCGGAGAGCTCGGCCGCCTCGGGCGCCGCTTCGTCCCAAGCGGGCAGCGACGCGGCGGCAATGCGCGCGAGCGCACTGTCCCCCAGGTCGGTGCGCGCGTGCGACTCGACCCGGTGCACCTCGCCGGGCAGGGCGGCGCAGCCCGCCAGCAGCGAGACCGCGATCATGGCCGCGGCGCACAGCGCGCGGGCGAGGCCCTCGTGGTACAGCGCGAGGATGCAGAACCGGCACGCAAGGGGTTCCCATGCGGCACGCAGCGCGGCAAGAGGCTTGGGGGTGTTCATGGCGGACCTCGGTGCATCGGATGCGAAGTGGCGATCGATGCAGCCAGTCTTCCGCGCAGTGCCCGCCGCAACAATTGAGCGCTGCGCCTAGTCCCCGCCGCGGCCATCCGACTAGGCCTTTGGTGTAGGTGCGGGCACTCGCTTATTGAGGGCCTTTGCGCTAACCTGCATTCAGGACGGGGAGGGCCACCGTGGACGAGAGGCCCGTATGAAGGTTCTGCTGGTCGATGACCATGAGATCGTCTGGAACGGCACCCGCCTCCTGCTGGAGCGCATGGCCGCCGAGATCGAACCCGGCCGTCCCTTCCACTTCGAAGCCGTGCGGGACGCCGAGCAGGCCTGCCAGCTGGACCCCGCCGGCGTCGACCTGCTGCTGCTCGACTACCACCTGCCCCAGCTCTCCGGGGTGGCCGCGCTCAAGGCCGTGAAGGCGCACTTCGAGGCCACGCCCGTGTGCATGCAGTCGGCGGAAAGCTCGCCGCAGCGCGTGCGCGAGATCATCGAGGCCGGCGCCGCCGGCTTCATTCCCAAGTCGTACCGGCTCGAGGACATGGAGGCGGCCCTGCGCGTGGTGCTGCGCCACCGCATCTACCTGCCGGCCGAGTTCGTGCTGGCCGACGACGTGACCCGCGCGCGCGAGCCCGACGAGCTGCCGCGCGAGGACCTTGCCGGCTTCCTGCGCGTCGAGCTGTCGCCGCGCCAGCGCCAGGTGCTGGCGCTCGCGATGCGCGGCATGCCGGTCAAGCTGATCGCGCGCCAGCTGCTGATTGCCGAGGGCACCGTGAAGGTGCACCTGTCGATGGTCTACCGGGCGCTTGGCGCGCGCAACCGCACCGATGCCCTGTGCCGCGTCTTCGACGCGCAGGCGGCGTGGGCGCTCGAGGCGACCTGAGCATGCCGGCCGCGCGCGACGAGCTGGACGAACGGCGCCTGCAGGTGGTCGCCGAGCAGGCCGTGGGCTTGCGCTGGCAGATCCTGCTCACCGCCGTCGTCGTCGCGGCCATCGTCTGGCGCGACGTTCCGGCGCCCTGGGTGCTCGGCTGGTTCGCGGCGGTGATCGCCAGCCGCGAGTGGCGCGCCGCCGCGCTCGCGCGCATGGCCGCCGACCGCGCCCGCCCGATCGCCGCGCGGCTGCGCGCCACCGTGGGCTGGAACGTGCTGATCGGCGCCTGCAACGGCTCCGCGGCGCTGTTCATGGCCCGGCTCGACCCGACGCTGGATGCGGTCCTCACGATGATCCTGGTGTCCTGGGGCGCGGGCGCCGTGTCCACCAGCGCGACCGTGATGCCCGCCTTCCTGGCCTACGCCGGCCTGCTCTTCGTGCCCACGGCGGCCATGTGGCTCGCGGCCGGCGGCTGGCTCGGCTGGGGCGTGGGTGCGCTGGTGCTGATGTTCTTCGGCGTGCAGGCGCGCTTTGCGCGGCGCAACCTGCAGACCTTCGAGGAGTCGTTCGGCATCCGCGCCGAGAACCAGGCCCTGGCCACCTCGCTGGAGTTCGAGCGCGCGCAGCTGGCCATCGCGCGCGACCAGGCGGTGCGCGCCAACAACGACAAGAGCCGCTTCCTGGCCGGCGCCAGCCACGACCTGCGCCAGCCCCTGCAGGCGATGGCGCTCAACGTGGGGGCGCTGCGGCACGTGCCGATGGCGCCCGATGCACGCGCGATCGTCGAGGTGGTCGACAGCAGCCTGGAGCAGCTGCGCGCCATGCTCGACGCCCTGCTCGACGTCTCCAAGCTCGACGCCGGCGTGGTGGTGGCGCAGCCGCAGCGCGTGCGGATCGACCGGCTGCTGACTGCCGTGATGGCCAGCTTCGGCGCCGCGGCGGCGGCGCGCCGGGTGGCCCTGCACACCGCCTGCCCGCCCGGCCTGGAGGTGCACACCGACCCCGACCTGCTGCGCCGCATGCTGGCCAACCTGGTGGACAACGCGATCAAGTTCTCGCCCGCGGGCGGGCAGGTCGAGGTGCGGGTGGGCGCGCGCGAGGCACCGGACGCCTCGAAGGACGAGGTCGAGCTGACGGTGCGGGACAGCGGCCCCGGCATCGCCCCCGAGAACCACCGGCTCGTGTTCGAGGACCTGGTCCGGCTCCCGGCGCCGGGCCCCGGCGCCGCGGGGCATGGCCTGGGCCTGGGCATCGTGCGGCGGATGGCCGAACTGCTGGGCGTGCCGGTCGAGCTCGAGTCCAGCCTCGGCGCGGGCGCCTGCTTCCGCCTGCGGCTGCCGCGCGCCGCGCCCGTGGGCGGCGACAGCCCCGGGGGCGACGGCGCCGGCACGCCGTGGAGCCTGGCGGGGCGCTGCGTGCTGGTGATCGAGGACGACCCGATGGTGCGCGGCGCCTACCTCAACGCGCTCGGCGCGATGGGCTGCCGCGTGCTGTCCGCCGCCACGCTCGACGAGGCGCTCGCGCAGATCGGCGAGCCCGATGCGGTGGTGGTCGACTGCCGGCTCGGCGGCGGCGTCTCGGGCTTCGATGCCGCCGAGCGCCTGCGCGCCCGGCGCCGCGCACAGCCGGCCGGGCCTGCGCTGCCGATCGTCATGGTCACGGCCGACACCGACCCGGCGGTGGTCGAGGCGGCGCGGCGGCAGGCGCTGCCGCTGCTGCGCAAGCCCGTCGACGAACGCGGGCTCGGCCGCGCGCTGGCCGCGGCCATCGAAGGTTCCTGAACCTGCCATCCATCCCGCGAGGAGCCGAACATGAACGACGGCCGCCACCCTTCCGACCCTGCCCCCGGCGACCGCCAGCTCTCGGAGGGCGCCGAGGTGCTGGTGCGCGAGATCCTCGCCGCGCCGCCCGATGCGCTGCACTGCGAGGTGCTGGTCATCGGCAGCGGCTACGGCGGCGCCGTGGCGGCGGCACGGCTGGCGGGCGCGCTGCCGCTGGACGCGGCACCCGGCATCGCGGCGGGCGCGACACCCGTCAAGGTCTACCTGCTGGAGCGCGGCAGCGAATACCTGCCGGGCGAGTTTCCGGCCAGCTTCGCCGAGCTGCCGGGGCACGTGCGCTTCAGCATGCAGGACGGCAGGCCCGCGCGCGGCAATGCCTCGGGGCTGTTCGACCTGCGCCTGGGCGGCGACGTGAACGCGCTGCTCGGCAACGGGCTGGGCGGCGGGTCGCTCATCAATGCGGCGGTGATGGAGCGTGCCACGCCCGATGCCTTCGGGGGCGGCGCCTGGCCCGCGGGGCTCGACCTGGCCGCGCTGGAAGAAGGCTATGGCAAGGCCGAGGCCATGCTGGCGCCGGAGCAGATTCCCGAAAGCGTCTCGAAGCTCGACTCCCTGCTCAAAGCCGGCGCGCGGCTGCATGCGGCGTCGCGCGGCAAGGCCCATGTCGCGATCGCCTTCGCCGACGGCACGCGCACGCCGGCCCAGGTGGCGATGCACCGCTGCCTGCGCTGCGGCGACTGCGTGAGCGGCTGCAACCACCGCGCCAAGAAATCGCTGGACACCAACTACCTGGCGCTGGCCCATGCGCGCGGCGCGCGCCTGTTCACCGGCGGCACCGCGCACCGCATCGCGGCCCTGCCGGGCGGGGCCGGCTACACGGTCGAATTCTTCTTCACCGACCGGCGCAAGGCGCGCAGCGACAACGCCCGGCCCTACGTGGTGCGCGCGCGGCGGGTGGTGGTGGCCGCCGGCACGCTGGGCTCCGCCGAGCTGCTGCTGCGCTCCAGGGCCGCGGGCCTGCCCGTCTCGCAGGCGCTGGGTGCGGGCTTCTCGGCCAATGGCGACATGATCGCGGCCGTGGCCGGACAGCGCGACGAAGCGCTGTCCAGCGCGCCCGAAGGCGATGCGCCGGCGCAGCGCGGCATCGGGCCGACCATCACCGGGCTGCTGCGCACCTGCGCGGCGCCGGGCGAACGGCCGCTGGTGATCGAGGAGTTCGCCATTCCCGCGCCGCTGCGCCGCCTGCTGGCCGAGGTGGTGACCACCACCGACGCCCTGCAGGCGCTCGCGCAGACGGACCTCGACCTGCATGCACCGGACGAGGCGCGCGATCCGCTGGCCGTGGACGACGACATGCTGCGGCACACGCCGGTCTACGGAATGATGGGCGACGACGGCGCCGCCGGCACCCTCTGCCTGGTCGGCCAAGGCAGCGGCGACGCGGTGCTGGCCGATGCGCAGGTGCGCGTCGCGTGGGCCAAGGCGGCGGCCCTGCCGGTGTTCGCGGCACAGATGCGTGCGCTGCATGCGGCCCACGACGGCGCGGGCGGGCTCGGCGGGCGCGTGCTGCCCAACCCGCTGTGGCATCCGCTCCCGCCGTTCAGCAGCCTCGAGTCCCTGCTGCCTCCGTCGGGCCCGGTGCTGACGGTGCATCCGCTCGGCGGCTGCCGCATGGCCGACGGGCGCGAGCGCGGCGTGGTCGACGGCTGGGGCCGCGTCCACCATGGCGCGGCTGCCGGGCTGCTGCCCGGCCTCGCGGTGCTCGACGGCTCGATCGTACCGGTGTCGCTGGGCATCAACCCCTCGCTCACCATCGCGGCACTGGCCGAGCGCGCGGTACCGATGCTGGCCGCGGACTGGGGCCTGGCGCTGGCCGGATCGCCGCCGCCTCCGGCCTCGGAGCGCCCGCTGCGGCGCGACCTGACACATCCCCGCGCGCCGGCGCCCACGCGCGTCTCGATGCGGGAACGGATGACGGGCCGCGTGCACATCGAGGGGCAGGCCTTCGCGCTGAGCGCCGAGGTGGAATTCGAGCCCGTCGACGTGCCGGCCCTGCGCGCGACGCCGCGCGCGCTGGCCCAGCCGGCGGTGGTCCTGCGCTTCGGCACGGGCAAGGATGCGCCGACGGCGCGTTGCACCGGCACCGCATCGATGCTGGTGCGCGAGAAGAGCGACAGCATCGAGCGCATCCAGCGCAGCCATCGGCTGGCGCGCAAGAAGCTGCTGGCGCTGGCCGAGGTGCTGCTGTCCGCGCGCACCGCCATGGCGGGCCCGGACGGCGACGGCGGCAACGGCGGCAACGGCCAGCGCGAGGAAAGCGGCGCCTTCGAAGGCGCCGCCATGGCCGACCTGATGGCGCTGTGCTCCCACCTGGGGCAGGTGCGCCTCATCGTGTACGACTGGACGGTGGAGCGGGCCGAAGCCGGCGCGCCGCTGAAGCAGGGCGACCGGCTGCGGCTCACCAAGCGCATCGCCTTCGTCGAGGGCGGCAACCCGTGGCGGCAACTCAGCGAGGGCGAACTGCAGCGCGTCGGCTCCGAGGGTTCGACGCCGCTGGGCCGCATGGTGCTGGACCCTTCCTACTTCGTCGAGCAGCTGCAGCCGCTGCTGCGCGTCGAGCACCAGCAGGACATGCCGAACCAGCTCGGCGACCTCGCCGAACTGGCGCTGTGGGTGCTGCGCATCGTGCTGCAGGTCCACCTGCTGCATTTCGTGCCGCCGCCCGACTCGCCGCAGCGCATCTGGGAGCGCCTGCCCGGCGAGGTGCACGGCGTGCGTCCCGAGCCGGTCGAGCTCGCCGCCGCCGCGAACGGCCCGGGCCGTGCACCGCCGCGACTGCTGTCGCGCTACCGTCCGCCGGTGCGCCGCGCGGGCACGCGGCCCGTGATGCTGATCCACGGCTATGGCGCGAGCGGCTCCACCTTCGCGCACAAGAGCATTCCCGGCAACCTGGTGCACAGCCTGCTCGCGGCCGGGCGCGAGGTCTGGGTGCTCGACCTGCGCACCAGCATCGGCTTTGCGGACCGGCTGCGGCCCTACTGGTCGTTCGACGAGGTGGCCGAGACCGACATCCCCGACGCCCTGCGCACCGTGCAGGCGGCGCATGCCGCGCCCGGCGACCCGGCACCCGTGCAGGTCGACGTGGTGGCGCACTGCATCGGCGCCGCCATGTTCAGCGTGGCGGTGCTGCGGCTGCCCGAGCTGCATGCGTCGATCGGCGCGGTGGTGCTGTCGCAGGTGGGGCCGCTGCTGCGCGCCACCGCCTTCAACCGCTTCCGCGGCTACGTGGCGGGCTACCTGCAGCAGTACCTCGGCACCGACGAGTTCGACACGCGCCCCGCGCTCACGCCCATGAAGCGCCTGCTCGTCGATGGCCTGCTGGCAACCTTTCCCTATCCCGACGACGATGGCGAGGCCGAGCGCCTGCGCCAGGCGCCGGGCTTCGCGGCCGTGCGGCACCGGGCCGACGCCATCTTCGGCCAGACCATGCGGCTGCACAACATCGGCAAGGACACGCTCGATGCGCTCGATTCGATCTACGGCTTCGTGAAAGTGCGCGGCCTCGCCCAGGTCGGCTGCTACGCCCGCGAAGAGGTGCTGACCGATGCCGGCGGGCAGGGCCATGCGGTCGGCTTCGAGCAGCTCGGCCAGCGCTTCGGCTTCCCGGTGCTCATGCTGCACGGGCAGCGCAACGCGGTGTTCGACTGGCGCGGCTCGTACGAGAGCTTCTGGCTGCTGAAGCGCGTGTTCGGCAAGGACGAAGGCCTGCCGCGCGAGCCGCCGCAGCTGCCGGACCCGTCGGACGCTTCGAAGCCTTCCGCGGGCGACCTGTTCCTCGGCGAAGGCACCCCGCACCAGCTGCTGGTGCTCGGCGCCTACGGCCACCAGGACACGCTGATCGGCGAGAAGGCCTGCATCGACGTGTTCCCGCACATCGTGCGCTTCCTCGAGGCCTTCGACACCAAGCCCGGCCCCGGCGAGCCGGTGCCGCCCGACTGGCGGGCCAGCCTGCCGTGGACCGGACCATGGCTCGGCCATGCGAGCCGCTCGGCGGGCAACGCGGGCCGGCTGCATTGCCGGCTGGCGCTGCGCCCGCCGCCCGCGCACGTGTCGGCGCGCGCCGCGGTCTTCGTGCCGGCGCGGCGCCGCGACGGGCGCTGGTGCTTCGACTTCGAAGGCATGGTGGCGATGGAGACCACGCGCGAGAAGCTCCTGCAGGAGGCGGTGGAGATCGACCTGTTCGACGACCGGCTCGCCGAGTACCAGGGCTTCGCGGTGCTGACGGCGCACGACGACCTGCCCATGGCGCGCGGCCCGATCGAGGTGCTGGGCCGGCGGCTGGCGGCCGGGCTGTTCGCGCAGCCGCAGGACGAGCCCATCGGCCCGATCCGCGAGCAGGTGATGCGAACGCTGGAGGCCGCCGCCGACGCGCAGCGCGAGCGCGCCGTGGTGCGCCTCGACCCCGCATGGACCGGCGCCGTGCAGCGCGAGGGCGAGCCCGCGCAGGCCTCGCTGTGCTTCGCGCTCGCCAGTTGCCAGTACCTGCCGGGCCTGGTCGACCGGCTGCCCGCCCAGGCCTCGTACCGGCGGCTCGCGCAGCGGCTCGAGCAGCTCGCGCCGCCGCACAAGCCGCAGTTGCTGGTGCTGGCCGGCGACCAGGTGTATGTCGACCAGACCGCGGGCCTTTTCGTGCCGGCGGGCGGCGACGACGTCGGCCAGGCCTATGCGCTCACCTTCAGGCTGGAGGCGCTGCGCCAGGTGATGGCCTCGCTGCCGACCTATCCGCTGCTCGACGATCACGAGGTGATGGACGACTGGGAGCCGGAGCCCGGCCTCGATGGCACGCCGGCCGTGCGCGCCGCGCTCGACGGCTACGCCGCGCAGCAGCACAAGGTGGTGCGCGGCAGCGGTCCGCATCGCGACCCGCGTCCCTTCGACTACCGCGTGGCGCCGGCCGGCTTTCCGTTCTACATGCTCGACACGCGCAGCACGCGCCAGCGCCGCGCGCTGCGCCCGGACGCGCAGGCCGCGCCGCTGGAGCAGGCGTCGATCCGCGCCGAGGCCGGGCTGGGCGACCTGAGGAAGTGGCTGGAGGCCGCACCCGCCGCATTGCCCAAGTTCATCGTGTCGCCGGTGGCGCTGTTCCCGATGCCGCGCGCGGCCGTCTTCGGCGACCCGGCGCAACGCCTGGGGCTGGACGACTGGAGCGGATACCCGGCCTCGCAGCGCGCGCTGCTCGAACTGCTGCGCGACACCGCCGCGCGCCATGTGGTGGTGCTGTCGGGCGACCGCCACATGTCGAGCGTGTCCAGCCTCTGGCTGCAGGCGGCGGACGGGCCGGTCGAGGTGATCTCGGTCGTGTCCTCGGGGCTGTATGCGCCCTGGACCTTCGTCAATGCGCGGCCCGATGCGTTCTGGCTCGACGGCCGGGTCGAGCTCGGTCCCGAGCCCGGTGCCTTCGGTGCCACCATGGTCACCGCGGCCGTGGGCACCGGCAACGGCTTTGCCGTGGTACGGGTGGAGCGCGGCGAAGCCGGCCATTGGCGCATCGGCGTCACGCTCGACCTGGACGATGGACTCACGCAATGCCATCGCGAGCTCGATCCGGCCGGCGGCCGCGGCTGGACGGTGGTGTAGCGAGGGGGATCGGGCCGGCGAATCCGGCGCTGGACCAGGCACTCGGCGCCGCATCGGCGCCGTGAGCATTCCCCTCAACGCGCGGGTTCGGGCGATTGCGGACTTTCCGGCGTGCCTGCATGCTGCGCGCCGCTTCTGCGGCGGCGACCGAACAGCAGGGCCGCGAGCGGGATCGTGGTCAACACGCCCACGGCCACCAGCGTCCATCCGATGTTCTTGCGTTGCTCCGGGCTGAGCTTGTCGGAAAGCAGCAGGCCCACTCCCGCTCCCAAGGCGCCGCGGGTCCCGGCCAACAAGGCGAGCTCGGGCAAATGAACTTCAGTTGTGAACACGGCAGAACTCCTTTCGTGCGAGGGAGCCGTCTTTCAGTATGCGCTGGGGCTGCCGGTCTTGTCCACGCCAGCGCTGCGGTGCTTCTGTTGAAGCCGCCGCACCCCGGAGGCCATCGGCTGCATCGTCGAGCGCAAGGACTTCGGCGCTGGCGGCGCCTGAGCCTTCCGGCGCTGTCGAGCCAGGACGGCGCGGCCAAGGCCGACGGCTGGTCGGTGTTGTGGCGCGGAGTCCACGAGGGCCGCCCTGCTCAATCGAGCGACATCCTGGCGTCGGCCACGATCTTGCCGAGGCGCTGTTTCTCTCTGGCGACCCGCTGTGCGAACTCGGCCCGCGTGCCGCCACCCACTTGCGAGCCATTGGCCGCGAACTGCGCCCGCATCGCGTCGTCGGTCTTGAAGGCCAGGTCCACCGCTTGCGCGATGCGGTCCATCACCTCCGGGGGCGTGCCCCTGGGCACGAACAGGCCGCCCCAGTGCTGCATCTGGATGGTCGGGAAGCCTTGTTCCGTGGTGGTCGGCACCTCCGGCAGCACCGCCGTGCGCTGGGCGGCGGTGACCGCCACAGCGCGCAGCTTGCCGCCCTTGACGTAGCCCATCACGCCGATAGGCGCTTCCGAGGCCAGGTCGATCTGGCCGCCGATGATCGCGTTGACGGTCTCCGAGCCGCTCTTGTAGTGAACGATCGTGACCGGCACGCCAAGCGCAGCGCCGAGCATCTCGGCCACGAAATGGCCTGTGCTGCCGGCGCCGGCGGTGCCGAAGAAGATCGCGCCTTTGCGCTTGCCGTAGGCCTGCAGCTCCTTCAGGTCGCGGAAACCGGCGGTGGCCGCCGCGACCAGCACCGACGGCGCGGTGTTGCCCTCGACCACCGGCAGCAGGTCGCTGTCGGCATAGGGCATCTTCGTGCGCAGCAGCGCGTTGGCCACTGCACCGTTGCCGGCGATCAGCAGCGTGTAGCCATCCGGCGCACTCTTGGCAACGAAGTCGCAGCCGATGATGCCGCCGGCGCCCGGCTTGTTGTCGACGATCACGCTCTGGTTCAGCTGCTTGCCCAGGCCCTGTGCGAGCAGGCGCGCGGTGATGTCGCCCGGGCCGCCGGCGGAAAACGGCAGCACCAGGCGGATCGGCTTCTCAGGCCAGGCGCCCTGCGCACGCGCGGACGTGTGGACGGCCGCGGCGACGAGGCCGGCCCCTCCGGCCAGCAGCAGGGTGCGGCGGTGCAACATGCTCATGGTGTGTTCCTCTTTTCCCAATTGCGAAAGTTCATCCGAAGGCCGCCGCCACCGGTGGCGCCAGCAGCGCCAGCAACTCGCGCACGTCGGCGACGTCTTCGATGCCCAGCGTCATCCCCTCGATCGCCTTCTGCCGCGAGGCGTCGACCAGACCGTCGGTGAGCGCGCGGTATTTGGCCAACACCTCGGCAGCAGGCAACGGCGACTGGATGCCGCGCGATGCCCCGCGATCGACCTCGATGCGCTGGCCGTCGCCGAAGGTGACGGCCACGCGCACCCGAAAGCGCTTCTTGATGTCGCCGCCGATCGTGTCGAAGGCTGGCTCGTGCCGCACCTCGACCTTGCGCAGCAGTTCCCACACGTCGTCCGAGTCGATGCGCGCTGGCGTGAACTGCTGGACCATCGCAGCGCCGTCGATCGCCGCGACCGCCAGCGCATAGCCGATGTTCATCTGCGCGCCGATCGGCGTCAGGGGCCGCTCCGGCACCCACCAGCCGTGGTGGTACGCCGCGTGTGGCACGTCGCACTCGATGCGCGTGATCTCGCCGGGTACCAGCTTGCGCTGGGCATCGACGTCGAACAGGGCGTCCAGCGGCGAATGGATGGCCCCCATAGCGGCATAGGGCTTGAGCACGATGCGCTCGACCTCCCAGCGCTCGCCCAGGCCGTCGGTGATCTGCGATGCATCCGGCGCGTGGCCTTCGCCGAAGGTCGACAGGAAGCCGCCGTACTCGCGCTCGAACACGCGCTTGATGCCGGTGTAGCCGCCCTCGGCCAGCACCGCCGCGTACATGCCGTTGCGCGCCGAGAAGCCGTGGTGCATGCGCTTGCACATGGCCTCGTACTGCGCCGCCATCAGGCCTGCAGACTGCGTGCCGGCCAAGCCCAGCGCATCTTCGAAGCGGGCGGCGTCCAGGCCCAGCAGCCTGCCCACGGCGGCGGCCGCGGCGTGGGTGCCGAACACCGCGCCCGAATGCCATCCGCGCGACAGCATCTGCACCCCGTGCAGCGCCATGCCGACGCGAGGGCCGACTTCGAAGCCGGCCATCGCCGCCTCGAGGAACCGCCTGCCGCTGACCGGCACTTCGCTGCCCTCGGCCACGGCCCATAGGGCCGGCAGCACGATCGATGCGCTGTGCAGCGGGCCGAGCGGATGAAAGTCGTCGAGCTCGAAGCCCTGGATGAAAGTGCCGTTGAGCAGCGCCGCACCGGGCGCGCTCGTCTTCGCGCCCCAGCCGACGATGGTGCGGGCGCCGGCGCCTTCGAATTTGCGCACGATGCCGACGGCGGTGCGCGACCACGGCAGCTGCGCGCCGACGATGGCGCAGCCGATGCCGTCCAGCACAAGCAACCGTGCGCGCTCGCGTGCGGATCCGGGCGCATCGTCCAGCCTGAAGTCGGCCAGCCAATCGCAGAGCCGGCCGGTCGGGCCGGAGGGCTCGGTCGCCGTGGCAGAGGAAATGGGGGTGGGGGTGGAACGCGACTGGCTCATTCGTTGTCCTTTTCGATGGTCGCTGCCGTCGGCAGCACGTAGTCCTTCAACTGTTCGCGCAGCCTGGTCTTGAGGATCTTGCCGGTGGCACCGATCGGAATCGCTTCGACGAACACCACGTCGTCGGGGATCTGCCACTTGGCCGTCTTGCCCTCGTAGAACTTCAGCAGCTCCTCGCGCGCGACTTCCGCATTGGGCTT
>NZ_VIVL01000024.1 GCF_007828835.1 Variovorax beijingensis | reverse complement strand
GGAGTCTTCCATAGGTGTCCACCTAAATCCTTGGTGGATACCATCGTCATAGACACCGGAGCCAAGCTCAAGACGGGATCACCGTGCGCTTACCGTACTTTCCACGCGCTTGAGCGCTGCTCGACTTGTTGCAGACACGCATCAAGCGACGCGTTGCCCCCTTGCCAATTCCCGCCGCATCCGCAACAGCAGCCGCTGCTTTGCATTCCAATAAGGCAAAGGGCGGGGCTTGGCATCACAGCTGGGACTCAACCGGGCGACATGGGTGCCTCTTGTATCAACGCCGCGGCATTCGCGGCCACACAAACGGAAGACACAGCATCGTGACCACGACAGCAGCACCAACGCCACCAGCGGCACCAGAAGCGGCAGCCGCACCAGCTGCACCAGCAGCAGCACCTTCTGGAAGCGTCACGCTGCGGTATGTCGAGCTCTGCAAGTTCCGACGTCTGGGCAAGATCCGATTGGACCTGGACCCGCAGACCACGATTCTTGTGGGCGCCAACAACAGCGGCAAGACCGCCATCCTCACAGCGCTACGACACTTCCTAGCCGAATCCTCCCCGTTCGGCGCATTCGACATCAGCGTGTCGGAGTGGCCCGCGCTGCGTGCGCTGGGCGTTAAATGGGAAGCGTTGACAGAGGATCCGGCGACCGCCGGGCAGAAGGAGGGCGATAACTGGGAAAACCAGCTCGCGACGCTGTTGACGGCGATGCCCACGCTGGATCTCTGGTTCGACGCCGAGGCCGGGATGTTCCACTATGTTCAGCCTTTCTTGTCCAAGCTGGTCTGGAAAGGTGGCGCTGTTGGGGTCCGGCTGCGCCTGGAGCCGGCCAGCGATGTCGCTTCGCTCATAGAGCTGGCCTGGGCTTACAACCAAGCGCGCGAGCCCGTGAAGGGCATGACCAGCGATACGCTCGCTTGGCCGATCGACCTGCTCGACTATTGGCTGCGTGAGCCCAGGAAGCTGGGACAGGTCAGGCCGTACGGCCTTGATGCCGCCAACAATCCCATCCAGGGGATCAAGACCTATCAGACCCAGGTCCTGACGGCTGGCGCACTGCCAGCTGACCGCAAGCATCTGGCCAAGATGATCCGCGTCGACTTCGTGGCCGCCCAGCGAGGCCTCGGCTCGGAAGAGGCCAACTCCAAGTCCACATCGTCTTCACATCCCGTCGGCCTATTCTCGAGCCAGCTCCTGAAGTTCGCGCGCCAGCACCTCAACGTTGCCGTCACCGGGCACGGACAACGCGCCGACCTCATCCAGGCCGTCGCCAATGCGCAGAAGGACTTGGACCAGAAGATCCACGATGCCTTGGCAGACTCGGTGGCCGAGGTGAAGCTGCTCGGCTATCCCGGCCTGCACGATCCCCAGGAAATCCGGTTCAGGACGCGCATCCACACCGCCGACCTACTCGACCACGGCACCGCCGTGCAGTACAGCATGAAAGGCGGAACCGCCGAAGACATGTTGCCGGAGTTCTCGATCGGCCTGGGTTACCAAAACCTGCAGTCGCTGAGCTACCAACTCGTGTCGTTCAAGACCGCACGCATGAACCCCGAGAGAGGCTCGCCGCCGCCAGTCCACCTCGTCATGATTGAGGAACCTGAGGCCCACTTGCACGTTCAGGTTCAACGAATCTTTCCGGACAAGGCACACAAGCTCATCAGCCCGACCGACAAGGATGCCAGCGCGCTGAAAAGCCAGTTGCTGATCAGCACGCATTCCAGCCATCTCGCGCACGCCGAGGACTTTGACCGGCTGCGGTACGTGCGGCGGATCTCGCCCTCGGCGACCCATGCGACGCCAAGCACCGAAGTCGTCGACCTTGGCGAGGTGTTCGGCGACGACGACGAGACACGTCAATTCGCGGAACGCTATTTCCGCGTGCAGCACACCGATCTTTTGTTCGCCAACGCTGCGCTGTTCGTAGAAGGCGTCGCAGAGCGCATGCTGGTGCCGCTGTTCATGGAGCTGAAGTATGAGAGATTGAACAGCCGCTACGTTTCCTTCCTGGACATCGGCGGTAGCCACGCCCATCGGCTGAGGCCATTGGTTGAGAAGCTCCGGATTCCCACCGTCGTCATCACCGACCTCGATCCGACTGAAAAGAAGGCCGGCCCCAAAGGCAAGATGCGCTGGATGGCCACGGCGAATACAGGCCAGGCTGGCCTCAGGTGTGGCAACGCGACGCTGCGCGAATGGCATCCCAAACTGCAAAGCGTGGACGACTTCAAGACGCCAACGCCAGCCCAGCTCATCTGGACCGGTGCTCCAGACTGCAAGGTGCGGTTCGCATGGCAGCTGCCGGTCGCCGAGGCGGGCAACCAATGGCCGACGACCTTCGAGGACTCATTGATCCTGACCAATATCGATTGGTTCAAGGAGCTGAACAAGTTGGCTGAAGAGGCCGAGGCGGCCAAGGCCGGCGGCCAACACAAGGCAGAGAACGAAGACAAGGAAAAGAAGGTCAAGCCACCAAACGGCGCACTGGCCGAAGCGGCCGAGATCGTGGCAGGCGCTGCTACCCACGTTGATCTACTGAAGGCCCTGCACGCGCTGATGCGCGATTCGTTCAGCAAGGGCGATTTTGCGGCCAGCATTTTCGAGCGCGTCGCTGCCGGTGAGGACGTCACGTGCCCGAAGTACATCGCCGACGCTCTCGCTTGGCTGCAGGATGAACTAGATCCCGCCGAGAGCGTGACGCCATGACCGGCGCCGAGGTCCATGGAGGCAACGACCGCGACGCTGGTGTCGTTGAGGAAATCTGTGGGTACCTGACGGAGCAGCCGCCGCGGAGCTTCTTCCTCTTCGCGGGAGCCGGCTCGGGCAAAACACGCACGCTGGTCGAAGTGCTACGCCGGCTGACCGGCATCGTGCCGCACGAGAGCGGTGGAAGGCTAGCCAACCGCCTGCGCCTCTACGGTCGGTCGGTCCGCGTCGTCACGTATACGAAGAACGCCGTTGCGGTCATCAGTGGCCGGCTGGGTACCAACGACCTGGTCGCCGTCTCGACCATCCACTCTTTTTGCTGGGAACTGATCTGCGGCTTTGACGAGGACATCCGCGAGTCGCTCATTGCAGACAAGGCGGTGCAGCTCGCAGACGCCAAAGCCAAGGCGGCCGCCAAGGTGAGGGGCATCAGTGATACAGACCGGAGGAAATTCAGCGAGATCGAAGCGGAGATGGAAGCCCTGAAGGGCGTTTCGACGTTCATGTACCACCCCGACAAGGACACGTACGGTGAAGGTGCCATGCAGCACGGCCAAGTGCTCGACGCCACGGCTTGGCTGCTGTTGAACCGGCCGACGCTGCGAACTATCCTGCAAGACCGCCACCCCATCATCCTGATCGACGAGTCCCAGGACACAATGAAGTCGGTGCTGGACGCGTTAATGAAACTGGCGGAGCCTAGGGGCAGCGGCCTCACGCTTGGCCTCCTTGGGGACCACCGTCAGCGCATCTACATGGACGGGCATTCCGACTTGCCCGGCCTCGTGCCTCCCGGCTGGGCCAAGCCGGAGCTGAAAATGAACCACCGCAGCCAGCAGCGAGTTGTTCAGCTCATCAACAAGATTTGGGCGGCGAAGCTGACTGGTCGCATACAACCCGCCTCAGGCGTTGAACAGCATCACCGCACTGAGAAGACCGGGGGCACGGTGCGCTTGTTCATCGGACATACCTCTCTGTCGACACCCGAAAAGCGTCAGAAGGAAGCCTGGGTTGCATCACAGATGCGGCAGGCGGCCCAGAGCGATGCGTGGGCGACGCCTGCAGGCTATCAATCGCTCGCACTGGAGCACAAACTGGTTGCGGCGCGCGGCGACTTCTTGAATGTTTACACGGCAATGACGCTCATCGATCCGAACGCCGCCGCACCTACAGGCAGGGGTGAGAACACAGGGCTTTCAGTCGCTCGGCTGGTGCTTCAAGATCTCGCACAGGTCGCGGCCTGCGTGGCTGCAGACGGGTCCGTCAACGACTTTACGGCCACAGAGGTGCTCAGACGCGCTGGCTGCCTTGATCAACTCCCGGCTGATGCCGGTCAGCGTATCGCGCGGACAGAGGAAATGCATGAGGCCCTCGCGGCGTTTGGCGCGGCGTGTGTCAAACCAGACGCTACCGTCGCCGAGGTCGTCGCGCCCATTATCAAGGCGCAAATGTTCAAAGTGGACGCTCGGCTGCTGCTGCATTTCGCCGACCAGACCCCACCGCCCGCTGCGCCGATTCCGCGCAGGGAAACCGAGACGGACGACGTACGACGGCGAAGGGGATGGTGCGCGTTGTTCAAGGCTCCATGGGCTGAACTGGAGCGGTACCGGCGCTACCTGGCCGGAAACTCCGAACTCGCCACGCACCAGGTGGTGAAGGGGTCGGAGTTCACGCACGTCATGGTGGTCATGGACGACGAGCAGTCCGGCGGCAACCAAATCTCGTATGACAAGCTATTTGGCGCGACTGAATTGGGAGAGCGTGATTTGGACAACGTCCAGGCCGGCAAAGAGACGACGATCGACCGAAGCCTGCGACTGCTATACGTTACCTGTAGCCGGGCCCGTGAATCGCTGGCACTTGTTTTATGGGCTGAGAACCCGCCCGCAGCGCTGAAATTTGCGCGGCACGAGAGCGGCTGGTTTGCCGTGGGAGAAGTTTTAGAGATTCCTTAGGGCGCCACCTCAGGCCAGAGCCGGGGCGGCCGTTCAGAAACGAATCGGCGATCACAATTCTTGAAGTACCTAATAGTGGATGCAATGCGGTCATGCGAGCGACTTCCAGTCTGATGGCCGCTATCGATTGCAGCGGTCGCTCGGGCGGCGAACGCGAGTGACTTCGAGACGTCTAGAGCAGCCCTCTGGAATCCATGATCCGCTACTAATTCAGCGGGCTCTTGACAGCAAGCAGCAAATGTATTGCAAAATGTTTCCCATGGCGCAAAAGCGCCGGCCAACGAGGAGCATGGGCCATGGCACGACGCAGCAGGGCGAGCACCGCCGAGGATCTGATGGACTTGGTCGCGCTGTTGCCTTGGTGGGCCGGCATAAGCTTGGCATTGCTGAGCTACTTCATCCTGCACGCGGTGGCGTCCGCGCCGTTGGTGTTATCCGGCGCACGCCAGGATGTGGGTCAATTGGTCACCAGCAGCCTCTGGCGTGGTCTCGCGTACGCTGGCCAGTTCATCCTGCCTTTCATCTGCGCGATCGGTGCGCTGGCGTCGGCGCTTCACAGGCGCTCGCGCCGAGCCCTAGTAGACTCGGCCACCAAGAGCAAGGCAGCCGATGCTCTAGAGGAAATGACCTGGCGGCAGTTCGAACTTCTCGTCGGCGAAGGCTTCCGACGGCAAGGCTATACCGTCTCGGAGACAGGAGGCGGCGGTGCCGACGGCGGGATCGATCTCGTGCTGGGGAAGGGCGGCGAGAGGTTCTTCGTCCAATGCAAGCAGTGGAAGGCATTCAAGGTTGGCGTGACCGTGGTGCGGGAGTTGTATGGTGTCATGGCCGCCGGGGGAGCTACCGGCGGTTTTGTCGTCACATCAGGACGATTTACGCAGGAGGCGGTGACCTTCGCCAGCGGAAGGAACATCCAGCTCATCGACGGACAGGCGCTGCTGGAACTGATTCGCGATGGCCGAACGGCGCGGCGATCCGAAGGCACGCACCGGGCCCGTCCTCTGGCCTCAGATGCAGCCCCCCTGTCCGACACACCCTCATGTCCTCTGTGTACCGGTTCGATGGTGCGCCGCATTGCTCGACGCGGGTCTTCGGTAGGCAATAGCTTCTGGGGATGCTCCACATACCCGAGCTGTGGGGGAACGAGGCCGGTCTAAGGCGACAG
The DNA here is from genome assembly GCF_007828835.1 of Variovorax beijingensis. Taxonomy (GTDB): domain Bacteria; phylum Pseudomonadota; class Gammaproteobacteria; order Burkholderiales; family Burkholderiaceae_C; genus Variovorax; species Variovorax beijingensis_A. The sequence continues at coordinate 16,674 of NZ_VIVL01000024.1, read as the reverse complement.
TCATGACCACTTCGCTTAGCCCCTGCTTGAGTACATAGCGCCATGGGATACCCGCCACAGGTACGACCCTTCCGCAGCCGCACTCTGGCCGATGGCTTCGTGTTGGCAACGGCGCAAAGCGGCGACCACGCGTTCTTCTCCCCGGAAGAGTTCGAGCAGTTCTGCCACGCACCGGCCACCTTGTCGCTGCGCCGGCAAGCCGATCTTCGCGCCCGCTTTCTTCTGGGCGATGAAAACCCGTCGATCGGCATTCGCCGGCTGATTGCTTCCCGAATTGCTGCCAAGCGCGAGACGGTGTCGACCGGCCCGGCGCTGCACATCATCGTCCCAACGCTTCAGTGCGCACACTCCTGCCAGTACTGCCAGGTTAGTCGCGCGCTTCATGATGAAGGGCATACCATGTCGCTGGCCGATCTGGATGCCGCGTGTGACACGATTTTCGAAAGCGCCGCACCGGCGCTGACGGTGGAGTTCCAAGGCGGCGACCCGCTGCTTCGGTTCGATCTGGTTGAGCGTGCCATCTTGCGCATCCAGGCACGCAATGCATCGCAGGGCAGACGCATCCGTTTCGTGGTCGCGTCCACGCTGCACCAACTGGACGAGCCGATGTGTGCGTTCTTCAAGGCGCATGGCGTGTACCTTTCCACCAGCATTGACGGGCCGCGGGAATTGCACAACCGCAACCGACCGATTCCCGGACGCAATGCCTACGAGCGCACGCTGGCCGGCATTGAACTGGCGCGGGAATGGCTGGGACATGCTGCCGTGGCGGCGCTGATGACCACCACCAAGGCATCCTTGGCTTTTCCCGATGTGATCGTCGACGAGTATGTGCGCCTCGGGTTTCGGGAGATCTTCCTGCGGCCGCTCAGCGGCTACGGGTTCGCCAAGCGCAACCAGGCCTTGCTGAGCTACTCCGTGGCGGAGTTCTTCAGCTTCCACCAGCGAGCCCTGCAGCGCGTGCTGCACTGGAACCGACAAGGGGTAGAGATCCGCGAGGTCTACGCCTCGATTCTGCTGAACAAGATCCTTTCGCCCTTTGATGCCGGCTATGTGGATCTTCAAAGCCCCACCGGTGCCGGCGCGAGCGTGCTTGTCTACAACTACGATGGCCATGTCTATCCCAGCGACGAGGCCCGGATGCTGGCGGAAACTGGCGATACGTCGCTGCGGATGGGGCGCATCGGAGCGCCGCTCGGCGCTCTGATGGCATCACCCGTTCGGCGCGACCTTGCCCGGGCCAGCGCGGTCGAAGACATTGACCCTTGCCGCGATTGCCCCTATAGCCTGTTCTGCGCGCCCAATCCGGTCGACGCGCAGGCACAGTTCGGCACACCCTTCGCGCCGGTTCACGAAACCGAGCACTGCCGGCGCCACATGGGACTGTTCGACGCCATGTTCTCGGCGCTACGCGCAGCGGATGAGGACCAACTGGACCTGTTCCACCGATGGGCTCAACCTGTTGCGGCTGGAGGACCAGGCTGATGCGCAAACTCAAGGCGATCGTGCAGCCCGGATGCGCAACGTGTGCGCATCGGGTGGTCGGCTATCCACACATCGCTGCCGAGTGGACGCCTGACTTGCAGTTTGTCGTGACGGTGCAGTCCGATGAGGAACAGGGTGGGGTCGAACGCCTGCAGGAAGCCGGCCTTGCCAATCTCGCCTGGATTCGGGGCGCAGCCCTCGAGGAGGGCGATGTGGTGGTGCCTCATGCGACCAAGGGTGAGGTCGTCGTTTTGCTGCGCGAGTCGGATACGCACCACGCGCTTTTCATGACCAATCGCTGCAACAGCTATTGTCTGATGTGCTCGCAGCCTCCGACGTCCACGGACGATAGCTGGCTCGTGGAAGAGGCGATCGCGGCGCTGCGCCATCTGCGGCGATCGCCGGACGTACTGGGTTTGACTGGTGGCGAGCCTCTGTTGCTGGGCCTCGGGCTTCGGCGTGTCCTCGAGGCGATTGCCCAGCACCACCCGACAACGCGCGTCGAGGTGCTGACCAATGGTCGACTCTTCGCCAATGCGCGGATCAGTGAGCAGATCCTGGCAGGACTGGCCCAGCCGGTGCGTTGGCTGGTGCCACTGTACGGCCATGCCGACTTTGTGCACGACTTCGTGGTGCAGGCACACGGCGCGTTTGACGAGACGCTGGCAGGACTGCTCGCGTTGCAGGCACACGGGCAGGAGGTCCAGCTTCGGGTGGTGCTGATCGGGCCTGTGCTTCAGGTGCTGCCCGAACTGGTGGGCTTCGTCGGCCGTAATCTTCCCTTCGTGCGCGAAGTGGCCTTGATGGGATGTGAGCCGATCGGGTTCGCACTGGCCAATCGCGAATTGTGCGAAGTCAACCTGGCCGAGTGGGGTGATGTGCTGGAACACGCCGTGCGCGTGCTGCAGCGGCATGCCATCCCCCATTTGTTGATGAACATGCCGCTTTGTGTGCTGCCGCACCCATTGCGGTCATTGGCTCGCCAGAGCATCTCCGACTGGAAGAACGTCTACGCTGCCGAGTGCGAGAGCTGTATAGCGAGGAAGGACTGCTCGGGACTGTTCGCATGGCATGAGAAAGGTTGGAAGCCGGCGCCCTTGAGACCCATAGAGGCAAACGAGGTCCTCGCATGAGCAAGTTCATCCGCAATCTTTCGCTGTTCGTTGCCGGTCTTCCGCTGCTGACGACCAAGAGCATGTCGGCCATCCCCGGTCCCCAGGCGGGAGCGGAGCCACTCGATGGCACCGCCGCCGTACCCTTGCGTCCTTTGAATCGGGATATGGACAACCTTTTCGCGGGCCATCGCTCCCATTCCAGCCACCGATCGCATTCAAGCCACAGTTCACACTATTCAGGTGCGGGTGGCGGGAGTTCCAGTTACAGGGCTCCCGTCTATGTGCCGCCAAGCCCCACTCCGGCGCCGCTGTATTCACCTCCTGCCGCAGCGCCGGCACCTCGCTATGCACCACCACCGGGCTCCACTTCAAACCAATTGGCGAGTCCTTCCGGTACAGCGCGCCCGAACCAGGCCGGCTACGGTTCGGCTGGTGTGACGGCAACCGCAGGCGACGAATTGACGCGCGCGGAAAAGCTCCGGTTGCAGGTGATGCGGGTGCAGATCAAACTCAAGAGTCTCGGGCTCTACGACGGACAGATAAGCGGTGCAATGAACGAAGAAACCTTTACCGGGCTGAAGTACTTTCAGGATCTAAAAGGCTTGGAGCAGACCGGTACGATGACGACTCCGACCCTTAACGCGATGGGCATACCCGCGGTCAACTGAGCGCGCGTTCTGCTGCCGTTCACCTGCCACCTGTGCCAACGGCGCGACATGGGCGTGGCGCCTCGGAGTCTGCCTCGAAGGACAGCGTCCCACCATTGAGCGTACGTCAGAAACTCGGGGCGGCCCCTCCGACCCAGTCAGCCCGATACCATCTTTATGCTTATTCGAGTGTTAAATGTGTATTCACCGTTGTTGAACCGAGCACTGCTTATCGCCCATCCAACCAGCATTCCAGCAACACGGAGGAGGACGAGATGAAGAACGTCGCGCTGCGGATAGCAGCACAGGAAGATCCTGAGGGCGAGACGATCACTGCATCGTTTGATGACGCCGACTTGGCCCTGCTCCAGCAATATTGCGCGTCGCTGGACCGCCTGCGGGAGACAGCCCTGCTCCAAAACGGCCTGTCGCCAATGACGGGACTGAGCTGGACTTCGGCAGGCATGGCCTTGACCGGCAAGCCATATTCGAACGCCGAGCTGCACGAGCTACTTCACGTTTTGCGCCCGGTGCTCCTGGCAAACGAAGCCGCATCCTACGAAAACGCTAGCGGACTCCTCGGACGGCGCTTCAAAAACAAAAATCTCTCGAAGCATCTCAAGGCCATCCGCTTCATCTTTGACCGGGGCGAGCTCGCGTCGTACATGCAGGTGACGATAGGGGATCAGAAGCTTTTCGACGATTCGATTCTTCGACTATGGCTGAACGGCGTCCAATATCACACCGATGCAGAAAAGGCCGCCGCATGGGCGCAGATCGAGAAGTCGCTGACGACCGAGAATGCGAGAGCGTTGGTGATGAACCAGTTGCACGGAAAAGTCAGTGCGCTTTTCAGGCTGGAGCAGCTGGTCAAGTTCGTTCTGGACGAGAAGAGCGGTCCCACTCCTCCGGCAGTTGCGGTCTGACGCGGCAACCTCAGGCGACTGTCTTCTCCCTCAGCTTTTGAAGCCGAGCGATCCATCCGTTCAGTGCCTTCGCTTGTTCGGCAAGATAGTCGTACTGGTCGTAAACCTGCCATGTCCCGGGAGCCTGTGCCCAAGCATGATCTCGGCAACGTGTGGCTCCGTGAGCGTCGAAAAGTCCGTCCGTGCCGTCTTACGCAGGTCGTGGAATCGACCAGTGCTCCATCTCGTATTTCTCGTGACGGCGAAACCACTGCATGACACTGGACGGGAACATCAGCAGTGTGCAGCGGACATCAAGCTGCTCGAACCACTTGTGATCGCTGTCGTCGATCTGGATGAGCTCGCCGACGCATGCCCGACGGTTGCGCGGCTGGTGGATCTTGGCCGCGCGTTGTTTGCGGGGTGTCCACAAACCGGCCGCCATCATCAGCACCCTGACGGTCTCCTTGGCCAGTGGAAGCCCATGGCACTCCCGACGCTTCTCGCATGCAAGCGTTGGCCCGAAATCAGCATACCGATCCCGGATCAGCGCAGTGGCACGCTCGGCGACGCCTGGCGCCAGTTGACGGTTGCTGGGCCGACCTCGCTTGCGCGAGACCCGCCCGGCAACACCTTCGTCCTTGTACCGCTGGACCAGACGCTCGAGTTGCCGTCGACTCAGGCCCAGCCGCTGCGCGGCCTGGCCAACCCGCAGCATCCGGTCGACCACCGCCTGAATAGTCTTGAGCCGATCGGCTTCGCGCATCGTCATAGTGATCGTCGCAGCAGGTGTCGCCATGGCCATGCCTCGGAGCTCGGGGCAGCCAACTTTGCGACATTTCAACTTTGCTGGAATGCGACATTACAACTTTGCTCCCACAGTTGTTCGCGATACAAGTTTGATTATGTTAAAGGAAAGGCAGACTCAGTCCACCGCGCGCGTCTCGTAGTTCTTGTCCCCAACCGGTGCCATGCGCTGCTGATAATTCTTCCTTGTGGAATGAGTTCTCAATAGCGGAGGTTTGGGTGACACCAGAAAAAGACACGAGCGACCTGAAAACAGTCTCGCCGGGCGCACAGAGCGCTGCCTCGGACCCGAGTCCGCAGGCATCGAGCACATTGCATCCGGCTGAACACGTGAGGACAGACATGCCGCTGTCAAGCGAGGCCGGAACTTCGAGCGATCCCATCGATTCCGATCCGGGTATCGCGCTGCGTGCTGGCAACTGGCGACGTGGACCGCAGGGCGTACGGGAAACGGAAGTCTGGGCCGCTGCGGATGCGTTGGTCGCCGCCGGGCAGCGCCCGACCATCGAACGCGTGCGCGCGCACCTCGGTGGGGGCTCGCCGAACACGGTGAGTCCGATGCTCAAGCGCTGGTTTGCCACTCTGGGCCCGCGGGTGGTGGCGATACAAACCGACGGCTCAGGCTCCGAGACGGGGCAGCGCTTTTCAAAGGCGCGGCCCGAGGGCAGCGTGCCGCCGGTGGTCGACACCTTTGCGCGCAAGATCTGGGAGGTGGCGTACGCCGAAGCGCGTCTTGCATTCGAAGCTCGGGAGGCCGCCGCTCGCGCTGAAGACGAGGAGCGGACGGCACGCTTCGAGACGAAGCGCGTCCAGTTCGAATTGCAGCAGTCCACATTCGCCGAGACGCGAGACGTCCTTACAAACAAGCTCGCTTCGGCGCACGAGTCGTTGCGTGCGGTGCAGGGCCAACTCGAAGATGCCGTGCGATCGCGCCACCAGAAGGAGCACCAGGCAGTGCTTCTGAAACACCAACTGATTGAAGCGCAGGCCGCACAAGAGGGGCTGCGGCGTGCTTGGACAATCCAAAAGTCCGATTGGGAAGCCGCTACCCGCGAAGCCAAGATGCATGCGGCCGAGCTCCAATTACGCCTCCTTCATGACATCAACCACTGGCGCTCGGCAGCGAGTGAAGCGCTTGCGAACCTGCTCAAGGAGCAGGAAGCGCGCGTGCGTGGCGAGGAAGACTTCGCGAAAGCACTCGAATCGGAGCGAAGCGCGCTTCGCGACAGCCGTGCGGCGCTCATGGAACTGCGCAACGAACTCGAATCGCTCCGCTCAGATCGCATGTCATCGCCGATCTAGCCATCGCTCGATAACGAAAGTGTGGCCGTCGCGCACGATCGTTTGCAGTCGAAGACCTCGGGAGATCAGCCCTAGTGGTGAACCGCACGTTGCTCGTGGGGCCGGCAGCACACCTGATCGCATGGGCATTCAGTTGTACGGGAGGCGGCGAGCCGACCGCGCGCGTCCTGCCTGTCCGGCAGTCGTGCTTGGTGTGTCTGCAACTTGTTGTTCAACCTGTCCGGAAAGTATTGTTCCGCGCGGGCTGTACGGGACGTGGCGAGCCGGCGGCGCGCGTCCTGAACATATTGCACAAGTTTTCGCGCCTGTCCGGCAGTTATGGTTAGTTTGTCCTGAACTTATTGCTCAACCTGTCCGGAAAGTATTGTTCCCGCGGGTGTCGGCCAACTCAAACGGAACCTCCAGGCAAGCCGCTCATTCATGATTTAACATAAGATACATTGTATATCTAAGATGCAGGCCTCAAATAGTAATGTCGCGTTTGGCCCGAATAGAAATGCCGCATTGTTCCCCCCGGTCCAGCTTCTGGACCCGAGGCACAGCGATTCGCGATGTTCGTTTTCGCAACCTGCTTTGCGACGACATCATTCACGTCGCTGGTGAGCGTGGATCTGCGCTACACGCCTGAGCCGACAGCGGCCGACCCGAGTCCGGTCACGGCGCCCTTCATCAACGGAACCGGCTCGGGCTATGACGCGGCGATGGCGGACGTGCGCAACGGATCGATGAGCAGCACGGGCACCCTCTCCTATGTTCCGACCTGGTGGTTCGCCGGCGAGAGCACCAAACTGCGCGGCATGCTGGGGCTGGCGCCATGCGTTTTTGGATGAAGGCCCAGGCCATCAGACCTGGCGGTCAATTCACGCAGAACTCCTCTTTCGATTCCGAACCATCTGCATCGTTCTGCCGTTTCGCCGCGATTCACTGAGCATCCTGTCGATTTCTGCGACTCCTTCCGGAGTGATAGCCGTGACGATGGCCATCGGAGCCACTTTGTACTTACCGGATAGGTCCAGTGCTGGAGCTATCTCTGCTTCAAGAAGGCCTGTCGCCTTGAGAACCGAAACATGCAGCACGTCCTCAGGTCTCGTTACAGTCTTGGGAAGTTGGACATCGCGAAGGCTGAGCAAGAAGAATATGGGCATGACGGCTTCCTCATCCGATGCGTTTTCTGGTTGCTATGGTTCGTCCCGACCTTCTTGTTCGCAAAACTCCTTCGATGGAGGACGAACAGTATCCCGATGTCTTGGCGAGCCTGTCGGACGCCAGCCAACGGCTCTGTAGCCTAAGCAACATTCAAGCCTGCGGACCACCAAGATGCTGGCAGGTTGCAACCCATGCTGGCGCCGTGCGTGTCTGAGAAAGCACGCTGCGAACTCAAAGCCGATCCTTCGAATCCGCCGCGGGCGACATGTCGGCCGATACGGCCAAGGCAATGACGGCCGCCGAAGCGGCGAGCCCGGGGACAACGGACCGTCGTCGAAGATCGTGGTAGCGGCCGTGCACGAGGCGCGAACGTCGAATGCCCGCATTTGGGACCTGTTCATCGGCAGCGCCACACCATGGGGCCGGGGCATCAACGCTCGCGTGCAGCGCGGTGCAGCACCTGGGTGACCGGCTCCACCAGGTACTGGAGCGCGGTGCGTTCGCCTCCCAGCAGGTAGATCTCGGCGGGCATGCCGGCGAGCAGCTTCAAGTCTCCCGCCGTCGCGAGCGAAGCCGGATCGGCCTCGACCAGCACCGAGTAGTAGGGAGCGTTGGTCGCACGGTCGATCAGGCGGTCGCCCGACACATAGACCACCTTGCCGCGCACCAGTTGCGTGGTCCGGTACTTGAATGCCGTAAAGCGGATCTCAGCCGACTGCCCGCGCTGAATCCGGCCGATGTCCTCGGGGCGGACGCGTGCATCGGTCACCAGGCGGGTGTCGTCCGGCACCACGTCGGCAATGGTCTCGCGAGGCGGGATCACCGCGCCGGGCGTCGAATACTTCAGGTCGATGATCTCGCCGCTGGCTGGCGCCACGATCACCTGGCGCGCCGAGGCGTCGGCCGACTTGCGCCGCTCCTGCTCGATCTCGGCCAGCCGCGCGGCCGTGACTTTGAGCTGGTCACTCGCCTGTTGGCGGTAGTCGTTCTCCAGCGAGCGCATGCGTAGATCGGCATCGACCGTGCGCTGCTGGGCGCGTGCCAGTTCCGCACGCCGCTCCTCGATCTTCACGCCGTAGTCGGCCACGGTGCCTTCGAGTTGCGCGATGCGCGCGGACGAGATGAAGCCGTCCTTGAGCAGCTTGCGGTTGGTTTCCAGATCGCCCTTCTGGAACTTCATCGACTCGCCCGCCTGCATGATCTGCGCGCGCAGCGCGACGATTTCCTCGGCCACCTTCTCGCGCTGCGAGCGCAGCAACGCGGTCTGCCCCACCAGCGCATCGCGCCGAGCATCGAACAGCGAGCGTTCCTTGGCCATCTGCTCGGCCAGGCGCGGATCGCTTGCCGCGGTCTCGATCACGTCGGGCGGAAAGGTGATCGCGCGCGCCATGGTCTGCTCCGCGTCGAGCCGCGCGAGGCTGGCGCGCTCGGTCTTGACGCGGTGGTCCAACCGGTTCCTGTCGGCATCGACCGAGACATCGCCCAGCACCAGCAAAGGCTCCCCCTGCCGCACATGCTGGCCGTCGCGCACAAGCACCTCGCGCACGATGCCGCCTTCGGCATGTTGTACCGGGCGCCGGTTCAGGTCCACCTTCACATACGCCTGTGCCACCACGGCGGAGGACAGCGGCGCGAAGCTCATCCAGGCGGCCAGCGGCAGCAACCCGGCGACGATCACGGTCAAGCCCCAATCGGCCAGGCGGCGCGCCTCGCGAACGTGGGGCGCCAGCGGATCATTGGCTGCGAGCACGTGCATCGAGCCGTTCATGAGACCTTCTCCAGCGGTGCGGTGGGCGCGGCGGGCGCAGCGGGCGCAGGAAGAGGGCCCGTGCGCGGCATCGCCACGACCTGCCCGCCGCCCGTGTTCTGGCCCGGCCGTTTCATCGCCTGCATGACCTCCGCCACCGTGCCGTATTGCTGCACCCGGCCGGCGTCCAGCACCAGCATCTTGTCCATGTGCTGCACCAGCGTGCTGCGGTGCGTGACCACCACCACCGTGACTTGCCCGTTCAGAGCCCTCAGCGCCTCCCCGAGCGCCAGTTCACCCGCACCATCGAGATTGGAATTGGGTTCATCCAGCACCAGCAACTTCGGGTCGCCGTACAGCGCCCGTGCCAGCGCAATGCGCTGGCGCTGCCCCGGCGACAGCATCGCACCCCTGGCGTCGATCACCGTGTCGTAGCCCTGCTCCAGCGCCAGGATCAGCTCATGCACGCCGGCACGCTGCGCCGCACGCACCACCTGTTCCGAGTCAACCTCGCCCAGCCGCGCAATGTTCTCGGCGACGGTGCCGGCAAACAGTTCGACGTCCTGCGGCACATAGCCGAGCCAGGGCCCGAGCTGCTCGCGGGGCCATTGCGCCAGATCGACGTGGTCGAGCCGCACGACGCCGGCGTTGGGCGTCCATAGGCCGGTGAGCAGGCGCACCAGGGTCGATTTGCCGGCTCCGCTGGGGCCGAGGATGGCCAGCGATTCGCCGGCTTCCAGGCTCAGCGATATGCCGGCCAGGATCGTCCGTTCGCTCTGCGGCGGCCGGTACACCAAGCCCTGTGCGTGCAGCCGGCCGGTCGGTGCCGGCAGCGTCATGCGTTGCGGCTGGCGCTCGGCAGCGCCCAGCAGTTCGGACAGGCGCGCGAAGGCAAGACGTCCCTCGGCCAGCACGCGCCAGCTGCCCACCACCTGCTCCACCGGCGCCAGCGCCCGGCCCAGCAGGATGGTGCAGGCCACCAGGATGCCCGGCGTGCCTTCGCCGGTGATGACGAGGTAGGCGCCGAGCGCCTGCAGCAGGACCTGCACCGCCTGACGCGTGGTGCGCGTCAGCGCCGCGATCGCTACCGACTTGCGTGCGGTCGGACCCTGCAGCGCGCCCACCCTGGCGTTGAGATTCCGCCAGCGCCCGACCAGCGCGTCGCCCATGCCGAGCGACTGCGCCACTTCGGCGTTCTGCATCGAGGATTCGAGGTAGCGCGTGGCCCTGGCGGCTTCCTTCTGCAACGCTTCGATGTCGCGGCGCGTGGCGCGGTCGTTCACCACGGCAAGGAGGAGCATCAGCAACGATGCACCCGCGGCCGCCATGCCCAGCAGGGGATGTGCCAGCCAGATGACGGCGACGTAGACGAATGCCCAGGGCGCATCGAACAGCGCCAGCAGCCCCTGGGCCGAGAACAGGTTGCGCAGCGCCGCGACGTCGCGCAGCCCTTCGGACGGCACACGCTCGGCACGGTGCGCCGATCTGGCCAGCATTACCTTGGCCACCGTCGGCGACAGCTGCTCGGCGATCAAGTTGCCCGCGACACCCTGCAGCCGGCTGCGCAGGTAATCCAGCATCAGCATCAGGCCGAGCGCCACCGCCACGCCAAGCAGCAGCACCAGCAGCGTCTCCCGGCTTTGGCTCGTCAGCACGCGGTCGAACACCTGCAGCATGAAGAGCGCGGGAGCGAGCAGCAGCAGGTTCACGAAGAACGAGAAGCCCGCGACAAAAAGTAGCGGTCGCCGGAGAAGCTGGAGAAGAGGCTTCATGGCGTCGAGCGGATTCTTCCGGGTGTCAGAGGCCGATCCGCATGTCGTTGCTGTCGAAGGTGTCGGCCGGGTTGCTCAGCGTCAACGTCGCCACCAGCGTGCGGTTGGCGGCGCCCAGGCCGTCGGCGTCGTAATACAGGTTGCCCGTCGCGCTGTCGTAGATCACGTGCACGCCCGCCCCCACCACATCTCCCGCGCCACCGCCGTTCAAGGACGCGAACTCGGCCGCCGACAGCGTGCTTCCGCTTGCAGTCGTGAGGGTAGTGAACGTGCCGCGCGACAGCTCGATCAGGTCGCCGCTGGCCGCCGATCCCGACGCATCGAAGTCGGTGACTGAATCCACTGCGTTGGGTGCCGAGTCGAAAACGAAGGTGTCGTTGTCCGCGCCGCCGGTGAGTATGTCGGCGCCGGCCCCACTGACGATGCGGTCGTCGCCCGCAAGGCCGTTGATCACGTCGTTGCCGCCGCCGCCGCGCAATTGGTCGTTCGACGCCGAACCGGTGATCGTGTCGGCGAAGGCCGTGCCGATGACGCCCTCGAAGTTCCTGTAGCTGTCGGTGCCGAGCCCGGCGGCGCTGGCATTGAAGCTCGTCGTGCTGCTGCTTTGCGTCAGCGTGAACGTGAGCCCGGCCGTGCCGTCGGAGAAGTCGAGCAGGTCACCGGTGCCCCCTGCCCCATCGAGCGTGTCGTTGCCGGCGCCGCCGCGGATGATGTCGTTCGAGGCGCTGCCGGTGAGGGTGTCGGCCAGGCCCGTTCCGATCACGCCTTCGATGTTCTGGTAGGTGTCGTTGTTGCCGAGTCCGCCGGTGCCGTTGACGATGCTGGTCGATGCGGCACTCTGGACCAGCGTGAAATTGATCGCCACGGTCCCGTCCGAGAAGTCGAGCAGGTCCTCGTTGCCGGCGCCGCCATCCATCGAGTCGTTGCTGCCCAGGCCGCCTCGCAGCACATCGTTGCCGGCGCCGCCCGACAGGGTGTCGTTGCCGTCGCCGCCGATCAGGAGGTCGTTGCCGGAAGAACCAAGCAGCGTGTCGGCCCCGTTGCCGCTTCCTCCGATGAAGACGTCGCCGGCCGCACCGCCGGTCAGGTTGTCGGCGCCGCCGCGGCCATCGATGAACGAGGCCTGGTAGGTGCCGGCCGCGCCGAGATCGATCGTGTCGGCGGCGTTGCCGTTGGACACGGCCATGACGTCGATCGTCGCCGTTGCCGTGGCAGTGCCGCCGGCCCCGTCCGACACGGTGTACTGGAAACTGCCGGCCGCGGTGCCGCTGGTGAAGCTGATCGTGCCGTTGGTGGCATCGAGGGTCAGGCCTGAAATCCCGACCGCACCGCTGACGCTTGTGATCGTCAAGGCAAGACCGTCGATGTCGGTGTCGTTGCCGAGCAGCGAACTCGCCGACAGCGTGACCAGCGTGCTGCTGGATACGATGACCCTGTCGGTCGCGGCGACCGGGTCGTCGTTCACCGCGTTGACGGTGATGCTCGCCGTGTCGGTGGCACTCGAGAACGCGGAACTGCCTCCATTCGTCACGGCGATGGCCGTGGTGCCCGCCGTGCCGCTCGTCTGGTCCCAGGCGTGGAAGGTGATGCCATCGCCGACTGTTCCATTGAAATTCGAATTCGCCTGGAAGTAGACGCGCGTGTTCGCGTCCGCGGCCAACAGCAGCGCGGATGCGTCCGACACCGCACCCACTGCTGCCCAGCTGGCGCCGCCATTGGTGGAATACCACCAGCTTCCGTTGGAGGCATTCACCCCCGACAACGCGATGCCGGTGATGGCGCCGTTGTCCGCATCGGCCACGTTGTCGAGGCCGCCGGCCGGCGGGTTCAGATTCACCAGGCTCGATACGAGCGTCCCGACGGCCCCGACCGGCGCGCCGGCATCCTCGTTGACCGACGCCAGGGCGGGTGTCGCGGCAGCACTCAGAACGGGTGCATCGTTAGTGCCGGCGATGGTCACGGTCACAACCCGGCTGGCGGTCCCGTCGGACGAGACTGCAGTGAAGCTGTCGCTGAGCAGTTGACCTGCGGCCAGCTGCTGTATCGCCGTCTGGCTGTTGTTGACCGTGTAGGTCCAGTTGCCGTCGGCTGCCAATGCGAAGCTGCCGTAGCCGTTGCTGCCGCCGGTGCTCGCCTGCGGCATGAAATTCGACTGGCCCGCATCCACATCGGCAATCGTCAGCGCGCCGCTGGCCGCGAGACTGCCGCCGGACACCGCAACATCTTCTTGCACCGTAGCGCTGGCCACACCACCGATCGTCGGTACGTCGTTGGTGCCGGTGATCGTCACGGTCACCACTCGACTGGCCGTTCCATCGGACGAGACTGCAGTGAAGCTGTCGCTGAGCGTTTGACCTGCGCCAAGCTGTTGGATCGCCGCTTGGCCATTGTTGGCCGCGTAGGTCCAGTCGCCATTCGCCGCGAGTGTGAAACTGCCATAGCCGTGGCTGCCGGCGGTGCTCACCTGGGCTGTAAAGCTGGACTGGCCCGCATCCACATCGGCAATCGTCAGCGCACCGCCGGTGCTCAGGTTCGGCGTCGAGGCATCCTCGGACGCCGCGCCGCTGGCGACGCCACCAATCACCGGAACGTCGTTGGTGCCGGTGATCGTCACCGTCACCAGCTGGCTGGCCGTTCCGTCGGAGGACACGGCGGTGAAGCTGTCGGTGATCGACTGATCCGCGCCCAGCTGCTGGATCGCGCTTTGGTTGTTGTCGGCCGCATAGGTCCACGTGCCGTCAGCTGCCAGGGTGAAGCTGCCGTAGCCGCTGCCACCAGTGGTGCTCGCTTGGGGCGCGAAGTTCGACTGGCCCTGGTCGACATCGGCGATCGTCAGTGCACCGCCGGTGCTCAAGTTCGGCGCCGAGGAATCCTCGCTCACCGCACCGGTGGCGACACCAGCAATCAATGGAACGTCATTGGTGCCAGTGATTGTCACCGTCACCAGCTGGCTGGCCGTGCCGTCAGACGAGACGGCAGTGAAGCTGTCAGTGACCGACTGACCCGCGCCCAGCTGCTGGATCGCACTCTGGCTGTTGTCGGCCGTGTAGCTCCAGCCGCCGTCGGCCGCGAGCGTGAAGCTGCCGTGGCCGTTGCTGCCGGCAGTGTGAGCCTGAGCTGCAAAGTTCGACTGGCCCGCATCCACATCGGCGATCGTCAGCGCACCATTCGCGCTCAGGTTCGGCGCCGAGCCATCCTCGTTCACCGCACCGATCGCGACACCGCCAATCGTCGGAACGTCGTTGGTCCCCGTGATGGTCACGGTCACGAGTTGGCTGGCCGTACCGTCGGAGGACACGGCGGTGAAGCTATCGTTGATCGATTGACCCGCGCCCAACTGCTGGATCGCCGCCTGGCTGTTGTCAGCGATGTAGGTCCACTTGCCGTCGGCCGTCAGCGTGAAGCTGCCGTAGCCGTTGCTGCCGGCGGTGCTGGCTTGGACTGTGAAGCTGGATTGTCCTGCATCCACATCGGTGATCGTCAGTGCGCCGCTGGCTGCGAGGCCGCCACCGGACACCGCAAAATCTTCTTGCGTAGCGCCGCTGGCGACGCCGCCGATGATCGGCACGTCATTGGTGCCAGTGATGGTCACTGTCACCACCTGGCTGGCGGTCCCGTCGGAGGACACCGCGGTGAAGCTGTCGCTGATTGACTGGCCCGCGCTCAGTTGCTGGATCGCCGCTTGGCCGTTGTCGGCGGCGTAGGTCCAGCTGCCATCGGCCGCCAGCGTGAAGCTGCCGTGGCCATTGCTGCCGGCAGTGTGAGCCTGAGCCGCAAAGTTCGACTGGCCCTGGTCCACATCGGCGATCGTCAAGGCACCGCTGGTGCTCAGGTTCGGCGTCGAGCCGTCCTCGCTCACCGCCCTGCCGGCCACTCCGCCGATCACCGGCAGGTCGTTGGTCCCGGTCACCGTCACGGTGATCTGCTGCTGAACCGTGCCTCCGTGGCCATCACCGATGGTGACGGTGAAGGTCTCCGTCACCGTCTGGCCCTGGGCCAGATACTGCGTGGCTGCGTTGGCGACGCTGTAGCTCCATGTCACCGTGCCGTCGCCCGCGCCCGTGGCGGCGTCGCTGACGCCGGCCGTCAAGACCCCGCCCAGCGTGTTGCCTGAACCGGCTGCTACGCTCACGCTGTGCGCATCGCTCAGGTCCACGTCGTCGAAAGTGATCGTGCCGCTGTCGCTCAGGGTCGGCATCGCCGCATCCTCGGTCACCGCCGCAGCGGCATCGGTCGTGGTGATCGTCGGCGCGTCGTTGGTGCCGGTGATGGTCACGTCGATCTGCCGGATGACGGTGCCACCGTGCTGGTCGTTCACGCTGATGGTGAAGCTCTCGACCCGAGTCTCGCCCGCGGCCAGGTACTCGACGGCCGTGGCGTCCACGGTGTAGGTCCAGGTGAGCTGGCCGCCCGTGCCAGTCCCGGTGGTGTCGCCGTTCTTGACCACTGTCAGGCTGCCCAGCACGCTGCCGAGCGGCGTGCCGGTGGCGCTCACCAAGTGCACGTCGCTCAGGTCCAGGTCGCTGAAGCCGATGACGCCGCTGTCGCTTAGTGCGCCAGCCGGCGCGACCTGCTCGCTCACCGCTCCCGCCAAGTCCTGGGCTGTAATCACGGGACCATCGTTGGTGCCGGTGATGGTGACGGTCACCGTGGCCAGTCCCGTTCCACCATCGGCGTCCTTCACCTGGTAGCTGAAGGTGTCGGTTGCGCTCTCGCCCGCTGCCAGGTGCTGGAAATCGGCTGTGTGGGGCTGGTACTGGAAATACCAGGTCGATGGATCGCCCATCGCCGGCTGAACGAGCGTCGCTGTCCCATGGGCCGGAGCCGAGGCCAGCGTCAAGTTCTTGACCAGGTCTGGAACCAGATCGTTCTGCAGCACATGGATCTGGATCCCCGGGCCATCTTCGGTCGTTGCGCCTGTATCGCCCCGCGCATTCACCGCTTCGTTGGCCGGATTCACCTCGACCCCATCCACAAGGATTTTCAGTACTTCGGTCATCTGGACGGTCAGTGTGGACGAACCGAAGCTGAAAACGAAATCACTGGCCGAACCATTGGAAACCTCGCCGGTCCTGGCATTGGTCACTGCCGCAAGATGGGCCAGGTAGGCGGCGATCTGCGTCTGAGTGGCGGCTTCCAGCCACTGCGCCTGCGTGAACTGGAGCTGGAGAGTGTCAACACCCGCCCCACCGGTGTACACGTCTTTGGTGCCCGCCGCGATGTTTTCGCTGACGTTGTAGATCAGGGTGTCGTTCCCCGATCCTCCGTTGAGCTGATCACTGCCGCTGCCTCCATCGAGCGTGTCGTCCCCCGCGCCGCCATTCAATGAATCGCTCCCGGCTCCGCCGCTGACGCAGTCGTCCCCGTTGCCGCTGTTGATGGTGTCGTTGCCGGCCGTGCCGGTGAGAAGGTCGTCGCCGTTGGAGCCGGTAATCGTGGTCATGTGCTTCCTTGGTGGACGCCGGAAAGCCGGCGTGTGCCGATCTCGACCCTGTATTCCTTTTTGTTCGCAAATTAGATCGCGCCAACGAGGCGAGCACATGGAAGGAATGTCCTTACTTCTCTATCGATAGGTCCCGGGACGATCCTGAAGTGCCTGGTACTTTTGTCCTGCCTAGGCGTGACGTGGATCTCACCTATGAATCGCCCCGGATCTGAACTGACCCCAGAAGTTGGACGAACTTCAAGGGGTTTCATGAAGAAGTACGAAGCGGAGTTCAAGCTCAAGGTCGTCGAGAGCTTTTTAGC
>NZ_VIVL01000023.1 GCF_007828835.1 Variovorax beijingensis | reverse complement strand
AGTACTGGATGGGCTCAACCCACTTCCTCACCAAGACGCTGCCGCACGTGAGCACCGAAATGAGCCTGCACGTGTTGGCATACAACCTGAAGCGGGTGATCGCGATCCTCGGTATTGCCAGAACGATGAAGGCGGTCAGGCTGGTGGGGGCGTGAGCCTCTTCAAGTGCCCTTTGCGGCTTGCGCAGCCACGCTCGACCGAAACACCCGCGCGTTTGTGCAACGGGACCACCGGATGACTCGGTGCGCCGAGGACGCCCACATGGGCGCGGGTTCGGCATACTCGCTAGTCAAAGCCGTTTCCACACGGCCTCGGCCGCATTCTGCCGCAGCTATTAGCGCGCAGGCGCCGCCCCCTTGGTCCCGAAGTGTTTGGCCGCGAGCTCCTTGGCGCGGCGCAGCCCCTCGTCCGTCAGGTAGACCGACTCCTGCCTGCCGCGGGCCTCTGTGATGAGCCCTTTTTCGTGTAGACCGTCCATGGTTGCGAAGTCATATCGCTTCCATACGCGTCCGTTCTCGAACTCGAAGACGCCGAGCAACGCCAGGAGCGCCTCTTCGACCTTGACCATGTCGTATTTCATAACATCGCCCCTCAACGTTCGACAATGGCCCGTTTGCACGGCACCGTCTCTGATTGGCCGCGGCCGCCGCAAGGCGGTAGTTCGACTTTACGGTGTTACCTTGGGAATTTGTCTTCGCCCAGCCAACACGGTTCCCCCCCGGCAGGGGTCGCACAGGCTTCAAATCCGGCAGCGCACAGAGATGAAAGCAAGCAAGACACGAGTTCGCCGACCTCCCGGCCTATCGTTGGACTGATACATGCACTCAACTCACGAGAAGGTGGCACTACGACGGTTTTCTTTGGCGAGCAGCGAGGAGCACTGCCACGCTGTTGACGAGTTCCCGAGCAGCGCGCGATAACCACAGGCACGTAAACACCCAGTGATCGGTGGCGGCCCGTCCTCCTTGGTCACGACTCACGAGAAACGGATGCTATCGAAAAGGCATGCCCGCATATTGCAACTGAGCCAAGCCTATAGCCCGCTCGCCGCCCGCGGCATACAACAAATATTCCTTGCCTTCTTCGACGAACACCGCAGGATCACGCAACTGCCGCACTAACTCGAAGACAGGGCCGCGGCGTGATGGCGCGTCAGGCATTGCAGCGCCCTCCCAGGCCAATTCAGGCTGCAACAGCGTAGTGACATCCCCGTGCCTCCAGGCGGTCCAGTCGGGCCTGAGATCGACGATGGTGTGAAGGATGCGCTCCGGCGTGTCGGCCACTCGCGTGAAATAGACGTGCAGCAGCGGGCCATTCACACGTACTGCGCAATGCCGGAAGCTGGGCTCGAACGGCACCGGGCCAAGCTCGAAGCCGCCGTGTTCGTCCATGCGATAGAACGCGCCGGGCATTGCCAGCGCATGCTGGCGCCCTTGCCACTCGAACACGCGGAAGTAGGAGGCTCCCAGCACCTGTGGTTGGGCCGAAAAATGCAGGCCGTCATCTGAAATGGCCAGCTTGCTGCGTTGATTGCCGATCCAGCGCGCGGCTTCCCCGAACTGCGTTTCGTGACCGTCCGTCTGGCCTGCGGCGAACGCCACACCGTGAAAGTACATGCGTATCTTTCGCGCAGCGTGATCCACATGCACATCGGGCGAGGCCACGTGATCGGAGCAATGCGAATCTGCAACCGGCAATACGCCCGGCGCGTGGACGGTCCACGGGCCCAGCAGATCATCGGCATAGGCGAGCCGGATGTGTCGGCCCTGATGGTGCGCGAAATACAGGTAGTAGCGCCCGAGCGGGTTGGGCAGCCAATCGGGCACCCGAATCAGCGACGGGCCATTGATGTTGTGGCCGAGCGAGGCGTCGAGTCCCGCATGGATCAGTGGCTGCGACAGGCAGCGCTGCGCACGCATCATGCAACGCCCTCCGAAGCCCGGCTGGTCTGGCGATGGACGGTTTCCACCACCGCCATGTGCGCGCGGACGACCGGTGCCAGCAGACGGGCATCGACCTCGCCAAGGTCGTCTGCGCGCGTGTGAAAAGCTCGCGGTATGCCCAATACCGCCATTGCGCGGCCGTAGCCGCGCTCGACGATCGCGCCAAGCTCGCTGACGCCAGACATCGGTGTCATGATTCGCTCCAACCCGGGAAGGCCGCGAAAGGCCGCACGCGCGGCGTCTTGCAGCGATTCGGTCGCCATCGTCATGCGGTTCGCGTCGGCCGAAGGAAGATCGAAGAACTCGCCACGGAATTCGAGCCGGTCGCGCACCGCGAGCGCGGCGCCCAGATGAACCCATGCCAAGGTGTCGGCGGGCGCGGGGGCTTGTGCCAGTGCGCGGTGCGCGCCGGCAAACCGGTACTCGTGCGCCCCTGTATTCAGCAGGAACAGGGAGAGGTCTGGAAAGCGCTCGACGGCCCACGCCGCCATCGCCAGAAATGTCGCCGTTCCCGTGCCGCGCTCGGCAACGCAGCCGAACCAGCCGGTGCGTGGCGTGGACAGGCACAGCCATCGCGGGCCCCGCCGCAGCGTGGCTTGCAGATTCGAGGTCTGCCGCACGCTCGTCTGACCGTGCAAAAACAGCGTGGCGGGCAATCCGCTGCGCGCTGCGCGCAGGAATGGTTCGGCAAGCGCCGGCGCGAGAACCGCGACGGGCACCGGTGCGACGGGTGCCCCGAAACCGGCGTTCAATGCCACCACCTCGCCGGTTGGGCCGACCGGCACGATGACCAGAGCGACAGCGCCCGCTGCCGACGCAGCCGCAATCAGGGGCGCAACGAGAGGTGAATCGACCGAGGCATGGCGCGCATGCGGCAAGACCAGCAGCGCAATACGGCCGGCTGCATCCATCGCCTCATACGGCGCGCGCACCACCGCCAACGGTGCACGCAGGCCCTGCATACCGGTTGCAGTGACGGGCGACTGCCAGTACACCGGCGCCGCGGCCTCGCCCGCGACCAGGCGGCAATCGATCGGATCGAAGAAAGGCACATCGATGCCCTGATGCTCAATGTCATAGCCCGACGCGGCGAGGCGGCCCGCGATCCACTGCGCGGTCGCCGCGTCGCCGGCCCCCCCCGAGATCTTGTCTCCGAAAGCAGCGTGTCGAACCATGTCAGCCGCCAGGGTACGGGTCAGCGCATCGACCTCTTCATCCATGCGAATCACTCCTTCTGCACACCCAAGGATGCAGCGATCTTTCCCCAGCGTTCGTATGCTTCACGGACCATCGCCGCAAATTCCGAGGGCGTCGAGGAGGCCGCCTCATACCCGCCTTTCTCGAACTCACGCTTCAGTTCGGGTGTCGCAAGCACCTTGACAAGCGCCGCATTCAGGCGTGCCGTGATGGGTGGCGGCAGGTTGGCTGGCGCAAAGACGCCGACCCAGCCGTCGATGTCCAGGCCCGTGCCACCTTGCTCCACCAGTGTCGGCACGCCAGGCAGCAGCCGCGAGCGCTGTGGCGCCGCGACGCCGATCATTCTGACGTTGCCGGTTCGCACGAACTGCAGGGCACCGCCTGCCGCGGCGAACATGATCTGCACGCGCCCGCCGACCAGATCCTTCTGCACGTCACCGGCTCCCTTGTAGGGAATGTGCACCATGTCGAGGCCGTAGTGCCTGGCCATCCACTGGCCGAAGAGGTGCGATGAACTGCCCTTGCCGAACGAGGCGTAGTTCAGCTTGCCGGGGTTGGCCCGGGCATAGGCCACGAGTTCCTTCAGATTCTCCGCCGGCACTGACTTGTGGGCGACCAGCACGAGCGGACCGACGCTGGCAAGCGACAGCGGCGTGAAGTCCTTGAACGGATCGAATGGCAGCTTGGCGAACGAGTGCGGATTCTGGGCGAAGGGACTCAAGGGGCTGTAGAGCAGCGTGTAGCCGTCCGCCGCGGCGCGGGCGACTTCCGCAGTGGCCATGTTCATGCTCGCGCCAGGGCGGTTCTCAACGACCACCGTGGTACCCAGTTCCTTGCGCAGCTGCTCGGCCAGGAAGCGCGCCTGCTGGTCTGTCGGTCCGCCTGGGGCAAGACCCACGACGAGGCGGATTGCTTTGCCGCCCGTCGGGAAATCGGCTGCGGTTGCACTCATCGCAGGCAGCGCCAGGAAGGTGGCAAGCAGCGCGGCAGAACATCGTCTCATCAGGCCTGTCTCCATTGTTGGCGCGGGCGAGCGCCGTTGACACAGCATAGGTCGCATGGCACTTATGAGAACAGTGATATATTTTCAACTAGTCATAACTTAATGGAATGGCTTGCCATGCAAGACGAACTCGACAGCCTGGTGTCACGCCTGCGCTTCCGGCATCTGCGGTTGCTGGTGGAACTGCACCGCTGCGGCACCCTGAGCAAGGCCGCCGCCACGCTGCATCTGTCTCAGCCCGCGTTGAGCAAGACGCTCAAGGAGGTCGAAGAGGCCTTCGGGTTTCCGTTGTTCCGGCGCGGCGCTCGCGGCTTGGCGCCCACGACACGCGGCGAGGTGATCGTGCAGGGCGCGGCAACGCTGCTGGCGGCGCTCGGGCATCTGAGCGAAGCGGCACACGCCTCGAGCGAAGAACCCGTTGCGGTGTTGCATCTCGGCGCACCACCCGCCGTGGCGGCTGGCGGTGCATTGCCCGCTGTGCTGGCATTGCTGCAGGCTCGCAGTGAACGCGTTGTCGTTCGGCTGCGCGAGCAGGCCGTACCGCAGCTGTTCGAGGCCCTGTTGCAGGGAGAACTCGATGCCCTGTTGACCTCGTTCAATCAAGCAGCGTTTGCCGCCAAGCGAGCGACGCGTCTGGTCTACAAACGTTGCGCCGAGCACGAGTACGTGGTGATCGCCCCGCCCACGCATCCCTTGGCAAGAAAAAGACGCGTCGGATGGGACGCGCTTGTGGCTGCCCAATGGATCATGCCGGAGCCGGCGCTGCTGAGCCGTCAGGCGCTTGAGAGCCAGTTTCTGCGGGCGGGTGTCCCAGTACCGGCACCGTGCATCGTCTCGAACAATCCAGCCACCAACGTGCAACTGGTGGCAGCCGGAGCGGGGCTGGCCGCAGTGCCACGGGCCATGGCCACGGCAGAACAGCGCTTGGGGCGGATTGCGGTTGTTGGCGTCGAGATGACGCCCTCTCGGGTGCCGGTCGCGCTTGTCTACCGAGCTGCATCAGCCGGTGAGCCGGCGATAAAGCTGCTGCACGCTGTCGTTGACGAGCTCACGCCCTAGCAGGCTAAAGCGGACGCTTGGCGTTCAGCGCAATTGCTCTGCGGGTCATGTACCCAGCGTGCGTGCATCCCCTCCTTCGCTTGGAGGAGGACCACGCGGTGCCGCATATACGCCAACCTACGAGAATCAAAGACACGTAAACACCCTATTACCGCAGGTTGGCCAGGCGCGGTGCTAAAGCACCCTGCACAGCGCGCACGTAATTGCCGCACTGGACGGAGAGTGGCCTACAACAAGACGGAAAGTATCGCTTCACAGAACTCTCGCACAGACTTCACGTCGACTTCGCCCCCGTCGCGCACACTGCCTCCCGACAGCGGTTCGGCGTTGGTAGAGGCAGGGGGGAAAAAATCCGCTCAGGGAAAAAACGCCTCGATGCCAGCCGCTGTCACCCTCCAAGCTCTAAGCAAGCTTTAGTGGCCGCGCGGCGCCCCATCCAGATCTGCTACGAACCGAAAGCCAGATCAGCTCACAGCAGCGAAGGTGGCGAGAACGTCCAAGTTGCCAACGCTTGATTTCGCCTCAGATTTCGAGTCGCACAGGTCGTGAACCGCGCGACCGAGCGATGGGCCATTCAGCGACCCACGGAGGTAGCGGCTCCACCAGAAACCTGTACAGGCACTTGGCCGCTCTTGGCAACTCACGGTTCGCCCGCGCCAGCCACATCTCGGACGAAGGCATTTCGGGAAGCCTTCCTCGGGCGTTAACACCCGCACGTCCGCCAGAGGCCGAATCGTCGCTTCTTGGAAACCCCCGCCGCCAGTCCCGCCAGCACGGAGGCCTTCAGCACCTCGACGCCGGAACCCTCCTGCACCACCCAGGGCCGACCGACAGCCGTCAGAGCCTCCTCCGCCCATCGCCCGAGGACCCGAGTGATGCGACGCGTGACGATCGTGGGCGATGTGCCAGTGACCTCGACCGTTGCTTGCCAAAGACTGCGATTTCGACGCTCAAATCGATCCGCCTGCTGCTCTTCATCAAACGCAGCGCCTTCGTGATCGCTGCCGACAACGACTTTATCAAAGGGGCGGTCCGGGTTCACTTTGCCGGGACTGGTATCAAAGAGGGACACGCTGGAGAACTGGCAGCCGGAGTTCCTGCAGCTGCTCTGCCAGATCGACAGGCTGGCCTTCCTGCTCTATGTTGGCTCGCCGCAGTCCCAGGAAGACGACGACAGCATGGAGGCCAAGATCGATGCGATCCTGGCGGCGGTGGATCCGAAGAATGCCGATGTCCTGATCGACGAGATCGACCGCGAATACGCCGGCCGGCACACCGACCTGCGCTGGACGAGGATGGCGAAGAAAGACGCATCCTGACGTGACGGCGGGGCGCTTGCCGGCGCCGTCGCCGCGTCAGGAGCCGATGACCTGCAGGTCGCCGCTCGCACCGAGCAGCTGGCGCACCTGCTGCGCGAGCGAGCCGAAGATGCGCCCCGCGAGGCTGGGCTCGTCGCGGCCGAAGACGATGCGGTCGCAGCCGAAGTCGCGCGCCGCCGCAACGATGGTCTCGGCGCTGCGGCCGATCGCCACGGTGCTGCTGCAGGACACGCCCGACATCGCGAGCAGGTTCTGCGCGAACTGCAGTTCCTCGGCGCCCGCGCTCTGCTGCAGTTCTCGCAGCTCCTGCGGGTCGAAGAACATCGCGACGTGGCCGGAGACCACGGGTTGCACCCGCAAGAGCCGCACGGCCGCCGACTCCTGCTGGCAGATGCGCACGACCTGCTCGATGGCCGAGCGCGTGCGGGCCGGCTCGGTCGGGTCGATGGGGACCAGAATGCGCCGTCTCACGCCGACACCTGCTTCAGGCCGACTGGTTGGCGGGTTCCGGCTGCTGTTGCCGGCTGGTCAGCCACTTGCCGATCGCCACGACGGAGATGGCGCCGATCGCGGGCACGATCGTGTGCAGCGCATGCTGGCTGGCGGCCCAGCCGGCAATCGAAGGATCCGACATCGCCATTTCGCCGGCCACCCAGCCCAGCAAGGCGGCGCCGAGCGTGATGATGATCGGGAAGCGGTCCATCAGCTTGAGGATCAGCGTGCTGCCGAAGATGATCAGCGGAATGCTGATCACGAGGCCGAACACCAGCAGCGGAACATTGCCCTTGGCCGCGGCTGCAACGCCGACGACGTTGTCCAGGCTCATGACCAGGTCGGCGACCACGATGGTCTTGATGGCCGCGGCCAGGCTCGAATGGCCTTCCAGGTTCTCTTCGCCGTCGTCGCCCTTGAGCAGGCCGATGCCGATCCAGAACAGCAGCGCGGCGCCCACCAGCTTGAGGTAGGGCAGCGTCAGCAGGTAGACCGCAAAGAAGGTCAGCACCACGCGCAGCACGATGGCGCCCATGCTGCCGAACAGGATCGCCTTCTTCTGCTGGGCCGGCGGCAGCGAGCGCGAGGCCATCGCGATGACGACGGCGTTGTCGCCGCTCAGGACGATGTTGATCAGGATGATCTGCGACAGGGCAATCCAGAAATCCGGACTGGTCAAAAACGACATGGGGATTGTCTCCTCGAAGTGGACGCGGAACCACGGCGGTTCCGACGGGTTCGAGGCTACGGGCCTGCGCTGTCACCTTTCTGCCGGCAGGCTGTCAGCCACATGTCCGCCAGCTGTCAGCCAGCTTACAAAGGCGGCCTGAGCGGCACTGCTCAGGCCGTGCGCAGCGGGAAGAAGACGCTGAAGGTGTTGCCCACGCCGTCGATGTCTTCCTCCAGCGTGATGCGCGCGCCGTGCAGCGTGGCGATCTCGCTGACGATGGCCAGGCCCAGGCCGCTGCCGTCCTCCTGCGTGCCGAGCAGGCGGTGGAAGCGCTCGA
Source organism: Variovorax beijingensis (assembly GCF_007828835.1). Lineage (GTDB taxonomy): Bacteria > Pseudomonadota > Gammaproteobacteria > Burkholderiales > Burkholderiaceae_C > Variovorax > Variovorax beijingensis_A. Next base: position 20,954 of record NZ_VIVL01000023.1, on the reverse strand, counting down.
AGATGCGCGCGCGCTCCTCCACCGGCACGCTGGGGCCGTCGTCGCTGATGGCCAGGCGGCACTGGTCGCCGTCGCCGGGGCCCACCTGCACGGTCACGCGGCCGCCCGCCTGGCTGTAGCGCACCGCGTTGTCGATCAGGTTGTTGATCAGCTCGCGCAGCCGGTCGCGGTCGGCGTTGATCACCAGCGGATGCTCGGCGCCCTCGAAGCCCAGGTCGATGTCGCGCTTGAGCGCCTGCGGCACCCAGTCCATGCTGACCTCCAGCGCGTAGGCATTCAGGTCGAGCGGCTGCAGCTGCATGGCGTCGAGCGCGCCGGGCTCGTTGCGCGCGAGCGAAAGCAGCTGGCGCACCAGCCGCGAGAGCCGGTCGGCGCTGATGTAGAGCTGCGCGAGCGAATGGCGCACGCGCTCGGGGTCGCTCTCGCGCAGCGCCAGCTCGATCTGGGCCTTCAGGCCGCTCACCGGCGTCTTCAGCTGGTGCGCAGCGTCGGCCACGAAGCGGTTCTGGAAATCGAAGGTGCGACCGAGCCGCGCCATCAGCTCGTTGACCTCGTCCACCAGGGGCCGCACCTCGCCCGGCACGTCGTGGATGTCGATCGGGCTCAGGTCCAGGTGCGAGCGGTCCGACACCGCGCGGCGCAGCCGCTGCAGCGGCTCGAGCCCGCGCGAGATGCCGAACCAGACCACCGCCGTGGCCATCACGATCAGCAGCAGCTGCGGCACCACCACGTTGGCCAGCATCTCCCACGCAAGATGGGTGCGCTTGTGCAGGGTTTCGGCCACCTGCACCCGCACCATCGGCGCCTCGGGATTGCCGCCGATGGGCATCCAGGCCACCAGCATGCGCACCGGCTCGCCGCGCACCGTGTCGCGGTAGAAGCGCGGCGTGGCGGGGTCGCCGGGGCGCGGCGGCGGCATTTCCGCATCGCCGCCCAGTGCCTTGCCGTCCTCGCTGGCAACGCGGTAGAAGAGCAGGTCCTCCTGGTCGAGCAGCAGGATGTTGCCCGCGGCCTCGGACAGGTCGAGCCGCGGCTGCAGGCCGTCGAGCTTCACGTGCAGCACGATCTCGCGCCCGATCTCGTACAGCGCGCGGTCGTAGGCCAGGTTGGAAAAGCGCAGCGAGTTCCAGTAGGCGGCGCCGGTGTCCAGCACCAGCAGCACGGCCAGCGGACCGAGCAGCCAGGCCAGCAGCTTGCGCTGCAGCCTGGGCTCAGGTTTGCGCATCGCCGCGGTCCATCAGGTAGCCCATGCCGCGCACGGTGCGGATCTCGCATCCGAGCGGCTCGAGCTTCTTGCGCAAGCGGTAGACGTTGACCTCGATCGCGTTGTCGCCGACCTCGTCGCCCCATCCGTAGAGATGGTTGACCATCTGCTCCTTCCCCACCACGCGCCCCTCGCGCATCATCAGCAGTTCCAGCACGGCGAGCTCGCGCGGCGACAGGTCGAGCGGCTTCTTGTCGTAGAACACGCGGCGGCCCACCGTATCGAAGCGCAGCAGGCCGTGCTCGAGATACGGCGTGGAATTGGTGCTGCGGCGCAGCAGCGCGCGCACGCGTGCTTCCAGTTCCGGCAGGTCGAAGGGCTTGGCCAGGTAGTCGTCGGCGCCCAGATCGAGCCCGCGCACGCGGTCCTGCAGGGTGTCGAAGGCGGTCAGCATCAGCACCGGCATGGTGGACTTGCGGGCGCGCAGCCGCCGCAGCACATCGAGCCCGCTGAGCTTGGGCAGCCCGATGTCCAGGATCGCCAGGTCGTAGATGCCGAGCGCGAGCGCATGGTCGGCCTCTTCGCCGGTGGAGACGATGTCCACCGCGTGGGCGGACTGCACCAGCGCGCGCGAGAGCGCGTCGGCCAGCACCTTGTCGTCTTCCACCAGCAGTATCCGCATTGATTCTCGCCCCGGCCGTATGCAGCCGAATATGCTAACCGCAACGCCCCGGGGGAGACGGCGCAACTCAGGAACAGGTATAGCTCGCGGCCAGGTTGGGGTCGCCCGAGGTGTAGCTCGCCTTCAGCGGATGAAGGCACAGCGGCCGCGACTTCACGGCCGGAAAGCTGGCACTGGCCACCGTCGCCACCTCCACGCGCGCCGGCGGCTCGACGCCCTTTTCCACCCAGGCGGTCAGCAGTTCGTAGAGCTGCGCGTTGGTCGGCAGCGGCGGATTCGCATTGGCGTTCGACGTGCCGTTGCTGAAGCCGTGGCCCATGCCGGGAACGAGGTAGAGCCGATAGAAGCCCTGCGTGGCCGCGACGCCGCCCATCTGCGCGGCGACGCGGCTGTAGTAGTTGATCGTGCCTTGCGGCGGGATCAGCGTGTCGGCGAGCCCGTGGTAGGAGATCAGCTTGCCCTTGCGGTCGCGGAACGCGCTCAGGTCGGCGCTGTCGGTGTTGATGTTGGCGAACGCGCCTTGCAGCGCCACGCCGCGGTCCCATGCATTGGCGAGCTGCGGATACGTGAGCGATTTCCAGCCGTCGGCGCCATTGCCCGTGGCGTTGAGGAAGCTGGGCGTCGCGATCGTCGGATCCTGCAGCTCGAGCGCCACCATGTCGCTGGAGATGGGAAACGGCGCGGCGCCGGCCAGGCCCATGAGGCTGGCGCCGCGCGCCAGTCCGTACCACTTCTGCGCAGGCGCGGTGGCGGCCGCGAAGCCGTTGTCGGCCGCGGGGTTCGGCACCGAGCCGTCGGCCGTCTGGCCGTACCAGAACTTGTTGAACGCGAGCGCCTGGGCCGGTGTCACGCAGTCCGCGGTGGCGTTGGTGCCGCCATCGGCGGTGCAGATCACGGACGCGTCGGTGGTCGGGTCGTAGCGGCAGGCGGACGGGTCCGGCACGTAGCCGAGGTGAACGCCGCCGACCATGTCGCAGGCGTTGATCGCGGCGTTCGAGACCGTCGTGTGCTGGGCCGCAGTGATCGCCACGCCGCCCAGGTCGCGCTGCACGACGATCTGCGGATAGAGCTCGGTGGTGATGAACTTGGTCCAGTTGTTGGCGGGCGCACCGGCCAGGATGCCGTCGAAGTCGGCGGGGTTGGCCTGGGCCTCCTTGAGGCCCTGCCGTCCTCCGGTGGAGAAGCCGTTCCAGTAGGCGTACTTCGCGTCTTCGCCGTAGTAGGCCTTGGCCAGCGCCTTGGTCTTGACGGCCATCTCGTGGATGCCGCGCTCCGAGAAATCCTTCCACAGGACCGTGTTGATGGTGCCGTCGGGGTTCATCGCGAACGAGCCGTTGCTGATGGCATGGCCGGTGTCGGTGGTGGCGGAAACCGCGCCCTCCACGCCCGCGGTGTCGCTGGCCGACCCCGCGCTGCCGGAGATCGGCGTGATGCCGGTGAGGGTGCCCTGGGTGCCGCCGGCCCAGCCGCCGCCGCCCTTGACGTGGATGCGCCTGTTCCAGTTGGCCGGCGTGGGCAGCCAGATCTCGATGCCGATGCCCGGCGAGGTGGACGGCGCGCTGGCCACGCCCGGGTTGCCGGGGCCGACATTGAGCTTGACGAAGCACAGGTCGTTCTGCGCCACCGGCGTGCTCGGCGACGCGGTGCCTGTGAGCAGCAGCGCGTCCCCTTTCCTGAAGGCCTTGACCAACAGGACCGTGGTCGAGGTGTCGGGCGCGAAGCGGGTCTTCATGCTGTCGTCGCAGGCCAGCTTCTGCGCCGGCGGTGCGCCGGTGTCCGGCGGAGTGCTCACGATGGGAAAGCCGCGGGAGCCGCCACTGCCGCCGCAGGCCGTGAGGAGTGCTGCAACGCAGCAGAACAAGGCGGCGCTCGCGGCGCCGGATCTTGGAATGGCCATTCGTCGTCTCCAGAGAGGAAATAAACTGCAGATGAAGATTCATCCACCGGGCCATGGCGCGCCAGGGCTGCACGATGGTGCATCTTCACAGTGTCTTTCCGCGCTGGGGGAAACCACACGAAGTGAAAAGCGGGGATTTCGAGTGCGGGCGGACCGCCGGAGGACGCCCGGCGACGCGCACTTCAGTGCATGTGAATGCAGACAGTGGCCTGCGGGGCGCTCAGGACGGCTCGGCGCATTCCAGCAGTTGATCGGCGAGACTTTCGATGTCGCCGCGCATGGCCAATCGTCCGAGCCAGACTGCCGGAATGGACGACGCGCCGTAGTGCGCACCTGCCAGTTGCCCGCAAATCGCGGCCGTGGTGTCGGCATCGTCTCCCAGGTTGGCCGCTGCCAGCACGGCTTCCTCGAACGAACCGGTGACAAAGAAGCACCAAAGGGCCGCCTCGAGCGAATCGACGCAGTATCCCGATCCCTTGATGGCCTCGCGCGGCTTGCCAAGGTAGCTGCCCGACGCGATGGCTGCGACCTTGTCGGACAGGGGTTCGGTAACCGTGGTCGCGAGAATGCGCTCCTTGCTTGCGCCCATCAACGCTGCCCGCAGCTGCAGCGCAAAGAGCCGCGAGCAATCGATGGCTTCGCGGGCACCATGTGTCGTTCGCGTGCTTTCGCCGGCAAACCGGAAGGTCTGGTCCGCGCTGGCGCGGAAGTACATCGGGACCGGCGCGAGCCGCATCAGTGCGCCGTTGCCAGCCGTCCTGGGATCGGGGTCGCCAGCGAACGGATCGCGGGTCACAAGGTAGCGGTCCAGCGCCGTGGCCACCGTGATGCCGATGTCGAAACATTCGCCGTTGCTGCTCAGGTAGCCGACGCTGCGCCAGTTGCAGTAGCGGTTCATCTGGTCGACGGGATCGAAGCCGCTCCGCCAGACGAGACTGGTCGCCAGACACAGCGCCATGGAGGTGTCGTCGGTCCACTCGCCCGGCTGCAGCCGGAAAGGGCCGCCGCCAGCCATTCCCGTGACGGGCTCGAAGGTTCCCCGCGGCATGAACTCGACGGTCGTGCCCACTGCATCGCCGCAGGCGAGCCCGAGGAGGCAGCCGCGGTATCGCTCGCGGTCGTTCATGCAGCACCGCCTTGCGCGCCATCCGCGGTCAATCCGAAGAAGAAGTCGAGGATGTGGAAGTGGTCGTCATGGAACTGGTCCTCCATGCCGGCCAGTTCGTCGATGGGCACCCACCGGGCGTCCGAGGCGTCGTCGCCGGCGGTCAGCTCGGGCGGGCGGCGCGGGCCCAGGTCGAACCTGTGCGCATGGGTGATGACGCGGCCGCGCTGGCTGCGGTCGGGATGGTCGAACACCTGCACCGCCTTGAAGGCGGCTTCGATGTCGCTGTCCAGCAGCCGCAGCCCGGTTTCCTCGGCCAGCTCGCGCAGGGCCGACTGCCATACGGTCTCGCGCGGCTCGATGAAGCCGCCCGGCAGCGCGAACAGGCCCTTGCCGGGCGAGCGGCCGCGCCGGATCAGCAGCACCTGGCGCCCGCACTGGACGACCGCATCGACCGTGACGAAGACCGGCGGGTACGGCGAGCCGGACCACAGCGCCTTTTCGCAGCGCAGGCTCTCCCATTCCTGCGCCAGCACGGCATAAGGCGGCAGGCTGGCCCAGGCGCGCAGGAACTGCAGCGTGCTGTCCGGCGCCTGGCCGACGAGCGCTGCGAGGGCCGGCTCCAGCGAGCCGTCGCGGGCGGCCCCGAAGTAGGCATCGCGCAGCGCGCCCGCGTGGATGTCGCCGCGGCGGCCGGCGTCGTCGAGCGCCCAGCCGGGGAAGTCGCGCAGGTAGCTGCTGGTCGCGTCCTTCAGGTGCCCCACCAGCACCACCGAAGGCTGGCCCGGATGCAGCCGGGCCACGCCCTCCTTCACCGCCGCCACCCACCGCGCGGGGTCGTAGTGGTCGCGCACGGGCAGGAACTTCAGCCGCTGGCGGTCGGCTTCCGGCAGCGCGGCGCGGATCATCTCGGCGCGCTCCTGCCAGGTGAAGGGATTGCGCGGCGTGCGCGCCTGGAAGGCCGAGCCGAGCACCACCACGCACTCGGGCGCGGCCGCGAGTGCGCGGCGCAGCAGCGCCAGCTGGGCATTGTGGAAGATCTGGAAGCGTCCGATGTAGACGGCGACATCGGGCGCCTTGTTCGTGCTTGTCATCTCATCGTCCTCAGTTCCAGCGGGCAGCGATCGGCATCTGGCGGCCGGAGCCGAAGGCCCGCGGCCGGACCCGCACGATGGGCGGCGACTGCCGCCGCTTGTACTCGTTGCGCGCCACCATGCCGCGGATGCGCTCGACCAGCGCCGCGCCCTCGGGCGTGGCGCGCAGCCGGTCGACGAAGGTGCGCGCCTGCTCGTACTCATCTCCCGCGAGCCGCCTGCCCTCGATCAGCAGCTTGAGAATTTCGTCGAGCACTTCGTACGGCGGCAGGCTGTCGGCATCCTTCTGCCCCGGCGCGAGCTCGGCGGAGGGTTCCTTGTCGAGGATGGCCTGCGGGATGAGCTCGCGTCCGGCCTGCGCATTCAAGTGGCGCGACAGTGCGAAGACCTCGGTCTTGTAGAGGTCGCCGATCAGGCCCAGGCCGCCGTTGGTGTCGCCATACAGCGTGCAGTAGCCGACCGAGATCTCGGACTTGTTGCCCGTGGTCAGCAGCAGGTGGCCGAAGCTGTTGGAGTGGCCCATGAGAATCGTGCCGCGCACGCGCGCCTGCAGATTCTCGAGTGCCACGCCCTCGAGGCCTTGGCCGAAGGCCGCCTCGAAGCCTCGCTCGAACTGCGCGACGATGTCCGCGATGGCATGCGCCTTGAGCGGCACGCCGAGGTTGCGGCACAGCGTCTCGGAATCGTCCACCGACCCCGCCGAGGAAAAGCGCGATGGCATCGTGACGGCCACGACGTTCTGCGCGCCCAGTGCCTCGACCGCCAGCGCGAGCGTCAGCGCCGAGTCGATGCCGCCGGACGAGCCGACCACCGCCTGCCGGAAGCCGCAGCGCCGCGCATAGTCGCGCAGGCCCACCACGATCTGCTGGCGGTAGAACTCCAGCGTCGGCAGGCCTTGCGGCGGCACGCGTGGCGGCGCCTCGCCGGCCGGGGTGAGGAAGCGGCCGTCGCCGAAGCGCAAGGTGCATACGTCCTGCGCGAAGCGGCGCGCCTCGTACACCACGCCGGCCTGCGGCTCGACCGCGAACGAGGCTCCGTCATACACCAGCTGGTCGTGCCCGCCCATCTGGTTGACGTAGAGGATGGGCAGGCCGTTGCGGCGGCTGGCCGCACCGAAGATGCGGTGCCGCTGCTCGCGCTTGCCGATGTTCGACGGACTCGCGTTGATCGACACCACGAGGTCGGGCGCGGCATCGCGCATGCGGTCGAAGGGATTGACGAGATAGTCCTCGCCCTCGTCGTTCCAGCCGTCCTCGCAGATCAGGAATCCCACGCGCGTGTCGCGGATGCGCAGCACGCGCGCCACGTCGGGGCCCGGCTCGAAGTGTCGGCGCTCGTCGAAGACGTTGTAGGTCGGCAGCAGCTGCTTGGCGTATTCGAGCCGCACCTCGCCCGCGCAGATGACGCGCAGCACATTGCGGAGCTTCTTGCCCGCGCCTTCGCGCCGCGCCGGCAGGCCGACCGCCCAGTGCAGCGCCGGCATCTCGCGCGACGCCGAGAGCAGCTGCCCGAACGCGTCGTCCACGCGCTCCATGAAGCCCTCTTCCTCCAGCAGGTCGGCCGGGTAGTAGGCCGTGAGCGACAGCTCGGAGAAGACCACCAGGTCGGCCTGCGCGGCCGCGGCCTGGCGCGCGGCCTCGATCATCCGCGCGGCGTTGCCGGCCAGGTCACCGATGGTGGGGTTGAGCTGCGCGACAGTGATGCGGAGCATGGCCTCACCCCCCGATCTGAAAGACCTGGCGCAGGTAGGCCAGGAAGGTCTGGTCTTCGCACAGCGTCTTGCCCGGGCTGTCCGACAGCTTGGCCACCGGCTGGCCGTTGCAACCCGTGAGCTTCATCACGATGTTCAGCGGCGTGAGGCCGACGTCGTTGCTCAGGTGGGTGCCGATGCCGAAGCCGGTCTGGGTGCGGTCGGCGAAGGTGCGGTACAGCCGGATCGCCGTTGGCAGGTCGAGCCCGTCGGAGAACACCAGCCGCTTGGTGTGCGCATCGATGCGCAGCCTGGCGTAGTGCGCCAGCGCCTTCTCGCCCCAGGCGACCGGATCGCCCGAGTCGTGCCGGAGGCCGTCGAACAGCTTGGCGAAGTACAGGTCGAAGTCGGCCAGGAAGGCATCCATGCCGACCACGTCGGTCAGCGCCACGCCCAGGTCGCCGCGGTATTCCTGCACCCAGCCTTCCAGCGCGGCGTTCTGGAAGTCGCGCAGCCGCACGCCGAGCGCCTGGTAGGTCTGCAGGTACTCGTGTGCCATGGTGCCGATGGGCACCAGCTCCAGCTCCTTGGCCAGCAGCACGTTGGAAGTGCCCTTGAAGTACATCGGCACCTCGCGCTTGAGCGTGCCGACCACTTCGCGCTGCCAGTCGCGCGAGAAGCGGCGGCGCACGCCGAAGTCGAAGAATTCGAAGGGATGCCGCGCCGCCGGCTCATCCGCGAAACTGCGCAGCAGTTCGATCTTGGCCTGCAGGCGCTGGCGGCCCTCGGCCAGCGCGGACTTCGCATCGAAGCGGCGGAAATACAGCTCGTTGACGATGGCGAGCACGAAGATCTCGAACGCCATCGTGTGCACCTGCGGGCCGACCGCACGGATGCGCAGCGCATCGCCCTCGGCCGCAGCGGTGATGAACTCGCGCTGGAAACTGAAGATGCGCAGGAAGTCGACGAAGTCGCTCTTGATGTAGCGCAGGCCGCGCAGGTAGGCGAGTTCGCCAGGCGCGAAACGCAGCGAGCAGAGATGGTCGAGCTGCTCGTTGACGTCCGCCAACAGCTCGGCCAGCGGATAGGCCGGCTGGTTGCGGCACACGAAGCGGTACTCGGCCTGCGTCTGCGGGTGGCTGTGCAGCATGGCCTGCCACATCGTGAACTTGTACAGGTCGGTGTCCAGCAGGCTCTGGATGATCGGTCGCATGGTGTGCTCCTTGGGCAGGTTCGCGTCAGGCATTGGCCGCCAGCAGTGCGAGTACCTCGGCGCTGGTGCGCAGCTGCACGCCGCGCGCGGCCATGCCGCTCAGGAAGGCTTGGTGCTGGGCCTCGAAGCCGGTCACCGGGCTCATGCAGTCGGTGACCAGCACCAGCTTGGCGGGCCTGCCCGACGGCAGGTTGGCGGCGATGTGCTCCGTGGTGGCCTTCACGCAGTGGCTGCTGGCTTCGCCCGCGATGACGATCAGGTCGGCGCGGTCGAGCGACGCGACCAGCCGCATGTTGAGCGCGGTGTCGGGATCGTCCGCATCCGGCACCTCGGCCTGGATGGCGCTGTAGTGCTCGGTCCAGGGATTGCTGCCCTTGGCGATCTTTTCCACCAGGCCGGCCTGTGCGTCTTCCCATGCGTTGTAGGCGGCCTTGACGGCGGCATGCACGTTGTGGCCCCAGCTGCCGATCTCGCAGTGCACCGGCCACACCATCAGCGTGTAGCGGCCCCTGCGCTCGAGCTCGTCGAGGTAGGCCAGCGCGCGCGGCAGGGCCGCGGCGTCGCGAGGCAGACAGTCGCCGGCGCGGACCTGCGCAGCCGTGATCGGGGTGAAGGGTGCCACCGCGCCGCCGCCGCGCGCCTGCCAGAACGTGGGGTGCGCGATGTCGAACCTGTGGTGCGAATCGAGCGTGACGGTGATGCCGGCAATGCCGCCCGCCCCTTCCCGGATGAGGCCGGCCAGCCTCAGCATGTCGGCGTGGGCCCCCGCCACGGGCAGCGCCGGCCGCAGCGGCGCACCCGTGGCGGGGTCGGTCCCGAGCCAGTCGGCCGGCAGGTCGCAGAAATCGTTCTGCGGATCGATCACGAGGAAATGGATGTTCTGCTTCATGGCGTCCTCTTTTTAGTTGTACTGTACAACTCTCATTGGTTGCACTGTACAACTATGAAGAGAAAAGTCAAGCGTCCGGCTGCTCCATGTCGCGCGGGCTGAAGGTGCGGGGAAACAGGGCGGCCTGCGACCGGTCGCGCAGCCGGTAGCCCATGGCCGGCCGGCCGGTGGTGCCCTCCACCGTGCCGGCTTCCTCCATGAAGCCGCCATCGAGCATCCGCTTGCGGAAGGCGCTCTTGTCGACCGCGCGGCCGAGCACGACCTCGTAGGTGTGCTGCAGCTGCGGCAGCGTGAAGGGCTCGTTGAGCAGGAAGGCCGGCAGCGAGGTGTATTCCACCTTGCTGCGCAGCCGCGCCACGGCGCTGGCCAGGATCCCCGCATGATCGAACGCCAGCCGCTTGCGGCTCGCTGCTGCGGCGTCCATCCATTCGGCCTGCGCGGCATCCGCACCCTTGCCGGGCACGAGCGCCTGGGCCGGCATCAGCGCGAAGAACGCATGCGTGGCCGACCAGCCCCGCGGATCGCGGTGCGCGTCGCCCCAGCTGCCCAGCTGCTCGAGATACGGTGCGGCCACACCAGTCTTCTCCCGCAGCTTGCGCAGCGCGCAGTCGAGCAGGCTGGCATCCTTTCCGATGTCGATGAAGCCTCCAGGAAGCGCCCAGCGCCCCGGATAAGGATCGTCGGCGGCGTCCGGGCGGCGTACCAGCACGACCTTCAGCGCATCCTCCAGCACGGTGAAGATGACCACGTCGACGGTGACCAGCGGCCTGGGGAAATCCAGGCCGGCCTGCTTTTTGGGAGATGGCTTCAAGACACGGGCTCCTCTTGCTTTGTTGTACAGAACAACTCTGAAGGGAGAATATAGCGGCCGACAGGCGCCGAGGCTCGCCGTCACCGGCCGGTCCACCTTCGTTTAAGCTCCACCGCCCAAGCTCTTTCGAGGTTCCCATGCTCCAAATGCGCCCCGGGTGCGAGTGCTGCGACCGAGACCTGCCGCCGGACTCGGCCGATGCCCGCATCTGCTCCTTCGAATGCACGTTCTGCAGCGACTGCGCCGACCGGCGACTCGCCGGGAGCTGTCCCAATTGCGGCGGAGAATTGCTGCCGCGCCCCTCGCGGCCGGCCGCCAAGCTCGGGAAGTACCCGGGTTCGGCGACGCGGGTGTTCAAACCCGAAGGCTGCAAGGCAGCGTCCTGAGCCCTGCGTCGCCCCAGGCGATCGCGCTGCACGGAGACTCGCATGAGAAAGCTGCGAATCATGGAACACATCTCGCTGGACGGCGTGATCCAGCACTCCCGCGACGGGGACGATTTCCCCTACAGCGACTGGACCGCGCCCTACCGCACCCCCGCTGGCAGGGATGCGATCCTCGCCGCGTATGGCGAGAGCTTCGACCTGCTGCTTGGCCGCCGCACCTACGACATCTGGTCGGCCTTCTGGCCCAAGGCCCCGCGCAGCCCGATGGCGGATGCCCTCAATGCGGCCACGAAATACGTCGCCACCCACCGTCCGGAAAGCCTTGAATGGGGGCCGTTCGAGGAGCTCGGAACGGACATCGTCGAAGGCGTTCGCCGCATCAAGTCGCATGGCGGGCCGGACCTCATCCTCTCGGGCAGCTCGACGCTGACTTCGGCGCTCCTCGAACACGCGCTTGTGGATGAGGTTCTGCTGATCGTCTATCCGGTCCTGCTGGGCACGGGGAAGCGCTTCTTTGCGGAGGGAACCCCGCCGCGGTCCTTCGAACTCGCCGCCACGAGGGCGATGCCGTCCGGCGTCATCCTCAGCACCTACAAGCTCGCCGGACCTTTGAGGACCGGATAGTTCGCGATGAGGCACGTCGTGCGGACCGGCTTGCCCGGCGTTCGGCGCGCCGCTATAAAAGAAGGGCAAGGCTGGCATTCGGATCGCCCGGTCTGTCACGCGACGCAACAGGCGCCGTACGAGAGGCTCCCGATGAGCAACACATACGATCTCGCTGGCAAGTTCGCCATTGTGACGGGCGGGGCCAAGAGCATTGGAAGAGCCATTGCAGAACTCTTTCTCGCCAACGGGTGCGGCGTCTGCATCTGGGACGCGGATCGCGCAGAGGTACCCGGCGCGCGATCCGCTCTTGTCGACATCACGCGATCCGACGACATCCGGCGTGGCCTGGCCGAGCTCGGGGACGCGCAGCGCATCGACATCCTCGTCAACTGCGCGGGCTATCTCGGCCGCGCAACGAGCTTCAAGGACCACGACCCCGGCGACTGGCAGCGCATCATCGACGTGAACCTCGCTGGCACGATGCAGGTCACGCAGGCCGTGCTCCCCCGCATGCTGCAGCAGCGCTCGGGACGCATCGTCAACCTCGGCTCGCTGGCTGGCAGGGAAGGACTGCCGGGCATCACCGCCTACTCGGCGGCCAGTGCCGGCATCATCGCCCTCACCAAGGCCTTGGGCCGCGAGATCGCCAGCGAAAACGTCTTTGTCAATTGCGTGGCACCCGGCCCCATCGATACCGACATGATCCGCGACCTCGGCCCGGAAGTCGTCGATCGCATGATCCAGGACAGCCCCCTGCGCCGTCTGGGCCAGCGCGACGAGGTGGCCCACCTGGTCGCGTGGCTGTGCACCGAGGCCAGCCGCTTCAACACCGGTGCCGTCTTCGACATGTCCGGCGGCCGCGCGCGCTCCTGATTGCGCGACGCCGGCCCGGCAGTGGACCTGGGCTGGAAGCTGGCCCAGGTGATGAAGCGTGCACCGCCGCAAAAACCTGCTCGGGCATCTGTCACGCCGCGCGGCATCCGGTGGCGGCCCGCGTGCTGCGCACGTCCGGAGGTCCCATGCGCGTGTCTGCGCTCCTGCGCGATGCGCGGCCCGTGCTCTTGGACCTCGCGCATCAGGCCGCTCCGGCATCGCGCCGTGGTCCGGCCGCGTGAAGCAGGTTCACTGCACATGCGATGGTCCATGGGAGCTGCCTGCGCTCGGCCAGGTCTCCGCCCCACGGCCGTGTTGATCAGGCCCGACGGGTACGCGGCACGGCTGGGCTGCAGCACCACACCGGAGAGCCTGGACCACGCACTGAATACCTGGTTCGTCCCCGTGCCCAACGCCTGAATGGCCCAGAATCGCGGCCAGGAAAGGAAGCAAGCCCGGCCGGGCCTCCGGTTCCGCCGCCTTCGCGTCCCGGGGTCTAGGCCGGTCCGTCGAGGACGATCTGCCCCGCGGTCAGTGTGTTGACGGAAGCGCCCGCGATCTCCATCAGCACGCTGGCGCGGTCGGCGGCCATGTACGCGGTGAGATGCTGCACCGGGCGTTCATCCATGTCGTGCATCAGCCGCACCAGCTTCAGGATCGGCGCGCCGACCTCAGTGCGCAACAGGCCGGCGCGCTTCGGGTCGCCGACGGTCGCGCTGATTTCCTGCACCACGCGGCCGAACTGAACACCCTGCGCCATCAGGATTTCGTAGAGCGCCTTCTTCTTGAGGGCCGCCTCGGTGACGCGCCTGCCAAGATGCGCCGGCACCCAGGCTTCGGTCAACATGGCCGGCTCGCCCTTGCGGTTGATGCGCAGCCGCAGTGCGTGCGTCGCTTTTTCGCCCGCCGGCAACTGCAGCAAGAGACCGACGTCGCGAGGCGGCACGGCCTGCTCGACCTGTAGAACCTGCACCACCGTCTCGGTCGCAGTCTGGCGCAGGCTGTCAATCACGCTGAGGCTGGGCGCCGGACGCGCCTGCGCGGGAGGGCCCAGCACGAACGTGCCGCGCCCATGTCGACGCTCGACCACACCCAGCGCCGCCAGATCGGCCAGTGCCCTGCGCACCGTGATGCGCGACACGCCAAAGCGCTCGCACAGCGCCTCTTCGTTCGGCAGCAGGCCGTCGGGAAAGAGCCCGCGCGAGATCTCGTCGCGCAGCACCAGGAAGACCTGGCGATGCAGGGCGGTGCCTCTTGCACCGTTCAAAGGGGAAGCGATGGCGGTCGACGTGTTCATGAGGCGAAGGATAGCCTGTTGACTTGTTGTTATGTTGTGATATTCTTAATACAACTTATGCATTGGCATCCGACGCCATCCGCCGGCGAGATTACGAAAGGCTCTTTCCCCCATGACGACTCCCTCCCTCCTCGAGCAGCTCGCAGCGCCCGGCATGGTGATTGCTCCCGGCGCCTACGACGGCATCGGCGCGCGCTTGATCGAACAGGCCGGCTTCAGCGCGGTCTACATGACCGGCGCCGGCACCTCGGCGGCGCGCGGCTATCCCGACTTCGGCCTGCTCGACATGGGCGAGATGGTCATGAACGCGGCGGCAATGGCCCGCGCCATCCATGTGCCGCTGATCGCCGACGCCGATACCGGCTACGGCAACGAGCTGAACGTGACGCGCACGGTGCGCGAATATGAACAGCGTGGCGTTGCCGCCATCCACATCGAGGACCAGGTCGCGCCCAAGCGCTGTGGCCATCTCGACGGCAAGGAGGTGGTGTCACGCGAGGATTTCGTCTCCAAGATCCGCGCCGCGGCCGAGGCGCGCCGCACGAAGGAATTCCTCATCATCGCCCGCACCGATGCGCGTGCCAAGATGGGCATGGACGAAGCGATCTGGCGCGGCAATGCGGCCCTGGATGCCGGTGCCGACATGGTCTTCGTCGAGGCCACGCAGACGCTCGAAGAAGCCGCCGCCGTGCCGAAGAATGTACGTGGCCCGTGCCTGCTGAACGTGGTGCCTGGCGGCCGCACGCCGATCTTCGATCTGCGCGAAGCCGAGGCGATGGGGTACAAGCTCGCGATCCTGCCTGGGCTGATGCTGGCCGCCGCCATCCAGGCCGGTGACGCCGCGCTGGCCCAGCTGAAGGCCACGCACAAGCCCCCCGAGGTGACGCAGAACGTGGCGCAGACTTTCCGCCGGTTCGGCGCCGACGAATGGGACGCACTGCGCATGCGTTTCAACGCGGGCTCCGGCATGGAAGAAAGATGAACGGGCAATGACTGCACGAACGCTCTTCGACAAGCTGTGGGACGCCCATGTCATCCGTGACCTGGGCGATGGATGGGCGCTGCTGCACATCGACCGCCATCTGCTGCACGACCTGTCGGGCCCTCCCGCGCTGGCCGAGGTCACCGGCCGTGGCCTGGCGCTGCACGATCCTGACCTCGCGTTCGCGACGCCCGACCATTCGATGTCGAGCCAACCCGGTCGCAACGGCCTGACCTACGCGCCCGGCGGCAAGCTGTGGACCGCGCTGCGCGAGCGCACCCGTTCGGCCGGCGTGCGCCTGTTCGATCTTGGCCAGCCGGGCCAGGGCATCGTGCACGTGATGGGCCCCGAGCTCGGCATCGTGCTTCCCGGCCTCACGGTGATCTGCGGCGACAGCCACACCTGCACCAACGGCGGCCTCGGCGCGATGGCGTTCGGCGTCGGCTCGTCCGAGAGCACGCATGCGCTGGCAACGCAGACCTTGCGCCAGCAAAAGCCCAGGCAGATGCGCATCCGCTGCGAAGGCGCCTTGTGCCGCGGCGTCACCGCCAAGGACCTGGCGCTGCACATCATCGGCAAGCTTGGCGCCGCAGCGGGCGTCGCGCATGCGATCGAATTTGCCGGCCCGGCGATCGAGGCGATGGACGTCGAAGGCCGGCTGACCCTCTGCAACCTGTCGGTCGAACTCGGTGCGCGCTTCGGCATGGTGGCGCCCGACCAGCACACGTTCGACTACCTGCGCGGCCGTGTGTTCGCACCTCAGGGCGAGGCTTTCGAGGCGGCCGTCGCGCAGTGGCGCGAACTGCCGACCGAGGCCGGCGCGCGCTTCGATCGCGAGGAAATCTTCGACGCCTCGGCCGTGCGCCCGACCATCACCTGGGGCACCAGCCCCGAGCACGCGATCGCGATCGACAGCCGCGTGCCCGATCCGCGCGATGCGCCAGACGCGGCGCAGCGCGACACGCTGGCCGCCGCCCTCGACTACATGGGTTTGCAGGCAGGCCAGGCGATCGCAGGCACGCCGGTCGACTGGGTCTTCATCGGCTCCTGCGCCAACTCGCGCATCACCGACCTGCGCGCCGCGGCCGCGGTTGCGCGGGGCAAGCATGTCGCGGCCGGCGTCACGGCGTGGGTCGTGCCCGGATCGGAAAACGTCAAGCGCGCCGCCGAAGCCGAAGGCCTGCACGAAATCTTCAAGGCCGCGGGCTTCGCGTGGCGCGAGCCGGGCTGCAGCATGTGCGTGGCAGCCAACGGCGAGCAGGTGCCGCCGCAGCAACGCTCGGTATCGACTTCGAACCGCAACTTCGTGGGACGGCAGGGACCGGGCGCACGTACCCATCTCGCGAGCCCGGCGATGGCCGCCGCCGCCGCCATCGCCGGCGTCATCACCGATCTTGCGCAGGCCTGAGCATGCCGATGCAACCCTTCACCATCGTCACCGGCGCGGCGCCGTACCTGTCGCGCGCCAACATCGACACCGACCTCATCATCCGCATCGAACGGCTGACCACGTTCGACCGCGGCGAGCTCGGCCCGTACGCGCTGGAGGCGTTGCGCTACCGCGAAGACGGCAGCGAAGACCCGGACTTCGTCCTGAACCAGCCAGCGTTCCGCGGCGCCCCGATCCTGCTGGCCGGCGACAACTTCGGCTGCGGTTCATCGCGCGAGGGCGCGGTGTGGGCGCTGCAGGGCATCGGCATTCGCTGCGTGATCGCGCCGAGCTTCGGGGACATCTTCTACAGCAACTGCTTCCAGAACGGCGTGCTGCCGATCCGCCTGCCGGCCGCCGAGATCGAGCCCCTCGCGGCGGCCTGCGCCGGCGGCGCGCCGATGACGGTCGACCTGGCGAAGCGCAAGCTGATCGCGCCGCATGCAACCGCGTCGGGCTTCGAAGTCGACCCGCTGCGTCGGGAAGGCCTGCTGCACGGCCTGGACGACATCGGCATCACGCTGAAGGACGACGTGCTGATCCGCGAGTGGCAGCGAGCCGACCGCAGGCGCCGGCCGTGGGCCTGGCCGGGCGCCGCGCCCGCCGTCGGCTGAGCGGCCGATGCGCATGTGCCAGCGGCCGGCCCGCCGCGCCGCAGCTTGACCCGACAGCCACAAAGACACACCACGGAGACAAGACGATGCCCACTTTCAAGCCCACGAGCCCGTTGCGGCGCCGCGCCGTCGCCGCGTTCGCCCTGGCCGCCTGCCTGCCTGCCGCAGCCATGGCGGCCGATTGGAGACCCGACCACCCCGTGACGCTGGTGGTGCCCTACAGCCCCGGCGGCGGCACCGATGCACAGACGCGTGTCGTGGCAAAGGAGCTGCAGCAGATCTGGGGTCAACCGGTGATCGTCGAGAACGTACCCGGCGCCGACGGCCTGATCGGCACGCGCAAGGTGATCGAAGCAAAGCCGAACGGCCTGACCTTGCTGGTGCAGTTGCCGTCGCTGACGTTGATCAGGCATCTGCCGACCTTCAAGGGCGTCGACCCGCTGGCGCAACTGGCGCCGGTGTCGGCCTTCTCCGCCCTGCCCGGCGTGGTGACGGTCAACGCGGCGCTGCCCGTCAAGTCGATGGAGCAACTGGTTCGCTACTGCCGGCGCGCCGCCACGACGTGTTCGGTCGGCACCACCGAGAACATGGCCCGGCTGCAGGCGCGCATGCTGGGCGAAGAGAACGCGCTGCCGTCGCTGGTGGTCGCCAACTACAAGGGCGGCGGCCAGATGATCACCGACCTGGTAGCCAACAACATCTCGTTTGCCATCGCCGGCAGCACTGCGGTGATGCCCTTCGTCAAGACCGGCGCGCTCAGGGTCGTGATGACGATGGGTGACAGGCGTTCGGCCGCGCTGCCCGATGTGCCGACAGCGATCGAAGCCGGCTTTGCGAGCTTCGACGCAACCACCTGGTACGGCCTCTTCGCGCCCAAGGGCACGCCGGCCGGGATCCAGCAGGGCATCGCCGCCGCAGTGCGCGAAGCGGTCAAGAGCGAGGAGGTGCGCAAGTCGCTGTCCACGATCGGCGCCGAGCCGGTCGGCAACACGCCCGCCGAATTCACGGCCATGGTGCAACGCGAGGCCAGGCGCGTCGAGGCGCAGGTGAAGCGCTTCCCGCTCGAGTGACGCCCGCCCAGCCGATGTTCCAAGGAGTTTGAACCCATGACCGCCGTCCCCGCACGCACTGCCACCGGCCGCGATGCCGCAGCCTGGCGCGCCACCGACCTGAAGCGCGACATGGCGCGCTGGACGCTGCGCTTCGACGACGCCGAGCGCGCCGACCTGCTGCAGGTGCTGCGCGCGGCGCATCGCCCGGGCCGGCCGCTGCTGGCCTACCGCCGCAGCGACTTCCCTTTCGGCGCCGCGGCGCTCGGCAGGATCCGCCGTGCGATCGACGAAGTCCAGCATGGCCTGGGCGTCGCGCTGGTCAAGGGCTTTCCGCGCGAGGGCGTCACGTCCGAAGAGTTCGAGCTGCTGACCTGGGGCGTGGGCCTGCACTTCGGCGTGGCCCGCCCGCAAGACAGGATGACGCGCTACATCAACCGCGTGCAGGACGTCGGCACCGTCTACCGCAGCCCGACCGGGCGCGGCTACTCGTCCAATGCCGAGCTCGACTTCCACGTCGACGGCGCCGACATGGTGCTGCTCAGTTGCTACAACCAGGCACCGGTCGGCGGCGACAGCATGTGCGCCAGCGCCATCGCGGCCTGGCGTCAGTTGCTCGCCGAGCGGCCTGACCTGGCCGGGGTGCTGCGCGAGCCGCTGCCCTTCAGCTGCCAGGGCGAACAGGCCGAGGGCCTGCCGCCGTTTCGCCTGATGCCTGTGTACGGCGAGCTGGGCAACGACGTGTTCTGCATGTGGGTGCGCAACCGCGTCGAGCAAGGGGAGAAGTTGCCCGGTGCACCGGGCCTCACCGCGGCGCAGCGCGAGGCGATGGACCTGCTCGACGCCATCGTGCGCCGGCCCGAATTCATGTACTCGATGCGGCTGGAACCGGGCGACCTGCAGATCCTCAGCAATTTCACCGCGCTGCATTCGCGCACCGAATTCCACGACGCAAATGCGCCGGAGAAGAAGCGCCTCCTGTTCCGCCTGTGGCTCGCGACGCCCGATTCGCCGCGCCTGCCGGCCGGCTGGGGCGGCTTCTACGAATCGGTCGACCCGGGCGTGGTGCGCGGCGGCACCTACGGCCAGCACTACGGCGACGACTGCCGACATTTCGATGCCGAGCAGGCGCAGGCCATGGGCATGGCGCTTGCCCCCGCGCATTGCCGACCGAACTTCCCACACAACCAGGAGATGACATGAGCAGACTCGACATCACCGGCGACGCCCGCCGCACCATCGACGTGATCAAGCGCGGCGGCATCGCCATCGTGCCGAACGACACCGGCTACGCCTGCTGCGGCGCGTCGATGGACCCGCTGAAGAAAATCTACGACACCAAGCGCCGCGGCAGCCACAAGCGCAACGCCATGGCGGGCGACCTGGTCACGCAGCGCGAGCTGCACACGCTCAGCCCGCGCGCGCAGGAGATGGTCGAGGCGCTGGTGGTCGACCACGACCTTCCGCTCGGCGTGATCGGCAGCTTCAGGCCCGACCATCCGCTGCTGCGCAAGCTCGACGAAGACGCGCTCAGGGCCAGCACCGCGGTCGGCACGATCGGCATGCTGCTCAACGCCGGCCCGTTCCACAAGGAGCTGACCCGTCTCAGCCGCGAAGAAGTGGTGCCGCTGTTCGGCTCGTCGGCCAACCTCACGGGGACCGGCACGCGATTCTCCGTCGAGGAGATTCCCGACGAACTCAAGCAGATCGCCGACATCACGATCGACTATGGCCTGCGCCGCTATCACACCTACAGGCGGGCCGGCACGCTGATCAATTTCGACACCATGGAAGTGGTGCGCATCGGCGCTTGCTACGAACTGATCTCGGGCGTGCTCAAGCGCTGGTTCGATGTCGAGCTGCCGGCCGATCCAGGCATCGATGCATTGCCCTCCGGCCATCTGAACGAGTTCGCGCTGAAGAACGTCCAGTAGCACCGGCCATGAACTCCAACCTTCTGAATCCGGCACGCCGCAGGGCCTTGGGCGCCGGCCTCGGCGGCGCGGCTCTGGCGTTGCTGGGTACCCGCGCACAGGCCGCGGCCTGGCCCGCCCGGCCCTTGCGCGTGCTGCTCGGCTATACGCCTGGCGGTGCCGCCGACGTGACCGCACGGGAAGTGTTGACCCCACTCGGCAGGCTGCTCGGCCAGCCGATCGTGATCGACTACAAGCCCGGGGCCAGCGGCGCCATCGGCGCCGCCGAGGTGATGCGCGCCGCGCCCGACGGCTATACGCTGGGCCTGCTCGACAACGCACCGCTGACCATCGTGCCGGCGCTGCGCAGGGCCGGCTACGACCCGCTCGCCAGCTTCGCGCCGGTCGCGATGGTGTCGCAGATGCCGCAGGTGCTGGTGGCGCCGCGCTCAGCCGGTGTCGCCACCGTGCAGGAGCTGCTCGCCCTGATGCGCAGGACGCCGGGCAAGTTGAGCTATGCCTCCGGCGGCTCGGGCAGCGTCGGCCACCTGGTGGCCGAGCTGTTCAAGTCGCGCACCGGCACGTTCGCCGTGCACGTGCCATACCGCGGCGGCGCGCCGGCGGTCACAGCGCTGCTGGCGGGAGATGTCCAGTTCGCCTTCCTCACCGCATCGGCCACCGGTCCGTTCATCGACAGCGGCAAGCTCAAGGCGCTGGGCGTGAGCTCACTCACGCGCATGCCCTCGCTGCCCCATGCACCGACCATCGCGGAGTCCGGCGTGCCCGGCTTCGACGCGCCCGGCTGGTTCGCGCTGATGGGCCCCGCGGGCCTGCCGGAGCCCGTCGCCGCAACGATCCGCAAGGCACTGGCCGACGTGCTCGCGGCGCCCGGCGTCGCCGGTCGGCTCGAAGCGCTGGGCCAGACCGTCGCACCAGCCGGTGCCGATGTGCGCCGCACCATTGCCACCGAAGGCGCAACCTGGAAGAAGCTCATTGACGAGCGCAAGATCGCAATCGAAGGCTGAGCACGAAAGCACTCTTTTGCCCCAACCAGTCACCTCCGGAAATCTTCATGCTCCAAGGCCTCATGCAGGATCAGCCGTTGCTGATCTCCCATCTGATCACGTTCGCCGAGCGCCACAACGGCGACGGCGAGATCGTCTCGCGCCGGGTCGAGGGCGACATCCACCGCACGACGTGGGGCGGTATCGCATCTCGCG
>NZ_VIVL01000022.1 GCF_007828835.1 Variovorax beijingensis | reverse complement strand
CGATGAATCGCTTCATGTGGTTGCCCTTCAGTAGCGTTGCCACAATCTAGGCGAGCACCGTCAGTTATTCAACCCGTTTTCACACGGCCTCGGCCGCATTCCGTCCTAGCTGGCGAGGTCAGGAAAAGACTACTGTCAGAACCGCGAACATCGCCAAGACGAGTACGAAGGCGAACCCGTCAAGAAGCATCACGCCACGGGCGACCAGGCGAGGCAAGCGCCCGGCGAACGCTCGCAATCGGTCTGCCGACGGATGGCCGCGGGGATACATTGCCGCAGCGATAAGGCAGCCAACGATGACCAAGGCGGCGAGCAACAGCGCCGCGGCCGCGAACGCCAGCAGCAACCCAAACGCAGGGAAGTTGTTCATCGGAGATGCACCCTAAGGTTCTTGAGAAGGTCCGTTTTTTGGCCGCCTTCTGCCTTCGAAGGTCATCTGCAATGCAGGGCGAACTGCCGGTCTCTCGCGCGCCTGCGCTGGTCCTTGAGTCGGTCCTGTTCAAGGCCAGACTGAGGTTGGCGAGCGGCCGCGTCGATTGAGGCAATCAACGCATTGAGCTGAGCGCACTCCGTGGAGGAGCTGTCGACATTCATCGCCACCTGGCGTTCATGCTCTAGGACGGATTGGGCGATGGCGCTGTTCCGGCGCATCGACGCCTGCCTGGCATCCTGGGACATCCCCTCGGCTAAGTTGACATCAGGCGTCACCGACACTTCGCTGGCCCGTGCGTCAGCTGGGCAAGATCCGTCCGTATAGGTTGCCGCGCCCGCAGGCGATATGCATTTCGCGAAGCGCTGTACGCGCGATGTTGATTCAGGCTTCAGCTCACGCTGATCGTACCGTAGCGCCGGGGAAGCATTCTTTGAGGGCGGCGCAGCTGGCGCTGCTTGCCGCTCCGCGGGAATCCGCAAAGGGCCTGAGTCGCGCCAATCGTTTAACGCCACGAGCGCCGCAAGTGCAGCCGCAGCCGCCGCGAGCAGGAACAACCCTCGATTTGAGGGCCCCAACGGCCGCAGCGCCTTCTCCCAAGCCGTCAATGGCGTGCGAGATTGATTCAACCAAGGGTCGCTGGAGTCTTCCTTGCGCATGCCGTCAAATGTCTGCCATCGGTGAGCCGCCAGGGTCTTTTGTTGCACAAATGCCTGCGTGTTCGTGAATTTATTCACGGCTCCGGGATGCCAGATTGCAAGTCGCAACTCAATCCGGTCCGGGCGGCGAGCGTCTGGTTGTGGCCGAGCTTTGCCCTAAGCGGCATGCGATTCAAATGAGCCCGCTGCCGAGGCAAAGTGCGGGGGGAGCGCTGATGACTTGACTTGGCCAGACAGTCCTCGCGCAAGAAACTGCGCCATGCTCATTTTGAAATGCTCGGGCGGATCACTGCGCGGCACCGTGACGACTTCCCACAAACCACTCCCGCCGACGGTGCTCCAGCAGAACAAATCGCCGTCATCCGAAATAGCCCAGGGCAGGAGGCCGCCTGGCTCAAAGAAGAGCGGGAATGGGAAGCTCTCCGGATAGCTGGTCCGGAGTTCGCGTAGCGCCGAGAGCTGAACGAACATCTGGTCCAGCAGGTTCACGTGCGGGTTCGCGCTGAAAGGGTTGAGAACGGTCAAGCAACTATTGATGGTCCCTGAACCGTAGTGGTCAATGAACTGCATGTAGTCGGTCGGCAACGGGCCACCAAGCTTGGACGTCACGGCACCCCATTGACCCGTGGTGCCTTGCTCGGTCAGCTGGGCAGGGCGTGGGAGCAGACTGAGGAGTTCGTCAATGACCATGGGAATTGGGCCGACGTCGGTTCATGACTGGATTTTGGCCGACGACTGAACGTCCGATGTTGGCCGGGAGGCGTAGTTCAACCTACTGCCAGAACTTCCATGAGGATTTGGGAGTCGCTCGGACCTTCTCGGGTCGCTTGTAGTTCGCATTGAATTTCCATGTCCCACCTTCTTGATAGAACTCGATAGTCGATTCCAACCAGGCTTCGCCGTGCTCCTGAAAAACCGCCCAGTACTGCTCGCAGAGCTGCGCAAGGTCTTGGGAGATGCTCGCCTTGTCGTCCGACTGGTCGTTTTTGAGCCCGTAGTTGATGCGGTGACCGTCGCAGTCAATCGTAAGCACGCCGCGGGTCCAAGATTCGGGCGAGCAGCGAATCGCCTCATGCAGAAGTGAAGTGAGGGCCTCGCTGTATTTGTCTAGCTTGTCCGTCATGCCTTGATTGCCCGGGATGTTGGCCACCACCGACCGATTGGCGATTGTTGACGCGCCTTTAGTTGGCGTGCACGCGCTTCAACGGGTTCAGTTCCAAGTTGGCCCGAAACTGTCGTGTAATCGCCTCGAACGTCGGCTTCCAAGCGAATTGGGCCTCATCGGTGAATGTCAGGTGATGGCCGGCTCCGCCCCCGGGTCCCGATGGTGCCTTTTGGTGCGCAGAGCTTCGGCGTTCCGACCGACACCGTCGCGGTGACATCTGGCTAGACAAGCCACGCTGGGCCAGCACCAAGGGGCTGAAAGTCCTCGAGTGGTACGTAGGACACGGAACCCACAAGCAGCTTCTTCTTGAGCTGATAACGTTGCGCGAACTGGGCTGCACCTGCACCACCCCTGCGCTCCATGCGAAAGACTAGCGCCGGCGCGGTGCCCTCTTTGCTCTTGAGCAATGCGTCGTAGACGAGCGCGTATTCATTCGCGTCGCTGAGCGCAGAAGCGAGTTCCCGCTCGCACGCAGCGAGCGCATCCTCTTGGGACGCCAGGTCGTAGCGCGTCATCTTCTTTCCCGACGAGTGATTCGAAACCAGCAAGGCTCCGAAACGCTCCCCAACGACAAGCTTGTCTATGGCCCATTGATGGGCCTCCGCGACGAGTTGGTACCTCGATTCCATCACCCCTCCAATGTCCGCTCTTGTGCAGATTCTGCCTCGGCGACGAACGGCTGGTTGTGGCCGACAACGGGCAGCACCTTTACTCGCGCACCCGCCCGCGCTTGAAGCGCAGGAACATCCCGATTGCCAGCATGGCAAGTATGCCTCCCAGGACCAATTGCCCAACGATGGCAGCCAGGGCGGCCCCGGAGATGAGGCCGAGCGAAACCGCACCCTCAATGAAGTGGAGAACTGCGTCTAGCTTCGCGCCCACGTAGAACTTGGCCATCTTTCGGTTGGGTGTTGTCAATGACCGATCATGGCCGCATTCGCCACTAGCGAACGGGTGAGGCCGGCGATTGAGGTTTGCCGGTCAGCTGTTCAATCATTGATCTCGCCTGCCGTTCGATCTCTGCACTTTCCTTCGCCGACAACTGGACTGATCGAGACGGAAGTTCGTCAGGCGTCCTAGAACTTTGGATGTTGATGGCGAGCACCGCGCCGACTGCAAGGCCACCGACACCGGTCGCGATCCATCCAGGGATACGGTGAGCACCTCGCCATTCTTCAGGATTGGCTTTTGCAAGATCGCGCGCCCATACCCACGCACTGCCGGCAATCAGGAGGCTCAGAAAACACAGAGGAACCCCGAGCCAGATGATGCCGGCGGCCGCCCACGGGGTCAGTGCTCTACTGATCGCGAAAAGTCCTAGCCACAAAACGGCGGGGACCAGACCCAGAAGAATGATTATGTTGGCAACGTTGCGTTTGCTGTCGGAATTCATTTGATAACCGTAGTCGCAGGGCTTGAACGTCCGCTATCTGATTGATTTTCTCTTGCGGTACCAACGACTGGTCATGGCCGCTTGGCGACTGCTAGTCGAATTGCTCGACGCGGACAGCCTGCTCATTGGCAATCAAAACCTGTGGCGCGAAGCCATCTGCCATCCGCTCCTGGAAGAAATTCGAACCGATGCCATCGCTCCACTGGCCGACGGTGTAGCCCCGCAAGGCTTCTATCTCCGTCTCGGTCAAGAAGCGCGGAGTCAAATATTCCGTCTGGGCCATAAGGCCACCAACCTGCGAGTCGAACTCGAACTTCAGCTCTCCTCCAGAGATTCCGAGACCTGCAAGCTCTCGAGTCTCGCTGCCGTCGAGTAGGTAGTCCGAAAAGGACTCCTCCATATTCTCGCGATGGAGCGCTATCTCGTCGGCGAATATCTCCCCAGCCGATGAGGTCGTGGAAAAGAGACCGCAGAACGAAATTGGTTCGGTCTCTCCGCTCCCCGTCGCGATCTCAACCACGTACTCCAGATAGCCACCGTTGGCGACTTGAAGGTATTGCTTAAACCATCGGGGCAAACTTGCGCCCAGCACAGACTCGAGCTGCGCCAGCTCCACAGCAGTTGGGGCTGGGCCTGGATCTCGAATAACCAAGTGCTCATACTGCGAAAGAGTCATGCGATTGTTGTCCTTGTACGGCCACGTGTTTCTCGAGTGGTCACGAGTAAGAGGAAGGTCCGCTCCTAGACAAATTCTGCCGTATCGATGAACGTCCGGCCTTCCTAACCCACCGACGAGCCCGACCGCCTGCGCGGCACAAGAGCGTATGCAGCCAGAAGTATGCCAATGATCGTCGCTACCCACGCTCCGGTGCCGACGCTAAGCCACTGCAACATGCCAAACACCATGTTCGGGAGAGCGGCCTTGGCACTGGTCGTGTGTGAAGATCCCTGCAGACTGTTCTGGCCGATTGCAATCAGCGTCAGGCCTAAGAACAAGCATAGAGAGCGCATTGGTTTGGCCCCGAAGTGAGACGGAATGAGACCTGGAAAGTCTACTTTTTGGCGGATTCTGATTGAGCAATCATCAGCATGCACGCGCTAACCATTGCTTAGTGGTGCCCGGGCAACGAAGGACTGCTCCTGGCCCTTCCGTCCGCGACTCATTCAGTGCTTTCGAGGGCTGCAATGAATGGCAGGACTCTCGGGTGAGCCCCCACCCACTCCTCACCCAGGAACGTCGACACGGAGCCCGAGCCGATGACGCTTGCGATCGAACCAAATTTGGAAGCGGCTTGTAGCAGTTCGTGCGCGGAGTGCATCACGTTCTCGCTTTCCGGCGACTCCGGCTCTCCGGCATCGACGCCCCACTCCTTCTGAATTGCCGCAATCAGCTTGCCGGCGGCGGCCTCGATGGGTGTTCGTGAACGTGTCATAGGCACTGATCTAACTCACTCATGAATGGCTGGTTCTGGCCGCATGCAGGCCTCAGACGATAGCTGATGCGTCGCCAAAGAAGAAGCGCAGAAACTCTAGGAACGACGGGTAGCGAGGCTCGAGCTGGCCGTTCTTCAGCAGAGCGTCGCCGCCTTCAAAGTCGACGCCGTAGACCTGTTCGGTCGAAATATCGTAGACCATCACGCCCCCGCCCAGAAAGCTAGTCAGAACCACATATCGCTCTGGCCAGCCGAACTTGCGACGGACCAATGCTGTGGAAGCCTCGATGGATTCCTGAGGTCGTGCACCAGCAACATCTAGCAGCACGAAACCCGTGTTCTCACTTGACAATGGTCCGTCGTATCGAAGGTAGAACGATCCCATCTGGGAGTCAGTGGCAATGCCGAGACGCGTCAATCCAGCCGCCGCATCAGCAACATCTGCTCTAAGAAATCCTACATCTTCAAGCGAAGAGACGATGATTTGCATCATGCAAATTTTTGGGAGCCCACTTCTGTCCGAGCTTTTTCCCACCGCGGTGAACGGCCGGTTCTGGCCGACTTTAGCCGGTCACGTAGCGACGGAGTCAACTGAGCGCTGAGCATTCAGCATACCAAGAGTCCGATTTCCATATGGTCAGACTCTTCCAGCAGGAACGAGAGATCTTGCTTCGGACAAATTTCCAGACCATCGCGCAACACATGAATGTCAACCAGACCGTCGAACTCATTGCTCATGTCTGAGAACTCAAAATACTTCAATTCAGATTGCCCGGGCAGCACCTTCTCGCAAGGCCGGATTGCGCATCGGAATGAGGCTTCGTAATGCTGAATAGCTTCGCCAAGCGTCGCAGCCTCGAACTGGAGCGGAGCGCCTTTCACCCATCCAGTCTCTTTGAGCGTCAGTATTGAATTCTTAGGGCCCGAGATTGAGATTGATGGCATTGAATACAAGGATAGTGGTAGACGGAAAAGCACTGTAAGTCATGCTAGTGGCCTCCAATGACCGACAGTAGCTCTGGCGTCGCCATCCGCGTCGGAGCGCTTGGTAAAACTGAGCTGCGTGACGTACTTCCGCTTTTGGCCGGTGACGGCTGTTGGTTGGATTTTCCTAGGCGTGGCCAGGACCGAGACGAACAAGGACCACTTGGTCCCTCGCGGCAGATGCGGTGAGCCAATCCTTTCCCTCTTCTCGCGCCAGCCCTTCTTTGACGGAGAAACTGCGCAAAGAGAGGCGGCACCGCTCCGGACGCCACCGATTCCAATCAACGCGCATGGTCACCAACTCTCGACCGCCATCAAAAGTGGCGACGACCGGCGCGTCGCCGACCAAAATCTCCAGCGAGGCGTCGGGTTGCTTGCGCTCCAAGGCGCGGGGTACCGGAAGGCCAGATGCAAGTTGAGACTCGTAAGCGGCGTGCGCGGCAATGTGCTCATCCGAGTCGGACGCGATGTCTTCAGCCGGCGGCGTTACCTCTTCGACCTCGAGGAGCGTCACGCAAATCTCGTCCCCTACGCCGAGAGGGAGTTCTTGAATCCATTCGAGGTGCGCTTGGCGGCCATTGCCAAGGTCTCTCATGCCTCGCATGTCGAGCGTCGCGGGATGCTCGCCATCGATGCTCATGTGCACGGAAAAGGAGAGGAGCACCGCGTCCTCCGTGCCCGCCACCACCAGGGGCTGTCCATTGCGCAGAACTTCGAGGGCTTGCATGGTCGGTCGAGTTATGAATGCGGGTCAGCTGGGGGCGGTCGTTGAAGTTCTGCTTATGGCCGAATTCTGCCTCCGCCTACACATGTCCCAAGTCATCAAGCCGGCGAAGCTCCTCGGCCTCCTCCTCGGACGCTTGGAAGATGTTTCGCAGAATCTGCGGAGTGATAGGCCGGCCAGCCTCACTGACAAGAGGCTGATGCCCGCCGTACTCCAGCGCCGAAAGCAGCGCCCGCGCTTTCGCAAAGACGTCTTCTGTTCGGTTGCCAAAAAGCTCCTGGTCGAACAAGGGTTCCCCGGCGGAAAGACGGTCACGCACGTCGAGAACACCTAGCTTTGTAATGCGGCGAACGTCACTCACCAGCGAGGCCGAAGGGTCGCACGGCGCTGTCGAAATGGTCACACGGCTCATCTTCGCTGGGAGGTGATGGTGGATGACTGGTCTTAGCCGGAAGCGCTCTAGACATCGAGGGCTCGCTGCCTGCGGATCTGACGTTTCTGCTCGGCACTGGGCGGCTTGTAAGCGCCGGAAAGACGGCGTCGGAGCGACTTTAACGCGGCAGCTTTTGCGCGCCTCACGCCCGGGTCGGTCACCGTCTGCGCCTCCGCCCACTCCAGTGATCCTTCGATTGGAGCCCCTCTCAAGGCACATAGACAAAGTGTCTGCTGATGCGATGTGGTGGCACTGGCGAATGTCTCGATCACCAGGTCTCTCAGCTTCTCCTGCTGATCTTGCGGTGGCACGAGGCCGTCGTCGAAGCTGGTCAACGCGTTCAATGCGCCGAGCGCTCGCCAGAACGGATCGTCTGGTTCGTCCGAAACGGCGGTTGTCGACATGCAGTAGTCCAACAGCGCCGTTACGCAAGACTCGGTGCGAACTTCCTCAAGAACCGCAATGGCAAACGTCGCGAGCGTCCGATCGGTCAGCAAGTGCTGCAAAGAAGCAACGCCGCCGCGGCCGTAGGCGACGCAGGCCGCAGCCCAGCGCGCGAGCGGCGCCACCCTTGTGCCGTCTTCAAGCAGACCGTCTTCGTGCCATCCGTGCTGCTCGCAGAGCCGTTCAATCTCATCAGCGCCGACAGCGCCATACGCCAGCGAAAACCGAATCAAGTCTTCCGGATGAACCGAGCCACCATAGGACAGCGGTCCGGAGCCCTTGGCGGCCTTGCGGGCAAGATCATTGAACTTCATCGGAATTCGGTACGCATGCTTTTGCAGCCGTCATAGCGCATTCTGCCGTGCCATCAGCTGCTCTCCCGCACCACCAGCTCGAACCCCAGGTCCACCGTGCGTTCCGCCACGGTCTCCGCGCGCATCAGCGCGAGCAGCATGCCGGCCGCGCGCTCGCCCATCTCGTGCCGCGGGGTGCGCACGGTGGTCAGCGGCGGAAGCATCTGGTCGCTGCCGCCCAGGTCGTTGAAGCCGGCGATCGCCACGCGCTGCGGCACCGGCACGCCGCTGCGCAACGCGGCGAGCAGCCCGCCCTGGGCGAGGTCGTCGTTGCAGTAGAAGATGGCGTCCAGGTCCGGGTGGCGCGCGAGCAGGTCCTCGAACTGGCGGCCGCCCAGCGCCATCGAGGTCGGGCCCGGCACCAGCAGTTCGAGCGCGGGATCGTGGCAGCCCGCCTCGCGCAGCGCCTCGCGGTAGCCCTCCAGGCGAAGCAGCACGCGCGGATCGAGCTGGCCGGCGGCATAGGCAATTCGCCGGCGGCCGCGCTGCAGCAGGTGCCGGGTGATGGCGCGGCCCGCGTCCCGCTGCGAAAACCCCACGCTGTGGATGCCGGGCGCGGCCGAGGTTTCCATCATGTACACGCAGGGCGCATGGCTGCGCTCGAGCATCTGCGCGGCTGCGGCGCTGCGGTCGAAGCCCGTCAGCAGCAGGCCCGCCGGGCGCTGCGAGAGGTAGCTGCGCAGCAGTGCTTCTTCCTGCGCGGGGTCGTAGTGGGTCACGCCGATGAGCGACTGATAGCCGTGCGGCGCGAGCGCGTCCTGCACCGCCTCGAGCAGTTCCACGAAGAGCTGGTTGGTCAGCGAGGGGATCAGCACCGCCACGTGGGAGCTGCGCGCCGAAGCCAGCGCGCGGGCCGCCACGTTGGGCACGTAGCCCAGCTGGTCGACCGCCGCCTGGACGCGGGCCTTCAGCTCGGGCGCCACGTTGCGCGCGCCCCGCAGTGCGCGCGACACGGTGATCGGGCTCACGCCCGAGACGCGGGCCACGTCGTCCAGCGTGACCTGGCTCGAGGAACGGGGACGGGGGCGGTCGGTTGCGTCGGCCATGGATTGAAGTTCTAAGGGTTAATACCAAGCTGCAATTGGACAGCGCTGTCCTAGGATAGCGCTGTCCCAGCCATTGGTGCTCCGGAAAAACCCGAGAACACCCCCAGCGCTGGCTTTTTTTGGATTGTGCGGGATAGCGCTATCCCTGGCACCACCGGCCGCTCC
The DNA here is from genome assembly GCF_007828835.1 of Variovorax beijingensis. Lineage (GTDB taxonomy): Bacteria > Pseudomonadota > Gammaproteobacteria > Burkholderiales > Burkholderiaceae_C > Variovorax > Variovorax beijingensis_A. The sequence goes on along the minus strand of NZ_VIVL01000022.1, from coordinate 41,795 downwards.
CGAAGCGGCCGGATTCAGGAGACATACACATGTTCGGAATGAGCAAAGAGGTGTTCCTGCTCGTCGACGCCCTGGTGGCGATCCTCGGGCTGATCCTTCTGATCACGCGCTGGCGCGTGCACCCCTTCATCGCGCTGACGCTGGCCGCGGGCTTCCTCGGCCTGACCTCGGGCATGCCCGTGGACCTGGTGATGAAGTCCTTCCAGGAGGGCTTCGGCGGGGTGCTGGGCTTCGTGGGCATCGTGCTGGGCCTGGGCACCATGCTCGGCAAGATGATGGCCGAGTCGGGCGGCGCTGACCGCATCGCGCGCACGCTGATCGACGCCTTCGGCCGCGAGCGCGTGCACTGGGCGATGATGTTCGCGGCCTTCCTGGTGGGCATCCCGCTGTTCTTCGAGATCGGCTTCGTGCTGCTGATCCCGCTGGTGTTCATCGTGGCGCGGCGCACCGGCGTGTCGCTGATCCGCATCGGCATCCCGCTGCTGGCCGGCCTGTCGGTGGTGCACGGCCTGGTGCCGCCGCATCCGGGGCCGCTGCTGGCCATTGGCGTGTTCGGCGCCGACATCGGCAAGACCATCTTCTACGGCCTCCTCGTGGGCCTGCCCACCGCGATGATCGCCGGGCCGATCTTCGGCAAGTTCATCTCGAAGTACGTGCCGGGCGAGGCCTCGCCCGAGCTGATGGAGCAGCTGGCGCACGAACCCGAGGCGCGCGATCTGCCCGGCTTCGGCATCACGCTGCTCACGGTGCTGCTGCCGGTGGGGCTGATGCTGCTGAAGACCTTCGCCGACGTGGCGCTCGACGACAAGAACGTGGTGCGCCACTGGATGGACTTCATCGGCCACCCGATCACCGCGCTGCTGGCGGCGCTGCTGCTGTCGCTCTACACCTTCGGCACCGCGCGCGGCTTCACCGCCAAGCAGATCATGAAGTTCGTCGACGACAGCCTCGCGCCCACCGCGGCGATCGTGCTGATCATCGGCGCGGGCGGCGGCTTCAAGCAGATGCTGGTCGCGAGCGGCGTGGGCAACGCGATCGGGCAGATGGCGCTGCATGCGCAGGTCTCGCCGATCCTGCTCGCCTGGCTGGTGGCGGGGTTGATCCGCATCGCCACCGGCTCGGCCACGGTCGCCACCATCACCGGCGCGGGCATCGTCGCGCCGCTGGCCACCATGGTGCCGGGCGTGAACCGCGAGCTGCTGGTGCTGGCCACCGGCGCCGGCTCGCTGATCCTCTCGCACGTCAACGACGCGGGCTTCTGGCTGGTGAAGCAGTACTTCAACATGACGGTGGCCGAGACCTTCAAGACCTGGACCGTGATGGAAACACTGATCTCGGTCGTGGCCATCGTGTTCATCATGCTGCTCGGCATGGTCGTGTAAGCCAAGGGACAAGCATGGGCCGCATCGTCATCGGGGTCGACATCGGAACCACCAGCACCAAGGCGGTGGCCTTCACGCCGGCCGGGCGCGTGCTGGCGCACGACGCAGTCGAGTACCCGCTGCTGCAGCCCGAGGCCGCAGCCGCCGAGCAGGACCCGGAGCAGATCTTCCAGGCCGTGCTCGCGGCCATTGCCGGCTGTGTGAAGCAGAGCAAGGCCGCGCCCGCCGACGTGCTCGCGGTGTCCTTCAGCGCGGCGATGCACAGCCTGATCCTGGTCGACGCCGCAGGCGCGCCGCTCACGCGCAGCATCACCTGGGCCGACCACCGCGCCTCGGCCTGGGCCGGGCGCATCCGCGACCAGTGGGACGGCCTGGCGATCTACCGCCGCACCGGCACGCCGATCCATCCGATGTCGCCGCTGGCCAAGCTGGTGTGGCTGCGCCACGAGCGCGCCGAGCTCTTCGCGCGCGCCGCGCGCTTCGCCGGCATCAAGGAGTACGTGTTCTTCCGGCTCTTCGGCCAGTGGCAGGTCGACCATTCGATCGCCTCGGCCACGGGGCTGTTCGACATCGAGCGGCTCGACTGGGACGAGGGCGCGCTCGCGCTGGCCGGCGTGCGCGCCGACCAGCTGCCGCGCCCGGTGCCGACCACCTGGCACATCGAGGGCCTGGCGGCGGACACCGCGGCGCAGCTGGGCCTGGCGCGCGACACCCCGTTCGTGATCGGCGCCAACGACGGCGTGCTCTCCAACCTCGGCGTGAACGCGATGGCGCCCGGCGAAGTGGCCGTGACCATCGGCACCAGCGGCGCGATGCGCACCGTGGTCGACCACCCGATGACCGATCCCGAGGGCCGCACCTTCTGCTATGCGCTGGCCGAGCGGCGCTGGGTGGTGGGCGGGCCGGTGAACAACGGCGGCATCATCCTGCGCTGGGTGCGCGACGAGTTCGCCTCGGCCGAGGCCGAAACCGCCAAGCGCCTGGGCATCGACACCTACGAGGTGCTCACGCGCATCGCCGAGCGGGTCTCGGCGGGCTCCGAAGGGCTGGTGTTCCATCCCTTCCTCACCGGCGAACGCGCACCCTACTGGAACGCGGACCTGCGCGGCTCCTTCTTCGGGCTGGGCATCCACCACCGCAAGGAGCACATGATCCGCGCGGTGCTCGAGGGCGTGATCTTCAACCTGCACAGCATCCTGCCGGCGGTCGAATCGATCGCGGGCCCGAGCGCGCGCATCAAGGCCACCGGCGGCTTCGCGCGTTCGGGCATGTGGCGCCAGATGATGGCCGACGTGTTCGACCGCGAGGTGGTGGTGCCCGAGAGCTTCGAGAGCTCCTGCCTCGGCGCCGCGGTGCTCGGGCTCTATGCGCTGGGCCATGTCGATTCGCTGGACGTGGTCGCGGGCATGGTGGGCGCGACCCACCGCCACACGCCCAACGCCAAGAACGCCGCGCTCTACCGGCAGCTGCTGCCGGTGTTCCTCTCGCTGCCGCGCAAGCTCGGCGAGGAATACCGGCTGCTGGCCGCGTTCCAGCAGCAGACGGCGGTGCCGCCGCCGGTGCGCAAAGGCTGACGGCTGCGCTTCGCCCAGCCCCTTTTTGGAGATCCGGCTTTGCTGAACACGACGCCGCAGGCCTTCGCTCCCCAGCAGGTGTTCGATGCCTGCGCCACGGTTCACTGCGAGGGCGCCTGCGCGCCTTCGCCGCAAGAGAGCAATCCGCGCTGCCTGCATGAACACGAGCTGCACCTGATCGGCGCGAGGCCTGCGCGCCTGCGCATCGGCGGCGGCGCGGACCAGGAGACGCACAGCTTCGCGCCCGGCACCGTCGTGCTGCTCGGTCCGCGGCTGCCGCGCAGCCTCGCGTTCGAGCACCGCGCGCCCCCGGGCGGCGACGCCGCTGGCGCACTGGTGCTGCGCTTCAGCGACGAGCTGCTGCGCCGCGGCATGGCGCTTTTTCCGGAGCTCGGCGATGCCGGCCCGCTGCTGGCGCGCGCGCGCCAGGGCGTGCAGTTCGTCGGCCTTGGCGCGGACACGCTCGCGCGCCTGCGCCGCATCGAGACGCTGCGCGGGCTTGCGCGATTTTCCGAGTTCATCGCGCTGCTGAACGAGCTCGCGCAATGGCGCGACTACCGCCTGCTGGCCGATGTCTTCCTTGCCGATGCCGGCTTCGACGAGGACGGCCGGGCGCTGCGCATCCACAAGGCGATCGACTACATCCGCGACAACTACGCCGAGGCGCTGTCGCTGGCCGAGGTCGGCGCGATCGCAGGCATGCGCGAGAACGCGTTCTCGCGCAGCTTCCGCCGCGCCACCGGCCAGACCTTCACCGACTTCGTCAACGGCCTGCGCGTGGCCAGGGCCTGCCGCCTGCTGGCGTCGACGCGCCAGCAGGTGAGCAGCATCTGCTACGAGGTGGGCTTCAACAACATCTCGAATTTCAATCGGCACTTCCGCCGGATCAAGGGCATGACGCCGGGCGAATTCCGCGGCGGCCGGATGTGAACGCGGGCCGGGCATCGGGGCACGCCGGTCGCCGGCGCCTTGGCCAGCCGGTCCTCGCGTGCCTGGTGCTTCGTCTCGCCATCGGCCAGGTGGTGGAGGTTCTCGAAGGCCGCGGCGCTGCGCTCGGACGTGGCCGCGCGAAGAAGCTCAGGACGCGGCCGCCGCCCGGCGAAACATGGTCCGCCGCGTGTTGCGGAAAGCCGGCCGCACGCGCGAACTCCACGGCGTCGCGCGCACCGCCAGCCACGCGGGGCTGCCCAGGGCCCCGGGGTCCGCAAGGTCGTAGCAGGCGTAGTAGCGCGGCGAGCCCGCCAGGTCGATGTAGCGTGCGGCCCGGACGGTCCCGGGCACGGCGGCGAGGCCGGGCAGGTGCTCCTGCGCATACCAGGCATTGAGTTCGTCCTCGAGTTCGGGCAGCACGTCCGTCTCCACGACGTAGTGGTGCGTGGCGACGCGGCCGGCCGAGGCACCCGGCACTTCCTGCAGGCAGGCGAGCCGCCGCCACCCGCCCAAGCCGCCTTCCGCGGGCGGCTTGGGGCTCGAAACATAGAAATAGGCCAGGTGCCCGTCCACGGCCTGCCACGGTCGCGCTTCGCGCAGCCACGAACCTGCCAGCGGCCCCGCCAGCGATGCGTCATGCCTGAGAAGCCAGAGGTCCTGCATTCGAATGGCCTCGTTCAATGCGCCACATTCAGCGCGACAAGCAGGCGCGACACCATGTTGTAGGCCGCCACGGTCGCCACGACTTCCACCACGCCCTTGGCGTCGAAGTGCTGCTGCACGCGGCCCATGAGTTCGTCCGGCACCACGACCTGCCGGGTCATGGCATCGGTCAGCTCCAGCACCAGGCGCTCGAGCGGCGCGAACACGCCGGACAGCACGTCCTGGCGCACCGCGTCGATCTTCTCGGCGCTCACGCCCGCCTTCTGCGCATGGGGCACGTGCGCGTCGTACTCGAAGCTTGCGCCGTTGAGCACCGCGACCCGCAGGATCATCAGCTCGCGAAGGTCGGCCGGCACGCCGGTCTGGTTGCGCACCGCCGTGAGCATGCGTTCCCAGCCCGAGGCGATCGGCCCGCTGTTCAGCAGCACCTGGTAGAGCAGCGACACGCGGCCGCGCTCGGCCATGATGCGGGCTTCGACCTCGGCCAGTTCCGGATGGGTGCCGGGCTGCACGAGGGGTACGCGGATGGATGTGCTCGTCGTCATCATTCGGCCCTGATGTTCTTGGCGCGGATCAGTTTCGCCCACTTCTCGGTGTCGCGCTTCTGGATGGCCGCGAGTTCCTGCGGGGTGGAGCCCACCGGCTCGGTGCCGGTCTTCAGCAGTTTCTCGCGCACCGCCGGATCGGCCAGCGTACGGCGCACCGCCTTGTTGACGGCCGCGACGATTTCCGGCGGCGTCTTCGCGGGCGCGAACAGCGCATACCAGTTGTTGGTGTCGACGCCCTGGATGCCTTGCTCTTCCAGCGTCTTCACCTCGGGCAGCGAAGGATGCCGCTTGCCCGACGCCACGCCGAGCGCCTTGAGCCGCCCGCCCTGCAGGTGTCCGAGCAGCCCCGGCACGTCGCCGAAGAAGCCGCTGATCTGGCCGCCCATCAGGTCCGTGATGGCGGGAGCGGCGCCCTTGTAGGGCACATGAAGCAGCTTCGCGCCGCTCGCATCGGCCAGCTGCTCGATCGCCAGGTGCGGGATGCTCCCGGTGCCGGAGGAGCCCATCGGCGTGGGATCGGCGCGCTTCTTCGTCGCGGCCACGAACTCGGCCGCGTCCCGGGCCGGATTGCCCTGCTGCGCCACCAGCAGCTCGACGTTGTTGACCACCAGCGAGACCGGCACGAAGTCGCGCTGCATGTCGTAGGGAAGCTTCTCGTAGAGCGAAGAATTGATGGCCGCCGCGCCCACGCTGGTGAACCACAGCGTGCTGCCGTCCGGCGCCGATTTCATGACATCGACGGCGCCGATCGCGCCATTGGCGCCCGGCTTGTTGTCGATGAGGACCGTGCGGCCCAGCTCCTTGCCGAGCCGTTCGGACAGGGTCCGCGCGACCGCGTCGACAGGGCCGCCCGAGGTGAAGGAAACGACGATCCGCGTCGTCTTCGGCTGCGCGTGCACGGCGGGCATCGGCAGCGCGGCGAATGCCGCTGCGAGCAGGTAGCGCTTGATCATGGATGTCTCCGTCTTTCTTGCAGGGGCTCGAGCCTCAGTCGCAGCGCGCGGTCATGCCGCCGTCGACGATCAGTTCGGTGCCGGTGATGAACCGGGCCTCGTCGCTCGCCAGGAACAGCACCGCGCTCGCGGTGTCGCGGCCGTCGCCCATGAAACCGAGCGGAATGCGCTTCTGGCGCTGGGCCAGCAGGGCATCGACGTTGCCGCCGGCGCGCTGCTTCGCCAGCCGCGTCTCGACCATCGGCGTGTGCAGCTGGCCCGGCACCACGCTGTTGACCCGCACGCCCTGCGCCGCGTGCTGGACCGCGATCACGCGCGACATCTGGATGACGCCGGCCTTGGTCGCGGCGTACGCGACCTGCGCACTGCCGGTCCAGCGCAGGCCCGAGGTGGAGGAGATGTTGACGATCGATCCCGCACCCTTCGCAAGCATCGTGGGAAGCACGTGCTTGCAGGTGAGGAACACGCTCTTGAGGTTCACGTCGACCTGCAGGTTCCATGTTTCCTCGGCCAGCTCCACCGGCCCGCCCGCGGCCGAGCCGCCCACGTTGTTGACGAGGATGTCGATGGTGCCGTAGCTGTCCAGGCAGGCGGCCGCCATGGCCGCGACGCTCTCGTTGCTCGTGACGTCGCACAGCCATGGCGTGATCGATGCGCGGGCCCGGCCGGCCAGCTCGAGCGTTTCTTCGAGCCGTGCGCGGTCGCGGTCCACCGCCAGCACCTTGGCACCTTCCTCGGCCAGGCGCACGGCAATCGCGCGGCCATTTCCCCAGCCGGCGCCGACGCAGCCGGCGCCGGTCACGATGGCCACCTTGTTCTCGAAGCGCGGGCTCATGGCTGGTCTCCAAATCGGTAAAGGCGTTGCGGGTTGTCGACCAGCAGCGCGTGGCGCGCGGATTCGCTCGGCGCCATCTCGGCAATGAGGTCGACGAGCTGCTGTTCGTCGGGCACGGGGCCCGCGTGGTTGGGATGCGGCCAGTCGTTGCCCCACACCACCCGGTCGCCGAATTCCGCGACCAGCGTCCGCGCGAAGGGCAGGGCGTCGGCATAGGGCGGACCCTGCCGCGTGATGCGGTCCATGCCGCTCACCTTGACCCAGAAGTGTTCGTGCGCCATCAGGCCGAGCAGCGCGCGGAAGTCGGGCTGGTCCAGGCCCCGCGACGCATCGATGCGCCCGATGTGGTCGATCACCACCGGCGTCGGTGAACGGCGCAGCGCCGGCGCCAGATCCGTGAGCAGGGCCGGATCGCCGTGGATCTGCAGATGCCAGCCGAGCGGCGCAAAGCGGCCCGCGAGCGACAGCACCTCCTCGATGGGGGTGTGGCGGCCCAGGTGGCCCATGAAGTTGAACCGGACGCCGCGAAAACCCGCTGCGTCCAGGCGCCGGAGCTCCGCATCGCCGACGTGGGTCGGCAGCAGCGCGATGCCGCGGTAGCTCGAAGGCCGCGCGGCGACCGCGTCTTCGGTGGCCCGGTTGTCGAAGCCATGGCAGGCCGACTGCACGACCACGCAGCGCTGCAGCCCGAGCCGGTCGTTCAGTGCGTAAAGGGCTTCCTTCGGCGCATCGGCCCCGGGAACGAAGCTGGCGTCCTCGGCGTAGGGAAATCGCGTGCGGGGCCCGAACACATGGCAATGGGCATTGCAGGCCCCGGAGGGGAGGGTGGAGGTCATGCATGCAGTTTCCCGGCTGCGGGCCTTGGGCGGAAGGATGTCGTCCCTATATCAGCTATGCTCAACGGCTATGGAACTGCGCCAGCTTCAGTATTTCGTCGCCGTGGTCGATGCGGGGAGCTTCAGCCGTGCGGCCGTGGTGCTCGACCTGGCGCAGCCCAGCTTGAGCAGGCAGATCGCGCTGCTGGAAGCGGACCTCGGGCAGCGGCTGCTGGTCAGAACCGGGCGCGGCGTGACCCCCACGGATGCGGGCGAAGCCTTGCTGGTTCACGCGCGCGCCATGCTCGAGATCTCGCGCCGCGCGCGCGACGAGCTCGGCGAGATGGAGGAAAGCCCGGGCGGCCGGATCGTGGTCGGCATGCCGCCGCGGGTGGCCCTGGGCTTGAGCGCGCCCCTGATCCGGCGCTTCAGGCAGAGGTTCCCGCGCGCCGTCATCACCGTGCTCGAAGGCCTGAGCGTGGCGCTGCGCGAGTCGCTCGTCGCAGGGCGGCTGGACCTGGCGCTGCTCTTCGATCCCGCGCCCTCGGCCCAGCTTTCGTTCCAGCCGCTGATGCGCGAGAAGCTCCTGCTGGTGGCGCCGCCCAGGAGCAAGCTGCCCGCCCGCGTCGGCTTGCCGGCGCTCGCCAACTATCCCATGGTGCTGCCCAGCGCGCCGAACGCGATCCGGCACTTGCTCGACTCGGTGCTGGGCCCGCGCGGCGTCGAGCTCCAGGTGCTCGCGGAGGTGGGTGCGGTGCGCACCGTTCTCGCGCTCGTCGCGACCGGCGTCGGGTGCACGATCCTTCCGGAGAGCGCCTTGAGTGCCGCCGACGACGAGGCCCTGCCGCGCGCGCCGATCGGGCCGCCCGCCATCTGGAATGCGCTGGTCCTCGCGACGCCGACGGCGCGCCCGGCCACCCGGCTCGTGCGCGGCACGGCGCAGCTGCTCCAGGAACTGGATTTCCGGCGCCCCCAGGTCGAATAGCCAACAGGCATAGCTGGTATAGGCCAGGATTGCTTACGGGCTGCGGCGGGCCCGCCGAGACTGCCGGTCATGCCCACCGACACCCCACTCCATCCCGCCAGGCGCGAGCAGCCGGCGAGCAAGCTGCTCTCCTGCCGGCCCCGGAATTCGAACGGAACGGTCGAGATCGAATTCCACGACCAGGGCGCCGGCCCGGTCATCTGCATCCTGCCTTCGCTCGCGCGCTCGGGGCGGGACTACGACGTGGTCGCGGACCTGCTGTGCGACGCCGGCTTCCGTGTGCTGCGGCCCGAGCCCAGAGGCGTCGGCCGCAGCCGCGGGCCGATGGAGAACCTGGACATGCACGATTTCGCGGGCGACGTGGCCGCGGTTCTCGACCATGCGCAAACCGGGCCGGTGGTCATCGTCGGCCATGCCTGGGGCAGCCAGCCGGCGCGTGCGCTGGCGGCCGATCGTCCGGACCTGGTGCGCGGCATCGTCATGGCCGCGGCGTCGGCGGGCAAGCTGCCGCCGGGCTCGACCGAGAGGCCATACAGCCGCCTGCGCGACGCGATCGACGGCGCCGGGGATCCGTCCCTCTCGCAGGCCGAACGCCTCGCCTGCCTGCGCAAGGCCTTCTTCGCACCCGGGCACGACCCGAGCGTGTGGCTTGACGGCTGGTTTCCGGCCGCGCACGAAGCGCAGGGCCGCGCGCGCGAGAACACGCCGATCGACGACTACTTCTCGGGTGGAAAGACGGCGCCGATCCTGGACCTGCAGGCCGAGCACGACGCGGTCGTCATTCCCGATGTCATGCAGCCCCTGTTGGGCGAGCGGGTCACGGTCCGGGTCATCCGCGACGCGGGGCATGCGATGGCGCCCGAGCAGCCGCAGGCCATGAGCGCGGCGATCGCCGAGTTCGCGCGCGGCATCTAGAAATCCAAGAGAAGGAGACACAGCATGCTGAAAAAGATCATCTCGCTGTCCAGGTTCGCGCTGCTGGGAGCGGCCGTCGCCGGCGCCCAGCTCAGCAGTGCGGACGACTATCCGAGCAAGCCCATCCGGATGGTCATTCCCTACACGCCCGGAGGCTCCATCGACACCGTGGGCCGCATGGTGGCCGACCAGCTGCAGCGGCAGCTGGGCCAGCCGATCGTCATCGAGAACACGCCGGGCGCCTCCGGGGTGCTCGGGTCGCTGAACGTCAGGAAGGCCAGGGCCGATGGCTACACCCTGCTGTTCAATGCATCGAGCCAGGTGTACCTGCCGCTCGTCCTCGCCAGGAAGAGCTATGACGCGGAGAAGGACTTCACCCCCGTGGGACAGATCGGCTACGTGCCGTTGATCGTGGCGGTCAACAACGATGTTCCGGCCAAGAACCTCGCCGAATTCGCGGCGCTGGCCAGGGCGAAACCCGACAAGTACACCTGGGCGACCTCGGGTCTCGGGACCACGAGCCACCTCAGCGAGGAAATGATCAATCGCGCGCTGAAGCTCAGGATGGCGATCATTGCGTACAAGGGCGCGGTGCCGCAGCTGACCGACGTCATCGGGGGGCACGTCTCGGCGGCGGTGTCTCCGATGCCCGGCGTCCACTCTTTCGTGCAGGCCGGCCGCCTGCGCGCACTGGCTGTCACGAGCAAGACGCGGGTGCCGAGCATGCCCGAGGTTCCGACGGTCGCGGAAAGCGGCATCCCGGGCTTCGAGCTCCTCTCGTGGTACGGCGTCTGGGGGCCGGCCCACATGCCGGCAGCGGTGGTCGACCGCCTGAACGCGGAAATTGCCAAGGCGGTCGACACGCCCGCGCTCAAGGCCAAATTTGCCGAGCTGTCCTTCATTGCGGCCAGGTCGAATCCCGCGCAGTTCCGCGAGCTGATCCGCGAGGACCTGTCGAAGATCGGCCAGGCGGTCAAGGAAGCCAACATCCGGATCGACTTCTAGCGGGCGCGCGAGGGCGGCGGCTCGGCCGCGAGCAGGACCGCCCTTGCCCGGTCGCGCAGGGCCAGCAGCGGCCCCTTCAACTCCGCTTCGGTGTCCTGGACGCTGGCTGCCGTGGTGACGCTGACATTGAAGACATAGATGGGCCGCTGCGCCATGACGAGCGGCGCCGCCATGGCGACGACTTCCGGCTGCCAAGACGCCGCGCAGTAGCCGCGCTCTTCGACACTCGCGATCGCGGCCTTGATCTCGTCGCGTAGGCGGCCCCATTCGGAGTGCCGCCCCGCCTTGAACCTTGCCATCAGCGCGCGGCGCTCGTCCTGCGGCGCCACGGCCAGGTAGGCCCTGCCGAGCGAGGTGAGCTCCATCGGCACGCGCTGGCCCGCAACCACGTTGCGCAGTGCGACTTTCCGGTTGTAGCGCACGGACTCCAGGTAGACCATCTCGTCCCGGTCGGGCGCGGCCAGGCCGACGTTGATGCGCATCTTTTCCGCCAGCGTCCGCATCAGCGGCGCCACCGCGTTCAGCACGGGCGAACCCGAGCGCATGGCGTGGCCCAGGCTCAGCACCGGCGCGGCCAGCCGGTAGGCCCGGCGGCTGCGGTCGTGCTCGAGCAGCCCGGTCTCGACCAGCGTTTGCGCGAGGCGGCTGACCGTCGCGCGCGAGAGGCCGGTGCGCTCCGCGATCTCGCCGTTGCCCAGCAGGTCGGCGCCGGGCCGGAAGGCCCTCAGGATCTCGATGCCCCGCACCAGGGAGCGGTTCAGCAGCGGATCTTCGTGGTGCTGGCGCCGGGGCGCGGGGTCTGCAGGAGCATGCATGGCAAGGTGGGAGAGATGTGCCGGCGGAGCCTATCTCAAATTCCATGCAATGGAAATGTGGGGATGCGCGGCGGCGCCCGCGTCCCTAAGCTTGGACCCGTCGATGAGAAGAGCCGCAGCGCCGCCCTCGATGCCTGCCTTCTCACATTCCTCTTGACGGAGACAAACCATGCAGAACCCCATGACGCTGGCACGCGCCAGGCATGCCATCCTTCTTTCGCTGGCCTGCGCGGTCGGCGGCCTCGTCGCGATGCCGGCGCGCGCGGCCTTTCCCGACAAGCCGATCAAGCTCGTGGTGCCGTTCGCACCCGGCGGCGGCACCGACCTGGTGGCCCGCACCATGGCCATCGCGATGGGGCAGGAGCTGGGGCAGCCCGTGATCATCGACAACAAGCCCGGCGCGGGCACGATCATCGGCACGGACGCGGTGGCCAAGAGCGCACCCGATGGCTACACGATGGTGATGGCAACCGTGGCGCACGTCGTGAACCCGAGCCTCCAGCCCAAGCTCCCGTACAACCACGAGAAAGCCTTTGCGCCGGTCATGCTGGTAGGCATCTCGCCGAACGTGCTGGTGGTTCGCGCCGACAGCCCGCTCAAGTCGGTGAAGGACCTGATCGATGCGGCCAGGGCCCATCCGGGCAAGCTGTCCTTTGCGTCGCAGGGCGCGGGCACCTCGGCCCACCTGGCCGGCGAACTCTTCAAGAATCTCACCAAGACCGACATCACCCACATCCCGTACCGCGGTGCCGGCCCCGCCATCACCGACCTGCTGGGCGGACAGGTCGACGTGATGTTCGCGACCGCCGCGGCGGTGGGCAGCTTCGTCGAGAGCGGCAAGCTGCGCGCGCTGGCCGTGACGACCGCCGCGCGATCCGCGGCCCACTCGCTCGCAAAGGTGCCGACGATCGCGGAGAGCGGCGTGCCGGGCTATGTCGCAGACAGCTGGTACGGCCTGTACGCGCCCGCCGGCACCCCGGCCGACGTGATTGCGCGCCTGAATGCCGCGGCGAAGAAGGCCGTGCAGACGGACGCCTTCCGCAAGCGGGTGGAGTCCGAGGGCCTCGTCATCAACGGCGGCTCGCCGCAGGACTTCGACAGGTACGCCAAGGGCGAGGAAGCGCGCTGGCGCAAGGTGGTCAAGGAAAACAACATCACGGCCGAATGAACGGAGAAATCGAATGAACAGCAGCAGCCTGATCGAACTGGAAGTCGCGGACGGCATCGCCACCCTGTGGCTGAACCGCCCCGAAAAGCGCAACGCGATGAGCGACGACATGCGCACTGAATTCATCGCCGCACTCGAGCACGTGGCCGGCGACAAGGCGATCCGCGCCCTGGTGCTCACGGGACGCGGCAAGGGCTTCTGCGCCGGCGGGGATGTCGCCGGCATGGAGCGGCGGATGCAGGCGCCCGCGGGCGAGGTCGGCTTCAACGGCTGGAGCCGCCAGCAGCGCGTGCACCACACCCAGTCGCTGCTGCACACCATGCCCAAGCCGACGATCGCTGCCGTCAACGGCGCGGCCTCGGGCCTCGGGGCCGACACGGCACTGGCCTGCGACTTCATCATCGCTTCGGATGCCGCGAGCTTCACCTGGTCCTACATCCATCGCGGCATCGTTCCCGATGGCGGCGGCATGTACTTCCTGCCGCGCCGGGTCGGACTCTCCAGGGCCAAGGAACTGATCTTCAGCGGCCGGAAGGTCGAGCTCGAAGAGGCCCTGCGCCTGGGCATCGCCGATCGCCGGTCGCAGGCCGAGCACCTGGTTGCCGATGCGCAGCGCTGGGCGGCCGAGATGAGCCAGGGGTCGGCCACCGCATTGGCCCTCGGCAAGACGATCCTCAACCAGAGCTTCGAACTGTCCGCGCACCAGGTGTTCGCCCAGGGCAGCCAGGCGCAGGGCATCTGCTACACCAGCACCGAGCATCGCGAGTCGGTGATGGCCTTCCTGGCCAAGAGCAGCGCGAAGAACGGGACGACGAAATGACCGAACTGAACGCCATCGCCAGGCTTCTGAAGCCGCGCAGCGTCGCCGTGATCGGCGCCTCGGCCGATGCGGCCAAGACGGCCGGCCGGCCCGTGGCCTACCTGCGCAAGCACGGATTCACGGGCGAGATCTACCCGGTCAATCCGCGTGCCGATGCCATCGGCGGCCTGGCCTGCTATCCGGACATCGCCTCGATCCCCGGCACGCCCGATGTGGGCATCGTGCTGCTGGGCGCCGAGCGAGCGCACCAGGCCGTGCGCGAACTCGCGGCCAAGGGAACGGCCGCGGCGATCGTGCTTGCGAGCGGTTACACGGAAACCGGGGAGGAAGGCGCGCGCCGCCAGCAGCAGCTCATCGAAGCGGCCGGCCGCATGCGGATCCTCGGCCCCAACACGATCGGACTGGTCAACCTGACCGACAACATCGTGCTCTCCGCCAGCGGTGCACTCGAGATGGAGCACTTCCCGGTCGGCGGGATCGGCGTGGTCTCGCAGAGCGGGGGCATCCTCGGCGCGCTGCTCTCGCGTGCCGCGGCGCGCGGCATCGGCCTGTCGAAGCTGATTTCGACCAGCAACGAAGTGGACCTGGACCTGGCGGATTTTGTCGACCATCTGGCCGACGACGCCGACACCAGGGTCATCGCCCTCTATGTGGAGAGCGTGCGCAACCCGGAGAAGTTTCGTGCCGCTGCACTGAAGGCCGCGCGCGCGGGCAAGCCGGTGGTCGCGTTCAAGATCGGCCGCTCCGAAGCGGGCGCGAAAGCCGCCGTGTCGCACACCGGTGCGCTGGCGGGCGCCGACCGCATGTACGACGCGCTGTTCAGGCAGGTCGGCGTGATCCGCGCCCAGACCTTCGGCGACCTGCTCGACATTCCCGTCGCGCTGGCCACGGGCCGGAAGCTCCGCGGCAGGCGCGTGGCCATCCTGACCTCGACGGGCGGCGCCGGAACGCTGGTGTCGGACGACCTGGGCATGCAGGGCTTCGAGACCCCGGCGCCGGATGCTGCAACCGCCGCGGCCTTGCGCGCGCTGCAGAGCGGCGATCATGCGGTGCTCGACCGCAACCCCATCGACGTGACCCTGGCCGGCCTGCAGCCGGACCTGCTGCGCGGCGCCATCGACATCCTGCTCGAGAGCCCCAGCTACGACGCGCTGGCGATCATCGTCGGCTCCTCCAGCCTGGCCATGCCGGAACTGATGGCAGGCGCCATCCAGGACTGCCTGCCCCACTCGGACAAGCCGGTGATCGCCTACGTGAGCCCGCATGCGCCCGAAGTCGCGGCCCTGCTCACGCAGCGCGGTGTGCCGGCCTTTGCCGCGGCCGAAAGCTGCACCCGTGCGCTCGCTGCCATGCTGAATGCCGGCAGCTGGCGCGAGCCGGATCCATCCCGTGCGCCTGCCGCCGCCGTGCCCATCGACGACCTGCCCACCGGCTCGCTGGATGAGGCCCAGGCCAAGCAGTTGTTCACCCGCTTCGGCATCGCGTGTGCGCGCGAGGTGGTGGTGACCACGCCGGCCGAAGCCGAGGCCGCGGCGCGCGAACTGGGCGGGCGCATCGTGCTCAAGATCCTGTCGGCCGAGATCACGCACAAGAGCGATGTCGGCGGCGTCGCGGTGAACCTGACGGCCGAGACGGTGGGCGCGCGCCTGCAGGCGATGGCCGCCGAGGTTGAGGCCAAGGCCGGCGTGCGGCCCCGGCGCTTCCTGGTGCAGGAAATGGTGGGCGGCGGCACCGAGCTGATCCTGGGCATGCACCGCGACCCGCTGGGAACCGCCATCCTGCTGGGCATGGGCGGCATCACCGCCGAACTGTTCAAGGACACCACGATGCGGCTGCTGCCGCTCCAGGGCGGCCTGAGCCGCGAGGATGCGCTCTCCATGGCGCACGAGCTCAAGACCTGGCCCTTGCTGGATGGTTTCCGCGGCCGGCCCAAGGCCGACGTCGAGGCGCTGGTCGATGCCATAGTCGCCTTCTCGGACATGGCGGCGCGGCTCGGCGAGCGCCTGCTCGAAGCCGAGATCAACCCGGTCTTCGTGCTGCCGCAAGGGCAGGGCGTGCGCGCGGCCGATGGCGTGGTCGTGCTGGCCGGCTGAAGAGGCAAGGCAAGCCTATCCTCAAGGAACCATCGAGATGCACGTCACCCAAGTATTCGCGCGCTACGCCGCCGACTTCCGGCGGCAGGATCTGCCGGCCGAAGTCCTCCACCACGCCAAGCGGGCCGTGATCGACTGGTATGCCTCGCTGTTCCCCGGCCTCGGCGCGGCGCCGGTGCGCCAGCTCGAGGCCGCCCTCAACGAGGACCTGGACCGCGGACGCGCCTTTCTCGCGCGCGGCCGGTCGGCCACCGCGCGCGCCGCTGCGCTGATCAACGGCACGGCCGCCCATGCGGCGGAGGTGGACGACAGCTTTCGCGAAGCCATGTACCACCCGGGCGCGGCCACCATTGCCGCCGCCCTGGCCGCAAGCCATGACAGCGGCGCAAGCGGGCTGCAGTTCCTGCGCGGTGTGGTGCTGGGCTATGAAGTGTCGACGCGCATCGGCGTCGTGATGGGGCGCGCGCACTACCGGTTCTGGCACAGCACGGGCACGGTGGGCAGCTTCGGCGCCGCGGCCGCCGCAGGCGTTCTCATGGACCTCGACGAAGCCGCCTTCGCGCACGCGCTGGCCACGGCCGCCACCTTCACGTCCGGCCTGCAGCAGGCCTTCCGCATGGACTCCATGTCCAAGCCGCTGCATGCGGGCCGCGCGGCCGAGGCCGGCGTGCTCGCCGCCCAGCTTGCGCGCAACGGTGTCACGGGTTCGCTCGACGTGCTCGAAGGAGAGGCGGGGCTGGGCCAGGCCATGAGCGACGGGCCGGACTGGTCGCAGATCGGCGCGACGCTGGGGCGGGACTTCCACATCGCCCGCCTGACGTTCAAGAACCACATCGGGTGCGGCCATGCCTTCGCGGCCATCGACGGCGCGCTGGCGCTGAAGCGGCGGCATGGCATCGAAGCCGGCGAGATCGCGCATGTGCATGTGGCAACCTACCGCCCGGCGCTCGACATTGCCTGCCACACGCAGCCGGCCACGGCCAACGAAGCGCGCTTCAGCCTGCGCTACGTGGTGGCGACCGCGCTGGCGCACGGCAGCGTGCGGCTGGCGGCGTACGAGCCGGCGCGGCTGCAGGATCCGGCCACGCGTTCGTTGATGGAGCGCACCAGCGTCGCGGTGGACCCGGAGCTCGATGCCGCCTTTCCGGGCCGGCGCGCCGCACGCGTGGTGATCACGATGCGCGACGGCCGCCGCTTCGATCACCTGCAGCCCAACCGCAAGGGCGATCCGGAAGAACCGCTGAGCGATGCCGAGCTCGAAGACAAGTTCATCGAACTGTCCTCGCCCGTGATCGGCAGTGCACCCGCGCGGGCGCTGCTGGACCGCCTCTGGACGCTGGAGCGCAGCGCGGCGGTGCCGAACTGATCCGCGTCTGCGTCCGAGGGCGGGCGGCGCCGGAGCCGCAACTCAGGAACTGCAGCTGTAGTTGGCGGCCAGCTTCGCCGCCGCCGCATCGTTGGCCGGGCCGGTGTAGCGCGGGTATTGCGGGTACTGGCACAGCGGCCGGCTCAGCAGCACCGCCCCTTGCGCATCGCGCTTCTCCGCGAGCAGCGTGGAGGGGGCCGCGCTCTTGGTCACCCACTGGTCCAGGGCCGTCAGCAGATCCGAGGTGTCGGCGCCCGGTCCTCCGGCGCAGTGGTTCACGCCCGGTGCGACATAGAAGCGCGTCGATGCGTCGGCGGTTGCGGCGCCGATGGCGCTTCGCATGTTCCCGTAGTACTCGGTGGTCGACCGCACGCTGAGCGCGGAATCATTCCCGCCGTGCCACAGTATCAGCTTGCCGCCGCTGTTGATGAACGGGCGGATGTCGGCGTTGGTCGCGTCGTTGAGCGCGGCCATGGCATAGAGGGCATTCTGGTTCTGGTCCCAGGGCGTGTAGGCCAGCGAGTCCGTGCTCCGGTCGCGGGCCAGGTAGTTCTTGACCGTCGTGTCCTGGAACAGGAACTGCAGCGCCATGGTGACATTGCCGTCGCCCGTGAGCCAGGTCCGCCAGGCGCCGGGGTCGTCCTCGTTGCCCGTCAGGTTCCAGCCCGCATTGCGGAAGGTGGGGCTGCCCGTGAATGCGGCCTGCGTGGTCCAGGACGTGACCACGTCGAGCTGCGCGTCCGACAGGCAGGTGTCGCCAGTGTCGGCTCCGCCGGCGCAGCGCAGGGCGGCCACGTTGGCGAGCGCCGGCGTGCAGGCGGCCTGGTTCGACACCACGCCGTCGACAAGCCCGTCGAGCCCATCGCAGGCGTCCCGCACATGCTTGCTCAGGAGCGCGGTCTTCGCGGCGCTGAATGCACCGCCGGGCGCGGCCAGTGCCCTGGAGTTCCGGTTGAAGGCGCCCATGAACCCGACCCAGTTGTAGGCCGGTGCGCGCGCAATGACGCCATCGAAGAGGTTCGGCGAGCGCTGCACCGCCATCAAGGCTTCGCGGCCGCCGTTCGAGCAGCCTTCGAAGTACGACTTGGCCGGCAGGCTTCCATAAGCCGCCGCCAGGGTCTCGGTGGCCGTCGACATCACGGTGGGCACCGAGAGGCTGCCGAACAGCTGCGCGGCAAAGGTGTCGGTCAATGCGAAGTCCGCGCTCAGGACATTGCCCTGGTGCCCCGAGTCGCTCGCGACCACGGCGTAGCCCAGGCCCAGCGCCGGCACCGAGGGCGGCGTGATCGCGCCGTTGTAGCCGCCGCCGCCCTGGTAGTAGAGCTTGCCGTTCCATGCCTGCGGCAGGGAGATCTGGAAGTTCAGCGCCGGCGCGATCGTGCCGGTGACCTTGCAGTAGACGGGCACGCCCGCGGCCGCCTCCTGCATGGCGGCCGTCAGCGCGGCGCCCGCCACGGTTTTTCCGTTCAGCTCGCCGCAGGCCTTCTGGGCCGTCACGGCCGGTGCAGGTGGCGGGCTTGCGGGTTGCGCAGCAGGCGGGACCGGAAGCAGCACGGGGACCGCGCCGCGGTGATCGGAGCCGCCGCCGCAAGCGGCCAGCATCGCAGCGCCGGCAGCAGCAGCGGCAACGGCGTGGAGCTTCGTGCGGGCCCGTGATTCCTTGGAGGAGGAGAAGAAGTGCATGTCTCGATTCCTTTGTCGGTTGTCAGCCTGTGCACCGCAACGACGTGGAGCGATGCCTGCGTGATTCTGAAAGGCGAGACCCCGGGCAACTGTTCCGGGACGGACATTCGGGCCACTGATTTCTAAGGAAAAACCCTTCGGTTTCCCACGATGCACCGCAGGCCGGTCAGGGGTACTTGGCAAGCGCCTGCCGGTCCATCACCGTGATGTAGCCGTAGCCGCGCCGGATGAGGCCGGCGGCTTCCAGTTCGGTCAGCGCGGCGTTGACGCGCTGGCGCGAGATGCCGACGAGCGAACCGATCTCCTCCTGGTTGATCCGCAGCGTGGAGTCGGTGTTCGGATAGAGCACTGGATGGAACAGGCTCGAGATCCCCCGCGCCACGCGCGCCGTCGGTTCGAGCAGCCGGTCGAACTTCACCATCGCGATGAACTGTCCGAGGCGCTCGTTCAGATGGGAGAGCATGAAGTGGTTGAACGGAATGCTTCGATCGAGCAGCCAGGAGAACGTGGCCCTCGGCAGATGCACGGTGACGGTCGGCCGCGTCGCCATGACCTCGTACTTGCGCTGCTCCGGCTTCAGCAGCGATCCCTCGCCGATCCATCCGCTCGATGCGACCCCGGTGAACATGATCAGGCGGCCGTCCACCGTGGTGTCCTGGACGCGCAGAAAACCCTCCAGCACGCCGATCCAGCTGTCGGCGGTCTCGTCGCGCCGGCACACGTAGGAGTGCGCTTCATGGCGGCGAACGTACAGGGCTTCGAAGGCTTTCGTCCGCTCGGCCTGCGTCAGCGCGCGCGGCCAGATGCAGCGCTCGAAGAAGGCGTGGAGATCCTTCAGAGGCAGCATGCGTCACCACCGTGCCGGGCGGGGCCCTCGGCGCGGGCGAAGAACAAACCGGATCGAACGCGCATGGCGAATTTCCTTGGGCTGGCGAATCCTAGGGCACACCGGCTCGCGGAGTTTGTAGCGCGGACGACATTTGCGTCCTTGCATTGTCGGGACAAACCCTGGGGCGGGCAGGCAAAGGCAGAATGCGGCCCATCTCCCTCGTTCCCTCCTCCGCCGAGATGCAGCCCAGCAAAGCCACGAACATCCAGCTCGACATTGCCTCGGACCTGCAGAAGTGGCGCGCTTTCCTCGCGATTGCCGAACTGGGAAGCCTGACGCGCGCCGCGCTGTTCCTGGACAGCAGCCAGTCGCTGCTGAGCCGCCACCTCAACGCGCTCGAGCGCGAATGCAACGCGCGCCTGTTCAATCGCACGGGCCGCGGCGTGCAGCTGTCGGAGGTGGGGCAGCGGCTCTTTCCACATGTGAAGGCGCTGCTCTCGGACGCCGAGCAGCTCCAGCTGGAGATTCGCGGCGAGGCGCGCGAGCCGGCCGGCCGCGTCACCATCGGCTCGCTGCCTTCGGTCACCAATCCGATCGTCGGCAAGCTGTTCAATCGGCTGCAGGCACGCCATCCCGGCATCCAGCTCAAGATTCTCGAGGGATCGAGCGGGCAGGTGGAAGAGTGGCTGGCGGACGGGCGCGTGGACATCGCGATCCTCTACCGCTACGGCGCCGTGCTGCCGGAGCAGGAGCAGGCGCTCGCCACGGTGGACAGCTACCTGATCGGCCCTGCCGGCGACCGCCTGACCGCCAAGCCGGAGCTGCCGTTCAGCGCACTCGACGGGCTTCCGTTCATCCTTCCGAGCGCCCCCAACGGTCTGCGCAGCGCGCTCGACGCGCTCGCCCGCCAGCAGCACATTTCCTTGTCGCCCGTGCTCGAAGCCGACTCCCTGCCGCTGATGCGCTCGGTCGTGGCGCAGGAGCGGCTCTACACGGTGCTGCCGCTGCATGCGGTCTGGGCGGAGGTGAAGGAGGGCCGCCTGCAGGCTTCGAAGATCGTCTCGCCCGGCCTGCAGCGCATCGTCTCGATGATCATGGCGCGCAGCAAGGGGCCGGGCAAGGCGGTCCTGTCCGTGGCCGCGCAGATCGTGCAGGCCGTGGAAGAAAGCACGCGGCAGGGGCTCTGGCGCCCGGGCGCGGAAAGCGCCTGAAGAACCGCCGGCCGCGCGCCGGACTGCATAGCAGCCTTCCCCGCCGGTGCATAGGTTGCACGCGCATCCTGGCCTACCCTCCACGCACAGGCCGCGCCGCAGTCCTGCCTGGGGGGCTGGAGGCGAGCGGCCAAGGAGACCACAGGCCATGCCATTCGATTTCCCCGCATCACGCCGGCGCCGTGCCGCCCTGGGCGCGCTGGCCGGTGCCTTCGCGGTGGGCGCCTGCGCGCCTTTCGCACCGGCGCGAGCCGCCCGCCAGCGCGTGCTGCTGAGCGAAGGCGCCGTTCGCATCGATGTCATCGTCGAGGGCCAGGGGCCTGCCGTGGTGCTGCTGCCGTCCTCGCAGCGCGACTCCGAAGATTTCGGCGGCCTTGCAGGACGCCTGGCCGCCTCCGGCTTCAAGGTGCTGCGTCCGCAGCCGCGCGGCATGGGAGCATCGGCCGGGCCGATGAACGATCTCACCTTGCATGTGCTCGCGGGCGATGTCGCGACCACCGTGCGGCAACTGGCCGGCGGCCGGGCCGTGCTGGTTGGCCACGCCTATGGCCACTTCGTGGCGCGGGTCGCGGACCTCGACCATCCCGGCCTCGTGCGCGGCGTGGTTGTCGCGGCGGGCGCGGCGCGCACCTTCCCGCTCGGCATGGCCCGGTCGCTCGCGGTCGCCAGCGATCCGGCCCAATCGCGCGACGCGCGGCTGCGCGGCCTGCGCGAGGCCTTCTTCGCGCCCGGCAACGATCCCACGCCCTGGCTCGAGGGCTGGCACCCGGCCTTGCGCGAGGCCTACAGCCGCGCCGGCCGCACGCCGGCCAAGGAGGTATGGTGGCCGGTGAGCCACGCGCCCATCCTCGACCTGCAAGGCGCCGAAGACCCCTGGCGCCCGCCGGCCACGCGTAACGAACTCAAGGACGTGCTGGGCGACAAGGTGCAGGTGAAGATCGTTCCACGCGCCAGCCATGCACTGATCCCCGAACAGCCGGAGGAGGTGGCCCAGGCGATTGCCGATTGGATCGGCACGCTGCCGCCCTGAACCGGACACTTTGAAGGAAGCACCTCATGCCACGCATACCCCTTTTTCCGACCGACTCCATGAGCCCCGAACAGCGCGCGGTCCACGACAGGATCGTCTCCGGCCCGCGCGGCAGGATCCAGGGTCCGCTGCGGGCCGCGCTGCACAACCCGGAGCTGGCCGACAAGTGGCAGGCGCTCGGCGCGCTGCTGCGCTACGGCACGGGCTTGCCGCCGCGGCTGTCGGAGCTCGCGATCCTGGTCACGGGCCGTGCCTGCAACTCGCCCTTCGAGTGGTATGCGCACCGCGCGGAGGCCGAGAAGGCGGGCATCGAGCAGCCCGTGATCGAAGCCATCCTGGCCGGCGCCGAGCCGCCCGGCCTGTCGGCGGACGATGCCGCCGTCTACCGCTACGCCGTCGAGCTCAACCGCCACAACTCGGTCTCGGATGCCACGTACCACATGGCGATGGCGCGCCTGGGCGCGCGCACCGTGGTGGAGCTCACGGCGCTGGTCGGCTACTACACCATGGTCGCGATGACGCTCAACTGCCACGAGATTCCGCTGCCCGAAGGCGTGGCGCCGGCCTTTGCCCTGCCGCAGCACGCGGCGCTTGCCGAATGAACGGCGCGCCGCATGCGCCGGCCGGATGGGACTGCCACGCCCACCTGTTCGGCCCCTACGACCGCTTTCCGCTGGCGTCCGAGCGCAGCTACACGCCGCCCGAGGCCGTGGCGCTGCAATACCTGGCGCTGCTGGCGCGCCTCGGCCTGGGCCACGGCGTGCTGGTGCATCCGAGCGCCTATGGCGAAGACCACGCGCTGCTGCTGCACGCATTGGCGGCCCATGCGAACCTGCGCGGCGTGGTGGTCGTGCAGCCCGGCAGCCGATTGGCGCTGAACGGCCTGCACGGCAAGGGCGTGCGCGGTGCGCGCTTCAGCCACCGCAGCGGCGCCGGCAGCAACTTCGCGGGCAGCGCCTCCTTCGACGACCTGCGGGCACTGGCCCCGGCACTGGCCGATGCCGGCCTGCACGCCGAGCTGTGGACCGACGGCCAGGCCTTGCCCGGCATCGCCGCCGAACTGAAGGCGCTGCCGGTGCCGGTCGTGATCGACCACATGGGCGGCTTCGACGTGGAAGCGGGCGTCGACGCGCCCGGCTTCCGCGTGCTGCTCGAGCTGCTGGCCTCGGGCCGCACATGGGTCAAGCTGTGCGCCTACCGCAATCTGCTGAACGCGCCCGACTGGCAGGCCGGCCGCGCGTTCCAGCAGAAGCTGGTCGAGGCCAATCCGGAGCGCCTCGTGTGGGGCAGCGACTGGCCGCACCTGCGCGTGGCGCCGGCCCCGGACACGGCCGCGCTGCTCGCGATGTTCAAGGACTGGGCCGGCAACGACGACGTCGTCCGGCAGGTGCTCCAGGACAATCCGGCGGTGCTCTACCGCTGAGCTGAAGTGCTCAGCCTTCCGCCGGCTCGGTCGCGGCGAAGGAGGGCCGCGCACGCAGCGTCTCGAACCAGTCCGCGAGCGCCGGCGCCGCGCTGCGCCATCCGAGCGTGCCGAAACGGTAGTCGAGGTAGCCGAGCGCGCAGCCGAGCGTCAGCTGGCCGATCGAGAACGGTGCCTGGCGCAAGGCCGCCGCTTCGCGGTCGAGCCTCTGCAGCGAGGCGCGGGTCTTGAGCTCGAACGCATCGAGCAGCGCCTGCAGCGGCACCTCGAGTTCGCGCTCGTTGCGCCAGAGGATCAGCGCGTCGAGCAACCCGTCGCCGAAAGCGTGCCAGCGCAGCGCCTGCCAGCGCGCCTCGCCCTGCGGCGGGAACAACGACCCGCCGGCCAGCTCGTTGAGGTATTCGCAGATCACGACCGAATCGAACAGCGCCGAGCCGTCCTCGCGCACCAGGGTCGGGATCTTCGACAGCGGGTTGTCCGCCATGAGGGCCGGATTGGGCGTGCGCATCGCAGCGACCGAGCGCACCAGCTCGAGCCGGGGCAGCAGGCCGAGCTCGTGGGCGCAGATCATCACCTTGCGCACATAGGGCGACTTGGGCGACCAGTGCAGCTTCATCGCGGCGGCCATCAGATCGCTCCGGCCTCGCGCAGCGCATGGATGCCGGCCGCGCTGTAGCCCAGCTCGGACAGGATGTCGTCGCTGTGCTGGCCCAGCAGCGGCGGTGCGGCCGGCGTTTGCAGCGCCGCCTGCGCAAAGCGCATCGGGCTCGCGACCTGCGGTGCGTCGACGCCGCTCGGATGCGGCACATGGCGCAGCATTCCGCGCGCCTTGACCTGCGGCTCCTCGAACACCTCGGCAACCGTGTGGATCGGACCGCAGGGCACGCCGGCCTTGTCGAGTGCGGCAATCAGTTGCCCGCGCTCCCACTTTGCGAAAGCCTCGCGCAGCATCGCGGACAACGCGCCGATGTTGCGGACCCGCTGCGCATTGGTCGCAAAGCGCTCGTCCGCGGCCCAGTCGTTTCGCCCGAAGACTTCGCAGAGCCGGGCGAACTGGGTGTCGTTGCCGACCACGAGGATCACGTCGCCGTCGGCGCAGCCGTACACGTCCTGCGGCTGGATGTTCGGATGCGCGTTGCCGTTGCGCTGCGGCACCTGGCCCGACACCAGGTAGTTCATCGCCTGGTTGGAAAGCGCCGCCACCTGCACGTCGAGCATCGCGATGTCGATGGCGTCGCCCACGCCGCTTTCATTGCGGCGCGCGAGGGCGGCAAGCACGGCGACGGCGGTGTACATGCCGGTCATCAGGTCGACGATCGGGATGCCGACCTTCTGCGGGCCGCCGCCGGGGCGGCCGTCCTTCTCGCCGGTGACGCTCATCAGGCCGCCCATCGCCTGGATCAGGAAGTCGTAGGCCGGCTGGTCGCGCCGGGGGCCCGTCTGGCCGAAGCCCGTGACCGAGCAGTAGATGAGGCGCGGGTTGATCCGGCGCAGCGAGGCCTCGTCCAGGCCATGGCGCGCCAGCGTGCCGGCCTTGTAGTTCTCGAGCACGATGTCGGCCCGCATGGCGAGTTCCTTGATGATCTTCTGGCCTTCCGGCTTGTCGAGGCTCACGGTGATCGAGCGCTTGCCGCGGTTGACGGCCAGATAGTAGCCCGCCTCTTTCGTATCCCGGCCTTCGGCATCCTTCAGGAACGGAGGTCCCCAGGTCCGCGTGTCGTCGCCCGCGCCGGGCCGCTCGACCTTGATCACTTCGGCGCCCAGGTCCGCGAGGATCTGGCTGGCCCACGGTGCGGCGAGGATGCGGCTGAGGTCCAGCACCTTGACGTGCGACAGCGGCCCCTTGGTCATGCTCATTCGGATTCTCCTTGTGTTGGATGAATTCTGGAATCCGGTCCGGCCGCGGGCTAGAGGCGGGCCCGCAAGGCTGTGATGCGCGGCGGCGCATAACGGCCCGCATCGCATAGCAGCTATGCGCCCGGATGCGGTGGCACGGCCCGGTGCCATGCCTAAAGTCCGGGCACGACATTCGAAGACATCGGAGACATCGACATGAACGGACTTTTCAAATCCGCAGCCGCGCTCGCCCTCGCATTGGCCGCCGCCTCGGGCTGGGCGCAGGCCTATCCCGCCAAGCCGATCCGCGTGGTCGTTCCCTTTCCGGCCGGCGGGCCGGTGGACCAGACGGCCCGCGCACTCGGCGCCAGGATGAGCGCCTCCCTGGGCCAATCCATCATCATCGACAACAAGGGCGGCGCCGGCGGCCTGCTCGGTGCCGACGCGGTCGCCAAGTCGGCGGCCGATGGCTACACGCTGCTGTTCTCCTCGGCCGGTGCGCTGGCCATCGTGCCGCACATCGCGCCCTCGATGCCCTACGATCCGCAGAAGGACCTGGTCGCGGTGACCCAGGCACTGAAGGTGCCGGCGGTGCTGGTGGTGGCCGCCGACTCAAGATTCAAGACCTTCGCGGACCTGAAGGCCACCGCCACCGGCGACGCCAGCAAGGTCAACTACGCCTCGGCCGGCAGCGGGACCACGCCGCACCTGCAGGCGGAGCTGCTCAAGCGCGAGGCCCGGTTGAACATCACCCACATTCCCTACCGCGGCGCGGCGCCCGCGCTGACCGACCTGATGGGCGGCCAGGTGGACATGATGATGGTCGACATTCCCGTGGCCCTGCCGTTCATCCAGTCAGGCAAGGTCCGCGCGCTGGCGGTGACCAGCGCCGTGCGCATTCCGGTCCTCAAGGACGTGCCGACGGTCGGCGAGCTCGGCCTGCCGAAGGTGGAGGCCTACAACTGGTACGGAATGCTCGCCCCGGCACGCACGCCGGCCGAAGTCATCGACAAGATGCATGGTGCCGTGGGCGCCGCATTGCGCTCGCCCGACCTGAAGCAGCAGTTCGAGCAGCAGGGCGTGCAGGTCGTCGGCAGCAAGCCCGCGGAGTTCGGACGGTTCATTTCAGCGGAGTCGGAACGCTGGGGCTCGCTGGCCAAGGCGGTGGGCGCCAAGCTCGATTGAGCCCGGGCGCGCTGCGCCTCGGCGGGTTCAGGCGCGCGCCGGCGCGGCGCGCTTGGCCAGCTCCAGCTTGGCGATGGCGTTGCGGTGCACTTCGTCGGGTCCGTCGACGATGCGCACCGTGCGCTGGTGCGCATAGGCCTCGGCCAGCCAGAAGTCCTGGCTGACGCCGGCGGCGCCGTGCGCCTGGATCGCCCAGTCGACCACCTTGCACGACATGTTGGGCGCCACCACCTTGATCATCGCGATCTCGGCGCGGGCTTCCTTGTTGCCCACGGTGTCCATCTTGTGGGCGGCATTGAGCGTGAGCAGGCGGGCCTGGTCGATGAGGCAGCGTGACTCGGCGATGCGCTCGTGCCAGATCGACTGCTCCGCGAGCGGACGGCCGAAGGCCACGCGGCTGCGCAGCCGGTCGCACATGAGTTCGAGCGCACGCTCGGCGGCGCCGATGGAGCGCATGCAATGGTGGATGCGTCCCGGGCCGAGCCGCCCCTGCGCAATCTCGAAACCGCGTCCTTCGCCCAGCAGGATGTTCGACACGGGAACGCGCACGTCCTCCAGCAGCACTTCCATGTGGCCGTGCGGCGCATCGTCGTAGCCGAACACCGACAGGTGGCGCAGCACCGTGATGCCCTTGGTGTCGCGCGGCACCAGCACCATCGACTGCTGCGCATGGCGCGGCGCATCGGGGTCGGTCTTGCCCATCACGATGAAGATCTTGCAGCGCGGGCTGCCCGCGCCCGAAGAGAACCACTTGCGGCCGTTGATCACGTACTCGTCGCCTTCGCGGCGGATCGTGCACTGGATGTTGGTGGCGTCCGACGAGGCGACGGCCGGCTCGGTCATCAGGAAGCCCGAGCGGATTTCGCCCGCGAGCAGCGGTGCCAGCCATTCGTCCTTCTGCGCCTCGGTGCCGTAGCGTTCGATGGTCTCCATGTTGCCGGTGTCGGGCGCCGAGCAGTTGAACACCTCGCCTGACCACGACACGCGGCCCATCACCTCGCACAGCGGCGCGTAGTCGAGATTGGAGATGGCGGGCACGTCGCGGTGCGGATGCGGCAGGAACATGTTCCACAGGCCCGCCGCGCGCGCCACGGGCTTGAGCTCCTCGATGAGCGGCGACACCTGCCAGGCATTGCCCTGGCGGCGGAAGGCGTCCATCTCGTGGTGGTAGCGCGCTTCGTTCGGATAGATGTGCTGGTCGAAGAACTTGTTGAGGCGTTCGAGCAGCTCGCGGGTTTTCGCGGAGGGTTCGGCAAACATGGGGAGCGTCCTTTCTTGATGGCGAGCAACCCGGCCAGACCGCTCGCATGCAGAAGATTTGAACATCGCAAGCTGGTGGATGCCGTCCCGCAAGCGACGCGCAAGGTGCGCTTCGGCTCCGCCGGCCCGAGGGTTCAGCGCCCCGTGAATACCGGCGCGCGTTTCTCGGCAAAGGCGCGCTGGGCTTCCTTCGCATCGTCGGTCTTCGCGATCTGCGCCGTCATGTCCTGCTCGTAGCGGTAGCCGTCGCGCAGGCTCATGTCCTCGATCACGTTGAGCGTGTGCTTGCCCATGCGGGTGGACACCGGGCTCTTGGACGCGATGGCGGCGGCGATCTCGCGGGCCGCGGGCATCAGGTCCTCGGGCGCGGTGCACGCCTCGACGATGCCGAGCCGGTACAGCTCGGCGCCCGGCACGCGCATGCCGGTGAGCATCATGCGGCGCAGGCGCGAATGGCCGAACAGCCGCATCGCATGGCGGCAGCCGCCGAGCAGGCCGACGTCGACCTCGGGCAGCCCGAGCGAGGCCTTCTCCGAGGCGATGAGAATGTCGCTCGAAGCCGCCATGGCAAGGCCGGAACCGAGCGCGGCACCGTTGATGGCGCAGACCACGGGCTTGGCGCATTCGCGGATCGCGTGGAAGCATTCGCGCGTGCGGCGCGAATGGGCCATCAGGTCGCCCGGTCCCTTGATGACTTCGGCGCGTCCCTTCAGGTCGGCGCCGGCGCAGAACACCTTGCCTTCGCCGGTCAGTATCACCGCGCGCACCTCGTCCATCTCGGAGATCTGGTCCAGCGCGCGCGTCAGCTCGTCGTTGAGCACGCGCGTCAGCGCATTGACCGGTGGCGCATTCAGCGTCAGCGTTGCGACGTGATCGGCGATGGCCACTTTGAGCTGCAAGAAGTTGTCCACGATGTCTCCTGATGCCATGGTTTGAAATGCCGCGGCTCAGTCTACGAGCCGCATTCCATGGCGGCGAGCGTCCCCGGTGTACATCAGCTATTCCGCAGGAGACATAGCGCAGCCCATTGCTATCATCGGCAAACGCAGTCCCGAACGACCGGGCCGTCGTGCCCAGCGAAGGAAACCCAGTGCGGCTCAAGCTGAGAACGAAGACAGCCTTGCTCATCACCTTGCTCGTGCTCGCCCTGGTGGGTGCAACGGGCGGCTGGCAGTACCGGAGCCTCTCCAGCGAGTACGTCAACCTGATGCGCGAACAGCAGCAGGCGCTGACCGAGAGCGCCGCGGCGGATCTCGACTACAAGCTGGGCGTTCATCTGGCTGCGCTGTCGCGGGCCGCCCGGGAACTCGGCGCGGCCGGCATCGCCGACCCCGTGGCACAGCAGCGCTTCCTTGCGGACAAGGACTTGCGCGCGATGTTCGACAACGCCGCGGTGGCCACGCCGGACGGCGCCATCGTCGCGATCCATCCGGCCGCAGGCCAGCCGCCGAACGTGGCCGACCGCGACTATTTCAAGCAGGTGCGCGATCGGCGCCAGCCCGCCATCTCCGCGCCGCTGCTCACCAAGGGTGGCCGGCAGCCCGCCGTGGTGATGGCGGTTCCCGTCGAAGGAGCGGACGGCCGCCTGGTCGGCGTGCTGGGTGCGGCGCTGAACCTGCAGCGCGCCAACGTGCTCGGCGATCTCAGCCGCGCCAGCATCGGCCGGGGCGGCCACTACGAGATCGTCACGCGCGGCGAGTCGCCCCGCATCGTCATGCACCCGGACCCGAAGCTGCTGCTCAAGCCGGCCGACACGGCCACCGACGCCTTCGCCAGCGATCCCGAGCGCGACCTGGCAACGCACGCCACGGTGCGCAGCGCCGACTGGGACCTGCGCCTGGTCGTGCCGGCGCACGCCGCCTACGCACCGCTGGAACAGGCACGGCGCAACCTGCGGATGCAGTTGTTCTGGCTGGGCCTGGGCTGCGCGCTGCTGGTGTGGCTGGGCACGGCCTGGGTCATGCGCCCGCTCGAAGCGCTGAGCAATGCGATCCGCACCCTGCGCCAATCACCGGACAGCCAGGTCAAGCTCGACGTCGTCGCCAACGACGAGCGCGGCGACCTGGCGCGCGAATTCGATGCGCTGATGGGCGAGCTGCGCGAACAGCGGCTCGAGGTGGCGGCGGTCACCGATGCATCGCCGGTCGGGCTGTTCCGCTGCGACAGCGATGGCCGCATGACCTACGTGAACGACGAGTACCTGGCGATCCACGGGCTGGCGCGCGAAGAGGCGCAGGAGGGCTGGCTCACGCTGGTGCGCGAGGAGATCCGCGAGAAGGTCCGCCAGGACTGGGTCCGCATCGTCAGCGCGGCCGAACCGCTGAACGCCACGCGCCGGCTGCACCGCAAGGATGGCACGCAGGTGCTGGTGGCCTTGCGCAGCCGGCCCGTGCTGGCCGCAGGCCGTGTCATGGGCCACGTCGGAACGGTGACCGACATCACGGAGCGCACCCGCGCCGAGCGGGCCCTTCGTACGCTGACGGCCATCTTCGACACGACGACCGACTACATCATCCAGAACGATGCGAAGGGGCGGCTCATCTACATGAACCCCGCCGCGCGGCGCCGCACCGGCGTGGACCTCGATGCCCCGGTCGAGACGCTGAGAGTGTCCGACTTCAATCCGCCGCAGACGCTGGAGCGGTTCAGGTCGGAGGTGGTGCCCACTGCGGTCGCGACCGGCGTCTGGGTGGGTGAGTCGCTGGTGTGGGATGCGCAGAAGCAGCCGTTCCCGGTCAGCCACATGGTGATCGCGCACCGCGACAAGCACGGCGATCTCGAGTATTTCTCGGGGCTGATGCGCGACATCTCGGCGGCCAAGGCCGCGGAGCAGGCCCTGCGCGAGAGCGAGCAGCGCCTGCGCATGGTGACGGACCACCTGCCGGCGCTGATCTCCCACCTGGACCGCGACCTGCGGTTCCGCTTTGTCAACAAGGCCTACCAGGACTGGTTCGGCATCGAGCCGCAGCAGCTGCTCGGCCGCAGCCTGCGCGAGTTCTACGGCGAGGAGGCGTGGATGCAGATGGAGCCGTACATCCGCGCGGCCCTGGGCGGGCGCCAGGTCACCTACGAGCGGCGGGTGACAGGGTCCGGCGGGCGCCGCGACATCCAGGCCACGCTGGTGCCGGAGCGCAACGAAGCGGGCGAGGTGGTGGGCCTCTACACGCTGGACAGCGACATCACCGCGCATCACGAGGCCGAGGAAGCGCTGCAGGAAAGCGAAGCCCGCCTGCGCACCGTGGCCGACGCGCTGCCGATGCGCGTGGCCTACATCGATGCCGACGAGCGCTACCGCTTCAACAACCTGGCCTATGAACGCGAGTTCGGGCTCTCGCGCGACCAGATCCAGGGGCACACGGTGCAGGAGCTGCTGGGCGAGCCGGCCTACGAATCCTTGAAGCCGCACATCCGTGCCGCGCTGGCCGGCGAAGCCGTCACCTTCCAGAGCGAAGTCAGCCAGAGCGACAGCTACAACTGCTACGAGGCCCAGTACATCCCGCAGCCCGCGGCCAATGCCGATGCGATCGTCGGCTTCCACGCCGTGATCACCGACATCACGCGGCAGAAGCTCGAGGAGAAGCGCCTGATGAACCTGGCGCAGATCGATCCGCTCACCGGCCTGGCCAACCGCGCGGGCTTCGAAGCGCGCCTGCGCGAAGCGATGGACCGCAGCCGCAGCGCGGGGGCGCTGATGGCGCTGATGTACCTGGACATCGACGGCTTCAAGCAGATCAACGACCAGTTCGGGCACCAGACCGGCGACGAGCTGCTGAAGGCTTTCTCGGGCCGGCTGTCGCAGGGGCTGCGCTCGAGCGACGTGCGCGCGCGCCTGGGCGGCGACGAGTTCACGGTGATCATGGAGGGGCTGCCCCATGCCGACATCGCGGTGTCGGCCGCCGCGAAGCTCGTCGTGGCCATGCAGGCGCCGTTCGACATCGAGCAGCAGCCGACGATCCGTGTCACCGCGAGCATCGGCGTGGCGTTCTACCAGGGTGGCGGAACAACCGCCGCCGCACTGGTGAAGCAGGCGGACGAGATGCTCTACCGCGCCAAGCGGGCCGGCCGCAACAACGTGCAGTTGGCGCCGCTGCCGGTCGAGGGCGGCCAGGCGTAGCCGTGGCTGATGCGGATGGGCTGGCCCGGGTCCAGTCCTTGCCGTGGCGCTCGGTGCCGCCGCGCAATGCGCGCGCGCTCAGGCGGGCTGTCGCAGCGGCCGGAACGCCGCGCGCAGTTCCTCGCTGAACAGCTGCGGCTGTTCCCAGGCGGCAAAGTGGCCGCCCTTGCCGACTTCGTTGAAATAGGAGAGCGTTCGATAGGCGCGCCCGGCCCAGCTTTTCGGCGCGCGGTAGATTTCGCCCGGGAACACGGTGATGGCGACCGGGATCGAGATGTCCTGCGTCTTCTGCGCCGCCGCGCTGAAGTTGTTGTTGTTGTTCTCCCAATAGAACCGCGAGGAAGAAGCTGCCGTGTCGGTGAGCCAGTAGAGGGTGATGTCGTCG
Source organism: Variovorax beijingensis (assembly GCF_007828835.1). GTDB lineage: Bacteria > Pseudomonadota > Gammaproteobacteria > Burkholderiales > Burkholderiaceae_C > Variovorax > Variovorax beijingensis_A. The sequence continues at coordinate 9,972 of NZ_VIVL01000022.1, read as the reverse complement.
AGCATCTCGTCCCGGCCGAGCACGCGCTCGGGTTCGCCGCCGCTGTCGGTCCATTGCGCGAACTTCTCGTAGATCCAGCCGGCCAGGCCCGCTGGCGAGTCGGCCAGCGGATAGCCGATCGTCTGGGGGCGCGTCACCATCATGGCGCCGTATGCGGCACCGGTCTTGAAGAAGGCGCTGAGCGTGTTGAACGCCGCCCGCTCGGACGCCGACAGTCCGGCCGGCGCGGGATCGCCGTTGTTGATGGGCTTGACCAGTTCCGCGGGCACGGTGGCGGGCATGTTCAGGTGGATGCCCCGCAGGCCTTGCGGTGCCTGGCGTGCCATCGCATCCGAGATGACCGAACCATGGTCTCCGCCCTGGGACACGTAGTGCGTGTAGCCCAGCCGCTTCATCAGCGTGTCCCACGCGCGGCCCACGCGCTCGGGGCCCCAGCCCGTCTCCCTGGGCTTGCCGGAGAAGCCATGGCCGGGGATGGACGGGATCACGATGTGGAAGGCGTCGGCGGCACTGCCTGCGAAGGCGGTCGGGTCGGTGAGCGGACCGATGGTTTTCAGGAACTCCAGCATCGAGCCGGGCCAGCCATGCGTCAGGATCAGCGGCAATGCGTCCGGATGGCGGGAGCGCACGTGGATGAACTGGATATCGACGCCGTCGATCGCGGTGATGAACTGCGGCAGCGCATTGAGCCTGGCCTCGACCTTGCGCCAGTCATAGCCCGTTTCCCAGTAGCGAACCAGCGCCTGCAACCTGGCCAGCTGAACGCCTTGCGAGGTGTCGCCGACCGTCTCGCGGTCGGGCCATCGCGTGGCCCTGAGGCGCCGGCGCAAATCGGTGATCGCCTCCTCGGGAATGTCGATGCGGAAGGGCCGTATCGCGTCGCCTTGCGCTGCGGCGCTCCTGTCCGCGGGTGTGGCCGCGAAGCTCGCGGCCGCCGAACCTGCGAGAAGGCCCGCAGTGGCCACCAGCGCACCGCGGCGCGTCAGGGTGGGATGGAACGCCGCGCGGCGGCTGGATGCGTCGGAATCTGTCATGGTCATTTGCCTTGTGCTGGTGAACGGAAATCTCTGCGTCCTCTATCGGCTGGCCGCTTCGTCGATGAGCTTCGCGACCACCTCGGGCCTGGACGTCATCACGACGTGCGAGGCGCCCTTGACGACCACCGTCTTCACCGACCTGGCACGCTCTGCCATGAAGGCCTGCGCCGCGGGCGGAATGTTCTTGTCGGCGTCGCCATAGACGAACCACGAGGGCACCGTCTTCCACGCGGGTGCGCCCGCGGGCTCGCCGAGCGCCGACTCGGCGATGGGGCGCTGGGTCGCGGCCATCAGGCGCGCAGCCGCGGCCGGAACGTCGGCGGCGAACTGGTCGTGGAACCTGTTCTTCAGGATGTACAGGTCCTTGCCGCCGTCGGCGAGTGCGACCGGCGGTGCCAGCGCGGGCCCGAGCGTGCTGCCGGAGAACTTGGCGGCGAGATCGGCTGCCGACTCGCCGGCTTCAGGCGCGAAGGCAGCGACGAAGACAAGTGCCTTCACGTTGCTCTTGCCGGTGGCGGCGCTGGAGATCACGGAGCCACCATAGGAATGGCCCACCAGCACCACCGGTCCCTTGACCGCATCGACGATGCTCGCGACATCGGCTGCGTCGGACTTGACGCCACGCAACGGATTGGCGGCGGCGATCACCGGATAGTGCTTCGCCTCGAGCTTGCGGATGACGCCATCCCAGCTCGACGATTCCGCGAAGGCGCCATGCACGAGCACGATGGTGGGCTTGGCTTGCTGTGCCGTGCTTGGGGTCTGCGCCGAAGCATTGAACGTGAAGGCGCCAGCCAATGCCATGAGGCCCACGGCGGCCATGGTGCGGGCGAAGCGGCGGCTGAGATTTTTCATTTGGTTTTTCCTGCGGTTGAAGTGAAGGGCAATGAAGAGTGATTGCCTTCTGCAGCTCATGACGAGTGCGGCGGGGCAAGGCACGGCCGCGTTTATAGGGCGCGCCTCCACATGTGCTGCGGATGTCTGTATGCCACTGTGTCGGCCGGACAGGGCGACATGAAGAATTACACGAAGGCCACGCCGATGAAACGTAGTGTGGGCGTCCGGCCGTGCAGATACACAGGAATACGGAACCCCGTTTGGAAGCGACAGGGGCGCTGAACAATCCACGCGTTCAGGCGCTGCGGGGCCTTCGCGCCCGGCGGCAATTTCCAACGCACAAGGTCCGTCCCATGAATCGAAACAACACACAGCAGGTGTCTGCCCCGGACGCCACAACGCGCCATGCACGCCTGGCTTCGTGCCAAGGCACGCTGGCGAAGCTCAGCGGCCTCGGCCTGCTTGCGCTCGCGGCGGCGGCCGGCGTGTTCGCCGCGACTTCCAGCGCCGCGGAGGACGTGAAGATTTCAGATGCCTCGCCCTTGTATGGCGTCACCATTCCCAAGGGCTATCGGCAGTGGCAGCTGATCGCGCCGGCGATCGAGGCAGAGCCGTTGAACGAACTGCGCGTGGTGCTCGGCAATGCCAAGGCGATCCAGGCCTACGACCAAGGCACGCTGCCGTTCCCTGACGGAACCATCCTCACCAAGCTGGCATGGAAGCATGCGCAGTCGCCGGAGTTCGCGCCCGCGTCGGTCCCAGGCGCGGCGACCACCGTGCAGGTGATGGTGAAGGACTCGAAGAAATACGCGGCCACCGGCGGATGGGGATTCGGCCGCTTCGTCGATGGCAAGCCCGTGGACCTGGCGCAGCACCAGACCTGCTTTGCCTGCCACCAGGCGCTGGTGAAGAACCACGACTACGTGTTCACGCGGTTCGCGCGCTGAGGCGCGAACGGCGGGCAAAAAAAAGGGCGCTCCCTTGCGGAAGCGCCCCTTCGTCTTTCAGTTGAGCCTGGAGCCTTTCGGAAGCCGGCTCGCCAGCCACTCGTGCACGTCGGCTCGCACGTTCCGTCCCTCCAGAAGAAAGTCTTCCCATCGGCTCGGAACATAGGGAAGATAGACCAGCTTCATGCCGGCTTCCTCTGGCGTCCGGTCCGCCTTCTCGGAGTTGCACGCGCGGCAGGCTGCGACCAGGTTCATCCAGTCCCAGCCGCCGCCTCGGCTTTCCGGAAGAATGTGCTCGCACGTGAGGTCCTGCTCACGGAATCGCTGGGCGCAGTACGCGCAGATGAAGCGATCTCGAACGAAGAGCTTGCGCCGGTTGAAGGCGGGCGTGTGATCGAACAGGTTGACCTTCGCGCAGCCCTTGAGAGCGATGATGGGCGAAATCACCAGTCTCGACTCGGCGCCGCGCGCCACATTGAAACCCCCGCGCATCATGGCCAGCGGAGCCGCGCCATCTTCCCAGACGACGGCGCCGGTGGCGTAGTGCGATGCGGCCTGTTCGAGCGAGATCCAGGCCTGCGGCGTTCCCTGGATATCGAGCTGAAGTACTTGGGGTTTCATGGTGGCGGCCTCCTTTCATGGCCGAGCGCTTGTCCTAAAATCTCCTGTGTGTTGGGCCAGCCGGTTGGACCTTGTAGGGGCGCTGCTCTGCCTCTGAGCTAGGGGCCCGGTTGGATGAGTGGATGGTGCGGGCAGAGAATTTCGAAATCTCGACCTACCGGTTAAAAGCCGGTTGCTGCTGCCTCTGAGCTATACCCGCGATTGTTCTGGTAGTGCAGGATGGGAACGATCCATCGACCACGTCCTTATGAGGGACGCGCTCTTCCACTGAGCTACTGCACCGAATGAAGCCGGTGGTCCCCGAAGTCCGACTCGAACGGACACGCCCTCTCGGACAGCTGCTTTGAGGCAACCGCGTCTACCGGTTCCGCCATGCGGGGAAGCAAGGTGCGTGAAGAAAATGGGGTGCACGAACGGGATCGAACCGTCGTCAGCTGGACCACAACCAGCGGCTCTGCCATTGAGCTACGCGCACCGTTGAACTGGTCGCCGCAGATGGGAACGATCCATCGACCTCCGCCTTATCAAGACGGCGCTCTACCACTGAGCTATGCGGCTGAAAGATGTTGGCTCCTCGACCTGGGCTCGAACCAGGGACACCCGCATTAACAGTGCGGTGCTTCTACCAACTGAGCTACCGAGGAAAAATTTGCAAAAGACTGCGCGCACGACAGCGCCGCTGCCTACCACTCGCCGATCTCGCGCACGCGCGGATCCAGATCACACGTCGCGTCGCCGAGACAAGAATGGCGCCCTGCGGACCAGTCGAAGGTCCACCTGCCGCTTAGAAGGCGGCTGCTCTATCCAGTTGAGCTAGCAGGGCAGGGTGGCGAGATGGAAACGAGGATGGGATTTGGACCCATGTGGAGCAATGCTCACCGGACTTGCAAACCGGCGCCTTCGACCGCTTGGCTACCTCGTTGAAAAATTGGACTGAATTCCGGCAATTCTTGTCAACTGCGGATTTCCGGCATAACTTGTCGTTCGCGACAATGGTGGAGTGCCAGGGCTTCGAACCCCGTATGTCGGGAGACGCCGGATTTACAGTCCAGTGCAGTCACCTATGCTGCTCGCACTCCAGGTGCATGGTCCCGCGCACACGATTCGAACGTGCAACCCCCGGCTTCGTAGGCCAGTGCTCTGATCCAGTTGAGCTAACGCGGGAAAGAAAAGTGGTTGGGGACGTGGCGGATGCGGAGCGATTCGAACGCTCGTGCCGGCGGACCCGACCATCTGTTTTCGAAACAGTGTCAACAGGCCGCTCTGCCAGCCTTCCGGTGAAGATGGTGCCGAGAGCAGAAATCGAATCTGCGACGCTCGCGCTTTCAACGCGACGCTCTACCGCCTGAGCTATCTCGGCTTGATGGTGGCGATCCGTAAGGGAGTTGAACCCTTGGCTTCCTCCTGGACAGGGAGGCACTCTGGCCACTGAGTTAACGGATCACTGATGGTGGTGGAGAAGGTCGGCTTCGATGCGACAACCGTCTGCTTGCAGAGCAGGTGCTCTCCCCGTTGAGCGACATCCCCATCGTTCCTGGCGGAGCATGTTCGATTCGAACGAACGAGCCGCTTGCGCGACCACGGCTTAGCAAGCCGCTGCCTTGGACCTCTCGGCCAATGCTCCAATGTGTCCGGGTACGGGTTCCGGCGCCTCCCAATCTTTGAGGCCGATTTCCACGGGAGAACAACAGTATTGCCCATCCCGCTCTTTGTTGGTCCGTGTTGCAGGGTTCGAACCTGCGACCCTCTGGTCCCAAACCAGATGCGCTACCAGGCTGCGCCAAACACGGGAGTCAGATGAATGAATGGCAGACGCTCAAGGATTCGAACCTTGGAATGCTGGGGTCAAAACCCAGTGCCGTAGACCGCTTGGCTAAGCGCCTTCATTCTGGTTGCGCAGGACAGATTCGAACTGCCGATCTCGAGCGTATGAAACTCCCGGGGACGACCGGGCTCCCCTACTGCGCGAAACTGGAGTCGTATGCGGGATTCGAACCCGCGTCTACAAGGATGAAAACCTTGTGTCCTGAGCCACTAGACGAATACGACCTAGATCGGGATGGAGCCCGCAGTCCGGATCGACGGACGACCTCTCGCTTACAAGGCGAGCGCTGCCACCAGCTGAGCTATGCGGGCGAACTGCGAGCTCTCTTGCCATGACGTGGCGGGCATCGCAGGTCTCGAACCTGCAACCTCCGGTTTTGGAGACCGGCGTTCTGCCAATTGAACTAGACACCCTGTGCTGGTCCCCCAAGCAAGCCTCGAACTTGCATGACTTTCGTCGCCGGATTCTGAGTCCGGTGCGTCTACCAATTCCGCCATCGGGGGGTGTTTCCATTTCGGTTGTGTCTTCACGCGATTCGAGCGCTTGCGCGCCCACGTCGACATCGCTGCACATGGTCGGGTCCGACCGTGCACATCCCTCCAGGCCGCCGACGCGGTTGGCCTCTGGAGGTGCTGCAAAGGCACACCCGAAATGGAGCAGCAGGAGGGCTTCGATCCCTCGGCCTCAACGTTGGCGACGTTGCGCTCTACCTGGCTGAGCTACGGCTGCAAGTTCTTGCGAGTCGTTGGCTCCACCAGTGAGGGGCGCGACTCGCGGCAAATTTTTAAGGATCACCCACCGGCGCCACTCGGCGGGTGAGTTCACGGCAGCGCGATCACTGCCGTGGCGGCCGGCACCAGGTGCCGTTCGCGGTTGTGTGCGGATCGCTCCGCACGGAAAAACAAAAAGGCCCGGAATCCACTTGGGAATCCGGGCCTCTGGTGAGAGAGCTTGGAAGGTGTGCGCTTACGCGCTACCTCCACCCGGGTGCGGCTGATCCTCGTATTGCTGTCCGAGCCACAAGCTGGCCGGGATCGCGGGGAGGGCGTTCAGCTGCGAATGCATCTTGGATGTCGTCAGGCTGCGACCACCACAAAACGAGACGCGCACGAACGCCCGGCCCGATGCGGGTCGATTGTTCAGTGAGCTCAGGTTTGCGTTCACGATGGTTCCAGTGGTTGGCGAGTTCTCGATGAATCGAAGTTGATTGCGGAAGAAACGGGACGAATCCATTTCGTCGGTGGATGTAATGTAAACTGGGTTTACTGCGAGGCGCAACACTTTTTTTGGGTGTTGTGTTTTTTTCTCACTTCACGTCCTTCGCACGGACGATTTGCTCCGCTGCTTCAAGCATGTCACTACCAGCCATTCGTCGCCACAACGTCCTGATCCTCTTCGGCGACTTCGTTGCGGAGCGTGCGTCCAATGGGGCGGAGCCGCTTGGCCTGGCGGCAAAGTTCGCGGAGAAGCTGCAGATCTCCGCGAGCATGTGGAGCCAGATCAAGAAGGGCCGTGTCATCTCCGACAAGCTCGCACGGCAGATCGAGAACCGTTGTGGGAAGGAGCCACTTTGGCTGGATGCGCCGCAAAGCGCCGAGCCGTTGCCGGACCCGGGGGAGGAGCGCTTTGTCGAGCTGGCCCGCCAGGCCTATAGAGCTCAGAACGCGCGTGGCAAGCGTGCGCTGAGAACCATCTTGCTGGCGCATGGGGCATCGATGCATTGACCGAAGCGGCGTGCCAAGCGATCGAACTCCAAGACGGTGGTCAGCCGTGCTTGAGTGCGAGGTCGATCCAGGTCTGCAGCTCGCGAGCATCGATCGGCTTCTCGATCAGGCACAGCGCCGTGCTGGCCTGCACGCGCTCGCACACACGGGTCGATGCGAACGCGGTGATGAACAGCGTGGGAACATGAATGCCCTGGCCCCGGAGCCTGTCCAGCAATTCGATGCCGTCCATGGCCGGCATTTGCACATCGCACACCAGGCAGCGCGTACGGGCCGCCATGCCGGAGGCAAGGAATGCCGGGCCCGACGCGAACCCGCGCGCTTCCCATCCGAGCGAGCGCACGAGGCTGCTGGTTGCGGCGCGCACCGAATGCAATTCGAAATCAGTGCAGCAGATAGAAGCGATAGTCCGAGCGGCCAACGGACGCCCCCTTTGACAGCCCTGCGCCGGCGGAGCGGAACGCCCCATTCGCAGAATGAAGCTCCGCGCTCTTGCGATGACCATGGTGCGGGCTTTGTTACGCCCCGCGCCGCAGGACCTTGCCGGGTCGCGCTTCAGTCATCGCGGCGTCGCGCATCACGGCTGCGCCGTTGACAAAAACGTGAGTCACACCTGTCGACCTGACGTTCGGGTTCTCCAACGTCGAGTGACAGTGGATTCGATCGAGATCGAAGACTGCTAGGTCCGCGTAGTATCCAGCCCGGAGTTCTCCCCGATGCTCCAGCCGGAAACGCCGTGCAGGAGTCCAGGTCAGGCGTCCTACAGCCTCGACGATATCCAGGACGCGCTGATCTCTCACGTACTTCTGAAGGAACGACGCTGCCCACGAGAAAGCGATCGGCGAGAACCGCAGGTCTTTCAAAGCGCCCACTTCACTGACGGACACGCCATCGGAAATCACCATGCAGTCAGGCTGCCGGATCAACGTATCAATGTCTGCTTGGCTCGATACCCGTCCGCACCACATCAAGCGAGACATCTCGGCGCCTTCTTCCAGGAGGAGGTCGCAGATGCAATCCCAAGGCGTGGATTGCCGCTCGACGGCAATCTGCTGAATGGTTTTTCCCATGTAGGACGGGTTCGCTCCACAATGGTAGAGAACCAGCCAGTCCCATCGGTGGTCGGCGAGCAACTTCCAGTTGGGAAATGCGTTCTCCTGCAAGCGTGCACGGGAAGGTCCGGGTCGCAGTAGGGACCGCAGTTCGTCACTTGGCAGCTCAAGTGCCCAAGCCGGGAGAGACGCAATGACTTTCGTGGGCCCCCATTCATCGGGAATGACATCGAAGCCCACATCGGCGCCATCCTCGCGCGCCCAGCGCACCATCTCCAGCAGACGATCCGCCGCGCCCTGCGGCGCGCCGTACTTCGGAGCTATGTGAGACAGCTGGAGTTTGGACTGGGTCGTGCGAGCGATGCCGAGCGCCTCACCGACCCCCATTTCGATCAACCAGTCGCGGTTGCGCACGTGACTGGCGTACACCACGTCGAACTCCGCCGCAATCGCACCTGCCTCCAAGAGTTCCACGGCGGTCGCGTGCATGCCTGGCGCGTACTCCAGCCCAGTGGAGATACCAATCGCGCCGTCGTCAAGCGCTTGGCGCAGATACTTCCCCATCGCCGAGAGTTCGTCCGCGCCGGCTGCGGAACTGGCTGTTCCCTTAACAGCAAGGCGAACCGTACCGTGGCCAACGTATGAAGCGACGTTCAATACGGGGCGCGTGGCCTGTAGCACGTCGAGGTACTCGGCGAACGTCCTCCAGGTGATCTCTGTCGAATCTTGCACCGCGAGAAGGTGCTTCCTCAGCAAGATTGGGTCGGCGCAAGGTGCACAGCTATGACCGCAGTTGCCGGCAATCTCGGTCGTGACTCCTTGAGTGATCTGACTCTGGCCACCTGAATCCTTGAGAAACGCAGCATCCGAGTGGGTATGAATATCGATGAACCCAGGTGCAACGATCAGGCCGGAACAGTCGATCCTCTGACGCGCAGGTGCGTCAACGATGCCTTGCTGCACCCACACGATTCGTTCGCCTGCGATTGCCACCGTGCCGATGAAGGGCTCCGCTTGGCCCTCGCTGGCGACAACCTGGCCGCCGACAAGTAGGTAATCGATCACCATGCGAGTTGGCCTCAGTTGTCGATGCGAATGTTCTTCGCCTTGATCAGGCTGGACCATCGTTCTTCTTCGGCCGCCATGAAGCGAGAGAACTCGGCGGCATTTTTGGGCTGGACCACCATGCCCCTGCCTCGCAGGTCTTGCAGCACCGTGGGGTCCTTCAAGACTTCCAGAATTTCCTTCGCCAGGTAATCCTTGATGGCCGAGGGCGTCTTGGCGGGCGCCGTGATGCCATACCACAGTGCGACGTCGATTCCAGGGAGGCCCTGTTCCGCAAGCGTTGGGACGTCAGGGAAGGCGTCCATCCGCTTGTCCACGGTGACTCCGAGTACCTTCACCTTGCCCGATTTTTCGAACTCAACGGCACTCAGCGCCGACAGGAACATGAGATCGATCTGTCCGCTGAACACTTGGGTCATCGCAGGAGCCGTTCCCGGAAAGGGAACGTGCAGAAGTTCCACGCGTGCGGTCTGCTCCATCAATGCGATAGCGGCGTGCGCAGTGCTTCCGATCCCCCAACTTGCTGCCGACACTGAGCCGGGCTTTTGCTTGGCCGCGCGAACGAGATCCGGAACAGTGGCAGCCTTCGAACTCGGGTTGGCAACGAGCGCAAAAGGCATGACGCCTATGAATGCCACTGGGTCGAGATCCTTCGAGGAGTAGCTGATGTTTTTGTACACCATCGGGTTCAGCACGTTTGTCTCCGGCAGCGCCAACATGAGGGTATAGCCGTCAGGCTGCGCATGAGCGACGGCCGTCGTGCCGACGATTCGTAAGCGCTCAATAAACCACGCCCTTGCGCGCGGCGCCGGAATCGATGCGCGCGCAGAGGTCTACGGTTCGACGAGCTCGATGTTCCAGGGC
>NZ_VIVL01000021.1 GCF_007828835.1 Variovorax beijingensis | reverse complement strand
TGTCATCTCTACATGTCCATGTTGCTCTACATGGACACGTAGCCTCACAGCTCATCGTTCACTCAACAAGGGCGTGGTTAATTGACCGCATACGAACGTTCTTGTGCGTCGCTTGGCATGCAATGGGTGAGTGCAGCTGTACGCAACTTCATCTTTTCGGCAAGCGATCCGCTTCAACCAGATGCCCGCGGGCGACTATGGACTGAAGCAATACGTGGGGCGGTCTATGACGCGATGTCCTGAGCCGTGCACAGCAATGATGCGAGAACGGACCGCGCCTCGAATGAAGATGGGGCTGCTTTGGAGTGATGAATGGTTCTTTAAATATGAAGGACCATTCACCAGACTCGCCAAACTCGCGATCGTGAATGTTCTTACGTCGCAACGGATCAACAAACTGCTGTTCGGTCGGGGCAACTCGCTATCGTCATTCGGTGCAATCCACGCGCGGAGCTTGGTTGACCCCCGCTGGATGTCGCAGACGTTGCGCAGCGATCCCAACCGGAAGCCTCACTTCAGCGTCGCCGCGCTCCATGCTTCCTCCTTACACGCCTATTGTGGATACCTTTGCTTTGAAATCGCCTCAGACGCGCAGTTTCGATACTGTCCGACCTGCCTCGCTCAAGGCTTCCAGTCGTCAATCTATCAAATCGACGGGATACTCACGTGCCCGATCCATGGTGATGCTTTCAGTGATCGATGTCCCTCGTGCGGTGGGGCCTCGCCAAGATACGCTGTCGCCGCAGCCGCGTTCGACAAGCCTATGCGATGTTCGGGCTGCGGGGCGTGCTATGCGAACGCATGGTCGTTAGATGGAATGGTGACGTCCTGGACGCGCGTGAAGGGAAGCGACCGACTGATGGTTGTGCAGGATTGGCTCCAACGAGTTGCGTCGCGCCGGTGGCCAAGGTCGGGGGAATATGCCTTGGCGGCGATGTCAGCACGGGAGCAGCGCCTGACTATTTTTGATTTTCTTAGAAGAGCCGTTCCACTGGACTTGCCGGGCCTGCATCCTAACGGGATGACGGTCTCTGTGGGCGAATTGACTCACGGTCCATTTCGCAGACGTTTTCTGGACGAACTATGCGCTGAGCGCACCACCATTTACAGATCAATCCGACGGCATTTCCATCGAACGCTCGGCATCGGGCGATTAATTCGAAGAGCGGATGCGACTCGAGATTTGTCGTGGGCCTTTCAGGGCGTTTGTTACTCGAGACGCGGACTGACCCCACCTGTACTTCACGGATTCCTGCTCTGGCGTACTCGATTCGAGGGACAGTTACCCATTGCTTGCTACAGTCCAAGAAAGAGGTTCGAATTCGAGCGGAAGCAGATGACTTGGCCGGGCGAAAATCGCGTTGTGGACCAATCGACGTGGGCAAACTTTGCGCTTCATTGTCTTCGCAGAGATCTTGCCCAGACGCGCGAGTGGGCGGAACGGTTCGAAGATTTCGACACTTTTTCGAACGATCTGGCGCATTCCAGGTGCTATGAACTGCTATCTGAGTTCGGCGAGGGACTTTATCCCTGGCGCGGGCATCTGCCTCGGGGCGTCGGACTCCTGGAGCACGCCACCAGAGTGGAGCTTTTCTGTGTCCAGCAGGGGGTCGAGCTTCCTCGCTCGCAAGCGGCAAAAGATTTGAGACGGCCGGTCGGGGGCGTAGCGGAAAATAGCAAAGAGGGCTCCGAGCTGGCGGCCCCGGGCTAGTTAGAACCCCGACGTTAAGGGCGAACGACCAAATTTTCCAGCCGGTTGCTGTCGCGACGAGCAGTCCCGCCACGCATAGCGCGTCAGCGCAAAGGAAACACCCATGCCTTCTGCTGCCTCCAAGCCTATGCCTCCGGCTGGATTTGAGAGCTGGCTCGAGTACGCCATCTTGACCTTCGACGGTCACGATGCCGCGCTGAGCTTCATGTTCGATACCGAGCCAGTCGATCACCAGCAGATTCAAGCTGCAGTGCTTGAAGAATTCAATGCGCTCAGGGCAAGGGCATCACTCCCACCGCTTGCCTTCCAGCCTGTCTCAAAAATGAACTGCAAAAAATCCGACATTTGAAGCTGCCTTGGGACCACGCTTCCGTGCGAGGCTGCAGGCGCTTTAGCGAACAATCAGGCACGGCATTCCGCTCCCTGCGGTGCGCTGCATGGTCCCGATTACTGGTCAAGTTCGCGCCGAAAGCGCTGCGAACCAACAGGGCAAGCTCTTGGCGCCGGCCGCGCGAGAGTGCCTGAGGCATACGCCCTCACAGCGCTTTGCAAGCTCAACGTGCGCTACGTTCCGCGCGAACGAGTTCGAGCACCGCGGCAGCGAACGCGCTCGGCGCCTCTTGCGGCAGATTGTGTCCCGCCCCCGGTACCACACGGTGTGAGCGCGGCCCCGTGAACTTGGCCGCTTGGGCCGAACCGTCGGTTGGGCCATGGGCGCCATCATCGCTACCGTCCAGTGTCACCGTCCGCACGGGTATCGCTGGTAGCGACGCAAGCTTGCGATCGATCTCGAAATAGGCCGGATCTCCTTTGACTGCGCCGAATCGATGGCGGAACGAATGTATGGAGACGGCGACGTGATCAGCGTTGTCGAACGATGCGGCCGTGCGGGCAAACGTCGCGTCGTCGAAGCGCCAGGTCGGTGACCATTGCTTCCAGAAAAGCCGGTTGAACTCGCGGCGGTACTTTGCGTATCCGGCGCGTCCTCTCTCGGTCTGGAAGTAGAACTGCCACCACAGCGGAATTTCGCTTTCGGGTTTTGCCGGAATCAATGCCGCGGACGGGTCGGCAAACGCATAGCCGTTGCCCGAGACCAACCCCGCGCATCGCTCGGGCCAGAGGGCGGCGACAGCGCTGGCGGCCTTGCCGCCCCAGTCGTATCCCGCCAGCACCGCGCGCGGCAACGCCAATGCATCGAGCAGCGCCAGCAGATCCGCGCCGAACGCCGCAAATTCGCCCGAACGAAGTGTTTGTGCACTCAGGAAGCGCGTGGGGCCGAAGCCGCGCAGATAGGGCACGATCACCCGGCAGCCCGCAGTCGTCAGGATGGGGGCAACTTCTGCGTACGCCTCGATGTCGTACGGAAATCCGTGCAGCAGCACCACCGCGGGGCCATTCGCCGGACCTGCTTCGTAGTAAGCGATGTTCAGGACGCCGGCATCGACATTCTTTAAGTGTGTCAAGGCGAGGGCGGGCGATCCGATGGCCTTCGCACATGCAACGCTTCCAGCCAGCGCCAGGTGCAGTCCCGCGATGCCCGCACTCGTCACGGCTCCGCGCAACAAGCCGCGCCGCACGACGTCGACGCGATCGTTCATGCCAGTTGGGGTTGCTGAATCCGTCATCTGAATCTTCCCATGCATGTTTGGAATCGTGAAAGCCGGGCCGATCGTAGGTTCGTGCGGGGTCGCCCACTAGCCACGCGCAAGGCTGCACAGTGTTGAGCGGTGGGCATCAATCGATTTGCGGCCTGCATGTACTTTGTAACGCCAAGGCCGACTTGCCTCGCACTCCCAACAGTGCAGGGATGCCCTAACATCGCCCTCCGCCGATTCAGCAAGCACTGATATAAGAAACATGAAGAAGTTCATCGCTACCGCCACCATGTTCACCACGGTGTTCGTCATGTCGCTTGCGGCGCATGGACAGGATGCTCCGTTGGATCCCGACACAGGCCTGCCGGCGTCGCGGCCTTTCGATTTCCCCGCGCAGGGACCGGCCGCACCGTTCTGGGCAAAGCGTCTCATTGGCTATTTCACGACTTCCGACGGCGCCAGGCTGCGCTACACCGTACTCTTGCCGAAGGCATCGGGCAGATTCCCCGTCATCGTGAGCGTCAACGGCTACGACGCCGGTTCAATCGGGGGAACGCCCTATCTCCAGTACAAGACATCGATGTCGGTCGAGCTCGACAAGCGGCTCGTCGAAGCTGGCTACGCGGTAATGGGTGTCAACGCCGCGGGCAGCGGATGCTCCACGGGCTCGCTCGAGTACACGCGGCCGCAACTTGGAAGGCACGGCGCCGAGGCCGTCGAATTCGCGGCGTCGCAAGCCTGGTCCGACGCCAAAGTCGGCATGGTCAACTGGTCATACGGTGGCTCTTCCCAATTGGCGACGGCGCAGCACCGGCCGCCACATCTTCGGGCCATCGTGCCTGGCATGGTGTTAACGGACTTCCGCGATGCCTTGATGCCCGGTGGCGTGCCGGCGCCCGGGTTCATCACGCCGCTGCGAGGCTCCATGCGTGCCTACTGGGAGAAGGTCGTCGCGCAGACGGCGAAGGAGGAGGGCGACGCTGCTTGCCTGGCGCAGATCCCGAAGAATCTCGCGGCCGAAGACACGAACTCGGTGATGCACCTGTTCCTGGCGCATCCGCTGCGAGACGATCACATGAAGAGCTTCGACCTTGCGCCGCATGCCGACCGCGTGCATGTTCCCGTGTTGTCGCTCGAAGCGTTCCAGGACCAGGCCATCACGCCGCGGAGCGGCTACTACCAGTCGAGGCTCGATCCGGCCAAACTGTGGTCGGTGCAGACCAACGGCCGCCACGACATGTACCTGGCCGCGGATTTCCAAGCGATGGCGGTGCGTTTTCTCGACCGCTTTGTCAAGGGTGAGGACAACGGATTCGATCGCGACACACCGCACACAACCATATGGATGGAGGCCGCCGAAGCAAACGCAAGCGGGAATGCGCTGGAGCGGCGCGTTTCCCCCAAGCCTCGTTGGGTAGTACAAAGGGGACCTATCCGCGGCGACGACCTGGCCGTCAAGGTGCTCCACCTGGGGGCGGGCCAGACGCTCGCCGATGCGCCTGGCTCCGGAGCCGCTGACGGCTTCGACTATCCCGGTGCGGGGGTGGCCGTCAACGACATTGCGGGACGGAGCTTCTGGGGTCCGCTACCTGGAGACTGGAAGACAGCGGGCGTCGCCTACACATCGCCGCCGTTGGGTGAAGACTTGATGGTCTACGGCCCTGGCAGCGCCGATCTCTGGGTCGCTGCCAGCGCCGGCGACGCAGACCTACAGGTCACCGTGACCGAACTCCGGCCGGACGGGCAAGAGACCTATGTCCAGCGCGGCTGGCTGCGCTTGTCGAACCGCGCCTTGGACACTGCGCGCTCGACGCCGTTGTTGCCCGTTCGGCTTGAGCGGCCGGAGCAGCCCATGCCGTTGCTACCGGGCCGGCCAGTCTTCGCCAGAGTCGAGATCCACAAGATGGGCCACTACTTTCGCAGCGGGTCGCGGCTGCGAATCTGGATCGACACACCCGCCCAGACCGGCGGCCTGGTGTTCGATACCTTTACGCAAAAGCAGCGCATCCATGTGCTGCACAACGCCAAGTATGACTCCGTGGTCCGGCTTGGTGTGCTGAAGGACGTCAAAGGGCCTGCAAGTTACCCGGCGTGCGGCGAGACGATCCTGCAGCCGTGCCGGCCGGACCCGCTGGCAACACGGTGAATGCGGATAGATGCGCATGCCCTACAACCCGGCGCTTGACGGTGTTCGCGCGCTGTCCATCCTCGCGGTGGTCGTGTTCCACTGCGAACTCCCCGGTGCGCGCGGCGGCTTCGTCGGGCTGGACGTCTTCTTCGTGCTTTCTGGCTATCTCATCACTTCGCTGCTGGCCGCGGAATACCGCAATGGCGGCATCGAGATCGGCCGCTTCTACGCGCGCCGGGCGTTGCGCTTGTACCCGACGCTGCTGCTCATGATTGCGGTCTACGTGGGGCTGGCCCCCATCCTCTGGCCGGCGGACGACCGCTGGCTGTCCGCCGTTCTTGCCGCACTCTACGTCTACGACTATGCGCTGGCTTTCTGGGAGTTGGCCTACACCATCGGCCACACATGGTCCCTCGGCGTGGAGGAAAAGTTCTACCTGCTGTGGCCTCTCGTCCTGCCGCTGCTTCTGCGAAGGCGGCATCCTGTGGGCTGGCTGGTATTTGCATTCATCGCCGTGAGCGCATGGCGGTACTTCGTGGCCATGGACGGGACTTGGTCGCAGGCATATTTCCGATTCGACACGAGAATGAGCGGCATCTTGCTGGGGGCGATTGCGGCGCTGATCCGTTTCAAGGTATCCAAGCATGCGCTCGCGATCGCATGCTTGATGCTGCTGGTCCTCCTGGCCTTGCCTTCGCTGCCGACGAGCAACCAGACTGAGGCGGTCACGCTCCGCATCACATTGGCGGAGTTGTCGGCCTTCGTGCTGATCTGCTATGCCGCAGAGAACGGAAGAGCGACCTTCCTTGCCTCGCGTCCCATGGCCTACATCGGCAGGCTGTCCTATGGCATCTATCTCTGGCACTTCCCGTTGGCGCTGCTGCTACGCGATGCGCAGCCGCTGTGGATCACGCTGAGCGTGACCTTTGCGTTCTCGTTCACGATGGCGGCAATCTGCTTGCATCTGGTGGACATGCCGCTGAAGAGGTGGCGCCAGAAAGCATGGCCGGAGGTCCGCAGCACCGCGTGATCACGCGGCATTGATGCCAAAACGGAACCAGCGCGCGTCCTCATGCGGACCTTCCGAGATGGGGGCGCTCTACCTACGATAAAAGTCTTCGAGCTTCCATCGCAAGGAACGGCGCAACCAATGAACGCTGTCGGTGCGCCAGGCCGATATGCCGGCACTTGCGCTGATGCTCTTGTCGCTTGTCGCATCTCAGCCCAAGGAGCCTCTCATGCCTTCGTCTCGCAACCCCGAAATCACTGCCTTCATCAACCTGCTTGCCGAAACCGGTAGCCACTATCGGATGGACGAAATGGAGGCGCTCTACACAGAAGACCTTGGCTTCCTGGTACTGACGCCGCAGGGAGAGGTTGCGCGCTTCTCCAAGGCGGAAATGATGGCCGAGTTCAGAAGCCGCCGCGACGCAGGCGAGAAGCCGTTGTCGACGGAAAAGCGCATTCTGCACATTGAGGAGCAGGGCGATGAGGCCACAGCGATTCTCTTTCGGCGAATGAGCCAGAACGCCGACCCGGCGCTATATGAACTGCGGCTTCGGCGGACGGCCGGCAAGTGGCTGGTCTCCGGGGAAACCGTGCTTCCGTGGCCTGATCTGACCAACGCGAAAGGATTTCTCCCTCCGCGCACGGTGGCTCAGGCCTGACAACCAGAGGCCGCCCATGCAGGCGCGCCTCGGCCTTTCAGGTCAGCGCCATACCGCCATCGACCTTCAGGTTGACGCCTGTGACGAACACGCTGTCGTCGCCGGCGAGGAACAGCGCTGCTTGCGCCAGATCGTTCGGCCGGCCCAGGCGACCCAGCGGGATTGCTGCAGCCATGCTCTTGTCGAAATCAGGCCGTGCGGATTCCGTTATGCCCAGCTTTGCGAGTATTGGCGTGTCCACTGGGCCGGGGCTCAGCACGTTGACCCGAATGCGACGGTCCTTCAGTTCGAGTGCCCAGTTGCGAGCAAAGGCCTCGATGGCAGCCTTGCTGCCCGCATATACCGCGTGGTTGTCCATCACCTTGTTGCCGGCGATCGAACTTGTGAGGATGACCGATCCGCCATCGTGCATGAGGGCCAACGCCTTGGTAACGCCGAAGAACACCGCGCGGGTGTTGGTGGCGAACTGCTGGTCGTAGTTGTCCTCGGTCACGGCAGAAGACGGCTCGAGAATGGCCGTTCCCGCGTTCGCTAAATAGATGTGAATCGCGCCGAACCGTGCCTTCACCGCAGCGAGAAGACGGTCGTGCATTGCCAGGTCGGCCACGTCGCCGACGAAGCCCATTGCGTCCGGACCGATGCTTGCCAACGCAGCATCCACGGCTTCCTGTCGGCGCCCCGCGATGACGACGCGGGCACCTTCCGCCGCGAAAGCCTGTGCGCAGGCCAAGCCAATGCCGCTGTTGCCGCCGGTAATCACGGCCACTTTGCCGGAGAGTTTTTGCATAGTGCTTTTCCTTGTTAGCGAGAGAAGCCCTCAATCTAGATCGCCCCTCTGCACTTCGGTAGTGGGCAAAAAGAGAAACACTTGTGCCGCGGAGTCTTCAATGAATGTTCTGGATCACGCGCCCGGATTGGTGGCCTTCGCCAGTGCCGTCGAGGCGGGCTCTTTCAGTGCGGCCGCGCGAGCGTTGGGAACGTCACCATCGGCGGTCTCCAAGAGTGTTGCGCGGCTGGAGCAACGCTTCGGTGTGCGGCTCTTTCAGCGCTCTACGCGGGTGTTGTCGCTCACGCAGGAGGGTGCTGCGTACTACGAGCGCATCGCGCCACTGCTGCGCGCGCTCGACGAGGCCAACGACGTGATGCGGCCTGCCGGCGTCGCGCAGGGCGTGCTGCGCATCACGGCGCCCGGCGATCTCGGACGCATCCTGCTGGAGCCAGTGGTCGGCAAATTTTTGCCCAGGCATCCGGAACTGAAGCTTGAGATGAGCCTTGCCGACCGGCACGTCGACCTGATCCGCGATGGCTACGACATCGCCATCCGGGCGGGGCAGATTGCTGACTCCGACATGACCGCGCGGCGCCTCGCCGACCTGCCGCTCGTGCTGGTGGCTTCGCCCGAGTATCTGGCGCGCCGCGGCATGCCGGATTCGATCGAGGCCCTATACAGCCACGCGCACGTGCGCTACATGCTGGGTGGCAAGGCGTTTCCCATCCGCTTTGCCGATGGCACCATGCTGAGCCCCCCTGGCGTATTCGATACCGACAATAGTGTCGCGCTGCGCGTCGCGGCGCTCGGCGACTTGGGCATCGTGCAGATCCTGCGCCTGTTCGTGCAAGGCGACATCGGCGCCGGCCGCCTGGTGCCCGTGCTGCCGTCGCAGCCGTTGCCGCTCGTGACCGTCTCGGCCCTGCATGCCTTCGGGCGCCAAGCGCCGGCGCGTGCGCGGCTCTTCATCGAGTTCCTGGCGGCGGAACTCGAGCGGTTGTCCTCAGGCGATGTGCCTTAGATACCGAGGGCCCGCGCCACACCCGCCCCATACGCCGGATCGGCCTTGGCGCAGTTGTCGATGTGGCGGCGCTTGATGAAATCCGGCGCCTCACCCATGGCGCGCGCGGTGTTGTCAAACAGAACCTGCTGTTGCGCAGGCGTCATCAGCCGGAACAGGTCACCGGGCTGCTTGTAGTAGTCCGCGTCGTCTTCGCGGAAGTTCCAGAAGTCCGCATCATCGCGCAGCCTGAGCGGCGGCTCACGGTAGCCGGGCTGCTCCTGCCATTGGCCGAAGCTGTTGGGCTCGTAGTGCGGCGTGCCGCCGTAGTTGCCATCCACACGCATCGTGCCGTCTCGGTGGTTGCTGTGCACCGGGCACCGCGCGGCGTTCACCGGGATCTGGTGGTGGTTCACGCCCAGGCGGTAGCGCTGTGCGTCCGAGTAGGCGAACATGCGCGCCTGCAGCATCTTGTCGGGCGACACGCCGATGCCGGGCACCAGGTTGTTGGGCGCGAACGCGCTTTGCTCCACATCGGCAAAGAAGTTTCCGGGGTTTCGGTTGAGCTCCATCACGCCCACTTCGATCAGCGGGTAGTCCTTCTTGGGCCAGACCTTGGTCAGGTCGAAGGGGTGGTAGGGCAGCGCCTCGGCCTCAGCCTCCGGCATCACCTGCACGTACAGCGTCCATCTGGGGAAGTCGCCCCGCTCGATCGCATCGAACAGGTCGCGCTGGTGGCTTTCGCGGTCGCTGCCCACAATGGCTGCGGCCTCGGCATCCGTGAGGTTCCTGATGCCCTGCTGCGTCCTGAAGTGGAACTTGACCCAGAAGCGCTCGTCCTGTGCATTGACGAAGCTGTAGGTGTGCGAGCCGAAGCCGTGCATGTGGCGGTAGCTGGCCGGAATGCCGCGGTCGCTCATCACAATGGTGACCTGGTGCAGCGCCTCGGGCAGCAGCGTCCAGAAGTCCCAATTGTTGGTGGCGCTGCGCAGGTTGGTGCGGGGATCGCGCTTGACCGCCTTGTTGAGGTCCGGGAACTTGCGCGGATCGCGCACGAAGAAGACCGGCGTGTTGTTGCCCACCAGGTCCCAGTTGCCTTCTTCCGTGTAGAACTTGAGCGCGAAGCCGCGGATGTCGCGTTCGGCATCGGCCGCGCCGCGCTCGCCCGCCACCGTGGTGAAGCGCGCGAACATCTCGGTCTTCTTGCCCACGGCACTGAAGAGCTTGGCGCGCGTGAACCGGCTGATGTCATGCGTGACGGTGAAGGTGCCAAAAGCGCCGGAGCCCTTGGCGTGCATGCGGCGCTCGGGAATGATCTCGCGGTTCAGGTTGGCGAGCTTCTCGATCAGCCATACGTCCTGCATCAGCAGCGGACCGCGCGGGCCAGCCGTGAGGCTGTTCTGGTTGTCGGGCACGGGAGCGCCGAAGGCTGTGGTCAGCGGCGTCTTGCGGGGGGTGTCGGATGAGTCGCTCATAAAAGGCCTTTTTCAGCGCAGGGGAGAGGCGCCGACGGAGCGTGGCGCAGGTGTAGGGATTTCTAGGCCGCCAGTGCCACGACGCTGGTGATGCCGTTGCGCGCCATCTTTGCGTAGGGGCAGAACCGTTCCGTGCTCCGCACCAGCTCTTCGGCCACGCTTTTTTCGACATCGGGCAAATGAATCCGTACATCGGCCGTGAGCATGAAAAGCCCGTCGACCGGATCGCGCCCGAAAGCGACGGACATCTGAACGTTGGCGTCGCGAACCGGAATCTTCCGTTTCGCCGCCAACAGGTTCAACGCCCCATGAAAGCACGCGGCATAGGCCGCTGCGAACAACTGCTCCGGGTTGGTGCCGCCCCCGCCACCGCCGAGGGAGGTGGGGAGCCGCAGCTCCACGTTCAGGTTGCCGTCGTCGGAGCGTGCTACGCCTGATGCCCGTCCGTGTTCTGCTTCGCCGCCGCTCACCGTGACGACGGTCGAATAGATGGGTTCGAATTCTTGCCCCTTGTACTTGTCGAGCAGCGCAAGGGATGGCGGCTGCAGTGGGCTTGGCTGTGCGGCTTCGGCCGCGAAGGCATTGGCTCTATCTCTTTGCGTGGGCATTCCAGGCTTCCGCTCGATGGTTAGAAAACAGTGCGTTCAGGCGGCCGAAGCTTCGAGTTCGAAGGCAGCGCTGACGATCAAGGTGAGTTCGTCGCCGATCATCGGTAGCGCGGCAGTAACTCCATAGTCGCTGCGGCGGATTCGGCCCCGAATATCGAAGCCAATTGTGTAGACCTGCTTGGCCGGGTTCATGCCCGCGCCGACGAAGCTCACGTCGAAAGTGACATTGCGCCTCACGCCGTGCAAGGCGAGTGTGCCGCTCACCTGAAACGAATTCGCGGCAAGGGAAACGGGCGCTGCGAAGTCGAAGGTGATCGACGGGAACCGCTCGCCGTCCAGCCAGTCGGAGCTCTTGAGTTCGTCGTCCAGGATCCGGCTCGTCGTTTTCACATTGGCGACCGGTACAGACACCGCGAGTCGCGTGGGGCTTCCGCTTGCAGAAAGCGGAATGTCGAGCGTACCGCCAGGCATGGTGAACTCGCCGTAGTAGGTCGAGATGCCGAAGTGCGAGACGCTGAACAGCACATGCGAATGCACAGGGTCGATGACGTAGCGGCCACGGCTGACGTCGGCAAGGCTCGACGAGGCGAGGGTGGAAAGCTGGGAGGTGTCAGGCATGGAGTCACCAGGATCGAGAGAGGGGTCTTCGGGCGTAAGCTCCCCGCCGCATCAAGATGCGGCCGGGGGGGAGGGCTTCGTGTCAGCGTGCCGGCTTGGGAAGTGCGAACCAGGCCTCGAAGCTGAGGGCGCCGATGCGCGGGTTAGCGCCCGGCACCAGCGTGTCGTCCTTTAGCTCCGCTCCGAAATAGCGTGCGTGCACATCCTGGACGACCTTGCGCGGATCGTTGGTCTTGGCGAGAAAGCGCTGCACGAGATCGGAGAGGCGAACGCGCTCGGGTCCCGCAATTTCGACCACGCCGTTCACCGGGCTGCCTAGGGTGTAGTCCGCCACGGCGGCTGCGACATCGTCCGATGCGATCGGCTGTACGTAGGCCGGCGAAAGGTGCACGGTGTCACCGTCGGTGCCCGATTGCGCAATGCCGCCAAGGAACTCGAAGAACTGCGTCGAATGGACAATGGTGTACGGGATCTTCGATTCGCGGATCAGCTTTTCCTGCGCGATCTTGCCGCGGAAGTAGCCGCTTTCGAAAAGGCGGTCGGTGCCGACCACCGACAGTGCCACGTGGTGCTTCACGCCGGCTACGGCTTCCGCGGCCAGCAAGTTGCGCCCCGAGGTTTCGAAGAACTCGAGCACGGCCTTATCCTCAAACGAGGGCGAGTTGGCCACGTCCAGCACCACCTGCGTGCCCTGGAGGGCTTCGGCCAGGCCTTCGCCGGTGATGGTGTTGACGCCCGAGGCGGGGGATGCGGAAACGACCTCGTGGCCGGCGTCGCGCAGCTTGCTGACGACCTTCGAGCCGATGAGGCCCGAGCCGCCGATGACAACGATCTTCATGATGTTTTTTCCTTGTAGCCCGCAAGGGGCCGTGTGGATGACGGAGGGCGATTTGTGCAGCGTGGGTCAGGCGAGCTTGGCCTTGTCCAACCCGAAGACCTTGTCGGAGCTGCCGGGCACGCTCTTGAAAGCAATGTTCAGCCGGCTCCATGCATTGGTCGACATGACGAGGAACGTGAGGTCGGAGATTTCCTTTTCTGACAGCTGCGTGCGCACGCGCTCGTAGATGTCGTCGGGCACGCCTTGCTCGGGCAGCTTAGTCAGCGCTTCGGTCCAGGCCAGTGCCGCGCGCTCGCGCGGAATGAACAGCGTCGACTCGCGCCATGCAGCCAGGTGGTACAGGCGCAGCTCGCGCTCGCCCTGGATCTTGGCCTGCTTGACGTGCATGTCCAGGCAGAAGGTGCAGCCATTGAGCTGCGCCGTGCGGATCGACACGAGGTTGCGGATCGGCTCTTCGATTGCGCCTTCCTTGATGGCGTTAAGGAATTCGACGAACTTCTTGAAGAGTTCGGGCGATTGCTCGACATAGTTGACACGCTGGGTCATGACTAGCTCCTGGAATGGGTGGCGGATGCCTGGACTCAGAATCGGCTGAGTCGTCCGTTTGCGAAGATCGCGTAGACAGGACGTAGCGTAGATTCGGGGAGTCGAGCGCGGTAGCCATGCACGAGGCTTCACGGTGTTGCCCAACGCGCACCAATCGAATCGGGACTCGGCATGTTTCCGAAAGGGCACCAGTCGAAAGTGAAAACCGGCGAGGCCGGGTCCTAGAATTTTTTTGGCCGCCGGCGGCAACGCGGCGCCATCCCCTTCACTTTCGGAAAAGCCAATCCCATGTTCAAGCACATCACCGTCATGACCGCTGCCTTCCTGGCCGCGACCAGCGTCTTCGCACAATCGGCGGAGAACCAGGCCATCACCGACAGCAAGCCTCAGGTGCGAGCGCAGGCCAAGGTCGCGACGAAATCGCAAGGCAAGGTTGCCGCGCCCTCGGGCGATACGGTCAAGACCGCCGAGGGCGGCGCCATCGGAACCGACACGGCCGCTGTTGCCGGTGAAAAACGCCACGAGACGCGCGACGCGCGCAAGCCGAATCGCCGCAAGCCCGTTCCCGGCGGCACGCCCAACTGAGCAGCAAGCTCTCAAGGTCCAACACGAAGCCCGCCGCTCTGGCGGGCTTCGTCGCATGGAGCCAATGCAGGCGTCAGCCGCCTGGCGCCACAAGCGCACGGCCACGGACCAGGCCTTCGATCACGCGCAGCACATCGGCCGGGTCAGCGCGCTTTCGGATGTCTTCCTCGATGTGGGCGAAACGAATGCGGCCTTTCTCGTCGATCACATAAGTCGCCGGAACCGGCAACACCCACAGGCCGTTGCCATTCAGGACGGGAATGTCGGTGCCCACCGAACCATAGAAGCTCACGAGCTCGGGGGGAAGCGTGAAGGCCAGTTCGAAGCCGTTGGCCGCTTCGAGGTTGGAGTCGCTGAGTACGGTGAAAGTGAACTGGTTGTCCTCGGCCGTGCGCATCGAATGGTCCGGCGTCTGCGGCGAGATCGCCAGGAGCGTGGCACCGAGCCGTGCCAGGTCGTCCGCTCGCTGGTGCCAGGCTCGCAATTGGAGGCTGCAGTAGCCGCACCAGCCGCCACGGTAGAAAACCAGCACGAGCGGTCCCTTGCGCCACACGTCCGACAGACGAACCGGCTGGCCGAGACCGTCCGGCAACGTCGCGTCGGGCGCGAGGTCACCGACGCGCTTGGCCCGGGCAGCGATACCTGTGGCATCGAACACCGCATCGGCGACGTCGTTATGGTCGAAGGGGGAAAGTTGCAGGCTCATGGCAGGGCTTCGGAAAGTAGGAGGGCGATCGTCTGGTGCACGCCGCTGCGTCGCACCCGGCTCTCAAACGAGCGTCTTGTCGACATAGCACCAGCGCCAGGATTCACCGGGCTCCGCAGACTGCACGACCGGGTGGCCGGTCTCGTGGAAGTGGCCGGTCGCGTGCTTTCCCTGCGACGAGTCGCAACATCCGACGTGCCCGCAGGTGAGGCACATGCGCAGGTGAACCCAGCGGCCGCCGGACCGCAGGCATTCCTCGCAACCATTGGTGTTCGGCGTGACCGGGCGGACCTGGTCGAGGTGCGTGCAGTCGGCCGTCATGCGCGCACCTGTGCGTGGGCCGGTGACAGTGAAAGCGAGGGGATGGGAATCATCATGGCATGGGTTCCTTGGCGTCCGCCAGCGGCGAACAGGTCGATCTACATGGCTTCATAGGTGGGACCGTCGCCGCCTTCGGGTGCGATCCACACAATATTCTGGGTCGGATCCTTGATGTCGCAGGTCTTGCAATGGATGCAGTTTTGCGCATTGATCTGCAGCTTGTCTTCGCCCTTGTCGTTCCGGAGGAACTCGTACACGCCGGCGGGGCAGTAGCGGCTTTCGGGGCCCGCGTACACCCGCAGGTTGACGTCGACCGGCACCGCCGCATCGCGCAGCGTCAGGTGCACCGGCTGGTCTTCCGCGTGATGCGTGTTGCTCAGGTAGACCGAGCTCAGGCGGTCGAAGCTGCAAACGCCGTCCGGCTTCGGATAGGCGATGGGCTCGCAGCGGTCCGCGGGCCGCAGGCTCGCGTGGTCCGGGCGCGTGTTTTGCAGCGTCCAGGGCGGCGCGGCGATGCCCAGCTTGGGCATCAGCCATTGCTCGACGCCAGTCATGAGCGTGCCGGCAAGCGAGCCCTTCTTGAACCACAACTTGAAATTGCGGGATTGGTGCAGCTCCGTGTGCAACCAGCTGGCCTCGAAGGCGCGTGGATAGTCCGTGAGCTCGTCGCCCGAACGCCCTGCCTGCAGGGCCCCGCAGGCGGCTTCCGCGGCCAGCATGCCGGTCTTGATGGCCGCATGGCTGCCCTTGATGCGCGCGGCGTTCAGGTAGCCCGCCTCGCACCCGACCAGGGCCCCGCCGGGGAAAACGGTGCGCGGCAAACTCTGCGGCAAACCGTTGTTGATGGCCCGTGCACCGTAGCCAATGCGCTTGCCGCCATCGAGATGCCTGCGAATCGCGGGATGCGTTTTCCAGCGCTGAAACTCTTCGAACGGACTCAGCCAGGGATTGCGGTAGTCGAGCCCGACGACAAAGCCCAGCGCCACCTGGTCGCCGTCGAGGTGGTAGAGAAAGCCGCCGCCGAACGTCTCGCGGTCCATGGGCCAGCCCGCGGTGTGCACGACCAGGCCCGGTTCGGCCCGAGAGGGGTCGACGTTCCACAGCTCCTTGAGGCCGATGGCATAGCTGGCCGCATCTCGCCCGGCGTCGAGCCCAAACCTCGCGAGCAGTTGTCGCCCGAGCTGCCCGCGCGCGCCCTCGGCAAAAACCGTGTATTTGCCGCGAAGCTCGACACCGGGCTGGAACGCGGCCGTCGGCTTGCCGTTGCGGCCCACACCCACGTTGCCGGTCGCCACGCCCGAGACGCGTCCTTGCGGGTCGTAGAGGATTTCGGTCGCGGCAAAGCCCGCGAAGATCTCGACGCCAAGACTCTCCGCATACGCGCCCAGCCACTTGACCAGCAGGCCGAGGCGCACGACGTAGTTGCCTTTGTTGCGAAAGCACTGCGGCACCAGAAAGCCTGGCGTTCGCATCGCGCGCTGCTTGCCCAGAAACAGGAATTCATCCCGCGTGACGGGTTGGCTCAAGGGTGCCCCCAGCGTGCGCCAGTCAGGCAGCAGTTCGTCGATGGCACGAGGATCCATGACCGCGCCTGAGAGTGTGTGGGCGCCGGGCTCGCTGCCTTTCTCGAGCACCGCGACCGAGAGGTTCGCATCGATCTGCCTGATCCGGATGGCCGCCGCCATTCCAGCGGGGCCGCCGCCCACGATGACGACGTCGTAGTCCATCGACTCGCGCGGCCCGGGGAAGGGCGGCGCGGCTTGGGCGGGGGCAGCGCTCATGGGCGATGGCGCCTAAAGATCGATCCGGATCGCGCCGGTGCTGACATAGCGCGAGAAGTTCTGGAACGGAATGGCCGCCTGTGCGCGATAGTTCTCGTCTTTCCAGCTGAATATCGTGTCCATACGGGAGATCTCGATCTCCACGAGACCGCGGCGCACTTCGAGCTCGGCGCCGTCGCCTTCGCTGTATTCCACCGTCCCTACCACCTCGGCGTTCAGCGTGGTGGCGAGGTTGTCGCGGATCCGTTCGTTCAGGCGCATCAACTGATCGGAGACGCTGTGCGCACGTTCGGTACGCGGCGCCAGGTCTTCCTCCATCACGAGAGCCGCATGCACGCCTTCGTCGGCATGCATTCGGCGAACGAAGGCCGTCAGGTGGTCGAAGCCGTGCAGGCCGACCTTCGTTCCGATGGCCCAGCGCAGCATCACGAAGAGGTAGGCATCGGCGATGGAGCGCTGCCCCGTGAGCCATTCGCGTCCTTCGAGCTGGGCATTCAGCCGCCCGAGGTACTCGCGCACGTGGCCGCGCGCAATGGCCGCAAGTTGCGCTGCCAGGCCGTCGTCCGGCAGGTAGCGTTCGGGAAAGAAGATTGGCCTGAACGCCTTGTGCACATCGGAGTTCAGGAAGCCCAGCCAGCGCATCACCTCGGCCCGCGAGCGCGGCGAGCCGTCACCCGCCAATTGCAGATGCGGATGCAGGTCCGCGAGGTAACCGAGGATGGCGACATTCTCGGTCAGCGTGAAGTCGCCGTGCACCAGCAGCGGCACCACGCCGGTCGGGTTGAGCGCCAGGTACTCCGGCGCCTTGATGCTGCGGCGGTCCATGCGGACCGCCTCATACGGCTCGCTGGACCACTCGAGCACGATGTGGTCGGCCAGTGCGCTGGCACCGGGCATGTAGAAGAGTTTCATCGCAGAAGTCCTGTGTGCTTTTGCCGGCTTCCTGTCGTAGGAAGCAAGGAATGCCTTCCACCCGCCGCGTCGCCGTGTTGCTGGTCGGATTTACGCGGGGACACCGCGCCGACGTGAGTCTGTCCCGTGCACGAACGGGTGGAAAGTGCACGCCTCATTACAGCCGCCTCGGCGATCTGACACCCGTCATCTTCGTTGTGGCGGGTGGAATGCAACCGTGGGTTATTTCACTGGAATGAAGAACTCGGCACCCTTGTTCTTCACGAGCATGACCACGAACTTCGCGGGCTTGGTCTTGCTCGCGTTGCGACCGACGGTGTGGATGTCATCGGGGCCTTCATAGAAGGTGTCGCCGGCCTTGAGAGTTACTTCCTTGCCGCCTTTCACGCCCATCACGATTGAGCCTTCGAGCACGTACACGTAGCTGTGGGCGTCGTGGCGATGCACGGGGTCGGCGGCGCCCGGCGGATAGTCCACCGTAATCATCAGCACTTCCTTGCCGGGGATGTCCTTCATCTCCTGAGTCAGAAGCGGCGTCACCTTCGCGTCTTTTGGGGTGCCGTGCGCGGCGGCGTGTTGCGTCATCGCTGCGCCTCCGGCGAACAACAGCGCCAGCCCGATATTTCTTGCAGTTTTGATCATGGTCTTGCCTTCGTTGATGTGATGAATGGATCGTAGGAGTGGGCGGCGCGGTGGGGTAGGCCTGTGAGACGGATCACGGTGTTGTCTGCAAGGCACCAATACCGAAACGCATGCGCACGCGGGCCATCCCTGCGGGCTCATGCCGGTGGGTCTTCTTCCACAGGATCGAAACGCACGCCCCCTTCGAGGGTGCGGTGAACGGGGCATCGCTGCGCGACTTCCAGCAATTGCTCGCGTTGCACCTGCGTAATGGCTCCGTCTATCGATACCCGTCGACTGAAGACATCGGGCGGGGAAGCCGCCTTGTCCTTCCGGTGGTTCACCGCGGTGCGGATGCGTGCGACCGGCCAGCCCTTGCTGTCGGCGTAATGGCGCAGCGTCATGGTGGTGCAGGCGGCGAGCGCAGACGACAACAGGTCGTAGGGCGTGGGGCCCGAGCCGAGTCCTCCCACAGTCGCGGGTTCGTCCGCGAGCCAGCGCGAGCCGCCCGAGCGCAGCGCGAGCTGGAATTTTCCGAGGCCGGTTTCTTCCGCTTCTGCATCAGCTGCGACCGGGTGGCCGGCGGGCGGCTCAGGCAGGTAGCGGGCTGCCCAGGTTGCGATGAGGCGCGCGACGCGTTCGGCGTCTTCGCGCTTCGACAGCAGGTGGTCCGCGTCATCGAGCGAGACAAAGCTCTTGGGATGCCTCGCTGCCAGGAAGATGCGGGTGGCGTTCTCGATGTCGACTGTGCGGTCTTGCGGCGCATGAAGCAGCAGCAGTGGCCGGCGCAGAGCTGCGATGCGCGCCCCCGAATCGTGTTTGCGCAAGTCGTCCACGAAGGCCTTGCCGACCGACATCGGCCGTCCGACCACCTGGACCATCGCCTGTCCCTCTGTGTCGAGCCGCGCAAGACCAGCGGGATCCAGCAGATGCAGCACCTGTGCCACGTCGAAGGGCGCGGCAATGGTCGCGATCGCATGCGCGCTGGCGATCCGGCCCGCAGCAGCCAGCATCGCAGCGCCACCGAGGCTGTGGCCGACGAGCAAGCGGGGCGGCATTCCGGCAGCCTCCATGGCCTCGGCGGCAGACACCAGATCCTGCACGTTCAGCGAGAAACTCGCGTCGGCGAAGCTGCCCTCGCTGTCGCCCAGCCCTGTGAAGTCGAATCGAAGCACCCCGATGCCCACACTGGCCAGCTCCCGCGCGATGCGCACGGCGGCGAGGTTGTTCTTGCCACAGGTGAAGCAGTGCGCGAAGAGCGCCCAGCCCCGCTGGATGCCCTCTGGCATTTCGAGGCTGCCTGACAGGCGGAGTCCGTTCTGGTTGAGAAACGCGAAGGAGCGAGTGGGCACGGGCGTGTTCCTGTGTCTAGAGCAGATGCGTACGAATCGGGATGCCCGACTTCAGCGTCAGGGTCACCGGGGTTCGCTCGGCGACGTCGGCCAGGCGCGCCTTCTGCGCGTCGTCCAGGCCGAAAATGCGCAACGATCTTTCGATCACCATGGCGTTGTCTTCCCGCGCAAGATGAAGGTCGACCTGCACCGATTCGAGGGGCCAGCTTTTGAGGTCCGCATACATGCGGAGCGTGATGGCGGTGCACGCCCCCAGGCCGGCAATCACCAACTCGTAGGGCGTGGCCCCTGCGCCTTCGCCGCCGAGGACGGAGGGCTCGTCCGAGACGAGCGTGTGCCCGCTGGCGAGGTCAATGTGCGTGTGATAGTGGTCTCGTCCGATGCGGGCGGTGCCTTGGGCCATGGCCTGGACTCTTTCTTTATGCGGAAGCGGGGCGTGCGGCTGGCGTGTCCGCAGGCAGGGGAATGAACTCGCTGTCGCCGGGAACGCCCGCAAATCGCTGCGCGCGCCAGTCGTCCTTGGCCTGCGCGATACGCTCGGCGGACGATGAGACGAAGTTCCAATAGATATGCCGTGGCTCGGCAAGCGGTTCGCCACCGATCAGCATCAGGCGGGTCGCCCCGGCCCCGCGCAGCACGAGTTCGGCGCCGGGCTTGAACACCACGAGTTCGCCGGCTTCGAAGCGGCCGGCCTGGCCAAGCACCTCGAGCGCCCCAGACACCACGTAGACCGCACGTTCGACGTGCTCCGCCTTCACCTGGTAGCGCGCGGCGTCTTCGAGCACGATGTCTGCGTAGACCATGTCCGAGTACGTGCGCACTGGTGACACCAGTCCATCGCTTCGCCCCGCGATCAGCCTCAATGCAGCGCCGTCCGAATCGGTCTTGGGAATGGCCGCCGCGGCGTGATGGAAGAAGCCCGGTTCGGCCTCTTCATGCGTCTTCGGCAGCGCCACCCAGGCCTGAATGCCGAACAGCGACGCCCCGGGCCGGCGCTCGGCCTCGGGCGTTCGCTCGGAGTGCACGATGCCCGAACCGGCGGTCATCCAGTTGACCTCGCCGGGACGGATCGCCTGCACGTTGCCCAAGCCATCGCGATGCATGATCTCGCCAGCGATCAGGTAGGTGACCGTGGCCAGGCCGATGTGCGGATGCAGCCTCACGTCGAAAGCCTGGCCGGCCGTGAAGGTCGCGGGCCCTATGTGGTCGAAGAAGATGAACGGCCCGACCATCCGCCGGTGCGCAGACGGCAACGCCCTTCGAACCTTGAAGCCGTCTCCGAGGTCGCGCGTCGGAGGTAGGATGACGGTCTCGACACCAGCGACCCCGCTCTGGCGAATGGTCGTGGCGGGACTCAGTGCGCCGTGCGCCTGAACGAGGACTTTGCTCATGTGATGGTCAAGGGAGTTGGGAAGACGATCGCTGGTGCGCTCACGCTTGGGGCGCGGTCGAGTCGCGCCAGCACAGCGCGGAGAGCACGGTGCCTTCGCCGTCGATCTCGAACTCTTCGGGCAGGGGCCCATCGATGCGTTCCAGTTGCACGGTACCGGACAGCCGTTCGCGCAGATCGCGCGCCCATCGGCTGCCGTGCGCCATCCAGGCGGGACTGATCTCATCGCCGTCTAGCGAGGGTTCAAGCATCACGATGACCCGCAGCGCGGGCCCGTCCGTCGCCTGGATCGCCCACAGCCGCCGAACCGCGGGCTGTTCGGCGTACCAGCGGGCCAGTGCAGTCGACGTGGCGCAGATGGGTTCGAGGGCTTCGAGAGCAGAGGTTAAGGACAGTCTCATGGCATGCCCGGGGGTTACTGCGGCATGCCGCTCTCGGCACGAAGGGCGGCTTGCACTCCGGGGTCGCCGTCCATCATCCGTACGAATCGCGCGAGGTTGTCCAGGCCTTGCATGTCGACCTTCCTGGCTGCCGACCAGCGCGAGAGCACGAAGAGATACGGGTCCGCGATGGAGCGTTCGCCGGTCAGCCAGTCCCGGCCGTCGAGCTGGTCGTCCAGCCGCGCGAGGTACTCGCGCACATGGCCGCACGCGTTGTCCGCAAGGACCGGCGCCATCGCCGCGTCTTTCAGGAAGCGCTGCGGCACGAAGATCGGCTTGAACGCCTTGTGCACATCCGAGTTGAGGAAGCCGAGCCAGCGCATGACCTCGGCGCGAGCGCGCGGCGACCCGTCGCCCAGCAGGCGCGCTTCCGGGTACAGGTCGGCCAGGTAGCCGAGGATGGCGACGTTCTCGGTGAGCGACAGGTCGCCGTGAGCCAGCAGCGGCACCGTGCCGCCCGCATTGATGGCAAGGTAGTCGGGCGACTTGATGCTTTCCAGGCTCATGCGCACCGGTTCGTGGTCTGCGCCGATCCACTGGAGGACGATCAGGTCAGCGAGGGAGCATGCACCGGGCATGTGATAGAGCTTCATGGGGTATCCGTTGGGTTGAGGCGACCCGTTCGCTTTTTGGCGGACGGTCGGCATCGCGTTGTGCAGGAGAGGCTTTGCGAACGAATCAATGCTAGGCAGGCGTGCGCGGCGGCGGAAGGCATGTGTCGGGGTGCACCGTGTTGTCACCGGCGCACCAATCGCGGTGCCGGTGCATCGACGCATTGGTGCATTGGTGCGGACAGGGAAACACCGTGGTCACGCCGTGGCACCTACCGCCGCCCGCTGGGCGCGCCTACCATCCTCGCGAACCTGATACATGAAGCACGCATGCCTCGAGCCGCTCGGACATCTGCACCATTCATTTGCCAATGTGCACGGCGCGGCCCACCGACAGCCCAAGCGCACACATCGCCAGGCACAGGACCAGGCAGGCCGCCAGCGGCATCGTCCAGTTGCCTGCGGCCTCGTGCAGGTAGCCCACCAGCGTGGGACCGACAGCTGCCAGTAGGT
Source organism: Variovorax beijingensis (assembly GCF_007828835.1). Classification (GTDB taxonomy): domain Bacteria; phylum Pseudomonadota; class Gammaproteobacteria; order Burkholderiales; family Burkholderiaceae_C; genus Variovorax; species Variovorax beijingensis_A. The sequence goes on along the minus strand of NZ_VIVL01000021.1, from coordinate 46,624 downwards.
AGCCGATGCATTGCGACATGCCGGAAAGCGACGCGGCGATCTGTTGGCTGCCCGCGCGCAGCCCGACGAAGGCCAGGCTCAGGATCAACGCCGACCCCATTCCCATGCCGAAGGCAAAGAGCCACAGCGGCGTCCACATGGGCAGGGCCAGCAGGCCTACCAGGCCACAGGCACTCAGCGCCGGCGAAGCGAAGGCAATCCAGCGCTGATCGGTCATGCGATGCAGGAGCGGCATCAGCAGCAGCGCGGGCACGGCCCCTGCGAGCTGCATCCACCCATGCAGTGTGCCGGCGCGTGCGCTCGAGAAGCCGGCCTCCTGGAGAATCGAAGGCAGCCATGCAATCGCCGCAAAGTAGATGAAGCAGGTGAGGCCCAGGTACCCGGCCACCTGCCAGGCCAGTGAGGCCTTCCACACCGAGGCCCCCACCGAGGCTCTGTCCGCACCCGCGACAAGGCCCGGTGCCGAGACGGTTCGAAAGCGCAGTTGCGGCAGCCACAGCAATGCAGCAGCGAGCGGCAGCACGGCGACGGCGCCCAGCGAGGCCGGCCATCCGGCGCCAAGCGCGTGGTCCAGCGGCACCGCCACGGCCGAAGCGAGGCCCGCGGCAGAGATCATCGCGAGTGCATACGCGGCCGTGAGCTTCGCCACATGATGAGGAAAGTCCCTTTTCAGCAAGCTCGGCAACAAGACGTTGGCAATGGCAATCGCGCCGCCGATCACGCAGGTTCCCGCATAGAGCGCCGAAGCTGTGCCGCCCGAGCGCACGGCGATGCCTGCGACGAGCAGGACCAGCGATGCAAAGAGCACGCGCTCCAGGCCGAATCGGTGTGCAATGGGTGCAGCAAGCGGAGACACCAAGGCGAACGCGAGAAGTGGCAGTGTCGTCAGCAGGCCGGCCTGCGAGGCGTTGAGCGCGAAGCTCTCGCGCACGGGTTCAAGCAAGGGCCCCAGCGCGGTGATGGGTGCCCTGAGGCTGGCCGCGATGAGCAGGATGCCAGCGATGAGAACCGCGGCGCGGGGCGAAGAATCTGCCGGTTGTGAAGAATGCATGGAGGTCCGAAGTGATGCGGGATGCCACGGAAGAATCTAGTGACGAAGCGCGGATTCGAATGCCTGCGGACGGGCTGAATATGAGCAAATCCGGTCAAGATGAACCGCGAGGAGCACGCCGCCTAGCTCCTTGGACTTTCGACTTCGAAAAGATGGATGCCCGCGTGGCCGCCGTGCGGATCCGCACCCAGGCGCTGGCCGAGGAATTGCCGACGCACCAGCATCCGCAAGGTCAGCTGGCGATGCTGCTGCGCGGCACCGTGACCTGTGAAGTGCCCGGTGCGCTGTGGATGGCGCCGTTGCACGGTGGTTTCTGGATTCCCGGGGGCGTGCCGCACAGCCTGCGCGTTTCGGCGGACGGAAATGCCTGTTTTCTTTTTGTGGATGACGCCGCCACCGTCATGCCGCAGACCTGCTGCTCGTTGAGCATCAGCCCCTTGCTGCGCGAACTCATTCTTCACGTGGCCGCTTTGTCAGAGGGCGCGCAGCGCGACCCGCAGGCGCAACGGCTGCACGCCGTGCTGCTCGACCAACTGGTGCGCATGCCAACCGAGGCCATGCACTTGCCGGTGTCGGAGGAGCCGCGTCTGCGCCGGCTGATCAATGCTCTGATGCGCGATCCGGCAGACCGGACTACGGCAGCGCAATGGGCGTCGCGCCTGGCCATGAGCGAGCGGACCCTGACCCGCCTCGTGCAACTCGAAACGGGCATGTCCTTCGGACGCTGGAGCCAGCGCCTGCGCCTGATCGTGGCGCTGCAAAGGCTGAACTCGGGCCTCTCGGTGCAACGGGTGGCCGATGAGCTGGGCTACGACTCGGTGAGCGCCTTCATCGCGATGTTCAGGAAGGCCATGGGCCAGCCACCGGCACGCTACCTTGCGCAGCGGCGCTAGAACCGGCGGGCGTATCGGATCTGGACGAAGTTCTCTCCGGGGTTCGGATGCTTGATGCCTGCGTTCGAGAAATGTTCGAGACGCAGCGCGATCTCGTGCCGGCGTTGCTCGCCGAAGCTTCGACCCACGGCCAGATGGGTGCTGAAGTTGAAGCTCGTCGAAAAGCTCTTCTGCCGGGTCTTGTAGACCGACGAAGTGGCGGTCACCCCCAGGCCCGTTTCGAAGAACCAAGGCGAGGCGCCATCTGCAGGGCGGTAGCGCAGCACCGGAACCAACGCGAGCTGCGAGAGGTGCGAAAGCCCGGAACGGTCGGCCGACTGGATCTGCCAGTACGCGTAAGAAGCCTCCAGGTAGCTGCTCAGCTCGCCCGGTCCCAGCTGCCATCGATAGGGCAGGTCCCAGCTGAGTCCGACGGTCAGCGTTCGTGTGCCATGGGAAGAGCCGGCTTGCACGAACGCGGAATCAGGAGGGGCAAATGCCTGCGCGGCGGTATCGCCTGCATGAGAGAGGCAGAGTCCGAGGCAGAGCCATGTGGCGGCTTTGAGGCTGCGGCGCCAAGGCGCGGAAAAGTTCGGGGAAGAAAGGGCGTTTGACATCGCCCAAGCGTAGGGAGACGGGGGCGCGATTGCATGCCCCAAAAGAGAGAGCTGGCGTCCTCCCTTTGGTCTTGCCGGGCGTGTGGGTCACCAGACGCTGTCTAGCAAGGCGTCGAGCTTGATGCTTGCGTTGTTGCCCAGGTCGGCCACTTCGTTGGGGTAGTTCTTCTTTAGCAGCTTGGCCACTTCCGGCAGCTTTGCCTTGTCGAGGTCGAAGGCACCGATGCGATTCGGCAGGCCGAGTGAGGTAACCACGGCTTCGATCCGGCCGGCCAGTTGGGCGGCGGCATCGGCGTGCGCGGCAAGCGCGGAAGGGGCGCCGAAGATCTCGAGCTTGTCGCCATAGAAATCCGCGCAGGCGCGAATGACGGGCGCGAGGGTGATGCAGGAGGTCGCGCTGTGCGGCAAGCCGAAGGTGCCGCCCAGGATATGGCCGATGCGGTGGCTCAGGCCATAGATGACAGATGCAGGCGAGAAGTAGCACTGCCAGGCCGCCAGCTGCAGTTGCAGCAGATCGTCGGGTGTCACCAGTCCCTTGTCCATCGCTTCGCGCGTCGGCATGGCCTGCGGCCACTTCTGCAGGACTGTCAGGAACCGCTCCAACCCGCTCGCCGCCATGATCGCGTGCGGGTGTTCCTTCGTCACCTTGCGCATGCCCTCTACCGCGTGGTCCATGCCCTTGATGGCCGATGACAGGAGCAGCGCACGCGGCGTGTCGAACACCAGTACCGGGTCGATCACGACCACCTTGGGCACCGTCTCGCGCACCGCGTAGCTGCGCTTGAATTTTTCGGAACCATCCGTCTCGGTGATGCCGAAATAGTGGGAGAACTCGGAACCCGAAAGCGTCGTAGGCAATGCCGCGATGGTAAGGTAGCGTCCCGTCTTTTCGTGATGCAGATGGGATACGGCCTTGGCCGCGTCGAGCACCGAACCGCCTCCCAGCGCCACGATCGACTGGGCCCGGGCGTGGAGGCAGGCTTCGAGTCCGGCCTGCACTGCCACGTCCGGCACATGCGGCGGCAGCGCCATGAAGCTGCCCACGGCCTGCTTCAGGTTGGGCCGCACGCAATCTTCATAGAGCTTTGTCAGCGGTTCGACGGTGAACACCATCGGCCGATGGATGCCGTGCTCGCCGAGCCGTGCCACCGCGGCTTGCAAGATGTGCTGGCCCCAAAAAATGCCGTCTTGCGGCAAGCAATTCAAATGATTCATCTCGATCGGCCTCGTGAAAGTCAAGGCCGAAAAGATAGGTCCTTCACCCGGAGCTCACAAGCCGCTCTTTGCCGGACGCAGCGTTCGTATTCGTGGACGACAGGGCTTTGCCGCCCGGTCGGTTCACTCGAAGCTGCGGGGGTGGTCGAAAGCCGTGACCACCGGCATTTCCACGGCGAGGAAGTCGACCAGTGAACGCACCGCGGGAAGCAGTCCGGTGCGGAACGGGATCAGCGCCGAGATTCGGGCATCCGCCGCCGACCAGTCGGGCAGGAGTTGCCGCAAGGTTCCGTCCCTCAGCTCCGACCTGCAGATATAGCCCGGGAGCGCAACGATGCCCAGGCTGGCGCATGCCGCCTCCTTGAGCGCGACCATGTTGTTGCTCTGAAAGCACGGGTCGATGGGCATGACGAGTTCTTCGTCGTCCGGCCCCTTCAGCTGCCACTGCTGCGGCCCGTTGCGCACCATCGCGACCGTGGCGTGCTGCGCAAGGTCCGCGGGGCTTTCAGGCACCCCCCTTTGCGCGAGGTAGCCGGGGCTGGCGAACAGGTACCAGGGAACGTTGGCAAGGGCGCGCTGCACCAGCGTGGAGTTCTGCAGCGACGCCGTGTGCCCGCGTATCGCAAGATCGAAGCCTTCGCCCACGATGTCCACATACCGATCGGTCGCAATCTCCACGACGCGCACCTTCGGATACCGGTTCATGAAGACGGGAAGAATCTCGCGAAGAGCGAACTGCGCGATCTCGACCGCCGTGGTCAGCCGGATCACGCCGCTGGGTTCGGCCAGGCGCTGGCGCACTGCTTCTTCGGCAACGTCGGAGCTGTGCAGCATCGCGACCGCGTATTGGTAGAACTCCTTGCCGATGTCGGTCATGCCGAACTGGCGCGACGTTCGGTTGAGGAGCCGTACCCCGAGGTAACCCTCGAGCTCCTGGACGCGGTGGCTCAGTGTCGACTTGGGAAGGCGAAGCGCGGACCCGGCGGCGGTGAAACCTCCGCGGTCGACGACTTGCACGAAATAGAAGACATCCTTCAGGTCCAGCATCGCAATCCTGGTGAGAGAGCAGGGAGGCCGCGCAGCAGCGGCGGCCGCCACCGAGGATAGCGCTGCAACTCCCCGCCCGCTATCCCTGCCTCAGGCCGCTTCGGCCACGGGCTGCGCTGCGCGCAGCGACCGAGCTACCGAGGCGACGCGGCGGCCCTGGTAGGTCGCGACGGCGAGGTCTTCGGCACCGGGCATCACCGAGTCACGGTTGGAGACATGGGTCGCGCCATAGGGCGTACCTGCCGCGAACATTGCCGGATCGGCATAGCCGAGCGGCACGATGATCAAGCCCAGGTGCGCCATTGGGCCGTAGAGCGACAGCAGCGTCGCCTCGTTGCCGCCATGCCTGGAAGAGGTCGAGCCGAAAACCGAGCCGGCCTTGCCGTTCAGCTTGCCCTGGAACCAGAGGCCGCCGAGCGAGTCGATGTAGGCCTTGAGTTCGGCGGAAACGGAACCGAAGCGCGTCGGCGTGCCGAAGACGATCGCGTCTGCCCAGTCGGCGTCCGCCTCCGTGGGGGCCTCGTACTTGGCGTTCATTTCGCTGGCCCGCTCGGACCAATCGGGCACCTGGCGCATAACCTCCGGTGCAACGAATTCCCGCGCGCGGCGGAGCCGGACTTCCGCGCCTTCCGCCATTGCGCCCTGTGCGACAGCCTTGGCTAGAAGCTCGGTCGAGCTGTTGCGGGAATAAAAAGCGATGAGGACCTTGGGTTTGGACATGGGTTACCTGTGTTGGAAAGCAAAGAAAAAAGTGGATGCCCTGCGCGCTCTCAGACGGCAATAGGCTCCAGTCGCGCAAGGAGTTCGTCCTTGCGCTCGCGCAGCCACGGCGGCAGCTGGAACTCGGCGCCGAAATGGCCGGGTTCTTCGTCGATGGCAAAGCCGATGTCGGTGGTGGCAGCCTCGAACATCACGCCGCCCGGCATCTTGAAATACATTGAACGGAAGTAGTTGCGGTTGACTGATTCAGACGTATCGATGTGGCCCATCGACATCAACTTTTCCTTGATCTGCATCTGCTGCTCGACGTTGTCCACCGCAAAGGCGACGTGGTGGATCGTGCCTTCGCCGTAGATCGACGAGCCCTGCAGGCGGTCCGGCTCGTGCACGAATTCGACGATGGTGCCAGGCTTGCCGTCGGCGGTTTCGAAGCGGTGGTGGGGGCCGGATTGGCCGACGTAGTAGAAGTCCAGCGCTTCCTTCATGAAGATGATCGACTCATCGACCTCGCGCAAAGACAGCGTGATGCTGTGAACGCCGCGAATCGCGAATTGCGCCGGGATGTCGTCAGCAGTGCAGGGCGGGCGCGTGTCCTTCCCGGAGGCCACCAGGTCGAACTCGATGCCGCAGGGGTGCTGGAAGCGCTGGCGCTGCTCTCCGAAGCGTTCGACGACGGCATCGTCGAAGATTACGCCGCGGGCACTGAAGCGTTCGCGCCAGAAATCCAGTGAACCCGCCGGCACCGAGTAGTTGATGACCTTGATCTGCCCGGAGCCGCGGCGTCCCTTCACCCCTTTCTGCTTGAAGGGGAACGAGGTGACCAGCGTACCGGCATCGCCCTGTGCGTTGCCATAGTAGAGGTGATAGACCGGCTCCTCGCCATCGAGTAGTACCGTTTTTTTGACAAGGCTCTGTCCGAGCAGCTTGACATAGAAGTCCACGTCTTCCTGTGCGCCGCTGACGCACGCGGTCAGGTGATGAAAGCCCTTGATGATCGACATATAAGTGCCCTTGTGTAACTGCGGTTGTTGGTGGCTAGTGAGTGAAGGTGGCGAATTGTTCGACCGGCGTTTTGTGCAGGGTCATGCAGTTTTCCGGTAAGCCGTTGTTCGCCCAGCCCAGCGACATGCCTGCAATCACCATCTCGTCTTGTGGAATGCCCAATTCCGCGCGCAGCACGTGGTGTTGCAGCGACCAAATTTGCTGCGGGCAGGTGTCCAGGCCCCTGCCCTTTGCGGCCAGCATGATGTTCTGAAGAAAGCAGCCGTAGCAGAGAAAGCTGGCCCATTCGAGGCGGCGATCCATCGTGAAGATGATCCCGACTGGCGCATCGAAGAACAGGAACTGCCGCTCCACGTCGCGCAGGCGCCCGGTCTTGTCGCTGCGATGCACGCCTTGCGCATCGCCGAGCTGGCCGCGAAAGGTGTTGAAGCGGCTCGCGTACGGGTCATGCAGCGGCTGCGGAAAGAAGGGGTATTCCGGAGCCAGCGTCGCATGATTGGCGCGAAACTCCGCAACTGCTGCTTTGGTCACGCGGTCGCGCGCTTCGCCGGTCACGACATAGCAGCGCCAGGGCTGTGTGTTGCTGGAGCTAGGGGCATGGCTCGCGGTCGACAGGATGTCCTTCACCGTGTCGAGGGGAACAGGCCGCTCCAGAAAGCCGCGCTTGCTGCGCCGCTCGCGGATGACGTCGTCGATGGCCGGTGTTGCATTCATTTCCAGAATCTCCATCAGTAGGTTGGCTGACAAGGTTGTCTCCGATAGTTTGGTTTGTTGTGAACTGGATGCTGCGAGGTCAAGGGAAATCGTAGGTGCGCCCCGTGCGCCTGAGAAGACCTTGCTTCTTGCACGCTCGGTCCGGGAATCGCGAACGATCGGGGTCTTCATGTCACTTGCCGGCTCATGTGGGGGCACACGGGCGGCGGGTTTCCGATGAAGGTGCGCGCCGACCAAAGTTCGGGAAACGGAATCTCTTCCATCGTTGGTGCGAGCCACGCGACGCCCTCGGTGCCAAAGTAGGCAGGTCGCGCGCCGAAGGTCCGTCGCGTAGCCATCAGGTGCCGGAATTTCCAGTTGCAGAAGCCCTGGGCAATGTCGGCCAGGGTCTCGCCGAGCTGCTGGAGTTCGATGTTTGCGTCGGGGTCGGCGTAGATCTGTCGCCAAACCTGCTCGACTTCCTTGCTGGGGTTGTAGGGAGCGCTTAAATCGCGTGCGAGCACCTCCGCGGGCACGTTCATCCCCTTGCGCCGGAGGAACGCAAGCACGTCGTCATAGAGGCTGGGCTCGGCGAGCGCTTTGCCGAGTTGTTCCCGGCGATGGGGCTGTGGCTCGAAGTGCTGCAGGTGCTCGGCCTGCTTGATCCCGAGCAGGTAGACCATGTGCCGATAGGTCCACCCCTGAAGTGCTGTGTCCTTGCCGTGCGTGGCGACGGCGCGCGAAAGTATCGCGAGCAGGTCGTTCGGCGTCATCCAGTCGATCGAACGCCAGATGGCGTCCAGCGGCGCGTGGTGCGCAACGACCCGCAGCAGCGTGCGCCACGCCTGCGGCAGGTTGTCCGCACGCAGGAATGCCTGGGCCGACTGGATTTCCTTGATGATGAGCATCCAGTAGAGTTCCGACACCTGCACGTGAACGATCCAGGCGTGCTCTCCGGGATGGTCGCTGACGGTGCGCTGCAGCGAGTGCAGCGTGTCGGTCTGCATCCACGCGCTGTAGGGCGTCTGGCCGGTTGGAGGACGTTCGATGGTGCCGAGGGTTGGGGTGTCGCTCATGGTGTGCTCCTGGTGGTGGGGATATGTCTATGCGCCGTCGCGCAGCAGGCGTTCAATTTGCCGCGCAACCTGCAGAAGTGCGCCGTCGCAGCCCGGCTTCGCCACGATCTGCAGCCCGGTGGGAAGTCGGTCGTCGCGTATGGCAAGGGGAATCGAGATGGCGGGGAATCCCGCGACGTTGAATGGCGCCGTGTAGGTCATCAGCGCCTCGCGCACCGTTCCCGACCAGTGGCTGATGTCGATCGATAGCTGGCCTACCCGCGGCGCGGTACAGGGGCAGGTCGGCAGCACGAGATAGTCGAGATCCGACATCGCGCGATGCAGCCGCGCAGTGAAGTCGCGCCGCGTCTGCTGTGCGCGTGCGTAGTCGCCCAGCGTCATGGTCCTGGCGCGTTCGAGCCTGTCGATGGTCTCCGGGCCGTAGGCCGCGATGCGGACGGCGTTGTTGCGCCGGAAGTGCTCGACACCGCCTTCGGTGAGAACGATGTGCGCAAAGGCTTCGAAGACGCCGTCGAACAGTTCAGGCTCGTCGAGCGTCGTGCTGGCAAAGAACTTTGCGAGTGTCGTGATGGCGACGTCGAACGCGACTGCGACTTCGGCGTCCAGCGGTACGGGTGCAATCTCGCGGATAATGCCCAGGCGTGCGTGCGAAAGCGCACTGTCTTGCGGCACCTCGATGCGTAAGGCGCCCGCGAGCATCGCGACGTCGTCAACCGTTTTACCAAGGATGCCGGGATGGTCCAGCGTCGGCGCCAGTGGAAAGATGCCGCGCGTGGGAAATGCCCCGAACGTCGGCTTGAATCCGACAACTCCGCACAACGCGGCCGGTATCCGCACCGATCCGCCGGTGTCGGTGCCAAGGCCGGCCGCCACGGCTCCGCAGGCGATGGCCGCGGCGGCTCCGCCGCTGGAGCCGCCGGGAATGCGCGTGCGGTCCAGCGGGTTCAACGCGTCGCCGAAGGTGGCGCTGGCCGTAGTCACGCCCCATGCAAATTCATGCGTCGTGGTCTTGCCGATGGGAATGGCGCCTTGCTCGATTAACGCGCTCACGACGTCGGCGTCGACGGTTGGAAGGTGCCCCAGATAGGCGGCCGAGCCGTAGCTGGTCTCGACGCCTCGGGTGTCGATCAGGTCCTTGACGCCGATGGCCAGCCCCTCCAGCGCGCGTTGCCGGCCTTGCGCATAGCGTCGTTCGCTTTCCGCCGCGGCGCTGAGCGCGCCGTTGCGGTCGATGGCGGCGAAGGCGTGCAACTCTCGCTTGCTGGCTTCTGCTGCGTCAAGCGCCTGCCCGATCAGGTCGGAGACCGTGACGCGTCCCTCGGCCAGGGCTTCGTGCGCGAGGCGAAGACCGGATGCGCGAGGAACCGCGCTGGGTGGGTGGCGGACGATGTTCAAGGGCAGCTCGCCACGGCATTCATGTAGCGGGAGTGCGGCAACGAGTCGAGCGACGCCTTGATGGCTTCCTTGCACAAGGAGGGCCGCCTCGCCAGCACGTCGAAATAGTTGGTGACGCGAGGCAGCGCCTCCCACATCGATGCCAACCCGAGATAATTCAGGCGCACGAGGTTCACGCCCCAGAACACGTCCGCGAGTGAGAAGGCGTGGCCGTTCGTGCAGGCGAACGAACCCGCAGCCAGGTCACGCTCCAGGTCGTTCAGCAGTTGCCCTGTCTTCTGGCGCGCGGCACGCTGAAACTCCGGATCGCGGCACACGTTCTTGCCGCCGCTTTCTTTCACGATCTTGGCGCGATAGGCCGCCACCAGCTCGGGCTCCCCGGCGTTGTCGGACACCAGGCGCTGAAGCACCATGACCTTGTAGTCATAGACGGTCTGCATCGATGCCTTAAGCGCTTCGGGTCGCAGGTCCGCATCCGGATGAAAGCCGTAGAGCAGGGCGCCGTTGGGAATCCTATCGACGACGTCGACCTGGCGCATTACCTCGGCGCGTGCATCGGGCACCTCGGGAATGAGTTGGATCGGCTCGCGCGACAAGCCATCGAGGTAGATGCAGATGCGCTTTGAATCGGCAATCACACGGCCGGCCTCGTGGTCGACGAGCAGTGGCACGACGCACGGGTCGAAGCCCTCCGTCTCGACCGAGGTCCGTCCGCTGTAACCGCTGATGAATTTGGGGTTCAACTCTCGCGCGGCGACCAGGCGCAAGCGGATGTAGGCGGGGCTGTAGTGTTCGGCCGGAACCAATCCGTCGCCTCCCATGGTGCTCAGGATCAGCATGTCGTTGGAGCGATATGAAAACGCTTTCTCATGCAGCACCGTGCGCACCTTCTGCGAGCACAGCGAGCTTGCCGCATGGAAGAGTTCGAACCTGGGTTGCGCCCGTCCGCCCACGATGGCGATGCGGGTGGGGTCCGCAATGGCGGCGCGCGCGGCGGCGGCCATCTCGATCAGGGAAGCACGACTCGTCATCACATTCCTCATCAGCCTGCATGGCAGGCACACCAACCAACAATCAATGAGCGGATTTGCGTCCGGTCCGGTTCAGGATGAACGCAGGCAAATCGTAGGGAGCCCACTGGGGGTTGAGAAGGCGTCGGAGCTCGGACGCACGGTCCCGGAATTTCGAACGATCGATGGCGTGGCGATCGCGGGCGCCGCAGCCATGGCGGTTGCCACGGCCGTCACACTCGAAGCTCGACGAAGGCGCGTCTCAGGCGTCGGCCGCAGGGCCGTCTTCGGGAATCAGGCGCACCCAGCCGCGCTGCTCCTGCACGCGCACCAGCCAATCGCGGATGCCTGCGAAGCGCGCCATGTCGTAGCCGCCTTGCCCGGCCAACGCAACATAGGCCGAGAGTGCGAGGTCTGCGATGGTGTAGCCCTCGCCAACGAGCCATGTGTGCGAGAGCAGCCAATGGTCCAGCTTTTCGAGTCCTGGGTATCCCTCGGCATGCAGCCGTTCGATGTCTTGCTTCTTCGCATGGGCAAGGCCGCGCAAGTGGAGCACGCGCGGGATGGCGATGGCTTTCTGGAGGTCGGCCTGCTCAAAGAAAAGCCAACCCATGACCTCGGCACGGAGGTACGGGTCGTCGGGCAAATAGGGCGTGCCCTCGGCGAGATGCAGCAGGATTGCGCCCGACTCGACAATCGGACGACCGTCTTCCAGCACGAGAACCGGCACGCGAGCGAATCGGCTGATCTGGAGAAAAGAAGGTTCGCGGGTCTCGCCTTTCTGCAGGTCCAGCGTGATGCGTTCGTAGTCCAACCCCAACTGGCTCAGGAGGATGCGGATCTTCCATGAGTTGCCCGATAGACGACTGTCATAGAGACGCAGCATGGTTGACTCCATCAAGTGAGACCCGCAGGGCCGGAATGTCGGCTCCGGCCCTGCAGACTTGCCGCTTCGGCGATGCCGCCTTCGGGCCGTCCGCCGATTTTCCCCGTAGAAAGCAGTTGCTGTCGACGGCGCGCGGGAGCCTCAACCGCCGTGCAGATGTCGTGCCAGGAAGCCGGCGGTCCTGCCGTTGGCCAGCGCGGCTGCTTCGGCGTCGTAGCTCATGCCGCCATGGCGTGCAAAGGCGTGGCCGCAACCGGGGTAGCTGTAAGCTTGCACCTTGGGATGGTCCGCCAGGGCGGCCGAAATTTTCCGCTGGGCATCGACCGGGATGTATTCGTCTTTTTCCGCGAGATGAACGATGAGAGGGCTTGCGATGCGGCTCGCCTCCTCGGCGTACTTTTCCGCGTTGCCCGGGTAGTAGGCCACCACCGCATCGGCGCCGGCACGCGCGGCGGTGAGGAAAGCCAGCAGGCCACCGAGGCAGTAGCCGATGACACCGACCCTGCCCGTCGCACCGGCCATGCCGCGGGCGGCCTCGACGGCAGCGGCGATGTCGTGCAGACCGGCATCGATGTCGAAGGCGTTGTAAAGCGTCAAGGCGCGCGCGCGTTCAGCCTCCGTCCGCTCGGAGAGTTCGAGGTCCGGTGCGATCCGCCAGAACAGGTCGGGGCAGACAGCCAGGTAGCCCTGCGCAGCGAGTTCATCGCATGACTGGCGCATGTCGGCATTGACGCCGAAGACTTCGTGGACGACGACGATGGCCGGCGCGGGGAGCTTCTGCGGACGTGCGACGTACGCGGGGAAGCTCCCACCGGAGGTCGTGATTTGAAGTGGGTCGTGCATTTTTTCCTTGCGAACCTGCTCAGGCGTTGAGCCAGAAGGCAATGTTGCGAACGTACTGTTTGGTCGAGCGAAGCGCCTCCGAAAACCGGACGATTCCGTCCCCTGCGGGCTCCGTCACGAAGGAAGGACAGCCCGCCGACGGGTCCCAGTTGTAGTCCGCGAAGTGATGAAAGGTCGATTGCGCGATGGCCCTGCCGCCCTGTTCGGAGCGCTCGAACGCAACCGCGATGTTGTAGCGCCTGCCGGAGATCGAGCTCTGCCCTTCCATCACGACCCGGCAGCTCGAATCCCCCGGAGGTACGCTGACCGTGCCTTCATGTGGATGCGCAGGCAGGTACTGGATCACGCCGGTCGCCGAGCGCCTGTCGCGCATTACCGGGTGGATGCTGCCGACCGAGCGGATGCGCTGGTAGTCGCCGTTGGCGCCCGAGTGGTAGTTGGGCCACGAGATGTGTCCCGAGAAGGGGTTGTCGACGCACTGGCGGGCCGCATCGGGCTCGCAATTGCGGCTGTGGAAGTGATGCGCGGCGCCGATCCCGCTCAGGTTGCAGATCGAACTGCCCAGGTCCATGTGGTCGCGCGTGACCATGAGGCCGCCGCCGCGGTGCCGGAACCGGCTGATGCTCGCGCAATCCTCCGGTGTCAGGCCATCGCCGGTGTCGACGGCAAAGAGCCAGAGCTGGTCGAAGTCAGATTCGTCCAGCGTCGACAGCACGGGGTCGGGGTTCGCACGCGGGGCGCGGTCGCGCGCCGTTACGCGGAACGCAGGCCGACCCTCGTCGTCCTGCAGCTGCGAGAGAAACGAACCGAGTTGACTGAAGCGTGAAATGTTCCAGTCGTCCGGGTCTCCTTCGATCGTGGTTTGCAGCAATAGATTGAGCATGGTGCAAGGTCGGGGTCGGTCGTCCTGTTTGCGGTTCAGCTTTTCAGGAATGCGAGCAGGTCCGCATTGATCTTGTCTTGCAACGTGGTGGTGAGCCCGTGCGGCGCGCCGGGGTAGTAGATCGCCTTGGCGCCCTTGACGAGCTGCGCGGATTTTTTTCCCGAATGCTGGATGGGCACGATCTGGTCATCCTCGCCGTGCATGATCAGGGTGGGCACGCTGATCTTCTTTAGGTCTTCAGTGAAGTCGGTCTCAGAGAAAGCCTTGATGCATTCGTAGGCGTTCTTCTGGCCGCTCTGCATACCCCAGAGCCAGAACTGGTCGAGCACGCCTTGCGAAACTTTCGCCCCCTGGCGGTTGGCGCCGTAAAACGGAATGGCGAAGTCCTTGTAGAACTGCGAGCGGTCGCCGGCCAAGCTGGCGCGGAGGCCATCGAACACTTCGATCGGCAGGCCTTCCGGATTCGCAGCAGACTTCACCATGATGGGCGGCACCGCGCCAATGAGCACGGCCTTGGCCACGCGCTGGCTGCCGTGACGGGCGATGTAGCGCACCACCTCCCCGCCGCCGGTCGAGTGGCCGACCATCGTGACCTTCTTCAGGTCTAGTGCGTTGAAGAGCACCGCAAGGTCGTCGGCGTAGCCGTTCATGTCGTTGCCCGACGACGACTGGGTCGAGCGGCCATGTCCGCGCCGGTCGTGTGCGATGACGCGGAAGCCGTTGCGGGCCAGGAAATGCATCTGTCCGTCCCATGCGTCGGCGTTGAGCGGCCAGCCGTGGGAGAAGGTCACAACGGGGCCCTCACCCCAGTCCTTGTAGTAGATCTGCGTGCCATCCGGGGTGGTGATGGTGCTGCTTGTCATGGAAGGGCTCCGCGATGCGGTCGAACGGTTGCGGGTCGCTGCGCCAGCGGCGTCCTGCATGCCGAACGCGAGGGTTCCGGTGGCCACGGCGGCGCCTGTTGCAATCAGGTGTCGGCGAGAAGGGTTCTGTGTGGTGTTCATGGTTTCTTGCGGTTGAAAATAAAAACGGCGCTCCACGGGTGCGCGGATGCTGTGGAAGAGGCCGTGGAACCGTTTAAATGCTAGGTTCGGCCAGGCCACGGCGGTAGGCCCGCGCAGGGACTCACGCTGTTGTCGCGTCGGCACCAATGCCGGTGGCGGCCTGCGGCTTCGAGCCGAGATCGGAGAGGCAGTCCAGGTCTGCGGCGCGAATCTTCAGCGTCATGAAGTCGATGAACACGCGCATTCGCGAAGGTAGGTGCTGCCGACTCAGGTAGCAGATGTAGTGCCCGCCGTCGTCGGGTGCGTACTGGGTCATGCATGGGACCAGCGCGCCGGCTTTCAGCGACTCGCAGGCCATGTAACCAGGCAACTGGGCGATGCCATGGCCGTCGAGCACAGCCTGCAGCACCAGGTCCACGTCGTTGTAGGTGAGCTTGGCCTGTGGCACGAGCTTGCGCGGCTGGCCTGCGACCTTGAACTCCCACTCGAAGATGCGACCGGATGAGAAGCGGAAGTTGATGCACTCGTGCTGGGCCAGCGCTTCCACCGTGGCGGGCAGCCCGTGGGCTTCCCGGTAGGCGGGGGAGGCGCACAGCAGTAATTGCATGGGGATGATCTGCTTGGCGATGATCTGGGCGTCTTCCATGCGGCCATTGCGAAACGCGATGTCCACCCGGTCCGAGGTGAAGTCGGTCGGCTTGTCGTTCAGCAACAGGTCGATGGTGACGTCCGGGTAGGCGGCGCGAAATTCGCCGAGCAGGGGCGCGACAACCCGGCGGCCGAATCCGACTGCCGCGCTGATGCGCAGATGTCCGCGCGGCGGACCCTGGCGCAGGTCGCGCATTTCTTCCACGGCCTGGACGATCCGGTCGACCCCGGTGTGGCAGTTGGCATAGAAGAGGTCGCCTTCGCGTGTGAGCGTGGTGCTTCGGGTAGTGCGCAGGAAGAGCCGGACGTTCAACTGGTCTTCCAGCTTCTGGACGCTGCGGCTCACGGCGGAGCGGCCAATACCCAGGCGGTCGGCGGCCCGGGCGAAGCTGCCCTCCGTGACCACGGCAATGAAGGCGACCACCCCCGCATAGCTGGTGGCGAAGCTGGAGGCCAGCGGGTCTGCGCGTGGCGCGAGAGGGGTGGAGGGGGGCGTAGGGAGGGCGGAGGTTGTCATGAGTCGGCTTCTCTGTTCGAGGAATCAGGAGTACTGAATCCCCATGAAAGCGAAGCGGCCACTCTGCGCGAAAAGCCCTGCCGAGGCCAGTTAAGCCCTGTCAAGGTTTGTTATGGGCCGGCCATCGGGCGCTGTACGGCGCGCCTGATGCCGCGCGGAGTCTTTCAGTTCCGAGAGATCTCGTTGCGCAGCGCGCGCGCTTGCGCAAAGCCGGGGTGCTCGCCGCGAGGTGCCGCGCGCCCGCAGACTTCGTCCAGCAGTTCGATGGCGTCCTTCGCCTTGCCCAGGCGAGCCCAAAGCCTGGCGGTGCTGACCGCCGCACGAAACTCCCACCCCAACGCGCCTTGCTGCCTGGCGGTGTCGATGGCACGCCGGTAGAACGCCTTGGCTTCGTCGTCGAGGCCGCGCTGCTCGCAACGCCGGCCCGCAGCGCGCCAGGTCTCCGCCGCGCTCCATTGCCCGTGCCCGGCGCTGGCCCGCGCGATCGTCTCGTCGTCGATCCAGTCGGCGCAGAAGGTCACGAGCATCTCCTTGCGTGGCGCGTCGAAGTCGTCGAGTTGCTGCGCGACCTGGCGGATATGGCGGCCCGGGTCGTCCGCGGTGCGCGCCTGCAGGCCCAGCGCATAGCAGTGCGCCCACTGGTGCCAGTACACCAGGCCTCTGCGCTGGGCCTCGTCCAGCAGCATGCGAACCCATTTGCGTGCCAGTTCGAGCTCGCCTGACCACAGGGCGACGGGGCATGTGCCGAAGAGTGCGAAGCACAGCGACAGCGCATTGCCTCCGGCCTCGGCAAGAGCCACCGCGCGGGTGGCGGTGGCCATGGCCTTCGCCGCATCGCCCTGGAGCCAGAGCGTTCGGGCCAGCAAGGCGTTCGATGCGACGGCGGCATCGACCTGGAACAGGTTGACCGGCGTCTGGCGCACGCTGCCGCCGACAAGGATCGCCGCCTGGGCGCCGGCACTCGCCGCGGAAAAATCGCCGCAGAAGTGGCTCGCCAGCGCGGTCATTCGATAGGCCAGGTTGAGAGCGGCGGGGTCCGCCGTCGATTGCGCGAACTCGAACAGCACTTGCGAGTGGTGCAGCGCGGCCGCGTACTCGCCGCGAATCGCATGCAGCACGCAAATACCCCAGCGGGCCTGAAGCTCCAGCACGACCGACCCGGCTGAAATGGCGACAGCAAGCGCCCGATCGTAGGCGGCGGCCATTTCGGGCACCGGTCCCCGGGTGTGCCATAGCGCGTTGCCCAGTGCGATCTGCAGCCAGGCCTCTGTGTCTGTGTCTGTGCCCGGCTGTTGCGCGAGGCAGGCGAGTGCGGCGATGACCCGATCGCGGTACTCCTCGACCTGGGAGACGTGAAACCACAGCGGCGCCGAGGCGATGGTGAGCGCGGCGCCGGTCTCCCAGTCGTCCGACTGCGCCAGGCAGGCGTCCAGCGCGCTGCGCACGTCGTCCAACCGGTGCGCGTAGCGCGCGTTCCAGGCCTGCACGGTGAGTTCACCTGAATCCGTGGCCGCGGTGCCCATCAGTTCGCGCATGAAGTGCGCGTGGCGTCGCCGTAGCGCGGGGCCTTCATCGGTTTGCGCCAAGCGTGCGGCGGCGTAGCTTCGCGTCGTTTCGAGCAGCCGGTAGGGCGCGATGGCATCGCTGTTGTCGAACGACACCAGCGACTTGTTGGCCAGCGAGATCAGTGCATCGAACGCTACTTCGGGGTCCATGTCCGCCTGGGTGACGCTCAGCGCCGACTCGACATCGAAACGCCCGCGGAACACGGAGAGCCGGCGAAAGAGTCGCAGTTCCGCGTCGTCCAGCAGCGCGATGCTCCAGTCCAGCGCCGCCGCGAGCGTGCTGTGTCGAGGCACAGCAGCCCTGCTGCCTGCGGAGTAAAGCCGCATGTGGTCATTCAGCCTGAATGCAAGGTCGCCGACCGGCTGCACGCCCAGGCGTGCTGCCACCAGTTCAATGGCCAGGGGGACGCCGTCCACCTGCCGGGCGATGGCGGCGAGCAATGGGCCGTCGGAGTCTTCGAACGCGCGAGCTCCCACGGCCTTTGCACGCTCGACCATGAGTTCGACCGCGGGCGACGCCATGGCTTCGGCCAGGTTGGCGCAATCCGCGCCGGGCACCGCGAGCGGCGCCAACCGCTCGACGTGTTCTCCCTCGATTCGAATGGCCTCCCGACTGGTTGCCAAGATGCGCAAGCCGGGCAGGGCGGCGAGCAGATCGGTGACCAGCAGTGCCAACGCGTCCAGCATGTGCTCGCAGTTGTCGATCAGCAGGAGCACATCGCGGTCCGCCAGCCGCTGGAGGATGGCCTGCGTCGTGTCGGTGGTGTCCGCCGGTGCGCCGAGCGAGCGCGCGACCGTGCTTGCCACATGAGCCGGCGAGACCAGAGGCGAGAGGTCGGCGAAGGCCAACTGCATGGCCGTGCGCTCTGCATGGTATTCGGCCGCGCGGATCGCGGCACGGGTCTTCCCGATGCCGCCGGTGCCGACGATGGTGACCAGCCGGCATGTGGCGAGCGCCGCCAGCACGCGCTCCATGTCGGCGTCGCGGCCGACGAGCCGGGTCAGGCGCTCCGGCAGCTTGGCGAAAGAGGGCGCGGGCAGGGCCAACGCGAGGGGTCGGTCTTCGGTCGGCATGCCGACCTGCTCGCGGAAAACCGTTCCGTTAAACCGGTAGCCGCGCAGGGGGATGTTCGAGATCCATTCCTTGCAGTTGTCCCCGTCTTGCGGCTCGCCCAGGGCCTTCCGTAGCGCGGAAATGTGGACCCTGACACTGGACTCCTCGACCACCACGCCGGCCCAGACCGTGGCGAGCAGCTCGTCCTTGCCCACGACTTCGCCCACGCGCCTGAGCAGTTGCAACAGCAGCTCGAACGAGCGGGAGCCCAGGCGCACGCTTTGCCCGAGCCTTTCCAGGCGGCGCTGGGCCTCCCAGAGGATGAACGCGCCGAATCGCCAGCGGACCTCGCCGGGTCCCTGTGCGGCGCCGGCATGCGCTTCCGATGAAATCAGGCGAGCTGTGATGTCGTACATGTCACCCACTCGACGGGTCCAGTAAAAATGAAGGCCGCAACCATTCGGGTTGCGCGATGCGGGGGAAGAACTGCCTGCCGGTAAGGAGAATCGCCCCTTTGAGATGCAAGACGGCCCGACCTGGGGTTTTGTGACAGGGATCGCGATCTGCGCCTTGCATGCGCAGCGCCGCCGCTGTCGGCGATGCCGGTTATTGGATGCGATACAGGGCCATTCAGGAACCCGGCTCGCTTGAACGAAGAGTCCGCAGATCGCGAACGATGCTTCGCCGGTGGCGCTCGGCGATTGGTGTTTGTGCGGCAACACCGTGCGCTACCGCAGCGGGCTTCTGGCGCGGAATGCGGCTGCCTACGATCGGTTGCGTCGCGAGAGCCAAAGAACAACTTCGTTCATCACCGGGCCCCCTGTCGCGATGAATCCGGGGTGGCCGCATCAAGAAGCACGGATTCCTCGTGGAGCTTTATCACACCGGGGTGGCGCAAGCAGCCCTTCAGACCCCGCGCGACATTCGCGCTGCAACGAACTTGCGCTGCGCGACCCGAGACAGGGCACTGGCCGTCATCTCGCACGAACTCAGGCAGCCCCTGAGCATCATTCAGATGAATATCAGCTTGCTCCAGCGCCTGCCCGCGTCCGCGGTGCCCTTGCAACTGCAAGGCATCGCCGAGGCGATGCAGCGCGCCATCGAAAGCCAGAAGCGGCTTATTGACGACCTGCTCGATTTCTCGCGCGTACGAACCGGCAAGCTGGCGCTACGCCGCACCGAGGTCGACTTTGGCGCGCTTGCGCTCGGCCTTGTCGCCGCGTTCGATGCGCGCTGGCCTTCGGGGCGCATCCGTGCGCAGATGCAGGCGGACTATCCGTTGATCTGCCATGCCGACGCGGTGCGGCTGGAACAGATCGTCGGCAACCTGCTGGACAACGCAATCAAGTTCTCGCCGGCCGGCGCGGAGATTCGGGTGCGCCTTTCCTCGGAGGACGGCTTTGCACGGTTCGAGGTGGCTGACAGCGGCTGCGGCATAGCGCACGAGTTTCTGCCGCATGTCTTCGGCCTGTTCAGCCAGGGCGGCAGCGGGGAGGGCGGCTCGCGCGGTGGGCTGGGCATCGGCCTCGCGCTGGTCCACGGTCTTGCGGTGGCTCACGGCGGTTTCGTGAAGGCGACCTCGGCCGGACCGGGCCGCGGCGCCGAGTTCAACGTATGGCTTCCTCTTCATCGTCGCGCCTGAGGGTGCGCTGCGCATTGATGTCGGGCATGCAACACGGAAGTACCTGCTGCATGCCTACCGCAACCGAGATGCGAAACCTAGCATTCGAACCGTACCGCGATGTTCGCGAACCGGAGCCCAGCCGTCCTGAGGCCGGGCCTTGGCGCCCTGGAGGAATCACCATGACGCAGCGCATTCAACCCCCCGCACCACGCCGCACCCTCAAGGGACGTGAGCAGGCCCTGCAGGCGGCCGCCGACGCCGCGCCGCGAGGTGCGATGGACCGCGTCTTTAGCGCGGGATACATGACCGTCTCGCTGCTGGCCATTGCGGCGGCCGGTGCGATTGCAGGCGGTGAAGCGGCCAACGCAGAGCTCCGCTTTGCCACCGTGGCCACCGGTGCGACGCCGCTTGCGCAAGACACCTGCTCTGCAGGCGGTGTTCCGCGTGCTCGACCGATGGCGCAGGCGTGCGCGAGCACCCCTTTGCGATGCATCCCGCACGGGGTGCGAAATTTTCAAGTCAGACCATTTATTCATCAAAGGAAATCAGCATGAAAAATCTTTCCAGTCTCGTACGCGCACTCACCGCTCTCGGCATCGTGGCGCTGCACCTCTCGGCACCTGCAAGCGCGGCCACTTCGGGCGAGCCGCCGGCAAGGCCCACTGTCGTGCTGGTTCACGGTGCGTTCGCCGAATCGGCCAGTTGGAACGACGTGGCGCGCGACCTTCGTGCGCGCAGCTTTTCCGTTGTCGCGGCCGCCAATCCGTTGCGCGGCGTGAAGTCCGACGCGGACTATGTGGCGGCCATCGTGGGTTCGATCCCGGGGCCGGTCGTGCTGGTCGGGCATTCGTACGGAGGCTCGGTGATTTCCGCCGCAGCGGCCGGAAAGCCCAATGTCCGGGCGCTGGTCTTCGTTGCAGCGTTCGCTCCTGAGGTGGGCGAATCGGCCGCCGACCTGTCGGGCAAGTTTCCCGGCAGCACGCTCGGGCCTGCGTTGGCCGCGCCGGTGCTCCTTCCGGAAGGCGCCAAGGACCTCTACATCCAACAGGACAAGTTCGCCAAGCAATTCGCCGACGATGTTGCACCGGCGCTTGCCCACCTGATGGCCGTGTCGCAGCGCCCCATCACCGAGGGCGCCCTGGGCGAGCCGGCGCCTGCCGCAGCGTGGAAGAACCTTCCCTCCTGGTTCATTTACGGCGATCGCGACAAGAACATCCCGCCTGCCGTGCAGGCCTTCATGGCCGAGCGCGCGAAGTCGATGAAGACGGTCGTGGTCAAGGGCGCCTCGCACGTGGTCATGATCTCGCGGCCGAAGCTCGTGGCCCGGATGATCGCGGAGGCCGCTGACGCGGTCGCGACGGCAAAGCCCTGAGTTGCGCCTCCACGCGTTTTGACGGGCCCGCACCCCATGAAGATCTCGCTGTCTCCTCTCGGCGTCTGGCTGAAATGGATCAAGAACCTTGCCTGCGCCGTGGCCGTGGCAGGCGCGGCCGGTGCCGGCGCGGTGATTGCCGCCTCCGAGTCGCTGCAGCCCATGCCAGGGAACGCCATCGTCGTGCTCTGCGGCGCCGTCGGACGTTGCAGGGGCGCGGTGAATCCAGCGACACCCATTGCCGAGGGAGCGGTAGTGCAGTCCCTGGCGCATCCAGCACCTTAACAAGGCTTGACACGGCTTAACTGGCAACGGTTTTGCCAACTGAGCAGACTTCCACCCATGACTCCCAGAAGGACTTGAGCCCATGACCGCGCCGACCCAGGCCAGGCAGATCCATGTGGCAGTCGCACATCGCGACCCCTACGTAGCCGCCGGCATCGCATCGCTGCTGCGCTCCCGCGCCGACTTCGTCGTTCGATCCGGACTTGCCGACATTGAAGGCGACGGCGATAGCGTCGACGTGCTCGTGACGGACTACGCAACCGGCGTTCACAAGGCAACGAATGGTCCGCCCGGCCGGGGCGGCCCCGCATCTAAATCTTTCCTCGTGGTCACAGACCAGAGCACTGGGTGGCAGATACGCCGAGCCGTGGATGCCGGCGTGCGCGGCTACCTTCTGCACGATTGCTCGGCCGAGGAACTTTCGGATGCGGTGCGCTGCGTTGCAGAGGGCCGCAGGTACCTGTCTTCTCCCGTGGCCGACCAGTTGCTGGACAACCTCTCGTCTGCCGCGCCAACCGCCCGCGAACTCGAAGTTCTCCAGCTCATGGCGGAGGGCTTGGCCAACAAGGATATCGGTCGGCGACTCGACATAGGCGAAGGCACTGTCAAGGCCCATGTGAAGGCGATTTTGCGCAAGCTCCGGAAGCCGACGCGAATTGCCGCGATCAGCGAAGCCTTTCGCCGCGGACTGCTTTTGGAGGCATCGCCGTGACTGGTGTCCTTGATCTGCACGTGCGTGTGTGCCACGGCGATCCGCTCGCCATGGCCGGCCTTGTCTCTCTCCTCGGCCAGGAACCCGGCTTCCACGTGCGGGCTGGGGGCGGGCCCGACGAGGCCATCGTAGACGTGGTTGTGGCGGATCACGCCTGCGCGCTGAGCTTGCTCGCTTCGGCTCAGGCATTGGGTCTGCCGGGCGGGGCCGGCGGCTTTCGCGTGCCGCGCATCGTCGTATTGACCCGGCGGCCCAAGGAGGGGGAGGTCATGCAGGCTATTGCTAGAGGGGCGCATGGCTATGTGTGCCAGGACGCGAATCCGGACGAGCTGATGGATGCGATCCGCTGCGTGGCTCGAGGAGGCACTCTCTATCTCTGCAAGCGCACGAAGGCGCTTTTCAGGCATAGCACGCCGCGCACCGCCTTCACCGCCCGCGAGGAGGACGTGCTGCGTTTCCTGGTGAAAGGCGAGTGCAACAAGGGCATCGCTCACAAGCTCGACATTTCCGCCAGTACCGTTAAGACACACGTCTCCAGGATCTGCGAGAAGCTGCACGTCGGCTCAAGGGCGCAAGCGGCGGTCACGGCGAAGCAGCGCGGGCTGGTCCGTGTCTGAGATTCGCCGGTGGCGCTTCGGCGCCTTCGCGCTGTGGGACGCCGAGCCCAGGCTCGAGCGCGAAGGGCAGCCCGTGCGGCTCGGATCGCGCGCGCTCGGCCTGCTTGCTGCGCTTGTGGGCCGCGCCGGCGAAGTGATCAGCAAAGACGAGCTGCTCGCGGCGGTCTGGCCGGACACGGTGGTCGAGGAGGCGAGCGTTCGGGTCCATATGTCGATACTGCGCAAGGCGCTCGGGCCACCTGGAGCGCAGGACGGGTGCCTGGAATGGATCGCCAATATTCCGCTGCGAGGCTATCGCTTTCTGGGGCGGGTGCACTGCGAGTTCGTGCCATCTGCAGTCGCTGCACATGTAGCGCATGCTTCACTCGGGGATGCTTCCTGCGGCCTGCCCGCGCGCTTCTCCAGTCTTGTGGGGCGCGAAATGGAAGTCGAACGGCTTCTAGAAATGCTTGCGGAGAACCGGTTGGTCACGGTCGCGGGCCCCGGCGGCGTGGGAAAGACCAGCGTTGCCATCTGCGTCGCCGGGCGATACCGCGCACTGCAGCAAGCCCAGGTCTGCTTCGTCGATCTTGCTCCCCTGACCTCGCAAGACCACGTGTTGACGACAATGGCGCGTGCCATCGGCGTGCAAGGCGGCGTAACGGACATTGAAGAAACCATCGTCCAGCGCCTCGAAGGCCGGGCGATGCTGCTGCTTGTGGACAACTGCGAGCATGTCATTGAGAGGCTTTCGCCGCTCCTGGGCAGGCTCCTGGCGGCATTGCCCAGGCTGCAGGTTCTTGCAACCAGCCGCGAGGTGCTGCGCGTGGGCGGCGAGCATGTCTTTCGCTTGGCGCCGCTGGCGGTTCAGCAGTCCGAGCCCGGCTCGCTGACGTATGCGTTGCGCTCTCCGGCGGTGCAACTGCTCGTCGAGAGAGCTTTGGCCGCGGGCGCCGGCGCATTCGACGACGCGAGCAGCGGCCCGCTCACCAGTATTTGCAAGCAGGTCGACGGAATCCCGCTGGCGATCGAGCTGGTCGCAGCGCGCCTGGGAGCGCAACCCGCGAGCGACCTGGCCTTCCGGCTCGACGATCACATGCGCTTGCATTCCACCGCCAGGCGGGCGGCGCTGCCAAGACATCGCACGCTCGCTGCGACGCTGGACTGGAGCATCGGTCTGCTGGGCGACGCCGAGCTGCTGCTGTTCCGCAGGTTGTCTGTGTTCCGCGCTTATTTCGGTATCGAGGCGGCGCTCAGCGTGGCAGCCAGCGCGCTGGACCCGGACGTGGCCGCCGACGCCTTGCTGAACCTTGCCAGAAAGTCGCTCGTTGTCTATGACACGGAGCAGGTTGCGGGATCGCCATACCGCCTTCTCGATACCACCCGCAGCTACGCGCATGCCCTGCTCGAGCGGGCGGGCGAGCAAGACGGGGTATCGAAAAGCCATGCGCTTTTCATGCTGGATCTTATGGGCGTTGCCACCAAGGACCTGGCCCTGCTGGACGCAGACGCCTGGACGCAGCGCTACCGTGGTTACCTGGACGACGTTCGCGCGGCATTGGATGCCCGCATCGGCCACCGCGACGACATGACTATCGCGGGCGCGCTCACCGTCGCGTCGGCGCCGCTCTGGTTCCGCTTGTCCGAAGTCAGCGAATACCGGGATCGCGTCCGCGCGGCGCTGGAGCACCTCGACGCGCTGAAGGTACCCGACCGCCTGACGGCCGGACGGCTGGAAATCGCTCTCTACAACGCGTTGTGGCACACAGGCGGCACGGTGCCGGAGATGACACTGGCGTGTGAGCGTGCATTGGCGTGTGCGCTGGAGTTCAAGGTGAAGACGCTCGAATTTCAGGCTCGGTGGGGCCTTTGCGCGCTGAACATTACGCGCGGCGCGTACACGCCGGCGTTGCAACATGCCGCAATTCTGAGCGAGTTCGCAAGTCACTCGACTAGCGCCGTCACGCGCAACCTATCGCACCGGATGCTCGCGCTTGCCAGCCACTTCTGCGGCGCGTTCGTCGAAGCCAGGGCGCACGCCGAAGCGGCGGCGGACGTGGACGACGCGACCCGTCGCAATCATGTCAACGCGTTCCAGCCCGACGCGCGCACCACCGCAATGGCCATTCTTGCAAGGACGCTGTGGATCCAGGGCGAGAGCGAACTTGCCATGGCCACTGCCGTTCGGTGCATGGAGGAGGCGGAGGCGCTGGGGCACGCGCTGTCCCTTTGCGTTGCGCTCTTCTGGATCTGTCCCATGGCCATCTGGGCCAGCGAACAGAAGGCCGCCCGCGCCTGGGTTGACACGATGCTGCAGCAAACACGGTCGAAGGGCTTTACCTACTGGCATGACTGGGCCCTTTGCTACGACGACGCAATTAAGCTCGGCGAGGTCGACGACGTTGGTGCGCACACCGATGCCGTCACGGCAAAAGTCCTAGCCATGGATGAGCCGCGCAGGGAGATGATGGTCACATTCTGCGACCTGTGGGTGGACGATGATTTGATTGCCCGCGCCATGCGGGGCGAAGGACAGTGGAGTGCCGCCGAGGTTTGCCGTGCTGCCGGTCGGCGCAAGGAACTGCGAGGCGATGACGCCGAAGCCGAGACACTTTATCGACGGGCCCATGCGCTTGCGCGCTCGCAAGGCGCGGTCGCCTGGGAGCTGAGGGCAGCGAATGCGCTGAAAGGACTGCGCGCCGGCGCGAGTCAGTTATGAACGGGCTGCGCGCCCGGCCGGCGGGCGCGTGCCAGTGCGGCGCGCTTCTCCCAGGCGACAGCCCCCTGTTGCGTGGCCGCCTCGATTGCCCGAAGGTAAAAGGCGTCTGCCTCTTCGATGGCAGCATTTTGCTCCGCGCGCCAGCCGGCGGCGCGCCAGACCTCCGCGGCGACCCACGGACTTCCGCCGCGAGAGACGTGCTCGATCATCTCGTCGTCAACCCAGTCGATGCAGAAGGTTGCGAGCATCTCCCTGTGGGGTGCGTCATAGGTTGCGATCTGGCTAGCCACCTCACGGACGTAGAGGTCCCGGTCCGGCACGATGCTTAATTTCAGGCCTTGGGAGAACCACTCGGCATAGCGCAGCCATCCCACCAGCCCCTTGCGCTGTGCTTCGTCTGTCATCAAGTGAATCCATCGGGCGGCAAGCTCCAGCTCGCCGGCCCACAGCGCGACCGGGCAGGCGCCATACAGCGCGGAGCAAAGCGACACGGATTTTCCGGCTGCTTGCGCTCGGCCCACTGCATCGCTCGCTTCGTCCAGAGCCTTGGCCGTCTCACCTTGCACCCAGAGAGTTCGGCTAAGCATGGCCTTGGCCGCGACGATGGCGTTGACCCCCACCATATTGGCCCGGGCATGGCCGAGGCCACCGCCGATGCGCACCGAAGCTTCGCTGTGCATCCTCGCAACTTGGAAGTGGCCACAAAAATGGTTGGCCATTGCCATTACCCGGTGAGCAAGGTTAAGCGCAGCAGGGTCTGACCAGGATTGCGCGGCAGCCATCAGCGTGTGCGCCTGATCCAAGGCCGCCGCATACTCGCCGCGGAACATGTCGTGCGTGCACCGCCCCCAACGGGCTTGCAGTTCCAGCACGGGGATCTTGACGGCAAGCGCGCCGGCTAGTGCCTGGTCCGCGGCGGCGCCCAACTCGGGTGTGGACCTGCCAGTATGGAGCAGGGCGCTCACCAGCGCCGTGTTCAGCCACGTCGCCGTTTCGATGTCGCGCGCAGGTTGCCGATCGACCAGCGCCAGCGCTGCGGAGACCCGATCGCGGTATTCGACAACCTGGGCCAGGTGGAACCACAATGGCGCGGAGGCCGTCAGCAGCGAGGCGGCCATCTTAGCGTCCGACTGCTGCTCGAGGCACACTTCGAGTGCAAAGCGCACGTCGTCCAGGCGGTGTGCGTAACGGTCGGCCCAGGCCTGCTCGGTTAGATCGGAGAGTTCTGCTGCCGCTCCCTTCATGAGATCGCACATGAGCATCGCATGGCGCCGCAGCAATGTCGGTCGTTCATCGCTGTGTGCGAGAAGCGCAGCGGCATAGCTCCGCGTCGTATCCAGCAGCCTGTAAGGCGCAACTGCGTCGTTGCTGTCGAAGAAGACAAGCGACTTGTTGACCAGCGAGATCAGCGCGTCGAATGCCACCTCGTTGTCCATGCTGCCGGCGCTCAGGCCCAGCGCAGATTCCACATCGAAGCGCCCCCGAAATACCGACAGCCAGCGAAACAGCTGCAGTTCCGCATCGCTCAGCAGCGCGATGCTCCAGTCGAGTGCAGCAGCCAGCGTTCGGTGCCGTGCGAGCGCGGCCCGGCTGAACGCGTAGAGGCGCATATGGTCGTCCAGCCTGCGCGCCAGATCGACGACCGGCTGCACACCCAGTCGCGCGGCCACCAGTTCGATCGCCAAAGGGATGCCGTCTACCTGCCTTGTGATCTGTGCCAGCAGGGCGCCATGCGATTCGTCGAACGCACCCGCGCCGGCGGCTTTGGCCCGCTCGACCAGCAATTCCACGGAGGGCCAGTGCAGCGCCTGCGTGAGCGAGAGCTGCTCGGCCTCGGGGATGGCGAGCGCCTGTAACCGGAAGACATACTCGCCCGTCATCCGAAGCGCCTCGCGGCTGGTTGCCAGGATGCGCAGGTTGGGCAGCAGGGAAAGTAAACCAGCGATCGGCGGCGCCAAGGAATCTACCAAGTGCTCACAGTTGTCGATCAACAGGAGCACGGTGCGGCCTATTAGGCGTTGCGTGATGGCCCCGATGGTGTCGGGCAGGTCGGCGGGTACCCCTACGGCGCGTGCCAGGGTGCCGAGCACGTGAGCCTGGGAGATCAGCGACGACAGATCGACGAAGGCGATCTCTGTCCCGCGCGTGTGCTGATGGCTCTCGGCGGCGTGGATCGCGAGACGGGTCTTGCCGATGCCACCCGTGCCTACGATCGTGACAAGTCGGTGGGATTCGAGCGCTTCGAGAACGCTTGCCACATCGGCCTCGCGGCCGACGAGTTCCGTCAGCCGAACCGGCAGCGGGTTGAATCCGGGATCGCGCAGCGGTGCCACGGCCTTCGACGGGATGCCGGTCGCCTCGCGCCGGACACGTCCATTGAACCGGTACCCGCGTAGAGGAATGTTGGAGATCCACTCCTTGCATTCGTCGCTGTCGCCGGGTTCGCCCAGCGCCTTGCGAAGCGTCGACATGTGAACGCGCACGCTGGCCTCTTCGACCACAACGCCAGCCCAGACCGCGGCCAGCAAGTCGCTTTTGCTCACGACTTCACCGGCCCGCTTGATCAGTTGCAGCAGCAGATCGAAAGAACGAGGCCCCAGCCGCACGGCTTCGCCGGATCGCTCGAACCGGCGCTGTGCCTCCCAGACAACGAAATCGCCGAAGTACCACCGGACTTCCGTCGACGCCAGGTCTGATGGTTCCTCGGACTGCGCTTGCATGATGAGTCTGCGTATCGGCGGTCTCACGTCGCCGGGAACTGGGCACGGGCCATGCAAGGCTGTTGACCGGATAGGCAAATCGGGCTGGTGGTGTCCATGCGTTGAGACTTAAGTTTCTGTTCGAGATCGTAGCGCGGCATCGCGCGACCTCGGGCTCTAGTCCCTGAAATCCGTAAGTCATAGGGGCATGCGGCCCGAGGCCATCAGTGAACGAAGGTAGCCTGCTATCGCAGCGTCTTCAGGTACTTGACGAGTTCCGCAACTTCACCGGGATCGGTAACGCCCGCAAAAGGCATTCTGTTGCCCGGCACGGCTTGCTGTGGATCGCTCAGGAAGGCTGCAAGGGATTTGTCATCCCAGGTGATCTGTGCATTCTTCATGGCTCGGCTGTAGCCAAACCCCGGCGATGAGCCGGCCTTTCGGCCCACTACGCTGGCGAGCGGTGGCCCGATGGAGGCTGCGCCTTGCGCCGCGTGGCATGCCGCGCAGGTCGTCCATGTCTTGGGCGGCTGCACGACCGCCTGACCGTGTGCCAGGTTCACGAAAGCCGCGGCGCAGGCTGAAAGAAGGAGTGTTCGCATGTCGGGCTCCTCAAAGCATGCGCGGTTGCTTGGCATAGCGCACCAGGTCGTCGCCAAGCCGCAGTGCCAATGCCGCGAGCGGACCAGTGGGGTTGTAGCCGGCGTTATGCGCGTACACGGATGCACCGACCACGAAGAGGTTCTGCGCGTCCCAGTGCTGCAGTCGGGGTGACACCACGCTCGTCGACGGGTCGGCGCCCATGACGGTGCCGCCGGTGGTGTGCGTCGTCTGATACTGCCGCGCGTCGAAGTCGCCGCGTCGGGGTTGCGGTGCGCCGACTGCCGTGGCACCCATGGCGCGCGCGATATCGGCGGCCTTGTTCGTGACGTACTCGCTCATCCGATGGTCGTTGTCGTGGAAATTGAACGTCATGCGCAGCAGCGGCGAGCCGTAGGCATCGCGGTACGTCGGATCGAGGTCGAGGTAGTTCTGGCTGTGCGGGTAGTTGCTGCCATGCACCGCGACGGTGAAGGCGTGCGCATACCAGTCGGCGTTGGCCTGTTTCCACGCGGATCCCCAGCGAGGCGTTCCGGCCGGATGAAGGCGGGCATTGATGGGGCGGCCGTTCGTCACGTTCGAGTAGATGTAGCCGCCGCCGAAGAAGCCGAGCCCTGCATGGTCGAAGTTGTCGCCGTTGAATTCGTCCACCACAATCTGAGAGGCGCCCGACGCCATGAAGGGGTTGATCAAGCGGTCCTTGAAGAACACCGGCACCGACGACATCACCTGGTAGCAGAAGTTCTTGCCCACCACGCCCTTGCCGGTCTTCGGGTCGTAGGGACGCCCGATCCCGCTCGTGAGCAGCAGCTTGGTGTTTGTCATGGTGAAACCGGACAGCACGACGACATCGGCCGGTTGCTCGTACGTTTGCGCGGTCTGCAGATCGATGAACCGCACCGCCGTCACGCGCCTGGCTTGCTTGTCATAGACGAGGCCGGTCACCTGCGAGTGAAGACGGATCTCGAAATTCCGCTGTTTCAGCAGTTGGGGGTACAGCAGCACCGCCGGACTGGCCTTGGCATTGGCTTCGCAGATGAAGCGCTCGCAGTGGCCACAGTACTGGCAAGGCGCGAGGCTCGCGCCATCGGGGTTGGTGTAGGCGCGCGGAGAGTTGGCCGCGGGCAGCGGGAACGGTTTGTAGCCGAGGCTTTGCGCAGCGGCCTTGAAGATCCGCCCCGACTCGAGGATTTCGAGCGGCGGCTGCGGAAAGCCGCGCTTTCGGGGCGCTTCGAAGGGGTTGCCGCCTTCGATGAGCTGCCCGCCGATATTGCCGGCCTGCCCCGCGATGCCGAAGAGCCGTTCGAACAGATCGTGGTACGGCTCCATCTCTGCGTAGCTGATGCCCCAGTCCTGTACCGTCATTTCGCGGGGGATCGCGGCCTTGCCGTAGCGGGACTCGAGGCGAGTGCGCAAAGCCGGGTCGTACTCGGCCCACCGCCAGGTCTGGCCGTTCCAGTGATTGGCCGCGCCGCCCATGCCTTCGCCTGGAAGGAAGGCTTCCATTCGGCGCACGGGCAGTGCGCTTTCGCTGGCGGAATGGCGCAGCGCGTATGTTTCGTTGGCCCAGTTTTGCACCAAACTGTTGCGCACGCCCCAACGCAATTCGTCACGTTGGTTGGGCAGTGTGGCAGCCGCACTGCCGGCCAGATCGCCACCGCGCTCGAGCACCAGCACGTCGATGCCGGAGTTCATCATCTGCCGCACGGCCAGACCGGCGGTGAGGCCGCCACCGACGAAAACGACGGAGCGTTTGGGAAGTTTGTGAGTCATGGTTGTTGAGCTTTCAGCTGAAGTCCTCGATTGACTGCGGATTGGCCGCACCGGGAAAGGGCAGGCCGCGGTACTGGACCACGTTGCGGCCGTGAAAGGCGGGCAGGCCAGGGAAGCCCACAGCGCGCCAGAAGGCCTTGTCGCGATTGCCGCCGTACATCGGATCGGCAAAGCAGGCTTGAACGAACAACGGATAGAAAAAGTCGTTGAACCACGCACCGAGCGCAAAGCGCTCGTCGTCCATCCGGCCGGCAGCGACTTCCTGCAGCAGGGCGTCGAGCGGGCCAGCCTCGAGTTGCTCGATTGCCTTGCCCATGCGTTGTTGAGCCTCGCGGCGCAGCACTGCAAGGCCAGCCTTGAAGTGCTGCTCGGGTGTGAGGGGTGACTGGTAGCCGTGTTGCGGTTTGCCAGGACGCCAGGGGCCCTGTCGATAGAGCTGGTCGCCGCGCCCCCAGGCGCCGGCCAGCTGACGATCGATGTACAGGTGCAAGCCGCAATCCACACCGTTCGGTGTCATTGCATCGGCCGGGCACATGACGTTGACGATGGCCTCGACGCAGGCAGCCTCCTGCGGGCCCAGCGACAGGTAGCCCGAAGAGTGAGCGTTGTTGGCAGGGCGGGTACCCGCGTCCTGCGCCGAAGCAAGCGGACTGGCGAGGCCACCCAGCAGCGAGGGCGTAGCGAGCGCTGCAGCACCCGAGGCGCTGCCGATCTGGCGCAGGAAGAGACGCCGGGCGGGCGACTCTCGATCATTGAGGGGCATGGGGATCTTTCTTCGAGGGCAAGAATCGCGCAGGGAGGTTGCGCAAAGGACGCGTGCGTTTTCAACTTCGATCAGAAGGGCTCGTATTTCGCGGCGCCCACTGTTTCGGTCGGGGTGATCTGCGTGAGGTCCAACGGCTCCTGGGGCGCCGGATAGGAAAGGTCGGGCGAGGGGAAGGGGATCGCGACCGAGGCATCGCTCGTTGCTTGGGGGTTGGCAACTGCACCGGCAGGCTGGATCGCATAGATCGAGACCGAGGCCGTGAGACTGACCAGCAGAGCGGCAAGGAAGACTCTTTTCGTCATCAACTACTCCTGAAAATTTGAGCGAACCCCTCGAACGGAAAAACCGCTGAAGGCGGGCCGACAATCAATGCATGCGTCGACGAAAAGTGGTCCGCGCGTTATGCATCTGTCGCACTCAAATCTAGGATTGGGCAGGTAGTTGCGGTAGACCTTTCGAGCGAAACGCCGCAGTGAGCCAACGGAATCAATAGGGGGCGCGAGGGCGCTGGTCTGCGAAGCGCAGTCTCCGATTGCAAGTCGAGATGCGCCCGCAGATGGCCGTCGAAGCTCGGAGTGAAAATCGCGAGCGGGTATGCAGCAGGCGAAGGCACCGCCGGAGGCGGTGGTGCTTGCTGCTGCGAGGGCTCAGGAGAGGTTTGCCTTGTCCAGGCCAAAGGCCTTGTCGGACGAACCCGGCACGGTCTGGAACGCGACGTTCACGCGGTTCCATGCATTAATGGCCATGACGCTGAACGTCAGGTCCGAAAGCTCTTTTTCCGACAACTGCGTGCGCACGCGCTCGTAGATCTCGTCGGGTACGCCTTGCTCGGGCAACTTGGTCAGCACTTCGGTCCAAGCCAGGGCCGCACGCTCGCGCGGAACGAACAGCGTCGATTCGCGCCAAGCGGCCAGATGGTGAATGCGAAGTTCGCGCTCGCCATGGATCTTGGCCTCCTTGATGTGCATGTCGAGACAGAACGCGCAGCCATTGAGCTGCGACGCGCGGATCGCGACCAGGTCGCGAACCGTTTGCTCAATGGCGCCGTGGTCCACGAGCGTGCTGAACTCGATCAGCTTCTTGAAGAGTTCGGGCGATTGCTTGATGTAGTTGAGACGATGGTTCATGTGTGCTCCGTCCTCAGTGCGGCTGAGGTACCCGTTTGCGAAGAGTGCGAGAGAGCTGAAAAAATCTAGTGATCGACATGCGGCGCTGCGAACTGGAGGCCTGCTTGCACGTCGCCTAATCGCGTTCAGTAGTCCCAGATGATCGGAACCCAGCGAAAGATGTCACCGTCGATTGCCACCCGACCAAGGGAGGGAAAGGGTAGGTGAGCGGCTACCAGCAGTCCGCGGGTCTGCGCCAGTTCGCGCAAGAGGCCAATGCGAACTTCGGCCGCTTTCTCGGGGTCGTGCTCGAAGCCGTTCTGCCAGTCGGGATGGTCGAACGCGACCGGAAACATGGCATCGCCGGCGAACGTCAGGCGCTCACCGCCCGACACCAGATCGACCACACTGTGCCCTGGGGTGTGGCCACCGGTACGGCGGACCACCACGCCCGGCGCCACTTCGCGTCGCTCCTCGAAGGTCTGCAGCCGGTCCCGGTATGCGTTATAGAAGCTCTTGGCCGTCGAGCGGAGCACCTCTGGCACCGGGTTGGGCATCACGGTGTGAGAGAAGTCCGGCGAAATCCAGAAATCGACTTCGGCCTTGGCCACATGGATACGCACGTCCGGGCGGAGGCGTTCCTTGATGCCGGGTACGAGCAGTCCGCCGACGTGGTCCATGTGCATGTGGGTGAAGATAACGTCGGTGACGGACTCGAGCTCGATGCCTGCCGCGGCTAGGCGTTGTGGAAACTGCCCGGCGCGTGGAAAGCCTGGGAACTGGCCCCCCAGTCCGGCGTCGATGAGGATGGTCTGGTCGCCGCTGCGGGCCACCATCACATTCAGCGGCCAGTCGTACTTGTCAGGCGGCATGAACATCTGGTCCAGCCAGCTCGCCAGGTCGGCTGGGTCGGCATTGGTGGCCATCGTCGAGGTGGGCAGCGGCAGCACGCCGTCGCTGACCACCAGCGCCTGGATATCGCCGATGCGCAGGGCGTAACGGGAGGGCACAGGATCTTTGGGCTTCTCGCTAGTAGGTTGCAGGATTTCTTCTGTGGGGGGCATGGCGGAATCTCCAAAAGGGCGGCCCGATTTCGCGGACCGAATCTGCCAGGGGACTGGCAGCAAGTTGCCGTTCAACTCCCAAGGAGTTGTCAGGCACGGATCACGGCCCAAGGCCGTCTGCCATTGATCGTAGGTAGGGGGGACGCGCGCCGGTAGGCTCGTAGACGGACGCACAGTGGTGCCTGATACGCACCAAACGCGTGGACAAGATCGAGTCCCCCGGCAGTAAAGAGACAGTTGTGCCTTAGGGTGTGCGGCAACACGGCACAGTTGAATCTCGGCTCAGGGACGCTTCAACGGAGAACGTCTGATAGACCGCGCCGCCAGTGTTTGCGGACATGGGCAGAAATCGTAGGGCCTATGCGCACTTGTGTGATTGATGATGATCCGCCGAGCCGATTTGAAGCCGAGTCGTCCTCACCTTGGGTTTAGCCTTGGCCCGTGGGCTCCGTTTTCTCAATTTGTATTGGGCGCATCGGTCGGCCTGGCAGCCATGGGCCGTCGCACGGCCGCGTGGAAGGCCGCTCTCTGGGGCGGGTTGGCCGGCACATTGCCCGACCTGGATGTGTTGATCGACCAGGGCGATGCCTTGCGAAACATGGTGCTTCACCGTGCAGAGCCGCATTCCCTGTTCTGGCTGACGCTCGCATCGCCGGTTCTTGCCAGGTTGCCGGCAATGCTGCACGGCGAGCGAGCCGGATTCCGGCGTTGGTCGCTCGCGATGCGGCTGGCCCTTGTGAAGCACCCGATGCTGGACGCAGGACGGTTTATGGCACGCAGTTGCTGCTGCCGTTCACCAACTACCCCTTCGGCGTGGGTAGCATTTTCATCATTGACCCGCTGGAGATGCCCGAATGCTCTTCATTGAGGCAGTTTCTGCAACTTAATTCGGACTGGCCTGGATCGACACACCGAAGGACTTCTCGGAAGACTTGCATGGATCGACATCACCAACATCAATCGCGATCCTCGTAGTAGCGGCGGTACTGCTCGCGCTCCCATTGCTGGCGACGCCATTCACGACGCTCCGCACGGCGCTCTTCCCAGCGTTGCGCGCGGCGCTCCTCCCAACGAGAGCCAGGTTCGTAGTAGACAGGTGCGGGTACGGAGTAAACCGGCTGCGCAGGCTGGTAGTAGGTCGGGGCCGGCCTCGAGTAGACAGGCGCCGGCTCGTAATAGACCGGCGCGGGCTCACTCACGACCACGCCGGGCAAGTTGATCCCAATGGACCAGCTGGTGCCCGCATTGGCCGATGCGACGGTGAACAAGGCTGCGGCAGCAACGAGACTTCCAGCACCCAACTTGAGAGCGGCTCGGGGAAAAGTCATTTCAACTCCTGAGGGCAAGACATAGCCCTGATGCTTGACCAACGCCTTGCGACGCGGTGCCGCGTACATCGCGACGGTGAAGAACGTTGGCAAATGTCACAGTGCCAATGAAGTCAAAACTTTTAAGTAGGCGGCTGAATTTGGGTGGCTGCAGTTCTGCATTAATCCTTTCGCTCAGTAATCTTGGGAATTAAAAAGGGACATTCAATTACATGTGAAGACATGTAGTTACGCTCGCTTCCAGCAATTGCCAATTCCGGCGTGCAATTAATTCAAACGAATTAACGAGGGAGTCCGTATGCGTCTCGACATGGATGCCGTGCACGGCAGCCGCCTGCGTACCCGAATCCAACGGCTGGCGCTCTACAACGCCACAGCGCTTGTGCTGCTCGGCGCATCGGGATGGGCCCAGGCCGGCTGCTCCCTGAACTTCACTTCGCCCAGCAAGGGCGCGAAGGTCACCTCGCCCAACATCACGGTCTACGGCACGGGAGGAGGGGATGCGACCACCGGCGATGCCGGCACCGTCACTGCGACGCTCAACGGCTCGGCGTTCTTCAGCTACTCGGGCTCCTTCACCGCCGTGGTCTCGTTCCTCGAAGGTCGTGGCGTTCCCGTCACGCTGCGCGAGGGCCCCAATTACCTGTCGGTGTCCGGCAGCGTCGGCGGGTGCGGTGCATCGGACTACATGACGGTGTACTACGACACCACCGATCTGGCGCCGCGCAAGAACAAGGGAGACGGCACCGAACGCAACGGCCCGCAGTCGTGCACCGGCAACCCGATCAACTTCGCGATGGGCAACAAGGTGCAGGAAGAGGAAGACTTCCGCAGCGCCTCCGCGCATTTCCCGCTCAGGTTCGCCCGCATCTTCAACAGCGCCGATGGCTACTGGCGGTACACCTACGCCACGCGGCTGCGGATCAGCGCGACCGAAGTCGTGCTCCTGCACGCCAACGGCCGCGAGTCGCCCTTCGCGCGCAGCGGCTCGACCGTGACCCCCGATGCGGACGAACTCGGCACGCTCTCGCAGATTGGCACCAGCTGGCGCTATGTCGACCAGGACAACATCCAGTACGACTTCAATGCCGCGGGTC
Organism: Variovorax beijingensis; assembly: GCF_007828835.1. Taxonomy (GTDB): domain Bacteria; phylum Pseudomonadota; class Gammaproteobacteria; order Burkholderiales; family Burkholderiaceae_C; genus Variovorax; species Variovorax beijingensis_A. The sequence continues at coordinate 10,785 of NZ_VIVL01000021.1, read as the reverse complement.
GCCTGACCAAGCAGACCCATCCTTACGGCTGGCAGCACATCCTGACCTACGGCACCAATGGCGCGGTGACCGTGGCGGATGGCTTCGGCAACAGCCTGAGCTACACCGAGGATGCCCACTTCCAGCCGCGCACGCTGACCACCCCCAACTTCAGCGTCGCCTACAACTACGACACCGCCAACCGGCTCGTGTCCGCCGTCAAGACCGCCGGCGCGGACGTGACGACCCGCACCTATCACTACGAGAACCCGACCCATACGCGCTTTCTCACGGGCGTGACCGACGAGTCGGGCGTGCGATTCGCTACCTACACCTATGACACGCTGGGCCGCGCGACGAGCACCACGCACGCCGGCAATGCCGGGCTCACGCAGGTGGCCTACAACGCCAACGGCACCACCACCGTCACCGACCCGGTGGGCCGGGCCACCACCTACCACTACGTCATCGTCAACGGCGTCAAGCGCATCTCGCAGATCCAAGGCGAGCCGGCGCCCGGGTGCCCCGCCAGCAACTCCTCGTTCACCTACGACACCCGAGGCCTGCTGGCCAGCCAGACCAGCGCCACCGGCAGCGTCACCGGCTTCACCTACAACACCCGGGGCCTGGAGGCCTCGCGCACCGAAGCACTCGGCACGCCCGAGCAAAGAGCCATCGCCACGACCTGGGACGCCACGCTGCCCGTGCCCACGCTGGTCGCCCAGGCAGGCCGGGACACGGCGTATACCTACGACACCAACGGCCGGCTGCTCACGGAAACGGTCGCCGACACCGGTGGCACCTCGGGCACAGCGCGCACGAGCCAGCGGACCTACACCCCCGAAGGCCTGGTTCACACGCACACCGAACCGAACGGCGCCGTCACCACCTATGCGTACGACACCCGCGGCAATGTGCAGAGTGCAACCAATGCGCTGGGCCATGTCACCGCGTACACCTACGACACGGCCAATCGCCTCATGAGCCAGACCGACCCGAACGGGCTGGTCACCACCTTCGCGTGGGATGCACGTGACCGCCTGCTCTCGCGCACCGTGGGCACGGGCCCTGGCCAGACGACGGCCTTCACCTACAACGCCACCGGCACGATCGCGACCACCTCGCTGCCGACCGGGCTGGTCACCACTTATGCCTACGATGCCGCGCAACGCCTGACGGGCTGGAGCAACAACCGCGGCGAGAGCGGCTCCTACACGCTGGATCCGGCCGGCAACCGGCTGACGGAGCAGATCCTCAACAGCGCCGGCTCGATCGCGTGGACGACCGCGCGCACGATCAACAAGCTGAACCGCATTGCAACGCAGGTCGAGGGCGGCAGCCAGAGCGAGAGCTTCAGCTACGACGCCAACGGCGACCGCATCGCGCAGACCAATGGACTGAACCAGAGCACCAGCTGGGGCCTGGACGCACTGCGGCGGGTCAAGACCGTCACCGATGCGGCGAACGCCAGTGCCAGCCTTGGCTACAACGCGCTCGATGCCGTGACCCAGGCCAGCGACTTCAACGCCGTGGCCACCAGCTACAACCGCGATGCGCTGGGCAGCGCCACGGCCGAGTCAAGCGCCGACATCGGCCCGCGCGGCACGCAGTACGACAGCCTCGGCCTGCCCAGCCAGATCACGGACGCGCTTGGCCAAGCCACGACCGTCAGCCGTGACGCCTTGGGCCGGCCCACCGGCCTCGTGTTTGCCGATGGCAAGACCACCACGCTGCGCTACGACCTGAGCGCCAACAGCAAGGGCTACCTGTCGGAGATCCTCGATCGCAGCGGCACCACCGAGTACACGCGTGATATCCACGGCCGCGTCACGCTCAAGAAGCAGACCCTGGCCAACGGCAGCGTGCAGCAAGTCGCCTACAGCTACAACAGCGCCACCGGCCAACTCGCGAGCATCACCTACCCGTTGAGCGGCGTGCTGAACCACGTCTACGACACGACCGGCCGCCTCGTGCAACTCGACTGGAATGGCGCGCCGCTCCTGGCGGCCGTCACCTGGAACGCCTTGGGCCAACCCACCGGTTGGAACTGGGCCTTCACCGGCATCACGCCGAAGCTTGCTGCCAGCCGCAGCTACGACGGTGCCGCGCGGCTGACCCAGACCGAATTCAGCAGCTACACCTACGATGGGGCAGGGCGCATCGGCAGCCTCACGCAGAACCTGTTTGGCCCAGCCGACAGCGATCCGAGCCAAAGCACCATCGCGGCGGCCGACATCACCTGGAGCATCGGCTACAGCCCCACCGGCCGCATCACCAGTTTCGCAACCACCGCCGACAGCGCCAGCTTCGACTACGACACGAACGGCAACCGCACGGCCAGCACCCGCATCCTGGCGGGCCAGACCACCAGCCGCAGCTACACCCTGCTGCCCGGGGCCAACCGCCTGGCCGGTTTCAGCCAGACCATCAACGGCAGCAGCGGCACGAGCGTGGCCTATGGCTACAACGCCAACGGTGATCTCGTGAGCGATGGCCTTCGGAGCTATGGCTACGACGCCGAAGGCCGCCTGGCCACGGCCACCACCGGCGCCACCGACGTGAGCCCGACCACGCGCTACGCGCACAACGCGCTGGGCCAGCGTGTATTCAAGACCGAGCCGCTATACCCGCCGAGCCAGGGGGACGAGAACGATCCCGGCTTCTGGAGCAGCCTGGTGGCGTTCTTCACCAAGCTGTGGAGCCCGGCGATGGTCGAGGCGGAGCACCTGGGGTATGCCTATGTGTACGACGAGAACGGCACCCTGATCGCGGAGGTGGGAAGCGGCGGCGCGAACAGTGCCGGGCAGGCGCAGTACATCTATCTGCCGACGGCGAACGGGCCGGTGCCGGTTGCCGCGGTGATCGACGGTGCCACCTATGCAGTGCACAGCGATCACCTGAACACACCCCGGAAGCTCAGCAATGCCGATGGCCAGGCGGTCTGGCAGTGGAGCTACAGCGCTTTCGGGGAGGACAAGCCGACCATTGCGAAGAATAGGTTCGCGAACCTGGAGACGACGCCGAACCCGGGCACCACGAACATCTCGGAGGTGAAGTTCAACCTGCGGTATCCGGGGCAGTACGCGGATGAGGAGAGCGGGCTCTTCTACAACTACTACAGGAGCTATGACGCCAAGACGGGGCGGTATAGCCAGCCGGATCCGATCGGACTTGATGGAGGATGGAACCGGTTTGGCTATGTGGATGCGAATCCGCTGAGCTTCATCGATCCGGATGGCTTGCTGATCATGTCTACGCTGGGGGGCGTTCAGCGCGGTACATCATTGAGCCAGGCGGCGACCTTGGGCGCGCCGGGCAATGCTGCGTTGGCGTCGGGACTCTTGGGGGCGGGTGGCGGAGCGGCGGCTGTGGGTGGCGCCATGTGCTACTCGATGTTGCCGGCGCCGGGCAAGAGAGCGATTGGATTGTTGAGAGCGCTGGGCGATGATGCGATAGCGCCTCCCACGGCACCTCCACTGCCCATCCGAAATCCCCCTGGAATAATCCGGCCTGGCGAAGTCAAGCCACCGCCGCCACCGCCCGGCATCTTTCCAAAGCCCTGAACGCATGCACGCAGACCGCACCGAGAAATTGGTTGCCGCCCAGAAGGCATACAAGGACGGTCTGCTTTATCTGGCCTTCGATCTCTATCGGCTACTCGCAGATGATGGACACGTTGAAAGTCAGGTGTTTGTTGCTTGGATGCTGAGTCAGGGGATCGGCTGTCAGAAAGACGGAAGCCAAGCCGCTGCTTATTACGAACGAGCCGCCGCTCATGGGCATCCACTGGGCTGCTTTTATTTTGGTCGCTGGCTGACGAGAGCTGGTGACCATGCGCGGGCGTATCGCTTTTACGCGATGGGCGCAGAGCGGCGGCATCTGCCTTCCATGTTTCGCGTTGGCTATTCGCTAGCGCATGGCAAAGGTGTTCCAGTCGACGTGAATCGCTCCTACATCGTCTTGAAAGAGGCAGCGCTGCGCGGTCACGCATTCGCGTTGCGAGAACTAGGCCTCCAAGACCTGCGCGGCAAACGCGGCGTTGCTTGGCAGCTCATCGGGGTCGTGGAGATCATTGCCGCAGTCTGCTGGGGCTTCATGGTCTCGATGGTGAATGACGACTCCGAGCTTCTGATCTCCTAAACCACGACTGCCGCCAAAGAAAGGCGCAAGTCGCCTCACTTTCTTTCGCTTGGCACGTCCTAACGGGCGAGGAGTTGTGCAGAAGCTTCATTCTTGCAGCATCCAACTGCAAATGGCTGCAATCGATCGGCGACTGCAGATAGATCAAGTGGTTCTAACATGGATGCTATCGTGATAAGTCTTCTTATCACAATAGCAAGTTCATCAGGCTAAACTGGTAGACATGAAAGTAGGCACCGCGAACAGGGCAGGGGCCGGAGATGGCGATTTCCCCGGCGCCTCGCAGCTGGCGGCGCTGCGCGCCTGGTATGCGGGTCTGTCGGCGCGCGCTGCGGTCGTGCAATATCTCGGCGAGAGCAAGGCCACGGGACAGTCCTCCCGCGCCATGCTGGGCGATATCCGTCGCCAGCTGGCGAGCTATGCGCGGTTGCGGCACCGCGACGACCTGGCCTCGCTGATCGCACACCCGGCGGCCGAACGGGAGCAACGCGCCCGCGCGGTCAGGGATGCCATCGAGAAGCTGCAGGGTTTGCCTCTGCCTGCGCCAATGGTGACTGACTCCATCGATCGGTGGCTGCCGACGCGCGCCGCGCGTGCCCTGCAAAACGCCGGCATCCGGACACTCGCCGATCTGACGGTGCGGGTGCCGCGCCGGCGCCGCTGGTGGGCCGCCGTGCCCGGCCTGGGGGCACGCAGCGCGCGCCAGATCGAAGAGTTCTTTGCCGCCCACCCGGCCCTGACCGAACGGGCGAGGGCGCTGGTGGTCGTGCCGAGGACCGAGACCGCGCCGTGGGAGCACCTGGTCGTGCCGCAGGAGGTCGATGGCACCCGGGGCACCTTCCGGGCACCGCAGGCCACCTGCACCCTGTCGGCCAGCAATGACTACGAGGCCGTCCAGGCCTGGCTGGGCCTGCAGGACGCTGCGGCGACCCAGCGCGCCTACCGCAAGGAGGCGGAGCGGCTCATGCTCTGGGCGATCCTGGAGCGCGGCAAGGCGCTGTCGTCGCTGACGACCGAGGATGCCGTCGCGTACCGCGCCTTCTTGCGTCGCCCATCGCCGCGGGAGCGCTGGGTCGGACCCGCAAGGCCGCGCACGTCCGCGGAATGGCGGCCCTTCCAGGGACCGCTGGCGCCGCGCTCCGTGGCGTACGCGCTGTCCGTGATCGGCGCGCTGTATCGCTGGCTGATCGAGCAGCGCTATGTGCTGGCCAATCCGTTTGCCGGCGTGAAGGTCAAGGGAACGGGCCGTGGCGGCGCTCTCGATGCATCCCGGGTGTTCACGGAGCACGAATGGTCGCTGATTCGCTCCACGGCCGACGGCATCGAGTGGATCGGCGGATGGAGCGAGGAGGGCGCCCAGCGCCTGCGCTTCGTGCTGGATTTCTGGTACGCGACGGGCCTGCGGCCCAGCGAGATGGTCGATGCCCGTCTGGGCGGCATCGAGCACGATGCGCAGGGCGACGACTGGCTGAACGTGGTCGGCAAGGGCAGCAAGCACGGCAAGGTCGCCTTGCCACTGCTGGCACGGGGCGCGCTCGATCAGTATCTGGCGCAACGGAAGCTGCCCGTGACGCGGTCGCGCTGGAATCCGAAAACCGCGCTGGTGCCCGGCCTGGCAGAGGATGGGACCGGGATCAGCGCGTCACGCCTGTGGTCGGTCATGCGTCGCTTCTTCCTCCATGCCGCGCAAACGCTGGAGAGCGTGAGTCCGTCCACGGCGGAAAAGCTCAAGCGCGCCACGCCGCACTGGATGCGGCACACCCATGCCACCCATGCGCTCGTGCGCGGCGTCGAGTTGACGACCGTGCGGGACAACCTGCGGCATGCCTCCGTGGCGACGACCTCGGTCTACCTCCATACCGACGAGGTCAGACGCGCGAGGCAGATCGGGGGCGCTTTTCCGGCTCGACCTGCCACGAGAGCAACGTAGCCAGAGGCGTTCAACCATGTGAGCGCCAGGAGAGGCAAAGGGTTTTGCGCAATACGGAGCCGCGCGCCAGCACGGGACTCCGGCGAGCTCGTGGCGTCCCGTGTCATTGGCCCAACGCTCGACTTGCGCGGAAATCGCCGCTCCTTCACAATCCGCCCACCATGAAATTCACTCAAGCCATCGAGGCGTTCATCGCCACCTGACATCGCCCTCGATTGCGTTCGGACGGCGTTGCGCCTTCCGGTCTCCAAGAACCCCGGCAGGCTCGTCCCTCCGGGGTTTTGTTTTTTCATCGTTCCATCCCCTCTTCACACCATGCGTACCTACGACAAGCTGATCGCCACGATTCCCGCTCGCCGGAGCGTGGACACCGTGCGCCCGGGCTCCGGCCGCAGCACCCCTTTGCACGACAGCGTTCGTCGCTAGCCCTCAGGCGAATCTTTGCCTGGGGCCAGCGGCAGCCTCAAGCATTCAAAGAAGAAAGATTCGTCATGAACCCGAACCCCAGGAACATCCGCAACATCGGCATCATTGCCCACGTCGACGCGGGCAAGACCACCACCACCGAACGCATCCTGTTCTATGCCGGCGAGAGCCACCGTATGGGCGACGTCAGCGCGGGCACGACCCGCATGGACTTCGATCCGCAGGAACGCGCACGCGGCATCACCATCAGCAGCGCGGCCATCACGGTCCACTGGAACGGCGCGCAGATCAATCTGATCGATACGCCTGGCCACATCGACTTCAATATTGAAGTGAACCGCTCGTTGCGCGTGCTCGACGGTGCCGTGGTCGTGTTCGACGGCGTGGCCGGTGTGGAGCCGCAGACCGAAACCAATTGGCGCCTGGCGGACAAGTACCGCGTGCCGCGCATCGCCTTCGTCAACAAGCTCGATCGGCTCGGTGCTGACTTTCTGCGCGTGGCCGCGATGATGGAAGAGCGCCTTGGCGTGAAGGCCGTGGTGGTGCAACTGCCCATTGGCGCGGAAGGTGACTTCCGCGGCGTGATCGACCTCATCGGCATGCGCGCGCTCGTCTGGAACAGGGACGATGCAAGCGAGCCGTACCGTGAGTGCGAAGTGCCGGCCAGCATGCGCGAAGCCGCGCAGCAACATCGCGCGCGTCTCGTGGCGCTGGCGGTGGAGCACGATGAAGCCGCGACAGACGCCTACCTGAATGGCGAAGAGATCGGTATCGATGTGCTGCACGCTTGCATCCGAAAGGGCGTGCTGGCCAATGCTTTCGTGCCTGTGCTGGCCGGTTCAGCGTTCAGGAATCGCGGCGTGGAGCCTCTGCTCGATGCGGTCGTGAACTGGCTGCCCGAACCGGGCGACGCCGCCGACTGCGATGCGCGTGCGCCGTTCGCGGCGCTCGCGTTCAAGGTGGCCAGCGACGATCACGGCTCGATGGTGTTCGTGCGTGTCTACAGCGGCAGGCTGCGGCGCGGCGACGCCGTGCTGAACGCCACGACGGGTCGCATGGAGCGCGCGTCCCGGCTGTACGAAGTGCATGCGGATGACCGCATCGAGCGCGATGAACTCGTGGCGGGCGACATTGCCGCGATCGTCGGACTGAAGGACACGCTGACCGGTCACACGCTGTGTGATCGTGAGTATCCGGTGCAGCTGGAGCAGATCAGCGTGCCCGAGCCTGTCATTCACGTTGCGATCGAAGTCAAGGCACGCGCGGACCAGCACGCGCTGGCGAAGGCGCTGCACACGATGCTGCGCGAGGATCCGAGCTTGCAGCTTCGGCAGGATGCCGAATCGGGCCAGACCATCCTCTCGGGCATGGGCGAACTGCAACTCGATGTCTCCATCGAGAAGCTGCGCGCGAAGTACGGCGTCGAAGTTTCGGTGGGGCGGCCGCAGGTCGCCTACCGAGAGACGATTTCAAGGGAAGTGGAGGTGAACCATGTTCACAAGAAGCAGACCGGCGGGCCCGGTCAGTTCGCGGCGCTGACGCTGCGACTCGCGCCGCTGGCGCGCGGCGAAGGCATCGTCTTCGACAACCAGGTGGTGGGTGGCGCGATTCCGCGCGAGTTCATTCCTGCCGTCGAAGCGGGTATTCGCCGTGCGGCGCAAGCGGGCGTGGTTGCTGGCTATCCCTGCGTGGACTTCGTGGCCACGTTGCTGGATGGCAGCTATCACGAGAGTGATTCGTCGGCGATGGCGTTTGAGTCGGCCGCAGCCGCGGCGTTTCGGGATGCGGCGGCCAAGGCTGCGCCGCAGGTGCTCGAGCCGGTGATGGCCGTGGAGGTCATCACGCCGGCCGACTACCTCGGCGATTGCATCGGTGACCTGCACCGCCGGCGCGGCATGGTGCGCGGACAGGCGATGCGCGGCAACGCGATCACGATTGAAGCGCATGTGCCGCTGAAGGAGATGTTCGGCTACGTCGGCAGCCTGCGTGCGCTGTCGTCTGGCCGGGCGCAGTATGCGATGCAGTTCGACCACTATGAAGTGGCGTCCGCTCGTGAGATGGCAACGCTCTTGCAGAGCTAGTTTTGGAGGGCGCGGTCCGCAGGGATCGCGCCTTTTTTTACGGTCCGCTTTGCAAGCGCTGGCGGTCGCTCGGCGCGATAGATGCGAATAATCGCAAGCTGCCGCTCTACGGCCACTCCCAGCTAGGCTGGATCTTGTACCCTTCGCTCCGCTTACCGCGTGCACGAATCGCGGCTCCACAAAATGAGGCGGAAGTGCCATGGCCCTACGGTTTCGTAAGTCAATCAAGCTCGCGCCCGGCATCCGGATGAATCTCTCGGGCAGTGGTACCAGTTGGACGCTCGGACCGCGCGGAGCCTCCATCGGCATCGGAAAGCGCGGCACGTTCTTGAACACCGGAATCCCCGGTACTGGCCTTTCTTCTCGAACCCGACTGTCAAGTAGCAGCGCCACCTCTCGGGCTCAGCTGGTCCGTACCGCTGCAACGACTCAGACGCAGCAGCAGACCGTCTCGCTGCGGGTGTCCGTGTCCGATGATGGCGAAGTGACGTTCACCGATATGACTGGTGCACCGGCTAGCGAGCAACAAATGGCCTTGGCCAAGCTCCAAGCCAAAGGAGAAATTCGTGATCTCCTTGAAGAATGCTGTTCGAAAATCAATGAGCAGGTGGAAGCCTTGGAGCACCTTCACGAGAAAACACCAAGCCCGTACAAGAAGCCCACGTTCGAGGTCCCCGACTACCCGCAACCGCGACCTAGCCCGCCCGTTCCACTACAGGCCAAGTGGTGGGAGCATGCGCTGCCAGGCCGTCGCCGGCGCGTGGCAGAGGCCAACGCGGAAGCCTTTGCCGAGCACAAGCAAACGCTCCTGGACTGGCAAGGTGCCAAGCAACAGTTTGCAGTCGAGGCAGAGCAGCAGCGCCAGTTGGTAGAAGTCGGCATCTACCGCGACAAGGCGGCTATGGATTCCTATCTGGAGATGGCCCTTCAGGCCGTCGAGTGGCCCAGGGAGACCAACGTGGCGTTTGATCTGCTGGACCAAGGGCGGCTTGCCTGTCTGGACGTGGACCTACCCGAGATCGAGGACATGCCCAAACGCACAGCCTCCGTGCCGCAGCGCGGCATGCGTTTGTCCGTCAAGGATCTCTCGCCCACCAAGGTGCAGCGGATGTACGCCGCGCATGTGCATGGTGTGGCCTTTCTCCTGATTGGCAAGACTTTCGCGGCCCTGCCTCTGGTGCGGCAGGTGGTTCTGTCGGGCTACACGCAAAGGCGCAGCACAGCCACCGGCCAAGTTGCCGACGAATACTTGCTCTCTGTGCATGTGAACCGAGACGAGTGGTCGCGCATCGACTTTGCGCATCTGCAGGCTATCGATGTGGTCGAAGCGCTTGCTCAGTTCGAGATGCGGCGGACGATGAGCAAGACTGGGATCTTTAAGGCCATTGAGCCGTTCGAACCACCTGCGGCGTAGCACCGAAGAGCTTCGGGGTGCGCATTGCAGCGATAGGGCCAATTCGCCCGGACGCACCGAGGGTCGGCAGCCGGGCCTGAATCAGACTTTCAACAACGGCTCCAGCTATCAATAATCGTCACATTCGACGCTCGATGCTCGCGCTCATCCCATGTTCATGGGAGAACGCTCGTAAACCCCTGCCCGACAACAGAAGGGGAGGTACACACTCCAGCGCTCATTGGAACGAGGAGGTGTCATGAAGAAGGTTGCAATACTGATCGCTGCGCTTTGCTTAAGCTGTGGAGCACTGGCGCACTCGGGAGGTGCCGATAAGAACGGCTGTCATCGCGACCACAAGAATGGGGGCTCCCACTGCCACTAACGAGCCCCGAAGAACTCCAAACTCTCAGAGCAACATTCGATTTGTGATCTGGTTTTGCCAGCCCGAACCCGCTTCGCAGCGGTTTCTGCCGTTCGACTCGAGGGTGCGAAAGGGAGCTACTCTGCGGCAAGCAGTCGCTGGCCCTGGCGAGGGCGCTTGGTCCGAATGAAGGCTACATGCGGTAGTTGGGTCGCGCGAATCAATGCAGCTCGGCCAATGCGCCCTTAGCGACCGTCTGGGTGGAAGATGCGGTCCGCCGAGGTTTACCTGGCTGGCACCCCGGGGATGCTGCGGATGAGGCTTTCGATGGGTTCCCGGGGTGCGTGCACTCCAGCCGCTGCGGCGATCCGTACTTTGTAAGCGCGCGGTGATCCCGTCTTGACTGCAGTCGCAGATCAGGCTGGCTGCCAGCGATGCGGCAATAGTTCCGCGACGCGACTGGCCGGCTGCG
>NZ_VIVL01000020.1 GCF_007828835.1 Variovorax beijingensis | reverse complement strand
AGGTGGGCCTGCTCGACCCGAAGCTGCTGCCGGTGGCGGGCGTGGAGACGGCGCGCAAGCTGCTGGACGAAACGCTGCCGTCGAACACGCTGATGCCGGGCTGAAAGGCCTCTCCGGGGAGGGCGGCGCCGCGGCGCCAGCCGGCTTCTAGAATGCTCGCGTGAGTGCCCTTCCCTCTTCCATTCCGTCCCCCGAACGCCGCCCGATCCGCGAACTTCCCGACGAGCTGATCAGCCAGATCGCCGCGGGCGAAGTGGTCGAACGCCCGGCCTCCGTGGTGCGCGAGCTGCTCGACAACGCCCTGGACGCCGGTGCGCGCCAGGTCACGGTGCGGCTGGCTTCGGGCGGCGTGCGGCTGATCTCGGTGGAGGACGACGGCCAGGGCATTCCGCGCGAAGAACTCACGGTGGCGCTGCGCCGCCATGCCACCAGCAAGATCGCGAGCCTGAACGATCTCGAGACCGTGGGCACCATGGGCTTTCGCGGCGAGGCGCTCGCGGCCATCAACGCCATTGCGGAGCTCAGCATTCTTTCGCGCTTTGCGGGCGCCGATGGTGCCTTCGCGCTCGACGGCCGCACCGGCGAACTGCGGCCGGTGGCCCGCGCGGTCGGCACCACGGTCGAGGTGCGTGAACTGTTCTTTGCGACGCCGGCGCGGCGCAAGTTCCTGAAGACCGACGCCACCGAGCTGGCCCACTGCATCGAGGCCGTGCGCCGCCATGCGCTGGCGCGGCCCGAAGTCGGCTTTTCGGTGTGGCACGACGGCAAGCTGATGGAGCAGTGGCGCGCCGCCGAGCGGCGCGAGCAGCGCCTGGCCGATGCGCTCAGCGACGACTTCGTGGCGCAGAGCGTGGCCGTCGAGCACTTGGGCGGCGCGGTGCGCGTGGCCGGGCGTGCCGGGATTCCGGATGCGGCGCGCTCGCGTGCCGACCAGCAGTTCTTCTACGTCAACGGCCGTTTCGTGCGCGACAAGGTGCTCTCGCATGCCGTTCGCAGCGCCTATGAAGACGTGCTGCACGGCCAGCGCCAGCCCGTGTATGCGCTGTACCTCGACATCGACCCGTCGCGCGTCGACGTGAACGTGCATCCGACCAAGATCGAGGTGCGTTTTCGCGATGGCCGCGAGGTGCACCAGGCGGTGCGCCATGCGATCGAGAACGCGCTTGCGGCACCGCGCGCGGGCGATGCCGTCGCGCCGGCAGCACCGCAGCCCTTTTTCAAGCCGAACTTGCCCGCTTCGGGTGCGACCTGGGCCCAGCCGGGCATCAATTTCGTCGCGGCGGAGCGCGGCGCCGGCGATTTCGAGGCCATGTGGCCCCAGCGGACCGGCGGATCGGAGCCCGACTCCGAAACCGGCGGTTCTTCACCATGGCCCGCCGCCGCTGCGGCGTTCCGGGCCCCTGCCATGGGGCAGCCGGCCGAATCGACGGCCCCGAGCGCCCTGTCCACCAACGAGCAGGCCTGGCCGCTGGGCCGCGCGCTGGCGCAGCTGCAGGGCATCTACATCCTGGCCGAGAACAGCCAGGGCCTGATCGTGGTCGACATGCACGCGGCCCACGAACGCATCGTCTACGAGCGCCTCAAGACCCAGCTCGACGGCGCCGCCATCACGAGCCAGCCGTTGCTGATCCCGGCCACGTTCGCGGCCACGCCCCAGGAAGTGGCCACCGCCGAGGCCTGCGCCGCGGTGCTGCCGACTTTGGGGCTGGAAATCACGCCGTTCTCGCCGCGCACCCTTGCGGTGCGCGCGGTGCCGGGTACCCTGGCCGATGGCGATCCGGTGGAGCTCGCGCGCAGCGTGCTGGCCGAATTGGCGCAGCACGACGCCAGCACCGTGGTGCAGCGGGCGCAGAACGAATTGCTCTCGACCATGGCCTGCCATGGTGCGGTTCGGGCCAACCGCAAGCTCACGATCGACGAAATGAACGCTTTATTACGTCAAATGGAAGCCACCGAGCGTTCGGACCAGTGCAACCATGGCCGCCCGACCTGGCGGCAGCTGTCGATCCGGGAGCTGGACGCGCTTTTTATGCGCGGCAGATAGCAAATCAGGGCATTTTGAGGGTTTTTCCGGGGTTTTTGGCCGTCATCCGGAAAGTGGGCACGGGCGTTGCGTATGTAGAACAAAGTGCCACTCGAGGGCACTTGGGGGGAAGTGCTGGGGCGCAGTGTCGGCGCGCTCCATGCTCGAGCATGAACTTTCCGCCGGCTTCGCTGTCCCTCTAGTCCATGAAACGCTGGTCCCTCCTTGCCTCCGTTCTTTCGCTGTGCGCCCTTCTGGCCGCCGGCTGTTCCACATTCGACGAACAGCAACGCGAGTGGATCTTCCAACCCAGCGACCGCAGCTGGGGCAACACCGCCACCATGACCGAGGGCATGCAGGACGTCTGGATCGACTTCCAGTCCTCCATCACCGGCGAATCCGCCCGCCTTCACGGCCTCTGGCTCGGCGGCGAGCCAGAAACCACCGACCGGCCGGTCATGCTGTACCTGCACGGCGCCCGCTACAACGTGGCCGGATCGGCGCCGCGCATCCAGCGCATGCACGAGCTCGGCTTCTCGGTGCTGGCCATCGACTACCGGGGTTTCGGCAAGAGCTCCAAGGGCCTGCCGTCGGAAGAATCAGCGCGCGAGGACGCCCGCGCCGCCTGGACCTGGCTCGCGGCCCGCCATCCGCGGCAGCACCGCTACATCTTCGGCCACTCGCTCGGGGGCGCCATCGGCATCGACCTGGCCGCCAGCGTCAACGACGAGAGCGGCACCATCGTCGAAAGCACCTTCACCTCCATTGCCGACGTGGTGAGCGGCTTCAAGTGGGGCTGGCTGCCGTTCGGCCCGTTCATCACGCAGCGCTTCGAGGCGATCAACCGCGTCAAGGACATCGGCGCGCCGCTGCTGGTGGTGCATGGCACCGCCGACAGCCTGATCAATCCCACGCTGGGCCGCAAGCTCTACAACGCGGCCACCGTGCCCAAGCTCTTCGTGCTGGTGGAGGGTGGATCGCACCACAACACCAATTCGATCGGCGAGGCGCAGTACCGCTCGGCGCTGTCGCAGCTGTTCCGCATGAAGCCCGAGACCACCCTGGCTTCGCGGCAAGGGGAAGGCACGCCCGTGCTGCGCGGCACGCCATCACTGCCGGCCGCGCCGACCGCTCCGCGCACCGATTCGCCGGCCCTGCCGCAGGAAGCGCGCGCCAAGGCCAGCGCCAGCGCGCAGGCGATCTGAGGCTTCCGATTTTGTTGTTACCCTCGGGCGCTTATGCCGCCCTCCGCTGCCGCCTCCGGCCTTCCTGAAAACCCCACATACATCGCGCTCGCGGGGCCGACCGCCTCCGGCAAGACGGCGGTGGCGCTCGCGCTGGCGCGGGTGCGCCCGATCGAGATCGTCAGCGTCGATTCCGCGCTGGTCTACCGCGGCATGGACATCGGCACCGCCAAGCCGAGCCCGGCCGAGCAGGCCGCCGTGCCGCATCACCTGATCGACATCCTCGACCCGCGCGAAAGCTACAGCGCGGCCGCCTTCGTGGCCGATGCGACGCGGCTGATCGGCGAGATCCGCGCCCGCGGCGCACTGCCGCTGCTGGTGGGCGGCACCATGCTGTATTTCAAGGCACTGTTCGACGGCATCGACGCCATGCCCGCGGCCGATGCCGCCGTGCGCGCGCGCATCGACGCCGAAGCCGCCGCGCTGGGCTGGCCCGCGATGCATGCACGGCTCGCCAAGGTCGACCCTGCGACGGCCGCGCGCCTCGCGCCGCAGGACAGCCAGCGCATCCAGCGCGCGCTCGAGGTATGGGAGAGCAGCGGCCAGCCGCTGTCGAGCTTCCATGCGAGCGACAACAAGGCCGCGAAGGCAGTGGATGGCGGCGTTCTCTTTTCACTCGAACCCGAGGACCGCGCGTGGCTGCATGCGCGCATTGCCGAGCGCTTCGACGCCATGCTGGCCGCCGGCTTCCTCGACGAGGTCAGGGCGCTGCGCGCACGCGGCGACCTGTCGACCGAGCTGCCCTCGATGCGCTGCGTCGGCTACCGGCAGGCGTGGGAAATGCTCGACGCCTGCGGCGGCGCGCAGCCCGATGCCAAGGCCATGGACGAGCTGCGCGAACGCGGCATCGCGGCCACGCGCCAGCTCGCCAAGCGGCAGATCACCTGGCTGCGCGGCATGCCGGCGCGCACCGTCATCGCCTGCGACGCGCCCGATGCCGTGCAGACGGCCGTTCAACGCATGGCAGGCACCACCGCATGACGCTGCGCATTTCCGGGCTCGCCAAGCACTACGGCGACGTGCCCGTGTTCGAGAACGTGGCGCTCAGCGTCGAACCCGGCGAGTTCGTCGCGATCGTGGGCGAATCGGGCGTCGGCAAGTCGACGCTGCTCAACTGCATGGCCGGGCTCGACCACTGGGACGCAGGCACGGTCACGCACGACGGCACCGACATCGGCGCGCTCGACGGCGAAGCCTGCGCGCTCTGGCGCCGGCGCCACGTGGGCTTCGTGTTCCAGGCCTTCCACGTGCTGCCGCACCTGGACGTGGCGCAGAACGTCTCGCTGCCGCTGATGCTGCTGGGCGGCAAGCGCGATGAAGGCCGCGTCGCGCACATGCTCGACGCAGTGGGCCTGCCCGGCATGGGCGCGCGCCTGCCGCAGACGCTCTCGGGCGGCCAGCTGCAGCGCGTCGCGATCGCGCGCGCGCTGGTGCACCGGCCCGCCCTGCTGCTGGCCGACGAGCCCACCGGCAACCTCGACCCGGGCACCGCTTCGAAGGTGATGGAACTGCTGATCGGCCAGACGCGCGAGCACGGCGCCTCGCTGGTGCTGGTGACGCATTCGGAGAGCGCGGCAGCCCGCGCGGACCGCCTGCTGCACCTCACGGCCGAGGGAATACGCGCCTGAGCGAGCTAGGGCCTGTTAACAGGCCCTAGGCGAGCAGTGCCGCGTAGCGCGAGAGGTCGACGTTGCCGCCGCTGACCACGATGCCGATGCGTTGGCCCGCGATGGCCTTGCCCGCGGCAATGGCGCCCGCGAAGGCAAGGCAGCCGGTCGGCTCCACCACGATCTTCATGCGCTCGGCAAAGAAGCGCATCGCGTCGACGAGCTGCTCGTCGGTCACGGTGAAGATGTCGTCCACGTCGCGCCGGATGATGCCGAAGGTGTATTCGCCCAGGTGCTGCGTCTGCGCGCCGTCGGCAATGGTCTTGGGCGTTTCGATGTGCACGATCTTCCCGGCGCGCAGCGACTGCTGGCCGTCGTTGCCCGCCTCGGGCTCCACGCCGTAGACCTTGCAATCCGGCGCCAGCGCACGCGCCGACAGCGCCGAACCCGACAGCAGCCCGCCGCCGCCCAGGCACACGAACAGCTGGTCGAGCGGGCCGGTCTCCTCGATCAGTTCCTTCACCGCCGTGCCCTGCCCCGCGAGCACGTCGGGATGGTCGTAGGGCGGGATCATCGTCATGCCGCGCTCCTGTGCGAGCCGCTTCGTGAGCGCCTCGCGGTCTTCGGTGAAGCGGTCGTACATCACCACTTCGGCGCCATAGCCCTTGGTGGCCGCGACCTTGGCGGCCGGCGCGTCCTTGGGCATGACGATCACGGCCGGCATCGACAGGAGCCGGGCCGACAGCGCAACGGCCTGCGCATGGTTGCCCGAGGAGAACGCGATCACGCCGCCCTTGTGCTGCGCGGCGTCGAACTTCGACAGCGCATTGAATGCACCGCGGAACTTGAATGCGCCCATGCGCTGGAAGTTCTCGCACTTGAAGAAGAACCTGGCGCCCCAGCGTTCGTCGGCCGTCTGCGATTGCAGCACGGGCGTGCGGTGGGCATGGCCCTCGAGCCGCGCGGCCGCGGCGATGACGTCGTCGTAGGTAGGGAGTTGCATGGGCCGAGCTTAGCGGCGGGTTACGTTCTTTTGCAGCCCCCATGGGTAAAAACCCGGGATGCGCCGCAGCCTCGAACTCCGTACTCTGTATACAGAGTTCAAAGAAGCCGTTTATGCCCGCCCAGCTCGTCAGCATCGAAGCCACGCCCGACCTCGTCGACCAGGTCTATCGCGTCCTGCTCGGCGCCATCAGCAGCGGCGCGCTGGCGCCCGGCGAGCGGATCACGCAGGAAGACATCGCGCAGCGCCTGTCGGTGTCGCGCCAGCCCGTGCTGCAGGCGCTGCGCCTGCTCAAGAAGGACGGCTTCGTGCATGACGCGCCCGGCCGCGGCGTGCTGGTGGCACCGCTCGACGCCGAGTGGATGCGCAAGGTCTACCAGGTGCGCGGCGCGCTCGACGTGCTGGCCGCGCGGCTCGCGGCTGCACAGCGCTTTCGCATCGATCCCAGGCTGATGGAACGCGGCCGCCGTGCGGCGCGCGGGCGCAATGTCGAAGCCATGATCGACGCCGACATGGCCTTTCACCAGGCCATCTACGAAGCCTCGGGCAATCCGCTGATCGGCCAGAGCGCGGACCAGCACTGGCGCCACCTGCGCCGCGCGATGGGCGCGGTGCTGCAGGCCGAGCCGCAGCGCGAGACGCTGTGGGACGAGCACGAAGCCATCGCCGCCGCCATTGCGGCCGGCCATGCGCAGCGCGCCGCGCAGCTGAGCGAGGAACACGTCGCCCGGGCCAGCGAGGCACTGGGCCGGCGGCTCGCGCAGCAGCTCGCACGCGCCGCGTCCACCATCCCCACCCGCAAAGGAGACAAGACATGAAGTTGACCCCCGAGCAGCGCGCGCAATTCGAGCGCGACGGCTACCTGTTCTTCCCCGGCCATTTCTCGCCCGAAGAAACCAAGGCGCTGACCGATGCGGTGCCCGACCTGTACAGCAGGCGCGAGGCCTTCAACGTGCGCGAGAAAGGCTCGGATGCGGTGCGCACCAACTTTGCCGCGCACCTGATCAGCGAACCCTTCGCGCGGCTCGCGCGCCATCCGCGCATGGTGGAACCGGTGATGGATCTCTTCGGCGAAGAGGTCTACATGCACCAGTTCAAGATCAACGGCAAGATGGCCTTCGAGGGCGACGTGTGGCAGTGGCACCAGGACTACGGCACCTGGCTCAATGACGACCTGATGCCCACCGAACGCGCGATGAACGTCGCGATCTTCCTGGACGAGGTGAACGAGCACAACGGCCCGCTGATGTTCATTCCGGGCAGCCACCGCAAGGGCGTGGTGGATGCAAGGCACGACCTCACGACCACCAGCTATCCGCTCTGGACGGTGGACAACGACCTGATCCGGCAGCTGGTCGACCGCGCCGGCGGCCGGCACGGCGGCATCGTCTCGCCCAAGGGCCCCGCCGGCTCGATGATCCTGTTCCACAGCTGCCTCGTGCATGCCTCGGGCAGCAACCTCTCGCCGTTCAACCGCGTGGCGGTGTACCTGAGCCTGTGCGCGGTCAGCAACCACATCCGCCGCCACAAGCGGCCCGAGTACATCGCGCACAGAAACTTCACGCCCATCGAGCTGCTGCCCGACGACTGCCTGCTGAAGCCCTACCCGGTCGAGGTGCCGTGGAAGAACGGACTGCCCGAAAGCGCGCTCAAGACCTCGCTCGAAGTCCTCGACACCGCGGAGGCCTGAAGCAATGAGCCTCCACACCCGCCTGCAGCAGCGCGCCGCCGAAGGCCGTCCCATTCGCATCGGCCTGATCGGCGCCGGCAAGTTCGGCTCGATGTACCTCGCGCAGATTCCGCGCACGCCCGGCGTGCAGCTGGTGGCGATTGCCGACCTGTCGCCCGCGGCGGCGCGCGCCAACCTCGAGCGCGTCGGCTGGAACCCGGAGCGCGCCGCGGCGGGGTCGGTGCAGGAGGCCCTGACGACGGGCAGCACCTGGATCACCGACGACTGGCAGGCCGTGACGCGCGAGCCCGCCATCGACATCGTGGTCGAGTGCACCGGCAACCCGGTGGCGGCCGTCGAGCATTGCCTGGACGCGTTTGCGCACGGCAAGCACGTGGTCAACGTCACGGTCGAGGCCGATGCCTTCTGCGGCCCGCTGCTCGCACGCCGCGCGCAGCAGGCCGGCGTGGTCTATTCGCTGGCCTTCGGCGACCAGCCCGCGCTGATCTGCGACCTGGTCGACTGGGCGCGCACCTGCGGCTTTCCGGTGGTCGCAGCCGGACGCGGCCACAAGTGGCTGCCGCACTTCACCGAATCGACGCCCGAGACCGTCTGGGGCAACTACGGCCTCACGCCCGAACAGGCGCTGCGCGGCGGCCTCAATCCGAAGATGTTCAACAGCTTTCTCGACGGCTCCAAGCCGTCCATCGAAAGCTCGTCGGTGGCCAATGCCACCGGACTCACCGTGCCTTCGGACGGCCTGCTCTACCCGCCCGCGAGCGTGGAGGACATTCCCTTCGTCACGCGCCCGCAGAGCGAGGGCGGCGTGCTCGAGCGCAAGGGCATGGTCGAGGTCATTTCCTCGCTCGAGGCCAACGGGCGAAAGATCCCCTACGACATCCGCATGGGCGTGTGGGTCACTGTCGAGGCCGAGACCGACTACATCAGGAACTGCTTCGAGGAATACAACGCCCACACCGACCCGAGCGGACGCTACTTCACGCTCTACAAGCGCTGGCACCTGATCGGCCTGGAGGTCGGCATGTCGGTGGCCAGCGTCGCCTTGCGCGGCGAGCCGACCGGCGTGGCCACCTGCTGGAACGCCGACGTGGTGGCCACGGCCAAGCGAGACCTCGCGCCCGACGAAATGCTCGACGGCGAAGGCGGCTACACCGTCTGGGGCAAGCTGCTGCCGGCCGAGCGCTCGCTGCGCCTGGGCGGCCTGCCGCTCGGGCTGGCACACAACGTCAAGCTGCTGCGCCCGGTGAAGAAAGGCCAGAGCCTCTGCTGGGCCGACGTGGCCATCGACACCTCGACCTCCGCCTACAGGCTGCGAAGCGAAATGGAGGCCATGTTCGCGCCCGCCGGCCAGGCCAAGGCAGCCTAAAGAATTAAGTAGCCCAACCATTGCGCCACGCGTCAACAGCGTAAAAAATCATCTGCTCGACACGGAAGCCGTGTCGAAATGACCGGCAGCGGGCCGTCATTGTGGTGAGCGATCCTGCTCAGCCTCTTTTCCACGATGGAGAGACACCATGCAGTACATGTTGATGTTCTATCAGCCCGCGGCCGAATTCGAACAACGGAACGACGCGTCCTCGCAGGCCTACCGGGCCAGTTGGGTGGCGTATGCCGATGCGGTGCGCCAGTCGGGCATTTCGCTCGGCGGGCACGGCCTGTTCCCGCCGATGACCGGCACCACGCTGCGCGTGCGCGGCGACAAGCGGCAGGTGCAGGACGGCCCCTTCGCCGACACCAAGGAGCAGCTCGGCGGCTACTTCGTGGTGGACGTGCCGGACCTCGATGCCGCGCTCGAATGGGCGGCCCGCGCACCCTGCGCGGCCAGCGGGGGCGTGGAGGTGCGGCCGGTCTTCACGGCCACGGCCATCGCGGCGGC
This sequence comes from Variovorax beijingensis, assembly GCF_007828835.1. Taxonomy (GTDB): domain Bacteria; phylum Pseudomonadota; class Gammaproteobacteria; order Burkholderiales; family Burkholderiaceae_C; genus Variovorax; species Variovorax beijingensis_A. The sequence goes on along the minus strand of NZ_VIVL01000020.1, from coordinate 62,407 downwards.
CACACCGTGAACGACCCGGCGGCTCACCAGGCCGCCGAACGTGCGGCGCGCGAGTCGTACGGCCGCCTGCTGGCCATCCTGTCCGCGCGCACGCACGACATCGCGGCATCGGAAGACGCGCTCGCCGAAGCCTTCGCGCGCGCGCTGGAGCGCTGGCCGGCCGACGGCATTCCCGCGCAGCCCGAGGCCTGGCTGCTCAGCGTGGCGCGGCACCGCAAGCTCGACGCCTGGCGCCACAGCCGCGTGCAGGACGAGGCGACCCAGTCCCTGCTGCTTTTGGCCGGCGAGATGGACGATGCGCCCGAGGGCGCGGCGGTGCCTGACGAGCGGCTGCGCCTGATGTTCGTCTGCGCGCACCCCGCCATCGACGCGGCGGCCCGCGCACCGCTGATGCTGCAGGCCGTGCTCGGGCTCGACGCGGCCCGCATGGCCGGCGCCTTTCTGACCGCGCCTTCCACGCTGGGCCAGCGGCTGGTACGGGCCAAGGCGCGCATCCGGGCTACGGGCATTCCCTTCGAGTACCCGCAGGCGCGCGAGCTTCCGCAGCGGCTGCAGGACGTGCTGGACGGCATCTACGCCGCCTACGGCACCGGCTGGGACGATGTCGACGGCGCCGACGCCCTGCCGCGCGGCCTCACCGCCGAAGCCATCGACCTCGGCCGCATCCTGTGCAGCCTGCTGCCCGACGAGCCCGAGCCGCTGGGCCTGCTCGCGCTGATGCTGTTCTGCGAGAGCCGCGCCGCGGCCCGGCGCAGCGAAACCGGCGCCTACGTGCCGCTCGACCAGCAGGACCCTTTGCGCTGGAACCCCGACCTGCTCGCGGAGGCCGAACGCTGCCTGCGCCGGGCCTCGGAGATGAAATTGCTCGGCCCCTACCAGCTTGAGGCGGCGATCCAGTCGGCCCATTGCGAGCGCCGCGTCGGCGCACCGGTGCCGCCCGAAGTGCTGGTGTCGCTCTACGAAGGGCTGCTGGCGCTGCGGCCCAGCATCGGTGCCCAGGTCAGCCTGGCCTGCGCGCTGGCCAATGCGCGCGGCCCCGACGTCGGCCTGCGCGCGCTGGAGGCCATTCCGGCGGCCGAGGTGCAAAGCTACCAGCCGTTCTGGGCCGCCCGCGCCCACCTGCTCGCGGCCGGCGGTGCGCGCGCCGCGGCGCGCCAGGCCTATGACCGCGCGATCGGCCTCAGCAGCAACGCCGCCGTGCGCGCCTATCTGAATGCAATGTCGGAACGGCTCTGACCTTCAGCGCCGGAGGACCGGTCAATCCTGCGGAACCGCCACGGCCTCGCTCACCCTTCGCGCATCCAGCCGGCTGCCGCCCTGCGCCAGCGTTACGCCGACCACCGCATGGCCCTCGCCGCGCCGGAACCTGAGCTCGGCGCCGATCGCCGTGACCGCGAAGCGGTCGCTGCCGATCGGCGTGAGCGCGTTGTAGCCCCGGCCCGTCTCGCGCACCAGCAGGCGGCCGCTGCGCACGGCAAAGCCCAGCGTCTTGGCCTTGTTGATGCGGAACTCGCCTTCGTAGTCCGCAAGGCGCTGCGGATCGATCGGCACCTCCACGCCCGGCACCGGGTAGCGGCTCTTGCCGATGGCCAGCATCACGGACTGCAGCGGCGCGCGCGCGTTGCTGCCGAGCACGACCAGCGCTTCCCCGGTGTCGGGCGCAAGCAGCCACAGCGTGCGGTAGCCCTCGGTCACGCCGGCGTGGTAGTAGGTGTGCCGGCCGCCTTCGGGGCCGCGCACCATCACCGCATAGCCGATCTCGGCGCCTTCGTAGCGTGCGAGCGGCGTGAGCATGCGCACGGCCGCCGGGCCCAGCGGACCGCTGGCGCCGGCCAGGATCGCGCGGCTCAGCGTGAGCATGTCGGCAGCCGTGGAGCGCAGCGCGCTGGCCGGCGCATAGGCCGCCATGTCGAGCAGCCGCTGGCGCCGGTCGCCGGCAAAGGCCGGGGCCATGCGCGAGGCCTTGTCGCCGAGCTGGATCACCGTGTCGTTCATGCCCAGCGGCTCGGTGATGCGCGCGCGCACCAGTTCGCCCCAGGTGGTGCCGAGCCGTTCGGCCAGGATCTGTCCCAGCAGCGCCATCCCGAAATTGCTGTATGCGGCTTCGCACGGCGGCGCCGGCGCCGTGAGCCGGATGCGCGACAGCGCGGCCCAGAACGCCGCCTTGTCGAAGGCACGGAATTGCGCGGCCAGCGCGGGCCCGCCGGTCACGCCATCGGCCATCACGGGCATGCAGCCGGTGTGAGTCACCAGTTGGCGCAGCGTCACGGAGGCCACCGCGGGCGGGAGCGGCGACGCCAGCTTGCCGGCCAGCAGCTGGCCCACGGTGTCGTCGAGCTTCACTTCGCCGCGCTCCACCGACTGCGCCAGCAGCAGGCCCGTGAACACCTTCGTCACGGAGCCGATCTCGAACATCGGCTGCTCGGCGCTGTTCGGCTCGATGGCGCGCGGCGCGGCTGACGGCTCGGGGTTGTGGGCCACGCCATAGGCGGTCTTGTCGCCGCGCAGCACGCCGACCACGAGCGTCCCCCTTTCGGCGCCGAGCGCCATCTTCGCGATGGCGGCAGGATCGCTGGCCAGCGTGATGGGCAGCGGCTGTGCCAAGGCAGCGGCCACCGGCAGCAGGGCAGCAAGCCAGGCCGCCGTCCATCGGCGGGCCAGGGCGGGGCAAGAAAGCCGCATCGTGGAATTCCCCAGGCATCGAAGAGGCGCCATGGTGCCACGGCCGCGGAACCTCGCGCCCGCCGGCCACAATCGCGGCATGCGTGCCTTGCTCTCCACCTTCTCATGGCAGGAACTGCGCCACCATCCCTGGCGCAACGCCGCGGCCGTGCTGGCCGTGATGCTGGGCGTGGCGCTCGCGTTCTCGGTGCAGCTGATCAATGCCTCGGCGCTCGACGAATTCTCGAGCGCGGTGCGCTCGGTCAACGGCCAGCCCGATCTCGAGGTGCGCGCCGTGCAGGGCAGCTTCGACGAGGCGGTGTTCGCGCGGCTCGCGCAGCATCCGCAGGTGGCGCTCGCGAGTCCGGTGCTCGAGTTCCAGGGGCTGGCGCTGGCCGGCGAACGCCAGCTGCCGATGCGCGTGATCGGCATCGATGCGCTGGCGCTGCCCACCATTGCACCGGCCCTGATGCCGCAGCCCGGCAGGGATGCCGCGCGCTTCGCGATGCTCGCGCCCGGCCATGTATTTCTCAACGCCGCGGCACGCAGCGCGCTCGGGCTTCCGGCCGAAGCGGCGGCAGGCCGCGTGGAGACGGTGCAGCTGCGCAGTGGCGGCGGCGCCTGGCAGCGGCTCGAGGTGGCGGGCCACGTCGCCGCCGGCGGCGCGGCGCTGGCGGTGCTGGACATCGCGGCTGCGCAGGACCTGTTCGACAAGCTCGGCCAGCTCAGCCGCGTCGACCTGAAGCTTGCTCCCGGCACCGATCGCGCGGCCTTCACCGCATCGCTGCAGGGTTCGCCGGGCTGGCCCGCCGGCCTTCAGTTTGCCGAGCCCGGCGATGCGGCCGAGCGCGTGAGCAATCTCTCGCGCGCCTACCGCGTCAACCTGACGGTGCTCGCACTGGTCGCACTTTTCACCGGGGCCTTCCTGGTGTTCTCGGTGCTGGCGCTCAGCGTCGCCAAGCGCGCGCAGCAGTTCGCGCTGCTCGGCGTGCTGGGCCTGACGCCGCGCGAGCGACTGCGCCTGGTGCTGATCGAATCGCTGGTGCTGGGCCTGATCGGAAGCGGCGCCGGCCTCGCGCTGGGCACGGCGCTCGCAGCCTTCGCATTGCGCGTGCTCGGCGGCGACCTGGGTGGCGGGTACTTCGAGGGCGTGGCGCCCACGCTGCACTGGAGCAGCGGCTCGGCGCTGCTGTACGGCGGGCTCGGCGTGCTTGCGGCGCTGGTGGGCGGCTGGTGGCCCGCACGCGCGGCGCAGGCGCTGCCTGAAGCGCAGACGCTCAAGGGCCTGGGCGCCGCGCCCGTGCAGGGCCACAGCCACTGGCTGGCGCTCGGCCTCATTGCCGCCAGCGCGGCGCTGGCCAACATGCCGGCTGTCGGCGGCATTCCGGTTGCGGCGTACCTCTCGGTGGGCTGCCTGCTGGTGGGCGGCATCACCGCCCTGCCCTGGCTCATTGCACTGCTGTATGACCGCATTGCGCCTGCATTCGCGCAGCGCGTGCTGCCGATGCTGGCCATCGAGCGCGCGCGGCGCATGCGCGGCACCGCGGCCGTGGCGGTGAGCGGCGTGGTCGCGAGCCTGAGCCTCGCGGTGGCGCTCACGGTGATGGTGGCGAGCTTTCGCGATTCGGTCACGCATTGGCTCGACGTGGTGCTGCCGGCCGACCTCTATGTTCGCGCCACCTCGAGCGGCCGCTCCGGCAATTCGGGCTCCCAGAGCAGCAGCGACACGGCCACCTTTGCGCCGGCCTTCGTGCAGGCGCTGGCGCAACTGCCCGGTGTGGAGCGCATCGGCACGCTGCGAACCCGCTCGCTGCAGCTCGACCCCGCGCAGCCCGCGGTCACGCTGATCGCGCGAAGCCTCGAAGGCGGCGCATCGCAGGCGCTGCCGCTGGTGGGCCCCGCGCTGCCGGTGCCCGCCGGCCAGGTCGGCATCTACGTGAGCGAACCGATGGTCGAGCTGTATGGCGCGAAGCCGGGTTCGCTCTTCGCACCGCTGTCGCCGGCATTGGCCACCGCGGGCTCCGCTCCGGCAGCGTTCTTCGTGGCCGGCGTGTGGCGCGACTATGCGCGGCAGTTCGGCGCCATCACCATGGACGCGCGCGACTTCGAGCGCCTGACGGGCGAACGCAACGTGAGCGATGTGTCGCTGTGGCTCGCGCCCGGCGCGTCCGAGGGCGCGGTGCAGGCGGCGGTGCGCGATCTGGCGGCACGCGGCGGCGGTTCCGATTCGACCACGAACGTCGAGATCTCGTCGGTCGGACAGATCCGCGCCACCTCGCTGCGCATCTTCGACCGCAGCTTTGCCGTGACCTACTGGCTGCAGGCCGTGGCCATTGCCATCGGCCTGTTCGGCATTGCCGCGAGCTTCAGCGCGCAGGTGCTGGCCCGGCGCAAGGAGTTCGGGCTGCTCGCGCACCTGGGCTTCACGCGGCGGCAGGTGCTGGCGGTGGTGGCGGGCGAAGGCGCGGCGTGGACCGCGATCGGCGCCGTGGCGGGACTCCTGCTCGGGCTCGCGGTGTCTGTGGTGCTGGTGAAGGTGGTCAATCCGCAGAGCTTTCACTGGACGATGGATTTGCTGGTGCCCTGGGGGCGGCTGCTGGTGCTTTGCGCTGCCGTGGTTGCGGCGGGGACGGTGACTGCGTGGCTGGCGGGGCGGGCTGCTGCGGGGAGGGATGTTGTTCTTGCTGTGAAGGAGGATTGGTAGGTTTTTTGGGGTTCCGGGGCCGGGTCTCGCCCCGGCGGGCGACTCACTTTCTTTTGCTTCGCCAAAAGAAAGTAAGCAAAGAAAAGGCGCCCCTGCTGTCTGCGTCCCTTCGCTTCGCTGCGGGCAACCTGCGGTGCTCGATTCCGGCGGGGGTCCGCAGAACTCGCTTCGCTCAAACAGCTGCGGCCCTGATCCCGCCTCCATCTGCGCTCCTCGGCGCATACAGAAGGGGTGGGAGCGGGTGGCCTTCGCTTCGCTCGGCCCCAACTCCAACAATCAATACCAACCGCCGAGGCGCGCAGCGCCTCGGTGGCTTGGTGGCCGAGCGAAGCAAAGGCCCGTTCGGTTTGCCCCCCCTCTGGCTGCGCCGAGGAGCGCAGGGTTTCGCGGATCAGGGCTCGCAGCTGTTTGAGCGAAGCGAGTTCTGCGAGACCCCGCGAAACCCGAGCACCGCAGGTTGCCCGTAGCGAAGCGAAGGGTCGCAGACAGTGGGGTCGCCTTTTCTTTGCTTACTTTCTTTTGGCGAAGCAAAAGAAAGTGAGGCCGCCGCCGGGCGGAATCCCGGCCCCCGACCCCCAAAAAACTCACTGCAAAGAAGGCACCAACCGAATCCGCTCCACAGTCTCCCTCTCCACCGCAGAGCGGCTGTACACCAGCGGCACATACTTCCCCTCAAGCCAGAGCGGCGCCAGATCCCGATAGTGCGGACTGTCGGAATCCCCCGACTGCCCCGGCGTATTGATCGCCCGCGAGGCATCCCAATTCCCCACATCCAGCACCATCCGGAACGAAGCCCCCGACGCGAGCTTGTAGTCATTCGCGCGGTAGCTCGCCGCCATGGGCGTGAAGGCCGAACCCGACATCGGCCAGTCGCCGACTTCCAGCTTCTTGCGCGTGGCCGCGTCGACCACGCCGCCGAGCGGATGACGGAACTCCGCGCGGTGCAGCGCGCCCCACTTCCACGCCGACATGTCGGGCCCGAGCTTGGCCGTGAGTTCCTGCATCGCGGGCGGCAGGGTTTCCAGCAGGAGCGCATCGCGCTGCGCATCGCTGACCCATCCGAAAGGGTTCTCCAGCAGCAGCACCATGCGCGTGTTGTCTCCCGGCGCAGCCAGCGAGGCCGCGGCTTCGCCCGCACCGGCCTTGAGCACTGCCGCGCGCAGCGTCTTGGCGCTCCACACCTCGTACAGCGCAGCGGCGGCGCTGTCGCGGTCCATGGTGCCGTCCCAGCCTTGCAGCAGCCGCAGCCCGGCAGCCGTGCGCGCATCGTCGCTGCGCAGGCCAGCCAGCAGCTTGAGCAGCCGCTGGGCCGGCGTGGCAACGATGTCGTTCTGCATGCGCTCCGAATCTTCTAGCGTGAAGCGCGAGCCCGAGGCCGCTTTCTTCTCGAACAGATCCTTGAGCCGGCGCGCACGCGCACCGTCGCTCCATTCGTAGCCGATGCCTTTCTTCGCGGCCGGATGATCGGGCGGAATGTTGTTCTCGTTCGCGGTCACGACGTAGCCGCGCGCGGGATTGAACTCCGAGGGCAGTTCGTCGCCGTTGCGAAAGCCCGACCACTCGTAGCGGCCATCGCCCGGCACCGGCATCAGGCCGTCCCAGTTGGGGCGGATCGGCGTGAGGCCGCCAGGTATCCAGCCGACGTTGCCATGGCGGTCGGCATAGACCTGGTTCTCGCCGGGCGCACCCCAGCGGTTCATGGCGGCGCGGAACTGGTCCCAGTTCTGCGCGCGCATGTAGTCCATCGAACCGAAGTACGGCGCCATGCCGGGCTCGAGCCATGCGGCGCGCAGCGCGAAGGCACGCCGCTTGCCGGGCTCGGACAGCAGCACCGGGCCGTGGCGCGTGAAGGTGTTCACCACCTCGCGCGGCGCGCTCTCGCCGCGCACCGCGATGCGCTCGGTGACGCGCGTCATCGGCTCCCATCGGCCCTGGTAGCGGTATTCGTTGGGGTTCCGCGGATTCAGCTGGTACACGTACAGGTCTTCCTGGTCCATGTAGAAGCGCGTGAGGCCGAAGGCGATGGTGCCGTTGTGGCCGATCGAAAGGCCAGGCAGGAAGGGCTCGCCAGCGCCGATGGCGTCCATGCCGGGCGCGCTGAGATGCGCCATGTAGCGCAGGCTCGGGGCGCCGTGGGCGCGGTGCGGATCGTTGGCGAGGATCGGGCGCCCGGTGGCCGTGAGCCTCGGCGCGATGACCCAGTTGTTGCTGCCATAGGCGGCCGTCGGATCGCCTTGCAGAGCCTGCTGCCGCTCTTGCTCCTCTTCGGCGCTGCGTGCCGCGGCTTCGGCGCTGCCGGGCGGCAGGAGCGCGGACGCGGTCGCGGTGCCGGCCAGCCGCGTGTTGTCCTTGGTGAAGCGCGGCGGCTCCGTGGCGCGCAGGTAGGCCGCGCGCAACTCGGCCGCCGGAAGGGTGCAGGGGTCGAGTCCCACGGGCACCTTGGGCGTGACCGGCGGATCGAGCTCGCGGCGCAGCCAGTCGGCCTTGATGCCCTGGCCGCCGGCACAGAAGGCGCGCGCGCGGTCGATCTCGGACGTGAAGTTGAGCGTGAGGCCGTGATGGCGAATGCGCACCACGTCCTCGGCCGACCAGAGCGACGGCTGGTAGCCCAGCAGCGCGAATTCCTTCGGCAGCAGCGCCGGCTGCGCGCGCACCTGCGCCACATAGGCGTTGACGCCGGCCGTGAAGGCCTCGGCCACGCGCTTGGCATCGGAGCCGTAGGCCAGCCATTCGCGGTACATGTCGCCGCGGTAGAGCACGGCGCGCGCGGCGCGGTCGCTCTCGACCCAGGCCGGGCCGAAATCCCTGGCCATTTCGCCGAGGCCGCGTTTGCGCCAGAGGTCCATCTGCCAGAGCCGGTCGCGCGCGGCAATGAAGCCCTGCGCAACGAAGGCGTCGTAGAGCGTGCCGGCATAGAGATGCGGCACGCCCCAGCGGTCGACCAGCACCTCGGCCGGCTTCTCCAGGCCGGGCACGGCGAAGGACGACGGCGCGCGCGGTGGCGTCTGCACACCCGGAGGCCCCGATGCACAGCCCGCGAGCACGAGGGCCGCGAGCGCTGTGGCGCCAATGGAATGCCTTTGACCTAACGAGCGCCGCGACGTGGGGCGCAGGTGTCTTGTTCTCATGCGTCTTGTCTCCTGCCGGGTGGAATTTGGCAGCGCACAGTATCCCGATTTGCGCGTTCGCTGGGTGCTGCGAGGGATGACTTGTAGACTTCCTCCTACATGCAGCAAACACCCTTCTCTTCCTCCTGCGGCGGCTGGCTTGGCGGCGCGATCCGCCGCATCGAGGCTGACTACCAGCGCAGCGCCGACACGCACCTGATCCCGCTGCCGCTGCCCGCGCTTGCCGCGGTCGGCATCGACCTCTACCTGAAGGACGAGTCGACCCATCCCACCGGCAGCCTCAAGCACCGGCTCGCGCGTTCGCTCTTCCTCTATGCGCTGTGCAACGGCTGGGTGCGCGAGGGCACCACCATCGTCGAGGCCTCGAGCGGCTCGACGGCGGTCAGCGAAGCCTATTTCGCGCGGCTGCTGGGGCTGCCCTTCATCGCCGTGATGCCGCGCAGCACCTCGCCCGAGAAGGTCGCGCAGATCGCCTTCTATGGCGCGCGCTGCCACTTCGTCGACCATGCGGCGCAGGTCTACGAGGAAGCGCACGCGCTCGCCGAGCAGACCGGCGGCCACTACATGGACCAGTTCACGTACGCCGAGCGCGCCACCGACTGGCGCGGCAACAACAACATTGCCGAAAGCATGTTCCAGCAGATGGCGCGCGAGCGGCATCCGGTGCCGGCCTGGATCGTGGTGGGGGCGGGCACCGGCGGCACCAGCGCCACCATCGGGCGCTATGTGCGCTACCGCTGCCACGACACGCAGGTGTGCGTGCCCGATCCCGAAGGCTCGGTGTTCTCGGCCTACCACCGCACCGGCGACGCCGCGCTGACGGCGGCGGGCTCGCGCATCGAAGGCATCGGCCGGCCGCGCGTGGAGCCGAGCTTCATCCGCTCGCTGGTCGACCGCATGATCGAGGTGCCCAACCTCGATTCGGTGGCCGCGATGCATGCGCTCTCGACGCTGCTCGGCCGCAAGGTGGGGCCGTCGACCGGCACCAACTTCGTCGGCATGCTGGCCGTTGCCCATGAGATGTGCGCGGCCGGCCGGCAGGGTTCCATTCTTTCGCTGCTTTGCGATGCTGGCGAGCGCTATCTGCCGAGCTACCACGATGCGGCCTGGGTGCAGAACGCGTTCGGCGACATCGGCCCGGCGCAGCAGCGCATCGACGCACTGGTCGCGGGGTGACGCCGCCGGCCGCGCTCCACGGGTTCTCGCGCCGCAGCCTGCTGCTCGCGGCGCTGGCCGCCGCGCCCGCGGGCTGGGCGCTGCCCGCGCGCACCCTGCAGTTCCCGCGCGACTACGGCAGCCACTCCGACCTGCAGACCGAGTGGTGGTACATCACGGGCCACGCGAAGACCGCGGCAGGACGCGGATTCGGCTTCCAGGTGACCTTCTTCCGTTCGCGCGTCGATGCGGCGCAGGGCCTGCGCTCGGCCTTCGCGGCCAGGCACCTCGTGTTCGCGCATGCGGCCGTCACCGATCCCGAAGGCCGCGTGCTGCTGCACGACCAGCGCATTGCGCGCGCGGGCTTCGGCATCGCATCGGCCAGCGAAGCCGACACCGACGTGCGCCTGCGCGACTGGTCGCTGGTGCGCGAAAAAAGCGGCAGCTATTCGGCGCGCATTCCGGCCGGCGAGTTCTCGCTCGAGCTGCGCTTCACGCCCACCCAGCCGGTGCTGCTGCAAGGCAAGGCCGGGCTCTCGCGCAAGGGCCCCGAAGAGGCACAGGCGAGCTACTACTACAGCGAGCCCCAGCTCAGGACACAGGGCAAGCTGGCGCTCAAGGGCCAGGCCTTCGACGTCGATGGCACCGCCTGGCTCGACCATGAATGGAGCGAGGCGCTGATGCATCCCGAGGCCGTGGGCTGGGACTGGATCGGCATGAACCTGGACGACGGCAGCGCCCTCACCGCCTTTCGCCTGCGGCGCCGCGACGGCAGTGCGCTGTGGGCCGGCGGATCATTTCGCACGCGCGATGGGGTGCTGCGCGTTTTCAGTAACGACGAGGTGCACTTCGAAGGTGCGGATACGTGGACCAGCCCGCGCACGCAGGCGAAGTACCCGACCCGGTGGCGCGTGCAGACCCCATCGGGTGGCTTCGAGGTGCGCGCGCTGCTCGACGACCAGGAACTCGACAGCCGCGGCTCCACCGGCGGTGTGTACTGGGAAGGCCTGAGTGACCTCGTCGATGCGCAAGGCCGCCGCGTCGGCCGCGGCTACCTGGAGATGACCGGCTACGCCGCACCCTTGCGGCTCTGAGGCCGCGCCGCCCTGTCTGTCATCACGCCGTCATGCGGGCCCCCTGAACTCGGCATTCGACGTTTGCACGATGGTCGTGCGCCAACAAGGCTTGAATGAACAGACGATCCCGGCTCATCGCGCTGCTGACGGTGCTGCTGGCCGCCGCGGGCGCCGCGTGGGTGTTCGCAGCGGCGCGGCCTGCCCCAGCGGCAACGACCGCAGCGCTTGAAATCCGCTGGCACGGCAACGGCATCATCCTGCAAGGCACTGTCAGGGATGCGGCCACGCAGCGCGCGCTGGTGGACGGCGCGACCGCGCGGCTCGGCGGCGAAGCCGACCAGGTGGTGGACTGGCTCGACATCGTGCCCACGGCGCTGCCCATCGCGGACGCCGCTTCGCTCGCCAGCCTGATCCGCATCGGGCAGGAGGGCTGGCACCTGCAGCGGCGAGCCACCGATGGATGGCTGGCCGTGCAGTCGCCCGGCGATGCGCAGAGCGCCCAGGCCAGCGAGCTGCTGCGGCGCGCCTTCGGCCCCGGTGTGGCCATTCGCGTGGTTCCGCTGCCCTGATCATTCTTCCTGCGCGGGGCGGTCATGGCGACGTCATCTGCCATGTCCAGCATGCGCTGCATTCCATCCAAAGAGGAGAGGCTCATGCACGCATCGTTGAAACATCTCGCCATGGCGGGGGTGGTCCTGGCCACCTTGTCCGCATGCGGCGGAAGCAGCAGCAATTCGAACGGGTTCATTCCCTTCATTCCGCCGCCCGCACCAGCACCGGCGCCCTCCCCGGCGCCGGCCCCCGCCGCGCCCGGCAGCATGGACGTGAAGCTCATTGCCTTCAACGACCTGCACGGCAACCTCGAGCCGCCCCGGCTCTCCATCACCGCTCCGGCCAAGGAAGGCGGCACGGTCCCGGTGCCTGCCGGCGGCGCCGCGTACCTCGCTTCGGCCATCGCGTCGCTCAAGGCCAAGAACGAGAACAACGCCGTGGTCTCGGCCGGCGACATGATCGGCGCCTCGCCGCTGGTCTCGGCGCTGTTCCTCGACGAGCCGACCATCGAAGCCGTGAACGCGATGAAGATCGACTTCAACGCGGTCGGCAACCACGAATTCGACAAGGGCCAGACCGAACTGCTGCGCATGAAGAATGGCGGCTGCGCCAAGAACACGCCGCTGGAGCCCTGCCGCGTGAACAAGGCCTTCCCGGGTGCCAACTTCGGCTTCCTGGCGGCCAACACCGTGAAGACCGACGGCACCACGCTGTTTCCCGCCACGGGCATGAAGAGCTTCACCAAGGACGGCGCCACGGTGAAGGTGGCATTCATCGGCATGACGCTCAAGGGCACGCCCAGCATCGTGACGCCGGCCGGTGTCGCGGGCCTGAGCTTCAAGGACGAGGCGGATACGGCCAATGCGCTGATCCCCCAGCTGAAGGCCCAGGGCGCGGACGCCATCGTGGTCGTGGTCCACGAAGGCGGCACGACCACGGTCGGCTACAACGACAAGAGCTGCGCCGGCCTGGGCGGCGACATCCTGCCGATCCTAGACAAGCTCGACGCCTCGGTCGACGTGGTGATCTCGGGCCACACGCACCGCTCCTACGTCTGCGACTACGGCAAGACCAATCCGGCCAAGCCCTTCCTGCTGACCAGCGCCGGCCAGTACGGCACCCTGCTGACCGACATCAACCTGACGATCGACACGCGCACCCGCAAGGTCACGGCCAAGTCGGCCGACAACGTGATCGTCCAGGGCGAGGCCTACACCAGCGGCGCGAACACGGTGGCCGTGACCGACCAGTACCCGGTGTTCGGCAAGAACCAGGAAGTGGCCGCGCTCGTCAGCCAGTACCTGTCGGTCGCGGCGCCGCTGGTGCAGCGGGTGGTGGGCACGCTCTCCGGCCCGGCCACGCGCACGCAGACGGCCTCGCGCGAAAGCGTGCTGGGCAACCTGATCGCCGATGCGCAGCTCGCCGCGACCAGCGCCAGCAACAAGGGCGGCGCGCAGATCGCGTTCATGAACCCGGGCGGCGTGCGTGCCGATCTCGTGCCGGCCGGCGACGGCAGCGTGACCTATGGCCAGATCTTCAGCGTGCAGCCCTTCGGCAACAGCCTGGTGGTGAAAACGATGACCGGCGCGCAGATCAAGGCCGTGCTCGAGCAGCAGTTCAACAGCGGCAGCAACACGGTCGCTTCGCCGCGGGTGCTGCTGCCTTCGCGCAGCCTGAGCTACAGCTACAGCCTCTCGGCGCCCGCGGGCTCGCGCATCAGCAACATGGCGCTCAACGGAACCGCGATGAGCGACGGCGCGAGCTACCGCGTGACGATGAACAGCTTCCTGGCCACCGGCGGCGACAACTTCACGGTCTTCAACCAGGGCACCGACACGCTCGGCGGCGACCAGGACGTGGACGCCCTCGAGGCCTACATCAAGGCGAACAGCCCGCTGGCGCCGCCCGCGGCCAACCGCATCACGGCACTGCCTTGAACGGGCCGGCTCCTCCAGAAGCGAAGAAGGCGGACAGGAGGGTCCGCCTTCTTTCGTTTCAAGCTTTCCTGCCCTTGCGGCGATCGAGGAAAGCGATGACCTCGCCCATGATGCCCCTGCGGAACGCCAGCACGCAGATCACGAAGATCAGGCCCGTGACCATGGTGACCGACTCGCCGAGCGTATTGAACCAGTCGACCCCGGTGAGGTGCGCCATGAAGCTGCCGAAATCGCCCACCTTGTTTTCCAGCAGCACCACCACCGCCGAGCCCACCAGCGGGCCCGACAGCGTGCCGAGGCCACCCACCAGCGTCATCAGGATCACGTGGCCCGAAGCGGTCCAGTGCACGTCGCTCAGCGAAGCGAAGCCGAGCACCAGCGTCTTCAGCGAGCCGGCCAGGCCCGACAGCGCGGCCGAGATCACGAAGGCCAGCAGCTTGAAGCGGTTGACGTCGTAGCCGAGCGAGATGGCGCGCGGCTCGTTCTCCTTGATACCCTTGAGCACCTGCCCGAACGGCGAATGCACGGTGCGCGCGATGAGCAGGAAGGCCGCGACCACGATCACCAGTGCGACGTAGTACATCGTGAGGTCGTCGCGCAGGTCGATGAGGCCGAAGAGCTTGCCGCGCGGCACGCTCTGCAGCCCGTCCTCGCCGCCCGTGAACGGCGCCTGCAGCGCGACGAAGTACATCATCTGCGCGAGCGCCAGCGTGATCATCGAGAAATAGATGCCCTGGCGGCGAATCGCCAGCCAGCCGAACACCAGCCCGAGCAGCGCACCGGCCAGCGTGCCCGCGATCAGCCCGAGCTCGGGCGTGAGGTGCCAGACCTTGAGCGCATGGCCCGTGAGATAGGCCGAGCCGCCCAGGAACGCGGCATGGCCGAAGGACAGCATGCCGGTGTAGCCCAGCAGCAGGTTGAAGGCGCAGGCGAAGAGCGCAAAGCACAGCACCTTCATCACGAACACCGGATAGAAGCCGATGAAGGGTGCGGCGACGAGCGCCAGCAGCAGCACCCCGTAGACGACGAGCGATATTTTCTTCATGGACTTCACTTCTCGCTGCCGAACAGGCCGGCCGGACGGATCAGCAGCACCACGACCATGATCACGAACACCACGGTGGCCGAAGCCTCCGGATAGAACACCTTGGTCAGGCCCTCGATCACGCCGAGCCCCAGGCCCGTGAGGATGGCGCCCATGATCGAGCCCATGCCGCCGATCACGACCACCGCGAACACGATGATGATCAGGTTCTGCCCCATCAGCGGCGAGATCTGGATCACCGGCGCCGCGAGCACGCCGGCAAAGGCCGCCAGCGCCACGCCGAAGCCGTAGGTCAGCGTCACCATCAGCGGCACGTTGACGCCGAAGGCCTCGACCAGCCGCGGGTTCTCGGTGCCGGCGCGCAGGTAGGCGCCAAGCCGCGTCTTCTCGATCGCATACCAGGTGGCAAAGCACACCACCAGCGACGCCACCACCACCCACGCGCGGTAGTTGGGCAGGAACATGAAGCCCAGGTTGGTGCCGCCGCTCAGCGCCTCGGGCGTGCTGTAGGCCAGGCCGGAGACGCCGTACACCGAGCGGAAGCCGCCTTCGATCAGCAGCGTGAGGCCGAGCGTGAGCAGGAGGCCGTAGAGGTGGTCGAGCTTGTAGATCCAGCGCAGCAGCAGCCGCTCGATCAGCACGCCGAACAGGCCGACGATGATCGGTGCCGCCACCAGCATGACCCAGTAGTTGACGTTGAAGTAGTTCATCGCCATCCACGACAGCACCGCCCCCATCATGAACAGCGCGCCATGCGCGAAGTTGATGACGTTGAGCAGCCCGAAGATCACCGCCAGCCCCAGGCTCAGGATCGCGTAGAACGACCCGTTGACCAGCCCCAGCAGGAGCTGGCTCAACAGGGCAGGCATGGAAATGTTCATCGTGTATGGAATCGAGGTTCAGAAAGGTGGCAGCGGCTTCGCGCGGGGGCCGCCGTGTACGGCAGCCTCCCGCTCAAGCAACAATTACTTCCAGAGCGCGCAGGTGCTTTCTTCCTTGGTCGTGTAGACCTGGTCGCCCGGCACCTTCTTGACGATCTTCAGCAGGTCCCACGGACCCTTGGATTCGGACGGCTTCTTGACCTCGGCCAGCAGCATGTCGTGCACCATGCGGCCGTCGGCGCGGATCACGCCCTTGGCGTAGAAGTCGTTGATCGGCGTCTTCTTGAGGTAGGCCATGACCTTGTCGGCATCGGTGCTCTTCACCGCCTCCACGGCCTTGAGGTAGGCCATGGTGGCCGAGTAGTCGGCGGCCTGGATGTCGGTCGGCTTGTTCTTGGTCTTGGCTTCGTAGCGCGCGGCCCACTTGCGCGACTCGTCGTCGGCGTCCCAGTACCAGCTGGTGGTGTGCAGCAGGCCCTGCGTGGCCGGCAGGCCCAGGCTCTTCACGTCGGTGAGGAACACCAGCAGGCCCGCGATCTTCATCGACTTGTCGATGCCGAATTCCTTCGATGCCTTCATCGAGTTGATGAAGTCGCCGCCGGCGTTGGCCAGGCCCAGCACCTGCGCCTTGGAGTTCTGCGCCTGCAGCAGGAAGGACGAGAAGTCCGATGCATTGAGCGGCGCGCGCACCGTGCCCACCACCGAGCCGCCCTTGGCCTTGACGACCTTGGCGGTGTCGGCTTCGAGCGCATGGCCGAAGGCATAGTCGGCCGTCAGGAAGAACCAGCTCTTGCCGCCGGTGTCGACCACCGCGCCGCCGGTGCTCTTGGCCAGCGCGACGGTGTCGTAGGCGTAGTGCACGGTGTAGGGGCTGCACTGCGCGTTGGTCAGCGCCGAGGTGGCCGCGCCGTTGGTGAAGAACACGCGCTTCTTTTCCTGCGCCACCTTGGCGGTGGCCAGCGCCACGCCCGAATTGGTGCCTGCGAAGATCATCGTGGCACCGGCCGTGTCGATCCACTCGCGCGCCTTGGAGGCGGCGATGTCGGGCTTGTTCTGGTGGTCGACGCTCAGCACCTCCACCGGCTGGCCGAGCACCTTGCCGCCCATGTCGTCGATGGCCATCTGGATGGCCGTTGCGCCGCCCTTGCCTTCCAGGTCGGCGTACAGGCCCGACAGGTCGCTGATGTAGCCGATGACGACCTTCTCCTGCGCCTGCACGGCATGGCTCGCAAGACCCGCGGCCCCGAGCATGAGAGCGATGATTTTGAGCTTGGTTTGCATGGTGTCTCCTGGAATGGTTGAGAGAGTCAGCGTAAAAAAAGTGGCGCGGACGCGCCTACACGCCCAGCAGTTCGCTGAGCACGGGCATCTTGGCGTCGAGCTCCCTGGCGCCGAAGGCCTCGACCATGCGGCCGTGCTCCATCACGTAGAAGCGGTCGGCCAGCGGCGCGGCAAAGCGGAAGTTCTGCTCCACCATCACGATGGTGTAGCCCTTGGCGCGCAGCGTGTGGATCATCCGCGCGAGCGCCTGCACGATGACGGGCGCCAGGCCTTCGGAGATCTCGTCGAGCAGCAGCAGCTTGGCGCCGGTGCGCAGAATGCGCGCCACCGCCAGCATCTGCTGCTCGCCGCCCGAAAGCCGCGTGCCCGGGCTGTGGCGGCGCTCGGCCAGGTTGGGGAACATCTCGTAGATCTCGGCCACCGACATGCCCTGCCCCACGCCCTTCGAGCTCTTGAGCGGCGGCGGCAGCAGCAGGTTCTCCTCGGCCGAGAGGCTCGCGAAGATGCCGCGCTCCTCGGGGCAATAGCCGATGCCCAGGTGCGCGATGCGGTGCGTGGCCATGCCGATGGTCTGCACGCCGTTGACTTCGATGCTGCCCTTGCGCGAGCCGGTCAGGCCCATGATGGCGCGCAGCGTGCTGGTGCGCCCCGCGCCGTTGCGCCCGAGCAGCGTGACGACCTCGCCGGGCTGCACCACCATGTTCACGCCGTGCAGCACGTGCGATTCGCCGTACCAGGCGTGCAGATCCTTGATTTCCAGGGCCGCGGTCATCGGGTCTCCTGCCGGGCCGCCCCAAAGGAGGCCCGCGCCCCCTCGGGGGGCAGCGCATACACGAAGTGAGGAGCGTGGGGGTTCATCTCAATGGGCACCCTGCAGCTGGCCGTCGGTCGTGCCCATGTAGGCCTCCATCACCTGCGGATTTTTTGAGACTTCGGCATAGGGGCCTTCAGCCAGCACGGCACCGCGCTGAAGCACGGTGATGGTGTCGGCAATGGTCGAGACCACGCTCATGTTGTGCTCGACCATCAGGATGGTGCGGCCGGCCGACACGCGCTTGATGAGTTCGGCCACGCGGTGCACGTCTTCATGGCCCATGCCCTGCGTGGGTTCGTCGAGCAGCATCAGTTCGGGGTCCATGGCCAGCGTGGTGGCGATCTCGAGCGCGCGCTTGTGGCCGTAGGGCAGGTTCACCGTGAGTTCGTCGGCCTCGTGCGCCAGGCCGACTTCGTCGAGCAGTTCGCGGGCGCGCGTGTTGAGCGGCTCGAGCGTCTTCTCGCTCTTCCAGAAGTGGTACGAGGTGCCGAGCGCGCGCTGCAGTCCGAGGCGCACGTTCTCCAGCAGCGTGAGGTGCGGAAACACCGCCGAGATCTGGAACGAACGGATGATGCCGCGCCGCGCGATCTGCGCAGGACGCTCGCCCGTGATGTCGTGCCCGTTGAACAGGATCGTGCCGCTGGTGGGCTCGAGAAACTTGGTGAGCAGATTGAAGCAGGTGGTCTTGCCGGCGCCGTTCGGGCCGATCAGCGCATGGATCGAGCCGCGTACCACCGAGAGATCGACCTTGCTGACCGCAGTGAACCCCTTGAACTCCTTGGTGAGCTGGCGTGTTTCGAGGATGACGTCGCTCATCTCGCGAAGTCGCCCGAGTTCAGGAAAGATATGTCGGTCATGCGGTCCATCTCATTGCGCCACTGTCGAGCGCGGACCGATTGTTCGTGGCCGCCTCCCGCTTGCATACTGGGGCAAATGCCTATGCTGCAGTGCAACCTGCCGTCGGTGACCGTCTCCGGGAGCGCACGACTGTCGTCACAATGACAATGACTCATCGGTTCGAACCCTCATGCCCATGCCGAACTTCCGCTCGCCCGAATTCCTGACCGGCCACATCCAGCACACGCTGGCGTTCTACGAGCCGGTCAGCCGCGACCCATCAGGTGGCTTCTTCCACTTCTTCAAGGACGACGGCACCGTGTACGACCGGCGCACGCGCCACCTCGTCAGCAGCACGCGCTTCGTCTTCAACCATGCGACGGCGTATCGGCGCTACGGCGATCCGAAGCACCTCGACGCTGCGCGCCACGGCCTGGCTTTCGTGCAGCGCGCGCATGCGCAGCCGGGCGGCGGCTACGCATGGCAGATCGACTGGCACGACGGCCGCGCCGCCGTGCAGGACGGCACGCAGCATTGCTACGGCATGGCCTTCGTCCTGCTCGCGCATGCGCATGCGCTCATGGCCGGCATCGAAGAGGCGCGCCCGGGGCTCGAGGCCACCTGGCAGCTGATGGAACAGCATTTCTGGGAGCCGCAGCACGCGCTCTATGCCGACGAAGCCACCCCCGACTGGCACGTGGGCGCGTACCGCGGCCAGAACGCCAACATGCATGCCTGCGAGGCGATGCTTGCGGCCTTCGAGGCCACACGGGAGGCGCGCTACCTCGATCGCGCGCTCGCGCTCGCGGAGTCGGTCACGGGGCGGCAGGCCGCGCTGGCCGGCGGGCTGGTCTGGGAGCACTACCGCAAGGACTGGTCGGTCGACTGGGACTACAACCGCGGCGACAGGAGCAACATCTTCCGGCCCTGGGGCTTCCAGACCGGGCACCTGACCGAGTGGGCCAAGCTGCTGCTGCAGTTGGAGCGCGCGCTCGTTGCCGCGGGCCGCGAAGCGGATTGGGCCGTGCCGCGCGCCAGGCACTTCTTCGACACCGCGATGCAGCGCGGCTGGGACGCGGCGCATGGCGGCCTCGCCTATGGCTTCGGCCCCGATGGCGCGGTGTGCGACGGCGACAAGTACTTCTGGGTGCAGGCCGAGAGTTTTGCCGCCGCGGCCCTGCTGGCCGTGCGCACCGGCGATGCCGGCTACTGGAGCTGGTACGACCGCATCTGGGCCTACAGCTGGGCACATTTCGTCGACCACCGGCATGGCGCGTGGTACCGCATCCTCACGCCCGACAACCGCAAGATCAGCGACGAGAAGAGCCCGGCCGGCAAGACCGACTATCACACCATGGGCGCATGCCACGACGTATTGCGCGCACTCGGCGCTTGAATAGGGACACGTGCCCTTCGTGAAACACCGCGGAACCGGCTTTGCCGGGCCGCTGGTGTTGCCCCCGGTGAGGGGGAAGGAGAAGCGACACGAAGTGCGCGTAGCCTGGGGGAGAGCCCGGTCAATGCGCGCCGGCTGCGGCGTCGCCGCCGGCACCGCCGCGCTGCGGCCTGGCCAGCCACACCAGCGGAATCAGCAGCAGGAACAGGATCGCCGACGCATAGAAGATGTCGTTGGTGGCCAGCATGAACGACTGCTGGTCGACGATGCGGTTGATCTGGCCCATCACCTGCTCGGTGCTCAGGCCGCTGCCCGCCAGCCCCGACATTGCGCTGGCCGCGGCGTTGTTGCCCGGGTTCACCGACTCCGCAAGCTGCGCGTGGTGCAGGGCCGCGCGGTTCTCCCACAGCGTGGTGGCGATCGACGTGCCCATGGCGCCCGCGGTGATGCGCAGGAAGTTCGACAGCCCCGAGGCGGCCGGGATGCGATCGGGCGTGAGGCCCGAGAGCGTGATGGTCACCAGCGGAATGAAGAAGAACGCCATCGCGATGCCCTGGATGATCGTCGGGATGATGATCGTCACGAAGTCGGCCTGCGTGTTGAAGTTCGAGCGCATCCACAACACCAGTGCGAACACCAGGAACGAGAAGGTCGCGTAGCGGCGCGGGTCGATCTTGGACACCGTGAGGCCCACCACCGGCGAGAAGAAGATCGCCAGCAGCCCCACCGGCGCCATGATCATTCCCGCCTGCGTGGCGGTGTAGCCCATCCACTGCTGCAGCCACAGCGGCAGCAGCACCACGTTGCCGAAGAACAGGCCGTAGGCCACGGCCGTGGCCACGGCGCCCGACCAGAAGTTGCGGCGCTTGAACAGCGACAGGTCGACCACCGGGTGCTTGTCGGTCAGCTCCCAGACCAGGAAGAAGGCAAAGCCGACGATGGCCACCACGGCCATCGTGATGATCTCGGCCGAGTGGAACCAGTCGAGCTCCTTGCCCTTGTCGAGCATGAGCTGCAGCGAGCCCACCCACAGCACCAGCAGCGCCAGCCCGATGGCGTCGATCGGCACCTTGTGCGTGTTGCTCTCGCGCTTGTGGTACAGCGCCCAGGTGATGGCCGCGGCCACGATGCCCACCGGGATGTTGATGTAGAAGATCCACGGCCATGAGATGTTGTCGGTGATCCAGCCGCCCAAGAGCGGCCCCATCACCGGCGCGACCAGCGTGGTCATCGACCACATCGCCATCGCGAGGCCCGCCTTGGCGCGCGGATAGCTCGACAGCAGCAGCGTCTGCGACAGCGGGATCATCGGCCCCGCGACAAAGCCCTGCAGCGCGCGGAACAGGATCAGCGTGGTCATGTTCGGCGCCAGGCCGCACAGCAGCGAGCTGATCATGAACAGGATCACGCTGGCCATGAACAGGCGCACCTGGCCGAAGCGCTGCGTCATGAAGCCGGTGAGCGGCACCGCGATGGCGTTGGCCACCGCGAAGCTGGTGATGACCCAGGTGCCTTGCGTGGTGCTCACGCCGAGGTCGCCCGAGATGGCCGGCAGCGACACGTTCGCGATCGACGAATCGAGCACGTTCATGAAGGTGGCGGCCGACAGCGCGACGGTGCCCCAGATGCGGGCGGCGCCCTCGAGCGGCGGATGCGCGACGTAAGCGGGAGCAGCAGTGGCCATTGGCTTTGCCTCGGGTTCCGTGGACGGCGATCAGCCGGGATGGGATTGCGAAGCAGCCTGCGCCGCAGCGCCGGCGGCGGCCGCGGGCACGGCGGAGCGCCCCGCCGCCGCAGGTGCCGCAGAGGCGGCCGGCGCGCCGCGGCCGAGATTGGCGGCCACGATGCGGTCGACTTCGGCGTCGGCACCCTGGTCGAGCTTGCTGTAGACCTGCGTCTGCGAGATGGCGGTGGGGCGCGGCGCGTCGGCCAGCATCTTGCCGCTCTTCTGCGAGATGTCGATCTCGGCGTCCATCGAGAGGCCGATGCGCAGCGGATTGGCCTTGAGCTGCTCCGGATCGAGCGCAATGCGCACGGGCACGCGCTGCACCACCTTGATCCAGTTGCCGGTGGCATTCTGCGCGGGCAGCAGTGCAAAGGCGCTGCCGGTGCCCACGCCCAGGCCCGCGACCTTGCCGGTGTATTCCACCTTCTTGCCGTAGACGTCGGCCCTGAGCTTCACGGGCTGGTCGATGCGGATGTTGCGCAGCTGCACTTCCTTGAAGTTGGCGTCGACCCACAGCTGGTTCAGCGGCACGATCGACATCATCGGCGTGCCGGCGGCCACGCGCTGGCCGAGCTGCACGGTGCGCTTGGCCACATAGCCGTCGACCGGCGCCGGCAGCGCGACGCGCTGCGTGGCCAGGTAGGCCTCGCGCACCTTGGCGGCGGCGGCCAGCACGCTCGGGTGCTGGGCCACGCTGGTGCCCTCGGTCAGCGACTGGTTGCTGGCCAGCGCTTCGCGCGCGGCCACCACGCCGGCCTGCGCGGCGGCGAGCTGGCTCCTGGCGTTGTCGAGCGCCGTCTCGGCATGGTTGAGTTCTTCCTTCGAGACCGCGCCGTTGCCCGAGAGCGCGCGGCGGCGCTGCAGGTCGTCCTGCGCCTTGGCGATGTCGCTCTGCGCCTTGACGATGTCGGACTGGCGCAGCGTGACCTGCGCGGCCAGCGATCCGTTGTTGGCGTAGAGCGTGCGCACCTGGCGCACCGCCTGCGCGAGCGCGGCCTCGGCCTGCTCGAGCGCCACCTTCGCATCAGCGGGGTCCAGCTGCACCAGCGGCTGGCCGGCCTTCACGAAGTCGGTGTCATCGGCATTGATGGCCATGACGGTACCGCCGATCTGCGGCGTGATCTGGATCACGTTGCCCTGCACGTAGGCGTTGTCGGTGTCCTCGTAGTGGCTGGCCACCAGCCATTCGTAGAGGCCCCAGCCGCCGCCGGCAACGATCACCACGGCCGCCAGCGCGGTCAGGGCGCGGCGGCGCTTGCCGTTGCCGGCGGGTGCTTCGGGAGCTGCGGAAGCGTTGGCTGCAGCGGGCGTCGGAGTGTTGTTGTCGCTCATGATGGAGTTCTTTCCGAAGACGAAAAAAGTCGGTTCAGTTCAGTTCGATGCGGACGGCGCGGGCGCCGCGGCGGTGGCGGTTGCCGGCGGCTGCCAGCCGCCGCCGAGCGCGCGCGCCAGGCCCACCTGCGTGTCGAGCGCGCGCGCGGCCAGATCGACCGCCAGCCGGCGCTGCGCGAGCACGGCGGTTTCGGCGGTCAGCACGTTGAGGTAGTTGCCCAGGCCCGCGCGGTAGCGCTGCACGGCGATGTCGTAGGCGCCTTCGGCGGCTGTCTGCGCGGCGCGCTGCTCGGCCTGCTGGCGTGCGATCGACTGCGCGCTCGTGACCTGGTCGGACGCGTCGCGCACGGCATCGATGACTGCGGCGTTGTAGCTCTCGATGGCCACGTCGAGGTCGGCCGACTTGCCGCGCAGGTTGGCGCGCAGCTTGCCGCCTTCGAAGATCGGCAGGCTGATGGCAGGGCCCACGCCCCACTGCTCGCTGCCCGACTTGAGCAGCTTGCCGAAACCCAGGCTCTGGAAGCCCGCGAAGGCGGTGAGGTTCACGTTGGGATAGAAGAGCGTCCTGGCGTTCTTCACGTCGCTGGTGGCGGCTTCGACGCGCCAGCGCGCGGCGGCGATATCGGCGCGGCGACCCAGCAGGTCGGCCGGAATGTTGGCCTGCAGCGCCATCGGCTTGAGCTTCTCGAGCGCCGGCGGCTTGAGCGATTGCGATACGTTGGGCTGGCCCACGAGCGCGTCGAGCGCATGCTGTTGCAGCGCGATCTGCTCGTCGAGGGCTTCGATCTGCTGGCGCGCCTCGGGCAGGCCGCCTTCGCTCTGGCGCAGTTCGAGTCGGGTGTCCAGGCCAGCGGACACGCGGTCGCGCACGAGCTTGAGCGTTTCGTCGCGCTGGGCCAGCGTGCGCCGCGCCACGGCAAGCTGGTCGTTCAGGCGCGCCCACTGGAAATAGCTGCGCGCCACGTTGCTGGCCAGCAGCACGCGGGCGGCATCCGCATCGGCAGCCGCGGCATTGGCCGCGCCGATGGCGGTGTCGAGCGCGCTGCGGTTCTTGCCGAAGAAGTCGAGTTCCCAGCTGGCGCCGAGCTGCAGCAGGCCGATGTTCTGCGTGGAGCCGCCGAGCGGCGCCGGGTAGATGTAGTTGCTGTTGAACTTCTGGCGTTTCAGGTCGAGGTCGCCCTTGACCTGCGGCTGTAGCGCGGCGCCGGCGATGTCCGCCGAGGCCTGGGCGCGCGCAAGGCGGGCCTGTGCCACCTGCAGGTTCGGATTGCCGGCCACGGCCCGGTCGATCAGCGTGTTGAGCTGCGTGTCGCCGAAGGCCTGCCACCATTGGCCGTCGAGGCGGGAGGCCGGCACCGCGGCGCTGTCGGGCGCGATGCCCAGCGACGAGGCATCGCGCAGCCTGGCCTCGGAGCCGATGCCTGCCATGTCGGCACAGCCGGCCAATGCCACCACCAGCAGTGCGGCGGCCACGATGGGGGTGCGGCGCGCGGCGCGCACGGCGAAGGAATCAGTCATTTTTATCTCCACGGGCCGCAAGGGCCTGGGCGTTGTCGAAGATCCGGCGCAGGTAGCTCTTGAGTTGCTCCCACTCTTCCTTGGTGAAACCCGCCAAGTACTCGTTCTGTACCCGGCTCAGCACGTACGGCACCTCCTTGGCGGCCGCGCGGCCTTCGTCGGTGAGCTCGATGTTGACCACACGGCGGTCCTCCAGCGAGCGCACGCGGCGGCACAGGCCCTTGGCCTCGAGGCGGTCGAGCAGGCGCGTCATGGCGCCGGCATCGAGCTCGCAGGCGCGGGCCAGTTCGGCCACCGTGGTGGCCGCGCCGACATGCAGCTTGTAGAGCGGCAGCCATTGGGGAAAGGTCGGACCGCCGGGCTCGCACATGCGGGTTTCCACTGCCTGGGCCACCGCCCCCAGGATACGGCGCATCAAATACCCGATGCTTTCCTCGGTCTGGTAGGTTTCGGCGCGGTAGAAGTCGGCCGGCTGGCCCCCGGCGTTGCCGGAGGCCGGGGGGACTTGCGGGTTGTCTGCATCGCTCATGGCCGCAATATTACTTGCCCAGTCAATTATTGTCAAGGATGCCTTTGCGACGGCAAGGGTCGGTAGAATCGGGGCCATGGCTTCCTCCCCCCTGTCTTCACCGGCCAAGGGCTCGCCCCGATCGCTGTCGGGCCTGAGCCCTTTTCTCCGGCCCTACCGCGTCCAGATCGTCCTCGCGGGCATTTTTTTGGTGATGGCGGCCATCACCACGCTGGTGTTTCCTATCGCATTGCGCAGCCTGATTGATGGCGGCTTGATCAGCGCGGACAAGGGCGCCCAGACCATGGCGCTGCGCGAGCACTTCGGCGCCCTCTTCGCGGTGGCCGTGGCGCTCGGCCTTTTTTCGGCCGCGCGCTTCTACACGGTGAGCTGGCTCGGCGAACGCGTCACGGCCGATCTGCGCAACGCGGTCTACGGCCATGTGCTGCGCCAGAGCCCGGCCTTCTTCGAGACCACGCAGACCGGCGAAGTGCTGTCGCGCCTGACGGCCGACACCACGCTGGTGCAGACCGTGGTCGGCTCGTCGCTGAGCATGGGCCTGCGCAATGCCGTCATGGGCGTGGGCGCGCTGGCGGTGCTGGTGTGGACCAATCCCTACGTGATGGTCCAGGTGCTGGGCATCCTGGTGCTGGTGGTGCTGCCGAGCATGTGGTTCGGCCGACGCGTGCGCAAGCTCTCGCGCGCGAGCCAGGACCGGGTGGCCGATTCGAGCGCCATCGCGGCCGAGGTGCTCAATGCGATTCCGGTGGTGCAAAGCTACACGGCCGAATCGCGCGAGGCCGGCCGCTTCAAGGCCTCGACCGAAAACGCCTTCAAGACCGCGGTGCGCCGCACCAAGGCGCGCTCGGTGCTGGTGGCCTTCATCATCATCGCCACCTCGGCGGCGCTGCTCTGGGGCCTCTACCAGGGCACGCAGGCGGTGCTGCGCGGCGACATCACGGCCGGCCACCTGGGCCAGACCGTGGTGTACGTGGCCATTCTTGCCAGCGCGACCGCAGTGCTCGGCGAGGTCTATGGCGACCTGCTGCGCGCAGCCGGCGCGACCGAGCGCCTGATGGAACTGCTGCATGCCCCGGCGGCTATCGTTTCACCGCCCGATCCGGTGGCTGCGCCCGTCCCGGCGGCGGGCAGCGCGGTCAAGCTCGAGGCGGTGACTTTCCACTACCCCTCGCGGCCCGGCACGCCGGCGCTCAAGGACTTCAGCCTCGACATCGCGCCCGGCGAAACGGTCGCCCTGGTGGGATCGAGCGGTGCCGGCAAGAGCACGGTGTTCCAGCTGCTGCTGCGCTACTACGATCCGCAGTCCGGCCGCCTGCTGCTCGACGGCGCCCCGCTGGCCTCGCTCGCGCTGCCCGAGCTTCGCACCCGCATCGGCCTGGTGCCGCAGGACGCCGTGATCTTCTCGGCCAGCGCCTTCGAGAACATCCGCTACGGCCGCCCCGACGCCACGGCCGACGAGGTGCATGCCGCCGCGCGCGCGGCCTTTGCGCACGATTTCCTGCAGGCGCTGCCCGAGGGCTATGACACCTTCCTGGGCGAGCGCGGGGTGCGCCTGTCGGGCGGACAGCGCCAGCGCATTGCAATTGCGCGCGCCATTCTCAAGAACCCGCCGCTGCTGCTGCTCGACGAAGCCACCAGCGCACTCGATGCCGAGAGCGAACGCATGGTGCAGGCGGCGCTCGAATCGGCCATGGAAGGCCGTACGACGCTCGTGATTGCGCACCGCCTGGCCACCGTGCAGAAGGCCGACCGCATCATCGTGCTGGACCATGGCGGCATTGTCGAACAGGGAACACACGCCACGCTGGTGGCGCAAGGCGGGGTCTATGCCCGCCTGGCCGCCCTGCAGTTCACGGCTTGATGGGCCGGCTGCAGGCTACTGCAGCGTTTCCTTGAGCGCCGCAGGGATGGGCAGGGCCATCACCGGAATGCCCTCTTCGAGCAGCGCTTCGGTCTGCTCGCGGGTCGCCTGGCCGCGGATCCCGCGTTCTTCGGCTTCGCCGTAGTGCATCCTGCGCGCCTCGTCGGCAAAACGGTCGCCCACGTCCTCGGTCTTTGCGAGAACCTCGCGCACGGCGCGCATCCAGCGGGCCTCGGGAGATTGTTCGGCCGGTGCCTGGGCCTTGGCGGGTGCCGAAGATGCCGATGCCGACGCAGCAGCGGCCTCTGCCGGCGCCTTCGCGTTGCCCAGGTTCAGGCGCGGCGCGCTCAGCAGCTTGACGATGCGCGTGTCGGCACACACCGGGCATTCCACCAGTCCGGCGGCCAGCTGGGTTTCGAAAGCTTCATTGGACGCAAACCAGCCTTCGAAGCCGTGGCCATGCGAGCAGCGCAGATCGAGAACCTTCATGCGCGGATTATCCCGCGCCGCCTTGCGAAGCGGTGGCTCGCCAATCGAGTGACCATGCGCCCGAAAGAACGTTCTGCAGCCACAGCATGCAGGTCAGCGACTTGGCATCGGTGAGCGTGCCGTCGCGGCACCAGAGTGCAACTTCGGCCGGCGTGGCCGTGAACACGTCCAGGAACTCGCCGTGGTCGAGCTGCCGCTTGCCGAGCGACAGGCCGCGCGCAAAGTAGATGTGGATGATCTCGGTGGAATAGGCCACGGCGAGGTGCATGGCGCCGGCGTAGGCCCATTCGCTCGCGGTGTAGCCGGTTTCCTCGAGCAGTTCGCGCTGGCCGCACACCAGCGGATCTTCGCCCGCATCGAGCTTGCCGGCCGGAAACTCGACCATCACATGCCCCACCGGATAACGGTACTGCCGCTCCAGCACCACGCGGCCGTCGTCGAGCAGTGGAATCACCACCACCGCGCCCGGATGGATCACGTACTCGCGCGTGGCGCTGTGGCCGTCGGGCAGGCGCACGGTGTCGCGGCAGACCTGGAGGAAGTTGCCTTTGACCAGCAGCTCGCTGGCCGTGCGTTCTTCCTTCAGGTGCGAATCGGCGATGGGAGAAGTCATGTCGGTCATCCGTGCCTGTGCTTCATGAGGTAGCGCCAGGTGAACCCTGGAAAGGCCAGCACGATGAAAAGCGCGCCGGTCACCGCATAGAACTCCCAGCCCTGCGGGGCGATCTGCCCTGCCCGGCTTTCGAACAGCAAGCCCACGCCGCCCGCGGCGAAATACAGCACCACCAGTTCGGCGAGCCGCACTGCCAGCGGCTTGGGCCGCGTGGCCAGGGGCACGACGCCGAACAGCCGGTCGTTGCAGAACGGCAGGTTGGCCGCCACCAGCGCCACCAGGAGAACGACCCAGACCGATGCGGTTTGCGACACCGTGGGCAGGCCGGGATCAGTTCGCCAGCGTGGCCACGATGGCCTTGGCGCACAGCGTCATGAGGCCGCCGGGCACGATGCCCAGCACGAGGATCAGCAGGCCGTTGATCGACAGCACTGTGCGCACGTCGCGCGGCGCCGACACGGTGCTGGCCGTGACCGGCGCGTCGAAGTACATGACCTTGACCACGCGCAGGTAGTAGAAGGCGCCAATCAGCGACATGACCACCGCGAACACCGCCAGGCCGATGTAGAGCGCCTGGCCCGAGGCGATCAGCGCCTGCAGCACCGCCAGCTTGGCGTAGAACCCGACCAGCGGCGGCAGGCCCGCGAGCGAGAACATCGCGATCGCCATCACGCCGGCGTACAGCGGGCTGCGCTGGTTCAGGCCGGCCAGGTCGGTGATTTCTTCGCTTTCGAACCCCTCGCGCGCCAGCAGCAGGATGATGCCGAAGCTCGCCAGCGTGGTCAGCACGTAGGTCACGATGTAGAACATCGAGGCGCTGTAGGCGAACTGTGCGTTGTAGGTGTTGCCGTTGACCACGCCCGCCACCAGGCCGAGCAGCATGAAACCCATCTGCGCAATGGTCGAGTAGGCCAGCATGCGCTTGAGGTTGGTCTGCGCGATGGCGGCCAAATTGCCCACCAGCAGCGAGGCGATGGCCAAGAGTGCCAGCATCTGCTGCCAGTCGATGGCCAGCGGCAGCAGCCCTTCCACCAGCAGGCGGATGATGATGGCGAAGGCGGCCAGCTCGGGCGCCGCGCCGATCAGCAGCGTGACCGCCGTCGGTGCGCCCTGGTACACGTCGGGCACCCACATGTGGAAAGGCGCCGCCCCCACCTTGAAGGCCAGGCCCGCCACGATGAACACGAGGCCGAACACCAGCACCTGGTGGTTCACCTTGCCGCTGGCGATGATCTTGAACACTTCGTTGGTGTCGAGCGAGCCGGTCGCGCCGTAGAGCATCGACAGGCCATAGAGCAGGAAGCCGCTGGCCATGGCGCCGAGCACGAAGTACTTCATGGCTGCTTCGCTGGCCACCGCGTTGTCGCGGCGCAGCGCCACCAGCGCATAGCTGGACAGCGTGAGCAGTTCGAGCCCGAGGTAGATCAGGAGGAAGTTGCTGCCCGAGATCATCACGAACATGCCCAGCAGCGCGAACATGCTGATGGTGAACATCTCGCCGCCGCGCAGCATGTCGCGGTCGGCCGCGTAGGGCCGGCCGTAGACCAGCGTGACCATCAGGGCCACCGTGGCAAAGCACTTGAGCCAGTTGCCCATGGGATCGCTCACGACCATGCCGCCGAAGCCGTAGACCGTCTTGCCCTCGTTGCCGGCCAGGCCGGTCAGCACGGCCACCACGGCCAGCGTGAGCAGCGTCAGGATGTAGGTGCGCGTGCGCTGCGCACTGGTGCTCGACAGGTCGACCAGCGCAATGATGCAGGCCATGACCAGCAGCACGATTTCGGGGTAGATCGCGACCCAGCTGAGTTTGTCAATCATCTCGTTCTCTTCTTCAGCGTGGCATCAGGAGGGCAGCTTCGAAATCGCCACGTGGCGAAGAAGCTCGGTCACGGAAGCGTCCATCACGTCGGTGAACGGCTTCGGATGGATGCCCATCCACAGCACGGCAATGGCCAGCAGCGACAGCATCAGGAATTCGCGGGCATTGATGTCGGTGAGTTCCTTGACGTGGTCGTTGCCGACCGGGCCGAGGTACACGCGCTTGTACATCCAGAGGGTGTAGGCCGCGCCGAAGATCAGCGCCGTGGCGGCTCCGAAGCCGAGCCAGAAGTTGGACTTGACTGCACCCAGGATGACCATCCATTCGCCCACGAAACCGGCGGTGCCCGGCAGGCCGCAATTGGCCATGGCGAACAGCAGCGCGAATGCGGCGAACTTGGGCATGGTGTTGACCACGCCGCCGTAGTCGGCGATCTGGCGCGAATGCACGCGGTCGTAGAGCACGCCGATGCCAAGGAACATGGCGCCCGACACGAAGCCGTGGGCAATCATCTGCACGATGCCGCCGGACACGCCCAACTCGTTGAAGATGAAGAAGCCGAGCGTCACGAAGCCCATGTGGGCAACCGACGAGTAGGCCACGAGCTTCTTCATGTCTTCCTGCACCAGCGCCACCAGGCCGACGTAGATCACCGCGATCAGCGACAGCGCGATCATGAGCCAGGCCCATTCGTGCGAGGCGTCGGGCGCGATCGGCAACGAGAAGCGCAGGAAGCCGTAGGCGCCGAGCTTCAGCATGATGGCGGCCAGCACGGCCGAGCCGCCGGTGGGGGCCTCGACGTGCACGTCCGGCAGCCAGGTATGGACCGGCCACATCGGCACCTTGACGGCAAAGGCGGCAAAGAATGCGAAGAACAGGAAGGTCTGCGCTGTCGAGCCCAGCGGCAGCTTGTGCCAGCTCAGGATGTCGAAGCTGCCGCCCGACTTGTTGTACAGGTAGATCAGCGCCACCAGCGTCAGCAGCGAGCCGAGCAGGGTGTAGATGAAGAACTTGAAGGCCGCGTAGATCTTGTTCGGGCCGCCCCAGATGCCGATGATGAGGTACATCGGGATCAGCGTGGCTTCGAAGAACACGTAGAACAGGATGCCGTCGAGCGCGGCGAACACGCCGATCATGAAGCCCGAGAGAATCAGGAACGCGGCCATGTACTGGTTGACGCGCTCGGTGATCACTTCCCAGGCCGAGATCACGACCACCACGGTGGTGAACGAAGTCAACAGCACCAGCCAGATCGACAGGCCGTCGATGCCGAGGTGATAGTTGACATTGAAGCGCGCGATCCAGCCGGCCTTCTCGACGAACTGCATCGCGGCGGTGCCGTTCTGGAAGCCCGTGTAGAGCGGTACGGTCACCAGGAAGCTCACGATCGCGCCGACCAGCGCGACCCAGCGCACGCCCCTGGCATGCTCGTCACGGCCGAACGCCAGCAACGCGACACCGAATGCGATCGGCACCCAGATGGCAAGGCTCAACAAACCCATTTTTGTTTTTCTCCAGCGCTTGACTCAGCGCTTGAACCAGACGAAGTACGTCATCAGGATGAAGATGCCGAGCAGCATCGCGAAGGCGTAGTGATAGATGTAGCCCGACTGCAGCCAGCGTACCGCGCCCGAGATGCGGCCCACGACCTTCCATGAGCCATTGACCACCGCGCCGTCGATCAGCGCCTGGTCGCCGCCCTTCCACAGCCCGGTGCCGAGCCCACGCGTGGCGCGGGCGACGACGTTCTCGTTGAACCAGTCCATGTAGTACTTGTTCTCGAGCAGGCGGTAGATCGGGCCGAAGGCGCGCTTGATCGCGGCCGGCAGCGCCGGATTGATCATGTACATGTACCAGGACAGGACCACGCCAGCCAGTGCCAGCCAGAACGGCGCCGCCTGCAGACCGTGGATGGCCATGGCCACCGGGCCGTGGAAGGCCTCTTCCAGTTCCTTCATGGCGTGGTGCCGTGTGCCGTCCACGATGATCGCGTTCTTGAAGAACTCGCCGAACAGCATCGGCTCGATCGTCATGAAGCCGATCACCACCGACGGGATCGCGAGCAGCACCAGCGGCAGCCACACCACCCAGGGCGATTCGTGCGGCTTGTCGCCGTGGCCGTGATCGTCGTCGTGCTCCGCATGTTCGTCATGGTGGTGCGCGTCGGGATTCTGGTCGTAGCGCTCCTTGCCGTGGAACACCAGGAAATACATACGGAACGAATAGAACGCCGTCACGAACACGCCGGCCAGCACCGCGTAGTAGGCGAACTGTGCGCCCCACAGGTGGCTTTCGTGCACCGCTTCGATGATGCTGTCCTTCGAGTAGAAGCCGGCGAAGAACGGCGTGCCGATCAGCGCGAGCGAACCCAGGAGCGAGGTGATCCAGGTGATCGGCATGTACTTGCGCACGCCGCCCATCCATCGGATGTCCTGGTTGTGGTGCATGCCGATGATCACCGAGCCCGCGCCGAGGAACAGCAGCGCCTTGAAGAAGGCATGCGTCATCAGATGGAACACCGCGACCGAGTAGGCCGAGGCACCGAGCGCCACGGTCATGTAGCCCAGCTGCGAGAGCGTCGAATACGCCACCACGCGCTTGATGTCGTTCTGGATGATGCCGAGGAACCCCATGAACAGCGCCGTGATGGCACCGATCACCAGGATGAACGAGAGCGCCGTGTCGCTGAGTTCGAACAGCGGCGACATGCGCGCCACCATGAAGATGCCGGCCGTGACCATGGTCGCGGCGTGAATCAGCGCGGAGATGGGCGTCGGGCCTTCCATCGAGTCGGGCAGCCACACATGCAGCGGGAACTGCGCGCTCTTGCCCATGGCGCCGATGAACAGGCAGATGCAGATCACGGTCACCAGCATCCACTCGGTGCCGGGGAAGGTGATGCCGGCCAGCGTGTTGGCCTTGGCGAAGGCCTCGCCGTAGTTCAGCGTGCCGGCATAGGCGGCGATCAGGCCGATGCCCAGGATGAAGCCGAAGTCGCCCACGCGGTTGACCAGGAAGGCCTTCATGTTCGCGAAGATCGCCGTAGGCCGGTTGAACCAGAAGCCGATCAGCAGGTACGACACCAGGCCCACCGCTTCCCAGCCGAAGAACAGCTGGAGCATGTTGTTGCTCATGACGAGCATCAGCATCGAGAAGGTGAAGAGCGAGATGTAGGCGAAGAAGCGGTTGTAGCCCTCGTCTTCTTCCATGTAGCCGATGGTGTAGATGTGCACCATCAGCGAGACGAAGCTCACCACGCACATCATCATGGCCGTGAGGCCGTCGACCAGGAAGCCGATTTCCATCTTCAGGCCGCCCACCACCATCCATTCGTAGATGGTGGCGTTGAAGCGCGCGCCATCGGCCACCACGCTCTTGAGCGTCATGGCCGAGATGATGAAGGCGACGAGCACGCCGAGGATGGTCAGCGAATGCGTGACCTTGCGGCCGATGTGATTGCCGCCGAACTTGGTGCCGAACAGGCCGGCGACGACGGCGCCGACCAGGGGTGCCAGCGGCACGGCCAGCAGGGCGGATGCGGAAAGGGTTGCGCTCATACTGATTTCAACCCTTGAGCGAGTTGAGTTCGTCCACGTTGATGTTCGACTTGTTGCGGAACAGCAGGACCAGCAGCGCAAGGCCGATGGCCGACTCGGCCGCGGCCACCGTCAGGATGAAGAACACGAAGATCTGGCCGTGCATGTCGCCCAGGTAGTACGAGAACGCCACGAAGTTCATGTTTACCGCGAGCAGCATCAGCTCGATGGCCATCAGCAGCACGATGAGGTTCTTGCGGTTCAGGAAGATGCCGATCACCGACAGCGCGAAGAGCATGGCGCCGAGCGATAGAAAGTGTCCGAGCGTGAGCGTCATGCCTTGTTTTCCTTTGCCGCTGCTGCGTCTGCTTCCGCCACGGGCTCGGCGGCGCGCGTGACCGGCATCTGCACGATGCGCACGCGGTCCCGCGCCTTCACGCGCACCTGGTCGGAGGGGTTGACGTACTTGCTGTCCTTGCGGGTGCGCAGCGTCAGCGCGATGGCGGCCACGATGGCCACGAGCAGGATGACGGCCGCGATCTCCAGCGGATACAGGTACTCGGAGTACAGCAGCTTGCCGAGCTCGAGCGTGTTCGAGTTGCTGGCCGCCATGGCGGCTCCGGCGCGCGGCGGCTCCGCCAAGCGGAAGCCGCCCATCAGCACGGCGGCCATTTCGAGCGCAATGAGCGCGCCCACGCCGGCTGCCAGCGGAAAGTGCTTCCAGAAACCCTGCCGCAGGCCGTCGACGTTGATGTCCAGCATCATCACGACGAACAGGAACAGCACCATCACTGCCCCCACGTAGACGAGCACCAGCGAGATTGCCAGGAACTCGGCGCGCAGCAGCAGCCAGATCGCCGAAGCCTGGAAGAAGGCCAGCACCAGGTACAGCGCGGCGTACACGGGATTGCGGGCGGTGATGACCCGGAAGGCTGCGAACAGCAGCACCGCGGCAAAGAGATAGAACAGACCGGTCTTGACGTCCATTGGAATTCGAATTGGTACGGGGTTCGGACTGATCGGGATCAGCGGTACTTGGCGTCGGCCGCCTTGTTCGCTGCGATTTCTTTTTCGTAGCGGTCGCCCACGGCCAGCAGCATGTCCTTGGTGAAGTACAGGTCGCCGCGCTTTTCGCCGTGGTATTCGAAGATGTGGGTCTCGACGATCGAATCGACCGGGCAGCTCTCTTCGCAGAAGCCGCAGAAGATGCACTTGGTCAGGTCGATGTCGTAGCGCGTGGTGCGGCGCGAACCGTCGTCGCGCACATCGGATTCGATGGTGATGGCCAGCGCCGGGCACACGGCTTCGCAGAGCTTGCAGGCGATGCAGCGCTCTTCGCCGTTCTCATAGCGGCGCAGCGCGTGCAGGCCGCGAAAGCGCGGCGACAGCGGCGTTTTTTCTTCGGGAAACTGCACCGTGATCTTGCGGGCGAAGGCGTACTTGCCAGTGATGGCCAGGCCCTTGAACAGTTCGAACAGCATGAAGCTGCCCAGGAAGTCCTTGAGCGAAAACGGGGCGGACGCGAGCTTGGAAGGGCGCGCGAGCGCGCCGGCGGTATGCGCAGCAGTCATGATGTTGGCGCTTCCAGTTATTTCCAGATGTTGAACGGGGTCTGCATCCAGGCACCGACCACGACCAGCCACACGAGCGTGACCGGGATGAAGATCTTCCAGCCGAGCCGCATGATCTGGTCATAGCGGAAGCGCGGGAAGGTGGATCGGACCCACAGGAACATGGTGACCACGCAGAAGGTCTTGGCACCGAGCCAGATCCAGCCCGGGATGAAGCTCAGGAACTCGAACGGCGGCAGCCATCCGCCGAGGAACAGCACGGTGCACAGGATCGAGACCAGCCACATGTTGGCGTACTCGGCCAGGAAGAACATCGCGAAGCTCATGCCCGAGTACTCGATCATGTGGCCCGCAACGATCTCGGACTCGCCTTCGACCACGTCGAAGGGGTGGCGGTTGGTTTCCGCCAGGCCCGAGATGAAGTA
Source organism: Variovorax beijingensis (assembly GCF_007828835.1). Classification (GTDB taxonomy): domain Bacteria; phylum Pseudomonadota; class Gammaproteobacteria; order Burkholderiales; family Burkholderiaceae_C; genus Variovorax; species Variovorax beijingensis_A. The sequence goes on along the minus strand of NZ_VIVL01000020.1, from coordinate 27,521 downwards.
GACGACGAAGATCGGCAGCAGCGACAGCCAGTTCCACGACAGGAAGCCGATGCCCATGTCGGCGAAGGTGCCCTTGCCCTGCCCCGTCACGATGTCGGTCATGTTCAGGCTGGCCGAGACCATCAGCACCACGACGAAGCAGAAGCCCATCGCAATCTCGTAGCTCACCATCTGTGCCGAGGCGCGCAGCGCGCCCAGGAAGGCGTACTTCGAGTTCGATGCCCAGCCCGCGATGATCACGCCGTAGACCTCGAGCGAGGTGATGGCCATCACGAACAGCAGGCCGGCGTTGATGTTGGCCAGCGCCACGTCCGGACCGAAGGGAATCACAGCCCATGCGACGAGCGCCGGCATGATGGTCATGATCGGGCCGAGCAGGAACAGGCCCTTGTTGGCGACCGTCGGAAGAATGATTTCCTTGGTCATCAGCTTGAGCGCGTCGGCGATGGGCTGCAGCAGGCCCAGCGGCCCGATGCGGTTCGGGCCGATGCGGATCTGCGTGAAGCCGATCGCCTTGCGCTCCCACAGCGTGAGGTAGGCCACGGCCCCCATCAGCGGAAGCACGACCACGATGATCTTGATCAGCGTCCAGATCACCGGCCAGGCCAGGCCCGTCCACCAGCCCGCGTGGACCAGTCCCTGGCCGAAAGCATGCACTGCGTCGATCATGCCAATGCCTCCTCGGCACGGGCCGGAGCAGCCGATGCGTTGCGCGCATCGGCGGTGAGTTGCAGCGACGGTGCGCGGCGCACGATCGAGTCGAGTTGATAGATGCTCGCGACCACGGGAGCGGGAGCGGCGCCGCTGGAAGCGACGGCCTTGGCCGCGGTGGCGTTGTTCAGCGCGCTGGCCGGCACGGCGCCGTTGTCGCCGATGGTGCGCAGCACGTCAGCCGTCGATTCGAATGCGAAGCCCGGCAGGCCGAGCAGGTTGGCCAGCACGCGCAGCACCTTCCAGGCCGGACGCGTTTCGCCTTGCGGCTTCACGACGGCATGGAAACCCTGCACGCGGCCTTCGGCATTGACGAAGGTGCCCGGTGTTTCGGTGAACGGCGCGATCGGCAGCAGCACGTCGCTGAACTCGAGGTTGGCCTTGAAGGGGCTCAGCGTGACGACCATCTGTGCATTGCCGATGACGTCGGCGGCTGCGGCGCCCGCAGCCGAGTCGAACACCGGTTCGTTGTTGAGCAGCAGCACGGCCTTGAGGCCCGAGCCCGCGGCCAGCATGCGGCCGGCATCGAGGCCGCCGTTCTTCGGGAACGCGCCGACGAGCTGCGCGCCCACGGTGTTGGCGGCTTCGGTCAGGTAGCCGACGGTGGCGCCGGTCTGCGCGCCGATCCAGTTGGCGAGGGCCAGCAGGCTGCTCGCTTGCGCATGGTGGGCGGCGGCGTTGCCGAGCAGGATGGCCTTGCGCTCGCCGCTCAGCAGCGAGGCGGCAATGGCTTGCGCGGCGGCGTCGGGTTCGTTCTTCGGCGCCAGCGGTGCAGCCGCACCGTTGGTCTTGCCGATGGCAGCGGCCACGGCGGCCAGCGCCTCGACCCATTGGTCGGCTTCGGCGATGGTCGATTGCGCTACGCTGATGGCCCAGGCGTCGCGGTCGGCCATCAGGCCGGCCGAGGTGATCACCGACAGCGCGGCGCCCTTGCGCACGGCCTGGCGGATGCGCTGCGCGAACAGCGGATGGTCCTTGCGCAGGTTCGAACCGACGACCAGCACGCGCTGCAATTGCGTGAGCGATGCGATCGAGGTGCCGAGCCAGCGCACGCCTTCGAAGGCCGTGAATTCGGCATTGCGCAGGCGGTAGTCGATGTTGTCGCTGCCGAGCTCACGCGTGAGCATGGCGGCCAGCTGCAGCTCTTCGAGCGTGCTGTGCGGGCTCACCAGCGTGCCGATGCTTTGCGCACCGTGGTCGGCCTTGATCTGCTTGAGGCCGTTGGCCACGTATTCGAGCGCGGTCTGCCAGTCGACCTGGTGCCACTGGCCGCCCTGCTTGAGCATGGGCTGCGTGAGGCGTTCCGGGCCGTTGAGCGCTTCGTACGAGAAGCGGTCGCGGTCGGCGATCCAGCACTCGTTGACTTCTTCGTTCTCGAGCGGCACCACGCGCATCACGCGGTTGCTCTTGACCTGGACGATCAGGTTGGCGCCGGTGGAGTCGTGCGGGCTCACCGACTTGCGGCGCGACAGCTCCCAGGTACGGGCGCTGTAGCGGAACGGCTTGCTCGTGAGCGCGCCGACCGGGCAGATGTCGATCATGTTGCCCGACAGCTCGGAGTCGACCGAATCGCCGAGGAAGGTTTCGATTTCGGAGTGCTCGCCGCGCTGGGTCATGCCGAGCTCCATCACGCCGGCCACTTCCTGGCCGAAGCGGACGCAGCGCGTGCAATGGATGCAGCGGCTCATTTCTTCCATGCTGATCAGCGGACCGACGTCCTTGTGGAAGACGACGCGCTTTTCTTCTTCGTAGCGCGAAGAAGAACCGCCGTAGCCCACGGCCAGGTCCTGCAGCTGGCACTCGCCGCCCTGGTCGCAGATCGGGCAATCGAGCGGGTGGTTGATCAGGAGGAACTCCATGACCGACTGCTGCGCCTTGATGGCCTTTTCGCTCTTGGTGCGAACGATCATGCCCTGCGTGACGGGCGTGGCGCAGGCCGGCATCGGCTTGGGCGCCTTTTCCACGTCGACCAGGCACATGCGGCAGTTGGCCGCGATGCTGAGCTTCTTGTGATAGCAGAAGTGCGGGATGTAGGTGCCCGCCTTGTCGGCCGCATGCATCACCATGCTGCCTTCGGTCACTTCGACCTTCTTGCCGTCGAGTTCGATTTCGATCATGAGTATGTTTCTTCTCGCGCTCAGGCCTTGACGGGCGCTTTCGGGACGTAGCCCGGAATCAGGGCCTCGAACTCGTGACGGAAGTGCTTGATCATGGCGCGCACCGGCATGGCCGCCGCGTCGCCGAGCGCGCAGATGGTGCGGCCCTGAATGTTGTCGGCCACGGAGTTCAAGAGGTCCATATCCGACGCCCTGCCCTGCCCGTTGTGGATGCGGTCCACCACGCGGTACAGCCAGCCCGTGCCTTCGCGGCACGGCGTGCACTGGCCGCAGGATTCGTGCATGTAGAAGTACGAGAGGCGCCGCAGCGACTCGACCATCGAGCGGCTGTCGTCCATCACGATCACCGCACCCGAGCCCAGCATGGAGCCGGCCTTGGCGATGGAGTCGTAGTCCATCGTGCATTCCATCATGATCGAAGCCGGCAGCACCGGCGACGACGATCCGCCGGGGATCACGGCCTTGAGCGTGCGGCCCTTGCGAACGCCGCCGCACAGCTCGAGCAGCTTGGAGAACGGCGTGCCCATCGGCACTTCGTAGTTGCCGGGCAACTCGACGTCGCCGCTCACCGAATAGATCTTGGTGCCGCCGTTGTTCGGCTTGCCGCATTCGAGGTAGGCCTGGCCGCCATTGTTGATGATCCAGGGCACCGCCGCGAAGGTCTCGGTGTTGTTGATGGTGGTTGGCTTGCCGTACAGGCCGAAGCTCGCCGGGAACGGCGGCTTGAAGCGCGGCTGGCCCTTCTTGCCTTCCAGCGATTCGAGCAGCGCGGTTTCCTCGCCGCAGATGTAGGCGCCGAAGCCGTGGGCGGCATGCAACTGGAAGTTGTACGTGCTGCCCATGATCTTGTCGCCGAGGTAGCCGGCGGCGCGCGCCTCTTCGAGCGCTTCCTCAAAGCGGTCGTAGCTCTGGAAGATCTCGCCGTGGATGTAGTTGTAGCCCACGCTGATGCCCATCGCATACGCGGCGATGGCCATGCCCTCAATCACGATGTGCGGGTTGAACTGCAGGATGTCGCGGTCCTTGCAGGTGCCCGGTTCGCCTTCGTCCGAATTGCAGACGAGGTACTTCTGTCCCGGGAACTGGCGCGGCATGAAGCTCCACTTCAGGCCCGTGGGGAAGCCCGCGCCGCCGCGGCCGCGCAGGCCCGAGGCCTTGACTTCGGCGATCACCTGGTCGGGCGTGAGGCCCTCGGTGAGGATCTTGCGCAGCGCCTTGTAGCCGCCGCGCGCCTCGTAGTCGGCCAGGCGCCAGTTGGTGCCGTCGAGGCCGGCATAGATCTGCGGCTCGATGTGGCGGCCATGGAAACAGGTCTGGACGCCCGTGGCCTGGAATTGCTGGAGCACTTGTTCGGGCGACATCAGGCAGCCTCCCCTTTGGTGGAGCCGCGCAGGCCGTCGATGAGCTGGTCGAGCTTCTCGTTGCTCATGAAGCTGCACATGGTGCGGTCGTTGACCAGCATCACGGGCGAATCGGCGCAGGCGCCCAGGCATTCGCTCTGCTGCAGCGTGAACATGCCGTCGGCCGTGGTTTCGCCCATCTTGATGCCGAGCTTCTTCTCGAGGTGGACCAGCGCAGTGACGCCGTCACGCAGCTGGCACGGCAGGTTGGTGCACACGTTGAGCTTGAACTTGCCCACCGGATGCTGGTTGTACATGTTGTAGAAGGTCGTGACCTCGTGCACGGCGATGGGCGCCATGCCGAGGTACTCGGCGATCTCGCGCTCGCGCTGCATGCTGATGAAGCCTTCGTCCTGCTGCACGATGGCCAGGCAGGCCATCACGGCCGACTGCTTGCCGGCTTCAGGGTACTTGGCGACTTCGCGCGCAAAGCGCTCGAGAATCGCAGGCTTCAGAGGAGCAGAAGGCGCCGAGGGCGCCGTGTCATGGTGGGTCGAGGAAGTCGTCATTCGCTCTTTCTCACCTGTCGATTTCGCCGAACACGATGTCCATCGTGCCGATCACCGCGACAGCGTCGGCGATCATGTGGCCGCGCGACATTTCGTCGAGGGCGGCGAGGTGCGGGAAGCCGGGCGCGCGGATCTTCAGGCGGTACGGCTTGTTGGCGCCGTCGCTCACCAGGTAGATGCCGAACTCGCCCTTCGGGTGCTCGACGGCGGCATAGGCCTCGCCTTCGGGCACGTGGAAGCCTTCGGTGAAGAGCTTGAAATGGTGGATCAGCTCCTCCATGTTCGCCTTCATCGATTCGCGCGCGGGCGCGGCGACCTTGTGGTTGTCGGTGATCACCGGGCCGGGGTTGGCGCGCAGCCAGGCCGAGCACTGCTGGATGATCTTGTTGGCCTGGCGCATTTCTTCCACGCGCACGAGGTAGCGGTCGTAGCAGTCGCCGGTCTTGCCGACCGGCACGTCGAACTGCATCTGGTCGTAGACGTCGTAGGGCTGCTTCTTGCGCAGGTCCCATTCGACGCCCGAGCCGCGCAGCATGGGGCCGGTGAAGCCGAGGTTCAGCGCGCGCTCCGGCGTCACCACGCCGATGCCGACGGTGCGCTGCTTCCAGATGCGGTTGTCGGTGAGCAGCGTCTCGTACTCGTCGACCATGCCGGGGAAGCGCTTGCAGAAATCGTCGATGAAGTCGAGCAGCGAACCCCGGCGGTTCTCGTTGAGCTTCTCGATGGCCTTCGCGTTCTTGATCTTGCTGACCTTGTACTGCGGCATCGCATCGGGCAGGTCGCGGTAGACGCCGCCCGGACGGAAGTACGCCGCATGCATGCGCGCGCCCGACACGGCTTCGTACATGTCGAACAGGTCTTCACGCTCGCGGAAGCAGTAGATGAGCATGTTCATCGCGCCGCAGTCGAGACCGTGCGCGCCGAGCCACAGCAGGTGGTTCAGCAGCCGGGTGATCTCGGCGAACATCACGCGGATGTACTGCGCGCGGATCGGCACGTCCAGGCCCAGCATCCGCTCGATGGCCAGGCAGTAGGCGTGCTCGTTGGACATCATCGACACGTAGTCGAGACGGTCCATGTAGGGCAGCGACTGGATGAAGGTGCGCGATTCGGCAAGCTTCTCGGTCGCACGGTGCAGGAGGCCGATGTGCGGATCGGCGCGCTGGATCACTTCGCCGTCGAGCTCGAGCACCAGGCGCAGCACGCCGTGGGCCGCAGGATGCTGGGGACCGAAGTTGAGTGTGTAGTTCTTGATTTCGGCCATATCAATGCAAACCGCTGCCGTAGTTGTCTTCGCGAATCACGCGCGGGGTAATTTCCCGCGGCTCGATCGATACCGGCTGGTAGACCACGCGCTTCTGCTCTTCGTCGTAGCGCATTTCGACATGGCCCGACACCGGGAAGTCCTTGCGGAACGGATGGCCGATGAAGCCGTAGTCGGTCAGGATGCGGCGCAGGTCGTCGTGGCCTTCGAACACGATGCCATAGAGGTCGAAGGCTTCGCGCTCGAACCAGGTGGCGGCATTCCAGACGGGCTGGAGCGAATCGACCACGGGCAGGTCTTCGTTCGGCGCAAACACCTTGAGGCGCACGCGCTGGTTGAGGCTCACCGACAGCAGGTGCGTGACGACGCCATAGCGCTCGCCCTGCCACTCGCCTTCGCGGTAGTCGGAGTAGTCCATGCCGCAGAGGTCGATCAGCTGCTCGAAGCGGCAGCCGGGCGCATCGCGCAGCAGCATGGCGGCTTCGATGTAGTCGGCAGCACCGACCACCACGGTCACCTCGCCGAGCGCAACCGTGACGCTCCTGGCCTTGGCGCCCAGGGTCTCGGCAATGGTGGCGCGCAGCACCTCCGGCGAAATTGCAAAATCAGTCATCGTCGGCAATCCCTCAGGCGCGCGCAATGGTGTTGGTGCGGCGAATCTTCTGCTGCAGCTGGATCACGCCGTAAAGCAGCGCTTCGGCGGTGGGCGGGCAACCCGGCACGTAGACATCCACCGGCACGATGCGGTCGCAGCCGCGCACCACCGAATAGCTGTAGTGGTAGTAGCCGCCGCCGTTGGCGCAGGAGCCCATGGAAAGAACCCAGCGCGGCTCCGGCATCTGGTCGTAGACCTTGCGCAGCGCCGGCGCCATCTTGTTGCACAGCGTGCCGGCCACGATCATCAGATCGGACTGGCGCGGGCTGGGCCGGAACAGCATGCCGAAACGGTCGATGTCGTAGCGGGCTGCGCCTGCGTGCATCATTTCGACGGCACAGCAAGCCAGACCGAAAGTCATCGGCCAAAGTGATCCGGTCTTCGCCCAGTTCACCACCGAGTCGTAGGTGGTGGTGACGAAGCCTTCCTTCATGACGCCTTCAATGGCCATTTTGTCGATTCCTTGTCATTCCCAGTCGAGCGCGCCTTTTTTCCACTCGTAGGCGAAGCCCACGACGAGGATGGCGAGAAAGATCATCATGGCCCAGAAGCCGACGGCGCCGATTTCCTTGAGCGCAATCGCCCATGGAAAGAGAAAGGCAATCTCGAGATCGAACAGGATGAAGAGAATGGCAACGAGGTAATAGCGCACGTCGAATTTCATGCGCGCATCCTCGAAGGCCTCGAAGCCGCACTCGTAGGGAGCGTTCTTCGCTGCGTCGGGCCGGTTGGGACCCAGGATGTAGCCGATGACTTGCGGTGCGACGCCTACACCGACACCGACCAAAATGAACAAGAGGACGGGGAGATAGGAATCGAGGTTCATCGGGAGATTTTTCACCGCTTGCCACCGGCAGGAAAACACTCTGGATGAGGTTTTCTGCCGGTGAGATTTGGTGCGGTCGGCGAGACTCGAACTCGCACAGCTTTCGCCACTACCCCCTCAAGATAGCGTGTCTACCAATTTCACCACGACCGCGGTTTTTTGTTCGGATGGCATGAGGTACCTGGAAAGGTGTTTGGCTTTCCGAACAGCTTTAGAGTTTACCCTGAAATGAAGCAGTTTCTCACCGACAGCTTCATGAAAACAACTTGATTATTTGTTCGGGATCTGGCCCGCGCCCGAAACGGGTGCGGCAGGCGCCGAAGCAGGTGCACCGGCAGGCGCTGCGCCCGAGGTGCCGCCCGGAATCTGCCCTGCAGCGCCCGAAGCGGGCGTTGCCGGCGTACCGACAGCCGCGCGCTCCAGCAGGCTGCCGCCGCCCACCGGCCGTGCGTGGCTGAAGTAGGCCAGCAGCAAGGTGCAGGCAAAGAAGACCGCCGCCAGCACTGCCGTGGTGCGCGAAAGGAAATTCGCGCTGCCGCTCGCACCGAACAGGCTGCCCGCGCTGCCGCTGCCGAAGGCCGCGCCCATGTCGGCACCCTTGCCGTGCTGGATCAGGATCAGCCCGATCATTGCAAGGGCCGACAGCATCTGCACGCCGACCAGTAGATTGAGGACCACATTCATTCGTTCTTACTCCTAATTGATGTCGGCCACGGCCCGCGTTCAGCGGGAAGCGGCGGAAATGATCTGCAAAAAGTCGGGGGCCTTGAGCGACGCGCCGCCGATCAGCCCGCCGTCGATGTCGGGCTGCGCCAGCAGCTGCGCGGCGTTGGCCGCGTTCATGCTGCCGCCATAAAGAATGCAGATGCCGGCGGCGTGCTCGCTCGCGGCATGGTGCAGCTGCGCGCGCAGCACGGCATGCACCGCCTGCGCCTGTTCCGGCGTCGCCGTCTTGCCGGTGCCGATGGCCCAGACCGGCTCGTAGGCCACGACGATCTCGCTGATGCAATGGCCATTGACGTGGATCACCGCGGCCAGCTGGCGCTTGACGACTTCTTCGGTGCGCCCTGCTTCGCGCTCGGCCAGCGTTTCGCCCACGCAGACGATCGGCGTGATGCCGTTCGCGAGCGCAGCCGCCGTCTTGGCCGCCACCGCCTCGTCGGTCTCGCCGTGGTATTGGCGGCGCTCCGAATGGCCGACGATCGCATAGCGCACGCCGAAATCCTTCAGCATGGCCGCCGAATGCTCACCCGTGAACGCACCTTGGGGATGCGCCGAGATGTCCTGTGCGCCCAGCGCCATGGCCGTGGAGCCCGCCAGCAGCGACTGCAGCTGCGCGAAATACGGGGCCGGCGCGCACAGCGCGATGTCGCAGCCGGCCGGCGCCGCGGCCAGCCCCTGCTGCAGGGCCTTCACCAGCGCCTCGTTGGCAGCGAGGCCGCCGTTCATCTTCCAGTTGCCCGCGATCAGCTTCTTTTTCGTGGTCATCGTGTTGTCGTCCGTCACCATGTCAGCACGATCTTGCCGATGTGCTGGTTGGATTCCATCAGCGCATGCGCCTGCGCCGCTCCGCTGGGTTCGCCATCGGCCGCGAAAGTGCTGTGGATCACGGGCTTGACCGCGCCGCTTTCGAGCAGCGGCCAGACCTTCTCGCGCAGCGCCTTGGCAATGGCCCCCTTGAAGGCCACCGGCCGCGGACGCAGCGTGGAGCCGGTGATCACCAGCCGCTTGCGCAGCACCAGGCCCGCGTTGAAGTCGCTCTTGACGCCGCCCTGCACTGCGATGATCACGAGCCGGCCGTCTTCGGCCATGCATTCGATCTCGCGCGCCACGTAGTCGCCCGCGACCATGTCCAGCACCACGTCCACGCCCTTGCCGCCGGTGAGCTTCTTCGCCTCTTCGGCGAAGTCGCTCGTGCGGTAGTTGATGGCGTGGTCGGCGCCCAGCTTCCTGCAGGCCTCGCACTTGTCATCGCTGCCGGCCGTGGCGATCACGGTGGCGCCCAGCGCCTTGGCGATCTGGATGGCCGTCACGCCGATGCCACTCGTTCCGCCCTGGATCAGCAGGGTTTCGCCCTTCTGCAGGCGGCCGCGCTCGAACACGTTGCTCCAGACGGTGAAGAAGGTCTCGGGCAGCGAGGCCGCCTCGATGTCGCTCCAACCCTTGGGCACCGGCAGGCATTGCGCCACGGGGGCCACGCACAGCTGGGCATAGCCGCCGCCCGCGATCAGCGCGCAGACGCGGTCGCCGATCTTGAACCCCGCCTCGGCCAGCGCCGCAGCGTCGCCCGACACGATCTCGCCGGCCACCTCAAGGCCCGGCAGGTCGGAGGCGCCCGGCGGAACCGGGTAGTGCCCCTTGCGCTGCAGCACGTCCGGACGGTTCACGCCGCTGGCCGCGACGCGGATCAGCAGTTCGCCCACGCCGGCCACCGGATCGGGGCGCTCCACGGCGCGCAGCACCTCGGGGGCGCCGTACGAAGTGATTTCAATGGCTTTCATGGTCTTTGGCCTGCAACGCCCGTTTCAGGGCGCGGTTAGCGAATCAAAAAAGGATTGGCAACGGCATGGCTGCCGTCGCGCCTTCTTTCTTACTCTTGCGATTCGCGCGGTGCGTACTCGCCGACGGGCGCCTGCGGCTGCTCGTTGCGCGGCTGCTGCTGCTCGTTGTTGAAGCGCGGAGCACGCTCGCCGCGATCGCCACCGCGATCACCGCCACGGTCCGAGCGCTCGCGGCGCTCGCCGCCGCGGTCGCCACGGTCTTCACGGGGCGGGCGCTCGCTGTATTCCATGCCGGCCGGACGCTCGGTCAGGGCCTTCATGGACAGCTTGACGCGACCCTTTTCGTCGGTCTCGAGCACCTTGACCTTGACGATCTGGCCTTCGCTCAGGTAGTCGGTCACCTTCTCGACGCGCTCGTGCGCGATCTGGCTGATGTGCAGCAGGCCGTCCTTGCCGGGCAGCAGGTTGATGAGCGCGCCGAAGTCCAGGATCTTGGTGACCGGGCCTTCGTAGACCTTGCCGATTTCGACTTCGGCCGTGATCTGCTCGATGCGCTTCTTGGCGAACTCGGCCTTTTCAGGGTCGGTCGAGGCGATGGTGATGGTGCCGTCTTCGTCGATGTTGATCGTCGTGCCGGTTTCTTCCTGCAGGCCGCGGATGACGGCGCCGCCCTTGCCGATCACGTCGCGGATCTTCTCGGGGTTGATCTTCAGCGTGGTCAGGCGCGGTGCGAACTGCGACACCTCGGTCTTGGCTTCGCCCATGGCTTCCTGCATCTTGCCGAGGATGTGCATGCGCGCCTCCTTGGCCTGGGCCAGTGCGACCTGCATGATTTCCTTGGTGATGCCCTGGATCTTGATGTCCATCTGCAGCGCAGTGATGCCGTTGGTCGTGCCGGCCACCTTGAAGTCCATGTCGCCCAGGTGATCTTCGTCGCCCAGGATGTCGGTCAGCACCGCGAAGCGGTTGTCTTCCTTGATCAGGCCCATGGCGATGCCGGCCACGTGGGCCTTCATCGGCACGCCGGCGTCCATCATCGAGAGGCAGCCGCCGCACACCGAGGCCATCGACGAGGAGCCGTTGGATTCGGTGATTTCCGACACCACGCGGATGGTGTAGGGGAATTCTTCCTTGGTCGGCAGCACGGCGACGAGCGCGCGCTTGGCGAGGCGGCCGTGGCCGATTTCGCGGCGCTTGGTCGAGCCCATGCGGCCCACTTCGCCGGTGGCGAAGGGAGGCATGTTGTAGTGGAACAGGAAGCGGTCTTCGTACTCGCCGGCCAGCGCGTCGATGCGCTGCGCGTCGCGCTCGGTGCCGAGCGTGGTCACGACCAGGCCCTGGGTCTCGCCACGCGTGAACAGCGCCGAGCCGTGGGTGCGCGGCAGCACGGAATTGCGGATCTCGATGGGGCGCACGGTGCGCGTGTCGCGGCCGTCGATGCGGGGTTCGCCCGAGAGGATCTGGCTGCGCACGATCTTGGCTTCGATCGAGAACAGCAGGTCGTTGACCTTGCCGGCGTCGAAGGGTTCGCCGCTTTCCTTCAGCGCGTTCATCACGCTGGCGTTGGCTTCGCGCAGGGCCTGCGTGCGGGCCTGCTTGCTGCGGATTTGATACACGGCGCGCAGCTTTTCCTCGGCCAGGCTCTTGACCTTGGCGACGAAGGCTTCGTCTTCGGCCGGTGCCTGCCAGTCCCACACCGGCTTGCCGGCGTCGCGCACGAGTTCATGGATCGCGTTGATCGCGATGTTGGCCTGCTCATGGCCGAACACCACGCCGCCCAGCATGATTTCTTCGCTGAGCTGCAGGGCTTCGGATTCGACCATCAGCACGGCGGCTTCGGTGCCGGCCACGACGAGGTCCATCTGCGAATCCTTGCGAGCGGTCTGGCCCGGATTCAGCACGTACTGGCCGTTGATGTAGCCCACGCGGGCGGCGCCGATCGGGCCGCTGAACGGAATGCCGGAGATCGACAGCGCAGCGCTCACGCCGATCATGGCGGCGATGTCGGCGTCGACTTCGGGGTTGAGCGACAGCGTGTGGATGACCACGTGCACTTCGTTCAGGAAGCCTTCAGGGAACAGCGGGCGGATCGGACGGTCGATCAGGCGGCTGGTCAGGGTTTCGTGTTCGCTGGGCTTGGCTTCGCGCTTGAAGAAGCTGCCGGGGATCTTGCCTGCGGCGTAGGTCTTCTCGATGTAGTCGACGGTCAGCGGGAAGAAGTCCTGGCCGGGCTTGGCGGTCTTGGAGGCCACCACGGTCGCGAGGATCACGGTGCCGTCGATGTCGACCACCACGGCGCCACTGGCCTGGCGGGCGATTTCACCCGTTTCCATGACGACGGTCTTGTCGCCCCATTGGAAGGACTTGGTGACTTTGTTGAAGAGGCTCATGTTTTGCTCCTGTTTTGAGAGCGGATGACCTGCATTGGGCGCAGGTTCCGCAGGGACGGAGGCTTCTCAGAACACGATGCCATTCCAGCGAAGCTCGGCGGGAACTTCATTGGAATGACACAGCTTCGCTCTGTTTTGGCACTCCGAAAGTGGATCGCGAAGTAAAAAACGCCTGAGCTAGCGGACTAACCCAGGCGTTTTTTCATGCGATTCGATTTACTTGCGCAGACCCAGCTTGGCGATCAGCGCGGTGTAGCGGTCGGCATCCTTGGACTTGAGGTAGTCCAGGAGCTTGCGGCGGCGGCTCACCATGCGCAGCAGGCCGCGACGGCCGTGGTGGTCCTTGGCGTGCGTCTTGAAGTGGGGGGTGAGCTCGTTGATACGGGCGGTCAGCAGTGCGACTTGCACTTCGGGGCTGCCGGTGTCGTTGGCGGCACGGGCGTTGTCCTTGACGACTTCGGCCTTGATGGAGGCTGCGATCATTGAATTTCCTTTGTTCCGGGATGTTTGACTTGCGGTGAGCGCTGGAACTGCCCTTACCGTGCGCCTTGCGGCATGCAAAGCCATTAATTATAGCTCGCCCCCAGGCTCCGCGCACTTCGTGTCGCTCCTCCCTCCCCCCTACCGGGGCGACGCCTGCGGCCCGGCGGAGCCGGTTCCGCGGCATCTCTGGAACGGACGGCTCGCCTTCGGCCTCGCTATTCCTTGTTATTTCTGAGCGGCGAGCCAGGTTTTGAGGCGCTCAACGCCCTGAACGAGGCGCTGGGGATCCTTGGAGGCAAAGCACCAGCGCAGCCAGCCCTGGGCCTCGGGGGCGAAGGCATTGCCGGGGGCCAGGCCGAGGCCGGCCTCGACGACCAGGCGCTTGGCGAGGTCGAGGGAGTCGCCGAAGCCTTCGAGGCGGAAGAAAGCGTACATGCCGCCCTTGGCGGGGGCCACCTGCACGCCGGGCAGTGCGGCCAGCAGGGGCACGAGGGTGTCGCGGCACTGCTTCAGATGGGCCACCACGCGGGGCGTGATCTCCGCGGTGTGCGCGATGGCGGCGACGGCGGCACGCTGCGTGAAGACGCTGGCGCAGGAGGTGTTGAATTCGATCAGCTTGCCGATGCCGTCGACCAGCGCGGGCGGCAGCACGAGCCAGCCGAGGCGCCAGCCGGTCATGAGGAAGCTCTTCGAGAAGCTGTGCGTCACCACCAGCCGGTCGTCCGGCCTGGAAATATCGAGGAAGCTCGGCGCGCAGCCGTTCGGGGTGGGCTCAAAGTACAGCCGCTCGTACACCTCGTCGGCCAGGATCCAGGTGCCGGTTTCGCGGCAGTGGTCGAGCACGGCCTGCTGCTCTTCGCGCGTCATGGTCCAGCCGGTCGGGTTGTTGGGCGCGTTGACGATCAACAGCCGGGTCCCTGGCGTGACCGCCTTGCGCAGCGCGGCCAGGTCGAGCGTCCATTCACCATCGGCGGGGACCAGCGGCACCGTGCGCACGTGGGCGCCGAGGATCGCGGGCTGCGCCGTGAGGTTGGGCCACACGGGCGTGATCGCGACCACCTCGTCGCCCGCATCGACCAGCGCCTGCACCGCCAACATCAGCGCGCTGACGCCGCCGGATGTGACGGCGATGCGCGACGCATCGACCGCGGGATGCAGCGCGCTGGTGTAGCGTGCAATGGCCTCGCGCAGTTCGGGCAGGCCGAGGTTGTGCGCATAGAAGGTTTCGCCGCGCTGCAGCGAATCGATGGCCGCCTGGCGGATCACCTCGGGCGTAACCTCGTCGCTTTCGCCGAACCAGAACGCGAGCACGTCGTCGCGGCCGAGCCCTGCATTGGCCACCTCGCGGATCTTGGAGGCTTCGAGGTTGTGGATGGCTTCACGCATGTCTTGGTTTCCTAGATTCGTTTCATCTTGCAGGTGGTCGGCAGCTCGGCGCGCTCGGGGGCGATGGTCTTGACCACGCGAAAGCCGTAGCCCGACCCCTCGACATCGAACTGCACGCCCGGACTGCCCTGCCTGTCCATCACGCCGACCACCAGCTGCTGCTGGAACTGGTGGTCCGCCGCGCGCATGCGGCCGCGCTGTCCGTAGAGGCTCACGTCGGCCTGCTCGAGCGCGCGCGCCACGGCCACCGCGTCGACGCTGCCCGCGCGCGCGATCGATTGCGCGAGCGACTCCACGAGCAGTTGCATGCGCATGTGCACATAGTCGTCGGCGGGCTTGGGAAAGCGCGCGCGGAAGGCGCGGTAGAAGGCCTCGGACTGCGCGCTCTGCACATTGGGCAGCCAGTCGGCCACCGCGATCACGCGGCCGATGCCGGCGTCGCCGATGGCTGCCGGCGCACCGAGCGCGTTGCCGTAGAAGGTATAGAAGCTGCCGTTGAAGCCGGCCTCGCGCGCAGCCTTCACGAGCAGCGTGAGGTCGTTGCCCCAGTTGCCGGTGAACACCGCCTGCGCACCGCTCGCAATGATCTTGCTGGCGTAGGGCGCGAAGTCCTTCACCTTGCCCATCGGATGGAGTTCTTCCCCGACGATCTCGATGTCGGGCCGCTGCACGCCAAGCTGGCGTTTCGATTCGCGCAGCACCGCCTGGCCGAAGCTGTAGTCCTGCCCGATCAGGTAGGCGCGCTTGATGGCTGCATCGTCCTTCACCACTTGCATGAGCGCGGCCACGCGCATGTCGGCATGCGCGTCGAAGCGGAAGTGCCAGAAGCTGCAGCGCTCGTTGGTCAGCGCCGGGTCGACCGCCGCGTAGTTGAGGAAGATCACGCGCCGCGCGGGGTCGCGCTCGTTGTTCTTCTCGATGGCATCGATCAGCGCCGCGGCAGTGGCCGACGAGTTGCCCTGCAGCACGATGCGCGCGCCGTCGTCGATGGCCGCGCGCAGCGCCGACAGCGCTTCCTCGTTCTGCCCCTTGCTGTCGTAGCGGTCGAGCTGCAGCGGCCGCGCGCCGCCGGGCAGCTTGATGCCGCCGCGCGCATTCACGCGCTCCACGGCCCACAGCAGGTTGCGGAACACCGCCTCGCCGGTGTTGGCGAACGGCCCGCTCATGCTTTCGATCAGCGCGAGGCGGATCGGCGCGGGCGCTGCCTGCGCCTGTGCTGCGAAGGGCGCCGCGCATAGCGCCAGCGCCGCAAATTTCAAGGCCTTGCGACGCCAAATAAAGGGAGGATTCATTGTCTTGAAACGAGTGCGGCTGTGCCTAGATGAGGTGACAAGCGGCACTCAGGATGGAATGGCCGCGCAGTGTAAGGGACACACATTCCTTGTCCCCATTGTGTTCATTCAGGAGTTCTCACATGTTTTTCGCACCCACCCTTCGCACCGCCCGCTTTGCACCCCGTTCGTACGACCGCGCCTTCGAGCGCTTCGTCAACGAGGCCTTCGCCGGCACGCGCCCCTCGCCGCTCGTCGAGCAGGACGACAAGAGCTGGACGCTTTCCGTCGACGTGCCGGGCCTCTCGCGCGAAGACCTCGCCATCGGCATCGAAGGCGCCGTGGTCCGCATCGACAGCAAGGCAGAAGCCAAGCGCCAGTTCAAGGCGGCCTACGAATTGCCGCTGGACATCGACGTGTCCTCGAGCGAAGCCAAGCTCGAGAACGGCGTGCTCACGCTGAAGCTGGGCAAGCGGGTGCCGGTCAGCCAGGTTTCGCAGCTGCAGATCAACTGAGCCTGCAAAGCCCACAAGAGGAAAGTGTCGTTATCTATTGTTTTTGACTTTGAAGACGCTCCCTAATCACAATACGACAGCGAATAACGTCACATCATGTGACGTTTTCACATTTTCTTTCTTCGTGGGCGTTTCGACAGACGCACCGAATCCATGACGGTGCGGATTCGGGTGCCCCTCAAGGCACGCCATGATCACGCACCTCAAGTCAGCCAAAGACGATGAACGGTCCGATACGCTCCTGGTCTTCCTTCCGGGCGCCTACCTGAAACCTGACGAGTTCGAGCGCGAGGGCTTCATCAGCGCCGTGCGCGAGCGCCACCTGGCGGCCGACTCGCTGCTGGTGGATGCCGATGTTTCCTACTACTACGACCAGACGCTCAGCGAGCGCCTGCATGCGGACGTCATCGAGCCGCAGCGCGCCAGGGGCTACAAGTCGATCTGGCTGGTCGGCATTTCCATTGGCGGCTTCGGCGCGCTGATCCACGAGCTGTCGCGACCGGGCTCGGTCGACGGCATCGTCGCGCTGGCGCCCTACCTGGGGCGCCGCGTGCTGGGCGCCGAGATCCTCAAGGCCGGCGGCCTGCGCACCTGGCAGGCGCCGGCTGGCCCCCTGCCCGACGAGGAAGTCGACCGCAAACTCTGGCCCTGGTTCCAGCAGTACCTGGAGCCGCAGAAGTCGCAGAGCCTGCCCCAGCTCTACCTCGGCTTCGGCCTCAGCGACCGCTTTGCCAGCAACCACAAGCTGCTGGCGGACGCCCTGCCCGAAGGCCGCGTCTTCACCACCGAGGGCGGCCACGACTGGCCGCAATGGCGCCAGCTCTGGCGCAATGTGCTCGACGTGCTGCCGCTGCCGTCGCTCGGCCGCTCGCGCCCGTCGGCGGCTACGCGGGCACCGGCCGCGGCGTCTCGGATGGCGCCATCAGCGAAGCCATGGGCCATCGCGGCTTGACGTCGAAGGCATAGCGCTCGCTCGCCTGGGCCAGGCCCGACTGCAGCCGCATGGCGGCCGCCATCGCAATCATGGCGCCGTTGTCGGTGCACAGGTGCAGTTCCGGATAGTGCACGCGCACGCCGCGCCTGGCGCAGGCGGCGTTCAGCTGTTCCCGCAGGCTGCGGTTCGCGCCCACGCCGCCGGCCACCACCAGCCGCTTGAGGCCCGTCTGCCCGAGCGCGGCCAGCGATTTCTTCAGCAGCACCTCGACGATCGCCGCCTGCGTGGACGCGGCCAGGTCGGCCTTGTTCGCTTCGAGTTCAGCGCCGAGCTTCTTGGCCTGCGTCAGCACCGCCGTCTTCAGGCCCGCGAACGAAAAATCGAGGTCGCCGCTGTGCAGCAGCGGCCGCGGCAGCTTGAACGCCGCGGGGTTGCCCGCCTCGGCCAGCTTGGCCAGCCAGGGGCCGCCTGGATAAGGCAGACCCATGAGCTTGGCACTCTTGTCGAAGGCCTCGCCGGCCGCATCGTCGATGGTTTCGCCCAGAAGCTCGTAGCGACCCACGCCGTCGACCCGCATCAGCTGCGTATGGCCGCCCGACACGAGCAGCGCCACGAACGGGAATTCCGGCGGATCGGCGCTCAGGAACGGCGACAGCAGGTGCCCCTCGAGGTGATGCACCCCGAGCACCGGCTTGCCCAGCGCCGCGCCCAGCGCGCAGGCCACGCCGGCGCCCACCAGCAAGGCCCCGGCCAGGCCCGGCCCGCGCGTGTAGGCGACCACGTCGATCTCGGCCAGCGAGCGGCCTGCTTCGGCCATCACGGCCTCGGTCAACGGCAGCACGCGGCGGATGTGGTCGCGGCTGGCCAGTTCGGGCACCACGCCGCCATAAGCCTGGTGCATGGCGATCTGGCTGTGCAGCGCGTGCGAACGCAGCAGCGGCAGTGCGTCGCCATGCGTTTCCACCAGCGCCACGCCGGTTTCGTCGCAGGATGATTCGATTCCCAGGAGGAGCATGCCCGGGAGTGTAGGCGGCGCGGAATGCCCGTGCGGCACGGATGTTGCAGCGGGCCTTGTGCTCCCCCTCCCCCGCCATGAAATCCGGACTGAGTTTTCTGATCGCCGCCCGAAGGTGCGAAATCGACGAGCTGGACCAGCTCGCGCGCACCAGCGACCTGGTCGGCCTGATCGCGCGGCTGGTCCATGCGCTGCAGCGGGAGCGCGGCATGTCCAACGTGTTCCTCGCCTCGCGCGGCGGCCGCTTCGCCGAGCAGCGCGATCCGCAGATCGCCGAATGCCTGGCGCTCGAGCAGGAGGTGCGCGCCGGGTTCGACCAGCTCGAGACCGAAGCGCACCCCGGCGCCACCGCAGGCAACAGCGCCCGCCTCTTCAGCCGCATCGCCTGGGTGCTTCCGGGACTGGACGGCCTGCCCGCCCTGCGCCGCCGCATCGGCGCGCTTGAGCTGACGCCCGCGCAGGCCACCGCCGCCTTCGCCAAGCTCGTGGCCGGCCTGCTGGCGGTGGTGTTCGAGGCAGCCGACGGCGCCACCGATCCCGAGATCTCGCGCCTGCTGGTGGCGATGTTCAATTTCATGCAGGGCAAGGAATTCGCCGGCCAGGAGCGTGCTTTCGGCGCCGCCTCGCTGGCCGTGGGCCGCAGCGACGAGGCGCAGCGCCAGCAATGGCTGCATCTCATCGAACTGCAGGAGCGCTGCTTCCAGGTCTTCACCGAGTTTTCGAGCAGCGGCGTGCTGGCGCTCTGGCACCAAAGCCAGTCCGAGGCTGTCATGGCCGAGATCGAGCGCCAGCGCCGCATGAGCGTGAGCCCGGCCCAGTCGGCCTCGGCGGCCGCTCCCGACCCGCGGCTGAGCCAGGCCTGGTTCGACTGGTGCACGCGCCGCATCGACGCCATGAAAACCGTCGAGGACCGGCTGGCCGCCGACCTGCGCGAACTCTGCGCCCGCAAGACCGCGCAGGCACGCAGCGAACTGCAGCGCTACCAGCAGGTGCTCGGCAACCTCGCGCCGCAGCCCGAGGGCGCGCTGTTCTTCGACGACGCCGACACCCGGGCCACCGAGCCCGCGCAATACGGCCGCCACCTGGAGCGCTCGGTGCTCGACATGGTCCAGGAGCAGTCGCGCCGGCTGCAGGCCATGGGCGACGAGCTCGAGACCGTGCGCGCCTCCCTCAACGAGCGCAAGCTGGTCGAGCGCGCCAAGGGCCTCTTGATGGCGCACCGCCGCATGAGCGAGAACGAAGCGCACAAGATGCTGCTGCAGACCGCCATGAACCAGAAGCGCCGCCTGGTCGACGTGGCCGAGTCGATGCTCGCGATGGCCGACTACCTGCCGCTCGATGCGGCGCCCCGGCGCTGAGCGCCGCCCCAAAAAGCGTTCGGATTGGTGCAGTGCACAACAACCGTGCATGCATCCGGATTTCCGCCCTGTGGCCCTTGCGCTCATGCCGGCAACCGCTCTCCTGCTGCCGATTCGATAGCAATTGGCGGCGGCAAAAGCTGGCACACAGTTTGCTGAAGTAGTACATGGACCTTCGGGTCCCAGGCAGGTGGCACCCAACGGCGGGTGTTGCCCGCCGAGATCGGACAAAGGCGTCCCCCATCCCGCAAGGGCTCGTTTTCGAGCAGCCCCTGCGCGGTGCGGGACGCCTTTTTGTTTTTTGCCTTCCTTTGTTTGTTGTTCTTCAACCGGAGCCCGCCACATGACCGACCCGCTGAAAACCCGCCTCAGCCGCCGCCGCGTACTGCAAGCCGCCGCCATCGGCGCCGTGGGAGTCAATCCTGCGCTGCGTGCCGCAGTCTGGGCCCAGGGCTCCGACAAGCCCGAGAAGGAAGAAGTGAAGATCGGCTTCATCCCGCTGACCGACTGCGCCAGCGTGGTGATGGCCTCGGTGCTGGGCATCGACAAGAAGTACGGCGTGAAGATCGTGCCCAGCAAGGAAGCCAGCTGGGCCGGCGTGCGCGACAAGCTCTCCAACGGCGACCTGGACATGGCGCACGTGCTCTACGGCCTGGTCTACGGCATGCACCTGGGCCTGAGCGGCCCGAAGAAGGACATGGCCGTGCTCATGACGCTCAACAACAACGGCCAGGCCATCACGCTCTCGAAGAAGCTGGCCGACAAGGGCGCGGTCGATGCCGCCTCGCTCGCCAAGCTGATCGCGAGCGAGAAGCGCGAATACACCTTCGCACAGACCTTTCCCACGGGCACGCATGCAATGTGGCTCTACTACTGGCTCGCGTCGGCCGGCATCGATCCCTTCAAGGACGTCAAGAACATCACGGTGCCGCCGCCGCAGATGGTGGCCAACATGCGCGTGGGCAACATGGACGGCTACTGCGTGGGCGAGCCCTGGGGCCAGCGCGCGATCATGGACGGCATCGGCGTGACGGCCATCACGACGCAGGACATCTGGAAGGACCACCCCGAGAAGGTGCTCGGCACCACGGCCGACTTCGTCAAGAAGTACCCCAACACCGCGCGCGCCGTCACCGCGGCCATCATCGAAGCCGGCAAGTGGATCGACACCGGCCTGCAGAACAAGAACAAGATGGCCGAGACCATCGCGGACAAGAGCTACGTCAACACCAGTGTGGACGCGATCAACCAGCGCATCCTGGGGCGCTACGTCAACGGCATGGGCAAGAGCTGGGACGACCCCAACCACATGAAGTTCTACAACGGCGGCGCCGTGAGCTTTCCCTACCTGTCGGACGGCATGTGGTTCCTCACCCAGCACAAGCGCTGGGGCCTGCTGAAGGAGCATCCGGACTACCTGAAGGTGGCCACCGAGATCAACCGCATCGACATCTACAAGCAGGCCGCCGCCGCCACGCAGACCCCGGTGCCCAAGGACGTGATGCGCAGCAGCAAGCTGTTCGACGGCACCGTGTGGGACGGCAAGGATCCGAAGAAGTACGCCGAGTCTTTCAAGCTGCATGCCTGAGGAGAAACACATCATGGTCAGCGCTGTATTTCATTCGCCGATGGACGCATCCCTTCCTCTCCCGCGTGCGGGAGAGGGTCGGAGCGAGGGTGTGCCCCGCGCCGAGGCGCCCTCGCAACCCGCCGCTGCCGCCGGGGAGCCCAAGCCGCGCACCCCCATCGACCTGCGCGCCTTCTGGATGCGCGTGCTGCCGCCGCTCGCGGGCTTCGGCCTGCTGGTGCTGATCTGGGAGCTGGTGGCCATGAAGAGCACCACCGGCTTTCCATCGCCGCTGGCCACCTGGCAGCAGGCGCTCACGGTGTTCAGCGATCCGTTCTACAGCAAGGGGCCGAACGACCAGGGCGTGGGCTGGAACGTACTCTCGTCGCTGCAGCGCGTGGCGCTGGGCTTCGGGCTGGCCGCGGCGGTCGGCATTCCGGCGGGCTTTGCGATCGGGCGCTTCGAGTTCCTTTCGCGCATGTTCAATCCGCTCATCAGCCTGCTGCGCCCGGTCTCGCCGCTCGCCTGGCTGCCGATCGGCCTGCTGGTGTTCAAGGGTGCCAACCCGGCGGCCATCTGGACCATCTTCATCTGCTCGATCTGGCCGATGGTGATCAACACCGCGGTGGGCGTGCAGCGCGTGCCGAGCGACTACATGAACGTGGCGAAGGTGCTGAACCTGTCGGAGTGGAAGATCTTCACAAAAATTCTGTTCCCGGCCGTGCTGCCCTACATGCTGACCGGCGTGCGCCTGGCCGTGGGCACCGCATGGCTGGTGATCGTCGCGGCCGAAATGCTGACCGGCGGCGTGGGCATCGGCTTCTGGGTGTGGGACGAGTGGAACAACCTCAACGTCGCCAACATCATCATCGCGATCTTCGTGATCGGCATCGTCGGCCTGGTGCTGGAGTTCGCGCTCATCAAGCTTGCAACCGCATTCACGTTCGAAGAGGTGAAGTCATGAATGATGATTCGAAGTACATCGAGATCCACAACGTCGAGCAGCGCTTCAAGACCGCCAAGGGCAGCTTCCTTGCGCTGCAGGGCGTCAACCTGAACGTGGCCAAGGGCGAGTTCGTCACGCTGATCGGCCATTCGGGCTGCGGCAAGTCGACGCTGCTGAACCTCATCGCCGGCCTGACCACGCCAACGCAGGGCGTGCTGCTGTGCGCGAACAGGGAAATCAAGGGCCCAGGCCCGGAACGCGCGGTGGTGTTCCAGAACCACTCGCTGCTGCCCTGGCTCACCTGCTTCGAGAACGTGTACCTCGCGGTCGAGCGCGTCTTTGCCGCCACCGAAGGCAAGGCGCAGCTGCGCGCGCGCACCGATGCGGCGCTCGCGATGGTCGGCCTCTCGGCCGCCGCGCAGAAGCGCCCCGGCGAAATCTCCGGCGGCATGAAGCAGCGCGTGGGCATTGCGCGCGCGCTGTCGATGGAACCCAAGGTGCTGCTGATGGACGAGCCCTTCGGCGCCCTCGACGCGCTCACGCGCGCCAAGCTGCAGGACGAACTGCTCGCCATCGTCCAGAAGACGCAGAGCACCGTCGTCATGGTCACGCACGACGTCGACGAGGCGGTGCTGCTCTCCGACCGCATCGTGATGCTCACCAACGGCCCGGCCGCCACCATCGGCGAGGTGCTGAAGGTCGACATCGCCCGGCCGCGCAACCGCGTCGAGCTGGCCGAGGACCCGGCCTATGTGCACGCCCGCAAGGCGGTGATCGATTTCCTCTACACGCGCCAGGCGCACGTAGAAAAAGTCGCAGCCTGACCCGGCGCGCAAGGCGCATGACGCGATGCCAGCCCTTCGTGGAACACCGCGGAACCGGCTTCGCCGGGCCGCTGGTGTTGCCCCCGGTGAGGGGGTTGGCGAAGCGACACGAAGTGCGCGCAGACTGGGAGTGAGCCAGGCTCAGGACATGATGACCTGCAGGCTGTGCTCGTACCAACCCGTGAGGCGCTCGAAGGTGTCGACGAGCGCCTCGCTCGAACGCACCAGCGTTGCGCGGCCTTCGGGGCTTTCGAGCGCCTGCACGCCGCCTACCAGGCGCAGCCATTCGTCGCGCGCGGCCGCCAGCGCGGCGCGGATCTCGGGTGAACTGAGGGGCGCGCGCTCCAGCTCCAGCAGCGCGGCCTCGAACTCGTTCATGGTCGGCAGCAGCCGGCCGCGCGAAGCCTCTGCCCCGATGATCGACGCGAGCAATGCGTCCTTCGCGAGGCGCTGCGCGCGCATGCGCTGGCGCCCGCAGATGTTGACGATGCGCAGCGCACGCCGCGCGCCGGATGCTTCCAGCGCCTCCGTCATGGCCTCGGCCGCCGACAGCAAGGCCTCGCCACGCGCGTCGATCTCGGCCAGCCCCTGCTGCGCGGGACGCGCGGCCAGCGACGCGGCGAGCGCGCTCCAGGCGGCCTGCACTTCGCCCAGCGCGAGCACGCCGGCCGCGCCCAGCTCGAGGGTGCCCAGATGATCGAGGTTCTGCTGCACCCGCTCGGTCGACTGCGTGCGCAGAACCCGCGCGCGCTGCACGTCGATGCCCGACAGCAGCTGCGCCGCCACGCGCACCAGCCGCTGCGAGAGCATGCGCAGCTGGCCGGCGCGGTTGATCGCATCGGCCCACTGCGCGGCCTCGATGACCGAGCGAGACACCTCGCCCAGCCGCAGGTTGGCATGCATTGCGGCACCGCGCAGCAGGCCGAAGGCTTCGTCTTCGCCGATGCCGCGCGCCGACATCAGCAGGCCCTTGGCGCGGTCGACCCACTTGCGCTCGTCCATGCGCGTGCGCAGCGCGTCGAGCTCGGTGCGCAGCGCGGCCTCGCGCTGCCAGCGGGCCTGCGCGCGGGCGAGCAGTGCAGCAAGCGACACGGCGTCCAGCGCATCGATGGGCGCCCAGGCATGCACGCCGAGCGCAGCCAGCGCCTCGTGCTGTTCTCTGCTCAGCGGCGCGCTGGCCAGGCTCAGCGCGCAAGGCGGCGCGCCGCCCCAGGCCTGCAGTGCTTCGACCAGCGCCGGCAGCTGATCCGCCGGCTCGGGCAGATGGACCCATGCCTGTTGCGGTGCAAGCGCACCCACCTGCTGCACCAGCGTGTGGCAGGTGGCCACTCCGAGCATGGTGGCATTCGTCCCCTCCAGCGCCAGCCGCAGCGGCTCCGGCAGCTCCGGCAAGGGCGCGGAGCCGGCGAATTCATTGGGCAGAACGGCGAGAAGGGAAATCATGGCGAGGTGTCGGAGAGCAGCGCAAGCATAGGCCAGGCCCGCGCGTTTTCGCGGGCACGCCTCTTGCATCGAACGGGGTGCGGTGTAACGAAGCACCGCTTTGGTGAGGCTGCAGGCTCCTGCATCCATCCCGGCACTGCACGTGCCGGGAAGCACCCCCACGCCGGCAGCGTCCGCCGCCGGCATCCCGCCCCAACCCCGTCCGCCGACACGGCTCCTGCAAGGCCGCGCCGCGGCATTTCGCACGATTGAACGCCATGTCCAGCTTCAAGACCTTTCTGCATTCCGGCCACGGGCCGACGCTGTTTGCGTCCTTCCTGTACTTCTCGTTTTCGTGCTGCATCTGGGTGCTCAACGGCGCGATGGCGCCCTTCATCGGCGAGAGCTTCGACCTCTCGCCCGCACAAAAGGGGCTGATGCTGTCGGTGCCGATCATCGCGGGCGCGCTGATGCGCTTTCCGCTCGGCATCCTGTCGCAGTACATCGGCCGCAAGAACGCGACGCTGGTCGAGATGGGCCTGATCGCGGTGGCGATGCTGTTCGGCTTCTTCTTCGTGAAGAGCTTCAACGACCTGCTCGCCATGGGCGTGCTGCTGGGCATTGCGGGCGCAAGCTTCGGCGTGGCGCTGTCGCTGGGCTCGGGCTGGTTCCCGCCGCAGCACAAGGGCCTGGCAATGGGCCTGGTGGGCGCCGGCAACGTGGGCACGGCGGTGTCGGTGCTGGTGGCGCCGCCGCTCGCGCAGTGGCTCGGCTGGCAGGCGGTGTACGGCGTGGCGGCCGGCGCCATCCTCGTGCCGATGATCGTGATGATCGTCTTTGCCAAGGAACCACCCGACGTCGACAGCCACGCCAGCTTCCGCGAACACATCGCCTGCCTGTTCGAGAAGGACGGCTGGGTGTTCAGCCTGATCTATGGCGTGACCTTCGGCGGCTTCATCGGGCTCACCACCTTCCTGCCCTCCTACTACTACGACCAGTTCGGCGTGAGCAAGGTGCAGGCCGGCCAGCTCACGATGCTGGCCGCCTTCATGGGCGCCGCGGTGCGCATCGTCGGCGGCTGGATCTCCGACCGCTGGGGCGGCGTCAACACGTTGACCGTGGTGCTGCTGGTGGTGGCGCTCGGGCTCGTGCTGGTGGGCATCTCGTCGGCATCGCTCGCGCTCACCACGCTGCTGCTGATCGTGTGCTTCGCCGCGCTGGGTGCGGGCAACGGCGCGCTGTTCCAGCTGGTGCCGCTGCGCTGGCCCACGAGCACCGCGGTGGCCGGCTCGATGATCGGGGAGATCGGCGCGCTGGGCGGCGGCTTGGTGCCCAACGCCATGGGCCTGTCGAAGCAGTACCTGGGCAGCTACGTCTGGGGCTTCGTGTTCTTCGGCGCGCTGTCGCTGGTGATGCTGGGCGTCATGCGCGTGATGCAGATCCGCTGGACCCGCACCTGGGCCGAAAAAGGCGGCCGTGCCCGCACGACCGCCTTTTCGTCGCAGGCTAACTTCGCCTCCGGCGAAGTTAAGCGCGGAGCGCGGCCGTAGACAAAAAGGCATCCGATGAAGCGCGCGCCATCCCATCTCTCAACGTGGCAGAAACAGCAGCCACACCACGAGCAGTGCGTTGAACAGCAGCGACACGGCCAGCGCGATCTTGTAGAGCGCAGCCGGATCGCGGCGGATCAGCGGCGTGGCGGCGGGCGCGCTCACGGGGCGGGAAGCGCCGCGCTCCAGGGCGAGCAGCATTTCCTCGGCGGTTTCGAAGCGCTCGCGCGGATCGCGCGCGACGGCCTTGCGCACCAGGTGGTCGAGCCACACGGGCACGTCGGGCCGCAGGCGCGAGAGTGCAGCCGGATCGCGCCGGTAGCGCGCCACCTGGTAGGGCTCGATCTCGCCATAGGGCAGGTGGCCGCCGAGCCACTGGTACAGCGTGACGCCGAGCGCGAACAGGTCGCTCGCGGTGTCGGCTTCGGCGCCCTCCCACTGTTCGGGGTTGATGTAGCTGGGCGTGCCGGCATGCAGCTCCCGCTGGGCCGCGCCTTCGCGGCCCGACAGCGCGACGCCCAGGTCGAGGATGCGCCAGCGGCCGTCGTCGCCCAGGTGCAGGTTGCCGGGCTTGATGTCGCGATGCACCACGCCATGGCGATGCAGCCGGCCCAGGGCCTTGGTGAGCTCGATGGCCGCAGAAACCACCTCGGCCACCGCGCCGCGCGCGCCGGACTTGCGCATCTGCTCCAGCGTGCGCCCGCCGTGCCAGTCGAACACGATGTAAAGCGCACTGGCGTTCTCGGCGCGCTCGTGCACGCGCACGAATCCGCTGTTGCCCACGCGCTGGCCCAGCCAGGCCTCGTGCGCGAGCATCGCGCGCTCCTGCGGGTCGCTGGCGCGCGAGGGATGCAGCGTCTTGAGTGCCACCAGTTCGCGCGTGGCCGCATTGCGCGCCTGGTAGAGCAGGTGCACGCCGGTGTCGGCCACCAGCCCGGTGACAACGTAGCCGTCGAGCACGTCGCCCACCTTCAAGAAAGGCGGCGGCGCCAGGCGGCGGCCATCGCCGAGCTCGTCGTCGAGCTGCCGCACATCGAGGCCGACGACGCGGATGACCAGCGCGGTCGCGTTGTCGCGCGTGCCGGCATCGAGCGCCTCGCGCACCAGCGCCTCGCTCGCCTCCTCGGCACCGCCCTGCAGGGCCAGCGCGGCCAGGCGCTGCGGCTTGAGCACGCCGTGCACGCCGTCGGTGCTGAGCACGAAGCAGTCGCCCACGCGCACGTCGCCCTGCGCGTAGTCGACACGCACCTGGTCGTCGAGGCCGATGGCGCGCGTCAGGCGGCTGCGCATGTCGGGGTGTTCGAAGGCATGGTCCTGGGTCAGCGGCATGGCCGGCTCGCCGCCGGCGCGCACGCGCCAGGCGCGCGTGTCGCCCACGTGCGCGAGCGTGTAGCTCTGGCCGTGCAGCACCAGCGCCGTCAGCGTGGTGAGCGCGGTGGCGCCGCCCTGCCGCCGGCGGTTGTGGTCGGCGAGCCAGGCGTTCTGCGCCGCGACCAGGCGGTCGAGCGCGGCAGTCGGCTCCCAGGTGTCGGGCGTCGCGAAGTAGTCGGCCAGCAGGCCCATGACGGTGGTCTGCGCCGCCTCGAGGCCGCGCCCGCCGGTGGACACGCCATCGGCAATGGCCGCGATGAGCCCGCGCGACTCCTCGCCCGGCGGTGCGTTCACGGCGCCCGCGAAGTCTTCGTTCACGTCGCGCGGTCCGCGCTGGCTGCTGTAGCCGATGTCCACTTCAAAGCTCATGGCGCGATTCTCTACGCGCGCCGTGCGCTTCCGATTGCTTAATCCCCGAAAGGCCCACCCATGATGAAGAAACTCAAGCTCGTGATGGTCGGCAACGGCATGGCCGGCGTGCGCACGCTGGAGGAGCTCCTGAAGCT
>NZ_VIVL01000019.1 GCF_007828835.1 Variovorax beijingensis | reverse complement strand
ACGGTCTGGTCCTGGAAGATGCGGAAGTCGGAGCGGCGCGTGGCCAGCCAGAGCCAGGGGCGCAGCCGCATGCCGTAGAAGGCCTGGCGGTCGTCCTGCCGCGCAAGGCCAAAGCGGGTGACGAGGCCGCCCAGGTGGCGCACGCCGCCGCGCTCGGTTTCCATCACGACGGTGGCGGGCTGGCCCAGCAGGGCCTTCGCATCGATCGCGTTGTGGCGCCCGAGCAGTTCGAGGTCGAAGGCGTACAGCTGGCTGAGCGCCTCGCGCCCCGCCAGGCGATGGAATTGCAGTGCCTCGCCCAGCGGCGTCTGGAGGGTGACGCGGCGGCTCACGGATTGCATCTCCACGGGATCGACAAGATCGCCGGGGACGCGACGGACGATGTCGCAATGGCGTTTTTCACGCGGACTCCCTGCAGACTTTTTGTTGATTACTTTTTGCTTAAGAGAGCGATATGGCCGCTCTCGATGCGTCGTCGTGCGCTGCGACAAGACGTTTCAAGCGACCGCAATTATGCGATTTCAATGCATGGCAAGGCGCGAGTCTTCTTTCGCTTTTTGGGATTTTGTTGCAGTTGCACCAGCGATTTGAATTGCGCAGCAATTGCACTCATACGACGTATGTAGTCAATGGATTTCGGCCGCACTTTTTATTTAAACGAAAGAACTCCTAGCCGTGCTCCACTGCACGCGCCAGCTGCGACAGCCGCTTGACCAGCGGCTCGAAAAGTTCCGCTGAAGTGTTGCCATAGCCCAGCACCAGCCCGTTGTCCGAAGGCCGCGGCCGGATCGCAAAGCCCGACAGCGCAGCGGGCGCGAGCCGGTAGCGCAGCGCATCGGCCGCGATGCGGCGGTCGTCGAAGCGCGGCGGCAGCCGCACCGTGAGGTGCAGCCCGCAATGGCCGCCGTCGATCTCGTGCGGCACCTTGAAATGCCTGTCGAGCGCCGCCCGCAGCGCCTGTTGCCGGTCGCGATAGAGGCGCCGCATGCGGCCCAGGTGCCGGCTGAACTGGCCGCTCTCGATGAAGTCGGCCATCGCGAGCTGCACGTGGCGGTGCCCGCCGCGCAGCATCTCCTCGAGCGGCTTCTGCACCGCGGCCATGAGCGGCGCGGGCAGCACCACGAAGCCCAGCCGCAGCGACGGAAACATCGTCTTGCTGAAGGTGCCCACGTAGAGCACCGGCGCGTCGTCCACCAGGCCCTGCATCGCGCCGATGGGTTCGCCGGTGTGGCGGAACTCGCTGTCGTAGTCGTCCTCGATGATCCACGCGCCATGCCGGCGCGCCTGCGCGATCAGCGCCAGGCGGCGCGCGATGCTCAGCACCGCACCGGCCGGGTACTGGTGCGAAGGCGTGGTGTAGACCAGCCGGGGCGGGTGCTTCTGCCAGTCGCGTTCGCTTGTGCACAGGCCTTCGGCGTCGACGCGCATCGGCACGATGCGCATGTCGCCGGCGTGCATGGCCGCCTTTGCGCCGCGGTAGCCGGGGTCTTCGACCCAGCCGGTGTCGCCGGGGTTCGACAGCAGCCGCACGCACAGCGAAATGGCTTCCTGCGCACCCTCGGCCATCACGACCTGGTGCGGCTCGCAGCGCACGCCGCGCGCAATCGCCAGGTGCCGCGCGATGGCCGCGCGCAGCGGTGGTTCGCCCAGCGGATCGCCATAGCCGAGCGTGGCGGGGCTGGCATTGCGGATCGCGCGGTCGATCGCGCGCCGCCATGCGGCCGCGGGAAAGTGCGAGAGCGCGGGCATGCCGGGCCTCAAGGCCGCGTCCATCTCGGCGCGGGGCGTGCCGGGCTGGATGCGGACGAGCCGCTGCGCCGCGGCCGGTGCGGCACCGGATCTGGCGGGGCGCGGGGACTTTGCTGGCGGGGCCAGCTCGGTCACGCGCGTGCCCTTTCGATCGGGCTGAACATAGCCTTCGGCCGCCAGGTGCTCGTAGGCCGCAGTGACGGTGTTGCGGGAAATCGAGAGTGTCTCGGCCAGCGCGCGCGAACCGGGCAGCCGACTGCCCGGCGCCAGGCCGCCGCCGAGAATGGCGCGCTTCAGGCGCTCGTGCAGCTGGCGCTGCATCGGGCCGGCCTCGCGCTCCTTGGCCAGAGGGGATTCGAACAGTGCCGCGGCGGCAAGATGGGGCTGGTTGCTCATGAGCGAAAACGTGGCACCATGAAATTGAACGAGCGTGGTGCTTCCGGTGGAGCCACGCAGGGCGTACTTTATCGTTCCCCGGCACTGCCGCCTCATTGCTTCCGAAAGCCTCCCATGTCAGCTCGCCACAACGAATACGGCCAACCCATCGGTCCCCTGGTGCCCGGATGGACGCCGCGCTCCCTGCCGCCGCGCCGCCCCATCGCAGGCCGGTGCTGCGTGCTCGAACCGCTCGACGCCGCCAGGCACGCCGACGACCTCCACGCGGCCTACGCGCAGGCGCCCGACGGCCGCGACTGGACCTACCTGTTCGTCGAGCGGCCCATCGATCCGGCGGGCACCCGGGCCCACATCGAACGCGCCGCACAGAGCGCCGATCCGATGCACTTCGCGGTGATCGACCGGCGCAGCGGCCGGGCCATCGGCACGCTCGCACTGATGCGCATCGACCCGGTCCACGGCGCGATCGAGGTCGGCAGCGTCACTTTTTCTCCGCTGCTGAAGCAGACGCCGATGTCGACCGAAGCGCAGTACCTGCTGATGAAGCTGGCCTTCGACGAACTCGGCTATCGGCGCTACGAATGGAAGTGCGACAACTTCAACGAGCCTTCGAAGCGCGCGGCCGCGCGCCTGGGGTTCCAGTTCGAAGGCGTCTTCCGGCAGGCGATCGTCTACAAGGGCCGCGGCCGCGACACCGCATGGTTCTCGATCACCGATGCCGAATGGCCGATGCTGCGCACGGCCTTCGAGCGCTGGCTTGCCCCCGAGAACTTCGATGCCGAGGGCCGGCAGCGCATGGCGCTCGACCGCTTCCGGCTGCCGCGCGCCTGAGGCCGCTCAGTCCGGCTTGCCGGGCTTTTGCGCCTGCTCGCACTTCACCTGGATCAGCTCGCGTTCATCGAGCGTCGCGCCAATGCGCACCGCGCTGAGGCAGCCGCCCCAGACGCAGCCGGTGTCGGTGGAGAGCAGGTCGGGCCGCGAGAGCCAGCCCAGCGTGGACCAGTGGCCGAAGGCGATGGTGGCATTGGCGGTCTTGCGGCCGGGCACGTCGAACCAGGGCATGAAGCCCTCGGGGCCGGGCAGCATGCCGTCCTTGCTCTCGAACTCCATCACGCCCTCGGCGGTGCAGAAGCGCAGCCGCGTGAGCGCATTCACGATGGCGCGCAGCCGCGCGCTGCCGGTGAGCGTGCCGCTCCACTGCGCGGGCTCGTTGCCGTACATGCCGAGCAGGAATTCGCCCAGCGCCGGGCCGCGCAGCACCGATTCGACCTCCGACGCCAGCGCGAGCGTGTCGCCGACCGTCCACTGCGGCAGCACGCCGGCATGCACCATGAGCAGGTCGCCGCCATCGATCTGCATGTGCAGCGCCATGTGCTGCTGGCGCACCCATTCGAGCATGGCTTCGCTGTCGGGCGCTTCGAGCAGGCCGGCCAGCGTGTCCTTGCGGCTGGACTTGCGCGCGCCGTGCGCCACGCCCAGCAGGTGCAGGTCGTGGTTGCCGAGCAGGCTCAGCGCCGAGGCGCCGTAGCCCTGCACGCGCCGCAGCACGGCGGCCGAGTCGGGGCCCCTGTTGACCAGGTCGCCCAGCAGCACGAGGGTGTCGCGGCTGGGTGAAAAACCGATCTTGTCGAGCAGTTTCTGAAGGGCGGCGTCGCAGCCCTGGATATCTCCGATCAAGTAAAGTGCCATGTCCTCATTTTCACCCCCCGTTCATGGATGTTCTCCTGCTGGCCTTGCTGACCACGCTGAATGCGTTGTTTGCGATGTCCGAAATGGCCCTTTCAACCAGCCGGCGTGCGCGCCTGGCAGCACTGGCCGAAACGGGCGATGCCGGGGCGGAGGCCGCGCTCCGGCTGATGGAGGAGCCGACCCATTTCCTGTCGACGGTTCAGATCGGCATCACCTCGATCGGCATGCTCAGCGGTATCGTGGGCGAGGCCGCCTTTGCGGAGCCGCTCTCGGTCTGGATGGAGAGCCTGGGCATGGGCCGCGGCACCGCCAGCGTGGTGTCCACTGCGGTGGTGGTGACCTGCATCACCTTCTTCACCATCATCTTCGGCGAGCTGGTGCCCAAGCGCATCGGCCAGCTCTACCCGGAGCCCGTGGCGCGCTGGGTGTCGCGCCCGATGCGCGGGCTGGCCAAGGGCGCCAAGCCGTTCGTGTGGCTGCTCGCGAGCGCTACCGCTGCCGTGCTGAAGCTGCTGCGCATCGACGCCAACGCCGCGCGCTCCATGACCGAGGAAGAAATCTCGGCCAGCCTGGAAGAGGGCGTGGACGCCGGCGTGATCGAGCAGCACGAGCACCAGATGGTGCGCAACGTGTTCCACCTGGACGACCGCCGGCTGTCGTCGCTGATGATCCCGCGGGCCGACATCGAATGGCTCGACGCCTCCGACACCGTGGCCGAGGCGTTGCAGAAGGTGGCCGACGCGGGCGCGCTCAACCTGGTGCATTCCTGGTATCCGGTGTGCCGCAATTCGCTCGACGACGTGGTCGGCGTGATCAGCGTGGCGCACCTGCTGCGGCTCGGCACCGGCCATGACGGCGTTCTCGGCCAGGAGGCCGCGCCGGCCGTGTTCGTGCCCGAGACGCTCACCGGCATGGAGCTGCTCGAACAGTTCCGCGAACGCGGCGGCCGGCTGGTGTTCGTGGTCGACGAATACGGCGTGGTGCAGGGCCTCATGACACCGCGCGACATGCTCGAAGCCATCACCGGCGAACTGCAGCCGGGCACCTTGACCGATGCCTGGGCGCGCGAACGGCCCGACGGCGTGTGGGAGCTCGACGGGCTGATGCCGGTGTCGGAGCTGCGCGCACGGCTCGGCATCCGCGAGCTGCCGGAGGAGGAGCGCGGGCGCTACAACACCGTGGCCGGCCTGCTGATGGCAGTCTCGGGCCACCTGCCCAAGACCGGCGAAGTCATCGACTGCGCGGGCTGGCATTTCGAGATTGCCGCGCTCGAGGGGCGCCGCATCGACCGGGTGCTGGCCACGGCCGACAAGTCGGCGTCGACGAACGGCTAGAGCCCGTTCACCTCATCAGAAATCAGAAGTCCACACACCATGAACCCCACCGAAGACATCTACACCGAGCCCAACGCCGATCCTGACACGCTCGCCAATCTCGGGCCGCTGCGCGCCATGGCGGGCATCTGGGAGGGCAGCCGCGGCGTGGACGTCAAGCCCAAGCGCGAAGGCCCCAAGACGCAGGTCTACGTCGAGCGCTACGAGCTGCAGCCGATCGATCCGCAGACCAACGGCCCCCAGCTGCTGTACGGCCTGCGCTACCACACCTACATCCACAAGCCCGGCCTGACCAAGATGTACCACGACCAGGTGGGCTACTGGCTCTGGGAGCCGGCCACCGGCACGGTGCTGCACACGCTGGCCATTCCGCGCGGTCAGGTGGCCATGGCCAGCGGCCATGCCAAGGCGGACGACACGCGCTTCACGCTGAGCGCCGAGCGCGGCAGCCTGGTGAACGGCATCGTGTCGAACCCCTTCATCGAGCACGCGTTCACCACGCTGGCGTGGAACATCACGGTGACCATCAACGCCGACGGCACCTGGTCCTACGACCAGGACACGGTGATGCAGATCCAGGGCCGGGCCGAGCCCTTCCATCACACCGACCGCAACACGCTGACGCGCGTCGAGGGGCCGGGGCGCAATCCGCTGGCCATGCCCGACGCGCCGGCCGCCGTGGCCGTGCAGAAAAAGTAGCGGCGAAGGCGCCCGCCGGGCGCCCCGCACTCACCAGCGGATCTTCAGGCCCACGCTGCCGTTCAGGCCGCTCTTCACGCGCGCGCCGCTGCCCGAGGCCCAGAACTTGCCGACCTCGCCATACAGGCTCATGCTTTGTGTGAGCTGCAGCGTGGCGCCGGCCGCCAGTTCGGTGCTGGTGCCGCCGGTGCGCGTGGCAATGTCGGTATAGGCCGCGGGGCCGATGAAGCGCGTGACGTCCGTGCCGCTGCTGCTGCGGTAGAGGTTCAGCCGCGCATAGGGCTGCAGCGGGCCGGCGCTGGTGGTCATCTCGCCCTTGACCCGCACGCCGGCGCGCACCAGCCAGCCGCTGTGGCTGTGCTGCTGCACCACGGCGCCGATGATGCCGGCGTCGTCCAGGCTCACGCGCTGATGCACCAGCTGCAGCTGCGGCTCGACGATCCACTCCGGCGAGATGTGGAATCCCTGGCCCACCTCGACGGAAGCCAGCAGGCTGTGGCCCTTGCCCGAGCCGGCCGAACCCAGCGTCGTGGCCGCTGTGTAGCGGTGGCGCCCTGCCTGCAGCACGCCGTCCACGTACAGGCCGCTGTCGTTCTTCCAGGTGGCGTAGGCGCCCAGGTACTGGCTGCGCAGGTCGCTGGAGCCGACCCCATAGCCCTGCACGCCGCGGGCAAAGCCGGTCACGCGCATGTCGCCCTCGAGCTGGCCGACATAGATGCCGACGCGCCAGTGGGGATCGGCCCACAGGTCGTTGCCGGCCTGGAAGCCCGTGAGGCGCCCCTTGCTGGTGGGGCTCACGGTGCCGGCCTGGGCGATGGTGCGGTCCATGCTGATGATGCGGGCCCAGCCCTGGCGGTAGCCCTGCTCGGGCGTGGCCGTGGCGAGGCCGGCCGCGCCGTCGTCGCCCACGCGCTGGTGGAGGTTGCCCATCATCGCCAGGTTGGACTGGCGGAACTGCTCGGGCAGCGCCGCGTACAGCGGGACTTCGGCACGGTAGGTGGGCACCGTCACGCCCGCAGGCGGGGAGCCGCCATCGCTGCTTCGCGGGGGGCCGCCATCGTCCGGTGCAGGTGCAGGTGCAGGTGCAGGCGCAGGTGCAGGCGCAGGCGGTGCAGGCGGTGCAGGTGGCGCAGGCGGTGCAGGCGGCGCAGGTGGTGCAGGCGGCGCAGGTGGCGGTGGGGGTGGCGGAGGAGGAGGAGGAGGAGGAGGAGGAGGAGGCGGCGGCGGCGCGACGATGACGCCGGAGCGCAGGTACCAGTTCTCGCCGGCGCCGCTGGCGTCGGCGGCGTGCAGCCGGTACTCGTAGGCGCCGGCGTCGACGTGGCCGCCCGCCAGGCGGAAGGCGTCGCGGGTGGTCTGCGCCGTGGTGGTGGCGCCGTTCATCGCGGTCACCACCTCGATGCCGTTGCCGCTGGTCAGTGCGCCCAGGCCGCCCAGGTTGGTGATCTGGATGTTGGTGGTGCCGCTGGCAATCGCGGTGCAGCCGCTGAGGATCAGCCGGTCGCTCAGACTGGCGCTGGTGCCCAGCGCGGTGCCCAGGCGCAGCGTGCCGTCGTTGCCTACCCAGGGGCCCTGTACGGTGAGCGTGGCGCCGGGCGTGCCGCTTAACAGCGAGACGATGCCGCTGTTGGCCATCGATGCGATGGTCTGGCTGTGGCCCGCCAGGTCGAGCGTGGCGCCCGCGTTGACCGTGAAGGCGCTCGCGCTGCTGAGGGTGCCGGCCGCGCCGGCGCGCAAGGTGCCGGCCGCGACGTTGGTGGCGCCGGTGTTCGTGTTGGCGCCGCTCAGGGTGAGCGTGCCCGCGCCGACCTTCACCAGGTCGCCGGCGCCCGAGATCGGGCCCGACCAGCCCATGCCGTGGCCGTTGGTGTCGATGGTGCCCGTGCCTCCCAGCAGCAGTGCGTTGTCCAGGCTCAGGCCGTCGGCTCCGGCGATCACGCTGGCGCTGGCACCGCTTCCGATGGCAATGGCGCCCAGCATCGATGAGCCCGTGTTTACGGTCAGGCTGTTGCTGCCGCCGGTGAATGCCACGGCCGGTGCGCGCGTGGCGCCGTCGCCGCCGAGCCCGCCAGAAATGGTGCCGCTGTTGCTGATGTTCAGGTTGGCGCCCGCGATGCCGGCGCCGCCGGTGCCGTGCGCGCCGCTTGCGCCGCCGTTGCTGTTGGCCCCGCCGGTGCCGCCCGCGCCACCGGCGATGGTGCCGCTGTTGGCAATCGCCGCGCCGCTGCCGGAGGAGAGAAGGCCCACGCCGCCGTCGCCGCCGCTGCCGGGCGCACCGGTGCCGCCCAGGCCGCCACCACCCGCACCGCCAGCGCCCCCGGCGCCGCCGGTGATCTGGCCGGCGTTGGTCACGGCGAGGGTGCTGCCGGCCAGCGTGGCACCGGCGCCGCCCGCGCCGCCGCCGCCGCCCGCGGCATTGCTTCGGGCCGGCAGCAGTTCGGATCCGCCCGCGCCGCCGGCACCGCCTGCGAGCGTGCCGCTGTTGCCGAAGCCGAGCCCCGGCGTTGCCGCGCTGATGAAGAATCCGCCGCCGCCACTGCCGCCGCCGCCGCCCTGCGAATAGGCGTCGCCGCCCTTGCCGCCGGCGCCGCCGGTGGAAGTGCCGGCCGCATCGTAGTTGTTGACCAGGCCGATCAGCGTGGATCCATAGCCGCCGGCGCCGCCGCCGCCGGCGGCCCAATAGCCGTTGCCGCCCGCGCCTCCGCTGCCACCGGTGTAGCTGCCCCAGGACGCGATGGTGGTGGAGCCCATCAAAAAGCCGTGGTATCCGCCGCCGCCGCCGCCCCCGTATCCATTGCCGTTGCTGAAATCGCCGGTCTGCGATTCGCCCGCGCCGCCATCGGCCCCCTGCAGCACGCCGGGGGAGACGATGGTGCTGGAGCTGCCCGCCGCACCGCCCGCGCCCGCGGTGGCGCCGCCGAAACTTCCGACGTCGGCGGCGGACCCCGCCGTGACCGCGGCATCGGTCGACGACCCGCCGTCCCCGCCGTGCGCGTTCACGGAGCTGTCGTTGAATCCGCCCGCGCCGCCGCTGCCGTTGCTGCCGCCGGTACCCGCATGCAGCGTGCTGTCCACGGGCTGGCCGCCCGCGCCGCCCCCGGCCAGGGTCGAGCCGGCACTCAGGCACAGCACCGCCATGGCAACGGCATGCAGGCCGGTCGTGCGCACATGGCCGCGTGCGATTTCTGGCGCGGCCACCCATGCGCGGAGCGCCGGATTCCAGAGGGTTCGGAAGGTTTTGTTCATGGATTTACCTTTTTCACGGCTTGTTTCCCTAAGTGATCTGCCAACTGGCGACGTCTGCTGTCCATGGCGGACCCAGGCGTTTTCCCGTGAAATCACTGTAGGAATTGCGGCGCCTGCGCACATGAGCGGTGCGTCCCTTCTGCGGGGAGACAAGCGTCCCGCCCGTGCGCGCCGCAGCCATGACAAAGCGCCTGCCGGCCGGGCTGCCTCTTGTCCTACAGGAAAGGCGCGGCCCAGCCGCGAGGATCGAGGGCATGAGCAATTCGATCTTTGCGTGGGTAAGTGCGGCCGCGTGCTGCGCAGCCGCCACCGCCGCGATGGCGGAGCCGGTGAAAGTGCCCCTGGACAGCGACGACAAGGGCACCATCTACGTGGCGCCCAACGTCAATTCCACTGAAACCTCGGCCTACACCAAGGGCGCGACCGTCGGCGTGCAGCGGCCCGACGGCAGCGGCAGCTACATCGGCACCGACACCTCCACGCCGCGGCCCACCTATTCGCTGGGCGCAAGCACGGGCGGCAATGTGTCGCTCACGGGCGGCGTGCTGACGGATGGCAAGAGCAACAACGGCGTGAAGGCCGGTGTGACGATCAAGTACTGAGATTCCTCAGGCGAGGTTCAGACGAAGGTGCCGTACACGATGAACCCGTCGTGCGTGGCGACCTTGTCGTAGAGCGCGCGTCCGGCAAGGTTGGTCACCTGCGTCTGCCAGTAGACGCGGTGCGCACCCACGCGCTTCACGTGCGCATACACGCCTTCGATCAACTGCCGCCCCACGCCCCGGCCGCGCTCCGACGGCAGCGTGAACAGGTCCTGCAGGTAGCAGTTCGGCTCGATGCGCGTGGTGCTGCGGTGAAAGAGATAGTGAGTGAGGCCCACCAGCCGGCCGTCGCGTTCGGCCACCAGCGCGTGCACCGGCTCGTAGGCGTCGAAGAAGCGCTGCCAGGTGACGCGCGTGATCTCCTCGGGCAGGGCCGTGGGGCCCTCGCGCTGGTAGAAGGCGTTGTAGCCGTCCCACAGCGGCTTCCATGCGGCGTAGTCGTCGGGCGTCGGAGGGCGGATCAGGAGCGAAGAAGTCATCATGCGTCGGTGGCCTGCACGTTGAAAACATGCGATTGCAACACGGCCCGGCTCAACGCGCGAAGAAATGCTCCAGTGCCTGCGTGGGCAATCGATGCCGCAGGCCGATGGCGACCACGCCGGCGCGCGCGTCACGTGGCGGTCTGGCCTTGCGCAGCGAGCCATGGCGGCCGGCGAACTGGACCTCGGACCATTCGTCGCCGTCCGCGCCCTGGCCGGTGCGCAGCAGGCCCTTGAGCCGCAGCACGCCCGGCGGCACGT
Source organism: Variovorax beijingensis (assembly GCF_007828835.1). Classification (GTDB taxonomy): domain Bacteria; phylum Pseudomonadota; class Gammaproteobacteria; order Burkholderiales; family Burkholderiaceae_C; genus Variovorax; species Variovorax beijingensis_A. The sequence goes on along the minus strand of NZ_VIVL01000019.1, from coordinate 65,468 downwards.
CGCGCAGCCATGCGCGCAGCAGCTCGGCAGGGATGGCGGCCGCGGGCTGCGCGCTCCAGGTCTGGAACGTCGCGCCGTGGTCGGGGGCGTGGTGGTGGCCGTGGTCGTGGTCGTGTTCGCATTCGCGCGCGCAGGGCCCGCGACCCGCGGCCGGCAGCGCCAGGCCCGACAGCAGCGCGAGCGGCACCGCGGACCGGGTGGCTTCGATGCGCGGCGTGCCGGGCGCGGTGGCCTCGGCCCAGGCGTTCGCCTGCGCGAGCGCGTCCGCGTCCGCGAGATCGGCCTTGTTGAGCACCACGAGATCGGCGGACTTCAACTGCCGCGCCAGCGTGTCCGCCAGCAGGACGTCGCGCGATTGCTGCGCCACCGCGGTCGCATCGACCAGCACGATCACGCCCTCCAGGCTCAGCTCGGGCGCGGCCATGCCGATCTGCGCAATGCGCCATGGATCGGAAACGCCGCTGGCCTCGATCACCACCGCATCGAAGGGCGTGGCCGACTCGATGACCTGCACCAGCGCGCGGCCCAGGTCGTCGCCGATCTGGCAGCACACGCAGCCGTTGGTCAGGGCCAGCGTTTCGCCGTGGGTGGCGGCGACCAGCTCGGCATCGATGTTGAGCGCGCCGAAGTCGTTCACCAGCGCCGCGATGCGCAGGCCCTGCGCCTCGCGCAGCCAGCGGTTGAGCAGCGTGGTCTTGCCCGCGCCCAGGAAGCCGCCGATGACGGTGAGCGGCAAGCGCCTGTTCCCTTGCGTCACGCGATGCTCAATTTCTTTGTGCTTCGAACACGCGGCCCGACAGTACCGTGCCCCACACGCGCGCATCCTTCAGCGCCATCGGGTCCATCTCAAGCGGATCGTCTTCCAGCACGCAGAAGTCGGCGCGCTTGCCGCATTCGATGCTGCCGATCTCGCCGTCGAGCTTCAGCGTCCAGGCCGCGCCGAGCGTGATCGCATGCAGCGCCTGCGGCACCGAGATGCGCTCCGATTCGCCGAGCAGCCGGCCCTTGGGCGTGATGCGGTTCACGGCGCACCACGCGGTGAACAGCGGCCCGAGCGGCGTGACCGGCGCATCGGAATGGATGGCCAGCGGCACGCCGGCCGCCAGCGCGCTGCCGCAGGCATCGAGCCGGTTCGCGCGGTCGGGGCCCATGGTCATTTCGTAATGCTGGTCGCCCCAGTACCAGAGGTGGTTGGCGAACAGGTTCGCGCCGAGGCCGAGCGACGCCATGCGCCGGAACAGCGGCGCATCGATCATCTGCCCGTGCTGCAGCGTGTGGCGGTGGTCGGGGCGCGGCGCGCGCGCGAGCACGCGCTCGATGGCGTCGATGGCCACCTCGCTGGCCTCGTCGCCATTGGTGTGCGTGTGGATGGTGAGCCCTGCGCGATGGTAGGTCTCGAAGTCGGCCTCGTACTGCGCGGGCGCCGTCACCCAGATGCCGTTGGGCGCGCCGTTGAAATGCCCCGGCCAGCGCAGCCGCGCCGAGAAGCCCTGGATCGAACCGTCGAGCATCATCTTCACGAGGCCGTAGCGCAGCCGGTCGGTGCTGCGCGGCACCAGCGCCCTGACATGTTCGGCGCCCTGGGCCGCGCCGTGCGTGCCGTGGAAAGCCTGGAACGCCGGCAGGATGCGCACCCCGAAGCCCTCGTCGCGCGTCGCGTTCTCGAGCACGCCGCAGTCTTCGTCGGTGAGCTTGTTGACGAGGTCGGTCGCGGTCGTCACGCCCTGCATGCAGGCCAGGCGCGCGAAGGAGCGCACGCCGGCCTCGGTCATCGGCGCGAGCAGGCCGGCATTGCCGATCCTGCGCAGCACCAGGAACATCGCGGCCGGCTCCTGAAGCTCGCCGGTGGGCTCGCCCGCCATCTCGCCGGCCGCGAACTTGACCACGCCCTCGACCTCGTTGTCGCGCGTGATGCCGGCGATGCGCAGCATGGCGCTGTTGACGTTCATCAGGTGGCCGTTGGCATGGCCGATGACGACCGGCCGCGTGGCGCTGGCGCGGTCGACGTGCGCGACCGTCATGCGCTCGCCGCCGAAGTAGATGGGATCGAAGCCCCAGGCGATCAGCGGCTCGGTGTCGGGAATGCCGTCGGCCGCCATCTGCGCGGTCACTTCGCGAAGGCGCGCCACCACCTCGTCCATCGAGCGCAGGCCGCTCCACACCTTGCCCTGGGGGTCGCGCCGGTCGAACCAGCCGAGGTACGTCCAGTCCCACATGCTGCCTTCCTTGAGGTGGCAGTGGCCCTCGACCAGGCCCGGCATCAGCACCTTGGCGGCAAAGCGCTCGTCGAGCGTGAAGGCGCCCCAGGCCTGCATGTCCGCGAGGGTGCCCACGGCCAGCACGCGGCCGCTGCGCACCGCCACGTGCGTGGCATGCGGCTGCATCGGGTTCATGGTGATGATCCTGCGCGCGGGGTAGACGGTGGTGATGGGGGTGCTCATGGCAGTTCAGGCATCGAAAGAGGAGGAAGGGCCGTGCCGTCGACGATATCGACTCGCCTGCAGCGTACCCAATGGTCGGGCGCCACTTCGCGCAGCGGCGGCAACTCGGCCGCGCAGGCTGGCTCGGCCACGGGACAGCGGCCGGCAAAGCGGCAGCCGGGCGGCGGATTGATCGGACTCGGCGGATCGCCCGAGAGCTTGATGCGGCTGGCGGCGCGGCGGCGCCCGCCGCCCACGGTCGGCACGGCCGACATCAGCGCCACGCTGTAGGGGTGCAGCGGCCGCGCGAAGAAGCTGCGCCGTGGCGCGCGCTCCACGATCTGGCCGAGGTACATCACGGCGATGTCGTCGCAGATGTGCTCCACCACCGCCATGTCGTGCGAGATGAAGAGGTAGGTCAGCCCCAGTTCGCGCTGCAGCCGCACCAGCAGGTTCAGTATCTGCGCGCGGATCGCGATGTCCAGCGCCGACACCGGCTCGTCGCACACCACCAGCTCGGGGTTGGTGGCCAGCGCGCGCGCAATGTTGATGCGCTGGCGCTGCCCGCCCGAGAACTGGTGCGGGAACAGGTGCTGCTGCTCGGGCCGCAGGCCCACGGCCTCGAAGAGTTCGGCCACGCGGCGCGTGCGCTCTTCGGGCGTGCCCACCTGCATCAGCTCGAGCGGGGCGCGCACCGTGGCACCGGCGCGCTCGCGCGGATTCAGCGAGGAGAACGGGTCCTGGAAGATGATCTGCATGCGCGTGCGCGCCCGGCGCAGCGCCTCGCCCTGCAGCGCGCCCAGGTCGGTGTCGCCCAGCCGCATGCGGCCCGAGGTGACGGGCGAGAGCCGCATCACCGCGAGCGCGGTCGTGGTCTTGCCCGAGCCCGATTCGCCCACCACCGCCAGCGTGGTGCCCCGCCGGATCTCGAACGAGACACCGTCCACCGCCTTCACCACTTCCGCGGGCTTGCCCCAGCCTGCCTTGCCGCGCGCGAAGTGCACCTTGAGTTCGTCGACCGAGAGCAGCGTGTCGGCCTTGCCGATGAATGTCATGCGGCCTCCTTCATGCGCGCCTGCGGCGCCTCGGCATGCAGCCAGCAGGCGGCACCGTGCGGTGCGCCCGCGCCTCCTGCGGGGCCTTCGAGTGCGAACATCGGCGGCACCTCTGCGGCGCAGCGCGCCATCGCATGCGGGCAGCGCTCGCGGAATGCGCAGCCCCGGCCCAGCTCCCAGATCGACGGCACCACGCCCGCGATCTCGGCGAGTTCCGGCCGCGCGCCGTCGCCGAAGGCCGCGCTGCTGCCGAGTTCGGGCAGGCAATCGATCAGGCCGCGCGTGTAGGGATGGCCCGGCTGCGAAAGCACCTGTTCGGTGCTGCCCTGTTCGATCACGCGGCCCGCATACATCACCATCACGCGGTCGGCCATCTCGGCGACCGCGCCCATGTCGTGCGTGATGAGCATGATGGCCGTACCCTTCTCGCGCTGCAGCTCGCGCAGCAGGTCGAAGATCTGGGCCTGCACCGTCACGTCGAGCGCGGTGGTGGGCTCGTCGGCAATCAGGATGTCGGGCCGGCAGGCCAGCGCCATGGCGATCATCACGCGCTGGCGCATGCCGCCCGAGAGCTGGTGCGGGTACTCGTCGACGCGCCGCCCGGGCGCCGGAATGCCCACCTGCCGCAGCATCTCGATGGCGCGCTCGCGGGCCGCCTGGGCATTCATGCCCGCATGCAGCCGCAGCGATTCGCCGATCTGGTCGCCCACGGTGAACACCGGATTCAGCGAGGTCATCGGCTCCTGGAAGATCATCGAGATGCGGTTGCCGCGCACCTCGCGCATGCGGGCATCGTTGGCCTGCACCAGGTCTTCGCCCTGGAACATCACGCGCCCGCCGCTGATGCGGCCCGGCGGCGAGGGAACGAGCCGCAGCAGCGCGAGCGCGGTCATGCTCTTGCCGCAGCCCGATTCGCCGACCACGCACAGCGTCTCGCCGCTGCGGATCTCGAAGTCGACGCCGTTGAGCACCAGCGCCTGGCCGCGGCGGGTCTTGAACTCGACGTGCAGGTCCTGCACACGCAGCAGTGCGTCGTCGCTTGCCATCAGCGTTCCCTCAGCTTGGGGTTGAGGGCATCGTTGAGCCCGTCGCCGATCAGGCTCACGGCCAGCACGGTGATGAAGATGGCCGCCCCCGGAAAGGCCACCGCCCACCAGCACGACAGCACGTACTGCCGGCTCGAGCCGATCATCAGCCCCCAGCTCATCTGGTTGGGGTCGCCCAGGCCGAGGAACGACAGCCCGGCTTCGAACAAGACCGCCGCGCCGATGGCCAGCGTGGCCGAGACCACCAGCGGCGGCAGCGCGTTGGGAAGGATCACCTTCCAGATGATGCGGGTGTCGCGCGCGCCGATGGCGCGCTCGGCGCGAACGAATTCCAGGCCGCGGTACTTCATGAACTCGGCGCGCGTGAGCCGCGCGGTGCCGGTCCAGCTCATGATGCCGATGGCCAGCGTGACCGTCACCAGCGTGGGCGAGAACAGCGTGACCACCACCATCGCGAACAGCAGCGCGGGCAGCACCTGGAAGAACTCGGTCAGCTTCATCAGCGCCGCATCGACCTTGCCGCCGTAGTAGCCCGCGAAGGCGCCCAGCGTGATGCCGATCAGCACCGAAAGCAGCGCGGCCACCGCGCCCACCAGCAGCGTGGCGCGCCCGCCGTAGATCAATGTCGTGAGCACGTCGCGGCCGAGGTAGTCGGTGCCGAGCCAGGCTTCCTCGCTGAAAGGCGGCGTGAGCGGCGCAGCCTTGATCTCGAAGGGATCGGCCGGGTGGAACCAGGGTCCGGCAATGGCCACCGCCAGCATGGCGAGCAGCATCGCCATGCCCGCAATGGCCGCCGGATTGCGCAGGAACATGCGCATCGCCTCCATGCCGGGGTGCTCGACGCGCAGGGCCGGCTTCGCGGGCGCATCAGGTGCGGCGGAAACGGAGGGCATCGTTGCAAGCTTGTTCATGAGGCCTTGATCCGCGGATCGATGAAGCGATAGCACAGGTCGGTGAGCTGGTTCATCACCACCACCACGATGGAAGAGAAGAGCAGCACGCCGAGGATGGTCGGGTAGTCGCGCCGCAGCACCGACTCGAAGGCCAGCCGGCCGAGGCCCGGCCAGTTGAACACCGTCTCCACCAGGATCGCGCCGGCCAGCACATTGCCGAACTGCAGGCCCAGCACGGTGACCACCGGCAGCAGCGCATTGCGCAGCGCATGCTTGTAGAGCACCACGCGGTCGGCCAGGCCCTTGGCGCGCGCGGTGCGGATGAAGTCGGAGCCCAGCACGTCGAGCATCGAGGAGCGCGCGAGCCGGCTGTACTGCGCGAGATACACCAGGCTCAGCGTGAGCGTGGGCAGCACCAGGTGATGCGCCACGTCGAGCACGTCCTTGAGGCCGCCGCCGGTCGAGTCGATGGAGCGCATGCCCGCCACCGGAAGAATGGGGAACACCGAGGCCAGCAGGATCACCAGCATGATGCCGAGCCAGAACACCGGCGCCGCAAAGCCCACCAGCGACAGCACCGTGATGAACTGCGACAGCCAGCCATTGGGCCTGCGCGACGACAGCACGCCCAGCGCGGTGCCGGCGAAGAAGGCCAGCAGCACCGAACTGAGCACCAGCAGCAGCGTGGCCGGCACGCGCTCGGCAATCATGCGCGTCACGGGCAGGTTGAAGAAGTACGAGTAGCCCAGGTCGCCCCGCGCCACCTTGCCCAGGTACACGCCCAGCTGCACCGGCAGCGGCTCGTCGAGCCCGTACTGCTTGCGCAGCTGCGCCATCAGCTCGGGCGACATGCCGCCGCTGGCGCCGGCAATGGTCTCCACCGGGTCGCCCGGCGCCGCGTGCACCAGCACGAAGTTGAGCACCACCACCGCAAGCACCAGGCCCAGGGCCTGGAGCAGTCGCGAGGCGGCATAGCGCAATGTGCCCATGTGGTGCCGCCTTACTTGAGGTAGACCTCGTCCAGCGGCGACAGCGGCCCCCAGATGGTGGCGGGCACGTTGCCCACCTTCTTGCTCGCGATGGTGTGGTAGGGCACCTGGTTGATGAACTCGATCGGCAGCTCGTCGGTCACGATCTTCTGGAAGGTCGCGTAGTAGGCCTTGCGCTGGGTCGGGTCGGCCAGGCTGCCGGCGGTGTTCAGCAGCTCGTCGACCTTCGGGTTGGCATAGGACTGCGTGTTGGTCCAGATGATGGGCTTGATGTTGGTCGACAGGTAGGTGCGGTGCACGCCGATGATCGGGTCGCCCCAGTTGAACACCAGGTCCATCGACAGGTCGAAGTCGTGCGAGGCCAGCCGCTTGGCCCAGGCCGGGAAGTCGGCCGAGGCGCGCACCTCCACCGCGATGCCCACCTTCTTGAGCTGGCCGCGGATGTATTCGGCCACGTTCTTCTGCTGGTCGTCGGCACCCGGCAGGTAGTCGATGGTGAGCTTGAAACGCTCGCCGCCGGCGCCGGCCTTGTAGCCCGCGGCGTCGAGGAGCTCGGCGGCCTTCTTGAGGTCGAGCGGATAGCGCACCAGGTCGGGCACCGCGAAGGGGCTGCTCGCCACCAGCGGTCCGTCGGACACCGTGGCAAAGCCGCCCATCAGTGCCTTGGCGATGAAGTTCTTGTCGATGGCCATGGCAATGGCCTTGCGCACCTGCACGTCCGAGAGCGGCTTCTTCGCGGTGTTGAAGGCCAGCCAGTTGAGCGCGCCGATGCCGTCGTAGCCCTTGGGCGTGAGCGACACCTTCGGGTCGTTGGCGAAGCGCCTGAGATCGGTGGGCAGCGTGGCGAAGGGCAGCATCTGCACGTCGCCGCGTTCCAGCCCGAGCACCAGGCTGGCCATGTCGGGCGTGACGTTGACGATCACCTTGTCGAGGTACGGCTTGCCGGGCAGGAAGAAGCGGTCGTTGCGCTCCAGCACGATGCGCTGCGCCGGCTTGAACTCGGTCAGCCGGAACGGTCCCGAGCCGACCACGTCGGTGGTGTTGCGCGGATGGTTCTTCAGCTCCTGGCCGTCGCCGTAGATGTGCTTGGGAAGAATGGGGCACAGCGCAGGCGACATCGCGAGCACGATGGCCGGGTGCGGCACGCTCATGCGGATGACGGCGGTGTAGGGGTCGGGCGTGTCCACCTTGTCGACCGGGCCGAGCATGGTGGTGAACGGATGGTTGGCCTTGATGGCCATGATCGAGAAGGCCACGTCGGCCGAGGTGACCGGCTTGCCGTCGTGGAACACCGCGTTCTTGCGCAGCTTGAGCGTGAGCGACTTGCCGTCCTCCGACAGCTTCCATGTTTCGGCAAGGTAGGGCTGCGGGTTCCACTTGTCGTCGAAGCGCAGCGGGCTCGCGAAGATCTGCGTGGAAGGCAGCGCGGTGGCAATGCCCGACTGCACCGCGCCGTTCAGGTGCCGTGGCGTCTGCGTGCTGCCGATCACCAGCGTGCCGCCGCGCCTGGGCTGCTCCTCGGCGGCGGAGGCGGGCAGCGGCAGCAGGCTGCTCGCGGTCATCAGCGCGGCCCAGAGCAGGGTGGCGCGGCGCGCAAGGCGGAGAAGGGGCATGGCGGGACCTCTGGAAGTTCGACACAAGTCGGGCGGACGGATTCGGCCCGTGGGCCTTGTGCTCGAAGATAGGCGCTTGCCCCGTGCACGCGAAGAGCCAGCCGTGCGCGACCTGCAGGGCCAGAAGCCGCGGGTTTGCCCCGTTGTGCAGCGTTGCGATGCGCCACTTCGGTGAATGCGCACCGCACGCGCCGCTACTTCTCGTCGCGCAGCCAATACCACTTGTAGAGCATGCGCTGGCCGATGCGCCGGAACGGCGCGAAGGCGGGCGATTCCACCAGTCCCAGCACATTGGGAAAGGGCAGCGCAGACTTGTAGATGGGAAGCTCGAACACCTCCTTGCCCGTGTCCTTGCCGGCCACGCGCTCGGCCAGCCGCTTGCCGGCCCAGGTCGAGAAGGACACGCCGTTGCCGCCATAGCCCACCGCATACCAGATCTTCCTGTCCGGCTCGGGCTGCGTGATGCGCGGCATCATGTCGTGGCTCATGTCGACCCAGCCCCACCACGAGTAGTCGATGCGGATGCCCGCGAGCGGCGGGAACTTGCGCGCGATGGCATCGGTGAGCAGCTTCAGGTGCACCGGGTGCTCGGCGTCGGCGCCGCTCACCGAGCTGCGGCTGCCGATCTGCAGCCGGTTGCCCTTGAGCAGCCGGTAGTAGAAGCGCAGCGTGCGCGTGTCGGTCAGGAAGGTCAGCGACCTGAAGTTGGTGGCCTGCAGCTCGGCCTCGGTGAGCGGGCGCGTGACCACCGAGTTGGAGAGGATCGGCATGATGCGGTTTTTCAGCAGCGGGCTCAGCGCCTGCCCGGTGTAGCCGCCGGTGCACACGGCCACGCGGCGCGCGCGCACCACGCCGCCGGGGGTCTGCAGATGGTGCACGCCGTCGATGGTCTGCCAGCCCTGCACGGGGCTCGAGGTGTGCACCTTCACGCCCAGCGCACGAGCCTTGCGCATCAGGCCGAAGGTGAACTTCAGCGGATGGATGCCCACGCCTTCGGGCTCGAACATGGCGCCGGCCGCCTCGCGCTCGTCGCAGTAGTCGCGCCGCACCTCTTCGGCCGTCAGCATGCGCGTGGCGTAGCCGAACTGCTCGCGCATCACGCGCGCCTCGGCGTCGAGCACCGCGAGTTTTTCGGGCCGGTGCGCCAGATAGAGATGGCCGCCGTCGAAGGCATCGCAGTCGATCTGCGTCGTCAAGTGCTTGAAGTTCTCGAAGCCGCCGCGGATCTCGGCGTCGAGGCGTCTGGCGGTGTCCAGGCCCCAGCGCTGGATCCACTGCGAGCGCTTGAGCCGGCCGCTGGCGTTCTGCCCCTGGCCGCCGCTGCGGCTGGAGCAGCCCCACGACGCCTGGTTGGCTTCGAGCACCGTGGCCTGGATGCCGTGCTCCTGTGCCAGGTAGAGCGCGGTCGACATGCCGGTGGCGCCCGAGCCGATGATGGCCACGTCGACATCGATGTCGCGCAGCAGCGGGCCGTCGTCCTCGGGCGGCGTGCCGGCGCTGGCCACCCACCAGGTGGGCGCGTAGGCGCGGCCAGCGCCGGGGTCGGGCGCGACCAGCGGGTCGTAGCGCGGGTCATAGGGACGGCTCGCGGGCTGCTGCTGCGGTTGCGAGGCGGAGAAAGAAGCGGTGCCGGACAGGGTCATGATGCGGGGCTCCCGGAACGGCGGGCCTAGCGGGCCGCCGGCAGATTGGGGCGGGCCTTGCGGAACACGTTCTTCAGGTGGATCTTTCCGCCCCTGAAGGTGAAGACGTCGATGCCGTCGGTCTCGATGCGGCTGCCGTCGGCCGCGGTGCCCGTGAAGGTCCACTGCGAGGTGCCGAAATCGCCGTGCACGAAATGCCGGCCATTGATCCACTGCGCATCGGGCACGGCCTGCCATGCCGCCGCGAAGGCCTTGCGCACCGCCTCGGAGCCCACGTGGCGGGTGCCGCAGGCGTCGGGGCCGGCGGCGGTCTGGAAGATGCAGTCCTCGGTCATGAAGCCCATCAGCGCGTCGATGTCGTGGCGGTTCCAGGCATCGCTGAACGCGGCCAGGGTGTCGGTGGTGACGGAAGAAGAGGAGGAAGAAGGCTGTGCGGTCACGCGGGGGCTCCGGGATTGAATGCCGCAAGCGTAGGCAGCCCGCCGCCCGCGCGATAGGGCCAGATGCGGGAATTCGACCGAGCCAGAACGCCGTGCTTGCCCTAAACTGCGGCGCACCATGGCCAACCCCAGAGCCACCCAATGGGCGCAGCTCTTCGCGCTACCCGACCAGCCCGCCCTGCCGCTGCAGGCCCGTCTGCGCGCCGCCGTGGTGCAGGCCATCCTCGAAGACCACCTGAGCCCCGGCGCCTCGATGCCCTCGTCGCGCGAGCTTGCGGCGCTGCTGGGGCTGAGCCGCAACACGGTGACTTCGGCCTATCTGCAATTGATCGACGAGGGCTTTCTGGAGGCGCGCCCGCGCAGCGGCGTGTTCGTGGCGCGCAACGCGCGGCCACTGTCCGCTGCGCTTGCCGAGCCGCTGGTGGGCCGCAGCGGCCAGGCCAGCCAGCCGCCCGACTGGTCGGGGCGCGTGCTGCGTTCACTGGAGGGCAAGCCCACGCTTGCGAAGCCCGACCGCTGGCGCGACTATCCGTTCCCGTTTGTCTACGGCAACTACGACCCGCAGCTTTTTCCGACCGAGGATTTTCGCGAGTGCTGCGCGCGCAGCCTGGCGCGATCGCAGCTGCCGCACTGGACGCCCGACTTCGAAACCGACGACGTGCCCGACCTGATCGAGCAGATCCGCACCCGCCTGCTGCCCAAGCGCGGTGTGTTCGCGCTGAAGGAAGAGATCCTGGTGACGCTCGGCGCGCAGCACGCGTACTACCTGCTGGCCGATGCGCTGTTCGACGAGCGCACCCGCGTCGGCCTGGAAGAGCCCGGCCATCCGCATGCGCGCAACAGCTTCTCGATGCGCAACCCCAAGTGGGTCGAGGTGGCCGTGGACGAGGAGGGCCTGGTGGTCGATGCGCTGCCCGCGGCCGACTACCTCTTCGTGACGCCTTCGCACCAGAGCCCGACCACCGCCACGCTGAGCCTGGAGCGCAGGCAGTGGCTGCTGCGCAAGGCCGAGCTCCAGGACTTCGTGATCATCGAGGACGACTACGAGGCCGAGAACCTGTACGAAGGCACGCCGATGCCGGCGCTCAAGAGCCTGGACAAGACCGGGCGCGTGATCTACGTGGGCTCGGTGTCGAAGAGCCTGTCGCCCGCGCTGCGGCTGGGCTTCATCGTGGCGCCGCGCGCGCTGATCAGGGAGCTGCGCGGCATACGGCATGCGATGGTCCGGCATCCGAGCGCCTTCCTGCAGCATGCGTATGCGCTGTTCCTTTCGCTGGGGCACCACGAGTCGCATGCGCGGCGCGTGAACCATGCGATGCAGGAGCGGCTGGCGCTGGCGGCCCAGGCGCTGCGCGAGCATCTTCCCGAGTTCGAGTTCACGCTGCCGCAGGGCGGGGCGTCGATCTGGGTGCGGGCGCCGGCGTGGGTCGACGCGGGCGAGCTGTCGCTGATGGCGCGCAGCCATGGGGTGCTGATCGAAGCGGGGGATGTGTTCTTTGCGAAACCGCCCTATCCGTGTCCGTTCTTCCGGCTGCGGTTGTCGTCCATTGCGGCTTCGCAGATTCCTTTGGGGATTCAGGCTTTGGGGATGGCTGTCGGGGAATTGGCGTTGGCTCGGGGGGAGGTGAGGGCGCATTGAGTTTTTTTGTGTTCCGGGGGCCGGGTCTCGCCCCCAAAAAACGCACCGCCCCCGTGCACACCCAACAGGCATCGCACCAGAACAAGGGTATTCACCGACAAGCTGGCTCCATACCCCCCACAGCGCTGGTACTTTCTGCAAAGACCCAACAGGTGCAAAGTCCGCCCAGACTCACCACCAGGAGAAAACAGATGACCATGCCCCGACGTCTTTCCCTGAAACGCGCAGCGCTCGCAGCCGCCGCGATGCTGATGATGAGCAGCGGCGCCGCGCTCGCACAGCAAGCCAAGGAACTCACCTTCGCCCACCAGGACATGCTGGTCCCCCTGCGCCTCGTCATGGAATCCGGCGAGGTCGAAAAAGCCACGGGCTACAAGATCAACTGGCGCATGTTTTCCGGCGGCGGCGACGTGATCCGGGCCATGGCGTCGGGCGACGTGCAGATGGGCGAAACCGGGTCCAGCCCGCTCACGGCCGCGGCCAGCCAGGGGCAGGACATCAAGCTGTTCTGGATCTCGGCCGACATCGCCAACGCCGAGGCGCTGGTTGCGCGCAACGCGTCGGGCATCAACAGCATGAAGGACCTGGCCGGCAAGAAGGTGGCCACGCCCTTCGTCTCGACCGCGCACTACCAGCTCATGGCCGGCATGAAGATGGACGGCGTCGACCCCAAGAGCGTCAACGTGATGAACATGCGCCCGCCCGAGATCGCGGCGGCCTGGGAGCGCGGCGACATCGACGCCACCTTCATCTGGGACCCGGTGCTTTCCAGGATCAAGGGCACGGGCAAGACCATCGCCACCTCGGGCAGTATCGGCAAGCGGGGTGCGCCCACGTTCGAGGGCATCGTGGTCAATGCCAAGTGGGCTGCCGCCAACGAGCCGTTCATGATCGCCTTCGTGAAGGCGCTCAACCGCGCGAACGAGGAATACAAGGCCACCGGCAAGAGCTGGACGCCCGATTCGCCGCAGACCAAGGCCATGGCCAAGTGGACCAAGGCCGATCCGAAGGACGTGTCGGCCGCAATGGCGCTCTACACCTTCCCGACCATGGCCGAGCAGGTCTCGCCCACGTGGCTGGGCGGCGGCGCGGCCAAGGCGATGGCGGGCACGGCGGCGTTCCTGAAGGAGCAGGGCCGGGTGCAGGAGGTCAAGCCCGACTACAGCGCCTTCGTGACCACGGCCTATGTCGAGAAAGCCATGGGGAAGTAGGCCGCATGCCCACGCTCGACATCCGCGACCTCACGGTCAACTACGCCGTCAAGGGCGGCACGCTGCAGGCGCTGGCCCCGGTGAACCTCACGATGCGCGACGGCGACTTCGTGGTGGCGCTCGGCGCCTCGGGCTGCGGCAAGACCACGCTGCTCAACAGCATTGCCGGCTTCCTGCCGCCTTCCACCGGCGACATCCTGCTCGACGGCAAGCCCGTGGTCGGCCCCGGCGCCGACCGCGGCGTGGTGTTCCAGAAGCATGCGCTGATGCCCTGGCTCAACGTGCGCGACAACGTGGCGCTGGGCCTGCGCCTGGCCGGCACAGGCAAGGCCGAGCGCGACCGCATCGCGGAAGAGAAGCTTGGGCTCGTTGGCCTGCAGCAGTACGCGGACCGCGCGGTGTACGAACTCTCGGGCGGCATGCAGCAGCGCGTGGGCATTGCACGCGCGCTGGCCAGCGACCCGGCCGTGCTGCTCATGGACGAGCCCATGGGCGCGCTCGACGCGTTCACGCGCGAGCAGGTGCAGGAGATCCTGCTCAAGGCCTGGTCCAAGTCGAACAAGATGGTGTTCTTCATCACCCACTCGGTCGAGGAGGCACTGTTCCTGGCCACGCGGCTGATCGTGATGAGCCCGAGCCCGGGGCGCATTTCGCACGTGTACGACGAGGTTCCGTTCTCGCGCCAGTTCCTGTCGCATGGCGACTCGCGCAAGGTGAAGTCGGAACCCGAATTCATCCGCATGCGCGAAGAGGTTCTTTCGATCATCCATCATCGCGAGGCTGCCCATGCCTGAGGCCACCATTGCAACGCCTGTCGCCATGACACCTCCTTCCAAGCCCGCCGCGCCGCCGCCGGTGGCGGCCGGCGCCAAGCTCAAGACCAGCGCCTTCAAGGTGCCGGGCGAGGGCTCGAGCCTGACCATCAGCGTGGTCACGGTGGTGGCGCTGGTCGCGCTGTGGTTCCTCGTGACCAACATGGGCTGGGTCAAGCCGCTGTTCCTGCCGACGCCGCAGGCGGTGTTCCAGCAGTTCTACGAATACCTCACGGGCCAGGCCAACGACAAGCCGCTATGGCAGCACTTCCTCGCGAGCATGTTCCGGGTCTTCTCGGCCTTCCTGCTGGCCTGCATCACGGCCATTCCGGTGGGCATTGCGATGGGCATGAGCCGCTTCTGGCGCGGCATCTTCGATCCGCCGCTGGAGTTCTACCGACCGCTGCCGCCGCTGGCCTACCTGCCGCTGATCATCATCTGGTTCGGCATCGACGAGCTGCCGAAGGTGCTGCTGATCTTCCTGAGCTGCTTCGCGCCGCTGGCGCTGGCCGCGCGCTCGGGCATGCGCAGCGCGTCGCAGGAGCAGATCAATGCCGCGTATTCGATGGGCGCGAGCTATATGCAGGTGATCCGGCACGTCATATTGCCCTCGGCCCTGCCCGACATTCTGGTGGGCATGCGCATCGCCATCGGCTTCGGCTGGACCACGCTGGTGGCGGCCGAGATGGTGGCGGCCAACATGGGCCTGGGCCAGATGGTGCTGAACGCGTCGAACTTCCTGCGCACCGACATCGTCATCATGGGCATCATCGTCATCGGGGTGGTGGCCTATCTGTTCGACCTGCTGATGCGGTGGCTCGAGCGGCGTCTTGTTCCCTGGAAAGGGCGAATGTAGGCGGCACCACGCGCGGCAGCGGCGGCATCGCCGGCATGACGGGCAGCTCGCCCGCGGCGCCCATCGACTGCTCCAGGAAGTCCAGCATCGCGCGCATTGCGGCGCTGTTGTGGCGGCGCTGCGAATATGCCGCGTACAGCCAGTGCTCGCGCGGCATGTGCTCGCGCAGCACCGGCACCAGCGCGCCGCGCTCCAGGTGCGACTGCGCCAGCGGCTCGGGCACGTAGGCCACGCCCACGCCGCGCAGCGCCAGCTCGATCAGGGCCACGGCGTCGTTGGCTTCCATGCGGCTGTGCACGGGCACGTCGTACGGCTTGCCGTCGGTCTCGAAGGGCAGGTGGGTGGTCGGCTTCGCCGAGTAGCTCAGCACATCGTGCCGGCCCAGCTCCTCGGGCGTCTGCGGCATGCCGCGCTGGGCCCAGTAGGCCGGCGTGGCGCAGACCACCATGTCGAACTGCACCAGCCGGCGCACGATCAGGTTCATGTCGTCGATGCGCCCGCCGGTCAGGTGGATGTCGATGCCTTCCTCGATCAGGTCAAGGTCGTCGTTGGTGAACACCAGGCTCACGTACACGTCCGGGTAGCGCTTGATGAAATCGGCGATCACGTCCGAGAGCCAGCCGCAGATCAGCCCGTGCGGTGCGCTCATGCGCAGCCGCCCCTGCGGGTGCGAGCCATGGGCCTGCAGGTCGTTCAGCGTGTTCTCGGCCATGGCCACCAGCTCGGTGCTGCGGTCGAGCAGCACCTGCCCGGCATCCGTCAGGCTCAGCGAACGCGTGGAGCGGTTCAGCAGGCGCACGCCGCTGCGGGTTTCGAGCTCCGCCACGTAACGGCTGACCGTGGCTTTCGACATGCCCAGCGAAATCGCCGCGCGGGAGAAGCTGCGCCGGAACGCGACTTCACGGAATGTTTTGATGAGATCGAGGCCGTCCATGGTGGACGCATTGTTCCAGCATCGGGGGAGGGGCCGCAGGCCGTAGGGGCATCCCCCCGTTTCGCCTCTTCAGCGTGCGCGCTGTTTCGCCACGAACTCCGGGGTCACCGTGCCCTGCTTGTTCCCGAACTGCGCAATGACGTAGTTGGCGAGCGCCGCGACCTCGGTGTCCGTGTAGGCCTTGCCGAACGCCGGCATGTAGACCTCGTCGCCGCGCACGCGCATCTTCACGCCCTGCAGGATCATCTGCGTGACGTTGGAGCCGTCCGGGTCGTTCACGCCGCGCGCCCCCAGCAGCGACGCGTTGGCGCTCTGCTGGCCTTGTCCGTTCCACTGGTGGCAGCTCGCGCACGCCGCCGCGAAGAGCCTGAGCCCCTGCTCGTGGCCTTCGGCCGTGTTGGCGGCGGGCGCTGCCGCGCTCGCGGCCAGGGCCCACGGCGCCTTCGCATCGACTTCGATCGGATTCTTTCCGGCCTTCGCGGGCACCGTGCGCAGATAGCTCACGAGCGCCGAGGCGTCTTCCGGCTTCAGGTACTGCAGGCTGTGCTCCACCGCCTCGCCCATCGGCCCCGAGGCCGAGCCGCGGCCCTCCGCGTGGCCGGTCGTCAGGTACGAGGCAATCTCGGCATCGCTCCAGGCGCCGATGCCGTGCTTCGCATCCGAGGTGATGTTGTAGGCGCGCCAGCCCTGGATCGATTCGCCCGCAAGGTTGTTGCCCGCATCCATCGCGAAGGCGAAGTTGCGCGGCGTATGGCATTCCGCGCAGTGGCCGAGCGCCGTGGCGAGGTACTTGCCCTGGTTCCACGCGGGCGGCTTCGACGCATCGGCCTCGAAGCGGCTGCTCTTGAAGAAGGCCGCGTTCCAGAAGCCCATCGCCCAGCGCTGGTTGAACGGGAAGCCCAGGTCGGCCTCCCGGTTCGGCTGGCTCACCTTGGGCAGGCTGAACAGGTAGGCCTTGATCGCGAGCACGTCATTGCGGCTCAGCGCGGTGTACGAGGTGTACGGGAACGCCGGGTACAGGCGCTTTCCGTCCGCGCGCACGCCGTCGTGCAGCGCGCGCACGAAGTCGTCGTCGCTCCATTTGCCGATGCCCGTTTCGGGGTCCGCGGTGATGTTCGACGAGTAGATCGTGCCGAAAGGCAGCACGAAGGGCAGGCCGCCGGCGAAGGGCTGTCCCTTGCCGGGCACCGTGTGGCACGCGACGCAGTCGGCCGCCTTGGTGAGGTATTCGCCGCGCACGAGCAGCGCCGCATTGCCGGGCGCACCGGCCAGCACCGGCGCTTCGCCTTCGGACTTGTCGGTGCGGTTCAGGAAGAAATACAGCGCCACGCCCACGACGAACACCGCCACCAGCACGTTGAGTAGCCGCTTCATGCTGCGCTCCTTGCGCCGGGCCCGGCGGGCTTGGCACCGGCAATTTTCTTCTTCAGCGCCTCCTTGTCCTGCGCCAGCAGTGCGCGGTTCACCGGCAGCGCGCGCAGTCGCACGCCCGTCGCCGCGAAGATCGCGTTGGCCAGCGCCGGCGCGGCGATGGCGGTGCCGACTTCGCCGATCCCGCCGGGCGCTTCGCCGCTCTTGACGGTGTGGACCTCGACCGGCGGCGCTTCGTTGATGCGCAGCATCCGGTAGTCGTGGAAGTTGCTCTGCTCGATGGCCCCCTCGCGCAGCGTGATCTCGCTGAAGAGCGCCGCGCTCAGCCCGAACAGCAGCCCGCCCTGGATCTGCGCCTCGATGGAACCCGCATTCACTGCAATGCCGCAATCGACCGCGACCACCGCGCGCCGCATGCGAACCTCGCCCTGCGGCGTGACCTCGGCCTCAACAATCGCGCACACGCGGCTGCCGAAGGCATCGCCCACGGCCACCCCACGCCCGACGCGCGCCGGCAGCGTACCCGCCCCCCAGCCGATCTTGCTGGCTGCCAGGTCGAGCACCGCGAGCGTGCGCGGGTTCTTCTTCAGCATGGCGCGCCGGTAGGCCACGGGGTCCTTCTTCGCGCGTTGCGCCAGCTCGTCGATGAAGCTCTCCATCACGAAGAGGTTGTGCGTCGGACCCACGCCGCGCCACCAGCCGACGTTGAGTCCGGCCGGCATGTCGTGCCGCACCCACTCCACCTTGAGGTTCGGCAGGTCGTAGCAGGGTTCGGCGACGCATTCGATCAAATCGCTGTCCATGCCGTCCTTGCCCATGAAGGCGGGGGCCCAGCGGCCCAGCACCGTGCCGCCCGCGATGCGGTCGCCGAACCAGAGAATCTGGCCGTCGCCATCGACCACGGCCGAGATGTCGTCGTGGTACATCGGGCGCACGATGTCGTGGCGGATGTCTTCCTCGCGCGTCCACACCACCTTGAGCGGGTAGGGCACCTGTTTCGCGAAGGCCACGGCCTGCTCGACCGAATCGGTCTCGAGCCGGCGGCCGAAGCCGCCGCCCAGGTACTGGTTGTGCAGCACGACCTTGTCTTCGGCAATGCCGGCGATCTTGGCCGCGGCGCTCACGCAGCGCGTCGGCACCTGCGTGCCGACCCAGATCTCGCACTGGTCGGGCCGCACGTGCACCGTGGTGTTGAGCGGCTCCATGGTCGCGTGGGCCAGCATCGGCAGGTCGTAGGTGGCCTGCACCAGCGTGCCCTCGGGCCGCTTGCCGGTTTCCTTGCCGACGATGGCCTTGTCCTTCGCCAGCGCATTGGCCAGCGCCGCGCGCAGCTGCTGCGTGGTGAGCGCGGCGTTCTGGCCCGGCGTCCACTGGATGTTCAATGCATCGAGGCCGCGCTTCGCGGCCCAGAAATGCTCGCCCACCACGGCCACCGCGTCCTTGATGCGCAGCACGTCGATCACGCCGGGAATCGCCCGCGCTGCCTTGTCGTCCACCGAGGCCAGCACGCCTCCGAGCGTGGGGCAGGCCCTGACCGTCGCCACCTTCATGCCCGGCAGGCGCACGTCGATGCCGAACTGCGTCGTGCCGTCGACCTTGCCGGCCGAATCGACCCGCCGCAGCGGCTGGCCGATCAGCTTGAAATCCTTCGGCTCCTTCAGCGTCACCTTCGCCGGCATCGGCAATTTGGCGGCGGCGCCGGCCAGCGCGCCGAAGCCGAGCTGCCGGTTGGATGTCGCATGGCTCACCACGCCGCGCGCGACCGCACAGCTCGCAGGGTCGACCTTCCACTGCTCTGCAGCGGCGCTCACCAGCAGCGTGCGCGCCACGGCGCCCGCCTCGCGCAGCACGCCGTAGGTGCCGCGCGTGCTGGTCGAGCCGCCGGTGATCTGGCCGCCGAGCAGCGGCATGCCGTAGAGCGCCTCGTTCGGCGGCGAATGCTCCACGCGCACCTGGTCGAGCTCGACGCCGAGTTCCTCGGCCAGCAGCATTGCCGAGCCGGTGTAGATCGCCTGGCCCATCTCGGCCATCGGCATCACGAGGCGCACGGCGCCGTCGGCATCGATGCGGATGAAGGCATTCGGCGCGAACGCGGGGTTGCCGTCCGCGAGCGCGGCGGCCGCATCGGCAGCTTGCTGCCGGGGGCTGATCGCCGCGAAGACCTTGCTGCCGCCGACCCAGGTGAAGGCCAGCGCCAGGCCACCGGCCTGCAGGGCGCTGCGCCGGCTGATGCCTGCGGCGGGCTTCACGATGCGCTCCTTGCCGGCATCGCGACTACCGACTGCAGCACTTCGGCCTTGCCGGTGGCGGCCTGCTTGATGGCCGCGCGGATCCGCGAGTAGGTACAGCACCGGCAGACGTTGCCCGCCATGGCCAGGTCGATGTCGGCGTCGCTCGGGTGGGGCGTGCGCTGGATCAGCGCGGCCGCCGACATGATCTGTCCCGATTGGCAGTAGCCGCATTGCACGACATCGACGTCGAGCCAGGCCTTCTGGATGCTCTTGCCCGCGGGGGTCTGCGAGACGGCCTCGATGGTGGTGACGGCCTTCTTGCCGATCGAGCCGACCGGCAGCACGCATGAACGCACGGGCTGGCCGTCGAGGTGCACGGTGCAGGCGCCGCACTGCGCAATGCCGCAACCGAACTTGGTGCCGGTGAGGCCGACGATGTCGCGCAATGCCCAGAGCAGGGGCATGTCTTCCGGCGCGTCGAGGGCAACGGACTGGCCGTTGATGTTGAGATCGATCATGGGCCCCGCCTTTCTTCTGGTTCGCCGTGGGTGGCAGCGAACCATAGCGCGACTTCGGAAAGCGCGCTTGGCAGGCAGCGCAACGCTCGACCGGGTGGCCCGGACTTCATCGACGGGTGCTCATCGAAAGCACCCGAAGGTATTCATCGCCGCGCGGAAACGGCGGCCGAGACCCCGCAGGGGCGTCAGGCAGGCACCTTCTGCGCGGCCGGAGCTTCCAGCGGCGGCGTGCCGGTCTTGAACATGCCCGCCAGTTGCTTGCGAAACTCCGGCGTGTCGGTATGGCCGTGGACGGCCACGGCATGCTGGACGGCGGCTTCGAGCAGCTCGCCCTCGGTGTCGGCAGAGAGCGCGACACTGCAGTTCATCGTGCTTGGAAACTCGCGGCAGTCGATGTATTGGCGTGACATGGTGGCTCCTGGAATGTCCTTACGGACGTGTTTCGAAGACCGGGCCGGTGGAAGGGGGCTGGCTCGAGGCTACCCCTGGACGCGTCAGGGGGTGTTTCATCGATGGCCATGTGTATCCCCTTCGCCGGCAGGCGATCTGCGCGCCCTTGCGTGCCTATACTGGGTCGCGGCCAAGGGCCTGCAAGCATCCTGCGTCTCGATGCGTGCGGGCGCCATACGCAGCAATGCGTATGCACCGTGAAAGGGGCATGCCATGGCGTATCTGACACACAGCGACCGTGCAGGCGCGCTTCGCCTGCTGGAGCAATTGGAGTCCGGGTGCTCGCCCATGCGTTACCACGGCGCCGGCAGCCATGGCCCGCGCGCAACCCGCCGCATCGCAACGAAAGCGCCGGGCCGGCGCGAGCTCCGCCGCGCCGCGCTGCAGGCCGACTACTACCGGCGCATGGGGCTGGAGCATGCGGTGGCGGTGGCCTTCCTGTACCGGCTGGCCTGCGGCGCCGCGCCGCCGCTGCCCGAGCCGCCGCTGGCCGGCCTCACGCCCCGCGAGGGCGATGTCATGCACTGGCTCTCGCGCGGCAAGACCGACGCCGAGATCGCCGCCCTGCTGGAGATCAGCCCGCGCACCGTCCACAAGCACCTGGAGCATGTCTACGTGAAGCTGGGCGTCGAGACGCGCACCGCGGCCGTGGTGCGCGCGCTCGCCATGGGCAGAAGCTCCTGAGGAATCAAGACAAGCTCAGCGCGAGGCCACCGCCACCGGTGCATCGGCCGGCGACGCGGACCGCCCGATCATCCAGGCGCACGCGGCGGACACCACGCCCGCGAACAGCACATACATGCAGATCTGCCACGGCTGGCCGCCGCCCGACTTGAGCAGCGCGGTCGCGATGATCGGCGTGATGCCCGAGGCGAAGATGCCCGAGAACTGGTAGACGAAGGAGATACCGGTGTAGCGCACCTTGGCGTCGAACAGGTCGCAGAACAGCGCCGCCTCCGGCCCGTACACCGAGGCATACAGGATGCCGAACGGGATGATGATCGCGAGCCACACCAGCAGCACGCTGCCGCCGCTGTGCGTCATGAGCCAGAAGCCCGGGAACGCCGACACCGCGGTGATCAGCGAACCCCACATGTAGACCTTGCCGCGCCCCATCCGGTCGGACAGGCGGCCGAAGAAGGGAATGAAGAAGATCATCACCACGGCCGCGGCCATCACGCCCAGCAGCGCATCGGTGCGGCTGATCTTGAGGGTGCCGGTCAGGTAGTTGATGGAGAACACGCCGAAGATGTTGAAGAACACCCCGTCGATGTAGCGCGCGCCCATGCCCTTGAGCACGTTGCCGGGGTAGCGCCGCAGCATGTCCATGAACGGAATGCGCAGCTCGGCGTTGCGCGCCTTCACGGCCGCGAACTCCGGCGTTTCCTGCACGTGGAGCCGGATGTACATGCCCACGCCCACCATCACGCCGGAAATCAGGAATGCGATGCGCCAGCCCCAGGAGAGAAACTGCTCGTCGGTCAGCAGCCACGACAGGAGCGCCACCACGCCCGAGGCCATGCACAGGCCGATCGCCAGCCCGATCTGCGGCAGCGATGCATAGAAGCCGCGCTTGCCCTTCGGCGCGTATTCGTAGGCCATCAGCACCGCGCCGCCCCATTCGCCACCCAGGCCAATGCCCTGCGCCACGCGAAGCAGAAGCAGCAGCAAGGGCGCCGCGATGCCGATCTGCGCATAGGTGGGCACCAGGCCGATCAGGAAGGTGGCCACGCCCATGATCATCAGCGTGATGATCAGCATGCTCTTGCGGCCGATCTTGTCGCCGAAGTGGCCGAAGATCACGCCGCCCAGCGGCCGCGTGACAAAGCCCACCGCGAAGGTGGTGTAGGCCAGCAAGGTCGACACCACCGGGTCGCTGCCCGGGAAGTAGAGCTTGTTGAACACGATGCCGGCCACCACGCCGTACAGGAAGAAGTCGTACCACTCGATGGTGGCGCCCACCAGGGCCGAAGCCACCACCCTGCGAATCGCTTTCTCGTCGCTTGTGCTGCTCATGTCGTTGTCTCCGATGTGGTTGTCGCGGCGGCTGCCGCCCTCACGTCCTCCCTGATCATGTCGACGGCCTTCTCGGCCATCATCACGGCCGGTGCGTTGGTGTTGCCCGACACCAGCGTGGGCATGGCCGAGCAGTCGATCACGCGCAGCCCGGCCACCCCATGCACGCGCAGGCGCGCATCGACCACCGCGAGCGGGTCGCTGCCCATGCGACAGGTGCCCGTGGGGTGGAAGATGGTGGCGCCGTTGTTGCGGCAGAACTCCAGCAGGTCGGCGTCGCTCGCGGCCTCGGGGCCGGGCTTGACCTCGCGCTTCACATAGGGCCGCATCGCGGGCGCCTCGGCAATGGCGCGCGCCGCCTTCACGCCGGCCACGGTGGTGGCGCGGTCGAGCTCGGTGGCCAGGTAGTTGGGCTGCATCTCGGGTGGCTCGGCCGCGTCGAGCGAACGGATGCGCACATGCCCGCGCGACTCGGGCCGCAGCTGGCACACCGACATCGTGAAGCCCGAATACGGATGCACCTTGCCGCCCGCCATGTCGGCCGAGAGCGTGGCCACGTGGAACTGGATGTCGGGCGTGGCGGCCACCGGCCGGCCGCTGTCGTCCTTCAGCGCGCGCATGAAGCAGCCGCCCTGGTTGATGCCCACCGCGAGCGGGCCGGTGCGGCGCATCAGCCATTCCAGGCCCATGCTCGCCTGGCCGAACCAGGAGTTGAGCTGGTCGTTGGTGGTGATGGGCTTGCTGCACTCGTAGCCGAGCCGGATCTGCAGGTGGTCCTGCAGGTTTTCGCCCACGCCGGGCAGTTCGTGAACCGCCGGGATGCCCATGCGTTCGAGCAGCGCGCGCGGGCCGATGCCCGAGAGCTGCAGCAGCTGCGGCGACTGGATCGAGCCGGCCGAAAGCAGCACCTCGGCGCGGCAGCGCGCGGTCTTCATCTCGCCGCCCTGGCGGTAGCTCACGCCCACGGCGCGCCGGCCGTCGAACACCAGCCGACTGGCCAGCGCGTCCGTCTCGATGCGCAGGTTGGGCCGGTGGCGCGCCGGCACCAGGTAGGCCTTGGCCGTGCTGCAGCGCCAGCCCTTGTGCGTGGTGAGCTGGTAGTAGCCCGCGCCTTCCTGCGCGGCGCCATTGAAGTCGTCGGTGCGCGGCACGCCGATCTGCTGCGCGCCGTCGATGAAGGCCTCGATGAGTTCGTGCTTCGCCGCGATGTCCGACACCTTCAGCGGCCCGTTGCCGCCATGGAAGGCGTTCGCACCGCGCTGGTTGCCCTCGGAGCGGATGAAGTAGGGCAGCACCTCGTCGTAGCTCCAGCCCGCATTGCCGAGCGCGGCCCAGTGGTCGTAGTCCTCGCGCTGGCCGCGGATGTAGATCAGCCCGTTGATCGAGCTCGAGCCGCCCAGCGTCTTGCCCCGGGGCCAGTAGATGCGCCGGCCGTTCATGTTCGGGTCGGGGTCGGTCTCGAAGCGCCAGTTGTAGGTGGAGCTCCACATCGTCTTGCCGTAGCCGATGGGCAGGTGGATCCAGAGCGACCTGTCCACCGGCCCCGCCTCGAGCAGCAGCACGCGCGTGGCCGGGTCTTCGCTCAGCCGGCCGGCCAGCACGCAGCCGGCCGAACCGGCGCCGACGACGATGTAGTCGAACTCTTCATCACGCATGCATGGCACCCGGGGAGTGGAACAATCGCTTCGCTTGCTTGCATCCTAGGTCATTGATTTTCGGAACGCAATGTTCCATTTTTAAGGTTTACCCGCATGCCACGTCCCGCGCGCCCCGCAGCCGCCGTGTCTTCGCCCTCGCTTTCCGTGCCCGCCGCGGAGGAGTCCGCCTCCGGCTCGTCGGCCGAGCGCAGCCTTCGCCTGCTGGCCTTGCTGGCCAGCGAAGGCCGCGCGCTCACGCTGGCCGAGCTGGCCGCGCAGCTGGGGCTGCCCAAGGGCACGGCGCACCGCATCTGTACCCAGCTGCTGGCCACCGGCTTCCTGGCGCGCGACGTGGACGAGCGTTCGTTCAGCGTCGGCCCCGCGCTGCGCAAGCTGGCCTTCGACACCCTGAACCACGGCACGGTGCGTGGCCTGCGTCATGAGGTGCTGTCCGAACTCGTGCGGCAGGTCGGCGAGACCTGCAACCTCACCACGCTCGACGGCGCCCAGGTGCTGTACCTCGACCGCGTGGAGGCGCAGTGGCCGCTGCGGCTCACGCTCGACGTGGGCTCGCACGTGCCGCTGCACTGCACCGCGAGCGGCAAGCTGTTCCTGGCGCAGATGCCGAAGAAGGAGCGCGATGCGCTCATCGACCGGCTGCCGCTCGCGCGCATGACGGCCAACACGCTCGTCAAGGCCGATGCGCTGCGCGCCGAGTGCGATGCGATCGCCAGGCGCGGCTATTCGCGCGACTGCGAGGAATTCATCGCGGGGTTGGTGGCCGTGGCGGTGCCGGTGCGCGACGCGGCCGGGCAGGTGCGCGCGGCGCTCGCGGTGCATGCGCCGACGGCGCGCATGTCGATGGAAGAGGCGGTGAAGCGCATCGATGCGCTCAAGGCCGCCGCGCAGCGCATGGGCACGCTGCTCTGAGCCCGGGCCGTTGGCCGCCAGCGCGCCGCGTCAGCGCCACTGCAGCAGCGGCGGCCACGGCTGCCCGCGAAGAAGAAGTGGGCATGTCGCGCGCAGCATAGCCAGGGCGGGGCGCCCTTGCCGGTCAGGCCATTGCCAGCGAGACCACCGAGCGCGCCACGCTCACCGCCGCCAGTGCCACCAGCAGGTTCAGCACATGCCGGCGGAACTGCGCGGGCGACACGCCCTTGAACGAGCGCTGGCCCCACCAGATGCCGGCCAGCATCGCGGGCGCGAGCCACAGCGCCCACTTCAGCGTGCCGGCCCCGAGCAGATGGCCCGAGGCCTGCGCGGCCGCGGGCATGAGCGCGGCGCTGGCGAGCGACACCACGTCGCTGAAGAGCAGCAGCGCAATCATGGTCGCGCGCAGGGCGGCCGGCGCCATGGCGGTGGTGCTCAGCAGCACCGCAATGGCAATGCCGCCGATGGCCGCCACGCCGTTGATGAAGCCCGAGACCAGCCCGGCCGCGAAGCGCACCGCGCGCGTGGGCACGAGCGTGGCCCGCGTGCCCGCACGCAGCAGCAGCGCGGCGGCCATCAGCAGCGCGCCGATCAGCAGGCGCAGCGGCGTTTCGGGCAGCCAGGCCAGCAACGCGACGCCGAGCGGAATGAACAGCAGGTTGCCCAGCATCAGCCAGCCCAGCCAGGGCAGGTCGACGTCGCGCGCAATGCCGCGCAGCTGGCTCAGGCTTGCAAGGATCTCGAGCATGAAGATGGCCGGCACCACGAGCGCGGGCGACACCACCAGCGAGAGCCCCGCCACCGTGACAGCCGAGAAGCCGAAGCCCGCGAAGCCGCGCACCACACCGGCCGCGAACACCACGCACAGGCTGTAGGCGAGCAGCGCCGGCGCCAGCGGCGGCACCAGCAGTTCCGCCGGCGTCACCGAATGACCTCCGCGCTGCGCGCTGCGGTGCGAGCCGTCTTCGGAACGGCCGGGCGGCGGCTCATGCTTCGAACAGCGGCAGCAGCTTCAGGCGCTGCACCTTTCCGGAAGGCCCGCGCGGCAGGTCCGCCACGAAGCGGTAGTGGCCCGGCGCCTTGTAGCGGCCGAGCACCTCGGCGCAGAAGGCGCGCAGCTCGTCTTCGGTGCAGGCGCAGCCGTCGCGCAGCACGATGCACACGCCGATCTCCTGGCCGTAGTGGCGGTCGGGCACGCCCACCGCCGCGGCCTCGAGCACCGCGGGATGCCGCAGCAGCGCCTCGTCGATCTCGCGCGGCGCGATGTTCTCGCCGCCCTTGATGATCAGCTCCTTGATGCGGCCGGTCACGAAGAAGAAGCCGTCGGCATCGCGGTGGCCGAGGTCGCCGGTGCGCAGCCAGCCGTCGGGCGTGAAGGCCGCGCGCGTGGCTTCGTCGTTCTTGTAGTAGCCGCGCATCACGTTGGGGCCGCGGATGGCCAGCTCGCCGGTGCTGCCGTCGGGCACCTCGGCCAGCGCGGCATCGATGACGCGCGCCTCGCAGCCCGAAGCGCGGCCCACCGAGCCCAGCTTGCGCAGCGCGGGGTCGAGCGGGTTGGAAAAAGCGGGCGCCGCGGTCTCGGTGAGCCCCATGGTCTCGATGATGCCGATCCCGAACTTCTGTTCGAAGGCACGGTGGTGCTCCGGCGGCAGCGCGGCCGACGCCGAGCGGCAGAAGCGGATCGATGTCGTCTGCGCGCGCGGCGGCTCATCGCCTTCGAGCAGGTACGAGATCATGGTGGGAACCACGTTGATCCAGCTGCACCCCGTGCCCGAGGCCTGCGCCCAGAAGCGCCCGGCCGAGAACTTCGGCGGCATCGCGAGGCTGCCGCCATGGGCGAGCGGCGCGAGCATGGTCACGGCGAAGGCGTTGATGTGATAGAGCGGCAGCACGGCCAGCACGCGGTCGGTGGGCTGCAGCGCGTGCTCGGCGCTGATCGCATGCGCGTTGGCCGCGAGGTTGGCTTGCGTGAGCATCACGCCCTTGGGCATGCCGGTGGTACCGGAGGTGTACATCAGGAGGGCCACGTCGCCGGCGGCGGGGGGCGCAACCTCATGCAAGGGCGCCGCCTGCGCCTCGCCCGGCAGGGCATCGGCATCGGGGCCGGCCACCAGCACCTCGACCGGCCGGCCGATGCCTTCGAGCATCGCGCGCACGGGTGCTTCCCATTCGGGCGCGACGCACACCACGCGGCAATCCGAATGCGCGAGCACGTAGCGCATCTGCTCGGGCTGCGACAGCAGGTTGACCGGATTCACGCACAGGCCGCCGTGCATCGCGCCGAGCAGCACGCGCAGCGTCTGCAGCCCATTGGGCATGACCACCGACACCGTGTCGCCCGGCCGCGCGCCATGCGCGTGCAGCACCGCCGCCACCGTGCGGCAGCCGCGCGCGAGCTCGCCGAAGCCGATGCTGCACGCACCCTCGGTGGCAAGCGCATACACCGCCTGCGGCTGCGCCGCCGCCTGCAGCTCGATCAGCTCATGAACGGTGGAGGCTGTCACGGTCATAAGGCAACCTCCGTGCTACGCACTGCGGTATTCGCCTTGGGAGCGGCCCAGCGGCTCATGCCGCACCGTATTCGGCGAAGAACGCGCCGAAGATCTCGTCCTCGCTGGGCACCCGCTCCGGAATCGGCCGCGAAACGCGCGTGATGTTCAGGTAGTGCCGGTAATTCATGTTGTCCGAGAAGTTGTTCTTGCCCCAGGTGCCGCAGCCCATCGAAAGCGAGAACGGCAGGCCGTTGTCGAAGCTGCCGCCGGTGGCGATGCAGTGCGCCTGGTCCACGATCACGCGCGACACCGGCAGCGTGAGGCCCAGCGTCAACGCGCGCTCGGGCACCGTGCTGTGCAGGCCGACCGAATGGCCCGCGCCCTCGTAGGCGTAGATGCGTGCGACCGTGGCGGCAGCTTCGTCGAAATCGCGCGCGGAATAGATCGCCAGCACCGGGCTCAGCTTCTCGCCCGAGAACGGATGCGCGTGGCCCACGCCGTCCTCGGCCACCATGAGGATGCGCGGGTCTCTTTCCGCAATGGCCAGCCAGCCTTCGCGGTTGGCGCCGTCGAGGGCGGCCGCGCGCTCGGCGATCACGCGCGCCGACTGGCCGATGACCGCGGGCGAGAGCTTGCCTTCGGGCCACATCAGCGCCTGCAGCGTGGCCTTCTGCGCGGCCGCGAGCATGAACGCGCCGCGGTCCTTCAGCGCCGAGAGCATCTGCGCGCGCACCGCGTCCACGATCACCAGACTGTTCTCAGACGAGCAGCTGGTCGCGTTGTCGAAGGTCTTGGAAAGCAGGATGCGATCGGCTGCCGCGTTCACGTCGGCCGTTTCGTCGACGAGGCCCGCCACGTTGCCCGCGCCCACGCCGAAGGCCGGCGTGCCGCTGGCGTAGGCCGCACGCACGTTGGCCTGCGAGCCGGTGGCCACCACCAGGTCGCACAGGCGCATCAGCTCGGCGGTCGACTGCTTGTTGACCGGCGAGGGCAGCAGCTGCACCAGGTCGCGCGGCGCGCCGATGCGGTCGAACTGCGCATGGATGAACTCGATCAGCCGCGCCGCCGTCGACCAGCCCTTGGGCGATGGCGCGACGATCACCGCGTTGCGCCCCTTGAGCGCATTGATGATCTTGTTGGCCGGCGTTGCCCCGGGATTGGTGGACGGTGTGACCGCGCACACCACGCCCACGGGCCGCGCGATCTCGACGATGCCGCGCGCCGGATCTTCGGAGATCACGCCCACCGAGCGCGCGCCGCGCAGGTCGCGCAGCAGGCCGAAGGTCTTGCGGTGGTTCTTGCGCACCTTGTCCTCGACATTGCCCACGCCGGTATCGGCCACGGCCAGCTCGGCCAGCTCGCGGTTGCGCGCGGGCTCGATGATGGCCCAGCCCGCGGCCACCACCGCGGTGTCGACCTGTTCTTGCGACCAGGTTTCGTAGATGCGTTGCGCAGCGCGGGCGCGCGCCACGAGCTCGGCGATGGGGGAAGAGGGTGCGGATGAGTTTTCCATGGGTCTGCCTGTTGCGGGTCAATCCACCTTGATGCTGGCTTCCTTGGCGAGCTTCTGCCAGCGCACGAGCTCCGTCGCCACCACCTTGCCCAATTGCTCCGGCGTGCCGCCGACGCCTTCGCTGCCTTGCGCCAGCAGCTTGTCGCGGATCTCCGGTTCCTTGACCACCGTGTTGATGACGCGGTTGAGCTTGTCGATGGTGGGCTGCGGCGTCTTCGCAGGCACGAACACCGCGTACCAGGAATCGACGTCGAAATCGGCAATGCCCGCTTCCTGCATCGTGGGCACGTCGGGAAAGGCCGCGCTGCGCCTGGTGGTCGACACCGCCAGCGCCTTGAGCTTGCCGGCCTTCACGAACTGCGCGGCCGCGGGAATCGACACCCACAGCAGCGGCACCTGCCCGCCCATCACGTCGGTCACGGCCGGGCCGCCGCCGCGGTAGGGGATGTGCGTCATCTGGGTGCCGGTGCGCAGCTTCAGCAACTCGCCCGCCAGGTGTCCGGGCGAGCCGTTGCCCACCGAGGCGAAGGACAGCGATCCCGGCTTGGCCTTGGCGAGCGCCACCAGTTCGGCCACGGTATTGGGTGCGAACTGCGTGTTGGCCACCAGGATCTGCGGCAGCGAGGCGACCAGGCCCACGGGCGCGAAGTCTTTCGCGGTGTCGAAGGAGAGCTTGGTGTAGATCGCCGGGTTGATGGTGTGCGAAGACAGCGTGAACAGCACCGTGTAGCCGTCGGGCGCGGCCTTGGCCACGATCTCGGTGCCGATGGAGCCGGCCGCGCCGCCGCGGTTGTCGATCAGCACCTGCTGGCCGAGCAGCGACGAGAAGCGCTCCTGCACGATGCGCGCGATCACGTCGGTGCCGCCGCCGGGCGGGTAGGGCACGACGAGCCGGATCGGCTTGTTCGGATAGTCGGTGCCGTTTTGCGCCTGCGCGGCAAAAGGCACAGCCAGCGTGGCGGCCGCCAGCAGCGCGGCGCGCAGCCAGGGGGCGGGGAACAACAGCTTCATTCGAGTCTCCTTCTCCTTGTGGTGGATGCCGGCAGCGGCGCCGAGGCCGGCACCGGGCTTGCCCGGTAGCCGAGCGTGACGCTCGCGTCGCGCGCGCAGGCCATGAGGCGGTCGGCCAGTCCGCGCGCCTGCGTCCGCGCGAAGCGGATCGAGGGCACGCTCATGCCGACGGCCGCGACCGCCTCGCCGCGCGCGTTGAACACCGGCACGCCGAGACCGCAGACGCCCAGGCGCCATTCCTCGCGGTTTTCCGCATAGCCGCGAACGCGCGTGCGTTCGAGTTCCGAAAGAAGTGCATCGAAGCTGGTGATGCTGTGCTTCGTGTGCGCCGCGAGCGTGCCGAGGCGCTCGTGCAGCGCGGAAAGGTCCGGCGCGGCCGCGGCAAGCAGGGCCTTGCCCGAGGCCACGCAATACGCCGCCGCCCGGCCGCCGATGCGCGAGTAGGCGGCCACGGGCAGGGGGCTGTCGAACTTGTCGAGGTAGACGATCTCGGCGCCGTCGAGCACTGCAAGGTGGATGGTCTCGCCGGTCTGCTGTGCCAGCGCCGCGAGGTGCGGCCGCAGCAGCGAACCCATGTCGGTGGCCTCGGACACCAGCGCGCCCAGCTCGAACAGGCGCAGGCTCGGGCGGTAGGCGCTGGTGCCCGGGTCCTGCACGGCCCAGCCGCAATCGACCAGCGTTTGCAGCGTGCGGTGCGCATTGCTGCGCGCCATGCCGAAGGCCTGGGCCAGGTCGGTGACGCGGCAGTCGCGCTGTTGCCGCGTCATCCATTCGATGGCGGCAAGGCCTTTGGCGAGGGTGGAATCCATGGGGCTCCGGATGTTCCAAATATTGGAACGTTGTTCCTGGATATGAGACGCAATGTTTGAACTGATCGTCCGCTTTGTCAATCGGGGACTTGGATGTAGTTCTAAACGTTTCAGGTTTTGCTTCTTTCAGGGCGTGTGCACAGGCCACCGGGTACTCCCCTCCGCGAATGTCCCCCGGCCTGCGGCCTCCTCCTTGATTTCGCTGCGGGGAGCACCCGATGCCCTGTGCACAGGGCACGCTGCTGGTGAACCGCTGATCAACGACCGCTGCGCATAACACTCACGTCGATGGGGTGCCTTGCGCAGCGAAATAAAGGAGGAGCCCGAAGGGCGGGGGACATTCGCTTCGCCGTGTACCCCGTCGGCGGGAGCGCGCCCTGAACAGCAGCGCCCCCGATAGACCCCAGGCAGGCTTCAGCGCCGATACCGCCCCGCCATGAGACCGGTCACCTCGCGAAAGATCGTGTTGCCGGTAGACGTCGCAAGGTCGAGCACATGGCTGTGGCTGTAGTACGGGCTCAAGTCGAGCCCGACACCGATCCCCGCGATCTCGACGTCGCCGCGCTGTTCCTGCCGCGCCACCACGTCGCGCAGGTGGTGGTCGAGGTAGTGCGCGTCGTTGGCCAGGTGCGTGGCGCTGTCCATCGGCGAGCCGTCGGAAATCACCAGCAGCAGCTTGCGCGCCTCGGGTCGCTGGCGCAGGCGCGCGCAGCCCCAGTCGACCGCCTCGCCGTCGATGCCTTCGCGGAACAGGTCGGCCTTCAGCAGTGCGGCCATCGCGGGGCGCGCGCGGCGCCAGGGCGTGGCGGCCGCCTTGAAGACGATGTGGCAGCGCTCGTTGAGGCGGCCGGGGTGAGGCGGCCTGCCGGCGCGCACCCACTCGCGCTGCGCACGGCCGCCGTTCCAGGCGCCGGTGGTAAAGCCCAGCACCTCGCTGGCCGCGCCGGCCTGCTCGAGCGCGCGCGCGAACACGTCGGCCATCATCGCGACCGATTCGGCATGCTCCTTCATCGAACCCGAGCAGTCGATCAGGAAGGTCACGATGCAGTCGGCGACCGGCTCGATGCGCTCGGTGCGGAACAGGCGGCGCTCGGTCGGCGAGGCCACGAGCTGCGCGAGCCGGCGGCCGTCGACCAGGCCTTCTTCCTGGCCGCCGTCCCAACCGTCGCGTGTCGGGTCGGCCAGCAGCGCGCGCAGCTCGCGCGCAAGGCGGGCGATGTTCACGCCCTGCGCGGCGATCCGGCGGTCGAGCTTCTCGCGGTGGCCGGCGAGCACTTCCTTGCGCGCCAGCGCGGCGGCGTCGTGCTCGCGGTCGTAGGCGGCGGTGAAGACGCGGTAGGCGCCGCCCGCGTTGTCGAGCACGGCGCTGCGGCCCGATTCGGCGGTGGTGAAGCGCTCGATGATCTCGCGGTCCATGTCGGCGACGAGCATGAACACGCTGCGCTTGTCGTCCACATGCGGGTCGCGTGCGTCGCTGCTGTCCTCGCCGGCTTCGTGCAGCATCGCGGCGACGGTGCGCGCGATGGCGAGTGCGTGCACGGCATAGGCAGCCTGGTCGGCACGGTCGCGGCGCAAACCTGCCAGCTGGTGGCCGATCAGCGGCGCGAGCGCGAAGCGCGTGGCCTCGAGCATGTCCTCGGTTTCTTCCACCACCTGCTGGCCGCTCACGCGGGCGCGGCAGATCTGCGCCACGGCGTAGAGCAGCAGGCCGCGCGCGGTATCGGTCAGCCCCGAATGGTGGAAGGCCAGCGACCACTGTTCATGGCGGTGCCGCAGGTTGCGCCGCATGCCCGCCATGACCTCGGGTACGAGCGCTTCGGCGCGGAACTGCTCGAGCATCTCGAACAGCATGCGCTCGACCGGCTCTTCGGGCCGCAGGCTTTCGTGCAGCGCGGCATCGGACACCGTGAGCCGCAGCGCCAATCCGTCGGCCACGCCGCGGAAGGAGGCGAAGTCGTCGGTCTCGGGCGAGGGATGCAGGTGCGGCGCGAACCACGGCAGCGCCACGCGGCCGCGATGCAGTCGCCGTCCGCGAAAGTGCAGCTCGCGCTCGCCGCTGAAGGC
This sequence comes from Variovorax beijingensis, assembly GCF_007828835.1. GTDB lineage: Bacteria > Pseudomonadota > Gammaproteobacteria > Burkholderiales > Burkholderiaceae_C > Variovorax > Variovorax beijingensis_A. Next base: position 32,875 of record NZ_VIVL01000019.1, on the reverse strand, counting down.
GCGCACCACGCCCGCGCAGAGTTCGGCGACCTGCTCCTCCTGCCGCACGCGGCGCTGCATGGCGCTGGCCGATGCGGTAGCGGGGGCAGGTGCCTCGGTCATTCGCGCGGTCCCGGCGACAGCTGGTGCGACTCCTCCAGCTCCTGGTCGAAGCAGCGCTGAAAATACTCGGCCACGAGCGGCCGCTCGGCGTCGTCGCATTTGTTGACGAAGGACAGGCGGAACGCGAGCGCCGGGTCCCTGAAGATCTCGACGTTCTCGGCCCAGGTGATCACGGTGCGCGGCGACATCAGCGTCGAGAGGTCGCCGGCCGCGAAGCCCTTGCGCGTGAGATCGGCCACGGCCACCATCGATGCGACCAGCGTGAGGCCCGCATCGCCCGCCAGCGACGGCACGCGCGCCTGCACGATCGCGATCTCTTCATCGGCCGGCAGGTAGTTGAGCGAGGCGACGATGTTCCAGCGGTCGATCTGCGCATGGTTGAGCCGCTGCGCGCCGTGGTACAGGCCGTTGAGGTTGCCCAGGCCCACCGTGTTGGCGGTGGCGAAGAGGCGAAAGAAGGGGTGCGGGCGCAGCACCTTGTTCTGGTCCATCAGCGTGAACTTGCCGTCGCGCTCCAGGATGCGCTGGATGACGAACATCACGTCGGGCCGGCCTGCGTCGTACTCGTCGAACACCAGCGCCACCGGCCGCTGCAGCGACCACGGCACGATGCCTTCCTGGAACTCGGTGACCTGTTTTCCTTCGCGCAGCACCACCGCGTCCTTGCCGACAAGGTCGAGCCGGCTGATGTGGCCGTCGAGGTTCAGGCGCACGCAGGGCCAGTTCAGCCGCGCCGCCACCTGCTCGATGTGGCTCGACTTGCCGGTGCCGTGCAGCCCCTGCACCATCACACGCCGGTCGCGCATGAAGCCCGCGAGGATGGCGAGCGTCACGTCGGGGTTGAAGCGGTAGACCGCATCCACCTCGGGCACGTGGTCGTCGCGCTCGCTGAAGGCGGGCACCTGCAGCTCGGTGTCGATGCCGAACACCTCGCGCACGCTCAGCATGCGGTCGGGCCGAAGGTCTGCGATGTCGGTCACGGTGGGCTTTCGAAGGAGATGGAGTGGTCAGGCCTGCGCGCGGCTGGTGGTGCCCGCGTCGGCATCGATGCGGCTCAGCGCCTGGGCGGCGCGCTGCAACGCCGGCAGCAGTGCCTTCGCCTTCGCGGCATCGAGCCGCATGACCGGCGCCTGCACCGCGATGCACAGGTTCGAGGGGCCGTCGTCGCCCGAAGGCACCAGCGCGGCAATGCACAGCAGGCCGGGCAGGAACTCCTCGTTGTCGATGGCAAAGCCGTCCTTGCGCACGCGCTGCACTTCCTTTTCGAGCGCGTCGGGGTTGGTCAGCGTGCGGGGCGTGTAGGGCTCCAGCGGCGCGTTGGAGAGCAGGCGGCGGCGCTGCGCCGCGCTCATCTGCGCGAGAAAGATCTTGCCGCTGGCCGAACAGTGCACCGGCACGCGCGAGCCCGAGTGCAGGTAGAAGCGCAGCGGCGCGGCGGTTTCCACGCGGTCGAGGTACACCACCTCGCTGCCCGAGAGCGCGGTGAGGTTGCAGCTCTCGCCGATTTCCTCCACCAGTTGACGCAGCACCGTATGGCGCGCACCGTGGAGGCTGTCGTTGAGCAGCAGGTTCTCGGCCAGCCGCCGCAGCCGCGTGCCGATGCCGTAGTGGCGGCCGTCGCCCTCGCGCTGCAGCAGGCCCGCGGCTTCGAGCTGCTGGAGCATGCGGTGCAGGGTGGGCTTGGGCATGCCGGTCTCTTCCACCAGGCCCTGCAGCGAGTAGCGCTGGTCCTTGGCGGCCATGACTTCGAGCAGCCCGAACAGGCGCATGGTGGGCGTGTCACCCGGCGCCGGCTCAGGGATTTCGGGCGCAAGCCCTTTGACGATCTTCATGGGCTGGATCATAGTCTTTTTACAAAAAACAAGACAAGACGTACCGATTTTTGTAAATTGTTTGACGCCAAGGCCTTGCCGACCTATATTCCGCCGGAAAGAAATTCGGAACAACCCGTTCCGGCTTTTGAAACCCGCAGACCGCCCCATCCCCTTCAGGAGACGCCTTCCATGAGCCAGAAGCAACCCGCCGCACCCACCCGCGAAGCCGTCGCCGGCGTGCAGAAGATGACGCCCTCCGAGGCCTTCGTCGAGACCATGGTCGCCAACGGCGTGACCGACATCTTCGGCATCATGGGCTCGGCCTTCATGGACGCGATGGACATCTTCGCGCCCGCCGGCATCCGCCTGGTCCCGGTGGTGCACGAGCAGGGCGGCGCCCACATGGCCGACGGCTATGCGCGCGTGTCGGGCCGCCACGGCGTGGTGATCGGCCAGAACGGCCCCGGCATCAGCAACTGCGTGACGGCCATCGCGGCCGCCTACTGGGCGCACAGCCCGGTGGTGATGATCACGCCCGAGACCGGCACCATGGGCATGGGCCTGGGCGGCTTCCAGGAAGCCAACCAGCTGCCGATGTTCCAGGAGTTCACCAGGTACCAGGGCCATGTGAACAACCCCAAGCGCATGGCCGAGTACACGGCGCGCTGCTTCGACCGCGCCATCTCCGAGATGGGCCCGACGCAGCTCAACATTCCGCGCGACTATTTCTATGGCGAGATCACCACCGAGATCCCGAAGCCCATGCGCGTGGAGCGCGGCGCAGGCGGCGAGATGAGCCTGAACGCGGCCGTCGAGCTGCTGGCCTCGGCCAAGTTTCCGGTCATTCTCTCGGGCGGCGGCGTGGTGATGGGCGATGCGGTCGAAGAGTGCAAGGCCCTGGCCGAGCGCCTGGGCGCACCCGTGGCCAACGGCTATCTGCGCAACGACTCGTTCCCCGCGAGCCATCCGCTGTGGGCCGGCCCGCTGGGCTACCAGGGGTCCAAGGCCGCGATGAAGCTGATCGCGCAGGCCGACGTGGTGCTTGCGCTCGGCTCGCGCATGGGCCCCTTCGGCACCTTGCCGCAGCACGGCATGGACTACTGGCCGAAGGACGCGAAGATCATCCAGGTGGAGGCCGACCACACCAACCTCGGCCTCGTGAAGAAGATCACCGTCGGCATTCACGGCGACGCCAAGGCCACGGCCAAGGAACTGCTCAGGCGCCTGCAGGACAAGACGCTCGCCTGCGATGCCACCAAGGCCCAGCGCGCTGAAAAGATCAAGGCCGAAAAGGCCGCGTGGGAAAAAGAGCTCGACGAGTGGACCCACGAGCGCGACCCCTTCAGCCTCGACGCCATCGAGGAAGCCAAGGGCGAGAAGACGCCCACCGGCGGCACTTACCTGCACCCGCGCCAGGTGCTGCGCGAACTCGAGAAGGCCATGCCGCCGCGCGTGATGGTCTCCACCGACATCGGCAACATCAACGCCATTGCCAACAGCTACCTGCGCTTCGAGGAGCCGAGGAGCTTCTTCGCGCCGATGAGCTTCGGCAACTGCGGCTACTCGCTGCCGACCATGATCGGCGCCAAGTGCGCGGCGCCCGACCGCCCGGCCGTGGCCTACGCCGGCGACGGCGCCTGGGGCATGAGCATGGTCGAGATCATGACCGCCGTGCGGCACGACATTCCGGTGACGGCCGTGGTCTTTCACAACCGCCAGTGGGGCGCCGAGAAGAAGAACCAGGTCGACTTCTACAACCGCCGCTTCGTCGCGGGCGAGCTCGAGAGCGAGAGCTTCGCGGGCATCGCCAAGGCCATGGGCGCCGAGGGCATTGTGGTCGACAGGCTCGAAGACGTGGGCCCGGCCCTCAAGAAGGCCATCGACATGCAGATGAACCAGGGCAAGACCTGCGTGATCGAGATCATGTGCACCCGCGAGCTCGGCGATCCGTTCCGCCGCGATGCGCTGTCCAAGCCGGTGCGCTTCCTCGACAAGTACAAGGACTACGTTTGAGCGAATCGCTGTTCACGCTGAACGCCGGGTCGTCGTCGATCAAGGTGGCGCTGTTCGAGGCGCCGGGCGAGGGCGGTGCGCTGCCGGCCGCCCGCTGGTCGGGCCAGGCAGACGGCCTGGGCGCGGGGCTGAAGGCTCGGCTGCGCGTGCGCGATGCAGAGGGCCGCACGCTGCACGATGCGGCGCTGGAAGGCGGCAGCCGCTCGCACCAGGGCGCCTTGGCCGCGCTGCTCGCATGGCATGCGCAGCAGGGCGAGGGCGGCCGCATCGCAGCGGTCGGCCATCGCATCGTGCATGGCGGCGCCAACTTCATAGAGCCGGTGCGCATCGACGAGGCGGTGCTTGCCGAACTGGCCGCACTCGAACCGCTCGCGCCGCTGCACCAGCCGCACAATCTTGCCGGCGTGCGTGCCGCCATGAAGGCTTTCGATGGCGTGCCGCAGGTGGCGTGCTTCGACACCGCCTTCCATGCGAACCAGCCCGATGTGAACCGCCGCTTCGCGCTGCCGCGCGCGCTGCACGAGGCGGGCGTGCGGCGCTACGGCTTCCACGGCCTGTCCTACGAGTCGATCGTGACGCAGTTCGCGCAGCTGGCGCCGCAGCTCGCACGCCAGCGCGTGATCGTCGCGCACCTGGGCAATGGCGCGTCGATGTGCGCCATGGCCGAGGGCCGGTCGGTGGCAACGACGATGAGCTTCTCGCCGCTCGACGGCCTCACCATGGGCACGCGCTGCGGGCACCTCGATGCGGCCGTGGTGCTGTACCTGATGCGCTCGCAGGGCATGTCGGCGGACGATGTCGAGAAGCTGCTGTTCCGCGAGTCGGGCCTGCTGGGGCTGTCGGGAATTTCCAGCGACATGCGCGAGCTGGAGGCTTCGGCCGCGCCCGCCGCGGCCGAAGCCATCGCGCATTTCACCGAGCAGGTGGTGCAGCACATGGGCAGCCTGGCCGCGGCGCTGCGCGGCGTGGACGCCATCGTGTTCACCGGCGGCATCGGCGAGAACGCCGCCGCGCTGCGCGAGCGCATCCTCGAGGAATGCGGCTGGCTCGGCCTGCGTGTCGACGCGGAGGCGAACCGCGCAGGGCATGCGCGGCTCACCACGCCCGAAAGCCCCGTCAGCGCCTGGGTGCTGCGCACCGACGAAGAGGCCGTGATCGCGCGCCACACGGCGCGGCTGCTGCAGCTCAGCCAGGCTGGATAGACGCCGCCTTGATGACGTGCGCCCAGCGCGCGATCTCGTCGGCCAGGAACGCAGCGAAGCGGTCCGGCCCGCGCGCATCGATCACGAAGCCCTGCTGGCGCATGCGCTCGTCGAGGCCGGGCTGCGCGAGGATCTTCACCACCTCCGCGCCCAGCTTCTGCACCGCGGCATCGGGCATGCCGGCCGGCACCATCATGCCGGTCCAGTTCTCGACCTGCAGCGCGGGCATGCCGGCTTCGGCGGTGGTCGGCACCTCGGGCAGCAGCGGATAGCGGGTCTTGCTCGCGATGGCGAGCGCGCGCAGCTTGCCGCCCTTCACGTGCGCGATCGACTCCGGGAGGTTCGAGAACACCACGTCGAGCTGGCTGCCGATGAGATCGGTGATGCAGGGCGCACCGCCCTTGTAGGGCACGTGCTGGATGCTCGACTTGTTGAGGTCGTTGAAGAGCGCGAGCGTCAGGTGGGGCGGCGTGCCGTTGCCGCTGGAGCCGGCGTTGAGCTTGCGCTCCTTCGCGGCCGCGACCAGGCCCTGCAGGTCCTGGATGGGGCTGGCCACGGGCACCACGACCAGCATCGGGCTGCCGGCCAGCAGCGCCACCGGCCGCAGGTCCTTCTGGAAGCTGAACGGCGACTTCGGGAACAGCGTGACGTTGGCCGCGTGCGTCAGCGTGACCGCGAGCAGCGTGTTGCCGTCGGGCGGCGCCTTGGCTACGAGGTCGGCGCCGATCTGACCGTTGCCGCCGGGCCGGTTGTCCACCAGCACGTTGACCTTCCAGCGCTCGCCCAGCTGCTGGCCGATCTGCCGCGCCATCACGTCCGTCAGGCCGCCCGGCGGAAAGGGCACCACGTAGCGCAGCGTGGCGTCCGGTCGGGGGTAGTCGCCGCCTTGCGCCCTGGCAAGCATCGGCATGAGCGAGCCCAGCGATCCCGTCGCCGCCAGGGCGGCGGTCCCCTGCATCCATTCGCGTCGTTTCATCGTGTTGTCTCCTGTTGTTGTGTGGGGTCTTGACGCTGGCCGGCGTCTACCTTCGCCACTGCGCGAGCAACGCCTCGGGTACCTCGATGCCCCCTGCCTCGGCGCGCAGCCGCAGTTCCTCGCGCCGCGCGCCGGGCAGGCGCACGCCGTCGTCGCGCAGCATCTCGGCCACCAGTACCTCGACGCGGTCGAGGTAGCCCGCAGAGCCCGCGAGCGCGCCGGGGTCGATGACGATGAAGGCCTGGCCGATGCGCGGACGGTTGCCGGCGTCCTCGAAGAAGCTCGATGCCTCGAAACCGAACTGCGCACCGATCAGCGCCGTGACGAGCAGCTCGACCACCAGCGCCAGCATCGCGCCCTTGGGGCTGGTGGCCGCACCGATGGGCAGCATCGAGCCTTCGAGCGCCGCCTGCGCGTCGGTGGTCGGCAGGCCGTTGCGGTCGACGGCCCAGCCGGCCGGTATGGCCTTGCCCTGCTTCGCGGCCACCATGACCTTGCCGCGCGCCGCTTCCGACAGGCTCAGGTCGATGGCGAGGGGGAGCGCACCGCGGCGCGGAAAGATCGCCGCCACCGGGTTGGTCCCGAAGATGGGATGGCGCCCGCCGGCCGCCGGCATCGCGGCCGGCGAGTTGGCAAAGCCGAGCCCGACCATGCCGGCCTCCGCCACCGGCCGCAGGTGGTCGACCACCACGCCGCAGTGGTGGCTGCCCGTGACGCCCGCAATGGCAATGCCGAAGTCGCGCGCACGACCGATGGCCTCGGCTACGGCCATCTCGCAGGCCGCGAAGGCCAGGCCCTCGTGCGCATCGATCAGCGCCGCCGCGCCTTTCTGGCGGCGCAGCGCCGGCACCGCGCTGCCATTCACCCGGCCGTTGCGCAGGTGCGTGGCGTACTGGGCCACGCGGGAGAGCCCGTGCGAGCCCAGGCCCTGCGCCTCGGCCAGCACCAGTGCACGCGCGGCGGCCGCCGCCATCGCCTCGTTCGCGCCGGCCGCGCGCAGTGCCGCGGCCACGGCGTCGCGCGCCTGCTGAAGACTCAGCATCGTCATGGTTCCAGTGCCTCCAGCACCTTCTGTGCAATCAGGCTGCTCACGCGCTCGTTCGACTCGGCGGTCACGCCCGCGATGTGCGGTGTCAGCAGCAGGTTGGGGCAGTCCTCGAAATGCGGGCTGGCCGCGAGCGGCTCGGCGTCGAACACATCGAGCGCCGCACCGCCGAGCCGGCCTTCGCGCAGCGCAAGCGCCACGGCGGCTTCGTCGACGATGCCGCCGCGCGAGGTGTTGACGAGCACCGCGCCGCCCTTCATGGCCGCGATGCGCGGCGCGTGGAAGAGGTTGCGCGTGCCGTCCACCAGTGGCAGGTGCAGGCTCACCACGTCGGCTTGCGCCACCAATGCGTCGAGGCCCAGCGGCTGCGTGCCCGTTGCGGCGAAGGCCGGGTGGCTGCCGTCCATCATGGCGTCGAAGGCCACCGTGCGCATGCCGAGCGCCCGCGCGAGCCGCGCCGTCAGCTGGCCGATGGCGCCGAAGCCGACCAGCCCGAGCGTCTTGCCCGCCAGCTCGCGCCCGTTCGACAGCGCGTTGCGTGGCCAGCGCCCCGCGGCCACCGCGGCGGTGGAGCCGTAGGCGCCGCGCAGCAGCATCATCGCGCTCGCAATCACATACTCGGCCACGCTCAGCGCGTTGGCGCCCGTGGCCGGAATCACCCGGATGCCGCGCGCTTCGCAGCCCGCCACGTCGATGTTGTCGAGGCCCACGCCCAGGCGGCCCACCACCGTGCACTGCGTGAGCGCATCCAGCAGTTCGCCGCGCACCTGCGTGCGGTTGCGCACGATGAGCGCATGGGCCCACTTCGCTTCCTGGTAGAGCCGGGCGCCGTCGTCCACCAGCGCCACGTCGTGGAGCACGTCGTGCCGCTCGCGCAGTTGCGCAACCGCGGCGGCGTCCATGAACTCCGCAATCACTATTCGCTTCATGATGCTTTCCGTTGCGCGGGCGCCGTCAGGCCGACTCGTACAGCCGCGTCAGCACGAACTCGCGGTGGCCCAGCGCTTCGGCCGCGGTGAGCCGGCCGTTGGCGGTGCGCAGCATGCATTCGAGCAGCTGGTCGCCGGCCTGGTCGAGCGTCATCTCGCGCTGTAGCAGGCCCGAGGTGTCGACGTCGACGTGTTCACTCATGAGCCGCACGGTGCGCGGATTGGCGCAGATCTTGATGACCGGCAGGATCGGGTTGCCGATCACGTTGCCCTGGCCCGTGGGGAAGAAGTGCACCGCGTAGCCCGAGGCGGCGCACAGCGTCACCATCTCGGCCGCCGCGCTGGACGAGTCCATGAACCACAGGCCCGGGCCGGTGGGCATCTCGGCCTTGTCGAGCACGCCGTCCACCATGCACTTCTTGCCGATCTTCTGGATGTTGCCGAGCGCTTTTTCCTCGATGGTCGTCAGGCCGCCCGCGATGTTGCCCTTGGTGGGCTGCGAGTCCGACAGGTCGCTGGTCTTGTGGCGGTTGATCATGTCCTGGTAGCGGTTGAACATGAACATGAAGCGCTCCTTCACGTCGGGCGTGCGGCAGCGCTCCGCGACGATGCGCTCGCCGCCGGTGATCTCGGAGGTTTCGCCGAACACCAGCGTGTTGCCGGTCTCGTAGAGCTTGTCGAAGGCGTTGCCCACGGTGGGGTTGGAGCCGCAGCCCGAGGTGGTGTCGCTCTCGCCGCACTTGGTCGAGACCCAGAGTTCGTGGATGCCGCAGGGCTCGCGCCGCTTCTCGCTCGCGTTCTGCACGAACTCGCGCGCCACCTTGCTCGCGCGCAGGATGGTGTCGTGGTCGCCATGGCCCTCGATGCCGAAGCCGGCCACCGGCTTGCCCGTGGCGGCGATGCCGTCGACCACCTTCTGCGTCCAGCTGTCCTCGATGCCGATGACGACGACCGCCGCCACGTTCGGGTTGCAGCCCGCGCCGATCAGCGTGCGGAAGTGCAGTTCCAGGTCGGCGCCGAACTGCAGGCGGCCGTAGGGATGCGGAATGGCGAGCGCGCCCTTGATGTTGTGGGCCACCGCTTCGGCGGCCGCGTTGGAGAGATCGTCCAGCGGCAGGATGATGACGTGGTTGCGCACGCCGACGCGGCCGTTTTCGCGGCGGTAGCCGAGGAAGGTGGTGTCTTTGGAAATGATGGACATGCTGTGCTTTCTGATTCGTGGGGAATGGAAGTGGGCGAAGCGGAGGCGATGTCTTACCAGCGCTTGGTCTTGATGTTCTGGACGTGCGCGTGCTCGCCGGCCTTGATCGGCGCCACCACCTTGCCCATGTCGATGCCGTACTTCCACACCGTGTCGCCGGGCGCCATGTCCTTGAGGGCGACCTTGTGGCCGATCGGGATGTCCTGGCGCGCATCGACGCTGGTCATGCGGTCCTCGTCCATGATCCAGCCGCTGAGCGACATGCCGGCCTTGACGCCTTCCACCACCACGACCGCGACCGTGTCCTTCGCGTCGTGCAGAACGAAATGAATCATCGTTGTCTCCTGTTTGACTCGCTGAGAATTTGCAGCCGGGCCAGTGTCCGAGTGCGCGTCTCCGCGTGTCAAACAGGTCATATGGATGACTTGGATGAATCGCGATGCGGCCGCCACAATGCGCCATGCCCCGCTCGACAGACATCTCCGCGTTCGAACCGATTTCCGCCGAGTCTGCGGGCGCGCCGCTCTACCGCCTCGTCAAGCGCTCGCTGCTGCGCGCCATCGAATCGGGACGCTGCGCGGCCGGCAGCGTGCTGCCGAGCGAGAGCGAGCTGGCTGCGGCGCTCGGCGTGTCGATCGGCACGCTGCGCCACGCAACAGACGACCTGGTGGCCGAGCACATCCTCGTGCGGCGGCAGGGGCGCGGCACCTTCGTTGCGGTGCACAACGACGATCGCTTCATGTTCCAGTTCTTCCATGTGGAGCGCAGCGACGGTCTCCGGCAGGCGCCGCAGGTGGAGTTCGTCGCCTTCGAGCGCGTGCGCATGGACGAGGAGCCCGCGCAGGCGCTGGGCCTGCGAACCGGCGAGCCCGCCATCCAGATCGACAACCGGCTGCTGCTGCAGGGCCGGGCGGTGATCCACGACCGGCTCACGCTGCCGGCGCTGCTGTTCAAGGGCCTGACCGAGAAGCGCTTTCGCGAACGGCCGAGCACCATCTACCACCTCTACCAGACCGAGTTCGGCATCACGGTGACGCTGGCGCGCGAGCGTGCACGCGCGATCGCGGCCGACCGCAGCGTGGTGCGCATCCTTGGCGTGGCGCCGGGCGCGCCGGTGATGGAGGTGCGGCGCACCGCGCTCAGCTTCGGCGACAAGCCGGTGGAGTACCGCGTCTCGACCATCAACACGGCGCAGTACGAGTACGTGCACCTGCTGTCGCGGCCGGCCTGAGCGGCGCTGCGCGGCTTAGCGCGCGGCCGGCATGCGCGGCACCGTCGCCCCGCAGTGCCGCAGGAAATCGGCGGTGGCGCGGCCGAGCAGCTTGTCGCGGTGCATCACCGTGGCCAGCCGCCGCATGCCCGCCGGCAGCCGCGTGCGCAGTTCGATCAGGTGGCCGTCTTCCAGTGCCTGCGCCACCGTGTAGCGCGAGAGGCAGGCCAGCCCGGTGCCCGAGGCCACCACGCGCTTGATGGCCTCGGTGCTGCCGAGCTCGAAGCCCACGCGCACCTGCTCCAGGTTCTGGATCAGCCACGCATCGGTGACCTGGCGCGTGCCCGAACCGTGTTCGCGCAGCACCCAGGTGGCCTGCGAGAGCTGGTAGTGCGTGGCGATGCGCCTGGCGAGCGGATGCCCCGGCGCGGCCACGATCACCAGCTCGTCCTCGCGCCATGCGCGCACCACCAGGTCGGGGTGGGTCTGCGGCCCCTCGATGAAGCCGACATCCACGTCGAAGCCCGCCACCGCCTCGATCACGTCGCGCGTGTTGGCAATGTGCAGGTGCACCTGGCTCTGGGGATGCAGCGCCGTCCATTGCGATACGCGCTCGGGCAGCAGGTATTCGCCGATGGTGAAGCTGGCTGCCACGCGCAGCGGCGCCGCATGCTCGCCGCTGAACAGCGCCTCCACTTCGCCGGCCTGGTCGAGCAGGGCCTGGGCCCTGGGCAGCAGCGCGCGGCCGTTCTCGTTGAGCACCAGGCGGCGGCCGAGCCGGTCGAACAGCAGGGCGCCGACGGAAGACTCCAGGTCGGCCAGTGCGCTGCTCGCGGCCGACTGCGAGCGCGCGACGCGGTCGGCCGCGGCGCGCGTGCTGCCGCCCCGGGCCGTGGCCACGAACACCTCGAGCTGGCGCAGGTTGAGGCGAAGCCGCTGGGCGGTGTGCTGCTGATCTGTTTTTCCGGTCATCGTGAGCGATATTCTCCGCTTTTTCGTTTGATCGAGGCTCTCTAACATCGGCGCAGCCCCGCAAAAAAAGAAGGACCGCCAGTGTTCAGCTTCCTGTCCCGAGAGCCCGTCCACGATCCGCTCGACGCCCCCACGCCCACGGCCCACACCCAGGTCAAGACCACCACCTGCTACATGTGCGCCTGCCGCTGCGGCATCCGCGTGCACCTGCGCGAAGGCGAGCACGGCCCTGAGGTGCGCTACATCGACGGCAACCCCGCGCATCCGCTGAACCAGGGCGTGATCTGCGCCAAGGGCTCGTCGGGCATCATGAAGCAGGTGTCGCCCGCGCGCCTCACGCAGCCGCTGCTGCGCAAGGCCGGCAGTGAGCGCGGGGCCGGGGAGTTCGAGCCCATCAGCTGGGAGCGCGCCTTCGACATGCTCACCGAGCGGCTCGGCAAGATCCGTGCGACCGACCCGAAGAAGTTCGCGCTCTTCACAGGCCGCGACCAGATGCAGGCGCTCACCGGCCTGTTCGCGCGCCAGTTCGGCACGCCCAACTATGCGGCGCACGGCGGCTTCTGCTCGGTCAACATGGCCGCGGGAATGATCTACACCGTCGGCGGCAGCTTCTGGGAATTCGGCGGGCCCGACCTCGACCGCGCCAGGCTGTTCGTGATGATCGGCACGGCCGAGGACCATCACAGCAACCCGATGAAGATTGCCATCAGCAAGTTCAAGCGCGCGGGCGGCCGCTTCATTTCGATCAACCCGGTGCGCACGGGCTACTCGGCCATTGCCGACGAATGGATTCCGATCAAGCCCGGCACCGACGGCGCCTTGTTCATGGCGCTGCTGCACGAGCTGATCGCGAGCGACCTGATCGACCACGCCTTTCTCAAGCGCTTCACCAATGCGCCGCAGCTCGTGGTGCTGGACGACTGCGAGCGCCAGGGCCTGTTCGCGTTCGACCCGGACCCGACGCGCGGGCCGCCCGGCGACGGCCGCCATCCGCACAACAAGCTGGTGTGGGACAAGAGCAGCGGCAGCGTGAAGAACGCCTACCCCGAAGGCATTGCCGACGGCTGCGACCCGGCACTCGAGGGTCACTACACGCTGGCCGACGGCACGCGCGTCGCACCCTCGTTCCAGCTGCTGCGCGATCGCGTGGCCAGCTGCACGCCCGAGTGGGCCGAGGCCATCACCGGCATCGATGCGCAGCGCATCCGCAAGCTCGCGCGCGAGATGGGCGAGACCGCGCTCAGGCAAGCCTTCGAACTGCCCATTGCATGGACCGATGCCTGGGGCAAGAAGCATGCGACCACACAGGCGCGGCCCGTGGCCTTCCACGCCATGCGCGGGCTCGCGGCGCATTCGAACGGCTTCCAGACGGTGCGCGCGCTGGCGGTGCTGATGAGCGTGCTCGGCACCATCGACGCGCCCGGCGGCTTCCGCCACAAGGCGCCGTACCCGCGCCACATCGTGCCCAACTACCGCGCCTTCAACGACCCCGGCATGATCCAGCCCAACACGCCGCTCAATGCCGCGCCGCTGGGCTTTCCGGCCAACCCGGAAGAGCTGGCCATCAACCCCGACGGCTCGCCGATCCGCATCGACCATGCGTTCTCGTGGGAGCATCCGCTGTCGGCCCATGGGCTCATGCACAACGTGATCACCAATGCGGTCAAGGGCGACCCCTACCGCATCGACACGCTGCTGATCTTCATGGCCAACATGGCCTGGAACTCCAGCATGAACACCATGGCCGTGCGCGAGATGCTCAACCGAAAGGACGAGAAGGGCGAGCACATGATTCCCTTCCTGGTGGTGTGCGACGCCTTCCAGAGCGAGACCGTGGCCTTTGCCGACCTGGTGCTGCCCGACACCACGTACCTCGAGCGGCACGACGTGATGAGCATGCTCGACCGGCCGATCTCGGAGTTCGACGGGCCGGTCGATTCGGTGCGCATTCCGGTGGTGCCGCCGACCGGCCAGTGCAAGCCTTTCCAGGAAGTGCTGATCGAGCTGGCCTCGCGCCTGAAGTTTCCGGCCTTCACCACGCCCGAAGGCGGGCGCAGGTTCGCGGGCTATCCGGACTTTGTCGTCAACTTCCAGCCGCAGCCGGGCATCGGCTTTCTGATGGGCTGGCGCGGCAAGGACGGCACCGAGCACCTGCGCGGCGAGCCCAACCCCAAGCAGTGGGAGGCCTATGCGCAGAACAACTGCGTGTTCCAGTACCACATGCCCGAGACCATGCACTACATGCGCAACTGGAACCGCGAGTACCTCGACTTCGCAAAGGACAAGGGCTGGCGCCAGCGCAACGACCCGGTGCAGCTGGCGCTGTATTCCGACACGCTGCAGAGCTTCCGCCTGGCCGCGCAGGGCAAGAGCGCGGGCCGGCAGCCGCCCGATGCGCTGCGGGGGCGCATCGACACCTACTTCGATCCGCTGCCTTTCTGGTACCCGCCGCTCGAGGAGGCCTCGACCGATCTCGATGCCTATCCGCTCAACGCCATCACCCAGCGGCCGATGGCGATGTACCACTCGTGGGATTCGCAGAACGCGTGGCTTCGGCAGATCCACAGCCACAACTATCTTCACGTGAACCCGCTCACCGCGCAGGCCGCGGGCATTGCCGACGGCGGCTGGTGCTGGGTCGAGAGCCAATGGGGCCAGGTGCGCTGCATGCTGCGCTACAGCGAGGCGGTGGAGCCCGGCACCGTGTGGACCTGGAACGCCATCGGCAAGGCCGATGGCGCCTGGCAGCTGGCGCCCGGCGCGGACGAGGCGCGCAAGGGCTTTCTGCTCAACCACCTGATCAGCGAGGAGCTGCCCTGCGCGGGCACCGCCAGTGGGCGCATCAGCAATTCGGATCCGGTCACGGGCCAGGCGGGCTGGTACGACGTGCGCGTGCGCATACGGCCCGCGGAACCGGGCGAGCCGGAAGAAAGCTTTCCGCAGATGGCGAGCATGCCGAGCGCACCCGGGGTGCTGGGGAAGGCGGCGAGCGTGTTGACGTACTTTGCGGGGAGGGGGAAGAAATGATGCAGTGGCTCAAGGATTTGATGGCCCCGGATCTGCTCCCTCCCCTTCCGGGGGAGGGCAGGGGTGGGGGCAGCGGCGCTGGAACTGGCAGCCATGCGGTGATGAAGGCCGCTGTGCCCCCACCCCAGCCCTCCCCCGGAAGGGGAGGGAGAAATGCCTGCGTACGCGCCGAACCGGGCGAAACTCTCGCCAAGCAACTCGCCCTCGTCATCGACCTCAACGTCTGCGTCGGCTGCCATGCCTGCGTCACGTCGTGCAAGCAGTGGAACACCTCCGGCAGCGCCGGCCCGCTCGCGGATGCGCAGCCCTATGGCGCCAATCCCACCGGCACTTTCTTCAACCGCGTGCAGACCTACGAGGCCGGCACCTTTCCGGCCACGCAGACCGTTCACTTCCCCAAGAGCTGCCTGCACTGCGAAGATCCGCCCTGCGTGCCCGTGTGCCCCACGGGTGCCAGCTACAAGCGCAAGGAAGACGGCATCGTGCTGGTCGACTACGACAAGTGCATCGGCTGCAAGTACTGCGCGTGGGCCTGTCCCTACGGCGCGCGCGAGCTCGACGAGGAGCGCCAGGTCATGACCAAGTGCACGCTGTGCGTCGACCGCATCTACGACGAGCACCTGCCCAAGGAAGACCGCAAGCCCGCCTGCGTCAAGGCCTGCCCCACCGGCGCGCGCCTGTTCGGCGACGTGAAGGATCCGGACTCCGAAGTGTCCAGGGCCATCCGCGAACGCGGCGGCTACCAGCTGATGCCTGAGTGGGAGACCAGCCCAGCCAACCAGTACCTGCCGCGCCACGTCACGCAGCAGACCACCCCCTCGATCGAAACGCAGGAGTAGCCGCATGCATCCCGCGTTCTCCATTCTTTTCTTCACCACGCTGGCCGGCGCCGCGCAGGGCCTGGTCGTCGCGCTTGCGCTCGCAGTGCTGTTCGGCCTGGGCCTCGCGCCCGGCTTTCTCACGCTGGCGCTCGGCGTGGCCGAAGTGCTGCTCGTGGCTGGCTTGGCCGCGTCATTCATGCACCTGGGCCGCAAGAGCCGCGCATGGCGCGCCGTGCTGATGTGGCGCACCTCGTGGATGTCGCGTGAAGTCATCGTGCTGCCGGCCTTCATCGCGCTGGTGGCGCTGTGGTGGCTGTCGCTGCGATTCGGCGCCGGCGCGCCATGGTCGTGGCTGCTGCCGGTGCTGGTGCTGTGTGGCGCGGCCGCGCTCTGGTACTGCACCGCCATGATCTACGCCTGCCTGCGCTTCATCGAGGAATGGGCGCATCCGCTCACCGTCGTCAACTTCACGCTCATCGGCCTGTCGTCGGGGCTGGTGCTGGCCTGTGCGATGGCTGCGCTGTCGGGTGAAACAGGTTTCGTGCAGCTGTTCGGCCCCTGGGCGCTCGCCGCCACGCTCGCGGCATGGGCCGCACGCGGCGGGGCGCTCAGGCGCAACGCGGCGATCCGCCACAAGTCGACGCTGCAATCGGCCACCGGCATCCGCGCCGAGAAGCTCGTGCAAAAGTCGATGGGCATGTCGGCCGGCTCGTTCAACACGCGCGAGTTCTTTCATGGCGCCACGCTGGCCGCGCTCAGGAACATGAAGCTCGGTTTCCTGCTGCTGGCCTTCGTGCTGCCTTCGCTGTTGCTGCTGTGGGGCGTTGCCAGCGCGGCCGTATGGCCGTGGCTGCTGGCGGTGCTGGTGCAGGCGCCAGGGCTGCTCGCGGAGCGCTGGTTCTTCTTCGCGCAGGCGAAGCACCCGCAGAACCTGTACTACCAGGTGGTGTCCTGAGGACCGGACCAAGGGCTTCGTTCAGACCTGGAAGTTCAGCTTCAGCCCCGGCGTCGGCCAGTCGTCGATGGCAATCAGCCGCCCGCTGCCCGACAGCGTGACGTAGGCCGTGCGCATGTCGCGTCCGCCGAAGCAGATGTTGGTGGTGTAGCGGTCGGGCAGCGGCATGTGTTCGCAGCTGCTGCCGTCCGGCGCGACGATGGTGATGCCGCCATGCAGCAGCGTGGCCACGCACAGGTTGCCCAGCGCATCGGCGGCCATCGAGTCGAACCGCTGGTAGTGCCCGCCCGGCGATGCGCACAGCATGCGCCCTCCGTGCGGCGACGGCCAGCCGTCCTTGCGCACACGCCCCGGCGCCGTGATGTCGAAGGCCCAGAGCCGCGCGCCTTCGGTTTCGGCGTAGTAGAGCGTGCGGCCGTCGGGCGACAGCGCGATGCCGTTGGGCGTCATCACCGGCCGCGCCACCGCATGCGCGCCGCTGCCGTCGCCGTGGCCGTAGAACAGGCCGCCGCGGTCCATGTCGCGTTCGCGCGTCTTGCCCAGGTCGGTGAAGTAGAAGCCGCCCTGCGCGTCGAACACGATGTCGTTCGGCCCGCAGAGCGCGCCGCCGTCGGCCGTGTCGTAGAGCCTCTCGGCGCGGCCTGTGGCCAGGTTCACGCGCTCGATGCGTCCGCCCAAATAGTCCTCGGCCTGGCCCACCGGGCGGTGGCAGCCGTCGGCCTCGGTGTGCCAGCGAAAGCCGCCGTTGTTGCACACGTATACCGCACCGTCCGGCCCCATGGCCGCGCCGTTCGGCCCGCCGCCAAGGTCGGCCACCACCTGCACCAGCCCGTCGTGCCGCACGCGCGTGAGCGTGCCGCGCGCAATTTCGACCAGCAGCACGGAGCCGTCGTCCATGGCAACAGGCCCTTCGGGAAACTGCAGGCCGGTGGCGAGTTCGCGGATGTGCATCGGGAGCCCCTTTTCTTCTTTGCAGGGGCTCCGAGTTTGCTTCTTCCTGGTTATTTCGTCATGCCTGGACCGGCATCAGCAGTTTGTCGGGCGTGATGGGCAGGTCGCGCACGCGCCGTCCGGTGGCGTTGTAGACCGCGTTGGCAATGGCGGCGGCCACGCTGGTGATGCCGATTTCGCCCACGCCCTTCACGCCCATGCGGTTGACGCGGATGTCGGTTTCGGGCGCAAAAAGCACCTGCACGTCGCCGATGTCCGCATTCACGGGCACGTGGTAGTCGGCCAGCGTGCGCGTGACGAAGTGGCCGCTGCGCTCGTCGAGCACCGACTCTTCCATCAGCGCGTTGCCGATGCCCCAGACAATGCCGCCGATGATCTGTGATGCCGCGGTCTTGGGGTTGAGGATGCGCCCCGCCGCAATCACCGCCAGGTAGCGCGGCACGCGCACCAGCCCCAGGTCTTCGTCGACCCACACTTCGGCAAAGTTGGCACCGAAGGCGTAGTGCGACCAGGCGGCGATGTCCGCGCCCGGCGTGGCCGTGTTGCTGGCGCGCCATTCGTTCAGCTGGGCCGCCTGCAGCAGCTCCGCCACGCTGGGTTCGCGCACGAAGCGCAAGCTCACCTTCTCGCGCAGCTGCTGCTTGGCCGCTTCGCAGACCGCGAGCGCCGCGGTGCAGAAGGTGTTGGCGCCCCAGGAGCCGCCCGAACCGGGCGTGGGCGGAAGCGCCGAATCGCCGAGCCGCACCTCGACCTTGTCGAGCGGCAGGCCCAGCGTCTCGGCGGCGGTCTGCGCAATGACGGTGTAGCTGCCGGTGCCGAGATCGGTCGCGCACATCTCCACCACCGCGCGCACATCGCGGCCGCTGCGCGTGAGCACAAGGTTGGCCGAGGCGCCGCGATGCGGTGCGCCGCGCGATGCCGCGCTCATGCCGTAGCCCACCAGCCAGTGGCCCTGCCTGCGGCTGCGCGGCATGGCGCTGCGGTTGCTCCAGCCGAATTTCTCGGCGCCGATGCGCATGCATTCGATGAGCGATCGGCTGCCGAAGGGCTTGCCCGTGTCCAGGTCGGTCCTGGCGTCGTTTCTCACGCGCAGTTCCACCGGGTCGATCTTCAATTGCTCGGCAAGCTCGTCCATCGCCGATTCGAGCGCAAAGCTGCCGGGCGCCTCGCCCGGTGCGCGGGTCCACTTCGGCGTCTGCACGTTGAGCCTGAAGGCGCGGTGGGTGACCTGCGAGTTGGGCACCTCGTACATCATCCGCGAGATGACGCCGGTCTGCTCGACGAACTCCTCGTGCACCGAGGTGTGGGTGACGGTGTCGTGGCCCAGCCCCGTGAGCCGGCCGCTGGCGTCGGCGCCGAGCCGCATGTGCTGGCGGTTGTGCTGGCGCAGTCCGACCACCATGAACATCTGCTGCCGCGTGAGCACGTGCTTGACCGGCCGCTTCACGAGGCGCGCGGCCAGCACCGCCAGCATCGCGTTGTCGCGCGTGAGGATCTTGCTGCCGAAGCCGCCGCCCACGAACGGGCACACCACGCGCACGTTCTCGCGCGGAATGCCGAAGGTGGCGGCAATGGCGGGCGCGGCATCGCTCACCATCTGCAGCGAGTGATGCACCGTGACCTTGTCGTCGCCCTCCCAGGCGGCCACAGTGGCGTGCATCTCCATCGGGTGGTGGTGCTCGATGGGCGTGTTGTAGACCGCGTCGACGGTGCCTGCCGCGGTGCGCAGGCCCTGGTCGAGGTCGCCGCGCCGCGTGTCGGTCTTGTAGCCGGCGTTGATGGCGGCCGGCGCGTAGGCGTCCTTGACGTTGGCATCGAAGCCGATGCGCGGCTTTGCCGCGTCGTAGCTCACCTTCACCAGCGTGGCCGCATGGCGCGCCTGCTCGAGCGTCTCGGCCACCACGAAGCCGATGAGCTGCCCATGGTGGTGAATGGCCGTGTCCTGCAGCAGTGGCGTGGCGCGCGTGAAGCGGTTCTGCGGCGTCTCGGGCGCGGGTGGCGCCATCCTGGGCACGTTCTTGTGCGTGAGCACCAGCAGCACGCCGGGCGATTGCTCCGCCGCCGCGGTGTCGATGTCGCGCACGCGCCCGGCCGCCACGGTGCTGCCCAGCGCAACACCGTACACCAGCCCCGGGTAGGAAAACTCGGCCGCATAGCGTGCCTGGCCGGTCACCTTGAGGCGGCCGTCCACGCGGTCGACCGGCTGCCCGATGAGGGGAGAAGCTTGTCTGTTCATGCCGTGCTCCTGCTCGTGGTTTCCAGCGCGCGCACGATGCTCCGTTTGGCCAGTTCGATCTTGAAGCGGTTGTGCTCGAAGCCCGTGGCGCCCGCCAGCGCAGCATCCGCCGCCTGTCGGAACAGCGGCAGGCCGGGCTCGGCGCCCTGCAGCAGCGCCTCGGCCTCGCGCGCGCGCCAGGGCATGTGGGCCACGCCGCCCAGGCAGATGCGCGCCTGCCGGATGCGGCTGCCCTCCATGTCGAGTGCGGCCGCCACCGACACCAGCGCAAAGGCATAGCTGGCACGGTCGCGCACCTTCAGGTAGTGCGAGCGCTGCGCGAAGCGGGCGCTCTCGGCCGGCAGGTTGATGGCGGTGATCAGTTCGCCCGGCGCCAGGTTGGCATCGAGCTCGGGCGTCTCGCCCGGCAGGCGGTGGAACTGCGCGATCGGAATCGTCCTGCGGCCTGAGGGCCCCTGCAGCTGCACCACAGCATCGAGCGCGTGCAGCGCCTGCGCCATGTCGCCCGGGTAGCTCGCGATGCACTTCGCGCTGGTGCCCAGCACCGCGTGGTTGCGGTTGAAGCCCTGCAGCGCGCTGCAGCCCGTGCCCGGCGCGCGCTTGTTGCAGGGCTGGGTCACGTCGTAGAAGTAGGGGCAGCGCGTGCGCTGGCGCAAGTTGCCGCCGTTGGTGGCGGCGTTGCGCAACTGGCCCGAGGCGCCCGCAAGAATGGCCTGCGCCACCAGCGGGTAGCGCGTGCGCAGCATTGGGTGGTTGGCCGTGTCGCTGTTGCGCGCCAGCGCGCCCAGCCGAAGGCCGCCCGCGGGCTGCGCCTCGATGGCCGCCAGCGGCAGGCGGTTGATGTCCACCAGCCGGTCGGGCGCTTCCACGCCTTCCTTCATCAGGTCGACGATGTTGGTGCCGCCGGCCAGGAATCTTGCCCCCGGCTGCGTGGCTGCTTGAACGGCCGTGTCCGCGTCGGTGGCGCGGGTGAATGCGAAGGGCTTCATGCGCGGCTCCTTCGGCTGCTGGCCGCACGCGGCATCGCCAGGCTCACTTCGCGCACCGCGGCCACGATGCCGGGGTAGGCGCCGCAGCGGCAGATGTTGCCCGACATGCGCTCGCGGATCTCGGCGTCGCTCAGCTGCGCCACCGGCCCGGTGCGGCGCACATCGGCCGTGACATGGCTCGGCGCGCCTTGCTCGGCCTCGCGCAGCATGCCCACGGCCGAGCAGATCTGCCCAGAGGTGCAATAGCCGCACTGGAACCCGTCGTGCTTGATGAAGGCCGCCTGCATCGGATGCAGCTCGCTGCCGCGCGCCAGGCCTTCGATGGTGGTGATCTCCGCCCCGTCGTGCGAGAGCGCGAGTGCCAGGCACGAGTTGATGCGGCGGCCGTTGACGAGCACCGTGCACGCGCCGCATTGGCCGTGGTCGCAGCCTTTCTTCGTACCTGGCAGCGCCATCTGCTCGCGCAGCAGGTCGAGCAGCGTCGTGCGCGGATCGACCTGCAGCGCATGCGGCTTGCCGTTGACGCGCAGGGCAAGGGCCATGGAAGAAGAGGGTGGCGCTGCGTCGGCATTCGCCTGCGCGGCCGATGCCACCGACGCGGCCATTGGCGCGGACGCCAGGATGCCGGCGATGCCGGTCGTTCCGCTTTCCGCGAGGAAGGCGCGGCGGGTCAACTGGCCGGCGGGTGCAGGGAGAAGAGGGCTGTTGGCGTCGTCAGGCAAATCATCGGCCTGCCGTTCATCGGGAAGGAGGGATGTCATCGTGTGGCAACTGGGGATCGATCGATGAAGGGACCTCGTCGCGCGGGCAGTGGCCCTTGCGCTTTTTTTCGAGGCGTCGATTCCTCAGCTTAGCCATCGATAACTTGTTGCAGGCATCGGTTTTTTTTATACCTGCGGGGTGCTCAGGCCATCCTGCGCCGCGTGTCGTCGTCGACCAGTTCGCGCAACGCGCTGAACAGCGGCGTGGTGTCCGTGTGCTTCCTGCCGTAGCCGAGATTGAAGGCGTAGTCGAAGTCCGCGGGGTTCGCGCCCTGGTTGTGCTGCAGGATCGTCTCGAGCTTGTCGAGTGCCTTCACGGCTTTCGCCTCGGGGGAGGTAGCGTTTTCGTACTCGTCCCAGAGCGACAGCAGTTCGGTGCGCAGCTTGTCGTCGAGCGGCGCCATGAGCGTGAGCAGGTCGTTGCGTTCGCGCTCGCTCTTGTCCGGATGCACATGCTGGCTCACCGCCGGAATGTCGCCATGAATGGCCTCGCCCAGGTCGTGCACCACGCACAGCTTGAGCACCTTCGACAGGTCGAGCCCGGCCAGCTCTTCCTCGAACGCCATCGCCATCAGGCACAGCCGCCAGCTGTGCTCGGCCGTGCTCTCCGCGCGGCCGGAGGAGGTGTGGCCGCTGCGCAGCACGTCCTTGAGTTTTTCCGCTTCGCGCAGGAACGCGAGCTTGCCCTTGAGTCTCTCGATGTTCATGGCGAGGGATCGTAGTCAGGCCGCGGGCGGGTGTCTACGCATGAGATATGCGCGTGGGGTGCGGACGCCGGCGGATGCGGACACCCGCCGGCGCGAATCACTGTTGGACTCGGGCTCGGCCATGCGCCTCAATCGATATGATTCGGCGGAATCGCCTCATGGAAGGGCGAATTCAGGGGGGAGATGTGTCAATGAATTCAAGTGCCGCGTCCGCATGCGAAGCGATTCGATGAAGGCCGCCTTGCGCCTTGTGCTGAACGTGTTCGCTTGGTTCTTCGCCATGCCAGTGCTTTTCGTTTTTGCGGCGGCACTCGAGAGCCACAGGATTCTCTCTATCTCCGATCACATTGCTCCGATGACCGCAGTCGTGCTTTCACTGTGGGCCGGCGTGATCTATTGGCGCTGCATCCCGAGCACGCCAAGCATGTGGCGCAGAGTCGGCTACCTTGCTGCCTTCCTGGGCGTCATGTTCCTCCTGGGATGGGCCGCAATGTGGGCGACTTTCGTCGTCATGCTGGCAATCTACGGCGCGTGATGCCTTTCAATCCCCCCCGCACCCGCTGCGCTCCAGTACAGGCAGCAGCTGCGGCCCCAGCGACTTCAGCAACTGCGTCGGCAGCGCGCTCGTGAACCGATAACGCGCGGCGTACGGTTCGTTCGCATAGACCATGATGGTGCCGAAGTAGCGGTCGCCGATCGTGAACACGAAGGTGGCCGAGCGGCTGATCTTGCGCTCGGCGCCCGCCCGTCCGCCGCGGCCGTTGTGCCCGTAGCGATGGTCGCCGGTGCCGGTCTTGCCGCCGATCTCGATCACGCGGCCGTTCGCGTCCACGAGCGCATCCTTCAGGCGCCGCGCCGTGCCGTCCTGCACCACCTGGACCAGTGCGCGGCGCACCGTGGCGGCCACCTCGGGGGGCAGCACCTGTTCGGCGCCGGCGTCGCGCGGTTCGAGCCGCGTCTCGTAGGGCGTGTCGCGCGCGAAGTGCAGTGCGCCGACCCGTTGCACCGGCCGCCGCACGCCGTCGTTGGCGATGATGCCCATCAGTTCCGCCAGCGCGGCCGGCCGGTCGCCCGAGGCGCCGATCGCGCTCGCATAGGAGGGCGTGAGCGATTCGAACGGATAGCCCAGGCGCTGCCACGAGCGGTGAATCTGCGCGAAGGCATCGAGCTCGACCAGCTCGCGCAGGCGCTTGTCCTGCGCGCTCTTGTGGCGCGTCTTGAAAAGCCAGGCGTAGACCTCCTGGCGTTCGTTCGCGCTCGCCTCCAGCACCTCGGCCAGGGTTGCGCCAGGGTGGCGCCGCAGGAACCCCACCAGCCAGAGCTCCAGCGGATGCACCCGCGCGACATAGCCGCGATCGCCGAGCGACAGGCCGGCATAGGTGGTGCGCAGCGCCCGCAGTGCGCGCGGCGAGCCGGCGCCCTTGCCCAGCCGCTGGGCGAGCAGCTCGTCGAGCCGTGCGTCGCTGGCCTCGGGCTCGATCGTGAACAGCGCGCTCGCCAGCCGCGGCGCCGATGGCTTCAGGCTGCGCATCAGCAGCGCTTCGGCGCCCGCGGCCGACTGGTGCTGGTACTTGCGATAGAAGCGGATCAGGAAGGCCGAGCCCTCGCGGTCGGCAAAGCGCGCGAGCATCTCGCGCCGGCCCGGGTCGGCCGGGTCATTCAGCAGGCGCTCGGCGTCCGACGTGCCGCCGAACATGCGGTGGCGCACCACGTCGCGCATCAGGCGGATGAAGACCAGGTTGACCGAATGCTTGAAGCCTTCGCGCACCGTCATCGATTCGCTGTTGCGTGAGCGCTCGAAGTTTTCGAACTGGTGCAGGCCGCCGCCCGTGAAGAACGATTCGCCCGGGTTCGCCGAATACTTGCGCTCCATGGCCGCCTCGAGCATCGGCGTGAGGCGGCGGTCCTTGGCGCGCAGCAGGTACTGCCGCGCCCACGCGCCCAGCGGGTCGCGCGGGTTGTTCGGCAGCGCCGCCAGCTGGGCGGGGCCCAGCCCGGCCCAGCGGGCGTGCAGTTCGGCCACGAGCTCCAGGTAGCTCACCAGCGTGCGCAGCTTGGCGGTCGAGCCCAAGTCCAGCCGCGCGCCCTGGTTCACGTCGAAGGGCTGGTTGATGTTGTCGGCCTGCACGCGCAGCAGGTTGGCCTGCGCGCCGCGCTCGAACAGCGTGAAGCTGTAGATCAGCGGAGTCGGGTCCGCACCCGGGTCGAGCAGATGGGGCCCGAACAGGCCTGCGGCCTTGGCTGCAGCGGGGGTGCGCAGGCCGGTCAGCACCTGCGCCGCGAGCGCCTGCGCTTCGCCGTCCAGGCTGGTTTCAGCTTCGAGGTCGAGCCGCTCCAGGTCATAGGCGCGCGGCACGTCGAGCAGCGTGGAGATGTGGGTGCGCAGCGCGATGGTGGCCTTGCGCTGGACGAAGTCGGTCCGCGGCGCGGCCGGCAGTTCGGGCCGCAGGTGCAGCGGCAGCGGCAGTGCCGCATCGCGCAGCGAGGGCGCGATCAGGCCCGCCTCGGCCATCAGCCGCAGGTAGCTGTCGGTCAGCCGGGCCAGGCCCGCGCCGTCGCCGAGCAGGTGCTGCGACGGGCGGCGCTGCGCGATCATCAGCGACAGCGCCTGCTTGAAGGCCTCGGCCTGGCGCCGCAGCGCCTCGGGCGTGGGCGCCGCCGCCCCTTCCGCGTTGTCGGCGAGCAGGCGGTTGACCTCGCGGAAGTCGCGCCCGTACCAGGCCCACAGGCCATCGCCCAGGCCGTGCACCTCGCCCATGCCCGGGCGCGCGGCCAGGGGCACGGTGTCGAGATAGTCGACGACGATCTGGCGGCGCCGCGCCAGCGTGTCCTCGCCGTCCTGGTAGGCGCGCACGGAGGCGGACATCATCTGGCGCAGCTTTTCGCGCACCGACGCGGTGCGGCCCTGCGGCGAATGGCGGTACTTTTCGATCTGGGTGGCCAGCGTGCTGCCGCCCGTCGCCGTCCCCCCCGGGTTGAACACCCGCAACCCCTGCTCGACCGCGGCCTTGGCAAAGCGCTCCGGATCGAGCGCGGGGTTGCGCTGCGCCGGCTCCGCGTCGAGCAGGTGGCGGTCTTCGACGAACAGCAGGGCGCTCACCAGCAGTGGTGGCACGTCCTCGAAGCGCTCGTACGCACGCTGGGGCACGCGAGTGTGCAGCAGCGCCGCATTGCGGCAGTCGCGCACGGTCAGGCCGGCCTGGTTCTTCTCGCGGTAGGGCATGAACAGCCCGCGCTCCTGCAGTTCGATCATCCGCGGCGACAGGCGGGCCTGGCGGGTGATGGCGTAGCCGTGGGGCTCCAGGCGCTGGATGAAGTCGGGAAGATCGTGGTAGCCCAGCCGCTCGTCGTAGGGCCCCGTGTGGGGGAAGCGAATGGCATCGCTGGCACCGGCGCCGACGCTGAAGCCGGCACCGCCGGCAAAGTCGCGCCAGAAGGCCGATTGCCATCGGGAAGTCTTCAGCTCGTCGACCACCGCGTAGGCGGCAAGCGCACCCAGCACGGCGAATCCGCCACCGATCCACAAGACCTTCTTGAACCTTGTCATGCTGCCTCGCACACAGTCTGAACCACGGGTTCGTGCATCGCGATGATGCGCTTTCCGCGGCCGCTTGGCGCGTGTGCGCGGCGTTCTTCGGCGCCGGAGAACTACCTATGGCGAATCAGCGCTGCCTTGGCATACAAGGTGTAGTTGGATTGTTTTAATGGCAACAAGGCGTGGCCTTTCTCAGCCCACCGCCTTGATGAGCCGTTCGCGCCCCGCCTTGGCCAGCATCGACGCCACCGCGCACGAGGCCAGGCGGGCCGGCTCCGAGTCGGCCCGGCTCGTCAGGATCACCGGCACCTTGGTGCCCAGCACGATGCCCGCCGCATAGGCTCCGCCCAGGAAGCTGAGGCTCTTCGCCAGCATGTTCCCCGCGTCCAGGCTGGGCACGATCAGCACGTTGGCGCGGCCTGCCACCGGCGAGGCGATGCCCTTGATGCGCGCCGCCTCGGCGTCGATGGCGTTGTCCATGGCCAGCGGCCCGTCGAGCTGCGCGCCCGTGATCTGGCCGCGGTCGGCCATCTTGCACAGCGCGGCGGCGTCCAGCGTGGAAGGCACCTTGGGGTTGACCGTTTCCGTGGCCGAGAGAATCGCCACCCGCACCGCCGGCATCTGCAGCGCATGCGCCAGGTCGATCGCGTTCTGCACGATGTCGACCTTCTCTTCGAGCGTGGGCGCGATGTTGATCGCGGCGTCCGAAATGATCAGCGGCTGCGCGTGGCCCGGAATGTCCATCACGAAGCAGTGACTGATGCGGCGCGACGTGCGCAGCCCGCCTTCGCGCCGCACTACCGCGGCCATCAGCTCGTCGGTGTGCAGGCTGCCCTTCATCAACGCATCGACTTCGCCGCGCAAGGCCATGGCGACGGCGGCGTCGGCTGCGGCGTGGCTGTGAGGGACGTCGACGATGGGGATGGCCGAGAGGTCTGCGTTGGCCTCGCGTGCTGCAGCTTCGATTTTTGCGCGCGGGCCGATCAGCACCGGCGCAATGAGGCCCAGCGCGGCTGAAGCCAAGGCGGCTTCGAGCGACACGGCGCTGGCCGGGTGGACGACCGCGACGCGGAGCGGTGGGAGGGCGCGGGCTGCGGCGATCAGGCGGTCGTAGTGGGGATGGGGCGCGGAGGAGGAGGGGGCCATGCGGGCTCCGGAGGGTTAGGTGGTTCGAGCAGTTTGCTGCAAGCAACTCATTGGAGGCTGTCCGCACACGTCAAGTCGGCAACACGTTTCGACCAGCTGCGCTGCCGTGCCGTCGGAGAGCGTGAACCACCGCGGGCTTTTTTTAGATGCTTGCGCTGAGATCTTCAGCCCGAGTCCGCAGCCAGTTCGCGAGTCACGACGTTTGATGGTTAGCCACCTAACACCTGGGTGAGCTCAAAGAGGCTCGGGTTTCCCCAGTCGAGATATTTCCCCTAGTGCCCGAAAACAACGCAAACGAAAAAGCCCCGTTGCTATCGGCTTGATAGCAACGGGGCTTTTAATTGGTGCCGGAGAGATGAATCGAACACCCGACCTTCTCATTACGAATGAGCGAGTGAAACCATTCGCTTGTGTTGATCTTCATTGGTAAACTCTCCATCCATCAGAGGGAAATCCGGGGTTCGACGCAGATCTTCGTTGATTGGAATTCCACAAAATTCGAAAAAAGTGGCTACATGGTGGCTACATGGATTGGGGCCAGGATGGCGCGAGCAAGGCGGGATGCACCTGTAGAACTGGGCAAGGCCATGGACTTGACGGCCGGCGCTATTGAGCGGCTGGTGTGTCCGGTGGATAAGCAGCAGGTCTTCCTTCGTGACGCAAAGGCCCCGGGCCTGCGGGTGCGGGCCACCGCCGGCGCCAAGTCGTTCGTGTTCGAGGCGAAACTGCGACGCCAGACCATCCGTCGCACTATTGGCGACGTGCGGGCCTGGACCATCGAGCGGGCCAGGGTGGAGGCCAACCGCTTACGAGTGCTGGTCGATGCCGGGCAAGATCCGAGGGCACTGGAACGCCAGGAAGAGCATGAGCGCACTGCCCGCGAGGCCACGGCCAAGGCTGAGGTGGTGACGTTCGGCGAGGCCTGGACCGAGTACATCGCCCGGGGCAAGCCAAAGAAGAAGGCTGCTTGGAAGCCCCGGTATCTGGCCGACATGCAGAAGATGGCTTCCCGCGGAGGCGAGGCCAAGAAGCGGGGTAAGGGGCTAACCCTGCCAGGCCCGATCGCGCCGCTGCTGGACATGCGGCTGAAAGACATCACGCCCCGGACCCTTCGGGCTTGGCACGGCAAGGAGGCAATGCGCGGTGCGGCCCAGGCCGCACGTGCCGTGCAAATCGTTTCCGGGTTCCTGCGGTGGTGCAGCACCGAGGATGCCTTCGAGGGCGTTGTCGATCCTCTGGCGGCTCGTGACCCGAGGGTGCAAGATCATTTGCCGTCAGCCTCCGGAAATCGGCGCACAGACGCCCTGGAAGAGGGGCAGCTTCTCGCGTGGTTTGAGGGCATCGGCACTTTGCGTAATCGCACTGCGGCCGTCTACCTGCAGGGCCTTCTCATGACTGGCGCGCGTCGTGAGGAACTGGCCGCGCTCAAATGGAGCGACGTGGATTTCCGATGGAAGAAGCTCACCATCGCCGACAAGGTTGGGGACACCCGGACCCTGCCTCTCACGCCCTACCTGTCCTCCATCCTGCGCGACCTGCCGCGGATTGAGGGCAATGGGTTCGTGTTCGCTTCTCCAGGTGCCAAGTCAGGCCGCATCGCCGACCCTCGAGCGGCGCATGCGAGCGTGCTGGCGCATGGCGGCATTGGCCACGTGACTCTGCACGGGCTGCGCCGCACTTTCGCTCTGATGGGGGAGCAGGCTGGATGCCCGGCCGGCGCCATCGCCCAGGTGATGGGCCACCGGCCTGGAAGCATGTCGGAGCGATACAAGCCGCGGACCATGGACCAGCTACGGCCCTACCTCAAGCGGCTGGAGGATTTCGTCCTCGAGAAGGGCGGTATTGCGTTCGACCCAGGCATGAAGCTTCGATGAGGGCGCGAGAGATTTTCTGAGGGGACGGCTTGCGGTCGATGTGGCAGTGCGAAACTTGCGGAAGGCTGTATTTGGATGGGCGGGACGGGACGCCGCAGTGCTTCACACCATCGACGCCGGAGACAGACAGGGCGTTGCTTCGTAAGAGCTAACGGCCCAAGAGCGGTCCGTCGGCTTCGCCCCAGAATTGTGCTTTAGCGGACCTCGCGGCGCGCGCACAACGATTGGGTGGCGGTGCGTGCGTGCGGTAGCCAGGTGGGCGCTCAGCTGCGTCTACACCAGGGTTCTGTCGGATGACTGACCTCATCTGTTACAAATCGCTTGATTCCCGGCGGCTTTCTGGCCATGGGCATATTGAACGACAACGGCTCCGTGTATGAACCAAGCCTTCAAGAAAATCAACCCTCGCGGCTCCATATGGCAGCGGTGGGATCCTCACATTCATGCACCGGGGACAGCGTTGAACGACGGCTTCGGAGGGCCGGACCCCTGGGCCGCCTTCATTGAGAAAGTCGAAAAGAGCGACCCTCCCATTAGAGCTCTTGGAATTACCGACTACTGCGGGATCGATTGCTACGTTGAAGCAGTAGCCCGGCAGAGGGGCGGCGGCTTCAAAGGGGTGGGTCTAATCTTCCCAAACGTCGAGTTTCGGCTGTCTATCGAGACCACGAAGGGGCCTGGCGTCAACCTGCACTTGTTGTTCTCGCCTGATGACGAAGATCATGTCGAACACATCAACGCCTTTCTAACTGGCCTCACGTTCAGGCATGGGGGAGAAACTTTTCGATGCGTAAGGCCGGATCTGACCCGTCTAGGCCGAGCCATCGACTCTTCGATCATCGATGACAAGGCAGCGTACCGGCGCGGCGTCACTGGGTTCAAGGTGTCGCTGGAAGCCTTGCAGGACCAGTTTTCTACCCGCGGCTGGCTCCGGGAAAATTGCCTTGTGGCTGTTGCTGGAGGTGGCTCGGACGGCACTTCCGGCCTCCAGGGCGATGGGGGGCAGTGGGAAGCCACACGAAAGAACATCGAGCGCTTCGCAGACATCATGTTCACTGCCAACCCCAAGCAGATTGCCTTCTATTTGGGCAAGGGCACGGCAACGATCAAAGATCTCGAAACCAAATGGGCCGGCAAGAAGCCATGCCTTCACGGATCTGACGCCCATACCGCTGATCGCGTCGGGTTGCCCGATGCGGCACGGCGCTGCTGGCTCAACGGAGACGTCACGTTTGAGACGCTTTTCCAAGCGGTCATCGAACCTGAAGGCAGAGTGCATATCGGTGAGGAGCCGCCGAAGGGAGCTCTGCCGGGCAACACCATCAAACAAGTGCATGTGTCCAACGCCCAATGGATGGTGCCATCGTCGCTCCCGGTTAACGCTGGAATGGTCGCCATCATCGGTGCTCGTGGGTCAGGCAAAACCGCGCTAGCTGATTTCATGGCCACTGGAGGTTGCGGCATTTCGAATCGCCTCAGCCCAAACTCTTTCCTGCGTCGCGCGGGCAAGTACCTGAAGGCAACTCGTGCTGAGCTGCTGTGGGAAAACGGCGAGACAACAGGCAACGACGTAGCGAGCGTTGAGAATGAAGACAGCTGGGATGCGCCTCATGTCCAGTACCTTTCGCAGCAGTTTGTCGAGCAGCTCTGTTCATCTGAAGGGCTGGACGACTCACTGGTTGACGAGATCCAGCGGGTGATTTTTGAGGCGCATCCGGAAGACGTTCGTATCAACACCGCCGATTTCAGCGAGCTTCTGACGTCCCGCATGCAAGCGGCGCGGGGAGCTCGTGATCGGCACCGGCACGCGTTGAAGCGTGCGACTGAGGCCATCAACGCCGAACTCGTCCGAAAAGCAGGGCTGCCAAAGCTTGAAAAAGATCGCAACGAGGTCTTGACTGCGCTAGCCAAAGACAGGGCCGATCGCAATCAGCTGGTACCGAAGGGCCAAGAAACCAGAGCCAAACGCCTCGAGGACGTCTCGGCCGCCGTCGAAACGAAGCAACGGGCGATCGCTGGAGTTCAGGCTCGCGCGCAAGCCCTGGCCGGACTTCAATCCGACGTCTTAACATTCCGTGATCAGGACGCTGCGGACTGGATCGCCGACGCCCAAGAACGAAGAAACGATGCGGGCCTGTCCATCGAGGAATGGAAGAAGTTTCGGCTGGACTTTACGGGCGATGTCGACTCGCTCTTGAAGACGCGTCTCGCAGCTGTACAGACCGAGATAACAACGCTTCAGGGGCCGTCGATCGCGCCGAGCGTTGGAGGTGCCGCCCCACAGCCTGACGTGGCGCTTATCCCTGACGGAGCCCTACTGTCGTCTCAAAGCCTTAGCCTGTTGATCCGCGAACGAGATCGGCTCCAGACGCTAGCAGGCATCGATGCTCAAAACAGCAGACGTTATCGAGCTCTAACGGACAAGATCACCCGCGCGGATACCGCTCTCGCGAAATTGAACCTCGACATAGAACGCGCGAAAAAAGCTGAGGACATGCTGGTGGAACTTCGTACCGCCCGCATCGCGGCCTACAAGGGCATTTTCACAACGGTAATTGACGAAGAGACCGAACTGACGCAGCTCTATGCTCCTCTCGGCGACCGAATCGCGCAGGGGCCGAGTGCTGTAAAGAAGCTCTCGTTCTCGGTGCGCCGTCAAGTTGATCTGAAGGCGTGGGCAGAACAAGGGGAGCGACTTCTCGATCTTCGAAAAGGAAACCTTCGAACCGGTGACCTGCTCAAGGAAGCTGAGGAGCATCTCGGTGGCGTCTGGCGTAACGGCACAGCTGAAGACGCTGCCGAAGCAATGCGCCTGTTCGTCTCGAGTTTCAGCCAGACTTTCCGACAGCAACAGCTTAGTGACGTGCCGCCTCTGCAGTGGGCCCGTGATTTCGGCCAATGGCTATACAGCACGGACCACATCCAGGTTGGTTATGGTTTGCGATACGAAGAGGTCGACATTGAGCGACTTTCACCTGGCACCCGTGGCATCGTGCTTTTGCTTCTCTACCTTGCTTTGGATGCTCACGATGAACGGCCGTTGATCATCGACCAGCCTGAGGAAAACTTGGATCCGCAGTCCGTTTTTGAAGAGCTCGTTCCGGCGTTCTGCGAAGCAAAAAAGCGCCGGCAGATTATTGTCGTCACGCACAACGCGAACCTGGTCGTGAACACCGACGTGGATCAGGTGGTCGTTGCGCGCTGCGGCCAGCATCGGCCGGACGGTCTGCCGTCCATCACGTATCAGAGCGGCGGCCTTGAAAACCGCGAGATTCGAGAAGCTGTTTGCTCCATCCTGGAGGGGGGCACCCGTGCATTTCAAGAGCGAGCTCGAAGGCTGCGGGTAAAGCTCGTTTAGGCGTGGCGCCGACGAGTTGCCCGAGAACACCGCGCTCTGAACATGAGAACGACCGCTTTATGGAAGACTCAAGTTCCGCTTTTCGGCCCTTTGCAGTCGCAGCGCTCTCACGAGGGCGGGCGTTGGCAGGCATCGAGAAAACGTGAAAATCATCCCTGCTTGGGCGGGCGCTTTTTCCCTTTAATCAGCTTTCGGCGACGATTTTTGATTTGAATTCCGTCGGGACCAATTGGCAAAAATTTTTCGTTCCTCCATTGCGTTCCATTCGGAACACTGGCGAACGATGCAGGTTTACTTTGGAAAAACAAGCCGGCTGTGGTCTGTATTCCATAATGACGACCATTTCCAGCGCTGCCGAGGCCAAGTAGTTGGGGCGGACCACCGCTGAACAGATCAGGGCAAGGGGCGTTCAAGGCATTGCAGAATCCTTCGAAGTGGACTCGACTTACTGCGGCAATCGATTTTGTCAATGGCGCCACCGCCTCAGAAACAACTTGACGCCCTGAACCATCAAACGCGATGGCCTCAGATTGACCGCGCTCCAGATCGTAGTCCGCGCGGAGCCACATTCCGCTTTCCTCAACAAAGTGGTGCCGAGTAAGGGCGAAACTGCAACCCATGCCGTGTGAATTGCGAGATCCGTGGAAAATCATGAAATCGCCTTTAAAGGAGTGAGCTTCCTTCATTTCCTTCAGGCGGTTCAAAACCCAATCTATTCTTCCGTACATCGACGTCGCCAAACCTGGTGGGATCAGGCCTTGATCGATCTCCGCGCAGATTGCAGGCAGCGCTGCGCAGGGAAAGCCAACTTGCCCAAGCATCCCAAATATCTCTGGGGAGTGTGATGGGCAGAAAAGCTTGACGCAGTCGTCGCGAAACGACTGGGCAGACAGTGTGAGGCGGCTATCGCTGGCGAAGTACAGCCCGTTTTTTCTGCTTTTGTCTGCAGCAAGCCAGTAAGCGCTCAATAAACCACGCCCTTGCGCGCGGCGCCGGAATCGATGCGCGCGCAGAGGTCTACGGTTCGACGAGCTCGATGTTCCAGGGCAGC
>NZ_VIVL01000018.1 GCF_007828835.1 Variovorax beijingensis | reverse complement strand
AGCTTCAGGAGCTCCTCCAGCGTGCGCACGCCGGCCATGCCGTTGCCGACCATCACGAGCTTGAGTTTCTTCATCATGGGTGGGCCTTTCGGGGAATCAGCTGATTCGAAACAACAATGCAAATGCCGAAGCGCAGCCCTTGCGGGGCCGCGTTGTTCGGCGGGGTTTGGGGGTAGGAATGCCTGCGGAAGCGCGGGCGGGGGTGCTGGGCGCTCTTCACGCTCCGGGCTCCGCTGGACCGCGGAAACCTCACCAAAACAGTGCTTCGTTACACCGTGAGCTTTCGGTCATGCAAAGACCGTGCCTGCTCCACACCGCACTCGCGCGGCGCGAAAAACCCGTCGCCCGGCACTTCCAACAAGCGAGCCGAGGGGTCAACATGTGTGCCGTGCGGCCGATCCGCACGGAGAGCAGCTGCGGCGCACCAATTCAAGGAGCAAAAGACATGTCGAATCACGTTTACAAGTCGCTCGAGCTGACCGGCTCTTCGCCGATCGGCATCGAGGATGCCGTGCAGACGGCCATCACCAAGGCGCACGAGACGGTCCGCAACATCCAGTGGTTCACTGTCACCGAGACGCGTGGCCATGTGGTGGACGGCAAGGTCGCGCACTGGCAGGTGACGGTGAAGATAGGGTTCACGCTGGAGTAGCCGCGAGCGGCGTGCCGGGCGCAAGAGAGCAGGGCGGTGGT
This sequence comes from Variovorax beijingensis, assembly GCF_007828835.1. Lineage (GTDB taxonomy): Bacteria > Pseudomonadota > Gammaproteobacteria > Burkholderiales > Burkholderiaceae_C > Variovorax > Variovorax beijingensis_A. The sequence continues at coordinate 83,958 of NZ_VIVL01000018.1, read as the reverse complement.
CGATGGGCGGGCCCCTAGGACCCGATCAGGTGCAGCACCACCTGCCTGCGATGCGGCCTCACCCGGTGCTCCCACAGATAGATGCCCTGCCAGGTGCCCAGGGCCATGCGCCCGTTCGTCACGGGAATCGAAAGCTGGACCGCAGTCAGCGCCGAACGTACATGGGCCGGCATGTCGTCCGGCCCTTCGTCGCGGTGCCGGAACAGCGGATCGCCATCGGGCACCAGGCGCGCAAGGAAACGGTCGAGGTCTGCCTGCACATCCGGATCCGCGTTCTCCTGCACCAGCAGGCTGGCCGAGGTATGGCGGATGAAGAGCGTCAGCAGCCCGGTTTGAAAGCTGGTGCGTTCGACCCATTGCGCGACGGCGCCTGTGATTTCCAGAAGGCCGCGGCCATCGGTGTCGAAGTCGAGCGTGGTGGTGGTCTGGCTGAGCATCGCAATCAGCACTTTAGCGCTGGAAATTCCGCGCACGTGCCCGAGATGCACGCCACCGGGGTACCTACCGGGCGAAAAATGAGTCGCCGACGAGCGTGGCCCGGGACTAACATGCAATCGTTCGACGCGCGGTTTCGCACGAGGCTGCCGCGGACCAACTGCTCACTCGTGCAAGGAGAGTAGTGATGGCAAGTCCTATGAATGTCACCAAGCTTCAGACGAAATCCCATGACGAGCCGGACGAGGTTCGGGAGCCGGAAAAAACGCGCGTCGAAGTGGTCCGCCTCGAGGGATACACGCTGGGACGCTTCAAGTTCCAGCCCGGATGGCGCTGGTCGAAGTGCATCAAGCCGGTCGTCGGCACGGAGAGTTGCCAGGTCGCTCACGTCGGGTACGTGGTTTCCGGGCGGATAACCGTGCAAATGAATGACGGCTCGAAGACCACCCTGGAGGAAGGCATGTCGTACACCATTCCACCGGGCCATGACGCATGGGTCGAAGGCAATGACCCGTTCGTTGGCTTCGAGGTGATCAGCGCAGAGGAATACGCAAAGCCCAAGAGCTGATCCCGACGGGGCTGCCGGCCGACTGCCAATGGCGACAAGGATTTACCGCAGCAACTGCAGAAGAAAGCAGTGGGGCATGGACGGCAAGGTCCTGCAGGGAGGAGTCGGCATCAATGTTATTTAACATAATGCACATTGTGTTCCTTTCGAATGGACTGCTCGGACGCCAATCCCGGCAAAACCCAGCCCGCCCTCAGGAACCCATGGGACTCACCGACGCCAGCGTCGGATCGAAGTCGGCCTCCACGCGCCCCACATCCGGCACCCGCGGATAGCGCAGTACGCGGTAGCCGGCCTCCACCAGCAGCGCCTCGCGGTCCAGGTCGCGCTGCGACTTGCCCTTGCTGCTCTTGTCGCCGCCGAACGCGACCACGGCCACGACCTTGAACGAACGGTCGCACACGACGAAGTCGGCGATCTTCCGGCTGAACGAGCTTCGCGCCGCGCGCGTGCGGGCCGTGAGCAATGCACCGAAGCTGACCTGCGGCAGCACCACGAGGTCCGGCAGCGTCTGCACGAGCCGGTTGTACATGGCCTGCTCGCGCGCCGTGAGCGGCGGGCGCGCCTTGGGCTTGTCGACGAAACCGCTGCTGTTTTGTGCCGACCTCTTTTTGGCGACCGCTGCGAGCACCAGCAGTCCGACGGCCAGCAAAAAGACCATGAATAGGAACGTATTCATCTCTGCTTCTCCTTCAGCGCAGAGTCTCGCACGAGGCGCGGGCGCCCTTTTTTTGGCGTTTTCCCGGGCCTGCCGATGCGGCGGATCGGCCCTCAATGGAGCGTATGGAAGCTCACCATTTGCCATCCTTCGGAATGGCCTTGGAATCGGCCTTGGCGCCAGCCGCAGCCGCGATCAGCTGCGCGGCTTCCGGACGGTTGGCCTTGTTCGCGAAGTCGACGGCCGTCATGCCGAGCTGGTTCTTCATCGTGGTGTCCGCGCCTTCGGCCAGCAGGAGCTTCACGGCCTCGGTCGAGCCGTACATCGCGGCCATCATGAGCGGCGTGGTGCCGTTGGGCGATTGCGCATCGATGAAGGCGAAATTGTCGAGCAGCACCTTCATGATGCTCAGCTGGCCGCTGCTCGCGGCGTAGTGCAGCGGCGTCCAGCCGGTCTTGTTGACGGCGGCGTCGCGCTTGAGCAGCTGCGCGACCACGTCCTGCTGGCCTTTGATGGCGGCCAGCATCAGCGGGGTTTCGTCCTTGGCATTGGCCAGGTCGACGTCGGTCTGTGGCGATTCGAGCAGCACCTGGACCACCTTGGGGGACGGTTCGCGCAGCGCAATGATCAGGCCGGTTTGGCCGTGCTCGTCGCGTGTGTTGGGGTCGAAACCGCGGTTCAATAAGGTGCGCACGCCGCTGGGGTTGTCTGCGCGCACGGCCCGGAAGAAGTCCTCGAAAGAACCAGCGTTCGCGGAGAAAGTTGCTGTAACAACAACGAGATACAACAGCTTTTTAATGTACTTCTTCATTTTTCTTTTACTCCCTTGAACAGCGCTTCGAAGTTGTGGCTCGTGGCCTCGGCCACGGCTTCGAGCGGCAGCTTGCGCAGTTCGGCGATCTGCTTCGCCACAAAGGGCACGTAGGATGGATTGTTGGTCTTGCCGCGGTACGGCACGGGCGCCAGGTACGGGCTGTCGGTTTCGATCAGCATGCGGTCGAGCGGCACGAAGGCCGCCACGTCGCGCAGGTCCTGCGCCTTCTTGAAGGTCAGGATGCCCGAAAAGGAAATATAAAAGCCCAGGTCGAGCGCGGCGCGGGCCACTTCGGCGGTCTCGGTGAAGCAATGGAACACGCCGCCGGCGGCCTTGCCGGCGCCGTCTTCGCCCTCCTCCTTGAGGATGGCCAGCGTGTCGGCCGAGGCTTCGCGCGTGTGGATGACCAGCGGCATGCGGGTTTGCTGCGCGGCGCGGATGTGCACGCGGAAGCGGTCGCGCTGCCACTCCATGTCGGCAATGCTGCGCCCGCCCTTGCGCTCTTCCATCTGGTAGTAGTCGAGCCCGGTTTCTCCGATGGCCACCACGCGGGGCAAGGCTGCGCGGCGCACCAGGTCGTCCACCGTGGGCTCGGCGATGTCCTCGTTGTCGGGGTGCACGCCGACGCTGGCCCAGAAGTTGTCGTAGCGCGCAGCCAGCGCCTGCACATCGTCGAACTCCTCGAGCTTGGTGCAGATGCACAGGGCCCGGTCGACCTGCGCCTCGGCCATGGCGGCGCGGATTTGCGGCATCTGGTCCGCGAACTCGGGGAAAGTGAGGTGGCAGTGGGAATCGGTGAACATGTCGTGTCAGAGGAGCGGCGGCTGGCCCCATTCCAGAAATACCGCGGAACCGGCTCTGCCGGGCCGCTGGTATGGCCCCCGGTAGGGGGTGGGCGTAGCGACACGAAGTGCGCGCAGCCTGGGGGCGAGCTAAATGGTTTGTGTTGGCCGGTCGGAAGCCATCGAGCCGCCGAGCGCCGCTTCGATGCGGGCCTTGAGCTGGCGCGATTTCTCGTCCGACGGAAAACGGATGCCCACGCCCGGTGCCCGGTTGCCCGCGGCGCGCTGCGGCGTGATCCATGCGACCTTGCCGGCCACCGGGTAGCGCTGCGGGTCTTCAGGGAGGGTCAGCAGCACGTAGACATCGTCGCCCAGCCGGTATTCGCGCGTGGTCGGAATGAAGATGCCGCCTTCGGCAAAGAGCGGAATGTAGGCGGCATAGAGCGCGCCCTTTTCCTTGATGGCGAGCTGAATCACGCTCGGCCGTTGAGGCGCCGGGGCGGCGGGTGCGGGTGCGGCTGGTTGGTTCATGGGCGGCGAGCAGCAGAGTTTAGGGTGGTTCGCGCTTCGCTCACAAGCGCTTCCAGCATCAGGCCCGCATTGAAGGGGTGTTCGGCGGTCCTGGCCGCGTTCGCGAGCGACTTCGACCAGCGCGCGAGCGCCAGGTGCGAAGGTACCGCGGGCGGCAGGTCGGCGGCATCGAAGAAGCGCGGCGCGGCGCCGCTGCCAACGGCCATCAGGTCGTGGCAAAGCTTTTGCAGCGAGCCGATGGCCTGCGATGGCGACTGGTCCGCAAGCGCGGCCACGTCGCCGCGCGAAACGGCCTTGGGCAAGAGCGACCAGGCCCTGGGCGACTGGCCGGAGCGCGCAAGCCGCAAGGCATCGCTAGGGCGCCCGCCGGCGGCGCGCAGCAATGCGGCGGCATCGGCGGCGGGCACGTCCTGCGCGGCCAGCCAGGCTTCGGCCTCGGCCGTCTCGGGCCAGGGCAGCGTGAAGCCCAGGCAGCGGCTGCGGATGGTCGGCAGCAATTGCCAGGCCGCCTCGCTGGCGAGCACGAAGCGCACGTCGCCGACCGGCTCCTCGAGCGTCTTGAGCAGCGCATTGGCGGTGATGGTGTTCATGCGCTCGGCGGGATACACCAGCACCGCCTTGCCGCGGCCGCGCGCGCTGGTGCGCTGGGCAAAGCCGACGGCATCGCGCATGGCCTCGACGCGGATCTCGCGGCTGGGCTTGCGCTTCTTGTCGTCGATGTCGGCCTGCGCCTTTTCGTCGAGCGGCCAGCCAAGCTCCTGCATGGCGACCTCGGGCATCAGCACGCAAAGGTCGGCGTGGGTGCGCACCTCGATGGCGTGGCAGCTCGGGCAATGGCCGCAGGCGGTGCCGCCCTCCTCCTTGTTGGGCTGTTCGCACAGCCAGGCCGCGGCAAGCGCGAGCGCGAGTTCGTATTGGCCAAGTCCCGACGGCCCCTGCAGCAGCCACGCATGGCCGCGCTGGCGCAGCAGTTCCGCGAGCGGCCGATGCAACCAGGGCGAAAGCGCGGGCGTGCTCATCGCGGCGCTCCGCCTGCGGGTGCCAGCGCGCCGCGCGCAACGAGCGCCGCCTCGACCTGCTGCCAGACCTGGTCGCGCGTCTGGCTGGCGTCGATGCGCACGAATCGCGGCGCATCGGCTGCCGCACGGGCCGCATAGCCCGCCGCGACGCGCCGGAAGAATTCGACCGGCTGGGACTCGAACTTGTCGGGCAGGCGCGCGCCCGCCAGACGCCGGGCAGCAATTTCGGGCGCCAGGTCGAACCAGAGCGTGATATGGGGCTGCAGCAGCCCTGCCGCTCCCCTGCCCCCCTGCACCCATTGCTCCAGCGTCGACAGCACTTGCGTATCGAAGTCGCGGCCCGCGCCCTGGTAGGCGAAGGTGGCATCGGTGAAGCGGTCGCACAGCACCACGTCGCCGCGCGCCAGCGCCGGCTCGATGATCTGCACGATGTGGTCGCGCCGCGCCGCGAACACCAGCAGCGATTCGGTCAGCGGGTCCATCGGCTGTTCGAGAACCAGGCCGCGCAGGGTTTCGGCGAGCGGCGTGCCGCCGGGCTCGCGCGTGCGCACGACCGTGCGACCGCGGGCCTTGAAGAGCGCCTCCATCGCGTCGAGATGGCTCGACTTGCCGGCTCCATCGATGCCCTCGAGCGTCAGAAACAGGCCGTCACTCATTGCGCAACTTTCGGTTTGGTTTCGCCGCCGCCGCGCTGGTAGCGGTTGACCGCGCGGTTGTGGTCGTCGAGCGAACTGCTGAACTGGCTGGTGCCATCGCCGCGCGACACGAAGTACAGCGACTTGCTCTGTGCCGGCTGCACCGCCGCCAGCAGCGCCGCCTTGCCCGGCATGGCGATGGGTGTGGGCGGCAGGCCGCCGCGCGTGTAGGTGTTCCAGGGGGTGTCGGTCAAGAGGTCCTTCTTGCGCAGGTTGCCGTCGAACGCGGTGCCCAGGCCGTAGATCACGGTCGGGTCGGTCTGCAGCGGCATGCCGGCGCGCAGCCGGTTGACGAAAACGGCGGCGATCTCGGAGCGGTCCTTGGCTTTTCCTGTCTCCTTTTCGACAATGCTGGCCAGGATCAGCGCCTGATCCGCCGATTGAAGCGGCAAATCGGCCGCCCGGGCGGCCCATGCCGCTTCGAGCTTCTTGTCCATGGCCCGCATGGCGCGCTGCAGCAGCGCGATGTCGGTCGAGCCCTTCGAGTAGGTGTAGGTGTCGGGGAAGAAGCGGCCTTCGGGATGCACGCCGGGCCGGCCGAGTTTGGCCATCAGGGCGTCGTCGGGCAGGCCGACGGTTTCGGGCTTGAGCTGTTCGGCCTTGGCGAGCGCGGCGCGCACCTGCCGGATGTTCCAGCCTTCGACCAGCACGATGCTGCGGGTGGCCTCCTCGCCGCGCACCAGCACGTTGAGCAGCATCTTGGGCGTGATGCCGCGCTCCAGCTCGTAGCTGCCGGCGCGGATCTGGCGGTCCTGCCCTGAAATGCGGAACCAGAGATAGAGCAGCTGCGGCTGCACCTCGGTGCCGGTATCGGCCACCGCCTGCGCAACGCCGCGCGGCGTGGTGCCGGGTTCCACGGAAAGATCGACGCTGGGCGCGGGCAGCTTGAGCGGCTGGTGCACCCACCAGAGGCCGGCGGCGCCGAGGCCGAGCGCAGCCAGGGCGGCGAGCAGGAAAAGCGTGAGGAAGAAGCGGCGCACGGGTCCGGATGAAATAGCGGAGAAAAGAAAAACGAATCAGGGCGAAAAGTCGGTGGCCCTGCGGGAACCGGGGCGGGATTCCCTGCGGACCGGACGGAACGGCTCCGACCATGATAATTCAGCGATGACTACTGCCGTTCTCAATGGTGTTACCGCTCTTTCCGGCCTTGGCGTGATCCGCGCCGAGGGACCCGATGCCGCCAGCTTCCTGCATGGACAGCTCACCCAGGATTTCGCGCTGCTGGGCGCCACCGAGGCCCGCCTGGCCGCGCTTTGCACCGCCAAGGGCCGCGTGATCGCCAGCTTCGTCGGCATCCGGCCGCAGCCGGAACTGGTGCTGCTGGTCTGCAGCCGCGACATCCTGGCCGCCACGCTCAAGCGCCTGTCGATGTACGTGCTGCGCGCCAAGGCCAGGCTCACCGACGCCACCGAGCAATTCGCGCTCTATGGCCTTGCCGGCACCGCGCTGGCGGCCAACGGCCTCGATGCCACCGCCCTGCCCGGCCAGCGCACCGCCATCGGCGACGGCGTCAGCGCGGTGTCGCTCTACCCGGCCGACGGCGTGCCGCGCGCCATGTGGATCGCCCCGGCCGGCAGCCCGGCCCCCACGGGTCCGGCGCTCGATGCGCAGCTGTGGCAATGGAGCGAGGTCCGCAGCGGCATCGTGACCGTGACCACGCCGGTGGTCGAGGCCTTCGTGCCGCAGATGATCAACTACGAATCCGTGGGCGGCGTGAACTTCAAGAAGGGCTGCTACCCGGGCCAGGAAATCGTGGCGCGCAGCCAGTTCCGCGGCACTTTGAAGCGGCGCGCCTACCTCGTGCAAGCCGATGCACCCCTCGGCGCCGGGCAGGAAGTGTTCGCGGCCGGTGATGCCGAGCAACCCGTAGGCACGGTGGCGCAGGCCGCGCCGGCGCCCGGCGGCGGCTGGGCCGCGCTGATCTCGATCCAGATCTCGGCGCTCGAAACCGGCGGGCTGCATGCGGGCAGCGCCGGCGGGCCGGCGCTCACGGTCGAGCCGCTGCCGTATCCGCTGCTCGAAGACATCTAGTCTTTTTTCGAATCCCCCAGCGTCCGAAGACTTGGACGCCTGGCGCTGCCCCGAAAGAGGCAGCGCCATTTTCTTGCGCGCGTTTAACCCTGCCGCCGGCGCTGCTCCGTAGAAGCCGTACCGATCCACTCCTGGCAAGGAAAGACCATCATGAAGCGCAGACTCCTCTTCTCGACCGCCCTCGCATGGACCGCATTGGGCGTGCTGCCGGCATGCGCCGAAAGCCCGGTGCGGCCGCCGCCTTCGACCTTCAACCGCATCGGTTCGCTGATGCAGCTCAGCGTGGTCGACCGCGCGAGCGGCCGCGAACTGCCGATCTACCGCCACCGCGGCGAATACTGGGTAGCGGGCCGGCCCGGCACGCGCTACGCGATCCGCGCGCGCAATGCGGTGGGCGAACGCGTCATGGCCGTGATGTCGGTGGACGGCGTCAACATCGTGACCGGCGAAACCGCGGGCGTGCTGCAGAACGGCTATGTGTTTTCCGGTGGCGAGCGCAGCGACATCACCGGCTGGCGCAAGAGCGATTCGCAGATCGCGGCCTTCGAATTCACCTCCATCGGCAATTCGTACGCAAGCCGCACCGGGCGGCCGGACGACGTGGGCGTGATCGGCGTCGCGATGTTCCGCGAGCGTGTGCCCGAGCCGCCTTCGCTGCCGCCGGCGGTGGCGGAGGCCGCACCCGCTGCACCTGCCGCACAGGCCCGCTCCGCCGACAGCGCCTTGGGCGCTGAATCCGCCGCATCGGCGAAAGGCAGCCTGGCCCGGCCATCGCCGCCCAGCCCGAGCCTGGGCACCGCCCACGGCCGGCGCGAGACCTCGCACGTAGGCCACACCACCTTCGAACGCGCACAGTCCACGCCCGACGAGGTGGTTCGCATCCGCTACGACAGCCGCGAGAACCTCATTGCCGCGGGTGTGATTCCGGTGCCTCCACCCGCTCGCTGGCCGCGCCCCGAGGGCCCGTCCGCCTTCCCGGGTTCGGAGATGGGCTACGTGCCCGATCCGCCGGCGCGCTATTGAGCGCCGTCTCGGGCGCTGCGATCAGGCCAGCGTGCGGCGCATCTCGATGTGCGGAATGCCGGCTTCCTCGAAAGGCTCGCCATGCACGGCGTAGCCCAGCCGCGCATAGAAGCGCTCGGCGCTGCGCTGCGCATGCAGGCCGATCTCGCGGTCGCCGCGCGCCTTGGCGGCCGCCTCCAACGCCTGCATCACGGCGGCACCGTGGCCGCCGCTGCGCAGCGCGCGGTGCACGGCCATGCGGCCGAGCATGGCCGTGCCGTCGACCGCGTCGAGCAGCCGGCCGGTCGCGATCACCTGGCCGAGCCGGTTGCGGGCCACCGCATGCAGCACCACGGCATCGTGCGCGTCCCACTCCAGTTCCTTGGGAATGTTCTGCTCCTCGATGAAGACCGCGCGCCGCAGCGCACCCGCGCCTTCGCCCAGCGTTTTCCAGCCGCCCGTTTCCACCGTGCGCATCGGCTCGCCGGCCTCGAAGCCCGTGAGGATTTCGCGCAAGGCAGGCGGCACCGGCTTCGAGGTTTGCGTGGCCGGGTCGGCAAACACATAGACGAGTTCGCAGCCCACCAGGTACTGGTTCTGCCGGAACAGCGCGCCCTCGAAGACGATGGACGAATTGCCAATGCGCGCGCACTTCATGCCCACGTCGATCACGTCGTCCATACGCGCGGAGGCGCGAAAGTCGACCGTGGCCTTGCGCACGTAGAGGTCGCCGCCCAGCGCATGCATGGCCTCTTCGTACGGCAGCGCGAGCGCACGCCAGTAGTCGGCAATGGCGGTGTCGAAGTACATCAGGTAGTGTGCATTGAATACGATCTTCTGCATGTCGACTTCGGCCCAGCGCACGCGCAGGCGGTGAAAGAAGCGAAAGTCTTTTCGTTGGGGCGTGGCTTCGTCGGTCATGGGTTCAGTGCGTCCTTGAGTGCACGGGCCGCGTCGTCCTGCGCCTGCAGCGCCTCGGGGATGGCGCGGCCCATTTTCAGAAATTCGTGGATCACGCCGCGGTAGATTTCCAGGTCGACCGCCACGCCCGCGGCACGGAGCTTGTCGGCGTAGGCAATGCCCTCGTCCACCACCGGATCGCATTCGGCCAGGCCGATCCATGCAGGCGCCACGCCGTCGACGTCGTCGGCCAGCAGCGGCGCAAAGCGCCAGTCGTCGCGGTCGGCCGGCGTGCGCACGTACTGGCCGAAGAAATAGTCGATCAGCGCCTTGGTCAGCAGCGGGCCATGGGCGTAGCGCCGGTGCGAGGCCGTGTCCTGGTGCGCCGCGGTGCCGGGATAGATGAGCATCTGCAGCGCGAGCGGCAGGCCCGCGTCGCGCGCGAGAATGGCGCACACCGCCGCCAGCGTGCCGCCGGCGCTGTCGCCGCCCACCGCAAGGCGCTCGATGTCGACGCCGACGCGGCCCCCTTCGTGGGCGAGGAAGGCGAAGGCATCCCATGCATCGTTCGATGCCGTCGGAAACTTGAATGCGGGCGCCAGCCGGTAGTCGACCGACACCACCGCGCAGCCGCTCTTGCTGCTCAGCACGCGGCACAGCGTATCGTGCGTGCGGATGTTGCCGACCGTGAAGCCGCCGCCATGGAAATACATCAGCGCCGGCAGCACCGCCGTTGCCGACGGGGCGTAGAGCCGCGCAGGAATCGCGAAGCCATCGCGCGCCGGAATGGTGAAATCATCGACGCGCGCCAGCGCGGGCTTCGGCACTTCGAGCACGCCCGCGCCTTTCTCGTAGGATGCCTTGGCCTCGTCGGGTGTGAGCTGGTCGAGCGAAGGATGGCCGGCCCGCGCCATGCGCTCGACCACGCCGGCCATCTTCGCGGTGAGCGGCGGCTGCCATGTGCCGGGCGCGACAGCGGCAAGGGTTTTGTTCATGTGCAAGACTGTCCCTGCTTGTTAGATTTGGGTGGTCTGCAATCGTACTGCCCCAGGCAAACCCACCTCATGGCCCTCATCCAATACCTCACCCAGATCCAGTTCGAATTCGGCGCCATCCAGCTGCTGTCCAGCGAATGCGCGCGCATCGGCATCAACCGGCCGCTGATCGTGACCGACGCGGGCGTGCGCGCGGCCGGCGTGCTGCAGAAGGCGCTCGATGCCATTGCCGACCTCGAGGTGGCGGTGTTCGACCAGACGCCTTCCAACCCCACCGAGGCCGCCGTGCGGGCGGCCGTCGAGCTGTACCGCAGCGGCCGCTGCGACGGACTCATCGCGGTGGGTGGCGGCTCCGCCATCGATTGCGCCAAGGGCGTGGCGATTGCGGCCACGCACGAAGGCCCGCTCAAGACCTACGCCACCATCGAGGGCGGCTCGCCCAAGATCACCGAGCGCGCGGTGCCGCTCATTGCGGTGCCCACCACCAGCGGCACCGGCAGCGAGGTGGCGCGCGGCGCCATCGTGATCGTCGACGACCACCGCAAGCTCGGCTTCCACAGCTGGTTCCTGATGCCCAAGGCCGCCATCTGCGACCCCGAGCTCACGCTCGGCCTGCCGCCCCGGCTCACCGCCGCCACCGGCATGGACGCCATTGCGCACTGCATGGAAACCTTCATGTCGGCTGCGTTCAATCCGCCGGCCGACGGCATCGGCCTGGACGGCCTGGAGCGCGCCTGGCTGCACATCGAACGCGCCACAAAAGACGGCAGCGACCGCGAGGCGCGCCTCAATCTCATGAGCGCGTCGATGCAGGGCGCCATGGCGTTCCAGAAGGGCCTGGGCTGCGTCCATTCGCTGAGCCACAGCCTGGGCGGCGTCGACCCGCGCCTGCACCACGGCACGCTCAACGCCCTCTTCCTGCCGGCCGTGATCCACTTCAATGCGGGCGCCGAATCGGTGCAGAAGGAGCAGCGGCTGCAGCGCATGGCGCGGGCCATGCACCTCGATTCGCCCGGCGATCTCGGCGACGCGATCCGCGACATGAACGCGCGCCTCGGCCTGCCCAAGGGCCTGGCCGAAGTGGGCGTCACGCCTGCGCTGTTCGAGCAGATCATCGACGGGGCCATGGCCGACCACTGCCACAAGACCAACCCGCGGCTGGCTTCGCGCGACGACTACAAGGCGATGCTCGAAGCCTCGATGTAAGGGAGGAGATCCCTCTCGCGTCATGTATATGACATAAGGAATTTCTAGACTGACACTCGAAGGCTTCGCATTCGCAGAAGCCCCAAGGGCCAGGGAAATTTCGAATGCCACGTACCGTCCAGGTTCACACCGTACTCAACGCCGAGCAGCTCAAGTTCCGCGCGATGCGGGGACGGGAAGGCCTCTCGCAGCTGTTCGAGTTCGAGGTCGACATGGTCAGCCCGAGCTTCAATCTCGACCTGAAGACGCTGCTGGGTACTTCGCTCACGCTCGAACTGCAGGACGAAGACGCCTCGCGCTTTCTCAACGGCACCGTGGTGCGCTTCGAGCTGGTGGGCCGCGCCAACGAAACCGGCCGCCACTACATCTACCGCGCGCTGGTGCAACCCTGGCTCTGGTATCTCACGCGCACCACCGACTGCCGCATCTTCCAGAACAAGAGCGTGCCCGAGGTGCTCGACGAGGTGCTCGGCAAATACGGCTTCGAGTACGAGAAGCGCCTCTCGGGCAGCTACCGGCCCTGGGAATACTGCGTGCAATACCAGGAGAGCGACTTCGCCTTCGTCTGCCGCCTCATGGAGCACGAGGGCATCGCCTACCATTTCGAGCACCGCAACGGCTCGCACCTGCTGGTGCTGGCCGACGACGTGGGCGGCTACAGCACCCTGCCGGGCCACGCCACCATTGCCTACCGTCCGCGCGACCGCGTGGTGAATGCGATGGAGCCCTGCATCGACCAGTGGCGCATCTCGGAGCAGATCACCTCGGGCCGCGTGATGCTCGACGACTTCGACTTCAGGAAGTCGCGCGCCTCTCTGCAGAGCGTGCAGCAGGACCCGAAAGGCCACGATCATTCAGGCTACGAAGTCTATGAATGGCTGGGCGGCTACAGCGAGAACGACCAGGGCGACAGCTACGCGAAGATCCGCCTTCAAGAGCTGCAGTGCGCGCACGAACTGGCCACGGGGCACACCAACGTGGCCGGCATGGCACCGGGCTACCTGTTCCAGATGACGCACTGCCCGCGCGAGGCCGACAACCGCGAATACCTCGTCACCCAGACCCGCTACGACCTGCAGGAGCCCGAGTACGCCACCGGCGGCACCGCCGAATCGGTGTGCGAGTTCGACTTCACCGTGCTGCCCTCCAGCGTGCCCTACCGCCCCGCGCGCAAGACGCCCAAGCCGCGCACCAACGGCCCGCAGACCGCCACCGTGGTCGGCCCCGAAGAAATCTGGACCGACCGCTTCGGGCGCGTGAAGCTGCAGTTCCGCTGGGACCGCTACGGCCAGTCGGACGAGAACAGCTCGTGCTGGGTGCGCGTGTCGAGCAACTGGGCCGGCTCCAACTACGGCACCATGCACATGCCGCGCGTGGGCCAGGAAGTGATCGTCGATTTCATCGGCGGCGAGCCCGACCGTCCCGTCATCACCGGCCGCGTCTACAACAACGACCAGATGCCGCCCTGGGAGCTGCCCGCCAACGCCACGGCCAGCGGCATCCTCACGCGCTCCAGCAGCGGCGGCGCGGCCAACCAGGCCAACATGCTGCGCTTCGAGGACCGCACGGGCGCCGAGCAGATCCTGCTGCATGCCGAGCGCAACCTCGACGTCGAAGTGGAGGCGGACGAAACCCACACCACCGACGGCACCCGCACCACCCTCATCAAGGGCCACGAGTCGGCTACCTACCAGAGCGGCGAGACGCGCGACATCACCGCGGGCGCCAAGGAAACCATCACCGGCGGCGACACGCGCGACGTGGCCGGCGGCTTCAGCGAAACGGTCAGCGGTGGCGTGACCCAGACGATTTCGGGTGGCAAGAAGCGCACGCTCAGCGGCGGGCTGGACGACACGATCTCGGGAGGCGTGAAACTGGCGATCACCGGCGGCTTCCACGGCACCATCGACGGGCAGGAGATCCGCTTTGTCAGCGGTGGCCGCAGCGACACCATCAACACCTCGAACAACGTCAAGGTCAACGGCCCGTCGACCACGACCGTCACCGGCCCGACGGTGCACACCTCGCCGGACGTGACCTTCAACACGACCAACCACATCCACAACACGACGCAGCACGTCATCAACACCAACGTCTACAACACGACTTCGAACACCTACAACAACCTGACGGTCAACTACACCAACAACTCCGCCACCTACACCAACAACTACGCCAAGAGCAGCGACTGGAGGTGGTTTCGCCTGGGCGGCACCGGCCTGAACATGGACGTGTCGGGCATTTCGCTGGGCGTGGTGGCCGTGCGTTCGATGGCCATCGGCGTGCAGGCGCAAGCCATCGGCGTGAAACTGGAGGCTGTGGGCGCGGAGTGGAAGAACAAGGCCATGTCGCTGGGGGATGCCGGTGCGCTCATCCAGCTCGTGGGCACGGAGATCAAGACGGGTGGCCTGCGCGCAGGCATCCAGGCGCTCAAGATCCTGCTCTGAGGCGTGGACAACGTGCTCGATATCGTGCTGTGGGGAGTGTTCGGCATCGTCAGCCTGGGTGTGATCGTGCTCGCCGGGATCGTGCTCAGCGTGTCGCTGATGAGCCATCGCGCCTATGCCGAGGAAGGCCGGCTGTGGCAGCAGTTGCAGGCCGATGGGCGCCCGCTGCAGGGCGTCGCGGTTTCCCTGGTGCGCTCGCCCAGCGGCTACTCCCGGCGCGGCCCCGTCGGCCAGCGCTTGACGGCCGTGCAGCTGGGCGTCGCCTACGTCGATGCCGACGGCATCGAGCAGCAGGCCACCTTGCGCACACTCATCGACGAGGACCTGCTGGCCCATTTCTCCGCGGGCCGGCCCGAGATCCATCTGCTGCAGGACCCGCAGGACCCGTCGCGGCTGGCCATCGACCGCAGGCGCACCCCGCTGGTGATCCGCGGCGCAGGGCGCTGATCCCCCTGTGAAAACCATCAAGCCCCTGCGCCTGAGCGTCCTGACCCGGCCCTTCCTGCGCGCGCAAAGCCAGCGTCTCGCGCTCACCGTGATCGGCATGCACACCCTCGGCGAAGGGGGCGTGCTGCTGCCGGAGACGGAGCTCTGGAAGACCGTCTCTGCCGAAGTGGGAAACCAGTCCGCGATCGATCTCGGCATTCCCAAGCTGCAGCCCGAGTTCCTGGTGAGCGGCCAGGCCTACACCTGCCATCAGCAGGACAAGACACGCTGCGCGGTCGACCTGCGCGTCGGCGCCTTGCGGCGCCAGTTCCTCGTCTCGGGCGACCGCTACTGGCTGGATGGACGCGCCACCGAACCGCAGGCTTTCGACACCATGCGCCTGGACTGGCGGCACGCGTTCGGCGGCCCCGGCTTTGCCGCCAACCCCGCGGGCATCGGGTATGCACCCGAGATGGTCAACGGCCTGCTGGTGCAGCGGCTTCCCAACGTCGAACGCCCGGGCGATGGCATAGACCGCCCCGACCGGCGTCCGGCCCCCGCCTGCCCGGGTGCGATGGACGTCGATCTGCCCGAGCGCCTGAAGCTGCTGGGATCGGACTACGGCGACCAGTGGCGCGAGACGCTGTACCCCGGCTTCGCGCGCGACATGGACTGGCAGTTCTTCAACGCCGCGGCCCCGGAACAGCGCTGGAACGACGAACTGTCCATCCCCGCAGCCGCACCCTACGAGATCTGGAACATGCACCCGGAGCATGCGGTGCTGCGCGGACGGCTTCCGGATCTGCGCGCACGCGGCTTCGTGGCGAGAAAGTCTGCGCGACCCCTTGCGCTGGAAGAGGTGCCGCTGCGGCTGACCACCGCCTGGTTCTTCCCGCACATGGCGCAGGTCATGCTGATCTTCCACGGCGAGACGCCCATCGTTGAGGACGATGCCGCGGACATCACGCATGTCATGCCGGCGATGGAGGCGGCAGGCAGCCCGCTGCGCCCCCTCTCCCATTACGAGAAGGTCTTCGAGAATCGCTGCAACCTGGAGAAAGGCGCGATCCATGCGCTGCTCGACGAGGAACTGCTGCCGGCCTCGGCCATCGGCCCCTGGCTGGACCAGATCGACGCGCGCGAATCGATCCTGGCGAGGAACATCAAGGACAGGGGCGAGCGCCTGCGCGCCGAGCTGACGGCCCGCGGCCTGGAGGCCGGCCACAAGGCGCGCCATTTCCGGGAACGGCCGCTGCCGGCGCCTTTCGGCAAGATGCCCACGCTGGCCGAACTGCCCGAGTTCATCGAGAAGACGCGCGCCTACCAGCGCGAACAGGAACGCAAGCTGGAGGAAGCCAGGCAGGAGGTCGCGAAGGCGGCCCGGGACAACGCATCCGAATCGCGCAAGGCGGGCTTCGACAGCAGCCGGATCATCGAGGAAAGCCAGAACGCGCAGCTCAAGGGCCCGCCGAAATTCGAGGCCGAGACGATCGTCAAGGGGCTGGCCGGCATCGCCGCGGCCACCGGCACTCCGGCGATGAGCGCCGCCGAGCACGCCGAGCTGCAGTCCGCCGGACAGCGGGGCCGGCAGGGCATGCTGGCGCTGTACCGCATGGGGGCCCACCACCAGGCCGCTGCCGATCCGATGGCCGCGCAACACAATGCGCAGGCGCGCGAACGCGTACTCGCCGCCATGGCCGCGGATCGCGACCTGTCCGCCATGGATCTGACGGGCTGCGACCTGTCGGGCCTCGATCTGCGGGGCGCCCGCATGCACCAGACCTTGCTCGAAGGCGCCCGCCTCCAGGGCAGCCGCCTGGATGGCGCCGACCTGAGCCAATCCGTGCTGGTGCGCGCCGACCTGAGCCAGGCGTCGTTGACGGGCTGCAACCTGGAGCGTGCCAACCTCAGCCTCGCCCGCTGCGAAAACACCAACTTCGCACAGGCCCGCTTCGAGCGCACGCAGATGGAAAAGCTGCGCCTGGCCGGCTGCTGCCTCGACGAAGCGAAGTGGAGCCATCTGTTGCTGCAGGGAATCGAGCTCGCGGATTGCAGCCTGCGGCGTGCCGACCTGAGCTACCTGAGCATGGCCGAACACTGCCGGCTGGCCCGCTGCGACTTCGGCGAGGCACGCCTGGAAAAGGTGCTGTTCGTGCAGGCCGAATTCGAGTCGGTGGATTTCTCCGGCGCCGCCGTCGAAGCCTGCAGCTGGGCCCACACGCCGCTCGACAAGGGCATCCGGTTTCGCCGTGCCATGCTCAAGACCACCAGCTTCGTTGGCACCACGGATCTTCGCGGGGCCGATTTCGAGGATGCCACGCTGGTGCATTGCACCTTGCGCGAGCTGCCGCTCGACGGCGCGAACTTCAGGCGGGCTACGCTCGATACTTGCGATTTCTCCTCCGCGTCGCTCAAGAGCGCGGACCTGCGCGCGGCGGCGGCGCCCGACAGCCTCTTCATCCGCGCCGATCTCACGCGTGCCTCCCTGCGGCTCGCCAATCTCATGAATGCCAATCTTCAGAAGGCCTGCCTGGTCGATGCCGACCTGGGCGAGGCCAACCTGTTCCGTGCCGATGTCGCGCAGGTCCTCATCAGCCGCGGCACGCTCACCCTGGGTGCCCACATCGACCAGATCAAGACACTGCCCCGGCGCGCCGAGGCGGGCGGCGCGTGAACGCCGGGACGCTGGCAGCCCAGGTCCGCAATGGTGAGCCGATCCGCGAGAAGGACTTCAGCAACATGGACATGAGGGGCATCGACCTGCGTGGCGGCGTGTTCAGCGAATGCAGCTTCCGGGGCGTTCAGGCCGATGCCGCGCGCCTGGGCGAATCCCTCTTCGAGAAATGCCGCTTCGACCAGGCGCAGTTGCCGTCGGCGGAGCTGACGCGCGCCGCCTTCCACGAGTGCAGCCTGCAGGATGCGGTGCTGGATGCGGCCTCCATGCCGCATTCGGTGTTCAGCGGCTGCACGCTGTCGGGCGTTCGGCTGGAAGAGGCCTTCATGGACCAGGCGAACTTCCATCGAAGCGAGCTGCGCAACGCCTGCCTGGACCGTGCCAGCCTCGACAAGGCCGTGTTCTCCGAGTGCGACCTGACGGGCGCCTCCTTCAATGCGGTGGCCTTCTCGTCGACCATCTTCTTTCGAGCAACGCTGACGGGCACGCGCTACAACGGGGCCAGCTTCACGAACGCGATCTTCAGCGAGGCGGATCTTGCGGGGCAGGACTTCTCCGGACAGCAGTTCCACCTCTGCCAGTTCATCGATGCGGTGCTGGCGGCGTGCCGATTCCGCGATGCGCGCCTCACGCAGTGCAACTTCAAGGGCGCCGACCTGCGCAACGCGGTGCTGGCAGGGGCGCAGGCCATGCAGTGCCTGTTTCCCGAGGCCGACCTGCGCGGCGTCGATGCGCGGCACGGCCACTTCCAGCAGAGCATCTGGGTCGACGCCCACCTCGACGGCGCGGACTTCTCGCAGGCGCAACTCGAACAGGGCGTCTTCCATCGTGCGCACTGCGGGCAGACCGCATTCACCGGCAGCCGCCTGGACTACGCCGATTTTTCCTATGCCTCGCTGGTCCAGGCCGACTTCCGCGATGCCGCCTTCCTGCGCACCGTGCTTCACCGCGCCGACCTGGATGGCACCAGGTTCAGCACCCGCCTGGGTACGCTGGATCGGGACCCTGCCCTGCACGAAGCCGAGAAGGTGGCGCTCCAGCAGCCCGAGCGCGCATCCCGCCTGGACCGCGACGTCCATGGCCGCCGCCCCAAGAAAGAAAGCCCATGACCTCCACCCGGACCACCGTCGGCGGCACGACCGCCACCGCACGCCATGCAACGCAAGGCGTGCTGGATCCGCTGATGCAGCGCCCTTCGCACGCGGCCCGCGCGGACTCCGGCATGCGGACCGCCACCGTGATCGCCTGCGATGGCGATCCCTGGTTCGAGGTCGGCCTCGACGACGGCCAGGGATCACTGCGCTGCCGCCGCGTCGCCAGCTGCCTGCTGCAACCTGCGCCGGGCGATACGGTGCTGATCACCTCGACCCGCCAGGGCGAGAGCTTCGTCATCGCGGTGGTAGCCCAGGCCGACCCGCGCCAGTCGACGCTGGCCGTGGACGGCGACCTGACGCTGGTGTCGCGCGCGGGTGGTATCCGCGCGCGCAGCGCCGGCCCCATGGCGCTGGAGTCGGACACCTCGATCGCCATGCAGTCGCCCGAGTGGCGCGCGCAGGCCCGGCGGGCCCATTGCGAGATCGGGGAGATGGACTACCAGGGCGGCCACATCCGCTTCAGCGTGCTGGTGTCGCGCTTCGTCGGGCGCGCCTGCGAGGTGGTGCTGGATCGCCTCAACCTGCTCACCCGCTCGAGCTTCCGCCTGACCGAGGAGGTGGAACAGGTGCGCGCCGGCCAGATCGACATCGAGGCCGAGCAGACCCTGCGCCTGCATTCGAAGAACACGCTGCTGACCAGCAAGGGGCTGGTCAAGGTCGACGCCGAGCAGATCCACATGGGCTGAAAGAAAAGGAGCACCGCATGTTCGCCAACTGCCAGATGATGGGCCTCGATCTCGCCTTCCCCGACGTCTGCAAGACGCCGCCGGCGCTGCCCATTCCCTACCCCAACATCGCGCTCGGACCCACGGCCATCCCCAACGCCTGGAACATCCTCTTCGGCGGCGCGCCGGCCCACAACCTGGCCACCGTCACGCCGATCACCAACGGCGACAACGCGGGCGTGCTGATGGGCGTGGTGTCGCAGACGGTGATGGGGCCCTCGCGCCACGTCACCGGGGCCTTCACCGTGCTGCTCAAAGGCACGCCCTGCACACGCATGACCAGCCTGTCGGTGCAGAACCGCTGCAACATCGTCGGCATGCGGATCGTGCCGAGCCAGTTCAAGGTGCTGGTGCTGGCAGCCTGAGGTTTTCCTATTCCGCCTTCACGCCCGCCGTGCGGATGACCTTGCCCCACTTGGCCGTCTCGGCCTTGATGAAGGCATCGAACTCCTCGGGCGTGCTGCCCGCCGGAATGGTGCCCATGGCGTCGAGCCTGGCGCGCGTCTCGTCGCTTTTGATGATGCGCGCCACCTCCTCCGACATGCGCTTGACGACGTCGCGCGGCGTGCCGGCCGGCGCCAGCATGCCGGCCCAGGTGCTGCCGGTGAAGCCCGCGAAACCCTGCTCGATGAAGGTCGGAACATCGGGCGCGGCCGCCAGCCGCTTGTCGCCCGCCACGCCGATCAGCCGCACCTTGCCCGCCTTGGCTTGGTTGATGAGGCCCGTGGGTGCGTCGAAGAACAGCTGGATCTGGCCGCCCATCAGGTCCGTGAGCGCGGGCACTGCGCCGCGGTACGGAATGTGGATCATGTAGGTCTGCGTGAGCGACTTCCACAGCTCGGTCGTCAGGTGCGCGGCCGAGCCGTTGCCCGACGAGCCGAAGCTCACCTTGCCGGGATTCGCACGCGCGTAGTCGATGAGCTCGCGCGCGGTCTTGAACGGCGCATCGACGTTGACTGCGGCCAGCAGCGGCGAGATGCCCATCAGCGAAACGCCCGTCAGGTCCTTTTGCGGGTCGTAGGGCAGCTTGGGATACAGCGTGGTGTTGGCCGCATAGGCCGCGATGACGACGCCGAAGGTGCTGCCGTCGGGCGCGGCCTTGGCAATGGCATCGACGCCGATCAGGCTGTTCGCGCCCGGCTTGTTGTCTACCAGCACCGGCTGGCCGAGCCGCGCCTGCAGGCCGACCTGCACCAGCCGCGCCATCTGGTCGGTGAACCCGCCCGGCGTGTAGGGCACGATGATGCGGATCGGCTTGCTGGGCCAGGTGCCTTGTGCCAGCACGGGCATCGGAACGGTCGCGGCGGCGACGGCGGCAAGGGTGAATCGGCGGCGTGAAATGGGGACCTGCGGCATGAGTGGCGGCTTTCTCTGAGAAGAGTGAGCTGGCCATTCTCGAAGGCGCTGCGCGGGCAGCCCCTCGGGGTTTGCCCCGGCGGAGCCTGTTCAGAGCGGCAGGATGTCGCGTGTGCGACTGCCGGTTGCGAGCCAGGCCTCGAACTCGTCGGAAAGCCGCTCTGCCTCGCGCGTGGCCCTGCTCCATGCGCCGATGCGCGCCTGCGCGTCGTTCGCGAAGCGGATGAAGTCCTTGCGGTCGGGCAGCTTGCCATTGGGAAGCGACCGCACCCAGTCGGCATCGGGCGCCAGCACCACCATGCGGTCCAGGAAACTGGTGGACCTGTGGCGCCAGCGCAGGCCCTTGTCGAGCCAGCCCGGTACCACCGCACGCTGGAAATGCGGATACAGCACGATGCCTTCGTCGGCCGGCTGGTAGTCCAGGTGCAGGTGGTAGTCGGTGATGCCGCCGTCCCAATACGCCCCGCGCGGCGCACCGGGAATGTCGTGCACCGCGGCCAACAGGAACGGAATGGAGCACGAGGCCTGCAGCACCAGATTGAAGTTCTCTTCGCTGAGCGCGTGCTGGCGCGTGCGGAAATCTTTGGTGCCGAAAGGCAAGGCTGCGCCGGGCGTGGAGAACACGCAGCGTTCGAGCCATGCGCCCAGCCCCTTGCGATGCAGGCTGTTGGTGGCGAAGGCGCCCAGGTAGCCGAAGGGCGTGCGCGCCCTGCCCTCGCGCCCGAGGATGTGGCGGCCGCGCGAAGTCACGACATGCAGCTTGTAGCGCGAGTGGTGCAGCACCTCGCCGATGCGCCCGCCGTAGAAGTCGAGCAGGCTCTCGGCAAAGCGCGCGCTGAGCTGCTGCGGGCTCAGCCGCTTCTGGTCCGGCGGCACCTCGAACTGCTGGCGCACGTAGTCGTGCTCGAAGCGCGCGAAGGCTTTCTGCGGATCGGCCAGGCACGCGGTCGAAAGCCTCCATGCGCCGATGGACGCGCCCACCAGGTGCACCGGCTGGCTCGACTGTGTGAGCCAGCGCCCGAAGATGAAGCGGTCGAGCGGCCCGAGGATCAGGCCCTTGGGCCCGCCCGCCGCGCCGGGAATGGTGCGCACGTCCTGCGGGCGCAGGCCGTGCTGTTCGATGTGCTTGCGGGCGGCGGGGCCGGCGTAGATGCGCAGGGCTTTCATTTCCTCATGCCGCGCCGAACGGGTTGAAGATTTCGACACCGAAGCTGGCGAAGTCGCCGACGTTGCGGGTCACGACCGTCAGTCCATGCTGCTTTGCGGTGGCGGCGATCATGGCATCTTCATAGAGCGTGTTCGAGCTGCGGTGCATCAGCCGGGCCCACAGCCTGAACGTTTCGGCATCCATGGGCAGGACGTTGTACGAGGCGGCCACCTGGGCCGCCCATTGCTCGATCTCGTCGGCCTTGGCGGCATCCTGCTCGCGCGTGATTTCGATGCCGGCCTGGATCTCGCCGATCGTCACTGCGGAAAGATGCAGGTCGCTGTCGGCAATCGGCGCAAGCCATGCGACGACCGCACCATGCGGACGAGGTCGGCGCAATTCCGAGATCACATTGGTATCCAGCAGGTACATGCCGCGGCTCAGCGAATCGGCGTGATGCGCCGCCGGCGCGCTGCGCCGCGCTGCGGAACGAGAAATTCCGTGCGCGCCTCCGCCGAGAGCAGCAACTCCTTGAGGGAGGGCTTGGCCGTGGCGTGCAATCGCCGCCACTCTGCCGCCGGCACCAGCACGGCGGCCTCGGTGCCCCGCTTGGTGACCATCTGCGGCCCCTCGGCCAGGCAGGCCTCCAGAAATTCGCTGAAACGCGCCTTCGCGTCTTGGACGGGCCAGGTTTTCATTTGCAGCCTCTATCAGACTAGTGTGATGACTAGTTTAACAGGCCGGCCGCAGATCTGCAGTCGCCCTCTCCCTCTCTACTTGCGCAACCCCTGCAGCTTGGCAAACGCGCTCGCCATCTGCCCCGCGGGCTGCGGCGAGTTGTCGCGGCGCGGGCCTTGTTGCTGGCCGCGTCCCGCACCCTCGAAGCGGTTGTCGCGCGGGCCGTCGCGGCGCGCGGGCGCCGCGTCGAGCTTCATCGACAGGCCGATGCGCTTGCGCGCCACGTCCACTTCCATCACCTTGACCTTGACGATGTCGCCGGTCTTCACGACCTCGCGCGCATCGTTCACGAACTTGTGGCTGAGCTGGCTCACGTGCACCAGACCGTCCTGGTGCACGCCCAGGTCGACGAAGGCGCCGAACTGCGCCACGTTGCTCACGGTGCCCTCGAGCACCATGCCTTCCTTCAGGTCGGCGATGTCGTCCACGCCGTCGTTGAAGCGCGCCACCTTGAAGTCCGGGCGCGGGTCGCGGCCGGGCTTCTCGAGTTCGCCCAGGATGTCCTTCACCGTGATGACGCCGAACTTTTCGTTGGCGAACAGCTCGGGCTTCAGGGTCTTGAGCATCTCGGCGCGGCCCATCAGCTCGGAGATCGGCTTGCCGGTCTTGACGATGATCTGCTCCACCACCGGATAGGTCTCGGGGTGCACGCCCGTCACGTCGAGCGGGTCGGCGCCGCCGCGGATGCGCAAAAAGCCCGCGCTCTGCTCGAAGGCCTTGGGGCCGAAGCCGCTCACGTCGAGCAGCTGCTTGCGCGTGGAGAACGCACCGTTGGCTTCGCGCCAGCGCACCACGGCCTTGGCCACGCTGGCCGACAGGCCCGAGACGCGGCTCAGCAGCGGAACGCTCGCTGTGTTCAGGTCCACGCCCACCGAGTTCACGCAGTCTTCCACCACGGCCTGCAGCGTGCGCGCGAGCTCGCTCTGGTTCACGTCGTGCTGGTACTGGCCCACGCCGATGCTCTTGGGATCGATCTTCACGAGCTCGGCCAACGGGTCCTGCAGACGCCGCGCAATGCTCGCCGCGCCGCGCAGGCTCACGTCCACGTCGGGCATTTCCTGCGAGGCGAATTCGCTGGCCGAATACACGGACGCGCCGGCCTCGCTCACCACCACCTTGTCGACCTTCATCTCGGGCGCGCCAGCCTGCGCGGCCATCTTGGCGAGCAGCTTGATGAGGTCGGCGGCCAACTTGTCGGTCTCGCGGCTGGCGGTGCCGTTGCCGATGGCGATCAGGTTCACGCCGTGCTTGGCGCACAGCTTGCCGAGCGTGTGCAGCGAGCCTTCCCAGTCCTTGCGCGGCTCGTGCGGGAACACGGTGGCGGTCTCGACCAGCTTGCCGGTGGCATCGACCACCGCCACCTTCACGCCGGTGCGGATGCCGGGGTCGAGGCCCATCACGACGCGCGGGCCGGCCGGCGCGGCCAGCAGCAGGTCGCGCAGGTTGTCGGCAAACACCTTGATCGCGACCTTCTCGGCCTCTTCGCGCAGCCGGGTGAACAGGTCGCGCTCGGTGGAAAGCGCAAGCTTCACGCGCCAGGTCCAGGCCACGCACTTGCGCAGCAGGTCGTCGGCCGGGCGGCCCGCATGGCTCCAGCCCAGATGCAGCGCGATGCGGCCTTCGGCGATGCTGGGCTTGCCCGGCTCGGGCTCGACCGGCAGCACCAGCTTGGCGTCGAGGATGTCGAGCGCGCGGCCGCGGAACACCGCCAGTGCCCGGTGCGAAGGCACGCGGCCGATGGGCTCGTCGTAGTCGAAGTAGTCGCGGAACTTGGCGATGTCGGCGTTGTTCTCGTCCTTGCCGGCCATCAGCGTGGACTTGAGCAGGCCTTCGTTCCAGAGCCATTCGCGCAGGCTCTGCACCAGCGCGGCATCTTCGGCCCAGCGTTCGGAGAGGATGTCGCGCACGCCATCGAGCACCGCGGGAACGGTCGAGAAATCGGGGCCGGGCTTGCCGTCATCGAGCGTGGTGGCGGGCTGCAGGAATGCCTTGGCCTCCATGGCAGGGTCGAGCGTGGGGTCGGCCAACAGCTTGTCGGCGAGCGGCTCGATGCCGAACTCGCGCGCGATCTGGCCCTTGGTCCGGCGCTTCTGCTTGAACGGCAGGTACAGGTCCTCGAGCTCCTGTTTGGTGGGTGCGAATTCGATCGCGGTGCGCAGTTCCGGCGTGAGCTTGCCCTGCTCGTCGATGCTCTTGAGCACCGCGGCGCGGCGGTCTTCGAGCTCGCGCAGGTACGAAAGGCGCGCCTCGAGTTCGCGCAATTGAATGTCGTCGAGGCCGTCGGTCACTTCCTTGCGGTAGCGGGCAATGAACGGAACGGTGGCACCGCCATCGAGCAGTTCGATGGCCGCCTTCACCTGGTGCTCGCCTACCTTGATCTCGGCGGCGAGCTGGCGAATGATTTTTTGCATGTCGGAGGGGATCCCTGGAACTGGCGACGCCGTTCGGACGCCTTGCGGATAAAGCGCGGAAGTTTGCCATAGGGTGCGGCGAGCGCGCATCGGCCCGCGGTCACAATGCCGTGGCCATGCGCTTCTTCATCCGCTTCCTGCGCGCCCTTGCCGCGGCGCTGCTCGTCCCCATCCTGCTGTTCGAGGAATGGGGCTGGGAGCCGCTCGCCGCGCTGGTGCGCCGCCTCGCGCGGCTGCCGCTCTGGGCGCGGCTCGAAAACCGGTTGCGCGAACTGCCGCCGTGGGCCGCGCTGCTGGCCTTCCTGCTGCCGGTGCTCCTGCTGCTGCCGGTCAAGGTGCTTGCGCTGTTCCTGTTCGGCCGCGGCCATGCCGCGAGCGGCGTGACGGTGCTGGTCGCCGCCAAGCTGGTCGGCACCGCCTTCGTCGCGCGCATCTTCCAGCTGGTTGAGCCCGCGCTCATGCGCATTCCGCTGTTCGCGCGCTGGTATCCGCGCTGGAAAGCCTGGAAGGACCATGTGCTGGCGCTTGTGCGCGAAAGCCGGCCATGGCGCGTGGTGCGGGCCCTCAATCGCCGGCTCGCACGGGGATGGCGGCGGGTGCGCGAGGGGTGATCGCCTATTTTTACCCGGGTATATTGTGTTTTTATTTTACCCGGGTAATATATGGCGCATGAACATGCCCCAGGAAACGAGGCGCGCCCTCGCCAGGAAATACAAGGAAACGGTCCGCCCCGCGGGCGTCTTCGCCGTCCGCAACACGCTCAGCGGCCGCCTCTACGTGGCCGGCAGCCTCGATGTGGAGGGAGCCATGAACCGCGCCCGCTTCGAACTCGGCCTGGGTTCGCACCGCAACAAGGCGCTGGTGCGCGACTGGGCCGCGCATGGTGCGGCGAACTTCAGCTTCGAGGTGATCGACCGCGTCAAGGAACGCGACGACCCGGCCTTCGACCGCGCCGCGGAACTCGAAAAGCTCCTTGTGCTCTGGCGCGAGGAGCTTCAGTGCCACGGCGACCGGGGCTACGACGCCCCATGAGCATCGATCCGCTGGCCTTGTGCCTCAACGTCGGCCGCGCCCACGCCTGCCTGAACCTGAAGCTCCAGGAGGAGTTGGGCGCCTTCCATGGCCTGAACTACGAAGACTTCACGCTGCTTCATCGGCTCCTGGGCGCCGAAGGCGGCCGCATGCCGGCGGCCGACCTTGCCCGATCCCTGGGGTTGCCGGTTTCGGCGTTGATTCGCAAAATGGTCCTGCTCGAAAAATCGGGACTGGCCGAACGCACGGCTGGCGCCAATGGAGACGGCCGCCACGCAGCCATTCGCCCCGGCGGCAGAAAATTGATGCAAGCTGCCGTCACGACCGCCGAAGCAATCTGTGCCGATACGGTGAAATCGCTGGCTCCGGAAAGCCTGTCGCAGATCAACGCTGCGCTCCTTGCGCTTTGCCACGACGGCACGCCGTACGACCGAGCGGTCCAACGGGTAGATTACTGACGCCGCCCGTTTCGACCGCCCCCGAAGAACAAAGAAATCCGACATGCCATCCGACACGCCACCCGGCAACCTGATAGTTTTTGCGGCCTTCAAGTGCATCGCCCAGGGCAGCACCGCCGACGTGCTCGCGCAATTGCGCGAGCGCAAGGACGACACGCCCTATCTCGTGTTCAACGAACAGACCGGTGAACAGCTCGACTTCGACGTGCACCACCGGGCCGGCGTGGTGGCGCATGCAGCCGGTGCCGAGGCCCCCGAGGAAACCCCGCGAGGCGTGGGCCGCCCGAAGCTCGGCGTGGTCGCGCGCGAAGTCACCCTGCTGCCGCGCCACTGGGACTGGCTCAACCGCCAGCCCGGCGGCGCCTCGGTCGCGCTGCGGCGGCTGGTCCAGGAAGCGAGCCGCGTCAACGCCGACCGCGACGCCGTGCGCGCATCGCGTGAAGCCGCCTACCGCTTCATGACCGCGATCGCCGGCGCCCTGCCCGGCTTCGAGGAGGCCACGCGCGCCCTGTTCGCCGGCGAACGCGAGCGCTTCGAGGCGCTGATCGGCTCCTGGCCCGCGGACCTGCGCATCCACCTTCAAAAACTGTCCGCCGCCGGCTGGAGCACCATCGCATGAGAGCAAGCCCCGAAAACGCAGCCACCGGCCAGAGCGGCCTGCACGGCACGCCGGTGGCGCCCGTGGGCGCGCCGCGCGCGCTGTGGAAGACCTTCCTGTTCTTCCTCGCGCCGATGCTGCTCAGCAACATCCTGCAGTCGATGTCGGGCACCATCAACAACATCTACATCGGCCAGATGATCGGCGTCGGCGCGCTCGCGGCCGTGTCGAGCTTCTTTCCGGTGATGTTCTTCTTCATCGCCTTCGTCATCGGCCTGGGCGCCGGCGCCTCGGTGCTGATCGGCCAGGCCTGGGGGGCTCGCGATGCGGCCAAGGCCAAAGCCATTGCGGGCACCGCGCTGTCGGTCGGCATCCTGCTCGGGCTGGCGGTGGCCGTGTTCGGCGGCGCCTTCACGACGCCGCTGCTGGCCTTCCTGGGCACGCCGCCCGACGTGCTGGCCGACTCCACGCGCTATGCGCGCATCATGCTGATCGCGATGCCGGGGCTGTTCGTGTTCCTGCTCTCCACTGCCATGCTGCGCGGCGTCGGCGACACGGTCACGCCGCTGCTCACGCTGCTGATCTCCACCGGAACCGGCCTCGTGGTCACGCCCGCGCTGATCCGCGGCTGGGGCGGCCTGCCGCAGCTCGGCGTCGCGAGCGCGGCCTGGGCCTCGGTGCTGGCCTTCGTGCTCGCCACGCTGTGGCTGGGCTGGCGCCTGCGCCGCCGCGGCAGTCCGCTGGCGCCCGATGCGGAGTTCATCCGCCACCTGCGCATCGATCCCAAGCTGCTGAAGGCCGTGCTCAAGGTGGGCATACCCACGGGCGTGCAGATGATCGTGGTGGCGCTGGCCGAGGTGGCGCTGCTGTCGCTGGTCAACAGCTATGGCTCCAGCGCCACCGCCGCCTATGGCGCGGTGAACCAGGTGGTGGCCTACGTGCAGTTCCCGGCCATCTCGATCGCGATCACGGCGTCCATTCTTGGCGCGCAGGCCATCGGGGCGGGCCGGGCCGACCGGCTGGGGGCCATCGCCAAGACTGCGCTGCTCATGAACCTGGTGCTGACCGGCGGCCTGGTGCTGCTGGGCTACCTGTTCTCGCGCCACCTCATGGGCTTCTTCATCACCAGCGCGCCGGTGATCGAGATCGCGCAGACGCTGCTGCACATCATGCTGTGGAGCCTCGTGATCTTCGGCATGGCCTCGGCCATCTCGGGGATCATGCGCGCCAGCGGCTCGGTGCTGGTGCCCACGGCCATCTCGATCCTCTGCCTGATCGGCATCGAGGTGCCCATGGCCTGGTTCATGAGCCACCGCATCGGGCTCAACGGCATCTGGTGGGCCTACCCCGTGACCTTCGGCGCGATGCTGCTGCTGCAGACGGCCTACTACCGGCTGGTGTGGCGCAGGAAGGCGATCCGGCGGCTGGTGTAGGGACGGCGCTTGCTCACTCGCCGTCGAATGCTTTCTGCGCCACGGCGAGATCGAGCTTGATCATCTTCATCATCGCCTGCATCGCGCGGGCGGCCTTGGCCGAATCCTTGTCCTGGAACATCCGGACCATCGCCATCGGCACGACCTGCCACGACACGCCGTAGCGGTCGGTGAGCCAGCCGCACTGCACGGGCTGGCCGCCGCCCTCGAGCAGCCTGTCCCAGTAGTGGTCCACTTCGGCCTGTGTCTCGCACTGCACGAGCATCGAGATGGCCGGCGTGAACTTGTATTGCGGCCCGCCGTTGAGCACCATGAACGCCTGCCCGTCGAGCTCGAAGGTGGCGGTCAGCAGCGAGCCCTTGAGGCTCGGATTGGTGTCGCCCCAGAGCAGTCTGTCGGTCACGCGCGAGTTCGGAAAGATCGAACTGTAGAACTTGAGCGCGTCTTCGCCGTTGCCGTCGAACCAGAGGCAGGGAACGATCTTCTGCATGGGATCTCCTGAGTCTTTGATAATGAACTGAAAGGTTCAGTATCGAGGCAACCCGGGAAGTTTGTCAATCCCTCGCGCCCGAGGGCAGCACGACACGGAACCCCACGCCCCGGTTCGAAAGGCCCTCGGTCACTTTCACCCCACCCCCCATGCGCCCAGCAGCCTGCCTGACGATGGAAAGGCCCAAGCCGGAACCAGGCGCTTCGTGGCCCGCTGCGCGATAGAAGCGCTCGAACACCCGTTGATGTTCGTCCGCAGGAATACCGGGACCATCGTCGGCCACCGTGAGCACCAAGGTTGCCGAGTCTTCGGCGCGAAGCGTCACTGCCACGTGCGCACCGTCGTGCACATACCGAACCGCGTTGTTGAGCAGGTTCTCCACTATCGACTGGAACGCGGGCACGTCGATGGACGCGTCCAGGCTGTCCGGGGCATCGAATGTCAGCTCGATGCCGCGCGCCATGGCGCGCGGCGCTGCCTGCGCGAGGATCTCGCGGGCCTGCTGCGCAACGTCGACGTGCTTCGGCACTGCGGGTTGGGCATCGTCCAGCAGCGCAAGATCGAGCAGTTGCTGCGTCAGGTGGGAGGCCCGCGCGATCGCCTGCTCCAGATGAGCCTGGGCACGGCCGCGGCTCTCGCTGCTGTCCGCACCAGCCAGCGCATGCGCCTGTGCCGCAATGACCGCCATTGGTGTTCGCAGTTCGTGCGCGGCGTCATGCA
Organism: Variovorax beijingensis; assembly: GCF_007828835.1. Taxonomy (GTDB): domain Bacteria; phylum Pseudomonadota; class Gammaproteobacteria; order Burkholderiales; family Burkholderiaceae_C; genus Variovorax; species Variovorax beijingensis_A. The sequence goes on along the minus strand of NZ_VIVL01000018.1, from coordinate 54,513 downwards.
CGAACGCGCGCTCGCGCTCCACCTTGTCGCGCAGTTGCTGCAGCATGCGCTCGAGTGCGGAGGCCAGCGGCCTGAGTTCCGCATAGGGCGGATCGACGCCAAGCGGCGAAAGGTCGGATGCCTTGCGACGCCCGATGCCGTCGGCCAGGCGCCGCAATGGCCGCAAGCCGTGCTTCACCGCAAGCCAGACCGGCAACAGCACGATAGGAAAGGCGAGCAGCAGGTAAGGCAGGACGCTGCGCGTGTTGTTGGGCAGCACCTTGGCGAACGTGCGCTCGGGCTCTGCAATGCGCAGCGACCAGCGCGGGGTCTCATCCTGGTAAACCCAATACGCCTCGCCATCGATGTGCTGCGTTGCTACCTTTCGCAGCGGGCCGGCCAGGATCTCGCCGCGCAGTTCCGGCGATGAATGAATCAGCTTGCCCCCGCGGTCCGACAGCTGGAACCGGAGCGTCCCTGCCGGGTTGCCGCTGATCCGCATGGTCTTGTAGATCGTTTCGGCCGAGGCGACCACGTCGCGCACGCGCGCTTCGTCGTCGAGCTGGGAGATCGCTTGGGTCAACGACCTGCCGAGCTTGCTCAGCCCCTGGTCGACGGTCAGCGACTGCCGGAAGTTGATGTACATGTACGCCTGCAATGCCAGCAGCACGAAAACGAACGCCAGCAGCACCGCAAGAAACACCCGCTGCACGAGCGAGGGGCGCCACAGCCTGCTCATGACACGAGCATGTAGCCCACGCCGCGCACCGTGTGCACCATGGCGGCGCCGATCTTGCGCCGCAGGTTGGACACATGCACCTCCACCGCGGCGAAATCCACCGGCTCGCCCAATGGCTCCAGCTTTTGTGCGAGCACACCCTTGGCAACCACCGCGCCCGGCTCGCGCGCCAGTTCGAGCAGCAGCCGGAATTCGCGCGGCGACAGTTCCAGCGGCTCGCCGTTCAAGTACGCCACATGCCGGCGTGGTTCAATGGCCAGCGCGCCCAGGGTCCACACCTCGCTGGCCTGCCGCGCCGAGCGGCGCAGCACGGCGCGTATGCGCGAAATCAGTTCGGCGGTGGCAAAGGGCTTGATCACGAAATCGTCAGCGCCTCCGTCGAGTCCGGCCAGCCGGTCTTCCACCGCCGATCGGGCGGTGATCACGATGACCGGGAGGCTGCTGCCCTCGCGCCGCCAGCGAGCGAGCAGGTCGAAGCCACTGCCGTCGGGCAGCGACAGGTCGAGCAGCACACAGTCGAAGGCACTCCCGTCCAGTTCGCGCGGTGCATCCACCGCCCGCCGGCGCCATTCGCTGCTCAGGCCGTCGACCTTGAGCGCGGCCTGCAGGGCGCGGCCAAGTTCAAGGTCGTCTTCGATCAACAGGATGTGCACCTGGCCATTGTGCGCGAGCAAACCTTTGGCAAAGCCAAAGGTTGCCACCCGCAGAATCCGGGCCCTGACCGCACACCCGAACATTCACGAGGGACGAAAAGCATGAGAAACATCCGCCCCCCAAGCCGTTGCTACGCCGCCCTGGCGGCCCTGTGCGGCGCCGCAGTACTGCTCGCGGGCTGCGTCGCCGGTCCCACGCACCCCTCGCTGGTGTCGGCGCGGCAGGACGACACGCTGCCGCCTCTTGTGCCGATGCGGCGCTTCGTAGCGAACATCGATGCAGTCAACGGCCATGTTCTTTCACCCGATGGCCAACAGCTCGTATGGGTGCAGGCGGTCGGCACCGACGTCGGGCTTGGCGTGCGCAAGACGTCCGATGCCGCCGAGGTCAAAAGCGCGAGCACCCGAACCTTCGCGATCGGCACGCTCGCCCGACCGTTCGTGTCCGGGCCCACTTACATGTGGCTGCCCGACAGCCGCCACCTGGCCTATCTCAAGGATTTCACGGGGGACGAGAACACGCAGATCTTCGTGCTCGACACCGAGGCTCCAAGCGCCAAGCCGTGGGCCGTGACGCCCTGGCCAGGCGTGCGCTCGACGATGCTGGGATGGGGCGCGCCAGGCAGCGCCACTTTTCTCTTCGCGAGCAATCGGCGGGACCGCTCCAGCATGGATCTTTTCGAAGGCGATGCCCGCACGCGCACCGTGCGCGAAATTGCGCGCAGCAATCCCGACAGTCGCGTGCTGGCCTGGTTCATCGACACGCGGCGCGAACTCGCGGGCCGGATGCGGCAGCTCGGAAGCGCCGACGGCTCGGACCGGCTGCTGGAACTGCGCCAGCCCGACGGCAGTTGGCGCGCCTTCAGAACGGTGAAGGCATTCGATTCCTTCTGGCCGCAGCGCGTCGATCTCGGCATGGGCCGGCTCTGGGCCTTGACGAATGTGGGACGCGACAAGCTTGCCATGGTTGAGGTCGATCTCGCCACCGGCACCGAGAAGCTGCTCGCGGAAGATGCCGAAGTCGATCTCGACTACGGCGTGTTCCCGCCACAGCAGGGGGCGCCGATAGCATATGTTTCCGAACCCGGCCGCCCACGTATTGCCTTTCTCGATAGCGTGCTGGGCGGTGAAGTGGCCGGTGCCGTGAAGACGGCCCGGGAGCGCGGCTGGCTGGAGGCTGAGCCCGTCATCACGCGCCCCGCGAGCATGGCCAATGACATGCGCCGCATCGTGCTGCGCTCGACCACCGAGAACGAAGGTGTCGAATTGCTGCTGGACCGCGCGAGCGGTCAACTCACGCGGCTCACGCCACCGCGCGAACCGACCGCCGACCTCTTCTCGCCCATGGAGCCGTTTTCCTTCAAGGCGTCCGACGGCCTGGTGATACACGGCTATCTGGTGCGCCCACGCGGTGTCCAGGGGCCCGTGCCGCTCGTAGTCAACGTCCACGGCGGCCCCTGGGTCCGCGACTCATGGCAGTCCGCCGGCTTCACGCCGACGCAGATGCTCGCGAACCGGGGCTACGCCGTTCTCTACGTGAACTACCGTGGCTCCAGCGGCTATGGGCGAGCCTTCATGATGGCCGGCGCACGCGAAACCAACGGACGGCTCCAGCGCGATATCGCGGAGGCCGTGCAATGGGCCGTCGACCAGGGCGTGGCCGACCCGAAACGGATGGCCGTGCTTGGTGGCAGCTTCGGCGGTTTCTCGGTCCTTGCCCAGCTTATCCAGAAGCCGCACGACTATCGCTGCGGCGTCGACCTGGTGGGCGTCGCCAACTGGCCCCGCGTGATCGAGAACTGGCCGCCTTTCTGGCGCAACCGCCACTACTTCGCCGTCTTTTTCGGCGATGTGAACAAGCCGGAGGAGCGCGCCCGCATGCTGCAAGATTCGCCCATCTCGCAGATCGACCGCATCACCGCGCCGTTGCTCGTGATTCACGGTGCCAACGACGTGCGCGTGTTGCGGCAGGATTCTGAGGACGTGGTGGCCACGCTCCAGAAGCTCGGTCGGCCGGTCGAGTACATGAGCTTTCCTGACGAGGGCCACAGTGCGCGCAAGTGGCGCAACCGGCTCGCGCAATGGCGCAAGATCGAAGACACCCTGGCGAAGTGCCTTGGCGGGCGCAGCAACGGGTTCGATTTCTATGAGCTGATGCCCCGGCAATAGCAGCCGCAAGGCGACTTTTCTACCTGCCGCTGCCGTGTTCTTTTGCAGCCACCCCGCCAATCATCAGCCAGGCGCTCAACGCGCTGAGCACCGCCAGCCCCGCGCTCAGCAGCATCACCCAGCGAAAGCCCGCGACGAAGGATTCAGCCACGGCCTTCTTCATGGCCGCGGCGGTGGCCGCATCGACGCCCGGCGGCAGTGCTGCGCCGGCCAGCTTGCTGCGCTCGCCTTCGAGAAATGCCGTCGCCTCGGGCGAGGCCCCCATGCCGCGCAGGCTCTCGGCCAGGGCGCCGTCGAAGGCCCAGGCCATGACCACGCCGAACACTGCAATGGCCAGCACCGCGGCCGCGCGCGACACCGCATTGTTGACGCCCGAGGCCACGCCCGCCAGCTCCGGCCCCACCGCGTTCATCACGGTGGTGGTGAGCGGCGCCACGGTCACGGTCATGCCGAAGCCCAGCACCACCACCGCGGGAAAGAAGCCGCGCCAGTAGCTCGCTTCGACGCCCGGCACCGCGAACAGTGCGAAGCCCGCCGCGGCAATCGCGGGGCCGATCACCAGCGGCAGCCGCGGGCCGAAGCGGTCGACCAACTGGCCGGCCCAGCCCGAGAGCGCGAACATGATGAGGATGAACGGCAGCAGCGCCGCGCCCGCCACGGTGGCGGAGTAGCCCTGCACCTGGATCAGGTTGAGCGGGAAGAAATACAGCCCGCCGCCGAGCGCCGCATACAGCAGCAGGGTCAGCAGGTTGGCGCCGCTGAAGTTGCCGATGCGCAGCAGCGCGAGCGGCAGCATCGGCGTGCGTGCCCTGCGCTCGGCGGCAATGAAGCCCGCGCTGCCGGCGATGCCGATGCCCAGCGCCGCCAGCACCGCGGGCGAACTCCAGTGCCGCGTGGGCGCCTCGATGAACGCGTAGACGATGCCGCCGAGCCCGGCGGTGGCCAGCAGTGCGCCCACCAGGTCGAGCCCGCCACTGGCCGATGATCCGTGGCTCTCGGGCACGTGGCGCCATGTGATCCACAGCACCAGCAGCGCCATCGGCACATTGATGAGGAAGGCCCAGGCCCACGAGAAATGATCGACCAGGAAGCCGCCCAGCACCGGCCCCGCGGCCGCCGTGATGCCGCTGAAGCCCGACCAGATGCCGATGGCCTTGCCGCGCTCCTTCTCGGGAAATGCGGCGCTGATGAGCGCAAGGCTGCCGGGCACCAGCAAGGCCGCGCCGATGCCCTGCACCGCGCGCGCGGCAATCAGCTGCTGCACGCTGCCCGAGAGCCCGCAAGCCACAGAAGCAACGGCGAAGATGCCCACGCCGATCGCAAAGATGCGGCGCCGCCCGAAGTGGTCGCCGAGCGCGCCGCCCACCAGCAGCAGCGCCGCCAGCAGCAAGGCATAGGACTCGACCACCCACTGCGCCTGAAACGCCGTGGCCCGCAGGTCGGCCTGGATGGCCGGCAGTGCCACGTTGACCACCGTGCCGTCGATGAAGGCCATGCTCGAGCCCACGATGGCCGCGGCCAGCACCCAGGGCTTGGAGGCTTCGGGACAGGCACCCTCCTGCGTCTTGGCGCCATGCAGGATCAGTGCGTTGTCGCAGGGTGCCTTGCCGATCTGTGCCATGGTGATCTCCGATCCATCTTCCAGAAGCAGATGCCTGTCTTGCTCCTTCCCCCGCCGGGGGAAGGCTGGGATGGGGGCTGCCCTCCCCCGGGGGGAAGCGAGAAAGAATCAGGTCGGACAGGCGGTCGCCGCCGGATCCGCCCGCGCCGCGTTCACGCTGCGCGCAATGGCCGCGGCCGCCGCGGCGGTGACGCGCTGCGCGCCATGCGCCACCGCATCGATGCCGCCCGCAACCGCTTCACCCACGTCCAGCTGGCACGCCATCGTGCGGGGCTGGTCGGAGCGCCGCAGCGTCCAGTTGAAGCCCGCGTCCACCCGGCCGCCATCGACCGCGTCGAACCGGCGCACCTGCACCGCGACGCGCCACACGGGCTGCGAAGACTGGCGGCCGCCCTTGGTGACATCGAGCGCGCCGAGCCGCGCCGCGATGCCGCTGGCCAGCGCGTCCTGCAGCTCGTTCTCGAACGATGCGGCCCAGCGGTGCTGCTCGAGCACGTCGACCTGCACGCTGCCGTTCGCCCGGCCCACCACCATCTGCGGCCGTGCGAGCCGCTCGGGCACCGCCACCGGCGCCAGCTCGATGTAGAGCGGCGCGGCGGTGCCGCGGGTCGGCGGTGCCGCTTCCGAAGCCGGCACCGCGCTGGCCAGCGTGTAGTAGTTGTCGGGCTTGCTCGCGCAGCCCGCGAGGACCACCAGCGCTGCGATGACCGCGAGCGGAAGCAGCTTTTTCCTGTTCTTCATTTCTTGTCGTCCGGTTTGCCGCGCAAGAGCGACTCGGGATGCCGCTCGAGGTAGTCGGTCAGCACGCGCACCGAGCCTGCGGCGCGGGTCAGCTCGCGCAGCGTCTGGCGCATGTCCTGCTGCAGCGGAGAGTCGTCGGCCAGCGTGCGCTCGGCGCTGTTGACCGTCTTGCGCACGTCCTTCATGGCGGCAGCCAGTTCGGGCGTCAGGTCGGTGTTGATGCGGCTCACCGCCTGCTCGGTGCTGGCCAGCGTCTTGTTGAGCGAGGCGAGCGTGGTGCGCAGGTCGGCCGCGATCTGCTCGTAGGGCACCTTGTTGAGCTTGCTCGCGATCTCCTGCACCTGCGACTGGATCTCGTCCAGGCTGTTGGCGATGGTGGGCAGCTCGATCGGGTTCTTCGCCATGTCGATCCTGGCGGGCGGCGCCTTGGGGAAGAAGTCGAGCGCCACGTACACCTGCCCGGTCAGCAGGTTGCCGTTGCGCAGCTGCGCGCGCAGCCCCTTCTCGGCCAGGAAGCGCAGCCGCTCCTGCTGGGTGGCGCGCGACTCCACACCACTTTCGCCCGCGCGGCGGCGCAGCCGGTCTGGATAGACCTGCACCAGCACCGGCATGCGGAACTCGCGCTCGGCGCGGTCGAACTCCACGCCGATCGACTTGACCTCGCCGATCACCACGCCGCGGAAATCGACCGGTGCACCCGGCGCCAGGCCGCGCAGCGACTGGTTGAAGTACATCAGCAGCGTCTGCGGAGGACCGTCGGGCTCCTTCATGGCCGCGGTTTCGTCCTGCGCGAGCGTGAAGGCCGTGTTCTCCTTGGCCAGCGGGCCCATGGCGTCATCGGGCGCCTGGAAGGCAATGCCGCCGAGCAGGATGGTGGCGAGCGACTGCGTGCGCAGCGTGAAGCCGCTGGCGCTGAGCTGCGCGTCGATGCCGCTGGCCTGCCAGAAGCGCGTGTTGACGCCCACGAACTTGTCGTAGGGCGCATTGACGAAGATGCGCAGCGTCACGCCGCGGCCGTCGCCGTCGAGTTCGTAGGCCGCCACCTGGCCCACCTTGATGCGCCGGAAATACACCGGCGAACCCACGTCGAGCGAGCCCACGTCGGTGGCGCGCAGCAGGTACTGCTGGCCCGAGGCATCGCGCGTGACGATCGGCGGCACCTCCAGCCCCTTGAACTCGCTCGCGGTTTCCTTCGACACGCCCGCGTCGGCGCCGATGTAGGCGCCCGACAGCAAGGTGCCCAGGCCCGAGATGCCCGATGTGTCGAGCCGCGGCCGCACCACCCAGAAGCGCGAATCCTCGGCGGTGAAGCTCTCGGCCTCCTTGCTGAGCTGCACGGTCACGCGCACATGCGAGCGGTCGCGCGCGAGCCGCAGGCTCTGCACCGTGCCGATCTGCACGTCCTTGTACTTGACGGCCGTCTTGTTGGCCTCCAGGCCCTCGGCCGTGTTGAAGGTGAGAACGATCTCGGGCCCGCGCTGCATCAGGATCCTGACCACCAGCATCACGCCGACCAGCGCGGCCACGATGGGTATCAGCCAGATCAGCGAGGGCAGCCATTCGCGCCGGCGCACCACGCGCGGCGGAGGAAGCCCGGACGGGGGCGATGGATCGTTGGGGGGTCTGGCTTCGTCGTCGCTCATGCTGGCTTGTGTTCCCTGTTGTCGCGTGCCGGTTCCCGGCGTTCCCGTTCGGCTTCCTGCTGCTGTTCGTGCCTGCTGTCCCAGGTGAGCCTGGGGTCGAAGCTCAGCGAGGCCAGCATCGTCAGCACCACCACCGATCCGAAGGCCGCAATGCCCACGCCCGCGTTGATGACCGCAAAGCCCTGGATCTGCACCAGCCCGGTGAGCAGCGACACCACGAACACGTCGAGCATCGACCAGCGGCCGATGATCTCGATGATGTGATAGAGCCTGGCGCGCTCGGGCCGGCGCCAGCTGCTGCCGCGCTGCGCCAGCAAGGCAAGCAGGATCAGCACCGTGAGCTTGAACAGCGGCACCAGGAAGCTCGCAATGAAGATGATGGCCGCGAGCCCGTAGGCGCCCGACACCCAGAAATAGATGACGCCGCTCAGGATGGTGTCGTACTGCGCGCCGAACAGCGTGCGCGTGATCATCACCGGCAGCAGGTTGGCCGGGATGTACATGATGCATGCCGCAATCAGGAAGGCCCAGGTGCGGTTCAGGCTGTAGGGCTTGCGCGTGTGCAGGTGCGTGCCGCAGCGCCCGCAGGGCTCGCCCTCGGCGGCGCCGCGCCAGACGGCATCGCAGTGCGGGCAGGCCACGAGGCCCAGCGCGCTGGCCGTGGCCACCGGCGCTTCGCCCTCGTCCGGGGCCTGCAATTCGCCTGCGCTCACGCCGCCTCCCTGTCGGGCTCGCCGGATTCGCCAGGCGGGCGAAAAGTCATTTCCCAGAAGGCATTGGGATTGAACGAGAGCACGGCGGTGAGCATGACCGTGAGCGCCATGAACGCCCACAGCGCCGGCCCCGCCACCACGCTCGCCATGCTCGAGAGCTTGACGATCGCCACCAGCACGCCGAGCAGGAACACCTCGATCATTCCCCAAGGCCGCAGCATCTGCATGGCGCGCACCAGAATCGCAAAGCCGGCCGGGCGACGCTCGCGGCTGAGCGGCACCAGCAGGTAGGCCAGGATGCACAGCTGCATCAGCGGAAAGAGCAGCGTCGTGGCCAGCACCAGCAGCGCCACCACCGACATGCCCTCCCGGCTCAGCACCAGCACCGCGCCGGCCAGCGTGGTCTGGCTGCGCAGGCCCTGCAGCTCGATCTCGACGATCGGGAACAGGTTGGCAATGGCGAACATGATCAGCGAGGCCACCGTCAGCGGCAGGATGCGGCGCTGCTGGTCGCCCGCGTGGCGGTAGAGCTCGGTGCCGCAGCGGGCACAGCGCGATACCTCGCGCGGCTTCAGGGGCGCGCGGCTGAAGACCGCGTCGCAGCCCGGACAAACCACGGTTTCAGGTACTTCCGTCATAGGGGCGTACCCTAACCGATTCAGCCGCCCGGCCCCGTCGTCTTCAGCCGCAGGCTGCTGAAGACCGCCGCCAGGCCCGCGCAGCAGGCCGCCAGCACCAGCGCCACCACCGGCCCGTGGCCGCCATGCGGGCTCCAGACGCTGAACACGCCGGCCAGCACCACCGCGCCGAGCGTCTGCCCCGTGAGGCGCGCCGTGCCCAGCATGCCGCTGGCCGCGCCGCTGCGGTGCGCCGGCGGCGAGGTCACGATGGTGTGGTTGTTGGGCGACTGGAACAGGCCGAAGCCCAACCCGCACAGCGCCATGCGCCAGGCGATGTCGGCGTTGCCCGGATGCGCCGGCAGCGCCGCCAGCAGCGCCAGGCCGGTGGCGAGCAGGCCCAGCCCGATGCCGCCGAGCAGCCCGTCCGGGTAGCGCCCGATCAACCGGCCCGCGATCGGCGCCATGGCCACGATGGCCAGCGGCCAGGCGGTGATGAGCAGCCCGGCCTCGATGTGGCTGCGGCCGTACACCTCGAGCAGCAGGAACGGCAGCGCAATGTAGGCCAGCATCTGCGCACAGAAGGCGGCGACCGAAGTGCCCATGGAAAGCGCGAACACCGGAATGCGCAGCAGATCGATCGGAAACAGCGGCACCGCCAGCCTGCGCTGCCGCCGCAGATAGACGAAGCCCACCGCCACGCCGGCCAGCAGGATGAGCCAGGCCGACGACTGCGAGCCGCCGGGCACGCCGCCCTCGCGCACGCCCAGCCGGTCGACGCCCAGGAACACCAGCGAGAACATCAGCACGTTGAGCGCCACGTCGACCGGCGAGAAGCGCAGGCCCGCCGCCGGCGCCACGCGGTTGAACGGCAGCGCCCGCAGGCCGAGCGCCAGCGTGATGGCGCCCAGCGGCACGTTGATGGCAAACAGCCACGGCCACGAAGCCACCGAGAGAATGGCGGCCGCCACCGAGGGCCCGGCCACCGAGGACGTGGCCACCACCATCGAGTTGATCGCCATGCCGCGGCCCAGCAGCGCCGACGGAAAGGTCAGCCGCACCAGCGCCGCGTTCACGCTCATGATGCCGGCCGCGCCCAGGCCCTGGAAGGTGCGCGCGGCAATCAGCGTGGCGAGCGAATCGGCGAAGGTGGCGCCGATCGAGGACACCGTGAACACCGCCATGCCCACCAGGTAGACCCGCCGGTAGCCGACCAGGTCGCCGAGCGACGCGAGCGGCAGCAGCATGACCAGCGTGGCGATCTGGTACGCGTTGACCACCCAGATGGCATGCGAGGGGCTGGCCTGCAGTTCGCGCGCAATGCCCGGCAGCGCCAGGTTGACGATGGTGCCGTCGAGCACCGCGACCATGATGCCGAGGATGATCACCAGCATCGCGCGCCGGCGCGCGGGCAGGTCCAGGCCATCGAGCTGCTGCGCGGCCTGGTCGTCGGCCGCCGCCGCGGCCTGCATGTGTGCCGCGCCGCTCACGCCTCTTGCGTCCTGCGCGTGGGTTCGGACCGCACGCTGCCCAGCGTGAGCCAGGTCAGCACCAGCGCAATCAGCGCGCCGCCGGCCATGCCGGCCACCATCGGCAGCGGGCGGCCGTCGGTAAAGACGCCCACCACCGCCATCGCCAGCGCGCCGGTCAGCATCTGCAGCGTGCCGAGCAGCGCCGAGGCCGTGCCCGCGATGGCGCCGTGCATTTCCAGCGCGAGCACGCCGGTGGTCGGAATCACCAGGCCCATGAAGCCGGAGGCGATGAAGTACAGCACGATCAGCACCCAGAGGCTGTCGCCACCCGCCGCGAAGTACGCGAACATGGCCAGCATCGCGATGCCCGAGGCCACCACGCCGAACTTGACGAGGCCCACCAGCCCGAAGCGCTCGCCCAGCGAACCCGTGAACTGCGAGGCGCCGATGAAGGCCGCCGCGTTCACGCCGAAGGCCACGCTGTAGAGCGCGGGCGACAGGCCGTAGTGGTCGATCATCACGAACGACGAATTCGCCAGGTAGGTGAAGAAGCCCGCCATCGCGAAGCCGCCGATGAACACCAGCCCGAGGTAATGCCAGTCGCGCAGCAGCAGCCCGTAGGCCGACAGGGCGCTGCCGAGGCTGCTTTCGACGCGCTCCGAAGGCGGCCGCGTTTCGCGCAGCTGCGTGACCATCATCGCGAGGCCCGCCACAGCGGCAAGGGTCACGGCCCAGAACACGCCGCGCCAGCCCGCCACCGCGATCACGGCGCTGCCCGCCAGCGGCGCGAGGATCGGCGACACGCTGAACACCAGGATCAGCAGCGACATGAGCCGTGCGGCATCGGTGCCGGTGTGCAGGTCGCGCACCACCGCGCGCGGGATCGCCATGCCGGCCGCCGCGCCCAGGCCCTGCACGAAGCGCAGCGCAATCAGCGTGTGGATGTCGGTGGCCAGCGCGCAGCCCACGCTCGCCAGCGCGAACAGCACCAGCCCGGCATACAACGGCGGCTTGCGCCCGACCATGTCCGAGACCGGGCCGTACAGCAGCTGGCCCGCGCCCAGCGAAAGGAAGAACGCCGTGAGGCTCATCTGCACCGCGCCGATGTCGGCGCGCAGCGCCTGGCCGATGGCCGGCAGCGCCGGCAGGTACATGTCGATGGCGAAGGGCCCGATGGCGGAGAGCAGGCCCAGCAGCAGGGCCATCTTGAAAAAGGGAGACGAAGAACGCATTGGACCGATTGTCGCCAAGCGCGGCATCCGGTGCAGGCGTGGGGTCGCCGACCGGCTGTTGCTAATTCTGGGCAAAGAGTACGACCTTCGTATTCATGCCGGTCGCGTGAACGATGTCCTCCATGCGCAACGCGCCAAACGGCCGCTACGCTATCGGCTGTCCCGGAAATTTCGCCACAACCAATCACAACACCGCATCCAGGAGCAGCACCCCATGGCCCTCGCCCGAACGATCCATGCCGACCTTTTTCGCGTCTTCCTTCTGACCCTGGTGTCGCTCTTCGCCATTCCGGCGGCGACGCTGGTCTTCACGGAGTACGCGCTGCGCACGGAAGACGCCGAATTCCTGCAGGCGATCGAGAAGCGCATCGCCTCCGACACCCGCCTGTCCGCCGGCGACAAGGCGCAGGCCACCGAGTTCTACCGCAGCCATCCGCTCTCCAAGGCCTGCAGCGCAACCGCGCCAGAGGACAAGAACTTCCACGACAAGGTGTGCAGTCCCTATTCGATGCACTGGCAGTTCCACTGGGCCGACCGCGCCGCCGGCTGGACGCTGGTGCTGGGCGCGGCACTGCTCGCGGCGGCGCTGGTGCTGGGCGCACTGGCCTTTGCCAACCGCGGCCTGCGCTATGCGAGCTTTGTGGCGGGCTGGCGGCTCATGACGGTGTCGAGCGCGCTCGAGGTCGCGCTGCAGGGCGCGATGCTGGTGTGGCTGTCGTTCTGGCTCACGGCGTACTTCATGCAGAGCTACTACGTCAAGCTGATCATCATCGCGGGCATCGCGGCCGCGGTGGCCGTGTTCTATGCGATCTACACGCTGTTCAAGAAGCTGCCCTTCGGCAACGAGATCGAGGGCGAAGTGGTGGCCGAGGCCGATGCACCGCGCCTGTGGGAGCGCATCCGCCAGCTGGCCGCGCGCGTGAAGACCGCGCCGCCCGACCAGATCGTGGCCGGCATCGACACCAACTTCTTCGTCACCGAGGCGCCCTGCGAGGTGGGCGGACGCACGCTGCAAGGCCGCACGCTGTTCGTGAGCATTCCGCTGCTGCGCGTGCTCGACCAGTCCGAGGCCGACGCGGTGCTGGCGCACGAGCTGGCCCACCTGGGCGGCGGCGACACCCGCAGCAGCGCGGCGCTCGGACCCAAGCTGCTGCAGTTCGACCAGTACACCTGGAAGATGCGCGAGGGCGGGCTGAGCATCGTGGCGCACTACCTGCTGCGCCTCTACCGCATGATCTTCGCCTTTGCCCTGGCGCGCGACAGCCGCGAGCGCGAGTACAAGGCCGACAGCGTCGCCGCGAGCCTCACGGCGCCGGGCGCCATCGTGCAGTCGCTCATCAAGATTGCGGCCTATGCGAGCTACCGCAACGACGTCGAACGCAAGCTCTTTGCGCAGGACCGCCAGCACGACGGCGCGCTGGGCATCGCCGGCTTCGTGGCCGCGGGCCTGCCGCCTTATGCCAACTCCGACGCGTTCGTCGAAACCATGAAGACCGCCGACGTGCCGCATCCCTACGACAGCCATCCGCCGCTGCTCGAACGCATGCGCAACGTGGGCCACCATGTGCCCGAGAGCGCCTACGGCGCCATCGTCGCGACCGCGCCCGCGGCCTCGTGGGCCGACGACATCGAAACCGCCGCCGCCATCGAACAGCGGCTGTGGAGCGACTACGAGCAGCGCTTCGTGCAGAACCACGAACTGAGCCTCGCCTACCGCTACGAGCCGGCCACCGAAGAAGAGCGCGCCGTGGTGCTGCGCCACTTTCCGCCGGTCGCGTTCGCGCTGAAGAACGGCGAGAACATCGAGGTGAGCCATGCGGGCCTGCGCCAGAGCGTGGACGGCGGCTCGACCATCGGCTGGGACGAAGTCAAGAACCTGACTTTCCAGGACAACACCTTCGGCGACCTGCTGGTGGTCACGCACCACGACAAGGGCATGCTCGGCGCGCGCACCACCAAGGTCAAGGTGGGCGGCCTCGGCAAGCAGAAGGAAAACTTCAAGGGCGCGGTCGGCCGCTACTGGCAGCGCCACCAGATCATGCGGGCTCAGCAGCAACAACAACAGGAATCGCCACAACCCTGACGAGCCGCGGGGCGCTGCTCAATACAAGGTGGAGCGCTGCCGCGCCGGCAGCTCGCGGTCGTAGGCCTCGCCGTCGAACGCGGCATCGGTCAGCGCCGACAGGATGGCGCCGGGCGTGGGCACCTCGCGGCGCGATTCCGCCGGCAGCGGTGCCCACAGTTTCGAGCGCTGGATGGCGCGCGCGCACTGGAAGAAAACCGACTCGACCCCGATCTCGATCACGCACTGCGGCAGCTTGCCCTCCATCGCAAAGCGCGCCATGAGCCCGGGCTCGGTCGTGATGCGCGCCCTGCCGTTCACGCGCAAGGTCTCGCCCACGCCGGGAATCAGGAACAGCAGCGCCACGCGCGGGTCGGCCACGATGTTGCGCAGGCTGTCGATGCGGTTGTTGCCGCGGCGCTCGGGCAGCAGCAGCGTCTTCTCGTCCTGCACCGCCACGAAGCCGGGCGGGTCGCCGCGCGGCGAGGCGTCGAGCCCGCCGGGCCCGCTGGTGGCGAGCACCGCGAAAGGCGAAGCGGCAATCAGCGCCTGGTAGCTCGGGTGCAGCCAGGGCACCTCCTTCTTGAGCGAGGCCTCGCCGGCTTCGCCGAACAGCGCTTCGAGCCGTTCGATGGTGTCGATGGCATGGGTCATGGGATCACTCCTTGTTTCTGGTCCGGTGATGCCGACGGGTTCCTGCCGCAGGCCAGTGCCGCCGCGGCCAGCAGCAGCGCGCAAATGCCGTAGAGCCACGACGATGCCACGGCCGGCAGCAGGAGCCCGGCCAGCAGCGGCCCGATGCCGGCGCCGATGTCGCGCCACACCGCGCGCGCGGCCAGCGCATGCATGCGCCCGGGCCCCGGGGTGCGGCGCGCCACGATGGGCGGCAGCAAGGGCAGTTGCAAGGCGCGCAGCACCACGATCGATGCCGCGCAGCTCCACAGCCAGCCCAGCCCGAAGCCCGCCAGCGCGATCGCCGTCACGAGCGAGAGGCTCACCAGCAACCGCTCGGCACCGAAGCGCTCCGCCATGTGGCCGCCGACCGGGCTCAACAGGATTTCCGCCAGGTAGCGCAGCGCCATCAGCGAGCCGGCCATCACCACCGCGCCGCCCGGCATCAGATCCTTGCCCAGGTAGGACAGGCCGACGATGAAGAGCCCGTCGAGCGTGAGCCCTTCCATGAACGACCAGGCGTCGAGGCTGTTGGGCCGCCCGAAGCGGCGCGCAGGCCGGCTGTGTGCGCTGCCGTGCGGCGCCGAAGGCAGGTGCCGCGTGGCCAGCACCGCCGCCAGCGAGAACGCGGCAAGAATGCAGAAGATGACGCGCGGGCCGGCCCACAGCGCCAGCAACGCGCCGAGCGGCAGCGCAAGCACCGGTCCCATCGCGATGAGCGCGCGCGAACGCCCGTTGCGGCGCGCCGCACCCAGCAGTTCGGCCGTGGCCAGCGACTGCGTCGACAGGTTGAGCGCGGCAAAGCACAGGCCCCACACGAGCCGCAGCGGCAGCAGCGCCCAGAAGCCCGAGAGCGTGGCGTAGCCGAGTCCGCAGAACGCGGCCGCCACCACCGCGATGGTGCAGGTGAGCCGGTCGCCGTTGCGCGCATAGAAGCGCGCCACCCAGCCGTACCCCGCAATGCGCACGAGCCGATTGGCCGCAAGCAGCATGCCGGCCTCCGCCAGCGTGACGCCGAACTGTCCGGCATACATCGGCAGCAGCAGGTAGAGCACGACATCGGCCGGCAGCGAAAGCCCGAGCGCAATGGCCGCGTGGCGGGAGTTCAGGTCGGTGGCAGCGAGCGCTGGAGCGGGCGTGGTGCGAAGCATCGAGTCCGCATGGTGCGCCGTGGCACGGCCTGCCGACAAACGACATTAACGCCCGCCATGCGTGAGAAAATTGCACGCATGCCGCTTCGAGAACCGCCCCTCAGTGCCGTGCGCGCCTTCGTCGCCGCGGCCCGCCACCAGAGCTTCACGCGCGCGGCCATCGAACTCCACGTGACCCACAGCGCGGTGAGCCGGCAGATCAAGAGCCTAGAAGAATGCCTGGGCGTCGCGCTGTTCGAGCGCCGCATTCGCCAGGTCGCCCTGACCGCGGAAGGACAGCAGTTCTTTGCCGAGGCAGGCCCGGCCATCGCGCAGATCCATGCGGCGGCGCGTGCGCTGCAGGCACAGGGGCCGGCCCGTGCCGTGAGGATCAACGTGCGGCCCTCCTTCGCGGTGCGCTGGCTCATTCCGCGCCTGCCTTCGTTCGTCGAGCGCTTTCCGGAGATCGAACCGCAGGTGGTCACGAGCACGGTCATGCCCGAGCAGGCCGCGGGCAGCTTCGACATTGCCGTGCGCCGCGGGCTCGAGGGCTGGCCACCCTCCATCGAGCTGCGCCCTTTCCTCGAGGACGAAGTGCTGGTGGTCGGCGCACCGGCGCTGTTCAAGGCACATCCGCTTTCGGACCTGCGCGCGCTGGCCTCGCACGTGCAGCTGTCGGCCCGCACGCGCAAGGAAGACTGGGACGCCTGGAAGAAGCACGTCGGCGCCCCGCGCGCCAAGCCGGCGGGGCGGCTGCAGTTCGACCACCTGCACTTCGTGCTGCAGGCCGCGGTCGACGGGCTCGGCATTGCCTTGGCGCCAACCTCGCTGGTGGCGCACGACCTGGCCTCGGGCCGGCTGCAGTCGCCGCTGCCCTCGCTGCGCATGACGCTGAACCGCTACTACTACGGCCTGGCACCCGACGCCGCGCCGGAAGCCGCATGCGTCGCGCAATGGTTCGAGGAGATGAGGGCCTCGGACTCGCAAGCCGCAATGGCGCTCGCAGGTCCGTAAACGGCCAGCGCCGGACGGCGCGCGCCCGCAGCATGGGTGCTTCCTCCCACATGAAGCACCCTGCCGCATGAAAGCCCCCCTTCCCCGCCCCTTTGTCCACCTCGCGTGGTCCAACCTCGCGGCACAGTCCGCCGAGCAGCTGAGCCTTGCGGCGGTGCCTCTGGTCGCGGTGCTCGTGCTCGGTGCCGGGCCGGGCGAGATCGGCTTCCTTGCCGCCATTCAGACGCTGCCTTTTCTGTTGCTGTCGATGCCGCTGGGCGTGCTGGCCGATCGCATGTCGCGGCAGCGGCTGATGGTCGCGTCCGAGGGGTTGCGCGCCGCCTCGCTGCTGGTGCTGCTGGCCCTGGTGCTGGCGTCCAGGCTCGGCATCGGCTGGCTCGCGGTGCTCGGGTTCCTGGGCGCGGTCGGCACCGTGGGCTTCAGCGTCGCGGCGCCCGCGCTGGTGCCGGCGCTCGTGCCGCGCGACGCCTTGGCCGAGGCCAACGGCCGGCTGGAGCTTGCGCGCAGCGCCGCATTCACGGCCGGGCCTGCGCTGGCGGGCGCACTGGTTGCGTGGGCGGGTGCTCCGACGGCCTTCGTGCTGGCGGCCGTGCTGTCGATGTCGGCAGTCGGCCTGCTGCTGCGCCTGGCCGAGGCGCCGCGCCCGGCTGCATCGCAGCGCCATCCGCTGCTCGATGTGCGCGATGGCGCGCGCTTTGTCTGGCAGCACGAATTGCTGCGGCCCATGCTGATGACGGGCGCGGTCTTCAACATCTCGTGGTTCGTGCTGCAGGCCGGCTACGTGCCGTATGCGGTGCGGGTGCTCGGCCTTGGCGCGCAGGCGGTCGGCTTCACGCTGGCGATGTACGGCGCGGGCATGGTGTCCGGCGCGCTGCTGACGTCGCGCGTGGTGGCGCGCCTGCCGTTCGGCCGTGCGATCCAGATCGGGCCCGCGGTGGCGGTGGTGGCCGCGGCGGCCATGGCGGCCACGCTGCTGGTGCCGGCCGCATCGCTGGCCGCACTGTCGTTCTTTCTGTTCGGTGCCGGGCCGATGGTCTGGACCATCACCACCACCACGCTGCGGCAGAGCGTCACGGCCGGGGCGATGCTGGGCCGGGTGTCGGCGGTGTTCCTCACGGTCAATGCGGGTGCCCGGCCGATCGGCGCCGCGCTGGGCGGCGCGGTGGGGGCCGCGTGGGGCGAGCCGGCCTGCCTGCTGCTCGCGCTGGCGGGTTTCGTGCTACAGGCGGGAATCATTTTTGCCTCGCGCATTGCGGGGCTGCACCGGCTGCCGGTTGCGGCGGCGTGACGGCCTCCGGAGGCTGCTAGAAAAGCGAAGCCATTCCGTTCGGGCGCGCGCCTTCGATGTCGAGCATGCGCAGTTTGGTCAGCGCGCCGCCGCCCGCCGAAAAGCCACCGGGCTTGTTGCCCGCGGCCAGCACGCGGTGGCACGGCACCACGGGCGCGAACGGGTTGTGGCCCATGGCCTGGCCCACCACGCGCGACAGGCCCTTGTCGCCGAGTTCGGCCGCGATCTCGCCGTAGGTGCGCGTCTGCCCGGGCGGAATGCGCCGCGCAATCGCATAGATGCGCTGGTGGAATTCCGACACGGCGCCCATGTCGAGCACGATGTCGCTGAGGTCGTCGGATTCGCCCCGCAGCAATCCCTGGATAGCCGCGATCGCGCCCTGTGCACTTTCAGGAGGATCGGCCTCGGGCAACGCGGGGAAACGGCGCCGCATGCGCGCCCGCGTGGCGGCTTCGCCGTTTTCTTCGGGCAGCTGCACGCCGACGAGCCCGCGCGGCCCCCAGGCCAGCGCGCAGGTGCCGATTGCGGTTTCGAACAAGGCAAAGCCCGGCTCGATGGTTTCGCTGCTGGTGCTGCGCGATGCTGCATTCATCGCGTCATTGTGTGCCAGCCGCTAAGCCTGATCGGGCGACAGGGTTGGCGGCACCAGGTGCCGCTCCAGCAGCACCGCCACGTGCACCGCCTCGCGCTGCACGCCGTCGCCGATCTGGTGGCGGCAGCTGGTGCCGTCGGCCACCACGATGGCGTCGGGCCGCGCGCGGATCGCGGGCAGCAGGCTGGCCTCGGCCATCTGCATCGACACGTCGATATGCCGCGCTTCGTAGCCGAAACTGCCGGCCATGCCGCAGCAGGAGCTTTCGATCAGCTCGGGCTCGGCGCCGGGAATGAGCCGAAGCACATCCAATATCGGGCTGACTGCGCCGAAGGCCTTCTGGTGGCAATGGCCGTGCAGCAGGATCGGCGCCGTGGCCGGCGTGAGCGCGAGCTTGAAGCGGCCGGCCTTGAGTTCGCGCGCAATGAACTCCTCGAACAGCAAAGCCTGCTTCGCCACGGTTTCGGCCTTCTTGCCGAAGCCCATCACCAGGGTTTCGTCGCGCAGCGTGAGCAGGCACGATGGCTCGAGCCCGACGATGGCAATGCCGGCCTCGGCGAGGGGCCTGAGCGCATCGATCAGCGCCTCGGCACGGCGCTTGGCCTCGCCCACCATGCCGCTCGCCAGGAAGGTGCGGCCGCAGCAGTGGTGCCCGCCGCTCTTCTCGACCGTGTGCAGCGTGTAGCCCGCGGCCTTGAGCACGCGGGCCGCCGCCAGCGCGTTCTCGCTTTCGAAGGTGCCGTTGAAGGTGTCGACGAAAAGCACCGCGGCGCGGCCGCCGTTCGCCTGCACCGACAGCACGGCCTCGCGGCTGGCGAACATGCCGTGCAGGTCGGCCTTGGCGCGCCAGAAGGTGTCCGAGCGCCATTGGGGCAGCGACCGGCGCGCTGAAAAACCCAGCAGCTTCTCGCCCAGCCAGGCCGCGCCGGGCACGGTGTTGCGCAGGTTCATGAGCCAGGGCACGCGGCTCGCCCTGTGGGCGTAGTCGGGCATGCGGGCCACCAGCCTGTCCTTGAGCGAGTGGCCGTGGCGCTTCTTGTAGTGGTCGAGAAACTCGATCTTCATCTTCGCCATGTCGACGCCGGTCGGGCAGTCGCGCTTGCAGCCCTTGCAGCCGACGCACAGGTCCATGGTCTCGTACATCTCTTCGCTGGTGAATGCATCGGCACCGAGCTGGCCCGAGAGCGCGAGGCGCAGCGTGTTGGCGCGCCCGCGCGTGAGGTGCTGCTCGTCGCGCGTCACGCGGTAGCTCGGGCACATGGTGCCGGCGTCGAACTTGCGGCAGTGGCCGTTGTTGTTGCACATCTCCACGGCCTTGGCGAGGCCGCCGGTGCTGTCGCCGCCGGTGCCGGGCGCGGTGGTCTGCTCGGTCACCGGGTCGGCATTGACGTTCCAGGCCGACCAGTCGAGCACGGGCTTGAGTTCGATGCGCCGGTAGGGCCTGGGCGCGGTGGGCGGCGCAAATCGGAACAGCGATGCATCGTCCATGCGCGGCGGGTCGACGATCTTGCCGGGGTTGAACAGGTGGGCCGGATCGAGCTCCTGCTTGATGGCGCGGAAGGCCTCGTTGAGGGCCGGGCCGAACTGCCATTCGATCCACTCGCCGCGGCACAGGCCGTCGCCATGCTCGCCGCTGAAGGCGCCCTTGTACTTGCGCACCAGCGCCGCGGCTTCTTCCGCAATCGCGCGCATCTTGGCGCCGCCGTCGGTGCGCATGTCCAGGATCGGCCGCACGTGCAGCGTGCCGACCGAGGCGTGCGCATACCAGGTGCCGCGGCTGCCGTACCTCGCAAACACCTCGGTCAATGCATCGGTGTATTCGGCCAGGTGCTCGAGCGGCACGGCGCAGTCCTCGATGAAGCTCACCGGCTTGCCGTCGCCCTTCAGACTCATCATGATGTTGAGGCCGGCCTTGCGCACTTCCCACAGGTTCTTCTGGCGCGCGTCGTCGGGCATTTCGACCACGCTGCCGGGCAGGCCCAAGTCGCCCATCAGCTCGACCAGTTGCTTCAGTTGCGGCAGCAAAGCGGCCTTGTCGGCACCGGCAAACTCCACCAGCAGGATGGCCGCGGGCTTGCCGATCAGCGCTGTTTCCACCGTGGGCTTGAAGGCCGGGTTGGCCAGGCTCAGCTCGATCATCGTGCGGTCGACCAGCTCCACCGCCGTGGGGCCCAGCTTCACGATGTGCTGCGCCGCATCCATGGCCGCATGGAAGGTCGGGAAGTTCACGATGCCCAGCACCTTGGCTCGCGGCAGCGGCGCGAGCTTGAGCTTGAGGCTCCTCGTGTAGGCCAGCGTTCCTTCGGCGCCGATCAAAAGGTGCGCGAGGTTCACGCTGCCGTCGGCGGCGTAGGGGCGCTCGCTCTGGTTGTCGAAGATGTCGAGGTTGTAGCCGGCCACGCGGCGCAGCACCTTGGGCCAGTGGGCATGGATCTGCTCGCGGTGCGCCAGCGCGAGCCCGTGCACGAACTTCGCGATGCCCGCCGCGCGGGCGCCCAACGTGGATTGCGGGCCGAACTCCACCAGCTCGCCGCTCGAGAGCCAGGCGCTCGCGCCCAGCACGTTGTGCACCATGTTGCCGTAGGCGATGGAGCGCGAGCCGCAGGAGTTGTTGCCCGCCATGCCGCCCAGCGTGGCCTGCGCGCTGGTCGACACGTCCACCGGGTACCACAGGCCGTGCGGCTTGAGCTGCGCATTGAGGTGGTCGAGCACCAGGCCGGGCTCGACGGTGGCCGTGCCCTCCTCCACGTTCACGTCGAGCACGCGGCGGAAATGCTTGCTGTTGTCGATCACCAGCGCGGCGCCCGTGGTCTGGCCGCACTGGCTGGTGCCGCCGCCGCGCGCGAGCACCGGCACCTTCAGGTCGCGTGCGATGTCGATGGCGGTGGCAATGTCGCGTTCATTCGTCGGCACGAAGGCGCCGACCGGCGTGATCTGGTAGATCGACGCATCGGTGGCGTAGCGGCCGCGCGAGCCGTCGTCGAACAGCACCTCGCCCCCGGTCTCGGCGCGCAGCCGGCGTGCGAGCAGCTCGCAGGTGTCGTTGGGCGGAAGAACGGTTCCGGCGGGCTGGATGTGGCTGGCGGGATCGACGCGCATGGTGTGGTGGTGAAGCTCAGCTCGCCTTGTTGTGGGCCTGGGGATAGATCTGGCCGGTGCGCATCAGCTCGAGCACCGTGTCGCGCTTGCGCATCAGGTGCGCGACCAGCACCTTGCGCATCGCCGGCGCATCGCGCGCGGCCAGCGCCTGGACCATCTGTTCGTGCTCTTCGACCGCGTGCTTCCACTTGGCCTCGTCCTGGTTGGTGCGAAAGCGCAGCGACTGCACGCGGGCATTGATGGAGCGGTAGGTGCCGGCCAGCACCGGGTTGCCCGCGGCCTCGTTGATGGCGGTGTGGATGCGCGCGTTGAGGCGGTAGTAGCCCGAGAGATCGCGCCGCGCGAAGCAGGCCATCATTTCGTAATGCAGCGCGCGCACCTCGGCCAGTTCTTCGTCGGTGATGCGCTTGGCCGCCAGCTCGCCCGACATGCCTTCGAGCATGGCCAGGACCTCGAAGGTGTTGAGTACGTCGGCCTCGGTGAGCTTCACCGCCACCGCGCCGCGGTTGGGCAGCAGGTCGACCAGCCCTTCGGCCGCGAGCAGCTTGATGGCCTCGCGCAGCGGCGTGCGCGAGACGCGCAGCTGGAGGCAGAGCTCGCGCTCGTTGAGCTTGGCACCGGGCGCGATGTGCCCCTCGACCAGCATCGTGCGCAGACGCGAAGCCACCTGGTCGTGCAGCGCGAGGCGCGAGATTTCGATGATGTCGGCGGTCATTTCTGTTTCCCTTGAATGCATTTTGAATGCAAAAAACGATGCCAACAACCCGAACATATAAGGGTAAACCATCACGTCAAATTCAATTTTGAATGCAAAACTGAAAGCGAAAGGACAGTCCATGCTGCAACTCGACCTCCATCCCACCGGCCGCCACTTCCTCCAGATTCCCGGGCCGAGCCCGGTGCCCGACCGCATCCTGCGGGCCATGAGCCTGCCGACCATCGACCACCGCGGGCCCGAGTTCGGCACGCTGGGGCTCAAGGTGCTGGGCGGCATCAAGCAGATCTTCAAGACGAAGCACCCGGTCGCGATCTACCCTGCCTCCGGCACCGGCGCCTGGGAGGCTGCGCTCGCCAACACGCTGAGCCCGGGCGACCACGTGCTGATGTACGAGACCGGCCACTTCGCATCGCTGTGGCAGAAGATGGCCACGCGGCTCGGCCTGTCGACCGAATTCCTCGCCTGGTCCGGCAAGGACGAGCAACTGCCCGCCGCACCCAGCTGGCGCCGCGGCGTGCAGGCCGACCTCATCGAGGCGCGCCTGCGCAAGGACACCGAAAGGAAGATCAAGGCAGTGTGCGTGGTGCACAACGAAACCTCCACCGGCGTCACTTCCGACATCGCCTCGGTGCGCAAGGCCATCGATGCGGCGGGCCACCCGGCCCTGCTGATGGTCGACAGCATCTCGGGTTTGGCGAGCGCCGATTTCCGGCACGACGAATGGGGCGTGGACGTCACCATCAGCGGCTCGCAGAAGGGCCTGATGCTGCCGCCGGGCATCAGCTTCAACGCACTCTCGCCGCGCGCGCTCGAAGCCTCGAAAAGCGCCAGGCTGCCGCGCGCGTTCTGGGCCTGGGACGAGATCGTGGAGATGAACAAGGACGGCTACTGGCCCTACACGCCCAACACCAACCTGCTCTACGGCCTGTCGGAATCGCTCGACATGCTGCTGGCCGAAGGACTGGACAACGTGTTTGCGCGCCATCAGCGCTGGGCCGCCGGCGTGCGCGCGGCAGTCAATGCCTGGGGCCTGCCGATCCAGTGCGCCGACCCGGCCGTGTATTCGCCCGTGCTCACCGGCGTGATCACGCCCGAGGGCGTCGATGCCGATGCGCTGCGCCGCCTGATCCACCAGCGCTTCGACCTTTCGCTGGGCACCGGCCTGGGCAAGCTCAAGGGCCGCATGTTCCGCATGGGCCACCTGGGCGACAGCAACGACCTGACGCTGGTGGCCATGGTCGCGGGCGTCGAGATGGGCATGAAGCTCAGCGGCATCAAGCTCGCGGGCAGCGGCGTGCAGGCCGCGATGGACCATTTCGCGAGCCATGCAGCGGCGCATGCCGGCCTGCAGAAGGCCGCGTAGCCGCAAGAACACACCGGCCGCAGCGCGCCGCTCGAACGGCGCGGCGACCGCCACCCTGCCGGGCTTTCGATCCCGGCACGCATCGGACCCACCCCACACTGGAGACAAAGATGATGCAGAGACGTACGCTGATCCAAGCCGCGGGTGCCGCGGCCGCCACGCTGGGCGTGCCCCGGCTCTTCGCGCAGGAGTGGCCTTCGGGGCCGGTGCGCATCGTGGTGGGCTTTCCGCCCGGCGGCGGCACCGATGCGCTCGCACGCGTGGTGGCCCAGAAACTCACGGTGATGTGGAACCAGCAGGTCATCGTCGAGAACAAGGGCGGCGTGGCCGGCGTGCTGGCGGCCGAATACGTGTCGCAGCAGCCCAGCGACGGCAGCACGCTGCTCATGGCGCACATCAACAGCCATGCGCTCGCGCCCAGCCTGCAGCCCAAGCTGCGCTACAGCGTGGAGCGCGACTTCGTGCCGATCGTGCTGGTGGGCGTCACGCCCAACCTGCTGATCGCCAGCCCGGCGCAGAAGGCGCTCACGGTGAAGGACATCGTGGCGGCATGCAAGGCCTCGCCCGGCACGGTGAGCTTCGGTTCGGCGGGCGCGGGGTCGGCGCAGCACCTGGCGCTGGAAATGTTCAAGCTGCAGGCCGGGGTCGATGCGCTGCATGTGCCCTACAAGGGCAGCGGCCCTCTGCTGGCCGACCTGATGGGCGGCCAGATCCAGTACAGCTTCGAGACCATGACCGCGGCCACGCCGCACGTGAAGAGCGGCCGCGTGCTGGCCGTGGCGCAAACGCGCGGCAAGCGCGCCAAGGGACATCCGAACGTGCCGACGATGCAAGAGCAGGGCTTCGCGGGTTTCGAGGCCACGACGTGGTACGGGCTCGCGGGCCCGGGCAAGCTGCCGCAGGGCATTGCCGAGAAGGTGAACCGCGACGTCAACACGGCACTCGCGATGCCCGACGTGCAGGAAAAGCTCGACACCTATGGCGCCGAGGATGGCGGCGGGTCGCAGGACAAGTTCAAACAGTTCATTGCCACCGAGATCGCCAAGTGGGCGAAGGTGGTGAAGGATGGCAAGGTGCATGTGGACACTTGAAGCGCTCTTGTTCGGGGTGCGCTCCCGCCGACGGGGGACATTCGCGGAGGGGAGTACCCGGTGGCCTGTGCACGCGCCCTGAACAGCAGCGCCCGAACACAAGAACCCGCAAATACAACACGCCAGAGCAACTGAGAAAATCGCCGAATGAACTCATCGATGACCGCCCTCGCCGACGCGCTGATCGCCGCGCGCCGGAACAACCGCACTCTCGGCGCCGCGCCCTGGACCGACGCGCTGCAAGACGCAACCCAGGCCTATGAAGTGCAGGACGCCGTGGCCGCCGCACTCGGCTGGTTCGGCGACGACGGCGCCGTCCCCCGCCATTGGAAATCCGGCGGCGGCTCGCGCAGCGCCACGCTCACGCATGCGCCGCTGCCCCCGGCCGGCGTGCGCACGAGCCCGGCCGATTTCAGCGACCTTGCCTTTCACGTGCCCGGCATCGAGGCCGAGATCGCGCTGCGCCTCGGACAGGACGTGACGCCCGCGCAAGCCGCGCAGCTCGACCACGGCGATGCGGCTTCGCTCATCGATGCCATGGCCGTCTCCGTCGAGATCGTCGATTCGCGCTGGCAGGACCTGGCCGCCACGCCCGCCTTGCTGCGCCTGGCCGATTCGCAGGTGCACGGCGCGCTCGCGATCGGCGAATGGCAGCCCTATGCCGCGGTCGACTGGGCTTCGCAGCGCTGCGAAACGAAGGTCGGCAACGCCGACACCGTGGTGCGCGAAGGCACCCATCCGCTGGCCGATCCCGCGTGGCTTCTGCCGGCCTGGCTGCGCCACGTTACGCGCCATGGGCAGACCGCGCCGGCCGGCACCGTGGTCACCACCGGCTCGTGGGTCGGCATCGTGCCCTGCCGCCGCGGCGATCAGGTGGCGGTGGAATTCGCGGGCATCGGCGCGCTGCGCTTGAGCGTGTAGCGCCCTCCTCCGACACCCGAGTACGCCACCAGGAAGTCGAGCACCGCGCGCACGCGCGCCGGCAAGGTGCCGGCCTTGCCGATGTACACCGCGTGGATCGGCTCCACCTCGCCCGGATTGAATTCTTCGAGCAGCGGCACCAGGCGGCCCGCATCGATGTCGTGCTGGATGTGGTACAGCGACAGCCGCGCCACCCCCGCGCCGGCAAGGGCCAGCTGGCGCAGGGTTTCGCCGTCGCCCGCGCGCACCGGCCCGGCCACGGGCAGCGAGACCGTTCGCCCATCCACGCGCAAGGGCCAGTCGGGCGTATTGCGCCGGTAGCTCCAGCCCAGCCGGTTGTGCGCCTCCAGTTCCTGCGGCGTGTGCGGCGTGCCGTACTTCGCAAGGTAGCCCGGCGAGGCCACGATGGACTGGCTGGTTTCGCCCAGCCGCCGCGCCACCAGGTCGGACGGCGGCAGCTGGCCCCAGCGGATCGCGATGTCGGCGCGTTCGTCCATCAGGTCGACGATGCGGTCGGTCAGCGCGATGTCCAGCGTGATCTGCGGATGCAGCTCGAGCAGGCGCGGCACCAGCGGAACCAGCTTGTGGTGCCCGAAGGACACGCTCGCGTTGATGCTCACGCGCCCGCGCGGCGCGGCGCCGGCGGCGGCGCAACGCTCGGCCTCGTCCATGTCGGCCAGCACGCGCGTGCTGCGCTCGTAGAAATGCAGGCCTTCGGGCGTGAGCTGCAGCTTGCGCGTGGAGCGGTACACCAGCTGGATGCCCAGCCGCAATTCGAGCCGTGCGACCAGCTTGCTCACCGCCGAAGGCGTCATGTCGAGCAGCCGCGCCGCCGCGGAAAAGCCGCCGGCTTCGACCACCTGCACGAAGGCTTCCATTTCGCCGGAGCGGTTGACGTCGATGCGCGGCATGGCGGGTGTCCTTGTCTGTGACTTCAATTCACAAGTGCGTGTAGCAGCGGCATTCTAGTCATCGAGGCCGGATGCCCGCACAGTACAGGGCATCATGCCAATCGCTCTACTCGCCCTTACCGCCGGTGCCTTCGGAATAGGCACCACCGAATTCGTCATCATGGGCCTGCTGCTGCAGGTCTCGTCGGATCTGCACGTCTCCATCACGGCCGCCGGCCTGCTGATCTCGGGCTATGCGCTCGGGGTGGCCGTGGGTGCGCCGATCCTGACCATCGCCACCCGCAAGCTGCCGCGCAAGACCGTGCTGCTCGCGCTGATGGCGATCTTCACGCTCGGCAACCTGGCCTGCGCGCTCGCGCCCAGCTACGAGCTGCTGATGGCCGCGCGCGTGATCACCTCGCTCGCGCACGGCACCTTCTTCGGCGTCGGCTCGGTGGTGGCCACCGGGCTGGTGGCGCCGGAACGGCGCGCCTCGGCCATCGCCATCATGTTCACCGGCCTCACGGCCGCCACACTGCTGGGCGTACCCGCCGGCGCCTGGCTCGGGCTGCACTACGGCTGGCGCGCCACCTTCTGGGCGGTGACGCTGATCGGCGTGCTGGCCTTCACGGTGCTTGCCGTGTTCGTGCCCCGCGTCAAGGGCGAAGCCAGGCCGGCGCCGCTGCGCGAGGAACTCGCGGTGCTCGCGCGGCCGCAGGTGCTGCTCGGCCTGGCGATGACGGTGCTCGGCTACGCGGGCGTGTTCGTGGTGTTCACCTACATCCAGCCCTTGCTGACGCAGGTCGCGGGCCTGTCCGAATCGGCGGTGTCGCCGATCCTGCTGGTGTTCGGCGGCGGCCTGGCCGTGGGCAACATCCTCGGCGGCAGGCTGGCCGACAGGTCGACCATGCCGGCCGTGCTCGGCACGCTGGTGGCGCTGGCCGCGGTGCTGGGCGCGATGCAGTTCAGCATCGGGACGCCGTTCGCGGCCGTGGTGTTCGTCGGCCTGCTCGGCATCGCTTCGTTCGCCACCGTGGCGCCGATGCAGCTGCGCGTGCTCGAAAAGGCCTCGGGCGCGGGCCAGAACCTGGCGTCGAGCCTCAACATCGCGGCCTTCAACCTGGGCAATGCGCTCGGCGCCTGGGTGGGCGGCGTGGTCATCGACCATGGTCCGGGCCTGCGCGCGCTCGGCTGGGTGGCGGCGCTGCTCACGCTCGCGGGGCTGGCGATCGCGCTCTGGAGCCGTTCGCTCGACCGGCGCGAACGCGGCAATGCCTCTACGGCCGATCGCGCGTCGGCCCGGGCTTGAACTCCCCCTCTTTTTTTCAACGATCACAAAGACGCGACATCATGGAACAACGCTTTCTCGGCCGCTCCGGCTTCAAGGTCCCCGCACTCGGCTTCGGCGCCGGCACCTTCGGCGGGCAGGGTCCGCTCTTCAGCGCCTGGGGCAACACCGACGTGGAGGGCGCGCGCAGCATCGTCGACCTGGCGCTGGATGCCGGCGTGACGCTGTTCGACACGGCCGACGTGTACTCGAACGGCGCTTCGGAATCGATCCTCGGCGCCGCGCTCAAGGGCCGGCGCGACAAGGCCATCATCTCGACCAAGCTCGCGCTGCGCGCCGGCGACGGGCCGAACGATGTCGGCGCCTCGCGCCACCACCTGATCGCCGCGACCGATGCCGCACTCAAGCGCCTGGACACCGACTACATCGACATCCTCCAGCTGCACGCCTTCGACGCGATGACGCCGGTCGAGATGGTGCTCGACACGCTCGACGACCTGGTGCGCGCGGGCAAGGTGCGGCTGATCGGTGCCTCGAACTTCTCGGGCTGGCAGCTGATGAAATCGCTCTCGGCCTCCGACCGGCTCGGGCTGCAGCGCTTCGTGGCCAACCAGACCTACTACTCGCTGATCGGCCGCGACTACGAATTCGAACTGATGCCGCTGGGCCTGGACCAGGGCCTGGGCGCCATCGTCTGGAGCCCGCTCGGCTGGGGCCGGCTGACCGGCAAGCTGCGGCGCGGCCAGCCGCTACCCGCCGGAAGCCGCTTGCATGAAACCGCCGGCTTCGCGCCGCCCGTGGACGACGAGCGCCTCTACCGCGTGGTCGATGCGATGGACCAGGTGGCCGAGGAAACCGGCAAGACCTTGCCGCAGATCGCGCTCAACTGGCTGCTGCAGCGGCCCACCGTGTCGAGCGTGCTCATCGGTGCGCGCAACGAAGAGCAGCTCAGGCAGAACCTCGGCGCGCTCGGCTGGCAGCTCAGCGCAGACCAGATCCAGCGGCTCGACGCGGCCAGCGCGGTGACGCCGCCCTACCCTTACTACCCGTACTGGAATGGTCAGTTCGCGGAGCGCAGCCCGGTGGCGGTGTGAGCTGACCGCGGCTCCGCCGCGAGCTGGTCGACCAGGCCGTCGACCTTCTGCTCCGCCTGCCGCAGCGACTCGGCCAGTTGCTCGCCGCCGAACTCGTCGCACTCCACCGCCGCCTCGAACACCTCGGTGATGCCGATGTAGCCGAACACCGAGCGCACCGTGCGCTCGGCATGGTTCAGGTGCGCGATGCGGCCGCCCGGGTCGTAGCCGTGGTCGCCGCGCGCGCCGAGCAGCACCATGCGCTTGCCCGCATCGGCGAGCATCGGCCAGTACGGCACCGCACCGCGCGAGCGATCGAAGCCGAAGGTGCGGCCCACGCGCACGATGTTGTCGATCCAGGCCTTGAACTGCGCAGGCACGCTGAAGTTGTACATCGGCAGGCCCACCACGATCAGGTCGGCGGCCACGAGCTGGTCGACCAGGCGGTCGCTCTCGGCCAGCACGTCGGCCATCCAGGGTTGGCGATCGGCGGGCGCGGTGAAGGCCGCGTGGATCCAGCGGGCATCGACATGCGCGGGCGGATGCCGGCCCACGTCGAGGTAATCGACGCGGTCCACCGGCCGCGCCTCGCGCCAGCGCTCGACGAAGCGCGCCGACAGCCGGCGCGTGTGCGAGCCATGGGGATCGATGCCGGAGCGGCCCGGACGGGCACTGGCGTCGATGTGAAGAAGGTTCATTGTGTTCATGGATGAATTTCTCTGTTCTGTCTTGCACTGCCACAATGGCGGCACAGGTCCTGAATCTAGAGATGTGCAAGACCTTCGACAAACGATCATTTCTCCATCGATGAACGAGATTGGCTCATCCATCCGGCGCCCCCGGCACCTCCCTCCCCTGCTCTCGCTGCGGGCCTTCGAGGCGGCGGCCGCGCACCTGAGCTTCCAGCGCGCGGCGCTGGAGCTTTCGGTCACGCCTTCGGCCATCAGCCACCAGGTGCGCGCGCTCGAAGACACGCTGGGCCGTTCACTGTTCCGCCGGCTCACGCGGCAGCTCGCGCTGACGCCCGCGGGCGAGCGGCTGTTCGACGACCTGCGCGCGGGCTTCGACGCACTGGAGGCCGGCGTCGAAAGGCTGCGCCAGCCCTCGGTCTCGCAGGCCGTCACGCTCACCACCAACACCGCCTTCGCAGCACGCTGGGTGCTGCCGCGCATGGCGGCCTTCCGCAAGGCCTGTCCCGGCATCGAACTGCGGCTGCATGCGAGCGACACGCTGGTCGACCTGGCGCGCGGCGGCGCCGACATTGCCGTTCGATCAGGCAGCGGCAACTGGCCGGGCCTGGTGTCGCGCGAGCTGATGCCCGAGCGCTACGCGCCGCTGTGCAGCCCGATGCTGGGCCTGAAGCGCGCGGCCGACCTGCCGAAGCACCAGCTGATCCATTGCGACTGGCAGCCCGGCGCCGCAGCGCCCGCGCTGTGGCCGCGCTGGTTCAAGGAGGCCGGCCTCGCGCCGCCGCGGGGCCGCTCAATGAAGGCCGCGGGCCTGTCGTTCTCGGACGAGACCCACGCCATCCTGGCCGCGCTCGCGGGCCACGGCGTCGCGCTCCTGAGCCTCACACTCGCGGCCGAGGAACTGCGCAGCGGCGCGCTGGTGCAGCCCTTCGGCCCGGCGCTCGACACGAGCAGCTACTTTCTCGCGGTGGCCGCCGGGCATGAAGGCGAGCCGGCCGTGCGAGCCGTGTGGGAGTGGATCGCGTCGCAGGCTTCGAAGGCCTGAAACCAATCCGCGCGCGTCCCCGGCGCCAGCCTTTCATCCCCCGCGCAGTTGCTCGCGCAGCTTCTGCCCGATCTCCGGCCTCTCGAGGAACGGATCGGCCGGGTTCTTGACCGCCACGATGTTCTCCATGCGGCTGCGCACGTTGCCCAGCGCCTTCGGGTGGCTGAACACATAGAACTGGTTGTCGCTGATCGCATCGAACACCTTTGCCGCCACTTCGGCCGCCGTGATCTTGCCGCTGCTCACCGCCTTGTTGCTCATGGCCTGGCCAATGAGCTGGCTCCTGGTGAGCTCGGTTTCCTTGGGCGCGTTCGGCCGGTTGCGCTCGCTGCTCGTGATGCCCGTGGGCACGAAATACGGGCACAGGAGGCTCGCGCCGATCTGGTCCGTGACCAGCGTCAGGTCCTGGTACAGCGTCTCGGTGAGGCTCACGACCGCGGCCTTGGCGGCGTTGTAGATGCCCATGTTGGGCGGCGTGAGCAGCCCGGCCATGCTCGCGGTGTTGGTGATGTGGCCGCGGTAGGCCGGGTCTTTCGCGGCGGCCTCGAGCATCATCGGCGTGAACAGGCGTACGCCGTGGATCACGCCCCACAGGTCCACGCCCAGTACCCACTCCCAGTCGGCCACGGTGTTCTCCCACACCAGGCCGCCCGCGCCCACGCCTGCGTTGTTGAACACGAAGTGCGGCGCGCCGAAGCGCTCCTTCACCGCAAGGGCCAGGGCTTCCATCTGCGCAGCGTCAGACACGTCGACCTTGCGCGCCAGCACCTGCGCGCCGGCGGCTTCCATCTCGGCGCGGGCCTTGTCGAGCGCGTCCTGCTGCACGTCGACCAGCACGAGATTCATGCCGCGCGTGGCGCCGATGCGCGCGCACTCGAGGCCGAAGCCCGAACCCGCGCCGGTGAGTACGGCCGTCTTGCCCTTGAAGTCCTGAATCATTTGCCGGTTCCTTCTTGCGTTGAATGTCTCTGACTGACGTTGGAACCGCTATTGAAATACGGAACACGCCGCGGCGCAGTCACGAAGGTGCCCGCTCGGGGACTTCAGGCTTCGGCTTGCTTCAGCACGTAGCCGATGCGTGGGAAGTGCACGTGCACCGTGCCGACGCGCTCGTGGCTGCGCTCCAGCGTGTAGTGCGTGCGCGTGGCGGCCACCAGCGTGCCGGGCGTTTCCTCCAGGCCGAAACTCTCGGCCCGGACGGTGACCGCACTGCCCAGCGCAATGCCATGGTCGTCCTGGAAGGTGCTGTCGGTCAGCAGCGTGTGCGGCGTGGCGGCCTTGGCGATGGCGATGGCTTCGTCCGAGCTGGATTTTTCGATGCTGCCATGGCCGATCGCGGCCATGCGCTCCATCCAGTCGATGACCGCGGGGGTGAGGTCGAGGATGCCGCGCACCGAGTCGATGCGGCGCGTGTACCAGAGCGGGTGATAGACCGAGAAGTCGGTGATGCACGGCACCTCGCCCAGCAGGTAGGGCTTGTCGTCGAGCATGTCGGACAGGCGGCGCAGGTACGACTTGTAGGCGCTGGTGGCGTCGGCCGGACGCAGCCGCGTCATGTTGCCCGTGCTCATCTTCGCGCGGTCTTCGCCGAAGGCCTTGGCGGCCTCGGGCGGCGCCTTGGCGAACAGCTCGGCCGCGCCCCGGGGCTGCATGCTCCAGGCCATGGCGGCCCAGAACAGGGTGGTGTCGGCCCACTGCGCGAGGATGCGCGACATGCCTTTTTCGGGCTCGGGGTAGAGCGTGGCTTCGGGCTGCAGGTGCTCGAGCACGTCGGCGATCAGCGCGCTGTCGCAGTAGATGTCGGCGCCGATCTGCAGGAACGGCGTCTTGCGGTAGCCGCCCGTGAGCACCTCCACGTCGGGCTTGGGCATGATGGGCGGAATGAGCACCGATTTCCACGGCAGCTTCTTGGCGCCGAGGATGAGCCGCACCTTCTCGGAGAACGGCGAGGTGTTGTAGTGGTGCAGGATGAGTTCGGCCATGTGCTGGTTTCCCGTGGATGAGTGTGTTGCCGAGCTCAGCGCGGCTGCGCACGCCCGATGATCGAATCGAAATCGGTGCCCGCACCCAGCGTGCCGAACACGTTGCCCCAGTCGCCGCCCAGCCGCGATGCGCAGAAGGCGCCCACGATGGCCGGCGGTGCGGTCTGCGCGAGTAACGCCGCTTGCACGGCCAGGGCCACGTCCTGCGCGAGGCGTCGCGCCTCGGCCTCGGAAGCCATGGCCTCGATGCGTGCCGGCAGCGCGTCGGCCAGACGGTCGAGCGCCGCATGCTGGCCGCGCGCGGGCGCCAGCTCCTTGGCCAATGCGGCCACCGCATCGCCCTTGCGCAGGCCCCGCAGCAGGTCGAGCGCCATGATGTTGCCTGCGCCTTCCCAGATCGAGTTGAGCGGCATCTCGCGGTAGATGCGCGCCATGATGCCTTCGCCGCCCTCTTCCACATAGCCGTTGCCGCCAAGGCATTCCATGGCCTCTTGCGCAAAGTGGCTGCCGCGCTTGCAGATCCAGAACTTGGCGACCGGCGTGAGCAGGCGTGCCATCAGGCGCTCGTGCTCGTCGGCCTGCCGGTCGAAGGCCCGCGCGAGGCGGATGGCCAGCGCGGTCGAGGCTTCGCTCTCCAGGGCCAGGTCAGCCAGCACGTTTTTCATGAGCGGCTGCTCGATCAGCGGTTTGCCGAAGGCCATGCGCTGGCTCGCGTGGTTGAGCGCGATGCTCAGCGCCTGCCGCATCAGGCCGCTGGTGCCCAGCGCGCAGTCGAGCCGGGTCATGGTGCCCATCTCGAGGATCTGCGGAATGCCGCGACCCTCTTCGCCCACGAGCCATGCGCTGGCGCCGTGGAACTCGACCTCGGAACTGGCGTTGGCCTTGTTGCCGAGCTTGTCCTTCAGGCGCTGGATGTGGATGGCGTTGCGCGTGCCGTCGGGCAGCACGCGCGGCAGGAAGAAGCAGCTCAGGCCGGCCGGCGCCTGGGCCAACACCAGGAAGGCATCGCACATCGGCGCCGAGAAGAACCACTTGTGGCCGGTGATCGCGTAGCGCTCGCCCCAGGCGTCGCCAGCCTCGCGCACGGCGCGCGTGGTGTTGGCGCGCACGTCGGAGCCGCCCTGCTTCTCGGTCATGCCCATGCCCATGGTCACGCCAGGCTTGTCCTTGAACGAAGCGAGCGCGGGGTCGTACCAGAGGCTGCCGAGCTTCGGGCCCCAGTCGGCGTACACGGCGGCATTGCCGCGCAATGCGGGCGTGGCGGCGTAGGTCATGGAGACCGGGCAAAGGATCGACGGCTCCAGCTCGGTGAAGAGCATGAAGCCGGCCGCGCGCAGCAGGTGCGGCGAGGCCGAGGTGCCTGTCCAGGGCGTGCCGTGCAGGCCTGCGCCCACGGCGGCGGCCATGAGCACGTGATAGCTCGGATGGAACTCCACCTCGTCGATGCGCCGGCCGAAGCGGTCGTGCGTGTGCAGTTCGGGCGGGTGGGTGTTGGCGAGCCGCGCATGCGCCTGCATCTCGGCCGAGCCGATGGCCGCACCCAGTTCGTTCAGCTGCGCGAGCTGAAGAGATGGCGCATTGAACTTCAGCGCATCGCGCAGGGGCCGGTTGGTTTCGAACAGGTTGTAGCCCACCAGCGGCTCGGGCTGGTTGAATACCTCGTGCGTCGAATTCATTCGAATACCTCCGTGCTTCGCACTGCGGTGCACGCTGGCTTGGGGCGGCCCGGCGCGGCGCGCATACCGGCCTCCTTGCCGTGCGTTCAATTCATCAGATCAGTTTGACCAGTTGCTTGCCGAAATTCTTGCCCTTGAGCAAACCCAGGAAGGCCTCAGGGGCAGCCTCGATGCCTTGCGCCATCGACTCGCGCGGCCTGAGCTTGCCGCTGGCCACCAGCGCACCGAGTTCGGCCAGCGCCTCGGGCCACACCTCCATGTGCTCGCTCACGATGAAGCCCTCGATCTTCATGCGGTTGATGAGGATCAGCGCCGGGTTCGCAAGCGGCAGCGGCTGCCCGTCGTAGCCCGCGATCATTCCGCACAGCGCCACGCGCGAGAAGGCGTTGGCGCGCAGCAGCACGGCGTCGAAGATGTAGCCGCCCACGTTCTCGAAGTAGCCGTCGATGCCGCTCGGGCAGGCCTCCTTGAGCGCGGCGCTCATGCTCTTGACGTCGGGGTGCTGGCGGTAGTCGATGCAGGCGTCGAATCCGAGCTCGTCGGTCACGTACTTGCACTTGTCCGGGCCGCCCGCAATGCCCACCACGCGGCAGCCGCGCGCCTTGGCCAATGCACCGAAGGCGCTGCCCACCGCCCCGCTGGCCGCCGTGACGACCATCGTCTCGCCGGCCTTCGGCGCAATGATCTTCACGAGGCCATACCAGGCCGTGACGCCCGGCATGCCGACCGCGCCGAGGTAGTGCGACAGCGGCACCTGCGTGGTGTCGACCTTCTTGAGCGCGCCGGGCTGCGAGGCATCGACCACGCTGTATTCCTGCCAGCCGCCGAAGCCCACCACCTTGTCGCCGACCGCGTACTTGGGGTGCTTGCTCTCGACCACTTCGCCGGCCGTGCCGCCCTGCATGACCTGGCCCACGGGCTGCGGCTGGGCGTAGCTCTTGGAATCGTTCATGCGCCCGCGCATGTACGGGTCGAGGCTCATGTAGTGGTGGCGCACCAGCACCTGGTTGTCCTTGAGCGCGGGCGTCTCGGCGGTCACGAGCTTGAAGTTGCTGGCAACGGCTTCGCCGTCGGGCCGGTTGTCGAGGTGGATCTGCTTGTTGGTGGGCATGGGTGTCTCCGGGGGAATGCAATCAATCGGTGGAAGGCGGGCGCATCGCGTTGGCGCTCGCGGGGCCTGTGGGCAGCCGGCGCTTCACGTACTTGAAGGTGCCGGTGGCATGCGCGCACACGTGCTCCAGTTCGTCGTAGATCCTGGCCTCGGTGAAGGCCAGCGTCGCGGTGCGGTGGATCAGCGTGCCGCGCGCATGCAGAGGCCCGACCGAAGGCTGCATGAAGCTGGTCTTCATCTCGATGGTGACCACGCCCGTCTCGGGCGCCACGCTGCGCGCCGCGGCCGCCATGGTGATGTCGAGCAGCGTCATGCAGGCGCCGCCGTGCGTCACGTCGAAGGTGTTGAGGTGTTCGGGCTTGGCGGTGTAGATGATCTCCGACTCGCCGCCCTCGAATTTCGTGAGCTCGAAGCCCAGGTGGCGCGCGAACGGGATCTGGCTCGTGTAGGAGCGGATGTTGATGTCGTTGGAATCTTCAGCCATTTCAAGCACCAAGGACCACGCTCACGCCACCATCCACAGCCAGCCACTGCCCCGTGATGTGCTTGCCGGCATCGCTCGCGTACAGCAGCGTGATGCCCTTCAGGTCTTCCTCGTCGCCCAGGCGCCCGAGCGGCGCATGCGAGGCCATCTTTTCCTCGCCCAGCGACTTGATGAGGCCGGCGGCCATCTTCGTCATGAAGAAGCCCGGGCAGATTGCGTTCACGTTGATGTTGAACTTGCCCCATTCGGCGGCCAGCGTGCGCGTGAAGCCGATCACCGCCGTCTTCGAGGTGTTGTAGGCCAGCGTCTGCATCTCGGGCGGGTTGCCGTTGAGGCCCGCGATCGAGGCGATGTTGATGATGCGGCCCGTCTTCTTCGGAATCATGTAGCCGTTGGCCACATGCTGCGACAGGATGAAATAGCCGCGCACGTTGAGGTTCATCACCTTGTCCCAGGCCTCGACCGGATGGCTCTCGGCCGGCGCGCCCCAGCTGGCGCCCGCGTTGTTGACGAGGATGTCGATGGCGCCCATGCGCTGCAGTGTCTCGTCGGCCAGGCGGCGCGTGTCTTCTTCCTTCGAGCAGTCGGCGGCGATCCAGCGCGCGTCGATGCCGGCCGATTGCAGTTCGGCCGCGGCCTGTTCCAGGTCGTCGGCCTTGCGCGAACTCAGCATGATCTTCGCGCCGGCCTCGCCGAGCGCATGCGCCATCTGCAGGCCCAGGCCGCGCGAGCCGCCGGTGATGAGGGCGGTCTTGCCGCCGAGGTCGAACAGCTTTTGGATGGTGCGGGCGGTCATGGGAAAGTCTCCGTTGTTCGGTCTGGAATGTTCAGGCGATGTAGTCCATGCACTGGCGCGCTTCGCGCACGGCGCCGATGAAGGGCTTCAGCGCCACGTGCTGCGGATGGTCCGCATAGGCCGCGAGCGCGGCCGCGTCGGTGAATTCCGAATACAGGACCAGGTCGTAGGTGGCTTCGAGCCCGGGCTGGGCAATGGCCACCTCGAAACGCAGCGTGCCGGGCGACAGACTGGCGCAGGCATCGAGCAGCGCCTTGGCCTTGAGAAGGTTGGTCGCCTTGTCGGCGCCTTCGGCATGTTCCTTGAACTTCCACATCACGATGTGCTTGAGCATGGTTTGTCTTTGGGGTTATTTGTCGCTGAGGCGCGAGCGCACGTAGATCAGCACGACGCCCACCAGCGCGACCACGGCGCCGGGCACGGCCATCGACCAGCCGAGCGCCGGCTCGGTGCGGCCCGTGGCAATGCCGAGAATCATGAGAAGCAGGCCGCCGTAGATCAGGATCCAGATCCACTTCTCGAGCCGCGCGTGCGGCTTCGGCGGCTTGGCGGGGTTGGGCGTGTTGTTGGGGGCGGCGTTGGCCATTGTCAAAAAGCGTCCTCGGGCAATGCTGTACAGGTAGGGTCGCGGCTCTCGACCACGTTGAGCCAGGCACCGATTTTCGGCAGCTCGTAGTGGAAGAAGTAGTCCGTGGCGCCTATCTTGCCAGCTGTTACCGCCCTGGCCTTTTCCGCATCGATTTCCAGCGCCCGCCGCGCCACGTCCAGCCAGATCCAGGCCAGCACGGTATGGCCGAAGGCCTGCATGTAGGGCACGGCGTTGGCCAGCGCATCGGCCGGGTCGCCGGTGGACCAGGCGGCCGCGGTGGCGCCGACTATGCGCTGCCATGCGGCCTCCAGCGCCTTGGCATGCGCCGCGAGCCCGGGCACCTTGGCGGGGCGGCCGATGGTTTCGGCGATGCGCCCGCCCAGCAGTTGCAGGCCGCGGCCCTTTTCCATCAGCACCTTGCGGCCCAGCAGGTCGGCCGCCTGGATGCCGTGCGTGCCTTCGTGGATCATGTTCAGGCGGTTGTCGCGCCAGTACTGCTCCACCGGAAAATCGCGCGTGTAGCCGTAGCCGCCATGCACCTGGATGGCCAGCGAATTGGCTTCCAGGCACCACTCGCTGGGCCAGCTTTTGGCGATGGGCGTGAGCACTTCGAGCAGCAGGCGCGCGTCGTCCGCGGCCTGCGCCTCGCCGGTCTTCTGCTCGTCGACCAGCCGGGCGCAGTACAGCTCCAGTGCCAGCGCGCCTTCGCAGTACGCCTTCTGCGCGAGCAGCATGCGGCGCACGTCGGCATGCTCGATGATGCGCACCTGCGGGCTGGCCGAGTCCTTCACGACCGCCGTGCCGGGCTGCTCCGCCTTCTTCACGAGCCGGCCCTGCGGCCGGGTCTTCGCGTAGTCGAGCGAGGCGTGGTAGCCCGCCATGCCCAGCATGGTGGCGGCCGTGCCGACGCCGATGCGCGCCTCGTTCATCATGTGGAACATGCAGTGCAGGCCCTTGCCCGGCTCGCCGACCAGGTAGCCCACCGCGCCGGCCTTGCCGCCGACCGGGTACTTTCCCTCGCCGAAGTTCAGCAGCGTGTTGGTGGTGCCGCGCCAGCCCAGCTTGTGGTTGAGGCCTGCCAATGCGACGTCGTTGCGCTCGCCGGTCAGCTCGCCTCGGGTATTCACCATGCGCTTCGGCACGATGAACAGCGAGATTCCGCGCGTGCCCGGCACCAGCTTGCCATTCGCGTCCGGAATCTTCGCGAGCACGATGTGCACGATGTTCTCGGTCAGTTCATGGTCGCCCGCCGAGATCCACATCTTGTTGCCCGTGAGCCGGTAGCGCGGCCCGAGCGGATCGCTCTGGTAGTCGTCGCCATCGGGCACGGCGCGCGTGGCCACGTCGCTCAGCGACGAGCCGGCCTGCGGCTCGGACAGGCACATGGTGCCGGCCCAGCGGCCCGAGAACTCGTTCTTGGCGAACACATCCTTCTGCATCCCGGTGCCGTGCACCATCAGCAGGTTGGCGTTGCCGCTGGTGAGCATGTTCGAGCCGATGCTGACCGAGGCCATTGCGAAGAAGCTGTTGGCCGCGGCCTGCAGCGTGTAGGGCAGCTGCATGCCGCCGATGTCGTAGTCCTGCGCCGCGCTCATCATTCCCGATTCGACAAAGGCCCTGTGCGCATCGTGCGTGGCCTGCGGCAGCACGACCTTCTCGCCATCGAAGTGCGGCTCCTGCGTGTCGACGATGCGATTGGCCGGCGCGTACTTCTCGCGCGCAATGCGCTCGCAGGTGTCGAGCACCGCATCGAAGGTTTCGCGCGAATGGTCGGCAAAGCGCTCGCGCTGGCTCAGCGATTCCGCGTCGAGCCAGTCATAAAGCAGAAAGTCGAGGGTGGGACGCAGGCTCATGATCGATCTCGGTGTGAAGGGATGCGCGGGTTCTGCGCCGGGAACACCGCGGAACCGGCTTTGCCGGGCCGCTGGTGTCGTCCCCTGAACGGGGTTGGCGAGGGCGGCGACGCGCTACGCGCCGCCGGCTGGGCGAGAGTTAAAGAACTTCAAACACGCCCGCAGCGCCCATGCCGCCGCCGATGCACATCGTGACCAGCACCTTCTTCGCGCCGCGGCGCTTGCCTTCGATGAGCGCATGGCCCGTCAGGCGCTGGCCGCTCACGCCGTAGGGGTGGCCCACGGCAATGGCGCCGCCGTCCACGTTCAGGCGGTCGCCCGGAATGCCGAGCTTGTCGCGGCAGTAGATCACCTGCACGGCGAAAGCCTCGTTGAGCTCCCACAGGTCGATGTCGTCGACCGTGAGGCCCAGGCGCTTGAGCACCTTCGGAATCGCGAACACCGGGCCGATGCCCATCTCGTCGGGCTCGCAGCCGGCCACGGCAAAGCCGAGGAAGCGGCCGAGCGGCTTCAGGCCTTTCTGCTGTGCGTACTTCTCGTCGACCACCACGCAGGCGCCGCCGCCGTCGGAGAACTGGCTCGCATTGCCGGCCGAGATGAGCCCGCCGGGAATCGCCGGGCGGATGCCGCTGATGCCTTCCTTGGTGGTGCCGGGGCGGATGCCTTCGTCGTTCTCGACGGTCACTTCCTTGGTGCGCAGGCCCATCACCGGGTCGGCCACGCCGGCCAGCACGGTGATCGGCGCGATCTCGTCCTTGAAGCGGCCGGCTTCGAGCGCGGCGGTGGCCTTCTGCTGGCTGGCGGCGCCGTATTCGTCCATGGCGTCGCGGCCGATGTTGTAGCGCTTGGCCACCTGCTCGGCCGTCTGCAGCATGTTCCAGTAGATCTCGGGCTTGTGCTTCACGAGCCAGGGGTCGGCCAGCATGTGCTTGTTGGCTTCGTTCTGCACGCAGGAGATGCTCTCGACGCCGCCGGCCACGTACACCTCGCCCTCGCCCGCGATGATGCGCTGCGCGGCGGTGGCGATGGTCTGCAGGCCCGACGAGCAGAAGCGGTTGATCGTCATGCCCGAGGTGGTGACCGGGCAGCCGGCGCGCAGCGCGATCTGGCGCGCGATGTTGGAGCCGGTGGCGCCCTCGGGCGTGGCGCAGCCCATGATCACGTCGTCGACTTCGGCGGCTTCGATGCCGGCGCGCGAGATGGCGTGCTGAACGGCGTGGCCGCCGAGCGTGGCGCCGTGCGTCATGTTGAAAGCACCCTTCCAGCTCTTCGCGAGCGGCGTGCGGGCGGTGGAAACGATGACGGCGCTGGTCATGGTGAGGTCCTTTGAAGATGGAAGGGAAAGAGGGTTGTGGTCGTCATTGCGCCGGCGCGGCGTTGCCGTTGCGCAGGAGCTGGTGATAGAAGCCGATCATCTCGCCGTAGTTGGCGATGGAGACGCGCTCGTTGTTGCCGTGGAAACGCGCGAGGTCCTCGCCCTTCATGCGCAGCGGCGAGAAACGAAAGACCGCGTCGCTCACCAGACTGAAGTGGCGCGAGTCGGTGGCGGCCGTCATGAGGCCGGGGGCCACCACCACATCGGGAAACGACTGGCGCACCGCCTGCTGGATTGCGCGGTAACCCGTGCTATCGGTCGGCGAGACGGGCGATGGCTCCGAGTTGCCTGGATAGCGCTTGATCCTGATCTCGTCGTTGCCCAGACTCTTGCGCAGATGCGCTTCCACGCTGTCGATGGTGTCGCCCGGCAGGATGCGGAAGTTGACCGCCGCCTCGGCGCGGCCGGGCAGCACGTTGTCCTTGTTGCCGGCGCGCACGATGGTGAGCGCCGTGGTCGTGCGCAGCATCGCGTTGCTGCTCGGGCTTTTCTCGAGCTGGCCGCGCACCAGCGGTTCGGTGAGCCACAGGTTGGAGAGCATCACGCGGTTCACGCCGCTCATCTCGGGCGCGAGCGCACCGAACATCTGCGCGGCCACGCCCTTGATGCCGCCGGGCATCGGGTTGGCTTCGAGCCGCGCGAGCGCCGCGCTCATGCTGCCGATGGCGCTGTGCTGCGGCGGCATCGACGAATGGCCGGGCGCGGTGTCGAGCGAAAGAAAGAAGGTGCCGTAGCCCTTCTCGGCCAGGCCGATGAGCGCCGCCGGTTTCGACAGGCCGGGCAGCACGCCGTCGAGGATCAGCAGGCCCTCGTCGAGCACCCAGTCCAGGCGCACGTTGCGCGACTTGAGCAGCTCGGCAATCGGCTGCGCGCCGCGCAGGCCGCTCACCTCCTCGTCGTCGCCCATCACGAGGTAGACGGTCTGCCTCGGCTGGAAGCCGCTTGCGACCAGTAGCTCGATGGCTTCCATCTGCGCGAACAGGTTGCTCTTGTTGTCGAGCGTGCCGCGGCCCCAGACGAAGCCGTCCTTGATCTCGCCCGCGAAGGGGTCGACCGTCCAGGCCTTCTCGGTGCCCGGTGCGATGGGCACCATGTCCTGGTGCGCCATGAGCGCGACGGGCCTGGCCTGCGGATCGCTGCCAGCCCAGGTGTAGAGCAGTGCCCTGTTGCCGACCACCTCCTTCTTGAGGGTCGCGTGGAGCCTGGGGAACTGCTGCGCGAGGTAGGCATGCAGCTTGTCGAACTCGGCCAGGTTCGCGGCCGGGTCGTCGAGGCTGGACACCGTGCGGAACGTGATCGCCGTGGACAGCCGCTTCGCGGCCGCCTGCAGGTCGATGTCCAGCTTGGGTGCGGGCGCCACCGCCAGCTGCTGCGATGGCGTGGTCCAGGTCTTGGCCGCCACGGCCGCCGCCAGTGCCAGCAGCACCAGCAGCAGCCCGAGGAAGATGCGTTTCAACATGGGCGGCCTGGGTCCCTTCGCGATCAGCTGAACTGCTTGCCTTCAGCCACCAGCTTCTGGATCAGCGGCGCGGGCTGCCAAAACTCGGCGTCGTCGCGCGGGTTCTTAGCAAAGCGCTTCATGGTTTCGGCCACGTTGTACAGGCCCACCTGCGATGCGTAGTGCATCGGGCCGCCGCGCCAGACCGGGAAGCCATAGCCGGTGAGGTACACCATGTCGATGTCTCCCGATTTCGAGGCGATGCCGTCCTCCAGGATGTGCGCGCCTTCGTTGACCAGCGCATAGACCAGGCGCTGCACGATCTCTTCATCGGAGATCTTGCGCGGCGTGATGCCCAGTTCCTTGCGGTGGTCCTCGATCATCTTGTTGACGAGTTCCGACGGAATCGCGTCGCGCTTGCCGGCCTGGTAGTCGTACCAGCCTGCGCCGGTCTTCTGGCCGAAGCGGCCCAGTTCGCAGAGCTTGTCGGCCGTGCGGCTGTACTTCATGTCCGGATGCTCCACGGCGCGGCGCTTGCGGATGGCCCAGCCGATGTCGTTGCCGGCCAGGTCGCCCATGCGGAACGGGCCCATGGCAAAGCCGAACTTCTCGACGGCCTTGTCGACCTGCTGCGGCGTGGCGCCCTCGTCCAGCAGGAAGCCCGCCTGGCGCGAGTACTGCTCGATCATGCGGTTGCCGATGAAGCCGTCGCACACGCCCGAGACCACGGCCGTCTTCTTGATCTTCTTGCCGATGTCCATCACGGTGGCCAGCACGTCCTTGGCCGTTTCCTTGCCGCGCACCACCTCGAGCAGCTTCATCACGTTGGCCGGGCTGAAGAAGTGCATGCCGACCACGTCCTGCGGACGCTGGGTGAAGGCGGCGATCTTGTCGACGTCGAGCGTCGAGGTGTTGGAAGCCAGGATGGCGCCCTTCTTGGCCACGCGGTCGAGTTCCTTGAACACCTTTTCCTTCACGCCGAGTTCCTCGAACACGGCTTCGATGATCAGGTCGGCATCCTTCAGGTCGTTGTAGTCGAGCGTGGTGCTCAAAAGCGCCATGCGCTGCTCGTACTTGTCCTGCTTGAGCTTGCCCTTCTTGACCTGGGATTCGTAGTTCTTTCGGATGGTCGCAATGCCGCGGTCGAGCGCTTCCTGCTTCATCTCGAGGATCTTCACGGGGACGCCGGCATTCAGGAAGTTCATCGAGATGCCGCCGCCCATGGTGCCGGCGCCGATCACGCCCACCGACTTGATCTCGCGCTTGGGCGTGTCCTCGGGCACGTCGGGAATCTTGGAGGCCGCGCGCTCGGCCATG
Source organism: Variovorax beijingensis (assembly GCF_007828835.1). GTDB lineage: Bacteria > Pseudomonadota > Gammaproteobacteria > Burkholderiales > Burkholderiaceae_C > Variovorax > Variovorax beijingensis_A. The sequence goes on along the minus strand of NZ_VIVL01000018.1, from coordinate 11,378 downwards.
AACAGGTGGCGCAGCGCCAGCGATTCGGGCGTGAACATCAGCGCGGTGAAGATCCGGCGCTCCTCGGCCATGCCTTCGTCGAACTTCATCTTCGTCGCGGCCTGAACGGCATCGACGCACTTGAGCGGCGCAGGGTAGTTCTTCGACATGCCGCCCACCATGTTCTTCGCGAACTGGAAGTAGGCATCGCCCTGCGGGTGCTTGCACGGCAGGTTGCGCACCAGTGGCAGCGCATCGCCGGTCTTGCTTGCGACGCTCTTGGCAAATGCAACAGCTTCCTCGAACACCGATTCGGGTGAAGCCGCGAGCTGGTCGAACAGCTTCTGGCCCGGCAGGCCGGCCAGCAGCTCGCTCTTGACGGGCTCGCCGCTCACGATCATGTTGAGCGCGGTCTCCACGCCCAGCACGCGCGGCAGGCGCTGCGTGCCGCCGGCGCCGGGAATCAGGCCCAGCTTGACCTCGGGCAGCGCAATGCTGGTGCCGGGAGCCGCCACGCGGTAGTGGCAGCCGAGCGCCAGCTCAAGCCCGCCGCCCATGCACACCGAATGGATGGCCGCGACGATCGGCTTCGGCGAAGCCTCGAGCGCAAGGATCACGCTCAGCAGGTTGGGCTCCTGCAGCGCCTTGGGCGTGCCGAATTCCTTGATGTCCGCACCACCCGAGAACGCCTTGCCGGCACCGGTGATGACGATGGCCTTGACGGCATCATCGGCGTTGGCCTTCGCGAGCCCATCGGTGATGCCGATGCGGGTCGAGAAACCGAGACCGTTGACCGGCGGGTTGGTCAGTGTGATCACGGCGACATCGCCGAGCACTTTGTATTCAGCCGTCATGCTGCGTTCCTTTGATTGGGAAGGGAAATGGGATGAGTTTTGGGTGCGGCCGACGCTTGCCGGGCCAGTCACGATACGTGTCGGCACCAAAAAGCACGAGTGTTCTTTTCGCTGGCGATTCTAGAGGGCGGCCAGCGGGCAGTTCAGTCGCGATTGGGACAAAGCTGTCAGGAATATTGGAAAAAGAACAGGGAGTGAATTTGCAATGACTCAGGTACCGGACACACGGGCGTGGAGGGCGGGCACCGGCCTGCTTCCCGTATGGGAGGCGAACCATTGTTGCCGATGCGACGTGGAGGAAGCAGGTCTGACCATGTCGAGGAACCGCCCACGATGGTCTTTCCGGCGCCTCCCGCGCCGCGGCTCACGCCCGCGCAGAAGCAAGCCGCGAAGGACAAGCAGCTCAGGAAGAACGTACTGGCGCTCATGGAAGGCGTCAGCGCCATGGCGGAATGGTTCAGCCAGCCTCCGTCGCCGCGCAAGTCGGCGGTGTCGGTTGCGCCGGCACCTGCGCCTCCGCCCGCGGTGCAGCTGAAGCCATTCGACATCCAGGACATTCCGGCCACGATGGGCAAGCTCCGCATGCTGGTATCCGCGGCGATGATGGAGCGATGGTTTCGAGGGCAGTTGAACTACTCGCCGACCGAGAAGGACGAGCAAGGCGGCCTGAACCAGAAGGGCCAGCCCTACCCGCCTAGCATGATCGACAAGTCCCCTGATCACCATGGGCTGGGTGCTGAGGTACGAGCGTGCGCGGGTCGCGGTTCGAGGAACTGACGGAACAACGCGACTACACACGTGGAATGGCGTCGTGGATGTTTCGCCCAAATCTGAAGATGCATGCAACACTGCGCCTACTCGGCTGTTAGTCGCCAGAGTTAAAAAAATCTTTAGAAGTCAGGGGGAATAAATGTTGGAGAAAATCAGAATAAAGTCTTGCCAGCTTGCTGTTGCTTTGGTCGCTATGTCGGCGAGCCTTTCGGCTTCAGCGATTACAGGCGAAATTCGGGGATATTTTGACTATCGAGTGTTGGGCTTGAGCGAAAACGGAGTGGACATGTGCCCTAAATCGGGCTACTCTGGCGTTAATAACACCTCGAACCCCACCATCGCATTTGTTTCCGCGCCATCCGGAAAACCTTATGTTGAATACGGGGGTACAAATCGAGCTCGCGTCTATTGTCCTCAAATTGTTACCGACACATATTTGCAAAGCGGAGCAGTGGTCACCAGCCCAGGCGTCCAGCAGTATGTATTTGACTGTCCTCGCGGAGATGGCGGACACCGTCAAGGAAGTAGCATCAGTCGTTACATCAGCCTGCCGAAAGGGCTGGTTGACTTTCAAGCAGGAATCCTTATAGCGTGGCCATACTTCAATGGTGTCAAAGTCGAGTCGCCAAGTCCGACTGCGCAATATGATTTCGCTCGTTGCGAATGCCTTGCCGAAGGAAGCATCTATAGTGAAAAATACCAGCGCTGCTTTATAAAAAATACAAAATTTCCACCTATCGTTCTCGGTTTCTTCAACGGGGTATGGAATACAGAGAAGCAAGCTGAAGACGGGCTGAACGCACTGAAGAGCGTTGTTGGCTCCACTCACGGCGATAGACCGATTCGCTATGAGAAGTTTTACAACCAGACCGGTCGCAGCACCGGGAACACCGAGGCGCAAGACATCGCCGAAACCTTCATCCAGCGCAGCACCGAACTTGATGATGTGCTGGCAGACCGCTGGGAGCATTACTGGGAAATGCTTTCGGGCCGCCACCGCCTTGCGGGCTCATTCACGGAACGCCTGGTTAGCGGTTTGCATGACGGCGGAGAAGCTTTTTCCCAATTGATCGATTCGATCGCTAGCTCCATGTTGGCGGGCTTTGTCAAAGGCTTGGCTTCGCTATTGAGCAACCCGCCCACGGCGGTGGACATGGCCGACCATCTGAGCCGGCTGCAAGCGATAGCGGACGAAGGCAGCGATTTCGTCCTTGTGGCCCATTCGCAAGGCAATCTGTTCGTCAACCTGGCTTACGACGGGCTGAAGAAAAGCCACCCCGCAACTCTGCAGGCCGTCGTGCATGTGGCGCCTGCCTCGCCCACCGTGCGCGGCATGCACGTGCTGTCCGATTTGGATGCCGTGATCAATGGTCTTCGCAACTTCGGAAGCTGGACGGTCCAAGCAATCAATCTGTGGCTGCCGTTCAACAAGGCGGATGCAAGCGGGCACACCCTGGTTGGCACATATCTCAATGGGCAAACGCCGGCAAGTACGACCCCCAATGGCCCCCCAGACACAACACCTCGGGCGCATGTGAAGGGGCTGATCATCAACGCGCTCAATCAGGTTTTGGCACCGTAGAAGAAACACAGGGAGAAGTCAAAGTGAATGCAGCACGTAAGAACGCTAGGTTTCAAGCAATGCACGCGCGCGTCGCAAGCGCTACGGTCGTAGTGGCCGTAGTGTTGGCCGCGTGCGGCGGTCACAGCAGCGACAGTGGCGTAGCGCCACCGGCGTCACAGGGGCCGGGAGCCACCGGCACTGGAACGAGCACTGGTGCAGACACAGGTACAGGTACAGGTACAGGTACAGGTACAGGTACGGGTACGGGTACGCCAACCCTGCGCGAACGGATCGCCGCGCTGGAACGCAGTGGCGCCTATCCCACGCTGGATCGCTCGACCGACATCGCCGGTCCGGACACCAATAGCAACGGCGTGCGCGACGACATCGAGGCCTGGATCCAGACTCAGCCGCTCAACGATGCGCAGAAGAAGGCATTGATGCAAGACGCAAGAGCCACGCAACGAACCTTGCTGGTCGATCTGAACGATAAGGCGGCATTGCAGAAGGCGGGCGAAGGGTTCGGCGCTTCCTTCAACTGCGGAATGATGCAGTTTCCCGAATACTCCGATTTTTCGAAGTTCGCCGGCAAGATCGAAGCCATGACGGCCAACACCAGACAGCGTGCGGAGCGCTACATGAGATACAACGCGGCAAGGTCCGGGAGTTCCACCAGGTCGCCCGACGGAGATACCTGCGAGCCCTGAGCAAGTCCGTCGATCTCGACTATCCACTCGTGGTCGACAAGAGGCCGGTGCACTCACAGACATCTCGTGAAGACCTTGTGTACTACCCGGTGCGAAATCGCGCATTCAAGGTTTGGCAGATGAAGCACCAGCAAGGAGGTGACTTCATCGCTTGTTCGGACATTCGTTGGGTGACCCTCGATACGGCGATCCGGGTGCAGCTATGAGGGCTAGACGAGGACAGCGTCAATGTGGGCGCCGCGAGGAGTCGGCCATCGACCTCCCCCCGCCCTGGTGGGAACGATGGACCGCCAAGCTCCCCTGACCCCGGCAGCCTAGACCTCCAGCCACTCCTTGCGCGTCGCCGCGTCGGCGCGCAGGCTGTCTGGCGTGCCGTCGAACACGATGCTGCCGTGGCCCATGACGAGCGCACGGTCGGAGATCTGCATCGCAATGGTCAGCTTCTGCTCGATCAGCAGCACCGAAATGCCCTTGTCCTTGAGCGTGCGCAGGTACTGCCCCACCAGCTCGACGATCTTGGGCGCGAGGCCTTCGGTGGGCTCGTCGATGATGATCAGGTCGGGGTCGCCCATCAAGGTGCGGCACAGCGTGAGCATCTGCTGCTCGCCGCCCGAGAGCACGCCGGCCTCGGTGTGCTGGCGCTCCTTCAGGCGCGGGAACATGCCGTACATGTCGTCGAAGGACCAGCGGCTTCCCTTGCCCGATCCCTTCTGGCCCAAGAGCAGGTTCTGGTGCACCGTGAGCTTGGGAAAGATGTCGCGGTTCTCGGGCACGTAGCCGATGCCCAGGTGCGCAATTTCGTAGGCCTTCCGGCGCAGGATGTCCTGGTCCTTCCAGCGCAGCGTGCCCTCGGCATGCACCAGGCCCATGATGGCCTTGGCGGTGGTCGAGCGGCCCGAGCCGTTGCGGCCCAGCAGCGCGACGATTTCGCCGGCGCCGACGTTGAAGGAAACGCCATGCAGCACATGGCTCTTGCCGTAGTAGGCGTGGATGTCGTGAAGCTTCAGCATGTCAGTGGCTCCGCGGCGTGTTGTTGTGTTGCGGGTTGCTTGTGTTCTTGGCGTTGTTGTTCGGGGCGCGTGCACAGGCCACCGGGTACTCCCCTCCGCGAATGTCCCCCGCCTTCGGCTCCTCCTTGATTTCGCTGCGGGGAGCACCCGATGCCCTGCGCACGATGGGCGCGGCTGTGGTGCTGGCTGATCAACCACCGTTCCGCATAACGATCACGTCGATGGGGTGCCTTGCGCAGCGAAATCAAGGAGGAGGCCGCAGGCCGGGGGACATTCGCGGAGCAAGGTACCCCGTCGGCGAGATCGCGCCCTGGACAAGGCATGTCAAACACAACGCGACGCAGAGAAAAGCGGATTGCCATCAGTGCCCCGCCCCCTGCGCATCGGCAACCGAAGACCCCAGATAGGCTTCCTGAACCCGCGCATTGGCGCGAACCGCGGCCGGCGTGTCGAAGGCGATGACCTCGCCATACACCACCACCGCGATCTTGTCGGCCAGCCCGAAGACCACGCCCATGTCGTGCTCCACCGTCAGCAGCGTCTTGCCGACCGTGACGTGCTTGATCAGCGAGATGAAATGCGCGGTCTCGGTCTTGCTCATGCCCGCCGTGGGCTCGTCCAGAAGAATGACGCCGGCGCCGCCGGCAATGGTCACGCCGATCTCGAGCGCGCGCTGCTCCGCATAGGTGAGGTTCACCGCGTGCACGTCGCGCTTGCGCTGCAGGCCGATCTGCCGCATGAGCTCTTCGGTGCGCGCGTTGGCGTCGTCCAGGTTCGAGAGAAAGCGCAGGAAGGTGTAGCGGTAGCCCAGGCTCCACAGCACGCCGCAGCGAAGGTTCTCGAACACGCTGAGCTTCGGGAAGATATTTGTGATCTGGAAGCTGCGCGACAGGCCCAGCCGGTTGATCTCGAAAGGCTTCTTGCCGTCGATGCGCTGGCCGTTCAGCAGCACCTCGCCGCTCGTGGGTGCGAGCCGCCCGCTGATCAGGTTGAACAGCGTCGACTTGCCCGCCCCGTTCGGGCCGATGATGGCCACGCGCTCCCCGGCCTTCACGGCCAGGTCCACGCCGCGGATGATTTCGGTCTTGCCGAAATTCTTGCGCAGCGACTTCAGTTCCAGTGCATATTGCGCGCTCATTACGCGGCCTCCCGGCGCTTGATTTCTGCTTCGATCTCTTCCTGCGCCTGGCCCCAGACACGCACGAAGCGCCGGCGCGCCACCTCCAGCGCGGCCAGGCCCACGGCCAGGATCGCAGCGGCGCCGAGCCAGCTGGCCGCGGCGGACGTATCGATCGCCACGCCGAAGTAATTCAGGTTGGGCCCGAGCGCCGAATTGAGCTGGATGTGATAGATCATCTCGATCAGCGCGGCAGCGCCCACCACCACCGGCACCAGCGCCACGGCCAGCGCGACATACAGCAGCCAGAAGCGGTTGAACTTGCCGAACTTGGCAACCCGCAGGTTCATCATCACCAGGCTGGCGATGCCGCCCGGCGCGAACATCACCATGAACACGAACACCAGGCCGAAATAGAGCTGCCAGGCCTTCGAGAGCTCCGACAGCAGGATCGAAGCGAACACCAGCAGCACCGCGCCGATGATCGGGCCGAAGAAGAACACCGCCCCGCCCAGGAAGGTGAACAGCAGGTAGCCGCCCGAGCGGATGGCGCTCAGGCTGTCGGCCGCGTTCACGATCTCGAAGTTGATCGATGCCAGCCCGCCGCCGATGCCCGCGAAGAAGCCCGCGATGATGAAGGCGAAGTAGCGCACGCGCTGCGTGTTGTAGCCGATGAACTCCACCCGCTCCGGGTTGTCGCGCACCGCATTCAGCATGCGGCCGAGCGGCGTGCCGGTGAAGGCATACATGAGCGCGGTGCAGACGAAGCAGTAGGCGGCGATCAGGTAGTACACCTGGATCTGCGGGCCGAAGTTGAAGCCGAAGAAGCTCGGCCCGTACACGCGGTTGGTGGTGATGCCGCCCTCGCCTCCGAAGAAGCTCGGGAACATCAGCGCCATGGAGGCCACGAGCTCGCCGATGCCCAGCGTGATCATCGCGAAGGTGGTGCCCGACTTCTTGGTCGTGACAAAGCCCAGCAGGATGGCAAAGAACATGCCGGCCAGGCCGCCCACCAGCGGAATGGCCACCAGCGGAATCTGCAGCCCGCCCTTGTCGGCCATGTTCATCGCGTGGATCGCAAGGAATGAACCGAGCCCGACATACACCGCATGGCCGAAGCTCAGCATGCCGCCCTGCCCCAGCAGGATGTTGTAGCTCAGGCAGATGATGATCAGGTAGCCCATCTGCGAGAGCATGGTGAGCGCCAGGCTGCTCTTGAACAGCAGCGGCGAGACGATCAGCACGATCGCGAACAGCGACCAGATCAGGAAGCGCCCGATGTTCCAGGGCTTGAAGCGGTAGTACTGCGTGGTGGCCGCAGTGGTCGTGGTGGTTGTGCTTGTCATGGCTTCAGTCCTCCCGGGTGCCAAGAAGACCCTTGGGCCTGAAGATGAGGATCAGCACCAGGAACAGGTAAGGCAGGATCGGCGCGACCTGCGAGATCGTGAGCTTGAGCAGCTCGTAGCCGAAGGTCTGGTCGGTCACCGTGACGCCCAGCAGCTGCAGGCCACCCGCGAACGACTGGTCCATGGCCACCGCGAAGGTCTGGATGATGCCGATCAAGAGCGACGCCAGGAATGCGCCGGCCAGCGAGCCCATGCCGCCGACCACCACCACCACGAAGATGATCGAGCCGACCGAGGCCGCCATCGCAGGCTCGGTGACGTAGGTGTTGCCGCCCACCACGCCCGCAAGGCCCGCGAGCGCGGCACCGCCGCCGAACACCAGCATGAAGACGCGCGGCACGTTGTGGCCCAGCGCCTCGACCATGTCGGGGTGCTTGAGCGCTGCCTGGATCACCAGGCCGATGCGCGTGCGCGTGAGCAGCAGCCACACCGAGATGAGCATCAGCACCGCCACCAGCATGATGAATGAGCGCGACTTGGGAAACTGCGTGCCATACAGCGAGAACAGCGGCCCCTGCAGCTGCGGCGGCAGGCCGTAGGGCACGGTCGAGCGGCCCCAGGCGAGCTGCACCAGCTCCAGGATGAGGTACGAAAGCCCGAAGGTCACCAGGAGTTCCGGCACGTGGCCGAACTTGTGGACCCGGCGCAGGCTGTAGCGCTCGAAGGCGGCGCCCAGCAGGCCCACCAGCAGCGGCGCGATGAACAGCGCCGGCCAGAAGCCGACGATGCCCGACAGCGTGTAGGCGATGTAGGCGCCCAGCATGTAGAAGCTGGCGTGCGCGAAGTTGAGCACGCCCATCATGCTGAAGATCAGCGTAAGGCCGGAGCTCAGCATGAACAGCAGCAGCCCGTAGCTGACGCCATTGAGCAGCGAGATGACGAAGAATTCGACGTTCATCGGTCTTTCGTGTCAGGTGAGAAAAGAAAAAAGGCCCGAGTGTTGAAGTCGGGCCTCGACCGGTCGGCGCGCGATCAGGCGATCACGAGGCGTTGGGCCGCTTCATCTGGCACGACGTGGGCGTGCTCGCAACGTAGGCCTCGTAGAACTTGACGGGCGCCAGCGTGTAGCCGGTGTTCTCGGGGCTGTAGGGGTTCTTGGCGTCGGCCTTCTGCCAGCGCGTGATCCACAGGCCCTGCTGCAGCTGGTGGTCGGCCTTGCGCATCTCGACGTCGCCGTTGAAGCTCTTGAACTTCATGCCTTCCATCGCGGCCGCCACCTTGACCGGCTCGGTCGACTTGGTGCGCACGAAGGCTTCGCTGAGCATGGCGTACACCGTGTAGATGTCGGTGGTGTACATGTCGTCGTTGAACTTCTTCTTGAACTCGTTCATCAACGGTTGCACGGGGCCGGGCGCGTTGTAGTGGCTGTAGCCCACCTGGTAGACCTTGCCGTCCGAAGCCGCGCCCATGGCGGTGGGCGTGCCGTTGGTCACGGCGTAGTAGGTGTAGAACTTGACGTTCAGGCCCGAGTCGTTGGCCGACTTGATGAGCAACGCGAGGTCGGAGCCCCAGTTGCCGGTGATGACGGTGTCGGCACCCGAAGCCTTGATCTTGGCGATGTAGGGCGAGAAGTCGCGCACCTGCGCGAGCGGATGCAGGTCGTCGCCCACGATCTCGACATCGGGCCGCTTGTCCTTGAGGTTCTGCTTGGCGAACTTGGAGACCTGCTGGCCGTGCGAGTAGTTCTGGTTGATGAGGTAGACCTTCTTGATGTCGGGCTGTTCCTTCATGAAGGCGGTCAGCGCTTCCATCTTCATGGAGGTGTCGGCGTCGAGCCGGAAGTGCCAGTAGCTGCACTTGCTGTTGGTGAGGTCGGGGTCGACGGCCGCGTAGTTGATGTAGAGCACTTCCTTGCCCGGGTTGCGGGCGTTGTGCTTCTCGAGCGCGTCGATGATGGCCAGCGCCGGGCCGGAGCCGTTGCCCTGCACCACGTAGCGCGCGCCCTGATCCATCGCGGAGCGCAGCGCGCTGGTGGTTTCCTGCGGACTCAGCTTGTTGTCGATGGCGATGACCTCGAACTTCACGCCGGCCGCGTTCTTCTTGTTGAACTCCTCGGCCAGGAACTGGAAGGTCTTGAGCTGGTTGGTGCCAACGGCTGCCATCAGGCCCGACAGCGGGTCGAGCCAGGCGATCTTCACGGTCTCGCCCTTCTGGGCCAGGGCGCCAGCGGCGCTCGCTGCAAGGATGGATGCGGTAGCGATTTTCAGAGCGAACTTCACGATCTATATCTCCTGGTCAAACCGAATCAAAAAGACTTGCACGAGCGTACAAGCGTTCACTGCCCCTCCCCTCAGGGAATGCCCGAAGGGGGCGGCCGCAAAGGCCCGTTTCTATCGCGCAGGCGACAGCGCATTTCTCCAATTTCTACCCGAGGGTAGACAGCTTCTACCCACGAGTAGGAAATGCGTTCACAAAGACGCTCAAGGGCGCTTCATCTGGCAGGTCGTCGGCGTGCTGGCCACATACGACTCGTAGTACTTCACGGGGACATTGGTGTAGCCGGTGTTCTCGGCGTCATAGGGGTACTTGGCGCTGGCTTTCTCCCAGCGCGAGATGTAGAGGCCCTGTTGCAGCTGGTGGTCGGCCTTGCGCATCTCGACCTCCCCGTTGAAGCTCTTGATCTTCATGCCCTCGAGCGCGGCCGCAACCTTGACCGGATCGGTCGACCTGGTCTGCACGAAGGCGGCGTCGAGCAGCGCGAACGTGTGGTAGATCGACGATTGCGTCAGGTCGTCGTTCATCTTCTTCTTGTAGCCGGCGAGCAGCTTCTGGATTTCGCCGCCCATGTTGTAGTGGCCATATGCCACGGTGTAGATCTTGCCGGCGGAGGTGGCGCCCATGGCCGTCGGGGTCCCGGTGCCGAAGGCGTAGTAGGTGAGGAACTTGACGTCCAGGCCCGAATCGTTGGCGGCCTTGATGAGCAGCGACAGGTCGGAACCCCAGTTGCCGGTGATGACGGTGTCCGCGCCCGAGGCCTTGATCTTGGCGATGTAGGGCGAGAAGTCGCGCACCTGGGCGAGCGGGTGCAGGTCGTCGCCCACGATCTGGATGTCGGGGCGCTTGGCCTTCAGGTCTTCCTTCGCGAACTTGGACACCTGCACGCCGTGCGCGTAGTTCTGGCCGAGGATGTAGACCTTCTTGATGTCGGGCTGGTCCTTCATCCAGGTGGTCAGCGCCTCCATCTTCATGGAGGTGTCGGCATCGAGGCGAAAGTGCCAGTAGCTGCACTTGCTGTTGGTGAGGTCCGGGTCGACCGCCGCATAGTTCAGGTAGAGCAGTTCCTTGCCCGGATTGCGTGCGTTGTTCTTCTCGATGGCGTCGATGATGGCCAGTGCCGGCCCGGAGCCATTGCCCTGGGTGATGTAGCGCGCGCCCTGGTCCTGTGCGGAGCGCAGCGCGGCGGTGGTTTCCTGCGGGCTCAGCTTGTTGTCGATCGCGATGATCTCGAACTTCACGCCCGAGGCATTCTTCTTGTTGAACTCTTCGGCCAGGAACTGCGTGGTCTTGAGCTGGTTGGTGCCCACGGCTGCCATCAGGCCCGACAGCGGATCGAGCCAGGCGATCTTGACGGTCTCGCCCTTCTGGGCGAATGCGGCCGTCATGCCGACCAACATGGCACAGGCGGCTGCGGACTTGATGGCAAATTGCATGAAGAGTCTCCGGAGTGAAAGTCGGGATGCCAGCGTACAAGCGCCCTTTTCTTCGCCGCACAGGGATTGCCCGGAAGGAAGGCCGCCGAAGCGGCCCCGCTATCGCATGCGCGACAGTGCGGACGGGCTTTGGCGCCTGGTCAGGTGGTGGGAAGCTTGTAGTCCTTGAGCAGTTCGCGCAGCCTGGTCTTGAGGATCTTGCCGGTGGCACCGATCGGAATCGCCTCGACGAACACCACGTCGTCGGGGATCTGCCACTTGGCCGTCTTGCCCTCGTAGAACTTCAGCAGCTCCTCGCGCGCGACTTCCGCATTGGGCTT
>NZ_VIVL01000017.1 GCF_007828835.1 Variovorax beijingensis | reverse complement strand
CGCAGCCGGCCAGTCGCGTCGCGGAACTATTGCCGCATCGCTGGCAGCCAGCCTGATCTGCGACTGCAGTCAAGACGGGATCACCGCGCGCTTACGCCTATGGCCAGTCGAAGACCGCAAATGCGCTTTTTGCCGTCGAGTTCGACCGCCGCCACAAGGATCGGGGCATCCGCGCTGTCGCGGTCCATCCAGGCGTGATCAACACGGGTCTGACCCGCAACGTCGATGTCGAGATGCTGAAGGGCTGGATGGCAGGTCTCAACGCCTCCCGTGCCCAGCAGAGGCTGCCACCGTTCGAACCGAAAACGATTCCTCAAGGCGCAGCGACGTCGGTCTGGGCGGCTTTCACCGCCTCCAGCGACGAGGTCGGCGGCAGGTACTGCGAGGATTGCCATGTCGCGGCCGAGTTCAAGGCACCGCAAGACGATGGGCTTCTCGGGAGGCTATCGCGCCTATGCCCTGGATGCAGCACGAGCGGCTGAACTGTGGCGCAAGAGCGAAGATCTGGTCGGCGAGCGCTACTGAGCCACTGGCTGATTGGGGACGCCTTGTCCCTCAGCCATGTGCTCCGGCGCAGACCAACTCCTTCTGAGGAGTAAATCTTGTCCAATTCATCTGGAGCAAGTTCCGAAACCGACTTGCTTGGATGCCCCGATGATGGCTGTTCTCGCAATTTGGATCGCACTACCGTGCCCAGGCTGAAGTTTTGGTCCTTGCTCGGTATGATGTCAGTCGGTTGACAATGAAGTCGAAAACGTCGCTTCCCTGCAAATCGCTCCATCTCCCGCGCCAGCAAAAGATCTGCGCTTCTGACGGTAAAAACGACGGTAAAGACCCATGTCGATCACAGCCAAGTCCTTTAACCACGCGGGTTTGGGTGGCCTGTTGATGATCGAGTGGAGTGAAATCAGGTCCTTCGGGTGGTGGAGGTAAAGGGGGCGGCCGGGACCTGCGCGCCGCCGACAGGAACATCGCCGCGCTGGTGAGCGATGGCCTATACCGCACCGATCATCACCTCGCGATTGAGCAAGACCGGGGCAGAGAAGGGCGCGACCCGCAGGCAGTCGTCACTGCCCACGCGACGCGCAGCGCCTGGGTGGGGTGTCCGTGGAGTTGACATCGCACCTGCAACTGTGCGCGGCGACTGCGTCTCTTGGGAGATCGGGCGACAGCGCGGAATGTCTATCGGCTAATCGTAGCCTTAGGCAAGAGCGCGAGAGGTCACGTTTTGTCGTCGCGTCTTATAGAGTCGGCACAGGGGCGCTGCCGTTCAAGGCTGGAATCTTTGAAAACACGTCAGCTATAAAATCCATGAACACGATAGCCCGCGTGGGGAGCAGTCTATTGGCGACATAAACCATCTGCACGGGGACTGGGGGAGCCGCATGGTTGGTGAGAATGAACTGTAATCTCCCGCTGTTCAGCCCGCCCTCAAACAGCCACGCAGGTCCATGCGCCACACCCAGGCCTGCCGAGACCGCCGTACTCACAGCGTCTGGCGAGTTGACCCTGAGCCTGCCGGCAATCGGAATGTCCGCGTCACGGAATCGCCAGGTCGCCCCGGACGACAGTAAGGTGTAGACGATGCAATCGTGGTCGCGTAGATCATCCGGGGTCTGCGGAACTCCGCGTTTAGCCAAGTAGTCCTTGCTGGCGACGAAGACCCGGTCGTACCATCCAAGACGCCGGGCGCGCAAGGTGCTGTCCTCCAGCTGTCCTATGCGAATGGCGAGTTCGGTACCTTCATTGACTAGGTCTACGTATCGATCGTTGAGTTGGAGATCCAAGATCAATTGAGGGTAGCGCTCCAAAAAGGCCGGCACATGCGGCAGCACAAACGCGTGTGCGAGAGCTGTCGGACAGGCTACGCGCAAGAGTCCCGATGGCTCGACGTTGTTCCTGAAGGACGATTCGGATTCATCCACCGCATCCAGGATGCGCCGGATGTCCGCATAGTAGCGTTCGCCCTCCGGCGTCAAGGACAGCTTCCGCGTAGACCGGTGCAGCAAGCGCGTCTGCAAATGATCCTCCAGAGCCGCTACATAGCGGCTTACATTGGGTTGCCCCAGCCCTAGATCGCGCCCTGCCGCCGAAAAGCTCCCGGTCTCTACAGCACGCGCGAAGCACGTCATCAAAAGAAATCGGTCCACTTCTCCACCTTAATTCATGCCAAATCTGCATGAATTATATGCGAATAGGCAGTCTTATCTGCTGCGGGCCATAAGCGCATATTTCTCCATGTCGACCGCGGTGGTCGTCATTCACCGGAGAATTCAAATGTCGCGCTTGCAAGGTAAACGTACTCTCATCACTGGCGGCACCAGTGGCATCGGGCTGGAAACGGCAAAGCAGTTCCTGGCGGAGGGTGCTCGCGTGATCGTAACGGGTGTCAACCCCGATTCGATTGCAAAGGCCCAGGCCGAATTGGGCCCGGAAGTGCCGGTGCTGCGCGCCGACTCGGCCAGCGTTGCAGCACAAAAGGAGCTGGCACAAGTCATCAAGGAACACTACGGCCAACTCGACGTTGCCTTCCTCAATGCCGGCGTGTCCGTCTGGCTGCCCATTGAGGAATGGACGGAAGATATGTTCGACCGTTCTTTCGACATCAACGTCAAAGGGCCGTACTTCCTGATGCAGGCGCTGTTGCCGGTCTTCGCAAATCCTGCTTCCGTTGTGTTGACTACTTCCGTAAGCGCGCATGCAGGCGCAGATCGCTCGTCCGTGTATGCCGCAACGAAGGCCGCATTGCTGAACATGTCGAAGACGCTCTCGACCGAATTGCTGGGCCGAGGCATCCGTGTCAACGCAGTGAGCCCTGGCCCCGTCGAGACTCCGCTTTACGACAAGCTCGGTATTCCGGAAGCTTATCGCGAGCAGCTTAACAAAGAGATCGCGGCAACCATTCCGCTTGGGCGCTTCGGTACCTCCGACGAGGTGGCCAAAGCAGTGCTGTATCTGGCATCCGACGAGTCGCGCTGGACGGTCGGCTCTGAAATCGTTCTTGATGGCGGCCGCCTGCTGAATGGCTAAGCGCGCAGCTCAAAAATTGCGCGAATGCAACATCGCCTGGGCTGAGTTAATTAGGTACTGAACGCCCGCCTCAGCACTTAGCGACGAACTAGTCCAATCCAGACCGTGCAAACAGCGGTATGCGGGAAACCTCTGCCGCTGTTTCCGCTTGATAAACCATCCAGAGCCACTAAAAGCAATGAACGCTCTTACGCTAATAAGCCACCCACTATGCCCATTCGTACAGCGCGCCGCGATTGTGCTTCTTGAAAAGGGTATCCAATTCGATCGGGTAAATGTCGACTTATCAGCCAAGCCAGACTGGTTCCTGGCAGTTTCGCCAACCGGCAAGGTCCCCGTGCTCAAGGTGCGCCAGGACAATGCGGAAGATGCGATCCTGTTCGAAAGCATGGTCATCTGCGAGTACCTCGACGAAACCCAAGGCGGCGCGCCGATGTACCCCGTTGATGCGTTAGCTCGCGCACGGAATCGCGCGTGGATCGAGTTCGCGTCGCAGACTCTAGCTGAAGCCTGGCAGTTTCTCCACGCTCGTGACTCTGCGACCGCAGATGCCAAGCGCACCGCATTTCGCGAACGGCTCGGCAAACTGGAGTCAGAAATAGGCGTGGGGCCGTTCTTCGATGGCTCGGCCTTTGGAATGGTTGATGCGGTTTATGCCCCGCTTTTCCGTTACTTCGAGAGTATCGACGCAGCTGTCGCACACCAGATTTTCGACGGTCTTCCGCGCATTTCGGCTTGGCGTGAGGCGCTTGAGGCGCGCTCCAGCGTAAGGGATGCCGTTGTCGGAGACTATGCCGATCGTTTCCAAACGCATCTCCGCCAACAAGGAGCGCTGATCGCTGCCGCTTAGCCTGCGCCGCGCGGTACGCGAGCGGCAGAACATCCTGATCGCGAGCGGCACCAGTACGGGCAAGACCACGCTCGCCAATGCCTTGCTGGCCGAGATCGCCGCCACCGGCGACCGCGTGCTGGTGCTCGAAGACACCATCGAACTGCAATGCGCGGCGGCGAGGCGCTGGATCTCATCAAGGCGTGGGGCACCGGCCACCCCGGTGGCATCGCCACGATCCACGCCGGTTCCGCCTTGGGCGCGCTGCCGCGCGTGGAGCAACTGATTCTCGAAGTGGCGGTGAATCCGCCCCGCGCGTTGATCGCCGAAGCGGTGAACGTCGTCATCCACATCGCCGGGCGTGGCCGCAAGCGCCGCGTCGAAAGCTAAAAGCTCGCCCTCGGAATCTCCCGTTCGGTAAAGACTAGGTGAGCTTGGGCGTCGGGCGGAATGGATGGCATGCTGCCATCCCAGGCTTGCCACGCACTTCGGAGCTCATTGGCCATCGTGGGATAACGGTTCTTGAGGTTGGCGCGCTCCCGTGCGTCATGACCGAGGTTGAAGAGGAACTCGTTTCCTTCAATGCTCAGCCATTTCCAGTCGCCGCGAATCACCGCGCGCTGGGTCCGATGCTTCATGCGCCAGAACAGGTCGCGCGGCATATGCGCATGAGGATCGTCCAGCACTGATAGCAAGCTCTTTCCATCGAGAGGGTAGTCCGGATGTGCTGCGACGCCAGCAGCGTCGAGCATCGTGGCCGTCCAGTCCATCGTCAGGTTGGGTACGTTGTGCAAGGTGGATGACGCGATGCGCGCCGGCCAGCGTGCGATCAGGGGCACGCGGATGCCGCCTTCGAGCAAGTCCATTTTCTGGCCCACGAAAGGCCAGTTGTTGGAGAAGCGCTCGCCTCCGTTGTCGCTGGTGAAGACAACGAGTGTGTTGTCTGCGGCACCCTTCCTGGCCAGAGCATCGAGAACCCATCCGATGCCTTCGTCCATGTGATGGATCATGCGCTGGTAGGTGGCGATTGATCCACCATCCAGATGTTTGCCCACGCCCGCGATGCGCAACGCTTCATCGGCGTCGTCGCGTGTGAGCCAGGGCCAGTGTGGCGCACTGTAGTGCAGGCTTAGCAGGAAGGGTCTGTCCGCGGCTTGCCGTTCAACGAAGTCGACTGCGCGCCGGCTCAGCAAGTCGGTGAGATAACCGGCTCTTTGTACCGGCGCTTCGTTTTCCCATAAGTCGGCGCGGCCACGTGGGTCGCAATGTTCGAAATAGTCGTTGCCGCCTGCGTGGAAGCCGAAGAATTCCTGGTAGCCGGAGGCCCGTGGCGAGAACGCCGGCGGATAGCCGAGGTGCCACTTGCCGACCAACGCTGTGGCGTAGCCGGCCGCGCCCAGCAGCGAGGGCAACGTTGGGTGCTGGGGCGGCAGGCCCAGCACTTTGTCGTGCATGACGGTGGGCAAAGGCTCTTCGGCGCCACCACGCAACCGGTACTGCCAGCGGCCGGTGGCCAGCGCGAAGCGGGTGGGCGAGCAAACCGGTGAATTGGCATAGGCACGCGTGAAGCGCATGCCTTCGCGTGCCATACGGTCCAGGTGCGGCGACACGTCCGCCGGCTGGTTACCCGCATCCCGCGCGCCCGTGCAGCCCAGGTCGGCATAGCCGAGATCGTCGGCGAGGATGAACACGAAGTTGGGGCGTTCAGAGCGCATTGCCGATCGGGCCCTAGTTGAGCGTGATGTTGGCTTTCTTCGCCACGGCGTCGAATTTCGCGAGGCTTTTCACAACGAATTTCTGGGCCTCCGCGGGCGAAAGCTTGGTGGCCACCTGACCGCCTGCGTTCAGCGCGCTCACCACCTCAGGCATGCGGCTGGCCTCCTCAATGGCGACGTTGAGTCGCGCGACGATGCGCGCGTCCACGCCTGCGGGCATCGCGGCTACAAAGTATTGCGTCGCCTCGTAACCCTTGAGTCCGGCCTCTTCCATCGTTGGCACATCCGGCAGGCCCGGTATGCGGAAGGTCGTCGTCACCGCGTAGGCCCTGAGCTGGCCTGACTTGATGTGCGCGAGAACGGGTGTCACGCCCAGCATGCCCAGACCGGTCTGGCCGCCGATGATGTCTGTTACCGCCTGGCCACCGCCCTTGTAGGGAATGTGGACCATTTCGGTGCCGGCCATGGAGTTGAAGAGCTCGCCGGCCAGGTGCTGACCGGTGCCGGTACCCGAGCTCGCGAAGTTCCACAGCGTCGGCGCCTTCTTCATGGCTTGGATCAGTTCGGAAAGGTTGGCCGGCGCGCCGGCCGCCTTGCCAACCAAGACGATCGGGCCCTGCGACATGAGCGCGACGGCCGCCAGTTCCTTGCCGATCTCGGGCTGGCGTTGCCCATAAACCACCGGGCCGGGGACAGTTACGAGCGTGTAGCCGTCTTTGGAGGCGCGGGCCGCCGCCTGCAGCGCCAGGGCGCCCGACGCACCCGGCCGATTGTCGATGACGATGGTCTGCCCGACTTTATCGGACACCGCCTTGGCCATGGCGCGCGTGAGCACATCGACCGAGCCGCCAGGCACGAATCCCACGATCCAGGTAATGGGTTTGGCCGTTGGCCAAGGCTTGTCCTGGGCTGCAGCGGTTTGCACGTACAGACCGGAAACGAGGCCTGCGAGGACAAAAAGACGGCGTGAAAAGCGGAACGACATGATCAATTCTCCTGTCTGGTCGATTGGCGTTTAAGAGAGGGGAGGCTGGCGCTCAGTCCGGGGCACCGGGCGGCGTATTTGGAAACTGCTGACAGCTGTCGTTGAACACCTTCAGCATTCGCAGCATCGGCCCCATCACCCATGTATTGAAGACGAGCACGTCGGTCTCTTCCTTGGGGTCACGGATGATGTTGAACAGGTAAGGCGACTCGAGCTTGCCCTTGCCCTCGTTGACCTCGGGCTCCCAGTAGAAGTGCAGTTTCCAATCGCGCCATTTCAGTGCGCGCAATTCGTTCTTGATGAAGAACGGGAAACCTTCGCGCGATGATTTGGGCTCGCCGAGCATGAAGGG
Source organism: Variovorax beijingensis (assembly GCF_007828835.1). Lineage (GTDB taxonomy): Bacteria > Pseudomonadota > Gammaproteobacteria > Burkholderiales > Burkholderiaceae_C > Variovorax > Variovorax beijingensis_A. The sequence continues at coordinate 82,335 of NZ_VIVL01000017.1, read as the reverse complement.
AAGTTGATTCACCCCGTCGATCGGGCGGTCGGCAGGAAGCTCACCTCCTGCAACCTTCGCCAGCGTTGCGAACACATCCGTCACATGCACGATCTCATTGCTGATGCGGCCTGGCTCGATTCGCCCCGGCCAGCGCGCGATGAATGGCACGCGAAGGCTACCCTCCATGGCCGTGTGGTATGTGCCGCGCCACGGCCCGGCCGTGCCGCGATAGGGCGCGCGAAACTCGGGGCCGTTGTCGCTGCAGAAGATGAACAGCGTGTCGTCCGTCAGCCCCAGGCGCTCGACTTCGTCGATGATCTGGCCGACGCGGTGGTCCATCTCTGCCATGGAGTCGGCGAAATCACCGTTGCCCGTGCTGCCAGCAAAGTCGCGGTGCGGCAGCGTGGGGAAGTGCAGGTGCACCATTGGCAGGTACAGGAAGAACGGCTGACCGGCCTCGCTGTGCCGGCGCATGAAATCGCATGAGCGCGCAACGAGTTCTTCGTCGATGGAGCGGCGCGATTCGAGGTCGTAGACCTTGACCTGGCGCGAGGGCTCGCCGCACCGGCCTTCCATGATGTAGGGCAGGTCGACCACGCTCGCATCGAAGCCGATGGTGGAAGTGAACTGGCTCTCGTCCGTGGTGCGCGGAATGCCGTACCACTCGTCAAAGCCGCGGTCCGAGGGATAGCGACCTTCGATGTCACCGAGATGCCATTTACCGTAGTGCGCCGTGGCATAGCCGCGCGACGACAGCAACTGCGCGAGCGTGATTTCGCGTCGGGTGAGCCCCTGCGGCATGCCCGGCGGTACGGACTGCAGGCACCCGGTGCGGATTGGATGGCGCCCGGTCATCAGCGCCGAGCGCGTGGGCACGCAGTCGCTCTCGACGTTGAAGTTCTGCAGCATCAGGCCCTCGCGGGCCAGATGGTCGATGCGCGGCGTGGGCGCGCCGCGCAACGCGCCCCCGCCGTAGCAGCCGAGCTCGCCCCAACCCAGGTTGTCGGCGACGATCAGGACAATGTTTGGCAATGACATGGATGGCTTTTTTGCACTTGGAAGATTCCATTGCACAGCCAGATCCACGCCCGAATCATTCCATCACGCGCACCATTTCATTCATTGGAGGAATGGCCCTTCGGCCAGTACGACGACACCAGTTCGCGAAATTCCGTCATCAGCGGGGACCATCGCGCGCCCGGGCGCGACAGGAGCACGAGCGTCCGGCTTACCGCAAGTTCGGGAATGCTCAGCGGCGTTGCCCTGCCCAGCCAACTGCGCACCACGGAGTCCGGCACGATACTCAGGAGGTCCGTCGAAGTCAGGATTCCCATTGCTGCCTCGGAGGTGTATTCGGTCTCGACTGCCACGCGCGGCATGGGCACACCGTTGCGTTCGAAAATGGCGAAAAAATGCCTCCGCGCCGCACTTCGCGGCGGTGCCATCACCCACGCGTAGGGCGTGAGGTCGTTCAAGCTGACGACCGGCTTCTTCGTCAGCGGGTGCCCCTGCCGCACCACCACGCGAATGTGGTCCTCGCCGAGTTGGAGCTGCGTGCTCTGCAACGACTGGCCCTTGTAAGAGGGCACAACCGCCAAGTCAATCTCGCCGTCATCGACCGCCGTATCGAGCGCGTCAGACTTACCGACACGAAGGCGCAGCCTCAGACCAGGGCGTTTGCGCACCATTTCGGCGGCGGCTATCACTGCGGTGTTGTCGGCTGCCGGGCTGGTGATGCCGAGGCGTAGCAGACCAGCATGTCGCGCGCGCAGTTCAGACGCGGCGCGCGTGAGGTCGAAGCGCTGTAGCTCAAAACGTCGCGCAGCTTCCAGGAACATCTCGCCATCGGCCGTCAAACGTGCACCGTGCAGCCCCCGTTCGAGCAACTGCACGCCCACCTCGTCTTCCAGCCGGCGCATCGCTTTGGACACCGAGGGCTGAGTGATACCCAAATGCTGCGCCGCACGGCTGATGCTCCCGCTGCGCACAACTTCCATGAACGCCGTGAGGTCTGCGACAGAGAGGTTCATGCGGTGAAGGAATGTGCTGGAGGTATTGCCCGCATTATCGAGGTGCGCTCTATCCTGCCCGTGTTCAAGAACCGCCTCCCGAGCGAAATCACGTCGGACGACCTGCGCGAGCTCTGCAATAAGGGGGCGCCGGCCACGGCCGTCCACGTGCGAGACATCGCCAAGCAAATCTATGGTTTGCCATCGTGCACGATCGCGGAGCGCGTGGTTGCCGGGGCGTACGAAGTGCTCGAGGGCTTCGAGCGGGTGCGGATGCAGCGCGACGGCATGCGCTCGGTGATGCTGGATGCGATGGAGCAGGGCGCTTTCGCCGAAGCCGCGCTGTCGCAAGCGACGGTAAGGACCTATGTCAATTGCCGCCAAGTCCTTTAACCATGCGGGTTTGGGCGGGCTGTTGATATCGAGTGGGAGTGAGTTTTCTCTGGCGGGCCTTCGGCGCCTGTCGCCAACAATCCGGCTTTCGAGGCCCTGGTGACCGAAGGCCGCGCCACGCGCCGTTTGCGATCTAATTGCACCTGATCCGGCGGCCGGAAGCGCCGCTACCCTTCGTGCGAAAGGATGCCCGTTGGCCCGTTCCGATCCTCGCAACACCTCGCGGTACTGGCATGCGCCCGGCGTGCCGGGCCTGGACTTGCTCCATGCCGATTTCACAACGCACGACTACGCGCCCCACGTCCATGATTCCCTCGTGGTCGCGGTCACGGAAGTGGGTGGCTCGGAGTTCAGGAGCCGCGGCCGCACGGACATTGCCCACGAGCAGGCGCTTCTCGTCTTCAATCCCTCCGAACCTCACTCGGGCCGCATGGGTGGCAGCAAGCGTTGGCGGTACCGGTCTTTCTACCTGGCCGAACCGGGCATCAAGCACGTTCTGACATCGCTGGGGACGGAACAGCCCCGGCATTTCACGGCGAATGTCTTTCGCGATCCGGATCTCGTTGCACGTTTCCTGGCACTCCATCGCACCCTGGACGGCGAGCCGGACCCGTTGCTTCACCAGGAGTTGCTCGTACGCAGCTTCGGCGCATTGTTCGGAAGGCATGCGGAGGCAGGACAACGCGTTCCCGTCGCGCCGGCAGATGCGCGCCTGCTCGCACCCGTGCTGGAACTGATGCGCGACTGCCATGCAGAGCGCCTGACTCTCGAGCAGATGGGCCAGGTTGCCGGCCTGACGACATTCCAGTTGATCGGCATGTTCAACCGATCGATCGGATTGACCCCGCACACCTACCTGACCCAATTGCGCCTGAGAGCCGCCATACGGCAGCTCCATGCGGGCCAGTCCGTCGCCGATGCCGCGCTCGCGTCAGGCTTCTATGACCAGAGCGCCCTGAACAAGCACTTCAAGCGCACCTTCGGCATGACGCCGCTCCAATACGTGCGTGCGCTGACGAACTGAAAAGATGGCTGGCGTCAATTCTGACCAATAGCAATTCGGGGCGTCCTGCCATGCTGACCTCCATCAGCAAGGCCAACCATGACACGACTCTTCTGCCAGGACAACCCAGGCATCCTGAGGCTGGATGCCCGGGTTCTGAAATCACGGCCCGGCGCCGTCCTTCTTTCCCAACACCCCCTCTATCCCGGCGGGGGCGGGCAGCTGCCGGACCGGGGCATCGTCCGATGGCAGGGCGGGGAAACACCGGTCGCCGGGTTTTCCGAAGAAGGTGGCCTCGCATGGATCCAGCTTCCCGGCGACATCGAGATCACCGGCGAAGTCCAGGTGGAGGTCGACCCGGTTTTCCGGCAGCTCATGCGGGAGCTTCACACGGACCTGCACGTGTTGAACGCGCTCGTCTTCAGGGACTTCGACGGCGCGCTGGTGACCGGCGTCCAGATGAACGAGGACGGTACGGCACGCATCGACTTCGACCTGCCGGGTGCCGACAACGACCGCCTGCGGGCGCTCGAGGCCGAATTGAACGATGTGGTCGCTCAGGATCTGGCCGTCGAGACAAGCTACGTTTCGGTCACCGAGGCCCATGGCGAGCAGGGACTGCTGCGCTCCCGCTCGGTGGCTCCGCCGCCATCGGCAGAAGGCCTCGTCCGCATCGTCGAGATCGCCGGGCTCGACCGGCAGGCATGCGGGGGAACGCACCTTCAATCGACGGGCGCCTCACGTCCGATCCGGATTCTCAAGATCGAGAACAAGGGCCGCTCCAACCGTCGCGTCCGCATCGGACTGCAGGGCTTGTAGATGCGCAAGCCGTTCCTCGCCCTCTGGGCGCATCCCGTCTGGCTTCTGTGGGTGCCACCGGCTTTCTGGGCCGGCAACCTCGTGCTGGGCCGCGCGCTCGGCCCTGTCTTTCCCCCGGTGTCCCTTGCGGTCGGCCGCTGGGTCGTGGCACTCGCAGCCCTGGCGCCATTCGTCGGGCTGCAGGCCTGGCGGGAGCGGGCGCTGCTTGCGCGGCACTGGCGGTTGATCGCGGCTTGCGGCGCCTTCGGCATCGCCGGCTACAACGCGTTGGGGTACTTGGCCTTGCAGACGGTGCCTGCCACCAGCGTTGCCTTTCTGAACTCGACGCTGCCGCTCATGGTTCCGCTCGCCGCGGTGGTCCTCGGCGCCGAGCGCATCGCCTGGAAGACGCTGGTCGGCATCGCCATCTCGTTCATCGGCGTGACCTGGATCGTGGCGCGCGGGGAACTCGCCAGCCTCGTGGCATTGCGGCTGGGCGGCGGTGAGCTTTTGGTGCTGCTGGCCGTCTCCAACTATGCGGTGTATTCCGTTCTCCTCCGACGGAAGCCTGCAGCGATCAGTCCGCTGGTGTTTCTGGCCGCGACCATGGCCGCCGGACTTGTCGTGCTGATGCCATTCTGGATATTGGAGCTCGTGCGCGGCGCACGCATTCCGACGGATGCCGCTTCGATGGGCGCGGTCCTCTACATTGGAATTTTTGCTTCGCTGTTCGCGTTCATCCTGTGGAGCCGCTGCGTTGCGACCCTGGGCGCGACGGTGACTGGCGTGTCCTTTCACCTCGTCGCGCTGTTCACCGCTCTCTTGGCGTTCCTGGTTCTGCGGGAACCCGTGCGCAGCTTCCACATCGCGGGCATCGCGCTCATCCTGCTCGGCTTCTTCGTCACGACCTTCCGTCCGGCCAGGCGCCCGGCGACAGCGTCCGATCCTTCCCTTTCCTGATCCCATCGGAATCACGCCATGGACACGGTCGAACTCCTGCGCGTTCTGGTCGGCTTCGATACGACGTCCCATCGGTCCAACCTGGCGCTCGTCCACTGGGTGGCCGGATACCTGGAAGGCCATGGCGTCGAGGCACGGCTGATCCACAGCGACGACGGCACGAAGGCCAACCTGCTGGCCAGCATCGGCCCGCCGGCGCCGGACGGCATCGTTCTGTCCGGCCACACCGACGTGGTTCCCGTCGACGGTCAGGCCTGGGATTCGGACCCCTTCACGCTCGTTGAGCGCGAGGGCCGGTTCCACGGCCGGGGAGCCGCCGACATGAAGGGCTTCATCGCGGCGTGCCTCGCCGCAGTGCCATCGTGGCGCCGCCTCGATCTGCGCCGCCCGATCCACCTCGCGCTTTCCTACGACGAGGAGGTGGGGTGCTTCGGCGTTCCGCGCCTGATCGCGGGGATGCGCGGCCATCTTCCGTCACCAGCGCTTGCCATCGTCGGCGAACCGACCCAGATGCGCATCGGGCTGGCCCATCGGGGCTTCTTCGGCCATCGGGTCACCTTCTGCGGCCGGCCGGCCCATTCCAGCGATCCTGCGCTGGGCATCAGCGCGATCGAGCCGGCCGCCTTGCTCGTCGCGCAGCTGGCAAGCCTGGCGCGCACGCTTCTCCGGCAGGGCAATCGCACGACCTTCAATGTCGGCCGCATCAACGGCGGGACTGCGATCAACATCGTCCCCGGATGCTGCGAACTGCTGTGGGAGTTCCGTCCGCCGGACGAAGCGAGCGCAGCGGTGGTAAGGGACGAGTTCGAACGGCTGCTCGCGGCTGTTCCAACCGACGTGGCCGTCGAGATGAAGCAACTGGCCGGGGTGCCGGCACTCTGCGCGGAAGGCAGCAGCGCGGCTGTGAATGTGGCCAGGACTTTGGGCGCGCTGTGGCCACCGGGCGAGATCCCGTTCGGCACAGAGGCGGGCTTCTTCCAGCAGGCGGGCATCCCCTCCCTGGTCTGCGGGCCTGGTGCCATTGCGCAGGCCCATCAGCCCAACGAGTGGATCGCCGCCAGTGAGCTCCGTGCTGCCGAGCGCTTTCTTGCTCGCGTCGGGGCATGGGCGGCATCAGGGCGCGAGGCCCGCTGACCTCACGATGAGCGCGTATTTGCCGACTTCCGCTGCTGTGTAGCTGGCGAACTGCGCGGCGTTGCGGGTATCCGGCTCTGTACCGATTTCCCGCAGGCGCTGCACCATGGCGGGAGCCTGCAGGACGTCGGCCATTGCCTCGGACAGCTGCCTGAGTACAGGCTGCGGGACCTTGGCGGGTGCGAACAGGCCGAACCAGGCGCTGACTTCGAAGTCCGGCAAGCCGCTCTCCGCCACCGTGGGCACGTCGGGAAGCAACGGACTGCGACGCAGACTCGTCACGGCCAGCGCCTTGACCTTCTGCGCCTTGAGGTTGGGGATGGCGGTGGTCTGCAGGTCGAACATCACGGGGACATGCCCGGCCAGCACATCCGCAAGCGCAGGCGCGCTGCCCCGATACGGCACGTGCAGCAGTTGGACATGCGCGGCGTTCGCGAGCATCTCGCCCGCCAGGTGGTTGGAGGTTCCGGGCCCGGCCGATGCAAAGCCGATGGTGCCGGGGCTGCTCCTGCCGGCGGCGATCAGTTCCGATACATTGCTGTAGGGAGCAGCGGGATGGGCCACCAGCACGAAGGGAATCGATGCCAGCGCACTGACGACCGCAAAGCCCTTGATCGGGTCGTAGCCCACCTTGCTCATGGCCGGATTGATCGCCTGGGAACTGACGGTGCCCATGAGCAGCGTGTAGCCGTCGGGCTTGGCATCTGCGACGAAACGTGCGCCGATGGCCGTGCCGGCACCGGCCTTGTTCTCCACGATCACAGGCTGCCCAAGGCGGGTTGCCAGCTGTTCGCCGACGGTGCGCGCCAGGATGTCGGCCGAGCCCCCCGGCGGATAGGGAACGACGAGCGTGATGGCGCGGGCAGGGTAGGTCTGCGCGGACGACGGCACAGCGAAGATGGCTGCAGCCAGCAGCACCGGGGCGGCGAACAGCTTCATGAATTTCATCGTGGACTCCAGTTGGCAGATGCGGGCGACATCGGCGGCGTTCCCCGGCGCCTTGCCAACATGATGCAAACGGTGCGTCATAACGTCCAATACGGACTGCGTACCGAATCCATACATGAATCGAATCACCATGGTCCGGCCGGAATGCCGGGATTCAGGTGCTGCGCGCGTGCGAGACGACCTTGCCCGCCACCGACAGGAAAGAATGGATCACAGGGTTGTCGTTGGTGCGGCTGTAGGCGAAGGCCAGTTGGTAGGTCGGCGGCGCGCGCGTTTCGGCCACGTCGAGAAAAGTCACGTCCTTCATGGCCAGCATGCGCATGGAGGCCGGCACCAGGGCGATGCCCAGGCCGCCGGCGACCAGTGTCAGCACCGCCTGCATCTGGGAGGCTTCCTGGACGACCCTTGGCGAGAAGCCCGCGGCCTTGCAGGCACTGAGAAGCGCCGCCACGAAACCCGCGCCCTCGGCCGCTGGAAAGGCGATGAAGGGCTCTGCCGCCAGGGCTTTGATCTTCACGGAGCGCTGTTTTGCCAGGGCATGGCTGCGAGGCACGGCAATCACGAAACCCTGTGCCTGAAGATCAACAAAGGCAAGGTCCGGCACGTCCTGCAGTGGGCCGACCACCAGGGCCAGGTCGACCTCGGCTCGCCGCAGGGCCTCCACCTGCCGGGTGGTCGTCTCCGCGGTTACTTGCAGGTGGACTGTCGGGTAGTCGCGTTGAAACCGCTTGAAGATGTCCGGAAGAAGGTCGAGCGCAGCGCTTGGCACGAAGGACAGGCTGAGCGAGCCTTCGGCGCCCTGGGCGGCGCGCCGGGCGCGCTCCGTGGCCGCATGGGCCTGTGTCAGCAGGCGGTGCGCATCCTTCAGAAAAACCTTGCCTGCCGGCGTCAGGCGCACATGGTGCCGGCTGCGGTCTATCAGCAGCGTGCCCACCTGCAGCTCCAGGTTGCGTATGGCCACGCTCAGTGGCGGTTGAGACATGTGCAGCTTTTCCGCAGCACGGCCGAAGTTGAGCTCTTCCGCCACCACCACGAACTGACGCAATTGCCTGAACTCGATCATCTGGACAGCCTTGTGAAAGTTGACTGGATATACACAGTTCGGATCACGACTCCATTTAAACAGTATTGGATGTATCAAGAGCACGCGCCTAGCATGAATGGCATCCCCATCGCCGAATGAAGGAGCCACGCCCATGCAGCCGTCCCTGCTCGAAGAAATCCCCGCCGTTCCCAACCCCTATCCGGTGGTGTCGAAGGTCGAGTACCCGGAGGTCTGGCGCCTCTGCACCCAGGCACGCGACCTGGCCTGGAACCCGATCGCCGACATCGACTATTCCGACCTCCAGCAGGCCGACCTGCCGCCGGAAGTGCGCAAGGCCGGCGCCGAATGGTGGAGCCTGCGTGCCTGGATGGAGCACGGCGCCACCCCCTATGGCGCAGAGCGCCTGCGCGACGCGATCTTTCAACACCAGCCGTTCGAGGTGAAGCAGCACATCACCAACTTCATCGCCGAGGAGTTCCGCCATCACGAGGCCAGCTTCCGCATCGCCGACGCCCTTGCCGAATACGAGCCCATGCCGCGGTCTGACTACTTCAAGGACATCATCCCGCGCTTCCACGACGAGTCGGACGAGAAGGCCATGAGCTTCTTCGCCGGCCTCTCGGTCAACACGCTGTTCGAGCAGCTGTCCGGCGACCTGCTGCAGGCGCGCTACGAGAACGCCCGGTTCGACTCGATCCGCGAGGTCTGCCGGCTGATCCTGCGCGACGAGGCGCGCCACATACAGTTCGGCCGCATCATCATGCGGCGCTTCTTCAGCGAGTTGTCTCCGGAGGAAAAGCGCCTGATCGGCCTGAAGGTCGCGAAGAAGCTGCGCGGCAGCCTGCTCAACGGCGTCTATGCCGTCGTCAACCTGCCGGACGCCGAGCGCGCGCGCTCCGGCCGCAACCGCGCGCTGGCGGCCGACCACGGCCTCGGCGCGACGCACCCCGATGAAGAGATCGGCATCATCCGCATGGGCGTGAACAAGATCCGCGAGGACATCGGCGTGTACGGCGTCGAGATTCCGGCCATCCCGGAGATCGACAGCGTCGTGCACTGAAGCCGCCATGCACCAACGAATCGTTCCCGGCAACGTCGCAGCGCCCGCCGGTGCCTACAGCCACGGCATCTCCACCCATGGCCCGAGCACCTGTCTTCATGTGGCGGGCCAGATCGGGGTGACCCCGGAAGGTCGTCTGCTGGAAGGCTTCGAGGCCCAGGCCGACCAGGCCTGGAAGAATCTGGTGGCGGTGCTGCAGGCGGCCGGCATGGACGCATCGCACCTGGTCAAGGTGACGACCTACCTCACCCGTGCGGCGGACCTGCCCCGGCTCAATGCGATCCGCAGCATGTACCTTGGATCGGCGCGGCCGGCCTCGACCCTGGTGGTGGTCGCGGCGCTGGCACACCCGGACTGGTGTTTCGAGGTCGAGGCCACGGCCTTCCGGCAGGACTGACCGGCCATGCGCGCGATCCCCCGGCCCGTCGCAATCGAGGAACTGCTGCGCGAGGTCGGCCCGATGTGGCAGCAGGACATCCGCAGCGCGGGCGACCGGGTCAAGGCCGCCTACCTGCCTGTGTTGATGGCAGCACCGCGCGATGGCGTCGCCGTCACGCGTGAACTTTCCTACGGACCTCACCCGCGCCAGCTGCTGGACGTCTATCGTCCGGCAGTTGCGCGCGACGCGCCCGTGGTGGTCTTCGTGCACGGCGGCGCTTTCGTCCGTGGCGCCAAGGACATCAACGAGGCCATGTACGCCAACGTGCTGACCTGGTTCGCCCGCCAGGGTTGCGTGGGCGTCAATGTCGAGTACAGGCTGGCACCGGAGGCGCCGCATCCGCAAGGCGCCCTGGACGTCGCCGCGGCTTGCGCCTGGGTCTCCGGGCACATCCGCGGCTTTGGCGGCGATCCGCGCGGCATCTGCCTGATCGGCCATTCCGCCGGAGGCACCCACGCGGCGACCTTTGCCTGCGATCCCGCGCTCGCCCACCTGCGGCGCGACGTGTGCTGCCTGGTGCTGGTGTCCGCGCGGCTGCGCGCCGACACATTGCCGGAAAACCCCAACGCGGCCGGCGTGCGGGCGTATTTCGGCCACGACCCGAGCCTCTATCCGGCCCTGGCGCCCATCGCGCATGCAGCGCACCTCGCAATGCCCGTGTTCGTCGTCAATGCGCAATACGAGAACCCGCTGCTCGACGTCTATGCGACCGAATTCGCCTATCGCGTGGCGGAGGCACGTCGTGTCGCGCCGCGCCACATGAAGGTCGCGGGCCACAACCACGTTTCCGTCATGGCGCATTTCAACAGCGGGGAGCAGCTGCTGGGCGAGCAGATCCTCGATTTCTTCGCGGCCTCCTGCCGCCGGTAGGGCAGGCGCAGACCGGCTCAGCCTTCAACACGCGGCAGGCTCGCACCCGCCGCATGGTCGATGACGTAGAGCCACGAGCCATCCGCCTGCCGGCGCACGACCTCGGCCGAGCTGCCGGCGAGGATCGTCTTTCCCTCCGGCGAGCTCAGGCTGTAGTCGGCGCGCAGCAGCGCAAGGCCGTCCACTTCCACGCAGAAGTTGTTGCGAGACACCATCACTCCCGGAATCTCCAGCAGCTTGCCGAACTCCGCGGCGATGGCGGGTTTTCCCCTGCATGTCGGGGCGGACGCATCGGTGCGCAGGGCGGCATCCGGTTCGTACAGCGACAGCAGGTTGTCGATATGCCGGCTGTTGAACGCGCGGGCAAAGGCTTCGTTCATTGCGGCGGGGGTCGTGACCTTGGACATGACGGACGGGCTCTCTCTGAAATACGATGGAGCCCATCACAGCATGCGGATCCAGTACTCACCAAATGGATAGGACTGCAGAGAACCTGGCGGCCCCGGCCGGCATCGACACACCTGCGGCCAAGCACGCGAGCGAGTGCCCGGTCGAAGACTGGCTGGCCTTCCTGGGGCACCGCTGGAACGCGCTGATCCTCTGGCATCTGCAGACCGGTCCCAAGCGCCATGGCGAACTGGTCGGGTGCCTGGCCGGAATCACGCCCAAGGTGCTGACCGAACGCCTGGATGGCCTGGAACAACGAGGCCTGGTTTCGCGCGAGCTCCTGTCGAGTTTTCCCCGTGGGGTTCGCTACACGCTGTCGGCGCGCGGGCAGTCGCTGGTCTTGCTGCTCGATCGGTTGGAAGTGTGGGCCAAGGCTGGCGTGGCGCACGCACCAAAAGATTGAGTCGGGCGCGGCGGCACAGGGCAGGGCGCTGCAGCCCTGTCGCTATTCCCTGGCATGCACCGGAAGATCAGCCTTCAAGCATTCGCCAACTCGGCCAGATGGCTTGAAAAGCCGCCCCCGGCGCCAGCGGCATTCACGTGCTCGAAATGGTCGTACCACCCCGATGCCTTGATGCCTGCCAGCAAGGCATCGCGGGCCTTGGCATCGGGAAAGCGCCAGATGCCCAGGAAGCGATGGCCGCTGGCCTGGTCGATGCCCGGCTCGGTCTGGCCGAGCATCAGGATTTCGACGCCGAGCGCGCCCAGCCCGCCCATGCCCGCCTTGATTTCGTCCAGGAATTGGCTGCGCTGCAGCGCCGGCAACGCCAGCCAGCCGGGCTTGGGGGAATAGAGTTCAACGGTAGTGGGACATGGGAGCTCCTTTGCTTGAGGTTGTGATGAGCGATGCCGCTGGTCATGGCCGGTCTGCCGCCACCTTTTGCAGCAGGCCGGCGAGCGTCTTTCGCTCCTGTACGGACAGATGGAGGAACAGGCTGGCAATCCACCGGCCGTGTTGATCGAACGCCTTCCTGGCCATCTGCTTGCCCTTGCGCGTCAGTCGAATGTTCAAGGAACGCCGATCGCACTCTTGTGGCGCAAAGGTTTTCTCTGTTATTGCGAATGCATTCGCAATTGCAATATAGTCCAGGCATGGAACACCCGCCCCGCCGAACTGAAGCTGCGCCCAATGCCTGGCCGCAAAGCCCGCCGAGCCTGCTGATGGCCAGCGCATGGGTGCGCGTGGCGGGCGCATTGATGCTGGCCGCGGCGCTGTGGCTTGCTGTCGGCTGGGCGCTGAAATGAGCGGCACGCCGATTCCTCCTCCTGCCATCCGGTTGAACAACCTCACGGTGGCCTATCGCGGCCATCCGGCCGTGCATCACCTGTCGGGGGAGTTCACGCCGGGTTCGCTCACCGCCATCGTCGGGCCGAACGGTGCGGGCAAGACCAGCCTCCTTGCCGCGATCATGGGACGCATCCGGCCAGCCGAGGGCGGGGTCTCCTTCGACGGCGCCTCGCGCGACCGCATCGCGTGGCTGCCGCAGCAGGCCGAGATCGACCGGAGCTTTCCGATCCGCGTGTTCGACCTGGTGGCGCTCGGGCACTGGGGGCGGCTCGGCTGCGTCAAGGGCATCGCCGCACGGCAGCGCGATGCCGTGGGAGCCGCGCTCGAGGCCGTCGGCCTTGGCGGCTTCCAGCGCCGCGGCATCGCCGAGCTGTCGGCAGGGCAGTTCCAGCGCGTGCTCTTTGCGCGCGTGCTGCTGCAGGACGCGTCGGTGATCCTGCTGGACGAACCGTTCAACGCGATCGATGCACGTACCACCGCCGACCTGCTGGCCGTGGTTGCGCGCTGGCATACAGAGGCACGCACCGTCATCGCCGTGCTGCACGACCTCGAGCAGGTGCGCCTGCACTTCGACCGCACCCTGCTCATGGCGCGGCGCTGTGTGGCCTGGGGGCCGACGGCCGAGGTGCTGCATGCCGGGAACCTGTTCCGCGCGCGCCAGATGGCCGAGGCGTGGGACGAGGATGCGCCCGTGTGCAGGGAGGTCGTGGCATGAACGCCGCGGCCTTGCTGGTGCAGCCTTTCGTGGAGTACGGCTTCATGCGCCGCGCGCTGGTGGCCACGCTGGCGCTCGGCCTGGGCAGCGCGCCGATCGGCACCTTGCTGGTGTTGCGGCGCATGAGCCTGATGGGCGACGCGATGGGGCACGCGCTGCTTCCGGGCGCGGCGCTCGGCTTTCTGTTTGCGGGCTTCTCGCTGGCGGCGATGAGTGCGGGCGGTTTCCTCGCGGCGCTCGCCGTGGCGCTGGCGGCCGGTTTCGTCACCCGCGTGACGTCGCAGCGCGAAGACGCGAGCTTCGCGGCCTTCTACCTGATCGCGCTCGCGCTGGGTGTGCTGCTGGTGTCGACCCATGGCAGCAGCGTCGACCTGATGCACATGCTTTTCGGCACCATCCTTGCCGTGGACGACGCGGCGCTGATGCTGATGGCCGGCGTCGCGAGCGCGACGCTGGTCGTGCTGGCGGCCATCTACCGGCCGCTGCTCGTGGAATGCCTCGATCCGGGCTTCCTGCGCAATGTGGGCGGGCCCGGCTCGCTGGTGCACGGCGTCTTTCTGGTTCTTACCGTCGCCAATCTGGTGGCAGGCTTCCAGGCGCTGGGCACGCTGATGGCGGTCGGCTTGATGATGCTGCCGGCCACCGCGGCGCGCTTCTGGGCCGCCGAAGTCTGGAGCCTTGCGCTGGTTGCAGCCGGCATGGCGCTGCTGTCCGGCTTTGCCGGGTTGCTGCTGTCCTTTCATGCGCAGTGGCCCTCGGGGCCCGCGATCGTCCTGGTGGCGGGCGCGACCTATCTGCTGTCGCTCGTGTTCGGACCGAACGGTGGATTGCTCACCCGGCTCCTGCGCCCACGCTCTCATCGAAATGCCTGACATGAACTTTCCATCGAATCCCATGCGCCGCCGCTTCTTCGCCACGTCGCTCATCGCGCTGCCGCTGCCGGTGTTTGCGCAATCCACCGCACCGCGTCCGCTGCGCGTCGTCGCGAGCTTCTCGATCCTCGCCGACATGGCGCGCGAGATCGGCGGCAGCGCGGTCGAAGTCGCGGCCCTGGTCGGTCCGGACTCCGACGCGCACGTCTTTCAGCCGAGCCCGGCCGATGCGCGTCGCCTCGCCAATGCCGAGCTGGTCGTCGTCAACGGGCTGGCGTTCGAAGGCTGGATGGACCGGCTTGTGCGTTCATCCGGCTACCGCGGTGCCGTCGCCGTGGCCAGCGAGGGCGTGCCGGTGCGCCGCATGGGCCGCGAGCCCGATCCGCATGCATGGCAGGACCTTGCGAACGCGCAGCGCTATGCGGCGAACCTGCGCGATGCGATGGCGCGCGCACGGCCGGCGTTTGCAGCCGAGATCGGCCAGCGCTGCGCCAGCTACATCGAGCGGCTCCAGGCGCTCGACCGCGAGATTCGCGCACGTTTCGATACGGTGCCGCGCCAGCATCGCCGCGTGATCAGCTCGCACGATGCGTTCGGCTATTTTGGCGCGGCCTACGGCATCGAGTTCCTTGCGCCGCAGGGCATGAACACCGACAGCGAGGCCTCGGCCGCCTCGGTCGCGCGGCTGATCGACCAGATCCGGCGCGAGGACGTACGCGCGGTGTTCGTCGAGAACATCTCCGACCCGCGCCTGGTCCAGCGCATTGCGCGTGAGGGCGGGGTCATCGTCGGCGGCCGGCTTTATTCCGATGCGCTGTCGGCACCGGGAACCGAAGCAGACACCTACCTGAAGCTGTTCGCCCACAACGCCATAACCATTGCCTCGGCGCTCTCCGCGAAGCGCTGAGTTCGTCGAGCGCCCCATCAATCTTCACTCAGAGCCATCCATGAGCCTCGTCCCCGTCACCATCCTCACCGGCTTCCTCGGCAGCGGCAAGACCACGTTGCTGAACCGCATCCTGAAGGAGCAGCACGGCCACAAGATTGCCGTGATCGAGAACGAGTTCGGCGAAGCCGGCATCGACAACGAACTGCTGGTGCAGGAAGAGGGCGAGCAGATCATCGAGATGAACAACGGCTGCATCTGCTGCACCGTGCGCGGTGATCTGGTGCGCATCCTCGGCGAGCTCGCGGCGCGCCGCAGGAACGGCAGCGCGAGCTTCGAGCGTGTGATCATCGAGACCACCGGGCTGGCCGACCCGGCGCCCGTGGCGCAGACCTTCTTCGTCGATGAAGAGATCAGCCAGACCTATCTGCTCGACGCGATCGTCACGCTGGTCGACGCCAGGCATGCGATGGCTCAGCTCGACGAGCACCATGAAGCCCAGGAGCAGGTGGGCTTTGCGGACCGCATCCTGTTGTCCAAGACCGATCTGGTGTCGGTCGAAGAGGTAAGGGCGCTCGAGCAGCGCCTGCTGCGCATGAATGCGCGCGCGCCGATCACCGCGGCGCATTTCGGCCAGGCCCCGATCGACCAGCTGCTCGATATCCGCGGGTTCAACCTGAACGCGATCCTGGAGATCGAACCCGACTTCCTGACCGACGTCGATCACGAACACGATGACGACGTCTCCAGCTTCGTGTTTCGCGCCGAGCGGCCCTTCGATGCGGCGCGGCTGGAAGATTTCTTCGGCGCCATCCTGCGGATCTACGGCACCCACCTGATGCGCTACAAGGGCGTGATCGCGGTGGTCGGACTGGACACCCGCGTGGTGCTGCAAGGCGTCCACATGCTGATGGGCACCGAGGCCGGCCCCGGCTGGAAAGAGGGCGAGCCGCACCACAGCCGCATCGTCTTCATCGGCAGGCAGCTGCCCAGGGATGTCCTGGTGCAGGGACTCGAACAATGCCTGGCCGCAGCAGCATGAAGCCATCCGCAAAGTTCCCATCGATCGAGTGCCCATCGATCCGCCGCCACAGGGCGATACGCGCCATGGCATGCATCGCCGGCCTGGCGATGCACCCGGTCGCATCCCGCGCCCAGGCCGCCTTGCCGGCCGTCGAGGTGTCAGCCGGTGAAACCGCTCCCGGCAGCAGCCTGGGCCTCGACTTGCCGAGCGCAACTGGCTCGCGCCTGGGCCTTGCGCCGCGCGAGACGCCGGCCAGTGTCAGCAGCCTGGGCAGCGCCGACATCGCCGAACGCAACCTGGCCCGCGCGCAGGATGTCGCCATCCGCTTTCCGGGCGTCACCGAAGCGCCGGCGCCCGGCAATGGCGGCACCAGCCTGGTGGCGCGGGGCTTTGCGGGGCACAACTCCGTGGCCCAACTGGTCGACGGCACGCGGCTGGTGGTTGCGTCCGGCACCGTGACCTATCCGTTCTCCAGCTGGCCCTTCGAGTCGGTCGAGGTGCTCAGGGGGCCGGCCTCGGTGCTCTTTGGCGACGGCGCCATCGGCGCGGCCGTCAACTACATCACCAAGCAGCCGCGCTTCGATCGCACGGAGCGCGAAGCCTTCTTCAGCCTGGGCTCCTTCGGGACGCGGCAGGGCGGCATCGGACTGCGCGGGCCGATCAATGACAGCCTGGCCTATTCCGTCTACGTCGATGCGGGCGCGAGCGATGGTTTTCGCCGCTTCGAGAACTACGACCGGCAGAACTACGCGCTCGCGCTTGCGGCGCGTCCGAGCAGGGCGCTCAAGCTGACGCTGTCGTTCGATGGCGGCCGCAATGACGATGCGCGCTACTTCGGCACGCCGCTTCTCGATGGCGCGCTCGACAGCCGGCTGCGGCGCACCAATTTCAACGTGGACGATTCGGTCGTGAAGTACGACGACCGCATGTGGCGCGTCAAGGCCGAATACCAGCTCGGCGACGGCATCCGGCTGCGCAACGAGCTCTACCACCTGGCGTCCGCGCGCCATTGGCGCAACACGGAGGCCTACAGCTTCAACAGGGCCGGCACGCGGGTCGGCCGCGGCGACTACATCGAGATCCTGCACGACCAGGAGCAGACGGGCAACCGCTTCGATGCCACCTTCGACGGCACACTCGGCGGCTTGAAGAACCGCTTCGTCGCCGGCCTGGACTGGTACCGCACGACCCTGCTGCACACCAACAATTCGCCCTACGGCGGCGTGAGCACGGTCGACCCGTTCTTCTTTGCGCCGGGCCATTTCACCAGCCCGGTGCCGACGCTTCCGGGACGCCGCTCCACACTGGAGACGGCCGCGCTCTTCGCGGAGGATGCGCTGGAACTCGCCCCCGGCTGGAAGCTCGTGGCGGGCCTGCGCAGCGATCGCATGCGGCTCGACAACAACGATCTGCGCACTGGCGCCCGTCTGTCGAAGACATACAGTCCGGTCACGGGCCGCATCGGTGCGGTCTGGACACCCAGCGATGCGGTTTCCTTCTATGGCCAGTACGGCACGGGAACCGACCCCTTGAGCGGTGCGCTGTCGCTTCCGAACGGTGGCAACGCCTTCGACCTGACCAAAGGCCGGCAGGTCGAGGTGGGCGCCAAGAGCAGCCTGCCGGCCATCAAGGGCGAATGGACGCTGGCCCTCTACCGCATCGAAAAGCGCAACCTGCTCTCCCGCGATGCCAGCGACCCCAGGATCACCCAACAGGTCGGGCGCCAATCGTCGACCGGCATCGAACTGGCCGTGGCGGCCGAGCCGCTGCCCGGCTGGACCGTCGACGCCAATGCGGCGCTGCTGCGTGCGCGCTACGACGACTTCAACGAGGTGGTCGCTGGCCGCGCCATCTCACGCGCGGGCAACATCCCGGTCGGCGTGCCCGAGCGCACGGCCAACCTGTGGACGGCCTATCGCTTCCAGCCGCGGTGGCAGCTGGGCATCGGGGCACGCTATGTCGGCGCGCGGCAGTCGAACGCGGCCAACACGGCGCGCCTGCCGGCCTACACGGTGTTCGATGCGTCGCTGGCCTACGAGTTTTCGCGCAGCCTCGATTTCAGTCTGGCCGTCAAGAACCTGACGGACCGCGACTATGCGGTCTCGGGCACCGGCAACGTGCGCTGGCTGCTGGGCGCGCCGCGCACGGTGCAGCTGACGGCGCGTGCGCGCTTCTGAATGATCGATGCCGTGCAGCTGGCAATTGCGCCATGAAGAAGGCCCTCATCTTTCTGCACAAGTGGCTGGGCGTCGTGCTTGCGTTGTTCTTCCTCATGTGGTTTGCGAGCGGGGTTGTCCTGTACTTCGTGCCGTTCCCGAGCCTCACCCCCGTCGAACGCCTGCAGGCCTTGCCGCCGCTGCAACTGCCGCCGGGGTGCTGCCTGACCGCCGAGGAGGCGGCTCGGCGCGCCGGACTTCGCTTCACCGAGGCGCGCCTGGGCATGGCGGGTGCGGATCCGGTCTGGCGGCTGCTGGCGCATGGAGAGCAGGGCGCCGCTGCGCCCCATTGGCGAACGCTCGACGCGCGCAGTGGTGCCTTGCGGTCGCCGCTCACGGATTCACAGGCGGCCGCCGCGGCCGACGCCTTCAGCGGGCGCCGCGCACGGCACGCCGAGCGCCTGGAGCGCGATCAATGGACCGTGCCGCAGGGCCTCGATCCCTACCGGCCGCTGGTGAAGGTTGCGCTGGATGGCGAGGACGGGCTGGAACTCTATGTTTCTCCAGGTGCGGCGGAGGTCGTGCGCGACACGCGCCGCGCCGAGCGCTTCTGGAACTGGCTGGGTGCCGTGCCGCACTGGATCTATCCGACCGTGCTGCGGCAGTTCCCCGCCGCCTGGCATCACGCCGTGGTGTGGCTTTCCCTTCCCGCGACCCTGCTGGCGCTGAGCGGCGTGGTGCTGGGCACCTGGCAACTCTTCCTGAACCGTTCGCGCTGGATTCCCTACCGCAAGTTCTGGCTGCGCTGGCATCACATCGCGGGGCTGGCGGCAGGCATCTTCACGCTCACATGGATATGTTCGGGCCTGTTGTCGATGAATCCGTTCGGCGTGTTTTCCCCGCGCGGGGCCACGGCAGACGAGCGCGTGCGCTGGGCCGGCGCACCGATCGAGGCGTGGCTCGATCCGGCCGAGGCGCTGAGGCAGGCCAGCCGGCAGGGCCTCGCTGCGCGCGAACTGGAGCTTTTGCACGTTGCGGGGCAGCCGTGGTATCGCTTGCAATCTGCCGAGGGCCAACTGCTGGTACGTGCCGAGACGCGCGATCCGGAGCGGGCCATTGCCGCGCTGCCTGCGGCCACCGTCCATGCCTTGCTGGCCGCGCTGCGTCCGGAGGCCGGCGTTCCCGCGCTGCGCCGCATCGATTCCTACGACGATCTGTACTACGCACGCGAGGCTGCGGACCCGAACACCCGCCACACCCGTCCGCTGCCCGTGTGGCGCGCCGACTGGACCGACGGCGTGTCCGCCTTCGCAGACCCCGCGTCGGCACGCATTCTCCTGCGCAGCGATGCGTCGGGCCGCTGGCAGCGCGTTCTCTACCATGGGCTGCACAGCCTGGACTTTGCGCCGCTTCTTGCGCGCCCCTGGCTGCGGCATGCACTGGTCCTGGGCTTCTCGCTGCTGGGGATCGGGCTGTGCCTCACGTCTTGCGTGATCGCCTGGCGTGCCCTGGTTCCCTCGCGGCGAAGGCGGGCAACAGCGGCGGCAGCGGCGGGCGCCTTCAGGCCGCAACCGCAATTGGAAAGCGCGCCTGCAGCCCATCCGGCCCGCGCTCGAAAGGCACTGTGACGGCCTCCCTCGCGGCCTGCGGAAGATTGCGCCAGATGAAGTCGCGCGCATTGCCCGGGTCGCCGGCCACGTAGAGCTGCGTGGTCAGCAGCTCGCGCGTGCCGAGCTTCACCTTGACATGGATGTGCGGCGTGCGGCCGCTGTAGGGCACGGGGCGGATGGTGCGAAAGCGGTAGCTGCCGTCTTCACCGACCGTGACGCGGCCGAAGCCCTGGAAGGCGGCATCGGCGCGGCCGCCGTCGCCGGGGTGGTGGTAGTGGCCGTTCTGATCGCACTGCCAGATCTCGACCTGGGCGCCGCGCAGCGGCTTGCCGGCCAGATCGGTCACCGTGCCGTCGACCCAGGCCGGCTGGCCGCCGCGGTAGTCCAGCGCGCCGTTGCGCAGCAGATCGCCGTCGGAATCCTGCGGCAGGCGCACGGGATAAAAGGGGCCTTCGGTCTGCGAAGGGGTGGCGAGCCGGCTGGCCGCCGGCTGCGCGCGGGCGCCCAGCCAGAGCGCGGGCATGGCAACGAGCGCTGCGGCGACGGTGCGCCGGGGAAGGCCGGATGCTGATGGGGCGTTCATGGCAGGTCAGAGCCGTGCAGCATGCGCCGAGTTCCGGGTGCGGGTCAACGGCGCCGGGCCGTGTTTGAATGCACCGGTGAATCCGACATCTGCCATGCCCGAACAGCTGCTACTCCCAGGCATCGATCCCGCGCCGCCGCCGCCCCGCCGTGCGCGCAGCACCGCGCCGCGCAAGGAGCGCCTGCCGCGCTCTCTCTTCTTCGCAATCTTTCCGCGCCCCGAAGATGCCGCGTCGATTGCCGCGCTGGCGGCGCGCCTGAAGGACCGGCATTCGCTGAAAGGCAAGCTGACCGAGGCGCATCGCCTGCATGTCACGCTGTATCACCTCGGGCATTTTCTGGCGGTGCCGCGCGAAACGGTGCAAGCGGCCCTGGAGGCGGCTGCCGCCGTGGCGCCGCCGTCGTTCGAGGTGATGTTCGACGAGGCCATGCGCTTCGAGCAGAGCAAGGCCTTTGTGCTGTGCGGCGGCGGCAGCAGCACCTCGGCGCTTGCGGCGTTCAGGCAGCGCCTGGGTGAGGCGCTGGCGGATGCGGGCTTCAAGCCCGAGCGCGGCTTCACGCCCCACATGACGCTGGCCTACACGCCGCGCAAGATCGAGCCGCATGCCATCGAGCCGGTCCGGTGGATGGCGGGCTCGTTCTCGCTGATCGAAAGCCACGTCGGCGAAGGCATCCACGAGGTGCTGGGGCGGTGGCCCTCGGAGCGGGCGGCCTGACGACGCGCCAGGCATCGCCTGTTGTGCCTCGCGTCCATGCGATCTGTATCTGTTCTTCAAGGAGCGGATGGCGACAATGAAGCTTCATTGAACGGAAGCCGAATGACATCGCAAACCCGAGACCAGATTGCCGACCGGATTGCCGCCGAGCTGGGCCACAGCTTCGAGGGCGAGCTCATTGCCGGCGGCAACTACGCACCCATCGCCCGTGACGGCCGCACGCTCTACACCAGCGGCCAGGTGCCGCGCGTGGGCACCACGGTGGTCGTCACCGGCCGCGTGGGCGACCAGGTGCCGCTCGGCAAGGCCCGCGAGGCCGCGCAGATCTGCGCCTTGCGCTGCCTGACCCTGCTGCGGCGCGAACTCGGCTCGCTCGACGGCATCGAGAAGGTGCTGCGCGTCGGGGTCTTCGTGCAGTGCACGGCCGATTTCACGCAGCAGAGCGAGGTGGCCGATGCGGCGTCCGAGCTGCTGCACCGTGTGTTCGGCGAGGCTGGCGTGCATGTGCGCACGGCCGTCGGCGTCTATGCGCTGCCGAAGAATGCGAGCGTGGAGCTGGAGATGACGGTGGCAGCCAAGGACAATGCAGGCCGCAGCAGTTAGCGCTTGGACAGGCCGGCGATGTCTCGCGCGAGCGAGGCGATCGTCAACGGTGCGCAGCCTTCGGCATTGTTGCTCACGGTGACGTAGGCCAGCTGGCCCGCGCCGGTGGTGCCCGCGATCACGCGGGCCAGCGCCTCGCGGGTCTCGGGATCGGGATCGACGATCCTGTCGAACGGACCATAGAGCTTTTCCGCATCTTCATAGCCGAAGCGGCCGTGGCGGCGGTGCAGGTTCCAGCGGCACACCAGCGGTCCGGGCCAGAGCGCGCGCAGCATCGGCAGCTGGTCTTCGATCGGCGGCATCTTGGCATGCAGGCCCATGCAGAAGGTGGCGCCCACACTGCGAAGCATGTCGGCAAAGGCAGGGCAGAGCAGCTGCGGGTCGCGCACCTCGACCGCGATCACGGCATCGGGCGCTGTCGGCTTCAGGCTGGGCAAGGCTTCGAGCATCTCGCCGAGGCGCGCGAGCAGCGCGGGCTGGTCGGCCAGCAGTTGCGCGGGAATCGGGCTCAGCTGGAACACCAGCGCACCGATGCGGTGGCCCAGGCCTTCGAGCGCCGGCTGCACGAATTCCTGGATCGCGATCTCGCTGTTCAGGAACACCGGGTTGGCCTGCGTGCCGCGGCCGCTCTCGTCGCGCACGGTGGCGTCGGTCACGAGGCTCGGCGCCTTCACCACGAAGCGGAAGTCGTCGGGCACCATGGCCGCGTAGCGCGCGTACTGGCTCGCAGTGAGCGCGCGGTAGAAGTTGCGGTCCAGGCTCACCGTGCGGAAAAGCGGATGCCGGGCGAGGGCGGACAGTCCGTTCTTCGACAGCACCGTTTCGGCGTAGTCGCCATCCCAGACGAGATTGGCCCAGCCAGGATAGCGCCATGAAGAGGTGCCGAGCCGCAGGCCGGAAGGGAGCGCCGCGGCCAGCTCGACCAGTGCCGGATCGGCGGGCGCCGGTTCCACCGTGGCGCCGCGCGGCTTCTTCTTCACAGGCGGCTCGGCCTCTGGCGGCACCGTGGAATGCGCCTCGGGCGGGCGCGGAAGATCGGGGAAAAGGGAGTCCTGCACTTCATCAGCCATGTTGGGGCCGCATTCTCGGCCAACATCGGGCGGCCTCGCCGCGCCGGGCACAATCCGCGCCATGAAACAGTGGTTGCGCACGCAGGGTGGCTGGTGGCTGGCATGGCTGGCCCTCACGGCCGTGGGCGCGGTGTGGCTCGCGCGCACCGAGCTCGCGCAGCTGCAGCAGGATTTCGAGACCGACGCGCGCATCGCGCACCGGCTCCTGAGCCAGCAGGTGGTGCAGTACGACGCGGTGCTGGCCACGCTCGCGCTGCTCGAACCCGGCGACGGTGCGGACCGCCCGGAGCAGCGCCTGCCATCGGTCTATCCGTCGATCCTGCGCGTGCAGCGGCGCGAACGCGACCAGGCCTGGCCCGACGAGAAGCAGGCCGCCGCATTGGCGGCTGCGGAAGCGCGTTCACGCAGCGAGCGCCGCGCCGAGCTGGCGGAGCTGGACCTCGCGCAGGGCCGCTACCAGCTCGTGATGGGCGCCACGCCCGCCAGCTACGCCCTCGAGATCGACCTCGCCGGCTCGGTGCCGTGGCGCGACTGGCCGATGGACCCGAAGCGAAGCCCGGTGCGCGTGAGCCTGCAGCGCGGCGCGCAGCAGTTCGAGCTGCAGCCGGGGCGCGCGGCGCAAGCGGACGCGGGCGGCTGGCGCTTTGCCCTCACCAAACCCCTGGCCTCGCCGAGCCAGCCTTTCGACGTGGTGGCCGAGCGCCACGTGGGCTGGGCCGAGCTGCCATGGCGCAGCATCGCCGGCTGGGCCTTGGCGGCGGCGCTGCTGCTGGCCGGCCTGTGGACCGCGCAGCGCCAGCGCATCGCGCGCCGCCGGGCCGAAGAGCTGCTGCGCCTTGGCCAGGTCGCAAGGCTCAATGCCCTGGGCGAGCTTTCGGCGGGCCTGGCGCACGAGCTGAACCAGCCGCTCACGGCCGTGCTGGCCAATGCACAGGCCGCGCGCCGGCTGCTCGACGACGATCCGCCCGACCTGGCCACGGCGCGCAATGCCATGGGGCAAGCCGTGGAGCAGGCGCGCCGCGCGGCCGGCGTGGTCGGGCGACTGCGCCGCGTCATCGAACGCCCCGAAGCCGGCGGCGACGTGAAGCCACTGGTGCTGCAGGAGGTGGTACGCAGCGCCATGCACCTGCTGGCGCCCGAGTTCGCGCAGCGCGGCGTTGCGGCGCAGTTCGACGCCACCGCGCAGGCGCCGGTGCGCGTGCAGGCCGAAGCGGTGGCGCTCGAGCAGATCGTGCACAACCTGCTGATGAACGCCTTGCAGGCGCTCGACCTGGTGCCTGCGTCCGAACGCCGCCTTTCCGTTTCTGTCGGTCGCAACGGCCAGGAGGGCGTGCTGACCGTGACCGACAACGGACGCGGCATCGCGCCCGAAGCCATGCCGCGCCTCTTCGAGCCCTTCTTCAGCACACGCGAAGGCGGCCTGGGCCTTGGCCTGAGCCTCAGCGAAACGCTGGCGAGCGGCATGGGCGGCAGCCTCTCCGCGGCCAATGCCGCGCCGCGCGGCGCACGCTTCACGCTGCTGCTGCCGCTGGTGGCAGCATCCACGGAGCGCATGGCATGAACAACACCTCGGCCATCCACCAGCCGCAATCGCCGCTGATCCATCTCATCGACGACGACCAGGCGGTGCGCGACAGCCTGTCGCTCTTGATCGGCACGGTCGGCCTGCGGGTGCAGGGCTGGGCCGATCCGCAGGCCTTCATCGACGGCTTCGACCGCGCGAGCGTCGGCGCCATCGTGCTCGACGTGCGCATGCCCGGCATCAGCGGCCTCACGGTGCTCGACCGGCTCATGGCGCAGGGCGTCGACCAGCCGGTGATCATGCTCACGGGCCACGGCACGGTCGAGATGTGCCGCCGCGCCTTCAAGGCCGGCGCGGCCGAGTTCCTGGAGAAACCGGTGGACGACGAGCAACTGCTCGAAGCCCTGCAGCAGGCGGTGCGCCAGCATGTGCGTTCGCGCGAGCGCTCGCAGGCCGACAACGCAGCGCGCGAGCGCGTGGCGCAGCTGTCGGAGCGCGAGCGCGAGGTGCTTGCCTTCATCGTGCAGGGCCTGACCAACAAGGAGATTGCGCGCACGCTTGCGCTGTCGCCGCGCACGGTCGAGACGCACCGCGCCAACCTGTTCGCCAAGCTCGACTGCGATTCGCTCGCGCAGCTGATCCGGCGCTACGCGGTGCTGGTGGCCGGCGAAGGCTGAACGTGGGCGCTCCGTAGAACTACGGAGCGTCGGGCGTAGCCGTACGAATGGCTGCGGCGGGCAGTGTTTTCTACAGTGGCGCAGCCGCCGGCAAACGGCCGGCGCCATTCACCCTGCATTCACTGGAGAAAACGAAAAATGCGTCCCAACCTTCGCTTCGGCGCCCTCGCCATCCTGCTCGCTGCATCGGCCGTCCAGGCCCAGGCGCCAGCACCCGCGGTGCGCACCGAAAAGAACATCTCGCTCGCGCTGGCCAACCAGATCGCGGCCGAAGCCGTGGCCGCCTGCGCCGCCAACGGCTACAACGTGGCCGCCACCGTGGTCGACCGCGCCGGCACCGTGCGCGCCATGCAGCGCGCCGACAACGCCGGCCCGCACACGCTGGCGTCGAGCGAGCGCAAGGCATGGACCTCGGCATCGGCCAAGAGCGCGACGCAGGCCATGATGGAAGGTGCGCAGAAGAATCCGGGCGCCGCCAACCTGGCGTACCTGCCGGGCTTCCTGCTGCTGGGCGGCGGCGTGCCGGTGAAGTCGGGCAACGAAGTGATCGGCGCCGTGGGCGTCGGCGGTGCGCCGGGCGGCCACCTGGACGACCAGTGCGCCAACGCCGCCATCGAGAAGGTCAAGGGCCAGCTGGGCTGATGATGAAGCATGGCATCTGGTCCGGGCTGCTGGCAGTCGCGCTTGGGTTGGGCGCATCGGCTGGTGCGTCGGCCCAGGTGCCGCCACAGGCGGCCGAGCTGCTGGCCTATGAAGGGCTGCACCGCGTGGCCTGGCAGGGCGACCTGCCCAGGCTCAAGGGCCTGATCGCGTCCGGCGCCAATCTCGACACGCGCGACGCGCGGGGCCGCACGCCCCTGCACGTTGCCACGCATGCCCGGCAGCGCGAGGCGGTGAAGCTGCTTGCCAAGGCCGGCGCAAACCTCGACCTGCTCGACGACGACCGCTACGACGCCGTCACCATCGCCGCGGTGGCCGACGACGCCGCGACGCTCGCGCTGCTGCTGTCGCTCGGCGCGAAGGCCGGACAGGTGACGAGCCGCTACGACGGCACCGCGCTCATTGCCGCCGCGCACCTGGGCCATGACGAAGTGGTGCGCCAGCTGATCGCGGCCGGCGCGCCGCTCGACCATGTCAACAACCTGCACTGGACGGCAGTGATCGAATCGATCGTGCTCGGCGACGGCGGCCCGCGCCACCAACGCACGCTGGCCGCACTGATCGATGCGGGCGCCAACCTCTCGCTGGCGGACCGGCAAGGCAACACGCCGCTCCAGCTGGCCCGGGCCCGCGGCTACACGGCCATGGTGAAGCTGCTGGAAACGCCGCGCGCACGATAGGACGGCTCGGGGACAATCGAGCCTCACCACGAGGAAATTGCCCCATGTACATGCCGCCGCAATTCAACGCCAAGGACCCGGCCATCGCGCTGGAGCTGATGCGCGCACATCCCTTCGCCAGCCTGATCTCGACCGACGACGAAGGCCTGCCCTACGTCACCCACCTGCCGCTGGTGGCCGAGCAGCAGGAGGGTGGCCAGCTGGTGCTGCTGGGCCACTGCGCCAAGCCCAATCCGCACTGGCGCCATCTGCAGGCGCGGCCGCAGGCGGTGGCCACCTTTCTCGGTCCGCATGCCTACCTGTCGCCCTCGGTCTATCCGGACCTCGCGCGCGTGCCGACCTGGAACTACCTGGTGGTGCATTGCACCGTCCAGGCTAGTCTGATCGAGGAGCCCGCGGCCAAGGACGCGCTGCTCAAGAAGCTCATCGGCGAGCACGAGCCCGGCTATGCGCAGCAATGGCGCGACCTGGGCGAGGAGTTCCAGCTCAAGATGCTGGCCGGCATCGTCGGATTCGAGCTGCGCGTGAGCGCACTGCAATGCAAGGTCAAGCTGAACCAGCACCGGCGCGAATCGCACGCCGCCATGCATGCCGTCTACAGCGCCGGCACGCCCGACGAGAAGGCGCTGGCCGTGTGGATGGAGCGCCTGGGCATGACGGCCGAAGCGCCCGTGGCGGAAGGAAGCTGAGATGCGCATGTTCGGACTGGCCGGCCTGCTGCTGGCGCTCGTGATCGCCGGGGTGGTGGCGAAGAAGCAGCTCACCAGCGTTGCCGCGCCCGCGGCCGGCGAGGCGCCCGCCGATGCGCGCACGCAGGCCCAGCAGGTGCAAAAGCAGGTCAAGGAAGCGCTCGACGCCGCGGCGCAGGCGCGCAAGATGCCGGATGACAACTGAGTCCGCTTCCAAGCCCATGGGCGATGCGCACTGGATGGCGCTCGCGCTGGCCGAGGCGCGCCTTGCGGCCGAGGCAGGCGAGGTGCCGGTCGGCGCGGTGCTGGTCAGGAACGGGCAGCTCGTCGCCACCGGGCGCAACACGCCGGTCGCGCAGCACGACCCGAGTGCCCATGCCGAGATCAACGCGCTGCGCGCCGGCGCCGCCGCGCTCGGCAACTACCGGCTCGACGGCTGCGAGCTGTTCGTCACGCTCGAGCCCTGCGCGATGTGCGCAGGTGCCATGCTGCATGCGCGGCTCGCGCGCGTGGTGTTCGGTGCGGCCGACCCCAAGACCGGCGCGGCCGGCTCGGTGCTCGATCTGTTTGCCGAACCCCGGCTGAACCACCGCACGCAGGTGCAGGGCGGCGTGCTGGCCGCGGAGTGCAGCGCGCTGCTGCAAGGCTTCTTCCAGCAGCGCCGCGATGCGGCGCGCGAGCAGGCGGAGCCCCTGCGCGACGACGCGTTGCGCACGCCGCCCGAGCGTTTCGGTGCGCTCGCCGGCTACGCCTTCGAGCCGCGCTACATCCATGACCTGCCCAGCCTGCAGGGCTGGCGCATGCACTACCTCGACGAGGGGCCGCGGGACGGTTCGGCCGCCGCCTGCCTGTGCCTTCATGGTCCGGGCGAATGGGGCTACTTCTTTCGCCACCTCGTCGGGGCGCCCGGGCTGCGCACGCTGGTGCCTGACCTGATCGGCTTCGGCAAGAGCGACAAGCCCAAGCGCGAAGCGGCGCACCGCATCGAATGGCACTGCCAGGTCCTGAACGAATGGCTCGACCGCCTGCAGCCGCCGCCGATGGTGCTGGTGCACAGCGCCGCGGCCACCGGCCTGGCCACACGGCTGCAGGCCGGAAGGGGCGGCCTGTTTGCAGCCGTGCTGCTCGCGCCCGAAGGCGGCGAGCCGGTGGGCGATGCATGGCGCACGCCGTTCCCCGACCGCGGCTACCAGGCCGCGCTGCGCGCGCTCGGTCCCATGGCGTCCTCGTCCGGCCCGAATGCGCAGCAGGCTGCGCTGCTCGCCCAGGAGGTGCGCAACGCAATGGGATACTCGACGCCGTGAGCAAACACATCTACATCTATTCCCCCTCCAGCGCGATTCGCGACAAGGCCGCCTTCCGGCGCGGCGTGGCAAGACTCAAGGCGCTGGGCTACGAGGTCGAAATCGACGAAGCCGCGCTGGCCGTGCACCAGCGCTTTGCGGGCGACGACGCCACGCGCCTCGCTGCCATCAGCCGCGCAGCCGCAAGCAGCGCCGACATTGCACTGATCGCACGCGGCGGCTACGGACTCACGCGCATCCTCGACGCGATTCCCTACAAGGCCGTGGCCAAGGCGATCGGGCGCGGCACCGAATTCGTCGGCCTCAGCGACTTCACCGCGCTGCAGTGCGCACTCTTCGCCAAGACCGGCGCCGTGACCTGGGCCGGCCCCGCCGTCGGCGAAGACTTCGGTGCCGAAGGCGGCGCGGACGACATCATGGAAGCCTGCTTCGGCGACCTGGCAAGCGGGCAGGGCGAAGGCACCGGCTGGCGCATGCCGGTGCGCGATGCCGGCCTGAAGCTGAAGCCCGTGCACGACGCCACCTTGTGGGGCGGCAACCTGTGCGTGCTCGCGAGCCTGCTCGGAACACCTTATTTCCCCGCAGTGGAGAAGGGCGTGCTTTTCATCGAGGACGTCAACGAGCATCCCTACCGCATCGAGCGCATGCTCGACCAGCTGCGCATGGCCGGCGTGCTGGCCAGGCAGCGCGCCATCGTCTTCGGCCAGTTCACGGGCATGCGCAAGGTGCCGGGCTACGACCGCGGCTTCGGGTTCGAAGCGGTGGTCGACCGGCTGCGAGCCACGCTCAAGGTGCCCGTGCTCACGGGCCTGCCTTTCGGGCACGTGCCGACCAAGGTGCTGTTGCCCGTGGGCGCGAAGGTCGAGCTGGCGGCCGAAGGACGCGACGTCTTCATGGTGTGGGGCCACCGGCATGGCGGCCACGGCCACGACCACGGCCATGCGCATTGAACGCGAGCTGCCGCGGTATCCTTCAGTGGGTGAAGCGCTGATGGGCGCGCGGGCCCATCGAGCCGGGCAGGCCGCCCTTGAACATGCTGTTGATGGCTTTCATCTGGCGGCGGGCTGCGGCTTCGCCGTCGATGGCGCTCAGCGCAACCATCACGTCCTGCCGCAGGTACCAGAGCGCTTCCACATCGGATGCAAAGCGCACGCGCTGCGCCACGCGCTGGACCGAGTGCTCGCCATGCGCCTGCAGCACCGACAGCATGGCGGCCCGGATGCGTCCCAGCTGGTTCTCTCCCACCCGGGGAGACCCGATACCGGGAATTCCGAGGAGGCGGAAAAAACGACGAAGAGGCAGCATGTGGACTAAAGGCGTATTGCCGGGAGCCAGGACGGTCGCTACCTTAAGCCTCGGGCGCGCGAATCACAAGTTCTGAAACACTGTTTCTTGTTTGTAAACAACACACTTTACGTTGCACTTAAAGCTGCCATAAGGGTTTGAGTACAAAAGTAATATAAACAAGCCGCTGTCACAGCATGGACGTCAATTCCACAGTCGTATTCGCAGACCTGACCGGAAGCTCCAGGGTTTTCGAAGCCATGGGAAATGCACGCGCCACCGACACGGTGACGCGGCTGACCCAATGGATCGGCGGCGTCTGCCAGGCACACGGCGGCAGGGTCGTGAAGTCGCTCGGCGATGGCGTGTTCGCCATTTTTTCGAATGCGGCCACCGCCACGCAGGCAGTGATCGAACTGCAGCGCCATCACCAGAAGCGCCTCATGACCTGGCCCGTGCCGCTGCGCATGGCGCTGCAGATCGGCGTTGCAAGCGGCGAGGTGGTCGAGGTCGAGGGCGACTGCTTCGGCGATGCCGTCAACCTGGCGTCGCGTCTGAGCGACCTGGCGGGGCCCGGGCAGATCTGGGCCACCGATGCGGCGATCGCGCAGTTGGGCGAAACCGGCGTTCGGCATCGCGACCTGGGGCTCATCACCATTCGCGGGCGCAGCGAGATGTCGGCCGTCCACCGCATCGACTGGCAGGAGGAAATGACTTCGTTCCTCACGCTGCCGGCCGCGCTGACGCCGCTGCGGCTGCCCGATTCTTCGCTGGGACAGATCGAGCTGGCGTGGCTCGATGTGCGGTCCACCTTCCGCACCGAAGAACTGCCGATCCACCTCGGGCGCGTGAGCGATGCGCAGTTCGTGGTCAATGATCCGCGCGTCTCCAGGCTGCATGCACGCATCGAGCTGCGGCATGGCAGCTGCGTGCTGACCGACCTGAGCACCTACGGCACCTGGGTCCGGTTTCACGGCAACGGCGGGCCGAGCCAGGAAGTGGCGCTCAGGCGCGAGGAATGCGTGCTGCACGGGCGCGGCGAAATCGGCCTGGGCGCGCCGCTGAGCGATTTCACCGCACCGACGATTGCGTTCAATACCGCCGGCGCCGAAGTGCAGCTTTCGCGCCGCGAGATCACGAGCTGAGCGGCATCGGCCGCGCAGTGACGTTTGGCAACGATCCGGCGAGGCGGCAGGTGCACTCGCAGAGTGCGTCGGGCGTTGCAACCACCATGGGTGCTGGCCGTCAGCGCCTTTTCAAGGGAGCTGCAGTGAAAGTCAAAAACAAGCGTTCTTCTGTCTTCAAATGGGTGGCCCTTGGCGCGATGGCGGCCAGTGCGCTGCTCGCCGCGGGCGCGGCCAGCGCGCGCGGCAGCTGGTCGGTGCAGATCGGGGCGGGTGGCTATCCGGCGCCGTACTACGTGCCGCCGCCTGCCTACTATCCGGCGCCGATCTACTACGCGCCGGCCCCGCCGGTCTACTACCGTCCGCCGCCGCCCGTGTACTACCGGCCGGCACCCGTCTATGCGCCGCCGCCCGGACGGATCTACTACGGGCCGGGCTACCCGTATCGCCCGCCGAACGGCGACGAATGGGACAACGACCGGGATTACGAAGACCGGGACTGAACGGCTAGGTGCCTCGCTCAGCGCGGCGCGGCGCGGACAGGATGGCGGAGAGTTCGCCCATGTCGATGGGCTTCTGAAGGTGGTGGTCGAACAGGTTCCGCGCCGCGGCGCCGGCCGCCTCTTCCTCCGAAAAGCCCGAAATGGCGACGAGCAGCCGAGGGCCACGGTCCGCTGCGGCCGAACGCAGCCGCCGCGCCACCTCGGTGCCGGGAAAGTCGGGCAGCGTGAGGTCGATGAGCGCCGCGTCGAAGCGCTCCTCGGCCGCCGCATCCATGGCCTGTTGCGCCGTGTAGGTGCAGCGGGCGGTATGGTCCTGCAGCGTCAGCAGTTCCTGCAGCAGGTCTGCCGCGGCTTCGTTGTCGTCGACGATCAGCACGTTCACTGGGAGGTGGCTTTCAAGCAATTTGTATCCACCCAGTATCCCGGCCAATCGCCTTCCGCGCAGTAGGAGGGCGCCTACGCCCGCACTTGCGTCGCAGTCTTCGCGGCGGCCTGCAGCGGCAGCTCGACATGGAACACCGCACCTTCGCCGGGCCGGCTCTCCACCTCGATGCGCCCGCCGTGCAGGCCCACGATCTTGCGCGTGATGTAGAGCCCGAGCCCAAGGCCGGGCGCATGCTTGCGGCTGTCGTCGGTGCGTTCGAACTGCTCGAAGATGCGCTGCTGGTCTTCGGGCGCAATGCCGATGCCCTGGTCGCGCACGGTGATGTGCGCGGCGCCGTCCCGCTCCCACAGCATCATCTCCACGGGCTTGCCGCCGCCGTAGCGCAGTGCATTGGTCAGCAGGTTGGTCAGCACCTGCTCGATGCGGAACTCGTCCCACACGCCGCGCAGCTCGCGCGGTGCTTCCAGCGCGATGACCGAGCCCGCGGCTTCGGCCTGCTGCCTGAGGCCTTCCACCACGGCCCGCGCGAGCGCGACAAGGTCGACCGGCTTGGGCTGGATCGACAGCGCGTCCCTTCGCATGCGCGTGACGTCGAGCATGTCGTCGATCAGCCGCACCATGTTGCGGATCTGCCGCTGGTCGCGCTCGATCATGGCGGGAAGGCGATCCGCGGAAAAGGACTCCAGCTTGCCCCTGGACACCTGGACCTGGCGCAACTGCGTTTCGAGGTACAGGGTGTTGAGCGGCGTGCGCAGCTCGTGCGAGACCATCGACATGAAGTCGTCTCGCATGCGCACCGCGCGTTCGAGTTCGTGCTGCGTGTGGCGCAGCTGCTGGACCAGCTCTTCCTGCTTCTGGTTGGCCACCGCGAGCGCATTCAT
Source organism: Variovorax beijingensis (assembly GCF_007828835.1). Lineage (GTDB taxonomy): Bacteria > Pseudomonadota > Gammaproteobacteria > Burkholderiales > Burkholderiaceae_C > Variovorax > Variovorax beijingensis_A. Next base: position 50,016 of record NZ_VIVL01000017.1, on the reverse strand, counting down.
TTCGTGCCGCAGCGCCTTGCGGTGGCGGTACAGGTCGACGAACACGTTGACCTTGCCGGTGACGGCATGCGGATCGAGCGGCTTGTAGAGGAAGTCGACCGCGCCGCTTTCATAGCCCTGGAAGGCGTAGTTCGAATCGCGGCCCGCCGCCGTCACGAAGATGATCGGGATGTGCCGCGTGCGCTCCGTGCCGCGCATCAGCTCGGCCAGCTCGAAGCCGTTCATGCCGGGCATCTGCACGTCGAGGATGGCCAGCGCGAACTCGTGGTCGAGCAGCAGCGCAAGCGCCTCCTCGGCCGAGCCCGCGCGGTACACCGCACGGCCCGGGCCGCGGATCAGGGCTTCGAGCGCAAGAAGGTTCTCGGGCAGGTCATCGACGATCAGCAGCTTGCTTTCGACGTCAATGGGCATGGGCGGACTCCAGTTGCAGCAGCAATGTGCGAAGCTCGCGCAGGGCAAGCACGTGATCGGGGGAATGGCGGGCAATGGCTGCCCGGGGCATGATGGGAATCTGGGCTTCCTCCGGGTCCTGGACGGCGGTGATGCCGCCGGCCATGTGAATGCGCAAGAGGCCTTCGGCGCCGTCGTGGTTCGCGCCCGTGAGCAGGAACCCGGCCAGCGCGGGGCCGTAGGCATCGGCGGCCGAAGCCATCAGCACGTCGATCGACGGCCGCGAAAAGTGCACGGGCGGCTCGCAGCTGAGCGAAAAGCATCGATCGCGCTCGATCGACAGGTGATAGCCGGGCGGCGCGAAATACAGGCTGTCGGGCGCGATCGGCATCTTGTCGGCGGCCTCATGCACCGGCATGTGCAGCCGCTCGGCAAAGATCTCGGCCAGATGGCTCTGATGGCCTTCGGGCAGGTGCAGGACGACCACCACCGGAAGCCGCCACGGCGGCGGAATGCCGTGCAGGAGCGCCAGCAGCGCCTCGATGCCGCCCGCAGACGCGCCGACCACCACGGCTTCGACGCGCCGCGCAGGGGTTTGGCGAGCATTCGGCTTCATGTGGCCTTTCGGTAGATGCGCTCTGGCTGCGAATGGACGTCGAAGCGATCGGCATAGCTCGAGAAGTCGATGCTCTCCTTCGCGCCCAGGCCCAGGAAGCCGCGGTGGCAGAGCGACTCGTGGAACAGCCCGAGTGCCCGGTCCTGCAACTCGCGGTTGAAATAGATGAGCACGTTGCGGCACGAGACGAGCTGCGTCTCGGCAAAGACACTGTCGGTGGCCAGACTGTGGTCGGCAAAGATGACGTCGGCGCACAGCGCCGGGTCGAAGCGCGCGGCGTCGTAGGCCGCGGTGTAGTAGTCGGAGAAAGAACTGCGGCCGCCGGCGCGCTGGTAGTTGGCCGTGTAGCCGCGGATCGATTCGATCGGGAAGATGCCCTGGCGCGCCTTCTCGAGCGAGCCGGGGTTGATGTCGGTGGCATAGATCTGCGTGCGGGAGAGCAGGCCTTCCTCGCGCAGCAGGATGGCCAGCGAAAAGACTTCCTCGCCGGTGCTGCAGCCCGCCACCCACACCTTGAGGGATGCATAGGTGTGCAGGATCGGCACCACGTGCCGGCGCAGCGCAAGAAAGTAGGCCGGATCGCGGAACATCTCGCTCACGGGAATCGTCAGGTACTCGAGCAGCCGGCCGAACAGCAGCGGATCGCGCAGCACCTTCTCCTGCAACGCTGAAATGCTCGGCAGCCCGAGCTGTGCCAGCGCGTGCAGCACGCGGCGCTTCTGCGAAGCCACGGTGTAGTTGCGGAAGTCGTAGCTGTAGCGCAGGTAGATGGCTTCCATCAGCAGCCGCAGCTCGATCTCCGTGTTGCTCAACGCGGAGGTCAGGGACAGGGCAGCGGCATCGGGGTTCACAGCCGCTCCATTTTGGGCATCCACACGCGCAGAAGCGAGACCAGGCGCTCCAAATCCACAGGCTTGGCCAGGTAGTCGCTGGCGCCCGCGGCCAGGCACTGCTCGCGGTCGTCCTTCATGGCCTTGGCGGTGATGGCGATCACGGGCAGCTTCTCGAAGCGCGGGTCCGCGCGCAGCCGGCGCGTGGCCTCCAGGCCGTCCATTTCCGGCATCATCACGTCCATCAGCACCAGGTCGATCTCGCGCGCCTGGTCGAGCTTTTCGAGCGCCTCGCGGCCGTTGCGGCCGATCTCGACCGCCGCGCCGCGCTGCTCCAGCGCGCTCGTGAGCGCAAAGAGGTTGCGCACGTCGTCGTCCACCAGCAGGATGGTGCGGCCCTCGAAGATGCGGTCGCGCCCGCGCGCCGCCTTCAGCATGCCCTGGCGCTCGCTGGACAGTTCGGCCTCGACCTTGTGCAGGAACAGCGTGACCTCGTCCAGCAGGCGTTCCGGCGAGCGTGCGCCCTTGATGATGATGGAGCGCGAATAGCGCTGCAGCTCGGCTTCCTCGTCGCGCGTGAGGTTGCGCCCGGTGTAGACGATCACGGGCGGGAACGAGACGATCTCTTCCGACGCCATGCGCTTGAGCAGCTCGCTGCCCTGCATGTCGGGCAGGTGCAGGTCGGTGATCATGCAGTCGAAGACGCGCCTGCGCAGCAGTTCGAGCGCCTCTTCGCCGGAGCCCACGGCGGCGATCTCGATGTCTTCGTCGCCGATCAGCCGGATCACGCTTTCGCGCTGCAGCGCATCATCCTCGACCAGCAGCACGGCCTTGACCTTCTGCGCGAGCTTTTCCTCGAGCCGGGCGAACACCTGCATCAGCTCGGCGCGCGTGGCGGGCTTCTGCGCATAGCCGATGGCGCCCATGTGCAGGGCGGCGGCCTGCGCGTCGTCGGCGGCCGAGACCACGTGGATCGGAATGTGGCGCGTCTGCGGCGAATCCTTCAGGCGCTGCAGCAGGCCGAGCCCGGTGCTGTCCGGAAGGCGCATGTCGAGCAGGATGGCATCGGGCAGGAACTGGTGCGCCAGCTCGAAGCCGTCGGCCGCGCCATGGGCCACCAGGCAGCGGTAGCCGAGTTCATGCGCCAGGTCGTAGAGGATGTGCGCGAACTGCGGCTCGTCCTCGATCACGAGCACCCGGCGCACCTGGTCGGGCGGCAGCGTGCGGTCGTCGGCAAAGGAGGGCGGCGGCACGGCAACGGGCAGCGATGGTGCGGCGGGCGTGGGGTGCGCGGCAGGGAAGGGCGTGCGCGCCGCTGCGGAGCTGGCGGGCGCCGGAGCAGGGGGCCGAGCTGATTGTTGCGGGGCCTGTGGCGAGACCTGCGGCGCGGCAGCCGGCAGCTGCAGCGTGAAGGTGCTGCCCTGGCCGGGCCGGCTTTGCAGCGTGAGCGTGCCGCCCAGAAGGCGCGTGAGGTCGCGCGAGATCGAAAGTCCCAGGCCGGTGCCGCCGTAGCGTCGGCTGGTGGTGCCGTCGGCTTGCTGGAAGGCTTCGAAGATCAGCTCCTGCTGCTCGGGCGCAATGCCGATGCCCGAATCGCTCACCGCGAAGACCGCGCCGCCGTTCGCAGCCGCGGAAACCGTGAGCGCCACCTCGCCGCTGTTGGTGAACTTGATCGCATTGGAGAGCAGGTTCTTCAGGATCTGCTCGACGCGGTGGCGGTCGGTGGCCAGCGTGGCGGGCGAGCCGGGCCGCATCTCCAGGCGGAAGGCCAGCTGCTTCTCGGCGGCCAGCGGCCTGAAGGTGCTCTCCAGGCTCTGCGCGAGCTTGCCGAGCGCCACCTCTTCGACAACCACTTCGAGCTTGCCCGCCTCGACCTTGGAGATGTCGAGGATGTCGTTGATCAGCACCAGCAGGTCGTTGCCCGACGAGTAGATCGATTCCGCGAACTTCACCTGCTCGGGGCTCAGGTTGCCCTGCGGGTTGTCGGCGAGCAGCTTGGCCAGGATGAGCGCGCTGTTGAGCGGCGTGCGCAGCTCGTGCGACATGTTGGCCAGGAACTCCGATTTGTAGCGGCTGGCGCGCTGCAGTTCGTCGGCGCGGTCTTCCAGGTCGCGCTGCACGCGGCGCAGGGCCGCATTGCGCTGGTCGAGCGCCTCGGTGCGCTCGGAGAGCTGGCTGTTGGTCTGTTCCAGTTCGGCCTGCTGGTTCTCCAGCATGGCCTGCGAAGCCCGCAGCGCACGCGACTGCTCCTCGAGTTCTTCGTTGGCGGTGCGCAGCTCTTCCTGCTGCACCTGCAGTTCCTCGTTCAGCTGCTGCGTTTCGGCCAGCGCGTCCTGCAGCTGCTCGCGGTAGCGCGCCGCCGCGAGGGAGTCGCCGATGTCCTCGGCCACCAGGTCGAGCAGCTCGTTGGTGCGCGCATCGGGCACGGCCGGCAGGCCGAGTTCGACCACGCCGTTCACCACGCCGTCGCTCGACACCGGCACCAGCAGCACCGCCGTGGGCGCCATCTCGCCCAGGCCCGAGTTGACCTTCAGGTAGTCGGCCTGGATCGGCTCCACCAGCATGCGGCGCCGTTCCGCGGCCGCCTGGCCGACCAGGCTCTGGGTCGGCGAGAACACCTGCGGCGAAGCCTCGGCTTCCATCGAGAAGCCGTAGCTCGCCGCGCGGCGCAGCGTGCCCTGCCGCTCGCGCACGTACAGCGCGCCGACCGCGCTGCCCAGGTGCCGCGAGAAAAAGGCCAGGACCTTGCGGCCGAGGTCGTTGGCGTTCAGCTCGCCCACGAGCTCTCCGACCAGCTCGGTCTGCGCGCTGCGCAGCCACGCCTGCTGCGCCAGCTGTTCGGCGTGGGCGGCCTGGTCGCGCAGCACCGCGTCGTAGCTGCCCGACAGCCGCATCAGCTGCCGGCGGCCGAAGTAGGCCACCATGCCGGTGAACACCAGCGTGAAGAGCAGGAACACGGCCACCACCAGCCAGGCCGTGCGGTTGACCTCTTCGTTGCGCTGAAAGCGCAGGCCCGCCTGGGTGTCCATGAAGGCGGTGAACTCGGTGCGCATGTCGGCACGCAGCTGCTTGCCCCGGCCTTGGCGCACCCCTTGCTGGTAGTTGCCGCCGGCGCGGCGCAGGGCGATCAGGTCTTCCGCGAACCCGTTCCAGGCCTCCTGCAGCGCCGCGATGCGCTCGACCCGCTCGGCCTGCTGCCGGTTGTCCAGCACCAGTTCGCGCAGCGCGGCGGTGTCGCTCTTGATCCGGGGCAGCGCGCTCTGGTAGGGCTCGAGAAAGCTTTCCTCGCCGGTGATCAGGAAACCGCGCAGGCCGGTTTCCATGTCGATGCTGCGGGCCTGCAGTTCGCTGGCGCTGCGCGTCACCTGGTCGGTTTGCTCGACCCGGCTGATGGTTACCAGCAGGAACACGATCAAGCTGACGAACACCAGCGCGCCGACCAGCCCGCCAAGCAGCGGCCATTTCAGGTTGCGGCTCAGCAGGCGGTCGAAGTCGTCGGGATCGATCGCGGTCGGCATCTTCATTCCATCAAATATTTGTAAGCAAAACCTTTGAAGTTTTGCCGAATTTCGGTGCACCAGCTGTCGGAGAAGGCCCCGATACCACTTTTCTCGCGCGTGGGTCGCGGGGCAGGCGCGGCCTCGCTATACTGTTGTTTTGTACAGCATCAGCGTGACCACGGATCTTCCTCCAAAGTCGCCGGCACCGGCGCCCGATGCTCGCACCGTATCCGTCAAGGCCCTGTGTGCCTTCGGTGCCAAGGCCGGCGACCTCGACCTGCGTTTCGTGCCTGCGCCCAGCGCGCTCGAAGGCATGGCCGGCCACGCGCTGGTGCAAGGCCGGCGTGGCGACGGCTACGAGAGCGAAGTGCCGCTGCGCTCGCAATGCGGCGCGCTCACGGTTCGCGGCCGTGCCGACGGGCACGACCCGGGCGAACCCCGCGTCGAGGAAATCAAGACCTTCCGCGGCGACTTCGACGCCATCCGCGGCAACCACCGGGCGCTGCACTGGGCCCAGGCCCGCTGCTACGGCTGGATGCTCTGCGAGATGCACGGCTACGAGCACATCACCGTGGCGCTGGTGTACCTGGACCTCGGCACCGGCGAGGAAACCGTGCTGGAAGAGCCGCACGCGCGGGCCGAGCTGCAGGCGCATTTCGAGCTTCTGTGCGCGCGCTACAGCGCCTGGGCGCAGAGCGAGGCCGCGCACCATGCGGCGCTCGGCCGTGCGCTCGGTCAGCTGGCGTTTCCGCATGGCTCGTTCCGGCCCGGCCAGCGCGAACTGGCCGAGGCCGTCTATCGCGCCGCCGTCAACGCGCGTTGCCTGATGGCGCAGGCGCCCACCGGCATCGGCAAGACGCTGGCCACCATCTTTCCGCTGCTGAAGGCGCGGGCCGCGCGCAGGATCGACAAGATCTTCTTTCTCACCGCCAAGACCTCGGGCCGGGCCGTGGCGCTGGAGGCCGTCGGCGTGCTGGGCAAGGACTGCGCGCAGGTGCGGGTGCTCGAGCTCACCGCGCGCGAAAAAGTCTGCGAATACCCCGACCGGGCCTGCAACGGCGATGCCTGCCCGCTCGCCAAGGGCTTCTACGACCGCCTGCCCGCCGCGCGCGAAGAAGCCGCGCAGGCCGCCAGGCTCGACCGGCAGGCGCTGCGAAGAATTGCGCTGGCGCACACCGTGTGCCCTTATTTCCTCGCGCAGGAAATGGCGCACTGGTGCGACCTGATCGTGGGCGACTACAACTACTACTTCGATGGCAGCGCCTTTCTCTACGCCACCATGAAGGACGCCGAATGGCGCGCGGCGGTGCTGGTGGACGAGGCGCACAACCTGCTGGAGCGCGCGCGCGGCATGTACACCGCGCGGCTCGACGGCCTGGCGCTGGAAGACGCGCACCGCGTGGCGCCCGCCTCGGTGCGCGGCGCGCTGGGCCGGCTGTACCGCGAATGGGACACGGTGCAGCAGGCACAGACCGAACCCTACGACACGGCCGACGAGATTCCCGAGCGCTTCGCTCGCACGCTGCAGGCCGCCAACACGGCCATGGGCGAGTACTTCGCGGCCACGCCCGACGCGGCGCAAGGTCCGCTGCAGCGCTTCTTCTTCGATGCGCTGCAGTTTGCCCGGCTGGCCGATGCCTTCGACGACCACTCGATCTTCGAGTGCACGCTGGGCCCTGCGCACGACCATCAGCAGCGCAGCCTCGCGATCCGCAACCTGGTGCCGGCGCCATTCCTCGAGCCGCGCTTCGCGGATGCCGCATCGGTCACCTGTTTTTCCGGCACCTTGTCGCCCTTCGAGTTCTACCGCGACGCGCTGGGGCTGCCGCCGGAGACCATGCTGCTCGACGTGGCCTCGCCATTCCGCAGCCAGCAGCTGCGCGTGGAGGTGGCCATGAACGTGTCGACGCGTTTTCGCGACCGCGCGGGCTCGCTCGCTCGCGTGGCCGGGATCATCGGCGACCAGTTCGAGCGCATGCCGGGCAACTACCTCGCGTTCTTCAGCAGCTTCGACTACCTTGAAAAAGCCTGCGCGGCCTTCCTGGCCAGGCACCCCGGCGTGCCCGTGTGGGCCCAGACGCGCGGCATGGCCGAGGCCGATCGCCATGGCTTTCTCGCGCGCTTCGAGGAGGGAGGCCAGGGCATCGGCTTTGCCGTGCTCGGCGGCGCATTCGGCGAAGGCATCGACCTGCCCGGCAGCCGGCTGATCGGCGCCTTTGTGGCAAGCCTCGGCCTGCCGCAGCACAACGCACTCAACGAGATCACGCGCGAGCGCATGCAGGCGCGCTTCGGCAAGGGCTACGAATACACCTACCTCTATCCGGGCCTGCAGAAAGTGGTGCAGGCGGCCGGCCGCGTCATTCGCACCGAGCAGGACAGCGGCGTGCTGCACCTGCTGGACGACCGCTTCGCGCGCGCCGAGATCCGGCAGCTGCTGCCGCCCTGGTGGGAGCTGCGCCTGGGCGGGCCGGCGCATGCCGATGAAGGGGAGGATTTCTTCGATGCGCTCCGCTAGGCACATCCAGCTCGCTGACGAGCCCGACCTGTTCGGCGAGGCGCCCGCGGCCGCCATCGAAGGCCTGGGCTACGAGCGCGAATTCCTCACCCGCACCGAGGAAGCCGAGCTGCTGCGCCTCGTGCAGGGCTTCGAGCTGCGCGAGATGCGCTACAAGGCATACACCGCGCGCCGCCGCGGCATCAGCTTTGGCGGCAGCTACGACTTCGACAAGCACCAGCTGCGTCCGGGCACGGCCGTGCCGCCCGCGCTTCACCCGCTGCGCGCGCGGGTGGCGGCATGGATGGGCATGGCGCCCGAGGATTTCGCCCATGTGCTGATCTCCGAATACCGGCCCGGCACGCCGCTCGGCTGGCACCGCGACGTGCCGGACTTCGAGGACATCGTGGGGGTTTCGCTGCGCAGCAGCGCGGTGATGCAGCTGCGGCCCTATCCACCGGCCAGCGCCACCGCGCCCGCCAGCCTCCAGTTGCTGATCGAGCCGCGCTCCATCTACATGCTGCGCGGCGAAGCGCGCTGGGCCTGGCAGCACAGCATCGCGCCGACCGAGGCGCTGCGCTATTCCATCACCATGCGCACGCGGCGCCGCGCGTGACCTGCGGCGGGTCTTGCCGCGGGTTTTTCCGCGGCGGGCTGCTTTTCGGCCGGGCGCCTGGCCCCGGCTTTCTTCATCAGCTCCGAAGCCACCGACAGGTCCTTGAGCCAGGCTTCCCAGGCTGCTTCGCGCTGCAGTGGATCGCCGCGCAGCAGGGCGGAGGGATGCAGCGTGACCAAAACGCGGCGGCCTGTCTGCGCATTCTCGATCCATTGGCCGCGCTCCTTCATCACCGCGACGGGTCGGCCGAGCAGCGAGCGCGCGGCCGTGCCGCCGAGCGCGATGCAGGCGCGCGGCTGCACGAGTTCGATCTCGCTTTCGAGCCAGTGGTGGCAGGCTTCCACCTCGCGCTGGCCCGGGGTCTTGTGCATGCGGCGCTTGCCGCGTGGCTCGTACTTGAAGTGCTTCACCGCATTGGTCACGTAGAGCTTCTCGCGCGACCAGCCGAGCTCGGCCACCGCACGGTCGAACAGCTTGCCGGCCGGGCCCACGAAGGGGCGGCCGACCAGGTCTTCCTTGTCGCCCGGCTGCTCGCCCACCACCATCAGCGCCGCGCCAACCGGGCCTTCACCGAACACCGACTGGGTTGCATGCGCGCCCAGCGGGCATTCGCGGCAGGCGTCGGTCGCAATGCCGAGGGCCTTCAGCGCTGCCGTGGCCTCGTTGCGATGGGACATGGGCCGGCTCCGGTGCGCCGTTGGGGTTCAAGCGGCCACCACCCTCAATGCGTGGAACCGCCGCCACCGCCGCGCCGCGACTGGCTCTGGTTGCTGCCGCCGATGTGGCTTTCGCGGTCGTGGCGGCTCTCGGTGGTGCGGCGCGGCTCGTTGCGCGGTGTCGGGCTCTGGTGGCCGGCCTTGTTGTGCTGGGGAGGCAACGAACCACGCTCGTCGGGCGTGTTGGGGTTCGTCTTGGACATGGGCTGCTCCTTCGAATGAATGGATGGTTGGACATTTATTTGTCCGCGCCGCGCATGCCCGCTGGTGTCGGAATTGGCCCACCGCGGGCGTCGTCCAAGCCTCATGCGCGGGCACGGCGGGGGGGGACTTGCCAATAGCCGATATCTGCCATTCAGCTGTCCGATCCGGAGAATCACCACCTCGATCGGGGTGAGAACTCGATACTCCGCGGAAATCTTTGTCGTCCCCAAGACAACTTGCAATGGCTTCCCGGGCCGGCCTCTGCACATCAAGCGGCCCGGTTGCACGAGGTTGATCCGAACGGGTGTTCTATCCCGGCCAACGTCGCTCAAGTGCCCGCATTTCGATGCCCGCACCGGCGGTTTGCCGTGCCGGACCTGCACCGATACGATCCCGCGCCTTGCCCCCAAAGGAATGCGCGGATGCCGCCAACGATTGCTTCTCCCTCGACGCCTGCCGCGTCCAAAAACGCCGGCTGGCAGCAGCGCAGCCGGCGCCACGTCTGGCATCCGTGCACGCAGAGCATCCGGCTCGAAGCCGTGCCGCCGCTGCCGATCGCGCGGGGCGAGGGCGTCTGGCTGTTCGACCACGACGGACGCCGCTACCTCGACGCGACGAGCTCGTGGTGGGTCAATCTCTTCGGCCATGCGCACCCGGCCATCAACGCCGCGCTGAAGGACCAGCTCGACACGCTCTCGCATGTGATGCTCGCGGGCTGTACGCATGCGCCGGCCGTCGAGCTGGCCGAGCGGCTCGCCGCGCTGACGGGCCATGCGCTAGGCCACTGCTTCTATGCCTCGGACGGCGCCTCGGCCGTGGAGATCGCGTTGAAGATGAGCTTTCATGCATGGCGCAATGCAGGCCGGAGCGGCAAGCAGGACTTCGTCGCGCTGCGCCAGGGTTACCACGGCGAAACGCTGGGGGCGCTGCATGTGACCGACGTGCCGGTGTTCCGCGACGCCTACGCGCCGCTGCTCGCGAATGCGCACCTCGTGGCATCGCCCGACGCCCGGGCCGCGCAGCCGGGCGAGGACGCCGCTGCCGTGGCGCGCCGCGCCGCGGCCGAACTCGAAGCGCTGCTGGCGAAAAGGCATGCATCGATCGCTGCCGTGATCGTCGAGCCGCTGGTGCAATGCGCCACCGGCATGGCGATGCACGACCCCGACTACCTGCGGCTCGTGCGCGCGCTGTGCGACCGCTACGGCGTGCACCTCATCGCCGACGAGATTGCGGTGGGCTGCGGGCGCACCGGCAGCTTCTTCGCGTGCGAGCAGGCCGGCATCTGGCCCGATTTCCTGTGCCTTTCCAAGGGCATCAGCGGCGGCTACCTGCCACTGGCGCTGGTGATGACGCGCGATGCGATCTACCAGGGCTTCGTCGACGACGACGTGGCGCGCAGCTTCCTGCATTCCCATTCCTACACCGGCAACGCGCTGGCCTGCCGCGCGGCGCTCGCGACACTCGATCTGTTCGAGCGCGAGGACGCGCTGCGCCGCAACCGCGCCCGTGCCGAACGGTTGATCGACCGGTTGCGCGAGGGGCTTCACGGCGTGCCCGTCGAGCATCTGCGCCAGCGCGGAATGATCACGGCCTTCGACATGCGCGAGCCCGGCGCCCGGTTCGCGGAGCGCTTTCACCTTGCCGCACGAGCGAACGGACTGCTGATGCGTCCCATCGGTGCGACCGTCTACCTCATGCCGCCGTATGCGATCGGCGACGGCGAGATCGACCTGCTGGTCGACGGCACGCTGGCCACGCTGCAGGCCGTGGCCGCCTCCGCCCGTGCAGACCACGCAAATCACGCAGAAGGAGGCCGCGATGCCGCGCTTGCTTGAACGCCTGCAGGGCGAGATCGCCGCGCTCGACGCGCAGTCGCTGCGCCGCCACCGGCAGATCGCCGAAACCGCCTGCGCCCCCGAGCAATCGCTGACGCTGGCCGGCGCGAGCGCGCCGCGCACCATGCTCGGCTTCAGCAGCAACGACTACCTCGGCCTTGCCGCGCATCCGGCACTCGCCGCCGCACTGGCCGAAGGCGCGGCACGCTACGGCACGGGCAGCGGCGGGTCGCACCTGATCCTCGGCCACTCGCGCGCGCATGCCGAACTCGAGGAACGGCTGGCCGGCTGGATGGCGCCGTTCATCCCGGAGGCGCAAAGCCTGTTCTTCTGCACGGGCTACATGGCCAACCTCGCAGTGCTGTCGGCGCTCGGCGGTGCCGAGGCGGTGATCTTTTCGGAGTCGCTGAATCACGCGTCGCTGATCGACGGGGCGCGGCTGGCCAAGGCGCGGGTCGAGCGCTATCCGCATTGCGACACGGCCGCGCTCGATGCGCAGCTCGGCGCCTGCGATGCGCCGGTCAAGCTGATCGTGAGCGATGCGGTCTTCAGCATGGACGGCAACATCGCGCCCGTGGCCGAGCTGCTCGCGCTGGCCGAGCGCCACGACGCCTGGCTGGTGCTGGACGACGCGCACGGCTTCGGCGTGCTGGGCGCCACGGGCCGCGGCGTGCTGCAGGCCATGGGGCTGCGCTCGGAGCGGCTGGTGCTCGTCGGCACGCTCGGCAAGGCGGCCGGGGTGTCGGGCGCTTTCGTGGCGGCGCACCGCACCGTGATCGACTACCTCGTGCAGCGCGCGCGGCCGTACATCTTCACCACCGCCGCGCCGCCGGCCATCGCGCATGCGCTGCTCGCGAGCCTGGCGCTGATCGAGGGCGAAGAAGGCGACGTGCGCCGCGCCCGTTTGCATGCGCGCATCGCCCAGCTGCGCCGCGGCCTCGAGGCGATCCTGCCGGCGGACGGCAGCGCCTGGCTGCCCGATTCGCCGACCGCGATCCAGCCGCTGATCGTCGGCGACAACGCACGCGCGATGCAGACGATGGCGCAGCTCGATGCCCGCGGCCTGCGCGTCGGTGCGATCCGCCCGCCGACCGTGCCCGCCGGCACCGCACGGCTGCGGATCACGCTGTCGGCCAGCCATTCGCAGGACGATGTGGCACGGCTGCTCGACGCCTTGGGTGAAGCATTGGTGCAGCCGTGGAAGAAGGCCGCATGAGCGCCGCGCCGGGTGCACCCATGACACACCGCCGCTGGTTCGTCACGGGCACCGATACGGGCGTCGGCAAGACGCTGGCCAGCAGCGCGATGCTGAGCCTGCTGGCCGCATCGGGCCTGCGCGCGGTCGGCATGAAGCCGGTGGCCGCGGGGCTGGAACGCATCGATGGCGCCTGGCGCAACGAGGACGTCGAGCAGCTGCACGCGGCCGGCAATGTCGATGCGCCCCTGGCCCTGCGCTGCCCGTACCTGCTGCGTGCGCCGATGTCGCCGCACCTTGCGGCGCGCGAAGAGGGCGCGCGCATCGAACTGCCGCCACTGCTGTCGGCCTTCGCGGCGTTGTCGCAGCAGGCCGACGCGGTGGTGGTCGAAGGCGTGGGCGGCTTCTGCGTGCCGTTCGGCGACGACATCGACAGCTCCGACCTGGCCGTGGCGCTGGGACTGCCGGTGATCCTTGTGGTCGGGCTGCGCCTGGGCTGCCTGAACCATGCGCTGCTCACGGCTGAAGCGATCCGCACGCGCGGGCTCATGCTGGCGGGGTGGATCGCGAGCACCATCGAGCCGGAGATGCTGGCACCCGAGGCCAATCTCCAGACGCTGCGCGACCGGCTCGGCGCGCCCTTGCTAGGCGTGGTGCCGCATTTGGCCGAGCCCTCGGCGGCCCACGCCGCGCGGCACCTCGACCTGCGCGCATTGCGCGCTACCGCGGCCCACGCTGCGCGCCGGTCAGCCGCGCTGGCCTGATTCGGCGAGGCGCTTCGCCCGTGCGCCGCCCTGGCGCTCGAGCATCCAGCCCGGGTACTCGGAGGGCAGGGCGCTCACCTTGCCGAGTGCGGCCAGCTCATCGGCGGAGAGCCGGATCGCGGTGGCGGCAATGTTGTCGTCCAGCTGCGCGACGCGCTTGGCGCCGACGATCACGCTGGTCACCACCGGCTGGTGCAGCAGCCACGCGAGCGCGATCTGCGCCACCGACACCTTGCGCGCTTCGGCCAGCTGGCGCATCACGTCGATGCAGTCGTAGGCGCGCTCGACGTTCACCGGCGGAAAGTCGAAGCTGGCGCGGCGGCTGCCTTTCTCGGCTTCGGTGCCGCGCCCGTACTTGCCGCTCAAGAGGCCGCCCGCCAGCGGGCTCCAGACCATCAGGCCGAGGCTTTCGCTCTGCAGCATCGGCGCCAGTTCGCGCTCCAGGTCGCGGCCCGCGATGGTGTAGTAGGCCTGCAGCGATTCGAAGCGCGCGAGCCCCTGGCGTTCGGCGATGCCCAGCGCCTTCATGATCTGCCAGGCCGCCCAGTTGGAAACGCCCACGTAGCGCACGTGGCCCTGCTGCACCAGGTTGTCCAGCGCGCGCACGGTTTCCTCGATGGGCGTGACTGGGTCGAAGCCGTGGATCTGGTAGAGGTCGATGTGGTCCAGCTGCAGGCGCCTGAGGCTGGCCTTCACGCCGTCCATGATGTGGTAGCGCGAGGCGCCGGCCGCATTGGCGGTCTTGCCGGTCTCGCCGAACACCTTGGTGGCGACCACGACGTTTTCGCGCGGCACCTTGAGGTTCTTCAGCGCCTGGCCGGTGATGGTTTCCGACAGGCCTTCGGAGTACACGTCGGCGGTGTCGATGAAGTTGATGCCGGCGTCGAGCGCGCGGCCGACCAGGCCTTCCGCCTCGGACTGCTGGAGGTTGCCGATCTGGCCCCAGATGCCGCTGGAGCCGCCGAAGGTCATGGTGCCGAGGCAGAGTTCGGAAACGAACAGGCCGGTGCGGCCGAATTTGCGGTACTGCATGAGAGATGTCCTTTGGGTGGGTGGCGCGAGAAGAGGGCCGGAAGGCCCCCGCCGTCCGCAAAAGTATCCGGCCGCGGCGCCGGGCATGGCGAGCGCGTTCCTGCAAAGTCCTTGCCTATTTCTCCAGACCTCCTGCGCGGGCCGTGCAGATTCGTTAGCGTGGCGCTAAGCTTTGAACCACCCGATCCTCCACGCCGGCCGCCCATGCGGCCCCCACCCGTGACAAGGCCCCGAACATGCCTGACCCAACACCTCAAATCGCTGCCGCCATTGCCCAGCCGATGCCGCTGGAGCCCGAACTCGACGAAGCCCGGAAGGAGCTGGTCGGGCTGATCAACCGCATCACGCGCGGCCAGGACGGCACCGTGGAAACGCCGGTGGACGGCCTGCAGGTCCACTGCATCAGCAAGCCCGACGGTCCCAAGCATGCCTTCGCGACCCCGGCGCTCGGGCTGATCGCGCAGGGCTCCAAGCGGATCATCGTGGGCGACGACATCTATGTGTACGACCCCATGCACTACCTCGTGACCTCGGTCGACCTGCCGGTGTGCGGCCAGGTGCGCCTGACGAGCGACAACGAACCTTACCTCGGGCTGCGGCTGGAGCTCGCGATCGACGAGATCGGCAAGCTCATCGGCGACGAGAAGCTGCCCGCCAAGGCCAATGCGCCGGCGTCGCGCGGCATGTACGTCAACCGCATCGGCATGCCGGTGCTGGAGCCGGTGCTGCGGCTGCTGCGGCTGGTCGAGTCGCCCGAGGACGTGCCGATCATGGCGCCGCTCATCAAGCGCGAGATCATGTACCGCCTGCTGGTGAACGGAGAGGGCGCGCGGCTGCGGCAGATCGCGCTGCAGGACAGCCACACCCAGCGCATCGCCAAGGCGATCAGCGCGCTGCGCATCAACTATTCGCAGTCGCTGCGGATCGAGGACATGGCGCGCGCGGTGCACATGAGCGTGTCGTCGTTCCACCATCACTTCAAGGCCGTGACGGCCATGAGCCCGCTGCAGTACCAGAAGCAGCTGCGCCTGCAGGAGGCGCGCCGCCAGATGCTGATGGCGGGCGTGGACGTGTCGAGCGCGGCGCACAGCGTGGGCTACGAGAGCCCGTCGCAGTTCGCGCGCGAGTACAGCCGCATGTTCGGCGCGCCGCCGCTGCGCGACAAGCGCCGCTGGCTCAGCGAAGCCGAGAACGACGCTCTCGGCGCGGGCTCGATGCAGGCCGCCTGAAGCAGGCCCGCCGGGCGGTCAGCGCAGCACCAGCACGGGCAGCGCGGAGTGCGTCAGCACGTGCTGCGTCTCGCTGCCCAGCAGCAGCCGCTTGATGCCCTTGCGGCCGTGCGAGGCCATGACGATCAGGTCGCACTTGTGCTTCTTCGCGGCGGCGACGATCGATTCGGCCACCAGGTCCGAATTGGCGATGGCCTTCTTCAATGGCACGCCGCTCGCCGCCGCGCGTGCCGCCACGCCGTCGAGCATGTCCTGCGCCTTGTCGGCCCATTGCTTTTCGACCCGGGCGATGTCTTCGGGCGAGAAGGACATCGCGCCGTCGAAGTAGCTCTTGGGGTAGCGTGGCACCACGGTGAGCGCCACGAGGTCGGCATCGTGCCGGCTCGCCAGGGCGATCGCACTCGTGACCGCTTTCTTCGAGAGTGTGGAGCCGTCGGTGGCCACGAGAATGCGCTTGTACATGGTTTTCTGTCCGGGGAGGTGTGCCGCGAGCTTAGGCCGCGGGCTGCTTTCGTCACTTGATGCAGATCAAACGGGAACGGGGGCCCGGCCCTTAGCCTTGCCCGATGCAAGCTGCGCTCGCCCCCTTTTCCCCGGCCGCCGCGCTTCCACGGGCACCCCGTGAAGAGTGGCAGGCGCTCGACGATCCCGCCGAATGGCCTGCGTTCGGCCATGCGCTCGATGGCGGCGATGCCGGCACCGTGCGCTGGGAATCGCAGGTGGCGGTGGAAGGCATGCACTGCGCGGGCTGCGGCCTCGCTGTGGAGGCGGCGCTGCTGCGCGTGGCAGGCGTGCTCGAGGTCCAGGTGAACGCCGCGAGCCAGCGCGCCCGCGTGGTCTGGTCCGCCGCGCAGACGCGGCCTTCGCGCTGGTTCGAGGCCTGCGAAGCTGCCGGCTACCGGCTGGTGCCCGCCGCGGACAGCTCCGCGCGCGAGCGCCGTTCGCGCGAGTTGCGGCTCGCGCTCTGGCGCTGGCTGGTGTCGGGCTTCTGCATGATGCAGGTGATGATGTATGCCTACCCGGCCTACATCGCGCAGCCCGGCGAAATGACGCCGGACGCCGCGCAGCTGCTTCGCTGGGCCTCCTGGGTGCTGACGCTGCCGGTGCTGTTCTTCTCCTGCGGGCCGTTCTTTCGCAGTGCGTGGCGCGATCTTCGCCATGCACGCATCGGCATGGACGTGCCGGTTGCCTTCGGCATCGCCATCGCATTCGCGGTCAGCACCGCGGCCACCTTCGACAGCGCAGGCGCGCTGGGGCACGAGGTCTATTTCGACTCGCTCACCATGTTCGTGTTCTTCCTGCTCACGGGCCGCTGGCTTGAAGCGCGGCTGCGCGACCGCACGGCCGGTTCGCTCGAGGCCGTGATGAACCGCCTGCCCGACAGCATCGAGCGCCTGGATGCCGCGGGCGGCTGGGAGCGTGTGGCGGTGCGGCGCCTGGCCGCGGGCGACGTGGTGCGGGTGCGGCCGGGCGAGGCCTTTCCGGCCGACGGCATGCTGATCGACGGCGGCACCAGCACCGACGAAGCGCTGCTGACCGGCGAATCCCGCCCGGTGGCGCGGGCGCGCGGCGAGCGCGTACTGGCGGGCAGCCACAACCTGTCGGCCACGGTGCAGGTGCGCATCGAATCGGTGGGCGAGGGCACGCGCTTTGCGCAGATCGTTCGGCTGATGGAAAGCGCCGCGCTGGGCAAGCCGCGGCTGGCTCGGCTGGCCGACCGGATCGCACGGCCGTTCCTCGTGCTGGTGCTGTTGTCGGCCGGCAGCGCCGCGGCCTTCTGGTGGCCGGTCGATCCGGGCAAGGCGTTGATGGTGGCGGTGGCGGTGCTGATCGTGACCTGCCCGTGCGCGCTGTCGCTCGCAACGCCGGCCGCCATGCTCGCGAGCGCGGGCGCATTGGCGCGCGGCGGCGTGCTGACGTCCAACCTGCAGGCGCTGGAGGCGCTGGCCTCGGTCGACACGGTGATCTTCGACAAGACGGGCACGCTGACCGGCGACACGCCGCGCCTCGAACGCGTGTACTGCCGCCAGGGCTTGCGCCCCGGCGACGCGCTGGAGATCGGCGCCGCGCTGGGCGCGCACTCGCTGCATCCGGGCGCGCGGGCTCTCGTGAATGCGTGGAATGCGCAATTCCGCTCGCCGCCCGCCTGGGAAGTGGCGCAGCCGGCCGAGCTGGCCGGACTCGGGCTCGAAGGCCTGCTGCGCCGAAGCGGCGATGCGGGCGGGCCTGCGCGGCGCGTGCGGCTGGGTTCGGCGAGCCATTGCAATGTGGCGCCACTGCAGGTCGAGGCGCCGCAGGTGCACCTCAGCGACGAGCAGGGCTGGATCGCGAGCTTCGTGCTGGCCGAGGAACTGCGTCCGGACGCGGCCGCCGCGGTGGCGGCACTGCAGGCCGAAGGCGTCACGGTGCGGCTGCTGTCGGGCGACCGCGACAGCGCCGCACGCGAGATCGCCGCGCGCGCCGGCATCGAATTTGCGCAGGGCGGCTGCACGCCCGAAGACAAGCTCGAGGTCCTGTGGCGCCTGCAGGCCGAAGGCCGGCAGGTGGCGATGGTGGGCGACGGCCTGAACGACGGGCCTTCGCTGGCGCGCGCGAACGCCTCCTTCGCCTTCGGGCGCGCCGTGCCGCTGTCGCGCGCGCGGGCCGACTTCGTGGTGCCGGGCGATGCGCTCGCGGCTATTCCGCGCACCATCGCGCAGGCGCGGCGAACGCTGCGCGTGGTGCGGCAGAACCTCGCGTGGGCGGCCGGCTACAACGCGCTGTGCGTGCCGCTGGCCGTCATGGGCTGGCTGCCCGCCTGGCTGGCCGGGCTGGGCATGGCAGCGAGTTCGCTGGTGGTGGTGCTCAACGCGGCGCGGCTCGCGGCCCCCGCCGCGGGCAGGGCGGTGCGCTGATGGACATCCTGTTCCTGCTGATCCCGCTGTCCGTCGTGCTGGTGCTCGCCATCCTCGGCTGCCTCTGGTGGGCGATCGAGCGCGGCCAGTTCGAAGACATCGAGATCGAGGGCGACCGCATCCTGCGCGGCGATTGATCTGCATCAAACCCTCGGGAGGAGGGCGCGGGGACACTGCCCGCAGTCCATCAAGAGGCACCACGATGCAAGAACCCAATCCTCCCGCAGCGGTCTACGACGACACCGCCGTACGGCAGCTCGCCCTCATGTCCGTGGTCTGGGGCGTGGTCGGCATGCTGGTCGGCGTGATCATCGCCACCGAGCTCGCCTGGCCCGAATTCAGCCTCGGCATTCCGTGGCTCAGCTATGGGCGGCTGCGGCCGCTGCACACCAACGCGGTGATCTTTGCGTTCGGCGGCTGCGCGCTCATGGCCACCAGCTTCCACGTGGTGCAGCGCACCTGCCAGGTCCGGCTGTTCGCGCCGGCGCTCGCGTCGTTCGTGGTCTGGGGCTGGCAGGCCGTGATCGTGGCCGCCGCCATCAGCCTGCCGCTGGGCTACACCACGGGCAAGGAATACGCCGAGCTCGAATGGCCCATCGACATCCTGATCGCGGTGGTGTGGGTGGCCTATGCGGTGGTGTTCTTCGGCACCATCGGGATCCGGAAGGTGCGCCACATCTACGTGGCCAACTGGTTCTACGGCGCCTTCATCATCGCGGTGGCGCTGCTGCACATCGTCAACAGCGCCGAGATTCCGGCGGGCTGGATGAAGAGCTACTCGGCCTATGCCGGCGTGCAGGACGCGATGGTGCAGTGGTGGTACGGCCACAACGCGGTGGGCTTCTTCCTCACCGCGGGCTTCCTCGGAATGATGTACTACTACATCCCCAAGCAGGCCGGCCGGCCGGTGTATTCGTACCGGCTCTCGATCGTCCACTTCTGGGCGCTGATCTTCACCTACATGTGGGCCGGCCCGCACCACCTGCACTACACGGCGCTGCCGGACTGGACGCAGTCGCTGGGCATGGTGTTCTCGCTGATCCTGCTCGCGCCGAGCTGGGGCGGCATGATCAACGGCGTGATGACGCTCTCGGGCGCCTGGCACAAGCTGCGCACCGATCCGATCCTGCGCTTCCTGATCGTGGCGCTGTCGTTCTACGGCATGTCGACCTTCGAGGGCCCGATGATGTCGATCAAGACCGTCAATGCCCTGAGCCACTACACCGACTGGACCGTCGGCCACGTGCACTCCGGCGCGCTGGGCTGGGTGGGCTTCATCACGATGGGCTCGCTCTACTACCTGATTCCGCGCATGTACGGCCGCACTGCCATGTACAGCGTGAAGGCCATCGAGGCGCACTTCTGGATGGCCACCATCGGCATCGTGCTGTACATCGCCGCCATGTGGATCGCCGGCGTGATGCAGGGCCTGATGTGGCGCGCCGTGAACGCCGACGGCACGCTCACCTACACCTTCGTGGAGAGCGTGAAGGCCACCTTCCCGTTCTACGTGGTGCGGCTGTCCGGCGGCCTGCTGTATCTGGCGGGGATGCTGGTGATGGCGTGGAACGTGTGGATGACCGTCATCTCCGGGCGCTCCGTGAGGGCCGCCATCCCGCCCGTTGCCATTGCCCACGCCTGAGGAAGCGCCATGACGCAGAAGAACCCCTCCCAAAGCGGCTTCACCCATGAAAAGGTGGAGACCAACAACCTGCTGATGATCGTGCTGATTCTCGTGGTGGTCGCCATCGGCGGCATGGTCGAGATCGTGCCGCTGTTCTTCCAGAAGTCGACCACCGAGCCGATCCAGGGCCTGAAGCCGAACACCGCGCTGCAGCTGGCCGGCCGCGACGTCTACCTGCGCGAGGGCTGCTACAACTGCCATTCGCAGATGATCCGGCCGTTCCGCTCGGAGACGCTGCGCTACGGCCACTACTCGGTGGCCGGCGAGTTCGTCTATGACCATCCGTTCCAGTGGGGCAGCAAGCGCACCGGCCCCGACCTGCACCGCGTGGGCGGCAAGTACAGCGACGAGTGGCACCGCATCCACCTGAACAACCCGCGCGACCTGGTGCCCGAATCGAACATGCCGGCGTATGCCTGGCTGGACAGGACCCAGGTCGATGCCGACGCCATTCCGCGCCGCATGCGCGCGCTGCGCCAGGTCGGCGTGCCGTACACGGACGAGGAGATCGCCCGTTCCGCCGACGACGTGCGCGGCAAGACCGAGATGGACGCCACCGTGGCGTACCTGCAATCGCTGGGCCTCGCGCTCAAGTAGGGAGCACCGAACCATGATCGACATCACCACCTTGCGCGTTGCCGCCACCGTTTCCTGCTTTGTGCTTTTCCTCGGTATCGTGGCCTGGGCCTATGCCCGCCGCAATGCGCCGCGCTTCGAGGAAGCCGCGCAGCTGCCGTTCGAGCAGGACTGAAGAACAAAAGGGGCCCACGATGAGCGATTTCGTCAACAACTTCTGGTCCAACTACATTGCCGCCGGCACGGTGCTGAGCATCCTCGGATGCATGCTGCTGCTGTGGCTCACGGCCCGCAAGCGCGTACCGTCCGATGCGGACAACACCACCGGCCACGTCTGGGACGAGGACCTGCGCGAAGCCAACAATCCGCTGCCCATGTGGTGGATCGGCCTCTTCGTGCTCACCATCTTCTTCGCGGTGGGCTACCTGGTGGTCTTTCCCGGCCTGGGCAGCTTCGCCGGCCAGGCGAACTGGAGCACCAGGACCGAGTACGACGAGGACGTCGCCAAGGCCACCAAGGCGCTGGCGCCCGTCTATGCGGGCTACGCCGCCATGCCGATGGAGGACATTGCGCGCGAGCCCAAGGCCATGGCCATCGGCGAGCGCCTGTTCATGAACAACTGTTCCCAGTGCCATGGCTCCGATGCGCGCGGCAGCAAGGGATTTCCCAACCTGACCGACAAGGACTGGCTGCACGGCGGCACGCCCGAGAAGATCGTCGAGACCATCACCAAGGGCCGCGTCGGCACGATGCCGCCGATGGCGGCGGCGGTGGGCTCGCAGGACGACGTCAAGAACCTGGCGAACTATGTGCTGAGCCTTTCGGGCGCGCCGCACGACTCGGTGCGCGCCGGCCTCGGCAAGTCGAAGTTCACGGTGTGCGCTGCCTGCCACGGCATCGGCGGCGTGGGCAACCAGGCCGTGGGCGCCCCCAACCTCAGCGACAAGATCTGGCTGCACGGCTACGGCGAGGCCGCCATCGTGCAGATGGTCAACGCCGGCAAGCACAGCGAGATGCCCGCGCAGGAGGGCCGGCTCACGGAGGCCCAGATCAAGCTGCTCGCATCCTATGTCTGGGGTTTCTCCAACCCTGCCACCGGGCCCTGACACCGACCGGCCGTCATGGACTCATCCGCCCCCGTTTCCTCCTCTGCATCGACACCGGCCAGCCCCGGTGCGCGCAAGACCATTCCCATCGTTCCGGTCGAGAGTGACTCGGTGGGCCTGTACGAGGCCTCGAAGAAGATCTATCCGCGCACCGTGCGCGGCATGTTCGCGCGCTGGCGCTGGGCGATGGTCTTCCTGACCCAGCTGGTGTTCTACGGCCTGCCGTGGGCCGAGTGGGGCGAGCGGCAGCTGGTGCTGTTCGACCTGGCTGCACGCCGCTTCTACATCTTCGGGCTGGTGCTGTATCCGCAGGACCTGATCTACCTTTCGGGACTGCTGGTGGTCAGCGCGCTGGCGCTCTTCCTCTTCACCGCGGTGGCCGGGCGGCTGTGGTGCGGTTATGCCTGCCCGCAGACCGTCTACACCGAGATCTTCATGTGGGTGGAGCACAGGATCGAAGGCAACCGCACGGCGCGTATGCGGCTGGACGCCGAATCGATGTCGCTCGAGAAGCTGGTGAAGAAATGGTTCAAGCACCTGGTGTGGATCGGCATCGCGCTGTGGACCGGCTTCACCTTCGTGGGCTACTTCACGCCGATCCGCGACCTGGGGCTGGCCTTCCTGCAGACCCGCATGGGTTCGTGGGAAGTGTTCTGGGTCTTCTTCTACGGCTTTGCGACCTATGGCAATGCCGGTTTCATGCGCGAGCAGGTCTGCAAGTACATGTGCCCCTATGCACGCTTCCAGAGCGCCATGTTCGACCGCGACACGCTCATCGTCACCTACGATCCGGAGCGCGGCGAGCCGCGTGCGCCCCGGCGCAAAGGCGTCGACCCGCGCAGCATGGCGCTCGGCGACTGCATCGACTGCGGGCTCTGCGTGCAGGTGTGCCCGACGGGCATCGACATCCGCAAGGGGCTGCAGTACGAGTGCATCGGCTGCGGCCTGTGCGTGGACGCCTGCGACACCGTGATGCAGAAGATGGCCTATGCGCCGCGGCTGATCCGTTACGACACGCAGAACGGCATGGAGGCCGGATGGACGCGCGGCCAGCTGCTGCGCCGCGTGCTGCGCCCGCGCGTGCTGGTCTACACCGCGATCCTGGCGCTGCTGGTCATCGGGCTGCTCGCGAGCCTCGTCACGCGCATGCCGCTGAAGGTGGACGTGGTGCGCGACCGCGCATCGCTGGCCCGCATCGTCGAGGACGGCCGGCTCGAGAACGTCTACCGGCTGCAGATCATGAACGCCACCGAGGAGGCGCGCGATTACCGCATTGCCGCCCACGGCCTCGAGGGCCTGACCGTCTCGCCGGGCGAACCGGTCACGATCGGTGCGGCGCAGTCGCGCTGGGTCGCGGTGCGGCTGCAGGTGCCCTACGGCGCGGTGCCCGCGGGTTCGCACACGGTGCATTTCGACATCCGGGACGAGCGCAGCGGTGTCCAGGTGTCGGAAAAAGCGGCCTTTCTTGTGCCGCGCTGAAGGAGCCGAGACGATGAACGCAACAACAACAAGCCCGCCGCCGGCCCCACGCGACGCGTGGTGGCGGCATCCGCTGCTCTGGATGGTGATCGCCGGCCCCGCGCTGGTGGTGGTCGCGAGCTTCGTGACCCTCTGGTACGCCTGGGACAGCCCCGACCCGCTGGTGTCCGAGGACTACTACCGCCGCGGCGTCGAGATCAACAAGACCCTGGCGGACAAGGCATTGATGCCCGCGGTCAACGGCCGCAACCACGCGGCGACGCCGGCCGAGGCCGTGCCGGGACCGCGCCGCGGGGCCGCGCCATGAGCGGGCCGCGCCAGCTGATCGGCATCCTGTGGCCCGCGTTCCTGCTGGCCTGCGCCATCGAAATCCTGGTCTTCGCGATGGTCGATCCTTCCGACCTGCACTGGGGCGGCGAGGCGCTGCGGATGTCGCGCCAGGGCGTCTACACCGTGGCCTTCTTCGTTTTTTGGGGCATGGCGGCGGCTTCGAGCGCGTTCACGGCGCTGCTGGCCATGCCGCCGTCCCGCGAACCCGCCGAGCCCGCGCAATGACACAGCCCTGCACCGCCTTCATCGAGGCGCCCCTTGCCGCCCCCTTGTCCGCCGCCGTGCTGCGGCAGTTCGACGTCGCCGGCCCGCGCTACACCTCGTATCCCACGGCCGACCGGTTCATCGAGGCCTTTGGCGCGGACGAGTACGCGGCGGCGCTGCGCGAGCGGCGCGATGCGGGCACTTCGGCGCCGCCGCTGTCGCTCTATGTGCACATTCCGTTCTGCGAATCGCTGTGCTACTACTGCGCATGCAACAAGGTGGTGACGCGGCACCGCGAGCGGGCCACCCAGTACCTGGCCTACCTGGCGCGCGAGACCCGGCTGCAGGCCGCGCAGCTCGGCCGCCGCGCCGCCGTGAGCCAGCTGCACCTGGGCGGCGGCACGCCCACCTTCCTGAGCGACGCGCAGCTCGGTGAACTCCTGGCCATGCTGCGCGAATCCTTCGACTTCATAGCGGGCGGCGAATGGTCCATCGAGATCGATCCGCGCACCGTCGATGCCGCACGGCTCGCCAGCCTGGCGGCGCTGGGCTTCAACCGGCTGAGCTTCGGCGTGCAGGACTTCGACCCCGAGGTGCAGAAGGCCGTGCACCGCATCCAGCCCGCGCACCAGGTGTTCGGCTTGATGGCCGATGCGCGCGCGCTGGGCTTCAAGTCGATCAACGCCGACCTGATCTACGGGCTGCCGCGCCAGAACGACGCCTCCTTCGAGCGCACGATGGCCCAGGTCTGCGAGCTTCGGCCCGACCGCATCGCGCTCTATGCCTATGCGCACCTGCCCGAGCGCTTCAAGCCGCAGCGGCGCATTGCCGCGGAGGAGCTGCCCGACGCCGCGGCGCGGGTGCGGATGCTCTCCAGCGCCATTGCCACGCTCAGCGATGCCGGCTACGTCTACATCGGCATGGACCACTTCGCGCTGCCGGACGATCCGCTGGCGGTGGCCAAGCGGCAGGGGCGGCTGCAACGCGACTTCCAGGGCTACAGCACGCAGCCGGAGGGCGACCTGGTGGCACTCGGTGTTTCCGCCATCGGCCGCATCGGGGCCACCTACAACCAGAACGCCAAGACGCTGGACACCTACTACGACCTGCTCGACGACGCCATCGGCGAGGCGCACCGCATCGACTTCCGGCACTACTTCGCGGCCGAGTTCGCGGCGCTCGGGCCGCTCGCGGCCCAGGGGCTGGTGCGGGTCAGCGATCATGACATCGAGGTCACGGCGCAGGGCTGGTTCGTGGTGCGCGCCATTGCCATGGTGTTCGACCGCTATTGCCGCGAGAACCGCACGCGCTTTTCGCGCGTGGTCTGAGCATGCAGACCGCATGGGCCGGCGCCGCCTTGCTGATGGGCCTGGCAGGCGGCCCGCACTGCGTGGCCATGTGCGGCGCGGCTTCGGCGGCGGTGATCCGCATCGTGCCGGCAGCGGCCACGGCGGGCGGCCATGCAGGCACCGCCTTCGCGGCGCCGGCGGCCTTCCACCTGGGCCGCATCGCGAGCTACGCCGCCGCGGGCGCCATCGCCGCCGCGAGTGTGGACAGCCTGGCCCAGGCCAGCGCGCAGGTCGCAGCGCTCAGGCCGCTGTGGATGCTGCTGCATGTGTTCGTGTTCGCGTGGGGCGCCATGCTGGCCGTCGCGGGCCGGCAGCCGGTTTGGGCGCAGCGCATCGGCCGCACGCTCGAAGCGCGCCTTCGGCCGTGGGCCGGGGGCACGCCGACGGGCCTTCTGGCAGCGGGCGCACTCTGGGTGGCCATGCCTTGCGGGCTGCTCTACTCGGCGCTGCTGCTGGCCAGCCTGGGCAACAGTCCGCTGCAGGGCGGCCTGTCGATGGTGCTGTTTGCCATCGGCAGCGGCATCTCGCTGGTGCTGGCGCCGTGGCTCTGGCAGCGGCTGCGCTGGGGCGGCACCGACCGGCTCCAGGCCTGGGGCGCGCGACTTGCCGGTGTGCTGCTGGCGGCCGTGGCACTGCAGGCGCTCTGGTCGGACCTCGGCCACCGGATCGCCGACTGGTGCCGCTGAACGGCGCGCGCCGCTTCAGCCCGCCCAGCGCCAGTCTTCGATCTCCGGCATGTCCTTGCCGTGCACGCTCACGTAGGCGCGGTGCTCCAGCAGCTTGTCGCGCAGATGCTGCTGCACATGGCCCGCGCTGTTGCGAAAGCGTTCGACGCGCGCAATGGCGTCGGCCGCCAGGTGGAAGCGGTCGAGCTGGTTGAGCACGGTCATGTCGAAGGGCGTGGTGGTGGTGCCTTCCTCGCAATAGCCGTGGACATGGAAGCTGTCGTGGTTGGTGCGCTTGTAGGTGAGCCGGTGGACCAGCGAGGGATAGCCGTGGAACGCGAAGATCACCGGCCGGTCGGTGGTGAAGACGGCGTCGAACTCCGCGTCGGGCAGCCCGTGCGGATGCGCATCGGGCGATTGCAGCGCCATCAGGTCGACCACGTTCACCACGCGCACCTTCAGTTCGGGCAGCATCCTGCGCAGCAGGTCGACCGCGGCCAGCGTCTCGAGCGTGGGCACGTCGCCGGCGCAGGCCATCACCACGTCCGGCGCGGCGTCTTCGTCGTTGCTGGCCCAGGTCCAGATGCCCAGGCCCACGGTGCAATGGCGCACCGCGGATTCGATGTCCAGCCACTGCGGGCCCGGCTGCTTGCCCGCGACGATCACGTTCACGTAGTTGCGGCTGCGCAGGCAATGGTCGACCACCGACAGCAGCGTGTTGGCGTCGGGCGGCAGGTACACGCGCACCACCTCGGCCTTCTTGTTCACCACGTGGTCGAGAAAGCCCGGGTCCTGGTGGCTGAAGCCGTTGTGGTCCTGCCGCCAGACATGGCTGGTGAGCAGGTAGTTGAGCGAGGCGATCGGGCGCCGCCAGCCGATGCCGCGCGCCACCTTGAGCCACTTGGCGTGCTGGTTGAACATCGAATCGACGATGTGGATGAAGGCCTCGTAGCACGAGAAGAAGCCATGGCGTCCGGTGAGCAGGTAGCCTTCGAGCCAGCCCTGGCAAAGGTGCTCGCTGAGCACCTCCATCACGCGGCCTTCGGGCGACACATGGTCGTCGCCGGCGAGGATCTCGGCGGTGGAATTCCGCGCCGTGACCTCGAACAGCGCGTCCAGGCGGTTCGACGTGGTTTCGTCCGGCCCCATGACGCGGAAGTTGCGCGCCGCCTCGTTGCGGCGCATCACATCGCGCAGGAACCGGCCGGCGATGCGCGTGGCCTCCGCATCCGCGGCGCCCGGCGCCGTGACCGTGACGGCGTGCTCGCGGAAGGGCGGCATGGCCAGGTCGCGGAGCAGCAGGCCGCCGTTGGCATGCGGATTGGCGCTCATGCGCCTCGTTCCCTTGGGCGCGAGCGCCGCGATCTCGGGACGCAGCGCGCCGGCCGCATCGAAAAGTTCTTCGGGCCGATAGCTGCGCATCCAGTCTTCGAGCAGGCCCACATGCTCCGGCTTGGCGGAAAAGCCGGTGAGCGGCACCTGGTGCGCGCGGAAGGTGCCCTCGACCGGCACGCCGTCCACCTGCCGCGGCCCGGTCCAGCCCTTGGGCGAGCGCAGCACGATCATCGGCCAGCGCGGCCGCTCGCGGAAGCCGCTCTTGCGGGCGCTGGCCTGGATGGCGTGGATATCGTCGAGCGCCTTGTCGAGCGCGGCCGCCATCAGCCGGTGCATCTGCGCGGGCTCGTGCCCGGCAACGAAATACGGCTCGTGTCCGTAGCCCCGCAGCAGCTGCGCCAGCTCTTCGTCCGGAATGCGCGCGAGCACCGTGGGGCCGGCGATCTTGTAGCCGTTCAAATGCAGGATCGGCAGCACGGCGCCGTCGCTCTCGGGGTTCAGGAACTTGTTGGAATGCCAGCTTGCGGCCAGCGCGCCGGTTTCGGCCTCGCCGTCGCCGATCACGCAGCAGGCGAGCAGGGCGGGGTTGTCGAACACCGCGCCATAGGCGTGCAGCAGCGAATAGCCGAGCTCGCCGCCTTCATGGATCGAACCCGGCGTTTCCGGTGCCACATGGCTCGGAATGCCGCCCGGAAACGAGAACTGCGTGAAGAGCCGCTTCATGCCGTCGGCATCCCGGCCGATGGCGGGGTAGACCTCGCTGTAGGTGCCCTCGAGATAGGTATTGGCGACCACGCCCGGGCCGCCGTGGCCGGGACCCGCAATGAAGATGGCGTCGAGTTCGCGCGCCGCGATGGCGCGGTTCATGTGCGCGTAGATGAAGTTCAGGCCCGGCGTCGTGCCCCAGTGGCCGAGCAGCCGCGGCTTGATGTGCGAAAGGCTCAGCTTCTCGCGCAGCAGCGGGTTGTCCATCAGGTAGATCTGGCCCACGGACAGGTAGTTGGCCGCGCGCCACCAGGCGTCCAGCAGTGCGAAGTCGTCGTGTTCAGCCATTGTTTGCGCATTCCGCGGTGGTCAGCTGGTTGATGATCCGCTTGACGCCTTCGGCGCGGCGCACGGCGCGCTCGACGGCGCTCTTCAGATCCTCGCTGGCCAGTCGGCCCTGCAGGGTGACCACGCCGTCGGCCACGCGCACGTCGACGTCGCAACTGCACACCGCCGGGTCCCAGTTCAGCTGGGCGAAGACCTCGTGCCTGAGTTGAATATCGGGGTTCATTTCAAACCTTTCGAGGAAGAGGGGGCTTCTTGCTGCGACGTCCGCAGCGTGATTCGCAACGCGCTCCTTGCCGACACTATCGGCGCGCACAGTTTGCACCTTGCCTGCGCGCTGCAATTCCAATGTTTTCCGCAGGTCTTTTGCGCGAAGCGGGAGCGGGCCCCGACGGTCGCGTTCTTTCACATCTCTTACGCCGGCACCGAACGCTTCGATTCTTTGGCCGCGCGGCCGCGGCCGGCTTGCGCCAGATCAAGGCCCGGGCATCGGGCGCTTTGCAGAATGCCGCGGTTGTCCAAGAGGTGCAAATGCAGCAGTCCGTACTCTTCTCCGGCGTCTTCGATCTTCCATGGTGGGGCGCCGTGCTCGTGGCGCTCGCGCTGACCCACGTCACCATCGCCTCGGTCACCATCTTCCTGCACCGCCACCAGGCGCATCGCGCGCTCGAGCTGCATCCCGCGACGAGCCATTTCTTCCGCTTCTGGCTCTGGCTGACCACGGGCATGGTGACGAAGGAATGGGCCGCCGTGCACCGCAAGCACCACGCCAGGTGCGACACCCCCGAAGACCCGCACAGCCCGCAGGTGCTGGGCATCAACCGGGTGCTGTGGGGCGGTGTCTTCCTCTACATCCGCGAGAGCGACAAGCCGGAAACCATTGCGCGCTACGGCCACGGCACGCCGGACGACTGGATCGAGCGCAGGCTGTATTCGCGCCACAAGATTCTCGGCATCGTGCTGATGGGCATCGTGGACATGGTGCTCTTCGGGGTGGTGCCGGGTGGGTTGATTCTTCTCGCGCAGATCGCGTGGATCCCGTTCTGGGCCGCCGGCGTGGTCAACGGCATCGGCCACTATTGGGGCTATCGCAACTGGCCAGCGCCCGACGCGAGCACGAACATCTCGCCGATCGGCATCCTGATCGGCGGGGAGGAGCTTCACAACAACCATCACGCTTTTCCCACTTCGGCCAGGCTGTCGTGCAAGTGGTACGAATTCGATGTGGGCTGGCTGTACATCCGCGCGCTGCAGGCGCTCGGCCTTGCCACCGTGAAGCACGTGGCGCCGACGCCGCGGCTCGCGGCGCCCAAGCCGGCCGTCGACCTGGAAACCGTGCAGGCGGTCATCCGGTGCCACTACGACGTGCTCTCGAGCTATGCGCGTTCCCTG
The DNA here is from genome assembly GCF_007828835.1 of Variovorax beijingensis. Taxonomy (GTDB): domain Bacteria; phylum Pseudomonadota; class Gammaproteobacteria; order Burkholderiales; family Burkholderiaceae_C; genus Variovorax; species Variovorax beijingensis_A. The sequence goes on along the minus strand of NZ_VIVL01000017.1, from coordinate 20,531 downwards.
AAGCAGGCCTATGCCGAAGAGTTCGGCCGGCTGCGCCGCCTGTCGCCGCGCGAGGCTCATTCGCTGCGGGCCGTGAGGCACTGGCTGGCCAAGGACGAGCGCATGCTCGATGAATCGCGGCGCATGCGGCTTGCGCTGGCTTTGCGCGGATCGCGCGCGCTCGATACGATGTACTCGATGCGCAGGGAGCTGACGGCGTTGTGGAGCCGTTCCGCCGCAACGGGCGAACAGCTTGTCGGGCAATTGCAGGACTGGTGCCAGCGCGCGGAGGCCAGCGGCATCGCGCCCCTGGCCGAATTCTCGAAGCGCCTGCGTTCCTACGCCTGACCTGGCCCGACCCGCACGATTTCGTTTCCCGACAACACAGGAGAACAGCATGGACAGCAAGCTTTCCGCGACTCCGGCATCGGCATGGACCGATGCCTATTTTCGCTCCCTGCTCGACTGGCAGGCGGCCTGCGGCGCAAGCGTGCTGCAGGCGCAGCAGATCCAGTGGGGAATGCTGGCCGCCTGGCAGCAGTCGGCCAAGGCCGTTCAGCAGGAGCTGCTGGACCAGTGGACCAGCCGTTTCGGCGGCGGCGTGCCGCTTGACGGGTAGGCCGCACAGCGCGGCCGGCCGGGTTACTGGCTCGCCAAAGCGCCGCTCGGCATCGTGAAGCGCGCCGCTTCCGCCTTGGCGTGCGATTCGGGCGCGCGCACCAGCAGCACCGGAACGCTCGCGCTGCGCAGGATCTGCTCCGCGCTGCTGCCCATCACCATGCGGCCGAGGCCGCGCCGGCCGTGCGTCCCGAGCACGATCAGGTCGGCGGGCCATGAAGCCGCCTCGGCCGTAACCCGGTCCGGAACGGCCCCCCTGAAGTTGTCGCACAGCACCGAGTCGGCCTCGACGCCTTCGGCGGCGGCCCTTGCCTTGCCTTCCTCGAGCAGCTTGGTGGCGGCTGCGCGCAGCTCGTTGAGCCAGTCGCCCGTCCGGCCCGAGTAGGCGTCCATCGCCAGGGCAAAGGAGAGCTCGTCGATGACGTGGATCAGGCGCAGACGCCCCGCGGTGACCTTGGCCAGGCGAATCGCTTCGCCCAGGCCGTGGCTGGATGTCGAACTTCCATCGACAGGAACAAGAATTCGCTGGTACATGGTGTCCTCGCTTTGCTTTGAGGTGGGTATGCGGCCAGTGTCCGGGCCGGTGCGAGGCGCGGCTTGATGCGGATCAAGCGAAAGCGTCGTCGCAGGCGAAAGGCATCGAACGGCATGCACGGCATTTGATCTGCAGCAACCCTGTGCGGGCCCGGACCCGCGATCCTCGGGTACGCACAGGAGCCATTCCATGACCCACGCCACCGTTCGCATCATTCGCCAGGAGCATGCGGCGCTCGCCGCCATGCTGCGCTCCATCATCATGCTGCTCGAACAGCACCGCCGCAAGGGAACCCCGCCCGACTTCGCGGCCTTGCGCGCCATGCTGTTCTATGTGGACGAATTCCCGGAAAAGCGGCACCACCGCAAGGAGAGCGAGCTGCTGTTCCCCAAGCTGCGCGCCCGCACGCCGATCTCGCGCGAACTGATGGACCGGCTCGACAACGACCATGCCTGGGGCGAGCGGAAGATCCGCAACGTGGAGCACGCGATGCTGGCCTTCGAGATGCTGGGCGACTCGCGGCGGGCGGCCTTCGAAAGCGCGATGGAGCAATACGTCGACTTCTACCTCAACCACATGGCGATCGAGGAGCGCGAGATCCTTCCGCTCGCCGAGAAGGTGCTGACCCCCGAGGACTGGCGCGAACTCGACGAGGCGTTCGGCCGCAACCGCGATCCGCTCACCGGCTACCGGCCGGAGCGGGAGTACGAGTCGCTTTTCACCCGCATCGTGAACATCGTGCCGGCGCCGATCGGGCTGGGCCCCGCGGCCTAGGGCGCGGAGTCCGCGCCGGCGGGCGGTGTGCCGGGCTTCGGCGGTGGCGACCAGGCGGGCCGTTCGGAGCGGCCGCTGTCGACCACGATGAGATAGCGCCCAGCGCCTTCGACCGGCGCCTGGTCCGGCGGCAGCACCCACGGTGCGCTGCCCTCGGCCTTGGCCCTGAGGTAGTCGGCATCGAGCACGCCCAGGCGGTCGAGGAAGCGGTTCAGGCTGGCCGGAATGCGGATGCAGCCCTTCGACTGCACGCTGCCCAGCCGCGGTTCGAGCCGGTCGGGATCGGTGGCATGCATCTGCAGCCGCATCGTGCTCGTGCCGCCCCGGCCCCACAGGCGCCGTGCCTGCTGCCAGCCGAAATCGAACACGCGCATTCCCTTTTCGCCATAGCCGCGAATGCCGAATTCGTTGCGCGAGCCCTCCGCGCGGAAATCGTGGTTTGCCACCGAGTGCTCGAACACGCCGAGCGGCGTCTCGAAGTATTCGAATCCGCCGGGGCGCCCGGTCGATACCGGCGCTGCACCGACCAGCACCGGCGCAGCACCGGCCGGCAGCCAGAAGACGAAGATGGCCTGGACCGAGGCGCTGCGGTCCACCAGCAGCGCGTACTGGGACGGCTCCTCGGCAATGCCTGCGCGCTGGAGTTCATCGCGCGCGAGATGGCCGTAACGCTGCGCTTCTTCCGGCGGCGGCTCGAGGCGGCGATCGACCTGTTCCGTGAAAGCCTGGCGCAGCCGCGCCGGATCGGCCCAGCAGGTGGCGAGCGCGACTGCAAGCGCCGCAAAGACGAGCGCCCGGGCGATGCGGCGCAGCCTGGCGCCCGTGCTCTTTTGTGCTCCCGCTTCTTTCATACCTGCCAGGGCAGGCGAGCTGCGCCGGCCCTGGCAGGTTGGTACCCCGGAGGCCTGCGCGAGTTCCCGGGGTGTGCGGCCCCGGGGCGGTCTGTTCAGGGCGTCAGGAACGTGACGGTCTGCGCGGTCAGCACGCCATCCACCACCGCGTTGCCGACCACCGTGACGCGGCGGCCGTTGGCCAGGTCGGCGGCGCTGCCGTTTTTGAAATCGTCATTTGTGAGGCCACTCGCATCCACGCGCTGCCCCTTCACCACGAAACTCGAAGGCGACTGGTAGTCGCCGATGGCGCCGATCAGCGTGAAGGCGACCGGCCCGCCCGTGCCGGGGATATAGCGGATGCGCAGCTTCTTCACCACCAGCACGCCGTTGGTCATGAAGCCGTCGAGTTCCACCTTGACGCCGTCGCCGATCGAACTCACCGGGCCGCCCGTGACGATGGCATTGGACGCATCGACGGCCGTGCCCAGCACCTTGAAGGCATTGAGCCCGCCGTAGTTTGTGATGACACCCGCCAGTTGCACCGCGGCGGCGTTCTGCGTTGGCACCGCATACCAGCCCTGCACCTTGGTTGCAGTGAAGACGTCTGCAACCGATGCAGCGCTGCCGCGCACGCGGACGATGGCGCCATCGGCCAGCGTGGAGAGGTCGATGCCGCCCGAGAACGCGGCGCTGCCGTACCGGACCGTGAGCAGGCCCAGCGTGAAGCGCTGTCCGATCCGGTCCAGGTTCTGCACGACACCGGTCACCAGCGGCTCGGGCGACGTCGGCTTCAGTTCGACGCGCGTGGCACGCAAGGTGCCCGGCGCCGAGGGCAGGCCCCAGACCTGCACCACGCTGCCGATCGCGACCTCGGCCAGGCTGTTCGCGCCGCTCCAGATGGTGGCGTTGTCGATGGTGACCGTGGTGCCCATCACGGCGAAGCTGCCGGCCCCGGCATCGATGGCCGACACGGCACCGCGCAGCTCGGCAGCCGAATCGACCTGTTGCGCCGTGGCTGCGGTGAATTCGCTGTCGATCTTGCCGGCAATGCGCACGCTCATGCCGATCTGCAGGAGTTCAGCGGGATTGGCACTGGCGCTCGTGGCGTCCTCGACGCTGAAGGCCGCGGCGTCCGTGTTGTAGCGCACGCCATTCAGGATGATGCTGCCCAGCCCGCCGACGGAGCCGATGCCGGTGGCGTCGGCGGTGCTCACGCCCGTGCCGCCCGAGCCCACGCCAGAACCGTCGTCGCTGCCGTTGCCTGCGGTGCTCGTGCCGTCGGAGCCGCCTGCGCTACCCGTGCCGCCCGTACTGCCGGAGCCATCGTTTCCACCGCCTCCCGTGCCCGCGCCATCGCTTCCAGAGCCCGTCGCGCCGCTACCGGCGATGCCGCCCAGGCTGCCTGCCGAACCGCCACCGCCACTGCCGCCGCCCCCGCACGAGAGCAGCAAGGCCATGGCCCCGGCAAAGAGGATGCCGCGCATCCATCGGTAGTGGTTCTTCATCGTGTTCCTTTGTCCCGCTGGGCGGGGACGGGAGGCGCGCCCGGCGCCGCCTCGTCTTCATAGTAGGTATAGATCCCGACGCGCATGCGCCCCGTGGCGCCTTCGGGCGCCCGGTCGACCGCGCGGTTCATCTCGCCCGCCAGTTCCAGGTGCAGGGCCGCCCAGCGGTCGCGCACCACCTGGTGGATATTTTCGCAATCCTGCAGGCCGAGGCCGCGCGCATATACGGAGCGTTCGAGCATGCGGGGCTCTTCGCCCAGCGTGTTGGACACCGCCGCCAGCAGGTGGTCGCGGCCGTTGTCGCCAAGGAATGCCAGCATCGACTGCAGGTCGTCCACCGGCACGAAGCCGTTGGCCTTGAGTTCGGCGTAGCCGTCCTGTTCGGCCACCATGTTCAGGCGCACCAACTCGTCGAGGATGGTCCGATGGTGCACGTTGCCGCGGCTGCCGAGCCTGGCCACGGTTTCGAAGGAGGGCGCATCGTCGCCCTCGGAGGTGATCGGCAAGCGCTGGAAGGACTGGTTCTCCGACACCATCTGCAGCCACAGCGTGAAGGTCTTGGCAGCGGCGGAGATCTCGGTGTGGGGCAGGGCGTCCACGGTGTCGCGGACCTTGGCCGTCACGGCCTTGCGGTTGAGCCCGGTGGTGACCGACAGCTGGCTGATGTTGGGCTTTGCCACCCCCTGCTGGCGCCAGGAGCGCTTGGCCTCCTCGAGCAGCAGGTCGCGCAGCAGGACTTCCAGGTGCGGGTGCTTGACCCCCATCGCCAGGGCGAGCCTGACCACCGGCCGCAGGATGCGGGCGCAGGCGGCCAGTGCCCAGTCGAGCTGGTGTTCCATGAAAAATGAAGCGTTTCTTCTGATGCGATTGCGGTGCGGCGGCAGGGACTGAAGGGCCCCGGGGCCGTCGATCAGTGCACTATTGTCCGCGTCGCCGAGGATCGCACAAAAAAGACCTCATTCATGCGGCGCAGCCTCCTGCATCGGTCCGCGTGACCGAGGAACGGCCGGTGGCGCTGATCTTGACCAGCCGCTTCGGGGTACCCAGGGGGGTAGCCCGGCAGATCGTGAAGTTGGCCGCGGTGGCGCCGACGCCGGTGCCCTCGAAGGCGAGCGCGCTGAGGCCGCCGCTGTCGCGGATGCGGTAGCCGCTGGCGGCCGCGGGCTGCTTCTGGATCACCGTGGGCGTCGCACCGCTGCTGATGACGATCCAGCCGGCCTCCCATTGCCCGTCGGTGGCGCAGCTGGTGCCGTTGGACGAAGCGCACAGCGTGACGGGCGCGTTGCGCTTGATGGCCTCGCTACGCGCAAGCTGGCTGCCGGCGACGAGATCGGTTGCATAGGAATTCAGCCGGGTCGAAAGCCGTATGTAATCGAACGAGGGAACCGCCACCGACACCAGCACGATCAGCACCACGAGGGTGACCATCAGCTCGATGAGCGTGAAACCGCGGGCGCGCGTGCCGGGCATGGCCATCCCTTTTTCCTCTTTTACTTCTGGATGAACCAGTAGACCCGGCCCTTGGGCTGCTTGAAGGCGGCCTTGACCGTGGCGCCCTTCGGGCTCAGGAACGAATCGGGGTTGGCGCCGATCACCACGTCGCGGAAGGTGTCGCCCACCATCACGCGGCCGACCACGGGCGAGGGCGCGAGGCCGCCCCCAACCACGTTCTGGAAGCGCGCGCCGTTCTGCCCCGTCGCGTCGAGGTATGACAGGTTGTACACGTTGGCGGTGCCCAGGTTTGCCCGGCACGACTGGGTCACGCTGGAGTCGGTCGGCGTGTGGGTGTTGAATGTCGTGGTGCCATAGGCTGTGACCGATGAAGTCACCACCTGCTCGCCGGCCGCAAGCGCGAGGTACCAGCCCTTCTTGGCCGCGAGCTCGGTCGCCGACGGCGTCGTGTTGCCCGTGATGGCGAACAGGGAGCCCTGGCACAGCACGGAGATGCCGTTGCAACGGGTGGCTTCGGTGGTGAGCCAGGTGGTATCTGAGGGCTTGTCCACCAGCATATAGAAGCGGTTGGCAACGCTGAGTGCGGCAGCGTAGGAGCGCAGCGGCTTCTCGCGGTCGCCCGAGCCCAGCAGCAGCACGTACATGCCGTTGTCCTCGACCACGTCGGGGCCGAACATGAACTTGCGGTTGGGCGTGCAGGAGGTCGCGGGGTCGTCGCACCCGAGCGAAGCGATCTTGGCCAGCTCCCAGCCGGCGGGTGCACTGGCTCCGATGGTGATCCGGTAGACGTTGCCGCCCAGGTCGGCCGCATAGGCGAACCTGGCGAGGCCGGTGCCGTCGTTCACGATGGTGACCTCGCCGCTGACTGCGCGCACGGTGTCGAAGGTCTTCAGGACGTCGCCCGTGCTCGCGTCGAGCACATAGATCTTGTTGCCCTTGGTGGCCGTGCCGCAGGCGCTGGCCGCCGTGGTGGCGTCGACGTCCTCGCACTTGTCGTAGCCGCCGCCGAACATCACGATGGGCGTGCTGCCGGCGCCGTAGCCGCTGGCCTTCACGATCTTCGGCGCCGACCAGGTCTGGCCGATGCCGCTCATGCCGGTGTCGCAGCCGGTGTCGTTGTCCTGGTTGGGGCAGCCGCGGCGCCACTTGAGGCTGGGTGCCGCCGGGTTGGACACGTCAAAAGCATAGATCAGACGGCCGCCGCGGCGCATGCTCGCATAGAGCCAGGCCGAGGTGCCTTGGCGGTAGGCTGCCATCGGGCCGTCCATGCCGTAGGGCTTGGGTGCGGTGGTGCCCACGCTGACGGGCACGCCGGGGAAATTGATGCGCGTCGTGTTGTCGTAGAGCCGCTTGATGCTGCCGTAGAACTCGGGCGGCACGAAGGACCACAGCTCGCTGCCAGGCGCCGCCGATCCGATCGAACCGGCCTGGTTGCCGTTGACTGCGCGCAGCACGCCGTCGTTGGCACCGTAGAACACCACCACCTGTGGCGCTGCGTCGGTGCCGTAGTTGATCGCCACCGGCCGCGAATGCACCACGTCGCCGTGCACCGAGGGGCGCATCGCGGTGGTGGAAGTCAAGGGGTTCCCGGCAGCGTCCTTGCGTTCGTCGCCCTTGTTGTCGAGGCCGCGGAGCCAGTTGATCAGCGCGGTTCGTTCGGTGGTGGTCTGTGCACCCAGCGCCGTCGACGTGATGCTCGCATTGCCGTCGACGAAGCTCGTCAGGGCCGAGCAAGCACCCGGCGCACAGGTCTTGACATTGCGGTCGGCGGTGAGCACCTGCCGCAGCATGTAGCCCTGCGCGCCTTTTTCGACCACGTTGCCGTCGGGAGTGTCCGAAGCTGCAAGTCCGCTGACGGGCAGGTTGGTGATCGGGTCGGTGCGTATGCAGTCGCCGGAAGGATTGAAGCTCCAATAGTTGTTGAGCTGGGTCGGAGTCCAGAAACTTCGTGCGCACGGCGTGATGAAGCCGGTTTCCTTGTTGACAGCATCAACGCTGTCCGCGTCCTGCAGGACCAGTTGCTTGGTCTGGGGGTTCACCCCGAGCTTGTACTGCTTGAGATTGCCGTTCCAGCGGGGATAGGCGGAATCGTCAGGGCGGAACATGCCGACGAACACCTGGTTCAGGTAGGTTCCCTGCGTATTCACGCTCACGGGCAGGCTCACCGACGAGAACACGCTATTGACGGACTGGATCTTGCTGAAGATGTCGTCGAAGGCGCCAGCCAGCGCTGTGCCCAGATTGGCCTCCGCATGGACGTCGTAGTACCCGCCTTCACTGACCTTGGCCATGCTCTGGAGCAAGGCGGTCCAGCCCGGTCCCTGGCCTCCCGTGGCCGTGGCCGCTTCGATGGTGTAGACGTTGACGCCCATGCTGGTCTTCAGGAACCTGGCCCATTCGTCGGCCGTGTTGTCCTGCGAGCCGCTCGGGTTCAGCGTGATTGTGCTCGTGTCGCCCCCGGCGGTGCGCAATGCATTGAGGGAAATCGTGGTGTCGCTGCTGTTGTCCTGCGCGGCCCCGTTGCTGATGTAGATGACATAGGTTCTGGCGCAATTGGCGGTGCTCGGACCGAGATAGGTGCTGCTGTTGATTGCTGCCAGAGGGTTGCCAGGCAATGCGTAGATCGCCTTGGATTCAACGGTTCCGAAGACATTGCCCGCGTAGTCGGCCTTTGCCTTGTTGTTGCCGCCCAAGGGCGCGCCGCTGCTCAGGTAGCGGTACACCTCCGCCATCATCTTGCCGGCCTTGCCGCCGTTGGACTTGTCGCCATTCACGTTCAGGCTGTCGATCAGCGCCGCGTATTTGTCCGCGCTGCTGTTGTCCAGCAGGCGCACGCCGGCGCGCAGGTAGGCACCATCGATGTTTGAGTTGCCACCGCCCGTCTCGCTGAACATCATCAGCCCGACCTTGAACTTGCCCTTGGGCAGGCTCTTGAAGGCGTTGGACAGGGCGTTCATCTCGGCGGCAAATAGCGGCGTCCAGTTGGCCGTGTTGTCCACCACGAACAGCACGTTCGGCGCGGATGTCGTGGTCTGGTTGTAGCCGACGAACAGATCGATGTCTTCCGCCTGGGCCGAGCCCAGGCCGAGCATCAGCATCGCAGTGGCGCAAAGCGATCGGAAGAAGTTCTTTTTCATGGTGGCGATCCGTTCATCGTCGTGATCATTCGGGGGAGGCGCTTTGCTAGGAGCACAGCGCCAGGAACTGTTCCTTGCTCAGCAACGCGCGCACGCCCTGGCGGACCGAAGTGACCGTGCCGCTGGCGGCATCCGTCACGCTGGTGCTGATGTCCCACACCGAGTTGTATTGGTCGGGTACGGCGTTGAGCCCCGAGCCGGTAGTGGATGCCCCGCCGCCGATGCCGCCAGGCCCGACGGCGCCACCGCCGCCGGTGCCGGTCGACTTGGTGGCGCGCACGCAGGTGGGTGGTGCAATCTGCACCCGATAGTCGATCGTGCCGTCGTTGTTGATGTCCACCAGGCTCACGGTGCCCTGGGGCGCCGTAAGCGAAGGCGAGCCATCGACGCCCGGCAGCAGCAGCGAGGCGGCCACTTCCTCGATCGCCCGGTTCGAAGCGGCCACGGCCTCGTTGCGGTTCTGCATGTTGCCCACCGACTTGAGGTTGGTGTTGCTGAGCGTGAACCCCGCCGTCACAGCCAGCGTGATCAGAAGCAGCATGATCAGCCCGACGATCAGTGCCGCACCGGCCTGCCGGCGCACGGAATGTGTCGATGGCATCTTCACGGCGTTTCCCTGCGGCCTGTCACATTGGTCATGCGGATCGCGGTGGTGAACGCATGCCGCTTGTAATGGTCGTTGAAGGGGCCGAGCGTTCCGCTTCCCAGGTTGTAGGTGCGCGTGTCGGTGTGGCCCGGCGAAATCTCCAGGCTGCGGGCGACCACGTAGAGCTTGACTGCCGCCACGTTGATCAGCTGGTCGGCCGTGCAGGGCGAGGCCGTGTTGCAGTGCACGAAGTCGCCGTCGGGGCTTCCGTCGCCGCGATTGGTGGGCGTGGACCTGTTGGCCGAGTCGGCCCAGTTGATGGCCTGGGCGTAGTTCACCAGCGCGCCGGTCTTGCTCGCGGTGTCCAGGCCCAGCTCCACGCGGAAGCCTTCGATGCCCTCGATCAGCGGCACCGGCGGCTGCTGCGCCAGTCCCGTGGCTCCAAGGTCGAAGCGCGAGCGCGCCAGTGTGGGAATGCCGTCGCCCACGGTCTCGGCGTAGGTGCGCACGTAGTAGATGTCGGAGATGAACTTCCGCTTGGGCGCCGGCGCGGTGCAGTTCTTGGCCAGCATGGTGGCGAAGCCGGCCGTGCTGAGGTCGAAGTCAGAAGGCTTCTGCGTGCCGCAGAACGACGACTGGAAGTACAGCTTGCCGAGCGTGTCGGCTTCGCAGTTCGGTGCGCCCGGCAGGCAGGTCTCGGCATGGCGCACCACCAGCACGTCGGTGCCGGCCTTCTGGTTCGCGAGCAGCGTCGCGCAAGAGGCTGGCACCGCGTCATAGGCCTGCACGGGCATGTCGAGCAGGCTGCGCTTGTAGTCGTCGGTCCAGTTGGCCGCCGTGTAGGCCAGGCACGGATCGGGCGCCGTGCCCGTGGGCACTTTCTGGGGCGCCGTGGTGACCGTGAGGTCGTCGAACTCGGGCATGTAGTTTTCCCAGAAGCCGGCGTGCGAGATCTCGTTCTCCAGCACGAAGATGCTGAGGCGGCCGCTCTCCATCTGGCGATTGACCCTGACCATTTCGCGCTGCGTGTTGTTCACGTTGAGGAACAGCGCAAGCAGCGCAGCCACGACGATCAGCATGATGGTGATCGCCACCATCAGCTCGATCAGCGTCAGCCCCCGCTGGCGCAGCGAGACGCGCGCAAGCCGGGCAGGGCGCTGAACCGCGGTCGCCAAGCGGACCCGGCTCATGAGAGATTCCCGATGCGCACCAGCGTCGTCACGGTCCTGCGGCACCTGTCGCTGGAACAGGCCGGTGCCGGTTCGCTGGCCGAGGCCGGGGCGGCCGCGTCGTACATGTCCTTGCCGCAGGGCACGCCCTCGGGCGGCGCGGCAGTAGGCACCAGGCCTTGCCAGGCGACCGTGATCAGGTACTCGTTGTTGCCCAGGTCCTGCACGCAGCCGCGGCCGCCGATCATCGCGCCGAGCTTGGTGCCGCTTGACGTTTCGGCCGCGCCCTGCAGGCTGTTACACCACTCCTTCACGTCGACTTGCAAGCGCGTGGCGGTGGCTGTCGGGCAAGTGGCTCCCGCGCCCAGCGGCGCGGTCGTGACGTAGCTGGAGGCCATGCGACGGTTGGTCTCGATGCGGCTGGCCATGTCGTTGAGCAGGATCAGCGCCTGCGAGCGCTGGTAGGACTCCATCTCCGACGACTGGAGCCGCGCCTGCAGGCCCACGAGCCCGAAAAGCCCGAACGAGACGATCAGCAGCGTGACCAGCACCTCGAGCAGCGTGGCACCGCGCTGGGCGCGTGCGTGGGATGCGTCGGGTGAGCGGCGCTTCACCACTTGCCCGCCGGCGTCTTGACGCCCTGGTTGTTGAGCGTGAGGTCGCCATCTCTCTGCTGGCTTCCCGTGGGACTGAAGGTCAGGAGAAAACTGGGCACCTCCGTGCTGGAGTCCTGCAGTGTGATGGTGTAGCCGTAGTTGGCCGCAACCTCCGCGGGCAGCGTGTAGCCGCTGGCCGTGAGGGCGTCCTTGGTGGCGTACCTGCGGTTGGCCAGCAGAAATTGCTGTTGCCGGTTGGCGATGTCCATCATCTGCGCCTGCGCCGCAGAGCGCTTGGATCGGACAATGTATTGCTGATAGCTGGGATACGCGATGGACGCCAGGATGGCAATGATCGCCACCGTGATCATCAATTCGATCAATGTGAAGCCATTGCGTTTGCGCGGGAACGAGTGCTTTTTCATTCAGCTGGCCATCAATGTTTCACGATGTTATTTATGTGAATTTATCACATACAAATGTGAATAGGGGGCATTCGATGCTGATCCATTCGAGCGCCGTCGGCAAGGTGTTGCGCCTTTAACGAAACACTTCAGCAACATTCAACAATGCAACGGCGGCGCCGGGGCGAGGAAGCTTCCGACTGAGGGACGCTGGCCTCGTCCTACGTGCGGGACCGGGGTACCTCCCAGAATGGGTTCGTACCAACGTGTGTTCCCAAGGCGAACAGAGAGGAGTCGATCCACATGACCAGAGCACCCCGAAGCCTCGGTTCAGGCGACGGATCGCGGCCCACCACGGATGGCGGCGTGGACAACATCGGCGCGGGCGAAAAGTTCGCGGGCAGTTCCTCGGCCGCCGGCGAGCCCGACTCGGCACCGGTGCCAGCCGAAGGCATGGCGCGCAAGCGCAAGGACGCGGAGGCCTCGCGCCACGACGATTCCGCAGCCTTCGGGCTGCGGGAAGACCTCCGGCCCAAGACCAACCAGGAGCCGTCCAAGCCCTGAGCGCTTGGATGGCTGAGGAGCCCAAGATGACTTCTTCGGAAAAAGCCTTTCCCTTTCCCACCTCCAAGAACCACGGCAAACCGCCGGTCGAGCCCGCCAAGCCGACTGAACAGGCGCCGAGCGAGGAGGCCCTGGACAGCGGGGTCGAGGAATCCTTTCCCGCGAGCGACCCGGTGTCCGTCACCGTGACCAAGGTCAAGCTCCCGAAGGCCCCGCAGGACAAGGCCCAGGAAGGCCGCGACCCCGACGCCAAGCGATAGGTCTCGGCGTCCCCTTTTCCTCCGTCGCGCCGCCGGCTCCACGATGCCGGTGGCGCACGCCTGCTTGCCGCCCCCCAGTTGAAAGAAGACACGCACTCTGGCATAAAGCCTGGAGTTGTGAAGAAGTGTCTTCATATGTCAACTATTGTTTCAATAGCCTCGGCATTTTCCCGTCGAGGGGCTCTCCGAGGGCTTGGCATTGACGCGATCTTCGCCACAGGTTCCGCATAGCGAATACCAATCAACACGAGGATCGAGGGCATGAACAAAATTCATTGCAGCGTCTGGAACGCTGCGCTGGGCACCTGGGTGGCCGTTTCGGAGCTTTCACGCCGGCGCGGGCGGAGTGCTTCTTCGACGGTCGCGGCGGCGACCTGCCTGCTGGCGCTGGCCAACCTTCCGGGAAGCGCCTGGGCGCAGGCCGCCGGCGGCGGCGCGGCCATGGTGGGAGGAGGCACCGGCGGCCGCGGCGGCGTGGGGAATGGCGGCGGGGCGGGGGGCGGCAATATCGGCATGTACCCCACCAGCAATGGACAGGCCCCGACGGCAGGAACCGGCGGTGCCGGTGGCAACGGAGCGGCCGGGGCTGGCGGTACGGGGGGCGCGGTGGGCGCAACCAGCGTCACCGGCTCGGTCAGCGGAGCGTCGGGAACCGACGGCGTGGCCGACCCCGATCCGGTCTACGGGGCCGGTGGCGGCGGAGGAGGTGGGGCCGCTGTGTATACCAGCGACACCGCGATCACGGCAACGTCCGGCACCATTCTCCTGGGTGGCAATGGCGGCAACGGGGGCGCCGGGCGCCTGTCGGGCGGCGGCGGCGGCGGCGGCGCGGGCCTGCAGTCGGTGGCGGCCAATGCCACGGTCAGCAACGCGGGACAGATGACGGGCGGCCAAGGGGGCGCGGGCAGTCCGGGCCAATGGGCTGGCGGCGGCGGCGGTGGCGGCGATGGCATGGTGCTGCAGGGCGGGGGCGCCACGGTCACGAACAGCGGCACCGCCACCGGCGGGCGGGGCGGCGATGGCGGCACCTCCTTTGCCGGCTTGCACGGGGGCGGCGGCGAAGGCGGTGCCGGCCTGGCGCTGGAGTCCAGTGGCAACTCGGTGCTCAATACCGGCGCGCTGGTGGGAGGTGCGGGCGGTGCCGGCGGAAGCAGCGCGGTCAATGGCATCGGCGGCGCGGGCCTGCGCATCCGCGGCAACACGAACACCATCGTCAACACCGGCACCTTGACCGGGGGCCTCGCCGGCGACGGCACCACGCGCGGCGACGCGGTGCGCATCACCGGCAACGACAACTCGCTCGAACTGCAGAACGGATCGGTGATCACCGGAACGCTCACGGCGAACGGCACCGGCAATCTGCTGCGGCTGTCCGGCGCGCTGGGCGGTGGCACCACGTCGCTCGCCGCTGCCACCTACCGCGGCTTCGACCGCTACGAGAAGACAGGCACCAGCACCTGGACATTGACCGGCACCACCACCGAGCTGACGCCCTGGAACGTGCTCGGCGGCACGCTCGTGATTGCCGACGACGGCGCCCTCGGCAACTCGGCCGGCACGCTCACGCTGGACGGCGGCACCTTGCGCGCCACCGGAACGACCACCGGTACGCGCAACGTCACGCTGGGAGCGGGCGGTGCGGCTTTCGAGGTCGATTCTGCGCAGGCGCTGAGGCTCAACGGTGTGCTTTCCGGTAGCGGCAGCCTGCAAAAGACCGGGGCCGGCACGCTGGTGCTCGGCGGCGTCAACAGCTACAGCGGCGGCACGCTGGTGAGCACGGGCCTCCTGCAGGCGGCGACAACCGGCGCGCTCGGCAGCGGGGCGGTCACGGTCAATGGCGCGCTGGAGTTCCTGGACGGGGTCGATGCCCAGGCACTGACCATCACGAACCAGAACGGTTTCACGACCTTCCGAGGCGCGAGCACGGCGGGGCAATCGCTCATTACCAACAACAACGCCAGCGGCACGGATTTCTACGGCACGAGCAGCGGCGGCACATCCACGATCATCAACAACCAGAGCGGGTTCACATACTTTCGCGAAACGACCAGCTCGGCCGACGCACACATCGTGAACAACGGCGGCGGCGCGGCCACCTTCTTCATCCAGAACGGCTCGGCGGGCAACGCCGTCATCGACAACAACGGCGGGCAGGCACGCTTCTACGACAGCAGCACGGCCGGATCCGCCACCATCACGAACCGCTCCGGCGGCGTCACCTATTTCATCGGCAGCAGCAGCGCAGACAGCGCCACCCTGGTGAACGACCGCAATGGCCGCGTCGATGCGTCCTATCACACGGGTGCGCTGAGCATCGGGGCGTTGTCGGGCCAGGGACGGCTGCTGCTGGGCGCGAATGCAGTCTCGCTCGGTGCAGGCGGACGCGATTCGCAGTTTGCCGGTACGGTCGAGGACGGCGGCGAGAACGGCGGCACCGGCGGCTCGCTGGTGAAGGTCGGCACCGGCACGCTGACGCTGTCCGGCGCCAACACTTACACCGGCGGCACCGCGCTGAAGCAGGGCCGCCTCGACCTGGGCCACAGCCAGGCGCTGGGCACCGGCACGCTGGCGATGGACGACGGCACCACGCTCGGCTTCAGCGCCGACGGACTGACCATCGCCAACGCCATCGAGCTGACCGGGAGCAACGACCCCGTCATCGACACCGGCGCGTTCAGCGAAACGCTCAGCGGCGCCATCACGGGCGGCGGCTTCATCACCAAGCAGGGCAGCGGCACGCTCACGCTGACCGGCGCCAACACCTACACCGGCGCCACCAACGTGGCCCAGGGCACCTTGCGCGCCGGTGCGGCCAACACCTTCAGCGCGAGTTCCGCGCACAGCGTGGCGGCCGGCGCCACGCTGGACCTCGCGGGCTTCAGCCAGACCGTGGCCTCGCTCGCCAACAGCGGCACTGTCTCGCTCATCGGCACCACGCCGGGCACCACCTTGACCGTCAACGGACCTTACGCCGGCAACAACGGCGTGCTGCGCCTGGGCACCGCGCTGGGCGCCGATGGCAGCGCGAGCGACCGGCTGGTACTCGATGGGTCCACCGCCATCGCCAGCGGCAGCACCACGGTGCAGATCGTCAACTTGAGCGGACTGGGGGCGCTCACCAGCGGCAACGGCATCGAGGTGATCAGCGCACGCAACGGCGCCACCACCACCGCGCAGACCACGAAGAGCGCCTTCTCGCTCGCGGGCAGCCATGTGGATGCGGGCGCCTACGAGTACCGCCTGCATGCCGCCGATGCGAACGGGGCAGGGGAGAACTGGTACCTGCGCTCGACCACGAACGTGGTCCCGCCAGTCGATCCCGTGACTCCCGTGACGCCTCCGGCCACGCCACCCGTGGTCGTTCCCACCTACCGCGCCGAGGCCTCGCTCTATGCCGCGCTGCCGAGCCAGCTGCGCCAGGGCAGCCTCGCGATGCTGGGCGACCTGCGCAAGCGCGTGGGCGACGACGACGTGAAAGGCACGGCCGCCATGCCGGCCGGCGGATCCGGCCGCCGCGCCTGGGCCCGCGTGCTCTCCACCGACCTCGACATCCAGCAGGGCGGCACCGTCTCGCCCACCAGCAAGGGACGCCTGACCGGCGTGCAGGCCGGCACCGACCTGCTGGCCACGCCCAACTGGCGCGCCGGCCTCTATGTGGGCCAGCTCGACGGCGATGCCAAGGTGAGCGGCTTTGCCAGCGGCCTGCAGAACCTGCGCGTGGGCCGCAACGACCTGCGCAGCCAGTACGTGGGCATCTACGGCACCTACAGCGGCGACAGCGGCTTCTATGCCGATGCCGTGGTGCAGTCGGGGCGCCACCGCTACACGGTGCAGCCGAACCTCGGCGGCGGCGTGGAGGGCAAGGGCCACAGCCTGCTGGGGTCCGTCGAAGTGGGCCAGGCCTTCGCGCTCGGGGCGAGCGGCTGGAGCGTGGAGCCGCAGCTGCAATTGATCCACCAGCACCTGGACCTGAACAACTCGGCGATCGTCGGCGCGGTGGTCGAGCCCGAGGCGGACAGCGGCTGGATCGCGCGCGCGGGCCTGCGCGTGAAGGGCGAGTTCGGCACCGGCCTGGGCACGCTGCAGCCGTACGGCCGCTTCAACGTCTACAGGAGCTCGAGCGGTGCGGACGTGGCGCGCTTCGTGAACGGCGCCACGCGCACCGACATCGTGGCGCCCACGGGCGGCACCAGCACCGAGCTGGCCGGCGGCTTCACGCTGGCGCTGGGCAGCACCACCAGCCTGTACGGCGAAGTGGGCAAGCTGTGGTCCTCGGGCGGTGATGCGAAGGTGAAGAGCTCGGTCAACGCGTCGCTGGGCGTGCGGATGAAGTGGTGAGCGGCCCGAGGGGGCGGCTGTCGCTCCCTCAGCTGCGCAGGCTGATCACGCCGAGCAGCACCACCACCGCCATGCCCAGCAGCAGGGTGGCGCATTTCCAGAAGACCACCGGGTTCTTGTCGAGCAGCGGCGTGCCGCGCCGGTTCAGGAAATCGGGGGGCGGCTGGCGCAGGTCCTCGACGAATTCCGACAGCGCTTCATGGCGCTTGAGCGGATTGGGGTGCAGGGCCTTTCGCAGCACTTCGTCGATCCATGCCGGGATGGCTCGCTGCGCATCGAGCGCCGAGCGGTATTGCAGGTTGCGCTGGTCCGCGCGCGTGCGGATGCGCGCCACCTGCGCGCCGTAGGGCAAGCGGCCGGTCAGCATCTGGTAGACGATCACGGCCAGCGAGAACAGGTCGGACCGAGGCGAGCCGCCATCGCCGACGAAGTATTCGGGCGCCGTGTACTGCACCGTGCCCAGCACCTGGGCCGGATCGGCCAGCGTGCTGTCGCCCAGGCCCGCCACCCAGGCCGAGCCGAAGTCGATGATCCGCACCGTGCCCGTGCGGTCGATCATGATGTTCTCGGGCCGCAGGTCCTGGTGCAGCATCTCCATGCGATGGAAGGCCTGCAGCCCCCGGGCCAGCTGCTCCACGATGCCACGCACCGACTCCAGGCTCGGCCGCGGGTTGTCGATCATCCATTGCGCGAGTGTCTGCCCGTCGACGAACTCCATCGCCACGTAGAGGTAGTTGCGCTTGCGCTCGGGGACATGCGGCTTGAGCACGTGCGCGCTGTCGATGCGGCGGGCCACCCATTCCTCGAGCAGGAAGCGGTCGAGGTGCGCCTCGTCGTTCTGCAGGTCGACCGATGGCGTCTTGAGCACGACGCTGCGGCCCGTGTCGTCATCCACCGCCAGGTAGATGTGGCTGCGGCTGCTGCGGTGCAGGTCGCGCAAGATGGTGTAGCCGTCGAACTGCATGCGCGCTTCGAGTATCGGCGGCAGGCGCAGTGCCGCGCGCTGCGCCTGCAGTTCGTTGATGTCGCCGTCGGGCAGGGCGTCGACGCGCACGATCTGCACCGTCAGGTTGTCGGGGCTGCCGCGCCGGTACGCTTCCTCGGCGATGCGTCTTGCCGCGGCGTCCAGGTCGCCGGGGTGCGCCTCCAGCGCGGCCCTGATGACCGCCGCATCCACGTGTTCATGGACGCCGTCGGAGGTCAGCAGGAAGACGTCGCCTTTCTCGATGGCGAGCGCCTGGTAGTCGATCTCCACATGCGGGCCCACGCCCAGCGCCCGGCTCAGGTAGCTGTGCCCGCCGGCCACCGAGACGCGGTGGTCTTCCGTCAGCTGCTCGAGCGCCTCCGCATGCCAGCGGCAGACGCGCGTGTCGCCCACGTGGAAGACGTGCGCCGTGGTCGACTTGATGACCAGCGCGCTGAAGGTGCAGACGTAGCCGCGGTCCTTGTCGAAGCGGCCGCTGCTGTTCTGGGTCTGCGCGTGCAGCCAGGCGTTGGCCGCCGTGAGTACGCGTTGCGCCGAGCGGCTCACGCTCCAGGCATCGGAGGTGCAGTAGTAATCCGTCAGGAAGCTCCTGACCGCCGACTCGCTGGCCACATGGCTCACGTCGCTGCTGCTGATGCCGTCGGCAATCGCAACGGCCACACCCTTGGCGCTGCGGCCCGGCGCCTCCGGCAGGGCGGCGCCGTGGAAGTCCTGGTTGGCTTCCTTGCGTCCCTTGTCGGAGTGCTGGCCGATGGAGACTGCGAGGCCGGGGCGCATCGTCACGCGGCGGCGGCGCGCAGATTCAGCGCACGACGCGCTTGGGCGCCGTGCGCACGTGCGTGGCGTACAGCGTCAGGCCGGTGAACGACAGGCCGCCGACGAGGTTGCCCAGCACGGTCGGGATCTCGTTCCAGATGATGTAGTCCATGATCGAAAAATTGCCGCCCATGAGCAGCGCCGACGGAAACAGGAACATGTTGACGACCGAGTGCTCGAACACCATGAAGAAGAACACCATGATCGGCATCCACATGGCCAGCACCTTGCCGCTCACCGAAGTGGAGATCATCGCACCCACCACGCCGGTGGACACCATCCAGTTGCACAGCATGCCGCGCACGAAGAGCGTCAGCATGCCCGCAGCGCCATGGGCGGAGTAGCCGAGCGTGCGCGCCTCGCCGATCGTGGCAATCACCTGGCCGACCTTGTCGGGCGGGCTCGTGAAGCCGAAAGTGAAGACGATGGCCATCAGCACGGCCACGGTGAAGGCGCCGAGGAAATTGCCGACGAACACCAGGCCCCAGTTGCGCAGCACGCCGCCGATGGTCACGCCCGGCCGCTTGTCGATCAGCGCGAGCGGCGTCAGCACGAACACGCCGGTCAGGAGGTCGAAGCCGAGCAGGTAGAGGATGCAGAAGCCGACGGGAAACAGGATCGCGCCGATGATCGAATAGCCGGTCTGCACGTTGATGGTGACGGCAAACACCGCCGCCAGCGCGAGGATCGCGCCTGCCATGAAGGCGCGGATGAGCGTGTCGCGCGTGGACATGAAGATCTTGGATTCACCAGCGTCCACCATCTTGGTGACGAATTCGGAAGGCTGCAGATAGGCCATGGCTTTTTTCTTTGGGATTGAAGAGTGGGAGGCTGAACGAAAAAAAGGGAAGGGGGCTGCGCCTCAGGCGGCCTTCTCCAGCGCGGGCTGCGCCGCGCGAGTTGCGGCCGCGAGTCCTTGCAGCACATCGCCGACCACGATGATCGAAGGGCTGCCAAGGCCGTTGTCGGCAATCGTGCGCTGCAGCGTCGCCAGCGTGCCGACGGCGTGCCGCTGCAAAGGCAGGCTGGCGTTCTGCACCACCACGATCGGCGTGGCCGGCGGCAGTCCGCTCAGCAGTTCGTCCTGGATCGAGCCTGCGCTCGATACGCCCATGTAGATGACCAGCGTGAGGCGCGCCGAATGGGCCGTGGCGGCCAGCGTGCGCCAGTCGGGCCCCGGTGATCCGGGCTTGGCGTGGCCGGTGATGAACACCACGCCCTGCGCATGCGCACGGTGCGTGAGCGGCACGCCGAGCGAAGTGAGCCCGGCCAGTCCGGCCGTGATGCCGTTCACCACTTCCACATGGATGCCGGCCTGCGCGAGGTGCTCGACCTCTTCACCGCCGCGTCCGAAGATGAAAGGGTCGCCGCCCTTGAGCCGGACCACCTGCTCGCCTTCGCGAACCGCCATGATCATCAGCCGCTCGATGAAACTTTGCGGCGTGCTCTTGCAGCCGCCGCGCTTGCCGACCTGGATCACGCGCGCGCCGGGCGCCGCCATGGCGACGATGTCGTCGCTGACCAGGTCGTCGACGAGCAGCACGGTGGCCGACTGGATGGCCCTGAGCGCCTTCAGCGTGAGCAGTTCGGGATCGCCGGGGCCGGCACCGACGAGGGTGCAGCGGCCGAGTGCCATGGGCGCCCGGACATGCGTCGCAGGCGTCGAGGAAGTCAGAGTGAGGCTCATGGTGGCTCGGCGGTTCAGGCGGCCGTGTCTTCGGACAGGCGGGCGCGGTTCGCGGGCCCTGCAACGGGGCGCTCCAGTTCGACGGCATGCGTCGCGAGTTCTTTCGAGTCCAGATGCACCACGCCTTCGGCCACCTTCACCGCAAACCGCGGCGTGCACCCTTCGTCGGGCGATTGGGCACACCCGTCCTGCAGCCCGATGGCCCAGTTGTGCAGCGGGCAGGCCACGCTGGTGCCGAACACGATGCCCTGGCTCAAGGGGCCGCCCTTGTGCGGGCAGCGGTCGAGCAGCGC
>NZ_VIVL01000016.1 GCF_007828835.1 Variovorax beijingensis | reverse complement strand
TCCTCGAAGCCCGGCAGCCTGGCGATCTCGCCGATGTTGGCCAGGTGCTCGATGTCGAACAGCATGTCCTTGAGGGGGGCGGTGTAGCTCATCTCTTGTCTCCAGATACAGCGGATACGAAAAGGGCATCGCGAACGATGCCCTCCGGCTCAATGCGGCAATCGCGTCAGAGCGCCTTCACCAGTTCGGGCACGGCCGTGAACAGGTCGGCCACGAGGCCGTAGTCGGCCACCGAGAAGATCGGCGCTTCCTCGTCCTTGTTGATCGCCACGATCACCTTGGAGTCCTTCATGCCGGCCAGGTGCTGGATCGCGCCCGAGATGCCGCAGGCGATGTACAGCTGCGGTGCGACGATCTTGCCGGTCTGGCCCACTTGCCAGTCGTTCGGGGCGTAGCCCGCATCCACCGCGGCGCGGCTCGCGCCCAGGCCGGCGTTGAGCTTGTCGGCCAGCGGCGTCATCACCTCGGTGAACTTCTCGGCGCTGCCCAGGGCCCGGCCACCGGAGACGATGATCTTGGCGGCGGTGAGTTCGGGGCGGTCGCTCTTGGTGACTTCACGGCCCACAAAAGTGCTCTTGCCGCTGTCGGCCACGCCTTCGGCCGTTTCAACGCTTGCGCTGCCACCCGTGGCGGCGGCGGCATCGAAGCCGGTGGTGCGCACGGTGATCACCTTGGTGGCATCGGCGCTCTGCACGGTGGCAATCGCGTTGCCCGCATAGATCGGGCGCTCGAAGGTGTCGGGGCTGATCACCAGCGTGATGTCGCTGATCTGCGCCACGTCGAGCTTGGCGGCCACGCGCGGCGCGACATTCTTGCCGTTGGCGGTCGAGGGGAACAGGATGTGGCTGTAGTTGCCAGCGATCGCCAGCACCTGGGCGGCGACGTTCTCGGCCAGGTTCTCGGCCAGGCTCGGGCTGTCGGCCACGATGACCTTGGCCACGCCGGTGATCTGGGCGGCGGCCTTGCCGGCTTCGGCGGCGTTGGCGCCGGCCACGAGCACGTGGACGTCGCCGCCGCAGGCCAGCGCCGCGGTCACGGTGTTGAGGGTCGCGGGCTTGACGGTCGCGTGGTCGTGTTCGGCAATAACAAGTGCGGTCATGTTCAGATCACCTTCGCTTCGTTCTTCAGTTTGTCCACCAGCGTTGCAACATCGGGCACCTTGATGCCGGCGCCGCGCTTGGGCGGCTCGCTGACCTTGAGGGTCTTCAGGCGCGGCTTGACGTCCACGCCCAGGTCCTCGGGCTTGAAGGTGTCGAGCTGCTTCTTCTTGGCCTTCATGATGTTGGGCAGGGTCACGTAGCGCGGCTCGTTCAGGCGCAGGTCGGTCGTGATGACGGCCGGCAGGCTGAGCGTGATGGTCTCCAGGCCGCCGTCGACTTCGCGCGTGACGGTGGCCTTGCCGTCGGCCACTTCGACCTTGGAGGCGAAGGTGGCTTGCGGCAGGTCGGCCAGCGCGGCGAGCATCTGGCCCGTTTGATTGGCGTCGTCGTCGATGGCCTGCTTGCCGAGGATGATCAGTTGGGGCTGTTCCTTGTCGACCAGGGCCTTGAGCAGCTTGGCCACGGCCAGGGGCTGCAGCTCTTCGGAGGTTTCCACCAGGATGCCGCGGTCGGCGCCGATGGCCATGGCGGTGCGCAGCGTCTCCTGGCACTTGGCATCGCCGCAGGAGACGGCGATGACTTCGGTGACCACGCCCTTTTCCTTCAGGCGAACCGCTTCTTCAACGGCGATCTCGTCGAAGGGGTTCATGCTCATCTTGACGTTGGCAATGTCCACTCCGGTGCCGTCGCTCTTGACGCGCACCTTGACGTTGTAATCGACGACCCGTTTGACAGGCACTAGAACCTTCATTGACTTGACTCCATTGGGATTGCAAAAAGGGGGCTTCGAGGGCAGCCGGTCATTTTAGGGTCCGGCCTTTGCCGCACCTGCGCCCATGGCGACTGGTATCGTGGTGCAACAAAAAAGAACGACCGTGCTTTTTCGTGATTATACGGCAGGGCCGCGCGCTGCGGAAACGCCCGGCGGCAGCGACTCCACCCGCAGCACGCGCTGCGGATACGGAATGTCCACGCCCGCGCTGCGCAGGCCTTCGAGAATGGCGATGTTGATGGCCGAGCGCAGGTTGTCCTTGCCCTTGTCGGGGTCGGCGACCCAGAAGTTCAGCGTGAACTCCAGTCCGTCGGGCGCGAAGTTCATCAGGAAGGCCACGGGCGCCGGATCGGTGATCACGCGCGCCTGGGCCTTGGCCGCCTCGCACAGGATGCCCTGCACCTGCGCCACGTCGCTGTCGTAGCCCACCACGATGCTGGTCGTGATGTTGAACTTGCGGTCCGCCATCGAGAGGTTCTCGACCCGGCTGGTGATCAGCGACTCGTTCGGCACGATGGCCTCGCGACCGTTGCCCGCGCGGATGAGCGTGTAGCGGGTCTTGATGTCGGTGATGCGGCCCTCGAAGGTGTCGACCTTGACGTTGTCGCCGATGCGGATGGAACGCTCCAGCAGAATCACGAAGCCGCTCACGTAGTTGGCGGCCAGCTTCTGCAACCCGAAACCCAGGCCCACGCCCAGCGCGCCGCCCAGCACCGAGAGCGCCGTGAGGTCGACCCCCACCGCCGACAGCGCGAACAGCAGGCCGACCAGCAGCAGGAAGGCGCGCACCGCGTTCGAGGCCACCTTGCGCATCGAGAGGTCGGTCACGGCTTCGCGCAGGATGCGCTTTTCGATGGTGGCGGCGATCCACAGCGCGATCACCAGCACCAGCCCGGCGGACAGCACGCCCTGGAAGATGGTCTGCAGGCTGACGCGCGTCTTGCCGAAGGCCAGCGTGATGTCGTCGAGCTCGGCCAGCACCGGCGGCAGCAGCCCCACGATCCAGAGGATGGCACCGATCCACGCCAGCCACGAGATCGTGCGCTCCAGCAGCCGGACCAGGTTGGAGGCGGGAAAGACCGCCCGCATCACGCGTGCGAACAGCCGGATGACCGCCAGCGACAGGAACACCGACACCCCGATGCGCAACACGAGCACGGGCTGGTAGCCGCTTACCAGGCGCCGGGCCAGTTCGGCGAAGACCAGTGCCAGCAGCGGGAACAAAAGCCCATCGAAGGTGCGCTCGCCGAACCAGATGGAATCCTTCGGCTGGTCGCGCCCGAACCAGCGGGTGACGACCCAGGCGATGACCACGCAGGCGACCAGTGCCGCCAGCTCGATGCCCAGGCCGCGCGCGTCGACCTGGCCCAGGCGTTGTGTGAAATCGTTGAAATTCATCTCTTGGAAAAACAGGGCGCGGCGTTCGCGCCGGCGGCTCTACAGGTCGGCAAGGACACGGATATGGGCTTCGACGCTGCGCGCCAGGGCGTCAAGGTTGTAGCCCCCTTCGAGCATCGAGACGATGCGCCCCTGCGCATGGCGCCGGGCGACATCGCGGATGCGGCCCGTGATCCAGGCGAAGTCGCTCTCGGTGAGGCCGAGCTGGCCCAGGTCGTCCTCGCGGTGGGCGTCGAAGCCCGCGCTCACGAAGACCATCTGCGGCGCGAATTCTTCGAGCCGGGGCATCCAGGCGGCCTCGATCAGCTCGCGCACGTCCATGCCCCTGGTGTAGGCCGGGATCGGCAGGTTCAGCATGTTCGAGGCCGGGTGCTCGGTGCCGCTGTACGGATAGAACGGATGCTGGAAGAAGCCCACCATCAGCACGCGCGGATCGTTCGACAAAATGTTCTCGGTGCCGTTGCCGTGGTGCACGTCGAAGTCGACGATGGCCACGCGCTCCAGCCCGTGCACCTCGAGCGCATGCCGCGCCGCAATGGCCACGTTGTTGAGGAAGCAAAAGCCCATGGCCTGCTCGCGGCAGGCATGGTGTCCGGGCGGGCGCACCGAGCAGAACGCGTTCTCGATCTCGCCCGCCATCACCGCATCGGTGGCGGCAATGGCGGCGCCCGCGGCGCGGCGCGCGGCCAGCAGGGTGAAGCGGTTCAGAATGGTGTCGGGGTCGAGCTGCGCATGCCGGGGTCCGCCGGCCGGCTCGTCGGCCACCAGGCGCTGGTGCAGCGATTCGAGATGTTCGAGGTGCGCCTCGCTGTGCGCGCGCGTGATCTGGGCCAGGGTGGCCAGCGGCACGTCGCGGTGTTCGAGCGCGTCGCCCACGCCGGTGAGCAGCAGCCTGTCCTCGATGGCGTCGAGCCGCTCGGGACATTCGGGATGGCCCCGGCCCATGTCGTGCTTCCAGCAATCGCGATGTGTGAAGTAGCCGGTCTTGCCCATGTGTTTGCCGTGTCTCTGTCGTATCTAGACCTCACACGGCATGGGGCCGCGCAGTCTTACGGTATCGTTTGCATATGGATACAAATATGGACGTTGCTGCGAAGCTTGCCACTTTGCTGAGTCAGCTTAACACGGTGATCGTGGGCAAGGAGCCCCAGGTGCGCGACTGCGTGGCCTGCCTGCTCGCGGGCGGACACCTGCTGATCGAGGATGTGCCGGGGGTCGGCAAGACCACCCTCGCCCATGCGCTGTCGCACACCTTCGGGCTGCAGTTTTCCCGGGTGCAGTTCACCGCCGACCTGATGCCGGGCGACCTGTCGGGCGTGGCCATCTACGACCGGGGCCAGCAGGCCTTCGTGTTCCACCCCGGGCCGATCTTCGCGCAGGTGCTGCTGGCCGACGAGATCAACCGCGCGAGCCCCAAGACGCAAAGCGCGCTGCTCGAAGCCATGGAAGAAAAGCAGGTCACCATCGAGGGCGAGACGCGGCCGCTGCCCACGCCCTTCTTCGTGATTGCCACGCAGAACCCGCAGGACCAGCTCGGCACTTTCGCGCTGCCCGAATCGCAGCTCGACCGCTTCCTCATGCGCATCTCGCTGGGCTACCCCGACCGCGCCGCGGAGCGCGAGCTGCTCTCGGGCGCCGATCGACGCGAAATGCTGGCCACCCTGCCCGCCATGCTGACCGCCGGCGAGCTGACCGCGCTGCAGCAGCGCGTGCAGCAGGTGCATGCGGCCGAGCCGCTGCTGAACTACGTGCAGGACCTGATCGCCGCCACGCGTTCCGGCCGCTGGTTCCTGCAGGGCCTCTCGCCGCGCGCCGGCATCGCCGTGCTGCGCGCCGCCAAGGCGCAGGCGCTGCTGGCCAACCGAAACTACGTGGCACCGGACGACGTGCAGTCGATCCTGCCGCAGACCATTGCGCACCGCCTCACCCCGGTGGGCGACGCGGGCCGCGGTGCCGTGGAGCAGGTGCGCGCAATGATCGCGGACGTGCCGCTGCCGTGAAAACGAGCACGCCCTCCGGCCACCGATGATCGCGTCGCTACGCTCGCGCATCGACGGCTGGTTCCTGTCGCGCCGGCCGCCTTCGGACACGATGGAGCTCACCCAGCGCAACGTCTACATCGTGCCCACGCGCGCCGGCTGGACGCTGGGCGCCACGCTGCTGGTGCTCTTGATCGCGTCGATCAACTACCAGCTCAACCTCGGCTACCTGCTGACCTTCCTGCTCGCGGGCAGCGTGGCCGTGGGCATGCACGTGAGCCACGCCACGCTGCGCGGCCTGGCCATGCACATGATGCCGCCCGAGGCGCACTACGCAGGCGCCGCCGCGGTCTTTCGCGTGGTGCTGCACAACACGCGGCGCAGCGTGCGCTACGGCATCGGCATGGCCGTGCGCGGCAGCGGCCAGTGGGCCTGGACCGACGTTCCGGCCGAAGGCAGCGCCACGGTCGAGATCGCATTCAAGCCCGAGCGGCGCGGGCTCCACCCGGTGCCTGCGCTCACCGCCGAAACGCGCTTTCCGCTCGGCACCTTCCGCGTCTGGACGGTGTGGCGGCCGGCCGCGAAGATGCTGGTCTATCCGGCGCCCGAGGCCCATCCGCCGCCGCTGCCGCCGGGCGAGCCGCTGTCGGGCCCGGCCGCCACATCGGCCGCGCTGCGCGCGCAGGCCGCCGGCGAGTACGACGGCCTCAGGGCCTACCGGCGCGGCGACCCGCTCAAGCTCGTGGTCTGGAAGAAGGCGGCCCGCGCGCAAGCCACCGGCTCGGAAGACCTGGTGAGCCGCGACACGCAGCAGACGCAGCGCGAGGAGCTGTGGCTCGACGCGCAGGCCACCCAACTCGCCGACACCGAGGCCCGCGTCTCACGGCTCTGTGCCTGGGTGCTGATGGCGGACCGGCTGGGCGTGGACTACGGCATCCGCGTGGCCGCGCGCGTGGTGCAGCCCTCGCAGGGAGAAGCCCACCGAAGGGCCTGCCTGGAGGCGCTGGCGCTATGTTGAATTTGGAGCCGCGCCCATGAACAAGTTCATGCGGGAAATCTCCGCGCTGCCAAGGGACGCCCGGGACACGCTGTTCCTGCTCGCGGTGATCGCGCTCATCGTGCTGCCGCAGGCCGCGAACCTGCCCTGGTGGTGCACCGCCATCACGGCGATGGTGCTGGTGTGGCGCAGTACGCTCGCCGTGGAGGCCCGTCCGCTGCCGGGCAAGTGGGCGCGCGTGGGCCTGCTGGTGCTGGCGCTGGCCGCCACGTTCGCCACCCACCGCACGCTGCTGGGACGCGATGCCGGGGTCACGCTGGTCGTGATCCTGCTCGCGCTCAAGACGCTGGAGCTGCGCGCGCGCCGCGACGCCTTCGTCATCTTCTTCCTGGGCTTCTTCGCGATGCTCACGAACTTCTTCTATTCGCAGTCGCTGATGACCGCGGTCACCATGCTGCTGGCGCTGCTGGGCCTGCTCACCGCGCTGGTCAATGCGCACATGCCGGTGGGCAAGCCGCCGCTGATGCAGGCGGCGCGCACTGCCAGCTGGATGGCCCTGGCGGGCGCGCCGATCATGCTCGCGCTGTTCCTGCTGTTTCCGCGCTTCGCGCCGCTATGGGGCACACCCGCCGATGCGATGGCCGGGCGCACGGGCCTGTCGAACACCATGCGCGTGGGCGCCATCGCCGAACTGGCGCTCGACGACAGCATCGCGGCGCGCATCAAGTTCGAGGACAACCGCGCGCCGCCCCAGAATCAGCTGTACTTCCGCGGCCCGGTGCTCGCGCAGTTCGACGGGCGCGAATGGACGGCGCTGCCGTCCTGGGCGCGCGGCGCGCCGCCATCGGGCAACCTGCGCACCAGCGGCCAGCCGGTGCGCTACGAGGTCACGCTCGAACCCAACCACCGCCCCTGGCTGCTCACGCTCGATGCGGCACCCGCCGCGCCGCAGGCGCCCGGCTTCGAAGTCACGGGCACGCCCGACCTGCAATGGGTGGCGAACCGCCCTATCTCCGACCTCGTGCGCTACCGCGCCGAGAGCTTCACGCAGTTCCACAGCGGCCCCATGCGGCAGACGGCCGCGCTGCGGCCCTATCTCGCGCTGCCGCCCGGATCGAACCCGCGCACCGCTGCGCTTGCCGCGGAAATGCGCGCCCAGCCCGCGCTGGCCAGCGGCGGCACGCAGGCCTTCATCCGCGCCGCATTGCAGCGGCTGCGCACCGGTGGCTACAGCTACACGCTGGAGCCCGGCGTCTATGGCAACGACACGGCCGACGAGTTCTGGTTCGACCGCAAGGAAGGCTTCTGCGAGCACATCGCCTCGGCCTTCGTGGTGCTGATGCGCGGAGCAGGCATTCCGGCGCGCATCGTGACCGGCTACCAGGGCGGCGAACTCAACGGCGTCGACAACTACTGGGTGCTGCGCCAGAGCGACGCGCACGCCTGGGCCGAGGTCTGGGAGGACGGCGTGGGCTGGGTGCGCGTCGATCCCACGGGCGCGGTGTCGCCGGGCCGGGTCGGCCAGCAGCAGCGGCTCGTGCCGCAGCCGGGCCTGTTCGCAGGCGCCATCGGCGCGATGAGCCCCACGCTGGCGCAGAACCTGCGCGCCGCCTGGGAAGCGGTGAACAACGGCTGGAACCAGTGGGTGCTCAACTACACGCAGAGCCGGCAGCTCAACCTGCTCAAGAGCATCGGCTTCAACGCGCCCAGCCTCGAGGACCTGGCCTACGTGCTGCTCTACCTGCTGGTGGGCGCGAGCCTTGCCGGCGCGGCATGGGCCCTGTGGGAGCGCAGCCAGCACGACCCGTGGCTGCGCCTGCTCGGCCAGGCGCGCGCGCGCCTCGCCAAGGCCGGCCTCGAGGTGTCCGGCACGGCACCGCCGCGCCAGATGGCCGCCCAGGCAGAGGCCCGCTTCGGCCCCGCGGCGCAGGCGGTGGGCGAATGGCTGTTGAAGCTCGAGGCCCAGCGCTACGCCCAGGCCTCGCCGGCCTCGCTCGCGGCCCTGCGGGCCGAGTTCCGGCGCCTGGACTGGCCCGCCGCGCCCTCCGCTGCCCGCTGATGCCGCGTGCGTCCCGCCGAGGCAGGCTCGCGCGGACGGCACAATCGGCGCCATGCGATTTTTTCTTTCCGCGCCGCGCCGCGCCGCCGCCGTTGCCCTCCTCGCCGCCTGCTGCGCAGGGTCCATGGGGGCGCAGGCCCAGAAAGCCCCCAGCGCCCGCAGCGTGAAAACCGTGGCCGGCAGCACGCCCTACGCCACGCGCGAGGACGCCATGCGCTTTGCCGACGAGGTGGCCGAGCGCCGCGGCCTCGACCGCGAATGGGTGCGCGCCACCATCGGCAGCGCGCGCTTCTTGCCGAACGTGCCGCGCCTGATGCTGCCGGGCCCGGCCGGCACGGTGAAGAACTGGCAGGCCTACCGCAGCCGCTTCATCGACGCGACGCGCATTGCCGCCGGCGTGCGCTTCTGGCGCAACAATGCCGACACGCTCGCGCGCGCGGAGGCGATGTACGGCGTGCCGGCCGAGATCATCGTGGGCATCATCGGCGTGGAAACCATCTACGGCCGCAACATGGGCAACTTCCGCGTGATCGATGCACTGGCCACGCTGTCGTTCGACTTCCCGCAGGCCCATCCGCGCGCGGCCGAGCGAGAGGCCTTCTTCCGCGGCGAACTCGAGAGCTTCCTGAGCACCGAAAGCCGCACTTCGGACAACCCGCTGCGGCCCGTGGGCAGCTATGCGGGCGCCATGGGCATGCCGCAGTTCATGCCCAGCAGCATCGCCAAGTACGCGGTCGACTTCGACGGCGACGGCCGCATCGACCTGGTCGACAACCCCGCCGACGTGATCGGCTCGGTGGCCAACTACTTCAAGGCCTTTGGCTGGACGCC
Source organism: Variovorax beijingensis (assembly GCF_007828835.1). GTDB lineage: Bacteria > Pseudomonadota > Gammaproteobacteria > Burkholderiales > Burkholderiaceae_C > Variovorax > Variovorax beijingensis_A. The sequence goes on along the minus strand of NZ_VIVL01000016.1, from coordinate 92,626 downwards.
CGGGATGCCCGCCACCTACCCCGTGCATTTCGAGGAGGCCCGCCTCCAGAAGGCGTTGCTGCTGGCGCCCGACATCCTGCCGAGCTTCAGCACCGACAGCTTCGTGGCGGCCGGTGCGGTCCCTGAAGGCGAGGGCCTGCGCCACAAGGGCCTGCTCGCGCTGATCGAACTGCAGAACGGCGCCGATGCGCCGCCAAGCTATGTGGCCGGCACGCGCAACTTCTACGTGATCACGCGCTACAACTGGAGCAGCTACTACGCGATGTCGGTGCTCGACCTCGGCCAGGAGGTCAAGGCCGCCATGGAGCAATAGCCCGATGGCACCCGAGGCACTGCGGGACAACTGGAATGCCGCCTGGCGCGCGCTGGGCGTGGCCGCTGCCGACGAGGCGCTGTGCATCGAACTGCAGTGCCGCTACGGCGAGCCGCAGCGCCACTATCACACGCTGCAGCATCTCGGCGAATGCCTGGCCTGGTTCGAGCGCGAGAAGGAACTGGCCGAACGCCCCGGCGAAGTGGCGCTCGCGTTGTGGTTCCATGACGCGGTCTACGACGTGCATGCGCACGACAACGAGGCCCGCAGCGCTGAATGGGCGCGCGGCGCCATCCTCTCGGCCGGCGCGCCGGCCGACGCGGCCGACCGCGTGCATGCGCTCGTGATGGCCACGCGGCACGATGCCGTGCCCGAGGGCCGCGATGCCGAACTGCTGATCGACATCGACCTGTCGATCCTCGGCGCGGACCCCGCGCGCTTCGACGAGTACGAACGGCAGGTGCATGCCGAATATGCGTTCGTGCCCGCCGAGGTGCGCCGGCCGCGCCGCCGCGCGATCCTGCAACGCTTCCTCGCGCGGGAGGCGATCTACGCCACGCCGCGAATGCATGCACTGCTGGAGGCAAGGGCCCGCGCCAACCTGGCCCGGTCGATCGCAGCGCTGGCCTGATTCCGCGCCTGCGGGATTGCCTTGCGGTGCTTCAGGCCGGCACCAGCCGCCACCATTCGGAGCGCGGCTTCTCGCCATTGCGCTCCTCTTCCACCACTCCGACCAGCAGGCCGGCGCTGCCGGCGCCCAGCTTCGAGAACTGCAGCAGCTGCTGCGGATCGCGGCTGAGCGCAAAGCTCGCGTCGCCCTGCCATTCGAGGCAGCGGCCGACCTCCGCCAGCATCAGCGCGGGCTGGCCCTGCATGAAGGTGAACGGCATCAGCATGCCGGCGTCGAGCTGCGCCAGGCCCGCATGCGTCGCTCCCCAGGCGCCGCGCAGGCTCGAGACGCGCAGGCGCGCCCCCGCGGGCAAGGCCGCCTCGCCCGCGGCATCGAGGCACTGCCGGGCCCCGAACATCGCAAGCTCGGTCCAGAGCCCGACGCGCCGCGGCCGCCGGCCGAGCCGGTGCGCGAGCCGGTCGCGCCAGTCCGCAGGCAGCGGATCGGCCGTGAAGTGGGCGGCGGTGCGCCATGCCTGAGCGGAGCCGGCGTTCATCGGCCATCCTCCAGCACCAGCGAGGCGTGCCCGCCGCCGAACCCGACCACATTGAGCAGGATGTGGCGCAGCCCGGCCGGCGCCTGCGTGCTCAGGGCAATGCCGAGTTCATCGTCGAGCGCATAGCCGGCCGACGGCCACACGCCACTCTCGATACAGGCAACGAGCAAGGCCAGCTCGGCGGCACCCGAGGCACCCAGCGTGTGGCCGATCGCCGACTTGAGCGACACCAGCGGCGGCAGCGGATCGAAGACCTGCTTCAATGCCATCGCCTCGATCGCATCGTTGGCCGGGCTGCCCGCAGCCTGCACCTTGATCAGGTCGATGTCCTGCGGCCGCAGCCCGCTCTGCGCCAGTGCCTGATGGCACATCGCAAGCACCGCGCTGGCTTCGGTGCCCGATGGATTGCGCCCGTCGACCACGTTGGCCCCGCCCACGATGCGCCAGCGCGCCGCGCGCGAGCCGAGGCGCAATGCGGCCACCGCCTCGCCAAGCACCAGCCCGTTGCGTCCGGCGCCGAAGGGCCGCGCGCTGTCGGGCGAGAGCAGCTGCATCGCGCCGAAGCCGGCCACCGTGAAGCGGTTGCCCAGCTCGGCGCCGATCACCAGTGCCTCGCCGGCCTGGTCGCTGCGAATCAGGTCGCAGGCCGCGAGCACGGCGTTGAGCGCCGAGGTGCAGGCCGTCGAGATGGTGAAGACCGGCCCTTGCCAGTCGAGCGCAGCGGCCACGAGGCCGGCAAAGTCCTGCAGGTCGCCGCCCAGCCGCAAGTCTTGCACCGTGTGTTCCATGCCGCCGATGTCGAGCGAGGACGATGCGACGAAGAGCGGCCCGGACCGCGCCGCCGCCGCCCCTTGGTACGCCTGCGCGGCCACGCCGCGTACGACGCGCTCCAGCCGCTGCTTCCAATCGCCCTCCTGCGGCGGGAGCTTGTGCACCGGCCACTGCACGCCTTCCGAGACGGCGACCGGCACCGGCTGCACGCCGCCGCGCGCCAGGGCGGCCACGGCGGACAGAAGATCGTTGCCGAGCGCGCAGGCCAGGCCCATGCCGGCAAGGTACACGCTCTTGCCGCTCATGCCTTGCCCGCTTGCACCAGGTGGTCGGCCAGGTGGGCGATGGAGCTGAGCGCGCGGCGCGTTTCCTTGCTGTCGGGCATGCGCACGCCAAAGCGCTGCTGGATCGTCATCGATACCTGGAGGGCATCGAGCGAATCGAGGTCGAGCCGGGCCTCGGGCCCGAACAGCGGCTCGTCGTCGCCAAGGCCGCCCGGCGGTGCGTCCTTTTCGACGGCCTCGAGCACCATGGCCTTCAGGCTGGCGATGAATTCAGCGGAATGGGAGTGGGTCACGATGCGCGCCTGCGAAACAGAAAGACGGCGAGAAGGAACATGGCTGCCGCAAACACCACGAGCCGACCGACCTGCGGCAGCGTGTCGGCCACGCCGCCGCCGCGCAGCAGCACGGTGAGCAGCGCCTCCAGCCCCCAGTTCATCGGCGAGATCTCGACCAGCCGCTGCATGAAGGCCGGCATGACGAACTTGGGCACCATGATGCCGCCGGCTGCCGCCATCAGCACGTTGACCATCGGCCCGATGGTGGCGGCCTGCGCATGGCTGCGCACTGCGCATGCGAGCGCCAGCGACAGGCTCACCGCGGCCAGGCTCACGGCCGCGAGCGCCAGCACCAGCGCGCCCCAATGGATACCCGCGAGCGAAAGCGCGTCGCCGCCGATCAGCGGCATCAGCCAGATGCCGGCGGCCAGCATCAGCACGGCCTGCAGCGCGTTGACGCCCAGGTAGGGCAGCGCCTTTGACATCAGCAGCATGACGCGCGAGACGCCCAGGCTGCGCAGCCGGCCCAGCGCGCCGGAGCTGCGTTCCTGCACGAACAGGCTGGAGAGCGAGGCGACCACGAAGAACATGCCGAACACCAGCCATGCGGGCACGTTCTGCTGCACCGAAGTGGGCCGCGGCCCGGCGGTGGCATAGCGCTCGGCCTTCACCAGCGCCTGGATCGAGGCGCCCGGCGGCGGGCCCGAGGTGCCGGGCACCGCCAGCGCCAGGCGTGCCTTCAGTTCGCCGGACGCGCCGATGAGTTCGGCGCGCAGCGCGTTGAACAGGTTGGCGTCGATGCCGGGCTCCGTCAGCAGCCGGATGTGGGCCTGGGTCGACAGCGCGGCCGATTCGAGTTCCTCCGACAGGCCGGGCTCCAGCACGATCACGTACTTGAGCGCGCCGCTTCGCAGCTGCGCCTGCCAGTCGGCATCGAGCGCCTTGGGCGCGCCATGGCTGCGCTGCCAGATCTGCTGCAGCCATTGCGCGGGCGTTTCGGTGTCGCGCCGGTCGACCGCATAGCTCAGTTCGGCCAGCGGCGGCCGGTAGATGTCCTTCAGCGTGAGCGACATCAGCACGATGAAGACCATCGGCATCAGGAACAGCGCCGCGAGCCCGTGCATGTCGCGCACCAGTGCGAGCAGTTCCTTCTTGATGAGCGCGAAGAGCATGGGGTTCTTCAATCGCGCAGCGAGCGATGGGTGAGCGCCATGAAGAGCTGCTCGAGATCGTGGCGGCCGAACTCGGCGTGGCGCACCTCGATGCCTTCGGCTTCCAGGGCCGCCAGCACGGGACCGGGTCCGGTGCCTTCGCGCAGGTGGATGCGCCAGTGCACGCCGCCCTGCTCCACCGCACCGAAGCGCGAGAGCCTCTGCGCGTCGAGCCCGTCGGCCGCCAGCGTGAGCAGCATGGCGCTCTTCGACAGCAGCTGTTCGAGCGAGCCTTCGCGCAGCACGCGGCCATGGTCGAGGATGGCCACGCGGTCGGCAATGGCCTCGATCTCTTCCATGTAATGCGAGGCATAGATCACCGCCGCGCCCTGCTGCGCCAGGCTCTTGATGGCGTCGAGGATGAAGGCGCGCGACTGCGGATCGACGCCCACCGTGGGCTCGTCGAACAGCATCAGCTCGGGCTCGGGCAACAAGGCGATGGCAAGGTTAAGGCGGCGCTTGAGGCCGCCCGAGAGCCGCTCGGCGCGCACGCCGGCAAATTGCTCGAGCTGGGCGAAGTGCGTACAGGCCTCGATGCGCGCCTTCCTGCGCGCACCGGCCAGGCCGCCCGCCGCGGCGAAGCATGCGAGGTTCTCGGCCACCGTGAGCATCGGATAGAAGGCCTGGTCCTGCGGCGCCACCGCGATGCGCGTGGGTGCCTTGGCGCGCACCTGCTGCAGCGGCTGGCCGTCGATGCGGATCTCGCCCGACTGCACCGCGAGCGCGCCCGAGAGGTGCGAGATCAGCGTGGTCTTGCCCGCGCCGTTGGGTCCGAGCAGGCCCATCACGCAGCCTCGGGGTACCGCGAGCGAGACGTCGGCCAGCGCGGCGGCGTCGGCGTGCGGATAGCGGTAGCCGAGGTTCTTCAGTTCCAGCATCGGGCTGTGCGCTGTTGTTCTTGGCGCTCTTGTTCAGGGCCCGTGCACAGGCCACCGGGTACTCCCCTCCGCGAATGTCCCCCGGCCTGCGGCCTCCTCCTTGATTTCGCTGCGGGGAGCACCCGATGCCCTGTGCACCTGGGCACGTTCTGTGTGCACGGCTGATCAACGACCGCACTGTCCAACGCTCCCGTCGATGGGGTGCCTTGCGCAGCGAAATAAAGGAGGAGCCGAAGGCGGGGGACATTCGCTTCGCCGCGTACCCCGTCGGCGGGAGCGCGCCCTGAATGCCCTCCAACGCGACGAACGGAAAAACAAGCCTTCATTCAGGCAACAGCGGCCTTGAGGTCGCGAAAGAAGGTTTCTTCCTGCTGAGCTTGCTCGCGCAGCTTGCCGGCCAGTGCCATGGGATCGACCGGCTCGCGGCCCTTCACCATGCGCGCCGCCTTGAGCGCGAAGGCGCGCCAGCCGTCGCCGATGGCGATCAGCCGCTCGGACATCTGCTGCAGCTGCGGCTTGTCGAGCAGCTGCGCCGCCTCCTGCAGGAAGCCCGCGTAGATGAAGCGGAAGCCCGCCCCGCCCGTGCCGATTTCTTCCTGCATGCGCACCACGTGGCCGATGAAGTCGACGCTGCGCGGATCGCCCGGCGGCAGCTTCTGCATGCGCTTGGCCAGCGTGCGCATGCCGCGCACGCCGACGATCGGAATCGGCGCGAGCATGGTGCGCACCGTCTTGCGGATCGCCTTGGTCACCGAGGCCGCATCGACCGTCTTGCGCTCGATCGCCTGCGGGTAGTACATGAGGCCCTTGGGTGCCAGCACGCCCTTGGCGAAGCGCGCACGCGAAAGATCGGCGCTGGCGCAGCGCACCGGCTCTTCGAACACCGGATCGCTGATCAGGTAGTCGTCGCCCTCCTTGCCGTACACCAGCAGGTTGTGCGCGTTGAAGTGGAAGCGCATGTTGGGCGGAAAGTACGGCAGCCAGTAGACCGAGGTCTGCAGCCCCACGATCTGCCCGCCCGCAAGCAGTGCATCGAGGCGCTGCGCACCGGCCTCGGGGCTGCGGAAGGTCTCGAAGCGAAAGCGCGCGGCCATCGGCGCCAGGAGGCCCTTGATGATGGCCTTGGGCGGCATGCGGTACGAGATGAGCGGCAGGCCCGAGAGCTTGATGAACGGCAGGTAGGCGAAGGACAGCGCCGACGACAGGCCGAGCGCCATGCTCTCTGTCATGGGCGCGCCGTGGTGGCGCATGAGGCTGGAGATGACGCCGCTTTCGCAATGCGCCGCTTGCTGGTGTTCGAATGTCACGGCAGGCCCTGCAAGGTGGAAACGGGAAGTCCCAGCGCCTCCGAATAGCGCGCCAGCTGCTTCGCGGACAGCGCTGCAAAGTGCTTCGGCTTCAGGTGGCGCCGCACGCGCCATTGCCAGAAGCCGCTGGTCTGCGAGAGCAGCGCCACGTCCATGCGGCGCTCGTACATCCAGTATTCGAGCGGCGACGCGAGCCCGCGGGCCACGCGTTCCCTGGCGTCGCGGGCCTGCTCGATGAGCACGTCGACTGCATGGCTGGTGACGATTTCCTCCGCCTCCCAGCCGCGCGAGCGCGTGGTGACCACGCGGCCCTGCGCGTCGCGCGCGTACATGAGCTTGGCATGGCCGTCGAGCGTGGCGTTGCCTTCCTGCGGAACAGCATCGAGGTCCATGTCAGGCCTTTCGGCGAGTTGTGGCGTGGTTCATGTCACACGGCTTCCATGTAGATGAAGCCGCTCGAGAAGCGGCCGCTTTCGGGCACGAACATCAGCAGCTTGTGGCCGGGCTTGATGCGGCCCGAACGGAACAGCTCGTCGAGCATGATGTAGGGCGAGGCCGACCCGGTGTTGCCCTTGGTCGCGAGGTTGCTGAACCAGCGCTCGCGCGGAATGGCAAAGCCCATCGACTCGAGGCAGCGGCTCACGGGCTCCACGAAATAGCCGGACGACAGGTGCGGCAGGAACCAGTCGACGTCGGCCGCCTTCAGGCCGCGCTTCTCCACGATGGCCGCCAGCGGCTCGCCCAGCGTGGCGCGCACGATGTTCTCGTTGAGCAGGCGCACGTCCTGCTTGACGGCGAAGGTCGATTCGCGCCGCCAATCTTCGGGGTCGGTGCGCGCCCAGCCGTCGAGCCCGCCCTCGGCATTCTTGTCGGCGCCCGCGTACATGCACACCGGCAGCTCGTGCGCGGCGGAAGACAGGTCGATCCATTCCACGCGCAGCGACAGCGGGCCGCGCGGCTCGCGCTCGAGCAGCACGGCGCCGGCGCCGTCGGAAAGCATCCAGCGCAGGAAATCCTTCTCGAAGGCGAGTTCGGGCCGCTCCTCGAGCGCCTGGAGCTTGTGCTCCAGCTCGGCTTCGAACCTGGAGCCGCGCATCACGGCCGAGGCCAGTTCCGAGCCGGTGGCCACCGCGCGCCGCGCGTCGCCCGAACGCACCGAGAGCCAGGCATGCTTGAGCGCCGTGGTGCCCGCCAGGCAGATGCCCGCGCAAGCCACCACCTCGAGCCGCGGCCAGCCGAGCTCGCCATGCACCATCACCGCGTGGTTGGGCATCAGCTGGTCGGGCAGCGAGGTGCCGGTGACGAGGCAATCCACCGGGCCGGTGTCGCCGAGCGCCCGGATCGCTTCGGCGGTGAGCTGCGCATTGCTCATGGCGAGCTGGCCGGTGGCCCGGTCGATCGCGTAGTGGCGCGACTGGATGCCGTTGCTGCGCAGAATCAGCCGCCGCGCGCGCGAGGCCTTGCCGCCGATGCGGCCGAGGACGTCTTCGATGTCTTCATTGCTGACCGGGGAAAAGGGCAGGAAGGCGGCGGTGCGGGTCAGGAAGACTTCAGTCGTCATAGAGGGGGGAACGGTCCGTGGCCGAGCCCGAAGGGCGTTCGAAGCTGGCCGTCATTTTAGTCAGCCACCCCTTGAACAGCGGCCGCAGCAGCGCCTGGAGGCTCAGGCTCACCGGGACGACCGTGACAATCAGCGCGAGCAGGAACGCCACATAGAGCAGCAGCAGCGGCTTGCGCTGCCAGGCGCCGGGCCGGCCCGCCGCCATGATCAGCTTGCCCCAGAGGAAAAAGCTGCGCGTGCCGGCCTTTTCGCTGATGAGAAGCCGCGCATTGGCCTGCACCGCGCCCAGGCCCGCGAGCAGCGGCTGCGATCCGCGCTCCCGGTCGCCATGCAGCGCCTCGCGCAGCGCCCGGCCGAAACGGCCCGCGCCCCGGATCTGTGCGTCGCTCAGGCCGGCATCGGGCATGCCCCAGAAACCGCGCTTGCGGCCCCAGATCAGCCAGGCCGGCGTGGTGAAGAAGGTGGCCAGCGTCGGGCCGGGATCGGTGAACACCACGTTGTCGATCAGGCGCGCGCCCGCCGCATCGAGCAGGCCCTTGAGCTTCTCGTGGGCCAGCAGCCACATGTTGCGGCAGGCAATGACCGTGACCACCGGCTTGCCCTCGAGCAGGCGCCGGGCCAGCGGATGCTTCAGGAAGGCGACGACCGGCTGCGACGGCGCCAGGAACCACACCTGGTACGGCAGGATGACAAGGTCGAAATCCTCGTCGCCCGTGAGCGAGAGCGGCGCCAGCGGCGGCGGCTTCATGTGGGCCGACTCCGGGAACGCGTCGAAGAAGGTCAGGAACGGCCACGGGAACGGAAAATCCGCCTCGGGGCGCAGGGTTTCGACGTGCACGGAGATCCCCGGGTCGGCCCTGAGCGGCGCGACGATCTGCTCGGCGACGCTGCCGAGCTGGCCGGTCTGCGAATAGTGGATCACCAGGACACGCTTGGTGCGCGCGGCGGGGCTGGAAATGCTTGAGTTCACTTGCTGGGGCGAGGCGGGGCCGTCGAATGTAAGCCAACCGTCGCACTGGCGCATCTGCCATTGGTCATGCCGTCGCGTCGATCCCACGGATGGACGAAAAAAACCGCCGGACCATGGAGGCGGGCGTTGCCGCCGCGTTCCCCTCGCCCCCTGGCTACCAGGGATTCGGATTGGCGCGCCTGTAGTTCTCCGACTCCATCCGCCACTGGGCCGTCTGCGTACGCAGCGCCTGGGCCGCGGCGATCTTCTTTTCGTTCGCCCTGACGACCATCCCGCGCAGGAAATCGTCGCCCCTGTTCCCCGCGTAGATGCGCCGGAACTTCGCCAGCCCAAAGCCGTTGGCCTCGAATTCGGGCATGCCGAAGCCGATGAAGCCCGCCATCGAGTCGTGCACGAAATTCGAGAAGAAGGTCGACACGTCCGCGGGCAGCGGCGTCGACCTCGGGCTTTCGAGCAGCAGCACCGGCTCGCGCTCGATGTCGGTGTCGTGCACCTCGGCCTGCTGGTTGTCGGCCAGCCACTTGCGCCACCTGGCCAGGTACGCCGGCGCCTGGCGGGCCAGCGCGGCGGCCCTGGCGTGCAGTTCGCCTTCCTTGAGCCGATCCATGCGCGCATCGGCCTTGCCGCCCAGTTCAGCGAGGGTCGCCACCGGGCTCAGCAACTGAACGCCCAGGTCGAAGGCCAGCGGCTGCTTCAGCCGCTCGTCCTTGCTCCAGCTCCAGCGGCTGTTGCCGCTTTCGATGCGGCGGTCGATTTCGGCCAGCACCGCCGCAATCACATGGATCAGCGCGCGCTGCGTGGCCTGCAGCCACTGCAGCTCGCCGTCGTAGTTCTTGCCCTTGTTGGGATGCCGGCTCGCGCGCGCCCATTCCGGCGAGGCCTGCAACCCACGGTCCAGCAACTGCCAGCGGCAGATGAAATAGTGGCCCATGTGCTGGCGGTGCATCTCCTCCACGGGGCCGGGCGTGATGTCCGCGGCCTTGTAGTAGGCGTGGAAGGCTTCGAGGGTGTCGGGGGTGGGGCACCAACGCCTTTGCCACCGGCTCCCGCAACTTTTCCAGCGGCGTGAAAGGCACCCCCGCAATCATGGCCGCACAGTACATCTCGAAGCCCGGGATGCGCGCCAGCTGCCGGTCGTCCTCGGCCCAGTCGTTCTTGCCCAGGCACATCGGCATGTAGCCGCCGCCCACGTCGGAGTGCGAGCCGGGATACACGTACTCCCGCACGTTGGGCGGGTACCTGCCGTCGATGCGCACCGAGTCGAGCGGAAAACACGCGCGCACCTCGTGGCCCGCCACCAGGTGCAGGCACTGCTCCACGGCCGGGTGCACCTGCATGTTGTTCCAGGCCCAGCTCTGGCGGCCTTCGAACACGCTGTACAGCCCGGCCGCACCCACCGAGGCCACGGTGTCGAAGATGCCGAGGAACTGCACGCGCAGCGGGATGCCGGCAAAGAGGTAGCCGCCATCCTTGTGTTCGCAGATTTCGCAGAGCCAGTTGACGAAGGCCCGTGCCTCGGCCGCGCCGCGAGAAAAACCGAAGACGCTGAGATTGATCTGCGTGATCTCGGGCTTGCGGTTGACCAGTTGGGACTTGAGCTTGGCCTGCCAGGTGTCCTTGAGCACCTTGCGCCGTTCGGAGCCAAAGGACGTCACGCCGCTCAGGTTGCGGGCCAGCGAGGCCGCCGCCTTGTTGTCGAAGATATTGGACTTGTAGGCATACCGGCTGACGGCATTGAATATCCGTGTCAGGCCCCAGATGATTCGGGGTTCGCCGTACCAGGCACTGGTTGACCCCAGCGTCTGCGAGATCTGGCCATCGATGCCCTTGCCGTCATCGCCGATTTCCTCGAAGGGCGTGCCCACACCGGGTATGTAGTAGCGATAGTAGCTCGTGGTGCCGGACGTGTGTTCGCCCTCATCTTGGCCCGGAAACGCGTGATACAGCCGCACGACGTTGCTGTGCTTTTGCTCGCGCGGAGAACGCTCTGGCTTCTTGAAGTCCGCATCCTCGTTGTTGCCGGTGCCGTCGAAGAACATGCCCACGAAGATGACGCCGGTGCAGCTTGGCTTCGAACTCACGGGGTTGGCGGCGCACACCGCCTTGTCGCGCTGCATCAGTTCGCGCGGCGTCAACGGACGCTCGCGGCTTCGGGTCAGGCCGAGCGCGGGGTTCAAAGCTGCTTCGATGCTGTCGGTCATTCAGGCAGCCTCCCTTCCTTTTCATATTCCAGCAGCTGTTTGCTGGTTTTCCAGGGGAGCTTGTCTTCCTCGCTCATGGGATAGCGGGGGTGCTCAATTCCATAGTTGGAGACCACGACCTTGACCTTGTGATCTGGATAGAAATGCGCCTGATTATCTCCCGTACGCTTGGAGTACTCAGGGATTTCAACCACGGCTTCTTGAGGAGGCGGCGGCCTGGGACCACCTTGCGTGGTGTCGTAGCTCCACTGCACTTTGACCTTCATGCCAGGGCGCCAGCGCGCCGGAACTCTTCCGCAGCATGACGATCCTCCGCCTCCAGATCTCGGAGTCAGGTTCGGCCCCCCAGCACCATCAACCGTAAAACTCGCGATGCCCCAGTCGCTCATGTGGTTGTATCCCTCCACCGACGCCGGGACCATTTCGTCGCTGCAACCTATCAGCAGCGCGCATGCTCCTGCGGCCAGCAAACTCCATTTCTTCCTCCCGGCCAGGCGAACGGTCGATTTACCGATCTCTATCAAATTTCTGAGCACGGTGTTCTCCGGGAGATGATTGGATTGAGTGCGGGATTCAAAGCCGCATCGATGCTGTCCGTCATTCAGGCAGTCTCCCTTCCTTTTCGTATTCCAGCAGCTGTTTGCTGGTTTTCCAGGGGAGCTTGTCTTCTTCGCTCATGGGATAGCGAGGGTGTTCGATCCCATAGTTGGAGACCACGACCTTGACCTTGTGGTTCGGATAGAAATGCGCCTGGATATCTCCAGTGCGCTTGGAGTACTCAGGGATTTCAACCACGGCTTCTTGAGGAGGCGGCGGCCTGGGACCACCTTGCGTGGTGTCGTAGCTCCATTGCACTTTGACTTTCATGCCAGCACGCCAGTGCGCCGGAATTTTCCCGCAGCATGACGATTTCCCTCCTCCCGCTTCGGGCGTTATGTTCGGTCCCCCAGCACCGTCCACCGTAAAGCTCTCGATGCCCCAATCGCTCATGTGGTTGTAGCCCATGACCGACGCCGGGACCATTTCATCGCTGCAACCGACCAGCAGCGCGCATGCGCCTGCGGCCAGCCAACGCAACGTCGACCGGTTGCGGAAGCCGGTGTTCGGCTTACTTCCTGTCACGTCGCTCATCCCAGCACGCCCGTCGCCAGCAGCGCGTCATCCATCGCGCCCGGCTGCCATCGCTTGCTGCGCAGCATCTCGAGCACGCGCGCGTCCGTCGTGCTCGCCCCGCGCGTCAGGCGCGCGACCCGCAGCATGGCCACCTTGTCCTCGATGCGATCGACGCCATGCTGGCGGGCAATTTCCAGCACGTCGTCGACGATCTGGTACCAGTGGCTGGCGCGCATTTTTTCGGCTTCGGACCTCATGTCCGGCATCGATTCGCTGAGGTAGGCAATCATCGAATCCGGTTCGGCATACAGGGCCAGCTGGTCGACCTGCGCGTCGTCCAGCATGAGCGGCGCGCGGGCAGGTGCAACGCCGGCGACGGGCATCGGCAGTTCGCGCAGGTCTCCCAGCCTGTCGATATAGAGCCAGCGCGCCAGGAGCTGCGTCCATGCCGCCCATTGCGCCGGCTTGAGAAAGTACGCCAGAAGCGGCAGCGTTCGGGTGTCGGCCATGCGCAGCAGATAGCGCTCGCCGCTCTCGGTGCGCACCAGGTGCAGGCTGGACCAGTGCTGCGCGATGTCGTGCGCCGATGCCGGGCTGGAAACGACGCTCAGCATCGGCCGGCCGGAGCAGTGCGACAGCCACGGTGCGAGCCGCTCGGCAGCAACGGACACTGTGTCTCCGGGCTGGTGCAGCAGGATGAGCCTCGGTCCGCCCCGCGCAAGATCCAGCACCGGCTCCTGGCCGTAGCAATTGGCGCTTTCGTCGCGGTAGGTGACATCGACGCTGTGGTTGTTGAAGGCGCTGTCGCAAAGCAGGTACCAGTGTTGGCCGGCGTCCTGTGCGACCTGCGCCAGCAGCGTATTGGCCATGTGCGGCGACATGGGGTCTTGTGCGAAGTCCATGGCGTTCAGACCTTCGCCAGCGGCGAGCCGCCTGCCAGCGCCTTTTTCAGGCAGTCCAGGCAAAGCGCGGTGGGCATGGGAGACGGAACCACGGGCAGGCTGTCCGGCCCTACGAAGCTGTGGCTGGCCGCATGCACGCGCGACTGGCCAGTGGTGCCATGCTCGATGCCATTCGCGTTCCACCGCGTGTAGCTGCCGCCGCCGCTGATCACGACCTCGTCCTTGCCCGTGATGGTGATCTGGTTGGATTCCATCTTGATGTTGAGCTTGGCCAGTGCATTGATGCTGGCCTTCAATGCCGTGATGTCGATGTTGTCCTGCGCGGCGACGATGCGGATGCCGGCCTTCATGGCGAATGCACGGATCGCGTCCTGTGCGGTGACAAGAAAGCTCTTGCCGGCGGCAATGCTGGTGTGCGCGCCGCTGGTGATGGCGGTGTGCCCCGCGCTCTCGATGTGGGTGCTGCCGGCCGTGGTGGTCTGGATGCCCGCGGGACTGGCCAGCGTGAGGTGCGGTTCCTGGAATTCGGGGAAGAGGCCGTGCGCCTTGTCCCCGCCGCTGCCCTTGATGGCGTCGTTCTGCGCCTTCAGCGCCTTGGTCACTTCGTCCTGGTCGCCGGGCTCGTGCGCCTTGGCCGCTTGCGCGGCTTGACTCAGGCTTTCGTGCAGGTCGCGCCCCTCGGTGAGCCGGCCCACCGTCTCGCGCATGTCGGTGATGTGGCCCTGGGCGTTGGGACGCGCCTCGGTGCTCAACAGCAGACCCTGGCCGGCGCGCAGGACGCCGTGGCCGTCGGAGCGCAGCTCGGCGCCTTGGCCCCGGTCGTCCCGGCGGCCGGAGACATCGTCGATGCGGCCGATGTGTCCCAGGCTCAGGCTGGTGCTCTGGTGGTCGCTCTTGAGCTGGGCCTGCGCCTTGCCGTTCGTATCGTCAAGAGCCAGGTGGTTGCTCTTGCTGCCGCCGAGCTCGCGGCTGCGGATGCCCGTGAGCTGCTTTTGCTGGGGCAGCTGCCAGGCCGGCATCTCGTCGGCGTTGTGCACCCGCCCGGTGACGATCGGGTGGTCGGGGTCGCCGCCCAGAAAGTCGACGATGACCTCCTGCCCGATGCGCGGCAAGGCGGCTTCGCCGAAGGCGGCCCCGGCCCAGGTCGTGGACACGCGCACCCAGCAGCTCGAATTCTCGTTGCGCTGGCCAATGCGATCCCAGTGGAACTGCACCTTGATGCGGCCATATTGATCGGTCCAGATCTCCTCGCCGGCCGGGCCCACCACCATGGCGGTCTGCGGGCCGCGGGTGCGCGGCTTGGGCGTGCTGCGGCTCGGGCGCCAGGCGTAGCTGGTGGGCTGGGCCTCGAAGGCGAAACGCTGGACCGAGCCCTCGGACCCGGCCGCCCCTTCGCTGGCCTGCAGGTTTTCCTGCAACTCGTACGCCACGCTGATCAGCAGGTGCTCCCTGTTCTGGTCCGCGCGCGGATGGTGCGTGAGCGTGAAGGTGTGGCCCGGGGCGAGATCGCGCCGGTTGGCGCGGCCGCTGGCCCGGGCGTGTGCGCTCAGCTGTTCTTCGATGCGGATGCGCGCGTAAGCCTCGCCGTCGTGGTGCTGCGTGAAGCCGCCGGGCCATTGGTAGCGCTCGAAGGCGTCGTGATCGTGCCCCGATGGCATCTGCCGCAGGCTCGTGAGTTCGGCCCTTGGCTTCTCGAAGTCGTAGTCGTTGGTGTAGTGGTGGCCGGAGCGCACTTCTTCCGAGAATGCCCATTCGTAGATGCGCTCGCTGGGCGTCAGTCCGCCGGTCATGCCGGCCTTCTCGTGCGGGTGGTAGCGCACGGCCTCGCCACCGGGCAGCGGGCCGTGCGAAGTGGCGATGTCGTCGGCGAAGACCAGCACATGCTGCCCGGCCTCGTGGCGGAAGTAGTAGTAGATGCCTTCGTGCTCGCACAGGCGCGAGATGAAGTCGAAGTCGCTCTCGTGGTACTGCACGCAGTAGGTCCATGTGCGATAGCTGCGGCTCAGCCTGTGCTCGAGGGGATAACCGTAGTGCCCGAGCACGGCCATGACGATCTCGGGCACGGTCTGGTCCTGGAAGTTGCGGAAGTCGGAGCGGCGCGTGGCCAGCCAAAGCCAGGGCCGCAGGCGCATCCTGTAGAAAGCCTGGCGGTTGTCTTCGTGCGAAAGACCGAAGCGGGTGACAAGGCCGCCGAGGTAGCGCGGAGCGCCGCTCTCGGTTTCCATCACGACGGTGGCGGGCTGGCCAAGAAGAGCGGCGGGGTCGATCGCATTGCTGCCGCCCAGCAAGTCGACGTCGAAGACATATGGCTGGCTGAGCGTCTCTCGTCCGACAAGGCGGTGGAATTGCAGTGCCGCACCCAGCGGCGTCTGGAGGGTGACGCGGCGCTTCATGGCTGCCGCAGGCGTGCAGGCACGCCGTGTAGATTGAACATGGGACTCCCTGAATGTGTCCTGCCGCTCCGGATACGGGCTGGCTTTTGTGCAGGGATTATGTAAGTCGATGTTCTTGCGGTGGAAGCACCCGAAAGTAGCAATTGCGAGCCGGACACCCGCCGTTTCAGTGCACAAATTCACGCGGCGGGTGATTGGCTGCGCAAAGGGCAGCGAAGAAAAAAAGGGCCGCACCCTACGGCGCGGCCCTTCGTCGGACGCTGTTCGGAAAGAAGCAGCCGCTCAGCGCGCCTTGCCTTCCTTCCAAGCCGTCAGCATCTTGCTGTATTCAATGGTCTCGCCCTTGGGCTTCTCGTTGGCCAGCTTCTTCCATGGAGCGTGCTGATCGCTGAGCCACTTGTTCGGATCGCCCTTGGCGTTGAGCTTGGGCGCGCAGTGGGCCATGCCGGCGCGCTGCAGGCGGGCCATCACGTTGTCCATCTCGTCGGCCAGGTTGTCCATCGCCTTCTGCGGGGTCTTCTCACCCGTGACGGCCTCGGCCACGTTCTTCCACCAGAGCTGCGCGAGCTTCGGATAGTCGGGCACGTTGGTGCCGGTGGGCGTCCATGCGACGCGGGCCGGGCTGCGGTAGAACTCGACCAGGCCGCCAAGCTTGGGCGCCAGGTCGGTCATGGCCTTGCTCTGGATGTCCGATTCGCGGATCGGGGTCAGGCCCACGATGGTCTTCTTGAGCGAGACGCTCTTGGACGTGACGAACTGGGCGTAGAGCCAGGCGGCGGCCGTCTTGTTGGCGTCATGGCCGTTGAAGAACGACCACGAACCCACGTCCTGGTAGCCGTTCTGCATGCCCTGCTTCCAGTACGGACCGTTGGGGCCGGGCGCCATGCGCCACTTGGGCGTGCCGTCCTCGTTCACCACGGGCAGGCCCTTCTTGGTCATGTCGGCCGTGAAGGCCGTGTACCAGAAGATCTGCTGCGCGATCTGGCCCTGCGCCGGCACCGGGCCGGCTTCGCCGAAGGTCATGCCCATGGCTTCCTTGGGCGCGTACTTCTTCATCCAGTCGATGTACTTGGTGAGCGCGTACACGGCGGCCGGCGAATTGGTGGCGCCGCCGCGCGACACGGATGCACCCACGGGCGTGCACTTGTCGTCGGCCACGCGGATGCCCCACTCGTCGATCGGCATGCCGTTGGGGTTGCCGATGTCGGCGGTGCCGGCCATCGAGAGCCAGGCGTCGGTGAAGCGCCAGCCGAGCGACGGATCCTTCTTGCCGTAGTCCATGTGGCCGTAGATCGGCTTGCCGTCGATGGTCTTGACGTCGACGCTGAAGAACTCGGCGATGTCCTCGTAGGCGCTCCAGTTCAGCGGCACGCCCAGGTCGTAGCCGTACTTGGCCTTGAACTTGTCCTTCAGGTCCTTGCGGTCGAACAGGTCGGCGCGGAACCAGTAGAGGTTGGCAAACTGCTGGTCGGGCAGCTGGTAGAGCTTGCCGTCGGGCGCGGTGGTGAACTTGGTGCCGATGAAGTCCTTGATGTCCAGGCCCGGGTTGGTGAACTCCTTGCCCGCGCCGGCCATGTAGTCGGTCAGGTTCATCATCTTGCCGTAGCGGTAGTGCGTGCCGATCAGGTCGGAGTCGGAAATCCAGCCGTCATAGATCGACTTGCCCGACTGCATCGAGGTCTGCAGCTTCTCGACCACGTCGCCTTCCTGGATCAGATCGTGCTTCACCTTGATGCCGGTGATCTCCTCGAAGGCCTTGGCCAGCGTCTTCGATTCGTATTCATGCGTGGTGATGGTTTCCGACACCACCGAGATCTCTTTCACGCCCTTCGCCTGCAGCTTCTTGGCCGCATCGATGAACCATTTCATCTCGGCAGCCTGCTGGTCCTTGCTGAGCGTGGATGGCTGGAACTCGCTGTCGATCCATTTCTTGGCCTCGGGCTCTGCGGCCCATGCACCCTGCGCGGCGAACATCGCCGCTGCCATTGCCAATGCCGTGTAGCGCATCTTCATGAATGTGTCTCCTCGGTTGAAAGCTTCCCCGGTTTTTTCGATCGCGGCTCCGGGGAGGCGGAGAGCCGGTCGCGTCTGAAAAGAAATCGTCGGGCTCAGCCCTTGCGCATCACCAGCGCCAGAAGAAACATCGACAGCACGAAGCTGATCCAGATCGAGGGCTCGGCCTCCAGGCTCAGCCATTCCTGGAACTTGCCGGCCAGGCCGATGAAGACCAGGTTCACGTAGGCCGCGGCCAGCAGCCCGATGAAGAGCCGGTCGCCGCGCGTGGTGGCAATCGGCAGCCAGCCGCGCCGCATGGTGGTGGGCGACTTGAACTCCCACACCGTCATGCCGACCAGCATGAGCGCGATGCAGATGAAGAAAACGGCCACCGGGGTGGTCCAGACCATCCAGTCGAACATGTTTTTTTTCCTCCTCTTAAACGCGGCCCATCGCGAAACCCTTGGCGATGTAGTGGCGCACGAACCAGATCACGATCGCACCGGGCACGATGGTGAGCACGCCCGCGGCGGCCAGCGTGGCCCAGTCCATGCCGGAGGCGCTCACGGTGCGGGTCATGGTCGCGACGATGGGCTTGGCGTTCACGCTGGTCAACGTGCGCGCGAGCAGCAGCTCGACCCAGCTGAACATGAAGCAGAAGAACGCCGCCACGCCCACGCCGGCCTTGATGAGCGGCAGGAAGATCTTCACGAAGAAGCGCGGGAACGAGTAGCCGTCGATGTAGGCCGTCTCGTCGATCTCGCGCGGAATGCCGCTCATGAAGCCTTCGAGGATCCACACCGCCAGCGGCACGTTGAACAGCAGGTGCGCGAGCGCCACGCCCAGGTGAGTGTCCATGAGGCCGACGGTGCTGTAGAGCTGGAAGAACGGCAGCAGGAACACCGCGGGCGGGGTCATGCGGTTGGTCAGCAGCCAGAAGAAGACGTGCTTGTCGCCCAGGAACGAATAACGCGAGAACGCATACGCCGCCGGCAGCGCCACGGTGAGCGAGATCACGGTGTTGATGGCCACGTAGATCAGGCTGTTGATGTAGCCCGAGTACCACGACTCGTCGGTGAAGATGCGCGCGTAGTTGGCCCAGGTGAGCTCGTGCGGAAAGAACGAGAAGCTGGAGACGATTTCCTCGTTCGTCTTGAAGCTCATGTTGACCATCCAGTAGATGGGCAGCAGCGCGAACAGGATGTACAGCACCAGGAAGATGCTGCGTTTGCGGAATCTCTTTTCGTTCATTGCTCGACCTCCACCGTTTGCGTGCCGACCCGCTGCATCCAGTTGTAGAGCACGAAGCAGAACAACAGGATGATCAGGAAATAGATCAGCGAGAACGCAGCCGCCGGCCCCAGGTCGAACTGCCCCACGGCCTTCTGCGTGAGGTACTGGCTCAGGAAGGTGGTGGCATTGCCCGGCCCGCCGCCTGTCAGGACGAAAGGCTCGGTGTAGATCATGAAGCTGTCCATGAAGCGCAGCAGCACCGCAATCATCAGCACGCCGCGCATCTTCGGCAGCTGGATGTAGCGGAACACCGCGAACTTGCTTGCGCCATCGATGCGCGCAGCCTGGTAGTAGGCGTCGGGAATCGAGCGCAGGCCGGCAAAGCACAGCAGCGCCACCAGCGGCGTCCAGTGCCACACGTCCATCACCAGCACCGTGAGCCAGGCATCCGCCGCACTGCCCGTGTAGTTGTAGTCGATGCCCAGCGTCTGCAGCGCATGGCCCAGCAGGCCGATGTCGGCGCGGCCGTAGATCTGCCAGATGGTGCCGACCACGTTCCAGGGAATCAGCAGCGACAGCGCCACCACCACCAGCACCGCCGAAGACTTCCAGCCCTTGGCCGGCATCGACAGCGCCAGGCAGATGCCCAGCGGAATCTCCACCAGCAGCACCGACAGCGAGAAGCCCAGCTGGCGCCACAGCGCCTGGTGCAGTTCGTCGTCGCGCATCACCGAGGCGAACCATTCGGTGCCGACGAACACGCGCCGGTCGGGCGAGATGATGTCCTGCACCGAATAGTTGACCACCGTCATCAGCGGCACGATGGCCGAGAAGGCCACGCAGATCAGCACCGGCAGCACGAGCCACCAGGCTTTTTGGTTGATGGGCTTGTTGGTTGCGTTCATGGCTTGGCTCCTTCCCCTTCCGGGGGAAGGTTGGGATGGGGGCAGGCAGAGCGCCCGATGGGGGCGCCGCTTGCCCCCACCCCGGCCCTCCCCCGGGAGGGGAGGGAGAAAGACAAAGGCACCACGCTGCCTGTGATCGGGGGGTTCATGCCACCAGCTCCTCGTCCTTGTAGTAGCAGGTGTGGGTGTCGAGCACCCGCAGCCACACGGTGTCTCCCACTGCCGGCGGCTGGTCGTCCGAGTGCAGCCGCACCTTGACCACGCCACCATCGACCTCGGCGCTCAGCATGGCGTGCGTGCCGACGTCCTGCACCTGCTTCACCACTGCGGGCACGGCGCCGGCCGCGCCCGCATTCGACAGGCGCAGGTACTCGGGCCGGATGCCGATCTTGAGCGCGCCCTGCGGCAGTTCGCGTGTCGGCACGAGCGGCGTACCCGCCACCTCGAGCGCGCCGTTCGCACTCTTCGCCGAAAGAAAATTCATGCCCGGCGAGCCGATGAAGTGGCCGACGAAGGTATGCGCCGGCCGTTCGAACAGGGCCTCGGCACTGCCCACCTGCACGGCCTTGCCGCGCGTCATGACCACCACCTCTTCGGCGAAGGTGAGCGCCTCGACCTGGTCGTGCGTGACGTAGATCAGCGTGAGCTTGAGCTCACGGTGGATCTGCTTGAGCTTGCGGCGCAGCTGCCACTTCAGGTGCGGATCGATCACCGTCAGCGGCTCGTCGAACAGCACGGCCGAGACGTCGCTGCGCACCAGGCCGCGGCCGAGCGAGATCTTCTGCTTGGCGTCGGCCGCTAGGCCCGAGGCGCGCTGGTTCAGCTGGCCGCTCATATCGAGCATCTCGGCAATCTCGCCCACGCGCTTCCTGATCTGGTCTTCGGGCACCTTGCGGTTGCGCAGCGGAAACGCGAGGTTCTCGGCCACCGTCATGGTGTCGTAGATCACCGGAAACTGGAACACCTGCGCGATGTTGCGCTCCTGCGGCGTGGCGCGCGTCATGTCGCGGCCATCGAAGGTCACCGTGCCCTGCGACGGCACCAGCAGGCCCGAGATGATGTTGAGCATGGTCGTCTTGCCGCAGCCCGAGGGCCCGAGCAAGGCATAGGCGCCGCCATCGCGGAAGCTCATCTTGAGCGGCAACAGCGCATAGTCGCTGTCCTGCTTCGGGTTGGGACGGTAGGCGTGGGCCAGGTCGAGATCGATGCGTGCCATGTCAGCTTCCTTTGCGCCATGCCGGCGCGAGCGCCAGCTTTTCGCCGGCATCGAACACATAGGCTTGCGAGGCGCTGAAGTACAGCGTGATCGGCGTGCCCAGCTCGAAGCGGTGCACGCCGGTGAGCTGCGCCACCAGTTCGCCGACCGCCGTCTCGACGTGCACGAAGGTGTCGGAGCCCGAGATCTCGGCCAGTTCCACCTTGCCGGGCAAGGCGATGTCGCCCTCCCCCGCGTCCACGTTCAATGCACTCGCGCGCAGGCCGACAGTGACCGCGCCCGAAACGCTTTCAGGCACCGCCAGCGCGAGCGACGGGCCGCCCGCGAGCTGCACGCGGCCGGCCGTTGCGGTGCCGGCCAGCAGGTTCATCGGCGGATCGCTGAAGGCGCGCGCCACGCGCAGCGATTGCGGCGCATGGAACACTTCGGCGGTCGGGCCGTACTGCAGCAGCTCGCCCTCGTCCATCACGGCCGTGTAGCCGCCCAGCAGCAGCGCCTCGCCGGGTTCGGTGGTGGCGTAGATCACCGTCGAATCGCCGGTGGCAAAGAGCTGCGTGAGCTCTTCGCGCAGCCCTTCGCGCAGCTTGTAGTCGAGATTCACCAGCGGCTCGTCGAGCAGCATCAGTGGTGCGTTCTTGGCCAGCGCGCGCGCCAGCGCCACGCGCTGCTGCTGCCCGCCCGACAGCTCGGCCGGCAGGCGGTCGAGGAACATGCCGATGTGCAGCTTGTCGGCCAGCGCCTTCACGCGGGCATCGATGTTCGCTTCGCCGCGCAGCCTGAGCGGCGAAGCGATGTTGTCGGCCACCGTGAGCGACGGATAGTTGATGAACTGCTGGTACACCATGGCGACGTTGCGCTCGCGCACCGGCATGCCGGTCACGTCCTTGCCATCGACCAGCACCTTGCCCGTGCCGGGCGTGTCGAGCCCTGCCATCAGGCGCATCAGGCTGGTCTTGCCGGCCTGGGTGGCGCCCAGCAGCACGGTGACCGCGCCGCTCTTGGGCGCGATGCTCTGCTCGTAAAGCCAGGTTTGCGCGCCGACCTTCTTGGTGACGCGCTCCAGAGTCAATTGCATCAGCGCTCCCCGTTGATCATGTAGCTGTTGTTGGTGGTGTGCGCCTGCAGCCAGGCGGCCACCTGCCGGCGCTCTTCGGCCGTGTAGCGCAGGCCGAGCTTCGACCGGCGCCAGAGCACGTCGTCGGCGCTCACGGCCCATTCGTTCTCTTGCAGGAAGCGCAGCTCGCGCTCGTGGAGCCCCGGCGCCACGGCCGCGCCCATGTCGGCCATGGACTGCGCATCGCCGAGCAGCTCGGCCACGCGTGCGCCGTAGGCACGTGCCAGCCGGCGCGCGAGCCGCGCGTCCAGCCATGCATGGCGCGCCTGCACCGCGGCCACGAAGCGTTCGAAATCGTCGTCGGGCCGCGTGGCGGCGCCGATCCATGCGGAAAGATCGCCGCCGGCCAGGAAGGCGCCATCGGTCCAGGGCGGGCGCTGCGCGCTCGACTGTCCGAGCATCTTGCCGACCTCGTCGGCCGCGTCCTCGGCCAGCTTGCGGAAGGTGGTGATCTTGCCGCCCCACACCGACAGCAGCGGCGCCGCCGTGGTGTTCGACTCGAGCATGTAGTCGCGCGTGACGGCCGAGGGGTCGCCCGACGCGTCGTCGAGCAGCGGGCGCACACCCGAGTAGGTCCAGACCACGTCGGCCGGCTTGACCGGCTTCTCGAAATAGCGGCTCGCCTGCATGCAGAGGTAGGCGATTTCTTCCTCGGCGATGCGCGCCGCGCCGGGATCGTCGCCGTTCAGCTCGATGTCGGTGGTGCCGATCAGCGTGAACTCATCCTGGTAGGGAATCGCGAAGATGATCCGCTTGTCGGGGTTCTGGAAGATGTAGGCATGGTCGTGCTCGAACAGGCGCGGCACCACGATGTGGCTGCCCTTGACCAGCCGCAGGTGCCGCGTGGCCAGCGGCTCGCCCTTGGCCGACTGCGCCACGCCGCGCAGGAACGATTCCGCCCACGGCCCCGCGGCATTGACCACGGCGCGCGCGCGCACCACGCGGATGCCGCCGTCGGCGGCTTCGAGCGTGGCGGTCCAGCCATCGGCATCGCGCTGCGCATGCACGCAGCGGGTGCGCGTGAGCACCTCGGCGCCGCGCGCCCTGGCGTCGATGGCGTTGAGCACCACGAGCCGCGCGTCGTCGACCCAGCCGTCGGAATAGACGAAGCCGCGCTTGAACTGCGGCTTGAGCGGCGCGCCGGCGGCATGGCTGCGCAGGTCGATGCTGCGCGAGCCCGGCAGCACTTCGCGCCTGGCAAGGTGGTCGTACATGAACAGGCCGATGCGGATCATCCAGGCCGGCCGCATCGAAGGGTCGTGCGGCATCACGAAGCGCAGCGGCCACATGATGTGCGGCGCGCTCTTGAGCAGCACTTCGCGCTCCTGCAGCGCCTTGCGCACGAGCGAAAACTCGTAGTACTCCAGGTAGCGCAGGCCGCCGTGGATCAGCTTGGTGGATGACGACGAGGTGTGCGAGGCGAGATCGTCCTTCTCGCACAGCACCACGCGCCAGCCCCGGCCGGCCAGGTCGCGCGCAATGCCGCAGCCGTTGATGCCGCCGCCGACGATCAGCACGTCGCAATCGGTTGCCGGCGAAGGCGGATTGGAGGAGAAATCGCTCACAGAAGATGGGCCCGTTGGTTCATGACTTCGGTCACGGAAGGGCGCCATTGTATTTTCGCGTCTTTTCATTTGGATTCCTTTTGGCGCGATTTTCCTCCGAGTTTTCCCTTAGTAGGATTCGTTTTCGTTCGTTTTAAAGTGGCACGGCCTGTACTCTCTGGAGAGTCTTCCTGCTTTCCACGACGTCTCTGTGAACTCCAATCCGCGCCAGATCAATCTTCTCGATACCGTGCGCACGCGCGGCTCGGTCACCGTCGAGCAACTGGCCGACATGCTGGGCGTCACGCTGCAGACGGTGCGGCGCGACGTGCAGCGGCTGGCCGACCAGGGATTGCTCACGCGCTTTCACGGCGGCGTGCGCGTGCCGAGCTCCACCACCGAGAACATCGGCTACCAGCAGCGCGAAACGCTGCATGCAGAGGGCAAGGCGCGCATCGCGCGGCGCGTGGCCGAGCTGGTGCCCAACGACTGTTCGCTGATCCTCAACATCGGCACCACCACCGAAGCCATCGCCAAGGCGCTGCTGCGCCACACGGGCCTGCGCGTGATCACCAACAACCTGAACGTGGCGACCATCCTGAGCGGCAACACGTCGTGCGAGGTGATCGTGGCGGGCGGCTCGGTGCGCCCGCGCGACCGCGCGATCGTGGGCGAGGCGACCATCGATTTCATCCGCCAGTTCAAGGTGGACATCGCGCTGATCGGCGTGTCGAGCATCGAGCCCGACGGATCGCTGCGCGACTTCGACCTGCGCGAGGTGAAGGTGGCGCAGACCATCATCGCGCAGGGGCGCGAGGTGTGGCTCGCGGCGGACGCGAGCAAGTTCAACCGGCCCGCGATGATCCAGCTGGGTACGCTGTCGCAGATCGACCGGCTGTTCACGGATGCGGAGCCGCCTGCGCCTTTTGCGGATCTGCTGCATGCGGCGCAGGTTCGGCTCGAGATTGCGCGCGATTGAAGATGAAAACTTGCTTCTCTGTTGTGTTTGAGTTGCTTCGTTCAGGGCACGCTCCCGCCGACGGGGTACCTTGCTCCGCGAATGTCCTCCGGCCTGCGGCCTCCCCCTTTATTTCGCTGCGCAAGGCACCCCATCGACGGGAGCGTTGGACAGAGCGGTCGTTGGTCGGCGGTACACCGGCAGCGTGCCCTGGTGCACAGAGCATCGGGTGCTCCCCGCAGCGAAATAAAGGAGGAGGCCGCAGGCCGGGGGACATTCGCGGAGGGGAGTACCCGGTGATCCGTGCACGCGCCCCGAACAACAGCGCCAGGAACAAATGACATGACCCGACCCCGAGGACCCTTCAAGCCATGACCTACCTGCTCGCCCTCGACCAGGGCACCTCCAGTTCCCGCAGCATCGTGTTCGACCGCGAAGGCCGCATCGTCGCCATCGCGCAGAAGGAACTCACGCAAATCTATCCGCGCCCCGGCTGGGTCGAGCACGACCCGATGGAGATCTGGCAGAGCCAGCTTGCCACCGCGCGCGACGTGCTCGCCAAGGCCAAGCTCCAGCCCACGGACATCCATGCCATCGGCATCACCAACCAGCGCGAGACCACCGTGCTGTGGAACCGCAAGACCGGCCAGCCCGTGCATCACGCCATCGTCTGGCAGGACCGGCGCGCCGAACCGCTGTGCGCGCAGCTGCGCGACGAAGGCATGGCCGGCACCATCCAGGAGAAGACCGGGCTGGTCATCGATGCGTATTTCTCCGGCACCAAGCTGCGCTGGCTGCTCGACAACGTGCCCGGCGCGCGCGCGCAGGCCGAGCGCGGAGAGCTCGCTTTCGGCACCGTCGACAGCTGGCTCATGTGGCAGCTCACCGGCGGCAAGGTGCACGTCACCGACGTGAGCAACGCCTCGCGCACCATGCTCTTCAACGTGCACCGCAACGAATGGGATGCCGACCTGCTCAAGGCCCTCGACATTCCCGCCGCGCTCATGCCCCGGGTGCAGCCGTCGAGCTCGCACTTTGCCGACACCGATGCCGCCCTGCTCGGCCGCGCGCTGCCCATCGGCGGCGTGGCCGGCGACCAGCAGAGCGCCCTCTTCGGCCAGGCCTGCTTTGCAGCGGGCATGGCCAAGAACACCTACGGCACCGGCTGCTTCCTGCTGATGCACACGGGCAGCGAATTCCAGCCCTCGCACAACGGCCTGCTCGTGACCAGCGCCGCGCAGACCGACGCCACGCCGCAGTACGCAATGGAAGGCAGCGTCTTCGTCGGCGGCGCCGTGGTGCAGTGGCTGCGCGACGGCCTGAAGGCCATCAAGGGCAGCGCCGAAGTGCAGTCGCTCGCCGAAAGCGTGCCCGACGCGGGCGGCGTGATGATGGTGCCGGCCTTCACCGGCCTCGGCGCGCCCTACTGGGACGCCGATGCGCGCGGCACCATCACCGGCCTCACGCGCGGGACCACGGTGGCGCACATCGCGCGCGCGGCGCTGGAAAGCATCGCCTACCAGAGCGCCGCGCTGCTGCAGGCCATGAGCCGCGATGCGGTCGCGGCCGGCGGCACGCCCGTCGCCGAACTGCGCGTGGACGGCGGCGCCAGCGTGAACGACCTGTTGATGCAGTTCCAGGCCGACCTGCTGGGCATTCCCGTGGTGCGGCCCGAAGTCATCGAGACTACCGCGCTCGGCGCCGCCTACCTTGCGGGCCTGTCGACCGGCGTCTACAGCGACGCGCGACAGCTGTCGAAGCTGTGGAAGGTGGAGCGGCGCTTCATGCCGACCATGGGCCGCGCGCAGGCCGAGGAATCGATGGCGCGCTGGGAGCGCGCGGTGCGGCAGGCCACGGCGACCTGAGGCCCGCTGCCCAGCCTACCAGCCCCACACCAGGCGCCGCGCCACCCAGCCGGTGCCGCCGCCTTCGTGCCGGACCTTGACCCAGTCGCCCCGGCGCTCGAGCGTGCGCAGCACGTCGCCATAGACCGCCCGCTTCACCGCCGGGCTGCGCGTGCTCGGTGATCTGCGCAGCACGGCCACCTTCGCCTTCACCACGTGGTGCGGCGTCCTGCTGGTCATCGGGCGGTAGACCCATGCCTTGTCGTTTTCGAAGTCGCTGACCCGCAGCCAGTCGCCCTTCCTGCCGATGACGCGGAACGGGTAGCCCTTGCCCACGGTCCAGTGCGCTTCGTAGCGCTGGCCGGGCCCGGTGCGCATGTTCAGGGTCTTGGCCGCGGAACTGACCATCTGCCGCTCGGCGGCGAATGCGAACGGCAATGCCATCCACGAGAGAACGAATGCGAGGAGCAGCGCGGGCAGTCGGCTGGATCTGGACATGGAGCGTGGGTTCCTTTTCTATCGAGCTTCAAGAAGAATGTCCGGCGATGCCGGGCGAGCCCGTCTGGGCCTGCGAGGCGCAATAAGTTCCGCGGGGGATATCCCGCAGTGCCGCGCCAAAGACCCCGAGACAGCCCGGACACTGGCACTCACGGCACAAGTCGCGGGGCAAAATGCGCCCGCCCTTCCGACCTCCCGCTTTGCACGATTGACCACCCTCCACTCCGAAGCGTCCGCTGTCCGGAACGCTTCGCACCCACGCCCCCTGCTCGCCTGCGGCGCGGCCGGCGCCACGCTGCTGGCCCTCATCGCGCTGGGCCATGACGGCCGACGCATCGCCCAGCTCGCGGTGCTCGCCGCGCCGATGGTGCTCTGGCTCGCGTGGCCGCTGCGCAGCGCGCGGCTGCGGCGCGTGCGCGCAGGATGCGTCTGGCTCTGGGTCATGGGCTTTGCACTCGACGGCGTGATGCGTGCCTACCTGCTCGACACCTACCAAGCGGCCCCCGATGGGGCCATGGTGCTGGGCGCCGTGGCCAACACCAATGCGCGCGAAGGCACCGAATACCTCAGGATGCATTGGCGATCCGCCGTTGTCTGGTCGATGGCAGTACTGGCCGCCGGCATGCTGGCGGCTGTGTTCGTGCGCCGCGGTGCGGTGGCTTCGGTTTCAGCGCCCCCCGGCTTGCGCATGCATCTGCCTTTCTGGCTGAAATCGCTGGTGTTTGCCGTGCTGCTGCTCGCGTGCCTGGCCTACGCGAGCAAGCCATGGCGCCGGCTTCACCCTGCGGTCTTCTGGACCCAGTGGTCGCATTCGGTACACACGCTGCGCGCCGCATGGGCCGACCAGCAGCAGGTGCGCGACCGCATGATGGTGCACGCCAAGGCGATCGCGCCCGTGCCGCTGGAAGTCGGCTCGTCGACGGTGGTGCTGGTCATCACCGACAGCATCAACCGCGACAACATGGCGCTCTACGGCTACGGCCGCCCCACCACGCCGCGCCTGCTGGCGCACAAGGCGCAGGCCGGCAGCCAGATGGCCGTGCTGCGCCACGCGTGGTCGGCGGACGCGAGCACCCTGCCCGCGCTGCGCAACATGTTCCACTTCGGCCTGCCCGAGAGCGAGAACCCACCGCACCTGCTGGCGCTGGCACGCGCCGCGGGCTACAAGGTCTGGTGGATCAGCAACCACGACGACCTGGCCATCGAACAGCAGCATGCACGCTTCGCAGACGTGGTGGACATGGTGAACCGCACGCCCGGCCGCGCCAGCGCCTCGCTGGACGGCGAGATCCTCGACTGCGTGCAGGAAGCGCTGCAGGATGCAGGCACCGACCGCAAGCTGATCGTGGTGCATCTCATGGGCGCGCATCCGCACTACAGCCTGCGCTTTCCCGAGAATGCCAATCCGTTCGACGATGACGTGGACGCGGTCGAAACCGGCCTGGTGAAGAACGGCCGGTCGGCCTGGGTGCGCCGCTTCCGCCAGGAATATGACGCCGCGTTGCTGTATCACGATTTCGTGGTGTCCGAGCTCCTGCAGCAGACGCGCAGCACGGGCCAGCCGAATGACTACCGTGCGTGGATGTACCTGTCGGACCACGGCCAGGAAGTGGGGCATGGCAGCGACCGTGCGGGCCACAGTCCTTCGACCGCGTCGGGCTACCGCATTCCGGCGGTGATCTGGCGCAACCGGCAGGCGCTGCCGGACGGCACCGCGCAGCAGCAGCCCTTTCGCGCCGACTGGACGGCCTGGACGCTGATGGACCTGCTCAAGCTCCGCTGGAGCGGCCAAATGCCGGAGCGCAACGTGCTGGACGCCGCATACCGCTGGCAGCCGCCGAAGATCCCGGTGGCCGTCGAGTCGTTCTCGCGCTGACGACGGCCCGCCGGGGTGGCCTGGTCAGTGCGCCGGAACCAGGAAATCCTGGCTGATCCGCCCGCCGAGTTCGTTCACCCGGTCGAGGAACTGCGTGAGGTAGGCATGCAGCCCGGTCGCGAGAATTTCGTCGACGCGTGCGTACTGCAGGTCGGCCAGCAGCTTGCCGGCGCGGCGCTGGGTTTCTGCGCTCTGCTCGTTCTGCACCTTGGCGAGGTTGTTCACCACCTCCACCAGGCTCGCATGCAGCGAGCGCGGCATGTCGGCGCGAAGAATGAGCAGCTCGGCCACGCGCTCGGGCTTGATCACGTCGCGGTACACCTTGCGGTACACCTCGAAGGCCGAGACGCTGCGCAAAATGGCGCTCCAGTGGTAGAAGTCGTACTCTTGGTCTTCTTCCGTGGCGGTGCCGAAGAACTCGCTGTTGAGCGCGTGGAACTTCACGTCCACCAGCCGCGCCGTGTTGTCGGCGCGCTCCAGAAAGGTGCCCAGGCGCGAGAAGTAGAACGCCTCGTCCTGCAGCATGGTGCCGAGCGTGACGCCGCGCGACAGGTGCGAGCGGAACTTGACCCATTCGAAGAACTGGGCCGGGTCGCGCTCGAAGTCGCCGGCGCGCAGCATGCGGTTGACTTCGAGCCAGGTGGTGTTCTGGGTTTCCCAGGCCTCGGTGGTGAGCGCGCCGCGAACCGCCCGCGCGTTTTCGCGTGCGGCCTTGAGGCAGGAAAGGATCGAAGACGGATTGCTCTCGTCCTTGACCATGAACTCCATCACGTCGTGCGGCGTGATCTGCTCGTACTTCTTGTTGTACGAAGGCAGCAGCTCGCTGATGGACAGCACGCCCTGCCAGCCGTACTTGGCCACTTCGGCCGATTGGGGCAAGAGCGAGGTCTGGTAGTTGACGTCGAGCATGCGGGCGGTGTTTTCCGCGCGCTCGGTGTAGCGGGACATCCAGTAGAGATGGTCGGCGGTGCGTGACAGCATCGTTTGTGCTCCTACGATTGGCTTTGCGACTGCGTGGCCGCCTTGGGCCTGGGCGTGCGGTCGGCTTCGAGGATCCAGGTGTCCTTGGTGCCGCCGCCCTGCGACGAATTGACCACCAGCGAACCTTCCTTGAGCGCCACGCGCGTGAGGCCGCCGGGCACCATCTGCACCTCGCTGCCCGAAAGCACGAAGGGGCGCAGGTCGATGTGGCGCGGCGCGATGCCGGCATCGACAAAGGTCGGCGAGGTCGACAGGCTCAGCGTGGGCTGGGCGATGTAGCCGTCGGGCTTGGCGATCACGGCCTTCTTGAAGTCCTCGATCTCGGCCTGCGTGGCGGCCGGGCCGATCAGCATGCCGTAGCCGCCGGCGCCGTGCACCTCCTTGACGACCAGGTCCTTCATGTTGTCGAGCGTGTACTGCAGCTCGTCCTTGTTGCGGCACATGTAGGTGGGCACGTTCTTGAGGATCGGCTTTTCGCCGAGGTAGAACTCGACCATCTTGGGCACATAGGGGTAGATCGACTTGTCGTCGGCCACGCCGGTGCCCACGGCATTGCAGATGACGACGTTGCCTTCGCGGTAGGCGCGCATCAGGCCCGCGCAGCCGAGCGTGGAGGTGGGACGGAACACCTCGGGGTCGAGGAAGTCGTCGTCGACGCGGCGGTAGATCACGTCGACGCGCCGCGGCCCGCGCGTGGTGCGCATGTAGACGAAGTTGTCCTTGACGAACAGGTCCTGCCCTTCGACCAGTTCCACGCCCATCTGCTGGGCAAGGAAGGCGTGCTCGAAGTAGGCGCTGTTGTACATGCCGGGCGTGAGCACCACCACCGTGGGCTCGGCCGTGGCGGGCGGCGCGCTGGCACGCAGGGTTTCGAGCAGCAGGTCGGGGTAGTGCGCCACCGGCGCGATGCGGTTCTGGTTGAACAGCTCGGGGAAGAGCCGCATCATCATCTTGCGGTTCTCGAGCATGTAGCTCACACCGCTGGGCACGCGCAGGTTGTCTTCGAGCACGTAGTACTCGCCGTTGCCCTGGGCATCGGGGGCGCGCACGATGTCGATGCCCGAGATGTTGGAGTACACGTTGTGCGGCACGTTGACGCCCATCATCTCGGGGCGGAACTGCGCGTTGTTCAGGATCTGCTCGGCCGGGATGATGCCGGCCTTGATGATTTCCTGGTCGTGGTAGACGTCATGCAGGAAGCGGTTGAGCGCCGTCACGCGCTGCACCAGCCCCTTTTCCATGCTCTCCCACTCGTGGGCTGGAATGATCCGCGGCAGCAGGTCGAACGGGATGAGCCGCTCGGTGCCGGAACCGTCCTCGTCCTTGGCGCCGTACACCGCAAAGGTGATGCCGACCCGGCGGAAGATCATTTCCGCCTCTTCGCGCCGCGATCGCATCACCTCGCCGGGTTGCTTCGCGAGCCATTGGTCGTAGCGCTTGTAGTGCTGCCGGATTGCAGCCCCCGCATAGGGCAACTGCTCATACATCTCGTCGAATTTGTGCATGGAACGACCAATCTCCTTGAGCCATAGCTTAGCAAGTTCGAGGCCAGTGAAAGCCCTATGTTGAGGCGAAACACCGCGCCGCCGCCCGCTTTCACGGCAGGCGGTGGTGCCAATAGCGGGCATTGCGCTCCCGTTCGCAGCCGACTTCGCCCGGTTCCCGGCTGCGCCAGAGCATTGCGCCGCAGGGCACGCTCTCGACCAGCTTCACGCCCTGCGCGGCATAGCGCTCGACCACTTCCGGGGCCGGATGGCCGAAGCGGTTGCGGTAGCCCGCCTGGACCAGCGCGATGCGCGGGCGTACCGCTTCGAGGAACAGCGCGCTCGACGAAGTCTTGCTGCCATGGTGCGGCGCGAGCAGCACGTCGGCCCGCAGATCGGCCGTGCGCGACACCAGCGCGGCCTCCTGCAGGCGCTCGATGTCGCCGGCCAGCAGCACCGTGGCGCGGCCGTTGGCGATGCGCAGCACGCAGGAAATGGCATTGGGCTTGGTGAACGACAGGTAGTCGTCCGCCGCCGGATGGAGGATCTCGAAATCCACGCCGTCCCAGGTCCAGCGCTGCCCCGCCTCGCAGCGCCGCGCCGGACGCACCGCCTGCAGCGGGTGCGTGGCCTCTATCGAGCTCAACAGCGCCGCCTGCGGCTGCATCGCGAGCACCGCGGCCGCGCCGCCGGTGTGGTCGCTGTCGCGGTGGCTCAGCACCAGCATGTCCAGCCGCTCGTCGAAGGCGCGCAGCAGCGGCACGAGCACGCGATGGCCGGCGTCGCTCTCGAGGCTGTAGCGCGGGCCGGCGTCGTACAGCAGACTGTGCGCTGCCGTGCGCACCAGCACCGCATTGCCCTGCCCGATGTCCGCGGCCAGCAGTTCGAACTGCCCCTCGGCCGGACGGGGGGCGTGCCAGAGCAGCACCGGCAGCAGCAGCGGCAGGCCCAGCGTGCGCAGCGACCATGGCAGGCGCATGGCCAGCAGAACGCCGCCCGCCACCCCGCAGGCCGCCATCCACACGGGTGGCGCCGCCATCGAGAGCGTGGCATATGGCCATGCGGCGAACCACCTCAGCATCACGGCCAGCGCCTGCACGGCCCATGCGGCCAGCGTCCACAGCGGCGCCGCCACGGTGCCCAGCATGGCCAGCGGCGTGACCACCAGCGTGACCCAGGGGATTGCCACCGCATTGGCCAGCAGGCCCACCACCGACACCTGCTGGAAAAGCAGCAAGCTGAGCGGGGTGAGCGCCAGCGTGATCACCCATTGCTCGCGGAAGAACCCCAGCAGCCGGGACCATTTTCCAGCCGTCTCCCCGGCCGGCCGCATGAAGCCGGTCGCGAACAGGATACCCACCGCCACGAAGCTGAGCCAGAAGCCGGCCTGCATCAGC
Organism: Variovorax beijingensis; assembly: GCF_007828835.1. Lineage (GTDB taxonomy): Bacteria > Pseudomonadota > Gammaproteobacteria > Burkholderiales > Burkholderiaceae_C > Variovorax > Variovorax beijingensis_A. The sequence goes on along the minus strand of NZ_VIVL01000016.1, from coordinate 60,236 downwards.
GCCCACGGGTCGAGCGCCACCACCACCGCGGCGATCAGCAGCCAGACATGGGGCCATGGCCAGCGCCGTCCGGTGAGCCGCAGCAGCGCCGCGGTCGCGAGCATCCAGACCGTGCGCTGCGAAGGCACGCCCCAGCCGCTGAAAAGCGCGTAGAGCCCGGCCAGCAGCACCCCGCCGGCCAGCGCGGCCTGCGGCGCGGGAATGCGCAGCATCAGCCAGCCGCTGCGCCGCCACAGTGCGCCCACCGCATGCGCGGCAAGCCAGGCGAACATGGTGATGTGCAGACCCGAGATCGACATCAGGTGCGCCACGCCGGTGGCGCGAAAAATATCCCAGTCGCTGCGGTCGATGGCACCCTGGTCGCCGGTGACGAGTGCGGCGATGACGCCCGCCTGCCGGGTGTCGGCCACGCGCTCGAACACCGCGTCGCGCACCGCCTCCCGCGCACGCTCGACGGGATGCAGCCACGTGGATTGCAGGCGCGCCGGTGCGGCGTCGCGGGCACCCGTTCGCACATAGCCGCTGGCATGCACGCCCTGCTCCCACAGCCACAGCTCGTTGTCGAAGCCATGCGGATTGAGATTGCCGTGCGGCGCCTTGAGCCGCACCGTGAGGCGCCAGCGCTCGCCCGCATGCAGCGCAGCCGCATCGCCGCCCGTCGCCGCGGCACGGCTTTCCGGAGCGCGCCCCCAGAGACTCGTGTCGTCGCGGTACCAGCCGAGTGCGATGCGCGCCGGAACACGCGACGCGGACCCAAGCCGTTCATCGGCCCAGCGGGCCGATTCGACATCGAGCCGAAAGCGCGTGCCGCCCTCGCTGCGCTGGGGCATCTGCGCGACTACGCCGACCACTTGCAGGTCGAGGCCTTCGAGGGCCGGGTCCAGTGCGCCCCGCGCATAGGCCACCGCCCGCCAGCCTGCGAGCCCGCCGGCGGCGAGCGCTCCGCAGGCCAGGGCAACGACCATCGCAAGCCCCGCCGGCAAGCGCCATGCGCGAGGCAGCGGCCGCCATCGCCGCGACAGCCCCGCCAGGCCGGCCAGGCCCGCGAAGAACAGCGCCGCATAGGCACCCGCGCTCCACAGCTTCGGCTGATGCAATTGCAATGCCGCGCCGAGCAGCGATCCGCCCAGCGCAGCAAAGGCCCACGACGATGCCGCGGCGCCGCCGGACGCGCGCGCCGGCCTCACCGGCAATCTCCAGAACACATGATGCAAACCCTCCCTGCACTCACGCTCAGTGGCGCGTTAATTGCTTTGCTTCCAGGGCCTGCCACCAATTCTCGAAGGCGCTTAATTGGTGACAGGCCCTAGGCTAGTATGCGTCTCACAAGAGACATCTTTTCGATGCAATCTCGCAGTACTGCACACAAAACGCATGTCCATTCACGCCGCACTCCACCACGTCACCCACTACAAATACGACCGCCTGGTGCAGTTGGGCCCGCAGGTCGTGCGCCTGCGGCCCGCGCCGCATTGCCGCAGCAACGTCATCTCGTATTCGCTGCAGGTCGAGCCGGCCGAGCACTTCGTCAACTGGATGCAGGACCCGTTCGCCAACTACCAGGCGCGGCTCGTGTTTCCCGAGAAGACGCGCGAGTTCAAGGTCACGGTCGACCTGGTCGTCGAGATGGCGGTCTACAACCCCTTCGACTTCTTCCTCGAGCCGCAGGCCGAGAACTTCCCGTTCAAGTACACCGCCTCGCAGGCCGAGGAACTCGCGCCCTACCTCGTCACCGAGGAACCCACGCCGCTTCTGCAGGCCTACCTCGACAAGATCGAGCGCAAGGAGCAGCGCACCATCGATTTTCTGGTTGGCCTCAACCAGCAGGTCCAGAAGGACGTCAACTACCTGATCCGCATGGAGCCCGGCGTGCAGACGCCGGAAGAAACGCTCGCCAGCGGCAGCGGCTCCTGCCGCGACTCGGGCTGGCTGCTGGTGCAGCTGCTGCGCCATTGCGGGCTGGCCGCGCGCTTCGTCTCGGGCTACCTGATCCAGCTCACGCCCGACGTCAAGGCGCTCGACGGCCCGAGCGGCACCACGGTCGACTTCACCGACCTGCACGCCTGGTGCGAGGTCTTCCTGCCCGGTGCGGGCTGGATCGGCCTTGACGCCACCTCGGGCCTTCTTGCCGGCGAAGGCCACATCCCGCTCGCCTGCACGCCCACGCCTTCGAGCGCCGCGCCCATCGAAGGCGCGGTGGACGAAGCCGAGGTCGACTTCGGCCATGAGATGAAGGTCACGCGCATCTACGAATCGCCGCGCGTGACCAAGCCCTACACCGAGGAGCAGTGGGCCGAGGTGCTCGCGCTCGGCGACGCGGTCGATGCGCGCCTGAAAGCCGGCGACGTGCGGCTCACGATGGGCGGCGAGCCCACCTACGTGGCCACCAGCGACCGCGACGCGCCCGAGTGGAACACCGATGCGCTCGGCCCCACCAAGCGCGGCTATGCCACCGAGCTCGTGCACAAGCTGCGCGCCGAGTACGGCCAGGGCGGCTTCCTGCACTTCGGCCAGGGCAAGTGGTACCCGGGCGAGCAATTGCCGCGCTGGGCGCTGTCGATCTTCTGGCGCGCCGACGGCCAGACGCTCTGGCACGACCCCGAACTCTTTGCCGACGAGCGCGTGCCCACGCACTACACGAGCGAGGACGCGCGCCGCTTCACCACCGTGCTGGCGCACAAGCTCGGCATCACCGAGCGCTACATCCAGCCCGGCTACGAAGACGTCTATTACTACCTCTGGCGCGAACGCCGGCTGCCGGTCAACGTCGATCCCTTCGAATCGAAGCTCGACGACGAACTCGAGCGCGTTCGCCTGCGCCGCGTGTTCACGCAGAAGCTCGACGCGGTCATCGGCTACATGCTGCCGCTCGAACCCGGCAACGCCAATGCCGACGCGCCGGCGCTCGAAGGCCCGGGCTGGAAGACCGGCCCCTGGTTCCTGCGCGACGACCGCCTCTACCTGATCCCGGGCGATTCGCCGATGGGCTACCGCCTGCCGCTCGATTCGCAGCCCTGGGCCAGCAAGGGCGACTACCCCTACCTCGTCGAGCGCGACCCGACCGCGCCGCGCGCCGCGCTGCCGAGCTCGGCCGACTACCGCGCGCGCTATGCCGTGCCGGCCGGCGGCGCAGCGGGTGCCGACCTGGGCGCGGTGCCCTATGCCTTCGGCGCGCCGCCGGTGGTGCCCGCGGCCCTGCGCATGCAGGCGCCGGGCGAGGTGGCTGCAGCAGGCACAGCGGCAAGCGGCGATGCCGCCGCAGCCGACGCAGCAGCCATCCGCTCCTCCGCCACGCCAGCCACGCGCCAGCCGGTGCGCGGCGAATCGGCCCATTGGGTCACGCGCACCGCGCTGTGCGTCGAAGTGCGCGACCCGCGCCGCGCCAACGGCCCGTCGGCCGAGAAAAAAGGCAGCGCCTCGGGCGTGCTCTACGTCTTCATGCCGCCGCTCGCGCGCCTGGAGGACTACCTCGACCTGGTCGCGGCCGTCGAAGCCACGGCGCAACAGCTCGGCATGCGCATCGTGATGGAAGGCTATCCGCCACCGCGCGATCCGCGCCTGAAGATGCTGGCCGTCACCCCCGACCCGGGCGTGATCGAAGTCAACATCCATCCGGCCCACAACTGGAAGGAACTGGTCGCCCACACCGAGTTCCTCTACAACGCCGCGTTCGAAACCCGCCTCTCGGCCGAGAAGTTCATGACCGACGGGCGCCACACCGGCACCGGCGGCGGCAACCACTTCGTGATGGGCGGCGCCACGCCGGCCGACAGCCCCTTCCTGCGCCGGCCCGAGCTGCTCGCGAGCCTGCTGCTCTACTGGCACAACCACCCTTCGCTGAGCTACCTGTTCTCGGGCATGTTCATCGGCCCGACCAGCCAGGCGCCGCGCGTGGACGAAGCGCGCAACGACCAGGTCTACGAGCTCGAGATCGCGCTGAAGGAAATCGCCAGGAACCGCGAGATCCACGGCCAGAACATGCCGGCCTGGCTGGTGGACCGGACGCTGCGCAACATCCTGATCGACGTGTCGGGCAACACGCACCGCAGCGAGTTCTGCATCGACAAGCTCTATTCGCCCGACTCGAGCACCGGCCGCCTCGGCCTGCTGGAGCTGCGCGCCTTCGAGATGCCGCCGCATGCGCGCATGAGCATTGCGCAGCAGCTGCTGATCCGCGCGCTGGTGGCGCGCTTCTGGGACGAACCGTACAAGGCGCCCGTCACCCGCTGGGGCACCGAACTGCACGACCGCTTCCTGCTGCCCACCTTCGTCAAGATGGATTTCGACGACGTGATCAGCGAGATGCGCCAAGCCGGCTTCGCCTTCGATGCCGACTGGTTCGCGCCGCACCTGGAGTTCCGCTTTCCGCTGGTGGGCCAGGTGCAGGCCATGGGCGTGGAGCTGTCGCTGCGCAATGCACTCGAGCCCTGGCACGTGATGGGCGAGGAAGGCTCGGCCGGCGGCACGGTGCGCTATGTCGATTCGTCGCTCGAGCGCATCGAGGTGCGCGTGACCGGCCTGAACGAAAGCCGCCACGTGATCACCGTCAACGGCAAGGTGCTGCCGCTGCAACCCACGGGCACCGTCGGCGAATTCGTGGCGGGCGTGCGCTACAAGGCCTGGAACCCGCCGTCGGCACTGCATCCGAGCATCGGCGCCCATGCGCCGCTGACCTTCGACATCGTCGACACCTGGATGAAGCGCTCGCTGGGCGGCTGCCAGTACTTCGTCGCCCACCCCGGCGGGCGCAACTACGACACCTTCCCGGTCAATGCCTACGAGGCGGAAAGCCGTCGCATGTCGCGCTTCACGCGCATGGGCCACACGCCGGGGCTGATGCGCACGCCGCCCGCAACCATCGAACTCGCGGGCAGCCGCGAATTCCCGTTCACGCTCGATCTGCGGCGCTGAGAGGGCCTCAAAAAAACCCGCAAGAGGACATCCAGCACATTGCCGCCATCCGGCCGGTGACGGCAATGTGACAATCCACCTCCTGTGGAACCTTTGAACGAATCCCTGTTCGACGCCCAGGCGCTGGAATTTCCAGCCGCCCTGGCGTCGGCGCTCGCGCCGGCCGCCCTGCCCGGCCACTTCGACGAACTGCGCGGCCAGGCCACGCCGGCGCGGCCGGTTGCGGGCACGGCGCCCATGGCTCCGTTGCCGCCCATGCTCTACGACGCTGCGGCGGAGCGGCCCGCGATGCCGCCGGACCTGCCCCCAGCCCAATCCCAGACGCAGACCCAGGTCCTCCAGCCCTCCTCCAACGACAACCCGCCCCTCACACCCGCCTGGAACGCCTTCTTCGAGCAGCTCGGCCCGGGCGGCTTCAGCGACCTGCCACGGCGCGCCGTCAGCCTCGAGCGGCAGATCCGGGACAACGGCGTCACCTACAACGTCTATGCCGACGCCGACGGGCCGCAGCGTCCCTGGTCGCTCGACCTGTTCCCGCTGATCGTCTCGCCCGAGAGCTGGAGCCAGATCGAGACCGGCGTGCTGCAGCGCGTGCGCGTGCTCGACCGTGTCATGGCCGACGTCTACGGCCCGCAGCAGCTGCTGGCCGAGGGCCTGCTGCCTGCGGCGCTGGTGCACGGCCACCCCGGCTACCTGCGCGCGCTGCACGGCGTGAAACCGCCGGGCGACACCTGGCTGCATATCGCGGCCTTCGACCTTGCGCGCGGGCCCGACGGCAACTGGTGGGTGGTGTCGCAGCGCACGCAGGCGCCCTCGGGGCTGGGCTACCTGCTGGAAAACCGGCTGGCCATCACGCGGCAGTTTCCGCAGGCCTTCGAGGCCCTGCAGGTGCAGCGCCTGGCCGCCACCTACAGCGCCATGATGGACGGGCTGCAGCGCATGTGCCCGGCCGGCGTGCCGCCGCACATCGCGCTGCTGACGCCCGGCCCCTACAACGAGACCTACTTCGAGCATGCGTACCTGGCGCGCTATCTCGGCCTGACGCTGGTCGAGGGCAGCGACCTCACGGTGCGCGACCAGCGGCTCTACCTCAAGACCCTGCAGGGGCTGCGGCCGGTGCACGGGCTCATCAAGCGGCTGGACGACCAGTTCCTCGACCCGCTCGAGCTGCGCCCCGATTCCACGCTGGGCGTGCCGGGGCTGCTGCAGGCGATTCGCGCCGGCAATGTGCTGGTGGCCAACATGCCGGGCTCGGCGTTCCTCGAATCGCCCGCGCTGCTGGGCTTCCTGCCCGGGCTCGCGCGCCGCCTCATCGGCGAAAAGCTCAAGCTGCCGGCGCTGCCGACCTGGTGGTGCGGCGAGCGTGCCGCGCTCGAGGCGGTGCTGCCGCAGCTTGGCGACTGCGCCATCAAGCCCACCTACCCTGGGTCCGACGGACAAACCAGCTTCGATGCGGTGCTCGGCAGCCAGCTGAGCCGGCGCCAGCTCGACGAATGGGCCGGCCGCATCGTGCGCGAGGGCGAGGCCCACACGGTCCAGAGCTACCTGCCGCTGTCGCAGATGCCCACCTGGGCCAACGACATGGGCCCCGGCCACATCGCGCCGCGCGCGGTGCTGCTGCGCGTCTTCGCGGTGAGCGACGGGCCGCAGTCCTGGCGCGTGCTGCCGGGCGGGCTGGCCCGGCTGGCGGGCCGCGATGCGCAGATCGCGTCCATGCAGCGCGGCGGCAGCAGCGCCGACGTGTGGGTGCAGACGCACGGCGAGGTCGACCGCACCACCCTGCTGCAGCCGCATGCCACCCCGGCCTCGCTCGCGCGGCACCGCGCGCCCGTGACCAGCCGCGCGGCCGAAAACATGTTCTGGCTCGGCCGCTACACCGAGCGCGCCGAGAACGCAGTGCGCCTCGCGCGCCTCACGCTCAACCTGCTGGGCAGCGAAGACCAGTCCTCGCGGCCGCTGCTCGACTGGCTGCACCGCATGGCGCTGCGCAATGCGCTGGTGCCGGCCGAAGTGCCGAGCGCGCCGCAGTCACGCCGCGTGTTCGAACGCGCGCTGATCGCCGAGCTCGGCGACGTGGAACGCGGCGGCAGCGTGGGCTTCAGCCTGCGCTGCATCCGGCAGGCGGCCGCCGCCGTGCGCGAACGGCTCTCGCAGGACACCTGGAACCAGATCGTGCGCGCCGAAGCCGACTTCCTGCGGCGCGCGGCCGAACAGGCTGGGGAAGGCAGCTTTGCCACCGGCGCTGCGCTGCGCGCGCTCGAATCCGCAAGCACCGCGCTCGCCGCCATGACCGGCGCGCAGACCGACCGCATGACGCGCGACGACGCCTGGCGCCTGCTGTCGATCGGCCGCCACATCGAGCGCCTGGGCTTTCTTTCGAGCGCGCTGGAGGCCGGCTTCGAGAACGGCGCCGTGCACGAGGTGAGCGGCTTCGAAGCCATGGTGGCGCTGTTCGACAGCACCATCACCTTCCACGCGCGCTACCAGCAGCGGCGCGACGTCGCCACGCTGGTCGACCTGCTGGTGCTCGATGCCGAGAACCCGCGCTCGCTGGCCTGGGTCACGCAAACGCTGCGCGGGCGCATAGCGCGCCTAGCCGGCAGCGCGCCCGGCAAGCTCACAGCGTTGTCGTACGAACTTTCCGATCCCGCCAGCTGGACGCTCGAGCATCTCTGCGCGGCCGGCGCCGAGGCCAGCTACCCGGCACTGGTCGAGCTGCTGGCCCATTGCGAGACCGCGGCCTACCATGTGTCCGACGCCATCGGCACGCGCTATTTCACGCTCACTTCCGAATCGCTGCGCTCGGTCGGCGCCTGAATATGCTCACCCCCAGTCTTCGCGCACTTCGTGTCGCTTCGCCAACCCCCTTCGAGGGGGCAACGCCAGCGGCCCGGCAAAGCCGGTTCCGCGGCGTTCCACGATGAATCCAGGGAGACCGACTTCGCCATGCTGCTCCACGTCACGCACGAAACCCGCTACGAGTATTCGCCCGCGGTCGAAACGGCACAGCACCTGGCCCACCTGAAGCCGCTGGCCACCGGTTCGCAGCGGCTCGTGAGCCACAGGCTCGCGATCGAGCCGCAACCCGCGCAGCGCAGCGAAGTGCCCGATGTCTACGGCAACACGCGCGCCTTCTTCGCGCTCGAGGCCACGCACGACAGCCTCGTCGTCACGGCCGAAAGCGTGGTCGAGACTTCAACGCCGCAGCTTGCGCCCGGCATTGCGCGCGAGCTGCCCTGGGAGGCCGTGCGCGAGCGCTTCCGCTACCGCAAGGACGCCACCTTCGACCCGGCCTCGGAGTTCGTGTTTCCGTCGCCCTACGTGCCGCGCCACGACGACTTCGCGGCCTATGCGCGCGCGAGCTTCGCGCCGGAGCGGCCGACCTTCGACGTGGCCATGGACCTCACCGAGCGCATGTACCGCGACTTCGCCTACGACGCCGACAGCACCGAGATCAACACGCCCGCCGTTGAAGCGCTCGCGCAGCGCAAGGGCGTGTGCCAGGACTTCGCCCACATCATGATCGCCTGCTTCCGCGCCATGGGCCTGCCGGCGCGCTACGTGAGCGGCTACCTGCTCACGCAGCCGCCGCCGGGCCAGCCGCGGCTGGTGGGCGCCGATGCCTCGCACGCCTGGGTGTCGGTCTACCTGCCGGGCGAAGGCGACGGCGACGGCCATGAAAGCGCCGGCGGCTGGGCCGACTTCGATCCCACCAACGGCCGCCAGCCCGGCGAGGACTACGTCGCACTCGCGATCGGGCGCGACTATTCCGACGTCTCGCCGATGCGCGGCGTGCTGCATGGCGGCGCGCGCCACACGCTCAAGGTGGGCGTGACGGTGCGGCCGATCGAAGAGCTGCGCGCGCAGGCCGCGCAGGCGGCGCAGTCACAATCACAGGTTCAACCGCAACCCCCTGACAAGGATCTTCAATGAGCGTTTACGACAAGCTTTCCAGCCTCGGCATCACCCTGCCCCCGGTCGCCGCCCCCGCCGCGGCCTACGTGCCCTTCGTGCGCACCGGCAACCTCGTTTTTCTCTCGGGCCACATCGCCAAGAAGGACGGCAAGGTCTGGGCCGGCCAGCTCGGCGCGGACATCGGCACCGAAGAAGGCAAGCAGGCCGCGCGCGCCATTGCCATCGACCTGCTCGGCACGCTGCATGCGGCCGTGGGCGACCTGAACAAGGTCACGCGCATCGTCAAGGTGATGAGCCTGGTCAACTCCGTGGGCACGTTCACCGAACAGCACCTGGTGACCAATGGCGCGAGCGAGTTCTTCGCCGAAGTGTTCGGCCCCGAGAAGGGCGCGCATGCGCGCAGCGCGTTCGGCGTGGCGCAAGTGCCGATGGGCGCCTGCGTGGAGATCGAGCTGATCGCCGAAGTCGCCTGAGCGGCCGGCGCCTACGCCGGCTGCGACGAGCCCCGCACCACCAGCTGCCCCGGCAGCAGCAGCTGGCGCGGCGCGGCGTCCAGTCCCTGCAGCCGCTCGATCAGGCAGGTGGCGGCCGTGCGGCCGATGGCGTCGGTGGGCTGGGCCACGGTGCTCAGGCCGGGGCCGATCAGCGAAGCCCATTCGGGATCGTCGAAGCCGACGAAGCCCAGGTCCTCCCCGAACCGCCAGCCCAGCCGCGCCATCGACTGCGCCACGCGCAGCGTGACCACCGCATTGCCCGCGACCACGGCCGCGCGGCGCCCCCGCCCGGCGCGCCGGCGCAGCGCGCGCAAGGCCTCGTCGAGCGCATCGCTGTCGCCCTCCACGCTTTCGAACACCTCGCCCGCCACGCGCGGCTCGTGCGCGGCCACGCAGGCACCGAAGGCGGCCGTGCGCTCGCGCCGCGAGCTCACGCCCTTCTGCGGCTCGGTCATGTAGAGCAGCTCGCGGTAGCCGCCCTCGACGAGGTGGCCGCAGGTGTCGCGCATGGCCGAGTGGTTGTCGAGCGAGACGAAGTCGGTGTGCATGCCGGTGTGGCGCCGGTCCACCAGCACCGCGGGCTTGCCGTGCAGCGTGACCGCATCGACCACGTTGCTGCCGCGCCCCAGCGTGTTGAGGATGAAGCCGTCGACCTGGTAGCCCGCGAGCGCATCGATGGCCTCGCGCTCGCGTTCGCTCTCGTTGCCCAGGTTGAACAGCATCACGAGGTAACCGGCGTCCTGGCAGGCCTTCTCGGCGCCGCGCAGCACCGCGACGGAATACGGGTTGGTGATGTCGGCCACGATCAGGCCGATGAGCCGCGAACGGCCATGGCTCAGGGCCTGCGCCATCGGGCTGGGGGTGTAGGCCAGCTTGGCGATGGCCGCCTCCACGCGCGCCGCGATATCGCGGCTCAGCAGCCGCTCGCGGTGGTTGAGAAAGCGCGAGACCGTGGCCTTGGAAACGCCCGCCGCCTCGGCGACGTCGGCGATGGTGGCGCGGCCGCTGGGGTTCATGGATTGGGGAGGGAGAAAATCCTCAAGGGACTCATGCGGCCGCCGTGTCGTACGGCGCCGTCGGTTTCTCGCCCGCCAGCACCTGCAGCAGGTTGGTCGTCGCGAGTTCCGCCATGGCGTGCCGTGTTTCGTGCGTGGCCGAACCGATGTGCGGCAGCGGCGTCACGCGGGGATGCGTGCGCAAGGGCGAATCGGCGGGCAGCGGCTCCTTCGCGAACACGTCGAGGCCGGCCGCGCGCAGCGTGCCGTGGTCCAGCGCGTGCAGCAGCGCTTCTTCATTCACGGTGGCGCCGCGGCCGCCGTTGATGAAGGCCGCGCCGGGCTTCATGCGCGCGAAGAAGGCGGCGTCGATCATGCCACGCGTGGCGTCGGTCAGCGGCAGCATCGCCAGCACGATGTCCGAACGCGCGAGCAACTCGTCGAGCGGCGTGTGCGTGGCACGGCCCTGCAGCTCGGGCGCCTGCTTGGCCAGATCGACCGGGCGGCGCGCGTGGTAGAGCACCGGCATGCCGAAGCCCAGCGCGGCGCGCCGTGCCACGGCTTGGCCGATGCGGCCGAAGCCGAGGATGCCGAGCGTCTTGCCATGCACGTCGGTGCCGAAGAGTTCTTCGCCGATGTTCTTCGTCCAGCGGCCTTCGCGCACGAGGTTCGAGAGCTCGACCACGCGGCGCTGCGTGGCCATGAGAATCGCGAACACCGTGTCGGCCACGGTCTCGGTCAGCACGTCGGGCGTGTGGCACAGCACGATGCCGCGCTTGTGCAGTTCCACGAGCGGATAGTTGTCGACGCCGACCGACACGCTCGAAATCACCTCGAGCTGCGGCGCCGCGTCGAGCAGCGCCGCATCGACCGTGTGACTCGCACCGATCAGGCCGTTCGTGGTGGCGAGCGCGGCGGCAAAGGCCTCAGGCTCCTTGCGCGGATCGGCCACGGTCACGTGGTGGGCGGCCTGCAGGCGCGCGAGCTGGTCTTCGGGCAATGGCCGGAAGACCAGCACGTTCTTTCTTGTCGTCATGGTCAGAGTCCCGCTTCTTCGAGTTGCGCGCGCGTCGGCAAGCCTTCGGTGTCGCCCAGCACCTGCACCGCGCGCGCGCCGATCCAGGCGCCGCGGCGCACGGCCTCGGGCACGCTCCTGCCTTCGAGCAATGCGCTCACCACGCCGGCCGCAAAGCCGTCGCCCGCGCCCACGGTGTCGATCACTTCCTTCACCGGGAAGCCGTCGACATGCCCGGTGCCGGCCACGTCGCTGTCGTAGTAGGCGCCTGCGGCGCCGAGCTTGACGACCACGAGCTTCGCGCCGCGGTCGCGGTAGAACCTCGCCACGTCTTCGGGCTTGTCATGGCCGGTCAGCAGCAGGCCTTCCTCAATGCCCGGCAGCACCCAGTCGGCGCGCGAGGCCAGTTCGTTGATCCAGTGGCGCATCGTCTCGGTCGACGGCCACAGCGTAGGCCGCAGGTTGGTGTCGAACGAGATCGTGCGGCCGGCCGCGCGCATCACCTCCATGGACTTGAGCGCAGCCTGCAGGCTGGTGTCGGAGATGGCCGCGAACACGCCCGTGGCATGCAGGTGGCGCGCCGAGCGCAGCCAGGCTTCGTCGATATCGGCCGGACCCATCTGGCTCGCGGCCGAGCCCTTGCGGTGGTATTCGACCGGCGGATCGCTGCCGTCGGTGACGCGGCCCTTGAACTGGAAGCCGGTGCGCTGCGCCGGATCGCAGATGACGTGCGAGCAGTCGATGCCCTCGCCCTTCATCGCCGCGATCAGGTAGCGCCCCATCGAGTCGGTGCCCAGGCGGCTGGCCCAGCCCACTTTGAGCCCCAGGCGCGAAAGCCCGATGGCCACGTTGGTCTCGGCGCCGGCCGTGCGCTTGTGGAACGCCTGCGCGTCCTCCAGCGGACCGGGCCGGTCGGCCACGAGCAGTAGCATGGCTTCGCCGAACAGGGCGACGTCGAAAGCAGTGGGTTCTGTCATGTGTTTCTCCCTAGGCCCGCGCGGCGCGGATGAAGTCGACCTGCGCGCGCACGACGGCCGGCAGGTCGTCTCCCGCCAGAGGATATTCGATGGCGTGCGGCACGTCGGCCGGCAGCGCACGCAGCACCGCGCGCCACGGCGCGGCCGAGTCGGCCAGCGGCACCGCCACCCATTTGTGCGGCAGCCGCTGCACGCCCTTGCAATGCACGTAGCGCACGCGGCGGCCCAGCGCCTGTGCGGCCTGCAGCGGACACTCGCCGAGCCAGTGCCAGTTGCCCATGTCGAAGGTCATGCCCAGTTCGACACCGGCGCGGTCTGCCGCATCGAAGAAGGCCTGCAGCGCGGGCAGCGTGCCGGCGCGCACGGTCTGGTCGTTTTCGATCAGCAGTTCGACGCGGGTTTCGGCAAGCTGCACCTTCAGGCCCCAGAGCGAGCCATGCGAAGACGCGCGAAAGTCGCCGATCGACATCTTGAGCCGCCGGGCACCCAGCCGGGTTGCGGCGGCAATGCCGCGTGCCAGCGCTGCGCTGTCGAGCCAGCCGCCTTCGGCCCAGAGCCCCTCGGGGCTCGAATACACCGAGGCCAGGCCCGCCAGCAAAGGCAGCTCCGCCTCGGCGTTGCGCAGCATCTCTCCGCGCACCTCGACCGAATCGGCGCCGGCCTCCAGCGCCATCTGCGCGCACCAGAGCTGGCCATGCCGCCCCACCTCGGCCGCACCGAAGGACGACAGAGAAACCAATACCTGAAGGGTCATCAGTGCGCCTGGTGCGAGCTCAGGATCTGGCCGAGGAACTGGCGCGTGCGCTCGTCCTTCGGGTGGCCGAAGAACTCCTGCGGCGGCGCCTGCTCGACGATCCTACCGTCGGCCATGAAGATCACCCGGTCGGCCACGCTGCGGGCAAAGCCCATCTCGTGCGTCACGCACAGCATGGTCATGCCGTCTTCGGCCAGGCCGATCATGGTGTCGAGCACTTCCTTGACCATCTCGGGATCGAGCGCCGAGGTGGGCTCGTCGAACAGCATGATCTTGGGCGACATGCACAGCGCGCGCGCAATCGCCACGCGCTGCTGCTGTCCGCCCGAGAGCTGGCTCGGGTACTTGTTCGCCTGCTCGGGAATGCGCACGCGCGTGAGGTATTTCATGGCCACTTCTTCGGCCTGCGCCTTGGTCATGCCGCGCGAACGCATCGGCGCGAGCGTGCAGTTCTCCAGGATGGTGAGGTGCGGGAACAGGTTGAACTGCTGGAACACCATGCCCACTTCGGCACGCACCGCGTCGACGTTCTTGCCACCGGCCGTGAGGTCGATGCCGTCGACCACGATGCGGCCCTTCTGCACCGTTTCGAGCCGGTTGATGCAGCGGATGAGCGTGGACTTGCCCGAGCCCGAAGGCCCGCAGATCACGATGCGCTCGCCCTGGCGCACCGACAGGTCGATGCCGGTCAACACCTGGAATTCACCGTACCACTTGTTGACCGCTTCCATGCGGATGATCGATTCCGTCGTCATGCCAGGATTCCTTCTTCTTCAGCCTCGGCGGCTCACTGCATCTTGGGCAGGTCGGCCTGCAGCCACTTCTGGTAGAGCTTGTTGAGCTCGCCGTTGGCGGTGTTCTTCGCGACGAATTCGTTCACGGCCTTGGTCAGCTCTTCCTGGCCCGGGCGCATCGCGATGCCCATTGACTGCTGCACCAGCGTGAACTTGTTTTCGTAGGTGCCGGCCGGCACGCGCTTGGCGATCTGCGCCGCCACGGTGACCGAGCAGCCGATCGCGTCGACCTGGCCCGAGATCAGCGCCTGCATGGCCGAGGCGTCGTCGTCGAAGCGGCGGATCTCGGTGCCTTCGGGCGCGGCCTTGGTCACGGCCACGTCCTGCGTGGAAGCACGGGCCACGCCCACGCGCAGGCCCTTCAGGTCGCCGGCCGCCTTGATGGGCGTCTTGGTGGCGCCATACAGCACGATGGTCGCGGCCGCGTAGGGCTGCGAGAACTGCACCTGCTTGGCGCGCTCGGGCGTGATGGCCAGCGAGGCGACCAGCACGTCGACCTTGTTGGTCAGCAGGAAGGGAATGCGGTTCGGGCCGGTCACCGGCACGATGTTGGCCTTGACGCCCCAGTCCTTGGCCAGAAGCCTGGCCACGTCGGCGTCGTAGCCGTCGGGCTGGTTCTGCGCATTGGTGGTGCCGTAGGGCGGAAAGTCGACCAGCATGCCGATGGTGATCTCGCCCTTCTTCTTGATGTCCGCCACGGTCTGTGCCGAGGCGAAGGGTGCGAACACGGTGAGCGCGGCGCCCAGTCCCAGGGATGCGAGGGCTGCCAGCGCTGCGCGGCGGGTGGTGATACGGGTCATGGAAAGTGTCTCCTGGATAAAGAAGGAAGCAATGAGAAAGGGAAAGGAATCAGCGGGCCAACGCACGGGCACGCTTGCGCTCCATGCGCGCAGCAAGCAGCGACAGCGGCCAGCAGATCGCAAAGTAGATGGCAGCCACCACCGAGAACACAACCAGCGGCTGGAAGGTGGCGTTGTTGACGATCTGCCCGGCGCGCGTGACCTCGACGAAGCCGATGATTGCGGCAAGCGACGTGCCCTTGATGATCTGCACCACGTAGCCCACCGTGGGCGCGAGCGCGATCTTCAGCGCCTGCGGCAGCACCACGTCGCGCATGCGGGCGCTGTACTTGAGGCTCAACGCCTCGGCGGCTTCCCATTGGCCGCGCGGAATGGCCTCGATGCAGCCGCGCCAGATCTCGCCGAGGAAGGCGGCGCTGTTCAGGATGAGCGCGACGCCGGCCGCCACCCAGGGGTTGATGTCCAGCCCCAGCACCGGCGCGCCGAAGAACACCAGGAACAGCTGCAGCAGCAGCGGCGTGCCCTGGAAGATCTGGATGAAGGTGGTCGACACGCCGCGCGCCCACGCCGACTCCGACGTGCGCATGAGCGCGATGATCAACCCCAGGATGGCGCCGCCCACGAAGGCGATGGCCGACAGCGCAAGCGTCCACTTGGCCGCTTCGAGGATGAAAAGGAATTCGGGAAAGCCGAAGGTACGCATGTTTTTTTCCTGCTCCGCTCTGGGGCCTGCTACCGGCGGTCCGGGTAGTTGAGCGTGCGCTTGTAGATCAGCTTGAACATCGCCGAGAAGGCCAGCGCCAGCGCCAGGTAGATGGCGGCCACCACGATGTAGATCTCGAAGCTGCGGAAGGTCTGCGACTGCAGGTTGGCGGCCACCGAGGTCAGGTCGTCGGCCGAGATGACCGACACCACGGCCGAGCTCAGCATCAGCAAAATGAACTGGCTCGTGAGCGCCGGGTAGATGGCTTTGAGCGCGGGCTTGATGATCACGAAGCGGAAGATCTCCCAGGGCTTGAGGTTGAGCGCCCTGCCCGCCTCGATCTGCCCCTTGGGAATCGACTCGATGCCCGCGCGGATGATTTCCGTGGCGTAGGCGCCAAGGTTCACCACCATGGCCACCAGCGCCGCCGTCTGCGGCGACCAGCGCAGCCCGATGGCCGGCAGCGCGAAGAAAAAGAAGAACAGCTGCACGAGGAACGGCGTGTTGCGGATCACCTCGATGTAGGCGTTGACGATGAAGCGCAGCCAGCCCGGCCCCGAGGTCTTGCCCCAGGCGCAAAAAATCGCGACCACGAGGCCCAGCAGCGTGGCCACGAGCGAGAGCTGGATCGTGATCCAGGTGCCCTTGAGCAGCAGCGGCCAGGCAGCGAAGACGGCGTCGAATTGAAACTGGTAGTTCATGGGTGGGGCGAGCACGGCATGGCCGCGCGCATGCCTCGAAAGCAATGCTTGCAGCTTATATGAAACCGGTTTCAGGCCAAGCCAGGGATTTCCCTAGGTCAGTGTTTCGACAGCCCTTCTGCCTACACTCGCGCGATGCTGAATACATCCGAGGCCATCGCGTCCGCAGGGACAGTTGCACCCCCTGCCGTGCAGCATTTCCGGCAGGCCCTGCTCTGGCCCTTGCGGCTGGTGCCGGCGCCTGACGCCAAGCCCACGCACCACGGCCCCTGGCACCTGCTGCGCGAGATGGGCGAAGCCTCGCCCTGGCGCGAGGAGATCGACGAATACACCGGCGACAGCAGCCGCTTCCACGAGCGGCACTACAACGAGTTCGTGAGCTTCCTGCCCTACGTGCAGCGCTTTCTCTACGGCGAGGGCCGCTCGAAGAACAAGGACGGCGCGGACACCGGCAGCGACGGCGATTCGCCGATGCGCATCTTCCGCCGCCACGACATCGCGGCCGTGCGCGTGGTGGCACAGCAGGGCGACGCGCCGATCACGCTCGACGTGGTGCATTGCGACCTGTATTTCTTCTTCGACATCGACGTGGTGCTGCTGAACCTGGAGGTCGGCGCCAACCACCTGAGCCTTGCACAGGCGCAGGACCTGCTCTACCGCTTCGGCCGCGCCTACCCCGCGGGCTGGAACGCCGAGGGCGGCGCGCTGCATTGCATGGCCAGCGTCGAATGGCTGGCCGCCGACGGCCGTGTGCTCGCGCGCTCGGATGCGCAGCAGCGCGAAGCCTTTCTCTCGCACGTGGCCCAGCACCGCGCACCGCGCATCTCGGCCCACTGGGCCTACCTGATGCAGCCGCTCGTGAGCGACCATTCCGACGAGCCCGGCGCGCTGCGCTACCGGCAGATCGAGTACTACCGCATGCCGCTGATGGCCTACCTTTCGCTCGACGATCCCAAGCGCCTCTCGCGCAACGACTTCATCCGGCTCGGGCTCGTCACCGGCGCCGCCGAGGCCGATGCAGCGCAACGCGCCCACCTGCCCTACGCGGAGCAGCATCTGGAGGACTTCGAACGCCGCTACTGCTACGACCGCTTCTGGGTCGATGCGGGCGCCGCGCCGAACACGCGCTACCTGTGCAACGGCCATGCGCTGATCGTGGTGGGCGATGCCCGCTCGGAGTTCTTCTGCTGCCGCGACCGCGGCGTGCTCGCGCAGTTCCGCCACCAGCACTTCCTGCTGTTCCTGATTGCGCATTTCCAGAAGGCGGCGCTCTTGATGTTCTCGGACCAGCTGGTCGAGGCGCTCAAGCGGCTCGACATCCACAGCACGCCGAGCGTGAAGCAGTTCAAGCGCGCGATCCGTTCGAGCTTCGAGCGCTTCCTGCGCTTCACGCACCGCTACTGGTTCCACGAGATCTCGGAGCAGGCGCAGGTGCGCGCGCTCTCCCACATGTGCACCGCGCACCTCGGGCTCGACCCACTCTACGACGAGGTCAAGGCGCGCATCGCCGACATGAACACCTACCTGGACGCCGACAGCCTGCGCCGGCAGGCCAGTACCGTGGTGCGGCTCACGGTGGTCACGCTGTTCGGCCTGATCGGCACGGTGACGACGGGCTTCCTCGGCATGAACCTGCTGGCCGAGGCCGATGCGCCGCTGTGGCGCAAGGCGCTCTGGTTCGGCGTGGTGTTCGTCTTCACGACCTGGCTCACGATCTACACCATGGTGAAGTCGCAGCGGCTGTCGGACTTCATCGACGCGCTGTCGAACGACCGGCTGAGCTTCAGGGGCAAGCTGGCCGCGCTCGCGCGCGTGTGGCGGCGCGGCGCGGATTGAACGGTCAGAACACGATCTTCGCGCTGGGCACCGCGCGGATCGGCACGCCGAAGCTCGTGATGTCCGACAGCGTGGCGTTGTGGTGGGCGCGGATGAAGTCGCCGGTGGCGTGCGGCTTGTCGTGCGAGGTGTGCGCGTCGGCCGCGAGCACGACCTCGTAGCCCAGCGCAGCGGCACGCCGCGCGGTGGTGTCCACGCAGAACTCCGACGAGTAGCCGCAGAGCACCACGCACTGCACCCCATGCCCCGCGAGCCATGCCTGCAGCGGCGTGCGCAGGAACGAATCGGCCGTGGCCTTGCGGATCTTGGTGTCGCCTGGATCGACCTCCAGCGCGCCGGAAAGCTGCCAGCGCTCGGAATCGAATTCGAGGTCGACGGCGTTCTCGTGCTGGATGAAAGCCACCGGCACGCCCGCGGCACGGGCACGCGCGGTGAGGCCATTGATCCGCTGCGCAACCTCGGCGGCCTCGTGGGGACGCGGCAGGTCGTCATAGAGGCCACGCTGCATGTCGATGACGAGAACGGCAGTTTTCATGGGGGAGGAGAAGGCAGGACCCTGGACCGCCCCGAGTATGACGCCGGTGCCCGCCGGAGGGCGCTTTCTTCAACTCCAGGCGCTCACCTCCAGCCGCACCTTGCCGCTGATGCCGGGCGCCGCCGGTGCCGCGCCCAGGCTCGACAGCGGCACGATGAACTGCAGCTTGCCGTCGGCCAGCTGCTTCGGGCTGATCGGCAGCGACGCCTGCCCCGCGGTGTCTGTCTGCCAGCCGTACTTCACGTTCCAGTTCTGCGCCGGGTCGTCGGCCCGGGGCGGCGCGATCTCGATCACCAGCGTGTCGCGGAACAGCGAGCTGCCTTCGTAATGGCCGTCGAGCCAGAACTTCTTGTTCACCTGGTAGTCGGGCACGCGCACGCCGAGCGTCATGGCATAGGCCAGCGTCGGCCGGTCCTGCTTCACGCGCGCCTTGTTGGCGAGGAACACGGTCGAGAGATAGATCGAGCGGCGCTCGGGCTTCTCGGGGTCGGTCAGCTCCTTGTGCGTGCGGCAGGCGGGCGAATCCTCTTCGGCCACGCGCCGGCTCAGGTACCAGCGCTTGCCGCGCGGCGCGGCCAAAAGCTCGACCTGGTAGAGCGCGTCGATATCGGCGTCCTTGGGCAGGTCCGGCGGCAGGGTCACGCCCTCGACCTCGAACCAGAGATCGACGCGCACGTCGCCGAAGAGAAAACGCACCAGGTTCTGGTAGGCCTCCTCGGAATTGACGATGCCGAAGTAGCCCGAGTGCGAACGAAAGGCGTAGGCGGTGGCCACCGGCTTGCTGCGCTTCGCATCGTCGATGGACCAGAGCGAGGCGTTCTCGATGCGCACCAGTCCGTCGCTGCCGTGGCCCGCGAACATGCGCGAGAGGCCCTTGGCGGCCTCGTAATCGCCGCGGTTGGAGCCCACCATGCAGAAGAAGCGCTCGGCCGGAAATGCGGCCGCCGGCAGGTAGTCCATGCGGCCGTCGACCGGCGCCGTGGCCAGGAACTCCGACATCCGCTCGCGGTTGAAGGTGTTCATCTCGTTGGCCGTGAGCCAGGCCGGCACGTTGATGCCGCCCATGTCGATGCCGTTGTGCGGCGTGGCGTAGGTGAACACCTTGTCGACGCAGGCGCGCGCCGCCGCATCGCCGAGCGCCGGGTTCTGCAGGAAGGCACGCACCACCAGCCCGCCCATCGAATGCGCCACCAGGTAGCAGCGGAAATCGGCCGCTGCAAAAGCGGGCCCCTCGCGCAGCGCCACCAGGTCACGCACGCGAAGGATCAGCTTGCTCAGACCCTGCGCATACACCTTCACGTCGCGCGACTTGCCGTCGCCGAGCAATTCGGATCCGCTGTCGTAGTAGCGGTAGATGACGATCGAGGCGGCCGGAATGCCGTCCACGTCCTTGCCGGTTTCGTCGGGCGAAGGCTTCCAGTCGTTGTCGAGAATGTCCAGGCCGTTCTGGTAGACGCTCTGGTACTGGAAGTCGGCCAGGAGGCGCACCACCGGCGATTCGAAGACGAACTTCTGCGCCGGCGCATCCTTCTTCACTGTGGCGCGGTAGACCGTGGAGCCCACGTTGAATCCGCAGAACGGATCGGCGGCGGTGTCGTCGCGCTCGGCCTCTGTCATGGCATAGCCGCGCACGTAGATGATGGGATAGCGGTTGCTGCTCATGGTGTGATCGCCTCCTTGAAGCCCGCGGAACGTGGCGCGCTTCAGTGTGCCGCGCGATCCCGCAGGCAGCCATAGAACGCATGGCCTACGACAAGCGGCACGGGAATGCCCCTGTGCGCCGAATGTTTCTGCCGTTGAAACCATTGGCCGCCACGCGGCGGCTAAGCTCGCGCCGCAAAAACCCGACAACACCTCGCCATGATCTCCTTTCTGAAGCACCGTCTTCGCAGTTATGGCACCTCGCTCTTTGCGGCCGGCTGCGCACTGGTCGCGGGCTGTTCCAGCAACAGCGGATGCGAGGCGCGCTACGACGCATCGCCGCAGTTCAAGGGCTGCAGCTTCCAGAACCTGCCGAATCCGGACGTGCTGCCTTCGGCCAGCGGCTGGCGGATCTGGTCACGCTTCATCGTCGGCGACAAGGTGGGCACCGTGCCGGTCGATCCGATTCCGGTGCGCATGCTGGCCACCGCCGACCTGGAAGCGCTCGACCCCAAGGCCAACCACGTGGTGCGGCTCGGCCATTCGTCGCACCTGCTCAAGCTGCAGGGCAAGTACTGGCTGATCGACCCGGTGTTCAGCGAGCGCGCATCGCCGTTCACCTTTGTGGGCCCCAAGCGCTTCCACAAGCCGCCGCTCACGCTCGAGCAGTTGCCGCCGATCGAAGGCCTGATCCTCTCGCACGACCACTACGACCACCTCGACGTGGCCACCATCGAGTACCTCGCGCAGCGCGTGCAGCGCTACTTCGTGCCGCTGGGCGTGCGCGCGCGGCTGGTGGCGATGGGCGTGCCCGCGGAGCGGGTGACGGAGCTCGACTGGTGGCAAGGCGGCGAACACGACGGCGTGAAGCTCACCGCCACGCCGGCGCAGCACTTCTCGGGCCGAACGCTGACCGACCGCGACCGCACACTGTGGGCCTCATGGGTGGTGCAAAGCGGCGGCCAGCGCATCTTCTACAGCGGCGACTCGGGCTACTTTGCGGGCTTCAAGCAGATCGGCGAACGCTTCGGCGGCTTCGACCTGGCGCTGATGGAAAACGGCGCCTATGACGCCTACTGGCCCGCCGTCCACATGACGCCCGAGCAGAGCGTGCAGGCCTTCGAGGACCTGCGCGGCAAGGTGCTCTATTCGGTGCACAACAGCACCTTCGACCTCGCCTTCCACACCTGGCACGATCCGCTGGACCGTATTGCCGATCTTTCGCAGGCAAAGAAGATCGAGCTGGCCACGCCGGTGATCGGCGAGGTGCTGACGGTGGGCAAGGCGCGCACCAACGAGCGCTGGTGGCAGGGCCTGCGCTAGGAAAACAGGCGCTAGCCGCGTTCCTTGCGCTCGCGCGCCCGGCGCTGCTGCCGGGTCTCGCTGGCCTGCGCCGCGATGCGGTCCTTCTCGCGCTTCCTGGCCCCGCGCTTCAGGCGCATGCGGCGGCCGAACCAGAAGCTGGCAAGGCCCGTGACCAGTGCAACGACGAGGCCGATGACGCTGATGTCGATGCCGCCCATCACAGCACCCGCACGATGCCCGTCGGCTTGAAGCCGAGGTCGGCCGCCTTGCCCTTGCGCGCGCGGCTGCCGCGCGCATTGTTGAGCGTGCGGATTTCCAGGGTTTCATCGCGCTCCTTGCCGCCGCGGCCGATGCCTTCGATCTTCACGCTGCGCGTGTAGGCCGCGGCACCCGCCAGCGTGTCCTTGGCGTCGAGGTCGATCAGCGTGAGCCCGCGGCCACCCTTGGGCAGGCTCTTGAGCTCGGCAATGTCGAAGGTCAGGATGCGGCCGCCGGTCGAGGCGCAGGCCACGTGCGTGGCGGCCGGCATCGGCTCCGCGCCGCTCGCGCCGCCCACCAGCGAGGGGCGGCAGAGCTGCTCGCCCTCGCCCACGTCGATGAAGGCCTTGCCGCCGCGCTGGCGCGACATCATGTTCTCGACGGTGGCGATGAAGCCGTAGCCGCCGGTGTTGGCCAGCAGCAGGCTGGCGCCTACCGGGCCCGCGAAGAAATGCGTGACGTGCGTGCCGGCATCGAGCTCGATCAGCGTGGTCACGGGCTGGCCGTCGCCGCGCGCGCCGGGCAGCGAAGCCACGGGCACGGTGTAGACGCGCACGCTCTTGTCCTTGGCCGAGCCGAACACCAGCAGCGTGTCGACGCTGCGGCATTCGAAGGCGCCGTAGAGCGCGTCGCCGGACTTGAAGCTGTATTCGGGCGCCGCAGTGCCGTTGGCACCGTTCTTCTCGCTGGCCCAGCCCTTCTGCGCACGCACCCAGCCCTTCTGCGAGACGATCACGGTCACCGGCTCGTCGACCACCTTCAGTTCGGCCACGGCGCGCTTCTCGGCCTGGATCAGCGTGCGGCGCGGGTCCTCGAAGGTCTTGGCATCGGCCTCGATTTCCTTCACCAGCAGGCGGCGCAGCGCCGCCGGGCTGCCGAGGATGTCTTCGAGCTTCTTCTGCTCGTCGCGCAAGCCCTTGAGCTCCTGTTCGATCTTGATGGCTTCGAGCCGCGCGAGCTGGCGCAGCCGGATTTCGAGGATGTCCTCGGCCTGGCGTTCGCTGAGGTTGAAGCGCGCGATGAGCGCGGCCTTCGGGTCTTCCGCCGCGCGGATGATCGCGATCACCTCGTCGATGTTCAGCAGCACCAGCTGCCGGCCCTCGAGGATGTGGATGCGGTCCTGCACCTTGCCCAGCCGGTGCCGCGAGCGCTTCTCGACCGTGACCTCGCGGAACGCGATCCACTCGTTGAGCATCTGGCGCAGCGACTTCTGCGTGGGCTTGCCGTCGATGCCCACCATCGTGAGATTGATCGGCGACGAGGTCTCGAGCGAGGTCTGCGCGAGCAGCGTGGTAATGAACTCTTCCTGGCTGATGCGCGAGGTCTTGGGCTCGAACACCAGGCGCACCGCGGCGTCCTTGCTGGATTCGTCGCGCACCACGTCGAGCACCGAGAGCATCGCGGCCTTGAGCTGGGTCTGGTCGGCGGAGAGCGCCTTCTTGCCGGCCTTGACCTTCGGGTTGGTGATTTCCTCGATTTCCTCGAGCACCTTCTGCGTGCTCACGCCCGGCGGCAGCTCGTTGACCACGAGCTGCCACTGGCCGCGCGCGAGGTCCTCGATCTTCCAGCGCGCGCGCACCTTGAGCGAGCCGCGGCCGGTGCGGTAGGCGTCGGCGATGTCGGCCGGCCCGCTGATGATCTGCGCACCGCCCGGGTAGTCGGGGCCGGGCACGATCTGCAGCAGTTCCTCGTCGCTGAGCTTGCCGTTCGACTTGATCAGCGCCACGCAGGCATCGGCGATCTCGCGCAGGTTGTGGCTCGGGATCTCGGTGGCCAGGCCGACCGCGATGCCGCTCGCGCCATTGAGCAGCGTGAAAGGCAGCCGCGCGGGCAACAGGCGCGGCTCCTCGGTGCTGCCGTCGTAGTTGGGAATGAAGTCGACCGTGCCTTCGTCGATCTCGTCGAGCAGCAGGCTGGTGATGCGGGCCAGGCGCGCTTCGGTGTAGCGCATGGCCGCGGCGCCGTCGCCGTCGCGGCTGCCGAAGTTGCCCTGGCCGTCGACCAGCGGATAGCGCTGCGAAAAGTCTTGCGCCATGCGCACCAGCGCGTCGTAGGCGGCTTGGTCGCTGTGCGGGTGGAAGCGGCCGAGCACGTCGCCGACCACGCGCGCGCTCTTGACCGGCTTGGCGCCCACGGTGCCGTTGGCGCCGCCGAAGCCCAGGCCCATGCGCGACATCGAATACAGGATGCGCCGCTGCACGGGCTTCTGCCCGTCGGACACGTCGGGCAGCGCGCGGCCCTTGACCACGCTGAGCGCGTATTCGAGGTAGGCGGTCTGCGCGTAGTCGGCCAGCGTGAGGGTGGTGTCGCCGTCGGTGGGACCCTGGAGATCGAGCGGAGGTTGGGAGTCGTCCATGGAGAAGAGAGAAAGAGAAACGGTTGCGGGCCGTGCGCTTGCGCGCTCAGCCCAGTGTGAAAGCCTCGTGTACGGCGGACTGCACGGCGCCGCCGAGCACCGCGCCGCCGCCGGCCACGTAGATCCAGTCGCCGATCACCGCGGCGCCCACCGCATGGCGCGGCGTGGGCATCGGCGCATGGCGCTGCCAGCTGTCGGCCACGGGATCGTAGCTTTCCATCTGGCCGAACACCTTGGCCTGCCGCGGCACGCCGCCCACCAGAAAGCCGCCCTCCCCGCCCATCGCGAAGAAGCGGCCGCGGTACACCACGAGGCCATGGCCCGAGCGCGCCGTGGGCAGCGGCGCACGCAGCTCCCAGGTGTCGCGCGCGGACAGGTAGACGTGGTGCAGGTCGGTGTTGTATTCGAAGGTGTTGAAGCGCCCGCCGATCACGTGGATCTGGCCGCCGTGCGCCACGCAGCCCACGTGATCGCGCGCGCCGGGCAGCGGCTTGGCAGAGGACCAGCGATCGGTCTTGGGGTCGTAGACCTCGTGCCAGCCGACGCTCGCGCGTTCGGCGGCAGGCTCGGAGGCGCCGCCGATCAGGTGCAGCACGCCGCCCTGCATCACCGCGGCCGCGGCACCGCGCGGGCGTGGCAGCGGTGCGATGGCACTCCAGCGGTTGGCTGCGATCTCGTAGACGTAGGCGTGGGTGTCGGAGCGGCGGTTCTGCTCGACGAAGCCGCCCAGGGCGTAGACCCGGTCGCCATCGGCCGCCACCGCCACGTGGTTGGCGCCGCGCGGCAGCGGTGCGCCGTCGAGCCAGCGGTCGGCCTTGGGATCGTAGATGTGGTGGTAGTCGCGGTTGACCGCGCCCTCGCCATAGCCGCCGACCACGTGCATGCGCCCTTGCGCCGCGGTGGCCCAGGCCATCTCGCTGCGCGGAATGGGCAGCGCCGCGCGCGGCTCCCAGCGCCCCGCCGGGCCGGCCGGTGCGGGGCTGTCCGTGACGCGCTGGGCTTCCTGCTCGGGCGTCATGTGGTGCGGAACGCCACCCTGCAGCCGCGCGTAGGGCTCCTTCGACGAAGACGCCGGCGGCAGCGTGTCATGCGTGGCCGCGTGCTGCGCGCGCGCGGCACCGGCCACCGCGCAGGCGGCAGTCGCAAGAACGAAGCTTCGGCGGTGCACGAAAAAGGGCTCCTTCATCGGCGAGCAAAGGCGGGGCGGGCCATCAGGACACCGGCGTGTCCGAACCGCCGTCCGGCACCGTCGATGACTCGGGCGCATCGGGCATGGCCGGCATGGCGCCCGGCGAATCGGGCGGCATGTTGCCACGGCCCAGGGCGCCGCCCTTGGGCACCGTGAGCTCCATGCGGATGCGCCCCGGCGTCTTGCCGCCGCGCCCGCTGCCGCCTGCCACGGCCGACGATCCCGCCGCCGACGGCTTCAGGTAGGCATAGAGCTGCAGCACCGTCTGCACGTAGTTCTGCGTTTCCTTGTAGTTGGGAATCTTGTTGCCCGCGCGCTGTACCGCGCCTTCGCCTGCGTTGTAGGCGGCCAGCGCCAGTTCGATCTGGCCCGGGAACATCGCGATCAGGTCGCGCAGGTAGCGCGAGCCCGCGGCAATGTTGACGCGCGGATCGAACAGCTTTTTCTCGATGGTGCTGCGCTTGTCGGCCGCGACGCCATAACGCTGCGCGGTGGCCGGCATGAGCTGCATGAGACCCATCGCGCCCTTGGGCGAAACGGCCTGGGCATCGAAGCCCGATTCGGTGGCGATCAGCGCCTGCAGCAATTCGTAGTCGATCGAATGCTTGTTGGCCGCATCGCGCAGCGCGGCCTTGGCGGTCTTGTAGCTTGGCGAGGCTTCGAACAGCGCCAGCAGGGTCTGCGAGGCCTGCGGCACCTTTCCGTCGAGCTTGCGCCCTCCGCGCGCGAACGGCGCCAGGCCCTGCGCGGTATCGAAGCTCTGGCCGCGGCGAAAGAAGACCTGGTAGCGCTCGTCGATCTTTTCCGACGCGAAGTGCGCCACGCCCTTGCTGTCGATGTAGCCGTAGACGTCAGCGGCGTGCGCGAGCCCCTGCTGCGCACACAGCAGCAGGGCCAGGAGCAACGGACGCATGAGGTCTGGAATTTTCACGAGGGTGGTCAAACATCGATATCGACATCGTCGGCGCGCAGTTCCATCAATTCGCGCCGGGCGGCTGCCTCGCCCTTGCCCATGAGCTTGGTGATCTCGCCCTGGGTGGAGCTGAAGTCGAAGCGCCCCAATTGGACCTTCATCAGGCGCCGGGTATCGGGATTGAGCGTGGTTTCCCACAATTGTTCCGCGCTCATTTCGCCCAGGCCCTTGAAGCGGCTGATGCTCCAGGCGCCTTCGCGCACGCCGTCCTTGCGCAGTTTATCGAGCGTGGCCGTGAGTTCGCCCTCGTCGAGCGCATAGACCTTGGAAGCCGGCTTCTTGCCGCGCGCGGGCGCATCGACGCGGAACAGCGGCGGCTTTGCGACATACACGTGGCCGGCTTCGATGAGTTTCGGAAAGTGGCGGAAGAACAGCGTGAGCAGCAGCACCTGGATGTGCGAGCCGTCCACGTCGGCATCGGAGAGGATGCAGATCTTGCCGTAGCGCAGGCCGCTCATGTCGGGCGTGTCGGCGGGGCCGTGCGGATCGACGCCCACGGCCACCGAGATGTCGTGGATTTCGGTGTTGGCAAAAAGCCGGTCGCGCTCCACCTCCCAGGTGTTGAGCACCTTTCCGCGCAACGGCAGGATGGCCTGGCTCTCCTTGTCGCGGCCCATCTTGGCGCTGCCGCCGGCCGAATCGCCCTCGACCAGGAAGACTTCGTTGTGGCTGGTGTCCTTGCTCTCGCAATCGGTCAGCTTGCCGGGCAGCACGGCCACGCCGGAGCCCTTGCGCTTCTCGACCTTCTGGCCGGCGCGCTGGCGCGTCTGCGCGGCCTTGATGGCGAGTTCGGCGAGCCTGCGTCCATAGTCGACGTGCTGGTTGAGCCAGAGCTCGAGCGCCGGGCGCACGAAGCTCGACACCAGGCGCACGGCATCGCGCGAATTGAGGCGCTCCTTGATCTGCCCCTGGAACTGGGGGTCGAGCACCTTGGCGCTCAGCACGTACGAGGCGCGCGCGAACACGTCCTCGGGCAGCAGCTTCACGCCCTTGGGCAGCAGCGAATGCAATTCGATGAAGCCCTTCACCGCGGTGAACAGGCCGTCGCGCAGGCCGCTCTCGTGCGTGCCGCCGGCGCTGGTGGGAATCAGGTTGACGTAGCTCTCGCGCACCGGCTGGCCGTCTTCGGTGAAGGCCACGCACCAGTCGGCGCCCTCGCCCTCGGCAAAGTTGTCGGCGTTCTTGTCGGCATGGCCGCTGCCTTCGAACAGCGGGATCACGGGGTCGCCGTTGAGCGTCTGCATGAGGTAGTCGCTCAGGCCGCCCTTGTAGAGCCACTGCTGCGTTTCCTTGGTCTTCTCGACCGTGAGGGTGACGCTCACGCCCGGCATCAGCACGGCCTTGCTGCGCAGCAGGTGGGTGAGCTCGGCCATCGGCAGCGCCGCGGTCTCGAAATACTTGGCGTCGGGCCAGGCGCGCACGGTGGTGCCCTGCTTGCGCTCGCCGGCCTCGAGCTTGCGCACCTGCAGCGGCTCGATCACGTCGCCGCCGCTGAAGGCCAGCCTGGCGACCGAACCCTCGCGGTGCGTCGTCACTTCGAGGCGCTTCGACAGCGCGTTGGTCACCGACACGCCCACGCCGTGCAGGCCGCCCGAGAAGCTGTAGGCGCCGCCCGAACCCTTGTCGAACTTGCCGCCGGCGTGCAGCCGGGTGTAGACCAGTTCGACCACCGGGGCTTTTTCTTCAGGGTGCAGGCCAAAGGGAATGCCGCGGCCGTCGTCCTCGACGCTGACCGAGTTGTCGGCATGCAGCGTGACCTTGATCTTCTTGCCATGGCCCGCCAGCGCCTCGTCGGCGGCGTTGTCGAGCACTTCCTGGATGACGTGCAGCGGGTTGTCGGTCCGGGTGTACATGCCCGGGCGCTGCTTCACGGGCTCGAGGCCCTTGAGCACGCGGATGGAACCTTCCGAGTACCCGGAGGACGCGGACGATGAACTGGGGGGAGTCTTGGGGGGAGTCGCCATGGGGGCGGATTGTAGTCAGTCGCCACCAAACAACTGGATACCCATACAGGCACACTGCGCGTTCACGGCCGGGCCGCCGGCTTTGATGCGCGGCGCGCATCAAAGCCGGCGCCACAAATCATCAATGGCCTTGGCCGCCAGCGCGCCCGCCAAAGTACCCGAGTCGCTACATTCGACGGCATGCAAGCCTCCTCTCCCACTCTCTCGGTCAAGCAGGTGCTGATCTGCGGCGCCATGATCGTCACGCTTTCCATGGGCATCCGCCACGGCTTCGGCCTCTGGCTGCAGCCGATCACGCAGGCGCAGGACTGGAGCCGCCAGACCTTTTCGTTCGCGCTGGCCGTGCAGAACCTGTCGTGGGGCATCTTCGGCGTGTTCGCGGGGATGGTGGCCGATCGCTTCGGCGCCTTCCGGGTGCTTGTCGCCGGCACGGCGTTGTATGCGCTGGGCCTGCTGGGCATGGCGTATTCGCCCACGCCGCTGCTGTTCACGCTGAGCGCCGGCGTGCTGATCGGCGCGGCGCAGGCCGGCACCACCTATGCCGTCGTCTATGGCGTGATCGGGCGCCAGATTCCGGCCGAAAGGCGCTCCTGGGCCATGGGCGTGGCGGCGGCGGCCGGCTCCTTCGGGCAGTTCCTGCTGGCCCCGATCGAGGGGCTGCTCATCAGGCAGCTGGGCTGGCAGAGCGCGCTCGCGGCGGTGGCGATGCTGGCGCTGGTGATCCTGCCGCTGGCCTTCGGCCTGCGCGAGCCGCAGCGCGGCGCGCTCGCGGGGCACCGCGACCAGTCGGTGCTGCAGGCGGTGGGCGAGGCCTTCCGCTATCCGAGCTTCGGGCTACTGATGGCGGGGTACTTCGTCTGCGGCTTCCAGCTCGCCTTCATCGGCATCCACATGCCGACCTACCTGCGCGACCAGCGCCTGCCGGCCGAGGTGGCGGGCTATGCACTCGCGCTGATCGGGCTCTTCAACGTGTTCGGCACCTACACGGTCGGGCTGCTGGGCCAGAAGCTGGCCAAGCGAAAGATCCTGGCGGCCATCTACCTTGCGCGGGCGGTCTCGATCGCGCTGTTCCTGCTGGCGCCGATCTCGCCGCTCAGCGTGTACGTGTTCTCGGCGGCCATGGGCTTCCTGTGGCTGTCGACGGTGCCCGCCACCAACGCGATCATCGCGGGCATCTTCGGCGTGGCGCACCTGTCGATGCTCAGCGGCTTCGTGTTCCTGAGCCACCAGGTCGGCTCGTTCATCGGCGTCTGGCTGGGCGGCTATCTGTACGACACCACGGGCAGCTACGACATCGTCTGGTACATCGCGATCGCGCTGGGCGTGTTCGCGGCGCTGATCAACCTGCCGGTGAAGGAAAGCGCCATTGCGCGCGGCGGCCGGCCGGTCGCCGTGCCCGGCTGATCCTGGCGAAGGACAATGGCCCCATGATTCCGCAGATGCGCCACCGCCTCGTGCAGGCCGGCTGGCTGGCGGCCGCGCTGGCGGCGCTGGGCGGCGTCTTTGCGCTCTACGTGCACCCGGATTTCCTGGTGACGCTGGTCGACCAGGTCTGGTCCTGCTTCTGATGATTGCTATGAAAAATGCAGCACCTCCGCATGGCGGAACAGCGCCGTCGGAATGGATCGTGCGGTGGTCGCACCTGCTCGCCCCCGGGGCTGCCGTGCTCGACGTGGCCTGCGGCCACGGACGGCACATGCGGTGGTTCGCGGCGCGCGGGCATGCGGTGACGGGCGTGGACCGCTCGGTGGAAGCCGCCGAAGCCGCGGGCGCCTTCGGCCGCGTGCTGGCCGCCGACATCGAGGCCGGCCCCTGGCCGTTCGCGGGCCAGGCCTTCGGCGCGGTGGTCGTCACCAACTACCTGTGGCGCCCGCGCATGGCGGACATCGTGGCCGCGGTCGCGCCGGGCGGCGTGCTGCTGTATGAAACCTTTGCGGCCGGCAATGAGACGGTGGGCAAGCCCTCGCGGCCCGACTTCCTGCTGCAGCCCGGCGAACTGCTGGCCGCATGCAAGGATTTGCGCGTGGTGGCCTACGAGGATGGCTTCCTTGCCGAACCGGCGCGCTTCGTGCAGCGCATCGCGGCCATCCGTGCCGGCGATGCCGGCGCGGGCCAGCCCCCACGCCATCTGCTGCAGGGAAACTGAGCCCGTCGGGGCCGCCGTTTCCGGGGACGCCGGAGTAAGTAGAATCGGCGCTTTCGTCCACCCGACAGAGAGATTCCCCTTGGAGCAACTGACAGGCAGCATCGTCGCTCTTGCCACGCCGATGCACGACGACGGCAGTGTCGACTACCCCGCCCTGCGCCGGCTGATCGACTGGCACATCGACGAAGGCACCGATTGCCTTGGCGTGGTCGGCACCACCGGCGAATCGCCCACGGTCGACGTGGAAGAGCATTGCGAAATCATCCGCGTGGCGGTCGAACAGGCCAAGGGCCGCGTGCCCGTGATGGCCGGCTGCGGCGCCAACTCGACCAAGGAAGCGATCGAGCTCGCCAAGTTCGCCAAGGGCGTGGGCGCCGATTCGCAGCTGCAGGTCGTGCCCTACTACAACAAGCCGACGCAGGAAGGCCAGTACCAGCACTTCAAGGCCATCGCCGAAGCCGTGGGCGACCTGCCCACCGTGCTGTACAACGTGCCCGGCCGCACCGTGGCCGATATGGCGCACGACACCGTGCTGCGCCTCGCGCAGGTGCCGGGCATCATCGGCATCAAGGAAGCCACCGGCAACATCGAGCGCGCGCAATGGCTCATCCGCGACCTGCCCAAGCACTTTGCCGTGTACTCGGGTGACGACCCGACCGCGGTGGCACTCATGCTCTGCGGCGGCCAGGGCAACATCAGCGTCACGGCCAACATCGCGCCGCGCAAGATGCACGAGCTGTGCGTCGCGGCCATCGCGGGCGACGTGCGGCGGGCCATGCAGATCCAGTTCGAGCTGATGCCGCTGCACCGCCACCTGTTCGTGGAACCCAATCCGATCCCGCTCAAGTGGGCCATGTCCAGGCTCGGCCTGTGCGGCGGCGCATTGCGGCTGCCGCTCACCGAGCTGGCGGAAACGAACCGGCCCGTGGTCGAAGCCGCCCTGCGCGCCACCGGCCTGCTCAAGGGCTGACCCGGCATTCTTCCCGACACCCCCGATCTCTTTCCCCCTGCCGCATCGAGGTTACGCAACCTTTTGCCTGAACCGCGCTCAGAGAGTGCGGGCAAAGCGGCCCACAGATTGACCGAACCCATTCCAACAAGGAAGACGACGTTGAAGAACCTTTCGCACATTTCGCGAGCTGCACTGCTGGCCACCCTCGTTGTCAGCCTCGCCGCCTGCTCCGTTCTCGAGAGCGACAAGATCGACTACAAGAGCGCCGGCAAGGCCCCGACGCTCGAAGTCCCGCCCGACCTGTCGCAGCTCTCGCGCGAGAACCGCTACGCGGTGCCGGGCGGTGCGGTCACGGCCAACGCCTACCAGGCCGGCGCGGCCAACGCGCCGGGCATTCCCACCGCGGTGGCCAACATCGGCGACGTGCGCATGGAGCGCTCGGGCACGCAGCGCTGGATCGTCATCAACCGCTCGCCCGACCAGCTCTGGGACCCGGTGAAGGACTTCTGGCAGGAAAGCGGCTTCCTCCTGACCACCGAGCAGCGCAACCTCGGCATCATGGAAACCGACTGGGCCGAGAACCGCGCCAAGCTGCCGCAGGACATCATCCGCGGCACGCTGGGCAAGCTGGTCGACTCGGTCTACTCGACCGGCGAACTCGACCGCTTCCGCACGCGCCTGGAGCGCACGCCCACGGGCACCGAGATCTTCATCAGCCACCGCGGCATGCAGGAGGTCTACAACAACAGCCGCCAGGACCAGACCGTGTGGCAGCCCCGTCCGAGCGACCCTGAACTCGAGACCGAGTTCCTGCGCCGCCTGATGGTCAAGCTCGGCGTGACGCAAGAGCAGTCGAAGATCCTGGCCGCCACCACCGCACCGTCCAAGACCGCCGCCGTCGCCAACGTGGGCGGCCAGCCGGTCGTGCAGATCAGCGAAGGCTTCGACCGCGCATGGCGCCGCGTGGGCCTGGCACTCGACCGCACCGGCTTCACCGTGGAAGACCGCGACCGCAGCGCCGGCATCTACTACGTGCGCTACGTGACCCCGAACCCCGACAAGAAGGAGCCCGGCTTCTTCGGCAAGCTGTTCGGCAGCTCCGAGAAGAACGAAGCACCGATCAAGTTCCGTATCCTCGTGAAGGGCGGCCGGGGCGAGAGCACCACGGTCTCGGTGCTGAACGCGAACGGCGCGCCCGAAACCTCGGCCAACGCGCAGCGCATCGTCCAGGTCATTGCCGACGACCTGAAGTAAGCCGCATGCTCCGCTTCCGAAGCCTCGGCAGCGGCAGCACGGGCAATGCCGCGGTGGTGGAATCCACCAGCGGCGGCCGCACCTCGCGGCTGCTGATCGATTGCGGATTCGGCCTGCGGCAACTCGATCTGCGGCTTGCCAGGGCCGGCCTCGCAGCCGGCGACATCGATGCGGTCTTCGTCACCCACGAGCACGGCGACCACATCGGCTGCGCCCACTCGCTGTCGCGGCGCAACCGCATTCCCGTCTGGATGAGCGAAGGCACCTGGCTGGCCACCGGGGCGCGCGACTTCGAAGGCCGGCTCAACCTGGCGCGGGACGATGCCGAGTTTGCGGTCGGCGACATTGCGGTGCGACCCTTCACCGTGCCGCACGATGCGCGCGAGCCGCTGCAGCTTCGCTGCTCCGACGGCGCGCGCACGCTGGGCGTGCTGACCGACCTGGGCCATGCCACCGCACATGTGCTGGCCCGCCTCCACGGCGTGCATGCGCTGCTGCTCGAGTTCAACCACGACAGCGAACTGCTCGCCAATTCGGCCTATCCGGCCTTCCTGAAACTGCGCGTCGGCGGCAGGCACGGGCACCTTTCGAACGATGCGGCTGCGGAAATCGCGCGCGCGGTGCGCCACGACGGTCTGCGCCACGTGGTCGCGGCCCATCTGAGCGAGCAGAACAACCGTCCCGACATCGTGCGGCGCCTGATGGCCGAAGCCCTCGGCGGGCACGAGGCCGAGATGCTCACGGCCAGTGCGTCGGAAGGCTCGCCCTGGCTGGACGTCTGATCGCGGTGCGGCCCTGTTCCGCGCCTCCATGCAAAAAGCCGCCACGAGGCGGCTTTTTGCTGGGGTGAATGAACACCCGGTTTATTGCTTCGGTGCTTCGTTCTTCTTGGCAGCCTCGGTCGCGGCATTGGCGGCGTCCAGCGCCGAGGATGCACCCGGCGAAGGCGTGGTTGCGGCCGACGAATCGGTGCTGGTCGACGGGGCCGGCGCAGCTGCCGGCGGCGGCGGTGCCGGCTCGGTCACCGGAGCGGGCGGGGGTGTCACAACCGCCGGCGCGGCGTCCTCTTTCTTTCCGCAGGCCACGAGCGCGGCAGCGGCGATCAACGAAGCGAGCAGGACGGACGATGACTTCTTCATGGAAACTCCTTTGGCAATGGATGTCAGAACGAAAAAATTCTAGACCCGCATCGCTGCCCGTTTGTGTCTCGTGGCCTCATTCGCGGCATTGGCTTACAAGCCCAGTGTCGACGCCGGAAATGCGGCAACGCCCGCTCGCCACGACTCATCGATGGTTTCACGCAGTTCGCGCCGCGCACGCGGATCGGCGCCGCACAGGCCACGGCTGTACTCGGCATCGGTGCGGTGGGCGAACCATCCGGGCGTCCAGATGGCGCTCGGCAGCGCGGTGCTGCCCGCCTCTGCACGCACCGCGCGGCATTCGATGATGTGATCCCAGGTGCGCCGCCATGCGACGAAGCGCGCATGTGAACGTTCGACCGCATCGAAGCGCTGCGCCAGCAGCACGAAGCGGCGGCCCGTGGCCGACCAGGCCTGGAGCGCCTCGATGCTGGCCCGCTCGCCGAGCGGCCAGTCGGCGAAGTCGGGATCGCAGAAGACCAGCTCCCTCCACCCCTGCCGGGCTGCGCTCGACAGCGCGGCCCGCACCATGCCTGCGAAGGCTTCGGGGCCATCGAAGCGCCCTTCGGGCAAGGCCGGCGCGGCCGCTGCGGAACTCTCACTCGGCATGGGCCCATCCCGCTTCGCACCACTCGGCCAGCAGTGCGAGTGCGCCGTCGCTCGCGCGCGCCAGTTCGCGCGGCCCGAGCGCGCGCCGGTCGGCCAGCCGCCGCATCAGCGTTGCATCGGCGCCGCCTGCGCGAAAGCTCTCGCCATTGATGTAGAGGTGCCGCGCGTCGTAGAGCATGCGCGTGCGGCGGTCGAGCGCCACGGCGTGCAGTTCGGCCGGCACCTCGGCGCCTTGCGGATCGAACCAGACATTGGCCTTGGGTTCGGTCAGCGATTCGCCTAGCGCGCGGTCGACGGCGTCCGGATCGCGCAGCGCGGCATCGACCGCCTTGCGCGCAAAAGCCTGCAGCGCGGCCGGCATGGCGGCCGGCGCCTCGACCGCGGGCTGCGTCGGATCGCGGTAGCGCGCCAGCTCGGCGGGCCCTGCATCTTCCAGGGCCTCCGCATACGCCTGCGCCACGCGCGCCAGCAGGTCGGCGCCAAGCTCGCCGGCCGCGGAGGATCGCAGGCCGATGGAGCAGGTCATGCAGTCGTCGCCGACCGCCACGCCGTCGTGCGCATAGCGCGGCGGCAAATACAGCATGTCGCCCGGTTCGAGCACAAAGCTCTGCTCGGGCTCGAAGTTCTCGAGGATCTTGAGCGGCACGCCCTGCTGCAGGCGCAGGTCGCTCTGCCGGCCGATCGACCAGCGCCGCCTGCCCTGCGCCTGCAGCAGGAACACGTCGTAGCTGTCGAAATGCGCGCCCACGCCGCCCTGATCGCTCGCATAGCTGATCATCAGGTCGTCGAGCCGCGCATCGGGCAGGAAGCGGAACTGCTGCAGCAGCGCATGCACGCCGTCGTGATGCAGGTCGACGCCCTGCACCAGCAGCGTCCAGGCCGGCTGCTTGCGCGGCGGCAGCGCGCGCCGTGCGAGCGGCCCGTGCCTGAGCGTCCAGCCGGCCTTGCCGTGGCGGATGAGGCGCGATTCGACGTCCTCGCGCTCGGCCAGGGCAAAGAGCGCGCTGCGCTCTATCGGTGGCACCATGGCGGGTATGGCCTGGCGCACCAGCAACGGTTTCTTCTGCCAATGCCGCCGCATGAACTGCGCGGCGCTCAGGCCGCCGAGCAACGGCAGCGGTTGTGTAATCTCCATGGGAGAATTCTGCAATGGAAATCTCTGAACAATGCGTGGTCGGCCTGACCTGGACGATGAAAGACACCCTGGGCGAAGTGCTGGACGTGCTCGACGAACCGGTGGAATTCATGGTGGGGGGCGATGACCTCTTCGACGTGATCGAAGCTGCCCTGATGGGCCACGAGCCCGGCGCACGGGTGCAATTGCAGCTCGAGCCCGAACAGGGCTTCGGCGACTTCAACGACCAGCTGCTCTTTCTGGAGCCGCGCTCGCTGTTCCCCGAAGGCACCGAGGAAGGCATGACCTTCGACGGTGCCGCCCTGCCCGCAGGCGTGAGCGACGCCATGCCCAAGGACGTGATCTACACGGTGGCCGAGATCTATCCGGACCACCTGGTGCTCGACGGCAACCATCCGCTCGCCGGCATCGCTGTCCGGCTGGACATCACGGTTCGCTCGGTGCGCGAGGCCACCGAAGAAGAAGTCGGCCGCGGCACGGCGGGCACAGCCTTCTTCAAGGTGCCGCCAACCGCGCCGGGCAACGACCTGCTGCACTGACTGCCGGCTGAGCAAACCACGGCAGCAAGCAAAAAGCCGGGCAGTGCCCGGCTTTTTGCTTGCTGCGGCACACCCGCTGCTACATGCGCGAGATCTGGCCGTTGTCGATGCGCACGCGGTCGCCGATGCGCAGGTCGCCCGGATGCTGCACGTCGAAGGCACGGTAGCCGCCGCGGTCGGTCTGCACCGAGATGCGGTAGCTCTCGTAGGCGCGCGGCCCGCTGGCCTGTCCCTCGATGGTGTTGCCCAGCAGCGCACCGCCCACGATGCCCAGGGCGGTGGCCGCGGCGCGGCCGCTGCCGTGCCCGAACTGGTTGCCCACCACGCCGCCGAGCACACCGCCCGCCACGGCGCCGCCGCCGGTGGTGCCGGTGCCCGCGGTTTCGCTGCGCAGCACCTCGATGTTGGCCACGTGGCCGTATTCGACATAGGCCGCCTCCTGGTAGGGAACGGCCTGCGGCGGCGCCTGGTAGGGATAGCGCGTGGTGTGATAGACCGGCGCGGGAGCAACGCAGGCCGTGAGCGTGGCAAGCGCCACCACGGAAGCGGCAATGGAAACGAAGCGCGTTGAAATTTTCATGTTGAGAGGCTCCTCGGATAAATCGGCGCATCCCGATGCGCCAAAGCCTGTATCCAACGTCTTGCCCGCTGTGGGGATGACGCAAGACACACACCGAAACGTAAGAGCGCGCCGCGAACCGTCAGTTCCGGTCTTTACGGGCCCGACACCAAGCCGGGCGAGGACGAGGAACGGTCAGTGCTTGCCGGTGGAGCCGTAGCCCCCTTCGCCGCGTTGCGAAGCTGCAAATTCTGTGACCACGCGAAACTGCGCCTGCACCACCGGCACGATCACGAGCTGCGCGAGCCGCTCCATCGGCTGGAGCACGAAAGGCGTGTCGCTGCGGTTCCAGGCGCTGATCTTGAGTTCGCCCTGGTAGTCGCTGTCGATCAGCCCCACGAGGTTGCCGAGCACGATGCCGTGCTTGTGGCCCAGGCCCGAGCGCGGCAGGATCAGCGCCGCATAGGCCGGGTCGGCCAGGTGGATCGCAATGCCGGTGCCCACGAGCTGCCAGGCGTTGGGTTCCAGCGTGACCGGCGCATCGAGGCAGGCCCTGAGGTCGAGCCCTGCGCTGCCGGGGGTGGCATAGGCGGGCAATTGGTCCACCATGCGTGGGTCGAGGATACGAACGTCTACTTTCACTTCTACTTGCCTTGCTTCTGTTGCTGTTCTCTTTGCTTGCGGGCGGCTTCCTCGAGCACCTGCTGCCACTTGGCGACGCCGGGTGAAAGCTTCAGCCCCTTCAACTTGCTGGCGAGCCAGAAAGCCGCGCCCGCCAGCAACACCAGCACGACGAGCGACACGCCGGCCGACCACAGCGCCAGCAGCACCACAGCCCCCACGGCGGCCATGATCTTGAGCGCCGCGGGTGGCAACGCTCCGGCGCCTGGCGCGGAGGTATCGCCGTTTGACGATTCGCGCCGCTGGGCGGCGGCGGCCGCCGCGCCCTGCGCGCCCGGGGCGGGCGTGATGCCCACGTCCAGCCCGTGGTCGCCCTCGTGCGCTGCCCGCTTCGGCAACGCGGCCTGGGCCGACAGCCGCTCGACGTAGCTGGCGAAATCGCCATTGGGCGGCGTGTTCCATTGGGGGTTCATCAGACTCTCCAGTCAGGCAGCCGGGCGGCAATCTCGGTCATGAGTTCGCGTGCCAGGGTGAGCTTGGGCGCACGCGGCAGTTCGCGCGTGCTCGTTGCGTCCACCAGCAGCAGCGCATTGTCGTCCTGCCCGAAGGTCAGCGGACCGATGTTGCCGACCAGCAGCGGAATTCCCTTGCGCTCGCGCTTGGCCTTGGCGTGCTCGGCCAGGTTCTCGCTCTCGGCCGCAAAGCCCACGCAGAACAGCTTGCGGGACTGCGCGCGCTCGCTTTGGGCCACCGCCAGCAGGATGTCGGCGTTCTCGACGAAATTGAGCACGGGCGTCTTGCCGCTGCCGTCCTTCTTGATCTTTTGCTCGCTGTGGGTGGCGGGCCGCCAGTCGGCGACCGCGGCCGTCGCTACAAAAATGCTAGCGGACTGCGCGGCATGAAGGGTGGCTTCGAGCATGTCCTGCGCGGAAAGCACGTCGATGCGGCTCACCCCGCGCGGCGTCGGCAGGTGCACCGGACCGGCCACCAGCGTGACTTCGGCGCCGGCCTCGCGCGCGGCGCGCGCAATGGCAAATCCCATCTTCCCGGACGAATGGTTGGTGATGCCGCGTATCGGATCGAGCGGCTCGAAGGTGGGGCCCGCGGTCACCAGCACCTTCTGGCCCGCGAGGAGCTTTGGCACGAAGAAGGCCGTGATGTCCTCGAGCAGTTGCGCCGGCTCGAGCATGCGGCCGTCCCCCGTCTCGCCGCAGGCCTGCCAGCCGCTGCCCACGCCCAGCACCGTGGCACCGTCGGCCGACACCTGCTTCAGGTTGCGCTGGGTGGCAGGATGCGCCCACATCTCCCGGTTCATGGCCGGCGCGATCAAGAGCGGCACGCGGTCCATCGGCCGCGCGAGGCACATCAGGCTCAGCAGGTCGTCGGCCCTGCCCTGCACCAGCCGTGCGATGAAGTCGGCGCTGCAGGGCGCCAGCACGATGGCGTCGGCCTCGCGGCTCAGGTTGATGTGCGGCATGTTGTTGGGCTCGCGCACATCCCACTGCGAGGTGTAGACGGTACGCCCCGAGAGCGCCTGCATCGTGACCGGGGTGATGAACTGCTCGGCCGCCTCGGTCATCACGACCTGGACCGTGGCGCCGGCCTTCACGAACAGTCGGCACAGCTCCGCCGATTTGTAGCAGGCGATACCACCGGTAAGGCCCAGGACGATGTGTTTGCCGGCGAGATCTTGCATGAGTCATATTGTTGCTCACATACCGACAAGATCAGGAACGGGATGCCCTTGGCCCGGAGGGGCGCAAAGGGGACACCTATAATCGCAATTTCCCACTGCCCGGATCTCTGGTCCGGAACTGGCATGACCAAATTTGTCTTCGTCACCGGTGGTGTCGTATCTTCCCTTGGCAAGGGAATCGCCTCCGCCTCCCTCGCCGCGATCCTCGAATCGCGCGGCCTCAAGGTCACCCTCATCAAGCTCGATCCGTACATCAATGTCGACCCCGGCACGATGTCACCGTTCCAGCATGGCGAGGTGTTCGTCACCGACGACGGTGCCGAGACCGACCTCGACCTCGGCCACTACGAGCGCTTCATCACCACGCGGATGCGCAAGGCCAACAACTTCACCACCGGCCAGATCTACAAGACCGTGCTCGAGAAAGAGCGCCGCGGCGACTACCTCGGCAAGACGGTGCAGGTGATTCCGCACATCACCAACGAGATCCAGGAATACATCAAGCGCGGCGCCGGCCTCGGCACCGCGCATGAAGTGGACGTGGCCATCGTCGAGATCGGCGGCACGGTGGGCGACATCGAATCGCTGCCCTTCCTCGAGGCCGTGCGCCAGATGAGCCTGCGCATGGGCCCGAACAACTCGGCCTTCGTGCACCTGAGCTACGTGCCCTGGATCGCCGCCGCCGGCGAGCTCAAGACCAAGCCCACGCAGCACACCGCCAAGGAACTGCGCGCCATCGGCATCCAGGCCGATGCGCTGCTGTGCCGCGCCGACCGCCCGATCCCCGACGACGAGCGGGCCAAGATCTCGCTGTTCTCGAACGTGCCCGAATGGGGCGTGATCTCCATGTGGGACGTCGACACCATCTACAAGGTGCCGCGCATGCTGCATGAGCAGGGCCTGGACGGCCTGATCTGCGACAAGCTGCGCATCAACACGCCGCCGGCCAAGCTGCAGCGCTGGGACGAGCTGGTGTACGAGGTCGAGCATCCGCAGCAGGAAGTCAGCATTGCGATGGTCGGCAAGTACGTCGACCTGTCCGACAGCTACAAGTCGCTCAACGAAGCGCTGCGCCACGCCGGCATGAAGAACCATGCGCGCGTGAAGATCGACTACATCGATTCCGAAACCATCTCCCCGCAAGATGTTTCGCGGCTCGCCAAGTACGACGCGATCCTGGTGCCCGGCGGCTTCGGCCAGCGCGGCGTCGAGGGCAAGATCTCGGCCGCCCGCTTCGCGCGCGAAGGCAAGGTGCCCTACCTCGGCATCTGCCTGGGCATGCAGGTGGCCACCATCGAATACGCGCGCCACGTGGCGGGCCTGAAGAACGCCAACAGCACCGAATTCGACCCCGAGACGCCCTGCCCCGTGATCGCGCTGATCACCGAGTGGAAGGACGCCGACGGCACCGTGAAGACGCGCAACGAGAAGTCCGACCTCGGCGGCACCATGCGCCTGGGCGCGCAAAGCTCCGACGTCTCGGCCGGCACGCTGGCCCACAGCATCTACGGCGACGTGGTGACCGAACGCCACCGCCACCGCTACGAAGCCAACGTCAACTACCTCGACGAACTGCGCGCTGCCGGCCTCGTGATCTCGGCGCTCACCCAGCGCGAGCACCTGACCGAGATCGTCGAGCTGCCGCAGGACGTGCACCCGTGGTACATGGGTGTGCAGTTCCACCCCGAATTCAAATCGACGCCGTGGAGCGGCCATCCGCTCTTCAACGCCTTCATCAAGGCGGCGCTCGACCACAAGGCCCAGAGCGCGGGCGGTGCAAAGAACCTGAAGGCGGTGGCATGAAACTTTGCGGATTCGACATCGGGCTCGACCAGCCCTTTTTCTTAATTGCAGGCCCCTGCGTGGTCGAATCCGAGCAATTGCAGATGGACACGGCCGGCACGCTGAAGGAAATCACTTCCTCGCTCGGCATTCCGTTCATCTTCAAGAGCAGCTTCGACAAGGCCAACCGTTCCTCGGGCACCAGCTTTCGCGGCCCGGGCCGCGAAAAGGGCCTGGAGATCCTGGCCAAGGTGAAGCGCCAGCTCGGCCTGCCCGTGCTGACCGACGTCCACACCGAGGAAGACATCACCGAGGCCGCCAAGGTGGTCGACGTGCTGCAGACACCCGCCTTCCTGTGCCGCCAGACCGACTTCATCCGCGCAGTGGCGCAGTCGGGCAAGCCGGTGAACATCAAGAAGGGCCAGTTCCTTGCGCCGCACGACATGAAGAACGTGATCGACAAGGCGCGCGCTGCCGCCAAGGAAGCCGGCCTGCCCGAAGACAGCTTCATGGCCTGCGAGCGCGGCGCGAGCTTCGGCTACAACAACCTGGTGTCGGACATGCGTTCGCTTGCGATCATGCGCGAGACCGGCGCGCCCGTGGTGTTCGACGCCACCCACTCGGTGCAGCTGCCGGGCGGCCAGGGCACGAGCTCGGGCGGCCAGCGCGAGATGGTGCCGGTGCTCTCGCGCGCGGCCGTGGCCGTGGGCGTGGCCGGCCTCTTCATGGAAACGCACCCCGATCCCGCCAAGGCACTGAGCGACGGCCCCAATGCCGTGCCGCTCAAGCACATGAAGGCCCTGCTCGAAACGCTG
Organism: Variovorax beijingensis; assembly: GCF_007828835.1. GTDB lineage: Bacteria > Pseudomonadota > Gammaproteobacteria > Burkholderiales > Burkholderiaceae_C > Variovorax > Variovorax beijingensis_A. The sequence continues at coordinate 18,873 of NZ_VIVL01000016.1, read as the reverse complement.
CTCGCGCTCGACCAGGTCACCAAGAAGAACGCATTTCTAGAGGACGTCTTTCAATCATGAGCAGTGGTTATGTCATCGCCCACGTCGAGGTCACGAACCCGGCGCAGTACGAGGAATACAAGAAGTGGTCGAGTGCCGCCATGCAGGCGCACGGCGCCGAAGTGTGCGTGCGCGGAGGCCAGGTCGAAGTGCTCGAGGGCGACTGGTCGCCCTCGCGCCTCGTCATCCTGAAATTTCCGAGCTTCGAGAAGGCCAAGGCCTTCTACGAAACGCCCGAATACCTGAAGGCGCGCGAAGCCCGTGCCGGTGCCGCGGTGATGCGCATGGTCGCAGTCGAAGGCCTTTGATCAATTGAATAGAGACTGAAAAGAAAGAAGAGAAACGCATGAGTGCAATCGTTGACATCGTCGGCCGCGAAATCCTCGACAGCCGCGGCAATCCCACCGTCGAGTGCGACGTGCTGCTCGAATCGGGCACCATGGGCCGCGCGGCCGTGCCCTCGGGCGCGTCGACCGGCTCGCGCGAAGCCATCGAGCTGCGCGACGGCGACAAGAAGCGCTATCTTGGCAAGGGCGTGCTCAAGGCGGTGGAGAACATCAACACCGAGATTTCGGAATCCGTGCTCGGCCTGGACGCCAGCGAGCAGGCCTTCCTCGACCGCACGATGATCGACCTGGACGGCACCGACAACAAGGGCCGCCTGGGTGCCAATGCCACCCTCGCCGTTTCGATGGCCGTGGCACGCGCCGCGGCCGAAGAGTCGGGCCTGCCGCTGTACCGCTACTTCGGCGGCATGGGCGGCATGCAGCTGCCGGTGCCGATGATGAACGTCATCAACGGCGGCGCGCACGCCAACAACAGCCTCGATCTGCAGGAGTTCATGATCATCCCCGTGGGCGCGCCGAGCTTCCGCGAAGCCGTGCGCTACGGTGCCGAGGTGTTCCATGCGCTCAAGAAGATCCTGGGCGACCGCGGCATCAGCACGGCAGTCGGCGACGAAGGCGGTTTCGCGCCCAGCGTCGAAAGCCATGAAGCGGCCATCCAGCTGATCCTCGAAGCCATCGACAAGGCCGGCTTCGTGGCGGGCGAGCAGATTGCGCTCGGCCTCGACTGCGCCGCCAGCGAGTTCTACAAGGACGGCAACTACGTGCTCTCCGGCGAGAACCTCACGCTGTCGGCCGGCAACTGGGCCGACATGCTGGCCACCTGGGTCGACAAGTACCCGATCATCAGCATCGAGGACGGCATGCACGAAGGCGACTGGGACGGCTGGAAGCTGCTGACCGACCGCCTGGGCAAGCGCGTGCAGCTGGTGGGCGACGACCTGTTCGTCACCAACACCAAGATCCTGCAGGAAGGCATCGACAAGGGCATTGCCAACTCGATCCTGATCAAGATCAACCAGATCGGCACCCTGACCGAGACCTTCGCCGCCATCGAGATGGCCAAGCGCGCGGGCTACACGGCCGTCATCTCCCACCGCTCGGGCGAAACCGAAGACAGCACCATCGCCGATATCGCGGTGGGCACCAACGCGGGCCAGATCAAGACCGGCTCGCTTTCGCGCTCGGACCGCATCGCCAAGTACAACCAGCTGCTGCGCATCGAGGAAGACCTCGGCGACATCGCCAGCTACCCCGGCCGCGGCGCGTTCTACAACCTGAAGTAGCACGCGAAGCCGGCGGCATGCGCTCGCGCCTCGTTCCACCCATCGTGCTGCTGCTGCTGCTGGCCATCCTGCAGTGGCAGCTGTGGAACGGGCGCGGCAGCGTGCGCGACGTGGCGCAGCTGCAGTCCAAGCTGGCGGACCAGAAAGCGGCCAACGCCAAGGCCGTGGTCAACAACGAGCGGCTGGCCTCCGAAGTCAACGATCTCAAGATCGGCCTCGAGATGGTCGAAGAGCGTGCGCGGCAAGAGCTGGGCATGGTCAAGCCCAACGAAGTATTCGTTCAGGTCACCCACTGAACATGACCCCCACACTCGGTATGTTTGCACGGGGCCGACCGCTGGTGCGCTGATGCCCGAGTTCTTCTCGGCCCCCGCATTTGCGCTCTGGGGCTCACCGGTCAGCTGGCTCGAACTCGTGGCCGCGGTGCTGGCGCTCGCGATGGTCGGCTGCAACATGCGCGAGATCCACTGGGGCTGGCCGCTGGCAATCATCAGTTCGCTGCTCTACGTGGCCGTGTTCGCGCAGGCGCGCATCTACGGCGACGCCTCGCTGCAGGTTTTCTTCGCCGTGGTCGCGCTCTGGGGTTGGGCGCAATGGCTGCGCGGCCACCGTGCCGATGGCAGCGCATTGCGGGTCAGCCGGCTTTCGCCGCGCGGCATCGCGCTGGCACTCGCAGCCTGCGCGCTGGCATGGCCCGCGGTCGCCCTCTTCCTGCGCCGCTTCACCGACACCGACGTGCCCTGGTGGGACGGGTTCTCGACCGGGCTCAGCCTCGTCGGCCAATTCCTGCTCGGGCGCAAGTTCATCGAGAACTGGCTGGTGTGGCTGGCGGTGAACGTCGCGAGCGTGGGCCTGTTCATCCACAAGGGCCTGTGGCTCACGGTCGGGCTCTATGCCGTGTTCGCGGTGCTCAGCGTGGCGGGCTTTCTTGCGTGGCGCGCGCGCATGCACGGCCGGGCGGCAGCGCGCGCATGACGCCCACCCTGCCGTCCGGATGCGTGATCGCGCTGCTCGGGGCCGAGAGCACCGGCAAGACCGAACTCGCCGGCGCGCTCGCGCAGCGCCTGCAGGAACGCGGCATTGCCACCACGCTGGTGGGCGAATACCTGCGCGAATGGTGCGAGCGCGAAGGCCGCACGCCGCGCCCTGACGAACAGCAGGCCATCGCGCAGGAGCAGACGCGCCGCATCGAAGCCGCGGCCGTTTCGGGTGTGGTGGTGGTGGCCGACACCACGGCTCTCATGACCGCGGTCTACAGCGAACTGCTGTTCGGCGACACCTCGCTGCACGCCGACGCGCTGGCAGCGCAGGCGCGCTGCGCGATCACCCTGCTGACCGCGCTCGACATCCCGTGGATCGCAGACCCCTTGCGCGATGGCGACCACGCGCGCGAACCCACCGATGCGCTGGTGCGCGCGGCGCTGGCGCGTGCGGGGCTTTCCTTCGCCGTGGTGCATGGCACCGGCAGCGAAAGGCTCTCCAATGCGTGGAACGCCATCAATTCCATCGCCGGCAGCGAAGGCCGGACCCGCGCACGCGGCCGCGCCGAATCGAAACCCGCCTCCTGGTCATGGCCTTGCGAGAAATGCTCCGATCCGGAATGCGAGCATCGGCTTTTCAGCGACCTGATCGGACGCCGCGACGACACGCCTTCAACCCCCAGTTCGGAGACCTGATCGATGTTCCCGCCTCGTTTCTCTCGCCCTTGCGGCTTCCTCCTGGCCGCGCTGCTGGCCACGGCTGCCACGGCCGCGCCCGTCGCGGCCACCGTGGAGAACGCCACCACGGCCACCGCCTGCGCCGAGGAAGACAATGTCTCGCTGGTGCTGCGCGGCGAAGGCATCCGGCGCATGCGCATCGAGGCGCTGCAGCCGGCCTATCTCGACAGCATCGGCAACGACACCACTGCGCCCGATTTCTCGGGCTGCAACTTCGACGGCGGCGCGCATCCCACCGATCCCGCGCACAAGTTCAAGCCGCGCCGCGTGGTGCTGCTCGACGACGCGCAGTGGCGCATCGTCGGCATGACGCTGCCCAGCTTCTGGCGGCCGCAGCAGGTGCCGGTGCGCGTGGGTGCGCGCACGGACCGCGGCTTCCACCTGCTGCAGATCTTCCGCAAGGAAGAAGGCAAGGCGCTCGAAGCGCTGGTGCTCTACCCGGCCGACGGCTATTGGCGCATCAAGCCGCTGCCGCAGGCGCGCTTCGGCGACGGGGTGTATGGCTCGTCGTTCCTGCTCGGCCCGGTCGAACAGGGCAGCCGGCCGGTGGTCGACATCGCGTCGATCCGCATCGTGCCGAAGCCGCTGGCCATCCACCTGCGCTTCGTCGGCGGCGGCAGCGCCGTGGCCAAGGTGTCCGAGATCAGCCGCGAGCGCACCGCGCTCGACGTGACGCTTTCCAAGCCCACGGCCAGCGCGCGGCCCTTTGCCGTGCTGCGCTCGATGTACGTGGCGCCCGACAACGCCGACGTGAGCGAGCTGCGCTGGCAGGAATCGCCCGGGGCCGCGGAACAGGTTCTGCCGCTGCCCGAGGTGAAGACGCTGAACGCCACGCAGGTGCGCTTCGGCCGCAGCCTGCCTTCGCGCCACAACACCAGCGCACCCGACATCGCGTTCAGCGATTTCGACGACAAGGCGCCGCGCTGAGCGAGCGGCCGGCACACCGGCGCGCCGAACCTCGCCCGGCGAAGAGCGTTACTGGACGATCGGGCTGCCCGGAATCTGATCCGTCGGCGGCCTGAAGATCTGCGCTGCATCGACTGCATCGAAGCGGTACTGCTTGCCGCAGAAGTCGCAGCCCACCTCGATGTCGCCGCGCTCGGCCAGGATTTCCTCCGCCTCCTCGACGCCGAGCCCCCGGATCATCTGCGCCACGCGGTCGCGCCCGCAGGTGCACGCGAAGTGCGGGCCCAGCAGGCCCGCCTGCGGCTCGAAGCGCAGCAGCTTTTCTTCCCAGAACAGGCGGCGAAGAATGGTCTCGATGTCGAGCGTGAGCAGTTCGTCGCGCGTGAGGCTCGAGGCGAGGATCGAGATGCGGTTGTAGTCCTCGTTGCGGCCGATCTGGTCCTGGTTGGTCTGGTCGTGGTCCTTGCCGGACGTGCCTTCGAGATTGCCTTCACCCTTCATCGGCAGGCGCTGGATCAGCAGGCCGGCCGCCACCTGGTCGTCGGCCGCGAGCACCAGCGTGGTGTCGAGCTGCTCGCTCTGCAGCATGTAATGCTGCAGCACGTCGCTAAGCCGGCCGAGCTTCTCGCCCTCGTCGTCGAACAGCGGCACCACGCCCTGGTAGGGCGTCGTGCCCGGCAGCTTGTCCTTGGGGTCGAGCGTGATGGCGCAGCGGCCCTTGTTGCCGACGTTGACCATCTCGGGCAGGCGCGCATCGGCCGGCAGGTCGCCGATCACCTTGGCGGTGGCGCGCAGGCTCAGGTCGGGCTTGGCCTCGGCCACGGCCACCTTGACCGGGCCGTCGCCGAAGATCTGCAGGATCAGCGCACCGTTGAACTTGATGTTGGCCTGCATCAGCGTGGCCGCGGCCGTCATCTCGCCGAGCAGTTCGGCCACCGGCGGCGGGTAGGCGCCGGTGGCGGTGTTGGAGGCGCGCCGCGCCAGGATTTCCTGCCACGCATCTGTCAGGCGCACGATCATGCCGCGCACCGGCAAGCCATCGAACAGGAATTTGTGCAGCTCGCTCAAAACGGATTCTTCTTTCTGTTGGGCCTGCGCAGTGTCAGGCGATTTTCTTCAAGCCCTTCGCATAGCGAATGGCATTTGCTACGTAATGGTCGGAGCCGTGCCGCAGTCGGGCAGCGTCTTCGTCGCTGATCGTGCGCATCACCTTGGCGGGCGAGCCGAAGATCAGGGAGTTGTCGGGAAACTCCTTGCCCTCGGTCACGACGCTGCCGGCGCCAACAATCGAATTGCGGCCGATCTTCGCGTTATTCAAGACCACGGCCTGGATGCCGATCAGCGAGTTGTCGCCGATGGTGCAGCCATGCAGCATGACCTGGTGGCCGATGGTGACGTTCTCGCCGATGGTGAGCGGGCTGCCGGGGTCGGAATGCAGCATCGACATGTCCTGCACGTTGCTGTTGCGCCCGATGGTCATCTTCTCGTTGTCGCCGCGCAGCACCGCGCCGAACCAGATGCTCGCGTTGTCGCCCAACTGCACGTTGCCGATCACCTCCGCGCTGTCGGCGACCCATGCACCGGTGCCGAGTTGCGGCGCAACGCCGTCGAGTTCATAGAGGGCCATCGTGGAGTCTCCGGGGGCAAAACCTAGAATTGTAGGGATGCACCCCCGATTGAGCGCGCTGGCCGCGCTGCGACTCACCGACCCTGAACAGAAGGTGGCCGCAACGCGCGCCACCGCTGCCCTCGCCGCTACCGATTCCATAGCAACCGACCCTCTGCGCGTCGTGGGCGATGACATCGGCGTGCCGGGCCGCCCCGAACGGCCGCTGCGCGTGGCCGCCACCGCCGTGCAAAAGCGCTCGCCTTTCACGCCCGAAGGCCGCGCCGCGCTGATCCATTCGATCTGCCACATCGAGTTCAACGCCATCAACCTCGCGCTCGACGCCGTCTGGCGCTACGACGGCATGCCCGAGGCCTACTACCGCGACTGGCTGCGCGTGGCCGACGAGGAAGCGCAGCACTTCACGCTGCTGCATGCGCACCTGCAAGACATGGGCTGGCGCTACGGTGACTTCCCGGGCCACGACGGGCTCTGGAGCATGTGCGAGAAGACGAAAGACGACGTGCTCGCGCGCATGGCGCTGGTGCCGCGCACGCTCGAAGCGCGCGGGCTCGACGCCACGCCGCTCATCCAGGCCAAGCTCAGGCGCGTCGACACGCCCGATGCGCTGCGCGCGGTCGAGATCCTCGACATCATCCTGCGCGACGAGGTGGGCCATGTGGCCATCGGCAATCGCTGGTACCGCTGGCTCTGCGAGCGCGCGGGCCGCGACCCCGAGACGACCTATCCCGAACTCGTGGCGCGCTACGAAGCGCCGCGCCTGAAGCCACCCTTCAACCTCGAAGCCCGCGGCCGGGCGGGCTTCAGTGCCGAGGAGCTGCGCGCGCTCTCGGCCGCCGCCAAGGACTGAACGGGAGGCCTACGCGGGCCTGGCGTGCACCACCAGCTTGGGCGTGAAGTACTGGAGCACCTCGCCGCGCTGGTTGAGCGTGCGGCAGCGCATCGTCACCATCGCGCGGCCGGGCTTGGAGCGCGAGGGCGTGATGTCGAGCACCTCGCTCACCACGTGCAGCACGTCGCCGGGCCGCGTCGGCTTGGGCCACTGCAGTTCGCCGCCCGAGCCGATGATGCCTTCAGCCAGCGGAATGCCGCTTTCCACCATCAGCTTCATGGTGAGCGCCGCCGTGTGCCAGCCGCTGGCCGCAAGGCCGCCGAAGAAGGTGTCCTTCGCGGCCTCTTCGTCGGTGTGGAAAGGCTGCGGATCGAACTGCGATGCAAAGGCCTTGATCTGCGCCGCGTCCAGCGCGTGTTCGCCGCTCTGGAAGCGGTCGCCGACCGACAGGTCTTCGAGATACAGCGCGCGCTTGGCGTCCGTGTCGTCAGGGAGTGCCGCCATGGGAGTTCCTTGTAGTGCCTGCGCGCATTCTCGAACAAGCGCTCAGACGCGCTCGAGAATCGTGGCAATGCCCTGCCCGCCCCCGATGCATTGCGTGGCCAGCGCATAGCGGCCCTTCTCGCGCGCGAGCAGCGACGCCGCCTTGCCCGTGATGCGCGCACCGGTCGCGCCCAGCGGGTGGCCGATGGCAAGGCCGCCGCCGTCGAGATTGATCTTGGCCGCATCGAGGCCGAGATCGCGGATGCAGGCCAGCGCCTGCGACGAGAAGGCCTCGTTCAGTTCGATCACGTCGAGGTCGGCGGCCCCGAGCCCGGCGCGCGCCAGCGCCTTGCGCGTTGCGGGAATCGGGCCGATGCCCATGACGGCCGGATCGACGCCCACGGTCGCGAACGACCGGATGCGCGCGAGCGGCTGCAGGCCGTGCTTCGCGGCGAAGGCATCGCTGGTCACGAGCACGGCGGCGGCGCCGTCGGTGAGCGGCGAAGAGGTGCCGGCCGTCACCACGCCATCGGCACGGAACGCCGGCTTGAGGCCCGCCAGCGCCTCGGCCGAGGTGGCCGGGCGGATGCAGCCATCGACATCGACCACCTCGCCCGAAGCCAGGCGCACCGGCACGATCTCGCCCGCCAGGCGCCCTTGCGCGCGCGCGGCGGCGGCCTTGCGGTGCGACTCGACGGCGAAGGCCTCCTGGTCGGCACGGCTCACGTTCCAGCGCTGCGCGACGTTCTCGGCGGTGTCACCCATCGAGATGTAGGCATCGGTGCTTTCCTTCAGCTCCGGGTTCGGCGAGAAGTTGAAGCCGCCCTGCGGCACCATCGTCATCGACTCCACGCCCACGCACAGGAAGGCCTCGCCCATGCCCGCCTCGATCTGCGCCGCGGCAATGTGCACCGCCTGCATCGACGAGCCGCAGAAGCGGTTCACCGTCATGCCGCCCACCTCGTGCGGCAGGCCGGCCAACAGGCCGACGATGCGCGCGAGGTTGTTGCCCTGCGAGGCCTCGGGGTAGGCGCAGCCCAGGATGATGTCTTCGAGCAGCGCGGGATCGAGGTCGGTGCGCTGCAGCAGGCCGCGAACCACGCCGGCGGCCAGCGTGTCGGGGCGCACCTCGGCGAGCACGCCCTTCTTCGCGAAGTGGAAAGGCGAGCGCGCATAGGCGGAAATGACGGCTTTCATGGGAACGCTCCTTGATCAAAACCCTACCATCCAATCGGTAGGCAACGAGGTCAAAAAATAGGCACGCGCTGCGTGCCCGCGATGCCGCCCGGCGATCAGCCAGGCAATGAACTCCTGAGCTGCGCAATGGCCTCGTCGAAGTCCTCGACGCGTCCCGTCATGCGCGATGCGAGCAGCGCGCCCTGGCACACCGCAAACACATAGGCCGCCTGCGATGCAAGCGATGCACCCTTCTTCTGCCGGGTCGGCGCCAGCGTGCCCAGCACGCCGGTGAGCCACAACACCTGCGTGTTGCGCAGTTCCTGCACGGCCTGGCGCAGTTCCTTGTCGATGCAGTCCCAGCCGGGCGTCAGTGCCCCCGCGGGACACATGCCCGAGCCCGCCTTGAGCGTGTCGCGGTACATGCGGAAATAGGATTCGAGCGCGTCCTTCGGCGTGCGCACCCGCACCGCGTCCCAGTCCTTGAAGAGCTGCGTGGCCTGGCGGATCACCGCGATGCCGAGCGCTTCCTTGGTCGGAAAGTGGTGGTACAGGCTCGCCTTGCGGATGCCGACCGCATCGGCCACGTCCTGGAAACTGAAACCCAGGTAGGAGCGCGTTTCGATCAGGTGCCGCGCCACCCCGAGGATCTGCTCCCGGGTGCTGCCGGCGGCGAGTGCAGTCGAGGAGGCGATGGCGCTGCTCATCTACCTACTATAAGGTAGGGAAATTGAGCGCGCAAGCCGCAGGGTCAATCGGCCTTGATGTTCGCGGCCTTCACGATGCGCGCATTGCCTTCGAACTCCGAGGCGATCTCCGCGGCGAAGGCCGAGGGGCTGCCTCCGGTCGGCACGTTGTCGGTGGCCGTGAGCTTGGCGCGCAGCTCGGGGCTGGCCAGGGCCTTGTTGATCTCGGCGTTGTACTTCTCGATCAATATGGGCGGCGTGGCCGCGGGCGCAAAGACGCCGAACACCGAATTGATGTTCGCCGCCTTGAAGCCCAGCTCGCCCAGCGTGGGCACCTGCGGCAGGCTCTCGAGCCGCGCCGGCGCACCCACGGCCAGCGGACGCAGCTTGCTCGACCGGATGTGCGAAGTGAGCGTGGGGCTCGCGTTGCTCGAGAGAATCTCGAACTGGCCGCCAAGCGCATCGTTGAGTTGCTGGCCGCCGCCCTTGTAGGGCACGTGCGTGATGTCCACGCCCGTGGCCGCCTTCACCTGCTCGAGCACGATGTGGCCGAGCGATGCCGGCCCCGAGGTGGCCCAGCGCACCGCGCCGGGCTGTGCCTTGGCATCGGCGATCAGCGCGCGGAAGTCGCGCGCCCTGCTGGCCGGCGTGGCGATCAACAACACCGGCGAATACATCACGCTCGCCACCGGTGCGATGTCCTTCAGCGGATCGAAAGGCAGCTTGCCGAGGTGCGGACTCAGCACCAGCGGGCTGATGGCCGAGAAGCCCAGCGTGGCACCGTCGGGTGCCGCCTTGGCGACGGCATCCATGCCGATGGCGCCACTGGCGCCGGCGCGGTTGTCGACCACCACCGTGGTGCCCATCTGCGCGGCGAGCCTGTCGCCGAGCGCACGCGCGACCACGTCGCTGACGCCGCCTGCGGGATACGCCACGATGAGGCGGATGGTCTTGGGAACGGCCTGGGCCTGGGCCACGGCGGCAGTGCAGAGCGTCGCGGCGGCGAAGAGCCACGAAGGCTTGAACGGAAAATACATGATCTCGAAAAAAGCTGAACGGATCAGCCATTCTGAACCAGGCGCGCGAGCGTCATCGCATTGCCCACCGCCGCGCCGCCCGCGGTGTTGTCGAGGATGCACCAGCACGCGGCGCCCTCCTCCCGCGCTTGCATCAAGCGCTGTGCGAGCCGCGCGAGCAGCGCATTGTCGTAGGCCGACCAGTAGCGCCGCGGCGATCCGTGCAGCCGCAGATAGACGAGGCCGGGCCATCCGCCGGGCGCGGCCGCTTCGTCGAACAGCACCGGATCGGCCAGCACCCGCCCGATGCGCCAGCGCGCCAGCAGCGACTCTGCCGCGGGCACGAACCAGCTGCGGTGCCGCGGCTCCAGCGCCACCGCCCCGCCGTGCCTTCGCCGCAGGTCGGCAAGGAACCGGCGGACCACGCGCTCGTCGAAGACCAGGCTCGGCGGCAGCTGCACGACCAGGCAGCCGAGCCTCTCGGCCAGCCCCATGGCCTGCGCCAGGAATTCATCGAAGGCCGGCATTGCGCCGGCCAGCCGCCGTTCATGCGTGATGGCCTTGGGCAGCTTGACCGCGAAGCGGAAGTCCGGGGGCGTGCTCGCGGCCCAGCGCGCGTAGGTCTCGCGCCGGTGCGGGCGGTAGAACGAGGTGTCGATCTCGGCCGCGCCAAAGCGCTGTGCATAACGCTGCAGGTGCGAGCCCTCGGGCGGGAACTCGCTCCACAGCGCGCGCGGCAGGCTCCAGCCCGCGCAACCGATGCGCTGCGATGCGGACAGCGGCTCAGCCGCGTGGATGGTGTGCGGCATGCAGTTGCTTGAGCCGTTCGCGCGCCACGTGGGTGTAGATGGTGGTCGTGGAAATGTCGGCATGGCCGAGCAGCAGCTGCACCGCGCGCAGGTCCACGCCGTGGTTCAGCAGGTGCGTGGCGAAGGCATGGCGCAGCGTGTGCGGCGACAGCGGCACGTGGATGCCGGCCGCGGCGGCCTGCTTCTTCACGATGATCCAGAACATCACGCGCGTCATGCCCGCGCCGCGCGCGGTCACGAACAGGTCGGGCGTCTGCTGCCCATCGAGGATGGCGGGGCGCGACTCTTCCAGGTAGCGCTCGATCCAGCGCCGCGCCTCGCCGCCGAAGGGCACGAGGCGCTCCTTGCTGCCCTTGCCGAGCACGCGCAGCACGCCGTCGTTCAAACTCATGTCGATGACCTTGAGCGCCAGCAGCTCGCTCACGCGCAGGCCGCTCGCATACATCAGCTCGAGCATCGCGCGGTCGCGCAGGCCGAGCGGGGTTTCCACGTCGGGTGCGGCCAGCAGGTCGTCCACCTGTTTTTCCGACAACGTCTTGATGGCCCGCGGCATCTGCCGCGCGGGCGCAAGCCGGATGCTCGGATCGGCCGCGATGCGGCGCTCGCGCAGCGCCCAACGGTAGTAGCGCTTGAACACCGTGAGCCGCCGATTGGCCGAGGTGGCCTTGCCCTTGGTCGACAGGCGCGCACCCATGTAGGCCTGCAGGTCGGACTCCTGCGCCGTATCGAGCGCGCCGCCGCTGCGCTGTCTGCCAAGCCACTGCGCGAACAGCGCGAGGTCGCGGCGGTAGGCGGCCAGCGTGTTCTTCGACAGCCCGTCCTCGAGCCAGAGGGCATCGATGAAGTCGTCGATCTCGGGGGTTTGTGTGGCGGCGGCCTCGGTCATGCGCTGCAAGATAACAAAAAGAAAAGCCGCCCGTGGCGCGGGCGGCTTCGGCAGGGTTGGCGAGGCTCAGTCCAGCTTGAGCTTCTGCTTGGCGACGACCTGCTTGTAGACCTCGTATTCGGCCTTGATCTGCGCGGCGAACTGCTCGGGCGTGTTGGCCACGATCAGCGAACCCGTGTCTTCGATGCGCTTCTTCACGGCCGGGTCTTCCACCGCCTTCTTCACGCCGGCGCTGATCTTGTCGACCACTTCCTTCGGCAGGCCCTTGGGGCCGAGGATGCCGTAGTACGCCATGCGGTTGACCGGCTCGAGCCCTACTTCCTTGAAGGTCGGCACGTTGGGCAGCGCGGCCAGGCGCTGCGGCGCCGACACCACGATGGGCACCAGCCGGCCGCTCTGGATGAAAGGCATGGCCGAGGGGATGTTGTCGAACATGATCGGCACCTGGCCGGCCACCACGTCGTTGAGCGCAGGGCCCGCGCCGCGGTAGGGAATGTGCGTGACGAAGGTGTTGGTGAGGCTCTTGTAGAGCTCCATCAGCAGGTGGCCGATGCCGCCCGTGCCCGACGAGGCATACGAGTACTTGCCGGGGTTCTTCTTGAGCTCGGCCACGAACTCCGCGTAGTTCTTGGCCGGGAAGCTCGGGTTGACCGCAATGATGTTGGGTGTGGCCGCGATGTTGATGATCGGCGTGAAGTCGTTGATCGGGTCGTACGGCACCTTGGGGTTGATGGCCGGGTTGGCGGCCGTGCTCGATACCGTGGCCACGCCCAGCTTGTAGCCGTCGGGCGTGGCGCGCGCCGTTTCGGCCGCGCCCACGATGCCGCCGCCGCCCGCGCGGTTGATCACCACCACCGGCTGGCCCAGCACCTTGCCGAGCGGGTCGGAAATCACGCGCGCCACGATGTCGGTCGTGCCGCCCGGAGCAAAGGGCACGCTCAGTTCGACCGGCTTGTTCGGGTAGCCCTGCGCGAAGCTCTGGCCCGCAGCCGCGACCAGCGCGGCGGCTCCCACCATGGCGCCCCATTGACGACGTTGCATCTATAACTCCTTGATTGACTGATTGATTGTCGAAAAACCAAAGCCCCGGATGCTAGCGGCTTCGCACCTCGCCGGTGCTGTGGATTACCCATGGTCCGCCGCGGTTTATGCTCGAGGCGGTGAACTTCGCACAGCTGCTCTTTCCGGATTTTTCGCTCATTGCCATCGGCTGGCTGCTTTGCCGCTACACGGCGCTCGACCGCCGCGTCTGGGACCAGGTCGAAAGCCTGGTCTACTACTTTCTATTTCCGGTGCTGCTGTTCCACTCCATCGTGCGCAGCCCGCTCGATTTTGCCGCCACCTCGAGCCTGCTCACTGCGGGCGTGGGCATCGGCCTCAGCGGCATCGCGATGGCCTACGCGCTGCCCCATGTGCCCGGCCTGCGCTCTCACATCGACCGCCGCGACCATGCGGCCAGCGCGCAGATCGGGTTCCGCTTCAACTCCTTCATCTGCCTTGCGCTCGCCGAGCGGCTGGCCGGTGCGCAGGGCCTGTTGCTGATCGCGGTGCTGATCGGCGTGTGCGTGCCGATGTTCAACATCGCGGCCGTCTGGCCGATGGCGCGGCATGCGCAGAGCGGCTTCGCGCGACAGCTGGTGCGCAATCCGCTGATCGTCGCCACGCTGGCCGGTCTGCTGGCCAACGTGCTGGGCTTCACCGTTCCGAACTGGGCCACGCCCACGCTCGCGCGCATCGGCGCCGCATCGCTCGCGCTCGGCCTGCTGGCCGCCGGCGCGGGCATGCAGTTCGCGAGCCTGGGGCGCGGCAAGGTGCTTGCGGTGTCGGTGCTGTCCATACGGCACCTGCTGCTGCCGCTGGTGGCGTGGGGCCTGTCTCTCGCGCTGCGGCTGGACGCAACACAGGCCGCCGTGCTGATGGCGTTTTCCGCCGTGCCCACGGCCTCGAGCGCCTATGTGCTGGCGGCGCGCATGGGCTACAACGGTCCGTACGTGGCGGGTCTCGTGACCCTGTCCACGCTGCTGGGCGTGGCGAGCCTGCCGTTTGCGCTGGCGCTGCCGCGCTGAGTTGGTTCAGCGCCCGGGGCGCTGCGCCAGCGCCCACGCCACGTGCTCGCGCACCAGTTCGCTCGGGTCCGATGCCCGCGTGGCCAGTGCCTCTGCGGCGCCGCTCTCGCCCGCGCGCAGTGCGTTTCCGAGGGCCACGGCGATGTTGCGCAGCCAGCGTTCATGCCCGATGCGGCGGATCGGGCTGCCCTCGGTGAAGCGCAGGAAATCTTCCTCGCTCCAGGCAAAGAGCGCGGCCAGCGACTGGCCGGTCAGCCCTTCGCGCGCATCGAAGTCGGGCAGCGCGCTCTTCTTCGCGAACTTGTTCCAGGGGCAGATCAGCTGGCAGTCGTCGCAGCCGTAGATGCGGTTGCCCATCAGGGGCCGAAGCTCCAGCGAGATCGGGCCGCCGTGCTCGATGGTGAGATACGAAATGCAGCGCCGCGCATCGAGCCGGTATGGCGCGACGATGGCCTTTGTCGGGCACACGTCGATGCAGGCGCTGCAACTGCCGCAGTGCGCGCTGACCGGCTCGCTCTCGGGCAGCGCCATGTCGACGTAGATCTCGCCCAGGAAGAACATCGAGCCCGCGCTGCGGTCCAGCACCAGCGTGTGCTTGCCGCGCCAGCCCTGGCCGCTGCGCGAGGCAAGCTCGGCTTCGAGCACCGGCGCCGAATCGGTGAAGGCGCGATGGCCGAACGGGCCCACTTCCTCGGCGATGCGCGCAGCCAGTTTGGCCAGCCGCGCACGCATCACCTTGTGATAGTCGCGGCCGCGCGCATAGACCGAGACGATGGCTTCGCCGGGGCGCGCGAGGCGATCGAACTCCACGGCCTGCCAGTCACCCGGCGGCGTGCCGCGCGGCAGGTAGTCCATGCGCGCCGTGATGACGCTCACCGTGCCCGGCACCAGCTCGGCCGGCCTGGCGCGGCGCGTGCCGTGCGTTGCCATGTATTTCATCTCGCCATGGAACCCATGGGCCAGCCATTGCATCAGACCTTCCTCGGCGCTCGATAAATCGACACCCGCGATTCCGATTTGGGAGAATCCGAGTTCCCGGGCCAATGCCTGAATACGAGCAACGAGTGGATGGCTGACGATCACTTGCCGATTGTAGAAACGCCGAAGAATGCCGGCCGCACGCTGCACTGGCGCAGCGAGGACGACACCGGCGCCTTCGCGCGCGCGCTGGCGGCCTCGCCCGCGCTGCGCGATGCATTCATCGCGCTGCACGGCGACCTCGGCGCCGGCAAGACCACCCTCGTGCGGCACCTGCTGCGCGCGCTCGGCATCGAGGGCCGCATCAAGAGCCCGACCTATGCCGTGGTCGAGCCGCACGAAGCGCCCGACGGCCTTGCCATCTTCCATTTCGACTTCTACCGCTTCAACGATCCGCGCGAGTGGGACGACGCCGGCTTCCGTGACATTTTCGCGGGACCGGGCCTCAAGCTCGCGGAGTGGCCAGAAAACGCTGCCGGCCGCACACCAATTGCCGACCTCGCTATTAAAATAGAAGCGATGACAGACGACACACGCAGCGTGACCCTCCTGGCGAACACTCCCCGCGGCAGCGACCTGCTGACGCAGCTCGGCGCATGAAGGCCAGCGGCCTCAAACGGCGTGTGCTGCTGCAGGGCGGCAGCATCGCGCTGATGCTCGGCGTGCACCAGATCGCGCGCGGCGCCACCATCCTCGCGGTGCGCGTGTGGCCCGCGGCCGACTACACGCGCGTGACCATCGAATCCGACGCGCGGCTGCATTCGCAGCAGCTGGTCGTGGGCAGTCCGCCGCGGCTGGCGGTGGACATCGAAGGCATCGACCTCAACCCCGAGCTGCGCGACCTGGTCGGCAAGATCAAGCCGGGCGACCCGTACATCAACGGCCTGCGCGTCGGCCAGAACGCACCCAAGGTGGTGCGCATCGTGTTCGATCTCAAGCAGGCCGTGGTGCCGCAGGTGTTCTCGCTGGCGCCCATTGCCGCGTACAAGCACCGGCTGGTGCTCGACCTCTACCCCGAAAAAGCCATCGACCCGATGGAAGCGCTGATCACCGAGCGCCTGCGCGAAGCACCGCGCGGCAGCAGCTCCGGCGGCAACAACGGTGCCGTGGCGAGCGCGCCCGCGGTGCCGCCGCCGGCCGCGCCCTCCTCGGGCCTCGCACCCGACGGCGGGCCGCCGATTCTCGTGCGGCCTTCGCCCAACGTGCCCGCGCCGCGCCCTGTGCCCGACAGCATCGCACCATCTCCGGCCCGCCCGCCGGCCACGGCGGCCGGGCCCGCACCCGACCCGCTGGGCGAGCTGATGGCGCAGCAGTCGACGCGGCCCGGCCCCGTCGTGCCGCCCGCACCGCCCATTGCGGCTGCCGTACCTGCGGCACCTCCCGCGCCCGTCGCGTCCGCGCGCGGCGGCGCCACCGCAAGCCGCACCGACCGCATCATCATCGTGGCGCTCGATCCCGGCCACGGCGGCGAAGATCCGGGCGCCATCGGCCCCAACGGCACGCGCGAAAAAGACATCGTGCTGCAGATCGCGCACCGCCTGCGCGACCGCATCAACGCCAGCAGCGTCAACGGCAACCCGATGCGCGCGTTTCTCACGCGTGACGCCGATTTTTTTGTGCCGCTGGGTGTGCGCGTGCAGAAGGCGCGGCGCGTGCAGGCCGACCTCTTCGTGAGCATCCACGCCGATGCGTTCACCACGCCCGCCGCGCGCGGCGCGAGCGTCTTTGCGCTCAGCCAGAGCGGTGCCTCGAGCAGCGCCGCGCGCTGGCTCGCCAACAAGGAAAACGAAGCCGACAAAGTGGGCGGCGTGAACGTCGGCAACCATGAAGTGCAGGTGCAGCGCGCGCTGCTCGACATGAGCACCACGGCGCAGATCAACGACAGCCTCAAGCTCGGCGGCGCCATGCTCGGCGAGATCCGCGGCATCGGTGCCCGGCTGCACAAGCCCGCGGTCGAGCAGGCCGGCTTCGCGGTGCTCAAGGCGCCCGACATTCCCAGTGTGCTGGTCGAAACGGCATTCATCAGCAACCCCGAAGAAGAAGCGAACCTGCGCAGCGTCAGCTACCAGGAGAGCCTTTCCGATGCGCTGATGCGCGGCATCCAGCGCTACTTTGCGCAGAACCCGCCGCTCGCGCGCAGCCGCCAGCTCTAGGCTCGCTCGCCCTGCTGTCCCACGCCGAGCGGCCCGTGGCAACGCACAGCCAGGCGCGGCAGGCTCCTACACGGCGGGGTGGTGCCTTTTGTCCATCATGGCTGCATCACTCTAGAAAGGTGGACACCATGATGATGAAGGCACGAATCTGGATGACCGCGGCAGCGGCAACCGCGGTCATGGCGCTGGCGGGTTGCGCATCCGGTCCCAACCAGAACCTGGGCACCGGCATTGGCGCGCTTGGCGGTGCGGCGGTGGGCCACGCCATCGGCGGCAACACCGGCAGCACGCTGGGTGGTGCAGCCATTGGTGGTGTGATCGGCAATCAAGTGGGTCGCAGTGTGGACGAACGCAACTACTACGAGAGCCAGCGCGCTTATCCGCCGAGCGGCTATTACCCCTACAACGGGCCGAGATACTGATCCGATTCCACTCTCATCGGAGCGCGCCACGGGCGCGCTTTTTTTTTTCCGGTACCGATCAAGCCTTCGAAGGCAATTGCGCGCGCGCCTTCTCTGCGCGCGATGCACGCCAGGCACCGAAGATCGCGATCAGGCCCGGCACGAAGATCAGCGCCCAGATGATCTTGTCCAGATGCTCGCGCACGAACGGCAGGTTGCCGAAGAAGTAGCCCGCCGTCGCGATGCCCAGCACCCAGATCAGCCCGCCCACCACATTGAACATGGTGAACTTCGCGCGGCTCATCTCCGCCACGCCGGCCACGAAGGGTGCGAAGGTGCGAATGAAGGGCATGAAGCGCGCAAGGATGATCGTGATGCCGCCATAGCGCTCGTAGAACGCGTGGGCCTGGTCGAAGGCCTTGCGGTTGAAGAAGCGCGAGTCCTCCCACTTGAAGACCTTGGGCCCGAAGTAGCGGCCGATGCTGTAGTTGCACTGATCGCCCAGGATGGCCGCGGCAATGAGCACCGCGCAAGCCAGCGGAAAGCTCATGAGCCCCACGCCGCACAGAGCGCCCACGATGAACAGCAGCGAATCGCCGGGCAGGAAGGGCATCACCACCGCGCCGGTCTCCACGAACACGATCAGGAAGAGCAGCGCATAGACCCAGGGGCCGTAGGCCACGACGAAGGCCTCGAGGTGTTTGTCGACGTGCAGGATGAAGTCGACGAGAAAGCTGATGATTTCCATGGTCGCGGATTATCCTTGCTGCGCGCCGCATGGCGTCCCATGACGAATTCGGAGATCCAACATGACAGGTCGATACATCCAGATCGAGGCCACCGACGGCAGCGGCACGTTTCGCGGCTACCTGGCCGTGCCACGCTCGGGCAGCGGCCCCGGCCTCGTGATTGCGCAGGAGATCTTCGGCATCAACCACACGATGCGCGAGGTGGCCGACTACTACGCCGAGGAAGGTTACGTGACGCTCGTGCCCGACCTGTTCTGGCGCCAGCAGCCCGACGTGGAGCTCGGCTACAGCGAGGCCGACTGGCAGCGCGCCTTCGGCTTCTACCAGGGCTTCGACGAGGCCCGTGGCATGGAAGACATGCAGGCCTCCATCAGCGCGCTGCGTGCCCGGCCCGAAGTGAGCGGCGCCAAGGTCGGTGTGCTCGGCTTCTGCCTGGGCGGCAAGCTGGCCTACCTGGCGGCCTGCCGCACCGACGCGGACGTGTCGGTGGGCTACTACGGCGTGGGCATCGAGGCCGCACTCGACGAGGCCGACCAGATCAAGCGGCCGCTGACGCTGCACATCGCAGAGCTCGACAAGTTCTGCCCGCCCGGAGCCCGCGAGCGCATCGTGCAGGCGCTGCGGGGCCGCCCCGGCGTGACGCTGCACGTCTACCCCGGCGTCGACCATGCCTTCGCCCGCGCCGGCGGCGAGCACTTCCACAAGCCCTCGGCCCTCA
>NZ_VIVL01000015.1 GCF_007828835.1 Variovorax beijingensis | reverse complement strand
CTGTCATCTCTACATGTCCATGTTGCTCTACATGGACACGTAGCCTCACAGCTCATCGTTCACTCAACAAGGGCGTGGTTAATTGACCGCATACGACGATTCCGTTCGCGCCGGGCTTGTTGTCTACCACCACCTGCTGGTTTATTCGCGCCGAAAGCTTCAAGGCCATCAGCCGTGCGATACCGTCCGTGTTGCCCCCTGCGCTCCAGGGCACGACCAGCCTGATCGGTCGGGATGGGAACTTGTCGGTCTGTGCGGAAGCCGGCAGAAGGATGGCCGCCAGCAGGGCGCCGAATGCGAGATTGCGGAAAGACATGGTGGGTTCCTTGGTAGTGACGTTCCAAATCTAGTTGGATCGATTTCTGTCCCGCGTACCACTTTGTCGGAAAGGGAAAGACCGGTTACGGGTTTTCAGATGCACTACTTATCGCGGTCCAGAAGGTGCCGCGCGCCGATGCGCCCGGCAGGACACGCAGGTCCGGGATTTTTCAAGCTGGAAGGTCGGAGGAGGGCACGCGTGCGCAAGGTCACGCAACTGCGTCATCAGGCGCCAGGCGCCAGGCGAACACCCTCACCCTCAGTGGCAGACCACGACGAACTCGCATTGTCCCAGCGTGCAATTCGGCCATCGCGGACTTGAAGAATCTCGATGGCTCGAGTGTGCTGCAGCGTTGGGTGTTCAGGCGACTTCCAGCGCAATCGCGCGTCACAGATAACCAGGTCGCCGGCGACTGCGCGAACAGTCTTGCGAAGGTCGTAGTGGGTGTATCTCGAATATCGCTCACGGATGATCGGACGCAGCTGCTCCTTGCCGGTAAGGAAGACTGCGCCGAGGTCGGCGATAACGTCATCCGTGAAGATATCTAGGATGAGCTCAGGATCCAAGGTGCTGCAGGTCGCCACCACTTGATTCAGCCAATTCTGTGCGGTCTCCGCATCGAGGGCTGCACTGCCGTCTTGATAGCTCTTCCAATCGGTCATGGGATCTCTCCGGTAAATAAAGGTGCAATCAGGTCGCCTGACGATCAAGCCTCGTAAGCCACGCCGTCGCGGCCAGGGTCGGCGCCACCCTCGAGCCGTTCGCCGTTGATGCGGATCCCGTGCACAGAAGCAATCGTGTACCCGAAGGGGTTCCGAACCACTTCGTAGCCCAGACTCTCGAGCGGCCGGGACACGGAGCGTGGAATGCGATTCGAAATATCGATGATGTTGCTCGTGGACGAGAAGCGCGGAGCAGATACGGCCTCTTGCATGTTCATCCCATGATCCGCAACGTTCAGGATCGTCTGCAGTACGCCCATCGCGATCTGCGTCCCGCCCGGCGCGCCAAGCACAATTTCGGGCTCGTCTCCGCGGAACACGATGGTGGGGCAGGCCGAAGTGAACCGTGCTTTTCCGGGTGCGATGCTGCCCGTTCTGCCTGGTCGCGGGTCGAACACGCCCATGCAGCCGTTGTACATGAAGCCAAGGCCCGGCGTCATCACACCGGACGGCATCGCGAGCGAATGCGTGATGGCGGCACAATTGCGTTCACCATCCACCACGGACAGGTGCGTCGTGTCCTTGGGAACAGGCGCCCCCAAGTTGAGACGGGGCACGTCGGCCTTCTCGCCGGCTTTGATGGCGGCAGCAGCCTGCACCGCGTAGGCTTTTGAGAGCAGGCGATCCAGCGGCACCTCTAGAAACGCCGGATCGCCGAGATGACGGTCTTTGTCGATAGTGGCGCGCTTCATGGCCTCGCATACGATGCGGATGTATTCCGGCGTGTTGTGCCCGAACGCCTTCAGGTCGAACTGCTCCAAGATGTTGAGCATCTGGAGCAGCATCGCGCCGCCACCGGGGGGCTGGTTGGTGGTGATGCGCCGGTCCCTGTAGGTTCCTGCCAGCGGAGCGTTCTCGCGTGGTGCGTAAGTCGCGAGATCTTGCAAAGACAGCAGGCCGCCGTGGGCAGCAAAGTCCTCCACCATACGGTGGGCGAGTTCACCGCGGTAGAAGGACGCTGCGCCATCACGCGCGATCGTTTCCAGCGTGTTCGCGTAGTCCGGGTTTCGCAGCGGTGTGCCGATGGTCTTGGGAGTGCCGTCCGGCCGGCAGAAAAGTTCCCGACCGGAGGCCGAGTAGAGAAGCCGATCTCTGTTGCTTGCTCGACCAGCGAGCGGCTCGTCGATCCAGAACGCATACATCGCCGGCCGTACCATGAACCCGTCCCGGGCCCATGCAATGGCGGGCGCGACCACTTCTCGCCACGGAAGGCGGCCATGCCGCTCGTGCAGGCGCTCCAGCCCGCTGAGCGTTCCCGGAACGGCGATGGCTTGGTAGCCGATGTCGTTCAAGCGGCCCTTGATGCTGAAGCCGAAACCGTCGCGCGTCTCACCCTCCAGCAAGTGCTCCCACATGTCTGCGCGAGCGCCAAGCGGCGCGGGAGCGTGGAAGTCCACATACTCGTGAATGCCGGCTTCTGGGCGGTGTACGACGGCCGTGCCGAAGCCGCCAATGCTGCACATCAGCGGATCCACCACGGTTTGCACAAGGGCGCAGGCGACTGCCGCGTCGACCGCGCTCCCGCCTGCCCGCAGGATTTCAACGCCCGACTCGGCCGCTTCAGGCTGCGGACAGCTCACCATTCCTTTGCTGCTCATGTCGACTCTTCCATCAATTTGAGCCCACGGCGCCGGTGGCCCGCTGCCGCTTCGCCGGGCGGAGTGTGCTATCGGAGCGTCATGCGTCCGGAGTGTTGTCGACCTCCTGCCGTTCCACGCTGGGCAGCTTCTCGTACTCCTCGATGTACCGCGGCACCGGGACGTCCTGCCGACCTTGGGGATCGCGGATGGCACCCGCGAAGACCTGCTTAATCAGCAGTTCACCGGCCCAGCAATCGCGGTCCAGATCGAGCTCGAAATCGGTGGGCGGACCCGACCGCATCTTTGCCACAGCCTCGGCAATGGGAATGCGCATCACCGTCGTGCTGTTCAACTCCTTGGAGTTCGGAGGCCTCACATCGGCAAAACGGCCTTTCAGGACGTGGCGTGCGTAGGCCTCGAAGGAGGCGACTTTCTCCTGTGGATCCGTCACTTCTTCTGGACGCCCGAACACCACCACGGAACGGTAGTTGACGGAGTGGTTGTAAAGTGCGCGTGCCAAGACGAGGCCATCCACATGAGTGACAAGGACGCACACCTCCCCACTCAGCGCCGCGCTGAGCATGGTGCTCTGGTTGGAGCCGTGAATGTAGATGTAGTCGCCCATCCGGCCGTAGCCGGTCGGCAACACGCGGGGCGCGCCTTCGTGGACGTAGGCCACATTGCACATGAACCCTTCGTCCAGGATGGCGCGGATGGCCTCCTTGTCGTAGATCCCACGGTGCGGACGACGCGTTAGCTTCGTCCGCTCTGTCACTTCGTACTTCTCAGTCATCGACTTTCCTTCGGATTGCGGGGCGCTTCCCCTGGAGCGCGGGGGTGCGAAAAGTGTCTTGCTAACGATTCTTGACGGATCTAAGTGTCACTGACGGGCCACTTCGCGGCGTTGCTGCAGGCCACTTTGCGAGCGGGCATGCTGCGCGGCCGCCCGGATCTACTTGGCGGGTCCGACTGATGCCGGTCGCCTCGCGATGAAGTCCCCGCGGATCTGCTCGTATGCCGCTCCTGCACGCAGCACCCCGGCGTCGCCGCCGTACGGGCCGATCAGCTGGATGCCCATGGGCCAACGGCCGTTCGCATGGAAGCCGGCGGGTACCACCAAGGCCGGCAAGCCGCCCAGGGTGGCATAGATTGCGACCTCCATCCAGCGGTGGTAGGTGTCCATCTCACGTCCCGCGATCTGCTTGGGCCAGCGCTCATCCGCGTTAAACGGCCAACACTGCGCGGAGGGCAGCACGAGCAGGTCCCACTGATCCAGCATGGTGCGCATGTGCTGGTAGTAGTTCGTGCGAACCTGGCTCGCCTGACGGAAATCGGTGAAGCTCATGCCACGCGAGCACTCGTACTCCCACTGAGCCTCCGGCTTGATCTTCTCCTTGGCACCCGGCAGTTGCATGAGCGCGCCGACACGTGGCCCCGCGCCTGCGCGGCGCCAAGTCAGCCAGCATTCCCACAGCTGCTTGGGATCGAACCCCAATGGCACCTCCTCGACCACGGCGCCCGCCGCTTCGAGGTGACGCAGCGCTTCGCGACAGGCGTCCAGCACCCCGGTTTCCATCGCGAGGTGGCCGCCAAGGTCGCCCAGCCAGCCTATGCGCATGCCCCTGAGAATCCCCGGATCGACGGCCTCGTTTTCGTTCCAGCCCAAAGGCATCTGCATGGAAAGCGGCGAACGCGGATCGAAACCGCTTTGTGTGGCCAGAAGCCGCCCCACATCGCGGATGCTACGGCCCATGGGACCCTCGTTCGAGAGCAGGTCGATCCACACGTCCGACATTCCAGCCTGGGGCACCCTTCCTTGCGACGGGCGCATACCGAAGACATGGTTCCAGCCTGCCGGGTTCCGCAGTGAACCCATTCCGTCTGACCCGTCCGCAATAGGGAGCATGCGCTGCGCCAGGGAAACGGCCGCGCCTCCGCTGCTGCCGCCGGCGCTCACTGCCGGATCCCATGCATTGCGGGTCACACCCCACAGAGTGCTGAACGTATGCGAGCCCAGTCCGAACTCAGGCGTCGTCGTCTTGCCGATCACGATGCAGCCGGCGGCCTTCATGCGTGCGGTCAGGATGGAGTCGCTCGTCGGCATATTGCGGGCCAGCAGCTCGCAACCTTTCGTGGTGGGGAAGCCAAGGACGTCTGCGAAATCCTTGACGGCCATGGGGATGCCATGCAGCCAGCCCCGCACCTTGCCGCTGGCCAGTTCGGCGTCAGCAGCATCGGCTTCGGCCAATAGCTTCTCGACCGGAGCCATGTTTACGACAGTGTTGAAGATGGGGTTGAGCGCATGAATGCGATCGACCGTGGCCTGCATCAGCTCGCGGCAAGAGAACGACCGGCGCCGCAGGCCATCGGCGAGTTCGGAAGCCGTCAGGTCGGTCAAGGCAGGCCTCACGGAGGCGGTTTCACTCATCATTTCTCCTTGAACCGCGGCCGGGCGCATAACAGACCCCCCGCGTCGAGCCACTTAACGTCGTCTGTCATGTAAGTGGCATGCCACTTGCATCTTCAGCGAGCCACACTCGGCACCATGCCGAAGCGACTTGGCGCATTCTTGACGGGGAACAGCGCGATGAACGGGCCACTTTCAATCGATGAGTCGAACCACTTTGGTGCGCAGCCCAAGCCCCGGCGACGGCGAGCGCGGGCGTCCAGGGCGCGCCTGCTCGAGACCCTGGTGATCAACCGGCAAAGCCCGGTGACCGTGGTGGACCAGGTTGCCACCGGGATTGAACACCTGATCGTCACCGGCGGCCTGAAATCAGGCGACCTCCTGCCGTCGACGCGCGAGCTCGCCCGAACGCTCGACATCGGCAGGGCCACGGCGCTCAGTGTCATCGCCAGACTCAGCGCAGAGGGATTCGTCGAGACCCGCGTCGGCTCCGGCTCGCGAGTGCGCGAGCGATCAGCTGACTTGTTGACCGGGAGTGCCGCGCCCGCGCCAAGCTCGCTCAAGCGCAGCCACGTGCCGGGCGCCGTGGCCATCCAGCAGCAGGTTGCCTTGCTGGACACCTTGCCAAAGCATGTCTCGCGCAGCACCAGCTTGATGGATTTGCAAAGCCTGTCAGTGGCTACGCCTTTCGCTCCAGGGATGCCGGCAATCGATCAGTTCCCCTATCACTCCTGGAGCGACTTCTGCGCAAAGTCCTGGAAGCACGCGACGGCCGCCCTGCTGGAAACTCGCGACCCGGCCGGCTACAGGCCGCTTCGGGAGGCACTTGCTGGCTACCTGGCGAGTGCACGTGGGGTCCGTTGCACGGCGGACCAGATCATCATTGTCTCTGGTGCTCAGCACGCGTTCGATCTCACCTTGCGCGTGCTGACGCAGCCGGGTGACCGGGTGTTGATTGAGGACCCGGGCTTCCTGGGCGCCAGGAATGCCATGGTGTCGGCGGGATTGAATCTGAGGGGTGTCCCGCTGGATGAAGAAGGTGTCATGGTGCCGGATGACAACGGCGGCGCCAAGTTGCTCTACACCACCCCGTCGCATCAGTATCCGATGGGTAGAACCATGAGCCTCGCGCGCCGCCGGGCACTCCTCGAGTGGGCGCGCCGGACATCGTGCTTCATCTTTGAAGACGACTACAGCAGCGAATTTCGGTATGACGGCAAGCCCTTGCCTTCCCTGCAGGGGTCTGACGAGTACAGCCGGGTGATCTATGCTGGAACGTTCAACAAGATCATGTTTCCGTCCTTGAGGCTGGGTTACCTCGTCGTCCCGGAAGAACTCGTTGATGTTTTTCTGAGTATCCGAACCTGGTCGGACGGCTGTCCTCCGGGCGTGATCCAGGCCGCCATGCTCCAGTTCATCGAACGGGGAGCTTTTTACTCGCACATCCGCCGATTGCGAGAGATCTACTCGGCACGCCACTCGCTGCTGTGCGAGCTGATCTCCCAGAGGATGGGACTGATGCTGTCGGTCATCTCGGATCCGGCTGGACTGAACCTCGCGGCGGTCGCGAAGCGCCCGATGGACGACGTGGCCCTCTCACGCCGTGCTCGCAATGCGAATATCGTCTGTCCGCCCCTGTCTCAGTACTTCGTCCATGTGGAACCGCAGCGTGGGTTCCAGTTTGGCTTTGCTTCGAGCAACGAGGCTCAGATGAAGGCGGCCATCGACCGACTCGAAGTGGTCTGGGGCCAAGGCGCGTCGACTGCTGCTTAACTGGTCTGAGTAACCGGCGCGAAGTGGCCTGCAGCAGGAGCCCTTCGGTGCATACGCTTCCCGGATCACGAAGGGAACCGCTTATGCTTCAGACTCGAATTGGCTACGAACTTACGCAAGATGACACAGAGGCACGGCGCCTGGCGCTGATCGTGCTGCGCACGGACCGCACCATCGAGGGCGAGGTGCGATCGAGCCTTCCAACCTCGCAGCCCGTCTCCCTGTACCACAGTCGCATCTTCAACGACTTCGAGATCACCGCCGCGACCTTGGAGGCCATGTCGGACCTGCTGCAGCCGACGGCGGCCTTGATCCCCGCCGAGTTCAAGCCGCATGTAGTGGGCTACGGCTGCACGTCGGCCACGATGCTCCTGGGAGAGGAACGGGTCGCAAGCATCATCCGCCAAGCACATCCGGGCGTGCAGGTGACCGAACCGGTTACTGCTTGCATTGCGGCATGCAGGTCGCTGGGCATGAAGAAGATCAAGCTGGTCACTCCCTACGAGAGCACGGTGAACCGGAAGATCGTGGACGGACTGCGTGCCCGCGGGCTGGACGTGGACTCCGTGGTCTCGTTCGAAGAGCCCGATGACCTGAAGGTGGGCGCCATTTCCACGAACAGCGTGGTCGAGGCCGCCGTCCATGCGGGCGGTGGAGTGAAGTCGGACGTCGATGGTGTCTTCATCTCATGCACCACGCTGCCGAGCTTCGGTGCCATTCCGATCATCGAGCGCCTCACGGGCAAGCCCGCGACTTCAAGCAATCATGCGCTGGCATGGCACATGCAGAAGCTTGCCGGCATCAAGAACTTCCAGGGCTCGCTCGGGCGCCTCTACGCAGACTAGCCGTGGCAGGCGTCCTCCGACGGCGTTCCCGCCTCTTGCGACATGCTTCGCTGCCGCACCTTCGTCCGTGAGAGCGCCGTCACCTCCGATGCTCGACCTCAACGAATACCTGAAGAGGATCCTCAGGGCCCGCGTGTATGACGTGGCCGTGGAAACCCCGTTGCAGCCTGCCAGAGAGTTGTCGAGCCGGCTCGGCAATCAGGTTCTCCTGAAGCGCGAAGACCAGCAGGCCGTGTTCAGCTTCAAGCTCCGCGGCGCCTACAACAAGATCGCTCAGTTGTCGCCCGAGGAGATGCGTCGCGGGGTGATCTGTGCCTCTGCGGGTAACCATGCCCAAGGTGTCGCACTTGCCGCGCGGCGCTTGGGCGCGACCGCGGTCATCGTCATGCCTTTTACCGCGCCGCGCGTCAAGATCGAGGCGGTCAAGGGACTGGGGGGCACCGTGGTGCTGCACGGGGAGAGCTACTCCGAGGCATACGCTCATGCCCTGGAACTACAGGGGGCAGGCGGGTTGACGTTTGTGCATCCCTTCGACGACCCCGATGTGATCGCCGGGCAAGGCACGGTAGGGATGGAGATCCTGAGGCAGCACCAGGCGCCGCTGCAAGCCGTGTTCGTACCAGTCGGCGGCGGCGGGTTGATTGCTGGCGTCGCTGCGTACGTCAAGGCGGTCCGCCCGGAGGTTCAAGTGATCGGGGTGCAGACCGTCGACTCGGATGCCATGGCGCGATCGGCTCTGGCTCGCGAACGCGTCACGCTGGGCGACGTGGGCTTGTTCTCGGATGGAACGGCCGTGAAGCACGTGGGCGCGGAGACCTTTCGCATCGTCAGCAGCCTTGTGGACGACTATGTGACGGTGGATACGGACTCCATCTGTGCAGCGATCAAGGATGTATTCACCGACACTCGCAGCATCGTGGAACCGGCCGGGGCGCTGGCAGTGGCCGCCGTGAAGCAGTACGTCAAGCAGCGAGAGACGCGCGGAGAGACGTATGTGGCCATTCTCAGCGGCGCCAACATGAACTTCGACAGGCTCCGGTTCGTTGCGGAACGGGCGGAGATCGGTGAAGAGCGGGAGGGCCTGCTCGCGGTCACGCTTCCCGAATCACCTGGAAGCCTGTTGCGCCTGTGCAAGACCATCGACGCCCTGTCCGGCCCCGCCCGCAGCATCACGGAACTCAAGTACCGTGTATGCGACGCCGAGAATGCCTCGGTGCTGGCCGGGTTGACGATCCACGCCGCAGGGGAAACGACACGCATTGCCGAAGTCCTGGCGCAGGCTGGCTTCTCCGCCCAAGATCTGACGCACGATGAACTGGCCAAGGAGCACATGCGGCACATGGTGGGCGGGCGCTCGCCGCTCGCCGCGGGCGAGCGTGTGCTGCAGTTCGTCTTTCCGGAGCGTCCGGGTGCCCTGATGCAATTTCTCTCGTCTTTGCCGCACAACTGGAACATCACGATGTTCCACTACCGCAACCAAGGCGCCGACTATGGCCGGGTGTTGGTTGGCCTGCAGGTGCCCAGCCCAGACGAGGACGATTTCCACCGTGTTCTAGAGAGAGTGGGCTATCCGCATGAGGAGTTCACGTCCGCTCCTTCCTACCGGCTTTTCCTGGGGCCGCGCAGCTAAAAGCATGATCGGACGTCGCCCGGTGCTCGTGCGAGGCCCGACTTGCGCGGGGCCCCGACAAACTCAGCTGATGGTCATCAAGGACGCGTTGCCGACGGCTGCTGCCGTGCCGATGCTCAGGGAGCGCTCGATCACGAGTCGATCGATCGGGATGGCCGTTTTCCGGCAGAAACCGATGCTCGGGTTAGAGGGGCCCAATGCCAGACGGCTCATAGGCGGAATAGCGCGGATGGAGGTCACCCGAAGGAGTTGACGGGCGTCACTATCATGAGGAGCCGCGCGGGTGAATGGCCGACGTTCTTGCCGCTGTGTGGCTGTTCGCAAGAGAAGTGGACACAGTCGCCTGGCTCGAGCACCAGTGTTTTGTCGCCGATTCGGAATTCAAACCGCCCGTCCAACAGGTACAGCACTTCCTCGCCTGCGTGCGTCAGGACCTCCGGGTCCATCGACTCGCCGACCGGGTAGACCAGTTCAAAAGCGCTCATCTGCTGATCGATGAGCTCTCCACTCATGAGGTGGTACGAGTATCCCCGAGCAGTGAGTGGCGGTTCGCCACCGCGGTCCTTGGCTCTGTTCAGGATGTAGTGCGGAGCGGCCTTTGCATCAGGATCCTCGAAAAAATCGCCCAGTGGGATGCCAAGGCGGCCCGCAATCACGATCAGGTTGGAGATCGAGGCACTCGATTCGCCGCGTTCCAGGCGCGACAGGAAACCCGGGGAGAGGTCTGTATCTTTGCTCAGACGCTCGAGGGTGATCTGCTTGGCGCGGCGGGCTTCCCTGATCCTCGCACCGAGCCGGATTGCAACGGCCCGGGTCTTTTCCTCGAGTTCTGACTTGTTCTTGTCCATCGCAGCGCTGATTTTGTGTGTGGTGCAAATCTACCATCGCGGCACGGTGCGGCAAAGAACGGAGGATGTGGAGCTCACAGGCAGGCGCCGGTGGCGCTACTTCCCGCCTGTGAACCGGGTAAGGCTTGTGGCCGAGTCGGGGCCGCGCGCAGACATTCGGGCAACCGGTATGTCGATGGAGTCGACGGGCGAGACAATCATCAACAGGCGTGCCTCTCCGTGCCCGATGTTCTCGCCGGCATGCGGTTGATCGCAAGCAAAGTGCACGCAGTCTCCGGGCTCCAAGACCATCGTGTCGGAACCGATGCGGAACTCCATGGTGCCTTCAAGAAGATAGAGAACTTCCTCGCCTCGGTGTGTCAGTACCTCTGGATGCATCGTCTCGCCGGCAGGGTAGACGAGTTCGAACGCGCTGACCTGTTGACCCTCCAGATCGCCGCTGGTGAGGCGGTAGGTGTAGCCGCCGGCACTCAGCGGAGCTTCACAACTCCTGTCCCTTGCCCGCGTCAACACATAGTCGGGTCGGGGACATCCCTGCACAACCTCGAAGAAGTCACGCAATGCGATCCCCAGGCTCTCCGAGATCACGATGAGGTTGGAGATCGAAGCGCTGGTCTCTCCGCGCTCGAGGCGAGACAGAAAGCCCGCCGATAGATCGGTCTTGGCGCTGAGGACCTCAAGCGTGATGGCCTTGGAGCGTCGTGCATCGCGCAACCGCTCACCCAAACGCCTGGCCACTGTCCTGATGGTCTCGTCGAGATCGGCTTTGTTTTCTTCCATGAGTTTCGTTGGCTGTCTGAATGCATCACTGAAAGGTGCGGCATGCACCAAGGCGGTTCCCGTCTGCCCTTTCCGCGTGTCTTAGAGAGGTTCCTTGGTAGGCACAGAATATGCATCATAGGCAAAAAGAGATCAATAAATTTCCCTATAGACAAATGTGCATGTCATGCACATCATTGTGTTTCTCATACAAACTTGAAACGATGACAGCTCCAGGCATTTCAGCCGGCATGACGGAGAACCTCCCCGACGCAGTGGGCAGTCACGCGCTCGTCGTCGAAGGCTTAACCAAGGACTTCGGCGGCTTCACCGCCGTGAACAGTGTGGACCTTCGAGTACGGCGCGAGACCATCCACGCCCTGATCGGCCCCAATGGCGCGGGCAAGACGACCTGCTTCAATCTGATCACTCGATTCATCCGGCCCACCTCTGGCCGCATCTTCTACAACGGGCAGGACATCACTTCGGCTGCGCCCGAAGACGTTGCCAGTCGGGGTCTCGTGAGATCTTTTCAGATCTCCGCCATCTTCCCGAAGCTCTCGCTTGGCGAAAACGTTCGTGTGGCGCTGCAGCGCCGGCTGGGAACGACGTATCACTTCTGGAAGCCGCTCTCCAGCCTCAAAGCATTGGATGCGGACGTGGACCGGCTTCTCGAGTCGGTCGGCTTGCTTCATCAGCGCGACCAAGTGGCAGGAACGCTGTCCTACGGCCGCAAGCGCGCACTGGAGATTGCAACGACTCTGGCGCTGGACCCCCAGGTGCTTTTGCTCGACGAGCCGATGGCGGGCATGGGACGCGAGGACATCGAGACCGTCGCGGCGCTCATTCAAAGGGTCTCGAAGGGGCGGACCGTCTTGATGGTCGAGCACAACCTGGGCGTGGTCGCGCGGCTCGCGAACACGATCACCGTTCTGTGTCGCGGGGAGGTGCTCGCGGAAGGAACCTACGAGGCCGTTTCAAAGAATCCCGAGGTCGTGTCCGCCTATATGGGAGGCGCTCATGGCTGAGGCCCATCTTCGTGTCGGCGACCTGCACGCGCAGTATGGCGAGAGCCGGATTCTGCATGGAATGAACTTCACCGTTCATCGAGGCGAGGTCGTCACCCTCCTTGGCCGAAACGGTGCAGGCAAGACGACGACGCTTCGCGCCATCATGGGCTTGGTCGCCAGGAAAAGCGGTTCCGTAGTGTTCGAGGGCCGGGAACTGATGGGGCGGCTTCCCGAGGCAGTCGCCCGCGCCGGCATAGCGTGGTGCCCAGAGGAGCGGGCCATCTTCTCCGGCTTGACTGTGCAGGAAAACCTCATGCTTCCGCCCGTGGTGCGCCCAGGAGGCATGGGCGTCCAAGAAATCCTGACGCTGTTCCCGAATCTGGCTCCGCGCATGAAGAGTCCTGGAACGAAGCTGTCCGGTGGAGAGCAGCAGATGCTTGCCATCGGCCGCATCCTGCGCACCGGCGCGCAGCTGCTGTTGCTCGATGAGCCGAGCGAGGGATTGGCTCCGGTGATCATCGAGCAGATCGGATTGACCATCCAGAAGCTCAAGGCGCGTGGCATCTCCATCCTACTGGTTGAGCAGAACGTGAGGTTCGCGACCAGCGTAGCCGATCGTCACTACGTCGTGGAGCATGGCGAAGTAGTCGACACGTTCTCCAGCACAGAGATCGACAACAAGAGCGCTCAGTTGAGCGCCTACCTGAGCGTGTGAGGCGCCACATGGGCATCGAATCAATTTTGGGCATCCCCACAAATGCGTTCATGAGTCAGCTCCTGCTGGGTCTGATGAACGGGGCGTTCTACGCCATGCTGAGTCTTGGCCTCGCAATCATCTTCGGCCTGCTCAATGTGATCAACTTCCTGCACGGCGCTCAGTTCATGGTCGGAGCGTTCGTGGCCTGGATGTTGTTGACGTGGGCCGGCGTCGGATATTGGGTTGCGCTGCTGGTGGCGCCGCTTGCCGTCGGGCTGGCAGCTGTGCTCGTTGAGCGGCTGCTGCTGCGTCACCTGTATCGCCTGGACCACCTCTACGGGATGCTGTTGACCTTCGGCTTGATGCTGATCGTCGAGGGCGTGTTTAGGAAGGGCTTTGGCTCATCGGGACTGCCTTACCCGAACACCATGCCAGGAGGAATGGACCTGGGATTTATGTTCCTGCCTTACTACCGGGCCTGGGTGGTGGCTGCGTCGTTCGCGGTCTGCCTGGCTACATGGCTTCTTCTCGAGAAGACCCGATTGGGAAGCTACCTTCGGGCCGCGACCGAGAACCCTGACGTTGTGCGGGCATTCGGAATCAACGTTCCTGTCTTGCTCACGCTTACCTATGCCTTTGGCGCGGGCCTCGCGGCACTGGCTGGGGTCATGGCGGCTCCGATTTATCAAGTCAGCCCGCTGATGGGCTCCAACCTCGTCATCCTCGTCTTCGCGGTCGTCGTCATCGGTGGCATGGGGTCGATCATGGGTTCCATCCTGACGGGATTCTCGCTGGGTGCCATCGAGGGACTGACCAAACTCTTCTATCCGCAGGCGTCCGCCACCGTGATCTTCCTCGTCATGGTCATCGTGCTGCTCGTCAAGCCGGCGGGACTCTTCGGAAAGATCAAGTGAGAACACCATGAGACAAGACGCTTCTTTGACACTTCGCCCGATCGTCTTCCTATTGGCGGCTGCAGTGATTGCGCCCGCGCTGATCTACCCCATCTTCCTGATGAAGGTGATGTGCTTCGCGATATTCGCGTGTGCGGTCAACTTGCTCGTCGGCTATGTTGGGCTGTTGTCACTCGGGCATTCCATGTTTTTTGGCATGTCTGCCTATGTCACGGCGTATACCCTCAAGGAATGGGGTTGGCCGTTCGAGATTGCGCTGCTCTGTGCCGTCCTGGCGAGCACGGTGCTGGGCTTTATCGCCGGCGCGATCGCGATCCGAAGGCAAGGAATCTACTTCGCGATGATCACGTTGGCCCTGGCACAGATGGTCTATTTCTTCTGCCTTCAGGCGCCGTTCACTGGTGGCGAGGACGGTCTGCAGAAGGTTCCTCGGCCAGTGGTCCTCGGCCTGCTCGACACCGCCAACGACAAGGCCCTCTATGTCATCGTGCTCGTGATGTTCCTCGCGGCGTTCGCCATCTATCACCGGACGATTCATTCACCTTTCGGCCAGGTGCTCGAAGCCATACGCGACAACGAGCCGAGAGCCGTCTCGCTGGGCTACAAGGTCAATCGGTACAAGTTGCTGGCGTTTGTGCTCTCGGCCGCGCTGACCGGGTTGGCTGGCGGAACCAAAGTGCTCGTCTTTCAGCTTGCTTCACTCACAGACGTGAATTGGCACATGGCCACCGAAGTGGTTCTGATGGTGCTGGTCGGCGGCATGGGTACCGTCCTGGGTCCCTTGGTGGGAGCGGTCTGCATTCTCGCCATGCAGGAATACCTGGCTCCGCTTGGTGAGTGGGTGATGGTGATCCAGGGGGTGATCCTGGTCACCGTGGTCATGGTCTTCCGTCGCGGACTGGTGGGTGAATTCGAGGTATGGCGCGCTCGCAAGAGTTCACTGACCGAGGCTGCTGAACACCCTGGCCATCAAGAACACGCTGTCGGGCTTGCCGCCCCGAAGGGTGCGAATCCACACCGCTGATCTCCACTTTTTTTGATTTTCAGTTTGCATGAGATGCAAAAGCGTTGCCCTGGACGCACGCGAGTGCAGACACCTTTTCCATGACCACTACCAACTTCCTCAGAAAGGAATGAACATGTCCTCGAAAGCGCTCAAGTTCTTCGCAGCCGGCTTGGCTGCGCTCACCGCCATCGCGAGCGTTGTTGCCTCGGGACCTGCCAGCGCGCAAGTGTCAGGCGATGTCGTGAAGATCGGCATCCTGAACGACCAGTCCGGCCTGTACTCAGACTTGGCCGGCGTTGGCTCGGTGGAGGCCGCCCGCCTCGCGATCGAAGAGTTCGGTGGCCAGGTGCTCGGCAAGAAGATCGAACTTGTCTGGGCGGACCACCAAAACAAGGCGGACATCGGCGCAGGCATCGCGCGAGCCTGGTTCGACAAGGACGGCGTCGACGCGATCGCCGATTTCTCGAACTCCAGCGTGGGGTTCGCCGTGCAGGCACTCGCGAACGAGCGCAAGAAGATCACGCTGATCACTGCAGCGTCCTCCGACTTCACTGGAAAGGCGTGCACGCCGTTGTCCACCCAGTGGGTCTACAACAGCTACAGCAACGGGTATGGCCTCGCCCGTCTCATGACCCAACGCGGCCTGGACTCCGTCTATCTCCTGACGGTGGACTACGCGTTTGGCCATGCCTTTGCGAACGATGTCCGAAAGGCCGTCACCGACAACGGCGGAAAGGTCGTCGGCGAGTTGCGTTTTCCCCTCAACTCCTCGGACCTGAGTTCGTACCTGCTTCAAGGGCAGGCCTCCAAGGCCAAGCTGATCGTGGCGGCGAGCGCCGGCAGCGACATGACCTCGATCGTCAAGCAGGCGACTGAGTTCGGCATCACCCCGAAGCAGGCGCTGGCGGCGCCCTCTGTCTTTCTGACGGATGTGCACAGCATGGGGCTGCAAGCCGCGCAAGGCCTGCAGTTCCTGACGGCGTTCTACTGGGACCGAACCCCGGACTCACGCGCATGGTCGGAGAAGTTCTTCGCGCGCCGCAAGGCGATGCCGACGATGACCCAGGCGGGGGTCTACTCCGCCGTGCGGCATTACCTCAAGGCCATCGAGGCCGCCAAGACCGATGACGCGGCTGCGGTCGCCGACAAGATGCGCGAACTGCCCATCAAGGACATGAACATCGAGAACGGCCGCGTCCGCGAGGACGGGCAAGTGATGCACGACATGTACCTCGTCGAGGTCAAGAAGCCGGCCGAATCCAAACGCGCCTGGGACTACTACAAGGTCGTTGCCACCGTCCCTGCAGAGCAAGCGTTCCAGCCGCTCGCCACCAGCGCCTGTCCGCTGGTCAAGAAGTGATCAATTTCCAAACCCTTCCAAGGAGAAAAAAGTGAGCGATTCCATCCGTATGAAACTCGACGAGGTCCATGAGCTCGCAACAACGCTGTTGCTCGCCCAGGGCTTCAACCAGGCCCACGCCAACGCCATCGCCAACACGGTGACTGCGGCCGAGCGCGACGAGTGCCGCCATCACGGCTTGTTCCGCATTCCCTTCTACGTCAATGCATTGCGCGCTGGGCAAGCTTCCGGTGATGCGGAGCCGACAGTCGACGACCTTGCGCCTGCCGTGGTGCGAGTCGATGCCCACTATGGCTTCTCACCGCTGGCGCTGGAAGTCGGCGATGAGCTCCTCGCCAAGCGGGCGCAGGAGACGGGCATCGCCGCACTGGCCGTCAACAACGCCCTCAACGTGGCGGCCTTGTGGCCAGAGGTCGAGCGCCTGGCGAACCGTGGCCTGGTCGCGTTCGCGTTTGTCGCCGCAGCGCCCTACGTTGCGCCGCATGGCGGCACCAAACCGCTTTACGGCACCAACCCCATGGCCTTTGCCTGGCCCCGGCTCAACAATCCGCCGATGGTCTTCGACCAAGCTTCGAGCGCAAGCGCACGCGGCGAAATCCAGGTTCGTCTGCGTGATGGCAAGCCACTGCCCGAAGGGTGGGCGGTGGGCCCGGACGGGAAGCCGACAACGGACCCGAAGGCCGCTCTTGCAGGCGCTCAGCTGCCGTTCGGTGGTGTGAAGGGCGCCTCCATTGCGATGATGGTCGAGTTACTCGCCGGTCCGTTGGTCGGTGATCTGCTGAGCTACGAGGCTGGCGAGAAGGATGCCGCGAACACCGGCGCGCCGTGCGGCGGCGAGCTGATCATTGCCATCGACCCTGTTCGATGCCTCAAGAACGGCAACCGCAAGGCGCAGTTGGAACACGGGGAACAGCTGTTCAGCAAGATCCTCGAGCAGGAGGGAACGCGGCTGCCGTCGCAGCGCCGGTATGAAGCCCGCGGACGTACGGTGGTGGAAGGCGTCACCGTGCCGAAGTCACTGTACGACACGCTGAAGCTGTTCAGCACCGGCACCTATGTGCGGCAGGACAACGCCTACGAGGGCGACGACCTGCTGCGTGGAAAGCCTGCAAAGGCAGTGGCCTGAGCATGGTCGCCCCAAGCCAGACTTCCCAGTACGCGCCAACGCCGCGTACCCAAGTCCGACGTCGGCCGGAGCGTGCCAGCTACGATCGTCAGTTGGTCCATTCGATCATCGACGAGGCGATCGTCTGCCACGTGAGCTTTATCTACGAGGATCAGCCGTGCATCATTCCGACGACGATCCTTCGCATCGATGAAGACATCTATCTCCACGGCAGCCCGACGAATCGAATGCTGTGCGTCCTCGCTCAAGGTGTACCGGCTGCCATCGCCGTCACCCACATCGATGCGGTTGTGGCGGGTCGGTCCGGGTTCGGTTGCAGCGTGGACTATCGATCCGCCATCATCTACTCCAGCGGGCAACTCGTGGAGGGACCGCACAAGGCGGAGATCGTCGACCGCGTGATTCAGTCCGTCGTGCCGGGTCATCGGGTGCGTGCGCCAAAGCAAAAGGAGCTCGACGCCACGATGGTGCTGCGCTTCCCAATAGTCGAGGTCTCGGCAAAAGTCCGCGACCTCGGCGTGCGCGACTACGAAGAGGACCTGGGGCTGGACCTGTGGGCCGGCACGATACCGTTGCGCGTCGTGGCCGGAGCACCGGTCAATGCGCCGGATCTGCGGCCGGGCATCAGGACTCCGGATTACGCGCTGAACTACCAACGCGGCCGGGGCTAGTCGCGGTTTCGGCTGACTGCGCACAAGGACCAGCATGTGCATTCGCGGCGTACGGAGGTCTGCTGCGCCGGCATGCCCCGGCGCCCGGCCGCCGCCTCGACAAGGGTGCACAAGCCTCTTCCACTACTTTCCATTTCGTCACCTCATGGCCACTAGAAGCTACCGTCAGCCGGCAACGCCGCTTGACTATCGGAACCAGGCAGCGGTTCCGGACCATCAACGCTATTCGGACAATTGGCGCGCGATGAGCGAGGCAACGCGAAGGCGCCTGGTACATTGGTCCGACGTACCGTACGGGCGGGGAGAACTGCAAACGTGCGACATCTTTCCTGCTCGGAACAACAATGCGCCGGTCTTCGTCTTCATTCATGGCGGCTGGTGGCACTTCCTGGACAAGTCGGACTACAGCTACGTTGCGCAGCCGTTTGTCGAGCGCGGCGCGGCATGCGTCTGCATCAACTATCCGCTTGCCCCGAAGGCAACGATCGGTGAGATCGTCGCCAGCGTGCAAGTGGCACTGCTATGGATACATCACAACATCCGTGAATATGGAGGTGATCCCGGCAGAATCGCGGTGGGCGGGCATTCTGCGGGCGGCCACCTATCGGCCATGTCTGCGTTCACGAACTGGGACAAGCTCGGCGGACCGGAGAACCTGGTCAAGGTCAATTGCGCCATCAGCGGTCTCTACGACCTTGTTCCCATCCTCGACACACCCCACAACGAGAAGATCCGGATGGACAAGGCGACCGCGGACGTGGCGAGTCCCGTCGATCTGGTCCGCCCTTCGGTTGCAAAGCACATCCTGTGCGTCGGCGCCGCGGAAACCGCTGGCTTCCTCTGGCAGCACGACACCTTTGTCGAACTTTGCAAAGAGCGAGGGTTGATCGTCGAGGATCTGCGCCTTGCAGGTGAGCATCATTTCAGCGTTGTCGACCAAGTGGCCAACGCTGAAAGCGAGTTGTTCAAGTCGCTTTGGACCGCGATGACTGCGGGCTAGCGAAGCGCTGCGCGTTGCTGGTCAGGCGCTCGATATGCCGCCATCCTGCAGTTCGCGCAGTATGCGGCGATCTACAGTCAAGTTCGCTCAAGGCCGTCAATACTTTGAATAGTTCTGCGAAATTCGAAAAATTCGAACAAATGTTCGATCGCTACAACTTGATGATAGCGAACAAGACATACCCTGCCATGCCCATGAGCACCCCCCCTGTTCACGTCTGCGAAACCTTCTTTCAGTCCTCTGTGTTAGCCGTGGGCGCGCGCGCGATCTGGCCCTTGGAGGCAGAAGCCCTCCTGCAGAAGCTGCCAATCGAGGTCGCTTTGGATTCCGTACTGCTTCCTGAGGCGGCGGATGAGGTCGAGCGCATTCAGCACCAGCTTGCTCGTCGTGACGGACCCGTCGTTTGCGTCGAACGCATGCAGCCCGGGGATGCAGACGTACCGCTCGAGCGCCTCATGATCGAGCGTGCCTTGAGCGTCAACACCGCGGCTGCCGGTGGGAATGCTTCACTTATGTCGATCGGTTGACTATGCACTATCAAATTGCGTTCGTGGGTGGCGGCAACATGGCCCAAGCGATGGTTTCGGGTCTGCTGCAGGTGGGGGTGCCTCCGCACGAAGTTCTCATCATCGACCCCGATGTCCAACAGTTGAAGCGAGTGCAGGAAGCCTATGGCGTGCGGGTTGCTGACACGCCGGAAGGGAATCTCGATGGCGTGGACTTGATCGTCTGGGCGGTAAAGCCACAGGTGCTTCGCTCGGCGGCGGAGAAGGCACTGCCTCCCGGCCTCGATGTCCTGCACCTGAGCGTCGCTGCGGGAGTGCGGCTCTCCGAGTTGACGACGTGGCTGCGGTCCGGGCGCGTCGTGCGCGCCATGCCGAATACGCCTGCCTTCGTCCGGGCGGGCGTGACGGCGCTACAGGCAGCCTCGGGTGTGGACGAGTCGGAGCGCCGCCTGCTCGAGCGCCTGTTGGGAGGGATCGGCCGAACATTCTGGGTGAACACCGACGCAGAAATGGACGGCGTCACTGCGGTCAGCGGCAGTGGACCGGCGTACGTGTTTCACTTCCTCGAAAGCCTCCAATCGGCCGGTGAGGAGCTCGGCTTCTCGCCCCAGATGGCGCATGATCTGGCGCTCTGGGTTGTGGGCGGCGCAGTGCAGCAGGCAGGCGCCAGCCCTGAACCGTTCGCGAAGCTACGCCGCCGGGTCACTTCCAAGGGCGGAACGACGGAGGCGGCGCTGGAAGTGCTGCACGCACGCAATTGCAAGAGCGCACTGGCTGAGGCGGTGAAAGCAGCGGCGGATCGCGCACGCGAACTAGGCGACCAAGTGGCACAGGGGTGACGAGGCGATCCGTCGCGGACGACGTCAGGGCCGGACGAACGCAGGCGAGATCACGCTCATGAAGGCGGTGGGGACCGCGCTGGAAGGCCGGTCCGCCGTGTCACTGGCTTTCGATGCGCTCCAGCCGGACGCGATGGGCGCTCCCGCAACGTCAAGCAACGGCGTCTGGACCAGACTGGTTGTTGCCAACCACCTCCTTGCCGGACGCAAGACGCGAAAAAACCGGTCGGGTGCTTCAAGAGGTGCATCGCCCGCAGATGCCGTCTCGCAAAGTGGCACCGTCCGAAAGCCATAAGTGGCCAGTAGGTCTGCGAATTGCCAGCCTAAGCTCAACCCGCGCCAGAGTGATTGGCACTCCGATCAAAAGATCGCGAGGTGGCGATCTTCTTCGAAACCCACAACGTATGTCATTGCCTAACGCCTCTGTCTTGGAGGGTGTTCTCGTTCTCGATGCGGCCACCTACATTGCGGCGCCGTTGAGCGCGGCGATCCTCTCGGAGTTCGGCGCTCAAGTGATCAAGATCGAACACCCGCGCTCCGGGGATCCGCTGCGGCGCTTCGGAACGAAAGGGACTGATCCCGGGGCCTCCATGCAGTGGCTCAACGAGAACCGCAACAAGCGATCGGTCACCATCGATCTCGGCAAGCCCGAAGGGCGAGACTTGTTCATTGCACTCGCAAAGCAAGCCGATGTCGTCGTGGAGAATTTCCGCCCCGGCACCTTTGAGAGATGGGGGTTGTCCTGGGAAACCCTTCACGCCGCCAACCCGCGTCTCGTGATGCTTCGGCTTTCCGCATTCGGCCAGGACGGGCCGCTCAGGGAGCAGGTTGGACTTGCGCGCATCGCGCATGCATTCAGCGGAGTCATGTCCATCAGCGGTGAGCCGGATCGGCCCCCCGCGAATCCGGGGCCGACTTCCCTCGCTGACTACGTCGCGGGCGTCTACGGTGCGCTCGGCCTTCTCCTGGCCCTCTTGGAGCGAGAGCGGTCGGGGCAGGGACAGTTCGTCGATCTGGCACTCTATGAACCCATGTTGAGGACGATGGATGAGGCCTTTGCCGTCTTCGATCGGACCGGCTTCATTCGCCAACGCTTCGGATCGCAAGTTGCCACTGTCGCACCAACGGCCAACTATGAATGTGCTGACGGCCGTTTCGTCACGATAGGCATTCCCGATGAGAAGATGTTTGCGCGTCTTGCCTGCGCGATGAACTTGCCCCATTTGGCACAACCCGGCTCCCAATTCTCGACCAACGCGATGCGCGTCGCGCATAGGACCGAGATCGAAGGCATTGTCCGCACTTGGGTCGGGTCGCATGACCGCGACACCGTGATCCGGTTGCTCCAGAACGCCGACGTTCCATGCTCGCCGATACTGGACGTGGGGGAGCTTGCGCGGCACCCGCACGTCGCGGCCCGCGAGAACTTCGTCACGCGCCCGGACGGTTCCGGCGGAACGATCACGATGCAGGCTCCCGTGCCGAAGCTTTCGCGCACACCCGGTCGGGTCTCAACCTCCGGCCCCGCGCTAGGGGAGGCGACAGACGAAATCCTGACCCGCCTGCTTGGATTGGGCGAGATGGAACTCGCTGATCTGCGTGCGAAACAAGTCATATGAGTTCGCACTTTCGGCAGTGCTCTACACTTGAACTTCACCGTTGCGACGGTGTGCTCGTGGTTTGTCTGAACCGTCCCAAGGCTCTCAACGCCATCAACCGAACGATGCGGGAAGAACTGCGCCAAACGCTTGGCGAAGCGCAGCGCGCTAGCGGCATATCGGCTCTTGTGCTGACAGCCAGCGGCAGGGCATTTTGTGCTGGGCACGACATCAAGGAACTACTGGCGCTCTCTCCATCCGCGGCGAGTGCGGTCATGCTGGAGATTGGCGACCTCTACCGTGACTTGCGCGCCTTCTCCAAACCCCTGGTCACTGCGCTCAACGGCATGGCCCTCGGGGGCGGCGTGGCGTTGGCGCTCTTGTCGGATACGCGTCTCGCCACGCCTGATTTCGAGTTCGGTTTTCCCGAGATTGACCACGGCCTGGTGACGGCACTCGGGCCGTGGTTGCTCGGGCTCTTCCTGCCGCCGGCACTTGCACATCAGATTGTGCTGAGCGGCGCGCGCCTGTCGGCCGAACAGTGCATCAAATACGGACTCGTCTCAGAAAGCGTCGAGCCGAACGATCTGCTCTCGAAGGCCATCTCCTGCGCGTCATCATTGGCAGAGAAGCCGCAGAGCGCGTTCTCCATCATGAAGGCGCGATTTGCTGCGGTCACCGACGCCGGTTTTCACGAGGCATTGGCAGCTGGTGCCGGAATGCAAGAGGTCGCGCATACGGCGCGATTGGAGGTCCGCTCACACTCGGAGAAGCACGAGCATGGTCCGGTCGAAGGAATCAGACCCCAACATTGCCAACGATCCAGCTCCTGATTGCACCTCTCGCTTCTGCCGCTTCCATCTCACTGTTCGGGCTGCCTGAAGAAGCCTCGCACGAACGCTTGATCTTCGCGACGAACCCGGACGGACTCCGATGCATCGTCGCCATCCAAAACACCCAGCGCAGTTCAGCGTTCGGCGGCTCACGCCTATCGAAATACCGGCAACGATGCAGATGTGATGGTCGAGGTCGGCTTGATTGGGGCGCGCGTCGTCAAACTTTTCGATCGCATGCGCAACGGAATTTCGCACTCGCGTGCAGCCGAACTCTGGGCCCGAAAGAAGCCTGGCATGGCGTAAGCGACGGCGCATTGAACCAAGAATCCTCTAAGTCCTTCAGCGTGCGCGAACTGGCCCCCCATATCCGAGCGAAGTGGTTTGCGCGGGGGGCGGGCTGCACAACTAGAGTGGCCAGGTCATTCCTGGGGAACCAACCATGTCTTTTCGCAATCTCGCACTGGGCGCCGTTTTGGCTGCCTTCCTGCTGCCGGTATCTGCACAGACCGACAACTTTCCACAGCGGCCCATCAGGCTTGTCGTGCCTTGGTCTCCTGGAGCTCACACCGACGCAGTTGCCCGCCTCATGGCCGATAGGCTGACTACCAGGCTCAAGCAGCCGGTCCTGGTCGATAACAAGCCGGGCGCCACCGGGATCATTGGCGCTACCCTGGTGGCTCGTTCGCAACCTGATGGGTACACGTTGCTGTTTGCGCTGCCGGAAACGAACGTGCTGAACCCATTGATCTACAAGAACATCGCGTACACCGCCAAGGACTTCGACGCAGTGGCGTTCATGGGCGTCGTGCCGTTTGCGCTCGTTGCCAACCCAAGCTCGAAAGCGAGCACGGTGTCCGACTTCGTTCGGCTGGCGAAGGAAAAGCCTGGAGCGGTCTCGGTTGCGACCTGGGGTATCGGGAGCACTGCGCATGTGGCTACTGCGTTGATTGAGCAGTCCGCGAACGTGCAACTGCTGCACGTTCCGTTTCCCGGATCCGCCCCCGCGCTGACGCAACTCCTCAGCGGGCAGGTCGACCTCATGTTCATGGGGACCCAAACCGCCGCAGACCTGGCCAAGGCAGGGAAGGTGAAGGTGCTCGGTGTGACGTCGGCCAAGCGGATGGACGCGTACCCGGAATTCCCGACGCTTGCCGAGCAGGGCTTGCCAATCGATGTTGCAGTCTGGTACGGCTTCATGGCTCCCGCAAACACGCCGGCGGCCATCAAGGACCACTTGGCCAAGGAGATTCTGGCAGTTCTGCAGGACCCTGCCGTGCTGAAAGAACTGCGCGATCGCACGATGGTGATCACGCCGCAATCTGCCGCCCAGTTCTCACGATTCCTGAGTGACGAAGAAGCGCGCTGGACCAGCCTCATCAAGGCCAAGAACATCCGAATCGACAACTGACGCGTTCCGCCTGGTACCGGAACTGGCCGAGATGGAGCGACAACTCGAATCGCTGCAGCGTGACATCCGGCATCTGCAACTCGAACGCCGATCTCCGAGAAGGTTGTGCAGCGGCTGATGAAGCAAGAGAGCCTGATCGTCGCCAAGCCCAAGCGGCGTCGGTACGGCTCATATCTGCGGGAGATCGGTCCAGCGCCCGAGAACCTCATCAATCGCGACTTCCACGCCGCAGCGCCAAACGAGAAGTGGCTCACCGACATCACTGAGTTCTAGATCCCGGCCGGCAGGTATACCTGTCGCCCGTCATCGACTGCTTCGATGGTCTGATCCTCAGCGGGTCCATCTGGACGCCGCCGGCGATGTCTTTCACGCATGCGCAAGCCTCACCAGCCGGAGATCCATGCGGTGGCACTTCGAAGCAAGGTTGGCGCTGCGCTGCAATCACCAAGGGCGACGTTCCGAGAGACTGGGGGCCTCAGCAACCCATCTTCACG
Organism: Variovorax beijingensis; assembly: GCF_007828835.1. Lineage (GTDB taxonomy): Bacteria > Pseudomonadota > Gammaproteobacteria > Burkholderiales > Burkholderiaceae_C > Variovorax > Variovorax beijingensis_A. Next base: position 97,586 of record NZ_VIVL01000015.1, on the reverse strand, counting down.
GAGACACAACATGCCCGTCATTGTTTGCGAATGCAAGGTCGGAATTCAACCCGGCGTCAAGGCCAAGATCGCCACCGAAATCACGAGTGCGATCAGGGAAATCATCCTTTCGCCGCTCGACTTGATCAGCGTCGTCTTTCATGAAGCCACGTCCGAGAACACCTACCGTTCTGGAGAGCCCACCTCCGAAACGCTGATCTTCTGCCACATACGTGACGGGCGCAGCGACGGCGCCGTGCTGTCGCTGGCCAAAAAGGTGAGCGCGATCTGGAGCGCATGCACCGGCGCATCCGAGGACGAGGTCGAGGTTCTCGTCGCACTGTATCCCGCCAAGTACGTCGTGCGCGGCGGTGAACGCCTGCCTGAAGCCCCTCGCGTCTGAGGGTGGTGCGGCTGTAGCGCCGCACCTGAACGTCGCGCCAAAAATCAAAGGAGACAAGTCAATGAAATCACCCCGCCCGATAGATGTTCACAAACTGGCCGACGAGGCGAAGTTCAACAGCTTTCACCGATCCGTACTGCTCTGGTGTTCCGTCATCCTGGTCCTCGATGGCTACGACCTGGCGGTCGCCGGCACCGCGCTTCCGTCAATCATGAAGGCGATGAATGTCGACGCAGCGACTGCGGGCTTCATGGCCAGTTCGGCGCTGTTCGGCATGATGTTCGGCGCGGTCGGGCTCGGCGCCCTTGCCGACAGGATCGGCCGCCGCTGGGCGATCGCGATCTGTATGTTCATGTTCAGCGTGTTCACCGCCGCCGCCGGGTTCACCAGCGACCCGATCACCTTCAGCGTGATGCGCTTCCTCGCCGGGCTCGGCATCGGCGGCGCGATTCCGACTGCGGCCGCGCAGATGACCGAGTATTCACCGAAGAAGGTGCGCGGCCTGATGGTCACACTGATGTGCTGCGGCTACGCGCTCGGCAGCATGCTCGCCGCGCTGCTCGGCAAGCAATTCATCGAGACCTACGGCTGGCAATCGGTGTTCATCGCCGCAGGGGCCCCAGTTGTGCTGGTCCCGTTCATCCTGAAGTACATGCCTGAGTCGCTGCCGTTCCTGATCAAGCAGCACGACGACGCGCGTCTGCGCGAAGTGGTCCGGAAGATCCGGCCGGACATTCGGTTCGAGCCGCACGAGGAGTTCCTCGTTCCTGCCGGGGACAAGGCCGAAAGTTCGAGCGTAGCCAGGCTATTCCTGGACGGCCGCGGCTTCAGTTCGGTGATGTTGTGGATCGCCTTTATGACCTGCCTGTTCATGCTCTATGCGCTCAGTTCGTGGCTGGTCAAGCTGATGGGCATGGCCGGCTATAGCCTGGGTTCGGCACTGAACTTCCTGCTCGCCTACAACACAGGTGCAGTCGTCGGCGCCGTCGGTGGCGGTTGGCTCGCCGACAAGCTGAACATCAAATGGGTGACGGCGGCGTTCTTCGCGGTTGCCGCGGTCTCGCTGACTTTTCTCGGCTACGGCGCGCAGCCGCTGTTCCTGATCGTTGCCATCGTGGGCGCATCGACGCTGGGCACCCAGATTCTCCTTTACGCGTATGCCGGGCAGTTCTACCCGACGTCGATCCGTTCGACGGGCCTTGGTTTCGCCTCGGGAGTCGGGCGCATCGGCGCCATCGCAGCGCCCATCGCGATCGGCCTATTGGTCTCCATGGAGTTGCCGCTGGTGCACAACTTTCTTGCCATTGCACTGGCCGCCGCGATCGGAGGTGTCGCGGTCGCACTGATCAATCACAAATCGTCGGACACGCTCCGACCTACAACCAACCAAGGAAAATTCCATGTCTCGCAAACTTGAAGGCAAGATCGCAATCGTTACTGGTGGATCCACGGGAATCGGGCTCGCTACCGCCAAGCGGTTCGCTAGTGAAGGAGCCCACGTCGTTATCACCGGTCGCCGACAAGCCGAACTCGACGCTGCGGTCTCCGCGATCGGTGACGCTGTCGGCATCCGGGTCGATTCATCGAACATGGCCGAACTCGACACGCTGTTCGATCGGGTGAGGCGGGATAAGGGTCGGATCGACGTATTGTTCGTCAATGCCGGCGGCGGCTCGCGGCTGCCGCTCGGGACCATTACAGAGGAGCAGTATGACGACACATTTGGCCGTAACGTCAAAGGCGTGCTGTTTACTGTACAGAAGGCGCTGCCGTTGCTGGCGGACGGCGCATCAGTCATCTTGACTGGCTCCACCGCCGCCAGCGGTGGCACCGAAGCATTCAGTGTCTACGCCGCCTCAAAGGCCGCCGTACGCTCATTCGCCCGCAATTGGATTCTCGATCTAAAAGGCCGCGGCATCCGGGTCAACACGCTCAGCCCTGGGCCGACCAAGACACCAGGCTTCTTTGACCTGGCCGGGCCCGACGCCGCACGGCAACAGGGAATGCTCGATGCTATGGCCACGCGGATCCCGATGGGCCGCGTCGGCGAACCGGACGAAATTGCGAAAGCGGCAGTCTTTCTTGCCTCCGACGATTCGAGCTTTGTCAACGGCATTGAGTTGTTCGTGGATGGCGGCAAAGCCCAGATCTGAGTACGCAGCAAGCGAGAGAAGCAGAACATGTCATGAGCAAAGTCATCATCACCTGCGCTGTCACGGGTGCAATTCATACGCCCTCGATGTCACCCTATCTCCCGGTCACACCGGAAGAGATCATCGAAGCCTCTGTCGGCGCCGCCGAGGCGGGCGCGGCAATCATTCACCTTCACGCACGCGATCCGATCACGGGCAAGCCGGATCAGAGCCCAGAGGCATTCGGCCGATTCCTGCCGCAGATCAAGGCACGCACCGATGCGGTGATGAACATCACCAGCGGCGGCTCGCCTTACATGACGATCGAAGAGCGCATTCAGCCGTCAATACGCTTTGCGCCCGAGGTGGCCTCGCTCAACATGGGCTCCATGAACTTCGCGCTGTTCCCGATGTTGGCGCGGTTCAAGGAATTCAAACATGCCTGGGAGCGCGAAGCGCTCGAAGCCAGTCGAGACCTGATTTTCCGCAACACCTTCAAGGATATTGAATACGCCCTGGCCGAATGTTCTGCCAACGATACGCGCTTCGAATTCGAGTGCTACGACGTGAGCCACCTGTACAACCTGGCGCACTTCGTCGAGCGCGGTCTGGTCAAGGCGCCGTTCTTTGTTCAGACGGTGTTCGGCATCCTGGGCGGTATCGGCACGCACCCGGAAGACGTGTTGCACATGAAGCGGACGGCCGACCGGCTGTTCGGCAATGACTATCGCTGGTCGGTTTTGGGAGCTGGCAAGGATCAGCTTCGCCTCGCAGCAATGTCTGCCAGTATGGGCGGCAATGTGCGCGTTGGATTGGAGGACAGCCTGTGGCTGGGACGCGGCACGCTGGCCGAGAGCAACGCAGCGCAGGTGCGGCAGGTGCGACAGATTATCGAAGGGCTCGGTCTCGAAGTCGCCAGCCCGAAAGAGGCAAGGGAGATCCTGAAATTGAAGGGAATTGGGCAAGTCAACTTCTGAGGCGACGCATCAATGTGTTGCAGCCCTGCGGAATTCGGACGGCGTCATGCCAGTTGCCTGCTTGAATGCGGTGCTGAAGTGTTGAGCGTGACTGAAGCCGCAGTCCAGCGCGATTTCAGTTGCGGTGCGACGGGGATCCAGAAGGAACTCCTTAGCCCGCTCGAGACGCAGACTGTAAACAAAGCGTAGGGGTGTCTGCCCGGAACTCTCGCGAAAAGCCCGGATGAAATGCCGGGGACTGACACCGGCAACTCGCGCCAAGTCCTCGATCGTGAAGGGCCTGGACAAGTCGGCCTCGATGTAGTCGACTATGCGCCGGAAGCTGCTGGGGGCAAGTCCACCGCTCGGACGGACGGTGGCTGCCTGACTGCCGTCAATTCGCGCCAGAAGAGCGAGCGCCTGCATTGCCCAGCCCTCCGCGAACAACCCGTAAAGGCTGTCTGCATTGCGCGCCTCACGGCAAAGCATTGAAAGGCTACGCTGCAAATCTTCGCTGCCGAAGCCAATCAGGGGCCGATCGAAATGGCAGCCGGCGTCAGACGCAACGGCCGGGTCGAGGAAGGCTACCGTATAGTCGAACGAGGGCGCGACCTCGAACTCGCCTACGACGGAGGTCGAGGCCGGGAGCAGCGTCAGGCTTGTTCCCTTTCTGATCTCCGAGTCGATGCGGCGCCCGTCAAGTTCCAGATGCAGCTCTTTGAGGCCGCTGCGAAACCAGAACAGCGCAATCCGCGGTTGACGGAAACGCCAGGAGATGGGCCCGGTGGCTCGGCGCGCGAGGACTTCGACATGTGTGGTGCGCGAGTCGGCAATGGTGCCGGAGACGAGTTCACCTCCGACCTCTCGGTACTCGGTTTGTGGGTCCAGGTGACCATGCATTGCTTACCTCCGGCATTCTGGCGTGGATGGCTTTGCACTACACGATCTATGTCATGACGCAAAGATCGGTGCTAATTGGCGATTGCCGTCTCGTGGTCGGTCCGGAACTCCCCCAATACTGAGCGCGCGGGACGCGGTGCACCGAGATGCAGGTAACGTAGTTCATCCATCAAGGCACTCCAAAGCGAAGGGCCGCCCTTTTCCAGCAACTCCGAGCGCAAAGACGCCTCCGGATGCGTATGCCGAAGGCCCCAGGCTGCCATGCATGCGAGCAGAGGTACAAGCTGTATGGCCGCTTCCGTGAGGCTGTAGATGCCTTTCTGCTGATGATTCGGATCCGAAGATCGTGTCAGCAGGCCAGACGCGGTCAAGTGCTTCAGCCGGCTTGCGAGGATGTTCGAGGCGATGCCTTCCTTGTTTTGCTCAAGCAGAGCGCCATAGCTGCGCCTGTTCTCGAACATGACATCGCGGATGACGATCAGGCTCCAGCGGTCGCCGATCTGCTCAAGCGTCAGGTTGATCGGGCAGCCCGATCGTCTTGTTTGCGACAAAGCTCTCTCCTAAATTTCTACTTGCATTATGCAAGTTGTAGGCGTACCATTCAACCACTTGCACAATGCAAGTGCCGTAGAGATCTTGGCAGATCGTTAGGAAACACTATGAAATTCTTCACCATCACTTCGCGTGCCGTGCTCGCGGTGTCGCTGGCATTCGCTGGCACCTTCGTTGCGGTAGCGCCGGCCCAAGCTGCAGCGCCGCTGCAGCACAAGCAGGTACCGGGCTTCTATCGCGCGATGATTGGCGACTATGAAGTCACCGCGCTCCATGACGGCGGCGCCGGCATTGACTCCAGCCTCCTGCATGGCGATCCGGCGCTCATCCAGTCCCTCCTGGCGCGCTCCTTCCAAAACGATCCCAAGAATGTCTCGGCCACCGTCCAAGGCTACCTCGTCAATACCGGCTCCAAGCTCGTTCTCATCGATACGGGTGCAGGCGGCCACTGGGGCGGCCCGACGCTGGGCAAGCTCGTGCAGAACTTGAAGGCCTCCGGCTACAAGCCGGAGCAGGTTGACCTGGTGCTGGTGACCCATCTTCACGCCGACCATGTTGGCGGGATCTACAAAAACGGGAAACGCGTCTTCCCGAACGCGACCGTGATGATGAAGAAGGCCGACGCCGACTTCTGGCTGTCGAAGGAAATCACGGCCAAGGCCCCGGAAGACGCAAAAATCTTCTTCAAGGTGGCACAGGATGCCGCCGCGCCTTACATCGCTGCCGGCAAGTGGAAGCCGTACGAAGGCATGGACGAAATCGTCCCCGGCATCGCGCCGTATGCCATTCCCGGCCATACACCCGGTCACACCGGCTACATGATTTCCTCGAAGGGTCAGTCGCTGCTGGTCTGGGGTGACACCGCTCACGTCCTCGCCGTCCAGATGCCGCACCCGGAAATCGGCATCGCCTTCGACTCGGACGGCCCGATGGCCATCAAGACTCGTGAAGACCTTCTGGTGAAGCTTGCTGCGGACAAGACGATGATCGCCGCCGCCCACATGCCGTTCCCTGGCCTGGGCCGCGTTCGCAAGGCCGACACCGGCGCTGGATACGACTGGGTCCCGGCGACCTTCCTCAACCTGAAGTGAGATGAACCATGACCTACGATTCATCTTCCGTCCGCAAGCTCCGCGATGCGATGTTCGCCTTCAACATTGCGCATCCCGAACAAACCATCGAGACGCTCCGCGTTGGCATGGAGGCAATTCCACAGGCAAACCCGCCGGCGGCTGACCTGGCCGTGGAGCCGACCGAACTCGGTGGCGTGGCCGCGGTAGCGATCACGGCTCCCGGCGCATCCAAAGACCGTGTCATCTACCATTTCCACGGTGGTGGCTGGGTGGCTGGCTCTCCTGCCTCGCATCTGGGGATGCTCGGAGAGCTGTCTCGCACGGCAAAGTCCCAGGTCATCGTTCTGGACCACGCCAAGGCACCAGAGCACCCATTTCCGGCTTCCTACGACGAGTCCATCCGCGGCTACGAAGCACTGCGTGCACTTGGCAAGCCGTTCGCCGTGACAGGAGACTCCAGTGGCGGTGGCATGGTTCTCAACGTTCTTGCCTACGCGTCCTCGAAGGGCCACAAGGACGCGCGAGCAGCGCTGCTGATCAGCCCATGGGCAGACTTAACGCTGACGCTGCCCTCGTTGACGCAGTTGGCCGACCGCGACCCCATGGTCAACGCGAGTGCAATGCGGGAGATGGTCGAGGCTTACGCTGGCAACCACGATTTGAAGGATCCGCGCATCTCACCCATGTTCGCCGACATGCACGGTTTTCCTCCACTGCTCATCCATGTCGGAAGCGACGAGGTACTTCTCGACGACGCGCTTGAAATTGACCGAAAGGTGCGCGCGGCCGGCGGCGAGTCGCACCTTGAGGTCTGGCCGGAGATGCTGCACGTCTGGCACATCCAGACAGGCTCATTGCCTCAGGCCCACGACGCGCTGCAGAGAGCCGGCGAGTTTCTCGTCGGGCACCTCGAGAAATAGAAGTCGTAGACATGCGATGGGAATATCGCAACGACTACCGAGACCAACCTAGGAGATTGCAATGACTACTGACACCAACGCGCCAGGAACGGCATGGATGCAAATCGTCAAGAAGAAAGGAACGAGCGAGTTCGCGGCGTCGTTCACCGCTGACGCCAGCCTTCAGACCTCCCCCCTCAGCAAGGCCGTGGTCGGCCCGACACTCATCGGGGCGTTCTTTACCGCGACGAGCACGATGTACGAAGACTTCGTGTTCACTGCGGAGACGGTCGACGGTGGGAAGACTTACCTTGAGTGGGAGGCCATCCACGGTGGCAAGCCGATCGCCGGCGTCACCATACTCACTCGGAATGAGTCTGGCCTCATCAACAACATCAAGCTCTTCCAAAGCCCGTTTCCCGTCGTTCGTGAGTTCTCGTCTGGCCTCAAGGAGCGACTCGCAGGATCACTCGGTAAGGAATTCTTTAGCTGAGCCGGGAAAACAGCCAGCTTCATCGCCTCATTCAACCTGAACAACACAACCGAGGAACACTCGTGCCAACATTTCACGCCCACATTCCGGCTCAAAAGTTCTCCAGCGAAGAGAAGCGGGCCCTGGCGGATGCCTTGAATCTCGCTCTTCATGAAGCCATGGATACGCCGATGGATGACCGTTTCGTCATCATCAGTGAGCACAAGGACGATGAATTCTTCATCCATCCGACCTTTCCGGCCATGGAGAGATCCGACAAGCGCATGGTCGTAACGGTGACGTTCGGTACGAGCAGGACGGTGGAGCAGAAACGCAAGCTCGCGGAGTTGGTCACCCGATACGCAGTAGAAAAGGTTGGCGTCAGCGAAGACGATATCAGCCTGATGATGTATGGCATTCCCTTGGAGAACATGAGCTTCGGCCGTGGGAAGCTGGTCTCTGACATCGACCTCTCTATGCCTTGGGTAAATAAGTAAGAAACACGAAGCTGCCCTGTTCCTTGGAAGCGTGGCAGCGAAATTGACTTGAAACGGATGTCTCGTTCGTTTCTCAGGCGTGGGTCTCATCTGGCTTCGATCCGACACCATTCTCTGGACGGGTATCGGAATGAATACAGCCACCACTCCGGCCCTGGTGCCGCGGACGCGCACCGAGCCGGAGGCGTTGGAGGCCGCATTCCTTGCGCCCGTCCCAAAAGAAGTAAAGCTATGACCGACTGGCATTTCTACGAACCGGCGCAAGGGCATTCCCTGCGTCACGATCCGCTCAACGCCATCGTCGCTCCGCGACCGATTGGCTGGATCAGCACGGTCTCCAACGACGGCGTGCGCAACCTTGCGCCCTACAGCTTCTTCAACCTGTTCAGCTACAAGCCGCCGATCGTCGGCTTTTGCTCGCTTGGTGCGAAGGACTCGCTCGCCAACGCGCGTGACACCGGCGAGTTCGTATGGAATCTGGCGACGCGTGAACTCGCCGAGGCGATGAACGCCTCCGCGGCGATTGTGCCAGCACACGTCGATGAGTTCGAGTTGGCCAAGCTGGAGACGCTGCCTGCTGCCAGGGTGCGGCCATCGCGCGTTGCGGCTAGTCCGGTGCAGTTCGAGTGCGTGGTCACCCAGATCGTGCAGCTCGAGGCGCAGGACGGCGCGGCGCTCCCGGCGTGGCTGGTGTTGGGCGAAGCAGTAGCGATCCACATTGACCGGCAGCTGATCAAGGACGGCGTGTACCAGACTGCGCGGGCGCGCCCGATCCTGCGCGGCGGTGGGCCGGCCGACTACTTCGAAATCGGCGCGGGGCAGCTCTTCACGCTTGAGCGACCGGGTGATTGACTCGACGTCGAGCGAAATCGTGCACGCAGCAATTCATCGCCGGCCGCTTGATGGCGTCCGGAAATTTTCCGCGGAACTCGGCCGCCGTCTGCAAGGCAAGGTCGATGCCAGTCACTTTGACGGCGTCGCCTGACATCTTTCTACAAGGAGAACTCCCATGTTTCACCGTACCGATATCGCGTTCGAAGCCGAGGGCGGCGTCACGCTGCGCGGCTGGCTCTATGTGCCCACCGGCGGCACTGGCCCCTATCCCGCCATCACCATGGCGCATGGCTATGCTGGCGTGAAGGAGCACGGCCTGGAGCGATTCGCCGAGAAATTCGCCTCCAACGGCTTTGTCGTCCTCCTGCACGATCACCGCAACTTCGGCGCCAGCGACGGCACGCCGCGACAGGATATCGACCCATGGCGTCAGATCGCCGATTGGCGGCGCGCGATCAGCTTTCTCGAACACCAGGACGTCGTCGATGCGAAGCGCATCGGCTTGTGGGGCACGAGCTATTCTGGCGGCCACGCGCTCGTGCTTGGCGCAACCGAACGCCGCTTGCGCGCGGTCGTCACGCAGGTGCCGACGATCAGCGGCTTCGAGCAAGGACTGCGCCGCATTCCGCCCGACGCCGTCGCCGCCATTGAGGAGGCCTTCTCGGCGGACGAACGCGCGCAGGCGCGCGGCGAGCCGCCGCGCCGGCAGACGATCGTCAGCGCCGATCCGGCCGTCCCTGCTTCATACCGCGCCAAGGACGCCATCGAGTTCTATCTGCAGCCCGTGCCGGAGGGCGCCTGGGAGAACAGCGTCACGGTGCGCTCGACGCGCGCCGCGCGCATGTACGAACCGGGCGCGTGGATTGCGCGCGTGTCTCCCACGCCGCTGCTGATGATCGTCGCGCTGCAGGACACGATCACGCTGACCGATCTCGAGCTGGCCGCCTACGAGCGCGCCCTTGAGCCGAAGCGCCTCGTGACGATCCCCGGCGGTCACTTCGATCCGTACATCGCCAGATTCGATCAATCCAGTGCCGCCGCACTGGATTGGTTCAAGGAACACCTCGCATAACCGCAACTTGCGACAACACAGGAGCCTGACATGTCTCATCTCACCCATGCCATCGAGCATGGCATTGCCACGATTGTTCTCGATCGCTCGTCGCAAAACCGCATCGGCGACCAGATGGTTGACGAACTGGCCACGGCGATCAACGCGATCGAACGCAGTGACGCGCGCGTCGTGCTGGTGCGTGCCGAAGGCGAAAACTTCAGCTTTGGCGGCGACATCATGCCCTGGCCCGACGACACCCCCCGCCAGTTGCGTGCGCGCTTCGAGGGTTACATGGACGTCTTCAATCGCTTCGAACGCCTGCCCTTGCCTGTCATCGCGGTGGTGCACGGTTTGTGCGCCGGCGGTGGTTTCGAGCTGGCGTTGCGCGCCGATGTCATCTTTGCCGCCGAAAGTGCAACGTTCTGCCATCCGGAACAGTCGCTTGCCTTGGTGACCCTGCTGGGCGGCATCTACCGCGTCGCCGAACGCGCAGGACGCGCACGTGCCATGGAATGGGCACTGACTTCCGAGCGCGTCCCCGCCCCAACGATGGAGCGCTTCGGCGTGATCAACCGCGTCGTCGCTGATGCCGAGCTGCTTGCAGAGGCGCATGCCTTCGCCGCGAAGTTCGTGCACGGCCCGACACGCGCCCACGCCGCGCACAAGGCCTTGCTGCGCGCCTGGGCCAACGGCGGTGTTCAGGCGGCCGACGATGTGATGTTCAACGTTGCCATGCCCTTGTTCGAGACAGAAGACGCTAAGGACGGGCTTGCCTCGGCCATCAATGCCCTGAAGGCCGGCACGCCCCGCCCGCTGCTCGAATTCAAGGGCCGTTGATCCGCCACGCAAGCCCTGTCAAGGAGCGGAACATGCACGAGTTGCTGGAGCGGGTGATCGAGGCCCACGGGGGGATTGGCGCGCTGGACGCGGCATGAAACGCTCAGCGTCGTGACGGGTTGACCTGCCCCAGTCCTCACTTACTTAACCGAAGGAATTCACATGCCTCATCCATTCCCCGATTTTCGCCTTACTGGCCAGGTCACCGTCGTTACCGGTGGCGGTAGCGGTATCGGCCGGGCCCTGGCACATACGTTTGCTGGCGCGGGTGCCCGGGTCGTTGTACTGGATACAAATGGCGCGGCGGCAGAGCAGGTGGCCAGCGAGATTGGCTCGATGGCACAACATGCGGTTGCGGACGTGTCCAATGAAGACGCAATCGAAAGCGTCATGAAGGACGTCGCCCGCCAACACGGTCGAATTGACGTGCTATTCAACAACGCAGGTATCAATCGGCGCAACACCTCGTTTGATTTGACCATCGCGGATTGGAATGCGGTTGTAGCAGTAAACATGACCGGCATGTTTCTTTGCGCCAGGGCCGCCGCGCGGCATATGCGCGATGGCGGCGGCGGGCGAATCGTCAACACTGCATCGATACTTGGTATTTCCGGCGGTTGGTATCCGAATATTGTCTACCAAGCTACTAAAGGCGCAGTGGTCAATATGACCCGTTCGTGGGCTGTCGAATGGGCGCCCTACAACATCCGCGTCAACGCTGTAGCGCCGAGCATTATTCGCACTCCAATGACCGAAGCGCTCACAAGTCAACCGGAAGCGGTTGCGAAGTTCGAAGCGCTGACACCGCTAGGACGACTGTGCGAACCTGCGGACATGACTGGGCCAGTATTGTTTCTTGCTACTGCCGCATCGAGCATGGTTACCGGCCATATCCTTCCCGTCGATGGCGGCGTGTTGGCGCAATAAGAGTTGAACCCAACCGATCCAACAGATCGTCGATCCAGATTTGGGCCACGGGTTTCCTGTGCAGTACGCCACACAATTTGCCGGTTCTGCCCCGCAATTTCTGAATTAATTAAATTGAGACATGGAGAAAACACTATGAATTACAAGGGGTTTGACCTTGCTGGAAGAGTCGCAATAGTAACCGGCTCGACTTCCGGAATGGGGCTGGCCATTGCTCGTGGCTTGGCCCAATGTGGTGCGCAAGTCATTGTATCCAGCCATCTCCAGTCGGACACCGATGCGGCAGTGTCGTTATTGGCAAGCGAGGGTTTCGACGTCAAAGGTATCCCCTGCGACATCACAAATCTGGACGGCGTCAAACGCTTTGCCGAAGAATCCAAACGCGCTTTCGGTCGCGTCGATATTGTCGTTTGCCACGCGGCCGGCCCGGTCCCGGTCGGACCGATTGCCGATACCGACATTGATCAGCTGGGCGCTTTGCTCCTCACAACAGTGCGAAATAACCTGGTGTTGGTCCGTCAATTCTTGCCGGAGATGGCCGAACGCCGCTACGGGAGCGTTCTCATGACGTCCAGTATTGCATCGGAACGCGCCAGTCCGGCCCTCGGCGCCTATGGTGCCGCCAAGGCTGCGCTGAACGGCGTGGTACGCAGCATCGCGGCGGAATGGGGGCAATGGAACGTTCGCGCCAACGCCTTAGCCCCGTCGATGGTACGCACGGCGTTCTCGCAAATCATGTTGAACACCCCAGAAGCTGAAAAAGCGATGGCCGCAAAATCGCCCTCTAACCGCATCGCCGAACCAGACGATGTCGTCGGCGCCGCGATTTTGCTGGCGTCGCCAGCCGGATCGTACATATCTGGCCAAACCCTGCTCATCGACGGCGGTCGTTCAATCATTTAACCCATACTACGGCGCGCTTTGCGCTGACCCACGCAAAAAAAAACGGAGACAACCATGTCGGAGAATCAAAAAATTAATGTCCGTTCATTCATCGATGAGCGGCCGGTCGGACGCTATCAAATCTTTATTATTATCCTGGTTTTTCTGGTCGTTGCATTTGATGGCATGGATGTCGCGATCATGGGTTTCGCTGCGCCGGAAATCATTCGGACTTGGGGCATTACAAAGTCGCAAATGGGCTCGATCTTGGGAGCAGTTTTCTTCGGCGTAGCGGCCGGCGCCCTCATTGCAGGCCCCATCGGCGACCGCTACGGCCGCAAGCTCATTCTGACCGCGAGCGTGTTCTGGTTCGGCCTGCTGACCTTGGTTTCCTCTCAGGCGGCAGACGTCAATACGTTGATCACGCTGCGGATCTTGACAGGCCTTGGCCTCGGCGCGGCATTGCCGAACGCTGTTACGCTGATTTCCGAGTATGCACCCATGAGAAAACGCTCGCTGATCGTCACGATCGTCTACAGCGGCTTTACTGGCGGGGCTGCCGTTGCCGGGCTGATTGCGGCATGGCTACTTCCGGCATTTGGATGGCGAGCAATGATCGCAATCGGGGGGCTTCTCCCGATCGCATTGGCCTTCGTCCTGGCCATGTGGCTGCCCGAATCGGTCGCATTTCTCACGCTGAAAGGAAAACGTCTTGCGGCGATCCCTAAAATTCTCCGCAAAATCGACAAAGGCTCCAGCGCCCTCTCGGATGCCACGTTTTGGATTCCGACGCCCGTTGATCAATCAAAGGGATCTGTCGCCATCTTGTTCACAAAAGCATATGCCATGGGGACTTTTTTGCTCTGCTTGGCGTATTTCATGGGCGTATGCGCCACGTACGTCATGGTCAACTGGCTGCCAGTCATTGCCAAGGACGCTGGTTTCACCCTCGGGCAGGGCGTGGTCATCACGTCCCTGATCACGCTTGGCGGCCCGATCGGATCGATCTGTATCGGTGCGATCATGGATCGAGTACGTCCGCACTGGGTACTGGTACCGACGTTTCTGATCGCTGGTGCATTCCTCGCCTCCCTCAGCGTCGCACCAAGAAATTTTGGTGCCTTGTGCGTATTGATGTTTGCCTTGGGGTGCTTCTTCCATGGATCAATGACTGGCTTGCAGGCGCTCTCGGCCATGTCGTTCCCAACGGCGGCCCGCTCGACAGGCATTAGCTGGATGCATGGCTTCGGCCGCTTGGGTGCTATTGCCAGCGGCTTTATCGGCGCAACCATGATGGGCTGGGGATGGGGACTCGGACAGATTTTCCTGGCGCTGGCGGTGCCGATGGTCGTCGCATCCTGCGCCGTCGCTCTTTTGGGCATGCGCAATGAGCGCACTCGTATTGGGCGTATCGAGATAGGTAACTCACAGGCACTCAGTTTGCGAACCTGACCCAGGCACCGGAGCATCGGCGCTGCGGTGAGCGAATGCCGCAGCGCCAGTATTGCAGGTCACCGCCAGAGGTAATAACCGAGGCCGCCTGCCCGGCAGCTCAGCCCAGAAGTGCTGCAAGTTTGCAGGCAATGCGGGCCTAATTGGACGCCTTTATGCAATGTATAGAGGAGGCATCAATGCATCGATCTGGATCACTCCAAGGCACCCAAGGACCCATTTCTGCCGTCCTACGCCGAGTCCATCTGCGGCTACGAAGCAGTGCGCGCGCTTGGCAAGCCAGAACATTCGACCGTCACATAGTCAGCGGGCGTGTTGATCTCTATCAGCTCTAGGTCATCAGACTGGCGAATGACGTTGTGCGCCACGCCGGCGGGCTGACTGAGGCAGGAGCCGGCAACGACGGTCACCGGTTCGGGCATGCCGTCAAACCTGAATTCGACCCAGCCTTTCAGCACGTACACGAAGTGCGCGGTCATGTCGTGCCAGTGCCAACCGGTCTCCTTGTCGAACGGCTGGACAGCGCGGATGTGCTTGGCGCTGATTCGACCCCCCGAAGCCTCCGCCATTCCGAGATCCCGGTACTCGACATTGGCGCGGGGGCCATCCCGATGAAAGCGGCTGTCCTCCAGAGGGGTGAGAACAAACTTGGATTTCGCCTGATCGAGCGGCAAGGGACCTTGGTATCGCGCAGTCTTGCTCATCGAATTTCCTTTCAGTTGATTGGTCAGCGAGTGCTGCCGAGATGCACGGCGCTGGCTTAGGTGCGATGGGCGGTTGGTCGGATCACACAGCAATCGGCGCCAGAGTCTGGAGCGCGCCCCCTTGCCGGGCCGAAGCGTAGGCCGCGTCCATGATCTGCATCATTGCCTCGGCGTCGTGCAATGACGCGATCGGCTTTGCACCTGTGCGAGATTCAGCAAGGACCCGCTTGACGAACAGGGGGTAGTAGGCGTCGGTGTCCAACTCGAGGCGCAGACTCCGGGTGCCGGCCGCCAGATGGGTTCGGTCGCGGAACTCGATCCGGTCGGGGCCCGATTTCGCGTACATGCGATCGGACGAAAGGGTGAACGAGAATTCGCGCTGTTCGTCCGGAGTGCTGGGGAAGCTGTATCCGGTCTCCACGAGTCCGATCACGCCATCTTCGGTCTGCATCGTCAGCAACGAATAGTCTTCAATCTCGCCTCGGTGCGTCCGGGCGTTCATGGTCGCTGCGACGCGCGTGACTTCCTTGCCGGTCAGCAATCTGAAGAGGTCAATGAAGTGCGTCGCGACATTGATCGTGGATCCGCCACCGGAAAATGCGGGATCGAGCGCCCAGCCTGCGCCTGCAGCTTCGTAACGGCCAGGCGGACCTACGATGAACCGGAAGGACATGTAGTTGAAGTCCGAAGGGATGCGACCCTCGGCACCGTGGAGCGCATTGAGCAGGTCGCTCATGCGGAAGATGAGCGGTACCGCGCAATAAAGATCGGCTTCCTCGGTCAGTTTCCGCAGCCGGGTCACCTGCGACATGTTGACACCGCAGGGCTTCTCCAGCGCAAATGGAATTCGCCGCGCGATCACCGCTTCGGCGAGCTTCGGCATTTCGGAATGCCGACCGAACACAAACGCGAAATCGACTTCCTCGCGCTCGAGCAGTTCATAGGCCGACGAATACAGCGTGCTGCCGAATCGCGCGGCAATGGCCTCTCCTTTGACATGCTCCGCGTCCGAGACGGCGACCACCTGAATCCCGGGCGACTCGAGCGCATCGAGATAGAGCGGGACATGCCAATGGCTGGCTTCCAGCAAAGCAACTTTCATGCGTGTTCTCCCCTCGCGCGGCGAGCCGCACGGAATGCAGCGGCAACCCTGCAAAGCCTATCCATGACATCTTCCTTTCATTGAGATGGCCACAACTGCGTGGTTTCGGGCCCGTCTGGCAGCGACTTCCCGTCAGGTCGGTAATCGAATCCAAGAAAACGCAGGGCGTGCAGTGCCTGCCCTTCATGCATGGGGCGTCCGCCTTGGGTGCGGCAACCGCGCGCATGGGCGGCGCGGCAAAGCGGCGTCGGCTCGGGCGCGTTGATGATGTCTACGACGACGCTGCCGGGCTCCAGCCGCTCGGGATCCACGGGCATGGCGTCCGTCGCGTTCATGCCCAGCGGCGTGGCATTGATGACGATCTCGAATCCGTCTGGATCGGGTGGGCCGGAACGTGTGCTGCAGCCGGTTGCGGCGGCGACGGAGGTGGCAAGTTCGTCGGCGCGGCGCTCGTCGACATCGAAAATGGTCAACGCCCGTGCTCCTGCGGAAGCGACTGCAAATGCGATGGCTCTGCCCGCACCTCCGGCGCCGACAAGAAGAACGGACTTGTTCGCCGGATGGTTCCCCTCCCACTGCATGCCGAGCACGCAACCGAGACCATCGAAGATGGCGCCGACCCAGCGCCCATCCTTATCGCAACGGATAACGTTGAGTGCGCCGACCTGGCGGGCCGTCGGATGGAGCTCGTCGACAAAAGCCAGCATCCGTTGCTTGTGAGGCATCGTGACCAGCACGCCGGAGAGATTGCCCAACGCCCGTGCACCGGTGACGAACGCCGGCAGGCCATCGTCCTTGACCACGAATGGGATGCACACCGCGTCTGCGCGCTGCTCGAAAAAGAGCCGGTTCAATAATTCGGGCGACTTGGCTGTCGTGAGCGGATCGCCCACCAGCCCGTAGAGCCGGGTTGTTCCTGTGACATGCGGCATCATGCTTTGGCCAGTGCTTCGGTATAGCGCGTGCGCACCTCAAGCGCCACGGCGGCAGGCGCCAGATCACGCAGGATCATGCGCTGGAAGGCTTCGCCGCAGATCTGGTTGAAGGTCGACTGGATGATGGAGTAGTTCACCATGCGGCCGCGTTTTTCCACCAGCGCCTTCCAGCCCAGTTGGTCCTCGGCTTCCGGCGTCTTGAAGTACGGGTCCTTGTAGGCGCTCGCGCGCGCCACCACTTCGCCGCCCCGCGCGGCGATCGCCTGAGCGGCGGGGCTGGCCATGAACTTGACGAACTCCCATGCACCGCCCTGGCGTGGCGAATGGCGGTTGATGCACATCTGGAAACCGTACACTGCGTGCTTGTCGTCGGGCTCCACCGAAGGGGCCGGTGCCCAGGCCAGGTCGTCGGCCACGGCGGCCTTCAGGCCACGGTAGCGGTACAGCCCGAAGGTGGCGGATGCCACCGTGCCCGCCCGCATCCCATCCTGGAGCTCGTTGTACGCGAACTGCAGGCTCACGGGCGTCGCCGCCTTCTTCTGGAACAGGTCCTTGACGATGGCGGCGGCCAGCAGCAGCCGCTTCTCGCTGAAGCCGATCTCGCGGCCGCTGGGTGCGAAGAACGGATCGCTGTTGCCCGCAACGATGGAGCTCACGATGAACTCCATGAACGCCTGCGCGCCGCCGATCCCGCCGCTCAGGCCGATAGGGACGCCGTAGGCCATCTGGTTCTGTTTGGTCAGCAACGGGCCGAGCGCGCTCACTTCTGCGTACGTGCGCGGCGGGGTCGCAATCTTCGCCTCGTCGAACTTGCTCTTGCGGTAGACGAAGATCGGGATGCGATAGTCCTGCTGCAAGCCCCAGATCTTGCCGTTGACGCGCGTCTGGTCCATCCCGATCAGCCAGTCCGTGGTGTCCACCTTGTCGCGCGCGATCAGCTCGTCGATGGCCAGCACCGAGCCGGTGGCCACGAACTCCGGCATCTGGAAGTTGTTCACGCGGATCACGTCGGGGCTGTCCGACTTGGCGCGCGCCGCGCGCACGCCGTTTTGCCCGGCGGGGTCCACCACCACGCGCACCTTCACGCGCGGCTGGCTGGCCTCGAAAGCCGCGATCATCTGCGTCTGCGCCGCCGCACGCGGGTCTTTGGTGTTGGCCGGGTCGAGAAAGGTGTCGTAGGCGATGGTCTCGGTGGTCTGCGCGAAGGCCCGGCCCGCGGGTGCGCCCAGCACCGCGGCCATGCCACCCAGGAAGACGCGCCGGCTCGTACGGGGCGCGGGTTTGTCTTCGTTCATGCTTGCTGGTTTCTGCTCGTTCATGTGGGTCTCCTGGTTTGAGTGCGCATGTTGGAGGTGCGCATGGGGTGGACTAGCCTTTGACGGCGCCGGCGGTCAGGCCGCTGATGAACCATCGCTGCGCGAGCACGAAGATGGCGACGATGGGAAGGGAGGACACCACGGCGTAAGCCATGACGTACGACCAGGTGATGCCGATGCTGTCGAACACCTGGTTGACCAGGGCCACTTGCAGCGTGCGGTGCGCGACCTCGGGCGCGAACGCGGCCACGGTGATGTAGTCGTTCCAGGTCGTGACCATGCCGATGACGGCGCTTGCGGCGATACCGGGCCGTACCAGCGGCAGGATGACCTTGGTGAAGGTCTGCCAGTGGTTGGCGCCGTCCACCTGGGTGGCCTCATCCAGCTCGCGCGGCACGGCGTCCACGAAGTTCTGCATGAACCAGACCGTCTGCGGCACCAGGCGCGCGGCCTGCACCACGATGATGACTGCCGCGTTGTTGAGGAGCCCCAGCGCGTCCAGCAGGAAGTAGGTCGGCACCAGCAGCGCAACGCCGGGGATCATGGACGTGGACAGGATCAGCAGCATCACGGTGCGCTTGCCGCGGAACTCGAAGCGTGAAGCCGCGTAGCCGGCGGGCGCGGACAGCAGGACCGCCAGCGCGACCGCACCGACCGCGTACAGCACCGAGTTGAACAGGTCGGAGCCGAAGGTCTCGTTCCGGAACACCGCCTTGTACGCCGAGAGGCTGGGCTCGGTAGGGAAGAAGGTGGGCGGGTAGGCCATGACGCTGGCCTCGCTCTTGAGCGAGGTGAATACCGCCCAGGACAGCGGGATCAGCACGACCAGGATCAGGGCGGCCAGCACCGCCCAGGACAGCATTTTTTCGGAACGACGGATATGCATGATGTTCAGCCCGAGACGCGGCCGGTGAGCCGCGTGTAGAGGTAGCCAAGGAAGAGATTGACCGCGAGCACCACGACGGAGATGACCGACGAGGGAGACAGGTCCACCGAGCGGAAGGCGCTGGAGAACACTTCGAA
Source organism: Variovorax beijingensis (assembly GCF_007828835.1). Lineage (GTDB taxonomy): Bacteria > Pseudomonadota > Gammaproteobacteria > Burkholderiales > Burkholderiaceae_C > Variovorax > Variovorax beijingensis_A. The sequence continues at coordinate 78,657 of NZ_VIVL01000015.1, read as the reverse complement.
GCTCCACGTGGCGGTCGAGCCCAGCGGCCCGCCGCCGGTAAGCACCAGGATCAGCGTGATGAGCGTGAGATAGAGGATGCCCAGCGCCAGCGCGGTGCTGCCCAGCGTGGGCGCGATGTGCGGCCACACCGCGTGGCGCAGGCGCGCGCGCAGGCCGCCCCCGTCGATGTCGATCGCCTCGTACAGCTCGGCCGGGATGCTTTGCAGCGAGGCGCTCATCATCACCATCACGTAGGGGAAGGACCACCACGCGGTGACCAGGATGACGAGCACGAGCGCCAGCGAAGGATCGCCCAGCATCAGGCCGGGCTCCATGCCCATGGACCGCATTAGGTAGCTCATGGGCCCGTACGAGGGATTGAGCAGCCACAGCCAGAAGCAGCCCACCACGCCCATGGACAGCGTCCAGGGCAGCAACAGCAGGGTGCGCACGTACGCAGCGCCGCGCGCAATGTTCTGCAGCGCAAGGGCGCTGGCCAGACCCAGAGGCAGCACCACGGCCAGCGCGCCGAACACGTACAGCAGGGAGTTGAGGCTGAGTTCGAGGAAGGCGGGAGAGGTGATCACCGAGACGTAGTTCGCCAGGCCCACGCCTTCCACCACTTCATAGAGGCGCGTGCGGTGGACGCTCAGCCACAGCACCACGGCCGTGGGATAGAGCGTGACGGCGAGCAGCACGGCGACGGCTGGCGCGAACCAGGTGAAGCGCGCCCAGAAGCCCGGGGGCCGGGGGTCCGCCTGCGCCACGGCCGCAGCCTCCGCGTAGGGAATGGCATTCATGAAAACGACCTCTCATAGAACATCGTTCCAATGTAGTTGCTTGACTGCAAGGCGCCATGCGGGATATCCCGCGGTGCTGGGCCAAGTTAGGGTGCTACATTGGAACCCTGTTCTAAATATATGGAGATCTTCGTGGCCACTGGCGACATGATCGAACGCGTGCTGGACATCCTCACGCTGCTGGCCGACTACCCCCAAGGGCTGCCGATCAGCGAGGTCGCGCGGCGGCTGGACCTGCCCAAGAGCGCCGTGCACCGGCTGCTGTCCATCTTGGTCAGGCGTGGGCTCGCGGTGCAGGATGAGTACAGCCAGCGCTACCGCATGACCGTGAAGCTGGCCGCCATCGGCTTTCGCTTCCTCGCGGCCTCCGGCATCACGGAGATTTGCCAGCCCTCCCTGGACCGGCTCGCCGCGCGTACCGGCGAACTGGTGCGCCTGGCGTTGGTGGAAGACGATGCGCTGATCTGGATCGCCAAGGCCCAGGGTGCGCTGTCCGGGCTGCGTTACGACCCCGATATGGGCCAGCCCGTGGTGCTGCACGCCACGTCGACCGGCAAGGCCTGGCTCGCGACCTTGGACGACGCGCAGGCCGTGGCCCTGGTGAAGGCGCGCGGCTTCGTTGTGCCTTCGCGGTTCGGTCGGCCAGTCGTGCGCGACGAGGCCAGCCTGCTTGCCGAACTTGCACTGACGCGCGAGCGCGGCTATGGCACGTCCATCGAGGAAGGGGAGCCAGGCACGTGCGCAGTGGGTTGCGCCATCGTGGATCCGCAAAGCCGCCGCGCCATCGGCACCGTCAGCGTGGCCGGTCCGGTGGCGCGACTGCCACCGGAGCGCATCGCCGCCATCGCGCCGGACGTGCAAGCCACCGCGGCGGAGATCGCCGACCTGTGGCCGAGTCGCAAGGTGATGGAAGCCATGATGGGGATCACGCCGCTGAAAGTCTCCAATGGCTGAAGGCCTTCCGCGCCGGAAGCTCGCCGGAGTCTTGTCCTGCGCGTGCGCCGCACCAGGCGCCGCTTTCATTCACAGGCGTCCATCTTGCGCGGCCGCACGGGCGGCTGCGCTGTGTTTCCGAAGGGTCGGCCAAGTCGCGCCCAGCTTGCGCGAAGCCGTGCCCATCCCATTCAAGGAGCAAGAACATGCTAGCAGGTGAAGGTGCAGTGGCTATCTGGAACGACATCGCCGAGGCCGGGCGCGCAGAGTTCTACGCTTGGCATCTGCACGAACACATGCCCGAGCGCGTCGGCATTCCCGGCTTCGTGCGGGGGCGCCGCTATCGCGCTGCCGATGCAGCGACGCAGCCGGAGTTCTTCACCCTGTATGAAACCGCGAGCTTCCAGGTCATCCAAGGCAGCGACTACCTCTCGCGCTTGAACGAGCCTACGGAGTGGACGCGTGCGACCACCGCCCATTTCCAGACGACCACGCGATCACTCACGCGCGTGGTGGCCAGCCACGGTGTGGGCTCGGGTGGCGCGATGTTGACCGTGCGCTTCGACATCGCGGACGACACGGTGCGCGACGCGGTGCCGCGTCTCAGTTCGGCGCTGGAAGCCGCTGCGCGGCTGCCGCGCGTCAGCGGTGCGCACCTGCTGGGCTCGGACGTCGGCATGTCGGGCCAGCGCACCGCCGAAAGCAAGGACCGCAAGGACCTGCAGGCCCCGGCTCGCTGGGTGCTATTGCTGGAAGCCTGTGATCCCGGCGCCTTTGACGCGGCCCTTGCGCTGTTGCAACAGGCGACCGAACTGCGTGACGCGGCCGTGGGTCGCTATCTGCATGAATACACGAGGCTGAAAACCGCCTGGCAAGCGGGGTGAGGGATCACAACCTCCTTCGACCCGGCGTGCGCCCGGCGGCACGCGGCCGGCCGTGCACGACACCGGCTTCACTTTTTGAATGAGGAGACAAGATGGCAACAGTTGAGATCCAGGACGTCGCCAAGTCCTTCGGTAGCACGCAGATCATCCGCGGCGTGAGCATCGACATCCGAGACGGTGAATTCGTCGTGCTGGTCGGCCCGTCGGGCTGCGGCAAGTCCACGCTATTGCGCATGGTCGCGGGCCTGGAAGGCATCGACGGCGGCGAGATCCGCATCGGCGGGCGCCGCGTGAACGGTCTGCTGCCCAAGGATCGCGACATCGCCATGGTGTTTCAGAACTATGCGCTGTACCCGCATCTCACGGTGGCGGACAACCTCGCGTTCTCGCTGAAGCTGCGCCATGCGCCTCAGCAGGAGATCGAAGAGCGCGTGGCCCGGGCCGCCAAGATCCTGGGACTGGAGCCGCTGCTCACGCGGCTGCCCAAGCAGCTCTCCGGCGGCCAGCGCCAGCGCGTCGCCATGGGCCGAGCCATCGTACGCGACCCCCAGGTCTTCCTGTTCGACGAGCCGCTGTCCAACCTGGACGCCAAGCTGCGCGTGGCCATGCGCGCCGAGATTCGCGAGCTGCACCAGCGCCTGAAGGCCACCACCGTCTACGTCACGCACGACCAGATCGAGGCCATGACCATGGCGGACAAGATCGTGGCCATGCACGACGGCATCGTGGAACAGGTGGGTACGCCGCTCGACCTGTTCGACCGGCCGCGCAACGTGTTCGTCGCGGCCTTCATCGGCTCGCCGTCGATGAACCTGCTGCCTGTCAAGGTGAACGGCAAGGGGGTCGTGGACAACGCGGGCAACCACTGGACCGTGCCCGGCGTGCCGGCCACGAGCGGGCAGGCCCTCACGCTGGGCGTGCGGCCCGAGCACCTGCGGCTGGACGCCGAGGGCGTGGAGGCGCGCGTGCTGGTGGTGGAGTCCACCGGCTCGGAGACGCACCTCATCGTCGATGCGGGCGGCACCAAGCTCACATGCGTGCTGCGCGAACGCGTCGGTGTGCGCCCTGGCGACCATGTGCGACTGGGTGTGGACAGCGCGCATGTTCATCTTTTTCGCGCGGACTCCGGCGAACGGCTCGAGCCGTTGCACTGATCCTTGCAAGGATCGCAAGAGGCATGCGACTCGTCCGATTCAGTGCGCGCGGCCGGGACGAACATCGGATGACAGGCGTTCAGGGCGCTTTGCTGCAACAGGCCAGCGGCGCGCTGGGCTTGGTCTGGCGGCAACATCAGTCGACACAAGGAAACAGGCAAATGAACGGTATCCAGATCGAGCGCGCCAACAGCGCGACCGGCGCTTCTTCGACTTGCGACGAGATCCACGGGATCTTTTTCAACCGAGATGTGCTGAGCCGCTCGGACAAAGCGGCAGCGCATGCGAGGCTGGCCGCATGACCAGCCTGGAGCCGAGCGCCGTCGAGGCCGCCGCGCGCTACCTGCACGCACTTCAGTCGTCGGGTCGCTTCGGTGCAAGGCTGGAAGGTGGTTTGCGCCCGGCCACGCCGGAAGACGGTTGGCGCATCCAGCGGCGAATCAGCGAATTGCGCGGCAGCCCCGCCATCGGCTGGAAGTGCGGATTGCCCCCGGGCGATCGCTGGGTCGCCGCCGCGCTGCATGATGCCAGGCCATCGGGCGGTGTGGCTGCCGCGCCTGCCGGACCGACGGGCGCAGCGCGCATCGAACCCGAACTGGCATTCGAGCTCAAGCAAGGCCTGCCGCCACGGGCCTCCCCCTACACCCGCGCCGATGTCAACGCCGCCATCGGCAGTGTGCGGCTGGCAGTCGAGGTGCTCGGTTGTCGCTATGACGATGCTGCAGGCGCCAGTGGCCCTGAACTGATGGCCGACAGCCTGTGGCACCAAAGCGTGGTGCTGGGGCCGACCGTCGCCGTGGACTTGGCGCAGGAGCCATTTCCTGGTCCCTTCGAGATTGCACTCTCGGTGCAGGGCCAGGACGACATCACATTGGCAGCCAGCCACCCCAACGGCGACCCGCGCTTGCCTCTTTACTGGCTGGCCGAGTTTCTGCGCAGCCAGGGCATGGGTCTGGAGGTCGGGCAGGCCGTCATCACCGGCTCATTGGCGGGGGCGATCGACCTGCCGTTCAAGCGTCCCACCGTGCTTCGCTATGGCAACTTCGGCGAGCTTGCGCTGACGCTCGAGCCGCTTTGACAACGCGTCCTCCAACCTGATAGCTACTTCAAAAGCCAAAAGGATTCCTCATGCGTCTCGTTCGATTCGGCCCCCGTGGCTCCGAAAAACCCGGCCTCATTGATACACAAGGCACCTTGCGCGATTTGTCCTCCGTCGTAAGCGACATTCACGGGCCAACACTTTCACCCGAGAGCCTTGCCAGGCTGCGCGCCCTCGATACCTCGAGTTTGCCCGCCGTGCCTGCCGACACACGGCTCGGCCCCTGCGTCGGCCAGGTTCCGAATGTGGTTTGCATCGGCCTCAACTATTCCGACCATGCGGCAGAAACCAACACGCCGATTCCCACGCAGCCGATTGTCTTCAACAAGCACACCAGCGCGCTGGCTGGCCCCAACGACCCGGTCCTCATCGCACCCGGGTCGGGCAAGCTGGATTGGGAGGTCGAACTCGCTATCGTGATCGGTCGTCCGGCCTGGCACGTCAGCGAAGCAGAAGCGCTGCAATATGTGGCCGGCTATTGCCTTTGCAATGACGTGTCAGAGCGTGCCTGGCAAATCGAAATGGAAGGCCAGTGGACCAAGGGCAAAAGCTACCTGGGCTATGCGCCGATAGGCCCCTGGTTGCTGACGGCTGACGAAGTGCCGGACCCGCAGAACATCGACCTCTGGCTCGACGTGAACGGAACTCGCCGGCAGACCGGCAACACCCGCACGCAGATTTTCGGCGTTGCCACCATCGTGTCCTATCTCAGCCGCTTTATGGCGCTTCGGCCCGGCGACGTCATTCCAACCGGTACGCCGCCGGGTGTGGGCCTCGGCCAGAAGCCGCCTGTGTTCCTGAAGGACGGTGATGTCATGACCTTGGGCAGTGACCTGCTCGGCATGCAGCGCCAGCAAACCATTGCCTACAGCGACGCCATGGGCGCGGCCTGGCGCGCTGGCCAATTGCCTGCGCTTTGAGGCGGTTGCCTGCACGAGCGCAGGCCCGAGGGCGGCGGCGAGGATGGAAGCCGCATTCGCACGCCGGCGACCGTCGAGCCGGTGTACATGCCTAGCTTCTCGTCTGCCCGATACCGGCAGCCGGCCACGCCAGCATGGCAACGGCGATCATCCGGTCCATTTCGCTCCTCGTCGCACCCGCCTGCGGTAAATCCAAAACCGCTTGCATCACCCCGAGAAAATACCAAGCCAGCGCGGCGACATCGGCCCCCCGGGGCAGTTCCCCACCTGCAATTGCTTCCCGGAGCAGGTCCTCGAGCAGATGGCGCTGCTGACTCATCCCCGAGATTGCCGCTTTCCGTCCTTCCGGCGGCAGATCGACGAGCTCGGCACAACTACGTGCGAGCAGGCAACCCGGCGGGCGACGAGGTCCCGTGGGCAGCAGCCCGCGCAGCAGGGCCTCGAGCCGCGCACGCGAACTGCCGCCCTCGTGCGACTTCATCCTGCGCAGCACCCGATCCGTATAGGTTGCCAGTGCGGCCTGGAACAGGCCGTCCTTGTCCTGAAAACGCTGGTAAAGGCTCGAACGCGACAGCCCTGTCGCTTCCGTCAGCACATGGATCGTCGTCGCCGCGTATCCGTGACGCCAGAAGGCATCCACGGCCGCATCGATGACCGCACCTTCGTCGTACTGTGGCTTTCCGCTCATTTGAAGAAATCTTTGACAAGTTGGAATAATCGTTCCAAGATATATGGACCGCTCGTTCCATGATACTTCTCAAAGGCGCAGACATGCTTGATCGCTCGAACTCCAATCCCAGAAAAAGACCTCGGATCGCCATTGCGGGTGCAACGGGGCGCGTTGGCGCCAGATTGACGGCGTTGCTCGCCGACGAACCGGTCGACCTCGTGGCGCTGACGCGCCAATCCAGCCCAGCGCAACTGCCCGAAGGGGTGGCCATTTCCACGGTCGACTTCAAACGCGCGGAGACGCTCGACAAGGCCCTGCGAAGCGTCGACCGGCTCTTCATCGCGCATGGCACCTCCCTTGAACAGGTCGCCAACGAAATCGCGTTGATCGATGCAGCCGTCGCGGCAGGCGTTCGGCACATCGTCAAACTGTCTGCCCTCGGTCCTGCGACCCGACTTCTTCCCCTCGCTTGGCATATGCAGATCGAGGCGCACCTGGCACGGCAGCCGATCGCATCTACGGTCTTGCGGCCGACGGCCTTCACCCATGTGCTCAAGCGCGTGGGGCCGCACATCGCCACCGGTTCCTGGGCTGGCGCCGCGGGGAATGGCCGGGTGAACTTCATCGATACCCGCGATGTTGCCGAGGTGGCCCGCATCGCATTGATGGAGGAGATCGAGCCAACGTCGCAACGTGCGTACCACCTGTCTGGGCCACGTGCATGGACCATGAAGCAGGTGGCAGGGGAGTTGGCCCGCCTGCTCGGGCATCCGGTGACCTATGTCGACCGTTCGCCTGCCGAGCAGCGAGAGGCGCTGCTCGGCGCCGGACTTTCTGCCTTGGTAGCCGATCTTCTGGTTGGCCTCGACCAGATGTTCCGCGAGTCAACGATCGCCGAAACAACGTCGACGGTCGAGGAACTGACCGGCAAAGCTCCTCGCTCGTTGACCGAGTGGTTGATCGACAACCTCAGCGAATTTCGAGCCTGAACTCTCCGTTCCCCCGGCGGGAATCGAAACATCGGTCGCAGGCGCGCCGGGGCCCCGAGTTGGCCCACTGGCGCGAATCCGAAACGGCACCTGCGTCGGTGCGTGGGACGCATCGGCGCACTGCAGCCGGCGCGGAATGCAGGTGAACGAACCATCAGGTCAATCGCGACCAGACCCTTCGAAGGAGAAACACCCCAAATTTACGGGTTTTCCATAGGTAAATACAGATTTACTTTTAACGGAGAAGCGGCGTCTAATGGATTCCCATGTGAGCAGCGAGCGCGCTTCAGAGTCCGCCTTGCCGGTCCAAAAACCCGCGGCGACCCGCGCCACGGCTTTGCTCTCCGAACCGAAAGACCCAGGAAATGAACGCATCCAATCAGGCCATGTCGCTCGACGTCGTCATCGTCGGAGCCGGCTTCGCCGGCCTCTACCAGCTGTACCGCGCCCGCAAGGCAGGACTGACCGCCCGCGTGATCGAGGCGGGCGAGGACGTCGGCGGTACCTGGTACTGGAATCGCTACCCCGGCGCCCGATGCGACGTCGAAAGCCTCGACTACTCGTTCTCCTTCGACAAGGAACTCGAGCAGGAATGGACCTGGAGCGAGCGCTATGCGACGCAGCCGGAAATCCTTCGGTACATCCAACATGTCGCCGAGCGCTTCGATCTGGCGCGCGACATCCAGTTCCGTACACGCGTGACGCGCGCAGTCTTTGACGAGCAGCGAAAGCGCTGGACCGTGGGGACGGACGCTGGCGAATCGTTCGACGCGCAGTTCTGTGTTCTGGCCACCGGATGCCTGTCGATCGCCCAGGCGCCGGATTTCAAGGGCCTGCCCAGTTTTGCCGGCAAGTGGTACCACAGCGCCGATTGGCCCAAAGAGGGCGTCGACTTCACCGGCAAGCGGGTCGGCGTGATCGGCACCGGGTCCAGCGGCGTGCAGATGATTCCGCTGATCGCGGAGCAGGCTGGCCAGTTGACCGTGTTCCAGCGCACCGCCAACTTCAGCGTGCCGGCCCAGAACGAATCGCTGGACGAAGAGGCTGTTCGACATGCCAAGGCCCACTATGGTGAGCGGCGGGCCTGCGCGCGTGAAAGCAGCAACGGCCTCTATCTGGAGGCCAACGACAAATCGGCGCTGGAAGTTTCCGAAGACGAGAGATTGCGCGAGTTCGAGTTCCGATGGAAGGGCGCCGGTGGCGGGTTCCGGATGCTGCGCGCCTTCAACGATTTGCTGCTCAATGAAACGGCCAATGCGTACGCGGCCGACTTCGTGCGATCGAAGATCCGGGCGATCGTGCGCGACCCGAAGGTGGCGGAGCTGCTTTGCCCGAAAAAGGACCTGCGGTTCGGCACCAAGCGCCTCTGTGTCGACTCCGGCTACTACGAAACCTTCAACCGGCCCAATGTGACCCTGGTCGACGTGAAGGCTGCGCCGATCGAGGAAGTGACGCCGCGCGGGCTGCGCACCACCGAGGGTGAGCATGACCTGGACGTCCTCGTGTTTGCCACCGGTTTCGACGCCATGACGGGCGCGCTGCGCGCCATCGATATCCGTGGCATCGGAGGGCAATCGCTGCGCGAGCGATGGACGCACGGTCCGCGTACCTACCTGGGCATCTCATGCGCCGGATTCCCGAACATGTTCATCATCGCGGGGCCTGGCAGCCCGTCGGTGCTCAGCAACGTCGTGCACTCCATCGAAGAGCACGTTGATTGGGTCACCCGACTGATTCAGCATGCGCGCAAGCGCAACGCAGACCGCATCGAGGCCGAGGCCGAGGCGGAGAACGACTGGGTCCACCACGTCAACGAGGTGGCTGACCGCACGCTCTACCCACGCGGCAATTCATGGTACGTCGGCGCCAACATCCCCGGCAAGCCTCGCGTCTTCATGCCGTATGTGGGCGGCGTGCCCGCCTACCGCAAGATTCTCAAAGAGGTGGCCGAAAGTGGTTATCGAGGGCTCGTGTTTTCCTGAAGCACCTTGAACACACATTGACTTGCATCAGTCATGACGATTCAGAGACGCACACGGATGCAGGCCGCGGCCGTCGCTTTGGGTGCACCAGTGCGATGAGTGGCTCGCGTCCATCCGCAACCGCATGAACACTTCTCCTGCCATCGAACTGGATCCACAACTGCGTGCCGCCCTCGGCGAAGCAGCGAGGCTGTCCGAGTCCATCGGGCCACCTGCGCCTGGAATCGACGGCCTGCGCGAACATGCGGCGTGCAGTCGCCGACACTGGAACCAGGGCGGCCCCGATGTCCCGTACGGGGAGCGCACTGTCCCCGGACCGAGGCGTGAGATCCCCGTCGTCATCTACCGTCGGCAAGCCTCCCAGGCGCCCCTTCCGGTGTTCGTGTACCTGCACGGTGGCGGCTTCACGATCGGCGACCAGTGGGCCAACGACCGCCAGATGCGTGAACTGGCGCAGGCATGGGGAGGCGTCGTCGTCAGCGCGGACTACCTGCATGTGCCGGAGCACGTGTTTCCATCCGCCGTGGAGGAATTTGCGGCCCTGCTGTGCTGGCTGCATCGGCACGGCAACGCCTGGGGCATCGACGGCGAGCGCATTGCGATTGGCGGCACGTCGGCGGGGGCCGTGGTGGCGTTCGGCGCGGCCGTGGCGCTCGCCGGCCCCGGCTGGCTGCGCGCTGCCGTGGGGGTGGTGGGGGCATTCGCGGCCGATCCCGATAGCCCGTCGATGCGAAGCTATGGCGACGTGGGCCTGTTTCCAGCGGCCGCCGCGGTGGCGCCCATGTTCGCGAACTACCTGCCGGGGACCGGCGACCGGGATGATCCACGTGCGAATCTGCTGCTTGCGGATCCCGCGCTCTTGCCACCCACTTTTCTTGCGGCGGCCGAATACGATGTGTTCCGGGACGGGTCCACTGCACTGGCGCAGCGGCTACGAGGAGCCGGCCGGCTGCACGCCTGCAAGGTCTACCCAGGCATGTCGCACCTGTTCTTCGGCTTCAGCCGGAGCGTCGAACGCGCCTCGGAATGCGTGCTTGATATCGCCGCATTTCTGCGCGAGCGGCTGGGGGAGGCCGCGTGAGAACCCTCGACGTTGCCGCACTTCTTGGCTGGCCCTTTCGCGACGTGCATGTCGCGTACGCGCAGGAGCGGACCATGCTTCATGCGCTGTGTATTGGTTTGGGCGGTGATCCCTGCGACGAGCGGCAGCTGTGCTACGTCTACGAGCCGAGACTGAAGGCGTTCCCCACGCTCGCGCTGACTTTGGGTCTGACCGATGACGCCGGATTCCTGCACGACGAGCGCGTCGGGATCGACTTCTCTCGCATGCTGCACGGCCAGACCGGTCTGCGCTGGCACAAGCCCTTGGCTGCGGCCGGGGAGGTGACCAGCAGATTCGCCATTGAAGGCCTGTCGGACCGCGGAGTGCTCAAGGGCTCCTTGCTGCGCTTTTCCCGCACGCTCCGGGATCGCGCGACTGGCGACCTGCTCGTCACGGAAACCGGCGTGTACATGCTGCGCGGCAATGGCGGCTTTTCGTCTGGCCTTGACGCCGGCGAGCCATCCATGGCGCCGGTTCCCATCCCCGCGGGGCCTCGCAGCCAGTGCATGGAACTCGACACACTGCCGCAATCCGCCTTGCTCTACCGCTTGGCGGCGGGGGACCGCACCGGCCTTCATGCGAGCCCGGCGCTTGCGCGGCAGTCTGGCTTCGAGCGCCCGGTTCTGCAAGGGGGCTGCAGCTTCGGCGTGACCGCCCACGGCCTGGTGGCCATGTTGTGCGACTACGAAGGCGACCGATTGCGGGCCATGGACGCACGCTTCACAGCCCCGGTCTTTCCAGGCGAGCGCTTGAGGGTGGAGGTATGGCGCCAGGGGCCGCGCTCAGCGGCCTTCCGCACCACGTCGCTGCCCAGGGGCGTGGTCGTGCTGGACAACGGGACCTGCGAATTCGAAGCACCATGATTGATTCACTGGGTACATCATTTTTTTTAACTTTGAAGGAGAGCTTATGAACGTTTCGAAAGCCCTGGAGTCGCGATCCGCCGTCCGCGCATACTTGGACAAGCCCGTTCCCGCGGATCTGCTCGAGGAGATTCTCGTGGCCGCGGCCCGGTCTCCATCGGGGGGGAACCTCCAGCCGTGGAACGTATGGGCACTCACGGGCGATCATCTGAATCGGTTCAAGGCCACTGTCGCGGAGAGGGCGCAAGCGAACCCGATGGGGGAAGGCACCGAATACAAGATCTATCCCGACAATCTCGCGGAGCCGTACAGGACGCGCCGATTCAAGAATGGCGAGGATCTCTACCGCTCGCTCAACATTCCCCGTGAAGACAAGGCAGCGCGGCTCGGACAGTTCGCGAAGAACTTCGGCTTTTTCGGCGCTCCCGTCGGACTCATCTTCACCATCAACCGTCAGATGGAGCCGGGCCAATGGGCGGATCTCGGCATGTACATGCAATCCGTGATGCTTCTTGCGCAAGAACATGGATTGAGCACCTGCCCGCAGGAGGCCTGGGCGCTGTGGCACAAGACCATCCGGGAGTTCGTCGGCCTTTCCCCGGATCTCATGGTGTTCGCCGGCATGGCGCTCGGGTATGCGGACAACAGCCATCCCATCAATCTGTGGCGCAGCGACCGGGCTCCCACGTCGGAGTTCCTCACGATCCTGAGGTAGTGGACGTCTGGCATGAACAGCACCGGACCGCTTCACGGGTACCGCATCGTCGAGTTTGCAGGCAAGGGTCCGGGCCCTCTGTGCGGCATGTTGCTTGGCGACATGGGCGCGGAAGTGATTCGCATCGAACGGCCCGTCGAGCGGGGCGCAAGTCAGGCATCGGAAGACGCACTCGATCTCGTCAACAGGAACCGCCGTTCGGTGGTACTCGATCTGCGGCAGCCGCAGGCACGCACCGCCGCCTTGCGAATCGCAGCGTCGGCCGACGGGTTGATCGAGGGATTCCGCCCCGGAGTGATGGAGCGGCTGGGGCTCGGGCCGGACGAATGCCTGTCCGCCAACCCACGGCTCGTGTATGGGCGAGTCACGGGGTGGGGGCAGACCGGCCCGCTCGCCGCCCGCGCCGGACACGACATCAACTACCTCGGGCTCACCGGAGCGCTACATGCCATCGGCCCGCGCGACGGCGCTCCCGTTCCACCGCTCAACCTGGTTGCTGATTACGGTGGGGGCGCAATGTACCTGGCATTCGGTCTGGTGTGTGGTTTGCTCGAAGCGAAGCAATCCGGCATGGGGCAGGTGATCGACGTGGCGATGACGGACGCGGTGTCGAATTTGATGACGCCGATCCATGGGCTCCACGGGGCCGGTTGGTGGAAAGACAGGCGCGCGGCCAACTTGCTGGACGGAGGCGCGCCCTTCTATGGCGTGCACGAAACCCGCGACGGCGGATACATGGCCGTCGGACCCATCGAGCCCGCTTTCTTCACAGCGTTCATCCAGCGCCTCGGTCTGTCCGAAGACGAATTCGCCGACCGGATGAATCCAGCCAACTGGCCATCGCATGCGCTCCCGATCCGAGCCGCATTCCGACAGAAGACGCGTGCGGAATGGGAGGAAGTGTTTGCAGGCAGCGACGCCTGCGTCACGCCCGTGCTGTCGTTGAGCGAAGCGCCCAGCCACCCGCACAACCGGGCGCGTGGCACCTTTGCGGAGCTGGACGGCCTCGTGCAGCCCGCTGTGGCGCCACGGTTCTCGCGCACGCCCGGCACGCTGCGTTCAGCGCCGCCCAAACACGGCGCGGACGGACGCGCGGTCCTTGAAGAGGTCGGGTACGCACCGGAAGAGATCGACAGGATCCTCCAGCCGGTCTAGCCGTTCGGCATGAACGGCTTGCGTGCCAACAACTCCCCATTTGCGTGAACTGCCTGCCAGGCGCTGGTCGATGGGGCGCCGCCGCCTGGAAAGTGCCGCCGCATGGCCGCGGCGGCGGTTGAGACGCGACGTGCAGTCCGGGACAGAACATAACAGTGACGGCGTATTCAGTCCTTGATTGCCCGCCTGGACCCCTGACGAGGGCGGTCTCCTCCCTTTGGAAACTAGGTCCATCCACATATCTCTTGATCTGGATTAAAAATAAATGTACATTTATTTTTATGGTGCTCATTGCCCCGAAGTGACGGCGCAACCGCAGCCATGCCACCTGGTCTAACCAAGGAAAAATTTTGGAAGCATTCATCTACGACGCCGTGCGCACGCCACGCGGACGCGGCAAGGCCAACGGGGCGCTGCATACGGTCGCGCCGCTCGAACTTGGGGCGGCCGTCCTGAAGGCGCTGCCGCAGCGCGGCGCCTTTTCACCCGACCTGGTGGACGAGGTCATCTTCGGCTGCGTCGAGGCGGTGGACGATCAGGGTGCCAACTTGGCGCGCTCCGCCGTGCTGGAAGCCGGCTGGGGTGATTCGGTTCCGGGCTTCATGGTCGCAAGATTCTGCGGCTCTGCCCTGGATGCGGTGAACACCGGCGCCGCCAAGGTCATGTCGGGACAGGCCGACTGCATCGTCGCCGGCGGCGTCGAGATGAATTCTCTCGTGCCGATGCTGGTGGGCACCGGCGGCCCCTCCGTCAGCGACGTGTTCTTCAACGACCGCGTCATGCAAACACCGCAGGGCGTGGCCGCAGATCTGATCGCCACGCTCGAGGGGTTCTCGCGCGGCGACGTGGACGCGTTTGCCGCCGCCTCGCACCGCCGTGCCTACGAGGCGAAGAGCGCCGGCGCCTTCCGGCGCTCCATTGTCCCGGTTCACGACCGCGTGGGCCGCCTGCTGCTGGCCGAAGACGAACTCGTGCGCAACGACGTCACGGCCGAAAGCCTGGGCAAGCTGAAAGCGTCGTTCGCCGAGAGCGGCCAGAAGATGGGCTTCGATGCGACCGTCCGCTACCGCTACCCGCAGGTGGACCGCGTCGACCACATCCACCACGCGGGCAATTCGTCGGGCATCGCCGACGGCGCGTCGGCCGTCCTGATCGGCAACGAAGGCGCGGGCCGGAAGCTTGGGCTGGCGCCGCGCGCACGCATCGTGGCCACCGCCACCGCGGCCAGCGACCCTTGCATCATGCTGACCGCGCCTGTGCCGGCCGCCGTCAAATGCCTGGAGCGTGCGGGGCTGCGCGTTGAAGACATTGATCTGTTCGAGGTGAATGAAGCCTTCGCATCGGTCGTTCTCCATTTCATGCGCTACATGAAGGTGCCTCACGATAAGGTGAATGTGGTCGGCGGCGCCATTGCGCTGGGCCATCCGGTGGGTGCCACGGGCGGCATGCTGGTGGGAACCATGGTCGACGAACTGGAGCGCCGCAGCGCCAAGCGCGCGCTGGTGGTGATGTGCACCGGCCTGGGCATGGCGGTGGCGACCATTGTCGAGCGCGTCTGAACGACCCCTACAGGAGCATTACGTGATTGATTATTCTGTTGGCAGCGATGGCATCGCTCAAATCGTCTGGAACAACCCGAACGGCCCGGTCAACGTCAAGAACGCCGAGGCGAGAGCCGCGTTCGTGCGGGCCGTCGATGCGGCATTGTCCGACGCGGCAGTGGTAGGCATCGTCATCAGTTCGGCCAAGAAGGACTTTCTGGCAGGTGGCGACATCGACGAGATCTACGCCGTGCGCACGCCGGAAGAAGCCATCGCCAATGTGCGCGACGTGGGCGCATGCCTGCGGCGGATGGAGCGCGGCGGCAAGCCGGTCGTGGCGGCGCTGAACGGATCGGCGCTGGGTGGAGGGCTCGAACTCGCGCTCGCCTGCCACTATCGCGTCGCGGCCGACGAGCCGCGCCTGCGCGTGGGGTTGCCCGAGTCGACCCTCGGTCTGATCCCGGGGGCGGGCGGCACGCAGCGCCTGCCGCGCTTGATCGGGATTGGCGCCGCCTCGAAGCTGATGCTCGACGGAAAGGCGATCAACGCGAAGGAAGCCAAGGCCCTGGGCATCATCGATGCCATCGTGCCCGCCGATGAGCTGATCGAGAACGCACGGGCCTGGATCCTGGCGCACCCTCAGGCCGTGCAGCCATGGGATGCCAAGGGCTTCCGCTACCGTGACTTCGATCCGCAGTCGCGCGAAGGCCGCTGGTTCTTCTTCTACGGATGGCCCAAACTCCGAGGCAGGTCGCCGGCCGGTGATCTGGCGCCCGGCGCCCTGTTGCACGTGCTGGCACAAGGGCTGGAGCGCGGCATCGATGCGGGGCTCGAGATCGAGGCCCGCTACTTCGGCCTGGTGGCGACCTCCCCGTCGGCAAAGAACCGCATTCGCAGCACCTTCATGGCGGCGAACGCTGCGCGCAAGCTCGAGCGCAGGCCTGCGGGCGTGGCGACCTTCGCGCCCCGTCGCGTCGGCGTCATCGGCGCCGGCCTGATGGGCGGCGGCGTCGCGCTGGTGTGTGCCCGTGCCGGACTGGCGACGGTGCTCATCGACACGACGGACGAAGCGGCGCAGCGCGGCAAGGCGCGGATCGCCAAGACCTTCGATGGTGCCGTCGAGCGCAAGCTGATGACGCCGGAAGCGCGCGATGCAGCGCTTGCCCGGCTCGAGGCCGGCAGCGACATGGCGGCACTGGCCGGTTGCGACCTGGTCGTGGAGGCGGTGGTCGAATCGACCGACGTGAAAACCCAGGTGTTCCGCAGGATCCACGAGGCGGCGGGACCGCAGGTGCTGATTGCGTCCAACACGTCGTCGCTGTCGATCAATGCGCTCGCGCAGGGCGTGGATCAGCCTGCCAACTTCATCGGGCTGCACTTCTTCGCGCCGGTCGACCGCATGCAACTGGTGGAAGTGATCCTCGGCAGCGACACATCGCCTACCACCCATGCGCATGCGCTGGACTTCGTCAAGCTGCTGGGCAAGACGGCTGTCGTGGTGAACGACGGACCGGGCTTCTATACCTCGCGGGTGGTCAGTGCCTACACCCGCGAAGCGCTGATCATGCTGGGCGAAGGCATCTCGCCAGCGCTGGTCGACAACGCCGCCTTCGTCGCCGGCATGCCGATCGGGCCGCTGGCGATGGGCGACCTCACGTCCTACGACCTGTTGACGGACATCCTCTCCAGCGTCGCGCGCGCAGGCCGCGGCACGGCGTGCGAGTCCGACAAAGCGTTGGCCGCGGCGAAGAGGCTGGTCCAAGCCGGGCGTGTGGGCCGCAAGGGACACGGCGGCGTGTATGACTATCCCGAGAGCGGCAAGGTGCTGTGGTCCGGACTGACCGAACTGTTCCCGCCCTTGCCGCAGCAGCCCGATGTCGCCGAGGTGGTGCAACGCCTGATGCATGTGCAGTCGCTGGAGACCATCCATGCGATCGACGAAGGCATCGCCGACAACGCGATGGAGATCGACCTCGCTTCGGTGCTCGGCTGGAGCTATCCGGCCTGGCGCGGTGGTGTGCTCGCCCATGTGGACGACACCGGCCTTGTTGAATTCGTGCGCCAGTGCGATGTTCTGGCCGAGCGGCACGGGCGCCGCTTCCGCAGCCCCGAGTCGTTGCGTCGCCGCGCGGAAGCGGGCGAGACGTTCCATGTGCATTGAGGCCAAGGTGTCGGCATGACGGGCGAATTCACCATCGAACAAGGCGCCCAGGTGCTGGCCGAGACCATGCCCGGTTGCGTGCGCGAGCTCGGGTTCACCGTGGAGCACCTGGGGGAGGGGAGCGCGACGCTGCGCATGCGGCCCACGGCGATGGCCTGTCGCGAAGGCGACATCTACGCCGGTCAGGCGCTGGCGGCGCTGGCGGACACGGCCATGTGCTTTGCCATCTGGACCGACGGCCGTGGCCGCCGACCCGTGGCCACGGTGGATCTGCACGTGACATTCCTGCGTGGCGGCGGCCAGGAAGACCTGTTGGCCAAAGCAGAGATCGTTCGCTCGGGCCGCACGCTTTCGTTCTGCAAGGTTTCGATGGTGTTGGCCGATTCGGGCAAGGACGTCGCTTCCGCGGTGGGCACATTCAGCCTGCCCGCCTGAGCCGTTCCGCCAACCATCAACGTGAAGCGATAGGTGACCGATGATTGAACGCACTCTCTTCAGCCCCGAGCATGAGGCTTTCCGTGACAGCTTCCGGCGATTTCTGGACAAGGAAGTGGCGCCTTACCACGCCGCCTGGGAAGAGCAAGGCTACGTCGACCGCGGCGTCTGGAAGACGGCAGGGGACAACGGCTATCTTTGCATGTCGCTGCCCGAGGAATATGGCGGTTCCGGTGCGGACAAGCTCTACTCGGTGATCCAGATGGAAGAGCTGGCGCGAGGCGGCTACAGCGGGATCGGCTTCAACCTGCACAGCGAGATCGTCGGCCCGTACATCCTGCGCTACGGCACGCAAGACCAGAAGAAGAGGTTCTTGCCCAGGCTCGCGAGCGGCGAGATCATCGGCGCCATCGCGATGACCGAGCCGGACGCCGGCAGCGACCTGCAGGGCATCAAGAGCACCGCGATCAAGCAAGCCGACGGCAGCTACTTGCTGAACGGCACGAAGACCTACATCACCAACGGCTGGCACACGGACCTGGTCATTGTCGTTGCCAAGACCAACCCCGCGGCCGGCGCGAAGGGTACGAGCCTCCTGCTGGTCGAACGCGGCATGAAGGGCCTGACGTACGGCAAGCCGCTCAAGAAGCTGGGCCTGAAGGCGCAAGACACCGGTGAATTGTTCTTCGACGACGTCAGCGTTCCCGCCAGCAACCTGCTGGGCGGCGAGGCCTTGGAGAACAAGGGCTTTGTCTGCCTGATGGAGCAGCTGCCCTGGGAGCGCACCCAGATCGCGATCAGTGCCGTGGCCACTGCGCAGACCGCGATCGACCAGACGGTGCAATACGTCAAGGACCGCAAGGTGTTCGGCCGCACCGTCGCCGAGTACCAGAACACCCGTTTCGTCCTCGCTGGATTGCAAACCGAAGTGCAGATCGCCCGCGTATTCGTCGACAAGTGCATGGACCTGGTGCGCGCGGACAAGCTCGACGCCGCGACCGCCAGCATGGCCAAGTACTGGGCCACGGACTTGCAGTGCAAGGTCCTGGACGAATGCGTGCAACTGCACGGCGGCTACGGCTACATGTGGGACTGCCCGATCACCCGTGCCTACGCCGACGCGCGCGTGCATCGCATCTACGGCGGCACCAACGAGATCATGAAAGAGGTGATCTCCAGGTCGATGGGGCTGGCTGGGCGCTGACCGCCCAACGTCGACATTCGGAAAAACCGTTGAAGGTGGAGTTGAAGATGGAAAAGACTGATTTCGAATTGCGCTTTACTCGCGGCAAGCATCCCTCCGGGGGCGGATACGCCGGACTCCGGCCCGGGTACCGGGTCGACGAGAAGCTGGGCATGATCTGCGAGTACGACGTGCCGGTCACCCTGCGCGATGGCGTGAAGATCTACGTCAACATCTTCCGCCCCAAGGCAGAGGGACAGTACCCGGTCGTGCTGGCGTGGGCGCCTTACGGCAAGCACGAAGGCGCGGACGACTACTACGCGATGCTCCCGGGCTGTGGCGGATCGAAGGCATTGCATTCGGAATACGCCCGCTTCGAAGGGCCGGACCCGGCGGATTGGTGTCCCTATGGTTTCATCATCGTCTATGTCGATCCGCGCGGCGCCTGGGGTTCCGAGGGCGATCTGACCTTCATGAGTCCGCAAGAGGCACTCGACGGCTACGACGTCGTCGAATGGGCGGGAACCCAGGCCTGGAGCAATGGCAAGGTCGGCATGAACGGCGTCTCCTATCTGGGCTGGAGCCAGTGGAAGATCGCGGCGATGAATCCCCCGCACCTGGCGGCGATCAATCCCTGGGAAGGCGTGAGCGACTTCTATCGCGAACTGGTCTTCCATGGCGGGATCCGCAGCAACTTCACCGCGATGTTTCCGGGCACGATGTGCCGCCCCCGCAAGCGCGCGGAGGATCTGCTGGCGATGGCCAAGGAGCACCCGCTGTTCGACGAATATTGGGCCAGCAAGAATGCCGACCTGTCGAAGATCACGGTCCCGGCCTTCGTCGTCGCGAGCTGGTCGGACCACGGCCTGCATACACGGGGCACATTCGAAGGCTTCAAGAAGATCTCTTCGAAGGAAAAGTGGCTCAGGGTCCATGGCCGCAAGAAGTGGGTCGACTACTACGACCACGTGGACATGCAGAGGCAGTTCTTCGACAGGTTCCTCAAGGGCATCGACAACGAAGTGAAGTACTGGCCTGCGGTCAACCTGGAGGTGCGCCAGAAGTACAACGTCGGCAACTACCGCCAGGAGAACGAGTGGCCGCTCGCCCGCACGCAGTACACCAAGTTGTTCCTGGACGCGAGCAAGAACGAGCTCAACACCTCGCCTTCGAGCGAGGTCGCGCAGAGCCGGTACAAGGCCGACGATCCGCGAGACAAGAGCCAGAACGCGGTCTTCGAGATCAAGTTCCCGCAGAAGACGGAGCTGACCGGCCACACCAAGCTGAAGCTCTGGGTCGAGGCCGTCGGAAGCGATGACATGGAGCTGTTCGTCGTGATCGACAAGTTCGATCGCACGGGCGACCGGGTGAACTTCCCGTCACAAAGCGGCTTCGACCATGGACCGGTTGCCTATGGCTGGCTGCGCGTGTCGCATCGCGAGCTCGACATGGAGAGATCCACACCCCATCAGCCGGTTCTCAAGCACCAGAAGGAAGCCAAGCTGAAGCCCTCTGAAGTCGTTCCTGTGGAAATCGAGCTGTGGCCGGCAAGTGTTCTGTTCGAGGCAGGTGAAAAGTTGCGCGTGACCGTTCTCGGCAGCGACCTGCATGCCCACGTGGCCTGGGAGCACACCATCAGCGCGAACCGCGGAGAACACGTCATTCACACCGGGGGGGACTTTGACTCGCATCTGCTCGTGCCGGTCATTCCTTCCATTGGGCATGACTGAGGCCCAAGCACGTGGGTTCCTCGTCGCGCTGCGGCTGAGTTCCTATCAGCGGCACGCCGACGTCACCGGCGATTCGTGTCGCAAGCGCCTCGTCACGCCGTTCACTTTCTAGGAATATTCGATGTCGCCCTGCACTGAATCCATCGCCACCGTCGACCTCGCGATCACCTCGCGCCGCTCCGTGCGCGCTTTCCTGCCGACGCCGATCCCGCGCCGAACGGTGGAAGACATCCTTGAAGTCGCGTCGCGCGCGCCGTCTGGCACGAACATCCAGCCGTGGAAAGTCTACGTGCTGGGCGGCGAGGCGAAGGCAGGGCTGTCGCGCAAGATCCTCGATGCGTACAACGACCCGGCCTGCCTGGCGCAGCACACCGACGAGGTCTCCAGTCACCCGACCGAATGGGTTTCGCCCTACATCGACCGACGGCGCAAGGTCGGCTGGGACATGTACAACCTTCTCGATATCGCGAAGGGCGACAGCGCACAAATGCACGCGCAGCGCGGCCGCAACTATGATTTTTTTGGTGCTCCCGTGGGGCTGATGTTCACGATTGACCGCATCATGCCCCGCGCGAGCTGGCTCGACTACGGCATGTTCTTGCAGAGCGTGATGGTGGCCGCGCGTGCGCGCGGGTTGCACACCTGCCCGCAGGGAGCTTTCCTGAAATTTCATCGCATCGTCATGGAGCACATCGCAGCGCCAGCGGGCGAGACCCTCGTGTGCGGCATGTCGATGGGGTATGAGGACGTTGCCGCGCCCGTCAATGCGCTGGTCAGCGAGCGCGCACCGGTAGCGGAGTTTGCGAAGTTCATCGAAGTGCCCGGCCAGAGCCGATAGCCCAACGAACTCGGCGAACGGCCGAGCTTCCGACCATTTCGAACAGGAGGCGGCGCGTCCTGGCACGCGTTCAGAAGCAAGCTGCTTCCCGCGAACCCGTACAACGCCGCGCTGCAGCCGGCGTCCATGTTCTGTCTCCTTCAGGGGCTGCGTACCTACGTCCCCAATGTGCGCTGACGGACCTTCCACACCGCAAACGTTCCGACCAACCCATCCCCTGGGTGAGCGGCGTTCGCCGCCGCCCCGCATCCTCAGGTTAGGGTTAGCGATAACTGAATGCAGATTTACTTTTATGGTCGGTTGCCGTGTAATCCATGCACGAGTGGAGTTGGCTTCCGACGATCAAGCATCGAGACCTGACTTGCACTTACGTTTTAGCGGATGGCTACGTTGTGCGACACCTGACGGTGCTCACATTGAACTTGCACTGCAGCGGGCAATAAGTCTTGCGGCATCTGCCGCCTTTTCTGGAGCGTTAATGATGCTGAACCGTAGACAGGTCAATCTGGGTCTTGCTTCCCTTCCCATGCTGGCTCACCGTGCGGCACGCGCAGAGCCGGAATATCCCAACCGCCCAGTGCGGCTTGTCGTGCCATACGATGCGGGGGGCGGCGTTGATGCTGCGGCACGCCCCCTGGCGCGCGCCCTTTCAGAGGGATGGGGTCAGCCCGTGATCGTGGACAACAAGCCTGGTGCCGACTCGATCATCGGGACCGGAGAAGTCGCGCGTGCCAAGCCCGACGGCTACACGATCCTGCTGGGTATTCTGTCGATCGTCCAGAATCCCCATCTTCGCGCGAAGATGCCTTTCGACACGCTGGCCGATCTGGCCCCGGTCGTTCAGGTTTCCACTGAGCCCTTGTACCTGGTCGTCACCAAGACCCTTGGCGTCACCACGCCGGCGGAGTTCATTGACCTGGCGCGCCGCAAGCCCGGAAAGCTTTCCTTCGGATCGTGGGGAAACGCATCCACGGGACACTTGCTCCTGAACTCCCTGCAGCGCAAGGCGCAAGTCGACATCACGCACGTTCCCTTCAAGGGAATGGGGGTCGCCGTGCAGACCATGATCGCCGGTGACCTCGACTCCGCCATGGTGCCCTACGCCATTGCTCGCATTGGGCTGGAGACCGGCAAGATCGTAGTCATTGGTGCGGCGGGTCCGACGCGCTCCCCGGTATTGCCACAAGTGCCCACCTTGGAGGAGTCGGGGCTGCAAGGTTTCTCGCGCGCCCAATGGATGGGGCTGTTCGCACCGGCGAAAACGCCAAAGTCCATCGTCGACAAGATCGCCAAGGACGTCACCGCTGCGTTGAGCAATCCCGCATTGGTGTCGTGGCTTGCGCAAGGAGGTGCAAGCCCGGCCGGCGGCACGCCAGAAGCTTTTGCGCACATCGTCCGGCAAGACTCCGAGTACTACCGCGAGCTGATCAAAGCCGCCAACTTGCGGCTGGAATGACCGCTTGGCGCCGGCAATGACCCAGGGCCTTCCTCGGAGGTCGGGGCCTGGCGTCGCGCCACGCGAAACGAGAAGTGCCCGCTGATGGCGGGCCGAGTCAGCAAAAACATCAACGAACCGATCTCACACCATGGACCCATTTAGCGGGACAAAGGCCGTCATCGAGCGGCATGCGTTCGACGTCGTCGCGCTGGAGCGCTTTCTCACTGGACGCCTCGACGGTTTCGCCGGGCCGCTGACGGTCGAGCAGTTCAAAGGGGGGCAGTCGAACCCAACATACAAACTCGTCACGCCGGGCAAGGCCTATGTGATGCGCGCGAAGCCCGGACCTGCGGTGAAGTTGCTTCCATCGGCGCATGCGATCGAACGCGAGTACCGAGTCATGAGCGCGCTCGAAGCAACCGACGTGCCGGTCGCGCAGATGTATCTGCTGTGCGAAGACGAGTCCATCATCGGACGGGCCTTCTACATCATGGAGTTCGTCGAGGGCCGCGTGCTATGGGACCAGTCGCTGCCGGGAATGACCAACGCAGAACGAGGTGCCATCTACGACGAAATGAACCGCATCATCGCGGCGCTGCACTCTGTCGACGTCGACGCGGTCGGCCTTTCCAGCTTTGGGAAGCCGGGGAACTATTTCGAGCGCCAGATCGGGCGCTGGAGCAAGCAGTATGTCGCCTCGGTCGTCGAGCCGATCGACGCGATGAACGACTTGATGCAGTGGCTGCCGGCGCATATCCCGGCGGCCTCGCGGGACGAAGCGCAGATCACGATCGTGCACGGCGACTTCAGGCTCGACAACCTGATCTTCCATCCGACCGAGCCCCGTGTGCTCGCCGTGCTGGACTGGGAGCTTTCGACACTCGGTCATCCCCTTGGCGATTTCAGCTACCTCTGCATGGCATGGCACATCGCGAGTGGGGCTGCGCCCGGCATCGACCATCTGGACATCGCTGCGCTCGGCATCCCGTCGGAGCGCGACTACGTGCGGCGCTATTGCGAACGCACCCGGCGCGGTGACGTCGATGCCGTGATGGCGGATTGGAACTTCTACCTCGCCTACAACATGTATCGCGCCGCCGCCATCATGCAAGGCATCGCCAAGCGCGCGCTCGACGGCACGGCGTCGAACACGCAGGCTGCGCAGGCCGGATCGGGTGCGAAGCGCATGGCCGCACTTGGCTGGCAATTCGCGCAGGCGGGGTGACGGGCACGGCGCGCCATTTCTCAATTCAAAGGACAAGCGCATGGACTTCAACTACTCGCCGCGAACTATCGAGCTGCAGAATCGGCTGCGCGCCTTCATGGACGAGCACATCTATCCGGCCGAGACCGCGGTACTCGATGAACTGCGGGCGAACGCCGCAGCAGGTAAACGCTACGCCCCGTTGCAGGTCATCGAGACGCTCAAGTCCAAGGCGCGCGATGCTCGACTATGGAATCTGTTCCTGCCCGAGAGCGAATACGGAGCGGGCCTCACCAACCAGGAATACGCGCCTCTCGCCGAAATGATGGGTCGCGTCGTGTGGGCGAGTGAAGTCTTCAATTGCTCGGCACCTGACACCGGCAACATGGAAATCATCGCTCGCTACGGCACGCCGGAGCAAAAAAAGCAGTGGCTCGAGCCCCTGCTCGCGGGCGAGATTCGAAGCGCGTTTGCAATGACCGAACCCGGCGTTGCGTCGTCGGACGCCACCAACATCGAGTCCCGGATCGAGCGCGACGGCGACCACTACCTCCTGAACGGGCGGAAGTGGTTCACCTCCGGGCCTGCCGACCCGCGCTGCGCGGTCATCATCTTCATGGGGAAGTCGGACCCCGATGCGCCGCGTCATACCCAGCAGTCGATGATCTTCGTTCCAAGCGATGCCCCGGGCGTGAAGGTGGTGCGTTCGCTGCAAGTGTTTGGTTACGACGACGCACCGCAAGGTCACGTGGAAATGGTCTTCGAGAACGTCCGGGTTCCCGCGTCGAACATGCTGCTTGGCGAGGGGCGAGGCTTCGAGATTGCGCAGGGCCGCCTTGGCCCCGGACGCATCCACCACTGCATGCGCCTGATCGGCCTCGCGGAGCGGGCACTGGAGATGATGTGCCAACGCGCGACGGCCCGCATCGCCTTCGGCCGGCCACTGTCCGATCAGGGTGTGACCCGTGAGCGCATCGCCGAGGCGCGCTGCAAGATCGACATGGCGCGCCTGTTGACGCTCAAATCTGCATGGATGATGGATGTCGCGGGCAACAAGGCCGCGCAGGCGGAAATTGCGATGATCAAGGTCGTCGCGCCGCAGATGGCCTGCGACGTCATCGATTGGGCAATCCAACTGCACGGCAGCGCCGGCCTTAGCGAGGATTTTCCGCTGGCGCAAAGCTACAGCGCGGCGCGTTCGGTGCGGATTGCAGATGGTCCGGACGAGGTCCACCGCAACGCGGTCGCGAAGATCGAACTCAACAAGTACGTCTCGCGCTGAGATCAGCGCAAGGGCGATGCGGCCCTTCTGCGTTCGACCAGCGAGAGGGTCACCCGACCGGTTCCTGCCGTGAGCTCAATGTTTGCTTGGCTGCGGCGTAGTCGGCGTTGGTGAGCGATTGCCAGCCCACGGCATGCACAAAGAGCTCGGTGAGCACGTTGATCGCAGTGGCATCGTCAATGAAGCGGTCCGGGAAGTCACCGCCTTTCGCCGTCCAGTTGTAGCAGGTGTACTCGAGCATCGAGCAGAGCGCCGAGGCGGCGAGTTCGGTGTCCATGCCCGGGCTGTAGCCTTCTTTCTGCGCGAGCTGAATCATGACCGAGAGTCCGCGTATGCCCTGCTGGCGGACGTTTCGCCAGGCGCGAGAGAACTGCTGGTCGATCATGGCCATCTGGAAGGCGGCCGTGGCGATTGGCCAGTCTTCCCGATAGATTCTCCAGAAAGCGGTCAATCGCGACGTGAGATTCTCGAGGGGGCCTTCGGCCTCGCTGATGGGCCGGTTGACTTCATCCTTGAGCCGCTGCCGGAAGTCTTCCAACAGTTCCTGCAGCACTTGCTCTTTGGTCTTGAAGTACAGATAAAACGCGCCGGGCGAGCGGTCTGCCTGCGCCATGATGTCCGCAATCGTTGCGGCAGCGAAGCCGTCGATCGCGATCGTTCGTTTGGCGGCCTGTTTGATCGCCTCCCGAGTGGCGTCCCCTTTGTGGGTTGCGCGCTTGCGTCGGGCGGGGGGGGATTCGGTCTGCATTGGAGCTGAATGTAAGGTCAGCTTAGCTTTATGTCCAGAACTGGCCTTGCTGGAGGAGAGTCGCATAGGGTTTTCCAGAACTGAATGGTAATTTACTTTTAAGCGCCACTGCCGTCTAATCGCATCGTGCGGATCATGCGAAGCCGGATCCGGAAGGTCATTCGTTCAATGTTTCGGCCAAGGAGCCCTCCATGACATCAACGGCGGCGCTGCGCAGAGCAGCCACCATCAACCCCAAGGGACTGGCAATTTCGACCGGTGAGGAAAGGTGCACTTGGCCAGAACACGTTCGGCGCGTGTCCGCGATGGCGGGCGCGCTGAAGGCTGCGGGAGTCGAGCCCGGCGATCGGGTCGCAACGCTTTGCAGAAACTCGCCTCGCTACTACGAGCTGTTGATGGCCATTTGGTGGGCCGGCGGCGTCATCGTCCCTCTCAACACACGCCTGGCCTACCCCGAACTCCGATACATCACGGAGCACTCGCAGTCGTTGCTGCTTTTCGGAGATGAATCTTTCAAGGAGATCGGAAGCCGGATTGGAAGCGAGGTGCCATTGCTGAAGGCCTTCGTCTGTTTGGATGGTGAACGGTACGCACAGATGATCGAGCATCCACCGACAGACGATGCTTGCGGGGATCTCCATGCGCTGGCCGGCATCTGCTACACCGGCGGCACGACAGGGCTGCCCAAAGGGGTGGAGCTGACACACCTGAATTTCACTGTCAGTGCGATGGGTGTACAGCGGGAGGTCGGCCACGACCCCCAGACCGTCTACCTTCATTCGACACCCCTGTTCCATTTGGCGGATCTCGCGAACGGGTTGGCCGCGACATTCGGCTGCGGCACGCACAGCTTCATCGATCAGTTCACCCCGGAAGTGTTCTACCAGCGGCTCCGGGAAGAAGGCGTCACGCACATTCAACTCGTCCCGACGATGGCTGCGATGATTCTCGACGCGCCGGAGCGCGACGATCGACTCCTGTCGCAGATCCGCTCCATCGCGTATGGCGCCGCGCCGATATCTCAGGCGTTACTTGCCCGAATGGTGGAGGGCTTCCCGAATGCCCGTTTCAACCAGTTCTACGGTATGACCGAGGCGTGCGGCGCGAGCAGTACGCTGGCCCCGGATCGCCACGTCTTGAGCGGCCCGAAAGCGGGCAAGTTGGGGTCCGCGGGGCAGGTGATGCCGGGCTTCGAGATTCGCATCATGGATGCGAACTCGCGTCTATGCGGTCCCGGAGAAACCGGCGAGATCCAGATGCGCGGCCCGGCCGTCATGCGCGGCTATTGGAGGGA
This sequence comes from Variovorax beijingensis, assembly GCF_007828835.1. GTDB lineage: Bacteria > Pseudomonadota > Gammaproteobacteria > Burkholderiales > Burkholderiaceae_C > Variovorax > Variovorax beijingensis_A. Next base: position 51,557 of record NZ_VIVL01000015.1, on the reverse strand, counting down.
GCCCGAGAAAACAGCCAAGACGCTTGTGGACGGGTGGCTCTGCTCCGGTGATGCAGGCTATCTGGACGAAGACGGTTTCCTGTACGTTATCGACCGCATCAAGGACATGATCATCAGCGGAGGCGAGAACATCTATTGCGCCGAGGTTGAGAACGCCCTGGCTTCGCACCCGAACGTCGACGCTTGCGCTGTGATAGGTCTGCCCGATGAGCGCTGGGGGGACCGGGTTCATGCGGTGGTCGTGCCGAGGGCCGGCTCGACACTGAGCCCTTCTGATTTGGACACGCACTGTCGCGCGCTGATAGCAGGCTACAAGGTGCCGCGCAGCTATGACATTCGCAGCAAGCCGCTACCGCTCTCGGCCGTCGGAAAAGTCCAAAAGACTCAGTTGCGGGAGGAGTGGCTTGCCGCTGCCAAAGCCCACACAAAGCCGCTGGTTTGATCCGAGCCTGCCTGGTTGGGTCTTGAGCAACGCGGTCGGTGGGGCGCGCTCGATTGAACGAGACGGCTCTCCGCTGGCGATTGACCTGCGCTCTGATGGAGTTTGCTCAGCGCAACCCGCGGCGACCGTCATGGCCTGCCGAGCGGTGTGATTGCCGTACGCTCAGCCTGCGCCGTCTTGGCGTATTGCTATCCCTTGCCATGCGACGAGGGGCTGCTGGCGCCGGCGAGCCGCGCGATCTGAAAGACACTGTCTGGCGAGACCTGGACATAGTCATTCAGTCCGCCGGACCGCATGATCGGATAGGCCTCGGCTGTCTGATATACGCCGTCTTTGAGGAGTGCCTTGTCGATGTATACGGCCACCACCTCGCCCAATACGAGCCAGCCACTGACCTTGTCGCCATCGGTGTTCCGGAACTGCACGATGTCGATCACCTTGCATTCCATGGCTGCGCGGCTTTCGCCCACCCGCGGGACGTTGACCATGCGACCCGGCACGGCCGTGAGGCCGGCGAGCGGAAACTCGTCCTCGCCGTGCGGAAGCGGTGATGAGGTCTGGTTCATCTGATCACCCAGCTCGCGGGTGACCAGGTTCCAGGTGAACTCCCGCGTTTCCGACGCGTTTTGAACGCTGTCTTTCCAGGCGATCGAAGAAAACCCGATGATCGGTGGGTCGTAGTTGAACGCGTTGAAGAAACTGTAGGGCGCGAGATTGACCCGCCCCTGTGCGTCGCGCGACGAGATCCAGCCGATGGGCCGCGGGGCCACCAGCGCATTGAGCGGGTTGTGGCTCAACCCGTGGCCCTTGGCGGGCTCGTAGTAGTGAAAGTCTCGAACTGTCATCGTATGGGCCTGCTTTTCCGCGCGGCAGCGCTATTGCGCCACCAGATTGAGGGTCTTCGCGATGCTGACGAACTTGTCGCTCTCTGTACGCAAGAAGGCCGCTGCCTGCTGCGGCGTCATGGAGTCCAGCTTGCGCAAGCCCTGTGCCGTCGCAAGCGCGACGAATTCCGGACTCTCGTTCCACTCGTGGAAGGCCTTGCTCAGGCGTGCGACGACGGCATCGGGTGCGCGCGCGGGCGCGAACAAGCCCGTCCAGATGCCGAATTCGAAGTTCTTGAACCGTGCGTGCTCGCTCAGCGTCGCGAGGTCCGGCAGGAGCGGATGTCGCTTCGTGCTCGCGATGGCGATGGCCTTGATCCGCCCCGTCTGGATCATTCCCAGGATCGGTCCCGCGAGAGGAACAAATGCGAGGTCGACTTCGCCACCGCCCACGGCCGTGGCGATGGGTGCGATGCCTTTGTACGGAACCTCCAGCAGCTTGACACCGACGCGCCCCTGCAGTTCGGCGGCCGCAAGATGAGCGAGGGTGCCCTGGCCCCAGTGCGCAATGGACAACTCCTTCGCGCCCGGCTTTTGCATCTGCTCGAGGAGCGCGCCGAGGTTGTTGAAAGGGCGGTCGGGATGGCTGACGAGGACCATGTCCGCGCTCCCGAATGATCCGATGAGCTTGAAGCTGTCGGACGCGTACTTCGCCGAAGCGAGAGTGAGCGGCGCCACCACCAGATCCGGACCGGCAGTGGCGAGCAGCGTGTATCCGTCGGGCGCGGCGTTCAACACGTTCATCGCTGCGATGGAGCCGTTCGCCCCGGGCATGTTTTCGATCACGAGGGTCTGCCCGAGGGCGCGCTGCAGAACGGGCGTGGACGGCCGTACCGAAGCGTCGACGCCGAACCCAGCCGGGTAAGCGACTTTTACCAGGATGGCTTTGTTCGGATAGGGCTGCGCGGCCGCGGCAGCGCCGCCGCAAAGCGCGACCGCGACAAGAGCGGCATCAAAGAATCTGCGAGTCAGAGTTTTCATGTTTGTCTCCGTGTGCCGGTCAGAAAGCCGGCGAAGTGTTGTGAATAAAAGATTCATGCATACACATCGGTGATGGCGTGGACAGCTTCGAACCCATCAAGACGTCTCCAATCGCACTGGGGCGCAGCAATGACTTCCGGTGGCGCATCAACCGGCCGACTGTTGCGCGGGCAAAGAGATAGCAGCTGCGGGCACGGAGCGGGGCACTTGCGGCATTTGCAAAACGATCGTTTAGTAAACGAAGACTATGTCACCGCCAGCCACCTGTCAACAAGAAGCTCTTCCGTGAGATCCGGGCAAACCCTGGGCGGCCGACACTCGACTTCCGCTACATGCTCGTGGACCTGCCGGCGGTGTACGCGCGCACGGGCGGCGTGCTGCTGCCGCTGCACGCGCCCGAGCGGCAGGCCTACCGGGTGGCGGAACTGCGGCGCTGGTGCCGGCGCCTTGGCATGCATGTGAACCCGCAACCGAAGTTCATGTGCCCCGATGCGACTCTGGCTTCATGCATCGTCATCGCGGCAGGCGCTGCGGGCCACGACGTCGTGCCGCTCTACAAGGCCATCCTGCACGCCCAATGGTGTGCCGACCTGGACATCTCGAGTCCGCAGACACTCGCCGAGATCCTGCAAGCCTGCGGTCTCGACGCCCAGGCCCGGATCAGCCAGGCGCGCACCGACGAGGTGGCCCGCTCCTACGCCGCACTGACCGACCGCGCGGTTTCAGCAGGGGTGTTCGGCTCGCCGAGCTACGTCTTCCGCGAGGAACTCTTCTGGGGACAGGACCGCCTGGACTTTCTCGAAGAAGCGCTGGCGAAGTCCGATGGAGGGCGCGCTGGCCGGCTGAATGCCCGGTCCTGTTTCGACGACTTGGAAACGTAGTGTGTGCAATTCCAGGGCCGACACATAGGCATACGCAATGTGCGCCGGAAGGGGAGGGCGCAGCGAACAATTCATTCGCCCCCTACCCAAGCTCACTTCACTACCAAGGAATCACCATGAAGTTCTCTCGCATTGCCAGTGCTGCCTCGTTCTCGGTCCTTGCCGCTCTCGTTGGAGCGCAAGCCCATGCCGAGGAATACCAAGGCGTGTTGCAGACGCACTCGACGCTCAGCCGCAGCGACGTTCGCGCCCAGGCCGTCGCGGCCGCGCACTCCGCAGATCCCTATGCCGATGGCGCCTCCTCAGGTGTGGTTGCGGCGCTCGCGTCCACGCTCGACCGCTCGGCAGTGCAGGCCGAAGCCCGCGCACTCGCTCACGCGCCGGCCCAGAACCTCTATGTCGAGGCCTTCGTCAACAGCCGGGTGCCCGCGCAGTACGGCATCCACGGGGTGCTCCCCACGCGCCAGGCGGGCATCGCCGACGGCGTCATCTTGCGCTGAACGCCGGAGCTCACCGTGACCATGAGATCCAACGTGCTGATCGGCGTGGCGGCTGTTGCGGCCTCGGTCGGCATACTCACCGCGGCGGCAACGCCGCCGGGAGGTGAGATTCCCGCCGGCGTTGCGCAGATCGCGCCCGAGTTCCAGAACATCGACCACTGGCTCAACTCCCAGCCGCTGAAGCTGCAGGACCTGCGCGGCAAGGTCGTGCTCGTCGACTTCTGGACCTACACCTGCATCAACTGCCTCAACCACCTGCCCCATGTCCAGGCGTGGAACGAGAAGTACAAGGACCAGGGCCTCGTCGTCGTGGGCGTGCACACGCCGGAGTTCGCGTACGAGAAGTCCACCAAGAACGTGCAGGACGCGATCAGCCGGCTGCAGATCAAGCACGCCGTTGCGCAAGACAACCACTACGCCACCTGGAAGGCCTTCAACAACCAGTACTGGCCCGCGGTCTACCTGATCGACAAGCAGGGAAAGATCGTCTATTCGCACTTCGGCGAAGGCAGCTACGGCACCACCGAGAAAAAGATCCAGTCGCTGCTGGCCGAACCGGCGCCGGCGGCGGGAAGCTGAGATGAAGAAGCTCTGGTTCGCGCTCCTCTTCCTTGCGGGCGGCTTCGCGCATGAAGTGCGCAACCCGGTGAGCTGCCAATGCATCGCCGCCAGCGGATTCACGGGGGCGACCCGGCGCCGCGCCCGTCCGATCGACCCGCCGCTTCCAAAAGAAAACTGACCAGCGCCTGCACCCGCGCGCTGCGCCCCTTGCGCGTGGGCACGAGCACCACCACCGGGGCCGCGCCGAATTCCCAGTCCGCCATCACGCGCTCGAGGCGGCCGGCGGCCAGCGCCTCGGCGGCATCCCATTGGGAGCGCAGCACGATGCCCAGGCCGTCCTCGGCCCACTGGCGCGCCACGCTGCCGTCGTTGCTGACGAAGGCCGGGTTGATGCGCAGCGTCTCGCTCTTGCGAGCGCCGCTGCCCGCGGGCCGCATGTGCCACAGCGTCACGTCCTCGTCGTTCTCGCGGATGCAGATGCAGGCGTGGTAGGCCAGGTCCGCCGGATTGCGGGGCGTGCCGTGCTCGCGCAGGTAGCCGGGGCTCGCGCACAGCCACCGTTCGTTGGAAGCGAGCGTGTGCGCCACCCATGAGGAGTCGCGCACTGCGCCCACGTGCACCACCGCGTCGGAATCGTGCTTGTCGGGCCACGGCGTTTCGCGCAGGTCCAGTTGCAGCCGCAGGGCCGGATGCAGGCGGGAGAAACGGGACAGCCATGGCGCGACGTGCGTGCGGCCATAGCCGAAGGACGCGGCCACGCGCAGCGTTCCGCTCAGGCGCCGGTCGTCGCGCTGCAGGGATTCGCGCAGGCCGTCGAACTTCAGCAAAAGTTCATAGGCCTCGCGCCCGAACCGTTCGCCTTCGGAGGTCAGGTGCAGCTTGCGCGACGTGCGGTGGGCCAGCGCCAGGCCCAGCGAGGCCTCGAGCTTGCGCAGGCGCATCGACAGCGCGGGCGGCGTGACACCCAGCGAGCGCGCAGCCGCGCTGAGCGAGCTCTCGCGCAGCAGCGCGGCAGCCAGGCGAAGGTCTTCGATCTGCATCATTCAGCAGAGCTTAACTATTGATGACGCAAGAGTGAAGCTCGAAGACGCCCTGGCACACCTAAAGTGAGCGCCATGCAAAACACTTCGACTCCCCATGCCGCGGCCGGACGCTATCCCCGGGCCGTGCTGTTCGACCTGCTCACCGCGCTGCTCGACTCGTGGACCGTCTGGAACGCGGCTGCCGGCTCCGAGCGGATGGGCCGCGCCTGGCGCGCCGAATACCTGCGGCTCACCTATGGCTGCGGCGCCTACGTGCCCTACGAAGACCTGGTGCGGCAGGCCGCCGCCGCCGTGGGGTTGCCCGCGAGCGCCCCGCAGTCGCTGGACGACCGTTGGGATGAACTGCCTGCCTGGAGCGGCGCCACCGAACTGCTGCGGGCGCTTCAGCCCCACTGCAAGCTGGCCGTGGTGACCAACTGCTCGCGGCGCCTGGGCGAACGCGCTGCCGAACGCCTGGGCATCGACTGGGACGTGGTCGTGACCTCCGAGGAAGCGGGCTTCTACAAGCCCGACCCCAGGCCCTACCGGCTGGCCCTGGAGCGGCTGGACGTGCAGCCGGGCGAGGCGGCCTTCGTTGCCGGCTCCGGCTACGACATGTTCGGCACCGCCAGCGTCGGCCTGCGTACCTACTGGCACAACCGCGCCGGCCTCGACCGGCCCGAAGGCGCGCCGTTGGCGGAGGTCGAGTCGCCCGCGCTCGACGGCGCGCTGCCATGGCTGCGCGGCTTCCGGCCGGCCGCTTCCTGATTCAACCCACCACCCCAGGACCTTGTCGATGATCCGCTTTCTTCGCCTGGCCGGCAGCCTTGTCGCCTTCTGCGCCGGCTTGCTGGCCGCGCCCGGCACTTTCGCCCAGCCGTTTCCGAACCGCCCGGTCACGCTGATCGTTCCTTTCCCTGCCGGGGGCCCCAGCGATGCACTGGCCCGCGCCATCGCACAGAAGATGGCTGCGCCGCTGGGCCAGCCCATCGTCATCGAGAACCTCGGCGGCGCCAACGGCGTCATCGGCCTGACGAAGGCCAGCAAGGCCGTCGCCGACGGCTACACCATCTCGTTCGGCGGCATCGGCACGCACGTGGCCAACCTCGCGCTGTACAAGAAGCTGGCCTACGACCCTGTCGCGGACTTCGCGCCCATCGGCCCCGCGGGCGCGGCACCGATGCTGCTGCTGGCCCGCGCCGATCTGCCGGCCAACGACCTGCGCGAGTTCGGCGCCTGGCTGGCGAAGCACAAGGACAAGGCCTCCTACGGCAGCGCGGGCGTGGGGTCGATCTCGCACTACGGCTGCGTGTTGCTGCTGTCTTCCCTCGGCCAGAACGCCACGCACGTGCCCTACAAGGGCGTCGCGCCAGCGGTCAACGACCTGATGGGCGGCCAGACCGATTTCATGTGCGACCAGACCACCACCGCACTGCCGCAGATCGCCGGCGGGCGCATCAAGGCCATCGCGGTACTGTCGGGCACGCGCCTCGCGCGGCTGCCTCGTATCGGCACCGCCGCGGAAGCCGGCCATGCCCTGGACGTGCGTTCCTGGAACGCCTTCTTCGCCCCGCGCGGCACGCCGCAGCCCGTGCTCGCCAGGCTGACGAGCGCGCTGCAGCAGGCGGTCGCCGACCCGGCGCTGCGCAAGCAGATGGAAGGACTGGGCGTCGACCTGCCCGCGCCTGCCGATGCAATGCCCGCGGCCGTCACCGCCCTCATCGCGCGCGGCATCCGCGACGACGTGCCGGCCCTCAAGGCCAAGGGCCAATACCTGGATTGATTCGAATGAGCAACATGCAGAACATCTCCCAAGATCTGGCCAGCATCGACACCCCCGCAGCCATCGTGTCGCTGCCGCGCATGCAACGGAACATCGCGCGCATGCAGCAGCAGGCCGACGCGCTGGGCGTGCGCTTTCGCCCGCACGTGAAGACCAGCAAATGCGCCGACGTGGTCGCCGCGCAGCTTGCCGCCGGCGCGGCGGGCATCACGGTGTCGACGCTGAAAGAGGCCGACCAGTTCTTCGCCCACGGCGTGACCGACATCCTCTACGCCGTCGGCATGGCGCCGCACCGGCTCGCGCATGCGCTGGACCTCTGCCAGCGCGGCTGCGCGCTGCAGATCCTGACCGACAGCGTCGAAGGTGCACGGGCCATCGCCGAGTACGGCCGCGCACGTGGCCACGCGTTCGAAGTTCTCATCGAGATCGACACCGACGGCCACCGCTCCGGCATCAAGCCGGGCGAGGATCTCCTCCTCGAGGTCGGCCGCATGCTGCACGAGGGCGGCATGCGCCTGGCCGGCGTGCTCACGCATGCGGGCTCCAGCTACGAACTGCATACGCCCGAGGCCCTGGCCGCCCTGGCCGAGCAGGAACGTGCCGGCTGCGTGCAGGCTGCGGAACGCCTGCGCGCAGCGGGCCTGCCGTGCCCCATCGTCTCGGCAGGCTCCACCCCCACGGCGCTGGAAGCCGCGTCGCTGGAAGGCGTCACCGAACTGCGCGCCGGCGTCTATGTCTTCTTCGACCTGGTGATGCGCAACGTGGGCGTCTGCCGCACCGAAGACATTGCGCTGAGCGTGCTCACCACCGTCATCGGGCACCAGGCCGACAAGGGCTGGGCCATCGTCGATGCCGGCTGGATGGCCATGAGCCGCGACCGGGGCACGGGCAGGCAGCAACGCGACTATGGCTATGGCCAGGTGTGCACCGTGGACGGAATGCCGATCGAGGGCTACCTGCTGTCGGCCGCCAACCAGGAGCACGGCATCCTGTCGCGCGAGGGCGCTGCGGACACGGACATCGTCGCGCGCTTTCCGGTCGGCACACGGCTGCGCATATTGCCCAACCATGCCTGCGCGACCGGCGCGCAGTTTCCCGCCTACCAGGCGCTGGCCGCGGACGGCACGGTGCAAACCTGGGAGCGTTTCCATGGCTGGTGAGAACGCCGCCGAGTCGCACAACATGCCGGGCCCGGTCCATGTCGCCGTGCCCGCGCTGGCCAGGCCGGGCGGCCACTACAGCCACGCTGCCATCGGCGGCGGCCTGGTCTTCATCGCCGGGCAGCTGCCGATCACGCCGGACGGCGAGCGCCTGGCCGATGCGGCTTTCGAGGCGCAGGCGGCACAGACGCTGGCGAACGTGCAGGCGGCGTTGCTGGCCGCCGGCTCGGGCATCGACAAGCTGCTGCAGGTGAGGGTCTATCTCGACGACATCGCCAACTGGCCGGCCTTCGACAGGATCTACGCGCAGTGGGCCGGACCCTCGCGCCCGGCCAGGGCCGTCGTGCCGACCGGGCCGCTGCACTTCGGGTTCAAGGTCGAGGTGGAGGCGATGGCGCTTGCGTGAATGGGCGTTTGCAGGGTGGAGGATTGGACGCTAGACTGACGTTAAAGCAAACATTAACGGATACTGCAATATGCCATTGAGAGCATCGGACATTGTTCCCATCAGCGAAGCGCGCGCCCGGCTCACCGAACTGGCCGAAGACGTGGTCGGCAGCGGCTCGGAGAAAGTGCTGACCAAGAACGGCGCGAGCTACGTTGCCTTGGTCGATGCACGCCGGCTGGATTACTACCATGCTCTCGAATCGGAGCACGCCAGCCTTGTGCTGGCCGAGGACGCCATCACCGGCCTGCGGCAGGCCTTGGCAGGCCAGTTCGTGTCTGACGAGGAACTGGACCGGGCACTCGGCGTCGCAACGGCGCCGTGAGCATTCCTGTCAGTGCAAGCGTTCGGGCGGTTCCGAACTTTCTGGTGTGCCTGCATGCTGCACGTAGCTTCATGGAGGCACAGGACGCCGCTTCTGCGCCGGCGCGCTTCAAGAAGTTGCAGGCTGAAGTGGTCAAAGCGCGCGCGCTTCTTTCGTTCGCGCCCACAAGCGGGCGACCTGCTCGATTCCTCGATGCCAAGTCGGGCTGGGGGCGGTTTCAAGCTGAGCAGGCAAGACAAACTGCCGAGGCACTTGGCTTGCCTGTGTTGCGGGAGTTGGTGCTGGCTCGTCACGTCCTGCTCTATGCCCATTCCGAGAAAGAAGTGGTGTTGCTCTCACTGAGGCACGAGCGTCAGCTGGGTGACGGATTGCCCTGGCACCCCGTCTGACGGGCGCTGAGGAAGGCCTGATCCCTCAAGGCGCGCTGCGGCGCAGAAACACATGCGTGGCGCGCTCGCCTGCCACCTGCCGATCGCAGCGGTAGCCCAGCGCCGGCAGGTCCAGGCCTGCGAACAGCGCCTCGCCCTTGCCCAGCAGCACCGGACGCACGGCCAGGTGCAGTTCGTCGATCAGGCCGGCCTTCAGGTATTCGCGCACCGTTGCCACGCCGCCGCCCACGCGCACGTCGCGCCCACCAGCGGCGGCCTGCGCCAGCGCGAGCGCTTCGTGGATGCCGCCGGTGACGAAGTGGAAGGTGGTGCCGCCCTGCATCGTCAGCGGCGCGCGGGCATGGTGGGTCAACACGAAGACCGGCACGTGGTAGGGAGGCTCGTCGCCCCACCAGCCTTTCCAGCTTTCGTCGGGCCAGGGACCGCGCACCGGCCCGAACATGTTGCGCCCGAGGATCCAGGCACCCATCTCGGCGAAACCCAGTTCGGCCATCTCGTTGTCGATGCCGGTTTCGCCGTTGGCCTCGCCCGTTTTCTGCATCTGCTGCCAGACGCGCGTGGGAAAGAACCAGTCCATGAGTTCGGGGCCGCGAACGCCCAGCGGATGCTCCAGGCTCTGGTCCGGGCCGGCGGCAAAACCGTCGAGCGAAACGCCGAAGCTGCGCACGAGCAATCGGGCCATGGGGTCGTCTCCTGCAAGAAGAAGGGGGCTGAAGTTTAGCGCGGGCGATGCCTCGCGAACCGCCGTTCGAGACCATGGGCATCGCACAAAATGCGCGCATGAGCATCGAATACATCAGCGTTGAAGAAGCCATTGCCGGCACCGGCCTGCGCATGGTGGTGGTGGGGCATATTCCCAGCCCCTGGTCGGAGGCGGCCAAGGGCATCCTGCATGTGAAAGGCATCCCGTGGAAAGCGGTGCGCCTGGCCTACGACAGCCCGCGACTCAAGGAGTGGGCCGGCCAGCGCAACGCGCCCGTGGCCATCTGCAACAACGAGGCGCCGCGCTCGGGCTGGGCGGACATCCTGCTCCTGTGCGAGCGGCTCGCGCCGCAGCCCTCGCTTCTCCCGGCCGATGCGGCCGACCGGGCGCTGATGTTCGGCCTGGCCCACGAGATCTGCGGCGAGCAGGGGCTGGCGTGGTCGCGCCGCCTGCAGCTGGTGCAGGCCGGGCTGACCGGAGAGGGCGGTTTCGCTGCACAGGCCGCCGCATACATCGGCAAGAAGTACGGCTTCAGTCCGCAGGCGGGCGCGAGTGCACCCGGGCGTGTGGTGGCTGTGCTGAAGATGCTGGCAGCGCGCCTGAAGGCACAGCAGGCGGCCGGCAGCGACTACTACATCGGCAGAAGTCTTAGCGCCGTGGACATCTACAGCGCGACCGCGCTGGCGCTGATGCGTCCGTTGCCGCAGGCGGTTTGCCAGATGGACCCCGTCACGCGCCAGGCTTTCGAATTCCGCGAGCCGGTGACCGATGCGGCGCTGGACGCTGTGCTGCTGCGGCACCGGGATCTCATGTACGAGCGGCACCTGGGGCTGCCGCTGTCGCTGTGACGGGCCGCGGAAACCCGAATTCGACGGCGATGCCGGCGTTCAAGGTCGACGCATTCAATGCAATCACGGCGCTCTTGTCCGCTCGTTCAGCGGCCGGCAAACCTCCAGCACCATCCCGCGCAGCCACCGATGCGCAGGATCCCGATCCAGGCGCGGATGCCACATCTGCGACACGGTGATCGGCTCCGTGGGCATCGGCAGAGGGAAAGAGCGCAGCGTGCCGCGCGCCCTCAGGTGTTCGAAGTAGGAGGACGGTATCAATGCAACCAGATCGGTCGCGGCCGCTATCGACAGGGCGGTACCGAAGCTGGGCACCACGACCGCGGCATTGCGCACCAGGCCCACTGCCGCAAGCGCGTCGTCCACCGGTCCCACGCTCCGGCCGTGGCGTGAAGTGACCACGTGGTCGCAGGCCGCGTAGCGCTCGGCCGTGATCTCGGGTCCGGCGAGCAGCGGATGGCCCTCGCGCACGACCGCGATGAAGCGGTCGCGATAGAGCGCCTGCACGCGGACCTCCGGGCCCGACTCGCCGAGAACGCCGATATCCAGGTCGAGCAATCCCTCGCGCAGGGGACGGACGTCCTTGTCGGGCTTGGGCGCGAAGCGCAGGCGAACGCCGGGCGCCTCGCGCGCGGCGCGGGCCACCAGCTGAGGCGCGAAGCCCTCGATGAAGCCGTCGTTGGCCCGTATCGTGAACAGGTGCCGGAGCGTGCGGGGGTCCATGCTCGCGCTGGCGGGCTGAAGCACCGCGCGCGACTCCTGCACCAGCTCCCTGACGCGATCGCGCAGTGCCAGCGCATGCGGCGTGGGCACCATGGCGCGGCCCGCGCGCACCAGGAGCTGATCCCCGGTCGATTCCCGCAGCCGCGTGAGTGCCCGGCTCATCGCCGACTCGCTCAGGCCCAGGCGCTCGGCAGCTTTCGCGACGCTGCCCTCGGAGAGAAGTGCGTTCAACGCAAACAGCAGGTTCAGGTCGGCTTCTGTCGGCATGCCCGAAGCTAGCACGGCCGCGAGGATTTCGACAGGCGCCGCATGCAGGAACAAGCTGCGCGCCGCGCGCTGTGCAAGCCGTGTGCGCAGTCCTAAGCTGGACTCATGCTGACATCCACACTTCGATCCAACTCTTCCTCCACCGCTTCGCCCACCGTCGAACCCCGGAAGGCGAACGATGCGAACGCGGCGCATGACGCCGACGGCCTGCCGTTGCCGCGGCGCTGCCTGGCCGTCGCCGCGATCCTGGGCGCGGGCGTGCTGGTGGTGCTCGACGGCGCCATCGCCAACATCGCACTGCCAAACATTGCCCAGCAGTTGCGGGCGACACCCGCCGATGCCGTCTGGATCATCACCGCCTACCAACTGGCTGTGGTCATGTTCCTGTTGCCGGCTTCTGCGGTCGGGGAGAGCTTCGGGTATCGGCGGGTCTTCGCGGGTGGCGTTGCGCTGTTCACCGCGGCGTCGGTGCTGTGCGCGTTGGCGCCATCGCTGCCATGGCTCGTGGCCGCGAGGTGCCTCCAGGGCCTGGGCAGTGCGGCCGTGATGCCACTGGGGCTGGCGTTGCTGCGCTTCACTTATCCGCGCCGGCTGCTGGCGCGCTCGATCGCGTGGAATGCACTCGCCGTCGCAGCCGCTTCGGCGTCGGGACCCGCCCTTGGCGCCTTCATACTTTCCGCGGCGAGTTGGCCGTGGCTCTTTGCGGTGAACCTGCCGATCGGCCTCCTCGTGCTCGCCGCCTGCGCAGGGTTGCCGAGCCCGGCGCGCCCGGTGCGTCGCATCGATGGCTGGAGCATCGCGCTCAATGCGGTCATGTTCGCGGCTTTCGTGCTGGGAAGCGACCGGCTGGTGGCACAGCCGCTGCTCGGCGGCGCGCTGCTCGCGCTGTCGGCCGTTTGCATGGTCTGGCTGGTGCGGCGCGAAATGCCAAAGGCGGCACCGTTGATCCCGCTCGACCTGCTGCGCGTGCATTCCTTTCGGGTCTCGATCATTGCCTCCGTGTGCTGCTTCACCGGCCAGATGGCCGGCCTTGTGGCGCTGCCGTTCTACATCCAGCACGAACTCGGCCAGAGCGCGGTGACGGCCGGCCTCTTGATGACTCCCTGGCCCCTGGCGGTGATGCTGGCCGCGCCGCTGTCGGCACGCCTGGCCCAGCGCGTGCCCGGCGCCTGGCTGTGCGCGGCCGGCAGTGCATGCTTCGCGAGCGGCCTGGCCCTGTGTGCGCTGTGGCCGCTGCACGGCAACCCGGCCCTGCCGATCGCTGCGTTCACGAGCCTCGCAGGCCTGGGTTTCGGCTTCTTCCAGACACCTAACAACCAGAACATGCTGCTCTCGGCACCCAGGGAACGCAGCGGCGCGGCCGGTGGCGCGCAAGGCACCGCCCGGCTCACGGGGCTGACGCTCGGCAGCCTGTTGATGAGCTTGATGTTCGAGCTGCTGCCATCCCACAGCGCAGTGCACTGGGGCTTGGTGATGGCGGCTCTGGCTGCGTTGGCAGGGAGCATGGCGAGCTTGCTCAGGAGTACCGCAAGGGTGCACGCCGCGTGATTTATATCGGAAGGCGGGGCCTCTTTTGGGCTCCGACTTGCCGGTGCGAACGACCGCTTTTTGAGGTGCCTTGTATCGCCGCATCGGGGAAGCTCGCGCGCAGCCTCATCTTGCATGCGACGAGGGGTTTATCTGCGATCTCGTGAAGGTTCAAGCAGCCGACAATGTAAGCGCACGGCGCGCCTGTTCGACCCGGGCGCGTGTCACGCAGTCGGCAGCATGATCGTTGATCAGCCCTGCAGCCTGCATGAAGGCATACACGGTGGTGGGCCCGACAAACTTCCAGCCCTGTTTCTTCAAGTCCTTGGACAAGGCCAGCGAGGACGCGGAAGCGGTTTGCGGCTCTGCGAGCTGCGCAGGGTCCGGCTCATGGCGCCAGAAGTAAGACGCCAGCGATCCCTCGCGCTGCGCCATCTCCTCGGCCATGCGCGCGTTGTGAATCACAGCCTCGATCTTGCCGCGATGGCGCACGATGCCGCTGTCGCCAAGCAATCGCTCGACATCAGGTGCGCCGAAGCGCGCGATGCGCCTGTAATCGAAGCCCAGGAAGGCCTGCCGGAAGTTCTCTCGCTTGACCAGAATGGTGCGCCAGCTCAGGCCCGACTGAAAGCCTTCCAGGCACAGCTTCTCGAAAAGGTGGTGGTCATCCGTGACGGGAAAGCCCCATTCAGTATCGTGATAGTGGAGAAACTCGGGAGCGGCGGCGCACCAGCGACACCGCGGCTGTCCATCGAGCCCGAGGAGAGTCGAGCCCATTTCAGGTACGTTCCACCAGGAACTGCAGGCGCTGGTCGACCCTGCCGGGCACTATCTCCGCGATCTCGACCTTGACCACGTCCTGCGCCACAAAGGGATCCATCGCTACGCGCTCCTCCAACGCCTCGCGGGTGGTGTTGTGTGCCAGGACGGTGCCACCCTGGTTGCCCGAGAGGCTGCCTGTCAGGAGGAAGACGCCATCTTCAAATCCCTGCTCGATCCATCGCATGTGCTCCGCCATGTGGCGTGATGCCTGGCCTTTGTTGCTCGAGAACTTGAGAAACACACAGAACATGAATGACCTTTCTTGAACAGATGGCTAACACGAACGACCGGAGGCAGTTGGCTGCACGGGCGAGCAGGACTCGACCCAGGCACTCATGAGTGCCACCTCCTGTTGTACAAATTGCTTGTTGCGCAGGGACTGCGCGAGCACCGCCACTCCTTGGCTGCGCGCCAGGAGATGCAGGGCGAGCGCATCCGCTTCCTTGCCTCGACCCATTTGGCGGAACTGCCCTCGCAGCCACACGCGGAAGAGATCCAGGATGGCGTTGGCCTCGCCTTGTCCCGGGTGCCCGAGCTTGGCAAGTTCCGTACACAGGGTGCCGACCGGACAGCCATGGCGCATGATCTTGGCTTGATTGCGGATCAGCAGGGTGATGAACAGGCGGATGCGCTCCTGCGGGCCCTCGCCTTCCGTCTCCCACTGACTCAACATCGCTCGCGTGCGCTCCATTCGCGCGGCGATGACCGCCGTCAGGATCTCGTCCTTCGTCTTGAAGTGATAGTAGAAATTGCCGCGCGAGATCCTCACGGCATCCGCGATGTCCGCGAAGGACGTGTGCTCGAACCCGCGCTCGTAGAACAAGGCGTCGGCGGCTTGAACGATGCTGTCGCGGGTACGCAAGATCGAATAGGACAGTTGACCTAAAGAAGGCGCAAACTGTAGGACGTGTGTCCTAGGTTGTCAATCAAGATCATTGCGGCTCATTGGGGCCTGGATACGCCTGATGAAGTCAAGCATGAGCGCAACGGCCGCGGCCGCATGGGTTTCGAGCAGCAGGTGGCCTGCGTCCAGGACATGGGCTTCCATCCTGGGCAGCGCACACATCCAGGACAGAACCTCGGCCAGGTCGAAATAGATATCGTGCCTTCCCCACACCATGAGGGCAGGGGGCTGCCAATGCTCGAGGTACTTGGCGATGGCGTCGAAGCGGGCGGCATAGTTTCCGTAGTCCGCGATCAGCGCCCGCTGGGTGTCCATATGTCCCGGCAGGTTCATCACTTGCCAATCCTCTTCCCAGTGTTCAGCGGGGATGCGCTCGGCCACTTCCGGCGGAACGCCGGCGATGTAGGTGTCGCGTGTGCCCGCGAGGGTCAGGTGCGCGGTCGCCGCCGCCTGGTTTTCTGCGTTGGGCTGCGTCCAGTAGGCCTGCGTCGCGGCCCATCCCGGTCCCCATCCCGTTCGATGCGCGTTGGCGTTCTGCACGATGAGGCCCAGCACCTTCTCTGGCGCCTGCATCGCGATCTGCAGGCCCACGGGCGCTCCCCAGTCATGCAGGTAGATGAATCGCGGACCGATCTCGAGCGAATCCAGCAGTTCGGAAATCGCCTGGCCGATGGCGGGAAACGAGGGGGCCGGCAGCGGGTCGGACTCGCCATGGCCGGGCAGATCCGGTGCGATCACGAAAGCGGCCTGCGACAGCGCGGGCACGACCGCCCGGAACAGCCGGGCCGAGTTGGGGGTTCCGTGCAGCAGCAGCAAGGCGGGTCTGGACACCTCGCCTGCGGTGGTGAACGACAGTTGGGTGCCGCCGGACAGGCGAAGCCGTTCTGTTCTCATGCCATGGCCCGTGCTGCTCGGCAGGGGCTTTCGCTTCAAGGCGGGTGGCTTCCGGGTTGCCATGCACGAATTCTGGCGTGAAGAGATCCGGGCCATGTCAGCGCAGGCCGCTACAGCGTGTCCTGGGATTGCCGGGGCGCGGAATCTTTTCTGCACCGGTTCGGGAACAGCAGGCATGCCTTGACCTTGGTGTCCCCTTCGGGCACCGTGCCTGCATTCGCAAAAATGGCCAAAGTGGTATCAGCCGATCGATGCCCTCATCGGGCAGGTCGACCCGTTCGGCTATAACCTCGATTTCCGCAGTGCCACCCGGGCGAAGGAGTTCTTGATGAGTTTGGATTTCACTTTCGGCCGCATGGCACTCGCCCTCTGCGCCGGCTCGCTCTTCGCCGTGACTGCCGCGATCGCCGGTGAGGTCGCCAGCCAGTCGCCAACTGGGAGCCTCGCCGCCGAAAAATTGGCTGCTCGCACTGGACCGGAGAGCGTTGTCGTGGAGAGCGCAGGGCCCTACGGCGTCGATACGGAAAGCGTCAGGCGCCATCTTGCCGACACCTTGGCAAAGGATTCGGCGCTGGCGCCGCTACCGCGCAACAACGAGCGGTACAGCTTCGATGGGAAGGTTCGCACCTATGTCGTGCCCGTGCGCCCGGCCATCGACAACCCGATCAACAGCTATTCGCCCTACGACAGCAGTTCGTTCCGCCGAGATGCCGTGGCCGCGGATGCGTCGAATCTCGGCTTGCTTCAGGCGCTGTTCAAGCGCCTCGCTGCGGATTGAACGAAGCGCCGGCAACGGCGCATCACTCACCGATTGAACGTCGGAGAAACCTGCCGCGCAATCATTGAGGCAGTCAGCCGACGGTGTACGGCGTTTCGGGCACCTGCGTGTGGAAGCTGGCATTGAGCATGTTCCACGAGCGGATCGCGCAGACCGCGAACGAGAGGTCCGCGATCTGTGCGTCACTGAAGTGCCGCTTCACTGCGTCGAAGTCCGCGTCGCTGGGCGTGCGCTGCGGCAACGCGTTGACGGCCTCCGCCCAGTTGAAGGCGGCGCGCTCGGCTTCGCTGAAGAAGCGCTCCGCCTCGCGCCAGCCGGCCACAGCGTTGACATGGCGCGGGTCCATGCCCTGCTTGAGCAGCTCGGCCCAGTGCATGTCGATGCAGAAAGCGCAGCCGTTGATCTGGCTGATGCGCAAGTTCACCAGTTCACGCAGACGCTTGTCCAGCGTACGGCCGGCGGCATGGGAAAACTGGGTACCGGCGCGCGCTGCCGCGGGCGCGAGGGCGTGGTAGTCGAGTCGTGCTGGGGACATGTTGAGCTCCTTGTAGCTTGAGGGTTGGGGGAACACCTCTTAGACGGGCGGGCACATGGCCTTGTGACAGGCACGGCGCCCCGTACTGCTCGACCATGCCTCGGCCCACGTGGATGGCAACCCGGACCAGGGGCCCCTGGAAAAGCGCGGAGTTCGTGGCGCACGCCGCGATCCGCGCGATGCCGCGAGGCAAGCGCGCGGTGGTGGCTGGCCGACGGCAGCCACATCCGTCATTCGCCATTCAGGCGGCAACCCGCCTTCTCGCCGGCGCTTCGGCCTCGTGCAGGTACGCCGTGAAGCCATCCTTGGCCGGCGGCACTGCATGGAGCAGCATTACTGCGCTGACTTGTCCGCGATGGCCCGCTCCGTGCATGAGGACATGCATGAGCATCTCCTCGCGGGACATGCGCCCCGGTGCGCCGTCGGTGAACGCGAAGTCGATCCGTTCGGCCAGCTGGTCGGGATCGAGCGTCGAGACATGGTCGATGTATTCCCGGTCGCTTCTTCTGAGATCGGCGGCCAGGGCTGCGAGCGTCGGCATCTCGCTCAGGTTGGCCGACGGATACGCGTGGCCTTCTCGCCGGAGGTGGGCGGCGAATATGCGGTCCACCACATACGTGTGGCTCAACGCCTTGATGGCCAGTGCGGTGACCGGGGAGCTGTCGCCGAGCCCGGCGAGCGCCGTCAGCAGCTGGTCGTCGGCCCAAGCCTTGAATCCGAAGAGGCGGTGCAATGTGTCGTGCATGTCATGGGTCTCCTGGGGTGTTTGCGCGTCTGCCAAGAATATGAGCGATCATTCGCTTTTTCTACTCGCATTGACGGCTGCGGAACATGGCAAGAAAACCGGTCACCAAGCCCAGGAAAATCGCGGTTCAGGAGCGATCGCGCGCGACGGTCGGCAGCCTGATCGAGGCAACTGCTCGCATTCTGGTCAAGGAAGGCTTCGACAAGGCGAGCACCAACCGCGTCGCGGAAGTCGCGGGGGTGAGCATCGGCTCGCTCTATCAGTACTTCCCGAGCAAGGAGGCACTCGTGGCCGCCGTGATCGAGCGCCACCAGCAGCAGATCATGCAAATGGTCCGCAGCGAACTGGCGCAGGTCAGGGCCCAGCCGCTGGACCAGGCGATACGCCGATTCGTCGCGGTCGCGGTCGCAGCGCATCGGCTTGATCCCGCGCTGCATCGCGTGCTTGCCGAGCAGATCCCGCGCGTGGGAAGGCTCGAGAAGCTGGAGACGTTCAGCCGTGAGAACTTCAGCCTGTTCAGGGCCTACCTCGAGGCGGCGCGGGACGAACTGGGCGTCGACGACCTGGAGCTCGCATCATTTGTCTGCGTCACCACGATCGAGGCATTGACGCACAACGCGGTGCTGCACCACTCCAAAGCGTTGACCGGCGATCGGATGGACGCGCTCATCGATGAGGGTGCGCGCCTCGTGACCGGCTATCTCAAAGGCTAGCCCGACGGTTCAGCGGCTCGGCACGGGCAAGGTTGCTGAGTTCTATCCATTCAGCACAAGAGACCCCTGCGGATATTGCCCGCACATGAATTCGACGAACGCGCGAACCTTCGGCGCGGGAAGCCGCCTCGATGTGTGCAGGACCCACAGCGCGACCTCCGCGCCCGAAACCATGCCCCACTGGACCAGCTCTCCGCGCGTGAGCTGGTTCCACGCGATGGACTGCGGGATCAGCGCAGCGCCGGCGCCGGCGACCGCGGCGTCGCGGATCATCAGGAACGATGAAAGCCTGAGCTTCGGGATCGGCTCCACGACAAGGCGTCCGTCGTCGAGCGTCCAATTCCCGCCTTGGAAGCTTGTTGAAACGATGCCCGGAACAGGGCTGACCTTGCCCTTGCCTCGCTTCGGCATGGGCACGGAGGGCGCGGCCACGACCACCAGCCGGTCCTTGGCGAAGCAGCGGCCCACAAGGCTGCTGTCGGGGCCTGGATTGATCCGGATCGCGGCGTCGAACTGCTCCTCGACGAGGTCGACCAGGCGGTCGTCGGCCACCACCTCGCAGGCGACCTCGGGGTAGGCCGCGCAGAACTCGGCGCCGATGCGGCCCATCGCCAGCTGCGAGAACAGCACCGGCGAGGCGATGCGCAAGCGCCCGCGCGGCACCGACAGGCCCTCGCGCGCGGAAGTCATGGCGTCGGCCACCTCGTGCATCGGCCCTTCGGTGCGGTCCATCAGCATCTGGCCGGCTTCCGTGAGCTTGAGCCCGCGGGCGCTGCGCTCGATGAGCCGCACGCCGAGCTGCTCTTCCAGGTCCGCGATGCGGCGCGACAGCGTCGCCTTGGATCTGCCGCTCGCGCGGCTTGCCTTTCCGAGGCCGCCATTGGCTGCGACGAGCGCGAAGTCGGTCAATGCGTTCAGGTCCATGTGTTCCGGATTTGAGACGAGGTGTCTTCATTTTCGCGTCTTTGTTTTACCGATGCAACGGCCTATCTTCTCCTCATCGCAACTTCGAATGAGGAAATTGAAATGACCACCACCACCACGCAACGCGCTGTGCTGATCCGGGCCTATGGCGGCGCCGCCGCTGCAGAGGTCGCCGAGATCGCGAAGCCCGCAGCCGGGCCGGGCCAAGTCCTGGTCCGCGTTCTGGCCGCCGGTGTGAACGGCATCGACTGGAAGGTTCGTGAAGGCTTCGTGAGAGAGGCTTTCCCGCTTCAGCTGCCCGCCGTGCTGGGCATCGAACTCGCAGGCACCGTCGAGGCGCTCGGCCCCGGCGCCTCGCGCTTTCGCGTGGGCGATCGCGTCATGGGCCCGCTGGGCGGGCTCGGTGCCTATGCCGACTTCGTGAGCGTCGACGAGGCGAACCTGGTGCGCACGCCCCAGGGCCTGGACGACGTCCATGCGGCCGGCGTTCCTGTCGCGGCCGTGGCCGCCTGGCAGAGCCTGTACCACGCGGGTCCGATCACCGCAGGCCAGCGGATCCTGATCCACGGCGCGGCGGGAGGGCTGGGCGGCTATGCCGTGCAGTACGCCAAGCGGGCAGGCGCCGAAGTCTTCGCCACGGCGTCGACCGCGCACCTCGAATACGTGCGCAGCCTGGGCGCGGACCACGTCATCGACCACCGGAGCGAACGCTTCGAGTCGGTCGCGCGCGACATCGACCTGGTGCTCGACTACGTCGGCGGCGAAGTGCTCGATCGCTCGTGGCAGGTGCTGTCGAAAAACGGCGCGATCGTCGGCACGTCCTCGCCCGACATCCTGGCACGCACGCCGCCCGGGCGCCGCGGACTGTGGTTCATGAACAAGCCGGATGCCGCCCTGCTGGAACGGCTGGCGGCGGAGATCGCGCAAGGCACGCTGATCTCGAAGCTCGGCGAAGTCGTGGGCTTCGGCGACATCCCCGCGGCCATCGAACGCAACCGCACCGAGCCTCGCATCGGCAAGGTGGTCGCGGATTTCTCGCGCTGATCGATCTTTTTTTCCCTCTCTAACTTCCCAGGAGATTTCCATGAGCATTCTCGTCACGGGTGCCACCGGCACCATCGGTTCCCTCGTCGTCCAAGGCCTGTCCGCTGCCGGCGCCGAGGTCAGCGCCTTCGTTCGCACATCCGGAAAGCAAGCCTTCCCGTCGGGCGTCCAGGAGGTCGTCGGCGACCTGACCGACGTGCCCTCGCTGCGCGCGGCACTGTCTTCGGTGCGCACGCTGTTCCTGCTCAATGCCGTCACGCCCGATGAAGTGACGCAGGCCCTCGTCATGCTGAACCTGGCGCGCGAAGCCGGCATCGAGCGCATCGTCTACCTGTCGGTCATCCATGCGGACAAGTTCACCAACGTGCCGCACTTCACCGGCAAGCACACGGTCGAGCGAATGATCGAGAGCCTCGACATTCCGGCGACCATCCTTCGTCCGGCCTACTTCATGCAGAACGAGCGCATGGTCCAGCAGGTGATCCAGGGCCATGGCGCCTACCCGATGCCGATCGGCTCTACAGGTGTCGCGATGATCGATGCGCGGGACATCGCGGACGCCGCCGTTGCCGAATTGCTGCGCCGCGACCGCGCGCCCGCGCCGTCACCGCGCGTGACGCTCGAGCTGGTCGGGCCCGAGCTGTGGACCGGAGCGTCGGTGGCCAAGGTCTGGAGCGCCGCGCTCGGCCGCGAAGTGGCTTACGGCGGGGATGACGTGGCGGCCTTCGAAGGACAGATGGCCTCGTTCGGGCCATCCTGGCTGGCCTACGACATGCGCCTGATGATGGCAGGGATCCAGAAGTTCGGCATGCACGGCGCGAACGGTGCAGCGGATCGCCTGCAGGCCATCATCGGCCATCCTCTGCGCCGCTACGCCGACTTCGTCAAGGAGGCCGTTGCCGCGTCATAGGCAGCGCCCACTCAGATCACGCCCTCGCGCCGCAGCCTGTCCAGCGCTTCGCTGCCAAGGCCCAGCGCCGCGTAGATCTCCGCGTTGTGTTCGCCGGCCGCCGGCCCGGTGCGCGGCGCCGCGGGCCTGAAGCCCGAGAAGCGCGGCACGATCGCAGGCGCAGGCAGCGACCCGAGGTCCGGGTCGGGCAGGCGGATGACGGCTTCGCGCGCAATGAAGTGCGGGTCGGCCATCACGTCGTCCACCGCATAGACCTTGCTGTGGGGAACACCGCCGCGGGTCAGGGCCTCGGACAGTTCTGCGAGCGTCTGGCCCTCGCACCAGGCGGCCACGATCGCATCGATCTCGTCGATGTTCCGCACCCGGTCCGGCGTGGTGGCAAAGCGCGGGTCGTGCGCCAGCGCCGGCCGGCCCATGGCCTGGCAGATGCGCTTGAAGATCGGGTCGGACGAACCCACGATCGTGACCCAATGGCCCTCGGCCGTGCGGTACATGTTGGACGGAGCCGTGTAGGTGGCCCGGCTGCCCGAGCGGCTGCGCGCCTGCCCCAGCACCTCGTGCTCGACCGGCAGGGCTTCGAGCAGCCGGAACATGGCTTCGGTCGCCGCGAGATCGATCTCCCGGCCCGGTGCGTCGGGGTGGCGATGGCGTTCCGCGATCGCGGTGGAGATGGCGAAGGCACCGAACAGGCCCGCAATCACGTCGCCGAGCGGATAGTTCATGTGCTGCGGACTGCGGCCGCTTTCGCCGGTCAGATGCGCGAAGCCGCTCATCGCCTCGAAGATGCGCGCAAAACCCGGGCGCTGCGCATACGGGCCGGTCTGGCCGAAGCCGGTGAGGCGCAGGATGACGAGCCGGGGGTTGACCGACCACAGCGTGGGCGCGTCGAGTCCCCACTTGTCGAGCGTGCCGGTGCGGAAGTTCTCGACCAGCACATCGAAGGACGCGATCAGCCGCAGGAACAGCGCGCGGCCTTCCGGCTTGCGCACGTCGAGCGACACGCCTTTCTTGCCGCGGTTCGAGACCTTCCAGAACAGCGCGTGATCCGGCGTGGTGGGCGAGAGCGAGCGCAGTGGGTCGTTGCCTTCGGGCAGTTCCAGCTTGACGACCTCGGCGCCCATGTCGGCGCACAGCGAGGCCGAGAAGGGCGCCGCGATCACGGTGGCCATGTCGAGGATCCGGATGCCGGCGAGCGGCCCCTGTGTCGCGGCGGGTGGTGGCGTGGGCTCGGCGGCGGCGGTGTGTTGGGGGGCGTCGGATGGCATGCATCGAAGTCTGTTGGCGCGCTCCATTTGCCGCAACTCATGTTTCGACATCCTGAACGTGGCGTTGATGCCTGCTATCGCAGGCCCAGCGAGAGCTCGATGCTGTGGGCCAGCGTGAGCAGCCGCGGCGCGACCTCGCGGCGCATCTGCGCGAAGCTGCCGCGCTTGGTTGCCACGGCGCAGTTCAGCACGAACTGCATGCCATCCACCAGGCCGTGCAGCGGCACGGCAAAGCCATGACGGTTCGGCTGCCAGTCGGCGCGGGCACTGCAGAAGCCGTCGCGCGCCAGTTCCTCCCGCGCCAGTTCGGCCGCCGCGGCGTGGCGCTCGAATTCGGCCGGCGCGGCAACGCGGATCTGGTTCAGCACCGACAGCCGGTCTTCGGGCGCGGCGCGCGCCAGCCAGGCGCGCCCGATGGCGGTGGCCAGCATGGGAAGCGGCGCGCCGATGTCGGGCGTCAGCACGAAGTCCTCGCTGCTGCGCGCAGTCTCCACATACACCATGTGGATGCGGTGGCGCAGGCCGAGCGAGACGGCGCCTTCGATCTCGCGTGCCAGTGTTTCCATCATCGGCCGCGCGATCGGGCGGATGCGCATGCTGGCCAGCAGCGGATGGCTCAGCCCCAGGACGGCCGCGCCCAGGCGGTACCTGGCGCTGGCCGGGTCGCGCCGCAGGTAGCCGAGCAGCGCCAGCGTGTGCGTCAGGCGCGCGACCGTGGGTTTCGAGAGCCCCGTGCGCTGCGCGAAGTCCTTGTTCGCGAGGCTCGATTCGCCCGGATGGAAGCACAGCAGCAGGTCGATGCCGCTCGCGAGCGTGGTGGCGAACTGGCGGTCCTTGGTGTCCTCATCTTTCATGCCGCAGCATCCAGGTCGGCTTCCACGCTGCGCGCGAGCGCGACGAGGCGCGGGCCCACGCCTTGCTCGAGCTGGCGCGGGCCGAGCCGCGACGTGAGCACGCCGCAATTGAGCACCAGCGTCTCGCCGTCCTGGGGAATGCGGATCGGCACGCCGACCGCCTGCACGTCGCTGCGCCAGGCGCCGCGCGACACGCAGAAGCCCTTGCGCTGGAGGTCGGCCTGCGCCCGCACCAGGTCGGCTTCGTACAGCCGCACCTGGCCGGGCTCCGAAGCCTCGATTTGCGCCAGCACGGCGTCGCGCAGCTGCGGCGGCGCGTGTGCGAGCCAGCCGCGCCCCATCGCGGTCGGCAGCATCGGCACGGCCGCGCCGATGTCGGGCCGCCAGGCGCTGAGGTCGTGGCCGCGGCAGGTTTCGACGTAGACCATCCGCGTGCGGTCGCGCATGCCCAGCGACACCGAGCCGCCCACCTCGTCGGCCAGCTGCTTCATGCGGCCGCGCGCGACTTGCCGGATGCGCAGGCTCGCCATCAGCGGATAGCCGATGGTGAGTGCGGTGGAGCCCAGGCGATAGCGCCGCAGGTGCGCATCGAAGACCACCAGGCCGCGCGCCGCCAGCGTGTAGGTCAGCCGCGAGATCGTCGCCTTCGACAGCCCGGTGCGCTCCGACAGTTCCTTGTTGCCGAGCGCGGGCTCGCCGACGGTGAAGCAGTGCAGCACCTGCAGGCCGTGCTGCAGCGTGGTTGCGAAGTCGGGGTCGGGGTGGCGGGCGGCAGGCATGTGGGGCTGGTGTTGCGCGGTGAATGCTACGTCCGGCAGGGCATGCCGGCGAGCGGCGGCATTCAAGATAGAGAAACATCGTTTTCCATATGTGATGCCGCTGCGTAGTCTCCGGGCCCTGGCAAAGAACCAACTGGAGACCCCATGCGCAAGATGTTCATGCTCGCTGCCGCCTGCCTGCTGGCCGCGGCTTCCGCGGTGCACGCCGACCCGGCTTCCTATCCGGCCAAGCCGGTCCGCCTCATCGTGCCCTTTGCACCGGGCGGCTCCACCGACGTGCTGGCGCGGCTGCTGGCCGCGGCCCTCGCTCCCGAATTGGGGCAGCCCGTCATCGTCGAGAACAAGGCCGGCGCCGGCGGCAACATCGGCGGCGACTACGTCGCCAAGTCGGCGCCCGACGGCTACACGCTGCTGATTGCGGCGGCAGGCCCCACGGTGATCAACCCGAGCCTCTACGCCAGGATGCCCTACGACCCCGCGAAGGACCTGCGGCCGGTGACCTTGCTGATCCAGGAGCCCAACCTGATGGCGATCAACCCCAAGATCCCGGCGAAGACGGTGCCCGAGTTCATCGCCTATGCCAAGTCCAGGCCGAAGGAGGTCAGCTTCGGCTCCGCGGGCAACGGCAGCCCGTCCCACCTGGCCGGCGAGTGGTTCAACCAGCTCACTGGCACCACGATGGTCCACGTCCCGTACAAGGGCACGGGCCCTGCGATGAACGATCTGCTCGCCGGCCAGATCGCGATGATGATCGACAACATGCCCGCCCTGTGGCCGCATGTGCAGTCGGGCAGGCTCAGGGCGCTGGCGGTGTCCACCGACAAGCGGGCCACGGCCGCGCCCGACGTGCCGACCATTTCCGAGTCCGTCAAGGGCTTCAGCTTCGGTGCCTGGAAGGGCCTGATGGTGCCCGCTGCGACGCCCACCGCCATCGTCGAGCGCCTGCATGCCGCCACGACGAAGGCGCTGGAAAAGCCCGAGCTTCGCCATCGCCTGGCGGCCTTGGGCGCCGAGCCGGTCGGCAACACCCCGGCGCAGTTTGCCGAGCTCATCAAGGCCGACACGGCCTCGTGGGCGGCGCTGGTCAAGTCCACCGGAACCAAGCTGGACTGAGGTCCGCGCGCATCCACCCCATGAAGCAAGGAGCAACACATCATGCAGCGTGATCCCCAAGCGTTCGAGCAATTCCTCGACAGCCTGCGCAGCTACGTGCGCGAGCGGCTGGTGCCGAACGAGGCGCGCGTGGCCGACGCCGACGAAGTGCCCGCCGACCTGGTGGCCGACATGGCGGCGCAGGGCCTGTTCGGCTATTCGATCCCCGAGGCCTATGGCGGGGCGGGCATGACGACCGAAGAGCTGGTGCTGGCGGCGATGGAGCTGTCGCAGTGCTCGGTGGCCTTTCGGGCGCGGGTCGGCACCAACACCGGCATCGGCTCCGAGGCCCTGGTGGCCGACGGCACCGAGGCGCAGAAGCGCCGCTACCTTCCGCGGCTGGCCAGCGGCGAGCTGACCGGCGCGTTCGCGCTGACCGAACCCGAGGCCGGATCGGACGCCGTGTCGCTGCGCACCTCGGCGCGGCGCGAGGGCGACCACTACGTGCTCAACGGCACCAAGTGCTTCATCACCAACGCGCCGATCGCCGGCCTCTTCACCGTGATGGCGCGCACCGACCCCCATGACCTGTCGGCGCGCGGCGTCACGGCCTTCCTGGTCGAGCGCGGCATGCCCGGGCTCGGCACCGGGCCGGCCTACCGGAAGATGGGGCAGGCGGGCTCGCCCGTGTCCGAGGTTCACATGAACGACTGCATCGTGCCGGCAGAGAACGTCATCGGCGGGCGCGAAGGGCAGGGCTTCAAGACGGCGATGAAAGTGCTGAACAAGCAGCGCATCCACCTCGCGGCCCTGTGCATCGGGCCGGCGATCCGCATGCTGCAGGACGCGGTGGCGTTCGTGTCCACGCGCCGGCAGTTCGGCCAGGCGCTCTCGGGCTTCCAGCTGATCCAGGCGCTGATCGCCGACAGCCAGACCGAGATCCATGCGGCCCGTGCACTGGTGCTGGACACCGCGCGCAAGCGCGACGAGGGCATCGACGTGACGATGGAGGCGTCGATCTGCAAGTACTTCGCGTCCGAGATGTGCGGCCGCGTGGCCGACCGCTGCGTGCAGATGCTGGGCGGCTATGGCTACATCGCCGACCACGGCATGGAGCGCTTCTACCGCGACGTGCGGCTGTTCCGGCTGTACGAAGGCACGAGCCAGATCCACCAGCTCAACATCGCCAGGCGCACGCTGGCCAAGGCCGGCTACGGCGGCGAAGGCGCCTGATGTTCGGCTACAGCGACCGTCTTCCGGCATTGCGCGAGGCGGTGCGGCGCTTCGTCGAGGAAGAGGCCATTCCGCGCGAGCGCCCGGCACTGGCGCACGACCTGGACGCGCTGGAAGCCGCGGTCCATTCATTGCGCGCCAAGGCCATGAAGGCCGGCATCTACGGGCCGCAGCTGCCGGTGGCGTGGGGCGGGCTGGGCCTGTGCTGGCGCGATCGTTCGGTGGTGCTCGAAGAGGCCGGCCGCAGCTTCCTGGCGCCATTGGCCATGAACTGCGCACCGCCGGACCAGCCCAACATGATCAACCTGCTGGCCGAAGGAACACCGGCGCAGCAGCAGCGCTACCTGGTGCCGCTCGCGCGCGGCGAGGCCCGGTCGTGCTTTGCGATGACCGAACCCGAACCCGGTGCAGGGTCCGACCCGTCGATGCTGAAGACGGTGGCCGAGCGCCGTCCCGGCGGCTGGGTCATCAACGGCCGCAAGTGGTTCATCAGCGGGGCGGTCGGCGCCGCCTTCGCGCTGGTGCTGGCGAAGACGGGCGAGGGCGCGACGATCTTCATCGTCGATGCCGGCAATCCCGGCTACCGCGTGGTGCGCAACATCGCGAGCATCGACGGCTTCCAGATCGGCGGCCATGGCGAGATCGAACTGCAAGACTGCTTCGTCGACGACGGCGCGGTGCTGGGCGAGGCGGGCCGGGGCTTTGCCCAGGCGCAGGCGCGGCTCGAACCGGCGCGCCTGTCGCACTGCATGCGCTTCATCGGCCGCGCCTCGCGCGCGATGGCGCTGGCGCAGGACTACGCCAACCGGCGCCACTCGTTCGGGCAGCCGCTCGCCCAACTGCAGCAGGTGCAGGCGATGGTGGCCGATTCGCACATCGACCTGCATGCCGCGCGCCTGATGACCTGGCACGCGGCCGCGAAGCTCGATGCGAAGCAAAGCATCAAGCACGAGTCGGCCATGGTCAAGGTGTTCGTGTCCGAGGCCGTGGGACGGGTGGCGGACCGCGCTGCGCAGATCATGGGCGCGCTCGGCATGTCGGAAGACTCTCCCGTGTCGATGATCCTTCGCGAGATGCGGCCTTTTCGTGTCTATGACGGCGCGTCGGAGGTGCACCGCTCGACGCTGGCGCGGCGCATCCTGAAGGAATCGCTGCGTCCTTGAGGCCGTCACTCGCCGGCGGTCAGCAGGACGGTGCCGTGCGCGAGAACGCGGGTCCGGTCGTCCGACCCTTTCATGCATCCCTGCAGTTCGATGATGCTGCCGCCTCTGGGACGGGCCGCGATCGACGAAACGCGCCACTCGATCAGCACCGTCTCGCTCGCTGATACGGGCCGCAGCAGATCGACCGAGAAGTTGATGCCCAGCACATGTCCTTTCTTCGCGAAATGCGTGGCGGTCAATCCCATCAGCAGCGAGGTGGTGTGCGTGGCGCTTGCGATCAGTCCGCCAAAGCGCGTGCCCCTTGCGAACACCGCATCGTGGTGCAGCGGGTTCTCGTCTCCCGCGGCCAAGGCAAAGGCCCTGACTTGCTCTTCGTCGAAAGTGTGGATTCGCGAGAAGCGGTAGCCGGGCTCGACAGGGGCACGGGCGGCGGGTTCGAACTCAACCATGGCGCGCGAGGCCGGTGATGGCCTCCTGGCTTCCGGCCTGCTGGCGCAGGCGGAACTTCTGGATCTTTCCCGTGGCCGTCTTCGGCAAGCTGCTGAAGATCACCCGGCGCGGACACTTGAAGTGGGCCAGCCGCTCCCGGCAGAACGCAATGATCTCCTGTTCGGAAGGTGCCGGGATGCCGGTCCTGAGTTCGATGAACACGCACGGCACCTCGCCCCATTTCTCGTCGGGCTGGGCGACCACGGCGGCATGCAGGACGGCCGGGTGGCCA
Source organism: Variovorax beijingensis (assembly GCF_007828835.1). Classification (GTDB taxonomy): domain Bacteria; phylum Pseudomonadota; class Gammaproteobacteria; order Burkholderiales; family Burkholderiaceae_C; genus Variovorax; species Variovorax beijingensis_A. The sequence continues at coordinate 22,740 of NZ_VIVL01000015.1, read as the reverse complement.
TGAACGACATCCTCGACCTCCACGGAGGAGATGTTCTCGCCGCCCGAAATGATCACGTCCTTCGAACGATCGGTGATCTGCGCATAGCCGTTGCCATGCAGGACCGCGACGTCGCCGGTGCGGAACCAGCCGTCGGCGAGCGCCCTGCGTGTCGCCGCCTCGTTCTTGAAGTAGCCCATCATCACGGTGTTGCCGCGCAGCATGAGTTCTCCTGCGGTTTTTCCGTCGCGAGGGACCGGCTCCAGCGTGTCCGCGTCGCCGACCATGAGGCCTTCGAACATGGCAGCGCGTACGCCCTGGCGCACCCGCAGCCTGCCTTGCTCGGCGGGTTCAAGATCGTCCCAGCCGTCCTGCCACGCGCAACTCACCGGCGTGCCGCAAACCTCGGTGATGCCGAACACGTGCTCCACGTCGAAGCCCATCGCCAGCACCGCGTTCAGCACGGCCAGCGGCGGCGGGGAACCCGCGGTCAGCACCCGCACGCTGCGGGACAGCCGGATGTTCCGGGCTGAATCCGAGAGCATGGCCATCACGACCGGCGCCGCGCAGAGATGGTCGATCTGGTGCGTGTCGATGGCCTGCAGCACCGCTTCGGCGGACACCCGGCGCAGGCAGACGTGGGTCCCGGCCGCCGCCGTCACGGCCCAGGTGAAGCACCACCCGTTCGCATGGAACATGGGCAGCGTCCACAGGTACTTCGGCGCCCGCGGCATCGCCCAGTTCGTGATCTGCAGCAGGCTCATCAGGTAGGTGCCGCGGTGGCTGGCGACCACGCCCTTCGGGTCTCCCGTCGTACCCGAGGTGTAGTTCAGCGCGATGGGCTGCCACTCGTCGCTCGGCCAGCGGCCGGGGAACTCCGGGTCGCCACCCGCCAGCAGCGACTCATAGTCGGTCTCGCCGATGCGTTCGGCGGGCGGCGCGAGATGGTCTTCGATGTCGATGACCGGGGGAGGGCTGTCCAGAAGCGCCAGGGCGGCGGCAACCGTCGCGGAGAATTCGCGGTCGACCATCAGCAATTTGCACTCGCCGTGACGCAGGATGAACGCGATGCCTTCTGCATCCAGGCGATGGTTGATCGCGTTGAGCACGGCACCTGCCAGCGGCACGCCGAAGTGCGACTCCAGCATCGCCGGCGTGTTCGGCGCCAGCACCGAAACCGTGTCCCCCGGCTGGATGCCCCTGGCCATCAGCGCCGACGCCAGGCGATGGCAGCGCTCCCGCGTCTGCGCCCAGGTCCGTGTCAGGTCGCCGTGCACCACGGCCGGGCGGTTCGGATGCGCCAGCGCGGCGCGGTCGAGAAAGCCGAGCGGCGTCAGCGGTACATGGTTCGCCTCGCAGCGGTCGAGGCCCTTTGCATAGGATGGCGCGCTCATGTCCTTGTCTCCTTCGTGCTGTCGTGGAATGCCGTGAAGGCGGAAACCGGCTCCCGCTCGGTGACCAGCGCGTTCTCGATGGAGGACTCGTCGGCGTAGCCCAGGCTCATGCCGCAGACGAGCATCTGGCCCGCGGGAATGTCCAGGAACTCGGCGATCTGGCGATGGAACTTCAGGAACGCGGCTTGCGGACAGGTGTGGAGGTGGCGGCCGCGTGCGGCGATCATCACGCTCTGCAGGAACATGCCGCAGTCCAGCAGGCTTCCTTCCTGCAGTGCGCGGTCGATCGTGAAGAACAGGCCCACGGGCGCATCGAAGAAACGGTAGTTGCGCCCATGCTGCATGTGCATGCGCTGCTTGTCGCCCTTGGCGATGCCAAGCAGCCCATAGAGGTCCCAGCCCACCTTGCGGCGCCGCTCCAGGTACGGGGAGAGCCATTCGCGCGGGTAGTAGTCGTAGGGCTCGAGCAGTTCCTCCGATCTGCCGGGATCGTCGTCGAGCGCTGCGATCGCGGCGGACAGGCCGGCCTTCGCAGCCCCGGTCAGCACATGCACATGCCAGGGCTGCATGTTCATGCCGGAAGCGCTGTAGCGCGCGGTCGAGAGGATCGCTTCGATCTCTTGCTGCGGCACCGGCCTGGGCAGGTACGCCCTGATGCTGCGCCGCGTGGCAATTGCCCAATCGACTGCGCCTTGCAGCGCCTGCGCACCCAGCGGCGGCGCCATCATTCGGTTCATTGCGGGTTTCCTCGTTGCCGGATTGCCGATGAGCTTAGTTCCGCAAGCGCTCGATGCCCATGCCCGCAGGCCTCGATCCGGCCGGGGCTTTCGGGCATGCGGACGTCACTGGCGGGCGCCGGGCGCTTATTCCCGCGCGTGCGCAGAGGAGCGATAGCTTCCGGGGCTCACGCCTGTCCATTTCTTGAAGGCGCGATGAAAGGCGCTGGTCTCCCGGAATCCGGTGCGGGCGGCGACCTCGGCCACCGTCAGCGGAGCGCTCGACAGCAGGTCGATCGCGATGTCCCGCCGCAGATCGTCCTTCACCCGCTGGTAGCTCAGCCCCTCCTGCTGCAGTCGGCGCTGGAGCGTGGTGCCGGAAACGCAGAGCTCTTGCGCGAGCTTCTCCAGCTCGGGCCACGCATCGGGCATCTGGCTGCGCAACCGGTGCCGCACCTGTGCGCTGGTGCTCGCGTCATTGCGGTACTTGACCAGCAGATTGGCGGGCGCTGCCCGCAGGAAGTTGTCGACGGTCTGGGGGGATTCCGCGATCTTCAGATCGAGCAGGTCGCTGGCAAAGGTGATGTGCGTGGTCTCTGCGTTGAACTTCACGTTCTCGCAGAACCGCGTGCGGTAGTGGCTGTCGTCGGCCGGCGGCGGACAGCGGAACCGCATCTCGCGCAACGGAATTCGCCTGTGCACGAGCCAGCATGCCAGCCCGTGGACGAGGATGAACCAGGTGCCGTAGCCGAACAGCCGGCGCAGCACGCCACCGTCGTGCAGGATCACGCGCGCCTCGTCCGCTGATCGGACCAGCTCCCCGCGAAAGTCGTCCAGGGTGGCGTGAAGAAACCGGAGGATCCGGCGTAGGGCGTGCTCCAGGTTCTCCGAGTTGACCGCTGCGCGCGTCATGAGCGCATAGCTTCCGCGGCGCAGTCCGTGGCTGTCCAGGCCGAAGAACTCGTCATCCATCAGGTCGGCCAGCGCCACCCACATGCGCGAGTACGCAGCCGCCGAAATGCGCGCGCGCGGCGCATTCAGCAGATCGCGGTCCAGCCTTGCGATCTCGAGCACGCCGCTGATGTCCATGTTCCTGAGCGCGGCGGCGCGAATCGCCTCATGCACGAGCTCAATGGAAACGGTGCCCTTCAGCCCTGCTGACTTCATGCGGCGAACTCTCTGGGGAATGGTTGATCAGGGTGCGCCCCTGGCCGTGGGGGTGGCGCGGCCTGATCTTAGTCACTCCGGCCGGGGCGAAGCTGGCGAAGCGATCCGCCGCAAGGCGCAACGAAAACGACGTTCAATGCTCCTTCATCCCCAACAAGGCCCGAAGCGTCAACTCCGTCGCATCGTCGTCCAGCCTGGTCCGATGCGCAATGCCCAGCGCCCTCGACAGCGCCGGCCGCAGCGGTCGCATGCTGATGCGCCGATCGGGCGGCGGCGCGCCTGCCTCGTGCGGCAGCAGCGCGGCGCCGTAGCCTGCTGCCACGAGGTTCCTCATCGCGTCGTTGTAGTTCAATTCGATGCGCGCCTGCGGCCTCTCGCCGGCCGCGGCGAACCATTCGGCGGTCTGGCGGAAGAGCCGGGTGCCGCGGTCATTGGCAATCAAGGGCCGGGCGGCGAGCCAGGCCGGCGTCACGTGCGGCGGCGGTTTCCAAGCGGCCGGGATGAACGCCAGCACCGGATCCTTGCGCCAGGCCTGCACGCGCAGGCCGCGGAGCACCGGCTGCGGCAAAGCCACAATGCCGATGTCCAGGCTTCCGGCGGCCAGCCGCGCCAGGGCTTCCTCGCTGGTCATCACCGCGACCTGCACGTCGATCTCCGGATGCCGGGCGGCCAAGGCCTCCAAGGCCTGCGGCAGCAGGTGCGCGAGCGCACCGGTGGACGCGCCCAATCGGACGCGGCCGCCGCGCGCTGCGATCTGCCTTTGAACGGTCTGCAGCAGGTCGTCGGCTTCGGCCAGCAGCCGCCGTGCCCTGTCGATCAGCAAGCTGCCGGCGGACGTCGCGGTGACGCCGGCCGGCGCGCGGTGCAGCAGGCGGGCCCCGAGGCGGGCTTCGAGCTGTGCCACGTGCAGCGTCACCGTGGGCGGTGCCAGATGAAGTGCCTTGGCCGCTGCCGCGAACGAGCCGAGATCGATCACCGTCAGCAGCGTTCGCAGGCGGTCGAGGTTGATTTCGCGCATCGTGCAACTTTCCTCGTTGGAAGGGGATTCAGAATTCCTGAATCCGTAGTTTGTCAGATTCAACTGGTGTGCATGCGATGGGCGATGCACCATGCGTTTCGAACTCAATCGGAGCGCTCCATGACCCCTCTCGTTTTCATCGATGGCGACCAAGGCACCACGGGCCTGGAGGTGCGGCAATGGCTGGCGGGGCGGACCGACCTTCGCTTGCTGCAATTGCCGTCCGAACATCGCAAGAGCGCGGCCCATCGCGCCGAGGCGCTGAACGACTGCGACATCGCATTGCTGTGCCTGCCGGACGACGCCGCGCGCGAAGCCGTGGCGCTGGTGCGCCGTCCTGGCGTGCGGGTGATCGACGCGAGCTCGGCCCATCGCACCGCGCCGGGCTGGGTCTATGGCCTGCCGGAGCTGGAGGCTGCGCAGCCCGGGCGCATCGCCAGCGCCGGACGTGTCAGCAATCCCGGTTGCTACCCGACGGGGGCGCTGGCATTGCTCAAGCCGTTGATCGATGACGGCCTGCTGCCGGCAGACTACCCGCTGGTCATTCACGCGGTGTCGGGCTATTCAGGACGGGGCCGACCCGGCCTCGAGGATCATGAAGGCGCCGGCGCTGCCACCGCGGTGCCCTTCCAGGTCTACGGCCTGGGCCTGAACCACAAGCACGTGCCCGAGATCCAGCAGCATGCCGGCCTGGCGCATGCGCCGGTGTTCGTGCCGGCGTATGGCCACTATCGGCAAGGCATCGTGTTGACGATGGCGCTGCATCTGCGCCTGCTGCCCGCCGGCGTGACGGCCGCGCGCTTGCACGCCGCGCTTCAAGCGCGCTATGCCGGGCAAGCTTTCATCGAGCTGCAATCGCTCGACAAGGAGGTCGATGCGCGGCGGCTCGACCCCCGGGCACTCAACGGCAGCAACCGATTGCGACTCGCGGTTTTTGAGCAGGAGCGCACGGGCCAGGTGCTGTTGGCCGCGGTGTTCGACAACCTGGGAAAGGGCGCCGCGGGAGCGGCGGTGCAGAACCTCGATTTGATGCTCGGATTGTCGGCGGTACCACACCTGGAGCCCGGTGACTCATTGGGCCGCGTGCGGGCGGCATGACATTTAGCCAGCGGTAGAGAGCGGCCCGGGCTTCCATCGCTCGTGTTGAATTGGCAGCCTTGTGTTGGCACCCATGCGGGTGCGTCGGGGCAGTGTCCTCTGTTCAGCCGCGGACATCCAGAGGCGCGAACGACTTCACCAGGTCGTCCAAGGCCTTCAGCTGCGCGAGGAATGGCTCCAATTGGTCCAGCGGCAGAGCGCTGGGACCGTCGCATTTGGCCTGCGCCGGGTCAGGATGAGCTTCAAGAAAGAGGCCCGCCAAGCCCACCGCCAGGCCCGCACGCGCCAGTTCAGCCACTTGCTCGCGTCGCCCGCCGGAGACGGCAGCGTTCGCCTCGCGTTGCTGGAGGGCATGGGTAACGTCGAAGATGACGGGCAGGTTCCCGGTAACCTTCTTCATGGCACCGAAGCCAAGCATGTCCACCACCAGGTTGTCGTAACCGAAACAGGTGCCACGGTCGCACAGAATGACCGGGGAGCTTCCCGCCTCCCTGATCTTCTCCACGATATTGAGCACCTGCGGCGGACTCAGGAACTGGGGCTTCTTGACGTTGATGACCTTGCCCGTCCTGGCAAGCGCGACGACCAAGTCAGTCTGGCGGGCGAGAAACGCAGGCAGTTGCAGAACGTCCACGACTTCGGCGACGGGATTTGCCTGCCATGGCTCGTGAACGTCGGTGAGGATGGGCACGCCGAACGCTGCCTTGACGGCTTCGAAGATTTTCAGGCCCTCTTCCAGACCCGGGCCCCGGAAGGAATGGATGGACGAGCGATTCGCCTTGTCGAAACTTGCCTTGAAGACGTAAGGGATGCCAAGCTTGCGCGTGACTCGCACGTACTCCTCCGCAGCACGCAGGGCCATGTCCTTCGACTCGAGTACGTTCACGCCGCCAAACAGGACAAAGCCGTTGCTGTTGCTGACGTTGATGGCGGGGGTGATGGCGACGGTCGTCAAGAAGAGTTCTCCTGCAGTGTTGTTGCTCGCATTCTCGCGCTCCGGCCGGCCAGTGAATCACGCCTTCGGCCACCAGTGGCTGGAGCCGGCCAGCACCGACCGTCCACCCGACTGGCCGTTCCGGCTGCCGACGCCGTAGGATTTTCATGAAAACCTTCGAGCCTTATGCTCGGGTCTATGGGGCTGCCAGCAAACAACCATCCCGCTCACATCCATGTTCCTCCCCCCGCAAATTGCAGAGGTCACCGTTGACCAGGCGTGGCGCTACGAGACGCCGTACCCTCCTTTGGGGTTTCGACCTCTGGCCGAGGGGGCGCTCGGCAACGGAGATACGTTTGGGCTCTACTGGCCCATCGGCCTGGAAGCGCGGGAGCCTATCGTGGTCGAGACATGGCACGATTCATGGCAGATCCAACCGGTGTACTCTTCGCTGTCCTCATTCTTGGTCGCGCTCGCGAAGGCTGAGGACGCATACCCTGAACCGCCTTCCCTCGTGGAGGACCCGCGCTCCCCGCGGGCGCTTCTCGAGGATGCGAAGCGGAAGGTGCAGGCGCAAGCCGTCGCAGAGGCTGTCCAGCTCTTGGAAAGGGCACTGGACGTTCTGCCCGAGTACACGGACGCACTTTGCCTTCTGTGGGCCCAGCATGTTCGGCAAGGGCGCATCGATGAGGCGCTTGCAGTTGCGATCAGAGCCATCATTGCTCCACCGTCTTTGGGAGGTCGCGCGACCAGGCCGCTCAGATGGCTGCAGGCGCAAGGCGAAGCGCCGGCCTTGGAGCACGACCCCATCTGGCAAGCACGCGCTGAACTCAAGCTGTCCTATGGAGGCGCGAAGGAGAACGGCGACTACGCCATCTATCGCTCTGCCATCCAGGCCTACCTGGGCGCCTCGCGATACGTTGAGGCGAGCATGCTCATGCAAACCTATGCGGAACTGATGCAGGCGGAGACGGTCGCCTTCCAAGAGCGGCACGGTTTTGTGAAGGCGGAATTCCTGGCTGCGCAGATTGCCGTCAGCGCCAGGCTGCCGGATGGGCCAAGGGCCTGAGGAGACCATCGGCCAAAGGCAGAGGTCGAGTGCCCCAGGGACGATATCGACCTCGAGCGCCGCGTGGGAGACGGGCGTGGGTTGCCGATGACACCATGCTGCGGTAGCCTGCCGGCTCCAATACTGCGAGGAGTCTCCGATGCCCAGTCGCTTCATTCTTTCCACTGGCGCCGCCGTCGCCGCCGCCCTGATCATCGGTTGCGGAGCGATGGGGTCATCGGGCGGCAAGTCCATGAGCTTCTTCATCACCAGCGTCAACCCCGGAAAGGGCGGCGACCTCGGCGGCCTGGCCGGAGCCGACCGCTTCTGCCAATCGCTGGCCACGAGTGCCGGGGCGGGCGACAAGACTTGGCGCGCTTACTTGAGCACCGTCGCCGCGAACGGACAGCCGGCTGTCAATGCGCGCGACCGGATCGGCACCGGCCCCTGGACCAACGCCAAGGGAGTGGTCGTCGCCACCAGCGTGGCCGACCTGCACAGCGCCAACGCAAAGGTGGGCAAGGACACCTCGTTGACCGAGAAGGGCGAAGTTGTCTCCGGCTTCGGCGATCCGGTCAACCGCCACGACATCCTCACCGGCTCGCGCCCTGACGGAACCGTGGCCGTGCCCGAACCCGGCAAGGACACCACGTGCGGCAATTGGACCCGAAGCGACGGCGGCTCCGCCATCGTGGGTCACCACGACCACAAGGGCACCAATCCCGATCCGGTAGCCAACGCGTCGTGGAACTCCTCGCACGGTACGCGCGGCTGCAGCGTCGACCAGCTCAAAATGAGCGGCAGCGCCGGGCTGATGTACTGCTTTGCGGCCAACTGACCTTGGCAGATGGGCGGCCCTCGGTCCGCCGGCGTGCGAGCGCAGGCCGCCGACGTCCAGAAATTGACTCGAATCCCGGGAAGCGATGGTGGGAAAGCAACTCCAGATTGCCATGAATGAAGCGGACGAGAAGGACTTCGTCGCGTTCTTGCGCAGCGCGGCCGACATCCGGTTGATCGAGGCTTTTGCGCCCACGATCGAAGAGCTGTGGGTGGACGGCTTCCATCCCATCTTCAAGGGGCATCACACCTATGCAATCTGGAATACGGCATTTGCGTGGACGCCCGAATACGGAACTGTGGGCGAGCAAGCCCACGATCCGAACAGCGTCGGTTGGCGCTACGTGTCGAATGCCGACGGCGCCCCGCTGCTGCACATGACGCGCAGCAATTCGCTGTCGGGTGTCTCCGGCCGCTTGTTCTGGGCAAAGGACTTCGCTGCCCCCGGTGGACTGGCATACGACGTTGCTTCCTTCTCCCAGTGGATTGACTCGGTCTGGCGGTGGGTTCGCCGGCACGGGAAGAAGTCGAAGGACCTGGACCGACCCGCAGGGGCGTACGGGACCAAACCGGCCGTTCGCTGATGACCGTCTCGCGAAGCCGCAGCCTCGGTTCTGTCGTTCGGCCCCCGCGCATCTGAGTTGAATTTTTAATTCTTTGGAACTACTCGACCACCAGCGGCTGGAGATCGACCCCGTGTCGATTCCGGGTGCCTGGGTGCGGCAGTCGCCCCGACGACGGCCTCGTGGTGCGTGCGGGCCTGCAGCTCAAGGGCCGAATCGATACCGCCGCCGGCAGGCTGCAGTCCTACGGCCGCATCGACGTGTTCCACGCCTCGGGCGGGGTCGACGCGGCGCAGTTCCTGAGCCTCGGCGGCAGCAGCACGGTCATCGGCAGCGATGCGGGGTCGACCAGCACCGAACTCGCGGGCGGCATGACGCTGGCGGTGGGCGGGCGCACCACGGTCTATGCCGAGCTCGGCAAGCGCTGGACCTCAGGGGGCGGCACGCGCGTGAAGAGCGGGCTCAATGCCTCGGTGGGTGTGCGCGTGAGTTGGTGAGGGGCCTGCGCCGGGCGGACAAGGCAGCTTGTCCGAGCACTTGGTCAGCCTGAGTCGCGCGAGCTGGTTGTGGCCCGCCACACGCATATTCCGAGTGAAAAGTGGTGGTGCCCTATCTGGGCATCGCCTTCACCGTTGTGCTGCGGGTTGCCCCCAAGCCATCCATCTGACGAGGGCCGCGGAAGACCTGATCGCCAGCGGTCGGCCATGACCGGGCACTGAGGGGTGCTGCCAGCTTGCCAGGGCATCGGTTCGCTGGGCTGAGTTCTGGAAGTCCAACCGCAGGCCCACACGCGTCGCGCGGACTGGATGAACCCCTCGGCCTTGCCGTTGGTCTGCGAAGCGAACTTGAAATCGGTGAACGGCCGCTTTGAAGTTTTCGCGGCGACGTATTCGCAGCCGGTGTTCCAACCGATGAGCGCTGCACCTGCATGCCGGCCGGCGGGCCCTGCCGGCGCCGGGTAGAGAATCCAGGGCTTATGGAACTCCGATCGCTGCGCTACTTCATCGCCGTGCTGGAAGCGGGCAGCCTTTCGCGCGCCGCGGGTGCGCTGTACGTGGCGCAACCCGCGCTCACGGCACAGATCAAGAAGCTTGAGGAGGAGCTTGGCACGCAGCTCTTCGAGCGTTCGCACGTCGGCGTCACGCCCACGGCGGCCGGGCTGCAGCTCTATCACGACGCGCGCAAGCTGCTGTCCGACGCCAGCGCGATGCGCGAGCGCCTGCAGCGCACGCCCGATGGGCCCGAGGGCTCGGTCACGGTGGCCGTACCTTTCCTTCTAGCCTCGCTGCTGCTCGGGCCGGCGCTGGCGCGGCTGAAACAAAGGCATCCTCGGATTCGCGTGTTCGTCATCGACGACCTGAGCCTGATGGTGCGCAAGGCCATGGTCGAGCGGCGCGCGGACATCGGCATCCTGGTGGACAGCGATGAAGTGAACGGCCTCGATGTGAAGCCACTTGCGCGGGAGGCGATGTTCGTCTGCGGCTACGACGCCGACGGCAAGGTTGCGGCCATGACCGTGCAGCCTGCCACCGGTGCATCGAAGAAGCGCAAGGCGGCTACGGTGCCGAGGCCCGAGATGCCCTTCGCCCGTGCGGCCGGCCTCCCGCTGGTGCTGCAATCGCGCCGATTCAGCATTCGCGCGCAGGTCGAGCGCACTGCGTCGGACCTGGGCCTGGAGCTCAACATCGCGCACGAGCACGATTCCGCTCGCGTGATCCGTTCGCTGTATTTGGCGGGCGCGGGCTTCACCTTTTCTCCCGCCTGCGCCCTGGGCGACGCGCCAGCGGGCGGCAAGCGGTGGCTGGTGGCGCGCGTGGTGCGTCCCGAACTGGCGCGCACCTACTTTCTTGCAACCCCGTCAACGCGCGAGCCCGACCCCGCGACCCGGGCAGTGATGGACGTGCTCGTCGAAGAAACGCGCCGCATGATCGCATCGGGCCGCTGGGAGGCGGAGTTCCTGTTGGGAGAGAGGCCCGCACCAGGAGCGTCAGGCAAGCCATAGCGCCGGGCACTCCGAGTTGGCAGGGCCATCAACTCTTTTGATGGCCGCGCATCAGCAATCCGTATTTGTTGTTGTGCGCCTTCCGCTGCCAAAGTCGTCTCCATCCCGTGCCGTGGCTCGGACATCCAGGAGACAACTTGCAAACCACAGCCCCCGAGATCGCCAACGTCGGCGAGCTCACATCCCGTGCCGCTCGCATCCACGCGAAGCGGCTTGCCGTCACCAGCGCGCAGCGCTCGGCCACCTACGAAGAACTTGAGCAGCGCTCCAACCGTCTGGCCAACGCGCTGTGCGGCCTCGGCTTGCAGCGCGGCGACCGGGTGGGCGTGTACCTGCCGAACTGCATCGAAATCGTCGAGCTCGAACTGGCGTGCTACAAGGCCGCGCTCGTGAAGGCGCCCATCAACGCGCGGCTGGCGCCGGTCGAAGTGGCCGAGGTCATCGCGAACAGCGAGGCGACGCTGATCGTCACCACCGCCGAACGCGCCGAGAGCTTCTTGCCGCAGCTCAAGAGCGCGCCGCGCCTGCTGCTGCTCGACGTCGCGGAAGACTCCCCCACGTCATACGAAGGCGCGCTTTCTCGCGCCAGCGACCGCTTCACACCCGCACGGGTGAGCGCCGACGAACTCGCGGTGCTGCACTACACCTCGGGCTCCAGCGGCGTGCTCAAGGCCGCGATGCAGACCTTCGGCAACCGCCTCGCGCAACTGCGCAAGTTCCTGATGCGCGCCGACAACCTTCAGCCCGGCGACCTGCTGGGGCTGGTGGGACCGATCACGCACGCATCGGGCATGCAGCTGGTGCCGGCGCTGTGCAGCGGCGCCACGATCCGGCTTTTCAGCGGCTTCGATCCCGCACGCTTCATCGCGGAGATGAAGCGCGAGCGCGTGACCCACACCTTCATGGTGCCGACCATGATCAACATGCTGCTGGCCGAGGTGCAGGGCCGCTACCGCCCATTGCCCGACCTGCGGCGCCTGGGCTACGGCGCCGCGCCGATGGCGCCGGCTCGCATCATGCAGGCCATGGACGTGTTCGGCCCGGTGCTCTCGCAAGGCTATGGTGCGGGGGAGACGACCTCGGGCGTGTGCGGCCTGAGCGTTGAAGACCACCTGTTCGCGAGAGCCGCCATGCCCGAGCGGCTGGCATCGTGCGGGCGGCCGTTTCTCGAGTCGCGGGTGGACATCGTCGACGACGAAGGCCAGCCGGTGGCCGCCGGTGAGATCGGCGAGATCGTGGTGGGCGGCGCCGATGTCTTCGCGGGCTACTGGCGCGCCCCCGAGCTCACGGCCGAGGTACTGAAGAACGACCGCTACCACACGGGCGACCTGGCACGCGCGGACGACGACGGCTACATCTATATTGTCGACCGCAAGAAGGACATGGTGATCAGCGGAGGCTTCAACGTGTACCCGTCGGAGGTCGAGGCGGTGCTGTACCAGCACGCCGCGGTCGATGAAGCGTGCGTGTTCAGTGTGCCCGACGACAAGTGGGGCGAGGCCGTGGCCGCGCACATCGTGTTGAAGGCCGGCTCGGCCGCGGACGCGGCCGCGCTCGATGCCTTCTGCGCCGAACGGCTTGCGGGCTTCAAGCGGCCGCGCCGCATCGAGTTTGTCGAGGCACTGCAGAAGAACGCCAACGGAAAGATCGCGCGCAAGCTCATCCAGTCGCCGTACTGGGTGGGCCACGACCGCCGCGTGAACTGAGGAGCCGCACGACCATGACCACGCAAACCATTGCATCCGGGCCCACGGGCGCGACCACCGCTGCTTCCAGCGTGCGCTCTCCGCTGTTCGACGGACCGTTCGAAGGTTCGGAACGCGCGGCCGAATTGATTGCGCGCATCGGTGACTTCATCGACGGCGAGCTGGCCGCGCTGGTCCGCGAGCAAGGCATCGATCACGAGCACGGTGCCGACAAAGCCACGCTGCAGCGCGTGTGGCGACGCTCGCATGAACTGGGCTTCTACGGCATGACGCTGCCCACGAAGATGGGAGGCCTGGGGCTCTCGCTGCTCGACCACGTGTTGATCAAGGAATCGATCTACGCGAGCGGCTCGCCCCTGGCACCTCATGTGTTCGGAGAACTCAGCGGCCCGCCGCGCGTGGGAGCGCTGGCGCGCTATGCCACGCCGATGCAGCTCGCGAATTTCATCGTTCCGGTGGCGCAGGCCGAGAAGGCCATCTGCTTCGCGCTCACCGAGGCCGAGGCCGGTTCGGACCCCGGCGCGCTGCAGACGCAGGCGCGCCTCGAGGGCGACACCTACGTTGTCAACGGGCGCAAGCGCTTCATCTCGGGCTCGCCCTTTGCGGACTACGCGGTGCTGATGGCGTCCACCTCCGACAACCCCGAACGACGCGAGATCTCGGCCTTCTTCGTCGACCTGCGCCAAGACGGCGTGGAGGTGAAGGCCGGCTACAAGACCATGGCGGGCCAGTCGACCACCGGCGACATCCTGCTGACCGATTGCCGCGTGCCCGCCGCCAACCTCATCGGCGAGCCGGGCCGCGGTCTGGCGCTGGCGCTGGGCCGGATCACCGTCAACCGGCTGCTGCACTGCCCCGGCATGGTGGGCCTGGCCACGGTGGCTTTGAAGGATGCCCGCGACTACGCGCGCACGCGCCGCCAGTTCGGCCGCCCGATCTCGCAGTTCCAGGCCATCCAGCATTCGCTGGCCGACATGGCCACGCAGCTGGCGGCGGCGCGCGCGCTGATGATCTCGACCGCGCGCCAGCTCGACGCAGGCGGCGATGCGCGGGCCGATGCGTCGATGGCGAAGCTCTTCTGCTCGGAAGCGGCCTTTCGCATTGCCGACGCGGCGGTGCAGATCCACGGCGGCGAAGGCATCGTGCAGGGCCGGCGTGTGGAGTTCCTGTTCCGCATGCTTCGCATGTACCGCGTGCTCACGGGCACCAGCGAGATACAGAAGAACATCATCGCGCGCGAGCTGCTCGGCGAGGCGCCGTAGGCGGGCCAGGACGAATCACAAAGCAAAAAGATCCGGAGACAAGCGAAATTGAACAACGAACTTATCGATTGCATCGACCATTCACGCCGTGCGCTTTGCCGCGCGCTGGCGGCATCGCCTCTGCTGCCGCTCGCGAAAGCCGCAAAGGCCGCCGACCAATGGCCTAGCCGCCCCGTCAAGTGGGTTGTGCCCTACCTGGCAGGCACCGGTCCCGACACCGGCGCGCGCATCCTCGCCGAGTCGGCCGGCCGCTTGCTTGGCCAACCCGTCATCATCGAAAACAAGGGCGGCGCCGCCGGCAACATCGGCGCGCGTCAGGTTGCCCGTGCCGCACCCGACGGGTACACATGGATCTACTCCGCCGCACCCATGGCGGCGAACGTGCTGATGTACCGCAGTCCCGGCTACGACGTGATGAAGGACTTCCGCCATGTCATGCGGCTTACCACGTCGGATGTGCTGCTGGTCGTCAACCCGGCGTCGGGGATCGAGACTTTGCAGGACCTCGTTACCAAGGCGCGTGCCGCCCCCGGCAAGCTGGACTATGCCTCCGGCGGCGTGGGCACACCGTCGCATCTTGGCGTGGAGCTGTTCCTCAATGCCGCGGACATCAGCGCCACCCATGTTCCGTACAAGGGCGCGTCCGAACTGGTCAACGCCGTGCTGGGCGGGCAGGTGAGCTTCGGCATGCCCATCTTCGCGGTGGCCTTCCCGCAGGTGAAGGCCGGCAAGCTCAAGGCACTGGGCGTTGCCGGCACGCGGCGCAACGCCAGCCTGCCGGACGTGCCAACGCTGGCCGAGCAAGGCGTGCAGGGCGTGCAACTGACGTCATGGGGCGGGCTCTCGCTGCCCGCGGGCACGCCCGATGCGATCGCGGCGCGTGTTTACGAGGTCTTCAGCCAAATGCTCAAGGACCCCCCGGTGATCGCATCATTGAGCGAACTGGGTAGCCAGGTTTCGCCTTCGACACCCGAGGGTTATCTGCAGGTTATCCGGCATGAAGTCGAGTTGACAGGGCAGATGATGAAGAGCGCCAAGATATCGCCGCTTTAGAAAAAGCTCGCGCTGGGGTGCTCGGCCGAATGAACTGCCTTCGCGTTTTCCTTTTCCTTGTGAGGCGATGTTTTTATCAGGTCCTGCAGCGGCCGCCGAGCTTGGCTGTGCTTCAGAAATGCGCTCTGCGAAAACCAGCTTCGAGAGCTCGCTACTTCGGCTTTGGAGATAGGCGACCGGCGGCCTCGGGCCCTGAGCGGAAGTCTGGCCCTATGCAAAGCGGTCACTGCGGACAGGCGCAGTGGCACTCCATGGCGCGAGTCACTTTCTCATCGCTTTCCATGCCCCCACTGGTCCGCCCAAGCTGACAACGGCTTCAGCGCCTTCGCAAGACGGCGCCCTTCGTCCGTTAGTCGATAGCCACCCTCGGCGTGTTCGACAAGGTCGACTTCCCTCAGTTCAGTGAGCCGCGTGTTGAGCAATCTGGTGTTCGTCTCGCAAGCGTCTTGCAGGGCTCTGAAGGTCAGCGAGCCTTCCCGCAGCTCCCAGAGCACGCGCAGCGCCGTGCGCCGTCCCAGCAGGTCCAGAGCAACCATGATGGGACGGCCGGTGGTGGAACCGCGAACTGGTTGGCCGATACGAGGTGTCGTCATGCTTTACTTTATACAGCAGGAAGCCTACGATAGCGCGGCCATTGAATCAGGAGTCCGTATGCCCGCACGCATTGAGCCAGCAACGCCACCATTTGGTGAGGACATTTCCAGGCCACTCGACAGGCTGATGAAGGGACAGCCCCCTCTTCGGCTGTTCACGACGTTGGCACGCGACCCTCGTCTATTTCAAAAGTTCTTTGCCGGTGGGTTGCTGGACAAAGGCAACTTGAGTATCCGACAGCGCGAAATCGTGATACATCGCACAACGGCATTGTGCAAATCCGAATATGAATGGGGCATCCACGTCACGGCCTTCTCAGGGCTCGCTGGCCTGACGCCAGAGCAGGTCCAGGCGACCGTCACGGCTTCGGGGAACGAAGCCTGCTGGTCAGCCGAGGAGCATGTCCTTCTGCGCCTCTGCGACTCTTTGCACGAGCATTCCGACATCGACGATGGACTGTGGGACGAGTTGCGGAATTACTTTACCGAGGAAGCCATCATTGAACTGCTGATGCTGGCTGGCTTCTATCGCACCGTCAGCTACCTGACGAACGGGCTCCGCATGCCCTTGGAAGAGGCGGGCGCACGATTCCCGGCTTGAGGCCGCTTCTGGGCGAGGCGTCGGCGCATTGACTACCGTGCAACAACAGGAGAACTCTCGATGATCAAAGTCAGTGTCATGTACCCGTATGCCGGAGACGTCTGATTCGATCACGCTTACTACCGCGAGACGCATATGCCAATGATGAAACGGCTGCTCGGCGCTGCATGTCTGTACTACATGGTGGACAAGGGCATCTCAGGGCGCGCCCCAGGCATAGACCCTGTTTACGTAGCCAAATGCGAATTCGTCTGTACTTCTGTCGAAGCTTATCGGGCAGCTTCTGGCCAGCACCAGCAGGAGATCAGGGGCGACATCGCCAATTACACGGATATTCAACCCGTGGTGCAGATCAGCGAAGTGGTAGTAGAGCGTTCGGAAGTTTGACCAAGGTGCGAATTGGCCAAGCACCGCATCCGCGTATGGCAAACCCCGGGGGATAGCGCGGTGCTTTGCAAGCGTTTCACCACGTCGACGTAGTCGCGAAGCCAGCCCAAGCGGCGCGATCTCCGGTTGTGGCCGACTGTAGCTGGTCGCGCTTCCATCGTGAACGGGCCCGGAGCTACCGCTCTGCTCGCCTCGATTGCGGGGGCTCATTCTCTGCAGTCGGCGCGGTGAAGGCCGAGACACAGAACTGCAAACAATGGGCGGTCGGCAGTCCACTCGGTGACACCAACGCGAGGTGCCCCCTTTGGCATCTGATAACTGTGCTGTACGGCAAGGCCCCGCTTCACAAACGCCCCTGGGAAATTTTTTGCGCTTGGTTGGAGGAACTCGCTCGTCGGCTCGCGCTCATACGGGAAAATGCCGCTTGGAACCGCGCCGGTGGCAATCGACCGTCGGGGTGGGCCACGAATGTTTGTACCCCCAGAGCCCCCGCCCGGCAACATCACGAGAACCCCTCAATGACGATCATCGTGTCTGCTGACAGGCGCCGCGAAGGCATATCTGCCGTGGCGGCTCGGCTGGTGCCCTATCTGGGCATCGCCTTCACCGTTGTGCTGCTAGACCAAGCGTCGAAGTCGCTCGCCACACGATTCCTAAGCGGGGGCGAAATCCTTCCCATCACGCCCTTTGCCGATCTCGTCCTGGCGCACAACCGGGGCGTTGCCTTCTCTTTCTTGGCCGACGCTTCGGGCTGGCAGCGATGGCTGTTTACGGCGCTTGCCATCGCGGCGGCTGCATTCATCCTCAAACTGCTGGCGCAGCCCGGCGGAACGCTGCTGTTCAGAGCGGCCTTGGCACTTGTGCTCGGCGGCGCGCTGGGAAATGCGATCGACCGCTCGTGGCAGGGACATGTGGTCGACTTCATCCATCTTCATTGGCGCGACGTCTACGACTTCGCCATCTTCAACGTGGCCGATTGCGCCATCACTGCAGGCGCAGCACTTCTGGTGCTGGCTGAAATCAGGCGGCCGCGAGCTGCTTGAAGCAGATTCGAGCTTGCTCTCACGGAGCCGGATCCGCCGCCGCAACTGATCGGTCGCGTGGGACTTGGCATTTTGGTGGTGAACGCGAAGGCCAGGTACCGGTCGGTGACGGCTGTTGCATCCATGATCGGGAGCTTTACCAGAATCGGCCGATAAAGTTGACGGCCTTCTCAAAGAGGCTGTTCGGCAGCACGGTGCTCATGACAATGCAAGCCCACCCGATGAGACCGATCAAGAAGCCAGTCCGATCGCCGCTGCCCCACATCAGGTAGCCGATACCCGCAATGGCTGAACCCAAAGCGAACATGAGAAGTCGACCTTTCCAGGTAGCCATCAAACTCCAATCTTTGCGCGGTTGATCAGAAGCCTTCTTTCGCCTTCGCGGTGGAGCGGGCCCGATGGGAATTGCCCATCGACCACGCCGTCATTACGAAGGTCGGGTCATGGCCCGCATTCTGCCTTTCCTGCTGAGGCCGCAACGGTTGTCGAGGGCGGCTACTTGGCGCTCTCGCGACCTATGAGGTCCCACGCAAGGCCTGCAACCCAACCGATGCCCACCAACCATGCCCCGGCCTGAACTGTGTCGACGTCGACCGGCGCGGCCCAATTGACCACCGCCGCGAGCGCCAAGCCGACAGCGGCGCCAAGACAAGACAATGGTGAGACGAGCGCGTCAAGCATTTGAGAGGTATGGGCGAATGTCTGGTTCTGGCCGAGCTTTGCCCTAAGCGGCATGCGGTTCAAATGAGCCCGCTGCCGAGGCAAAGTGTAGGGGTAGCGCTGATGACTTGACTTGGCCAGCCAGCCCTCGCGCAAGAAACTGCGCCATGCCCATTTTGAAATGCTCGGGCGAATCACTGCGTGGCACCGTGACGACTTCCCACAAACCACTTGCGCCGACGGTGCTCCAGCAGAACAAATCGCCATCATCCGAAATAGCCCATGGCAGGAGGCCGCCTGGCTCAAAGAAGAGCGGGAATGGGAAGTTCTCCGGATAGCTGGTCCGGAGTTCGCGCAGCGCCGAGAGCTGAATGAACATCTGGTCCAGCAGGTTCACATGTGGGTTCGCGCTGAAAGGGTTGAGAACGGTCAAGAAACTATTGATGGTCCCCGAACCGTAGTGGTCAATGAACTGCATGTAGTCGGTAGGCAACGGGCCACCAAGCTTGGACGTCACGGCACCCCATTGACCCGTGGTGCCTTGCTCGGTCAGCCGGGCAGGGCGTGGGAGCAGACTGAGGAGTTCGTCAATGACCATGGGAATTGGGCCGATGTCGGTTCATGACTGGATTCTGGCCGACGACTGAACGTCCGATGTTGGCCGAACTGTGCCATAGCTGTGTGAGTACGCCGCGCTGCTATTCGCCGTCGAGTCGCAAGAGCTTCTCGTCGAACCAGATGTCTTCGTAGCCCGGCGCAATCAAGAAGCGCCAGCCAGTCATACAGGTTTTGAGTACAGTTTCCGAGTGACTGGTTGTGGCCGGCAGGCGCCGTCTACCGCGTCAACTCCGCATGGTAGCCAACGCGGCAACGCATTTGCTATCTCGTACAAGGCAATAGCCAGCGCCACCCGTCATGGATGAAGGGAAGCTCTCGAAGTACCAAAGTTCGTCACCAGCGACGATTTGGGCCTTCAACGCTTCCCAACGTGCTAGCCACGCCGGGCTAACCTGAGCGTTGTACTCGACAGACCTCCGCTGAAGCTCTGCTTCCGCATCCTCAATGGAAAGTCGACGCCGCCATGACGTTGGCGGTGGAAATGTTGTCGTCTTCATACGCTACGGAAAACCGTGACCTTGTCGGGAATGTCCGCAATTGGCGGGAGGCGCAGTTCAACCTACTGCCAGAACTTCCATGAGGATTTGGGAGTCGCTCGGACCTTCTCGGGTCGCTTGTAGTTCGCATTGAATTTCCATGTCCCACCTTCTTGATAGAACTCGATAGTCGATTCCAACCAGGCTTCGCCGTGCTCCTGAAAAACCGCCCAGTACTGCTCGCAGAGCTGCGCAAGGTCTTGGGAGATGCTCGCCTTGTCGTCCGACTGGTCGTTTTTGAGCCCGTAGTTGATGCGGTGACCGTCGCAGTCAATCGTAAGCACGCCGCGGGTCCAAGATTCGGGCGAGCAGCGAATCGCCTCATGCAGAAGTGAAGTGAGGGCCTCGCTGTATTTGTCTAGCTTGTCCGTCATGCCTTGATTGCCCGGGATGTTGGCCGCCACCGACCGATTGGCGATTGTTGACGCGCCTTTAGTTGGCGTGCACGCGCTTCAACGAGTTCAGTTCCAAGTTGGCCCAAAACTGTCGTGTAATCGCCTCGAACGTCGGCTTCCAAGCGAATTGGGCCTCATCGGTGAATGTCAGGTGATGGCCGCCTGTAGCCGGTTGCGCCTTACGGCGCTTCGAACCTGAGCCGGCATAGCCGTCGTGCGGAAGCAGAGCGTTCCCAAAGACCTTGTACTTGGCACCGCCGTTCAGGCGTGCAACGGGATTGCTTCATAGCGGCTTGCTCATGCGCAAGATCGGGACCGCAACACCGCCGCGGTCGTCCGTGAGGCGTTCGCATGGCTCGTAGCCGCAGGCGCGGTAGAGCGGTGCGCCTGCCATGGTGGCCATCAATTCAACTTTCTTGAAGCCTTCGGACCGTGCCGCCCCCTCACAGAGCGAGAGAATAAGCCGACCCACGCCTTTGCGCGTGTGTTGCGGGTGGGTGTACATGGCGCGGACCCGCGCCGCATCCTTTGCTGGGTCGAGCAGGACAGCGCTGCGACCGGGCGACTGGTCTCCGCCGTACAGGGTGGCGCGGCGGCTCCATCCACCGCAACCTGCAACCCTGCCGTCCGCTTCCACGACGAAATAAGTTCGATCATCGATGAGCTGGGTGTCCAACCCCATGATCGCCCGGCTCGACGCAATCTGGCTTTCGTCGAGGAACGGCTTCTGCAATTCGGATATTGCAGCGTCCATCAAGGCCCTTAGCGCGTCAATGTCGTCGCGGTGGGCAAGCCGGTAGGTCAGCTTCGCACTTGTCATGGTTCGCTCCTTGAGGCCGCCTGCGCATTCACCAATTTAGACTAGATCAAGTCGCTGCTCGTTTGCAAGCGCCGATGCTTGAGACTGAACGTCCGATCGTGGCCGACTGTAGCCGAAGGGCGGTCGGCGCCGGGGGGCCGAGCCGTCAGCTGGCTTGTTCGAAAGCCGTCATTCGTTGCGACCGCAATGGGAGGCCAGACCTCAGGGCTGGCAGACGGCTTCCAGATGTTCGTGCGTGGAACGTGTTTCTCATATCCAGTCCCATCATCAACGCCGACGACTTGATGGCCGACGCAGGGTCGAAGGTTGCAAGAACTCGTCCGCGGGAGGCCCGTAAGTCATTCCAGACGATCAGCCGCAGCTTGATATGGGTCAAGCACCGGCGCCACCGCGCACCCTAGGATGCCCTGATGGAATCAAGGAGCTTCTTGTGAAAGCATATTTTGTGGGTGGCGGCATCGGCTCTCTGGCAGGCGCGGCATTCATGATCCGTGACGCGGGCGTCGCGGGCGCGCAGATCACCATCATCGAGCGCTCGGCGATTGCCGGCGGCAGCCTGGACGCCGCGCCGCATGCGACCGGCGGCTACTCTCTGCGTGGTGGGCGCATGCTGACTTCTGACCACTACGAATGCCTGTGGGATCTGCTGAAGACCATCCCCTCGCTCGACCACCCGGAAGAATCGGTCTTTGAAGAGACGGCTCGCTTCAACCGCGAGCATCCGGCCCACTCGAGTGCGCGCCTTGTCGACCAGCACCGCTTCAAGCTCGACGTGAGTTCGATGGGTTTCACCAACGCCGACCGGCTGGAGCTGGTGCGCCTCGCCGAGACCTCCGAAGACGCATTGGGCACCAGCCGCATCACAGACTGGCTCTCGCCCCCGTTTTTCCGTACCAACTTCTGGTGGATGTGGCAGACCACTTTTGCCTTCCAGCCCTGGCACAGTGCAGTCGAGTTGAAGCGCTATCTGCATCGCTTCATGAATGAGTTCCCGCGCATCGAGACTCTGGCAGGCGTGAAGCGCACGGTCTACAACCAGTACGACTCGATCGTGCAGCCACTCGAAGCATGGCTGCGCGCGGGCGGCGTGAATTTCGTGCACGGCACGACCGTGACCGAAATGGACCTGCGCGACGAAGGAGGCCAGGTCACAGTGCAGGCGCTGCATGTGCTCGACGACGCGGGCACGCGACGGATCGCCGTCGGCGCCGAGGACTTGGTCTTCTTCCAGAACGCGTCGATGACCGATGCGTCGAGCACTGGTTCGATGGAGTTCGCCCCGCCGCGCCTGACGATGGCCGACAGCGACGGCTGGACGCTATGGGAGAAGATCGCACGCGGCCGGCCGGAATTCGGCAACCCCGCAGCGTTCAACAGCAGCATCGCCGAGTCATACTGGGCCTCGTTCACGGTCACCTGCAATACGACGGCCTTCTTCGACCGCATCGAGAGCTTCTCTGGCGACCGTGCTGGTACCGGCGGACTGGTAACGTTCAAGGACTCGAATTGGCAGATGTCGGTGGTGCTGTACCACCAACCCCACTTCCGCGGCCAGCGCGCCGACCAGCAGGTCTTCTGGGGCTACGCGCTGCAGCCAGACCGCGTCGGAAACTTCGTACCCAAGGCGATGAGCGACTGCAGCGGCGCCGAGATACTGCAAGAATTGCGCGGTCACCTGAACTTCGACCCCGAGGTGCTGGCCGGCGCGATCTGCATCCCCTGCCGCCTGCCCTACATCACCAGCATGTTCATGCCACGCGCCAAGACCGACCGGCCGTTGCCGGTGCCCAAGTGCTCGCGCAACCTGGCCTTCGTGAGTCAGTTCGTCGAGATCGGCGGCGACGTGGTGTTCACGGTCGAGTACTCGGTGCGTGCGGCGCAGATGGCGGTCTACCAGTTGCTGGGCGTGCGACGCCAGGTGCCACCGATCACGCGTCACGACCACTCGCTCAAGGTCATGTTCGATTCGCTGGTGAAGTCCTTCAGCTGAGGTCGCAACGCGGCTCGCGCCGAAGTTGCAGAACAACGCCACTCCGATGTTGCAGGTCATCAACTCGCCCTGTTGAACCGTCTTGGCAAACTCTCCAGCGGCCGGCCGGCTGGCTTCGCTTGCTGCGGTCGTTCACGATCGACCGGTCGTGGCCGAGGCCGTGTGAAAACGGGTTGAATAACTGACGGTGCTCGCCTAGATTGTGGCAACGCTACTGAAGGGCAGCCACATGAAGCGATTCATCGAAGGCGAGGATCGACAGCAGGTCACTCTGCTGCCAGAGTGCCTTGACGACTATATCGGCGAAGACAACCCGGTGC
>NZ_VIVL01000014.1 GCF_007828835.1 Variovorax beijingensis | reverse complement strand
TTCTGGACGATGCAGGGCTCGGTGCGCGTGGCCCAGCTGTGCCAGGCCTGGGGCCTGACCTGGGGCTCGCATTCGAACAACCACTTCGATGTGTCCTTGGCCATGTTCACGCACGTGGCGGCGGCCGCGCCGGGCAAGGTCACGGCCATCGACACGCACTGGATCTGGCAGGACGGCCAGCGCCTGACCAAGGCGCCGCTGCAGATCGAAGGCGGGTTCGTGAAGGTGCCCACGCGCGGCGGCCTGGGCGTGGAGCTCGACATGGACGAGGTCGAGAAGGCGCATCAGCTGTACCTGAAGCACGGCCTGGGTGCGCGCAACGATGCGCAGGCGATGCAATACCTGATCCCCAATTGGAGCTTTGACAACAAGCGGCCCTGCATGGTGCGCTGAGCCTGTTCGCCGCGGCGGACCCCGCCATGGAGATCCACCGGATGAGGCGAAAGGTCACTGGGGCTTCGAGCGCCGCCAATGTCCAGGTGACAGGCCCGTGTGGCGCTTCATCGCCGTGGACATGTGGCTTTGACTGGAAAAACCGGTGGCGGCCGCAACATCGACCAGTGGCCGACTTGTCTTTTCAAGCAGCTGCCGGGCCGCTGCGATGCGTTGATCTATCACGAACTGGTACGGCGTCATGCCGAAGCTGTTCTTGAAGAGTCGAAGAAAGTGGAATCGGCTGGCACCGGCCGCAGCCGCGAGTTCGTCGAGGCTCAAGTTCTCGTGGAGTCGCCGCTGCACCAACTCGAGCACGTGCTGCTTTTGCATCGCTGTAAGCACGCCGCGCTCACGGGTCGGTGTACGACCTCCCGACGCATGTTGGGCGCACAGGTAGGCGGCCAGGCTGATGCTGAGCGACGTCGCATAGAGCGCGCCGTGCGGGCTGCCCCCGCGGACCTCGGCGGCGATCAGCCGCATCAGCGATGCGAGTTGATGGTCGCTCAGCGTCACGTTCTGCCGCAGCGTGCGGCGAGATGCCAGCATCTGCTCCAGATCGCCCGCTTGATGAAGATCTGCAAAGTCGAGTTCGACGATGAAGCGTTCGGCCCCGGGCTCGCACTGCCAGCGCTTCCAGCTGATATCGAACTTGGGGGCAAACAATCCAACGGAGTCCGGCCCTGGACTGAAGTCGCACTCTTCGCCACGACTCCTGATTCGGCCGCGCGTGCGCCCCTTCAGGATCATGGCCAAAGCCGCATGCTCTCCGTGGTGCTTCCCCATCTCTATGGAAATCGCCTGGGACATGCCAACCCGGAATCCGGCCCAGGCTGCCAGCTGCGGCTCGCGCAACAAGGATGGCTCTTGGGGTGCCGCCGGATCTGTGGTCAATGACATCACCCTCGAGGAGGTGCGCAAGATGGGTTGCGATAGATCCTGGCCGCTCATCTTCTCATCCTAGTGGCTGCGACAGTGCTCGAACGGCCCGGAGTCTAAGGGGATTCCCTGCGCAAGAAGATGAAATCCGAGCAAGGGTCTGAAATACGAACCGGCATCCTTTTGCGTAACGTCCCCTACGTTGCCTTCAGCGGCAATTCAATGGCGGGCATACACCGGAGGAGACTGATGAGACGGATTTCCCTTGAGGGTCGGCGCACAGCAGGATGGCTCGCGCTTCTTCTTGCCATGCAAGGTTTGGCTTCTTGCGGCGGCGGCGGAGGCGGCGGTACGGGCTTCATCGGCCCGGTCACGGCGCCGCCGACGGCCGGCACGACGCCAGCAGCACCCACTGCCCAGGAGGCTTGTGCCGGCATCTCCGGCATGAGCATCCCGGCTTCGATGATCGGCAAGCCGACCTCCGGTGCTATCGTTCAGTCCGCCACTTTTGTCACCGCGGATGCCAAAGCCAATGTCAATGGCGAGTACTGCGCGGTGACCGGCATCATCGTGCCTGCCACGGCAGGCGCACCCACCATGGAGTTCCAGGTCAACTTGCCGACCCAATGGAACGAGCGTGCGCTGCACATGGGGGGCGGGGGCTACGACGGGACGCTCGTCACCGGCCTCGGCCCCTACGTTTCCCAGCCGAATGGCACTCCCAACGCGCTGAAGCAGGGCTACGTGACCTTGGGCGGCGATGGCGGACACAAGGGCGCCGTATTCGATGGCACGTTCGCGCTCAATGACGAGGCGCTCCTCAACTACGGGCAGCTGTCCGTCAAGAAGGTGCACGATGCCGCCATGGCGATCATCCAGAAGCGGTATGGCGCCAAGCCTCGCCGCTTCTATTTCATCGGCGGGTCGCAAGGTGGTCATGAAGGGCTGGACGCGGCAGCACGCTACGCAGCCGACTACGACGGCGTCATTGCGAACTACCCCGCCTACAACCTTTCCTTGCTTCAGCAGGCATCGCTTTACGTTGGCAGGGCGCTGTACGACAACGGTGGGGCGGGCTGGCTCAATGACAACAAGCGAAAGCTGCTGGTGAACGCGGTGTATGCCGCCTGCGATTCGCTGGACGGCCTCGCCGATGGAATCATCGGCAACATCCAGGCCTGCAATGCAGCCTTCAATATCAACACCGTCAAGGCAACCCTGCGGTGCCCTGGCGGGGCAGACGCCGGTGACAGCTGTCTCTCCGATGCGCAGATCGACGCCGTCGGCAAGATCAGCTCGCCGTATGACCTGGGCTTCCCGATAGCGGGCCAGCAGGTGTTTGCGCGCTGGCCGCTGCTCGAGGGCGGAGACTTCTCGTTCTTCGGCGCAGGCAGCGCACTGGGATTCGCGCCGGTACCCACCAGCGCCGCGACCCCTCCGGCGGACGCGCTGCTCTATACGATCGGCGCCGCGCACGCGAGGTACTTCGTGGCAAAGGACCCCTTGCTGAACCCGCTGACCTACGATCCGGCGAACTTCAAGGCGCGGCTGCAGGAACTGGGCGGCATCACGGAAGTGACGCAGCAGAGCCTCGAAGCGTTTCGCGCCAGGGGCGGCAAGCTGATCCTCACGCACGGCACGACCGATGGCCTGATCAGCCCGCACAACACGGAGGACTACTACAACCTGCAGGTCACGCAGTTCGGCCAGCCTGCGGTCGACAGTTTCATCCGCTTCTTCACGATTCCCGGCTTCGATCATGGCGCGGGCCGCTACAACCTGGGCTATGACGGGCTCGCCGTTCTGAGCGATTGGGTCGAGAAGGGGCAAGCGCCCGACACGATCGCCTCGGTCGACAACAACGCGGCAGACCCTGCTGCCGCGCGCTCGCGCCCCATGTGCCGCTGGCCCCTGTGGCCCCGCTTCACGGGTGCCCCGGGGACGGAGGGCAACGCCTCGAGCTACACCTGCACGGCCTCCTGAGAGGCTGGTGACCTTCCTGTCCGTCGGTTCCGAGCAAGTCGAATCATGTCCGTCATCGGCAACACCCAGCCTTCAATCAGCATCCCGGAAACCACCACCCGTTTCCTCGAGCCGCGAGGGTCCGCCGACGGACGCCTGCGGTACCTCACGGGCGGAAATGGTGCGCCGCTGGTTCTGCTGCACACGGTGCGCACTCAGGCCGAGCACTTCCGGCATCTCATTCCCTTGGTCCAGGACCGGTACACCGTGTATGCGCTCGATCTGCCGGGCATGGGCCACTCTCAGATCGTGCCCGGCGCCTCCTACGAGGAGCCCGCCTTGCGCGCGGCGGTCAAGGAATTCATCACTCGCCTCGATCTGCGCGACGTGATCCTGCTCGGCGAATCGATGGGCGGCGTGCTCGCGCTCACCACAGCGGCCGATCTGCCCGACCGGATCCGCCGCGTGGTCGCCATCAATGTCTACGACTACGCCGGCGGAATCATGCGGTCCGGCTTCCTGGCTCGTTGCATCATCACTGGCGTCCTCGCGCCCGGCGTCGGCCCTCTCCTCGCCAAACTGGAACCCCGACCGATCATGCGCGCGGTGCTTCATGGCGGTCTCGTCGACAAGGCGGCGCTGCGCGACGACTACCTGGACGAACTGCTCAAGGTCGGCCGTCGGCCCGGCTATTCCACCGTCGCCCGCTCGGTGTACGGGAGCCTGCCCAGCCTCATCGCGGCGCGCAGCCGCTACGGTGAAATCAAGGTACCGATCGACCTGGTATACGGCGAGAAGGACTGGTCCCGGCCGTCGGACCGCCGGGCCAACGCGCGGCTCCTGCCTTCGGCCAGATTCACCGAGGTGCCCAACGCCGGTCACTTCATTGCGCTGGAAAAGCCGCATGTGCCGGCCCATCTGCTGAATCAAGCCGCCTGACTCCCGCTTCCCGCGCGCATGCGGCGGCACGCGCGACCCGAGAAAAAAGGAACCTGACCGCCTGCATGGCCAGTCGTATCGAGGACGGCGAGTTACGGCTCCGTCCCACGCAATTCGTCGTGCAGCCAGTCAACCAGCTTGACCACATCCGGTCGGCGGCTGAGGTGAGGCGCAACCCAGATCGACAGCCGGTTCGGACCGCGCACAAATGCAAGCGGCGCCACCAACGTGCCGCTCGTCAGATCGTCACGGACAAGCATGCGCGGCACGTTGGCCAGGCCCAAGCCACAGCGGGCGCCCTGGATGAGCAGATAGAAATGGTCGAAAGACTCGTCGACGTGCAACGCCAGTTTCGAATGGCCGCTGCAACTGGCCCAGTCGGCCCAGGCCGTCGGACGGGTGCGCGAGACCATCAGCCGTGCACGAGCGAGATCTTCGACCGACTCAATCCGCTTGTGGCGCAGGTACTCGGGCGAGCAGACCGGCCCGATCCACTCATTCGCGACGTCCGTGCGCACGACGTCCTTGGGAGGCTCGATCGATGACAGACGAATGGCCACGCTGACGCTGTCGCGGGCGAAGTCGATCGGCCCATGGCTCATGTTGAAGCGAAGCTCGACGTCCGGATGGGCCTCCTTGAAGCGGTTCAGCCGAGGGATGAGCCAGTACATCATGATCGACTCGGAACACGCCAGCGTGAGCGGGCCGGGCTTCAGTTGTTCGACGCTCGATTGAATCAGGCCGAAGGCGGTCGAGAGTCCCTCCGCCAGGCGCTGCCCCTCGGCCGTCGGTATCGCACCCTGCGCGGTGCGCTGGAGGAGGGCCAAACCCAACGAGTCTTCCAGCATGCGGATGTGGCGGCTCACCGCGCCATGCGTGACCGACAACTCTTCGGCCGCAGCGCTGAAGCTGCGCAGACGCGCCGTCGCCTCGAACGCGCGCAACGCGTTCAGCGAAAGACGATGGGACGTGGTCATGCTGCAGTCGCCTACTTCGGGTCAACCCGGATGTCATGTGAGCTTTCATCACAGCGCGGGGAGATCATATCGTTTGGCACATAGGGCGAGCTCAACTACTGTTCGGGTCGGTCAAGAGAGAACCTCACAACCCCATGGCCAATCCAGCCCCCCGCGCCGAGTTTAGCGCCCGTTACTTCGTCGAAAGCTCGGTCGCCTCCGAGAAGATCGCGCAGGTGATCGCCGGCGAGCAATCCAGCGGCACCTTCCTCGCGCTGCCGGGCGAGACAGACGAACTGAAGGAGCGCTCACGCGCCCGCGTCGTGCGCATCGAACCCCTCGCGCCGGCGCTGCAGCCCACGCTGCCCAGCGCGTACGTCGATCGTCGGCCGCACGGTGGTGTGTTCCATCGTGCCGAGATCGAGATCGCGTTCCCGGTCGCCAATGTCGGCGCCAACCTGTCCAGCCTGTTGGCCACGGTGGCTGGCAACCTGTACGAGCTTGGGGAAGTCACCGGCTTGCGCCTGTTGGACCTGGACCTTGCGCCTGACTACGCCGCCCGGTTCGCCGGCCCGGCGTTCGGCGTTGCCGGCACGCGACGGCTTGCCGGAGTCCACGGCCGTCCTTTGATCGGCACCATCATCAAGCCGAGCGTCGGCCTTACGCCAGTCCAGACTGCCGAGTTGGTCGACAGCCTCTGCGCGGCTGGCATCGACTTCATCAAGGACGACGAGCTGATGGCCGATCCGCCGTATGCGCCGTTCGACGAGCGCCTGCGCGCCGTCATGCCGGTGCTGCAGCGCCATGCCGACCGCCTGGGCCGGATGCCGATGTACGCGATCAACATCTCGGGCTCGATCGACGAGATGCTGCGCCGCCACGACGCCGTGCTGGCCGCGGGCGGCAGCTGCGTGATGGTGAGCGTCAACTGGGTCGGCTTCGCGGCCGTCGAGCACCTGCGCCGCCACGCCCAGCTGCCGATCCACGGCCACCGCAACGGCTGGGGCGCGCTCACACGCCATCCGGGGCTCGGCTTCTCGTTTCAGGCCTACCAGAAGCTGTGGCGCATGGCGGGGGTGGACCACCTGCACGTCAACGGCATCCGCAGCAAGTTCTGGGAGCCCGACGATTCGGTGGTCGCCTCCGCCCGCGCGTGCCTTTCGCCATGGGCCGGGCTGCAGCCGCTGATGCCGGTCTTCTCGTCAGGGCAGTGGGCGGGCTTGGCCCCCGACTTGTATGGTGCTCTCGGCGCTGTCGACCTGATGCATCTGGCCGGGGGAGGAATCATCGGCCACCCCGACGGTATCGCCGCCGGCATGGCGAGCATGCGCGAGGGCTGGGAGGCGGCGGTGGCAGGCATCGGGCTCGGCACATACGCCGAATCGCATCCCGCGCTTCGGCGCGCGCTGGTTCATTTCGGCAACCTGTAGAGGCGCGCATGTTGAAGCTGGCCTTCTACGGTGATGATTTCACCGGCTCCACCGATGCGCTCGAGGTCCTGGCCTTCGCCGGTCTCGACTGCGCGCTGTTTCTCGAAGTGCCAGATGAGCAGACGCTGCATGAACTGGGCTCCTTCGATGCCATCGGCGTGGCAGGCGCGAGCCGCGCGATGTCGCCGCCAGAAATGGACGAGCAGCTTCTTCCCGTGCTCACCGCGATGTCGAGGCTGCCCGTCCCGCTGGTGCATTACAAGGTCTGCTCGACCTTCGACAGCTCGCCGGCCATCGGAAGCATCGGCCATGTGATGGCGCTGTCGCGCGCATCCTTCGGCGACACCGCGATCCCGATCGTGGCGGCGACACCGGCGCTGGGCCGCTACTGCGCCTTCGGCAACCTGTTCGCCCGCTCCGGCACCGACGGGCGCGTGCATCGCATCGATCGCCATCCGATCATGAGCGTGCACCCGGTCACGCCGATGCACGAGGCCGACCTGACGCGCCATATCGGCGCGCAGACCTCGATGCGCCTTGCCGGCTTCAACCTGCCGCTGTTCACTCTCGAACGCGAGGCGATGGCGACCGAGCTTCATCGGCTGGTCGACGCGACAGCGGGGGGCGCGGTGCTGATCGACGGCACGACCGCCGAGCAACTCACGGAGACCGGCCGGCTGCTCGACGGTCTGGTGCGCGGCCGCAAGACGCCTCTGTTCTGCGTCGGTGGCTCGGGGCTCGAGTACGCGCTGACACAGTGGTGGCGCGAGGCTGGCGTGCTCCCGGCCACCCCGGCTGCACACGAATGTTTCGGCGGCGTGCCCCAGGTGCTGGCCGTCTCGGGCAGTGCTTCACCGCTGAGCGCGCTGCAGATCGATGCGGCGCTGGCCGATGGCTTCGTCGAGCTGGCGGTGGATGCCGCCGCGCTGGTCGCTGCGCGCGACCCGGGTGCGGAAGTCGCCCGTCTCGCTGAACACGCCTTGCTCGCATTGCGCGCCGGCCGCAGCGTGATGCTGCACAGCGCGCGCGGTCCGCAGGATCCGCGCATCGAGGCGATGCTGGCCGCGCTGGCCGGCCAGGGCATGAGCCGCGAGCAGGCCCGCCACGAAGGTGGCCGCCTGCTGGGACAGCGTTTGGGTGAGCTGGTGGACACGCTGCTGCGCGCGCATCCGATTCGGCGACTGCTGCTGTCGGGCGGCGACACCTCCAGCCACATCACACAGCGACTCGCACCGAAAGCGCTGCGCGTGGTCGCACGGCTTGCTCCGGGCGCACCGCTGTGCCGCGCCATCTCGCGCGAGCCGCACCTGGCGCAGCTCGAGATTGCGCTCAAGGGCGGCCAGATGGGCCAGCCCGACTATTTCGTCAAGGCGCTGCGCGGCACGGCCGACGCTCGTCAACCACTTCACTGACCGACAGGAGACTCGACCATGACATCGATCAACCGCCGCCGCGCCCTCGCAACGGGCGCGGCACTGATCAGCGCCCCGGCGCTGGTGCTTCCGCGCTTCGCGCATGCCGCCGAGTTCACCTATAAATTCGGCACCAATGTGCCGGCCACGCACCCGCTCAACGTGCGCGCGATGGAGGCCAGCGAGCGCATCCTGAAGGACACCGACGGCCAGATCCAGATCAACGTCTTCCCCAACAATCAGCTCGGCAACGACGCCGACATGCTCTCGCAGCTGCGCGCCGGCGGGCTGGAGTTCTTCACCGTCTCGGGCGTGAACGTGCTGTCGCAGCTCGTTCCCATCTCCTCGATGTGGGGCCTGGGTTTCGCGTGGGCGAACGACGAGGCCGTGAACAAGGCGCTGGACGGCGATCTCGGCAAGTTCCTGCGTGCACAGTTTCCCAAGGTGGGCCTGATGGCGATGGACACCGTGTGGAGCTCCGGCTTCCGGCAGATCACGAACAGCGTGCGGCCGATCAACACGCCGGACGATCTGAAGGGGCTGAAGATGCGCGTGCCGGTAAGCCCGCTGTGGACGTCGCTGTTCAAGCACCTCGGCGCGGCGCCGGCGTCCATCAACTTTGCCGAGACCTATTCGTCGCTGCAGACCAAGGTGGTCGATGGCCAGGAGAACCCGTTGACGATCATCTCGATCGCCAAGCTCTACGAGGTGCAGAAGTACTGCTCCATGACCAACCACATGTGGGACGGCTGGTGGTGCATGACCAACCGGAAGCTCTGGGAGCGCATGCCGGAGAAGGCTCGGCCGATCGTCGCCAAGCACCTGAACCAGGCCGCACTGGACATGCGCGCCGACGGTGCGAAGCTCAACGCGTCGCTGCGGCCCGAACTGAGCGCCAAGGGACTGGCCTTCAACGATCCGAAGCTCGACGCCTTCCGCGAGCGGCTGACGGCCTCCGGCTTCTACAGCGAGTGGAAGCAGAAGTACGGCGAGGAGGCCTGGGCCCTGCTCGAGAAACATACCGGCAGGCTGGGCTGACATGCACGCCGCCTCGATTTCCGACGACAACCCGCAGCGCGGGGTCGTCGCGGCCTGGGCGACACGCGCGCAGCAGGGGCTCGGCCGCCTGCTCGGCGTGCCCGTCGCCCTGCTGGTGGCCGCCGAGATCGCCGTGCTCCTGGCCGGCGTGGTGGCGCGCTACGTGTTCCATCACCCCTTGATCTGGTCGGACGAGGTCGCTTCGATCCTGTTCCTGTGGCTGGCGATGCTCGGCTCGGCGGTGGCCTTCCAGCGTGGCGAGCACATGCGCATGACGGCGGTGGTGGGCAAGCTCGACCCTTCCAGGCGCGCCTTTCTCGACGTGCTGGCCACCACGGCGGCACTGGCGTTCCTGCTGCTCATCCTGCCGCATGCGTGGGAGTACGCGGTGGAGGAGGCCATGATGCGCACGCCGGCGCTCGACCTCCAGAACTCCTGGCGCGTCGCCGCGATGGCCGCGGGCTTCGGCGCGATGGCGCTGCTGGCGGTGCTGCGGCTGGCCGCGGTGGGCCGGCCGCGCCAGGTGGCGGCGGCCGTCGGGCTGGTCGTCGCGATCATCGCAGTGATGACCCTGCTGCAGCCCGTGTGGCGACAGCTCGGCAACACCAACCTGGTGGTCTTCTTCGTGGTCGTCGTCGCCGGGGCGGTGTTTGCCGGCGTTCCGATTGCGTTCGCCTTCGGCCTGGCGACGCTCGGCTACGTGATGCTGACCACGCACACGCCGGTGCTCATCGTGGTCGGCCGCATGGATGAAGGCGTCAGCCACCTGATCCTGCTGTCGGTGCCGCTGTTCGTCTTCCTCGGCCAACTGATCGAGATGACGGGCATGGCGCGTGCGATGGTGGCCTTCCTCGCCAGCCTGCTGGGCCACGTGCGCGGCGGCCTGCACTACGTGCTGGTGGGTGCCATGTACCTCGTCTCCGGCATCTCCGGCTCGAAGGCGGCCGACATGGCGGCAGTCGCGCCGGTGCTGTTCCCGGAGATGACGAAGCGCGGCGCGAAGGAAGGCGACCTCGTCGCGCTGCTGTCGGCCACCGGCGCGCAGACCGAGACCATCCCGCCGTCCATCGTGCTGATCACGATCGGCTCGGTCACCGGTGTGTCGATCGCCGCGTTGTTCACCGGCGGCCTGCTGCCCGGCCTGGTGCTGGCCGCGACGCTGGTGGCGGTGGTGTGGGCGCGCTACCGGCATGAAGACCTGAGCGGCGTGCGGCGCGCCAGCCGCACGGAAATCGGCCGGGCGTTCGTGATCGCGCTGCCGGCCATCGCACTGCCGTTCATCATCCGTGCCGCGGTGGTGGAGGGCATCGCAACGGCCACCGAGGTGTCAACCATAGGCATCGCATACGGGGTAGTCGCCGGACTGCTGATCTACCGGCAGTTCGACTGGAAGCGGATCTATCCGATGCTCGTCGACACCGCCAGCCTCTCAGGCTCGATCCTGCTGATCATCGGCGCAGCCACCGCGATGGCCTGGGGGCTGACCCAATCGGGCTTCTCGCACACGCTCAGCGAAGCAATGCGCGCGCTGCCCGGCGGGGCCGCGGGCTTCATGGCGGTCTCCGTCATCGCCTTCATCGTGCTGGGCAGCGTGCTCGAAGGCATCCCGGCCATCGTGCTGTTCGGCCCTCTGCTGTTTCCGATTGCCAGGGCGGTCGGCATCCACGAGGTGCACTACGCGATGGTGGTCATCCTCGCCATGGGCCTCGGTTTGTTCGCGCCGCCTTTCGGCGTGGGCTACTACGCCGCCTGCGCGATCGGCCGCGTCAATCCCGACGAGGGCATTCGACCGATCGGAGCCTACATGCTCGCGTTGTTCATCGGCCTGGTGATCGTCGCGGCGCTGCCGTGGATTTCGATCGGCTTCCTGTAAACCGTCACTCCATCCTTGATATGACACACACTTCCGAAACACGCGTCGCCCTGGTCACCGGGGGTGCCAAGGGCATCGGCGCCGAGGTCTGCGCCCGCCTGGCAGCCCTCGGTCATCAGGTGCTCGTGGCAGACCTCGACTTCGATGCAGCGCAGGCCACGGCGAGCGAACTGCACGCCGCAGGCGGCCGGGCGAGCGCGCTCCGGCTGGACGTCGGCAAGCCGGAGTCGATCGCCGCTGCGTTCGAGCAGGTCGAGCGCGAGCAGGGCCGCTGCGACATCCTGGTCAACTCCGCCGGCATCGCCAAAGTCTTCCCCTTCCTCGACTTCCCGCTGGACAACTTCCTGGCGACGATGAACGTCAACGTCACGGGCACGCTGCTGTGCTCGCAGGCGGCGGCACGCCTGATGCTGAAGCGAGGGTGGGGCCGCATCGTCAATGTAGCCTCTGTCGCCGGAATGCGGGCCGTGGGCAGCGGCCGCACCGCCTATGGCACGTCCAAGGGCGCCGTGATCGCGCTGACGCGGCAGATGGCGGTGGAGCTGGCCGAGCACGGCATCACGGCCAACGCGGTGTCGCCGGGTCCGGTCGATACGCCGATGACGCAGGCGCTGCACACGGCCCGGTTCCGCGCGGAGTACTCGAAGGCCATCCCGATGAACCGCTACGGCACCTGCGGGGAAATCGCCTCGGCCGTGGTCTACCTGGTGTCGGACGATGCGCGCTATGTCACGGGCATCTCCATGCCGGTCGATGGCGGCTTCCTCGCGTCAGGTGCACGCGGACTGTAATTCTGGCTCGCGCCCACACGGAAGGAGGAGCGGTCTGCGAACCATCTTGTGCTGGACCTCGATCCACTGCAAGCTGCGCCTTGAATCGAGCAAATCAGCCTGGCTGGCAGCCTCGCATTGAAGTTGCCATCCCACACGAGGAGAAGGAAGGCGATGTACCAGGAAACTTTCATGAGGCGGGCCTTGGCGCTTTCGGCCAAGGCCCTCGAAACGCCCGGCACCGAGCCGTTCGGGGCCGTGGTCGTGAAGGACGGGCAGGTCGTCGGCGAGGGGCTCAACCACTCGGTGGCAAACTTCGATCCGACCTCGCACGGCGAAGTCGAGGCGATCCGCGATGCCTGCAGGCGGCTGCGCAGCGTCGACCTTGCCGGCTGCGACCTGTACACCTCGTGCGAGCCATGCGCCTTGTGCGTGGCGGCGATGCGCATCGCCGGCATCCGCGAACTCTTCTACGCCGCCTCCATGGAACAGGCAGGCCGGGCCTTCGACGGGCTGCCGGCCGCGGCTCGCCACCCGATCGACGTGGACGATCTCCGGGCGGAAGCGGGCGCCCCGCTGGCCCTGCGCAAGATGCCGGCGCAGCAGCACCTGGCCGATGAAGCCACCGAGGTGCTGGCCGCCTGGGCGGCGCCGCGCAAGCTCTGAGGGCCTGCCTGGCTAGAGCTTGATCCCCGCGCCCTTGACCGTCGGGCCCAGCACGTTCACCTGCTCCTTCACGAAGCCGTTGAATGCGGCGACGGTCTCGGGCTTGGCCACGATGCCCAGTTCGGTGAGCTTCTTCTGGATCTCGGGCATCACGAGCACCTCGTTGCAGGCCGCGTTGAGCCGCGCCACCACGTCCTCCGGCAGCCTGGCCGGTCCGGACAGGCCGAAGAAGTTCTCGAGCACCAGCTTCGGCTGCTTGAGTTCAGCGATGCTTGGCACGTCCGGCATCAGCGGCGAGCGCTGGGCGCCGGTCACGGCCAGCGGCACCAGCTGTCCGCTCTTGAAGAAGGGCACGTACGCGGTGATGACGTCGATGCCCACCGGAATGGTGTTGGCGATCAGGTCGGTGGTCATCGGTGCGCCTCCGCGATAGGGCACGTGCACCATGTTGATTCCGGTGATCTTCTTGAGCAGCTCGCCGTGGATGTGGCCGATCGAACCGGGGCCGCCCGAGCCGAAGTCCATGCGGCCGTCCTTGCGTCCGGCCGCCTCGAAATCCGCGTAGCTCTTGAAGCCCGACGGCTTGCTGGCCATGATGACCAGCGGCGCGGCACCCAGGTAGGCGATGTGGCTGAAGGCCGTCACCGGATCGTAGGGCTGCTTGTCGAGCGTGAAGGGGCCGAGCGCGATCGGCGTGGTGTTCGAGAGCATCAGCGTGTAGCCGTCGGGTGCGGCCGCGGCCACCTGCGCGCCGCCGATGGTGCCGCCCGCGCCGGGCTTGTTGTCCACGACCACGGGCTGCCCCAGCTTCTTCGACAGCTGTTCCGCCAGCAGGCGCGCCAGCACGTCGCTGGAGCCGCCGGGCGGAAAGGTCACGATGATCTTGATCGGCTTGTCGGGCCATTGCGCGAAGGCGGGGAGGGCGAGCGAGGCGGCGCCTGCCGCGAGCATGTGCAGCGCAGTGCGGCGGGTGGAGCGAAAGCGGGTGGTCATGGCGTTGGCCTCTGCTGGCGATGGGGAAACCACCGGATAGCAGGAACCGGGCCCGACGCGGAAAGCAGCAATCCCGCCAAACTTGTTACTCCCGCCGCTCGACGCCCGGTGCCAGACTTTTCTTCTCGCCCAACCAGGAGATTCAAGCCATGACGACTTCCACCGAGAACGTACAGAAGGGCGGCCAGCCCGCCATGCACACGCCACCGGTCGTTTCGCCCCACGCGTGGGAAGCGGCCCGCCAGCAGCTGCTCGTGAAGGAAAAGGCCCAGACCCGCGCGCGCGACGCGCTGGCCGCCGAGCGGCGGCGCATGCCGTGGATGGCCGTGGACAAGGCCTACGCCTTCGAAGGACCCGCAGGCAAGGTCAGCCTGCCCGGGCTGTTCGACGGCCGGCGCCAGCTGATCGTCTATCGCGCCTTCTTCGAGCCCGGCGTGTTCGGCTGGCCCGACCACGCCTGCCGCGGCTGCTCCATGGTGGCCGACCAGGTCGCCCATGTCGCCCACCTGAACGCCCGTGACACCACCCTCGTCTTCGTCTCGCGTGCGCCGCAGGCGGACATTGCGCGGCTGAAGGCGCGCATGGGCTGGGAGATCCCGTGGTTCACGCTCACCGACCGCTTCGACGCCGACTTCGGCGTGCACGAATGGCACGGCACCAACGTGTTCTACCGCGACGCCGGCGACCGCGTGTTCCGCACCTACTTCCTCAACAACCGCGGCGACGAGCAGATGGGCAACACCTGGAACTACCTCGACATCACGCCGCTGGGCCGGCAGGAGGTGTGGGAAGACTCGCCCGAGGGCTATCCCCAGACGCCCACCTACAAGTGGTGGAACTGGCACGACAACTACGCCGAAGAGGCCGTGCCCGACAAGAAGTGGGTCGAGATCTCCACCGCCGGCGAGGCGGCGTTCCGCGAGCAGAGCCTGAACGCGAAGCGATGAGCCGCAGCGGTGGCTTCGCCGGGCGGCGGACGCTCACACCGCCGCCGGCGGTGCCGGTCATGGTGCCGATCAGAATGGCCATGAGTGCCGGCAGTCGCCGCTCCTCGGCAACTAACTGTCGATCTCCCGCTTGAACCTGTATCGCCGATCCTTGCGAATCAACGACTTAGACTGTTTCTGGTCACAGAGTCTGGAACTCGCTTCTTCTCATCCGGATGCATGGCCGTGAAGGCGATGCGTGCGTGATCGGCGATGGCCACGAACAGCCAAAGTCATCTGCTTGACCGTCTCGATTCGGCGGGCAAAGGCAAGGCGGGCATGCTGATGGGTGTTCATGCGGTTGGGCGTCCTGGGTGGATTGGGTGTTTGGCGACTTCCAGTCCCTCAAACCCCATCCGGATGAACACCGGATACAAGCTATTGGAGCTTCACACCTCGCCGGGCTCATGAAGCAGGCGGCGCATGTCCTCCGCCCAGCGGGGGTTGCATCGCCACAGCGGCTGCAGCGCATCGGCGGTCGTCGTCGGTGCTTGCGACCAGTGCCGGGTCCACGCGGCTGCCGCTTCGTCAAGGCCCAATGCGGCGTTGGCCGCGGCCAGGGTGCGCATCGCCGGACGCCAGGCGGGCCGGACTTGAAGCGCGGCCAGTGCGCGCTGCAGTGCGTCCTCGGGCTTGTTGTCGAACAGGAAGGCGAGCGCCAGCACGTTGTACCAGACGAAGTTCTGCGGGTCGTAGCGGTTCAGCCGCAGGCCATGCGCCAGGGACTGCACCGCAAGCCCGGCATGGCCCGAATACAGGGCCGCCATGCCGTGCACGAGGTGGCCCAGTGCAAAGCTCGGGCTCAGCTCGACGGCTTTCTGCGCACTGCGCAGGGCGAGCGCAAAGTCGTCCGCGTAGACGGCGACGATCGCCAGCGCGTAGTGCGCGTAGGGGTTCTTCTCGTCGAGCTGCACGGCCTCGAGTGCGGCGGCGTGGCCCTCGCGCAGGTCCGCCGCCGGATCGTCGCTCCAGCCATAGGCGACGAGGCCGGCGTTGACGCGCCCGAGCCACAGGCGCGCCTCGGTGAGCTCGGCGTCGATCTGGCTGGCCTGCCGGAACAGCTCTCTCGCTTTCAGGTGGGTGGGCTTCGTGACGTGGTGGAACAGCCAGGAGCCCCGGGCCACGAGGTCCCAGCCGCTGACGCTGCCGCTGCGCCGGCGCGCCGCCAGGGCGCCGGCGTTCCTGAGCAGCTCGGGCTCGATGGCACCGGCCACCTGCAGTGCGATGGCGTCCTGCACCTCGAACATGTCGGCATCGGCAAAGTCCTGCCGGTCCGCCCAGAGACAGCCGCCGCTCGGCGCGTCGACCAACTGCGTCGAGATGCGCACGCGCGCACCCGACTTGCGCACCGATCCCTCCACCAGGTAGCGCACGGCCAGTTCGGCGGCGGCCGTGCGGCTGTCGACCCGCTTGAGCTTGTAGACCTGGCTCGCATTGCGGCCGGTCACCGAGAACCAGCGAAAACGCGTGAGCGCGGTGATGAGCGCCTCGGTCACTCCGTCGGCAAGATATTCCTGCGCGGGGTCGTCGCCCAGATGGGTGAATGGCAGCACCGCGATGCCGGGCCGGCCGCCGCGGTCGGGCTCGCCGTGCTCGAGGGGCGCGAGCTGCGTGTCCTCGACCGCCGAGACGGCGGGCAGCCGGTACCCCAGGCGCGGCACGGTGACGATCCACTCCGCCTCGCCGGCCGGCGGCATGCCGAGCAGCTTTCGCAAGGCAGTGACCTGCACCGAAAGGTTGCTGTCCTCCACCACCAGCCCGGGCCACGCCAGGCGCATCAGCTCGGCCTTGGACACCGGCTCGCCGCCCGCTTCGAGCAATGCCAGCAGGATGTGCAGCCCGCGCTGGCCCACGGCGAGCGCCGCGCCGTCGCGCGTGAGCGTGCCGCGCGCGCTGTCGAGCAGGAAGGGGCCGAACGAGAAGCGCTTCGTCATGATGGATAGATGGCTCGTTTCGCAGGATTTCGCAAGATTTCGCCGCGGCTTCAGTGACATGCCGGCCCCGAGGCTTCATTGTCCCGCTATGGGCGAGTTGCCCGCAATTGCCAAGGAGGCACACCATGGACGCCTGCACTTCCACCGAAGCCCGATTCGTCGTGCGTGGCTCGGCTCCCTACACGAGCACCCAGGGTTCGCGCTACGCGCCCGGCGTGAGCGCCGAGGCCACCGGCGCCACCTCGCTGTTCCTCGGCATGGTCACCCTGCCGGCGGGCGAGCGCACGAAGGCGCATGCGCATGAGCGGCACGAGTCGGCCCACTACATGGTCAGCGGCGAGGAGGTCGAGCTGTGGACCGGCCCGCGGCTGGAGCGGCGCGACGTGGCGCGGCCGGGGGACTATCTGTACATCCCGGCCGGCATGCCCCACGTGGCGGTGAATCGAGGCAGCACGCCGGCCGTGTTCGTCGGCGCGCGCAACGAAGCGGCGGCGCAGGAGAGCGTGCTCCTGCTTCCGGAACTCGACGCGCTGGTGCCTTGAGGAGCTCGGTCGAACTTCGAGGAGACGGACATGGCAATCATCGAAACCAGGATCGCCGCGATGGGCCTGCAGCTGCCTCGGCCGCTGCAGGCGCCGCCCGGGCTGAGGCTGCCTTTCGAATGGGTGCGGGTGCGCGGCCGAAGGGCCTTCGTGTCCGGGCAGGTGCCGCTGCAGGCGGACGGCCGCCTGGCCGGCCCGCTGGGCAAGGTGGGCGCCGAGGTTTCGCCCGAGCAGGGCTATGCCGCGGCACGCCTGGTCGCGCTGGCGCATCTGGCCAGCCTGCAGCGCGCCCTGGGAGACCTGGACCGCATCACCGCCTGGCTGCGGGTGTTCGCGATGGTCAACGTGGCGCCCGGCTTCTACGAGACGCCGCGCGTCACCAACGGCTACTCCGACCTGATCCTCGAACTCTTCGGCCCCGAGGTCGGCGCCCATGCGCGCTCGTCGATCGGAATGGTCATTCCGCTGAACGCGCCGGTGAACTGCGAGGCCGAGGTCGAGATCGACGGAGGCGACTGCTGAAGGCCCAGGAAGCGGCCTTTCCAAGTTATTGCGAGGGCGGCTTACTTGCTGGAAGCCCCACCATCACGCCCAGCCAGTCGAGGCCCGCGTGGCCCGCCGCCAGCACGCCGCTGATGGCAAACACCGCGATGCCGGCGAGATCGAGCAGGTACAGCAGCATGGCCATCCCGTCAGCGCAGCCGCTGGGCGGCGCGTTCGACGAGGAGCGCCATGGCCGTCGCGTTCTCGATTCCTTCGGCGGCCAGCCCGCTCACGGTGCCCAGCCTGTCTTGCAGCGCCTCGTCCTGGCTCGCCTTGAGCTTGCCGACCAGGCGCTCGTTGGCGACCAGGCCTCCGCCCTGTTGCCGCAGCTATTGTGTCGTCTGCAGCTCGTACCGCGCGAACGAGACGGCGCCCTTCTGGATGATGCTGTGCAGCGCGAAGCCGAAGTGCTCATAGAGATTTCGCAGCCCGGGCCGGTCCGCGACGCAGTCCAGGCGAAGGTATGGCCGGCCGAGAGCCCGGGCGCGTGCACTGGCAAACGTCAGCAGCTCGGTCGACACGCCCTTCTTCGCCCACGCCCGGCGGACGGCCAGCTTGTGAACGAAGGCCGAGGTGCCAGGCGCGATCTCGGGCCAGAAGACGGGATCCTCCAGTTCGAACTTCATCACGCCGGCCAACTGCCCGCCTTCGCGTGCGACATGGAACAACCCCGAGCTCGCGTCTCGCAGAACGCGCCCGTGGCCGATCTCCGCACCTGACCACAGTGCTCTGCCGCCGTCGGAGAGCCATTGCGCGGCCTCCTGCAGGACGGAGGCGATCTCGTGCGCGTCCGAGGCGCGTGCTTGCTCGATGTTCATGGATGGTGAATGCATCGTCCTTACGTGCCCTGAATGAAATCCACGAATGCCCGCAGCGGCGCCGGCAGCAGCCGGCGGCCAGGGTAGTAGAGGAACGGGCCCGAGAAGCGTGGCCACCAGGGTTCGAGGATCGGTTCGAGCGCGCCGCGGTCGAAGTGGGGCCGCAGCCAGTCCTCGAACAGGTAGATCACGCCGGTGCCGGCGATCGCCGCGTCCACCGCCAGATCGGCC
Organism: Variovorax beijingensis; assembly: GCF_007828835.1. Classification (GTDB taxonomy): domain Bacteria; phylum Pseudomonadota; class Gammaproteobacteria; order Burkholderiales; family Burkholderiaceae_C; genus Variovorax; species Variovorax beijingensis_A. The sequence goes on along the minus strand of NZ_VIVL01000014.1, from coordinate 104,649 downwards.
GACGAGCCGATGCGCACGATCAGCCGCCCGGTCACGTCGACGCGCAAGGTTTCGCCGTCGCGCTCGAACTCCCACAGCGGCATCGACCCGCTGGCAAAGCGCCCGCGCAGGCAGGCGTGGCCGAGCAGGTCGCGCGGATGCTCCGGCCGGCCGTGGCGATCGAGATAGGAGGGCGCGGCGGCCACGGCGAAGCGCTGGAAGCGCGGGCCGATCGGCACGGCGACCATGTCCTGCTCGAGCCGTTCGTCGTAGCGGATGCCGGCATCGCAGCCGGCTGCCAGCACATCGACAAATCCGTCCTCGGCAATCACTTCGAGCGAGATGTCGGGATAGGCGGCCAGGAAGCGCGGCACGATCGACGGCAGCACGAGCCGCGCGGCGCTGATCGGCACGTTGAGCTTGAGCGTGCCGGCCGGCCGGTCGCGAAAGCCGTTCACCACGTCGAGCGCCGCCTCGACTTCATTGAGCGCGGGCCTCAGCCGCTCGAGCAGGCGTTCTCCCGCTTCCGTGGGCCGAACGCTGCGCGTCGTACGGTGAAGCAGCCGCACGCCGAGCTCGGCCTCCAGCCGGCGCACCGCCTCGCTCAGGCCCGATGCGCTGGTGCCGCTCAGGCGCGCGCCCTCGCGAAAGCCCTTGGCCCCCGCCACCGCCACGAAGGCGTTCAGATCCCCGAGGTCGACGTTCATTGTTTGGAATTCCGCACAGCCTGTGCCGATTATGGTGGGTTATCAAGCAGCGAAGCGCTGCCTAGACTGCGCTTCACGACCCCACTCCATCACTCCAGCGCTTCAGGAAAGACACCATGTCCAGCACGCAGACCCCCAGCACCTACATCCTCGGCGACCGCACCGTCCATCGGCTCGGCTACGGCGCCATGCAGCTCGCCGGCCCCGGCGTGTTCGGCCCGCCCAGGGACCGCGAGGCGGCCGTGGCCGTGCTGCGCGAAGCGGTCGCGAATGGCGTCGACCACATCGACACCAGCGACTTCTACGGCCCGCACGTCACCAACCAGATCATCCGCGAGGCGCTCGCGCCGTACCCGAAGGACCTTGCCATCGTCACCAAGATCGGCGCGCGCCGCAGCGACACCGGCGGCTGGCTGCCGGCGTTCTCGCCCGAGGAGCTCGCGCAGGCGGTGCACGACAACCTGCGCAACCTCGGCCTGGACGTGCTGGAGCTCGTGAACCTGCGGCTCATGTTCGACGTGCACGGCCCGGCCGAGGGATCGATCGAGGCACCGCTCGCGGCGCTGGCCGATCTGCAGCGCCAGGGGCTCGTGCGCCATGTCGGCCTGAGCAACGCGACGCCCGCGCAGGTGGCCGAAGGCCGCCGCATCTGCCGCATCGCCTGCGTCCAGAACCACTACAACCTCGTGCACCGCAGCGACGACGCGCTGATCGACGAGCTGGCACGCGACGGCATTCCCTACGTTCCGTTCTTCCCGCTCGGCGGCTTCACCCCGTTGCAGTCTTCCGGGCTCTCCGGCGTGGCGCAGCGCCTCGGTGCCACGCCGATGCAGGTGGCGCTCGCCTGGCTGCTGCGCCGTTCGCCCAACATCCTGCTGATTCCCGGCACCTCCTCTGTCGGGCACCTGCGCGAGAACCTGGCCGCGGCGAAGCTGGAGTTGCCGGACGATGCGATGGACGCGCTGGACAGCGTGGCGGCTTCCGCGGCCGAGTGAGGGCACCGGGCGTCAGTCCGACGGCGCCAGGTGCTGCGCATTCCCGTCGGCGCGCCGGTGGATCCGCTCGGTCACTTCCACTCGGGCGCCCAGCGCCTCGAAGCGGTGGACAAGGTCGTCCTTCAGGGCCAGGCTGACGCTGTCGTCGAGCAGCTTCAGCGGCAGCTGATGCTTGAGCTTCAGCAGGCTTGCCCCCGCGAGATGCCTGTAGTGCGGATGCGACTTGAGCGCCGTCAGGACCCGCAAGGGCTCGCTGCCCAGGTCCGTCAGATGCACCGTGCGGAAGACCGTCGGCGAATCGTCGCTCGGCAGCGAAGGCGGCGCATGCACCTCGATGCGCTCCATCAGCATCTGGAGATTCGGGAACAGCGGCTGCGGCGACCAGCGCCCGCTCCCGTGCCAGTCCCACAGCACCGGCACTTCGGGCTGGCTGATGTCGCCGATCAAGGGATCGCCATCCGCGTTCTGCAGGACCACCCAGTGCGCCTGCCACTGGCCCGCATCCACGGCGTCGCTCCACACCAGATGTTCGGGCGTGCTGGCTTTCTGGTTCAGGATGAAACGGTAGCCTTCCATTTCTGCCATGAGGCTGGGCACGTCGACAGCGCCCGAACCGGTGAGCACGCCCTCCGAATCCTCGCGCCAGCCCGGTTGCTTCAGCACGAGAGATTGGGTCCCCATGCGGCGGCACCACGCGAACCAGTCCTGGACCGGCGCGGGCAGGGGTGGCAGCGTGAAGCGGGCTGCCAGCGAGGCCTGGACGGCTGCCCGGTCGGGCCAGTTGTCGCGTGTGAGAGCCACTGGATCTCAGGACGCCTGCGCCGTCGGCACCGGAATGTCGAAATGCAGCACGTCTTCGCGCACGCCGAGCTTCGCGTACAGGGCGACCGCCGGCGCATCGGGTGGATCGGCCTGGACGAAGATCACGCAGGCCCCGCGCTCGGCGCCGATGCGCTGGAGCTCGCGGATCAGCGCGGTCGCCACGCCTGTGCGCCGGTGCTCGGCGGCCACGGCCAGGTCGTAGATGTAGATCTCGCTGCGCTCCTGCTCGAACTTCTTCAGCTCGTAGGCCGCGAGGCCGCCGATGACCTGCGATCCCTCGCGCGCCACCAGCGCAATGAAATAGTCGCTGCCCAGCAACTGCCGGAGGTAGGCGGGGCGAGGGCGGCGGGTGCCGTAGGTATCCGGATCGCCGAAGGCCTCGCCGAAAACGCCGAGAAGCGCATTCATCAGTGCCCCGTCGTCAGCCGAGAGCTGCTGGACTGTGTAGCTGGACATGGCGCAATCCTAGCAATGAAGACGCCCGTTGGCGCGGGCCATCCATCCCTCAGGCGGGACTCATGGACTTTTCGATCCCGCTCCCATGGTGCAGGGGCAGCCAGAGCGTGAAGCGCGTTCCGTCACTGCCGGACTCCCAGCGCACCGTGCCACCGATGGCCAGTGCGCGCCGCTGCTGGTTGCGCAGGCCGCGGCCGCTTTGGCGCAGGGCCTCCTCCACGGCAAAGCCCGCGCCGTTGTCCTCGATCATCACGCAGACGCCCTGGCCCTCGGTCGCGGTGCTGAAGCGGATGATGGTGGCCCGCGTGTGGCGCAGCACATTGGCCACGCACTCCTGCATGATGCGCAGGATGTGCAGCGCGCTGCCCGGGTCCAGCCAGGGCAGCGCGGGCACGGACTGCACGTCCCAGCGCAGCGCGAGGCCGGCGCTCTCGATGCGCGGCGCCAGGCGAAAGCGCAGGGTCGCCAGCAGCAGCAGCAGGTCGGCGTCCACGCTCTCCATGGAATCGATGGCCAGCTTGAGGTCGTCCATGCAGCCCTTGAGCACGCCGGAGATCTCGGTGTCGGTCATGGCGCCTTGCTCCACCGAACGGATCGCACTGATCAGCGACGAACCGAGCCCGTCGTGCATGTCCTGCATCAGGCGCCGGCGCTCGGCACCGAGCATCTGCTCGTTCTCGATCACGCGCAGCCGCTGGTAGCTTTGCTCCAGCTCGGCTTCGCGCGCCCGCAGGCGCTCGGCCAGGCCCTTGTTCAGGCGGGCCACTTCGGCGAACGCGCCGGTGTACCGCTGGAACATGATGTACGAGAAGATGAAGAACAGGCTGATGATGGCGTAGGGCGAGGTGTAGACGCTCTCCGGGCTCACCAGGTTGTTCTGCAGCAGCCCGTCATAGGAGGTGAAGGCCAGCGCCAGCACGGCCCAGCCCGCCACCAGGCGCCCCTCGGGAAATTTGGAGCGCAGCGCCTTGCGCAGGTTCACCGCGAAGATCAGCATCGCAATGGGCAGCACGGCCAGGTTGAGCAGCGGCGTGAACAGGTAGAGACTGGGCACCGCCGCGGACGCATGGGGCAGCGTCGCAATGCTCGACGCCAGTGCCAGGCCCACCGACGAACGGGTCAGCCAGGGCGAGGGCTGCTGATGCAGGCGCTGCAGGAACAGGTGGATGAAGATGATCAGCCAGAGCAGGGAAGCCACGGTGATCCATTCGAACCACTCGTCCGACATCAGCAGGTGGTCGCCGGTCACGAAGTAGTGCAGCGTGCGCAGGAAGGCGGCCGCCGAGATGGCAAAGAACAGCAGGTAGAGCGATTCGCGCCGCTTGACCAGCCACACCGCGAACGCGAAGACGCCCACCGCGAGGAACGCGGCGCTGCCCATGAACGGCAGCAGCACCTGCAGCAATTGGCGGCCCTGGTAGCGCCAGCGCAGCGAATCCTGGTCGCCCACCCACACCGTCGAAAACCCGCTTCCGCTGCTGCGCAGGCGGTCGACGCGGATCAGCACGGTCGAAGGTGAAGGCGTGTGGGCCGCCGCGTTCAGCGGCAGCAGCAGTGGATGGTTGTAGCCGTTGTGGACGGCGCTGCCTTGCGATTGATACAGCAGCACGCCGTCACCGTACACCGCAATGCGGCCCAGGGTCTTCCAGCGCGGAAGGTAGAGAAGGCGCGGCTGCGCCGAGGGCGCCGACCCGGACAGATCGATGCGGTACCAGTCGGTGACCGTGCGCACGCCGCCCGCGGATGTGGGCACCAGTTCCCGTCCGGCCGTACGCGGGAGGCTGACCGCTTGCCACCCGTCGCTTGGCAGCCCGGCATCCTCGCTGCGCCGCGGCGGGGCGGAATAGCCCATGCCTGGAACGGACAGCAGTTCGGCCCGCGTGATGTGGACAGCGCCATGGCTCTGCGGCGCTGCTGCATCCGCTGCCGAGGGCTCGGCGGCGCCCGCCCCAGGCAGGACCGCGAGGGGCAGGGCCAGCCACAGCGTTGCGATCCACCGGCCAAGGGCAACGCGGGATGGTTTCATCAGGACACAATTATGTGCCCGACGAAGCTTTTCCATTAAATGGAAAAGATAGACAAACTTCCCGCGCGCCGCGGGCACATCGGGAGGCAGTGCGCGTCCGCAGACTGGGGCTGCGTAGGGGTTAATACCCAATTGCATTGAAGGCGGTCAGAAAGATAATTTCCATTCATTGGAACTAACTTCAGAACTTTCATGGCCGTGCGTCCTTCTTTGACTGGTGTATTTCCTGTGCTTCCCACCCCCTTCGATGCCCAGGGGCGGCCCGATGCGGCTTCGCTGCGCAGGCTGGTCGACTATCTGATCCGGTGCGGCGTCGATGGCATGACCTACCCGGGTGTCGCAAGCGAAGTGGGTCAGCTCGCGCCCGACGAGCGGCAATCGCTCCTGGACGCCGTGCTGTCCGAGGTGGCGGGCCGTGTGCCGGTGATTGCGGGCGTTTCGAGCAGCGACACCGCGACGACCGTGCGCCTCGCGGCCCAGGCAAGCGCACGCGGCGCGGCGGCGCTGATGGTGGCGGTGCCGCCGGATCGGAAAGGTGCGGCCGAACAGATCGCCTACTTCAGCGAGGTCGCGCAGGCGGCCGAGGGGGTCGCGCTCATGCTGCAGAACGTGCCGCCCCCGGTGGGCGCGGGGCTGGACCCGGAGGTGGTGCTCGAGGTCCTGGCGGCCGTTCCGTCGATCCGCTATGTCAAGGAGGAAACGCTGCCGAGCGGGCAGCGTCTCTCGGTATTGCGCGACAAGGCGCCGCCACATCTGCTGGGTGTCTTCGGTGGCGCCGGCGGGCGCTACATCACGGATGAACTGCGCCGCGGCGCGGCCGGCACCATGCCCGCGATCGAGCTGGCGGAGGTGCACACCGCGCTCTTCAAGGCGCATCGCGAGGGCGACGCCGATCGGGTCCGCACGCTTTTCACGCGCATGCTGCCGGTGCTGAACGTGCAGGCGGTGTTTCGCTGGTCGCTGACGAAATACGTGCTCAAGAAGCGCGGCCTCGTCGCCGACACGCGCCAGCGCATGCCGGGGCCCCTGCTCGACGCGTTCGACATGGCGGATGTCGATGCGTTCCTGGCGGACATCGAGGACCTGCTGCTGCCGCAGGACCAGCTGCCATGACCGGCTTCGCGAAGATCGCGCAGGTCGAGAGCTTCATCATCTCGCTGCCGCGCGACACGCCCTACCTCGGACCTCTGGGGCCCGGCGAGAAGATCAACGCGCGCGGCTACCTCGTGCGCAGCGGCAATCGCGCGATCTATCCGTCGGCCGACATGTCGGTGCTGATCAAGATCACCGCCGACGACGGCACCGTCGGCTGGGGCGAGACCTACGGCATCGTGGCACCCGACGCCGTCACGAACATCATCGACGACGTGATCGGGCCGGTGATCGTGGGTCGTGATCCGCGCGACGCGGTGGTGATCCAGGAAGACCTGTACGACCTGATGCGCGTGCGCGGCTTCTTCGGGGGCTTCTACGTCGACGCCATCGCAGGGGTCGACATCGCGGTGTGGGACCTGTTCGGAAAGCTGCTGGGCCAGCCCGTGGTCAAGCTGCTCGGCGGCCAGCGGCTCGAGACCGTGCCGGCCTACGTGTCCGGCCTTCCGGGGGCGACCCTTGCGGCCCGGCTCGAACTCGCGCGCGGCTTCGTCGCCAAGGGCTTCGATGCCTTCAAGTACCACGCGGCCGTCTCCTTCGACGGCATCGTGGCCGAGATGCGAACGCTGCGCGAGGGCCTGGGCGATGCCGTCCGGCTGATGGTCGACCTGCACTGGAAGTTCAGCGCGCAGGAAGCGGTGCAGCTCATCGACCAGCTCGCGCCCTACAGGCCCTACTTCGTCGAGGCCCCCTGCCAACCCGAGGACATCGAGGGCCAGGCCCATGTGGGCGCGAGCGTGCGCGTGCCGCTCGCGCTGGGGGAGGAATGGCGCACGGTCTTCGAATACCGCCCTCGCCTGGAGCGGCGCGCGATGTCGATCGTGCAGCCCGAGATGGGGCACACCGGCATCAGCCAGTTCATGCAGATCGGCCGCATGGCCAATGCCTTTCACATGAAAGTGATCCCGCACGCCAGCATCGGCCTGGGCATCTACCAGGCCGCCAGCCTGCACGCCACGGCGGCGCTGCCCAATGCGCCGATGCACGAATACCAGCACTCGGTCTTCGACCGCAACCTGAAGTACGTCCAGACCGCGATGCGCTGCGACGCCGGGGCCTTCCATCTGCCCGAAGGCCCGGGCCTGGGCATCGAGCCTGCCCCGGAAGTCTGGCAATTCTTGAGAAAGAAAGGCGCTTCGCAATGAAGGCGTCGTTGATCGCCATCGACTGGGGCACTTCCAACCTGCGCGCGAGCCTGCTCGATGCGCATGGCGGCCTCCTCGAAGCCCGCAGCGCAGCCGGCGGTGTGATGGCCGTGCCCGACCGGCGTTTCGCCGAAGCACTGCTGGCGCTGTGCGGCGACTGGATCGACACGCATGCGGTGCCCCTGATTGCCAGCGGCATGATCGGCAGCCGCCAAGGCTGGCAGGAGGCGCCCTACGTCGCCTGCCCGGCAGGGCTGCCGGCCGCCGCGTCGCAGCTGGTGCAGGTCGAGGTCAGGCCCGGTGCGGTACTGCACATCGTGCCCGGCATCCGTTGCGTCGGCATCGACGGTGTGCACGACGTGATGCGCGGCGAGGAAACCCAGCTCTGGGGCGCCGGCCTTGCGGCCGGCGACTGCTGCGTGCTGCCGGGCACGCACAGCAAATGGGCCTGGCTGGGCGAGCAGGGCAAGGTCGACCGCTTCGAGACCTTCATGACCGGCGAGTTCTACGGCCTGCTGACGAAGCACGGCATCCTCGGCCGGCTCATGGCTTTCGGCACGGCGCGGCCCGAGGCCTTCGACGCCGGCGTCAGGCTGGGCCTGGCGCAACATGGCAACGCGTTGCACGTGGTGTTCGCGGCGCGCACCGCGGGGCTCATGGGCGACATCGAGCCGGAGGGCCTGCCCGACTATCTCTCGGGCATCCTGATCGGCCTGGAGATCGCGGGCGCGACCGCGCGGCACCCGCAGCGCAGCGTCACCTTGCTGGGTGACGACGACCTGTGCAGCCGCTACGAAACCGCGCTCGGCATCGCCGGGGTGGACACGCGCCGCGCGAGCGAGGGGTCGACCACGCGAGGGCAGTGGCGCGTCGCCATCGAGGCCGGGCTTGCCAGGGACATGGCATGAACGGGGTCATTGCCATCTTGCGCGGCATCGCGCCCGGCGAGGTGCGCCAGGTGGGGCATGCGCTGGAAGCATGCGGGGTTCGCTGCATCGAAGTGCCGCTGAATTCGCCGCAGGCGTTCGCCGGCATCGCGTCTCTCGCGCGCGAATTCGGTGATCGCCTGCAGATCGGTGCAGGCACCGTCATGACTGCCGCGCAGGTCGATCGCGCCGTCGACGCCGGCGCGCAGCTGGTGTTGTCGCCCCACTTCGACCCCGAGGTCGTGCGCCGGACCAAGGCGCGCGGGGTGTATTCGATGCCCGGCGTGGCCACCCCCACCGAGGGCTTTGCAGCCCTTCAGGCGGGCGCCGACGCGCTCAAGCTCTTTCCCTCCGAGCTGCTGGGGACTGCGGCACTGAAGGCATGGACCGCGGTGTTCCCTGCGGGGACGCCGATGTTCAGCGTCGGCGGCGTCAACGTCGACAACATCGGGTCCTTCAAGGCGGCCGGTGCATCGGGGGTCGGCATCGGGTCCGGCCTCTACACGCCGGGCATTTCGATCGACGAACTGGCTCGCCGCGCAAGGGCGCTGATCGCGCGCTGGTCGGCGGCCTGAAGGAAATCCAAGGAGACAAAGATCATGTTCCACAAAGACAAGCGAACCGTCCTGCGCCTCGCACTCGCCTGCGCGCTGCTTCCCGCTTTCGGCAGCGCGCAGGCGCAGCCTGCCCCGGCGGCGTATCCGTCCAGGCCGATCAAGTTCATCGTGCCGGTGCCGGCCGGCGGCGCCGCCGACGCCATGGCGCGCATGATCGCCACCCACCTGCAGACCCGATGGGGCCAGCCCGTGGTGGTCGACAACAAGCCCGGCGCCGGTTCGAGCGTGGGAATGGCGGTGGTCGCCAAGGCCGCGCCGGACGGCTACACCATCGGCATGGGCAATGTCGCGGCCAACGCCATCAATCCCGCCGTGCGGCCCGAGGCCTTCCCCTACGATCCGGTGAAGGACTTCGCGGCGGTCACGATGGTGGGCATCACGCCGCTGATCCTGGTGGTGAATCCGCAGAAGGTGCCGGCGCGTACGCTGCCCGAGTTCCTCGCCTACCTCAAGGCGCACCCGGGGCAGCTCAGCTACGGCTCTTCCGGCGCAGGCTCGGCGCTGCACGTGGGCATGGAACTCTTCATGCAGAAAACCGGCACCTCGATGGTCCATGTCGGCTACAAGGGCTCTGCGCCCATGCTGACCGACCTGCTCGGCGGACAGATCGATGCCGCCATGGATGCGGCCGCCACCTCCTGGCCGCAGGTGCAATCGGGCAAGCTGCGTGCGCTTGGCGTCTCGACCGCACAACGGGTGTTCTTCGCGCCCGAGCTGCCGCCCATCGCCGAGTTCGTGAAGGGCTTCGAGATGAATCCCTGGCATGGCGTCATGGCACCGGCCGGCACGCCGCCGGCCATCGTCGACAAGCTCGCGGCCGAGATCCAGGCGTTCCTGCGCCTGCCCGGCACCGAGGCCCAGCTGCGCGAGCGCGGCGTGGTGCGCGTGGGCTCGGGTCCCGCGGAGTTCGCAAAGAGCCTGCGCGATGAAGCCGCCTTCTACAGGAAGCTCGCGGCCGACGCTGGCATCAAGGCCGAATGAGCCGCCGGAACCGGGACCAGGCCATGCGAGCTTCGGCAACTGCTTTTGCGCTTTCGCGCCGAGGCCTGCTCGGCCTGCTGGCCGCATCGGCGGCGCCGTCGCTCTGGCCCGTGCCCGCCCGCGCGCAGGCGCCGTGGCCCACGCGGCCCGTCACCGTGATCGTTCCGTTTGCGCCGGGCGGCGCGGGCAACGGCTCCGTGCGCATCCTGGCCGAGCTGATCGCACCGCGCATCGGCCAGCCGCTGGTGGTCGACAACCGCCCGGGTGCGGGCGGCATCACCGGCACCGCGATGGTGGCCGCGAGCAGCGACGACCACATGCTGCTGATGGGCAGCACCACCATGACCATCCTGCCGGCACTGCGCAGCGACCTGGGCTACGACGTGCAGCGGGACCTGCAGCCGGTGGGCATGATTTCGACGCAGCCGCTGGTGCTGGCCGTGGGCGCCGGCTCGCCCGTGCGCAGCCTCGACGACCTTGTGGCCCGCGGCCGCGCGGGCGAGCTGAGCGCCGGCAACAGCGGCGTCGGCACGCTCTCGCACCTGGCCACCGAGCTGCTCAACCGCAAGCTCGGCACGCGCCTGCTGCCGGTGCCCTACAAGGGCGACAGCGTGCTGATCCCCGATGTCGCGGCGGGCACGGTCTCCTTGGGCGTGATGAATCTGCCGGTCGCGCTGCCGCTGGTCCAGGCCGGCCGCCTGCGCGCGGTGGCCGTCACCTCGGCGCAGCCCCTGCCGAACCTGCCCGGCGTGCCGGTGCTGCGCTCGCTCGGCGAGGAGTTCGTCATCGCCGGCTGGGCCGCACTCTTTGCGGGCCGCAACGTGCCCGCGGCGGGCGTGGAGCGGCTCGAAAAGCTGCTGCGCGAAGCCATGGACACGCCGGCGGTGCGCGAGCGCTTCGCCGGCTTCGGCGTCACGCCGGCAGCGTCGACGCCCGCACAGCTGCGCGCGTATGTGCGCAGCGAAACGGCGCGTTGGGCGGAAGTGGTGCGCAGCCGCGGCATCAGGCTCGAATGAGCCGGGCCGGCGGCTGGCGCGCAGCAGGCCCGAACTAGAATCCGGCGCACGTTCCGCCTCTGGAACCCTTCTCCACGCATTCATGACACGTCGCACCACCGGAGCCGTCTCCCGGCGAGACAGCGCAGCCCACCCTCCGGCAACCGAAACGAAGCACCAGGCCGCCGACGCCGGCAAGCCTTCGGCTTCGGGCCTGGGCGTGCTGGAGAAGGCGATGCATCTGCTGAACATCGTCTCGGCGCGCCGCAGCCCGATGACCTTCACCGACCTGCTGCGCGCCTGCGACCTGCCCAAGGCCACGCTGCACCGCATCCTGGCGACGCTGGTGCGCGAAGGGCTGCTGCGGCACAACGCCTACGACAAGACCTTCCAGCTCGGGCTGCGCCTGCTCGAGCTGGCGCACGACGTATGGAGCGAGTTCGACCTGCGCGTGGCGGCGCAGGACGAGCTCGCGCGGCTGCGCGACGCGCTGGGCGAGACCGTGGAACTCACGGTGCTCGACGGCACCTGCGTGGTCATCCTTGCCAGCGAACCCGGGGCCGAGGCCCCGGGCGGGCGCTCCGCCGTCGGGCAGCGCCTGCCGGTGCATGCGTCGGCGGCGGGCAAGGCGATTGCGGCGAACCTCGATCCCTCGGGCCAGCGGCGGCTGGTCCAGGCGCTCGATCTCGAGCGCTTCACGCCGCGCACGATCGTGGCGCCGGCCGAACTGCATGCCGAATTCGACCTGGTGCGCGCGCGCGGCTATGCCATCGAGCAGGGCGAGCGCGCATCCGATCGCGCGGCGGTGGCCGCGCCGATCTTCGACTACGAAGGCCGCCCGATCGGCGCCGTCGCCATCGCCACCGATGCGAGCCGGCTGGACGCCGCGCGCGCCCATGCCCTGTCGTCCGCGCTGATGGGCGCCTCGCGCAGCATCACCCACAGCGCCGCGGGCAAGGCCGTGTCCCTTGCAACCCAGGCGCCGCCCGAAACCACCTTGCCCGTCGAGGTGCGCTGCGTGAGCGAAGTGCGTTCGCTGCTGGGCGAAGGACCGGTGTGGTCGCCTCGAGACCATGCGCTCTACTGGGTCGACATCCTCACGCCCTCGGTGCACCGCTACGACGCCGCGACGGGCGCGGACACCGAGACGCCGCTCGGAACCATGGCAAGCCTGGTCGTGCCCAAGGCCAGCGGCGGTCTGCTGGTGGCAACGCCAGGAGGGGTCATGGCCCTCGATCTCTCCACACGGCGGCTGACGGCCTTCTGCCACCCTGAGGCGGGCCGGACCAATGTGCGCTACAACGACGGCAAGTGTGATCGGCGCGGCCGCCTGTGGGTCGGCTCGATGGACATGGCCGCGGCGGCCAACCGGGGCCACCTGTTCTGCATCGAGGCGAACGGCAGCTGGAAGCAGGTCGACACCGGTTTCACGGTGCCCAACGGCATTGGCTGGAGCCCCGACAACAAGACCATGTACGTCACCGACACGTACCGCCAGACCATCTACCGCTACGACTTCGACCTCGCTGGCGGTACCGTTGGCAACCGGCGCCCGCTGATCACCATCGCAGCCTCCGACGGCAAGCCCGACGGCCTGACGGTCGACGACCAGGGCTGCCTGTGGGTCGCTCTCTGGGACGCCTGGCAGATCGCGCGCTTCTCGCCGGAAGGCCAGCTCATGCAGCGCCTGCGCGTGCCGGTTCCGCGTCCCACCAGCTGCTGCTTCGGCGGCGACAACCTGGACACGCTGTTTGTCACGAGCGCGTCGCTGCGGCTCAGCGAGGAGCAGCTGGCGACGGCGCCGCTGTCCGGCTCGCTGTTCGCCATTCAGCTGCCGGATGCGCGGGGCTTGCCCGAGGCGGCCTTCGCCGGCTGAGGCGCGCGCCTTGCGCGCCGTGGCGCCGAAGCCATGTAGATCGCCACCGCAATGCCGACCGCACTGACGCACAGCGGGGCGGCGACCGCAAGCCACCCGTTGCGCTGCACCGGCGCCGCGGCTGCTTCCGGTCGGTGCGCGGGCGGATCCGCGCGATCGAATTTCACGGGCAGGACTTCGGCGTCGAACATGTAGCCGCGCCGCGGAGATGTCGCAATCAGTGTCGCGCCGTGATCGCCCAGGCGGCTGCGCAGTTCGCCGATGCAATGCACGAGCGAGTCGTGCGTGACCACCACGTCCGGCCACAGGCTGTCCATCAGCTCCGTCTTGCTGATGAGGCGCTGGGGATGGGCGAGGAAGAAGCGCAGCAGCGCATCGGGCTTGGGGCTGAGCGGTATCAGCGTGCCACCCTGCCGCAGCTGGCCGCGTTCGAAATCGAACTGGAAGTCCGCGAACTGAACGGCTGTCGCGACTCCGGCGCGGCCCCGCGAGCTTGCAGGTGCGGGCAGATCTTGCTCATTGGCTGGTGGTTGCCGCTCGTACATAAACGCATCTCTCGAGATTGCCGGCAGTGGCATTGAACACAGCGAACCGCTCGGAGATTCTGTTCCTGTTTGCTTCGCTCCGGAAGGTCATGAAGACTTTTCTCTTCGCGAAATCATCGCCACATCTTCGCAGTTCGATCATGAAGAATCCGCTGGCTTCGCCTATCGTGGATGGGTGGCATTCGCCACAGGCCAGGGAGTTCGCCGCATGGGTACCTATGCGCTCGATGGAGCGAATCATGCAAGTCCGAATCTTCTGCTCGATGTTCTTCGGCGCGATGGCGCTCTTCCCGCCGATCGCCCACGTGACTGCAGCCGAGGAGCGCGTCTATCTGGGCAAGGCCGAGATCGAGAGCGTGCTCATCGACAAGAGCATCGAGTCGAGGAACCTGTCGACGGGCATGGTGTCGCACTGGATCTTCCGGCCTGACGGCCGTGTCGAGTTCGTCAACAGGAGCGGTCCGGGCAGGGCCTCGGGAACATGGGTGATCCAGTCCGACGGCTTGATGTGCGTCACGATGCTCACTCGAACCGGCTGCCGCTATTGGTTCCGCCAGGGCAGCACGCTCGCCAATGCGCTGGGCAAGGAGCCCGATTCGCCACTTGTTGCAGAGATTGCGTTCGAGTAGCCGAAGGTATCCGGCGCCGCACGCAAAGCCTCCAGGGGCAAGTATTCTTGCGCCGTCGCAGATGCGACGGAGGCAATGAACATGTACATCGAACAAGGCGGCGAGGGCCCGGACCTGCTCCTGATGCTGCACGGCATGGGCGCCACGGGCGCGGTGTGGTCGCCCATGTGCGCCGAGGCCGGTGCCCGCTGGCGCGGCCGCTGGCTCGTGCTCGACCTGCCTGGCCACGGCCGGTCCGACCGGCAGGACGCCTATGCCATGGGCCAGTACGCCGCCGGCGTGGCGCGCGCCGCGTTGCCGCACCTCCATCCCGAGGGCCGTCTCGTGGTGCTCGGGCATTCACTCGGCGGGGTGATTGCGCTCGCTCTGGCCACGGGCTGGTTCGGCGTCGCGCCGCACCGGGTGTTCGCAGCCGGCATCAAGCTCGCGTGGAGCGACGAAGAGCTGCGCCGCATGGAGGCGCTGGCGTCGCAGCCGGCCAGGAAATTCGCCACGGAAGAAGAAGCGTGGGACAGGTACCTCAAGGTCTGCGGCCTTGCCGGAATCGCGGATGCGGCGGCAGCCGTCGCTGCGCGGGGCATCGCGCGGGACGACGACGGCTGGCGTCTTGCGATGGATCCCCGGGCCCATGCCGTGGGCAAGCCGCCGGTGCCCGAACTGGCGGCGCTCGCGCGCTGCCCTGTCCATCTCGCCCGAGGGCAGCACGACGCGTTGGTCACGATGGCGCAGACCCGCGAGATCGACCCCGATGCGCGCGAGCTCGGGCCGCTCGGCCACAACGTGATGGTCGAAGCGCCCGCTCAGGTCTGGGATTGGGTGGCCTCGCTCAGCTGAGCGAACCGAATCGGCACCACCCTTGCCTCGGCTGCGCGCGCCCGCAGCTGGCCGCACCCGCCGTCGACATCCTGGCCGGCCGAATGGCGCAGCTTCGTCAGGACGCCGCGCTGGTGCAGCGTGCGCGCGATCTGCTCGCAGCGCTCCAGCGAGGGGCGGCTGAAGGCCACGCCTTCCACGGCGTTGAAGGGAATCATGTTCAGCACGCCGAACTTGCCGCAGAGCAGCCTCACGATGCCCTCGATTTCCTCCGGCCCGTCGTTGACGCCTTCCAGCAGCGTCCACTGGTACTGGATCGGGTAGCCGCTGGCCCGGGCGTAGCGCTCGCCCGCGCCGACCAGTTCCTCGGGCGTCATGTTCGGCGCGCGCGGAAGGAGCTTCTTGCGCAGGTCGGCCCTGGTGGTGTGCAAGGAGAGCGCCAGCGCAGGCCTGACGCGCGCCTGCTGCAGCCGCTCGAACGCGCGCGGGTCGCCCACCGTGGAGAACACGAGGTTCTTGTGGCCGATGTTGCCCACCGTGCCGAGCAGCTCGATCGCCTCCATCACGTTGTCCAGGTTGTGGGCCGGCTCGCCCATGCCCATGAACACCACCTTGCGCACCGGCCGGCGCTTGCGCGCGAGGGCGACCTGGGCAATGATCTCGGCGCTGCCCACCTGGCGCAGCAACCCTTCGCGTCCCGTCATGCAGAACCGGCATCCGACCGCGCAGCCCACCTGCGACGAGACGCACAGCCCGTCGCGCGGCAGCAGCACGCTCTCCACCGTCTGGCCGTCGGCCAGCGCGACGAGCAGCCGCTCGGACCCATCGGCGCCGGGATGCACCGCGTGGATGCGCGCCAGCCCCGCAAGCTCCGCTTCGATCGATGGCAGGGCCGCCAGCAGCGACGAAGGAAAGAAGCTCGCCGGCAGGCGCCTGCCGCTGTTGCGCGGCAGCGCATGGGACCACAGCCGCAGGATGCGCTGCTCGTGGCTGGGGCCCGCGCCGGCTTCCCGCAGCCGTTGTTTCAGTTCGTGGATTCGCATGCGCTGGTCGCCTTGGTGCCCGTGAAGGAATTGAAGCAACCTGCGATTTTGCCAAGCCGGTTCGCTGACCCCACCCGCCGTGGGGCCACAAGGCTTGAGAATGGCCGGCAAGCTGAGGGTGCTTGCCAGACCGCGGCTTTCTTTCGCTGCTACTCCTGCGGCTCCAGTGCCATGGGCGGCGCAACGGCGACCTTCTTTCGGGCCTGCAGCACGAACGAAACCACCTGCCACACGACGAAGACGCCGATCAGGCTCAGCAAGGTGCCGCTGATGGGACGCGACACGAAGGTGCCGAAGCTTCCGCGGCTCAGCAGCATCGCGCGGCGGAAGTTCTCCTCGAGCATCGGCCCGAGGATGAAGCCGAGCATCAGCGGCGCGGCGTCGAGCTCGAGCCGCATGAACATGTAGCCCATGAAGCCGAACGCGGCGGTGATGAACACGTCGTCCAGGTTGTTGTTGACGCTGTAGGTGCCGATGCAGCAGAAGAACAGGATCGACGGGAACAGCACGCTGTATGGAATCTTGAACACCGACAGCCAGTAGCGCACCAGCGGCACGTTCAGCACCAGCAGGAACACGTTGCCGATCCACATGCTGGCCACCAGGCCCCAGAACAGCTCCGGATGGCTCGCGATCATGTTCGGCCCGGGCTGGATGCCCTTGATGATGAAGGCCGCCAGCATCAGCGCCATCACGGCGTTCTCGGGAATGCCGATGCTCATCAGCGGGATGAAGCTCGTGCGCGCCGCCGCTTCGTCGGCTGCGGCCTGGCCGGCCACGCCCTCGATGCAGCCGGTGCCGATCTCGTGCTTGTACTTGCTGACCTTCTTGTCCAGCGCGTAGGCCGCGAACTGCGCGATGGTGGGGCCGCCGCCGGGCAGGATGCCCAGGAACGAGCCGACCACGCTGCCGCGCAGCGCGCTGGGGATGATCCGCTTGAACTCGGCCCAGGTCGGAATGAGGTTGATCTTGCCGTTGAAGGGCGAGCGTTCCTCGCGGGAGTCGAGGTTCTTGGTGATCTCGGCAATGCCGAAGCAGCCGAGCGCGATGCTCACGATGCCCACGCCGTCGGTCAGGAAGGGCATGTCCATGGTGAAGCGCGCCATGCCGCTGTTCACGTCGGTGCCGATGGTGCCGAGCAGCACGCCGATCATGCACATCGCCAGGCCGTTCAGCAGGCTGCCGGTGGTGACGAAGCTCACGCACACGAAGCCCACCAGCATCATCGCGACGTAGTCCGCCGGGCCGAACAGGAAGGCGACCTCGCCCAGCACGGGCGCAAGGAACGACAGCACCAGGATCGAGACCGTGCCGCCGATGAAGCTGGAGAAGCCGGCCGTGAACAGCGCCAGGCCGGTCTTGCCCTTGAGCGTCATCGCGTAGCCGTCGATGCAGGCCACGATGCTGCTCGCATGCGGGATCTTCATCGTGATCGCGCTCACGCTGTCGCCGTACTGCGCACCGTAGTAGATGCCCGCCAGCATGATCAGCGCACCGGTGGTGGGAATGGAATAGGTCAGCGGCAGCAGCAGGCTGATGGTGGCCAGCGGCCCCAGGCCGGGCAGCAGGCCGACCAGTGTTCCCACCGTGCAGCCGATGGCGCAGTACATCAGGTTGTGCCAGGTCAGGGCGTGCGAAAAGCCGAACGCCAGGTTGTTCAGGACTTCCATCGTCGTCTCCTCAGAACAGCGGCAGGTTGAGGCCGAGGAGCTTCTGAAGCGCCAGCGCCATGGCGATCAGTCCGGCCGAGATCTTGAGGTTGCGCACCCAGGAGTTCGAGCTGCCGGCAAAGGCCGAGCAGAACACCATGAAGACGATGCCCGCGATCATGTTCAGGTACATCGAGATCAGCGCGAAGCCGCACAGGCTCGTGAGGATGAGCGCGATGTTCTTGAAGTGCAGGTCCAGCTTCACCGGCTCCACGAAGAACGAGCGCACGACGGTCGACACGCCGATCAGCAGCAGCAGGCCGCTCACCATGGCGGGGAAAAGACCCGCGCCGGCGCGGCTCAGGTCTCCGATGGGGTAGCGAAGCGCCGTGAGGCCGAAGGCCAGCGCGATTGCCATGAGGAAGAGTCCCCTGACAAGATTTCTGTTTCTCATACGTTCCCGATGTATTGAGGGTTGTCGAACGCAACCGGCGCAGGTGGACTCCGCCCGGGCTTGTCTCCATCCGGATGGAACGCCGGACGGTCACATGGTCTTGCGCCGAGCTGATCGCAATCTGACGAGAAGCTGAGGGGAACTACGTACCGCGATGGGGTCTCTGCTAGCATGGCCTTGCCGGGAAAACAGCCTCCCGGCCTGCACAACCAGACGGTGTCCCGTCCAAGCGCTGGCAACCCGTGATGGAGCCATCCGTGGACACCGCCCTGCCTGATTCACCCCCCGCACACGCCGTGGAGCCCCGCCCATGAGCGCGGCACCATCGCCTTCGCCGCGCACCGGACTTGCGCGCCTGCTGCCCGCAGGCGTCAGCGCCGATGCACTGCCCCTGCTCGCCGCGCGGGGGCTGCGCGCCTTCGGCGACGGCTACATGGCGGTGCTGCTGCCGGCCTACCTGCTGTCGATCGGCCTGGGCACGCTGGAAGTCGGCATCGTCAGCACGGCGACCATGCTGGGCTCGGCCCTTGCCACGCTCGCGGTGGGCGCCTGGGGCTACCGCTTCGCGGGCGGGCGGCTGCTGCGCGGCGCCGCCTTGCTGATGGCCGCCACCGGGCTGGGCTTTGCGGGCCTGTCCTCGTTCTGGCCGCTGCTGGTGGTCGCGCTGGTCGGCACGCTCAATCCGAGTTCCGGCGACGTCAGCGTGTTCCTTCCGCTCGAGCACGCGCGCCTTGCGGCGGCGGCGCAAGGCCATGCCCGCACCGCGCTGTTCGCGCGCTACAGCCTGCTGGGTGCCTTGTGCGCGGCCATGGGTGCGCTCGCGGCCGCCGTGCCGGACTGGCTGGTTCGGCACAGCCACTTCGCGCGGCCCGACGCGCTGCGCGGCATGTTCGCGGTCTACGCCGCGATCGGGCTCGCCGTCTTCTGGCTCTACCGCAAGCTGCCCGACCACGCCGGCGTCCACGAGGCGGGCAGCGCACCCGTGGCACCGGCACCCCTCGGGCCGTCGCGCCGCGTGGTGGTGCGGCTGGCGGCGCTCTTCAGCGTCGATGCCTTTGCCGGCGGACTGATGGTCAATGCGCTGATGTCGCTGTGGCTGCTGGAGCGCTTCGGCTTCTCGCTGACCCAGGCCGGCGTGTTCTTCTTCTGGACCGGCCTGCTCGGCGCGGCGTCGCAGCTTGCCGCCCCCGTGGTGGCCCGGCGCATCGGCCTGCTCAACACCATGGTCTTCACGCACCTGCCCGCCAATGTCTGCCTGGTGCTGGCCGCGCTGGCGCCGAGCCTGCCGATCGCGCTCGGCCTGCTGATGGTGCGCAGTGCGCTGTCGTCGATGGACGTGCCCACGCGCACCGCCTACGTGATGGCGGTCGTGACGCCGCCCGAACGCAGCGCCGCGGCGAGCTTCACCGCGGTGCCGCGCAGCCTGGCCGCGGCCATCAGCCCGACGCTCAGCGGCGCGCTGTTCGCGGCCGGATGGATCTCGCTGCCGCTCGTCGCCTGCGGGCTGCTCAAGATCTGCTACGACCTCGCGCTCTGGCGCGCCATGCGGCGGGACCGGCTCGACGCGGAGTGAAAACCGGCATCGCCGGCGCCGCGCCCTAGTCGCGCCGGCGCTCGGCCCCGCTGTCGCGGTAGTGGCGCGCCTTTTCCTCGTACATCGCGCGGTCCGCGCGCTGCAGCGCCGCATCGAGCAGGTCGCCGGCCTCGCAGGTCGCCACGCCGACCGCGAGGCTCAGCAAGCGGCCGCTCTGGCCCGCATAGAACTGGTTGTTCAGGTCGAGCATGGAGGCAATGCGGTCGCGGATGGCCTCCGCCCCGCGCTCGTCCGTCTTCGGCAGCACGACCGCGAATTCGTCGCCGCCGATGCGCGCGGGCCAGCCGGGCTCGTCGACCGCCTTGCTCAGCACCTCGCCCACGCGCCGCAGCAGCGCGTCGCCGGCGGCGTGTCCTTCCTCGTCGTTGACGGGCTTCAGGCCGTTCAAGTCGATCACCAGCACCGACACCGGCCACGGCCCCTTGCGCGACAGCCGGTTCAGCTCTTCCGAGAAGAAGGCGCGGTTGCGCAGCTGCGTCAGCACGTCGTGCTTGCCCAGGTACTCGAGGTAGGCCTCGGCCTTCTTCCTGGCCGTGATGTCGATCAGCGACACCAGCACGAGGTCCCAGGTGGCGAGCCGGTCCTCGAGCACGGCGAACTGCATGTGGATGTTGAGCAGGTCGCCCGTCAGCGCGTAGTTGATGACCTCCCGCTGCTGCAGCATCTTGCCGTTCCAGAGGTCCTGCAGCTGCTCGGCGAAGGAGTCGTGCATCTCGTCGCGGAAGATGTCCGAGATGTTCTCCAGCAGCTCGTCCTTGTCGGCCGCGCCGAACATGCGCAGGGTCTCCCGGTTGACGTCGATCACGCGGATCTCGCGCATGCAGCGCGTGATGAACTCCGGGTGCACCTTGATGAAGGTCGTGAAGTCGCTGATGCCGCGCTTGCGCACGTCATCGAGCAGGATCTTGACCGCGCTGAAGTCCTCCACCCACAACGACACCGGCGAACGTTCGAACAGCTCGCGCGCATAGCGCTCGCTCTCCAGGCGCAGCCGCTCGGCCTGCACGCGCTCGGTGATGTCGTCCAGCGACACCAGCACGCGATCCCACGTCGCCTCGTGTCCGGGCAGCACCTGCACGCGCACATGCACGTCGAGCCGGCGGCCGTCCAGCGCATAGTTGACCGTCTGGTTGCCGAAGCCGAGATTGCCGCGCCAGAGCTGGTCCAGCTCGTGGATCACGGGAGCGGTCATGTCGTCACGGAAGATGCTGTCGAGCCGGGACAGCAGCTCGGCCTGGCTCTGGGCACCGAAGAGGGTGAGCGTGCTCTGGTTGACGCTCAGCACCTTCAGCTGCGCCATGCAATCGCGCACGCGCTGCGGTTCGGCATTCAGGTGGTCCACCAGATCCACCACGCCGGCGCTGCGCCAGGCGTCGAACAGCCGGCGCAGCCCGCTGTAGTCCTCGAGCCAGAGCGACATCGGCGCAAACTCGAACAGCGATTCGTAGTCGGTGGAGGAGGGCATGGGTTTTCCTTCGTGCGCGGGATTGTGCCCGCAATGATGCACTCCCCGGCCGGCTGAAGCCTCAGCCGCATTCCTGGAAGCGCTTGCATTCGGCGGTGATGCGGATGGACGTCAACGTGTTCTCGCCGTCGATGTGCTTCGCGGTGAACCTCACCCATGAACCCTCCGCAATGCCAGCCAGCAGCGTCCGGTCCCTCACCCTGAATCTCTGGACCGTGAAAGGAAGCTTGGCCCTTGGTAGCAGCTTCAGCCGGACATACAGCTTGCCGTCGGCCTCCTCGCTGGCGGAGACGAAGCGCGCATACGTGGTCACCGGCGCTGCTTCTGCAGCGGCTTCGGCCGGCCGCGGCTCCGCCGATTGAGCGGCCGCTCCATCCACGGTGGCGAGGCCCAACGCAGTCATGAGGACGAAGCGCAGCATGTTCGTGGAGGAAGTGAAGTTGCCGGGATTCTGCCAAACCCGTCCCGCTGCCGGGCGAAAATCGCCTGTGCCCCAGTCCGTCCTCCCGCCTTGCCCGAACCTTCAAGCTCTCTCGTTACATCCACCGAACTGCGGGGTTTCGTCCTCACGCGCCACTGGCGTGACGCGCCCGCCGGCACGGAGATCGCGTACTGGCTGGCCACCGATGCGGGACCGAGGAAAGTGGTCCTGACCTCACGGCGCAGCGTTGCGTTCGTCGCCACCCGGCACAGGGCGGCGGTCCAGGCCCACCTCGCGGCCATGCCGGGCGTGCAGCTGCGCGAGCTCGCGCTCAAGACCTTCCAGCAGGAAGCGGTGCTCGGTGTCTATGCGACGCACTTCCGCCAGCTCGGCCGGTTGGCACGCACCCTCCTGGCCCAGGGCATTCCCCTGCTCGAAGCCGACGTGCGCCCGCACGACCGCTACCTGATGGAACGCTTCATCACCGCCGGCGTGCGGGTGGAAGGAGGGCGGGCAGCGCACGCCACCATCGTCGACTGCAAGCTCAGGCCCGCGCCCGAATACCGCCCCGTGCTGAAGGTCGTGTCGCTGGACATCGAGACGAGCCAGCACGAAGCGCTCTATTCCATTGCACTGGACGGCACGCCGGAGCGTGTCGTCTTCATGCTGGGCGAACCGCCGCCGGAGCCGGGCGGGCCCATGGATTTTTCGCTCGTCTACTGCCCGTCCCGCAAAGCCATGCTCGATCAGCTCAACGATTGGTTCGAGCGCAACGACCCCGACGTCATCATCGGCTGGAACGTCATCCAGTTCGACCTGCGGGTGCTGCAGAAGACCGCCGACGACTGCGGCGTGCAGCTCCTGCTCGGGCGGGAGCGTCGCCCCATCGAGTGGCGCACCCATCCGGGCAAGCAGGGCTACCTGTTCGCGCCGACGCCGGGCCGGGTCGTCATCGACGGCATCGACGCACTCAAGGCCGCGGTGTGGAGCTTCCCGTCCTTCAGCCTCGAGACCGTCTCGCAGGCGCTGCTCGGTGAAGGCAAATCCATCGGCGACGCGTACGACAAGATGGCCGAGATCGAGCGGCGGTACCAGGAAGACAAGCCCGCGCTCGCGCGCTACAACATCCGCGACTGCGAGCTGGTCCTGCGCATCTTCGACAAGGCGAAGCTGCTGCAGTTCATGATGGAGCGCGCCCAGACCACCGGCCTGCAGGCCGACCACTTCGGTGGCTCCATTGCCGCGTTCAGCCACCACTACCTGCCGCGGATGCATCGGCTGGGCTACGTGGCGCCGAACGTGGGCGAGATTGCGAGCAAGGCCTATCCCGGCGGCTACGTGATGGACTCGAAGCCGGGGTTCTACGACTCCGTCGTGGTGCTGGACTACAAGAGCCTCTACCCTTCGATCATCCGGACCTTCCTGGTCGATCCGGTGGGCCTCGTCGAGGGCTCGAACGCCGGCGAGCCGGCCGGGCTCGTCAAGGGCCCGCAGGGCACCGTCTTCTCGCGCGACAGGCACTGCCTGCCCGCGATCGTGACCACCCTCTGGCGCGCCCGGGACGAGGCCAAGCGGGCGAAGAACGAGCCGCTGTCGCAGGCGCTGAAGCTGCTCATGAACTCGTTCGCCGGCGTGCTGGGTGCGTCCGAGTGCCGGTTCTTCAACCCCAAGCTGGTGTCCGCCGTCACACTTCGCGGGCACGAGATGATGAAGCTCACGCGCGAATTCGTGGAGCAGCGGGGCTACGAAGCCATCTATGGCGACACCGACTCCATCTTCGTCTGGCTCAGGCGCGCCCACACCAACGAGGAGGCGCACGCCGTCGCGGCAAGCCTGGCGGCCGACATCAACGACTGGTGGACGCGCACGCTGCGCGAGGAACAGGGCCTGGAGAGCTTTCTCGAAATCGAGGTCGACACCCACTACAAGAAGTTCTTCATGCCCACCATCCGCGGCTCGGAGGTCGGCAGCAAGAAGCGCTACGCAGGCCTCAGCGTGGATGCCGCGGGCCAGGAGGAGATGGTGTACCGCGGCCTCGAGATGGCGCGCAGCGACTGGACCCCGCTGGCGCGGCAGTTCCAGCAGGGCCTGCTGTCACGCATCTTCCAGGGCGAGCCCTACAAGGCGTTCGTCACCGACTATGCGCGGTCGACGCTGGCCGGCGCCAAGGACGACCTGCTCATCTACCGCAAGCGCCTGCGCCATCGGCTCGACGCCTACCTGGTCAACGTGCCGCCGCAGGTCCGGGCCGCGCGCATCGCGGACGAACACAATGCCCGGATCGGCCGGCCCATGCAGTACCAGACGGGCGGCTGGATCGAATACGTCATGACCCGAAACGGGCCGGAGCCGCTGGAAACCCGCCACTCGCGCATCGACTACGAACACTACCTCACGCGGCAGCTCCAGCCGATTGCCGACGCCATTCTTCAGCCCATGGGAGAAAGCTTCATGACCTTGACGACTTCGCAACGCGGGCTCTTCTAGACCGCCATGGCCGACGATATTCATCCCGATAATGCGATCCTTTGTCCGGATCCAGAAAAAGATGAGTGCCGCCGATTTCCTTTTCTCCCCCGAGGTGCAGAAGCTCCTGAAGGTCGTCTACGCGGCGCCCGACCAACCGCTTGCGCCGGACGAGCTCGCCCGGCGTTCGAAGCTCGATCCCGCCGATGCGGCGCGCATCCTGGAGCACCTCGTCGGCAGCGGCATCCTGAAGAGGCAGAAGCCGAAGGCGGACGGGTCCGACACCCTCACGCTCGACCGCTCGTTCGTCTTCCACGATGAACTGCGCAGCATCGCGCTGAAGTCGTTCGCCGCCGCCGAACCGCTGCGCTCGATGCTGCGCAGCAAGTTCAAGGATTCGGTCCTGCGTGCCTTCCTGCTGGGAGAGGACAAGGACGGCACCGTGGAGCTCCTGGTCGTGCACGGCCAGTCGATACCCGATGAAGCCGCCATGGCAGCCGCCTGCCAGAAGCTGTCGAAGACCATCCACCGTCACCTGAAGGTGCACGTCATATCGAACCACAGGTTCAACAGCCTGGCGGTGCGCGACCCGCTCGCGTCCAAGCTGGCAGCGGCTGGCGCGCTCGAGATCATCGCGTTCGGAGACACCAAGGCCCAACCGCCCGTCGAGCGGGTCGGCCTCCTGCAAAGCGCGAAGAAGAAGCTGGCAACGCTGTCCCGCCCGTCCTCCTGAGCCGGGATCGATGAAGGCATGGACGCCGGCGTTCGACGGCCCGCCTACGTGGTGTAGTCGCCCGTCGCCTCGGGCTGAAAGAGGATCGCCGCGATCTCCGCGGCGCATGCCTCTCCGTTCGGGGCTTGCCACCTGGCGGTGTCTCCCACCTTCAGGCCGAGCAGGCTGGTTCCGACCGGCGACAGCACCGAGATGAGGCCGGCCGCGGGCCTGGCCTCTTCGGGATAGCTGATGGTCAGCGTCTGCCGCCGACGCGTGTGCGTGTCGACGATCTCGACGCGCGAGCACATCGTCACGATGTTGCCGGGCACGGCCCTCGAGCTGGTCACCTCGGCACAGTCCAGAAGATCCGCAAGGCTGGGCGGCAGGTTGAGCCTGGGCAGCTTGTTCAGACGGGCGAAGTCAAGTTCGGTGAGCGTGCGCTCGCCGTGGATCGTTGCATGCATTGACGCACTCCATTCGTGCGGACCCGTCGATCAACGACGGTGGCCGCGGACGCGCGGGACTGGGGCCCGGCGGTGGATGGTTGCGCTGAAAGGGAAGGAAGAAAGGAAGCGACCGCCGGGCCTAGAAATGTGCGGGCGGTGGCCTGCGGCCCGCCTTCAAGGCCGCGCGTGCACGCGCACACGCCGCTGCGGCAAGCAGCGCCGCGCCGGTGCGGGCGAGGACGAGAGGGGTCGACATGCTGCGTAGTCTATTCAGCGTGTCGTGGCGGGGCAAGCAATGCCCTCAGGGTTCTTGCCAGATTGCCGTGTCCTGCGTCGATGAACGGCCCGGCTCCTCCGATGGCCTGGCCTTCATCGGTTGCGGTCGCCGTCGCGCACGGATTCGATCGCGCCGTTGTAGATGCGTACGATCCCGAAGAACGCACCGGGTCCCCGGTCGTACGTCCACTCCTCCATGGGCACGCATTGATTCGCAAGCATCGCACTGGGGCTGCCCGCACGATAGGGCGTCACAACCCAGCCCAGCTGCAGCATCGGCACGCAGACGCTCTGGCGATAGATCGGCTCGCCGCACTTCTGAAGCAGCGACACAGGCGAGTCCCCCTTGCTCACGAGCGAGCCGTTGCAGCCCATGGATTGGGAGGCTTCAGCGGAGGGCACAAGGATGGCTGTGAATGCCGCGGCCAGCCAGGAGGCCCAGCGGCGAGGACGCAACAACACAGGCCGGGTGCGGGAGCGCTTCATGCGGACCATCGAAGGAATCCTGTGCCCGTCACTGTACTGCTTCCGCGGTCGAGGCGCGTTCATCGGCCGCTCCGAGCCAGGTTCGAAACGTCCGTCGGCTCTCGCGCGGCAAGCCGGCTTGGCTTCCCGCCCGCGGTGCAAGGTCCTGACCGATCATGAGGCGGTGCCCGTCGGGCGTGGCGACCGCGAACTCGCGCATGCCATGTGGCTTGTCTGCCGGCGGCTGCAGGATCAACGCGCCGTGCCGGACGAATTCTTCATGGAGTGCATCGACGTCATCCACATGCAGATATCCGAAATAGCTGTGGTCGCCCGTCGCAGACGGTGGGACGGCGTCCGGGCAATGGCCGATCATGATGCGCACATCTCCTCGCGAAAGAAGCTGCCACCCGGTTCCTTCCGGCCACTGCGCCTCGAAGCCCAGGGCATCCCTGAAGTAGGCGGTGTTTCGTTCGAGATCCGGCACCGCCAGCACGAACGAAAACGGGCGCAGTTGGTTGGCTTGCGACATCGGATGTCCTTTGGGTGTGGTGGTCGGCCCGGCAAATTCTGCCCGACCCGCGGACCACGGCTTCTGGCCGTCGTCCGGCGGGGCGCGAGCCTCTGCGGCGCAAGGCGACGGTCGAGCTTGCAGGCGGCGTCAACGAGGAAGACCTTCTTCATCGCGCCTCTTCCGGGAACTCGGATGTCCGAATCCTGCCGCGCTTCTTCGGACGGCGTGGAGGGCATTCAAGGCGATGCAGGCTTCCCGTCACTTCTTCGTCGGGAGCGACTTGCGCGCGCGGCCCGTCCCTTGCGTCGCCGCGTCAGGCCGCGATGGTCTCGCCCGAAGCTGCCTGCACCGGAATGTGCGCGCGCTCTTCCTTGATGCGGTTGGCCGCGTCCACGAACACCAGCTTGGGCTTGTAGCCCGCCACCTGGTCTTCGGGCACCAGGCCGAACGCCGCGATGATGATCAGGTCGCCCACCGAGGCCCGGCGTGCGGCCGAGCCGTTGACCGAGATGATCCCGGTGCCGCGCTCGCCGCGGATTGCGTAGGTGACGAAGCGCTCGCCGTTGTTGATGTTCCAGATGTGGACCTGTTCGTTCTCGGCCAGGTTGGCGGCATCGAGCAGGTCTTCGTCGATGGCGCAGGAGCCTTCGTAGTGCAGTTCGCAGTCGGTGACGGCAACGCGGTGGATCTTGGACTTGAGCAGGGTGCGGAACATGAGCGGACTCTTTCTCTTTGCGACAAGGTGGTCGGACCGGCGTCCCTCGGTGAGCACGGCGGAACGACGGGTGCCGCACGCGCGGCGGCCGTAGGATAGCCCGATCCTCACCGGGTGAGCTTCGCGGCCCTTGCCTCGCCTGATATATCGGCAAGCTGGCGGCCGGGAATGTTGCGCACCCTTCGCGACGAGGCCGGATTGTTCGCCGATGGTTTCGTGCAAGACACCTCGGCGGTCGTCAACACGATGCAGGCACGCCGGGCCACCGCCTGGGGCGCGCGCCGCGGGCACACCACCATCGCCAATTCGGTGCGCTGCACCTTGCGCGGTTCAAGCGTCGCGTGGTCACGGAGGTGCTCGAAGCGTTCCAGTCGTCAAATAGTCGGAGACCGCGCATGATCGATGCGAGCTGTTCTTGCGGCGGGACACGGTTGTGAGGCCGGGGCCTGGGTGTGCGAGAGAGAACGCACGCGGCAGGTGTGCCGCGCGCGTTTCCACGTGCGGCGAGGTTGGGGCGATGGACCCTCCGTGGCGGGTGTCCTGAGCCATCGGAACCTCCTACGCTGTGGTGGCCCCGTTGGGTAGGCTGGGCCAGCATCAAGGTCGAGAAAGCGCACGTGGCTATCGATTGCGGACGCGCCATCAACCCTGGGCACGTTGAAGCCCAGATGAGCAGCGGCGTGGTGGATGCAATGTCGGTTGCGTTTCGAGCGAAGGTAACGATCAAGGACGGCCGCGCGGAACAGTCAAGCTTTGGCGACTACCAGATTCTGCGCATGGGAGAAGAGCCGCAGGTGATAACCCACATCGTCGAGATCGGCTCGCCGCTCGGTGGTGCGGGCGGGCCCGGCGTACCACCGCTTGCGCCGGCATTGGCAGCAGCTGCCTCGGCCTTGTCTGGCAGGCAGGTGCGTCGGCTGCCCCTTGCTGACGAAGTTCTGGCTTGAGTTGCTGCTGGGTCTTTCGCGATCATCGCCTTTGCTCCGGTGCCGGGGCACTGCGCCAGTGCCAGGGACGCCGCAACGGCCAGTTCGATCGAGGTGCAAATATGCGCGATGCCCAGAAGCCCTCGCACCACGCGGCAATGACCGCGGACGTGATCACGTCGCTCGGAAAGTGCTCGAGCGCGAGAACGCGGCAGGTGCTTGGGATGGCTGCCACCGTCAACAAGCATTTGCGCCAGTTCGGAAACAGGTCGGCGAGGACGAACGCAACGGCAAACGCCGTGAACGCGTGGCTTGACGGAAACGAGTTGAAGGGTGCGCCGGCAAAGGGCGCGGCGAAGCCGTATTGTCCGTTCTCCAGGAGCAGGAAAGGACGGGCCCGAGCGACAACATGCTTGAGAACCAGCGTCAAGAAGCCGCCTGTCAGCAGAGTCAGGAGCATCAGCAGGCTTGCGCGGACCCAATGCTCACAACGGTGTTTCCAGTGCCTCAGCGCCGGCACCGACAACGCAAGAAGGCCTGAGGCGTAGATGCCCAACGCAGCGGTTCCATAGAAGCGGGCGTCGGCGACATCGCTGACCGTGTCGAAGAGGTCGGAGCACTCCGCTGTCAGATGCGCGTGGATGACCCGGATGACCGCGGCGTCCAACCAGACCGCCATGGCGACGCCGCCGCCAAGCAGCGCGCCGATGGACTTCAGGAAACAAGCAGCCGAAGTGTCATTGCGGCCGCTGTCGCCAGGGCTGCTCGTCATCCCGCGAAGCCATCGCTCGGCATCGTTGCTGCGGATGGGGCGGAGGAGGAGGGCGCCGCCGTTTCGGAAAGAAAAACTGAGGACACATGGGCTCCGGTTTGATCGTGTCCGGATGCTCCACCCCCTAGCCTTGCTGCATCCTTACCGGACCTGCCCAGCTCGAAGGTGCGATGCCATTCGCCAGGTAAGCCGAGGGTAAGGCCGATGGGCCGAGCATTCAGGCTTCATCACCATCGGACCTCGTCATGCTGTGTGCCCCTATCGTCCCCGTTCCCTGCGGCCCAAGAGTTTCGCCGTGACGCCAAATGCGCTCGACGGGGCCTTGACCCGCCCGCACCGAAAACCGAAGTCTGCGGCTCAGCCCTTCAGCTCGTCGACATGCGACTGACCGTCAAGCTCTTCGCGAGATTCCGTTGGGCCCGAAGCCTCGGGTCATGGTTGTTCGATACCTGGCTGCTGGACGTCCTGACTGGCCTTGCGCTGATCGCCGTCGCGCTCAAGCTTCAGCGGTTCATTGATGACGGCGCCATCACCTTCTGGTTGCTGCTTTGCTTCGAACACTGAATCCTTGACAGCGCCGAAGCAGCAATCGTCGTTACGGTGCGAATGCGAGCACAAAGTCCGTCCCGGGCGATGCCGCGTGTGCTGTCAATCGCCAGCCGTGCGCCAGTGCGATCTCCCGGCATATGGCGAGGCCCAGTCCCGCGCCTTCGTCGCGCCGGCCCGCGCCCCGCCAGAAGCGATCGAAAATCATCGGCAGATCACCAGTCGGGATACCGGCACCTTCGTCGCGAACCGAGATCCGCCGTGCGTCGGCCCTAAGCCGTACCACGCCATGAGGTGGCGAATGCTGGATCGCGTTCTCCAGGAGATTCTTCAATAGCGTGAAGAGCGCACCTCGGTCAGCCTGCCAGGACAGCGAGTCCGGCTCGACCCGCAAGTCCAGATGCACCTCGCGGCGTGCGGCAAGTCGTTCGAGATAGTCGCCAACTTCGTCAACCAGTGCGGCTGCACCGACAAGGCCGACCTCGTAGTTGCACAACTCCGTCGCCTCGGCCAGGTGCAGAAGTTGACTGACGTGCCGGGCCATCTGATCCACGTCGCGGATCAAGACACCGCGATCGAAGGTGGCATCACTGTCGCCGCCCAGTTCGATCTGCCCACGGATCAACGAGAGCGGTGTCTTGAGCTCGTGCGCAGCCGCCGCAAGAAAATCCTGCTGCGCGACGTAACCGCTTTCCAGGCGGTCGAGCGCGCGATTGAAGGCCTCGACCAGCGGCATCATCTCCGAGGGCAGTCCTTGCACGCTCAAGCGGGCGTCGAGCGTGCGCGGCGTGATGCGTGCGGCACTCTCGGACGCTATCCGCAGCGGCCTGAGCATGCGGCCCAATGTGAAATGCATGGCCACGGCGAACACCAGGACCGACGCGAGGCACGCAAGCAGAATGCCTTGCCCGAGGGCTGGCAGACCGACGCTGCGGTCCATGACCTCGATCAGGCGCTGGCTCACCGCCACCTGCACATACCATCGCTGCCCCTCGTGATCGAGGCTATGTGTCGCGGCACGCACCGCAAGGCCGTCTGAAACCGAATCGAACGTATGGTCACGCGGCTCGAAGCCCTTGCCTTCCTCGAGCAGCGCTAGAGCGTTCTGCATTGCCGGCATCACGACGTCGCCGGCCGCGTCGAGTACGCGAACGGATGTCTCTTTCCCCATGCCTGAATACAACCAGGTCGCGAGTTCCGATTCGTTTAATCCGGTCGGGCGTCCTGTCGCATCGAATTGCAGCTGCCGCCCGATCAACCGCGCATGGGTGGAGATTCCTTCATTCAAGGTGTTCCCGCGCAGAAGCAGCGTGGCAGCACTCACGACCACGATCACCACGATGCAGACCAGGATGCCGGCCACGTACGTCGCCAGCAGCCGTGTGCCGAGGCTATGTGGCCAGCGAAGCTTCACGAAGCGCATAGCCACGTCCCCTTACAGTGATGATCTGCAGCGCCGAGCCCACGGCCTGCAGCTTTCTACGCAGGCGATGCAGCGCCACATCGAGGGCATTGGGCGTGACAGCCTCCGAAAGTCCCCACGCGGCAGATTCGAGTGCGCTGCGGCGCACAGTCTGGCCGCCGCTGCGCACAAGGCAAAGCATGATCTGAAGCTCGGCGGCCGCGAGCGTGACGGCATCGCAGTTGCAGGTCAGCGTTCCGCTCTCGGGGTGTACGCAGATGTCGGCATACACAGGCGACAGGCTCAGCAGTTGGGCCGGGCGCCGCAGCAGCGCGCGCACGCGCGCGACGAGTTCTTCCATCGGAAAGGGCTTGACCAGGTAGTCGTCGGCGCCCGACTCCAGGCCATCGACGCGGTCATGCAGGGCATCCCGCGCCGTCAGCATCAGGCACGGCGTACGCGTGCCGACTGCGCGCAGCCGCCGCACCAGTTCGAGGCCATCGCCATCGGGCAGCCCGCGATCGATCACAAACGCTGCATACGGCGTCCGGCGCAGCGCGTGCCAGGCGACATCGATGCGCCCGAACACATCGGCCTCGATGCCCGCGCCGAGAAGCGCCTTGCACACCAAGGTGGCCATGCGATCGTGGTCCTCGATCAGCGCGATGCGATTCATGCGGCCGGCGTTGCGTCAAAAACGATAGAGATAGCCCACGGAGAGCGAGGTCTGGCTCGATCGGTCGACCAGCGGGCTGTTCTTGATCTGCTTGCCCAGTTGCGTGGCGCTGACGTCGACAAACACCGCCTGGTGAGAATCGATCGTGTAGCCCACACGCAGTCCGATCTCCGTGTTGACGGTCGAAGCGCCCAGGTATGCGGGACGTCCAGGGAGGCTCTCTTCGGTGCGCACGCCGTAGTAATAGTCGACGTATTTTTTATCCAGCCAGTTGGCGGCCACCCGTGGGGTCACCGTGAAACTGCCCGCGCGAAAATCGCGCTGCACGCCGAGCCGAAACTGCTGGCCCTTGCTCTTGCCCGAGGCATCGCCGAGCCATTCGGCCGAGACGTCGGCGATCTCGTTGTGCCAGGTGACGCCGGCGCCGAGCCACACGCTGCCCTTGCGTTCCTGCATTCCCCCAGAATGGATGCATCGCTCGGCTCGTAGCCTCCCAGGCCGTACTTGGCGCGCAGACCGAAGGACAAGGATGAGTTGGCGCCCAGCTCGACCTCCGGCAGCTTGAGTTCCGCACCCGCACCAAGCACTCGCACATAGCGGTTTTCATAGAAAATGAGTGGAATGCCCTGGGTCTTTGTGCCCGCGCCGGTGTACGGCTGCTGCTTGACGCCGGCGGCAATGCCGATGCCCCAGCGAGAGGCATCGGCCGACAGCCGAGGCTGCGACCCGGCGGCGGCCGGAGGTTGATCGAGGCTGCCTTCCTGCGCCCACGTGGCAGGCGAAGTAAGCAGCGTCAGCGAAGCACTGAAAAGCAATGGGGGGAAAGCGAAGAGGATACGAGTCGACGAAGCACGCGGCATGGCGGAGCCAATCAGGGTTGTGAGGGAGCTCCGATCGTCGATGCACTGGTCTTACCGAATTCTTACCGGGGTCGGCCGCGCGCCGATGCTGCTCGTATGCCGCTACCTTCCAAAGCGCGCAGACCCACAGCTGGACCGAGGAGACGCCAGATTCATCCTTGGTCAGCGCCGTAGCCATGGATGTCGTGAATGAGTTTGGCTTCGTACATGCGGTCGAGGTCTTGCTCTTCGTGGCTGAACACGACGCGACTGCGCTCCGATGTCATGTAAGCCATCAGGTACATCACCGTCTTGCCCACGTCCTTGCTGACGAGACGTGCTACGCACAGCAACGGCGAACCGACTTCCACATGCAAGCTCGCCGCCACGTGAGGATCCGCGGCGACAGCGGAAATCTCCTCGGTCACGTATCGAAACCGTACGCCCTCTGACAACAGCATCTCGGTGATCGAGCGTCTCTCGAGCGTGTCATTCTTGATGGAGCCTGCGTACTCCGGCATCACCCAGGAGTCGATGAAGAGCAGGGGAACACCGGATATGGAGCGAAGACGGCTGGCGTACATCACCTGCGCATCCTCGGCCAGCCCCATGGCCGCTGCGACCAGGGGCGGCGGCGAGCACTTCGATACCTCGAGGACGGTGACCTTCGTCTGCTTTGACCGTTTCGCCAGGGACTCCGTGAATGTGGAGCCGGTGCGGTTCTGAGGCTTGGCCGCTGTTTGCTTGACGAAGGTGCCTCGTCCGAGGCGCTTCTCCAGCCATCCTTCTTCCACCAGATCCGCTACCGCGCGCCGCACCGTGATGCGCGAGACACCAAAGGACTGGCATAGCTGGTCCTCGTTGGGTATCGGGTCGCCTTCCCTGTAGACGCCCCGCCTGATCTGTTCCCGAAGAGCCAGGAACAGCTGGCGATGCAAGAGGTCACCGCGTTCGCGGCGAAGGATCACTGACATTGTGTCTTCTCGACTCATCTCGTGGCTGGAGGTTGCATTGTCGGCGAGGTCCGTCGCGCGTCCCAACAAGGTCGTGCGTGAACACCAGGGGATGCGTGCCCCCGGGGATGGACCGGTGGAGCGGGTTTTCACTGACATGTAATTATGACATCATGCTTGCATAATCACCCCACCGATTTGCAAGCGGCCCGGGCGCCTGACATTCGGCCAAAAAAACCAATTCATCCGCCTGAGGAGACACTGTGAAGAACGCAACGATGAGGCGCCGCATTGCGGTTGCAGGGGGCGCTACGCTTGCCGTGAGTGGCATTGCTTTTGCGCAGACGGGCAGCGTTCAGATCTATGGTCGGATCTCTGCCGGCATCTCGCACAAGTCCGGTCAGACCGGCGCCACGACCGAGGTCAGCAACTACTTGCTGAACGGGTCCTACCTGGGGTTTCGTGGCAGCGAGGACCTCGGCGGTGGCCTTAGAGCGATCTTCCGTCTCGAAACCAACGTTGACACGGACACCGGAGAGGTGGGTTCCCGAGGGAAGTTCTGGCATCGCGAATCGACCGTCGGCCTTGCCAACGAGGCGTTCACGCTGACGTTCGGTCGCCAGTTCCATGCCTCCACGGACCGTGTCACGCGAAGCCTGGATGTCTTCAGCGTGAGTGGGGCGAGCCTGCACGTCACGCCGCTGGCGCTTTTTGGCGTCAACAAGTTTGCAGGCAACGATTCGCGCAGCGACGACGTCATCAAGGTCCGCTGGGACGGCCCGGCGGGAATTACGGCGGCGTTGAGTGCCGCGCCGAATGAAGGCTCCGGCCGAAGCATGGCTTTCGACCTGGCCCGGATCACGAATGCCTACACCATTGCCCTCTACGGCGTGACCTTCAAGTCGCCGACGCTTGCGGCAACGGGTCAATATCCCGAACACACGGTCCTCGGCGCGGGCGGCCAGCTTCGCCTGGGCCGCAGTGCGAGGCTCTACCTGAATGT
Source organism: Variovorax beijingensis (assembly GCF_007828835.1). GTDB lineage: Bacteria > Pseudomonadota > Gammaproteobacteria > Burkholderiales > Burkholderiaceae_C > Variovorax > Variovorax beijingensis_A. The sequence continues at coordinate 70,645 of NZ_VIVL01000014.1, read as the reverse complement.
GGCGAGGGCCACGCTCGACGGTGCTGCCAGGGGGCGGCCGGAACAGGCCAACACGCTGATCACACCGGGCTTGCGGTATGACATGGCTCCGTTCATCTTCAAGTTCTCGTACACGCTGGACCGCGGCAAGAACATCAACAACGTGGCGGGCCGCGACGGCAAGAAGAAGACCGCGATTGCCGCCGTCGACTATCAACTCTCCCGGCGCACGGCACTGAGCTTTTCGCTCTTCAGCAACGCCTTCTCGGATGGCTACAGGCTCGACCCCGTCAACATCGCCGGACTGAGCCGGGACCCGACGCGTTCTTCCACTTCCGGCTATGCCATCGGAGTCCGTCACGACTTCTGAGTTCCTTCGTTCAACCTGAGCGGGCAGAGCCGCGCAGGTCGACACGACCTTCCAATCGTTTGAAAAGAAAGACAGTCATGGCCCTGCAAGGCAGTGTGAAGGTGATGGTTCCCTGCGGATCCCTGGGGTCCGGGGTCCGCGAGAGCGAAATCGAGTACGGGCTGGCCAAAGGCGCCGACGTCATTGCAACGGATGCCGGCTCCACCGACAGCGGCGCGGCCTATCTTGCGCTGGGCAAATCCAAGAACAACCGCGGAGCGGTCAAGCGTGACCTGGGCATCCTGCTGCGCGCTCATGCCAAGACCGGCATTCCGATCATCGTCGGCACGGCGGGCCAGGCGGGCGGAGACCTCAACGTCGACTGGACCCGTGACATCCTCCTGGAACTCGCGCGGGAGCTTGGCATCGCGCCGAAGATCGCGCTGCTGTACTCCGAACAGGAGAAGGCGAGCCTCAAGGCATTCAACCGGCAAGGCAAGGTGCGGCCATTGCCGCCGCTGGGCCCGCTGGAAGACTCGGCCATCGACGCCTGCGAGCACATCGTCGGCCTGATGGGCGTGGAGCCCTTCATTGCCGCGCTCGAGGCCGGCGCGGACATCGTCATCGGCGGGAGGTCCACCGACACGGCCGTCCTGGCCAGCTATCCGATCTGGAAGGGCGCGCCGTGGGGAGCTTCGTGGCACGCGGGAAAGATTGCCGAATGCGGCGCCCAGTGCTGTCTCAACCCAGCTGACGGCGCAGGGGTTCTGCTGACAATTGATGAGAGGGGCTTCGAGGTCGAGCCCTTGTCCACGACCAACCGCTGTACGCCGCACAGCGTGTCCAAGCACATGCTGTATGAAAACAGCGACCCTCACTTTCTCCACGAACCGGGTGGGGTTCTTGACGTCACCGGCGCAGTGTACGTAGAGCACGGCGAGCGTGCCGTCCGAGTGGAAGGCGCCAAGTGGGTGACGCAGCCCTACACGATGAAGCTCGAAGGCGCGGCCGCTGGAAACTACCAGACGCTGATGCTCATCGGCATCCAGGATCCCGACGTTCTCAACAATGTCAACGCGTTCCACGACCGCCTGCTGGAGGCACTCTACGAACGCACCCGCAAGTCGATTCCGGCGGAGGAGCTCGGTGAATTCCACATCTCGCTTCGCATGTATGGCTGGAACGCCGTGACGGGCGATGTGCCGGTGAACGTTCCGCCGCCGCGGGAAATCGGCGTGCTGCTGGTTGCCACGGCCGGCACCCAGGAACTGGCCAACGCGATTGCTCATGCATGCAACCCCTACTTCTTCCACTACCCGATGGTGATGAACAAGGAGCTGCCGAGCTACGGCTTCGCCTTCAGCCCGGCAGACGTTCCGCGCGGCCAGGTCTTCGAATTCAAGCTCAACCATGTTGTTGCCATCGACGACCCGCTGTCGCTGGTTCGCATGGTCTGGGCGGACGGTACGGATCGAAAAACCATCGCGGCCGCAACGGAACCCGGAAGGAACTGAGTCATGCCCAAGCTTCGTGAAGTCTGTCACCACATCCGCTCCAAGGTCGCCGGCCCGTTCTGGGTCACGGTGGATCTCTTCTTCGATGGGGAGGAAAAGTACCGGAAGTACCGCGACTGCGAAGAGCTGTCCGCGGACCTCTTCCATCGGCTGTATGGCGTGGACCCGAACCTGGTCAAGCGCATTCCGGTCGACTCGCTGCATGTCCTGAAGATCTCTTTTCCGCGAGCCAGCCCTCAAGGCGGAATGGTCGAGCGCGACATGCATTCGGGCCAGCAATACGTGCGACTGCTCGATATCGAGCTCAGGTAGACGGTCGGCCTGGAGGCCTGCCGCTCGAAGAGGTGATCCGCGTTGAACAAGAAAGCAGGAGACAGAAGATGACCCCACACCACGTGCTGCAAAGGCGGACATTCGTTGCGGCTGCGCTCGGCAGCGCCATGCTGGGCTCGGCCTGGGGTTCAAGGTATCCCGACAAGCCCATCAAGCTGGTCCTGCCGGTCTCGCCGGGCTCCGCCATCGACGCGACCGCACGGCGCCTCGGCCCCGTGCTGGAAGGCCCGCTGGGCCAGGCGCTGGTCGTCGAGAACAAGCCGGGTTCCGCGGGCTTGATCGCGACCGCGCAGCTGGTCCGCAGTGCCGCCGACGGCTACACGCTGGCCATCGTGGCCTCGACCCATTGCATCACGCCGCATCTCTACAAGGCCAGCTTCCATCCTGTCCAGGACGTGCAGCCCGTCGTCGCACTCACCTCGGGTCCGCTGATCCTCGTCGTGCATGCGAGCCTGCCCGCCAGGGACGTCCAGCAGTTCGTCTCGTATGCCCGGTCGCTCCCGGAGAAGCAGTCGGTCGCGATGGGCAACCCCGGCAACGGTACGCCGCTGCACATCGCGAGCGCCCTGATGGCGCTGAAGGGCGGGTTCAAGGCGCTCCATGTCGCATACAAAGGCATCGGCGCGTACTCGACGGACCTGGCCGGAGGCCAGGTCATGGCCGGGTTCCTTCCGTGGGTGGCAGCGGCTCCGCTGATCAAGGCCGGGCAGGTCAGGGCGCTGGGCGTCAGCACGCTCAAGCGGCTGTCGGCAATGCCCGAGGTGCCTACGCTGGCGGAGTCCGGCCTTCCAGGCTTCGAGGTCGATGGCTGGTTGGCACTGATCGCGCCGAAGGGAACGCCGACGGCCATCGTCCAGCGCCTCAATGCCGAATTCAACAACGCGCTTCGCGCGCCGGAGTTCGAGCGGTTTGTCGCCGACAGCGGCGGTGCCGTCATCGGAGGCACGGTCACGGACTGCGAGAGCCTGTTCCAGCGCGACTTCACCGAATACGGCCGGCTGATCGCCCAAGCCGGCATCAAGGCCGATTGAGCGCTGCGACATCCGCACCGACTGCTGCAAGCGCGTTCGCGACGATCCATGCCACCCAAGACAATCCTCCAATGGACGCTGCTGATGGCGGGCGCCGGCGCGTCCGTGGTGCTGTTGCGCGCACTGCATGTTCCCGGTGCGGTGCTGTTGGGGCCGATGCTCGTGGCCATCGGTTTCGCGTTGAGCGGCGCGGGCCTGGAACTGAAGCCCGGCATCTTCCTGCCCGTTCAAGCGGTGCTCGGCTGCATGGTCGCCTCTGTCGTCAGCCGGGACCTGTTGCAGCTGATTGCGGACCACTGGGCGGTGGTACTGGCAGTGAACGTCCTGAGCGTTGTTGCTGCAGGTATCGTCGCCGTGGTGTTCACGCACCGTGGCTGGCTCCCGGGACAGTCCGCGATATGGGGGCTGTCCCCGGGTGCGGCCTCGACCATGATGATGTTGGGAGAACGGCACGGGGCAGACCCGCGCGTGATCGCCCTGATGCAGCACCTTCGCATCGTCTTCGTGACGCTGACGGCCGTCGCGGTCGCGGGGCTTGTCGGGACGAGTGGCGAGCCCGCCGCTTCGCCGCCGGCGACCGTGTTCCTCTCCGGTGCGGTGTCTGCCGATGTGATCGCGGTGCTGGCCGTGCTGATCGCCGCAGGTGTTGCGGTCGCCATCGCAACCAAGTGGCGGCAGGCGGCGTTCTGGTTGCCCCTCGTCGTGGGCAGCGGAACGCAGCTGGCACAGCTGAGCAGCGTGCAGATTCCCGCGGCAGTCGCGGCGGTGGCGTTCGCCGTCGGCGGCTGCTATGCGGGGCTGCGCTTCAACAAGAAGGTGCTGCTCGACAGCCTCCACCTGATGCCGGCGATGCTGCTCGGAATCCTTCTGATGACGGGCTCGTGCATCGCGCTGATGTGGCCGATCCTTCGCTCGTTCGAAGGCGTCGATGCGCTCACGGCCTTCCTCGCCATCATGCCCGGCGGCATCGATGCCGCCGTGGCGGTGGCTCACGGCATGCATGCCTGCGTGCCGGTGATTCTCGCCGTGCAGGTGATGCGGCTCATCGTCGTCACGATCCTCGCGCCGCAGATGGCGCGGCTCGTGGCCAGATATTGCGAACCCAGGTAAATCAGATGAAGAACGAGCAACAGCACCTCTACCCCAGCGGCGTGCGCAGCGACATCGACGTCGCGCCATACAGCTCCCTCGTGGAGCTCATGGATGTCGCGTTCGCGAGGCACGTCCATTCGAAGGCATACACCTTCATGGGGCGGTCCTTCACCTTCGGGCAGGTGGATGCATGGTCCGGGGCATTCGGCGCCTATCTGCAGTCCATCGGCCTGGCGCGAGGCGACCGCGTGGCCCTGATGATGCCCAACGTGCCGCAGTACCCGATTGCCGTCGCGGCGGTCCTGCGCGCGGGGCTGGTGGTGGTGAATGTCAATCCGCTGTACACGCCGCGCGAGCTCGAGCATCAACTGGTCGACTCGGGCGCGAAGGCCATCGTCATCCTCGAGAACTTCGCGGCCACTCTCCAGGCGTTCATTGCGCGCACCGACGTCAAGCACACGGTCGTCGCGACCCTGGGCGACCTGCTCGGCCTCAAGGGCCTGCTGGTCAATCAGGTGGTGCGCAAGGTGAAGAAGCTGGTGCCACGGTTCACCTTGCCGAACCCGGTCGGCTTCCGCTCGACGCTCGCCGCAGGGCGGAAACGTCAACTGCGGCGCGTTACGCCGTTGCCCGATGAACTGGCCGTTCTGCAATACACGGGCGGTACCACCGGCGTCAGCAAAGGCGCCATGCTTCTGCAGCGCAACCTCGTCGCCAACATCCTGCAGTCGGCCGAATGGTACGTCCCGGCCCTCGAGAAGGTTCCTCCGCGGGAGCAACTGACTTTCGTATGCGCGCTGCCCATCTACCACGTGTTCGGCTTCACCGCCTGCGTGATGCTCGGGCTGCACATGGGTGCCAGGAACATCCTGATTCCCAATCCGCGCGACCTGAAGGCCGTGTTCAAGGAGTTGCAGGGCATGACGTTCCACAGCTTCCCGGCAGTCAACACGCTGTTCGCCGCGATGGCGAACCATCCCGGCTTCGACACGGTGAACTGGCGCAATCTGGTCCTTTCCGTCGGTGGGGGCGCTGCCGTTCAAAGTGGAGTCGCAGCGTTGTGGCTGGAGAAGACGGGCTGCCCGATCTGCGAAGGCTATGGCCTGTCCGAGACCAGTCCGTCGGTCACCTGCAATCCGGTCGACAGCGCCTCCTACACGGGAAGCATCGGTTTGCCGCTGCCCAACACGCAGATCGCACTGATCGACGACAGCGGCGCACCGGTTGCCCCGGGGCAGCCTGGCGAGATCGCGGTGCGCGGACCCCAGGTCATGGCCGGCTACTGGCGGCGTGCCGATGAAACCGAAAAGTGCATGACCCCTGACGGCTTCTTCCGTACCGGCGACATCGGCATCCGGACGGACAGTGGCCACTACAAGATCGTCGATCGCAAGAAGGACATGATTCTCGTCAGTGGCTTCAACGTCTATCCCAACGAGATCGAAGACGTCGTTTCCAGGATCCCGGGCGTCCTGGAATGCGCCGTGGTGGGAGTGCCGGATCCAGGCACTGCGGAGGCCGTGAAGCTCGTGGTGGTGAAGAAGGCGGATGGGCCGAGCGAGGGAGCCATCCGACGCCACTGCCAGGAAAACCTGACGGCCTACAAGCGACCCAAGCTAGTGGAGTTCCGCACCGAGCTTCCCAAGTCCTCGGTCGGAAAAATCCTTCGCCGCGAGTTGCGAGCCGCGCCCACCTAGTCCCAAGCACCACTCGAAAGAACCCTCGCTGGACTTGGTCCCGGGGGGGAGACGACCGTGTCTGGAATCCCGTCTTTGCCACTAGGTGGCCGCGCCCGTGAAGCGAAAAGGTATCAAGCAATGGCCATCCGGAATCCTGAAATCAACCGCTTCAACAAGAAGGCCGCGTTCTTTGTGGCGCTGGCGATGTTCGCCCAAGAGTCGGTCTGGAACTTCTACGACGCGCAGGTTCCCGCCTCGCTCAGGCAGTACATCAGCAGTGCGGCTGTGATCGGCCTGCTGATGGGCGTGGACAACCTGCTGGGGATCTTCGTTCAGCCCTGGATGGCGCACATGTCCGACCAGCACAAGGCCAAGGGCGGCAGCCGGTTCCGCTTCCTGCTCATCGGTGCGCCCGTGGCCGCGGTGCTCTTTGCGCTCATCCCGTGGGCGATCTCGTTCGAGATGCTGCTGGTCGCGATGATCGGCTTCGCGTTCGTGGCGAACGGGTTCAAATCCATCACGGAGTCGCTCACGGCCGACTACCAGGCGCCGAACCATCGGAGCAAGGGCAACGCGGTGGCTCGGATCGGCGTGGCGCTGACCATCCTTGCGTCCGCCGCCATCAGCTTCATCGTGGTGGACAAGGATTTGCGGCTTGCATTCTTCATTCCAGCACTGCTCCTGGTCATCGGCATGTACGTCGCATGCAGGGCGCTGTCCTCCCAAGAGGCGCATCGTCCGGTAGATCGCGCCGACGACCACGCGCAGCTCAACCTGAAAGACCTGGTCCTGGATGTCTTCACTTCGCCCGACAGGCGCCGGCTGCTGCTCCTGCTGGCCGTGTTCGGTGCGAATGGCACCTGGACGGCGATTCGGTCCCAGCTGACCCCCTATGTGATGGAGGTGCTCGAATTGACGCGCGGCACCGCGGGATCCATTGGCTTCCCGGCGGGGATCGCGTTCCTGGTGGCCGCAATTCCGGTGGCGATCATTGCCGACCGGACGAACCGTGCCGTGGTCTGCATGCTCGGCATGATCGTCGTCGCTCTCGGCTGCGTGGCCGTCTTCTTCGCGACGAGCACAGTCCAGGTCGCGGCGGCCATGGCCCTGGTTGCCGTCGGATGGGCCGCCTTCGCGATCAATGCAGTCGCGATCCTCTGGAGCATCGCGCCCAACCAAGCGTACCTGGGCACCTACACGGGCATGTACTGGACCGCCGCGGCCATCGGCCAGACACTGATGCCGGCCTTCCTCGGCCTGCTGGTCGACCTGACGGCATGGCGCTACATGATGTTGCATGCCGCTATGCTGTCCTGCCTGTCCGCGCTGCTGATGCTGAAGGTGGTGCGCGGCGCGGCCCCCCGGCCGCGCGAACAGCCGGAGGGCGTCTGAGCCTTGCCATGAAGCAGTTCGAGTTCACGACGCTGAAGCTCTTCCTGGCGGTCGCCGATGGCGGCAGCCTGACGACGGCTGCCGACAAGTGCAACATCGCCATCGCCGCGCTGAGCAAACGGATCTCCGACCTGGAGGCCTCGGCCGGGACGCGCTTCTTCGAACGGCGGGCCCGAGGCATGTCGCTCACGCCGGCCGGTCGGGCGCTGCTGCAGCATGCGCGGGAGATCATCTACGGCGTCGAGCGGATGCAAAGCGACTTGCTGCTTTATTCCCGCGGGATCCACGGACTGCTGCGAATCGCGGCCACCGCATCCGCCGTTGCGGAGTTCCTGCCGCAGGAGCTGCGGTCGTTCTCGGACGCGCACCCCGAGGTGGCCATCGACCTCACGGAAGGCACGAGCCAGAAGGTGGTGGAGGCGGTCCTGGACGGGCGGGCCGACCTGGGGATCTTTCTCGAACCGGTCGCGGGCAACGGGCTGGTCACGTTTCCGTACCGCCGCGACGAGCTCTGCGTCGTCGTGCCGAGAGGACACCACCTCACGGCGCAGGCGCGCGTGCGCTTTGCCGAGACGCTGGTCTACGGCCACATCGGCACCGAGACCCAGAGTTCGTTGAGCCAGAAGCTGATGGCCGAGGGCGGTGTCGACTACCGCGTGCGGATCCGCGTCGGCAGTGTCGATGCGGCCTGCAGGATGGTCCATGCGGGCCTGGGAATCTGTATTGCGCCGCGGCTGATCGTGGAGAACTACAGGGACTGCTTCTCGATCGCGCTGGTCGGGCTCGACGAGCCTTGGGCCGCGCGCCAGATGCTGGTGGGCGCACGCTCGAAGCAGGGGCTCAGCGGCGCGGCGCGCGCCTTCCTGCGGCGCTGCGTCGGCGCTGGCGCGGCGCAGCCGCAACGACACTCGCCGGGCCCGATCGGCAGGGCTGCGACCGCAGAGGTTTCGTGTGCCGCGAAAGACCTGTCGCACGAAGCTAAACACAAGGGCCCACCCCCTTCCTACGATCCAGTCTTTCCCAATGAAGACCCGGAGACAACGCATGAATGAGCAAGCAGACGGCATCGACCCCATTACATTGGAGATATGGTGGAGCCGGCTCGTCGCGATCGTCGACGAAGGCGCGACTGCGCTTCTTCGCACCGCCTTCTCCACGATCGTTCGGGAGTCCAACGACTTTGCCACCGTGCTGACGAACCTGCGCGGGGAGTCGATCGCGGAGTGCAGCGGCGGCATCCCCGCCTTCGCGGGAATCATCCCGCGAACCATTCGGGCCATGCTCGAGAAGTTTCCGCTCGGGACGTGGCGCGAAGGCGACTGCGTCCTCACCAACCATCCCTGGATCGCCACCGGGCACCTGCCGGACATCACGGCGGTGAGCCCGGTGTTCCACCAGGGGCGAATCGTCGGTTTCGCCGGCTGCGCCGCACACTCGCCCGACGTGGGCGGCAACCTGTCGGCCACCTGTCGAGATCTTTTCGAGGAAGGCGTGTGCATTCCGCCGATGCATCTGTATCGGGCTGGCGAACGCAACGAGCCCTTTGTAGAACTGTTCCTGAACAACGTGCGACTGCCGGAGCAGGTGCTCGGCGATCTGGAGGCGCAGTGCACCGCGAACCGGGTCTGCTGCGAACGCGCGGCCGACTTCCTGCACGACAGCGGTGAGCCTGATTTCGAACGACTTTCGGCGGCCGTGCTGGAAAAGGCCGACGCGGCCATGCGCAAGGCCATCGCGGCGATTCCCGACGGCCACTATGTCTCGACCATCGAGGCCGACGGTTTTCCGGGCCATCCGACCCGCATCCACTGCACGATCACCGTTGCAGGCGATCAAATGGTGGTGGACTACGACGGCACTTCCGCGCAGGTCGACAAGGGCACGAACTGCACGATCAACTACACGCGGGCCTACTCGGTCTACCCGATCAAGTGCGCGGTGGATCCGCTCACGCGCAGGAACGAGGGCTCGTACCGGGCCATCGAAGTGCGGGCGCCCGAGCGCAGCATCGTGAACGCGCAATACCCGGCGGCAGTCGCCGCGCGCCACCTGACCGGGCATCTGCTGTCATGCGCGATCTACCAGGCCCTGGGCAAGGGCGTTCCGGAACAGGTCATCGCCGACAGCGGCGGTGCGCCAGCCTTCCGGCTGGGGTTCGCGGGCGTGAACGACGCGGGCGAGCGCTTCGGCCAGATCCTGTTCGCCAGCGGCGGCATGGGCGCATCGTCCAGGCAGGATGGATTGTCCACGACGGCCTTTCCGACCAACTCGGGTGCCGGAAGCATCGAGGCGCTCGAGGCGGTGGTGCCGCTGCTCCTGACCCGGAAGGAGTATCGGCAGGACTCCGGTGGCCCTGGCCGGTTCCGCGGAGGCCTGGGCCAGGAGTGCATCGTCCAGAGCCTTGCCGGGCGAACCGTGATGATGGGGATGCTTGGAGACCGCGAGTCTCATCCCGCGCTGGGGCTGCACGGTGGCATGCCGGGCGCGGTCGCACAGGTCATCCTGCCCGACGGCACCTCTGCAAGTCTCAAGTCCCAGTCCACGCTGATGCCCGGTGGCCGCGTGGTGATCCGGTTTGCCGGCGGGGGAGGGTTCGGGGATCCGGCGCAGCGGGACATCGCCGCGGTGGTGGCAGACGTCGCGGACGGCTTCGTTTCTCTGGAGCAGGTCCGCAAGGTCTATCCGCAGGCCTCCGTGCAGGTGCATGGAGATGCCCGGTGAAGCGCAGCACCCGCATCGGCGTCGACATCGGCGGCACCTTCACCGACTTCGTGCTGCACGACGACTCGCGTGGCGTCACGCGAATCGGCAAGCGCCTGACCACGCCCGATGCGCCGAGCAGGGCCATCGTGGAGGGCATCGAGCGGCTGCTGGCCGAGACGAATACCGGTGCGGCCCAGATCGGCAGCATCGTTCACGGGACCACGCTCATCACCAATACCGTGCTGGAGCGCACGGGCGCGAAGATCGGGCTGCTGTGTACCGAGGGCTTCCGCGACGTCCTGGAAATGGGGCGCGAGAGCCGCTACGACGTCGACGACCTCTTCCTGCCTCCGGTGCCCGTGATCGTTGCACGACGGCTGCGCCGCCCCGTGCGGGGGCGGCTGCTGGCCAGCGGCGTCGAGCATGAACCGCTGAACCTCGACGACGTGGTGCGCGAAGTGCGGTGGCTCGTGGAGACGGAGCGGATCGAAGCGCTGGCGATCGCGTTCATGCACGCGTACCGCAATCCGGACCACGAGCGGCGCGCACTGGAGGCGGTCCGCGCGCTGTATCCGGACCTGCTGGTCACCCTGTCTTCAGAGGTCGCGCCGGAAATCCGCGAGTACGAGCGCACGAACACCGCCTGCGTCAACGCCTACGTCCAGCCTCGCGTGCATGCCTACCTGGGCCGGCTTGCGAGCGACCTGGCAGGCATCGGTTTCGAAGGCGATCTCTACATCATGCTGTCGGGTGGGGGCATCACGACCGTCGAGGACGCCCGCCGCTTCCCGGTGCGCCTCATCGAGTCCGGCCCCGCAGCGGGTGCCATGGCCGCCGCGTTCGTGGCGCGCCAGGTCGGTGAAGACCACATGATCTCCTTCGACATGGGGGGAACCACCGCGAAGATGTGCCTGATCGAGGGCGGCAAGCCCAACCTCAAACATGAGTTCGAAGCCGGTCGCATCCGCAAGTTCAAGCAGGGCTCGGGCTTGCCGTTGAAGCTCACGGTGGTCGATCTGATCGAGATCGGTACCGGTGGCGGGTCCATCGCCGCCGTCGATGCCAATGGGCTCATGAAGGTCGGACCGCGTAGCGCAGGCGCGCAGCCGGGTCCGGTCGCCTACGGGCGGGGCGGCACCGAACCAACGGTCACCGATGCCGATCTGGTGCTCGGCTATCTGAACCCGAAGTTCTTCCTGGGTGGCGAGATGGCGCTGTCGCTGGAAGCCGTCAGGAGGGCGATGCAGGACCGGCTGGGCGACCGTCTCGGCATCGACGCGATGGATGCGGCCCGAGGCATCCAGGCCATCGCCAACGAGACCATGGCCGCGGCAACGCGGATGCACCTCGCCGAGAAGGGCAAGGATCCGCGGGCGCACTCGCTCATGGCGTTTGGCGGCGCAGGCGCCGTGCACGGCTATGCGCTTGCGCGCCTGCTCAAGGTTCCGCGCCTCATCGTGCCGATGGGCGCGGGGGTCATCTCCGCACTCGGATTCCTCGTCGCTGCACCCGCGGTCGACGAGGTGCGCGGCTACCTGACGCGCCTGGATGGCGCCGACTGGCCGGTGGTGAACGCCTTGTTCGCGCGGATGGAAGCCGCGAGCCGGGACCTGCTGGCCAGCGCCGCGCTCGGCAATGGTGAGATCGCCATCCGCCGGCAGGCCGACATGCGCTATGTCGGCCAGGGCTTCGATGTCACCGTGGACCTGCCCGGCGGGCCGCTTGATGCTTCCAAGGTCGGGAAGATCAAGGAGGCATTCAACGCCGCCTACCTGGCCCGCTTTGGCCGAGTGGTCAAGGGCGTGGCCATCGAGGCCGTCAACTGGCGACTGCAGGCGTCGCTGCCGGCGCAGGACATCACCTTGGCCTATTCCTGCGTCCAAGGCGAGGCGCTGCGCGGCGAACGGGAGGTGTACTTCGACGGCTTCGGCTTCAGAAAGGCCAGGGTCTACGACCGCTATGCGCTCGCGCCGGGTGTGCGAATCGCCGGCCCCGCCGTGGTCGAGGAAAGGGAGTCGAGCTGCAGCTTCGGTCCCGACTGCAGCTTCACGGTCGACCGCTTCTTCAACCTGGTCGTCGACATCGACCACGGCGGACGCGCCGCCACGCAGGCAAGGGCCGAACTGAGCATGGAGGACGCCAGGTGAACGATCACGCGATGCGGACCGTGGTGGTCACGCAGAGGTTCTTCGACGACGAGACCATTGCCTACCTGAAGTCGCACCGATGCGAGGTTCGCCTGGCCGAGCTGCCGCCCGGGGAGGCCGACGGCGAGCTCACCGAGGACGCCCTCGTGCAGATGCTCGCGGATGCCGACGGCTGGATCGTCGGCCATGCGCGCGTCACCCGGGCGTTGCTGAGCAAACTGCCCAGGCTGCAGGTCATTGCTCGCCGCGGCGTGGGCCATGAACGGGTCGACACCGCGGCCGTGGCAGACCTCGGCAAGGTGGGCGCGATTGCCGTGGGGGGCAACGACGCCTGCGTCGCCGACCATGCCCTGGCCCTGATGCTGGCCGTCAGCCATCGGCTGCGCGAATCGCAGATGCAGATGAACGCGGGGTCGTGGACCATCCTCACCGGGGCCGATCTCTATCGGAAGACCGTGGGCATCGTCGGGCTCGGCCGCATCGGCCGCGGCGTCGTGCAGCGCCTGCAGGGCTTCGAGGCGCGGATTCTCGCGGTGACGGGAACCCCCGACGAGGCGTGGTCCCGAAAAATGGGCGTCGCGCATGTCGACCTCGACGAGTTGCTGGCCTCGAGCGACGTCGTGAGCCTGCATGCGCCGCTGACGCCCGCAACGCGCATGCTCATCGATGCCGAGGCGCTCGCGCGCATGAAACCCACGGCCATCCTCGTCAACACGGCCCGCGGCGGCCTGGTGGACGACGCCGCGCTGCTCGATGCCCTGAAGGCCGGCCGCATTGCCGGTGCGGGACTGGATGTCTTCCTCAGCGAGTCCGACCCTTCCTGCACGAGCGTGACCAACGAGCTGATCGCATTGCCCAACGTCATTGCGACGCCGCACTCGGGCGCATCCACGCGCGAGGGCCTGCTGCGCACGAACCGGATCGCGGCGCAATGCGTCGTTGCGGTGCTGGAAGGTGGGGCGCCGCCGCCTGCCTGCGTGATCGCCGACGGGCGCCATCGCGCGGGATCGACATGACCCCCGTGCCGCGCCACGCTCCAGAAGACCTCGCAATGAGATTTCCCGAACAACTGACAAGGCCCATGCATGTCTGACCTGCCGCTTGCCCGACGTATCGCGCGATATGCCGTCGAACTTTCTGTGGACGATATCCCTGATCAGGTGAACGCCTGTGTGCGCAGACGTGTCATCGACAGCCTGGCCTGCATCCTGGGGGGCTATGGCGCGGACCCGGTGAAGATCGCCGTGGCGGTGGCATCCCGTACGCCGCAGCCATCCTCCACCGTCTTGGGTACCCGCCTTCGGACGACACCTGAGCTGGCCGCGTTTGCCAACGGCGTCATGGTGCGCTTTCTGGACTACAACGACGGCTACATGGCGCGCGAGCCCGGGCATCCGAGCGACAACATTCCAGCATGCCTGGCGCTGGCGGAGGCCGAAGGATCGACCGGCAGAGAGCTCATCGCGGCCATCGTCGTTGCCTACGAAATCCAGATGAGGCTGCAGGACGCAGCCAGCTTGAACAAGCGCGGCTGGGACCAGGTGAACTACATCAATGTCGCGATGGCCGCGGCGGCTTCCAGGCTGATGAAGCTCGACGAAGCGCAAACCGAGCAGGCGATCAACATCGCAGTCAGCGCGCACATTGCGATGCGCCAGGTGCGGTCGGGATCGCTGTCCGACTGGAAGGGTTGCTCGGCGGCGAACGCCGCGCGAAATGCGATCTTCGCCGCCACGCTCGCGCGCCACGGAATGACGGGGCCGGCTCCGGTGTTCGAGGGCGAGATGGGGTTCTTCAAGCAGGTGACGGGCGAGTTCGAACTCGACGTCGGAAATTTCGGCAGCCGCGAGAACGGACAGTTCGCGATCCTGCGCTCGCTCACCAAGACCTTCCCGACCAACGGGGAACTGCATACCGCGGTATGGGCGGGAATTGACCTGCGACGGAAGATCTCCGACATCGACGCCATTGCCGCAATTCGCATCGAAACCTCGGAGTTCAACGTGCGCGTGCTGGCCGACACGCCCGAGAAGTGGCGGCCCCGGACACGAGAAACCGCCGACCACAGCCTGCCGTACAACGTGGCGCGGGCGCTGCTGGATGGCGATATCACGATCGACTCGTATTCGGCGCACCGGATCGCCGATCCGCGCGCCATTGCGCTCATGGGCAAGACGACGGTCAGCGAGGACGCTGCGCTGACGCAGCTGTTTCCCAAGCACCTCGCGAACCGGGTGACTGTGGTTCTGACATCGGGCGACGAGTTCAGCAGCGAGCGCATCAGCGGCCCTGGATCGTTGGAGACGCCAATGACCGACGACGACTTCGAGCGGAAGTTTCGCCTCATGGCCGCGCCGCACCTCGGCCGAGCCGCCCAGGACCGCGTGCTCGAATTCGTCTCCGACTTGGCGAACCAGACGGCCTACGAGCCGCTGTTCGACGCCATGTCCAGCCAGTCACAGGCCGTCGCCGCGCGGCAGGAGGCATGAGGATGAAGCAGCCCAACGGAAAGAAGAAGTACGGCGGCACGGTGCTGCCACACGCGACATCTGCTGTGAGCGAGCCTCCTGCCCGCGCGTCTCGCCGGGTGGTCATGAGCGTGCTGGCCTTCGCCTTCATGGCCGTCTCGAGCGCAGCGCTTGCACTGGGGCGTCTGCCCGTGGGACCGACAGCGGGTGACATGGACCTCTCACCGTTCTACCGGGCCGCCGGCCTGTTGCCCGATGCACCCGGCGTACTTCTGCGGGAGGAGGCGATGCCGGATCAGCCGGAGATCGACGCCGCCGGTGAAAGCCGGCGCATTCTCCACACGTCCACCGATGCGCGCTGGCAATCAGGCCAAATACCAGTCAGTGGCACGCTCTTCCTGCCCGTCGGAAAGGCGCCGGCCGCAGGCTGGCCCCTCATGGCTTGGGCCCATGGGACGCTCGGCATCGCGGATGCGTGTGCGCCTTCGTGGACCGGATTCCGTCCGCGCGATGCCTCCTACATCAATCGTTGGCTCAAGGCGGGTTTTGCCGTGGTCGTGACGGACTATCAAGGTATGGGCGGCCCAGGCCCACATCCCTATCTCAATTGGCAGGTCGAGGGACGTTCGGTGCTGGATTCCGCCCGGGCGGCCATTGCGGCGCGGCCCGCGCAAATCTCGAACCGGGTCATCATTTCGGGCCAGTCTCAGGGCTCCGGGGCTGCGCTGGGGGCGGCGAGGCTCGCGCGCGACTACGCGCCAGAGTTGAAGGTGCTTGGCGCGGTGGCAACCGGACTTGTCAGCACATTCCCGACGGGGCCGGTTTCACTGCCGACGCGCAACTCGAGCAACATGTTCCTCAGTTTCGCCGCAGGAGGGTTGCGCGACGATGGTCCCCAGATCGACGACATCGTCAGCGACAAGGGCCGCCAGCTCCTCGAGACGGCACGCACCGCTTGTACGGGGGAGGTCATGAAACTCGCCAGGAAGCTGCGTATCGGAGACCTGAGCGAGGCTCTGTCGATCTCCATGGAACGCCTGGGGGAACTTCGCATCCCCGTGACGGACATGCCGATGGGCAACATCGGCGTGCCGCTCTTCGTCGGAACCGGCCTGGCCGATGCAACCATCACTCCCATGCGCCAGTACGCTGCCGTGTCAGCACTGTGCGCGTCCGGCAACGACGTGGTTTGGATTCGCTACGAGGGCCACGGGCATGACGGCGCATTGCACGGGTCATTCGGTGACTCGATGGCCTTTGCGCGCACGGTGATGGCGAAAAAGAAAGTCTCGAGCAACTGCTCGAAGATCGCGCCGCCGGGTCCCCCGGGGGCGCGGCAGGAGGGCCTGATTTTCAATGACGATTGAAGCCATGTCGGTGACATCGTCTGCACTTCTGAGCAACTGCGCTCAAGATCAAGATCCAGGCATCGGGGTCAGTCGCCGCGAACGTTAGGCGTGCTTCGATCTAGGGCATCTGAGCGAATTTCATGGCACAGCTGCAACGCGGGACGCAAGCCCCGCGTACCTGTGCGCGAGCAGCCTGGAGGTTCTCCGTCTCCCGCAGCAAGCTCCGCCAGAAGGCGGTTGCGGGGTTCCTGGGATTTCGGAAAACCGGAAATTCTGATGTGATCGCGATGGCGAGGGCTGTAGTTTCGGAATTCAGTGAATAGCGTTTCAAAGAGCCACGCGCAGCGTGAAAATTCGGAGTATCAGGAACATCTGCTCGGGTAGCCCGAGCCTGTGCGGCTATTTGGTAAATTCCGAAATGAACTCCAGCAGTGTCAAAGTCGAGGCGGTCCGCGCCGCCGACCCGATTGCACCGCCCCCGATTTTGGTGCGCGGGCAGGGCGGCCTTGGGCAGTACGTGCGCCAGGCCAGAAAGCGGCAACAACTTCGCATCGACGACGCGGCGAATCTCTTTGGCGTCTCTGTCGACCTGGTCTCGCGACTTGAGAATGGAGCGGGCTCCGTCAGGCTGGACAAGCTGCAGGCGGTGCTCGATGGGCTTGGTCTTGCTCTTGTGGTCGGACCCAAAAGTGACCTGCAGAGTTTTGTGACCAGGCAGAAGGCGTTAGACGATGAGCGGGTCTGAGGACAATGTGCATCGCTTGCGCGTGACACACGATGGTGGCACCCCGGTCGTTACCAGGGCCATTAAATCCAGCTGTGTGTGGTCGGTCCCGAGAACTCCGTTGTCCCCGACTACCAGCAGAGCCGGGACCGGAAGTTCACTAGCAACGAGTCCAGTGGTGTCGTAGGCATGGGTCGACCGCGGGTCGAGCTCTCGTTCAT
Organism: Variovorax beijingensis; assembly: GCF_007828835.1. Classification (GTDB taxonomy): domain Bacteria; phylum Pseudomonadota; class Gammaproteobacteria; order Burkholderiales; family Burkholderiaceae_C; genus Variovorax; species Variovorax beijingensis_A. Next base: position 53,664 of record NZ_VIVL01000014.1, on the reverse strand, counting down.
CGCGGACCTGATGGACCGGATGTGCCGGGTGCCGACGGCTGCCTCGTATGCCGCAGTGCGCTTGCTAGCGACCCTGGCCGGGCGTCGCCTTGGCGGTTCGCATTGAGGGCCGCGCAGTCGCTATCGGTCGCGTTCACGCCCAACTCCATGCCAGGCACGGGTGCGTACGTGACTGGTGCGCCGACTCTGAGTCATCTAAGGCCTTCCCTCAGGGCTTCTCCAGTCCCATGGGAAACGGCCAGTCGGATCCGAAGAGCAGCTTGTCTTCGCCCAGCACCTCCCTGGCCAGGCGTAGGGCCGCAGGGTGGTGGGCAATGCCGTCGGCGTAGAAGCGCCGCGCGGCCTGCAGCGGCGGCTCCACGCCGAGGTCGACGCCCGGCCGCTGGGTGTCGAAACCCTTCTGCAGCCGACCGACCAGGGCGGTGAAGGCGCCGCCCGCATGCGCGAGGCAGAAGCGGATGCGGGGATAGCGCGCGGGGATTCCCGCGAGCACCAGGTGCGAGGCGGCCACGCCGGTTTCGTAGGGGTTGCCGAGCAGGTTCTCCAGGTAGAACTTGGCCAGCCGGGTGTCGGTGCAGGCGCCCGGGTGCAGGAAGGTAAAGACCCCGCGATCGTTCAGCCATTCCCACAGCAGCGCGTAGTGCGCGTCCGAGTACACGATGCCCGGATGCCCGCCCGCGGCCATGGCGACACCGCCAAACGGAGTGTCCTGGTGTTCCTCGATCAGCCGCGCCAGCAGCCCTGGATGTTCGAGCGGCAGGTGCAGCATCGCGGACAGGCGCCCTTCGCTGCGCGCGCAGACCGCGAGTAACTCCTGGTTGACGTAGCGCGCCCACTCGAGCGCCTGGTCCTCGGGCAGGTGCTGGCGGTAGAGCGGCGGCGGAATCGAGACCAGCGCACGCGCGATGGCGTGGGTCCCCATCCACTCGAGTAGGCGCTCGGGCTCGAACAGCGCGCGCACGCCGACGCGGTGACCGTCCAGCTCCAGCGCGGGCTGCTCCGGCAGCCAGCGGACGCCCGGCAGGCCCTCGAGCTGGGCCGCGTTGATGGGCGCCAGGTGCGTGTGAACGTCGAGGTCGGTCATGGGCTCAGCGCGGTTCGAGGTTGGCGTTCATTTCCTTGCCCCAGAATTCGGGCGCCCACTGGGGCCAGATGTAGGGCAGGTCGTTCCAGTCCTTGGACACCCAGGCCTCGCTGATCTTGTCCATGTCGCTGTAGTACTCGATCCAGCTGCCCCAGGGGTCGCGCGTGTAGTGGAAGAGGTTGGAGGCCAGGGCGTGCCGGCCCACGCCGAAGCCTTCCTGGTGGCCGGCCTTGTGCATCTGCAGGCCGCCAAGGCCGACCTCGTCGAGCGAGCCGACGTGGAAGCTGCTGTGCTGGAAGCCGCGGTGGCTGTCCTTGATGAGGCCGAAGCAATGGTGGTCGCGTACCCCCGTGCCGCCCGACATGAAGGAGACCTTGCCCGCGGCGCGGTCGGCGACACGCAGCCCGAGGGCGTCGGCGAAGAAGGCTTCGCTCTTCTCCCAGTCGTCCGTGAACATCAGCAGGTGGCCGAGCTTGCTCGGACGCACCGGCTTGCGCAGGTCCTGCCAGAGGTGCCGGTCGACGCGGGGTTCGGGCGGCGCGGCGGCCGGCGCGGGGGGCTGCAGCGGGGCGCTCGGCACCAGGTTGACCCAGGTGCCCCAGGGGTCCTGGAACCACAGGCCCTCGCGCACGCGGCCGAACGGCGGGGTGAGCGTGCGCACGCTCATGCCGTGCAGGTGCTCCTCGAAGCGCGGCAGGTCCTGCGGCAGGACTGCGAAGGACAGGTGGTGCAGGCGCTTGCTCGCGCCTCCCTGCAGGGCCACTACCTCGGGCGAGGCGGTGGCCGCGAGGCCGGCGTCCGTGTGCATTTGCAGCGCGCCCTGCGCGCGCTTGGCGTTCAGGCCGAACGCGGTGAAGAAATGTTCGGCCACGCCGAGGTCCGGGACCTCCAGGCCGTAGCCGGCCAGGTGCTGAACTCGCAGTATGTTGTCCATGGAAAGTGCTCTTTCAGGTCGAGTAGGTGGAGAGAGCCACCGGGCGCATGGTATTGCGCAGCTCACCGAGGCCGGTGGCGCGCACCACGAGTTCGTCGCCGGCCTTCAGGAAGACGGGCGGCGTTCGCGCGTTGCCGATGCCGCTGGGCGTGCCCGTGAGCAGGATGTCTCCCGCCCTCAGCGTCATGCCGAAGGACAGTTCGCTGATGAGTTGGACCACGCTAAAGGCCATCTGGGCCGCCGAGGCATGCTGCATGCGCGTGCCATTGAGCTCGAGTTCCAGGCTCACCGCCGACAGATCCACTTGGTCGCGCGGCACGATCCACGGCCCCAGGGGCATGGTGCCGTCGATGCTCTTGCCCTTGAGCCACTGGCCGCCGTGGCGGCGCTGCAGGTCGCGCTGCGACACGTCGTTGGCCAGGCAGTAGCCGAACACATGGTCCATGGCCTTGTCCTGCGGGATGCTGCGGCCCGTGCGGCCGATGACGACGACGATCTCGGCCTCGTAGTCCCACTTGGCCGAGAGGGCTGGGTCGAAGGCGATGGCCTGCGTCGGGCCGATCACGGCATCGGGGCCCTTGGTGAAGAAGGTCGGCGCGTCGGGCTTGGGCACGTCCTGGCCCTCACGCTTGCCTTCGCTTTCGTGGAAGTGGTCCCAGTAGTTCCAGCCCGTGCACAGCACGTCGCGGTGGAAGCGCCGGATCGGCGCCAGCACCTCGACCTGTTCCAGCGCGAAGCGTTCGGCCTGGCCGGTGCGGACCCAGGCCTGCACGTTCTTCATCGCATCGTCGCCGCCTTCGATGATGGCGACCAGGTCGCCCAAGTCGGACGGCAGCAGCACGCCCCCCTGCGCGTCCAGCAGGCAGGCGACACGTTCGGCCCCTTGGGCCCGCACAGTTCCCAGCTTCATCGTCATTGCGGGATGACCGCGATGGCGCTGATCTCGATCAGGTAGTCGGGCGACACCATCTTGGCCACTTCGACCATGGTGGAGGCGGGCAGCGGGTTGGCGAAGTACTCGCTGCGCACCTTGTGGATGGCACTGAAGTGCTCGATGTTGCGCACGTAGACGTCCACTCGGCAGATGTCGCTGAGGGTGCCACCCGCGGCCTCGACGGCGGCCTTGAGGTTCTCGCACACCTGGCGGGTCTGCACCGACACATCGCCGATGCCGGTCACGGTGCCGTCCTGGGTGCGCGCGGTCATGCCGGAGATGAAGACCAGGCGGCCCTTGGCCTCGATGGCGGTGGCCTGCGAGAAGTGGCCGTTGGGGGTGGCGAGCAGGGGGGAGGTGATCTGGGTTTTCATGAGGGGTTTTCCAGGAGTGAAAGAGAAGGTCAGGCGGGGAGGCGTTCGGCAATGCCGGCGTCCGCGGAGAGTCGGTTGAGCTTGTGTGCCAGGTCGCCCGAGATCGGGCAGTGCGCGCCGTTGCTGGCGTGGCGCGCGCGTTCGAGGTCGCCGGGTGCGTAGATGCGCTCGGTGCCGGGCGCGCGTCGGGAATCGCGGATGGCCTGGGCGAAGCCGGCCACCTGCGGTGCGATGCCGGCGCCGCCGTGGAGGCGCGCGGCGTCGATGGCGATGAAGGCATGCGAGCAGTCGTAGGGCTTGTCGAGCTCGCCGTAGAGCGGGCGCACCGCGGCGCCCACCGCGCCGTCGGCGAGCGCCCCGCACAGCAGGTCGATGGCCACGGCCAGGCCGAAGCCCTTGGGCCCCGCGGCGGGCAGCAGCATGCCCTGGATGGCCTCGGTGGCCGAGGTCGTGGCCTGGCCCGCGGCGTTCGTGGCCCAGCCCGGCGGGATCGGCTCGCCCTTGGCTTCGGCCAGGCGGATCTTGCCCATGGCGGTGGCGCTCATCGCCATGTCGACCACCAGGGGCTCGTCCTCGCGCGCGGGGAAGGCGATGGCCATGGGGTTGTTGCCGACCACGCGCTCGGCCCCGCCCGGTGCGGGCATCAAGGGCCGGGTGTTGGAGAACGCGAAGCCGACCATGCCCGCGGCGGTGAACTGGCGCGCCCAGTAGGAGGCCGTGCCGAAGTGGAAGGAGTGCCGCACGCTGACCACGCTCACGCCGTGCTGTCGGGCGCGGGCCGTGGCGAGCGCGACGGCCGCGTGGGCCGAGACCTGGCCGAGCGCGTTCCGCGCCGACATCACGACCAGGCCACCGTGGTCTTCGACGACCACGGGCTCGGCGTGGGGGTCGACGCTGCCCTGGCCGATGCGCTGCAGGTAGAGCGGCACCATGGTGACGCCGTGCGAGGCCACGCCTTCGAGGTCGGCGCAGACCAGCGAGTCGGCCACGCCGTCGGCCTTAGCGGCGGCCAGGCCGTGGGCGCGGAAGAGGGCGGCAGTCAAGCCGCGCAGGGCGTCGGCGCTGACACTGAGTTGGCTCATTGCGCGTCCTTGGGGTCGGTGTACCAGTCGGGCACCTGGGGGTAGTGCGGGCCGTCGTAGACCTCGACGACCACCGTTTCCTCGTGCGCCAGCGTCGGGCCGTGCACGTTGCCCTTGGGGTTGCAGTAGAAGGAGCCGGGCAGCAGCGTCACGCCAGTCTTCGTGTACTCGTACTTTCCGCTCAGGCAGTACATGAACTGGTTGGACGCGTGGCTGTGCGGCTTGGGAATGCTCGCGCCCTTAGCGAATTTGATCAGCGCGATGGAGGCGCCGGTCTGCTCGTCGCGCCAGAGCATCTTCTCGGCGACGCCGGCAAGCGACTTCTCGCGCCAGTCCATGCTGGCGGTGGCGATGAGGATCTCGTCGAGGGAGGGTGCGCCGGGCAGGTCGATCGCCGGCGGCGTGGCGGGGGATGTCATCGGGTATCTCCTTGAAGGGTTGTGTCAATGGATTGGCGGTGCGGGCGGCAGCCAGCCGGCGATCGCCCGTTCGGCGAGGACGACCATGAAGTAGGTGGCCATGCCCAGCGCCGAGAGGGCGAAGAGGGCGGCGAAGGCCAGCGGCGTGTTGATCTGCGAGGTGGCGCTGAGCAGCAGGAAGCCCAGGCCTTCGCTGGAGCCGACGAACTCGCCGATCACGGCGCCGATGACGGCGAGCGTCACGGCCACCTTGGAGCCCGTGACCACGAAGGGCAGGGCGGCCGGAAAGCGCACCTTGGCGAACAGCTGCCAGGGCGAGGCGCGAAGGCTGCGCGCCAACTCCAGCAGTTCCTTCGGCGTGGACTGCAGGCCCGCGGCGGTGTCGACCACGATGGGAAAGAAGGCCACGAGCCAGGCGATGGCGAGCTTGGACTCCATGCCGGTGCCCAGCCAGACGAGCAGCAGCGGAGCCAGCGCGACCTTGGGCACCGACTGCAGCGCGACCAGCAGCGGGTAGAACATCAGGTTGATCCAGCGGAAGGTGGACACCGCCACCGCGAGCGGAATGCCCAGCAGCAGCGCCAGGACGAAGCCGTACAGGGTGGCCTTGAAAGTGACCCAGCCGTCCTGCAGCAGCGCAGGCCGGAACTGCACGGTGGCCTGCAGCACCTGCCAGGGCGTGGGCAGCACGGCCGTCGGCAGGGACGCGAGCACGCAGACGGCCTGCCACAGCGCAAGGGCCAGCACGGTGCCGGCGACGGGGTAGGCGCATCGCTTCAGTGCGGACGAAACGCTGTTCATCAGTGGGCATCCTCCGAGAGCGCGGGGGTGGTGTCGTACGGGGTGATGACGCCGAGCGCCTCGCCGGCCTCGCGTTGCGCCTTGACGAAGGCCCCGTCGAAGCGCGTGCCGCGGTGGCGCTCGCTGCCCAGAGCGGGCCGGATCTCCAGCGCCACCCGCGCCGGGCGGCGGCTGAAGACCAGGACCTTGTCGCCGAGGTAGACCGCCTCCGAGATCGAGTGCGTCACGAATAGCACGGCGGCCCCGGTCTGGCGGCGCACGTCGAGCAGCAGGTCGTTCATGTCCAGGCGCGTCAGTTCGTCGAGTGCGCCGAAAGGCTCGTCCATGAGCAGCAGCTTGGGCTCGTGGATCAGCGCGCGGCACAGCGACACGCGCTGTTGCATGCCGCCCGAGAGCTGGTGCGGGCGTGCGCCCTCGAACGCCTCCAGGCCGACCAGGGACAGCAGGTCGCGAGCCCGCTTGCGCGCCGCGGCGTCGCTGCGCTTGAGGATCTCCATGGGAAACAGCACGTTGTCCAGCACGCTGCGCCAAGGCATGAGGCCAGGCGCCTGGAACACGAAGCCGTAGTCGCCATAAGGGCCGTTCACGTCGCGGCCGCCGATGCGCACCGTGCCCGAGGTGCGCGGGATCAGGCCGGCGACGATGCGAAGCAGGGTCGTCTTGCCGCAGCCGCTGGGGCCGAGCAGGGAGACGAACTCCCCCTGCTCGAAGCTGAACGACGCATCGTCCAGTGCCACCAGGTCCTGCGTGGCCTTGCCCCCGAGTTCTCTGGCCGAGAACACCTTTCGGGCGCGATCTATCACTCCATATGCCAAGTGAATCTCCTCGTTCTTGTGGACGCGGCCGCGAAGGCGGGATGCCGGTCGTTTATCCGCTGATATTGCCTGTGCAATACCTTATGATATATTACATGGCATGTCAATCAACCACCCGAGGTGACAGATGAAGGTCCTGAAAGTTGTTCTGGCTGCGGTCGCGGCGGTCCTGGCGCTGGGCGGCACCGCGCAAGCCCAGACGGGCGGCGGTGAGAAGGAGATCCGCTTCGCGCTCGACTTCATTCCCCTGGGTCGGCACGCGCCCTGGTACGTGGCCCTGTCCAAGGGCTACTTTAAAGAAGAGAAGCTCAACGTGAGCATCCTGCCCACCAAGGGCACGGCCGACGCCGTGCGCTACGTCGAGTCCGGCCTCGCGGAAATGGGCTTCATCGATATCCCCAGCCTTGTGGCGGGCGGCGCGGCGGGCGCGTCGGTGCGCATCGTGGCGGGCATCTACCAGAAGGCGCCGTACTGCGTGTTCAGTCTCGACCCGGGCGCCAACGTCGTGTCGCCCAAGGACATGGTCGGCTTGGAGATCGGCTCCAGCAACGCCTCCTTCATGCCGCGCATCTTTGCCGCGTTCATGAAGATGAACAGCCTCGATCCGTCCACGCTCAAGGTCGTGAACATCGATGCCGCGGCGCGCGTGCCCATGCTGGTGTCCAAGAAGGTGCCGGCCATCGACCAGTTCCTGATGGGCGAGCCCTCCATCCGCCGCGCCGTGGGCGGCGCCGGCACCCCCAAGTGCCTGCTGCTGGCCGACCATGGGCTGGACATCTACGCCAACAGCATCGGCGTGAAGGACGACTTCCTCAAAAGCCACCCGGAGGCCGTCACGGGCTTCGTACGCGCCGCCCTGCGCGGCTGGAAGGACGCGCTGGCGAACCCGGAAGAGGCTGCGCGCATCCAGACCAAGTACCTCAAGGCGCTCGATCCCGCCATCGTGGTCGAGGAACTGCAGATCCTCAAGCGCATCGCGCTCACGCCGGACGTGGTGCAGAACGGCTTCGGTACCATGTCCAAGGACAAACTGCGCCGAACGGTGAACTTCATCAGCCAGAACATCGAGATCGCCGGCGGCGCGCCCGACCCGGACCGCCTTTTCGTCGAAGGCTTCCTGCCGGCGACCCCGATCAAGCCCTAGGCGATTCCCAGCCCGAAGACGCGAACACCGCACATGCAGAACAACAACCCCAAGCAACTACCCGTGGCCATCGTGGGCGCGGGCCCCATCGGACTGCTGACGGCGCTGGGCCTGGCGAGCCAGGGCGTGCGTTGCGTCGTCTACGAGGACGACCGGCACCTCTCGCTCGACACCAAGGCCGGCACCATCCTCTCGCGCACGCTGGAGATCTTCCGCCGCTACGGCGTCGCCGACGAGGTGCTGGCCAAGGCCTTGCGGGTCGACGAAATCGGCGAGATCGACCGCCAGACCCAGCGCTCGACCTTCCCCGTGCTCCTGAGCGAGATCGGCGCGGAAACGCGCTACCCCTTCGTCATCAACCTGCCGCAGCAGGACCTGGAGCCCATCCTTGCGCAGTCGCTGGCCCGGCACCCGCTGGTGGAGCTCAAGCTGGGCCACCGGCTCGAGTGCTACGAAGACCACGGCGACCACGTGAGCCTGCACCTGCACACTGCGGAGGGCGAGATCCGGGCCGAGGCGGTGTTTCTGCTGGCGTGCGATGGCGGCCGCAGCACGGTGCGCGCGCAGATGGGCGTGGTCGTGGAGGGCATGTCACTCAACACCAAATACGCACTGGTCGATCTGGTGGTCGATCTCGACACCGAGAACCCGCGCGACTACCCCTACCTCGCATACTTCGCCGACCCCAAGGAATGGATGATCCTGGTGCGGCACCCTCACTGCTGGCGCTTCCTGTACCCCATGGCCGAGGGCGCTCCCGAGCCGACGGCCGAGGAGCTGCGCGACAAGTCGCTTTCGTTCATCGGCGACGTGAGCAATGTCCAACTGCTCAACAAGGTGACCTACAACGTGCACCACCGCGTGGCGCAGGAGTGGCGCCGCGGGCGGGTGTTCCTGATGGGCGACGCCGCGCACCTGATCACACCGATGTGGGCGCTGGGGCTCAATACCGGCGCGCTGGACGCGTCCAACCTGCCGTGGCGGCTGGCGTGGTACCTGCGCGGCTGGGCCGACATCGCCGTGCTGGACGGCTACGAGCGCGAGCAGCGGCCGCTGGCCATCCACGGCTCGGGCGAAATGGCCGAGGCGGCGCGCCAGTCCATGGCCAAGCGCGGCGACGCGGGCGCCCTGAGCGACAACAACTGGAGCAATGCCTGCACCCGCACCATGCTGGGCGTGACGCTCGACGTCGAAGGCAACGGCGAGTGGTCCATGGTGGTGCGGGAAACGCGCCCGCCCGCATGCGCGGGTGCGCGGCTGCCGGACTACCTGCTGCACACGCCCGAGGGACGGCAGGCGCGCGCCCACGACCTGTGTTCGGGTCGGTTCACGGCGTTGTACTTCAGCGACGTGCGCCGCCGGCCCGCGATTCCTGTCAACGGTTCCCCGGCCTTGCGGCACTGGGTGGTTTCGCGCTACGACGCGCCGCACGACAGCGGGCTGCGCGACCGCAGCCTGCTGGACCCGGGCAATGCGCTCATGAGCCGCCTAGGCGTGGCGCCCAATACGCTGGTGCTGGTGCGCCCGGACGAGTACATCGCCGCCATCGTGCCGATGGATGGGACGCTGAATCAGGCCGCCGCGCTGTACGAGCGCATCGTAGGTCTGCCCCCCGTGATGGAGAAACCCCTGTGAAAGCCAGCTTCGACTTTGCCGGCCACGTCGTCCTCGTCGCGGGCGCGGCCTCGGGCATCGGCCGCGCGACCGCGCTCTCCTGCCTGCAGGCCGGCGCGACCGTCCTGGCGATGGACATCGACGCCGCGGGCCTTGCGGCCCTGCCGCCCCAGGCGCGCCTGCTGACACAGGCGGTCGATATCTCCCAGTCCGACGCGGTGCGCGCTGCGCTGCGGCAATGGCTGGCGCGCGTCGGTCGCATCGATGGCGCGGTGCTGACCAGCGCCATCCAGCGGCGCACGCCGATCGACGAAACCAGCGACGCCGAATGGCAGCGCCACATGGACGTCAACCTCTCGGGCGTCTTCTACCTGCTGCGCGAGCTGTTCCCCGTGATGAAGGCGCAGCGCTCGGGCTCGATCATCGCCTTTACCTCGGGCTTGGCGAGCAACGGCTGGATCGGCGCGGCCGCTTACGCGGCCACCAAGGCCGGCATCGTGGGCCTGGTGAAGTCGGCGGCGCTCGAGTTGCGTTCGCACGGCGTGCGCATCAACGCGCTCTCCCCGGGCCTGGTGGCCACGCCCGTGTTCCTGGATTCCGCGAGCGCCGCGGAACTCGATATGTACGAGCGCACGCTCGGGGTGTCGACACCGGAGGAGGTCACGCCGACGCTGATGCACCTGCTGTCGGACGCCGCGGTGTCGATCTCGGGCAACGTGATCGAGCGCCGGCTGATCCCTCGCGCGGAAGCCTGAGCCAACGCCTGAGCCGGCCCGGGGCGGCCCGCGCAGCCTCAGCGCTCGAGCGAGCCGGCCAGGATGCGGTCGTGCAGGGAGCGCAGGTGCTCTTCCATGGCCTTGCGCGCGCCGTTGGCGTCTCGCTCAATGATGGCCTTGAGGATGTTCGTGTGCTCGCGCTGGTTGACGACCAGGCCGTCCTCCTTCATCACGCGCAGGTGCCAGATCAGCTCGGAGCGTTCGTGCAAGGGGCGCTGGGCATCGGCCAGGATCTGGTTGCCCGCCGCTTCCGCGATCAGCCCGTGGAAAGCCCGGTCGAGCTTCATGAAGGACATGCGCTCGCTCTGGTTCACGATGCGCTTGGACTCGGTCACCAGCTGCTTGAGCTCGGCCACCTGCTCCTTGGTGGCGCGCGTGGCCGCCAGGGCCGCGATGTTGGGCTCCATGGCCAGCCGGGCTTCGAGCAAGGTGAGCATGTCCTGCAGCGAATCGGGGCGGATGACCAGGCCCTTGCGCGGAATGACCTCGATCAGGCCCTCGGCCTGCAGGCGGTGCACCGCCTGGTGCACCGGCATGCGGCCGATGTCGAGCAGCTCCATGAGTTCACGCTCGTTCACGAACAGACCCGGCCGCAGCTGCAGCGTGAGGATGCGGCGCTTGAGCTCCTGGTAGGCCTGTTCGGCCAGCGACAGGGAGGGCGATTCGTTGGAGGCGGCTTTTCTGGGCATGGCGGCGAGCGGAACACTAGGCAAGGACCGCCGCGGCGCGGTGGTGACTTACCTTAGATATATCACACAATGCAAGCCCGGGCCGCGCTCAGGGCGAGGCTTGTGTCTCGCTGGGCAGTTCGCCGAAGCGTTCGCGGTAGTAGGCGGAGAAGCGCCCCAGGTGGGTGAAGCCGCAGCGCAGCGCGACCTCGGCGATGGAGTGCGCGTCCCCGCGCCTGAGCTGAGCGCGCGCGGCGTCGAGCCGCTGCAGCCTGAGCCAGGCCATGGGGCGCACGCCGAAGGCGCGCGTGACGTGCGTGTGCAGCGTGCGTTCGCTGACACCCGCGGCTTGCGCCACGTCGCCCAGCGCGATGGGCGAGGCGAGGTTGGCCTGGATGTAGCGGCCCGCGGCCTTGAGCACGCCGCCGTGGCCGCACGGCGCAGCCAAGTCCGCGCCCGCCTGCTCGCTCGCGAGCGTCAACAGGAACAGCGCCAGGCCCGTTTCACAGTGCCGCTCCCAGGCCGGGTGCGCGCCGCGCGCGCCCTCGGTGGACGGGCCGAGCGCGATGAGGGACTGCACGATCGGCCGCCAGCGCGCGCCGTCGACGCGGTCGATGACGGCGAGCGGGGCCGGCCAGGGCGGCGCGCCGCTGGCGGCATCGGGCCCGAGCCCGGTGTCGCTGGCGGTGGCGCGCAACAGCCCGTGCGGCACCCGCAGCAGCAACTGCTCGCTGCCGGGGCTCCAGCGCACGCGCAGGGCGTGGCGCGGCGACAGCAGCGCCGACTGCCCGCTGCCCAGCGACAGCGCTTGGCCATCGCAGACGATGTCGGCGCTCCCGCTCAGTGGGATCTGGATCAGCGAGAAGTCCTCGAACGCGGGGCTCAGGATTTCCGCCTCGGGGCCGTAGCGGATCAGCAGCATGCGGACCGAACGCAGCGGCAGCGCGCACAGCGAGGCGTCGACCTTGCCCTGCCCGATGCGCAGTTCGTGGTCCGCGATCCAGCGGCCGTGCACCGCGCGGGCCTCCTGGGGGTTGGTCGAGCGGAACACCCGCCGCCGATAGAGCGGCGAGGCGTCGACGCCAGGGGCGGCGGACATCGGCGCGCGGCTCAGCCGCCCGAGCCTTCGAACCAGTCGCGGGCCGAGGCGCCCTGGTCCGGGCCCAGGCTGGAGAAGCCGCCATCCACCGCGATGTCGGTGCCCGTGATCCACGAGGCCTCGTCGCTGGCAGCGAAGGCCACGACCCGGCCCACCTCGGCGCCATCGCCCACGCGGCCCAGCGGGTGCGTGATGCCGCCCACGCGGTCGGCGATGCTGCGCGAACCGTGCGCCATGCGCTCAAGCGATGGCGACCAGGTCCAGGCCGGCGACACCGACAGCACGCGGATGCCGCGCGGCGCCAGCGTGACGGCGAAGTTGCGCGTGATCTGGATCATGGCCGCCTTAGAGGCCGGGTAGATGGCGCGGTTGGCCGTGCCGAACTTGCCGCCCACGCTGCCCAGGTTGACCACCACGGCGCCACGGCCCATGTGCGGCTCGACCTTCTGCGTGAACACCGCCGCCGACACCAGGTTGACGTCCAGTGTGGCGTGCCATTGCGCGCGGCTGGAGGCCAGGCCGGCGTCGTCGTAGATGCAGGCGCAGTTCACCAGGATGTCTATCTGGCCGTTGACGGCCAGGGCCTGCGCCACACAGCGCTCGATCGCCTGGTCGTCGGTGATGTCGGCCTCGATGGCGGTGGCCGCCGCGCCGATCTCGGCGGCCACGGCCGTGCCTGCCGGCAGGCCGCGGCCCACGATGAAGACCCGTTGTGCACCCTCGTGCGCCAGGGCGCGGGCGATGTCGGCGCCGATGCCCTGGGTGGCGCCGGTGACGATGGCCACCTTGCCGTTCAGTCTTTGTGTCATGGGAGTTCCGGTGTCAAAGGGCCAGCACCAGGCGCTCGCCGCGCGCGCGCGAGACGCAGATGCAGAAGTTGCCGGCCTCGTGCTCGCGCGCCGACAGGCAGATGTCGCGGTGGTCGGCGTCGCCGCCAAGCACACGCGCCACGCAGATGCCACAGTCGCCCCGGCGGCAGTCGAACAGCGGGTCCAGGCCGGCGCTCTCCATCGCCTCCAGGATGGTCTGGTCGGCCGCCACCGACAACGTGAGCCCCGAGTCCTTGAGTTCGACCTCGAAGGCGCGGTCGCCTTGCGCCGCCAGCGCGCCGGTGAACAACTCGCAATGCAGCCGTTCTTCCGGCCAGCCGAGTTGGCGCGCGGTGTCGAGCACCGCGGCGATGAAGGGCTTGGGGCCGCAGACGTGCAGGTGCCGCTCGGCGATGGGCGGGCCGATCACCGTGGGCAGGGGAATGCCGCGCGAGGGGTTGCCTTCGTCGAACCAGCAGGTGGCGCCCGCCAGCGCCTCGACCTCGCCCGCGTAGGCGCCGAGCTCGCGGCTGCGCGCCACGTAGTGCATTTCGTGGGGCAGGCCCTGGCGTTCGAGCTCGAGCGCCATGCACAGGATGGGCGTGATGCCGATGCCTGCGGCCAGCAGCAGCGGCCGCTGCTGTTGGCCCTGCAGGGGAAAGAGGTTGCGGGGCGGGTTGGCGGTGAGGGTGTCGCCGCTTTGCAGGCTGTGCACCCAGCGCGAGCCACCGCTGCCGTTTTCTTCGAGCTGCACGGCGATTTCCAGCGCGTTCGCGCCGGCCGAGGGCCGCACCAGCGAATACGCGCGGTGCAAGGGGGCTGTGTTGGCCGTGCCGGGCACGTGCAGTTCGATGTGGGCGCCGGCCTCGTAGGCGGGCAGGGGCGCGCCATCGGCCAGGCCCAGCACGAGTTTGCGCACCCGCGGGGTGAGGGTCTCGATGTGCCGGACGTGAAGGGCAAGCGTGGATTCCATGGGGGCCTCGTCGATCGCGGTCTGTCGGTTCGCCGCGCGCCGGTGCGCACGGTGAAATCAATGTAGCGAGGCGGGGCGCGAGAAAAAAGCCAGCATCGGCAGTCCTTGTCCGTTTTCGACGCCGGCGCCGCACGGCGGATCGCCGTCCGGCGGCGCGCCCCGTCGGCATGGTGTAACCCCTCTTGCGCGCCGGGCCGGCGCGCGGGCATCGTTCTTGCAAATTGCACGACCCCACGTGTGCTTGCCGGTGTGTCATGACCCTTGCCTTTGCCCCAGCCCCCACGGGCCTCGCGAGCGCGCGCTCGCCCGCCCAGCTCGATCTCACACCGCTCTACGAGCGCTGCGTGTTCCGTTCCGCGGTGCGCAGCCGCTTCCACCAGTCGCTGCGCGACTCGCTCAACGACCACGAGGTGCAATGGGGCGCCGGCGATGCCGACGCCGTCATGTGGAGCGCCGCCACGCCGCGCCTGCAGCTCATGGTGTTGCGCTACGGCTCCGAGGTCGAGATCCGGCCGCGCCCCTTCGAGGATTTCGGCCTGATGCAGATGCCGCTGCGCGGCTCGATGCAGGTGGAGTCCGCGGGCGGCCGCCACGACGTGGGCCCCGGCCAGGTCGCGGTGCTGTCCTCGCGCGACCCGCTCACGCTGCGCTGGAGCGAAAGCTGCGAGCAGATCATCGTGCGCATGCCGCATTCGTTGCTGCGCAGCGGCGCCTCGAGCATCCGCAGCCCGGGCCGCGCGCCCGACGGGCAGCAGGTGTTCGTGCTGGAGAGCGAAGCGGCGCGGCAATGGGGGGCGCTCCTGCAATCGCTGCTGAACACCTTGCCGGCCAGCGACGCCGCTGACAGCGCGGCATCGCCCTTGCGCGACCCGGCGTGGATACACCACCTCGAAGACGGCATGGCGCTGTTCACCACGCTGCACATGCGCCAGCGTGCGCGCGAAGGCGCAACCACCGAGCCGGGCCCGGCGGCGCCTGGCGCCTCGGGGGGCTCCTCGGCCCGCCTGCAGGCCGCCGAGCGCTGGGTGCGCACGCGGCTGTGCGCACCGCTGGCGCTGGAAGACCTGGCGCGCGCGGCCGGCGTGAGCTCGCGCACCTTCTACATGGACTGCATGCGCCAACTGGGCGTGGGCCCCATGGCCTGGCTGCGCGACCTGCGGCTCGACAGCGCGCGGCGGCAACTGCTCGCCGACCCCGGCCGCAACATCACCGACGTGGCCATCGATTGCGGCTTCGGTCACCTGGGGCGCTTCTCCGCGTACTACCAGCGCCGCTTCGGCGAACTGCCGCGCGACACCGTGGCGCGCGCGCTGCGCTAGCCACCGGCCGGCCCCGACCGCTCGCTGCGTGCGCGGCGCTTGCGGAATCCGGACACAGATGGCGGCGCCGCTTCGGCCACCGGATAGCGCCCCGTCCAGGGCCTTCCTAGACTGGGGCCTCACTGCCCGCGCACGCGCCCCCGGGCGCGGCACCAGTGCCTGCCCCTCGCGTTCGGTCGCGAGCGTTCCCAACGTGTCACCCGAGCTTCAATGAACACCGACGCCTCTCCCTCTCCTTATGTGCACAACGCCTGGTACGTCGCGGCCTGGGCGAAGGACCTCGTGCACGCGATGCGCGCGATCACCATAATGGACCGGCCCGTGCTGCTGTACCGCACCGAGGACGGCCGCCCGATCGCGCTGGAGGACCGCTGCTGCCACCGGCGCGTCCCGCTGTCACGCGGGACCCTGATCGGCGACACCGTGCAGTGCGGCTACCACGGCTTCACCTTCGATTGTTCGGGCCAGTGCATCGCCATTCCCAACCAGGAGCAGATCCCGCCGCGTGCGCGCGTGAAGGGCTACCCGGTGTGCGAGAAGCACCACCTGGTCTGGATCTGGATGGGCGACCCGGCCCGGGCCGACGAAGCGCTGGTACCGGACTTTTCGGTGCTGAGCGACCCGCGCCATGCCTGGGAGCGCGACTACATGCACGCCCAGGGCAACTACCGGCTCATCGTCGACAACCTCAACGACCTGAGCCACCTGAGCTTCGTGCACAGCTCCACCATCGGCAACGCGGCCACCGCGCTCGCGGAGCTGGAGGTCAGCGACGGCGAGCAGGGCGTCACCCAGACGCGATGGATGATCGACACGCCGCCGCCGCCCACGTACCAGCGCCTCGCGGGCTTCGAGGGCCCCATCGACCGCTGGCAGGTCATCGCCTTCCTGCCGCCGACGACGGTGCGCATCCGCACCGGCGGGCGCGCGCGCAGCAACGGCGAGCACAACTTCGACGGCGACGACACCATCGGCATGGTCGCGCTGCACGCCATCACGCCCGAGACGGCCACCACCAGCCACTACTTCTGGGCGCAGACGCACGACTTCCGCACCGATGAACCCGCGGTGACGCAAAGCCTGTTCCAGGAAATCAAGAAGGCCTTCCACGAAGACCTCGAGATCTTCGCGCTGCAGCAGGCCGCGATCCTGAACGACCCGAACGGCGAGGAGATCAGCTGCCGTGCCGACCGCGCGCAGATCGCAGTGCGCCGACACATTCAGCGCCTGCTGCAACAGGAGAGCAGCGGGGCGCCCGCCAGCAAAGATTGATCGCCGCGGCACAAAAAAAGGCCCCGCGGCCTTGCGGTCGGCGGGGCTCCGGGGGCAGCCGGCACGCCGGCTGCGGGCCAGGCATCAGGGCAGCTTGCACTGCGCGGCGTAGGGGTCAGCGTGGTTGGGCAGGATCTCCCCGACGAGCTTGTTGGCGATGCGGCCCGACGCGTCCTTCTGCACCACGCGCATGTACAGCGTGTGGATCGGGAACTGGTTGTTGTTGAATTTGAACGGCCCGCGCAGCGAAGGGAACTGCGCCTCGCGCAGGGCCTTGCGCAGCGCATCGCGGTCGGCCACCTTGCCGTCGACGCGGCGCACGGCGTGGTCGATGAGCAGCGCGGTGTCGTAGGCCTGGGCCGCGGTCATGGTGGGGGCGCGGCCATAGGTCTTGGTGAAGTCTGCCACGAACTTCTGGTTTAGCGCGCCGGGCAGGTCGGCTGCCCAGTGCGAGGCGTTGTAGACGCCGACCATGGGTTCGCCCACCGCGCGCAGCGTGTCTTCATCGGCGGAGTAGCCCGGCGCCAGCAGCGCGATCTGTTTGGTCAGGCCGGCGGCCTCGAACTGCTTGATGAAGTTCACGCCCATGCCGCCGGGCAGGAAAAAGAACACCGCATCGGGCCTGGACGCGCGCAGGGTTGCGATCTCGGCGGCGTAGTCGAGCTGGCCCATCTTGGTGTAGATCTCCTCCACGATCGGCGCCGTGTACTGGCGCTTGAAACCGATCGCCGACTCGCGGCCGCCCGGGTAGTTGGCCGCGATCATGGCCACGCGCTTGTACTCGCGCGTGGCGGCGAAGCGGCCCATGGCCTGGGGGATGTCCTCGTTCTGCCAGGCGGCGACGAAGAAGTTCTTGTGGCACTTGGCGCCTGCGTAGTCCATGGGGCCGGTATTGGTGCTGATGTAGACCGTGTCGCTGGCCAGGATGGTGGGAAGCACCGGCAGCAGCACGTTGGAGTACACGACGCCGGTGAGTATGTCGACCTTGTTGAGCTTGATGAAGCGGTCCACGCTCTGGCGCGCGCTGTCCGGGCTCAGCTGGTCGTCCACGACCTGCAGGTCCAGCGGCAGGCCGCCGAGCCGGTCGCGGTTGTGTTTGACCGCGAGCGCGAAACCGTCGCGCGTGTCCTGGCCGAGCGCGGCGCCCGGCCCCGACAGCGTGGTGAGGAAACCGATCTTCAAGGGGGTGTTCGCCATCGCGGCGGGCGCGGCCAGCAGCGAGGCGGTCAAGGTCAGGGCAGACAGCAGAAGCTTCATTGGGGTCTCCGAAGCAGGGTGGTACAAAAAGGGCGGGAAAGGGAAGGGGTCACAGGCTGAGGTAGCGCGACCACAGCGTGCGGTCGGCGTCGAGCGCGGATGAGGTGCCCTGCCAGGCCACGCGGCCCTTCTCGACGATGATGTGGTGGTCGGCCAGGCGGATCAGGCGGTCCACGTATTTGTCGATCACCAGCGTGGTCTGGCCCTCGCGCCGCAACAGGGCCAGGCAGCGCCAGATTTCTTCGCGGATCAGCGGGGCGAGGCCTTCCGTGGCCTCGTCGAGGATCAGCAGGCGCGGCTGGGTCGACAGCGCGCGCGCGATCGCCAGCATCTGCTGTTCGCCGCCCGAGAGTTGGTTGCCGAAGTTCTTCTGCCGCTCGGCCAGGCGCGGGAAAAGGCGGAACAGGCTGTCCACGTTCCAGTGCGTCGACGCCGAGGCGCCCGGCCGGGGCTTGCGGTAGAAGGCCTGCAGGTGCTCGCGCACGGTCAGGTTGGGAAAGCACTGGCGCCCCTCGGGCACCACCGCCACGCCCAGCCGGGCGATGGCGTCCGAGGCCTGGCCGTCGATGCGGCGGCCGTCGAACTGCACCTCGCCGTTCAAGGGCTTGAGCTGGCCCAGCACGGTTTTCACCGTGGTGCTCTTGCCCATGCCGTTGCGGCCGAGCAGGCCGACGACCTCGCCCGCGGCGATGTCTAGGTCGATGCCGAAGAGCACCTGGCTGCGGCCGTAGCCGGCTTGCACGCCGCGGCAGGAGAGGAGGGTGTTGCCACGGCTCATGCGTTCACCTCGCTGCCCAGGTACACGTCCCGGACCTGTTCGTTGTTGCGGATCTCATCGGGCGTGCCCGAGGCCATCACCCGGCCGTACACCAGCACAGAGATGCGGTCGGCCAGACGGAAGACGGCGTGCATGTCGTGTTCGATCAGCAGGATCGCCATCGACTGGCGCAGCTTCTCGATCAGCTGGGCCACGCGTTCCGACTCGTCTTGCCCCATGCCGGCCATGGGCTCGTCGAGCAGCAGCAGCCTGGGCCGCGCCGCGAGCGCCAGCGCCACGTCGAGCTGGCGCTGGGCGCCGTGCGGCAGGGCGCCGGCGGTGTGGGCCAGGCGGCCCTCGAGGCCCACCATCTGCGCGAGGTCGAGCGCGTGCTCGTTGATCTCGGCGTGCCGGTCGCGCCGGCCCCAGGGGTGCCAGTAGCCCGGCAGGTGCGACTGCGCGGCGAGGCGCAGGTTGTCGAGCACGCTGGCGGCCGGAAAGATGCTGGTCACCTGGAAGCAGCGCGAGAGGCCGGCGCGCACGCGGGCGTGCGCGGACAGGCCTTGCAGTTCGCAGCCGTCGAGCGTGATGCGGCCCTCATCGGCGGGCAGCAGGCCCGAGATCAGGTTGACCAGGGTGCTCTTGCCGGCGCCGTTGGGGCCGATGAGCGCATGGACCTGACCAGGGTGCACATCGATGCTGACGTTGTCGGTCGCCAGCAGGCCGGGGAAGGACTTGCGCAGCCCTTGGGTGGAGAAGAGAGGCTTGGCCATCGGGTCCTCGCGGGGGTCAGTGGGCGGTTGCAGGCTTGCCGCGCCGATGGAGCTGGGCAAGCCCCTGCGGCACCGCCAGCACGATCAGGATCAGCAGGGCGCCGAGCGGCCAGTGCCAGTACTCTGTGGATTGGCGCAGCACCTCTTCGAGCACCATCCACACCGTGGTGCCGATGGCCGCGCCCCAGGGGCGCGCGACGCCACCGAGCACCAGCATGACCAGCAGGATGGAGGACTGCGACCAGTGGATGCTCGAGGGGCTGATGAAGCCGTTGTGCATGATGAGCAGCGAACCCGACAGGCCCGCTATCGCGCCCGCCAGCGTGAAGGCGGCCAGGCGCAGCCGGAAGACCGGATAGCCGAGCGCGGTCATGCGCGCCTCGTTGTCGCGGACGCCGCACAAGGCCTTGCCGTAGCGGCTGCCCAGCAGGTACTGCAGGCCCGCGAAGCAGGCTGCGGCGAAGGCCAGCACGAGCCAGAAGAAGGTGGCGCTGTCGTCCAGGCTCAGGCCCGGGCCGGCTTGCGGCCGAAACGGCAGGTTGTAGCCGTCGTCGCCGCCGTAGATGCGCATGGACACCGCGAGGTAGTACAGCAGCTGCGCGAAGGCCAGCGTGATCATGATGAAGTACACCCCGCGCGTGCGCAGCGCCACCGTGCCCATCAGGCAGGCCACCAGGCCGGCGCACACGCCGCTCAGGGCCCACAGCGCCCAGGCCGATTGCACGCCCGCCTCGACGAAGGCGGCCACCGTGTAGGCGCCGACGCCGACGAAGCCGGCGTGTCCCAGCGCCACCATGCCGCCGTAGCCGACCAGCAGGTTCAGGCTGGCGGTGGCGAGCACGACGATGAGGATGCGGCGCGCGAAGTCGAGGTAGTAGTATTGGTCGGTGGCGGCGGCCCACAGGGGCAGCGAGGCCAGGACCGCCAGCACGATCCAGGGCACGAAGGTGGGGGCGCCGAAGCCGCGCTCCCGGGGCGCGTCCAGGCGCATCGGGCTCGCCGAGGTGATAGGAGTGCTCATGGGGAAGCTGCTTTCTGGCGTTCAGCCGCGGGCCGGGAACAGGCCGCGGGGTTTGAAGAAGAGCACCGCCACCATCAGCAGGTACATGGTCATGCCCGCGAGGGCCGGTGAGGTGTCGGCCACCAGGGCCGGTGGCATGAACTGCTTGAGCAGCGCGGGCGCGAAGGCGCGCCCGACGGTCTCGACGGTGCCCACCAGCAAGGCGCCCACGAGCGCGCCGCGCACCGAGCCGATGCCACCGATGACGATGACGATGAGCGCCGGGATCATGATGGTCTCGCCCATGCCGTTCTGCACCGCCGATAACGGGCCCATCAGCGCGCCGGCCAGGCCCGCGAGCGCGGCGCCCATTAGGAAGATCACCGAGAACACCTGCTTGACGCGAACGCCCATCAGCTGCGCCATGGCGCGGTTCGAGGCGCCTGCGCGCACCAGCATGCCCAGCCGCGTGTGGTTCACCAGGGCATAGAGCAGCGCGGCGACCGCCAGTCCCGCCACTAGCACCAGCACGCGGTACGAGGGGTAGGCCCAGTCGCTCGTGATCTGGATCGGCTGGCTGAAGGCCTGGGGCGCGCCCGCGATGATGGGCGCGGCGCCCCAGGTCGCCTTGACGACGTCGTCGACGATGAGGATCACGCCAAGCGTGGCGACCACCTGGACCAGGTGGTCGGACACGTACAGGCGCCGCATCAGCGCGATCTCGAGCGCCAGCGCCAGCAGCACCGTGCCCACGACCGCGCCGGCCACGGCCAGCACGAAGGAGCCGGTGTAGAGCGAGAGGGTGGCGCCGATGTAGGCGCCCATCGTGAACAGCGAGCCATGCGCCAGGTTCATGGTGTCCATCACTCCGAAGACGAGGGTGAGGCCGGCGGCGAGCAGGAACAGCATCAGCCCGTAGCCCAGGCCATTGAGCAACTGCTCGGCAATGAGGGTGGAAGACATCAGCGGTCCCGTCCTTCGTGGAGGAACGGGGAGGCGGCGTGGACAAGGGGATCGGGCTTCACGAGGTTCTCCTGAGGGTTCGAGGGCGTGAAGAAAGTCTAGGGACGCGCGCTGGAACTCGATATCCGCAGCAGGAAGCCGCTGTCCGCTTTTCGCAGCGCTGGCGCAAGCCTTCATGGGGTTTGCACGGAGGCGGTGCACGCGCTCCGTTCGCGGTGCACGGACGCTGCCGAATCTGGACAGCGCGCGGCCTGGACGATGTGGAAGTTGGCTAGCGCGCGCCTTGGGCTGCGCTCAGACTTGCAGCCACCCCTTTCCCTTCATTGCTCCTCATCGACGAGACACACCCATGACGAACGACGAACTGGCAAAGCTGTTCAGGCCGGGAAGCGTGCACAAACGGCTCTACACCGACAAGGACATCTTCGACCTGGAGATGAACCGCATCTACGGCCAGGCCTGGATCTACGTTGGCCACGAAAGCCAGGTGCCCAGGCCCGGTGACTACCACGCGACGCGCATAGGCGATCAGGACGTGCTGATGGTGCGCGCCAGCGACGGCCAGGTGAACGTGCTCTACAACCGCTGCCCGCACAAGGGCGCCAAGCTGGTGACCGAAGGCGACGGCTGCGCGGGCAAGTTCTTCCGCTGCCCTTACCACGCCTGGACCTTCAAGCTCGATGGCACGCACATGTCGCTGCCGCTGCGCGCCGGCCTGGAAGGCACCTGCTACAGCGCCGACAACCCCGACTTCTCCATGAAGCGCCTGGCGCGCGTGGACCAGTACCGCGGTTTCGTCTTCGCCTCGCAGAGCGCGAGCGGTCCCGACCTGCGCGAGTTCCTCGGCGGCAGCGCGAGCACCATCGACAACCTGTGCGATCGCTCGCCGGTGGGCGAGGTCGAGGTGGCGGGCGGTGTGTTTCGCGTCATGCAGCAGTCGAACTGGAAGGTGTTCTACGAGAACCTGCACGACACCATGCACGCGCCGGCCACGCACGAGTCCTCGGTGGTCGCCGCGCGCGAGCAGTCCAAGGCCATCGGCGAGATGCCTTTCGAGCTGCTGATCCAGGAAGGCAATGGCGAACCCTGGGCCTTCTGGGAAGCGCTCGAGCTGCGCGCCTATCCCTACGGGCACGGCTACATGGAAGGCATCTTCGACCCCAACGCGGCCGAGAAGGACGCCGTCACCAAGGCCCACCAGGCCTCGCTGATCGCCGCGCACGGCGCCGAGCGCGCGCGCGAGATCATGGGCATGAACCGCCACAACACCATCATCTACGGCAGCGGTTCGCCCCACAATGTGTTCCAGCAGTTCCGCGTCATCCGCCCGATCGCGGTGGACCGCACGCTGATCGAGATCCAGGTGTTCCGCTGCAAGGAGGCGCCGCAGGCGGTGTTCGACCGCGCCCTGGTCTACGCCAACCTCATCAACTCGCCCTCGTCCAACGTCATGCCCGACGACGTCGAGCTCTACCGCCGTTGCCAGGAGGGCAATAGCACGCGCGGCGGCGACTGGGTGTCGCAGCACCGCTACCTCGGCACCGACATGTCCATGCCCGACGGCGGTGCCGTGTCCATCAATGGCACCAGCGAACTGCCCATGCGCAACCAGATGGCCGCGTGGCGCCACTACATGCTGGGCGACGACGTGTCCCCCGAACAAGAAGCGGCCTGTACCGGCCGCACCCCATTGAGTACCGCAGGAGCCCAGGCGTGAACCTTCTAGATCGAACCTTCGACCACTCGACCGTGCCGGTGAGCGGTGCGAAACTCGACGTGCAGGCCATCCGCGGCATCGAGCAGTTCCTCTTCAATGAAGCGCGCCTGCTAGACGAGCGCCGCTTCGACGAATGGCTGGGCCTGTGGACGCCCGAGGGACGCTACTGGGTGCCGCGCCACCATGGGCAGCAGTCGCCGTTCGACCAGATCTCGATGTTCTGGGAAGACGCGGTGCTGCGCGAGCTGCGCGTGCGCCGCATCACCAACCCGCGAAACTGGTCGCAGCAACCCGTGACGCGCAGCAGCCGGCTCGTGGGCCAAGTGCAGATCGACGGCCTCGACGCCGAAGGCCGGCTGATCGTGTCGTCCAGCATGCAGCTCACTGAGTACCGGCTGGACCAGCGGCAGCTCGCCGCGCGCGTGTTCCACAAGCTTGAGGCGGGTGATGACGGGCGCTGGCGGCTGCACCTCAAGCGCGTCAACCTGGTCAACTTGGACGCGATCTTCTCGAACCTCGAGGTGTTTCTGTGACACCCGTCACCACTGCCGTGCTGGCGCTGCACTACCAGAACGAGGTGCTGCACCCGGACGGCAAGATTCGCGTCGGCGTCGATGCGAACGACCCGCGGCGGGCGGCGGTGGTGGGCGCGGGGGCGCAGCTGCTCGCGGGCGCGCGCGAACGCGGCTGGCCGGTCATGCACGTGCGCATTGCCTTTCGCTCCGACTACTCGGACTGCCCGGTCAACACGCCGGTGTTTCGCAAAACCGTCGAGCTCGGTGCGGTCAAGGACGGCGAGTGGGGCGCGGACTTTCTCGACCGGCTGGTGCCGCAGGCGCGGCCCCGCGAGTTCGTGTTCACTCACACGCGCATCAGTGGCTTCGCGGGCACCGCGCTTGAGCAGACCCTTCGCATGCTGGGCGTGACGCGCCTCTTGGTGGGCGGCGTGGCCACGCACTCGGTCGTCGAGGGCACGGTGCGCGACGCAGCCGACCGTGGCTTCGAGGTCTGGGTCGCGCAAGACGCTTGTTCCGCTGGCACGCGGCAGGCGCACGAGGCCGCGCTGGCGAGCATGTCGCTCATCGCCACCATCACCGACGTGCCGAGCGGCTTCGCGGCGCTGGACGCGTAGCGGCCTGAGCGGGCGGTGGATCGCGCCTGATCGCGGCGGCGCACCGTGGTGCCCTGGCCGCGCCGCTTTGGCCAGTAACGGCAATGCTCATCCATTTTCCGCCACGACGGGCTCATCGGGCGGGGGCTTAGTGAAACCCAGATTGCCGGGCACCCGAGGGCACCGGTATCGTTCTTGCAAATTGCACGCCCCACGTGTGAAAAGCAGGTGCCTCATGCATGCCGACATTGCCCCCCCGTTGCCCTCGCCCTCGGCGGCGGCGCCTCCGACCGGGCTGGACCTGAGTCCTGTGTACCGTCATTGCGTGTTCCGCTCGGCTGTGCCTAGCCGGTCACACCAGCTGCTGACCGATTCCCTGATCGATCACGAGGTGCAGTGGGGCCGCGGCAGCGTGGATGCGGCCATGTTCCGCGCCGACACTCCCCGGCTGCAGGTCATGGTGCTGCGCTATGGCTCCGAGGTCGAGGTCAAGCCCCGACCCTTCGAAGGCTTTAGTCTGGTGCAGATGCCCCTGCGCGGCACGATGTCGGTGGAGTCCGGCGGCGAGCGGCTTGAGGTGGGGCCGGGCCAGGTCGCGGTGCTGCCCTCGGACCGGCAGCTCAAGCTCGCCTGGAGCGAGGCGTGCGAGCAGATCATCGTTCGTATGCCGCACGCCCTCATGCGCGGCGGGGTGTCGCAGCTCAAGGGCTTTGGCAACGCGCCCGGCGCGCAGCCGGGCTACCTGCTTGACGGCAGCGCCGCGCGCCAGTGGGCCGCGCTGCTGCAATCGCTGCTGGCCGCGGTGCCGGGGCAAGACGGCGCATCGCCACTGCGCGACCCCGCCTGGGTTCACCACATGGAAGACGGCATGGCGCTGTTTACCCTGCTGCACCTGCGCCGTTGGGTCGAACAATCGCTGGCCACGTCGCCAGCGGGCAAGGCCGGCGTCCGTTCGCTGCTCGGGACCTCGGAGCGTTTGCAGGCGGCCGAACGCTGGGTCAGCACCCGGCTGTGCGCGCCGCTGGCCCTGGAGGACCTGGCCCGCGCGGCCGGCGTGAGCGCCCGCACCTTCTACATGGAGTGCATGCGCCAGACGGGCGTGGGCCCCATGACCTGGCTGCGTGACCTGCGCCTGGACGCGGCGCGGCTCAAGCTGCTCGAGCGCACGGACCGAAACGTCACCGACGTGGCCGGCGACTGCGGCTTCGGGCACCTGGGGCGTTTCTCGGCCTACTACCAGCGCCGCTTCGGCGAACTGCCGCGCGAGACCCTGTCGCGCGCGGGTCGCTAGTGTCCTGTCCCAGTAATTCGCCCGCAGAGTCGGGCGAGTTTTTCAAGGATTGAATCGGCGGCGGCGGTCCAGACGAACGGCTTGCAGTTTTCGTTGTACTGGCTGACGAAGCTGTCGATCTTCTTGGTCAGTTCCTTGACGCTCTTGGACGAGCCGCGCCGGATCGCCTTGTCGGTGATGATCCCGAAGAAGCGCTCGACCTGATTGAGCCAGCTGGAATAGGTCGGGACAAAGTGCATATGCCAACGTGGGCGCTGCGCCAGCCATGCATGCACCTTCGGATGCTTGTGGCTGGCGTAGTTGTCCACGACGCAATGCACGTCCAGATCTTGCGACACGGCCTTATCGATCTCGCGCAGGAAGGACAGAAACTCTTGGTGGCGATGGCGCGGCTTGCAACTGGCAAGCACGGCCCCATTGAGCACGCTCAGCGCCGCAAAAAGCGTGATCGTTCCATGACGCACGTGGTCATGGGTGACTCCCTCCACGTAGCCCAGCCCCATCGGCAGCATCGGTTGCGTGCGCTCCAGCGCCTGGCACTGGCTCTTTTCGTCCACACACAGCACCAGAGCGTTCTCGGGTGGATTCAGATACAACCCCACCACGTCGCGTAGCTTCTCAATGAACAGCGCATCGGTGGGCAGCTTGAAGCTCTCTACTCGATGCGGCTTGATCTGAAAGGCTTGCAGGTAGCGCGCGACAGTGCTCTTGCTGATACCCGTTTCGCCCGCCAATGTGCGTGTGCTCCAGTGCGTGGAGCCGTCAGCCGGCTTGGTGTGCAACGTCTTGTTGATCAGCTCGGCAACCCGCTCGTCGCCCATCGATCGCGGGCGGCCAGGGCGAAGTTCGTCATACAGCCCTGGCAGCCGATCGCGTGCATAGCGGCCACGCCACTTCGTCACCGTGGCTCGGTTGATCCCCAGCGCTTGCGCAACGTCGGTGCTGGCCCTGCCTTCGCCTTCACAGGCCAACACGATTCGCGCACGCAACGCCAATGCAGCCGGCAGCGAACGCGACCTGGCCATCGAGGTCAGTTCTGCTGCTCGCCTCCGGTCACGCGGATGGTGGTCGTGCGCGTGTATGCGTTGGGTATGAGGCATCTCCAAGGATGCCCCATCCCACGCAGTTTTTGTGCCTGCGAACTAACGGGACAGGACACCAGCACGCCGGCAGCAGCGTAAACGGCCGCTTGCGTCTCTCCTTCCGAGCGCCAGCACGCCGCTGATCAGGCGGAGGCGAATGGGCTGCGAGAAACGGATAGCGGGTTCCGGTTGGCGGATATCGAGGCCCCGACCCCGTCCCTACACTGAATCCAACGCACGAGCCTCCGCCGAACCGGACGCCGAGCGGTATTCGTTGGCGCTGCACCTGAGCCTTCAACGAGTTCCCCCCCTATACCCAACAAGACCGGAGACACCATGAATCGACTGCTCACTCGCGTCGCGCTCGTCGCGGCCACTATGTGCATCCCCATCGCGAGTGCAAGCGAGACACTGAAGATTGGCTTCCTGACCACGCTCTCGGGTCAGGGCGCGGCGATCGGACAAGACATCAGAGACGGCTTCGCGCTGGGTGTCAAACACAGCGGCGATCGATTGGGCGGCGTTCCCCTGGAAGTCCAGTACGTGGACGACCAGCTCAGTCCAGAGAGCGCTCGCCAGACCGCCGACCGCTTCATCAAGTTGAACAAGGTCGACATCGTCACCGGCGTGGTTTACGGGAGCGTCCTGATTCCGATCCTGCCCGCCATTCTCGCCAGCGACACCGTGTACATCAGCACCAACCCCGGCCCCGCGGATTACGCGGGCGCCAAGTGCCACAAGAACCTCTTCGTGGCGGCGCTGCAGAACGAAGACATCCCGCAAGCCATGGGGCGCTATGCGGCCTCCAAGTCGTACAAACGGGTCGCCTTGATGGCGGCCAACTATCCGGGCGGGCGCGAGGCCATCGTGGGCTTCAAGCGCCAGTTCAAGGAAGTGGCGGTCGAAGAGATCTACACGAAGCTGGGTCAACTCGACTATGCGTCCGAGATAGTCACCTTGCGTGAGTCCAAGCCTGAAGCGATCTTCTTCATGCTGCCTGGCGCCATGGGCATCAACTTCATCAAGCAGTTCGAAGCGGCGGGCCTGACCAAGCAGATTGCCCTGTTGGCCCCGGGTTACTCCGCCGACGAAGACACGATTCGGGCGGTCGGCGATCCCGTGGTCGGGGTGTTCAATGCCTCGCAGTGGTCCGCGGACCTCCCGGGCGCGCTGAACCAGAAGTTCGTCGAGGATTTCACGAAGACCTATGGCCGTCCGCCGACCATGAACGCCTCGCAAGGCTACGACACCGCGTTGCTCATCGACAACGCCGTGCGCAAGACCGGCGGTAAGGTTCGCGATCGCGAAGCGCTGCGGCAGGCGCTGCGCAAGGCGGAGTTCCAGTCTCTGCGCGGTCCGTTCCGTTTCAACACGAACCAGTTTCCGATCCACACGCTGTACCTGCGCGTGGTGCAGAAAGATGCGTCGGGAAAGATCGGTAACAAGTTGGTGGGCGAACTGCTCCCGAACCATGCCGATCCTTATGCGGCGGAATGCAAGCTGTGATCCCGCGCCCGCTCTTTGCGGAATTCGGACGAACCCCTATCAACGCCGGATAGCCAGCCCGGTCTGGCGCGGCGACCATCGCACGGAAACAGGCCCTGTCGCGGGGCCGTCATGCACCACACAAACTTTTCAAGCACCTCAGTCAGGAGCGCATCAATGTCGGATATCACGGGATACAAAGTCGGCGGCTTGTTTGTGGAGACCTGCAAGCCTCGCCAAGCGGGCGCCAGGAAGAACCCCATCATCTTCGTACACGGTGGCTGCCATGGGAGCTGGTCCTGGGAGAAGTTCCTGCCGCACTTCGCCGAGGCAGGCTGGGAGTGCCATGCCCTGAACTGGTTCAACCACAACGGCTCGGATCCGCACCCGAAGAACGATCTGATCCAGCGCGGAATCGCCGACGTGGTGGAAGAGATCTCGCTGGTGGCGGGCCAGTTCGACGCCAAGTCCATCGTCATCGGTCACAGCATGGGCGCGCTGGCGTCGCAGAAGTTCGCCGAGCAGAACGCGCTCGCGGGCCTGGTCCTGAGCACCTCGGTGGTCCCTTCGGAGGTGGGCGGCGCGAAGATTGATGTGCCGGTCGACTTCAGCCGGCCCTGGGGCCCGCCGCCCTTCGAGATGGCGATGCAGCTTTTCTTCCAGGGGCTCACTGAAGAAGAAGGCCGTCACTACTACGCGCTGCTGTGCGCCGAGTCGCCCAGGGCCGCGTACGAAGCGACCCGCTGGACCGTCTCGGTCGACAAGACCCGGGTGTCGGGCCCGGTACTGGTGCTGGGCGCCGAACTGGATGTGTTGACTCCGCCGTCCACCTCGCGCGCGCTGGCCGATTTCTACGGGGCCGACTACCGCTTCATCCGGAGCCGTGGCCATAACCTGCTGCTCGAACCCGGCTGGAAGGAAACCGCGGACCTCATCATCGACTGGCTCGAACGGTCGGTCTGCTGAGCCCGATTCACTGACGCGTGCCTGCGCCCAAGGAGACTCCGTGCCTTCGCACCCAAGTCCCAGCCGGCCGCTGGCCGATGTGCTGCCCACCGACCCGGCGGCAACTGCCCAGGATGTGGTGGTCGGCGCATCCATTCCCCTGTCGGGTCCGCTCGCCGGGTTCGGCATGTACCAGCGCTGGGGTTATGAGACGGCCGTCAAGGACCTGAACCGGGCCGGCGGCATCAGGATCGATGGGCTGCAGCGAAAGATCAGGCTGATCGTTCGCGATGACCAGAGCGATCCGAGCGTCACGGCCGACAACACGGACCGCCTGATCGCCCGTGACGGCGCGGTGGCCATGCTCGGCTCTTGCACACCGCCGCTGGTCAATGCCGGTGCCAGCGTTACAGACCAACGCAAGGTGCCCTTGGTCACGGGTTGCAATCCGCTGGGGGTGTTCAAAGCGGTCAGGCAGTGGCAATACGCATGGAACATCTTTCTCGATGAACACGAGCTGTCGTCGGTTCCGTTCCGGATGATGGCCGACATGGGCCTCGTGTCCAACAAGAAAGTCGCCATACTCACGGACCACGGTCCTCACGAATCGCATCTGGCCGGCCAGCTGTGGCCGGCCCAGGCCGCCAGCGGGGGCTACACCGTCGTCCACAACACCGCCTTGCCTGCCGACCCACAGCAGCTCAGTGCCTTGATCGACCAGGCCCGATTGACCGGGGCGGACATCGTGCTGGTCGATGCCATCCCGCCGCGGGCCATTGCCCTGCGCCAGCAGATGGCCAGCGCGGGCTTTGCGCCCCGGTTTCTCGTCATCGAGAAGGGGGGCGAACCCGAGTTCTTCGCGCAGGCCACCGGCCCCTTGTCCGAAGGGGTTCTCGTCAGCGGCTACTGGGATGCGAGCTTTCCTTACCCCGGGGCCATGCAGCTCGGCCAGCGCTTCGAGGCCGAGACACAAGGAACGCCAGGCGCGCAAATCGCGAACTCGCACGCCGTGGCCCAGGTGCTGCTCGATGCGATTGCACAAGCGGGTTCGCTCGATGCGGAGAAGATCAACGCCGCGATCGCAGCGACTGACAGATCCTATGTCGTGGGGCCGGTGAAGTTCGCCGCGGACCACACCTCTCCCATCCCCCTCACCATGATGCAATGGCAAGGCGGCCGCGCACGCGTCGTCTGGCCGAGCGACCGCGCCAATGGCCACCTGATCGTCGGACTGCCATCCGTGCCTTAGACCCTTCCCGGTTCAAGCCGACCAGTTCAGGCCGGCCGGGTCAGCCAGGCCGGATCGGGGTCGGGCAGTGGATTCGCCGCGATCAGCGCGCGCGTGTAGCCGGCCCGGTCCATCAGGGCCGCGGCGCGCTTGGGGTCGTAGGCCGCGTAGCTGCGGGCCTGCAGGGTGTCGAAGGGCGTCACGTGGCGCTTGAGCAGGCGCTCGGCCAGGCCCTTCTGGTCGATCGGCATCGCCATCGCGAGCGCCTGGCGCACCTTGTCCTGGGTCATGGGCGCGACGTTGGCGAGAAAGATCATGCCGATGTCGGACACCGGCGTGATGCTCGCGCCGAAGTCCCTGGCGCGCAGGCGCTCGGCCTCTTCGTACGGCACTTCGAGCGTGAGGTCGGAGCGGTCCGACTCCAGCTCGGCCACGCGCGCCGAGGGGTCAGTGGTGAACTTGACGACCACGGCCTCGAAGGCCGGCTTGGGGCAGTAGTAGTCCTTGAAGGCGCGCAGGCGAATGTGCGAGTCCGGCACGAATTCGTCGACCTGGTAGGGGCCGCTGCCCACGGGCTTATTGTCAAAGCGCGCGGCGCCCACCTTCTCGTGGTAGGCCTCGGGCAGCATGTGGCCCGCGAGGAAGGCCATCCACTTGAAGAAGGGACGGTGGGGAACACCGTGTCGGGCGCGAAGCCAGAAATCGATCTGGCCGGCCATCACTGCCTGGATCACGGGTGCGGCGCCGCAGTAGGGCACGTGCGTGGCCGTGATGCCGGCGCTTTGTTTGAGCAGTTCGCCGGCCAGGTGAGGGGTGGTGCCGTTGCCCGCCGAGCCATAGCTCGTCTTGTCCGGGTTGGCCTTGGCGTGGCGATGAAGTCCTTGAAATTGTTGGCCGTCAGCGTGGCGCGCGTGATCAGGAAGAGCTGGCTGTCGGCGAGCAGGGCCACGGCTGCAGGTCCTTCTGCGGATCGAAGGGCATGCGCGCAAACATCGACGGGTTCACCAATTCGGTGGTGGAGGTCGTGATCAGGAAGGTGTGGCCGTCGCCGCCGTTACGCGCCACCTCGGTGCCCGCCACGTTGCCGCCCGCGCCGCCACGGTTCTCGATCACCAACGGCTGGCCCAGGGCCTCGCCGAACTGCTGCTGCACCGAGCGCGCCATCACGTCGGCCAGGCCACCGGCCGGAAAGGCCACCCTGAGCCGCACCGGGCGCGTAGGCCAGGCCGCGGTCTGTGCGGCAGCCGGGACCAGCATGGCCAGGCCACACAGGCCGGTGATCAGCGCGATGGCGTGACGGGAGACGGAAACGGGGAGGCGGCTCACGGGAGCTCCGGGAGAACGGGTGGGTGGGGGAAGCGTGGAACGGCAGGCCGGCGCTCATGCGCTCAGGCCCAGGGTATGCAACTGGGCGGCCAGGGCGCGGCCTTCCGAGTCCTTGAGCGCGGCCTCGCGCAGGCGGCCGAGCGCGGCGCCCGCGTCGGGCCGGCCCGCGAGTTCGCGCGCCGCGCGCTGCAGGCGATCGAAGCGGCTGCTGCCGCGCGCATGGGTGTCGCTGTAGCCCTTCACGAGGCGGCGGCAGCGCAGCAGCTCGATCGCGAGCACCGCGTCCTGCGACAGCAAGCGCTGCACCTCGACGAGCCAGGCCTCAATGTGCGCGGTCTCCTCGGCGTGGCGGCGGTTGCCGCGGCGCCGGCCGCGCAGGCCGGCCATGAAGCGCAGCTGCAGGTGGCCGCGCAGCGTGTGGGTCTGGATGCGGCGGCCGCGGTCCAGCATCAGGCCCAGCCGGGCCTTGAGCCGCGGCCAGGCGTCGAGCCAGTCGGCTAGGCCACGCGGCAGCAGGCCCATGATTTCTTCGAGCCGCGGGTGGAAGTACTCCTCGCTGCCCACCACGTCCGTGGCCTGGGCGCCCACCTCGCGGCGCAGGCGGGCTGCGCGCTCGCCGCGGGTCTTGAGATCGGCCACCCGGATCACGTCGTCGTAGCTCATGGCCACCGCGATCCAGCGCGCGGCCTCGACGGCGGCCTCGGCCTGGCGCTCGCCTGCGCTGGCCAGCACATGCCCTACGCGGTCGAGGTACTCGTGGCCATAGGCCGCGTCCTGGTAATCCACCACGCGCGCGATGCCTTCGCCCAGCCAGTTCCAAGCCGGCTCGGGGAAGTTGCGGCGGATGCGGTCGAGCAGCGGCTGCAGGCCGGCGGCCACGGCGCGTTCTGGCAGGGGCCGCGCGGCGGTGAGCATCGGGTCGGCCGGGGGCGGCGGCGGCTCGGCGCGCTGCGCCACGCCCACCGCGGCGCGCAGCGCCGCCAGGCTGGGCGTCACGCCCACGCCACTGCGCTCCACCACGGCCTCGAACTCGGCCTGCGAAAAGGGCAGGGCGCCGCTGCCCGCAAGCGCGCCGAACAGGCTGGCCGAGATCACGCTGCCCTGGCTCACGGCCAAGGCCTGCATGTCGTCGATCACAAGCTGGCGCGACTGCTGGCGCAAGATGGCCAGCACCGCTTCGCTGTCGGCCACGCCGTTGCCCGGCACCATTTTCTCTTCCACCGAGAAGGTGCGGTGGTTGCTGGTGATCACGGTGGTGCGGTCGGGCGTGACGAAGCCGCGCTGCACCGCGCGCCCGGCTTCCATGAGCTCGGCGGCGATCAGTACGTCGACGTCGCCGGGCACGGCCATCTGCGCCATCACGGGCCGCAGGCCGGGCGTGGGCTCGATGAGTTCGATGTAGTAAATGGTGGCGCCGGTGCGCTGCGCCACGCCGGCCACCGAGGTGGACTGCGCGGTCCAGCCCGCGTGTTCGGCCAGGTCCACGATCCAGTCGACCAGCACACCGCCGCCCTGGCCGCCCAGAGCCAGGATGGCGAGGTGGATGCAACGCGGTTGCAAGGGGTTGAGCCGGCTCATTTCAGCGCCTCCAGCGGGAACAGCGCGCGCTCGCTGCGCGCCCGCCACTGGCGCGCCTGCAACCAGCCCACGGTGGATCGGCGGATGCGGTCGCGCCAGCGTTCGAAGCGGCCCGGGTTGTGCACCTTGGTAGCCTTGTAGAACGAGGGGCAGAGCACGGCGGCGTCGGCGACTTCGCCGCAGTGGCCGCAGGCCACGCAGTGCTCGTCCACGCTGGCCACGGGGTCGGGCTTGAGCGCGTCGCCGCTGGGCGCGAGCGTGAGGCTGGGGCAGCCCGAGACGCGCATGCAGGCGTGGTCGCCCGAGCACACAGCGGCGTCGACACCGAAACGTTCCTTGAGCACCCGCTCGCCGCCCTTGATGGCCTTGGCCTTGGCGGGCTTCTCGCGGCGCTGGCGATTGAGCATGCACTCGCTCTGCGCGATCACCACCTTGGGGCCGGGCGTGTTGGTGCTCAACGCTTCCTTGAGCGCGGCGCGCATGCCGTTGATGTCGTAGGTGTGCGTGAGCGTGCGCACCCAGTCCACGCCCACGCCGCGCACCGCGCGCTCGATGGGGTGCTGGGTGCTGCGGTGGGGGTTGAGCGCGCGCGAGGACGGGATGTCCTGCCCGCCCGTGGCCGCCGAGTAGTTGTTGTCCACGATCACGAACACGTTGTCCTGCTTGTTGAACACAGCGTTCGCGATGCCCGAGGTCAGGCCGTTGTGCCAGAAGCCGCCGTCGCCCATGAAGGCGATCGCGCGCTTGGACGCCCCCAGCTGCGCGCCCGCCGCGAAGGCAGAGGCGCTCGAACCACCCAGGCCGTAGCCCATGGTGGTGGCGCCCAGGTTGAAGGGCGGCATGATCGAGAACAGGTGGCAGCCGATGTCGGCCGACACATGGTGCATGCCGAGCTCGCGCTCGACCAACTTGAGCGAGGAGAAGATGGGCCGCTCGGGGCAGCCCACGCAGAGGCCGGGCGGGCGGGGCGGCAGCAGGGTGGCGAGGGCGATCGCGGGGGTTGGTGACGCGCTCGGTGCCAGGATGGTGGCGCTTGCGGTGGCCGTGGCGATGGCCTCGGTGGCGGCCGTGGCCGCGCGCGCCGTCGGCATCGCGAGCGCCACGGGCTTGGCGAAGGCCGCCGGGTGGTGGCGCTCCAGGAAGCCGCGCAGGCCCTTCTGCAGCACGGCCACGGCGTAGTCGCCGCCCAGGGGCAGCAGGTCCTTGCCGTGCACGGCCGTGTCCAGGCCGTGGCGGCGCAGGATGGTGTGCAGGTTCTGCTCGAGGTAGTCGGGCTGGCCTTCTTCCACCATCAGCACCGCGCGCTTGTCCTGGCAGAAGCGGATCACCTCTTCTTCCACAAGCGGGTAGGCCACGTTGAGGACGTAGAGCGGCACGCGCGTGTTGCCGAACAGGTCGGCCTGCTCGAGGTTCTTGAGCGCGCGCAGCACGTTGTTGCTCATGCCACCGAGCGTGATGACGCCGATGTGGTCGAGGTCGCCCTCGACGAATTCATTGAGCTGGTGTTCCTGGATGAACTTCACGGCCGCGGGCCAGCGCTGCTCCAGCTTCTCTTTCTCGTGCAGGAAGGAGGCGGGTGGCAGCACGATGCGGTTCACATCGCGCGTGGGGTTCTCCAGCGCCTGCTTGAGCGTGAAGGCGGGCCGGCGGTTCTCGCGCGTGGTGAAGCTGCCGTGCAGGTGGCAGGAGCGGATGCGCAGCTCCAGCATCACGGGCGTGTTGGTGGCTTCGGACAGCGCGAAGCCGTCGTGCACCGCCTGCACGATCGCGGGAAGGTTGGGCTTGGGGTCGAGCAGCCACATCTGCGACTTCATCGCGAACGCGTGGGTGCGCTCCTGCATGATGGATGAGCCCTCGCCGTAGTCCTCACCCACGATGATCAGCGCGCCGCCCGTGACACCGCCGGAGGCCAGGTTCGCCAGGGCGTCCGAGGCCACGTTGGTGCCCACCGTGCTCTTCCAGGTGACGGCCCCGCGCACGGGGTAGTTCACCGAGGCCGAGAGCGCCGCGGCGGCGGCCGCTTCGCTCGCGGCGGGCTCGAAGTACACGCCGAGTTCGTTGAGGATGGGCTGAGCATCGGCCAGCACGTCCATGAGGTGCGAGATCGGCGAGCCCTGGTAGCCAGTGACGTAGCTCACGCCCGATTCGAGCAAGGCCTTGGTGACGGCGAGGATGCCCTCGCCGCGGAAATCGGTGCCAGCGGGAACGCGCAGTTGCTGCACTTCCCGGGCAAATGAGCGCTCGGCCATGGGATCGTCGAAAGCGGTCTGAAAGAAGGGCTTACTTCACGAGCGCGAGCACGCGCAGCGGGCTGCCCGAGCCGCCCTGGATCTTGAGCGGCGCGGCGAAAATCACCGCGCCCGTGGGCGGCAGCTGGTCGAGGTTCTGCAGGCACTGCAGGCCGTACTTGTTGGCGCCGTGCATGAAGGTGTGGCAGGGGTAGGGCACGGGCCAGGCGAAGGCCTGGCCGGCGTCGGTGTTGATGGTCTCGACGCCGAAGCCGCGCACGTCGCGCTCCTTGATGAGCCATTCCACCGCCTCCTGCGTGGGGCCGGGCGTGTGGGCGCCGTCTTCGCGCATGTTCACGTAGGCCTCGGGCCGGTGGATGCGTTTCGCCCAGCCGGTGCGGAACAGCAGCCACGCCCCTGCGGGGATGCGACCGTGCTGTTGCTCCCAGGCCTTGAGGAAGTCCACCGTGAGCAGCCAGTCGTCGTTCTTCGCCACCTCGGCGCTCGCGTCCACCACCACGGCCGGGCCGATGAACTGGCGCGGGTCGATGGTGTCAACCGTGTTCTGCGCATGATCCTTGCCGCTGACCCAATGGATGGGCGCGTCGAAGTGCGTGCCCGTGTGTTCTCCGCACGAGAAGTTGTTCCAGTACCAGCCCGGGCCGGCGTCGTCGTACTGCGAGATGCGCTCGGACTTGAAGGCCCAGACCTGGCCGAACTGCGGCGGCAATTGCAGCGCGGGGAACTGGTCGGACAGGGCGTGGGTGAGGTCGACGACGCGCACGGCGCCGTTGGCGATGTCCTGTGCGAATTGGGTGAGCGAATCGGCCATTGAGGTCTCCTGCAGTGTCGTTGGAAAAAAGCTTTTGTGGGCAAGGAGTTCAGGCGGCGCCCAGCGATTGCGCGAGCAGGAAGCCAGAGCCGCCGCCCAGGCCGGGACCGGGGTGGGTCGAGGCGCCGATGTGCCAGAGGTGGTCCAGGTGCGTTGCGTGGTTGCGCGTGCCGCGCATTGGGCGCCAGAGGAAGTACTGGTCCAGGCCGCAGTCGCCGCCGTAGGGGTCGCCGCCCACCAGGTTCATGTTCATCGCCTCGAGGTCGGTGGGCGAGATCACGGCGCGCGCGAGCAGGCTCGCCTTGAGGTTGGGGATCTGGCGAGCCAGGCGCTCGATGATGCGGTCGGCATAGGCTTCGCGCAGCGCGGGCGTCCAGCGGCGGCCCGCGGGCACCTCGATCAGGCCGGCCGCATCGCCCACGGGCTCGCGCGGGCATTCGGGCAGCTGGACCCACAGGATGTGCTTGCCCGCGGGCGCGCGGCTCGGGTCCAGCGCCGTGGGCTGGGCCACGCAGATCGTGGGCTCGGCGGGCAGCAGGCCACGCTCGGCCTCGTTGACCGCGCGCGAAATCGCGTCGGCGCCGCTCGTGAGGTGCAGGTAGCCCACGCTGTCGAGCGAGGCGTCGGGCCAGCGCGGCGCTTTGGACAGCGCCAGGTGGATCTGCATGTTGCCCTTGCCGTAGCGCCACTGGCGCGCTTGCGTAGCGAGCGGGGCGGGCACTTGCGTGGGGTCGAGCAGGCGCTGGTAGAGCTGGGTGGGCGTGACGTTGCAGACCACGTCCTTGGCGCGGTACTCGCGACCGTCCACCAGGCGCACGCCCACTGCCTTGCCGTTCTCCACCAGCACGCGGGCCACGTCGCAGCCGATTTCCAGTTCGCCGCCGGCCTCGCGGATCAGCGTCTCGAAGGCGCGCACGGTGTTGGCGTTGCCGCCCTGCACCATGGGCATGCCCACGGCCTCGAGCGTGAAGGCCACGACCTGTGCCATCAGCGCCGACAGCGGCGCGTCGGGCCCCAGGCCGCAGTGCAACACCCAGGGCGCGAGCAGTGCACCCACCAGATCGCTCTGGAACCGCTGTTCGAGCCAAGGCCGCGCGGGCGTGAGCGCTTCGCCAAAGAAGCCCGCGAGCGCGTGCGGGCCTTGTTTCCAGGCCGCGCCGGCTAGGGTCTTCGCGGTGCCCAGGCGCCAGAGTTCGTTGCCCAGCAGCGAAAACAGCAGCGGGGCCTGCGCGCCCACCTCGTCGAGCGCGGCGGCATAGGCCGCGCCGTCGCCCGGGCGCAGGGCCGCAAAGCGCTGCACGTTGCGTTCGCGCGACCGCGCGAGCACCAGGTGGCGGCCATCGGGCGTGAGCACGCCGGTGGGCGAATCGGTGTTGCAGTACTGCAGGCCGGCCGCGTGCAAGGCCTTGCCCAGCGCGGCGTAGGCGGGCCCCACCAGGAACATCGGGTGGGCCGTGGACAAGGTGTCGTGGCGCAGGCCCGGCAGGGTCAGCTCGTCGGTGCGGATGCAGCCGCCAAGTACGGTTTCGCGCTCCAGCACGCGAACGCGGCGGCCGGCGCGCGCGAGCAGCGCGGCACAGACCAGGGAGTTGATGCCGCTGCCGACGAGCAAGACATCGTCGGTTCGGGAACGGGGATTTTGCATGGGGGGATCTTGCGGTGGCGGGTCGAGGTCGGCTATCCGAATCCCGCGCCGCACCATCCGAAATCCGAGAATCCGCCCGCCCGCTCAGGCCAGCGCGGCGTGCTGATCGACGAAGCGCTCGTAAGCGGCGGGGTCGGTCCACCAGGGGGAAAAGTCCGGCGGGTTGTTGAAGTTGTTGGTCGTGGGGATCTGTCCGGCCGCGCCCAGCAGATTCAGGATGTGATGCGGCGGCGTGAGCAGGCTGTTGGTCCAGTTCACCACGTGCTCGCGTAGTCCCAGTAGCGCTCGAAGGTGGCGTTCATCCAGGCGGCGTCGAAGGCGCCGTTGCCGCGCGCCACGATGCTGTCGTGCACCACCTTGAAGGCCTTGAGGGCGTTGTTGGAGCCCTGGCCCGTGATCGGGTCGTTCACTCAGACCGCGTCGCCCATGCCGGACACCTGCGCCTCCCGAGGGCAAGGTGGCGACGGGCTTGCGGACGGTGGGCGCGAAGCGGCCCGCGAGCACGCAGTTGTGATCGGCTGGATCTCCACGCGCTCGGCTGTGGGGCACATCAACCTCGCGCCCTACAGTTTCTTCAACGTCTTCAACTACAAGCCGCCGATCGTGGCCTTCTCCAGCGTGGGCTGGAAGGACACCATTTGCAACGTGCGGGACAGCGGCGAGTTCGTGGTCAACTTGGCCACCCGCGCGCTCGCGGAGCAGCTAAACCTGTCCTGCGCCGAGCTGGCGTCGACCGAGGACGAACTCGGCTTCACGGGCCTGGACACGCTGGCCTCGCAATACGTGGCCGCGCCGCGCGTGCGGCAAGGCCCCCGTGTCTCTGGAGTGCAAGCTGACGCACTTGCAGCGTAATAGCCCGACGAAGGCCGTCCTTGCCTGATGCGCAGGCTGCAGGAAGCATCTGACCTCAATCGCAGACCCGCTTGGAGGTGTGCGCTCATTTGGGGATGCGGCGTGAATCTTGGACTGGTTATGTAGCGATCCCAAGGGCCCTGCGGTACTCGACGGGGCTGCGGGCGCCCAGCGAGATCTTGATGCGTTGCTCGTTGTACCAGCGGATGTAAGCGTCCAAGGCCTGAGTGAACTGCTCCATGGTCGTGGCCTGCCAGTCGCGGGCGTAGAACCACTCCGTCTTCAGTCGTCCAAAGAAGCCTTCACAGGCCGCATTGTCTGGCGAGTAGCCCTTGCGTGACATCGAACGTACCAGCTTGGCCTGGGCGATGCGTGACAGCCATCCTGGCCAACGGTAGTGGGCGCCGCGGCGGAGTGAACAACAGGTCGTGCGTCTGTGCTTCCCAATGAAGCGATTGCTGCGTCCAGCATCGTGTTGACGAGCTCTGCATCGGGTCGTGTGCCGATGGACCAGCTCACCACCATCCATCGAAGCAATCGACTATGGGCGAGAGGTAGACCTTGCCAGCGGGCAGTTGGAGATGTCGATGAACCACTTCTGGCTCGGCGCCGCGGCGCTAAAGTCGCGGTTCAGCAGGTTCTCCGGTGCCGGGCGGATCTCGCGCCACATCAACCGCTGGCTCGTCGCTTCGGTGCGATCGCGCATCCCATAACGCGCTTGCAAGGCGCATTCCTGGTCATGGTAGATCGAGCTCTCCTTGGAGTACCTGGCGCCGCCTGCGCTGCGCCGCAATGGCTTCGGCGAGCGTCGTGGCCCGGAATGACGATCATCGATGGAGCGGTGACTTGCCCTACTGGCTGGAACCGGATGCGATCAGATCAGCAATCAATTCTGCGACCTGGTTGGCTGCCTCGATTTGCGGCAGATGGCCCACGTTGTCCAGAGTGCGGCTGGTTGCGTGCGGCACAGCCCGCAGCACATGTTCCACAAGTGCCTGCGTGACAACGTTCTCGTGGCTTCCACAGGCAAAGACCACCGGCATATCGAGCTTCGCGAAAACATCCACGTTGCTGACCGGCCTTCGGGCAAACGCACCGGCCGGCATGAACGGAGTGGAGATGGCCCCTTGTGCGATCAGCGCGTCGTGAAGGTCCGCGGGAAGCGGGCTTCGTGAGATCGCCTGAACGAAACAGCGAATCGCGGCCACCCGTTCCGACAAGTCTTGGCTGGTGGACGCTTGCAATGCGGGCAGCGTGTCCGGCTGGACGTAGTCCTGGGCAACCCCGGGTGGCTCCGCGACCGCTGCGAGGAGGAGTAGGCTCTTCACGGCCGAGCTTCCCATGTGGCGAAGGTAGTCGAGCGCCACGACGCCGCCGTAGGAGTGTGCGACCAGTATGAAGTGTTTAAGGCCCAGCGCCGACGTGACCGCCGCGATATCTTCCGCCCACACCTTGCTGTCGGCGTAGGCCAATGGTTCCGCGGGCTTGTCGGAGGCGCCGTGCCCACGCAGTTCCACCGTGACGAGGTTCGCCTGGCTAGCCAGCGGCCCTCGGATCAGCGGGGCCCACGAAAACCTTCCACCGAGAAAGCCGTGGATCAGCAGAACCGCTGGCCCGTCGGCGGGTCCCCAGGCCTGCGCGGTGACAAAGACCCCGTTGGCGCCGGCGACGCGGATGCTCTGCCGCGGAGGCGGCATGACGGGTTGGATTGCGGGTTGTGAGGTCACAACGAGTCCTTTCGATCGTTCTTGGAAGACAGACTGTGGGGTGGAGCTAGGTCGGATTGCTATCCGGTTTGCGCCGCTTCTGGCCGGAGAAAGCCAGGGGCTTTGGATCTAGTCCCCGTGGGACCATGGCAGGAAGCCCGTGGATCGAGCGCAGTTGATGTACTCGGCTGACAGCATGCCTTCCGGCAGCACGGACACCTCGTGTCCAAGCTTGACCGCAACCTCGCCCTGAAAGCGCTGGACCATCGATATGGCGGCCTGGAAAATGTTCAGATGCGTGGGATGTGTGTGCGTCCACCGCTCCAATGTCTGCAACGACTCGAAGTAGCCGAACGTGCTCGTGCGATTCAGATCGACGGCTCCGCTCATGTCGTACTCACGGATGTAGCGCATGCCGTAGCACCTCGCCTCGGTCCTGTTGTCGTTGAGGTAGTCCAAACCGACGCGCAAGACCGGCTCGACGTTGCCGAGATACCAATCGACTTCGGCTGCCTGTGCCTGCGACCAGTCTTGGAACGAACGGATCACGCAAGTATTTCCGGGGAGGGTGATCCGGACGCGCCGGCCCCGCGTTTCCGTGGCTGCCGGCGGTCGCCGCATGAAATCGGGCGCGGCGGACGGCATCGTGTCGTGGGCGCTTGCGGGAATGCGCTCGCGAGCGGAGCCCCAGTAGCCGTGCACGTCGGTCTTGCGCATCTGCTTGTCGATCTGCGCCATGCCATCGTAGGCTGCGTCGTTCGAATAGTTGGTTTCGTTGCGCTCGACAGGAATGACCATGGACTCTCGCCACAGGCCTAGCGGCCCCTCAAGAAGCGCATCGGCAGCCCAGAGCGAGGCGACCTGCGGCGTCGTGAGCCACGCAGCGTAGTGCGCAGGCGAATTCCAGTAGGCATAGAAGATGTCGGATCTTTCGCCGCCGGGGCCCGTCGCGATGCCGCGCCCGAGGCTGGCCGGACCCACCGCGCCAGCAAACGTGTTGATCACACGCTCGAGCAAGGCGCTGGCATCAGCCCCGCTCGATTCCACGCCGACGAGGCAACGGACATAATGTGTGCGGTGCGCAGGCGTCGCGACTTCCCACGTAGCATAGTGATTGACGTGGCCTGCGGGTCGCAGGCTTGCGGCGCGATCGCCCTGAGTCGCTGACTTGTTCACCGAAGCTCAACCTTTCTACTGTCCGATGGCGCAAACAATAGCGGATGGATCAAGCAAATTCATCCCTCCAAATGGAGGGATGGGGAGCTGCACACGAGCGCGCAGGTGGGACGACCTTTCCGCGTTAGACCCTGACTTTGTGTTGGCTGATGCGGTCCTGGAGATCACGACAGCTGTTGACCGCGAGCTCCTCGCTGCCACTGCGGTGGACTTGGGGCGGCGCTTGTTCGGTGCCGCTGCGGCGGGCTTCTTCCTGTTCGATGGAGGCGGCACGTGCCCGCAAGTTGTCCATGCCAAGGGGGCCGCAGCCGGGTTCGTGGAGGAATACGAGCACGGTTTGAGGCGAGTGGACCCGGTGTTGCGACTCGTGCGCAGAAGCGGTCGCGCCGCAAGCGCGCGGTGTGCTATCGCACCTGTTGACTGGGGCACGGCCGCGATTGCCGGGCATCTCAAGCGATGGGGATTTGGCGACTCGATGCAGGGGCCGCTGCATGGCGGTGGACGGATTGTCGGGACCCTGAAC
Organism: Variovorax beijingensis; assembly: GCF_007828835.1. Lineage (GTDB taxonomy): Bacteria > Pseudomonadota > Gammaproteobacteria > Burkholderiales > Burkholderiaceae_C > Variovorax > Variovorax beijingensis_A. The sequence continues at coordinate 12,072 of NZ_VIVL01000014.1, read as the reverse complement.
GTGGTGCGGCATCGCGATGACCGTCCGTTTGGCGCCGGCGATCTCGCAGCATTCGAGAGGGTATGCCGAGCCTTGTCGCATGCGTTGGACGTTGACGTGCGACTTGCGTCGGCGGCCTCGGATTGCGCACTTGCCAACCCGGGCGGCCCTCTGATGAGGCTGGAGGGGCGCGCGAGAGACGTCGGATGGCTCGTCCTCGATGGTGCGACGAACAAGGTGATCGCGCGTCAACTTGGCATCTCTGAGCCGACGGCCAAGGAGCATGTTGAACGCTTGCGCGCGCGCTTCGGAGCGGTCAACCGGACTCAGCTCGCGGCGTGTCTGGCGCAGCACTTGGTTCGTCCGGCCGAAAGCGGATGAGATTGGCAGCGAACGGCCAGCTTGGACGCATTTGAGCCTTCCAGACTGAAACTTCCGGGGCGGTCCGATTGATCAACAGAAAGGAGGCTCTGGGGTTTCAAGATGGAGCGCATCTCTCACGACGATGAGGTGACCCGGCATGGCACTGACGGGTTCAGTCAGCCAAAAGCACATGTCAGTCATGGCGAAGCAGCGGCATATTTCGCCAAGAAGTCGGCCAGTTGCAGCGCAGCGCTGCCGGACTCGTCCTCCAGGCGCATCACTCCGAGCGAGCCAAACGGATAGACAGTATCCAGATGGAGAATTTTGTAGTGCCCCGCTTCCACCAGCTGCCTGACGACGCTGTGGGGCACAAGCGAGACCATATCGGTTTGCTGAAGCAGCGACCAGCTCAGTGATGCGGCCCGTGTGATGATCCTGCAGGTCCTTGCGGGCGGATCCCAGCTGCGCGTCAGGTCTCCAAACAAGGCCTGAGCCGCCGTCGAAATCGGCAAGGGCAACCAGAGCTGCGATTGAAGTTCGTCGAATCGGATGCTGCGGCGCCCGGCCAGCGGATGATGGGATCCGCAAACCACCACGAAGCTGTCGTCGAACAGCCAGCTGAAGGTCCAGCCCTCAGGGAGGATGGACGGCTGGCGGCACAGCACCAGGTCGGCATCCCGATGCGCCACCGCCAAGCCCAGTTGTTCCACGTCAACCTCGGCAACCTGCACCACGATGTCCGGACGCACGGCGTTGAACGCGGGAAGCGCGCGCACCAGCAAGCCCGAAATGCCGCCAGTGATGGAGGCGACCCTTACCGCGCCCTGCGCCTCGCCATGCCGCGCCGCCACCATTTCGGCGCCGTGCGCCAGATTGTCCAGGATGCGCCGCGCCGATGGAAGAAGTGCCGCGCCCATGGGCGTGGGGCGGACACCGCGCGCGTGCCGGTAGAAGAGCTGTGTGTCCAGCAGCTCTTCAAGGTCCTTGAGAAGGTGTGTCACCGCGGGCTGCGTGAGGCCCAGGTCCTCGGCCGTCCGCCGAAGGCTGCCCAGTTCCGCCAGCTTCACGAGCATTTGCAGATGCCGGAAGCGGCTGCGCGACAAGAGGCGATTCAGGAGGACGCTCGGCAGCATAGGTATAAAAGATATTTATCGTTACCCCATTCATTCTATTTGTTGTTAATTCCTGCCAACCTAGACTCGCGCTGAAACCAGGAGACACGCATGAGATCAATTCCCTTCGGTATTCGCTTCGTTCTGCTGATGGCCGGTCTGTGGGCGGCTGTCGGCGTCTGCCAGGCCTCCGAGCCGTATCCGGCAAAACCAATCACGCTGATCGTCCCTTACCCTCCAGGCGCGGCAGTCGATACCGCCGGGCGCCTCATCGCCCAGGATCTGGGCAAACGCCTGGGGCAGCAAGTCGTAATCGAAAACGTCGGCGGCGCCTCTGGAACGATAGGCGCCAAAAAGGCGCTGCGCGCGCCCGCCGACGGCTACACGCTGATGCTCGGGAACGTCAGCGACATGGTTCTGGCCCCGATGATCGTCAAAGACGCGAAATACGAGGGCAGCGACTTTGCCCCGATCGCGAAGATGCTCGGCGGGACCGCCGTGCTCGTTGCCAAGCCAAGCTTTCCCGCCAACACGACTGACGAACTGATTGCCTACGCGAAAGCCAATCCCGAGAAGGTGAGCATGGGCTCCACGGGAAGCGCCACCTTCCAGACACTGGCGGCGCTGATTTTTCAACAGAAAGCCGGCATCAAGTTCGTCGAGGTTCCCTACAAAGGGGGGGCGCCCATGACAGTTGATCTGATGGGCGGCCAGCTCGACCTCGGGGCAATCGCGTTGCCATCCGTATTGCAGTACATCCGGCAAGGAAAACTCAAGTCCCTTGGCGTCCTGAGTGCGCAGCGCGACATCAACGCCCCTGATCTGCCCACCGTCAACGAGTCTCGGCATGTCAAGGACGTCGGGGCCATCATGTGGGCAGGCATCGTGGGGCCGCCCAAGCTTCCCGCGGAGGTGGTCGAGAAGCTGAACAGAACGATCAACGAAATGATGCGCTCGGCTGACTTCAGGCAAGCGCACGCCCAGCTCGGAAGCATCACTTTCGAGCCGTCCACGCCGGCGGACTTCCACAAGTTCATCAGTGAAGAGCAAGTCCGCTATCGGCAACTGATCGATGGCAGGGAGAAATAGATTGACCTCGGTTCAAACAGATGACCACAAGGCGCTGAATTTTCACGACCTGCCCACGCGGACCGCAAGGCTGCGAAACGGGATCGAGCTGTGCTACGTGGAGCAGGGAAACGGTCTGCCTCTCGTCTTCATTCATGGGCTCCTTGGAGACTGGCGGTCCTGGCAACCCCAATGGGATGCGTTCCTGGCGCAGGGCTACCGATGCCTTTCCTACAGCCGACGCTATAGCTTTCCGAATGCCAACGAGTTCGCTTCGCCAGATCATTCGGCGCTGGTCGATGCTGCCGACCTCGCCGGCCTTCTCGATGCACTCGGCATCCCCGCGGCGATCTTGATCGGAACGTCCTACGGGGCATTCACGGCTCTCGCTTTCGCCGTGCACCATCCCAGGCGTGCCCTGGCGATCGTCGCCACCGAGCCACCGATGATGAGGTATGCCGACTTCAGCCACGAGGGGAAAGTCCTGCGCGCCGAGTTCGAGCGTAAAACTCAGGCCGCGGCGCATGCCCTTCAACGGGGCAACGACGAGGAAGCCGTCCGCACGATGACCGATGCGATCAACGGCGGAGAAGCCAGCTCCGCGAACACCGCAGGCGCTTTGCAGCGCCGCTTCGAGAATGCCAAAGCCATGCGGGCGTTGATGCTGTCGACCGATCCGTTTCCATTTCTATCGCCGCAACAGCTGCGGGAAATTGCGCCCCCAACGTTGCTCGTCGTCGGCGAGCGAACGCAGCCGATCCATGACGCGGTGTTTCGCAACGTCTGCGCTGCAATGCCGCAAGCGCGCGCCAGCCGGGTCCATGGAGCTGGACACGGCGTGCATCGGGACAACCCGAAGGAATTCAATGCGATCGCCCTGCAGTTTCTCCAGCGCGAGATCGAATCACTGCCGCGGGCAATCCCGTGAGAGGAGACAAGATGAGCCTTTTTGCAACGCCCCTTACCAGCGCGGGCGGCATCGCTCAGTTCGAGCGCGACCAAAGCAAGCGCGTCCTGTGGGAGAGCCTCCTTTGCGGCTCCATCTATGCGGCATTCCAGCGCAGCTCGTCCGCTTTCGGTCCCACCACCGCAGTCACCTTCGTCCGATCGTCCGCGGGTCCCGACATATCGATCAGCTACAAGCAGCTATTCGAAGGCATCACAAGGACCGCCAATTTCTTGGGGGATATGGGGGGCCGCGGGTGTGGAGTTGCCTACATGCTTCCCGCATCCATTGAAACGCATTTCTTGCTGTGGGGCGCCGAATCTGCTGGGTATGCGGTGCCGCTGAATCCGTTCCTGCTGCCGACCGAAATCGTCGAGTTGGTCAAGTCGGCGGGGTGCAAGCTGTTTGTCGTTCCGAAAACAGACGATCCGGAAATTGCGAGACGGACCGAGGCTGTCAGGCAGGGCGTCCCGGGCATTCGTGTCATCGCGATCGGTCAAGGCCCCTTGCCGCCTTCGGCGATCGAATACGAACATGAAGTTGTGCGATACAGCGGCAGCGAGGCAACGCACTTCGATGCCGCGCGGTCGTCTTTGGACACCGTCGCCTACTTCCACACGGGCGGAACAACCGGAACGCCGAAGCTGGTTGCTCATGCGAGCAAGAATCAGCTGGCGGCCGCAGCCGGTGCTGCTGCCATGCTCCATCTGGGCCCGGGACAACGCCTCACGAATGGAATGCCGCTGTTTCACGTCGGCGGCACGGTCGCGAGCAGCCTCGCTCCTTTCCTGGCCGGTGCGCAGATCGTTGTAATGTCGGGCCTAGGGTTCCGAAACCCCGACATGATCTCCGGTATATGGAGGATCGTCGAGCGCTGCAAAGTGACCGCCCTTGCGGCAGTGCCCACGGCCATGGGCGCTCTTCTCAACACCGCGGTGGATGCCGACATCTCTTCGATTCAATGGGGCCTCACAGGTGCCGCCTCGTGCCCGCAGAGTGTGACCGAACGATTCCAGCAAGTGACCGGGGCTTGCCTGCATGAGGTCTTGGGGATGACGGAGACAGGCGGAGTCACTGCGGTCGATCCCGTCGGCGATGCCTCGACTGCTGGTTCGGTCGGCTTCCGGCTGCCGCACACCCGGTTGCGCGTTCGCAAGCTTCTCAGTGACGGTGCGCTGGGGGCCGACTGCGATGCTGACGAGATCGGCGTGCTCTTTGTTGAAGGCGCCCATGTTTCTTCCGGCTACCTGGATCCCGCCCAGAACGAGGGGGTTTTCATCGAAGGTGGCCTGAACACTGGTGATCTGGCGTACTTCGGCGAGAACGGCAAGCTTTTTGTGGCCGGACGAAGCAAGGACCTGATCATCCGCAGTGGTCATAACATCGATCCAGGCATGATCGAGAACGCATGTGTGGCGCACCCCGCGGTGTCTCTTGCTGCCGCCGTCGGCCAGCCGGATGCATATGCGGGGGAGCTTCCGGTTGTTTTTGTGTCGCTCAAGCCAGGCCAGAAAGCCGATGTCCCGGAGTTGATAGCGTATGCGCGTGAGCGCATTGCCGAGAGACCGGCTTGGCCGAAATCCATATACGTTGTCGATTCGATCCCGATGACACCCGTCGGCAAGATTTACAAACCGGCCCTACGCGCAGAGGCAGCGCGGCGAGCATTGACGGATCAGATTGCACAGATCGCGCCGGGATCAAGCTTTCAGATCCATGTGGCGAGCGCGGGCAAACGGGGCCTGCACGTCGACGTTGAGTTGTCAACAACGGATGAGGCCGCGCGCATTGCGGTCGAGACGTTTCTGAAAGCCCATACCTTCAGCTGGTCATTGATGAAGCCTTCCTAAAACGTAGCGCGTTGCTGTTGTCTTCCAGCGCGGCATGATCGGCCGCGTATCCTCCTGGGGAACGGCCACCCGTACTCGAACGCGGCCAGGCGTGCCTTGTACGCGCACCCCGACTTCGTATATCAGGTCGAGTTGCTACTGAAGCTCATGGCAGAAGGTCAGGCAAACCGCCGTCCTTCACCACGCGGTCAAATGCGGTCCCGTGGGGCCTAGGCTAACGAGCAAGTTTTCCTACTTCTAGCAAGGGAAGTGTTAGGGATTTCGAGTCGCTGCTTGGGCGTCAGTTGAAAGACGCCACAGTCATAGGCGAGGTCACGGGCGGCCGAGCTCATCCTATGAAGCCATTCCGGCTCGATGAGCACCTACAGATTTGGGTACCGTTTGCTCGCGCGGTCAACCCCATCACCAAGGGAAATTGGGAGGGCCGCGAAGTTCAGCCCGATGTTGTCTTGCCGGCGGACGCGGCGCTCAATCGTGCTCACCTGTCCGCCCTAAGACTGATGCGTGACAGCGGAAGGATTCCGCCATAGCTGATGACCTAGACAGGGCGACGACTGTGGCTTCGGAGGCGGAGTCCAAGGCCACTCAGAAGTAGTGGCAGATTGCGGTCTACGCAGCCACAGGGCAATGTCGGGCCCTTCCACGACGGCGACGCATCCGGCTAGAGTCGGCCATAACCCGCCGTCCGAGACGTGCCCCTAGCTAAACCGATACGGTCGTCTTTTCCGCCGGTGGTCGCGACTCGATGCCGCCTCTTTGAGGGTGCCCTCTGATGGATAGACGGAGTCTGCCGGCGGTCGCTCGAACTGCCGCTATCGTTCAGAGGGACCGTACGGCACCTAGTTCCGGGTCAAATTGGTCAACAAGAGGAGAAAACTCAATGAAAATCTCTGCGCTCACTCTCGCATTCGCCCTCGTTTCCCCCGCTGCGCTCGCGGCTGACCAGGAATGGGACTACCAGCTGAGCGGCGTCAGCCCGGCTAGCGGAACGCAGCGCCCGACAAGCGGGAAGAACATCGCCGAGCTCAATCAAAGCAAGGACGGGAGCTACGAATTCCGTATCCGTGGGAATACCGCGCCAAGTTGCTACAAGAGCTTCAGGACCGCTCAGGTGGAGAAGGCCGATGGCACCCTCATCATCACCCCCGAGCCGCTGTTCGGCAGCTGCGAGCGCATTCGCCTTGTTGTTAAGGTGAACGGCAGTGGTGGCGTCCAACAGCAGCTCATAGGCAAGAAACCGAACCAATCGTGGCAGGACGAAGAAGTACAAGGTTATGGCCTCACCGCCAGATGACACCCAACGGGAGAATTCAGGCGCCTGCTTGACGAATACGCTTTCAGAAATTCGTTCATGAAGCTGGTAGCCGCAAGACGGCAAAATCCGAACAGAATCGGAATTTGGGCGCAGCCCTACAGCGGAAGTTCCAGCGCCTCCGATTTGCGCAGCATGACGACCTGCCGTCAGAGATAGTCCGTCGGAATAGCCTGGGAACCCCAGACCGGAACCCGTCCTGCGTACTCTCCCAACCAGACCTCCAGCAATGCGCACCGCCTTTTGCGGAAACTATGACGCCCTTTCGAGGAAAACTACGGATCCGCCATCTCGAGATCGTCTTGATGGTTGCGGATCAAGGCAGCCTGTCCAAGGCCGCTTCCCAGCTGCACATGACGCAATCGGGCCTCTCTCGCGCGATAGCGGAGATCGAGGAGTGCGTGGACGGTCGCTTGTTCGAGCGCTCCGCCAAAGGCATGGTTTGCACGCCCCTCGGTCTGGCCATGTGCCGACACGCCAGCATCCTGCTGAGCGATTTCGGCAAGGCGGAGGCGGATTTGGCTGCAGTCGCCCGAGGGGAACTGGGCAGTCTCACTGTGGGATGTTTTGCGATGTTCAGCGGCTGGCCGCTCGCCGACGCCGTTCGAGGATTTCGCGGGGCCCATCCACAAGTCGCACTCACGATACAGATGGGTACTCACGAGCGACTGATCGAAGACTTGGACTCGGGCTCGCTCGACGTGTTGATCAGTCGCTACACCGCCAGCCTGGATCCGTTGATCTACCGCTCCATTTCCCTGCTGGACGATAGCGTCGTCCTGACCTGTTCCATCGGGCATCCGCTGGCTGCTTCGACTGACCCGAAGTTGGCAGACTGCGCACGCTATCCGTGGTTGACAGCCCTGCCGGGCGGCCGGATACGCAGAGAACTGGACGACATGTGGAGACGGCACAGCTTGGCGCCTCCCGCCATGATTGGTGCCCTGTCACTGGAGTTTGGAATGGCGATGTTGTCCAGCGGCGAGGGGAACTATGTGTGGATGCTCCCCGGAGGCGTTGCTGCAGCTTTGCAGGCGCGCGGCGCGCTATGCGTTCTCCCTGTCGACCTGCAACTTGCGACATTCCCATTGGCGGCGATCTGGCGCAGAGACAGGTCGAGCACGCGCCAGGTCCGCGCCTTCATCGCCGCTCTCGCCAGGGTCGTCAAGGAAGGACAGGCGGCGTAGAGCGCGTCTGATCGATCGCGCTGTTCTGAGCCTGTGATCGCAGGCATGAGTGTCGCGCATGGCGATGCTCGGAAGCCGCATGACCAAAAGTACTCACGCATGCCTACCATTGCCCGGCATGGCGGACCGTGTCCACGTTCCGCATGTCACGACGAGGGGCATCCAAAGTGGGCGAAGACGTGCAAGCCATTGTTCGCAATGGCAAGGTGATCGGAACTCGGGAACATGGCGTCTGCCGGTTCAGCGCGATTCCGTATGCGCAGGCGCCTGTTGACGACCTGCGCTGGCGTGCTCCGGTGGCTGCGCAGTGGACAGGCTGTCTGGACGCCACACGACCTGGTCCCGTGGCGCCGCAACTGCCCTCACGTCTGCGCGGCGCCATGGGCGACTTCGACGCTGCGCAGTCCGAAGACTGCTTGCACCTGACCGTCTGGACCCCAGCAGCTGATGGCGGTCGACGCCCCGTGGTCGTCTGGCTTCATGGCGGCGCGTGGCAAAGCGGCGGCGCAGCACTCGAGTGGTACTCCGGGGCGCAGCTCGCCGTGCAGGGCGACATCGTGATGGTCTCGCCGAACTATCGCCTGGCCGCACTGGGCTGGCTTTTCGTTCCGGGCATGGTTGCCAACGTGGGGCTGCTGGATCAAGAGGCTGCCATCGATTGGGTTGTAGAGCACATCGAGAGTTTTGGCGGCGATCCGCGCAAGATCACGGTCATGGGGCAGTCTGCGGGTGCCGCATCGATTGCATGTCTCTTGGCCAGAAGGCCGCGCTTCAATCGCGCAATCATGCAAAGCGCTTCGTTGGGACGTGGATTCCGCAGCGTCGAACAGGCCCATCGATTGGGACGGATCCTGCTTCAAGCGGCAGGCGCCAGGGATCTCGACGAAGCACGCACGCTACCGTGGGAAGCACTCTTGCGCGCGCAGCAGGCTCCAGAGGTTGTCGAGGCCTTGATTGCGGAAGGCGACCATCGCAGCCTCTTCGCTCTGGTCAGCGATGGGGAAGTTCTCCCTCAGGACATGCAGTCCGAGCTGCAGGCCGCCGCAGGCCGCGCCGATGTCCTCATCGGCTATACGGGAGACGAGATGAAGGCCTTCCCCGACGCGCCGATGGACGAAGCCGGTCGGCGCGTCGGCGATGAGATCTTTGGCGCACCTTCGCGCCAATGGGCACAGGACGCAGCTGCACAGGGGCGCGGTGCGTGGGTCTTCAAGTTCGACCACGCTCCCTCTGACGCGTTCGGGGCATGCCATTGCATCGAACTGCCTTTCGTTTTCGGCACGCTCGATCGATTTCGCGATGCCCCGATGTTGCATGGCCTTCGTCCGCAAGACGCGCAGCGCCTGATGCGGGAGATTCAAGCGGCCTGGATCGCTTTCATTCGAGGCGGTTCGCCTGGATGGGATGCCTCGCCGCGGATCAGGGCCTTCGATTAAACGCTAGGTGCGTCCTGTAACTCAGCTCCGAAAGGGAACATCTTGATCAAAAAGATCGTTGCGGCATCCTTGATGCTCATGTCCGCCGTCGCCATGGCAGGGTTCCCGGAGGAGCCGGTAAAAATCATTGTGGCAAATCCGGCCGGCGGGCCAGTGGATGTCATGGTGCGCGTCTTGGCCCATCGACTCAGCGCGTCGTGGGGGCAGCCAGTCGTGGTTGAGAATAAGCCAGGCGGGTCGGGTATCGTGAGTACAGGCGCATTGGTCAAGGCCAAGCCTGACGGCTACACGCTGGGCATGGTGGTTGCGTCTGCTCTCACCATCGTTCCATTTGCAGTGGAAAGGCTGCCATACGATCCCGTGCGTGATCTGAAGCCGGTTTCACTTGTCGCGCGCACGCCTTTCGTCTTCGTCGTTGATCGGGCTAGTCCTCTCAAGACTTGGCAGGACTTCGTGCGGGAAAGCGCAAAGCGCGACTTGAGCGTGGGCTCCATGTCGATTGGCACGGCGTTCCATCTCGTGTGGGAGCAGACTGCACGACAGGCAGGCATCAAGGCGCTGTATGTCCCTTCGCCGTCCTCCGGCAAAACGCAGAGTGACCTGATCGGCGGCATCTTGGACGTGGCGCTGGATGCGCCGTCCAGCGCCAAGGGTCTGATCGACGGCGGGCGCCTACGGCCACTCGCGGTCACGAGCAAGGAGCGATTCCCCGGGTTGCCGCAGACACCTACTCTCGAGGAGCTGGGTCTGAAGGGCTACTCCGCCCAGCCATGGATCGGGTTGATGGCGCCGGCCGGCACACCCGCAGACCGCATCGCACAGATCCAGCAGGCAGTTGCGACTCTTCTCAAAGATCCTGCGCTGAAGGCGCAGATGGAGTCTCTGGGCATGACCCCGGTGGGCAGCAGTGCAGAAGAGCTTGCCGCCACGATCTTGAACGACCGACGGGACATGGAACCTCTGGTGAAAAAGCTAGGCATCAGGCTGCAATAGCACTTGCCGGGCTTGCTGTTTGCGGAAGTCCGCAAACAGGCGTGCCGCTCACTGGCAGTGACCACGATAGCGAGGGCGCACCTGCGATCCCTTGCATGCGCACGCCACGGTCGCATCAACGGAACCGTTCGATCCTCTCGCCGCCTCTATTGACTCCAACTGCGGTGAGACCTTGGCCCAAAGAGCGATAAGTAACCTTAGAGAAATCTGCAATGAAAAAACCTCTGTTCGCGCTGATCACTTTGACCGGTTGTGGCATCGCATTGGCTCAGTCGTCCGTCACGCTTTTCGGCGTGGTTGATGCGTCAGTCAGTGGCTATTCAAATCGTTCGAATGACGAACGCGCGGTGCTGCTCCATCAAGGCAGCGTCAAACTCAGCCGTACTGCGCTCTCCAATTCCGGCTACAACCCGAGCCGTCTGGGCTTCCGCGGCACGGAAGACCTCGGCGGAGGCCTGGCAGCTAGCTTCTGGTTCGAAGCGCCGATGACAAATGACGATGGTGCCACCGGCGTTTCGAGCTTCACGCGGCGCTCAACGGTAAGCCTGTCAGGTGGTTTCGGTGAAATCCGTCTTGGTCGCGACTACACGCCGACGTTCTGGAGCAACGCCGTGTTCGATCCGTTCGGCGCCAATGGTGTCGGCACCAATTTGATCCACTCCGCCAACAATTTCAATGTCACTGGCGGCACGGGTGGCGTCGCTGGGAACCCCAACGTTCTGCGTGCCAGCAACTCGATCGGCTACTTCCTGCCACCGAATCTAAGTGGTTTCTACGGCCAGCTGCAGTATGCGTTCCATGAGCAGACCAAGTACGATCCGGGCACATCCACGCCGGTAAACGCACTCGGCGTTGCCGCCCCAACGCGTGCTGGTAGGTATGTCGGCGGCCGCTTTGGCTATGCCGACGGCGCGTTGGACGTTGCAGTGGCGTATGGCAACAGCACGAGCGGTGATCAGTTCTATCTTGGCACCACCGATTCTGTGAAGACCATGAACCTCGGGGCGTCCTACGACTTTGGGCCGGTCAAGCTTTTTGGAGAACTGTCGCACTCCAAGAGCTCGCGCAACTTCGCAGTCACCCCGATGGCCGCAACCAGCGGTATCGATTTGGGAGGTTACCTGCTCGGTGTGACCGTGCCCATCGGCGCAGGCCTAGTTCGCGCGTCCTATTCGCGCGTCCACTACGACCGCAACCTGCCTTTCACCCTGCTCGATGATCCGAAGGCAAGCAAGCTCTCACTGGGCTATGTGTACAACCTTTCGAAGCGTACGGCGCTTTATGCAACGATTGCACGCGTGAGCAACAGGAATGGTGCCGCTCTCACCGTAGGTGGTGCGGCCTTCATCAGCAACGCTGTCTTCACTCCGCGACTCTCGAGGGGCTATGACTTGGGCATTCGGCATGCATTCTGATGGTGACGTCGCTCGCATCGGCGCACCGTCCCAGCCGAACAAGTTGAGCACGGCAGAAATTCCGGATTGCTTACGCGACGTACGGCAAGCCTAGTTGCCCCAAGCGCGATGCAAACTTGCAAGACATACTCGAGCCGGACGCCGGTAGTGTCCCGGGAGTCGCGTTCGTGCTCGACATGCAGCAGCCAGGTGCTGAGCTGGCGTTTTAGCCCGAGGTTCTCGAAAATGTCAGTGACCTACTGTCCGGTGGATGAGCGTCATTCCAAGGGTCGCTCAATATCTGATGTGAATGTGAGGCAATCTGAATCGCCCCGGCTCTGAACTGACCCCAGAAGTTGGACGAACTTCAAGGGGTTTCATGAAGAAGTACGAAGCGGAGTTCAAGCTCAAGGTCGTCGAGAGCTTTTTAGC
>NZ_VIVL01000013.1 GCF_007828835.1 Variovorax beijingensis | reverse complement strand
TTGCGCGTGAAGAACGGGCCGTGCGCGCCGCTCAGGTTCATGAGCATGCTGTCGTGGCCTGCGACGGGCACCACGCGCATGGCGGTGACGACGGGGCTGGAGAATGAAAGAGAGGAGGACTGAAGTGTCGTCATGGGCTCAGTGAAGGAGAAGGGTCCGCGGCGCGGACCCGTGGCTGTCAATCGGCGGTGATCTTGCGTGTCTCGATGAGCGTCTTCCAGCGGGTCCACTCGCGGGCCTGGAAGGCGGTGAACTCGGCGGGCGTGCTGGCGACGATCTCGAGGCCCTGCTCCACCATGCGCTTCCTCACCTCCGGGTCGTTGATGGCGGCAATGGCGGCCGCGGCCAGCTTCTCCTTGACGGCCGGCGGCAGGCCCTTCGGCGCCGCGAGACCTTGCCAGGAATAGACCTCGGCCCCCTTCACACCGGCCTCGGCCAGCGTCGGCACATTGGGCAGGACCGGGGAGCGCTTGTCACCCGTCACGGCGATGGCGTGGAGCTTGCCGGCCTTGATGTGCTGGAGCACGGCATTGACGTTCTGGAACGAGAAGTTCACCTGGTTGCCCAGCAGGTCGTTGATCGCAGGTGCGCCGCCCTTGTAGGGAATGTGGAGTCCCTCGGTCTGGGTCTGCTGCCAGAAGACCTCGGCAGACAGGTGGTCCGACGACCCGTTGCCCGAGCTCGCGAAGCTCACCTTGCCCGGGTTCGCCTTCAGCTCGGCAATCACTTCGGCCACGGTGCGCGCCTTCTGGCCGGGGCTGGCGACCAGCACGTTCGGCGCCTGGACCGGGACGCTGATGTAGTCGAAATCCTTGGTCGCGTCGTAGGGCACGCTCTTCTGCAGGTGCGGCGTCACGACGAAGGCACCGAGCGAGGAGACCAGCAGGGTGTAGCCATCCGGCGCCGCGCGCTTCACGAAACCGGCGCCGATCGTGCCCGTGGCGCCCGGCTTGTTGTCGACGAGGAAGGTCTGTCCCAATTTGGTCTGCATCTGCAAGGCCATCGCGCGCGCCACCATGTCGGTCGATCCGCCCGCCGGGAATGGCACGACGATGGTCACGGGCTTTTCGGGCCAGTTCGTCGCTTGCGCGAAAGCGGCCATCGAAACCGAGCAGGCCAATGCAATCAAGAGTTTTTTCATGAGGTCTCCGTTGGATAGATGGAAGGGAGTTACTGCGGGCCGAGCGCGTCGATCAGCACCTTGAGCTGTTCCATCTCGGCGGGCTTGAGGTCGGTGAGCGGTGCGCGCACCGGGCCGGCGTCGTGGCCGACGATCTTCGCGCCGGCCTTGACGATGCTCACCGCATAGCCCGGCACGCGGTTGCGCAGCTCCAGGTAGGGCATGAAGAAGTTCTTCAGCAGGCGGTGCTGCGTGGGCAGGTCGTCGGCGGCAACGGCCTGGTAGAAATCCATCGCGGTCTTCGGGATGAAGTTGAAGACGGCCGACGAATACACCGGCGTGCCCAGCGCCTTGTAGGCCGCGGCATAGACCTCGGCCGTGGGCAGCCCGCCCAGGTAGGCGAAGCGATCGCCCATCTTCTGGTAGATGGCCACCATGGCCTCGATGTCGCCCACGCCGTCCTTGAAGCCCACGAGGTTCGGGTTGCGCTCGGCCAGCGCGGCCAGCGTCTCGGGCTTGAGGCGGCTGGTGGCGCGGTTGTAGACGATCACGCCGAACTTCACGCTCTTGCACACGGCTTCGACGTGCGCGGCCAGGCCTTCCTGGCCGGCTTCGGTCAGGTAGTGCGGCAGCAGCAGGATGCCGTGCGCGCCGGCCTTCTCGGCCGCCTGCGCGCACTGGATCGCAAAGCGCGTGGGGCCGCCGGCGCCCGCGATGATGGGCACCACGCCGCGGCAGGTGTCGACCGCGGTCTGGATGATGCCGGGGTACTCGTCGCCGGTCAGCGAGAAGAACTCGCCGGTGCCGCCGGCCGCGAACAGCGCGCTCGCGCCGTAGGGAGCGAGCCATTCGAGACGCTGCTCGTAGCCCTTCTTGTTGAAGTCGCCGTTCGCGTCGAAGTCGGTCAACGGGAACGAGAGCAGGCCGGAGCCCATGATGGATTTGAGTTCTTGAGGGTTCATGAGGAAAGCGCCCCAGGCGGAGCGGGGATGTGCCTGACAAGAGATGCTCGCGCGGCGACGGGCCGTGCGATCTGCGCAGCGCATGTTAACGTTAACAGTCAATTTGCCTCTTGGGACTAACCCCAACCTGCCTGGCGAGCGCCAAGTGCGCACCCCTGCCCTCGCTTCCGCTGGGAAAACAAACCCTCCCTGCCGGGTTTATCCGAATGAACGATCAATTTGGTTGCGCTAACAATTCCATTTGTTAACGATAACTATCCCGCACCGAGGGCGGGCAATCCACAGGAGACAAGGCATGAAGAAATTCACGATGCTGGCGGCTGCATCGGTTGTGGCCGCAGGATGCGGTGGGGGCGGGTCGAACGGATACGCCTTCATTCCAGCCCCCGCGGCACCTCCGCCAGCCCAGGCGACGGTGACCGACGACTGCGCCGCCGTGCCGGGCGCGGCAGCAGCGGCTCCCTCTTCGGCAGCACTTCCCCTCGTCCTGCAGACGATCAAGGTCAACGGCGAGGACCGCCAGTATTACGAGTACGCGCCGCGCGACGTCGCTGCCCTTCGCGACCAGGATGCCAGGGGCGTGGAAGTGGTCGTCTCATTGCACCGGGCGGGGCAGTCCGCGGAGGACAACGCCCGTCTCACCGGCTGGCCCACGCTCGCGGAAGAGAAGGGCTTCGTCGCGATCTTTCCGGTGGCCAAGCCGACGGGCTGGAACACGGCCAAGGACACGGCCCGCTCCGACGATCACGCGTTCATCGTCGCAGCGGCCGCAGCCGTGCGCACGCGCTACGGGCTTCCATCGACGATGTCCACGTTCCTGACCGGCGCAGGATCCGGCGGCGTCATGGCGCAGGAGCTCGCCATGCGCGAACTCGGCGTCATGGCCACCGGCGTCGCGTCGTTCGGCGCCGCCGCCGAACCGGCAACGCTCAATCTCCCCGCGGAAAGTCTGCCCAGGACCGCGATGGCGGTCTGGCAATTCCAGTGCGGCGCCGATCCATTTGCCAAGCAGACGGGCTTCTGGCGGCAGGCGAACGCAACGGATGCGCAAAACCAGCAGGCGGTTGGCGACCTTCCGACGGTGACGGATTTCGTGAAGGACAACCCGGTCCAGCAAGTCAGGCTGTCACGGCTCGACCGCCCGGCGGAATCGCCCGCGATCTCGAGGCTGGTGTGGGAAGAGCTGTTCGGCAAGGTGGTGCGCTTCCCGGACAACAAGTCCTACAACGGAACGCTGCATGCGGAAAAGAGCATTGCGGACATGGGGCTCACGGAAACGATCAAGAGCCTGCGCCCCGGCGAGCCGCGGCGCTGGTTGACCTACGTCCCTCCGCAATACCAGAAGCTGGTGGCGGAAGGAAAGAAGCTTCCGCTCCTGTTCTCTTTTCACGGCCGCAATGGGTCGGCACGCTTCCAGGCGGAGATCTCGGAATGGCACGACGTGGCGCGCGACGAGGGCTTCATCGTCGTGTATCCGCATGGTCTCAAGGCGACCTGGACGACATCGATCGATGCAGACAATCCCGACGTCCAGTTCTTCCTCGACCTG
The DNA here is from genome assembly GCF_007828835.1 of Variovorax beijingensis. GTDB lineage: Bacteria > Pseudomonadota > Gammaproteobacteria > Burkholderiales > Burkholderiaceae_C > Variovorax > Variovorax beijingensis_A. The sequence goes on along the minus strand of NZ_VIVL01000013.1, from coordinate 134,611 downwards.
CTCGAGGAGATGAAGAGGACCTACCAGATCGACGATGGCCGTGTCTTCCTGAACGGATCGTCGCAGGGCACCGCGCTCACGAACCGCATCGCCGTGCAATACCCGCAGCTGTTCGCGGCGATCGCGCCTTGCTACTCGGGGCACCTCTCGGCCGCCAGCTATGCGAATCCCATTGTGCGGACCGATATCGCGCTGCCGGTGTGGCAATGCCGGGGGGAGCAGGAACTGCCGAGCGAATTCCCCGGGGGCACCGCGGGCGAGACCGCCGCGAGGACGTTCTGGCGCGAAACCGTCAACCAGAACTTCTCCTCGCCAGCCATCGCGATCGACGGGCGGCGCACGACCGAGATCTGGAACAGCGGACGCGCGGAGTACCGCTGGCAGATCACCTCGGACATCGGCCATGCGTGGCATCCGGGCCAGGCCCGAAAGATGTGGGACGAGATGCTGAAGCGCTATCGCCGCAACCCCGACGGCTCCCTGCAACGCCTCTGAAGCCCACCTGAGACCCATCATGAAAACAGTCCTGAACCAACGGCGCATCTTTCCTGCGCTCCTCGCATCCTTGCTGGTGCTCGGCTGCGGCGGAAGCGACTCGCGCGGCAGCGGAGGTATTTCGATCCCTGGCCAGCTCCCGGGCCAGATCCCGGGCGCAGGACCTGAGAACCCGCCGGAGCCACCTGCTGCGCCGGTCTTCAGGGCCGCCGGCCTGGTGTACGGGACACCCGCCGCAACCTCGGACGACAAGGGCAACGACACCATCAGCATCCCGGTGCTCACCCAGAGCGGCGCCAGAAGCCTGTCGGTTGCCGTTCCCACTGCGAAGACGGCCGCCCTCCTCGCCAGCCTCGCGCCCGGCAACCTGGTGGACTGGATACCCGGCAGCGATGCCGGCACGGTGGCCGTTCCGGCCAGCACCACGCCGGTCTTCAACGTCATCCTCGCGAAGGGCAAATCGACCGCCGCCCAGTTCAACCTGAAGAAATACGGCGCCGCAGTCAGCCGGAACGACAACGCGCCCGGACCGATGGTCGCGGCGGGCTGGGTCTACGACAAGACGGGAGCCACCATCACCGTGGGCGACGGCCACACCCTGACGGCGGACCAGGCCGGCCGGCCCTATGCGCAGCCGATCAGGCGCTACGAGGAGACCTATGCGGTCTCGCCCGATGTGAAGGTGTTCAACGTCAACACCGCCGACTATGCGAAGAGCGCCGTTTCCGACTTCGCTTCGATTCCGGTCACTGCGAGCTACGACTACGGCACCACGTCGCGCCAGAGCGCCTATCTGCTTTTCGACAACAACTACCTCGCGGCCGATACGGCCAAGGTGGTCGCGATCTGGTACTTCACGCCGCCATCGACCACGGACGGCAAGCCGGTGTGGGACGTGCCCACGCTCAGCACCATGCTGGACGACAAGGGCAGCGATCCTGTCTCCGGTCAGCCCTACAGCAAGATCAACGCGACCTCGCCGTCGTCGGCGCCGTACTCCCGCAGCACCGAGCCGTTCGAGATGGTGAAGAACACGATGTACTACGTGGGGGACAACGAAGTCGCCTCGTACCTGCTCAAGGCCGACATGGGCACGCCCAACGATCCGTCGGACGACAAGGTGATCAAGGTCGATGCCGGATGGCCCAACAGCGGCTACCAGTACTGGAAGAACATGGAGCTCGTCGGCGTCGATCCGCGATCGGTCACCGACATCTGGCTGACGCATGGCCACAGCGACCATTACGGCACGGTCGTCGAGCAGCTCAGGATGATGGACAACGCCGGCAAGCCGATCGCGCTCTGGGCGTCGAAGGAAGATGCCGCGGGCGTCACGTCCGACCTGCAGGGCAACGCCTGGAACATCACGGGGGCGCTGCCGGCCAGCGAGACCGTGATCCGCGAGCGCATCTCCCATTCGTACGAATACGATAAGTGGTACGACTACGGCAACGTGAAGATCATGGTGATCTGGTCGCCGGGCCACACACCGGGCAGCACCAACATGCTGTTCAAGGTGAAGAACCCCGGCGACGGCAAGTTCTACACCTTCGGCTACCACGGGGGCTACGGCTTCAATGGCCTCAACAGCCCGATCGCCGCCAATGGCTGGCTGCGCCTGTCGTTCCAGCATGGCTTCAGCTACCTGCAGAACACGCTCGATGTGGACTTCGTGGCGCCGCAGCACACCAACCAGTTCCCCATCGTCGAGGTCTACCAGGCGCTGAAGGCCTACAACCGCGACCCGGCGAACGCGGGCGCCCCGCTGACCATGCTCGATGCGATGCGCTCGAAGGTGTTCGATTCGCCCGCCGTCGGCGGCGTGAACATCACCGGCGAGTTCTCCAACCAGTTGGAGAAGCGCCGCTCCGTGGCGTCCTACGCGGCGAGCGACGCCGCGAATGCGACGTACAAGAGCATCGAGACCTCCGGCCCCTTCAAGCCCGGCCGCGAAGCCGGCCTGGCCTCCGTGTCGGCCAGGATCCTGGACGACGGGAAAATCATCCAGGGCTTCGTGGGTCCGCAGAACAAGAACCCGAAGCTCCCCCTGCTGGCGAACGGCATCACGACCTCGACGGACCAGTACGTGAACGATCCGGGCGGCTACTACGTGCAGGTCGCCATCGACGTGCAGGACACGGTCTACAAGGGCTACATCCCCGAGGGCTTCACGCAGTTCAGTCCGGGCCTGGGGACCACCATCACCTACAAGGGCGGCCCGGTCGAGTCCGTTCATGCGGACAAAGGCAGCTTCCATCCGCCGGAGTACCTGCGCACGCAGCGCCTGGGCTCGCTGGCCGACGCGCAGGCCGTGCTCGCCACCATCGCCAAGGGACAGACGAAGACCATCTCGCTCACCCGGGCGAGCGAGATCGTCGTGCCGGCCATCGTCACCCAGACCTTCCAATGAAGCGGGGCCGCTGTGCGAGGAAGGCGGCCCGCCTCCTTCCTGCCCTCCTCGCGCTCTGCCTCGCCGTTCCTGGTTGTGCCGCGGCGGCGCAACCGGATGATCCCGAAGCGCAATACGAGCGGGCACGGCGATACGGCAGCGGCGCGGGGGTGCCGATGGACAGGGAACAGGCGCTCAAGCTCTACGCGGCCTCCGCCGCCCAGGGCTTTGCGAAGGCGGAGTATGAGCTCGCCAACCACTACCGCGGCCAAACGGGCCGGGCACTGGACCTGGACATGGCATCCGGCTATCTCGAACGGTCGGCGCGGCACGGGTACGCACCGGCCCAGGCCGACCTGGGCTTCGTCTACTTCAACGGAAACGGCAGCACGCCCAGGGACCTCGCGAAATCATTCCACTGGTTCAAGCGCGCCGCGGACGGCGGCGCCGTGATCGCGCAATGCATGGTGGCCGACTTCTACAGGCAGGGGCTGGGCGGCGTCGAGCGAAACCCTCGCGAGGCATTCAGGTGGTACCGGCTGACCGCGACCCGCGCCGACCGATGCGCCGCCAAGTCTCAGTATGAGCTGTACGCAAGCTATGCCTCGGGCAGTGGCGTCCGCAAGAACCTGCCCGCGGCCATGGCTTGGTTGAAGCGCGCAGCGGAAGCCGGCAACCCCCAGGCTCAACGTGCCCTGGGCCTGGCTTACGAGAACGGTGCTGGCGTCGAGCGCAACCCGGTGCTCGCGCGCACGTGGCTCAAGAGATCCCGCGAAGGGGTCGCACCGCACGATGACCATGCGCACGAGGACGAACCGAAGCCGGGGCGCGTCCCCGCCCCGGGGCACGCCCACTGAGGTGCGCCAGCAAGGCCCGGGACGCTAGGCGCTCGCCCGACGAACGATCGTGAAGCCCACGTCGACGATCAGCTCCGGCGGACGCCGTCCCGCGGCCCGCTCGACGATGCAGTCGGCCGCGATCTGGCCGATGCGCCGCCCGTCGATCCGCACGGTGGTCAGCGCCGGGTCCAGGTCCGCCGCAAAGTTCAGGTCGCCGAAGCCGACGACCGAAAGATCGGCGGGAACGCCGAGGCCGGCGGCACGCGCTTCGGTCAGCACGCCCAGCGCCAGCATGTCGGAACTGCAGAAGACCCCGTCGACCGGCAGGTTGGACTGCAGGATCGAGCGCAGGGCCCGCCGGCCGTCGCTGAGCTTGGTCGGCGCGGGGACGAGATGCACGATCGGGGCCACGGCGCCCTGGGCCTGCGCCATGGCGGTGAACGCTTCCGCTCGGCGCACCGACCGGGGGTCATCGCCGCCGATCAGGGCGAGCCGCCGGCGACCCTTCTGCAGCAGGTATTCCGCGACGCTGCGGCCGACGGCCTCGTGCGAGAAGCCGACCAGCATGTCGATCGGATCGAGCGCCACATCCCAGGTCTCGACGATCGGAATGCCCGCCGCGAGGAGCCGCTGGCGCCCGGGCTCGCTGTGCACGACGCCGGTGAGCACGATGCCGTCGGGCCGGCGCCCGATGATGTCGCGCACGAGGTCGTCCTCCGTCGAAGTGCTGTAGCCGCTCTGCCCCACCATGAGCTGGTAGCCGTGCTGCTGGAGCCGGGAATTCAGCGCCTCGATGGTGTCGAGGAAGACAGGCCCCGACAGGGTCGGCACCACCGCCGATACCAGGCGTGTCCTGGCGGAGCGCAGCCCGCCCGCGCCGCGGTTCGGCACGTAGCCCGTGGACGCCACGGCCGCCTGCACCCTGGCGAGCGTCTTGGCGTTGACCGAGTGGGGCGCATTGAAGACCCGCGACACCGTCATCGCCGACACGCCCGCGAGCTTGGCGACGTCCATCACGGTGACGCTCAGATGGCGAGGCTGCAAAGGACGATCGGTCATGGTTGGAAGCGGACTATAACGGCCGGGGCTGGCGCCTTCCGGGGCCCGCACCGGGAATCAGGTTAAGCTTTTCGCGCCCTTGCCACCGTCCATGCCGCCCCCTTCGAACAAACAACCTGCCGCAGCAGGACGCTCCGCGCCCTCGCCGCTGCCGCCGCGCCGCGGAAGAGTCGCCGGCGGCATCACCCTGCTCGAAGTCGCGCGCCTGGCGGGCGTCTCCGCGATGAGCGTGTCGCGCGCGCTGAACGCGCCCGAGCAGGTTTCGGCCGCCATCCTCGCGAAGGTTCGCGCGGCAGTCGAGTCGACAGGCTACGTCGCCAACCGGGTGGCCGGAAGCCTGGCCTCCCAGCGGAGCCGCCTGGTCGCGGCTGTCGTTCCTTCGATTGCCGGGCCGGTGTTCCAGGAAATGGTGCAGTCCCTCATCGCCGAACTCGCGGCCCGCGACCACCAGTTGATGCTGGGCCAGAGCGGCTATGGCACGCAGGAGGAGGACGCCCTGCTCGACGCCATCATCGGACGCCGGCCCGACGGCATCGTGCTGGGCGGCGTCGTGCCCTCTGCGGCCGGCCGGCGGCGCCTGGTGGCCTCGGGCATTCCCGTGGTGGAGACCTGGGACATGGTGCAGGATCCGATCGACATGCTGGTCGGCTTCTCGCACGAGGCCATCGCGACCGCCGTGGCCACGTTCCTGCTCGAGCGCGGCCGTCGCCGCCTGGGGTTCATCGGCGGCAATCACGAGCGCGCGGCCCGGCGGGCCGGTGCTTTCGTCGACTCGGCGCTGCGCGGCCCGGCGCGCAGGCGCGCGGTCGCCGTGCAGGTCGAGACCGTGGTGGCGCCGGCCACCGTGCGCAGCGGCCGCCAGGCGCTGGGCGAGATGCTGCGGCATCAGCCCGGGACCGACGCCATCTTCTGCAGCTCGGACGTGCTGGCGCTCGGCGTCGTCACCGAGGCCGCGGCGCGCGGCCTGCGCGTGCCGCAGGACCTCGCCGTGGTCGGCTTCGGCGACCTCGATTTCGCGGCGGACGTGTCGCCCTCGCTCACCACCGTGCGCATCGACAGCACGCGCATCGGCCAGCTCGCGGCCCGGTTCATCGTGAGCCGCAGCGAAGGCCTCGAGGTCGGAGAAACCAAGGTCGACGTGGGCTTCTCCATCGTGACGCGCGAGAGCGCCTAGATAGAAACCCGCACACGCGGGACCGTATACGGCCGTACCATCGGCTTTTTGGTAGCGCTACCAATTGATCAAAGAAAGCCTGATGTCCACCACCATTCGATCGATCGACTGCCTCCAGCTTCGATTGCCCTTCGACCACGGCGCGCCGGCACCATTGTTCGCCGGGCGGCCGAGAACCACGTTGGACAGCGGCCTTGTGCGCGTCGAACTCGACAACGGCCTGGTCGGCTGGGGCGAATCGTATGGCGCCGAACTCGACGCGCTCTCGGCGATCTTTCGCGGCCGGGTCGCCCCCCTTGCGACAGGCCGGGACGCGGCGGACCCCGGGCTCATGGCTTCGCTCGAACGCACGCTGCACAACATGGGCCGCTCGGGGCCGGTACTGCATGCGCTGAGCGGCCTCGACATCGCGATCTGGGACCTGAGGGCGAAGATCGCCGGCGTGCCGCTGCATGACCTGCTCGGCGGCGCGCGACGCACCCGCCTGCCCGCGTACGCGTCGCTGCTTCAGTACTACGGCGACACGGCGCTGGTGGCCAGGAATGTGGAGCGTGCGCTGGCGGCCGGCTTCGAACAGGTGAAGCTGCACGAGAAGACACCCGAGGCCGTGGCCGCTGCGCGCGGCGTGATGGGCCCGGATATGCCGCTGATGGTCGACGCGAACTGCGCCTGGACGGTCGACCAGGCCGACGAGGTGGTGGCCAGGATGTCGGCCTTCGGCCTGCACTGGATCGAGGAGCCACTCTGGCCGCCGGAGGACTTCGAAGCGCTTCGTGCACTGCGCGTTCGAACCGGCGTGCCGACCGCCGCCGGCGAGAACGCCAGCAGCGTGCATGAACTGAGCGTCATGGCGAAAGCCCGGGCCGTCGATTACCTGCAGCCCTGCGCGATCAAATCGGGCGGCGTCACCACGCTGCTGCGGCTCTCGCGCGAGTGTGCCGGCAGCGCCGTGCATTGTGCACCGCAGTCGGCCTTCTTCGGCCCCGGGTTGCTGGCCACGCTGCACGTGCTGGCAGCGCAGGAGGACGAAGTGCATGTGGAGCGGCTCTTCTGCGATCTCGGCTTCACGCCCTACGGCGACGCCGTGCCCTGCATCGACGGCGCCTTCCAGCTGACGGACCGGCCCGGGCTGGGCGCCGACCCGGAAGCAGCGCTGCTCGACAGCGGCTTCGTGCGCCGCATCTAGAACTTGTTCTCAGGAGACTGAAATGCCCATGCACAAAAGGCGATCACTGATCCTCGGTGGCGCCGCGCTTTCCTTGGTGGGGTCGCTCGGCGCGGGCCGCCTCGCGCTCGCCGACACGAAGACGCCGGTCCGCCTCATCGTGCCCTACCCTCCGGGTGCCGCCACGGACACGCTCGGCCGCCTGATGGCGCAGGCCCTGGAGCCCGCCGTCGCGGCGCCGGTGATCGTCGACAACCGGGGAGGTGCCGGCACGCAGATCGGCACGCGTGCCGTCGCCACCGCGGCACCGGACGGCCGCACGCTCGGCTTCGTCGACACGGCGTTCGTGATCAACCCCGGGCTTTTCGGCAGCGCGCTGCCGTACGACACCGAGAAGGACTTCGCGCCGATTTCGCTCATGGCATCGGCGCCGCTGGTGCTGATCGTGCACAGCGCGGTTCCCGCAGCGACGCTGAAGGAGTTCGTGGCCCTGTCCAAGGCAAAGCCGGGCAGTCTCAACTACGGATCGGCCGGCGTCGGCAGTGCGCCGCATCTGGCCGGCGAGCAGTTGCGCAAGGCCGCCGCGATCGACATCAACCATGTGCCGTACCGGGGCGGCGGCACCGTGCTGAACGACCTGCTTGCGGGCCACGTCCAGTTCGGGTTCACCACGGTCCCCACGATGATCGACCACATCCGCGCGGGCACCGTCCGCGCCCTGGCAGTCACCGGAATGCGCCGGGCCGCGCAACTGCCCGACACGCCGACGATGCAGGAAGCCGGGCTGCCCGGCGTCGACGCCACGCCGATCTTCGGCCTGATCGGTCCGGCCAGATTGGCGCCGGACACCGTGTCCCGGCTGTCGTCCGCCGCGGCCCAGGCCGTGCGCGCGGGCCCGCTGCATCAGAAGCTCGTCGAGCTCGGCTTCGTTCCGGTCGGCAGCAGCGCCGAGGAGTTCAGGGCCCGCATCCGCCAGGAGATCGAGAAATGGGCCGCCGTGGTCAAGGCCGGCAACATCAAGCCCAATGCCTGAGACGACGCCCGCAGGCCCGCATGCAGCCCCTCGTTTCCCTGCGACGGCCGAGGCCTCGCGTTCCGCAGGACAGCGCGCGGCCTATGACCTGATCGAACGGCGGCGCGGTCGCGTGCCGGCCCCCTACCTGCCGCTGCTGGGGAGCCCCCGAATTGCCGATCTTCTGGAGCAACTCTCGACCGAGCTTTGGACCGGCACGCTGCCGCAGCGGGTGCGGGAAGCGGTCTTTCTCATGACCGCGCACAGGCAGCAGTGCCGCCACCAATGGGAGACCCACGCAGCCAAGGCCCTGTCGGCCGGACTTTCGCCGGAGATGGTCGAGGCGATTGCAGCCGGCAGGATTCCAGAGGATGGCGGACCCGTGGAGGCCGCAGGCCGGTTCTTCCTGGCGCTCACCGAACACCACCGCGTCGCGGACGACGTGTTCGGGCAAGTGCAGCGGCATTTCGGAGAACACGGCATGGCCGAACTGGTTGCATTCTGCGGACTGGCCGGCACCGTCGCCCTGCTCTTGAATGTGCAGGTCCCCGAAGCCCCGGCCTGCTCCGCCTAAGCGCTGCGCTGGCTGAGCGGAACGCAGCGCTTCAGGCGTCGCACACGGAGCCGCGATACAGCCGCCGATACGCCGCGGGCGTGCTGCCGAAGCGTTCCCTGAATGCCGTCGTGAAATTCGCGGCACTCGAGAACCCGATCGCATGTGCCAACTCCTCGATGCCGAGCGGCGTCTGGGCGAGCAGATGCTGCGCGCGCAGCAGCCGCGCCTCGCGCGCGAACTCGAGCACGGTCCGCCCCGTGTGCGCACGGAATGCCCGCGTCAGCCGCTTCTCGTGCGTGCCCACGCGCGCGGCGAGCGCCGGCAGCGGTGGCACGTTCGCAAGGTCGCCCTCGATGAGCCGCTGCGCGGCCGTGACGATCACGCGGTCCAGGTCGTGGGGTTCGTCGTCTTCGGACGCCGGCGGTTGCGTGCCGCGGCGTGCGAGCGTGAGGTGGACCGCGACGCGAACCAGCACCTCTTCGGGTTCGAAGGGCTTGAGGATGTAGTCGACGCCGCCCTCTCGCAGACCGGTCAGCCGCTCCTCGAGCGTGGCACCGGCGGTGAGAAAAATCACCGGGATGTGCGCGGTGGCGTGGTCCGCCTTCAGCAGCCGGCACACCTCGAAGCCGCTGGTGGCACCCAGGTGTACGTCGAGCAGGATCAGGTCAGGCTGCAACACCCCGGCGCGGCGGTAGCCCTCGAGCGCGTCGAAGGCAAGGCTGATGCGGTGGCCGACGCGGCGCAGCGCGGCAAGCAGCACCTGGAGCTCCTCGACGCTGTCGTCGATGACCAGGATGTGCGCACGCTCGGTGGAAGATTGGAGCCAGTAGGACATGAAGATGCGGCACATGGCGCGTGCCGCATGGTGCAAGTCCCGACCGTTTGTTTCATGTGCCCTTCCTGACCTTTTCTGACGGTTCCTCACCATGCGCCTGGCCCGTGCGCCCGGCGCCGGGGGGCGTCAGCTCGCGAGCACGTAGCCTTTGCCGCGCACCGAATGCAGCGGCAGGCGCATGCCGAGCTTCGCGGCCTTTCGCCGCAGCCGGCTGGCGATCGCGTCGATGCGGTGCTCGTCGAAATCGAACACGTCGCCACCGAGCGCGCGGATCAGGTCGTCGCGGCTCACCGCTGTGCCGCGCTGCCCGAACAGGCAGCCGAGGAAGGCGCGCTCGCTGGTCGTGAGCGCCATCTGCCGGCCTTCGGGATCGCCGAGAATCCAGTCGCCTTCGAGCAGGCGCCAGGCGGCGGGTTCGGACGGCGCAGGCACTGCGTTCCCCTGCGGTGCGGCCGTGAGCCGGCGGCCGACCGCGTTCAGCGTCTCGGCCAGTTCCAGCATGTTCACCGGCTTCACCATGTAGGCGTCGGCACCTTCGCGCAGGCCCAGCAGCCGGTCTTCGAGCTTGCCCCGCGCGGTGACCAGCACCAGCCCGAGCCGTCGCTGCACCGCGCGCAAGTGTGAAACGACCGCGAGGCCGCTCTCGCCCGGCAGTCCGATGTCCACGACCGCGATGTCGCAGGGCTGGACCGCGAACGCCTTGTAGAACGACGGGGCATCGCCGAAGCCCTCCGCGTCGAAGCCGAGCTCTCCGAGTGCGAAGACGGTTTCTGTGCGGATGTCTTCGTCGTCTTCGATCACATGGATGCGAAGACCGGTGCGCGGGCTCGGGGATGGCATGGCGCGGAAAGTATAAAGTCGCGCCCCAATGCGCCTCGACGTCGAAACCACCCGGGCAGGCCCAGGCTGCCTGCTCGTTCTTCTGTGCCTGCTGCTGGGGTGCCTTGCGATGCCCGCCAGGGCGCTGGTCCTGTCGGCATCCGACGGCCTCGGCCGCGGCGTGCAACTCTCCGGAGCCCTCGAGATCCAGCGCGATCCCTCGGGCCGGTGGCGCATTGCCGACGTCGCGCGCGGTGCGCAGCGAAGCGGCTTCGCGCCGCTCGAAGGGCCGGTGCAGGAAGGCTTCGGCCGCGACGCGGTGTGGCTGCGCTTCTCGCTCGCGCGCACGGCCGACGCGCCCGCGCGATGGCTGCTGCGCGTGCGACCGCCGCGCATCCACGAAGCCACCCTGTATGCGCCGGACGGGCGCGGCGGATTCGTCGAGACGCCGCTCGGCGACGCACGCCCGTTCGCGGCGCGCGAGATCCCCGACCACAACTTCGCGTTCCCGCTCGACCTGCCGACCGAGCCGGCCGTCTATTTCCTGCGGCTGCGCAACGACGGGCCGTCGCTGCGGGCCGAACTGGACCTGTGGCAGCCCCTCGGCTTCGAGCGCGACCGCACGGCCGACTACGCCACCATGGGCGTGCTGCTCGGCGCCACCCTGCTCGCCGTCTGCATGAACCTGATCTTCGGGGCCTGGCTGCGGGACGGGCTCTACGCCCACTACGCGCTCTACGTGCTCTGCATCGCGGCCCTGTCGGTCAACCGCCAGGGGTTCGCCGCGCAGTGGTTCCTCGACGATCGCCCCGAGCGCGTTGCGCAGACGCTGCTGGCCGTCAACTGCTTCTTCAACATGGTGGGTACCGCGTTCATGTCGCGCATCTTCCAGTTCCGGCACCACTGGCCGCCCGCGGCATATTTCTTCAATGCGGTCGTGGTGTTCAACTTCGCTGCATTCGTGCTGGCCCTGGCCGGCCATCACGCCGCCATCGCGACCTGGGTCAGCGCAGGCAGCACCGCATCCACGCTGTTCGGCGCGGTCTTCGTCTGCTACCTGCTCTTCGTGCGGCGCCAGTTCCAGTACCTGCTTCCGGCCTCGGCCTTCGCGGTGGGAACGGTGCTGGGACTCTACGGGCTGTTGAAGCTCTGGTTCGGCGACCGCGTGCCGGGCGTGACGCCCGACCGCATCTATTGGCTCGGCACCATGTTCCACCTCATCCTGCTGAACGTGGCCGTGGCCGACCGGACGCGTCGCGCCGAGCGCGACTTCCGCGCCGAGCGCGAGCGCGTGCTCGCGGTGCGGCTGGAAGCCGAACAGGCGCTCGAGGGCACGGTCGCGCGGCGCACCGCCGAACTGCAGCAGACCAATGCCGCGCTGCATGAGGAGATCGCGGCCCGTGCCCGCCTCGAAGCCCGACTGCGCGAGTCGCTCGAGGTCGAGCGCCAGGCGATCGCGCAACAGCGCGAGTTCGTCTCCATGGTGTCGCACGAGTTCCGCACGCCGTTGACAGTGATCGACGGCGCGGCGCAATCGCTCGACATCTCGAAGCTCGGCACGGAGCCCGTGGTGAAGCAGCGCACCGAGCGGATCCGGCGCGCCGTGCAGCGCCTGACCATGCTGATCGAGAACATCCTGCTGGCCGACCGCCTCCAGCCCGAGAACCGGACGCTTCGCATCGAAGCCCTCGACATGGCGGCACTCGCGCGCGGCCTGTGCGAGAGCTTCCACTTCCCCGGCGCTTCGCGCCTGGTCCTCGACGTGCACGAGCCCCTGTCCAGGGTGCGCGGTGATCGGGCGCTGCTCGAGATCGCGCTGCAGAACCTGATGCAGAACGCATTGAAGTACTCGCCGCCGGAGCAACCGGTGCATGTCGTGCTGCGGCAGACGGACAACACCGTGCAGGTCGACGTGATCGACCGGGGGCCCGGGGTCGCACCGGCCGATGCGGCCCGCATCTTCGAGAAATACTTCCGTGCCGAAACCGCGAGCGCAGTGGCCGGCACCGGACTGGGGCTTCACCTGTCGCGCGAGATCGCGATCCGCCATGGCGGCGACGTGGTGCTGCACGAAACGGGCACCGGCGGGTCCACATTCCGCCTGGCGATTCCAGCTGCGCCGCTCGGGCCGGATGCATGACCGTGCGGCGCGCATGTCGGAACATCGCGTACGCACCGGCTGCGGCCTCGGAAACATAGCGTCGGACGGGTCCGCCTGTGTGCAGCCAGCCGCGGGAAACCATCGCTCGGCGGTGCGATGACCGCGGTCCGCAAACGTCGGGCCCAGACACTCGTCACCTTCCAATACCAGCGTCGGGACAAGGCGGCGAAGGCATTACAAATGTGCTACACTTACTGCCATGAAATCGTGCACCTTGCCTGCCGTTCGTGTCGAACCGAAACTGCGTGCCGAGCTGGAATCGGTCCTGGGTAAAGAAGAAACCATCAGCACCTTTGTGGCCGATGCCGTGCGCCGGGCAGTTGACTTCCGTCGAGTCCAGACGCACTTCCTCGCGCGCGGCGAGTCCGCTTGGCAGGACTACTTGCGAACCGGTGTTTCGCACCCCGTGGACGAAGTGTTTGACCGCCTCCAGGCCCGCATTGATGCACGACGTCGCGAATTGCAAAGCCCCAGCACGTGACTGAGTTGTTCGGGGTTGAGATGACCCCGCAGGCCGAGGATGACCTTGAGCGGTTGTTCGAGTTCCTCGTCGTACGGTCAGAGACCTTGGAGGAACTGGACCAAGCTCAGCATGTTTTGCACCAGCTTCGCACCGGTATCAAGAAGCGGCTGGCCGAGAATCCTTGGGCGTATCGGAAAGCGGGAGATGGCAGGCGTACAACGCGCCGAGAGTTGATCGTAGGCCTTGGTTCCACAGGCTATGTGGCCCTTTACGAAATCCTTCCGGGGCGGGAGGTCAAAGTGTTGGCCGTTCGTCATCAGCGCGAAGAGGATTACCACTGAGCCCCATGCGGCTGTACGCGCGGCGGGCGTGCGGCAGAATTTCGACCACAACAGCCGTTCACTGCTCCGGCAGAATTCGCCCAAGAGAGGCTTCTCGACCCCGTGGCAGTGCCCATCAAGAGGCGCCCGCCCACCGATGCCACCAGACAGAGAAGGCGACTCAACGCAAGGATTGACGGACAAAAATGCCGCTTGCTGCACGAAAACCCCACGCCGGCAAGTCGCTCACTCCGGCCCTTCTCCAGTCTTCATGTTCAGGTCAGCCTCGATGGTCATGCTTCTGGAGTTGAGGGGCGAACTGGCAGGCGGCGGGGAACGTTCGGTGTTGGCCGGCAGCCAAAGCAAGCCTGCGCTGCTCAGCGCGCCAGCGTCTTCTTCATGGACGCCAGGTAGAAGCCGTGCGCGTAGCCTTCAATGCGCGCGTACTCCTCGTAGCCGTGCTTCTGGTAGAACGCGCGCGCCTGCCACTCAAAGGTCTCGAGCTTGGCGTCCGTTGCGCCCAACTCGATGGCTTGCCGCTCGGCCTCGGCGAGCAGACGGCTGCCCAGGCCCGAGCCGCGTACGTCCGCTTCGACAAACAGCACGTCGATGTGGAGCCAGCAGAGGAACACGAAGCTTCGCAGTCCGCCGAGCAGCCGGCCGTTCCCGTCCCTGGCGTTGAGGCGGATATACCGCTGCTCGGGATACTCGCCCACGAAGCCGTAGTTGAAATGGCGCAGCCGTCGACCGAGCTCGCCCGATTTCACTTCCTCTTGTGTCGCTTCGGCGATGGTCCAGGCTGTCATGGAAGGCTCAGGATGTTGCGGGCGGCCATTCTGCCCGGTCTTCGGGTCGGCCCCGGGCCGGTGGCCGTCCTTCCACCGAAGGCGCTGAGCCTCCGAATGGGAAGACGTTCAATCCTCGTCCTTGTCTGGCGGCACTCGCTCGATGACCCACTTCGCGCCAGGACCCTCTCGAGCGGCCTGGAATCCGGGCGCAAGGTCGGCAAGCTCAACTATCGCCGGATCGATTTCCAGGACATGGTCGAGCCCGGCAAGAGCAAGGTCGTCCAGCGCTTCCAATCCGGTTCTGGCCGCATCCCCCTGCGTCAGAGATCGGTGCAAACGTCCTGCCGCAGCAACCCTGCTGCGGCCATGGCCGGATCAACCCTGCGCGCTTGAGTCTCGGCGAATAAAATGTATGATACGCATCATGCGAAATACAAAGCACAGCGTCAGGGCAGCGGCCAAGGAGGCCTCGCACGAGCGCATCGTGTCCGTGGCTGCCCGGGCGATCCGGCGCAGCGGCTACGACGGCACCGGCGTGGCCGACATCATGAAGGAAGCCGGCTTGACCCATGGCGCCTTCTACGCCCACTTCCCGTCGCGCGAGGCCATGCTGGCCGAAGCCGTGGGCCGTGCCTGCGCGGAATCGGCGGCCGCGGTGGCGAAGGTCGCCTCCGAGGCCCCCCCCGGGCAGGCCCTGGCCGCCATGCTGGGCGCCTATCTCTCGCCGGAACACGTGGCACACGCGGAAATGGGGTGCCCACTGGCCGCGCTGGGCTCGGAAACGCCGCGCCAGGCCGCCGAAGTCCGCCGGGTGACCACCCGGCACGTCAAGGAAATGATCGATCTCGCCGCGCGCCAGTCGCCCGACTGGGGGCAGCCCGCCGCACATGAACGCGCATTCGTGACCGTCGCCACCATGGTGGGCACCTTGCTGCTGGCGCGTGCGGTCGACGATCCGGCGCTGTCGGACGGCCTGTGCGAGGCCGCGCTGAAGCACCTGGCTCCGGCCTGAATCCGCCACCGCGGCACGCATCCTTTTTTCTCGCCAACAAATATGATGATTATCATGCGACATGAACGACGTCCGGCCGGCGGCCCCCGCGCGCTCCCGCTCCTTGTCGCGCTCGCCTTCCAGGGCCTCACCGCGGCCGCAGCGCTCGCGGCGATGCCGGCCCGGGCGGACCAGACATCGCCCGTTGGCCTGTGGAAGAACGTCAACGACGTCAGCGGCAAGCCGCGCGCGCTGATCCGCCTCACCGAATCGAATGGCGTTCTCCAGGGAAAGATCGAGAAGGTGTTCCCGGCCCCGGACCAAGACCCGAATCCGACCTGCGACAAGTGCGAAGGCGCCAACAGGGACGCACCGATCGTCGGGCTGGTGATCCTCAGCGGCCTGAGCAAGGACGGCGACGAATATGCCGGTGGCCAGATCCTCGATCCCGACAACGGCAAGGTCTATCGCAGCACCGTGCGCCTGACCGACAACGGCAAGAAGCTCAGCGTGCGCGGCTACATCGGTGTGCCCATGCTGGGCCGTTCACAGACCTGGATACGCCAGGAACAAGGAAGACCATGAAAGCATTTGTTCTCGATCGATACGCCAAAAAGGGGGCGCTGCGATCGGCAGATGTGCCGATGCCGGAACTGCGCGACGACGAAGTCCTGGTCGAGGTGCATGCCGCCGGCCTGAACGTGCTGGACGCCAAGATCCGGGATGGGGAGTTCAAGCTCATCCTGCCGTACCGCCTGCCCCTCGTGCTGGGCCATGACGTGGCCGGCGTCGTGGCCAAGGTCGGCCCGCGCGTGCAGCAGTTCAAGCCGGGCGACGAGGTCTATGCGCGGGCGGACGATTTCCGGATCGGCACCTTCGCCGAGTTCGTCGCAGTCAAGGAGGCATCGCTCGCGCCGAAGCCGCAGGGCCTGACGATGGAAGAAGCCGCGTCCATTCCGCTGGTGGCCTTGACGGCCTGGCAGGCGCTGGTCGAGAAGGCCGGGCTCAAGAAGGGACAGAAGGTCTTCATCCAGGCGGGCTCCGGCGGCGTCGGCACCTTGGCGATCCAGCTGGCCAAGCACCTGGGCGCCACCGTCGCCACGACCACAGGCCCGACCAATGTCGCGCTCGTGAAGCGCCTGGGCGCGGATGTCGCCATCGACTACAGGACGCAGGATTTCGAGGATGTGCTGCGCGACTACGACGTGGTCCTGAACAGCCAGGACGGCAAGACGCTCGAGAAATCCCTGCGCGTGCTCATGCGCGGCGGCAAGCTCATCACCATCTCCGGCCCACCCGATCCCGAGTTCGGCAAGCAGATCGGCGCGCCCGGTTTCGTGAAGCTGGTCATGCGGCTGTTGAGCGCAGGCGTCCGGCGCAGGGCCCGAAGCCGCGGCGTCGATTTCTCGTTTCTCTTCATGAAGGCGAACGGGAGCCAGCTGCGCGAGATCACGCGCCTCATCGAGGCCGGTGCCATCCGGCCCGTGATGGACCGGGTGTTCCCGTTCGACGCCACCAATGACGCCCTGGCCTATGTCGAAGCGGGCCGCGCCAAGGGCAAGGTCGTCGTCAAGCTCAAGTGAGCCCCGTTCATTTCCTGTCCCTTTCTTTTTTTGGAGACTCCTCATGAAGATCGAAAATTCCGTCGCCCTTGTCACGGGCCCCAACCGCGGCATCGGCCTGGCGTTCGCGCACGAGCTGCTGGCCCGCGGCGCGCGCAAGGTTTACGTGGGCGCTCGCAATCCCGAAACCGTGACCCAGGCCGGCGTCCAGGCGCTGCGCCTGGACGTCAACAATCCGCAGGATGTGGCCGCTGCCGCGGCACTGGCGACCGATGTGACGCTGGTGGTCAACAACGCCGGCATTGCGCAGCCGGGCGGCTTTCTCGCGGACGACAGCGAAGACACGGCACGCCGCATTTTCGAGACCAACTTCTTTGCCGTGCTGCGCATGAGCAAGGCCTTCGCGCCCATTCTCAAGGCCAACGGCGGCGGCGCGCTGCTCAACGTCCTGTCGGTGGCCTCGTGGGTGAACGGCGGCGAGCTGGCGGCCTATTCGGCAAGCAAGTCGGCCGCATGGTCGCTCACCAATGCCCTGCGCAGCGAACTGTCGGCGCAGAAGACGCAGGTGCTGGCGCTGCACATGGCCTATGTCGATACCGACCTCACGCGCGGGTTCGATGTGCCGAAGACGAGCCCCGAATTGATCGTGAAGCGTGCGCTCGACGGGCTCGAATCGAATCTCGACGAGGTGCTGGCCGATGAACTCACCCAGCAAGTCAAGCTCGGGATGACGGCGCCGAGGCCCAGCTACCTTCCGCAGGTGGCCTGAGTGCACCGCTGGACGGACGTTCCCACGAAGTCCATCTCGGCCGGTGGCGTGGACTTCGCCTACCGCGAACTGGGAGCGCGCAATGGTGCGACCCCGGTGGTGTGCCTCGTTCACCTCGCGGCCGTCCTGGACAACTGGGACCCTCGCATCATGGACGGCCTCGCCGCGAAGCACCACGTGATCGCCTTCGACAGCCGCGGCGTCGGCGCGTCGAGCGGCTCGCCATCCGATTCGATGGAACAGATGGCGGACGACGCCATCGCCTTCATCAAGGCAATGGGCTTCGCGCAGGTCGACCTCTTCGGCTTTTCGATGGGCGGCATGATCGCCCAGGAAATCGTGCTGAAGGAGCCGCAGCTCGTGCGCAGGATGATCGTCGCGGGCACCGGCCCCGCGGGCGGCAAGGGCATCAGCACGGTGGCCAGGGTGTCGCACTGGGACCTGCTGCGGGGCCTCGTCACCGGCCAGGACCCCAAGCAGTTCCTGTTCTTCACGCGCACGCCGGGCGGCATCGAGGCCGGCAAGGCCTTTCTCGCGCGATTGAAGGAACGCTCGGACCACCGCGACAAGAAGATCACGATCGCCGCATACCTGGCGCAGCTGCGGGCACTGAAGGCCTGGGGCCGCAAGAGGCCCGTCGATCTTTCGGCAGTCAGGCAGCCGGTGCTCATCCTCAACGGCGACGATGACCGGATGGTCCCGACATCGAATTCGCATGAACTGGCTCGGCGGCTTCCGAACAGCACGCTCTTCATCTATCCCGATGCCGGCCATGGCAGCGTGTTCCAGTTCCATGCCGACTTCGTACCCAGGGCGATCGAATTCCTGGGCCGGTAGGCGCTCTGGCAGACAAGATACCCATGGCATGGGTATCTTTCGAATTACCTATTTGGCGGGTATTTTGACAAATACCCACCATATTGGTAAACTGCAGGTTACCCATTACGTTGGTGTTGCCATGCAGCAAGTCCTCTCGGTTCCATCGCAGCTCGGCGTGCTCCTCAAGGCGGCCCGCAAGGAGGCGGGCATCTCACAGGTGAAGCTGGCCGAGCGGCTCGGCATCAGCCAGAGCCGCATGTCCCACATGGAGCTCAACCCCGGCTCGGTGAGCCTGGAGCAACTGCTGGCGCTCTTCGGTGCGCTTGGCCTCGAGATCATGGTCGGCTCGAAAAATCCAGCAAAGCGCTCGACTGCGCAAGCACCAGATGCCGGCCACCCGAGCGCAAGACACGTCGCCAACGAGCCGCCCGCTCCGGAGTGGTGAGCATGGCGCGTCCATCGAACATGCCGGCGCTTTCCATCTGGGCCAACGGCGAGCGCGTCGGCACCTGGCGCATTCCGGCGCGCGGGGCGGACGAGCTGCGCTATGACGACACCTGGGTCGGCTCGCCGACAGGGCGCCCACTCTCGCTCTCCTTGCCGCTGGTCGGCGGCTTCATCCACAGGGGCCCGGTCGTCCAGAACTACTTCGACAACTTGCTGCCCGACAGTCAGCCCATGCGCGACCGCATCGCGAGCCGCTTCAGGACACGCACGGCGCAGCCCTTCGACCTCCTGCAGGCCATCGGCCGCGATTGCGTGGGCGCCATCCAGTTGCTGGGCGAAGACGACAGTCCGGCGGATGTCGATGGCATCGAGGGCGAGGCAATGAGCGAGGCCGACGTCGAGAAGCTGCTGCAGCAGACCGTCGATCCCGGCAGGTTCGCTGCGCAATCCGCACCCGAAGACGAGTTGCGCATCTCCCTGGCCGGCGCCCAGGAGAAGACCGCGCTGCTGTGGCACGAGGGCCAATGGCTTCGCCCGCGCGGCTCGACGCCCACCACGCACATCCTGAAGTTGCCGCTGGGCCTGGTCGGCCACCGCAAAGCCGACTTCAGCACCTCGGTGGAAAACGAGTGGCTCTGCCTGAACATCCTGCAGGAGTACGGCATACCCGTGCCCAGCACGGCCGTCCTGCGCTTCGGCTCGCAGAAGGTGCTGGCCGTCGAACGCTTCGATCGCAGGCTGCACTCGTCCGGCAAACGGTGGCTGCGCCTGCCGCAGGAAGACTTCTGCCAGGCCCTGGGCAAGCCGCCGCACCTGAAGTACGAGGCCGACGGTGGCCCCGGCATGGTCGACCTGGCAGGGGTGCTGCGAAGCTCGGTCGATGCCCAGCAGGACCTGGCCACGCTGATCACCGTGCAACTGCTCTTCTGGATGCTCGGCGCGCCCGACGGACACGCGAAGAACTTCAGCATCGCATGGCTGCCGATGGGCCGCTACAGGCTGACTCCCGTGTACGACGTGATGTCCATCTGGCCCGTGGAGGGCAGCGGTCCGAGCCAGTTCTCCAGGCACGAGGCCAAACTGGCCATGGCCCTGATCGGCAAGAGCAAGCATGACCAGTTCAAGACCATCCAGCGGCGCCACTTCAACGCCATGGCGCAGAAGTGCCACTACGGGCCGGACGCGGAGGACCTCATCCAGCGCGTGCTCGCAGCAACACCCGGCGTGATCGACCGGATCGCCGCGCGCCTGCCTGAGCGCTTTCCGGCCGCGGTGTCGGGCCGCATTCTCGAAGGGCTCGCCCGTTCCGCCAGGGCGCTGAAGGCCATGCCGCCTTGAAGGCCCCCGTCCTCGTACCGCCGGCGCGGCTCAGCGCAGCGGCAGCGCGATGCAGCCCGCGAGCGGAATCTGCGGAACGTGATCGAGCCGTGCGCTGCTCGCAATGACGATCGCGTGGCCCGCGCGTCCGGCCCGCGCCGCGACGGCCTTCCACAGGCAGCCGATCGATCGCGCATCGAGCGCGCCTTCGGGTTCGTCGAGCAGCACCAGCGGACGTCCCGAGGCCAGCGCCGCCGCCAGCCAGACCTTGCGCTTCGATCCGGTCGAGAGCATGTACATCGGCTTGTCGATGTGCGGCGCCAGCGAGAAGCCCTCGACCAGCGCCTGCCACTGCGCCGCATCGAATCCCGCATCGCCCTCTCCCAGGGTGGCGGTGCATGCGCGCGCGGTGACCTGGTCGAAGGCTTCGGTGGCCGGGTCGCAGAAGAACACGTTGCGCCTGTAGGCCTCGGGCTGCGTGTCGAGGCGCGCGCCTGCGAGCGTCAGCCTTCCGGACGCGGGAAGCATGCCCGCAATCACGCGCAGCAGGGTCGACTTTCCGCTGCCCGTGTCGCCATACAGCAGCGTGACGCCCTCGCCCACCGAAGCGCACCAGCCGGATGCGAGCGCGGGCTGGCCCGGATAGGAAAAGCCCAGGTCGTGGACCTGGAGGATGGCGGGTGATGTCGGGGCGTTCATGGGCATGCGGAAGTCCTCGCCGGATTCTGCCTCGCCCGCGGACGCCCTCCCGTCCTCAGCTCGGATCAGATCAGGAACTTGCGGATGCGGGCCGACGCCAGGTCGATGGCACTCACGCTCACCACGATGATCAGCATCACCGCGCAGGTCTCGGCGTACTGGAAACCACGGATGATTTCCCACAGCACCACGCCGATGCCGCCCGCGCCCACCATGCCCACCACCGAGGCCGAACGCACGTTCGATTCGAAGCGATAGAGCGCATACGAGATCCACAGCGGCATCACCTGCGGCAGCACGCCGTAGACGATCTCGTGCAGCGCGCTGGCGCCCGTGGAGCGGATGCCTTCCACCGGCTGCGGATCGATGGCTTCCACGGCTTCGGCGAACAGCTTGGCCAGCACGCCGGTGGTGTGCACCCACAGCGCCAGCACGCCGGCGAAGGGGCCCAGGCCCACGGCCACCACGAACAGCATCGCGAACACCATTTCGTTGATGGCGCGGCAGCTGTCCATGAGGCGGCGCACCGGCTGGTAGATCCACCAGGGCACGATGTTGGCGGAAGCCAGCAGCGCCAGCGGCACGGCGCTCACCACCGCCAGCGCCGTGCCCCACAGCGCGATCTGCAAGGTGACGACCATCTCCTGCAGGTACATGCGCCACTGCGTGAAGTTCGGCGGAAAGAACTCGGCCGCGTAGGTGGCCATGTTGCCGGAATCGCGCCAGAGCTCGAACGGGCGCATGTCGGCGCCCTTCCAGGACGCGGCCAGCAGGATCAGCAGGCCCGCCCACGCGAGCTGCCAGGCGAGGCTGCGCCTGGGAGCGGCGGACGCCGCAGGCGCCAGGCTCGGGCGGACGAGAGGGACCGTGGGTTGCATGGCGGACACAGCAGTGCAGCAGGAAAGAAAAGTGGCGCGCGCTCAGTTCAGCGCGGCCAGCTTCTTGTCGATGTCGGCCAGCTTGGCTTTCTTGTCGGCGTCGCCGAGCACGGTGTCGGCCTCGATCTTGGTGCGCTGGCCGAACAGGTCGAGCTGGCGGATCGGCAGCAGCTGCTTGTCGCTCGATTCCTTGAAGCCCGAGAGCTTCGAGATCTTCATGACGATCTCCTTCTCACGCGGATCGGTCTTGGCGTAGTTGTAGAAGAAGCTGCGCAGCTTGGCCTTGGTCGCCTCGGGCAGGTCCTTGCGCATGACGAGCGGATCGAGCGGAATCAGCGGCGAGGTCCAGACGATCTTGATGTCCTTGAACTTCTCGGGGAAGCGCTCCTTCACCTTCTCGAGGTTCTCGCTGTTGTTGGTGGCCACGTCGACCTGCCTGTTGGCCACGGCCAGCGCGTTGGTCTCGTGGTTGGCGCTGCGCGTCACCTTGAAGATCGACTTGGCATCGAGCTTGTTCTGCGCGAAGACGTAGAAGCCCGGCACCAGGTAGCCCGAGGTCGAGTTGGGATCGCCGTTGCCGAAGCTCAGGTTCTTCGCGTTCTTGAGCACGTCGTCGAGCGTGTTGAGCGGACTCTCTCGGTTCACGATCAGGTGCGAGTAGTAACCCTGCGTGCCGTCGGCGTTGACCATCTGCGCGAACACCTCGCCGCCCGCGCGGTCCACCGCTTCCATGGCCGACTTGTTGCCGAACCAGCCGAGGTGCACCTTGTTGAAGCGCATGCCTTCGATGATGCCGGCGTAGTCGGGTGCGAAGAAGGCCGTGACCTTGAGGCCGGTCTGGCGGCTCATGTCGTCGATCAGCGGCTGCCAGTCGCCCTTGAGGTTCTGCGTCGCCTCGGTCGAGATGATGCCGAAGTTGATGTCCTGCGCGAGCGATGCGCCCGCAAGGCCGAGGCCCAGCACGGCGGCGGCAACGAGTTTCTTGATCATGGATGGCTCCAGGAGAATGGAAAGGATGGAAAGACGCGTTCTTCGCGGGCTATGCGGCTTGCGCAGCCCACGACACGGGAGCAGTCGGGTTCAGCACGTGCACGTTGGTGCCTTCGGGTGCCGGGGTCGGCGCGGCGGGCCGCAGCAGCTCGTCGGCCTGCACGCCGTACAGCTCGCGCAGCAGCGCGGGCGTGAGCGCCGAGGACGGGCCGTCGAACACCACCTGCCCCTGGTTCAGCGCCACCACGCGCGGGCAGTACTTCATCGCGATGTCGACCTGGTGCAGCGACACGATCACGGTGCAACCGTCCTCGCGGTTGATGCGCGCGAGGATCTCCATCACCTTGCGCGAGGACTCGGGGTCCAGCGATGCAATGGGTTCATCGGCCAGCACCACCTTGGCGCCCTGCACCAGCGTGCGCGCAATGGCCGCGCGCTGCTGCTGGCCACCCGACAGCGTGGAGGCGCGCTGCGCATGGCAGTCGGCAATGCCCACGCGCCCCAGTGCCTCGAGTGCCAGCGCGCGCTCCTGCGCCGTGAACATGCGCAGCCAGCTGCGCCACCAGGGCATGCGGTGCAGCGAGCCGACGAGCACGTTCACCAGCACCGGCAGCCGCGCCACCAGGTTGAACTGCTGGAACACGAAGCCGACCTGCGAGCGCAGCTTGCGGATGTCGCGGTGGATGCGGCCGCCCTTCTGCACGCAGCGGCCGTCGATCTCGACCAGCGAATCGGTGCCGCCGTCGGCCGCCACCAGGCCGGCCACGTGCCGCAGCAGGGTGGATTTGCCGGAGCCCGAGGCGCCGATCAACGCCACCATCTCGCCGCGGTTCACGGCCAGGTTGACGTCGCGCAGCGCATGCCGGCCGTTGGCGAAGTGCTTGTTCAGTTGGTGGATGCGCAGGACACCGGTCATCTTGGATTCCAAAGTCGTCTAGACAAGTGAAGTCTCGCGAGACGCCGTGACATGCGCGCGACAGCTGTGCGACATTGCGGCGACAGCCGCGGCCGCACCCTCAGATCACGCGCCGGCCCTGGCGCCATACGCCGCGCACCACCGGGTGCCTGGCACCGTCGGCCAGCGTGGTGATGCGCACCTGCACCAGGTCGGCGCGCAGCCCCGGTTCCAGGCTGCCGCGGTCGTGCAGGCCGGCCGCGCGCGCGGGTGCGCGGCTCACCATCGCCACCGCCTCGGGCAGCGTGCAGATGCCCTCGTCCACCAGCCGCATCACGGCACTCATGAGGCTGCCGGGCACGTAGTCGGAAGACAGGATGTCGAGCAGCCCCTGGCGCGCCAGCTCGGCCGCGGCCACGTTGCCCGAGTGCGAGCCGCCCCGCACCACGTTCGGCCCGCCCATGATGTTGGCGAGCCCGCGTTCGCGCGCGGCGCGCGCGGCCGCCAGCGTGGTCGGGAATTCCGACATGCTGGCGCCCTCCGCATGCGCCTGCTCGACGTGCGCCACGGTGGTGTCGTCATGGCTCGCCAGCGCAATGCCGTGCAGGCGGCAATGCGCGACGAAGTGCCGGCGGTGGGGTTCCGCATAGCGCGTCTGCAGCGACACGGCCTCGGACACGCGGCGGTCGAACTTGTCGTCGCTCCAGCCCTTCTTGCCGGTGTAGTAGATGCGTGCGACCTCGATGTTCTCCCACTGGCGCTGGCCCGGCGTGTGGTCCATGAGCGAGATCATCGACAGGCGCGGGTGGTTGCGGAACGGCTCGAACAGCTCGATGGTGTTGGGTGCCGGCAGCTCGCAGCGCACGTGCAGATGGTGGTCGGCGCGCAGCAGGTCGCTCTCGATGCAGCCGTCGAGCACATCGAGCAGCGTGTCCCAGGTGCTGCCGCGCAGGCTCTCGGGGTCGGACTCGCCCACGCCCAGTGCGTCGAACACCGTGGTGATGCCGGCGGCCGCCACCTCGGCATCGTGCGCGAGCAGCGCGGGCATCTCGGCCCACTGCACCTTGGGGCGCGGCATCAGGTGCCGCTCCAGGTTGTCGGTGTGCACCTCGACCAGCCCGGGAAACAGGTAGTCGCCCTCGAGGTCGAGCGTGCCCGCCGCGGTGGCGCCGCTGTCCAGCGCCTCGATGCGCCCGTTCGCCACCGAGAGCGCGCCGTGCACCACCTCGCCGGCCAGCACCATGCGCGCGTTGGAAAAGACGATGGGTGCTGCGCTCATGGCCGGGTGCTCCTGAAGTCGCCCACGTTGACGCGGCGGGTGGCCACGGCCGCGCCCACTTCGGCGTCGTGGAAGATGCCGACGATGGCCGCGCCGCGGGCCGTGGCCTCGCGGATCAGCTCGATCACGGTGGCCGTGTTGGCGGCATCGAGCGAGGCGGTGGGCTCGTCCAGCAGCAACAGCGGCTTGGGCTTGATCATGTTGCGCGCGATGTTGATGCGCTGCTGCTCGCCGCCCGAGAAGGTGGCCGGCGGCAAGTGCCACAGGCGCTCGGGGATGCGCAGCCGCGCGAGCCAGCGGCGCGCCTCGGCGCGCGCGGCCTCGATGCCCGCGGGGTCGTCGCCGGCGTCCTCGGCGAGCGGCTCGGCCACCACGTCGAGCGCGGGCACGCGCGGGATCACGCGCAGGAACTGGCTCACGTAGCCGATGGTCTCGCGCCGCAGCCGCACCAGCTCGCGCGGCGCCACTTCGGTCAGGTCCACCGGGCCGGCCGGCGCCTGCACCGTGATGCGGCCCGCGCTGGCGCGGTAGTTGGCATAGATGAGCTTGAGCAGCGTGCTCTTTCCCAGGCCCGAGGCGCCGTCGAGCACCACGCATTCGCCCGCGCTCACGCTGAGGTCGACCGCGTCGAACACCGGCAGCTCCAGCTGGTTCTGGTGGTGCAGCGTGAAGCGCTTGGCCACGCCCTGGAGAAGAAGCAAGGGGGTCGTCATGGCTGGAGCACCGAGGAAACGAGGAGTTGGGTGTAGGCGTGCTGCGGGTCGTCCAGCACCTGGTCCGTGAGGCCGGTCTCGACCACGCGGCCCTGCTGCATCACGACCATGCGGTGCGCGAGCAGCCGTGCCACCGCGAGGTCGTGCGTGACGACGATGGCCGCAAGCTGCATCTGGCGCGTGAGCTGGCGCAGCAGATCGAGCAGGCGCGCCTGCACCGACACGTCCAGGCCCGAGGTCGGCTCGTCCATGAACACCAGCCGCGGCTGCGTGACCAGGTTGCGCGCGATCTGCAGGCGCTGGCGCATGCCGCCCGAAAAAGTGCGCGGCGTGTCGTCGATGCGCGCCGGCTCGATCTCCACGCGCTGCAGCCAGTCGGCCGCGGTGGCGCGCACGCGGCCGTAGTGCCGCTCGCCCAGGCCCATGAGGCGCTCGCCCACATTGGCGCCGGCCGAGACGTCCATGCGCAGGCCGTCGGCCGGGTTCTGGTGCACGAAGCCCCAGTCGGTGCGCGAAAGCAACCGCTGCTGGGCCTCGGTCATCGCGAACACGTCCTGCAGGCCGCCGCCGCGCACATGGAACTGCACGCTGCCGGCATCGGGACGGCTGCGCGCGGCAATGGCATCGAGCAGGGTCGACTTGCCCGAACCCGATTCGCCGACCACCGCCAGCACCTCGCCGGGCCAGAGGTCGAAGGAGGCGTCGTGCAGCGCCACGCGATCGCCGTAGCGCTTGCCGACGCCGCGCACGCGCAGCAGCGGAAGGGGAGAAGCTTGCGCGGCGTTCATGCGAGAACTCCGTCCACGGCGGCCGCATCGGTCGCCGGGTCGGGCGCAGCGGCAACGCCGTCTGCCTGCTGCCGCGACTGGCAGTAGTCGGAATCGGAGCACACATGCATGCGCGTGCCCTGGTCGTCGGTGATCACCTCGTCGAGGAAGCTGTCGGTCGCGCCGCAGAGCGCGCAGGGCGTGTCCCAGCGCTGGATCTCGAAGGGATGGTCCTCGAAGCTCAGGCTTTCGACCGGCGTGTAGGGCGGCACGGCGTAGATGCGCTTCTCGCGGCCGGCGCCGAACAGCTGCAGCGCGGGGTTCATGTGCATCTTGGGGTTGTCGAACTTGGGGATCGGCGACGGCGACATCACGTAGCGGCCGTTCACCAGCACCGGATAGTCGTAGGTGGTGGCGATGTGGCCGTAGCGCGCGATGTCTTCGTAGAGCTTCACGTGCATCAGCCCGTACTCGGCCAGCGCGTGCAGCGTGCGCGTGGCGGTCTCGCGCGGCTCCAGCCGCTGCATCGGCTCGGGCACCGGCACCTGGTAGACCAGCACCTGCCCTTCGGCGAGCGATGCCTCGGGGATGCGGTGGCGCGTCTGGATCAGCGTGGCCTCGGCCGTGCGCGTGGTGGTGTCCACGCCGGTGGTGCGCTCGAAGAAGCGGCGGATGTTGACGGCGTTGACGGTGTCGTCGGAGCCCTGGTCGATCACCTTCAGCATGTCGCGCGGCCCGATGACCGCGGCGGTCACCTGGATGCCGCCGGTGCCCCAGCCGTAGGGCAGCGGCATCTCGCGCGAGCCGAAGGGCACCTGGTAGCCCGGGATGGCCACGGCCTTGAGGATGGCGCGGCGGATCATGCGCTTGGTGCGCTCGTCGAGGTAGGCGAAGTTGTATTCGGTGGTCGTCATTCGTGGTCTCCCGCGCCGGCGGCGGCGCGCATCTTCCGCACGAGCTCGAGCTCGGACTGGAAGTCGACGTAGTGCGGCAGCTTCAGGTGCTGCACGAAACCCGAGGCCTCCAGGCTGTCGCTGTGCGAGAGCACGAACTCCTGCATCTGCGCGGGCGCCTCCACCGGCTCGCCAAGCTCGTCGGCGCGCAGCGCGCGGTCGACCAGGCTCATCGCCATCGCCTTGCGCTCGCAGTGGCCGAAGGCCAGGCCGTAGCCGCGCGTGAACTGCGGCGGTTCGCTCTTGCTGCCCGCGAACTGGTTGACCATCTCGCATTCGGTGATCTCCAGGTCGCCGATGGAGATGGTGAAGTCGAGCTCCTCGGGCGCGAGCTCCAGCTCCACGCTGCCGAAGCGGATCTCGCCCACGAAAGGGTGGCTGTGCGCGTAGCCGCGCTGCGTGGAATAGGCCATGGCCAGCAGGAAGCCCTCGTCGCCGCGCGCCAGGTTCTGCAGCCGCGTGGCGCGGTCGGCCGGAAAGCGCAGCGGCGCACGCGTGAGGTCCACCGGCGCGGGGTCGCCGGGCGGCACGGGACGGGTCTCGATCAGCCCTTCCTGGTTCAGCAGGTCGACCACGCGCGGCGTGACGGACGCGGGCGGCGTGCCTGCATCGGCCGCGGGCGCGGGCGCGGCCTGCTGCCGCCCCTCGGCCAGCAGCGCGAAGTCGAGCAGGCGCTGCGTGTAGTCGTGCGTCGCACCCAGCACCTGGCCGCCGGGCAGGTCCTTGAAGGTGGCGGAGATGCGGCGGTCCAGCGCCATGCGCGCGGTGTCGAGCGCCACGCTGTCGCCGAGGCGCGGCAGCGTCGCGCGGTAGGCGCGCAGCAGGAAGATGGCCTCCACCATGTCGCCCGAGGCTTGCTTGATCGCGAGCGCGGCCAGTTCAGGGTCGTAGACCGAGCCCTCGGTCATCACGCGGTCGACCGCGAGCTTCAGCTGTTCGCGGATCTGGCGCACCGACAGCTCCGGCATGCCGGTGTCGCCGCGGCGCTGTTCGGCCAGCAGGCGGTAGCTTGCAAGGATGGCGGCTTCCCCGCCCTTGACGGCAACGTACATCTCAAGCCTCCTGTTCGATGCGGGTGGTGCGCGGCAGCCCCGCGATGCGGCGCGGCGCGGCCAGGAACACGTCCACGCCGCGCGGAAACAGCGCGTGGTTCGCGGACCATTGGGCGGCGAAGGCCGGTGCCAGGCCCTCGACGGCGAGCACGGTGCGGTCCTGGATGCCGGGGCCGCGCAGCGTCCAGCACGGCTGGTTTCCTTCGGCCGGTGCGGACACCTCCATCACATCGATCACGCAGGTGGCCGACTGGTCGGGATAGGCGTCGCTGCCCTGCGCGAATGCATCGAGCGGCGGGCATGCATCGCCCTGGCCGATCCACGCGAACTGCGCCTGCGCAGGCTCCTCGACCAGCACGCAGCCGGTGTGAAAGCGCAGCCATGCGGCCGCGTCGCTGCCCGCGAGCGACGGCGACAGCCAGAGGCGGCAGTCGGGATCGAGCAGCGCCAGCAGCAGCGCGGCCGAGGCGCCGTGCCCCTGCGACGGCGCCTGCGCATCGTGCGACAGCTCGACGATGCGGCCCGGATGCGAGAGTGCCTGCAGCGCCGAACGGAACACCGCCTGGCTGCCGAGCGCGGCATCGGTGAATCCCGCGCCCAGGGTGGAAAGCATGTTCGCGTTCATTCGGAATCGTCCTCGTCCATGTCGGCGCCGCCGGCTTCGCGCGCCACCGTGAAGAACTCGACCTTGCTGGCCTGCGCGCGGGCATGGCGCTGCGCGCGCAGCGCCGAGAGATGCGCACGCACCGGCGCCAGCAGCCGGGCATCGAGCGCGGCCTGCTGCGCCGGGTCCTGCAGCAGCGCGTCGGCCACGGCCGCGAGCTGCGCATGGCGGTGCGAACGGCCGAGCACATAGGCCACGCCCACCGCGGCGCCCGGCTGCGGCGCATCGCCACCGAGACGCAGTGCGCAGCGCGTGACCGTCACCTCGCCCAGGTTGAAGCGCTCGCCCGTGCCGCCGGCGCGGCCCTGCACCATCACCAGGCCGGTCTCCGGTGCGCGCAGCCACTGCGGCGGGGTCTCGGCGTGCTGCGCGAGCGCCGGTTCGAGCAGCGAGACGGGCGCGCGCGCCAGCATCGCGAGCCACTGCGCGCGGCGCAGCGGACGCGCGGCGGGTTCTGTGTCAAAGCCATGAAACATGAGAGTGATACGCTTGAAGTTGTATAGACAAATTCGGCAACTGACGCGAGCTTAGAGAGCGCGCAAGTAGGTTTAATGACAAGCACGATGACGACCCCTGCCTCCGCGCTGGCTCCGCGCCCCGCCGCCACCACCACCGAACGCACCGCACGCGACAGCTTCTGGATCCGCATTGCGGCCGACCTGGCCGAGGCCATTGCGCGCGGCGTGTATTTGCCGGGCCAGCGCCTGCCCTCCGAGCACGCGCTGGCCGAGCAGTTCGGCGTGAACCGCCACACCATCCGGCGTTCGCTCGCCAACCTTTGCAGCCAGGGGCTGCTGCGCGTGACGCAGGGCAGCGGCACCTACGTGGAAGAGTTCGCGGTCGACCTCGCCCTGGTCAAGCGCCCGCGCTTCCAGCGCAGCATGGCGCTGGCGGGGTTGCGCGGCGCGCTGCGCGTGACCGGCGCGAGCACCGTGCGCGCCACCGCGGCGCAGGCGCGCTCGCTCGCGGTGCCGGCGCGCAGCTCGCTGCTCTGCCTGCAGGTGATCGGCGAAGCCGAGGGCCAGCCGCTGCATTGCAGCGAACGCTTCTTTCCCCTGCCGCGCTTCGCGGGACTGGAGGCCGTGGTGCGCGAGACCGGCTCCATCACCGCCGGCTTCGAGGCCCATGGCGTGGCCGACTACACGCGCCATCACAGCCGCATCACGGCACAGATGCCCGAGGCCGCGATTGCCGCGCAGTTGCATCAGCCGGTCAGCCGGCCGGTGCTGTTCGTGGAGAGCGTGAACGTCGACACCGCAGGCGTGCCGATCGAATACGCCAGGGCCTGGTTCCCGGGCGACCGCACCTCGCTGACGGTGGCGCACGATGACTGAGGCCGTGTCCCGCAGGCGCGGCGCAGCGCATCGCTATGCAGCCTATTTCGCGCCGGCCACCGGCAGCGCGTGGTGGGAGGCCGGCAGCCGCTGGCTGGGGCGCTGCGCGGCGCGCGGACAGCCGCTGCCGCAACCGGCCATCGACGGCCTGCCGCCCGCGCGGCAGCAGGCACTGACGGCCGCGCCGCGGCGCTATGGCTGGCATGCCACGCTGAAGGCGCCCTTCGCCCTGCCCTCGCACCTGGACGCGGCGTCGCTGCGCACCGGCATCCGCCACATCTGCAAGGCCTGGGAACCCTTCGACATGCCGGCACTGCGGGTGGTGCGGCTCGACGATTTTCTGGCGCTCGTGCCCGCGGCGCCGAGCCGCGCGCTGAATGCGATGGCCAGCGCCTGCGTGACCGGCCTGCACGCCTTCGCCGCGCCGCTGCCGCCGGCCGAACTGCAGCGCCGCCGCGCGAGCGGGCTCACGCCCGAGGAAGACGCGCTGCTGCAGCGCTGGGGCTACCCGTTCGTGCTCGACCGCTTCCGCTTTCATTTCTCGCTGACCGGGTCGCTGCGCGAGGCCGGCGAAGCCGAGGTGCAGGCGCTGCGCACTGCGGCGCAACAGCACTTCGGCGCATTGCCGATGCAACGCTTCGATGCCATCAGCCTGTTCGCGGAACCCGAGCCGGGCGTGGACTTCGTCTGCATCGAACAGATGGGGCTGGGTGCATGAGCCCCCGCGCGGCCGTTCCGAAGAGGGCGCGCACCGCAGTGCGCAGCACGGAGGCTGCCCCATGAGCGCAGCGCCAGGCCATGCACCGGTGAACGCCGCGCAGACCGGCCGCCTGGTCTACGTGGTCGGCCCCTCGGGCGCCGGCAAGGACAGCGTCATCGACTGGCTGCGGCAGCAGCTGCCGCAGGACGCCCGCGTGCACTTCGCGCGGCGCACGATCACGCGCGCGGTGCAGCCCGGGGGCGAGCAGCATGACAGCATCGACATGGCCGCGTTCATGCGGCTGCGCGATGCCGGCGCGTTCGCGATGCACTGGGAAGCCAATGCCCTGCACTACGGCATTGCGCGCGCCGAACTCGCCGGGCGCAGCGACGGCCGGACCGTGATCGTGAACGGCTCACGCGCCTACCTGCCCGAAGCCGTGCGTCTCTTTCCCGAACTGGTCATCGCCCACATCACGGCCGACGCCCAGACGCTGCGCAGCCGGCTGCTCGCACGCCGGCGTGAAACCGCGCAGATGGTGGATGCGCGCGTGCGAAGAGCACTCGACTTCCAGCTGCCGCCGGGCATTGCAGCCATCGAGGTCCGCAACGATGCCACGCTCGCGCACGCGGGCGCTCAACTGCAGCGTGCGTTGAAGACATGGCAGTGCCTGTGAGCGGCCGAGGCACAACGCGAAGCCGGTAACCTGATCGTCGTATGTCGCGCAGTTGGGGGCCTGCGTTAGAACTTTTCATGTAGGCACTTGCCGCGACATCGAGAGATCGCGGTCCGCGGCAGGGATGTCCCGCATGGATTGAGTCCGCCACGGCGATGCATCAAGCGTCTAATGCACCCTCACGCAAGGAGTCGCCACATGACGGAGACGGACTGCATACGCAAAGCCCACTCCTGCGCGGCGGACCCCCGCAAGGCCGCGCAGGAATTCCATGCCATGGTGGCGCAGCCCGGCATGGCGCTGGTGATCTTCTATTGCTCCAGCGAATACGACCTCGATGCGCTTGCCGACGAGATGAAACGCCTGTTCGGCGACGTGCCGGTCGCGGGCTGCACCACGGCCGGGGAAATCGGCCCCGCCGGATTGCGCGACCACAGCCTTGCGGGTGCGAGTTTTCCGGCCAGCCACTTCAGGGTGGCGGCAGGCCAGGTCGAACAGCTGCAGCAGTTCAAGGTGGAGGCCGGCCAGGACTTCGCCCAGGCGCTGCTGCACGAGCTGCTGGCCGCGGGCCCGCCCGGCGACGCGGACCACAGCTTCGCGCTGCTGCTGATCGATGGCCTGTCGCTGCGCGAGGAACCCGTCACACGCGCCTTCCAGACCGCACTGGGCAGGCTTCCCCTGCTCGGCGGTTCGGCCGGCGACGGCATGAAGTTCGACCGGACCCAGGTCTACTGGAACGGCCGGTTCTGCTCCGACTGCGCGGTGCTGGTGCTGGTGGCGTCGCGCATGCCGTTTCGCATCTTCAAGACGCAGCACATCGTCGCCACCGACGACAGGCTGGTCGTGACCGAGGCGGACGCCGCCTCGCGCACCGTCAAGGAAATCAACGGCCTGCCGGCCAGCCAGGAGTACGCGCGAATGCTCGGCATCGATGCCTCCGACCTGGACCCTTCGCGCTTCGCGGCCTGGCCGGTTGTGCTGACGATCGGCGGCACCACCTATGTGCGCTCGATCCAGAAGGCCAATCCGGATGGCAGCCTGACTTTTTTCTGTGCGATCGAGAACGGCCTGGTCCTGCGTGTGGCCAAGGGTGTGGACCTGCTGGAGAACCTGCAGCAGGCCTTTGCCGGCATCCGCGCCGAGATCGGACCGCCGCAGCTGGTGCTGGGCTACGACTGCATCCTGCGCAAGCTGGAGATCGCACAGAGCAGCGCGAAGGACCGCATCGGCGAACTCCTGCAGGAGAACAACACGGTCGGCTTCCACACCTACGGCGAGCAGTTCCGCGGCGTGCATGTCAACCAGACGCTGGTCGGCATCGCATTCGGCACTAACGGCGGGGAGGCCAGCCATGTCTGAGACTGCAACGCAGCAGCGCCCCGACGCGCAGGCGCTGTCCCCGCCGGACGAGATCGCACGGCTCAACAAGATCGTCCAGGCCCTGATGGACCGTGCCGAGCGCAGCGCCAATGCGCAGGGCTCCGACTTCAACCTCTTCCAGACCACCATCATGCTGGAGGAGCAGGTGCTCAGCCGCACCGCCGAGCTGGAAGCGGCGCTGCGCGAGAACGAAGAGGTCAACCGGGTGCTGCGCAAGACGCAGGCCGACCTGGTGGCCGCGGCGCGCTCGGCCGGCATGGCCGAGATCGCCACCAACGTGCTGCACAACGTGGGCAACGTGCTCAACAGCGTCAACGTATCGGCCGGGCTGATCCTCTCCAAGGTTCGTGCGTCCAAGGTGGAAGGGCTCGCGCGCGCGGTGCAATTGATGAACGCGCATGCGGACGGCCTGGGCACCTTCCTCGCCTCCGACGCCAAGGGCAAGATGCTCCCGGGTTACCTGATGCAGCTGGCACCGCTCCTGGTGGCGGAGCAGCGCGCCGTCGTCGACGAGCTGGTGGCCCTGACCAAGAGCGTCGACCACATCAAGGAGATCATCGCCGCGCAGCAGGCCCATGCCGGCGCCTCCAGCCTGGTCGAGGCGATACGGATCCACGAGGTGGTCGAGGATGCATTGCGCATGAACGCTGGTGGCCCGGCGCGCCACCAGGTGGTGATGCAGAGCGACCTCGCACGGATCCCCGAGCTCCCGCTGGACAGGGGCCGCGTGCTGCAGGTGCTGACGAACCTGGTGCGCAATGCCAGGCAGGCGATGGAGGCGGCGGCGGACGACAGCGCGAAGCTCACGCTGGATGCGGAGATCGTGGAGGACGAGACGCTGCGCATCCGCGTGGCGGACACGGGCGTCGGCATCGCCCCGGAGAACCTGACGCGGGTGTTCGTGCACGGGTTCACGACCAAGAAGGACGGCCACGGCTTCGGCCTGCACAGCGCCGCGATCGCGGCGCGCGAGATGGGCGGCACGCTGGCCGTCCACAGCGACGGGCCCGGCACCGGCGCCACCTTCACGCTCGAACTTCCGATCAGAAAGCCTGGACAGACGCCATGAGCAAA
Source organism: Variovorax beijingensis (assembly GCF_007828835.1). Lineage (GTDB taxonomy): Bacteria > Pseudomonadota > Gammaproteobacteria > Burkholderiales > Burkholderiaceae_C > Variovorax > Variovorax beijingensis_A. Next base: position 100,577 of record NZ_VIVL01000013.1, on the reverse strand, counting down.
CCGCAGAACCGCCGCATCCTCCTGGCGGACGACACGCCGGCCATCCACGAGGACTTCCGCAAGATCCTTCTCCCCGCGGCCGCGGATGCGAACCTGGACGACCTGGAGTCCGCGCTGTTCGGCACCTCGGCCAGGAAAAGCGAAGCGGACTTCGTGCTGGACAGCGCCTACCAGGGGCAGGAGGCGCTCGCGAAGCTGCGCGAGGCATTGGCGGCCGAGGCGCCCTACGCCATGGCGTTCATCGACATGCGCATGCCCCCGGGGTGGGACGGCGTCGAGACCATCGAGCAGCTGTGGCTCGAAGACCCGCGCCTGCAGATCGTGATCTGCACGGCCTACGCGGACCAGTCGTGGGTCGAGGTGTTCGAGCGGCTGGACGCGCGCGACCGCCTGCTGGTGCTCAAGAAGCCCTTCGATCCGATCGAGGTGCGCCAGCTGGCCAGCGCGCTCACCATGAAGTGGCAGATGACGCAGGACGCCGCCTTCAAGATGAACCAGCTCGAGCAGGCCGTGGAGGAACGCACGCGCGAGCTGTCGGACGCCAACATCATCGTGCAGAACAGCCCGACCATCCTCTACCGCCTGCGCGGCGAGCCGGCGTTCCCGCTGATCTACATCTCGCACAACATCACCAAGTTCGGCCACGAACCGGCGGCCCTGCTGGCCAACCCGAACTGGGCGGACGTGCTGATCGACCCGGCCGACCAGCCCGGCGTCGCCGCCGCGATGGCGCGCGTGCTCGAAAAGGACGCCGAAGGCGCCTCCATCGAATACCGCCTGTGCACCGGCGACGGCGCGCGGCGCTGGGTCGAGAACCGCTACGTTCCGGTGCGCGACAAGGACGGCCGGCTCATCGAGGTCGAGGGCATCGTCATCGACGTCACCGAGCGCAAGGCGGCGGAGGAGCAACTCGCAAGGCTGGCGCGCACCGACGGGCTCACGGGCCTGGCCAACCGCGCCACCCTGGTCGAGCGCCTGCACCAGGCCCACGCCGCGGCACGGCGCGGCTCGGTGCCGTTCGCGCTCCATTGCCTCGACCTGGACCACTTCAAGCCGGTCAACGACATGTTCGGCCATCCGGGCGGCGACCTGCTGCTGCGCGAGGTGGCCCTGCGGCTGAAGAACTGCACCCGCGAGACCGACGTGGTGGCGCGGCTGGGCGGCGACGAGTTCGCCGTGCTGCAAAGCGAGATGACCGATCCGGCCGCCGCGGGCGCGCTGGCCGAGAAGATCCAGCAGGCGCTCGCGCGCCCGTACATGATCAACGGCAACCAGGTGCATGCCTCGGCCAGCATCGGCATCTGCCCCTATGCATCCAGCAGCGAGAGCCCGGAGGAAATGCTTGCGCAGGCCGACGTGGCGCTCTACCGCTCGAAGGAACAGGGGCGCAACCAGTACCACTTCCACTCCGAGGAACTCGACTTCGAAGTGCGCGACCGCGTGGCGCTCGGCGAGGACCTGAAGCAGGCCATCGAACGCGAGGAGCTGGAGCTCTACTACCAGCCGCAGGTCGAGCTGTCCTCCGGAAAGATCGTGGGCGTGGAGGCGCTGCTGCGCTGGAACCATCCCAAGCGCGGCCTGCTCGACGCGGCCGCGTTCGTGCCGATCGCCGAGCGCACCGGCGGCATCGTCGCGCTCGGCCGCTGGGTGCTGGACCAGGCCTGCAGGCAACTGAGCGTGTGGCGCGAACAGGGCGTGGCACCGCCCGTCGTGGCCATCAACCTGTCGCTCGGGCAGCTCAGGCAAGGCGGCGAGCTGATCCGCGACGTGACCGAGAGCCTCGCGAAATGGCAACTCGATCCCTCCGTGCTGGAGTTCGACGTCACGGAGTCGACGCTGGCCCAGATGACATGGACCCACAACGACGTGCTGCCCAGGCTGCGGGCGCTCGGCGTGCGCATTGCGATCGACGACTTCGGCACCGAATATTCCTCGTTCGAATACCTGCGGACCTACCGCGTGAACCACCTGAAGATCGCGCAGTCGATGCTCAAGCGGGCCATCGACGATCCGGACAGCGCGGCCACGGTTCGCGCCATCATGAATCTCGCGCGCGAAGCGCGCATCGGCATCATCGTCGAGGGACTGGAGACGCAGACGCAGCTCGCCTTTCTTCAATCGACCGGCCCCACCACGCTGGCGCAGGGCTACTACTTCAGCGAGGCCGTGATGGCCACCGAGGCCGGCGACCTGCTGCGCTCGGGCACCATGGAGCAGAGCGAGCGCAGCAAGGGCGGGGACCACGGGGCCGCCGCATGAAAAAAGCATTTCTGCTGCTTGTCGCGGCCTGGGGCCTCGCGGCACCGGCCGTGCATGCCGAGCCCGTCGTGCTCTCGCTGGTGCACGCCGCCGCCATCACGCACCCGGCCCATCTGGCGGCGCTGCAGTTCGCCAAGCGGGTCGAGGAGCGCACCCACGGGCAGGTCCGCACCGAGATCTTTCCCGCTTCCCAGCTCGGCAGCGAGAACGAACTGCTGCAGAAAGTCAGGCTGGGCGCGATCGACATGGACGTGACCTCGATGAACTACCTCATCAAGTACGAGAAGACGTTCTCCGTCGTCGTCATGCCGTATCTCTTCGACAGCTATGCGCACGCCCACCGCGTGCTCGATGGCCCGGCCATGAACTGGCTCGCGCCGCTGGCCGAGAAGCAGGGCTTCGTCATCCTGTCCAACTGGGAATGGGGATTCCGCAACATCACCAACAACAAGCGCCCGATCAACGTGCCCGAGGACGTGAGAGGCCTCAGGGTGCGCGTTCCGCCCGTCGCGGAACTCGAGGCCACGATGGAAGCGCTGGGCGCCCAGGTCATCAAGGTCGGCTTCAAGGAACTTCCCCAGGCGCTGTCGCAGGGCCTGGTCGACGGCCAGGAGAACCCGCTCAACGTCATCTACTACAACAAGTTGTACGAGGTGCAAAAGCACCTCGCCCTGACCCGCCATGTGTACTACAACACGCTCCACCTCATGAGCACCAGGACCTGGGCGAAGCTCACGCCGGCCGAGCAGGCGATCGTGCGTGAAGAGAGCAAGGCGGCGGGCGACGGCATGCGCAGGAAGATCATTGCCGAAGAGGAGGAGCTGATCGCAAAGATGATTGCCGCCGGCGTGAAGGTCACGCGCCCCGACCCGGCGCCGTTCCGCGCGGCCACGCAGGGCGCCCGGGAGGAGATCAGGCGCTTCGCGGGCGACGAGAACGTGCGCACGTTCCTGAAGATGGTCGACGCAGAGCGAAGGCAGTGACGCATCTCTCCAGCAGCGACTTGGGAGCGAGCCGCAATTGATCAAATTCCCGATCGACTTCTCCTGGGGGAGAAGAATGCGCAGCCTGCGGGTGGAGATCGCACTGGGATTCGGCGTCCTCATTGTGCTGATGCTCGCACTGGGCGTGTCCTTCTATCTGAGCGAACAGCGTTCCGCGGCGGCCATCGACAAGCTGCTGAACAGCGACAACCGGATGGCGGACCTGAGCCTGCGCAGTTCGCTGGCGATGTACAAGGCCCGCGACGCCGAGAACGAACTCCTGCTGTCCGCGGACCGGCTCGGGGTGGCGCAGGCGAGCGCCCTCTCCCTGCCGGCCATGCAGAACCATTTGCTGGACATGCGGGAGTACCTTACCAGCCTTCGGATCCTCTCGACGGATCCGGAATTCAGGGACCGGATCGACCGGATCGAGGCCCAGACCCGGCAGTACGAGGACGGATTCCTCGCGTTCATCGCGCGGCATGGCAAGGAGGGCTCCCTGGGCTCGGCCCACGCGCTTCGCCAAGGCTACGTCGACACGGCCGTCGCCATCGAGTCCTCGGTGGAGGCACTGCACACCGCGGCGACCAGGCGCGCGCTCCAGACGCGCAGCGATGTCGAACGCGCCGCCAGGTTGTCGCGCTGGGCCGCCATCGCCATGGTTGTCCTGGCCACCGTTCTGGGCGTGGTGGTCGCGAGCATCGTCTCGCAACGCATCACGGGCTCCATCGCGCAGCTCATCGCCTTTTCCCGGCGTGTGGCCGCGGGAGACCTCGGTGCCAGGGCGCCGCGGGGCCGCGCGGATGAGTTCGGCATCCTCGCGAACGCAATGAACCAGATGGCGGAGTCGATCGAGAATTCCAATGCGCTGCTGGAGAGCAGCGCCAACAGCCTGAAGCACCAGGCCACCCACGACGTACTGACGGGCCTTCCGAACCGCGCGCTGCTGGAGGATCGTCTCCGGCAAGCCATCTCGTACGCCGATCGATACGGCCGGCTGATGACGGTGGTGTTCATCAACCTCGACGGCTTCAAGCGGGTCAACGACAGCCTGGGCCGCAAGGCCGGCGACGAATTGCTGAAGGTCATGGCCGGACGCATGACCCGGTGCCTGCGCAGCGTGGACACGGTGGTGCGGACGGGCGGCGACGAATTCGTGATCCTTCTGTACGACCAGCCCGGAGACGGAACGGAGGTCGCGCCGGCCCTGCAAAGGCTGCTCGAGACCATTGCGCAGCCCGTCGAGATCGACGGCCAGGGGGTCCAGGTCACGGCCAGCCTGGGCGTGGCCACCTATCCTGCGGACGGCGCCGATGCCGACGCCTTGCTCGTGAGCGCCGATGCCGCGATGTCCCGCGCCAAGGATTCGGGGCGCAACAATTTCCAGTTCTATGCGGCCGAGATGAACGGTGCGATCCGCGACAGGCTCGCCCTGTGCGAAGGACTGCGCCATGCCATCGCGCGGGGCGAGTTCCACCTGCTGTACCAGCCCCAGGTGGAGATGGGATCGGGCCGGGTGACGGGCGTGGAGGCACTGATCCGCTGGCAGCATTCCGAGCGCGGCCTGGTCTCCCCGGTGGAATTCATTCCCCTCGCGGAGGAGACCGGCCTCATCGTTCCCATCGGCGAATGGGCGCTGCGCACCGCCTGCTTCCAGAACAAGGCCTGGCAGGACGCGGGCGTGCCGGCCTTCAGCGTTTCGGTCAACGTGTCCGCACGGCAGTTCAGGGAACGGACCCTGATCGAGCAGGTCGCACAGGCGCTCGGGGACAGCGGGCTCGACGCCCGGTTCCTGGAGCTGGAGCTCACCGAAAGCATGGTCATGGAAGACCTCGAGAAGGCCCTGCAATCGATGAAGGCCCTGCAGGCGATGGGCGTGCAGTTCTCCATCGACGATTTCGGCACCGGCTATTCCAGCTTGAGCGCGCTCAAGCGCTTTCCCATTGCCCGGCTGAAGATCGATCGCGCCTTCGTGCGCGACATTCCCGGCGACGAAGACGACAAGGCCATCGCCAAGGCCATCATTTCGCTGGGGCACGAGCTCAACCTCAAGGTCATTGCCGAAGGCGTCGAGACCGAGCAACAGCTGGACTTCCTGCGCGCCCACGGTTGCGACGAAATGCAGGGCTATCTCTTCAGCCGGCCCGTGCCGCCCGCCGAGCTTGCGGCCCTGGTCAGGTCGCGCTCGGGCATGGCGGCAGCAGCCGGCCCGTCCGATGCGCGCCCGAGGCGGGTGGCGGCACGCTGAGCCTTCACGCGCCGGACTGGCACAAGGCAGCGGCGTTCCGGGCGAGTGCGACCGCATCGGCACCCGCTGGATACCGGAGCGTTGCGGCGGGGTCGCCCGCGGCGCGCCACACGGCCTCGGCCACGTCCGGCTCGGTGGTCACTGCCGTCGGGCTCCCGAGCGCCGCGAAGATGGACTGCGCGAAGGGCGCATAGGCCTCGGGAATCAGGCCTTGCATGCGCTCTGCCCCATTGGCCGTGAAGCGCGTGCCCGGCCCATAGCCGGGCTCGACAAGCTTCACTCGAACGTCGAACGGGGCGAGCTCGAGCGCCAGCGACGCCGTGAAACCTTCGATCGCGGTCTTGCTCGCGGTGTACGCCGCCACGAGTGGCATCGGCGCGAGCGTGACGGTCGACGTCACGTTGACGACCAGCCCCGACCTGCGGCGCCGGAACTGCGGCAGCACGGCCTGGGTCATCGCCATCGTGCCGAAGGTGTTCGTTTCGAAGATGTCGCGCACGGTGGCCATCGGTGTCGCCTCGAACGCCCCGAAGAGTCCGAGGCCGGCGTTGTTCACGAGGACGTCGATCGGTCCGGCGGCTTCGAGCGCGGCGGCAATGCTTTCGGGCTGCGTCACATCCAGGGGCAGCACGCGCAGGCGCTCCGAAACAGGGAAGAGCTCGGCGCGCGGCGTCCGCATGGTGGCGATCACCTGCCAGCCCCGGGCCAGAAAGTGGCGCGCGGTTTCCAGGCCGTAGCCGGACGAGCAGCCGGTGATCAGGATGGTCTTCATCGGAATTCCTTTGAGCTTGGGTTGAGGTGCGTCACGATATCGCCGGCCCGAAGGACTTCCTACAATCCAGAGTCCATACTTTGTTTGCAGGAGTCCTGCATGACTGATCCCCTCGCACAAGTCGTCCAGCTGCTTCGCCCGCGCGCGGTGTACGCGAAGGTGATCAGCGGCGCCGGTTCGTGGGCGGTACGCTATTCGGCATTCGGCGAGCCCAGCTTCTGCACGATGCTCGAGGGCGAATGCGTTCTTGCGGTGGACGGGCAGCAACCCCTCGCCCTGGTCGCCGGCGACTTCGTGCTCATGCCAGCGACACCGGGATTCACCATGTCGGGCCTCGAGCCGGCGGTGCCGGTCGCCGTGGATCCCAAGCTGGCACCCGCGCCGACGGACGAGATCCGCCACGGCCGGCGCGAAGGTCCGCCTGACATGCGGATGCTCGGCGGCTACTTCGCCTTCGATTCGCCGGATGCCTCGCTGCTGGCGTCGCTGCTTCCGACGCTGCTGCACGTGCGCGACATCGGGCGGCTTTCCGTTCTGGTGCAGCTCGTGAGGGAGGAGTCGCTCGAACAGAAGCCGGGGCGCGATCTCGTGCTCGAACGCCTTGTCGAACTGCTGCTGATCGAGGCTCTGCGCTCCACGCCCGGCGAAGCTGCGCCGCCGGGGCTGCTTCGCGGCCTGGCCGACCCGCGCCTGTCGATCGCGCTGCGGCATCTTCACGACAACCCCGCGCATTCGTGGACGGTGGCCGACCTCGCAGGAAAGGCCGCACTGTCGCGGTCGGCGTTCTTCGAGCGCTTCTCGCGCGCCGTCGGCTTGCCGCCGATGGAGTACCTGCTTGCCTGGCGCATGGCCATCGCAAAGGATCTGCTCGCCCGCGGCGAAGCCGGCATCGCAGAAGTTGCCGAACGCGTCGGCTATGGCTGCGCCAGCGCGTTCAGCACGGCGTTCAGGCGCTGCGTGGGCCAACCACCGGGCCGCTATGCGCGGCAGCAGACGCCCTGACCCGGCGCCTGGACTCGTACATGAAGGAAGGGGCTACAGCGCCGGATGCCGCTGGTGCCAGTCGGTCGCCTGCTGGAAGGCCCAGCCGGCGCGCACCAGCAGCTCTTCCTCGAAGTGGCGCGCGACGAACTGGAACGCGACCGGCGTGCCCGCGTCGGTGAAGCCGCCGGGCAGCGTGATCGTCGGGCTGCCGCTCATGTCCAGCGGACAGGTGTAGCGCAGCATCGCGGACATCAGCTCGGCGTCCTCCCCGAAGCTCAACATGCGCTCGAGCGTCGGCGAGGCGACGCCCTGCGAGGGCATCAGCAGCAGGTCGATGCCCTCGAACATCTCGCGCACCCTGCCGCTGAAGGCATGGCGGTGGAGCACGATCTTCTGGTAGTCGATGCCGCTCTGCGCACGGCCCAGGTCGAGCAGGCCCGAGAGCGCCGGGCCGTACATCTGCTTGCGCGCAGGATAGGTCGACTCGTGCACCACGGCCGCCTCGATGCCGCAGAGCGGGAACCAGTCGGCGATGACCTGCACCGGGTCGGGGAACGTCACGTGGCGCACCTCCGCGCCGAGCTGGCGCACGGCCGCGAGCGCACCATCCATCACCTTCGCGGTGGCCGCGTCGACGCCCTCCCCGTTCCAGCGCGCATCGATGCCCACGCGCAGGCCGCGCAAGCCGCGCTCCATGCCCGCGAGGTAGTTGGGCACGGCCGCGAGGCTCGCGGTCGGGTCTTTCGGATCGGCCCCCGCGATGGCGCCGAGCATCGCACCCGCATCGGCCGCGCTGCGCGTCATCGGGCCGATGTGGTCGAGCGTGGCGGCCAGCTCGAAGGCGCCATGGCGGCTCACGCGGCCCCAGGTCGGCTTCAGGCCGGTGAGGCCGTTGGCGGAGGATGGAAAGCGGATCGAGCCGCCCGTGTCGGTGCCGAGCGAGCCATAGCAGAGCCCCGCGGCGGTCGCCACGCCCGAGCCGCTCGACGAGGCACCTGACCAGTGCGCCGCGTTCCACGGATTGGCCGGCGGCGTGACAGTGGGGTGGTGATCGGCATAGGCGCTCTCGGTGAGCTGCAGCTTGCCGAGGATCACGGCACCGGCTTCGCGCAGCTTGCGCACGGCCGTGCCGTCCTCGGTGGGCACGAAGTCGCGGTAGAGCGTCATGCCGGCGGCGGTGGCCACGCCCTTTGTCCAGCACAGGTCCTTCACCGCCACCGGCACGCCGTGCAGCGGTCCGCGGATCTCGCCCCGGGCGATCTCGGCCTCGGCGCGGCGCGCGTCGGCCAGCGCCTGTTCGGCCATCACGATCACATAGCTCTTGAGCGCGCCGTCGACCTTTTCGATGCGCGCAAGCTGCGCTTGCGTGACCTCGACCGGCGAGAGCTCCTTGCGCTGGATGCGCTGGCCGACGTCCACCAGCTCGAGGTAATGCAGTTCGTTGCTCATCCATGGACTCCTGTGTATTGGCTCATGATTTCGAAATCGCCGAGGTGCTCGCGCGGGATCTCGCCGCCGATCTGGCCGCGCTTGATGACCAGCACGCGCTGCGACACGGCCGCGATGAATTCGAGGTTCTGCTCCACCAGCACGATCGTGAGCTTCATGCGGTCGCGCAGCGCGGCCAGCGTCTCGGCGATCTCCTCGATGATCGAAGGCTGGATGCCTTCGGTCGGCTCGTCGAGCAGCAGCAGCGTCGGCTTGCCGGCCAGCGCGCGGGCCAGCGCCAGCAGCTGCTGCTCGCCGCCTGAGAGCGAGCCGCCGGGCCGCTCGAGCAGCGGCTTCAGCCGCGGAAAGTCTTCCAGCAGCGCCTCGATGGTGTCCATCGTGCGCTCACTGGTCTTCACCAGGCCCATGCGCAGGTTGTCCATGGCGCTGAGCGCCGGAAAGATCTCGCGCCCCTGCGGCACATAGGCCATGCCCAGGCGCGCCCGCGCATGCGGCGCATGGCGCGTGATGTCGGTGCCGTCGAAGCGCACCGCGCCGGCGGCGGTGCGCAGCGCGCCGATCAGCGTGCGCAGCAGCGTGGTCTTGCCCATGCCGTTGTGGCCCAGGATGCCCACCGACTCGCCCCGCGCGATGGCGAGCGAAACGTCGTGCAGCACCGGGATGGCACCGTAGCCGGCATGGAGACCCGTGACTTCGAGCATGCGTGCCTTTCCGGTTCAGTGCGGCTTCTTGCCGAGATAGATCTGCTGGATCAGCGGATCGCTCATGATGCGGTCCGGCGTGTCCTCCTTGATCACGGCGCCCTGGTGCAGCACCGTCACCTTCCTGGCGATCATGCGGATGAAGTTCATGTCGTGTTCCACGACCACCAGCGCATGCCGGCGGTTGATCTCCAGGATGAGCTCGGCCGTGCGCGCCACCTCGCCGTCGCTCATGCCGGCGGCCGGCTCGTCGAGCAGGATCAGCGGCGGATCGGCCGCGATCACCACGCCGATCTCCACCCACTGCCGCATGCCGTGCGCCAGCAGGCCCGCCGTCACGTCGCGGTACGCATGCATGCCTACGCGCTCGAGCGTCTCGCGCGTGATGCGGTCGGCCTGCGCGGTGCTGTTCAGGCGCCGCGCCGAGAGCCACACGTTCTCCCACACGCTCAGGCCGTTGAACAGGCTGGGCACCTGGGTCTTGATGCCGATGCCCAGGCGGCCCGGGTCGTGCGGCTGCATCTTCGAGATGTCCTGGCCGCGGAACAGGATCTGGCCCGAGGTCGGCTTGACCTGGCCGGTCAGCAGCTTGAAGAAGGTGCTCTTGCCGGCACCGTTGGGGCCGATCACGCAGCGCAGCTCGGCCTCGGCCAGGGTGAAGTTGACGTCGCGCGTGGCATGCACGCCGCCGAAGCGCACGTTGAGGTTGCGCGTCTCGATCAGAGGCGTGCTCATGGCGCCGTCTCCGTCGCAGCCAAAGCGCGCGGCGGTTCCATGGGGGCCGCCGCGGGTGCGGCCACTTTCGCAGCAGGGGCCGGCGCCTTGCGCCAGCGCCGCCACGCCATGTCGATCAGGTCGCCGAGGGTCGGCACGATGCCGCGCGGCACCAGCAGCACGAAGACCACCAGGATGGCGCCGAGCACCAGGTTCGAGTTGAAGGCCTGCTGCGTGCCGATCTGCGAGCTGAGCCACTGGATTGCGACGCAGCCGACGATCGGCCCGACCAGCGTGCCCAGCCCGCCGACGATGACCCAGATGATGATCTGCGCTGACTGCGCGAGGCCGAAGATGGTCGGGCTGGTGAAGGCGCCCCAGTTCGCGAACAGGCAGCCCGCGAGGCCGGCGACCGCGCCGCCCAGCGTGAAGCAGAAGAGCTTGTAGACGCGCGCGTCGTAGCCCAGCAGCAGCACGCGCTGCTCGTTCTCCCTGGCCGCCACGATCACGCGGCCGATCTTCGAGGCGATCAGCACGCGCAGTCCCAGGTAGACCAGCAGCAGGCAGGTGAAGGTGACGTAGAACAGGTCCTTCGGCGTCAGCACCTCGTCCTGCTGACCGGGCCAGTTGAGCGTCGGTATCGCCGGGATGCCGTTGAAGCCGCCCAGCGGCGCGCTGCCAATGCGCCACTCGGGCCCGGCGGTGGAGTTGACCAGGTTGAACAGGATCAGCGTGACGGTGAGCGTGATCACGCCCATGTACACATCCGACAGCCGGCCGTAGAAGATCACGTAGCCCAGCAGCGCGGCGAACAGCGCGGGCACCACGATCGCGAGCAGGAAGGGCACGGTGCTGTCGCCCATGTTCATCACCGCGATCGCGTAGGTGTACGAGCCGAGGCCGAAGAAGGCGGCCTGGCCGAAGCACAGGATGCCGCCGAAACCCCAGATGAAGGCCAGGCTCACGCCGAGGATCGACATGACGGCGTAGATCGTGACTTCGATCAGCGTGTAGTCGTCCATCACGCCGGGCAGGCCGAAGAGCAGCGCGATGCCCACGGCCAGGCTGACCGCCGCGCTGGCCCAGGACTTGGCAAAACGGTTCACAGGGACCCCTTGAAGAAACGTCCGGTGATGCCTTGCGGCAGCAGCCGCAGCATCACGATGGCCGCGACGAGCAGCGCCACCTCGCCGAGCACCGGCGTGGTCACGAAGGTCGCGAGCTGGTTGATGGCACCGAACAGGCCGGAGGCGCCGAGCAGGCCCGCGAGGATGGCCGGCCCGCCGCCGATCACGGTGATGAAGGCCTTGGCCACGAAGGCCGCGCCCATGGTCGGCACCACGCCGGTCAGCGGCGCGAGCAGCCCGCCGGCCAGGCCGGAGAGCGCGGCGCCCACCGCGAAGGTTACCGAGTACACGCGGCTGGGGCTGATGCCCAGCGCGTTCGCCATGTCGGGCTTCTGCATGGTGCCGCGCGCGATGAGGCCGAGCTGCGTGCGCGTGAGCACGAAGCGGATCGCGAGCGCGAGCGCCACGGCCACCGCGATGATCACCAGCGTGTAGCCGCTGACCGAATAGGCGCCGACCGAGAAGCTGCCGAGCGGCGCCGAGACGCCCGCCGTGGTGTTGCCCGCCACCGAGGTGACGATGCCCACCAGCAGCAGCGACAGCCCCCAGGTGGCCAGCATGGTGTCGACCATGCGGCCGTAGAGGCGCCGGATGACCAGCCACTCCAGCACCACGCCGACCATGCCCACCGCGATGGGCGCGACGACGAAGATCGCGATCCACAGGTTGATGCCGAGCTTGAGCGCCGCGATCACGGCATAGGCGCCGAGCATCATGAACTCGCCGTGCGCGAGATTGATGACCTTCATCATCCCGAAGATGACGGCCAGCCCGGCCGAGACGATGACCAGGCTCGCCACCGCGTAGAGCACCTGGATGAGGACGACGAACGCGAGATCCATGTCGGCGCCCTGCCCTCAGACCTTGATCACGTACTGCTGGTTGTCCTTCGGATTCTTCACGAGGTTGCAGACCGCGCTGGTGTCCACCGGCGGCTGCTGCTGGAAGGTCTCGACGATGTTGAGCTGCTTGTTGCGCACCTCCGCGATGCTCACGTTCAGCACGCAGTGGTGGGTGGCCGCATCGAGCGTGACCTTGCCGCTCGGGCCGTCGATGCTGATGCCGGTCTCCAGCGCCGCGATCATCTTCTCGCGGTCCAGCGAGCCGGCCTTCTTCACGCCCTCGGCCCAGAGCTTGAAGCCCTGGTAGGTGCCCATCGCGAGCTCGGTGATGTTGGGATAGTCGGCACCGAAGCGTTTGTAGAAGCGCTCCTTGAAGGCCTTGTTCTGCGGCGTGTCGAGGTTCTGGAAATAGTTGTACGAAATGAGGAAGCCGTCGGTCTCGGCCTGCGACAGCACGATGTGCTCGTTGCCGCCCGCGAAGGTGGTGGACGCGAGCGGGATCTTCTTGGTCAGGCCCGCGGCCGCCCACTGGCGGTAGAACGAGATGTGCGCACCGCCGACCAGCGCCGAGACGATCATGTCGGGCTTGGCCGCCTCGATCTTCGAGATGGTCGGGCCGAAGTTGGTCACGTCGAGCGGGAAGAAGTCGATGGAAGCCACCGAGCCGCCGTTGTCCTGCACGAACTTCTTCACCCATTGCGAGGTGATCTGGCCGTAGTTGTAGTCGGCCGCCACCACATAGACCTTCTTGCCCCACTTCTTCATCGCGTAGGGAATGAGCTTGGCGACGGTCTGCCCGGGCGTGACGCCGGTGCAGAAGGTGTTGCGGTCGCACACGCCGCCTTCGTACTGCGTGTTGTAGAAGTACAGCGTCTTGTTGCGCGTGAGCACCGGCCGGATCACTTCGCGCGAGGCCGAGGTGATGCCGCCCATCACCACCGTCGACTTGTCCTTGAGCGCCGACTGCTGCGCGAACTGCGCGTAGAGCTGCATGTTCGACTGCGGGTCGTAGGTGGCCAGCTTGAGCTTCCTGCCCAGCAGGCCGCCGGCCGCGTTCTGCTCCTCGACCGCGAGCGTCATGCAGTCGGCCATCGGCTTGCCGTAGATGTCCAGCCCGCCCGACATGTCGATGATGCTGCCCACGACGATCTCGTCGGCCGCCATGGCGGCCATCGGAAACAGCGGCACCGCGGTGCCCGCCAGGGCGGCGGCCGACGACTGGATGAAGGAACGACGATCCATGGAACTAACTCCTCGATGTTCGGCAGACGCAGCCGCCGCTGTGTTTATCGGAAAGGCAGGAACGGAAAGAGAACGGGCGAAAGCCTCAGATGGCCTTCCAGTCGCCGGCCTGCTCGAAGGCATAGGCGGCGCGGTAGATGGTGGCCTCGTCGCAGTGGCGGCCGGTGAGCATCATCCCGACCGGCAGGCCGTCGACGAGCCCGCAGGGCACGCTCATCGACGGATGGCCCGTGACGTCGAAGGGACAGGTGTTGGGCAGCACCTCGAAGGCGCGCGTGACCACTTCCTCGATGCTCGCGCCGGGCGGCGGCAGCGGCGTGGCCGTGATCGGCAGCGTGGGCATCAGCAGCAGGTCGAAGTCAGCCAGCGTGCTGTCGTAGGCCGCGGTCAGCTGGCGCGCGAGGTTCTGCGCCTTGGCGTAGTAGTGGCCGCGGTAGTGCTTGATGAAGTACTCGCCCAGCACCATCGTGAGCTTGAGCGTTTCCGAAAGCTCGTCGGCGCGCTGCTTCCAGCCGGCATGGAAGTCGACCATGCTCGTGACGTAGAGGCCCTTCCAGTTGAAGCCGTGGCCGTTGTCCTTCATCATCTGCTGGGTCGCGCCCTCGGCCGCGATCGGCAGCCAGATCGCCGGGCCGACCGCGTGCATCGGTACCGACACCTCGCTGACGATGGCGCCCAGTTTCGTGAATACGTCGGCCGCCTTGCGCACCTTGGCGCCGACGGCGGCATCCGACTGGGGCCAGCCGAAGCCCTCCTTGACGATGCCGATGCGCAGGCCGCGAACGCCCTCCTTCATGAGCTCGCTGTAGGGCTTGGCGGTCTGGCCCGCATGCTGGCGCGGATCGAGTCCGTCGGGGCCGGCCAGCACCTCGAGCATCAGCGCGTTGTCGGTCACGTTGGCCGTCATCGGACCGGTGTGGTCGATGGTGAGTTCGATCGGCATCACGCCGGTGTAGGGCACCAGGCCGTGCGTGGCCTTCATGCCGTAGATGCCGCAGTAGGACGCCGGCATGCGGATGGAGCCGCCCTGGTCGCCGCCGATGGCCAGGTCCACCTCGCCGGCCGCCACCAGCGCCGCGCTGCCCGACGAGGAGCCGCCGGCCGAATAGCCCATGCGGTGCGGGTTGTGCACCGGCCCCGAGGCGCTGGTGTGCGAGCCGCCCGAGAAGCAGAAGTACTCGCAGACCGACTTGCCCACCACCGTGGCGCCGGCATCGAGCAGCCGCGTGACGACCGTGGCGTCCACGTTCGGCACATAGCCTTCGAGCGTGGAGGCGCCGTTCATCATCGGCACGCCGGCAAGGCAGACGTTGTCCTTGAGCACCACGGTCTTTCCGGCGAGCTTGCCCTCGGGCTTGCCCTTGATCGTGGTCTTGACGTACCAGGCGCCGTACTTGTTCTCCTCGCCCAGCGGGCGGTAGCCGGGCGTGCGCGCGTAGCTCACCACGGGCAGGTAGTCGGGCATCGCGTCGACCGCGTCGTAGGCATCGAAGTTGGCCTGCAGCAGCGCGTTGTAGCTGCTCGCCTGCGCTTCGGACAGATGGATGCCCAGACTCAGCGCGACATCTTGCAGCTGGTCCAGGGTGGGGCGCTTGATGGCCATGAACGACTCCGTGTTTCGTGTGGAAGGATGCGTCCGCAGCCCATCGGGCATGGGCGCGACACGGAGCGATTCCGTTGCCCTCGGCGCGGGCCAGGTAGATGGGGGTGTGGGTGATGCCGTCGGCGCCATAGGCCGCGTCGCGCGCGCTGCGGTAGCGCAGCGGCGAAGCGTCGAGCCCCTGGTGGCCGGCCGGCGGGTGCCGCCGGCGCTCGAGCAGCGCTGCGAGGAAGTGCATGCCCTCGTAGGTCGACTGGCCGAAGGTGTTGAGCGTGGGCGCGCGCTCGCCGAAGTGCGAGCGGTAGCGCTCCTTGAAGGCCAGGTTGGCTTCGGTGTCGAGCGTGGCGAAGTAGCCGCAAGCGACGTAGAGGTCCTCCGCGTTGTCGGCGCCGATGCCCAGCAGCTCGTTCTCGCCGATGGCGCAGGACAGCCTGAACATCGCGCGCGACAAGCCGGCGGCGCCGAAGGCGCGGTTGAACTCGATCGCGTCCTGCCCGACCAGCGACAGCACGACCGCGTCCGCCCTGCCCCGGCGCAGCGCGTCGAGCGCCTCGGAAAAGTCGGTGGTGCCGAAGGGCACGTACATCTCGCCGACCAGCTCGCCGCCGGCCTCGGCGATGTAGCCGCGCGCCATGCGGTGCGACACGTGCGGCCACACGTAGTCGTTGCCGATGGCGAACCAGCGCCGCGGACGCTTGCGCGCGCCGAGCCAGCGGATCGCGGGCCCGAGCTGGCGCGCCGTCGTCTCGCCGATGGCGAAGACGCCCGGCGTCGACTCCCCGCCTTCGTAGAGCGGGGTGTAGACGAACGGGATCTGCCCGCCGACGGCCCTCAGGATGCGCTGGCGCACGGCGCTGGTGTGCATGCCGATGATGGCGTCGATGTCGCCCGCCTGCACCAACTCGATCAGCGTGGCCTCGATGTCGGGCGCATCGTCCGCGGCGTTGACGGTCAGGAGCCGGCAGCCGCGCCCGCCAATGCCCGCCTCGCGGTTGAGCTCCCCGACGGCCAGCTTGGCCGACGATAGTGCGGACGGCCCCCAGATGCCGGCCGTGCCGCCCAGCGGCACGCACAGCGCGATCTGCAGTTCCTGGCGCGCGAGCGCGGGCCGCTCGGCCCGTGCGGATGGCGCGAAGGCGAGCGGGCGAGGCATGACCGATCCAGGGGAAGAAAACATCGGGAGCTCCCGGGCAACGCACCAAGACGGCAACAGGGGCAGACGCTATCGCAAAAATCGCGCCAATACTTTCCTGGGAAAAGGATCGTTGCTAAACTGGCGGCTTCCAACCACGCGACAAAGACCGTTGCCTCGCCCCATGCCCGAGCAAGACATTTCGCAATACCTGGCGTATCTGCTGGCCTCCGCCAACCGGCGCATGCGCATCGGACTGGCCCAGTCGATCGCGGCGGAAGAGGTCACCGAGGAGCATTGGCGCATCCTCCAGGTGCTGGGCGACGAGCAGGGCCGCGCCATGGGCGAGCTGGCCGAACTGGTGCTGCTCAACCACCCGGCGCTCACCAAGAACATCGACAAGCTCGTGAGCCGCGGCCTGGTGCAGCGCGCCGCCGACGCGGCCGACAGCCGGCGCGTGCTGGTCTACATCACCGACCTCGGGCTGGAAACCGTGTCACGGCTCAAGAAGAGCGTGGACGCGCACCACCACGTGATCGAGGAAGCGCTGGGCCCGCGCAAGACCAGCCAGCTCAAGAAGCTGCTGGAGACCTTCATCGACGAATGCGAGGCCGGCTGAGACACTCGCGGTGATGAGCCTCAGATGATGAGTGTGGGCTCACATAATCAACATCGTCAGAGCCCGGCCACGCCGCGCTGAAGCGCGAAATCCAGCAGCACGCGATCGGAGGGCTCTTCGGGCCAGGTGTCCTCGGCCAGCCAGCGGAAGAAGGTGGTCGCGGCCACGCGGCTGGCGGGGCCGTCGCGCCGCCAGGCGCGCGCGATGGGGGCCGCCACCTGATCGAGCCGTTCGGCCTCGAAGCGCATGCGCACCTCGGCCTGCATGGGCTGCGGCATCTCGGCGAATACGGCGCGCGCCTGCCCCATGCGGTCGTTCTCCCAGAGCTCGCGGATGCGCCGCAGCCGGTCGGCCTCCGACAGCACCGCCACGGGTGGTGCCAGCGCCGGGCCGCTGCTGGGCGCCGGCTCCATCGCAGTCACGCCCGCGTAGCCCTTCTTCAGCGCATCCTTGAAATACGCGGCCGGCGACTTGAGCTCCGGCATCGCAGCATTGCGCAGCCGCTGGTCCACATGGTCGAGCGTGGCGCGGATCTGCCCTTCGTCGGTGGTGGCGTAGAGATCCTGCGCCTCGTCCTGTTTCAAACCCAGCGCGATCAGGCGCCCGACCAGCGCCAGGTCGAAGACGTTGCGGTTGGACGCGCTGATGTCGCCCAGGCGCTGCTGGACCTTGGGAACGACCCGGAACTGGATCTCCTCGATCTTGCGGCCGCGCTTGTGCTCGATCAGCTCGAGCCCGAAGTCCTCGCACAGCGCGTCGATCTCGGCCAGCGCCTTGCTGATGACGTCGCGCTTGAGGAAGCGGTAGTCGACCTCCTTGATGTCGCTGCGACCCGTCAGCACCGCGGCCCACCAGACCACGTCCTCGCGCATCGACAGCCGCCCCGGCGAGGTCAGGTAGCGCGCGCCGATCTCGTACAGCACCGCGGCGGAATAGCTGCGCATCTGGCTGCTCATTTCCAGCAGCACGCGCGTGTACTGGTGCGGCTTGACCAGACGCTCCTTGATCTCGTCCGGATAGCGCCAGGTCACCATGCAGGGGCGCCCCCTGCCCTGCTCCTCGATCGTGACCGTGCCCAGCAGCTGGGAAGACACCCAGCGCTTCAGGGAACTGCTGCTGGTCGACCATTCGATGGTCGTGGCCTGCATGTCGCGCAGGTGCGATTTGAGCAGCTCGGTGTTGTTGGAGTTGAAGCGGGCGTCGCCGATCAGCTCGCTCAAGGTCAGCCGGTAGACCGGCTCGTCCACGCCCTGGCGCTGCGAGTGGTAGAGCAGCGCGTTGTAGATGCGCCGCGACAGCAGCGTGAGCCGGCCGCGCTTGGGGCGGATGGCGATGGCTTCGTTGGCCTTGGCAACGCTCTGTTCCTCCGCCGTGGGCGGTTGCCGCGGCGGAGACCGGGATTGTGAATTGTCTTCTTCGACCATGGTCCGCTGCGGCAATCAGATGGTTTCACATCATGCCTTTGCATTGTGATTTCGTCAATTCACATTACACCGGCGATGGTGCCTTGGTATGTTTGCAGATAAACACTTGGGGAATTGAAGAATTGGGATTCCGCTTTCCTCCATCGTGACAATCACTTAGGCCCTCTCATGTGAGATCGGTTGGGATTGAATGTGAGAACGGATGGGATTTGGCGTGAGCCTTGTTGGGAGACAAGCGCCACTGTTGTGAGGCCGGATGGGTTCCAATGTGAGTGGATATGGGTTCCGGCCACGGGCAGCGCCCCTGTTTGGGGCCCCAGGCGGCAGCCGACGGCGTAAAAGACCCGTGCGAGGCGCCCTGCCCCCGGTTTCGGGGTCCTGCGGCGGCTGGCTTGCGAGGGGCTGGGGTCCGGGTCCCCAATCTTCCTCACAATACTTCGCGGTGCTGCAGTCGACTTCTCCGCGAAACTTGTTCATTCGACAGATTCTCATAGAATTGCCGTATTCTGTCGAATAAGGTCAAACAAAATGTCCGTTCCCGTCCCCTCGATCGTTGGAAACCTGGTTTCCAGCGACGTCCAGGTGCCTCCCCGCCAAACCATCAACATGCAGAAGATCGCGGCGCTGGCGACCCGGGCCGGGTCGATGGTGGAGCAGATCCGGGGCATGCTGCTGGCACCGGAAGCCCGCAAGATTCCGCCCACCTACTCCACTGCCCAGTTGGCCGCGCTGTGCGGCGTCGACAAGGCGCATGTGGCCTACCGCATCACCAAGGAGGATCTGCCGGCCGGCCGGCTGACACCCTCGGGCGGCAAGCGCACCTTCGAGCTGGACGAGCTGCGCCGCTGGACCCGGACCTACCGCGCGGAAAAGATGCGGCCGGCCGGGCGCAAGGCCATCACGATCGCCGTGGGCAATTTCAAGGGCGGCGTGGCCAAGACCACCACCGCCATGGTGCTGGCGCAGGGACTCAGCCTGCGGGGCCACCGCGTGCTCGCGATCGACACCGATCCCCAGGGCTCGCTCACCACGCTGCACGGCCTGCTGCCCGAAGCCGAGGTCACCGAGGACATGACGATCGGGCCGCTGTGCGACGGGTCCGAGAACGACATCCGCTATGCCATCCGCTCCACCTATTGGGACGGCATCGATCTGGTCGCCGCCGCGCCCTTCCTGTTCTCGGCCGAATTCGCCCTCCCCGCGCGCCAGATGCAGCAGCCCGGCGCCAAGTTCTGGGATGTGCTGAACGAAGGCCTGGAGTCGGTACGCGACCTGTACGACGTGATCGTGATCGACACGCCCCCTTCCCTTTCGTACGTCACGATCAATGCGCTGTGGGCGGCCAACGGCATCGTCGTTCCGGTGCCGCCCTCGGGCCTGGACTTTGCCTCGTCGGCGCAGTTCTGGTCGCTGCTCGCCGACCTGGGCGGCAACCTGGACGGCCAGAGCAAGGACCGCGAGGGCAAGGCTTTCGACTTCCTGCACGTGCTGCTGAGCCGCGTGGACGCGGCCGACCCGGCCATGCCCGCGGTGCGCCAGTGGATCCAGGCCACCTATGGCGAGTACACGCTCCCGGTCGAGATCCCGAAGACCAGCGTGACCAGCAACAAGGCGGCCGAGTTCGCCACGGTCTACGATGTGCAGAAATACGAAGGCGCCGCCAAGACCTACAAGCGCGCGGTGGACGCCTACGATTCGTTCGTCGAGCTCGTCGAGCAGTCGGTGATCGGCGCATGGACCGCACAGGGGAGGGCGCAGCAATGAGAATGCCGGCCATGCTTTCCGGAGCCTCTTGGGGTGGAAACCAGGTTTCCACCGGGCGGCTCGCTCGGTCTGTGCCCGATCTATGCGGCATGACGCAAGCCGTGGAAACCTGGTTTCCACCGCTGCGGATTCCGCAGGCCCGATGCGGCGCGGCCATGCCGCGGTGCGTGCCGAAGGCCAGAGGCCGCATCGGCAGACGGCCCCGTTTCTCGGCATCGAGCGCGGCGCAGGCCGCGCCAAGGAGTGTCCATCATGGCTAGCACCCGCAAGCGGCTGGAGGCGTTGACCGCCGGCCTGATGCTTCCCGAGGCGGCAAGGGATCCGGTCGACACGCCGGCGCCGGCATCCGCTCCCGCGGTGCCTCCGTCCGCATCGAACGCCGTGGAAACCAGGTTTCCACCGGCGGTCGGCGGCTCGCTCGCGCCGCGCACCGGCCCTGGCCAGATGATGGCTTTCCGCGGCCAGATCCAGCAGGTCGAAGGCGAGATGGCGGCGCTGCGCGAAAAGCTCAGCCAGTAC
The DNA here is from genome assembly GCF_007828835.1 of Variovorax beijingensis. GTDB lineage: Bacteria > Pseudomonadota > Gammaproteobacteria > Burkholderiales > Burkholderiaceae_C > Variovorax > Variovorax beijingensis_A. Next base: position 80,198 of record NZ_VIVL01000013.1, on the reverse strand, counting down.
GAAGGTTCGCTGCCGACGCGCAAGATGGACCCCAAGACCATCCATCCGAGCCGCTGGGCGAACCGCCACGATGCCTCGTTCACGAGCAGCGCCTTCGCGGGCCTGAAGGCCGACATCGAGCATGCCGGCGGCAACGTCCAGCCGATCCTGGTGCGGCCGCTCAAGGACGAGCCCGACCAGTTCGAGATCGTCTTCGGCCACCGCCGGCATCGGGCCGCGCTGGAACTCGGCATTCCAGTGCTGGCGTCCATCTGGGTCGACGAGCTGGGCGACGCCGCGCTCTTTGCCGCCATGGACCGGGAGAATCGCGAACGCGCGGACCTGTCCAACTACGAGCAGGGCCTGATGTACCAGCGCGCGCTGGAAGAGCAGCTGTTCCCGACGCAGCGCCAATTGGCCGAAGCGCTCGGCGTGAGCCACACCTGGGTGCGCAAGGCGCTCATGGTGGCGCAGCTGCCGACGGCCGTGGTGGAGTGCTTCCGCAGTCCGCTGGAGATCAGCTTCCGCCATGCCGAGCAGATCAATGCCGCCATGGAAAAGGACCGCCGCGGCGTCCTGAAGCGCGTGGAAAGGCTGCGGGGCCACAGCCTCGCGCCGGCCATGGTCGTTGCGAGGCTGCTCGATGCCAAGCCCGGGTTCGAACGTTCGGAAAAGCTCGACGTCCTGTCCGCGGGGCAGAAGATCGGCACGCTGGTGCGCGCCAAGAGCGGAGAGATCACGATCACGATCGTTCCCGACGCTGCAACCGAGGCCAGCCAGGACGCACTCGAAGCCGGCATCGCCGAAGCCTTGCGCAAGGCCCGGACCCTGTAAATCCGTCTGCCGGGGGAGGGCGGCAGGGCCATTGTGAGAACCGTTGGGATTTGCCTGCGCCGACCCTCCCAGGCATCCGGCGGCCGCAACGGCACCCGGGCCGGCGTCATGGCGCGTCACCGGGGGCAGGGCAGGGAATCAAAAGCCGCCCCGGCCCGCTCGGGCCGTCGGCACCTGACGGCGAACTTCCATCGCCGGAGGCTGGGTCACGATCGCAGAGGGCTGGACGACCATGCCGCGCGGCGGGCCTGCAGGGACCGGCGCTTCATCCACGGGGCGCGCGAGGCGTGGTCCCTGCCCTTGCGCTTTTCCCTGTCCCCTTCGCCGCCGTGCCGCCCCTTGCGGCCGTGGCCGCTCTCGTCTTCGTACGGGTCCCCCGCGGCGGGACATTGGCACAGGCGGCGAGCAAGGCCCTAGGGCCAGGGCGCAGCACGGGATGCACGAAGACCTCGAACGTGATTCGCGGCTCCCATGGTCAAGGTAGTACTAAAGCAAACACGTCCCGCACCCCGGGAGCCGGCACGGACGCCAAGCCACAGGTCTGACGGGACAGCCCCGCTCGGGCGGCGGATCTCGATCGGCGACTGTTGCGAGGTTTCCACGGGATCCGGTGGCGACCGGCAGACCCAGGGCAACCCGGATAAAATCCAATCAAATCAAGAACTTAGGCGAAGGTGCTCGCGAAGATGCTTGGTTGCAACACAAAATGTGTATTGATGATTACTTCAGTTATCATCACCCCATTCATGACAACGACCACCGTACCAGCCGGCCGGCCGGCATCCGCCAGGGCCATGGTCCATCCCGCCATACCGGCGAGATGGACCGCCGCATGAGTGCGACAGACATGCCTGCCGTTCCCACACCCTCCCAACTGTCCCACATCGATGACGACGAGCTCGCGCGTCTGGCGTCGAACTGGCGGGCCCTTGCGGGCCGCGGCGACCGCGAGGCCTTCGGCATCGCGCATGCGCTCGAGGTCGAGCAGCGGCGGCGCACGCGCGTGAGCCAGCTGCAGCAGTTGCCGGAGGATCCCGCGCCGGCGCCGCGCCCGTGGTGGAAGTTCTGGCAGCCGGCCAGCGAGCGGAACCCGACATCGGCCTCATGAAGGCCCTGATTCCGCGCAAGCTGCACCGCGGACACTTCGCGTTCATGCGGGCGCTGGCCCAGGGGCTCGACGAACGGGCCAGCTGGGACCGCTACCTGCGGCTGGAAGGCGAGCACACCGACCTGCGGACCGTGCGCCGCACCATCGCCTGGATCCGCGACGAATTCGCGGCGGCGGCGCGGCGCGAGCACAAGCCAGGCACGGCCCGCCTGATCCTGCTCGATGCGGACCGCTTTTCCGCGGCCCCGGCGCTGCCGAGCCTGGCCGAGTTCGCCATGGCGAACGGCCTGGAGGATTTCTCCGAATCCGAGCAGGTCGAGGCCTACGAGGCCGCCTATCCGGCCGCGGGCAAGTCAGGGCAGGGCGCCCGGCCCTCGCGGCGGGCGCGCGTGGTCGAGCGCCAGCTCGAAGCGCTGCGCTGGCTCGAGAACCTGGTCGCCCAGGACCCGCGGCCGCTGGACAGCGTGTCGTCATGGCTCAATCCCTCGGTGGCGAGCCGCCTGGAACGCGCCGGCCTGCGCACGCTTCAAGCACTGGTCGAGCGCATCAACGGTATCGGGTCGCGCTGGTGGGTGCATGTGCCGGGCGTGGGCGAACTGAAGGCGGCGCGCATCCTCGACTGGCTGCGCGCCAATGAACAGGTGCTGGGACTGCGCATCGGCGCCCACGCGATGACGCCCCGGGCGCAGCTCGCCCCGCTGGCGCTGGCCGCCGTGGTGCCGGGCGGCACCGCGCTCGTGCCTTATGAAAAGTTCGTGCTCCCCGCCGGGCTCGACGGCAGCGCAGGCACCAACCGCGCGCCGCACGGGCAGTGCCTTCTGATGGCCGCCAACGACCACGAGGCCGTGGGGGCCTGGCTCAGCGCGAAGCGCGCGGGCGATGCCACGGCCGACCTGTCGGCCACCCAGCGCGCCTACCGCAAGGAGGCCGAGCGCCTGCTGCTCTGGGCCGTGCTGGAGCGCGGGAAGGCGCTGTCGTCGCTCACCGTCGAGGATGCGATCGACTACCGCGACTTCCTGCTCGATCCGCCCGCCCACTGGTGCGGCGCGCGCCATCACCAGCGCTGGTCGCCGCTGTGGCGGCCGATGGAAGGGCCGCTCGCGCCCTCGGCGCTGCGCCAGGCCATCGCGATCCTGCGCAGCCTGCATGCCTTCCTGGTGAACCAGAACTACCTCGTGGGCAACCCCTTTGCCACCCTGGCGCCGCCCGCGAGCCTGCAGCAGCCGCTGGACTCCAGCCGGGCGCTGAGCTTCGCGCAGTGGGACCATGTCGATGCGCTGCTTCAGGCGCACGCCGACACCGAAGCCAGGCGCCGGCTGCGGCGCGGCATGCGCTGGCTCTATGCCACCGGCCTGCGGCTGGCCGAGATCACCAGCGCCAAGTGCGAGGATCTGGAACAGGTCGAATACCGCAGCGCCGACGGCGCGCTGGCCACCGGCTGGCAGCTGGCGGTGGCCGGCAAGGGCGGTCGCTGCCGCCGGGTGCCGGTGCCGCCGGCGCTGGTGGCCGAACTGGAGGACGAACTCGCGCGCCACGGCTTCGAGCGGCAGGTCGGCGCCGTGAGCAACCGCGGCATCCATGTGCTCGCGCGCTTCGATGCCGAACTGCGCCGTCCGGCCGCGTGGTCGGCCTCGGGCCTGTACCAGGCGATCAAGGCCTTTGTCGCCCAGGCCGCAGCCGGCCTGCGTGGCGCCGAAGCGCAGCAGCTCAAGAAAGCGAGCACTCACTGGCTTCGACACTCGCATGGATCCCACGCGCTGCGGGGCAGGGAAGGGCAGGTGCCGGTGCCGATCCAGGTCGTGCAGAACAACCTTGGGCACGCCTCGGTGGGGACCACGGCCATGTACCTGGCCGCCGCGCAGGTGCAGAGCCATACCGAAATGCGCTAGCTGCTAGCGCGCTTGGGCGCTCGCTCGCGGACCGCGATCTGCGCAAGATGAGCGCCATGCAAACCATGGACGAGAACTGGCTGTGCTTCCACCCGAACCCGTCGAAGCCGCGCTTCACGCCGCCGCCCGGCGCGGTGGACGCGCACTGCCACGTCTTCGGCCAGGCGGCCGTGTTTCCCGACGCGCCCGAGCGCAAGTACACGCCCTGTGACGCTTCGAAGGATCAGCTCTTCGCCCTGCGCGACCGGCTGGGCTTCGAGCGCAACGTGATCGTGCAGGCCACCTGCGACGGCAGCGACAACCGCGCGCTGCTCGATGCCATCGCGCATTCGAACGGGCGCGCGCGCGGCGTGGCCTCGGTCGCGCCCGACGTGAGCGAGGCCGAGCTGCACTGAAGCTGTCGGGAGGCCCGCCGCAAGGCAGGCGCGAGCGCGCATGTCCATTCGTTTGTCTCCATCTTTCTTGAAGCGCCGTGGCTGTCCTGGGTCGGGCTCCGGCGGTAGGACTATCGCCACTCGGGCGGCGATTCGCTATCCGGCCCGGGCACTTGGAGATATGTCGCGGCGGCATACCTGATGCGCGCAGCTTCCTCGCTAAGATGCGCGCGGGACCGCGTTGCCATCGCCACCGAGGACATCTCTTTGACCATCAACCTGCAAACGCTCAAGTGCGGTGAATGCGGCAGCGGCATGCTCCAGCGCTCGGGGCTCAACCAGTACGCCTGCGCGCATTGCGGCTCGGTGTCGATCGTCGAGGACAACGTCTCCGACCGGCTGGAGCGTGTGCTCGAGCAGGTCAAGGACGAAGCCGGACGAAGGCTGGCGGTTGAACAGTCGGCACGCGGCCGCAGCGCGGCTCGGTCGATGGGCCTTGCCATCGCGGCGGTCGTGGTGCTGGTCACCGGTGTCTTCGGCGTCATGGCCTATGTCGTGGACCGCAACCAGCCGGAGCGCGCCTCGATGGCGCCGCGCACGATCCCGAGCGAGGGCCTCAGGCTCGAGGCACGCCAGGTGCTGGCGGGCAGCGGCAGTTCGGCGCAGCCCTGGCTGCTGGTGACGGCGCGCAACGAGAGCGGCACCGCGATCGAGCGGCCGAAGGTCAAGGCGATCTTCTACGACCGCGACAGCCGCATCGGCGAGCACAGCGAATCGGTGCCGATCGGCACGCTGATGCCCGGCGAGATGGCGCCGGTGCTGATCCAGCTGCCGGGCGACCAGCCCGTCACGCGCTACGAGTTGCAGGCCGGCGCGCTGTCGACGCCGTTCTGGACGACCGAGGGGCCGCCGCTGCAGTTCACGCGCGTGCGTCTGGTGCAGCAGGCGGACGAGGTGTGGTTATTCGGCCGCCTTGCCAACGCGCGCCAGGACGCCCTGGCGCTGGCCATCGTCGAAGTGCTGGTCACGCTGTACGACGACGCCGGGGCGGTCATCGGTGTCGGGCGGGGCTTCTCGCAGGCCATCGAACTCAGGCCCGGCGAACGCAGCGCGGCGGAAGTGCGCATCGAGCGCCTCGGCAACCGCAAGGTGCCGATCGCGGCATGGGACTACCGCATCGACTACAGCCTGACCGAAGGCGCGCAGCAGGCCAAGAAGCGGGTGCTGACGAGCAGCAGCCGCGTGGTCCGCACGGCCGGCGCGCCGGAAATCATTCGCGCGTCGCAGCGCCTGAGCAGCGCGGAGCTGCTGGCCGACAGCGGCTCCGAGCAGGCCGGCAAGGCGCGCTGACGTCGCCGCGAGCCGGGCTACTTTCTCCTGCGGCCCGATGATGCCGGCTGCGCCGAGGTCTGCGAAGGCGCCGCGCCGCCATCCACGCCGAGCCGGCCGCCGCCGCCCAGGCCCTGGCCGCGCACCGTCTGCGCCTTGTAGCTGCGCAGCGAGCGCACCATCTGGTTGAAGGCGTCCATGAAGGCCGCCGCGATCAGCTTGCCCTGCGGCGTGCGTGTGTAGCCGCCGACGTTGCCGGCGCCGCGCAGGCCGCTCAGCTCGCCGAAGCCCGCGAAGTCGGTCTTGGAGGCGCTGCCTTCCGATGCCGCGACCTGCACGCCCGAGCGGTTGTCGATGAGCGTCAGCAGCGCCGCGGCTTCCTTGGTCTGGAGGCTGGCGCCCAGGCTCGCGATGGCGCGGCCGCGGCCGCCGCCGACCAGCCCGCCGATGGCGCCGCCGAGCCCGCCCGCGTCGTTGTTGCTGAATACGATTTCCGGCGAAAGGCCGTAGTCGGACGCCACCATCTGGCCGCGGCCGAAGTTGCTGCCGCCGCGCATCTCGCCCGACTGCATGAGCGCGCGCTCGCGCGTCATCGCGTTCATGCCGGCCGCGCCGCGCTCGACCACCACGAAGCAGTTCGACTGCTGCACCAGCAGGCGCAGCAGATTGGCCGTGGGCGGCAGCTTGTATTCGCCGGTGAGCACGGTGTACCAGCCGGCATCGACGTTCTCGATCAGCGAGACGGTGCCCAGCGGCGAATCGCAGCGCTCGAGGGCGCTGCTCTCACCGGAGGTGGCCGAGCCCGCGGCGCTGCCGGTCGCGACGGTCTTGGCGGACTGGCTGCCCATCTGCATGTCGAGCGCGGGCATGTTCTGGCAGCCGGCAAGCGCCAGGAGCGTTGCCGCCGCTGCGGCCATGGCCGGTCTTGAAAACGCGCGCTGCTGGTAGGCCTTGTCCGTGGATTTCTTCATGCGATCTTCCCGTTGTTTGCGAAAGGGCCGAGATCCGGCCCCGCGCAAATCTAGAGGGAAGGCAGGATTTCCCACAGTGCCTAAAGTCACTGGTTGCGCTGCCCACGGCAGGGCATCGTCAGACCGATCCCGGCAACTGGCCCACGCGCAGCATGCCCGTCAGCACCCGGTGCTTGGACTCTTCGATGTGGGCCATCATGTGGGCGAGCGCGCCTTCGCCGTCCTTGGCGGCGAGGGCGTGCAGGAACTGGAGGTGTTCCCGCATCGCCGGCACGACCTGGACCGGGCGCATGGAATCGGCGTCGTAGCGGATCAGGCGCACGTGCAGGCTGTTGACCCGGTAGATCTCCGACAGGATCTCGTTGCCGATCGAATCGACCATCAGATCGTGGAGGCCCCAGTCCACCGCCTGGGCGTCTTTTTCGAGCTGCGCGTCGGGCTGGGGCTTGAGCGCGCGTTCCAGGATCGCCTCGTGGGCTTCGATGAGTCTTGCGATCGTCTCGGCGCTGGCGACGCGCGCAAAGTGAACCACCGCTTCGCGCTCCACCATGGCGCGCACCTGCCAGGCATTGCGGATCAGCTTCATGTCGACGCTGGCGATCTGCAGGCCCCGCTGCGGCACCGCCTTGATGAGGCCGGCCGCCTCCAGCCTCGGCACCAGCTCGCGCACGGCGGCCAGCGGCATCTCCAGCAGTTCCATGAGCTCGCGCTGCGAAACGAACTGGCCCGGCCTGATGCGCGCGTCGATGATCTGCTGCTGGAAGCCCTGGTAGGCGCGGCTGCGCTGCGTCACGGGCGCGTGTTCGACGCCTGCTTGAGCCGCCTGTCTGGGGCGGGCTGAACGGGTGGTGGCGGGGGGAGTCATTGCAGCAATGGTACGTGGTGCGGGCGTTGGCCTGTCATTGTCGTACGACTAGGGTTATCACTAACACATGACTAACATGTTAGTCGGTGTATAGTTGTCCCATGGCGCGGCACCCGCCGCCTTTTCGCTGTCATCCCCGCACACCGGAGCTTTCTTCATGGGTCTCGATCTCACTGGCGTCATTCCGCCGCTCGTCACGCCTTTCACTGCCGATGGCAGCATCGACGAGGCGGCCTTCCGCAAGCTCATTCGCTTCAATCTCGACAAGAAGGTGCACGGCGTCTGCCCGGGCGGCAGCAGCGGCGAAGGCCACACGCTGACGATCGACGAGTTCAGCCGCCTCATGGAGATCACCGCCGCGGAGGTTGCCGGCCAGGTGCCGATCGTGGCCGGCATCATCTCCAACAGCACGCGGGACGCGATCAACCGCGCCAAGGCAATCTCGCACCTGCCGGTCGCGGCGCTGCAGGTCACGCCGGTGCACTACCTGTTCAAGCCCGACGAGGAGGCGACCCACCGCCACTTCAAGGCATTGACCGAAGCGGTCGACATCCCCGTGATCATCTACAACGTCGTGCCGTGGAACTACCTGAACCCGGCGCAGATGATCCGCCTCATGAACGAGCTGCCCGGCGTGCAGGGCATCAAGCAGAGCCAGGGCGACCTCAAGCTGATGGCCGACCTGCTGCTCGGCGTTCCGAAGGGCTGCAAGGTCTTCTCGGCCGTCGACGCCCTGCTGTACTCGTCGTTCGCGCTGGGTGCGCACGGCACGATCGCCGCCACCCCGGCCGCCTTGCCGGGCGTGTGCGTGGCCCTGTGGAACACCGTGCAGGCCGGCGACCACGTGAAGGCGCTGGAGATGCACAAGTCGATGCTCGCGTTCTGGAACGCCGTGATCGGCGACAACCTGCCGGCCAACCTGAAGACGACCATCACGCTGCAAGGGTGTGACGCCGGCCTGCCGCGCGCACCGATGCCGCCGACCACCGCAGCCCAGCGCGCGCGCATCGAGACGGCGCTGGAAGACGTGCTGCGCTTCGACGCCTGAAGGCGCCATCCACTCGGAGACAGGTGAAAAAAATGAACATCGATCGTCGGCAGATCCTCCATTTCGGCGCGGCCGCCGCGGCGGGCAGCGTGCTCGGCGCGCCGGCCTGGGCGCAGGGCTTTCCCAGCAAGCCGCTCACGCTCGTGGTTCCCTTCGCACCGGGCGGCAACACGGACATCGTCGCGCGCACCGTGGCCGTGGCGCTGGGCAAGGTGCTGGGCCAGTCGGTCGTGGTCGACAACCGGGCCGGTGCCGGCGGCTCGATCGGCGCCATGCAGGTGGCCCGCGCGGCGCCCGACGGCTACACGCTGCTGCTTTGCGGCGCCGGCGTGGTGGTCACGGTCCCGGAGATGGTCAAGACCAGCTACAGCCGGTCGAGCTTCGCGCCGCTCGGCCTGGTGAACAAGAGTTCGATGGTTCTGCTCGCGCGCAAGAACGAGACGCGCTTCAGGAACTTCAAGGAGTTCGCGGCCTATGCGCGTTCCGGCGACGGCAAGCTGACGGCGGCGCACTCGGGGCCGGGCACGCCCAACCATCTCGCGCTGCTGCAGCTCGAGAACCTGCTCAAGACCAAGTTCACGATCGTCAGCTACAAGGGCTCGGGTCCGGCGCTGGTCGACCTGATCGGCGGCCAGGTCGATGTGCATTTCGACCAGGTCACCAGCTCGCTGCAGCACATCAAGGGTGGCTCGCTCCAGGCGCTCGCGGTCCTGGGTCCCGCGCAGGACCCGTCGTTGCCCGGCGTGCAGACCGTGGCGGAGCTCGGCTTCGGCGAGATCGATGGCACCACGTACGTCGGGGTCCTCGCGCCCAGCGGCACGCCAAAGGACGTGCATGACAAGCTCGCCGCGGCGCTGGCGCAGGCCGTCAAGGACCCGCAGACGGTGAACAGCGCCCGCGAACTCGGCAGCGTCGCCCTGTCCAGCACGCCGCAGGAGTTCGCCCGCATCCTCGACGCCGAGTACGCACTGGCCACGCAGGCCACCAGGGACGGCCGCCTCAAGGCCGACTGAGCACCTCCGCGCATGCAGGCGCCGGGCGCAAGCCGGCGTCGGCAGCGCCATGCCCGCGACAGCACGACAACGCCCCCGAACAGACGAAGACCACCGTGAAAAAGATCCTCAACGACCCCCATGCCTACGTCGACGAAATGCTCGACGGCCTGTGCCTGGCCCATCCCGAGCTGCAACGCCGCGGCGAGGGCGGCCGCGTGATCGTGCGCCGCGGCGGCGCCGTACCCGGCAAGGTCGGCATCGTCACCGGCGGCGGCTCGGGCCACCTGCCGGTGTTCCTCGGCTACGTCGGCGAGGGCCTGCTCGACAGCTGCGCCGTGGGCAACGTGTTCGCGGGCCCGCGCATGGACGACTGCATCGAGGCGATGCGCGCCGCCGATGGCGGCGCGGGCGTGCTGCAGCTCTATGGCAACTATGGTGGCGACCGTATGAACTTCGACATGGCGGCCGAAATGCTCGCACTCGAGGGCATGCCGGTGGCGTCGGTGCGCGTCGCCGACGACGTGGCGAGTGCGCCCGCTGCGCAGCACGAGAAGCGCCGCGGCGTCGCAGGCCTGGTCCTGGTCTACAAGGCCGCCGGCGCCAAGGCGGCCGCCGGCGCGACCCTGGACGAGGTGGCGGCACTCGCGCGCAAGGCGGGCGACGCCTGCCGCTCGATCGGCGTCGCGCTCAGCCCCTGCGTGGTGCCGGAGTCGGGCAAGGCTTCCTTCGCCATCGGCGACCAGGAGGTGGAATTCGGCATGGGCATCCATGGCGAGCCCGGCATCTGGCGCGGGCCGCTCAAGCCGGCCGACGCGCTGGCCGACGAGATGCTCGAGCACGTGCTGCCGGAGCTCGCGCTGGCGCAGGGCGATCGCGTTGCCGTGCTCGTCAACAGCCTGGGCGCGACGCCCGCCGAGGAGCTCTACATCCTGTACCGCCGCGTGGCCGGCGTGCTCGCGCGCCGCGGCGTGACGATCGTGCGCCCGCTCGTGGGACGCTATGCCACGTCGATGGAAATGGCGGGTGCATCGCTGAGCGTGATGAAGCTCGACCCGGAGCTGGAGGCGCTGCTGGCCGCGCCCGCGGACTGCCCGTTCTGGAGCGTGCGCCGATGATGCTCGACGCCGCCACGCTCGCGGCCGCGCTGCCCCGCTGGTGCGCGGGCCTGCACGCCGCCGCCCCGGAACTCAACGCGCTCGACGGCCGCCTGGGCGATGCCGACCTGGGCGCGACGCTCGACAAGTGCGCCACGATGGTGGAGCAGGCGCTGCCCGAGTTGCCGGCGACGCTGGAAGGCATCTTCAGGCGCACCGCGCAGGCGACCGCCAAGGCGTCGGGGTCGAGCTTCGGAACGCTGCTGACGGTCGCGCTCATGAGCTGTGCCAAGCGATGCGCGGGCATCGACTCGCTCGATCGCGCGGAACTCGCGGCCATGCTCGCCGACGTGGTCGCCACGCTCGCGGCGCGCGGCGGTGCGAGCCTGGGCGACAAGACGGTGCTCGACGGCCTGCATGCCGTTCATGTCGCACTGGCTGCGTCGCCGGAAGGCGCCGACCTCCGCCGCGTCGCCAGCGACGCAGTGCGCGCCGCGCTCGACGCGTTCCGCGACAAGCCCAACCGCATCGGCCGTGCGCGCATGTTCGCGGACAAGACCATCGGCATGGACGACCCCGGCATGGTGGCACTGCAGCGCATGGTCGACAGCCTCTGACGCGCGGAACCCGCCGCGCGCAATTTTTTTCCGGAGACAAGAAATGCTTGGACAAGTGATCGTCAGCGGCCTTGCCATGGGCTGCATCTACGCCCTGATCGCTCTCGGCTACGCCTACGTCTGGAACACCATGGCGATCGTCAACTTCGCCGCCGGCGAGTTCCTCACGTTCTCGGCCTTCGTCTTCGTCGCCACCTTCACCACCAGCCTGCAGCTGCCGTTCTGGCTCGCCGCGGTGCTCACCGCCGCGGTCATGGCCGTGCTGGGCGCGGTGTTCTCGCGCCTCGTGTTTGCACGGCTGCAGCGCCAGAAGGCGCTGGTCGCCATCATCGCGACCGTCGGATTCGGCATCTTCCTCAAGGAGATGGCCCGCATCATCTACGGCCCCGAGCCGCTGCTGTACGCCAGCCCCTTCGGCGACGGCGTCGTGGCCCTGGGCGGACTGCGCGTTCCCGTGCAGCAGATCGCGATCATGGCGGTCGTCGTCGCCGTGATGGCGCTCCAGTACCTGGTGCTGCGCTACACCACCATCGGCAAGGTGATGCGCGCCACCGCGCTCGACCGCGAGACCGCGCTGCTCATGGGCATACCGGTCAACCGCGTCCTTGCCGGCACCTTCGCCTTCTCTTCGGTCCTGGCCGCGCTCGCCGGCATCCTGCTTGCGCCGCTCTTCTACGTGACGACCGAGATGGGCACGCTGGTGGGGCTGAAGGGCTTCGTCGCGATGATCATCGGCGGCTTCGGCAGCGTCCCGGGCGCGATCCTTGGCGGCGTGCTGCTGGGCGTGGCCGAGAACGTCGGCGCCTTCACGATCTCCTCGACCTACAAGGATGCGATCGCATTCGGCCTGCTGCTGGTGTTCCTGCTCGTGCGTCCCCAGGGCCTCTTGCCCGAGCGCAATGCGGACCGTGCCTGAGGAGCCCGCCATGACCCAGACCTGGATGCGCCCCGCCGCCTGGACCGCCGTGCTCGCGGCGCTCGCGCTGCCGATCGTGCTGGACCTCAACAGCTACTACCTGCACGTCCTCAACCTCGCGTGGATTTTCGCGATCGCCGCGCTGGGGCTGCAGGTGGCCACCGGCGTCACCGGACAGATCGTGCTCGGGCAGGCGGCGCTGGTGGGTTTCGGCGCCTACGCGACGGCGCTGTTCATGATGCGGCTCTCGCTGCCGTGGTACCTCGCGCTGCCGGCGGCCATGCTGCTCACGGCGGCCGTGGGGGTGCTGCTGGGCGCGGTGAGCACGCGCATCAAGGGGCACTACCTGGCCATCGTCACGCTGGCGCTGAACGAGATCTTCCGCATGGTGGCGCTCAACGAGGAATGGCTGACCGGCGGCCCGATGGGCATGCGCGACATCCCGACCCTGAGCATTCCGGCGCTGGGCGACAACATCGACCGGCAGCTGTACTTTCCGCTGCTGGCGCTGTGCTTCGCGGCCTATGCCGTCACGGTGCTGTTCCATCGCGGGCGCACGGGCCGCCACATGCGCGCGGTGCGCGACGACGAGATCGCCGCCGAAGCCATGGGTGTCGATTCGCGCCGCGTGAAGACCATCGCCTTCGTGGTGTCCAGCGCGTGGGCGGCACTGGCGGGCGGCCTGTATGTGCTGCTCGTGGGCTTTGCGGCGCCGGCCAACTTCACGGTCTTCGAGAGCATCAAGATGATGCTGATGGTGGTGCTCGGCGGCCTGGGCTCGATTGCCGGCACCTTCCTGGGCGCGGTCGTCATCACGGTCCTGCCCGAAGCGCTGCGCGGCCTGCAGACCTACTATCTCGCGGCCTTCGGCATCGGCGTCGTGGCGATCCTGCTGCTCGCGCCGCGCGGTCTCGGCGTGGTCGGCGACTGGCTGCTGGGCGCGTTCCTGACCGGCAAGCGCGAACCCGTGGGCGAGGCGCCCGCCGCGCCGCTCAACCTCGGCGCTGCGGCGGCGGCCGCGGCATCGGCGCTGCGTGCCCATGTTCCGGCGCCCGGCGCCGGCGAGGCGCTGCTCAGGGTGCGCGGCGTATCGCGCAGCTTCGGCGGCGTGAAGGCGCTGAACGAGGTGGCGTTCGACCTGCAGCGCGGCGAGATCCTGGGCCTCATCGGACCCAACGGCTCGGGCAAGTCGACCATGATCAACGCCTGCTCGGGCACGGTGGGCGTCGAAGGTTCCATCCAGCTGGGCAGCGACCGCATCGACAACCTCGCGCCATGGACCATCCATGCCCGAGGCGTCTCGCGCATCTTCCAGAATGTCCGGCTGTGGGAATCGATGACGGTGCTGGAGAACGTGATGGTGGCCCATCGCGCGCCGCGCGACCCGGCAGGCTCGCGCGAAGCCTGCAGCCGTGCCGCCGCACTGGAAGCCCTTGCCAGCATGGGCGTCGCGCATCTTGCGCACCGCCGCGGGGGCGACCTGTCCTTCGGCCAGAGCCGGCTGGTCGAGATGGCGCGCGCCATCGTGAACAAGCCGAGGCTGCTGTTGCTCGACGAGCCCGCGGCCGGGCTGCGCGGCGGGCTCATCCTGGAACTCTCGCAGATCCTCCAGCACCTGCGCGCGCAAGGCATGTCGATCCTGGTGGTCGAGCACCGCATCAAGCTGGTGATGAACATGTGCGACCGGGTGGTCGTGCTCAACCTGGGCGACAAGATCGCCGACGGCCGCCCCGCGGAGGTCATGGACTCCCCGGCGGTGATCGAGGCCTACCTGGGCGAGCGCATTCCACCGGAGCCGGCGGCTCCCCTGGCGCGCGAGCCGGCCCCGGCGTGAGACCGGCATCTCCATCTTTCCGCTCCCTCGGTTTTCAACAAGGCGCATGTTGCGCAACTCACCGGAGACACAAGCCATGAAGAAATCTTCCATCCCGTTCCCGCGCGCCGGCTGGCTCGGCGCCGCCGCGCTGGTGCTGTGCGTTCCAGCCATGGCCGATGCGCTGATCGGCGTGTCGCTGCCCCAGACCGGGCCCAAGGCCCTGGTCGGGCGCAACTTCAAGCAGGGCGTGGAACTCGCGGTCAGCGAAATCAACGCCGCGGGCGGCGTGCTGGGCAAGCCGCTGGAAGTGGTGTTCGAGGACGACCAGGGCGACAACCCGAACGGCGCCATCAATGCCGTCAACAAGCTGATGCAGGTCAGCAAGGTGCCGGTGATGATCGGCCCGCACTACTCGGTCACGCAGATGGCCACGCAGAAGACCTACTGCAACGGCAAGGTGGTGTCCATCACGGGCGGCACGTCGGTGGCGATCACGCACAGCGGATGCAGCTACGTGGTGCGCACGCGCTCGGACGACGACGTGCAGGCCCGGGCGCTGATCGCCTATGCGCGCAACGAACTCAAGGCCGGCGAGAAGACCGCGGTGTTCTATGCCAACGACGACTTCGGCAAGTCGGGCCAGGCGCGCGTCGTCGCGCAGATGGCCGCGCTGGGGCTGAAGCCCGTGGCGGTGGAAAGCCACAACCCGAGCGACAAGGACTATTCCGCCCAGCTCGCGAAGCTGCAGAAATCCGGCGCCGAGCTGGTGATCCTGTGGGCGCACGACACCGATGCGGCATTGATCCTGCGCCAGGCCAGGCAGTTCGGGCTGCCCTTCAAGTTCGCGGGGGCCGTGCTTTCCGAAGACGCATTCCTCAAGCTCGCGGGCAGCGCGGCCGAGGGCTCGATGAGCGCGTCCTATTTCGTGCCCACCGATCCAAACCCCGCGGTGCAGGCGTTCGTCAAGAAATACGAAGCCAGGTACAGGATGGCGCCCGACGTGTGGTCCGCCACCTACTACGACGCGACCATCCTCGCGGCCAAGGCGATCAACGAGGCCAGGTCGGCCGATGTCGAGAAGATCCGCGCGGCATTCTCCAGCGTGAACTACAGCGGCCTGCTGGCCGACTACAAGTGCGACAAGGCGGGCGACTGCAACAAGCAGGTGAACATCGTCGAGATCAAGGGAGGCCAGCCGGTCGTGCGCTCGGCCGTCAGGTTCTGAGGTGGCGCGCATGCGAGGAAAGCCATGATGCAAGCCGATCTGCCTGCTTCGGCGATGGCCGAGCGCCCGGAGCTCGAGCTCGCGCACGTCGACGTGTTCTACGGGAAGGTCCAGATCCTGTTCGACCTGTCGATCCGCGCCTACCCCGGCCAGATCGTCGCGGTGATCGGTGCCAACGGCGCCGGCAAGTCGACCACGCTCAACCTGGTCGTGGGACGCCTGAAGCCGAGTGCCGGCCGCGTGGAGTACTGCGGCCACGGCATCCATGATCGATCGGTGGAGCAGATCGTGGCCTCCGGCATCGCCTGTGTTCCGCAGCGCCGGCGTATCTTCTCCACGCTCAGCGTCAAGGAGAACCTGGACGTCGGCGCCTACGTGCGCCGGCACGACAAGGCGGCCGTGGCCGAGACCCTGGACGAGGTCTACGAGCTGTTCCCGGTGCTCAAGCGCAAGTCCGGCGAGATGGGCGGGGTGCTTTCGGGCGGCGAGCAGCAGATGCTGGCCATCGCCCGCGGTCTGATGGCCGGACCGCGCGTGCTGCTTCTGGACGAACCTTCGATGGGGTTGTCGCCCAAGCTGACCACGGCGATGTTCATGGACATTCGCCGCATCGCGCGCGCCGGCCGCACCGTGGTCATCGTCGAGCAGAACGCGTTCGCCGCGCTCAGCGTCGCCGACCATGGCTACGTGCTGGAGGGCGGGCGCATCGCGCTGGAGGGCAGCGCCGCCCAATTGCTGCACGACGACCATGTGCGCGACGCCTACCTTGGCGCCTGAACATCCCACACCCCCGTCAACGATGCCCTTCCACCGATCCCTCGAACAAACCGCGCGAGCGGTCGAACTGCTCCTGCCCGAGTTCCGGGCGATCTTCGGCGAGCGTGCCGTCACATCGGCTGCGGTGCGCGCGCACCACAGCCACGGCGAGGGCCTGCCCGACCCCGGGCAGCCGGACCTCGTGCTGTTCCCCCTTGCGAACGAGGAAGTGGCCGCCGCGGCCCGGCTGTGCCATCGTGCCGAGGTGCCGATCATCGCCTTCGGCAGCGGAACCTCGATGGAGGGGCACGTGGCGGCGATCCACGGCGGGGTGTGCATCGACCTCTCGCGCATGGACCGGGTGCTGGAGGTCTCGACGGATTCGATGGACTGTCGCGTCCAGGCCGGCGTGACGCGCGAGCAGCTCAACGAACACCTGCGCAGCAGCGGCCTGTTCTTCGCGGTGGACCCGGGCGCCAACGCGTCGCTGGGCGGCATGGCGTCTACGCGCGCGTCGGGCACGGCCGCCGTGCGCTACGGCACCATGCGCGAAACGGTCATGGGGCTGACGGTGGTGACGCCCGACGGCCGCATCGTTCGCACCGGCACGCGCGCGCGCAAGTCGGCGTCGGGTTTCGACCTCACCCGGCTCTACGTGGGCAGCGAAGGCCTCCTGGGCATCCTCACCGAGGTGCAGCTGCGCCTGTTCGGCCTGCCGGAGCATGTGGTTGCGGCGGTCTGCCAGTTCGACAGCCTCCGCGCCGCGATGGACACGGTGATCGCCACGCTGCAGCTGGGTGTCCCGGTGGCGCGCATCGAGCTGCTCAACGATGTGCAGATGGACGCATGCATCCGCTATTCGAAGCTCGACGAATTCGAGGCAAGGCCCACGCTGTTCATCGAGTTCCACGGCAGCCAGGCGGCCGTGGCCGAGCAGGTGGACATGGTGCAGGGCCTTGCCAGCGAGAACGGCGGCAGCGGGTTCCGCTATGCCCACCGGCCCGAGGAGCGCTCGCGCCTGTGGAAGGCCCGCCACTCGTGCTACCACGCCAACCTGGCGATGCATCCGGGCTGGAGTTCGATGGGCACCGATGCCTGCGTGCCGATCTCGGCGCTGGTCGACTGCATCACCGAGACCGAGGCCGACATCCGCGAAAGCGGGCTCTATGCACCGATCGTCGGGCACGTGGGCGACGGCAACTTCCACCTCGGGATCATCTACGACGACGCAGACCGGGCGGCGCGCGCCAAGGCCGAGGCGCTGGCCGAGCGTGTTGCCCTGCGCGCGATACGGATGGGCGGAACCTGCACCGGCGAGCATGGCGTGGGGCTGCATCGCATTGGCCAGATCGAAGTCGAGCATGGCGAGGCGATCGATCTGATGCGCGACATCAAGCGGGCCCTGGACCCCGCCGGAATCATGAATCCGGGGAAGATGCTGCGCATGTGACCGCCACCGGCGGCTCGAACGCGCGGATCGGCGGCAGCGCGCCGTCGTAGCGTTCGATCTGCACCGTGCTGAGCTGGCCTGCGCAGCCTTGCGCGAGCGACGAGGTGCCGATGTCGCGCGTCAGCACGTTGGGGTTGCCGTGCGCGCACATCGGGCGGCCCTGGTCGTCCGTGGCCGGGTCGTACCAGGCGCCGGTGGGCAGCTGCACCACGTCCTCGCGCATGTCGGCACACAGGTGCGCGCTGGCCAGGCAGGCGCCGATCTCGTTGAAGAGCCGCACGATGTCGCCTTCCTGGATGCCGCGCGCCGCGGCGGCGGTGGGATGCAGCGTGCAGACCTCGCGGCCGCGGCGCTTGCTGGCCTGGCTGTGGGCGCCGAAGTCGAGCTGGCTGTGCAGCTTGGTGTGCGGCTGGTTGGCAACCAGCCACAGCGGATGCTCGGCGGTCGGCGCGAACCTCGGTGCAAGCCAGGCCGGATGGCCCGGGCAGTCGGCATAGCCGAAGGCGGCGATCGCCGGCGAGCTGATCTGCACCTTGCCGCTGGGCGTGGGCAGCGGCGCGGCGGCGGGATCGTTGCGGAAGGCGCGCAGCATGCCGCCGTCGTCGTCCCGCTGCGGCAGCATGAGTTCGCCGCGCTGCCAGAAGGTCTCGAAGTCCGGTGCGTCCAGGCCCAGTGCCTCGAGCCCGCTGCGGGTGCGCTCGTACAGGTGCGCCAGCCATTCGCGTGTCGTGCGGCCCTCGCTGAAGGCCTCGAGGGCGCCGAGCCGTTCGGCCAGGTCGCAGAAGATGTCGTAGTCGTCGCGCGCCAGGCCGCAGGGCTCGGCGATGCGGTGCATGGCCACCACCATCGGGTCGGTGGCCGTGGCGCCGATGTCCTCGCGCTCCAGCGTCATGGTGCTGGGCAGCACGATGTCGGCATGGCGCGCGGTCGCGGTCCAGGCGATCTCGTGCACGACGAAGGTGTCGAGGGTGCGGAAGGCCTCGGCCAGGCGCGCGAGGTCCTGGTGGTGGTGGAACGGATTGCCGCCTGCCCAGTACGCGAGGCGGATGTGCGGATAGGTCCGGCGCTGGCCGTTGTAGTCGAAGGGCTGGCCCGGATTGAGCAGCATGTCGCTGATGCGCGCGACCGGAATGAACTCTTTCACGCCGTTGCTGCCCTGGGGCAGCGCGGCCGCCGGCACGGCGTTGTTGCGCTTGCCGTAGTGCGCGAGCGTGCCCAGCGCGTAGTTGTAGCCGCCGCCGGGCAGGCCCAGCTGGCCGAGCGCCGCGGCCAGCACCGCGCCCATCCAGACCGGCTGCTCGCCATGCTCGGCGCGCTGCAGCGAGTGCGACACCACCACCAGCGAGCGCTTGCCCACGAGCGAGCGGGCCAGCTCGACGAGCTGCTGTGCCGGCAGGTCGCAGATCGGTGCGGCCCAGTCACAGTTCTTGGCCACGCCGTCGCTGCGGCCCATCAGGTAGTCCTCGAACGCGGCCCAGCCGTCGCAGTGGCTGGCGATGAATTCGCGGTCGTGCGCACCGTCGCTGACGATCTGGTGCACCAGCGCCAGCATCAGCGCCGTGTCGGTGTTGGGCCTGGCGGCGAGCCACTCGAGCCGCGCCTCGTCGGGCAGGTCGCTCCTGAGCGGGCTGATGCAGACGAAGCGGCAGCCGCGCGCCGCCGCCTCGCGCATGGCGCCGCGCTCGACATGGCGGCTGATGCCGCCCGAGGCGATGCGCGAATTCTTCAGCGCCATGCCGCCGAAGGCCAGCACCACGTCGGTGTGTTCGACGATCTGCTCCCACGTCACGTTGCGGCGCGCCACCTCTTCCATCGAGCCGAGGATGTGCGGCAGCATCGGGCCCGAGGCGCCGGCGCTGTAGCTGTTGACCGAGCGCACGTAGCCGCCGAGCGTGGTGTTGAGGAAGCGGTGCACCTGGCTCTGCGCATGGTGGAAGCGCCCCGCGCTCGACCAGCCGTAGGAGCCGCCGAAGACCGCGCTGGCACCGTGGCGTTCCTTCACGCGCCGCAGTTCCGCGGCCACCCGGTCGAGCACTTCCTCCCACGGCAGGGCCACGTACGCGTCCCGGCCGCGCATCGGATCGGGCCCGGGGCCGCGCGCCAGCCAGCCCTTGCGCACCATCGGCGTGGTCACGCGCGCGCGGTGGCGCAGTGCATCGGGAAAATTGTCGATCAGCGGGTTCGGGTCCGGATCGCCCGGATGCGGCTTCACCGTGAGCGTGCGGCCGTCCCAGGCGGCGGAGAACACGCCCCAGTGGGCGCTGTGCGGATGGAAGGTGGGCATGCGCGGGTCCGCGGAGCTTCTGGTCAGCCGGCCGGGCCGGTGGCGATCGGCGCGCCGGGCTGCGCGCTCCACTCGCTCCACGATCCGGGGTAGAGCGCTGCGCCCTTCAGGCCCGCCACTTCCATGGCCAGCAGGTTGTGGCAGGCGGTCACGCCGGAGCCGCACTGGTTCACCAGTTCCGCGGCGGGCCGGCCGCCGGTGATGGCATCGAATTCGGCGCGCAGCTGGCGGGCGGGCTTGAAGCGGCCGTCGGCGTCCAGGTTGTCCTTGAACAGGCGGTTCCTCGCGCCCGGAATGTGGCCGCCGACCGGGTCCATCGTCTCGTTCTCGCCGCGGAAGCGGTCGGGGGCGCGGGCGTCGAGCACGAGCTTGTGCCGGCTCTCGATGTTGGCGCGCACCTCTTCGTAGGACAGCGTCGTGACCAGCGGTTCGCGCAGCGCGAAATCGCCGCGCGGCCGTGCCGGCGACGCCTCGGTCGACACCGCGTGGCCCGCGGCTTTCCAGGCCGCGATGCCGCCGTCGAGCACGGCCACCGCGCGGTGCCCGGCCCAGCGCAGCATCCACCACAGGCGCGCCGCATACATGCCGCCGGCGTTGTCGTAGGCCACCACCTGGGTGTCGTTGCCCACGCCGATCGCGGCCAGGGTGCGGGCGAAAGCTTCGCGCGCGGGCAGCGGATGGCGGCCGTTGCGGCCGGTCTTCTCGGCCGAGAGCGCGTGTTCGAGGTGCAGGTAGAACGCGCCGGGGATGTGGCCCGCGTCATAGGCCTGCTGGCCGGCGCCGAGGTTCGTCAGCTCGAAGCTGCAGTCCAGCACCAGCGGCGGATGCGCGCTGCGCAGTGCCTCGGCCAGCTGCGCGGCGGAGACGAGGGTGTCGAAGGTCACGGTATTCACTGGGCGATCTCCTTCATCAGCGCAGGCGTGATGGCCGCCTTGTAGCGGGCGATGTCGTCGACGATGAAGCTGCGGAAGCGTTCCATCGGCAGGTCGCGCTCGGTGGCGGCGTCCTTGCGGATGGCGTCGCGCACCTCGGGCGTCGCCAGCGCGCGGCTGAGGTGCTCGGACAGCAGCTTCACCACTGCCTGCGGCGTGCCCGCGGGCGCCACCAGGCCGTACCACTGCGTCACCGGCACATCCACGCCCAGCTCCTTGAAGGTCGGCACCTCGGGGATCGCCGGGTTGCGCTTTTCGCCGGTGATCGCGAGCAGCCGCAGCTGGCCCTGGCGCACCTGGCCGACCAGCGGCGAGGCAGTGGCGAAGAAGCTGTCGACCTGGCCGCCCATCATGTCGGTGATGGCCGGACCCGATCCCTTGTAGGGCACGTGCAGCATCTCCACGCCGGCCTTCTGCTTGACCATTTCCATGCCGATGTGTGCGGCGCCGCCGGTGCCGGTGGAGGCGAAGCTCAGCTTCTGCGTCTTCGCGGCATCGAGCAGTTCGCGCGCCGTTCTGAAGCGCGAACCCTGGCTCACGAACAGGCCGTGCGGCGCTTCCAGGATCAGCCCGATCGCGGCGAAGTCGTCGGGCACCTTGTAGGGAAGGCTCTGCGGTTTCATGGCGGGCGAGACCGCGAGGTTGCCGCTCATGGCCAGCAGGATCGTGTAGCCATCGGGCTTGGCCTTGGCGACGATGTCGGCGGCGATGTTGCCGCCGGCCCCGGCGCGGTTGTCGACGATCACGCTCTGCCCGAGCGTCCTGCCCATGGCGTTGGCGATCAGCCGGCCGTACAGGTCGCCGCCGCCGCCGGGCGGAAAACCCACCACGAGCTTGACGGGCTGCTCGGGGTAGGCGGCCCGGGCGGCGGGTGCGGCCAGGGCCAGCAGGCTGGCGCCCGCCAGTGCCAGGGCGCACAGGCGGCGGATCGGGGCGATGGTGTGCTGCATGTCATGTCTCCTGTCTTTGTTCGTGCAGCGGGAGATGCACTCCCGCAGGGGGCGCAATTCAGCTGAGCCAGGCCGCCTGCGCAGCCACGACACGGTCCACCGAAGCACCGCACTGGCCCAGGTAGGCCGCGGGGTCCGTCATGTCGCGGATCTCGTCGTCGGCGAGCAGTTGGCCCAGGCCCGCGTGCTGGCGCATCGCATCGGCGAAGCTCAGCTTCTGCGTGATGCCGTGCATCGAGGCTTCGTAGATCCATTCGTGCGCGGTCTGCTTGCCGACGCGCTCCGACAGCTCCAGCATCACGCGCTCCGACAGCAGGTAGCCGCGCATGCGGTCGAGGTTGGCGGCCATCGCGTCGGCATTCACCTTCAGGCCCGCGAGCAGGTTCCTGGCCTGGAACAGCATGGCGCCGGCGATCAGGCAGCACTCGGGCAGCGCCTTCCATTCCATCTTCCAGGCGATGCCGTCGCGCTCGCCCTCCTGCACCATGCCCTCGACCATCATCGCGGCGTTGTAGCGCAGCGGGCGCGAGAGGCCGGCCAGGTTCTCGGCCGAGGTCGGGTTGCGCTTGTGCGGCATGGTGGACGAGCCCAGCTTGCCTTCGGAGAAGCCTTCCTCGACTTCGCCGAACTCGTTGCGCTGCATGTTGAAGAGCTCGTTGCCGATCTTCGACAGCGTGCTGCCCAGCATGGCGAGCAGGCCCGTGTATTCGGTGAAGCGGTCGCGCGCCGGTGCCCAGCTGATCGTGGGCACGCCCAGGCCGAGCTTCTTCAGCATCAGCGCTTCGAGATCGATGGCCTTCGGGCCCAGCGAGGCCTGGCTGCCCACGGCGCCGGCCAGCATGCCGACCAGCACGCGCGGTGCGGCCTGCACCAGCCGCTCGTGGTGGCGGCCGAGTTCGTCGAGCCACACGGCGCACTTGTGGCCGAAGGTGATCGGCAGCGCCTGCACGCCGTGCGTGCGGCCTGCCATGGGCGTGTCGCGGTGGGCCACGGCCAGGCGGGCGAGTTCCCGGCCCACGGCCTGCAGGTCGCGCATCGCCACCGCATGGAATTCCTTGAGCTGCAGGGCCACGCCGGTGTCGACCACGTCCTGCGTGGTGGCACCGTAGTGCACCCATTCGCCGTTTTCCTTCGAGCAGGCGGCCTGCAATTGCTTCAACGCGGGCACCAGCGAATGCTTGATGCGCCGGATCTCGGCCGACATCGCGGCGATGTCGATGTGCTCGACCCTGGCCTTGCTCGCGATCTCCTTCGCGGCGGCGGCCGGGATGAGGCCCAGCTCGGCCTGCGCGGACGCCAGCGCGGCTTCGAAGTCGAGCCACTTCTGGATGCGGTTCTCCTCGCCGAAGATGGCGCGCAGTTCATCGGTGCCCCAGAGGTGCTGGAGCGATTGCATGTCGAAGACGGAAACGGGCATGGAGGTCCTGGTGGTTCAGCGGAAGGTGAGGGGGGCCAGCAGCGCGCGCGGCAGCATGCGGCCTGGATTGAAGGTGTTGGCCGGATCCAGCGCGCGCTTGATCCGCGCCATGGCGGCCAGCGCGACCGGGTTCTTGTAGTGCATGAAGGCCGCCTGCTTCTGTCGCCCGATGCCGTGCTCCGCGGAGATGGAGCCGCCCAGCCGCGCGGCGGTGGCGTGCACGACGCCGTGCACCGCCTCCTCGCGCGAGCGGAATTCGGCATCGGCCATGCCGGCGGGCTTGCCCTGGTTGTAGTGCAGGTTGCCGTCGCCCACATGGCCGAAGCAGACGATGCGGATGCCGGGCATCAGCTGCTGCAGCGCTGCGCCGGCCTGCTCGATGAATTGGGGAATGCGCGAGATGGCAACGGCGATGTCGTGCTTGATCGACGGGCCTTCC
This sequence comes from Variovorax beijingensis, assembly GCF_007828835.1. Lineage (GTDB taxonomy): Bacteria > Pseudomonadota > Gammaproteobacteria > Burkholderiales > Burkholderiaceae_C > Variovorax > Variovorax beijingensis_A. The sequence continues at coordinate 56,910 of NZ_VIVL01000013.1, read as the reverse complement.
AGCCGCTGGGCCTCGGGGATGTGCTCGCGCAGCGCCCAGAAGGCGTGGGCCTGGCTGTCGGAAGCGGCGAGTGCGGCATCGGGCACCAGGCCGTCTTCCATTGCCGTGCCCAGCACGTCTTCCACCACGGGCCGCAGGTCCAGGTGTGCGGAGACCTCGGACACGTCGAGCAGCACCGACCAGGGCGCCACGCTGTCCAGCGGCGCGCGCATGCCGGGCGTGCCGTGCCGCAGCACCAGGCCCAGCGGCTCCTCGCCGATCAGCTCGAAGGCGGTCACGCGCTCGCCCACCGCATCGGTCAGGCGCGACAGCAGTTCCACCGCGGCCTGCGGGTCGCGCACCGCGGCCCAGGCCGTGACCACCTGGCGCGGCCGCGCAAAGAGCTTGAAGGTGGCGGCCGTCACGATGCCCAGCGTGCCTTCGCCGCCGATGAAGAGCTGCTTCAGGTCGTAGCCGGTGTTGTCCTTGCGCAGCGCGCCCAGCAGGTCGAGCACGCGGCCGTCGGCCAGCACCACTTCCAGGCCCAGCACCAGCTCGCGCGTGTTGCCGTAGCGCAGCACCTGTTCACCGCCGGCATTGGTCGAGACCACGCCGCCCACCGTGGCGCTGCCCTCGGAGGCCAGCGAGAGCGGGAACAGGCGGCCCGCCGCCTCGGCTGCGGCCTGCGCCTCGAGCACCGTGCAGCCGGCCTCGAGCGTGAGCGTGTTGTCCAGCGGATCCGCGCGGCGCACGGCGCGCATGCGCTCGAGGCTCAGCACCACTTCGGTCCCCGAATCGTCGGGCGTGGAGCCGCCGACCAGGCCGGTGTTGCCGCCCTGCGGCACGATCGGCACGCCTGCGGCCGCACAGGCGGCGACCACGCGCGACACCTCATCGGTGCTGGCCGGGCGCACCACGGCGCGCGCGCTGCCGGGGTAGGTGCGGCGCCACTCGGCCTCGTAGCGGGCCCTGTCGGCGGCGGCCGTCAGCACGTGGGCAGAACCCACGATGCCGGACAGCATCTCGGCCAGCGCGTCGGTGGCCGGGGCGGCGGGAATGTCGATGGTCGCGGTCATGCAGAAGGCGGGTGGGCTTCTCGGCCAAGCTGGCACGAGGGCAGGAATGTCTCTTTGTCGATTTGCTGTATTTCATTGATTGAAATACAGTTCAATAAACAAAATTCTAGGCGGGCGCGCGACGCACTGTCAACCGGGTCGGTCCCGACGCGGCAATCGCACACAATCTGCTCCCATGAGATCTACCCCTGCTTCGAAGAAGACATCGGACGCGGCCCCGGCCCGCAAGACGGCGCGGCGCGCATCGGACGCCGCCTCGCCCGTCGAGGCGCCGGCTCCCGAGGTGGCGCCCAGCGCGCCGCAGCCGCCCTCCGGCGTGCTCGAGCGCGGCCTGTCGATCCTCGAATGCTTCACCGAAGACCGGCTGCGCCTGAAGCTGCGCGAGCTGGCCGACTGCACGGGCCTGGACAAGGCCACGCTGCTGCGGCTGCTCGGCGTGCTGGTGCGCGCCCGCATGGTCCACCGCTTCGACGACGGCGCCTACGCGCCCGGCCCGGCGCTGCTGCACATGGGCATGCTCTACCGGCGCACCTTCGACATCGGCACGCGGCTGCAGCCGGTGCTGCAGGAGGTGATGCGGCAGACCGGCGAGACGGTGGCCTTCTACGTGCGCGACGGCGACGAGCGCGTCTGCCTCTACCGCGAGAACAGCAGCAACGAGGTGCGCCACCATGTGGAGGTGGGTGCGCGGCTCAAGCTCTCGGCCGGCGGCTCGTCGTCGCATGTGCTGCGCTATTTCACGGGCGGCAGCACGCCCCAGGCGGCGGCCATTGCGCGCGACGGCTTCGCCATCACCCGCGAGGAGCGGGTGCCGCAGATCGCGTCGGTGGCCGTGCCGGTGTTCGACAGCGACGGCGCCTTCCAGGGCGCGCTGGTGGTGATCGGCCTGGCGCAGCGGCAGAGCGCGACGGCCCAGCGCAAGGCCGTGCAGGTGGCGCAGAAGGCGCTGCTGCAGCAGGGCTTCAGCAGCCGTCCGCCGCGCGACTGGCGCCGGTAGCGCGCGCGGGGCTCACAGCCGGTCGACCGGGATCTTCAGGTAGGCGGTGCCGTTGGCGTCGGGCGGCGGCATGCGGCCCGCGCGCATGTTGACCTGCACCGCCGGCAGCATCAGTGCCGGCAGCGCCAGGGTGGCGTCGCGCGCCCGGCGGCGGGCGACGAAGTCGGCCTCGGGCACGCCGTCGCGCACATGGATGTTGCCCGCGCGCTGTGCGGCGACCGTGGTGCGGCAGGCGGCCTCCCGCCCCGCGGGCGGGTAGTCGTGGCAGAGGTAGAGCAGGGTCTGCGGCGGCAGCGCGAGCAGCCGGCGGATCGAGCGGAACAGCGTGGGCGCATCGCCGCCCGGGAAGTCGCAGCGGGCGGTGCCCAGGTCGGGCATGAACAGCGTGTCGCCGACGAACACCGCGTCCGGGCCGCCGGCCGGGTCGGCGATGCGGTAGGCCACGTCGGCCGGCGTGTGGCCGGGCACGTGCAGCGCCTGCGCCTGCAGCCGGCCGATGGCGAAGGCCTCGCCGTCGGCGAACAGCCGGTTGAACTGCGAACCGTCCGCCGCCATGTCGGCTGCATTGAAGATGCCGCGGAATTCGCGCTGCACGGCGGTGATGCCCGCGCCGATCGCCAGCGTGCCGCCGAAGCGCTGCTGCAGCCAGGGCGCGCCGGACAGGTGGTCCGCATGCGCATGCGTCTCCAGCAGCCACTGCATCTGCAGGCCCCGCGCCTCGATGTGCGCGGCCACGGCCTCGGCCGGACGCGCATCGGTGCGGCCGGAATGCATGTCGAAGCCCAGCACCGGGTCGATCACCGCGCAGGCCCCGGCGCCGTCGTCGACCACATGGGAGAAGGTGGAAGTGGCCGCATCGAAGAAGGAACGGATGGACAGGCTCATGGGGCGGATTCCTCGCAACTCGGTGCATTTTATATAATGATCCAGATTTCATTCAATAAAATGACCTTGCCGTGATCGCAGTTCCCATTTCCGATGTCCTGCCGGAATCCGTGCTGGTGGCGCACCTGTTGCGCCAGGCGTCGCAGCCACTGACCGCCGCCACGCGCGCGCGGCTCGCGCAGGCGCTGCTGGACTGGTTCACGGCCGGCTGGTCGGCGCAGGACATGCCCGCCGCCGCCACGCTGCGCGGCCTGGCGCAGACGCTGATGCCCGGTGCGGGCGAGGCGGCGCTGTTCGGCGGCCAGGGCGCCACGCCGCTGGCGGCCGGCTTCGCCAATGCCGGCATCGCGCACCTTCGCGAGATCGACGATGCGCACCGCGCGGCCATGCTGCATCCGGGCGTGGTCGCGATCACGCCGGTGCTCGCGCTGGCGTCCTCGCTCGGGCTCACGCACGAGCGCGCCGCGCGCGCCATCGTGGCCGGCTACGAGGTCGCGCTGCGCCTGGGCGAGGCGCTGGGCGCGCGCCATGCGGGCCTGTTCCATGCCACCGCCACGGCGGGCGCGGTAGGCGCGGCGGCCGCCGCCGGCATGGCGATGGGGCTCGATGCGCCGCGGCTGCACCATGCGCTGGGCATCGCCGCGACGCAGGCGGCCGGGCTCTGGCAGCTGGTCGACGACGATGCGCACGAATCCAAGTCGCTGCATCCCGCGTTCGCGGTGCGCAACGGCATGACGGCGGCGTTTGCCGCGCGGGCCGGCCTGCCGGGCGCGCGCGCCTTCTTCACCGGCCGGCGCGGCATGTACGCCGCACTGGCGGGCGAGGGGCCGTTGGCAGCCGTCGCTGAAGGACTCGATGCGCCCGAGCGGCTGCACACCGCCACCATCAAGGCCTGGCCGGCGTGCGCGATGCTGTTCACGCCGCTTGACGCGACGCGCGCGTTGATCGAGGAACACCGCATCGGCGCCGCCGACGTGCAGGCGATGGAGATCGAGATCTTTCCGCATGCGCTCAAGATCGCAGGCGTGCAGTGGCCCGCCAGGCCGGCCGAGGCCAGCTTCTGCCTGCGCTACCTGCTGGCGGTGCTGCTGGAGAAAGGAGGCGTGCTCGGCATCGCCGACACGGAAGCCCCCGATCTTGACAGCCCGAGCCTGCGCGCCCTGGCCGCGCGCATGCAGGTGCGGCCGAACGAGGAGTTCCAGCGCGCGTTCCCGCAGCGCCGCCCGAGCCGCGTGACCCTCATGCTGCGCGATGGAAGGCAGATCAGCGCCTACCGCGATCTGCGCCGCGGCGACCCCGAAGACCCGTACAACTGGGCCGGCCTGCAGCAGCGCATGCGCAGCTTCGCGCCCGCCATGGACGAGGCGCAGGCCGCCGCACTGGTGAGGTGGTGCGAGGGCTTCACCTCACCAGCGCAGGACGCCTTGCCCTGTGCGCCGGCCGGCGCGCTGTTCGGCGCAGCCTAGCGCGGCCCCCGGCACCGGGGCGGCGCCATGGCTCCGCCGCGTTCAGGTGGCCAAGCTCAGCCCGGCAAGCCGGCCTTGATCCGGGCCGCCAGGCCATCGGCCGCTGCGTGCATTGCATCCCAGAGGCACACGGCAGCACGCGTGTGGTAGCGGTTGAGCGAACGTATCAGGCAGGCCGTTCGCGCGAGCGTGGGATCATCGATGGCGACGGCGCCGCGCACATCGAGGCTCAATGCCGTGGCCGCATTCACCACGGCCGTCATGCCCCGGTGGCGCACGGCATGCACCAGGTCTTCCTGGGCATCGGACTCGAAGCGGACCTGCGGCCTGAGGCCTTGCGCGGCAAACAGGCTGTCGATCCGGCGGCGCATGGCGTATTCGGGCGGCAGCAGCGCCAGCGGCTCGCCGGCGAGTTCGGCCAGCGCCATGGGACGCCGCCGCCTGCCCGATCGCACGGCGACATAGGGTTCGGCAAAGCAGGGCTGGACATCCATGTCCGGGCGGTCCGACGCATCGAAGGTGACGGCGAAATCCAGGTCGCCGCGCGCGACCCCTTCGGCCAGCGCCGATACCGTGCGGCGGGACATCGAGATGGACAGGTCCGGCCAGCGCGCCTGCGCCGCACGCACCACCGGCGCCACCCAGCAGCTGCCGTACGACTGGACCAGGCCGATGCGCACGGTGCCCGAAACGGCAGCGGAACGATCGCTCGCGGCGCGCAGCGCCGCCTGGAGATCTCCCATGGTGGCGGTGATGCGCCGATGCAGTTGCAGCGCTTGCTGCGTGGGAATGGCCCGCCGGCCCACGCGGTCGAAGAGGCGCAGGCCCAGGGCCGACTCGAAGGCGGCGATCTGCTCGGACAGCGCGGGCTGCGAGATCGAGCATTCGCTGGCCGCCTTGCCGAAGCTGTCGGCCCGGATGACTGCGTTGAAATAGCGAAGCTGGCGCAGCGAGACGAGTTCCAGCGGATCGCGGGCACGACGGGACATATTGATAGGTTTTTCCGAAGAATATCGAGGATAGAACCGATTTGATCAATTCCCTCCTATCCGTAACATTGGGATGTACCCAAGCAACCCCGAGAATCATGCAGACACGCCGACACTTCATCCAAGGCGCCGCGGCAATGGCCACGGCCGGCAGTTCGTGGACCGCAGCGATTGCGCAGGGCTTTCCGGCAAAGCCCATCCGCATCGTCTGTCCCTACCCGCCCGGTGCCACTACGGATGCGATCTCCCGCCTGATGGCCACGGCGCTCCAGACCACGAGCGGCGCCACGGTGCTCGTTGACAACCGCGGCGGCGCGGGCGGCAACATCGGGACCGAGGCCGTGGCCCGCGGCGATGCCGATGGCTACACCCTGCTGCTCGGCGCGCTGGGGCCGCTGAGCGCGAACGAGGCCCTATACCCCCGGCTGGGCTTCAACCCCGGGCGGGACTTCAAGCCGCTGGCGCTCGCTGCGGTGGTGCCGCTGATCATGGTGGCGCACCCGTCGTTTCCCGCAGCCACGCTGGCCGAAGCTGTCAAGCTGCTGCGTGCGAACCCCGGGAAATACGCTTACGCATCGGCCGGCAACGGCACGCCGCAGCATCTCGCCGGTGAACTGTTCAAGCAGGTCACCGCCACCGACTTCGTGCATGTGCCGTACAGGGGCTCGGGCCCGGCGCTCAACGACGCCATGGGCGGGCAGGTCCAGCTGCTGTTCGAGGCCTCGCCTGCCGTGCTGCAGCACATCAAGTCCGGGCGGTTGAAGGCACTGGCCGTCACCACCCGCGAACGGATCGCAGGCTTGCCCGGGGTACCGACATTGAAGGAGTCCGGCATTGATGCCGATATCGGCGGCTGGTACGGCTTCCTCGCCCCCGCGGCCACGCCCGCCGACAGGGTGGCCTGGCTGTCGGAGCAGATGCGGCGTGCCCTGGCCGATCCGCTCGTGCAGACGCGCCTGGCAGACCTGGGATCGCAGAAGGTCGACAGCTCGCCGCAGGCGTTCGCCCGGCTGATCGACGCCGAGCGGGCGCGCTGGGGCCAGTTGATCCGCGAACGCGGGATAAGGCTCGACTGATGCCGCACCTGCATATCGAAGTCAGCGCGGACCTGGCCGCCGCATTGCACTGGAAGCAGCTGGCTCGCGACATCCACCTCGACCTGGCCGCCCGCGAATGGGCCGACATCGGCGACCTGAAGACAAGGGTCCTGGTTTGCGCCGATACCCTGTCGGGCCAGGATGGCGGCGCGCAGCAACTGGTGGCGACCTTGATCCTCACCCGGGCGCGTGCGCCCGAGCTGCAGCGCGCCATGAGGGACCGAGTGATGGCGCACCTGGAACAGGCCGTGGGTGCGTTGCGGCCCGTGCATTGGGTCCAGTGCTGCGTCTTCATCCAGGCCACACCCAGGGACGACTATGCGAAGCGGCAGTGGAACGCGCCGGCCGCGCTGCTCCCGCGCGTGCGATGAGCGGCGTGGCTGCGGCGACCCGCCCTGGGCGGGCGTCAACGCACGGAATTCGCCATACGGCCGGAAGCCACTTGGGCGCAAAGGTTGCCGCCGATCGGCGGTTCGTGCGACCGCCTGGAGCGATCGCGCGCGGCCACATTTCAGGAAGCCGGTTCGAACCATGTTCGCCCTTGCAGGCGAGTGCATGTCTCAGCCCGCTCGCGCGGAACAGCATGCGCCAGGCTGGGCATCTGGCATTCCATCCTGGGCGACTGAAGCGGCATGGGCCTGCGGGCGCGTCGAGCGGGTCGGCGGGCCCCCCACTTTCTCCTGCCATTGCCCGACGGCACAAGCCGCGGGCTTCCGCTTGATCTTCCTCAAGCACCCTGTGGCGCCATCGGTGCATCCTCGTGCCTGGATCGTCGTCTCCTGATCAGGCGGATCCGACCATGACCGAACCGACCCTGGCCCCACGTCCCCATTCGCTACACCGGCCGCGCACTCGCGCCATGCTTTTCCCGGCTGCCGCCATCCGGCGGCGGGTCGTGCGCGTCGTGTCGAACGCAGTCCGGTGACTGTGCCTCTTCATCCCTTCCGAAAGCAGCGCGTGTCCAGGCCCGTTCCGCACCTCTTTGGCGACGCCCCTGCCGCGCTGCCGGCACCCGCCACCACGATCGAGCAGCTCAACCGCGAATGCTTCTGTCTCAGCCTCGACCGACAGGCGCTCGCGCATGCGCTCGATGCCGAGCTGGGGCCGCCGGGCCTGTCCCGGCTGGTCCGCGAGCGCTGCCCGTTCATGTTCGCGGCCCGGCCGGTCTTCGTGGCCGCGGCGCGAATACGGCGCATGGCGCAGGTGGTGCGGGCCGTCGAGTCGGTGGTGGCGCTGCCGGCTTACCGCGAACAGGCCCTGGCGGCCGCTCCCGCGATTGCCCGCCTGGGCAGCGCGGGCCCGCGCGGCGTGTTCTTCGGCTACGACTTCCACCTCGACCAGGACTACCTCGGCCTTATCGAGATCAACACCAACGCCGGCGGGGCCATGCTCAACGCGGTGCTGGCGCGCGCCCAGCAAGCCTGCTGCGAAGCGATGGATTCGATGGTGCCCACGCGGGCCAGTGCGGCCGACTTCGAGCAGCGCATCGTCGGCATGTTCCGCCAGGAATGGCGCCTTGCAGGCCGTCTGCGGCCGCTGGCCAGCATCGCCATCGTGGACACGGCGCCGCCGGAGCAATACCTCTACGCCGAGTTCCTGCTGTTCCAGCAACTCTTCGAGCGGCATGGGCTGCGCGCCGTCATTGCCGATCCATCTTCTCTCGAATGGCGGGACGGCACGCTGTGGCATGGCGACGTGGCCATCGACCTGGTCTACAACCGCTTGACCGACTTCTATCTCGAGAAGCCGGAAAGCGCCGCGCTGCGCGAGGCGTACCTGCATCAAGGCGTTGTACTGACACCCCACCCGCAAGCCCATGCGCTGTACGCGGACAAGCGACAGCTCGCCGTCTTCAGCGATGCCGCGCGGCTGCAGGCACTGGGCGTGCCTGAAGCCACCCGGCAGGTGCTGCTGGACGTGGTTCCGCACACCGAGGTCGTCAATGCTGCCGACGGCGAGCGCCTGTGGGCCGCACGCCGTGGCCTTTTCTTCAAGCCCGTCGCCGGCTTTGGCAGCCGCGCCGCCTACCGCGGCGACAAGCTCACGCGGCGGGTGTGGCAGGAGATCCTCTCTGGCGGCTACGTGGCGCAGGCCATCGTGCCGCCGGGCGAACGCCAGATCGACGAGGACGCCGACCATGCCATGAAGTTCGACCTGCGCGCCTACGCCTACGCCGGCGACGCGCAGTGGGTGGCGGCTCGCCTGTACCAGGGGCAGACCACCAACTTCCGCACCCCCGGCGGTGGTTTCGCGCCGGTGTACAGCACGGTCGATGCGTCGGGCCGCGCGCTGCGCCAATCGGGTGGCGAGCATGCCTCGTATGTGTTCCTGCTCGACGAGGCCGGCGGTGTGCACGCGGTCCCGCATGCGCTGTATGTGGCGCTCGCGCGCCGCGAAGCCGCGGCGCCCGCATGGGCCGGCCGGAACCTGCGCCTGGCCGACTGGTATGTGCGGCTGAAGGACGGTGAGCCCGATGCCATCGTCAACGAGACTTATGGCCTTGCCCATGTCGACGCGCAGGGTCGTCTCGGGTCGGTGGCCGCACCCGCCGATGCCGGCTGGCCGACGGTGAAGGAACGGGAACGCATGCATGCCATGCTTTTCGAGGCGGCGGATTGCCCGGGGAGCGCGCGATGAACGATCGGGTCGATCAGCCGCCGGCCCGCATCGCCTGCTTCGAATGGCGCCGCCGCGGCGAGAGGCTTGGCCGGTGCATGCTCCTCGTGGCTGCGGCGCTGCTGCTCGCTGCCTGCGCGGCGATCGCCTTCGACGCGCCGCGCGCGCCGTCCCATGCGTTCGACCAGCCCCTGCAGACGTCGCTCGGACGGACCTACTTCGCGCAACTCGCATCGGCACCGGGCCAATCGGGCTTTCATCTGCTGGTTTCCGGACCGGAGGCGTTTGCTGCTCGCGGCGCTCTTGCCGCGGCGGCGGAACGAACGCTGGACCTGCAGTACTACAGCGTCGCCGACGACTCGACGGCAACGCTGCTGCTGGACGGTGTGCTGCGCGCCGCGCAGCGGGGCGTTCGCGTGCGGCTGCTGGTCGATGACCTCAATGTGGGCGACCGCGAAGCTCACCTGTCGGTGCTTGCCGGGCATCCGAATGTGGAGGTGCGATTGTTCAATCCGTTTTCGCAGCGCGGCAGTTTCGGCCTGGTGCAGGTGCTCGAACTGCTCGGCGATGGCGAGCGCCTGAATCGGCGCATGCACAACAAGCTGTGGATCGCCGATGGCGCCGTGGCCGTGATGGGTGGCCGCAACCTGGGCAACGCCTACTTCAATGCGTCCCAAGAGCGCGACTTTGCCGATCTCGACGTGCTGGCCGCCGGTCCCGTGGTGGCCGAAGTATCGCGCAGCTTCGACCAGTACTGGAACAGCCGGGAGGCGGTGCCGATTGCCGCCGTCGCCGGACCCGCGCCGCCGCTGGCCGATCTTCGGCAAGCGTGGGCCGAGACTGCCGCGCAGGCCGGACATTTTCGGGAAGGCGCCTATGTGCGCTCGCTGCGCAGGACAGCGTTCGGCGGCCTGGTGCGCTCGGGACAGGTGCCGCTGGTTGTGGCGCCCGCCGAGGCGCTGTTCGACGTGCCCGCGAACTCGCTCGCCGGTTCGCCCGAGACGACCAGCGCGATCTTCCCGGTGCTGCGCAAGGACGTCGAGCAGGCCCGGCACGACGTGATTCTGGTGTCGCCCTACCTGGTTCCGGGTGCGACCGGTGTGGAGGTGCTGTGTGGTCTGGCTCGTCGTGGGGTGCGGGTGCGGATCCTTACCAATTCCCTGGCCTCGACCGATGTGCCGGTGGTGCACGCCGGATACGCGCGTTACCGCCCGCAGCTGCTCGCCTGCGGCGTGGTGCTCTATGAGTTGCGGCCCGGGGGACCCGGCGCCAGGACCCCGCGCCTGGGACTGTCGTCCGGCGCCAGTCTTCACGCCAAGACCGTCGTCGTGGATGGCCACGCGGTGTTCATCGGATCGATGAACCTCGATCCGCGCTCCAGCAAGCTCAACACCGAGGTGGCGCTGCGGATCGAAAGCCAGGAACTCGGGGGGCAGCTGACCGCGCTCTTCGGCGAGGCCACCACGCTCGACCAGGTCTTCGAGGTCGAGCTCGACGAGCCGGGCAACGCCGCTTCATCGCTGCGCTGGCAGTCCCTGGATGGCGATCGGCCGGTGCGCTATTCGAGCGACCCCCTCGCCAGCGCGTGGCGCGTCTGGATGGCCCGCTTTCTGGGGGGGCTGGCGCCGGAGGCGCTGCTGTAGAGAGCCCCTGCTTTGCACGCTGGCTGCGCTCCCTGCGGGCCTGCCAGGGGCGCGATCCTGCTGGCGGATCGGCCTCAGTGGCCGCTGGCGGGGCGTGCGTGCGAAGCCTTGAAAAAATTCGGCACGAACCGAGGCGTGGTCTTCGCGTACTCGCGCCAGGCATCGCCGAAAGCCATCTCGGAGTCGCGCTCTTCCGAGATGGCCAACCGAACGTACGTCACCACCAGCACCGGGAACATTCCGAGCGTGAGCAGCGTGGGCCACTGAAGCAGGAAGCCGAACATGATGGCCACGAAGCCGATGTACTGCGGATGGCGAACGAGCCGGTAGGGACCTGCCTTGGCCAGTTCGTGACGTCGCTGGGCGTGATACAGCACGTGCCAGGCCTTGGACAGCAGCGTGAACCCGGCAAAGATGAAGGCGAAGCTCAGGACGTGCAGCGCGCCGAAATGCGGATTGCCGTGCCGGCCCGTGATGAGCCACCACAAATGGCCAGCGTCATGCTCGAGCAGGTTGACGCCCGGAAACTTCGTGCCGAGCCAGCCGGAGAGCAGGTAGATGGTCAGCGGGAAGCCGTACATCTCCGCGAACAGGGCCACGATGAAGGCACCGTACGCGCTGAAGCTGCGCCAGTCGCGCAGGTTGGCCGGTTTGAAGAAGCTGTATGCGAACCCCAGGAAGATGACGGAGTTCAGGAACACGAGGCCCCAGAGGCCGTAGTCATTCGGAGCGCTGTTCATGGTTGTCCCCCGGGGGCTGTCCATGCGGCTGTCCATGGCCGCCGTGGCCATGGCCGTGGTGCATGAAGATGTGCATCAACGGACAGGCCAGGATGATCAGGTAGGGCAGGACACCGAACAGGTGTGCCGTGTGCTCCGTGACGAGGTAGAAGCCACCAGCGGCAGTGGCTACGAGCAACGCCAGGCCCGCAGGAGACCGCCGGAACGACGGCGGCTCGTAACGATCGTGGTCCATGGGCGTGCTCCTTTGGTCATCGGGCTCCCCTGCTGTTGCACGAGCGTCGCACGCATTTCGATGCGTGGCTTGATGTGCGTCAATGCAGCACGGCCCCATCGCGCCAGGATCTGAAGCGCGACCAGGAGAACCTCATGAGCACGACATCGCCTTCAGTCCGGAGCCCGGGATCTGCTCCCACGGCTCTGCGTACGGGGATGGCCTTGGCCGTGACCGTTGCGGTCTTCTACACGCTGTGCGCAATGGTCTGGCTCGCCGTGCCTGGCCCATTCCTGAACTTCATGAATGGCCTGTTCCACGGCATGGACTTCAGTGCACTCCTGCGGCCTGCACCGTTCTCCTGGGCCGGCTTCCTCGAAGCGATGGTCGTGTTGAGCGTTTGGGCATTCCTCGCAGGGTCGTTCTTCGGATGGCTGCGCTGGCGTCTTGACAGCTGAACCCTTCTTCGGGTGTGGTCCTCCCCGCTTCAGGTCCTGCAGACGCCGGTCCGGATTCAAGGCCCGTCCGTACCCGCGATGCCAGATGCGCCCAGGGTGTTCCAGCTGGATCACCTCTGCACCAAGGCCACGGACGACCATCGCGCAGTTCATACAGGCCGCGGACTCCGACATCCATTGGTACACCGAACAGCGGATCAAGATCTTCCTGGGCTGTCCGAGCCCCGTCGAACACCGAGAGCGCGTGGACTTACGACATAGAACCAATCCAGGTTTTCATCCGTCCCCCCTAGTGGGTCCGAATTACTTCGGCATTGACATTCAGGCTCAGCGTGTAGCTCAGAATCGCGGAAGGCGAACCCGCCAATCCATCCTAAGGGCACACATGAGCTGGGACCACTCAAGAATTGAAGCGCGTTGCAAGGCGTGCGGCAACACGGGATTTCGAATCGAAAGCTCTGATGATTGGGGAAGATCCGAAACGAGCTGGGAGGGCTTCAATATCGCTCCCGCAAACGACTATGAGGTCGCTCGCATGCGAGTTGGCCAGAACGATCTGCCTCTGTGCAAGTGCGGCAGTCGCGACATCGAGGTCGGACGGGCGCCTGTTTGAATGGCAGGTCTGCACCTGAGCGAGCCGCAGCTGCGGCTGTAGCGCCGCGCCGGTCAACCCCGCACCGACGACATGTTCCCCTAGATAAGCAAGCTACGAAATGCGAAGGGGCGCCTCCCCCCTGTGGGGCGTTTACAGCGACGCTGGCGCAGGCCCGGCCGTACCAATCAAGGAAGGGAACGGAGCCACGTCGAGCATGGAGTTGAGGGTGGACAGGGTGAAAACTCGTCCCTCCGTATCGCGCACGACTGGCCCCAGAGCATCATTGATCCGAGCCCAACCAATGCCGCCCAGTACCGCCAACAGTGGCACGCCTCCCAATCGAACTGACTCCGCGTGCAATCGAGCAAATCGAAGTGCTTTGTCTCGTGCAGTGCCGCCGTTGTTGGTTCCTTTGCATTCGAGCATGGCTCGTAGCGCGCCAGCATCGTCAAAAATCACGAAGTCCGGCGCTGGAGTGACGCGAACTTCAAACCTCTCGGCAATTTCGGCCTGGTTGTGGCTGCCTGTGCGAATAAAGGGCACGCGCTGCTCGGTAAACATCGGCTCAACGGCGTCCTCGATCAGGTCACCACGCTGGGTCGATGTGGCGTCAAGAATTTGCCGAAAGGCTCCGCCGTAATGTCGTTGTTGGGCCAGGTTACCTCGAAAGCGACTCAGTTCACGAAGGACTTTGAGCTGCAGGAAGTAGCGGCGCCGTCAGAGGAAAGCATTCGCAAATTTCTGACCAGCATGTGGAACAGCTACGGCAAGTACACCGGGCTCACGTTGTCCCAAATGACACATGCCGCGGATAGTCCTTGGGAATTCACGTTGAAGAAGGCGGGCAACATCCGCAGCGTAGACATCCCGTTTACGGCCAGCCTCATTCCGCACGCACTCCATTGCGCAGCACCCCGATCGCGTCGACTTCCACTTCGACGATGTCTCCCGCCTTCATCCACACGGGCGGCGTACGCTTGGCGCCCACGCCGCCGGGCGTGCCGGTGACGATCACGTCCCCCGCGGCCAGCGGCATGAAGGCCGAGATGTGCGCAATCTGCCGCGGAATGCTGTGGATCAGCTTGTCGGTGGTGGTGCGCTGCATCTCCTGGCCGTTCAGGCGCGTGACGAGCGTCATGACCTGGTTGTCCCTGATGTCGTCGCGCGTGACCATCCATGGGCCGAAACCACCGGTGCGCCAGAAATTCTTGCCGGCCGTCCACTGCGGCGTGGCGGTTTGCCAGTCGCGGATGCTGCCGTCGTTGTAGCAGGCATAGCCGGCAATGTGATCCCACGCGTCGGCCTCGGCGATGCGCCGTCGGCCCCGGCCGATGACGATGGCGATCTCGCCTTCATAGTCGAGCCTCGTCGATTCGGGCGGCAGCAAGATGTCGTCGCCATGGGCCACCTGAGACTCGGGCACGCGCAAGAAGAGGGTGGGCTGCTCGGTGATCTCGCGGCCTGTTTCCCGTACGTGCTCGCCGTAGTTGAGGCCCACGCACACGATCTTGCCCGGGTTGGGAATCACGGGTAGCAATCGAACCTCGCTCATTGGCAGCGTCGCGGTGGCTTTCGCCGCCGCCGCGGCAGCTTCGGCCAGCAGGTCGGCGGCGATGAGCGTCTTCAGGTCCGTTGCGCGATTGGCGAAGACTTCGCGCAGGTCGACGATGCGCTCGCCTGTCACCGCGCCGTAGCTGTCGATGCCGTTGTGTTGGTAGCTGATGAGTTTCATGGTCTGTCCGTGAGGCCCGCGAGGGCGCGTGGTGGTTGTGGAAACAGATCTACGCCAGGCGACCTCCAATGCGCGAAGCGCCCTCGGTGATCAGGTGAACCATCTTGTCGAGATCGACGATGGACAGGCGCGAGGTGTCGAAGACCAGCGAGATGGCGCCCCATGCACCCCCGTCGGCTTTCAGGATGGGCGCGGCGACGGCTGCCAGTTGCGGCTCGAGCTCGCCAATAGACACATAGTGGCCCGCCTTGCGGATCGCCGCGTAATGGCGGCGGAATGCGCTCCACTCGGCGGGCAGCCCGCAGCGCACGAGTTCGTCGTGGCGGGCATCGAAGACCTTGCGCAATTGCGCCGGCGCGAACGTGGCCAGCAGCACCTTGGGCGCACCGCCCAGGAACAGAGGACGCGGCCTGCCGCGCCCGTAGGCAAGCGCGGGCGGCGCACCGCCCATCTCGCGGTGCGTGTCCAGCACCTGCATGCCGAACAGGCCCGAGGTCACGCAGTCGAAGCCGGTCGCCGTCACCAGCTCGCGCATCACCGGGATACCTTCGCGCAGCACCGGGTCCGCCTTGCGGATGTAGTGGTCGAGCAGGATGATGCGCGGCCCCAGCGCGTAGTGCGAATCTTCCACGCGCTGAAGCAGGCCGGCCTCCAACAGCAGTCGCACATAGCGGTAGCCCGTGGGGAGCGACACCTCGAGCGCGGCCGAGATGTCGTCCGCGGTGCGCGTCAGGTGCGTGTCGTCGAACAGGTCGAGCACGCCCAGCATGCGACCCAGGCTCGACATTGATTTTTCCGGCACGCGATTTCCTCCAGAATGTCATGGCGCGACGGGGAGGTGTTGCGAGATGCGATCCAGATCGTGCCCCGTGCGCGCAACGCCGACGATATATCGGTCGGGCCGCAGTATCACCGCTTGCGCTTCCTGCGCGTCGAGCCAGTCGCGCAGCGGCGGGTCGGGCTGGTCGATGACCATCGCGTCGGCGCGGCGCCAGCGCTCTACGGTGGCGGGAGCAGCGGCCGCGAGCGCGGCGGGCCGGCCAATCACCGCGCTGCGGCGACCCAGCAGGTCGTCGAGCAGCCGACCATCGCAAAGGCGCGGCTGCGGAAACGGCCGGCCCGCGGGCGAACCGGGCTGCGCGTCGAAGGCGCCCTCGCCCAGCACCTGCGGCGGCAGCTCAAAGATCTCGGGACGGCCCGCCCGGAACTTCGCGTCGCGCTCGGCGGCGAGCGCCGGGTCGGTGGTCTGGATGATGTTGCCCAGCCGCACGGCTAGTTCGATGAGTGCGCGCACATGCGGCGCGCGCTCCGACTCGTACGTGTCGAGCAGCGCATCGGGGGCATGCCGCGCCAGCACCGCTTCCAGTTTCCATGCAAGGTTGGCCGCGTCGCGGATGCCCGCGCACATGCCCTGGCCGAGGAAGGGCGGCGTCTGGTGGCAGGCATCGCCCGCCAGTAGCAACCGGCCCCGGCGCCAGCCCTGCGCAATGACGGAGTGGAAGGTGTAGATGGCTGCGCGTTCCAGCCGCGCCTGCTCGGGCCGAACCCACGGCGCCACCAGGCGCCAGAGCGATGCCGGTTGCACCAGCGCCTTGCGGTCATCGCCGGGCAGTACCATGATTTCCCAGCGCCGCCGGTCGCCGACCACGTTGCAATAAGTCATGGGCCGTGCCGGGTCGCAGTGCTGTACCGTGTGAGCGGGCAGGTCGACCGGCTGCCGCAGCACCACGTCGAACACCAGCCATGGCTGGCGCAGGCCGAGGTCGAGCATCGCGCTGCCCATGTGTTGGCGCACTGACGAGCGCGCGCCGTCGCAGCCGACGATGTAGCGCGCACGCACGGCGGATGTCTGGCCACTGCCGGCTTCGCGCACGGCCAGCGTGGTGCCATCCGCGTCCTGCGCGATACCGGTCACTTCGCTGCGCAGCCGCAAGTCCACGTTGGCGAAGCGCGCCAGGCCTTCGCGCAACACCGCCTCGAGTTCGGGTTGGTGAAAGTAGTAGTTGTTCGCGCAGCCGTGCGGCCCGAGCGCGGCACTGCCGCCACGTATCAGCATGGTCTGGCCCGTGCCGTTGACGAAGTGCATGCCCTGTTCCCCGGGGCGTGCGATGGCCAGCACCTGTTCGCGCAGACCCGCGCCCTGCAGGATGCGCAGCACCTCGCCGTCGAAGTGGATCGCGCGCGGCAGCGGGAACACGCCCGCTTCACGCTCGATCACCACCACCGACAGCCCCGCCGCGCCCAGCAGATTGGCCAGCGTGGCGCCGGTGGGGCCGAGGCCGACGATCACGACGTCGTGCATGCGCTGCGGCTCAACCACGCTGGTCTTCCTCCATGCGTCGCGCCACTTCGGCCTGCCATTGCGCGCGGCTCATGAATCTGGGAAAGCGCTTGGCGATGGCCTCCGCCTGCGCAAGGATGACCTCGTCGGGCTGTGAGAGGTCGATGGGCTCGCGCAGCGGCTGTTCGCAGTACCAGGGCGTGTCCATGAAGAGTTCGAGCCGGTTGCCCTCGGGATCGCGGCAATACACCGATACCGCGTTGCCGTGCGTCACCGGATGCATGTCGCTCGCACCCTCGGCCAGCAGCCGATCGTGGAACTGGCGCAGCGTGGCGATGTCGGGCACGCGAAAAGAGACCTGGTTGACCACGTTGAAGCCCAACTCGGCCGGCCGGCCGGTGGCGAGCACCAACTGGTGGTGCTCACGCGGGTCGCGGCTCAGGAACACCAGCTGCACCGTGCCCAGATCGCCCGCGTCGGTCTGGGTGAAGCGCAGGGCCTGCCGGTAGAAGCGCGCCATGCGCGGCAGGTCGTTCACGTACAGGCCGATGTGGCTGAACTGCAGGTTCGAGGGGCTGCTGTCGGTCAATTCAATGTCTCCTGGCGATAAAGCGTGCCGGCATTCGGATTTTCGTTAGGAAAATGATAGTGAAATTATCGTATTTTGACAATAGAACGTATTTATCTATCATCCGATCTCGTGCAAACGGCACGCAAGATCAATAGGAGACAAACCGATGAGAGTTCTGAAGATAGCGGCCCACCGCTGGCTGGCCCTTGGCGTGTTGGCCGCGGCAGGCGCCGTGGCGAGCGGCGCGGCGGCGCAAGCGGAATACCCGAGCAAGGCGGTGCGCATCATTGCCCCCTTTCCCGCAGGCAGCGGGCCCGATGCGAATGCGCGCGAGATCGCGGCCGAACTCACGAAGATCCTGGGCCAGACCTTCTTCGTGGAGAACCGGCCTGGCGCCTCGAACATCATCGGCACCGAGGTGGCTGCCAAGGCGCCGGCCGACGGCTACTCGCTGTACATCGGCACGACCAGTTCGCTGTCGGTGGTGCCCCACCTGTACTCGAAGCTGCCCTTCAACGCCGAGAAGGATTTCGCGCCGGTCAGCCTGCTGGGCGTGCTGAACACGGGGCTCATCGCCACGCCCGGCGTCGAGGCGAAGGACGCGCGCGCGCTCATCGCGGCACTCAAGGCCAGGCCCGATTCGGTGGCAGTCGCAACCGCAGGCATTGGCAGCTATTCGCACCTGTCGGCGGTGTGGTTCAACAATGCCGCGGGCGTGAAGACCAATCTCGTGCCCTACAACAGCACCAGCCCCTACACTGATCTGATTGCGGGCCAGGTGCAGGCGATGTTCGATGGCCTTCCCGCTGCCGCCGGCAGCATCCGCGCAGGCCGCCTGAAACTGCTGGCCATTACCGGCAACAAGCGGCACCCGAGTTTTCCGGACGTGCCCACCTTCGCAGAAGCAGGACTGCCAGACTACGCCCCGATCGCCTGGCAGGGCATCCTCGCGCCGGCCGGCACGCCGAAACCTATCCTCGAGAAGCTCAGCGCCGCCATGCGGAAAGCTTGCCAGTCCGAGGAACTGGCAAAGAAGTGGCGCGAGTACGGCGGCGAACTGCGCTGCGACACGCCAGCGGAGTTCGCCGCGTTCATCCATGCAGACCGGCAGATGTGGGGCAGGGTGATCAGGCAGGCCAACATCAAGCTGGACTGACGCGACTTCGCAGATTGGGAGCGCGGACCACGTTGGCCTGAGTGGGCATCACGCAGACGCAAATCGAGGCGTTGGGCGAGGAGCCTCAGGCATTCCGATCGAGCTCTACCGAGAGCACCTCAGAGGCCAGATGGCCAAGCTGATGGAGCGTCAACTCCAAAACTTCAGATTCACTCACTGACCGGTCCGCGAGCCACGCCAGAACGAGCTGATCGTGGAATCCGATCCAGGCACGCATGCACGCTCGAACCTTCTTGGTGGGGCTCGAAATCCCCAGGACTTCGCATATTCGATCGATCGCTTGCTGTCGCGACGCCTCCCAGATCTCTGCAACCTCCGCATTGATTGCGAGGTTGTGGGAGCGCGCTCTAAAAAGCGCATCGCCTTGCCGCTGCTTCACGGCCTTCAGATGTGCGCGCAGGAACGATGTCACTTGTTCGCGTGCGGTGCGGCCGCGAAACGAGTCTTGCTGAACCTTGTTCATCTTCTGCGCCGCGGCCCTGCTGACCTCGGCGTACAGACCTTCCATCGATCCGAAGTGATGAAAAAGCAGGCCGTGGGCGACCCCGGCCTCGCGAACGATCTCTGCGGCGGAGACGTCTAGAAACCCGCGGGTCGCAAAAAGGCGCTCAGCCGCTTCCAGGATTCGTTGCTTACCCGAAGGCTTCCGCTCGGGCGTTTCCCGGCTGGGGTGACCGGGAGAAATCACGGTGTCAATCATTGTTTCGATCATATGTCTGCTCGTGCACATGAGCCTCGCAAGCCTCAGGGAAAACCAGCAACCGCTGCTGGCCATCGCCGTCATAAACTGACTGACAGTCAATCAATAGTGGGGCAAACTTAAATCATGGTGAAGCAAACGGGAAACGCCATTGCTCCCAGCTACGACGTTCTGATCGTTGGCGGGGGGCCTTGCGGGTTGGCTGCGGCCATTGCGCTGGGCCGCTGCGGGGTGCGCACGCTTCTCGTCGAAAAACATCCGTCGACGAGCTTTCATCCGCGCGGCCACGTCGTCAGCGCAAGGACGATGGAGATCTTCAGAACCTGGGGGCTCGAGGACGCGGTTCGCGCCCGCGGCATTCCGCATGATCGGAACCAAGGCGTCATCTTCGTGCGGGCCGTTGCCGGCGAGGTGATCGGCGAGATCCGCACCCGCGCCGATCGAGAGCGGAATCGACTCTTCGAAACCTACGGGCCGAGCGCGAAGACGTCTTGCCCCCAGGATGCGTTGGAGCCGGTGTTGCGACGCGCTGCCGACGATCAGACCGGTGTTGATGTCATGTTCGGGACCCTGCTGCAAGGCCTCGAGCAGGATGAACGGGGTGTATCGGCGAAGCTCACCACAGGCGACGGCGCCACGCGCATCGTTCGTGCGCGCTACGCCATCGCGGCCGACGGCGCACGCGGCGCGCTCCGCGAGCAACTGGGCGTTCCTCTAGGCGGCGAAGCGGCGCTCGGCCATCAGATCGGCGTCTACTTCGAGGCAGACCTGTGGCCGTGGGTGGCGAATCGTCCCAACCTGCTTTGGTGGATCTACAACCCTGCGACCGTCGGCGTGATGATCGCGTTGGACGGCCGCAACCGCTGGACGTACAACTTCGGCTACGACGCCACCAAAAACACACCGGAAGACTTCACCCCCGAGCGTTGCGCCGACATTGTGAAATCCGCCATCGGCGTGGATGACCTTCGACTGCAGGTCAAGGATGTTCGCGCATGGCGCATGCAAGCGCGCATCGCGGAGAAGCTGCGCGTCGGAAGAATCTTCCTTGCAGGCGATGCCGCGCATCCCTTGCCACCCACCGGCGGGCAGGGCATGAACACGGCGATCGGCGATGTCCACAACCTGTGCTGGAAACTCGCGCTGGTCCTCCAGGGCGTGGCCGACGAAGACATCCTCGACTCCTACGAAGCCGAGCGCCTGCCCGTGATCCGGTTCAACGTGGCGCAAAGCGTGCGCAACGCGCGACGCATGGAATCCGCGGGGTTGGGCGGCATCATGAAGACGCACGAAGACTTCTGCGAAGACGACATCTCGCACATGCGCGATGCGATCCCGGGCCAACGAGAGCACTTCGAATACCACGGACAGACGTTCGGCTACGCCTACCGGTCGCCCCTGGTCTTCGATGAAGGAAATCCGGCGCAGCCCCGCGACGTCAATACTTACGATGCGACCGCCGCACCAGGCGGGCGCGCACCGCACTGCTGGCTGAAGCTACCCGAAGGCGGGCCCACGATCTCGACGGTGGATCTGTTCAAGGATCTGCGCTTCACCCTTCTCGCTGGCCGCGATGCGCAGCCATGGATCCAGGCGTTCGCAAAGGCCGCCTCCAAGGCCGGCATCCGTTCGCAGGCGTTCGCCGTGGGTGCGCATCGCGACCTGCTGGACCACTTGGGCGCGTTCCACGACCTCTACGAAATCTCCCCGCGCGGTGCCGTTCTCGTACGTCCCGATGGCCATGTCGCATGGCGCGCCAAGGAGGCCATGCCCCATCCCGACCGAACGATGGCGCAAGTGATCGGCGCTTTCGCGTCGAAACCAGACCGGCGGGCTGCTGAGTCTGAGTCACAACATCCGGAGGTACACGCGTGAATTCAATTCCTGCCGTCGCCACGAAATCGCCGAGGCGATTGGCCCACATCGCACTGCGCACCAACCACCTGAGCGAGCTCATCGATTGGTATTGCAAGGTTCTCGGGGCGCATGTCGCCCATGCCTCCGACAAGGTCGCATTCCTGACCTACGACGATGAACACCATCGGATCGCGTTGATCGGACTTCAAGACTATCCGCCGCAGGACGGGACGGTCCGCGTCGGCTACTTCCACACGGCCTTCGCCTACGACTCGCTGGCCGACCTGCTCGACAACTTCGTGCGCCTTCGACAACTCGGGATCGTTCCCCATCGGTCGATCAATCACGGGCCCACGGTCTCCTTCTATTACGCGGACCCCGAGGGCAATCAGATCGAGTTGCAGGTGGACAGCTTCCCCGATGCCAAGGCGACCAATGCCTGGCTCGGGAGCGAAGCGTTCAAGCGCAACCCCATCGGGATCGAGTTCGACGCGGACGAAATGCTGCAGAAGCTGCGCGATGGTGTTCCCGAAGTCGAATTGATGCGACGGCCCGATTCCGTCCTGTAAGCCATTCAAACAAGGAGACAAGTCATGCTCAACAAGTATCTGAGGGACGCCGCCATCGGCGTGGTCATGGCCGCGGCAGCGCTGGCCGCGACCGCCCAACCCGCGAAGGCGAAACTGGTGCTTCCCGCCGTCTCCATCCTTTTCGCGCCGGTCTACATCGCGGAGGATGCCGGCTATTTCAAGGATGCAGGCGTCGACGTCGAGATCAGCCAGCTGGCCGGCCCCGCGGCGCTCAATGCGCTGATCGGCGGCAGCAGCGACTTCACCACGATCGCCGGTCTCATTCAACTGCGCGCGGCCCAGCGCGGCCAGAAGACGCTGGCGATCGCCGGCCTTCAGGAAAACGCGACCACCGAGATCGTGCTGTCGGCGGCAATGGCCGAACGCCTGGCCTCCGCCAAGACACCGGTGGACAGGGCCCGCGCGCTCAAGGGCCTGACGCTGGCCGTGGATGCCGCCAATGGCCTGCCGCATGCCTACCTGCGATTCGTCGCCCGACAGGCGAGCATCGATGCCGACAGGGACATCCGCCTGGTCTTCATTGCGCCGCCCGGAATGGACGCAGCCTTGCAGAAGAAGGAGATCGACGGTTTTGTCTTTTCCAGCCCCTTCACGCTGGAAGCCGCGCGGCGAGGCGCCCACCTCTGGATCAGCGGGCCCAGAGGCGATTTCCCCGAGGTGAATCCGACGACCTACAACGTGCTGGTCGCCCGCGACGGCTTCTGCCGGAGCGCCACCGCCACCTGCCGCCACATGGTCGGCGCGCTCGACCGGAGTCTCGCGCTCATCACTGCCGAGCCCCAGAAGGCACTGGCGTTGCTGTCCAAGCGCTTCGAGAAGATGGACCCCGAGCTTCTGAAGCAGGCGTTCGAGAGTTTTCAACGCAACACCCCGGCGCGATCGATGCCGATGGGAACAGCGTTCGAGCACACCGTGGACGTGATGTTCGGTCCGCAGGATGACAAGGCGGCACTCAAGGCGCTCGCCAAGAGCCTCTACACCGACGACTTCGTCGGCTCCGGCAAATAGGTGGGCCCAAAGTGAATCGTCGTCGCCTTTGGACGGACAGGATCGTTCTGGCCTTCGTGGTCCTGATCGCGTGGGAGGCCGTGGGCCGTCTCCGCGGGGCCTACTGGATCAGCTCGCCGTCGCTGGTTCTGGAAAGAATCTGGATGCTGATGCTGAACGGCGACCTCTGGTTTCATGGGCGGTTCACGCTCGGCGAGGCATTGGGCGGTTTCCTCCTCGGTGCGATCCCCGGCTGCGCGGTCGCGATGGCACTGCGTCGGCATCCCTTCTCGCGCGCGGCATTCCTGGGCGTCGCCGCCATCGGGTATGCCATTCCCAAAACGGCGCTCGTGCCTCTGTTCATCTTGTGGCTCGGGGTCGGGCCTGGGGCGAAGGTCGCTCTGGTGGCGGCAGCCATCTTCTTCATCGTCTTCTACAGCACCCTGGACGGGGTCGACGCTGTCGATCAGAAGCTCCTGCTGTCGGCGCGTGTTTTCGGTGCCTCGGAATCGCAGTTGCTCAGGCATGTGGTCTGGCCTGCCGTCGTCCCGTACGTGTTCGGCGGTCTGCGGGTCGCCGTTCCCTATGCCATCGCAGGTGCCATCGTCGGAGAAATCATTTCGTCGAACCGCGGCCTCGGTTACCTGGCGCAGTTCGGCGCCACGGATTTCGACACTACCCTGGTGCTCGTGTCGCTCGTGACTGTGATGCTCATCGTTCTTTCGGTCAGCGCCGTCTTGTCGCTGATCCAGAAGCGCCTGCTGATCTGGCAAACCAACCTGTCGCAGGGCGCGCGCACCGTCGGAGCATGACCATGAAAAGAGACAGCCCCGAAAGAGCCCTGACCGACGTCCTGCTGCAGCTGCGGCGACTCGGAATCTCGTACGGCACGCACGATGACGACGAACGCCGCTGGATCCTGCGCGACCTGGACCTCAGCGTTCGAGAGGGCGAGTTCGTGACCGTCATGGGATCCTCTGGTGCGGGGAAGTCGACGCTTCTGAATCTGGTGGCCCAAACGCTGCGGCCTTCTGCAGGTCAGATCGCCTTTCGAGGAAAAGTCGTGGGCGGTGCCGACATACCGCCAAACCCTGGCAGCAGCCGCCAGATCGGCTACGTCACGCAGGATGACAACCTGCTGCCTTGGCGTACCGTGTGGGACAACGTGATGTTTCCGCTCACGCTGGCCGGCAAACCTTCGCAATCGGATGTCGATCGGGTCCGACGGCTGATCGACCAGGTCGGCCTGTCGCAGTGGACGAAGCACTATCCGCATCAGCTGTCGGGCGGCATGCGCAAGCGCGCATCCCTGGCTCGAACGCTCGCCTACAACCCGCCGGTCGTCCTGATGGACGAGCCCTTCGGCGCGCTCGATGCCGAGACACGGACGCAATTGCAATCCGATTTGCTCGAGCTGTGGGCGTCCGAGAAGAAGACGATCCTGTTCGTCACGCACGACATCAACGAAGCCATCGCATTGGGCGATCGCGTCATCGTACTGTCGGGTTCACCCGGGCGAGTCGTGCAGGAGCGCCGCATCGACATCGATCGCCCGCGCGACCCGGAACTGATTTTCAAGGCGCCGACATTCGCGGGGCACTACGACGCCATTCGCGATTGTCTCCGGAGCGCCGGCCAGCCATGACCAAGCAGAAGATGCTTGCTGCGAAAGCGCTGGGCCTTGTCGCTTTCGCGTCGGTGTGGGCGCTCGCGAGCCGTTGGGTCGGCGATTACTGGGTGCCAGGGTTGGGGCAGGTTGCCGGACGGATGTGGACAGAGCTGCTGGCAGGAAGGCTCTTTGCCGACCTCGCCGCTACCAGTCAACTGCTGCTGGCGGGCACGTCCATCGGCTCCGTGTGCGGATGCGCCGTCGCATCCATGCTGAGGCTCGCCCCGCGGCTCGACATGCTGGTGCAACCGTTCATCACGGCCGTCATGAGCATTCCGAAGCTGGGCCTGGTCCCCTTGCTCGTGCTCTGGTTCGGGACCGGCTGGGTGCCCAAGGTGATGCTGGTCGCACTAACGGTCCTGTTCATCGTCTTCTCGCTGACCTACGCCGGCCTAGCCACGGTGAATGCGCGCTTGGTCATGACGGCGCGAGTGTTCGGCGCCAGTTCGTTCCAGCTGACACGGCATGTCGTAGTTCCGAGCGTGCTTCCTTTCATCTTCACGGGACTTCAAATCGCCTTGCCCTGGGCAGTCAGCGCGGCGCTCGTTGCCGAGTACCTCGCGGCCAAGGTGGGAATCGGGCACGGCATCGAAGAGGCGCGGCAACTGAGCGATTCTGTGGGGGTGTACTACGGAATCGTCCTGGCGACGGTCCTGGTCCTGCTTTGCAACGGGGTGCTGGCGTTCGTTCGCAAACTGGCCATCAAGGTTCAACCATAGGAGCGACGGCATGAAGATCTACAAGTTTCTGGAGGAAGGCCGACTGCAGTTCGGCGTGCTGGAAGGGTCGGCAACCGTCCGGGGGCTGAAGGAATCGCCCTTCGACGGGCCGATCGAGCCAGGCGAGAGGACATGGCCGCTCGCGAGCCTGACTCTTCTGCCGCCGACGGTGACGCATCCGCGCATCTTCGGCGTGGGCTTCAACTACAAGTCCCACATTCTCGAGACCGGCCGCGAGCTTCCGGAGATTGCACCGCTCTTCATGAAGCCGGACACCGCCTTGATCGGCCACGGCGAGCGCATCGTTTACCCCGAAGGCAGCACGGCCGTCCACTACGAGAGCGAACTGGTCGCGGTGATCGGACGCAGAGCCAGGAACGTCGCGCGCGCAGACGCACTGGCGTACGTGCTCGGCTACACCTGCGGAAACGACGTGAGCGAGCGCACGATCCAGCGGCAGGAGATGGCGATGGGGCTCATGACCATCGGCAAGGCGTTCGACACATTCGCGCCGATCGGCCCGTGCATCGAGACATCGGTCGATCCTTCGAAGCTCCGGATGCTGGGGCGCCTGAACGGGGCTGTCGTGCAGGACTGCGAAACGTCCGACTTGCTCTTCAGCGTCGATGCACTCGTCGCTTACCTGAGCAAGTCGATCACCTTGATGCCGGGGGACCTCATCATGACCGGAACGCCCGGCGGCGTGGGTCCGCTGCGGCCCGGCGACACCTTCGAGATCGACATCGAAGGCGTGGGAGTGCTGAGCAATGACGTGGTCGCGGAGAACACATGACCATGAAGAACTCCGCCGTGGAATCGCAGGTTATGGCGGCCGACGAAGCCAGGTACCAGGCG
Organism: Variovorax beijingensis; assembly: GCF_007828835.1. Classification (GTDB taxonomy): domain Bacteria; phylum Pseudomonadota; class Gammaproteobacteria; order Burkholderiales; family Burkholderiaceae_C; genus Variovorax; species Variovorax beijingensis_A. Next base: position 31,017 of record NZ_VIVL01000013.1, on the reverse strand, counting down.
TTGTACCGGCGGGACCTGGACGCTCTCGAGCGGATGCTCGCCGACGACTACGTCCATATTCACGCGAACGGCGAGATCGACGACAAGGCCGCCTTTCTGGCGTCGATCGAGGCAACGAGATACCGCTTCGTCGCTGCCCGGCGCTCCGAGCAACGCGTTCGCATCAGCGGCCCTGTCATCCTGTTGAGCGGCAAGACCAGAACGACCCTGGATGTTGGAGGTCAGACCAAGCTCATGGACAACGCCTTCGTGACGGTCTGGACCCAGACCGAGAATGGTTTGAGGCTGCTGCATTGGCAAGCCACCAAGGTCCTGGAAGCCTGAACATGCGCTTCCAGCAGCTGAAGGGACAGGGACGCAGGCAGGGAGTGCGCTTCGCAATGCCAGACCTGATAGCACCAGCGCCCTTGCACCTGTTCGACGCCGGCAAAGCTGATGGTGTTGTACGCGCAGGCAACCAACTCGGGGCGCCAGAGGATGCCCAAGGGCGGTGCCAGATCACTGGGCGTGCATGCCACAGGCCAAGTTGCGTCCGTCCTTCAACTTCCCGCAACACCAGCATCCCACACGCCCAGGCCTGATCTACGAATTCACGCTCGCTCAGCCGGGTGCCGCCGCGGTAACGCGGTCTCATCTTGTGGCCTCATGCGCCGTCCCGCGGCTTCGGCAGCAGGCCTAGGATGCCATGCATCACGGCACGAATGTGGTCGCCGGCGTTACGGTCCCAGTCGCCGTACAGCAAGCAGTTCGCGGGCCTTGTCGCGCCGTTGCCGTGCCTTCGCGAGCGAGACCGCGGGGTAGACGCCCAAGGCCAGCGTCTTCGCCTTGCCGTTGAACCGGTAGTCCATGCGTCAGTACTTGCCTGCCGCCTTGACGCGCAGGTACATGCCGCCGCCGTCCGCGTAGCGCTCGCCGATCTCGGTGCCATTGTGCTTCACTTGCCTCACGAAAGGGCATTGGGTTTTTCTCCTTGCTGTCGGTGCCTGGCTTTGGCGGCAGCGCAGATACCTGCAGAAGTACCGACGAGACATGCCTTGCCCCGATCTGTCTCGGCGCAAAGAAAACCCCGCTTCTCCTCGAAGGAGAGCGAGTTTCAAGGCAATTCGGAACTGCTCGGAAATGGGAGATGGCCTGCCCGCATCAGTTGTGTTCGTCCGCATCGCCGCCGTCATCATCGCGTCTCGCAAGGCCCAGCTGACGGTCAAAACTATCTCCGGATACTTTCTAGATGGTGCGCGGGCGCCGCCCGCGCAATAAGGCGGATCTGCTCGAAATCCAGCCGATCGAGCGCCTGGCGAAGCGTCTGCGCCAGCGGCTGGCTGTGTGCGTCCGCGGCCAACCGGTTCACCCATTCGTGCAGATCGCTCCATCGCCCATCGCGGGCCAGCACCTCGAGTTCCTCCTTCTGCGCCGGCGACAGCGGCGTCAATGCCGGCAGCGACCGGCCACGCGCCCTCGGCGTTGCGCGCGGGATCGGCGCGGAGACTGGGTGCGGCGGCGGTGCGGATGGCGCATCCGATGAGGGCGCAGGCCCGGTCGACAGCGAGAAGGCGATCCGCGTTCCCGTGCCCATGCCGCTGTGGATCGCGAGTTGTCCGCCCATGCGCTGCACGATGCGCTGCGCAATCAACAGCCCGAGGCCGCCGCCCGCCAAGCTCGGTGCGTTGCCGGCCAGCAGGCGGCTGATGCGGTCGAGCGTGTCGGGGTCGATGCCCGTGCCGCTGTCGGTCACCTCGAAATGCAGTTGCCAGGCCTCGCCGAAAGGTTGGGCTCGCAGCCGCAGTCCGATGGCGCCGTTGCGCGTGAACCTGGCCGCGTTCGACAGCAGGTTCAGCACCACCTGCTGCAGCCGCTTGCCGTCCAGCCGGACCAGGGTCGGAAGCTCGCCGTCGATCGTCAGTTCGAAGCTGTTGTGCTGCCGCTGCGCGAGCGCGTCCGCGTACCGCGCGATATTGTCGATCAGCGTGCGCAGCTGCACCGGCTGCGCCTCGACGGCCAGCGGCGCCAGCTCGCCCTTGGCATAGTCGACCAGGTCGTCGATGAGCTCCAGCTGGTAGGCCGCGCTGCGTTCGATGGTGGCGAGCTGCGCGGGCGCGGGCGTGCCGCCGGCGTCCTGCATCAGCTTGAGGCTCCCGAGGATGGTGGCCACCGGTGCGCGCAGGTCGTGGCTGATGTAGGCCAGCAGTTCCTTCTGCTCGCGTGTGCGCTGCTCGGCCTGGCCCAGCGCCTCGCTCAGGGCGCGGGTCTTGCGCGCCACTTCTTCGTCGAGCCGCTGCTGCTCCTGGGCCTGCCACAGCAGCAGCGTCTGCTGCGCCGCATTGCGCTGGCGCGTCTCCCGGAACGACCAGGCCGTGATCGCGAAGGCGGCGGCCAGCATGCCCGGGAATGACAGCGCATCGTGGTCGAAGCCGGACATCGGGTGCTCCGCGAACATCATCGCCGACATGTGCACCAGCATGCCCACGCAGATCAACAGCATCACGAGCAAAGAGAGCCGACCGCCCGGGCCAACGCGCCGCTGGTAGATGAAGATGCAGGCCGTGAGTGCGAGCACGATCAGCAGCGCGTTCACGATGCCGATGGCCGCGAAGCTCGCGTAAGGGCCGAACAGGGTGCCCAGCAGCACGGCGATTTCGACACCCGCCAGCAGATGCAGCAGCGGGCGCCCGGGCACGCGCACCGGGCTCCGGCGGCTGTGCTCGTGAAAGTACAGCAGCAGGCACAGCGCCGTGGCCGCCAGCAACACGCCGTGGCTGCGATAGCTCCAGCCGGTGCTGTCCGGCCACAGCGCAATGCGCGCATAGCCGCGGTAGGTGGCCTCGTACAGCGCCAGCAGCGCAAAGCTTCCCGCCTGGAACGCGGGCATCGGCGCGCGCGAAATCCACCACAGCGCGGCCGAATACACCGCGAAGGCCAGCAGCCCGCCGATCAGCAGGCCGCTCAGCAGCGCGTGGTTGCGTTCGAGGTGATGCCAGGCCTCTTCGGTGTGCAGTTCCGGCACCAGCTGGATCTGGTCCGTGCTCATGACCCGCACCTGCACCCGCACCGACTCTCCCGGCTGCAGGTCGATCCGCAGTTGCGGAATGCGGTCGTGGCGGTGCGTCGCATCCATCGGGTCGGACACGCCGGCCTGCGCATGCGTCCACGCGGGTTGCCCGTTGCGCATGCGCAGCAGGTGGAAGTCGACATGCCGCAGCCACGTCGCGTCGAGCCCGAGCCGTGCCGTGCGGACGTCCGGCGTGTCATTGACCAGCGACAGGCGCAGCCAGATGGCCGATGACGAAAACCCGCGCACCAGCTGGTCGGGCGTGGCGGGCACGAAGCCGTTCGCGCCACCGCTCGGCAGCGCGAACACCTCGCTCGCCGACAGGCGGGCCGTCGGGTCTTCCAGCACCTCCACGGTCTGCGCGACGGCGATGTCGTCGCGGGCCAGCGCGCTGACCTTGATCGCTTCCACCGCACGGGCCGCGAAGACGCACAGCCACAAGGCCAGGCCGAGCAGCAGGCAGCTCGTCCATCGGGACAGGCGCGCCGGCTGCATCGCGCCTCAGGTGCCCGACCGGCCGGCGCCGGCCTGGCGGCAGGCGGAGGGCGTGCAATCGAAATACTCGCGAAATGCCGTCGCGAAATTCGCGGCGCTGGAGAACCCGACCGCCGCGGCGATCTCCTCGATGCGCATCGCCGATTCGAGCAGCAGGCGCTGCGCCTCGTGCAGCCGTGCTTCGCGCACGAACTCGAAGACCGTGCGGTCCGCAAGCTCCTTGAACACGCGCGACAGGCGCTTCTCGTGCGTGCCCACGCGCGCAGCCAGCTCGCGCAGCGGCGGCACGTGGCTCAGGTCGGCCAGGATCAGGCGCTCGGCTGCCTGCAGGAGCGCGTGGTCCATGCCCGCGCCCGCCGCACCGCCATCGTTCGCCGCGGGGCGGTCGGGCGGCGGCGCAGGTCGTGTCCCAGCGGCGGTGCGCGCCCTGCGGGATTCCGCGAGCGCCAGGTGGATTTCGATGCGGGCCATCACCTCGGCCGGGTCGAAGGGCTTCACGATGTAGTCGACCGCGCCGGCCCGCAGGCCCGTCAGGCGTTCTTCCAGGCTGGCCGACGAACTGACAAAAATGACCGGGATATCCGCCGTGGTGGGGTTGGCCTTCAGCAGGCGGCAGACGCTGAAACCGTCGGTGCGCCCCAGGCGCACGTCCAGCAGCACCAGGTCCATCTGCAGCGTCGTCGCGCGTCGGTAGCCCTCCATCGCGTCGAAAGCGAGCGTGATGCGGTAACCGGTACCCCGCAGCGTTTCCAGCAAGAGCTTGAGCTCGTCAACGTTGTCGTCGACAACGAGAAGATGAGCTCTCCGGGGCTCCGGCGCGGACCAATAGGACATGGGCAGGAAGGGCGCGGACACGGCGTTTGCACGCCCGGTGACCGAAACAATGTAACCAAAATATTAATTAATCATTGTCACAAGAAATGCCATTTCAACCAATGACTGGTATTCAGTCCTTATTGGGTGACCTGCCATTCGCGCCGATGGTTCAAAAACGGGATGCCGCGCGCGGGTCTCCGAAACCGCCTCTGCCAGAGGGAAAACGGGGCGCTGGAGGAGGGCGAATACAGCATTGCCGGTATTGCAGCAAAGAGCCGGCCAATGCCGTCCAGCAAAAGAAGCAGGCGCTCTTACAAAGCCCCAGAAGCCACAGGCCACCTTGGCCCGGCTGCATCTGCTTTCCTTAATGTGCAAATTGTTTGATTTCTTTTGCCATTTGTGTGAAGTATTCGACGTTTGCACACGTTTGTAAACAACTGTCCGCTGCGGAAAAAGCCACAGCCTTTCCAGCAAAAGTCCGGCCGACACCTCGCACCAAGAATCCCGCCCCATGCAAGCGCAAGCCGGCGTGGTCCACGCACCGGGCCTCGCTGCGAGTCCTCGAGAGACGCAAGCTGCGCTCGAGATTTCCCAATGTGCGACCCGGGCTGTTCGTCCAAGACGAAGGCTCGCCCGAGGTTCGAAGTCAAGGAGCAAGGACAAATCATGGAAGCTGTTTACAAGTCTGGTGGCGCCCCCCGCAAAGCGGCGGCTGAAGCCCCTCTGGTTCTGGATCGCCCGTCGATCGTCTCGCTGAAGGTTGCGCCCGAGAGCGTGCTCAAGTTCGAGCGCCGCGGCGGCGACCTCGTGCTCGTGCTGCGCGACGGCCAGGAAATCGCCGTGCGCGGCTTCTTCGCCGAGTACCCCGACGGCGGCCGCAACGACCTCGTGCTCGAAGACGGCGCCGGCGTGCAGTGGTGGGGCCAGTACACCGCGCCCTGGAAAGACTTCCACTTCACCGAAATCGAGTGGAACGACGCCGGCGGCGCGCTGCTGCCCGACGGTGTGCCGGGCTGGCTGCTGGGTGCGCTCGGCGTGTTGGGCGTCGGTGCGGCCGCGAGCGGTGGCGGCGGCGGCGGCGGTGGTGGCTCGGCCTTCATCCCGCCGTTGCTCCCGCCGCAGAACCGTGGCCCCGAAGGCAAGGCCGAGCCCGTCGTGACCGCGCAGGACAAGCCCGTGCAGGGCCAGGTGAACGCCACCGACGCCGATCGCGACGCGTTGAACTACACGGTCACCAAGGCCCCCGAGCACGGCACCGTCACCGTCGACCCGTCCACGGGCCACTTCGTCTACACCCCCCAGCCCGGCTACGAAGGCCCCGACAGCTTCGAAGTGATCGTCAGCGACGGCAGGGGCGGCACCACCACCGTCACGGTGCCCGTGACCGTCTCGCCCGTCAACGACGCGCCCACGGCGCCCGACTACACCGAGACCACGAACGAAGACACGCCCGTCAGCGGCCGCGTGACCGGCAGCGACCTCGACAGCAGCGACACGCTGACCTACATCAAGGGCACCGACCCGTCGCACGGCTCGGTGACGGTCAACCCTGATGGCACCTACACGTACACGCCAGACCCGGACTTCCACGGCACCGACAGCTTCACCGTGACGGTCAGCGACGGCCACGGCGGCACGACGACGAGCACCGTGACGGTGACCGTCGACCCGGTGAACGACGCACCGACGGCACCCGACTACACCGAGACCACCAACGAAGACACGCCGGTCAGCGGGAGCGTGGTCGGCACCGACGTGGAGGGTGACGCGCTGACGTACGTGAAGGGCAGCGATCCGTCGCACGGCACGGTCACGGTCAATGCCGATGGCACGTACGTCTACACGCCGAACCCCAACTTCAACGGCACGGACAGCTTCACAGTGACGGTCAGCGACGGCCACGGCGGCACGACGACGAGCACCGTGACAGTGACCATCGACCCGGCGAACGACGCACCGACGGCACCCAACTACAACGAGACGACAGACGAAGACACGCCCATCAGCGGCCAGATCGCCGGCACCGACGTGGATGGCGATGCGCTGGCGTACGTGAAAGGCAGCGATCCATCGAACGGCACGGTCACGGTCAATGCCGACGGCACGTACGTCTACACGCCGAACCCCAACTTCAACGGCACGGACAGCTTCACGGTGACGGTCAGCGACGGCCACGGCGGCACGACGACGAGCACCGTGACGGTGACCGTCGACCCGGTGAACGATGTACCGACGGCACCCGACTACACCAAAACCACGAACGAAGACACACCCGTCAGCGGCCAGGTGACGGGCACTGACCTGGACGGTGACGCACTGACCTATGCGAAGGGCAGCGACCCCGCGCACGGCACGGTGACTGTCAATGCGGACGGCACGTACACCTACACACCTGGGGCCAACTTCAACGGCACGGACAGCTTCACCGTGACGGTGAGCGACGGCCACGGCGGCACGACGACGAGCACCGTGACGGTGACCATCGACCCGGCGAACGATGCACCCACGGCGCCGAACTACACCGAGACCACGAACGAAGACACGCCGGTCAGCGGAAGTGTGGTCGGCAGCGACGTCGATGGCGACGCGCTGACCTACGCGAAGGGCAGCGACCCCGCGCACGGCACCGTCACGGTCAACGCCGACGGCACCTACACCTACGTCCCCGGCGCCAACTTCAACGGCACCGACAGCTTCACCGTGACGGTCAGCGACGGCCACGGCGGCACGACGACGAGCACCGTGACGGTGGCCATCGACCCCGTGAACGACGCACCGACGGTGCCCAACTACAACGAGACGACAGACGAAGACACCCCCGTCGACGGCCAGGTCATCGGCAGCGACGTCGATGGGGACGCGCTGACCTACGCGAAGGGCAGCGACCCGGCGCACGGCACGGTCACTGTCAATGCCGACGGCACCTACACCTACGTCCCCGGCGCGAAATTCAACGGCACCGACAGCTTCACGGTGACGGTCAGCGACGGCCACGGCGGTACGACCACCAGCACGGTGACCGTGACCATCGACCCGGTCAACGACGCCCCGGTGTTCGTCGACGCCGGCGGCACGCCGGTGGACACAAGCACCGGCTACGTCTTCGGCTATGAGGAGAACCGCCCCGCAGGCACCGTGCTCGGCACCGTCCACGCCACCGACATCGACAGTGCAACCGTCACCTACAGCATCCTCTCGGGCAACGACAACGGCTACTTCAGCATCGATCCGGTCACGGGCGAGATCAGACTGACGGCCTCGGGCGCTGCGGCGTTCGTCAACGACTACGAAGCGGGCGCCAACGCACATGCGCTGGTGGTCGGTGCGAACGACGGCACGGTCACGACGAACATCCCCGTCACGCTCAACGAGCAGAACCTCAACGAGGCACCCGCGGTGCCCGACTACAACGAGGTCACGAGCGAAGACACGCCCATCAGCGGCCAGGTCGTCGGCAACGACGACGACGGCGACACGCTGACCTACGCCCAGGGCAGCAACCCATCGCACGGCACGGTCACGGTGAACGCCAACGGCACCTACACCTACGTTCCCGGCCCCAACTTCAATGGCACCGACAGCTTCACCGTCACGGTGAGCGACGGCCATGGCGGCACGACCACCAGCACGGTGAACGTGACCGTCAATCCAGTGAACGACGCGCCATCGGCCACGGTGACCAATGCCGACGCCGTGTCCGAAGGCAGCCTGCCCGGCGGCATCGCGGGCGCGGGAGAGCCGCCGGTGCAATCGACCGGCAAGATATCGATCGCGGACCCGGACAGCCTGGCCGGCGACCTGTCGGTGTCGCTCAGCGGACCGGCCGGCGTCACCTCCGGCGGCCAGCCAGTGTCGTGGACCTGGGACGCGGGCACGCACACGCTCACGGGCAGCGTCACCGTCGGCGGTGTCACCACCGAGGTGATGACCGTGGCGGTGGGCAACGTCACCGCCGACGGCGCGGGATTGTTCGAGGCGGGCTACACCGTCACGCTGAAGGCACCGATCGACCACCCCGCGGGCAACGGCGAGGGCGTGTCGAACCTGCACTTCGAGGCGCATGTGACCGACGGCCAGGCCAGCGCCGCGCCGGTGGGCTTCGATGTGCCTGTCAAGGACGACGCGCCGGTGCTCGTGAATGGCGAGCAGGCCGTCGACGTGGCGCCGATCAACACGAACCTGATGGTGGTCCTCGACCTCTCCGGGAGCATGGGGCAGGAAACCCCGACGCGCCTCAGCCGAGCGAAAGAGGCCGTTCAGAACCTGATCGACGGCTACGACCTGTACGGCGAGGTGCGGGTGCAGCTCGTCACCTTCAGCACGACCGGGGCGTCGCAGCAGGCCTGGATGACGGCGGCCGAAGCCAAGGCGCTGGTGCAGAACCTGCAGGCCAGTGGCAGCACCAACTACGACGCTGCCCTGGCTGCAGCGATGAACGGCTTCTCGGCCAGCGGCAAGCTGGACGGCGCCCAGAACGTGTCCTACTTCCTCACGGACGGCGAGCCGACCCTGGGCGACGGCAACACAGAGCAGCTGACGAATGGCAGCAACAGCAATACGGCCGACAGGGGCATCCAGGCCGCGGAGGAAACGATCTGGAAGGACTTCCTCAGCACCCACCAGATCAACTCGTTTGCACTGGGCCTGGGCTCGAGCCTGAACGCGGCGGCGCAGGCTTTCATCGACCCCATCGCCTACAACGGCAACACCGGCACGAACACCAACGGCCAGATCATCACCGACACGAGCCAGCTGAACGACGTACTGCAGGGCACGATCGGCGTGCCGCCGACGGTCAGCAACCTGCTGACCGGCGGCCTCGGTGGCTCGTCCGGCTTCGGCGCCGACGGAGGCCACGTGGCCGAGCTGAGCATCGACGGCACCACCTACGCCTTCGACAGCAGCACGGGCCTGATGACAAAGACCGGCCCCGCCACCGGCAGCGACTACAGCTACGACGCGGCGACGCACCAGGTCACCATTGCCACGGCGCAGGGCGGCAAGCTGGTCGTGGACTTCGACTCGGGCGAGTTCAGCTACCAGGTGGCACCGAAGACCGCTGCCTCGCAAAACTACGAGGAGACCATCGGCTACCAGGTGGTCGACCGCGACGGCGATGCAAGCAACGCGGCCACGCAGACGCTGCACGTCAACTACACGCCTGCGGCTGGTGCGGCTGGTGCGGCGGCGATGTACAGCTCGGCCGACTCGCTGGGCCTGGCCGGTGTCAACGAGGTGACGGTGTCGCTCGAGCAGCAGCCGCACGAGGCGCGGCATCTCGCCTTCGGCGACAGCGCGGCGGGGGAGGGCATGCAGCTGTCCGACATGCTGCAGGCCTACAGCGCTGCCGAGTCGCTGCATGCGCTGCTGCAGGCCGCGTTTCCGCCGGCCTTCGCGGGCACGCAGCCATCGCCCTCGGTGCTGGCCCTGGCGTCGTCTGCCGATTCGCTCGCGGCCTACGCGCCACCCGTGGTCCCTTCGCTCGACGACGAGCTTCACATGGGCCTCGCGCTTCACCACTGACCGACCGGGGCGCCGGTGCCGATTGCGGTGCCGGCACCTTGTCCGCACGTCTTCACGCATGCTTTCTTCTCGTCATCTTCCGCTCGCCGCCGCGGGCCTTCTCATCCTGCTCGCGAGCACGGCGGCACTCGCACAATCGAGCGCCGCCCCCCCGCTGGGCATGGCCGAGGCGGTGCGCCTGGCCGCCACCTCGCACCCGACCGTGCGCAATGCCGTCGGCCAGGCGCTGCAGGCGGGCGAGGGCATTGCGGCGGCGCGCTCGGGCTACTACCCGCAGGTCAGCGCCGGCCTCAGCGCGCGCACGGGCAACCGCCAGCTCCAGACCGACGGCCGCCGCCAGGCGCACGAGGCCTCGCTGTCGGTGACCCAGCTGCTGTACGACTTCGGCAAGGTCTCGAGCGCCGTGAACGAAGCCGAAGCCTCGGCCACGGCCGCGCGCGCCAAGCTGCTCATGGCGGTCGACGATGTGGTGCGCGACACCGCGCAGGCATGGATCGAAGTGCATCGCCAGCAGGCGCTCGGCGAAATCGCGCAGGCCCAGGTGAAGGGCGTGCAGTCGCTGGCCGGCCTGGTGGGCGAACGCCAGGCCAAGGGCGCCACCAGCCAGTCCGACGTGGCGCAGGCGCAGTCGCGCCTGGAAGCCGCGCGCGCCCAGCAACTCAACACCGCGTCGCAGGCCGAGCGCTGGCGCCTCAACCTCATGCATCTGACCCAGGGCCGCATGCCGGCCGATATTGCCGGCGAAGCGTCGCCGCCGCTCGCGAGCGCCTGCGCCGTGCAGCCGCAGGCGGCCCTGCCCGCGCCGGCCGTGCAGGTGGCGCAGGCCGAGCGCGACATGGCGCAGGCCGCGCTGCGCGGTGCCGATGCCCAGCTGCTGCCCACGCTGTCGCTGAACGCCGGCGTGAACCGGGGGCTCGAATCGGGCGCGCGGCTCGCCGGCCAGTCCGGCACCGAAAGCACGCTCACCGTGAGCTTCACCGCACCGCTGTACGAAGGCGGGCGCAGCCAGGCCCGCCAGCGCGCCGCCGCGCACGCCGTCGAAGCGGCCGAGGCCGCGCTGGGCTATGCGCAACTCAGCGTGCGGCAGCGCCTCGAAGACGCGCGCGTGCAATCGCAAGGCCACGCGCAGCGCCTGCCCGTGCTCGCCGCGCGCGTTCACAGCACGCAGCGCACGCGCGACCTGTACCGGGAGCAGTACCTGCAACTGGGCACGCGCTCGTTGCTCGACCTGCTCAATGCCGAGCAGGAGTTCCACGGCGCGCGCTTCGAGCAGGCCGAAAGCGCGCACGAAGTGCAGCGGCTGGCGGTCGAGTGCCTGTACCAGTCGGGCCGGCTGCGCGAGGCCTTTGGGCTGGTCGATGCGGGCGAGCTGGTCGCAGGAGGCCAGCCATGACCGCCACCACCGTGCCCGAGCTGTCCGCCGCGCGCGGCCCCGTGCTGCTCGGCAGCTGGGTCGACGCCGTGCTGGCCGTGGCCGCCCACTACCACCTCGACACCTCGCGCGAGCGCATCCGCGGCGCTGCCGCATGGAGCGACCACGAAGACATCGGCGAGCGCGTGCGCCAGATGGCCCGGCAGGCCGGGCTCACCGTGCGCCAGGTCGCGCCGCGCCTGGACACCCTGAGCCCCTGGCGCCTGCCCGTGGTGCTGCAACTGCGCGACGGGCAGGTGGCCGTGGTCACCGCCATCTCGGCGCAGGGCCTGCGCCTGATGCTCGGCGGCGACCAGGGCGCGGAAACCGTGCGCACGGCCGACGAGCTGCAACCCGCGCTCGAAGCCATGGCCGTGCTGCGGCCTGCGCAATCGGCGCCCGACTCGCGCGTGGACGCCTACATCCGGCCGGTGGAGCCGCATTGGCTGCGCCAGATCGTGCTGGCCGACTGGCGGCCCTATGCCCACATCCTCGTCGCGTCGCTGGCCTACAACCTGATGGCGCTGGCCGGCACGCTGTTCTCGATGCAGGTGTACGACCGCGTCGTGCCTGCGCAGTCGCTGCCCACGCTGCATGTGCTGTTCGGCGGCGTGCTGCTGTCGATCGCGTTCAGCTGGGTCATGCGCGGCGCGCGCATGCGCATCACCGACGTGGTGGGCAAGCGCGCCGACCTGCGCATTTCCGACCGCGTGTTCGGCCACGCGCTGCGCGTGCGCGGCTCGGCGCGCCCGCGCGCCACCGGCACCTTCATCTCGCAGTTGCGCGAGCTGGAGCCCGTGCGCGAGATGCTCACGTCGACCACCGTGGCGGCCGTGGCCGACCTGCCGTTCTTCTTCGTGTTCTGCGTGCTCTTCTGGTTCATTGCCGGATGGCTGGTGCTGGTGCCGCTGGCCGCATGCGTGCTGCTGCTCGTGCCCAGCCTGGTGGCGCAGCCGCGCCTGCGGGCGCTGGCCCAGGCGGGCATGCGCGAATCGTCGCTGCGCAACGCCATGCTGGTCGAGACCGTGCAGGGCATCGACGACATCAAGGTGCTGCAGGCCGAGCCGCGCTTCCAGAACCAGTGGAACCACTACAACGCCGTCAACGCCGACTCCGGCCTGCAACTGCGCGCGCTGCTCAACACCCTGAGCAACTGGACGCAGACCGTGCAGGGCGGCGCCTTCGCCTTCGTCGTGTTCTTCGGTGCGCCGCTGGTGATGGACGGCCACATGAGCACCGGCGTGCTGGTGGCCGCATCGATCCTGTCGACCCGCATGCTCGCGCCGCTGGCCGGCGTGACGCAGGTGCTCAACCGCTGGCAGCAGGCCAAGGTGGCCGGCGAGTCGCTGGACCAGCTCATGAAGCTCCCGGTCGACCATCCGCCCCACGAGACGCGCGTGCACCGGTCCGCCGTGCAGGGCGACTACACGCTGCGCGACGCCGTCTTCAGCCACGACGGCCGGACCACCGCGCTGCAGGTGAAGGCGCTGCACATCGGCGCCGGCGAGCGCATTGCCGTGCTCGGGCGCAACGGCGCGGGCAAGTCGACGCTTCTGCAGGCGCTGTCGGGCCTCCTCGAGCCGCGGGCGGGCAGCGTGCTGCTCGACGGCGTGTCGATGGCCCACATCGACCCCGCCGACGTGCGCCGCGACATCGGTCTGCTCGCGCAGGACGCGCGCCTGTTCCATGGCACCCTGCGCGAGAACCTGCAGATGGGCACGCCCCACGCCACCGACACCGAACTGATCGCGGCCCTGCAAGCGACCGGCGCCTGGGCCTTCGTGCGCGGCCTGCCCTCGGGGCTGGACCACCCGCTGCTGGAAGGCGGGCGCGGCCTCTCGGGCGGACAGCGCCAGAGCCTGCTGCTCGCGCGGCTCATGCTGCGCCGCCCCGGCGTGCTGCTGCTCGACGAGCCCACCGCCTCGCTCGACGAAGTGGCCGAGCGAGAAGTGATCGAACAACTGCGCGCGCTGCCTGCAGGCCGTACGCTGGTGCTGGCCACGCACCGCCCGGCCGTGCTCGAAGCGGTGGACCGCATCCTCGTGGTGGACGGCGGCGCCGTCGTGCTCGACGGGCCACGCGAACAGGTGATGGCGCGGCTGCGCCAGGGCGCGGCGGCATCGCGCGAGACGGCGGCTTCCGCAGGCCGTGGCAAGGAGGGGCAGGCATGAACGCCGCGACACAGACCGGGACACAAGTGCAGGCACCGGCCGCATCCACCGCCACCGTGTGGGGACCGGGCGGCGCCGACGACTTCGACGAGGCACGTGCCAGCGGTTCCGCCCGCGTGGTGTGGTTCATCGCGCTCTTTCTGCTCGCGTTCTTCGTGTGGGCCTGGTGCTTCGAGATCGACGAAGTGTCCAGCGGCATGGGCAAGGTGATTCCCAGCTCGCGCGAGCAGCGCATCCAGTCGCTCGAAGGCGGCATCCTCGCCGAGCTGCGCGTGCACGAAGGCCAGATCGTCGAGAAGGGCCAGGTGCTCGCGCAGCTCGACCCCACGCGCGGCGAATCGAACGTCGAGGAAACCGCCGCGCGCTACCGCGCCGCACTGGCCAGCAGCGTGCGACTGCGCGCCGAGGTGGAGGGGCGAAGCACCCTGCAGTTCCCCGCCGAACTGCAGGCGCACGCGCAACTCGTCGATTCCGAAAGCGCGCTCTTCCGTTCGCGGCAGGGCAGCCTGCGCGACACCGTGTCCGGCCTGGGCCAGGCGCTTGCGCTCGTGCGCAAGGAGCTCGACATCACGCGCTCGCTGCAGGTGAGCGGCGCTGCCAGCAACGTCGAACTCATCCGCCTGCAGCGCCAGGCCGCCGACCTGGAGCTGAAGATAGCCGATGCGCGCTCCAACTACATGGTGCGCAGCCGCGAAGAACTCGCCAAGGCCGATGCCGAGGTGAAGTCCTTGTCGTCGGTGGTGCGCGGGCGCACCGACTCGCTCGAGCGGCTCACGCTGAACTCGCCCGTGCGCGGCATCGTCAAGAGCTTGCAGGTCACCACCATCGGCGGCGTCGTGCCGCCCAACGGCTCGCTCCTGACCCTCGTGCCCCTGGACGACCAGCTGCTGGTCGAGGCGCGCATCTCGCCGCGCGACATCGCCTTCATGCGGCCTGGGCAGGAGGCGCAGATCAAGATCACCGCGTACGACTACGCCGTGTACGGCGGCCTCAAGGGCCGCGTGGTGACCATCGCACCCGACACCCAGCGCGACGAGGTCAAGCCCGAGATCGTGTACTACCCCGTGCTCGTGCGCACCGAGTCCGACGCGCTCACCGACAAGGCCGGCCGCCGCATGCCCATCGTGCCCGGCATGGTGACCACCGCTGACATCCGCACCGGCCGCAAGACCGTGTGGGACTACTTGACCAAGCCGCTGAACAAGGCGCGCGAAGCCATGCGCGAGCGTTGACCCGCGCGCTCATTCCCCAAGAAACCCATCTGACCAAAGAGGACGCTAGCCATGAACCAGACCCTGCATGCATCACCCGCCGCTGCCACCTTCGTGCTTGTCGCCGCGCTGCTCGGCGTCGCCACCACGGTGGCAGCCCGCGACAACCCCGTGGACCCCGTGAGCAACCCCGACAAGCTGAGCTATCGTGACGTCGAGGCGCGCCGCCCGGACTTCAAGGAACCCTTTCTGCGCGACGGCGTGGTGTCGCGGCCCGAGCGTTTTCGCGAGATCAAGCCCGGCATCAGCCAGGCCCAGGTGCTCGCCGTGCTCGGCCAGGCCCTGAAGGAGCAGCGCGGTGCGCTCGGCACCGAGTGGGACTACCACTTCAAGTTCCAGATGCCCCAGTCGGCCAACTACCTCGTGTGCCAGTACAAGGTCGTGTTCGACGATAGCCAGGCTGTGCGCAGCGCCGTGTGGCGCCGCCGCCAGTGCCTGGACCTGATTCCGCGTTAGGCCCTGCTTCGATCCCACGAACGCCGGGCCATCCTGGGCTACTGAAGCGGCATGGGGCCCGCGGGCGCTGCAGAAGCGCTACATTGCATGCGCCATGGACCGCCTCGAAAACATTGAGACCTTCGTACGGGTCGCGCAGACCCAGAGCTTCGCGGAGGCCGCACGCCAGCTGCGGGTCTCCAAGTCCGTGGTGACCAGCCGCGTGAAGCAGCTCGAAGACCATGTCGGCGCGCCGCTGTTCCACCGCAGCACGCGCGTGGTGCGCCTCAGCGACGTGGGACAGGCCTTCCTGCGCGACTGCGTCGAGCTGGTCGGCCGGGCCAACGACATCATGGACCAGATGCGCGACGCCAAGGACGGGCCCACCGGCACCTTGCGCGTGCATGCGCTCACCGGCTTCGTGCTCGGGCATTTCGCCACGCTGCTGCGGGCCTTCCAGTCGAGCTTTCCCGACATCCATCTCGAACTCATCGTGAGCGATGCGGTGGTCGATCCGGTGAAGGCGGGCGTGGATTGCGCGCTGCAGATCTTTCCGGCGGCGTCGACCGAGCTGGTGTCGCGCTCGCTGTTTCCGGTGCGGCGGGTGTTCTGCGCCACGCCCGAATACCTGCGCGCGCACGGCCGGCCCGCGAGCCCGCGCGAGCTGCACAAGCACACGCTCGGCCTGTACTCGGGCTACCCGACGCGCGACCGCTGGACCTTCCACCATGGCGGCGAGCAGGTGACGATGTACATGAGCGCCGCACTGCTCACCAACAGCGTCCACCTGCTGCGCGAATACGCGATGGAACATGCCGGCATCGTCTGCCTGCCGACGCTGGTGGCCGGCGAGGCGATCCTGCGCGGCGAGCTGGAAGTGGTGCTGCCGTCGCACCAGCTGTCGTCGTTCTCGCTGAGCGCGGTCTATGCGGGCACCTCGCGCAATGCGTTCAAGCTGCGGCTCTTCATCGAGCACCTGACCCAGGCCTTCTCGAAGATGCCGCCATGGGATGCGGCCATGATCGAACGGGGCCTGCTGCCGCCGGGCCTGATCTGGGACGCTTGAGGCGGACGCGGGCCGTTCGCGGGTAAACCCTGCGCATTGGACGGAATTGCCGAACAATGCGGACCGCGTTTCGGGCCTACCGCCCGTGCCGCGCGTTTCCTACAGTGCATACATCGCAGCGCCACGCTGCATCGCCCAGCACCTCAGGAGACATCCATGACCGTTGCCTACCAGACCCGCTTCGGGTCGCTCAAGCACTTCGAGAAGGGGCACGTCGAGCCGATCGACGACGACGTGCGCCACTACGCGTTCTCCAACTGCTTCGAGATCGCCAGCATCAGCCGCCCGTACGAGAAGGTCGTGTTCGGCCAGAACCAGATCTACGTGCTGGAAACGCTGCGCGCCGAAGGCACCTCGCCCTGGTACACCAGCGCGCACGACGAGTTCGCGCTGGTGATGGATGGCGAGGTGGAAGTGCACCTCGTGCAGCTCGATGCCGCCCAGGCCGTGGCCGACAAGGACAAGAACGGCGCCGTGCTCGTGGAGGGCGAGCCCAAGGGCAGGAAGATGGGCTGGATGAAGCTCTCGCGCGGCCACCAGGGCCTGCTGCCGAAGAACGCGGCCTACCAGTTTCGCGTCGCCGGCGACCCGGGCGTGATCGTGCTGCAGACCTGCAAGGGCGACCTCTCCGTGGAGAAGTGGGCCGACATCTGCCAGACGCAATGAACGCATCCAGGAGCCACACCATGAACGCACCCGCAGAACTCGCCAAGGTCCTCGCCTCGCAGCCCGACGCCACGCTCGGCTACAAGGACTTCTCGCTCGGCAGCTTCGGCTTCCGCCGCGACGAGTACTTCGCCCACATCACCTGGAAGACCCGCGACGGCCGTCCCATGAGCCACACCATGGACGCCGGCAGCTACCTGCGCGCGCTGATGCGCGACGTGGCCTGGGGCTTCTTCTACGGCTGGGTCAACTTCGACGACGTGTTCGGCACCATCAACCACTACGACTCGGTCGACCTGTATGCCGGCAGCTTCAACGGCACGATGAAGGACGCGGGCATCGACCTGCTGGAGAACTTCCCCACGGCGCAGATCCGCGCCACCTTCGAGGCCATGCTTGACGACTGGACCAACGAGAGCTTCGACCCCTTCGCCGCGCCGCAGGAAACCGGCTCGCCCTACGGCCGCAAGAGCGGCAACAACACCGCCAAGATCACCCGGGCGCGCGAGCTGGCCAAGCGCTGCGTGGGCCTGAAGGGCGACCTCGACCTGCGCAGCGACGAGCGCGGCGCGCCGGTTAACCGCGCCTTCGCGGACGTGCCGCAGGGCCAGCCCGAACTGCACCCCGAGCCCGGCTTCGAGAACGAGGTGCACGCCTTCAACCTGTTCGGCTTCCTGAGCCGTTCGCAGGTCACGTGGAACCCGAGCTTCACCTCCGTGGTCAAGCACAGCTTCATGTGCCCGACGACCGAGGAGCACATCCTGCCGATCATCCACGGCAACGACCGCGTCGAGTGGTTCTTCCAGATGACCGACGAGATCCACTGGGACTGCGGCGACAAGAACACCGGCCGTCCCATGGCCCGCGTGATCATGAAGGCCGGCGACATGGCCGCCATGCCCGCCTACTGCCGCCACCAGGGCTTCAGCCCCAAGCGCTCGATGCTGCTGGTGTGGGAGAACGGCTCGCCGAGCCTGGTGTACGAGATCCAGAAGGGCGAGAGCCCCGAGATCCCGGTGCAGTTCTGAACTGACTTGCTCCCTCCTCCGCTGGGGGAGGGCAGGGGTGGGGGCCCTCCGAGCCCGCGCCCTCCTTGATGAAGCCCCCACCCCAACCCTCCCCCAGCGGGGGAGGGAGAGGAACGCCCATGCCTATTTCTTCCATCCGCCACCAGCTCTTCATCGACGGCCGCTTCGTCGACGCCGAATCCGGCGAGACCCTGGCCACGCTCAATCCGCACGACAACACGCCCATCGCCCATGTCGCGCTGGCCGGCAGGGCCGATGTCGACAAGGCCGTGGCGGCCGCCAAGCGCGCGTTCCCGAAGTGGAGCCGCATGGCCGCCGCCGACCGCGGGCGCATCCTGCTGAAGCTCGCCGACCTGATCGAGGCCAACGCCGAAGAACTGGCGCGGCTCGAATCGCTCGACACCGGCCATCCGATCCGCGACTCGCGCCGGCTCGACGTGCCGCGCACCGCTGCGTGCTTCCGCTACTTCGGCGGCATGGCCGACAAGTTCCAGGGCGAGACCATTCCGGTGGAAGAGGGCTTTCTCAACTACACGCTGCGCGAGCCCGTCGGCATCGTCGGGCAGGTGGTGCCGTGGAACTTTCCGCTGATGTTCACGAGCTGGAAGATGGCGCCCGCGCTTGCGGCCGGCAACTGCATCGTGATGAAACCGGCCGAGATCACGCCGCTCAGTTCGCTGCGCATCGCCGAGCTGATGGCCGAGGCGGGCGTTCCGCCCGGCGTGGTCAACATGCTGCCGGGCCTGGGCAGCGTGGCGGGCCAGTCCATCGCCGAGCATCCGGAGATCGCCAAGATCGCCTTCACCGGCAGCACCGCCACCGGCCGGCGCATCGTGCAGGCCAGCGCGGGCAATCTCAAGAAGGTCCAGCTCGAACTCGGCGGCAAGGGCCCCAACATCGTGTTCGAGGATGCGAACCTGCAGGCCGCCGTGAACGGCAGCGCCTGGGCCATCTTCCACAACCAGGGACAGGCCTGCATCGCGGGCTCGCGGCTGATGCTGCACGAAAAGATCGCCGACGCCTTCCTCGAGCAGTTCATTCCGCTCGCGCAGTCGATCCGCCTGGGCAACCCGCTCGACGAGGCGACCGAGATGGGCCCGCTCACCAGCGCCCAGCACCGCGACCGCGTGCTGGCCTATGTCGAGGTCGCGCAGGGCCAGGGCGGCGAGGTGCTCGCGGGCGGCACCTCGCCCGGCGGCGATCTTGCGCAGGGCTGCTACGTGGCGCCGACCGTGGTGCGTGCGAAGTCCTACCAGGACCGCGTCGCGCAGGAAGAGGTGTTCGGCCCCTTCGTCACCGTGCTCACCTTCAAGAGCGACGAGGAGGCGATGCAGATCGCCAACGGCACCGACTACGGCCTGGGCAGCGGCCTGTGGACGCGCGACCTGCAGCGCGCCCACAAGGTGGCGCGCGACCTGCACGCCGGCATGGTCTGGATCAACAGCTACAAGCGCGTGAACCCCGGCTCGCCCTTCGGCGGCGTGGGCCAGAGCGGCTACGGCCGCGAGATGGGCTTCGACGCGATGCGCGAGTACACGCAGGTCAAGAGCGTGTGGGTCAACGTCGACGCGCAGATTCCGCCGCACTTCGCGCGCTGAGTTTCCTTTTCTTTCAATCCACCGGGCACACACGATGTCTTTTCCGATCCTTTCCCGGGCGCTGGCCGCCTGCATGCTGTTGCTGCTCGGCGCCGCGGCCCAGGCCCAGGTGCCGGCCTGGCCCGCCAAGCCCGTGCGGCTGGTCGTCGGCTTCCCGCCCGGCGGCATCGTCGACACCGTCGCGCGCCAGCTGCAGCCGCGCCTGCAGGCCGCGCTCGGCCAGACCGTGATCGTGGACAACCGCAGCGGCGCCGGCGGCACCCTGGCGGCGGCCGAGGTGGCGCGCGCGGCGCCCGACGGCCACACGCTGCTGATGGTGTTCGACAGCTATGCCACCTATCCGCTGGTCTATCCGAAGCTGAGCTTCGACATCGCAAAAGACCTGCAGCCCGTGACCCAGGTCGCGAGCAATCCGCTGGTGCTGGTGGTCAACCCGAAGGTGCAGGCCAAGGACTTCCAGCGCTTCGTCGGCCTGCTCAAGGCGCAGCCGGGCGGCCTCAACTACGCGAGCGTCGGCCCGGGGTCGAGCAACCATCTCACGGCCGAATACTTCAAGGCCGTGAGCGGCACCTTCGTCACGCACATCCCCTACCGCGGCGGCGGCCCGGCCCAGCAGGACCTGCTGGGTGGGCAGGTCGAGATGATGTTCCTCTCGGCCGTGCTGGCCCAGCCGCATGTCAACGCGGGCCGGTTGCGCGCCCTGGCCCAGACCGGCGCGCAGCGCGTGGCCGCCTATGCCGAGGTGCCGACCGTGGCCGAGAGCGGCTATCCCGGCTTCGAGGTGAATTCCTGGGTCGGCCTGCTGGCCCCGGCCGGCACGCCGCGCGCCGTGGTCGACCGGCTGCAGGCCGAGGTGCGCAAGGCGGTGACCGAGCCGGCCTTCCAGCAGCGGCTGCGCGAACAGGGCCTGACGGGCATCGCCAACACGCCCGAGCAGTTTGCCGCCGTGCTGCGCACCGAGCAGGACAAGTGGACCCGCCTGGTGCGCGACCGCCGCCTGAGCCTGGAATAGGCAGACCGAAGGAACGCGCCATGCACGACTTCATCCACACCACCCATCCGCAGCGCGTGGTGTTCGGCGCCGGCTCGCTGCGCCACCTGGCGCGCGAAATCGACGCGCTGGGCGCGAAGAGGGCGCTGGTGCTCTGCACACCCGAGCAGCGCCCGCAGGCCGAGCGCGTGGCGGCCTCGCTCGGCGCGCAGGCGGCCGGCCTGTTCGACCGCGCCGTGATGCACGTGCCCGTCGAGACCGCGCGCGAGGCGCGCGAGCTGGCGCGCCGGCTCGGCGCCGACTGCGCCGTGGCGCTCGGCGGCGGCTCCACCACGGGGCTGGGCAAGGCCATCGCGCTGGAAGGGGGGCTGCCGATCGTCGCCATTCCCACCACCTACGCAGGCAGCGAGATGACGCCAATCTACGGCCTCACCGAGAACGGCCTGAAGAAGACCGGCAAGGACCCGCGCGTGCTGCCGCGCACGGTGATCTACGACCCCGAGCTGTCGCGCACGCTGCCCGTGGGCCTGAGCGTGACCAGCGGCATCAACGCCATCGCCCATGCGGCCGAAGGCCTCTATGCGCAGGACAGCAATCCGGTGATGGACCTGATGGCCGAGGAGGGCATCGCCGCGCTCGCACGCGCGCTGCCGGCCATCCGCGCGGAGCCCGGCGATCTCGCGGCGCGCTCGGACGCGCTCTACGGCGCCTGGCTCTGCGGCAGCGTGCTCGGCGCGGTGGGCATGGCGCTGCACCACAAGCTGTGCCACACGCTCGGCGGCAGCTTCAACCTGCCGCATGCCGAAGTGCACACGGTGGTGCTGCCGCATGCGCTCGCATTCAACGCCGAGGCCGCGCCCAGGGCCATGGCACGCATTTCGCGCGCGCTCGGCGGCGTGCCGGCGCCGGCGGCGGTCTATGCGCTGGCGCAGGGCAACGGCGCGCCGGTGGCGCTCAAGGACATCGGCATGCGCGTCGCAGACCTCGACCGCGCGGCCGACATCGCCGTCGCCAACCCCTACTGGAATCCGCGGCCCTTCGGCCCGGCGGAGCGCGGCGAGATCCGCGCACTGCTGCAGCGTGCCTTCGACGGCGAGCCGCCGGCATAGGCGCAGCACGCGCACAGAGAAACACGCACGGACAACGAAGGAGACAGCCATGACATTCAACCGCAGACAGTTCACGCAGGCCGCCGCCGCACTCGCCGCTACGGGCGCCGCGCCGCGGGTGTTCGCCGCCGACACGCTCAAGATCGGCTACGTGTCGCCCCAGACCGGGCCGCTCGCGCCCTTCGGCGAGGCCGACAAGTGGGTGATCGAGCAGATGAAGGCCGCCTTCAAGGACGGCATCGCCGTCAACGGCAGGAAGTACGCCGTGCAGATCGTGCTCAAGGACAGCCAGTCGAACCCCAACCGCGCGGGCGAGGTCGCGAACGACCTGATCCTCAAGGACAAGGTCGCCCTGGTACTCACCGCTGGCACGCCCGAGACCGCCAACCCGGTGAGTGACGCCTGCGAACTCAACGAGGTGCCGTGCATCTCCAGCGTGGTGCCGTGGCAGCCCTGGTTCTTCGGCCGCAAGGGCGACCCGGCCAAGGGCTTCAACTGGACCTACCACCTGTTCTGGGGGCTGGAAGACGTCATCGCCAACTTCACCAACGGCTGGAAGTCCGTGGCCACCAACAGGAAGGTCGGCGGCCTGTTTCCCAACGACGGCGACGGCAATGCCTGGGGCGACAAGGAACTGGGCTTTCCCAAACCCCTATCGCAGATGGGCTTCACGCTCACCGACCCGGGCCGCTTCCAGAACGGCACGCAGGACTTCAGCGCGCAGATCGCGGCCTTCAAGCGCGACAACGTCGAGATCGTCACCGGCGTGGTGATCCCGCCCGATGCCAAGACCTTCCTCACGCAGGCGCGGCAGCAGGGCTTCAAGCCGAAGCTCATCACGCTGGGCAAGGCACTGTTGTTCCCGGGCGCGATCGAGGCGCTGGGCGATCTGGGCGACGGGCTGTCGACCGAGGTGTGGTGGAGTCCCTCGCATCCGTTCACGTCGAGCCTCACGCAGCAAAGCGCGAAGGCGCTGGCCGAGGCCTACGAGGCCGGTGCGAAGAAGCAGTGGACGCAGCCCATCGGCTTCGCGCATGCGCTGTTCGAAGTGGCGGCCCATGCCCTGTCGCGGTCGAAGTCGTTGAAGGCGGCCGACGTGCGCGATGCGGTCGCATCGACCTCCATCGACTCCGTGGTCGGCCCGGTGAAGTGGGGCGGGCAGGGCCCGTTCAAGAACGTCAGCAAGACGCCGCTGGTGCTCGGCCAGTGGGGCAAGGGCAAGAAATACAAGTACGAGCTCGACATCGTGAACAACGAAGCGGCCAAGGGCATTCCGGCCGGCGGCGCGCTGCGGCTGCTCTGAAGAACGCCATGGCACTCCTGGCATTGCATGCGGTGAGCAAGTCGTACGGCGCGCTGCGGGTCACCGACGACATCTCGCTCGAAGTCGCCGAGGGCGAGACGCTCGGGATCCTCGGGCCCAACGGGGCGGGGAAGACCACGCTGTTCAACCTGATCTCAGGCGACGCGCGCGTCGATGCGGGGCGCGTGGAGTACGCGGGGCGCGACGTGACGCGGCTGCGGCCGCACCAGCGCTGCCATGCCGGCATCGGGCGCAGCTACCAGGTGCCGCAGCCCTTCGGGAACATGAGCGTGTTCGAGAACCTGGTGACCGCGGCCTGCTTCGGCGGGCAGCAGACCGAGCGCGAGGCGTGGCGGACGGCGCACGAGGTGCTCGCGCAGACGGGGCTGATGCCGCATGCGAACAAGCCGGCGGGCGGGCTCACGCTGCTCGACCGCAAGCGGCTGGAACTCGCGCGCGCGCTCGCGACGAAGCCGCGCCTGCTGCTGCTCGACGAGATCGCGGGCGGGCTCACGGAGCCCGAGGCCGCGGTGCTGGTGGCGGAACTCCAGCGCATCAAGGCGCGCGGCGTGACCATGATCTGGATCGAGCACGTGGTGCATGCGCTGCTGTCGCTGGCCGACCGGCTGTTCGTCATCAACTTCGGGCAGAAGCTGGCGGAAGGGGCGCCGCTGGAGGTGATGAACGATTCCGAGGTGCGTCGGGTGTACATGGGGATGGAAGCATGAACGCTCTGCTCGAAACCCACGGCCTCCAGGCCTTCTACGGCGACGCCCAGGCCCTGTTCGGCATCGACTTCTCCCTGGCCGCCGGCGAGCTCGTCGCCATCATCGGCGCCAACGGCGCGGGCAAATCCACTTTCCTCAAGAGTCTCGCCGGCCTCGTCCGCGTCCCGCGAGAAACCGTCCGCTTCAAGAGCGAACCCATCGGCGGGCTTCCTCCCGGCGAGATCGTGCGGCGCGGCCTGGCCATGGTGCCCGAGGGCCGCCGCCTCTTTCCGAGCCTGAGCGTCGAGGAGAACCTGCTCATGGGCACCACCGCCGCCCGCAAGGGCCCGTGGAGCCTGCAGCGCCTGTACGCCCTGTTCCCCATCCTCGCCGAGAAGCGCCACGCGCCCGGCACTTCGCTGTCCGGTGGCCAGCAGCAGATGGTCGCGCTTGGCCGCGCGCTCATGAGCAATCCCGAAGTGCTGCTGTGCGACGAACTCTCGCTCGGCCTCGCGCCGATCGTCATCCGCGAGATCTATGCGGCCATGCCCACCATCACGGGCGAGGGCATGACCGTCGTCATCGTCGAGCAGGACGTGACGATGGCGCGGCAGGTCTCGCAGCGCATCTACTGCTTCCAGGAAGGCCGCGTGTCGCTCGAAGGAAAGTCGGGCGAGCTCACGCGCGAACAGATCTCGCAGGCCTACTTCGGCATCGAGGCCGCCCATGCTTGAAACGGTCATCCAGGGCGTGCTGCTCGGCGGCCTCTACACACTGTTCGCGCTCGGCCAGTCGCTGATGTTCGGCGTCATGCGGCTCACCAACACGGCCCAGGGCGACTTCATCATCCTCGGCGCCTTCGCCGTCATCGCGGGCGTGTCGGCGGCGGGCGATGCCACGCCGGGGCTTGTTGCCATGGTCGCGCTCGCGGTGCTGCCGGTGGCCTTCGCGTTCGGCTACGCGCTGCAGCGCTGCGTGCTCAACGGCACGCTCGGCAAGGACCCGCTGCCTTCGCTCGTCGTCACCTTCGGCTTGTCGATCGTCATCCAGAACCTGCTGCTCGAACTGTTCTCGGCCGACCCGCGCGCCATCGAGACCGGCGGGCTCAGCACGCAGGGCGTGGCGCTGGGCGACACGCTTTCGCTCGGTGTGCTGCCGCTCGTCGTGCTCGCCGTCGCGCTGGTTGCAACGGCCGCGCTGCAATGGCTCTTCGCGCGCACGGCGCTGGGCCGCTCGTTCCGCGCGGTGTCCGACGACCGCGAGATCGCCGAACTCATGGGCCTGGACGCGAAGAAGGTCTATGCCTTCGCGACCGCCATCGCCTTCGTGCTGATCGCCATCGCCGGTGCGCTGCAGGGCATGCGCACCACGGTGTCGCCGTCGGACGGTCCGATGCTGCTGCTGTTCGCCTTCGAGGCCGTGATCATCGGCGGCATGGGCTCGTTCTGGGGCACGCTGGCCGGCGCGATGATCCTGGGCATCACGCAGCAGGTCGGTTTCCGGCTCGATCCGGGCTGGGGCATCTGGTTCGGCCACATCGTGTTCCTGGTCGTTCTGGTGCTGCGGCCACAGGGCCTCTTTCCGAAGACACGTGGATGAAGCGGATGACGAACATGCCCCCACCCCTCATCGCCGTCGAGCGTGCCACCGCCGCGAGCCGCGTCGCGCTTGCCGCCGGCATCGCGGTCGTGCTGATCGCCGCCAGCCTGCCCTTCTGGGGCGAGCCGAGCTGGATGCGCGAGTTCGTCGAGATCGCCTGCTACTTCATCTTCGCGATGATGTGGAACCTGCTCGCCGGCTACGGCGGCATGGTGAGCATCGGGCAGCAGGCCTTCTTCGGCTTCGGCGGCTACGTGATGCTGATGCTCGGCAACTTCGCGGGCATCAACCCCTTCGTGGCGGTGCCGCTGGGCGCGCTGGCGGCGGGGCTCATCGCCGTGCCCGTATCTTTTGTCGCGTTCCGGCTGTCGGGCGGCTACTTCGCCATCGGCACCTGGGTGATCGCCGAGGTGTTCCGCCTCAGCTTCGCCAACGTGTCGGCGGTGGGCGGCGGCTCGGGCACCACGCTCACGGCGCTGCGCGGCATCGAGCGCGCCACGCGCGAAAGAACCACCTACTGGATGGCGCTGGCCTGCGTGGTCGCGGCCGTTGCGCTGGTCTACCTGTTCCTGCGCAGCAAGCGCGGGCTCGCGCTGCTGGCCATCCGCGACAACGAGGTGGCCGCGGAGTCGCAGGGCATTCCGGTGGCGCGCATGAAGCTCGCGGTGTATGTGGTGGCGGCCTTCGGTGCAGGGCTCGCGGGCGCGCTCTACTTTGTCGGCAACCTGCGCATCAGCCCCGACGCAGCCTTCAGCGTCAACTGGACGGCGTTCGCCATCTTCATGGTGGTGATCGGCGGCATCGGCCGCATCGAGGGGCCGCTGGTGGGCGCGCTCGTCTTCTGGGCGTTGAACAAGTTCCTCAGCGACTACGGCACCTGGTACCTGCTCGGGCTCGGGCTGCTGGCCATTGGTGTCACGCTCTTCTTCAAGCAGGGACTGTGGGGCTGGGCGCAGCAGCGCTGGGCCTGGTCCCTGTTCCCGACTCAGCGGCGGCTCTTGCCGCCCGCGCTTTCTTCTTCTTCTTCTTCTTCTTCTTCTTCTTCTTCTTCTTCTTCTTCTTCCGACCTGGAGCGGGGCTTCCATGCGAAACATCGATGAACACACCATCACCGCCGCCGTGCTCGAACGCATGGCCGGCTGCGAGGACGCGCGCCTGAAGGAAGTGATGTCGGCGCTCGTGCGCCATCTGCACGACTTTGCGCGCGAGGTGAAGCTGACCGAAGCCGAATGGAGCGCCGGCATCGAGTTCCTGACCGCGACGGGCCAGAAGTGCGATGCGCAGCGCCAGGAGTTCATCCTGCTGTCGGACACGCTGGGCCTGTCGATGCTGACCGTGGCGATGAACCACGCGAAGAGCCCGCAGGCCACCGAGGCCACCGTGTTCGGCCCCTTCCACGTGGCGGGCGCGCCGCAGCTGCCGCTGGGCAGCGACATCTCGGGCGGCGCGGCGGGGGAGCCGCTGTTCGTGCAGGCCAGCGTGCGCGGCCGCGGCGGCGAGCCGGTCGCCGACGCGGTGGTCGATGTCTGGGAGGCCGACGCCGAAGGCTTCTACGACGTGCAGCGGCCCGTCGCGCAGCCGCAGGGGCGGGCGGTGCTGCGCACCAACGCCGAGGGCCGGCTGTGGTTTCGCGGCGTGGCGCCGGTGGCCTATCCGATCCCGACCGACGGCCCGGTGGGCGCGATGCTGCGCGCGACCCGGCGCCATCCGTGGCGCCCCGCACACGTGCACTTCATGATCCAGGCGCCGGGCTACGAGACGCTGATCACGCACGTCTTCCGCGAGGGCGATCCCTACCTCGACAGCGACGCGGTGTTCGGCGTGCGCAGTTCGCTGATCGGCGACTTCGTGCCGCATCCCGCGGGCCGCGCGCCCGACGGCAGCCTGCAGGAGGGGCCGTTCCACACGCTGGAGTTCGCGTTCGTGCTCGAGCCCGCCGGAAGAGGCTGAGCGGCTGCAGGGGCTGTCGAGTTTGACTGCCAGGCCAAACCCGAAGCCCTTCGAGATCACCCACTTGCGCGCGGGTCGATCATTGGCGTTGGCAGCGGCGTTTCACCTGGAGTGGAATTTCTCGGGGTTTGCGTCACCAATTTTGGAATTGAGCGGCTAATTTGCGGACTCGGCACCAGCGCCACCGGTCGTTGTGGTGATGCGGTGCCCAACAAGAGGATTGCAATCGGCCAGGAGTCGGCCGTTCATCACAAATTCTCTGTTTCACTGTCAACAAGCTTGGCGACGTGCGACCTCATGGTTAAAGTGAGCCGGGCGCAAGACATCCATATTGCTGCGCGTGGGGCAGAGGTTCACGCGGCCTTTGTCATTACATATTTTCCGGCCCAAGGAGAGCCGACCGATGAAACAACAAATTGAACGGTTTTCCCCTCACCAGAATGCCAAGGTCTTCGGCGCCCTGATGGCTGTGAGTTCGCTGATCATCATGCTGCCGTTCTCACTCCTGCTCTTCGCCGCGGCTCCCACGCAAGCTAGACCACCCGCCTTTTTTCTTCTGCTTGCACCGCTGATGTACTTAGTTATGGGCTACGTCATGGTCGCGGTGGGATGTGCAATCTACAACTTCATGTTCAAGTACATCGGCGGCATCGAGTTTCAAGCCAAGACCGACGACGCTTGAGCGCCGTCGGCTACGCAGTCGGCCATGACCAGTCATTGAGAAAGCTCACCCGAAAAGATGGCCAAGTTCTATCCGGGCGCAAAGCTGGACACAGTTCTCCACTTCATTGAGGGGGCAGTCGCACTCGGCCTCATTTCTGGGGCCACCATGGCCGCCATCGTTGGGCAATTGATCTTGGGAGGCATACTTGGCACGCTGGCAATCGGGATGTTCTTGCGTCTTAAGCGCGGCCGACTGCGCAAGTAGATGTGCCGCTGCGCTCGGCGAGCAGCAGACGCGCGATTGGTCAGCCGTTCTCACATTTGACTGCCATGGGCTACAACGTTTACATCACGCGCCGCAAAAACTGGTTTGCTGAAGACGGTCCTGAGATTTCACTGAAGGAGTGGGTTGACCTCGTCCGCGCCGACGATGAAATGCGGCTCGATGGGTACGCCGAAGCAACTACAGGCAGCGGCGACGTGATTCGCGTCAAAGACGAGAGCATGGCCGTGTGGCTCAAGTACTCGAAACACGAGGCCAACGGGAATATGGCGTGGATCTGGCACTTTCAAGGCAACATCGTCGCAAAGAACCCTGACGAAGAGATCCTTTGCAAGATGTGGCGAGTGGCTCAGGCCACGTCCGCCAAGGTGCAGGGAGAGGAGTCGGAGCTCTACGGTTCGGACGGCCGCCTACTTCAGGAGGCCTCAGTACTGGGGGATGCGCGCAAGTCCGCCAACAAGCCTTGGTGGCGCTTCTGGTAAGCCGTAGCCGGCCACAAGCAGACATCGAGATGACCTTCAAAGCTTTGGACTTGACAGCATCTCAGCAGCGTCTCGACGAGTGGCGCGGGGCGGACGCGAGTATCAATTCATTTAGGGACGACCAGGATCGCCTCATCGTGAGACTGACTGATCGGACCAGTCGGCAGGAGCCAGTTGGACTGGCATTTTTCAGCTGCACCTATCTGGCTGGCCCTGTTTCCTGGGCTGCGATGAACTTGGTGGTACAGGAGAGCCAACGAGACGATGGTTCGCCGGGCTACGAAGCTCGAGACGAAGGCGCCGGCTTCGTTGTGCGTTTCGCTTCAAGCAGCCTCTATGGTGACGAAGAATCGTTCCTGCGAGAGCGTTCTTGATCGCATGCTTCGGGCGGCCTGCTTAGGCCGACTCGCATCAAGGGAAGAATGCGGCCAACAGCAGACTTTCGATGCGGTGCAGAAAAGCGCGTGCGCACTGACCTTCGGGTCGGCAACAATTGCCTGCAACCCTGACGTCGCCAAGCTACTCTATGCTCACCACCCCCGAGTTCTTGCTTTCAATCGTAGGTGGTGTCCTCCTGCTCTTTTTCGGTGAGGCCATCGGGCACATTTTTGGTCTGATGGTGTTCGGCGCGTTGACGCTCGGGCAAATCAGGGTCCAGGGCGAGAACGACAAGGCACTGACGTTTCCTTGGCATGGTTTTACGAGAGACACAAATGGGCACCTTGTAGTCCAGATGGAGGTTGCGGGGGGTGTCGGCATGTTGGCGGCCATCGTCGCGTGGCTGTTCTTTCTGGCTTGGCGAGCTGGCGCTTTCGACAGATGACGGCTCAAAAGCCGACCTCCGAGGCGCGGCCCCGTTACCCTTTTCCCAAAATGGAAAACATCACCATCACCGCCGCCACGCCGGAAGAACTCCGCTCCGGCGAGCTCGGCCGCAAGCTGCGCCACTACAACTACGGCTTCGTCGGCGAGTATCCCGAGCAGCAGTACATCCGGCTCAACGCCAGGGACGGGAACGCCCGATTGCTCGGCGGGCTGCGAGGCTTTGTGTTTCTCTACTGGCTCAACATTGAAGTACTGTTTGTCGAAGCCGACGTGCGCGGCTTGGGCTTGGGCAGCCGCCTGCTGGCTGAGGCCGAGCGGCAGGCCATCGAGTTGGGTGTAACGAACGCCAAGCTCGAAACCTTCGAGTGGCAGGCGCCTGCCTTCTATCAGAAGCACGGCTACGAGGAGTACGCGCGCGTGGACGGCTACGCGCCAGGCTTCTACCTGGCCTCCATGAAGAAATCGCTGGCGCGCTGAGCAGCGATACAAGCTTGCTTCAGCTGCCGGCCAGAAGCCGACCTTAGACTCAAGTTCTCAATTAAAGGGATTTGATGCCGTTCGATTTGGATGAGCGCTACGTGCAGGCTGCGGAGCAGGCGTTGGGCGCCAGCTTCCCGACGACGTATCGCCTCGCCATGATGAGTAGCAACGGCGGCACGGTCGCAACCGAGAGCGACGACTGGGAGCTGTATCCCATCGCGGACGACTCCGACAGAAAGCGGCTCGCCCGCACCCTCAATGGCGTCGTCGCCGAGACGGAGCGCGCAAGAGCATGGCGCGGATTTCCATCAGGCGCAATTTCGCTGGGCAGCAACGGCGAAGGTGACCAGGTCATCTTTCTCGCGGGTGAAAAAGGGCTTGGTCCGGAGGTCTTCATCTGGCGACATGAGACGTGTGAGTCGGTCCGTGTCGCTGACGACTTCGCCGCCTTTGTAGCCGCAGACTCCTGACGGGCCCACTACCTGCCGCTCAACCACGTCCGCCTTCTGAGGCATTCGCGATAGCGGCTTCAAGGCTTGCAATCAGTGCCTTTGCCTGCTCGACGCTCAACTCGATCTCCGTGTTCGCCACTACACAATCGTCGGTGATCGCTTTGTCGTCGAATTGCTTTTCGGAGATGTCGAGATCAGGATGAATTTTCCAGGTCTCGATGTTGATGTGACCAGGGTGAATATTGGTGACTTCCAAGAATCCCTGTCGATAAGGGACATCGTTAAAGCGAATCTTGCTAGCACCCATGTCAGTAGCTCCTCGGTTGGGAGTGAGAGGATAGCGTTCGTCAGCCTCTGCCGAGGAAAAGCAAGATGCCGTTCTCCAGTAACGTGCTTCAGTCGGCCATA
Source organism: Variovorax beijingensis (assembly GCF_007828835.1). Taxonomy (GTDB): domain Bacteria; phylum Pseudomonadota; class Gammaproteobacteria; order Burkholderiales; family Burkholderiaceae_C; genus Variovorax; species Variovorax beijingensis_A. Next base: position 239 of record NZ_VIVL01000013.1, on the reverse strand, counting down.
TGCAGTCATTCAGCCAGTTGCCACCAGTCCCGCGAGACCGGTCGTTCGCGGCGCTTGCCAATCTAGAAGCCTTCGAGAATGCCTCCATCAACTGAAGTCCTGCAACAACTGAGCGACTTCGCCTCTGGCAAAACGCCAGTGCCTGAGTTCGAGCAACAGCTCTACAACGATCCGGACATTGAAACCTTACTCTCGGCAGAGAGCGCTCCTCGATTTTGCCAAACGGGGACGACGCTGTT
>NZ_VIVL01000012.1 GCF_007828835.1 Variovorax beijingensis | reverse complement strand
TCGGATTGCAGGGACTCAGCCCGGTCGACTACCGGCTGAGAAGCACCGCCTGATCGGCGGAATCGTGACCGTCCAACTTCTGGGGGTCAGTTCAATCTTGTGGAGGCTCAACACTCTGAGAGGATTGAGCCATGAAGGAGTCGAACAAGTTCTCACCCGGGGTGCGTGAGCGCGCGGTGAGGATGGTGCAAGAGCACCGTGGGGAGTACCCGTCGCTGTGGGCGGCGATCGAGTCGATTGCACCGAAGATCGGCTGTGTGCCGCAGACGCTGATCGAATGGGTCAGGCGCGACGAGGTCGACAACGGCGTTCGAGAGGGCATGACGACCAGCGAGGCCCAGCGGATGAAGGGACTCGAACGCGAGGTCAAGGAACTGCGCCGAGCCAACGAGATACCTGAAGCTGGCGAGCGCGTTTTTCGCCCAGGCGGAGCTCGACCGCCGGCTGAAGTCCTGAGGGATTTCATCGACAAGCATCGTGCCACCTTCGGGGGCGGGCTACCGGCGGCACGCGGCGCTGCGACCTGGCAGGGCTGGCTGTACGTCGCCTTCGTGATCGATGTGTTCGCCCGACGCATCGTGGGCTGGCGGGTCAGCAGTTCAATGCGCACGGACTTCGTGCTCGATGCGTTGGAGCAAGCGCTGTACGACCGTCAACCCGAACGCGACGGCAGCTTGATTTGTCACTCGGATCGCGGGTCGCAATACGTCAGCATCCGGTACACCGAACGGCTGGGCGAGGCTGGCATTGAGCCATCAGTAGGCAGCAAAGGCAATTCCTATGACAACGCCCTGGCCGAGACGATCAACGGCCTCTACAAGGCCGATCTGATCCATCGCCGGGCACCGTGGAAGACCAAGGAGGCGGTGGAGTTCGCGACGCTCGAATGGGTGTCCTGGTTCAACCACCATCGCCTGCTCGAACCCATCGGCTACATCCCGCCCGCAGAAGCTGAGGCAAACTATTACCGGCAACTCGCCTCGGTCCGGTCGGTGTAGCCGCACACCACGAACTCCTGGCGCTGCTTGCACTTGAGCTTGAGCCAGGTCTCCGATCGCCTGGACACGTAGGGCGCGTCCAAGCGCTTGGCGATCACGTCCTCGAGGTTCATCTGGCAAGCCGAGCTGAGGATGGGGACCGGGTCGGATTCGAAATCGGCGCTGTACCGGATGTGTTCCGTCTTCTGCGTGAAGTCCGCTTGGCGCTTCGTACGCTGCGCGCGGCAGCTCGCCACATGAAGCCGCGCCGGCAGGGACGCATCGCCGCGACCACGTCGATCGCGGGGCTGCGCTCGGAGTAGCTGTGGGGGTATGCCTACGTCACGTCCAAGGCAGCGGCAAACAACTTATTCAGGCAGGCCGCCATCGAGCTGGCGCCCCACAACGTGCTGGTGAACGCCATTGCGCGCGGCCCCTTCGCCGCGAACATCAGCGGCGGCCGACTGCACGTTCCGGAGTCAGCCGAGCGGATGCGCACCCACGTCCCCCTGGGCCGGGTGGCCCAGGTCGACGAGGTCAAGGGACCGGCGCTGCTGCTGGCCTCGCCCGCTTCCAGCTGCATGACCGGCGCGATCATCCCGGTCGATGGCGGGGCCACCGCGCGGTAGCGAAGACAGCAGGCCGCTATTTCAGTGCGGCGCCGCCGCGCGCGAGGTACTGTGCCGACAGCCGCGCGAACTGGCCGCCATCCGTGGCAATGGAGGTCTGGTGGCTGCCGCCTGCGCTGAAGATGATCGCGAAGGTTTGCATGTCGCCGTACTCCTGCGTGTTGCGCAGCATGTAGTCGACGTGGTTGTCGCGGTAGTGCTGGTCGGTGCCGCCGGGCGTGTCCGAAGGCACGCCCATCGGCGTCTGCCACCACAGGATCGGCAGGCCGTTGCCCAGCGCCGCGCGGTAGTCCGAATACTGCTTCTGCGAATCGTGGAAGTTCGGGCTGGTCTTGTTGCTCGCGTCCCAGTAGAACGGAGCGCTTCCGTTCTGGCATTCGGCAGGCCGCGATGCAGCTTCCCTGCAGCCCGCGTCGCGGTCGCTGGTCTGGGCGACGATGAAGTCGGCCTGATTCGCGCCGGCCGTGCGCATCTGAGCAGCGATCTCCGCAGGGGTGCCGTTCCAGAAGGCAGGAGGGAACCCGAGCAGCGCCTTGGGCGCGACCTTCCTGCCCATCTGAACGAAACACTGGCCAAGGCCCGCGACGGTGTTCGGCAGTGTGCTGCATTCCGGCTGGCCGCTCACGGCAGCGGCCATCTTCGTCAGATCGCGACCGGGTGCCTGCGACGCGGCGAATCCCCAGAAGTCCGGCTCCAGATTGATCAGAACGGGCGTGCCCAGCTCCGCAATGCGCTGGTACATCAACCGGACCTGGCCCCAGTACTTGTCCATGAAGGTCTTGTCGCTGATGCCGCTCAGGTTGCCCTCGCCGTTCGCCGTCATCTGGTAGAGCGTGAACATGGGAACCGCACCGTAGGCCTGGGCGGCCTGCGCGGTGAAGGTGACGTAGGCCCCATCGGGACTGTTCCACGTGGGCCAGGAACCCGGCCCGACACCCACCAGATAGCGCTCGACGATGTCGGGTTGGATGTCCTGGCTCTTCATGTCGTCGATGGAAGTGGCGCCCAGGCCGAGCAGCACCCGGGCGGGCTTGCCGAGCCTGCTGGCCAAGGCGACCGTGGCCGCGACGGGCGCGGTGCCGCCCCCGCCCTGGATGCCACCGCCGCCTTGAACATCACCACCACCCGAAGCGCCGCCGGTGCCTTGGCCGCCACTGCTCGGGCCGGCATTGGAGGAAGCGCCGCTGCCGGACTGGCCGGTCGGGCTCCCCACCAGCGCAAGGCCGGCCCCACCGCCGCCCCCACCTCCTCCGCCGCCGCAGCCGAAAAGCAGCAGCGAAGTCATCAGTGCGGAAACGCATCGTCGAGAAGCAAAGTTCATGAGAAAAGTCTGTTTGGATCGAAGAAAGCCCCGGCGCGTCCTGGAAGGCGCACGCGGGTCGGTTGAAGGTCAGGGTCGGTTGCGCCGCGCAGCTATCCGTCGGCCGTCAGCGCGCGAGGTTCGCGATGAAGGCCGCGTCCTGCGCACCGCCGTAGATGCGGAAGTCCTGCATGCGGCCCTTGAAGAACGGATCGCCGCCGTACTGCGAACGGCCCAACCAGGTCTGCGTGGTGCGGCCCAGCTGGAAGGGATTGATCCAGATGCCGTTCCCGGTGGCGACCTGCGCGCCATCCATGTAGAGCGTGCCCACGGTGCCCGAGAGCGTGAACGCCACGTGCACCCAACGCCCCGTGGGCAACAGGCCGGTGGTCACAGACTCCTCGTTCCAGAACTGATTGCGCGAGGCCGAAAAACGCAGCTGGTCCTTGCCATCGCGCGGGATCAGCGACATGTAGGCCACGTCGTTGGAGCCGAAGTCGAAGATGCGCGTATTGACGGCTGTCGCATCCCAATAGACCCACACCGCGATCGTGAAATCGCCCAGGGACGACACGGCCCCGTCGGGCAGCGCAACGTGACCGCTGCGGCCGTCGAGCTGCACAGCACTTCCGCCGGCGCGTCCTTCGCCCCAGCTCGTACCGCCCTTCAACTGCGCATGCAGGCCGTGGCCGCTGGCGTCATTGGCATCGCCGTTGAGCGGCAGGTGCAGCCACAGCTCGCCGGGCACGGCCACGCGCAGGGTGTCCGCGCCGGCGAGTTGGCCCGTGTCGGTCACGGCGTCGATCCGGTAGTACCAGGTGCCCTGGGCCGGGGCATCGGTGTAGGTGCGCGGGTCGGTGACTGTCGAAAGGGTCGTGAACAGACCGTCGGGCGAAGCCGCTCGCTGCACGAGGTAGTGGGAGGCGCCTGCGCTGCCCCACCAGGACAGCTGCACCTTCCCATCGTTGAGCAATGCACTCAGTCCGCTGGGCTTTGCGGCGGGGACCGGATCGCGCGCATAGAGCAGCGTGCCCAGCCCCGGCTGGTCGCCGCCATCGGCTCGCTCCGGCCGTACCTTGTCGACGACTGCCTTGGTCCATGGTGCCGATAGGCCCTTGCGGTTCACGTAGTGGTTGTAGATGAGTTCCCAGCAAGGCCGCAGGCTGCCCGTGCCCGCCGCCTGGGTGCCCGTTCCGAAGACGCCCGTGTAAGGAGCGAACGGCATCGTGAACAGGGCGTTGCCGCTGGCGTCCGCCAGGTTCGTCTTGGCGACATACTCCGCGCCGGCCAGCAGCCGGTTGTTCCAGTATCCGTAGAGATCCTCGCCCTGGTTCCAGGCCATCTCGCACAGTGCACCGGCCAGGGAGATGCCAAGGGTCGAATGGCCCTGGTCGCGATGGCTTTCCTGCCATTGCCCCAGATAACCGGGATGCACGTAGTAGACGTTGTTGGCGCTCGCGCCGTTGCCCCGGCCGGTCTTGTAGTAGCTGATCGCCTCGGCGGTCAGATCGGGCCGGTCGCAGAACACGCCGATCGCGTAGACGGAGCAGATGTTGCACAGGTCCCAGTTGGCCCAGTAGTGGGTGACCTTTCTTGTCTCGGTTCCGTTGTGATTGACCAGGAAGTCGTGGCACAACGGATAGAACACCTTCAGCAGCATGTCCTGAAAGCGGGCGAGGTCCTCCTTCGCCCATCCGGAATAGGTCCGCATCAGTTCCGCGGCGTTGGCCCACTGGAAGCCATAGAGCCCCGAGGCGAGGAAGACGTTCGAATTGCCGTCGAGCTTGGTCAGGGTCGAAGACCAGGCGTTGAGGAACTCCACCGACTTCTTCGCATAGTTCTCGTCGTTCGTGATCTTCCAGCGCAGCGCGAGATGGAGCGCGCGCTGCATATCCACGATCATCACGCCGAAGTTCTGGCCGTCCACGCCACGGATCACCGTCGCCAGCGGGAACGGCCTGGTGTCGAGGTTGGCCCGCCCGCCATTGAGCAGCATGCCCCAGCCACCAACCCACGGCTGCGCGCTGGCTGCGAGCTTGTCACGGATGCGCTGCAGGTCGGTCTCCGTGACGAGCAGGCCCGGATGCGCAATCTTGCGTGCTTCCGGCGCGGGGGGCGTCGTCTCGGGCGTCGAGGCTGCAGGGTTGTCTGCGGCACCGGGAGCCGCACCCGATGTCTGCTGTTGCGGCGTCTGCTGCGCGGCGGCGCCACCCATGGGCGAGAAGCTGCTGCCCCCGCTTCCTCCACCGCAAGCCGTCGTTCCCAGTGCCAGGGCACTTGCAGTACCGATAAAGAAAGTGCGGCGATCCAGCAGCGAGGCGCTCTTGTCGTCGTTCGTGGGATGTGTCATCTATCTTGAATGTGCAAAGAAGAGACTCTGCAATCTGCGTGCCACTCGCCCTGATCGCTCGATACGGAGAAATTCGGTAAAACCGATGGATGCATTGCACGTGCTGCAAGGGAAACGCACCGGCAAGAAGTGACAATCGTTGTCACCCGAGGCGTCCGGCGAAGCCATCGAATGTCAGCAGCCTTGCGATCCCATGCGGGATCGAGAGGAACCACCGACGCATCGACATGCGCGCGCCGGACGCAGGCCCGCACGCTGGCCCGTGCGTTGACATTTTAGTAAGACTGTTCTTACAATAAATCTAGTAAGCAACGTCTTATGAAAACCATGGCAAAAAATCGAAATGACGCTCAGGCATGTGCCAGCCAACTGCGGCGTGCTGTCACCCTGCTCTCACGCCCCTTGCGGCCCAAGCTTCAAACTGAGGGCATTGGCGCGGCCAAATTGAGTGTGATCGGTCAGCTCCGCCTTGCAGGCCCCATGACACCTACTGAACTAGCCATGCGAGAGGGCGTCAAGGTCCAATCCTTAACCCGTCTGCTGGCTGAATTGGAGGCCGAAAACTGGGTGAAACGCGAACCGCATGCCACCGACGGCCGGCAATCGGTACTCACGCTGACCAGATCGGGTTTGACATTGCTGGGCAGCGCTGCCAAACGCGTGGAGATTTCACTGGCACAGGTCATTGCCTCCGAACTGACGTCCACGGAGTGCGCGCAGTTGCAAAGTGCTTGCGTACTGCTGGAGCGGATTGCACAGGCTCTTCCGACAGTTGCTGCCGACCCAACCGCTGCCAACGCACGGCCAATCGATCAGGAGTAAGCCATGAGCATGAACAAATTCCTGGTCTTGGTGGTGCTCCCCATTCTTGTGCTGGCCTCGCTGCTGGAAGCCGCCGTTCTGGCGCGCAGGCAAGGCTACGACTGGAAAGCCCTGGGCGTTTCTCTGACCAATGTGGTGGCGCGCCATGTGTTCGCCATTGCGATTCCGTTCTCCCTGGCCGCCCCCGTTTTCGATTGGGCGTGGACTCATCGCTTGACCACTGTCACGATCGATTCGTGGCAGGCGATCGCCGTGTTGTTCCTGGGTCAGGAGTTTTGCTACTACTGGTACCACCGCGCCTCGCACCGTGTGCGCTGGTTTTGGGCCAGCCACTCGGTGCACCACACACCCAACCAATTGACCCTGGCAGCCGCCTACCGCGTTTCCATGGTGGGCAAGCTCACCGGCAGCGTGGTCTTTTTCGTGCCTTTGGTCTGGCTGGGATTTCACCCGCAACTGGTGTTGGCGACCTTGGCGCTGAATCTGGCCTACCAATTCTGGATCCACGCCGCGTGGATTCCCAAACTGGGCTGGCTGGAATACGTGCTCAATACCCCCTCCAGCCACCGCGTGCATCACGCCGCCAACCTGGAGTATCTGGATGGGAACTACGGCGGTGTGTTGATTGTGTTTGACCGTCTGTTCGGTACCTATATTGCGGAGCGCGCAGACACTCCCTGCCGCTATGGTTTGGTCAAACCTCAAACCAGCTACAACCCCTTACGGGTGGAATTTGATCAGTGGCTTTCGCTGGCGAGAGATGTCGTTGCGGTGCGTGGCTTCAAGGCCAAACTGGCCCATGTTGTGATGCCACCAGGGTGGAGTGCCATAGGACCCGGCGAGACGACCGAAGAACTGCGCCAGCGTGCGGGCAAATAGCTTTCCCGCCGGATGGCCTCAGGGGCATCAGCTCTCCAGCCAGGCGCGCCTGAGAAGGCCAGCAGACGCACATGCCGCGCCGGACGTCTGCGTTGACATGATGGCGCTTGCAGGCGGTCATTGCGAACGTGGGCATCACGGCCGTGCCGAAGCCTGCTTCCACCATCGAGATCAAGGTGCCGAAGAAGCTCACCGACCGACTTTCGGGTGCCACGCGCGCACGCCATCGCTCCAGTTGCCCGCTCGGAGTCGTCGCGCCAGGCGGCGGCGGCCACGCCCACGCGCAGGCGCGGCAGATGAGTGCAGGGTTACGATCGGGCCTCATCCGCAGGCCCTCCATGCTCCTCCACGTCGACGAAGAGATCACCTTCCGCAAGCTCGAGATCCTGCTGGCCTTCATGGAGACCGGCAACCTGGCCCGCGCGGCGGAAAAGCTCGAGATCAGCGCCGTCAGCGTGCATCGGGCCCTGCATTCGCTGGAAACCGGGCTGCGCTGCGCGCTGTTCCGGCATGAAGGCCGCAACCTGCACCCGACCGAAGCCGCACATGCGCTGGCGGAGGTGGCGCGCGAGGTGCTTCGCACCATGGCCCAGGGCATCCGCGCCACGCGGGAGGTCGCTGGCTACTCGTCCGACCGCATCCGCATCGGCTCCCTCTATTCGCTGACGAGCCGCACTGTGCCGCAGCTGATCATGGGCATGAAGCTGCGCAAGCCCGACCTGCACACCGAGCTCGTGCTCGGCTCCAATGCGCACCTGCTGCAGAAGCTGCGCGATGGCGCGATCGATGCCGCGCTCATGGCCATTCCCGAGGATGTTTCCGATGTCGAATCGGAGCCCCTGTTCGAGGACGACATCCAGTTTGCTGCGCCGGTGGGCTCCCCCTACGCCGCGCTGAAGGAAATCGACCTGAGCAGCTGCGCCGGCGAACGCTTCGTGAGCCTGAGCGAAGGTTTCGCCACCTACCGGGGGTTCGTGGAGACCTTCCGCATCGCCGGCTTCACGCCCAACGTGGTGATGAAGACCGACGACATCTTCTCGCTCATGAACCTGGTCAGCGGCGGCGTCGGCTACACGCTGCTGCCGGGGCGGGTGCGCGGCGTCATGCCGCAGAAGGTGCAGTTGATCCCGCTGCAGCCCAGGTACCTGATGCGCCAGACCATCGCGCTCAACTTCCTGCGCACCCGCGAGCGCGATCCCAACCTGCTTGCGCTGCTGTCGGTGTGCCGCCTGGCCAAGGCCGAACTCGGCTGAGCGCGCGGTACCGGCCCGATTCGGGTTAACCCTCGATCGTTTCGCAAGGCGTAAGGGTCGGCCACGCCGCTTCATTGATCGTCCCGGAGGGGGTCCGTACCGTACGGACCCAGGCGCACGGTGCATGTGCGCCGTACCCAAAACACCGGAGACGCCTCGATGAGTTCACATTGGATTTCGATCTACGCACTGGTCGGCATGTTCGTGCTGGCCACGGTGCTGCCCATCAACATGGGTGTGATCGCCTTCGTCGGTGCCTTCCTGGTCGGCACGCTGGTGGCCGGCATGAACGCGAAGGGGATCATGGGCGGCTTTCCCGCCGACCTGTTTCTCACGCTGGTGGGCATCACCTACCTGTTTGCGCTGGCGCAGAACAACGGCACCATCGACTGGCTCGTCAGGCTGGCGGTGCGCGCCGTGCGCGGGCGCATCGCCGCCATCCCGTGGATCATGTTCCTGATCGCCGCGCTGCTCACGGCGGTGGGCGCGGTCAGCCCGGCGGCGGTGGCCATCATCGCGCCGATCGCGCTCGGCTTTGCCGCCAGGTACGGCATCAATCCGCTGCTCATGGGGCTCATGGTCGTGCACGGTGCGCAGGGCGGCGGCTTCTCGCCGATCAGCATCTACGGCGGCATCACCAACAAGATCGTTGCCAAGGCCGGCCTGCCGCTCAACGAGATCGCCACCATGCTGGCGAGCCTCGGCGTCAACCTGTCGGTGTCGCTGCTGCTGTTCTTCCTGATGGGCGGAATGAAGCTGATGCGCCAGCGAGCGAATGCCGATGGCAGTGCGCCGGTCGTGCCGCGCGCCTTGCATGGACAGAGCGGCGCGCAGGTGTATGGCGATGCCGAGGGCGAATCGTTCCCCGAGGAGCGGCGTACCGCGGCGCGGGCGGAGAACTCGCTGATGGAATCGGCGCCCGCCGGGGCCGCGAACCCAGGCTCGCGTGGCTACCAGATCGCAACCGTGGCCGGCCTGCTGGCGCTGGCCGTGCTGACGCTGTTCTTCAAGCAGGACATCGGCTTCGTCTCGATCACCATCGGCCTCGTGCTGACGCTGATGGCGCCCAACCTGCAAAAGCGCGCGCTGGGCCAGGTGTCGTGGCCGGAGATCATGCTGATCGTGGGCGTCAGCACCTACGTGGGCGTGATGGAAAAGATGGGCACGATCGACTTCGTCGGCCACAGCGTGGCCGGGCTCACCTCGCCGATGGTCGCGGCGCTGCTGCTGTGCTTCGTGGGCGCCGTGGTCTCGGCCTTCGCCTCGTCGACCGCCGTGCTCGGTTCGCTGATCCCGCTGGCGGTGCCGTTCCTGCAGGGCGGCAGCGGCGTGAGCGCCATCGGCTTCATCGCGGCGATGGCCGTGTCCTCGACCATCGTCGACGTCAGCCCGTTCTCCACCAACGGCGCGCTGGTGCTCGCCAACGCCAAGGGCGTGGACCGCGACCTGTTCTTCCGGCAGCTGATGGTGTATGGCGCCATCGTGACGCTGGTGGCTCCCGTGGTGGTGTGGCTGCTCTTCGTGGTGCTCTGAGGCGCTTCCCCCGATTCGATCGACTTTCAACCCCCTCCTCCTCTCATGACCCCCAGTTCCTGGACCTCCAAGGCCGACGACCGCAATGCCCGGCTCGCGCGCGCGGCCGATGCGCTCGGGACGCGGCTCGCCGGCAAGCGTGTCGAGACCGAAGCCATTGCCACCCTGCTCGAAGCCGTGCTCTCGCCCGGCGACCGTGTCTGCCTCGAAGGCAACAACCAGAAGCAGGCCGACTTCCTGGCGCAGGCCCTGGTGCAGGTCGATCCGCAGCGCATCCACGGCCTGCACATGGTGCAGTCGGTGCTGGCGCTGCCGGAGCACCTGGACGTGTTCGAGAACGGCGTGGCGGCCCGGCTGGACTTCAGCTTCTCGGGGCCGCAGGGCGCGCGGCTGGCCAAGCTGGTATCGGCGGGGCGCATCGAGATCGGCGCGATCCACACCTACCTCGAACTGTTCGCGCGCTATTTCGTCGACCTGACGCCCAAGGTCGCGCTGGTCGCCGCGCAGGCAGCGGATGCCGAAGGCAATCTCTACACCGGCCCCAATACCGAGGACACGCCCGCCATCGTCGAGGCCACGGCGTTCTCGGGCGGCATCGTGATCGCGCAGGTCAACGAAATGGTCGACGGCAGGACCACCACACTGCCGCGCATCGACATCCCCGCCGACTGGGTGAGCTTCGTCGTCAAGGCGCCGCGCCCGAACTTCATCGAGCCGCTGTTCACGCGCGACCCGGCGCAGATCAGCGAGGTCCAGATCCTGATGGCGATGATGGCGATCAAGGGCATCTATGCCGAATACGGCGTGCAGCGCCTGAACCACGGCATCGGCTTCGACACGGCGGCCATCGAACTGCTGCTGCCGACCTATGGCGAGTCGCTCGGCCTCAGGGGCAAGATCGGCAAGCATTGGGCGCTGAACCCGCATCCGGCGCTGATACCCGCCATCGAAGCGGGCTGGGTGGAGTCCGTGCATTCCTTCGGTTCCGAGCTGGGCATGGAGGACTACATCCGCGCGCGCTCCGACGTGTTCTTCACCGGTCCCGACGGCAGCCTGCGCAGCAACCGCGCCTTCTGCCAGGCGGCGGGCCACTACGCCTGCGACATGTTCATCGGCTCGACCCTGCAGATCGACCTCGACGGCAACAGTTCCACCGCCACGCTGGGCCGCATCGCCGGCTTCGGCGGCGCGCCCAACATGGGCGCCGATGCGCGCGGCCGCCGCCATGCGAGCCCGGCCTGGCTCAAGGCCGGGCGCGAGGCGCGTGCCGGCCGCACGGGCGCCGCCGGCACGCCGCGCGGGCAGAAGCTGGTGGTGCAGATGGTCGAGACTTTCCGCGAGCACATGCAGCCGGCCTTCGTCGACCGGCTCGACGCCTGGACGCTGCAGGAGCAGGCCGGCATGGACCTGCCGCCGATCATGATCTACGGCGACGACGTCTCGCACATCCTCACCGAGGAAGGCATCGCCAACCTGCTGCTGTGCCGCAGCGACGCGGAGCGCGAACAGGCCATCCGCGGCGTGGCCGGCTACACCGCGGTGGGCCTGGCACGCGACAGGCGCGCGGTGGAGAACCTGCGCGACCGCGGCGTGATCCGCCGGCCGCAGGACCTTGGCATCGACCCCCGCCAGGCCACGCGCAACCTGCTGGCCGCACGCAGCATGCGCGACCTGGTGCGCGCCTCCGGCGGGCTGTACCAGCCGCCCAAGCGCTTCAGAAACTGGTAGCAGGAGATCCGACAATGAGCGACGTTCCCGCAGGGCTCGAAACCCTGGACTTTTCCTTTTCCGGCGGCCGGCCGGCCGGGGCCTTTGCGCCGGTGCTGGTCGGCGTGGTCGGCTCCGGCAACCTCGAGGTGCTGCTCGAGCCGGCCGGCGGCAACGACTGCGCTGTGCGCGTCGAAACCTCGGCGCGCGGCTTCGGGCCGATCTGGCAGGCCGTGATGAACGACTTCCACGCGCGCCATCCGCTGGCCGGCGTGCGCGTGTCGATCAACGACATGGGGGCCACGCCCGCGGTGGTGAGCCTGCGCCTGGACCAGGCGGTGGCCGAAATCACCGGAGGCCGGCCATGATCAGCTATGCCGAATGCTCGGCGCGCGAGCGGCTGGCGCTGCTGCTGGACGCCGGCAGTTTCCACGAATGGCTGCCGCCCAGCGAGCGGGTCATGAGCCCGCACCTGGCACAGCTCGGCGTGCCCTCGGCCTTCGACGACGGCGTGGCGGTCGGCCGCGCGATGCTCGATGGCCGTGAGGTGTTCGTGGCTGCCCAGGAAGGCGCGTTCATGGGCGGCGGCGTCGGCGAGGTGCATGGCGCCAAGCTGGTCGGCCTGCTGCAGCGGGCGCTGCGCGACCGGCCGGCGGCGGTGCTGCTGCTGGCCGAATCGGGCGGCGTGCGATTGCACGAGGCCAATGCCGGGTTGATTGCGGTATCGGAAGTGATGCGCGCCCTGCTCGACGTGCGCGCCGCGGGCATCCCGGTGCTCGTGCTGATCGGCGGCGCCAATGGCTGCTTCGGCGGCATGGGCATCGTGGCGCGCTGTGCCGACCACATCGTGATGAGCGATGTCGGCCGGCTGGCGATGTCGGGCCCCGAAGTGATCGAGGCATCCCATGGCGTGGATGAGTTCGACTCGCGCGACCGGGCGCTGGTCTGGCGCACGACCGGCGGCAAGCACCGCTGGCTGACCGGCGATTGCGATGCGCTGGTCGAAGACGACGTTGCCGCCTTCCGCGCGGCGGCCATCGCGGCGATCGGTGCATCGAAGCCGTTCACGCTCGCGGCACTGGAGCAGGAGCACGCGCTGCTCACGCAACGCCTGCACGCCCTGGACACCACCGACATCACGGACCGCGACGAGGCGGAGTTGCTCTGGAGCGCGCTCGGCATTGCCGATGCGGCGCAGGTCGGCGAGCTTTCGGTCGACGCCGTGCGCGCGCTTCGCACCATCTGAACGAGGAGCATCACATGCAATGGAGTTCTCTGGTCACCCAGCTCTTCGGCCCCTACCACGGCATGCGCGAAGACGAAGATTTTCTGCAAGGCGAAGTCATCTTCGACGGTGAGCCGGTGGCGGTGATTGGCACCACCAACCACGCGCCAATCGGTGTCCGGCTCGCGCTGGCGCAGGCCCGCGTGGTGCTCGACACCATCGCACGGCATCCGGGCCGGCCGATCCTGCTGTTGATCGACACCCAGGGCCAGCAATTGCGCCGGCGCGACGAACTGCTCGGCATCAACCGGGCGATGGCGCACCTGGGCGCCAGCATCGACCTGGCGCGGCGCCGCGGCCACCGCGTGCTCGGCCTGGTGTACGACCAGGCGCTGTCCGGCGGCTTCATCACCTCGGGGTTGATCGCCGACGCCTGCTATGCGCTGCCCGACGCCGAGATCCGCGTGATGCGCATCCCCGCGATGGCGCGCGTGACCAAATTGCCCGAAGAGAAGCTCACGGCGCTGTCCCAGTCCAACCCGGTGTTCGCACCCGGCGTGCAGAACTACGTGGCGATGGGCGGCGTGCGTTCGCTCTGGAAAGGTGACCTGCAGGCCTGCCTGCGCGAGGCGCTGGCCCACGCGCCGACCGAGGACCAGCGCGCACGGGACGGCGCCGAACGGGGTGGCCGCCGGCTCGCCGCCTCGGTCGTGCAGCGCGTGCTGGACGCCGCTTGAATTCCGCCTGAATGTGATGACCGCCATGGTTCCGCTGCGCCGCCACCAGCTCGCCAGGCTCTCCACGAGCGGATGGGCCGCCGTGCTCGGCCGGCCGTGGGATGCGCAGGCGCGCGACTGCCTCGCGCATTGGGCTTCGCATCAACTGCCGCTGGTCGTGACGCGCCAGCCGGCGGACGCCACGGCCGATGGATGGATCGCGCTCGGCTTGCCTGCGCCTGCGCGCTGGGACAGGCGCCGGATTGCGCTGCAGGTGCCGCACGCCGCGGTGCACGGCCTCGGCGAATTCCCGCGGCTCGACGACATGCAGAAGCTGCTGCCCCCGCCGGCGCGTGGCGCAGTGCGTGAACTGCTCGGCAGGCTCGACGCAAGCCATGCGACCGCTCGCGTGTTCGGCAGCTTCGGCTGGCAGGCGATCAGCGGTCTCGATCACGTACGGGACGATTCCGATCTCGACCTGTCGATCCCCATCGACGACGCGGCACATGCGGATGCCGTGGTTCGTGCGCTCGGGTCCTTCGAGGCGGAACGGCCCCGGCTGGATGGCGAGCTCATGTTCGCGGACGGCGCGGCCGTGGCTTGGCGTGAATGGCGCGAGTGGCGCGCCGGACGTGCGCGGGCGGTGATGGTCAAGCGCCTGGACGGCGTGTGCCTTCAGCGGGATACCACTTGGTGCGGGCAAGCCGAGATCATGGAGCCGGTCGCATGAGGAACGCCGCGCTCTCGCTGGCCCCGGAGTCACGGCCGACACTGACAGCGATCGGTCGCGCCGCCACGCTCGCGCTGTACGACGAACTGTCGCTGTCGCCCAAGCCCGGCCTGGTCACGCTGATCGACAGCGGCAGCCACGACGACATGGACGCGCACACCTTCATGCGCAGCCTGTTCTCGCTGCGCGGCTACTTCGTCCGGATCGCCGAGGCCGGGTCGGCCGGTGCGGATTTCGCCGTGCTGGAGCAGCATGGCATTGCGGCCGAGGCGCGCATGCTGGCTGCCACCGGCGGCATCAACACGCATCGCGGCGCGATCTTCATGCTCGGCCTGCTGTGCGCGGCGGCGGGCGCGGCACTGCGCGAGCAAGACGGTCCACTGCACCCGGCAGCGCTGCGCGATGCGCTGCGCCGGCACTGGGGCGACGCACTCGCCAGGCGGAGCCAACGGCCGTCCGCCCTCCCCGGCGGCATCGCTGCACGGCGCCACGGCCTGCGCAGCGCATCCGAAGAGGCGGCCCTGGCGTTTCCGGTGCTGTTCGAGACGGCGCTTCCGGCACTGAGGAAGGCATTGGCCCGGGGCCTCGCGCCCCGCCTGGCCCGGCTCGATACCTTGTTCCACATCATCGCCGTGCTGGACGACAGCAATCTCGCGCACCGCGGCGGCCTGGCCGGTTTGCGCGACGCCCGGCACGCAGCGCAAGGCTTTCTCGATCGAGGCGGCATCGCGCGGCCCGAAGGGCTCCAGGAGGCGCAGGCCATCGCAGACGATTTCGTGCGGCAGCGCTTGTCGCCCGGCGGCGCGGCAGACACGCTGGCCGCCGCCTGCTGGCTCCAGCGCGTGTGCCCAGGCCCATGAGCTTCGCGCTGCTTTTCTCCGGCCAGGGCACCCAGCATCCCGCGATGCTGCCCTGGCTCGCGGACGATGCACTCGTGTACGGCATGTGCGTGCGGCTGGGGGTCGCCGACTGGCGCCGCGCCCTCGCAGACCCGCACTGGGCCGAACGCAACGACAACGCGCAGACGCTGTTGACCGGCCTTGCCCTGGCGGCCTGGGCACAACTCGCGCCCATGGTTCCGCCGCCCGCCGCGGTCGCCGGTTACAGCGTCGGCGAACTGGCGGCCTTCAGCGGGGCCGGCGTGATCGATGCGGGCGCGGCCGCAGCACTCGCGCCACTGCGGGCCGAGGCCATGGACCGCTGCGCCGCCCGTGCGCCCGGCGGCCTCCTGGCCGTCAGCGGGTTGCCCGGGCAGAAGCTGGAGCAATTGCGCATCGGCGCGGGGCTCGAACTCGCGATTCGCAACGGCAGCGCCAGCGTGGTCCTCGGCGGCCCGATTGCTGCATTGGACGATGCCGAGCGCATCGCCCTGGCCGCCGGTGCGCAGTGCACGCGCCTGCGGGTCAGCGTTGCGTCCCACACGCCCTGGATGCGCGAAGCGGCGGTGAGCTTTTCACTGGCGCTGGCGCAGGTGCCGTTCCAGGCGCCCCGCGTCGTGCTGTTCAGCAATGCAGGGGACCGCGTCCGCGATGCGGGGTCTGCCCGCGCGGCGTTGGCCGCCCAGATTGCACAGACGGTCCGCTGGGACGAATGCATGGAAAACATCATGGCGCGGCAGGTGCACTGCGTGCTGGAGGTCGGGCCGGGCCAGGCGCTCTCGCGCATGTGGAACCAGCGCCATCCCGGCGTTCCCGCGCGCGCCTGCGACGACTTCCGCAGCGCCGCAGCGGTTGCAGCGTGGCTGAACAGCCATGCGGATCCGTGAAGCCCGGCAGGCCCTTTGACGCACCGAATCGAACCATCAGGCGATCCATCGTGAGCAGCTGCTGGTCACGCCTGAACTCGCGCTCAAGGGCGCGGCGGATCTGAACGGTCCGTCCTGCCCTCCTTGCCTGCAGGCTTGAGCCGCACCGCCAGGAAATCCAGGAATGCACGCTGCACCGCGGTGCTGTGCCGGCGTTGCAGATAGACAGCCGACAGCCACATGTCGCTGCGAACGAATGTGGACAGCACGGGCACCAGCCGCCCGCTCTCGATGTAGGGCTCGAGCATCACCGACGGCAGGTAGACCACGCCTGCGCCCAGAAGCGCCGCCTGGATCAGCGGGCCGGTTTCCGTTGCGTCCAGCCTGCCGCGGACCGCCACCTCGATCGGCTGGCGGTCGGCTTCGAAGCGCCACTTCGGCAGCGGATGGAGCTGGGTGCTGATCAACGCGGTGTGGTGCGCAAGCTCGGCGGGATGGACAGGCACGCCGTGCTTGCGCCAGTACATGGGCGCGGCGCAGACGCTGAGCGCCATCGGCACCAGTTTTCGAACGATCAGGTTCTCGTTGGCCGAGGGGCCGAAGCGAAGCGCGATGTCCACCCCCTCCTCCGAGAGGTCGACCAGGCGGTTCGAGAGCACGAGGCTGATGCTGACCTCCGGATAGTGGCCGAGGAAGTCGTTGATCAGTGCCGGCAGCTGCGTCAGGTCCATGCCGTGCGGTGCCGAGATGCGCAGGCGCCCGCTCGGGATGCGCGCGCGGTCCTGCAGTTCGGCGCGCGTCACGTCGGCCAGTTCCAGTATCGGCCTGCTCCTGTCGAGCAGCAGGAGGCCTGCGTCCGTGAGGCTGACGGCGCGGTTGGTCCGGTTCAGCAGCCGCACGCCGAAGCGGTGCTCGAGGGCCGCGATGTACTTGCTGACGGTCCCCCGCGACAGCGCGAGATGCTTGGCAGTGCGGGAGAAGCTTCCTGAAGAGGCCACCTCGCTGAAGGTGCGCAGGAGATCCAGGCTGTCCATGATGTTCTCCTTCGCTGCCGGACGGGGCGCGCGCTCAGAAGGAACCGAGTCCGAGTTTTTTTCTCAGGCTCGCGTCCACCGGTCCCGCAGGCATGAAGCGGCGCAGCTTCGTCAGCAAGGACGCCTCCCCCGGCGGCGTGCAGCGCATGCGCCACGGGCCGAGCGCCGCCTCGACGATGGTGCTCGCCACGCCGTGCGGCCCGGGCGCACCGCCGACGCTGTCGGCCACGGAGAGCGCCACCTGGTCGCGTTCGCGGTCATAGTCCGCGATCCGTGCCTTGGCACGCGGTGCGTTGGCATCGAGGTTGGTCCGCGTGAAGGCCGGCTGCACCAGCGTCGCGCGAATGCCGAACTGGCGCACCTCGTGGTCCAGCGATTCCGACAGCCCTTCCACCGCGTGCTTGGTGGCCGCATAGAGCCCCATGTACGGGGCCGGAAGCACGCCGAGCACCGAACTCACGTTGACGATCCGCCCGCGGCGCTGCTGGCGCATGTACGGCAGCACGGCGCGCGTCGTGCGAAGCAGGCCGAAGACGTTGGTGTCGAACAGTTCCGCGGCCTCGGCCGTCGCGGTTTCCTCGACCGCGCCGATCATCATCATTCCCGCGTTGTTGACCAGCACGTCGATGCGCATGGCCCGCTCGATGATGGATTCGATGCCTGCCTGGACCGAGCCCTCTTCGCGAACGTCCATCTCGACGAACTCGACACCGGGCAGCGCAGGTGCCTTGCGCAGGTCGCGCGCGGTGCCGAACACCCGGCAGCCCCGCGCCACGAACATTTCCGCAGCGGCGCGCCCGATGCCCGAGGACGCGCCCGTCACGACAACGACTGATGAACTCGACATGGCAATTCCTTCGATCTTGATGGATGGTGATGAGGCGCGTCAGTGCGCGGGTTGGGTCGCGTTGCCGGGTTTGATCCTGAACCAGATCGAATACATCGCCGGCAGGAACACCAGCGTGAGGATCGTTCCCGCGAAAGTACCGCCGATCAGCGTGTACGCCAATGCGCCCCAGAACACCGAATGCGTCAGCGGAATGAACGCGAGGATCGCCGCCAGCGCCGTGAGGATCACGGGCCGCGCACGCTGCACGGTCGCCTCGACGACCGCATGGAACGGATCGAGCCCCTCCTGCTGGTTGTGGTGGATCTGGCCGAGCAGGATCAGCGTGTTGCGCATCAGGATGCCCGACAGCGCGACGAGCCCGACGAGCGCATTGATGCCGAAGGGCTGCTGGAACAGCAGCAGGGTCGGCACCACGCCGATCAGCCCGAGCGGGCTCGTGAGGAACACCATGACCATCGCGGAGATCGAGCGCACCTGGAAGATGATGATGAGCAGCGTGGCCGCCAGCATGATCGGGAAGAGCGGCAGCATCGCCGCGGTTGCCTTCTCCGATTCCTCGATGGAGCCGGCCTCGGCGATGCGGTAGCCGGCCGGCAGCTTCTGCATCAGCGGCTGCAGCTTCGCGGTGATCGCCTTCGACACGTCGGGGGGCTGCAGCCCTTCGGCGATGTCGCCCTGCACCGTGATCGTGGGCATGCGGTCGCGCCGCCGCATCACGGGCTCTTCCATGCGTACCTCGACCTCGCCGACCTGCGACAGCGGAATGCGCTGGCCGCCGGCACCGGCGAGCGTGAAGTCCGCGAGCCTGGCGGGATCGAGCCGGGTGCTGCCGGCCGAGCGGGCCACCACCTGCACGGTGCGGATGTCCTCGCGCACGGTGGTCACCGGCGCGCCGCTCAGGAGGAACTGCAGTTGCTGCGCCACCGCGCTGGAGCTCAGCCCCACGGCCTGCAGGCGGTCCTGCTTCAGGGTGAAGTGCAGCGTGGGCGTGCGGGTGCCCCAATCGGTGTTGACGGTGCGCATCATCGGGCTGGCATCCATCACCTGCCGCACCTCGGCTGCGATCCTGCGCAGCTCGTTCGCATCGGGTCCGCTGACGCGGTAGGCCACGGGAAACGGCGAGTACGGCCCGAACACGAGCTGCGTCACGCGCACCCGCGCCTCGGACGCAAGGCCGTCGGCGACGGCCTCGCGCAACCGGTGCTTCAGCGCTTCGCGCTCCTCCTGGCTGGCGGTGCGTACCACGATCTTCGCGAACGACGGGTCGGGCAGTTCCGGGCCCATCGCGAAGTAGAAGCGGGGCGCGCCCTGCCCGATGTAGGAGGTGACGATCTGGGCCTCCCGCTGCGCCGACAGCCAGGCCTCGATCTTGGCCGTGGCATCGCTGGTCTGGGTGATCGCGCTGCCGTAGGGCATCTGCACTTCGACCAGGACCTCGGGGCGGTCGGAGATCGGAAAGAACTGCTTCTTGACCACGCCCATGCCGAGGATCGACACCACGAAGAGGCCGACGACCGCGCCCGCCACCAGCCACTTGCGCGCGATGACGCGCGCCAGCACGCCGCGCAGCCGGTTGTAGCGCGGCGTGCCGTAGATCGCGGCATGGCCGCCCTCGATCTTCTTGAAGTTGGGCAGCAGCTTGACGCCCAGGTACGGTGTGAACACCACGGCGACCACCCAGGAGGCGATCAGCGCAATGCCGACGATCCAGAACATGTTGCTCGTGTACTCGCCCGCGGTCGACGGTGCGAAGCCGTTGGGCATGAAGCCGACGGCGGTGACCAGCGTGCCCGAGAGCATCGGCGCCGCCGTGTGGCTCCAGGCATAGGCGGATGCGGCCACATGGCTGTAGCCCTCCTCGATCTTCACCACCATCATCTCGATGGCGATGATGGCGTCGTCCACCAGCAGGCCGAGCGCGAGGATCAGCGAGCCGAGCGTGATGCGGTCGAAGTTCTTGGCCGTAGCGGCCATCACCACGAACACCACGGCCAGCGTCAGCGGCACCGCGGCAGCCACCACCAGGCCCGCGCGCCAGCCCATGCTCAGGAAGCTCACGAGCATGACGACCAGCAGGGCCGCGAAGAACTTGACCATGAATTCGTCGACCGACGCACTGATGTTCACCGACTGGTCGGTGACCTTGGCGAAGCTCAGGCCCAGCGGCAGCTCGGCGTTGATGGCGCGGGCTTCCACGTCCAGCGCCTTGCCCAGGTCGAGCCCGTTCCAGCCCTCCCGCATCACGACGCCCACCAGCAGCGCCGGCTCGCCGCCGTTGCGGATCATGAAGGTGGCGGGGTCTTCGTAGCCGCGCCTGACCGTGGCCACGTCCGACAGCTTCAGGGTGCGGCCCTGCGCGACCACGGGCGTGTCGCGGATCTTCTGCAGGGTGTCGAATGCGCCGTCCAGCCGAATGAAGACCTGCGGGCCGCGGGTTTCCACGGAGCCGGCCGGACTCAGCGCGTTCTGGCTGTTGAGCGCCGCGAACACGTCCTGCGGCCCGATGCCCAGGGTGGCCAGCCGGTCGTGCGCGAACTCGACGTAGATGCGCTCCGACTGCTCACCCGCGATGTTGACCTTCTTCACGCCGGGGACATGCAAGAGGCGCTGGCGCAGCGTCTCGGCATCGCGCACCAGCACGCGCTGCGCTTCTCCCCTGGCCTTGAGCGCGAACAGGGCAAAGGTGACGTCCGCGTATTCGTCGTTGATCATCGGCCCGATCACGCCGGCCGGCAGGCTGCCCGCTTCGTCGCCGAGCTTCTTGCGCGCCTGGTAGAACTGTTCCTGCACCTGTGCCGGCGGCGTGCTGTCGAGCAGCGTCAGCGTCGTGAACGCCAGCCCGGGCCGCGTGTAGGTCTCGGTGCGGTCGTAGTAGCGCAGCTCCTGCAGGCGCTTCTCGAGTTTTTCGGCGACCTGGTCCTGCATCTCCTGCGCCGTGGCGCCGGGCCAGGCGGTGATGACCGTCATCACCTTCACGGTGAAGGCCGGATCTTCCGCGCGCCCGAGCTTGAAGAACGCGACCAGCCCCGCAAGCGAGATCAGGCCGATGAGGAACAGCGTGATGGATCGCTCGCGTACCGCCAGCGCCGACAGGTTGAAGCGGCCTTCGCTCATGGGCGGGCTCCGCCCACTGCGGCGGTCGCGGCCGAGGCCGCCACACGCACCTTCTCGCCTTCGCGCAGCAGGTGTGCGCCAAGCGCGACCACCTGGTCTCCCTGCTTGAGCTGCCCGTCCACCAGCGCACGCTCGCCGTCGAGGCGCTCGACGGCCACCGGCTGCCAGCGCACCGTCGACGGATCGCCGCCGATGACCCAGACGCCCGTGGCCTTGCCCGTATCGAACAAGGCGCCGATGGGCACCTGGACGCCTCCTGCCCGGGCCGGCTTGCCGTCCGAGATGTCGATCGTCACGGTGGCGCCCAGCGGCGCGTTGGCGAGTTCGCCCTCAAGCACGTAGCGCGCCTCGAAGGTGCGCGTGAGCTTGTCGGCCGCATCGGAGAGCTGCCTGAGTTTGACGGGTACGGCAACGCCTTCCCTGCCGAACAGCGTGGCCTGCCCCGCGGAGCCGATGACAGGGCGGAGCGTCTCGGGCAGTTGCACCACCGCCTCCCTGCGGCCGGCCTGCGCCACGCGAACCACCGGCTGCCCGGCGCTGACGACCTGGCCGGGCTCGGCCAGCGTTTCGAGCACCGTGCCGTCCGCATCGGCAACGAGTTCCGAATAGCGATTCGAATTGCGTGCGACTTCCGATTGCGCTTCTGCTGCCGCGAGCTGGGCCTGCGCGGCATCCGCCGCCGCCTTGGCCTGGTCGTACGCCGAGGCGGAAATGGCGCCGGTCCCACGCAGATCGCGGTAACGCGCTTCCTCGTCGCCGGCCTGCTTCGCACGCGCCCGCGCGGCGCTGACGGCCTCCTGCTGCGCACGCGCGGCCAACCTCAGGTCGATCGGGTCGATGCGCATGAGCACCTGGCCGCGCTTGACCGTCTGGCCCGCGTCGACCAGGCGCTCCAGCACCTTTCCGGAGACGCGGAAGCCCAGGTCGCTTTGGACCCGCGCGGCGACGGTGCCGGTGAACGAGCGCGATGCGGACGCGGCGGCCTGGACCGTGGCGGCGCGCACCAGCGGCGCCTGGGTGCGCGGATCGGGCGGGGCCTTGTCGTCGCAGGCGGCCAGCGCGAACGGCAAGGCGCAGGCCAAGGCGGATGTGAGGAAGCGGCGCGAGTGCATGAGGGGCCCATTGACGAATCGATAGAGCCCCGATTCTGATAATAGTGACTAATTTAGTCAATAGTCACTGAGAATTTATTCGGCTACGGCGACAAGCTGCGCAGCACTAGACCCGACAGCTGGGCCGGCGCCTGGTCCGTGTAGTTGGAGCTGAGCTGCAGGATCACGGGGTTGATGTACGGGTGCATGACCAGGTAGATGGCTGCTGCCGTCTCGTCGATGGGCGTCTTGCGCTCGAAGTCGCCGGACTCGCGCCCCTGCTTCAGCAATTCGAGCAGCATCTGCCGGATGCACGCCTCGTGGGCGATGGCCGACGGCCAGTGCTCGCTGGCTGCCGAGATCGCGATCTCATAGAGCTTGCGGTCGTGCAGGAACAGCCGAAGGCCCGAATCGACAATGGCCTTGAACATGCGGCGCAGCTTTTCCGGCGGGCTGCCGGCCGCGTCGACCGCTGCGCGGATGTCTGCCTGCATCTCGCGCAGGCAGTTCGAACAGATCATTTCGCCGATTGCCTGCTTGGACTCGAAGAACTTGTAGATGTAGGCCTTGGAGAAGCCGATGGCCTTGGCAAGGTCGGAAACCGTGGTCTTCTCGTAGCCGTACTGGCTGAAGTGCTCGGTGGCCGCCGCGACGATCTGCGCGCGCACGTCGTGGTCGGCCGGCCCCCGCGGGGTTGGCGCAGAAGAAGTTGGGTTGTTCATGCTGGGAGCTTAGCGCCTCGGCAAACAAACAACAACAAGTGACCAAATTGAATTATAGTCACTCACTTCTTTGGCCTTTTCCGTCCATCGCCCGGAGCAATCCCATGTCCCCACGCACGCTTGCCCTGCCCCTGCTGTTCAGCCTCCTCGCAGGCTGCGCCGTGGGGCCTGACTATGTCCGGCCTGTCCCGGCCCTGCCCGACCACTTCATCGGCGAGGCGGCGCTCGCCCAGCGATCCGGCGCCGCCAACGCCGAGCTGGTGGCGTGGTGGACCGGCTTCGGCGATGCGCAGCTGGCCGGCTATGTCGAACAGGCGCTGAAGCAGAACCTCGATCTTGCGCAGGCCGCCGCCCGCGTGTCACAGGCCCGGGCGGGGCTTGGTGCGGCGAATGCGGCGCTGCTGCCTTCGGGCAATCTGGGCGCGCAGGCGGCCAGGGCCTACCAGTCGGTGGAGACGCCGCTGGGCCAGGTGCTGAACGCGCAGCCGGGTTTCGATCGCCACGGCAGCGCCTACGAAGCGAACCTCGGCGCCAGCTGGGAGCTGGACATCTTCGGCGGCCTGCGCCGGGGACGCGAGGCCGCGCTGGCCGACTACCAGGCATCGGAGGCCGGCGCGGCCGCCACGCGCCTGGCCGTGGCCGCGCAGACCGCCGACATCTACATCACCCTGCGCGGCCTGCAGGCCCGCCTGGACATTGCACGCCGGCAAGCCGCAATGCAGCAGGACCTGCTCGCGAAGATCGGCCTGCTCCACGGCAAGGGGCTCGCCACCGAGCTCCAGCTGCACCAGGCCGAAGGCGCGCTGGCGCAGGTTCGCGCGTCGGTGCCGGCGCTCGAGGCGGGCGAGGCCGCGGCCATGAACGCGCTCGACGTGATGCTGGGGACGGCGCCAGGCGCGCACCGCGCCGAACTGGCTGCGCCAGCGGCCATTCCCGTTGCGCCTGGCATCGGTGCCGCCGGATCGCCCGCCGAGCTGCTGCGGCGCCGCCCCGACCTGATCGCCGCCGAGCGGCGCCTTGCGGCATCGAACGCCCGCATCGGCGTGGCCGTGGCCGAGTACTACCCCAAACTGTCGCTCGCGGGAACGATCGGCAGCGCCACGTCGGTGGCCAGCGGCAACCTGTTCAGCGCCGGCGCGAGCCAGGCCGCGGCCCTGCTCGGGCTGCGCTGGCGGCTGTTCGACTTCGGCCGCATCGATGCGCAGATCGAGCTCGCCAAGGGGCAGGACGCGGAGCTGCTCGCGGCCTACCGGCTCGCCGCGCTGCGTGCCACCGAAGACGTGGAGAACGCCTTCTCGGCCCTGGTCAAGCGCGAAGAGCAGGCCGCGCTGCTCGCGCAGGGAGAAGCATCGCTCGGCCGCGCGCGAGGGGCATCGTTCGCGGCCTATCAGCGCGGTGTGGTCAGCCTGATCGAAGTGCTGCAGGCCGACGAGGGCATGCTGCGCGTGGCCGATGCCAGAGCGCAGGCGCAAACGGAGTCGGCGCGCGCGGCAGTCAATGCATTCAAGGCGCTCGGCGGCGGCTGGCAGGCCGAGCCCGTCCGGGCGGCAGCCATCGGGCCGCACCGAGATTGACCGCGTTCATTCGGCCGCTGCCGACATGCTCGTCAAGCATTGGCCAACGAGCGCGTGCAACGCGCCGACCTGCCGGCTCCCCATCAACCGATGCACCCTGGCCTGCGCCATGCTCCAGCGAGGCAGGCCTTCGGCACACTTGCTGCAGCCCGCAGCGGTGATGCACACACTGCGGGTGCGTCCGTCCATCCCGGGTCCAAGATCGACCCATCCCGCCGCGATCAGGGGCTTGAGATTGCGCGTCAGCGTCGACGGAGAAAGCGACATGCTCTCCGCCAGGTCGCAGGGGCGCACCGGCCCGTGCGCAAGGATTTCCACCAGCAGCCGGTACTGCGTGGCCCTGAGGCCGATCGCGCCCAGTTCCGCGTCGTAGTGCTGCCTGACGAGGCGGGCGAGCTGATGCGCCGTGGTGTAGGTGCAGGCCGACCGCTCGGGGCCGGCGGCATCAACCGCCAGCGTCCGCGGTGCAGGGCGCGCTGGCATCAGCGCACGTACAGCAGTGGCGCGCCGGGGCAGCATCGGCCGCGGCCGTCAGGTGGCCTTGGAGGGCTTCGCGGGCGCCGCGTCCAGCGCATGCGTCTGGTCGATGAAGCGCCGGCTCGAGGCCAGGATTTCCTTGCGCGTGCGCTCGGATTCCACCGCGCGGGACAACACCAGCGCGCCCACGCACTGGGCAATCAGCGCCCATGCCGCATCGGGGTCGCCGATGCGCGAACTCCAGCTCTTCTGCAGCCGCTTCAGGCCCTCCTCGACCGAGGCACGCACCTCGGGCCCGGCCCTGGCGATCTCGGGCCCGAGCGCCGGCAGCACGCAGCCGGTTTCCGGATGCAGCGCGTGGTACGAACTCAGGTAGCTGCGCAGCCGCTTGGCGACGTGGTCGGGCGGCGAGTCGCGGTCTCCGGCCAGCATGTCGGTGCTGTTGGAGATTTCGTGTTCGAGCAGTTCGGCGAACAGCGCCTCCTTGGACGGGAAGTGTCCATAGAAGGCGCCCCCGGTCAGGCCGATGCTCGCCATCAATTCATCGACGCCGGTGGTGCCGAAGCCGCCCTTCTTGGCGATGGCACGGGCATTCGCGAGCAGCTTCTTGCGGGTTTCCTCTTTGTGGGTGGACGGATAGCGCATGAGTGGGCCTCTGCAGATCGTGGAGGTGTCCATCATAGCATGTCACTCGTTTGATAAACGATCGTGATTCCATCGCGACCCCTGGGCTCCACATCAAGGGTTTCCCCCTGCCGCAAACCCGCTCCAGCGTGTTGACGCTGCCCTCGCCGCAAACCTATAGTGCACCATCGTTTATCAAACGATCGTTATTTAAAGCGGGGCGGACGAAGCGATGGCGATGAGGAACTCTCGCCCGCCCTGCGCCTGAAACGCGGCGAGCCGCTGCGCCAACCTGTCTAGCCAACCCCCTGGAGTCTGACCATGAGAGAAGCCGTCATCGTTTCCACCGCACGAACGGGCATCGGCCGCGCGTTTCGCGGCGCATTGAACAACACCAAGTCGCCCACGCTGACGGGCCACGCGATCCAGCACGCCGTGCAGCGGGCCGGCATCGATCCCGGGGAAGTGGAGGACGTGGTGATCGGCAGCGCCATGGCTGCCGGCACCGCGGGCATGAACATCGGACGCCTCGCGGCACTCGCGGCGGGACTGCCGCAATCGGTGCCGGGACAGACGATGGACCGGCAATGCGCGTCCGGGCTGATGGCCATCGCGACGGCGGCCAAGCAGATCATCGTCGACGGCATGGACGTGACCGTGGGCGGGGGCCAGGAGAACATCTCCGCCGTGCAGAACCCCTTCGTCAAGTGGGTGGGCGAAGAGGCCGACCCGCTGCTCGTTGCGCGCGTGCAGCACGCCTACATCCCGATGCTGAACACGGCCGAAATCGTCGCGAAGAAGTACGGCATCTCGCGCGAGGCGCAGGACGCGTATTCCGCGGAGGCGCAGCGCCGCACCGCCCTGGCGCAGGAGCGCCATCTGTTCGACGACGAGATCGTGCCGATCACGGCGCGCATGGCCGTGGCCGACAAACAGACGGGTGCGGTCAGCTACCGCGAGGTCACGCTCGACCGCGACGAGGGCAACCGCCCCGACACGACGCTCGAAGGCCTTGCCAGTCTCAAGCCGGTGATCGAAGGCGGCGTCATCACCGCAGGCAACTCGAGCCAGCTGTCGGATGGCGCATCGGCCTGCGTGCTGGTGGAACGCGCGGTTGCGGAGCGCCGCGGGCTCAAACCGCTGGGCATCTACCGCGGCATCGCGGTGGCCGGGCTCGCGCCGGAAGAAATGGGCATCGGCCCGGTCCTCGCAGTGCCCAAGCTGCTGAAGATCCATGGGCTCCAGGTCGGTGACATCGGCCTGTGGGAATTGAACGAGGCCTTCGCTTGCCAGGTGCTGTATTCGCGCGACCGGCTGGGCATCGATCCCGAGAGGCTGAACGTCAACGGTGGAGGCATCACCATTGGGCACCCCTATGGCATGACCGGCTCGCGGCTGGTGGGGCATGCGCTCATCGAGGGCAAGCGGCGCGGCGCGCGCTTCGTCGTCGTGACGATGTGCATCGGCGGCGGCATGGGTGCCGCCGGCCTGTTCGAAGTGGCCTGAGGCAAGGAGCTATCACCATGACTTACCAAAGCCCGATGCGCGACATCCAGTTCGTCTTGCACGAGCTGCTCCAGGTGCCGGCCATGCTGCAGGACTGCGGCCAGCCTGAACTGGACGCGGAAACCATCGACCAGGTGCTCGCTGCGGCCGGCCAGTTCGCCTCCGAGGTGATTGCGCCGCTCAACGCAGCGGGGGACGAACACGGCTGCAGCATGCCCTCGCCCGGGGTGGTGCAGACGCCGCCCGGCTTCAAGAAGGCGTACGACGAGTTCACCAAGAACGGCTGGCCCAGCCTGGCGTGCAGCCCCGACTTCGGCGGCCAGGGCTTTCCTTCGGTCGTGGCCAATGCGGTCTATGAAGTCTTCGGTGGCGCGAACATGGCGTGGGCGTCCTACCCCGGCATGTCGCATGCCACCTACGTGAACGTGTCGGCCAACGGGTCGCAGGCGCAGAAGGCGCTCTACCTGCCCAAGATCGCCTCGGGCGAATGGGCCGGCACCATGTGCCTGACCGAGCCCAACGCAGGCACCGACCTGGGCCTGATGCGCACCCGGGCCGTGGCGCAGGCCGATGGCAGCTACCGCATCACCGGCAGCAAGATCTTCATCTCGGGCGGCGAGCAGGACCTGACCGGCAACATCATGCACCTGGTGCTCGCGCGCATGCCGGATGCGCCGCCGGGCGTGAAGGGCATTTCTCTCTTCATCGTCCCGAAATTCATCCCCGATGCAAGCGGCGCGGCCGGCGCGCGCAATGCGGTGGTCTGCGGCTCGATCGAGCACAAGCTGGGCATCCACGGCAACTCGACCTGCACCATCAACTTCGACGGTGCCACCGGCTGGCTGCTGGGCGCGCCGAACAAGGGGTTGGCGGGCATGTTCGTGCAGATGAACCACATGCGCGTGCTGGTCGGCATGATCGCCATCGGCCTCATGGAAGCGGCCTACCAGAAGGCCCTGGCCTATGCCAAGGAGCGCCTGCAGGGACGCGCGAGCGGTGCAAGATCGTCTGGCGAAGCGGCCGATCCGATCATCGGGCACGCCGACGTGCGCCGCATGCTGCTCACGCAGAAGGCGAACATCGAGGGCGCGCGCGCCCTGGCGCTGTGGACCGCGCAGCTGAGCGACCTGCAGCGCCTTCATCCCGATGCGGCCAGGCGCAGTGAGACGGCCGAACTGCTGGGGCTTTTGACCCCGCTCGTGAAGGCGCTGTCGAGCGACCTTGCGGTGGAATGCACGCTGCTCGCAATGCAGGTGTTCGGCGGGCACGGCTACATCCGCGAGAACGGCGTCGAGCAGCACCTGCGCGACGTGCGCATCGTGGGCCTCTACGAGGGCACGAACGGCGTGCAGGCCATGGACCTGCTCGGCCGCAAGGTGCTGGCGGACCAGGGCCGGCAGATGGGTGTCTTTCTCGACATGGCCGGCGCATTCGCCGAAACCTGCAGCCCGCGCGAGGCGATGCGCGAGTTCGCGCAGCCGCTGGCCGAACTGGCCGACGAGATCAGGCAGCTCACGGGCGAGCTGGTGGCCGCGTCGGCCCGGGACCCGCATGCCGCAGGTGCGGCCGCCGTGCCCTACCTGCGCCTGGTCGGACACCTGGCGCTGGCCTGGACCTGGGCGCGCATGGCCGAGGTGGCGTTCAGGAATGCCGGATCGAGCGACCCGATCTATGCATCGAAGATTGCCACGGCCCGCTTCTACTTCCAGCGGCTGCTGCCGCAGGCGGCAGGGCTCAGCCGGGAGATCCGGGCCGGGTCGTCCGCACTGATGGAGCCGGCCGTCGATCTCTTCTAGTGGCTGGTGGCCAGTGGCGGCGCTGGAGCAGCGCCGCCACAACGCCAGGCTAGGCCAGCGCAGGCTCCAGCAAACCGGCGAGCCGCTGAACGATCAGCTGCTCCGCCTCTTCCATGATGCGATCGATCAGCTCCTGCACCGTCGGAATGTCGTTGATCAGGCCGACCACCATGCCGCAGCTCCAGGCGCCGGCATCCATCTCGCCTTGCAGCATCACGCGCGGGTAGACCCCAGCGACCTGGTCGATGATGTCCTCGAACTTGAGGTCGGCTCCTTTTTCCTTCTCGATCCGGATCAGCTGCTCGACCGATGAATTGGTCAGCACGCGTTCCGTGTTGCGCAGGCCGCGCATCACCAGCCGCGTGTCCAGCTCGGTGGCCGCCACGATGGCGTCCTTCACGTTCTGGTGGATCGGCGCCTCCTGCGTGGCCACGAAGCGCGTGCCCATGTTCATGCCTTCCGCACCCAGCGCCAGCGCCGCCACCAGGCTGCGCGCATCGGCCATGCCGCCGGAGGCGACGAACGGGATCTTCAGCTCCTCGGCCGCACGCGGCAGTAGGATCATGTTCGGCAGGTCGTCCTCGCCCGGGTGGCCGCCGCACTCGAAACCGTCCACGCTCACGGCATCGCAGCCGATCGCTTCGGCCTTCAGCGCGTGCCGCACCGAGGTGCACTTGTGGATGACCTTGATGCCGGCCTTCTTGAGCGCGGGCATGTAGGCCTCGGGACTGCGCCCCGCCGTTTCGACGATGCGCACGCCGCCTTCGGCAATGGCCGCGATGTACTCGGGGTATGGCGGCGAGGACAGGGTCGGCAGGAACGTGAGGTTCACGCCGAAGGGCTGGTCCGTCATCTCGCGGCAGCGGCTGATTTCCTTGGCCAGGAGCTCGGGCGTCCGTTGCGTGAGGCCCGTGATGAGCCCGAGCCCGCCGGCGTTGGACACGGCCGCAGCAAGCTCGGCAAAGCCGACGTAGTGCATGCCGCCCTGGATGATCGGGTGGCGGATGCCGAAGAGTTCAGTGATGCGTGTTTTCATGTGTCTTTCACCAGGTTTCCATGTAGGGACGAAGGTCCATCTCGAAGGTCCATGCGTCCCGGGGCTGGGTGTGCAGGTACCAGTAGTTCTCCGCGATGTGTTCGGGATTCAGGATGCCGCCCTGCTCTTTCAGCGCGTAGCGTTCGGGGAAGTTGCTGCGGATGAACTCCGTGTCGATCGCGCCGTCGACCACGATGTGCGCCACGTGGATGCCGCGCGGGCCGAGCTCGCGCGCCATGCTCTGGGCCAGGGCGCGCAGCGCATGCTTGGCGCCGGCAAAGGCCGCGAACTTCGCCGAGCCGCGGATGCCGGCCGTCGCGCCGGTGAAGAGAATGGTGCCGCGCCCGCGCTCGACCATCCTGCGGGCGACCTCGCGCGCATTCAGGAAGGCGCTGAAGGCGGCCATCTCCCAGATCTTCATGTACTTGCGCCCGGTCTCCTCCAGGATGCTGCTGGGCACGTTGGCGCCGATGTTGAACACCATCACTTCGATCGGGCCGCGCTCCTTCTCGATCTGGTCGATGAGGGCCACGACCTCTTCCTCCTTGCGCGCATCGCTGCCGTAGCCGAACGCCTGGCCGCCGGCCGCGCGGATGCGCTCGACGGCCGGCTCCAGCTTGTCGGCCGAGCGCCGCGTCAGGCACGCGACGTAGCCCTCTCGGGCGAAGCGCGCGCCGATCGCGCTGCCGGTGGCGTCGCCCGCGCCGATGACGAGAGCCACGCCGCGGTGGTTGGCTGATGGGTCCATACGGTCTCCTTTAAAAAACGTTCGTTAGGTCATTGCACGTTAATCAATGAACGTTCGTTTGTCAATCAAGGGCAAAGCCCAAGGAAACCCCGTTGACGAAGCTCGTTCAATCACATAGCTTCCGTTTACCAAACGTTCGTTAATTTAAAGGAGTCCATCAATGCGCAAGTCAGTCGATTTCTTCTTCGATGTGGGAAGCCCGTCGTCCTACCTGGCGTGGACGCAGCTGCCCGCCCTGTGCGCGAGCCACGGTGCCGACCTCGTCTACCGGCCGATGTTGCTGGGCGGTGTCTACCAGGCCACCGGCAATGCCTCGCCGGCCACCATCCCCGCCAAGGGGCGCTATACGCAGATGGACTACGAGCGCCATGCGCGCCGCTATGGCGTGCCGTTCCGGGGCAACCCGCACTTCCCCGTCATCACGCTGTTCCTCATGCGTGCGGTCACCGGCATTCAACTGCGCCGCCCCGAGCAGCTGCAGCAGCTGCTGGGCTGCGTGTTCAAGGCGCTGTGGATCGATGCGCTCAACCTCAACGATGCGCAGCTCACGGCGCGCACGCTGGTCGAAGGCGGATTCGACCCCGCCGAGATCGAGCGCCTGGCGCAGGACGCCGAGACCAAGGCCGCACTGAAGGCAACGACGCAGGAGGCGGTCGAGCGCGGCGTGTTCGGCGCACCCACGCTCTTCGTCGGCGGCCAGATGTTCTTCGGCCAGGACCGGATGGACTTCGTTCGCGAAGCGCTGTCCTGAGCAAAGCAAAAAAAAAGGAGACAACGTGGATCAAAGAATCTGGCATGCGTCCTACCCGGCAGGACTGCCCCGCGACCTCGTCTACGGCGAACACGAGACCCTTGCCACCCTGCTCGAAGGCGCCTTCGCTCGAAACGCCGGCCGGCCGGCCGTGACGTGCAACGGCGAATCACTGACCTTCGCCGAGCTCGAACAGGCATCGGCTCGCTTTGCGGCATTCCTGCAGGCGGCAGGGCTGCAGCCCGGCGACCGCGTGGCGCTGCTGCTGCCGAACCACCTCCTCTATCCCGTTGCCTTGGCCGCGATCGCACGCGCAGGCTTCGTGGGAGTGACCATGAACCCGCTCTACACGGCCCGCGAAGTGGCGTACCAGCTGGCGGATTCCGGCGCAGCGGCGCTGGTGGTTGCCGATCCGTTCGCGGGACTCGCGGCCGAGGCCATCGAGCGAACGGAAGTGCGGTACGTCGTCACCGCGCCGATGCAGGACCTGAGGCGATCGCTGCTCGCGCCCGCCGGCGATCGGCCGATGTCGGCACGCGGCTCCGACGTGCATCTCGTCCCGCTGCACACTGCCATCGCATCGGTGCAGGATGCAGGCTTCAGCGCCGCACAGGTGCGCCCCTCGGATCTCGCGTTCCTGCAATACACGGGCGGCACGACCGGTGTATCGAAGGGCGCCTGCCTCACGCATCGCAACGTCCTGGCGAGTGTGCTGCAGATGCAGTCCTGGCTGCGGCTGAATCTCGAGATCCAGAACTTCGAGCTGGTCACGCCGCTGCCCCTGTACCACATCTTCCCGCTCGGCATGGCGCTGATGGCGCTGGCGAGCGGCGGACACAACCGGCTCGTCATGAATCCGCGCGACACCAAGGCCCTGTGCGACGAGTTGCGCCGGGCGCCTTTCGACGTGCTGATCGGCGTCAACACCATGTTCAACGGCATGGTGAACCTGCCCGAACTGTCGTCGGTCGACTTTTCGCGCTGCGGCATGGTCATCGGCGCCGGCGCCTCGATCCAGGCGGCGGTCGCGCGCAAGTGGGAGGCGGCGGGCGGGCCGCCGATCACCGAGGCCTATGGGCTCACGGAGACATCGCCCAGCGCCACCTTCAATGCGCCGGGCTGCAACGGCACCATCGGCGTTCCGGTGCCCTCCACCGATGTGATGATCGTCGACGACGCGGGCGAGCCGGTGGCGCCGGGCGCGCCCGGCGAGCTGCTCATCAAGGGCCCGCAGGTGTTCGCCGGCTACTGGAAGCGCGAGGAAGAAACGCGCATGGCATTCACCGGCGATGGCTGGTTCCGCACGGGCGATGTCGTCACCATGGATGCGCAGGGGCTGATGACCATCGTCGACCGCAAGAAGGACATGATCCTGGTGTCCGGATTCAACGTCTATCCGAACGAGATCGAGGGCGTGGTCGCGCTGCATCCGGAGGTGCTGGAGTGCGCCTGCGTCGGCGTGCCCGACGAGCGCTCCGGTGAAGTCCCCCACCTGTTCGTCGTACGCCGCTCGCCGGGCCTGCAGGCGGACCAGGTCGAATCGCATTGCCGCGAGCTCCTGGCGCCTTACAAGGTGCCTCGCCACATCACCTTTCTCGAGGCCTTGCCCAAATCGACCGTGGGCAAGATCCTGCGCAAGGAGCTGCGCGCACCGGCAGCGGCCTGATGGCGCGGATGGGGCTTCAGCCCACGGCGCTGCGCAGCCGCTCCATCCCCACGTCGCGTATGCCGAGCGCCTCGAGCTTTTGAAGCGTGGCGTCGAAGTACTCGCGGCAGCTGCCGAGGCTGCCCGCTCCCGTGTTGATCATCCGGGCCATCTCGTGCAGGGAGAGCGCCTTCGTGTAGCGTGGATGGGATCGGTCGACCGCAAAGGTGATTGCGCGCACCGGCCGGCCCTCCGCATGGGCGGTCACCCACCGGGCCTGGTACACCTCGGTCAGCATCTCCCTTCGCCAGAGCACCCGCAGCTCCTCACGCACCTTGCGCGGCTCGATCTGCAACAGCAATCCCTGGCACGCGCCGCCCCGGTCGAGTGCGAGCATCAGTCCGGGGTGCTCCTGCGAGCCTCGCCCGACGATCGAGCGCAGGCAGAAGGAGCGGTGCCAACCGTGGACTTTCGCCGGATGCACGCCGGTGTGCTCCACCGCGGGGTTCCACATCAGCGATCCATATCCGAACACATGAACGGCTGCATTGCCATCGTGCCGCGACAGCACGCCTTCGATGGACGCTTCCAGTTCCTCCGCGGTGCGCAGCCGCACGCCCACCGGGAGCTGCGCATAGACCTGCGCCATGAAGGCGTCATCGAGGAGCCCTTCGCGGGTGACCCGCACGGGCTCGATCGCTGCCTTCGATCCATCTCGGTCGTTCTCGCGCGGGCCGGGATAACGCATGGGCGAGCCTCCAGGGAGTCCTGTGGGAAGGGTCCGATGATAGCATCGGAGTCGTTTAGTGAACGTACGTACATTCAATGGAACGCTTCAGCCGGGAACACCCTCCGCGTGAAGCCGCACGATCAAGGCGCGCAGCCACGCCACGGCGGGGTCCCGGTGATACCGGCCGTGCCAGAACAGGCTGATCGCAATCTCGGGCAGCCTGGCCGGATGGCGCACATAGGACAGGCCGAACGGACCGGCCAGGGCCTGGGCGAGCCGCTCGGGCACCGTCGCCACGAGGTCGGAGCCGTGCAGGATATGGCCGACCGCCACATAGTGCGGCACCGTCAGGACGACCTTGCGCACGATCTTCTTGCGGCTGAGAAGCTCATCCGCCTTGCCGTGGCCGGTTCCCTCCGAGACCACGACCACGTGATCGGCCTTCGAGAACTCGGCCAGCGAGATCTGGCGCTTGTCGAGCGCATGGCCCCGGCGGAACATGCAGACGTAGTGCTGCTTGAACAGCCGCCGCTGGAAATAGCCGCTCTTGAGCTGCGGCAGCAAGCCGATGGCCAGGGTGACGTGGCCGGATTCCATCTCGTCCTGGAGATTGACCGCCGTGTTGCGAACGGTGCTGATCGAGAGCCCCGGCGCCACGCGCGCCAGCTCCTTCATCAGCTTGGGCAGGAAATAGATCTCCCCGATGTCGGTCATGCCGATGGTGAAGGCGCGCGTCGACGTGGCCGGCTCGAACGAGCTCCGCTGGTTGATGGCGGCATGGATCGTCTGCAGGGCGCTCGCGGTCGGCGCGGCCAGCTGCTCGGCGAAGGGCGTGGGTTCCATGCCCTTGGGCGTTCGAAGAAACAGCGGGTCGTCGGTGAGCTTGCGCAGGCGCGCCAGCGCGTTGCTCACGCCCGGCTGCGAGAGGCCCAGACTCGCCGCCGCCTTCGACACCCGTCGGTCGATCAGCAGCTGGTTGAACACCACCAGCAGGTTGAGGTCGATGTCCTTGAGCTCCACCGCGTCTCCATTCGCGAAATCTATATGAATTATTCGGCACATTCTATTGAACGATAGGCTCGAACTGCCGATCATGGGGAACCACGAGACGAGCGGCCCGGGCGACGCGGCCGCACAGGAGACAAGACATGGACGACACATCGGCCGTTTTCCCGCAGCAGATCCGCTGGGAAGACGAGGGCACGAGCCGCATTCCCTTCATGGCCTACACCGACACCGGCCAGCACCGGCGCGAGCTCGAACGCCTTTTCTACCGGGGCCACTGGTGCTATGTGGGCCTGGAAGCCGAGGTTCCCGAGGTCGGCGACTTCAAGCGCACGGTGATCGGCGAGCGCTCGGTGATCATGGTCCGGGATGCGGAAGGCTCCATCAGCGTGGTGGAAAACGTATGCGCGCACCGGGGCATGCAGTTCTGCCGCGAGCGCCATGGCAACCGCAAGGCCGGCGGGTTCACCTGTCCCTATCACCAGTGGAACTACTCGCTCGGCGGCGACCTGCAGGGCGTGCCCTTTCGCCGCGGCGTGAAGCAGGACGGCAAGGTCAATGGCGGAATGCCGGCCGACTTCAAGCCGGCCGAGCACGGCCTCAACAAGCTCAAGGTCGCCACGCGCGGCGGCGTCGTGTTCGCGTCCTTCGATGCACAGGTGGAATCGCTCGAGGACTTCATGGGCCCGGAAATCCTGGGCTACTTCGACCGGCTGTTCAACGGCCGCAAGCTCACGATCCTCGGCTACAACCGCCAGCGCATTCCCGGCAACTGGAAGCTGATGCAGGAGAACATCAAGGACCCGTACCACCCGGGCCTGCTGCACACCTGGTTCGTCACCTTCGGGCTCTGGCGCGCCGACAACAAGTCGGAGCTGAAGATGGACCGCCATCACCGCCACGCCGCGATGATCTCGACCCGCGGCGCGAGCGGCAAGGCCGACCAGGTCACACAGGTGTCGAGCTTCAAGGAAAGCATGAAGCTCAACGACGACCGCTTCCTGGACATCGTGCCCGAGCCGTGGTGGCGCGGCCCGACGGCGGTGATGATGACGCTGTTCCCGAGCGTGATCTTCCAGCAGCAGGTCAACAGCGTCTCGACCCGGCATATCCAGCCGAGCGGCCCGGGCGCCTTCGATTTCGTCTGGACACACTTCGGCTTCGAGGACGACGACGACGCGATGACCTTGCGGCGCCTGCGCCAGGCCAATCTCTTCGGACCGGCGGGCTTCGTTTCGGCCGACGACGGGGAGGTGATCGAGCTCTCGCAGAAAGGCTTCGAGCAGAAGCCCTTCCACCGCACGCTCGCCGAACTCGGCGGACGCGAAGTCGGCGACACGGACCACATGGTCACCGAGACCCTGATCCGGGGCATGTACGAATACTGGCGCAAGGTCATGGAGGCTTGAGATGAACTTCCAGGACTACTTCGAGCTGACCCAGCTCTACGCCCGCTACGCCCAGGCGGTGAGTTCCGGCCAATGGGAACTCTGGCCGGAATTCTTCACGGACGACTGCAGCTACCGCCTGCAGCCGCGCGAGAACCACGAGCGCGGCTTTCCGCTGGCCACGCTGTCGTTCGAAAGCAAGGGCATGCTGAAGGACCGCGTCTACGGCATCCGCGAGACCCTGTTCCACGACCCCTACTACCAGCGCCACGTGGTCGGGACGCCGCTCGTGCTGAAGGCCGAGGCGGACCGCTTCGAGTGCGAGGCCAACTACGCGGTGTTCCGCACCAAGCTGTCCGAACTCTCGAGCGTCTTCAGCGTGGGCCGCTACATCGATGTGGTCGTGCGTACCGCCGAGGGGCTGAAGTTTGCCTCGCGCCAGGTCATCTACGACAGCGAAATGATCCCCAACTCCGTCATCTATCCCCTCTGAGGCCAGCCATGAGCGATTCCCAATGGACCGAGGCCGCAGCGGTCGACGAAGTACCCGCCGACGATGTCGTCGGCATGCAGGTCGGCGGGCGCGACATTGCGCTGTACAACGTGGACGGCCAGATCTACGCGACCGACAACGTGTGCACCCACGGCCATGCGCGCCTGTGCGAGGGCTTCCTCGAAGGCCACGAGATCGAGTGCCCGCTGCACCAGGGCAAGTTCGACGTGCGCAATGGAAAGCCGACCTGCGCGCCCGTGACCGAGGCGATCCGCGCGTACCCGGTGAAGATCGATGCGGGCCGGGTGTTTCTCTCGCTCGGTTGAACTCATGAATACCGAAACCATCGCCATCGTGGGCGCCGGCCAGGCCGGCGGCTGGGCCGCGCAGACGCTGCGCAGCGAAGGTTTCGCGGGGTGCGTGGTGCTGGTCGGCGACGAGCCGCATCGTCCCTACGAACGCCCGCCGCTGTCCAAGGCGGTGCTCGCCGGGGACGCGCATGCGGACACGACCCACCTGCTGAAACCGGAAGCCTTCGATGCGCTTCGCATCGACTGGCGGCCGAACGTCGGCGCGACCTTCATCGACCGGGCCGCGAAGCAGCTCCACCTGACGCGTGGAGCGCATGTTTCCTACGACAAGCTGATTCTCTGCAGCGGCGGCCGGGCGCGCCGCCTGGATATCCCGGGCGCGGACCTGCCCGGCGTCTTCAGCTTGCGCAGCATCGAGGATGCGGCGGCGCTCGGTGCCGCGCTGTCGGCCGGCAGGCGGCTGCTCGTCGTCGGGGGTGGCTGGATCGGACTCGAAGTGGCCGCCACGGCCCGCAAGAAAGGCATGGAGGTAACCGTCGTGGAAGCGATGGGCCGGCTGTGCGAGCGCACCGTTCCGCCGGAAATCTCCGGCTACCTGCTGCAGCTCCACATCGCACATGGCGTCGATGTCCGGCTCGGCACCGGCATCGAACGCCTGGCGCAGAACGCGCGGGGCGGTCTCACGGCGTCATTCACCGATGGGCGCGAGATCGAATGCGACGCGGTCCTTGTCGGCGTCGGCCTGGTCCCCAACGACGAGCTCGCGCGCGAGGCTGGCCTGGCATGCGATGGCGGCGTGCTGGTCGATTCGCAGTGCCGCTCGTCCGATCCCGACATCCTGGCCGCGGGCGACGTGGCTGCATGGCAGTGCGAATGGGCGGGGCGCCGGATGCGGCTCGAATCGTGGCAGAACGCCCAGGAGCAGGGCATTGCCGCTGCGCGCGCGGCGCTCGGCATCGCGGTGAACCACCAGCCGCTGCCCTGGTTCTGGTCGGACCAGTACGAGGTCAACCTGCAGATCTTCGGCATGCCCACGCCGGCACACGATGTGGTCGTGCGCGGCGACCGCAATTCCGGCAGCTTCGTGATGTTCTTCCTGGATGCCGGCAAGGTCGTTGCGGCGCTGGGGCCCAATGCCGCGCGCGACCTGCGCTTTGCGCGGCGGCTGATCGAGCGGCGCACCCGCGTCGATGCGGCGCAGCTCGCCGACCTGCAGGTGCCGCTCGCCAAGCTTTGAGACCGCGGTCCTGGTCTCTGTGCCGGGCGATCGCCAAGGCCCGAGCCGCCCCGCCGGTTACGGGGACTTGAACTCTTCCGCCGCGATGCCGAGCTTGCGCAGCTTGTCGTGCAGCGTCTGCCGTGCGATGGCGAGCGAGGCCGCCGTGGCCGGCTGGTCGCCCTGGTGCTTGCGCAGCGCCTCGACGATCACCGCGCGCTCGAAGGATTCCACCTGCTGCGGCAGCGCGCGCGGCAGCGCCGGCAAGCCCTCGCCGGTGCCGCGGGTCTGCGTCAGGCGCTCGCCGAGCAGGCCCAGGACGAAGCGGTCGGCCACGTTGCGCAGCTCGCGCACGTTGCCCGGCCACGCGTAGGCCATCAGGTCGGCCAGCTGGGCGTTGGTGGGCAGCGGCGCCGCACGCCCGTAGCGGCTCGCGGCCAGCAGCGTGAAGTGCTCGAACAGCAGGGGAATGTCTTCGCGCCGCTCGCGCAGCGGCGGCAGCTCGATGAAGGCGACGCCGAGCCGGTAGTACAGGTCGGCCCTGAACTTCTGGCGGTCGCTCATGTCCTTCAGGTCCTCCTTGCTTGCGGCCACCACGCGGCAGTCGAAGGCAATGGCCTTGTTGGAGCCGATGCGCTCGATGCTGCGCTCCTGCAGCGCGCGCAGCAGCTTGATCTGCACGGCCATCGGCATGCTCTCGATCTCGTCGAGGAAGAGCGTGCCGCCGTTGGCATATTCGAACTTGCCCACGCGCACGCGGTTGGCGCTGGTGAAGGCGCCGGCCTCGTGGCCGAACAGCTCGCTCTCGGCCAGCGCCTCGGGCAGGCCGCCGCAGTTGAGCGGAACGAAATGCTGGCGGCGGCGTTCGCTGTGCTCGTGCAGGCAGCGCGCGACGAGTTCCTTGCCGGTGCCGGTTTCGCCGTAGACCAGCACGTCGGCCGAGGTTTCGGCGAGCGTCATCACGGTGCGGCGCACCAGCTGCATCTGGGCCGACCGTCCGATCAGCACCGACTGGATGCCGTTCCAGTTCTCCAGCGCATCGCGCAGCGCGCGCACCTGCAGCGAAAGCTGCCGGCGCTCGATGGCGTGGCGCACGATGGCCACCAGCCGCTCGGAGCTGAAGGGCTTCTCGATGAAGTCGTAGGCACCCTCGCGCATGGCCTGCACCGCCATCGCGATATGGCCGTGGCCGGTGACCAGGATCACGGGCAGCTCGGCATCGATGCCGTGCAGCTCGGGCAGCCATTCGGCGCCGCTCAGGCCTGGCAGGCGCACGTCGCAGACCACGATGGCCGGCACGCCGAAGCTGATGTGGCTGCGCGCGCGTTCGACGCTCGCAAAGGATTCGACCTCGAAACCGGCCAGGGTCAGCACCTGGGTCGTGCTGATGCGGACGTCTTCGTCGTCCTCGACCAGCATCACCCGGATGGCAGGGGCTTCGCTCACTTGTTGATCACTCCTGTGGGGGTGGGAATAAGAACGGCCTGTACGGCGGCCGGAAGGTCGGCGATGAAGGAGGCGCCGCCTTCCGGCAGGTTGGCCGCACGCAGCGTGCCGTCCATGGCGCGCACCAATTGTGCCGAGATCGCGAGCCCGAGCCCGAGGCCCGTGCCGGCCGGCTTGCTGCTGACGAAGGGCTCGAACAGGCGCGGCAGGATGTGGGATGGAATGCCCGGTCCGGTGTCGTTCACCCGCAGCAGCACCCGGCCCTCTTGCGGCCGCGCCTCGAGCCGCAGCCTGCGCCGGGGCGAAGCCTGCATGGCGTCGATGGCGTTGCGCATCAGGTTGACGAGCACGCTGCCCAGCGCGGCCTCTTCGGCCATCACGCTCAGCGCCGCGGGCTGCACGTCGACTTCGATGGCGACGCCGTTCTTCTTGATGGCCTCGGCCACGATGGCCTGCGCGTCGGCCACGGCTCGCGCCACCGGCACCGCCGCGAGCGGAAGTTCGCTCTTGTGCGCGAAGGTCTTGAGCTGCGAGGTCAGGCGCGCCAGGCGGTCGACCATGTCCCGGATGCGCTGCAGGTTGCCACGCACGTCGTCCAGGCGGTTCTTGTCGAGCAGGATGGCGGCGCTCTCCGAGAGCGTGCGCATCGCGGTGAGCGGCTGGTTCAGTTCGTGCACCACGCCGGCCGACATCTGGCCCAGCGCCGCCATCTTGCCGGCATGCACCAGCTCGCCCTGGGCGGCGCGCAGCTGTGCGGTGCGCGCCACCACGGTCGACTCGAGCGTGTCGTGCGCCGCCTGCAGCGCCGCCTGGTTGGCCAGTTTCTGCCGCACGGCGCGGCGGCGCTGCCACAGCGTCACGGCCACCAGCAGCAGCACCGCCATTGCAAGGCTCGCGGTGATGGCGGCGTTGCGCGCGCCCACGCGCACCGGCGCCAGGTCGTCGAGCGCCATCAGATGCCACGGCGCACCGCGCAGCGAGCGCGTGGAGGCCAGCTGGTCGATGCCGTCGAGCGCGATGACCCTCACATCGCGCGCCAGCGTCTCCTTCAGCGTCCATTGCAGCGGCTGCAGGCCGGCCTCGCCGTAGGGGCGCGAGCGCTGCACCTCGGCCCGCTGCTGGGCGTCGAGCGGCAGCATCGGCCGGAACTTGAGGTCTTCGCGGGTGGCGAGGATCACCACGCCGCGCTGGTCGATCAGCGCCACGTCGCCCGGCAGCTTGCGCCAGGCGCGTTCGGATTCCTCCAGGTTCACCTTCACGGCGACCACGCCGCGCGAGGGCTGGTCGCGGCGCAAGGCATACGAGAGGTAGTAGCCGGGCTTGCGGCTGGTGATGCCGACGCCGTAGAAGCGGCCCTTGCCCTGCCCCAGCGCATCGATCACGTAGGGCCGGAACGACAGGTCCTGGCCAACGGTGGTGCCGGGCCGGTTCCAGTCGGAAGCGGCCAGCGAGGTGCCGGCCGCGTCCAGCACGTAGAGCATTTCTGCGCCGGCGGCGGCGTTGACGCCGTCGAGGTAGCGGTTGACCGCATCGCGCAGCGGTGCATCCGAGGGCGTGCCGAGCAGTGCGGGGACGATGGGCGTCATCTCCAGCAGCGCTGGCAGATACTCGAAACGGGCCAGGTCGGCATCGAGCCCTGTGGCAAGCATGTCGAGCCGGTGGTCGGCCGCCTCGCTCAGCCGCGCGAGGCCGTTCTGCATGGCGAAGTGATGCCCCGCAAAGGCGGCCGCGGCCACCAGCGCCAGTGCGCCGCACCAGCGCGGCAGGCCGCGCCACCGTCTCGGGCTGTGGGAAGGCAAGTCGAAGTGCAGTGCCGGCTGCCGTGGAATCATGAACCCGTTATTGCACAAGGCCGTGAACGCCGCATCAGTGGCTGCCCGGTGGCGGGTGTCACGGACGGTTTCATCCAGGCCCAGGGCGGGTTCGGGCACGGCGTCATCGGTCACTGCATGTGCTGGCCGCCGTTGATGGCAATGTTGGCACCGGTCACGAAAGCCGCCTCCTCCGATGCGAGATAGATGATCAGCCCCGCCACTTCCTCGGGCTTGCCGAGGCGCCCCACCGGGATGTGCGGCAGGATCTTGCTGTCGAGCACTTCCTTTGGAATGGCAGTGACCATCTTGGTGCCGATGTAGCCGGGCGATATGGTGTTCACCGTCACGCCCTTCTTCGCCACTTCGAGTGCCAGCGCCTTGGTGAACCCGTGCACGCCGGCCTTGGCGGCCGAGTAGTTGGTCTGGCCGAACGCGCCCTTCGAGCCGTTCACCGACGACACGTTGATGATGCGGCCCCAGCCCCGCTCCACCATGCCGTCGGCCACCT
This sequence comes from Variovorax beijingensis, assembly GCF_007828835.1. Lineage (GTDB taxonomy): Bacteria > Pseudomonadota > Gammaproteobacteria > Burkholderiales > Burkholderiaceae_C > Variovorax > Variovorax beijingensis_A. The sequence continues at coordinate 116,214 of NZ_VIVL01000012.1, read as the reverse complement.
GCTTGCTCATGTTGAACAGGCTGTCGAGGTTGGTGCGCAGCACGGCGTTCCAGTTGATCTGGTCCATCTTCTTGAAGGTCATGTCGCGCGTGATGCCGGCGTTGTTGACCAGCACGTCGACCGGGCCCAGGGCCTCCTGTACCTGGCCCACCGCCCGTGCACACGAGTCGTAGTCGGCCACGTCGCAGGGAACGGCCAGGATCTGGTAGCCGCGCGACGCCATCTGGGCCACCCATTCGGCGTGCGACTTGTTGCCCGGCGAGTAAGTCACCGCGAGCTTGTAGCCCGCATCGACCATCTTGGTGGAGATCGTCTCGCCCAGGCCGCCCATGCCGCCGGTGACCAGGACCACGTGTTGCTGCTTGCTCTCGCTCATCTGCTTTCTCCTTGGTGCGTTGTGTGACAAGAAACCCGTTCAGGCGCGTTCCACCGCGAGCGCCACGCCTCAGCGCGGCTGGGCCACCGGCATGTGGGTCTCGACCTGGTCCAGCACCGCTTCGGGCGCGTCGGCCTCGGCCGGGGTCTCGTTGTCCAGCATGCGCTTCATGCGGACGGTGTCCAGGTCATTGGTCCACTTGGCGACCACCACCGTGGCCACGCCGTTGCCGATCAGGTTGGTCAGCGCGCGGGCTTCCGACATGAAGCGGTCGATGCCCAGGATCAACGCCAGGCCCGCCACCGGCACGTGGCCGACGGCCGAGAGCGTGGCCGCCAGCACGATGAAGCCGCTGCCCGTGACGCCCGCCGCACCCTTCGAGGTGAGCAGCAGCACGGCCAGCAGCGTGAGCTGCTGCGTGAGCGTCATGTCGGTGTTGGTCGCCTGCGCGATGAACACCGCCGCCATCGTCAGGTAGATCGAGGTGCCGTCCAGGTTGAACGAGTAGCCCGTGGGCACCACCAGCCCGACCACCGACTTCTTCGCGCCCAGATTCTCCAGCTTGGCCATCATGCGCGGCAGCACCGACTCCGAGGACGACGTGCCCAGCACGATCAGCAGTTCTTCCTTGATGTACTTGATGAACTTCCAGATGCTGAAGCCGTGCGCCCGCGCAATGAGCCCCAGCACCACGAAGATGAAGAACAGGCAGGTGGCATAGAAGGTGGCCATCAGCTGGCCCAGCTGCAGCAGCGAACTCACCCCGTACTTGCCGATGGTGAAGGCCATGGCACCAAAGGCGCCGATGGGCGCGACCTTCATGATGTAGCCCACGATCACGAAGAGCACATGCGAGCCCTTCTCGATCACGTCGAACACCAGCGTGCCGCGTCCGCCGAACTTGTGCAGCGCGAAACCGAACATCACCGCGATCAGCAGCACCTGCAGGATCTCGCCCTTGGCGAAGGCGTCGACCACCGTGCTGGGGATGACGTTGAGCAGGAAGTCGGTGGTGCTCTGCATCTTTCCGGGACCGGTGTAGGCCGCGATGCTCTTGGCGTCGAGCTGGCTCACGTCGACGTTCATGCCGGCGCCAGGACGCACGATGTTGATGATGACCAGCCCCACCACCAGCGCGATGCTGCTCACGATCTCGAAGTACAGGAGCGCCAGCCCGCCGGTCTTGCCGACCTTCTTCATGTCTTCCATGCCGGCGATGCCCACTACCACCGTGCAGAAGATGATCGGCGCGATGATCATCTTGATGAGCTTGATGAAGCCGTCGCCCAGCGGCTTCATCGATGCCCCGGTGTCGGGATAGAAGTGCCCCAGCAACACCCCGAGCACGATGGCGGTGATGACCTGGAAGTAGAGCGATTTGTAGAAGGGCTTGGGGGCGGCGGATGGTTGGTCCACGGGAGTCTCCTGGAAAATTTCAGACGCTGGCGGCGTCATGGTGTCGTTCATGGCCGCATCCTCGTCAGGCCGCATTGCGGTGCGAGTTGGCATCGACGTTGGGCGTGAGCGCGTCAACCCATTCGCCGGTGTCCGGGGGGTCAAGGTCACCCATGGTGCTCATCGGTTTGTCTCCTGTGTCATGTCCGGGACCTGCATCGGGCGATGCGGCCGGCCCTGGTACAGAGCAATCGATGTGCCACGCGGCGCGCGGCGCGCGGGGCCCGCTAAGTCGTTGATTTCAAGGGGAACGAGGCGGGAATGAAACGGAGGGCCTGACGACGATCCGGATGCGCGGCGACGAGGCTGTCCGAATCGCCGGACCGGTGATTGGGGTAAACCCTGAAGCCGTCCCGGCGGAACGGTTCATCTCAGGGCGGCAGGTTCTGCGGGCTGCCGCTCAGTCGAAGTTCAGCAGCACCTTCATTGCCTGCGAGCGATCCGCCGCCAGCGCGAAGGCGCGTGCGGAGTCGCGGTACGACAGCGTGGCCGAGATCAACGGCTTCACATCGACCAGCCCCTTGTTCAGCAGTTCGACTGCCGTGGCGAACTCCTGGTGGAAGCGGAACACGCCGCGCAGGTCGAACTCCTTGGCCACGATGGTGTTGATCGGCAGCGTCATCTCGCCGCCGGCGAGGCCCAACTGCACGATGATGCCGCGCGGCCGAAGCACCTCGAAGGCGCCGCGCAGCGCGCGCTCGTTGCCGCTGGCCTCAAAGAGCACGTCGAACTGGCCCTTGTCGGCCGCGAAGCGTGCGAGACCTCCCGGCTCTTCGGCGATATTGATGACCTCGTCGGCACCGACCTTCAGTGCTTTGCTCAAGGGATGCGCACCCATGTCCGTGGCCACGATGTGCGCCGCGCCGGCACGCCGGGCGGCGATGATCGCGAGTGCGCCGATCGGCCCGCATCCGGTCACGAGCACCTTGCGGCCGAGCAGCGGCCCGGCGCGCTGAACGCCGTGCAGCGCCACCGACAGCGGCTCGGCCATGGCGCCCTCCCCGTCGCTCAGATGGTCGGCCAGCAGATGGGCCTGGTGGGTGTCGATCACGATCTGCTGCCGGAACGCGCCCTGCACGTGCGGATTGCGCATGGCGCTGCCGTAGTAGCGCATCTCCAGGCAGTGGTTCTGCAGACCCTCCTGGCAGAAGCGGCACAGACCGCAGGGACGGCTCGGGCTGACGGCAATGCGCTGGCCGGCTGAAAAGCCGCTCACACCGGGCCCGACGGCCTCGATCGCGCCGGCCACTTCGTGCCCAAGCACCATCGGCTCCTGGATGCGCACGGTACCGAAGCCGCCGTGCTGGTAGTAGTGCAGGTCGGAGCCGCAGATGCCGCCGCAGCGCACGCGCACGCGCAACTGCCCCGCGCCGAGTTCGGGTGTCGGAATCTCTTCGACGCGCAGGTCGCCGGGGGCGTGAATGACAAGGGCTTCCATCTCGATTTTCCTTTCAGCGATTCAGCGGGTCATCATCTTCAGCGGCCACATCACGATCTGTGGGAAGACGACCAGCAGGAACATGACGAGGGTCTGCGCGATCATGAAGGGCATGACGCCTCGGATCGCGCCGCTCATCGGGATCTTGGCGACGCCGCAGACGACATTGAGCACGGTGCCCACGGGCGGCGTGACCAGGCCAATGGCGTTGTTCATGATGAACAGCACGCCGAAGTACACCGGGTCGATGCCGGCCTGCTTGAGCACCGGCATCAGTACCGGCGTCATGATGAGCACCGTGGGCGTGAAGTCCAATGCCGTGCCGACCACGAGCACCAGCAGCATCAGCACGAAGGTCAGCAGCATCTTGTTGCCCATCAGGGGTTCGACGAGATCGGCAAGCTGCTGCGGAATGTTGGCCGTGGTGATGAGCCAGGCCGAGACGCCGGCCGCCGACACCAGGAACATGATGATCGCCGTGGTTTCCGCGGCGCGATAGAAGAGCCGGAACAGCGCCGCCGGCTTGATCTCGCGGTAGACCACGAGGCCCACGAACAGCGAATACACCGCCGCAATCACAGCCGCCTCGGTGGGGGTGAAGAGGCCGACCTTGAGTCCGCCGACGATCACGATCGGCAGCACCAGCGCCCAGAGCGCGTCGCGCGTGGCGGTCCGGCGCTCGGCCATCGTGCGCTTTGGCTCGACCTTCACCGTGTCGCGCTGGATCGACCAGCGCCAGGCCAGCATGATGGCCAAGCCCATCATCACGCCGGGCACGATCCCGGCGATGAAGAGCTTGGTGATCGACACGCCGCCGGTGACGCCGAACAGGATCATCGCGATCGAAGGCGGGATGACCGGCGCGATGATGCCGCCGCAGGCGATCAGGCCGCAGGAGCGGTTGACGTCGTAGCCGGCGTTGCGCATGAGCGGCACCAGCACCGCGGCCAGTGCTGCGGTATCGGCCACCGCCGAACCCGACAGCGACGCCATGATGATCGCCGCCACGACCGCGACATAGCCCAGCCCGCCCCGGACGTGGCCCACCCACGACATTGCCATCACCACGATGCGCCGCGTCATGCCGCCTGCGTTCATGAACTCGCCGGCCAGCATGAAGAAGGGCACCGCGAGCAACGGGAAGCTGTTCGCGCCGTCCCACATGTTCTGGATCACGATCTGCGGATCGGTGAACCCCGTGTAGTACATCATGGCCAATCCGCAGCCGATCAACGCGAACGCGATCGGCATTCCCAGCGCCATGAACCCCAGCAGCGAGCCGATGAAGACGAGGATGGTCATGGCCTGGCTCCCGAACGCGCCTGCTGCCCGACCATCTCGCGCTCGGCTTCGAGCGCCTCGCTCATGCCCTCCTCGTGGACGTCGATCAACTCGCCTTCTTCGACCTTGCCGGCCACGAGCCGCACCAGGTTCGACAGGCAGATCAGGCCGATGGCGCCGCCGGTCAGGTAGCTCACGCCGAACACCCACAGCGTGCTGATCTGCGCAACGGGCGAGGAAGTTCCCGCAATGATGTCGTGCTGCAGCCAGGTGCCGTAGACGATATAGCCGCAGCACACCAGCATCACCGCCTGGCTGATGCCCCAGCAGATTCGCCGTCCGAGCGCGGGCAGCGCCCGCACCAGCATGTCCACGCCCAGGTGCGCGCGGCGCCGCATGCCCACGATCGCGCCGAGGAAGGTCATCCAGACGAACGCGTAGCGCGGAATCTCTTCCGAAAGGTCGATGCCACTGTTGAAGAAGAGCCTGAGGATGACGTTGCCGAACACCATCGCGAGCATCACGACCATGCACAGGACCATCACGATTTCGAGGCCGCGCGTGAGCGCGTCGGCGATTGCCTTGAGGGGTTTTGCCATTGTCGGCTCCGTAGGGGGTGCTCGGAAGAGCCGGCTTACTTCGCGGCGGCGCGTGCCTTGGCGATCTCGTCGTAGAAGCCCTTGACGAAGTCCTCGCCGATGGCCGCCGAATACTTGGCGACGACCGGCTTCACCTTCTCCTGGAGGCGGGCGAGTTCGGCCGGGCTCATCACGTTGACGGTGACCCCTTCGCTCTTGAACTTGGCGATCACGTCGGCGTTGCCTTCATCGAGCAGCTTGCGCTGGTAGAGGCCGGCTTCGGCGGCGGCTTTCCTGACACCTTCCTTGTCGGCGGGCGGCAAGGTGTCCCAGAACTTCTTCGAAGCCACCAGCGCCACCGGCGTATAGACGTGGTTGGTCACCGAGATGTACTTCTGCACTTCCTGCATCTTGTTGGCATACATGTGCAGCAGCGGGTTCTCCTGGCCGTCCAGCGCCTTGATTTCCAGCGCCGGAAAGACCTCGGCGAAGGCCATCGGCACCGCGTTGGCGCCGATGGTCTTCCAGGTGTCGAGTGCGACGGGGTTGGCCATGACGCGCACCTTCAGCCCGCTGACGTCTTCGAGCTTGTTGACGCTGTGCTTGCTGTTGGAAAGATTGCGAAAGCCCATCCCCGTCCAGGTCAGGCCCACGAGGCCGGCCGGCTCGACCTTCTCGAAGATCTTCTTCGACGAAGGGCCGTCGAGCAGTGCGTACGCCTCGCGGTCGTTCTGGAACATGAAGGGCAGGTCCCAGACCTGCACTTCCTTGATGCGCGTGGACAGCGGTGCGAGCGTGCCGATGTAGAACTCCTGCGTGCCGGCCTGCACGGCCTGCAGTTCCTTCTCGTCGCTGCCCAGCACGCCGCTCGAGTAGGTCTGGATCTTGACGTTGCCCTTGGTGTAGGTGCCCGCGAGCTCCGCGAACTTCTTCATTGCGACCGCCTGTGGATGGCTGTCGGGCATGGCATGGCCGAGCTTGGCCTTGATCTCCGCGAACGCGCCCGTCGAGGCGAGCGAGAGCGCCGCGATCGCCGCCACGGCGAGGCTGCGGCGGGTCGGCAGGGAAATGCGTAGGATGTTCATGCTGTGTCTCCGCTTGTCGGTGGGTGTTGTCGAATCGGGTTGTCGGGCGCTACCACTCGGCCACGCTCCCGTCGGCGTGCCGCCATACCGGGTTGTGCCAGTCGGGCGGGTTGCGGCTTGCGTGGACGACGCGCTCCTCGTCGACTTCCACGCCGAGGCCCGGCTTGGGCAGGGCGTGGATGAAGCCCGCATCGATCCGGAAGTCGTCCTTGTTGATCACGTAGTCGAGCAACTCGGCGCCGCGGTTGTAGTGGATGCCCATGCTCTGCTCCTGCAGCACCGCGTTGTGGGCCACGAAGTCGACCTGCAGGCAGGCCGCGAGCGCCACCGGGCCGAGCGGGCAATGCGGCGCAAAGGCGACGTCGTAGGCCTCGGCCATCGCGGCGATCCTGTGGCATTCGGTGATGCCGCCGGCATGCGAGAGGTCGGGCTGCAGGATGGCGATGCCGCCCTCCTCCAGCACCCGCTTGAACTCGAAGCGCGAGTACATGCGCTCGCCGGCCGCGAGCGGAATCGAAGTGCTCGCGGCCAGGCGCGGATAGTGCTCGGCCTGCTCGGCCAGCACGGGCTCCTCGACGAAGAGCGGGCGCAGCGGCTCGAGGGCGCGCAACAGCGGCTTGGCCATCGGCGCGGCCACGCGGCCATGGAAGTCGAGCCCGAAGTCCACCCGCATGCCCAGCGCGTCGCGCACCGCGGCCACCTTGGCGACCGCGGTATCGACGGCACGCGGCGAATCGAGCAATGCCATCTCCTCGCAGCCGTTCAGCTTGAAGGTGTCGATGCCGCCTTCGAGCAGGCGCTGCATGTCCTGCACGATGTCGGCCGGCCGGTCGCCGCCGACCCAGCTGTAGACCTTCATGCGGTCGCGCACCCTGCCGCCGAGCAGCTCGTGGACCGGCACGCCGAGCGCCTTGCCCTTGATGTCCCACAGCGCCTGGTCGATGCCGGCGATCGCGCTCATGAGGATCGCGCCGCCGCGGTAGAAGTTGCCGCGGTACATCGTCTGCCAGAGGTCGTTGATGCGCGCCGGGTCCTTGCCGATCAGCATCTCGCCGAACTCGTGCACGGCGGCCTCGACGGTGCGGGCGCGGCCTTCGATGACCGGCTCGCCCCAGCCGCTGATGCCCTCGTCGGTCTCGATTTTCAGGAACATCCAGCGCGGCGCGACGCGGTAGGTGTGAAGCCGGGTGATCTTCATGGGCGCGCCTACGGCGTCTGCAGCGTGCCGTCGATGAGGCGCGTCTGGGTCCAGGTCGTGACCGTGTTCTCGCACGGGTACTTCTTCGCCTCGGCTTCGTCGAGTTCCACGCCGAGGCCGGGCTTGTCGTTTGCGTAGACGTAGCCGTTGCTGAACTCCGGCAGGCCGGGGAATACGTCGAGCAAGGCGCCGCGCGGGCCTTTGAGATCCTGGATCACGAAGTTCGGCGGTTCGATGCCCGACCATTCCTGTACGCCGAAGTTGCGTGCCGCCAGGTCGATGTGGATGTTGGCGGCATGCCCCAGCGGCGACATGTCGCCGGGACCATGCCAGGCCGTCTTCACGCCGAACTGTTCGGCGAAGATCTGCAGCTTGCGCCCGGGCGTGATGCCGCCGATCTGGCTCAGGTGCACGCGGATGTAGTCGATCAGCTGCTCAGTGATCAGGAACTTCCATTCCGCGGGGTTGTTGAACAGCTCGCCCTGCGCCAGCGGGGTCGTCGTCTTCTCGCGCAGCTGGCGAATCCAGGCGCCCTCTTCGAGCGGGATCGCATCTTCGAGAAAGAACAGGTCGAAGGGCTCGAGCTCGCATGCGAGCCGGATCGCATCGACGGGCTTGAGCCGCTCGTGCACGTCATGGCACAGGGCCACGTCGAAGCCGAGCTTGCTGCGAAGGCCGTCGAAGAGCGCGACCGTCTCGCGCATGTACTTCTTGCCGTCGAGATAGATGCCGTTCGCCGAGCCGCGCGGCGCGCCGGCCGGCGCGGGGCCGAAGCCGCCGCCACCGTAGCCGCCGCTCTGGCAGCGCACGTGGGTGATGCCCTGCTCGCGGTACTTCTGGATGTTGTCGCACAGCTCGCTCAGGCTCCCGCCGTCGGCGTGGCGGTAGACCGGCACGCCCTCGCGGCACTTGCCGCCGAAGAGCTGGTAGAGCGGCATGCCGGCCATCTTGCCCTTGAGGTCCCACAGCGCCATGTCGACACCCGAGATCGCGTTGTTCTCGGTGGGGCCGTTGCGCCAGTAGGCGTTCTGGTGCATGAGCTGCCAGAGGTCCTCGATCGCGCTCGCGTCGCGGCCGACAAGCAACGGCCTCAAGTACTGCTCGACCAGGCATTGCACCGCCAGGTGCCGGTACGAGAAGGTCGCACAGCCGAGGCCGAAGAGCCCGGGTTGGTTGGTCTCCACCTTCACGACGACGAGGTTGATGCCTTCGGGCGCCGTCAGGATGACCTTGACGTCGGAGATCAGGGTTGCCATGGTCACTTCTGGATGTTCAGGCCGCTGAGCAGCTTCTTGAAATAGTCTGACTGGCTGTTCATGAAGACCTGGAACTGCGCGCCATCCATGTAGGCGGGCTGCAGGTTGGCCTTCGTCAGCGCGTCACGGAAGGCCGGGTCCTCTGCAGTCTTGCGCGCGGCGTCGCGCAAGTACTGCACGACCTCGGGCGGCGTGCCGAGCGGCACGCCCAGGCCGCGCCAGGTGCCGAGCACGAGGTCGGTGCCTTTCTCCTTGAAGGTGGGTACCTTGTCGTAGGGCGCGGGGAGGCGGCGGTCCGCCATCGACACCAGCACGCGGACCTTGCCGGCCGCGACGAAGGAGCCGATCTCGGCCGGGCTCACCGTGATGGCGTCCACATGGCCGCCGACCAGCGCCATGACGCTCGGCGCCGCCCCCTGGTAGGGAACATGGTTGAACTTCACGCCGGTCTTCTCTTCGACCGCTGCGGCCGCGAGATGCCAGATCGTTCCGGTGCCGGCGTTGCCCATCGTCAGGCTGCCAGGCTGCTTGCGTGCCTGCGCGAGCAGATCGTCGATCGACTGCAAGGGGGAATCGGCCTTCACCGCGATCAGGCCCGGATCGCCGTTGAGGCGCGCGATCGGCATGAAATCGGCGGTCGTGACCTTCGCCATGTTGAGGTGCGGAATGATCGCGAGTTCGGAGATCAGCACGCCGACCTTGTAGCCGTCGGGTGCGGCGCGCTGGACCTCCGTCATGGCGATGCCGCCGCTTGCCCCCGGCTTGTTGCTCACGACGATCGGCTGCGCGATGTACTTCTTGGCCGTGTCGGCGAACAGGCGCGCCATGACGTCGGTGCCGCCGCCGGCCGTCGAGGGCACCACCATCTCGATGGGCCGGCTCGGATAATTGGCGGGGCCTGCCGCCAGGGCGACGGGCCCGGCCGCGACGAGTGCGAGAAGCGCCGGCAGCGCGGTGCGAAGCAGTTTCATGTTTGTCTCCGTTTGCGTGGGGATCGACGAAGCCGTCGCGTGCTACAGCACGGCGAGCATGCCGCCGTCGACATAGAGGATCTGGCCGTTGACGTAGTCGGACGCCGACGATGCGAGGTAGATCGCCGTGCCGGCGAGCTCGTCCGGCCGCCCCCATCGGCGCGCCGGCGTGCGCGACTTGACCCAGCCGTCGAAGGCCGGGTTCTGGAGCAGCGCCGTGTTCATCTCGGTGGCCATGTAGCCCGGGCCGATCGCATTGGCCTGGATGCCATGCTCCGCCCATTCGGCCGTCATGGCGCGCGTGAGCATCTTGATGCCGCCCTTGGCTGCGGTGTAGGGCGCGACGGTCGCGCGCGCGGCCTCGCTGGTGAGCGAGCCGATATTGATGATCTTGCCGCCGCTCTTGCGCTCGATCATCCGGCGCGCGGCCTCGCGCCCGACCAGGAAGGCGCTCGTCAGATTGGTGCGCAGCACCTTGTCCCATTCCGGCAGCGAGAGTTCGACCAGCGGCTTGCGCAGCTGGATGCCCGCGTTGTTGACCAGGATGTCGATCGCAAGGCCCGCGGCGTCGAGACGGGCGAAGGCGTCGCTCACCGCGGCTTCATCGGTCACGTCGAAGGCGGCCACTTCCACGCCATGGCCCTTGGCGCGCAGTGCTTCTGCGCTGTGGGCGAGCCGCTGCGCATCGACGCCGTTGAGCACGACCCTGGCGCCGGCCTGCGCCAGCGCCTCGGCGATGGCGTATCCGAGGCCGCGCGAGGAGCCGGTCACCAGCGCGGTGCGGCCCGCAAGATCGAAGAGGGAATGGGGCATGGCCATGGTGCTTCAGAGTTCAATCGAGTCTCAAGAATATCGTGATATTTCACGAAAGTTCTGAGTATTTACCCTGCCGCACGAGGACGATCGAGCGGGGCATTGCGAAAGCGTTTCTCCTATGACAGCAGGATCGCTTGGGCGAGCCTTCAGTGGCATATCAGGATATGCTTGCGCTTCGAATGCGAACCGTGCACTTGCACCCTGGAGAAAGAGCAGAAATGGCCTCGTCCACGCGACCCCGACCCCGGCTGGCCAAAGCGGCCCCGCCGGCGCAGGAGGCGCCCCGCCACCGCAGCCAGGTCAGCCTGGCCGACCTCGCCTACGAGCGGCTGGAGGAACTGCTGGTCTGCTGCGAACTGAAGCCCGGCCGCTTCCTCGCCACGCATGAATTGCAGGCCATGGTGGGCTTCGGCCGCACGCCCGTGCTGCAGGCCGTCAATCGCCTGGCGGCCGACACGCTCGTGACCGTCACGCCACGGCACGGCCTGCAGATCGCGCCGGTCGACCTCACGCGCGACCGCGTGCTGCTGCGCCTGCGGCGCGACATGGAACGCTTCGTGATCCGCCTGGCGACCGAGCGATCCGGCGCATCGCAGCGCAACCAGATGCTGCACCTCAAGCGCCAGTTGCTCGAGCACCGCGCCGACATCAGCCTGGAGCAGTTCAATCTGGTCGACCGGCGCATCGACCAGCTCTTCCTCGCCGCGGCCGGCGAGCCGTTCGTGGAAAGCACGCTCAGGCCGCTGCACACGATCTTCAGGCGCATCGGCTGGATCTATCACATGCAGACGAAGCAGGGTGTCGATCTGCACGACACCGTCGATGGCCACATCGCCGTGATCGACGCCGTTGCCGAAGGCCAGGCCGATGCGGCCATCGCCGCCTCCGATCACCTCATGGACTTCGTCGAGGGCATGTTCGACGTGCTTGAACGCGAGGTCGATCCCGCCCAGCTCGATTGCAGCCTCGGCGGGCTCGACCAGACTTTCCTGGTGGCATCGGCGCCGTAGCGCCTGGCCGGCTTACGCGGCGTTCATGCACACGAAAACACGTTTCGTGGCATCAGGACCGAAGATGCCGATCGCTACTTCAACGCGGCACTGCCCCTTGCGAGGTACTGGGCCGACAGGCGAGCGAACTGGCCCCCATCGGTGCTGATCGAGGTCTGAACGGCACCGCCGGCACCGAAGACGATCGCAAACGCGTGGGTGTCGCCGTATTCCTGCGCGTTGCGCAGCATGTAGTCCACATGGACTTCGCGCTCGTGCACGAGGGCTTCGCGCCATCGGTACTCGGCAAGCGGATGGTCGAGCTGGTTGCCGCATCGCTGAAACAGGCCGGGGGCGGCTGAACACCGCGTCAGAATGCAGCGCATGAACCATCAGAGCGACATGCAGGACAGTGCCGAATACGTTCCCTTCGAGGAATTTCGCCAAGGCCTTCCGCAGGGGCGTTTTCGCGTCATCGTCAATCCGGCGCTGGCAGCGGCCTTCGTGTCACAACGAACGTACGCCATGCCGCTGGCGATTGCCCTCATCGGCCCAGGCATCGCCGTGGCGCTGGCCGGGCATCCATGGGTGGGCGGGCCGCTGGTGGCGGCCGGCATCCTGTTGCGATGGTCCATCAAGACCGGCGCGCCGCGCATCCTGCTGCACCTGGTCACGCGCGTGCCGTCGGTCTACGAGCAGGCCACCGGCCATGGCGTGATGGAAGTGCGCCGCGCAGATCCGGCAGCAGCGTTGCGCTGAGCCGGATCTGCGCGGGCTTGTCCGGGACAGGCCGCGAAGGCCCGTCCCTTCTTTTCAGAAGCGTCCACCACCGCCCCTCTCGACGAAGGACGGTGGCCGGATCATCGATCAGCCCAGCAGGCTGTCCAGGATGCTGGCAACTGGCGTTCCGCTGCCGCCGAGCCCTTGATCGACCTGGCTGGTGATCGGAGCGATGGTCCCTCCCAGGAGGTCGCCACCGAGCAGGTTGCCGACGAGGCCATCCTCACCCAGCACGCCACCCAGCAGGTCACCGCCGAGCAGATCACCGCCCAGGAGATCGCCACCGACCAGGTTGCCGGCCAGGCCGTCTTCACCCAGCACGCCACCCAGCAGATCACCACCAAGCAGATCACCACCCAGGAGGTCGCCACCGACCAGGTTGTCGACCAGGCCGTCTTCGCCCAGCACGCCACCCAGCAGGTCACCGCCAAGCAGATCACCACCCAGCAGGTCGCCGCCGAGCAGGTTGCCGACCAGGCCGTCTTCACCCAGCACGCCACCCAGCAGATCATCACCGAGCAGGTCGCCACCCAAGAGGTCCCCACCGAGCAGGTTGCCGACGAGGCCGTCTTCGCCCAGCACGCTACCCAGCAGGTCACCGCCAAGCAGATCACCACCCAAGAGATCGCCACCGAGCAGGTTGTCGACCAGGCCGTCTTCGCCCAGCACGCCACCCAGCAGATCACCACCGAGCAGGTCGCCACCCAAGAGGTCCCCACCGAGCAGGTTGCCTACGAGGCCGTCTTCGCCCAGCACGCCGCCCAGCAGATCGCCACCGAGCAAGTCACCGCCCAAGAGGTCGCCACCGAGCAGGTTGCCGACCAGGCCGTCTTCACCCAGCACGCCGCCCAGCAGATCACCACCGAGCAAGTCACCGCCCAAGAGGTCGCCACCGAGCAGGTTGCCGACGAGGCCGTCTTCACCCAGCACGCCACCCAACAGATCACCGCCGAGCAAGTCACCGCCCAGGAGGTCGCCACCGAGCACGTTGCCCAGGAGGCCGTCCTCGGACAGCAAGCCGCCGACCACGCCGTCTTCGCCCAGCAGACCGCCCAGCAGGCCATCGTCACCCAGGACGCCGTCGGTCAGGCCGCCGAGCAGGCCGTCCTCGCCGCCCAGCAGGCCACCGAGCGGGCTGTCTTCGATCAGGCCGCCCACGACGCCGTCCGTGCCGAGCAGGTTGTCCACCACGCCGTCCTGGCCGAGCAAGCTACCGGTCAGACCTTCGCTGCCGAGCACGCCGGCCAGCGTGCCTTCTCCGCCCAGCAAGCCACCGACCAGGCCGTCGCCAAGGAGGCCGCCGAGGGCACCGTCGCCGCCGAGCAGTCCACCGAGCAGGCCTTCCTCGCCCAACGGACCGCCGAGCAGCCCGCCCAGCACGCCGTCTTCGCCCAGGAGTCCGCCAACGATGCCTTCGTCGCTCAGCGCGTTGCCGAGCAGCCCGCCGACGGCGCTGTCTTCACCCAGGAGGTTGCCGACCAGGCCGTCTTCGGCGAGGAGTCCACCCACCAGTCCACTTTCCTCCATCAGGCCGCTGACGAGGCTGTCCTGGCCAAGCACGCCTTCGACGAGGTCGCCGACCACACCACCGTCGCCCACCAGGTCGTCAATGACGCCATCGAGGCCGAGCGCCGTCGTCGCCCCGCTCAGGATGCCGTCCTCGCCCACCAGGTTGTCCAGGCCATTCTGAAGTGCATCGGTGACGTGGTCGACCTGGCCGACCAGCGCATCGGTGGCACCTTCGCCGAGCAGGGCGTCGACGACGGGACCTGCCACGCCGTCCACGCTGTCGACCACGGTTTCAGTGAAGTCGTCCACCGGATCGAACTGGTTCGGATCGTCTCGGGTGAACTCTTCGCCCAGGATCGGCGACACGATGTCATCGATCAGGTCGGTCGTGCCGTCGATGACGCCCGGCACCGGCGTGAGTGAACCACCCAGGCCCAGGTTGTCGTCCGTCGCGCCGATCAAGCCGCCGGTGAGGTCATCGCCCGGATCGAGCAGGTGATCGCCGTCTGCGTCGGCATCGGCATCGGCATCGGCATCGGCATCGGCATCGGCGTCCGCATCAGCATCAGCATCAGCATCAGCATCAGCGTCAGCATCAGCATCAGCATCAGCATCAGCATCAGCATCAGCATCAGCATCAGCATCAGCATCAGCATCAGCATCAGCATCAGCATCAGCATCGGCATCGGCATCGGCATCGGCATCGGCATCGGCATCGGCATCGGCATCGGCATCAGCGTCCGCATCGGCATCGGCATCGGCATCGGCATCGGCATCGGCGTCCGCATCGGCGTCGGCGTCGGCATCAGCGTCAGCGTCAGCGTCGGCGTCGGCATCGGCATCGGCATCGGCATCGGCATCGGCATCGGCATCGGCATCAGCGTCGGCGTCGGCATCAGCATCAGCATCAGCATCAGCATCAGCATCAGCATCAGCGTCAGCATCAGCGTCCGCATCAGCGTCCGCATCAGCGTCCGCATCAGCATCAGCATCAGCATCAGCGTCCGCATCACTGTCGCTGTCACCATCATCAAGACCGCCCCCCGTACCGCCCCCGCTGCCAAGGAAGAACGGAACCGTTCCACCGTCGCTGCCGCCGCCGCCGCCCAATGCCGCGCCGAGCGCGACTGCGCCGAGCGCGCCGAGGGCGAACTCGCCCAGGCCGATGCCGGCTGCACCGGTGTGCGCCTTCGTGACTGCGACAGCTGCTGCGTCCGCATCGTTGTCGGGCGGCGTGATCTTGAGGTCGCCCGCGGCGACGTCGACGTTCACCTGCTCGAGGCCGCCCGGCAGCTTGGTCGATCCGAGCGTCGCGTCGGTGCCGCCGGTAAAGACGCCGGCCAGCGGTGCCTTGTTGGAAGGCGAACCCGGAAACAGCACCTCGGCCTGGCCGCCTTCGGGGACCAGCACGCGGTCGCCGGTGAGAAGGGCGTGGCTGCCGTCCACGGGAATCCGGACGCCGTCGCGGATCAGCGCGGTGCCGGGAGTGGCATTGGAAAGCGATCCGATGCTGGACGGCGCGGAGGCGGCGACCGGCGGCACTGTGGACGATCCCATCGGAGCGATGGGGGTCACCGTAGCTTGGGCGACGACCACCGGTGCAACGTCGTTGTTGACGGCTCCGGAAGTGGATGGAATCGATGTCTGCGACGCGGTCATGTGAGAGGCCTCCTCGTTGATTGGATGGTCATAGGGGGCAACATGCGTGCCACTGCCCGTCCATTCCGGAGAGACCTCCTGCGATTAATCGCAAGTCGTTGAATCGAAAGGATTTTTGGCTGTTCGTTTGCGCCGCGAAACTACCGCCGTTCGTCACGGACACCCAAGCTTTTGGCTGTTGCTACGTTACGTGGGGGGTCGCGTACCACGTAACACGGCACAGAATCCGGCCGCGACATCAGCAGTCGGCCAACGCCTCCTCCGCCGCCAGCGCAACCGCCGCCAGCCGCGCGTCGTCCCCGCACACGGAAGAGAGCATCAGCCCCACCGGCAGTTCACCGTCGCGGTGGCACGGCAGGCTGAAGGCGCAGCCATCGAGGAAGTTGATGGCGAAGGTGTTGCGCAGCAGCAGGCCGTTGGCCTTGAAGAATTCGGCGTCGGCCGCGAGCGCGTCGATGGCCGGCGCGACGATCGGCACGGTGGGGCAGAGCAAGGCGTCGAAGCCTTCGAGCACCGCTTCGACGCGGCCGATCCAGTCGCGGCGGCGGTCCTGCATCAGGAGGTAGTCGGCGGCGCCGACCGACATGCCAAGGTCCACGCGGGCTGCGACCCGTGGGTCGAAGCGCTCGCGCTGCGCACCGATGCGCGCGCGATGCACGGCCGATGCCTCGACGGGTGAGAAGCCGCCCGGCGCGTTGATCCCGGCGATCTCGGCCAGTTCTGCGAGCGTGATGTCGACCACGATGGCGCCTGCCGCCGACAGTGCGCTCACCGCACGGTCGAAGGCCTGCGCCACGGCCGGCTCGATGCCGTCGAACATCAGCGTGCGCGGCACCGCCAGGCGCAGGCCCTGCAGCGGGCGCCGGCGCACCGCGAGCGGGGTGCCGGCGATGGCGGCATCGACGACGAGGCAATCGGCCACGCTGCGCGTCATGGCGCAGACGGTATCGAGCGAGCGCGCCAGTTCGAAGGCGCCGGTGCGCGGCACGCGCGACTGGGTGCTCTTGAAGCCGACGAGGCCGCACAGCGCCGCGGGAATGCGGATGGAGCCTCCGGTGTCGGAGCCCAGGCCCGCGACGGCAAGGCCCAGTGCGACCGACACCGCGGCACCCGATGAGGAACCACCGGGGATGCGCGCCACGGCGGCATCCGCGGGATTGCGCGGCGTGCCGTGGTGCGGGTTGATGCCGACGCCGGAAAAGGCGAACTCGGTCATGTTGGTCTTGCCGATGATGGCCGCGCCGGTGCTGCGCAGGCGGGCCACGGCCACGGCGTCGGCCAACGCTGCGGGTTCGCCTTCGCACACGACCGAGCCGGCCATGGTGGCTTCGCCCGCCACGTCGTAGAGGTCCTTCACCGTGACGGGCAGGCCGGCCAGCGCGGGCAGCACGACGCCGGCGCGCTGCGCCGCATCGGCATGGCGCGCGGCGGCCAGCGCTGCTTGCGCGTAGCGCTTGGTGAAGACGTGTTGCGCGGCGGGCAGCTCGGCGCCTTCGAGCGCCTGCGCCACCACGGCCTCGTGTGACACCTCGCCGCGCGCGATGCGCCCGCGCAGCGTGGCGATGTCCATGCCGGCGGCGGCCGTCACGCGACCACCTCGAGCGCCTGCACGGCATAGCGGTGCACGATGCTGCGCTTCAGGCGCGGGTCGTGGATCTCGAGCTCCATCTCGGCGGCCGGGCGGATGCCCTCGCCCTTGCCGTTGGCAATGGCGCCGAGTGTGCCGCAGGTCATGAAGCGGCCTTCGTCGCCGCCTTCGGCCTGGTAGATGCCGTCGCGCAGCGCCGCCAGTGGGCGGATCGACGCGAAGGTGCCTTGCTGGTAGTCGATCCAACGCCCCTCCTCCAGGATGCGCGAGCGCAGCTGCAGCTCGTCCTGGTAGGGCGCTACGTCGCGCCAGCGCCAGGCGGTGGTTGCGACCGGCTTGGCGCACATCTGCTTGGACACGGCGACCGAGTAGGTCTCGACGCGGCGGTCGGTATGGTCGGAAGCCACGGTGAGCCACCATTCGCCGGCGGCGCAGAAGAGCATCGGCTCGGCCTCGCCGGAGCTCTGCGCGCCGAGCGCCTCGATGGCGGCCGACTGCGTGAGCAGCCCGGCGCTCACGCGGTAGTACAGCGGCACGCTCGACGGCCGCGGCACGCCGATGGCCTCGAGTTCCTCGATGTGATGGGCAATGGCGGCGGCGTCGCGGCCGGTCCAGCCGGCAATCACGAGCTGGCGCGCCGGCACCGACAGCAGTTGTGCCGAACGCGTGCCGTCGGCCGCCACGCTTTCGCAGGCGAAGGAAAGGGTCAATGACATGAAAGGGCTCCGCAAACGGGGGGTCACATGAGATGGGCCGGCAGCCACAGTGCGATGGCGGGGAACACCATCAGCACGACGATCGCGAGCATGTAGACGAACATGAAGGGCAGCACGCCAGCAAAGACGTCGGTGATGGGCCCGGGCTGCCGCCGCATGCCCTGCAGCACATAGAGCACGGTGCCGTCGGGCGGGCTGATCATGGCGATCTCGACCAGCATGGTGATGACCACGCCGAACCAGATCGGGTCGTAGCCAAGCGCCGTGACCACCGGGAACAGCAGCGGAATGGTGGTGATCACCATCGACATGCCTTCCATGAAGGTGCCCAGCGCCAGGTAGAAGCCGATGATCACCAGCATGATCACCCAGCCCGGGAACGGCAGCCCGGTCAGGAACTTCGCCAGCATCTGCGGAATGCCCAGCGACGACAGGATGTAGTTCAGGAAGTACGCGCCGAACAGGATCAGCGCGATCATCGAGGTGGTGCGCGCGGTGGCGCGCATCGACTCGGCCAGCATCTTCCACTTGAGCTTGCGGTCCACCAGCGCCAGCAGCAGGCTGCCCGCCACGCCCAGCGCGGCCGACTCGGTGGGCGTGGCCCAGCCGGCGTAGATGGTGCCCAGCACCAGCGCGATGAGCAGCGCCGTGGGCACCAGGTCCGACAGGCTCGCGATGCGGTGCTTCCAGCCGATGGCCTTCGAGGCCTCGTCGCCGTGCAGCTTCAGCCGGTAGCTGTAGTACAGGATGACCGCGGTGAACAACAGCACCACCAGGATGCTCGGCCCCACCGCCGCCAGGTACAGCGCGCCCACCGAGGTCTCGGTGATCAGCCCGTAGATGATGAAGGTGATGCCCGGCGGGATCAGGTTGCCCAGCGCGCCGCCGGCGGCCAGCGAGCCCAGCACCAGCTTCGGCGGGTAGTGGCTCTTCTCGAAGTACGGCAGCGCCACCGAGCCCATGGTCGCGGCGGTGGCCACGCTGGAGCCGGCCACGGCCGAGAACACGCCGCACGAGATGATGTTGGTGTGCAGCAGCCCGCCGGGCAGCCGGCCCATCCAGATGTTGAGCGCGCGGTACAGCCGCTCGGAGAGGCCGGCGCGCAGCATCACCTCCCCCATCAGCAGGAAGAGCGGCACCGACACCAGCACGAAGTTGGTCGAGGGGCTCCAGATCATCTCGCCGATGAAGTTCCAGAACGGCCGGTCCGACAGGCCGAAGCCCGCCAGCAGCGAAAGCACGGCCAGCGCTGCGCCCACGTAGATGCCGCCGGCGAAGAAGCCGACGAAGGCCACCAGCACTGCGGCCAGCGCCCACCAGGGCACGCTGGCCGATGCGGCCGCGGCCGCATGCCCCTGCACCCCGAAGAGCGATGCACCGGCAATCAGGATGCCGATGGCGACGATGAAGACAATGGCGATCATCGGGAGACTCCTGCGGCCGCTGCGGACACGGCGGGTTGCTGCATGCCTTGCTGTGCTTCGGCCACGGCCTCCAGCGTCTCGGCGGCTTCGTCGACGTAGGTGCGTGCCATCAACATGCGGTCCATGCCGTCGGCGTCGCCGGTGGCAAGCTGGCGCAGGGCACGCGCGGCCAGCGCGACCACGGCCAGCAGCAGCAGGCCCAGGCCCGCGGCCCACAGGCCCTGCGGCAGGGCCAGCGGCGTGTGCAGCGCCGACAGGTCGGTGGCGCCGAAGTCCCACGAATCCCTGGCCAGCGAGAAAGCACCCCAGGCGAAGAAGCCCGAAGCGGCCATGAGCGCGATGAGCGACGCCAGGTGCAGCCAGACGCGCAGCTTCAGCGGCATCTTCTGCACCAGCACGTCGATGCGCACATGGCCGCGCTCGAACAGCGTGCCCGCCAGGCCCCAGCTCATGCCGATGGCCATCAGGTAGCCGGTGACTTCGGTCGTTGCCTCGGTCGAGAAGCCCAGCAGGCGCCGGGCCGCGATGTCGAAGCAGATCAGCAGAGTGATCACGAGGTAGCACCAGCCGGCGATGGTCATCGCCTTGGCGCTCACCCATTCAAGCATCTTGAACATACGAATTTCTCCAGTGGACACACGCCTCCAGCCTCATGAGCGCTTGCATCGCATTGCCAGGAACACCGCGGAACCGGCTTTGCCGGCCCGCTGGTGTTGCCCCCTGCAAGGGGGTTGGCGCAGCGACACGAAGTGCGCGAAGACTGGGGGTTAGCCTTATTTCGCGGCGTACTTGATGCCGGTGATCGGGGCGATCACGTCGGTGTAGACGGCCGCGCAGCGCTCGCCGCAGCGCTTGATCCAGCCGGGCAGCACGTCATCGGCCAGGTGCTTGCGCAGCGACGCGCCAACGCTGGCCTCGGGCCTGGCTTCGACCATCGGCTTCTTCATCAGCGTGTGCAGCTTGCAGTCGGCGGTGCGGCCGACGTTGCAGGCGATGCCATCGTTGGTGGCTTCGACACCCAGCTTCCACTGCGCTTCCTGCACCTCGCTCATCGTCTTCTCGAACTGCGCGCGGATCGCCGGGTCGAGCTTGTTCCACCACGCGAGGTTCACGAAATAGCCCGAGGTCGACCACGACAGCGGCAGTGTGTAGAGGTGCGTCGTGACCTCGGGCCACTTCACGCCGTTGCCTGAACCGGCGCCGGTGATGCCGCAGTCGACCGTGCCGCGTTCCAGCGCGGTGTAGACCTCGCCGAAAGCCAGCGACACCGGCTGGCCGCCGAGCGACTTGATCAGGTCCGAGGCCGAGGGGCCGTTGGTGCGCACCTTCAGGCCCTTGAGATCGGCCAGGCTCGCCACGGGCTTGCGGCAGAACAGCATCTGGCCCGAGAACGGATAGGTCGCGACCAGCTTGATGCCCAGGCGCTCCAGCTCCTTGTTGGCCACCGGCACCATCGCATCGGCCACCTTGCGGGCCTGGGCGATGTCGGCGTTCATGCCCGCGAGGTCGACGCCGTCGAGCATCGGCACGTCGCCCGACACGGTGGTCAGCGGCGCGGCGGCGATGTCGACCTGGCCCGAGCGCACCAGGCGCAGGACTTCGGGGCCGTTCACGTTGCGTTCGGGCCAGGACGAGAGCGTGAGCTCCACACGCCCGCCGGTCGCCTTCGCGATGCCGTCGCGCAGCAGCGGCTGGTCGACCTTGGTGTACTGCGGCAGGTTGGGCGCCACCTGGGTGATGGCCTGCACGGCTAGCTTCGGGCCGGCCGGCACCTGGGCGGCGGCGGGTCCGGCCAGCAGCGCGGCGGCCACGGCGACGGATGCGAGGGAACACAGCGAAGGCTTCATCGGAAAACTCCAGGAACAAGAAAACGGGCGGGACGGGGAATGGGGGTTCATTCGTAGTACTGGATCTCGAACAGCACGCAGCCGGTGCGCGACACGAAGGGGCCGTGCACCGCGCCCGGCGGACGGCAGGCGAAGGTGTAGGGGCCGAAGGCTTCGCCGCCCTCGCCTTCCGCGTCGCAGCCGACCACCAGCTCGCCTTCGACGATGAAGACCTCTTCGTGGAAGTCGTGCACCACGGGCCGGTCGATCAGCGCACCGGCCGACCAGCGGGCCAGGCGGGTGCGCGAGCCGCTGCGCGCGGCGGTGTCGAGGTTGTCGGCCAACAGCAGTTCCTCGATGCGTCCCGCGGTGCAAGGCACCGTCGACCATTCGGTCGATTCCGCATCGGGGCGGATCGCGAAGAACTCGCGATGTCTTTTTCCGGTCATGAGTTTGTGCATGGCGCGCAGTGTTGTCGCGCGCCCCTGCAGGGTCAAACGGGAAATTCTTTGGGCGGGCGATAGGATTTCGTGATGCACAGCCCTGGCGCATCGGGCCGCCCCAGCCTCGGGCGCGGCGTGGGCCGGATCAGGGCGCGAGCACGTCGTCGCGGCAGCCGGCGATGAACTGGTCGCACGATACCTGCGCCATGCCGACCAGCGCCTCGGCCAGTGGCGAGGCCGGCTCCAGCCGCATGCTGGCCACCAGCGGCAGCGCAATGGGCAGCGGGTCCACGTCCAGCACCACCAGCTTGCCGTGCAGCAGGTCCTGCTGGATCACGGCCAGCGGCAACAGCGCCGTGCCGAAGCCCGTGCGCGCCAGGTCGATCATCGCGCCCAGCGACGAGAAGTAGCTCACGCGCAGGTTGGCGCAGCCGCTCGCGTTCTGGGCGATGTTGCGGTAGACGCCGGACTCGCGGTGGAAGGAGATGATGGGCTGCGTGGCGATGTCGGCAAAGGACAGCAGCTTGCGCGACGGGAACTTGAGCGCCAGCGAGGGGCTCGTGACCCAGCGCATCGCGAGGTTGGCGATGCGCCGATTGTCGATGAAGCCCGGCGTGATCTCTTCCGACAGGATGGCGCAGTCGAGGGTACCGCGCAGCAGGTCATCGCGCAGCCTGGGCGTGATGTCGGAGATCAGCTCCAGCGTGGCGTTCGGGTATTTCTCGGCAAAGCGCGAAAACAGGTCGGGCAGCCAGGTGTGGGCCACCGTCTCGATCACGCCGATGCGCAGCATGCCCGAGAAGGCGTCGGCCTGGCCCATGGCGGCAACCATGCGCGCCTGCATCTCGATCATGCGTTCGGCATAGGGCATGAGCTCGGTGCCCTGGTAGGTGAGCATCACGCCGCGGTGCTCGCGGTCGAACAGGCGCACGCCGAATTGCTCTTCGAGCGTGGCGATCCGGCTGGAGATGCCGGCCTGCGTGGTGTGCATCTTCTCGGCGGCCGCCTTGAAGCTGCCCAGCTTGGCGACCCAGACGAAGGCTTCGAGAAAACGCACGTTCATCGCCCGAGTTTACGGGGAGCCGGGCGCGCCGTGCTCAGCCTCCAGGCGTTCCGGGCACGCCCGCCGCCACCTTGTCCAGCGCAGGACCGGCATCCGCGCGCAGCGCCGACGCCGACCGGTCGTGCTGGATCAGCAGCACCGCCACCATGCCGATGACGGCCGGGATGGCAATGGCAATGAAGTTCTGGTGCAGCGGCAGGTTCATGCCGACCAGCACGCCGATCAGGATCGGCGCCAGGATCGCGCCGCTGCGGCCGACCCCCAATGCCCAGCCGAGGCCGGTGGCGCGCACGGCCATCGGATAGTACTGGCCGGTGTAGGCATTGGCCACGATCTGCGTGCCGATCGTCGACGCGCCGGCCAGCCCGATCAGGATGAACAGCACCGGTGTCGGCATCCTGTAGCCCAGCAGCGTGAGGGAAACCGCTGCCAGCGCATACATCCCCGCGAGCACGTACTTGATGTGGAAGCGGTCGGCGAGCCAGCCGCCCGCGATGGCGCCGACCATCGCGCCTGCGTTCAGCACCAGGACGAAGGTCAAGGCCGAACCCAGGCTGTAGCCCGCGCTGGCCATGAGCTTGGTCAGCCATGAGCTCAGCGCGAAGACCATGAAAAGGCACATGAAGAACGCGATCCAGAACATCACGGTGCTGAAGCCGCGGCCGTCGTGGAAGAGGTGCTTGATCGGTGCGCTGTCGGCCCGGTCCTTGGCCGGTACGACGAAGCGGTCGGTCGCCTGCGGCGTGTAGCTCGGGTCGAGCCGGGAGGCGATCTTCTTCAGCTCCTCGGTGCGGCCCCGGGCCAGCAGGAACGGCATCGATTCCGGAACCGACTTGAGGATGAACGGAATCAGAAGGACCGGCAGGCCGGCGGCGAAGAATACCGATTGCCAGCCATAGCTTTCGATGAATCCCTTGCCAAGGAGCGCCGCGATCATTCCGCCGACGGCATAGCCGCTGAACATCAGCGTGACGAGGGTGGCGCGGATCTTCTTCGGCGAATACTCGGTCATCTGCGCCACGACGTTCGGCATCACGCCCCCGATGCCGAGTCCGGCGAGAAAGCGCATGGCGCTGAATGCAACGGGATCCTCCGCCAGTCCGGCCAAAGCAGTGAAGATGCTGAAGAGGCCGACGCAGACGGCGATCGCCCAGCGGCGGCCGATCCTGTCGGCGATGGTCCCCATGAAGATGGCGCCGAACATCATTCCGAAGAGTGCCGAGCTGACCATGAAGCCGGCATTGGTCGCGTCGACGCCCATCTTCTTCATGATCGAGGGCAGTGCGATGCCCACCACCGACAGGTCGTAGCCGTCGAACACGATGATCAGCGCACACCAGAACAGCACCAGGCCGTGGAAGCGGTTGAAGCGGGCGTCGTCGGCCAGCTTGTGAAGATCGATGTGGCGCATGGCTCTTGTCTCCTTCGAATGGCAAAGATCGCGGCCAGGCATGGCTGGCGGTGGCTGCGATCATGGGCGTGCCGGTTTCGAGGGTCCAACGCATTTTCCGGATGTCCCGTATGCAGCCTGTGAATGTTGGGGCGGGTCTACCCATGGGTTGCGGCCGCCCTGCCGCTGCATGCGGTCTGCGAATGCGCGCTATCACCGTTTTTTGTTGGACCGCGCCTGTCGCCACCCATAGATTGGCCCATCCGCCCGCACACAGGAGATAGGCATGCAAGGAAAGATCGGTCTCGAAGAACATTTCGCAATTCCAGAGACGCTGCAGGATTCGGCCGGCTTCGTGCCCGGCGTCTATTGGAAGGAGCTCAGCAGCCGCCTGCTCGACATTCATGACGGCCGGCTGCGCCAGATGGACGAGCACGGCATGGAGATGATGATCCTCTCGCTGAACGCGCCCGCCGTCCAGGCGGTGGCCGATCCGGCAAAAGCGTACGAGCTTGCGGTGCGCGCCAACGACTTCCTTGCAGAGCAGGTGGCGAAGCGGCCCGACCGCTTCCAGGCGTTTGCCGCCCTGCCGATGCAGGACCCCGAGAAGGCGACGCAGGAACTCGAGCGCTGCATGAGCGTGCTCGGCTTCCGCGGTGCGCTGGTCAATGGCTTCTCGCAAGTCGGCAAGCCCGACAACGTCGCCTACTACGACGCGCCGCAGTACGCGCCCTTCTGGGCCGCGGCGGAGCGGCTCGATGCGCCGTTCTACCTGCATCCGCGCAACCCCATCGCGAGCTGGGCGCAGATCTATGAAGGCCACCCCTGGCTGCTCGGCCCCACCTGGGCCTTTGCGCAGGAAACAGCCGTGCATGCGCTGCGGCTCATGGCGAGCGGGCTCTTCGACCGCCATCCAGGCCTCAAGATCATCCTCGGCCACCTGGGCGAAGGCCTCCCCTACAACATGTGGCGTGTCGATCACCGCAATGCCTGGGTCAAGGCGCCCAAGGGCTATCCGGCCCAGCGCAAGCTCTGCGAGTACTTCCAGGAAAACTTCTATCTGACGACCTCCGGCAACTTCCGCACCCAGACGCTGATCGATGCGATGCTGGAGATCGGATCGGACCGCATCCTGTTCTCGACCGACTGGCCGTTCGAGAACATCGACCACGCCTCGAACTGGTTCAACGACACGAGCATCAGCGAGGCCGACCGCAAGAAGATCGGCCGGACGAACGCGCTGTCGCTGTTCAAGCTCGCCTGATCCCGGGGCGCTCATCGACAAGGCACAGGCACCCATGATCGACATCGACGAATGGACCATCACCAGCGCGGCCCTGAAGGCGCAAGCCGCAACGCCCAGCCCGCGCCTGAAGGCCGTGATGGACAGCCTGGTGCGGCATCTTCACGACTTCGCGCGCGAGGTGCAGCTCACCGAGGCCGAGTGGGCCAGCGGCATCGACTTTCTCACGCGGGTCGGAAAGATCACGGACGACAAGCGGCAGGAGTTCATCCTGCTGTCCGACGTGCTGGGGCTTTCGACGCTGGTCAGCGCGCAGTGCAACCGGCGCCCGACGGGATGCACCGAGGCGACGGTGTTCGGGCCCTTCTACGTGCCCGATGCGCCGGCGTACCGCAATGGCGAGGACATTTCCAACGGGGCAAGCGGCGAACACTGCTTCGTCAGCGGCACCATCCGCGGCATCGGCGGCGAGCCGATCGGGCATGCGAGCATCGACGTGTGGCAGTCCGACGACGAAGGCTGGTACGACGTGCAGCGGCCCGAGCTGGACCACGCGCAGGGCCGGGGCCATCTGAAGAGCCTGGAGGACGGGCGCTACCACTTCAGATCCATCGTGGCCGTGCCCTACGCCATTCCCCACGATGGTCCGGTGGGCCGGATGCTGGAGCAGCTCGGCCGCCACCCGTGGCGCCCTGCGCACCTGCACTTCATGATCAAGGCGCCGGGCTACGAGACGCTCATCACCCACGTGTTCCGCTCGGGAGGCCGCTATCTGGATTCGGACGCCGTGTTCGGCGTGCGCTCCTCCCTCATCGCCGACTGGAAGCGGCACGCACCCGGCGTCGCGCCCGACGGAACGCATATGAAAGTGCCGTTCTATACGCTCGACTACGACTTCGTACTGAACACCGCACCGAAGGACTAGGGGTATGGATCGCTTCGTCTACACCGCAAGCCCTGCGCGCATCGTCTTCGGTGCGAACAGCATCGACCGGCTGCCGGCGGAGATCGAACGCCTGGGCGCCACGCGCGCCCTCGTCCTGTGCACGCCCAACCAGCGCGGGCAGGCGCAAGCCATTGCCGACCGGCTGCCGGGCCGCATCGCGGGGATCTTCGACGAAGCAGCCATGCACGTGCCGATCGAGACCGCGCGCAAGGCCCGCGCACTGGCCTCCGAGCTGAAGGCGGATTGCGCGCTCGCGGTTGGCGGTGGCTCCACCATCGGGCTCGGCAAGGCGATTGCGCTGGAGTCCGGCCTGCCGATCATCGCGGTGCCGACGACCTACGCGGGCAGCGAAGCGACGCCCATCTACGGCATCACGGAAGCGGGCCTGAAGAAGACCGGACGCGACGCGCGCGTGCTTCCGCGTGTCGTCATCTACGACCCCAGGCTCACCCTGTCGCTGCCCTTGGAGCTGAGCGTCACGAGCGCGATCAATGCGATGGCGCATGCGGCGGAAGGCCTGTATGCGCACGACGGCAATCCGGTGATCTCGTTGATGGCCGAAGAGGGAATCCGCGCCTGCGCGGCGTCGCTGCAGCCGCTGCGGGAGAACCCGCGCGACCTGCCCGCACGCAGCCAGGCCCTCTACGGCGCCTGGCTGTGCGGCACCGTGCTCGGTGCCGTGTCGATGGGCCTGCACCACAAGCTGTGCCACACGCTGGGCGGCACGTTCGACCTGCCGCATGCGCAGGTGCACACCGTGGTTCTCCCGCATGCGCTTGCGTACAACGCAGGCGCGGCGCCACAGGCCATGGCGCGCATCGCGAGGGCCCTGGGCGTCGCGGATGCGGCCATGGGGTTCTTCGAACTGGCAAGAGCGCACGGCGCCGCCGTGTCGCTGAAGGCGATCGGCATGCCGGCTGACGGGCTCGAGCAGGCGGCCGGCCTGGCCGTCTCGAATCAGTACCCGAATCCGCGGCCGCTCGAGAAGGCGGCGCTGCGCGCGCTGCTCGACCGCGCATGGGAAGGGGCGCCGCCCGGGCTGTGATCAGGTGGCCCGTGCCCGCGGCGCAGGATCGCGGTTCGACCGCTCGTGGAAGAGCCCGAAGATCAGCTCGCGCAGCCAGCGGTTGCCGCTGTCCTGGTGAAAGCGCTCGTGCCACTGCTGGCGGATCTCGAAGGGCGTGACTTCGAACGGCGCTTCGACGCTGTGCAGGTCCGCGCGTGACGCCACCATGGCCTTGGCGAGGCGTGCCGGCGCGGTCAGCAGCAAACCCGATGTGGCGACGATCGACGTCAGGCCCAGCGAGTGGGCGGCCGTGAGAACGACCCGCCGCCGATCGAGCGCGCCAGCTCTCTCCAGGGTTTGCTGAAGCTGGGAGTCGGTGGTGCCCTGGGGCCGATAGGCGATGTGCTCGGCCGCAAGATAGTCGTCGAGCGCGATGCGCTCGCGCGTGCCCAGCGGCGACGCCTTGGACATCAGCACGACGAAGGTCTCGTCGAACAGCCGCTGCTGGTAGAACGATGGCCCCATCGCCTCCCAGCTGCCCAGGGCGATGTCGATCTGTCCATGGAGCATGCGCTGCCGGGCCTCGGCCACCGAGACATCCACGGTTTCGAACCGAACGCCCGGCGCGATGCCGCGCGCGACCGAGAGCAGTTCCGGCACCATGACCAGTTGCCCGATGTCGTTGACGGCGATCCGGAACGTGCGGCTCGAGGTCTCCGGCTCGAAGGTGCGGCCCTGGTCGACCGCCTGCACCAGGCAGGCGATGCCTTCCTCGATGGGAGCGATGAGCCGCTCGGCGACGGGCGTGGGCACCATCCCGTCGGCCGAGCGCACGAACAGCGCGTCGTTGAAGCGTTCGCGCATGCGCTTGAGGGCATTGCTCACCGCGGACTGCGTCATGCCGAGGCGGTCGCCTGCGAGCGTGACGCTGCGCGTGGCGTAGATGGCCTGGAACACCAGGAAGAGATTCAGGTCGATGGAGTTGATGTTCATCGCGCCGCCTCCTTCACCGAACGGTCATTCGTTGTCCAGCACCGCCAGGTTGTCATAGACCATCCGAAGCATGTCCCGCAGCGACTCGGCTTGCGCAGCGGTCAGCCCGGACAGCGACACGCGCTCGTACACCTGCGCCAGCGGAATGATCCGCAAGGTGAGATCGCGGCCCGCCTCGGTCAGGCTCAGCGCGAGCGCGCGCGCATCCTCGTCCGACCGGTCGCGCACCAGCACGCCGCGCTGCAGCAGGCCGTCGACCACCCGCGAGAGCGTGGAAGCGTCCGTCGACGTGTGCAGCGCCAGGTCGGAAAGCCGCTGGTGCGCCTTGTGGTGCAGCGCCACGCACACCCGCCACTCGGTCAAAGAGAGCTTGAACTGCTTGAGTTCCTTGCTGAACGACTGCCCCATGCGCATGCCTGCGCGCGCAAGCAGGTACGGAATGGCCCGCTCCAGATCGTGATCTGTCGATTTGTCTGCAGTTGCATTCAATTTGGATGGTACCTCGGTGCGAGCCTTGCGCGGCTGCGGCGCCTTTGCTGCGGTTTGTTTTCTGATGGCCATGCCGAATGCTACAGGCGAATGCCGGCATCGATATAGCGTAAACCCCAAGCATTTATTATTTGCATTTGCAAGTTTCATGCGATTCAATCAAGGCCTTGTCCCGTCGAATTCCCCACCATCATCCGGAGACCGCCATGACTGAAGCCGCGAACCCTTTTGCTCAACTAGACCGCGTGGATCTTCCCGCTCCGGGCCGAAAGTCGCCCGTGAAGGACGCACCTCCGATCGAAAAAATAGCTGCATCTGCAAGCAATATGGTGCCGATGCTGCGCGAGCGGGCGCAGCAAACCGAACGGGACCGCCGCGTTTCCGACGCCACCACCCAGGCGTTCCACGACGCGGGTTTCTTCAGGCTGATGCAGCCCGCACGCTACGGCGGCTACGAGTACGGGTTCACGGCATTCATCGACGTGGTCAGCGAACTGGCACGGGGCTGCACTTCGTCGTCCTGGGGCTGCTCGCTCGGCGCCATCCACCAGTGGCTGGTCGCGATCTTTCCGGAACAGGCGCAGGACGACGTCTGGCGCAAGGACCCGCGCGCGATCGTCTGCGGCTCGTATGCGCCGGCGACCATGGCCGAGAAGGTCGACGGCGGCTATCTGGTGCAAGGCAAATGGCTTTTCGCATCGAACGTGGACAACTCCCAGTGGGCCTTGCTGGGCGTGCAGTTTCCGCCCGAAGAAAAGGGCGCTCCGCCGACGGCCGGCTTCCTGCTCGCGCCGCGGTCGGACTGGGCGATCGAAGACAACTGGCACGTGGCCGGCCAGGCAGGCACGGGATCGAAGGCCATCGTCATCGACAAGCCGGTGTTCATTCCGGGGCACCGCAAGCTGACGTTCGCGGAGGCTTCGTCCAACAATCCCCCCGGCGCCAAGGTCAATGCCAATCCGATCTATCGCATTCCCTTCCTGTCGGCGGTACCGGTCTGCCTCGTGTCGCCGATCGTCGGCACGGCGCAAGGCGCGGTCGACGAACTGATCGCGCTGGCCGGCACGCGCGTCACCCGGGGGGCGGTGGCCGGCGGCGGCAGCCGGCTCAGCGAATTCTTTCCCGTGCAGTCGCGCCTGGCCGAAGCGTCGGCGAGCGTCGATGCGGCGCGCCTCCTGCTCTACCGCGACACCGCGCAGGTGGAGCAGATGGCCGTGGATGGCCATGTCATCAGCATCGAGCAGCGCATCCGCAACCGGCGCGACCATGCCTTTGCCGCGCGGCTCTCGCGCGATGCCGTCGAGGCGGTGTTCGCGAGCGTCGGAGGCGCGGGCCTGTCGCTGAACCAGCCGATCCAGCGCATGTGGCGCGATGCGAATGCGATCTCGCGCCACATCAGCCTCAACTGGGATGCGGTCTCTTCGATGGTGGGCCAGTACCTGCTCGGCCTGGAGCCGAAGGGCCAGTACTGATCGAGGCACCGGCCATGTACTCCTGGGCTCTCATCACGGGCGACGCGGCCGAGACGGTCGATGCCCGCCAGCTGCGGCAGGCGCTCGGCGCCTTTCCGACGGGGGTGTGCCTCGTGACCACCACCACGCCGGACGGCAAGCGCGAAGGCATGACGATCAACTCCTTCGCTTCGGTGTCGCTCGACCCACCGTTGATCCTGTGGAGCATCCGCGACGACACGCGCAGCGCCGATGCATTTTTGGCAACGCGGCCGTTCAATCTCAGCGTGCTGACCGCCGATCAGCGCGACCTGGCCTGGCATTTCGCCAAGCCCGCGGCCGACAAGTTCGAGCGCTTCGCCGGAGCCTTCGAGCTGGCACCCAACGGCTGCGCGAGGCTGGTCGACAGCGTCGCGACTTTCGAATGCTCGACCTACTCGCGCCACCAGGAAGGCGATCACACCATCATTCTCGGCCGCGTGGAACGCTTCTCGCGGACCGATGCGCCGCCCCTGCTCTTTCATTCGGGGCAGATGGGCTCGCTGTGGGAGCTTGCCGAAACCCTGGCGCGGCCGCAGGGCGGCGGCGATTGATTGTGCCGGTGCGCTCGACTAGGCCGGGCTCAAGGTCCTGAGCATCTGCTCGTACATCGCGTCCACCGCGGGCGAGCGCAGCGACACCTTGCTGCGCAGCGCCGCCACGTCCATCGATTTCAGTTTCGGCAGATCGAAGCCGGCAGGCAGGTTCTGCAAGATCTGCAGGTGAGCCGGAACGCTGCAGCGCGTGAACACGGCCACGGCCAGGCCGCTCTCCACGGCCGCGAGCTGGCCGGCAAGGCTGGAGCTGTGATAGACGATGCGGTAGGCGCGCCGCCTGGCCGCCAGGCTCGAGAGCGCCGCGATTCGGGCCATGCTGCCCGCTTCGTAGACCGCAATCGGCAGCGGATCGCGGCGCCAGGCTTCATGCTGCGCCGTGCCCACCCACACCAGGGGTTCCTGGAACAGGAGCTGTCCGCGTTGCGGCTTGTCCCGGGAAACCAGCGCCAGGTCCAGCTCGCCCCGCGCGATCTTGGGGATGAGGGAGGTCGACTGCTCGCAGGTCAGCTCGATCTCCACGCCCTTGTAGCGGCCGGCAAAGCTGCGCAGCACGGGCGTCAGGTAGGTGGAGGCATAGTCGTCCGGCACGCCGAGCCGCACGCGGCCGGCGAGCTCCGGTCCGAACATGGCGTTCTGCGTTTCCGACTGCAGTTCGAGCATGCGGCGCGCATAGACCAGCAGCTGCGCGCCCGCCGGGGTCACTTCCAGGTGCCGCGGGCCGCGCAGCAGCACGGCCTGGCCGAGCGCGTTTTCCAGCTTCTTGATCTGCATGCTCACCGCGGACTGGGAGCGGTGGACCAGGGGCGCCGCGGCAGACAGCGAGCCGGCGTCCACCACCGCCACCAGGGCGCGCAGCCAGTCGATCTGGAAATCGGGATATTTCATCGTCGCTCTCTCATTCGATGTTCGAATGATAGGCGTTCGAACTATGCGCTTTACGCCGTTGCCGCATGGGCAGACGATCGCCCTCATGCAAAAGAAGGCAGTTCAGGTGCACCCCGTGTTTGCGGCGGCGCGGCCATCCGACCGGGAGAGCACGGGGCAATGGCTGCTGATTGCCGGCGGCATGCTGCTCGGCACCATCGGCGTCTTCGTGGAAGAGGCGAACCAGCATCCGCTGGTCACGGTCCTGTTTCGCTGTGCCTTCGGTGCGTTGGCCCTGCTCGCATGGGGCCTGGCCACCGGCCGAACCGGCGAGCTGCGGCTGCGCGGCAAGAGCGGATGGATCGCCTGCGCGACGGGCTGCCTGATGGTCCTGAACTGGGCGCTGTTCTTCGCGGCGATCCCGCGCATCTCGATTGCGGTGGCCACCATTGTTTTTCACATCCAGCCGGTGTGGATCATTCTCTTCGGCGCACTGGTCCTGCGTGAAGCCGTGTCGCCGCGCCAGTGGGCTGCCACCCTGGCCGCGCTGTGCGGGCTGGCGTTGACGACCGGGCTTTTCGGGGACATGGCATCGATGGCCTCATGGGGCAGCGGCTATGCGCTGGGCCTGCTCGTGTGCCTTGGCGGTTCGCTGTGCTATGCCGCGGTGACCGTCCTCGCCAATACGGAAAAAACCATCACGTCCTATGCGCTGGCCTGGTGGCAGTGCGTGACCGGGCTCGTCGTTCTGGCGTGGGTGCCTTTGGTGTTCGGATGGCCGGATTCGGCGCCGGCCTGGGCATGGCTCGCGGGGCTGGGCGTGCTGCACACTGGCCTGGCCTATGCGCTTCTCTTCGCTGGCATGGTCCGGCTTCCACTTGGCAGGATCGCGGTGCTGCAGTTCGTGTACCCGCTGACCGCGGTGCTGGTGGACTGGGGTGTGTATGGGCGCAGCTTGAATGCCGTCCAGCTTGCGGGTGTCGCCCTGATGGCCGCGGCGCTGTGGACGATCAAGCAGCCGAAGCGGGAGGCGGTGGGCGCTGGCTGATGGGCCCTGGCGTTCATTCGCGTGCGCGCTCGCTGCATGGCGGCGCTTCATTGGCACGCCGGAGGTAGGCGATCAGGTCCGCGCGCTCCGCGGGGTCGGGCACGCCGTCGTAGGTCATGGCGGTGCCGGGCACCATGGCCAACGGCTTGGCCAGGAAGCGGTCGAGCGTCTTGTCGTTCCAGACGATCTTCGATTTCTTCAGGGCCTCCGAATAGACGAAGCCGGGCACGCTGCCGGCCAGCCGGCCGAAAAGGCCGCAGTGCCTGGGCCCGACGCGGTCGACCGCGAGCGCATGGCAGGCCAGGCAGCGCGCGTAGACCTGCTCGCCGCGCACGGCGTCGGGCGAGGCCCACGCGTGCGCGGCCGCGGCCAGCGAGGCGGCCGCCGCAAGGAGCCACCGGCCTGAGCTCATGACATGAAGGCCGAAGGCACGGGTGTTTCGCCGAGCGCCTGCCGCAGCACGGCCCAGTGCATGGCCTCGTCGCCCAGGATGCTCGCGGCGGCCTTCGAAAGATCGCGATTGTCGAACAGGGGAACGGCGCCCAGGTAGGCGCTCACGGCGCCCTGCTCGAGCCTGGCTGCGAAGCGCAGCACGTCGGCCTGCGATTTCAGCTGCTCCAGCGGAAAGCCGTAGCTGGACCTGGCTGCTACGGCATGGCCGCCGAGCTTGGCGACCGTCTTGGCGAGCAGATCCGCATGCTCCTTGTGGTGGCCCTGGAAGCTCAGGGCCAGGTCGAGCACGGGCTTCTCGAGCAGCTTGCTTTCGGCACCGGCCTGGTAGGCCGCGATGGCCTCGAGTTCGGCGGCGAGTGCGGTGTTGAGGATCTGCACGTCGTTGCCGGTGGCGCCGCCGGCCTTGGCAGCCAGGGCATCGCGGCCGGCCAGCAGCGCGACCGCGGCACCGGACAGCACGAGCCCCGACTGGCCGAGGAACATGCGCCGCGCAGCGACGGGAGAAGTCATTTGAAAGAAGGACATGGTGGTTTTCCTCGTGGGTGGAAGCCTCAGGGGCGGGGTGATTCCCGCTCGTCGGCCAGGCTCGCCAGCACACGCGCCACGATGCGATTGCAGCGTGCGCCGTCGAATGAGAATGCGTCGCCCACGGCCACGTCGATGTCGCGGGACAGGCCTTCGCG
Organism: Variovorax beijingensis; assembly: GCF_007828835.1. Classification (GTDB taxonomy): domain Bacteria; phylum Pseudomonadota; class Gammaproteobacteria; order Burkholderiales; family Burkholderiaceae_C; genus Variovorax; species Variovorax beijingensis_A. The sequence continues at coordinate 82,601 of NZ_VIVL01000012.1, read as the reverse complement.
CAAGAGGCTGCGCGCGCGGAAGAAGCGGGTGCGCACGGTGGCTTCGGGCAGCGCGAGGGCCGCCGCCGTTTCCTCGACGCTCATCTCCTCGACCGCCCGCAGCATGAAGACGGTGCGGTAGGCATCGGGCAGGCGATCGATGCGGCGCTCCATCAGCCGCCGAAGTTCTTCCCGCATGGCGTGGCGTTCCGGTTGTTTGTCGGGATCGTCGGCGGCCGCCGATTCGGGCTCGTTTTCATCGAGGCCGGGCGCGGCGGTACCGTCGAGCGGAATCACCTGTGCACCGCGGCGCCGCAGGCGCCCGAGGGCCTCATTGATCACGATGCGCACCAGCCAGGTCGAGAGCTGCGCATCGTCGCGGAAACTGCCGATGGCGCGCCAGGCACGCAGGTAGCTGTCCTGCAGCGCGTCCTCGGTTTCCTCGTCGCTCTTCAGGATGCTGCGCGCCGTGCGGAACAGCAGCTGGTTGTGGCGCCGCATGATGCACTCGAAGGCCGGCGCATCGCCTTGCGCGGCGCGCGCCGCAAGCTCGCGGTCGGAGCCCTGTGCGGGGCTCGCCGGTGCGGCCAGTGGAGAGGGGGCGGCGTGGGACATGTGTGCTTCTCTTTCCCATTGGATGAAGCAGCCCTGCGCCGCGTTTCAGTTATTTTTTCCCGATGGCGCGGCCGGACCGCCACCTGCCTTTTCTCGCCCGGCCGGCGCGTTCCCGGGTCATCGATCGCGCACGGACCTGTAGGCCGCATCGAGTTCGTCGGCATAGCAGACCGGCGACGACAGCATCACGCGTTCAGGAAAGCGCAGTGCCCGGCCCCGCAGCGAGGCCGCGGCATCCGATGCGAGCTGTTGCAGGCGGCTCCTGGCGCTGGCGATCGTCTCCAGCGGCGCCGCGCCTTCGGCCTGGCCTTCGCCCGCGCCCGCCTGCAGCGCCGCGGGACCCAGAACGGCGCCCTGCGCGCCCGCGGCCAGCGCGGCGGCGATGTCCGTTCCATCGGCGATGCCGCCCGCCGCGAGCACCGGAACCGATGCGAGCGCCAGCACATCCGCGAGGATGGCTGCAAGGGGTTGCGCGCCGCGCGCAGGGTCACCGGCCTCCCGGCCCTGCACGATCAGGATCTGTGCCCCGGCACCTTCTGCTTCGCACCTGGCGCTCACCGATGAGACGTGGCAGGCCACCACCACCCCGGCTTCGCGAAGCTGCCGCACGGCGGTCCTGGACGGTGCGCCGAGCAGCCCGGCCACCGGTACGCGCAGTTCGATGCAGGCAGCAATCTGTGCGCCGAGCAGCGCCGGCTCCGTGCCCGCCGGATTCATTTCGACGCCGAAGTGCCGGTCTGTGTGCGCCCGCACCGCCAGCACCTCCTCGCGGATACGCGCAGGCGGCGCTTCCGACGTGTCGAGGAAGCCGAAGCCGCCGGCCTGCGTCACGGCCGCGACCAGTTCCGGCCCGGCCGCGCCGCCTGTGCCGGCCAGCACCAGGGGGAGGCTGCACTTGAGCAGCTCGCACACTGGCCGGTGCAGCACCGCCGCGGATTCGGGTGCCGAAGCCTGGCGGGAACTGGACATGGGCGGCTCCTGGCTTTCTGTTGGATCGCTGCGGGCTAACCCGCTTCCTCGACAAACGCCTCTTCGCGCTTCGATCTGATCGAGGGCAGGAGCACGATCAGCAGCAGCGCCACCGCCCCTGCCAGCAGCCCCGCGGAAATCGGCCGCGAGACGAACACGCTCCAGTCGCCGCGCGAGAGCAGCAGCGCGCGCCGCAGGTTCTCTTCCATCATCGGCCCCAGGATGAGGCCGAGCAGCAGCGGCGCCGGCTCGCATCCGAGCTTGATGAAGGTGTAGCCCACGACACCGAAGATCGCCACCAGCCAGATGTCGAACACGTTGTTGTTGGTCGAGTACACGCCGATCGCGCAGAACAGCACGATCGCGGGGAACAGCCACCGGTAGGGAATGGTCAGCAGCTTGATCCACAGGCCGATGAGCGGCAGGTTCAGGATCACCAGCATCAGGTTGCCGATCCACATCGAGGCGATCAGCCCCCAGAACAGTTCCGGGTTGCTGGTCATCACCTGCGGGCCCGGCTGGATGTTGTGGATCGTCATGGCGCCCACCATGAGGGCCATCACCGGGTTGGGCGGAATACCCAGCGTCAGCATCGGGATGAAGGAGGTCTGCGCGCCCGCGTTGTTCGCGGCTTCCGGGCCGGCCACGCCGCGGATGTTGCCCTTGCCGAAGGGCACCTCGCCCGCCTTGAGCTTGATTTTCTTTTCGAGCGTGTAGGCCGCAAAGGCCGACAGCGTGGCGCCACCGCCCGGCAGGATGCCCAGCGACGAGCCCAGCGCCGTGCCGCGCAGCACGGCCGGGAACATGCGCTTGAAGTCCTCCTTGGTGGGCATCAGGCCCGTGACGCTGGCCGTGAACACCTCGCGCTCGTCCTCGGGCCGGGCCAGGTTGGCAATGATCTCGCCGTAGCCGAAGACGCCCATCGCGATCGCGATGAAGCCCAGGCCGTCGGTCAGTTCCGGAATGTCGAAGCTGTAGCGCGCCACGCCGGAGTTCACGTCGGTGCCGACCAAGCCCAGAAGCAGGCCCACCATGATCATGCAGATGGCCTTGAGCAAGGAGCCCGAGGCCATCACCACTGCGCCGATCAGGCCCAGCACCATCAGCGAGAAATACTCGGCCGGGCCGAACTTGAAGGCGATCTCGGTCAGCGGCGGCGCGAACGCGGCAAGGATCAGCGTGCCCACGCAGCCCGCGAAGAACGAGCCCAGGCCGGCGGCCGCGAGCGCCGGTCCGCCGCGCCCCCGCTTGGCCATCTGGTGGCCGTCGATCACCGTGACCACGGACGAGGATTCGCCCGGCAGGTTGACCAGGATGGCCGTGGTGGAGCCGCCATATTGCGAGCCGTAGTAGATGCCCGCGAGCATGATGAGCGCGGCCACGGGCGGCAGCGCATAGGTGGCCGGCAGCAGCATCGCGATGGTGGCCGTCGGGCCGATGCCCGGCAGCACGCCGATCAGCGTGCCCAGCAGGCAGCCGATGAACGCATAGGCCAGGTTCTGCAGCGTCACCGCGGTGGAGAAGCCGAGCGACAGGTGGTTGATCAGATCCATCATGGGTGGTGCCTCGCGTTCAGCCGGTGATGAAGGTGGGCCACACCTGGAACTGCAGCTTGAGCCCCACGATGAAGGTCAGGTAGCTGCCGATGGCCAGCACGGTCGCAAGCACCAGCGACAGCTTCATCGAGAAGTTGGCACCGGCCATGCAGGCCACGATCACGAGTGCATAGATGGCGAGGATCAGGCCCATGGCGGGCAGGCCGATGCTGCGCAGGCCCGCCAGCAGGATGCCGAACAGCAGGTTGGCGCCGATGATGAAGCCGAGCGGCTTCCATGCGATCTTTCCGACCGGCTCGCCGTCGGACGTGGGGCCCGCGAAGGCGGTGGCGATCACCACCAGGCCCAGCAGCGTCAGCAGCGCGCCGACGATCAGCGGGAAGTAGCCCGGCCCCATGCGGGCCGCACTCCCGACGTTGTAGTTGACGGCGCCCAGCGCGAACGCCGCCCCCACGCAGGTGAACATGATGCCCGAGAAGAAGGTCTTCTGGCTCTTGATCTGCATACGCAATCTTTCTCTTTCTCGAATGGAATGGATACGGAAGCCCGCACAGGTGCACGGGCAACGGCAGCGACAACGGGGAAGTGCGCGCGACATGCCGAGCAGGCAGACGGCATCGCACAGGTCAGGTTCAAGTCAGATGCATCATGTTATGAGGTTTATTGCATCACACTGTGAGTAATTACCCTGCATAGGATCGGGCCGGCTGCTACATTGCCTTCCGTTCGCACACTCATTCTTGGAACGTTCATGGCCAGCCAACGGGGATCCATCGAAAAGCAGCATTTCGAGGCACTGTCAGATTTCAGATTCAGGCTGCGCAGCTTCCTTCGCTTCAGCGAGGACGCCGCGCGGGAGGAAGGCATCACCGTCCTTCAATACCAGCTGATGCTCCACACCCAGGGCTTTCCCGGCCGCGAATGGGCCACGATCAGCGAGATCGCCGATCGCCTGCAGGCCCAGCACCACGGCGTGGTGGCCCTCGTCTCGCGCTGCGAGGAGGCCGGCCTCGTCAAACGCAAGCCCAGCCACACGGACCGGCGGCAGGTCGAAGTCCACCTGCTGGCCGCGGGGCGCAGGAAGCTCGAGCGCCTTGCCGCGCTGCACGCGGACCAGGTGGCCGAACTGGCCAAGGTGGTGGCGCTCGTCAGCAGGGGCGGCGCCTAGCAGGCCGCTGCGGGGTTCGCAATGGGAGGGGTGGGGCTGATATGTCATGAAATGATATATTTGAAGGCTGGCCTCGGATGAGGCAGATCGACCCTCCCGAACAGCCATGACCCCAGCCTCCCACCTGCCCCGCGGCGACTTCGCCCTCAATGCGCGCCTGCTGCGCATCACTGTCATGGCCGTCGTCATCGGGGCGGTCAGCACCGTGGCCGCGCGCGTGCTGCTCGACCTGATCCGCTTCTTCACCAACCTGTTCTTCTTCCAGACCTTTTCCCTGGTGGACCGCTCGCCGGCCGGGCACACGCTGGGTGCCTGGGTCATCGTGGTGCCGGTGATCGGCGGGCTGATCGTCGGCCTGGTCGCGCGCTACGGCTCCGACAAGATCCGCGGCCATGGCATTCCCGAGGCGATCGAGGCGATCCTGTTCGGCAAGAGCAAGATGTCGCCGAAGGTCGCGCTGCTCAAGCCGCTGTCCTCGGGCATCGTGATCGGCAGCGGCGGCCCGTTCGGCGCCGAAGGGCCGATCATCATGACCGGGGGCGCCATCGGTTCGCTGATCGCGCAGCATTTCCACCTCACGGCCGCGGAGCGCAAGGCGCTGCTGGTGGCGGGCGCCACCGCGGGCATGACGGCCGTGTTCGGCACCCCTGTGGCGGCCGTGCTGCTGGCCGTCGAACTGCTGCTGTTCGAACTCCGGCCGCGCAGCCTGCTGCCGGTGGCCGTGGCCTGCGCGGTGGCGGGTTTCACGCGCCCGCTGCTGATGGATGCCGGCCCGCTGTTCCCGCTGCAGACGGCGGTGCCCGGCCCGCTCGCGATGCTCTCGTGCGTGGCCGCGGGGCTTCTGTGCGGCGCGCTCTCGGCCTCGCTCTCGATCTCGCTCTACAAGGTCGAGGACCTGTTCGGCAAGCTGCCGATCCACTGGATGTGGTGGCCGGCGATCGGCGGCCTGGCGGTGGGCATCGGCGGGTACTTCGAGCCGCGTGCGCTGGGCGTGGGCTACGACGTGATCGGCGACCTGCTGCACAACCACCTCGCACTCGGCGTGGTGGCCGCGCTGCTGGCGGTGAAGGCGTTGATCTGGGTCATCTCGCTGGGGTCGGGCACTTCGGGCGGCGTGCTCGCGCCGCTCCTGATGATGGGCGCGGGCTTGGGCGTGGTGCTCTCGCACGTGCTGCCCGGCAACGATCCGATGCTGTGGCCGCTGGTCTGCATGGCGGCCACGCTGGGCGGCGTGATGCGCGCGCCGCTCACCGCCACCATCTTCGCCTTCGGGCTCACGCACGACAGCAATGCGCTGCTGCCGCTGCTGACCACGTCGGCCGTGGCCTACGGCTTCACGGTGCTGACCATGCGCCGCTCGATCCTCACCGAGAAGATCGCGCGCCGCGGCTATCACATCTACCGCGAATACGGCGTCGATCCGCTCGAGCGGCACGCCGTGGAAGAGGTCATGACGCGCGAGGTGCACAGCATCGACGCGGCCCTGCCGGTGGCGCGGGCGCTGTTCGAGCATTTCGGCGACGGCCAGGCCCACCGTGCGTTTCCCGTGGTGCGCAACGGCGCGGTGATCGGCGTGGCGGACCGCGGGATGCTGGCTGCGTGCGGCACGCGCGATCCCATTGCCACCGTGGGCGACGCATGTGCCGACGTGCCGCTGTTCTTTGCGATGCCGGGCGAGAACTGCCGCGCGGTGGCCACGCGGCTCGCACGCCATCGGCTCGAGCGGCTGCCGGTCGTGAAGGACGCGCAGTCGCTCGAGCTGGTGGGCATCGTGGCGCGCAGCGACCTGATCAAGCCCTCGCTCGCGCACTTCGACGAGGAAGAGAAGCGCGAGCGGATGCGCGGGCTGCCGTGGCAGGCCTGAGCCGCAGGCAGTCCCTACATCAAGCGCAATCCGCGCGCGAACTGCATCGAGGTCTTCACGAACCTGGGCGCGTCGTTCATCTTGGCGAGCTCGGCAAGGCCTTCCTCGGTGATGCGCCTCACCGTCGCGATGCGCGATGCGGCATCCCGGCCGGTGGGTTTCACGGGTGCGAACTCGGCCTCGATCAGGCCGGTGGCCACAAGCACCGAGACGATCCGGACTTCCTCCGGAAGAGCGACCCGGACGGGCAGCAGCGTGTGCTGCAGCCTCAGCAGGAACAAGAGCGGCATTCGATTCCTCCGATTGCCGGCGCTTGCTCGATGCCAAAATGCCGGCCTTTTTGGCCTGGAAACTGTAGCTTTAAGTTCCCTTTTGCCGCACCTGGCCAGTCGGCATAGAACCCCGTCCGGAGGATCTGCCGACGCTACCTGGGCATCACGATGTCGCGCCTCAAGCTCCAGATGCAGGCTCCGAGACGAAGCAGCTCTTCGACCCTGCGGTCGTAGAACACGCTTTGCGCATCCTCCTGGGCGATGAGCGTGGCGATGTGGTCGAGGGCGTCGGCGGGCGTGAAGCCGAGGCCGGTGCGCGCCATCTCGATCAGGGTCACGAGAGCCTTTGTCTTCTCCATGGCGCGATGATGCCGAAACCCGAGTGAAAACAACACAGGGTTCCATTTTAATAATTACTGCTTATAACCAATGGAGGGGGCGCCCGGAGGCGAGGCGGCCGCTCAGGGCAGGAGTTCGAACTTGAGGTCAGCCAGCGGCGTGACCTTTTCCTCGCGCACCATCTTGTATTCGGTGTTTGGCCCGAGCCACTTCGCCCAGAGCTTGTCGAGCTCGCCCGACTTTTCCAGCGCGTAGAGCGCGGCGTTCACCTTGGCCAGCAGCACCGGCTCGTCCTTCTTCATGCCGATGCCGATGGGCTGCAGCACCATCGGCTCCTTGATCATCTTCAGCGCGACGCCCTCGGTCTTCGACTGGTTGACCAGCTTGGTGATGGTCATGGTGTTCGCGACCATGCCGGCCGACTTGTTCTGCTGCACCGCCATGAAGGCCGAGCCCGTGTCCTGGAAGGTCACCGGTTCCGAGCCGTTCATCTTGATCGACAGCTCGGAAGTCGAGCCCTTGGTCGAGCTCAGGCGCTTGCCCTTGAAGTCGGCCTTTGCCGTTCCGGGGTCGGAAGCCTTCACCGCCAGCATTTCCTTGGCCACGTAGTACGGGTCGCTGAACTGGATCTGTTCGCCGCGGCTCTTGGTGTAGGCCAGATTGGCAATAGTCACGTCGACGCGCCCGAGCTTGACCTCGGGCACGCGTGCCTCGACCGACAGCGGCGTGACCTTGGCCGTCAAGCCGAGTTCCTTGGCCAGCGCGTGGCACAGGTCCACGTCGTGGCCCACCATCTCGCGTGTCTTCGGATCGGGTGCGGCGAACGGCGGCACATCGGCGAAGGTGCCGCAGCGCAGCTCCTTGCGCGCGCTGATGTCGCTCCACTGGTCGGCATGCGCCAGGAGAGAGGCGGCGCAAAGACAGGTCCCGATCGTGGTGAGGCGGAAGACGTTTCTGTTCGACATGGTGAGCTCCTGAGGAGATGCGGGGGAGGGGAAAAAACAAGCATCAGTGCGCGCGCAGGTCCGACAGGAAGCGCTGCGCGCGCGGATGCTGCGGACTCTTGAAGAAGGTTTCGGGGTCGGCCTTCTCGAGGATCCGACCGGCGTCCATGAACCAGACGCGGTCGGCCACCTCGCGGGCGAAGTTCATCTCGTGCGTGACGCACATCATGGTCATGCCGTCGTGGGCCAGGCCGCGCATCACCGACAGCACCTCGCCCACCATCTCGGGGTCGAGCGCGCTGGTGGGCTCATCGAACAGCATCGCGGGCGGCTCCATGGCGAGCGCGCGGGCAATGGCCACGCGCTGCTGCTGCCCGCCCGACAGCTGGGCCGGGTAGGCGCCTGCCTTGCTCGACAGGCCTACGCGATCGAGCAGCTGCGCCGCCCTCGCCTTCGCGTCGGACCGCTTCACGCCCAGCACCCGCATCGGCGACAGCATGATGTTCTCCATCACCGAGAGATGCGGAAACAGGTTGAAGCTCTGGAACACGAAGCCGATGCGGCTGCGCAGCTTGTTGAGCGCCGCGCTGCTCATGGGCGCGTGGATGTCGTGGCCGTCGAACAGCAGCTGCCCCGTCTTCACTTCCTCCAGCCGGTTGACGGTGCGGATCAGCGTGGACTTGCCCGAGCCCGAAGGGCCGCAGACCACCACCACCTCGCCCTTCTTCACCTCGGCGTTGACGTCGGCGAGCGCCTGGTAGTCGCCATACCACTTGTTGATGTTGGAGAACAGGATCATGGTGTCATCCCCTGGGGGGCGTGGAACGGGGTTCATGGCGCTGTCTCCTGGTCTTGGGGGCGATAGCCGCTGGGCGCGGGGCTCATGGATTCACCACCGCGGGCGGCGGCAGCGAGACGCCGTCTTCGGACGTCTTCACCAAGACGGCGCCGAGCCGCTTGTGGGCGATGCGCCGCTCCAGCCATTGCGCGAGCTGCGTCAGGCTGAAGCAAACGGCGTAGTAGGTCATCGCCAGGATGAAGAACACCTGGAACGGCTTGGTCAGCAGCTGGTTGTTGATCTGGTTGGCCGCGAAGGTCAGCTCCTGCACGTTGATGACGTAGCCCAGCGTGGTCTCCTTGATGGTGGAGATGAACTGGCTCAGCATGCTCGGCAGCATGTTGTAGAGCGCCTGCGGCAGGATCACGAACCACATCGTGCCGAGGTGGCTGTGGCCGAGCGCGCGCGCCGCCTCGGTCTGGCCCCTGGGCAGGGCCTGGATGCCGGCGCGCACCACCTCCGACAGGTAGGCGCCCTCGTAGATCACCAGCGTGCACAGCATGGTGGTGAAGCCCGACACGTCCCGCCCGATCAGGATCGGCACCAGGAAATAGACCCACAGGATCACCATCAAGAGCGGCACGCCGCGCACCACGTAGACCAGCACCGTGGCCGGCCAGCGCAGCAGGCGCCAGGGCGACAGCCGCGCGAGCGCCAGCAGCACCGACAGCGGAAACGCCAGCACGATGCTCAGCACCGACAGGATCAGCGTGGCGACGATGCCGCCGAGCGGTCCGCTGGGGTACTGGCCGATGAGCAGCAGCAGCCAGTTGTCGCGCAGGATTTCATAGACGCTGAACATGGCTTCTTACCTCGCTCCGACGATGCGGTAGCGCCGCGACAGCCAGCCGCCCACGGCCATGATGAGCAGCGAGCACACGAGGTACAGCACCGTCGCCATGCTGTAGGCCTCGAAGGTGCGAAAGCTCTGGCTCTCGATCTCCTTCACCGCATGGGTCAGCTCGGCCACGCCGATGGCCATGGCCAGGCTGCTGTTCTTGAACAGCGACACGCTGTGGTTCACGAGTGCCGGCACCGCGTTGCGGATGGCCTGCGGCAGCATCACGTGGCGCATCGAACCGATGTAGCCATGGCCGAGCGCGCGTGCGGCCTCGGCCTGCCCGGCCGGGATCGAGCGCAGGCCCGAGCGCATGTCCTCGCTGAAATAGGCCGCCTGGCAGAGCCCGAGCGCGATGATCGAGAGAATCGTCTCGGCGTTGTGCACCGACAGCCAGCCCTGCAGCGCATCGGGCAGCAGGCTGAAGATGCCGAAGTACCAGAGCATGAGCTGCACCAGTGTCGGCACGTTGCGGTGATAGGAGACATAGCCAGCCACCACGCGTTCGGCCAGCCGGCTCGGCGTGAGGCGCACGACCAGCAGGACGACCGCCATGGCCATGGCCAGCAGCCAGGAGCCGGCCGCGATCTTCAGCGTCTCCTGCAGGCCGTGCAGCAGCATCGCACCGAACTCCGGCTTCAGCAGGATTGCCAGCAGGTCGAAGTCCTTCATGTACTGCTCCTTGACGTGGCGTGTGGGACGCTCAGGCCCGCGGCGCTTCCGGCCGCGCGGTCGAGAGCCCGCCGGGCACCTGCAGCGTGGGCGTGATTTCCATGTGGCCCACGTTGACCGCGATGGGCGCCGCAATCGCGAAGGCGATGGCGTTCGCGATGTCTTCGGCCTGCGGCAGCTCGTAGCCTTCGACGAAGCGCTTGTGGGTCTCTTCGGAATCGCCGTGCACGTGCGCGAAGATGTCGGTGGCCACGCGCCCCGGGCAGATCTCGGTCACCCGCACGCGCTTGCCGAAGACGTCGATGCGCAGTTGGCGTGACAGCATGCTCACGGCCGCCTTGGTCGCGTGGTAGGTGCTGTTGCCGCCGAAGTTGTAGGCCGCGGCAATGGAGCTGATGTTGACCACGTGGCCCCGGTCTCGCGCGGCCATGCCGGGCACCACGAGGCGGCACAGGTGCAGCACGGCGCGCAGGTTCACGTCGACCAGCAGGTCGATGCCCTCGGCGTCGGCCTTGAGGATGGAGCCGGGGCGGTCCACGCCGGCGTTGTTGACCAGCACGTCGAACTCGACCTCCTGCGTGAGGCGGGTGATGCAGGCGAGGTCGCTCACGTCGATGGCGTGCGGGATGCAGCCGGTGCGCGCGGCCAGCTCGGCCAGCTTGTCGGCGCTGCGCGCCAGCGCGTGGACTTTCAGGCCCTCCTTGCTCAGGCGTTCGACGACGGCGGCGCCGATGCCCGAGGAGGCCCCCGTCACCAGTGCGGTCTTGTAGTCAGAGAACGGCATCTTCGTTTCTTTCGTTGGAACTGGAGATCACTGCTTTGCTTTGAATTCACTGTATCGAGCGCTTCTTCGCGGCGCCAAGACGGATTGGCTGTGGAGCGATAAGCCGCCCTTATGTTGCCCCGTGGGCGTGCGCATGACCTAGGGTAAGCACCATGTCCGGGCTCCGGGACCTGCTAGCCCGACTGCCTCGAAATGGGCACCACGCGCCCCGCCCGCTCGACCACGCCGCGCACCGCACGGGCCAGTTCCACCGCGCCGGGCGTGTCGCCGTGCAGCAGGATCGAATGTGCGCGCATCGGGATCTTCCTGCCGCTGTAGCTGGTGACCGTGCCCTCCTCCAGCAGCTGGCGCACCCGCGCCAGCACCGCGCCCTGGTCGTGGATCACAGAACCAGGCAGCTTGCGCGGCACCAGCAGGCCATCGTCGCCGCAGGCGCGGTCGGCCAGGAAGGTGGTGCGCACGCGCAGGCCGCAGCGCGCGGCAGCGTCCTCGATGGCGCGGCTCGCGGAAGTGCTGACGATGAGCCTCGGATCGAAATCCGCCACCGCGCGCACCAGCGGCTCGGCGAGCGCGGCGTCGGCGGCGGCCATGTTGCCGAGCGCGCCGTGAAAGCTCATGTGCGTCATGCGGTGGCCGGCGGTGCGCGCCATGCCGTCCAGCGCGCTCAGCTGGTAGAGGACGTAGGCGACGAGTTCCTTCGGCTCGATCTGCATCGGCCGGCGGCCGAACCCGAGCAGGTCGGGAAAGCCCACGTGCGCCCCCACATCGACGCCCCGCGCACGCGCCATGCGCACGGTGCGGTCCATGATGACCGGATCGCCCGCATGGAAGCCGCAGGCCACGTTGGCGGAAGAGACGATGTCCAGCAGCGCGTCGTCCTCGCCCATGCGCCAGGGGCCGAAGCCTTCGCCGAGGTCTGCGTTCAGGTCGATGTCCATGGGGGGTCCTTCTCTCTCGTTCGTCAGAGGGGGTGCAGGTCGACCAGCGGCGCGCCGTAGCCGACCGCGAGGCCGTCGGCCACGTGGATACCGTCGACGATGCCGGCCTGCGGCGCGGTCACGGGCAGCAGCAGCGGGCCGATCTTCAGCAGGCCGACGGCCTGGCCGGCGTCCACGCGCTGGCCGATGCGCACCAGCGGCGCGGCGGCCTGCGGATGGCTGTGCAGGAACACACCGACCGAGGGGGCGTGGATCGACAAGGGCTCTGGTTCGGCTTCTTCTGCCGACAACTCCACAATGTCATCGCCTTGCCGTTCGAGGCGCAGCGTGCCCTGCGGCGTGCGCAGCTCGAGCAAGCCGATGCCGGTGCCGGCCAGCCAAGCGGCCAGCTGTGGGGTACGCAGTGCGGTGTCCTGCATGTCAGTTTCTTCCGGGGCGCGTGCACAGGACACCGGGTACTCCCCTCCGCGAATGTCCCCCGGGGGCTGCGCCCCCTCCTCCTTTATTTCGCTGCGGGGAGCACCCGATGCCCTGTGCACGATGGACGCGGTCGCTGCGCTGGCCGATCAACGACTGCCGTGCATAACGATCACGTCGATGGGGTGCCTTGCGCAGCGAAATAAAGGAGGAGGCCGCAGGCCGGGGGACATTCGCGGAGCAAGGTACCCCGTCGGCGGGATCGCGCCCTGAATGGCGCCGTGAACCGCGCGCTTGACAGACAAGAAGAAGCGGAACCAGAGGTTTCATCTCAGTGCCTTCCCGCAGCCACTGGCGCACCGCGGTGCAGTTCCACCATGCGCGCCACCTTGTCGAGCCAGGCGCGCACTTCGTCGAGCGCGGCCAGCGCTTCGTCCCAGGTGGTTTCGATGAAGCGCACGCGGCTGCCGATCGGCGCCTGGCCGAGGCGCCACATGTCGGCCTCGATCACGGTGCCGAACTTGGGGTAGCCGCCCGAGGGCTGGGCATCGCGCATCTGGATGATCGGTTGCCCGCTGTGCGGCACCTGGATCACGCCCGGCACGATGCCGTGCGAGCGCAGCTCCATCGGCGCGATGGGGCGCAGCGCTTCGCCCTCCAGGCGGTAGCCGTAACGGTCGCTCTGGGAGGTGATCTTCCATTCACCGGCCCAGAAGGCGGCGCGCGATGCCGGTTCGAACCCCAGATACTCCGCCGCCGGCAGCACGCGCACCGCCGCGACGCCGCCGTGCTGCAGCGGCAGCATGAGCGCGGGCGGCACCAGGCCGAAGCCGGTCTTGCATACGGCACCCGCAGCGCCGGCATGCAGCACGTCGCCCCGGCGCAGCGCACGGCCTTCGTAGCCGCCGAACGCGCCGCGCAGTTGCGTGCTGCGCGAGCCCAGCACCTCGGGCACGTCGACCCCGCCGGCCAGGCACAGCATGGCGCGGCTGCCGCGCTGCGCGCCGCCTTGCGGCAGGCCCAGTGTCAGCACCTGCCCGGCCCGCGCCTGGTGAACCCACCAGGGCAGCAGCGGCTGGTCGTCCAGCCGCGCCGCGCAATCGGCGCCGGTCAGCGCGAAGGCGCAGTCCTCGCCGAAACGCACCTTGAAGGGAAACACCGGGACTTCGATACCGGCCGCATCGAGCGCATTGCCCAGCAGAAGGTTGCCGGCCGCGAGCGCCAGGTTGTCCATGGCGCCCGAGGTGCCGACGCCCCAGCGCAGGCTGCCGGTGCGCCCCAGGTCCTGCACGGTGGCGAGCGCGGCCGAGGAAAGCACTTCGATCATCGAACGATGCCCTCCACGCGAAAACGGATCATGTCGCCCGGCCGCAGCGCCGCGGGCGGGTCCTGCGCGGGATCGAAGAAGGACATCGAGGTGCTGCCGATGGTGTTCCAGCCGCTGGGTCCGGTCGAGGCCGACACGCCGGTCTGCGCGCCGCCGATCGACACCGCGCCGCCCGGAATGCTCAGCACCGGCACCTTGCGGCGCGGCGTGGCAAGGCGCGCGTCCATGCCGCCCAGGTAGCAGTAGCCCGGATGGCTGCCGAGCGCGTACACCGGGTAGAGCGGCGCGCTGTGCAGCTCGACGATCTGCTCGACGCTCAGGCCCGTGTGCGCCACCACGTCGGCCATGTGCGGGCCGCCCGCGCCGCCATAGACCACGGGCAGCTCGACCACCCGGCCTTCCCGCGGCAGCGCGACAGCCGCCTCCCACGCATCGCGCAGGCGCGCCTCCAGGGCTTCGAGCGCGCCGAGGCCGCGCGGCGGGCGCAGGAAGGTCAGCATCAGGTTGTTCATGCCCGGCACGGCTTCGCGAATCTCGGGCCAGGCCTGGGTCTCGTGCGCCAGCGCCCAGATGCGCTGCTGCGAGGTCAGGTTCATCTCGCCCGGCGCTTCGAAGATCAGCGCGGTCGTGCCCAGCAGGCTGATCGATGGCCGTTGCGCGATCACGCGGCGCTCCTTTGCTGGAGCCAGCGCTCGAGGTGGTGGATGTCCACGCCGCCGGCGGCAAAGCCCTCGTCGCGCAGCAGCTCGCGGTGCAGGGGCACGTTGGTCGCGATGCCGTCGATGCGCATCTCCGCGAGCGCGAGGCGCATGCGGTCGAGCGCATCGTTGCGCGTGCTGCCGTGCACGATCAGCTTGGCGATCATCGAGTCGTAGTAAGGCGGCACGCGGTAGCCGGCGTTGGCATGCGAATCGACACGCACGCCGAAGCCGCCCGGCACCTGCCAGCCGGTGATGCGCCCCGGAGACGGCGCGAAGGTGTCGGGGTTCTCGGCGTTGATGCGGCACTCGATCGCATGGCCCTGGCACCGCACCTCGCGCTGCGCCAGCGAAAGGCGCTCGCCGCGCGCCATGCGCAGTTGCTGCTGCACGATGTCGATGCCCGCGGTCATCTCGGTCACCGGGTGCTCGACCTGCAGGCGGGTGTTCATCTCGATGAAATAGAAGGCCCCCTTCTCGTAGAGGAACTCGAAGGTGCCGACGCCGCAGTAGCCGATCTGCCGGCAGGCGGCCGCGCAGCGCTCGCCCACCTCGGCCATCAGCGCATCGTCGATGCCGGGCGCTGGCGCCTCCTCGATCACCTTCTGGTGGCGGCGCTGCAGCGAGCAGTCGCGGCTGCCCAGCCAGACGGCGTTGCCGTGGCTGTCGGCCAGCACCTGGATCTCGACATGGCGCGGATGCAGCAGGAACTTCTCGATATAGACCTCGGGGTTGCCGAAGGCCTGGCGCGCTTCCTCGCGCGTGAGCGCCATCGCATCGAGCAGCGCGGCTTCGCCCTGCACCACGCGCATGCCGCGCCCACCGCCGCCGCCCGCGGCCTTGACGATCACCGGGTAGCCGATTTCCCGCGCGAGCGCCAGGACGGCGGCCGGATCTTCCGGCAGGCCTTCGTCGGGCCCCGGCACGCAGGGCACGCCGGCCTTGCGCATCGCGCGCTTGGCCGAGACCTTGTCGCCCATGGTGCGGATGCAGGCGGCGCTCGGGCCGATGAAGACCAGGCCAGCCTGCTCGACGCGCGCGGCAAAGCCCGCGTTCTCCGACAGGAAGCCGTAGCCCGGGTGAATGGCCTGGGCACCGCTGACTTCGGCGGCAAACAGGAGGGCGGAGGGGTTCAGGTAGCTCTGCCCCGGCGCGGACGGCCCGATGCACAGCGCCTGGTCGGCCTGGGCGACATAGTTGGCTTCGCTGTCGGCCTCGGAATGCGCGACCACGGTCCGCAGGCCCAGGCCGCGGCAGGCGCGCAGGATGCGCAAGGCGATTTCGCCGCGGTTGGCAATGAGGACGGTATCGAACATCGCGCGGCCTTCCTCAGCCGAAGCGGAACAGGGGCTGGCCTGCGTCCACTTCCTGGCCCGAACGCACCAGCACGGCCTGCACGATGGCGGCAGCGTCGGCGCGGACTTCGTTGAACATCTTCATGGCCTCGATCACGCAGAGCATCTGGCCGGCCTCGACGGCCTGCCCCGGCTGCACGAAGGGCGGCTCGCCCGGCGCGGGCTGCAGGTGCACCACGCCGTAGAGCGGTGCGAGGCATTCGGCTGCGGCGGCTGCCGGCAGAGCCGGTTCTGCGGACACCGCGGCGGGCGCCTTGCGCGCAGCAGCCGGGCGCCGCACGGCGGGCACACCCTTCAATGCCGATTGCTTCACCAGCCGCAGCGTGCTGCCGTCTTCGCTGTACTCCAGCTCCGCGAGGTCCGAGGCCGCGAGTGCGTCGATGAGCGTCTTGATCTGTTCCTGCTTCATGCCGAGCCTGCCTGTGGCGACAGAACATCCTTGGTGGCCGACGCATTCCGCGAACGCGTGACGGCAGGCATGAAAGGTAACGGGCCGCGGGCACAAAGCCCAAGACGGAATGGCTGTGCCGGGATAAGGCCGGCTTATGACGGCACGTTACGACAGCGCGGCCAGCTCGGGTTCGGGCGTGGCCGCGAAGGTGCCTGCGAGGTCGACCACGAGTTCGAGCAGGATGCTCTTCACCGCCTGTGCCGGTTCCGAGAGCGGCAGGTGGTCCGACTGGCACAGCGCCAGCGGCGCCTCGATGACCGGGTCGACGATCTGGAACTGCCAGGCCCCGCAGGACGCCACCACTTCGCGCGCCATCGACGCCGGCAGGATGGTGGCGCCCAGCCCGTCGGCAATGGCCGCCGTCAGCGTGAAGGCCGATTCGATCTCGGCCACCACGCGGGGCACCATGCCCGCGCGCACGAAGGCCGCGTCGACCAGCTTGCGCACCACGTTGTAGGGGCGCGGCAGGAAGAGCTCGATGTCGCGCAGGTCGGCCAGCTTCACCGGTTGCGCGGGCGCCGGCATGGCGCGCGGGCCGACCAGGAACAGCGGCTCCTTGAGCAGCGGCAGGAACGAGAGGCCGTGGATCGCCTTGTCGCCGTAGAGCACGGCCAGGTCCATGCGGCCGTTCATGATGAGCTCGCTCAGCGTGGTGCCGTAGTTCTCGTTCAGGTAGAGCAGGATGCCGGGGTGGCGCGCACGCACGGTGCGCAGCAGCGGCAGCGAGAGCGCAGAAGCCGCCGTCCCGGGCGCAAGACCCACCGACACCTGGCCCGACAGTCCTTCGCCGGCCGCTTCCATGTCCACGCGGGCCTGCTCGCACTGGCGCAGGATGATCTGTGCATGCCGGTACAGCACCTTGCCGGCCTCGGTGGGCGTGACGCCGCGCTTGGTGCGCACGAGCAGTTGCTGGCGCACCTCGCCCTCGAGCGTGGCCAGTTGCTGGCTCAGCGCCGGCTGGGCAATGAAAAGAACTTCGGCCGCCTGCGTCAGGCTGCCGATGTCCACGATCTTCACGAAATATTTGAGGCGTCGCAGGTTCACGCCGTGTCCCCAAGCAAAAGCCGAGCCTAGCACCGCCCCCGCGCAGCGGCCATCGGGACCCACCATAAGCTGCGCCTATACAACCAGTGCAATCTCGTCTTGGCCTCGCGGGATCGATGTGCGTACCGTTCGGTCCATGCCATCCCCAACCCAGGAAGACAAGTGACGCCCTCCCGCATTGCCGCCCGCGTGCGGCGCATCAAGCCCTCGCCCAGCACCTCCGCCGCCGACCGCGCCAACGAGCTGCGCCGCCAGGGCAGGTCGATCGTGAACCTCGTGGTGGGCGAGCCCGACTTCGACACGCCGCCCCACATCCGGCAGGCCGCCGCCACCGCCATCGAGCAAGGCGCGACGCGCTACACCCTGATGGCCGGCACGGTGGAACTGCGCCAGGCCATCGCCGCCAAGCTCGAACGCGAGAACGGCCTGCGCTACGCGATGAACGAGATCATCGCCACCAGCGGCGCCAAGAGCGCGATCTACAACGCCTTCGCCGTCACGCTGGAGCCGGGCGACGAGGTGATCATTCCCGCGCCCTACTGGGTGTCGTACCCCGACATGGTGCTGGCCTGCGAAGGTACGCCGGTCACCGTGGCCTGCCCCGAGAGCGACGGCTTCAAGCTGACGCCCGCGCAGCTCGACGCCGCGATCACGCCGCGCACGCGCTGGCTGCTGATCAACTCGCCCAGCAACCCGACCGGCGCCAGCTACACCGCCGACGAATACCGTGCGCTGGCCGAGGTGCTGCAGCGCCATCCGCAGGTGATGGTGATGACCGACGACATCTACGAGCACATCCGCTTCGACGGCCAGCCGACGCCGCACCTGCTCGCGGTGGCGCCCGCGCTGCGCGAGCGCACGCTGGTGGTCAACGGCGTCTCCAAGACCTATGCAATGACGGGCTGGCGCATCGGCTACGCGGTTGGTCCGGCCGACCTGGTCAAGGCGATGGACACGCTGTTGTCGCAGTCCACCGGCAACTGCTGCTCGGTGAGCCAGGCCGCCGCCGCGGCCGCCATGAATGGCGACCAGGGCTTCGTGGCCGAGAGCGTGGCGATCTACAAGCAGCGCCGCGACCGCACCCTGGCGCTCGTCAACGCCATCCCCGGCCTGCGCTGCACCCCGCCGCCCGGCGCCTTCTACCTCTACATCCACTGCGGCGGCCTGATCGGCAAGACCACGCCCCAGGGCAAGCGCCTGGCCGAAGACGGCGACGTGGTGATGTACCTGCTCGAGAGCGAAGGCGTGGCCGTGGTCGCGGGCACCGCCTACGGGCTGTCGCCCTACTTTCGTCTCTCCATCGCCACCGCCATCGAGACGCTGGAAGAAGGCTGCACGCGCATCGCGCGGGCCGTGGCCGCCCTGCGCTGAAGCGCCCACCGGAACTCCCGAGGAGAACACCCATGCCCTACAAAGCCATCCGCAAGAACCCGTCGGCCGCGCCGGTCGCTCCCAAGATCCTCACAGCACTGCGCGAGATCCCGGTCGCGGCCCTGAGCGACAACATGCACCGCAACATCGGCAGCACCGGCCTGCATCCCTACCACCGCCCCGCTGCCCGAACCATGGCGGGCACCGCCGTCACGGCGCGCTCGCGCGGGGGCGACAACCTCACGTATCTTCGCGCGCTCGAATTCTGCCGGCCCGGCGACGTGCTGGTGATCGATGCCGGCGGCGACCTCAACAACGCGGTGGTCGGCGGCATCCTCTCGTTCTACGCCGCGCACATCGGCACCGTAGGCGTGGTGATCGACGGCGCGATCCGCGACGTGGCCGAGATCCGGGCGCGCGAGTTCCCGGTCTATGCGCGAGGCGTCACCCATCGCGGCCCCTACAAGGACGGCCCTGGCGAGATCAACGTGCCGGTGTCGGTCGGCGGGATGGTCGTCAATCCCGGCGACATCGTGGTCGGCGACCAGGACGGCCTGATGGCTTTCGCGCCAGACGAGGCCGAGTTGCTGATCGAGAAGGCGCACGCGCACCTCGCGACGGAAGCGGAAACCATCCGCGCGATGAAGGAGGGCCGATGGGACCGCGCCTTCATCGACGCGCTCGAGGCGCGCTGCGCCAATTGAAGCCTGGATGAGCAAGGGCGATGACCATCACCTGCCGCAAAGCCGGGAGACGCGAGCGCCTTCGCGACGGACCCCACGCTGGGGGTCGTCTTACGCGCCGATATCCATGCGATACCGGAAAACTCGCGCGTCGATGAGTTCTCCATACTTCTCCACTGACGCTCCCAGTCGGGCAATGATCTTCCCGGCTGCGGCCTCGCTCGTGCACTCGATGAGCACGTAGCAGTCCTCACTGCCCACGTAGCCAGAATCCGCCGTCACCGGCCTGGAAAGGCCGGCATCGGCTTCGACAAAGTGGACCGAAGCCGTGCCGGGTTGATCAAGCACGCTCAGAACGCTCGCCAGCGCCGGCATCATGGCCGGATCGCCGGAAGGTCGCAGCCGTATCAATGCGACTGCAACGCCTCGCGCGACCCCTGCGCTGTGCACCAGGTGTCCGACCACACGCGTCGGCGCGATGAATCGGGAAATGTGGTGATTCGACCACTCGGTCTGGTTCGCCAGGGCCGCCTTGTAGGGCGCACCGTCCAGCACATCGAAGCTGGTGGTGTTGTAGATCTGCAGGTAGCGGGTTGGTGTGCCCACAGATTCATACCGTCTCGCCTCGAGAAAGCCGGGAATCGCCACTCTCTCGGCCAGGTGCTCGCGGTCGAACCACTCGTTGAAGTCGGCCTCCTCCTCCGGGAGCACTTCCATCGATGAAATCAGGATGCCTTCGCCAGCAAAGACCATGTCGGTTCTCTCTTTCGGATGATGATGTGGGTCGGTGCGGATCAATCGATCCTGATGTTCGATTCGACGATCACCTTCTCCCACTTGAGGCGGTCCCGCTTGATCGTTTCGGCCAATCGCTGCGGCGAGCCGCCTTCGAGCTCCATTCCCATTTCAAGCAGCTTGTTCTTCACCTCCGGGTCCTTCAGGATGTCGTTCACGTTCCTGTTCAGCAGTGCAATGACAGCGTCGGGCGTCCGGGCGGGTGCCAGCAGTGCGAACCAGTGCAGCAGTTCGAAGTTGGCAAAGCCCTTGGTCTCGGAGACTGCGGGCAATCCGGGATAGGCGGGCGAACGCTTCGCCGTGGTGACTGCGAGCGCCTTCATCCGGCCGGCCTTGGCCATCGGCATCGACTCCGGACCTATGGCCATCATCACAGACACCTGGCCGGACATCAGATCCTGAAGCGCGGGCGCTCCACCCTTGTAGGGCACATGCGTCATGTCGATGGACGCCGCGCGCTTGTACAGCTCCATGCCCAGATGGCTGGGGTTGCCGGCGCCGCTGGAAGCGTAGTTGATCGGTGTCGTCGAAGACCGCGCGAACGCCGTGAGCTCGTCGAACGAATTGACCGGCAGCGAAGGATGAACCATGACCACGCTGGGAAGGGTCACGGCCATGACGATCGGCGCGAGGTCCTTTTCCGGGTCGTAGGCGAGGCGTCCCTTGTAGAGGGTCGGATTGACCGAAAGCCCCGCGGTGGAGGCCAGCAGGATCGTGTAGCCGTCCGGGCTCGCCTTGGCGACGAAGCTGGTCGCGATCTGTTCGGTGGCACCCGGCTTGTTCTCGACGACGACGGGCTGCTTGAGCCGCTGCGACAGCTGCTGCCCGATCAACCGGGACACCGTGTCGGATGCACCGCCCGGCGGATAGGGAACCACGATGCGGATGGGCTTGTCCGGGTAGTCCCCAGCGCACGCCCACCCTGCCATCGACAGCGAGAGGGCGCACGCAGCACGTATCAAGGCGATCTTCATATCAGCATCCAATCAAGAGAGTGAGAAATTCGTCGTCCGGACCGCCCTGCAAGATCACTGGGGCGTGATCTTCGCGGCCTTCACCAGGCGGGCGTAGCTGTCCGCGTCCTTGCGCATGAACTCCCGGAAGGCCTCGGGCGAGTCCCCGACCGGAATGAGGGAGGTCTCCTCGAGCTGCCTGCGCAACTCGCCGCGCAGCGCGGTCTTGATCGCGGCGTTGAGCCTGTCGATCACGGCCCGGGGTGTCCCGGCCGGCGCGGCAATGCCGGTCCAGGTGACGACCTCGAAGTCGGGCAGCCCTGCTTCCTTCATCGTGGGAACGTCCGGCAGCAGCGGCGAGCGCTGGCGGCTGGTGATGGCCAGCGCGCGCAGCTTGCCGCTCCTGGCGTAGGGCAAGGCTGTCGGCGAGGTGTCGAACAGCATGTCGATCTGCCCGCCCATCAGATCCACGAGCGCCGGCGCGCCTCCCTTGTACGGAACGTGCAGGAGCTCCACGCCGGCCTGCTGCATGAAGATCTCGGTGGAGAAATGCTGGGCGGAACCGACGCTGGCGCTGCCGAAGCTCAACTTCCCCGGGCGTGCCTTGGCCAGCGCGATCAGCTCGCTGACGCTGTGAACGGGCGACTGGTGGCCCACGACCAGGATGTTGGGCTGATCGACGATCCGCATGATGGGCGCAAAGGCCTGCAGCGGATCGAAGGGCGGATTGGCATACAGGAACTGGTTGGCGGCAAAGACACCGGCGCTGCCGACCAGCAGCGTGTAGCCGTCCGGCGGCGCCTTGGCGACGTAGGCGGCGCCCACGTTGCCGGAGGCGCCGGGCTTGTTGTCGACCACGAAGGGCTGCTTCAGCGCATCCTGCAGGCTCTTGCCGACCAGGCGCGCGACCAGATCCACGCTGCCGCCCGGGGGGAACGGGACAATCAGGCGCACCGGCTTGTGCGGGTAGTCCTGGGCCGCCGCGCACGGGACGGCGAATGCCAGCAGGACGGCGGCCAGCTTGCTAAGCATTGCGCACCTCCGGCGGCGGATTTCGGGACGGATGCAGTGCACCGGCGACTTCGGCAGCGACACCCAGCAGTGCGTGATCGCCACCCGCCCGCCCGACCAGTTGCAGCCCGATGGGCCGTGCGTCGTCGTCCTCACCCGCGGGAAGCGAGATACCGCACAGCGCGAGCAGGTTGACCGGGCGGGTGAAATGGACCGGCGCCACGTTGTGGTCGACGTCCTCGAGGCGCGGCGCGGTCATCGCCGTGACAGGCATGGCGATGGCACACAGCCCGAGCCTGTCCATCTCGCCGGCGAACGCCTGCTGCCAGCGCGACGCAGTGGCCTGAGCCTGCAGGTACTGCACGGCCGTGGTCGCGCGGGCGGCGAGGAGCCGCGATCGCACCGACGGATCCATCGGCGCGTCCGGGTCGTCCAGGAACCTGTCGTTCACCGAGGCGCCTTCGGCGATCATGATGGCGTTGGTGGGTTCCTTGAACGCCGCCAGCGGCACCGGAAACCGGAACGGCACCAGACTGAAACCCGCCTGCGCGAGCCTTTGCAGGCTCTGCGCATGGCATCGCGCGACGGCCGGCGCGAGTGGCGCGAGTTCGTCCGCCTCCAGGACGCCGATCCGCCGGCGGGCGTCCAGGCCCGAACCGGGCGCACCGACGAACGCCTCGAAGCACAACCGGGCATCCTGCACCGACGCGGCAATGAGGCCCACGCTGTCCAGGCTCTCGCTGAGCGGATAGACGCCCTCGCGCGGCAGCGCATCGATGGTCGGCTTGAAGCCCACGATGCCGCAGAAGGCCGCGGGTACGCGAACCGAGCCGCCGGTGTCGGAGCCGATCGCCCATGGCACCAGGTGGGCTGCCACGGCCACGGCCGATCCGCTGCTGGAGCCGCCTGCCACCAGCGTGTCCGTGGCGCGGCCCGCTGGATTGCGTGGCGTGTCCATGTGGGTGTTGGTGCCCCAGGCGCCCAGCGCGAACTGCACCATGTGGGTCTTGCCGATGATGACGCCGCCGGCCTCGGCAATGCGCCGAACGATGGCTGCGTCCCGCTGCGCGATGTGGGCCGACAGCAGCGGCGATCCCGCCGTCGTGGGCTTGCCTTGGATGTCCACCAGGTCCTTCAGTGCCAACGGAATGCCGTGCAGCGGGCCGCGGTCGTGGCCTGCGCGGAGCTCCTCGTCGGCGAGGGCCGCCGCAGCCAGGGCCTCTTCTTCGTAGACCGCCAGGAAGCTCTTGAAGACGGCGTCGTGCGCCGCGATGCGGCGAAGACACTCCCGCGTGAGGATCACCGAACTGGTCTCTCCGGTTCGCAAGGCACGCGACAGTTCCGCCATCGGCGCGAAGGCGGGCGGCCTGGTCTGATGGGAGCCCGTCATGCCTCTGCCTCCTGGAAAACAAGGCGCGTGTCCAGCACGTCGGAATAGGACTCGCCGGCGCGCAGCCGTGACAGCGTCTGCTGCTCCGCCTGTTGCAGCCCGATCGCCTTCCGGGCCAAGGCCCACGCCTCGTCGGGCGGCATCACCAGAACGCCGTTCTCGTCGGCCAGCACGGCATCGCCGGGATGCACGCGCACGCCCCCGCAGTCCACTGGCCGGCAGAAGCTGCCCGACTGCCCGCCGGTGCGGGTGGTGCGGGCGCTCAGGCCGCGGGCCCACACCGGCACGCCGAGCTCGCGCAGCTCCGCAATGTCCGTGACGCAGCCATCGACCACCACGCCTGCGACACCGCGAAGGCGCGCCGCCAGCATGCTGGCGCCTCCCATGCACGCGATCGTCTCGTCGCCTGCGCGGTCGACGAACAGGAAATCGCCGGTCCGCAGCTGCCCCAGCGCGTGATGCAGGATGGATCCGTCCGAGCCCTCGCAACGCACGGTGACGGCGGTGCCGACGCTGCGCGCCACCGCCGTCATGGCCCGGATCCGCCCATGCAGGAAGCCGCGATCATGAAAATGGCCGATGGTGGCCGGCTCGGCCTCCTTCAGCAGGGCCAGCAGTTGCAGCGCGCAAGGCAGTGGCAACGCTCCTCGTTCGATGGCAGTCATTTCGGATATCGTCGTTGTGAATGACGGCAATCGTAGGCAGCCGGTCCCGGCACCGATACTGATCAATTCTCACGATGGTTGATACAAGTTCCTTATCAACGAGGTTCACCCTCCACCAGCTGGAAGCCTTCGTATGGACCGCGCGTCTCGGCACGGTGCATGCGGCGGCCCGCCACCTGCATCTCACCCAGCCCGCGATCTCGCACCGCATTCGCGACCTGGAGGAGGAACTGGGCATCCAGCTGTTCGAACGCCAGAGCCAGCGCCTGCTGGTGACAGAACTGGGCCGCAATGTGCTGGTCTACGCGGAGCGTGTGCTGGCGTCGGCGCAGGACATGGCGCGGCTCGATCTGCGGCGCACCATCACCGGCCTGGTGCGCATGGGGGTGGACGAGTCCTGCGCGATCATCGGGATGCCGCAGATCCTCAAGGACATCAAGGACAGCTATCCGGCGCTTCGCGTGGACCTGACGGTGGGCGGAGGCGCCCAGCTGCTTCAGAAGATCAACAACCACGAGCTGGACATGGCGCTGCACACGGGGCAAAGCAGCCAGCCCGACGTGACAAGCCAGTTCATTGGCCTGACCGAACACCAGTGGGTGGCGGCCCACGACCTGATGATGCCCGAGGGAGACTTTCTGCCGGCCCACGCCCTGAACCACCGTATCGTCTGCAATGCGCCGCCATCGACCCTGCATGAATCGGCATCGCGCTGGCTGGCCTCGGACGGCTATTCATTCGAGGAGTACAGCAGTTGCAACTCGCTCTCCCTCATGGTGGCGCTGGTCGCCTCCGGCCATGCGATTGCCATGCTGCCCGCATCGATCACACGCCGGCAGGTCGCCGACAAAGCCCTGCAGGTTCTGCGCGCCAAGCCGGAGGTGCCGAACGTGCCCTACTACTTCTCGTACCTGGCGCACCACCGCAGCGACACGACGGCACGCATCCTGGACATCGTGCTGCGCAACCTGCAGGACGCCGGGTTCTTCCGCGCTGGCGGACCGTCCCGGGACGGCAACCGCGTCTGAAGGTGCGGGACTTTCGATTCAACAAGCGTATCAATCCATCCCACATTTGGATTGGACGCGCCATGCGCGCGATGCTGCAATGCCTGCACGGCGGACCTCGATCCGCCGATCAAGACAGGAGACAGGCATGGCACATCGCCGACAAATATTGCGGATGCTGGGCGCCGGCACCTTCGCCGCGGCCGGCCTGGCACGCGCCGAAGCGTGGCCCAGCCGGGCGCTGCGCATCATCGTGCCCAACGCACCCGGCGGCACATCCGACATCATCTCGCGCCTTCTGAGCAAGCCGCTCGGCGATGCCCTGGGAGTGCCCGTCGTGGTGGAGAACCGCGGCGGCGCCGGCGGCAACATCGGCGCTGCGGCCGTGGCCAGCGCCACCGACCAGCACACCGTGCTGCTGTGCGATCTCGGCGGGCTTGCGATCGGCCCGGCGATCTACAAGGACATGGCCTACGACCTCGACCGCGACCTGCAGGGCATCGCGATGCTCGCGCAGTCGCCGCACCTGCTGGTGGTGCATCCGTCGGTGCCGGCCGCCAATCTCGAGGAACTGGTGGCGCTGTCGAAGCGCACGCCGATCAACGTCGCGCTGGCGGGCCAGGGCACGCCCAATCATCTTGCCACCGTGCAGCTGGCGCAGGCCACCGGCGTGCGATGGCAGCACGTGCCCTACAAGGGCGGTGCTCCTGCGGTCGCCGATACGGCGGCCAACGTCACGCAGGCCGTGCTCAACGGGATGCTTGCCACCCTGCCGCTGGTGCAGGCGGGCAGGCTCAAGGCCATCGGCGTGTCGGGCAAGTCCCGCTCCCCACTGCTGCCGAACGTGCCTACGCTCGCTGAACAGGGTGCGGTTGATTTCGAGTCCGGCACCTGGCAGGGCGTGACGGCGCCGTCGAGGCTCCCGAAGGATCATGTGGTGCGGCTCAACGCGGAGCTGGTGCGCATCGTGCAGCTGCCCGCGTTGCGCGAGCAGCTGCGCAATGCGGGCGTCGAGGTGGTCACCATGTCGCCGCAGGAAACCACCCAGTTCATCGCACGCGACCGCGCCCGCTGGGCGGCGGTGGTGCGCAAGTCCGGCAACACGATAGAAGGCGCTTCCTGAACATGGCCGTCGAATCCACGCAGCTCGCTTGTTTCGCGACACAGCTTTTCATGGCCGCCGGCATGGAGGAGGACAAGGCCGCCTGCGTCGCGCGCCTGCTGGTGCTCACCGACTGCATGGGCCGGCGAACGCACGGCCTCGCGATGGCGCCGCTTTACCTTGCCGACATTGCCAAGGGCGGCATGGCGCTGAGCGGTGCACCCGAGGTCGTGAAGGACACCGGCGCCACGGTGGTCTGGGACGGCAACTACCTGCCCGGCCTCTGGCTGATGGACCGTGCCATCGCCATGGCGATGGAGCGCGCGGCCGATCTGGGCGTGGTGACCGTTGCGATCCGCCGCAGCCACCACATCGGCTGCCTGGCGGCGCTGGTGAAGACGGCGGCGGACCAGGGCTTCGTGGCCATCGTGCAAAACTCCGAGCCCGCAGCCCGGCGCGTCGCGCCCTACGGCGGCGTCGAGCCGCTCTTCACGCCGAACCCGATGGCCATTGGCTACCCGGCCGGCGAGCATCCTGTGCTGGTCGACATGTGCGCGTCGATCACCACCACCTCGATGACGCGGCAGAAGCACGCCGCAGGCGAACAGTTCGAACATCCGTGGCTGCTCGACGGCCATGGCAACCCGACGCGCGACCCTGCGGTGCTGGAACACGCCGAGCCGCGCGGTTCGCTGCAGTTGGTGGGCGGCAGCGAATACGGCCACAAGGGCTTCGGTCTCGCGCTCATGATCGAAGCGCTGTCCCAGGGGCTCTCCGGCCACGGCCGCGCCGACCGGCCGGGCCGCTGGGGCGGCAACGTGTTCCTGCAGATCCTGGCGCCCGATTTCTTCGCCGGTGCCGAGGCCTTCTCGCGGCAGACCGGATTCTTCGCGGACGCTTGCCGCGCCAACCGCCCGGCGCGGGCCGGCCAGCCCGTTCGCCTGCCTGGCGACCAGGCCGCGCTGGCGATCGAACGCGCGCAGGTCCACGGCCTGGACTACGACGCGGCCACCTGGGCGGCGTTGCGCGGATGCGCCGAGCGGCTGGATGTGGCGATGCCGACATCGGACGCCATGGCCGCCTGAGCCGGCACTTGCCCGCTCGGCGGGCATACGATCGCGTGATGTTCCAGCTCAGCCAGATCCGGTGCTTCGTGATCGTCGCCAACGAGTTGCACTTCGGCCGTGCGGCGGCGCGCCTGCACATGACGCAGCCGCCGCTCAGCCGCCAGATCCAGCAGCTGGAGGCCGCGCTCGGCGTGCCTCTGCTCGAGCGCAACCAACGCAATGTGCGGCTCACGCCTGCCGGCAAGGCCTTCCTGCCCGAGGCCACCTACCTGCTGGAGGCGAGCCAGACCGCGGCATCGGTGGCGCGCCGCGCCGCCAGCGGCGAAGCCGGCAGCATTTCGCTGGGCTACGTGGCCGGCGCGAGCTTCGTGTTGCTGCCGCGCATCGTCGCTGCGGCGCGGATGCAGCTTCCGGGGCTGGACGTGGTGCTGCGCGACATGAGCACCGTCGAGCAATATGAGGCCCTGCGTTCCGGCCGCCTGGACGTCGGCATCGTGCGCGCGCCGGCAGACCATGCCGACCTGCGCAGCGCGAGCGTGGTCCGCGAGCCTTTCGTTGCGGCCGTGCCCGTCGGCCATCCGCTGGCCGCGCGTCGCAGGCTCGCGATGGCCGACCTGCACGGCCAGGACCTCGTGATGTACGAGCCCGGCCAGGGCGGCAGCATGTACGAGCTGCTCACGGCCGCCTTCCATGCGGCGCACGTGGCGCCGCGCTATGTGCAGTACGTGCGGCAGACCTACTGCGTGATGGGACTGGTCAGCAGCGGCATCGGCATTGCCCTGGTGCAGGCCTCCGCCGCGGGGCTGCGCGTGCCCGGCGTGGTGGCGCGTCCGATCGCCTTGCCTGCCGATACCGTGTCGGAGATGCATCTTGCGTGGCGCGCGGCGGACGAGAACGGCAACCCCGCCGTCGAGCGATTCCGCCAGCTGGTTCTGAGATCCAGGTAAGTTGTTCGGTCGGCGCGAGGGAGCATGGCTTCCATCCATAGGTCCAACCTATGGATCGATCGGGATTTCGCATTTTTCAACGCGAGCGCGCATTCCCAGAATGACAGGACGGTGACAGCGCCGTCCATCTCCATCTGCCTTCAGGAAAGCACCTCGCCCCATGTCGGACCGCGATCGCACGCCAGGCGCCTGGCACCTGCCGCCCAGCGCCTACCTCGCCAGCCGCAAGGCCCCCTTCGGCCTGCCCGAGAAGCCGGAGTCCCTCTACGTCACTATGCGCGACGGCTGCCGCCTCGCGCTCGACTATTACCTGCCTCAGGCCTGCCATGGCGCGCAGCCACCCGCACGCCTGCCCACCATCGTCATCTTCACGCCCTATTACCGGCGCTTTGTGACCATCGACCCCACGGTGGAGGCCAGCCCCAACTGCGGCCGCTACCGCGACTTCTTCGTGCCGCATGGCTACGCCGTGGTGGTGGTGGACGTGCGGGGCACCGGCGCGAGCTTTGGCACGCGCGACGCGCTGCGCTCGCCGAAGGAGCGCGACGACTACCACGAGATCGCCGAATGGATCGTACAGCAGCCCTGGAGCGACGGGCGCATCGGCTCGACCGGCATTTCGTACCTGGGCGCAGCGGCGGTATTCCTCGCGAGCACGCGGCACCCCGCCGTCAGAGCCATCGCACCGCTGTTCGCCGTGACCGACATCTATACCGACCAGCTCTACGTGGGCGGCGTGCTCTCGACCATCTGGACCGGGCGCTACGACGAACTCATGGTCGCGCTCGACCAGGACGACCGCCCTGCCCTTGCCAAGTTCGCGTACTACGGCAATCCGCTGTTCGCGGGGCCGCAGCCGGTGGACGCCGATGCCGATGGCCACCTGCTGGCCCAGGCGCTGCACCAGCACCGCAGCAACTGCCGGCTGAACGACATGGCCCGCGAGCTTCCGTTCCGGCACGATGCAACGCTGCACGACCCCGCATTGACGCTGGACGTGTGCAGCCCGGGCCACTATGCGCGCCAGATCCCCGAGGAGGTGGCGATCTACTCCGTCTCGGGCTGGTATGACGGTGCCGGCTACAGCAACTCGGCGATCACGCGCTTCCTGACACTGCCCAGGCACCCGCACCGCCTGCTGCTCGGCCCCTGGGACCACGGCGCTCGCAGCAACGTCTCGCCCTGGCGCGAGCAAACCGGCTCGGACTTTCCGCTGCTGGCCGAAGTGCTGCGCTTCTTCGACCATCACCTGCGCGGCATCGACACCGGGCTCGACAGGGAGCAGCCGGTGCATTACTTCACCCTCCACGACGAGAAGTGGCAGGCCGCCGATGCCTGGCCGCCGATCGCGGGAACCCGCCGCGTCCATCCCGATGCGGATGGCGTGCTGGCACTGCATGCGCCCGCCGCCCCGGGCCGCGACCCCTACCAAGTCGACTTCGCCGTCTCGACCGGCCGCCAGACGCGGCTGGAACGGCTGGGCGCCGTCGGCATCGAGCACTACTACCCCGACTGGACCGAGCGCCAGGCGCAGTACCTGCACTACACCAGCGCACCGCTGTCCGCGCCGGCCGAACTGACGGGCCACGTGAGCGCGAGCCTGCTGCTCGCATCGTCGGAGACCGACGCGGCCGTCTACGTCTATCTGAGCGAGGTGCTGGCCGACGGCAACTGCCGCTACGTCACCGAAGGCCTGCTGCGCGCCCTGCACCGCGAAGGCCTGTCGCATTCGCCGGATTACGTGGCGAGCTGGCCCGTGAACACCTGTGACCGTGCGTCGGCCCGCCTGCTCGTACCCCACGAGCCCGCGCGCCTGGACTTCGCGCTGCTGCCGGTGTCGTGGACCTTTGCCGCGGGAAGCCGCATACGCCTGTCCATCGGCGGCAGCGACGAAGGCCACGGCCCGCAGGTGCCGCACGGGCGGCCGCCGCGGCTGGAAATCCTTCGCGGCGCTGGCGCCAGCTGGTTCGATCTTCCGCTGCGCGGCGCGCTGCGCTAGCACCACCCTCCCCCGTCCTTCAACACGCCAAGAGAGAGGCACGCCATGGCCCACATCACCCGTCGCTCGTTCGTTTCCATGCTGGCAATGGCCGGCCCAGCGCTCCTGTCCGTGCCGATGTCCGTCCAGGCCCAATCGCCCTGGCCCGCGCGGCCAGTCAAGCTCGTCGTGCCGCAGGGGGCGGGGTCGGGCTCCGACGTGATCGCGCGCCTGCTCAGCGACCGGCTCGCCCAGCAACTGGGCCAGGCCGTGGTGGTGGAGAACAATCCGGCGGCCAACGGCCTGGTGGCTCTCGGGGCCGTGGCCAAGGCGCCCGCCGACGGCTACACGCTGGTGCTCGCGGGCGTGTCGCAGATCGCCTTCAACCCGGCCTTGTACAAGAGCCTGCCCTACGACCCGCTGAAGGACTTCACCTTTCTTGCGCCGGTTGCCGACACCCCCTTCGCGCTGGTGACCAGCAACAGGAGCGGCATCAAGACCTTCGCCCAGTTCCTCGAACAGGCGAAAGCGAAGAACGGCGAACTGACCTTCGGCAGTGCCGGCATCGGCAACTCCACGCACATCGCGATGGAGCTGGTCGAGGCGACCGCGGGGGTCAAGCTGACGCACGTGCCCTACAAGGGTTCGGCCGCGGCGCTCACGGCCGTGCTGGCGGGCGAGGTCGACGCCATGGTGAGCGTGGTCGGCCCGGCCCTGCCGCAGGTGCAGTCGGGCAAGGTGCAGGCGGTGGCGGTGCTCGGCGCCAGCCGCGTGCCGCAGTGGCCCCAGGTGCCGACGGTGAAGGAAGCGGGGCTCAATGTGCCGCCGATGCCCGGCTGGTACGCCATCGCCGGCCCGGCGCGCCTGGACCCGAAGATCGTCGCCGCCTTCAACGCCGCGCTGAACAAAGTGATGGCGGACCCCGCAGTCAAGGCCCGGCTGGCCGAACTGTCGCTGCTGGCCATGAGCGGCGGCGAAGCCGAGATCCGCCGCCGCGCGATCGACGACCAGGCCTTCTGGGGCGCCTTCATCACCAGGAACAACATCCGCGTGGAATAGGGAGCGCCTCGTGAAAAGACGCACCGCCCTCCTCTGCACCGCGGCATTGCTCAGCGGTGCCGGCGCCCTGGCCAGCGCGCAGGACACTTACCCGCACCGTCCTGTCACGCTGATCGTGCCCTTCTCCGCAGGCGGCTCCACCGACTTGGTGGCGCGCCAGCTCGCGCAGGAGATGACCGCGCGGACCGGACAGCCCTTCGTGGTCGACAACAAGCCCGGCGCCGGCAGCACCATCGGTGCCGACTTCGTCGCCAAGGCGCCGGCGGACGGCTACACGCTGCTGCTGGGCACGATCAGTTCGCATGCGACGGCGGTGGGCCTGTCTCCGAAGCTGCCGTACGACCCGCTGAAGGACTTCGCGCCCATCACCGAGATCACCGCCATTCCCAACGTGATCGTCGCCAGCCCGCAAAATCCCCGGCTGGTCAACGTGCGCTCGCTCGCGGACCTGGTTGCGGCGGCGAAGAAGCCGCCCGCACTGACCTATGCGTCGAGCGGCTCGGGCAGTTCCAATCACCTGGCAACCGAGTCGTTCAAGTCGGCCGCGGGCATTGCGCTGAACCACATTCCGTACAAGGGCTCGGGCCCCGCACTCACCGACGTCAGCGCCGGCCACGTGGACCTGATGCTCGATGTGGTGCTGACCTCGCTGCCGCACATCAAGGCCGGCCGCCTCAGGGCGCTGGGCATCACGAGCCTGCGGCGCTCGCCGCTGTTGCCCAATGTACCGACCGTCGCGGAGCAAGGCTATCCCGGCTTCGAGGTGCTCGGCTGGTATGGCCTGTTCGCGCCGGCCGGCACGCCGCCGGCCGTGCTCGAGCGGCTGAGCCGGGACTTCACTGCCGTGCTGCGCAGCGACAGGATGCGCGCGACACTGGAGTCGCAGGGGGGAGCGGCCATCGCGAGCACGCCGGCCGAATTCGGCGCGCTGATTCGCACCGAGATTGCGCGATGGAAGAAGGTCGTCGAGCAATCCGGCGCCAAGCCCGATTGAATCCATGATCGATCCCCTCATGCAGGCGAGCGAGCGCGCCGGACATGCACTGGGCATGGAGGCCTTGCCCGCCGTGCTGGCGGCGCAGCGCGCGGACGATGCGGCGCTGGCGCTGTTCCAGGCCATGGATGCTGGCCTGGCTCGCTCGCCGGGCCACCTTCTGCTCACAGTGCTCGTCTACCACCGCGAGTTCGGCGAATCGCAACGTGCGTACAGCAGCCGGCCGCTGGAATATCCCGTCGGCGGCCGCAAGACCCTGGGCCAGGCGCCGCGCATGCGCCATGTGTTGGCCTCGGGCGAGCCGTTCATCGGCCGCAGCCGCCAGGACATCGTCGACAACTACGCCGACCACGCCACGCTGCTGGCCATGGGCTGCGAAAGCATCGTCAACATGCCGGTGCACTGGGGCACCGAGGTGCTGGGCACCGTCAATCTGCTGCACGCGCAGGGCCGCTACGCCGAGGCCGACTTGCCGCGGATCGCCGGCTGGGCTCAGCTGTCGGCGCCGGCTTTCCTGGCGACGCTTCAGCGTCGCTGAACAGCCGCACGCCCTTCCAGCGCTTGCTTGCGATCTCCTCCTCGATCACCCGCAGAAGCAGTTCGCGCACGCATTGCACGGCGGGGCTGCGTGCTGCCGAGACCGACAGGCTCAGCGACAGCTCGCGCAGCAGCGGCCGCCCCTTGATGGGCACGCCGCGCACGCGGCCATGCTGCTGCGCCAGCGCAAAGGCTGCGGTCGGCAGCACCGTGGCGCCGAGCCCGCGCTCGACGGCAAGGATCAGGATTTCCACCGCGCTGGTTTCGGCCACCAGGCGGAACTTCAGCTGGCGATCGCGCAGCAGCCGCTCGGTGGCCACGCGCACCGAGTTCGGGTGCGTGGGCAGCAGCAGCGGTAGCTTGGCGAAGGCCTCAATGCCGAAGGCGCGCGGTGCGGTTTGCGACGAGGCCACCACCACGAACAGTTCTTCCTCGAGGATCGGCTCGATGCGCAGGCGCGAATCGGCCCGCGCATCCATCGTGACCGCCAGCGCCAGTCGGTCGGCAGCCACCTGCCCCGTCAGGTCCCCGCTGGAGGCCTCCACCAGTTCCAGTTCGATCAGCGGATAGCGCTCCTGCAGCCGCGCCAGCAGCGGCGCGGCCAGGATGCGCGAGGTGCTGGTCGGGAACCCGATCGCCACCCGGCCGGATGGCGATTCGCTCTCCTGCCGGATGGCCGAGCGGGTGTCTTCGAACTGCCGCAGGATCGTCTTGGCATGGCGGTAGAGCAGTTCGCCGGTGGCCGTGGCCCGCGTGCCGTGCACGCTGCGCTCCAGCAAGGTGACGCCGAGCTCCGACTCCAGATTGGCCATGTGCTGGCTCAAGGAAGGCTGGGCGATGAAAAGCGCCTCCGCCGCGGTCGTGATGTTCTTGAGCTCGACGACCTTGACGAAATAGCGCAGCTGCCGGATGTCCATGTGAAGAGTATTGCGTGCAATGGGCCAGGAAGGCATTGTCGTCTTGGGCTGTCCGCGGCTGTCCTCCCGAGGCTGCGCGCATGGCGCGGTCGCCGTGCGCCATCTGGAAGGCAGAAGACAGTTTGCGCGCGAGCATCTTCGTGCCATAAAGCTGGACGTGAGAACTTCAAGACACAGCACCCTGCGCGCCGGCCTTGCCGCGGTTGCGGCACTCGCCGTGCTGGCGGGGCTGGCCGGCGTTGCCTACGAGCAGATCGGCCGCTACCGCGCGGCACGGGACTTCCCTACGCCCGGCAGGATGGTCGACATCGGCGGGCGCGGCATCCAGCTGGATTGCCGCGGCACCGGCTCTCCCACCGTGGTGTTCGAAGCGGGCCTGAGCGTCGATGGATCGTTGAGCTGGTCGGCCGTGCAGCCGAAGGTCGCCGCGCACACGCGCGCATGCGCCTACAGCCGCGCGGGGCTGATGTGGAGCGATCCTTCAAACACACCGCCGGGCGCAACACAGGCGGTGCACGACCTGCATGCCGTGCTGGCCAGGGCGGGCGAACGCGGCCCCTACGTGCTGGTCGGCCACTCGCTGGGCGGGCTCTATGCCCTGGGCTTCACGCATCGGTTCGGCACCGAGGTCGCGGGGCTGGTGCTGGTCGATCCGTCGCATCCGGAGCAGGTCGAGCGCGTGGCGCATTTCATGACCGAATCGCGCTCGATGCGCTCGCGCATCGGCATCGCGCTGGCACCGTTCGGCGTGCTGCGCGCGGCCGCGCCAATGCTGCTGCCAGAGAGCCCGCACCGCAGCGCACAGGACATGCAGGCGGTCCGCGCCTTCGCGCCCAAGTCGCTGCGCACGCTGCTCGCGGAGGGCGACGCGGTCGACGCCTCGCTTGCCGAAGCCATGGACTTCCAGCACCTGGGCGATCGACCGCTGGTGGTGCTGACCGCGATGGCCCCGCTCACCGCCACGGAACTGCGCGAAATGAAGGTCACGCCCGAGCAGGGCCGACAGGTCCAGGCCATCTGGCGGCACATGCATGAGGAAATGGCGGCCTGGTCCTCGCGCGGCAGGCAGCTGCTGGTGGCGAGCGCCGGGCACAACATCCAGCTCGACGAGCCGCAGGTGGTGGTGGACGCCGTGCTGTCGGTGATCGACGCAGTGCACGCGGAGCGCCGCTGAGGGCATCGCGGCAGCAGGCGTGCGTTTGCCTCACAGCTTCGGCTGGCCGGCCCGCGCCGGTTTCAGGGCCGCGGGTGCGTGGCCGTAAGCTCTTGAAAAGGCTCTGGAGAATGCCTCGGCGCTGCTGAACCCGGTGCGGCGGGCCGCGAGCTTGACCGGATCGCCGGCCATCAGGTAGCGGCGCGCCAGCGTCAGGCGCCACGCGCCGAGGTACGCCATGGGCGTGGTGCCGACGATCGTGCGGAAGGTCGACATGAAGGTGCTCCTGGACATGGCCGACCGGCTCGCCAGGTCGTCGACGGTCCATGGCCGCGACGGCATGTCGTGGATCGACACCACCGCCCGGTGCAGCGAAGGATGCGCGAGCGCGGCGAACAGGCCCGGCTTCTGCGTGCCCGCATCGATCGCGCTCCTGAGCGCCATCAGCACCAGCACTTCGGCGAGCCGGTTCAGCGCCGCGCTGCGGCCGCAGCGGCTCCCGGCCGCTTCCGCCACGAAGGCCGCAGCGGTGGCCTGCAGCGACGGCGAGCCGTCCAGGGGCACGGAGACCTCCTCGGGCATCGCACTCATCAACGGATTGGCTTCATTGTCGAAGTCGACGCTGGCCGCGATGCGCGCATCGGACGGCAGTTCGGAAAAGCCGCCAGGCCGGAAGACCACCCGGCCCGCGGTGCCGTCTTCCGGGCCCGCCAGCAGCAAAGCCGGCACGCCGGGCTCGCCCGGCGCCAACACCGCCACGCGGAGCTTGAACACTTCGACGAAGGCGGCGAGCCGGTCCATCTTGGGTGGATTCGGACTTTGGATCATGAAAGTCGGACGTTTCATGGCGCCGAGCATGAGATCTTTGGGCCTTGTTTGCAACCCCTCCCTTTTTTCCAAGGAGCACCCCCATGCTGATTCCGCGCCAACAAGCCCCGGACCTGAGTGTCGACACTCTCGGCGCAGGCCGGTTCCGGCTGATCGACGAGAAGCCCGAG
The DNA here is from genome assembly GCF_007828835.1 of Variovorax beijingensis. Lineage (GTDB taxonomy): Bacteria > Pseudomonadota > Gammaproteobacteria > Burkholderiales > Burkholderiaceae_C > Variovorax > Variovorax beijingensis_A. The sequence continues at coordinate 46,906 of NZ_VIVL01000012.1, read as the reverse complement.
CGCATGACGCTGGTGTGCTTCTACCGCGGGCTGCACTGCCCGATCTGCGCTGGCTACCTGAAGGAGCTCGAGCGGCTGACGCCGGCCTTCGCCGAGCGCGGCGTGGGCACCATCGCGATCAGTTCCGACGGTGAGGAACGCGCCCGCGCGATGGCCGACAAGATCGGCGCGGCGAAGCTGCGCATCGGTTATGGTCTGTCGCTCGCGGACGCCAGGAAGTGGGGGCTGTACATTTCGGCGAGCCGGGGCAAGACCTCCATCGGCATCGACGAGCCGGCGCTGTTCTCAGAGCCCGGCCTGTTTCTGGTCAGGCCCGACAACACGGTCTATTACCTCTCGGTGCAATCGATGCCCTTCGTGCGCCCCAACTTCGCCGAGATGGTGCAGGCGCTGGACTTTGTCATCAAGAACGACTACCCGGCGCGCGGCGAGCAGCTGCTGGCGCAGCCGCCGGGCTGATCACGCCCGCCGCCAGCACAACGCCGACGCGGTCACCAGGCAGAGCGCGAGGAACACGATCCCCGCGTTCACCGCATGCGAGTACTCCCACTGGCGCCGGAGGGTTTCCCAGTTCGCCGGGACGATGGTCCAGTTCTGCGTCGCCTGGTTGCCCGGCAAGGTCCACGTCACGAAGATCGCGAACATCGCCGCGATGCAGGCCGCGGCACCGAGCGCGAGCCGGAACGGCAGGGGCTGCGAGCGGACGACGACCGCGAGGACGATGTTTACCACCAGCGCCGCCACCCACAGCGACCCGAGCACGGCCCAGCCGCGGTAGATGCCCTGCACCAGAAAATACTCTGATGGGCCGAGGCCGATCTTGCTCGGGAGCGCCGCCAGGTGCGCGCCTGAAGGAATCAACGCGAGCGCGCCGATCGCAATGGCCAAGAACTGAACGATCCTCGTGCTCATGACACGAAGGGGCGGACCTTCTCCAGGAAGACCTGGTGCCTCGCGTCGAGCTCTTCGATGTCTTTTCCCAGCTCGGCCTTGTCGTAGGGCTCGCCGGCGGCGATGGCCGTCATCCAGCGGTCGAACTTGTCACGCTCCGCGCGCCAGGCGTCGTATGCGGCCCGGAGCTCGTCCCATTGAATGGTCATGCCGCGGCCTGCTCGATCTTCAGCACGCGGCTGGAGCTGCCCTGCTGCTTGGGCAGCGTGAGGCGCAGCACGCCATCCTCCAGCTTGGCGACGGCGGTCTTGTCGTCCACCTCGCTGCCGAGCGTGAAGCCGCGCGAGGCGCTGCCGTGCTTTTCTTCCAGTTCCTTTTTGATGTCGGCCGCGGTCGAGATGTAGTTGCCGTCGATCGAGACGCGGATGTCGGACGGCACGTCGACATCGTCGAGCATCTGCAGCGGCCGCGCCCAGCGGCGCATCATTTCAGGGAACAGGTTGTCTATTCGTTCCAAGCGGGTCTGGGCATTCATGAGGATGGTCTCCCGTCAAGGGTGGTGGCGAAACACGTCGCCTCCGCGCGGGAACGGCGACGCTCCAACCGGTATGTTCGGCCGTTGGCAAGCGAACTCAGCTGCGACGACACGGCAGAGGGAATCTCCAGACGGCAGGGCCGCGCCGAGCCCCGCCGGGCGTCCGCTGCATTGAGCGCGGGCGCGGACAGCGGGCGGGTTCGACCTCGCGCCGTGCTCAGGCGTGCGCCCGCGCATCTGCAAACAGCCGGACCATCTCGCGGTCGAAGGCCGGCAGGTCCTGGGGCTTGCGGCTGGTGATCAGGTTGCCGTCGACCACGACCTCGCGGTCCACCCACTTGGCGCCGGCATTCGTGAGGTCAGTGCGCAGCGAGGGCCACGAGGTCATCGTGCGGCCGCGCACCGCGTCGGCCTCGATCAGCGTCCACGGTCCGTGGCAGATCGCGGCCACGGGCTTGCCGGCCTTGAAGAAGTCCCGCACAAAGGCGATGGCTTCCTCGTTGGTGCGCAGCGCATCGGGGTTCATGACGCCGCCGGGCAGCACGAGCGCATCGAACTCGTGCGCGGCCGCCTGCGGCAGCGGTATGTCGACGTTGAACTCATCGGCCGGCCTGTGATGCTTCCAGCCGCGCACGGTGCTGTCCTTCGGCGAGACGATCCTGGTCGCGGCGCCGGCCGCCTCGAGCGCCTTGCGCGGCTCCGTCATCTCGGCTTGCTCGAAGCCGTCGGCCACCAGAATGGCAACCTTGGCGCCATCGAGTTGGGTCTTGCTCATGGGGAATCCTTTCGGCGGTGTTTTCGAGAGGGAAGGCAGCGGCCGGTCGCTGCGCTTCAAATAAGGGGGACGTGGTGCGCCTTTCATGCCATGCGCCTTGCCCACGAGCTTCGCTCATTGGCCTGTGCGCCGGCCTGTCCTGCTTCGTTCTCGTCGTGCTCGCTCGATTCCACTTGAGCACCGTCGGAGCCCGGAGGGGCGCACCACATCCGATGCCAGACTGCGCCACCGCATCGCCGACTTCTGTCAGAGGGATGCGGAAGCGCTGTAGGAAATCGCCAACGGTGGCGCCGGTGCTCAGGCGGGCTCCGAGATCTCGCACAGCGCTTCGGCCGCGGGTTCGGACTCGGCTTCCCTGACCGCAAGGTCGCCCAGCGCCACGATGCCCACCAGGCGCTTGTCGCGGCTGACGACCGGCAGCCGACGGATCTGGTACTCGCCCATGATCGCGACGGCGCGTTCGACCGGTTCGTCCTCGTAGGCCCAGCGGATGCCGTCGGACATCACGTCGCGCACCTTGGTGTCGGCGCTGCGGCCTTCGGCCACCGCGCGCACGGCAATGTCGCGGTCCGAGATCGAGCCGATCATCCGGTCGTTCGCGCCGACCGGCATCATGCCGAAGTCGCCGTCGCGCATCTGCCGCGCGGCCTCTGCGATGGTCGCATCGGGACTGATGACTTGCACGTCCCGGCTCATCACATCCTTGATCGTGTGCATGAGAAATCTCCTCTTCGGTTGAAAGGCCACGCAGCAGGTCCAGCCGAGGCGGCCGGCGCCCGGGCCTCGTGGACACTTTGCGAAAGATTGCCGCCTCCCATCTGTAGGACTCGGCGCCCCGCGCGCGTGATCGCCTGCATCGTCGAAGGCCTACATCGACGAGGTTGCGGCGCCCTACACCCACTGCACGCCACCGGCCTAGAGTGAAATTTAACTACGGGAGATATTTCAACTACGGGAGATCCGCCATGCCCGAGAAGAAAACCATCGAACGCGCCGAGCGCGACAAACGCGAAGGCAAGGCGCCGACCACGCAGGCCGGCGAATTCGTGCGCGAGGAAATCGAGCACATCCGCGAAGGCCGGCACGGAGCGCGTTCGCCCGAGCAGGCCATTGCGATCGGCTTGTCCAAAGCGCGCCGCGCCGGCGTCGACCTGCCAGTGCCCAAGAAGGGCACGGTCTCAGAGAAGACGCGGCGCAGCGCACAGCATGCGCTGGAGGCCGGCGACAAGCCGGATGCCAAGGTCTCGCGCAAGCGCTCGCGCGCGACCATCGGCGCCCTGCAGCACGAAAGCCAGGCTGCGGCGTCCAGGCCGGCGCTGGCCCGGCATGCCAAGGCGGCGTCCAAGGAGCGCACCGCGGCAGAGCGCTCGGCAGCGGCGCGCAAGGCGGCGCGCACCAAGGGTTCCGCCGAGCGTTCGCATGCCGCCCGCAAGGCCGCGCGGACGCGGGCCGCGCACAGGGCCGGCAAGTGAGGGCAGGCAGCGAGATGGCCATCGAATCCATCAACCCCGCGACCGGCGAGAAGCTCGAGGCCCATGCGGAAATGCCGCGTGCCGCCGTCGACGACATCATCGGCAAGACGCACGAGGCATTCCTGGCCTGGCGCGGCACCTCGTTCGAGCAGCGCGCACAGCACCTGCGCGCGGCGGCAAAGATCCTGTGCGCGAAGTCCGACAGCTGGGGCCGGCTGATGGCGCGCGAAATGGGAAAACCGCTGCGCGACGGCATTGCCGAGGCGCAGAAGTGCGCGGCATGCTGCGAATTCTTCGCCGACAACGCAGCACGGCTGCTGGCACGCGAGCCGGTCGAGACCGAAGCGCGCACGAGTTTCGTCACCTTCAATCCGCTGGGCGTGGTTTTGGCCGTGATGCCCTGGAACTTTCCGTTCTGGCAGGTGTTCCGCTTCGCCGCGCCCGCGCTGATGGCCGGCAACGCGGCGGTGCTCAAGCATGCGTCGAACGTGCCGGGCTGCGCGCTCGCGATCGAGCAGATCCTGCGCGAGGCCGGCATGCCCGACCACCTGTTCCGAACGCTGCTGATCGGCAATGCGCAGGTCGATGCGGCCATCGCGCATCCGCTGGTGCGCGCGGTCACGTTGACCGGCAGCGGCCCGGCCGGGAGCGCAGTGGCGCGCAAGGCCGGCGAGATGCTGAAGAAGACCGTGCTCGAACTCGGCGGCAGCGATCCCTACCTGGTGCTGGAGGACTCCGACCTCGACCTGGCCGCCAGCGTGTGCACAAGGGGCCGGCTGGTCAACGGCGGCCAGAGCTGCATTGCCGCCAAGCGCTTCATCGTCGTCGAGCCGGTGCGGCGCGAATTCGAGCAGCGCTTCGTGCAGAAGATGAAGGCGGTGCGGCAAGGCGATCCGCTGGACATGGCGACGGAAATCGGCCCGCTGGCCCGGCACGACCTGCGCGACGCCCTGCACCGGCAGGTCGAGCAGAGCGTGCAGCGCGGCGCGCGCTGCCTGCTCGGCGGCCGGATTCCCGAGGGCCCGGGCGCTTACTACCCACCCACCGTGCTGACCGACGTCGCCAAGGGCATGGCCGCGTACGACGAAGAGTTGTTCGGCCCCGTGGCCGCAGTCATTCCGGTGCGCGACGAGGCGCAGGCCATTGCGGTCGCCAACGACTCCTCGTTCGGTCTGGGCGCCGCCGTCCTCACGCGCGACCTGGCCCGCGGCGAGCGCATCGCGGCCGAGTCGATCGAGGCGGGATGCGTGTTCGTCAACGACGCCGTCCGCTCCGATCCGCGGTTGCCCTTCGGCGGCGTGAAGGACAGCGGCTACGGCCGCGAGCTGTCGGGCTACGGCATCAAGGAGTTCGTGAACATCAAGACGGTGTGGGTGGCATAGCCCGATCGCGCCTGGAAGCTCACCTGCCTTGATAACCCAGGCAGCGCTCGAAAAAGGCGTCGAGTTCGGTGGACTTGTCGAAGACCGCATCGGCGCCGAGCGCCAGGCAGCGGCGGCGCATCTCGGGGCTCGGGTAGTTCGTCAGGACGATCAGGTGCTTGTCCCTGGAGCGGCCCTGGCAGGCGCGGATGACCGTCAGTCCCGAGCCCTCCTTCAGGAAGAGATCGACGATGGCCAGTTGCCAGGAAGCGTGCAGCGCCAGCGCATCGATGGCCGCTTGCGCCGTCTCGGCGGTGGCCACGACGCGAACGCCGGCCAGCTCCTCCAATGCCGGAATCAGGTTGTCCCGGATCGTCCGGCTGTCCTCGACAAGGATTGCAGTGAGCGGCATGCATGCGCTTTCGGCGTCTGGAGGCGCTTGGGCAACGGGACGCAACCACCAATCGATTCTTTTTACGGCCGGTGTTTCTTCATCCTTGTAGGCAGGCTGCTCGACTTGGAGACGGTGCCCAGGCAGCACGCGGCGCAAGGCGCAGGGGCTTCTTTCTTCTCACGAGGCCTTCCTGTGGCTTTCGGCCTCCAGCGCTTCGGCGACCCGCTCCAGCAGATCGACCGACTTCGACAGCTTCTTCTCGATCTGGTCGGTCTGCTCGATCGCGCGGCCGAGGTCGTCGGTGCGCGCGTCCTCGGAGACGCCCTTGTCCAGCACCACATGAACGACAGCGAGTTCGTCCGCGGCTTCCTCCACTGTTTTCTTCACCTGCTTGCTTTCGTCCAGCGCGCGTTCGACGGCGCGGGTGCTGCTGCTCTCGGGCGCGTTCAGTTCGGGCATTTGCGATCTCCTCGTGAGTGCACTTTCATCCTATACCCGCGAAGCCGAAGCGTCGACAAAGCGGGGTAACCCGCCTCATGCTTCCAGCGCCTCCAGCGGCCCGAAGAATTCGTAGCGCAGCTGCTGCTTGGGCACGCCCAGCGCAAGGCCGCTCGCATACACCGCCTTCATGAAAGGCTTCGGGCCGAGGAAGTAGAGATCGACGTCGCGGTCGGCCGGCAGCTGCTGCGCGAGCAGCTCGCGCGTGACGAAGCCGGTCGCATGCGGCCGGTCGGATTCGCGCGGCACGTCGTAGACATAGAGCGGCTTCACGTTGGCATGCCGGGCTGCCAGCGCATCGACGCGCGCGCGGAACGCATGGGCGCCGCCATGCCGCGCGGCGTGGATGAAGTGCACCGGCCGGCCGGTGTGCGCCACCGACTCGAGCATGCTCATGGCCGGCGTGATGCCCACGCCGCCCGTCACCAGCACCAGCGGCCGCACGCGCTCGCCCGCGGGCTGCAGCACGAAGTCGCCGCAAGGCGCCTGCACCTGCAGCAGGGTGCCGACGCCGGCCTTCTCGTGCAGCCAGTTCGATGCGCGGCCGCCCTCTTCCTGCTTGACGCTGATGCGGTAGAAGGGCTTGCCCGGCGCATCGGACAGCGAGTAGTTGCGCCGCAGCGGCTCGCCGTCGATGTTCAGCACCAGCGTGAGGTACTGGCCCGGCGAGAAAGCGAGCAGCGGGCCGCCGTCGGTCGGCTCCAGGTAGAAGGAGGTGATGACCTCGCTCTCCTGCTCGCGGCGCGCCACGCGGAACTCGCGCTCGCCGCGCCAGCCGCCGGTCTGTGCGGCGTTGGCGCGGTAGACCTCTTCCTCGGCGGCGATCAGCAGCGCCGCGAGCGATTGGTAGGCCTCGCCCCAGGCCGCGATGATCTCGTCGGTCGCGGCCTCGCCGAGCACGTCCTTGATGGCCTGCAGCAGGCAGCCGCCGACGATCGGGTAGTGCTCGGGCAGCACGCCCAGCGCGGCGTGCTTCTGGATGATGCGCGGCAGCGCGCCGGCGATCTCGTCGAGCCGGTCGATGTGCGTGGCATAGGCCAGCACCGCGCCCGCGAGTGCGCGCGCCTGGCTGCCCGCGGCCTGGTGCGCCTCGTTGAAGAAGGCCTTCACCTCCGGATGGCTCTCGAACATGATCCGGTAGAAGTGGCTGGTGATGGCCTCCCCGTGCGCCTGGAGCGCGGGAACGGTGGCTTTGACGATGGCGATGGTTTGCGGGGTCATCTGTGGCTTTCGGGGTCGGCAGTTGGGATGCTCTTCCCTCTCACGATCCATGCCAGCCGGCGGCCTCTCGCAAGTGCCCGCCACCATTGGGGATTTGCGATACGTGGTCAAATCCGCAACAGGATTCATGTTGCATTTATGACCACCACAAGTGTCAATTCGACCACAAGCGGGGCGGCCGCGGCCACCGAGGGTCCGCGCTACCGGTCGCTCCTTGCCGCCGCGCGCGGCCTCGTCCGATGCGATGCCGCCGCACTGCTGCGGCTCGACGGCGACGTGCTGCGGCCGCTGGCCGTGGACGGCCTGAGCGACGAAACCCTGGGGCGGCAGTTTCCGGTGGCCTCGCACCCGCGCTTTGCCCGCCTGCTCGAGAGCGCGCGGGGCCTGCGCTTCGCGCAGGACTGCGGCCTGCCCGATCCGTACGACGGCCTCGTCGCGGGCCAGCCGGGCATCCTGCCCGTGCACGACTGCATGGGCGCGCCGCTGCGGCTGCGCGGCGTCGTCTGGGGCCTGCTGACGCTGGATGCGCTCGAGGCCGGCACCTTCGAGGCCGTGGGGCCGGCGCAGCTCAACGCGCTGGTGGCGCTGGTCGAAACCGGCATCGAGGCGGCCCACACGATCCAGGAAATGGAAGCGCGCGCGATGCGCGAGCAGGCCGTCGCGCAGGCCCTGCGCTCGGGCGGCGGCGCCACGCGCGAGCTGCTCGGCGGCAGCCCCGCGATGAAGCAGCTGTGCAGCGAGATCGACACGGTCGCGGTGTCCGACCTCACGGTGCTGGTGCTCGGCGAGACCGGCGTGGGCAAGGACCTGGTGGCGCAGCGCCTGCATGCGCGCTCGCGCCGCAGCGACCAGCCGCTGGTGCAGGTGAACTGCGCGGCGCTGCCCGAGACGCTGGCCGACAGCGAGCTCTTCGGCCACAAGCGCGGCGCCTTCACCGGCGCGCTGCAGGACCGCAGCGGCAAGTTCGAGATCGCCGATGGCGGCACGCTCTTTCTCGACGAGGTGGGCGAGCTGCCGCTGACGGTGCAGGCCAAGCTGCTGCGCGTGCTGCAGAGCGGCGAGCTGCAGCGGCCCGGCAGCGATCGCACGCTGAAGGTCGACGTGCGCGTGATCGCGGCCACCAACCGCGACCTGCCCGCAGCGATCGCGCAGGGCCGCTTCCGTGCCGACCTCTACCACCGGCTCTCGGTCTATCCGCTGGTCGTGCCACCGCTGCGCGAGCGCGGGCGCGACGTGGTGGCGCTCGCGGGCGGCTTTCTCGAGGAGAACCAGCACCGCCTGGGCGCGCGCAACCTGCGGCTGTCGCCGGCCGCCAAGGCCGCGCTGCTCGCGCACGGCTGGCCCGGCAACGTGCGCGAACTCGAGCATGTGATCAGCCGCGCATCGCTGCGCGCCTTCAGGGAGCAGCGCCGCGGCGCGCGCTGGACCGCGATCGAGCCGCATCACCTGGCGCTGGATGCGGCGGCGGCCGGGGGCTCCGCAACGCCATCGACATCACCCGCCCCGGTGTCCGCAGGCACGGGCACGGGCCTTGCCGGCGCCGCCGGCGGCACACTGCGCGAAGCCACCGAGGCGTTCCAGCGCGCCTGGCTCGCCGATGCGCTGGCGCGGCACCGCGGGCACGTGGCCAATGCAGCGCGCGAGGCCGGCATCGACCGCAGCAACTTCCACCGGACGCTGCGCAAGCTCGGCGTGCCGCGGACTGGCAGCACGCCCTGAACGGGCCGGCCGCGGCATAAGCGGCGCCTATGAATAACGAACGCGCGCGCGGATTCCGCTGCAGCGCTTCCCTGCCGATACTTCCGCCTCACTTCATCGAGGAGGCGCGATCTGTTTTCTTCCCATCCTCTGCCGCAGCGATCGACGTTCCGCGACGGTCCGCGAGACCTGCGCGCGGTCGACAGCCATGCGCACGTCTTCCTCGGCAGCCTGCCGCTCGCTCCCGAGCGCCGGCATGCGCCGGACTACGACGCCACGCCCGGCGAGTACCTCGGCCTCCTCGACGCGCACGATGTGTCGCACGGCGTGCTGGTGCAGCCCAGCTTCCTCGGCACCGACAACAGCTACCTGCTCGGCGTGCTGCGCGCCCACCCGGAGCGCTTGCGCGGCGTGGCGGTGGTCGACGCCGCAACGCCGTTCGATGAACTGCGGGTGCTCGCGGATGCCGGTGTCCGCGGCCTGCGGCTCAACCTCGTGGGGCTGCCGATGCCGGACCTTTCCCGGCCCGTGTGGCAAACCCTGCTGCAGCATGTGCGGGCGCTGGACTGGCATGTCGAGCTGCACCGGCCATCGCAGGACCTGGCCGCGGCGGGCCAGCCCGTGCTCGATGCCGGCTGCAAGCTGGTCGTCGACCACTTCGGACGTCCGGGCGAGAACTCCGCGGCCGACAGCGGCTTCGGCTGGCTCGCGCGCGCCGCCGCCGGTGGTCGCACCTGGGTCAAGCTGTCGGCCGCCTACCGCAGCTGGCGCGATCCGCTCGGGGCCGAGGCGCGGCGCGCCGCGGCGTCGCTGCTCGACGCCTGCGGACCGCAGCGCCTGCTGTGGGGCAGCGACTGGCCCCACACCCAGCACCGCGAACACGCGGGCTACGCACAGACGCGCACCGCGCTGAACCACTGGATCCCGGACGCCGACGCACGGCGCTGCATCCTGGTCGACACGCCGGCCGCGCTTTTCGGTTTTTCCAAGGAGACGACAACATCATGAATGCGACAACCCCCAAGCTGCGCGCGTGGCTTCCCGCCGCCTGCATCGGCACCGCGCTGTGCCTTTCGGCCCTGGGCGCCGCGGCACAGGCATGGCCCGCCAAACCCGTGAAGATGGTCGTGACCTACCCGCCGGGCGGCACGGTCGACGCGGTGGCGCGCGTGATCGCGCCGAAGCTCTCGGCCCGGCTCGGGCAGCCGGTGGTGATCGACAACCGCGCCGGCGCGGGCGGCGCGATCGGCGGCGACCTGGTTGCCAAGAGCGCGGCCGACGGCTACACGGTCATGCTCGACGCCTCCAACCATTCGCAGAACCCGGCGCTGCGCAGCAAGATGCCGTTCGACACGCTGCGCGACCTCGCGCCGGTCTCGCTGCTGGTGCGGGTGCCCAATGTGCTGGTGGTCAACCCTGCCGCGCCCATCGCGGGCGTGAAGGACCTCGTCGCGCAGGCGAAGGCCAGGCCCGAGCAGATCAACTACGCCTCCTCGGGCAACGGCTCGGCGCAGCACCTCGCCGCGGAACTCTTCGGTGCGATGGCCGGCGTGCGCATGACCCACGTGGCCTACAAGGGCGGCGGCCCCGCGCTCACCGACGTGATGGCGGGCCAGGTGCCGGTGTTCTTCGGCAGCCTGGCCTCCAGCCTGCCGTACATCCAGGGCGGCAAGCTGCGCGCGCTGGCGGTGACCGGCAAGGCGCGCTCGCCGGTGCTGCCGCAGGTGCCGACGGTGGCCGAGGCGGGGCTGGCCGGCTACGAGGTCTACGAATGGAACGGCGTGTTCGTTCCGGCCGGAACGCCTGCGCCCGTGGTCGACAGGCTGTCCAGGGAATTGGCCGCCGTGCTGCGCGAGCCCGATGTGCGCACGCGCCTCGAAACCATGGGCGCCGAGGTCATCGGCTCCACCCCGGCCGAACTGGACGCCTTCCGCCGCGCCGAGATCGCCAAATGGACCCAGGTCGCGAAGACCAACCGGATCGCGCTCGACTGAACCGGGGCCACTCCCCACTTTGTGGGAGTGTTAACCGTTACCAATATCAACACAATCAGGCGAAATTTCGACAAACAATTACGTGACGCAACGAAGCTGCCGGAGCCGAGAAGTTCTAGCGACAGACGAGTTCGGTACTGCGGATCCATTTGGAGCTTGTCTTGGAAAACCTGTTTTCAAGTTGCCCGTGCGGCTTCGGCCACCTGAAGCGCCTGCAGCGGCGCCTCTGGATGCGTCTGTTCCCTTCGCGGCGGCTCTATCGCTGCGCTCAGTGCGGCCGCTTGCAGCTCGCCTCGCGCAGGCTGGTTGAACAGGCAATCGTCACGCGGCTGGCCGAGGAAGCGGCGCTTCGACAGCCTTAGCGGCACGGCGACGCATCGAGCATGGCGGCGAAGGCATCGGCGAATGCGGGGCGCGATTTCGCCAGGCACATCGCGGAGAGCTCGAAAGGCGGCAGCGCGGCGCCGTCGCGCACCTCGGCATAGCGCACGCCTTCGTGGCGCAGCGCGCGCACCGAGCTCGGCAGCAGCGACCACCCCAGGCCCGCCGCCACGCACGACAGCACCGTGAGCGTGCGGTTGGCATCCTGCACGATCCGCAACTCGTGTCCGGCGGCGCGAAACGCCGCCAGAACCTGCGTGCGTAGCGCCGACATCTGCAGGCTCGGAAACCACACCAGCCCGTGCGCGGCAATCTCCGCCAGCGACACGCAGCCGTCGGCCCCGGGCTCATGGGCGACGGGAATGGCTGCGACCAGCCGTTCCTCGCCGAGCCGCTTCTCGTGCACGCGCGCGTTGACGGCCACGGGGGGATGCAGCAGCGCGATGTCGATGCGCCCGCCTTCGAGCGCCTCGACCTGCTCGGCATTGCTCATCTCGCGCAAGGAGATGTCGAGCTGCGGGTATGCCGCGCGCAGGCGTTGCAGCGCACGTGGCAGCACCTGGTAGACGGCGTGCGTGACAAAGCCGATGGTGAGCCGGCCCGCGCGTCCGGCGCCCATGGCGCGGATGCGCTCGGTGGCCGCGTCGCCGTAGGCCAGGCTCGCCCGCAGGTCATCGACGACGGCGAGCCCGGCCTCGGTGAGCGTGGCTCCGCGGCGCGTGCGCGTGAAGAGCCGGGTGCCGAGCTCGCTTTCCAGCCGGTTCAGCATCTGCGTCAGCGCGGGCTGCGCGAGGCCGAGGTTCTCCGCCGCGCGCGTGAGGCTGCCGGCCTCGGCAATGGCCACGATACAACGCATCTGCCGGGTTTCCATGCGGCATTCTAGGGAGCGGTCCTGCGCCGCCTGGCGCGGCCGCGGCTCAGGCAATGCCGGTCAGGGCGCGCCGTCGATCAGCCACTGCGCGAGCGACTGCAGGTCGGCATCGGGGACCCGGCCCTGCGGCGGCATGGGCATGGCGCCCCACTTGCCCGAGCTGCCGGCCTTGATGCTCGCCGCCAGCTGCGCCGCGCTGGTCTTCCCGTCGCCGTAGCGTGCGCCGATCTCCTTCCACGACGGCCCCACCACCTTGGCCGCGGGCTGGTGGCACGCGATGCAGGCGTACTTCTGCGCCAGTGCCTGGCTGGCCGCCGCGCGGTCCGGCCAGGCCGCGCCTGCGCCAAGCGCCAAGGCCAACGCGAGAGAGGCTGCGAGGCGCTGCTTGCGATCGTTGCGGGTCATGCCGGTTTGCTGTCCGCCAGGTTGAACGGCAGCTGGCGCAGCGGCTTGCCGGTCAGCTGCGCGATGGCGTTCGCGAAGGCCGGCGCCAGCGGCGGCAGGCCCGGCTCGCCGATGCCCTTGGGCGGCTCCGCGCTCGGCACGATATGCACGGCAAACTCGGGCATGTCGGTGATGCGCGCGACGGTGAAGTCGCCGAAGTTGCTCTGCTGCACTTCGCCGTCCTTCAGCGTGATGGCGCCGCCCGGCAGGCACATCGACAGGCCCATGACCGCGGCACCCTGCACCTGGGCTTCCACGCTGCGCGGATTGACGGCCAGGTTGCAGTGCACGCCGGCGGTGGCGCGGTGCAGCACCGGCTGACCGTCCTTCACCGAAGCTTCCACCACGTAGGCCACCACGGACTCGAAGGATTCGTGTACCGCCACCCCCCAGGCACGGCCGGCGGGCAGCTGCTTCTTGCCGTAGCCGCTCCGGTCGACGGCGAGCTGCAGCGCGGCGCGGTGGCGCGGATGCTTGTCGCCGAAGAGCTGCATGCGGTAGGCCACCGGATCCTGCTTCGTGCTGCGCGCGATCTCGTCGAGCAGCGTCTCCATCACGAAGGCGGTGTGGGTGGAACCCACGCTGCGCCACCACAGCACCGGCACGTTGGCCTTGGGGTGGTGCACGGTCAGGCGCATGGGCAGCGGATACGGATCGCGCATGCCCTCGACGGCCGTGGCGTCGATGCCGTTCTTCACCATCGAGTCGCCGAACACCGTGCCGGCGGTGATCGACTGGCCCACGATGACGTGGTCCCAGGCCAGCACCTTGCCGCGCTCGTCGAAGCCGATGCGCGCGCGGTGCAGGTGCATGGGGCGGTAGTAGCCGCCCTTGATGTCGTCCTCGCGGCTCCACAGCAGGCGCACCGGCGCATTGAGCCCGGCGGCGCGCGCGGCCTTGGCGATCTCGCACGCCTCGACCACCACGTCGCTCGAGCCCACGAAGCGCCGGCCGAAGCCGCCGCCGGCCATCTGCACGTTCACGCGCACCTGCTCGGGCTTGAGGCCGAGCGTGCGCGCCGCCGCGGCGCCGTCGAGCCCGGCGCTCTGCGTGCCGACCCACAGTTCGGCGCGGTCGCCCGACAGCTGGACGGTGCAGTTCAGCGGCTCCATCGGCGCATGGGCGAGGTAGGGGAACACGAACTCGGCTTCCAGCTGCCGCGGCGCCTTGGCCAGCGGCGCCATGTCGGCGTCGAACTTGCGCGCGCCGGGCTGCCTGGCCAGTTCGCGGTACTGGACCAGCTGCCGGTCGCTGTCGACCTTCTCGACGGCGGCCGTGTCCCACTGCAGCTTGAGCGCGTCGCGGCCCAGCTTGGCGGGCCAGTAGCCGTCGGCCACCACGGCCACGCCTTCGGCGCCGCGGTCCAGCGGCACGCGCAGCACGGCCTTCACGCCCTTGACGGCGCGCGCGGCGCTGTCGTCCACCGAAGCGAGGCGCGCGCCGAACACAGGCGGATGCGCCACCACGGCCGTGAGCTGGCCGGCGTGCCTGACGTCGATGCCGAAGTCCTGCCGGCCGCTGCTCTTGGCGCGCGCGTCCAGGCGCGTGGTCGGGCGGCCGATGATCCGGAAGTCCTTGGGATCCTTCAGCGTGACTTTCTCGGGCACCGGCAGCGCCATGGCGGCTTCGGCCAGCTCGCCATAGCCCAGCTTGCGGCCGTTCGGGCCCAGCACGGTGCCGGCCTGCGTGCGCAGCGTGGACACGTCGACGTTCCAGCGCGCCGCGGCGGCCGACAGCAGCATGGCGCGGGCGCGCGCGCCCAGCTCGCGGTACTGCGTGTAGCTGTTCTTGATCGAGTTGGAGCCGCCGGTCAGGTGCATGCCGAAGAGCGGGTCGTGGTAGGCGGGGTCGTTGGTGCCGCTCTTGCTGCGCACCAGGCTCCAGTCGGCATCGAGCTCCTCGGCCAGGATCATCGGCAAGCCGGTCTGCACCCCCTGGCCGAATTCGAGGCGGTTCTGGGTCACGGTGACTTCGCCGTTGGGGGCGATCTGCACGAAGGCCGAGGGCTGCTGCGTCGGCTTGAGGGTGCTGGCCGCGGCGCCCTTGCCAGTGGCCTGCGCCATGGCCATGTGGGGAAAGGCGCCGAGCGCGAGGCCGCCGACGCCGGCCAGCTTCAGGAAGCTGCGGCGCGGCAGCGCGGCGGCGTCTTCGGGTTGCTGTTGGCTGGCGGCCATCAGGCGCTGCAGGATGCGCGGCAGTTCGGCGGGATCGATGTGGGTGGGCAGCATGGCGGATGCTCCTTCAGGCCAGGGATTTGGCGGCATCGGCCACCGCGGCGCGGATGCGGGCGTAGGTGCCGCAGCGGCAGATGTTGCCGGCCATGGCGGCATCGATCTCGGCCGCCGTGGGCTGCTTGCCCTGGGGCTGCGACTTGAGGAACGCCGTGGCGCTCATGATCTGGCCGCTCTGGCAGTAGCCGCACTGCGCCACGTCGTGCCGGACCCATGCGGCGTGCACGGCGGCGCCGACCGGGTCGCTGCCGTCGGTGGCGGCTTCGATGGTGACGATCTTCTTGCCTTCAGCGGCCGAGATGGGCGTGATGCACGAGCGGATGGCCTGGCCGTCCAGATGCACGGTGCAGGCGCCGCACAGCGCCGCGCCGCAGCCGAACTTGGTGCCGGTCATGCCCAGCGTGTCACGCAGGGCCCAGAGGATGGGGGTGCCGGGATCGGCGTCGACCGCGTGGTCGCGGCCGTTGACGTTGAGCGAGCTCATGGTGGGATCCGTTCTTCGTGGGTGGGGTCGCGCCCGAGGGGCGCTGGCGGCGACTGTAAGAAGAAGAATCCAAAAGAAATAGTGGCGAATACTGCACACCTTGTGAAGCCAGGCTTCATGAAGCACGTCCGCGGGCGGGAGTTGGCCAGCCTGAGGGCGCCCTGCACCACCATGTTCCTGCTTTGAAGTATTTATATAAGCTATTGATTTATATATATTTTCATCACATTTTCCGAAATCATCTGTTTGCAGTGAAAGGAAACAAAGGGCCTGCCTTCGCGTTTTTCACCATAAAAATGAAAACTTCAGGAAAATGATGAAATGTCGGACATCCTCGAAAACAGTGAAAGCCAGAAGCGGCAGTACATCGACGCGGAGAGCGTCTTTGCAGAAATTCGACGCTTGAGGCATGAGGCCGCGCAGTTCCGAGGCGGGATGATCTGGCGCGAGATCTCGGGTCATCGGTATCTGATCCGTACTTCTGTCAAGGGCGCCCACAAATCATTGGGGCCCGAAAGCGACGCGACCGCCAAGATTTTTCAGATCTTCACCCAGCGCAAGGTCGCTCTTGCCGATCGACTGGCGTCCATCGAAAGGACATTCGAAGAGCAGCGTCGTCTGAATCGCGCGCTGCGGGTCGGCCGTGTCCCCCCCGTCGTCGTCGATGTACTGAACGTCCTGGACAAAGCGGGGATATCCGAGCATTTCACCGTGGTCGGCACACACGCCCTGTACGCCTATGAAAGTGCGTGTGGCGTGAGATTCGTGCCTCAGGCCATGGCGACTCGCGACATCGACCTTCTGTTTGATACGCGCAAGCATCTGGCCTTTTTTTCCCGCATGAAGGAATCGGAGGTGTCGCTGCTCGGTCTTCTTCGCAAGGCCGACAAGTCTTTCGAGCGCCTCGAGGATCAAAAGGAGACCGTGCGCAACGCGACCGGATTCGAGGTCGATGTCATTCGCCGTGTCGCCAAGGATGGTGACCCGCATCCACTGCGCATGAGCGATGACGAAGACGACATCTGGGCGGTGCAGGCCTCCACGGGCGAGCGGATCCTGAATTCCCCGCGATTCAGCCAGATGGTGGTCTCCACGACCGGTGAGATGGCACTCATGAACACGATGCATCCCTTGGATTTCGTGGACGTCAAGCTGGCTTTGGCGAAATATCCGAACCGCGATCCCCTCAAGCGTTCGAAAGACGTGTTGCAGGCTGAGCTCGTGGCAATGCTGGTGCGGAACTACATGCCCCAGTACGCACGACCGCTGTAGCCTCGCGCCATGGATTCCCTGATTGCCGCCTCCGCCCGCGCCCTGGCCGCCGGCGATGCGCTCGGCGCGCTCAAGCGGGTCGCGCTGCGTGACGACCCGCCGGCGCTGGCCCTGCGCGGCATCGCGATGGCGCAGCTCGGCGAGCATCCGCGCGCCCGCGAACTGCTGCGACGCGCCGCGCGCGGCTTCGGGGCCCACGAGGAACTCGCGCGCGCGCGCTGCGTGGTGGCCGAGGCCGAGGTGGCCATGGCCATGCGCGAGCTCGGCGGCTCGCCGCGCGCGCTGGCCGCGGCGGCCGCCACGCTCGAAGCGCACGCCGACCATGCCAACGCGCTGCAGGCGCGGCTGATCGCGGCGCGGCAGCAGCTCCTGCTCGGCCGGCTCGAGGCAGCCCGGGCCGCGCTGGCGCCGCTCGATGCGCGTGACCTGCCGCCCGCGCTCGAGGCGGTCGCCGAGCTGACCACCATGGAACTGGCACTGCGCTCGCTGCACGTCGGCCCGGCACGCGCAGCGCTGGCCCGCGCGCAGGCGGCGGCCGCCCGCGCCCGCGTGCCGGCGCTTTCGGCCGAGGTGGCGGAGGCGCAGGCTGCGCTCGACCGTCCCGCGGCACGGCGTCTCTTTGCCGGCGGCGAAGAGGCGCTGCGGCTCGACGAGGTCGCGGCGCTGCGGGCCTCGGACGCGCTGGTGGTCGACGCCTGCCGCCGCGGCGTGGGCGCCGGCGGTGCATGGCGGCCGTTGGCGCGCCGTCCGGTGCTGTTCGCGCTGGCGCGGGCGCTCGCCGAGGCCTGGCCCGGCGACATCGAACGCGAGGCGCTGATCGCCTACGCGTTCAACACCCGACATCCCGACGAGACGCTGCGCGCGCGCCTGCGGGTCGAGATCGGCCGCCTGCGCGCGCTGGTCGCGGCCGAGGCCGGCATCGAGGCCACGGCGCGCGGCTTTGTGCTCAGGCCGCGCGATGCCCGCGAGGTGGTCGTGCTCGCGCCACCCATCGACGGCGAGCAGGCTTCGCTGGTGGCGCTGCTGTCCGACGGGGCAGCGTGGTCGACCTCGGCGCTGGCGCTGGCGCTGGACGCGAGCCAGCGCACGGTGCAGCGCGCGCTGGCCGAACTCGAGGCCGAGGGGCGGGTGCGCGCCATCGGCCGGGCGCGGGCGCAGCGCTGGCTCGCGCCGCCGCTGACGGGATTCACGACGATCTTGTTACTCCCCGCCGCGCTGCCGATTGAATAGAGTTGTCTCCAAGGCGCCGATTCCGGAGCCCGCCACACCAGGAGCCCGCGATGAACAGCAGCACAGCAGCCAGCAAGAAAGACAAGCCTGAGGCCGCACCGCGCACGGCCGAGATCGTGCGCGAGTACGGTCCCTTCGCCGGCGCCACCAGCGTGGCCGGCGTGACCCATGACGGCGAGCGCGTCTGGGCGGCCACCGGCGCGCAGCTGGTGGCCTTCGACCCCGCGAGCGGCGAGACCACGCGCACCCTCGATTGCGCCTGCGACGCCGGCACCGCCTTCGACGGCACCTACTTCTATCAAATCGCCGAGGCGCGCATCGACAAGATCGATCCGGCCAGCGGCAAGGTGCTGGCGTCGATTCCCACGCCCGGCCACGGCGGCGACTCGGGCCTGACCTGGGCCGAGGGCAGCCTCTGGATCGGGCAGTACCGCGACCGCAAGATCCTCCAGATCGACCCGGTGAGCGGCGCGGTGCTGCGCACCATCGAGTCCAACCGCTTCGTCACCGGCGTGACCTGGGTCGACGGCGAGCTGTGGCACGCCACCTGGGAAGGCGACGAGAGCGAGCTGCGCCGCGTCGACCCCGACAGCGGCGCCGTGCTCGAGCGGCTGGAGATGCCGCGCGGCGCCAACGTGAGCGGGCTCGAGTCCGACGGCGCCGACCTCTTCTACTGCGGTGGCGGCGGCAGCGGCAAGGTCCGCGCCGTGCGGCGCCCGAAAGCCGCCCGGGCCTGAGCGGCCCACCGCGACAACCCCCTTTCGGCTTGCCTGCCGAAGACGAGCGCGCCGGCCACCAGGCGGGTGGCGCCGCGCATGGACGAAACCCACATCGGCTCACCGAGCCCAAGGAGAAACGCATGAACACCGCCATTGCCGAAAAGAACACCGTGACGAACCACCCCGTCGTCTCGAAGGACCGGTGGCTGGCCCGGCGCAAGGCGCTGCTGGCGCGCGAAAAGGAACTGACGCACCTGCGCGACCAGG
This sequence comes from Variovorax beijingensis, assembly GCF_007828835.1. GTDB lineage: Bacteria > Pseudomonadota > Gammaproteobacteria > Burkholderiales > Burkholderiaceae_C > Variovorax > Variovorax beijingensis_A. The sequence goes on along the minus strand of NZ_VIVL01000012.1, from coordinate 28,168 downwards.
TCGCCCGCGAGCGCCGCGCGCTGCCGTGGACCCGCGTCGAGAAGAACTACGTCTTCGACACGCCCGAGGGCCCGCGCGCGCTGGCCGACCTGTTCGAAGGCCGCCGCCAGCTGCTGGTGCAGCACTTCATGCTCGGCCCCGACTGGGAGCAGGGCTGCCCGAGCTGCTCCTACATGTCCGACCACCTCGGCGGGATGAAGGTGCACCTGGAAAACCGCGACGTCACGCTCCTGGTCGTCTCGCGCGCGCCGCTGGACCAGATCGAACGCTTCCGCCGGCGCATGGGCTGGCAGTTCAGGTGGGTCTCGGCACACGGCAGCGACTTCAACTACGACTTCAACGTGAGCTTCACGCCACAGCAGTGGGCCGAGGGCCAAGGCGAGGTCTGCTACAACTACAGTGTGCGGCCCTTCCCCGCGCAGGAGGCCCCCGGCATCAGCGTGTTCTATAGAAACGACGCGGGCGAGGTGTTCCACACCTATTCGACCTACGAGCGCGGCGTGGAAGTGATGATGGGCACCTACAGCCTGCTCGACCTCACGCCCAAGGGCCGCGACGAGCCGAACCCCATCTACGCGATGGACTGGGTGCGCCATCACGACCGCTACGAGCCGGCGCCGGCCGCAAAGCCGGCGGCCGCGGCGGGTTCGTGCTGCCACGCGTCCGACTGAACGGTCAACGCGCTGAACCGGCAGGCACACCATGGCAAGCCTCTGGCCGTGGCTCGCGGTTGCGGGCGTCGGCGCCCTGCACGGGCTGAACCCTGCCAGCGGCTGGATGTGGGCCGCCGCCTGGGGCCTGCGTTCGCGCGACCGCAGGCAGGCCTTGCGGGCGCTGCTGCCGATCGCGATCGGCCATGCCGCCTCGGTGGCGCTGGTGGCCGGTGCGGTGGCCTTCGGCCTGTCGTTGGACCGCGCGTTGCTGCAGATGCTGGCGGGTGTGCTGGTGGTGCTCTTCGCGGCGCTTCACCTGTGGGGCCGCACGCCCAGTGCGGCGCGCGCACCGGCGGGGCATGCGGGAATGGCGCTCTGGTCCTTCATGGTGTCCACCGCGCACGGCGCCGGCCTGATGCTGGTGCCGGCACTGATCCCGCTGTGCATCGGCGATGGCGCAGCGACGGCGTTCAGCTCGTCGGACTCGCTGCTGCTGGCGCTCGCGGCGGTCGGCGTCCACACCGCGGCCATGCTCGCGGTCACCGGTGCGATCGCGGTGGGCGCTTGCCGCGGCTTCGATGCCGGCGGCCGCTGGCTTCGAAGACTCAGGCGCAAGCCATCAGCTGCAGCCGCGCATCGGCCGTGACGTAGCGGATGTGGCGGTAGTCGCGGATCAGGCTGATGCGGCCACCCCGCCACTCCAGCCACATGATGTAGCCGGGTTCCGGATCGCCGCGCTGGTCGAACACCGCGATCACCTCGCGGCCCTCGAGCCATGCCGGGGCCAGCCACACGCCATCGATCTTTGCGTAGAGCGTGAAGAACATGCCGACGTCGGCGCGGCCGGCGCGCACCGGATGCGCCGACTGGACCAGCCTCACGTCGTCGGCGAGCAGCGCGCGCAGGCCGTCCCAGTCACGCTGGTTGAAGAGCGCGACATAGCGCGCAAGCGCGGCGGACGGCGGTGGCGGTGCTGCGGGCGGGCCGGGCGGCTGTGCGTTGATCTCCCGCAGTCGCGCTCGCCCGCGCGCAAGATGGCCCTTCACGGCGTCGACCGTGAGGTCGAGCACCGCGGCGATCTCCGCCAGCGATTCGCCGAGCACGTCCTTCAGGACCACCACGCTGCGCTGGTGGATCGGGAGTTCCGCGAAGCGCGACACCGCGGTCTCGACAGCTTCCTGGCGCATCAGCATCTCCATCGGGTCGGGGTTGGCGGTGTCGGCCAGGTCGTCGGCAGCGGCTATCGGCTCGGCCATGCGGATCGTGCGGCCGCGCAGCAGATCGAGCGCGCGGTTGTGGGCGATGCGGAACAGCCAGGGCCGAAGCGGCGTGGCCTCGTCCATGCCATGCACGGCCGCGAAGGCACGTTCGAAAGTGTCCTGCACGACGTCCTCGCCCTCGATGACCGAGCCCATCAGCCGCGCGCAGTAGCGGTGCAGCTCGGGCCGCAGCGCCTCGGCAAGCGCCGCCAGCTGCGCCTGGGTGCCGCCGAGGTCCGGCGAAGGCGCCTGTGCTGCACTCATGCGGCCGCCTCCTCGAGCACCGTGATGCCCGAGTCGCCGCCGAAGCCGAAGGCGAAGCCCTTGGCCCACGCCGGGTCGTCCAGCATCGAAACCACCTTGTCGCCGAAGGCGCGCGGCGGCATCGGCGTACCGAAGCGCGCGAGGAACTCGCCGGGCGCAACGCCCATGGCGCGCGCATAGGCGGCGGCCCCCGCGTCGCCCACGCCGGTGCCGCCGATCATCTGCATCGGCACGATCGCCTGGAAGCGAATGCCGAGCTTCTGCTGTTCCGAAATGCCGTTGGCATACCTGGCCATGAACCAGAGCATGCGCTTGGCGCCGGCATAGCCGCCCGAGAGCGGCGAGCCGTTGCGCGCCGCGCCGCTCGATCCCACGAGCACGCGGCTGCCGGGCGCGAGCGGCAGCCTGAGCGCCGCCTGCAGCCAGTAGAGCCCGGCCTTGACGTCGGTCTCCCATGGCGCGCTGAAATCGGCCCAGCTCAGCTGGTCGAGCCGGCCCATGCGCGGCGGCGCGCCGGCGTTCAGCGCCAGGATCTCGGGGCGGACCTCGGCCAGGATGCGGTGGGCCGCGGCCTCGTCCGTCACATCCGCGGAGACGGTGGCCACGCCCAGCCGGGCGCGCACGGCTTCGAGCGCACCGGCGTCGCGCGCGACCACCGTCACCCTGGCGCCCTGCGCGACCAGCGCTTCGACCAGCCCCAGGCCCAGGCCGCGGCTTCCGCCGGTGACGACGATGTTCTTGTCCTTGATGATGCTCATGATCTGGCTCCGTTGTTGGTGTGGATGGAACCAGGACGATCCAGGCCTGCCAAAGGAGTCAGCCGGCCGGCTGAAGCTGCGGCTGCTTGTTGGCGGCACCGGTCCGCGGGAACGTGAGCGCGATGGCCACGGCGCCAAGCCCCACGGTCATCGAGCCGATGTACATCCAGGTGTAGCTGCCGTAGCGGTCGAACAGCCAGCCGCCGAGCACCGGGCCGAGCGCCATGCCCAGGCTCGACAGCATCGACGCCGCGCCCAGCACCGTGCCCAGGATGCGGGGACCGAAGTAGTCCCGCGCCAGCACCGCATAGAGCGGCATCACGCCGCCATAGGCAAGGCCGAAGACGATGGCCACGGCATAGAAGCCGCCGAGCTGCTTCACCAGCAGGTAGCTCGCGGCGGCCAAGGCCTGGATCAGCAGGCCGGCCACCAGCACCCGCTTGGCGCCCAGCCGGTCCGCCAGCACGCCGAACAGCAACCGCCCGCCGAGGCCCGCCGCCCCTTCCATGCTGTAGATGGTGACGGCCGCGAAGGTCGGCAAGCCGCAGCCGATGGCATAGCTCACCGTATGGAAGATCGGCCCGGAGTGCGCCGCGCAGCACGCGAAGAACGTGATGCCGAGCACCAGGAAGGCACGCGAGCGCAGCGCCTGTCCGACCTTCATCTCCGCTGCCGGGGCGGCGCCTCCCGCCGAAGCGTCCCTGTGGGCTGCGCGTGGTGCCGCGCGAATGAGCCAGACCGCCGGCAGCAGCACGATCCATGCGCCGATGCCGATGATCAGCTGGGCCGTGCGCCAGTCGTGGTGCGTGACCAGCCACGCGGCCAGTGGCGAGATGGTCATGGGCGCCACGCCCATGCCCGCCGAGACCAGCGAGACGGCCAGGCTGCGGTGCCGGTCGAACCAGGACGCGGCAGTGGCGATCACCGGCGCGAAGAAGCTGCCGGCCGCGAGGCCCATCAGCACGCCGTAGAAGAGCTGGAATTCGAGCAAGGTCGATGCGCGGCTGGCCAGCACGGTCGAGAGTCCGAGCAGCACCGTGCCGGCCAGCACCACCATGCGCGGGCCGTAGCGGTCGCTCAAGGCGCCCCAGCCGAAACCGGCCACGCCCATGCTCAGGAAGGCCAGCGTCATGGCGCTGGAAACACCCGCGCGCGACCAGCCGGTGGCCGCGCTCATGGGTTCCAGGAAAACGGCCAGCGAAAACAGCACGCCGATGGCCACGCAGGTCATCAGCGCGCCGGCGGCCACGAGGGACCAGTTCGAGTCGAGCGCGTCGGCCGGACGCGCGGGAGCAGCAGTGTTCATTGTCTTGTTCCAGTGGAAGGTCGAAAATAGTGAACTGATTGGTTGACTATAAAGGAATTCACCTCTTCGGGCGCGCTTTTCAGCGCAGAGGTCCAACCAGGACGTTCAAGACTTCGCAAAGGAGCCGGACATGCGCCGGCGCCGCGCGGCGGGCACGGCGCACTTCGGTGCCGCTGCGGTGGCTACTGCGCCTCGATGCCGAACTCCCGCATGCGCCGGGTGATCACGTCGAAGTCGCGCCGGTAGTTCGCATTGAACTGCTCGGGCGTGGTGTTGAGCATTTCCAGACCGCGCTCCGCCATTCGCGCCTGGATCTCGGGCATGGCGGCGGCATTGCGCAGCGCCACCGTCAGCCGCTCGACCACCGCGGGCGGCGTCCTGGCGGGCGCGACGAACGCGATCCATACCGCCGCCTCGAACAGCGGATCGTCGAAGCCCAGTTCGCGCATCGTGGGCACCTGCGGCAGCACCGCCGAGCGCTCGCGCCCCATGATCGCGAGCGGAACGACCTTGCCCGCCTGCACATGCTGGCGCGCGAGTCCCGCCGACGTGAGGCCGACGCTCACGGTGTGGCTCAGCAGGTCGGCCATGACGGGCGCCTCGCCGCGCTGCGGCACGTGCACCATGTGCGCATCGAGCCTGCGGTTGAGCGCCTCGCCCGCCAGATGGCCGAGCCCGCCCGGTCCCCAGGTGCCATAGCTGAGCTGCTGGCCCGGCCGGGCCGCGAGCTTGCGGAAGCCTTCCATGTCCTTGACGCCGAGCTCGAGGTTGGCCGACAGGAGGGCCGGGCTGCGCACGACCTGCGTCAGGAAGACGAAGTCGCGCTGCGGGTCGTAGGGCAGCGTCTTGTAGAGCGCGACGTTGTTGATGAGCGAGTCGCCGAGCGTGACCGCGATCGTGTAGCCGTCGGGCGCAGCGCGTGCCACTTCGCCCAGGCCCACCGCGCCGTTGGCGCCGGCGCGGTTGTCGACCACGAAGGGCTGGCCCAGCGCCTTCGCGGCATGCTCGCCGATCAGGCGCGCGACGAAGTCGTTGGCACCGCCGGCCTGGGCCGTGACGACGACGCGGATCGGCTTGCCCGGGAAGTTGCCTTGCGCAAGCGCCGCAAGCGGCAGCGCGGCGAGCATGGTGAAGCCGAGGGTGAGGAAGTGGCGGCGCATCGGGGTCTCCTGGCGTTGTTCTGGATGTGGTCCGCAGCGTCAAGCGGCCTGCGAGGCGCGCTGCTCGCGCTCGACCTCTTGCTGCAGCAGCCGCCGGTACTGGACCAGCGCGGCGTCCATCGCGAGCGGCAGCATCCGCGCTTCGGGATCGATGTTCAGGTACTGCGAGGTGATCATTGCGCGGTCTTCCTCGAAGGCGGTGACCAGGCCCTGGTAGATGGTCTCGGTGACCGCGGGGTCCGCGATGCTGCTTCGGTGCGATTGCTGGAAGAAGTAGTGCGTGGTCGTGGCCGTCTCGGGCGTGAGCGCCTGGCAGCTGTGCAGCTGCACGCCGCCGCGCAAGTCGCCCTCGGCCTGCCCCACCGGCGCGCCGCCCGACTTCATCAGCAAGGTGCCGGGCAGCAGGAAGTCATAGATGAAGTAGCGGTCGACGTTGCGGTCGAAGCTCTGGAACGACTTCCAGAACGGAGACGGGGGCACGTCGGGCACGTGCCGCGTCACGCGGATGCCGCGCGGCACCTTCTCGATCCTGGGCACGGCCTGGGCGATGGCCGTCGATCCGCCCAGCGTGCCTTCGTGCACATAGCTCAGGTGCGAGAAGTCCAGCAGGTTGTCGCACACCAGCAGGTAGGGCGTGTCGTAGTGGACATAGCCGGGCCTGTAGCGCCAGTCGGGATGGTCGCACGAGAAGTTGTCCGGCAGCAAGGCGCAGTGCGCGCGCGCCGGATCGCCCATCCACACGAAGATCCACTTGTTGTGCGAGACCACCGGGTAGGTCCGCACGCGCGCCTTCGCGGGAATGCTGGCCAGACCGGGCGCTTCCACGCAGGCGCCGTCGGCCGCGAACTTGAGGCCGTGGTAGCCGCAGCGTACGCAGTCGCCTTCCCTGCGTCCTCGCGACAGCGGCGCATGCCGATGGCAGCAGCGGTCCTGCATCGCAACGAGTTCGCCGCCTTCGGTTCTATAGACCAGGATGGGCTCGCCGAGCACCGTGCGCGTGAACAGCGCGTTCGCGGAAATTTCGTGATCCCACGCAATGACGTACCAGCAGTTTCGAAGCCACATGCCTGTCTCCAAGAGTCCAGGCAATGTAGGAATTCGCGCGGCGCTCGTCTGTCCTCGCAGAAGGGTACAAAACCCTAATGGATGAAGCGCAGGAGCTGTTGCCGCCCGTGGATCGCGAGCTTCAGGTAGGCGCGCTTGCGCAGCGTGGCCACGCTCGACGCGGCAATGCCCAGGTCCGCGGCGATGCCGTCGGCGCCGATCCCGCAGGCGATGCGCGCACAGACCTCGCGCTCGCGCGGCGACAGCTGCGGCGCCGTGCGCTGCAGCGTGCGCTCGATGCTCGCCACGCGCAGCGGCGTATCGGGCGATGCGAGCTGCGCGAACAGCGCATTGCGATGTGCGCGTTTCAGCAGGGGCGCCAGTCCGAGCAGTTGCGCGACATCCGCTTGCGCGAACCTGCCGTTCTGCCGGTTGCGATACAGGTTGATGGCAAAGACCGTCCGCGGCACGGGCGAATAGAGAAAGCTCAGCCGACCCGTCAATTGGCGGCCGACGAAGATCTGCTCGCGCCATGCGGGGTCGGGAATGTCCGCCGCGTCGTACAGCAAGGCGGTGACGGGTGCATGGGCCAATGCCTCCCCGCCCATGCGCGCGGCCAGGCGGGTCATGTCGTCCGCCTGCCGGAACCGCTTCTTGTAGAGGGAGAAGCACTCGGCCGTGATGTTGTCGCGCCGGCCGGCCGAATGCCCTTCGACCTGCGAGGGAACGCCGTCGATGTACTCCACGAGCGAGATGTATTCGACCGGCACCACGTGGTTGATGAAGTCGAGCATGTGGAGCGCGGGCGCCTGCTCATTGCCTGCATCGAGCAGGTGCGCGACGGCGCCGGCGTCCAGCAGCTGGCCCGCAGGTGGCGCGTCGAGAAACCAGGTGGAAGGCATGGCGGCCCAATATAGGCAAGCCGCGCCCGATTCAACAGGGTGGAAGCCCGCGGGCCGGGTGCCGGTCCGTCAGCGAATGCCCAGCGCGTGGTCGAGCGACAGGCGGCCCGCGCCGCGGCCTGCCAGGTACAGCAGCAGCGCGGCCCATGAGAGGTGCGTCGGCCATGCGTCCGGGTAGACGAAGACCTGGATCACCAGCGTCATCCCCAGCAGGGCCAGTGCCGACAGGCGCGTGAACAGGCCCAGCACCAGCAGCAGCGGGAACAGATGCTCCGAGTAGGCCGCGAGGTGCGCGGCGATTTCGGGCGGCACGAACGGCAATTTGTATTCGGTGCGGAACAGCTCGTAGGCACTGTCGGTCAGCGTGAGGAAGCCCTCGACCTTGGTGCGGCCCGAGTAGAAGAAGATGGCCGCCACGGCCACGCGCGTGGCCAGTGCCAGCGCATCGTGGGCCACGACGCGCGTGAGGCGTTCGGCCATTGCGTTCCAGTGCGCGCGGAGACCGCGATGGTCGCTGCCTTCGATCGAGGCGGAAGCCTCGGGGGTGGTGCTCATGGTGCTCTTTCGTTGGATGCAGGCGAAGCCGAAGTGCCGGCGAATGCGCCGGACCGCAACAGGGCCGCGAACACGGCCGAGATGTCTGCCGCCGGGTCGGCCGCCAGCGCGCGCTCCGCCGCCTCGGCAAGGCTTGCGCCGCTGGCGCAGGCGTCGAGGAAGGCGCAGCCGGCCTGGGTGATCTCGTGCCAGTTCACCGTGTCGCCGGGCCGCGTCAGCAAGGCGCCCTCGCCTCGCCAGGCCAGTTCATCGCCCACGGCGCCCGGCCGGCGATGGCGCTCCCAGATGCTGTAGACCGGTTGTTCGTCGAACCAGGCCCAGCGGGCCGCGGGATGGGGCGCGAGGGCCAGGGCCGCCATCTGCGCCGGCGTGCGGCGGGCGATCCATGCGGCGTCGGCGGCCGGCGCGTCCTGTGCGGCATGGGCTTCGCGCCAGAGCGTGTCGAGCTGCGCCACGCCGGGCAGGTAGACGAGCTCGGCGGCCGGCTCGAAGCCGCGCAGGAAAGCGGGGAAGCCGCCGCCGTAGTGCAGCAGGCGCCCATCGCTCGGCAGATGGGCCGCCACGTAGCGTGCGGCGGCGGCGCGAAACCATTCCTCGCCCACCAGTTGCGCAACGGTCGGGAAGTTGGCCTGCAGCGCATCGATGCAGGCCTTCGTCACGGTGTTGCGGTACACCGCGAAAGCGGGCTGCATGGCGAGCGCCCGCACTGAGGGATGCGCGGCTTCCGCCGGAGCGAACAGGGCCTGCGCAAAGGCTTGCTGGAATTGATCGTGCGGCGTGTTCATGCCATGGCCTCCTGCGCCACGCGACGCAGCTCGGCCGCGGCCCGTGCCTGCTCGGCCATGAGTTCCTCGAAGGCCGGCACGTTGCCGTCGCGCTCGATCAGCGTGGGCCGGGCGCCGGCGCGGTCGACGAAGCGCCGGTACAGCTGCCAGACCTCCGGTGCGATGGGCGCATCGTGCGAATCGATCAGCAGCGCATCGCCGAGCGTGGGATCGGCGCTGTGCCCCGCGAGATGGATCTCCCCGACCAGCGCCTGCGGAAAGCGGTCGATCCAGCTCGCAGCCGAAAAACCCAGGTTGCGTGCGGACACGTACACGTTGTTGACGTCGAGCAGCAGCCTGCAGCCGGTGCGGCGCGACAGCTCGGCCAGAAAATCGATCTCGTCCCATTCATGCCCGTCGAGCTGCAGGTAGTGGGACGGGTTCTCGATGGCGATCACCATGCCCAGCGCGTCCTGCGTGTAGGCGATGTGGGCGGCGATGCGGTGCAGCGCGGCGGTGCTGCGCGGAAAGGGCAGCAGGTCCGGAAGGTACTGGCCGTTCCATGCGGACCACGCCAGGTGCTCGGAGACCAGCGCGGGCTGGATGCGCCGGGCAAGCGCCGCCAGCCGCTGAAGATGCGCCGCATCGGGTTCTGCCTCGCCTGCGAGCGAGAGCGAGACGCCATGCAGCGACACCGGATGGTGCGCACGGATCGCTTCCAGCCATCCGATGCGCGGCCCGCCCGCCACCATGTAGTTCTCGGGATGCACCTCGAACCACAGGCCCTCGGCACGCGCGCCGAGCGCGGTCTCGTAGTGCTCCGGCTTGAGGCCGAGGCCGGCCCCGGGGATGTCGGACATGGCGGCGTGCGCGGTGCCGCGATCAGGACTTGATCGGCGTGAGCGAACCCATGCCCTTGGGCGTCTTGATGGTGGTGCAGGTGCCGGCCGGGACGTTCTTCCAGGCGTTGGCCTGGTAGTCGACCTTGGCGGTGCCCGCGCAGGTGGTGCCGGGGCCGGCGGCGCAGTCGTTCTTGCCGGCCATCGAGACGCCGTAGCACTTTTCCATCGCGGCCATCTTGTCGGCCATCGGTTTGTCCTGCGCCATGGCGGAGCCGGCGGCAAGGGCACCCAGTGCAAGAGCGGTGATCGCGAACGAACGGTTGATCATGGATGAACTCCAAAAAATTGATTGAGAAATTGCAACCGCGCCCAATGCGCAGTCCCTTGCTAGTTCGCGGCCTGTAGGGCGGCGGTTACAGGCCCCTGCGCGATGCGGAAGTTTTTTTGTCGGGCGCAAGAGAATGGAGCGCACCGGTGGTGGCGATCGGTTGCCGGCGATACACTGCGGGCCTCATGAGCGGCTACCGCCTTCCCCGACATTGCATGACCGCGTTCCTCGTGGTCCTGTCGCTGCTGTTCTCGCAGCTGGCGCTGGCAAGCTACGTCTGTCCCGGGGCGGCGGACGCGGCATCGGCGGCCGAAATGACGATGGCACCGGGCGAGCCCTGCGAGGGCATGGACACCGCCCAGCCGGTGCTGTGCCACCAGCATGCCGCCGACATGTCGCTGTCGTTCGAACCGGTGAAGGCCGCCACGCCTTCGCTGCCTGCCATCGTGCAGGTGCTGGCCGTGCCGCTGATGCTGGCGGCGCTTGCCGAGCCGCTTCCGCGCCAGGCGCTGCCCGAGCGGCAGCATCCGCCGCCCGATCCCGTTTTTCTTGCGACCCTCAGACTTCGCGTCTGACCCCTCCGTCGACTGACCGGTGCTGGTGCGGCGCGTCCGCTTGCCAGCGATTGCCTCGTTCGTCCGCGGAGTTGCCATGTCCATTTTCTTTTCCCGCGCAACCGCCTTGGCGGTTGTACTGCTGCCGTGCCTTGCGACGGCCGCGCCCCTGTCCCTCGAAGCCGCGCTCGAGCTCGCCGCCCGGCGCTCCGAGACTGCCCGCGCCGCCCGCGCCGGCGTGCAGGGCGCCACGCAGGCGGCGCAGGCCGCGGCCCAGCTTCCCGATCCCGTGCTGCGCGTCGGCATCGACAACCTGCCCGCGACCGGGCCGGACCGCTTCCACACCGCGCGCGAATCGATGACGATGAAACGCATCGGCATCAGCCAGGAATGGCTGTCCGCCGACAAGCGCGCGGCACGCCAGGCCACCGCCGATGCATCGGTCGGACGCGAAAGGGTGCAGGCGCAGGTGGCCGCGGCCGAGACCCGCCTGCAGACCGCGCTCGCGTACCTGGACGTCTTCTACGCCGGCGAAACCCTGAAGCTCGCCGTGCTGGCGGAACACCACGCGCGCGAAGAGCTGGAAGCCTCGCGTGCGCGCCTGTCGTCGGCCGCCGGCAGCAGCCATGAGGCGTTGGCGATGGCAGGCGCAAGAGGCGTCTCGGAGGACGAGGCGGCGGACATCCGGCAGCAGCAGAGTGCCGCACGCGTGGCGCTCGAACGCTGGGTGGGTGTGCCACCCGACGAACTGATGCCCGTCGGCGAGCTTCCTGTGCCCGCTGAAGAAGCCTATGTGGCCGGGCATGCCACGGTGGCCGCGCTGCAGCGCGACGTCGACATGGCCCGGCAGGCGGCGGCGGTCACGGCGTCCAACCGCAAGCCCAACTGGACCTGGGAATTCGCCTACGGCCAGCGCAGCGGCTATGCCGACATGGTGTCGGTGGGCATGAGCATTCCGCTGCCCGTGGCGCCTGGCGAACGGCAGGACCGCGACACCGCCGCCAAGCTGGCGCTGGTCGAAAAAGCCGAAGCCGATCTGGCCGAGGCCACCCGCGCGGCCGGCGCCGAATACCGCGCACTTGCGAGCGATGCCGAGCGCCTGCAACAGCGCATCGAGCGCTATCGCGCCGGTGTCGTCGTTCCCGCCGGCCAGCGGACGGCCGCGGCGACGGCAGCCTATCGCTCCAACCAGGCGAGCCTCGCCGCGCTGTTCGAGGCGCGGCATGCCGAGCTCGAGGCGCAGCGCAAGCTGCTGGCGCTGCAACGCGATCTCGCGCGAACCCGAATCCAGCTGGCCTTCCGGCCGCTCACTGCCGAGGTGGCGCAATGAACCGAAAACTCTCCGCAGGCGTATCGCTGCTGGCCGCCCTGCTGTTCGCCGCCGGTGCCTTCTACCTGGGCCGCAAGACGGGCCAGGCCGCGGATGCGCCGACCGCGGCCGCCACGCCCGACGGACGCAAGGTCCTTTACTGGCATGACCCGATGGTGCCCGGCCCGCGCTTCGACAAGCCCGGCAAGTCGCCGTTCATGGACATGCAACTCGTGCCCGTGTATGCCGACAACGCCACCGGCACCGCCAGCGATGCGGGCGTGAAGATCAGCCCCGCCGCGCAGCAGAACCTCGGCATCCGGTATGCGCAGGTGCGGCGCACCGAAGCATCCACGTCGTTCGAAGCCATCGGTTCCGTGCAGTTCGACGAGCGGCTCAACGCCGCGGTGCAGACCCGCGTGGCCGGCTACGTCGAGCGCCTGTCGGTTCGCGCACCGATGGAGCGCGTGCACAAGGGCCAGGCCCTGGCCACCATCTTCGCGCCCGACTGGCTCGGGCCGCAGAACGAGTGGCTCGCGCTCAGGCGCTCGGGCGTTTCGCCGGATCTCGTGGCGGCGGCCCGCGACCGCATGCGGGCCCTGTCGATTCCCGCCGAACTCATCCGGCGCAGCGAGGAGACCGGCACGGCGCAGGCGCGCTACGTGCTCGCCGCGCCGGTCGATGGCGTGGTGGCCGAGCTGGGCGTGCGCGAAGGCGCCGCGGTCACGCCCGGCATGACGCTGTTCCGCATCGCAGGCCTGCAGAAGGTCTGGGCCGTGGCCGAGATTCCGGAAGCGCAGGCGCTTGGCCTCGCGCGCGGGCAGAAGGCCAAGGCCGTTGTGCAGGCCGACGCATCGCAGTCGTTCGACGGTGTGCTCGACGAAATCCTGCCCGAGATCAACACCGCCACGCGCACCTTGAAGGCCCGCTTCGAGGTCGACAACAGGAGCGGAAAACTCACGCCCGGCATGTTGCTGCGGCTGCAGGTGGCGGGGCCCGCGGGCAGCCGGCTGGTCGTGCCATCGGAGGCGATGATCCGCACCGGCCGGCGTACGGTGGTCATCGTGCGCAGGACCGACGGCGCCTTCGAGCCGCGCGACGTGTCGACGGCCGCGGACGTGGGCGACGACACCGAGGTCGTTTCGGGCCTGACCGAGGGCGAGCAGGTGGTGGCCAGCGGCCAGTTCCTGATCGACTCCGAAGCGCGGCTTCGCTCCGTGCTCGGCAACATGGCGGCGCCTGCGGCCACATCGGGCGCAAGCGCCTCGGCATCGGCCGTGGTCACTCACCGGGCCGAAGGCAAGGTCGAGAGCGTGGCGCCCGACGGCATCACCATTTCGCACGGGCCGGTCGCGACGCTCCAGTGGCCCGCCATGACGATGGGCTTTGGCAAGGCCTCGCCCAGTGTCTTCCCCGAGATCAAGCCGGGCGACCCGGTGCGTTTCGAGTTCAGGGAAGGCGGCCCCATGGGCTACGAACTGGTCTCCATTCAACGGCTGCCATCGGGTGCCGGCAAATGATCGCCGCCCTGATCCGATGGTCGGTCGGCAACCGTTTCCTGGTGCTGATCGCGACCCTGTTCCTGGTGGCCGCGGGAGGGTGGTCGGTGGCGCACACGCCGCTCGACGCCCTGCCCGATCTCTCGGACACGCAGGTGATCATCCGCACGGCCTACCCCGGAAAGGCGCCCCAGGTGGTCGAGGACCTGGTCACCTATCCGCTGACCACCACCATGCTCAGCGTGCCCGGTGCCAAGACCGTGCGCGGCTATTCGTTCTTCGGCGACTCGTTCGTCTATGTGCTGTTCGACGACAAGACCGATCCGTACTGGGCGCGCTCGCGCGTGGTGGAGTACCTCAACCAGGTGCAGAGCAGGCTTCCCGCGGGCGCGAACGCGTCGCTGGGCCCCGATGCCACCGGCGTGGGCTGGGTCTACGAATACGCGCTGGTCGACCGCACCGGCACGCACGACATCGGGCAGCTGCGCGCGCTCAACGACTGGTTTCTCAAGTTCGAACTCAAGACCGTGCCCGACGTGGCCGAGGTGGCCGGCATCGGCGGCATGGTGCGGCAGTACCAGGTGGTGCTCGACCCCGACCGCATGCGTGCGCTCGGCATCACGCAGCAAATGGTCGTGGAGGCGTTGGGGAAGGCCAACCAGGCGTCGGGCGGCTCGGTCGTCGAGTTCGCCGAGGCGGAGTACATGGTGCGCTCGCGCGGCTACCTGCGCTCGCTCGACGATTTCCGGAGCATCCCGCTGTCGGTGACGGGCGCAACGCCGGTGCTGCTGCGCGACGTGGCGACCGTGCAGATCGGCCCCGAGATGCGCCGCGGCATCGCGGAGCTGGACGGCGAAGGCGAAGTGGCCGGCGGCGTGGTCGTCATGCGCTCGGGCAAGAACGCGCGCTCGACCATCGAGGCCGTCAAGGCGAAGCTCGAGGCGCTCAAGCCCAGCCTGCCGCCGGGCGTCGAGATCGTGCCCACCTACGACCGCTCGCTGCTGATCGACCGCGCGGTGGAGAACCTGCGCACCAAGCTGATCGAGGAGTTCGTCGTGGTGGCGCTGGTCTGCGCGGTCTTCCTGTTCCACCTGCGCTCGGCGCTGGTCGCGGTGGTGGCGCTGCCCATCGGCGTGCTGGCGGCGTTCGTGGTCATGCACTGGCAGGGGGTCAACGCCAACATCATGTCGCTGGGCGGCATCGCGATCGCCATCGGCGCGATGGTGGACGGCGCGATCGTCATGGTGGAGAACGTGCACAAACATATCGAGGCCTTCGAGGCCGCGCAGGGGCGGCCGCCTGCGGTGGCCGAGCGATGGCAGCTGGTGGCCGATGCATCCGTGGAAGTGGGGCCGGCGCTGTTCTTCTCGCTGCTGGTGATCACGCTGTCCTTCGTGCCGGTGTTCTCGCTCGAGGCGCAGGAGGGGCGGCTGTTCTCGCCGCTGGCCTTTACCAAGACCTACGCCATGGCAGCCGCGGCGGGCCTGTCGGTGACGCTGATCCCGGTGCTCATGGGCCATCTTGTCTGCGGGCGCATTCCGCATGAAGCTTCCAACCCGGTGAACCGCTTGCTCATGGCGGCGTACCGGCCCGCGCTGGACCTGGTGCTGCGTTTTCCCAAGGGAACGCTGGCGATGGCGGCCGTGCTGCTGGCCCTCACCGCGGTGCCGATGATGCGGCTCGGCGGCGAGTTCATGCCGCCGCTGGACGAGGGCGACCTGCTCTACATGCCGTCCGCGCTACCCGGGCTTTCGGTGTCGAAGGCGTCCCAGCTGCTGCAGCAGACCGACCGGCTGATCAAGACCGTGCCCGAGGTCGAGCGCGTGTTCGGCAAGGCGGGCCGCGCGGACACGGCCACCGATCCGGCGCCGCTCGAGATGTTCGAGACCACCATCCAGTTCAAGCCCAAAGCGCAATGGCGCGCGGGCATGACGGCCGACAGGCTCGTCGAGGAACTGGACCGCGCCGTCAAGGTGCCGGGGCTCAGCAACGTCTGGGTGCCGCCGATCCGCAACCGCATCGACATGCTGGCCACGGGCATCAAGAGCCCGGTGGGCATCAAGGTGGCAGGCGCGGACCTGGCGACGATCGATTCGCTGACCATGCAGATCGAGGCGGCAGTCAAGGGCGTTCCCGGCGTGACGTCGGCATTGGCGGAGCGGCTCACCGGCGGGCGCTACATCGACGTCGACGTCGATCGGCTCGCGGCGGCACGCCACGGGCTTTCCGTGGCGGACGTGCAGGCCGTGGTGTCCACGGCCATCGGCGGCGACAACGTGGGCGAGGTCGTCCAGGGGCGCGAACGCCATCCGATCAACCTGCGCTATCCGCGCGAGATCCGCGACTCGCTCGAACGCCTGCGGCAGCTGCCCTTCGTTACGGCCAGGGGCGCGCAACTGCTGCTGGGCGAAGTCGCAAGGATCCGCATCGAAGACGGTCCGCCGATGCTGCGCAGCGAGAACGCGCGGCTGTCGGGCTGGGTCTATGTGGACGTGCGCGGGCGCGACCTGCGCTCGGCCGTCACCGACATGCAGGCGGCCGTCGGCCGCGCCGTGAAGATGCCCGCGGGCTACGCGGTGTCGTGGTCCGGCCAGTTCGAATACCTGGAGCGCGCGACCGAGCGGCTGAAGCTGGTCGTCCCCGCGACGCTGGCGGTCATCTTCGTGCTGCTCTACCTGCTGTTCCGGTCGTTCGGCGACGCGGCGCTGGTGATGGCGGCCGTGCCGTTCTCTCTGGTCGGCGGCTTCTGGCTCGTCTGGGCCATGGGCCACTCGTTCTCCGTCGCCACGGCGGTGGGCTTCATTGCGCTGGCCGGCGTGGCGGCCGAATTCGGCGTGGTGATGCTGGTCTACCTCAAGAACGCGCTGGTGCGGCGCCTGGCCGCCGGCGAGCCGATGAACGACCAGACCTTGCGCGCTGCGATCCGCGAAGGCGCCGTGCTGCGCGTTCGGCCCAAGGCCATGACCGTGGCTGTCGTGATGGCGGGCCTGCTGCCCATCCTCCTTGGCAGCGGCGCTGGCTCGGAGGTGATGACGCGCATTGCCGCGCCGATGGTGGGTGGCATGGTCACCGCGCCGCTCCTGAGCATGCTGGTTGTTCCGGCCGCGTGGTATTTGCTGCGTCGCCGGCAGGGGGCAGAAGAGCTCGGCGAGCAAATACACTAACGGCACGCCATTCACAATCTGCCCCTTCAGATCCTTCCCCAAAACCGCCTTCGCACTGTTCTCCAATCCAAAGGCTTGCCGTTAGCGTATTTTCTATGCCGTCCCTTCCCCTCTTCCCCGAACCCTCCGGCGAATCGCATCAGGCGGCGTTTGCCAGCTGGCTGGCCGCGCAGCAGGAAAACGGCGCCTTGCGGCAGCCCTCCTCGATCGCGGTCTACCGGGACATGTGGGGCAGTTTCACGGCCTGGTGCCTCGGCCAGTCGCCCGCGGTGACGCTGGCCTCGCTGGACAAGGGCGACCTGTCGGCGTTCCAGCAGGCGCGCTTCGGCATGAAAAGCGACGACCTGTCGCTGTCGCCGCGCTATGCGCTGCGCCTGCTCCGGCTGATCGACCGGGTGCTGCGCCACCATGCACAGACGCACGACATTCCCGTCAACACCGCCGCTGCGGACTGGATCGCGACGCAGCCGGAGATTCGTTACGCAGATTCGGCGCGGACCGATCCGCTACCGGAATTCCTCTCGGTCTCCGAGGCCCGGCACCTCATCGTCTTTCTCTCGAGCGCCCGGCCACGCCCCGGCGCGGCGGGCGACCGGCATGCCCAGGCCGCGCTGAGCTGGCAGGCGCTGCGCAACCGGACGGCCGTTGCCCTGCAGCTGGGCGCAGGGCTCACGCCGGGCGACGTCCGCCTGCTGCGGCTCGATGCGCCGACGTCGCAGATGGCCGGCCGGCGCGATCGGCCGTGGAAGGTTGCGGTGCCGGGCAACGGCAATTCGCCGGCGCGCGAGGCGCCGGTCGCTCCGT
This sequence comes from Variovorax beijingensis, assembly GCF_007828835.1. Taxonomy (GTDB): domain Bacteria; phylum Pseudomonadota; class Gammaproteobacteria; order Burkholderiales; family Burkholderiaceae_C; genus Variovorax; species Variovorax beijingensis_A. The sequence goes on along the minus strand of NZ_VIVL01000012.1, from coordinate 11,003 downwards.
GGGCCGGCGAGCTTCTCCAGCACTGGCTCAAGGTACGCGCCGAGACGCTGATTGCGGGCGAGTTCCTGTTCCCGGCCACGCGCAGCGGCAAGCCCTGGAGCAAGGAGGCGCAGTACGTTGCCGCCAAGCAGGTGCTCCAGGACGCGGGCATCGAGGCGGCCGGCGGCGGCTCCTTCCTGCTGCGCCACACCTTCGCGCTGCGCCAGTTGCGCAGGGGCGCCACGCTCGATCAGGTGGCGCGCTGGCTCGGCGTGGAACCCGAGGCGATGGGCAAGTACCAGCGCGTGCTCACCGGTCCGGCCGAGGTCGTCTGACGATCAGTTGTCGGGCCGGCTCCACAGCCAGATCGCGACGGCCGCCATAAACACCGGCGCGCCGATCTTCACGGCGATGGGGGCGGCGGTGGCCAGCAGAACGGCCGAGCTCAGCGCCATCATGGCCGTCGCGGTCCATTTCGCGCGGCGGGGCACTGCCCCTCTCAGACGCCACTGGCGGATGTACTCGCCATAACGTGGATGCGCGAGCAGCCGGTGTTCGAGCGCGGGCCAGCCGCGCCCGGCGGCCCAGGCGGCCGCGAGCAGGAACGGCACCGTCGGAAGAACGGGAAGAAAGGCGCCGATCAGGCCGAGGGCGACGAACACCAGCGCCAGCACGCGCCAGAGCAGTCTCGCGACGGGGCCGGCGGGCCTCATGAAGAAAGGCACCCTTCGGGGCGATCCGCCGGAAGTTGCGAAAGGAGCATCGGCGCATCCTAAGCCAAGGCTGTTCGAGAGCCGTCGGCGGCCATGCGTGATGTGAACCCCGTTCTCCGACAAAATCGAGGCCATGAAGGAGATCGACAACCTGTTCGGCAAGGAGCCTCGTGCTCTGGAAGATTGGCGCGGCACCGTGGCGGATGCCATGGCAAGGCGCGACGTGCAGGTCGACCAGGCCGTCGACGCGCTTCGTCATGCAGCCGGCGGCGCCGCGGCCAGCGTCGCCGCCTTGATGCACGCCGTCAGCCCGGAGGCTTCGCACAGGCCGGCACGCCCGGCCGCCGCCAGGACGGAGGACCCGGCCGGATTCACCACCCTTGCCGAGCAGCTGCACGCCATTGCGCTCCAGCTGCGCGAGCTCGAGTCCTCGGTGCGCAGCCTGCTGGCGCGAACGCGCAGGGGTGCCGCTCTGGACGAGTGAAATAGAGGGCTACCCGATGTTCGCCTGCGGACCCGGCCCCGATTCGCCATCCCGGTCCCAATAGCCGCCGCCGATCAGGCTCTCGCGCACCATCGCGCGGGCGCGATGCAGCCGGCTCTTCACGGCCTGCACGCTCAGGCCCAGGCTTGCCGCGACCTCGGGGGCGGTCAGTTCCTCGACATCGCGCAGGACCAGCGCGACGCGATAGGCCTCCGGCAATGCGGCAATGGCCCGCGCAAGGTCGAGGCGCAGGTCCGTGGGAATCTGCGGCGCGGCCAGTTCCTCTGCCAATGGCACGGAAAGGGGCACCCTGGCGGCACTGCGCTTGAAGATCCGGTAGCACTCGCGCTCGACGATGCGGAACAGCCAGGTGGCAAAGGCCGCCACGGTGCCAAGCGTGCCGATCTTGCGGTGCAGTTGCCACAGCGCCACCTGCACCGCATCCTCGGCGTCCTCGCTGTTCGAGCAGGTGCGGCGCGCGAATCGCCGGAGGTCGGGCTGGCAGGCGCGCAGCAATTGGGACAGCGCCCGCTCGTCCCCGGCGCAGGCGGCTTCGATCAGCGCAGCGGACGCGCCGATCATCGGGCGGGGCCCGCGACCTTCCGGCCCAGCATCGCGCAGGCGGGACAGAACCCGGCGATGGCCGTGGCCGCGAGCATTCCCGCGGCACCGAACCCCAGCATGCGAAGCGCCCCTGCCGGCAAGAAGTAGAAAGCGCCCAGGGCGGCGAAGGCGCCGAGGCACAGCCGAACTGCGCGCTCCCAAGACGGGACATTGCGTTTGAGATGAAACATGGTGCGGGCTCCGGTGATTGTTGACCCTTGCATGGAGGCCGCTTCAGGGCCCAAAGGATTCGGCGCGGAAAAGAAATCCGCAGGATCCTATTGCCCGGCCGCGCCGCCCGGCTGGTCCCTGCCGCGGAAGGCGCCGCGCGTCTCCAGCATGCGCCGCGTCTTCTCGAGTTCGCTCTGCAACAGCTCTGCATCCGGCAGCACGGTGCGGTAGTTCGCGGCCATGATCTTGCTGGGCAGTCCCTCGAGCGCATAGCGCGCCAGCGCCTGGCCCTTGTCGGCACAGAGGATCAGGCCGACCGGCGGGTTCTCGTCGGGCAGCGTCCAGTGCGCCCGGGCGTAGTTGCAGTACATGTGCATCTGCCCCACGTCCGCATGCGTCAGCCCGCCCAGCTTCAGGTCGATGATGACGAGGCAGCGCAGGCGCCGGTGGAAGAACAGCAGGTCCACGCGGTACCAGGTCTGGTCGATGCGCAGCCTTCGCTGCCGCCCGACGAAGCTGAAGTCGCCGCCGAGCTCGAGCAGGAAGTCTTCCAGCCGGTGGATCAGGGCCGCCTCCAGGTCGGATTCGGAGTACTCGTCCCGGAGATCGAGGAACTCCAGCACGTAGGGGTCCTTGATCGCGTCGTCGGGCGTCACCGCATCCTGCGGCTTCGGGACCGCGCCCTTCGCGAGCATCGCGGCCTTGTTGCTGGAGAGCGCGGTGCGCTCGTAGAACTGGCTGCCGATCTGGCGGTCGAGCTGGCGCACGCTCCATCCGCCGCGCAGCGCCTCGGCTTCATAGAACCGGCGTGCGTTGCCGTCCTTGACCGACAGCAGCCGGACGTAGGCGGACCAGGGCAGTGTGAACATCCGCGCGAGGTCTTCCAACGGCCATGATCCGGGAGCGCCGGCAGGATCGCTGGCGAACAATGGCCCATCGGTCTCCGGCACTGCCTGTCCGGGCGACGGCAGTGCAGGAGATTCGCCAGACACTGTCTGGCGAATCGGCCAGGCCAGGAAGAACGAGCGCATCTGCTGCAGGTTCTGGCGGCTGAAGCCCCGGCCGAACCGGCTCGTCAGATCGAGCGAAAGCCGCTCGATCAGCTGCTCGCCGTAGCCTGCCCGTCGCCGGCCCTTCTGCTCGGCCTCGACGATCCGCCGGCCGATCTCCCAGTAGCTCGCCGTCATCCACGCATTGACGCTGCGCGCGGCGGCCCGCCGCGCCGCATCGAGCAATTCGACGATGCCGCCGCGGAAATCGGCGTACCCGCCGAACGGGACGGCGGCCCTTGCCTTGTCCGGCGGAGGAATGGCTTTGCTCATGGCTGGGTGTTGTGCACTGCCTATCCTAGCGGCAGGCATCTGCCCCTCTTCCCCCTCGATCGGCAGGGAAGCATCTTGACTTTGATGATACGAATGCAAATACTTCTCATTATCATCAATGGACAGAAGGCTTATGGTCGATCATTTGTGCGGGCGCCGGCGCGGCGTGAAATCGAAGTTGGCCGTCGCGGTGCAGGCGGCGTTCGCGGCCAGCATGGCGTCCTGCGCAGGCGCCGCGCTGGCGCAGACGGTGGGTGCAAGGCCGGCGAACGAACCTGCTCCGGCCGCAACAGCGACGCTGCCGCCGGTCACGGCAATCGAGCAGAGCGATTCGATCGATGCGCCGCCCCCCGCGATCCGCGGGGGCCAGGTGGGCCGCGGCGCGCGCATGGGCATCCTCGGCAACGTCTCCGTCATGGAAACGCCCTTCAGCGTGACCAGCTATACCGTCCAGACGATCGAGAACGACCAGGCGCGCTCGGTGGCCGACGTCCTGTCGGCGGACCCGTCCGTGCGCATGGGCAGCGCGCGATCCAACCTCAACGAGGACATCACGATCCGCGGCTTCAGCGTCCCGAGCAGCGACTTTGCGCTGAACGGCGTGTTCGGCGTGACGCCGTACTGGCGCGCCCCCCTGGAAGCGGTGGAGCGGGTCGAGATCATCAAGGGTCCGTCCGCCTCGCTGTTCGGCATGACGCCCGGCGGCAGCGTGGGCGGCGTGGTCAACCTCGTCCCCAAGCGCGCGGAAAGCGAGCCGATCACGCGCTTCACCGGCAGCGCCTCGTCCGACGCCGTGTTCGGCGGCCATGTCGACATCGGCCGGCGCTTCGGGCCGGACGGATCGTTCGGCGTGCGCATCAACGCGATGCAGCGCGAAGGCGACACGGCCATCAAGGGCCAGTCCACGCGTGAAAGCCTGGGCGCCGTCGCCCTGGACTATCGGGGCCGCGCACTGCGCGCTTCGCTGGACCTGCTGGCGCAGAAGGAGCGCATCGACAATGTCGTGCGCCAGTTCCAGACGGGCCCGACGCTCGCCGCCGTGCCGCGCGCGCCGGACAACAGCTATCCCTATCCGGGTCTGGGCTGGTCCGACGGGCGCAATGGCTCGGCGGTGCTCAAGGCCGAATACGACCTGAACGACCACCTCACGGCCTACGCCAGCTACGGCCAGCGCAAGCTGAACTGGGGCGCGGTCGCATCCAACCCGGTCATCACGGACACCGCCGGCAACTACTCGTTCTTCGGCGGCTGGCAACGCATGTCCGTCGAGAGCAAGTCGCTGGACGCGGGCCTGCGCGGCAGGTTCTCGACCGGCCCCGTGAAGCATGAGGCGGCGTTGAGCTTCTCGCGCCTCGAACAGGATCAGCTGCTGGGCTTCTACACGGGCTACCCCGGCGGCAGTTCCAACCTGTATGCCGGATTGCTGTTCCCGACGCCGTCCACGGCCGGCATCCGCAACCCGCTGCGCCCGTACCTCGACACCAAATTGACCAGCGTGGCACTGGCCGACACGCTGTCGTTCATGGACGACCGGCTGCGCGTGACCCTGGGCCTGCGCCGGCAGCAGGTGGCCGGGCAGAACTACGACTTTTCCACCGGCCAGGCGAGCGGCGCCTACTACGACGAGAGCGCCACCACGCCGGTGGCCGGCGTGGTCTACAAGCTCCAGCCGAACATCTCGCTCTATGCGAGCTACATCGAGGGCCTGTCGCGCGGGGACGTCGCGCCGATCAGCGCAGCGATCAGCAATCCGGGTGCGGTCATGCCGCCGTACAAGTCCAAGCAGAAGGAGATCGGCGTCAAGTTCGACCTCGACGCAGGCATGGTGGCAGCCGTCAGCCTGTTCGAGCTGACCAAGCCGAGCGCCGGCATCTCGGGTTCGACCTTCGGCGTCTTCGGCGAGCAGCGCAACCGGGGTGTCGAAGCCACCCTGGCCGGCGAGCTGGCGCGCGGTGTGCGCGTTCTGGGCGGCGTCACCTACATGGACGGCGTCATCACCAAGGCGGCCACGAGCGCGCTGGAAGGCAAGAAGGCGATCGGCGTGCCGGATTGGCAGTTGAACCTGGGCGCGGAATGGGACATGCCGTTCCTTCCCGGACTGACGCTCACGGGCCGCATGATCCACACGGGCAAGACCGCCGTCGATCCTGCCAACACCCTGCACATTCCGGGCTCGAATCGCTTCGATGCCGGCGCGCGCTATGCGACGCGGCTCGGCGGCAAGCCCGTGACTTTCCGCATGAACGTGGAGAACCTGTTCGACAAGGACTACTGGGGCACGTCGACCGCGGGCTACCTGTTCGTCGGCTCGCCGCGCACGCTGAGCCTCTCGGCCAGCATCGACTTCTAAGACCCGGCCGACGCGGCGCATGGATGTGCGCCCACAGGGCGGTGTTCGCACGGCGGGCAGATTGGCGCTCACGCATGCCAGAGCACCACCAGAAGCCCCCGCCGAAGAAAACGAAGACGACGACGCGGGCCGCCGTCCGCAAGGAACGCACCCGCGCTGCCCTTGAAGCACCCGTCGACCGCGTGCTCCACGAGGTGTTTGGCCACCGGCGGCTGCGGCCTGGGCAGCGCCGCGTGATCGATCGCGTGGTCGGCGGCGAGTCCACGCTCGCCGTCATGCCCACGGGGGCGGGAAAATCGCTGTGCTACCAGGTGCCCGCGGTGCTCGCGCCGGGACAGACGGTGGTGGTCTCGCCCCTGATCGCGCTCATGAAGGACCAGTGCGAGAAGCTGAACGCGACGGGCGTGAGCGCCGTGCAGCTCAACAGCCAGTGCGCCGCACAGGAGATCGGCGTCGCCCAGGCCGCCATTGCCGACGGTTCGGCGCGCGTGATCTTCAGCACGCCGGAGCGCCTGGCCGACGCCGATTTCCTGGCGCTGCTCCAGCGGCACCCGACCTCCTTGCTCGTGGTCGACGAGGCGCATTGCATCTCGCAGTGGGGGCACGACTTCCGGCCCGCCTACCTCGAGCTGGGCGCGGCGGTGCGCGCGCTGGACCATCCGGTGGTGCTGGCGCTCACGGCCACGGCGAACGGCGAAGTGGCCGGCGAGATCATGGAGAAGCTCGGCATTCCGCGCGCCGGCCTCGTCGACACCGGTGCGTACCGGCCCAACCTGCACTATGCGGTCGAGCCGGCGATGCGCGAGGAAGACAAGCTGCGGCGCGCGCTCGCGCTGGTGGCGGGCCTGCGGGGCAGCGGCATCGTCTACACCGCCACGGTCAAGGCGGCCGAGGCCTTCTTCGCCGAACTGGCGGCCGCCGGCGAGTCCGCGGGCCTCTACCACGGCCGTCGGCGTGCCGGCGAACGGCGCGCCGCGCAGGACGCGTTCATGGCCGGCGCGCTGCGCGTGATGGTGGCCACCAATGCCTTCGGCATGGGGGTCGACAAGCCGGACATCCGCTTCGTGCTGCACTACCAGATGCCCTCCAGCCTGGATGCCTACTACCAGGAATCGGGCCGCGCCGGCCGCGATGGTGAGCGCGCCGACTGCGTTCTTCTCTACCTGCGGCGCGACCGCGCCGTGCAGCAGTTCTTCCTGGCCGGCTGGCTGCCCGACCTGGCCGAGCTGCGTGCACTGCAGCAGCAGCTGCTGCGGATGTCGAACGCGGCCGCGGCACCGGGCTGGAGCGAGGCGGCGCTCCAGCAGCGCGCGCGCCTGCCGCGCGGCAAGCTTCGCGTGCTGCTGAGCCTGCTGCGGCAGGAAGATCTGGTGGCGCGCGACCGCGAGGGACGGCTGCGCTGGCGCGGGAAGCCGCCGCTCGAAGACGCCGAACTCGATGCACTCCTGAACGAACACCGCGAGAAGCGCGAGCAGGACCGCGAGGCGCTGGAACGCATGACCTTCTACGCCACGACCGGCCTGTGCCGTTGGCAGGTGCTGCTGGCGGGCCTTGGAAGCGATGCGCTCGCGCAGCGCTGCGGTGCCTGCGACAACTGCGTGCGGCTGGCCCGCCACGAGCGCGAGCGCCGCGCGGCCGCGCCAGATGCGGCAGCAAAGGAAGAAGCAGAAGCGGGCCCGCCGCAGCATGCCGTGGCCTTTGTGCGGGGAGCCTCCGTGCGCGTGCCGCGCTATGGGGTCGGATGTGTCACGGCGGCCGATGCGGTCTCCGTCACGATCGAATTTCCCGACGGCAGCCAGCGCTGCTTCCGGCCCGAGTTCGTGCGTCCGGTGCCCGCGCTTCGCCGGGCCTGACTCCGGCACCAAACTCTACTTGCCCGCGATCACGTGCCGCTTGTGCAGCGAACTCGAAGCGTTCATGCCGGCGTCCTCGTCGACACCGATGCCCAGCCGGTCCACCAGCTCTCCGCCGAGCCAGGCCGTGACCATCACGAGGGCCGCGCCTGCAAAGGACCAGGCCATCTGGCTCAGTTGCGGCGCATAGTCGCGGTCGCGCAGCAGAAAGCTCGCAACGAACAGCAGCAGGACGAGCACGTTGCCGCCGCCGTGCATGGCGCCGATGCGCTTTGCCCGGGTGCCCGAAGGAATGGCCAGCCAGTCGAGGGTTCCGAAAGGCGCGGCGAGCACGCCGCCCACCAGGCCGGCCGCGATCAGCCAGTACGACACGGCGGCCATGACCTGGCTGCGTCCCGCCAGGTAGATGATGTCGAACACCACTGCCGTGGCGAGCAGCCCGAGCGGAAACACCACGAGCATCTGGTGCACCGAGTGGCCGAGGAAACGGACTCTTGCATGCATGGGATCACCTCCATTGCCTGACCCCTGCCATCTGAGCGGCAGCCGGGGCCGGTCCCGCGCAAGCAGGTGCCGCCAGTGCGGGTCGGTACTTTCCTACCCGCCGGCTGCCGTCTCACAAGCACAAGGGAAAAATTCAAACTCTCTTTATCGACGAAGGATGACGCCCTGCGGTTGCCAACGCAGCACGCTGCGCGACATGGACAAGTTCTTCGCATCCTTCGCCAATGCCACGGCGCGCGCGGCCGGCAGTCCGATCGCATTCCTGATCTGTGTCGCGCTGGTCGTTGCGTGGGCGGCGGCGGGGCCCTTCTTCCATTTTTCCGAGAACTGGCAGCTGACCATCAACACCGGCACCACCATCGTCACGTTCCTCATGGTGTTCCTGATCCAGAACACGCAGAACCGCGATGGCGCGGCGCTTCAGACCAAGCTCGACGAGCTGATCCGGTCATCGAACGCTGGTGACGAGTTCATGGGCATCGAGAAGCTCACGGACAAGGAACTGGCCGAGCTGCACGAGAAATGCGAGGCGGCCGCCAGGAGAAGCCATGCCGCGCTCGATCGCACGCGCAGCGAGCGCGCGCGCCGTGGCAACGAGGGTGCAACCCAGGAAACTGCGCAAACTGAAAGCAAAGCATGAAGAAATCCTGATCTGCACGGCGTCTCACCGACGAGCCTGCCGGGCGAAGCACTGCACTACCTGCACGGACAGTGGCCCAAGCTCGTGCGGTTCTTGGAAAACGGCGCTTGGCCGCTGGACTCCAACCCGGTGGAGAACGCGATCCGGCCCTTCGTCAGACGTATTGCGAGCCGCGATCCGAGTGGCAAATCAAGCTGCCATCGCTCTCGGGTTGGCGGTCGTACAGCGCTTGCTCCAACGCATCGAGCACGAAGTCCGTGCGCATCGAACTGCTGACCCGCCAACCCGCTGCCATGCAGCAGAACGACGCTGTATAGCCGAAATTTTGCCGTGGCGGCGAATGTCTGGTTCTGGCCCGAGAAAAGTCCGACCGCCCCGACCCTTTGGAAGTGCCGGCGGCATCAGCGTTTAGCGGGGCACCCCGTCACGGTCGGTGTCGTCTGTTGCGCCATCAGATTCGTCCAGGGCATCAGTGAGAACTTCTCGGGCCTTACGCTCGATCGCATCGAAGATCTGAGGCGCGACCTCATCGGCGTAGCGCTTTCGCTTTTTATTGGAGATCGCGCCGCCGTTGTTGAGCGCGATAGACACCAGCGTTGCCAGCGTCGAGCCACGCAGGTCGTACTGATCGTCGATCTGTTTGCGCACTGCGTCGAAATGAACGATGAAGTTCGTCTCGTTGCGCAGCTCCACCTCCAGTGCTTCGCGCGCCATGCTCAAGCCGAATTCCACACAGCGCGTGGCATCCCAGAAGCGAAAGATCGTGTCGTCACACTTGAACGTGAATTCAAAGTCGCCCTCGCCGGCCGCCCTGGCGTTGACCAGCGCGCGCGCCGGACGGGAGAAGTCCTGTAGGACGCTCAGATACTGTGCCTCGTGGCGCTTCATGGCCACAGAAACCGGGAGGAGCATGCCGTCGGGCAGTTGACCGGACTGGCACAGGACCTTGTGAAAGAGAAAGCGGGAAAGACGTCCGTTGCCGTCCATGAATGGGTGCAAGTAGACAAAACCGAAAGAGGCAATGCTGGCGGCCATCAGTGGATCCAGATGCTTCGCGGTGTCGTTAGCGAAACGTGACCACGCATCCATCAGCGCCGGCAGATCATCAGGCCGCGGAGGCACGAAGGTCACGCCCAGCGCACCGCGGCCGCCGTCGCTCAGCCAGTTTTGCTCCGTCCGGTATTGAACCGCCTGGTTGTAAGGATTGGAGACGATCGAGGCCTGCAACTCCACCAGATACGCCTCGTCAAGGGTGCGCGGCTTGTGCGCCTGACGCAGCAGGTGGATGAAAGTGCGCGCCTTGTCTTCCGACGGCGCCTCTTTCTCTATCGCGTAACTGTCTTGGGTCTCGTGCAGATACGCCCAGGTCAACGTGCGATCAAGGAGTTCGCTGTTGAGGGAGGCGGCGAAGTCACGAGTGGCCCCCAGCACATCAAAGTCCAGCCCGTCCCTGATCGCGGGCGTGCGCTCTACGGTGACGCAGTAGTCCCAGGTTCCGAGGCCGTTGAAGTTGACTCGCCATCGAGAGTCGCGGTCGGTACCGCCCGTGTAGTAACGACCCTCGTCGAACAAGTCAACATAGCCCGCGGTGATGACCGGCTGGGCCACCACCTGGTTGCCGGTGAAGTGTTCCCATGCGCTGCAGAGCATTCGCACGTATTGTCCATTCGGAGTCGCGGCAAGCGCCGCGGCCAGGTCGGAGGCGGCGAGGTGCTGGGATGCGCTTGCAAGCACCTGCAGGTTCACGCCCTCATGCTTGAGGGCAAAGAGCAAGTGCGCTACAAAGTCGCCGTCGGCCGGCGCCAGCGAGGCCGGCACGCCAAGTGCTTCCGCCGATGACATGATGCGCGTGACCGGTTTGACCAAAGCGGGTCGGCGCACTTCGAAGATCGGCAGGGCCAGGCTCGACCGCACGTATTCGTAGCCTACGTAGGCCATTTTTTTCCTAAATGTTACAGGATTTTTTGCATTCTAGGCCATGGATCCCAGAATTTTGTCATTCTGCTGGCGCTTGGCGCAATGCCACGTCGGTTGGCAGCGCGCTATCCAAGAGGGTGCGCGTGTTGTGGGCTGCACTGAGCCCGGGTCGACCGACCGCGCCTGGCCGACCGTAACCGCCTTGACCGTGAAGCAGGCCACGTTAGGAGGGTTGACAAAGGGCCAGTAGACGCTTTCGCTCGGCATGTTGGGTCGTTGCGATGAATGTCTGGTCTTGGCCGAGGCCGTGTGAAAACGGGTTGAATAACTGACGGTGCTCGCCTAGATTGTGGCAACGCTACTGAAGGGCAACCACATGAAGCGATTCATCGAAGGCGAGGATCGACAGCAGGTCACTCTGCTGCCAGAGTGCCTTGACGACTATATCGGCGAAGACAACCCGGTGC
>NZ_VIVL01000011.1 GCF_007828835.1 Variovorax beijingensis | reverse complement strand
TGGAGTCTTCCATAGGTGTCCACCTAAATCCTTGGTGGATACCATCGTCATAGACACCGGAGCCAAGCTCAAGACGGGATCACCGTGCGCTTACCCATAGGCAGCCGGCCCGTCATAAGTTCGCCGCTCGTAGTTCAGATCTTCCAGATCAACGTCGCTCATTCGATGCGCGTTGGATGACAGCACGACGACGCGCGAACCCCCAGGCAAAAGCGGCGCGAGTCGGTTGACCAGGACAAAGTGGCCCAGATGGTTGGTTCCCATTTGGGTCTCGAAGCCATCAGCCGTATGTCCGTAGTGGGTCGCCATGACACCCGCATTTGCAATGACGACATCGAACGGCTCGGCCTGGAACAGCAACCTATCGGTGCAGGCGCCGACGCTGCCGAGTGATCCCAGATCGAGTTCGATCAGTTCGAAACTGCCGCTCGTGGCGGCAGCCGCGCGTACGGCTGCGGTGGCCGCATGGGCCTTGTCGAGATCGCGCGCCGTCCCCACGACATCAGCCCCGTGAGCAACGAGGGCCCGAGCGGTCTCAAGGCCCAGGCCAGACGAAGTCCCCGTGACGAGAACCCGTTTGCCCTTCAGGTCCAGGCCTGCAAGAACATCGTCGGCGGTGGAGGTGGCGCCAAATTTTGCGGTCATGGATCAGATCACTTGGTTGATTGCCCGAAACAGGCCGTGCGGTCAGATGGCAGGCAATCCGGGGTCGATCCCGGTCATGGCGACGGAAACGTCCCAGAGCCGCTTGGCAAGTGCCGGGTCTTCAGCCTGCGGCGCGCGTTTGGCCTCGCCAGCGACGCCTCTGATCCCTCCGAATCCGGTCGGGCCGTAATAGCCTCCGGGTTTCACGGGACCGGTTGCGGCCAGCAACGCAGGCCATGCGCCCTTGTCTGCACTGTTGAGAAGCAGGCCGACGATCGGCCCGGCCCACTGGGCCGGGCCCATGTGTCGTCCCAGGCTGGTGTTTGCCACACCGGGGTGGACACCAATGGCCGTGACGGGCGAGCGGTTCGCACGCAGGCGGCGGTCCAGCTCGAAGAAGAACAGTGCATTCGCGAGCTTGCTGGCGCCATAACGAGCCACCTTGGAGTAGCTGCGCTCGGCATTGAGATCGTCCCAATCGATCTTTGCTTTCAAATGCGCAATACTGGAAGTAACCACGACGCGCGAGCCCGGCGTCTCGGCTAACTTGGGCAGCAGCAGCGAGGTCAGCGCGAACACGCCCAGATGGTTGACCCCAAACTGCGATTCGAACCCCTGCTTGGTGCGCGTCAGGGGCGGGTACATGATGCCGGCGTTGTTGATGAGCGCATCAATGCGAGGCTCCTGCGACGCTTTTGCGGCGGCCGCCCGTAGGTTCTCGATGTCACCCAGGTCCAATGGCAACCATGCGAGATTGGCGCTGGGCGTGATCTGTTTGATGCGGGCCATGGCCTCCTCCGCCCGCCCCTTTTCGCGGCAACCCAAGAGCACACGCGCCCCCCGCGCAGCCAGGACTCTGGACAACTCGAACCCCACGCCTGCATTGGCGCCTGTGACGATGAAGCACTTCCCTGACTGGTCAGGAACATCTGCCTCGGTAAAGCCTTTGTAATTTGACATACGAACTCCTTATTTGAGTGACTACATACTCATTTAATAGGTAAAAAAATCAAGCCGCGGAGCCTTTCCAGAACAGGTCGAATCCCGCCTGTCGAATCGCTTCACGTTCCTTCGGTTTAGCTGCAATGGCATTCATGGTGATATCCGCCAGGTCGAACAGTATCGTGTTGATGTAGAAGGCGACCCGTTCAGGGTCAGAATGACCCGCAAGACACTGTTCGACCATTGCACGAGCTTCGCGGAACATGGCGTGGCAGCGCTTGCGGCTGGCCGCGGTCACTCGATCCGACACCTTCAACTGGCGCAACGCATTGCGCGCAGTGGAATGATTCAGTCCCCACTCGATCAGCCGACTCCAGACCATGAACAGTCGGTCGCGTGCCGACGCGTCCACCGGGTATGGCGCCAGCATCGACTCGGCGAGCCCGCCCTCTATCTCAATAAACAGCTCATTCAGAAGATCGTCCTTCGACGGAAAGTAAGTAAACAGTGTCCCTTCAGACACGCCGGCTGCCTTGGCGATCTTCGCTGTGGAGGCGCCAATGCCGAGTTGGGCGATGAGATCTGAAGCAGCCTCAAGCAGGGCATCACGCTTCTCCTCGCTCAAGGGACGAGCCATGGTCTAAAATCTCAAATTGAGTGAGTGGATGCTCAATTATCGCATCCAGAATTTTCGACGTCAACTGGCACACTCGGGAAGTTGCCCAACCAATGCAGGCGAGAGTTCCCCGTTCAGCCCGCTGCCATCCAGACCGGGCGAGTATCCCACGCGCTCGACGGCCTGCTGTCGGCTGAGGACGGCGACGTTCATGTTCTCCCCCTCGCTACGCGCTCTTCACCCGGCGAACGGCCGATGTCTTTGGCCAACTTTGCCAGGTACGCACCAACCACCAACGTCGGATTGGCGATCAAGGCACGCAGCATCTCTTGTCCTCGCAGCCAGTTGTCGAAGCGGACCTCCGCCGGACAAAAGGCCAGAGCTAGCGCCATCGCGGAAAGCACCGTGTCGCTCGAGACCCGGTAGGCATGGGCCTTGTCGACGAAATGATGTTCGAGGTCTCGAGCATCACTGCATTCAAACGCTGACAACACTTTCGACCTGTGAACTGATGACAGCGGTCCCAATGCGCGGGCGCCATGCCACCGTCGATAGTGGACGAGCAGCATGGCGACCGTTCTGTCTGTCGTATGGCGCGTCGCTTCAATATCGACGCGCGCTCCCAAATCGGCCAGAGAAGTCACGCGCTCACGAAGACTGACGACAGCTGCATATCGTCGTCCAAGATGTCTTGCGACAACAAGGCACCTGGCGCAGGCACTGACATGCCGGCATAGCAATCGCCCGTCTTGACCGCGACATATCGATCCGGGTTGCGAAGGTCATATCGCCTCACTACGACGGCTTGGTCGGCGCCAGCCTCATCGACCAAGCGCGCGAGAAGAGACCTATCCCGGTGTTCAAGCTTCCAACGCAACGGTGAAACTCCTGGTGGAAGCTCAAACGATCGTGCCCAAGTTCGTCAGCCACGGCCATGAAATAGCGGAGATGGCGCAGTTCAATCATCTATGTCAGTTAACGGTCTCGACCGCGGCTGAGTCTTCCATGCCACGCGCGGCAATGTCGGCCGCGCTTGACTGCACTGTCAGACAAACTTGAAACGACCGGCGTCTCAGGAGCCGATGGCCAGAATGCGCCGCGCACGCTCCACCACGGGCCGGTCGACCATCTTGCCGTCCACCGCCACGACGGCCCCGCCGCTGGCCTCAAACGCCGCCAGCACGCGCACAGCCCAGTCGCGCTCCTGCGCCGAGGGCGCAAACGCGGCATTCACGCCCTCGACCTGGCGCGGGTGGATGCAGAGCTTGGCGCCAAAACCCAGACGACGGGCGTGCCCCGCCTGCCTGCCGGCCGGGTCGTCCTCGCCGAAGGCGGGCGTGACGCCATCGATCGGCGGCGGCAGGCCGGCATGGCGCGACTCAAGCGCGATCTGCACCCGCACGGCGGTCATGCCCGGCTCATCATCGCCGTCGGCCATACCGGCATCGACACCGAAGTCAATGCTGCCGAAAGCCACGCGGCCCACGCCCGGCACGGCGGCAAGTGCACGCAAGCCCAGCAACCCGGCCACGGTCTCGACCAGCATCACGCGCTCGCGCGCGCCCTCCAGGCGGGGCAGCACGTCGAGCACGGACCCGGGCTCGGCCTTGGGTAGCATCAGCCCGGCATAGGGGTGTTGCCGCAGCATGCGCAGGTCGTCGTCGTGCCAGGGCGTGTCGACGGCATTGACGCGCACCAGTGACTGCAGACCGGCGTGCGCTGCCAGCCATTGCGCCACCGCGTCGCGCGCGGCGGCCTTTTCTGTGGACGCCACGGCGTCCTCCAGGTCCAGGATCATGCGGTGCGCGCCGCTGGCGGCAGCCTTGTCGAAGCGCTCGGGCCGGTCGCCGGGTACGAACAGATAGCTGCGGGGCAGTGTCGGCATGGTGTCAGTCCGGCAAGGTGAAGCGGGCGGTGGCCTCCACGGCTGTGCGGCCATCAGGCGCGACCGCGCGCAGCGCCAGCCCGCCCTCCTCTGTCTCGTCGGCGCACAGGGTGAACGGCTGGCCGGCGAACAGCGGCTGCAGGCCCCGGAAATCGAACGCAGCCAGGCGCCGTCCCGGCCGCAGCGAAGCCGCAAAGCCTTGCAGCAGCGTGGCGGTGAGCGGCCCATGCACGACCAGACCCTGGTAGCCTTCAACGTCCTGCGCATAGGGCAGGTCGTAGTGGATGCGATGGCCGTTGAAGGTCAAGGCCGAATAGCGGAACAACAGCACGGGATCCGGGTTGACCAGGCGCTGCCATGCCGCCTGCACCGGCACCGGAGCGGCAGGCGCGGGCTCAGCCGCCGCGCGCGCGGCCGCGGGCGGCGTGGCCTCGCGGTACACGATGTCCTGCTCCTCGGCGATGCACACACGTCCACCACTGGCCGTGGTGTGAGCCACCGTCACGAAGCACATGCGGCCGGTCTTGCCCTCTTTCGGGGTGATGCGCAGGATGCGGCTGGAGCGCTCGGCCTCGGCACCCACCCATAGCGGCGACAGGTAGCGGGTGCGGCTGCCCGCCCACATCCGGCGCGGCAGGTCGATCGGCGGCAGGAAACTCTCGGGCGTGCGGTGCGGATGGCCGTCCTGACCCAGCATGCTTTGGCGCACCACGGGGTTGAAGAACAACCACTGCCAGCCCGGCGGCAACGGATCGCCATCGGTGGGCGCGTGGTCCCAGTCCAGGGTTGCGGCCAGAGCGGCAACGGCGCGAGCATCCATGCGCTCATGCAGAACCTGCTCACGGTTGAGCCAGGCAGCGCAGCAAGGGTCGTTTGGTGGCATGGCAATCTCGAATTTTCTGGAGAGGGGCCGTGGTCGCGGGTCGTGTCAGACGGTCGCCACAGGAGTCACGGGCGAGCCCACGGCTCCCGGCAGGTCCAGTGGTGGCGCCGTCAACAGGAAGCGGTGCCGGCCATTGGCGCGCAGCCACCGGGCCAACGGCGTGAGGCGCCACAACTCGCCCAGGTGGATACCCAGCTTGACCAGGCAATGCTGGTGCAGCGGAAGCACGCTGCAACAAGAGTCGCCGGCGCGCGCGGGATACTCCTCCACCGCCAGGTTGTCGGCCGCAACCGCGGCCACGCCGCAGTCGGTGATCCACTGCAGCAACCGTTCGTCGTGGCCGTCCAGCGCGGCGCCCGTGCGCGCCAACACGCCAGTGTCGGGTTGGCCTCGCATTTCCAGCAGCGCCTCCGCATAGCCGGTGTGGATGCACAGCAGGTCGCCCGTGCGCACTTCGATGCCGTCGGCATCCAGCACGCGACGCAGCGCGTCGTAGCCGACGAGGGTGCGGCCGGAGCCGAAGTGCGCTTGCAGGTCAATCATCACCGCCACGCCTTGCACGCCGGTGCGTGCCAGCCGCTCGATGCCCAGCGCCTGTGCGCGGCTGGTGCTGGCGAAGGGCGAACCCTCCGGGCCAATGCCGCAACCCTCCACACTGGCCGGGGCGCACATGTCTGCCGCGGTGTAGCCGTTGTAGTAGCGTGTCTCGGGCAAGCCATCGCCGTCGGCGTCGAAGCGCGTACCGGCATGCGCCAGACTGTCCCACTGCGTCGAATACTGCAGATGCAGGATTGCGAGGTCGTCCGAGAGCACGTCGGGCCGGCCCGGGTTAAGCAGACAGTTGAAGTTCACGCGCCCCTGGCGCAGCGTGGGCCTCAGCACGGGCGGAAGGCGATTGGGGTTGAGCGCGGTCCCGCCGGGGATGTCCAGCGGCAGGCTCAGGCTGAACACCCGCCCCTCGCGTACCTCGCGCACGCCTTCGAGCACCTTTCCCGGCGTGACGAGATTCATGCGACCAATCTGGTCATCGGACCCGAAATCGCCCCAGTTGGCCCCCTCGGGGCGATGCCGCCAGCGCGGGTTGTCAGCGGGGGCGGACATCAGTTCAGCACCGCGCCCGAAACCTTCACACGCTCGGCCTGGCGCACGCGATCCTGCTCCAGGAAGGCCGCATATTCCGCTGGCGAGGAGCCGTGCAGCACATAGGAGAACGGGTCCACATTCCTGGCGCGGAAATCCGGCTGGTTCAGGATGCGGCGGGCGTCGGCCGCGATCCTGGCTGTGATGGCAGGTGGCGTTCCCTTGGGTGCGGCGACACCGATGTTGAAGCGCGCCTGGATGTCCTTGACGCCCGATTCCTCGAAAGTTGGCACGTTGGGCAGCGCGACCAGGCGGCGCGGCGCGGAGACCACGACGGCCTTCATGGTGCCGGCCTTGACGTGGGGCTCGATCACCGGCACGGCCAACGCCGAGGCCTGCACGATGTTGGCGATCAGATCTGGAATCGTCGGCGCCGCGCCCTTGTAGGGCACCTGGTTGAGCGTGATGCCTTCATTCTTCGCGAGCATCGCCATCGGCAGGTGCGAGATACCACCGGCGCCGCCCGACCCATAGGCCAGTGGCGTAGGCGACTTGCGCGCGAGTTCGATGAACTCCTTGATGTCATTGGCGGGCAGCGACGTCGGCACTGCAATGGCCAACGGCACCTCGACCAGCCGCGTCACAGGCACCAGGTCGACCGTGGGCGAGTACGGCAGCTTGGTGTAGAGGTGCTGGTTCATGGTCAGCGCCGATTCGGTGGCAGCCAAGAGCGTGTAGCCGTCCCCGGGAGCTTTCGCCACCGTCTCGGCAGCGATGATTTCGTTGGCGCCGGGCTTGTTGTCCACGATCACGGGCTGCTTCCACTCGTCCTGCAGCGCTCGGGCCAGGGCACGCACCAGGCCGTCTACGGGGCCGCCGGCCGCGTAAGGCACGACGAAGCGCACGGGCTTGCTGGGAAAAGGCGCGGCGTCCTGCGCCAGCGTCATGCCGGCGGACAGCGCCGCGAGCGCGCCCAGCACAAGGCGGCGCGTGTATCGAACTTTCATGGGTTTGTCTCCTGGTGGTTTTCGTTGGGGTCTATTTCGAAAATCAAGCTGCCCCGGACGAGTCGGACGTCGGATCGCACTCGGGACCGGCCACGACACCGGCGTCGTGCAAGCGGCCGATGGCCACGCCATCCAGGCCCAGCACCTCGTGCAGCACCTCGTCGGTGTGCGTGCCCAGCAGCGCGGCCGGGGCAGTGGGCTCGCGCGCCAGGCCCGGTGCGCGCACCGCCGCGCCGGCGGCGATGTGCTGGCCGATGCCGGGCGTGTCGATGCGCTCGAACACCGGGTTGGTCGCGACGCTCACGCGCGAGTCACTGGCCAGCAGTTCACCGACGGTGCCGTAGCCGCCCCAGGTGGCCTTGTGCGCATCGAGCTCGCGTTCGGCCTGCTCGCGCGTGCGCGCGGCGAACCAGGGCTCGACCAGCTCGGCGATGGCGTCGCGCGCCTCGAAGCGCTGCGCCTCGTCCGACAGATCGAGGCCGGTGCGCTGCTCGATGGCCTTCACCCCCTCTGCGATGCCACAGGCATTGACCAGGCATTTCCATTGGCCTGCGGAGATGGCTACCACCATCAGACGCTGCCCGTCGGCGGTCCCGAAGTCGCGGCCAAACGCGCCGTAGAGATGATTGCCGATCGAGGGCCGCTCCTGCCGCAGCAGCTCGGCCTCGGCCAGCACGCCCAGGTGCGAGAGCATCGTGAATGCTGTATCGGACAGTGCCAGCTTGAGTTCAGCCCCCTCCCCCATGCGGCGACGCCGGTCCACCGCGGCAACGACGGCGAAGGCGGCCTGGTAGGCGCAGGCGATATCCCAGGCTGGCAGCACATGATTGACAGGCCTCGCCATCGAGCCGCCGCCCGTCACCAGCGGGTAACCGGTGGCGCAGTTGACGGTGTAGTCCACTGCCGTGCTGCCGTCGCCGTTGCCCTGGATGGTGCAGCTGATGACATCGGCGCGTCGCGCGGCCAGCACCCCGTGCGCGAGCCACGGCGTGCCGATGTTGGTGAGCAGCACACCAGCCTCGGGGCCGGGCGCGGTGGCCAGGGCCTGGATCAGTTCGCGGCCCTGGGACTTGCGCAGATCGATGGCAATGGAGCGCTTGCCCTTGTTGAGCGCGGTCCAGTAGAGGCTGCGGCCCCTGCCCTCCGGGTGCGGCATGCGAGGCATGCGGCCGTAGTCGATACCGCCGCCGATCATGTCCACGCGGATCACGTCGGCGCCGTGCTGCGCCAGCGTCAGGCCGGCGAGCGGCGCGGCAATGAAAGCCGAGCTCTCGATCACTCGCAGGCGATTGAGAAAAGGGTAGGTCATGCGCGGCACTCCGGCTTCAGGCGCGCTCGAACACCGCTGCGATGCCCTGCCCGCCGCCGATGCACATGGTCTCCAGCCCGTAGCGCGCGCCGCGCCGCTGCATCTCGCGAAGCAGTGAAGTCATGATGCGCACGCCGGTGGCGCCCACCGGGTGGCCCAGCGAGATGCCCGAGCCGTTGACGTTGAAGCGCTCCGGGTCGTTCCAACCCCAGCCCTTGGCGCAGGCCAGCGCCTGGCAGGCAAAGGCCTCGTTGAGTTCGACCAGCCCCATGTCGTCGAAGCCCAGGCCGTTGCGGGCGAACAGCTTCTTGACCGCCGGCACCGGGCCGATGCCCATGTGCGATGGCTCGCAGCCCGCCGCCGCCCAGCTGTGCAGGTAGCCGATCGGTTCGAGGCCCAGTTCGGCCAGCTTGTCCTCGGCCACGATCAGGCAGGCCGCCGCCGCGTCGTTCTGCTGGCAGGCGTTGCCGGCGGTGACGGTGCCGTCTTTCATCAGGGGCTTGAGCTTGGCGAGCTGTTCGAGCGTCAGGTCGGCGCGGATGCCTTCGTCGCCGTCCACGACTACCGCATCGCCCTTTTTCTGCGGCACGCTGACCGGCACCACCTCCTCGGCGAACTTGCCTGACGCCCAGGCCGCCGCCGCGCGCTGGTGACTGCGCAGCGCGAAGGCATCGGCCTCCTCGCGGCTGATGCCATAGTCGCGCGCCAGGTTCTCGGCGGTCTCGATCATTCCGCTGATGCGGCCGAAGCGCGACTCGGGCTGCGAGCGTTCACGCCCCCGCTCCAGCCGGTCGTGAAACTTCACCGTACCCGCGCGCTTGCCCCAGCGCATGTCGGTGGTGTAGTACTCGACGTTGCTCATGCTCTCGACGCCGCCGGCCATCACCACGTCGGCGGCGCCGGTCTGCACCATCATCGCGGCGGTGGCGATGGCCTGCAGGCCGCTGCCGCAGCGGCGGTCCAACTGCATGCCCGCGACCTCGATGGGAAAGCCCGCCTGCAGCGCCACCCAACGGCCGGTGCACGGCACTTCACCGTTGGCATACGAATGGGCGAAGACCACGTCCTCGATGCGGGACGGGTCCAGCCCGGTACGTTCAACGACGGCACGGGCGACGATAGCCCCGAGTTCTTCGACAGGCACGCTGCGCAGGCTGCCGCCGAAAGCGCCGATGGGGGTACGAAGTGGGGAGACGATGGCAGCGCGCTTCATGGCGTCAGTCCTTTGAATTTGGATGGAATGCGTTGGGGAAATTCGGCGCTTCCTTGGCCAGGAAGGCGCGCACGCCCTCTTTCGATTCGGCCGAGGTGAAGACGCGCTCCGAGAGCGGCAGCGCGGCAGCGATGGCCGCGTCTTCCGCCAGGTCGAAGGTCAGATCGATGGCCTGCTTGCACAGCGCCAGCGCCAGTGGCGGTCGCTGCGCCAGCGTGGCGGCAATGGCCAGGGCGATTTCGAGTGCCGTGCCCTTCGGCACCACGCGGTTGACGAGACCCCAGGCCTGGGCCGTTGTGGCGTCGATCGGCTCGCCCAGGAACATCAGTTCCTTGGCCCGCCCTTCACCCACGCGGCGCGTGACCCGCACCGGACCGCCGCTGCCGGGAAAGACGCCGAGCTTGATTTCGGGTAGCGCGAAGCGGGCCGTCTCGTCGGCCACGATGAGGTCGCAGCAGACAGCGATCTCCAGTCCGCCACCAAAGGCCAGGCCGTTGACGGCGGCCACGGTGGGCTTGTGAAAGTCGTCGAGCCGGGCAAAGACCTGGTGCTGCAATTCCAGCTTCTCGGGCCCGATGCGGCCGGGCTGCATGAGCGGCTGGAATTCGGCGATGTCCGAGCCCGCGCAGAAAGCGCGCGTGCCGGCGCCTGTCACGACCACGGCGCGCACATCAGCATCCTGTTCGAGCGTATCGAGCGCACCGCCCAAAGCTTCGGTGAGGCCGCGGAACACGACATTGAGCGGCGGGTTGTCCAGCGTGAGCACGGCCACGCCGTCGTCCTGCACGCGACAGCGCACCGGCCCCTCGACGGTTTCAGCCATAGCGGCCGCCGGTGACATGGAGCACCTCGCCCGTGATGAAGCTCGCGCGCTCCGAGGCCAGGAAGGTCACGGCATCGGCGATGTCTTCGGGCTTGCCCACGCGCTTGATGGGTTGCGCGGCGACGGCGCGCTCCTTGATGGTTTCATAGGTGGCCAGCGCCTGCACCATCTCGGTTTCCATGAAGCCAGGGGCCACGCAGTTCACGGTGACGCCGTAGCGGCCTTCCTCGATGGCCAGCGCCTTGGCCATGCCGATCAGGCCAGCCTTGGCGGCGGAGTAGTTGGCTTGGGTAGCGTTGCCGAAGTGGGCGCGCGAGCTGATGTTGATGACCCGACCCCAGCCCTGTTCGATGAACTTCGGCATCACGGCCTTGGTGGCCAGGAAGGCGCCCTTGAGCATCACCTCCATCACCAGGTCCCAATCCTCCTCGCTCATCTTCACCAGGTACTTGTCGCGCGGGAAGCCGGCGTTGTTGACCAGGATGTGGACACCGCCGAAACGCGCCACCGTTTCATCGACCAGCCGCTGCACCTCGGCCCCTTTGGTGATGTCGGCGATGATGCATTGAGCCTGCAGGCCATCGACGCGCAGCGCGGTAGCGGTGGCCTCGGCCTGTTCCTCCAGGATGTCGGTGACGATGACTTTCGCACCCTCTTCGGCCAGACGGCGCGCGGTGGCGGCGCCCAGGCCCCGGGCGGAGCCCGTGACAATGGCGACCTTGCCGTTGATCTGCAGATCCATGGGAAAACTCCTTCAGTGTTCGGTGTGACTGGGTTCAGGCCAGATCGACGCGGCCCGCGTTGAGAACGACCGCTCCGCGCTCCAGCACCGTGCTGCGCAGCGACACCACACGGCCGTCTCGCCACAGCTCGGTGCGCAGCGTTTCGCCGGGCAGCACGGGCGCGGTGAAGCGCACCCGCATGCCGCGCACCGCCGCGGCGTCGTAGTCCAGAACGGTCTTGAGGACGGCATGCAGCGCCACGCCCATGGTCGCCAGCCCATGGAGAATGGGTCGCGCAAGGCCTGCGGCCTGTGCCACGGCCGGGTCGGCATGCAGCGGGTTGAAGTCGCCGTTCAGGCGGTAGAGCAGCGCGGCCTGGAGCAGCGTGGGCAGGTCGCAGACATGGTCGGGGGCGCGGTCGGGGATGGCGTGCGGCGACGCCAGCGGCGTGCCGTGCGACCCGCCAAAGCCACCATCGGCGCGCAGCAGGGTGGTCTGCGTGACGGTGGCCAGCAGTGCACCCGAAGCGGCATCGACCACGCGCCGCTCCTGCAGCATCAGCGCGCCTTTATCCGCCCCCTTGTCGTGCAGCGCGACCACGCGGTTGGTGCCGACCACGCAGCCCTCTGGCGCCATCGGGCTGTGCAGTTCAATCGCCTGCTCGGCATGCACCAGCCTGCGCCAGGTGATGCCGGTATCGGGCTGGTCGGCCCAGAAGCCGCTGTAGCCCAGCACGTTGGCCAGCGTGGGCAGCGCCTGCAGGCCACCGGGGGTGCGTTCGTAGACATAGCGCAGTTGCCCCGCGTCCAGAGGGTCGCTGCCTAGGCCGCAGCCCAGCGCGTACAGCATGCTGTCGTGCGCGGCGTAGGTCTGCTCCACCGGGGCGAAGACGCGGTTCAGCAAATGGTGGGGATCGAGTGGCATGCCGCGGTCCCCGATCAGCCCAGCGCTGCTGCACGCACCATGTTGCGCGCAATGACGACCTGCTGGATCTGGCTCGTGCCCTCGAAGATGCGGAACAGCCGCACGTCGCGGTAGAAGCGCTCGATGCCGCTGTCGGCCACATAGCCCGCGCCGCCGAAGATCTGCACGGCGCGATCGGCCACGCGGCCGCACATCTCCGACGCAAACAGCTTGCAGCAGGCGGCCTCGGTGGCGACGTGATGGCCCTCGTCGCGCCGGCGCGCGGTGTCGAGCAGCATGCTGCGCGCGGCGTACAGCTCGGTCTTGCTGTCGGCCAGCATGGCCTGCACGAGTTGGAACTCGGCGATCAGCTGGCCAAACTGCCTGCGCTCCATGGCGTAGCGCAGCGCGTCTGCCAGCATGCGCTCGGCCACACCCACGCAGACGGCGGCGATGTGGATTCGGCCCTTGTCGAGCACCTTCATCGCCGTCCTGAAACCGTTGCCCGTGTTACCGGCGCCGCCGATGATGCGGCTGGCCGGCACGCGCACACTGTCGAAGATCACGTCGCAGGTGTGTGAGCCCTTCTGGCCCATCTTGCGGTCACGCTTGCCGAAGCTGATGCCGGGCGTGCCCGCATCGACGATGAAGGCGCTGATGCCGCCCGCGCCCTTGATGCTGGCATCGGTGCGCGCCATCACGGTGAAGATGCCGGCATAGGGCGCATTGGTGATGTAGCGCTTGGTGCCGTCGATCACGTAGTGGTCGCCGTCCTGGCGCGCCGTCGTTCGCAGCGAGGCCGCGTCTGATCCCGCTTCGGGCTCGGTCAGCGCGAACGAGGCGAGGATCTCGCCGCTGGCCAGCCGTGGCAGGAACTCGCGCTTCTGCGCCTCGGTGCCGTCCATCAGGATGCCCTGCGAGCCAATGCCGATGGTGGTGCCGATCAGCGAGCGGAAGGCCGGTGAGGTCTGGCACAGCGCGATGGCGGCCAGCACTTCTTCTTCGGTCGTCAAGCCCAGGCCGCCGTAGGCCTCAGGGATGGTCATGCCGCACAGGCCCAGGTCCTTCATGCCCTGCACGATGTGCGGCGGGATCTCGTCGGTCTCGTCCACCTCTCGTTCCGCGGGCACCAGCACCTCGCGCACGAAGCGGCGGATGCCGTCGAGCAGCGCTTCCAGCGTGGCGGCATCGCGGATCACGGCGCCACCTCTATCACGGCATCGGCCGCGAACGCGCCCTGTCCTTCGGGCAGCGCGAACACCGGGTTCAGGTCGATGGACTGCAGGCGCAGCCCGGCCTGGTGCGCGAACACCGACAGGCGCGCGAGCATCGCCGCGAGCGCCTTAACGTCCACCGGCGGCTTGCCGCGTGCGCCCAGCAGCAGCGGTGCGCCCTGGATGGAGCGGATCATCTGCTCGGCCACGTCCTCGCCAAAGGGGCAGCGGCGCAGCACCACGTCCTTCATCACCTCGACGAAGATGCCGCCCAGGCCGAACATGGCCACCGGGCCGAACACCGGGTCGCGCTGGATTCCCAGGATGCACTCGACGCCGCCGGAGAGCTGTCTGGCGACTAGCACGCCTTCGATGCGCGCTTCGGGTGCGGCCTGCTTCGCGCGCTCGATCAGCGTGGCAAAACCATCTCGCACCGCGCCGACGCTGGCCACGTTCAGCAGCACGCCGCCGATCTCGGACTTGTGCAGGATGTCAGGCGAGAGGATCTTCATCACCACCGGAAAGCCCAGCGCCTCCGCGGCCGCTACTGCTGCATCGGCCGTGGCACAGGCGCGCTCGGGTGCGACGGCGATGCCTGCTTCGGCCAGGACGCGCTTGGCTTCCGCCTCGCTCGGCGTCCTAGCCGGCAGTGTGGCTCGCGGCACGGACGGCGGCGGCAATCCGGCCTGGCGCGCGAACGCTTGGCCGAAGCGGCCCATGGCCTCGATCGCCGCCACCGCGCGCGCCGGGTCTTCGAAGACGGTGAAGCCGTCGGCCTCGTACTGCTGCACCCGTTCCTTCGAGGCCAGGATGGACAGCACGAACAGCCGGTCCGGGTGCTTGTCACGCACGGCCTTGAGCTGCGCGCGCAGGCCTTCGGCGATGGAGTCGGCCCCCACGGTGTAGGTGAAGAAGCCGAGGATGGACTGGTAGCCGCCCTCTTCCACCACGGCCTCGGTGAAACGGCCGGCGATGCTCAGGTCGTTCATGAACTGCGCGGTGCAGTCCACCGGGTTGCGCGGCGCGGCGAAGGGGATCAGTTCCTTCAGGTGCTTTTGCGCCGCGGCAGGCATCTCGGGCATCGGCAGGCCGGCCAGTTCGGCCGCATCGGAGACGATCACGCCCGCGCCGCCGCTCACCGTGATCACGCCCAGGGTGTTGTTCGCGGGGTAGATGCGCCGCGTGGCCAGGCGCGCCACGTCGAGCATGTGCTCGGTGGAGCGCGCACGCACCACGCCGAATTCGGCCAGCACCGCATCGGTGACCGCGTCGTTGCCGGCGATGGAGGCGGTGTGCGACTGCGCCGCCGCGCTGCCCACGGCGCTGGTGCCCACCTTCATCATCACCACGGGCTTCTTTGCACGGCGCGCGGCTTCGAGCGCGGCCAGCAGGCGGTCACCGTTGCGGATGCCCTCGGAATACACGGTGATGACGTCGGTGTTCTCGTCTTCCACAAAAGCGTGGACGAGTTCGCCCAAGCTGATGTCACACTCGTTGCCGCTCATCACGCACGATGACACGCCAATGCCGAACTCGCGCGCCAGCCCCAGGATATGGCTGCCATACGCGCCCGACTGGCTTGCGATGCCAACGCGGCCCGCCTTCGGAAAGCCCATCTCCACCATCGAGGTGAAGCTGCCGTAGAAGCCGATGCGCGGGTTGAGCACGCCCAGCGAGTTCGGGCCCAGCAGCCGGATGCCGCTGGCGCGCGCCGCGTCCAGCATCTGCTGCTGCAGTTGCGCCCCCTCCTCGCCCATTTCGGCAAAGCCGGCCGAGAACACGACGGCGGCGGCCGTGCCGCGCGCGCCCAAGTCGGCTACCACCTGCGGTGCGAGCTTGGCGGCCACGGCGACGATGGCGACGTCGGGCGTTTCGGGCAATGCGGCCACGCTGGCGTAGGCAGGCAGGCCCTGGATCTGCGGCCGGTTCGGGTTCACCGGCAGCAGCCGGCCCTGGTAGCCCTGCGACTGCATGTAGGCGATGGGCCGGCCGCCGATGCGCAGTGCATCGTCGGAGGCGCCGACGACGGCGACGGAACGAGGATGGAGCAGGCGGCCGAGCGAGTGGTTCTGGGTCATGTCTGATGGCAGTGCGAAATGCGTTACTCGGCCTTGGCGCCAGAGGTCTTGACCACCTTGGCCCAGCGTTCGATGTCGGAGGCGATGAGCTTGTCGAACTGTTCCGGCGTGGACCAGGCCGGCTCGTAGCCCTGGGCGGCCAGGCGCTCCTTGAATTCGGGGCTGTCCAACTCTCGCTTGATCTCGGCATTGAGCTTGGCAATCACCTCCTTGGGCGTGCCGGCGGGCGCCATCAGGCCGTTCCAGACCGAGACATCGAAGCCCGGCAGGCCCGCCTCGGCGACCGTGGGCACATCGGGCATGGCGGGAGAGCGTTTGGCGCCGGTCTGCGCGATGGCCTTGAGCTTGCCGCCCTTCACCTGCGGCGTGGCGGAGAACATCATGTCCATCACCACCTGCGAGTTGCCCGCGATCACATCCATCATGGCCGGGGCGCTGCCATTGAACGGGATGTGGGTCATCTTGATGCCAGCCCGTTCACTCAGGTATTCGGTGGCCAAGTGAGTGGAGGAGCCGTTGCCGGCCGACGAGAAGTTCAGCGCACCCGGCTTGGACTTGGCAAGTGCGATTAGATCTTTCAGGCTGTTGACCCCCATGTTGGGGTTCACCATCAGCAGTGCGGGCCCAGTGGTCAACGAGGTGATGGGCGCGAGATCGGTGCGGATGTCGTAGCGCAGGTTCCTGTACAGCGACGGGTGGATCGTGTGCCCCATGGTCACGAGGATCAATGTGTAGCCGTCGGCCGGCGCGCGCGCCACGAACTCGGCGCCGAGGTTGCCTGAGGCGCCGGCCTTGTTCTCGACGATGAAGGGCTGGCCGAGGCGGTCGGCCAGGCGCTGCGCGAGCACGCGGGCCACGCTGTCGTTGGTGCCACCCGGTGGGTAGGGCACGACGATCTTGACGGTTTTGGAGGGATAGGCGGCTTGCGCCACCGCGGTCGTGGGCGTAGCCGAAGCAGCCAGCAGGCCCAAAAAGGCGATGACGAACGCGCGACGCGCGGATGTGTTCATGCTTTGTCTCCTATTGATGTATCGGTGCGCCGCGAGCCCGGCGGAACCCTGTCTGGAACATCAATCGTAAGAACTTAGGTATATTCAATCCAATACTTTGGATGAACTTTCCTATAAATCCTGTATATAGAATGGAACTCAGACAACTGCGCCAGTTCGTCGTGCTGGCCGAGGAACGCAGCTTCAGCGCTGCCGCACTGCGCCTGTTCATCGCGCAGCCCGCGCTGTCCGTCGCCATCCGCAAGCTCGAAGAAGAGATCGACGCGAAGCTCTTCATCCGCGGGTCCCGGGGCGTACGGCTCACGGCCGCCGGGGACGCTGTGCTCAAGGCCGCACGCCGCTGCCTTGAGTCGGCCCAGGGGATCAAGGAAGCCGCGCGCCTGGCCACTGCTGGCGAGTCGGGCACACTGCATATCGGCGTGAGCGGCTCCGTCACGGTGCGGCTGCTGCCCACGCTGGTGCAAGCGTTCAGTCCGCAATATCCAAAGGTGCGGCTGGAACTGCGGGAAGGCACCAACCTCGAGTTGCTGTCGATGGTCGAGACGGGGACACTGGACTTGGGTTTTGTCCGCATCCCGGTCAACCGTCCTCCCGAGTTGCGATTTCAGCTAGTCGAGGAAGATCGCTTGTGCCTCGCTCTGCCTCGTGGCCATGCTCTCACCAAGCGGTCCGCCATTCCCCTCGCCGAACTCGAAGGGCTGCCATTCATTGGCTATGCGCCGTCACCCGTGGGCGGATTGCATACTGCCGTTAGCCAAGTGTTGCAGCGCGCTGGCGTGGCACCTCGCATCACCCAGGAGGCAGTACAGGTGCAGACCGCACTTGGGCTCGTCGCCAGTGGGCTAGGCATAGCAATGGTCCCCGCAGCCAACACGCCCTATCAACGCTCGTCGGGCGCAGTGTTCCGCCCGATCGCGGACCTCCCTGCGGATACCCGCATAGGTATCGCCTTGGCTTACCACAGCCGCAACGAGAACCCCGTATTGCACCGCTTTCTCGAAGTATCCGAAGAACAAGCTCAAACAGTGCCAAAGCGAGAGGTTCTAAAACGGCAATGAACTCAGCCGAGGCAATGCGCACCGCATCCGGGTACGGATGGCTATGACAACCTGCCGCAGTTTCCTGCCAGGTTTCCCCTGCTCTTTCGTCGCACCATTCGCCGGCACGAGCTGCACCAGATCGTCCCCCTGGCCGAGACGACGGTCTACGAGATGGAGCAGCGCGGCGAGTTCCCGAGGCGCTTCCGGCTCACGCCCCGCTGCGTCGTCTGGGATCTGGAAGAAGTCGAAGCATGGATCGAAGAACGCAAGCAAGCCTCGCACGCAGCGAAGTCCACTACACCTGTCGGCCCGGACGTCAGGCAACGCCTGTACCGACCCGTCAGGTGAGCGTTCTCAACTCAATTCGGTGAACATCAAGGCGACCCTGCCTCTGTCCTGACCAGCAATGCTCCCGGCAGGACCTGCGCCATCTGAGCGACAGCCAGAGCCACCGCCGCATTGCAATCCATCGCCTCCCGGCTGAACGCCAGAGCAACATGCCCAGGCCGCCCCCAGCCCACCGTGGCATCGGCACAGTCACTGCCTGCGAGCCGGCGCATGACCTCATCCTGCGAATCCAGCTCAAGATTCAGCGCACAGACCAATGTGAAATCGTGAACCATCACCATCGCTCCATCTGCTTGTCTTCTCGCCGCATCAGCGCGCCGTGATGCGCGCCAGTGCATCCATCAACTGACCCCGATCTGCCTCACGCTTGGCCGCCGTGCGCTGCGCCAGGTTGTGCAGCTTGCGCCGAACGCCGGGCAGATCTGCCGCATGGGCAAGCCCGATCAAGCTGAAATCCGGCTGCTCATCCTCGATGGATTGCAGGAAGGCGCGCGACGGCTCATCCAGCCACGCAGCCACGCGCGCCAACAGGCGCTCGCGGCTCTCCAGTAAGGCCCCGACCTCGATGGGCTCGGTCGTCATGCCCTTGAAATGGGCCTCGAAGGTGGCCTCGAAAGCCGCAGGCACGCGCGGCGCCAGCACCTCCCAGGCCGGCTTGGGACTGCACGTCAGGTACACGAGGAAGGTGCGCCAGAGTGCTTCATCCGCACGCTCGTCCTGCAACAGCAGGCCGACATCGAAGAGGTCGCGTGGATGCTGCCGAGACAGCGCCGCAGCCAGCTTGCCGGCGTAGAGGTCGGCGAAGTCCAACACCTGCACCTCAGCGAAGCCGAACACCTCCTCCACCCGCGGGCGCACCACCATGCTGCGCACCGGATACACCGTGCCGCGCATGACGGGCGTCGTTTCGATCTGCACGCGCGCACGGCCGCGGCTGACCACGAGCCGCGTGACCGTCCCTGCGCCCTCGCCCGCCGAGGTCTGGACCTGCAACTGCAACGGACGGGCGCGCATCGCATCGGCCAATCGCGCGAGCGCTTCTGCGATCAGCGCCGCATCCTCGGCATAGTCATGCACCGGCAGCCAGGCCAGATCGATGTCCACCGACAAACGCGGAAGGTCATGCTCGAAGAGGTTGATAGCCGTGCCGCCTTTGAGCGCGAAGCGCGGCTCCTGCGCAAGCACCGGCAGGATCTCGACCAGCAGTCGTACGCGGTCGGTATAGCGCCGGTCCCAATGGTCAAGCCAGGTGCTCATCGAGGTCTCCTGGCAAGGTGATCTGGTAGGTCGGATGCAGACGCCCACCGGGCACCAGCGCGCGCTTGCCTCGGCCCAGGTCAACGCCTTCGAGCGACACATGCGCCAGCCATGCATGCCGATGGCGATCAGCCAGGGCCAGGAACAGCCGCGTGGCCTTGATGCTGCGGCAATGCCGCAATAGCAGGCCGACCCGCTGCGGCCGCAGCGTGGTCATGGCCTGCATCAGCGCATCGGCCTCGTAGACCCCTGCGGCATCCGACACGCCATCGCACAGCTCCAGCATCGCCCGCTCGGGCGAGGAGCACACCAGGGGGTCGGTGCTGGGCCCGGCCCGGTACCAGGCCAGCCCCTGCGCCGACAGTGCCGCCTCGGACATGTCGTCCGTGAACGAGACGGCAGGCAGATCGAGCGGCCCCTTGCCCAGGTATTCGAAGCGCTGCGCCATGGACAGCTTGTCCACCCAGCCCGGCGGTCGGTTCGGCCCGTAGAGGGTCACCGTCCCGGCATCGCCCAGGCGCAGGTAGTGCTCGTGTCCCTGCAGGGTCAGCGCAAAACGCCCTCCGACGTGCAGCGACGAGCCCTCCCCGAGCTGCAGGCTCCGGACCATGCCCTCCCACTGCAATCGCCCTCCCTTGCGCAGGTAGACACCCCGCGCGGGCGACACCAGCCAACCGCTGGCGACATAGCGCGCGACCAGGCTGTTGGAATAGCCATGCGCCCGCAGCCAGCGGCTGGACACCAGGCGCGTGTCGCCCAGTTCGGCCAGCAGCTGGTTCAGTTTTCCTGAATTTTGAGCATCCATGGTGCTCAAAATATCAGATTCATAAACCACCGTCAAAGCCGAGTGGTTTGACAGGAACGGAAAAGAGTCACCTTGAGTGATTTTTTTCCGATAAAAGCAAACCGACCGCTGCCCAGTGGCCGCGAGTGCCGATGCAGTCATCATGCAGCCCCCGCCTCACAATGCCGCGCTGAGCACTGGCACCGGGACGTTCTCCGGCTGCAACGTCGGCACATGGGTTCGCCCGTCAAGCCAGGCATCTGGACTCCAACTGATGAAACGCCAGCCGGATCTCCACCGGCGAAAGCGCCCTGTCTTTCGGCACGAAGGTCGCGATCGAGGCGGCCGCCACGTCACTGGCCGGGTTGTCCACCTTCTCGCCGTGCAGGATGGCGAAGGCATAGACCTGCTTCACGATGTCGCGGACATGCACCGCCGTGGCAGGCGCTCCGCGTGCCTTCACCTTGCCGCACAAAGCCCGCAGGTCATCAGCGGTGATTTCATTGAGCAGCCGATTCTGGAACGCCGGCAGGATGTCTCGATCGACGACGTGCTTGCGCATCGCACGCGTGCTGTCGGCCATCCGGGCGTCCGCCAGCCACTTGACGGCCATGTCGCCGAAGTTCTTGGCCGCGGTCAGCCGGCGCTTCTCGCGCTGCTTTTCCAGCGCCGGGGAACGGCCAGCAGCGACGGCCTTCTTGGCGTCGAGCAGCTTTTCGCGGGCCAGCGCCAGCGAGATGCCACCAGCGCCATAGCGGCCGATGGTCAGGGTCTCACGTCGCCCGTTGAGACGGTAATCGTAGCGGAAGGTGACGGTACCGGCGGTCGATACCGTCACGTACATCCCATCCCGGTCAGAAGCCTTATAAGTCAACGACTTAGGCTTCAGGTTGCGCAGTGCTGTGTCGGTAAGCATCGAGGTTTTTCTCCTGTTTCGTGACGGCTTTTACCGTCAGGGGTTAGGAGACCCGTCGATGCCCGGAAAGCCGCATAAAACAAGCTTTCCCGAGGAGACATTTACCGTCAAAGACCGGTTTGGTCTCAATAGTAAACGGGAGGGTCTTAATCCGACCTCCGGTTCTTACCGTCCGTTCTACCGTCAACCCGTTTTGCTGGCCGGCGATAGCCACCGATAGATGCCGTGACGTATTTCCTTTTAAATCAACACGTTACGGCAGTTTTTCGATACTAGGCGATAGTCCCCGAAGGACCTGACTTCACTCCCACTCGATCGTCGCCGGCGGCTTGCTCGACACGTCGTAGGTCACGCGATTGATCCCGCGCACTTCATTGATGATCCGCCCCGACACCTTCTTGAGCAGCGCATACGGCAGCTCCGCCCAGTCGGCCGTCATGAAGTCGCTGGTCTGCACGGCGCGCAGCGCGACCACGTAGTCGTAGGTGCGGCCGTCGCCCATCACGCCCACGCTCTTCACGGGCAGGAACACGGTAAAAGCCTGGCTCGTGAGGTCGTACCAGCTCCTGCCGGTGGCGTCGTCCTTGAAGTTGCGCAGCTCCTCGATGAAGATCGCATCGGCGCGGCGCAGCAGGTCGGCGTATTCCTTCTTCACTTCGCCGAGGATGCGCACGCCCAGGCCCGGGCCGGGGAACGGATGGCGGTACACCATCTCGGGCGGCAGGCCGAGGGCCACGCCGAGTTCGCGCACTTCGTCCTTGAACAGGTCGCGCAGCGGTTCGAGCAGCTTGAGGCCCAGCTGCTCGGGCAGGCCGCCCACGTTGTGGTGGCTCTTGATGGTGACGGCCTTCTTGCTCTTGGCGCCGCCCGATTCAATGACGTCCGGGTAGATCGTGCCCTGCGCCAGGAAGGTCGCGCCCTTGTGGCCGCCATCGCCCGCCTTGAGCTTGGCGGCCTCCTGCTTGAACACGGTGACGAATTCGCCGCCGATGATCTTGCGCTTGGCTTCGGGGTCGCTCACGCCCGCCAGCTTGCCGAGGAACAGCTCGCTCGCATCGACGCGGATCACCTTCGCATGCAGCTTGCCCGCGAACATTTCCATGACCATGTCGCCCTCGTTCAGGCGCAAGAGGCCGTGGTCGACGAACACGCAGGTGAGCTGGTCGCCGATGGCGCGATGGATCAGCGCGGCCGCCACGCTCGAATCGACGCCGCCCGAGAGGCCGAGGATGACTTCCTCATCGCCCACCTGCTCGCGGATCTTTGCCACGGCTTCGGCGATGTGGTCGCGCATGACCCAGTCGGGCTTGGCCTCGCAGATGCCGAGCACGAAGCGCTCGAGGATCGCCTTGCCCTGCTGCGTGTGCGTGACTTCGGGGTGGAACTGCAGCGCGTAGTAGCGGCGCACCTCGTCGGCCATGCCGGCGATGGGGCAGCTGTCGGTGCTGGCCATGAGCTTGAAGCCCGGCGGCAGCTCGGTGACCTTGTCGCCATGGCTCATCCACACGTTGAGCATGCCGTGGCCTTCCGGCGTGGTGAAGTCGGCGATGTCCTTCAAGAGCGCGGTGTGGCCATGCGCACGCACGGACGCAAAGCCGAACTCGCGCTTGTGGCCGCCCTCGACCTTGCCGCCGAGCTGGTGCGCCATGGTCTGCATGCCGTAGCAGATGCCGAGCACCGGCACGCCCAGGTCGAACACGGCCTGCGGGGCTTTGTCGGTGGTTTCTTCGTACACGCTCGCGTGGCTGCCCGAAAGGATCACGCCCTTCAGGTGCCCGTCGGCCGCGTATTCGCGCACCCATTCGTCGGTGACGTCGCAGGGGTGCACCTCGCTGAGCACATGCGCCTCGCGCACGCGGCGCGCGATGAGCTGCGTGACTTGCGAGCCGAAATCGAGGATGAGGATCTTGTCGTGTTGCATGGACGTTGGGACTCAGAGCGTTGAAATGTCGAACAGCTTCACGCCCGCCTTGGGCGCTGCCTGGATGAGTTGCTCGTCGAAGGTGGCGAGCGGGAGATTGAGCGACTTGGCGAGCCAGAGGTAGCCCGCGTCGTACTGCGACACGCCGGCATCGATGGCCACCGCGAGCACGGCCTTGTGCTGCGCGGGTGCGAGCTCGTGCAGCTCGACGCGATGGCGGATGGCGTCGAGCACGCTCCACAGCCCTTCGACTGCCGACGTCGGAATGCGGCCGCTGCGCATGCCGTTGGCGAGGATGTTGGCGCACTCCCATTGCCAGGCATTGGGCGCCTGCGGCTCGACCTCGTCGCGGCGGATGGCGGCGTAGAGCTTGCGGGTGTGTTCGCTGGCCCGGTCAGGCAAGAGCCAGGCGGCGGTGACGGAGGCGTCCATGACGAAGGCTGTCACGATTGGCGCCCTTCGTCGAGCAGTGCACGCATGGGGCGGCCTGGCTGGATGGTGGCGTGCAACGCGTCGATCTGGCCGAGTTCGCGCTCGATCTGCTCGTCGGTGATGACCGGCTTGCGCCGCACCGGCAGCATGCGCACCACCTCCTTGCCGTGGCGGGTGATGCGAACCTCCTCGCCCTTCTCGACCAGGTCGATCAGGGCCGAGAAGTTGTTCTTGGCTTCAGCGATGCCGATGGATTGCATTTGGGCCAGAAAATTTAAATCTGGCCTGAATTCTAATGCCAATCTGGCCAGACGTGGAAAGTCAGGCCAGATTGGACTTATTCAGCGCGGTAGTTCGGCGCTTCCTTGGTGATCTGCACGTCGTGCACGTGGCTTTCGCGGATGCCGGCCGTGGTGATTTCGACGAACTCGGCCTTGTTCTTCATCTCTTCGATGGTGGCGCAGCCGCAGTAGCCCATGCTCGCGCGCAAGCCGCCCGACATCTGGTAGACGATCGAGACCATCGAGCCCTTGTAGGGCACGCGGCCTTCGATGCCTTCGGGCACCAGCTTGTCGGCGTTGGGATTGCCGGTGGTCGACTCCTGGAAGTAGCGGTCGGCGCTGCCCTGCTGCATGGCGCCGATGGAGCCCATGCCGCGGTAGCTCTTGTAGCTGCGGCCCTGGAACAGCACGATCTCGCCGGGCGCCTCTTCGGTGCCCGCGAACATGCCGCCCATCATCACGGTGCTGGCGCCCGCGGCAATGGCCTTGGCGATGTCGCCCGAATAGCGGATGCCGCCGTCGGCGATCAGCGGGATGCCAGTGCCCTGCAGCGCGGTAGCGACGCTGTCGACCGCCATGATCTGCGGCACGCCGACACCGGCCACGATGCGCGTGGTGCAGATCGATCCGGGGCCGATGCCGACCTTGACCGCGTCGGCGCCGGCATCGGCCAGTGCGCGGGCCGCATCGCCGGTGGCGATGTTGCCGCCGATCACGTCGACCTGCGGATAGTTCTTCTTGACCCAGCGCACGCGCTCGATCACGCCGGCGCTGTGGCCGTGCGCGGTGTCGACCACGATGGCGTCGACGCCGGCCTTCACCAGCGCCTCGACGCGCTCCTCGGTGCCCGCGCCCACGCCGACCGCCGCACCCACGCGCAGGCGGCCCGAGGGGTCGCGCGCGGCGTTGGGAAAGCTGGTCTGCTTGGTGATGTCCTTGACGGTGATCAGCCCCTTGAGCTCCCACGCGCTGTTGATGACGAGCAGGCGTTCGAGCTTGTGCTTGTTGAGCAGCGCCTTGGCCTCGGCCAGCGTGGTGCCGTCGGGCACGGTGATGAGCTTGTCGCGCGGCGTCATGATCTCGCTCACCGGCACGTCGTAGCGGTTCTCGAAGCGCAGGTCGCGCCCGGTCACGATGCCCACCACCTTGCCGCCGTCGAGCACCGGGAAGCCCGAGATGCCGAGTTCGTCCGACAGTTGCATGACCTGCAGCACGGTGTGCGTGGGCGTGATCACCACGGGATCGCGCAGCACGCCCGATTCGTAGCGCTTCACCTTGGCCACCTGCGCGGCCTGCTCGGCGGCGGTGAAGTTCTTGTGCACGATGCCGATGCCGCCTTCCTGCGCGATGGCGATCGCGAGGCGTGCTTCAGTCACGGTATCCATCGCGGCGGAGACCAGCGGCAGATTCAGCGTGATGTTGCGGGAGAAACGGGTGGCGAGGGAGGTGTCCTTGGGCAGGACCTGGGAGAACGCTGGCACCAACAACACGTCGTCGAAGGTGAGCGCTTTGCCGAGAAGGCGCATGGGTGAAGCTCCAAAAGACGGATTGTAGCGACCGTCGGTACTTACCCGCCCTGGCGGGGGCTTCGACCGGCCTCCGCGTGCCCGGCCGGACGGCGAAACGTAGCCAATTCCCCACTTGGCGGCAGCGAAAGGCGGTCCCTGCCGTGTTGCAAAACGTAAGGCAACGCTAAACTCACCGCATGAAATTCGCGCATTGGCTCGTACTGGGATGTGTCTGCCTGCTGCCGCTGTCGGCCAGCGCGCAATGGCAATGGATCGACAAGAACGGCAAGAAGGTCTTCAGCGACCAGCCGCCGCCGACGGACGTGCCGGAAAAGAACATCCTGCGCCGCGCGGGTTCTCCACCGCCTCGAGGCGGCTCGACGCCGGCCGCTGCCGAGGCTGATGCGCCCGACGCGGCGGCCCCCAAGACCGCGGCCGCGCCCAAGCCCGCGGGCGTCGACAAGGAACTCGAGGAAAAGACGAAGAAGGCGCAGGCCGAGGAAAAGGCCAAGCAGGCCGCCGAAGCGGAAAAGAACGCCAAGGCCAAGGCCGACAACTGCGATCGGGCGCGCCAGGGCAAGGCCACTTTCGACAGCGGCATCCGCGTGGCCAAGATCAACGCGAAGGGCGAGCGCGAAATCATGGACGACGCGGCCCGGGCCGCTGAGCAGAAGCGCCTTCAGTCGATCATCGAAAGCGACTGCAAGTAAGTGGCTCGCGCCGGTTCAGTAGCCGGCCTTGCCGCCCTTGCGGCGGTTCGCAAAAAGACCGGTGCCGCGCGCGCCCTGGCGCTGGAAGCGCTCGCGGCGCGCCACCTTCGGATCGACCGCCAAAGGCCGGCACAGTTCGACGCGGTCGCCGTCCGCGAGCGGCTGGTCCCAGCCGACTTCCCTGCCCCAGATTCCCGGCGTCATGGCCTCGCGCCAATCCAGCTGCGGGAAGCGCTGCGCAAGCTCGCTGGCCTTCACGGCATCGGCCACGGTGGCTTCGGGCGCGAGCCGCAGCACCTGCTCGAACACCTCGCGCGGCGCGGGCGAGCAGCAGAGCGTGACTTCGATCATCAGGAAGCGCCGTAGACCTGCTCGGCGCGCTTGACGAAGGCTTCGACCAGGCTGGAGGCCACGGTGTCGAACACCGGCCCCACCAGCGCCTGCAAAGCAAAGTTGCTGAAGCCGTAGCTCATGTGCAGCTCGACGCGGCAGGCGCGCTCGCCGGGCTCGCCCACAGGCACGAACTTCCAGATGCCGTCGAGGTTGGAGAACGGCCCGTCGACCAGCTTGAGGTGCACCTCGCGCCCCGGCACGTGGGTGTTGCGGGTGGTGAAACTCTGGTGCAGGCCGGCAAAGGCCAGGCCCACCTCGGCGGTCATGCCGGCCTCGTCTTCCTCGATGACCCTGGACTTGTCGCACCAGGGCAGGAACTGCGGATATTTCTCCACGTCGGTGACGAGCGCGTACATCTCTTCGGCGCTGTACCAGATGAGGACGGACTTGTTGACGGTTTTCATAGAATCGGGACAGCGTGCGCGACGGATTGTATTGAAGCCATGCGCCCCCACCTTCCCGAGCCATGGCCACCAAGAAACAAGATACCTCCTCCCGCATTGCCGACAACAAGAAGGCCGCGTACAACTATTTCTTCGAAGAACGCTTCGAGGCCGGCATCGTGCTCGAAGGCTGGGAGGTCAAGTCCCTGCGCGAAGGCAAGGTCCAGCTGACCGACGGCTACGTGGTGATCCGCGACGGCGAGCTCTTCGTCGTGGGCCTGCAGATCAACCCGCTCAAGAGCGCCTCGACCCACGTCAATCCTGACTCCATCCGCACCAAGAAGTTGCTGCTGCACAAGGAAGAGATCCGCCGCCTGGTCGGCAAGGTCGAACAAAAGGGCTACACGCTGGTGCCGCTCAACCTGCACTGGAAGGCGGGCAAGGTCAAATGCGAGATCGCGCTAGCCAAGGGCAAGGCCGAACACGACAAGCGCGACACCATCAAGGACCGCGAAGGCAAGCGCGAGGTCGAGCGTGCGATGAAGAGCCGCAGCCGCTAGTCATTTTTTATTTTGCGCGGCATGGAATAAAACGCCGGCAGCAGGCGTTTGTGCGGTGTCATCGGATCGTCGGTGCCACCAACTCCAGGAGTCTTCCATGTCGCCTTTTCGCCTTTCCTCCGCCGGCCTTGCCGTAGTGCTGCTTTCCGGCCTGCTCGCGCTTCCTTCGTTCGCCCAGCCCAAGGCGGCCGACGGCGCGCTGGTCGGTCCCAGCGGCATGACGCTCTACACCTTCGACAAGGACACGGCCGGCAGCGGCAAGTCGGCCTGCAATGGCGGCTGCGCAGCCAACTGGCCGCCCTTCATGGCCACCGACAGCGACAAGCCGGCCGGCGACTTCACCATCGTCACGCGCGACGACGGCAAGAAGCAATGGGCCGCCAAGGGCTGGCCGCTCTACTACTGGTCCAAGGACACCAAGCCGGGCGACAAGACCGGCGACGGCGTCGGCGGCGCCTGGAAAACCGCCAAGCCCTGACCCCCGCGCGCGCTCCCGCTCCCCATGGACGCCCGCCTGCTGGCCGACCAGATCCCGAGCCTGCGCCGCTATGCGCGCGCGCTCACGGGCAACGCCTGGGCGGCCGACGACCTGGTGCAGGACACGCTCGAGCGGGCCTGCAGCAAGTGGCGGCTCTGGGTGGTGGGCAGCGACCTGCGCGCCTGGCTGTTCACGGTCATGTACAACATCTTTGCGAGCCAGCTGCGGCGCACGCCACCGCCGCACAGCGTGGTGCCGCTGGAGGATGCGGCGCAGGAACTGCACGGCGGCAGCGATCCAGGCCGCGACCCCGGCATGGGCCTGGACCTGCAGCGCTGCCTGATGCAGCTGCCCGAAGAGCAGCGCGCCGTGCTGCTGCTCGTCACGCTCGAAGATCTTTCCTATGCCGAGGTGGCCAAGGTGCTCGGCATCCCCGCCGGCACCGTGATGTCGCGCCTGTCGCGCGCCCGCGTCCGGCTGCATGAGCTGATGGACGGCGCCTTGGCGCCGCATCGCCCCGGCCTGCGCCGCCTCAAGTGAAACTTGCCGCCTCATCATGAATCGCCCTGCCCCGCCCCCTACCGACGACGAGTTGCATGCCCTCGTCGATGGCCAGCTGGCACCGGAACGCCGCGCCGAGGTCGAGGGCGCCGTGGCGCGCGACCCGGCCCTTGCGGCGCGGGTGGCGGCCTGGCGCACCCAGCGCGATGCGCTGCGCCGGCTGCACGGCGAACTGCTGGACGAGCCCGTGCCTGCGTCCCTGATGAACGCGCTCGGTCGCAGCCAGACTCGCCGGGCCCGGCAAGGCCACTGGATGCGATGGGGCGGCGTGGCGGCCGGCGTGCTGATCGCCTTTGCCGCCGGCTGGCTCGGCAATGCCCAATGGTCGATGCAGCGCGCCGCTTCGGCCCAGCTGGCCAGGGCGCCTGCCATGCGCGAATTCGTGCACGACGCTTCGATTGCGCATGCCGTCTATGCGCCCGAGAAAAGGCATCCGGTCGAAGTGGCCGCCAGCGAGCAGCAGCACCTCGTGCAGTGGCTGTCCAAGCGCCTCGACAGGCCGCTCAAGGTGCCCGACCTGACGGCCATGGGCTACGCGCTGGTCGGCGGCCGGCTCTTGCCCGGGGAAAGCGGCGCGCGCGCCCAGTTCATGTTCGAGGACGGCGCCGGCGAGCGCATCACGCTCTACATCGGCACCCTCGACAGCCAGGCCGCCGCCGGTACCGCCGCATCGCGCGAAACAGCCTTCCGTTTCGCATCCGAGGGACCGGTGCCCAGCTTCTATTGGGTCGACCAGGGCTTCGGCTATGCCGTTGCCGGCAAGCTGCCGCGTGAAGTTTTGCTGAAACTCGCGACGCTCGCCTACCGCGATTTGTCGTGAGGCCGGCATAAACTGCCGTGTCGCGCAACCACTGCCTTGTTTTCGCGATTTTTCAACTGAAGGAGAAACTGCATGAAATTGCTCAGCGCCTCGATCCTCGCGGCGGCCTTGCTCGCCGGCTGCGGCGGCATGTCCAACAAGACCGCCAGCGCCCCCGACACCCCCACCCGCACCGCCGACGGCGTGCTGGTCGGCCCGAATGGCATGACGCTGTACACCTTCGCCCGCGACACGGCCGGTGCAGGCACTTCGGCCTGCAATGCCCAGTGCGCCACCAACTGGCCGCCGCTGCCGGTGGCCGAAACCGCCAAGCCGATGGGCGGCTACACCATCATCGTGCGCGAAGACGGCAAGAGGCAGTGGGCCTACAAGGGCTGGCCGCTCTACTACTGGACCAAGGACAGCAAGCCGGGCGACAAGACCGGCGACGGCGTCCTGAACGGCGCCTGGAAGGTGGCCCGTCCCTGATCCCGTGATCGCCTGATCGCGCGAAGGCCCCGGCAGATGCCTGGGCCTTTTTCTTTTCGGCTCGCTGGCGCAGTTCAGTGCGCGCTGGGAAGCGCGTTGTCGGCCACGGTGGCGCGGCGTCCGCGCAGCGCCAGCAGTTCGTTGAACACCAGCGCTCCGATGACCAGCGCACCGCCGGTCAGCACGCTCGCAGCCGGCTCCTCGCCCGCACCGATCCAGGCCAGTGCAATGCCGAAGATCACTTCGAGCAGCGCGAGCAGCGCCACTTCGGGCGCCTTGAGCACCTGCGCGCACAGCACCGCCAGCACGCAGGGAATGGCCAGCTGGAAAACACCCAGGAAGGCCAGCAGGCCGAGATCGTGCGCATTGGCCTGGAACGGCAGCGCAAAAGGCAGCGTGAGCAGCGCGCTGAGCGCCGCGCCAATCAGCACCGCGGGAACCAGGTCGATGTCATGCCCCTTGGCACGCGCATGCTGAACCACCGTCCAGTTGGCGGCGCCCGCGAGCGGCACGCACAGCGCCACCAGGGTTCCGAGCAGCGATCCGCCCGCCGCCCCGCCCTGCATCAGTTGCGTGCCGTACATCCAGGCAATGCCGAGGCCAGCCACCACGATGGCCACCCAGGTCCGCGCAGGCAGGCGATGGCCGATGAACAGGCGCGCGGCCAGCGCGGTGAGCAATGGGCCAAGGGACATCGTGACCAGCACGCTGGCCGTCGAAGCCAGCGTGAGCGCCACCATGAAGGCCGTGAACATCACGGTCCAGCAGACGCCCGAGATCCAGAGCTCGCGCCCGCCCGAGCGGATCTGCGAAAACACCGCCCGGCCCCGCCAAAGCGGCAAGATCACCAGCAGCGCAAGCATCGTGAAGAAGCTGCGCCAGAAGGTGATCTCGAAACTGTGGGCCTGCGCCAGGTGCCGCGTGACGACGCCCGCCGTGGCCCACATCAGGGTCACGGCAACCATCAGCCACACGGCCCCGCCGTGGGTCAGGCGCAGCAGCATGGCCGGATGGCGATCAGCTCGCCATTTCGCGGCTGGCCCGCTTGCGCTCGTTTTCCTTGAGGAAGCGCTTGCGTAGGCGAACGCTCTTGGGCGTGATCTCGACCAGCTCGTCGTCCTCGATGAATTCCACGCCGTATTCCAGCGTGAGTTCGATCGGTGGCGTGATCTTGATCGCATCTTCCTTGCCCGAGACGCGGAAGTTGGTCAGCTGCTTGGTGCGCGTGGCGTTCACCACCAGGTCGTTGTCGCGGCTGTGGATGCCCACGATCATGCCTTCGTACACCGGGTCGTTCGCCTTCACGAACATGCGGCCGCGGTCGTCGAGCTTGCCCAGGGCGTAGGTGAAGATTTCACCGTCGTCCATGGAAATCAGCACGCCGTTCTTGCGGCTGCCGATCTCGCCCTTGTGCGGTTCGTAGCTGTCGAAGATGTTGCTGATGAGGCCCGAGCCGCGCGTCAGGTTCAGGAATTCGTTGGTGAAGCCGATCAGGCCGCGCGCCGGAATGCGGTACTCGAGGCGCACGCGGCCGCGGCCGTCCGGTTCCATGTTGACCAGCTCGCCCTTGCGCTCGCCGAGGGCCTGCATCACGCCGCCCTGGTGCTGCTCTTCGATGTCGGCCGTCACCAGCTCGATCGGCTCGTGCTTCTCGCCGTTGACCGTGCGGAACACCACGCGCGGCTTCGACACGGCCATTTCATAGCCTTCGCGGCGCATGTTTTCCAGCAGGATGGTCAGGTGCAGTTCGCCGCGGCCCATCACCTCGAAGATGCCTTCCTCGTCGGTTTCGTTCACGCGCAGCGCCACGTTGTGCTGCAGTTCCTTCTGCAGGCGGTCCCAGATCTGGCGGCTGGTGACGAACTTGCCTTCACGGCCGGCCAGCGGGCTGGTGTTGACGCAGAAGTTCATGGTCAGGGTCGGTTCGTCGACCTTGAGCATGGGCAGCGGCGCCGGGTTGGCCGGGTCGGTCACGGTCACGCCGATGCCGATGTCGGCAATGCCGTTGATCAGCACGATCTCGCCCGGGCCGGCTTCGGTGGCCTGCACGCGGTCCAGGCCCTGGAAGGTCAGCACCTGGTTCACGCGGCCCTTGATCGACTTTCCGTCCGGTCCTTCCATGACCAGCACGTCCATCATCGGCTTCAGCGTGCCCTGGCTGATGCGGCCCACGCCGATGCGGCCGACGAAGGTCGAGAAGTCGAGCGCCGAGATCTGCAGCTGCAGCGGCGCGTTCGGATCGCCCTTCTGCGCCGGCACGTGCTTCAGGATGGTGTTGAACAGCGCCGACATGTCGGGGCCCCACTGCTCGCCGGGCGCACCCTCTTCGAGCGAAGACCAGCCGTTGATGCCCGATGCATACACCACGGGGAAGTCGAGCTGCTCGTCGGTCGCGCCGAGCTTGTCGAACAGGTCGAAGGCGGCGTTCACCACCTTGTCGGGGTTGGCGCCCGGCTTGTCGACCTTGTTCACGACCAGGATCGGCTTGAGGCCCAGGGCCAGCGCCTTCTTGGTCACGAAGCGCGTCTGCGGCATCGGGCCTTCCTGGGCGTCGATCAGCAGCACCACGCCGTCGACCATCGACAGCGCGCGTTCCACTTCGCCGCCGAAGTCCGCGTGGCCGGGGGTGTCGACGATGTTGATGTGCGTGCCTTCCCAGGTCACGGCGCAGTTCTTGGCCAGGATCGTGATGCCACGTTCCTTTTCGATGGCGTTGTTGTCCATCACCGTGTCGACCACTTTCTCGTGCTCGGCAAAGGTGCCCGACTGGCGCAGCAGCTGGTCGACCATCGTGGTCTTGCCATGGTCGACGTGGGCAATGATGGCGATATTGCGGATTTGCTTGGTACTCATGGTGTCGCTTCGGTCTGTTGTGCGTTCAAAAGAATTTGCTGGATTTCGATGGGGTTCAGCAAGCGCCCCGGGATCAATTCGTTGGCGGCAATGTGGGCCGTCCCCAGGAAGGCGGGAGGCGCTTCGCCGAACACCGCCACATGGTCGGCATCGGGCCAGGTGCCGCGGCGGCGCAGGCCGGACAGGAAGCGCCCCGCATCTTCGCTGCCGAGCGTGACGACCGTATGGCCCTCGACCAGGGATTCGGCAGGCAACAATTGCGCCAGCCGCTCTTCCTCGCCCATGGCTTCGAGCGCTTCGAGCGTGATGCACTGTGCCTCGCCGAAGCCGCCGGTGGCCGTGCGGCGCAGCGACGTGAGGTGCGCACCGCAACCCAGCGCCTCGCCGATGTCTTCGCCCAGCGTACGGATGTAGGTGCCCTTGCTCACGGAAGCCACGATCCTGATGGCGTTGCCTGCCGATTCGGAGGCTGCCTGCGTGATCTCCAAGGCATGAATGACCACGTCGCGCGGCGCCCGCTCGATCTCGACGCCTTCGCGTGCGTATTCGTACAGCGCCTTGCCGTCCTTCTTGAGCGCGCTGTGCATCGGCGGCACCTGCCGGATCGGGCCGGTGAACTGCGCCTCGACGCGGGCCAGGTCTTCAGGCGTGACGTGCACCGGGCGCTCGGCAATCACCTCGCCCTCGGCGTCGCCGGTGGAGGTCTTGATGCCAAGGCGTGCCGTGGCCTCGTAGGTCTTGTCGGCATCGAGGTGCAATTGGCTGAACTTGGTGGCCGCGCCAAAGCACAGCGGCAACACGCCGGTGGCCAGCGGATCGAGCGTACCGGTATGGCCCGCCTTTTCGGCGCGCAGCAACCACTTGGCCTTCTGCAAGGCCT
This sequence comes from Variovorax beijingensis, assembly GCF_007828835.1. Lineage (GTDB taxonomy): Bacteria > Pseudomonadota > Gammaproteobacteria > Burkholderiales > Burkholderiaceae_C > Variovorax > Variovorax beijingensis_A. The sequence goes on along the minus strand of NZ_VIVL01000011.1, from coordinate 211,470 downwards.
GGTTGCTGGAAAGTCCCAGCGGCTTGTCGAGCAACAACACCCCATGCACAGGGCGCCGCTGCACCCTTGTGCGTGGCGCATTCATCGCTAGTCGTCTTTCGAACGCGAAGCGACGGCCTGCGCAATGAGCGCATTCATGTCGGCCGCACGCTCGGTGGTGCGGTCGAACAGGAAGTGCAGCGTCGGCACGGTGTGGATGTGGAGGCGCTTGAACAGGCCGTTGCGCAGGAAGCCCGCGGCCTGGTTCAGCGCTTCGGTGGTTTCGGTCACGTCGCCCGTGAGCATGCTGAAGTAGATCTTCGCGTGCGCATAGTCGGGCGTGACCTCGACCGCCTGGATCGTGACCATGCCCACGCGCGGATCCTTCAACTCGCGCGCGATCAGCTCCGTCAGATCCCGCTGGATCTGGTCGGCAACCTTGAACGCGCGGTTGGGGGCGGCGGCTTTTCTTTTGGGCATGGACTCGGTCGCATCGAACGCTTGTTACAGCGTACGGGCGATCTCCTTGATCTCGAAGAATTCCAACTGATCACCTTCTTTGATGTCGTTGTAGTTCTTGAGCTTGATACCGCACTCGAAGCCTTCGCGCACTTCGCGGACATCGTCCTTCATGCGCTTGATCGAGTCGACTTCGCCGGTGTAGACCACCACGTTGTCGCGCAGCAGGCGGAAATGCGCACTGCGGTTGACCGAACCCGAGGTGATGTACGAACCCGCGACCGTACCGATCTTCGAAGCCACGAACACCGTGCGGATCTCGGCCGAGCCGATGATTTCCTCGCGGCGCTCCGGTGCCAGCATGCCCGACATCGCGACCTTGATCTCGTCCACGGCGTCGTAAATGATGCTGTAGTAGTTCAGCTGCACGCCATTGCCTTCGGCCAGCTTGCGCGCACCGGCATCGGCGCGCACGTTGAAGCCGATCACGATGGCCTTCGAGGCGATCGCGAGGTTGATGTCGCTTTCGCTGATGCCGCCCACGCCGGCGTACACGATCTGCACCTTGACCTCGTCGGTCGCCAGCTTGAGCAGCGACTGGGCCAGCGCTTCCTGCGAGCCCTGCACGTCGGCCTTGATGATGATGCGCAGCGTCTGCACTTCGCCGGCCGAGAGGTCGGTGAACATGTTCTGCAGGTTCGCAGCCTGGGCCTTCGCCAGCTTGGTGTTGCGGAACTTGCCGGCACGGTAGGTGGCGATCTCGCGCGCACGGCGCTCGTCGCTCATCACCATGAACTCGTCGCCCGCCTGCGGCACTTCGGTCAGGCCCTGGATCTCGACCGGGATCGAGGGGCCGGCCGACTTGATGGTCTTGCCGTCTTCGTCGAGCATGGCGCGCACGCGGCCATAGGTCGAACCCGCCAGCACCACGTCGCCGGTCTTGAGCGTGCCGGACTGGACCAGCACGGTCGCGACCGGGCCGCGGCCCTTGTCGAGCTGCGCTTCGATGACCAGGCCCTTGGCGGCGGCATCCACCGGCGCCTTGAGCTCCAGCACTTCGGCCTGCAGCAGCACCTGCTCGAGCAGTTCGTCGATGCCCTGGCCCGTCTTGGCGGACACCGGCACGAACGGCACGTCGCCGCCGTACTCTTCGGGCACGACCTCCTCGGCCACCAGTTCCTGCTTCACGCGGTCCGGGCTGGCATCGGGCTTGTCGATCTTGTTGATGGCAACCACGATCGGCACACCCGCAGCCTTCGCGTGCTTGATGGCTTCCTTGGTCTGCGGCATGACGCCGTCGTCGGCCGCCACCACGAGGATGACGATGTCGGTGGCCTGCGCACCGCGGGCACGCATGGCCGTGAAGGCCTCGTGGCCCGGGGTGTCGAGGAAGGACACCATGCCGCGTTCGGTCTGCACGTGGTAGGCACCGATGTGCTGCGTGATGCCGCCGGCTTCGCCCGCTGCAACCTTGGCGCGGCGGATGTAGTCGAGCAGCGAGGTCTTGCCGTGGTCGACGTGGCCCATGACGGTCACGACCGGTGCGCGCGGCAGTGCTTCGGCGGTTTGCGCCGACACGTCCTCGTCGGTGAAGGCTTCAGGGTCGTCCAGCGCGGCAACGACCGCGTTGTGGCCCATTTCCTCCACCAGGATCATGGCGGTGTCCTGGTCCAGCGACTGGTTGATGGTCGCCATCTGGCCCAGCTTCATGAGCTGCTTGATGACTTCCTGCGCCTTGACGGCCATCTTGTGCGCGAGCTCGGCCACCGTGATGGTTTCGGGCACGTGCACTTCGAGAATGCGCGCCTCCACCGGTGCGGCCTGCACATGCTCTTCGTGGCCTCCACGGTCATTGCTGCCACGGCGGCCGCGCGGGCCTCCGCGCCAGTTGCCGCGGCCGACACCCCCGCTGGCATCGCCGCGGGTCTTGATTTCCTTCTTTTTGGCAGGATCGCCCGCCCAGCTCGAAGAGAGCTTGGCCGACTTGACTTCCTTGCCGGCACCAGCAGCGCCAGGGGCTGCGGCAGCACCCGGTGCGGCCGGCGCGCCGGGACGCGCTGCGGGCGTGGCCGGCTTGTGCAGCGTGCCCTTGACCGCGGCCTTTTCGGGCTGCGGCTTCTCGGGCGCCTTGTGCGGCACCAGCACGCGGGCCGGTGCGTTCATCATGGCGCGAATGGCTTCGGCTTCGGCCAGGGCCTTGCGGCGGCGCTCGTCCAGGTCCTTGGCGCGGGCGGCTTCCTCGTCGGCACGGGCCTTCGATTCGGCGGCGGCCTTGGCCTTCGCGTCTTCCTTGGCCTGCGTGGCGGCCGTCTGGGCGGCCAGCTTGGTGTCGGCGGCCTGCTGTTCGGCGGCGGCTGCAGCGGCTGCGACAGGCGCGGCGACCGGCTTGGCCGCTTCCTTGGCGGGCGCGGCAGCGGCTTCGGCGGCGGCCTTCTTCTCGGCGGCGGCGCGTGCGGCTTCCTGTTCGGCCTGTTCCGCGCGCTCGGCCTTTTCGGCCTGTTCGCGTTCGCGGGCTTCGGCTTCTTCGCGCAGGCGGCGCTTCTCGGCCAGTTCTTCTTCCTGGCGGCGGATCAGCTCGGCCTGGCGGCGCGCCTCTTCCTCGCGGCGGGCCAGTTCGGCTTCGTCGATGCGGGGTGCGGCAGGTGCCGCGGCGGGCGCCTCGGCCACCGGTTGCGCTTCGGGCGTGGCCGGGTGGCCGTCGTCGCGCTGGATGAAGGTGCGCTTCTTGCGCACCTCGACCTGGATGGTGCGGGCGCGGCCGGTGGCGTCGGCCTGCTTGATCTCGCTGGTCGACTTTTTCGTCAGCGTGATCTTCTTGCGCTCGGGCTCGGCGGTGCCATGGCTGGCTTTGAGAAAGCCGAGCAGGCGCTGCTTGTCAGCCTCGGTGAGCGCATCGGTGGGTGCCGCCTTGGGCACGCCTGCGCTCTTGAGCTGGTCAAGCAAGGTTTCGGGAGTCTTCTTGAGCTCGTTCGCGAACTCGGCGACAGTGGTACTGGACATATTGGTTTCGTGCCTCCATGACCATCACTCTTGGCCGGCGAACCAATGTTCGCGGGCTTTCAAGATGAGGGCTTTGGCGTCATCGGCGCTGTGGCCGGTGATCTCGGTGAGTTCATCGACCGCGAGGTCGGCGAGGTCGTCGCGGGTGTGCACACCCGCCTCGGCCAGCTTGGGAATCAGCTCGGGGTCGAGGCCTTCGAGGTCGCGCAGGTTCTGCGAGACGGTCTCGACGCCCTCTTCCTTGGCGATTTCCATGGTCAACAGCGCATCCTTGGCGCGCGAACGAAGCTCGTTGATCGTGTCTTCGTCGAAGGCTTCGATCTCCAGCATTTCGGAGATCGGCACATAGGCGACTTCCTCGAGGCTGTTGAAGCCCTCGGAGATCAGGATGTCGGCGATTTCCTCGTCGACGTCGAGTTTTTCCATGAACAGCTTGCGGCTGGCGTCGGTTTCGCTCGCCTGCTTCTGGGCCGATTCATTGGCGTCCATGATGTTGATCTTCCAGCCGGTCAGATCGGAGGCAAGCCTCACGTTCTGGCCGCCGCGGCCGATCGCGATGGCGAGGTTCTCCTCGTCGACCACCACGTCCATGGCGTGCTTTTCTTCATCGACCACGATGGACGACACGTTGGCCGGGGCCAGGGCGCCGATCACGAACTGGGCCGGGTCCTCGCTCCACAGCACGATGTCCACGCGCTCGCCGGCGAGCTCGTTGGTCACGGCGTTGACGCGCGTGCCGCGCACGCCGACACAGGTGCCAATGGGGTCGACACGCTTGTCGTGCGAGAGCACGGCGATCTTGGCGCGCGAGCCGGGATCGCGGGCGCAGCTCTTGATCTCGAGCAGGCCCTGTTCGATTTCGGGCACTTCCTGGCGGAACAGCTCGATCATGAACTCGGGCGCCGAGCGCGACAGGATGATCGGCGCGCCGCGCAGCGTCAGGTCGACTTCCATGATCATGGCCCGCACGCGGTCGCCGTTGCGCAGGTTTTCCTTGGCGATCATCTCGCTGCGGCGCAGGCGCCCTTCGACGCGGCCGGCCTCCACGATGATGTCGCCCTTGTCCAGGCGCTTGACGGTGCCCACGAAGATCTTGTCGCCGCGCGACATGAAGTCGTTGAGCAGCATCTCGCGCTCGGCATCGCGGATTTTCTGCAGGATGACCTGTTTGGCGGCCATGGCACCGATGCGGCCGATCGGCACCGAGTCCACCGCTTCCTCGATGTACTCGCCGACCTCGATGTCGGGCATTTCTTCCTTGGCTTCGAACAGGAGGATTTCCTGATCGGGCAGCTGCAGGCCGGCTTCGTCGGGGACGACGTGCCAGCGGCGGAAGGTCTCGTAGTCGCCGCTGTCGCGGTCGACCGAGACGCGGATGTCCACGTCGCCCTGGTGGAGCTTCTTGGTGGCTTGCGCCAGCGCGGACTCGACCGCGCCGAAAACCACGTCGCGCTCGACGTTCTTCTCGCGCGAGATCGCATCCACCAACATCAACATTTCGCGATTCATGCCACCCACTCCTCTAGTCAGTCCGGAACGTTGGTTCCGTCGTCAATATCCGAAAAACCCGGTTGGGTTTTGGCCCTGCGGCCCTTGAAATCCACAATTGGCGCGAGCCGCGCATCGCGCAGCTCATCCAGCACGAAACCGAGCGCATGCAACTTTGCAGGCGCGCGCTTCTTGCTGACTTTTTGACCCGGTTTGGGCTCCGGCGCATCGCTCCAGACGATTTGCCAGCCCGGGGCTCCGTCGGCCCCTTCCGCCTTTTCAGCACGCTCCAGCGTGCCGCGAAATTTCTTGCGGGTGGCAGACACCTGCCCCGCCGCCGCGGCACCCATGGGCGCCTTGAGCGTGATGTCGATCACCTCGCCCACGAAACGCTCGAAATCCTGCTCATTGCGAAGCGGACGGTCAATACCCGGCGAGGAAACCTCGAGCCGCTTGTAATCGACACCGTCTACCTCGAGCGCAAACTGCAACTGGCGCGTGACCTTCTCGCAATCCTCGACCGTCACGAAGGGTTCGGGAATGCCTGCAGCCACAGCTTCCGATGTGGGGGCAGTCCAGGGCAAATCAATTGTCACGCGCAGCAATCCCCCGGCCGAGCGTTCGATCTCGACCAGGTCGTAGCCGAGACCGGCCACGGTTTGTTCCACTGTCTGCTGCAATGCCACGTGTTTGAAATTGCCTTGTAAAAATGCTTATGCGTGCCACCCGCCGCCACGGGTGTCACGCATCGAAATTGCATAGACCAAAAAAAACGGGCGGTTGGTACCCGCCCGTTTGGTCGTGAGCCTCGAATTATATGCTATTCCCGTGATAAATGAAGTGGCTTGGCCTGCTCAAAGCGCCACTTTGCGGCGGGATTTTGACCAGACCACGGCAAACAGCACCGATCCGAGCGCCAGAGCGGCGGCGGCCACCAGCAGCGGGAGCTCGAAAGACCCGGTCCGCTGGGCCAGCGGCGCCGCAAACAGCGGGCCGATGATCTGGCCGACACCGTAGGACGCGGTCGCATAGCCGATCAGCCCGGCCGCGGCATTGCCGCGCAGCCGGCGCGCATCCCGCATCGCAAAAAGGGTGATGGCCGTGAAAGGCATCCCCAGCAGCAGGCTGCCGAGCGCAAAGCCGGTGATGGTGGGCCACGCCACCGAGAGCACCACGCCCAGCGCCTGCAGCGCATAGGCCGCGGCCAGCAGCAGCCGGTTGTCCCAATGGATGGGGGCGCGGGCGCCGATCAGCGCGCCCGGGATGATCGCCAGCCCGAACAGGGGCCAGAAGAAGTCGGGCCATGGCGAGCCCGGCAGGGCCTGGCGCGCGATCACCGGCAGGAAGGTGGCGGTGATGATGTAGCCGAAGCCGGCCAGCCCATAGAGCGCGACCAGCCAGACGGCGTCGCTGCGCGCGGAAGGCGACGCGGGCACGCCGGCCTGGGCGGACGGCGCGCCCGCGGAGCCTTGCGCCGAGGGCGAGTCACCATCGTCGAACACGCGCCAGATCGACGCCACCAGCACCACCGCCAAGAGGCCCAGGCCGATCCATCCCGCCTCGGAACCCCAGCGTCCGAGCGCGCCGCCGAGCAGGCCGGTCATCGCGATGCCGATGCCGGGACCCGTGTAGATCACGCCAGCCAGCGCCGGGGAATGGGTTTCGGCCAGCCGCCGCAGGCCCCAGCCGGACGCGAAAACAAAGACCCAGGCACTCATCACCCCAGCCGCCGCGCGCAGGATGCCCCAGCTTGTGAAGCTGTGCAGCACGCCCATGCCCACCAGCAGCGCCGCCGTGGCCACGAGGCCGCCGCGCACCATGCGCTTGGCCTGGATGCCGATGGCCGCGCAACTGACTGCGCCAAGAAAGTAACCGAGGTAATTGAGCGAAGCCAGCACGCCGCCGGCCTCGAGTTGGAGCTTTCCCTCGTGCAGCATGATCGGCAGCATGGGCGTGAAGGCAAAGCGCCCCAGGCCCATGGCAACGGCCAAGGTCACCATGCACGCCAGTGCCGCGCGCCAGGCACCGCGCCTGTCCCGTCCGATATCCGACATTTCCTTTGATTCCGTTGTTCTATTCCAGCAGCGCGGCGGCCACCAGCTTCTTTGTGTAGGGATGCTCGGGCGCATCGAGCACGCGCTCGACCGCACCGGCTTCGAGGATGGCGCCATCCTTCATCACGATGACCTGGTGCGCCATGGCGCGGATCACCTCGACGTCGTGCGTGATCAGCAGGTAGCTCAGGCCGCGCTCGCGCTGCAGGCGCTGCAGCAGCCCCAGCACCTGCTTCTGGATCGTCACGTCGAGCGCGCTGGTGGGCTCGTCGAGCACCAGCAGCTGCGGATCGACGATGAGCGCGCGCGCAATCGCGAGCCGCTGGCGCTGCCCGCCCGAGAACTCGTGCGGATAGCGCTCGAGCAGCGAGGGAAACTGCGCCTCGCCCAAGCCCACGTCGGCCAGCGCCTCCAGCGCCCGCGCGCGGCGCTGGGCCGTGCTGAGCTCGGGTGCGTGCACGCGCAGCCCCTCGCCCACGATCTGTTCGACCGTCATGCGCGGCGACAGCGAAGAGAACGGGTCCTGGAACACCACCTGCATGACCCGCCGCAAGGCCAGGTCGGAACTCCGGTCCACCGCCCAGCCCTTGCCGCCCACCTTGAGTGCGCCCTGGTGCTTCAGCAGCCCGAGGGCGGCCAGCGCCAGCGTGGACTTGCCCGATCCGGACTCGCCCACCACGCCCAGGGTTTCGCCGGGCGCGATGCGGAAGTCCGCGTTCTGCACCGCGATGAATTCGCCCTTGCGGAACCAGCCGGCAAAACCGGGCCGCGGCACCGGGTAGCTCACGCGCAAGCCGGTGGCCTCGAGCAACGGCCGCGCGCCGGCACCCGCGGGCACGGCGGTGACATCGCGCTCCGGGTGGCTGTCGATCAGCTTGCGGGTGTAGGCGTGCTGCGGCGCCTCGAACACGGCCGCCACGGCGCCCTGCTCCACCACGTGGCCGTCTTCCATCACGGCGATCCGGTCGGCGAAGCGGCGCACCAGGTTGAGGTCGTGCGTGATCAGCAGCACGGCCATGCCATGCCGGCGCTGCAGATCGGCGAGCAGTTCGAGGATTTGCGCGCGCACCGTGACGTCGAGCGCGGTGGTCGGCTCGTCGGCCAGCAGCAGGCGCGGCTTGCAGGCGAGCGCCATGGCGATCATCGCGCGCTGGCGCTGGCCGCCTGAAAGCTGGTGCGGAAACGCCCTCGCCCGCCGCTCCGGCTCCGGAATGCCGGTGTCGGCCAGCAATTGCACGGCGGCCGCCTGGGCCGCGCGCGCCGACAGGCCCTCGTGCAGTTCGAGCACCTCGGCGATCTGGTCGCCCACGGTGTAGAGCGCGTTGAGGGCGGTCATCGGCTCCTGGAAGATCATCGCGATCTCCTTGCCGCGGATGCCGCGCAGCTCCCGCTCCGGGATCGAGAGCAGGTCGCGCCCGTTCGGCGCATCTGCGGAGCCGAACAAGGTCGCCGTGCCGGCCACGTCGGCGTTCTGCGCCAGCCGCAGCAGCGACAGCGCCGTCACGGTCTTGCCCGAACCCGATTCGCCGACCAGCGCGAGCTTCTCCCCCGCGGCGATGCGGAAGTCGATGCCGTGCACCACCTCCTTGCCGCCGAAGGCCACGCGCAGCTCTTTCACGTCCAGCAGCGGCTGGTGCTTCGTTTCGCTCACTTGTCGGCCTTCCGCGGATCGAGGGCGTCGCGCAGCGCGTCGCCCATGAAGGTGAGCAGCATCAGCGTCACGACCAGCACGCCGAAGGTGGACAGCGAGATCCACCAGGCGTCGATGTTGGCCTTGCCCTGGCTCAGCAGTTCGCCCAGCGACGGCGTGCCCGGCGGCACGCCCAGGCCCAGGAAATCGAGCGAGGTCAGCGCCAGGATGGCCGCGCTCATGCGAAACGGCAGGAAAGTGACGACCGGCACCATGCTGTTGGGCAGGATGTGGCGCCACATGATCTGCAGGTTGCCCACGCCGAGGGCGCGCGCGGCGCGCACGTAGTCCATCTGGCGGTTGCGCAGGAACTCGGCGCGCACGTAGTCGGCCAGGCCCATCCAGCCGAACAGGCTCAGCAGGATCAGCAGCAGCGCCACGCTGGGCGCGAAGATCGCGCTGAAGATGATCAGCAGGTAGAGCTCGGGCATCGACGCCCAGATCTCGATGAAGCGCTGGAACGCGAGGTCGATCTTGCCCGCGAAGTAGCCCTGCACCGCCCCCGCGATCACGCCAAGCACCGTGCCGATGACGGTCAGCGCCAGGCCGAACAGCACGCTCACGCGAAAGCCGTAGATCAGCTGCGCGAGCAGGTCGCGGCCGCGGTCGTCGGTGCCGAAGAAGTTCTCGCGCGAGGGTGCTGCGGGATTGGGTTGCGAGGCGAAATAGTTCAGCGTGCGCGGACCGTAGCGGTTGGGCGCATAGAGCGCCCAGTTGGAACCTTCGGTGATGCGCTTCTGGATGAAAGGGTCGAGATAGTCGGCTGGCGTCTCGAAATCGCCGCCGAAGGTTTTCTCGGAGTAGTCGCGCAGCACCGGGAAGTAGGTATGCCCCTCGTAGCGCACGACCAGCGGCTTCTCGGTGGACAGCAGCTCGGCGAACAGGCTCAGTACCACCAGGGTCGAGAAGACCACCAGGCTCCAGAAGCCCAGCGGATTGCGGCGGAAGCGGCGCCAGGCGCGGCGGCCCGGGCTTACGGAAACAATGGCGGCGCTAGTCAAACTTGACCCTCGGATCGACCCAGACGTAGCAGAGGTCGGAAATCAGCTTGGTGACCAGGCCGATCAGCGTGAACAGGTAGAGCGTGCCCAGCACCACCGGATAGTCGCGGCGGATCACGCTCTCGTAGCTCAGCAGGCCCAGGCCGTCGAGCGTGAACAGCGTCTCGATCAGCAGCGAGCCGGTGAAGAACGCACCGATGAAGGCCGACGGAAAGCCCGTGATGATCGGAATCAGCGCATTGCGGAACACATGCTTCCAGAGCACCTGCCGCTGCGACAGCCCCTTGGCGCGCGCCGTCAGCACGTACTGCTTGCGGATTTCCTCGAGGAAGGAGTTCTTCGTGAGCATGGCGGTGACGGCAAAGCTGCCGAGCACCATCGACGTCACCGGCAGCGCGATGTGCCACAGGTAGTCGACGATGCGCGCGCCCCAGCTCATGCTCTCCCAGTTGGGCGAGGTGAGGCCGCGCAGCGGAAACCACTGCAGCTGCCCGCCGAAGATCACGAGCAACGCCACGCCCAGGACGAAGCCCGGGATGGCATAGCCGATCAGCACGATCAGCGTGGTGATGAAGTCGAAGCGCGTGCCGGCCCTCACCGCCTTGGCCACGCCGAGCGGCACCGCGATGAGGTAGCTGATGAAGAAGGTCCAGAGGCCGAGGCTGATCGACACCGGCATCTTTTCCTTGATGAGCTGCCAGACGTCCTTGCGCTGATAGAAGCTGGTGCCCAGGTCGAAGCGCGCGAACGACTTCAGCATGGTCCACAGGCGTTCGTGGGGCGGCTTGTCGAAGCCGTAGAGCTTGCGGATCTCCTCGACGCGCTGCGGGTCGAGGCCCTGGCGGCCACGGTAGCCAGCACCGCTGGCCGCGGCCCGCTCGCCGCCTGAATCACGTCCCTGCAATTGCGCCACCATCTGCTCGACCGGACCGCCCGGCACGAACTGGATCACGCCGAAGGTGATGACGAGCACGCCCAGCAGCGTGGGAATCATCAGCAGCAGGCGCTTGAGGATGTAGCTGATCATTCGGTGTTCATGTCCGGTGCGGCCGCGTCATTTGTTGGCGGGCGAAGCCCACCACGTCGTGAGCGCCCAGTCGCCGGCATCGTAGTACGGCGGGATGGTCGGCGGCAGCACGAACGGCGCCGGCCGGTAGCCGACCAGGAACGCGTTGCCGTAGTACTGCGGGATCGAGTAGTAGCCGTTGGAAAGCACCCGGTCGAGCACCCGCATGGCCGTGGCCAGCTCGGGGCGCGTGGTGGCCGCCAGCACCTTGCCGACCACCGCGTCCACGGCCGGATCGGCAATGCCCCAGATATTGGACGAACCCGGCGTGTCGGCCGCCTTCGAGCCGAACAGCTCGAGCAGCTCGCCGCCCGGCGCGCTGTTGCCGGGCAGGCGCAGCGAGGTCATCTCGAAGTCGAAGTTCTGCATGCGCTGCTGCGAGAGCGAGAAATCGACCGTGCGGAACGTCATCTCGATGCCCAGCTTCCTCAATGCGGTCTGCAGCGGCGTCACGACGCGGATCAGCCCGGGCTGGTCGTTGAGGAACTCGATCGTGAAGGCCTCGTTCTTCGCGTTGCGCAGCGCACCGTCGCGATAGGTCCAGCCGGCCTCTGCGAGCAGCGCCCTCGCCTTGCGCAGGTTCTCGCGCAGGCTGTTGGGCGGCGCCGTGCTCGGCGGCTGCGGGGCCGGGCCGAACACTTCGGGCTTGAGCTTGCTGCGCAGGGGCTCCATCAGCGCCATTTCGTCGGGCTTGGGCAGGCCCTCGGCATGGAACTCGCTGTTGGGAAAGTAGCCCTGCACCCGGGTATAGATGCCATAGAACAGCTGGCGGTTGAGCCACTCGAAGTCCATCGCCAGGCCAATGGCCTGCCGCACGCGCGCATCCTTGAACTTGTCCTTGCGGATGTTGAACACGTAGCCCTGGAAGTCGCCGGGGTTGTGGTTCTCGAAGGCGCGCTTGACGATCTCGCCGCTATCGAACTGCTTGCCCTTGTACTGGCGCGCCCAGTTGCGCGAGGTGAATTCGCGCATGAAGTCGAACTCGCCGGCCTTCAGGCCCTCGAAGCGCGCGGTTTCGTCCAGGTAGACGCGGAAGGTGATGCGATCGAAGTTGTAGAGCCCCTTGCGCACCGGCAGGTCCGCGCCCCAGTAGTCGGCGCGGCGCACGTAGGTGATGTCGCGGCCCAGGCGGTCGCTGGCGGGCTTGTAAGGGCCGGAGCCGATCGGCATCTCGGTGACGATCTGGTCGAAGGGCTTGCCGCCGCCCCACTGGCGGCTGAAGACCGCCATGCCGCCGATCACCAGCGGCAGCTCGCGGTTCGGGCTCGCGAAGTCGAAGCGCACGGTGCGCTCGCTGGTGGCCGTGGCCTTCTTCACTTCGGCGTAGATGGTACGGTACTGCGGCGCGGCCAACGGGCCGGTCAGGGTATTGAACGAGTGCACCACGTCGGCCGCCAGCACCGGCGAGCCGTCGTTGAAGCGCGCCTTCGGGTTCAGGCGAAAGGTGGCCGAAAGGCGGTCGGGTGCCACCTCGACGTCTTCGGCGAGCAGGCCATAGCCCGTGGTCGGCTCTTCGGAATTGCCCGTCATCAGGCTCTCGAACATCAGCGAGCCGATGCCCGAGGGCGCCGTGCCCTTGAGCGTGAACGGGTTGAGCTTGTCGAAGTTGGTGGGCCGCGTGGGCGGCACCATCCGGATCTCGCCGCCCTTGGGCGCATCCGGATTCACGTAGCTGAAGTGGGTGAACCCCGGCGGATACTTGACGTCGCCGAATTGCGCGTAGGCATGGGCGGCCCATGAAGGAGCCGCCGAGAGCGCCAGAAAAAGAAGCAGCCAAACCCGCATGCGAGAATTCTGCCCAAGATTTTCACGAGGCAACTTCATGGGCTTTCTTTCCGGCAAAAAACTGTTGATCACCGGCGTGTTGAGCAATCGCTCCATTGCCTACGGCATAGCGAAGGCCTGTCACGAACAAGGCGCCGAGCTTGCTTTCAGCTACGTCGGCGAGCGATTCAAGGACCGTATCACCGAATTCGCCGCGGACTTCGGCTCCAAGCTTATTTTTGACTGCGATGTGGGCGACGACGCGCAGATCGACAAGCTCTTTGCCGATCTGGCGCAAGCGTGGCCCAAGTTTGACGGGTTCGTGCACAGCATCGGCTTTGCGCCGCGCGAGGCCATCGCGGGCGACTTCCTCGAAGGGCTGTCGCGCGAGGGCTTCAAGATTGCGCATGACATCAGCGCCTACAGCTTCCCGGCCATGGCCAAGGCGGCCCTGCCCTACCTCAACGACAAGTCGGCGCTGCTGACGCTGACATACCTCGGCGCCGAGCGCGCACTGCCCAACTACAACACCATGGGCCTGGCCAAGGCCTCGCTCGAGGCCTCGGTGCGCTACACCGCAGCTTCGCTCGGCCCCAAGGGCATGCGGGTCAACGGCATCAGCGCCGGCCCGATCAAGACGCTGGCCGCCAGCGGCATCAAGGGCTTCGGCAAGATGCTGTCGGCGGTGGCCGACGCCTCGCCGATCCGGCGCAACGTGACCATCGAGGAAGTCGGCAACGTGGCCGCCTTCCTGCTGAGCGACCTGGCCAGCGGCGTCACCGCCGAGATCACCTATGTGGACGGCGGCTTCAGCAACGTCGTGGCGGGCATGGCCGAGTAGTCGATTGGCAGCGGCCTCTTGTTGAACAGACGTTCCCTCCTGCTCGCCGGCCTCGGCGCGCTGGCGGCCCGCGTGGCCGCCGCGCGCGAGGCCGCGCCGGCGCTGATGCTGGCCGAGGTCTACCGCCCCGGCATGTCGCTGGACGACTACTGGGTCAGCGAAAAATTCGACGGCGTGCGCGGCTACTGGGACGGCAAGCAGCTGTGGACGCGCGGCGGCGAACCGGTGGTGGCGCCCGCCTGGTTCATCGCGCCGCTGCCCAGGCAGCCGCTCGATGGCGAGCTGTGGGCAGGCAGGGGCCAGTTCGCGCATGCGGTTTCCACCGTGCGCAGCCAGACGCCCAACGACACCGCCTGGCACAGCATGCGCTTCATGGTGTTCGACCTCCCGGCCCAGGGTGGCGATTTCACGGCGCGGCTGGCTGTGTTGCGCAAACTGCTGCCGATCACCGATGCGCCGTGGGTGGTGCCTGTGCCCCAGGAGCGCGCAACCACCCACGCGGAGTTGCAGGCCCTGCTCGCCAAGACGGTGAAGATGGGCGGCGAAGGCCTGATGCTGCATCGGGGCGGATCGCTCTACCGCGCCGAACGCAACAGCGACCTGCTCAAGGTCAAGACCCACGACGACGCCGAGGCCCGCGTGATCGGCCACATGCCCGGCAAGGGGCGGCACAGCGGCCGGTTGGGCGCGCTGCTGGTCGAAACGCCCGAGGGCAGGCGCTTCAAGCTCGGCAGCGGCCTGACCGACGCCGAGCGCGATAACCCGCCCGCCATCGGAAGCTGGGTGACCTACCGCTTCAATGGCACCAACGCCGGCGGGCTGCCAAGGTTCGCCCGCTTCATGCGGGTGCGCAGCGACCGGCCCTCCTGAAGCGCGGCGCGCGTCCTCCCCGCTTCCTTGCCGCCTACTTCTTCGACGCGGCCACGCAGTCCGCGTAATAGCGCTTCTTGCCGGTTTCGTCGATGCGCGCCACCAGGCCGTGGATGTCGGTCTCGAAGCCCGGGCACTGCGAATTGAACTCGCGCGAGAACCGGAGGTAGTCGACGATCTTCTTGTTGAACACCTCGCCCGGGATCAGGAGCGGAATGCCCGGCGGGTACGGCGTGATCAGGCTCGTGGTGATGCGGCCTTCGAGCTCGTCGATCTCCACGCGCTCGGTCTTGCGGTGCGCAATGTGGGCGAAGGCGTCGCTCGGCTTCATGGCTGGAGTCAGGTCGCTCAGGTACATCTCGGTCGTCAGGCGCGCCACGTCGTAGCGTGCGTAGAGCTGGTGGATGTGCTGGCACAGGTCGCGCAGGCCCAGGCGTTCGTAGCCGGGGTGCTGCTGGCAGAACTCCGGCAGGATGCGCCACATCGGCTGGTTGCGCGCGTAGTCGTCCTTGAACTGTTGCAGCGCCGTGAGCAGCGTGTTCCAGCGGCCCTTGGTGATGCCGATGGTGAACATGATGAAGAAGCTGTAGAGCCCGGTCTTCTCCACGATCACGCCGTGCTCGGCCAGGAACTTGGTGACCACGCTGGCCGGAATGCCGGTCTCGGCAAAGTTGCCTTCCAGGTCGAGGCCCGGCGTCACGATGGTCGACTTGATCGGGTCGAGCATGTTGAAGCCGTCGGCCAGTTCGCCGAAGCCGTGCCAGTTGCGCGGCGACTTCTTGCTCTTGCTCTGCTTGCCGTTCTTCTCGCCCGTCATGATCCAGTCTTCGGCGCGGCCGATGCCTTCGTCGACGAGCTTCTCGGGGCCCCAGACCTTGAACCACCACTCGTCCTTGCCGAATTCGGCCTCCACCTTGCGCATGGCGCGGCGGAAGTCGAGCGCCTCGAGAATGCTCTCTTCCACCAGTGCGGTGCCGCCGGGCGGCTCCATCATGGCGGCGGCCACGTCGCAGCTCGCGATGATCGCGTACTGCGGGCTGGTCGACGAGTGCATCAGGTAGGCCTCGTTGAACAGGTCGCGGTCGAGTGCACGGTTCTGCGAGTCCTGCACCAGCACGTGGCTGGCCTGGCTGATGCCCGCGAGCAGCTTGTGGGTCGACTGCGTGGCAAACACCAGCGACTCCTTCGGCCGCACGCGGCGCTTGCCCATCGCGTGGTAGGCGCCGTAGAACGGGTGGAAGGCCGCATGCGGCAGCCAGGCTTCGTCGAAGTGCAGCGTGTCGACGTAGCCGTCGAGCATGTTCTTGATGGTCTCGGTGTTGTAGATCACGCCGTCGTAGGTCGACTGGGTCAGCGTCATCACGCGCGGCTTGACCTTGTCGGGGTCCACGTCGGCGAGCAGCGGGTTGGCCTTGATCTTGGCCTTGATGGCGCTCTGCTCGAACTCGCTCTTCGGAATCGGGCCGATGATGCCGAAGTGGTTGCGCGTGGGCTTCATGAACACCGGAATCGCGCCGGTCATGATGATCGCGTGCAGGATCGACTTGTGGCAGTTGCGGTCGACCACCACCACGTCGTCGGGTGCCACCGTGTGGTGCCAGACCATCTTGTTGCTGGTGCTGGTGCCGTTGGTCACGAAGAAGCAATGGTCGGCGTTGAAGATGCGCGCCGCATTGCGCTCGCTGGCCGCCACCGGGCCGGTGTGGTCGAGCAGTTGGCCGAGCTCCTCCACCGCGTTGCAGACGTCGGCGCGCAGCATGTTCTCGCCGAAGAACTGGTGGAACATCTGGCCCACCGGGCTCTTGAGGAACGCCACCCCGCCCGAATGGCCCGGGCAGTGCCACGAGTACGAACCGTCTTCGGCGTAGTCGATCAGGGCCTTGAAGAACGGCGGCTGCACGCCCTCGAGATAGCTCTTGGCTTCCCGGATGATGTGGCGCGCCACGAACTCCGGCGTGTCCTCGAACATGTGGATGAAGCCATGCAGCTCGCGCAGGATGTCGTTGGGAATGTGGCGCGAGGTCTTGGTTTCGCCGTAGATGTAGATCGGCACGTCGGCGTTCTTGCGCCGCACCTCGCCGATGAAGTTGCGCAGGCTCAGCACGGCCGGGTCGAGGTCGGGGCCGACCGTGAATTCCTCGTCGTCGATCGACAGGATGAAGGCGCTGGCACGGCTTTGCTGCTGCGCGAACTGGCTCAGGTCCCCGTAGCTCGTGACGCCCAGTACCTCGAAGCCCTCCGTCTCGATGGCCTGCGCGAGCGCGCGGATGCCGAGGCCCGAAGTGTTTTCGGAGCGGAAGTCCTCGTCGATGATGACGATGGGGAAGCGAAATTTCATGAGCGGGGCTCCGGACAAGCAATGGACACAGGCAATGAGGCGCGAAGTGTACGGAATTCGGATGAAGGATTGAGTCAGGTTTTGACACAGAATGTCGTGCATTCACCAAAGAGGAGAAGTCATGGCGAATTCCACCATCTGGTGGCTGATAGCGGGGGCCGCCATCGTGCTGGAGTTGCTTTCCGGCACGGTCTACCTGTTGCTGCTGGCCACCGGCTTCGCGGCGGCGGCCATTGCGGCGCACCTGGGCGCCGGCACCGTCGCCCAACTGGTCGTGGCGGCGGTGGTCGGCGTGGGGGCCGTCCTGGTCTGGTATGCGGTCCAGCGCCGGCGCCCGGCCGCTGCGCCCACGGCGTCGAACCGCGATGTCAATCTCGACATCGGCGAGATCATCCACGTCGAGGCATGGAACCCGGACGGCACCGCCATCGTTCGCTACCGCGGCGCCCAGTGGACCGTGATTCCGCGCGCGGGCCAGGCCCCGACCACCGGCGAGCACCGCGTGGTCGAGGTGATCGGCAGCCGCCTCGTGGTCGACAAGACCTGATCCGAACAGAACAGAACAGAACAGAACAGAACCCTAGAGGAGAAAACCATGGAATTTTCGGTACCCATCATCATCCTGGTCATTGCGATCATCTTCATCAGCCAGTCGGTCAAGTTCGTGCCGCAGCAGAACGCCTGGGTGCGCGAGCGCCTGGGCAAGTACCACGGCACCATGACGCCCGGGCCCAACTTCCTGATCCCCTTCATCGACCGCGTCGCCTACAAGCACAGCCTGAAGGAAATCCCGCTCGACGTGCCGAGCCAGATCTGCATCACGCGCGACAACACCCAGCTGCAGGTCGACGGCATCCTGTACTTCCAGGTGACCGACCCGATGCGCGCGAGCTACGGCTCGTCGAACTACATCGTCGCCGTGACGCAGCTGGCGCAGACCTCGCTGCGCAGCGTGATCGGCAAGCTCGAACTCGACAAGACCTTCGAGGAGCGTGACGTCATCAATGCGCAGGTGGTCGCGGCCATCGACGAGGCTGCGCTCAATTGGGGCGTGAAGGTGCTGCGCTACGAGATCAAGGACCTGACGCCGCCCAAGGAAATCCTGCTGGCCATGCAGGCGCAGATCACCGCCGAGCGCGGCAAGCGCGCGCTCATCGCGGCCTCCGAAGGCCGCCGCCAGGAGCAGATCAACATCGCCACCGGCGAGCGCGAGGCCTTCATCGCCCGCTCCGAGGGCGAGAAGCAGGCCCAGATCAACAACGCCCAGGGCGAGGCCGCCGCCATCACGGCCGTGGCCACCGCCACGGCCGACGCCATCGAACGCGTGGCGGCCGCCATCCGCCAGCCCGGCGGCGAACAGGCCGTGCAGCTCAAGGTGGCCGAGCGCGCCGTCGACGCCTATGGCAAGGTCGCGGCCGATTCCAAGACCACGCTGATCGTGCCGAGCAACATGACCGAAACCGCGGCGCTCATCGCTTCCGCGATGCGCATGGTGCAGGCCGGCAAGCCGCAAAATCCTACCTGAGCGACTGCTACAATCGAGGGCTCAGGAGCGGTGGATGAGCGGTTTAAGTCGCACGCCTGGAAAGCGTGTGAGGGTTAATAGCCCTCCGCGGGTTCGAATCCCGCCTGCTCCGCCAAACTATGGCCCCGGTAGCTGCCCAGCTGCCGGGGCTTTTTGTTTGCCGGCCGCTCGCGGGGTGTGGAGGCGTTGGGCCGGCACAACGACGGAATCAACGGGGTTGTCTGGCGGTACCATCCAAAGGTTCTACTTTCAAGCCTGCAAAAGGAGGAGCCTCGATGGCTGGACAGTCCCCCACCGCGCCGCGCGGCAAGACGTCGCTCGACAAGACGCTCAAGAAGAGCGAAGAAGTGGCTGCCGATGTGCAGCGCGCCTCGGACAATCTCGCGGTCGTGAACACGGTGCTCGAACAGGAGTTGCCGGACGAGGTGCAGGTTGGCGAAGTGGCACAGGCCATCGAGCAGACCGGGCAGCTGGAAGCGAAGCTCGCCAAGTCGGCCGAGAAGCTGGCCGAGGTCAACGCGGCATTGAGCGAGGAAATCGAGAAGCGCCTCGAAGTGACCGCCGAGCGCGATGAAAGCCAGGCACTGGCCGAAGAGCTCAAGGCAAGGATCCGTTCCGACAACAAGCACTGAGCGCAGCGCCGCGCCAGAACGCGCTGTCCGTCTCCCTTCTCCTACGCTGCGGCCGCGTCCGGCACGCTACGCTATTGGTTCTCAGAACGAAACCACGGCATGGCCCTCATCACGTTCCTCGTCGAGGACAACAAGACCATCAGGGACAATCTGGTCCCGGCCCTCGAAGATTTGGTCAATGGCCAGGTCGTCGGCTTTGCCGAAACCGAAACGGACGCGCTCGCCTGGCTCGCCCTTCATCCCCATGACTGGCAACTGCTCATCGTCGACCTGTTCCTGAAGGAAGGCTCCGGCCTGGGCGTGCTCTCGGGCTGCAAGGTGCGCGGTCCGGGCCAGCGCGTCGTGGTGCTGAGCAACTACGTCACCGCCGACATCCGCGCCCGCTGCGAAGCGCTGGGTGCCGATGCAGTATTCGACAAGTCGCGCGATCTCGACGCCTTCATCGAATACTGCAACACCGACCGGCCCTCGGGGTTCGCAACGCTGGCCTGAAAAGCGCCGCCGGCAGGCACAAAAAAAGGGCCCGAAGGCCCTTTTTTCTTTTGCCCGCCTGGATCAGCGAACCACGGCGATCTGCGTACGCACGCCACCCTTGTAGGTGAAGAGCGTCAGCGCGCCGTTCTTGATGTCGCCCTTTTCGTCGAAGGCGATCGGGCCGGTCACGCCCTTGTATTGCACCTTGCCGACTTCGGGCAGGTACTTTTCAGGATCGGCAGAACCGGCCTTGACCATGGCTTCGGCCAGCACGTTGACCGCGTCGTAGACGTACGGTGCGTAGATCTGGACTTCCACGCCGTTCTTGGCCTTGAACCTGGCCTTGAAGTCTTCCAGCGGCTGCTTGAAGTCGCCGTCCACACCGCCGGCTTCGGCGCAAACCACCATCTCTTCGCCGATCGCATCGCCAGCCAGCTTCGGCAGTTCGCCGGTGCACAGGCCGTCGCCGCCCATGAACTTGACGTTCAGGCCGAGCTGCTTGACCTGCTTGAGCATCGGGCCGCCCACGGCGTCCATGCCGCCGAAGAACAGCACGTCGGGCTTGGCAGCCTTGAGCTTGGTCAGGATGGCGTTGAAGTCGGTCGACTTGTCGGTGGTGAATTCGTGGCCGACGATGGTCCCGCCGGCAGCCTTGGCCGCCTTCTCGAACTCTTCGGCAACGCCCTGGCCGTAGGCCGTGCGGTCGTCGATCACGGCAATGTTCTTGCCCTTGAGCGTTTCGACGGCGTACTTGCCCAGCGTACCGCCGAGTTGCGTGTCGTCGGCCACCACGCGGAACGTGGTCTTGAAGCCTTGGCGCGTGTACTTGGGGTTGGTTGCCGACGGCGAGACCTGCGGAATGCCAGCGTCGCTGTAGAGCTTGGAAGCGGGAATGGTCGTGCCCGAATTCAGGTGGCCGACGATGCCGTTGACCTTGCTGTCGACCAGCTTCTGGGCCACTGCGGTGCCTTGCTTTGGATCGCCGGCGTCGTCTTCTGCCAGCAGTTCGAACTTGGCAACCTTGTCGCCGATCTTGAGGCCCTTGGCATTGAGGTCTTCGATGGCCATCTTGGCGCCGAACTCGTTGTCCTTGCCAAGGTGGGCAATGGCGCCGCTGGTGGGGCCGACGTGGCCGATCTTGACGATCAATGCGTCTGCCGGAGGCGCTGCAGGTGCGGGGGCCGCTGCCGTGGGCGCCGGAGCGGCGGGAGCAGCAGCTTCTTCTTTCTTGCCGCAAGCCACAAGCGTGAGAGCAGCCAGTGCGACCGCAGTCCATTTCAATTGCATGAGAACCTCCAGAACATTGATGAATAAACCAAAAACCGGTCGTGTGATCCGGGCGCGAAGACCTCGCAAGTTTCGCGCCGCAGACCAGCGGCACCCTCCCGCCCATCGACCTGGCGCGCAGTTTAGCTGAAGCTTTATGCGCCGGAAGCTGGCGTAGACCCTGTGTTTTCAGAGAGCTCGGCGGCCATGGCCTCGATCACCAAGGCGCGCAGCACGGCCTCGATTTCCTCGCGTAGCCGAGGCACCATCGCATCGAGTTGCTGCTGCACGGCGGCAGAGACCGTGTCGCTCAGGCGCTCTTCCAGGGACAGGTCGACGCGCTGCAGGACGCGGTGCAGAAGCTGCTCCTCGAGCCGGACGATTTCGGCCTCGGAGCGCTGCTCGGCCGGAGGCAATGCCACGGCCTCGGCGGGGTCGACCGCTGGTGGCGGCGGCGCGCTGGCGGGCTTGGCCGCCTCGGCGGCGCCCAGGGGCTCGGCCGGCAGGTCGAGCACCGTGGTCAGCGTGGGGACGAACCGGGGCGGCGTGCGCAGCGTGCTGGCCATCAGGAAGCGCTCCTTGCAAAGTCGTGCGGCTGGATCGAATAGCCCCGGTCGGCATAGTGGCGCCAGCGCGAGCGGCCGATCTGCCGATCGTCGGCCTCGTTGCTCACGATGTCGACCAGGCGCTCGAAGCGCTCGAAGCCGACGGGCACCGTGGGCCCGAGATTGACCAGCATCTCGCGGTGCGCGAGGCCCGCGGCATCCGTGCCCTCGGCGCAAAGAATGACCGGCGAGCGCGCCACCAGGTGGGGCTGCGCATCGCCGCGGCAATGCGCGATGAAGTCGCAGGGCGAGAGCTGCCAGAGCGCCGCATCGACCGCTTCCAGCACCTGCGGCTCGCCCACCACGACCACCCGCAAGCCGCGCACGCTCACAGCCTTGCGCACCAGCCGGCAGGCGTAGTTCGCCTTGTCCGGCAGATTGAAGTGAAAGCCGATTTCCGTCACTGCGCGGACCGGGCCTTGCGCACCGCCTTCTTGGGCGATGCGGCCGGGGCCGCGCCGCTGCGCGCGCGTTCCATCAGATAGGCGACCAGCAGCCCCACGGGCCGACCGGTCGAGCCCTTGGCCGCCCCGCTCTTCCAGGCCGTGCCCGCGATGTCCAGGTGGGCCCAGGCGAAGTCGCCGGCAAAGCGCTGCAGGAACTTGGCCGCGGTGATCGCGCCGCCGGCACGGCCGGCCACGTTGGCGACATCGGCGAAGTTGCTCTTCAGGCCCTCGGCATATTCGTCGTCCAGCGGCAACCGCCAGCAGCGGTCCTGCGACTGCTCGCCGGCTGACTGGAGCGCCTCGGCCAGCGAATCGTCGGTGGTGAACAGGCCGCTGCGCACGCCGCCCAGCGCCACCACGCAGGCGCCGGTGAGCGTGGCGATGTCGATCACGGCCGCGGGCTCGAAGCGCTTGGCATAGGTGAGCGCATCGCACAGGATGAGCCGACCCTCGGCGTCCGTATTGAGCACTTCGATGGTCTGGCCGCTCATGCTGGTCACCACGTCGCCGGGCTTGATCGCGCGGCCGTCGTTCATGTTCTCGCAGGAGGGCACGAGGCCCACCACGTTGATGGCCGGCTGGATTTCTCCGAGCGCGCGGAAGGTGCCGAGCACGCTGGCCGCGCCGCACATGTCGAACTTCATCTCGTCCATTTCGGCCGCCGGCTTGAGCGAGACGCCGCCGGTGTCGAAGGTGATGCCCTTGCCGACCAGCACCACGGGCGCCTGGTCCTTGGGTCCGCCCTGGTAGCGCAGCACGATGAAGCGCAGCGGCTCGGCCGAGCCCTGCGCCACGGCCTCGAACGAGCCCATGCCGAGCTTGTGCACTTCCTTGGGGCCCAGCACCTCGCACTTGACGCGGGGCAGCTTGCCGAGTTCCTTGGCCGCCTCGGCCAGCAAGGTGGGCGTGCAGTAATTGCCAGGCCGGTTGCCCCACTCCTTGGCGAGCTCGACGCCGGACACCGTGGCACGGGCTTCGCCGAAGGCCTTGTCGACCGCCGCCGCGTCGGCCACGCCGAGCGTCAGGTGGCGGATGCTGCGGCCTCCTTCGCCGTTGGAGGCTTTCGACTTGGTGGTGGTGTAGACGTAGCTGGCGTCGGCTGCGGCCGCGACGGCGCACGCCACGGCCGCGCCGTCGGCATGTTGCGCGAACACCAGGACCAACCGCTTGGGCCCGTAGGCCTTGGCTGCATTGACCGCCGCGATGACGCCGCTGCGCACCGAGGCGGGCTTGCCGTCGCCAATGGCGGCCAGCACCACGCGCGAGGCCACCACTTCGTCGGGATGGTAGAGCGCGAGCAGCTTGCCGGCCTTGTCGGGCAGGTCGCCGGCCTTGCGGGCGCTGGCAATCAGCGCGGACAGGGGGTCCTTGGCCGTGAGGGGGGCGCTGCCGACGAGCACGATCAGCACGTCGGTTTTTTCGGCCGCGGCGCGGGCGACGGTGAGGGTCTTGAGCTGAAAGTCCATAATCCTTTTTTTCCTCGAACGATGTTATTCCATTCTTCCCTACGCAAGGAGCTGTCGCGCAGCTTCGGAGCGACCCTCGTGGTCCTGGTCACCATCGTGATGACCATGATGCTCATCCGCACGCTCGGGCTCGCCTCCAAGGGCAGCGTGAACCCGTCCGAAGTGTTCCTGGTGATGACGTACACGGTGCTCGGCTACATGCCGACCATCCTGAGCCTGAGCCTGTTCATCGCCATTGTCGGCACCTTGTCGCGCATGTACCGCGACAGCGAGATGGTGATCTGGTTTTCCAGCGGACGGGGCCTGGCCGATTTCGTCGAGCCGCTGTTCCGTTTTGCCTGGCCGGTTCTGGTGCTGATCGCGGTGATGGCATTGCTGGGCTGGCCCTGGGCCAATTCGCAGACCATCGGCATGCGGGCGCAATATGAAGGGCGCAGCGACATCGAGCGGGTCACGCCGGGCGAATTCCGCGAATCGTCCGGGCGCATGCGGGTCTTCTTCATCGACAAGGACACGCCGGATGGCGCCACGGCCACCAACGTGTTCATCTGGGCGGTCGAGCGCGGCCTGCAGATCACGACCTCGGCGCGCAGCGGACGCATCGAGAACGTCGGCAACAACCGCTTCCTGATGCTGAGCAACGGGCAGCGGCTCGAGCGGCCCCTGCTGCCCACCGCGGGGCTCAAGATCAGCGAATTCGAGACCTACGGCACCCGGGCCGGCAGCACCTCCGACTTCTCCGCGGACAACACGCCCGCGCGCGCCAAGCCCACGCTTCAGCTGCTGCGCGAGCCCGGCGACGCCAGCCGCGGCGAACTGGCCTGGCGCATCGGCATGCTGCTGGCGGCCATCAATTTCGTGCTGCTGGCGCTGACGGTGTCGAGCGTCAACCCGCGCGTGGGGCGAAGCGGCAACCTGCTGTTCGCGCTGTTCGCCTTCGTCGTCTACTACAACATGCTCAACCTGGGCCAGAGCTGGATCAGTTCCGGGCGCTTCGGCATGGGCTCGTTCATGCTGCTGCTGCACGGCGGCGTCCTGCTGATCGGCGTTGCATGGCTGCTCCTGCGCAACAACAACTGGGGCCGCAGGCGCAGGACCGAGCACGTCATGGCCGGTGGCCTGCCGCCTTCGCCACCCTCGAAAATCGACCCGACCTCGTGAAAACAATCCGACGCCTGATCTATGTCGAGGCACTGAAGGCCGTGGCTTTCGTGACCCTCGGCTTCCTGAGCCTGTTTTTCTTCTTCGACTTCGTCGACGAGCTGCAGTCGATCGGCCGACCCGAAAGCCTTGCCTACGGCCCCGCGCAGGCACTGATCTACGTGACCCTGCTGATTCCGAGCCACCTCTACGAACTGCTCCCGATCACGGTGCTGATCGGCTGCATCTTCGTGATGGCGCGCCTTGCGCAAAGCTCGGAATACACCATCCTTCGCACCAGCGGCCTGGGGCCCTGGCGCGCCCTGCGCACCCTGCTGCTGCTGGGCGTGGGCTTCGTCTTTCTGACCTTTGCCATCGGCGACTACATCGCACCGGCGTCCGAGCGCACCGGCCAGCTGCTCAAGTCCCGCTACCAGGGCTCCTACTCGCTGGTCGGCAACACGGGCGCCTGGCTCAAGGAAAAGCGCGAGAACGTGTCCTATGCGGTCAACGTGCTGTCCATCGCCCGCGACGGCTCGCTCAAGAATGCGCGCATCTTCGAGTTCGATGCCAACGGCTATGTGCGCAAGCAGCTCGTCGCGTCATCGGCGCACATCTTCGACGACCACTGGCAACTGTCGGACGTCGAACTGCAGGACTACGAGACGCGCGCCTCCGCGGAAAAGGCCCGCATCGTGACCACCAAGGTGCCGCAGCTCGACTGGCCGACCACGCTGACCAGCGAAATGGTGTCGGTGGCGCTGCTGCGGCCCGACCGCATGGGCACCATCGACCTGTTCGACTACATCCGGCACCTGGAGGCCAACGGCCAGACCGCGCAGCGCTACGAGATCCAGTTCTGGCGCAAGGTCTTCTACCCGCTCTCATGCCTGGTGATGGTGGTGCTCGCCCTGCCCTTCGCCTACCTGCACTTCCGCCAGGCCGGCATCACCACCTACGTGTTCGGCGGCGTGATGATCGGCATCAGCTTCTTCCTGCTGAACAACGTGTTCGGCTACCTCGGCAACCTGAGCAACTGGTCGCCATGGCTGACGGCGGCGGCGCCCGGACTCATCTATTCGGTGATGTCGCTTGCCGCCTTCAGCTGGCTGGTGCTCCGAAGGTAGCGAAGATGGCAATGGGGAACGCAAGAGGCATCGTGCTGCTGGCGCATGGTTCGCGCGACGAGCGCTGGCGCGAACCCATCGAGGCGGTGGCAGCGCGCGTCACGGCGCTCGATCCGCAGGCCCGCGTGGTCTGCGCCTACATGGAGCTTGCGGCGCCCGACCTGCGCACGGCCGCCGCGGCCCTGATTGCCAGTGGCGCCAAGGCGCTTCGGGTGGTTCCGCTCTTCCTCGGCATGGGCAAGCATGCCCGCGAAGACCTGCCGCTGCAGGTGGATGCGCTGCGCCAGGCCTGGCCGCACGTCGACTTCCAACTGGCCGGCATCGTTGGCGAAGAGCCCGAACTGGTCGATTTGCTGGCCAGAATTGCAAGCAAATCTTGAACTTGCAGCCATTTCCATAGACTCCGAAGGCATAATGAATTCCGTAATAAGACGGAATTTGATATGAATCTGCACCAGTTCAAGTTTGTTCAGGAAGCCGTGCGGCGCAACCTGAACCTGACGGAGGCGGCGAAGGCGCTGCACACCTCGCAGCCGGGCGTGTCCAAGGCGATCATCGAACTCGAGGAAGAGCTTGGCGTCGAGATCTTCGCGCGCCATGGCAAGCGCCTGAAGCGGGTCACCGAGCCGGGCCAGCACGTCATCGCGAGCATCGAATTGATCATGCGCGAAGTCGGCAACCTCAAGCGCATCGGCGAGCAGTTCAGTGCGCAGGACAGCGGCACCCTCTCGATCGCCACCACCCACACACAGGCGCGCTACGTGCTCCCGGTGCCGGTGGCCAGGCTGCGCGAGGCTTACCCCAAGGTCAACGTGAGCCTGCACCAGGGTTCGCCCGACCAGGTCGCGCGCATGGTGATCGACGAGATCGCCGAGGTGGGCATCGCCACCGAATCGCTCTCGGATTACACCGAGCTCGTGACCCTGCCCTGCTACGAATGGCAGCACGTGCTGGTGCTGCCCAAGGACCATCCGCTTGCGGCCAAGGAGCGCATCTCGCTCGAAGACCTGGCGCACGAACCCATCATCACCTACCACCCGTCGTTCACCGGCCGCACGCGCATCGACCATGCCTTTGCGCAGAAGAAGCTCACGCCGCGCATCGCGCTCGAGGCGATCGACTCCGACGTGATCAAGACCTACGTGCGCCTGGGCCTCGGCGTGGGCATCGTGGCCGAGATGGCGGTCCGCGACGAATCGAACGCCGATCTCGTGGTGCGCCCGATGGGCCACGTGTTCGGCCAGAACATCGCGCGCGTGGCCTTCAAGCGCAGCGCCTACCTGCGCAACTTCGTCTTCAAGTTTGCCGAGCTGCTGTCCGACCGGCTCGACCGCAACCTGATTGCCAAGGCCCTGAGCGGCCACCAGCAAGACTACGAACTTTGATCCAGATCCCGATTCCGAATCCGATTCCGAGCACCACCATGAGCGCCCTTCCTTCCTCCCCCCGCACCCCGGAGATCGCAACCAAGCTGCCGGCCGTGGGCACCACCATCTTCACTGTGATGTCCGCGCTCGCGGCAGAGAAGAACGCGGTGAACCTCGGCCAGGGCTTTCCCGATTTCAACTGCGACCCGAAACTGCTCGAAGACGTCACGGCCGCCATGGCCGCGGGCCACAACCAGTACCCGCCTATGCCCGGCATCCCGGCATTGCGCGAAGCCATCGCCGACAAGATCTCCGCGCTCTATGGCCACGCCTACAGCGCCGCCGACGAGATCACCGTCACCGCCGGTGCAACACAGGCCATCATCACCGCCATCCTTGCGGTGGTGCGCGCGGGCGACGAGGTGATCGTTCTGGAGCCCTGCTACGACAGCTACGTGCCCAACATCGAGCTCGCCGGCGGCCGCGTGGTGCGCGTGCCGCTCGTGCCCGGCACCTTCCGCCCCGACTTCGACAAGATCGCCGCGGCACTCACGCCGCGCACGCGGGCGATCATCGTCAACACGCCGCACAACCCGAGCGCCACGGTCTGGACCGCCGCCGAAATGCGCAAGCTCGAGGAACTGCTCGCGCCGACCGACGTGCTCGTGATTGCCGACGAGGTCTACGAGCACATGGTCTACGACGGTGCACAGCATGAAAGCGTGGCGCGCTTCCCGGGCCTGGCGGCGCGCAGCTTCATCGTGAGCAGCTTCGGCAAGACCTACCACGTCACCGGCTGGAAGGTCGGCTACGTGGCTGCGCCCGCGCCGCTGATGGCCGAATTCCGCAAGGTGCACCAGTTCAACGTGTTCACCGTCAACACGCCGATGCAGCATGCGCTTGCGCAGTACATGGCCGAGCCAAAGCCGTACCTCGAACTGCCCGCGTTCTACCAGCGCAAGCGCGACCTGTTCGCCGCCGGCCTGGCCCGGAAGACCCGCTTCAAGCTGCTGCGCAGCGAGGGCAGCTATTTCCAGTGCGTCGACATCTCGGCGGTGAGCGAGCTGTCCGAAGCCGAGTTCTGCCTGTGGCTCACGCGCGAGATCGGCGTGGCGGCGATTCCGCTGTCGGCGTTCTACGGCAATGGTTTCGACCAGCGCGTGGTCCGCTTCTGCTTCGCCAAGAAGGACGAGACGCTGATTGCGGCGCTGGATCGGCTCGCACGGCTTTGAACGGGCTCGCACGGCTTGAATGCCGACGACACCGGTAGGAAAGCCCTGACCACCGAAGAAGCGGCTATCCGGCGTGCCGCGGGTCTCCTGACATCGAGCATGGATCTCGTAACAACAAGGCCCTGGAGAAACGCATGTCCCTCTCGTTCATTCTGCTGATCGTTCTGATATTGCTTCTGATCGGTGCGCTGCCGAGCTGGGGCTACAGCCGGAGCTGGGGCTACTGGCCCAGCGGCGGGCTGGGCCTGGTCCTGCTGATCATCATCATCCTGGTGCTGATGGGCCGCATATGACGCTGCCCGACAGTTCCGGCACCTGAAGGAAGCCCGCGCGAAGCGGGCTTCTTTTTTTTGTCGCCCGCCGATCCCGATCAGGCCTGCAGCTGGGCCCAGGCCTTGTCCAGCCGCTTGACGCTGACCGGCTGCGGCGTGCGCAGCTCCTGCGCGAAGAAGCTCACGCGAAGCTCCTCGAGCAGCCAGCGGAATTCAAGCATGCGTTCGTCCACGACGCCCTTGCGCTCGGCCACCAGCCGCCAATAGCGCTGCTCCTGCGGCCGCAGTTCGGCCAGCTTGGCGGTGTCGCGCGCCGGGTCGCTGCGCAGCTTGTCGAGCCGCAGCACGATGGCCTTGAGATAGCGCGCGAAATGCTGCAGCTGCGTCCAGGGCGCGTCGGCAATGAAGCGCTTGCCGACCAGGCGCTGCAGCTGCTGCGCGGCGTCCTGCACGGACTCGGGCTGGATCTTCGTGTCCTTGATCTTGCGCGCGGCGGCCGCGTACTCGGCCAGGATGGCCGAAGCCAGCCGCGCCACCTCGTTGGCGATCAGCGTGAGCCGGCCGCGGCCCTCCTCGAAGCGGCGCTTGAAGGCGAACTCGTCGGTCGGCAGCGGCTCCTGCAGAAAGGCCCGGTCGATCGCCACGTCGATGATCTGCGTGCGCAGTTCCTCCGAGGTACCCAGCGGCATGTAGGCCACGGCCATCTTCTGCAGGTCGGGGATGTTCTTCTCGAGGTATTTGAGCGCATCCTTCAGCTGCAGTGCGAACAGCCGGCGCAGCCCGGCGCGGTGCTTCGCGGCGGCTACGGCCGGCTCGTCGAACACCTCGATGGTGACGGCATCGCCTTCGTCGCGCAGCGCCGGAAATCCGATCAGCGATTGCGATCCGCGGCGCACTTCCATCAGCTCGGGCAGTTCGCCGAAGCTCCAGCTCGTGTAGCGCTGGCCTGCGGGCAGGCTCGGCGCGGCGGCATTACCCTTTGCCGGCGTGCGCCCTTCGGCTTCTGCGGGCTTGCGGTCCGCCGATGCCTTGACGTTGAGGCCCGCCAGCGCCTGGAAAGCACCGCGCGCCTGCGCCCCCAGCTCCGCCTTGAGCGCTCCCAGGTTGCGCCCCATGCCCAGCTGGCGCCCGTGTTCGTCCACGATGCGCAGGTTCATGAACAGATGCGGCGGCAGCATGTCGAGCTTGAAGTCGGCACGCTTGACGTCGATGCTCGTTGCGTCGCGCACGCGTTTGAGCAGCACGTCGGTCAGCGAGCCATGGCCGAACACCTCGGGCGCCGAAAGCTCTTCCGTGAGCTTTGCCGCAGACTCGGGCAGCGGCACCAGCCGCGAGCGCGGCCGCTGCGGCAGGCTCTTGAGCAGTGCCTGGATCTTGTCCTTGAGCATGCCCGTCACCAGCCATTCGCAGCGTTCTTCGCTCACCTGGTTGAGAACGAAGAGCGGCACGCTGACCGTGAGGCCGTCCTTCGCGTCGCCCGGCTCGTGCAGGTAGCTGGCCGCGCAGTCGACGCCGCCCAGCCGCAGCGTGGGCGGAAAGGACTGCGTGGTGATGCCCGCCGCCTGGTGGCGCATCAGCTCCTCGCGCGTCAGGAAGAGCAGGCGCGGCTGCTCCCTCGACGCATGGCGGTACCAGTTCTCGAACGTGATGCCGCTTGCCACGTCGGCGGGCAACTGCGCGTCGTAGAAGGCGAAGATCAGTTCGTCGTCCACCAGCACGTCCTGCCGGCGCGCCTTGTGCTCCAGCCCTTCGACCTCGCGCACCAGCTTGCGATTCGCTGCGAGGAACGGGAACTTGCTTTCCCACTGCCCGCCGACCAGCGCTTCGCGGATGAAGATCTCGCGCGCCGCCACCGGGTCCACCTTGGTGAAATCGACGCGGCGGCCGCTGTACACCACGAGGCCGTAAAGCGTTGCGCGCTCCAGCGCCGAAACCTGCGCGCCCTTCTTCTCCCAGTGCGGGTCGAGCAGCTGCTTCTTCAGCAGATGGCCGGCCACCTGTTCGAGCCACTGCGGCTCGATGTTGGCGATGCCGCGGCCGAAGAGCCGCGTGGTCTCGACCAGTTCGGCCGCGACGATCCAGCGGCCCGGCTTCTTCTTCAGGTGCGCGCCCGGATGCTTGTAGAACTTGATGCCGCGCGCACCCAGGTACGCCTCGTCGTCTTCCAGCTTCCAGCCGACGTTGCCGAGCAGGCCCGCGAGCATCGACAGGTGCAATGGCTCGTAGCCGGCCGGCTCGGCATTGATGCGCCACTTGTGCTCGGTCACGACCGTGAGCAGCTGCGAATGGATGTCGCGCCATTCGCGCACGCGGCGGATGTTGATGAAGTTCTGGCGCAACAGCTGCTCGTACTGGCGGTTGCTGAGCTTGTGAGTGTCTCCATGGCCGCCGCGTGCATCGGCGATCCATTTCCACAGCCGCAGGTAGCCGCTGAACTCGCTCTTCTCGTCGTCGAACTTGGAGTGCGCCTGGTCGGCCTGCTGCTGCGCGTCCATCGGGCGGTCGCGCACGTCCTGCACGCTGAGCGCCGAGGCAATGATCAGCACCTCTTCGAGCGCACCGCGTGTGCGGGCTTCAAGAATCATCCGGCCCACGCGCGGATCGAGCGGCAGCCTGGCCAGTTCGGTGCCCGTGGCGGTGAGCTCGTTGGCGTCGTCGACCGCACCGAGTTCGTTCAGCAGCTGGTAGCCGTCGGCGATCGCACGCGGCGACGGCGCCTCGAGAAACGGAAAGCGCGCCACGTCGCCCAGGCGCAGCGACTTCATGCGCAGGATCACGCCCGCGAGCGAGGAGCGCAGGATTTCCGGATCGGTGAAGCGCGGGCGGCCCGCAAAGTCCTTCTCGTCGTACAGGCGGATGCAAATGCCGTTCGCCACGCGGCCGCAGCGGCCTGCGCGCTGGTTGGCCGCGGCCTGGCTGATCGGCTCGACCAGCAGTTGCTCTACCTTGCTGCGGAAGCTGTAGCGCTTCACGCGTGCCGTGCCGGTGTCGATCACGTAGCGGATGCCCGGCACCGTGAGCGAGGTTTCCGCCACGTTGGTGGCCAGCACGATGCGCCGGCCGGTGTGGCTGTCGAAGATGCGGTCCTGCTCGGGGCCCGACAGCCGCGCGAACAGCGGCAGCACCTCGGCATTGCGAAACAGCGGCTGGTGGCTCAGATGGCGGCGCAGGTGGTCGGCCGCCTCGCGGATCTCGCGCTCGCCGGGCAGAAAGACCAGGATGTCGCCGGCATTGTGCGGATCGCGCCAGAGCTCGTCGACGCCATCGGCAATGGCGTCGTTCAAATCGTGCTCGCGCGACTCCTCGAAGGGACGGTAGCGCTGCTCGACCGGGAAGGTGCGGCCCGACACCATGATGGTCGGCGCTGGCCCTTTCGCCGAGGCAAAGTGCTGCGCGAAGCGCTCGGCGTCGATGGTGGCCGAGGTCACGATCACCTTCAGGTCGGGCCGGCGCGGGAGAATCTCGCGCAGGTAACCGAGCAGGAAGTCGATGTTGAGCGAGCGCTCGTGGGCCTCGTCGATGATCAGCGTGTCGTAGGCCTTGAGCAGCGGATCGGTTTGCGTCTCGGCCAGCAAAATGCCGTCGGTCATGAGCTTGACCGAGGCGTCGCGGCTCAGCCGGTCCTGGAAGCGCACCTTGAAGCCGACCACGTCGCCCAGCGGCGTCTTCAGTTCTTCGGCAATGCGCTTGGCCACCGAGCTGGCGGCAATGCGCCGCGGCTGCGTATGGCCGATGAGCCGGCCCTGGCCCGGCGGCGCATTGAGCTTGCCGCGGCCGAGCGCCAGCGCGATCTTCGGCAATTGGGTGGTCTTGCCCGAGCCCGTTTCGCCGCAGACGATCACCACCTGGTGCGCCGCAATGGCGGCCATGATTTCATCGCGCCGGCCGGAGACGGGAAGCGATTCGGGAAAGTCGATGCGCAAGGGGGCGGAAGGTGTCGTGGTCGTCAAGGGAAGGCTGTTCGGGAAGGCACTGCAGGCAAACCGCACATTATCGGCGCGCGCCGCCGCTGTTGCACGCCTCCCACAATGCGCGGCCATTGCGCCACCCGCATAGTAAATAGTCTTTACTCCGACGGCCCCGCCCGCTAGGATTGCGCCCATGACCTCCTTCCTCGCCCCCCTCACTTTGCGCAACCGCCGCGCAAGCCATGCCCCGGTGCATGGCGGGGTCGGGTTGCCGCGTCCGGCCTGAAGAAGAAGCCCGCGCGTCCGTCGCACCGGACGCCTGCTCGCTTCCAGGACCGAAGCGCAGCAACCGACCTCCCGCAGCGTCCGCCATTTGCTGCCTCCTCGCCGCGAGGGAGCGGCGGCTTCTTCATTTCAGTTTTGTTTTTCTCAAGAATTCCATGTCCAACGACATTCATTCAGGCCTGCATGCAGCGCTGTCCGAGCGGACGCGCCATCTGCAGGCGGTGGCCCAGGCGCTCAAGACCGAGCTCTTCGGCATCGACGACATCATCGATCGCGTGATCGATTCGCTGCGCGCCTGGTACGTGCTGCCACAACTTATCAGCCGGCCGGTCATCGTGTGCCTCTGGGGCCTCACAGGCACCGGCAAGACGCAGCTGGTGCGCCGGCTCGCGCAGCACCTGGGCTTCTACGACCGCTTCATCGAGGTACAGATGGACGGCTTCAGCCACGGCTCGGGCTACGGCAGCCGGGGTTCGATCTCGGCCATGCTGGCCGAGTCGGGCATCGACGAAGGCACGCCGGGCATCCTGGTGCTCGACGAGTTCCAGCGCTTTCGCACGCTCGACGGCAACGGCCACGACGCCAAGGTCGAGCGCTACCAGGACGTCTGGGCGCTGCTGTCCGACGGCCGGCTGCCGCCGGCGCTGTCGATGCTCGGCGAGATCGAGTCCTCGCTCGCCCAGGCCGAATACGAGCAGGACCGCGACGGCCCGGCCGACAAGAAGAAGGCGAAGAAGCGAAAGCTGCACCTCGCGCCCTGGGAGGCGCAGGAAGTCAAGCGCTGCCTCAAGCTGCCCGACACGCTGCTGCAGATCATGGCCTGGAAGCCGGCCGAGGTGCACGCACGGCTGCGCGCCTTCCGCGACTCGCAGCAAAGCTGGGAAACCGACTACAGCAAGCTGCTGGTGTTCGTCTCGGGCAACCTCGACGAGATGTACGCAGAGACCGCGCGCCGCGTGGAGGACTGCGACACCGACGCCGACATCTTCCATGCACTGACGAAGAAGCTCTCGCTGATCGACGTCAAGAAGGCGCTGGCCGAGCGCTTCAAGCCCGAGCAGATTGCGCGGCTGGGCAACAACCACGTCATCTATCCCTCGTTCAGCCGGGCCACCTATGTGCAGCTGATCCTGTCGATCTGCGACCGCTATGTGGAAGACATCCGCCAGAGCTCGGGCGTGCGCTTCATGCTCGAGTCGAGCGTGTACGAGCAGATCTATGCCAACGCGGTCTTTCCGGCGCAGGGCACGCGCCCGCTGTTCTCGTCGATCCATGCGATCCTGAGCGCAACGCTCGTCAACGCCGCGCTCTGGGCGCTGGAGCAAGGCGCGGGCGGCGGCGAACCGGTGTGGCTGTCGCTGGAAGCGGCGGCGGACAAGTCCTGCATCGTGGCGCGGTATCGAAAGGGCAAGGCGCAGCGCCGCTTCCCGGTCACGCTCGAACTCAACCAGCTCAAGAAGCGCTCGAACGAGGACTTCCGCGCGCTGCTCGCGGTGCACGAGGCGGGCCACGGCGTGGCCTACGGCCTGCTCTTCGGCCGCGCGCCGCAGGAGATCAAGATCAACGTCGCGTCCTTCGAAGGCGGCTACAACAGCTACGAGCAGCGCAAGGCCTGGTCCCGCCAGAACCTGCGCGACCGCATCTGCGTGAGCCTGGCGGGCCGCGCGGCCGAGCAGATGGTGTTCGGTGCGCAGGCCTGCACCTCGGGCGCCTCGCAGGACTTTCGCCAGGCCACCGCCTACGCCGCGCAGTACGTGCGCCATTTCGCCTTCGGCACGCGGCTGAGCCGCACCGATGTGGCCAACGACGCCGAGGACAACCTCAACACCGACCTGGAAGCCACCAACCCGGAAATCGAGGCGCTGCTGGCGCAGGAGCATGCGCGTGCGCTGGCGCTGCTCGAGGCGCACACGCCGGCCTTCATGGCGGCGGTGGACGCCCTGGTGCGCGAAGGCTCGGTGGCACCGGCGCAGCTGGCCGAAATGCTCGGCCTGCCGGCCGACGCGGGTGATTCGACCGACGCCTATGCCGCGCTGCTGGCCACTTTCAGGGCCCGCAGGACGGACGGCCCGGTGCCGCCCGAGCCCGGCGCCGGCCCTGGCGCGGCCACTCGCGCCGCCCGCCTGCTGCGTGCGATGGCCTGAGCTGCACCAAGCGCCTTCCAAGAATGCACAATCACGCTCCATGTCCACCGTTTTCAACTTCACCTTCGTGCCCTGGTTCCGCTCGGTCGCGCCCTACATCCACACGCACCGCGGCAAGACCTTCGTGGTCGCGCTGGCCGGCGAGGCGATCGCGGCGGGCAAGCTGCAGAACATTGCACAGGACCTGGCGCTGATCCAGAGCATGGGCGTCAAGATCGTGCTGGTGCACGGCTTCCGCCCGCAGGTCAACGAGCAGCTCGCGGCCAAGGGGCACGAGGCGCGCTATTCGCACGGCATCCGCATCACCGACGAGGTGGCGCTCGACTCGGCCCAGGAAGCCGCCGGCCAGCTGCGCTACGAGATCGAGGCCGCTTTCAGCCAGGGCCTGCCGAACACGCCGATGGCCGGATCGACGGTGCGCGTGATCTCGGGCAACTTCATCACCGCGCGTCCCGTGGGCGTGGTCGACGGCGTGGACTTCAAGCATTCGGGCCTGGTGCGCAAGGTCGATGCCGTGGGCATCCGCCGCACGCTCGACTTCGGCGCCATGGTGCTGATCTCGCCCTTCGGCTTCTCGCCCACCGGCGAGGCCTTCAACCTGACGATGGAAGAAGTCGCCACCAGCGTGGCCATCTCCATCCAGGCCGACAAGCTGATCTTCCTGACCGAGATCCCTGGCATCCGCATCGACAGCGAACTGCCGGAAAGCGAAGACAACCCCATCGACACCGAGCTGCCGCTCGCCGCGGCCGAGAAGCTGCTGGCATCGCTGCCGCCGCCGCAGAAGCCCACCGACACCGCCTTCTACCTGCAGCACTGCGTGAAGGCCTGCAAGGGCGGCGTGGAGCGCAACCACATCTTGCCCTTTGCGCTGGACGGCTCGCTGCTGCTGGAGGTGTACGTGCACGACGGCGTCGGCACCATGGTGATCGACGAGAAGCTCGAAAGCCTGCGCGAAGCCACGGTGGACGACATCGGCGGCATCCTGCAGCTGATCGAGCCCTTCGAGCGCGACGGCACGCTGGTCAAGCGCGACCGCACCGAGATCGAGCGCGACGTGGGCCACTACACGGTCATCGAGCACGACGGCGTGATCTTCGGCTGCGCGGCGCTCTACCCCTATCCCGAAGCCAAGACCGCCGAAATGGCCGCGCTCACCGTCTCGCCGCAGTCGCAGTCGCAGGGCGACGGGGAACGTATCCTCAAGCGCATCGAGCACCGCGCCAAGGCGATGGGCCTGGAAAGCATCTTCGTGCTCACCACCCGCACCATGCACTGGTTCCTCAAGCGCGGCTTCCAGCAGGTCAACCCCGACTGGCTGCCCGAAGCCCGCAAGCGCAAGTACAACTGGGACCGCAAGAGCCAGGTGCTGGTCAAGAAGATCTGAACCCGGAAGAAGGAAGCCCGCCAGGAAGCCCGCCGCCATGACGCTCGCCACCGCCCTGCTGTTCGCCCTCGTCGCCTTCACCGCCATCGCCACGCCCGGCCCCACGGTGCTGCTGGCGCTGAGCAACGGCTCCCGCCACGGCGTGCGCCGGGCGTTGCCGGGCATGCTCGGCGCGGTGCTGTCCGACTTCGTGCTGGTCGGCGCCGTGGCGCTTGGCCTTGGTGCGCTGCTCGCGGCCTCGGAATTCTGGTTCTCGATGCTCAAGTGGGTGGGCGCCGCCTACCTGGCCTGGCTCGGGTTGCGCATGCTGCGCTCCAAGGGAGGCTTCAAGCTGCCGGATGCGGACTCTGCCGCTTCGGTCACGGCG
This sequence comes from Variovorax beijingensis, assembly GCF_007828835.1. Lineage (GTDB taxonomy): Bacteria > Pseudomonadota > Gammaproteobacteria > Burkholderiales > Burkholderiaceae_C > Variovorax > Variovorax beijingensis_A. Next base: position 175,277 of record NZ_VIVL01000011.1, on the reverse strand, counting down.
GGCGAGAGCCGGCGCATCTTCTTCAAGTCCTTCCTGGTGGCGGTGACCAATCCCAAGGGCTACATCTTCTGCTCGGCGCTCCTGCCGCAGTTCATCGATCCGGCGGCCGCGCAGGCGCCGCAGTACCTGATCATTGCCTTGATCTTCGCCGGCCTCGACACGCTGGTGATGCTGGGCTATGCCTTCGTCGGCGCCCGCGCGATCCGGGTGCTGACGGCATCGGCCACGCGCTGGATCGACCGCGCCTGCGGCGGCATGCTGCTGGCGCTGGCGGGTTCGCTGGCCTTCTACCGGCGCAGCGCGGCCTGACGCCTGCTGGCCGTCATGGCTGTCAGTAGCCGCTTCGGCAGGAGCGATAACACCTGTCACCGATAATCCCGGGCATGAATCCCCTGCTTTCCCGGTTGCAACCCTATCCCTTCGAACGGCTGAAGCAACTGTTCGCGGGCGCTACGCCCAACCCCGAGTTCCCGGCCATCAGCCTGGGCATCGGCGAACCCAAGCACGCCACGCCGGGCTTCATCAAGGACGCCCTGAGCGCCGGCCTCGGTGCGCTGGCCGCCTACCCGGCGACCGCGGGCGACCTGGCTCTGCGCAGCGCCTTCACCGACTGGCTGAAAACCCGCTACAGCCTCACCCTCGACCCGGCCACACAGGTGCTGCCTGTCAATGGTTCGCGGGAAGCCCTGTTCTCGCTGGCGCAGACCGTGGTCGACCCCACCGCCTCGCCGCAGCCGGTGGTGATGTCGCCCAATCCGTTCTATCAGATCTACGAGGGCGCGGCCCTGCTTTCGGGCGCCGAGCCGTACTACGTGGCCAGCGTGCCGGCGCGCAATTTCGCGGTCGCCTGGGACAGCGTGCCCGAGGCCGTCTGGGCCCGCACGCAGCTGGTGTTCGTCTGCTCGCCGGGCAACCCGACGGGTGCGGTGATGTCGCTGGACGAATGGAAAAGACTCTTCGATCTGTCGGACCGCCACGGTTTCGTGATTGCCGCGGACGAGTGCTACAGCGAAATCTACTTCCGCGACGAGCCCCCGCTCAGCGGCCTCGAGGCCTCGGTGAAGCTCGGCCGGCCCGACTTCCGGAACCTGATTGCGCTGACCTCGCTGTCCAAGCGCAGCAACGTGCCCGGCCTGCGCAGCGGCTTCGTGGCGGGCGACGCGGCCATCATCAAGAAGTTCCTGCTCTATCGCACCTATCACGGCAGCGCCATGAGCGGCGCCGTGGCCGCAGCCAGCATCGCGGCCTGGGGCGACGAGTCCCATGTGGTGGACAACCGCGCCCAGTACCGCGCCAAGTTCGCGGCCGTCACGCCGCTGCTCGAAACCGTGCTCGACGTGCGCCTGCCCGATGCCAGCTTCTACCTCTGGGCCGGCATTCCCGAAGTGTGGGCTGGCGACGACGAAGCCTTCGCCCGCGCGCTCTACGCTCAATACAATGTGACGGTCCTGCCGGGGAGCTATCTGGCGCGAGAGACCGCCCACGGCGCCAACCCCGGCCGCGGCCGCATCCGCATGGCACTGGTCGCCGAAACAGCCGAATGCGTGGAGGCCGCCCAGCGCATCGTCCGCTTCTGCAAGGACGCCCGCCGCTGATCCGCTTTTCCGCCCGCACCCATTTTTCACACGAGACTTTCTCCATGACCCAGCAACTGCAACAAATCATCGACGCCGCGTGGGAAGACCGCGCCAACATCTCGTCCAGCGCCGCCACTGCCGAAGTGCGCGATGCCGTCGAGCACGTGATCTCCGAACTCAACAACGGCAAGCTGCGCGTCGCCACCCGCGAAGGCGTGGGCCAGTGGACCGTGCACCAGTGGATCAAGAAGGCCGTGCTGCTGTCGTTTCGCCTCAAGGACAACGAGCAGATGCAGGCCGGTTCGCTGGGCTTCTACGACAAGGTGCCCACCAAGTTCTCGCACCTGTCGGCCAACGAGCTGAAGGAATCGGGCGTTCGCATCGTGCCGCCGGCCGTGGCCCGCCGCGGCAGCTACATCGCCAAGGGCGCGATCCTGATGCCCTCCTACGTGAACATCGGCGCCTACGTGGGCGAAGGCACCATGGTCGACACCTGGGCCACCGTGGGTTCGTGCGCGCAGATCGGCGCCAATGTGCACCTGTCGGGCGGCGTCGGCATCGGCGGCGTGCTCGAGCCGCTGCAGGCCGGCCCCACCATCATCGAGGACAACTGCTTCATCGGCGCGCGCTCCGAAGTGGTCGAGGGCGTGGTGATCGAGGAAAACTCGGTGCTCGGCATGGGTGTGTACCTCGGCCAGAGCACCCCGATCTTCAACCGCGACACCGGAGAGACTTCCTTCGGCCGCGTGCCGGCCGGCAGCGTCGTCATCAGCGGCAACCTGCCCAAGAAGACCAAGTCGGGTCAGGACTACAGCACCTACGCGGCGATCATCGTCAAGACGGTCGATGCGCAAACGCGCTCCAAGACCAGCCTGAACGACCTGCTGCGCGACTGATCGAGAAAACAACAGCACCCGAGGAGAGAGACCGATGAACATGATGGAGCGGATTCTTCGTTTGATGGCCGAGCGCAAGGCCTCCGACATCTACCTCTCGGCGCACTCCCCGGTGCTGATCCGCCTCAACGGCACCTGCGTGCCGATCAACGCCCAGGTCCTGCCGGCGGCCGCGCCGCTCGCGCTGCTGGCCGAGGTGGTGCCCGAAGCCCGCATCCAGGAGCTGGAGCGAACAGGCGAACTCAACATGGCCGTGATGCTCGAGGGCGCCGGCAACTACCGCATCAGCGCCATGCGCCAGCGCGGCAGCTATGCGGTGGTGGTGCGGCACATCGCCTCGACCATCCCGAGCTTCGCCGACCTGAACCTGCCCGACATCCTCAAGACGCTCATCATGGAGAAGCGCGGCCTGATCCTGATGGTGGGCGCGACCGGCGCGGGCAAGACCACCACGCTGGCCTCGATGCTCGACTACCGCAACGAGCACGCCACGGGCCACATCCTCACGGTGGAAGAACCCATCGAGTTCACCTACACCAACAAGAAGTCGCTGGTGAACCAGCGCGATGTGGGCAGCGACACCGAGTCGCTGCAGGTCGCGCTCAAGAACGCGCTGCGCCAGGCGCCCGACGTGATCCAGATCGGCGAGATCCGCGACCGCGAAACCATGACGGCCGCCATCGCCTATGCGCAGTCGGGCCACCTGTGCGTGGCCACGCTGCATGCCAACAACAGCTACCGCGCGCTCAACCGCATCCTGAGCTTCTTCCCGGTCGAGGTGCGCCCCACGCTGCTGGGCGATCTGGGATCGGCGCTGCGCGCCATCGTGTCGCAGCGGCTGCTGCGCACGCCCACCGGCGGCCGCGTGCCGGCGCTCGAGGTCATGCTCAACACGGCCCTGGTGGCCGAGCTGATCGAAAAGGGCGACTTCTCCGCCGTCAAGGAAGCCATGGAGCAGTCGATGGCCGAAGGCTCGCAGACCTTCGAGGAAGACATTGCCCGGCTCATCACCGAAGAGCGCGTGACGCGCGAGGAAGGCCTGGCCCAGGCCGACTCGCCCACCAACCTGATGTGGCGGCTGCAGAACCGCGCCGCGCCCAAGCAGAAGACCGAAGACCGCAACCTGACGGACCAGGTCGACGAACCTACTTTCACCGACATCACGCTTGACGTGAAGTTCTGAACACAGCCTTCCCCCGATGTCCCGTACCCTCCAGCTCGCCGAACAACTCATCTCGCGCCCCTCGGTCACCCCCGACGATGCGGGCTGCCAACAGATCCTCGGCGAACGGCTGGCACGGTTGGGCTTCACGCTCGAAACCATCGAAAGCGGCCCGCCCGATTTCCGCGTGACCAACCTGTGGGCGGTGCGCCGCCCGGCCGGCAGTGCGCCGACGAAGACGCTGGTGTTCGCGGGCCACACCGACGTGGTGCCCACGGGGCCGGTCGAGCAGTGGACCAGCCACCCGTTCACGCCCACCCACCGCGGCGGCAAGCTCTATGGCCGCGGCGCGTGCGACATGAAGACATCGGTCGCGGCCTTCGTGGTCTCGATCGAGGAGTTCCTTGCGGCCACGCCCGATCCCAGGCTCACGCTCGCGCTGCTGCTCACCAGCGACGAGGAAGGCCCGGGCGTCGACGGCACCGTCGTCGTCTGCAACGCGCTGGCTGCGCGCGGCGAAACCATCGACTACTGCATCGTCGGCGAGCCTACGGCCGTCGAGCGCTGCGGCGACATGATCAAGAACGGCCGCCGCGGCACCATGAGCGGCAAGCTCACGGTCCACGGTGTGCAGGGCCACATCGCCTACCCGCACCTCGCGAAAAACCCGGTGCATGCCGTGGCGCCCGCGCTGGCGGAACTGGTGGCCATCAACGCCGCGAGCGGCTGGGATGCAGGCAACGCCTACTTCCAGCCCACCAGCTGGCAGATCAGCAACTTTCATGCGGGCACCGGCGCGAGCAACGTGATTCCGGGCAGCGCGGTCATCGACTTCAACTTCCGCTTCTCGACGGAATCGACGCCCGAGTCGCTGCAGAAGCGCGTGCATGCGGTGCTCGATGCGCACGGCGTGGACTGCACGCTCGCCTGGACCATCGGCGGCCTGCCCTTTCTCACGACGCCCGGCGAACTCGTCCGCGCGGTGCAGGCGGCCATTGCCGATGAAACCGGCATCGCCACCGAGCTCTCGACCAGCGGCGGCACCAGCGATGCGCGCTTCATCGCCAAAATCTGCAAGCAGGTGGTCGAGCTCGGCCCGGTCAACGCCAGCATCCACAAGATCGACGAGCACATCGACGTGGCCGAGATCGAGACACTCAAGAACATCTACAAGCGCACCCTGGAGCGCCTCGAAGCGTCGCTCGCCCGATGAGCACCGTTATCGAGCTGATCGAGGCCGGCGCCAAACGGCTGGAAGAAGCCGGCGTTGCCTTCGGCCACGGCACGGCCAACGCCTTCGACGAAGCCGCCTGGCTGGTGCTGTGGCGCCTGAAGCTGCCGCTGGACGACATCGATGCCGTGGCCGACAAGGCCGTCTCGCCGGCCGACGCCGGCAAGGTCGCCGCGCTGCTCGACCAACGCATCGCCACGCGCAAGCCCGCTGCCTATCTCACCAAGGAGGCCTGGCTGCAGGGCGTGCCTTTCTACGTGGACGAGCGCGCCATCGTGCCGCGCAGCTTCATCGCAGAGCTGATCGCCGACGGCAGCATCGACTACTGGCTCGGCGAACACACGCAGCGCGTGCTCGACCTGTGCACCGGCAACGGCAGCCTCGCCATCCTCGCGGCCATGACCTATCCGGACACCACGGTCGATGCCGCCGACCTGTCGGCCGAGGCGCTCGAGGTGGCCGCCATCAACGTCACCCGGCACCAACTCGATGCACGCATCAGGCTGGTCGAATCCGACGGCCTCGCCAACCTGCCCGGCCCCTACGACCTGGTGCTGTGCAACCCGCCCTACGTGAACAGCGCGAGCATGGCCGCCCTGCCCGCCGAATACCGCGCCGAGCCCGAACTGGCGCTGGCCGGCGGCGCCGACGGCATGGACTTCGTGCGCCAGCTGTTTGCCGAGGCGCCTTCGCGCATGAGCGAAGAAGCCGTGCTGGTGCTGGAGATCGGCAACGAGCGCGAATACTTCGAAGCCGCCTTCCCGCAGCTTGAAGTCGTGTGGCTGGAAACCTCCGCAGGCGAGGACCAGGTCCTGCTCGTGACCCGAACCGCGCTGCTGGCCGGCGCCGGCGCGCGTTAGCTGCCGCCGCCGCGCCCCTTTTCGCCGCTTTCCCGCAGCACGGCTGCGGCCTCCTTTTCCGGGTGGTGCCCTCACCATTTGCCCCTTCGCGCCGGGCCGCCACGGGCCGGGCGGGATAATCGCCCCTACGGTTCCTATTTCATGATTACTCTCAAAAACGTCATTCTTCGCCGCAGCGCCAAGGTCCTGCTCGACGGCGCCACCGTCACCATCAATCCCGGTGAGAAGGTCGGCCTTGTCGGACGCAATGGCGCCGGCAAGTCGACCCTGTTCGCGCTCTTCAACGGCTCGCTGCACGAAGACGGCGGCGACTTCTACGTGCCCAAGCAGTGGCGCATGGCGCAGGTGGCGCAGGACATGCCCGAAACCGAAGAGTCGGCCACCGACTTCGTGGTGGGCGGCGACACCCGGCTGGCCGAGCTGCGCGCCTCGCTGGCGGCCATCGAGGCCGCCTACGAAGCCAACCCCGACGACGCCGACATCGGCATGGAACTGGCCCACGCCTACACCGACCTCGCCGACGCCGGCGAACACGACGCCGTGCCGCGCGCGCAGGCGCTGGTGCTCGGGCTGGGCTTCAAGTCGCACGAGCTCGACGAGCCCGTCAACAGCTTCTCGGGCGGCTGGCGCATGCGCCTGCAGCTGGCGCGCGCGCTGATGTGCCCGAGCGACCTGCTGCTGCTCGACGAACCCACCAACCACCTGGACCTGGATGCGCTGGTCTGGCTCGAAGCCTGGCTGCAGAAGTACGCCGGCACCATGATCGTCATCAGCCACGACCGCGAGTTCCTCGACGCCGTGACCGACGTCACGCTGCACATCGCCAACGCCCAGCTCACGCGCTACGGCGGCAACTACAGCAAGTTCGAGGACATGCGCGCGCTGCAGATGGAACAGCAGCAGGTGGCCTTCTCCAAGCAGCAGGACAAGATTGCCCACCTGCAGAAGTTCATCGACCGCTTCAAGGCCAAGGCCAGCAAGGCCAAGCAGGCGCAAAGCCGCGTCAAGGCGCTGGAGCGCATGGAAAAGGTCGCGCCGCTCCTGGCCGAGGCCGACTTCACCTTCGAGTTCAAGGAGCCGGGCAACATCCCCAACCCGATGCTCTCGATCAGCAACGCGAGCTTCGGCTACGAGATCGAAGGCGAAGAGCCCAAGACCATCCTGCGCGGCGTCAGCCGCTCGGTGCTCGCGGGCCAGCGCATCGGCATCCTGGGCGCCAACGGCCAGGGCAAGTCGACGCTGGTGAAAACCATTGCGCGCGAAATGGGTGCGCTGGCCGGCCAGGTCACCGAAGGCAAGGGCCTCAACATCGGCTACTTCGCGCAGCAGGAACTCGACGTGCTGCGCCCGCAGGACAACCCGCTCGAGCACATGGTTCGCATGGCGCGCGAACTGGGAAGCGCCGTCAAGGAAAGCACCGGCGAGCAGGCCTTGCGCGGCTTTCTCGGCAGCTTCAACTTCAGCGGCGACATGGTGAAGCAGCCCGTGGGCACCATGAGCGGCGGCGAGAAGGCGCGCCTGGTGCTCGCGATGATGGTCTGGCAGCGGCCCAACCTGCTGCTGCTGGACGAGCCCACCAACCACCTGGACCTGGCCACGCGCGAGGCGCTGGCGGTGGCGCTCAACGAGTTCGAAGGCACGCTGATGCTGGTGAGCCACGACCGCGCGCTGCTGCGCTCGGTGTGCGACGAGTTCTGGCTCGTGGGCCGCGGCGTGGTCGCCGATTTCGACGGCGACCTCGACGACTACCAGCGCTACCTGCTCGACGAAGCCAAGCGGCTGCGCGAGGAAGCCAAGGTGGCCGTGCGCGAAGCCGCCAATACGGCTGCCCCGGCGCCCAGGCAGGACGCCCAGGACCGCCAGCAGCGCAGCGACCAGGCCAAGCCGATCAAGCGCGAGATCGCGCAGATCGACGAACGGCTGGCCGTGGCCGGCACCGAACGCACTGCGCTCGAGGCGCGCCTGGCGCAGCCGTTGCCGCCAGCCGAGATTGCCGAGGCAGGCAAGCGGCTGAAAGCCCTCAACGACGAAATCGGCCGCCTCGAGGAGCGCTGGCTGGCCCTGTCGGACCAGCTCGAGGCGCTCGCGGCCTGACCTTTCTGCGAAGGAGACGCCCTGCATGCCATCTGCCATCGAACTGGCCCGTGGTGACGAAAAGCTGATCGCGGCCATCCACCGCAGCCGCCGCCTGATCGGCCGCAAGGCGCTGATGGCCGCGGCCGCCAGCGCCGTGCCCCTGCCCGGCATCGACTGGGCAGCCGATGCGGCCCTGCTCTCGCGCCTGGTGCCGCAGATCAGCGCCGAATTCGGCCTGTCGGTCACCCAGGTCGAAAAGCTGGCGCCGCACCAGCGCGAGCGCATCCAGAAGGCCGCCACGACGGTTGGCGCGCTGCTGGTCGGCAGGCTCGTCACGCGCGACCTGCTGATCAAGCTCGCGCGGCATGCCGGCGTGAAGCTCACGGCCAAGCAGGCCGCCAAGTACGTGCCGATTGCCGGGCAGATCGTCTCCGCCGCGCTCGGCTACGCAGCCTTGCGGGCCTTGGGCGAACAGCACATCAAGGATTGCGTTCGCGTGAGCGCGACGCTTTCTCTACCGCCTCCCGGAGCGCTTGCGCCCGCCTGAAGGCGCTTTGATCGAACAGCGCGGTCCCGATCCACCCCGCGGCAATGAGGCCAGCGATCCCCAAGCCGGCCAGGCCGTCGTTCTGCGAACGGAATCCATGGAAAAGAGCCGCGGCAGACAGCAGCGCCAACAGCGCGCACAGCGCGCGGTCGAGCCACAGGCCCGGCGGCAGCGGCCTGCGCACAGCTCAGCCCAACAGGTGAATGCGGGCTGAGCGCGGCGTTACATCGCAGGCGCGATGGCTTCGCTCTTCGCTTGGCTTGTGCGTCGGCCTCACGGCTTTCGGCGCCAGCACCAACTTGCGTGGTTTCATGGCAAATACTCCCTTTCAACTATTCTAGAGTCCAAAGTGAATATTCGCCTGCGCTTAAATCGGCGCCCATGGAGACTATTGCCGCGCGCGCATTGGCAGCGCGCAAATACGCCAGGATGACTCAGAAGCAAGCCGAAGCGGCTTCAGGCGTCAAGCAATCCAACATCTCGAAAATTGAACGCGGCGACACCGGCCGCTCCATGGCCCTGCTCGCGCTGGCACGCGCCTACCGCGTCGACCCCAACTGGCTCGACACCGGCGACGGCCCCGCGCCATGGGACGTACCCCAGCCAGGCACGGCGCGCGACAACGCCGGCGAACCTCCGGGTGCCTACCGGGTCACGCGCACGCCGCCGTCGGGTCCGTCCTTCAATCCCGGCACGCCCGGCACCGTTCCTCTCATCGCATGGACGCAGGTCGCTTCATGGAAGGGGGCCGCGCAAGGAGCGATCCAGGCCGAGCGGTGGCTTCCCTGCGTTGCGCATCACAGCCCCGGCAACACCTACGCGCTGCGCGTGCGCGGCGACAGCATGACCGCGCCGAGCGGCCACCTGAAGAGCTATCCCGCGGAGTCGATCATCTTCGTCGACGCGCAGCGAACGACGCCCGAGGACGGCGAGCGCATCATTGCCAGGCTCGATGCGAGCAACGAAGTCACCTTCAAGGTCTTCAAGCAGGAAGACGGCCGCCGCTGGCTGCTGCCGCTCAATCCGAAGCACGAGCCGATCCGCACCGCGTTCACAGTGCTCGGCACCGTCGTGGGCAAGTGGGAAGACGAGGATTAAGCCTCGCACCGTGCGCGAGTGCGAAGCGCGCGCCAGAGGTCAGGTTGCGTGCAGGTTCGAAGAACATAGTGAAGGCTCTCCTGTGGCCTGCATTCTCCGATCCTCCCTCCTCCAGCAGGCCATCTTCCAGCCCGCCCTTGTGCGGGCTGTTTTTTTGCCGACGCCGATCTGCGGGCAATAAAAAAAGCCGCTCGGTGGAGCGGCTTCTTGTATGGGTCTGGTAGGACGTACTGGATTCGAACCAGTGACCAACGGATTAAAAGTCCGCTGCTCTACCAACTGAGCTAACGTCCCGGATCCAATTTCTTCTTTTTCGTTTTCTCTTTGCCGGTTGAATCCGGCAAAGCCAAAGATTATAGCGTGGCGTTGCTCGCAATCCTGTCGAGAACCCAACCTGCTGCACATTGGCCGAAAGTCGCGGTCACGCTCACCACCGAACCATAGCCATGGCAGTTGAGCGAACCGTCGCCTTCCTCGATGGCGCAGGAGGCATCGGGCGGTGCGACGCTCTCGCGGCTGAAGACGCAGGCCACGCCGATCTTGCGGCCCTCGCGCGGAGCGCCATGCTCCTTGCGAAGGCGCTGGCGAAGTTGGGCCAGCAGCGGGTCGTGCGTGACGAGCGCGAGATCGTCGATGTCGACCTTGTGCGCCTGCCGCTTGCCGCCGGCCGCGCCCACGGTCACGAAGGCGGTGCGCGACGCGCGCGCCCATGCGGCCATCGCGAGCTTGGCCTTGACCTGGTCGCACGCGTCGATGACGGCCGTCGCGGGACCGTTGGCAGCCTGCGCCGCATCGAGCAATGCCGTCCAGTTGCCGGGCTCGACGAATTCATCGAGCGCGAGCACCTGGCAGCCGGGGTTGATCTGCGCGATGCGATCGCGCATGGCCTCGACCTTGGCCTGCCCCACGGTTGCATCGAGCGCGTGGATCTGCCGGTTGATGTTCGACTCCGAGACGTGATCGAGATCGACCAGCGTGAGCCGCCCCACGCCACTGCGTGCCAGCGCCTCGACTGCCCACGAGCCCACGCCGCCGATGCCGGCGACGAGCACGTGGGCGTTGCGGATGCGCGCGGCACCAGCCACGCCGTACAGGCGTTCGAGGCCGCCGAAGCGGCGCGCGAAGTCGGGCGCCGCGGTGTCGGTGACGACATTCGCGGCGGCGGTCGCTGCTTCAGGAAGGGCGGTTGCTGAACTCAAGCGGAGGATCCCGCCGTTGCTAGCGCAGGCGCGAGAGACGCTCGCGGCCGGCCTGGGCGGCTTCAGACTGTGGATAGGCCTTGGTCAGGTCTTCCAGCGTGCGGCGCGCGGCGCGCGTGTCTTTCAGCTCGATCTGGCAGTTGGCGATCGACAGCACGGCCTCGGGAGCCTTGGCGTGGTCGGGCGCAAGCGACAGCATGGAGCGGAAGTTCGCGATGGCCTCGTTGTAGTTGCGCGTGGCGTACTGCGCATTGCCGAGCCAGAACAGCGCCGAAGCGTTGTAGCCGCTTTGCGGGTAGCGCTTGACGAACTCGGCAAACGCGGTCTGCGCCTGCGCGAACTGGCCTGCACGGAAGATGCCGAGGGCGGCGTCGAAGTCGGCCTTTTCCTTGGGGTCGGCGGTGAACTCGCGGCCATCCACGGACACCTTCGTCGGCTCGTTCTGCTTGAGCCGGTCGTCGATGGTGGCCTGGCGCGACTGCATCTCGGCCACGGTGCGCTGCAGCTGCTCGTTCTGGCCGGTCATGCGCGCAAGGTCGCCCCGCATCTGCTCGATCTGGTTCTGCAGGTCGAGCAGGCTGCGGCGCAGCTGGCCGTTTTCGTCGGTCAGCCGCTGGTCGGTCTGCTGGCGCATGGCCTCCACCCGCTGCCGCAGGTCGAGGATGGCGCGGCGCGCCTCGTCATCCTCGAACAACGCGGCCTGCGAGCCGGCCGAAACGCAGAGCAAGGCGGCAGCCAGCGCCGCGCCTCGCAACAGGGCGTGTTGCATCACCGGGTGTAGCGGATTTCAGCGCGGCGGTTCTGCGCCCAGACTTCTTCGCCCGAGCCCTGCACCGCTGGCTTTTCCTTGCCGAAGCTCACGGCTTCGATCTGGGAGTCGTTCACGCCCAAGAGCGTCAGCGCGCGGCGGACGGCTTCGGAGCGCTTCTGGCCGAGTGCCAGGTTGTACTCGCGGCCGCCGCGCTCGTCGGTGTGGCCTTCGATGGAAACGCGGCGCTGCGGGTTGGCCTTGAGGAAACGGGCGTGCCCGTCGATCAGGGACTGGAACTCGGGCTTGACCGTGTAGCTGTCGTAGTCGAAATAGACGATCCGTTCGATACCGACCGGCCCTTGAGCGGTACCGGCATTGGGATCGATGGTGACGGGCGCCACCGCGCTCGCGCTGCCCTGCTGGCCGCCGGCGGTGCCGGAGCGGTCGGTCACCGGGGTATCGTTGAGCTTGGTGCCCGACGAGCAGCCGGCAATCAGAGCCACGATGGCCAGCGAATAAATCGTACGTTTCAACATTGGGTACTCCTCAAATAAACCTTGGTCATTGCTTTTGAAACGGACCCCAGTCCGGTTCTCTTATGTCTCCGCCCTGTCCCGCCAGCCGTGCCTTTATTTTTCCATCCAGCGTGGTCGTCATGAGCGCTTCGCGGCCTTGCAGGTGCGTTGCATAGACGATCAGCTTGCTGTTGGGGGCAAAACTCGGGCTTTCGTCTGCCGAGGTGTCGGTGATGGCCGAGACATTGCCGGTGGCCAACTCCATCACATGGAGTTTGAAGGCACCGCCAACGCGGGAGATGTAGGCCAACCACCGGCCATCGCCGCTGACAGAAGGAGAAATGTTGTAGGTGCCGCTGAAGGTGACGCGCGTCGGCGCACCGCCGCTGGCGCTCATCTTGTAGATCTGCGGAGCACCGCCGCGGTCGCTCACGAAGTAGATCGTGCTGCCGTCGGCGGAATAGACCGGCTCGGTGTCGATGCTGGCGCTCTGGGTCAGCCGGCGCGGCTCGCCGCCGCTCGCGGGGATCGTGTAGAGCTGGGAGCCGCCGTCGCGGCTGAGCGTGACGGCCAGCGAGCCGCCATCGGGCGCCCATGCCGGCGCGCTGTTGGAGCCGCGGAAGTTGGCCAGCAGACGGCGCTGCCCGCTCGCCACGTTGTGCACGTAGACCACGGGCTTGCGCGACTCGAACGACACGTACGCCAGCTGCTGGCCGTTGGACGACCAGACCGGCGAGATGATGGGTTCCGGGCTCGCGAGCGCGGCCTGCGCATTCTCGCCGTCGGCATCCGCCACCCAGAGCGAATAGCGGCTGCCGCCCTTGGTCACGTAGGCGATGCGGGTCGAGAAGATGCCCTTGTCGCCGGTCAGCTTTTCATAGACGTAGTCGGCAATGCGGTGCGACGCGAGCCTCAGGTCGCCTTGCGGAACGGTGTAGCTCTGGCCACCGAGGTCCTGTCCGCGCACCACGTCCCAGAGGCGGAAGCGCACGTCGAAGCGGCCGTCGGCCAGGCGGGTGACGCTGCCCACCACGAGCGAATCCGCCGTTCGCTGGCGCCACAGCGCGAGGTCGGGGCGCGAGGCTTCGTCCAGCGCCTGCCCCGAAGCATCGACGCCGCGGAACTGGCCGCTGCGCTCGAGGTCGGCCTGCACGATCTCGGAGATCTTCTGCGGCGAGGCGTCCTGCCCCTTGAACGGAACCAGTGCAATGGGCAGCTGCGTCAGCCCGACGCCCGAAACCTCGACCCGGAACTGAGCGAGCGCGGGCAGCATGGGAGTTGCAGCAAGAGCCGCAATCAAGGTGCGGCGTGCAAAAAGCGATGAAGAAGGAGTTGGAATGGAAACTGGCAACGGCTTGTTCATGCGGTTCGGAGATGTTTCGGGTTAAAAAGTTCTACCCGGTGCGACGGGCCACATGTTACACACTGGTTCGATCGTGCCGTCACAAAACGTGTATTGGGCGATGCGGTCCTACACGGCAGCCCGCCGAGGGCCCTTCGGTGGGCCCCGTAGAATCCGCCGCCATGCAAGCATCCCCCGGCAGTGAGACCGCACGCCCTCCCCTGACACGCCGGCTGGCGCGACTCATGACCTGGTTCGGCGGCTCGCGCCACTGGTGGGCCGTCGGGCTCATCGGCGCCCTGCTGGCGGCCGTCACCGAACCCTTGATGGCAGCCCTGCTGAAGCCGCTGCTCGACCGCGGCTTCAACCGCGGGCAACTGGCGCTGTGGATCGTGCCGGCCGCCGTGCTGCTGTTGTTCGCGGTACGCGGCATCGCGCAGTTCATTTCCCAGTATGCGCTCTCGCGCATCGCCAACGAAGGCATGCAGCGGCTGCGTCGCGTGCTGTTCCAGCGCCTGCTGGCGGCCGAGCTCGCCCTGTTCTCGCGCCAGTCGGCCAGCGCGCTCTCGAACACCGTGGTGTACGAAGTGCAGACCGGCTCCATGCTGCTGGTGCAGGCCCTGCTCGGGCTCTCGCGCGACGGCTTCACGCTGGTGGCGCTGCTCGCCTACCTGGTCTATCTGAACTGGAAGCTCACGCTCATCGTCGCCTTCCTGGTACCGAGCATCTCGTGGATCATGAAGGTGTTCTCCAAGCGCCTCTACCGCCTGACGCAGCAGGGCCAGCAGGCCACCGACGAATTGGCCTACGTGGTGGAAGAGAACGTGCTCGCGCACCGCATGGTGCGGCTGCACGGCGCCGAGGCGGCGCAGGGCGAGCGCTTCGAACAGCTGAGCCAGCGCCTGAACCGGCTGGCCGTGAAATCGACCATTGCGCAGGCGGCCACCACGCCGCTCACGCAGATGATGGCCGCGCTCGCGCTGTCGGTGGTGGTGATGATCGCGCTCTGGCAGAGCGGCGAACAGGGCCTGACCGTGGGCGGCTTCGTTGCCTACATCACGGCCATGCTGATGCTGATCGCCCCGATCCGCCGCCTGGCCGACATGGCCGCCCCCATCACGCGCGGCCTCGCGGCGCTCGAGCGCGGCCTGGTGCTGATCGACGAGGTGGCCCCGGAGCCGCAGGGCAGCTTCGCCATCGACCATGCGCAAGGCCGCATCGAACTGCGCGAGGTCAAGGTCAGCTACCGCGGCGAGGACGACGCCCGCGCGCTCGACGGCGTGAACCTGACGATCGAGCCGGGCCAGGTGGTGGCCTTCGTCGGCCCTTCGGGCTCCGGCAAGACCACGCTGGTCAACCTGCTGCCGCGCTTCGTGCTGCCGAGCGGCGGCCAGGTACTGCTCGACGGCCACGACACCAGCGAATGGGAGCTCAGGAGCCTGCGCGCGCAGTTCGCGATGGTGAGCCAGGACGTGGTGATGCTCAACGACACGCTGGCCGCCAACGTGGCGCTGGGCGCCGGAATCGATCGCGAGCGGGTGCAGCAATGCATTGAAGCCGCGAACCTGTCTTCGCACGTCGAAAGCCTGCCGCAGGGCATCGACACCGTGCTCGGCCACAACGCCACGCAGCTCTCCGGCGGCCAGCGCCAGCGCCTGGCCATAGCGCGCGCGCTCTACAAGAACGCGCCCATCCTGCTGCTCGACGAGGCCACCTCGGCGCTCGACACCGAATCGGAGCGGCTGGTGCAGGACGCCCTGCAGCGCCTGATGCAGAACCGCACCACGCTGATCGTCGCGCACCGGCTGTCGACCATCCAGCATGCCGACCGCATCATCGTGATGGAGCAAGGCCGCATCGCCGAGCAGGGCAGCCACGAGCAGTTGATGGCACTGGACGGGCTCTATGCCCGGCTGCAGACGCTGGCGGTGCGCAGCGCGACGCCGGGGCAGGACCCGACGCTCTGACCAGCCTTCAGAGCAGCACGATGTCGTACTGGCCCTGCCCGATCGCAGGCTCGGACTGCAATGAAATCGGCTTGCCGATGAAGTCGCTGAGTCCCGCGAGGTGCTGGCTTTCCTCGTCGAGGAACAGCTCGATCACCTGGGGCGACGACACGATGCGGAACTCGCGCGGCGTGAACTGCCGCGCCTCGCGCAATATCTCGCGCATGGCGTCGTAGGCCACGCTGCGCGCCGTCTTCACGATGCCCTGCCCGCCGCAGGCCGCACAAGGCTCGCACAGCATGTGGGCCAGCGATTCGCGCGTGCGCTTGCGCGTCATCTCGACCAGGCCGAGCTGCGAGAAGCCGCCCGCCGTGGTCTTGACGCGGTCGCGCGCAAGCTGCTTGCGGAACTCGGCCAGCACCTGCTCGCGATGGTCGTCGCGCCCCATGTCGATGAAGTCGACGATGATGATCCCGCCCAGGTTGCGCAGCCGCAGCTGGCGCGCAATGGCCTGCGCCGCTTCCAGGTTGGTCTTGAAGATGGTGTCGTCGAAATTGCGCGCACCGACGAAGCCGCCGGTATTCACGTCCACCGTGGTGAGCGCCTCGGTCTGGTCGACCACGAGGTAGCCGCCCGACTTGAGCTCGACGCGCCGGCCCAGTGCCTTGGCGATTTCCTCGTCGACCGAATACAGGTCGAAGATCGGCCGCTCGCCCTTGTAGTGCTGCAGCTTGCCGGCCGCCTGCGGCATGTATTCGAGCCCGAACTTGAGCAGCGCCTCGAACTGCTCGCGCGAGTCGATGCGGATGGTCTGCGTGTCTTCGCTGGTCATGTCGCGCAGCACGCGCTGCAGCAGGCTCAGGTCCTGGTGCAGCAGCGACATCGGCGGCATTTTGCTCGACGCCTCGCGGATGCGCGACCAGGTCTTGCGCAGGTAGGCGATGTCCTCGGCCAGTTCGGCATCCGACGAATCCTCGCCGTTGGTGCGCAGGATGAAGCCGCCGGTGTTGGCAGGCACCACGCCGCCGCTGTCGGCCGCGGCCGCGGCCTCGATCAGCGCGAGCATGCGCGTGCGCAGCGACTCGCGCTGGTCGGAAGGGATCTTCTGCGAAACGCCGATGTGGTTGTCCTGCGGCAGGAACACCAGCAGCCGGCCGGCAATGCTGATCTGCGTCGACAGCCGCGCACCCTTGGTGCCGATCGGGTCCTTGATCACCTGCACCAGCAGCGACTGGCCTTCGAACACCTGCTTCTCGATGGGCACCATCGGCCCGCCATTGCGGTGGTCGCGCTCGGGGGCCGGCGCGCTGGGCCGGGAGCCCGGCGTGAACGGCGCCACGATGTCCGCCACGTGCAGGAAGGCCGTGCGCTCGAGGCCGACGTCGATGAAGGCCGACTGCATGCCCGGCAGCACGCGCGAGACCTTGCCAAGGTAGATGTTGCCGACCAGCCCGCGCTCCAGCGTGCGTTCGACGTGCAGCTCTTGCACCGCGCCGTGCTCGACCAGCGCCACACGGGTCTCCTGCGGGGACCAGTTGATCAGGATGTCTTGCATGGAATTCTTAGGTATTGAAACCGGCGCTGCGAAGAAGCTGCGCGGTCTCGAACATCGGGAGTCCCATGATGCCCGAATAGGACCCGCTGATGTGCTCGATGTGCGCAGCCGCCGCGCCCTGGATCGCATAGGCGCCGGCTTTGCCGAGCGGCTCGCCGCTGGCGGCATAGCGCGCGATCTGCTTGCGGGTCATGGCCGCGAAGCGCACGCGCGACACGCTGAGCGCCGCATGGCGGCGGCGGCCATGCTGCAGCGCCACGGCCGTCAGCACGCGATGCGTGACACCCGACAGAAGCGCGAGGATGCGCTCGGCATCGCGCGCATCCTCGGGCTTGCCGAGGATGGTGCGGCCGAGGGCCACCGTGGTGTCGGCGCAGAGCACCGGCGCATCGGAGAGTCCCAGGCGCTGGCGCCGCACGACTGCCGCATCGAGCTTCAGGCCCGTCACGCGCTGCACGTAGGCGGTCGGCGATTCACCGGGCAGCACCGCTTCGAGCGATTCGGCGTCTTCGTCGGCGCCAGCCAGCAACAGTTCGTGGCGAACGCCAAGCTGGCCCAGCAGTTGGGCGCGGCGCGGGCTCTGCGATGCAAGGTAGATGAAGCCGGCGCTCATTCCCGGTGGTACGGATGGCCCGCGTTGACCGACCAGGCCCGGTACAGCTGCTCCACGAGGAGCACACGCGCCATCGCGTGCGGCAGGGTCAGGTCGGACAGGCGGATGCGTTCATGGGCCGCGGCCTTGAAGGCGGGGTCGAGGCCATCGGGGCCGCCGATCACAAGGGCCACGTCGTCGCCCTCGCCTTGCCAGGCCTGCAGCCGCGCGGCCAGCGCCTTGGTGGTGAGCGCGGTGCCGCGCTCATCGAGCACGACGATGCGCATGCCCTTGGCGATGGCGCCCTCGATGCGTTCGCGTTCGGCCGCGTAGAGCGTCTCGAGCGACTTGGAGCCGCGGGGTTCGGTCTTGACGGCGCGCAGTTCGAGCTTGAGCTCGGGCGGGAAGCGCTTGGCGTAGTCGTCCCAGGCAGTCTGCGCCCAGTCGGGCATGCGCTGCCCGACGGCGACCACCAGCAGCTTCATGCGCGGCGGGCAGGCGCCTTCTTGGCAGGCGCCTTCTTGGCCGCAGGCTTCTTCGCCGCTGGCTTGCCGACCACCTTGACGGGCACGCGCGCGGTCGTGGTCTTTTTGGCCGGCGCCTTCTTGGCGGCGGTTTTCTTTGCCGGGCTCCGGCTGGCCTTCTCGGCCTTGGCTTCCTGCTCGGCCGCGCGGATGGCGGTCTTGGCCGCGCTGGCACGGCGCAGGTTGGGCATCTTGGCCGCCACCGGCTTCTTCTCTTCGATCACCTTGGCGGCGGTTGCAAGTGCCGGCTTGGTGCCGCCGAGCTTGGCGCGCACCGGCTTGTCGCCCCAGATCTCCTCGAGGTGGTAGTACTGGCGGATGGCGGGCTGCATGATGTGCGCGACGGCCGCGCCGCAGTCCACGATGATCCACTCGCCGTTGTCCTCGCCCTCGATGCGCGGCTTGCCGAAACCGGCTTCGCGCACGGCATCGCGCACGCTGGCGGCCAGCGCCTTGGTCTGCCGGTTGGAGGTGCCCGAGGCCACGATCACGCGTTCGAACAGCGGTGAGAGATGCTCGGTGTCGAAAACCTGGATGTCCTGCGCCTTGACGTCTTCGAGACCATCGATGATGGCTCGCTGGAGTTTCTGGGTGTCTTTCTTGGCGGCGGCTTCAGTGGTCATCAGGCAGGGCGGTAAAGGTGGTGTTGGTCAATATAGCGTGCAACGGCGGACGGAACCAGCGAGGAAATGTCCTCGCCAAGCGCCGCACGCCGCCGGATATCGGTGGCGCTGATGTCCATGGCCGGCAATTCGAGCGCCTCGAAATGCGCGCCAGCCGGCAGGCCGGGCAGCATCTTCGGATCAAAACGAGCAGTGCCGCCCGCCGATAATGCGCGATACGCTACAGAAACAATAGCAATGCCGAGTATAGCCTGCCAGCCGTGCCACGTCGGCAACGCGCTGGCCTGGTCGGCGCCCATGATCAGGACGAGCTCGGCTCCGGGCTGTTCCTGCTGCAATTCATGCAGGGTGTCGAGCGTGTAGGTGGGGCCGTCGCGCAACACTTCGCGGCTGTCGACTACCACGGTGCCCTTCAACCCAGAAAACGCCAGCCGCGTCATCGAGAGGCGGTCTTGTGCCGGTGTGAGCGTCCTGCTCTTGTGCCAGGCCTGCCCCGTGGGAATGACATGCAGTTCAGCCAGATCGAGTTGCGCAAGCGCTGCCTCGGCCAGTGCCACATGGGCGTTGTGCGGCGGGTCGAAGGCACCGCCGAAGACACCGATGCGCGGGGCCTTGCCGGAGGGATTCACAACCAGTCGCGCCGCACGATGAAGTCGCTGTACAGCGCGGCTTCGGGGGTGCCCGGCTCCGGCTGCTGCCGGTAGGCCCAGCTGGCCAGCGGCGGCATCGACAGCAGGATCGATTCGGTGCGCCCGCCCGACTGCAGGCCGAAGTGCGTGCCGCGGTCCCACACGAGGTTGAACTCCACGTAGCGTCCGCGCCGGTAGAGCTGGAACGCCCGCTCGCGCTCGCCCCATGGCATGGCGCGGCGGCGCTCCACGATGGGCAGGTAGGCCGGCAGGAAGGCATCGCCCACGGAGCGCAGCATGGCAAAGCCGTTGTCGAATCCGCCCTCGGCGAAGTCGTCGAAGAAGATGCCGCCGATGCCGCGCTGTTCGTTGCGGTGCTTGAGGAAGAAATATTCGTCGCACCAGGTCTTGAAGCGCGGGTACTTGTCGTCGCCGAAGGCCGCCAGCGCGTCGCGGCATACCGTATGGAAGTGAACGGCGTCTTCCTCGAAGCCATAGCAGGGCGTGAGGTCCATGCCGCCGCCGAACCAGCACACCGGATCCCTACCCTCGGGCAGCGCAGCCAGCATGCGCACGTTCATGTGGACGATGGGCACGTAGGGATTGCGCGGATGGAATACCAGCGAAACGCCCATGGCTTCGAAGGGCGCGCCCGCAAGCTCGGGCCGGTTCTGCGTGGCCGAGGGCGGCAGCCTGGGCCCGCGCACCTGCGAGAAACCGCAACCCGCGCGCTCGAACAGCGCCCCGCCCTCCAGGATGCAGGTGAGGCCGCTGCCCTGCAGTGCCTCGCCGGGCTCCTTTTGCCAGGCGTCGCGCACGCAGGCACCGCCATCGGCCGCCTCGACGGCCGCAACGATCTCCTGCTGCAGCTTGCGCAGGTAGTCGCCGACCGCTGCCGGGTTGGTCTGTTGCATCAGGCGTGCGGGCTGTTGCGCGCGTGGACCGCGCGGTATCCGATGTCCTTGCGGTATTGCGCGCCGTCGAAGCTGATGCGCGCGGCGACTTCGTAGGCCCGCTGCTGCGCGAGCTTCACGCTGTCGGCCAGCACGGTCACGCACAGCACGCGGCCGCCGCTCGTCTTGAGCTCGCCGTCCTGCTGGGTGGTGCCGGCGTGGAACACCACGGCATCGGGCGCCTCGGCCGGAATGCCGGTGATGCGGTCGCCCTTGCGCGGCGAGAGCGGATAGCCATGCGCCGCCATCACCACGCCCAGCGCCACGCGCCGGTCCCACTGCAGTTCGACCTGGTCGAGCGTGCCGTCGGTGGCGTGCCAGAACACTTCGAACAGGTCGGACTTGAGCCGCATCATGATCGGCTGCGTCTCGGGGTCGCCCATGCGGCAATTGAACTCGAGCGTCTTGGGGTGCCCCGACGCGTCGATCATGAGGCCGGCGTAGAGGAAGCCGGTGTACGGGATGCCGTCCTTTTCCATGCCGCGGATGGTCGGCAGGATGATCTCGCGCATCGCGCGCGCATGCACCTCGGCCGTGACCACGGGCGCGGGCGAGTAGGCGCCCATGCCGCCGGTGTTGGGGCCTTCGTCGTTGTCGAGCAGGCGCTTGTGATCCTGGCTTGTGGCCAGCGCGGTCACGTTCTTGCCGTCGCACAGCACGATGAAGCTGGCTTCCTCGCCCTGAAGGAATTCTTCGATGACCACGCGCGCGCCGCCGTCGTTGTGGGACACGCCGAACTTGTTGTCGACCAGCATGAAGTCGACGGCCTCGTGCGCCTCCTGCGCAGTCATGGCCACCACCACGCCCTTGCCGGCGGCCAGGCCATCGGCCTTGACGACGATCGGCGCGCCCTTGGCGTCGATGTAGGCATGGGCTGCGGCAGCGTCGGTGAAGGCCTCGTACTCGGCCGTTGGAATCTTGTGGCGCTTCATGAAGGCCTTGGAGAACGCCTTGGAGCTCTCGAGCTGCGCGGCGGCCTGCGTGGGGCCGAAGATGCGCAGGCCGTGGGCACGGAATTCGTCGACCACGCCTGCTGCCAGCGGCGCCTCGGGGCCGACGACGGTGAGCGCGATCTTTTCCTTGGCCGCCCACTCGCGCAGCGCGGCGGGCTCGGCGATGTCGATGCAGTCGTAGCGCTCGTCGCTCACGGTGCCGCCGTTGCCCGGCGCCACGTACACGCGGCTGACCCGGCTGGCCTGCGCCAGCCGCCACGCCAATGCGTGTTCCCGGCCCCCTCCTCCAATTACCAGTACCTTCATTCGTGGGCCTTCTTCATTCGCTGTGGATCAATGTTCATTCATTCGGAGAGCGCGGCGTTGTGATAGACCTCCTGGACGTCGTCCAGGTCTTCGAGCACATCGAGCAGCTTCTGCATCCTGGCCGCGTCTTCGCCGGTCAGTTCGATCGTGTTTTCGGCACGCATGGTGACCTCGGCCACCTCGGACTTGAGGCCGGCGGCTTCGAGCGCATTCTTGACGGCCTCGAAATCGGCAACCGCGGTGATCACCTCGATGGCGCCGTCGTCGTCGGTGACCACGTCTTCGGCGCCGGCTTCGAGCGCGGCTTCCATCACCTTGTCTTCATTGGTGCCGGGGGCGAAGATGATCTGGCCGCAGTGCTTGAACTGGAAGGCCACCGAGCCTTCGGTGCCCATGTTGCCGCCGTGCTTGGAGAAGGCGTGGCGCACTTCGGCCACGGTGCGCACGCGGTTGTCGGTCATGGTGTCGACGATGATCGCCGCGCCGCCGATGCCGTACCCTTCGTAACGAATTTCTTCGTAATTGACGCCTTCGAGGTTGCCGGTGGCCTTGTCGATGTTGCGCTTGACGGTGTCGATCGGCAGGTTGACCGCCTTGGCCTTCTCGACCGCCAGCCGCAGCCGCGGGTTGGCGCTGAGGTCGCCCCCGCCGGCGCGGGCAGCCACGGTGATTTCACGGATGGCGCGGGTCCAGAGCTTGCCGCGCTTCTCGTCCTGGCGGCCCTTCCGGTGCTGAATGTTTGCCCATTTGCTGTGTCCGGCCATGGCTTTCTATCTCGCTGTCTTGTGTTTTCAAAGCAAGCTCCGAGTTTACTGTCCGGCGCGCACAACGGCCGGCGCGCCAGCGCCAAAGCGGCAAGGTCTTTTGGTGATAATCCTTCGATGACGCCATCGCCTTCCGTCGGGCCCGGGAATCCGACCATCCTGCCGCCGCACACCCCATTACCGCTGTACTACAAGAACGAGGCGGAGCACCAGGCGTTCCTGCGGCGGATCTTCGACAGCACCGCCGCCGACTACGACCGCATCGAGAGCGTGCTGGCCTTCGGCACCGGGCCGTCGTACCGCCGCGCCGCCCTCTCGCAGGCCGGGCTTGCGCCGGGCGCGCAGGTGCTCGACGTCGGCATCGGCACCGGGCTGGTCGCCCGCGAGGCGCTCAGGATCATCGGCCCCAAGGGCAAGCTGGTCGGCGTCGACCCCAGCGTGGGCATGATGGAGCAGGTCGACCTGCCGGGCGTCGAGCTGGTCCAGGGCGTGGCGGAAGCACTGCCCCGGCCGGACGCCAGCTGCGATTTCGTGAGCATGGGCTACGCCATGCGCCACATCAGCGACGTGGCGGCCGCGTTCGGCGAATTCCACCGCGTGCTGCGCCCCGGCGGCCGCCTGGTGGTGCTCGAAATCACCAAGCCGGAGGGCCGCATCGCCACGGCCCTGCTCAAGGGCTACATGCGCGCCGTGGTGCCGCTGATCGCGCGGGTGGTCGGCCGCCGCAGCAACACCTCGGAGTTGTGGCGCTATTACTGGGACACCATCGAAGCCTGCATTCCGCCGGATCGCGTGCTGGAGGCATTGCGCGCCGCGGGCTTCACCGACGTGCGCCGCCAGGCGAGCCTTGGCGTGTTCTCCGAGTACATGGCGCGCAAGCCAGAAAACACCATCGAGGCCGGCTGACCGTGCGAGTCCAGGGCGAAACCCCCTCCTCTCTGCGCGTCGAGCGCCTTTCGCTGCCGGCCAGCCTTGCGCTGGCCGCCAACGGCAGCGCGCCTTTTGCGGCACTCGGCTACGGCACGCCGCATGAACTGGCATGGATGCCGACCGTCAATGCGCGCGTTCTTTCCGGACAAGGCGCGATGGCGGACGTGTGGCACGTGACCGGCGGGCGAGTCGAATCGGGCACCACCGGCATCGCCCGCTGGCGCAGCGACGGCCAGTGGCTGCTCGGCGCCATCGACCTCGACGAATCGGTCGAGAAGCAGGATCTTGCCGAGCTCTCGCATCGCGCCTACCGCGACCTGTTCAAAACCCTCGACCAGGCCGGCGCGCCGCACCTGCTGCGCATCTGGAACTACCTGCCGCAGATCAATGCCGACGGCGGCGGGCTGGAGCGCTACCGCCAGTTCAACCTCGGGCGCCAGGAAGCCTTCTTCGAGGCCGGCCGTGCCGCCTTCGAGGGTGCGCCCGCGGCGTGTGCGCTGGGCATCCACCAGGGCGCGCTGTCGATCCGCTTCCTGGCCGGCCAGGCCGCGCCCCGGCCGGTCGAAAACCCGCGCCAGGTCTCGGCCTACCGCTACCCCGAGACCTACGGCCCGCGCTCGCCCACCTTCTCGCGCGCCGCTCTGGCCGAGATCGGCAATGGCGACGTGGCGCTTTTCATATCGGGCACCGCGAGCATCGTGGGCCATGAAACCGTGCACCATGGCGACGTGCTGGAGCAGACGCGCGAAACGCTGCGCAACCTCGAAGCCGTGATCGCGGCCGCCAACAACCAGGCCACGGCCGCCTTCGCGCTCGCCATGCTCGACTGCGTGGTCTACGTGCGGCATCCGGCCGATACCGACAAGGTGCGCGGCGTGCTCCAGAGCGCGCTCGGTGCCGACGCGCCGATGATCCGCCACGCGGTCTACCTGGAAGCGGACATCTGCCGCAGCGACCTGCTGGTCGAGATCGAAGCCCACGCCGTCGCCCCGGGTCGCCTGCGGGCCTGACCCGGCGCGATCGATCGGACCGGCAACCCCATGTCGATGAACCGCGTGCTGCGCATTCTCACGGCCATTCCGCTTGCGTTGATGCTCTACGCGCTGCTGCTGTTCCTGGGGCTGATCTCGCTGGCCTGGAACCTGGTGGCAATGCTGCTCTACCCGGTGATGCCCGAGGCGCCTGCGCGCACGCTGGGCCGCCTGACCATCGCCTTCGCCTACCGCATGTTCTGGGGCCTGGCCTCGGTGACCGGGATGATGCGCATCGACGCCAGCTGCCTCGACCCGATGCGCAACGAGCCGGGCGTGATCTTCGTGGCCAACCACCCGACCATGCTCGACGCGCTGCTGCTGGTGGCGCGGCTGCCGCGCAGCGCCTGCATCATGAAGGCCGACCTGCTGCGCAACATCTTCCTGGGCGCGGGGGCGCGGCTGGCGCGCTACATCAGCAACGAATCGGCCCGCACCATGGTGCGCCTGGCGGTGGCCGACCTGCGCAACGGCGGCCAGCTGGTGATCTTTCCGGAAGGCACGCGCACCGTGACGCCGCCGCTCAACCCCTTCGGCCCCGGCGTGACGCTGATCGCCAAGCTCGCGCAAGCGCCGATCCAGACCGTGTTCATCGAGACCGACTCGCCCTACCTGAGCAAAGGCTGGCCGCTGTGGCGCGTGCCGCCGCTGCCCATCGTCTTCAGGCTCCGGCTGGGCCAGCGCTTCGCGCCCATGCAGGACAGCCACGTGCTGCAATCGGAGCTGGAACAATACTTTCGCCAACACATGGAACAGCGCGCCACCGACGCGTCCCCCGCATGCCAGACGCCTCGCGCACACACCTTGTCCTGATCCCCAGCTACAACACGGGCGAACGCCTGTTCTCCACGGTCGAAGCAGCGCGCGCGCAGTGGAACCCGGTCTGGGTGGTGGTGGACGGCAGCACCGACGGCACGGGCGAGCGCCTGCAGCAGATGGCCGCCGGCGACCCGGGCCTGCGGGTCTGGCTGCTGCCGCAGAACCAGGGCAAGGGTGCGGCCGTGCTGCATGGCCTGCGTGCGGCGCGCGAGGCCGGCTTCACGCACGCGCTGACCATGGATTCGGACGGCCAGCATCCGGCCGACCTGATTCCTGCCTTCATGAACGCATCGAAGGCGCGGCCCGAGACCATGGTGCTGGGCCGGCCGGTGTTCGATGCCTCCGCCCCGCTGCTGCGCGTGCGCGGACGGCGCGTGTCGAACGGCTGGACCCAGCTCGAGACCCTGTTTGCGGGCGTTGGCGATTCGCTTTACGGATTCCGCGTGTACCCGGTGGCCGACCTGATCGCCGTGATGGCGCGGCAGCCGTGGATGCGGCGCTTCGACTTCGACACCGAAGCCGTCGTGCGGCTCGCCTGGCGCGGCGTCAAGCCCGTGAACATCGACGCGCCGGTGAAGTACCTGACCGCCGAGGAAGGCGGGGTGTCGCACTTTCGCTATGGGCGCGACAACGTGCTGCTGACGTGGATGCACGCGCGCCTGATGGTCGAATTCGTGTTGCGCCTGCCCGGACTACTTTGGCGCAAGGCCCGGCGCCTGCCCCCCTTCCAGGCCTGACGAACGCGAAGCTTGATGAGTGCGGCGGCTAGATCATCCCGCCATTGATCGAGATCACCTGCCCCGTGATGTAGGCCGCCTCGTCGCTGGCCAGGAACGATGCCAGCGCCGCCACTTCCTGCGGCGTGCCGGCGCGCTTCATCGGCACCATCTGGTTGACCATGGCGGGGTCGAAGGCCGCATCGGCCATCGGCGAGGCGATGATGCCGGGTGCAATGGCATTGACCGTCACGCCGCGCGATGCCACTTCGAGCGACAGCGCCTTGGTCGCGCTGTTGAGCGCCCCCTTGGCGGCGGCATAGTTGACCTGCCCGCGGTTGCCCGTCAGCGCCGAAACGGACGAAATATTGAGAACGCGCCCCCAGCGGGTGCGCATCATCGGCAGCAGCAAGGGCTGCGTCACGCGGAAGAATCCGTTGAGCGAGACGTCGATGACCTTGTGCCACTGGTCGGCGCGCATGCCGGGCAGCACGGCGTCGTCGTGCACGCCGGCGTTATTGACGACGATCTGGACCGGCCCGCCTTCGAGCATGCGCTCGCAGGCCACGCGGCAGGCATCGTCGCTGCGCAGGTCGAACACATGGCATTCGGCCTTGCCGCCCGCAGCTGCAATGGCGGCCGCCAGTTGCTCCACCGCCTCGGGGCGCGAGTTGGCATGCAGCAGCACCGTGGCGCCGTCGCGCGCCAGGCGCTCGGCCATGGCGGCGCCCAAGGCACCGCTGGCGCCGGTGATCAGTGCGCGTTTTCCTTCGAGCGTCATGGTGCGTGGGCTCCGGTTGCCAGCGGCGTATTCAGCACCACCACCGCGCGGCCT
Organism: Variovorax beijingensis; assembly: GCF_007828835.1. Lineage (GTDB taxonomy): Bacteria > Pseudomonadota > Gammaproteobacteria > Burkholderiales > Burkholderiaceae_C > Variovorax > Variovorax beijingensis_A. Next base: position 148,847 of record NZ_VIVL01000011.1, on the reverse strand, counting down.
TCGGCCAGCACGCGGGCGCCGCTGTCGCTCACCGCGAATTCGTAGAGGATCTGGTTCGTGTCGCCCGACAGGCGGCGCGCCTGCACCTGCAGCGCACCGTCGATGTCGTCGAGCCGCACCACCGACAGGCGCACGTTGCGCGCGCTTGCGAGGAAGCCGGCCGACGGCGCGCTTCCCTCGGCAGCCAGCAGACCGCCGTGCAGCGCCATGGCTTGCGCCGCGTATTCGATGGCGTTGGGCGCGAGCAGGCCGCCCGCGGTTCGCAGCGGGTTGTCCGGTAGCGCATGCGTGCGGGTGCTGCACTGAATGGACTCGGCATCCCAGCCTTCGAGCCGGTCGAGCAGGCACATGCTGCCGCTGTGCGGAATGCGCTCGGCAATGCCGGCGCGGTCGAGCGTCTGCGCAGCCCTGGTCACGCGCGGCGCTCCAGGTCGGCCACCAGCAGCACGTTGGCAAAGGGCGTTCCTTTGCTCATCGGAATGCTCTGGACGCGAAAGTCCAGCCGCTGCAGCGCCGCTACCCAGTCGGACAGCGGCCGACCCCAGGTGGGCGACACCTTGTGGCCGCGGATGCGCGTCACGGTGCGGTCGACCCACTGGCTGATGGCGAAGCCACGCTTGCTCGATGCATCGCCCACGCGCAGCAGCAGCCGGGCGTTCGCATTGCCGCCGCGCCGAAGCGCGTCGTGTACGCGCCGCAAGACGCCGTCCTGTGCTTCGATGCCCACGTAGTGCAGCACGTCGAGAATCACGACCAGGTCGCATTCGGGCAGCGGCACCGAGCACATGTCGGCGCAGACCAGCCGCGGCGCCGGCTGCAGATGCCCGATGGAAGCCTCGGCGCGCGCCACGTCCTTGGGCATCAGCTCGATGCCCGTGTAGTCAGCGGCTGGCGGCGTGGGCTTCCACGACGAGGGCCATCGGCCGTGCGCCTGCATGCGGCTCATCGATGCGAGCAGGCTCGCGAAGAGCCCCTGCCCGCAGCCGATGTCGACCACGCGGCGGTGCGCCGCATCGATCAGCCCGCGTTCGAGCAGCCCGCGGAACACCGGATCGCGTCCCAGCTTGCCGCGCGCGAAATGCCAGGCGAAGCTGCCGCCTTTCTTGTAGGGAACGGTGGCGGCCTCGTGAAGCTCGCGCCAGGCGGCATCGGTGGAAGAAGGTGCCGATGATGAAGAAGAAGGCAGCACCGCACTCATGATCCAAGGCCTTCCGGCAGGGTGACGGCGTGCAGGCGCTCGGCGCGCAGGCGTTCGAAAAGCAAGGGCAATACCTCCAGCAATACAGGGTTTCCCAAAGGGGTGCGCGCGGCGTTGCCGTCGTGCAGAAGCAGGATGTCGCGCGCCTGCAGCTTGCGGCCCAGGCGCGCCATGACCTTGGCGGGATCGCCTTCGCGTGTGTCGAAGCCGCGGCGCGTCCAGCTCACGAGCGACAGGCCCAGCCGGTGCAGCACCGGCTCGAGGAATGGATTGCGCAGGCCCGCCGGCGCGCGGAAGCAGGTCGGGCGCTGGCCGGTGGTGTCGGCCAGGATGTCCTGCGCGCGCGCGATCTCGCTCGCGAAGCCGCGCGGCCCGAGGAATGAAAAATTGTGCCGGTGCCGCGCCGTGTGGTTCTGGATGCTGTGGCCCCGCGCCACGATCTCGCGCGCCAGCGCCGGGTGGGCCAGCGCGCGCTCGGCAATGCAGAAGAAGGTGGCGCGCTGGCCATGTGCGTCCAGCAGGTCGAGCACCCGGGGCGTGACCTCGGGATCGGGCCCGTCGTCGATGGTGATGGCCACCTGGCGCCGGGCACCGGCGGCTTCGGGCAGGCGCGTGACATTGGGGCCCAGCAGGCTGCTGCGCGGCGTGAGCCCCGCGCCGGTGATCAGCGCGTGGTTCAGCGCAATCGCGCCGATCGCCCAGGGCATGGCGCCCGGCACCATGGCGCCGGCACCGATGGCCGCCACGTGCCAGGCCGCGCTGGCACGAATGGCAAGCGGCCAGGGCCAGGATTCGGTCGGAGCGGCAGAGGCGGACGGCATGGCGCGGGATTTTCCCATCAGCCGCGCCCGGGCGGCGTGGGCGCCACGCGGCGTGCGAACGCGGCCGACAGCAGCAATGCCAGCAAGGCGCCCGGCGCCACCACGCGGCCGATCGACGACAGCGCCGGAATGTCCGAGATCGCGATCAGCCCGAAGGACACCACCGTGGTCAGGTTGGCCAGCATCAGCGACGCCAGCGTGTCCTCGTCGGCCCGCCCGGCCACGCGCAGCTGGTCGAAGAACAGCGCGTAGTTGGAGCCCACCGCCACGATCAGCAGCAGCCCCACCAGGTGCAGGATGCCCAGCGGCACCTGCAGCACGGCCATGCCGCCCAGGGTGAGCACCACCGCGAAGACCAGCGGCTGGCACACCGCGAGAAGGCGCCGGCCCGAGCGCAGGTAGATGCCGAGCAGCACCACCACCGCCAGCGCGCCGAGCAGCACCTGCACGAAGGCCTCGTGCAGGTAGCGCTGGTAGAGCCCCGCGAGTTCGCGGCCCACATCGACCACCTGCACCTCGGGCACACCCGCCAGCGCCGCTTCGAGCCGGCGCGCGTCGAACTTCGCCCCGGGGTGCAGCACCACCAGCGTCGACCAGCCGCCGCCGGGGCGCTGGTACATGAGCGTGTTGACGACCGAACCGAGCGGGCCGTCCGCCAGGTCGGCGCGCCGCACGGGCGCGAGCTTGCGCGCGGCTTCGACATCGGCCAGGAAGGGCCCGAGGCGTGCGGCCGGCAGCGGCGAGCCCTGCGTGGCCTCGGCCAGCCGGGTGCGCAGCGTGTCGCCGTCGGGCAGGCTGGCGAGCCGGGCCGACTGGGTCGCGATGCTCGGCAATACGCGCGTCACGGCCTCGAAGCCGCCAAGCTCGCCTTTGTCAACGAGTGCCTCGAGCCGCGCGGTGGCGGCTTCGGTGTTGCGCAGTGCGCTTTCTTCATCGGCGCCGTAGACCACGACCAGCGTGCCGCCGTCACCGGTGCCGATGTCGGCGCGCAGCATCTCGTCGAGCTGCTGGGCCGACTTGGGCACCGGGCTCATGGCGCCGAGGTCGGCGCGCCACAGATGGCCGCCCTGCCAGATGACCAGCACCAGCGCTGCCACGCCGAGCCCGGCGAGCACCCAGCGCAGGTGCGGCAGGCCGCGCACCAGCACGCCGGCCGCGTGCGCCATGTACCGGCGCATGCCCATGCCGGTGGCGCCATCGGGTGCGAGCACGGGCAATGCGTAGCGCGTGGCCAGCGCCGCGGCCACGAGCCCTGCGATGGAGAACACGCCCAGCTGCGCCAGACCCGGGAAGCCCGAGAACACCAGCGCCGCGAAGCCGCACACCGAGGTCAGCAGCCCGAGCCGCACGGTGGGCCAGTGCACCTCGCGCCAGCGCGCCCAGCTGGTGCCGGCCACGGCCGCGCCACGCGCCTGGATCAGGTAGTAGATGGCGTAGTCGACGGTCTCGCCGATCAGCGTGCTGCCGAAGCCCAGCGTCATGCCGTGCACCGAGCCGAACACCACGCTGACCGCCGCGGTCCCCACCACCACACCGGTGGCCACGGGCAGGAAGGCGATGACCAGCGCGCGCGGCGACGCAAAGGCCAGCAGCAGCAGGCCGCCCATCACGATGCCGCCCACGATCGCGAGGTGGATCGCCTCGGTCTTGATCTTGTCGCGGCTCAGCACCGAGAACACGGGCGGGCCGCTCAGCAGCAGCTTCGGCCGGGTGGCTTCGTCCATGCCGCGCGTGGCGGTGTCGAAAGCCGCATGCACGCTTGCAATGGCCTTCGACTGGGCATCGAGATCGCTGCCCGCCGCACGCGTGGTGGCGATCATGAGCGCGCGCGGCGCGCTGCGCGACATCCAGACGCCGTCTTCGCTGCGCGGTGCGCTGGCCGGCGTCAGCTCCACGGCAATGCGCTGGGTCTCGCCGGTGGGATCGCGGTCGAGCAAGGGTTTGATCGCGTTGCCGGCCGGCGTGCCCAGCATCGACAGCGTTTCGTAGATCGCGTCGCGCAGGCCTTCGGCGGTGAAATGTTCGGGCCTCACGCCCGGCGAAAGCTGGTAGCGGTGCGCGAAGACCCAGGTGCCGGCCTCGCTCCAGTCGCCGGTGTCGCCGTTCTGGATCAGGTCGAACAGCCGGCTCTCGCGCATGGACCTGGCCACCGCGCGCGACACGGCCGCGCGCTGCTGCGCGCTCGCGCCGCCCTCGATGCCGAGCATCAGCGTGCGCGATGCCACGCCGCTTTGCAGCTGCTCGATGAGCACCTGCTGCCGCGCGTCGGGGCTCTTGGGCAGGAAAGCGGAAAGGTCTGCGCTGAACTGCGTGCGCGCGATCTGCAATGCGCCGCCGAGCAGCACCAGTGCCCAGGCCAGCAGCACCAGTGCCCGGCGCTGCCAGTCCGGCGGCCCTTCCCCCGCGGTCCCGCGCGCCCTCACGGCGTGGTGCGCCCGGCAGCGCCCGAAGGCGCGGTGGGTGCGGCGCTTTGGCGCTCGGGCGTGATACTCATCACCGAGCGGTCGCCGCCGACGAACTCCATTTCAAGGCCCAGCACTTCGCTGGCACGGCCGCTGATACGGATGCTGCGCACCTGGGCCGCAAGCCGGCTGTCGGCCGGCAGCAGGTCGAGCGTCCAGTTGGCGGCCGAACCGCTCACCGTGCTGCGGAAATAGCGCTGCAGGGTGGCGCCGTCGCCGCTCAGCGTGCCGCGCATGGCTTCGACCAGGCCGAGCAGCTCGGGCATGCTGTCGAGCGTGAGGGTGCGGTTGCGGCCGCCGCGTGAGAGCGTCAGCGTGTTGCCTTCGACCGCCATGGTCTCCACGCGCGGCGACAAGGTGCGCCGCACCAGCTTGTCGGGCGCATCGAAGCTCAGTGTGCCGCGCGCGTCGAGCGGGCCTTCGAGGCCGTGCACGAAGCGCTGCTCGGTGAAGCGGGCCTCGCCGCCCTTCTGCTTGGCAAGCAGCCCCATCAGGTCGGGCAGGTCGAAGGCCCACGCCGGCGCGGCGCAGCAGGCCAGTGCCAGCAGCAGGCTCCTGCAAAGCCAGTCAAACCGAATCTTCGAGCCAGAAATCATGAAAGTTGAACCAGTTGTAGGGATACGCGCGGCACAGGGCATCGAGGCGCGCCACGTAGGCTTCGACCGCCGCGCGGATGCGGCGTTCCCGCTCGGCGGGATCGGATGCCCGCTCGCTGAAGTCGGCCAGAAGGTCGAACCGGACATCGTAGCGCGCACCGCCGCCATAGAGCCCGGCCATGAAGAACACCTTGCGCCGCAGCAGCGCCGCCAGGCGGAACGGGCCGTCGTTGAAACTCGCCGGCTGCCCCAGGAACGGCAGCACGATGTTGTTGCCGCGCTGCTGCGCGGGCTGGTCCTCGCTGCCCGGCAGGGTGCGGTCGACCAGCATGCCGCCGAGCCCGCCGCCGTCGAGCCAGTCTCGCAGCGCGAGCATCGAATGAGGGCGGCCGAGCGCGATCACGTGGGGCCGCAGCTCGGGCAGGCTGATCGCGTTGAGGATGGCCGTGATGCGCTGCGCATTGTCCGGATACATCAGCATCGCAAGCCGCAGTTCGTGCTTGTGCCGGCTGTTGTGCTTGCAGGCGCCCAGGGCCTCGAAGCTGCCGACGTGCGCGCCGAGTAGGAAGGCGCCGCGCCCTTTCAGTGCCTCGGCCTCGAGCGCCTGGTTGCCCTCGACCCTGACATCGAACAGGTCCATGCGTCCGCGCAGGAAGTACACGCGGTCGAGCACCGTCGATGCGAAGGCATGCAGCAGGCGGTAGCCGTCGAGCCAGCCGGCATGCGGGCCGATGGCCCTGAACAGGTAGCGCTTGATGTGGCGCCGCGGCGCGGGAGCGAACAGCAGGAAGTACAGGCTGATCGGCGGCAGCAGCAGGCGCGTGATGCGGCGCCCGCACACCAGTGCCATCAGGCAGATGAAGCGCAGCGCCAGCATGTTGCTGCGTTCGGGAGCGTGCGCCCAGTCGCCGCGCTGGCCTGCCTGCGCCGCGTCTTTCACGGCGCGCGTCTCGGCGTCGGTGTGGTTCATCACGCAGACTCTGGCACGGCGGCCCAGCGGCCGGTGACAGCCAGCACGCCGTCGCAGCGCACGTCGAAGCGCACGCCGCGCGCGGCGCCGGACTCGGGCTGCAGTTCGATGGAGAGCATGCTGCCCGGCCGCACGGGCGCCAGGAACTTGGCGGCCGCGAGCGTGGGATGGGTGCCCAGCCGGGCGACCAGCGCCGGCACGCGCTGCACGGCTTCCATGACCTCGGCCAGTATCAGCGCTCCCGGCAGCAGCGGCTGGCCGGGGAAGTGCCCCGCGAACGCCGGGTGATCAACGGGCACCGCATGGGCCAGTTGCACCGGCGTGTCGTCTTCCGCCAGCTGCGCGAGCGCGAATTCGCGCAGCGCACGCGCCGTGAGCTTGCCGGTGCCTTCGCGCGGAAAGGCCTTCACCTGCACCACGCGGCGCGGCACGAACACCGGCTCCAGCCGCTGGCGCAGCGCGGCAATGATCTGGCCGGCCGAGAGCGTGGGCGCCACCACGAAGGCCACGGGGCGCACCACGCCGTCGGCCACTTCGTCGGGCAGCCAGAACGCGCCGTCCTCGACGCCCGCGATGCTGTTGAGGTGGTAGTTCAGATGCGCGAGCGAGCTGCGCCGGCCCGCGACATGGATCAGGTCGTTGGCGCGGCCCAGCAGGCGGAAGCGGCGCGCGTCGAGCAGTTCGAGCACATCGGCCATCGGTGTGGGCTCGGGCAGGAAGTCGCCGCTGAAGATGAAGCGCTCGGCCCCGTCGCCCTCGCCTGCTTCGGCATGCACGCGGATCTCGCCGAAGGTGTCCCAGACTTCGCTCTGCGTGGTGCGGCGGGTGGCGACCTGGCCGGATTCGGTGCTGCCGTAGATCTCGATCAATACGCCGCCGAGCGCCTGCTCGGCCTGGGCCGCGAGCTGCGGCGAAAGCGGCGCGGTGGCGGAAAGCACCAGGTCGACCGGCGGCAGCTCGATGCCCGAGAGCAGCAGCGTCTTCAGGTGGAAAGGTGTGGTGACCAGCGCGCGCGGCCGCGGCACCGAGGCCAGCGTCCTGGCCACGTCGGCCGGAAAGAACGGCCGTCCGCTGTCGAATGCAGCACCGCCGAGCATGGCCAGCAGCGCCGACGACTCCAGCCCGTAGCTGTGCTGCACAGGCACGGTCGCAACCAGCGTCAGGCCGGCGAGCGATGGCAGGCCGAGCAGGCTGGAGAGCCGTTCCACGGCCACCGCGACATCGCCGACCAGCGTGTCCCAGCGCTTGGCATGCGGCTGCGGCGCGCCGGTGGAGCCGGAGGTCAGCAGGCTCACGGCATGCATGGCGCCGTCGATGGCTGGAACCTCAACGCCGGCCCCTTCGGAACCACACCGGTATTCGACCAGCAGGCGCGGCATGCCGGGCGTGGCGAGCGCGGCATCATCGATCAGGGCAAAAAGATTCGAGCCGCCGGATTCGAGCAGGCGCGCGAGCGTGTCGGGCCGCGCGTCGGGCGGCAGCAGGCTCGCATGGCCACGCACCAGCGCAGCCGCCAGGCCGACCGCAAACGCATAGCGGTCGACACAGAGATTGACCGCCCTGCCCTCGGCAGGCAGCGTCGGCGCGAAGCGGGCCACGTCGGCCAGGAACTGGCGCGTGCTCACGGGCACGCCGGCGCGCCAGGCCAGCGGTGCATCGAGGTCCCGATGGGCGATCAGCGGCAGCAGGCGGGTATCGGTGCTCACGCGGTCGGCCTCTGCTTCAATGGCTGCCGCTGCCGTGGTCGACGGGCGAAGCGCCCTGGAAGGCGCGCACCGCATCGATGAGCCGCGTGCGCTCGAACTCGGGGTGCAGCCGGTAGCGCACCAGGTGCTCGCCCACGAAAAGAAGCGTGACCGACAGCGGCGTCAGCACGTTCGCGAGCAGCGACCAGGCCGAAAAAGGCAGCGTCAGGTACACCACGATCGACGACACCACCACCAGCGCGAAATACACGGTCCAGATGCGCGTGAGCGTCGTCGTGTAGGCCAGCATGTGGCCCTTGAGCGGATGCACGCGCTGCGCGAACTGCGTGATCAGCGGCAGGCCGGGGCCACGCAGCGAGGCGCCGAACCAGCCGCACAGGAGGCCGTTGATGGCGACATGCTGGAACACGTAGAGCCGGTTGGTGTCGCCCGCCTCACCCAGGAACACGAGCGCAAAGCCCCCGATGCCCAGCAGCAGGGCCGCGGCAAAACCCCAGCGGCCGAACTTGCTCGCGGCGAAGCCCATGGCGGCCAGCCACAGCGGGCCGAGCAGCACCACCACGGCCCACGGCTCGGTGGGGTGGAACAGCATCATCCAGTGGGAGAGGCCGGCATAGGCCACTCCCACCAGCAGCAGGAGCGCCAGTCGCCATCGAGACATGGATCAGGAAGCGCTGCGATGCTGGGCGACGTGGGTCGCGAGCGTGCGCAGCGACTGGAAGATCTGCTGATTGCGCTCATCGTCCGAGCGCAGCTGGAAGCCGTAGCGCCGGGACACTTCGAGCGCGACTTCGAGGATGTCGATGGAGTCGAGGCCCAGGCCTTCGCCATACAGCGGATCGGTGGGCACGATGTCCTCGGGCGCGACTTCGAGATTGAGCGCGTTCACCAGCAGGACGGCCAACTCTTTTTCAATCGGCGACTGTTCAGGTGAATCGCCGGCGGCGGGAATGGGGGGCTGAGCAGTCGATGACAAGAAAACCTCCTGAAACTTTTTCCGTAACTACCTCGGGGGCCGTGGATTATAGGAGGGAGGCTTGATTAGACTGCCCGCTTCGATACGACCCGGAGCCCCTCATGGCCGACCCTCTCTTGATCGCGCGCCACGACACCATCGAGTGCACCCTGCTGCCCAGCCTGGCCAACCGCCACGGCCTGATCACCGGCGCCACCGGCACCGGCAAGACAGTCACCCTGCAGACCATGGCCGAAAAGCTCTCGGGCATCGGCGTTCCGGTGTTCATGGCCGACGTCAAGGGCGACCTGACCGGCATGAGCCAGAAAGGCAGCATCGGCGAAAAAATGGCGGCCACGCTCAAGGAGCGGGGCATCGATCTGCCCGAATCGGACGCCTGCCCCGTCACCCTGTGGGACGTGTTCGGCGAGCAGGGGCATCCGGTGCGCGCCACCGTCTCCGACATGGGCCCCCTGCTGCTGGGCCGCATGCTCGACGTGAATGAAACGCAGGCCGGCGTGCTGAACCTGGTGTTCAAGATCGCCGACGACAACGGCCTGCTGCTGCTCGACCTGAAGGATCTGCGCGCCATGCTGCAGTACGTGGGCGAGAACGCGAGCCAGTTCACCACCGAGTACGGCAACATCAGCGCCGCCAGCGTGGGCGCCATCCAGCGCGGCCTGCTGCAGATCGAGACCCAGGGCGGCGAGAAGTTCTTCGGCGAGCCGATGCTCAACATCGCCGACTTCATGCAAACGGTGGGTGGCAAGGGCGTGGTCAACATCCTGGCGGCCGACAAGCTCATGAACTCGCCGCGGCTCTACGCCACCTTCCTGCTCTGGATGCTGTCGGAACTGTTCGAACAGCTGCCCGAGATCGGCGACCCCGAACAGCCCAAGCTGGCCTTCTTCTTCGACGAAGCCCACCTGCTCTTCAACGAGGCGCCCAAGGCGCTGGTGGAGCGCATCGAGCTCGTGGTGCGGCTGGTGCGCTCCAAGGGCGTGGGCGTGTATTTCGTGACGCAGAACCCGCTGGACATTCCGGATTCGGTGCTGGCCCAGCTGGGCAACCGCGTCCAGCATGCGCTGCGCGCCTTCACGCCGCGCGACCAGAAGGCCGTCAAGGCCACGGCCACCACCATGCGCCAGAAGCCGGGGCTGGACATCGAAACCGCGATCACCGAGCTTGCGGTGGGCGAGGCGCTGGTGAGTTTTCTCGATGCCAAGGGGCGCCCCAGCGTGACCGAGCGCGTGTTCGTGGTGCCGCCCGGCAGCCAGATCGGCCCCGTCACGGCCGCGCAGCGCCAGGCGGTCATTGCCAATTCGCTCGTCGCCGGCGTGTACGAGAAGACCGTGGACCGCGAATCGGCCTACGAAAAGCTCAAGGGCCGGGCCGAAACCGCGCCCGATGCACCGCCGGCCAAAACGGCGGGCGGCGGCAAGGGTGCGGCCGCAACGTCTGAAGGCAGCAGCATGCTGAACGACCTGCTTTTCGGCAGCACGGGCCCGCGCGGCGGCAAGCGGGACGGGCTGGTGCAGACCATGGCCAAGTCGGCGGTGCGGACCATGGGCACCTCGGTCGGCAAGGAGATCCTGCGCGGCGTGCTGGGCGGCATCTTCGGCGCCAAGAAGCGCTGAGAAAGGCCGCAGGGCCGCTCACCAGCGCAGCAGGCGCGGCCCGAGCACGGCGCCCACCAGCACGGGCAGCGCGATGCCGCTCACGTACCAGACCGCGAGGAAAGGCGCCGTCAATTCCATGCAGTGCAGCGCATAGACCGCCGCACCCACCCCGCCGGCCAGCGCGCCGGCGGCCGCACCGGCCAGCGCGAGCCGCGTGGGCGCCAGCCCCTTCAGGGCCAGCAGTGCCGCCGCAAAGACCGGCAGCGCCATGAGCCCGATGCTGACCGCGCAAACACGCCACGATTCGCCCATGAGCAAGGGCATGCGCTCTTCGGCCGGCGCGTTGAACCAGGCCAGGGCCGCCATCGCCCACACGGCAAGCACCGGCACCGCGATGCCGATCCAGGCGCGCCGCACCGGCACGCCTGGCCGCGCGAGGCGCTGCGCCATCACGAAGGCGGCCGCCGCAATGCACAGCGGAAACAGCACCTTGACCCAGAACATCGGCCAGAACATGGCCTGCACCAGGTCGCGGCGCAATCCGTATTCGGTGAACAGGATCGCGAACGACAGCGGCAGCCCGGCGAGCAGCGCAAGGGCCAGGCGGCGCCCCGCGGCGCGGCGCGGCGCGGCCGTGGCGCCGGTCGCCAGCATGGCCACAAGATCGTCGGTCTTCATGGCGCCTTGCTCCTGAGCCTGGCGGCGAGCGCCTTGAGCCCGCGGTGGATGCCCACCTTCACGGCCGATTCGGACATGCCGGTCAGGCTTGCCGTCTCGGCCACCGAGAGGCCTTCGAGCTTCACGTGCACGATCGGCAGGCGCTGGCGCTCCGGCAGGGTCTGCAGCAGGCCGCCCAGGTCGCGCCGCGCATCGCTGGCCTCGATGGCCGATTCGGCGAACACCGCCAGGTCGTCGTCCAGCGGGTCATGCAGCGCTTCGCGCGCGGACTTGGCGCGCAGCAGGTCGATCATCTTGTAGCGCGCAATCGCATGCACCCAGGCCGTCAGCGGCTGGTCGCTCTGGTAGGTGTGGCGCTGGTTGTGCATGGCGAGCAGGCATTCCTGGACAAGATCTTCCACTTCATCGGGCCAGCCGAACAGGCGCTTGCCCAGAAAGGCGCGCAGATGCGCGCTGAGTTTTTGCAGAAATTCGCGATAAGCGGCTGCGTCGCCGTCGAGGCCGCGCAGGAACAGGCTGCGCAGCGCGGCTTCGGCGTCGCTCGTTCGCCTACTGCTGTCCATTGTGTTTCGTGCCATCGGACCGGCTGGTTACAGCCCTTTCGGAAAAAAGATCCCGCCGGATTGTGCCGTGCCCGGCGCAGACGCCGGCTGCGTCCTCGGCTAAGCTCGCCCGAACCCGTGGAAGGAGCGCCCCATGCACCCTGCCAGTTCATGCCCTGAACAGTCCGCCGCCCGGAGCTGATGCCGATGCTGGCCGGGCTGGTTTCGCACCCCTGGGCCTATCCGGCGCTGGAGACGGTGCATATCGTCGGCATCGCGCTGCTGTTCGGCGGGCTGCTGGTGTTCGAGTTGCGCGTACTCGGCCTTGGCCGGGAACTGCCGCAGAGGCAGTTGGCGCATCTGACGCTGTTGCCGGCGCTTGTCGGCTTCGGACTGTGCGCCGCCACCGGCCTCACGATGTTTTCCACGCAGCCCGGCGAGCTGCTGGCCAATTCCGCCTTTCGCATCAAGCTGTTCCTGATCGGCCTGGCAGGCGCCAACGCCATCTGGTTCCACCTTCGAGGCGGACTCGCATCCACCGGCGCCATATCCAGGCTGCAATGCCTGCTCTCGCTGGGGTTTTGGCTCGCTGTCATCATCTGCGGGCGCTGGATTGCCTACGTCTGAGCAAGGAGACCCAGATGATTGAGAGACGCTTGTTCATTGCCGGTTCACTCGGCCTGGCCCTGCCCTCCTGGGCGCACCACGGCTGGAGCAGCTTCGACCAGGACCGCCCGCTCTACCTGGAGGGGCGCGCGACCAAGGTCATGTGGCGCAATCCGCATGGCGAGGTGGAGCTCGAGCTGCCCGAGAACCCGACCCTGCCGGCCGACCTGAAGCAGCGCCCGCTGCCCAGGCAAAGCGCGAATGTCGACGGTCCCGCGCTGCTGGCCAAGGCGCAGCTGCCCACGCGGCGCGACCGCAAGTGGCTGATCGAACTCGCACCGCTCACGCGGCTGCAGGCCTGGGGGCTCGAGGAGATCAAGCCCGGCACCCCGGTGGCCGCGCTGGGCTTCACCTACACCGGTGAAAAAGGCGATCCGGTGCTGCGCGCCGAATACCTGTTCGTCGGCGGCAAGGCCTACGGCCTGCGCTCCTCGCCGGCCTGATCGGCGCACCGGCCGCGGTCCCCGGCGGCAATGACGACCCTCGCGCCCTGCTTGCCAGCCGCGCGAGTGATCGGTACATTGCATTTTTTGAGGGCCTCCAATGTCCGCAGATAGCACAGCGACCCCTTCTGAAGCTGCCGAGATTTCCGCGATCCCCGCCGTCCCTGCGACTTCAGCGATCCCCGTCTCGCCCCTTCCCCCGCTCCACCCTTCCTCGTCGACCGGCCACATCCGGCTGACCTCCCATGCCGGCGGCTTCGGCGCGCTGCCCATCCGCTGGGGTGCGGCCACCGCCACCGAGCGCGGGCCCGTGGTGGGCACCACTACGAAGCGGGCACATCGCAACGTCATCGGTACGCACAGCGGCTCGTACAGCGTCTATCGCGCACTGGCCGTGGCAGCCGGCGCCCTCAAGCGCGAACACAAGGCCGACCTGACCAACACCGCGCCCACCGACGTGATCGGCCCGTACCCGCAGTGGAGCGAGCCCGGGCGCATCGTCTCGCTCGACCCCTGGGGCGCGCTGGTGGCCGATGTGTTCTCCGCCGAACTGGCGGCGGGCTACGACATCCGCCCGACCATCGCGATCACCAAGGCCCACGTGATCCTGCCCGAGGTGATCGAGGCGCTGCAAAGCGGCCGCCTCAAGGCCGACGGCCACTTCCTCACCGCCAGCGGCGCGGCCATGGTGACCAAGGCCGCCATCGAGCCCGTGTGGTACCTGCCCGAAGTGGCGCGGCGCTTCGGCTGCTCCGAAACCGACCTGCGCCGCACGCTGTTCGAAGAGACTGGCGGCATGTACCCCGAGCTCGTCACGCGCTCCGACCTCGAGGTGTTCCTGCCGCCCATCGGCGGGCAGACGCTCTACATCTTCGGCAACCCGCGCGACCTGGCCAACCCGGAGGTCGAGCTCACCGCGCGCATCCACGACGAATGCAACGGCTCCGACGTGTTCGGCTCCGACATCTGCACCTGCCGCCCCTACCTCACGCACGCCATCGAGGAATGCATCCAGGGCGCGCAGCGCGGCGGCGTGGGCCTCATCGCCTATTCGCGCAAGGAGGGCCGCGCGCTCGGCGAGGTGACCAAATTCCTGGTCTACAACGCGCGCAAGCGCCAGGTCGGCGGCGACACGGCCGACCAGTATTTCGCGCGCACCGAGTGCGTGGCCGGCGTGCAGGACATGCGCTTCCAGGAACTGATGCCCGACGTCTTCCACTGGCTCGGCATCCGGAAGATCCACCGGCTCGTGTCGATGAGCAACATGAAATTCGACGCCATCACCGGCTCGGGCATCGAGATCGGCGAGCGCGTGAACATTCCCGACGAACTGATTCCGGCCGACGCCCGCGTCGAGATGGACGCCAAGATGGCCGCCGGCTATTTCACGCCCGGCCCGGTGCCGGATGCCGAGGAACTCAAGAAGGCCAAGGGCCGGGGATTGGGCGAATGAGCGACAACAAGGCAAACAGCAGCAACGACTACCTGCCCGCCGACGGCTCGGGCAGCCTGCCGCCGGGCAGCGCGGGCGACATCGATCCGGCCATCGAGTTCGCACCGGATACCAGCCACCCCGCGGGCGCCGCCACGGTGCTGCGCACCACCGCCGCCATCCGCGAGCGCGCGGCCGCGCTGCTGGCGCGCGCGCGCCGGGGCGAGTCGCAGTGGTTCCGCATCGCCGGCAGCGACGTGCTCGAAGACGCCGCGCGCACCGTGGCCGAGGTCACGCGCGAGCGCTATCCCTGGGACACCATCCCCTACCACAGCCGCTGGCGCCACTTCGAGGCCGGCGGCATCGACCGGCTGAAGCAGCTCGACCAGCTGCTCGGCAAGGGCATCGATGCCCGGCAGCGCGCCAGCGCGCACATCGACCTCGTGCTCGTAAGCGTGCTGCTCGATGCCGGCGCCGGCGCCGGCTGGCACTACACCGAGCCCGCCACCGGCGAGCGCTACACGCGCTCCGAGGGCCTGGCCGTCGCGAGCTTCCATGCCTTCACGAGCGGGCTGTTCTCGTCCAACCCCGATCATCCGCTGCAGGTCGATGCCGCCGGCCTGCGCGGCCTGGTGACCGACCGGCTCGGCGACGCCTTCCAGGTCAGCGACGTCAATCCGCTGGTGGGCCTGCCCGGCCGCGCGGTGCTGCTGCGCCGGCTCGGCGAGGCGATGAGCGAGCAGCCCGAAACCTTCGGCGACGAGGGCCGGCCTGCCGGCATGTTCGATGCGCTGGTCGCCCCATTCGGCGCAGCCGCGCCGCCCACGGCCGAGATCACGGCGCACCAGATCCTCTCGCTGCTGCTCGAAACGCTCTCGGGCATCTGGCCCTCCGCCAACACCATCGACAGCATCGCGCTCGGCGGAAGCGACAGCTCGGGCGGCATCGGCTCGAGCGACCCGGCGCTCGCGCTGGGCGACTGCTGGCGCCACAGCGCAGTGCGCGGCCCGGGCCTCACCAACGGCTGGATGCCGTTCCACAAGCTGTCGCAGTGGCTGACCTACTCGCTGCTCGAACCCTTCGAGCGCGCGGGCGTCAAGGTGCGTCAGCTCGATGCGCTCACCGCCCTGCCCGAATACCGCAACGGCGGCCTGCTGATCGACAGCGGCGTGATCGTGCCGAAGGACCCCGCCTTTCTTGCGCGCACCTGGAAAGCCGGCGACGAGTTCATCGTCGAATGGCGCGCCCTTACCGTGGCGCTGCTCGACGAGCTGGCGCCGCGCGTGCGCAAGATCCTCGACCGCACCGAAGAAGAACTGCCGCTGGCCTGCGTGCTCGAGGGCGGCACCTGGGCCGCGGGCCGCGTGCTGGCACAGCGCTTGCGAGACGGATCGCCACCGCTCCTGATCGAAAGCGACGGCACCGTCTTTTAGACTCTCCGGTCCAGCAACGGCAGAAAAAATCCAATGAGCAACGTCCACCTCGTCGACCACCCCCTCGTCCAGCACAAGCTCACGCTGATGCGCCGCAAGGACGCCTCCACCAACAGCTTCCGCCGGCTCCTGAACGAAATCAGCATGCTCATGGCCTACGAGGTCACGCGCGACATGCCGATGCAGGACATCGAGGTCGAGACCCCGCTCGAGACCATGCAGGCCAAGGTCATCGACGGCAAGAAGCTGGTGCTGGTGTCCATCCTGCGCGCGGGCACCGGCATCCTCGACGGCATGCTCACCGTGGTGCCGGGGGCGCGCGTCGGCCACATCGGCCTGTACCGCGATCCCAAGACGCTCACGGCCGTCGAGTACTACTTCAAGATGCCCGGCGAAATGGAGAACCGCGACGTGATCGTGGTCGACCCGATGCTGGCCACCGGCAACTCGGCGGTGGCCGCGGTCGAACGGCTCAAGGAACTCAACCCCAAGTCGATCAAGTTCGTCTGCCTGCTCACCTGCCCCGAAGGCATCGCGACCATGCAGAAGGCCCACCCCGACGTGCCGATCTACACCGCCGCGATCGACCGCGAGCTCAACAGCCACGGGTACATCCTTCCCGGGCTCGGCGACGCCGGTGACAGAATTTTCGGCACGAAGTGACGCCGACGTCCTCTGACGGCGGCCTGCTGCTCATCTGGCAGCAACAAGAAGATTTCCATACCTCGAGGAGAAGCACCGTGACAGCACGCCGTCAGTTGATCATTCGTTCAGCCGCCATTGCCGCAGCAGCGCTTGCGACTGGCGCGCCGGGCCTTGCGCTCGCGCAGGCCAAGCTCAAGGTGGCGGCGGTCTACACCGTGCCTTTCGAGCAGCAATGGGTCGGCCGCATCCACAAGGCGCTCAAGGCGGCCGAGGCGCGCGGCGAGATCGAATACAAGGCGACCGAGAACGTCAGCAACGCCGACTACGAGCGCGTGATGCGCGAGTACGCCACCGGCGGCAACCAGCTGATCCTCGGCGAGGTGTTCGGCGTGGAAGCGGCGGCGCGCAAGGTCGCGAAAGACTTTCCCAAGGTCGCCTTCCTCATGGGCTCTTCACTCAAGCCGCAGGCGCCCAACTTCAGCGTGTTCGACAACTACATCCAGGAGCCGGCGTACCTGAGCGGCATGGTGGCTGGCGGCATGACCAAGACCAATCGCATCGGCATGGTCGGCGGCTTTCCGATTCCCGAGGTGAACCGGCTCATGAACGCGTTCATGGCGGGCGCGAAGGAAACCAATCCCAAGGTCGAATTCAGCGTGAGCTTCATCAACAGCTGGTTCGATCCGCCCAAGGCCAAGGAAGCGGCCTTCGCGATGATCGACAAGGGCGCAGACGTGATGTACGCCGAGCGCTTCGGTGTCTCGGACGCGGCCAAGGAAAAGGGCAAGCTCGCCATCGGCAACGTGATCGACACGCAGGCGCAGTACCCCGACACGGTGGTGGCTTCGGCGCTCTGGAACTTCGAACCCTCGGCCGACCGCGCGATCAAGCTCGTGAAGGAAGGCAAGTTCACCGCCGAGGACTACGGCCCCTATTCGATGATGAAGCACAAGGGCTCGGAGCTCGCGCCGCTGGGCACCTTCGAGAAGAAGGTGCCGGCGGACATCGTCGCCAAGGTCAAGGCCAAGCAGGCTGACATCCTCGCGGGCAAGGTCACCATCAAGGTCGACGACTCGCAGCCGAAGTCGACCGCGAAGTGAAGGGTCCGATGACGATGCGCTGGCGTTCTCTTCTCGCGGCCGGCGTGCTGGCCTTCGGCTTGGCCGGCTGTGCCGGTGTCTACAAGAGCGCCGCCGACGGCAGCGTGCGGCTGGACGACACGCCGCGCATCGCGGTGATCTCGGCCTTCCAGCCCGAGCTCACGCTGCTGCTGAACCGGCTCCAGCAGCCGGCGAAGCACAGCGTCAACGGCGTCGAGTTCACCACCGGCACGCTCGAAGGCAAGCCGGTCGTGCTGTTCCTCTCCGGCATCAGCATGACCAACGCGACGATGAACACGCAGCTGGTGCTCGACCGCTTTCGCGTCAGCCACATCGTGTTCAGCGGCATCGCGGGCGGCGTGAACCCGCAGCTGCACGTGGGCGACGTCACGGTGCCGGCGCAATGGGGCCAATACCTCGAAGTGCTGATGGCGCGCGAAACCGCGCCCGGCAAGTTCACCGCGCCGCCCTTCATCACCGATGCCACGCTGCCCAATTTCGGCATGATGCATCCGCGGCCGGTGGAAGTGCGTTCCGCGGCGCATCCGCAGATCGCGCGCAAGTTCTGGTTCGAGGCGGACCCCAAGATGCTCGAGGTGGCGCGCAGCATCCGCAATGTCGACCTCGCGAACTGCAGCGCCGGCAAGTGCCTGGCGCGCAAGCCCCAGCTCGTCGTCGGCGGCAACGGCGTCTCGGGCCAGGCCTTCATGGACAACAAGGCCTACCGCGAATACACCTTCAAGACCTTCCAGGCCAACGTGCTCGACATGGAAACGGCGGCCGTGGGCATGGTGGCCTACAGCAACGGCGTGCCTTACATCGCCTTCCGCTCCCTCAGCGACCTGGCGGGCGGCGGCGAAGGCGAGAACGAGATGGGCACCTTCATGGGCATTGCGGCCGACAACTCGGCCAAGGTCATGCTGGCGTTCCTGGCTGCATGGAAATGACCCTGCCTTTTCTCCCTCCCCTTCCGGGGGAGGGTTGGGGTGGGAGCACGCGGCCTTCGATCGATCACCGTGGCGTTGCGGGCGCTGCTCGCCCCCATCCCAGCCTTCCCCCGGAAGGGGAAGGAGCAATACCTTCATGAGCAGCACAGCGGTTCTCCGCCTCCAGGGCATCACCAAGCGCTTCGGCACCCTCGTGGCCAACGACGCCGTCTCCCTCGACCTGCATGCGGGCGAGGTGCTCGCGCTGCTGGGCGAGAACGGCGCGGGCAAGTCGACGCTCATGTCCATTCTGTTCGGCCACTACGTCGCCGACGAAGGCAGCATCGAGGTGTTCGGTGCGCCACTGCCTGCGGGCAACCCCAAGGCAGCGCTGGCCGCGGGCGTAGGCATGGTGCACCAGCACTTCACGCTGGCCGACAACCTCAGCGTGCTCGACAACGTGATGATGGGCACGGAGCCGCTCTGGCGCCCGGTCTCGCGCCGGGCAGCCGCACGTGCGAAGCTGCTCGAGGTGGCGCAGCGCTTCGGCCTGCCGGTACAGCCCGACGCCAAGATCGGCAGCCTCTCGGTCGGCGAGCGGCAGCGCGTCGAGATACTGAAGGCGCTGTACCGCGGCGCGCGCATCCTGATCCTCGACGAACCGACCGCCGTGCTGACGCCGCAGGAAAGCGAAGCCCTGTTCGCCACGCTCGCACAGATGGTGGCGCAGGGCCTGTCGGTGATCTTCATCAGCCACAAGCTGGGCGAGGTGTTGCGCGTGTCGCAGCGCATCGCGGTGCTGCGCGGCGGCAAGCTGGTGGCCGAGGCGCGCACCGCCGAGACCACGCAGGCGCAGCTCGCGCTGTGGATGGTCGGGCATGAGGTCGAAACCCCGCAGCGCCGGCCCGCCAGATCGGTGGGCGATGCAGTCTGCGTGCTCGACCACGTGAGCACCGCATCGGACAAGGACCAGGGGCAGAACCGGTTGCGCGAGGTGTCGCTCACGCTGCGCGCCGGCGAGATCACCGCCATCGCGGGCGTCTCGGGCAACGGCCAGGCGGCGCTGGCCGAGCTGCTGTGCGGCACGCGCCGCGCCACCTCGGGCACGGCCCTGCTGATGGGCCGCGCGCTGCCGCCCTCGCCCGCCCGGCTGGTGCAGCGCGGCGTCGCGCGCATTCCCGAGGACCGGCACGCGGTTGGCGTGGTCGGCGACCTGCCGGTGTGGGAGAACGCGGTGTCGGAGCGGCTGCGCAGCCCGGTCTTCTCGCGCTGGTCGTGGTTCGTGCGGCGCGCGGCCGCGCGGCTGCATGCGCGGCGCATCGAAAAGGCGTTCGACGTGCGCGGCGCAGGCCTGATGGCGCCGGCCCGTTCGCTTTCGGGCGGCAACATGCAGAAGCTGATCCTGGGGCGCGCGCTGCTCGCGCCAGAGCAGGATGAAGAAGACCCGGACAACAGGAAATACCCGACCCGTGCGCCGCGGCTTATCGTCGCGCACCAGCCGACCTGGGGCCTGGACATCGGCGCCGTCGCCTACGTGCAGCAGCAGCTCATTGCCGCGCGCGACGCGGGTGCGGCGGTGCTGGTGATTTCCGACGACCTCGACGAAGTGCTTGCGCTCGGCGACCGCGTGGCCGTGATGCATGGCGGCCACCTCGGCGAAGCACGCCCGGCCGCGGCCTGGACGCGCGAGGCCATCGGGCTGGCGATGGCCGGCGCGGCGGCGCATCAGCCACACGCGGGAGCCACGCCATGATGCGGCTCGAACGACGCCACCAAAGCTCGCGCGCCGCGCTGGTGCTGGCACCCATCGGCGCGGTAGCCTTCACGATGGCGGTGAGCGCACTGCTCGTGCTCTGGGCCGGCGCGCCGGTCGGCCGCACCTACGCATTGCTGCTGCAGGGCGGCTTCGGCTCGGTGTTCGCGTGGAGCGAAACGCTGACGCGCGCCATTCCGCTGGTCCTCACGGGACTGGCCGCGACGGTCGCCTTCAAGGCGCGGCTCTTCAACATCGGCGCCGAGGGGCAGCTGTTCGCGGGCGCCCTCGCGGCCGTGGCCGTGGGCGGCATGCATGGCGGCAGCGGCTTCGAGCTGCCGCCCTGGCTGCTGTTTCCGCTGATGATGCTGGCCGCCGCCGCGGCGGGCGCCCTGCTGCTGCTCGGCCCGGCGCTCATGAAGAACAGGCTCGGCGTCGACGAGGTGGTGACCACGCTGCTGATCAACTTCATCGTGCTGCTCGGCGTGTCGGCGCTGCTCGACGGGCCGATGAAGGACCCGAGCGCCATGGGCTGGCCGCAGAGCGTGTCTCTGCAGTCCGAACTCGAACTCGGCAAGCTGGTCGCGCAAACGCGCGTGCACACCGGCCTCGTCTGGGCCGTGTCGCTCGCCGTGATGGTGTGGGCGATCTTCAAGTACACGGTGCTGGGCTTCGACATTCGCGCAGTCGGCGCCAATGCGCGCGCCGCCGCCTTTGCCGGCGTGCCGGTCACGCGCACCGTGGTGATGGTGGCGCTGCTCTCGGGTGCGCTGGCGGGCCTTGCGGGTGCCATCGAGGTGGCGGGACGCACCAGCTACGTCACGCTCGACATGTCGCCGGGCTACGGCTACACGGGCATCGTGATCGCGATGCTTGCGGGCCTGCATCCCCTGGGCGTGATCGCCGCGGGCGTATTCGTGGCCGGCGTGCTGGTCGGGGCCGACACCATGAGCCGCGCCGCGGGCGTGCCGACCTACATCGCCGACGTGATCGTCGCGGCCTCGCTGGTCGCGGTGCTGGTGGCGACGCTGCTGACGCAATACCGGGTGCGGATGAAATGACCGATCTGGCGCCTGCGTCTTTGCTCCTTCCCCCGCCGGGGGAAGGCTGGGATGGGGGCATCGGCGCCCACATCGAGCGCCGCGTGCCCCCACCCTCCCCCGGAAGGGGAGGGAGAAACACGAAATGACCGACCTGTTCGACATCCTCGCCAACCCGGCTTTCTGGGTCGCGGTGCTGCGCATCGCCACGCCGCTCGTCCTCGGCACGCTGGGCGTGCTGCTGTGCGAGCGCGCGGGCGTGCTCAACCTCGGCATCGAGGGAATCATGGTCGCGGGCGCCTTCACCGGCTGGCTCGCGGTGTATGCCGGCGCGCCGCTCTGGGCCGGCGTCGGCGTGGCCGCGCTCACCGGCATGGCGTTCGGGCTGCTGCACGCCTTTCTCACGGTGGGCCTGGCCCTGTCGCAGCACGTCTCGGGGCTGGGTATCACGCTGCTGGCCACCGCGCTGAGCTACTTCGGCTACCGCGTGAGCTTTCCGAAGGTGAACACGCCGCCGACCATCACGCCGTTCGCGCCGATGGAGTGGCTGCCGGTGCCCATCCTGAATGCACAGACCACGCTCACGCTGTTCGCGCTGCTGCTCGTGCCGGCCGTCGCCTGGGTGCTGTACCGCACGCCGCTCGGGCTCGCCGTGCGCATGGTCGGCGAAAACCCGCAGGCGGCCGAGAGCCAGGGCGTGTCGGTCGCGGCCACGCGTACCGGCGCCATCGTGGCGGGTTCGGCGCTGATGGGCATGGCTGGCTCCTTCCTCACGCTGTCGGCCTTCAATGCCTTCTTCTTCAACATGGTGAACGGCCGCGGCTGGATCTGCGTGGCGCTGGTGGTGTTCGCCTCGTGGCGGCCGGGCAAGGCCCTGCTCGGCGCGCTGCTGTTCGCATTCTTCGATGCGCTGCAGCTGCGGCTGCAACAATCGGGCGATGCCGTGCTGCCCTACCAGATCTACCTGATGCTGCCGTACCTGCTCTCGATCCTCGCGCTGGTGCTGGTGGCGCGCAAGGCGAGCTATCCGCAGGCGCTGATGAAGCCCTATCGCAAGGGGGAGCGTTGATGAAGACGAAGACCGCCGCAGGAGGAGGAATCCTGTTCGCTGCACTGCTGGCGCTATGCGGCGCAGGCGCGCACGCGCTGGGCAGCGACTACGGCTACGACACCTTCAAGACTCCCGATTCGGTCAGCTGGGTGCAGCTGTGCGGCACATGGGGCAAGGACCACCAGGGCACGTACCGCGTGGTCCATGCCGAGCAGTACGCGCAATCCTTTCTCTACGTGCAGCGGATGGCGCGCGATGCCAACGGCAGCCTGCATGCCGCGCACACCACCGCCATCGCCGAACTCGACAACGACCACGCCGAGATCGCGCTCGCCGAACTCACTTGCCGCGCCACGCCGCGCGGCATCGTGGTGACGGCGCGCGCCACCTCCGGCCATGATGACAAGCTGCGCCGCGTGACCATCGAGGTGGGGCCGGCGCCCGGGCAGTACCGCTATCGGGCGCAGCGCACGCGCTGAACGAATCTCCCTCGCGGTCACCTGCGCTGCGCATGCGACCGAAAATCCCCCGCATCCGCACCTCGGAGCCCCCACGATGCTCGACCTCCTGATCACTAACGCCACCCTCCCCGACGGCCGCCCGGACATGTCGATCGCGGTGCAGGGCGGCCGCATCACCGAAGTCACCGCCGGGCTCGACGCGCCGGCGCTCGACAAGCTCGATGCCCGGGGCCTGCTCGTTGCGCCGCATTTCGTCGATCCGCACTTCCACATGGATGCCACGCTGAGCTATGGCCTGCCGCGCATCAACCAGAGCGGCACCTTGCTCGAAGGCATTGCGCTGTGGGGCGAACTCAAGCCGCTGCTCACGGCCGACGCGCTGATCGAGCGTGCGCTGGCCTATTGCGACTGGGCGGTGGCCAAGGGCCTGCTGGCCGTGCGCTCGCATGTGGACACGAGCGACCCGAGTCTGCTCGCGGTCGATGCGCTGCTCGAGGTCAAGCGCAAGGTCGCGCCGTACCTCGACCTGCAGCTCGTGGCCTTTCCGCAGGATGGCGTGCTGCGCTCGGCGGGCGGCGTGGACAACCTGAAGCGCGCGCTCGACAAGGGCGTCGACGTGGTCGGCGGGATTCCGCATTTCGAGCGCACCATGGCCGATGGCGCCGCCAGCGTCAAGCTGCTGATGGAGCTTGCAGCCGAGCGCGGCAAGCTGGTCGACATGCACTGCGATGAGTCGGACGACCCGCTCTCGCGCCACATCGAAACGCTGTCTGCCGAGACCTGGCGCCTCGGCATGCAGGGCCGCGTGACGGGCTCGCACTGCACCTCGATGCATTCGATGGACAACTACTATGTGAGCAAGCTGCTGCCGCTGATTGCGCAAAGCGGCGTCAGCGTCGTTTCCAACCCGCTCATCAACATCACGCTGCAGGGCCGCCACGACAGCTATCCCAAGCGCCGCGGCATGACGCGCGTGCCCGAGCTGATGGCCGCCGGCGTGAACGTCGCCTTCGGCCATGACTGCGTGATGGACCCGTGGTACGGCATGGGCTCGGGCGACATGCTCGAGGTGGCGCACATGGGCCTGCACGTCGCGCAGATGACCAGCCAGGCCGGCATCCGCCAGTGCTTCGAGGCGGTGACCACGAACGCCGCGCGCGTGATGCACCTCGAAGGCTACGGCCTCGAGGCGGGCTGCGACGCGAGCTTCGTGCTGCTGCAGGCGCGCGACCCGGTCGAGGCGATCCGGCTGCGCGCCACGCGGCTCAAGGTCTTTCGCAAGGGGCGCCTGCTGGCGGAAACGCCGGCCGCGACGGCCGCGCTGCATCTGCCAGGCCGCGCACAGGCCACCAGCTGGATGAGCCGCGGATCCTAGGGTCTCAGGCTTCGGGCGCGATGGCCTCGGCGTACTCGTAGAGCGCGCCCAGGATTTCTTCGCCCCGCTCGTCGGCGGTTTCGGACAGCGCATCGACTTCGCTGAACAGCATCTCGATGGTCCGCGCCCCGCCCTCGCCTTTGAAGAGCCGCGCGATGCGCAGTGCCTCCCAGCGTTCGGCCTCTTCCGGGCTGAGCAGCTCGGGCCAGTTGCGCGCGCGGTAGCGAAAGAGGATTTCCTCGAGCCGCCCGTCGTCGAAGCCGGTGCGGTCCTTGGCGAGCTCCTCGGGCGACAGCGCGCGCAGCTGGTTCAGTCGGCGCCGGTCGCCATTGCCGACGAAGCCGCCGTAGAGGTCCTCATCGACATCGGGCACCGCCTCCTTGGGGCGGGCGTACACCTGCGACCAGATGGCACTCATGTCGGGCAGGTCGCGCGCAATGGCCGCATGGCGCAGCGCTGCATCGAGGTCGACGTTCCAGCGCTCGGCCATGGCCGGCGCGAGCGTGCGCAGGTTGCCGACGACCATGGGCGACTTGTTCAGGTGGATGCCCTTGACCGGCAGGCGGACCATGCCTTCAGGCAGGTCGGCGGTGCGCGTGAACAAGCGCAGGCGCAAAGTCTCAACGTCCAGATCGCGCAGCTCGCTGGGGTCGTGGGCCAGGTCCCAGGCGATCAGTTCGTTCTTGTTGGTTGGATGGCTCGCGAGCGGCCACATCACGCCGAGGCAGCCGCGCTCGACCGGGAACATGCCCGATACGTGCAGGAAAGGCCGCGCCGTCTCGCGCATGGCCGGCAGGCCGAGCTCGCTGGCAACGCGGTCCTTCTTGTGCAGGCCGAAGGCGAATTCGAACAGCTTGGGCTGGCGCTCGCGAATGAGCCGCGCCAGTGCGATGGTGGCGCGCACGTCGGACAGCGCATCGTGCGCGGACTCGTGCAGCAGGCCATTGGCGCGCGCCAGGTCCTCGAGCTTGAAGCTGGGCTTGCCGTCTTCCTTCTTCGGCCACTCGATGCCGTCGGGCCGCAGCGCATAGGTGAGGCGCACCACGTCCAGCAGGTCCCAGCGGCCGCAGTCGTTCTGCCATTCGCGGGCGTACGGGTCGATGAGGTTGCGCCAGAACAGGAAGCGCGTGACCTCGTCGTCGAAGCGGATGGTGTTGTAGCCCACGCCGATGGTGCCGGGCTGCGAGAAGGCCTTCTCGATCTGCGCGGCAAAGGCATGCTCGGGGATGCCGCGCTCCAGGCAGAGCTGGGGCGTGATGCCGGTGATCAGGCAGGCCTCGGGGCTGGGCAGGTAGTCGGGCGCCGGCTTGCAATAAATCATCAGCGGCTCGCCGATCTCATTGAGCTCGGCGTCGGTGCGAATGGCGGCAAACTGCGATGGCCGGTCGCGGCGCGGCACGGCGCCGAAAGTTTCGTAGTCGTGCCAGAGAAAGGTGTGGTTCATTCAGAGCAAGGGGGAAAACAATCGTGCAAGCGCGTCGCCGAGGCGGCGCCAGAAACTCTGCGGCCGGTGGGCGCGCACCGCACCGGAGCTGTGGAGATCGGTCTCGAACTGCGCGGCCAGGGGGCGTGCCAGTTCGGGACCGTAGACCACCGCGCTCACTTCGAAATTGAGCCTGAAGCTGCGGTTATCGAAATTCGCGGTACCGATCATCGCGCAATGGTCGTCGACCACCAAGGTCTTGGAATGCAGCATGCGCGCCTTGTACTCCCAGACCTTGACTCCCGACGCAATCAGCTCATCGAAGTAGGAGCGCGCGGCCGCGCTCACGATGGCCGAATCGCTGCGCCGCGGCACCAGGAGGCGCACGTCCACGCCGCGCAGCGCCGCGCTGGTGAGCGCCATCATGGCGGGCTCGCCGGGCACGAAGTACGGCGTGGTGAGCCAGGCCCGCTCGCTCGCCGAATGGATCGCCTCCACGTGCATGCGATGGATGGGCTCCAGCATGTTGTCCGGGCCGCTGGTCACGATCTGCACGGGAATGTCGCCGGCTTCGACCTGCGGCAGCATCGCGCCCATCAGGTGGTCGATGTCGCGGAGGTCTTCGCCGGTGGCATAGGTCCAGTCCTCGAGGAAGGTGGTCTGAAGCCAGCGCACCGCGCTGCCCTCGATGCGCAGGTGGACGTCATGGTAGGCGTCGGGCCGGGTGCGCTTGTCTTCCTCGTCCGTGATGTTGACGCCACCGGTAAAGCCCACGCGGCCGTCGCACACGACGATCTTGCGGTGGGTGCGGTAGTTGGTCACCGGGCGCAGACGGCGGCCGATGCGCGTGTCGTGGAAGAGCGCAACCTGCACGCCCGCGGCATGCAGCGGCGCCATGAACTTGCGGCCGATGCGCTTGGAGCCCAGTGCGTCGAGCAGCAGGCGCACGGCCACGCCCTGCCGGGCGCGCTCCACCAGCAGGTCGCGCAGCGCGGTGCCGATCTTGTCGGGCTCGAAGATGTAGTACTCGAGATGGATGTGGTCGCGCGCCGCGCGCACCGCGTCGAAGATGGCATCGAAGGTGCGCGCGCCGCCCGAAAGCAGCGCCACGCCCGTCGCGCTGGACACCGGCAGCCCACAGGCCGCGGTCCCCAGCCGTGCCATCTGCTGCAGCGCCGGCGGCGCGTTCTGCGCCGCGTCGCGCACGCGCGCCAGATCGGCCTGCGTATGCGCGCTGGCGCGGCTGCGCAGGCGCCTGACGCGCTGCTTGCGCAGGCGCTGCGGCCCGAGGAAGTAATAGATGACGAAGCCCGCGAACGGCAGCAATGCGAGCGACAGGATCCAGCTCATGGTGGACACCGGCGCGCGCTTCTGCATCACGATCCAGACCGACAGCACGGCGATATAGCCGCTCCAGGCCAGGGAGAGGCCGGTTTTCCATTCCTGGCTGAGCTCGGGGAGGATCAAAGTAAAACTGCGTACGGATAGATTTCGGCCAAAAAAAAGCCGGCAGCGAATGCTACCGGCCTTTTGGGTACTGCCAGGAAGAGCGCGGAACCGGCTTTGCCGGTCCGCCTTATCCAGCAGCAGCTTCCTCGGCTTCGGGCTTGGACTTGCCTTCCTTCTTCGGCAGCGGCTGGATGTCCAGCTGCACTTCGCCCTTGTCGTCGATGTCGACCGACAGACGGCCGCCATCGATCAGGCGTCCGAACAGCAGCTCGTCGGCCAGCGCACGGCGGATCGTGTCCTGGATCAGCCGCTGCATCGGGCGGGCGCCCATCAGCGGATCGAAGCCCTTCTTCGCCAGGTGCTTGCGCAGGCCATCGCTGAAAGTGACGTCGACCTTCTTCTCGGCCAGCTGCGTTTCCAGCTGCAGCAGGAACTTGTCGACCACGCGCAGGATGATCTGCTCGTCGAGCGCCTTGAAGCTCACGATCGCGTCCAGGCGGTTGCGGAACTCCGGCGTGAACAGGCGCTTGATGTCGGCCATCTCGTCGCCCGCCTGGCGTGGGTTGGTGAAGCCGATGGTCGCCTTGTTCATGGTCTCGGCACCCGCGTTGGTGGTCATCACGATGATCACGTTGCGGAAGTCGGCCTTGCGTCCGTTGTTGTCCGTCAGGGTGCCGTGGTCCATGACCTGCAGCAGCACGTTGAAGATGTCCGGATGCGCCTTCTCGATTTCGTCGAGCAGCAGCACCGCGTGCGGCTTCTTCGTGATGGCTTCGGTCAGCAGGCCGCCCTGGTCGAACCCGACGTAGCCCGGAGGCGCGCCGATCAGCCGGCTCACCGCATGGCGCTCCATGTATTCGGACATGTCGAAGCGGATGAGCTCGATGCCCATGATGTAGGCCAGCTGCTTGGCCGCTTCGGTCTTGCCGACGCCGGTGGGGCCGCTGAACAGGAACGAACCGATCGGCTTGTCCTCGCGGCCGAGGCCCGAGCGCGCCATCTTGACGGCCGAAGCCAGCACCTCGAGCGCCTTGTCCTGGCCGAACACCACGCTCTTGAGGTCGCGCTCGATCGTCTGCAGCTTGCCGCGGTCGTCGTTGCTGACGTTGGCCGGGGGAATGCGCGCGATCTTCGCGACGATGTCCTCGACCTCGGTCTTGCTGATGGTCTTCTTGCGCTTGTTCGCCGGCAGGATGCGCTGGGCAGCGCCGGCCTCGTCGATCACGTCGATGGCCTTGTCGGGCAGGTGGCGGTCGTTGATGTACTTGGCGCTCAGCTCGGCCGCGGCCTGCAGGGCCGCCACTGCGTACTTGACGCCATGGTGCTCTTCGAAACGCGACTTCAGGCCCTTCAGGATGTCGACGGTTTCCTGCACCGTCGGCTCGACCACGTCGACCTTCTGGAAACGGCGCGACAGGGCCGCGTCCTTCTCGAAGATGCCGCGGTATTCGCTGAAGGTGGTGGCGCCGATGCACTTGAGCTGGCCGCTCGAGAGCGCCGGCTTCAGCAGGTTCGACGCGTCGAGCGTGCCGCCCGAGGCTGCGCCCGCACCGATCAGGGTGTGGATCTCGTCGATGAACAGGATCGCGTTCGGCTTGTCCTTGAGCGACTTGAGCACGCCCTTCAGGCGCTGCTCGAAATCGCCGCGGTACTTGGTGCCGGCCAGCAGCGCGCCCATGTCGAGCGAATAGACCTGCGCCTCGGCGAGGATCTCGGGCACGTCGGTCTGCGTGATGCGCCAGGCCAGGCCCTCGGCGATGGCGGTCTTGCCCACCCCGGCCTCACCCACCAGCAGCGGGTTGTTCTTGCGCCGGCGGCACAGGATCTGGATCACGCGCTCGACCTCGTATTCGCGGCCGATCAGCGGATCGATCTTGCCGTCCTTGGCAAGCTGATTGAGGTTCTGCGTGAACTGCTCGAGCGGCGAAGCCTTCTCGTTCTTTTCCGCGCCGCCTTCTTCACCCTCGCCCGAAGGCGATTCGCTGCTGCCCTTGACGGCCTCGGGCGGATCGCTCTTCTTGATGCCGTGGGCAATGAAGTTCACCACATCCAGGCGGGTCACGCCCTGCTGGTGGAGGTAGTACACCGCGTGCGAGTCCTTCTCGCCGAAGATCGCCACCAGCACGTTGGCACCGGTGACTTCCTTCTTGCCGTTGCCGGTGGACTGCACATGCATGATGGCGCGCTGGATCACGCGCTGGAAACCCAGCGTCGGCTGGGTGTCTACATCGTCGGTACCCGCCACCTGGGGCGTGTTGTCCTTGATGAAGTTGGTGAGCGACGCCCGCAGGTCGTCGACGTTGGCCGAGCAGGCGCGCAGGACCTCTGCGGCGCTCGGGTTGTCCAGCAAAGCGAGCAACAGATGCTCCACGGTGATGAACTCGTGGCGCTGCTGCCTGGCCTCGACGAAGGCCATGTGCAAGCTGACTTCCAGTTCCTGGGCAATCATGTGATTTCCTTTTGCCTTGCTGTAAATAAATTCTCAGATGGGTTTGAGCGCGCGCAATTCAACTGGTTCACGCAATGGGCTCGCTGACGCATTGCAGCGGATGCCCGGCCTGGTGCGCGGCCTCCATCACCTGATTGACCTTGGTGGCCGCCAGGTCGCGGGAATAGACCCCACAAACACCACGGCCATCGAGGTGGATCTTGAGCATGATCTGGGTCGCGGTTTCGCGATCCTTGTTGAAATATTCCTGCAGCACGACGATCACGAACTCCATGGGCGTGTAGTCGTCGTTCAGCATGACGACCTGGTACATCTGGGGCGGTGCGGTTTTCTGCGGCCGCCGCTCCAGAACGACCGAATCTCCGTCGTCCCCGGCCGGTTTCTGGGCCGGCGGAGTGCTGGGAGTCTTGGGAATTCTCGTTGCCATAAAAAAGATTCTATAGAGCGTGCAAGCACCGTGCCGGCGCAAGAAGACTTGGTGGCGCGTATTCGACAAATCAAGGGGCTTGCGTCGTGCACGACACCACAGACCGTGCAGAAAAATCTGCCCTCCGCCTGCGCCGCAGCATAAATATTACGCGGCACCCGCCCGGAAAAAAATGGGTATTTGGAGCAAGGTGTTCCATTTCTCAACCTGGCCCGCCTTGCCGTGCCGGATGAAGAAAAGCCCTCGAGACCGGGCGGTCTCGAGGGCCTTGGCTGCGCGGCGCCGGAGCGCCGCCGCTCGCACAATTACATGTGGTCGATCATGACTTGGCCGAAGCCCGAGCAGCTCACTTGCGTGGCGCCGTCCATCAGGCGGGCGAAGTCGTAGGTGACCTTCTTGCTGGCGATCGACTTTTCCATCGAGCTGATGATCAGGTCGGCTGCTTCGGTCCAGCCCATGTGGCGCAGCATCATTTCGGCCGAGAGGATCTCGGAACCGGGGTTCACGTAGTCCTTGCCGGCGTACTTGGGAGCCGTGCCGTGGGTGGCTTCGAACATGGCGACGGTGTCGCTCAGGTTCGCGCCCGGAGCGATGCCGATGCCGCCGACCTGGGCCGCCAGCGCGTCGGACACGTAG
Source organism: Variovorax beijingensis (assembly GCF_007828835.1). Lineage (GTDB taxonomy): Bacteria > Pseudomonadota > Gammaproteobacteria > Burkholderiales > Burkholderiaceae_C > Variovorax > Variovorax beijingensis_A. The sequence goes on along the minus strand of NZ_VIVL01000011.1, from coordinate 118,591 downwards.
TCGCCGTTCAGGTTGAGCGTGGCAATCACGCTGTATTCGGCGGGGCGCAGGAGGATCTGCTGCAGGAACGCGTCGGCGATGCTGTCCTTGACGGTGATTTCCTTGCCCGTCTTGGGGTTCTTGAACTTCATCCAGGGGCCGCCGTCGATCAGCTCGGCGCCGAACTCCTTGGCAGCCAGGGCATAGGCCCAGTCGCGGAAGCCACCTTCGGTGAACTTCATGATGTTGCCCTTGTGCACGATGGTGACGCTGGGCTTGTCGTTGTCCACCGCGTACTGCAGTGCCTTGCGCACGAGGCGCTCGGTGCCTTCCTTCGACACGGGCTTGACGCCGATGCCCGAGGTGTTGGGGAAGCGGATCTTCTTGACGCCCAGTTCGTCCTGCAGGAACTTGATGAGCTTCTTGGCCTTGTCGCTTTCGGCTTCGAACTCGATGCCGGCGTAGATGTCTTCCGAGTTCTCGCGGAAGATGACCATGTTGGTCTTGTGCGGCTCGCGCACCGGGCTGGGCACGCCTTCGAAGTACTGGATGGGGCGCAGGCAGACGTAGAGGTCGAGTTCCTGGCGCAGCGCAACGTTCAGCGAGCGGATGCCGCCGCCGACGGGCGTGGTGAGCGGACCCTTGATGGACACCACGTAGTCACGCACGGCATGCAGCGTTTCCTCGGGCAGCCAAACGTCGGGGCCGTAGACCTTGGTCGACTTTTCGCCGGCATAGACTTCCATCCAGTGGATCTTCTTCTTGCCGCCGTAGGCCTTGGCCACTGCAGCATCCACCACCTTGAGCATCACCGGGGTGATGTCCAGACCCGTGCCATCGCCTTCGATGAAGGGAATGATCGGCTGATCAGGCACATTGAGCGAGTTGTCGGCGTTGACCGTGATCTTCTGGCCTTCGGCCGGGACTTTGATGTGCTGGTAGCTGGACATGAGGGGGAATAACTCCGGGAGTGACGTAATTCGGACGACTGTCTGCGAATTCAGACAGCGATGGGGAATCGCTGTACAGCCCGCGAACAAATCGCTGTACATTTTAGACGCAACCCATCAGCTGGCGTTTGTCAACCTAAGAGACAATGGTCTCGTTAGTGGCTGACCTTCTGCTCGCCGGGAGGCGTTTCCAACCAATTCTCGATAGAGGAATCATCAATGAGCAAAATTCTCGCAGTCATGATCGCTGGCCTGTTCGCCGCTGGCGCCTACGCCCAGAACCCCACCGGCACCACGCCCGAGCAAGGGAACGCCACCAACAGCAAGCCGCAAGCGCGCGCTGAAGCCAAGAAGGAAGCCAAGCCCGCCGGTCAAGTGGCTGCTCCCGCTGGCGACATCGCCAAGACGCCCGAAGGCGGCGCAGTCGGTGCCGACAAGGCTGCAGCAGCTGGCGAAAAGCGCGCCAGCACGCGCGACCAGCGCCGCCGCAACAAGGACGGCAGCGTGAAGCGCAAGTCGACCCAAGGCGGCACCCCGCAGTAAGTCGGCCCAGGCCGTACGAAAAAGCGCTCCGAGGAGCGCTTTTTTTTCGCTTGCGGCAACGATTCGGCTGTCAACCGGCATGAGCGACTGCCGCGTTGAATGGTCACCTTCCGAAGGGAGGTAGTCCATATCAACAATCTCAAAGGATGTCTCATGAACAAGCTGCTCGCAGCCCTCGTCGCCGGTCTCTTCGCAGCCGGCGCTTTTGCGCAAACTCCGCCCGCACCCGCACCGGCCGCTCCTGCCGCCGTTCACAAGGCAAAGCCGATGAAGCACGCCGTCAAGAAGCACAAGGTTCGCCACGTGGCCAAGGCGCACGCGGCTGCAGCCAAGAAGGTGTAAGCTTCCACGCTCACCGGCAATGCCCGCATCAGCGGGCATTTTTATTGGCCCGGCGTCCTTGGACCCTGCCCTGAAAGAAGCTCCGATGTTCCAGCGTTTTGCCGCCCTGCTCCTGCTTGCCACCTCCCTGATGGGCTCCGCGCTGGCCCAGCAGCAGCCCCAGACCGATCTGCAACGCACGCAGCTGTCCGTTGGCCTGTACAAGATCGATGCGCAAGTCGCACAGACGCCCCGGCAGCGGGAAATCGGCCTGATGTTCCGCAAGGAGATGCCGCAGGCCGAAGGCATGATCTTCGTTTTCGACCAGCCGGCCACCCAGTGCTTCTGGATGCGCAACACGCTGCTGCCGCTGACCGCCGCCTTCGTGGCGGACGATGGCCGCATCGTCAACCTGGTCGACATGCAGCCCATGACCGAGAACTCCCACTGCTCCGAGGAGCCTGTGCGCTTCGTGCTCGAGATGAACCAAGGCTGGTTCGCCAAGAAGAACATCAAGAAGGGCGCCAGGCTCGGCGGCGAACTGTTCGCCGCTTCGAAGCGCTGAGCACCCGCCTTCCTCCGGCCCACGAAAAAGCCGACCCTGGGGTCGGCTTTTTCATTGGGAGAACCCGGTTCAGCCGAAGTTCTTTGCCGCGAAGTCCCAGTTCACCAGCTTGGCCAGGAAGGTCTCGACGAACTTCGGGCGCAGGTTGCGGTAGTCGATGTAGTAGGCGTGCTCCCAGACGTCCACCGTCAGCACCGGGGTGTCGCCGGTGGTCAGCGGCGTGCCCGCGGCGCCCATGTTCACGATGTCCAGCGAGCCGTCGGCCTTCTTCACCAGCCAGGTCCAGCCCGAACCGAAGTTGCCCACGGCCGACTTCACGAACGCTTCCTTGAAGGCGTCGTAGCTGCCCCACTTGGCATCGATGGCCTTGGCCAATGCGCCCGTGGGAGCACCGCCGCCCTGGGGCTTCATGCAGCTCCAGAAGAAGGTGTGGTTCCAGATCTGGGCGGCGTTGTTGTAGATGCCGCCGCTGGATTTCTTGACGATTTCCTCAAGGGGCATCGATTCGAACTCGGTGCCCTTTTGCAGGTTGTTGAGGTTCACCACGTAGGCGTTGTGGTGCTTGCCGTAGTGGTACTCGAGCGTTTCCTTCGAGTACTCGGGTGCCAGCGCGTCAAGAGCGTATGGCAGGGGTGGGAGCACATGTTCCATGGGTTTTTCTCGTGGGTTGGTTGTGGGGAATAAAGGATTCTAGAAAGGAATTACGCGCCCGGCGTCGGACGTGTTCCCGTTTTGCCGGGCGTCACGGTCAGGTCGACCGAACCATCGGCGAGCCGCGCGACCACGGCGTCGCCCGGGCTCAGCTTCTTGGCGCTGACGATCGCGCGGCCCTCAGGATCGGTGAGCCAGGTATAGCCGCGCTGGAGCACCAGCGCAGGATCGAGCAACCGCAGGCGCAGGGCGGCACGTTCCAGCCGCTCGCGCCGCTGCGCCATCGCGCGCTCGAGCTTGAGCGGGAAATCGGAGGCAATCGTGCGCGGCACCTGGGCAAGGCGCTCGGCCCTGGACAGCAGCGCATAGCGCAGCCGCTGCGAATGGTGAGCGAGCCGCAGCTGCTGGCGCGCCACCAGTCCGGAGGGCCGGCCCAGGCGCGCTGCCGCCTGGTCGAGGCGCTGCCCCAGAATGTCGAGGCGCGCCCCCAGCGCACTGTCGAGCCGGTCATTCAGAAGATCGATCGCACCAAGCCACATCGCCTGGGGCGCGCTGACGAGCTCCGCCGCGGCCGTGGGCGTGGGCGCGCGCAGGTCGGCGCAGAAGTCGGCAATGGTGAAGTCGGTTTCGTGGCCAACGCCGCAGATCAGCGGAACCGGGCTTTGGACGATGGTGCGCGCCAGGGTTTCGTCGTTGAAGGCCCAGAGATCCTCGATGGAGCCGCCGCCGCGCACCAGCAGGATCACGTCAACGGCCGGCTCCAGTGTGTACAGCGATTGCAGCGCGCGCACGAGTTCCGCCGGTGCATTGGCGCCCTGCACCGCGGCCGGCGCCAGGACCACGGGGATGTGCGGCACACGGCGCCGCAGCGCCGTGACCACGTCGTGCAGCGCCGCGGCGCCAAGCGAGGTGACGAGCCCGACTGCACGCGGCATGACCGGCAGCGCGCGCTTGCGCTCCGGATCGAAGAGCCCTTCGGCCTCGAGCCGCGCCTTGCGTTGCAGGAATTGCTCGAACAGCGCCCCCTGGCCGGCGCGCTGCAGGCTTTCGACCACCAGTTGCAGGTCGCCGCGCGGTTCGTACACCGCAAGGCGCCCGCGCACTTCGACCTGGTCGCCGTCGCGCGGCGAAAAATCGAGCAGGCCCGCAGCGCGCCGGAACATTGCGCAGCGCAGCTGGCCGGACGAATCCTTGAGCGCGAAGTAACAGTGTCCGCTCGACGCGCGCGAGAAGCCGGAAATCTCGCCGCGCACGGCGACCGGATTGAAGCGCGCATCGAGCGCGTCGGCCACTGCCCGGCACAGCGCGCCGACAGCCCAGATCCGCGGGCCCGGCGTTGGATTCGCGTCACGCAGGTTCACAGGACGCCCGCCCGGTCGGCGGCCACTCTTCCACAGTGGGTTGCCCGACCTCGGTGCCGCAGCCTCGATACGGAACAGGTGCACGGTTTGTCGTGCAAGCTGTTGATTTCATTGAAAAAAGAACTGCTCAAAATTCGATCGATCTAGCGGGAGGCCCGTCCCATGCGGGTCCGGACAAGTTGCGCAGCGGGTTAATCACAAAGTTATCCACAGAATCTGTGCGTCTTCGCTGACATGCAAACAAGCCGCGTAGCGATGGTGGCCTCGGTGGATAATCGCCGCGCATTTGCAGTCTACGGGGCCGGAGGATTCCTTGTTTTCCATCATAGTTGCCGCGGGCTGGCCGATCTGGCCATTGCTCGCCTGTTCGATCATCGCGCTCGCCTTGGTTATCGAACGTTTCACAAGCCTCAAAACCGTGAGGGTCCTGCCGCCCAAGCTGCTCGACGAAGCCATTACCGTGTCGCACGGCGCGGTGCCGGGGCCCGACGTGGTGACCAAGCTTGAGCGCAACTCGATGCTCGGACAGGTGCTGGCCGCCGGCCTGCGGGCGCTCAATGCCAATCCGCGCTGCACCGAGGACGACCTGCGCGCGGCCATGGAGGCTTCGGGCCGCACCGTGGCGCACAAGCTGGAGCGCTACCTGCCGGCGCTGGCCACCATTGCATCGGCGGCGCCGCTGCTCGGCCTGCTGGGCACGGTCATCGGCATGATCGAGATCTTCGGGTCGCAGTCGCCCGGCAGCGGCGCGGTGGGCTCGGGGAATCCCGCGCAGCTGGCGCATGGCATTTCGATCGCCCTCTACAACACGGCTTTCGGCCTGATCGTGGCCATTCCGACCCTGATCTTCTGGCGCTATTTCCGCAGCCGGGTCGACGAATACCTGCTCAACCTGGAACTGTCGGGCGAGCGCTTCGCGCGTCACCTGAACGCTTTGCGGAAATGATGGGCTTCGCATCGCTTGCCGCTACCTGTGCCGCGCTGCCCGGCGGAGACTTGCCGTGACCCGCGGCCGCATGCAGTTTCGCCATGGCGCGCGCGATGAGCCGGAGATCAACCTGATCCCGTTCATCGACGTGCTGCTGGTCATCCTGATCTTCCTGATGCTGTCGACCACCTACAGCAAATTCACCGAAATGCAGCTTCGGCTGCCGACGGCGGACGTGGATTCGCAGCGCGACTATCCCAAGGAAGTGATCGTGGCGGTCTCCGCCGACGGCCGCTACTCGATCAACAAGAAGCCCGTGGCCGACCGCAACGTGGACACCGTGGCTGCCGCGCTGGGCGCGGCCGCCACAGGCGGCAAGGACAGCGTGGTCATCATCAGCGCCGACGCCAGCAGCCCGCACCAGGCCGTGATCACGGTGATGGAAGCCGCTCGCCGCGTGGGCCTGGTGCAGATCACTTTCGCAGCCCAGTCGTCGGCGCAAACAGGGCACTGAGTGCCGTCGCAGGGCCGCAGCACCACCGGCACCACCGGCCCGATCGCTGTGCCGGCCTCGCGGCTGCAGCGCGCCTGGCTGGATCGCGGCGTCCTCGCCTGCCTGCTGTGGCCCCTGTCGCTGGTCTACGCAGCGCTTTTCGGGCTGCGGCGCTGGCTCTACCGGAAGGGATGGCGCACGACCGGACGCGTCCGCGTGCCGGTGATCGTGGTTGGCAACCTGATTGCCGGGGGCGCAGGCAAGACCCCGGTCGTGATGGCGGTCGTGCGGCACCTGCAGGCCCGCGGGTTGCAGGTTGGCGTGGTGTCGCGCGGCTACGGCCGCCGCACCGGCGACTGCCGCGAAGTGCTCGCCGAGAGCAGCGCTGCCGACGCCGGCGATGAACCGCTGCTGATTCGCCGTGCCACCGGCGCGCCGGTGTTCGTGGCGCGGCGCCGCATCGAGGCTGCGCGCGCCCTGCTCGCCCGGTACCCGGCCACGCAGGTCATCGTGAGCGACGACGGGCTGCAGCACCTGGCGCTGGCGCGCGACATCGAGATCTGCGTGTTCGACGACCGCGGCGTGGGCAACGGCTGGCGGCTGCCCGCAGGCCCGCTGCGCGAGCGCTGGCCGCGCCCTTGCGACCTGGTGCTCCACAGCGGAGAACATCCCGCCTTCAAGGGCGGCTACACCGCCACCCGTGCACTTGCACAAAACGCCGTGGCCAGCGACGGCAAACGCACGCCGCTCGAGACACTGGCCGGCGAACCGCTGATCGCGCTGGCGGCCATTGCGCGGCCCGAAGCATTCTTCGGCATGCTGCGGGCGCGCGGGCTGACGCTTTCCGAGACGATCGCCCTGCCGGACCACCACGATTTCGAAGGGTGGCAGCGCCCCGCCGGGACCGGGCAGCGCCTCGTCTGCACCGAAAAAGACGCCGTCAAGCTGTGGCCCAGGGCGCCCGACGTGCTGGCGGTGCCGCTGGACTTCACACCCTCGCCGGAATTCTTCGCGGCGCTCGACGCAAAGCTATCATCGCTCGATGGATACCAAGCTGCTTGAACTGCTCGTCTGCCCCGTCACCAAGGGCCCGCTGACCTGGAACCCGGAGAAGCAGGAACTCTGCTCGCGCAGCGCGCGCCTGGCCTATCCGGTGCGCGACGGCATCCCCGTGCTGCTCGAGAACGAAGCGCGCACGCTGTCCGACGAAGAGCTGGGGCTGTGAGCGCCGCGCCGGGCCGCCCCAAGCAAGCTCGCTCCCGCCTGGCGGGAAGGCGCGCAGCGCCAAGGGTGCATCAATGAGCTTCACTGTCCTGGTGCCGGCCCGGCTGGCTTCGACGCGGCTGCCCAACAAGCCGCTGGCCGACATCGCTGGCCTGCCCATGGTGGTGCGCGTGGCCCGGCGTGCCGGCCAATCCGCCGCCGCGCGCGTGGTGGTGGCAGGCGACGACGCGGCCATCGTCGAGGCGTGCGCAAGGCATGGCGTGGAAGCCATCCTGACCCGCCAGGACCACCCGAGCGGCTCTGACCGCCTGGCCGAAGCCTGCGAACAACTGGGGCTGGACGGCAACGACATCGTCGTCAACGTCCAGGGCGACGAGCCGCTGATCGACCCCGCGCTGATCGACGCCGTCGCATCCGCGCTGGCCGCACATCCGGAAGCCGCCATGAGCACGGCGGCCCACGAGATCGACTCGCTCGACGACTTCCTGAACCCGAACGTGGTGAAGGTGGTGCTCGATGCACAAGGCAACGCGCTGTACTTCAGCCGCGCGCCCATTCCATGGTGGCGCGACGGTTCCGCCAATGGCGCGCCACCCTCCGTGCTGCCCGCACCGGCTCCGCTGCGGCACATCGGCATCTACGGCTACCGCGCCGGCTTCGTGCGCAGCTTTCCTTCGCTGGCACCTGCGCCCGTCGAGGCCACCGAAGCGCTCGAACAGCTGCGTGCGCTGTGGCACGGGCATCGCATTGCGGTGCACGTCAGCCATGTCGCACCCGGGCCCGGCGTCGATACCCCCGCGGACCTCGAGCGCGTGCGCGCGGTCTTCGCCGCCGAACCGGCGCGCTAAAAAGTGCGCTGCCGCAAGCGTGGCAGCGGAAATTCTTCACGCGCTCGCATGCTATCCTCGACGCAACTCCGCCTTGCCCCGCTCCCGGGCTGACGCTTGGCGCGACACAAGATCGAAGAACCCTCCGAGGACACCATGAGACTAATTTTGCTGGGCGCGCCCGGGGCGGGCAAAGGCACGCAAGCAGCCTTCATCTGCCAGAAATACGGCATCCCTCAAATTTCGACCGGCGACATGCTGCGCGCCGCCGTCAAGGCCGGCACCCCGCTCGGACAGCAGGCCAAGGCCGTCATGGAGTCCGGTGGGCTCGTGAGCGACGACCTGATCATCAACCTCGTGAAGGAACGCATCGCGCAGCCCGATTGCGCCAGCGGCTTCCTGTTCGACGGCTTCCCCCGCACCATTCCCCAGGCCGACGCCATGAAGGCGGCTGGCGTCAAGCTCGACTACGTGCTCGAAATCGACGTGCCGTTCAGCGACATCATCGAACGCATGAGCGGCCGCCGTTCACATCCTGCGTCGGGCCGCACCTACCACGTCAAGTTCAATCCGCCCAAAGTGGAAGGCAAGGACGACGTCACGGGCGAAGACCTGATCCAGCGCAAGGACGACGAGGAAGAAACCGTGCGCAAGCGGCTCGAGGTCTACAGCCAGCAGACGCGTCCGCTGGTCGACTACTACTCGGCCTGGGCCAAGGCCGATCCGGCTTCGGCGCCGAAGTACCGCGCGATCCAGGGCGTGGGCAGCGTCGAAGAGATCAAGCAGCGCGCACTCGCGGCCCTCAGCAGCTGAGCCTCCTCGGCTGCCCGCGGCCGCCGCTCAGGCGGCCGCCGTTTCCATCAGTTCCAGCATCAGCGCGATGCGCGCCTTGACGGGCGTGAGCGCACCGGCGTCCCGCAGCGGATCGCCGGGCTTGGGCAGGATGCGTCCGTTCGCGCAACGGGTGGCACGCAGCACTGCCACGCCCGCGGCCTGCGCCCGCAGCGCCGCCGCCTCGAGCGCATGGTGCACCGTGCCATTGCCGGTTGCGGCCACGACCAGTCCGCGGATCGGTTCGGCAGCGCCCGATGCGCGCTCCTGCAGCAGCAGGTCGACGAGCGCGCCGCTTGCGCCCGCATGGCTGGTGACGATCTCCACGCGCGGCCAGCGCACCTCCGCCCCTGCCTTCGCTTCAGGAAGCTTCGCGGCCCCGCCCGCCGCCTGCGGCCAGTCGCGCAGGCGCCGCACCGCGCCCTCTTCCACATAGCCGATCGGCCCGGCATCGCCCGATGAAAACGCGTCCGGCCGGTAGGTGTGCACCTTCTGCACATCGAGCGCGCCGTGGATGGCACCCGCGCAGACCACCGTCACACCGTGCGCCGCCGATGTGGCCGCGACGGCGATGGCATCGCGCAGATTCTGCGGACCGTCGGGCGAGAGCGAGCTGGCCGGGCGCATGGCGCAGGTCAGCACCACGGGCTTGCCGGACGCAAGCGCCGCCTGGAGGAAGAAAGCCGTTTCCTCGATGGTGTCGGTGCCGTGCGTGATCACCACGCCCGCCACGTCGGCCTCGGCCAGCCAGAACGTGCAGCGCGTGGCGAGCTGCAGCCAGACGTCGAAAGCCATGTCCTTGCTGTCGAGCTGCGCCACCTGCTCCGCCACGAGCGCCACGCCTGCGGGCGCATCGATGCCGCCGAGCAGGTCCGCCACGCCCACCTCTCCAGCGGTGTAGCCAATGTTGTCGGCACCGCTCGCGGCCCGGCCTGCAATGGTGCCGCCGGTGCCCAGGACCACGATGCGCCGCAGGCCGGAGGAAGGGGAATTAACCATGGGTTGCCAACTTTTAAAAACTGGTTAAAAATACAGGTACTGGATATTCAGCCAGTGCCGCAAGGAACCACATATGCAGTTCGCCGTGAAGCTTACCGCCCGCCAGCAGCAGATCCTGGACTTGATCCAGAGCGCCATTGCCCGTACCGGCGCGCCGCCCACGCGGGCCGAAATCGCCAATGAGCTGGGTTTCAAGTCGGCCAATGCCGCCGAGGAGCACCTGCAGGCGCTGGCCCGCAAGGGCGTGATCGAACTTGTCAGCGGCACTTCGCGCGGCATCCGGCTCAAGGGCGATGCGCTGCGCTCGCTCAACGAGACGCGCCACCGCGAAGGCGGCCAATTCTCGCTCTCGCTGCCCGGCATGTCGCAGCTCGCGCTGCCTCTGATCGGCCGCGTGGCGGCGGGCTCGCCCATCCTCGCGCAGGAACACGTCGACCAGACCTATTACGTCGAGAACACGCTGTTCCAGCGCCAGCCCGACTACCTGCTCAAGGTGCGCGGCATGTCCATGCGCGACGCCGGCATCATGGACGGCGACCTGCTCGCGGTCCAGGCCACCAAAGAAGCGCGCAACGGCCAGATCGTGGTGGCGCGCCTGGGTGACGAAGTCACGGTCAAGCGCCTCAAGCGCAACAAGCAGGTCATCGAGCTGCATGCTGAAAACCCTGACTACCCGACCATCGTGGTCCAGCCCGGCGAGCCCTTCGAAATCGAAGGCCTGGCGGTGGGCCTGATCCGCAACACCATGCTGATGTAGGCCTTCGCGGCCTGCCGAAAGCAGCAACCCATCCGGCCGCAACAGGTGGCGGGCGTATGGCGCTTTGTCGCCATCACCCTGTTGCGTCCATTCAAAGAAATCCTGCCTGTGTTCAACCTCAGACTTTTTTGGAGTTCACATGGGAATCGCCCTCCTCGCCATCGCTGATTTGTGGATGCCGCTGCAATCGCTTGCAAGCCGGCTGTTGCCGGCACGCCGCCCGGCGCGGCGCGACACCGGCAGCAGCTCCGCCGGGTTGCGCTACGTCGCGGTCCGGCCGGCCTGCGCGGCCCGCGACCACGCGGCAACCCCCAAAGCGGCGCCGGCGCCCGTGCGGCCGCTGCGCGTCATCCGCGTGGTCGACGGCCCGCAGGGCGAAAGACGCAACACCAACCGCATGGTGATTTCGGGCCGCATGGCCGACGTCTGCGCCGAGCTCGACCGGCTGGCGGCACTCGAGGCGATGGAAACCATCAGCCCCGCGCCCCGCTCCACCCAGTTGCACTGAACCCGTGCACCCCGGTGACCACTGCCCGGGGTGGGTATCCAAACGTTCACACGCGCGTCACGCCAATGCTGCGAGGCACAATGGCACGCCATGAACATTGTGATCCTCGACGATTACCAGGACGCCGTGCGCAAGCTGCGCTGCGCCGCCAAGCTGGACGCGTACGCAGCCAAGGTCTACACCAACACGGTCAAGGGCATCGGGCAGCTTTCGGTCAGGCTGAAGGATGCCGACGTGATCGTGCTGATCCGCGAGCGCACCCAGATCTCCCGCCAGCTGATCGAAAAGCTCCCCAAGCTCAAGCTCATTTCGCAGACCGGACGCGTCGGCGGCCATATCGACGTCACGGCCTGCACGGAGCGCGGCGTGGCGGTGGCCGAGGGCACCGGCTCGCCCCAGGCGCCTGCCGAGCTGACCTGGGCGCTGATCATGGCGGCCATGCGCCGCCTGCCGCAGTACATCAGCAACCTCAAACACGGGGCCTGGCAGCAGTCGGGGCTCAAGTCGGCCTCCATGCCGCCCAATTTCGGGCTGGGCTCGGTGCTCAAGGGCAAGACGCTCTGCATCTGGGGCTACGGCCGCATCGGCCAGCTGGTGGCGCGCTACGGGCAGGCCTTCGGCATGCAGGTGGTGATCTGGGGGCGCGAGGCAAGCTGCGCCAAGGCGCGGTCCGACGGCTTCCAGGTGGCGCAGAACCGCCACGAGTTCTTCGCCGCGGCCGACGTGCTGTCGGTGCATCTGCGGCTCAACGAGGAAACCAACGGCCTGGTCAAGCTCGAAGACCTTTCGCGCATGAAGCCGACGGCGCTCTTCGTCAACACCTCGCGCGCCGAACTGGTCGAGGCCGATGCACTCCTCGCTGCGCTCAACCGCGGCCGGCCCGGACTGGCGGCGGTCGACGTGTTCGAGAGCGAGCCGCCGCTGCAGGGCCATGCGCTGCTGCGGCTGGAGAACTGCATCTGCACGCCGCACATCGGCTATGTCGAGCAGGACAGCTACGAAAGCTACTTCGGCCAGGCTTTCGACAATGTCGTGAGCTTCATCAAGGGCAATCCCACCAACATCGTGAACCCCGGCGCGCTGCAGGTTCGCCGGTGATTCCATGAGCCGCCGGGCCGCCCCGGGGCGGAGACCGCAGCCGAAGGCGAAGGTTCTTCAGTGAGCCGGCCCGCGCCGCGTGGCGCACTGTGGGCCTTGCTGGCCGGCAATTTCGTGATCGGCACGGGCGTGATGGTGGTGCCGGGCACGCTCAACGAAATCAGCGCGTCGCTGTCTGTCTCGGTGGCGACTGCGGGCCAGTTGATCACGGTCGCCGCGGTCGTGATGTGCCTGGGCGCGCCGCTGCTCGCGGCAGCGGTCGCAGGCTGGGACCGCCGCCGGCTGCTCGCCCTCACCCTGCTCTGGTACGCGGCCGGGCACGCCGCTGCGGCGCTGATGCCGAGCTTCGGCGCCCTGCTGCCGGTGCGCATGCTCACGGTGGTAGCGCCTGCGATCTTCACGCCCCAGGCCGCGGCCTGCGCCGGCATGCTGGTGCCGCCGGAGCATCGCGGCCGCGCCGTGACCTTCGTCTTTCTGGGCTGGTCGCTGGCCTCGGTGCTCGGCCTGCCTATCGGTGCGCTGGTGGGCGGCCATCTCGGCTGGCGCATGGCCTTCGGTGCGATTGCACTGCTCAGCGTCGCGAGCGCGGCATCGGTCTGGCTGACCCTGCCGCAGGGGATTCGCCCCGCGGCGCTGACGGCAGCCGCCTGGGCGGGCGTGCTGCGCAGCCCGGTGCTGATGGGCATCGTCTCGGTCACGGCGCTGCAGGGCGCCGGCCAGTTCGTGCTGTTCAGCTATTTCGGGCCGATCCTGAAGCGGGACTTCGGCGCAGATCCCACCATGCTGAGCCTGATGTGGGCGCTGTTCGGCGTATTCGGCCTCGCGGGCAACATGCTCGTGAGCCGGTTCATCGACCGCGTGGGCGCGGGCCGCATGGTGCTCCTGACGAGTTCGCTGATTGCGCTGAGCCTCTTCCTGTGGCCATGGGCCGGCACGCTGCCGTGGCTGGCGGCGGTGCTCGTGCCTTGGGGCCTGGGCTGCTTCGCGACCAATTCGGCGCAGCAGGCAAGGCTGGTCGGGCTGGCCCCCGCGCTCGCGCCGGGCTCGGTGGCGCTGAACAGTTCCGGCATCTATGTCGGCCAGGCGGTGGGCGCCGGCCTGGGTGGATGGCTTCTTGCCAACGACGCGGTGGCATGGATGAACTGGGCCGGTTTTGCCCTGCTGCTCGCGGCCATCGGCCTGAGTGTGGCCATCGACCGCAGCCGCCGGCCGGCCTGACAGCGCGGCCCCGCGTAAAACCCGGCATGGCCCGGCGGCCGATGGCTGCAAAATCGAAGGCTGCGCAAAACTCCGGGCCCGGTGCCTGCAAGCGGACCCGGACGCCCACCAACCAGCGAAGATCTTTTTTCAATGACAGTCAACTACACCCGGATCGGCGTCGTCGGCGCCGGCGCCATGGGCCGAGGCATCGCACAGATCGCAGCCCAGGCCGGCAGCGAAGTGCTGCTGCTCGACAGTTTTGCAGGTGCCGCCGAACGCGGACGCGAAGCCCTCGCGGCCCAATGGAACAAGCTGCACGAGAAGGGCAAGATCGACGCCGCGGCGCGCGATGCGCAGATCGCGCGCGTGAAGGCGGTCGACTCGGTCGGGGCGCTGGCCCAGTGCGACCTGGTGATCGAAGCGGTGGTCGAAGATCTCGAGGTCAAGCGCAAGCTGTTCCGCGAGCTCGAAACAGTGGTCGCACCCACGGCCGCGCTGGCCACCAACACCTCGTCGCTGTCGGTCACGGCCATCGCGGCCGGGCTCGCGCATCCGGAGCGCGTGGCGGGCTTTCACTTCTTCAACCCGGTGCCGCTGATGAAAGTGGTCGAGGTGGTGGCCGGCTTCAAGACTTCGGCCGAGGTCTGCAAGCAGCTCGCAGGCTATGCGGTGCAGATGGGCCACAGCGCCGTGCAGGCGCAGGACACGCCGGGCTTCATCGTCAACCACGCGGGCCGCGGCTATGGCACGGAAGCGCTGCGCATCGTGGGCGAAGGCGTGGCCGATTTCGCCACCATCGACCGCATCCTGAAGGAGCAGGCGGGCTTTCGCCTGGGGCCTTTCGAGTTGCTGGACCTGACCGCGCTCGACGTGTCGCATCCCGTGATGGAATCGATCTATCACCAGTACTACGAGGAGCCGCGCTTCCGGCCCAGCGTGGTCACCGCCCAACGGCTTGCCGCCGGCGTGCTGGGCCGCAAGACCAATGAGGGCTTCTACCGCTACAACGACGGCGTGATGCAGCAGCCTGCGGAGCCGGCGCCGCCGGTGGTGGCGGCGATGCCCTCGGTCTGGGTCTCGCCCCGCGCCGCGCGGCGGGCCGAGCTGCTGCGGCTGGTGAACGCGCTGGGCGCGCAGATCGACAGCGGCGCCACGGCGGCGCCCACGTCGCTGATCCTGGTGGCCCCGCTGGGCTTCGACGTGACCACGGTGGCCGCTGTCGAGCGCCTGGACGCCACGCGCACGATGGGCATCGACATGTTGATCGACGATGCCGCCACCAGGCGCCGCGTGCTCGCCACCAACCCCGCCACGCGGCGCGACATCCGCGATGCGGCGCATGCGCTCTTCGCGCGCGATGGCAAGGCCGTGAGCGTGATCCGCGACAGCGGCGGCTTCGTGACGCAGCGCGTGATCGGCACCATCGTGAACATTGCCGCCGACATGTGCCAGCAGCGCGTCTGCTCGCCGGCCGACCTCGAAACCGCGGTGCAGCTGGGCCTGGGCTATCCGCGCGGCCCGCTGGCCATGGGCAACCTGTACGGCCCGACCAACATGCTCGAAGTGCTGTTCAACCTGCAGACCGTCTACGGCGATCCGCGCTATCGCCCGAGCCCGTGGCTGCGCCGCCGCGGCGCGATCGGCCTGAGCCTGCTGCACGAAGAAGAATAAGCAGATCAACACCAAAAAACGAAAGCATCACAGCGATGACCGCCGAACTGAAGAGCACCAGCGAGGGACGCACCATGGTGCTGACGATCGCCAACCCGACCCAGCGCAACGCACTGGGCCCCGAGATCTACGCCGCCGGCATCGAGGCGCTCAACGGCGCCGAGAGCAGCGACGAAATCCGCAGCGTCGTCATCGTGGGCGAAGGCGCATGGTTCTGTGCCGGTGGCTCGCTGCAGCGGCTGTCCGACAACCGGCAGCGCGACCCTTCCGTGCAGGCCGAAAGTATCGAAGGGCTGCACAACTGGATCGACTCGATCCGCGCCTTTCCCAAGCCCATCATCGCAGCGGTGGAAGGCGCGGCTGCAGGCGCCGGTTTCTCGCTGGCCCTGGCCTGCGATTTCGTGGTGGCCGCGCGCGACGCCGTCTTTGCGGCGTCCTACAGCAACGTGGCGCTCTCGCCCGATGGCGGCCTGAGCTGGCAGCTGGGCCGTGCATTGCCGCGCCAACTCGCCAGCGAGTGGCTGATGTGCGGCGAGCGCATCGGCGC
Organism: Variovorax beijingensis; assembly: GCF_007828835.1. GTDB lineage: Bacteria > Pseudomonadota > Gammaproteobacteria > Burkholderiales > Burkholderiaceae_C > Variovorax > Variovorax beijingensis_A. The sequence continues at coordinate 103,138 of NZ_VIVL01000011.1, read as the reverse complement.
GCCGCGGCTGCATGCGCTCGGGCTGGTCAATGAACTGAGCGAGCACGGCCAGGCGCTTGCAAGCGCCCTGGCGCTGGCGGCCCGGCTCAATGAGCGTGCGCCCAATTCGCTGGCCAGCATCAAGGAACTGCTCAGCGAAGCGCCCGGCGCCACCTTTGCGTTGCAGCTCTCGCAGGAGCGCGACCACTTCGTGCGCAACCTGCACCACCCGAATGCGGGCATCGGCATTGCCGCGTTCATCGAGAAGAAACCACCGCACTACGAGTAGCGGCACGCCGTCGCTCCTGCGACACCCTCCAGTTTTTCAGTCGCCGACAGGACAGACCAATGGACGACCCCATTCTTACCATCGAAGAACGTGAAGCGATCAACAGCGGTCGCTGGTTTTCTTCTCTTTCTCCATCGCTACGGCACGACATTCTCCGATGCGCTTTCGTCAAACGCTTCAAGGACGGCGACCTGATCGCTGCCCGCGGCGATCCTCCCGACCACTGGATCGCCTGCGCCAAGGGCGCGGTGCGCGTCAGCTCGACGGCCGTCTCGGGCAAGCAGGTAACGCTGACCTACGTGGAGCCGGGCATCTGGTTCGGCGACGTGGCGATGTTCGACGGGGACCGGCGCACGCACGACGCCTATGCGCATGGGGACACCACCATCCTGTGCGTGGCGCGGGCCGACTTCCAGAAGATCCTGGCTGCGCACGTGGAGCTGTACGAAGCGCTGATGCGGCTGCAGGCGCGCCGCATCCGCACGCTGTTCGGGCTGGTGGAAGACCTCAACACCCTGCCCCTGCGCGCACGACTGGCCAAGCAGCTCATCCACCTGGTGCGCAGCTACGGCGTGCCCAACCTGGAAGACGGCAGCCAGATGCGCATCGGCCTGCAGCTCGCGCAGGAAGAACTCGCCCAGTTGCTCGGCGCGTCGCGCCAGCGAGTCAACCAGGAACTCAAGACCATGGAACGCGAGGGCACCATCCGCATCGAGCCGGGCGGCCTGGTCGTATTGGATCGCGCAGCGCTGATGCGCGTCTCGGAAGCAGATCATTGACATGAGCCAGGACTTCTCCAACTTCATCGGCACCCGTGCGGTCTCGCAGCAGCATGCCTTCGACGTCGAAGCGCTCGCAGCGTGGCTGGCGAAGAACCTCGACGGCTTCCAGGGCCCGCTGACGGTCGAGATGTTCAAGGGTGGCCAATCGAATCCGACCTACAAGCTCGTTACGCCCACGCAAAGCTACGTGATGCGCGCCAAGCCCGGCCCCGTTGCCAAGCTGCTGCCCTCGGCCCATGCCGTGGAGCGCGAATTCAAGGTCATGAGCGGCCTGGCCGGCACCGACGTGCCGGTGCCCCGCATGCACTGCCTGTGCGAGGACGAAGCCGTGATCGGCCGCGCCTTCTACGTGATGGAATTCATGCAGGGCCGCGTGCTGTGGGACCAGTCGCTACCCGGCATGGACAACGCCGGGCGCACGGCCATCTACGACGAGATGAACCGCGTCATCGCGGCGCTGCACACGGTCGACTTCGCTGCGCGCGGCCTCGCCGACTACGGCAAGCCCGGCAACTACTTCGAGCGCCAGATCGGCCGATGGAGCAAGCAGTACAAGGCCTCGGCCGATGGCGCCGGCGAACTCTCGCGGCCCATCGAGGCCATGGAGCGGCTGATCGACTGGCTGCCCGCGCACATGCCGGCGAGCGCGCGCGACGAAAGCAAGATCTCGATCGTCCACGGCGACTACCGCCTCGACAACGTGATGTTCCATGCCACCGAGCCGCGGATCATCGCGGTGCTCGACTGGGAGCTCTCCACGCTGGGCCATCCGCTGGCGGACTTCAGCTATCACTGCATGTCGTGGCACATGCCCCCCACGACGGGGCGCGGCATCGGCGGCGTGGATGTCGCAGCACTGGGCATTCCCACCGAGAGCGAATACATCCGCCGCTACTGCGAGCGCACGCGCATCACCACGCCCGAGGCGCTGGCGCCCGACTGGAATTTCTACCAGGCCTACAACCTCTTTCGCATGGCCGCGATCCTGCAAGGCATTGCCAAGCGAGTCGAGGCAGGCACCGCATCGAGCGAGCAGGCCGTGGCCTCGGCCCGCGGCGCGCGCCCCATGGCCGAAATGGCCTGGCAGTTTGCCCAAAAGGCGTAACCGCCCCCCACACCCCACCAGGAGACAGACGATGGACTTCGAATACTCGGCAAAAACCAAGGAGCTCCAGAAGCGCGTGAGCGCATTCATGGACGCGCACATCTATCCGGCCGAAGCCGAGTATTCCGCCGAGCTGGCCGCCAACACGGCCGCGGGCAAGCGCTGGACCGCGCTCAAGACCGTCGAGAAGCTCAAGGAAAAGGCCAAGGCCCAGGGCCTGTGGAACCTGTTCCTGCCGGTCGACAGCGCAGCCGCCTCGGGCTACGAAGGCGCGGGCCTCACCAACCAGGAATACGCGCCGCTGGCCGAGATCATGGGCCGCGTGCCATGGGCCTCGGAAGCCTTCAACTGCTCGGCACCGGACACCGGCAACATGGAGACCATTGCCCGCTACGGCTCCGAAGCCATCAAGGCGCGCTGGCTCAAGCCGCTGCTCGAAGGCCAGATCCGCTCGGCCTTTGCCATGACCGAGCCCGACGTGGCCTCCAGCGACGCCACCAACATCTCGACCCGCATCGAGCGCCAGGGCGACGAGTACGTGATCAACGGCCGCAAGTGGTGGATCTCGGGCGCCGCCGATCCGCGCTGCGCCGTCTTCATCACCATGGGCAAGAGCGACCCCGATGCGCCGCGGCATTCGCAGCAGAGCATGATCATCGTGCCGGCCGATGCCAAAGGCATCCGCATCGTGCGCCCGCTCAACGTGATGGGCTACGACGACGCGCCGCACGGCCACGTCGAGATGTACTTCGAGAATGTGCGCGTGCCAGCCGACAACATGCTGCTCGGCGAAGGCCGCGGCTTCGAAATCGCCCAGGGCCGCCTCGGCCCCGGACGCATCCACCACTGCATGCGCCTGATCGGCCTGGCCGAGCGCGCGCTCGAGCTGATGTGCAAGCGCGCCTCCTCGCGCGTGGCCTTCGGCAAGACCGTCGCCTCGCAGACCGTCACGCAGGAACGCATCGCCGAAGCACGCTGCAAGATCGACATGGCACGCCTGCTCACGCTCAAGGCCGCATGGCTGATGGACGTGGCCGGCAACAAGGTCGCGAAGAACGAGATCGCGATGATCAAGGTGGTGGCGCCGAGCATGGCCTGCCAGGTGATCGACTGGGCCATGCAGGCGCATGGCGGCGGCGGCATGTGCGACGACTTCCCGCTGGCCTACGCCTACGCCGGAGCCCGCACGCTGCGCTTTGCGGACGGCCCGGACGAAGTGCACCGCAATGCGATCGCCAAGTGGGAGCTGGGCAAGTACGCGCCGAACAAAGGCGATGCCGACATGCCCGTCACGCGCTTCTGATTCGTCTTACCCCCTCTCCCTCCGGGAGAGGGTTGGGGTGAGGGCCGACGGCGCCAACGCGCCCGGCCCTTTTTCTTTTCAGAGCTTCTTCTGCAGAAACACCGCGTGCCCGAACGCCGGATCGAGCTGATAGCCGGCGAACCCCTCGCGCTCGTAGCTGCGCAGCGCTGGCGCATTGCCCGACAGCACCTCGAGCGTGAGCTTGCAGGCGCCGCGCGCGCGGGCCTCCTGCTCCACCCGCGCAAGCATGCGCTGCGCAATGCGCCGGCCGCGATGGCTGGGCAGCACGACGACGTCGTGCACGTTGACCAGCGTCTTGCAGGCGAAGGTCGAAAAGCCCTCGATGCAGTTGACCAGGCCCACGGGCATTGGCCCGTCGTACGCGAGCACGCTGAATGCTTGCGGCCGCGCCGCCAGCGCCGCCGGCAGCCCGGCCAGCACGCCCGCTTCGAGCGGCGTGCCGCCGCCCGCGGGATCGCGTGCATAGGCGTCGAGCAGGTCGACCAGAGCGGCTGCGTGCGCGGCGTCGCGGTAGTCCGCGAGCACAACCTCGATCATCGTCACCGCGCCGGTTCCAGGGTTGCGGCAAGCCGCTTCGCACAGGATTCAGCCTGTTTCGCATCGCGCGCCTCGACCATCACGCGCACCAGCGGTTCGGTGCCGCTCGCGCGGATCAGCACGCGGCCGCTGTCGCCGAGCTCGGCTTCGATGCGCTGCGTTTCGCCAGCCAGCGCATCGTTGTTCTTCCAGTCCTGTCCCGGCGCCAGGCGGACGTTGATCAGCACCTGCGGGAACAGCGTGATCTCCGCGAGCAGCTGCGCCACCGTCTTGCCGCTGCGCACGCAGGCCTGCAGCACCTGCAGCGCGCTCACGATGCCGTCTCCGGTGGTGTGGCGGTCGAGTGCCAGCAGATGGCCCGAGCCCTCGCCGCCCAGGAGCCAGCCGCGCTTTTCGAGTTCCTCGAGCACATAGCGGTCGCCCACCTTGGCGCGCACCAGCTCGATGCCCTGCCCGCGCAGCGCCACCTCGACGGCCTTGTTGGTCATGAGCGTGCCGACCACGCCCGCCGGCTTGTCGCCGCGCGCCATGCGCTCGGCCACCATGAGGTAGAGCAGCTCGTCGCCATTGAACAGCCGCCCGCTGGCGTCGACCAGTTGCAGGCGGTCGGCGTCGCCGTCGAGCGCGATGCCGTAGTCGGCCTTCTGCGCGGTGACGGCTTCGACCAGCGCGGCCGGATGGGTCGCGCCGAAGCCCTTGTTGATGTTGAGGCCGTCGGGTGCACAGCCGATGCTGCTGACCTCGGCGCCCAGTTCGTGGAACACGTTCGGCGCCACCTGGTAGGCCGCACCATGCGCCGCATCGACCACGAGCTTCATGCCGCGCAGGGTCAGGTCGTTGGCGAAGGTGCTCTTGCAGAACTCGATGTAGCGGCCCGGCGCGTCGTTGAGGCGGCGTGCCTTGCCGAGGTTGGCAGAGTCGACCCACACGGGGGGCTCCTCGAGCGCGGCTTCCACCGCAAGCTCCCATGCGTCGTCGAGCTTGGTTCCCTGCGCGCTGAAGAACTTGATGCCGTTGTCGGGATAGGCGTTGTGGCTGGCGCTGATCACCACGCCCAGGCTCGCACGCTGGGCCCGCGTCAGGTACGCCACGCCCGGCGTCGGCAGCGGTCCCAGCAGCACCACGTCGACCCCAGCGGAGTTGAAACCCGACTCCAGTGCGGACTCGAGCATGTAGCCCGAGATGCGCGTGTCCTTGCCGATCAGCACCGTGGGGCGCGCCTCGCTCTTCTTGAGCACGCGGCCCACGGCATGCGCGAGGCGCAGCACGAAATCGGGCGTGATGGGCGACTGGCCGACCGTGCCGCGGATGCCGTCGGTGCCAAAGTATTTGCGGGTCATGGAACTTGTTCTTGTTGTCGAGTGAGTTGTGAATGTGTCTCTTCGGCCTTCATGGCGCGCCATACGGCGATGGCCGCCACGGTGTCGCGCACGTCGTGCACCCGCACGATGGCCGCGCCCCGGTCCACGGCGAGCACCGCCGCCGTCACGCTGGGCACCAGGCGCTCTGCTGCCGCTGGAATACCGGTGACCGTGCCGATCGACGACTTGCGCGACCAGCCCAGCAGCAGCGGATAGCCGGCTTCGAGCAGCTTGCGCTGGCGCGCCAGCAGCGCAAAATTCTGCGCCGCGGTCTTGCCGAAGCCGATGCCCGGGTCCAGCGTGATTCGCGATGGATCGACCTTCAGCGCCCGAAGCTGCGCCACCTGCTCGGCCCAGAACGACAGCACCTCGGGCACCACGTCGCCCTGCATGGGCGCGGTCTGCATGGTTTGCGGGTCCCGATGCATGTGCATCAGGCAGACGCCGCAGGAGGGATGCGCAGCCACCGCCTCACGCGCCCCGGGCTGCCGCAGCGCCCAGACGTCGTTGACGATGTCGGCGCCCAGCTCGAGCACCGCGCGCATCACCTCCGGCTTGTAGGTGTCGATGGACAGCGGCACGTTGAGCTTGACGGCCTCCCGGACCACCGGCAGCACGCGCGCCAGTTCGACATCGAGCGGCACGGCCGGACTGCCGGGGCGGGTAGATTCGCCGCCGATGTCGAGGATGTCGGCGCCCTCCTTCAGCAACTGCTCGCAATGCCGCAGCGCAGCCTCGGCGGACGCATGCGCCCCGCCATCGGAGAAGGAATCGGGCGTGACGTTGACGATGCCCATCACGCGCGGCTGCGCGAGATCGATTGCAAAACGGCCGGCCCGCCAGGCCACCGCGCGGGCCATCGTCATGCGGCACCTTCATCGAAAACGGGGCCCATGGCCCCGTTGGTGTGAAACACCGGATTCACTTCAGGCCACTGTGGGTGCCGGATCCGGATTGACTGCCGGCGTGCCGCCGCTGCCGCCACTGCCCGAGGGCGGAATGCGCGGCGTCCAGTCCTTGGGCGGACGCGGCGCGCGGCCGGCCATGATGTCGTCGAGCTGTTCCGTATCGATGGTTTCCCATTCGAGCAGGGCCTTGGCCATGACGTGCATCTTGTCGCTGTTTTCCTCGATCAGGCGGCGCGCCAGGGCGTACTGCTCGTCGATGATGCGGCGCACTTCGGCATCGACCTTTTCCATGGTCTGCTCGCTCATGTTGGTGGTCTTGGTGACCGAGCGGCCGAGGAACACTTCGCCTTCGTTCTCCGCGTAGACCATCGGACCCAGCGCATCGGTCATGCCGTAGCGCGTGACCATGTCGCGGGCGATGGAGGTCGCGCGCTCGAAGTCGTTGCTGGCGCCGGTGGTCATCTGGTGCATGAACACTTCTTCGGCGATGCGGCCGCCGAACAGCATGCTGATCTGGTTCAGCATGTATTCGCGGTCATAGCTGTAGCGGTCCTGAGCGGGCAGGCTCATGGTCACGCCCAGCGCGCGGCCGCGCGGGATGATGGTGACCTTGTGGACCGGGTCGCACTTGGGCAGCAGCTTGCCGATGAGCGCGTGGCCAGACTCGTGGTAGGCCGTGTTGCGGCGCTCTTCCTCGGGCATGACCATGCTCTTGCGCTCGGGGCCCATGAAGATCTTGTCCTTGGCCTTCTCGAAGTCCTGCATCTCGACCACGCGGGCATTGCGGCGCGCGGCCATCAGCGCGGCTTCGTTGCAGAGGTTGGCCAGGTCGGCGCCGGACATGCCGGGCGTGCCGCGCGCGATGACGCTCGGGTTCACGTCCTGGCCCAGCGGCACCTTGCGCATGTGAACGCCCAGGATCTGCTCGCGGCCGCGGATGTCGGGCAGCGTCACGTACACCTGGCGGTCGAAGCGGCCCGGGCGCAGCAGTGCAGCGTCCAGGATGTCCGGGCGGTTGGTGGCAGCCACCACGATCACGCCCAGGTTGGTTTCGAAGCCGTCCATCTCGACCAGCATCTGGTTCAAGGTTTGTTCGCGCTCGTCGTTGCCGCCGCCCAGGCCGGCGCCGCGCTGACGGCCCACCGCATCGATTTCGTCGATGAAGATGATGCAGGGCGCGTTCTTCTTGGCGTTCTCGAACATGTCGCGCACGCGGGCCGCGCCCACGCCGACGAACATTTCGACGAAGTCCGAACCCGAGATCGAGAAGAATGGGACCTTGGCTTCGCCGGCAATCGACTTGGCCAGCAAGGTCTTGCCGGTACCCGGAGGGCCGACCAGCAGCAGGCCGCGCGGAATGCGGCCGCCGAGCTTCTGGAAGCGCTGCGGGTCCTTCAGGAAATCGACCACCTCGCGGACTTCCTCCTTGGCCTCGTCGCAGCCCGCGACGTCGGCAAAAGTGACCGTGTTGTTGTTCTCGTCCATCATGCGGGCCTTGCTCTTGCCGAAGCTGAATGCCCCGCCTTTGCCACCGCCCTGCATCTGCCGCATGAAATAGATCCAGACCCCGATCAGGAGCAGCATCGGCCCCCAGCTCACCAGCAGCGTCATGAGGAGCGAGCCCTCTTCGCGCGGCTTGACGTCGAACTTGACGTTGTGGTCGATCAGGTCGCCCACCAGGCCGCGGTCGAGCACGGTGGCGGTCGTGCGGATCTTGCGATCCTCGTTGGTGACGGCCACGATTTCTCCGCCGCCGGCACCTTCAGGAATGACGGCGCTCTTGATCTGGTTGTTTCGGACCTGATCCAGGAACTCCGAATAGCTCACCGTCCCTGAGCCGACGCCGCCGCGGGTGTCGAACTGCTTGAACACAGTGAACAACACCATGGCAATGACGAGCCATACGGCAACTTTGGAAAACCACTGATTGTTCAAACGAAGCTCCAGTCGAAAGCGCGTGACAAGATTGTGAAAAGAACGCGCTATGGATACGCAATTGCGCCCCATTTTAGGCTTTTCAAGCTGCGAAAAGCGGGCATTTCCCTAAAGCAGCCATAGCCTGACAAGGGTTTGCGCCCCATGGGCACGCTTTGCGGGCCCCGGCGTCAAGGTATCAAAGCGTTTCCTGAGCCTTCAGACCCATGCCGACAAGGAAGGTTTCCGACGATTTGTCGCGCGAAGCCTTAGGTTTGAAGGGCTTCACGACGCGGAAGTTCGCCTTGAACAGCTTCACCAGCTCGTCATAGCCGCTGCCGTGGAAGAGCTTGGCCACCAGCGCCCCCTCGGGCTTCAGGTGGTGCTGGGCGAAGTCGATGGCAAGCTCGATCAGGTGCGCCACGCGAGCCGCATCGGCCGAATGGATGCCCGACAGGTTGGGCGCCATGTCGGAAACCACCAGGTCGGCCTTCCGGCCGGCCAGCACGCCCAGCACCTGCTCCAGCAGTTCCGCTTCGCGGAAATCGCCCTGCAGGAAGGTGACGCCCTCGATCGGCTCCATCGGCAGGATGTCCAGCGCGATGATGGTGCCGTTCAGCTCGCCGGCCGCGGCGCCTTCGGGCGACATGCGCCGGCGCAGGTACTGGCTCCAGGCTCCGGGCGTGGAACCCAGGTCGACCACCAGCTGGCCCGGCCTCACCAGGCCGAGGGATTCGTCGATTTCCTTGAGCTTGTAGGCGGCGCGTGCGCGGTATCCCTCGCGCGTGGCCAATTTCACGTACGGGTCGTTGATGTGGTCGTGCAGCCAGGCTTTGTTGACTTTTTTGCTTTTGGCTTTGGTGCTCATGGAGGTCTTTGTAACGCGTCGATAATACGGGGATGCCCGCCATTCAACTTACCCCTGCCGAGCGCAAGGTGCACCGCGCCGAAGCTCACCACCTGGATCCGATCGTCATGGTCGGTGGAGACGGGCTCACCCCTGCCGTGAAGAAAGAGGCCGACGCGGCGCTCAAGGCCCATGGCCTGATCAAGATCCGCGTCTTCTCCGACGACCGCCTGGCCCGCGATGCCATGCTGCAAGAGCTCGCCGACGAGCTCGGCGCCGCCCCCATCCAGCACATCGGCAAGCTGCTGGTGCTGTGGCGCCCCAAGCCCGAGAAAGAGCGCGTGGTCGATGAAGACCGCATGCCAGGCCCGCGCGACATCAAGGTGCTGAAGTACAGCAAGCGCGGCGGCCAGCGGCCCGAGATCAAGACCCTGCGCGTGCTCGGCAACCAGCGCCTCACGCCCGGCGGCACCATCAAGCGCGCCAAGGCCAAGCGGCCGCTCTCGGCCAAGAAACGCAACCAGGCAGACTGAACTTGGCGCCAGCGCAAGGCGCACAGCGCCACATTCTCTGCATGAAGTGGGGCACGAAATACGGCCCCGAATACGTCAACCGCCTCTACGCGATGGTGCGCCGCAATCTCAGCGGCGACTTCAAGTTCGTGTGCCTGACGGACGACGGCACCGGCATCCGCCCCGAAGTGACCTGCCTGCCGATCCCCCCGCTGAACCTGCAGTTGGCGCCCGGCCAGCGCGACGGCGCGTGGAAGAAGCTCACCACCTTCGAAAAAGACCTGCACGGCCTGCGCGGCACTGCCCTGTTCCTGGACGTGGACGTGGTCGTCGTCGGCAGCCTCGATGCCTTCTTCGAATACCCCGGCGAGTTCCTGATCATCCACGACTACGCGCGCCCCTGGCGGCGCCAGCGGATCACGGGAAACTCGTCGGTCTACCGCTTCGAGCTGGGCGCCCATGCCGACGTGCTGGCGTATTTCCGCGCCAACATGGACAAGGTCCAGGCCGAGTACCGCAACGAGCAGGCCTATCTGTCCGACGTGCTGCACAAGCAGGGCAAGCTGGGCTACTGGCCCGCGGCCTGGTGCCCGAGCTTCAAGTACCACGGCATCCCGATGTGGCCGACCAACTACTGGGAAGAGCCCTTTGTGCCGGAGGGCGCGCGCATCATGGTGTTCCACGGCGAATGCAATCCGCCCGACGCGCTGGCGGGCCGGCGCAACCGGGCTTTCCGCTACATCCGGCCGGCGAACTGGGTCGCCAGGTTCTGGAAGGAATGAACGGAATGGCGGCGGGGACGGCGCAAGTCGTCCTGCCGCCGCCGGCATTCAGGCCGCAGCAGGCGCCCGGCCGCCCATGCGCCACAGCAGCGCACCGGCACAGAGCCACTGGACCACATACATGCCGCTTCCCACGGCGTGCCACAGCTTGAGGTTGTCGCGCGCAAGAATGCGCGGCGCCACGGCATATTGCTGGAGCAAAGCCAGCAGGAGCGCCCCCAGGATCAGGAAGATGGCGCTCATTGAGGCGCTGTCGATGCGCTGGTCCATCTTCGTGCGGAAGTGAACCAGGAGCAGCAGGCCGCAGCCGATCGCAATCCAGCTCTGCGCCTCGAACAGCTGGCCCGCGAAATTTCCGGCCACTGCGGGACTGCCGAGCTTCGCGAAGAGCATCGGCACCACGAGGAAACCGATCGTCGTGAGGCTGCCCCACCAGAAGGCGGCCAGCATCAGCGCGAGGCGGTCTTTCATCCTGCCGGTCAGATGTAGCGCACCGCCACGATCTCGTAGCGCTTGAGGCCGCCGGGCGCCTGCACCTCGGCGGTGTCGCCCTCTTCCTTGCCGATGAGCGCGCGCGCGATCGGGCTGGAGATGTTGATCAGGCCGAGCTTCAGGTCGGCCTCGTCCTCGCCGACGATCTGGTACTTGACGGCCTCGCCCGATTCTTCTTCCTCGAGTTCCACCGTGGAGCCGAACACCACCTTGCCGCCGGCGTCGAGTTCGGCCGGGTCGATGATCTGGGCGGCCGAAAGCTTGCCCTCGACCTCCTGGATGCGGCCCTCGATGAAGCCCTGGCGGTCCTTGGCGACTTCGTATTCGGCGTTCTCGCTCAGGTCGCCCTGCGCGCGGGCTTCGGAGATCGCATTGATGACCCAGGGGCGGTCCACGGTCTTGAGCTGATGCAGCTCGGCGCGCAGCTTCTCGGCACCGCGCTTGGTAATTGGAATGGTGGCCATGTTTGGTTCTCCATAAAGCGAAACCGCCGAACGCTGCCGTTCGGCGGTCGATTGGGGGACAGGATCAGACGAGTGTGCGTCCGGTCAGCCGGCTCAGGATGGCGAGCGGGCTCGAATCCGGATTGTATTGCTTCGACGCGGGCAGATGAAGGGTCTGCTCGAGCATGTACTGGCCCGCCATGACGGCGTGCGAGGTCTGGTCCGAGAAGCACACCCACACCGACCCCGGCGGGAATTCGGCCTTCTCCTGCGGCGAATTTTCCTGGTAGGCCATGTCGGCCTTCATGCCGTCGTGCAGCTGCAGCATCAGGTGGTCGTACTCGCTGCGGAACGACTTGGTCACATGCAGCGCCTGCAGCAGCTTGGCCTGCCAGCGCACATAGGGCTTGGCACGCGGCAGGAAGCGCCTGGCGATGTCCTCGAAGGGCTCGCCCACGCGCCACACGCGCGGTGCGCCCTCGGGATTGACGTTGGTGAAGACGCGCAGGATGCGCTCGCCGTAGTTCGGCCGCGACGGAAAGGCATCGACATGCAGCCGGCGGTCGTCGGCGCGCCACGACTGCACGCGCGTCTCGACCTTTGCCGGCCGGTAGCTGGTCGGCGCCAGGCGCAGGGCCGGCGTGTAGTGCGGCAGCAGGCCGTGGATCAGCTGCTGTGCCTGCGCACGGAACCGCCCCACCATCGCGGCGGCCGCACGCTGCACCGCCTCGTCGCCGGCCACGCCCTTGAGCTTACCGTTGGCATCGAGGCTGATGTTGCGCACATCGGGCGACAGCAGGCTGGGCGTCAGCAGGCTGCGTTCTTCGGGCAGCAGCTCGAAACCCAGGCGCGGGAAATAGAGCACCTTGCCCGCTTCCAGCTGCGCGATCCACGCCTCGTTGGGCGTGGCCGCGCGCCAGTCGCTCAGGTCCAGTTCGACGAGCTGGGTTTCCATGGCCACGCTCAGGCGGCAGCCAGCTGCGCGTGCATCTCCTGCACCGAGATCACGCCGAGCTCGTCCATGAAGCCCATGCCCTCGACCGCGGCTTCGGCGCCGAAGATCGTGGTGAAGGTGGTCACGCGCGCGAGCAGCGCCGAGGTGCGGATCTGGCGCGAATCGGTGATCGCGTTGCGGCGCTCTTCCACCGTGTTGATGACCAGCGCAATCTCGTTGTTCTTGATCATGTCCACGATGTGCGGTCGGCCCTCGGTCACCTTGTTCACCGTCGCGCATTCGATGCCCGCGGCGCCGATGGCGGCGGCCGTGCCCTTGGTGGCGATGATCTCGAAGCCCAGCTTGACCAGGCCGCGCGCCACTTCCACGGCGCGCGCCTTGTCGTTGTTCTTCACCGAGATGAAGACCTTGCCCGACTTCGGCAGGTGCGTGCCGGCGCCGAGCTGCGACTTCACGAAGGCTTCGCCGAAGGTCCTGCCCACGCCCATCACTTCGCCGGTCGACTTCATCTCGGGACCGAGGATGGTGTCCACGCCCGGGAACTTGACGAACGGGAACACGGCTTCCTTCACGCTGAAGTAAGGCGGCGTGACTTCCTTGGTCACGCCCTGCGACTTGAGCGACTGGCCGGCCATGCAGCGAGCCGCCACCTTGGCGAGCTGGATGCCGGTGGCCTTGCTCACGTAGGGCACGGTGCGCGAGGCCCGCGGGTTCACCTCGAGCACGTAGATGACGTCCTTGCCATCCTTCTGCTGGATCGCGAACTGCACGTTCATCAGGCCGACCACGTTGAGCGCGGCAGCCATGGCGGCGCTCTGGCGCTTGAGCTCGGCAATGGTCTCGGCGCTCAGGCTGTAGGGCGGCAGCGAGCAGGCGGAGTCGCCCGAGTGCACGCCGGCCTGCTCGATGTGCTCCATCACGCCGCCGATCAGGGTGGCACCTTCGGCGTCGCGGATGCAGTCGACGTCGCATTCGACGGCGTCGTTGAGGAAGCGGTCGAGCAGCACCGGCGAGTCGTTGCTGACCTTCACGGCTTCACGCATGTAGCGCTCGAGGTCGCGCTGCTCGTGCACGATTTCCATCGCACGGCCGCCAAGCACATAGCTCGGGCGCACCACCAGCGGGTAGCCCAGCGCCGCGGCCTTTTCGAGCGCCTCGGGTTCAGTGCGCGCGGTGGCATTCGGCGGCTGCAGCAGCTTGAGCTCGTGCAGCAGCTTCTGGAAGCGCTCGCGGTCTTCGGCCGCGTCGATCATGTCGGGCGATGTGCCGATGATCGGCACGCCGTTGGCCTCGAGGTCGAGCGCGAGCTTCAGCGGCGTCTGGCCGCCGTACTGCACGATCACGCCGAGCGGCTTTTCCTTGTCGACGATCTCCAGCACGTCCTCGAGCGTGAGCGGCTCGAAATACAGGCGGTCGGAGGTGTCGTAGTCGGTCGACACGGTCTCGGGGTTGCAGTTGACCATGATGGTCTCGTAGCCGTCCTCGCGCATGGCGAGCGCGGCATGCACGCAGCAGTAGTCGAACTCGATGCCCTGGCCGATGCGGTTGGGACCGCCGCCGAGCACCATGATCTTCTTCTTGTCGGTGGGATCGGCTTCGCACTCTTCCTCGTAGGTCGAATACATGTAGGCCGTGTTGGTCGCGAACTCGGCCGCGCAGGTGTCCACGCGCTTGTAGACCGGGCGCACGCCGAGCGCACGGCGCTTCTCGCGGATGGCCGTGTCGGTGGTCTTGAGCTGCTTGGCGAGGCGGCGGTCGGAGAAGCCCTTCTTCTTGAGCGCGAGCAGCGTGTCGCGGTCGATGTCGGCCAGCGACTTGGTTTCGAGTTCGAGCTCGATCTTCACGATTTCCTCGATCTGCACCAGGAACCACGGGTCGATCTTGGTCAGCGCGAACACCTCATCCACGCTCAGGCCCATGGCGAAGGCATCGCCGACATACCAGATGCGCTCGGGGCCGGGCTCGCCGAGTTCCTTCTCGAGCACTTCGCGGTCCTGCGTCTTCTCGTTGAGGCCGTCCACGCCCACCTCGAGGCCGCGCAGCGCCTTCTGGAACGATTCCTGGAAGGTGCGGCCCATGGCCATCACCTCGCCCACCGACTTCATCTGCGTGGTGAGGCGCGAATCGGCCTGCGGGAATTTCTCGAACGCGAAACGCGGGATCTTGGTGACCACGTAGTCGATCGACGGTTCGAACGACGCGGGCGTGGCGCCGCCGGTGATCTCGTTGCGCAGCTCGTCGAGCGTGTAGCCCACGGCCAGCTTGGCCGCGACCTTGGCGATCGGGAAGCCCGTGGCCTTGGAGGCCAGCGCCGACGAACGCGACACGCGCGGGTTCATCTCGATGACGACCATGCGGCCGTCCTTCGGGTTGATCGAGAACTGCACGTTCGAGCCACCGGTATCGACGCCGATCTCGCGCAGCACGGCCAGCGAGGCGTTGCGCAGGATCTGGTATTCCTTGTCGGAGAGCGTCTGCGCCGGTGCCACGGTGATCGAGTCGCCGGTGTGCACGCCCATCGGGTCCAGGTTTTCGATCGAGCAGACGATGATGCAGTTGTCGGCCTTGTCGCGCACGACTTCCATCTCGTACTCCTTCCAGCCGAGCAGCGACTCTTCGATCAGCAGCTCGTTGGTGGGCGAGGCTTCGATGCCGCGCTTGCAGATGGTCTCGAACTCTTCCGGGTTGTAGGCGATGCCGCCGCCGGTGCCGCCGAGCGTGAAGCTGGGGCGAATCACCGTCGGGAAGCCGACCGACTTCTGCACGGCCCAGGCCTCGTCCATCGAGTGGGCGATGCCGGAGCGCGCCGAGCCCAGGCCGATCTTGGTCATCGCGTCCTTGAACTTCAGGCGGTCCTCGGCCTTGTCGATGGCTTCGGGCGTGGCGCCGATCAGCTCGACCGGCTTGTTGGTGGCCGCGCCGGTGTACTTGTCGAGCACGCCGTGGCGCCAGAGGTCGAGCGCGCAGTTGAGCGCGGTCTGGCCGCCCATGGTCGGCAGGATCGCGTCGGGGCGCTCCTTGGCGATGATCTTCTCGACCGTCTGCCAGGTGATGGGCTCGATGTAGGTCACGTCGGCCGTGGCCGGGTCGGTCATGATCGTCGCTGGGTTGCTGTTGATCAGGATGACCTTGTAGCCCTCCTCGCGCAATGCCTTGCAGGCCTGCACGCCGGAGTAGTCGAACTCGCAGGCCTGGCCGATGATGATCGGGCCGGCGCCGATGATGAGAATGGATTGGAGGTCTGAGCGCTTGGGCATCTTATTTGTCCTTGGTGAAACCGATGCCGCGGCCGCTGTAGGCGCCCGGCTTCGGCTCATCCATCAATTGATGGATCGCGTTGAATACATCGCGAAAGTTCTGGTCGTATCGCTGTTCCAGCGCATTCAGCTTGCGCTTGAGATCGGCATGCTCCGACAGCATGCTGCGCAGCTTGACGAAGGTTCGCATGATCTCGATGTTGACGGCCACGGCGCGTTCGCTGCGCAGCACGCTCGACAACATGGCCACACCCTGCTCGGTGAAGGCCACGCTGCGGTAGCGCGCGCCGCCCGAGCCCGACTTCTCGGGTTTTGAGATCACAAGCTGTGATCTCAAAGCCTCGAGGTCGTGGTTCTCGAGGGTGAAGGCGAAGTCCGCGGGAAAACGATCGAGGTTGCGGCGCATGGCCTGCAGCAGCACCCGGGTCTCGACGCCGTAGAGCGCGGCAAGGTCCTGCGCCAGCATGACCTTCAGGCCGCGCAGCACATAGATCTTGCCCTCGGCATCGCGCAACGCGGCGAGCACCGAGACGTCGAGCACCGCGGGTGCATCAGCCACGTGCCTGCTCCATGAGCGCGGTGAAGCGGTCGAACAGGTAGCCGATGTCGTGCGGGCCGGGCGAGGCTTCCGGGTGGCCCTGGAAACAGAACGCCGGCTTGTCGGTACGCGCAAGGCCCTGCAGCGTGTTGTCGAACAGGCTGATGTGGGTGGGGCGCAGGTTGGCGGGCAGCGACTTCTCGTCGACCGCGAAGCCGTGGTTCTGGCTGGTGATGCTCACGCGGCCGTCGTCCAGGTCCTTCACCGGATGGTTCGCGCCGTGGTGGCCGAACTTCATCTTGAAGGTCTTGGCACCCGAAGCCAGCGCCATGATCTGGTGGCCCAGGCAGATGCCAAAGGTGGGAATGCCGGTCTCGATGAGCTCCTTGACCGCGCTGATGGCGTAGTCGCAGGGCTCCGGGTCGCCCGGGCCGTTGGCCAGGAAGATGCCGTCGGGCTTGAGCTTGAGCACGTCGGCCGCGGGCGTCTGCGCCGGCACCACGGTGATGCGGGCGCCGCGCTGGGCGATCATGCGCAGGATGTTCTTCTTGACGCCGTAGTCGAAGGCCACCACGTGGAACTTCGGCGTGATCTGCACGCCGTAGCCCGCGCCCAGCTTCCACTCGGTCTCGGTCCATTCGTAGGTCTGCTGGACCGACACCACCTTGGCGAGGTCAAGGCCGGCCATGCTGGGCGCGGCCTTGGCGGCGGCGATGGCCTTGTCGACCAGCGCCTGCGTCACAGCCTCGCCCGCGGCCAGGCCCAGGATGCAGCCATTCTGCGCGCCATGGGTGCGCAGGTGGCGCGTGAGCTTGCGGGTGTCGATGTTCGCGATGGCCACCGTCTTGCCGGCCACGAGGTATTCGCTCAGCGTGGCGGTCTTGCGGAAGTTGGAGGCGACGAGGGGCAGGTCCTTGATGATCAGGCCCGCGGCATGGATCTTGTCGGCTTCGATGTCTTCACCGTTGACGCCGTAGTTGCCGATGTGCGGATACGTGAGGGTCACGATCTGCTGGCAGTAGCTCGGGTCGGTGAGGATTTCCTGGTAACCGGTCATGGCGGTGTTGAACACCACCTCGCCGGTCGTGGAGCCGGCGGCCCCGATCGAATTGCCTTGAAAGACCGTGCCGTCTGCGAGCGCCAGGATGGCGGGCGGGAAACTTCCCTTGAGAGACAAAAGCACTGGGTTCTCCGGATGGTTACGGTCGCCCGGAGCCCCAGGCGCGTTGCCTGCGGACTGCTGCTTAAGGGGATTTTGGCGTTAAAGGCGGCCGGGCGACGCTATTGCGAGTAAGCCCCCGATTGTAGCCCGGCGGCGTCGCCCTCTCGGGCCGCAGGGCCGGAAAACATTCGCGACCCATGCCTATGCGGCATTCGGAGATCAGGAAGCTGCCTGGGCAAGCGCCGCTGCGCCGCTCGCATGCAGGCAGATCGCAGCGGCGGCCGCCACGTTCAGCGACTCCTCGCCGCCCGGCTGCGCGATCCGGATGTGATGGCTGGCGCGGGCTTCCAGCGCCGGTGAAACGCCCTGCCCTTCATGGCCCAGCAGCCATGCGCAAGGATGCGGCAGCCTCGCCTGGTGCAGCCAGTCGCCCCGGTGGGAACTGGTGGCCACCAGCGGCACCTTCAGTTCGTCGAGGGCATCGGCCTCCACGCCTTCGATCAGCCGCAACCCGAAATGCGCGCCCATGCCGGCACGCAGCACCTTCGGCGCCCACAAGGCCGCCGTGCCTTTGAGCGCGATCACCTGCTTGAACCCGAAAGCGGCCGCGCTGCGCAGGATGGAGCCGGCGTTGCCGGCGTCCTGCAGGCGGTCAAGCACCACGCTGGGCGCATCGGGAAGCAAGGGCGGCCGCGCCGGCAGATCGAGCACGAAGCCCATCGGCGCCGGCGACTCCAGGCCGCTGGCAGCCCGCAGTAGATCGTCGTTGACTACTACCGTTTTGATAGCAGAATTCACCCATTCGGCAGGTACCGACGGCCAGAAGGACTCCGAGAAGACGGCGACCGCAGGCCGGATGCCGCGTGCGAGCGCCGCTCGGCAGAGATGGTCGCCTTCGAGCCAGATCCGGCCGAGCCGGCGATAGGCGCCGGGGTCCTGGGCCAGTTTGCGCAGGTCCTTGAGCAGCGGGTTGTCGCGCGAACTGATGTGGTTCGCGCCGGTGGGGCTGGTCATGCTTCGGCTCAGGGCGCGGCGCGCAGGTCGAGGTGCACGGTCTCGGCGGTCGGGATTTCGGCCGGAACCGGCATCGAGGCCTCGAGCACGAGCGCAGCCGCACCCTCCGCAGTGCGCGCCAGTGCCGCGGCCACCGGGCTGAACGACCTGCGGTGATGAATGCACGCGCCATGGCGCTGCAGCGCCTCCAGGTGCTCCGGCGTGCCGTAGCCCTTGTGGCCGGCAAAGCCGTAGTACGGAAACTCCAGGTGCAGCTGCTCGCACAGCCGGTCGCGGTGGACCTTGGCCAGGATCGAGGCGGCGGAGATCGCCTTGATCCGCGCATCGCCCTTGACGATGGCCTCGGCCAGCACGTCGAGCGTGGGCAGGCGGTTGCCGTCGACCAGCACCTTGGCGGGCTTCAGGCGCAGGCCCTCGACCGCACGGCGCATGGCGAGCATGGTGGCCTGCAGGATGTTGTGGGTGTCGATTTCCTCGACCGTGGCCTGCGCCACCGAGCAGCACAGCGCCTTGGCAAGGATCTGGTCGTTCAGGCGTTCGCGCTGCAGGGCCGTGAGCGTCTTGGAATCGGCCAGGCCGCGGATCGGCCGCTGGTCGTCTAGGATGACGGCTGCCGCCACGACCGGGCCGGCCAGCGGCCCGCGGCCCGCTTCATCGACGCCCGCTACGAGGCCCGGCGCGTCCCACACGAGGGCCGCCTGCTCAGCCTTCAAGAACTTTCTGGATCGCATCGGCGCAAAGTGTGGGCGTATCGCGCTGCAGTTGCACGTGCAGCTCTGAAAATTTTTGTTGCAGCGCCCGCGTTTTCTCGGGCGCGTCGAGCCAGGCCAGCGTGGCCTCGGCCAGCGCCTGCGGCGTGGCGGCCTCCTGCAGCAGCTCGGGCACCACGAATTCGCGCGACAGGATGTTGGGCAGGCCGACCCAGGGCTGGAGCTGCTTGCGCTGCATCAGACGCCATGAAAGCGCATTCATGTTGTATGCGATGACCATCGGCCGCTTGAACAGCGCCGCCTCGAGCGTGGCGGTGCCGCTGGCGATCAGGGTGGCGTCGCAGGCGGCCAGCGCGGCATGCGACTGGCCGTCGAGCAGTTGTACCCGCCCCGCCGCACCGCTGGCCTGCAGCAGCGCCTCGACCTCGACACGCAGCCCCGGCAGGATGGGGGCGACGAACCGGAGCGCGGGCCGCGCCTGCAGCATCTGCGCCGCGGCGGCAAAAAAACGGGCGGCAAGGTAGCGCACTTCCGAGCGGCGGCTGCCGGGCAGCAGGGCCACGACCTGCGCATCCGGCGCGAGGCCGAGGGCCGCGCGCGCCCCGGCGCGGTCTGGCACCATCGGAATCACGTTGGCCAGCGGATGGCCGACGTAGCTGCCCTGCACGCCCTGCTCGGCCAGCAGCGCCGGCTCGAACGGAAAGATGCACAGCACGTGGTCAGCCGCGGCCCGGATCTTGTCGATGCGGTCGGCACGCCAGGCCCAGATCGACGGGCAGACGAAATGCACGGTCTTCATGCCGCGGCTGCGCAGTCCGGCTTCGAGGTCGAGGTTGAAATCGGGGGCGTCGACGCCGATGAAGAGCTCGGGCCATTCGCGCAGCAGCCGCGCCTTGAGCTGCCGGCGGATGCCGGCGATCTCGGCGTAGTGGCGCAGCACCTCGATGTAGCCGCGCACCGCGAGCTTTTCCTGCGGCCACCAGCTCTGCAGCCCGTGCGCAAGCATGCGGGGCCCGCCGATGCCCATGGTCTGGAGCGACGGCCAACGCGCCTGCAGGCCGTCGAGAAGAAGGCCGGCGAGCAGGTCGCCGGAAGCTTCTCCCGCGACCAGCGCGAAGCGTCGCTGTTCGTCCTTGCCCATGGCGGCCGTCTCGCTTACTTCAACGCGCAATGCCGCGTGTCGATGTGGCCAGGAACTGCTCCATCAGCGCCACGTCTGCGGCCGCTTCCGGCGTTTCGGTGGCCAGGGCAGCGATGCCGGCGCGCGCTTCTTCGAGCGTCTTGCCCTGCCGGTACAGCAGGCGGTGCATCTGCTTGACCGCCGCCAGGCGGGAGGCCGAAAAATCGCGGCGGCGCAGGCCCACGACGTTGAAGCCGCGCACCGCCAGCGGATTGCCGTCGACCAGCATGAAGGGGGGCACGTCCTGCGACACGGCGCTGGCGAAGCCGACCATGGCATGGGCACCGACCGAGACGAACTGGTGGATGCCCGTCAGGCCGCCGATCGTGACCCAGTCGGCCAGGTGCACGTGACCGGCCAGCGTGGTGTTGTTGGCCAGCGTGGTGTGGTCGTCGACACGGCAGTCGTGCGCGATGTGCGTGTACGCCATGATCCAGTTGTCGCAGCCCACCCGCGTGATGCCGCCCGCGCCCGGCACGCCGAGGTTGAAGGTGCAGAACTCGCGGATGACGTTGCGGTCGCCGATGACCAGTTCGGTGGGCTCGCCCGCGTATTTCTTGTCCTGCGGAATGGCGCCGAGCGAGGAGAACTGAAAGATCCGGTTGTCCCGGCCGATGGTGGTGCGCCCCTCGATCACGCAATGCGCACCGATGGTCGTGCCGGCGCCAACCCGCACGTGCGGACCGATCACGGTGTAGGGCCCGACCGAAACGGAGGCGTCCAGCTGTGCCTTCGGGTCGACGAGCGCTGTGGGATGAACCTGCGTCATGCCTTGTCGTAACCGCCGCGAGATCAGTTGATCTGGCGCATCGCGCACATCAGCGTGGCCTCGCAGGCCAGTTCGCTGCCCACCAGCGCGCGGCCCTTGAACTTGGAGATGCCGGCCTTCATGCGCTCGATCTCGACTTCGAGCGTGAGCTGGTCGCCTGGCTCCACGGGGCGCTTGAAGCGCGCGCCGTCGATGGCCGCGAAGTAGTAGACCGTGTTGTCGTCAGGCACGATGTCGAGCGAATGGAACGACAGCAGCGCGGCCGCCTGCGCCATGGCTTCGAGCATGAGTACGCCCGGCATCACCGGACGGTGGGGGAAGTGGCCGTTGAAGAACGGCTCGTTCATCGTCACGTTCTTGAGCGCCGTGATGCGCTTGCCCTTTTCCATGTCCAGCACGCGATCCACCAGCAGGAACGGGTAGCGGTGGGGCAGCAGCTTGAGGATTTGATGGATATCGAGCGTCGTCGTCATGATTTTCTGTTCCTGCATCGTCTTCACTTTTTCTGAGGGGCCTTTTCGAGCGCCTTGAGTCGTTCGCGCAGGCTGTGCAACTGCTTGAGCGTTGCCGCGTTCTTTTCCCAGTTCGCATTGTCGTCGATGGGGAACATGCCGGTGTACTGGCCGGGCTTGCGGATCGAGCGGGTCACCACGGTGGCCGCGGACACGTGAACCCCGTCGGCCACCGTGAGATGGCCGAGCACGATCGCACCGCCGCCAAAGGTGCAGTGCGCACCGATGGTGGCGCTGCCCGCCACGCCGACGCAGCCGGCCATGGCGGTGTGCTTGCCGACACGCACGTTGTGGCCGATCTGGATCAGGTTGTCGAGCTTGACGCCGTCCTCGATGACGGTGTCGTCGAGCGCGCCGCGGTCGATGCAGGTGTTAGCGCCGATCTCGACGTCGTTGCCGATGCGCACCGCGCCCAGCTGCTCGATCTTGACCCAGGCGCCCTCGTGCGGCGCCAGGCCGAAGCCGTCGGCGCCGATCACCACACCCGGATGCAGCAGGCAGCGCTCGCCGACCACGCAGTCTTCGCTGATCGTCACGCGCGACTTGAGGACCGTGCCGGCGCCGACGCGCGCGCCCCGCTCCACCACGCACAAGGCGCCGATGCGCGCCGTGGCGTCCACCAGGGCCTCGGGATGGATCACCGCGGAGGGATGGATGCGGTCGGCCTCGGGCCGCGCGTGATGCGCCTTCCACAGCTGCGTGAGGCGCGCGAAATAGAGGTAGGGGTCGGCCGCGACGATGAACGCCCCGCGCGCGGCCGCGGCCTCGCGCATGGCCGGCGCGACGATCACGCAGGCCGCCCTGGAGGCCGCCAGTTCCTGCTGGTACTTGGGATGGCTCAGGAAGCTGAGCGCATCGGGCTGTGCATTCTGCAGCGGCGCAAGCCGCTCGATGGACAGCGCCGGGTCCCCGTGAAGCTCGCCCCCAAGGGCGCTGACAATGGCTCCGAGCTGCAGTCCCACGCCGATTCGCGGCGTTATTTGCCGGCCGAAGGAGCAGCGGTCGAGGCGTTCAGGGCCTTGATCACCTTGTCAGTGATGTCGTGCTTGGGATTGATGTAGATCGCTTCCTGCAGGATGGCATCGTACTTTTCAGCCTCGGCCACCTGCTTCACGACGCGGTTGGCGCGTTCGTAGACCTGCTGGAGCTCTTCGTTCTTGCGCGCGTTGAGATCTTCCTGGAACTCGCGGCGGCGGCGCTGGAAATCACGGTCCTGGTCGACCAGCGCGCGCTGGCGCGCAGTGCGCTGGCTTTCGGACAGGGTGGGGGCTTCGCGCTCGAACCGTTCGGAGGCCGTCTTCAGTGCTTCGCCCTGCGTCGTGAGATCCTTTTCGCGCTTGAGGAATTCAGCCTCGAGCTTGGCTTGCGCAGCCTTGGCCGGCTGCGCCTCGCGCAGCACGCGATCCGGATTCACGAAGCCGATGCGAAAGGTTTCCTGCGCCTGGGCAGCAGTCGCCGCAGCGAGCGCGAAAACGGGAATCAACAACGCGCCAGCGGCGGCGCGAATCAAATGCTTCATTTAGAAAGACGTTCCGATCTGGAATTGCAAGCGCTGGATTCTATCCTTCGGGATCAGGATGACGCCGGTATTCGGATCCAGCACTTCCTTTTGGGACTTGATGGGGAAGGCGTAGGCCAGACGCAGCGGGCCCAGCGGCGAGATCCAGCTGACCCCGAGGCCCACCGAGGCACGCAGCTTTTTCTGGGCCTCGTACTGCGCGTCCGTGATGCCGGGGGCGCGCGAGCCGAACACGTTGCCGACATCGAAGAAGCCATAGAGGCGCAGCGTGCGGTCGTTGCCGGCGCCCGGGAATGGCGTACTGAGTTCGGCATTGAACACGGCCTTCTTGGTGCCGCCGAGCGCTGCGCCTTCCGTCTGCCAGGGCAGCGGCACGTCGCGCGGCCCGAGCGAGTTCTGCTCGAAGCCGCGGATGGAACCCAGGCCGCCGGCATAGAAGTTCTTGAAGATCGGGTAGTCCTTGCCGCCAAGAGACTTGGCATAGCCCAGGTCGGCGTTGATCGCAAACGTGTACTGCTTGTTGATTGCGAAGAACTCCTGGTACTGGTAGTTCGTCTTGAAATACTTCATTTCGCCGGCGACGCCCAGCTCCAGGTTGGCACGCTGCAGGCGCCCGGTGGTCGGAACCAGCGCGCTGTCGCGGCTGTCGCGGCCCCAGCCGACGGTCAGCGGGACGCCCCAGACGCTCTTCCGATCGCACTCGGTCACGAACAAACCGCTCGCATCCCTCTGGCATTGGAAATAGCGCAGGTAGGACGCCGGCGTGAAGAGCCCGGAGAACGACGTCGTCGAGTTCGGATCGAAGGCGTAGCGCTCGAGCCCGACACCGAAGAAGACCGTGTCGACTTCGCTGAACGGCACGCCGAAGCGGATCGAAGCGCCTTGGTTCACGAGCTTGTAGTCGCCGTCGATGTTGGTCGAGTACGGGCGCGTGGTGGTGTGATAGACGCTGATCGTGCGCGAGATGCCGTCCTTGGTGAAATACGGATCGGTGGTGGTCAGCGACAGCGTGCGGTTGTACTTGCTGGTGTTGACCTGCACGCCCAGGAAGTTGCCCGAACCGAAGACGTTCTCTTGCGAGATGCCGAAGGTGAGAGCCACCTTTTCCGCGCTCGAATAGCCGGCGCCGAGCTGCAGGCTGCCGGTGGGCTTCTCGGCCACGTTGACGACCAGGTCGACCTGGTCGGGCGAACCCGGGATTTCCTGGGTTTCGACGTTCACTTCGGTGAAGAAGCCCAGACGGTCCACGCGGTCGCGCGAGAGCTTGATCTTGTCGCCGTCGTACCAAGAGGCCTCGAACTGCCGGAACTCGCGCCGGATCACTTCATCGCGCGTCTTGGCATTGCCGCCCACCGCCACGCGGCGCACGTAAACGCGGCGCGAGGGTTCGGCCTGCAGGGTCAGGGTCACGCGGTTGTTGACGCGGTCGATTTCCGGGCGGGCCTGCACGCGTGCGAACGCGTAGCCGAAGGTGCCGAAATAGTCGGTGAAGGCCTTGGTGGTTTCGGTGACCTGCTCGCCGTTGTAGGGCTCACCGGGCTTGATGGTCACGAGGGACTTGAACTCCTCGTCGCGGCCGAGATAGTTGCCGTCGAGCTTGACGCCGGCCACAACGAACTTCTCGCCTTCGGTGATGTTGACGGTCACCGACAGGTCCTTGCGGTCCGGCGAGATGGCGACCTGGGTCGAATCGATGCGGAACTCGAGGTAGCCGCGCGTGATGTAGTACGAGCGCAGCGTTTCCAGGTCGGCGTTGAGCTTCGAACGCGAGTATTGGTTGGACTTGGTGTACCAGCTCATGAAGCCGCCGCTGTCCTGGTCGAACAGGCTCAGCAGCGTCGATTCGCTGAATGCCTTGTTGCCGACCACACGCACTTCGCGAATGCGCGCGGAATCGCCCTCGGTGACGGTGAACGTGAGATTGACGCGATTGCGCTCGATGGGCGTGACCGTGGTCACGACCTGCGCGTTGTAGAGGCTGCGGCTCACGTACTGGCGCTTGAGTTCCTGCTCGGCGCGGTCGGCCAGGGCCTTGTCGTACGGGCGGCCATCGGCCAGGCCCACTTCGCGCAGCGCCTTCTGGAGCGCGGCCTTGTCGAATTCCTTGGTGCCGACGAAATCGACGTCGGCAATGGTGGGACGCTCTTCGACGATCACCACCAGCACGTTGCCGTTGACGTCGATGCGCACGTCCTTGAACAACCCCAGGTCGAACAGCGCACGGATGGCAGCCGATCCGCGCTCGTCGCTGTAGGTATCGCCCACACGCAGCGGAAGCGATGCGAAGATCGTGCCGGGCTCGACGCGTTGCAGGCCCTCGACGCGAATGTCACGCACCGTGAAGGGCTCGACGGCCCAGGCTGCCGTGGCCGCCAACGCGCTGGCCACCACCGCGGCAACGCTACGCAGGCGAAAGCGACTGAAGTTTGTGTTCATCTGTGAATTGGGCCGGCGCGGAAAGGGCCGGCAGAAAGTTAACCAAAGAGCCGCGTGACGTCGTTGAAGAGTGCAACCGACATCATGACCAGCAGCAAGGCGACACCGCCGCGCTGAAGCCGTTCCATCCAGGCGTCAGAGACGCTCTTGCCGGTCAGGCCCTCCCAAAGATAATACATCAGGTGTCCTCCATCGAGGACCGGCAGCGGCATGAGATTGAGCACGCCAAGGCTCACGCTGATCAGTGCAAGGAATACCAGGTACTGGGTCAACCCGAGGCTCGCGGACTTGCCGGCGTAGTCGGCGATCGTGAGCGGCCCGCTCAGATTCTTGAGCGAGGCTTCGCCGATCACCATCTTGCCCATCATGCGGACGGTCAGCGCCGACACCTCCCAGGTGCGCACGATACCGCGCCAGACGCCATCGATCGGGCCCTGGCGCACCGTCACCATTTCGGGCGGCGCACCGACATAGGCGCCGATGCGGCCGACCTTCGCCGCGCCCTCCTCGCGCAGTTCGGGCCTGACTTCGAGTTCGATCGACTGGCTGCCGCGCTGCACCTGCCAGGTCTGCGGACGCGGCTGGTCGCCATCGATCGAGGTGCGGATCACCTCGCGCAACTGCTGCCCATCGACGATGGGCACATTGCCGACGCTGCGGACCACGTCGCCGCTGCGAAGGCCCGCGCGTTCTGCCGCGCTGCCGGCCATCACCTGGCCGATCTCGGGACGCGTCAGCGGTGCGAGCACGCCGATCTTGCGGAACATCTGCGGGTCGGCGTCCCTGGCCTCCATGAGGCTCAGCGGCAGCACGACCTGCCGGCCGGGCCGGCCGCCCTCGCCCGCCACTTCGAGCGTCAGGTCGCGGCCGTCGAGCGCGCCGCGTGTCATGCGCCAGCGCAGGTCCTCGAACGACTGCACGGGTTCCAGGTCGCCTTCGAAACCGGCACGCGTGATGTGCTCGCCGCCGCGTAATCCCGCCGCTTCCGCCAGCGATGCCGCCACCGGACGCGCCAGCTTGGCAACAGGCTCCTCGACTCCGATCCAGTTGACGGCCGTGTAGAGCACCACGGCAAGCAGCAGATTCGCAATGGGCCCGGCAGCGACGATGGCCGCGCGGGAGCGCAGCGGCTGCGTGTTGAAGGCGCGGTGGCGCTCCTCGGGCGCCACCGGCCCCTCGCGCTCATCGAGCATCTTGACGTAACCGCCGAACGGAAACGCGCCGATGACGAACTCCGTTTCCTGCCCCGGATGCTGGCGCTTGGGCTGCCAGCGGTAGAGTGTCTTGCCGAAGCCCACCGAAAACCGCAGCACCTTGACGCCGCAGGCGACGGCAACGCGGTAGTGGCCGTATTCATGCACGGCGATCAGGAGGCCGAGTGCAACCACGAAAGCGATGACGGTGAGCATCCGGATCCTCTGTTGACGGGAGTGTCAGGCCGCGAAGCGCAGCGCCGCGGCATTGGCCGCCGCCCTGGCGCTGGCGTCGAGCGCCAGCAGGTCGGCCAGCGATGCGGGCTTGGAGGGGCTGACGGCTTCCAAAGTTTCCATGTTGACCGCATGAATGCGGTCGAAGCGCAGGCGCCGATCAAGAAAGGCCTCGACCGCGACTTCGTTGGCCGCATTGAGCACCGCCGTGGTCCCCGGCGCCGCGCGCAGCGCATGCCAGGCCAGGCCCAGCCCGGGAAACAGCGCCGCGTCGGGGGCATCGAAGCTCAGCGATGCCATCTGGCGGAAATCAAGGCGCGCCGCGCCGCTCTCGATGCGCTCGGGCCAGGCCAGTCCGACGGCAATGGGCACGCGCATGTCGGGCGTCCCCAGTTGGGCAATGACCGATGCATCCGTGAACTGGACCATCGAATGGACCACGCTCTGCGGATGGATGACCACCTCGATCTGCTCGGGCAGCACGCCGAACAGATGGCGCGCCTCGATCACCTCGAGCGCCTTGTTCATCATGGTGGCGGAATCGACCGAGATCTTGCGGCCCATGACCCAGTTCGGATGCGCGCAAGCCTGTTCGGGCGTGACCGTGCCCAGCGTATCGGGCGCGCGCGTGCGGAACGGGCCGCCCGACGCCGTGAGAATGATCTTGTCGATGCGCCGCGGCCAGGTCGACGGATCTTCAGGCAGCGACTGGAAGATGGCCGAGTGCTCGCTGTCGATCGGCAGCAGCGTGGCACCGCCCTCGCGCACGGTGCGCATGAAGAGCTCGCCGCCGACCACCAGCGCCTCCTTGTTGGCCAGCAGCAGCCGCTTGCCGGCGCGCGCAGCCGCCAGGCAGGGCCCGAGGCCGGCCGCCCCCACGATGGCCGCCATCACGGCGTCGACCTCTTCGTGCGATGCTATTTTTTCAATAGCATCGACGCCGCTCAGGACGGTGGTCTTGAGATTGTTCTGCTCTATCTTTTCGGTCAGCAGCGCCGCATGCGGCGCGCTCGCCATGACCGCATAGCGCGGCGAAAAACGCGCGCACTGCGCGAGCAGCTCGTCGACCTTGGTCGATGCGGAAAGCGCGAAGACCTCGAAACGCTCCGGGTGCCGCGAAATGACATCGAGCGTGCTGATGCCGACCGAACCGGTCGAGCCCAGCACCGTGATGCGTTGTTTGGGTGTGTTCACAGGAAAGCCAGCATCATTGCAATGGGAAGCGCCGGCAAGAGGGCATCCACGCGGTCGAGCACACCACCGTGGCCCGGCAACAGGCTGCTGCTGTCCTTGGCGCCGGCACTGCGCTTGATCAGCGACTCGACCAGGTCGCCCACGACGCTCATCGCGGCGAGAAACAGCACGCCGACCAGCAGCAGCCACCAGCCGCGCTCGTACAGCCGGGTGTAGAGGCTGGCCACCGCGGCGCCGGCAGCCCTGTCGGCCCACATCCACGCAAAGGCCAGCACCACGACGCCCGCCATGCCGCCCCACACGCCTTCCCAGCTCTTGCCGGGGCTGATGGCGGGCGCGAGCTTGTTGCGCGTGAACTTGAGGCCGAAGGCGCGGCCCGCGAAATACGCGAAGACGTCGGCCACCCAGACCAGCACGAGGATCGACAGCAAAAAGTTGATGCCGACCATGCGCGCCTGCACGGCCGCGAGCCACGCCACCCAGAGCGCCAGCAGCCCGCCGACCAGCCGCAGCCCGCGGGGAATGCGCGGCCAGCCCGGCACCGCCACCCGCAGCAACGCAGCCCCGCCGAGCACCCAGGCTGCGCTGGCCACCAGCCACATGGGCAGCAGCGACCGATCGAGCAGCCCGAGCCACCAGGAGAGCGCACACAGCGCCACGGTTTCTGCGCCGAGGAAGACCGACAGCCGCTGGCCATAGCCGTTGAGACGGCCCCATTCCCATGCCCCGGCACCGATCAGCACCAGCATCACGCAGGCGAAGGGGACGTGCGACGGGTAGAAGAGCGCCGGCAGCAGGATCGCCAACAGGACGATGGCCGTGAGGATGCGTTGTTTGAGCATGCGGCTGGGCGGCTGGAGGGACAGGCCGTGAGGCCCTCAGGCCAACTGGCGATCGGGTGCGGAGCCGCTGCCGGCCGTGACTTGCGCCGAGGTCTTGCCGAAGCGGCGCTCGCGCGCCTGAAATGCGGCGATTCCCGCATCCAGTTCGGCCTGGTCGAACTCGGGCCAGAGCTTGTCGCTGAAGAAAAGCTCCGCGTAGGCGCTTTGCCACAGCAGGAAGTTCGACAGGCGCTGCTCGCCGCCGGTGCGGATGAGAAGGTCGGGATCGGGCACGTGCGCCAGGGCCATGGCGCGGTCGAGATTCGCTTCCGTGAGCGCTTCGCCCTGCTCGGCCAGCTTGGCCGCGGCGCGGGCAATGTCCCACCGGCCGCCGTAGTTGAAGCAGACGTTCAGGATCAGCTTGGTGTTCTGCGCGGTGGCGGTTTCGGCGTCGACCAGGCCCTGCACCATTTTCTTGGAAAGCCCGGTCCGTTCGCCGACGAAATGCAACTGCACGCCGTCGCGGCTCAGCTTGGGCACTTCGCGCGCGAGTGCCCCCACCATGATTTCCATGAGCCCCGAAACTTCCTCGGGCGGACGGTTCCAGTTCTCCGACGAAAACGCGAAGACCGTGAGAATGCCCACGCCGCGATCGACACACGCCTTGACGCAGCGCCTGAGCGACTCGACGCCCTGCTTGTGTCCTGCCACGCGAGGCAGGAACCGCCGCGTGGCCCAGCGTCCGTTGCCATCCATGACGATGGCAATGTGGCGGGGGATCTGCGGCGAAGAAGAGGCCATGCGCAGCCTCAAACGGCCATGATCTCCGCTTCCTTGGCCGCGACCAGGCGGTCGATTTCCGCGATGTGGCGGTCCGTGACCTTCTGGATCTCGGCTTCGGCGCGCTTCTGGTCGTCCTCGGAGGCGAGCTTTTCCTTGACCAGCTTCTTGACCGACTCGTTCGCATCGCGGCGCAGGTTGCGCGTGGCGATCTTGGCGCTTTCGCCTTCGTTGCGGACCAGCTTGGTCATTTCCTTGCGGCGCTCCTCGCTCATCGCGGGAAGCGGCACGCGGATCAGGTCGCCCATCGAGGCCGGATTCAGCCCCAGGTCGCTTTCGCGGATGGCTTTCTCGATCTTGGCGCCCATGCCCTTTTCCCAGGGCTGGACGCTGATCGTGCGCGAGTCGAGCACCGACACGTTGGCCACCTGGCTCAGCGGAACCTGCGAGCCGTAGTACTCGACGTGGATCGAGTCGAGCAGCGCGGAGTTCGCGCGGCCGGTACGGATCTTGGTGAGGTTGTTCTGGAACGCGGCAAGCGACTGATTCATCTTGGCATCGGTCGCACTGCGGATTTCTGCAATGGTCGGGGTCGTCATCTCAAATTACTCCTCAGGCATGCACCAGCGTGCCTTCGTCCTCGCCCATGACGACGCGCTTGAGCGCACCGTTCTTGAAGATCGAGAACACCTTGATCGGCAGCTTCTGGTCGCGGCACAGCGCAAAGGCCGTGGCGTCCATGATGCCGAGATTCTGCGCGATTGCCTCGTCGAAAGTGAGCGACGAATAGCGCGTTGCATCGGGATGGGTCTTCGGATCGGCGGAATAGACGCCGTCGACCTTGGTGGCCTTGAGCACCAGTTCGGCACCGATCTCGGCACCGCGCAGCGCAGCGGCCGTGTCGGTGGTGAAGAACGGATTGCCGGTGCCCGCGGCAAACACGACCACCTTGCCCTCTTCGAGGTACTGCAGCGCCTTGGGCCGCACGTAGGGCTCGACCACCTGCTCGATGGCGATGGCGGACATGACGCGCGCCACCAGCCCCTGCTTGTTCATGGCGTCGGCCAGGGCCAGCGAATTCATGACGGTGGCCAGCATGCCCATGTAGTCGGCCGTCGCGCGGTCCATGCCGACCGAGCCTCCCGCGACGCCGCGGAAGATGTTGCCGCCGCCGATCACGACTGCGACTTCCACGCCCATGTTCACCACTTCCGCCACCTCTTCGACCATGCGAACGATGGTCGCACGATTAATACCAAAGGCATCATCTCCCATTAACGCCTCACCCGACAGCTTCAACAAGATTCGCTTGTGGGCTGGGCGGGGATCAGACATGGGCAATTTCCTTACTTGGGTTGGCGGGGGCGAGTGTAGAACGAGGCGGTGAAAAAGCGGCGGCACACACGCGTGCACCGCTGCCTTGGGGCGTAACAGTTTTTACGCGGCGGCCTTGGCAGCAGCCACCTGGGCTGCAACTTCGGCGGCAAAGTCATCGACCTTCTTTTCGATGCCTTCGCCGACCACATACAGGGTGAAGCCCTTGATGCTGGTGTTGGCGGCCTTGAGCATCTGCTCCACGGTCTGCTTGTCGTTCTTCACGAACGGCTGGTTGTGCAGCGAGACTTCCTTGAGGTACTTCTGCACGCCGCCTTCGATGCGCTTGGCAACGATGTCGGCCGGCTGCGGCTTCTTGCCTTCGGCTTCTGCGGTCTTGCGGTCTTCCTCGGCCTTGCCGGCGGCCACGGCGCGCTCTTTTTCGATCAGGTCGGCAGGCACGTCGGCGGCCGAGATGGCAACCGGCTTCATGGCGGCGATGTGCATTGCCACGTCCTTGGCCGAGGTGTCGTCGCCTTCGAATTCGACCATCACGCCGATGCGCGTGCCGTGCAGGTACGAAGCCAGCTTGCCGTTGCCGGCAAAGTGCTTGAAGCGGCGGAAACTCATGTTCTCGCCGATCTTGCCGATCAGGCCCTTGCGCACGTCCTCGAGCGTGGGGCCGAAACCGTCCTGCTCATAGGGCAGCGCGCCGAGCGCGGCGATGTCCGCGGGGTTGTGCTTGGCGACCAGCATCGCGGCAGCGTTGGCCATGGCCAGGAAGCTGTCGTTCTTGGTGACGAAGTCGGTTTCGCAGTTGATCTCGATCATGCCGCCGGCAGCGCCGTCGACAAACGCCGTGACCACGCCTTCGGCGGTGATGCGACCCGAGGCCTTGCCGGCCTTGTTGCCGAGCTTGATGCGCAGCAGCTCTTCGGCCTTTTCCATGTTGCCGTCGGCCTCGGTCAGGGCCTTCTTGCATTCCATCATCGGCGCGTCGGTCTTTGCGCGCAGTTCGCCGACCATGCTTGCGGTGATTGCAGCCATTGTTCTATCTCCGTGTCCAAAAAATCAGATTAAAAAAAAGGGGCACCAAGCCCCTTCTTCAGGCGCGTGAGAGCACTCGATCAGGCCGAGGCGCCCTCTTCGACTTCGACGAATTCATCGCTGCCTTCGGCAATGGCTTTGACCACGTCGCCGGTGGCGCTGTTGCGGCCTTCGATGATCGCGTCGGCGATGCCGCGGGCGTAGAGCGTGACGGCCTTCGACGAGTCGTCGTTGCCCGGGATCACGTAGTCGATGCCTTCGGGCGAGTGGTTGGAGTCGACCACGCCGATCAGCGGAATGCCCAGCTTCTTGGCCTCGGCCACGGCGATCTTGTGGAAGCCCACATCGATCACGAAGATGGCGTCAGGCAGCGCGGTCATGTCCTGGATGCCGCCGATGTCCTTCTCGAGCTTCTCGATTTCACGGGTGAAGGTGAGCTGCTCTTTCTTGCTCAGGCTTTCGAGGCCGGCTTCCTGCTGGGCCTTCATGTCCTTCAGGCGCTTGATCGAGGTCTTGACCGTCTTGAAGTTGGTCAGCATGCCGCCGAGCCAGCGGGTGTCGACGAAAGGCACGCCGGCGCGGCGGGCTTCGGCAGCCACGATTTCACGGGCCTGGCGCTTGGTGCCGACCATCAGGATCGTGCCGCGGTTGGCGGTGAGCTGCTTGGCGTACTTCATCGCGTCCTGGAACATCGGGAGCGACTTTTCCAGGTTGATGATGTGAATCTTGTTGCGATGGCCGAAGATGTACGGGGCCATCTTGGGGTTCCAGAAGCGGGTTTGGTGACCGAAGTGGACACCGGCTTCCAGCATTTCGCGCATGGTGGTAGACATTGAAAATTACTCCAAAGGTTGGGTCTAAAATCCAGCCCGTTTTGTGCCTCCTTCGAATGGAGTCACAACACCTTGAATGGGCCGGTTTGCGAATGTGTTTGGCTGGGTGCGACGAAAGCCGTCACATGTTCAGCGAAACCCAAAGAGTATAGCACGGCCCTCTTTCGCCCCTTCTCCTTGTCCACCCCGGAACCGAGCCGTCCGCGCCCTCCCAGCCCACCCATGAACGACCTCCACGCCACCCGTCTGAACCTTCTGGCAGGTGGCACCGATGCATGCACCGAATTGGAGCGCGCCATCGGCATTGCCCAGTCCCCGGCCTGCAGCCACGTATTCACCCGCACGCTGTTCGACGAAGCCCGCCGGCAGGCCGCCGGCTCGGCGCCGCAGAGCCGGCTCGCCGGCCTTGCCTTCACCGCCAAGGACCTGTTCGACGTCGAGGGGCAGCCGACTCCGGCGGGCTCCGTGGTGCTTTCGCATGCGCCGGCCGCCAAGGCCGATGCCGTCGCGGTGGCACGGCTGTGCGCCGCGGGTGGCGTGCTGACGGGCCGCACCAACATGACGGAATTCGCCTTTTCCGGCGTGGGAGTCAACCCGCATCACGGCACGCCGGCCAACGCGAGCGATGCGGCCACGCCGCGCATCCCGGGCGGCTCGTCCTCCGGCGCCGCCGTCTCGGTCGCCAGCGGGGCGGCCTTCATCGGCCTGGGCTCCGACACGGGCGGCTCGATCCGCATTCCCGCGGCGCTGAACGGCATCGTGGGCTTCAAGAGCACCGCCCGGCTGGTGCCGACCCAGGGCGCCCTGCCGCTGTCGACCACGCTCGACACCGTCTGCGCGATGACGCGCTCGGTGCGCGACGCCGTCGCCGTGCACGAGATCCTTGCGGCGCGCCGTGTGACCGCCGGTGCGGCCTCGCTGGGAGCATACCGGCTTGCCGTCGTGAAGAACGTTTTCTTCGACGGCATCGAGCCCGCTGTGGCCCGAGCCTTCGAAGATGCGTTGCGAACACTGCGCGATGGTGGTGCCCGGATCGAGGAGATCGAGCTGCCGGAACTCGCGGAACTGCAGGCGATCAACGCCACCGGCGGTTTTTCGGCGGCTGAATCCTATGCCTGGCACCGGCTGCTGCTCGAGCGCAGCGGTGCCGGCTACGACCCTCGCGTGGCCCAGCGCATCCTGCGGGGCGCCTCCATGAAGGCGCACGAATACATCGATCTCGTGCACGCCCGGCGCGACTGGATCATCCGCGTCGAGGCGGCGCTGACCCCTTTCGACGCGGTGCTCTCGCCCACCGTGCCGATCACCGCGCCCGCCATTGCGGGCGTCGCCCCGGGCGCCGAGCGCGATGACGAATTCTTCCGCATCAATGCGCTGCTGCTGCGCAACCCGTCGATCGTCAACATGCTCGACGGCTGCGCCATCTCGCTGCCCTGCCACGCCGCCGGCGAGTTGCCGGTGGGCCTGATGCTGTGGCATGCCTCGCTGCACGACGACGCCGTCCTGGCGGTCGCGCTGCAAGCAGAAAAAGCGCTGCAAAAACAATAGCCTCGCGCACCGATCGACGGGCGCTGGCCATCTCTTCTTACTCAAAAATTCAATGAAAATCGCGATCGTGGGCGCCGGCATCATCGGCGTCACAACCGCCTGGGAACTGGTTTCGGATGGCCATGAAGTTTCCGTGTTCGAGCGCCGTGGCGCCGCCGCCGAGGAATCCAGTTTTGCGAATGCGGGAGTGGTCGCGCCGGGCTACGTCACGCCCTGGGCCGCGCCGGGCATGCGCGCCAAGGTGCTGCGCTCACTGCTGTCGCCGCACGGCGCCATCAAGCTGCGCTGGCCGCTGAGCCCACGCGACCTCGGCTGGATGTCGCGCTGGCAGAAGGCCTGCAAGCTCGAAACCTACCTGGCCAACCGCGCCCGCATGCAGCGCCTGGCGTTCTACAGCCGCACCCGGCTGCACGAAGTGACCGAAGCGCGCGAACTGAGCTACGAACGCAGCGACGGCTACCTCGTGCTGCTGCGCTCCAAGCGCGAGAAAAAACTGGTCCAGCCAGGCCTCGAGGTGCTGCGCGCGGCCGGCAGCGTCTTCAGGGAGGTGGACGCCGACGAGGCCCGCCGCATCGAGCCCGCGCTCAGCACCGAAACGGCGCTTGCGGGTGCGATCCACCTGCCCGAGGACGAAGTGGCCAACTGCCGCCAGTTCGCACTGCTTCTCAAGTGGGAAGCCGAGGCGCTCGGCGCCCAGTTCCATTTCAACTGCGACATTGCGCCGCTGAGCCGCGCGGCCCCCACCTCCGTCTCGCTCGCCAGTGGCTCGCCGCCGCTGCGCTTCGATGCGGTGGTGGTGTGCGCCGGTCTTGCCTCGGCCACGCTGCTGCGGCCGCTCGGGTTGCGGATTCCGCTGGCGCCGGTGTACGGCCATTCGATCAGCGCGCCGATCCGCGAATCGCTCAACGCGCCGCGCAGCGCCGTGATGGACGAGCGCTACAAGGTTGCGATCTCGCGCCTGGGCCAGCGCGTGCGCGTGGCCGGCGGCGCCGAGATCGGCGGCTCCCTGAGTTCGATGAATGCCTCGGCCGTGCAAACGCTCTACAAGGTGCTGCACGACTGGTTTCCGGGCGCCGCAACGCTGCAGTCGGGCGTGCAGCAATGGAAGGGCGCGCGCCCGATGCTGCCCGATGGCCCGCCGGTGCTCGGTACCAGCGGCGTACCGGGCGTCTGGCTCAATCTGGGCCACGGTTCGAGCGGATGGGCGCTGTCGTGCGGCAGCGCACGCGTGGTGGCCGACCTGATCGGCGGCCGCGACGCTGGCGTCGACCTCGAAGGCCTGGGCATCGAGCGGCTCGCCCAGTAGGCTGGGCCGCAGCTGCGCAGGCGCGGCTTCAGGCGGGCAGAATCGGCCCATGCAACGCATCACGCCCGCCACCGCCTGTGACCTGTTCGACATTGCGGCAACGCGTCGCATCGAACAGAAAGCGGCGGCCGCCCTGCCCCCTCACACGCTGATGCAGCGCGCGGGCCTGGCCGTAGCGCGGCTCGCGATGGCACTGGCGCCGCATGCGCGGACGATCTGGGTCGCCTGCGGGCCGGGCAACAACGGCGGCGACGGATTCGAAGCTGCTGCGCAGCTGCAGCACCGCGGCTTCCTGCCCATCGCGACCTTCGCGGGCGATGAAGACCGGCTGCCGCCGGATGCCAGGGCGTCGCTGCAACGGGCCCGCGATACCGGGGTGATCTTCGCGCCGGAGCCGCCTGTGAGCTGCGATCTGGCGATCGACGCGCTGCTCGGCATCGGATCGAGCCGGCCTCCCGAAAAGCTCATGGCCGATTGGCTGCGGCGGATGCATGAGATGGCCGCGCCGGTGCTCAGCGTCGATGTGCCCTCCGGGCTGAATGCCGACACCGGCGCTTCAAACGCCGAGCCCCGTGCAGCTGACGCTTCGCGCCGCTTCTGCCTGAGCTTCCTGACCCTCAAGCCCGGCCTGGTCACAGCGCAGGGCCGCGATGCCGCGGGCACGGTCTGGTTCGACGACCTGGGCTGCAGCAGCGCCGGCGAGGCGCCGGTCGCGCGCCTGGCGGGCGCACCGGCGGATACCCCGCGCAGCCACGCCTCGCACAAGGGCAGCTATGGCGATGTCGCGGTGATCGGCGGTGCATCCGGCATGGCGGGCGCCGCGCTGCTGGCCGGCTCCGCCGCGCTGCATGCGGGTGCGGGCCGCGTGTTCGTCGGACTGCTCGACGCGAGCGCGGCCCCGGTCGACCTGGCGCAGCCCGAACTGATGCTGCGAGACGCCAAGTCGCTCGATCTCTCGGGCATGACAGCGGTCTGCGGATGCGGCGGCGGCGCGGACATCCGCGCGGTGCTGCCGCGCGTGCTGGCGACGGCGGCCGCGCTGGTGCTCGACGCCGATGCACTGAATGCCATCGCGGTCGATGGCGCGCTGCAGGCCCAGCTGGCATCGCGCGCCCGGCGCGGCAGGCCGACGGTGATCACCCCGCATCCGCTCGAAGCCGCACGCCTGCTGAACTGCACGGCCGCCGACATC
The DNA here is from genome assembly GCF_007828835.1 of Variovorax beijingensis. Lineage (GTDB taxonomy): Bacteria > Pseudomonadota > Gammaproteobacteria > Burkholderiales > Burkholderiaceae_C > Variovorax > Variovorax beijingensis_A. The sequence goes on along the minus strand of NZ_VIVL01000011.1, from coordinate 66,349 downwards.
CAGGCCGACAGGCTCGCAGCCGCCCGCCAGCTCGCGTCGCGCTACGGCGTGGTCGCCGTGCTCAAGGGATCGGGAACAGTGATTGCCGAGGGCGGCGGCACGCCGCCGGTGCTCAATCCGACTGGCAACGCGAAGCTGGCAACCGCCGGCACCGGCGACGTGCTCGCGGGAATGATCGGCGCCGCACTGGCGGCGCGGCGGCCACCATTCGAGGCGGCCTGCGAAGCCGTCTGGCACCACGGCCGCATCGCCGACACCTGGCCGGCCGGCGCGCCCCCGCTGACGGCCGGCGCGCTGGCGCGCCAGGCGCCCTGCTGACGAGTTCTAGCCGCGACCGACGAAGGGCATCTTCGTCGCCATGACCGTATGGAACAGCACGTTGGCCTCCAGCGGCAGGTTCGCCATGTAGAGCACCGACTGGCCCACGATCTTCACGTCCATCAGCGGCTCGATCGCGAGTTCGCCGTTGGCCTGCGGCACGCCCTTGGCCATGCGCGCAGCCAGTTCCGTCATGGCGTTGCCCACGTCGATCTGGCCGACCGCGATGTCGTACTTGCGCCCGTCGAGCGAAGCGGTCTTGGTGAGGCCCTCGACCGCGTGCTTGGTCGCGGTGTACGCCGCGGAATTGGGCCGCGGCGCGGTGGCGGAGATGGAGCCGTTGTTGATGATGCGGCCGCCGCGCGGCGTCTGCGCCTTCATCGTGCGGAACGCCTGCTGGATGCAGAAGAACATGCCGCTCAGGTTGATGTCGACCACGCCGCGCCACTGCTCGGGCGTCCAGTCCTCGAACGGACCCGGCGGATTGCCCACGCCGGCGTTGTTGAACAGCAGGTCGACGCGGCCGAAGCGCTCCACCGCGGCGGCGAACAGCGCCTGCACCGATTCCGCATTGGCCACGTCGGTGGGCACCGCGAAGGCGCGCGCACCGGCGCCGGACTCTTCGGCGACCTGTTCCAGCGGCTCGAGGCGGCGCCCCGCCAGGGCCACGCTCCAGCCGTCGGCCAGCAATGCCAGCGCCGCGGCGCGGCCTATGCCCGTGCCGGCGCCCGTGACGATTGCGATGCGGCCCTTGTTGTTTTCCACGCTCATGCTCGGTGTCTCCTTCTCGGTTTGTCTATATGGATGGGATGCAATGCGGCGCCGTGCGTCATGCGCGGCGGGGTTTGCGGCCCTTCATCTTGTTGGCGGCCTTCTTGACGGCCGACTTGAAAGCCTGCATCGCCGACTGCGGGCCCGCAGCGGCAACGGCGGCGCTGCGCTCGACGCGCTGCTCTGGAACGGCTTCGGCCTTGTGGCGCGAACTGCGCTTGGCCGATGCCTTGACCGGCACGCCGGCCGGGGCCGCGCCCTTGTCCTTCATGGCGCGCGTGGTGAGGTCTTCGCCCTCGCGCACCAGGCGGAAATCGATCTTGCGCCCGTCCAGGTCGACGCGGCTCACCTGCACCCGCACGCGAGTGCCGATGGCGTAGCGGATGCCGGTGCGCTCGCCGCGCAGTTCCTGGCGCATCTCGTCGAACTTGAAGTATTCGCCGCCGAGTTCGGTGATGTGCACCAGCCCCTCGACGTACATTGCATCGAGCGTCACGAAGATGCCGAAGGTCGTGGCCGCCGTGACCACGCCGCCATACTCCTCGCCCAGGTGCTCACGCATGTACTTGCACTTGAGCCAGGCTTCGACGTCGCGGCTGGCTTCGTCGGCGCGGCGCTCGTTGGCGCTGCAATGCAGGCCGGCCGCTTCCCAGGCCAGCACTTCCTTGGTCGGCGCGACCGTGGCTTTCTGCGGCTTGGTGGTCGGCGCCTTGACGCGCGAAGCCAGCCGCTTGGCGAGCTTGGCATGCGCCTCGCCCGGCGTCGGCAGCATCGGCAGCTGGTAGCGCGTCTTGCCGAGAATGGCCTTGATCACGCGGTGCACCAGCAGGTCGGGGTAGCGCCGGATCGGGCTCGTGAAATGCGTGTAGGCCTCGTACGCCAGGCCGAAATGGCCGCTGTTGATCGGCGTGTAGATCGCCTGCTGCATCGATCGCAGCAGCATGGTGTGGATCTGCTGCGCGTCGGGGCGCTCCTTGGTGGCTTCGGCAATCGCCTGGAACTCGCCGGGCCGCGGATCGTCGGTGATGCTCAAGCCCACGCCCATGGCCTTCAGGTAGCCGCGCAGGATTTCCTTCTTCTCGGGCGTCGGGCCTTCGTGCACGCGGAACAGGCCCGGGTGCTTGCCCTCGGCGATGAAGTCGGCGCTGCACACGTTGGCCGCGAGCATGGCCTCTTCGATGAGGCGGTGCGCCTCGTTGCGCGTGCGGGGCACGATCTTCTCGATGCGGCCCGCGTCGTCGCAGATGATCTGCGTCTCGGTGGTTTCGAAGTCGACCGCGCCGCGCTTGCCGCGCTGCTTGAGCAGCGCCTTGTACACGTCGGCCAGGTTCAGCAGGTCCTTGACGCGGTCCTTGCGCTTGGCGGCTTCAGGGCCGCGCGTGTTGCCAAGGATGGCCGCGACTTCGGTGTAGGTGAAGCGGGCATGGCTGAACATCACCGCGGGGTAGAACTGGTAGGCATAGATCTCGCCGTCGGCGGCCACGAGCATGTCGCACACCATGCACAGGCGTTCGACCTCGGGGTTCAGCGAGCACAGGCCGTTCGACAGCTTCTCCGGCAGCATCGGGATCACGCGGCGCGGAAAGTAGACACTGGTGGCGCGGTCGTAGGCATCGATGTCGATGGCCGAGCCGGTCTGCACATAGGCGCTGACGTCGGCAATGGCCACCAGCAGGCGCCAGCCCTTGCCGCGGCCGACCTTGGCTGGCTCGCAGTACACGGCGTCGTCGAAGTCGCGCGCGTCCTCGCCGTCGATGGTGACCAGCGGCACGTCGGTCAGGTCGATCCGACCTTTCTTGTCGGCAGGGCGAACCTTCTCAGGCAGCGCCTTGGCTTCGGCCAGGCAGGCCTCGGAAAATTCGTGCGGCACGCCGTACTTGCGCACCGCGATCTCGATCTCCATGCCGGGATCGTCGATCTCGCCCAATACTTCCTTCACGCGCCCGACCGGCTGGCCGAACAGCGCCGGCGGCTCGGTGAGCTGCACCACGACGACCTGCCCCACCTTGGCGGGGCCGGTGGCACCCTTGGGAATCAGGACGTCCTGTCCGTAGCGCTTGTCTTCGGGCGCGACGAGCCACACGCCGCCTTCATGCAGCAGGCGGCCGATGATCGGCTGCTCGGGGCGCTCGACGATTTCGACCACCCGCCCCTCGGGACGTCCGCGCCGATCCTGCCGCACCACGCGCGCCTTGACGCGGTCCTTGTGCAGCACCGCACGCATCTCGTTCGGGGGCAGATAGATGTCGGCTTCGCCGTCGTCGCGCTGCACGAAACCGTGTCCGTCGCGATGCCCTTGAACAGTTCCTTCAAATTCATCCAGCAGACCGCTGGAATGGCCATTATTTTTGATATGATTCTCTCTTTCCTGAAATTCAAAACATAACTGCTTCGGCAGCTATGTGGGCCCAGATGGCGGAATTGGTAGACGCACTAGTTTCAGGTACTAGCGAGTAACATCGTGGAGGTTCGAGTCCTCTTCTGGGCACCACCCCTACCAAGCTGAAACCCCTGTGAATCATCGATTTACAGGGGTTTTTTCTTTTCCCTGGGAACATGATCGAGGGATGTTCTCCCTCACGGATGCCGATCGCGGCCAGGATTGGCCGCACCGACGGTTGTGTGCCGCGTCCGCGCACAGCGTCGTGATCCTGAGGTGGAACATTCTGCGAAGCGCTTGTCGGCGGCACGGATTCGAACAAATGGAACGGGCTTCGTCTCATGAAATGATGCAGCAACCCGCTCGTGGAGAAGCGGCTTTCCGCCATTCTGACGCAGTACATCGACGAATGATCGCGCAGAGTCTCGAGAAGCAGAGCAACCGAATCGATAACACCGTGTTGGCAGTAGAGGTGAACCGCACAACCCCTCCTGTTGAGCGCGGCATTGGCTCGCCGCGGGGGATTGCCGGCGGATCTGCAGGGGTTGCGACAGCTTTGAAGCCGGGATGCACCTTAACACGCGAAACAATGCACCGGGTCGGCAGCCTGCGAGCATGACCATTTTCCAACGCATCAAGCAATGGGCCTCGCGCATCAAGCGCGATGGCGTCACCCTGTGGTTCGCCTATCGCCATCCGGGCACGCCGTGGTTCGCCAAGCTGCTCGCGGCCTTCGTCGTCGCCTATGCGCTGAGCCCGATCGACCTCATCCCCGATTTCATTCCCGTTCTGGGCTACCTCGACGACGCCTTGCTGCTGCCCGGCCTGATCTGGCTGAACATCCGGCTCATTCCGGCCGATGTGCTCAAGGAATGCCGCCAGCGCGCCGACCTGTGGATGAAGGAACAAGGCGCGAAGCCGCGAAGCATTGCCGGCGCCGTGCTCGTCCTGGCGGTCTGGATCGGCCTGGGGGCCGCGCTCTGGGCCTGGTTCGGCACGCAAAAGTAGGCTGGGATCGGCGGCAACAATTCTCGACATTGTGAATTTTACTGTATATTTATACAGTCTTTTCACAAAGGATAACCGCCATGTCGACATCCGAACCCACCACCTCCCCTGCTCGCAACCATGCGCTGGCCGAAGCACTGGCATGGATTTCAAAGTTCGCGCATGCATGGAAGGCCATCGAGCCCGCGCCCCGCTCGCTGAGCATCGATGGATTCATCATCTGGGGCCCCGTGCTCTACGAGAAGCACCGCAACGAGGATCCCGTGGAACTCGCGGCGCGGCTGTACGGCCGGTCGGGCGAGTATTCCAGGTACCTGTATCCGGGCCGTCCGCCCAAGACTGGCGATGCGCTTCCGACTTTCGGCCCCAAGGTGTAGCAAAAGTCACACTTTCACATCAAAAACGATTCAAGAAGTAACTTGAATGTGTACACAAGGTTACGTTTGATTTGAAAATATCCAATTTAGCGGAGACCATTGTGATCACAGCATTTACCTTGTTAGTCGGCATGTTTCTCGGGGCGTTGTTCATGAGCCTCCTGGTCGTTTCTCGCTCGGATGACTGAGAAGAAGAACTGCCGCGCCCTTGCAGCCCTGTCCATGCCCACAGAAAAGCCCGCATCCAGCGGGCTTTTCCTTTTCTTGAACTACGTCAGCAGGTTGGACTTGGGCCTGCGGTTGCTCTCGATCGAATAGATCGCCGGCTTGTCCTGCTCGGTCTTCGTGCCCGCTGCCTCGGCGCTGGGAGCCGGAAGCGGATAGACCTCGCCGGAAAGGCGCTTCACGCGCTCCGCATACATCTTGGCCAGGGCCGCGTGATGCTCCGCCGCAGCCTGGTGCTCGAGTCGCGCCATCTGGGCTTCCTGAAGCAGCGTGGCAGCCCTCTTGAGATGAAGGCTGGATCCGGGTTGAAAGAGCTGGAAGAACATGGGACCTCCTGGAGAACACAAGCCGCCACGTTCAAACCCCAGGCCACACGCGTCTGTAGGCGTACAACTTTTTCGCCTGTCGCTCAGCCCGTGGTTCTCAAGTCGGCGATCGCCGCGCTGCTTTCTCGCTCTCGCCAGGATGGCGACGGTTCAGATCGGCAACGCGATCAGGTCGTGGCCCTCGGCGCCCACGATGCGGGCCCGCGTGAATTCACCCACCTTGAGCGTCTTGCTGATCTTCTCGGGCGGCAGTAGGCGCACGGTGCCGTCGATCTCGGGTGCGTCGGCATAGGTGCGGCCCACGCCGCCCTTGCGGCCCATGCCGGGCGCCGAGTCCACCAGCACCTGCATGGTTGCACCGACGCGCTGTCGCAGCTTGGCGATCGACACCGCTTCGGCCACTTCCATGAAACGGGCGCGGCGGGCTTCACGTTCAGCCGGCGGCAGCATGCCGGGAATGTCGTTGGCGGTGGCTCCTTCGACCGGGCTGTAGGCAAAGCATCCGGCGCGGTCGATCTGCGCTTCGCGGATGAAGTCGAGCAGATGCTCGAACTCCTGTTCGGTTTCGCCAGGGAAGCCCGCGATGAAGGTGCTGCGGATCACCAGTTCGGGACAGACCTCGCGCCACCGCGCCAGGCGCTCCAGGTTCTTCTCGCCGCTGGCCGGCCGCTTCATGCGCTTGAGCACGTCGGGATGGCTGTGCTGCAGCGGCACGTCGAGGTACGGCAGCACCTGGCCGCTGGCCATCAGCGGAATGATCTCGTCCACGCTCGGATATGGATACACATAGTGCAGCCGGACCCAGGCGCCATAAGGCTCGGCGATCTCGCCCAATGTGCGCACCAGCTCGAGCATGCGCGTCTTGACCGGCTTGCCGTCCCAGAAGCCGGTGCGGTACTTGACGTCCACGCCATAGGCCGAGGTGTCCTGGCTGATCACCAGCAGTTCCTTCACCCCGCCTTCGAACAGGGCCTTGGCCTCGCTGAGCACGTCGCCGACCGGGCGCGACACCAGGTCGCCGCGCATCGAGGGAATGATGCAGAAGGTGCAGCGGTGATTGCAGCCTTCGCTGATCTTCAGATAGGCATAGTGCCGCGGCGTGAGCTTCAAGCCTGCGATGCCGAAGGTGTTGGGAACCAGGTCGACGAAGGGATCGTGCGGCTTGGGCAGGTTGGCGTGGACCGCGTCCATGACTTCCTGCGTGGCGTGCGGACCGGTCACGGCCAGCACGCTGGGATGCATCTGCCGAACCAGGTTGCCGCCCTGGTCGCCGGTCTTGGCGCCCAGGCAACCTGTGACGATCACGCGGCCGTTTTCCGCCAGCGCCTCGCCGATGGTGTCGAGGCTTTCCTTCACGGCATCGTCGATGAAGCCGCAGGTGTTGACGATCACCAGGTCGGCCCCCTCGAAGGTCTTGGCGGTCTGGTAGCCCTCAGCGCTCAGCTGGGTCAGGATCAGTTCGGAATCGGTCAGGGCCTTGGGGCAGCCCAGGCTCACAAAGCCGACCTTGGGGGCGGCCGGCGTGGCCATGCGTTCGGGGGAGGCAACTTCGCTCATATATGCCCCTATTGTCCCAGCTATCGGCCGGGGCCGGGATTTCAGGGGCGTTTGATGCCGAATGCGCCCAGAACCTGCTCGGTATTCTTCTGCATCTGCTCCTGCATCTGCAGGAACACGTTCTTGGACTGCTCGACGTAGTTGCCCATGAGTCCCTGGAGCATGGGCGACTGCATGGTCATGAAGCGCGACCACATCTCGGGCGTGAGGCCCTCCGCCTTTTCGGCGAGCTGGGCCTGCACCTCGGTCATGGCCTGGATGTTCTTTTCGAGATAGGGGCCCATGTAGCCCTGCATCGCCTGTCCGTAGAAGCGGATGATGTTGGCCAGCACCTGTTCGGTGAACATGGGCGCACCGCCCGCTTCTTCCTCAAGGATGATCTGCAGCAGGATGCTGCGTGTAAGGTCGTCGCCGGTCTTGGCATCGCGCACCACGAACTGGGCATTCTGTATGACCAGCTGCTTCACCTCGGTGAGCGTGATGTACGTGGATGTCTCGGTGTCGTAGAGCCTTCGGTTGGGGTACTTCTTGATTACACGTTGCACCGGCTTGACCCCGGACTTCTTGCTCTGCACTGCGGACTCCTTCACATGGATGCCCATGTCATCCGATGATTCTAGGTAGCGGTTTTGCTGCATCGCGACAAGGTTTACCCTGACCGTGCCTGCGCCGCTTCAACCGAGCGTTGTTGCGTACTCGGCGCCGCAGCCGCTGCAGGTGGCGGTCTCGGGGCGTTCCTCGGTGGCCTCCCTGAAACGCAGCGGACTCTTGTGGCCGTAGACCACCCAGCAGCGCGGACAGTGTTCCTGGCCGGCGGTGGGCAAGTAGGCGCGCGAGCGCTGCTCGGCACGCTCCTGAGTGACGGGCGTGCCCTGCCGGATCGCGCGGGCTATTTCGCGTGCCGCCATGGTGTCGGTACGGCCGCCTGCGTGGTCGTTGATGCCATAGACGGCGCGCGCAAATTCGATGGGAGCCTGCCTGAGCAATGCGGCCAGGCGCATATCGGCATGAGCCCGATCAACCAGCGTTGATCGCGTATTCATCAGATCGCTTGTCAAGAAATTTGGAAAAGGTTTGCAGAGCGGCCAAGGTAGCACAACAACATGGCCATGGTCTTTGTCTGCTTCACCGCAAGGACGATTGAAACACCGGGGAACCCGGTGAAAGCTCTGTTCGACAGACCCGGTGGTTGGCCGGAAGTCGAAACAGAAATTGGTAGGCGCGATTGGACTCGAACCAACGACCCCCACCATGTCAAGGTGGTGCTCTAACCAGCTGAGCTACGCGCCTAAGGATGTGTCCGAGAAGCAGCTATTGTAGCAGGAGAAAACGCGCTTTTTCAGCGCCGACGTGCAGATCGCACACCGGCAACCGCCGTCACCACGCCAAGCACCTGCGTGAGCCGCGCCGCATCGGAGATTTCCACGGTGAACGTCATCCATGCCGTGCCCTTGACCGATTGGGTCTGCACGCCGATCACGTTCATCTTCTCGCGTGCGAACACATCGGAGATGTCGCGCAGCAGGCCCTGGCGGTCGGCTGCCTCGACGGCCACGTCGACTGCATAGACCGGCGCTTCGCCGCTCTTCGCGGCGCCCCATTCGACATCGATCACGCGCTCGCTGTCGCGCGAGGCCATCATCCGGAAGTTGCTGCAGTCGACGCGATGCACGCTGACGCCGTGGCCGCGCGTCACGAAGCCGCGGATGGCATCGGGCGGCGCGGGCTTGCAGCACTTGGCGAGCTGCGTCATCAACGAAGACACGCCCACCACCAGCACGCCGCCCTTGCCGGACTTCTCGCTCGCGCGCGGCTTCTTGATCTGCACGCCGTCGTCGGGGTTCGGCGCGGGCTCGGGCGGACGCAGCAGCACCTCGATGTTGCGCAGCGAGAACTCGTCCTTGCCGACCACTTCGAACAGATGGTCCGCCGACTTGAAGCCCAGCTGCGAAGCCAGGTCCTCGAGGCGCGTGGAGGTCTTGCCTTCGCGCTGCAGCAGCTTCTCGACGGCCTCGCGTCCGCGTGCCACGGTTTCGTGCGTGATCTGCGCGTTGAACCATGCGCGCACCTTGGCGCGTGCGCGGTGGCTCGCAAGATAGCCGAGCTCTGCGTTGAGCCAGTCGCGCGAAGGGCCGCCCTCCTTGGCCGCGATGATCTCGACCGTCTGGCCGTTGGACAGCGGCGTGTTGAGCGGCACCATGGCCCCATCGACGCGCGCTCCGCGGCAGCGATGGCCCAGCGTGGTGTGCACGGTGTAGGCAAAGTCGACCGGCGTCGCGCCCTGCGGCAGTTCGACGATGGCCGCGTCGGGCGTCAGCACGTAGATGCGGTCGTCGAAGAGGCCCTGGCCCTGCGAGCCGCCCGAAAGGTCGCGCTCCCACGCCAGCAGCTGCCGCAGCACCGCGATCTTCGCGTCGTATTCGCCGCTCGCCCACACGCCCGCATAGCCCTTGTGGCCGGCTTCCTTGTAGGCCCAGTGCGCCGCCACGCCGTGCTCGGCATGGTCGTGCATTTCTTCCGTGCGTATCTGGATCTCGATCGGCTTGCCGGGCTTGCCATCGACCATCTCGCGCACCACGGTGTGCAGCGACTGGTAGCCGTTGGGCTTGGGCCGCGCGATGTAGTCGTCGAACTCTTCGTCGATCGGCTGGAAATGCGAATGCACCCAGGCCAGCGCCGCGTAGCAGTCCTTCACGTCGGGCACCACCACGCGCAGCGCGAGGATGTCGAACACCTGCGCGAAGTCGAGCGACTTGCCGCGCATCTTCTTGACGATGCTGTAGATGTTCTTCGGCCGGCCCTGCACCGTGGCGCGCACGCCCTCGGCCTGCAGCTCGCTTTCGAGCTGCGAGCGCAGCTGCTCGACGTGGCCTTCGCGCTCGATCCGCTTCTCGTCGAGCAGGCGCGCGATCAGCTTGTAGGTCTCGGGCTCCAGGAAGCGGAACGAGAGGTCTTCGATTTCCCACTTCACCTGCCAGATGCCGAGGCGGTTGGCGAGCGGCGCGAACACCTGCAGCGACTCGCGCGCCACGCTTTCGGGAGCCGGCTGCTTGCTGGCGGCGGCATGCCGCAGGGTCTGCAGCCGCGATGCGAGGCGCAGCATGACGACGCGCAGGTCGCGCGAGAACGCGAGCAGCATCTTGCGCACGTTCTCGGTCTGCGCGCCCGCCGCGCCTTCGGCCAGGTGATGGCCCTGCGAAGCCGAGCGGGCCTGCTCCTGCACGCGCACCAGCTTGGTGGTCTCAACCGCCAGCGCCGCGAAGTTGTCGCCGAACACCTTGGCAATGACCTCCTGCGGGCGGTTGAGGTGCTGGCAGGCATAGACCAGATAGCTCGCGGCCTGCATGGCCTCGGAGCCGCCCATCTTCGCGACGATGGCCGCGACGGCGTCGGCATGCGCGAGCGTGTTCTCGCCGGTGTCGAGCTTTTCGTCGGCGATCAGCGGCTCGGCGAAAGCGCGCGCACGCGCGAGCATGTTCTCCATCACCGGCGTGCGGTCGGCCGTGGCGGCGGACAAGGGATAGTCCACCACCGCCGTATCTGGGGCATGCGCCGTTTGGAGACTCGAAGACTCGCGCTTCACGTTGGCCTCAATCGAACAGGAAGTTGGTGACGGCGCCCACCTGCCCGGGGTCGACGAAGGTGGGCGCATGGCCCACGCCCTCGAACTCGATCAGCGCCGCGCGGGGTCCGCGCTGCGTCATGGCCAGGGCCGTTTCGCGCGAGAGCAGGTCCGACTCGGCGCCACGCGTCACGAGCGTGCGCGCATCGATGGCGTCATAGAGGCTCCACATCACGGCACCGCCCTGGGCCGCAGCTTCGGGCGTGATGGCGCGCAGCGCAACGGCAATGGCCGGGTCGTAGTGAAGCAGCCAGGGGCCTGCTGCATCGTTCTGGGATTCGCCGGGCTCCACCTTGCCGGCGCCATCGGCCGTGCGCTGCGATGCGGGCACCACCATGTGCTGCGACAGCGAAAGCCACTGGTCCGGTGTATGGGGGCCGAAGCTGGTCGAGATCGCCCACATGGCGTCGGCCGCCGACTGCAGGCTGTCGTAGCGGCCGCCCTGCCCCACGTAGGCGCCGATGCGCTGGAGCGCCGCGGCCTCGATCGTCGGACCCACGTCGTTCACGATGAAGCGGCGGATCGGCCGGGCCAGCGGCAATTGCTTGTGCCCCGCCAGCACGAAGCCGATCAGCCCGCCCATGCTGGTGCCCAGGTAGTCAAGCGTGCCGATCGGTTGTTCGCGGTGCAGCTGTGCAACGAGCGCCAGCATGTCGGCCGCATAGACCGGCACCTGGTAGAGGGCCGGGTCGCGCACCCAGTCGCTTCGGCCGCGCCCCGCCACGTCGGGGCAGACCACGCGAACGTTGCCGGCGGCGCGCGCCACGAGGGTCTGCGCGAGCACGTCGAAGTCGCGCCCCTGCCGCGTGAGGCCGTGCACGCAGATCACCACGCGCGCGCTGCGCGCGTCGCCCCATTGCCAGTAGGCCATGCGGTGACCGCCCTGGGCGTCATCGCACGCCACGTAATGAAGCGTCGGTTCTGTCATGAAAACGAAGTCGTCCTGGTGCGGATAATGGTCTCGTCGCATCCTAATTCATCCGGAGATTGATCTTCATGCTCAAAGGCAAAACCGCGCTTGTCACGGGGTCCACCAGCGGCATTGGCCTTGCCATTGCCAAGGCGCTTGCACAACAAGGCGCAAACATCGTGCTCAACGGCTTCGGCGACGCCGAAACCGCCAAGGCCCAGATCGAGGTGCTCGGCGTGCGCACCGAATATCACGGCGCCGACATGAGCCAGCCCGCTCAGATCGAGGACATGATGAAGTTCGCCGCGTCCAGGTTCGGCCGCGTCGACATCCTCGTGAACAACGCCGGAATCCAGCACGTGGCAAAGGTCGAGGACTTCCCGCCTGAACGCTGGGATGCCATCATCGCCATCAATCTCACGAGCGCGTTCCACACGACCCGGCTCGCCATTCCCGCGATGCGCGAGGCCAACTGGGGCCGCATCATCAACGTGGCGTCGGCCCACGGGCTGGTGGCCTCGGCGCAGAAGTCGGCCTACGTGGCGGCCAAGCACGGCATCGTCGGCTTCACCAAGTCGGTGGCGCTCGAAACCGCGACCACCGGCATCACGAGCAATGCGATCTGCCCGGGCTGGGTGCTGACCCCGCTGGTGCAAAAGCAGATCGACGACCGCGCGGCACGGGAAGGCGTTTCGGCCACGCAGGCGCAGAACGAGCTGCTGGGAGAAAAGCAGCCTTCGCTGCAGTTCACCACGGTCGAGCAGCTCGGCGGCCTTGCGGTGTTCCTGTGCTCGCCGGCCGCCGACCAGGTGCGCGGCGTGGCTTGGCAAATGGACGGCGGCTGGACCGCTCAATAGAAGCTACTTGAGCTGCACCGATCCCGAGACGCTCACGACCACGCTCGCCTTGCCGGCCTCCACCGGCACCGGCGCATCGGCCGAAAAGGACTTGGCGGCCGCCGCCATGACGCGCGGCCGGATCGGGCCGCTGTCATTCGCGTTCACCGAGACTTCGCGCAGCGTGTAGCCACCGAAGCCGAAGCCCTTGGCCAGTTCGGTGGCCTTCTGCTTGAAGTTCTCGATGGCGATGGTCTGGGCCTCGGTCTCGCTTTTGGCGCGCTGCTCGCGGCTCAGCGCGAAGCCCACATTGCCGACGTTCAGCGTGGTGATCCGTCCTGCGGTCTGCGTGATGCGCGCGAAGTCGCGGCCCTCGAGCACCATTTCGGCGGAGCCCTGCCAGCCGTTGATCTTGCCTTCTCGGGTGTAGCGCGGCGACAGGCTGAAATTGCCGGTGCGCACGTCGAGCTGGCCGGGCTGGGCGTTCTTCTTCGCCTCGGCCAGGGCCGCGTCCACCGCGGCCTTGAGCTGCGACTGGACCGTGGCGGCATCGGCTGCGTCGTGCGTGGTGGTGAGCGTCATGCTGAGCATGTCCTGCTGCACTTCCACCGTGCCCGAGGCCGTGAGTTGCAGCACATTCTGCGGCGGCGGGACCATGTTCTGGGCCATGGCGGTGCCGGCGGCGCCTGCCGCAGCCAGTGCGGCAAAGGCCGCGATCAAACTGATTTTTTTCAAGACGAGCTAACTCCCCTGGGGTTGGTATTCGAGAACGTGAGAGCACGCCGCCCTCGCCGCTTCAGCGGCGCTGGCTGCGCGGCAAGGTCAGGGCGCGCGCGGCCGACATCGGCTCCGGCACCATTCGCTCGGCCGGCTGCGATTCTGCCGAATTCAGCACCTGGGGTGTGCCGGGCGGCGTCCATTGCCTTCGCACCTGCTGGCGCAGTTCGAAGAGTTCGGCCGCCGTGAGGCGCCTGCCGGCCACGGCCTCCTCCCGCCGGATTTCGTCGCGCTGCGCGGCACGGTGGGCCGCTACCGCCTCACGGACCTCGTTGCGCCGCGAATCGCCGACCCTGAGAAACTCGCCAGCGTTTGCCAAGGCAGGGCCGCAGCTGCAGGCAACAAGGATCGGCAGGACGGGAAGAAGGGTTCTCATTGAACAAAAGTCATAGCACTGGGCGGACTTTGCCACCGCCGGGCGAACGTCGGATGACTAGACAGCGAGCGACCGCAAGTTTTGTAACTTAGTGTCAAACCATAAGTAAAACCGGCTCAACGGGGGCTCAACGCCTTCAGAATCGGCGCTGTTACAAATTCAACGTTGTAGAAATGACTCAAGTTCCCGCCCGCACTGACAAGATCGTGATCGTCGACGACGACGCCCGCATCCGCGACCTGCTTCGCCGCTACCTGACCCAGGAAGGTTTCGAAGTGATCGTGGCCGAGGACGGCAAGGCGCTCAATCGCATCCTGTTGCGCGACACGGTCGACCTGATCGTGCTCGACCTGATGATGCCCGGCGAAGACGGCCTGTCGGTCTGCCGCCGCCTGCGTGCCGCCAACGACCGCACGCCGATCATCATGCTCACCGCCAAGGGCGAGGACGTCGACCGCATCGTCGGCCTGGAGGTCGGCGCGGACGACTACCTCGGCAAGCCGTTCAACCCCCGCGAACTGCTGGCGCGCGTGCACGCGGTGCTGCGCCGCCGTCCGCCGCTCGAGGCGCCCGGCGCCCCTTCCACCGAGAACGAGACCGTCACCTTCGGCCCCTTTGCCTTCGACCTGGGTTCGCGCACGCTGAAGAAGGACGGCGAGGAACTCTCCCTGACCACCGGCGAATTCGCGATGCTCAAGGCGCTGGTGCGCCATCCGCGCCAGCCGCTGTCGCGCGAGAAGCTGGCCCAGTTGGCCCGCGGCCGCGAGTTCGAGCCCTTCGACCGCAGCCTCGACGTGCAGATCTCGCGCCTGCGCAAGCTGGTCGAGGCCGATGCCGCAGCGCCCCGCTACATCCAGACCGTGTGGGGCGTGGGCTACGTGTTCGTGCCGGACGGCACGGCCTGAACGACACCCTGAGGTGGCCATCGGCCTGCAATCCGCCAGACCCAGCCCAGCCCAGGAGGACGGCGCGCAGGTCACCATGCCAAGCCCCCTGGAGGGCAGCGGCCAGCGTGACCGGCGACCGGGCCTGAAGCTCGGCTTCAGCCTTTTCTGGCGCACATTCTTCCTGCTCGCGCTGCTGCTGATCGGCTGTACGGTCGCCTGGCTGCAGACCTTCCGCTCGCTCGAATACGAGCCGCGCGCCATCCAGACCGCACACCAGATCGCCTCGCTCGTGAACCTCACGCGCGCGGCGCTGGTGTATTCGGATGCGATCACGCGGGTCTCGCTGATCAAGACGCTGGCCGACCAGGAGGGCGTGCGCATCCTGCCGCGCGAGCCCAACGACCGCTTCCAGCCCTACACCAGCGGCGCGCTCGACCAGCGCGTGACCGAGGAGCTGATCGACCAGCTCGGCGAAGGCACCACGGTGGCCAGCCGCGTCAACGACGAGCCGGGCCTGTGGATCGGCTTCACCATCGAGAGCGACACCTACTGGCTGCTGCTCGACCCGACCCGCTTCAGCCGCGTGGGCGGGCGCACCTGGCTGGTCTGGCTCAGCACCGCCATGGCGCTGTCCCTGGCCGGCGCGGCGCTGATCACGCGGCTCATCAACCTGCCGCTCAAGCAGCTCTCGCGCGCCACCATGCAGGTGCGCGAAGGCGAGTACGAGGCGCACCGGCTCGACGAGAGCGCCCGCACCAACGAGATCCGCGCGGTCAACATCGGCTTCAACCGCATGGCCGACCAGCTCGCCAAGATCGAGCAGGACCGTGCCATCATGCTGGCCGGCATCTCGCACGACCTGCGCACGCCGCTCGCGCGGCTGCGGCTCGAAACCGAGATGAGCGTGTCCGACGAGGACGCGCGCGACCACATGGCGGCCGACATCGCCCAGCTCGACGCCATCATCGACAAGTTCCTCGACTACGCGCGCCCCGACCATGTCGACCCCAAGCCCGTGCTGCTGCGCGATGTGGTCGATGCCTGCACCTACGCCGTGCAGGACTACGAAGAGATGAACATCCGCGTCGACGTGCCGCCTGACCTGCGCGTGCTGGGCGACGAGGTCGAGCTCACGCGCGTGATCTCCAACCTGGTGGAGAACGCCCGGCGCTACGGCAAGACGCCCTCCACCGGCATTGCCGACGTGGTGATCCAGGCCCAGTCGAACAACGACGCGGTGCTGATCAAGGTGCGCGACCACGGTGCGGGCGTCGAGCCGGCCCTGCTCTCGCAGCTGACCAAGCCCTTCTTCCGGGGCGACGTGGCGCGCACCTCGGCGGCCGGCGCCGGGCTCGGCCTGTCGATCGTGGCAAAGAACATCGAGCGCATGGGCGGCACCTTCGCGCTCACCAGCACGCCGGGGCGCGGCCTGGCGGCGCACATCCGCATGCCGCGCGCCATGCCCGAGCCGAGGCCGGCGGAAGCCCCCGGCCGGCGGGCCTGAATCAGCCCTGGCGGTGCAGCAGCGCCACCGCGCGGGCTTCCATCGCGCGGCCTTCGCCGACCGGGCCGAGCTTCTCGGCCGTCTTGGCCTTCACGTTGACCTGCTCGGGTGCGAGGCCCAGCACCTGGGCGATGCGCTGGCACATGGCCGGGATGTGCGGCGCCAGCTTGGGCGCCTGCGCGATCACGGTGCTGTCGACGTTGCCGATCTCCCAGCCCGCGGCGCGCACGCGGCGTGCCGCTTCGCCGAGCAGCACCGCCGAATCGGCGCCGCGAAACTGCGCGTCGGTGTCGGGAAAATGCCGGCCGATGTCGCCCAGGCCCGCCGCGCCGAACAATGCATCGGTGATGGCATGCAGCAGCACGTCGGCATCCGAATGCCCCAGCAGGCCGGTGGTGTGCGGAACCACCACGCCGCCGAGGATGAGCTTGCGACCCGCCACCAGCTGGTGAACGTCCCAGCCCTCGCCCACGCGGATGTTGAACGCAGACCTCATGCGATGGCCTTCCTGCGGCCGAGCAGCACCGCCTCGGCCAGTGCGAAGTCCTCGGGAAAGGTGACCTTGAAGTTCTGCGCGCTGCCCGGCACCAGCAAGGGCGAAAGGCCGATGGCCTCGATGGCCCCGGCCTCGTCGGTCACCGCGTCGCCCGCCCGCTCCAGCGCATCGAGCAGCATGCCGACGCGGAACATCTGCGGCGTCTGGGCCAGCCACTTGTCGGCCCGCGAAAGCGTCTGCGAGACGCGGCTGTCGGCCGAGGACGCCTTCAGCGTGTCGGCCAGCCGCTGGGCCAGCAGCCCGCCGACGGCGTCGTGCTCGCAGGCCGCGATCAGCGCCTCGATCTGGCTCGAGGTGACCAGGCAGCGCGCCGCGTCGTGCACCAGCACCCAGTCATGCGCCCCGGCGCCCTTCTGCCGCAGCGCCGCGAGGCCGTTGCGCACCGTGGCGGCGCGCGTGACGCCGCCCACGCGCAGCAAGAATTCGTTGTCGGCCGGAAAGCGCGGCAGCGCCGTCTGCACCTCGCGGTCGTCCGGCGACACCACCACCGCCAGCCCGGCGAAGCGGCCCGCCAGCGAGCGGAACGCGGCCACCGTGTGGGCCACCATGGACGATCCCGCCAGCCGCTGGTATTGCTTGGGCTGGGCGCCACCCGCACGGTGGCCGAAACCGGCACAAGGAATCAGCACGAAAAGTCGGGAGGAAGACATCGGGTACGGCACGGGCCAAGGGCCGGCAAGCGGATAAGGGGCCGCCATTCTAGAATCGACCATCTCACACCCCTCGCCAGCGGCGCGGGGTGTTCTGCATTTTCAAAGCGTTCCATGGACCTCCCCCACCTCACGGCGGGCAAGCGATTCACGCTGCCGCGTCCTCCTTTGTCGGCCGATGCGCTGCTGCTGGCGCAGCTGGGCATGCGCGAGAAGGCCGCGGGCCGCGCCACCGCGATGTTCACGGCCGACGCCAACGACGCGCAGCGCCTGATCGACGAGATCGCCTTCTTCGCGCCCGAATTGCGCTGCGCCCTGTTCCCCGACTGGGAAACGCTGCCCTACGACAGCTTCTCGCCGCACCAGGACCTGATCAGCGAGCGGCTCGCCACGCTCTGGCGCATCAGCCAGAAAGAGGCCGACGTGGTGCTGGTGCCCGCCACCACCGCGCTCTACCGGCTCGCGCCGCCGGCCTTCCTGGCCGGCTACACCTTCCACTTCAAGGCCAAGCAGAAGCTCGAGGAGTCCAAGCTCAAGGCCCAGCTCACGCTGGCGGGCTACAGCCATGTGACGCAGGTGGTGAGCCCGGGCGAGTACGCGGTGCGCGGCGGCCTGATCGACCTCTTTCCGATGGGCTCGCCCGTGCCCTTCCGCGTCGACCTGTTCGATGACGAGATCGATTCGATCCGCACCTTCGACCCCGACACCCAGCGCAGCCTCTACCCGGTGCCCGAGGTACGGCTGCTGCCGGGCCGCGAATTCCCGATGGACGACGACGCCCGCGCGCGCTTTCGCAGCCGCTGGCGCGAACTGCTCGAGGGCGATCCGACCAAGAGCCGCATCTACAAGGACATGGGCAACGGCGTGGCCACCGCCGGCATCGAGTACTACCTGCCGCTGTTCTTCGACGAGACGGCCACGGTGTTCGACTACCTGGGCGCCGATGCCACCGTGGTGCTGCACGGCGATCTCGAGCCCGCATTCCAGCATTTCTGGCAGGACGCCAGCGAACGCTACCGCCTGGTGCGCGGCGACCCCGAACGCCCGGCGCTGCCGCCCGAGGCGCTGTTCCTGAGCGCCGAGCAGTTCTACCAGCGCGCCAAGCCGCATGCGCAGCTCGCCATCCGCGGAAACGCCGGCAGCGGCGAGGCCGCCGAGACGCCCTACGCCGAGTTCGACACGCTGCCGCCCTTTGCCGTGGTGCGCGGCGCCGAGGACCCGCTGGTCGGCCTGAAGGCCCACATCGCGAAGACGCCGCACCGCGTGCTGCTGATCGCCGAAAGCGAAGGCCGGCGCGAAAGCCTGCTCGACTTCCTGCGCGCCAGCGGCGTGAGCCCGCCGGCCTTCGATTCGCTGGCCGAGTTCGAAGCCTCCGCCGACGAGAAGACCGGCATCGCCACCGCCGCGCTGGCCTCGGGCTTTGCGTGGCGCGAACAGGGCATCGACTTCGTCACCGAGACCGAGCTCTTCGCCACTGCGCCCACCACACGCCGGCGCAACAAGAAGCAGGAACAGGTCAGCGACGTCGAGGCGCTGATCAAGGACCTTTCGGAACTCAACGTCGGCGATCCGGTGGTCCACACCGCGCACGGCATCGGCCGCTACCGCGGCCTGATCCACATGGACCTGGGCCAGGGCACCGATGCCGAGGGCAAGCCGCTGCTACAGGAAATGCTGCACCTGGAGTACGCCGACAAGGCCACCCTCTATGTGCCCGTCTCCCAGCTGCACCAGATCAGCCGTTACACCGGCGTCAGCGCCGACGAGGCGCCGCTGCACAAGCTGGGCTCGGGCCAGTGGGAAAAGGCCAAGCGCAAGGCCGCCGAGCAGGTGCGCGACTCGGCCGCCGAACTGCTCAACATCTATGCCCGCCGCGCCGCGCGCCAGGGCCATGCCTTCCGCTACTCCGCCGCCGACTACGAGGTGTTCGCCAACGACTTCGGCTTCCAGGAAACGGCGGACCAGAAGGCCGCGATCCACGCCGTGGTGCAGGACATGATCTCGCCGCAGCCGATGGACCGCCTGGTCTGCGGCGACGTGGGCTTCGGCAAGACCGAGGTGGCGCTGCGCGCAGCGTTCATCGCAATCACCGGCGGCAAGCAGGTGGCCTTCCTTGCGCCCACCACGCTCCTGGCCGAGCAGCACTACCAGACGCTGGTCGACCGCTTCGCCAAGTGGCCGGTCAAGGTGGCCGAGATGAGCCGCTTCCGCTCGGCCAAGGAGATCACCACGGCGGCCAAGGGCCTGGCCGAGGGCACGGTCGACATCGTGGTCGGCACGCACAAGCTGCTCTCGCAGTCAGTCAAGTTCAAGAACCTGGGCCTGCTCATCATCGACGAGGAGCACCGCTTCGGCGTGCGCCACAAGGAAGCCATGAAAGCGATGCGCGCCGAGGTCGACGTGCTCACGCTCACCGCCACGCCGATTCCGCGCACCCTGGGCATGGCGCTCGAAGGCCTGCGCGACCTGAGCGTGATCGCGACCGCGCCGCAGCGCCGCCTCGCCATCAAGACCTTCGTGCGCAACGAAGGCACGGGCGTGATCCGCGAAGCCGTGCTGCGCGAACTGAAGCGCGGCGGGCAGGTGTACTTCCTGCACAACGAGGTCGAGACCATCGAGAACCGCCGCCAGAAGCTCGAAGAAATCTTGCCCGAGGCCCGCATCGCCGTGGCCCACGGCCAGATGCCCGAGCGCGAGCTGGAGCGCGTGATGCGCGACTTCGTGGCGCAGCGCTACAACCTCCTGCTGTGCTCGACCATCATCGAGACCGGCATCGACGTGCCGACCGCCAACACCATCGTGATGAGCCGCGCCGACAAGTTCGGCCTCGCGCAGCTGCACCAGCTGCGCGGGCGCGTCGGGCGCTCGCACCACCAGGCCTATGCCTACCTGATGGTGCCGGACACCGAGGGCCTGACCAAGCAGGCGGCGCAGCGGCTCGACGCCATCCAGCAGATGGAAGAGCTGGGCTCGGGCTTCTATCTTGCGATGCACGACCTGGAAATCCGCGGCACCGGCGAAGTGCTGGGCGAGAACCAGAGCGGCAACATGATGGAGATCGGCTTCCAACTCTACAACGAGATGCTGGGCGAGGCCGTGCGCGCGCTCAAGGCCGGGCAGGAGCCCGACCTGCTGGCGCCGCTGTCGGTCACGACCGAGATCAACCTGCACGCCCCCGCCCTGCTGCCCGACGACTACTGCGGCGACGTGCACCTGCGCCTGTCGTTCTACAAGAAGCTGGCCACCGCAAAGACGCCCGAGCAGATCGACACGCTGCTGGAAGAAATCGTCGACCGCTTCGGCAAGCTGCCGCCGCAGGCGCAGACGCTGATCGACACGCACCGGCTGCGCGTGCTCGCGAGGCCCTATGGCGTGGTGAAGGTGGATGCGGCGCCGGGCATCATCCACATCACGTTCAAGAAGGACCCGCCGGTCGACTCGATGGCCATCATCCACCTGATCCAGAAGAACAAGCACATCAAGCTCGCGGGCAACGAGAAGCTGCGCATCGAGCGCGAGCTGAAAGAGCCCAAGGAGCGCGCGCAAATGGTGCGCGACGTGCTGCGCAGCCTCGGACAACCCCTCGTCAAGGAAACCGCCCCCGCATGAGCGCTACAGAAATTTCTCCCGGCCTCGCCATCCAGCGCCTGAAGCCGCCGCTGAAGCTGGCCGACTTCAAGCTGATCGCGTTCGACATGGACTCGACGCTGATCAACATCGAATGCATCGACGAGATCGCCGATGCCGTCGGCAAGAAGGCCGAAGTGGCCGCGATCACCGAAGCCACGATGCGCGGCGAGATCAAGGACTTCAAGGAGAGCCTGCGGCGGCGCGTGGCGCTGCTCAAGGGCGTGCCGGTCGAGGCGCTGCAGCAGGTCTACGACGAGCGGCTGAAGCTCAATCCGGGCGCGGCGGAACTGGTTGCGGCCTGCAAGGCGGCCGGCCTCAAGGTGCTGCTGGTGTCGGGCGGCTTCACCTTCTTCGCAAACCGCGTGAAGGACCGCCTGGGCATCGACTTTGCGCGTTCCAACCTGCTCGACGAAGCCGGCGGCAAGCTCACCGGCCAGGTGGTGCAGCAAAGCTGGGGCGACATCTGCGACGGCGCCGAGAAGCGCCGCACGCTGCTCGAGGTCGCGTCCCTGCTGGGCATTTCGCCGCAGGAAGCCATTGCCGTGGGCGACGGCGCGAACGACCTGCCGATGATGGGCGAAGCCGGCCTTTCGGTGGCCTATCACGCCAAGCCAAAGGTGCGCGAGCAGGCCATGGTGGCGATCAACGAAGGCGGGCTCGACCGCCTGCTGGAGATCCTGAAATGACTGACGGCAACATCCCGCTCTACCGCGCCGAGGCGCTCAAGGATTACGCCAGCGCCCTGCTGCAGAAGGCCGGCCTCGCCGCGCCGATGGCCGACAGCGTCGCCCGCACGCTGGTCGAAGGCGACCTGCTGGGCCACGACACGCACGGGCTCGCGCTGCTGGCCGGCTATGTGAAAGAGATTGAGTCGGGCGGCATGACGCCGGACGGCGCGCCCGAGGTGCTGTCGGACCGCCCCGCCGCCGTACTCTGGGACGGCAAGCGCCTGCCCGGCCCCTGGCTCGTGGACCAGGGCCTGGACCTGCTGGTTCCGCGCGCCCGCGAACTCGGCACCGCCTCGCTCGTGATCCGCCGCAGCCACCACATCGCCTGCCTCGCCGTCTACATGCTGCGCGCGCTCGAGGAAGACATGCTGATGCTGCTCGCCTGCTCCGACCCCAACACCGCCAGCGTCGCGCCTTTCGGCGGCACGCAGGCGGTGTTCACGCCGAATCCGCTGGCCATGGGCTTTCCGCTCTCGCAAGGCGGCGTGATGGTCGATATCTCGGCCTCCATCACCACCAACGGCATGAGCAACCGCAAGCGTGCGGCCGGCGAGACGTTCGAGGAGGAATGGCTGATCGACGCCGCCGGCAAACCGTCGAACAACCCGCAGGTGCTGTTCGACCAGCCGCCCGGCACGCTGCTGCCCGTGGGGGGCTTGAGCCATGGCCACAAGGGCTATGGCATGGCGCTGCTGGTCGAGACGCTGACGGCCGGCCTCGCGGGCCATGGCCGGGCCGACCCGCCCGAGGGCTGGGGCGCGACGGTGCACGTCACGCTGCACGATCTGCACGCGTTCGGCGGCAAGGCCGCTTTCCTGCGCCAGATGGACCATGTGGCCGCGCAGTGCCGCAACAACACGCCCATCGATTCGGCCAAGCCCGTGCGGCTGCCGGGCGAAGGCGGCCTGAAGCGCCGCGATGCGCAATCGAAGAACGGGGTGCGCCTGCACCCGTCGATTGCGCGTTCGCTGCAGGATGCGGAGCAGCGCCACGGGCTGCGGCTCTCGCAGGCGCTGCTCTGAGGGCGGGCTAGATTTCTTCGGGCGGTTCTTCCGCCGCCGGCTCGCCGGCCGCGCGCGGCTTGCGTTTGCCGGGCTTGGCCAGAATCTCGACGTAGAACTGCTTGCCGGCATCCTTGACGATGCCGTCGATCAGGCCCGTGATGGCCGACAGGTGCACGACTTCGGCGGTCTCCGCCGAGGCGCCGAACCTGCAATCGAAATCCCAGAAGTCCGCGCCTTCGGGCAGCTCGCGGCGCCGCTCGCGCTTGATGTACTTGCGGATCTCGTGCTTGATGGCTTCGAGGAGGCGGTCGGGGTGCTTGCCCTCGACCTGAAGCTGAAAGGTTTTTCTCATGGTCGATCCTAACCCGCGGCCTGTGTACAGTCGGCGGTGGTTCAAACGAAAGCAGGTGAAGACATGGCGCGCGCAAACGACTGGGCAAGCAAGGTGATGGCATTGGTCAACGGCGGCAACGCATCGGCGGCCATCGCGCAGATCAAGGTCGCACCCTCGGTCAAGGACCTGAAGGCGCTGCAGACCATCATGACGCTATCGAAAATGAAAGGCCGCCATCCGAACGTGGATGCGGCCATTGCGGACAACCTGGCGCTGCTGGCGGCGCCGCGCCTGCACCGCTCGCCCTGAACCGAGGGCCTACAGGGCCTGGCCCAGGCGCTTCACGCCCTCTTCGATCTTGGCCACGTCGGCCGTCGCAAAGCTCAGCCGCAGCGTCGCCAGGTCGGGCTTCTCGGCATAGAACGGCGCCCCGGGCACGAAGGCCACGAGCTTCTCGATGGCGCGCTTGGCCAGCTCGTTGGCATCGGCCAGCTTGCCGTTGGCGCCCGTGAGACGGGCCCAGAAGAACAGGCCGCCCTGCGGCTGCGTGAAGCTCACCGCATCGCCCAGCTCGCGCTTGAGCGCCGCGCCCATGGCCTGCGCGCGCTGGCCGTACACCTCGCGCACATGCGCCAGCGTGGCCGGCATGCGGCCGCTCTTGAGGTACTGCGCGGCAGTGGCCTGCGAGAAGGTGCTGGTGTGGGCATCGCTGAACTGCTTGCACATCGTGGCCTTGGCCAGCAGCTCGGCGGGCGCGATCATCCAGCCGATGCGCAGGCCCGGGCTCAGCACCTTGCTGAGGCTGCCGCAATGCGCGAGCAACTCACGGCTGCCGGGCACGTCCTTGCTCAACGCGAGGATCGAGGGCGGCGGCGCTTCGCCGAAGTAGAGGTCGCCGTAGGGATCGTCCTCGACGATCAGCGTCTGGTACTTGACCGCCAGTTCGAGCACCTTCCTGCGGCGCTCCAGGCTCAGCATGGCGCCGCTCGGGTTGCCGAAGGTGGGAATCAGGTAGACGAACTTGGGCTTGTGCTCGGCGATGAGTTTTTCGAGCTCGTCGGTCTTCACGCCGTTGGCGTCGATGGGCGCGCTGATGAGCTGCGCGCCGTACAGGCGAAAGCACTGGATGGTGGCCAGGAAGGTCGGGCCTTCGACGATCACCTTGTCGCCGGGCGAGATCATGGTCTTGCCGAGCAGGTCGAGCGCCTGCTGGCTGCCGGTGGTGACGATCAGGCCGCTCGGGTCGACGTCGACACCCTTGGTCTTCATGAAGGCGCCGAGCTGCGTGCGCAGCGGCTCGTAGCCTTCGGTGGCGCCGTATTGCAGCGCGCCGCCGGGTTCCTCGGTGAGCGCCTTCTGGCTTGCCTCCTTCAGGCCCTCGACGTCGAACATGGCGCTGTCGGGGAAGCCGCCCGCAAAGCTGATGATGCCGGGCTTGCCCAGCAGCTTGAAAAGCTCGCGGATGGCGGAGGTTTCGACGTTGTCGAGGCGGGAAGCGAATTGCATGGGAGGTCTCACTTTCTGGGCGCTATTGTGGCGAAAGCCGCGGGCAACAAAGCTGCGTAAGGCTATCGCCTTTCAACGATATATTGCGTCCGTCGGTGCTCGCCTTCCATGGCAAGACGGGCGCCGCGCTTCCAGCCCCATGAAAAAAGACAACATTCCCCTCTTCTTTGCCACCTTGCAGGCGGCCAATCCCACGCCCGAAACCGAGCTCGAGTACGCCACGCCGTTCGAGCTTCTTGCCGCCGTGCTGCTCTCGGCGCAGGCGACCGACGTGGGCGTGAACAAGGCCACGCGCAAGCTGTTTCCGGTGGCGAACACGCCGCAGGCGATGCTCCGGCTGGGCGTGGAGGGCCTGGAGGATTACATCAAGACCATCGGGCTCTACCGCAGCAAGGCCAAACACCTGATCGAGACCTGCCGCATCCTCGTGGAAAAGCACGGCGGCGAAGTGCCGCGCACGCGCGCCGAACTCGAGGCGCTGCCGGGCGTCGGCCGCAAGACCGCCAACGTGGTGCTCAACGTGGCGTTCGGCGAGGCGACGATCGCGGTCGATACGCACATCTTCCGCGTCGGCAACCGGACCGGGCTTGCACCGGGCAAGACGCCGCTCGAAGTGGAGCTCAAGCTCGAAAAACGCGTTCCGTTCGAATTCCGGCTGCATGCGCACCACTGGCTGATCCTGCACGGTCGCTACATCTGCGTGGCGCGCACGCCGAAGTGCTGGGAATGCGCAGTGGCGGCGTATTGCGACTACAAGCCGAAGACGCCACGGCCAAAGTCGGCCTGATTCGGCCTTTTCACCCGCTAGATCTCGAATACTTCAGGCTGGCGGCCGTCCACGTCGGTGAAGCCGTATTCGCGCGCCAGGTCGGCCACACGGTGCACGCCGCCGCTCTTCTCCAGCACCCGCGCGTCGCCCGCCAGCGCGGCCACCGCGCGGCCGAGATAGCGCGGCGACTCGGTCCGTGCCAGTGCCGGGCGCTCGTGCCAATGCGCCTCGTCGGTCTTGTGGCCGGCCAGCACGAACTCGGTCCGCATCCAGCCCGGCGACACGGCCAGCGAAGCGACGCCGTGCGGGCGAAGCTCCTGTGCCATGCCGAAGGCCAGCCGGTTCATGGCCGATTTGGCGAGGTCGTAGAACAGGTTCCCGCGCAGGTAGTTGCCGCGGTCCCAGAAGGTGGTGGTCACGATCAGTCCGCTCTTTTGCGCAACCATCACCGGCGCGGCGAATCGGCTGGCGAGCAGGTGGTTGCGCACGCCGCGGTCGAACATCGAATCCCAGTTGGCAAGCGGATGCTCCCAGAACGGCGCCTCGAACACGCCGGTGAAAGTCTCGTGGCCGCCCCAGGCGTTGTTGACGAGCAGGTCCACACGGCCTTGCTCGCTCTGCACGCGCGCAAAGAGCTGCTTCACCTCATCTTCCTGCGTGTGGTCGCAGCGCACCGCGATGCCGCGGCCGCCCAGGCGCGTAGCCTCGCCGGCCGTTTCGTCGATGCTGCCCGGCAGGGCTTCGAGCTCCGAGAGCGCGAGCAGCTGGCCATAGGTGTTGGCCGGCCGCTCGCGCGTGCTTCGCCCGGTGACGTACACGGTGGCGCCCGCGGCGCCCAGTTCCAGCGCAATGCCGCGCCCCGCACCGCGGCTGGCGCCGGTCACCACGGCCACGCGGCCCTTCAGCGGCTGGTTCCTGCTTTCGGCTTCTTGCATCGTCCTGTCCTTTTGTTGCGAGTGGGAAGCGACGGTAAGGCGGCGTCAATCCGCCGTCTTGGAAGAACCCGAAATCGCGCGGTCCGAAAACTCCGTCGGCGTGAGGCCGCAAAGCGCCTGGAACTCGTTGATGAGGTGCGATTGGTCATAGAAGCCGCCATCCAGCGCAAGGCTTGCCCAGGCAGGCTCGCGCTGCAGGCGCAAGGCGCGCAGGCAGGCATGCAGCCGCGCAAGCCGGCTCCAGGCTCGTGGCGACAGGCCCACGTGCTGCCGAAAGACCTGCTGCAGCCGCCGCTCGCCAAGGCCGACGGCAGCCGCCACCTCGCGCAGCGGACGCCGCCCGCCCGACATGGCGATGAGCTGCGCCGCGCGCATCGCCGCCGCGTGGACGGCGCCGTCGCCATCGGCCAGCCGGCGCTGCAGGGCCGCACACAGCACCGAAACGCGCGATGCGTCGTCCGGCTGCAGGGCGATGCGCTCCAGCAGTTCGGCACCACGGCCGCGCCACAGTTCGTCCAGGTGCACGGCGGTGCCCGCGATCTCGCTGGCCGGCCTTCCGAGCAGCGCCGCGGCCGCGCCGGGGTGCAGGGTCACCGACAGCCCTTCCATCTTCCGGCGCAGGCGCACGAGGGCCGGCGCCGCCGACGCGCCGATCGCCTCGACCGCATGCCCGGCACTCTCGCCTGCCGAGGGTGCATCGCCCAGGTTGAACACCAGCCGAACCGCGCCGTCGGGCAGCACGCGCTCCAGGACCTCGCGGCCCTCGGGCAGCGTTTCCCTGTAGAGGAGAATGTGCGCAACGTGCATCCGCAGCGGCCCGGCGACCGGAAAGGCGCGCAGCGTGCCCGCGGGCATGCCGGCCTCCGGCCCGTGCAAGGGGTCGTCGTCGAGGCGCAGGTACAGGCGTTCGTTCTTGGGCAGTGTCGGCATCGCGCTGGCAGACCGTGGCGCGCGGCAGCGGGTGCCGCCGTGCATCAGCTGCATTCGATCAGCCGGCACGCCCCATAGTCAATGGGCGCCGACGGCCACTGCGCGGCATCGTCGACGCGCCGCACGCCGCGGTGCAGCAGTTCCACGGCCCGCATCACGCCCGCATGCGTGACCCACACCGCGTCCTGCCCCGACGCGCGCCAGTCGTCGAAGGCCGTGCCGATGCGCTGCATGAAGCGGGCCGTGCTTTCGCCATGCCCGCCCGGAATCCCTTCGGCGAAATTGCAGGTCCACGCCTCGAACTCGACACGCGCGATCGACGACCAGGGCCGGCCTTCCCAGCTGCCGAAATCCATCTCGGCGAGGCGCGGGTCGGCGCGTGTGGCAAGGTCCGGGCGCAGCCTGCCGATGGCTTGCGCGAGTTCGGCGCAGCGCCTCAGGGGCGAGTGCGCCAGCACAAGGTCCGCGGGCAGGCGCGAAGCCACCGCATGCGCCACCGCCAGCGTCGCCTCGGCCGGCACGCCCACGTCCGCGCTGCCGTAGCAAAGACCCGGCGCGGCCTCGGTCTGCGCATGGCGCACCAGCCACAGCTGCTTCATGCCTGCCAGGCCAGCGCCAGGTAGATCGCGAGCTCGCACAGCTGCTGCGTCGCGCCGAGCCCGTCGCCGGTGAATCCCTGCAGCCGGCGCCGGAACACGCGCGCCATGAGCAGCGCCGCCAGAGCGCATGCGACTGCCATGGCGATCGTTCTTGCAGGGCCCTGCGTCAGCAGCACCAGCGCGGCGGCAGGCACCGACCAGAGCATCCCCACCAGCAGCGCGCCGCCGCCGATCGCATCGGCCAGTGGCTTGGCCTTGCTTGCGCCGCTGTCGCCCACGTACGGCAGCCAGCGGATCAGGAACAGCGGCGCCAGGCGCGACAGCACATGCGCGCCCACGATGGCACCGGCCACCGCCTGCGCGCCCTGCCCCGCCATCGACGCGAGCAGCGCGGCCTTGAGCCCGAGCGCCAGCACCAGCGCAATGGCGCCGAAGGCACCGATGCGCGAGTCCTTCATGATCTCAAGCGCGCGACTGCGGTCGGCCGATCCGCCCAGGCCGTCGGCCACATCGGCGAGCCCGTCTTCATGAAAGGCACCGGTCAGCAGCACCGTGGCGGCCATGCTCAGCAGCGCCGCGGCCAGTGCACCGGCCACACCCGGCAAGCCCTGCAGCGCGAGCACGAAAACGGCCGCGCCCACGCCACCCACGAGCCATCCCACGCCCGGAAAATGCGCCGCGCTTGCACGCAGCATCTGCGGGCTGAAGCCGATCCATTCGGCGAGCCGGCCGGTCACCGGCACGCGCGTGAAGAACTGCAGCGCCAGCAGGTAGTGGCGGACACCGTTCATGGGTTCAACTGTCCTTGCGCGACACGCCGGCAGCTTCGAAGCTGGCCATCTCGCGCAGGATGCGGCAGGCCGACTCGAGCAGCGGCCAGGCCAGCGCGCCGCCCGAGCCTTCACCGAGGCGCAGGTCCAGGTTCAGCAAAGGCTCGAGCCCCAGGTGCTTCAGCAACAGCGCATGCCCGGGTTCCGCCGAGCTGTGCGCGGCCACGCAGCGCTGCGCCACATGCGGCTGCAGCGCCTGCGCGACGAGCACCGCGGCGCTCGCGATGAAGCCATCGACCACGATCACGCGCCGCTCCTGCGCCGCCTGCAGCACCGCGCCGACCAGCGTGGCGATCTCGAAACCGCCGAACGCCGCGAGTGCATCGAGCGGCTCGCTCGCAGCCGCATGCAGCGCCAGCACGTCGCGCAGCACCTGCCGCTTGCGCGCAAGCCCCGCGGCATCGAGCCCGGTGCCGGAGCCGGTGCAGCCGTCGATATCCAGCCCGGCGAGCCGCGCAAGCAGCAGCGCCGCGGCCGAGCTGTTGCCGATGCCCATTTCGCCGAGCAGCAAGGCGTTGCCGGGCAGTGCGCGCACCACCTCGCGGCCGTTGGCGATGGCTTGGGCGCACTGCGCCGCCGTCATCGCGGGGCCGGCCGATGCATCGGCCGTTCCGGCAGCAATCCGTCGCGACACCAGCCCCGGTCGGGCCTGGAAGTCGCGCCGCACGCCGCAGTCGACCACGGTAAGCGCCAGCCCGTGCTGGCGCGCCAGCACACTCACGGCCGCGCCGCCGGCCAGGAAGTTCTCGACCATCTGCCAGGTCACGTCGCTCGGAAAGGCCGAGACGCCGCGCGCCGCCAGGCCATGGTCGGCCGCGCACACCAGCATCTGCGGTGCTTCGAGCACCGGCATTTCGCTGCCCAGTACGAGGCCGATGCGCAAGGCCAGGCTCTCGAGGCGGCCGAGCGCGCCGAGCGGCTTGGTCTTGTTGTCGAGCGCCGCTTGCAGACGCGCCGCGAGGGCGTCATCGTGGATGTCGGAGATGGAAGGAATCTGGTTGTTGTCGGTCATGCGATCAGGCCTTGCAATACGCCGGCCTCGAAGTGGGTGTCTATGAAATCGGCCAGGCCGTCGAAGGTGGCGTCGAGCGTGGGTGCCGCGGCGCCGAAGAGTGCGTGCAGTGCGGCTGCGTCCTCGAACAGGCCGTGCAGGTAGAGGCCCAGCACGTTGCCGCGCGCGTTCTGCCAGGCCAGGCCCTCGGGCATCACGGCACGGCCATCCTGCGCCATCTGCGGGTGGATCGCAGTCTGGCCGTGATGAATCTCGTAGCCGGCCACCGGCACGTTCGAGAGAGAAGCCCATGCACCGCTCAGTTGGCCGAAGGCGGCGGCCCGGTGGCGCACCGTCTTTTCGCGCTCGAACACGGTCACCAACGGCAGCAGGCCCAGGCCGGGCGCATTGCCGTCGATGCCGTGCGGATCGACCAGCGCCTCGCCGAGCATCTGCAGGCCGCCGCAGACGCCCAGCACGGCACCGCCGCCGGCCGCGTGCGCGGCGATGGCGCGGTCCAGCCCCTGCGCGCGCAGCCATGCGAGATCGCCGCTGGTGTGCTTGGAGCCGGGCAGCACGATCCAGTCGGCACCGGCCACGTCCGCCGGCGTGCGCGCCCAGACCAGGCGAACGCCGGGCACATTCTTGAGCGGCTGGAACTCGTCGAGGTTGCTGATGCGCGGGTACACCACCACAGCCACGGTACGGGTCACCGGGCCGCTCGCACGGCTGCGGTCGTCGAATACGCCGTCTTCCTCGGGCAAGCCGTGCTGCCACCACATCGGCAGTGTCGCGACGGTGGCGATGCCGGTCAGCGCCTGCAGCTGCTGCGGCGCCGGCGCCAGCAACGAGGCATCGCCGCGGAACTTGTTGAGCACGAAGCCGCGCAGCAATGCGCGATCGCTCTCGGGCATCAGTGCCCAGGTGCCGTACAGATGCGCGAAGGCGCCGCCGCGGTCGATGTCGGTCACCAGCAGGCAGCGGGCCTGCGCATGGCGGGCGACGCGCAGGTTGACGATGTCGCTCGCCATCAGGTTGATCTCGGCCGGGGAGCCCGCGCCTTCGATCACCACCACGTCGTTCTCGGCACGCAGCGCGTCGAGCGCCTGTGCAATCTGCGGCCAGACGCGCTCGCTGCGCCCGCGCCAGGGCATGGCCGTGAGCTCCGCGCTCACCTGCCCCATCAGCACCACCTGGCTGTGGGTGTCGCGCTCGGGCTTGAGCAGCAGCGGGTTCATGCGCACGTCGGGCACGGCGCGCGCCGCCAGTGCCTGGAAGTACTGCGCGCTGCCGATCTCGCCGCCGTCGACCACGCGGGCGTTGTTGCTCATGTTCTGCGCCTTGAAGGGCGCCACCCTGAGTCCCTGGCGCGCGTACCAGCGGCACAGCGCGGCGGTCAGCCAGCTCTTGCCGGCGCCACTGGTCGTGCCGAGAACCATCACGCATCGGGTTGTCATGCGGCTATTGTCCGTTGTCGCCGCAGCCCTCTTGCAGCAGCCGCGAAGAGGCAAAGAAAAAGGGGCTTGCGCCCCTTGTGTTTCTTTCAGCGTGCCGCGGTCTGTACCGCGCCTGCCCCGCCCTGGGGCTGCGCCCCTGCGGTGGCCGCCGGCACCTCCCAGCCGCCGCCGATGGCGCGGATCAGCCCCACGGCCGCCTGGTACTGCGCCGACTTCACCTGCAGCGCCTGGCGCCGGTTGCGCAGTTCGCTGCGGCGGGCGTCGAGCAGGTCGAGCTGGCTGATGTAGCCGTTGCGGTAGCGCGTGTCCGACAGGCTGGTCGCGCGCTGCGCCGAAGTGACGGCCTGCGCCTGCACCGCCGACTGCTCCTGCAGGATGCGGATGGCAGACAGCTGGTCCTCGACCTCCTGGAACGCCACCAGCACCTGGTTGCGGTAGTTCGCGAGCGCGCCGTCGAGCTGGGCGTTGGCGCCCTGCACGCCGGCTTCGCGGCGGCCGCCGTCGAAGATCGGCAGCGAAAGCAGCGCACCCACGCCCCACGAGCGGGCCGACCACTTGAACAGGTCGCCGATCTCGGGCGATGCGTAGCCGGCGGCGCCGGTCAGCGAGATGTCCGGGAACCAGGCGGCCTGCGCCACGCCCACGCGGGCCTGCGCCGCGAGCACGGCGTTCTGCGCGGCCGAGACGTCGGGGCGGCGCGTGAGCACCGTGGCCGGCACGCCGGGCGGCACGGACGGCAGCGCGGTGGCCCAGTCGTCGGTGCGCAGCCCGAAGCTCGATGCCGAATCGCCCACCAGCACCGCGAGCGCATGCTCGACCTGGGCGCGTTGCCGGTCGAGCGCGAGCGCGTCCGACTCGGTGGACGACACCTCGGTCTGCACGCGCGCCACGTCGAGCTCGGCGATGTCGCCGGCCTGCTGGCGGCGCTGCGAGAGGCGCAGCGTGTCGCGGTAGGCCTCGACCTGCTCGCGCACCAGTGCACGCTCGGCGTCGAGCGCGCGCAGCTGCAGGTAGGTCTGGGCCACCTCGGCCTGCACCGCAAGGCGCGTGCTCTGCAGCAGGGCCTCGCGGCTCTGCGCATCGAGCTTGGCCGCGTTGCTCGCGCCCGAGAGGCGGCCGAACAGGTCGACCTCGTACGAGAACGTGGCGCCGATGTTGGTCATCGTGCCCGGCCTCGTGCTGGCCGAGGCCTTGTCGAGGCCCGCGCCGCGGTTGGCGCCCGCGCCCAGGCCGATCTGCGGCATGCGGTCGGCGTTGGCGCTGCGCGCGAGGGCGCGAGCTTCCGCGAGCCGGGCCGCGGCGGCCTGGATGTTGTTGTTGTTGACGTCGGCCTTCTCGACCAGCGCATTGAGCACCGGGTCGTTGAACGCCAGCCACCAGGCGCCGCGCGCCTGCGCCTCGGAGGGCACGGCACGCGTCCATCCGGCCGGCGGAGCAGCGCCCTGCTCCTTGAACTGGGCGGTGGTCTGGATCTCCGGCACGCCGGAGGGCACGGTCGCGCAGCCGGCCAGCGCCAGGGCCGCCACCAGCGGCAGCAAAGCGTTGCGGGCCCAGGGTTGAAATGCGAATTTCATGATGATGAACTTTCTTCTTGGTCGGCCAGGCAATCAGTCGTGCGAAGGGCGCGGCGAGGCCGGCACCGGGTGCAGCCCGCCACCGCCCGAACCACCGTGCGACGAAGGTGCCGGGGCGACCGGATGGCCCGCAGAGACAAACTCCTCGCCATGCGGCACTTCGCCATGCAGCTTGAGCGCGCGGTTGCCCGCCAGGCGGCGCAGCAGCACATAGAACACCGGCGTCAGGAACAGGCCGAAGGCCGTCACGCCGATCATCCCGGCGAACACCGCCACGCCCATGGCCTTGCGCATCTCCGAGCCTGCGCCGGTCGACAGCACCAGGGGCAGCACGCCCATCACGAAGGCCAGCGATGTCATGAGAATCGGGCGCAGGCGCAGGCGGCTGGCTTCGATCGCGGCCTGGATCGGCGTGCGTCCGGCAAACTCGAGCTCGCGCGCAAACTCCACGATCAGGATCGCGTTCTTCGCACTCAGCCCCACCAGCACGATCAAGCCGATCTGCGTGAAGACGTTGTTGTCACCCCCCGATATCCATACCCCGGTCATCGCGGCCAGGATGCCCATGGGCACGATCAGGATGATGGCGATCGGCAGCGTCAGGCTTTCGTACTGCGCGGCCAGCACCAGGAACACCAGCAGGATGGCCAGCGGGAACACCAGGAAGGCGGAGTTGCCGGCCAGGATTTCCTGGTAGGTCAGCTCGGTCCACTCGAAGCTCACGCCCTTGGGCAGCGTCTCGGCCGCAATCTTGGTGATCGCGTCCTGCGCCTGGCCCGACGAGTAGCCCGGCGCCGGGCCGCCGTTGATGTCGGCTGCCAGGTAGCCGTTGTAGCGCATGGCGCGTTCCGGCCCGAAGGTCGAATTCACCTTCATCAGCGCCGACAGCGGCACCATCTCGCCCGTGGTCGAGCGCACCTTCAGCATTCCCACGTCTTCGGCGCGGGCGCGGTACGGCGCATCGGCCTGGACGCGCACGGAGTACGTACGGCCGAACTTGTTGAAGTCGTTGGCATACAGGCTACCCAGGTAGATCTGCATGGTGTCGAAGATGTCCGTCACCGGCACGCCGAGCTGGCGCGCCTTGGTGCGGTCGATGTCGGCATAGAGCTGCGGCACGTTGACCTGCCAGCTCGTGAACATGCCCGTGAGCTCGGGCGCGGCATAGGCCTTGGCCATGAAGGCCTTCACCGCCGCGTCCATCTGGTCGTAGCCGACCGAGGCGCGGTCTTCGATCTGCAGCTTGAAGCCGCCCGTGGTGCCCAGGCCCGCCACCGGCGGCGGCGGGAACATCACGATGAAGGCGTCCTGGATGCTGGCGAAGGCGCCATTGAGCTGCCCGGCCACCGCACCGCCGCTCTGGTCGGGGCGCTTGCGCTGGTCGAAGGGCTTGAGCGTGGCAAACACGATGCCCGAGTTCGAGCTGTTGGTGAAGCCGTTGATCGACAGGCCCGGGAAGGCGATGGCGTCTTCCACGTTCGGGTTCTTCTTCATGATCTCGCCCATGCGCTGGATCACTTCGTCGGTGCGGTCGAGCGTGGCGCCGTCGGGCAGCTGGGCAAAGCCGATCAGGTACTGCTTGTCCTGCGCCGGCACGAAGCCGCTGGGCACGGCCTTGAACAGGCCGAAGGTCACGCCGATCAGCGCGAGGTAGATCACCAGCATCAGCGTCTTGCGCGAGATCACGCTCTTGACGCCCCCGCTGTAGGCTTCCGAGCCGCGGCTGAAGAGCTTGTTGAAGCCGCGGAACAGCCAGCCGAAGACACGGTCCATGCCGCGCGTCAGCGCATCCTTGGGCTGGTCGTGGCCGCGCAGCAGCAAGGCGGCGAGCGCGGGCGACAGCGTGAGCGAGTTGATCGCCGAGATCACCGTCGAGATCGCGATGGTCACCGCGAACTGGCGGTAGAACTGGCCCGTGAGGCCGCTGATGAAGGCCAGCGGCACGAACACCGCCACCAGCACCAGCGCGATCGCGATGATGGGCCCGGACACTTCGCGCATCGCGCGGTACGTGGCCTCACGCGGCGTGAGCCCCGCCTCGATGTTGCGCTCGACGTTCTCCACCACCACGATGGCGTCGTCCACCACGATGCCGATTGCCAGCACCAGCCCGAACAGGCTCAGCGCATTGATCGAGAAACCCAGGACGTGCAGCACCGCGAAGGTACCGATCACCGACACCGGCACGGCCAAGAGCGGAATGATCGACGCGCGCCAGGTCTGCAGGAACAGGATCACGACCAGCACCACCAGCAGGATGGCTTCGAGCAGCGTGTGGATGACCGATTCGATCGACGCACGCACGAACTGCGTGGGGTCGTAGGCGATGCGGTACTCCAGGCCCTCGGGCATGTTCTTGTTGAGCTCGGCCATCGTCTTGCGCACGTTCGACGAGATGTCGAGCGCGTTGGAGCCCGGTGCCTGGAACACGCCCATGCCGACGGCCGGGTCGTTGTTCAGCAGCGACCGCAGCGAGTAGTCGGCGGCGCCCATTTCGAGGCGGCCGATGTCGCGCAGGCGGGTCACGGCGCCGTCGGTGCCGCTCTTGACGATGATGTCGCCGAACTCTTCCTCGCTCTGCAGGCGCCCTTGCGCATTGATGGACAGCTGCATGTCCACGCCCGAAAGGCCCGGCGACGCGCCGACCACGCCGGCCGCGGCCTGCACGTTCTGGCCACGGATCGCAGCCACCACGTCGCTCGCCGAGAGGCCGCGCTGCGCGACCTTCTGCGGGTCGAGCCAGACGCGCATGGAATAGTCGCCGCCGCCGAAGATCTGGACCTGGCCCACGCCTTCGATGCGCGCGAGCGGGTCCTTCACGTTCAGCACCGCGTAGTTGCGCAGGTAGTTGATGTCGTAGCGGTTGTTCGGCGAAACGAGGTGGACCACCATCGTCAGGTCGGGCGCGCTCTTGACGGTCGTGATGCCGAGGCGGCGCACTTCCTCCGGCAGGCGCGGCTCGGCTTGCGAGACGCGGTTCTGCACGAGTTGCTGGGCCTTGTCGGGATCGGTGCCGAGGCGGAAGGTGACGGTGAGCGTCATCACGCCGTCGGTGGTGGCCTGGCTGCCCATGTAGAGCATGCCCTCGACGCCGTTGATCTGCTCCTCGAGCGGCGTGGCGACGGTTTCGGCGATCACCTTCGGGTTGGCGCCCGGGTACTGGGCGCGCACCACCACCGAGGGCGGCGCGACTTCCGGGTACTCCGAGATCGGCAGCCCGCGCAGCGCGATCAGGCCGGCTATCAGTATCAATAGCGACAGCACGCCGGCAAAGATCGGCCGGTCGATGAAGAATTTAGAGAGATTCATGTTGTTTCTCCGGCGAGCGCAACAGCGCTCCCCTCCGAGTTCAGGACTTCGCGGCTTCCGCGACGCGTTCCGGTTGTTGTTGCTTGGTGTCGGCCTTGGCGTCCATCGTCACGTTCTGCGGCACCACCAGCGCACCGGGGCGGATGTGCTGCAGGCCGTTGACCACCACGCGGTCGCCGGCCTTCAGGCCCTTGCTCACGACGCGCAGCCCGTTGACCGATGCGCCGAGCGTGACTTCGCGGTAGACCGCCTTGTTGTCCTCGCCCACCACCATCACGAACTTCTTGTTCTGGTCGGTGCCGATGGCGCGCTCGCTCACCAGCAGGGCCGAGTCGCTGCGCGCCTGGCCCATGCGGATGCGGGCGAACTGGCCCGGAATGAGACTGCCGTCCTTGTTGTCGAACGAGGCCCGCACGCGCACCGTGCCGCTGCGCGCGTCGACCTGGTTGTCGATCAGCTGCAGCTTGCCGGTGAAGGGCGTGCCCTCCAGGCCGGCGGTGCCCATCTGCACGGGAATGCTCTCGATCTGGCCGCGGGCGCTGGCGCCGCTCGGCAGGTCCTTCAGGGCGCGCGTGATCACCTGCTCATCGGCGTCGAAGCTCGCGTAGATCGGGCTCACCGAGACCAGCGTGGTCAGCACCGGCGCGCCGGGGCCGGCGGCCACCAGGTTGCCCATCGTCACTTCGAGCTTGCCGATGCGGCCCGCGACCGGCGCACGCACCTGGGTGTAGCCCAGGTTCAGCCGCGCCGACTGCAGCGACGCCTGGGCGGCGCGCAGGTTGGCTTCGGCTTCGCGCGCAGCGTTCACG
This sequence comes from Variovorax beijingensis, assembly GCF_007828835.1. Classification (GTDB taxonomy): domain Bacteria; phylum Pseudomonadota; class Gammaproteobacteria; order Burkholderiales; family Burkholderiaceae_C; genus Variovorax; species Variovorax beijingensis_A. Next base: position 29,864 of record NZ_VIVL01000011.1, on the reverse strand, counting down.
CGCTCGTCGTATTCGCGCTGGGCGATGGCCTGCTGGTCCCACAGGCGCTTGGCGCGCTCCTGCTCGCTGCGGCTGAAGGCCTGGCGGGCCTGGGCCGAGGCCACCTGCGCTTCGGCGCGCTCCACTTCGGCCGCGTACGGTGCGGGGTCGATGGTGATCAGCAGGTCGCCCTGCTTCACCAGTGCGCCTTCGCGGAAGTGCACCGACTGCACGGCGCCCGCCACGCGGGAGCGCACATCCACCCGTTGCACCGCCTCGAGCCGGCCCGAGAACTCGTCCCAGGCATTGATCTCGCTCGCAGCCACGGTGGCCACCGACACCGGCGTGCCCTGCTGCGCCGCGGAGGGTGCCGTGGCCTCGGCCTTGAAGCTGTGCATGCCGAGCACCGCGGCGGCCACCGCCAGCAGCGCGGTGAGGCCGGTCACTGCGGGCCACAGGCCCTTGCGGGCGGCGGAAGAAAGGTTTTGCTTGTTGTTCGACATGATGGTTCGTCCTTCTCGATGACTTCTTGGGATGCAACAGGCCATCCCGGCGCTTTTGGCGCCAGGAGGCGGAACTCGAAAATGACCGGGGTTACCGGCGGGCCGAGGGGCGGCGTCGCGTCGTCAGCAGGGCTGCCGCGACCGGCCCGCCTAGCTGGGCTTGGGTGCTACCGGGGGCGGCGTGGTGGCACTGAAAAATTCGCGGAAGTGCTGCTGCACGCTGGCTTCGCAGGCCTTGCAGCCCGAGGGCTCGGGGTCGTAGAGCGCCTTGGGCCAGTTGGCAGCGCCTGGCAGCACGCTGCTCGTGACGTCGATGCCGGCCGCGCGCAGGCGCCCGGCAAAGGTCATGGCCTCGTCGCGCATGGCGTCGTCGGCCCCCACCAGCACCAGCGCCGGTGCCAGGGCACCGAGCCGGAGCGATCCGCTCGGCACGGCGTAGGGATGGGTGGCGTTCGACGGGCAGCTCAGGTATTTCTCCCAACCCTTGGCCCAGCGGCACTCGGCCTCGTCGTTCGTGGCCTTGCGCAGCGATGCCGTGCCCGCGCACGGGTCGAGCATGGGCGACAACAGGATCTGCCCGGCCAGCGGCGGATGCGCCCGGTCGCGGGCGATCAGCGCCACCCCGGCGGCCAGGTTGCCGCCGGCCTCTTCGCCGGCCAGGTACACCTGGGCACCCTTGCCGCCGAGCTTCACGCGCTGCTTGTAGAGCCATTCGAGCGCGGCATAGCCCACTTCGATGGGCTCGGGGAACGGCGACTCTGGCGCCAGCGGATAGTCCACCGACACCACCACCGCACCCGCACCGGCCAGCAGCCGGGCCACGTTGCGGCCGTTGTCCAGGTTGCCGCAGATGAAGGTGCCGCCATGGAAGTGCAGCACCAGCGGCACCGTCTCGCCGCGCGGGCGCTGCCCATAGACCCGGGCGCCCACGGGCTCGCGGCCGGGCAGCTCGATCGACAGATCGGCTTCCACGCCTTGCGCCGCGGCGAGAGCAGCGGCTTCGGCAGAGCGGGACGATGGGCGCGGTGACATGGGGGCAACCTCAGAAGGATTGGCGATAGTCGAAATATAAGGCGGCCAGTGTGGCGTTAAACAGGCAAGCTGCCCCTACTCTGTTTCCAAACGGCTAACAATCCAGGAAACGCCGGGGGATTGTCACCTTGTGTGAGAATCCGCGTCCTCTCGGCAATGGCCGGGCTCCCAGGAACAGTCATCAATGGATCAAATCCAGGCAATGCGGATCTTCGTCCGCGTGGTGGAAGCGGGCACGTTCACCCGGGCCGCGGACTCGCTCGCCCTGCCCAAGGGAACGGTCACCAAGCAGATCCAGGCGCTGGAATCGCGCCTGCGGGTGAAGCTGCTCAACCGCACCACGCGGCGCGTCACGGTCACGCCGGACGGCGCGGCCTACTACGAGCGCGCGGCACGCCTGTTGAACGACTTCGACGACATCGAAGCCAGCATGACCAACGCGCAGGCCAACCCCACGGGGCGGCTGCGCATCGACGTCGGCACCTCGGTGGCGCGGCTGGTCATCCTGCCCGCGCTGGCCACCTTCTGCGACCGCTATCCCGAGATCCAGCTCGACCTGGGCGTGAGCGACCGCACGGTCGACCTCATCAGCGACAACGTCGACTGCGTGATCCGCGCCGGCGAGCTGAGCGACCAGTCGCTGGTGGCCCGGCGCATCGGCACGCTGCATTTCGTGACCGTGGCCTCGCCCGCCTACGTCAAGCGCTACGGCATTCCGCAGCATCCGAACGACATCGAGAAGCGCCACCACGTGGTGAGCTACTTTTCGGGCAGCACGCGGCGCATCTATCCGCACGAGTTCAGGAAGGGCGACGAATACATCGAGCTCAACGGGCCCTACCGCGTGTCGGTCAACGAGAGCAACGCCCACATGGCGGCGGTGCTCGGCGGCTTCGGCATCTCGCAGTGCATCACCTTCATGGCCGAGCCGCTGCTCGCAAGCGGCGAGCTGATCGAGCTGCTGCCCGACTGGCAGCGCGATCCGCTGCCGATCCACGTGGTCTATCCGCCCAACCGCCACCTGAGCGCGAAGGTGCGGGCCTTCGTGGACTGGGCGGCGGAGCTGTTCGCGAAGAACCCGCGGCTGCAGCGGCGCTGAGCTCCGCCTGACGCTCCTCAACCGGCCGGAGCGAACACCGGCTCGCAACGCATCTCGGTCTTCACCGAGTTGGCAATGAAGCATTCTTCATGCGCCCGGTGGTGCATGTGCTCGATCTGCTCGCGCGTGGGCAGGTTCGCGCCCGAGAACGTGACCTCGGGCCGGAGCGTGACCACCGTCATCGCCAGCCTGCCTTCGGCATTCTTTTCCATGAGGCCGCTCGCCGCGTCGAAGTAGCGGTCGACGTTGAACTTGCGCTTCATTGCCATGGTGAGGAACCACAGCATGTGGCAGCTCGACAGCGAGGCGACGAAAGCTTCCTCGGGATCAACCGCCGCTGCATCGGAGAACGGCAGCGGCACCACGTGCGGCGACGAAGAGCCCGCCACTTCCGCGCCGCCGTCGAAGCGCAGCAAATGCCTCCTGCTGTAGGTGTTGCCGAGGAAGTCCTGCTCGCCTCGCTGCCAGAGGATTTCTGCGGTGTACTGGGCCATGCCTTGCTCTCCAGAGCCAAAAGAGGAGGCGCCATTCTGCGTCAGAAGAAACCCGACAGCTTGATCAGCAATGGCACCAGCAGTGCCGTCGCGATGCCGTTCAGCCCCAGCGCCAGCGCGGAGAACGCACCCGCCGTTTCGTTCACCTGGATGGCCCGCGCGGTGCCGATGCCGTGTGCCGCCATGCCCACTGCAAAGCCGCGCACCGCGGGCTCCCTGATGCGCAGCAGGTTCAGCAGGCCGGTCGCCATGATGGCGCCGGAGATGCCTGCCACGGCGGCAGCCACCGCGGCCAGCGAGGGCAGCCCGCCGATCTTCTCGGCCACGCCCATCGCGATCGGCATGGTGGCCGACTTGGGTGCGAGCGACATCAGCAGTTCGTGCGATCCGCCCAACGCCCAGGCAATGCCGATGGCCGACACGATGGCCGCCACCGAACCCACCAGCAGCGCCACGCCGATCGGCAGCCACAGGCGCCGCAGCCGCCCGAGCTGGCCATACAGCGGCACGGCCAGCGCCACGGTGGCCGGGCCGATCAGGAAATGCACGAACTTGGCGCCTTCGAAATACGTGTCGTAGGGCGTGCGCGTGACGAGCAGCACGCTCACGATGGCGATCACCGAGACCAGCACCGGATTGACCGCCGGGTTGGCACCGCTGCGCCTGTGCAGCCACAGCGCGCCCAGGTAGGCCAGCAGCGTGAGCGACAGCCACAGCAGCGGCGACTGCGCAAGAAAAACCCAGATCTCGGACAGCTTTGCAGGCGGAGTCATTCGGCATCCTTGCCGGTGATGCGGATCATCCAGCGCAAGGTGAGCGCGGTCACGGCCATGGTGAAGGCCGCGCCCACGATGCCGGCCGCAAGGAACGGCAGCCATTCGCGCCCGACGCGTTCGAAATGCAGCATGACGCCGGTCACTGCGGGAACGAACAGCAGCATGAGGTTGCGCAGCAGGTGGCCCGAGGTCTCGCTCAATGCCTCGGGCACGCCGCCGCGCACGAGCAGCGCGATGAAGAGCAGCAGCATGCCGATCAGCGGACCGGGGATCGGCAGGCCCAGCCACTGCACGAGCAGTTCACCGGCCAGCTGGCAAAGAAAGAGCGTCGTGATGGCGTAGAGCATGCGGATGTCCTGGCGTTCAAGGTTCGGCCGAAGCCGCGGCGCGCCTCCAGGCCTCTTTGAGCGCCTGCTGGCTCTGCGGCGGCAGCACGCCGAGCCGCACATGGCCCGGCAGGCCGAATGATGCACAGTCTCGCAGCTTGATGCCTTCGGCGCGCAGCCGGGCGGCCAGCCGCGGGTAAGGCGCGTCGGTGCGCGCGCAGAAGAAGTTGGCTTCGCTCGGCAGGCACTGCCATCCCAGCGATTCGCAGAGGGCGCGCTGCTGCGCTTTCCATTCGCGCAGGGTGCGCAGGCTTCGGGCGAGCCAGGCTTGGGCGGCGTCGCCGATCCAGGTCTCGAGCAGCGCCACGCCGTGCGCGCCCACCGGCCACGAGGGCGCAAGCCGCTCGAGGCGCTGCTTGAGCGGCGCGGCGGCATCGCCTTCGGGCGCGATGGCATAGGCGGCACGGACGCCCGTCAGGCCCATCGCCTTGTTCGGCGTCCACAGCTGCCAGACGCGGTTGCGCTGCGCTGCGTCGAGCGATGCCACGCCTTCGACGCGCAGCGCTTCGTAGGCCAGGTCGAGCACGCAGGTGCCACCGGCCGCGGCGTGCTGCGCGAGATCGGGCTGTGCCTGGCCCAGCGGGCTCGAAGGCTCGCAGCACCAGCGCAGCGCCGCTTCGCCGCACGGCGCCGGCGGCCGCAGCACCTGAAGGCCCCAGGCCGATGCCGCACGCTCGTAGTCGCCGTAGCTGTGCGCCGGCAGCAAGACCTGACGGCCGCCGCCCTGCGCAAAGGCGGCGCCGATGCGGTGGATGAATTCGCTGGCACTGGCCGCGATCACGATGCGTTCGGCGGCCACGCCGTGAAAGCTTGCCAAGGCGCGGCGCAGCGCCGTGTAGCCCGGGTCCGGATAGTGCGCAGCATCGGCCGCACGCAGCGCGGCAAGCACCGCGGGGCATGAGCCCGTGGCGTTGCCATTGGTCGAGAAATCGTGCCAGGCGGCGCCGGCCGCGTCGGGGCCGCCGTGCAGCAGGCCGGTGGATGTCGTGTGTTCCGGTGTCATGCCCTGGGGATTGCCGCGAAGAAGATCGCCAATGATGCACAAGCGGCCGTTGCCAGCACTGCCCTGCCGCCCCACTGCGCGGCCTGCTGCGTATCGGCCGCATCGGCGGGCCGCCCTTCGGCATTCAATGCATAGACGCCGGGCTTGGCGAGCCGCACGCCGAGCAGCAGCGCCATTGCCGCCATCGGCCAGCCGCTGTTGGGCGAGGGCGTGCGCTGCGCCTCGCGCGCCACGCCGCGCGGCCAACGCCATGCCGCAAGCGCAAGCAGCAGCACCGTGAGCCGTGCCGGCAGCCACGAGAGCACGTCGTCGGCACGCGCGGCCCATTTGCCGAACCAGGTCCAGTCGCGGCCATTGCGCTCGCCGCGATAGCCCCACATCGCATCGGCCGTGTTGGCGAAGCGGTAGACCGCCGCGCCCGGCAGGCCCAGCAGCACGAACCAGAACAGCGGCGCCACGAGCGAATCGTTGAGGTTCTCGGCCAGCGATTCGATGGCGCTTTCGCGCACCTCGCACTCGCTGAGTGCCGAGACGTCGCGGCTCACCAGCCGGGCGAGTTGCGCGCGGCCCGCCTCCAGTGACACGGACAGCGCCGCCTCCACGGCAAGTACTTCGGCGCGCAGCATGCGCCATGCGAAGAGCGGTTTCAGCGCCAGGGCCAGCACCAGGGCTTCTGCCCAGCCGAGCAGCCATTGCGCGGCGCTTGCCTGCAGTGCCAGCGCCAGCGCGCCGACCAGCATCGCGCCCACGCCCCAGGCCAGCGCGCCGGCCAGGAACAGCGGCAGGTCGCGCGGCTTTGCATCGGCCGGCCGCGGCGCCATGCGGGCGCCGATCGAGCCGAGGTAGCGCCCCATCCACACCACGGGATGCCAGCGCGCAGCAGGTTCGCTCAGCCAGCGGTCGATGGCCAGTGCGAGCCACAGCGCTGCGACGGCGAGCACCGCTCAATCCTCGATGCCGCGCTGCGCCGGGATGCCGGCCTTGAATGCGTGCTTGACCATGGCCATCTCGGTCACGGTGTCGGCCAGCTCGACGATCTCGGGCGGGCAGCGCCGTCCGGTGAGCACCACATGCACGTGGCTCGGCCGCGCGCGCAGCGTTTCGAGCACGCCTTCGAGCGGCAGCCAGCCGTAGATCAGCGGGTAGGTGATCTCGTCGAGCACCACCAGGAAGAACTCGCCCGAAAGAATGGCCGCCCTGGCTTTTTCCCAGCCGTCGCGCGCGAGCTGGGCCGAGCGTTCGAGGTCCTGGCTCTTCCAGCTGAAGCCGTCGCCCAGCCCCTCGATCGGAATGCCGATCTGCTCGAACATGCGGTGCTCGCCAAAGCGCGCCGAGGGCACTTTCATGAACTGGTAGATCTTCACCGCCTTGCCGCGGCCGTGCGCGCGCAGCGCCAGGCCGAAGGCCGCGGTGCTCTTGCCCTTGCCGTCACCGGTGTTGACGATGACGATGCCGCGGCGTTCGCCTTCGGCCTTGTCGTACGGCTTCTCGCTGGGGGGTGTTTCGATTTGCATGAGGCGGGCTCCGTGTTGATGTGGGTCAGTTCGGCAGCGCGATCCACTGGTCGGCCACGCGGTGCACGCGGATGCGGTGGTCGAACACCTGTTCAAGCGCCGCGTGGGTGGCCGGGTCGCTGCTGCCGCCGTGGTGCACCACGCGCCCATGGTTCATCACCACAAGCTCGTCGGCGGCCAGCGCCATCGGCAGTTCGTGCAGCACGCTGACCACGGTGCGGCCCTGGGCCACCAGCGCGCGCGTGGTCTGCATCCAGTCGGCCTGGTGCGGCGGGTCGAGGTTGGCGAGCGGCTCGTCCATCAGCAGCAGCTCGGCCTCGACCGCGAGCGCGCGCGCCAGCAGCACGCGCTGGCGTTCGCCGCCCGAGAGCTGGCCGAGCGGCCGTTCGCGCCACTCCCAGGCCTGGGTGCTGCGCAATGCGCGCTCCACCGCCGCGCGATCGGCCGTGCTCGGCGCCGCGAGCCAGCGCTGGTGCGGCAGGCGGCCGAGCATGGCGACGTCGTAGACCATCAGGTCGTCGGCGCTGCCCTCGCCCGCCGCGCCGCTCTGGCCCAGCCACGAAAGGCGCTGCGCGCGGATGCGGCCCGGCACCCTGGCCGATGCGTCGCCGAAAAGAAAGACTTCGCCGCGGTGCGCGAGCAGGCCCGCCAGCGCCTTGAGCAAGGTCGACTTGCCCGCCCCGTTCGGCCCGACCACGCTGGTCCAGCGCGCGGCGCCGAGCTTCAGGTCGATGCCGTGCAGCACCTCGGTGTTGCCCAGCGTGGCGCTCAGGCCGCGGGCTTCGAGTGCGGGAATCCGACTCATGCCACACCGCCCCGCGCACCGCGCCTGTGCATCAGCCACAGCAGGTAGCTGCCGCCGAGCACGGCCGTGAGCACGCCCACGGGCAGTTCCTGCGGCGCGATGAGCCAGCGCGCCAGCAGGTCGGCGGCCATCAGCAGCAGCCCGCCCATCGCGGCCGACAGCACGATCAGCCCCGCGTGCGTGGTCTTGACCACGGAGCGCACGAGGTGCGGCGCGGCCAGCCCCACGAAGGCGATCAGGCCGGTCTGCGCCACGGCCGCGCCGGTGGCCAGTGCGAGCACCACCACCAGCGTGGCGCGCATCGCGCCCAGCGGCAAGCCGAGGCTGCGGGCCGTCGCTTCGCCGAGCGCCAGGCCGTCGAGCACCGGCGCAAGCGCCCAGCCCAGCAGCAGGCACACCGCGCCGACCGCGGCCATCACCGCGCAGGCGCTCCAGCCGACCAGGCCGGTGCTGCCGAGGATGAAGCCCTGGATGGCCTGCAGGATGTCGGCCGAGGCGATGGTGATCAGGTCCTTGGCGGCGCCGAGCACCACGCCGACGATCACGCCCGCGAGCAGCAGCCGCAGCGTCTGCTGCACGCCGCGCGCGAGCACCAGCGTGAGCATCACCGCGAGCACCGCCCCCACGAAGGCCGCGCCCGTGAGCCCCAGGCGCATCGCCCATTGCGTGCTGGCGGCCGAGCCGCCGAACAGCAGCAGCGCCACCGCCACGCCGAGCGAGGCGCCCGAGGCGCTGCCCAGCAGATAAGGGTCGGCCAGCGGGTTGCGGAACAGGCCCTGTGCCACCGAGCCCGCGAGCCCGAGCAGCGCACCCGCGAGCCAGGCGCCGAGCGTGCGCGGCAGCCGGATGTCCCAGACGATGCGCAGCGCCACCGGATCGCGCCACGCCGCCAGCAGGCTTTCGAAGCCGGTGCTGCCGATGCCCAGGCCGAGCAACGCCAGCGCACCGCCCAGCACCAGCAAGGCGATGCCGAAGAGCCAGACGCGGCGCTGATGGCGTGTGTGCATGAAGTCCACCCGGGCTCAGCCGGCCTTCTCCGCGATGCAGCGCGCCATCAGCCGTGCGGCCTCGTCCATGCGCGGGCCGGGGCGCACGAGCACGTCCGACTGCGCGGCGTCGAAGCGGCAGATGCGCCCTTCGCGCACCGCGCGGATGCCGCTCCAGCCCGGGCGCTGTTCCATGCCCGCCGCGCTGCGCACGCTGACCATGATGAGATCGGGATTGGCGCGCACCACATATTCGGGGTTGAGCTTGGGAAAAGGCCCGAGCGAAGCCGGCACGATGTTCTTCATGCCCAGCCGCGCAAGCGTCTCGCCGATGAAGGACGATTCGCCGGCCGCATAGGGCGCGCTGTTGACCTCGAAGTAGACGCGCTGGCCCCTCGCACGGGCCGGCAGCGATTGCGCCGCAGCCGACACGCTGGCATCGATCACGCGCCAGATGTTCGGCGCCTCATGGGTGCCCAGCACCTGGTCGAGCTTGTCGAGCACGCGCCGCACGTCGGCATGGCTCTTGGGTTCGAGCACCAGCACCTTGAGGCCCAGCGCCTCGAGCCGCTGCGTCACGCGCGACGACTTGGCGAGCAGCACCGCATCGGGCCGCAGCGCCACGATCGCCTCGACGTTCGGGTCGAGCCCGCCGCCCAGCTGCGGCAAGGCGCGCACCGCGCTCGGCGAGTTGGAGTAATTGTCGACGCCCACCAGCCGGGAACAGGCACCGAGTGCGCAGACCCCTTCGGTCAGCGACGGCAGCAGCGTGACGATGCGCTGCGGCGGCTGCGGCAGGCTCACCGCCACGCCGCGCTCGTCGACCACCTCGATGGCATGCGCGGCCAGCGCGAAGAGGCCAAGCCCAATGGCCGCGGACAAGCATCGAATCCAGCGGGCGGTCATGCAGGTGCCTTCAGGGTCAGCGGCAAGCCGGCCGCCATCAGCGTGACGCGATCGCAGGCGGTCGCCACGTCCTGGTTCATGCGGCCCAGCGCGTCGACGAAAGCGCGGGTTTCGCGGCCGAGCGGAATCACGCCCAGGCCGATCTCGTTGCCCACCAGCACCACCGGTCCGCGCGCCTCGCGTAGCGCCACGAGCAGCATCGCGGCATGCGCCGCCGGCGTGCGCGTGACCGGCTGCGCGGTCTCGCAGCGCAGCGGCATCAGCAGGTTGGTGAGCCAGAGCGTGAGGCAGTCGACCACCACCAGCGTCTCGGGCGAGCTCTGGGTGACGATGGCGCGCGCCAGCTCGACCGGTTCTTCCACGGTCCGCAGGGCGGGCACGCGGCGGGCGCGGTCGGCCTGGTGGCGCACGATGCGCTCCTGCATCTCGTCGTCGTGGGCCTGGGCGGTGGCAATCAGCACGGCGCGCCGCATTCCGGGCGCCTCGGCCAGCCAGTCGGCGGCGCGCTGCTCGGCGCGGCGCGACTTGCCGCTTTTCTGGCCACCGAGGATGAATTCGTGTTCAACGCGCATGCGCATCGGCCTCCGGGGTTTCGCGTTCGAGCTCGATCGGCATCGCGCCGAACAGGCTGGCCGTGGCTTCGGGGCTGGACGCGAACCACGCATGAAAATAGCTCGCCCGCACCGGGCCGTGCACATAGAAGGCCTCTCCGGCGCGGGCGTCCGCGCCCGGCCTGCCGGTGAAGGCCGCCGGCACCAGCGGCGTCTCGCAGCTCGAATAATGAAAGGTGTGGCCGCGCACGGTGTGGTCGCCAAGCCTGAGCTGCTGAGGACCCAGGCCGGCGAGCCGCTTGTGCATCGCCACCCGGCCGGGCAGCAGGCCCCAGAGCGCGTGCGATGCGCCATCGGCCGTCTCCAGTTGCTCGAACAGCGACATCATGCCGCCGCACTCGGCCCAGACCGGCCTGCCCGCGGCAACATGCGCGGCCAGCGCCGCGCGCAGGGAATCGCTGGCGGACAGCGCCTTGGCATGCAGCTCGGGGTAGCCGCCGGGCAGCCAGAGCGCATCGCATGCGGGCAGCGCATCGCCGGCGAGCGGTGAGAAGAACACGACCCGCGCGCCCAGCGCCGCCAGCACGTCGAGGTTGGCCGGATAGATGAAGGCAAAGGCCGCGTCGCGCGCGACCGCGATGGTGCGGCCCTGCAGCAGCGGATCGATGCGCGCCGGCGGCTCGGCCGGGGCAGCCTCGAAGCGTACCAGCGGCCATTCGGCAAGCGGCCGCTTGCCCAGAGGCGTGGCGGCCATCGCGTCGGCCGCCGCATCGAGCCGCGCCATCGCGTCGCCGAGTTCATGCGCGGCGACCAGGCCCAGGTGCCGCTCGGGCAGCTCGAAGCCGGCACCGCGCGGCAGGCTGCCGAGCCACTGCGCCGGTTCGCGCAAGGCCCCCTTCAGCATGCCGGCATGGCGTTCACCGGCCACGCGGTTGGCCAGCACGCCGGCCCAGGGCAGCGCGGGCCGGAAGTTCTGCAGGCCGTAGGCCAGCGCGCCGAAGGTGCCGGCCATGGCCTGTGCATCGATCACGGCCAGCACCGGCAGGCCGAAGCGCTCGGCCAGGTCCGCCGCGCTGGGACTGCCATCGAACAGGCCCATGACGCCTTCGACGATCAGCAGGTCGGCCTCGGCCGCCGCCGCATGCAGCCGCCGGCGGCAGTCGGCCTCGCCGGTCATCCAGAGGTCGAGCGAATGCACCGGCGCGCCGCTGGCAAGCGCCAGCCAGCAGGGGTCGAGAAAGTCGGGCCCGCACTTGAAGACCCGCACGCGCCGGCCCTGGCGCGCATGCAGCCGCGCCAGGGCGGCCGCGACCGTGGTCTTGCCCTGCCCCGAAGCCGGGGCCGCCACCAGCACGGCGGCGCAGGCGTGCGCAGCGACCGGTTCGCTGTTCGCGTCGTACTGGCTTATTGCGGTGTCCACTTCAGGCCGATGTAAGCGTTGCGGCCGCCGGTGGCGTAGCCGCGTGCAAGCGTGTAGTCCTTGTCGCCCACATTGTCGACGCGGGCCACCAGGCCGATGTCGCGCGTGATCTGCGTGCTGGCCACCAGGTTCAGCACGGTATAGCCGCCCAGCGTGCGCGTGTTGGCGGCGTCGTCGAAGCGCTTGCTCGACGATTGCAGCTCGGCGCCCAGCGTCCAGCCGGCAACGCGCCAGTCGGCGCCGAGCGTGCCGTGGCGGCGCGCGCGGCGCGCCAGCAGGTGGTCGGTGTCCAGGTCGCGCGGGTCCTGGAAGTCGAGCGATGCGCGCAATGTCACGTCGCCGATGCGGTGGCCGCCCGACAGCGTCACGCCCTGGTAGCGGGCCCGCGCCGTGCTGGCATAGCAGCCGAAGCCGGAGCGGCAGTTGGTGGCCGAGCCGTCGAACACGATCAGATTCTCGACGCGGTTCTGGTAGACGACGATGCCCGCATGCGTGCCGCCGTCGGTGTACTGCAGGCCCAGCTCCACGTTGCGGCTCGACTCGGGCTTGAGGCTGGCCACGCCGTATTCGCTGAAGCGCTGGTACAGCGTGGGTGCGCGGAACGCCGTGCCGGCCGAGACGGTGGCGCGCAGCCTGGGCGTGATCGCGTAGCCGTAGGCGGCGCTGCCGGTGGCCTTGCCGCCGAACTCGCTGTCGTCATCATGGCGCACATGCAGCTGGAGCGAATGCGCGCCCTGCACGAAGCCGTAGCCGAGCGAGACCGCATCCTGCGAACGCTTGCTCGAGAACAGGCCGCTGCTGGTGGTGGGTGCATTCTCGAGCGCGTCTTCGCGGCGCTCGAGCGTGGCCGTCACCAGGTGCGGGCCGAAGCGGAACTCGTTCTGGAACAGGTAGCCGCGCAGGTTCGTCTCGGTGCGGTAGAACGATGGCTGGGTCTTGTAGACCGACTGCGAATCGGTGACCTGCACGCGCGTGCTGTAGATGTCGTTCCACTTGGCCGACCACGAGAGCCCGGCCGTACGCAGCGTGTTGTTCGAGATGTCGTTCCTGAAGAGGATCGGCGGCTTGGTCCTGAAGCTCACCGGCGGGTCGTAGCCGGCTTCCATGTCGCTGTACAGCAGCGTGGCTTCCAGCCGCTGGTTCGGCGTGAGCTGGTAGCCCAGGCGCAAGTTGCCGGCATTGCTGCGATAGCCATCGCGGTCGGGGCTGGTGAAGCCGTCCTTCGAGGGCGTGCGCTTGTCCATCGGCAGCACGTTGAAGCCCCGGCTTTCCTCGTGGGCCGCGCCCAGCGAGTAGTCGAAGGCACCCGATTTCCCGCTCACGCCCGCCTCCGCCTTGCGCAAGCCATGGCTTCCGAAGCCGATGCCCGCGTAGGGCGCCACGCCCTCTTCGCCGCGCTTCGTGAAGAGCTGGATCACGCCGCCCACGGCATCGGAGCCGTACACCGCGGCGGCCGGACCGCGCAGCACTTCGATGCGGTCGATCTGCGAGAGCGGAATGCTTTCCCAGCCGGCACCGCCGGTCGATTGCGAATCGACGCGCACGCCGTCGATGTAGACGGCCGTGAAGCGCGTCTCGGCGCCGCGGATGAACAGGCTGGTGGTGTTGCCCACGCTGCCGTTGCGCGTGATCTCGATGCCCGGCAGGCGCGCCAGCACGTCGGCCACGCCGACCGCGCCGCTGCGCTCGATGGTCTGGCGGTCGACCACGGACACGTCGCCCACCAGGTCCGACAGCGGCTGCGGCGTGCGGTTGGCTGTGACCACGGTTTCGCCGAGTGCCGGCGCATCCTGCTGGGCATGCGCGACGGCCGGCAGTTGAAGCAGCGCCATGCCGCCGAAGGCGGAGGCCAGCGCGAGCGGCAGGCAGGCAAGGCGGCGGCGCGCAGGCGAACGGCCGAGGGAAAGAAAACCACAGGAAGTCATGAATGGAGCGAACGAACGTCTATGCCCGTCGCCGGCTTCCCCGCCGGCGCTTGGACGCAATGGCTGCCTTGCGCGCCGAACCGACAATCGATCGCGCATGCGGCAGCCGCCTCGTTGGCCGGTATCCGGGCTGGCAGTGCGACCCCACCGCCTTCCCAGGTGCCTGTTTCAGGGCACCCAGTGGCTTGATGGATGAGGTTGACGCTTGCGGCGTCGACTGCTTGACCGTTGCGGGGGCAGCGCAGGCGGCTTCGGCCTTGTTCCGTTTCCGGAGGGCGTTCACTCCTGCTTCCCGTTGAACCGCGGCGCGTGAACCACGCCGCAGGCACCAACGCGCAGGATTCTAGGGCCTGTGCCGGCACAGTAAGCCAAAAGTTGCGCAGCCTGTGCTTCGCCGGGAAACTACAATCGCCAACCATGCCCGCCTCCAGCCCCATCGACCAGATCGCCGAGCGTGTGGACCGCCTGCTCGTGCGTCATGAAGAGGTGCAGCGCACCAATGCGCTGCTGCAGGAGCAGGTCGAAGCGCTCACGCGCGAGCGCGATGCGCTGAAGTCGCGGCTGGCCGCGGCCCGCACGCGCCTCGATGCATTGCTCGAGCGGCTGCCGGCTGAACCCCCTTCCCAAGATTCCCCCGCATGAAGCAGATTGAAGTTCAGATCATGGGCCAGAGCTATCTGCTCGGCTGCCCCGACGGCGGCGAGGCGCAGCTGCGCGAAGCCGTCGAGCGCGTGGACGCGGCCATGTGCAAGATCCGCGATGCCGGCAAGGTGAAGGCGCGCGACCGCATCGCGGTGCTCGCCTCGCTGAACCTGGCTTTCGACCTGGCGGCACAGCAAGCGGCCGCCGCGGCCGCGCCGCTTCCCGTGGCCGCGGCGTCCTCGGCCCCCTCGGCAGATGGCGGGGACGCCGACGCCAAGGCCGCCCAGCTCATTCAGAAACTCGATCAAGCCCTCGCGGGCGATGACCATTTACTCTGAGCGGAAGCACCCGGCCCGTCCGGGGCGTAAAATCCGAACTGTCTGCGGTGCGCGTCGGGCTTAATATTTCCTTGTTCCAATGCTCTCCGGAGCCGGGCTTGGTACATCGCTTGACGGGTGTGATCATCTCGCGTCAGATGAACCCGAAGTCTTGCTGCCCTCGCCCACCTGAACCCTGGTTCAGGATGCGGGTTCGGCGCCCACTTGCAGACACCTTTTTCCGTTCATACGGCCCCTGCATGCGCTGCACGGGGCCGTTGCTTTTTTTCAAGGCTTCGCTGCGTGACTTCCCTGCTCGACCCCCTCCTGATCGCCGAACTGGCCGCACTCGGCCTGGGCACCGGTTTCCTGGCGGGCCTGCTGGGCATCGGCGGCGGGATGCTCATGGTGCCGTTCATCACGATCATCATGGGGCACCGCGGGGTGGCCTCCGATCTCGCGGTGAAGATGGCGATCGCCACCTCGATGGCCACGATCATCTTCACCTCGGTGTCCAGCGTGCGCGCACACCACAAGCGCGGCGCGGTGCGCTGGGACATCGTGCGGCGCCTGGCGCCCGGCATCGTCATCGGCAGCCTGCTGGGCAGCCTGGGCGTGTTCGCGCTGCTCAAGGGCACGGTGCTGGCCATCGTCTTTGCGCTGTTCGTGGGCTTCTCGGCCACGCAGATGTTCCTCGACCGCAAGCCCAAGCCCACGCGCCAGATGCCGGGCACCGCGGGGCAGCTGTCGGCGGGCGGCGCCATCGGCTTCATCTCGGGCCTGGTCGGCGCGGGCGGGGGCTTCGTCAGCGTGCCTTTCATGACCTGGTGCAACATCTCCATCCACAACGCCGTGGCGACCAGCGCCGCGCTCGGCTTTCCGATTGCGGTGGCCAACGTGCTGGGCTACGTGGTGAGCGGACAGTCGGTGCAAGGCCTTCCGGCAGGTTCGTTCGGCTACATCTGGCTGCCCGCGCTCGCGGTCATTGCGGTGTGCAGCGTGCTCACCGCGCCGCTGGGTGCGAAGGCAGCGCACAACCTGCCGGTGAAGAAGCTCAAGCGCGTGTTCGCGAGCATCCTGTACCTGCTGGCGGCCTACATGCTCTGGAAGGGCCTGCAGGGCTGAGTCGCCGCGCGCCTTGAAAGCCCCTCGGCGGCCGGGTGGGATCCGTTGCGAGGCCGCGGCCCCGGCCGTATAACGGGCGCATGAAAATCCTCATTGCTGTCGACGGCAGCGCCTATACGCAGAAGGCGCTCAATTACCTGCTGGCCAACCGCGCGATGTTCGTGGATGGCCATGAGCTGGTCATCGTGCATGTCTGCACCGGTATCTCGGGCCATGTGGCGCGCCACCTCAGCAAGGAGGTGATCGCCGATTACTACGCCGAGGAAAACGCCAAGGTGCTCGACCCCGTGGCGGCCTTGCTTGCGCAGAACAGCGTGAGCAACTACACGATCGACAAGCGCCATGGCCATGCGGCCGAGGAAATCCTCAAGTCGGCGGCGGCTGCGCATGCGCAGCTGATCGTGCTCGGTACCCATGGCCACGGCATCATCGGCCGCGCGCTGATGGGCTCGGTGGCCACCAAGGTGATCTCCGAGACCGACACCTCGGTGCTGCTGGTGCAGTAGCCGGGCTTTTCTCTTCTTTCCCCTCTTATTGCACGCGCTGCTGCCGCCATTCGCGCGGCGCGAGGTGGTTCCCGTGCTGCACGGTGCTGAAGGCCGACGACCAGAGCGACGAATACATCAACTGCCATGCGGGCAGCGGGCTCATGAACGGGCCGGGCGCAGCGTAGCGGGCCCCTCGCTCCGGGGATGCCGTAGGATGCGCGGCCCTACACAAAGGCAAGGACCCGACCATGTGGAGCGATCTCGACAGCCTCGTCGAAGCCTCGATGCAGGAATGGAAAGTACCGGGACTCGCGCTGGCCGTCATCCAGGACGGCGACATCGCCGTGCTCAAGGGCTACGGCGTGCGCGACACCGACACGGGCCTGCCCGTGACCATCGACACGCAATTCCTGCTGTGCTCGATCACCAAGTCGTTCACCGCGGCCGGGCTCGGCCTGCTGGTGGACGAACGCAAGCTCGACTGGGATCGGCCGGTGCGCGAGGTGATTCCCGAATTCCGCCTGCACGATCCGGTGGCGACCGAGCGGCTGACCG
The DNA here is from genome assembly GCF_007828835.1 of Variovorax beijingensis. Lineage (GTDB taxonomy): Bacteria > Pseudomonadota > Gammaproteobacteria > Burkholderiales > Burkholderiaceae_C > Variovorax > Variovorax beijingensis_A. The sequence goes on along the minus strand of NZ_VIVL01000011.1, from coordinate 13,358 downwards.
TGCGCGATCTGCTGTGCCATCACAGCGGGCTGCCGCGGCATGACTGGATCCACATGCCCGGCGACCTGGGCAATGCGCAGATGCTGGCCGCGCTCAGGCACCTTGCACCCAGCAAGGACCTGCGCGACACCTTCCAGTACTCGAACCTCGGCTACCTGGTCGCCGGCATGGTCACCGAGCGGATCAGCGGCCAGAGCTACCAGGACTTCACCACCGAGCGCCTGATGAAGCCGCTGGGCTTCAGCCGCTTCGGCTTCTCCATCGAGGCCCTCGCGGCCGCCGAAGACGCCGCCCGTCCCCATGCGATGGACGGCGATGAGCGCTACCGCACGCCGCTGTCGCCGATCCGCGCGACGCCGGCCGGCGGCATCAACGCCTCGGTGGCCGATCTTGCGAAATGGGCACGCTTTCTCCTCGACGGCAAGGCGCATGGACGGCAACTGCTTTCGCCTCAGGCGCTGCGCGAAATGACGACCCCGCGCGTGCACATGGGGCGCTCCCCTTACGCCGAGATCGGCGACTCGCACTACGGCCTCGGGCTCTTCTGCGAGCAGTACCGCGGCGAGCGCACCGTCGCGCACTCGGGCTCGTGGACCGGCTGGAGCACGCTCATGACGATGCAGCCCGAGCGTCGCGCAGGCATCGTGGTGCTGACGAACCGCACACCGGGGAGCGTCCAGGCAATCCTCACCTACGCCGTGCTCGACCGCATCTGCGGCCGCGAGCCGGTCGACTGGTTCGAGCGCCTGGCCCCCAAGCGCAGGCAGGCCATCGAACAGCAGGCGCTCGACCGGAAGGCGGGCGCGGAAGTCCGCAGGAGCGGAACCCACCCGAGCCATCCGCTCGATGACTATGCCGGCGACTACGAGCACCCGGCCTACGGGCGCCTGCGCATCAACAGGGAGGCGGACGGGCTCGCATGGCGCTGGCGCGGCATCGAGGAAAAGCTCGAGCACCGCCACTACGACGTGTTCATCACCCCCGACCGTCCGACGGTGCTGCACCCCAGCAACCGGACGCTCACCTTCCGCTACGACCGGCAAGGCCGCATCGATCGCATCGAGATTCCATTCGAGGAGATGGTGGACGACATCGTGTTCCTTCGCGCTCCGGCCGGCGACGTGCTGGACCCGGCGTTCCGGCAACTGTGCGCCGGCGACTACCTGCACAGCGGCCGTGTGATCGAGATCAGGCTCGACGCGCGCGGCGAGCTTGCCATGACGATTCCGGGTCAGCCGACCTATCGCCTGCTGCCGGCCGATGGACGCAGCTTCCGCGTCGACACGCTCGAGGGCTTCGGCGTGGAATTCCGCCGGCCTTCGCCCGACGCGGTGGACGCGCTCATCTTCCACGAACCCCGCGTCACCGCGCTCGCACCGAGGGTGGCAGGGCCCTAGGCGAACAGCCCCTTGTGCTGCTCCCGCAGCAACGCCTTCTGCACCTTGCCCATGGTGTTGCGCGGCAGCTCGGGCACGACGAAGCAGCGCTTGGGAATCTTGAAGTTCGCGAGCTTCGACTTGAGTTCCGCCACGATGGCATCGGGCTCGAGCACCCCGCCCGCCTTGGCGATCACGATGGCCACGCCCACCTCGCCGAAGTCAGGGTGCGGCACGCCGACCACCGCGCTTTCGGCCACGCCGGGCAGCTCGTTGATGTAGCCCTCGATCTCGGCGGGATAGACGTTGTAGCCGCCGCTGATGATCAGGTCCTTGCTGCGTCCGACGATGGTGACGTAGCCTCGGCCGTCGATCTTGCCGACGTCGCCGGTCTTGAAGAAGCCATCGGCGGTGAACTCTTCCTTCGTTTTCCCCGGCATGCGCCAGTAGCCCGCGAACACGTTGGGGCCGCTGACCTCGATGTTGCCGATCTCGTCGGTGGTGCAGTCGCGGCCGGCGTCGTCGCGCACGCGCAGCCGCACGCCCGGCAGCGGAAAGCCGACCGTGCCGCCGCGACGCTCGCCCTGGGCGGGGCTGTAGGGGTTGGAGGTGAGCATGATGGTCTCGCTCATGCCGTAGCGCTCCAGGATGGTGTGGCCGGTGCGTTCGCGCCATTCATCGAAGGTCTCGATGAGCAGCGGCGCGGAACCGGCGATGAAGAGCCGCATGCTGCGAACCGCCTCGCGCGTGAGGCCGGGCTCGGCCAGCAAGCGCACGTAGAGCGTGGGCACGCCCATGAACACGGTGGCCTCGGGCAGCTTCTCGACCACGCGCTTCGGGTCGAACCTGGAAAACCAGATCATCTTGCTGCCGTTGAGCAGCGCACCATGGAGCGCAACGAAGAGGCCGTGCACGTGGAAGATCGGCAGCGCATGGATCAGTACGTCGCCCTCCGTCCAGCCCCAGTAGTCCTTGAGCACCCCGGCGTTCGACAGCAGGTTGCCATGCGTGAGCATCGCGCCCTTGCTGCGGCCGGTGGTGCCGCTGGTGTAGAGGATGGCGGCCAGGTCGTTTGCGTTCTTGCGCGCCATCTCATGCCGATCGCTGCATTGCGCGGCAAGCTCCAGCAGCGTGCCGGTGCGGTCGTCGTCCAGCGTGAACACGTGCCGGGTGCCCGCCGCACTCGCGATGGGTCCGACCCACGCGGCATTGCGGCTGGTGCACACCACCACGGCCGGCTCCGCGTTGCCGATGAAGTATTCGATCTCGGCGCTCTGGTAGGCGGTGTTGAGCGGCAAGAAGACGTAACCGGCGCGCAGCGTGGCGAGGTAGAGGATCATTGCCTCGACCGATTTCTCGACCTGCACCGCGATGCGGGCGCCCTCCTCCAGTCCCAGCGCGCCGAACAGGTTGGCCATCATTGCGCTGGCGCGGTCGAGGTCTTGCCACGAATAGAACAGGCCGTTGTCGGTTTCCACGGCCGTGCGGCCGAGGTCGGCGGGAAAGGCCGCGCGCAGGGCGGCAAACAGGTTGGAATTGGCTTTCGTCTTCATCTGGCAGGTACTTCGGAAATTCGGTGTGCGCTGGGCGTGCAAGCTTGCGGCGGCGCGTTACTCCAGCTTGGCGCCCGAGGCCTTCACCACCGCGGCCCAGCGCTTGATCTCGGAATTCACGAAGCCGCCGTACGGGGCCATGGTGAGGTTCGGGATCTCGGAGCCATTCTGGGTCCAGATGGCCTTGAGCTCATCGCTCGCCAGGGCCTTCTTCATGCTGTCGACGATGCGTGCCTGCAGGTCGGCCGGCGTGCCCTTGGGCGCCCACAGGCCGTACCAGGTGGTGACGGTGTAGTCGGGCAGGCCGACCTCTGCCGCGCAGGGCACGTCGGGGAACGCGGGGTTGCGCTTGCTGCCGGCAACCATCAGCGCCTTGATGCGCCCGCCCTTGATGTGCTGGGCCGAAGAGCCGAGGCCGTCGAACATCAGGTCGACGTTGCCGGCGATCAGGTCGGACAGCGCCGGTCCCGCGCCGCGGTAGGGAATGTGCGTGATGAAGGTGCCGGTCTGCAGCTTGAACAGCTCGCCCGCCAGGTGGTGCGAGGTGCCCGCGCCGGCCGAGCCGTAGTTGAGCTTGCCGGGGCTGCGCTTGGCGGCGGCAACCAGTTCCTGCAGCGTATTGGCCGTGACGCGGCGCGGATTGACCACCACCACCTGCGGCACGTTGGCCAGCAGCATCAGCGGCACGAAGTCTTTCTCGAGGTCGTAGTCGAGCTTGGGGTAGATCGACGGCGCGATCGCGTGGTGCACGGCGCCCATGAAGAGCGTGTAGCCATCGGGCTGGGCCTTGGCGGCGATGCTGGCCCCCACGGTGCCGCCCGCGCCGCCGCGGTTGTCGATGACCAGCGTCTGGCCCGTGACCTTGGCGAACTGGGCCGACAGCGGGCGCGCAAAGGCGTCGGTGCCGCCGCCGGCCGGGAACGGCACGACCATGTTGACCGGCCGCGTCGGCCAATTACCTCCCTGCGCCCCTGCCCCGCCGCACAGAACGGCTGCACCGGCTGCTGCCAGGCGCAGCACCTCGCGTCGCTGAAAACTCTGAGTCATCTGTCATCTCCTGTCGTTGTAGATTGCCGCACCATGCGGGCCGGCGCATCAGGCGCCGGACTTCTTTGCAGAACTCAGCCTTTTTTGAAGAACAGGCTTTCCACATCCCCCGAAACCGCCACCTTGCCCTCGGAGATCCATGCGCGATGCTTGTCGAGGCGCTTGAGATCGTAGAGGTAGTTGACCATCAGGCCGTAGGACTGCTTCAGGCCCTTGGGCGACGGGTCGCCGGCCCAGTTGAGGCGCTCCACGCGCGCCCCGTTGCCCAGGTGAAAGCGCGCCACGGGATCGGCCGGCGTGCCGTCGATCAGCGTGCGGCCCAGGTATTCGGCCGCGGCCTGCAGGAGCCACTGGCGCAAAGGCGACCTGGCATCGAGCGTGGCCGGCGCCTCCACCGCGGCAAGCAGCCGCTCGGCGGTCGGCGGCAGCGAGCCGACGAGGCGGCCGAGCTCGGCCTCGCGCTTTTCGTCCAGCCGCGGCAGCAGCTCGGCGGCATTCCTGGCAAGCCAGGCGCGAAACCCCGGGATCGGCGACAGCGTGGCAAAGGTCTTCAGGCGCGGCAGCTCTTCCTGCAGCGTCTCGACCACGCGCTTGATGAGCGAATCGCCAAAGCTCACGCCGCGCAGCCCGTTCTGGGTGTTGCTGATCGAATAGAAGATGGCCGTGGTGGCCTTGGCCGGCTGGATCGGCACGGCGGCTTCATCGAGCAGCGGCGTGATGCCGTCGCTGATGCGGTCGACCAGCGCCACCTCGACGAAGATCAGCGGCTCGTTGGGCAGGCGCGGATGGAAGAAGCCGTAGCAGCGCCGGTCGCTGTCGTCGAGCCGGTTCTTCACGTCGGTCCAGCTCTTGATGTCGTGCACGGCCTCGTAGCGGATCAGCTTCTCGATCAGCGAGGCCGGCGAATGCCAGTCGATGCGGCGCAGTTCGAGGAACGCGACGTCGAACCAGGTGGAGAACAGATGCTCCAGCTCGGCGTCGAGCGCGATCAGCCGCTTGTCCGACTTGAGGAAAGGCAGCAGTTCGGCGCGCAGATCGACGAGGAAGCGCATCCCCTCGGGCTCCACCGCAAAGCGCTGCAGCAGGCGCATGCGCGGCGACACCAGCGCGCGCCGCAGCCGCAGCTCGGCCTGGCCTTCGTCGGGTGTTCCGACGGCGGCCTGGTGCTGGTCGCGCGCGGACTTGAGCTTGTGCGGGTCGGCAGCGAAATGCTCGCTCATGAGCGCCCAGTAGTCGCGCCGCTCCTCGGGCGTGGCGGCGGCATATTCGCGTGCAATGGCATGGGCCCGGCGTCCGCCCTCGACCTCGCTCACGCGCGGATCGATCACGGCCTGCAGGGCCGTGAGCACGCGGCGCAGCGCGCGCGGCGACAAGGCTTCGTCGGCCTTGCGCAGCGTGGCCTGCAGCCGCTCGGCGGTCGAGCGCATGCTGGGTTTTGCGGCCGTCCTGGGTGCGCCGCGGGCCGCGCCATCGGATGCCACGGGCACCTTGGCGGCGGCCTTTTCGCCGGACTTCTCGCCAGAGCGCAATCGCGCCTGGAACCACTCGGTCGCACTCATCGACAAACTCCAATGCTGTGTGCTGCGGGGATGCCTTCTTCTTTCAGGCCGTTCACGACATCACCCTGGATTTCTGTTGCCGCGCCACCGCGCGCAGCGCCTCGCGCTGCCGTGTCAGGTGCGTGCGCATGGCCGCGTCCGCGCCCTCGCTGTCGCGCGCCTTGAGCGCCGCGAACACCGCCAGGTGCTCCGACAGGCTCTGCTCGAGCCGGCCCGGCGCATGCAGTTGCTGAAGCCGCGCCAGCTTGAGAATTTTGCGCAGATCGCCAATCACCTGTGCCAGCCACTTGTTATCGGCCAGCTGGATGATGGCCTCGTGGATCAGGTGGTTGGTGGCGTAGTAGTCGTTGATGCGCTTGGCCTTGGCGTGGCGCACCAGCCGTTCGTGCAGCACGTCGAGTTCGCTCAGCTCCGCATCGCTGGCGTTGCGGGCCGCCTCGTAGGCGCAGCGGCCTTCCAGCAGCGCGATGACCGGGAATATCTCGTCCAGATCGCGCTCCGTCACCTCGCGCACGAAGCAGCCGCGCCGCGGCTCGTGGCGCAGCAGGCCTTCGGCCGTGAGCACCTTGAGCGCCTCGCGCAAGGGTGTGCGCGAAATCGACAGCCGCTCGCACAGCGCGGCCTCGTCCAGGAAACTGCCCGGCACCAGCGCGCCCGCGAAGATCTGCTCGCGCAGCGTGGCAGCGACTTCGTCGTGCAGGGAGTTGGGGACCAGGCGCATGGCGGCTGAAGGAAAAATCGGCTGGCGTAATTTTCTGTAATTACGCGTAATTGTGAGGCGCCCTTACGGGAGCCGCAAGGGTCGCGCACCCCATGCGCGGCCCGTGCTTACCCTGAGGGCCCGATGCTCAGGCGCTCGCCGGCTGGCGGCGCTGCGCGGCCCAGATCCACAGGCCGATGCCGAAGACCACCATCGGCACGCTGAGCCACTGCCCCTGGCTCAGGTTCAGCGCGCGCAGGCCCAGGAAATCGTCGGGCTCGCGGAAGTACTCGGCAACGAAGCGCAGCACGCCGTAGCCGATCAGGAACACCGCGGCCACCTGCCCCTGCCTGCGTTCCTTGCGGGCGTAGAGCCACATGATGACGAACAGCAGAAGCCCCTCGAGCAGGAACTGGTACACCTGCGAAGGATGGCGCGGCAGCATCGAGCCGCTCTGCGGAAACACCATGCCCCAGGGCAGGTCGGGGCTGCTGAAGCGCCCCCAGAGCTCGCCGTTGATGAAGTTGCCGACACGGCCCGCCGCCAGGCCCGTGGGCACGCAGGGCGCCACGAAGTCCATCACCTGCCAGAACGGCCGCGCGCGCGAATGCGCGAACCAGACCATCGCGCCGATCACGCCGAGGAGGCCGCCATGGAAGCTCATGCCGCCCTGCCATACATAGAGGATCTCGAGCGGATGCGAGAGGTAGAACTCGGGCTTGTAGAAAAGGCAATAGCCGAGCCGCCCGCCCACGATGACGCCCATCACGCCCAGAAAGAGAATGTCCTCGATGTCCTTGCGCTGCCAGGCGCCCTGGCCGACCAGCGAGCGGTACGGTTCGTGGTGCAGCCGGCGCGTGCCGAGAAAATAGAACAGCGCGAACGCGGCCAGATAGGTCAGGCCGTACCAGTGGATGGCCACGGGCCCGAGCTGCAGGGCGACGGGATTGATCTGCGGATACATGAGCATGGCGCAGATTGTGCCCGGCCCAAATGTCGCGGCCGGCGCGGGGTTTCGCGAGGCGACGCGAAAGTGCGCGAAGCTTGGGGCAGATCCACGTCACCGCGTGGTGTAGCCACCGTTGGCAAAGATCGTCTGGCCGGTGATCCACCAGCCTTCGGTGACCAGGAAGCGCACGATGGGTGCGATGTCCTCGATGTCGGTCAGGCCCTTCCTGGAGAACTTGCTGAGCGCCGCCGCGCTGCTGTGGTACTCGACGGCCTCTTTGCTTTCCTGGCCGTAGAAGAACGGCGTGTCCATCGGTCCGGGGCCGATGGCATTGACCGAGATGCCGCGCTCGCCGAACTCCTTGGAAGCTGCGCGCGTGTAGTGCTCCACCGCCGCCTTCGAGGCCGGATAGATCGCGTAGAACGGCGTGTAGGCCGCGAGCAGCGAGCTCACCAGCGACACGATGCTGCCGCCGTCGGCCAGCGTGCGGCCGGCCTGCTGGATGAAGAAGAACGCGGCCTTGGCGTTGGCGTCGAAGCTGCGGTCGTAGTCGGCTTCGGTGACATCGAGGATCGGCTTCTTGATCACCACGCCCGCGGTGTTGATGGCGATGTCGACCTGCCCGAAGTGCTGCACGGCCTGGTCGAACAGCCTCGCGTTGTTCTCCACCACGGCAAGGTCGCCCTGCACCAGCAGCGTGCCGGCGCCCTTGGCCTCGAGTTCGGCGGCGGTCTTCTCGGCCTCCTTGCGCGAGGCGTCGCTGTTGTAGTGGATCGCGATGCCGCGGGCACCGCCGTCGACCAGTTGATGGCCGATGAGCGCGCCGAGGTTCTTGCCACCGCCGGCGACGACGGCGACCTTGTTCTTGAGAGTGCGTGCGGACATGGAATGACCTCCTGCTGAAGAGCGTTGATGTGAATCGGGAAGCTTCAGTCTATTGATGGCAAGTTCCTGAATAAATCAACAATCCGTCGCTAGACTGTTCTGATAATCACAAACAATACAGACAGCACGCATGGACCGCATCGACCTTCTCAAGGTGTTCCTGCGCGTGGCCGAAACCGGCAGCTTCACGCGTGCGGCCGATCGGCTCGCACTGCCGCGCGCCACCATCTCCACGGCGGTGCAGCAGCTCGAGGCGAAGCTGGGCTCGCGCCTCCTGCACCGGACCACGCGGCGCGTCGGCCTCACACCCGACGGCGAAGTGCTGCTGGAACGGGCCCGCACGCTGGTGGCCGACATGGAAGACATCGAGCAGCAGTTCCTGCCGTCGCGCAGCCAGGTGAGCGGACGGCTTAAGGTCGACGTGCCGAGCCGCATCGCGCGGCGGCTCATTGCGCCGGCGCTGCCGGATTTCTTCGAGCGCTACCCGGCGATCGAACTCGAACTCGGCTCCAGCGACCGTGCCGTGGACCTGGTGCTCGAAGGTGTCGACTGCGCGCTGCGCGTGGGCCCGTTGGCGAGCAGCAGCCTGGTGGCACGGCCGCTGGGGCATTTCACGCTGATCAATTGCGCGAGCCCGGCCTACCTTGCGCGCCATGGCACGCCGCGCACGCCGGCGGACCTGCCGGAGCACACCGCGGTCAACTACGCCTCGCCGACCAGCGGCCGCGCGGCGCCGTGGGAGTGGCAGCGCGACGGCGAGACCGCGGCGCTGCGCATGCGCAGCCAGGTGAGCGCAAACAACGCCGAGACCTACATCGCCTGCGCGCTGGCGGGGCTGGGGCTGATCCAGATCCCGGCCTACGACGTGCGCGAACACCTCGCGGCCGGCGAGCTGGCCGAGGTACTGCCCGAGGCGCGCGCCCAGCCGCTGCCGGTGCACCTGGTCTATCCGCACCGGCGCAACCTCTCGCGCCGCATGCAGGCCTTCGCGGGCTGGCTCGAGACGCTGCTCGCCGCGTCGCTCGATGCGCCCGAAGCACCGCGGCCGGCCGGCGCACGAACGCCGCGCAGGTAAGCCGGGCCGGCCCTACGCCGCCCGCGCCCGCCCCGTGCGCTCGCGCACGAATTCCACGAAGCGCGCCAGCGCCGGATGCGCGGCCTGCGCAGGCCACACGAGGCTGGTTTCGCAGGCCGGCAGCGCCACGCGGCGCCGGCCCGCGCCCTTGAACTCGCCGGCCTCCCGATAGACCACCCCGGCGCGCCGGAACTGCATCACGCTGTGCGGCACCCAGGCCACGCCGATGCCGCCCGACACCAGGTTGACGATGGTCTGCATCTGGATCGCCTCCTGCGCCACCTGCGGCGTGCGCCCCGCCGCGTGATAGAGGTCGAAGACCGCATCGTGCAGCGACGGCACGATGCGGCGCGGAAAGATCACGAGCGGTTCGTCCAGCACCTCGGCCAGCGGCACGGGCCGCGCACGCGCGAGCCGGTGCTGCGACGGCAGCGCCAGCACCAGCGCCTCCTCCTCCACCGGCAGGCGCGCCAGACCGGGCGGCGCGGCGCCCGGCGAATGCAGCATCAGGCCGGCGTCGATCTCCCCGCGCGCAAGGGCCTCGAGCTGCACGTCGCCCGTGGCTTCGACCAGTTCGAGCGCCACTTCCGGGCAGCGCACGCGGAATTCGCGCACCCAGGCCGGCAGCTGCTCGAAACCGACGGTCGAGACGAAGGCGATGCGCACGCGCCCCACCTGCCCCGCTGCCGCCGCGCGGGCCCGCGCCGGCAGCGCCTGGGCGCGCGCCAGCAGCTCGCGCACGTCGGGCAGCAGCGCCTCCGCGGCCGGCGTGAGCGCGACGCGCCGGCGCGTGCGGTCGAACAGCACGACGCCCAGCGTTTTCTCGAGCTGGGCGATGGCCTGCGTCACCGGCGGCTGGGTCATGTGCAGCCGCAGCGCGGCGCGGCCGAAGTGCAGCTCCTCGGCCACGGCCACGAACTGGCGCCATGCGCGCAGGTCGATCAAGGCATCTTTCATATGCCAAGCATATCAATCGGCGCGAAAAAATGGATTGGAATGAATCAATGAGAAGTCCGATACTTGGAATTCCCCTCGATCTCCCCCACGACACAAGAGACACCATGGACACCAAACCCATCCAGATCAACCGCCGCAGCGCCAACATCGTCGAAGGCAAGAGCCGCGCGCCCAACCGTTCGATGTTCTACGCCATGGGTTACGAAGAGGCCGACTTCAAGAAGCCGATGGTCGGCGTCGCCAATGGTCACAGCACCATCACGCCCTGCAACTCGGGCCTGCAGAAGCTGGCCGACGCGGCCATCGCGGGCATCGAGGAAGCCGGCGGCAACGCGCAGGTGTTCGGCACCCCCACCATCTCCGACGGCATGGCCATGGGCACCGAAGGCATGAAGTACTCGCTGGTGAGCCGCGAGGTCATCTCCGACTGCATCGAGACCTGCGTGGGCGGCCAGTGGATGGACGGCGTGCTGGTGGTCGGCGGCTGCGACAAGAACATGCCGGGCGGCCTCATGGGCATGCTGCGCGCCAACGTGCCGGCCATCTACGTCTACGGCGGCACCATCCTGCCGGGCCGCTACAAGGGACAGGACCTCAACATCGTGAGCGTGTTCGAGGCCGTGGGCCAGAATGCCGCCGGCAACATGAGCGACGAAGACCTGCACGAGATCGAGAAGCGCGCGATTCCCGGCACCGGCTCCTGCGGCGGCATGTACACGGCCAACACCATGTCCAGCGCCTTCGAGGCGCTCGGCATCTCGCTGCCCTACTCGTCGACCATGGCGAACCCGCACGACGAGAAGGCCAACTCGGCCAAGGAATCGGCCAAGGTGCTGATCGAGGCCATCAAGAAAGACATCAAGCCGCGCGACATCGTGACCAGGAAGGCCATCGAGAACGCGGTGGCCGTGATCATGGCCACGGGCGGCTCCACCAACGCGGTGCTGCACTTCCTGGCCATTGCGCACGCGGCCGGGGTCGAGTGGTCCATCGACGATTTCGAGCGCATGCGCAAGAAGGTGCCGGTGATCTGCGACCTGAAGCCCTCGGGCAAGTACCTCGCGGTCGACCTGCACCAGGCCGGCGGCATCCCGCAGGTCATGAAGGTGCTGCTGAACGCGGGCCTGCTGCACGGCGACTGCATCACCATCACCGGCCAGACGATCGCCGAAGTGCTGAAGGACGTGCCCGACGTGCCGCGTGCCGACCAGGACGTGATCCGCCCGATCGACAAGCCGATGTACGAAGAAGGCCACCTGGCCATCCTCAAGGGCAACCTGTCGCCCGAAGGCGCGGTCGCCAAGATCACCGGCCTCAAGAACCCGGTCATCACCGGACCGGCGCGCGTGTTCGACGACGAGCAGTCGGCGCTCAAGGCCATCCTCGACGGCAAGATCAAGGCCGGCGACGTGATGGTGCTGCGCTACCTCGGCCCCAAGGGCGGCCCGGGCATGCCCGAGATGCTGGCGCCCACGGGCGCGCTGATCGGTGCGGGCCTCGGCGAAAGCGTGGGCCTGATCACCGACGGCCGCTTCTCGGGCGGCACCTGGGGCATGGTGGTGGGCCACGTCGCGCCCGAAGCGGCGGCGGGCGGCACCATCGCCTTCGTGAACGAGGGCGACTCGATCACCATCGACGCGCACAAGCTGGTGCTCGAGCTCAACGTGCCCGAAGCCGAGCTGGCCAAGCGCCGCGAAGGCTGGATGCCGCCGGCGCCGCGCTACACGCGCGGCGTGCAGGCCAAGTTCGCGTTCAATGCCTCGAGCGCCAGCTCGGGCGCGGTGCTCGACAAGTTCTGAGGCCGACGGGCGATCAGGGCCTGCCGGTCAGCGCTTGGGGCGTTGGCCCTTGCTGCCGGGCAGGCCCATGTTGCTGCGCTGGCGGTCGATGCGCGCCTGCTTGCGCGCTTCCTCGCGCTCGATGACCTTGCGCTTGGTGTAGCCCGACGAATCGGCCCAGGCCCACCACGCCACGGCCATGGCAAAAGGCGACAGCACGATCCACCAGCTCCAGCCGGCCACCATGCCCACCTCGAAGTACTTGAGGCCCACGCCGAGCAGGCCCAACAGCAGAAAAAGCATCGCGAATCCTTCCGGGTTTTTGTTGGCAACGCTTCCGGACGCCGGTCCACGGCGCTACCTACAATCGCGTTGCATCGAATGTAACCCAGCCATTACGAACAAAGCCCCATGAAAAGACTCCTGTCATTCGCGGTTCTCGGCCTCGGCCTGGCGGCGCCCGCCCTTGCCGACCTGGCGCTGGCGACGTCGAAGAACTGCATGAGCTGCCATGCGGTGGACCGCAAGGTGCTCGGCCCCGCCTTCAAGGACGTGGCCGCCAAGTACAAGGGCAACGCCGGTGCCGTCGACATGCTGGCGGCAAAGATCATCAAGGGCGGCTCGGGCGTGTGGGGGCCGTTGGCGATGCCGGCCAACACCCAGGTCAGCGAAGCCGACGCCAAGAAGCTGGCGGCCTGGGTGCTGCTGGCGCGCTGACGCGGCTCTTCAGATCCGCGGATCGATGTCCGTGGGCAGCGGCTTGCGCTCGATGCGATCTTCGAGCTGGCCGATGTGCGCGGCCACGGTGTTGTCGGACTGCTCCGAGCGCTGACGGATCACGCTCTCGACCTGCCCCAGCCGCGTCAGCAGTGCGGCATGCCGGTCGGCGTTCTGCGCCATGTGCTTGGTTTCCTGCGCCTCGAGGAAATTGCGCAGTTCGGTGAAGCGCGAAGCCTCGGCCTTGTCGGCCAGGTCGCGCTGCACCTGCATTTCCCTGTTGTGGCGCTTGGCGTCGAGCAGCACAGAGCTGTGCAGGTACAGAACATAGACCAGGAAGAACACGCCGAGGGCCACCGTCAGCCCCAGCATCATGAGGCCCAGCGGCGCGGACACGGTCATGAAGCCCAGCGACACCGGCACCGGTGACGAGAGCGTGCCCCAGTTGAGCGCGGCGAGCGCCGCGATCAGCAGCAGGATGACGAACAGGAAAGCAGATCTCACGCCCATGGGGGCCTCCTTCGTAAAGATCGAACACAGTGAACTCGCCATGCACGTCGAGGTGCATGGCAACTGCGCCGGTTTTACCTCAGGCCGCGGGCCGCAAAAGCCCCTGCTTCCCACTAACGGCCATGTCCTACAGATCGAATCAGTTGGTCTGTGACAACTGTTCCAGAATCGCCGGATTTTCCAGCGTCGAGATGTCCTGCGTGATGGCCTCGCCCTTGGCGATGCTGCGCAGCAGGCGCCGCATGATCTTGC
>NZ_VIVL01000010.1 GCF_007828835.1 Variovorax beijingensis | reverse complement strand
ACCCGGATCACCGGAGGATCTCGCGCAACCAGGCGGCACATTGGCCTGACGCGCTCAACGGCCAGGTCACGTTCACCGCGATGGCACCGCGGCGAAGCTCAAGGTGGATGTCATTTGCGACGGTGGGATCTGGCGCCAACGTGAGCGAGACGAACTCGGCGTGCGGGTCACCGGCCTTGGAGGCGATACCTCCAGCGTCGACCATGCGGCGCCACTTGTGAACGAGGTTGGCGTTGAGGCCATGAGCCAGCGCCACTTGAGCCACAGACGCCCCGGGCTCTGCGCACGCCGCCAACACTTGCCGCTTCAGATCGGCCGCGTGGCGCCGCCGGCTCACGCGCTTGGAGTCTTCCATAGGTGTCCACCTAAATCCTTGGTGGATACCATCGTCATAGACACCGGAGCCAAGCTCAAGACGGGATCACCGTGCGCTTACCGCGCTTCGGACACCAAGCTGCATCGCGTCCGTCGACAGCGTTGCAGCAATTCCTGAGGCAAGGCCGACCGACCGGTCTTGGCCGGTGACGGCTGTTGGTTGGATTTTCCTAGGCGTGGCCAGGACCGAGACGAACAAGGACCACTTGGTCCCTCGCGGCAGATGCGGTGAGCCAATTCTTTCCCTCTTCTCGCGCCAGCCCTTCTTTGACGGAGAAACTGCGCAAAGAGAGGTGGCACCGCTCCGGACGCCACCGATTCCAATCAACGCGCATGGTCACCAACTCTCGACCGCCATCAAAAGTGGCGACGACCGGCGCGTCGCCGACCAAAATCTCCAGCGAGGCGTCGGGTTGCTTGCGCTCCAAGGCGCGGGGTACCGGAAGGCCAGATGCAAGTTGAGACTCGTAAGCGGCGTGCGCGGCGATGTGCTCATCCGAGTCGGACGCGATGTCTTCAGCCGGCGGCGTTACCTCTTCGACCTCGAGGAGCGTCACGCAAATCTCGTCCCCTACGCCGAGAGGGAGTTCTTGAATCCATTCGAGGTGCGCTTGGCGGCCATTGCCAAGGTCTCTCATGCCTCGCATGTCGAGCGTCGCGGGATGCTCGCCATCGATGCTCATGTGCACGGAAAAGGAGAGGAGCACCGCGTCCTCCGTGCCCGCCACCACCAGGGGCTGTCCATTGCGCAGAACTTCGAGGGCTTGCATGGTCGGTCGAGTTATGAATGCGGGTTAGCTGGAGGCTGTCGTAGAAGTTCTGCTTGTGGCCGAAAGTGACTGGCCGCATAGCCATCTATAAGAGGTTATCGATTGTGTCCCGGATGAAGGCTTCGAAACTCGTAGCCGCAACGTGCACGCTTCGGTCTAGAGGATCCACCTCAACCACCTCCCAAGTGCTGGTGCGGAATCCCGCGCTGAATCCCTGGAAGTCGTCGCCAAAAAGAAGCACGCCTACGAGTTGAGGTGGTTGGTCGCCGTAGATGAAGCTTGGCTCCGCAAGACCGGTATAGAGGCTGTATTGGCCTTGCCCAATCATCCCGGCGCCAATACGACTCAGGAAAAAGACATAGTCATCTGGGACGTCCGGGTGGTTGAGGCGGAGTTTGGTCTCGTCGACGGGCTTAAGGTTGCCCAAGAGATTCTCGGGCGTTTTCAGCGGCAGGAGGTCGTCGTACATATGCGGTTCATATCGAAATGAGAGGACGCCTTGGATGACCGGGTCTGGCCGCATTCTGTTCTATCACCTTAGCCGAAAGGAACGACTATGTATCGGCCGGCGCCAGGGGGAAGACATGCAACTCTTCCCAACGGCCTGTCGAGTTTTCGATCAGCACGACCGAGGTGCAATCCGCCAGGATGCCCCCAGATGCATCCAGCCGCTTTTGCAACTCAGCGGCGGCTGCATCGGCCTCCGATGGGTTCCCATGGGCAACGGTCAGGTGCGGAACCACGCTTTGGTGCTCCCCTCCGTACGGCAGGAAATCTGGAAAGACATCCACGAGCGCCTTGGTCATGGCGATGAACGGCTCGGGCGGTTCCGGCGCGAGATACGCGGTCGCCGGGAAGCGCGCCACCCTGCCCATCGAAAAGGAAAAGGCCGCGACCCGATTCAACGCGTGTTGCGCCCGGTCCAGTACGGCAGGCGTGATCTGCTGCGGGTCCATGAACGGTCCAAGCACAGTGATGTGCGCCGGCACCCCAAGCTTCGCCGTCGCGTCGAAGCGCTGCCGAAGGTCGCCGACGAGCGGCTCGGCCGAGGGCACATTGACAGCAAACGCGGATATCGCCATGGGGTCTGATGATATTCAACAGGCGGTGAACCGGAAGGTCCGGTTCTGGCCGAACTGTGCCATAGCTGTGTGAGTACGCCGCGCTGCTATTCGCCGTCGAGTCGCAAGAGCTTCTCGTCGAACCAGATGTCTTCGTAGCCCGGCGCAATCAAGAAGCGCCAGCCGGGTGGCAATCCAAGGTATTTCTTTATCTCGGGCGCCCACCCGTCCAGATGCTCGATGTGAAGCGGCTTGAAGAAGTCGGCCTCAGTCGAGAGTTCCTCGCCAGCCCAGATGTACCAACCGCTGGTCCCGGTGGTTGGTGGATGCCTCAGACCATTGACTGGGAGCATGCCATCGCGAACATTTAGTGCTATGCCAAGCGTACAGGTAGGCGGCGCCGCAAAGAATTCTGTGGGCAACCGACGACAGAGTTCGCGCTGCAGTTCTTCGACGGCGCTCCTTCGATTCATGGCAGACGCACGCTGGACGCAACGGGCGCCTTGGCAGGGATAGTCATACAGGTTTTGAGTACAGTTTCCCAGTGACTGGTTGTGGCCGAACTCAGTCCGTCGATTGATCGTCGGTACGCGAGACGCGGTTGAGATCGCGAACTTCTGCGATACGAGGTTCAGTCAGCCACAAAGCATCCACCAGGGAGAATGCTTGCTCAGCCAGCGATGTGTTGATGACCTCGTGCCGACGCAAAGCTCGACCACAAATTTTCCGATCATCGGCTCGGCGACCGACCGCATCCACGACCATAAATGACCCACCGCGGGTGCTTGGCCTATATGCCAATGAGACAAGATCTCTTGCTGCGGGCTCCGAGCCTTCCCCCCAAGGGCCGATGATCAGATCGATGATCGGGTCATGTTCTGGAGCGCTCACTGTCCACTGTACAAAGTAGACAGCAAGCGCCCCTGATTGGTCAGACAGATCGCCCCAGATCGTTTTTGAGGTGCGTCCGCAGCAGTCGCAGTGACCAGTTGATTCATTCCAGAACTGGGAGGTAATTGGTGCAGGGGTAGCCATGTGATGCTAGGTATATGCGCGCAAGCTCTCGCCATTCCGTTGCTGCTGCGAGCCCTCCTGACGGATGACGAAAGGGCCGGTTCTGGCCGACTGTAGCCGGTGGCTCTGCCTTCGCGAAGGGGTTCATCGCAGTCTTTTGACTTTTTCGAAAGCGGACTTCCAACGCTCGTGACCAGCGCCGCTTCGACTTACCGAAACGATGTCCGGTCAACTGAAAAAATCAGGTCTCTCCGCGCCGAAGGAGAACAAGGGCGACGCCACCGGCAAGTAGTGCGGACATGCCGTACTCAAAGCCATGAACATAGAGTGCCAGCGCTCCCAGAATGAAGCCGAGACCCAGGCTTGATGACTCTTCGCGTTGATGCTCGGCCAGGAGTGCCATCAACATGGCCCAAATTGCAAAGCAAACCGAGTACACAAGAATCCATTGAAGAACCCGGTCGTCCGAGAGGTCGAGAAGACCTCGCGGCCGCCACTCGGGCGCTTGATCTGGAGGCGGCGGTCGCACCAAACCCAGTCGATCCATCCAGGTTAGGAGATGGCCGAATCCTGGTATGCGCACGCGCTCGGCTTCCGTAATTCCAATGGTGGCGAGTAAGCCTGCAATACCGAAGTACACCGAGAGAACGCCAAATCGATTACTAGCTTCCATGGGCCGATAGCCTGACGTGATGTAGAGACCGCAACAAGCAAAAGATCATGCCCGCTGTCCGCGAGTTGGCGTGAGTGAATGGCTAAAAATCCTGAGCCAATTCACGCGCCGCCAGCCAAGGTCTCGTTATGGCCGAGCGCAGCCCTCGGCGATCACATCGGCTTCAAAGCCTCCGTGCCTCCGATGCTCGAGCTTGGCTTCCCATCGCATACAGCATGAGTGCCGCCGCCATAGGAGTCTGAAACAAAACACCGGCCAAGCCTGACAAAGCCACCCATTGTTCCGCACCTCCTTGCCATGGAAGCAGATTTGACAACAACAGGAATACAACGACCGCAGCGCGTGCTGCGAAGAGAAGCGCGATGGCTATCAAGGCAACACGAAATCCCAGGGTTGGGATCGGTTTCCTGCGGACGTGACGAAAGAGGCACACCATGGCGACCAAGTCCAACAACGTCGAGACAATCTGAATGAGGCCGAACGATCCGACGAACTGCAGATAGGGAGAAATGCGCGACTGAGTCGGCCACACGTGTCAACTCGGCTGTACCGGTGTTCAGCCACCAGACGCCACCGGAATCTGGCTCGATGAACACATCACCGAGCGACGAGAAGAGCACTGGCTTGAACGGCTCGTGAAGGAGCCAGCCCCACGACGCATTGAGTTCTTGGAGAGCCTCAGGCGGAGGAGCAAAGGTGAGCAAAGACCAAGCGACCGGCATGCGAGACGTATCCTGTCAATGACTGCTTGCAGGCAAATGTACCCGGTGCACCGTGATTCTGAACAAGATGACCACAAACCGAAGCAAGTGCCGCTCGTCCGTGATGCGGGCAGGTGAAATCAATCTTTTCGTTCATTGTCTCGAAAGCATGAGGATCAAGGGTTGAAAAACTACCTGGACTGAATCCTGCCGGCCCCGTAAACATTCGCTTCTGGCCGCATTCGAAAAGGTGCGCAGTGCGTGCGCCATCGCTCTACGAGTGGTGGGACGGGGGCGCAGATTCCAGCTCATTCCTTGAGCGCGAATTCGGTGCGACGTACATCGTCGTCGTCCACTGGGCCATATTGAAGCGAGACACGGACGTTGGACAGGCACGCTGATTTGAGTAGGGTCTCCCTTACGGCCGCGAACAGCGCATCCGCGTCGGGTCCGTACATGAATAGCGTGCCATCGCTCCCGTCAACCGCGATTTCGTTCCCGTCATAGTCACCTACATCCGCAGCCGCTATTGCCTCTTCGAGCCGCGTCTCCACTTCAAACAGTGCGCCGAGGTCCGTACTCCCGTAGTCGAAATTAACGATTACCGCATGCTCTTCCAATTGGTACTCCTCAATGCAATAGTGAAGCGTACCGTGGCCCTTGAGCGATTGGGCCTGGAACTCGGCACGGACGCGTGCAAATGCCCGCTTTGTCGCTAGCCGACAACGAAGGTCCGCTACTGGCCGACTGTAGCCAAAGCTCCGTCGGCCGCGCGTGGCTCAAAATGGTCACTCGCCCTTCTCGAAAGCGGCCCTTCACGCCAGAAATTCCGCCGGCGGTCCTACTGGAGCACAGCGATCGGCACGCGGCGCCCGTCGCGGTACTTGAAGAGCGTGATGCGAGCTGCGCGAGAATTGCCGCTCTCGTCGAACTGGATTGTGCCGGTCACGCCCTCGAAGTGCAGGTGAGAGAGCGCGGGCAAGTAGGCCGAAGGTCGGTTCGAGCCCGCATGAACCATCGCTTCCGCCAGTATCCGCACGGCGTCGTAGGTGTACGGCGCGTATAACTGCGGAGGCGTGTCGAAGCGGGCACGCATGCGTGCAGCTAGGTCCTGTATCCCCGGCAGGTGATCGGGCTGGACGCCGCCCGGCTCCCCACACAGGACGCGCCCTTCCACTGCGTCCGCGCCAGCGAGGTACGCCATGTTGGCCGTGCACATGCCGTCACTGCCCATGATCTGGAACGAAAGGCCTGCCCGACCGATCTCCCGTATCAATGGGCCGGCCACGGTGTCCACGCCGCCGAAGAAGACCAAGTCGGGCGCGTCTTGCCGCAACGCCTGGACCAGCGCCGTGTAGTCGCCCGGCACCTTGTCGACGGCATGCTGGCGCAGGATGCGCGCGCCGGAGTTCTGCGCGCCGGAGGCAAAAGCCGCGGCCACGCCCTTGCCGTAGAGGGTCTGGTCGTCGATCAGCACGACGCGCCGGGCGCCAAGCGCCTTGCCAGCATGCTGGCCCAGCAGGACACCGACGCGAAAGTCGTCGGGCAGTAGGCGGAAGGTCGTGGAGTAGCCTAGTCTGGTGAAGCGGGGGTTCGTCGCGCTCGGCGAGATCTGCGCAATGCCCGCTTGGGCATAGACGGGAGCGGCACTGATGCTGGTGGCCGAGTTGAGATGACCCACGACACCATCTACTCCCTCTAGCACCAGTCGACGGGCGACTTGGACGGCGAGTGCAGGGTCGCCGGCGTCATCCAGAGCGAGCAGTTCCAGTTGCATTGTCCTGCCGCCGATCCGCAGGCAGCGCCGGTTGAGCTCCTCGACGGCCAATCGCGCACCACGTTCGTTGTCCTGGCCCAGATGACCATTCAACCCGGTGAGCGGGCCGATGTGACCGATCTTCACCTTGAGCATGTCGGACGGTTGGACGCCGCAGTTTGATGCGGAGCCCGGGGGAGGTGCGAATGCGCTCCAGGGCGGTGCCGCACGCGCGCCACGCGAAAGGGCCGTCTGTTCGACTGAAGGTCCGGTTACCGTAGAAGCGGGAAGTTGCGGCGTATTGGGAACTTGCGGCACAACACTGCACGCAACCAGCCCGCAGAAGCCCATGAGCGCTATGTTTGGCGAAAAGAAGTTCATGCTGTGAGCGCTTGTTCGCAAGGAGCATGCTGTCCAGTCACTTTATCCAAGTGCGTTCGTGGGGCCAACAGTTGGCTTCCCTTGAATGTTAAGGACGTGATAAACATCTGCTTGGCCGGGTCCGGCCCTCTGGTTCCTGTCATCGGGCCGCGGCATCGGGCGCTTCGCGGCCATCAAGGTTTGCTCCAAAGCGGTCGCTGATGGCCGTGATGGATAAGACTGCGAAGGCACAGTAGTGCCGGAATTTTCAGCAGTGGATCCTACCCGTGTGGCGGCATAAAGCGCAGCCCAAATTGCGAAGCTGCGCAATGCAGAGACGACGAGATCCGGCGCCTGATTAATGTGATGCCGCTCATCAGATGCCCTCCTTATTCAACTTTTGAAAGTTCGGAATCTTAGACAGTTTGTATCCGGTTGTACGGCACAATCGCGCAATTGCCGAAGAGGTACGTCAGCTCCTACGCGAACATCGAAGAGTGACTATTCGCGCATTAACAAGAACGCCCGGAGGGATCATCATGAGGAACGTAGCGCTCGGCCTGCTGGCGGCCGCGGCCACACTTGCCGCGGCACAAGACCGAACGGAAATCCGCTCTCTGCCTCGGACTGAACTTCAGGCCCTCGCCGGCGCGTATAGCGTTCTGCAGGCGTCCCTGCCCGAGAAACCGGACGACAAGAGCCTTATCTCGTCCGCCATCCGCGGAATGATGCAAGGCGCGGATCCGGATAACGGCGAGTACTTCACCCAGGCGGAATATCGGGTCTATACCGACCGAATGCGTCCAGACGCCGGCTCGATGGGCCTAGAGATGCGCACACGCGACGGTCAGCCTTTTCTCGTGCCGATCGAGGATGGTCCAGCTGCACAGGCCGGGATCAAATTCATGGACCGGCTCTATGCCGTCGACAACACGCATACGCAGGGTCTTCAGGCCCATCAGATCATCGATCTGCTCAGAGGCGAACCAGGAACAAAGGCAACGCTCACCGTTTTCCGCGAATCGAGCCTGACCGTGCATTCTGTGACCGTGGAACGTCGCGCGTTCTCACTGTCCGGGCCCACACTATCGCGGCCGGTGCCAGCTATCGCCCTCTTGCGGATCCCGGCTTTCCGGGCCGCAACGCTTCGAGACACCACAGAGCTCGTGCGCAACGAGTGGCGACGCCAGCCATTCAAGGCACTGATTCTCGACCTGCGCGGCTCGCCTGGCGGCCTCGTTGAAGCTTCGATCGGCGTTGCCGCAATGTTTCTACCGCCCGACGTTGTCGTAGCCACCTTCAGCGGTCGAGCTCCCAACTCAGGGCAGGTCTACCGTGCAACGAGGAGTGACTACGCGCGTTCAGCTGGAGTTGATCCTCTTGCGGACTTCCCCAATCAGGCTAGGGCGCTGCCAAT
Source organism: Variovorax beijingensis (assembly GCF_007828835.1). Lineage (GTDB taxonomy): Bacteria > Pseudomonadota > Gammaproteobacteria > Burkholderiales > Burkholderiaceae_C > Variovorax > Variovorax beijingensis_A. Next base: position 246,447 of record NZ_VIVL01000010.1, on the reverse strand, counting down.
GGCGGTGTTGGTTGACGAAGCGACAAGCGCCGGCGCGGAGATCGTGGCAGCCGCGCTCAAGGATCACAAACGCGCCGCAATCTTTGGCCGCACGACCTACGGCAGAGCCAGCATCCAAACAGTGACGCAATTGCCGGATGCCGGCGCCATCAAATACACCAGCGCTTACTGGACCTCGCCCGCCGGCAATCAAATCCATGGTGTCGGCGTCGCACCAACGGTGGCAATTGCCTCCCGGGATCGAGAAGCTACGAGCCAGGCCGCGGTTAAAGCACTCCTCGATCAGCAGTGATTTCGAATCTAGGCAAACTCATGAGCCCGTTGAAATCTTGGGGCACCTGCGCCGTCCTCCTCGGCGTCATGCTAGGCGGCTGCGCGTCGCAATCCCAACCAGGAACGGCGACCAATCCAGGCTCGTCATTGCTCTCGACGCCCCCAACGCAGTCGTCTCGGATAGAGCATGCGCATGCTTGGAATCGTCGACTCACGACCGCTGTTCTGCCAAACATCGACTACCCTGCCACTGCCTCGAAACCGCCTCGTTCGGCTGAGTTCACCGTATTCATGGACTCGGAAGGCACCATCACCGACAAGTCGTTGCTCAGCACGAGCGGAAATCCTGACTGGGACCGCGCTGCATCGCTGGCCCTGCGCAAGACTCTTCGTCTACCCGCCGACCAGAACGGGCACACGCCCTATCAGGCGGTGATCGGCATCGGCCCGACACTCGTCACAGGCGCCGTCATTCAGCGAAAACTCGAGCCTTCTGCTGCACCATCCTCCACCCACTCCGCAAGCAGCTACAGCGCGCGGATCGCTGCGGCTGTTCGCCCGAACATAGTCGTCGCGAATCCAGACGAGATCCCCGGCAACCCAGGGGCGGAGTTCGACATTGCGCTCGCGTCAACCGGTAAAATCGTCTCAATCGTCCTGACGAAGAGCAGCGGCTGGCTTGACTGGGATGCGGCAGCACTGCGTGGTTTACAAAAAACTGAGCGGCTTCCACAAGACATCGACGGGAAAGTGCCGAAGCGACTGATTGTCACGCTCCGCCCCAAACGATAAAGCGCGATATGTTCGCCACTTGTTCGAGGACAAAGGCCACGCGCTTCTGCACAGCCGTCTTTGGGATGACACAGGTCGAGTATCCAGCCTCGAAATACGCTGCCACTGTTGGCGCATAGGAGCGAGTTGCCCGCTCGAAACTTGCTTTTCAATCGGCGTTGCGAACATAAATCTCAAGCTAGGGCTCTGCCACAAATACGGTTGGGGCGTAGCGGTACTGCGCGGGCGCGGCCAAACGATAGGGCGCTAAGGCCAGTCCCGACAATTGCATCCAGGCCAAACATTCCGGAGTGCCTCGGTCAAAGAAAAAGGGCGCCCTCAACAACTGAGCTGCTTGATGGTTGCGGATGTTCCACTCAAGGAACTCGTCCATGAATGCTCGGCAATTCATCCAAGGAAGAACTTTTTCGTTGCACTCCCGTTGCCCGCGGACGATGGCGAGGGCGGCCGTCTGGGACGGTGGCATATCCGGCAGCATCAGCGGCACCGACTTCCTGACCAAGGGAAGGTAGCGGCACGTTGACTTTGAGCGGAGTCAACATCCACACAGGGGCCACGAACGTGGCAGCAGGCACAGTGCGGGCCAGCGTCGACGGCACGCTGATCCAAGCCTGGGCCGGACACAAGAGCTTCGTTCGTGAGGACGGCGACGACGCTGACGACAGCGGCGGGGACTTCAAGGGCCATCAACGCAGCAATGAAACCCACGAGTCGAAGACGGATCCCGATTCGAAGCTGTACCGCAAGGGCAAGACTGGCAGTGAACTGCGCTACATGGAGCCACGCTCACAGACAACCGTCATGGACTGGTCGTCATCGCCATGGTCACGCGGGGCCGATGGCTTTGCCGAGCGTGAGGCGGCCAATGTCATGATAGGGACTCACGCCAAGCGATCGCGAATGTAGATACCGAGGTCACGCTCGGCGCCGATAAGGGCTATGAGCGGCCGAGTTCATCGAGGAGTTGCATCGCATGAAGGTCATCCCGCACGTGGCGCAGAATAAATCGAGACGCCGCTCGGCAGTGGTGGACGAGATCGCTCAAAGCGAGGGCTATGCGATCTCGCAGCGCAAGCCAGGTGATGGTGCGCCGCATCGGGAGGTCGACCAGTTGTTCGTGCTGACGATGGCTGCCTACAACCTCGTGCGCATGCGGACCTTGGCAGAAGTCCGCCCGTTGGCCGCGTGGAGGGTCAGAGAGAGCGGAAAACGCGCGCCTTCGCAGCGGGAAAACAGCAATGGGAACGGCCCCGGAACGTCGATTCAGTTCCCAGAGTGTGTCTTCGGCGCGCTTGGTACTTCAGCAGCCTGCTAGACGTGCGCGAGTGCCACTGATCAGGTCTTCGACATGGCATGCGTCGCTGTGTTCAAGAGTGTAGTGAACCGACGCTTGCGAATGTACGTACGCACGGCGCCCGATCACCAGGGCAGCGGGGCGGCATCGCCGTTGGCGTGCTCGCCGTAGTACAGCGACGGCAGGAAACGCGATAGGTACGTGAACTCCGAATAGCAGTGGCGCAGCAGCCCCAGTCCCAATTCGTCCGGCAGGTCGACCGCCGGTTGCGCGCTCGACTGCCCCAGCAGGAAGCGGCTGCGCAAGACGCAACCGAAGGGCGTGTCGCGGGCCAGGTGAATCATCTGCCCATCCTGCGGATCGCCGTTGGCGTCCAGCGCGATGTGATCGCCAAAGCCGATGCGCGCATAGACCGCCGCCGACGCGCGTTTCTGCGCGAAGGCCAAGTCGAGCTGTTCCGCGTCGAACAGCTCGCGCGGGTCGTGGAACTTCAGTTGCGCGATCACCGGCGGAATATCAGCCAGCGACTCCACCGCGCGAATGGACGCGCCGATGTAACTTTCGCCTTTCTTCCAGTGCTTGTCCCAGCCGCGATGCTCGACGTGGTCGTGCGGATGCCACCACTTGATGTGCTGTGTGGTCTCGAAGAACTTGAACCACCAGTCGAGCATACGTCCGGTGCAGCCATGAAGGTCGGTGCGCACGGCCACGACAAGGCAGCCGCTGGGCAGGCGGGAGATGCCAGTCTCCAGCCGAAGGGGCGGGATCTGCAGCAGGTCGTCGATGCGGGAAATCTCTGGATGGAAGGGACACTCGATCATTCGTTTTCCGATCATTTTGGGAGAGGAAAATTATTCTACATTAAGGAAACGTTGTGCGTTTCTATAAAATGAACAAGGCTCCCGAAAAGCACCGCAACGAAAGACCCTATGGATCACGCGACGAAACCCACTGCCCGGCCACGCGGGCGGCCGGCGAGGCCCGAGCATGAGATGCGCGAGGCGGCTGTGGCCGCCGCCACCTGGCTGCTACTGAACGATGGCTATGCCGCCACGACGATGGAGGCCGTGGCCAAACGCGCCGGCCTTGCAAAGAAGTCGCTCTATCGGTTCGCAGCCAACCGCGAAGACCTGGTGGCGCTGGTCGTACGCAGCTGGACCGAAGAATTCAAGCCCGTACTGGAGGCCGAAGTCCGCTCGCAGGCGGACGTGCTCCCCGCGCTGGCGGAGATATTACGGGTGATCGCGGCGCGCGTGCTGTCAGCCGACGCGATCGGCCTGTTTCGCCTGCTTACCACCGACTTCCCGTTCAAGGCGGATCTGCTGGAAGTGTATGAACGCAATGGCGTCGAGCGCGGCCGGCGAATGCTTGGCGACTGGCTCAAGCGCCAGCATAAGAACGGGCTGCTGCAGGTGAACGAACCCGAAGTGGTGTGCGACCTGATGCTGTCGATGGTCGTCGCAGAGCCCTTGCGGCAGATGGCGCTGGGCGTGACGCCGTCAGTGCCGGTATGGGACCCGGCGCCGCGCATCAAGGCAGCGCTTCGTCTGATGAACGGCGTAGCGTTCTCGGCGACGACCGGCGCCTAATCTTACGTGTTAGAGCCGCCGGCTCAGTTTTGAAATTCCAGTACTGCAGGCCACGCGTCGCACAGCTTTAAGAACTTGAGCAGCATGCCTTGCTTCCGCAGGAATGCTCGGAAGTCCTTCTCTGCATGCAATGGCGAAGCAGCCTTCGGCTCTGTTTTCATCGATTTTCTATCGTGTTGCAAATCAGCTTCCTGCAGTCTCGCCGCAGCGGTGAGTGACGGGTTCTGGCCGCATTCCGTCCTGACTGGTGAAGTCAGGAATAGACCACCGTCAGAACCGTGAAAATCGCCAAGACGAGTATGAAGGCGAGCCCCTCGAAATGCATGACACCACGGGCGACCAGGTGAGGCAATCGCCCAGCGAACGCTCGCAGTCGGTCTGCCGACGGATGGCCGCGGGGATACAACGCCGCTGCGACAAGGCAGCCAACGATGACCAGGCCGGCGAACAACAGCGCCGCGGCGACAAAAGCTATCAGAAGCGCAAACACAGGGAAGTTGTTCATCGGTTTGCTGGGTTCTTGCGAAGGCCTGTTCTTGACCGCACGCGGAGGTCCTATTTCGGCAGCCGTCCGGTGTCCATGAGATATCCCACGAAATCATCGTGAAGGCCTTCGCCTATTCGGCGCCCGTGTTCATCAACCACGTAGAGGCGCCCCTTCTCGGCAAGAGCCGTGCCGCCGTCCATTGCAACCAGGAACGAATGCCCTAGACCCCGAAAGCACTCCGATAGGACCGTCGCCAGAGTTTCTCTTGCCAGTCCAGCGGCGGCAAGGGCGTGTTGAATCTCGCGATACGGCTTCTCGGTTTCTACCCAGACAAGGTCGGATTGGGCATCGGTGAGGGCTTCCGACGCGGCTGTCGTCCACGCTTCCAGTGCCCTCGCCATGTCCTCAAACAGGTCGTCCTTTGTAGCCATAAGATCCATGCGAATTGATGCAATGTCCAACGTGCGGTTTTGGCCGCATTCTGTCCTAGCTGAAACCGTCATCGGCATTCGCAGGTCTTCGGTCCGTCGCGGGGACCAGTCATCGCGTGCTCCGGGCGAACCAGAGTGCCGCCTCGCTCGCCCCGAGCTGCGCAAGTAGCTCGACAAACCTCGGTTCCGAATGCTCCACCCATATTGGTGCTCCTGCCAAACCCAAACAGCAGTCCAAGGACGCCAAATGCGACGAAGACGAGGGCTGCAATCAGGCCCCTCCGCTCCTTCCGAGCGGGGGCCTTTTCGAGCCGACTGTTGCCCTCTACGCCGAAGGCTCGATCGGACCAAATTCCGAAACGATCTCCCCTGCACGAATGGTACGCATCCACGTATCGAACATGTCTTCGCCGATGCCCCGCGCAAAAAAAGTGACGTTTGAGAACGCTCGGGAAATCTCGCGAAGCATCTCGACCAACGCTTCCGCCTCTATCCGGTTATACCCTTGACGCTCCAAGCCCTCGCCTGCAGCAGAAGCACGCAAGTCATCCAGAACATCTCGTCCCCATTCGTTCCGGGCGACGAAATCCACGGCCGCACTGGAGACCATCTCAGGAGTGATAGTCCCCAGCGTGTAGTCCGCGTCGTCCCATTGCAGCTCAAGACGGGTGTAGTAGCTCATCTTTTTTGGTCAAGTACTTGATGCTGTCTCGTCGATTGCAACAGCGGTTCTGAATGTCTGTTCGTGGCCGATTGTTGGCGGACCCGAGGTCAGTGCGCACGCGCTTCGAATGCAGTGGCCAACCGCTTGCTTGTGGCCGCCGACAGCCGACGGTAGCCCTTGGCCGTTTTAGTGCCGCGGAGCGGCCTGCGCCGCGGCTATCCGCGCCTTCGCGACCTCGAAGCTGTCGCCTTCCCAGACATCTACGCGGCTGCCGTCTGCCACAAATACAGGGCGTCCAGCGAGAGCGGGAGGCTCGGTTCTGACGGATTTGCTGGAGCAACGGTGTCGGTCTGCTGGGAAGGTGCAGCAGCAGGGCGAAACAGGTTTAGGCCGCGCTTGAACATAAGCAATGGTGATGCTCCGGGCGCGTAGCGCCGCGAATCCTGAGTTGAGTTCGAAGGACTGCTGTTGGGCCGCATGCCGACTACTTGCCATTCAGTGCTAACCGCTTCTGCGCGGCTTGGAAGATGCGACCACGTGCGAGCCGCATGGCTTGCCCGCGTTGTTGGCTCTCAGGCGAGACCGTCGAGTTCACGGCAACGACCAGGTCCAGCGGCGGGTGAACCCAGATGACTTGGCCTGCATAGCCGCTCGCGATGTACGTCGGCCCGGCTGCAGTCCACCAGCCAAGTCCGTACGGCAAGCCAATGGGCGGCCCGCCAGCGCTTTGAGGTCTAGTCAACTGTGCCACGAACCCGGGAGGCAGAACTTGGTGGTCTGCCCATCGCCCGTCCTGGAGCAGCAGATAGCCCACCTTGGCCATATCCACCGTTCTCATCCACGCACTGTTGTGACTGTATTGGGGCTCCCGTAAGTCGAGTGGCGTGACGAGTTGATCGTGCACCAGGTCGGCGATGCGGCGGCTGGTGATGCGTTCGAGAATGCTTTGAACCATGAGCGGGCCGCTGTTGTCGTATGCGAACCGTTCGCCTGGGGCTGTCCGAACCGGCCGGGTCCAAGCTGCTGCTGGAGCGAGTGGCTCAGCAGTCCCTGTGGGGTCGTCGATCTCAAAGCCAGTTGTCATGGCGAGGAGGTGTCGAAGCGTGATGATTTGCGAACGAGGGTCTGAATTGAGAGGGCGCCACTCAGGGATGAGGTCGACCACCGTCTGTTCCAACGAAGCTAGCTGCCCTCGCTGTAGAGCGGTCCCCACCAGAAGGGCCATGGCGCTCTTGGTGACGGATTGCGCGTCTCGCAGAGCATCGGGGTTGCCATCGCGGTAGTACTCGTACACCTTACGGCCTTGGAGGATGACCACGACGCTTTGGACATCGCCCAAAGCCGTGGCAATACCTTCATCGAAGCCCCGGAAAGTGGCGGCGTCGAGTTGCTGCTCTTGTGGTGTCGACATTCGCCATGGCGGCGCCTCCTGCGCAAAAGAGGCGGCCGCAACCATCGAACAAAGCCAGACAACGAATCTCCGCATCTTGTTCCTCAATCTTCTTGTCGAATGCGTACGCATGCGCGTTACCCCCAAAGCGGGTGGAATGTCAGCTCTCAGCCGACTGCCGTCAGCGCCTCACCCCATGGTAGGTTGAAACCTCCACCCGCGCCTCGAAGCCCAATTTTTCAGCGAGAGCCACCGAGGGGCGGTTGTTGGTCCAGCAATCCCAGTTGGGGACCAGCCCATGCCTCAGGCAGTGGTCGATGAACGCACACGCTACCAACGTGCCAAGCCCTTTGTGTTGATGACTGTCAGCAGTCAAGATGTCGATGTCGTGATGTCCGTGCCACGCAAAGGCCGTGTAGCACATGCTGACGATGGAATCTTGATATACGGCACAGAAGCCAAGGCCGTGTTGTTCGAAATCAGCAGCTGATTTCCAATAACTTCGGCTATAGGGATTGGCAACATCGCGAATCTGTTGCATCAGTCGCTCGTCGATGCGGCGCAGTTCATAACCGGGCGGAACATCGTTCTCCCAGCCCTCAAGCCGAGCAAATCTTGGACGATTGAAATCGAAGTCCAAGCGTCGTCGCTTCTTAGCGGCGCTCCCGAAGATGCTGTCCAAGGCGGAATCCCACTCTCCGGGGTAGGCGTAAAGGATGAAGTAATCAGAGCCGTAGTATTCGAGCAGCCATCGACCTACCTGCTCAGCGAAGTCAATGTCATCGGCTGCCCCTGCGAGTGTGCAAGCGCCGTGGTTGTACACAAGGGCAGCAGTCGGCTGTGCCGGGTCGTTCACGAACACCCGGCCATGCCCAACGCCGGCAATGACTGAATTTGGAATGCTGGCCCCATACGGGAGATTCTCAAAAAGGGCGGCAACGCGATTGAACTCAGAAGGCTTCAGCTCGAGCATTGTTGCGATTGAGGTGGTCAGTTAAAGGGCTGGTTCTGGCCGAGTTCGGAAGTCTAGCCTTGAGCAGCGACAGGCCGTTTTCGCTGCCAAGCAGAAGCCCGTGTTTCCTACCCGAGATTTCTGCATGAGAGGGTTACACCCACGCCAACTGCGAGGCCAGAAGTTTTCCTACGAATCATGGAGCAGACCGCTCTATTGACGCGCCGCAACACCGAGACCTAGCATCTTCTCTCGCCTGTCGTGGGCAGGTGGCGTTTCGCCTTCCAAGGCGCTAAGGAGTTCGCATGGCCGCTCGTTCTATCGCGTCACTCACGCTGAGCTTCGGACTGGTCTCGATCCCGGTGCGCCTCTACTCCGCCACGGAGAGCTCCAGCGAGATCCGCTTCAACATGCTCACCAAAAACGGCGAGCGCGTGAAGCAGCAGTACATCTCCGAGAAGACCCGCAAAGTGGTCGAGCGCGCGGAGATGGTCAAGGGCTACGAGTTCGAGAAGGACCATTTCGTTCTCTTCACCCCTGAGGAGCTGAAGGCGCTCGAGGAGGGGAGCAGCCACGTCATCGAGATCGTGGCCTTCGTTCCGATCAAGACCATCGACCCGGTGTTCTACGACAAGGCCTATCTCCTGGCTCCCGACAAGCGCGGTGGCAAGCCCTATGCGCTGCTCGCCGAAGCGATGCGCAAGAGCGGCCGCTGCGCGCTCGCGAAATGGGCCTGGAAGGCCAAGCAGCACGTCGTCCAGGTCCGCCCGGTCGAGGACGGCCTCATCCTGCAGCAGCTCCTGTACGCCGACGAGGTCCGCTCGCTGCGGGACCTCGACATCGAAAAAGTCACCGTCGCGCCGGCCGAGTTGCAGCTCGCGCTCCAGCTCATCGAGCAGATCTCGCAGGACACGTTCGATCCCACCCAGTTCGAGGACGAGGAGAAGCAACGGGTCCTCGCGGCCATCGACGAGAAGATCGCCGGCAAGCAGATCGTGGCCTCCGCCCACAGCGAAGATGCCACCAGCGGCCAGGTCATCGACCTGATGGATGCGCTGAAGGCCAGCCTCGGCAGCAAGGCAGCTTCGGGCACCGCCCGGACGGGCAAGCCGACCGCCAAGTCGACCCGGACCAACGTCACGCCGATGCTGGAAGCGAAGGAGCGCAAGTCGGCACGCCGCGCGCCGGTGAGCGCCCCGGCACCCGCTCCGGCCCCGTCCCGCGCACGAGCGAAGAAGTGAAATCCGAGGCGACCGCAGGCTACACCGTTCGACGGGTTCAGCAAATGCTGGGCATTTCGAGGGCGATCATCGATCGCCTGGTGCGTGCAGGCTTCGTGTCGCCGACCCGCGGGCGCCGCAACGAGCATCGCTTCGAATTTCAGGACGTCATGCTTCTGCGCACGGCCTACGACCTCCAACGGGCACACATCCCCCCACGCAAGATCCTGCGCTCCCTGCAGAGCCTCAGGGCCTCCCTGCCACGGGAGCTGCCTCTCACGGGCCTGCGCATCTCCGCCGTGGGCGAGGAGGTCGCCGTGCGGACAAGGGACAGCACCTGGGAAGCGACCTCCGGGCAGATGCTGATGGATTTCGAGGTGACGTCGAACGGTGGGGAGCTCGCGTTCATCGATCCGAGGACCCCCGACGACCCCGCCACCGCCTCCGGCCAGACCCCCGAGGCCCTCGTGAACCTCGGTGCATCGCTGGAGGCGACCGACCCGGCAGGCGCCGAAGTGGCGTACAGGTCTGCCCTTGAGACAGCACCCGATTTCGTGGACGCCATCCTGAATTTGGGAGCGCTGCTGTGCGACAGCCACCGCTGCGCCGAGGCGGTCCAGCTGTACGAGCAGGCGCTTCCGACCCTCGCAGCCTCCGCGCCCGTGCAATTCAACTACGCCATCGCGCTGGAGGATGCGGGCCAACTCGCGGCCGCGGCCCAAGCTTATGCCCGCGCGCTCGAACTCGACCCCGGGTTGGCGGATGCCCACTACAACCTGGGGCGGCTGCACGAGCAGCTTGAAGATCCCCAGGCCGCGTTGCGGCACTTCAGCGCCTACCGGCGCCTGACGCGCGAGGCGCCGGCGCCTCCGGGCGACGAGGACGCCTAGCCGCCGCTCTATTTGCCCTTGAGGTGCTTTTCGACCGCCTCGGCACTGGTGCCGACGGCTTTGACGGCGGCCTTCAACTGCTCGGGCGTGACGCCGAGCTTTTTGGACCAATCCCGCAGCTCGTAGTCCTCGTTCACGTTGATGCGTGTGCGGTCCTGGCCGCCCGGTTTGCTCTTGTCATCTGCCATGTGGGTCTCCTGCTCATGCGTTATCCGCCGACGGTGTCGACGGCGGGACGTCAAAGTGACGGGGTGCAAGGGCGCGCAGGGACGGACTGAAGCGGGTCCTGTTGGAGGGCGAATCCCACAGCCAAACGCGCGGGCGACCGTCTTGCAGGTCGGTTGCCGGTTCCCACAGTCCAAGGATGGCCGCTCGCGACACCACCGCTGACCCGCTTGCCCGGTACTGGGCCAAGCGGGACTTCGCGGTCACGTCCGAGCCGCGCGGGCAGCGCGCCAAGCCTGGCAAGGCCTTGACCTTCGTGATCCAGAAGCACGATGCGTCGCGCCTCCACTACGACTTCCGGCTGGAACTCGACGGCGTCCTGGTCTCGTGGGCCGTACCGAAGGGGCCGAGTTACGACCCCGCCGACAAGCGGATGGCGATCCACGTGGAAGACCATCCGCTGTCCTACGGCTCGTTCGAGGGGACGATTCCGCCGAAGCAGTACGGTGCGGGCACGGTCATCGTCTGGGACAACGGAACGTGGGAGCCCGTCGGCAATCCGCACGAGGGCCTCGCCAAGGGAAAGCTGGTCTTCCGCATGCATGGCCAGAAGATGGAAGGGCTCTGGGAACTCGTGAAGATCGCCAAGGGCGGCGAGAAGCAGGAGCCCTGGCTGCTGTTCAAGAAGCGCGACGAGTTCGCCCGCGCCAAGGCCGACTACGACGTCGTGTCCGCGCTGCCCGACAGCGTCATCGCGAAACCGTTGCGCGCCGTGGCGCCAATCTCCTCACCGCGCGCCAAGGTGAAGACCGGCGCGCCGACGCCCGGCTCGAAGAAGGCGGCCAGTGCGCGATCTGCCGTTCCCGGCGCGAAGAAGGCGCCCATGCCTGCCACCATGTCGCCCCAGCTCGCGACGCTGGCGACCGGGGTGCCGGCCCACGGCGAGTGGGTCTACGAGATCAAGTTCGACGGCTACCGCGTCATGGCCCGGATCCAGCGCGGCAAGGCCTCGATCATCACCCGCGGCGGCCATGACTGGTCCGCCAGGATGCCGCGGCTGGTCCAGGAACTGAAGCAGCTGGGCCTCAAGTCCGCCTGGCTCGACGGCGAGATCGTGGTGCTGAACGAGCAGGGCCTGCCGAGTTTCAACGCCTTGCAAAAAGCCTTCGACCGCGGCGCCGGCAGCGACGCGATCGTGTTGTTCCTGTTCGACGTTCCGTACTTCGAAGGGTACGACCTGCGCGAGATGGCGCTCGGCGCGCGGCGCCAGTTGCTCAAGGCGCTGCTGGACGAACGGGCGACGGAACACATCCGGTACAGCGCCGATTTTGAATCCGACCCGGCCTCCATCCTCAGCTCGGCCTGCCAGATGAACCTCGAGGGCGTGATCGCCAAGCGCCTGGACGCCCCCTATGTGTCCAGGCGATCGGAGACTTGGCTCAAGCTCAAGTGCAAACAGCGCCAGGAGTTCGTGGTGTGCGGCTACACCGACCGGACCGACGGATCGCCGCAGATCGGCAGCCTGCTGCTCGGCGTGCACGGGCCGAACGGCGATCTGGTTTCGGTCGGCAGCGTGGGCACGGGCTGGGATTCGGCTGAAGCGCAGGACATCAAGCGCAAGCTCGCCAAGCTCGAAGTGCCCAAGCCGCCGTTCGCCGCCGGCGCCGGCAAGCCCGGGCGGTGGTCGAAGCGGGTGGCGGGCAGCGAACGTTGGGTGAAGCCGGTCACGGTCGCCGAGGTCGAATTCGCCGAGTGGACGCCCGAGGGGCAGATCCGGCATGCGTCGTACGTCTCCCTGCGCACCGACAAGCCGGCCAGCGTCATCGTGCGCGAGACCGCGAAGCAGATGGGCCCGGGGCCGTCGAAGCCGGCCGGCAAGGCGGCGGCGGGCAGCGTCAAGGTCAGCAATGCCGAGCGTGTGATCGACCCGAGCACGGGCCTCACGAAGCTCGACCTGGTGCGCTACTACGAGTCGGTGGCCGAATGGATGCTGCCGCATCTCCAAGGCCGCCCCTGCTCGCTGGTCCGAGGGCCCAGCGGCATCCAGGGAGAGCTGTTCTTCCAGAAGCACGACGACAAGCTGAGCATCCCCGGCGTCAGGGCGCTCGACGAGAAGCTGTGGCCCGGGCACGCGGGGCTGCTCGAGGTGGGCACGGCGCAGGCACTGGCGAATGCGGCGCAGATGAACGTCATCGAGTTCCACACATGGAACTCGCTCGCGAAGAACATCGACAAGCCGGACCGGATGATCTTCGACCTCGACCCGGGCGAAGGCACGACCTGGCCGCATGTCCAGGAGGCTGCCACGCTCGTGCGCACGCTGCTCTCGGAGCTGGGCCTGGCGTCCTGGTTGAAGACGAGCGGCGGCAAAGGGCTCCATGTCGTCGTGCCGTTGGCGCCAAGGCTCGACTACGACACGGTCAAGGCGTTCTCGCAGGCGGTCGTGCAGCACCTGGCACGCGCGATACCTTCACGGTTCGTCGCCAAGAGCGGGCCGGCCAACCGGGTCGGCAAGCTGTTTGTGGACTACCTGCGCAACGGGCACGGTGCGACCACCGCGGCCGCATTCTCCGCGCGCGCCCGGCCGGGCCTCGGCGTGTCCGTGCCTGTCAGCTGGGACGACCTGGCCACGCTGAAAAGCGGTGCGCAATGGACCATCGCCACTGCGCGCGAGCATCTGTCATTCCAGACCGAGGACCCCTGGGAGGGCTACTGGAAAGCCAAGCAGACGCTCACCGGGCCGATGAAGGTGCTTGGGTTCGCGAAGAAGAAGGGTGATTGATGTATGACGAACGTGCTGCGCTGCAGTCAACGACTGCTTCAGCCTCGGCATGTCGAATTCGGGTTCTTCTCGCGCGACCGGTTGCTGTCCGGCAGGGGGCAGCTCCTGATGTCGCTTGACAGCACCAACGGCGACACCCCAGAGGCTGCGCGCCAGCAGAGCCCGTCGGCGAGCGGCTCTGAGGGATCTGCAGCTTCGGCAGGCAATCCAAAGCCTGCGCCCGCGGGCGGGTCCGAGCATAGTCGTACAAGCCCGGATCCGAAGGCAAAGGGCACCAGGTCGAAGCATCCGGCCGTTGAACCGAAGTAGGCAACCGCCGAAAACCAAGGCCGACAGCCGGCGCCGCGATGCGGATGCGCGCTCGCGCGACGGAGATTGCCTTGCGTTCGTGTGTTCCAGGCACGTGCTCAGCGCACCGCGCACGGTTTCGGTCATCCGCCGCCGCTTCGAACCAGCGTCTTCCCAGCGCTACGGGATACGCATAAGCGTCCACTGATGCCTTGAGCACCAAAGCCACGTCGTGCGCGCGACCAGGCTCCATCGGGCACCCCTGTCGTTGGCGGTGTAAGCGAGCGTCAGCAAAGCGAGTGGATGCACGTCCATCGCCTCGCACAGTTCGCTCACCTTGCTGGGGGTCGGACTCTTCAGGCCGCGCTCGAGCGAACTCAAGTACGTGCGACCCGACACATCGGAAAACTGTTGAGGGGGCGCGGACAAAAGCTGGGACTGGTTTTATGTCGCGAGTCCGAGATTTTGTCGGTATTCGATGGGGCTGCGAGAGCCAAGGGAGATTCTGATCCGCTTCTCGCCGTACCAACGGATGTAGGCATCAACTACCTCGATGAACTACTCAATGGTCGTCGCCTTCCAGTCCCGGGGGTAAAACATTTTCGTTCTCAGCCGTCCGAAGAATCCTTCACATGCGGCGCTGTCAGGCGAGCACCCCTTGCGGGACATCGAACGGATGAGCTTCGCTTCTCCGATACGCCACAGCCAGCCCGACCAGCGATAGTGGGCACCGCGATCTGAGTGAACGATGGGCCGGGCCTCGCCGTCGGCGACCGTCTCGATGGCCGCATCCAGCATCGTGTTGGCCAACGCAGCATCTGGAGACCAAGTACGAAGTCCGAGGCTGCTGTCGACTCTGATTTCGACCAGTGGGCTCGACGGCCGAATTGCGCCAGTCTTCGAGGGGCGCGACCGTTGCGCCGCTCGGCGCATCTTGCCTGTGCCTGGCCCGCGTGCGGTGCGCGGACGGCGCTGACGCCTGGACGCCGATGCGCGCGATGGTGGGAGAAGGCCGGCCGACCGGGGAATCGGCGCGGGTCGCCAAGTGGCCGTGCATGCACGGCAGTCACCGCCCAGGCCGCTCGCCTCGGCGTTCGGCGGTTCCCGACAGGGCTGGAGGCGCGCGCTTCGCAGCGCCCTCGATGGCACGCCGCCTTGGGCGGCGCGGCGTCACGTGCGGGTGCCTGCGGCCTGTCCGTGTGGCCTCTGCGTTCGAAGCCACCTCTTGACCGACGCATAGCGCGCACGGGCCGCTGTCCAGGGCTGCGGGCTTTGCCACCGTCCTCACCCGGTCCTCGCAGCACTCGGCTGCGGCTTGCGGGCGGTCCCTGGACATCGGCCCTTTTCGCGCGCTGTTCATGCGTCGAGGCGGCTCCGAAAGCAGATGTTCAACCACCGCGGCACATGCCGCAGAAAGGCCAAGCCATGCACGCGAATTCAACGTCCAGCGCCACCCCGCATCACGCGGGGACGCAAACGGCCACGGGCGTTCCCCCCGTACCCCCCGAGGACTCACCCAAAGCAGGTGAGGGGGTTGCCGAATCCGCGGGCGCTGCTGTGCGGGGGCGGGACCGCATGGACGTGCGGCAGATGGTGACGGACCGGATCATCGCGATGCTGGAGAAGGGCGGCAGCGTGTTCCGCGAACGCTGGGTGCGGGCGGCGGCGCGCGGGGTGCCTCGCAACGGCAAGACCGGGGCGCCCTACCGCGGCGCGAATGTGCTGCTGCTTTGGGAGGCGGCGATCGAGGCGGGCTACGCGTCCCATGTGTGGCTGACCTACAGGCAGGCGCAGAGCCTCGGCGCCCAGGTCCGCCAGGGTGAGCGGGGCGTGCTGTGCGCGCACTTCGAGCGCAGGGCACGGGCGCGCCTTGACGATACCGACGATGTCCTCGCGGAAGGCGGCGTGGACGAGGAGGCCCTGACGGCCCGTTCCGGTGCACGCGCCGGGGTTCTGCTGTGCCGGCCGTTCTGGCTCTTCAACCTGGCGCAGATCGACGGACTGCCGCTCGAGGTCGTGGACCTGGGCATCGCCTCGCCGGCGGCCTCGCAGGGTCCCGTGGAGCAGGCGATGCGGCTGCTCGGGGGCTGCAATGCGACGATCCGGCACGGGTTCGACCGGGCGGCATACCTGCCGACGCTCGATGAGATCCGTCTGCCGTGGCCGCGGCAGTTCACGAGCGCCGAGGCGCTGTGCGCGACGGCGCTGCACGAGATGGTGCACTGGACCGGGCATCCCGAGCGGCTGAACCGCAGCTTCGGGCGGCGTTTCGGCGATGCGGCCTATGCGTTCGAGGAACTGGTGGCGGAGCTCGGCAGCGCGTTCCTCCTGGGGCACTGCGGGCTGGTCGACGCCACGGTCGAGGGGCATGCGGCCTACATCGACGCCTGGCTGAAGGTGCTGAGGGCCGACCGCACGGCGATTTTCACGGCGGCGCGCCTTGCGGAGGAGGCGTTCGCGTACATCTTGGCGCGGGAGATGCCTGCGCTTGGCGGGTCCGGATCTATCGCGCAGCGGTGAGGGGCCGACGCATCGAGGTGGGGTGAAGGCGGCGCGTGGCGATGTCGCACGCCGGCCTCGCAGCCAGGCCGGGCCGCACCAGGAGCCCGTGCCGGCGCGAATTCCGCGTGGCCCGAATCCGGCGTTCACGGATCGACATGGCGGATCCGCAACGCTTGCGTTCCGCACGCCGACCTCGAACGGTCGCGCGGCAGGCGGAACGGAAAAGGGATGAGGGCCGGCGGCGCACCAGGGTCGGGGTGAAAACAGAGGGGTGCGGACCGCGCGCCGTATCGATCAGTCTTGATTCAACGCCTGCATCGATGCCGGAACGTCGCGCCCGCCGCGCCACATGCGCCACACATCGGGCCCGTGCGCGCGCCGCCCCCATGAAATCGCCGCCTGAACCTGCGCGACGGTCGGCTGCTCGCTCCGCGAGCGAATACTCATCCAGCACGTGATCTTCCAGGATTCCCTTTTCGAGAGAGGACAGAACGGGCTCGATGGGCAGCCGTGTCCCCTTGAAGCAAGGCTTGCCACCCGTCACTGTCGATCTTGCTGATCGGTTCGTCCGCTGAATCTGCCACGTTGGCGCGAGCGCGTGCCTTGCACACGGTGGCTGTGAAATCAAGCTGCAGGCCAATCCTCCGGTCCACGGTGATCCAGTCGACGTGCTTCGCCATGTCGTGAAGGCCGATCAAGTCCTCCCTTGGTTTCGAGCGCGCAACGCGCGCGGTCAGCCGCAAGAAGCCAAGACTGCAGGCGGGTTGCCGGTGGGTCCGGCGCATGTCGCTTCATGGGTGCGCAGGCTTGCCGGAGCGGCGGCACGGTTGCGCGCGCCCGGCGGTGCGCAACTGTGCATGTTGACAGGCGACGCGCGATCGTCCCCGCACTAGTCTTTGCCTCCGGTCGGTCCGGTGGCAGGCAGCCCGGATCGCGTCGCTGGACTTCCGGAGGTTCCCGATGCACATGCGCGTTCTGATTCGTTGTTTCCGAGCGGCCGGCGCGATGGCCGTCACGCTGGCCACACTCGCCTGTGCTTCGGATGCCACCGGACCCGATCGGTCCGAGGGCTTCTCGACCCTCGTGGCCCTGAGCGCGGCGCGGCTCGATCTGTCCCGGCAAGTGGCGCTGACCAAATGGGACAGCCGCCAGCCGGTCGCGGATCCGCCGGGCGATCCGCGCGAGCAGGAAGTCGTTGCGGCGGCTGCGCAAGAGGCGGGCGCGCGCGGTTTGCCAGGAGACCTGGTGACCGCGTTCTTCACCGACCAGATCGAAGCGAGCAAACTCGTCCAGTTCGCGCTCATGGCCCGCTGGCGGCGGGAGGGAGGAGCGCCGGCGGAACCTCGCGCAGACCTGAAGAACGAGCTCCGTCCGGCGCTTGATCGGCTCCGCCCCCGGTTCATCGACGAACTCGTCGCGACCCGGTCGCTGCGCGAGCGGCCGGATTGCCGCGAGCGGTTGACGCATGCGACCGCGCGGCACGTCGACTCGCAGGGGCTGTCGCCGCTGTTCGCCATCGGGCTGGACCGCGGTCTGGCCCGCGTCTGCGCCGAGTGAGCGCACGAACTTCGAGCAAAGCCCTCGGGTCAGAAGACCTTGCTGAGGAATCGCTGGATCCGCGGGTCCGCGCAGTTGCCGAAGAACTCGCCGGGCGGCCCGGCCTGCACGATGCGCCCGCCGTCCATGAACGCGACCTTGTCGGCGACCGCCCGCGCGAAGCCCATCTCGTGGGTGATGCAGATCATCGTCATGCCGTCCCGCGCCAGAAGGATCATGGTTTCGAGCACTTCCTTGACCATCTCCGGATCGAGTGCAGACGTGGCCTCATCGAACAGCATGACGGAAGGATTCAGGCAGAGTGCCCGCGCGATGGCGACGCGCTGCTGCTGTCCGCCTGAGAGCTGAGCCGGATAGGCTGACGCCTTCTCGGCGAGCCGGACCTTGTCGAGGTACGCGAGTGCGGTCTGCCGGGCCTCCTGCCGGGAGCGGCGCCGGACCCATCGCTGTGCCAAGGTGCAGTTCTCGAGAACGGTGAGGTGCGGAAACAGGTTGAACTGCTGGAACACCATGCCGATGTTGGCCCGTACCAGGTCGGCGTGGCGCATGCGCGGCGAGACCACGACACCGTTGACCGACACGGTGCCGCTTCCGTAGCTCTCGAGTCCGCTGATGCACCGCGCGAGCGTCGACTTGCCCGAACCCGAGGGGCCGCACACGACCACGCGCTCACCGGCTGCGACGCTCAGATCGACGTCGCCGAGCACCTGGTGGGACCCGAAATGCTTGGTCAGTCCTGCGACCGAGACCATCGTGGCGACAGAGGAGGTGGCCATGTCCATGCTCAAGTCCCCTGCCGAAAGAGATCAGCGGCCGGGCTCTCGCGCCAGGCGCTCAGTCGTCCCATGCTCACGCGGGTGCGTCCGAAGACCATCCAGGCATCGTCGACCGTGCCGATGAACTGCCTCACATGCAGGAGTTCGGGGTGTTTTTCCGCGGCAGAGGCATAGCCGAGGCCGACCGCGTACTTCCCGTCTCGCACGCCCTGGGTGACCTCGGCGACGGTCTCCACGAATTCGATCTGCGGCCACTGGCGGCGGTCGATGTACGGCAGGGTCGGGCGCATGACCGCGAGGGACGTGGGTTGCGCGGCGTCGTGGCGCTGGAGGATGGCCAGGTCCTGGCTCGGCGAGATGAAGGTGTCGATCAGGTGGAGGCCGACGAAGCACTTCGCGACCGTCGACACCGCGGCGGGATGCACCGCGCACTGGATCATGAAATCGGCCTCGCCCCGAAGCACGGCATCGGCGCCGCGCTCGAAATCGGAGACCAGGTCCAGGATCGCGGTGTCGCGAAGGCCGTGAAAGTCGAGG
Organism: Variovorax beijingensis; assembly: GCF_007828835.1. Classification (GTDB taxonomy): domain Bacteria; phylum Pseudomonadota; class Gammaproteobacteria; order Burkholderiales; family Burkholderiaceae_C; genus Variovorax; species Variovorax beijingensis_A. Next base: position 227,858 of record NZ_VIVL01000010.1, on the reverse strand, counting down.
TAGCGGCGGGTCACGAATTCGTGGTTGCTGCCTGCCGGGCCCAGGGTGAGGAATCTCATGCGGTTGCTTAGTTCAGTGTGGACGATTCAACGAGACCTCGAGCGCGCGGACGCCGCGCAGCAGGACGTAGTTGATGGCGAGATAGACGAGGCCTGCGCCGAGAAAGATCTCGTAAGGCGCGTAGGTCTCGGCGGTGAGCAGGCGGGCGCTGCCCGTGAGCTCGAGCAGGGTGACGGTGCTGGCGAGCGATGTCGCCTTGCAGGTCAGGATGATCTCGTTGCCGAAGGCCGGCAGCGCCGTGCGCACCGCGAGCGGCAGGTCGATCAGGCCAAAGGCCTGGACGCGGCCGAGCCCGAGGACGCGGGCGGCCTCGCGCGTCCCCCGCGGGATCGCGGCCAGTGCGGCGCCCAGCGTCTTGCCCGAGTAGGCGGCCGAGTTCAGTCCCAGGGCGATCACCACGCACCAGTAGGGATCGCGCAGCACGGGCCACAGCACGGAATGCCGGATCACGTCGAACTGGCCCGCCCCGTAGTAGAGCAGGAACAGCTGGACCAGCGCGGGGGTCCCGCGAAAGAAGAGCACGTAGGCATGGGCCGCCGCGCGCAGACCGGCGGCCCGCGCGTTCCTGCCGAGGGCGACGGGGATCGACAAGGTCGTGCCCAGGAGGATGACAGAGGCCGTGAGCTTGAGCGTGAGCCAGGCGCCCTCGACCAGCGCGGGCAGCACGGACCACAGAAGGGTGATGTCGAACATCGGGTCAGGCGGCCAACGGGCGCGCGGCACGGCGCTCCGCCCACTCGAGGCACAGCGTGGCGAAGCCGGTCAGCGCAAGATAGATGCAGGCGGCGGCGAGATACATCGTGAACGGCTCGCGCGTCGCGCCGGACGCCTCTGCGGCCTTGCGCATGAGTTCGTCGCACCCGACGATGGAGACGATCGACGTCTGCTTGAGCAGAACGATCGACTGGTTGCCGAACGGGGCGAGCGCGAAGCGGGCCGCCTGCGGCAGCACGACGGTCCACAGCGCCTGGGCGCGCGACAGTCCGAGCGTCCTTGCGGCCTCCCGCTGGGTTTTCGGGACCGACATCAGTGCGCCCCGCGCGATCTCGGCAGCATAGGCGCCGAACGAGAGCGCCAGCGCGGCCACACCGGCGAGAAAGGTGTCGATCTCGACATAGCGGCCGGTGAGCGCGGCCAGCGTGAGCGAGCCGCCAAAGAAAACGGCGAAGACGATCAGCAGGTCGGGAATGCCCCGGACCACCGCGGCGTAGCCGTCACCGGCGGCCCGCAGAACGCGGTGGCCGGAGAGCTGCAGGCCGCAGACGGCTGCGCCGAGCAGCGTGCCGAGCACCAGCGCGGCGGCCGCGAGCTGCAGCGTCGCAAGCGCGCCCAGGAGCAACTGGCCGCCAAAACCATGGAGGATGTTCATCAGGGGTCGCGGCGCCTACATCAGCTTGAACGGGAAGTACTTCGCCGTGATGCGGTCGTAGGTGCCGTCGGCCCGGATCGCTTCAAGGGCGGCGTTGATCCTCGCCAGGGTCTGCCCATCGTCCTTGCGCACAGCGATGCCGTTGCCTTCGCCGAGGATGCCGCCCTTGAGCTCGGGGCCGACGAACGCGAAGTCCTTGGCCTCGGGCGTCTTCAGGAAACCGACGTGGTAGGTGACCATGTTGCCGAGGATGTACTCGACGCGGCCGGCAACGAGGTCGAGTTCGGCGGCCTGCGGCGTGTCGTAGAACTTGAGGTCGGCGTCCCTGTAGTTCTGCACGAGGTAGGCTGCCTGGACCGAGCCGCGCTGGACACCGATGGTCTTGCCCTTGAGCGCCGCGGGGTCGACGTTCGGCGGTGTTCCCCTGCGGGCGACGAAGCGCGAGATGGTATCCTTGTACTTGGCCGAGAAGGCCACGCGCTCGCGCCGCTGCGGCGTGATCGCCATGCTCGCGACGATCATGTCGTACTTGCGGGCGACAAGGCCCGGGATGATGCCATCCCAGTCCTGTGCGACGATCTCGCACTTGGCCTTCATCTTCTCGCACAGTGCACGTGCGATGTCGACATCCCAGCCCTGGAGCATTCCCTGCGAGTCCTTGAAGCTCCAGGGCGGGTACGAGCCTTCGGTCGCGATGCGGTAGCTGCCCTGGGCGTTGGCCGCAGCCATCCAGAGGCATGAGAAGAGCGCCAGACAGAGGGGCCGGCGAAGCAAGCCGGGAAGCGAAGCGTGGAAGCGCATGGACATTGTCTCCGAGACGAATCGTTGTGATGCGCGAATCGTCGAGGAGCTTCGGAGTGTGCGCAATGCTTGCATCGGAAGCAATTGCCCATTCGAAGGACCACCCTTCGGGCGCAGAGGGGCCAGCGTGCCGGGGGAAGCGCACATTGCATCGCGGGCAATTCGAGTCGGTGCCCGCGAGCGTGTCTGGCGGCGCGCTCGGGGGTATGGAGCGGCCGCTTTGCGGTGAGCCCATCGATTTGCGCCTCGCCACCGCGCCGCCACCGGCGAGCTCGTATCAGCGGCGGCAGTGTGGCAAAAGGGTATTGATGTTGTAGATACTTCGTTGGTATCAATGTTCCTGGAGCCGGTCATGTCCAAAGAAGCCATGGTCACCATGAAGCCAGAACCAGAGTTGCGCGACGCCTTCATGGCCGAGGCCGAGGCCAGCCACCGCCCGGCGTCGCAGGTGGTGCGCGAATTGATGCGTGAGTTCATCGAGCGTCAACGGCACGCCCGTGAATGCGACACCTTCCTGCGTGCCAAGGTCGACACGGCGCGTGCGCAGATCGCATCCGGTCAATACGCCGGTGATGCCGGCGTCGAGGCTCGCTTTGCTGCCCCGTCGCGCTGCACTGCGGGCCAAAGCCGGCGGCGGCGACGCATGAGGGTCCTGTGACCTGTCCGCCGAGCAAGACCGCGCCTACATCGTCGACTTCATTGCTCAGGACAACCCGCTTGCCGCCATCCGCATGGATGAGACTTTCTCGGCAGCCGTCGGCCGGTTGGCCGAGCACCCCTGCTAGGACGGACAGGACAGATTCCGGGCACCCGCGAGCTGATCCCACACGCGAGCTATCGGCTGGTCTATGAGGTGCGGACCAACGCCCACCGCAATGCACGTGCGATTAAAGCCAGGCATACCTCAAAGGATGGTGTTGATACGCGTCGCCCCCAATCGATCGCCAACTTACCCATCGAGAAAGCCGTCAACGCAGCTGCGAACGCCTGCTGCCGGTGGCGAGTTTTGACTCGTGGGAGGCCTGATTCACTCGACGCTTTCTGCTTTGTTCACCCATGGATGGCTCAACGACATACGTATTGCCTTGCAATAGATCCGGGACTGTCGTTCTTAACGCGAATGCCAGTGTGCCAAGAGTCCACAGCGATGGATTCGCTAGTCCTCGCTCGATGAGCGATATGTAGGTCCGATCAAGTTCGCAATCGAAGGCGAGTTCGGTCTGAGATCTATCTGCTCTTATCCGAAGTTCTTTGAGACGCTTGCCGAGTGCGATCGAAATGGGCTCTCTGTGCGTTGGAGCCTGCAGGTTCGATCTCTTGGCGGCAATGGGCATACATGCTGACGATCTTTCTTTGCAGCCCTAGAATCGACGGCATATACACTGCATAGAAAAACCGGTCATGGCTATCTATCAAGCGTCACCATTGCCAACCGCGCGACCAGTACGAATCCCCACGTCCGCATTGCCCGCAAAGGCGCGCCGATCGACGCATGCGGCGCGCAGCCCGTCGGCGACGCGCATTGGGGCGCAGGTGAGGGCGCTGCGCATGGCGGCCGAGGTGTCTGGCGGCGAACTGGCCAAGACCTCGGGGATTTCTGCCTCGATGCTTTCTCGCATCGAGCGCGGATTGGTCTCGCCATCGGTGGAGACCTTGGAGCGTCTCGCGAATGGTCTGGGTGTGCCGGCGTCGCGCTTCTTCAGTGATCAGGCGCGGCGCACGGACTTTTGCCATGTGCGTGCAGGACATGGTGTCTTGGTCGATCGGATCGGCGCAGTGGCGGACTACCGCTACGAGCTGCTGGGCCACCTGCTGTCGGGCAACCTGTTCGTCGAGCCCTATCTGGTCACGTTGCTGCCCGGCGCCGATCCCTACGTGACCTTCCAGCACCCGGGTCTCAAGTTCCTGTACTTCCTGTCCGGGGAGGTCAGCTACCGTTACGGCGGCAGGACAGCGGAGGTGAGGGCAGGGGACTCGCTGCTGTTCGATGCGACCGCACTCCATGGGATTGAGGCCATTCGGACCCCGCCGGTCTCTTACCTGTCGGTGGTGTTCACGCTGCGAGAGTAGGCTGTCCTTGGAGGCCCTGCCGCGCTGCGCGGGGCGACGCGGATGCTCATTCGATGGTTCCCCTGCGAATTCGCTAGCCGATTCCAATCCCATCTGAACACCGCCGCCGTTTGTTTGGCAAGACGCGCCGACCTCAGCCGTTTAGCAGCCTTCGGGTATGCCTGCTTCAGACTGACCTGAGTCACTCACAGTCCAGAACCTGAACGGCAGCAAGCGCCAACACCAGTCATTGAACGACGCCTGTCCCGAGTGGCCACTTCACACTGGCGGAGTCAACTGATTAGCCGCGCAAGTCATTTCCGCGCAACATCAGCTGCGCAAACCGTTCAAAAATGCTGCATAGCGGCGCGTCAGGCGCCCTCAGGCATCATCGCTGCAACTGCACAACATTGACCCCTAACCCGAAGACTTGCTCGACCCGGGGCATGAGGTGGTCGTGGTGGGTGAGGAACATCACCTGCGTCCGCTTCGATAGCTCCTTGAGACTGTGGCCTCGGGGCATTTGCAATGCTTACTGCTGGTGCCCGGCGTCAACTACTTTGAGCGGCGTCGCTCAAGATGATTGTCGTCCGTCACTGCTGGATAGCCTGAATGCTGCCGTGCTCCTTTCCGGGCGTTGGCTCGCCCTCTCTGGAAGTTCGCCTTTCGCAGGTCGAACGCCAGGGAAGCTAGTCATCGATAACCAGGCGTTTACATGCCTGTGGTTATCGGTGGTTGGTTATATGGCGAGCCGGACGGCGTAGGCAAGCTCGCGACTACCTGCGCTAACGCCGCTATGCACTGGCGACCGATAAGAAGGCCGCGATCCAATCGGCTTGGTGTGATCTCGATTTCGTTCACGATCTTGCTCCAAACCTCACCGGGATCCCAACAGGGTACTAAAGCGACGGGCATGCTGCTTCCGTGATCGCAGGTTACGACCAGTCCGGCAAGCGGGTTAAAGCTCTGAAACTCCGAGAAAGTGTTGCCATCGTGAAGAGCGCGTGAGGTGAGTCGCGAGGCATGCTGCGCGCTCTCGCTTCGTCAACTTGACTGCAAACCCTGTGCGATCGCCAATGCAAGCAAGTTTGGAGGCGAGTTTTTCAACACAATCGGCATAAAGCCGAAGTTCGCTTCTGCCCATATATGGTCTCGTCCACGAGCCACGAATGTGATTCTGATATTTGCAACGGGTCGCGTCCCATTCCGTGGTGTAGGTCCACAGCCCGGAGAAGGCTGAGCTGCACGGTACTCAGCGTGCCACTGCGGACAGCCGAGTGGGCGCAGTATCGCTCAGGGTCTGCAAGCCCTCCAACTGCATGTAGCGCCGGTTGAGCGACCACTCGTCGTTCTGCTCCATCATCATGGCGCCGACGAGCCGCGTGATCGAGGCGTCGTTGGGGAAGATGCCCACTACGTTCGTACGTCGCTTGATCTCGGCGTTCAGCCGTTCCAGAGGGTTCGTGCTGTAAATCTGCGTCCAGTGCGCTCGAGGGAAGGTCATGAGGGCCAGCACGTCGTTCTCCGCGTCGTCCATCAGTGCGCCGAGCTTAGGGAACTTATCTCGGAGCTGGTCGGCGACCGAGCGCCATTGCGCCCGCGCTGCATCGGCCGAGTCCTGTACGAACACGGTGCCGATGGCGGCCGAGACCATGCGCCGCTGGGTCTTGCCAGCATGCGCCAGGGCGTTGCGCATGAAGTGCACCCGGCAACGCTGCCAAGTCGCCTTCAGAACCTTCGCAGCCGCCGCCTTGATGCCCTCGTGGCTGTCGCTGATCACGAGCTTCACGCCGCGCAGCCCACGGCGGTTCAGGCTGCGCAGGAACTCGGTCCAGAAGGGCTCGGCTTCCGAGGCGCCGACCTTCAAACCCAGCACTTCACGCTGTCCGTCGGTGTTGACCCCGACCGCCACTATCACCGCCACGCTCACGATGCGCCCGGCTTCGCGCGTCTTCACGTAGGTGGCATCGACCCACAGGTAGGGCCAGTCGCCCTCGATCTGTCGTCCCAGGAAGGCGTTGACGCGCTCGTCGAGCTCGCCGCACAGCCGGCTGACTTGGCTCTTGGAGACGCCACTCATGCCCAGCGACTTCACCAGGTCGTCCACGGAACGCGTGGAAATGCCTTGCACATAGGCTTCCTGGATGACGGCGGTGAGCGCCTTCTCGGCGGTGCGCCGAGGCTCCAGGAACTCGGGGAAGTAGCTGCCTTGGCGCAGCTTGGGGATCTTCAGCTCGACACTGCCGGCGCGGGCGTCCCAGGTGCGCTCGCGGTAGCCGTTGCGGCTGTTGAGGCGCTCGGCGGGATTCTTCTCGTCGTAGGCTGCGCCGCAGCGGCCTTCAACATCGAGTTCCATCAGGCGCTGGGCCATGAATTGCACCATCTGGCGCAGGACGTCGACATCGGCTCCCTTCTCGGCGAGCTCGGCTAATGCCATAGTGGCGGTGGTCATTGTGATTTCCTTTATGGACAGGTTTGGTGGGTCGCACCCCAAACTTATCCGGACTTCACGATGGCCACCCCCGAAGGGAGCGGTCGCTGCGCGGCAAGCCGCTTCGGGCTACGCCCTACGCGCCTTGCCGCGCAGCGAGTGAAAGAAGACTTACACCACTTCCAGGGACATCAACTTGCGACGCTAGGTAGCGAACGTAGAGTGCAGTGCAGAAGGGGCTACTGCGTCTTCTGCTGGTGCGACAGGCATCGCGATGCCCGTCGGGGTAACTCCGTGCTCCTGGTGCGCCAGCAAGGCTCGAACTCGACCCACAAGCGCGGCTCTGTTGGTGACCCGCAGCTTTTTGAAGGCATTGCCTAGATGGAAGCGGACCGTTGGATATTCCAAGCCGAGCCGGCTCTGGATCTCCTTGTCAGGACAGCCGCAACTGACAAGCCACGCCACTTCGGCCTCGCGCTTGCTCAAGCGTCCCTCGCGCTGAAGGGTTGCCTCGGCGGATTCACCCTCCTCGATGGTAGGTGCGGTTTCCTTCCAGCCCAGCCGTGAAAGCGCGGCGGTGATCGCTGGCTCAACGAGGTTCAGGATCTCGATTTCTCCCGTATCGAAATTCCCCCGCTCCCGATTGCGCCAGATGCGAACGTCCCCGACGCACCGCTCTTGATCGTAGAAATAGACATTCACTCCCCAGTACATACGGTCGCGACGAAGGAAGTCATTGAAGAACTCCGTGCGCGACAGGTCTCTCTGGCAGAGCACCTGCGTTGCCAAGGTCGGCTTGCGACGCTGCATCATGGGGTAGGTCAGCGGGTCCACGAAGCGGAAGTAGTCGTCCCAGGACCGCAGGTTCTCCTCGGACATGTTGAGCGCGGTCGTTCGGCCGAAGCGCTGCCTTTCGCCGTCCCACACCATCGACACGTAGGTGTCGGCACGAAGGAGGTCGAGCATCGGCAGCGCCATGCGCTCGCGCAGCTCGTCGCCGTCGGTCGCGTTCGCGACCAGGCGCATGAGGTCCGACAGGGCCCTGGTCTGAATGGTGGAGAGGTGCATGGTCGATTCCAAGCAAGGTTCATGCGCGGGGCGCCAATGCTAGGCAGTGCCGTGGTTTCCGCCAGTCGGGTCTGACCCTACATAGCGCCCGGCGAGCGGCCCCTAACGATTTCTATAGGTCCCCGACAAAACCACGCTGCGTACATTGAATCGTCACCAAACGCTGAACGAACCATGCACGCGATCGACCTTCCTCTGTCTGCCATTCGCAAGCTCCTTGATGGAGCGTCCGTCTCAAGCCTGGATCTGGCCGAGGCCTGCATCGCGCGGTCGCAAGCCTGCAGGGACCTCAACGTGTGGGTCAGCTTCGATCCCGAAGCACTGCGGAAAGAAGCGCGCGATGCGGACAGCCGTCTTGCCGCCGGCGAGCGGCTCCCCTTGCTCGGTATTCCCATCGCCTTGAAGGACAACATCGAGGCAGCCGGCATGGCCTGTGGGGCCGGCACGGCGTCATTGAGCGGAAAGAAGCCCAACGCGGATGCGGAGCTGGTCGCCCGCCTGCGGGCGGCGGGGGCCGTGATTGCGGGCAAAGTGGGTATGCACGAGCTGGCGTTCGGCATCACCAACAACAACGCGGTCACCGGTGCCGTCAAAAATCCCTGGGACCGCACCAGGATTCCCGGGGGCAGCAGCGGGGGCTCGGGCGCCGTGGTCGGTGCGCGCATTGTTCCCGCCTCCATCGGAACGGACACGGGCGGGTCGGTCCGCGTCCCGGCGGCCCTCTGCGGGGTCAGCGGTTTCCGACCGACTGTGGGACGCGTGTCGGCACAGGGAATCGCACCAATTTCGCTCACTCGTGACACCGCAGGGCCGCTGGCTTACACCGTTGCGGACTGCACTCTTCTCGATGAGGTGATGACGGGCGCGAAGAGCGGACCAATGAAGGTGGCGCTCAAGGGGCTGCGCCTTGGTGTCCCAAGGCTTCCGTTCTGGAATGACTTGGAGCCCGAACTTGAACAGGTGGCTGAATCCGCCCTCGATGCACTGCGGCAAGTGGGTATCGAGCTCGTGGATGTCGATATGCCTGCCTTGAGCGAACTCAGTGCCAGTGTCAGCTTGCCGGTGGCGCTCTTCGAGTTTGTGCGTGACATGCGGGAGTACCTCGAGGTGCGCGGTCGTGGCGTGACGCTCGAGGAGATGATTGCAGCCGTCGGAAGTCCGGACGTGCGCGGTGCGGTCGGTACGCTTCTGACCGGCGGGAGCATTCCCGAAGACGTCTACGAGAGCGCTCTTCAGGCGAGACGGCAGATGCAGGCTCTCTACAAGCGGACATTCGAATTGCATCGGATCGAAGCGCTGGTATTCCCGACGACTCCGCGCGTTGCAGCCTTCATCGGTGAAGACGAGACGGTCGACCTGAACGGCACGCAGCAGCCGACCTTCGGGACATTCATTCGCAATACAGACCCCGGAAGCAATGCATCGTTGCCCGGGGCAACCATCCCGCTGGGCCTTGCGAACAACCTGCCGGTGGGCCTCGCGCTCGACGGCCCCATCGATTCCGACCGCCGGCTTCTGGCGATTGCCGAAGCCGTCCAGTCAGCGCTTCCGCCTGCCGCTCAACTCGAAACTCCCAACTGAAATCCCGAAGGAGCATTCCATGGATCGTCGTCATTTCCTGCAAGCAACGCTGGCCGCAGGGGCAGCTTCCGCACTGCCCAAAGCCTTCGCGGCCGACCCGCTCAAGGTGGCCGTGATGATTCCCCAGAGCGGTCCCGGCGGCTTGTTCGGTCCGTCGTGCAAGGCGTGCGCCGAGATGGCCGCCAGTGCCTTGAACGCCCGTGGCGGCGTGCTGGGCCGCAAGGTCGAGCTTCTGTACGGGGATGCGGGCCTTGCTCCCGCGGAAGCAGGCCAGGCCGCGCTGAAGCTCTGGAAGGGCCAGAAGGCGGGTGCCGTCATCGGAATGCACGACAGCGCGGTGCGCGGTGCGCTCGTGGGTCTGTTTAAGGGCCAGGTGCCGTACCTGTGCACGCCCGTCTATGAAGGCGGGGAGTGTGCAAAGGGTACGTACGTCAAGGGCGAGACGCCCCAGCAGCAGCTAGAGCCCGTGATCCCATGGCTGGCGGCCGAACGCAAGCCGACCAAGTGGTACATGATCGGCAACGACTACATCTGGGGTCGCAACACCAATGCCACCGCCAGGGCCTACATCGAGAAGACCGGTGCCAAGGTGGTCGGGGACGAGTACCTTCCCTTCACCGTCGACAACTTCGATGCGAGCCTTGCACGTATTCGCGACAGCGGCGCGGACGCCGTGCTCGTGTCGCTGGTCGGCGGCGCTTCGGTGACCTTCAACAAGTCGTTTGCGAGCTTCGGCCTTTCGGACAAGGCGATTCGCCTGGGCACGCTGATCGAGGAGAACACCCTCGCGGGCATCGGCTTCGCCAATGCGCGCAACCTCTATTCGAGCGCCGGCTACTTCGCGAACATCGACACGTCCGCAGCGAAGGCGTTTGCTGCGGACTATGCCAAGGCCAACGGCGCGAATGCACCGGCATTGAACGGCCTGGCCGAATCGACCTACGAAGGCTTCCTGATGCTCGAAGCGCTCGCGAAGAAGGCCGGGAGCCTGGACCCGGCGAAGCTCGATGCCGCCTCCGAAGGAACGACCTACAGTGGTCCGAGAGGCGCGGTGACCGTCAAGGCGCGCCACGTGGAGCAGGACATCTACGTGGCCGACGTCACGGACAAGGGCTTCCGCGTGGTGAAGACCTTCCCGAACGTCGGCGCCGGCCAGACTTGCAAGGTCTGACCATGCTCGATGGCAACATCTTGCTGCACGGCCTGAACCTGGCCTACGAACTGGCCACGCTCGCACTCACGACGCTGGGCCTGGCGATCGTCTTCGGCCTGCTCGGCGTCATGAACATGGCGCACGGGGAGTTCGTGATGCTCGGAGCCTATTCGGTGGTGACGGTGCAGAAACTGGGGCTGCCGCTGGTGGCCGCGGTTCCCCTGGCGGTGGTGGTGTGCGGCGCGCTCGGCTACGTGGTGGAGCGCTGGCTCATACGGCCGCTCTATTCGCGGCCTTTCGATACGCTGCTCGCGACCTGGGCGCTCGCCATGCTTCTGAGAAAGCTGGTCGAAGCGGTCTTCGGCAGGGAGTACCGGAACGTCGAATCGACGCTGGCGGAACCGATGATGGTCTTCGGTTCGCAGTACCCGGCCTATCGCCTGACGCTGATCGTTCTGGCGCTCGTCGTGATGGCGGGGCTCTTCCTCTGGTATCGGCGCAGTGCGGCCGGCCTTCGAGTGCGCGCCATGACGGCGAATCCCGTTCTTGCGCAGGCGCTGGGCATCAACACCCGCCGGCTCGCTTCGCAGGCGTTCGTCATCGGAGTCGTGTTCGCCGGCCTGTCCGGGGTGCTCCTTGCGCCGTTGATCCGCATCGAACCGGGCATCGGCGTCGACTACCTCCTGGACGCGTTCTTCGTGCTGGTCGTGGGCGGGCTCGGGACCTTGGGCGGCATGTTCGGCGGTGTCGGAATCATCGGCGGCTCGCAGGCCATCGTCAGCAGCGTGGCAGGGCAGACCAGCGGCTACGCGGTGGTGCTCATGCTCTCCATCATCTTTCTGTGGCTCAAGCCCAATGGCCTTTTTTCGCGACGCTAAATCGGCGGCCTTCCTGGCCGCGGTACTGGTTGCGCTGCCGTTCGCGTCCAGCGAATTCGTGGCGTACCAGATCGCCCTGTTCCTGATCTACGGGATCGCTGCGCAGGGCGTGGCCCTCTGCTGGGGACGCCTCGGATTCCTGCCCCTGGGGCACGCGCTCTTCTTCGGGCTGGGTGCCTACCTCTTCGGCGGGATGCTCAAGGGCGCGGAGTCGAACCCCGCCCTGTACCTGGCGCTGCCGGTCGCCGTGGTGGCGCCGGCGTTGCTCGCCTACGTCATCGCGCGCCTGGTCTTCGCCAGAAGCTCGCGCAGTGGGCCCTACTTCTCGCTCATCACCCTTGCGCTGACGATGCTGGGCTTCCTGGCGGCGCAGCAATGGAGCGGCCTGACCGGCGGCTTCAACGGCATGGCGAACATTCCCGACATTCCCGGCACGTCCCGGTACGAGACTTTGTACTGGCTCGTGGCGGCGGTCGCAGTCGTCTCGACGCTCGTTCTCGCGATGCTGGCGGCCCGGCCCATCGGGGTGATCTGGGAAGCAGTGGCGCAGAACGAGGAGCGGCTTCAACTGCTCGGCTATGCGACGGACCGGGTCAAGGCGAACGCCTATGCGTTCTCCGCCTTGCTCGCCGCGGCGGCAGGTGCCTTGTTCTCCGTGCACCAGGGCATCGTGACCCCGCAGGCGATGAGCTTCATCCTCTCGACCGAGTTCGTGATCTGGGCCGCCGTCGGAGGCAAGGGGAGCTCGCTGGGGCCGTTGCTCGGTGCCACCGTGGTCGGCTATGCGTCCGCCGAGCTTCGGGAGCAGTTCCTCTACTGGGAGGTCGCTGTGGCGGCGCTTTTCATCGTCGTGGTGCTGTTCCTGCCGAACGGGGTCGCGGGTCTGCTGAAACGCCGGGCCGACCCGCGCCACGGCGCGGATTCGCCGGCTCCCTCTGCGCATGAGGCGGCCACGTCCATGGCCCCCGTCTCCTTGACCCTCGACGGGGTGAAGACGGCCCAGTCGGGCGTGACGATCCTTGACGAGCTTTCCCTTGCCCTCAGCGGGCCCGGTATCCGCTGCGTCATCGGTCCCAACGGCGCAGGCAAGACCTCTTCGTTCAACGTCATCACGGGCCGGCTTCCGCTTCTCGGCGGCGGGGTCAGGCTCAACGGCCACGATATCGGTGGGCTGTCTGCGTGGCGCGTGGCGCGCAAGGGCATCGGACGCAAGATGCAGGTGCCGTCGGTCTTTCCCGACCTCACGGTGCGGGAGAACCTGGGCCTGGCTGTCTGGGCCGGGCGGGCATCCGCCGTCGACACGCTGAAGCGGACCACGCTGGGATGGCACACCGGGCTTCTCGCCGACATCCTGCAAGAGTTTCCCGCCCTCGCGTCGCAACTCGACGCTCCGGCCGGCACGCTGGCGCAAGGGCATCGGCAAGCGCTGGAACTGGCGATGACGCTCCTTCCGGAGCCGAAGCTGGTGTTGCTGGACGAACCCTGCGCGGGACTGTCGCCCGGCGAGACTCATCAAATGATCGATGCCATCAAGACCCTGGTGAGCCAGATCGGTGCGGCTGCGCTGCTGATCGAGCATGACATCACGGCCGTGGATGCCATGGGCGGCGATGTGTATGTGCTGCACCAGGGGCGTCTTCTCGACAAGGGCTCGCTCGCGGACATCCAGTCCAGCGCGGCGGTGCGGGCGGTGTACGCGGGAGGCCGCAAATGACTCTGGTCTTCAACGAATTGGTATGCGGCTACGGCGACACCGTTGTGGTCCGTGGGGTGTCCGGAGAAGTCCGGCCCGGCCATGCGCTCGCCATCGTGGGAAGAAACGGTGTCGGCAAGAGCACGCTTCTGAAGGCGTTGGCTGGCCAGTTGCCGCTCACCAGCGGCGACATCGACTGGAACGGCCAGGCGCTCGGCGACAGGCCGCTGCACGCCCGGCTTGGCCTGGGAATCGCATTCGCGCCCCAGGAGAACGTCGTGTTCGGCGAGCTGACGGTGGCGGACAACCTGTGGCTGCACCTCGACGACCGGAAGGCCGATCGGTACGAGGAGGTCTTCCAGCACTTCCCGCTGCTTCAGCGCCGGCTCGACCAGCGGGCGGGGTCGCTCAGCGGCGGCGAGCGCAAGCTGTTGTCCTTCGCCCGGACCATGGGGCTGAAGGCAAAGCTCGCGATGCTCGACGAACCTACCGAAGGTGTACAGCCGGAAAACATCGACCGGATGGCCGCGATGGTCAATCGCAGGAAAACCTGTGGCGATTCATTCATCATCGTCGAGCAGAACCTGGAGTTCGTCGCGGCCTTTGCCGACACGGTCCTGGTCCTGGACCACGGAGAGGTTGTCCTGCAGGGCAGCTTCGCCGCCCTGGGCCGCGAGCGGATCGAGCAGCACATGGTCGTCTGACCATCTTCGCTCGATGCGTGCCTCATGTCGCTTCAGACCGCCGTCAGCACGCGAAGCTCCTCGAGCAGCTTGACGGAGGGGCCTGGCAGCATGCCGGCGCGCCTGCGAAAGGCGGTCAGGATTCTCTTGTCGCTCGCGCCCGGGATGTCGAGGGCATCGATCAGCCCGGCCTTTCGCTCGGCGTCGTACATCGGCGCGGGCATCCAGCCGAGAAAGCCCGAGTGGCCGATCAGGCTCTTGAGCGCCATGACCGAGCGCGTCTCGACGACCACGTTGGGCAGCGCGAGGTTCTGCCGCGCGAACACGCTCTTCATGTGCTCGAACGGCCCCGTTCCCTTCGGAAGGATCGCCCAGCGTTCGCCCAGCGTGTCCGACAGCTTCAGCTTGCGTTTCTTGCGCAGCGGGTGGTGGCGGCCAGCTACGACGTAGCTGGTGTCCTCCCACCTGCAGTCCTTGACGGCGACGATCTCTGCCGTGTCCTCGGTGTCGACCCCGAGCGCCAGGTCGATCTCGTGCGAGACGAGCGCGTCAGCCAGCCGGTCCCAGACGCCTTCGATGATCTGGACCTGAAGGTTCGGCCACTTGCTGCAGGCCCGGCCGATGGCCGAAGGAAGCACGAGGCAGGCGATGCTGCCGACCGCGCCGACGCGGATCGTGCCCTTCGCCAGACCGAGCATGGCCTTGATGTTCTCGCTCGCGTGCTCCGATTCGCGCTGCAGCAGCAGCGCATGCGGCTGCAGCGCGCGGCCCACGTCGGTGAGCTGCATTCCCTTCGAATGGCGCTCGAACAGTGGCGCCCCTGCCTGTTCTTCCAGCCTGCGGATCGTGCGGCTCAGCGCGGGCTGGGTGATGTTGAGCGCGTCGGCCGCTCGCCCGAGGCTTCCCGACGAAACGATGGCGTTGAAGGCGACGAGTTGCTGCAGATCGAAAGTCATGCCAAACGGTAATGACTTTTTCTCGAAAAGGCAATTTTCAAGATGGAGATGCCATTTCACACTCCCGCCATCGAGACAGCATTGCGAGTTCGCGGTGCACAGCAGGAAGAAACACGCAATGACCGGATCCGCACTGCACGCCGCTGCCGCGACGCCCGCACACCCCGCCACCGCCGCCAGCAGCATCACCGTTCGCGAGGCCGTGTTCGACCTGATGCGCCGCTTCGGAATGACCTCCGTGTTCGCGAATCCGGGGTCAACCGAGCTCCCGATGTTCCGCGACTTCCCGAGCGATTTCCGCTACGTCCTCGGCCTGCAGGAGGCCTGCGTGGTCGGCATGGCGGACGGCTACGCGCAGGCGACCCGGAACGCTTCGTTCGTGAATCTCCATTCGGCGGCCGGCGTCGGCAACGCCATGGGCAACATCTTCACCGCCTTCAAGAACCGCACGCCCATGGTGATCACAGCCGGGCAGCAGGCGCGTTCGATCCTTCCCTTCGACCCGTTCCTGTCGTCGGCCCAGGCCACCGAACTGCCGAAGCCCTATGTCAAATGGAGCATCGAGCCGGCCCGCGCCCAAGACGTGCCGCTCGCGATTGCCAGGGCCTACTACCTGGCCATGATGCCGCCTTGCGGTCCGGTGCTGGTGTCGGTACCCGTGGACGACTGGGACCAATACACCGAGCTGGTTCCGACCCGGGCCGTGAGCACCCGGACGCGTCCGGAGCCCGAGCTCCTTGCCCGGATCTCGACCGCACTGGAGGCAAGCGAGCGCCCGGCATTCGTGGTGGGCGCCGCCGCCGATCGGGACGGCGCGTGGAACGAAGTCGTCGCATTGGCGGAAGCCCACAACGCCCGCGTGTGGGTCGCGCCGATGTCCGGACGCTGCAGCTTTCCGGAAGACCATCGCCTGTTCGCCGGCTTCCTCCCGGCCATGCGCGAGCGCATCGTCGAACTGCTCGAGGGCCACGATCTCATCCTCGCCATAGGCGCGCCGGCCTTCGCCTACCACGTCGAAGGCGCGGGTCCTCATGTGCCTGCCGGCGCAGCCCTGTGCCAGTTGACCGAGGACCCGGATACCGCGGCATGGGCGCCCGTCGGCATCTCGGCCGTCGGCAGCATCCGGCTGGGATTGCTGGACCTGCTCGCCGTGCCGCCGAGGAAGACGCGTCCGCTTCCGCCCGCCAGAAAAGCCGCGCCGCGTGCGGAGCCGACCCCGCTGATGTCGGTGGCCTATGTGCTGCAAACGCTCGCGCAAGCAAGGAAGCCGGAACACATCGTGGTCGAAGAGGCGCCGAGCGCACGGCCCGTGATGCAGGCCCGCTTGCCGTTCACCCGCAGCGAGACCTTCTACACGATGGACAGCGGCGGCCTCGGCTACGGCATGCCCGCGTCCGTGGGCGTTGCATTGGGCAAGCCCGGCAGCCGGGTCATCTGCCTGATCGGCGACGGATCGAGCATGTACTCCATCCAGGCGCTCTGGAGCGCGGCGCAGAACAGGCTGCCGATCATCTTCGTGATCCTGAACAACAGGCGGTACGCCGCACTCCAGGATTTCGCGCCGGTGTTCGGCTTCTCGCCCACCGATGTCGTGCAGGGCACGGAGCTGCCCGACCTCGACTTCCAGTCGCTGGCCAAGGGAATGGGATGCACCGCGGTGCGCGTGACCGACCCGGCCGATCTGCGCAAGGCGCTCGACGAGGCCCTGGCCAGCGACGCGCCCGGCGTCGTGGAGGTCCGGGTCGCCTGACCTCGCCGCTCGTTCCCGTTCCAGCGCGCGACGCATTTTTCAAACCACCCTACGGAGACAAGCCGATGAAGATTTCGATGTTGATCAATGGCGAGCGCACGGACGCTCGCGACGGCGCAACCTTTGAGCGGCGCAATCCTCTGGACGGCAGCGTGGCGACGACCGCCCCCGCGGCCGCGCCGCAAGACGCCGTCGCCGCGGTGGATGCCGCGGCCGAGGCCTTCAAGACCTGGTCGACCACCGGCCCCGGCGAACGCCGGGCGCTGCTCATGAAGGCCTCGCATGCGCTGGAAGCCAAGGCGGAGGCCTTCGCCGAGGCCATCGCCGCCGAGACCGGCGCATCCGCCATCTGGGCAGGTTTCAATGTCCATCTCGCGGCAGGCATGCTGCTGGAGGCCGCATCGCTCACCACCCAGATCAGCGGCGAGGTCATCCCCTCGGATGTGCCGGGCAACCTGGCCATGGCCGTGCGGCAGCCGGCAGGCGTCGTCCTCGGCATCGCTCCCTGGAACGCGCCGGTGATCCTGGCCGTGCGTGCCATTGCGACGCCGCTGGCCTGCGGCAACACGGTCGTTCTCAAGGGCAGCGAGATCTGTCCCGCCACGCATGGGCTGATCATCGAGGCGCTGCAGGAGGCCGGGCTGCCCAAGGGCGTGGTGAACTTCGTGACCAACGCGCCCGCGGACGCCGCCGCCGTCGTCGAAGCGATGGTGGCCCACCCCGCGGTTCGACGCGTCAACTTCACGGGCTCGACCCACGTCGGCAAGCTCATCGCTGCCACCTGCGCCAAGTACCTCAAGCCCGTCGTGCTCGAACTCGGCGGCAAGGCTCCGCTGGTCATCCTGGACGACGCCGATGTAGATGCAGCCGTCAACGCGGCGGTGTTCGGTGCGTTCGCCAACTCCGGACAGATCTGCATGTCGACCGAACGCATCGTCGTCGACGAGAGCATCGCCGACGAGTTCGTCGCCAGGCTCGGCGCCCGGGCTGCGAGCCTTCCGCTGGGCGACCCGCGACAGGGACCGGTGGTGCTCGGCTCGGTGGTCGACATGGGCACGGTCAACCGCTGCAACGAACTGATCGACGACGCACTTGCCAAGGGCGCCAAGCTCGTCATCGGCGGAAAGGCGAAGGACACGCTGATGCCCGCGACGCTGCTCGATCACGTCACCTCGGAAATGCGCATCTTCCGGGAAGAGGCTTTCGGTCCTGTGAAGGGCATCGTTCGGGTCCGCGGCGTGGAAGCGGCCGTTGCATGCGCCAACGACAACGAGTACGGCCTTGCGGCAGCAGTGTTCGGCCGCGACGTGGCGCGCGCCATCCAGGTGGCGGGGCGCATCGAGTCGGGCATCTGCCACGTGAATGGCCCCACCGTCCACGACGAAGCACAGATGCCCTTCGGCGGCGTCAAGGGCAGCGGCATCGGCCGCTTCGGCGGCAAGGCCGGCGTGGAGGCATTCACCGAGCTGCGCTGGCTGACGGTGCAGACCACGCCGCGCCAATACCCCTTCTAGGAAACGAACAAGCGCATCGGCGCATCGGCGCATCGGCGCACCGGCGTCATCGCCGGGCGTCATCTCACCGTCGGCAAAGCGCCGAGGTGGACGAGAGAAAGCATGCGGCAGCGAAGCCGCCGCACCCCGATTCCTAAAACCGGAGACAAGAGAAATGAAGTTTGGTTCGATGAGCCGCCGGGCACTCGCCTGCGCCCTGATCACCCTGGCCGCCGCGCCCACCGTGGCGCTCGCACAGGATCAAAAGCCGATCGAATGGGTCGTCGGCTATGCCGCCGGCGGCGGCTCCGACACCGTGGCACGAACGATCGCCGAGGAGATGGGCAAGTCGTTGAAGCGCACGATCATCGTGAACAACAAGCCCGGTGCCGCAACGAACATTGCCGCCGACTACGTGGCGAAATCGAAGGACTACGGGAACATCATGTTCACCGCCGATTTCGCCACGCTGGCGGCCAACCCGGCACTGTTCGCCAAGCTGCCGTACGACGCGGAGAAGGACTTCGTGCCGGTCGGCATGCTCGCCAGATTCCCTCTGTTGCTGGTCGTTCATCCAAGCAACCCCGCCAACAACCTGAAGGAATTCATCGCATGGGCCAAGGCCAACCCCAACGGTGCGAACTTCGCATCGGCGGGTGCCGGCAGTCCCCAGCACCTGGCGGCCGAGCTGTTCAGGGAACGCACCGGTCTCGCGCTGCAGCACGTGGCCTATCGCGGGGGCGCGCCGGCGGTCATCGACCTCGTGGGAGGCCAGATCCCGTTCGCGCTCATGGACAGCGCCACGGTCCAGCAGTACGTGGTGTCGGGCAAGCTCAAGGCGCTCGGCGTGGCCAGCAAGGAACGCCTGAAGAATTTCCCTGACGTCCCCACGCTCTCCGAGCAGGGCCTGACCGGCTTCGATGCATCCGCCTGGCAGGGGCTGGTCGTTCCCAAGGGCACTCCGCCCGAAACCGTCTCCGCCCTGAACAGGACGCTGCAGGCCGCGCTCGCCTCCACGCCGGTGAAGGCGCGGCTGGAAACCCTGTCGCTCGAAGCACTGCCGGGCACGCCGCAGCAGATGACTTCCTATGTGCATGCGGAACGCGAGCGATGGGGTGCGCTGATCCGCAAGAACCAGATCCGCCTCGACTGAAGGTCCATCTCATGAAAACGCAAGTCGCCATCATCGGAGCAGGCCCCGCGGGGCTGATGCTCTCGCAGATCCTCCACCTCCAGGGCATCGAGTCGATCGTCCTGGAAACGCGCAGCCGCGAGGCGATCGAGGCCACGATCCGCGCCGGCGTGCTGGAACAGGGGACCGTCGATCTCATGAAGGAGATCGGCGCGGGTGCCCGCATGGAACGCGAGGGCTTCCGGCATGAAGGAACGATCCTGCGTTTCGACGGCATCGACCGCCGCATCGATTTTCCGGAGCTGACCGGCGGCAAGGCCGTGATGGTCTATGCGCAGCACGAGGTCATCAAGGACCTGGTGGCGGTGCGCCTGGCCTCGGGCGGCGACATCCGGTTCGAAGTGTCGGATGTGAGCCTGCACGGGCTGGACTCCACCTCGCCGAGCGTTCGCTTTCGGCAGCCCGGCGGCGAGCTGCAAACCATCGAGGCCGATTTCATCGCCGGCTGCGACGGCACGCAGGGCGTCAGCCGGCCCTCGATTCCGAAGAGCGTGTTGAAGGGCTTCGAGCGACTCTATCCGTTCGGCTGGCTCGGCATCCTCTGCAAGGCGCCGCCGTCTTCCGACGAGCTGATCTACGCGCTGAGCGAGCGCGGCTTCGCGCTCGTCAGCACCCGTTCGCCCGAAGTGCAGCGCATGTACCTTCAATGCGAGCCGACGGACAAGATCGAGAACTGGTCGGACGACCGCATCTGGAGCGAGCTCCGCGCGCGCCTGGCCACCCGCGACGGCTGGGCGCCCATCGAAGGCGAGATCTTCAGCAAGACCGTCGTCGGGATGCGCAGCTTCGTGACCGAACCGATGCAGTACGGCCGTCTTTTCCTGGCAGGGGACGCGGCGCACGTGGTGCCCCCGACCGGCGCGAAAGGGTTGAACCTGGCAGTCGCCGACGTGCGGGTGCTCGCGCGTGCGTTCGGAGAGTTCTACGAGTCGGGCCGGGAAGAGCTGCTCGAACGCTACAGCGACATCGCGCTGCGGCGCATCTGGAAGGCGCAGCGCTTCTCCTGGTGGATGACCTCGATGCTGCATCGCTTCCCGGGTGCCGACGAATTCCAGCACAAGGTGCAGATCGCGGAACTCGATTACGTCACCGGCTCGCGCGCCGCGTCGACCGCATTGGCGGAGAACTACGTCGGCCTGCCGTTCGACGAAATCGCCCATTGACCCGTGCACCACCGCTCACCAAGAGGCGGAAGCAAGACAGTCGACACACCCCTGAGCGCCAGGCAATGCCGAGCGCTCCACCTGGAGACAAGACATGAACCATCACTTCTCTTCGGCGATCGCAGCCGGCTTCCGGGGGCACCCATGAACGCCACCGCTGCAGCCTTCAAGGGCAATGCCGACATCGGCCGGCTGCTGGACGACGGACCCTACACGACCATGCAGAAGCTCGTGGTCTTCCTGGCCGCCCTCTCGATCGTGATGGATGGATTCGACGGCCAGCTCATCGGGTTCGCGATTCCTTCGATGATCAAGGAGTGGGGCATCACGCGCGAAGCCTTTGTCCCTGCGGTGGCGGCGGGCCTGATCGGCATGGGCATCGGAAGCGCCTGTGCGGGGCTGTTCGCCGATCGCTTCGGCCGCCGGATGGCCGTCATCGCGAGCGTCTTCCTGTTCGGCGCGGCCACCTGCGCGATCGGCCTTGCGCCCGACGTGCTGACCGTGGCGGTGCTTCGATTCATTGCCGGCCTGGGCATCGGCGGTGCGCTGCCGAGCTCGACCACGGTCACGGCCGAGTTCACGCCGGCCCGCCGAAGGACGCTCGCCGTCACGGCCACGATCGTCTGCGTGCCCCTGGGCGGCATGCTTGCAGGCCTCTTCGCTGTACAAGTGCTGCCCGCCTTTGGATGGCGCGCGCTGTTCTTCATCGGCGGCACTTTCCCGATGGCCCTGGCGGTGCTCCTGTTCTTCACGCTGCCGGAGTCGCCGCGCTTCCTTGCACGGCACCCGGCGCGCTGGGGCGAACTGGGCGGGCTGCTCGCACGCATGGGACGTCCCATGGGTCGGGATGTCAGCTATGTCGATGCGGCCGAGCAGGCCGTCGAGAAGCGGGCCGGCTTCGGAGCGCTCTTCTCGAACGGGCTGGCCCGCGACACGCTCGCGACCTGGGCAGCGTTCTTCATGTGCCTGACGGCCGTGTACACCGCCTTCAGCTGGCTGCCGACGATGCTTGCCTCGGAGGGGCTTTCGATGAGTGTGGCCGGTTCGGGACTGACGGCCTACAACCTCGGGGGCGTGATCGGCGCGCTGGCCTGCGCGGTGGCGATCTCCCGTTTCGGATCGCGCTGGCCGTTGGTCCTGTGCTGCGCCGGCGCCGCCGCAAGCGCGTTCGCCCTGCAGACCCTGAACGTCGGAAAGGAGACCAGCCTCCTCATCTTCGGATTCGGCGTGCACGGCATGTTTGTGAACGCCGTGCAGTCCACCATGTACGCGCTGTGCGCATTCATGTACCCGACCAGCGTCAGGGCGACGGGCACTGCATCCGCACTGGCATTCGGGCGCCTCGGCGCCATCCTGAGCGCCTTCGCAGGGGCCGCCGTGATCACGGCGGGCGGGGCCATGGCGTATCTGGCGTTGCTGGGCTCGGCGATGTTCCTCGCCATGGTCGCGCTGCTCGTTGTGCGCCGGCACATTCCCGGGCGCGACGCGCTGCTGCGACGCGATCGAGATCAGGGCTACACAGGCGTCTTGCCGCCGCAAAACATTTCACAGGAGCGGTCATCATGAAAATCTCGATCGTCGGCGCGGGGGCGATGGGGTCCCTGTTCGGTGGCTTGCTCGCCGAGTCGGGCAACGAAGTCACGCTGATCGACGTGAACGACGCGCACATCGGTGCGGTCCGCACCGAGGGGCTTCGCCTGGCGACCGACGGCGGCGAACGGCAGGTCACGTCGCTGAAGGCCCTGCGACCGGAAGATGCTGTCGGTTTCCCCGATCTGCTCCTGGTGTTCACCAAGACGCTGCACACCAGTGCGGCCCTGTCCGGGGTAGGACATCTGATCGGACCCGACGTGCATGTGCTGTCGCTGCAAAACGGCTTGGGCAACGTCGAGAAGATCGCCGGGTTCGTGCCGCCGGAGCGCGTCCTGATCGGTGTCACCACGTGGCCGGCGGACATGGTCGGCCCCGGCCACGTGCAGTCGCACGGCAAGGGCGTCGTGCGGCTCATGGCGGCCGACGGCATCGAGCGCCCCTTCGTTTCCCAAGTGGCCGAAGTGCTCACCAAGGCCGGTCTCGATTGCACCTCGGACCGCACCGTGTGGGCGGCGATCTGGGAGAAGGTCGCTTTCAATGCCGCGCTGAACAGCATCTGCGCCGTATCCGGCTGCACGGTCGACGAACTCGGCAAAGTGCCCGATGGCAGCCGCCTCGCGAACGACGTCGTCACGGAAGTGCTGTCTGTCGCATTGCGCATGGGCATCGACGTCGATCCCGCCAAATGCTGGGGCAACGTGGCGAACGCCATCGCCCGGCACAGGGGCCACAAGCCCTCCATGCTGCAGGACGTGCTGGCCGGTCGCCGTACCGAGGTGGAGAGCATCAACGGCGCCGTCGTGGCACTGGCCGGCCCCCTGAACATCAAGCTGCCTGTTACGGAGACATTGCTGTCTCTCGTGCGCCTTGCGGAAACGCGTGCCAACGCCTGACGCCGCAAGCGATACAAGACACGCTCACTGCCCCTCGGTCATGCTGTTGAACATCGAAGACTATCGGCGCAGAGCCTGCGCGGTGCTGCTGCGATTCGTCCATGACTACATCGAAAGATCTGCCGACGATGGCCATTGCATGCGTCGAAATGCGGGTGATCTGTCGGCCATCGAGCTCACGCCGCGCGTGCTGCGCGACACCACGCAGGTCGATACCTCCGTCGAGGTCTTCGGCCGGAAATGGGCGCAGCCCTTCGGCATTGCGCCGACCGGGCTCAACGGCCTGGTCCGACCGGAAGGCGACCGCCTGCTGGCGGCCGCGGTCGGCGAAGCGGGCATTCCTTTTTCACTGTCGACCGCTTCCAACATGCGGCTGGAGGATGTACGCGCCGCCGCACCGGGTGGCGTGCAGTGGATGCAGCTGTACGTCATGCGCCGCGAGATGGCGAGCCAGATCGTCGAGCGTGCCCAGAAGGACGGCTACCAGGCGCTGGCGCTGACCGTGGACGTTCCCGTCAGCGGCAACCGCGAACTCGGGACCGAAGCAAAGGCCGATTGAGAAGCTCGGTAGCCGTCAACTAGTCACACATCCTCGTTCGGTTTTGGCAGCGGGCCGGCGCTCGGCGCTTGCGCGACACACCGCAACTATCCGGCCGCGCGACTGCCGCACTCACCTGCGCACATGAAGGACGAGACGCTGACCGCCTCGCTGCTGAAGAGCATGACGGTCGAGTGCTTGCTGCAGCGCTGCTACCCGGTGCAGTCCAGCCAGTTCGTGCTCATGACCTGCCCCCTCCCGACCGTACCAGCGTAATGGCAGTGAAGTCCGTCAACTTGGAGAATGACGGACATGAGAAAGAGCAGATACACCGAGGAGCAGATCATCGGTTTCATCAAGCAAGCCGAGTCCGGCCTGCCGATCAAAGATCTGTGCCGCAAGGGCGGCTTCAGCGATGCGACCTTCTACAAATGGCGCGCCAAATACGGCGGGATGGACGCGCCCGATGCCAGGCGCCTGCGTGAGCTCGAGGCCGAGAACAACAAACTCAAGAAGCTGCTGGCCGAAGCGCACCTGGACATCCACGCGCTGAACACGGCCTTCGGGGTAAAGCGATAGCCCCGCAAGCCAAGCGCGCGGCCGTCGCCATCATGATCGGGGAATGCGATCTGAGCGAGCGACGCGCCTGCAGGCTTGTGGGGCTCTCCCGCGACAGCTACCGCAACCCACCCGAGGCCGATGCCATGACGCAAGAGCTCAGCAGCAAGATCGTCGAGATCGCGCATGCACGTCGGCGCTTCGGCTATCGGCGCATCCACGACATGCTGCGCCCACACTTCCCGGGCGTGAGCCACAAGCGCGTCTACCGCCTGTACAGCGCGGCCAACCTGGCGGTGCGCAAGCGCAAGAAGGTCAAACGCCCCACCAACGAACGCGTGCCGCTGCAACTGGCCACGACGGTCAATGAGGTGTGGAGCATGGACTTCGTCAGCGACAGCCTGAGCACGGGACGGCGCATCAAGTGCTTGACCGTGGCCGATGACTTCAGCCACGAGTGCGTGAGCATCTCGGTGGACTGGGGAATCTCGGGGCAATACGTTACGCGACTGCTGGATCAAGCGGCCGTGTTCAGAGGCTACCCGCTGGCTGTGCGCACCGACAATGGCCCGGAGTTCACCAGTCGCGCCTTCATGGGCTGGGCGCAGGTCCACGGCATCCGTCACATCCTGATCGAGCCGGGACGGCCCATGCAGAACGGCTACATCGAGAGCTTCAACGGCAAGTTCAGGGACGAGTGCCTGAACGAACAGTGGTTCGAGATGCTGCAGCAGGCCCGATCGGCCATCACGCTCTGGCGCCAGGACTACAACGAGGTCAGGCCGCACAGCAGTTGCCAGCGAGTGCCTCCGTCGAAGTTCGCCGAGCTGCATCGCCAGCGCTGGC
Source organism: Variovorax beijingensis (assembly GCF_007828835.1). Lineage (GTDB taxonomy): Bacteria > Pseudomonadota > Gammaproteobacteria > Burkholderiales > Burkholderiaceae_C > Variovorax > Variovorax beijingensis_A. Next base: position 203,110 of record NZ_VIVL01000010.1, on the reverse strand, counting down.
GATGCAGCTCGATCCAGCTCAACAACCACCGAGATCAATTAATCTTGCAACACCGGACTTCCTCGTTATGAATGGCACGGCAGAAGGGGGCAGGTCAGTGGAACTTAAGTCAGCGGTCGACGTGAGCTGCTCGTCGCACGGAAATCTGAAGTTGACTACAGCCACATCGGATGAAGCTCTACCAGCGTTGCCCCCCAGATTCTCTGAATTTTGAAGGCTGAAGCCGTCCAAGAAATCGAGCGGATCGGCGGCTATTCAGAAGTTCGATAAATCACACAGAAGAATCAAATTCACAGAGTGCCGACCTCCACATACCCTGCGTGGCGCCGCGGATGCACGTCCGGTGCAGCGGTACATAAACGTGGAGACATTCATGAATATAGAGACAACCCACGCTGATAGGCTGGGGAAGTGGCCTTTTAGAATTGCTGCGATGGGAGCATTTGCCATCCTGGCCGGCTGCGGTGGCGGTGGCGGTGGCGGTGGCGGCGGTGGCAGTGGCAGTGGCGACGCAACGCCGGTCGCGCCACCTCCCGCAGTGGCGAGCACCAAGCTTGCCACGCTGATCAATTTCATTGCCCATGATCCCCTTGCAGGGGACAACGGGCTGCCGGCATCCCCGGCGCAGACGGTTTCCTACGGCCCGATCGCGATTGGCATGGACGTAGACGGAAACGCGATCCAAGCCGTCGACGAGGTAGACTTGCAGTACTTCGAAGGCAAGTACTACCTGTATGGACCTTCCTTCTCGTGCGGAGCCTTCAACTACGCACCGGGCGTGAACACCGGTCCGCTGATTCCAACGACTCCGAACTCGACGTATCGCTACTGCGGGCTGACCGTGTACGTGTCCGATGACCTCATGAACTGGAAGCTCACGGGAGGGCATCAGTACATCCAGGACACCGTGTCCGGCGAGCACTACTACGTCAAGAAGCCGAGGGTGATCTACTCGCCCAAGACGGGGCTTTACAACATGTGGTTCCTGAACGGCCAAGCAGGGCTTGGATCGTCAGGAAAAACGGGCAAGCGCTTCATCGCCCAGTCGCCCACGCCATTCGGACCATGGAGCACGCCGTTCGAGCCGACGATTGCATCCGGTGACGCAGGGCCGGTCGATTTCGCGCTCGCAACCGGACCCGATGGAAAGTCTTACATGGCAACGTCGCACGGTGTGTTGAACACCATGCTCCTCAACGAGGAGAAGACCGGGACCGTGGACCATACCGACATTGCCGTCGCAGGAAACGTGATCGGCGGGGGAATCGGCTTGAGCTACCGCCGCGGCTGGTGGTATCTGACGGGCACGAACACCTGCGGCAATTGCCTCGCGTCGCGGCTGTACTACTTGCGCGCGAAGGATCCCCACGGTCCTTGGCTGAGTCCGGCGGACGACTCCGCCGTGACGCCTCTGCAGCCGGTGCAACTGTCGTCGGACTCCGGCTTCGCGCAGATGAAGGCACCGTTCGTCCTGCCCGACGAGAAAGGCGAGATGAACATCCTGTTGCCAGGAACGCACTACCGGTCCAGCCCCACGGGCGCACCGGGGACCGGCGTGAACCAACCAGGCGACAGCAATCTCGCCCTGTCCGGCTGGTACACAGTTCCGCTGCAGTTCGATGCCAACGGTCGAATCCTGCCATTGAGCACCGCGCCCACCCACGAATTCCCTCTCGCCAAGCCTGTCGCAACAACGGCGCCGCCGGCATACCAGGCGAATCTGGGCATCGACAACACTCGGTCGGTGTCCCAAGCCTGGGAAGTGGAGGCTGGCGAGCCGCTTGCCAGCGTGCTGATCGCGGTCTTCCAACGTACGCCCGACAAGTCGCCCAGCTCCGCAGCCACCGCAATCATCCAGGAGCCGAATGTGGATGCACCGCTGCTCGCACGCCTCCAGTTGCCCGAGGGCCGTTCGTACAGTTGGCTGATTGATCCCAGAACGGTTGCATGGGCGCCGGAGAACGTGCCGTTGAACCTGCCGGAAACGTTCGAGGGCAGCGGACGCGTGACGCTCAGCCTCAGTACCACCGCCACCAATGGTGGGTATGGCGTCGCCATCGGTAAGAAAGGTCAGCTGCGCAGCGGTGAGTATGTTGCCTTCAAGGCAGGCCAGTCGACGGTGCTTGCGGGGGCTGAAATGCTCCTCTCCACGTCCGCCACACCGCTCACGGCTCCGATCATCACTGCACAACCCCGGTCTGTCCGCGTGGCCGCAGGGACACCCGTGGGATTCGTCGTTTTGGCGGAAGGCATCGGCCTCGGGTATCAATGGCAGCGCAATGGCCAAGTCGTCATGTCGCCGAACGGCTACAACGAGTCGACCACAGCAGCGCTGCGCCTGCCGCCTGTGACGACGGGCGACGCGGGGACCTACACGGTCACCGTGTTCAACCAGGCGGGGAGCATCACCTCCGTCCCAGTGACGCTCGAAGTCATACCTTGACCGGCCGGGCCGAGCGCACGCTGGGAGCGGCGGCGCGAGCGGCCAAGAACTTTCGGACGCGCTGCGCGCTCGCGGGCAACAACTCGCAGCCCTCCGGAAGCTGGTCCAGGTTGCCTCCGAGGTAGTCGAAAGCGCTCCTTACAAAAGCCTGCACCGCTGGCATTGGCTCCCGGTCCGGCGGCAGCGCAAATGCCAGGATGCGCGACACCTCCGGGCGCTCGAGGGGGCGGCTCACGACGGATTTCAGTGCGGGGCTCGGGCAAGAGAGCGCCGGCAAGAGCGACACACCGAGGCCTGCCTCCACCATCCCGACAAGCGTGCTGGACTGATCCACCTCGATCGGCTCCTGTGCGAACGGAAGGCCGCTGATCGCTGCATCCATGTAAGAGCGGAGCAAGGCGCCCCGCCGCAGAAGTATCAGGCGCTCGCCCGCCAGTTGTGAAGATTCGATGGTGCTTTTGCTTGCGAGCGGATGGTGACGTGGAAGCACGACCCGGAACCGGTCCCGCAGGAAGGGCAAGAGCGTAGGCGACGATGCGGGTCCGCTTTGGGTCAGGATGGCCAGATCCGCTTCGCCGCGTTCCAGCCGCTGGCGCAGGATCGGGTCTGCGTGGTCATGGAGCGCGATGCTGACGCCGTCGTGTGCTGTGGTGAACTCTCGCACCAGAGCGGGCAGCAACCGGTGCGCGATCGAAGGCACCGTCAGCAATTCAACACGTCCGCGGCGCAACTGTGCCCATTCTGTGCCGCGCAGCATCATGCGTTCGTACGCCTCGAGCACCCACCGCGCTTGAACGAGAAATTCTTCGCCAGCTGGGGTGAGCCGCACTGAGCGTGTCGTGCGCTCGATCATGCGCACCCCCACCACGTCTTCCAGCTTGGCGATCGCCTGACTCAGCGCCGGCTGGCCCAGGTGCACGGCTTCTGCAGCAAGGCTGAACGACCCCGTGTCTGCAAGCGCGACAAAAGCACGCAGGTGGCGAGGATTTGGATAAATCATTTGAATCAATAACTCAGCAAGGATGTTCGATTTGTTGCATGCACGACGCGGACCTAGTATGAGGCGCAACACCTATGAAAACCATCTTTCTCCTGTTCGATTCGCTCAATCGGCGCAGCCTGCAGCCGTACGGCGGCACGAACATCAAGACACCGAACTTCACGCGCCTCGCCGAGCGCTGCGTGACCTTCGACAACCACTACGTCGGCAGCCTGCCGTGCATGCCCGCGCGTCGCGACATGCACACGGGTCGTCTGAACTTCCTGCACCGAGGATGGGGCCCGCTGGAGCCCTTCGACAACTCCTTCGCGGCGCTGATGCACAAGCAGGGCGTCTACTCGCACCTGGTGTCCGACCATTACCACTACTGGGGCGACGGCGGCGCCACATACCACAACCGTTACGACACCTATGAGTTCATCCGAGGGCAGGAACGCGACCCCTGGAAGGCCATGGTGCAACCGCCCTGGGAGCGCTTCCGGGAGATGTACCACCCGAAGCAGGTCACGCAGGAGCGTCGCCACAAGCACTCGGCACACATGATCAACCGCGAGTCGATCCGCGAGTACAAGGACTTTCCGTCGGTGCGCTGCTTCGATGCTGGCCTTGAATTCCTGGACGGCAATCGCACGGCGCAGGATTGGCTACTGCATCTGGAAACGTTCGACCCCCACGAGCCGTTCCATGCGCCCACGGAGTTCCGCAAGGACTACCCGACGGACTACAAGGGCCCGATCTTCGACTTTCCACCCTATAAGCGGGTCAGCGAGACGATCGAGGAGTGTGACGAACTGCGAGCGAACTACGCGGCGATCGTTGCGCTGTGCGACCACGAGCTCGGCCGTCTCCTGGACTACATGGACGAGCACGCCATGTGGGATGACACCGCACTGGTCGTCACCACCGATCATGGCTTTCTCCTCGGCGAGCATTCCTGGTGGTCCAAGAATGTGATGCCCTGCTATGACGAGGTGGCGCACATCCCCCTCTTCATCCACCATCCGGCCTACCGCACCCAGGCCGGCACGCGGCGGCAAGGCCTGACGCAGACCGGGGATCTGATGCCGACGCTGCTCGAGATGCACGGCATGGACATCCCCCCCGAAGTGACTGGCGTTTCCGTGATGCCGCTCCTGGAGCGTGAAACGACAGTGCGCGAAGCTGCGATCTACGGTGTGTTCGGCAGTGCCGTCAACGTGACCGACGGACGCTACACGCTCTTCCTGTATCCGCCTGAAATGCATCGCGCCGGTCTGAACCAGTACACGCTCATGCCGATGCACATGAAGGAGATGTTCGCTGTGGAGGAACTGCAGGAAGCGCAACTTGCGCCGCCGCTGCCCTTCACCAAGGGCGCACCCGTGCTGCGGGTGCCTGCCACACCGAAGTCGCCCAATTACAAGCTGCACGGGCCAGCATCGCAAAACGATACGGTGACCGTGATGTTCGACCTCGCCAGTGACCCGGGGCAGGAGCGCCCCATCACGGACGAAGCCGTGCGCGCACGCCTTTGTGGCGAGATCGTGCGCTTGATGAAGAAGAACGACGCCCCATTGGAATACTTCACGCGGCTCGGCTTGAGCGCGTGATTCGAATAAGACCTGAAGGAGACAACATGCAGACCCGACGCTTTTTCGCAGGCATGGCAGCCGCGCTGCTCTTCGGCGCCAGCCTTCACGCCGCAGCCGCTTGGCCTGAGAAGACCATTCGCTTGATCGTCCCCTGGCCAGCAGGCGGCTCGTCCGATGCCGCAGCGCGCCTGGTGGCAAAAAATCTGGGCGACCGCCTCAAGCAGCCCGTCATCGTGGACAACAAGGCTGGCGCGTCGGGCAACATCGGCACGGCCGAAGCCGCACGAGCCGCACCTGACGGCTACACGCTTCTCCTTTCTTCGGGGCCGTTCTCGATCAATCCGAGCTTGTACCGTTCGCTGCCCTTCGACACGGTCAAGGACTTCGTTCCGGTGACGCAGATCGCGAACACACCGAGCGTGCTTGTCGTGAATCCTTCTGTATCCGCGTCGACGATGCAGGCTTTCCTCAAGCTCGCGCGCGACCCCGCTCAACCGCTGCCGGTCGCAACGCCTGGGAACGGCTCCGCGCAACATCTGGCGCTCGAGTTGCTGCGCAAGAAGGCGGGCTTGAGCATCAATCACATACCGTACAAAGGCGGCGCCCTGGCGATGAACGACGTGCTGGGCGGCACCGTGCCCGCGATGATGTCGGGCTTCCCGGAAGTTGCACCGCAGATCAAGGCCGGCAAGCTGCGCGCCCTGGCCGTCACAACGCAGGGCCGCTCCAGCTTTCTGCCAAACGTCCCAGCCCTGACCGAACTCGGGCTGGCAGACTCCGGCAGTGCAGGCTGGAACGGCATCCACGTGCCTGCGCGCACGCCGCCGGAGATCGTCAGCCGCCTGCACGACGAGATTAACGCCGTACTGAACACGCCAGAAGTGCGTGACCAGCTGGGCGCCCTCGGCTTCGAGGTGCGTCGCACCACGCAAGCGGAGTTCGCTGAGTTTGTGACGCAGCAGATGGCGCGTTGGAAGGAAGGCGTTGAGCTCTCCGGTGCGCGCCTCGACTGAAGTCGGTGAATCTGGCCTGTATGGAAGTGGTTGAGCTTCAGTCGGGCGCCTACCGAGCGACGCTCGCGCCCTCAGCCGGTGGACGCGTCGGGTCCTTGTCTTGGTCGGATGCATCTCGGCGCGTGGATTTGCTCCAAGCCTGGGACGGCGCTGCGTTTGCCGAGCACGTGTGGCCAAAGGCCGGGGCCTTCCCCATGCTGCCCTTTGCCAACCGCCTTTCCGCCGCGGGTTTCCGTTTTGGCAACAGGCTGGTGCGGCCGGAGCCGGGACCCAGCGGCATCGTGCAGCATGGCGTCGCGCACAGGAGAACATGGCGCCTCCTCAACGTGTCGGCGGAGCGCGCCTGCATGCAGCTGGAGATGGACTCCACGCCCGACTGGCCTTGGGCATGGTCTGCAGAAATGGACGTTTCGCTTAGCGACATAGGCATGAGCGTCGTCATGCGGGTGCGCAACGCCTCGACCGAACCCATGCCTCTCAGCATGGGCTGGCACCCGTACCATCCCACGGACAGCTCCATCCGCAGTCGCGACCTGACCTTTGATGCGATTGCTCGGCACGACTTGGACGCAGAGGCGAGCGCCTCGCTGCACACGTCAGCGCCGGTCTTCGACATGGCACCCGGCGAGACTGCGGCTTTCAGCGGTTGGAGGGGCCAATCGAGCTTGCGCGTCCGCGGCGAAGGCGCGATCGAGGTTGCATGCACCGGCAGTCCTCACTTGGTCATGCATCGGCCAATGAGCGGGGACTATCTGTGTATCGAGCCGGTCACCGTGCTGCCAGGATGGTTGGGTGAAGACGCTGCAAGCTTGCTGGAGCCAGGCAGTGCTCGGCAACTGAGCTGGACCTGCGGTTTCAGAGCAAAAGCCCAGGCCATCGCGAGTTCGGCAGGCGGGGCGAGCTCACAAGCCGAGTGGAACGTATAGGGCCGGAGGGGAATTGCTGACCTTCGCGCAGGGTGGCAAATTGCAGGCAGCACGGCCGACAAGTTCACGTCGCGCTGAGCCCATCAACCGTTTTCGCTCAGCTTTTTGAGCTTGCGAGGTCGCAGGGCGCCCTCCCTGGACGGGCTTGGTGAGAGAAGCTCCTCGCCTGTCGGGCGATGCGAACATTGCTTTGATGGGTATGCCAACGTCTGCTGCTGCACCAATTGCAGAACTTCAGAGCTTATTCAGGTTGTCCGCATTCGCTGCATAGGAGCCGGTCACCCTGCGGCATTGGCTCGGCGCAAACGATCGGAAGTGAGGGCGCAGTTCCCTGTGACCTTTACCAGGCCATCCGCACCTCTGGTGTGTTCCCTACCTGAAATCCCGGCTCACCGTCGCCGCCGCCAGCCGCCCCAGCAAGGGCGTCAGATCCTCCAGCCGCATCGCCACCAGGTTCTTCACCGCCCCCTCGCGCTGCCATGTGCCGTGTACGACCATGAGCCGCGCACCGAGCAGTTCCTGGCGCTGCGCGTCCCGGAGGCTCTTCCACACGATCACCTGCACCACGCCGGTCTCGTCTTCCAGCGTCAGGAAGATCGTGCCCTTCGCGGTCTCGGGCTGCTGGCGCAGGGTCACGATGCCGCAGTGGCTCACCTGTCCCCCGTTCTTGATCCCGTCGAGATCCCGCGCCGTCATCAGGCCGCGCCGCGCCAGGCGCTCGCGCAGCAGTGCGAGCGGATGCCGGCGCAAGGTCAGTCCCGTCGATGCGTAGTCGAACACGATCTCCTCGCCTTCGGGTGCCGCGTCGAGTTCCAGGAAATCCTCCTCCACTGGCGCGCCGCGCAGCAATTCGGGCGCTGCACGCAGCCCCGCCGCTTCCCAGACCTGCTGGCGCCGGTGGCCCGACAGGCTCGCGAGCGCATCGGCCGCCGCCAGCAGCTTCATCTCGTGCAGTTCGAGCCGCGCACGCAGCGCCAGGTCTTCCGTGCTGTCGAACACCTGGTGCGCGCGGGCGTCGACGATGCGCGTGGCCGAGGCCGACTGGAGCCCGCCGATCATGCGCAGCCCGAGCCGTACGGCCGGTTCGTGCGCCAAGTCTTCCAGTGTGCAGTCCACGTCGCTGTACATCACATCGACCGGCCGCACCTCGACGCCATGGCGCCTGGCATCCTGCACGAGCTGCGACGGTGAATAGAACCCCAGCGGCTGCGAGTTCAGCATGGCTGCCAGGAACTCCGCCGGGTGGTGGCACTTGATCCAGCAGCTCGCATAGACCAGCAGCGCGAACGACGCCGCATGGCTTTCCGGAAACCCGTACTCGCTGAACCCCTTGATCTGCTCGAAGATGGCCTTCGCGAAGCTTTCCTCGTAGCCGCGCGCGGTCATGCCGTCGACGATCTTCGCGTAGTAGTGCTCCAGCCCGCCCTTGCGCTTCCAGGCCGCCATCGAGCGCCGCAGGCCATCCGCCTCGCCCGGCGTGAAGCCGGCCGCGAGGATGGCGATCTGCATCACCTGCTCCTGGAACACCGGCACGCCCAGGGTACGGCCGAGCGCTTCCTTCAGGGCCTCACTGGGGTAGACCACCGGCTCCTTGCCCTGGCGCCGGTTCAGGTAGGGATGCACCATGCCGCCCTGGATCGGCCCCGGCCGCACGATCGCGACCTCGATCACCAGGTCGTAGAAGCAGCGCGGCTTCAGGCGCGGCAGCATGCTCATCTGCGCGCGGCTCTCGATCTGGAACACGCCGATCGTGTCGGCCTTGCAGATCATGTCGTAGGTAGCGCTGTCCTCCGCCGGGATGTCCTGCATGCCGAACACGCAGCCCTTGCGCAGCCCGATCAAATCCAGCGCCTTGCGGATCGCCGTCAGCATGCCGAGCGCGAGGCAGTCCACCTTCAGGAGGCCCAGCGCATCGAGGTCGTCCTTGTCCCATTCGATCACCGTGCGGTCGGGCATCGAGGCGTTCTCGATCGGCACCATGCGGCACAGCGGCCCCTTGGTGAGCACGAAGCCGCCCGTGTGCTGGCTCAGGTGCCGCGGGAAGCCGATCAGCTGCTCGGTCAGGTGCAGCAGCTGCTGCACCTGCAACCACTCCGCCGACAGACCGACCTCCTGGAGCCGCTCAGGCATCACCGCCCGCCCGTCCCACCACTGGTGGCCCTTGGCGATCGCGTCCACCGTCTCCAGCGACATCCCGAGCGCCTTGCCCACGTCCCGGATCGCGCTCTTGGGCCGGTAGCTGATCACGACCCCGGTGATGGCGGCGCGGTCGCGCCCGTACTTGGCATAGAGGTACTGCAGCACCTCCTCGCGCCGTTCGTGTTCGAAGTCGATGTCGATGTCCGGCGGCTCGTTGCGCTCCTTGGAGATGAAGCGCTCGAACAGCACGCTCATGCGGCCCGGATCGACCTCGGTGACGCCCGTGCAGTAGCAGACCACGCTGTTCGCGGCGCTGCCGCGGCCCTGGCAGAGGATGTGCCGCGAGCGCGCGAACATCACGATGTCGGCCACCGTGAGAAAGTAGTGTTCGTACTTCAGCTCGGCGATGAGCGCGAGCTCGTGCTCGATCTGCCCCTGCACCCTGGCCGGGATGCCGTCGGGCCAGCGGCGGCCGGCTCCCTCGTAGGTGAGGCGGCGCAAGTACCCGGCAGGCGTCTCGCCCGCCGGCACCACCTCGTCGGGGTACTGGTAGCGCAGCTCGTCGAGGCTGAAGCTGCAGCGCGCCGCCACCTGGAGCGTTTCCGCCAGCAGTTCGGGCGCGTAGGTCTGCGCGAGTCGCAGCCGGGTGCGCAGATGCCGCTCCGCGTTGGGCTGCAGTTCGAGCCCGCAGTCGGTCAGCGGCTTGCCCAGGCGCGTCGCGGTCATCACGTCCTGCAGCGGCTTGCGCGAGCGCACATGGAAATGCACGTCGCCTGCGGCCACGAGCGGGATCTCCGTGGCCGCGCTGATCTCGCCCAGCCGGTGCAGCCACATCTCGTCGTCCAGCAGGCGCAGCTTCTCGACGGCGAACCAGCAGCGGCCGAGGAACTCCCGCAGCAGCCAGGTCCCGAGGCAAGCCAGCTGGGCAGCCGTCGCCATGCGCTTCGGCGAAGCCAGCACCACACAGCCGGTGAGTTCGGCGCCGCGGATCTCCGCGAGCGGCAGCCTGTACGTTCCCTTCTCCGAACTGCGGCGCAGCTTGGTGATGAAAGCCGAGAGGTTGCCATAGCCATCGAGATCGCAGGCCAGCACGGTCAGCGTGAACGGCGGCGCATCCCCGTCGACCCGCTCATCCGGCTCGACCAGGAACTGGCTGCCGATCAGCAGCTTGAGGTTGTGGTCCTTGGCCGCCACGTGCGCGCGCACCACCCCGGCCAGGCTGCATTCGTCGGTGATGGCGAGCGCCGAGTAGCCCAGCTGCTTGGCACGCTCGACGAGTTCGTGCGGCTGGCTCGCACCGCGCAGGAAGCTGAAATTGCTCACGCACCGCAGCTCGGCGTAGTCGGGCAGGTCCATGGGAGGTCTCTCAGGCGAAGGTGCCGTGCAGGAACCACGCCGTCTCGTCCTGCGCCAAGCGCATCTGGAAGATCCACAGCACGCCGGCATGCTCGCTCACGGCCACCCAGTAGTCGCGCGAAGCTTGGCGCGTGGTCTCCTGCGCGCCGGTGTTCCCCTCGCCCTCGATGGTCGTGCGGTCCCACCATCCCCCCTCGACGCGGTGCGGACCCGCGAGCAGTTGCAGGACTCCCTGGTAGATCGGACGGTTGTGCTGGGTCGCGAGCCGCAGCGGCTTGGGCAGGATGAAGGTCGGCTGGGGCACGTCGACCATGCGGCACGCCGCGCGCGGCGCGGGCTCGGGCGCCGGGCGCCAGCGGCACATCCACTCCAGGCGGTGGTCCTCGAGGATGACGGGGCGCAGCACGCGATCGGGACCGAGGCGGGCCGCGATGCGCTCGAGCACCAGCGCCAGGCTTTCGCCCGATTGCCTTGCCTCCGGCAGCATCGAGAGGCTCTTCTCCTCCAGCGACTGCACCTCGGTCGCCAGCAGCTCCAGATCGCCCACGGGCGCGAGCAGTTCGACCTTGCCCAGGTGCTCGGCCAGCAGCCGCATCAGGTGCTCGGTGTCGCGCGTGGCCTGGGCGGTGCGCACGGTGAGCTCGCCGCCGTCGCCGGCGGCCTTGGCGCGCATCGCGTCGTGGCACCAGCGCAAGGTGAAGGCGGTCACGCCGGATCGCCGGGCCATGAGCCAGCCGGCCATCTGCAGCATCAGGCGGCGCGCCCCGAACAGCATGGCCGGCGCATGCTCGACGCGCGCCATCAACTCGAGCTTGGCGCGGAAGGTCTCCGGCAGCTGGGCCCAGGGGTAGGTCTCCGGGCGAAGGCCGTAGGCCTGGTCGAGGGTCGCGAGCAGCTGGGCGTCGAAGCGCCGGCTCAGGCCGCCGCGCGGCAAGGCGCGCACCTGGCCCAGCGTGCGGCAGCCGAGGCGGGCGAGCGTCGCCTGGTGGGCGGCGACCTGCGTCAGGGTTTCGAGGGGCAGCGCATCGAGCAACTGGGCGAGCGGCTTGGCGAAGCCATTCGACAAGCCCGCCCTCGCCACCGCGAGCGCGGCCAGAGCCGTGGGTGCCCAGCTCAGCTGCCGGACGCCAAGGTCGGGACATTCCTCGCGCACGCGCTCGACCAGGCGGCGCTTGCCGCCGAACAGGCGCAGGCTCTGTTCGAGTTCCATGACGACGGCTGGGCATTGCAGCAGCGCTTCGAGGACCGCGACGCGGGGCGTGAACTGCAGGCACCACGTCGCGAGGCCATCGAGCGCCTCAGTGCGCGGCTGCGGGTCGGCCGGCAGGCTGTCGGGAAGAAGGGCTGCCCACAGCATGGGAAAGCTCCCGGGATTGGCGCGCCGCGATCAGGCGGCTCGGATGGCGAAGGCGCGGCGTCAGGATGGCCTCGAGACCGCCGGGCACCGAGGGGAGCATCAGCTCCCCCTGGTGCGGCGGCCCCTTGCGCTTGAGCAGGTGGACGCGCAGCTCCCAGTCGACGCCGAAGCGCACCTGCAGGCGCAGGGGCGCGGCCGAGGCCTCGTGCTCGGCGGCGGCCGGCCGGCACAGGATGACGGGGCCGTCGCAACCCTGGGCGCAGACCTGCAGGCGGCGGATCTGTTCTTGGCGGGCCTGCGGCAGCCAGCTGACGAGCATGCCGGCGGCATTGGCCTTGATGAGCTGCTCGGTCGCCCACAGGCGCTCGACCGGCTTGTCGGCGGCGATCCAGACCAGGTGGCGCTCGTCGAGGCCCAGGTGGCGCAGGCCCGGCAGATGCGGCGCCTTCGGCGGGCCGATGACCACGATCTGCTTGCCTTGCGCGACCAGTGTGCGCATGGCGGGCGCCAGCAGGCGCCATTCGAGGACCGAGGGCTGGACCTGCAGCACCTCCGTCAGGGACTGGCAGGGCCAGCCGCCGCCCGGCAGTTCGGCGTCGAGGCGTTCGAACCCCGTGCCCACGGCCGAAGTGACCGGCGTGCCGAGCGCATCGCCGCGCCAGATCGCGGATTCGATGGCGTGGGGCAGCACGACCGACGGACGCCGTGGCTGCGCTGGCCGAGAGGAAATCTGAGCGGGCGAGGGCGCTTCGCTGCCATCGGCCCATGACAGGGGGATGGCCACAAGGACTCCGATAACTGTATGGATATACAGTATCCTTCCGGCCAGAGAAGTGAGCAAGAAGGTTTACAAAATTCTGTCTGCGATCTCGCCAGGTGAAAAAATCTCCCCGGCGATCGCCTAGATGAAACCCGGTCCCGGCCGAACGGCCTCCTCGCCACAATGGGCCGCATGTGCTACTCAGCCCAGATCCGTGCGGACTACAAGCGGTTCTTCCGCCTGTTCGGCGGCGTCCTGTCGCTGCGGGCCTTTGCCAAGCTGTACTACGAGCGCCAGGGCAATCCCAGGATCAAGATTCCGAAGGCCATGGATGCGGCCTTCATGAACCCGGAGTCCGATGAAGAGCGGGAGATCAAGGGCCTGATCGATGCCTTCAATGCCGAGCAGGCCACGAAGCTCGAGCAGGAGCTCTTCACGCAGCGCAAGCGTCTGGGCGACGCCGAGCGCAAGCTCCAGGTCAAGACGACGAAGAAGGCGACGGAGGACGTGCGGATCGCCACGGCGAAGGTCGAATGGGGACTGGGCAAGCTGGCGGATCTCAGGCGGACCGAGCCCGAGCCGCGTGATGCACGGATCTTTCCGGGGGTGTACGCGCCGGTGATGATCTGGGAGGACGGCCAGCGGGTGGTCAAGCCGATGCGCTATCAGTGCCGCCCCGCCGGCAAGCCCGCGAAATACGACGCCCTCTATCCGGGCACCTACAACGCCCGGCGCGACAACCTGGAGGGGTTCTGGAAGGACGTCTTCGGCTTTTCGCACGGGATCATGGTCGTCAATGCCTTCTACGAGCACGTCAAGCGGGACGGCGAGGATGTAGTGCTTGAATTCAGACCGCGGCCGCAGCAGGACATGCTTGTGGCATGCCTCTGGTCGGAGTGGTCGGGCCCGGGCGAGCCGGACCTGCTCTCGTTCGCGGCGATCACCGATGACCCGCCGGAAGAGATCGCGGCGGCTGGCCACGACCGCTGCATCATCCCGATCAAGCCGGAGAACGTCGACGCCTGGCTGAAGCCGAATCGCGCGAATCTTGAGGCTTCTTACGCGATCCTCGATGACCGCGAGCGACCGTATTACGAGCACAGGCTGGCGGCATAGAAACCTGCGCGGCCGCCGCTTGCCGAGATCCCCTCAGACTGGTTGCGGACCATTGCGCCGAACAAACGCCTGACCGCTCTGTAGGCCTCCGGCCGGCGAGATCCTCAAGATGGCTCATGGCCGCCTCGCTCATCTCACTGGTCTTGGGAGCTGCTTCGATCGCGACGAGAGCCCCTCTGGGCCTCCCGCGAGCGCCGAGACACTAAAGTATCCATGCTGCCGCCGCATTCAAGGCGAGAATCGCGTGCGTTTTATTTCGCCTTCACGCGGTTGAGCATCGACAGCGCCAGAAACTCTCGCCCTACGCCTTTCTGTTGCCCTTTTTCGGAGGAATCAATGTCGTTTTTGCATAGACCTCATTCACGGGAATCTTCAACAACTCGACCTTGTAGCCAAAACCTCGAAGAACCTTGCGAGTATTCACAAGATTAACCTTGGAGAAAAACGGTAGATGAAGTTCGGCCCCCGGAGAATCGCTAATAACCGCGTACGTAATCGTGAACGATTCATGTGCGGGCTTGGGATCGACGTCAAGTAATTCCGCATGCGTGGGCGATAGTTGGGCACGCACCTTCTTTCGAAACTCAGAGTCAATCTGGATCAATTGTCCCGATACAAAGCCTTGTGCGAACAGGTGGCTCAGCACACTGGATTTACCGTACATCTTGACGTGGATCAACTCACGCTTAATCGAAAGCAGATCGCAGATTTCAACTTGGCCGTGACCGCCGCCGTGCATGACCTTCTTTTTGTCGTCAAGCAGGTCATAAACACCGGGCTCAAGCGCCGCAACGTAGGCGTTGTATTCGCCCTCCCCACCCCCTTGATACTCAGGGAGCTTGAGGCTCGATGTGGGAATTGCCGCATAGTCCTGCTTCGTTCGTTGAACAAAATCCTTCGCCACACTAAACCATTTGCCATCATTGAGGACATGCGTGACGCCATCAAGTTCAATCTCTGCGTATAGGCACTTGAACACTGACCACGACTTGAAGACCTTCTTGTGATCTGCGTCAGCACAGTGAACTCTCCGCTCACGAAGAATGTCGAGGCTGACCGGACCGTCAACAGTCTTTCGAAAGCCCTGCATGTTGATGTCCGGATGAAGTACCCCGTTGCCGTGTGGCGAATACATGAACCCTTTGACTGTTGTCCATTCGAGAATTTCCGGAATGGAGAGCCAGATGCCATCGAACTGATCCGCTGCCAGCCGCGCTTGAAGAGCACCTTCAAGGGCGTTGATGATTGCCGCGCTCTTGGTAGTCGAGATGTTGTTAACCCACTGGTAATCCTCAGCGTTCAGTTCGGCTTCAAAAAGCTGGCGGTACTGACCCAGAAGAAATGGCAGGTCAGTGAGGTCCAGCCTGACGGATACCGCCAAGGCGTCACTCCCTGCCATCCGATTGCCGAGGGCCGGATTTGAGGGCGTGCCAACAATGGCTTTGAGCATGTCCTGCTCAACGCTAAGTCCGAACTGATCCGGCGTTGTCTCTTGCCCTGACTGAATCCGCATGTGGCTCTCGATGGCGTTCAGCGATTGCACATCGACACAACGAAACGTCTTCGGATCGACGGCGTTCAACGCGCATAACAGTCCGAATCGCTCTTCGATGACATCATCCCGCAGGAGAAATCGACCGCCCTGCCCGAAGGCCAACACAAAGGCTTTGCCATCAACCACTATGAAGAATGCAGCTGCGATCCCCGGAGTTGCAAGGTCTTTGGGGTCGATGAACTCCTTGAATAGTGCTGACCATTTCGGCGGCGAGGGTGGTGTTTTTTTTATCAGCAACTGGCCTTCCCCGTGTCCTGCGATGGCAATTGAAAGAGCTGAGGCGCAGGCCTCGGTTTTCAACGCCTTTTCATAGGTCGCATAGGCATCTTTTATCAAGAAGATGCTGAGATGGTTGACCTTTTTTTCTTCTGTCATGCCGTCCTCCTCCAAGAGTTGCGCTTATCTAGCGGCTTTGCTCGTTAGTCAAGCGATTAATGAGGTTGGCTCCCGAAGCGGCGGGGAACGGCAAACCGCGTATACTGGGAATCCATCCAGCACTCGTTCACTTCCTGACTCCGCTCCCAACGGCCTATGCTCGAGTTCGACTACAAAAAATGGGGTGTTCAGAAGGCTTCTAAAGCGCCGTTACTGGACTTTCTGATCGAGGGCCTCAAGGCCAGCGGCTGTACGATTCTTTGGGCCTCCGACGCAAGCCAAGCCCCGTTCTTCATCGTTTTTGAGAACCAACTGGGCGAGCGGCATGGCGTACTTGCCTATGCATTCTTGGCGAACTCCAAACTAACCAAGAATCGACCTGCTGATGAGCACCGCTTTCAGATCAAGTACGGGAGTGATGCCAAGGCGATCCTGCCGCTGGAGCGCGATCCCTCTCAACTGATCACTACGATTTTCGTTGGCATTGACTTGGAACGAGGCGTGATGGTTGGCGCTGATCCGGTGCTCCATGATGGCACCAAGATGTTCATCAGCTTGGAGTTCAAGCGGGCGAAGGTCGAAGCAGTAGTTCGACACGGATGGCATGCTTGGGAACGCGACAGCTCTCGCCGCGAAGGAGAGCCAGTAGAGGTGCTTGTAGGAGTTCGCCAAAGACGAGTCGCTGACTTCGTCCGCTTTGAACGCTTGGCAGTGGGTCTCGATGCTGGTCACAGACAACTACTCGCTGAGCAATTACTCGGCAACCCTGCGCTCCGAACTACAGTCGTTCCACACACTCTCGCGAAAGAACTGGAGCTGTCGGGAGATGCGATCCTTGATCTCATTCAAGGTGCTCGGCGCTTGAAGATGGCGGTGAGAGGCTGGGTCGCTGAACATCATCTAGAAGCGATGCTGGCGAAGGTGGAAGGCGTTGAGGAGTGCAGGCGCTTGGACGAGGAAGGTCAACCGGACGTGTCCCTACGGTATAGGGGGAGTCGCCCGCTGTTCATCGAGTGCAAGAACGCCTTGCGCATGGTCGCCAAGGACGGCACGCCTCGCGTCGATTTTCAGCGAACTCGTGCTTCTAAGAGCGACCCTTGCTCACGCTACTACCGGCCGGACGACTTCAACATTCTGGCTGCCTGCCTCCATTCGATCACGGAGAAGTGGGAATTCCGTTTCATCGTGACAAGCGATCTGCCTAATCACAAGTCCTGTGCGGGTCGAATCCAAAGCAACTTACGAGTCGGTCCGGAGTGGGCCGTGAACCCCGTCAATGTATTCCGTGCTGTAGCAACTCCGTGACAAAACAACTTTCTGTTCTCAGCCTGTTTACTGGCGTTGGTGGTCTTGACTATGGGTTTGAGGCTGCTGGCTTTGAGACTCGTGTGGCTCTCGAGTTCGACCATCAGTGCTGCGAAAGCCTGCGAGCGAGTAGGGACTGGCCGGTCATCGAAGCAGATCTCCTCGCAACTCCGACGAAGCAGATTCTGCAGACTGGGCGCTTAAAGGCCAATGCGGTAGACGTTTTGATCGGCGGTCCTCCGTGTCAGCCATTTTCGAAGAGCGGTTGGTGGAAAAGCGGTTCAAGCCTCCGCCTAGACGATCCAAGGGCAAGCACGCTTTCGGGCTACCTTCGGGTTCTCGAGGAAGTTCGCCCGAAGGCGTTCCTGCTGGAGAACGTGGAGGGCTTAGGATTTTCTGGAAAGGACGAGGGCCTCCAATTGCTCTTAGCGGCCGTTGACCGGATCAACGCAGTAACCAAGTCGAAGTACCGCCCTGTCGTGATTACCCTTAACGCGGCGGACTACGGCGTCCCACAAACCCGAACGCGCGTATTCGTCATCGCATCGCGCGACGGCAAGCGATTTGTTGCGCCTCCGCCGAGCCACGCCGAAGTCGGCGACAAGGGCGCCGGCCTTGAACGCTGGATGACAGCCTGGGACGCGCTCGGTGGGGCTTTGCCTCGCTCTGACGAGGACTTAACGATCTCAGGGAAGTGGGCCGACCTCCTGCCGTCCATTCCCGAGGGGATGAACTACCTGTGGCACACGGATCGTATGGGCGGAGAGCCGCTGTTTGGTTGGAGACGTCGCTATTGGAATTTCTTGCTGAAGCTCGCTAAGGACAGGCCGGCATGGACGATCCAAGCGCAGCCCGGACCTGCCACAGGACCTTTCCATTGGTCAAACCGAAGGCTGAGCGCCCAAGAAATGGCTCGCCTGCAAACATTCCCGGCAGACATCACGGTCACTGGAGGTCGGATTGAGGTTCAACGTCAAATCGGCAACGCCGTGCCAAGCCTCCTCGCCGAGGTGCTAGCTCGATCGATGCGCGAACAGTTCTTCGGCCAGCCGTATTCAGAGCCACCACGCCTTGCAGTTCGCCGTCGGAGAGCCTGTCCACCACCTGCGCCCGTAGCGGCTGTTCCGTCAAAGTACCTCGCTCTCGCCGGAAATCACGTGGCGCACCCCGGCACAGGGCGAGGTTTTCTCTACGCGACGGCGGAAGCGACAAGCACGGTCTAACCGCTTGGTGAAACGATCCGTTCTGAGTCCGCATGTCCAACTGTCCTTGCCACAGCCCACCATTCCACTACCTCAGCTTTAAATCGGCGCCGGTGGGCGTTGACGAGACCGAGGGACGCTATGGCGATGTCTCGGTCGAGACCTGCGTTCACTGTGGGCAGAAATGGCTGCGCTACCACGTCGAGTACGAGGCATTCACCGCATCCGGCCGCCGGTTCAGGGGACTCATTTCCGATGAGCAACTCGTGGCGCTGAAGCCAGAAGATGCAGTCCCATTCCTTGAGAAACTGCTTTGGTACTTCAAGGGTGGGAGTTACTTCGGCACAGCCGGGGAACGCTCTTCAGGCGCCGTCCGTGCAAGCCTGTAAAGAACACAATCCCGCACCTAGCTCAGAACGTGTGAACCACGCGCGCACTTTTGGCAGTGGCACAATGACGTCTCCCCTCTGGGAAGCACCGCTTCAAGCGTAAGGCTCGTCACCTCAATCCATCGAACCCACTTAATCTCGAGGCTGCGCTAGTGACGCGGCCTTAGCCGGGTCAAGCCAGGCCTGTAAATTCCGCCCTTTCTCCGTTAAATGAGTTTGCCTCCTGCGGCACCGACGTCTGCTAAGGGGTACGAAGCGGACAAGGTCAGCAACGCCGAACGTGTCATCGACCCGAGCACGGGCCTCACGAAGCTCGACCTGGTGCGCTACTACGAGTCGGTGGCCGAGTGGATGCTGCCGCATCTCCAAGGCCGCCCCTGCTCGCTGGTCCGAGGGCCAACCGGCGTCCAAGGCGAGTTGTTCTTCCAGAAGCATGACGACAAGCTGAGCATCCCCGGCGTCAAGCAGCTCGACGAGAAGCTGTGGCCCGGGCACGCGGGGCTGCTCGAGGTAGGCACGGCGCAGGCGCTGGCGAATGCGGCGCAGATGAACGTCATCGAGTTCCACACATGGAATTCGCTCGCGAAGAACATCGACAAGCCGGACCGGTTGATCTTCGACCTCGACCCGGGCGAAGGCACGAGTTGGCCGCATGTCCAGGAGGCCGCCACGCTCGTGCGCACGCTGCTCTCGGAGCTGGGCCTGGCGTCCTGGTTGAAGACGAGCGGCGGCAAAGGGCTCCATGTCGTCGTGCCCTTGGCGCCAAGACTCGACTACGACACGGTCAAGGCGTTCTCGCAGGCGGTCGTGCAGCACCTCGCGCGCGCGATACCTTCACGGTTCGTCGCTAAGAGCGGTCCGGCCAACCGGGTCGGCAAGCTGTTTGTGGATTATTTGCGCAACGGGCACGGTGCGACCACCGCGGCCGCTTTCTCCGCGCGCGCCCGGCCGGGCCTCGGCGTGTCCGTGCCTGTCAGCTGGGACGACCTTGCCACGCTGAAAAGCGGTGCGCAATGGACCATCGCCACTGCACGCGAGCATCTGTCATTCCAGACCAAGGACCCCTGGGAGGGCTATTGGAAGGCCAAGCAGACGCTCACCGGGCCGATGAAGGTGCTTGGGTTCGCGAAGAAGAAGGGTGATTGATGTATGACGAACGTGCTGCTCTGCATTCAACGACTGCTTCAGCCTCGGCATGTCGAATTCGGGTTCTTCTCGCGCGACCGGTTGCTGTCCGACTGTGGCTTCAAACGCTGGAGGACGACAATTATCTTGAGCGGCGCATTGACTCGTCGGAATTGCTACCCGAGCTGACCTGTCGCCTCACGCTTTGGTCGGTAGAGCTCACGCGCTGGCCGACGCGGAAGTCCTGCTTGTGATGGTTCTCCGGCGGCGGCTTCAGCGGCGGCGCAGTCGCCGGAGAGGGTGACGCGCCTGCCTGCTGTTTATCGGCAGGCACAACGGCCGCATACAGCACGCTGAAGCGCTGTTTGCTTTGCTCATCGAGCAGCGTGACCGGTCGGTCTTTCATCGCCGCGATGCGAGCCTCGCGCAGCTTGCCGGTCCCCCAGTCCCAGTACTTCACCAGTTGGCCTATGTGCAGCTAAAAGCGCGATGCGCCTGGGGTCAGCCATGAGTTGCTCGATGACCCAGCTGAGCTGGTACAGCTCAGCGCTTGTGGTCATGGGAAGATCTTCGATCTGTTTGACGCGTATGCCCAAATTTCTTATTTGGTGCTGCGAGTCTTGCCTCTTGGCAGTGAGTTTGGCGAGAACGCCGTCAACCCAAGGCTCGCGATTTCTCCTGCCACCAGATCTTGGAGTTTGCCGATTTCTTCAGACGACGGCGAACTTGCGTAGGCGAGCGTGAGCACAGTCAACGGGTGCAGGCCCAGAACCCGAACCAGAGCATCGATCTTCGTGAGCGTAGGGACGTTCACGCCTCTTTCAAGAATGCTGACATAAGTCCGAGATGAGACTGTGTCGAAGGCCTCCTGCGGGATGCCTACCGCGACCCGCGCAGTCCGAAAGGCACGCGGAAAGTTGGGTGGCGGAACAGGGGGAGCGCGGCGGCTTGGCACCGCCTGATTGCCACATATAGAATGGCATAGAGCTACAAAGTATATGACGAGTTATTGTGTGTCGCACTCGTTCCCAGATGCTTTGCACAAGGTGCTAACTGACCATTCTCATGTGCGAGATTCAAGATGGCCCGTAGAGAGCTTGCTTCGCCGCTGCCAACGGCTCGCCCGTTGCGCTTGCCAGCGTCGGTGACGCGTGTCCGGCCGCGGCAGCCCGCACCTGTCGTGCGCAGCCTGTCCGCGGCTCGCATCGGCGCGCAGGTGAGGGCGCTGCGCATGGCGGCCGAGGTGTCTGGCGGCGAACTGGCCAAGACCTCGGGGATTTCTGCCTCGATGCTTTCTCGCATCGAGCGCGGATTGGTCTCGCCATCGGTGGAGACCTTGGAGCGTCTCGCGAATGGTCTGGGTGTGCCGGCGTCGCGCTTCTTCAGTGATCAGGCGCGGCGCACGGACTTTTGCCATGTGCGTGCAGGACATGGTGTCTTGGTCGATCGGATCGGCGCAGTGGCGGACTACCGCTACGAGCTGCTGGGTCACCTGCTGTCGGGCAACCTGTTCGTCGAGCCGTACCTGGTCACGTTGCTGCCCGGTGCCGATCCCTACGTGACCTTCCAGCACCCGGGCCTCAAGTTCCTGTACTTCCTGTCCGGGGAGGTCAGCTACCGCTATGGCGGCAGGACTGCGGAGGTGAGGGCAGGGGACTCGCTGCTGTTCGATGCGACTGCACTGCATGGGATCGAGGCCATTCAGACTCAGCCGGTCTCTTACCTCTCAGTGGTATTCACGCTGCGAGAGTAGGCTGTTCTTGGCGGCCCTGCCGCGCTGCGCGGGTGACGCGGATGCCCATCCGATGGTTCGCCCCGAATTCGCTACGTGCCGAATTCACCTCTCTGTCTGGCTCTGTTTCTCGGTGTTCGGCATGCCGAACACCGAAAGTCTCGAACGGGTATCGACAGCGGAGGTCTTCCGCTTGATGGAGCCGTGAGGAAATTCATGCAGCGGCCTTGTGGACGTGCTCTGCGAGCGGATTGAATTTTCGGTTTCGGCAGCCTGGATGCAGCGGTGGCAGGACGACGTAGAAACTTCGGGGGCAGAGTCTTTGTACGGCTTCGAGGGCGGGATCGTTCCGTCCACCTCCGCAATGTTCGGCATGCCGAACATCGATGGTGGCCTTCGGGCTGTCGATCGACGGCAACGCTCCGGAGCCGCGAAACGGCGAGGTGAGTTCGACGCTGGAATTCCGAGGGCAAAGTCCTTGTGCGGCCATGAGGGCAGTGAAGACCGGTCGCGCGTCCGGGCGGTCAAGCAGCGCATTCAGCTGTGCCGCGAAGCGGTCGGGCGTGCTGCAGGCGCTGCGCCGCCCCACCTTGCTGCTGTGCGGGCGCCAGGATGCCTGGAGCCCGTTGGCACGCCACGAGGAGATGCAGGCCATGGTGGCCGGCTCGCGGCTGGTGCTCGCCGAGGACTCGGGCCACATGAGCCCGATGGAGCAGCCGCAGGCGGTGAATGCCGCGCTGCGGGAGTGGCCGAGAGACTGACCCTTTCGGTGAGAAGGTTGGCTTCAGGACATGGGGCGCGTCAGATTCCACAAGCGCAGCGCGACGTGCAGCTCCAGTGAGCGGGTCGCGTCGCCGAAATGCCCGATCAAGTCTTCGATGGTGATCAGCCGCTGCCGCATGGTGTTCACGTGGATGCCCAGGCGCTGCGCAGCTGCTGTCGCGTTCTGGCTGCTGTCGAAGTAGGCGAGCAGTGTCGCCGTCAGCTCGGAGCCCCGCTTGTCGTCGTGCGCAGTCAGCGTACCAATCGTCGCCTGCAGGAATGCCGCTAGGCTTTCTTTGTCGTGTGTCTCGAATAGCGTTGAGTACAGCGCCATTTCGTTCTGAGCGACGATGCGGCCCTGCACTCCCAGGCGGCGCAGCACCGGGAGGGCACGACGCAGCACGGAGAACGCGGCCGGCAGGCCCGCAGGCTCAGGTACCGGCCGGGACAGGATGCCGCGCAGCCGGCCATCCGCATTGGCGCGCGCGAGGTCTGTGAGGATGCGGCGCGCGTCCGCCGCCTGCGTGGTGGTGCACAGCACCGTGAGCACGCCATCCGTCTCGTCGAACACGGCCTGCGGCAGGTCCTTCGTTGCCCGCAGCCGCCGTGCCAGGTGGCTGGCCAGCGGATCACCCAGATCCACCATCAGCAGCGTACAGGGCTGCGACAGGTCCAGGCCGAACCGCGCCGCGCGTTCGCACAGCACCGGCAGATCGTCCTGCACCGGCGAGACCAGAGCGCGCAGCAGCGCGGACTGGTCGCGGCTCTGGCTGGCTTCCATGCGCTCACGGGCCAGCAGCACGATGCCCACCATGGCGCAGCCGCGCTCGAAAGTGCGAACCGCCATCTCGTCGAGTTCGCCGCTGCGGAACAGCAGCACCGAACCGAGGATTTCGTGCCCCGCGATCACGGCGCTGGCGTGGCAGGTTTCGCCGCCGGATTCGTAGGCCACGACGGAACGTCCGACCTGCCGGCTGTGCCGCAGCGCGCGGGCCAAGTTGCTGCTGTGGCCGCCGTGCGGCTCGTAGCCGGTCGCAGCCTCGCTGGCGTAACCGGGGGCGGCGCCGCGGGCGATCACCTGGGCGGCCTCGTCGAGCACGAGCACGCTGCCTTCCATCAGGGCCGCCACCGCCTCGCACAGCGCGCCCAGCGACGCGCCGCGCGCCAGCAGCGTCGTCATCTGCTCGTGCGCCTCCGCCGCTGCCTGCACCTTGCGGGAGTGATGCTCCAGCGCCGCGTGCGCGGCCTCGGCACTGGCGAGCGCGGCGCTCGCCTGTTCGAAAGCCTTCGCGTTCTTGATCGCCACGGCGGCGTGCGTGGCCAGGGTCGACAGGATGGAGATGTTGTGCGCCGTGTGGGTGCGGTGGTAGCGGTCGGCGACGAACAGCATGCCGATCACCTCGCCCTCCCACAGCAGCGGCACGCCCACCACGGCGGCCACGCCTTCGTCGCGGAAGGTCGCGTCCAGCGTGGCGTCATGCGCGAATCGGGTGTCGTTCAGGTAGTCGGAAGTGGTGAAGGGCAGGCGTGTCTTCAAGACCACGCTGACGATGCCCAGGTCGTTGCGCGCCACCATCTGTCCGGTGCCGCCGGCCAGCGCGCCGTCGGTGGCGAGCACATGGAAGGCGCCGAGCGCCGTGTCGTACGCGGAAATCCACGCCACTTGCGAGCCCAGCATGTTGCGCGCGCGCGAGACGATGGCGCGCAGCAGCTCCTTCAGGTCGAGGCGGCTGGACAGGTCGCGGGCCGATTCGATCACCGCCAGCATTCCGCTCTCGCGCTGTTGGGACAGGTCCAACCGGTTGCGCAGCGCCATCGCCATGCGCACCAGCTCGACGAGACCGGGCTTGGCGGGCTCCCGCTCCGGTAGTGCTTCGGCCTCGGCCAGGCGCGCGGCGAACTCCTCCGCGGCGGCACCCTGGTGCAGCATCCGGATGAGGTCCCAGGCCATCGCCTGCGCAGGTTCCGCCTCGAGCTCCACGGCCATCTGAATCGCTCCTTTCCAGGCGTCGACAGCAGCCCGGGGGCCCAGGCTAGTCGCTGCGGCGCCCACATTCCCTAGGGTTTCTACCGAGTGAGGTGCCTACATCAGATCGGCGCATCCAGTGTGTGGGCGACACATAGGTTTTGCGGAGCCCGCCCGCGACAGTCATGTCCAACGTATCGCACCGCAGGACCCACAGCATGAGCACCCTTCTCGACTCGCTCCGGCCACGACCCGGCCTCAAGGTCCTGGTGACCGCTGGCGCGAGCGGCATCGGTGCCGCCATCGCCCGCGCCTTCTACGAGTCCGGCGCTCACGTGCACGTCTGTGACATCGACCGCGCCGCGCTCGACCGGCTGGCGGCCGAGGTGCCCGGCATCAGCAGCAGTGCGGCCGACGCCTCGATCGAACGCGATGTGAATCTTGTCTTCGACGACGTGCGCGGCACGCTGGGCGGACTGGACGTGCTGGTGAACAACGCCGGTATCGCCGGGCCTACCGGGCCCGTCCAGGCTCTGGAGCCGGGGCTGTGGGAGCGCACCGTTGATGTCAACCTGAACAGCCAGTTCCTGTTCGCGCGGCGCGCCGTCCCGATGCTGAAGGACTCGCAGGCCGACCCCTGCATCGTGGCGATGAGCTCGGTCGCGGGGCGCCTCGGCTATGCCTTCCGCACGCCGTACGCGGCCACCAAGTGGGCCGTGGTCGGGCTGATGAAGTCCTTGGCCATCGAGCTCGGCCCGTATGGCGTGCGCGTCAACGCCGTGCTGCCCGGCACGGTGGAGGGCGGGCGCATCGATGGCGTCATCGCCGCACGCGCTGCGGCCACAGGCGTCAGCCCCGAGACGATGCGCGAGGACTACATCCGCAAGACCTCCTTGCGCCGCATGGTCACCGCCGAGGACGTGGCGGCCATGACGTTGTTCCTGTGCTCGCCCGCGGCCCGCAACGTCAGCGGCCAGGCGATCAGCGTGGACGCCAACACCGAGTACCTCTGACAACCCACCAGGAGACATCCGCATGAAACGCCATCCCAGCCTTCGCCTCGCCGCCCTCGCGGCCGCCGCTATCCTGACCTGCGGGGGCGCGCTCGCCGACCCGGTGAAGATCGGCCTGATCGAGACCTTGTCGGGGCCCCAGGCGGCCTCGGGCCTGATGTACCGCGCCGCGGCGCGATACGCCATCGAACGCATGAACGCCGAAGGCGGCTGGAACGGCCAGCCCGTACAACTGGTGGAGTACGACAACCAGGGCGGGCCGGCCGGCGCCGCCGACAAGCTCAAGGCCGCCATCGCCGACGGCGTGCACCTGGTGGTGCAGGGCGCCTCCTCCGCGGTGGGCGGGCAGATCACGGAAGACGTGCGCAAGCACAACCTGCGCAACCCCGGCAAGGCGATCATCTACGTGAACGTCGGCGCCGAGGCGCTGGAGCTCACCGGCGAGAAGTGCCACTTCCACCATTTCCGCTTCAGTGGCAACGCGCAGGTGCGCACCAAGGCGCTGGTGCTGGCGATGAAGCAGTCCAACGCGCTGGGCTCGCGCGTGTACGCGATCAACCAGAACTACTCCTGGGGCCAGGACATGGAGCAGGCCATCGAGGCCAGCGCCCAGCTGGGCGGCTACCAGCTGGTCGAGAAGACGCTGCACGACGTCAACAAGATCCAGGACTTCGCGCCCTACGTTGCCAAGATCGGCGCCGCCAAGGCCGACACCGTGATCACCGGCAACTGGTCCAACGACCTGCTGCTGCTGATGAAGGCCACCAAGGCCGCCGGCCTGAACGCGCGCTTCGGCACCGTGTTCCTGGACCAGCCGGGCAACATCGCCAACGGCGGCGAGCTGACGTTGGGCCACTTCATCGCCCACACCTTCAGCGCCGAGGCGGCGGGCGCCGAGGGCGAGAAGTTCGTGGCCGACTACAAGGCCAAGGCGGGCCACGTGCCGGTGTTCATCGAACCGCAGACCGTGTTCGGCCTGGCGATGGTGGCCGATGCGCTCAAGCGTACCAAGCCTGAGGGCGGCAAGCTCAACGTGAACACGCTCGCCAAGGCGATCGAGACCGCCAAGGTGAAGACGCCGGTGGGCGAGATGAGCATGCGCGCGGCCGACCACCAGGCCCTGCTGCCGATAGTGGTGTCCACCGTTGCCAAAGACGCGAAGTTCAAGGCCGACGACACCGACATGGGCTTCAAGCCGGTGAAGGTGTTCAGCGCCGCCGAAGCGGCCACGCCGGCGCAGGCCAGCTGCAAGATGCAGCGTCCTTCCTGAGCGCAGCCGCGACGAGACCATGGACACGCTCGCCGTTTCGCTGCTGAACGGGGTCATCTACGGCTTGCTGCTGTTCATGATCTCGGCCGGCCTCACGCTCATCTTCGGGATGATGGGCGTGCTCAATTTCGCGCACGCCTCGTTTTATATGCTGGGCGCCTATTTCGCGTATGCGCTGCAGGGCGCCCTGGGCTTCTGGGGGGCGCTTCTGGTGTCGCCGCTGCTCGTGGGTGCGGTAGGTATCGTGGTGGAGCGCTTCTTCCTGCGGCGGGTGCATCACCACGGCCATGCGCACGAGCTACTGCTCACCTTCGGCCTCTCGTTCATCATCGCCGAGGGCGTCAAGCTGTTCTTCGGCAACTACCCGGTGAACTACCGCATCCCGAAGTCGCTGGACTTCGCCGCCTTCACCGTGGGCAGCGCCGACTATCCGGCCTACCGGCTGCTGATGGGCGGTGTGGCGGTGGCGATGTTCGTCGTCATCTACCTGCTGCTCACCCGCACGCGGGTGGGCATCGTGGTGCGCTCGGCGATCTACCGGCCGCGCATGGCCGAGGCGCTCGGCCACAACGTGCCACTCGTTTTCATGGGTGTATTCGGCGTGGGTGCCGCGCTGGCCGGCCTTGCCGGCGCGGTGGCGGGCGCCTTCTACACCACCAACCCCAACATGGCGCTGGAGCTCGGCGTGATGGTGTTCGTGGTGGTGGTGGTCGGGGGGCTCGGCTCGCTGGAAGGCGCGATGCTCGCGTCGATCCTGATCGGCGTCATCACCTCGCTGGCGGTGGCCGTGGACGCGACCTTGGCCGACGGTTTCGCACTGCTGGGCGCGCGCGGCTGGGCGCAAGGCGTCGGCGGGCTGCTGGCGCTGAAGGTGTCCAGCCTGGCCGCCACCATTCCCTTCGCGCTCATGCTGCTGGTGTTGCTGGTGCGCCCGGGTGGACTGCTCGGCGAGAAAGGCTGATCGCCGTGCAACGACATCTTCTCATCGCCATCGCCATCGCGGTGCTGCTGCTGGCGGCGGTCCCCTTGCTGTTGTCCCAAGGCCTGGTGAACGCCGCCATCCAGATGCTGATCGCGGCCCTGTTCGCAAGTGCCTACAACGTGCTGTGCGGCCAGGCCGGCATGCTGTCCTTCGGCCATGCCGCGTACTTCGGCATCGGCGCGTTCGCCACCGTGCATGCCATGAACGCCGTGGGCGGCGCGGGCCTGCTACCCACGCCCTTGCTGCCGCTGGCCGGCGGCGTGGGTGGGCTGTTGCTCGGCGCCGTGGCCGGCTGGTTCGCCACGCAGCGCACCGGCACCTACTTCGCCATGATCACGCTGGCCATCGCCGAGCTGCTGCACGCGCTGGCGCCACACCTCAAGGGCTGGTTCGGCGGCGAGGCGGGCGTGTCCGCCATGCGCATGCCATCGCTGGGCCTGGATTTCGGCTCGACCGTGCACGTCTACTACCTCACCCTGACCTGGGTGCTGGCCTGCCTGGCGCTCCTGTTCTTCTTCACCCTGACGCCCACCGGTCGGCTCGCGCTCGGCCTGCGGGAGAACGGGCACCGCCTGGCCTTCCTGGGCTACGACGTGCACCGCCTCTCGGTGCTGGTGTTCGCGATCTCCGCCATGTTCTCCGGCATCGCCGGCGGCCTTCAGGTGGTAAGCAACGAAGCGGCCAACTACGTGGTGCTCGACGCCCACCTGTCAGCGGCCGTGGTGCTCAACACCTACATCGGGGGGGTGAAGGTATTCCTCGGTCCGGCGCTCGGCGCGGC
The DNA here is from genome assembly GCF_007828835.1 of Variovorax beijingensis. Lineage (GTDB taxonomy): Bacteria > Pseudomonadota > Gammaproteobacteria > Burkholderiales > Burkholderiaceae_C > Variovorax > Variovorax beijingensis_A. The sequence goes on along the minus strand of NZ_VIVL01000010.1, from coordinate 174,972 downwards.
GCTGATGACGTTCTTCGGCTATGCGGTGTCCGACCTCACCCAGTCGTGGCTGCTCTACCAAGGCCTCCTGTTCGTGCTGGTGATGATGTTCATGCCCGAGGGGCTGGCCGGTCTGTTCGGTGCGGCGGCCCGCCTGCGTCGCCGTATCGGCACGGCGCGCTTCCTGCCCGTGCTGGCCGCCTGCCTCGCCGCCGCGGTGTTGCTGGCGGCGGGCACCGCGTTCGCTGTGGAACTGCTGCAGCGCATGTTCTCGCAGGACTACCGGGCGCTCGCCGCGGCGCAGCCCGGCGGCGCGTGGCCACCGATCACGCTGTTTGGCCATGGCTGGCTGCCCGCGGCCGCATCGACATGGGCCGTCCCCGTGCTGCTGCTCGCAGTCGGCGGGGCCGTGTTGCTGGGCGTGCAACGCACGCTGCGCGGGATCGGCGCGGGCGAGCCGGCCGAACCGGCGGTCGCGAGCGCCGCCCTGCCTACCGGAGAGAGCACCGCATGAGCACATCCATCCTCACCCTGCGCGGCGTGCGCAAATCCTTCGGCGAAACCGAGATCATCCGCGGCGTGGACCTCGCGCTGAAGCCCGACGAGCGGCATGCGCTGATCGGCCCGAACGGCGCAGGCAAGTCCACGGTGTTCCACCTCGTGTCCGGAAACCTGAAGCCGACGGCCGGCGAAATCGTGTTGGATGGCCACCGTATCGATGGCCAGAAGCCGCAGGAGGTCAATCGCCTGGGTTTGGCGCGTTCGTTCCAGATCACCAACATCTTCCCCAAGCTCACGGTCTTCGAGAACCTGCGCCTGGCGGTGATGCGGCCCCACGGGCTGCAATACCACCTGGTCACGCTCATCGCCCGGCACCGCGGGGTGCGCGAGGAGACCGAGCGCCTGCTCGAGCAGGTGCGGCTGCAGCACCGCGCGGACACGCTGGCGGGCGAGCTCTCGTATTCGCAGCAGCGCTCGCTGGAGATCGCAATGACGCTGGCTTGCGATCCCAAGGTCGTGCTGCTGGACGAGCCGATGGCGGGCATGTCGAACGAGGAGACGGCGTACACCGCGCAGCTGATCCGCGAGGTGACGCGCGGCCGCGCGCTGCTGATCGTGGAGCATGACATGCAGGTGGTGTTCTCGCTGTCCGACCGCATCAGCGTCCTGGTGTACGGCCAGGTCATCGCCACCGGTACGCCCGAGGAGATTCGCGCCAATCCGGCGGTGAAGGAAGCGTACCTGGGCGAAGAGGTGGCAGCATGAGCGCGCTGCTGACGCTGGAAGGCGTGCACGCGCACTACGGCAAGAGCCACATCCTGCACGGCGTGACCTTCGAGGTGGGCGCCAGCGAAGTGGTCAGCCTGCTGGGGCGTAACGGCTCTGGCCGCTCCACCACGATGAAGGCAATCATGGGCCTGGTGCCGCCCAGCGGCGGTGCCATCCGTCTGGTCGGCCGCGACATCACCGGCGCGCGGCCGTACGCGATCTGCCGCGCGGGCATCGCCTATGTTCCCGAGGAGCGCGAGGTATTCGCCAATCTCACGGTGGACGAGAACCTGCGCATGGGCGAGCAGCGTGCGCTGCCTGGCGTCACGCGTTGGACGATGGACGACATGTTCGCCTACTTCCCGCGCCTGAAGGAGCGCCGCAACACCAAGGCCGGCAGCCTCTCCGGCGGCGAGCAGCAGATGCTGACCATTTGCCGCTCGCTGCTGGGCAACCCGCAAGTGATTCTGATCGACGAGCCGACCGAAGGCTTGGCGCCCAAGATCGTCGCCCAGGTCGGGGAATGCATCCGCGACATGCACCGCAGGGGCGTGTCCGTGGTGCTGGTGGAACAGAAGCTGGCGATCGCGCTGAAGGTCTCGACACGCGTGTGCGTGATGGGCCACGGCCAGATCGTCTTCGAAGGAACCCCGCAGCAGCTGGCCGAGGACGATCAGTTGTTGGCGGACTGGCTGGCGGTGTGACGCCGAAGGAAAGACCATGGCCCAGACCCAAGACAAGATCATCATCTCCTGCGCGGTGACCGGCTCGGTGCACACACCGGCGATGTCGCCGTACCTGCCCCTCACGCCGCAGCAGATCTCCGAGCAGGCGATCGAAGCGGCCGAGGCGGGTGCCGCCATCCTGCACCTGCACGCGCGCGATCCCAGCGACGGACGGCCGACGGCGGACCCCAAAGTGTTCGACCAGTTCGTGCCACGCATCCGCGATGCGACGAATGCCGTCATCAATATCACCACCGGTGGCAGCACGCGCATGACGCTGGAAGAGCGCCTGGCCTTCCCGCTGCAAGCCAAGCCGGAGATGTGTTCTCTGAACATGGGCTCGATGAACTTCTCCATCCACCCGGCGGCCCGCAAGATCCGTGAGTGGCGCTACGAGTGGGAGAAGCCCTACATCGAGGGCATGGAAGACCTGATTTTCCGCAATACCTTTCGCGACATCCGGCACATCCTGAAAGTGCTGGGCGAGGACTGCGGCACGCGCTTCGAGTTCGAGTGCTACGACGTTGGCCACCTCTACAACCTGGCGCACTTCATGGATGAAGGGCTGGTGCGGGGGCCGCTGTTCATCCAGATGATCGGCGGGGTGTTGGGCGGCATCGGCCCCGATCCGGAGAACCTGGTCTTCATGAAGACCACGGCCGACCGTCTGTTCGGCGACCGCTACCGCTTCTCGGTGCTGGGTGCGGGGCGCCACCAGATGCCCCTGCTCACGGTGGGTGCCGTGCTGGGCGGCAACGTGCGCGTGGGGTTGGAAGACAGCCTGTACCTCGGCCGCGGCCAGCTCGCGCGCAGCTGCGCCGATCAAGTGCGAAAGATCCGCCGCATCCTCGAAGAGCTCTCGCTGGAGATCGCCACGCCCGACGAGGCGCGCGCGATGCTGGGGCTCAAGGGTGCGCGCGCCGTGGCTTTCTGATGACGGAGGAGACACCCAGATGAACGCTTCACGACAACTCCTGGCCGGCCTGGCGCTTTGCCTCGCGGCAAGCATGGCAGCAGCACAGAAGACCGAGACGGTGAAGATCGCCGTCATCGACCCGCTCTCGGGTCCCGCGGCCGTCACCGGCGTCAATCAGTTCAAGACCGCGGAGTTCTTCGCAGGCGTGTTGAACCGCAGTCGGAGCGGCAGCGAACCCCGCTACGAGGTGTTCGGCCTCGACAGCAAGCGAAGCGCCGCTGAAGCCGTGACGCAGGTGCAGGCCGCGATCGCTCGTGGCGCGCGCTTCATCGTGCAGGGCAACGGCTCGGCGGTGGCTCTGGCGATCTCCGAGGCCGTGGCCAGGCACAACGAGGCAAATCCCGGCTGCGAGGTCATCTATGCCAACCAGGCCGCGATCGATCCGGCGCTGACCAACGAGAAGTGCAGCTTCTGGCACTTCCGCATCGACGCCGACGTGTCCATGCGCATGGATGGCGAGCACCCCCACGTCCTGCCAGCTGGTTCGGCCGGTTCCGCCGGTTGCTCCGAACCCGGGCAAGTCCAGAGCCGGCTGAGCCGGCGGTACCCCGTGCCGGGCCCGGAGGAGAACCAATGCCGGCACGGATCTTCACCATCACAGGAGAAAACATGATCATTCGTCGTCCCCCTGCGGGCGTCTCCTTCGGCTCGGCTTCGATGGATCGCCGAGCGTGCCTTCGGCGTGTTGTCGGTTATGCCGGCCTGCTCGGCGTTGGCGCATCCCTCGCAGCTTGCGGCGGCGGGGGCTATGCCTCGGCCCCGGTCGCGGCCACGGCAACCGGGTCCGGTCTGGTCTACACGCCCGATATCCAGGGGCCGTTCCCGATCCCGCAGAACGAACGCGGCCTTCCCACCGTGACGGCCGAGCCGTACTTTCAGGTTTCCGACAAGGGCCTGCAGCTCGAAGGTGCGTCGTTCGACCGCGATGGCAATCTGCTGTTCGTCGATGTCTTCGGTGGCACGATTTTCAAGTTGTCGCCCACCAAGTCCCTGAGCACGGTGTTGCCCGCCAACAACCGTGGTGCGGCCGGGCTGGCGATCCACAAGGATGGGCGCATCTTCGTGGCTGGCTTGGGCAACTTCGTCGATACGGGCAGTGTTTTCTGGATCAATCCCGACGGCAGTGGCCTGACGACCATCGTCCCGGCCAGTGCAGGCTACTTGCCCGACGACCTCGTTTTCGACGCCAATGGCGGCTTCTACTTCACGGACTTCCGGGGCAGCACGACCAACCCCATCGGCGGCGTCTACTACGTCTCCCCCGACTTCAAGACCATCACGCCGATTCTCGAGCACATGGCGATCGCGAACGGTGTCTGCCTGAGCCCTGACGGCAAGGTGCTCTGGGCCACGGAGTTGAGCGCCGGGCGTCTTCACAAGGTGGAGATGGCGGACGCGACCAAGATCGCGCCGTTCGGCACGGCGGTTCCCTACTACTTCAGCGGGTTCGCGCCGGATTCCATGCGATCCGATTCCGATGGCAACGTGTACGTGGCCATGTATTCGCAAGGCCGAGTCCTGGCGTTCAACCCGAATGGCATCGCCATCGGCCAGATCCTGCTGCCAAAGCGAGACAGCGGGCACAACATGCGCTCGACCAGCGTTGGCTTCGTGCCAGGGACGAACGAGATGGTCATCCTGACCAACGACGCGGACGGGGGGGAGGGATCGTGGATCTTCCGGGCCAAGGGCTTCGCCAAGGGTACCGTCCTCTATTCCCATACTTGAGACTTTCATTCTTCTGAGGAACTGGACATGAAGTATTTGCACAACCGGGTGGCCATCGTCACCGGCGCCGGTGGCGGCCTGGGACGAGCGCACGCGCTCGAACTGGCCCGCCACGGCGCGCGCGTGGTCGTCAACGACCTGCGCGGCGACCAGGAAGGATCGTCCGCGCGCGCCGTGGCCGACGAGATCCGCCGCGCAGGGGGCGAGGCGCTGGTGGACGGCGGCGATGTCTGCGACCCCGCGCAGATGGAGGCGATGGTCGCGACCGCTGCCGCCAAGTGGGGCCGCGTGGACATCCTCGTGAACAACGCCGGCATCCTGCGCGACAAGTCCTTCGCCAAGATGGCGCTGGAGGACTTTCGGAAGGTTCTGGAGGTCCACGTGATGGGCGCGGTGCATTGCACGAAGGCCGTCTGGGAGCGCATGCGCTCCCAGAAGCACGGCCGCATCGTGATGACCACCTCGTCGTCCGGCCTGTACGGCAACTTCGGCCAAGCCAATTACGGCGCGGCCAAGATGGCCTTGGTCGGCCTCATGCAGACGCTGGCGCTGGAAGGCGAGAAGCACGGCATCCATGTGAACTGCCTGGCGCCCAGCGCTGCCACCGGCATGACCGAGGGCGTGCTGCCGCAAGACGCACTCGCGGGCCTTGCGCCGGAGAGGGTGAGTCCTGGCTTGATCGCGCTGGTTGGCGACGACGCGCCCACCCGAATGATCCTGCTGGCCGGCGCCGGCAGCTTCGAGTGCGCGCACGTGACGATGACGCAGGGCGTGTTCGTCGGCGATGCGGCCGATGCGGCGCTGGCGGTTCGCTCGCGCCTGCGAGAGATTCGCTCGCGCGCGGAGGAGACCGTGCCCGGCTCCGGCTGGGAGCAATACAAGCTCGAGTTGACCAAGGCGGGCTTCACCCCGGAGCTGGCCGGCGCTGGGTGAGCGCGGCGCCGCGTACCGCGATGGTGCTCGGTGCTGGCGCCCCGCGTTCTGCTGTTCTGGGGACGTGAGGAGGCGCCGTTCCAAATGCCGGAGATGCACGCCATCGGCACTCCCGCGGCAAGCTGGCAGCTGGCGTCGACCGAGGGCTCAGCCTGCACCTCTCGCCTGGGCTGCCCACTGCGCCTTCTTGCCCTTCATGCCTGCGGGCAAGGCCACCCCGACCCGCCGCCTCGCCATTGAGTTCTCCGGCGAGGCGTTCGCGAGCATGACAGATGCGGCATCTGCATAGGGAATGATCATCTCTGGAATCTTCATCGCAAACATCGGAAGAACCAGCGGTGCCGGCAAAGCCTGGGTGATCGGCGGGAGCGGCGCGGGCAGCGCATCGAGGCTGATGCGAAGGTGTTTCAGTCCCATGGCCGGCTCTTCGACCATTGGCCCCGGACACAGAAGGCGCCAGTCGAGTGGGGACCGCTGCAGACGTTCGTAGTTCTTTCGATGAGGCCAGTAGGTGCTGCGGACCCTTGGAAGATCTACGCCTAGCCTGCCGCTGTTGTCGAGCGGAAGCAGTGCCGCACCCGCGAGGAACCAGCACACCGGCCGTTCGTTCTCGCCAACTGACTCCAGAGCGGTGGCAATGCGCTCCACCAGATCGACAAAGGCTTCTCCTTCAGTCACCACGCCAGCGCAGGACACGAACACATCGTGGCCAGCGGCGAACGACGCGATCTGCGCTGAAGCGGCGGATGCGAGATCGATGTCCGACACCTGGGCATGCGCCGCGATCTCGGGCAGCAGCCGCGCTCGGCTGCGAACAGCGACAGACAGGCGCCATCCTGCGGCGAGGGCTTGCGCCGCGACGTGCCGGCCGAGATTGCCAGTGGCGCCAACAAGCGCGATGGACGTCATGTGCGAGGCTGACGGGCCTGTGAAAAGAACTACTTTGGGATTCTCCCAGCCGAAGTGCTTTGGCAAGTCCGCAGCGGCCTTTTTCGGCCTACGCGCGGCTTCCTGTCCTCCCAAGGCAACCCGCAGCTTACTCCGCGGGCCCGGGCGCTTTGGGGACAGCCAAATCGCGCCGGAACTGTGTCGGCGTCAAACCGTATGCGGCTTTGAACACGCTGGCAAAGTGCGCCTGGGTCGAAAACCCGCAGGCCAGCGCGATCTCGCCGATCGTCACGCCGGCGCGCGCCGGGTCCTCGAGCTGCCGCCGCGCCGCCAGCAGGCGCTGCCGCCAGATCCACTGCGTCACAGTGCAACCGTGCTGCTCGAAGAGGCGGTCGAGGTTGCGCACCGACATGGCCATCTGCCGGGCCACCGCCGCGGCATCCAGCTCGGGCTCGCCCAAGTGTTCGCTGATGAAAGCCTCGGCGCGCAGCAGCCGCACCGCGGCCGACTCGTTCATCCGTGCCGCCGGCGAGCCCAGCGTGAGCAGCGCTTCCATGAGAGTCTGCACCTGTGAGGCGGCCCCTTCCGCATGCTCGGCCAGCGGCTGGTTCATGAAATCCAGCATCGTCTCCCGCAGCGTGGACGCGAGCAGCCGCCCGCTGCGCAATCCGGCTTCGAACTTGACGGGGGCCTCAAGACGCCGCAGCCGCCCGCCGCCGAACAGCCGGTCTGCGCTGATGTCCACTTGCACCTGCCGCATCTCGCGCGTGAAGCCGTACAGGTAGGGCAGGGTCGTGGGATAGAGGATCAGGTCGCCCTCCTGCACCGGCACGCAGCGTCCGGCCTGGTAGAAGAAGGCTTCGCCCTTGAGCAGGATGCAGGCGAAAACCGAATCCTTGGGGTGGCGTCGCAGCATGGGCTCGGCGCGTTCCACCACATGCTCGTTGCCGCTGATCTCGGCCATGCGCAGCGTGGCCAGATCGAAGTTGCGCTCCCGGGCGCGAAGGCCCTGGGGCGAATAGGCCGAGCAGCGCAGGCCGATCAGCTCGTTGGCGTTGTGCGACTCCCAGTACTCCAGCCGCTGCGAGGGGGGAACGAAGTCTGTCGATGCTTCGACGACGGGCACGAGCGAGGGGTGCATTCTGCCTTCTGATGTCTGCACAGGGCAGCAGGTCGAGCATCGATGCTAGCAGTGCGCCTTGTTGCCGGCCACAGGGGGGCGCTAGGGAAAACCATGAACCGGGCACCGGTTGTCGGGATCAGGAAAACAGCTTGTCCAGCGCACGAAAGCGCAAGGCGGGGCCCCTGCCTACAGTTGCCGCCATCGATGACAACCGCAGGAGACATCATGCCGCCCACCTCGCTTTCCCCCGAATTTTGGCGTGATATCGCCCCGATCAAGGACGTGTTCAAGCCCGACGCTCAACCGGAAGTGCACATCGCCGATGCGCCCACCAGCGACCTGCGCTATTACGTTCCCTTCAGCGACACCGTCTCCTCGCGGCCGCTGTGGATCTCGCCCAGACGAAACATGTGGGCCGACGTGCTGTACGCCAGCGGCCCCGGCCTGGTCAACCGTCACTACCACCCCCACGAGGTGTTTGCCTACACCATCTCCGGCAAGTGGGGCTACCTGGAGCACGACTGGGTCGCCACCGCCGGCGACTTCGTGTACGAGACGCCTGGCGAGGGCCACACGCTAGTGGCGCACCACCACCCCGACCCGATGCGGGTGTTCTTCATCGTCAAGGGCCCGCTGCTGTGGCTGGACGAGGAGGGCAATTCGGTGGGGCACTTCGATGTGCACGACTACATCGCGCTGTGCCGCGCGCACTACGACAAGGTGGGCATCGGCGCGGCCTACGTCGATACGCTGTTCCGCGGTTGAAGGGAGAGCGACAGATGCGAGCTTTGCGCTGGCACGGGCCGCGCGACCTGCGCCTGACGGAGCTGATCGAGCCTTCGCTGCAGCCGGGCGAACTGCGCGTGTCGGTGGCTTATTGCGGCATCTGCGGCAGCGACCTGCACGAATACGCGAACGGGCCGCATGCGATTCCCGTGGAGAGCCCGCACCCGCTTTCGCAGCGCAAGGCGCCGCTGACACTGGGCCATGAGTTCTGCGGCACCGTGGTCGAAAGCGCGCAGCCGGGCGTGAACGTCGGCACGCCAGTGGCCATCGAGCCGGAGTACCGCTGCGGCCAGTGCGAGGAATGCCGCGCCGGCCGCTACAACCTGTGTCGCCACATGGGCTTCATCGGCTTGATGGGTGACGGCGGCATGGCCGACACCGCCGTGGTGCCCGCGTACGCCGCGCATGTCCTGCCCGAGGCGGTGAGCTTGCGCCAGGCGGCGGTGTTCGAGCCGGCGGCTGTCTCCCTGCATGCCTTGCGGCGCAGCAGCCTGCAGGCCGGGGACGACTGCGTGGTATTCGGCCTCGGCCCCATCGGCCTGCTGCTGGTGGCGCTGCTGCGCAAATGCGGCGCCGGCCGCATCGTCGCCGTGGATGTGGATGCGCAGCGGCTGGAGCGGGCCGGCGCGCTGGGCGCCAGCCACACGGTCGATGCGCGCCAGGCGGACCCGGTACAGGCGGTGCTGGCGGCCACGGGCGGGCGCGGCGCTGCCGTGGCCTTAGAGGCGGTGGGCAGCCAGGCCACGCTGGACGGCTGCCTGCGCGCCGTGCGCAAGGGCGGCGAGGTGATGCTCGTCGGCCTGATGGGGGAGGCGCGCTTCGATGCCTTCGACATGGTCAACCGCGAGCTGCGCCTGTCCACCAGCGTCGGCTACCGCGACGTCTTTCCGACCCTGATCGACTGGACCGCACGCGGCGAGTTCGATCCCGCCGCGATCGTCACCCGCGTGGTGAGCCTGGAGGAAGCGGTGCCGCGCGGGTTCGAGGCGCTGCTGCAGGACAAGGCTCAGGTCAAGGTGCTGGTCACACCGCAGGCGGCGCTGGCGGAGGACGCCGCGTGAGCTTCCTGCCCGATCTGTTCGTCGGCCGCAGCGCCGTGGTCGTCGGAGGAACCTCGGGCATCGGTGCGGCGACCGCCGTGCGGCTGGCGCAGCTCGGCGCGCAGGTCACGGCGGTGGGCCTCGATCCGCACGGCGAATACGCGCCACGCCACGCACGGGTGCGCTGCGAGGCCTTCGACGTCACGCAGACCCAGGATTTCGCGGGCCTGTTCGCCGGCCGGACCGCGCTGGACATGCTGGTGCACTGCGCCGGCATCAGCCGAGACCGGCACGAATACGAACTGGACGTGTTCCAAGAGGTGCTGCAGGTCAACCTCACCTCGCTGATGCGCGTCTGCAAGGCCGCCGCGCCGCGGCTGATCCACGCGCAGGGCTGCGTGGTGAGCATCGCTTCGATGTTCAGCACCTTCGGCAGCGCCGAACGGCCCGCCTACGCCGCCAGCAAGGGCGGCGTGGTGCAGCTCACACGCTCGCTGGCGCAGGCCTATGCGCCCGCCAAGGTGCGGGTGAACGCGGTGGCACCGGGCTGGATCCGCACCCCGCTTTCGGCCGACCTGCAGGCCGACGTTGCGGCCAGCCGCCGGATCATGGAGCGCACGCCGCTGGCCCGCTGGGGCGTGCCGGCCGACGTGGCCGAGGCCGTGGCCTTCCTGTGTTCGCCCGCCGCGGCCTACATCACCGGTATCACCCTGCCCGTGGACGGGGGCTATCTCACCGTCTGACCACCATCGAGGAGACAAGGACATGAACGACACGCAAACCATCCGCCGGCGTTTGCTGCTGCAGGGTGCCACCGCCGCCGCGGCCACCCTGGGCCTGCCCGCCGCGCGCGCTGCCGAACGCCCGATCAAGATCGGCTATGTCAGCCCGCTCACCGGCCCATATGCGCTGTTCGGCGAGGCCGACCGCTACGTCACCGACCAGGTCCGCGCGCTGCTGAAGAATGGCCTTCACGTGGGTGGCAAGACCTACCCGGTGGACATCCTGGTGCGCGACAGCCAGTCCAACCCCAACAAGGCGGCCGAGCTGGCCGGCAACCTGATCCTCAAGGACAAGGTCGACCTGATGCTGCCCTCGTGCACGTCCGAAACGGTGAACCCCGTGGCCGACCAGTGCGAGCTCAACGGCGTGCCCTGCCTGTCCACCGTGCAGCCCTGGCAAAGCTATTTCTTCTCGCGCGGCGGAAAGCCCGAGAAGCCCTTCGAATGGACCTTCCACTTCTTCTGGGGCCTGGAGGACATCATCGCCGGCTTCATCGGCATGTGGAACTCGGTGCCCACCAACATGAAGATCGGCTTCCTGTTCGAGCGCAGCACCGACGGCGAGGCCTGGGGCAACAAGGAGTTCGGTTTCCCGCCGGCGGTCACCAAGGCGGGCTACACCTTCGTGACGCCGCCGTACTTCCAGCCGATGACGGCCGACTTCTCGCCGCAAATCACCGAGTTCAAGAACGCGGGCGTCGACATCATCGCGGGCATCACGTTGCCGCAGGACCTGAAGAACTTCATGGCGCAATGCGCGCAGCAAGGCTACAAGCCGAAGATCGTCACTGTGGGCAAGGCGCTGCTCTTCCCCTCGGCGGTGGGCGCGATGGGCGACCTGGGACTGGGCATGAGCACCGAGGTGTGGTGGACATCGGCCTTTCCGTTCAAGTCGTCGCTCACCGGCGAGACCAGCGCCAAGCTCGCCGCCGATTACGAGGCGACCGCCAAGAAGCAGTGGACGCAGCCGCTGGGCTATTCGCACGCGCTGTGGGAGGTGGCGCTCGACGCGCTCAAGCGCAGCGGCAACCCGCACGACCGCAAGGCCGTGCGCGACGCCATCCTGTCGACGCAGTTGCAGACGCTGGTCGGCCCCGTCAGCTGGAAGGGTGGCCCCGTGAAGAACATCGCGAAAACCGCGGTGCTCGGCGGCCAATGGGTGCGGGGCGGCAAATTCAAGTACGACCTGGTGATCGTGGACAACACCACCGCCAAGGTGGTGCCCGCGGCCGCCAAGTTGAAGCCGCTATGAACGCCGGGCCGCTGCTTGCGGCGCGGGGATTGGGCAAGTCCTACGGCGCGCTGAAGGTCATTTCGGACCTCGACTTCGATGTCGTGGAAGGCGAGGTGCTGGGCGTGCTCGGGCCCAATGGCGCGGGCAAGACCACCTTGTTCAACCTGGTCAGCGGCGATGTGGCCGTGGATGCCGGCGAGCTGGTGTTCGACGGCCGCGCGCTCGGTGGAGAGCCGCCTTTCCAGCGCTGCCGGATGGGCATCGCGCGCACCTACCAGATCCCGCGCCCGTACGGCGGCATGACGGCCTTCGAGAACCTGTTGGTGGCATCCATGTTCGGCGGCGCGCAGGGCGAGCGCCAAGCCACCCAGCGCTGCGCCGAGATCCTGGAGCAGTGCGGACTGGCGGCCCGGGCCAACGTGCTGGCGGGCAGCCTGACCTTGCTGGACCGAAAACGCCTGGAGCTGGCGCGCGCCCTGGCCAGCGGCCCCCGGCTGCTGCTGCTCGACGAGATCGCCGGCGGGCTGACCGACGAGGAAGCCCACGAGCTGGTGAAGCTGGTGTCGTCGCTCAAGGCCCAGCGCATCACCATCGTCTGGATTGAGCACGTGCTCCGCGCGCTGATGGCCGTGGCGGATCGTCTGCTGGTGCTGAACTTCGGCCGCAGGCTCACCGAAGGCGCGCCGGCCGAGGTCATGGCCCACCCCGATGTGCAGCGCGTCTACATGGGGATTGAAGCGTGACCAACTGCCTGCTGCAAACGCGCGGCCTGACCGCCCGCTATGGCGACTTCCAGGCGCTCTTCGGCCTCGACATCGAGGTGGCCGCCGGGGAGGTGGTGGCCCTGATCGGCGCCAACGGCGCCGGCAAATCGACCTTGCTCAAGTGCGTCACGGGCCTGCTTCCCACCCGGCCGGGCATGGTGATGCTGGGCGGCGAATCGATCGCGGGGCTCGCGCCGCACCAGATCGTGCAGCGCGGCGTGGCCATGGTGCCCGAAGGCCGGCGCCTGTTCGCGGGCCTCACGGTGGAGGACAACCTGCAGGTCGCGCGCGACCACGCGCGGCGGCTCGCCAGCGGCGAAGGCCCGGGCTGGACGTTCGAGCGCGTCTATGAGCTGTTTCCGGTGCTGTCCGAGAAGCGGCGCGTGGCGGTGGAGTCGCTTTCGGGCGGGCAGCAGCAGATGGTGGCCATCGGTCGCGCGCTGCTGTGCAACCCGAGGCTGCTGCTGTGCGACGAGCTGTCGTTGGGACTCGCGCCCAAGGTCATCGGCGAGATCTATGCCGCGCTGCCCGTCATCGCGGCCGAAGGCACGGCGATGGTTCTGGTGGAGCAGGACGTATCGCTCGCGCAGCGGGCCTCCAGCCGGCTCTATTGCCTCTTGGAAGGCCGGGTCACGCTGCACGCGGCCTCGGGCAAGGTGGGGCGGGAGGCGATCACTCGGGCGTTCTTCGGAGGAGCCGCGCATGCAATGGCTTGATGCCGTCATCCAGGGCGTGCTGCTGGGCGGCCTGTACGCGCAGTACGCGCTGGGCATGTCGCTGATGTTCGGCGTCATGCGCATCGTCAACACCGCCCACGGCGACCTGCTGGTGCTGCTGGCGTTCGTGGCGATCACGCTGGCCGCGCATCTCGGGCTCGGGCCATTCGCCTCGATGGCGCTGCTCACGCCGCTGGCGGCCGTCGGCGGCTACGCGCTGCAGCGCGGCCTGCTCAACCGCGTGGTCGGCAGCGATCCGCTGCCCTCACTGATCGCGACGTTCGGGCTGTCGCTGGCGATCCAGAACCTGCTGCTGGAGCTGTTCTCGGCCGACGCACGCTCCCTGCCCGGCGGCGGCCTCGAGGCGGCCAGCCTGGGATTGGGGCCGCTGCGCGTGGGCCTGCTGCCGCTGCAGATCTTCGTCGCCGCACTCATGCTCACCGTGGCCGTACAGTTGCTGCTGCAGCGTACCGCCTTCGGCCGCGCGCTGCGCGCATCGGCCGCCGACGCGGACGCCGCGGCCACTACCGGCGTCAATCCGCGCCACGTCTATGCCGGAGCCACGGCGCTGGCGGTCGGCGTGCTGGGCGTGGCGGCGGTGTTCCAGGCGCTGCGGGTCACCGTGTCGCCGGCCGACGGTCCGGGCCAGCTGATCTACGCCTTCGAGGCCGTGATCATCGGCGGCATGGGTTCGATCTGGGGCGGCTTTCTGGGCGCGATGGCGCTAGGCGTGGCCCAGGCGCTCGGGGCCCGCGTCGATGCCGGCTGGGGCCCGCTGACCGGCCACGTCCTCTTCCTGGCCATCCTGGCCGTCCGCCCGCAGGGGCTGATCTCCAACGTACGCCGATGAATCCGATGACCATTGCCAGGCAGACCACGGGCAGCCGGGTCGCCTTCACCATTGCCGCCGGGGCCATGCTGGCCATGGTCAGCATGCCCTGGTGGTCCGACAGCGGGACCATCCGCTCGGTCGTGGAACTGGCCTGCTATATCTCGCTCGCGCTGATGTGGAACCTGCTCGCGGGCTACGCCGGCCTGGTGTCGGTGGGGCAGCAGGCCTTCATGGGCGTGGCGGGCTACGCCTTGTTCGTGTTGGCCAACCGCTGGGACGTCGATCCCTTCCTGGCCGTGGGCTTGTGCCTGGCCGCACCGGTTCTTCTGGCGGTGCCCAGCTACGCGCTGCTGCGCCGTCTTGAAGGGCCGTACTTCGCCATCGGCACCTGGGTCATCGCCGAGGTGTGCCGGCTGCTGGCCTCCAACACCGAAGCGCTGGGCAGCAGCTCGGGCATGACGCTGCGCGCCATGCAACAGTACGCCCCCGAGGTGCGCGAGACGGGCGTGCTGTGGCTGGCGGCAGCCATGCTGTTGCTCACCTTCGGCGGCACCTACCTGCTGCTGCGATCGAGGCATGGCCTAGCCTTGACCGCGATGCGCGACAACGCGGTGGCCGCGGCCAGCCAGGGCGTCAACGTCGGCCGGCTGAAGTTCATGGTCTTCCTGGCCGCCGCGGTGGGCACGGGCCTCGTCGGCGCCGTGTACTACCTCAACGCGCTGCGTCTTTCGCCCAATGCCGGTTTCGATCCCAACTGGACATCGATCGCGATCTTCATGGTGATGGTGGGTGGCATCGGAACGCTGGAAGGTCCGCTGATCGGCGCGTTGCTGTACTTCGCCGCCGACCGGCTGTTCTCGGAGTACGGAGCGAGCTACATGGTCGCGCTGGGGCTCTTGACGCTGGTCGTCGCGCTCTACGCGCGCGGCGGTTTGTGGGGCGTGGTGACGGCGCGCGTGGACTGGCACTGGTTCCCCACGCGACGGCGGTTGATGCCGCAGGCGCGCTGATCGAACCGGCGCCCAGGGGAGTTCGAGGTAGCAAGGGGCTCGAAGAAGTCCCATGCAGGAGACTTCAATGCGATCCAACTGTTCCCGCGAGCAAGCGTGATGCGGCGGCCTGACCTGCTCCTGCGCATGGCCGCGCGCCGAGGCGAGCCTGGCGCCAGCCTTGAAATCGCCCGGCGCTACTTCCTCGGCGGTGACAGCTTTCCGAAAAACATCGAGCTGGGGCTGGCATACCTTCAGCAAGAACCGCTGAGGGAGTCGACCGCCGCGGTTGAGTTGGTGGGCGAGCTGGTCCCGCTGGAGACGCTCCTGGCCCAGGGGGATCGCGGCGTGCTCGAACGTGCTGCGGCGCGCAGGCTGCGGGCGCCGATGGCCAAGCTGGGTTTTTGGCAAGTACTGTGCGCCTCCGATCGGGCCGACGGAATCGGCTGGCTGATTCGCGCGGGTGTACTGGCCGGCGACCATCCCTTCGCGAGTGTCTTCGCGTCCAGCGACCTGGCGACTCTGCTCGCTGCGCAGGTATCGAGAAGCTGCTCGACGCACGCGAGTTGCTGTGTGTCGCTGTCGAGCGCGCTCTTGCATGCCAGCATCTAGAAGACGCACGTTTCAGCTTGCTGGCGCTCTTGGGATTGGATCACTCAGGGCACATGCCGGCAAGGCTCGACGTGCTTGTGTTCGCGCTGACGCGCCTTGCTGCATCCTCCGGCGGCCAGGTGGGCCTTCCTGCATCGAGCGTGGAGACGAGTTTGGGGGCTGTGGGAGAGGACGGCGGCATCGAGGCGCAATACGCGCTCGGATGCGCTTACCTCGGCCTGGCCTACGGCAACGTCGCGCCGCACGATATCGCGCAAAGCAAGGACGGGCGCCGTGGGCGAGCGATTCTGTTGCGTGCAGCCGACGCGGGTAGAGCCGATGCCTGGCTGCGACTCTACGAAGCGGCGGCAAGCTGTCGGGGTCCGGTCAGTGACAAGGAGATGACCCGCTTCTTCCTTGAGCAAGCCGCCGCCGCCGACATCGTGGAAGCGCAGCGGACCTTGGGGGCCTTGCTGCTGAAGGAGGCAGGCTGCCTCGAAGAGGCCGAGCGCGCAGTCCGGTGGCTCCATCAGGCTGCGGCACCGGGCGACCCGGAGTCTCGATATCTCCTCGAAACGCTCGTGCTTCCCCTTCCTCCGCTCGCACCCGCGACCGAGCGCGCGATCATCGAACAGGTTCGCGCAGTGGACGAGGAGCTCGCTGCACGAATGCTGGTCGCTCGTGTCTATCACCTCACCCGGCGAGAAGCGATGAACTGCAATAGTCCGCCCGAGGCCGTTGTTGACGGCTGGGTGTTTAGGGCGTGTTGTCGGTGACGTGTTGAAGCAGAGCGAACGCCACTCCACATAAAACGACGCTCGAGATAATGCGCCTTATGCGGAGCTGCGCATAAGGTGCACGCCAGACGAAGATTCGACAACTGCTCAAGGCTGGCGCAAATGCGATCGCTGCACCGGCATTGCAGCGCATCGCTGCCCTGTATCGAATTGAGCAAGAAGTTGCCATGGTCACGACGGGTGAACGTCAGGAGGCACGAGGCGGGCGTAGCCGGCCGCTCTGGAACGCCCTGCATGCCTGGATGACTGCTGAACGCCGCAAGGTGCCTGATGGTGGCGGTGCAGCCGCAGCGCTCGACTACAGCCTCGATCGTTGGAAGGCACTCGGCCACTTCCTGGAAGACGGTGACGTGAGCATCGACAACAACCATTGCGAGAACCTGATCCGTCCATGGGCCATGGGACGAAAGGCATGGCTCTTCGCGGGCAGTGAGCTTGCCGGTCAGCGTGCTGCAGTGGTCATGAGCCTCCTGCACTCGGCCAAGCTGCATGGTCATGACCCTTGGGTCTACCTCAAGGACGTGCTCGAACGATTGCCGATGCATCCGAACCATCGCATCGACGAGCTGCTGCCGCACAGATGGCAGCACAAGCCGGAGGCAGCTTAGGGCTCCGAAAGCCGGCCTTCGCCGTCACCTGGTTACGCCGTATCCCTCTTCCATCAAGCCTCGCCGAACCACCTTACTGCGGCCTGTGCAGCCCGGCCGGCCTCAGGCTTTGTTTCGCTGGCCCAAGCGACGACACCGTCCGGCCGCAGTAGCAACGCGCTCAAGCCAAGGGCATTCTTTGCGCCAAGCGCGAGATACACGATCTGATCCGACCAGCGGCTCGCCACCTCCCCCATCATGGCGTCGGCATTGAAGTCCAGCAGCACGCCTCGACCAACTTCGAGATGCTCGCCGAGTCGGGTACCGTCTGTAAATTCGAAGTCGGGTGCGCTACGGCCGACCAACGGGTGCCCGCCGCCCAGCTCGTATTGGAGCGACACGCCCCAGACGCGCTCAGCAAAGTAGGTCGCGCAGTCGCGTGTGGCCATGAGGTCGCGGATGATCGCCTCAAGTGCGCGCGAACTCCGGCTCGGCCGCATGAGTGCGACCTGCGCTCTCGACCAGTCGAGTACCTCGGAACCCACCGGATGCCGCTCCGCGAAGTAGCTGTCGAGCAACGTGTCGGGCGCGTCGCCGCGGATGACCGACGCGAGCTTCCATCCGAGGTTCATAGCGTCCCCAAGTCCCAGATTCAGACCTTGTCCACCGAGCGGCGAATGGATGTGTGCGGCATCGCCGGCCAGCAACACCCGTCCGCTGCGATAGGTCGTCGCTTGATAGGCCCGATCGGTCCAGGTGGTCGCAAGCCGCAGATTGGTCACAGTGGTGTCAGTCCCGGAGACTCGCCGCAGCACGGACTGAACCTGTTCAAGGGTGACGGCCTCGGTTCGGTGAAAAGCACCACCGTCGAAATCAACCATCGCAATGGTCCCAGGCGCCTGGTACGTGTACATACCCGTCGCTGTGTATTGACGGCCGATGGCCAGCTTGTCCAGATCGGCCAGCTCGACCTCTACCGAGTAGCCGGTGAACTCAGGCTCGGTGCCGGTGAACTCGAAGCCGCCCGCCTTTCGCACTGTGCTACGGCCTCCATCGCATCCGACCAGCCATCGCCCCTTGAACGTCTTCCCGGCTGTGCGAACCGTGACGCTGTCGGCTGACTGATCAAAGCTTTCGACGCCAGCGCCTCGCCAGATCTCGACCCCGGCTGTCTGGGCACGGGCGGAGAGCACAGTTTCGATGTGCTCCATGGTGGTCGCCATGTTGGTGCCGGCTGGGCTCGGCAAGCGATGCGGCCACTGAGACGGCTCGACGTTGTCCAGAAGGAACTGGATGCCAGCGAAGTGACCGCCCGGGCGGCGTCGTTGATTCATCCAATGCGGCGCAGTAGTGGTGGCCGAGGCCGTCTTGTCCGACGAAGGTTGGACGTGCGTGATGTCGGCCAGCATTCCACGACGGTAGAAGGCCTCGATCGTTGGAGCGGAGAGGCCGCGCATCCCGAAAGGCAAGCGCTTCAGCGGCGCACGCGGGTCTTCGGCTTGCTCCAACACCAGCACCGTGGCACCGCCCAAGCGAAGCTCGCAGGCCAGGAACAAGCCTACTGGGCCAGCGCCCGCAATGACAACATCGTAGGTTTTCGAATCGTGCATCAACACTCCTTGGTGGTCGTTCGACCGGAGCGGTTGTCGATTCGAAACCGCACGGACGAACAGGGGAGATGCGCAAGCATCCCGGGTTCGTCGTGGGGCCTCGTGCACGATGCACAGGCAGAGCTATCGTTTCCGAAAGGACTTGGGCTTACCGAACCAAGTCTGCCTTTTTCGACAAACTCATTTTAACGCCGGGCGGCACCAAGTGTGGACACCATCAACGCCCGTTCTTTGCCGGAAGCGGAAGTGTAGGCATCGCGTTACAAGGCATTCAACTCGTCAAGGTGGGACAACCAGCCGCATACCTTCATTGTCTTGCGGACGGATGCCGATCAAACCCTTGCCAATTTCGTCAAGTCATCTAGCGAAATCAGAGAGAGGGTCGGGGAGCGTCCCAGCTTGCGACTTCGTTTCTTTGGGCTGGGCCAGGCGGAAGTGCCGAGTTTTCAGCTTCGGTGGAAGGCTCCAATGGGTCTGGCGAGTTGTATGCGAAGCTTGTCAAAAGGGGCGATTGGCAGATCGAATCGGTAAGTCTCGATGGGCAGCAGATTCAAACAGCCACGATCAAGCGCTCTTTCCTCGGCAGCGGCCAGTAAGAGAACTTTCACCAGAAGTGACGCTTAGGGGCGGCCGCGTCACGTTCAGTTGCTGAGCCACAAAGCAAGCAGCGCGAGCAAGTACACAAGCACCAAGAAGCAATTTCCGGGTAGCTGGTTGCGTTCCATGTGCGTTCTCCAGTGAGGTGGACAACCGGCGCCGCTTGTCTTGAACAAGATGTTTCGCCGTGAAGTCACTGTAGAAGTTGCGCCGCACGCGCGCATGAGCGGTACGCACCTTTTCTGGGGAGACAAATGCCCTCGTTGCCGCTGCCCACGGCAAAGGGCTTCCCAGAGGCCGGAATGAATGGGGTCGGAAGATCGGCCTTCTACGAAAGATCGACGTTCTGCCCTGAGTCGGGGAAGCAAGCTGAGGACTACTCCGTCCCTTGACGCTCAACGGGCACGCAGAGCCAGAGCTGTCGATGCTCCCTGGTCTGCAAGTGACCGTCGACGGCTTCTGTGTGAAGTTCAGTGCCTGCGAGCAGAATTCCAGGTCCCTTGAACGGCGTGATCACGGGGTCGGTGATTCGCCCGCGGCCGGCCATCCTGGTAGTTCCAGACGCCTCGTACAGGCTGGCCTCAACGATGTTGCGGCCAGCCTTGTTGCGCTCACGGAAGGCCCTGATGCGTCAACAAGGTGACTTCAGCGAAGAAGTGACTGTATAAGTATACAGTATCGTGATGAGCTGCCAGTAGCCGTGCCGTCCATAACTAAGGGCTATCGCCGAGATCGCCTAATTCGATTGCTGCGTCTATTACGAATGTTTCGTTTAAGGTAGTATACCTGCAGGGGCTCGAAAGAAGCCTCAACTTGATCGACTAGGCAACTGAAGGAGAAACAGATGAATGAGCACGACGTACTGGATCCTGCCAGCGCAGCTGAGGCGGAGATGGCTGCGGTGGCTCATCAATGCTTGGTGGCGGCTTTGGATCATTCAAAAGCTGATCACATCAAAGTGATACTTGAGCTGGCTGAAGCTGAGGCAGGTAGAGAGGCGCCTGTGCTGGAACTGCCGCCCAGGGCGCTTCGTTTTTTTGCGGATGTGCTTCGACAAATGGCGAAGCGTGAGCCAATGCTGCTTATGCCCCAGAAGCACGAATTAACGACCCAAGATGCTGCGAACTTCTTGAATGTCTCTAGGCCATTCGTTGTTAAAGAGATCGAGGCCGGCAATCTGAAGTGCCGCCTTGTGGGCGCGCATAGGCGAATCGAATTTGAGGAGCTAAGACGCTACATGGCGGAACAAAAGCGAAGATCTGAAGGAAAACTTCAAGAGTTGGCGAAGCTCTCACAGGACCTCAGCCTGGAGTTTTGATCTTGGCAGGCTCATCGAGATACACGGCTGTATTGGACGCAAACGTCCTCTATCCTACGTTGGTGAGAGACGTCTTGATGAGCCTTGCTGTAGAAGGCCTTTTTCACGCCAAATGGAGCGAACAGATACACGACGAATGGGTGCGTAATCTCTCCAATGAGGTACGCACGGTGTGTCTTGCCGTTGCCGGGTTTGAGCATCGCCACGGGCGTCTCGTCGGCATGCAGCACGCGGTCTTCGAGCATCTCGCGCTTGAGCGCGTCGACCAGAGGCTGCAACTGCACGCTGCACTGCCCGACCCAGCTGGCCAGCGTCGAGCGCGGGATGGCCAAGCCCGCGCGACCGAAGATGGCTTCCTGCCTGTACAGCGGCAGGTGATCCAAGTACTTGCCCACCAGCACCTTTGAGCGCAGCCCGGCCGTCGGGATGCCCTTGTCGATGATGTGCGGGGCGACGGGCGCCTGCACCAGCGTCTCGCACTTCGTGCAGACCCATTTGCCGCGCACGTGACGCTCGACGCTGAAAACCCCAGGGCGGTAGTCGAGCTTCTCGGCCACATCCTCGCCGATGCGCTGGAGGGTGCAGCCGCAGGCACAGGTGATGCTCTCGGGCTCGTGGCGGATCTCCCGGCGCGGCAGCTGCGCGGGGAGTGGCTGGCGCTTGGGTTGCTGCTTCTCGTGCTGTGCAGACGGCACGGTCGCGAGTTCCTCCAGCTCACGCTCCATCGCCGCCAAGTCGGCGTCAATGGTCTCTGCCGAGCGACGCAGATGCGCATCCGATTGATCGTTCGCGAATTCGCTGCGTGCCGAATTCACCTCTCTGTGCGTAGCTTTTTCGCGGTGTTCGGCATGCCGAACACCGCGAAAGTCTCGAACGGTAGCAACAGCGGAGGTCTTCCGTTTGATGGAGTCGTGAGGAAATCTATGCAGCGGCCGGGTGGGCTTGCTCCGGGCAAAGTCTTTGTGCGGCTACGAGGGCGGGATCGTTCCGTCCACCTCCGCAATGTTCGGCATGCCGAACATGGATGGTCGTCTTCGAGCGGTTGATCGACGGCAACGCTCCGGAGCCGCGAAACGGCGAGGTGAGCTCGACACTGGAATTTCGAGGGCAAAGTCTTTGTGCGGCTACGAGGGCAGGATCGTTCCGTCCACCTCCGCAATGTTCGGCATGCCGAACATCGATGGTGGCCTTCGAGCTGTCGATCGACAGCAACGCTACGGAGCCGCAAAACGGCGCGGTGCGCTCGACGCTGGAATTCCGAGGGCAGAGTCCTTGTGCGGCTACGAGGGCGGGGTCGTTCCGTCTACCTCCGCAATGTTCGGCATGCCGAACATGGATGGTGGTCTTCGAGCTGCCGATCGGAATCCGAGGGCAAAGCCCTTGTGCGGCTATGAGGGCAGGATAGACTGCCGTCAGACATTGTTTACCGCCACGGCGTTGCAATGAACCAGACCTCTCTTTCGAGCCGCGTGATATCCACCCGGGTGCCGCCCGAGACGAGGGCACGCTTCGCCGCGCTGGCGGCGCGTCACCATCTCAGTGCGTCGACTCTGCTCGCGAGGATGGTCGACGAGGTCCTCAAGACCAACGGCGACATCTTGCTGGGCTCGGGTGGACAGCGCTCCCTGCGCGAGACGGAAAACCGACCCGGCGTGGCGGATCGCGTCACCTTGCGGCTTCGCAATGGCGATCGTGCGCTGGCGGCCGGACGCGCCCGTGCCCGTGGGATGAAGACAGCCAGCTACCTCGCCCTGCTGATCCACAACCATGTGCGTGACGCGGCCGTGCTGCCGCCGAACGAACTGGACCAGATCAAAGCCACCAGCGCCCAACTGGCCGCGCTGGGGCGGCAGCTCCGAATGTTCGGCATGCCGAACACTCTGTCTCAGCCTGCATCGGGCCTGAGTGAAACGATCGCGCGGGTCCGGCGTGAAGTCGAGGAGGCGCGCGAAGCCACGGCCGCCATCGTGCGCCGCAACCTGGTCAGCTGGGAGACCGGCGCTGGGAGTGCTCGTGCCTGAACAGACGGCGCGCATCGGCCGAAGCGGCCGCGGCGCGGCCGATGCGCCGCGCGACCTGGCACTGGACATCGTGAGCTACGGCCGGCGAGGGCCAGGCGGCACGCTGCGCCTCGGCGCCGACCAGATCGCGCAGATCCAGCGCACGGTGGGGCGCACGCCCGAGGTGATGGTGAAGGTCTCCGGCGGCGGACGGGACATCGGTGGCGTCGAGGCCCATCTGCGCTACATCGGCCGGCACGGCAAGCTGCAGCTGGAAACCGACGAGGGACTGGCGCCGCAGGGCCGGGGTGCCGCCCAGGAGATCACGGCCGACTGGCAGCTGGCGCTTTGCAGAAGTCAGTACAAGCCGAGACCCGCGCTGGGGCAGAAAGACACCCGTGCGAAGCTGGTGCACAACATTGTCCTGTCCATGCCCACCGGCACGCCAGCGGACAAGGTACGGGCCGCGGCACGCGTCTTCGCGCGCGAGAACTTCGCGCTGCAGCATCGCTACGCCATGGTGCTGCACACGGACCAGCCGCACCCGCATGTGCACCTGGTGGTCAAGTGCGAGCACGAGTTCGAGCCGGGCAAGCGCCTCTACATCCGCAAGGAGACATTGCGGCAATGGCGCGAGCAGTTCGCCGCACTGATGCGAGAGCAGGGCGTGGCGGCCAATGCGACGCCGCGTCAAGTGCGAGGGCAGACGCGCAAGCCGTACAGGGATGCAATCCATCACCGGCTGCGCGCGCTTCGGGCATTCGGCCAACTGCCCTCGAGCGACCGGACCGGGCATCGACCGCCGAAGACCTCGACCTTCATGCGCGCCAAGCTGGAGAGCCTGCTCCAGGCTCTGAGGTCGGGGCGAGGCGCCGTGGATGACGGCCAAGAGAAGATGCGAAACACCCGGCGGGAGGTGGTCGCAGATTGGCGCGCGACAGTGGATGCGCTCCGAAGACGGGGCGAGGCAGATCTTGCCGACCAAGTGGATCGTTTCGTCGAAAGGATGCCGGGCGTACAAACCGACTCACAGCGACTGGCCGACCACTGGAAAGAGCAGATCAGACGCCGAACTCCAGAGCGCGACAATGCTCTGCCGCCCGGAAAGCGCACCCGGTGAACGCCACGCGCACTCGAACGCAGACCGCCCCCATGCCGCGGCATTGGATCGGCATCGGAGCATCCCGCTGCGTCAATTTTCGGTGACGATCAACACCAGGGCGATCAGCGAGAGGTGGATTGGATAGAAGGCGTAGAAGACCCACCGACTGCGTGGCAACGTAATCTCGACCTGCCGAGCTCCCCAGATCAAGAGCAGGGTAGCCACTGCAGCGAAGTTGCCGTTGATGACAGTGAGTGAAGCCGTCGCCAAGGCCCACAACAGCATCCGCAGACAGGTGGACCTGCGCAGGAACGCCCAGGCGCCCAGGCAGCAGAGCAGCGCCGGCCACCAGAACTCCACCACGGCGCCACCAACGAGGAAGGCGATCAAGGCCGTGCAGCGCGCGGCCCGGCCGTCCCGCTCCAGCAGCCAGACGATCAGCGTTGCCAGTAAAAGGGTGGCAAGGATGTTCAACGGCCACCAACCGACCAGATGAACGAAAGCGGGTGTCGCCAGCAGGGCAAAGATCGCCAGTCGCTTCATGACGCGCAGGTGCAAGCCGGTCTCGAGCGCTCCGGGGCGTGTCAGGTTGACCATGAGCACGAATCCGAAGAGCGGCATCGCCATGCGACCGAATGCGTAGAGAGTCGGGCTCGACCCATGCATCAGGTACTTGTTGACGTGATCGCCCGCCATGAGCAACAGACCGACCCATTTGAGCGCTTCGAGCGAGCCGTCCGAGATCGACCAGGCGCTCACCTGCGGCTGAGTTTTCACTCGGTTCCGTATCTGGAGCCTTCGGTACATAGCGGCGAGACCGGTTGATTCCCTTTGCATCAGAACGCCGGGGGCGGTTCAATACCTTCGATCCACTGCTGGCGCCACGCCACGCCACGCCGTGCGAAGCGGCGAGCATCGGCGCATTGCGTACAACCAACAAGCTCTCGGCGTTGCGCTGTGCAGGCCGAGGACGCGCAGTTGAGGGCGGCGGGCCTGCACGTCCATGTCGTCCGCCACAATGAACTTGTCGTGTTCAAGGGCATGAGGCGCGTTCGAGCGGACCGGCACCCGTTCCTTGACCGGAAAGCTGGTGGTGGAGTAGGACCGAACAGCCGCGCCGCGTCTGGGTGCCGAAAGCATAGGCCCTGCGCCCGGAGTGTCGAGCAGGTGCCTCGGATGGTGTTCCGCGCCAGCGCAGGACCGGAGAGGGGCGCGAACAACGCGCACGCAAGGCTGGACGAAGAGCTGCAAGCTTCAACCCTGGCCTCCAACGATTTCTAGACGCGCTCGTGGCTCAACTCATCACGGCTTCGGGCCGTGCGTTGGCGCGCATGCATGCGTGCGGGGCGCGGGAGTCGATCCGGAAGGTGGATGGTGCGGCCTTGCAGAAGCGCCTCGGCAATCCGCTCGCGAATCAGCTCTACGAGGCGCTGCTGGGAGAACGGATCGCGGGTCACGCGCTGTGCGTACTGCTCGGCCAGCTTGAGATCCGCCGCCGCCGTGGACAGTTCGGGGTCCCGCCCCCGGGCCGCATCGGACAGCAATTCCCCGGTGCGTATGCGCATGGCGTGTTGTTCCATCGCGCGAAGGTGATCGGATGTCTCGATGCTCCACCGCGCACGCTGCGCGACAATTTTCTTTTCGCCGACCAGTTCACCTTCCGCATTGCGGGCCGCGACCCGGACGTTGACCGGACGGGTGCCGCGCCGCGTGAGCACCACCTGGTCTCCGACGCGCGGTTGCGAAGCGGACTCTGCGAGGGCCCGCTCGAGGTCCGTACCCCAGATGGTGCGAGCCCCGGTCTCCGCGCGAACCGTCACGAAGAAGGACATGCGCTGCGCCGGATCGAATTGATAGGGTGCGGCGGCGGCTGCCACGAGCATCCCCCTGACAGGCGATCTTGGTCCTCCGCGCTCGTACCTGCGGTCTTGCGGTTCTTCGGGTGGATGAAGACCGGAATTGCTGGGGGCTTCGGCGGGTACGGCGCCTTGGTGCACGGTTGCTGCCCCGCGGTCCAGCGATGCAGGTATCGGACCCCGTCCGTTCTCGTGCGAGGGCGACCCTCTTTTCTTCAACGCACGCTGGACCTGGAGGATCTCAGCCGAGGTCGGTTCGTAGCCTCGGGCCTCGATGCCGCGCAGCGCGGCTTCGTGCCACATGCCCTGGCGGAAGGTCTCGGTGCCTTTCAGTTCGATGATCCGCCAGCCGCGCGCTTCGGCGATCGCCACGACGCTGTGCAGCACCTCGCGGTTCTCGGTCCGCACGCGGAGGCGGCGGCCGTCGTCGATGAACGCGAGGGTGCGGTCCGGGAAGAAGTAGCGATTGTCGATGCGCAGGTAGCGGCGCTCGATGGCATCGGGCACCCGGGAATGACCGTGGCCCGCAGCAGGCGCATCTCCCTGGATGGAGCCCGCGTCATTCCAAGGTGCGGTGCTCTCGGTCCCGTTCGGAGCTTGGTTTCGGGAAGAACGGTCTGTTGACATTGCGGCTCCTATCACGTGTGCTGTCAGGCAGGGCGGCCCGGGGCTGTCCGAACCGGTTCGATGTCGCATCAGTCGAGGATTCGCGCCATGAACGCATCGGCGTGGCGCTTCATGTCCTCGTCGCTGAGCTTCTCGGTGGGAATCTCCACGTCGTCGAAGTCGAACGAGAAGTCGTCCAGCGTCAAGTCGTCGTTCAATACATCGCCGGCCACGGTACCGGCCTGCCTGGCTGTCAGCGCGGCGCCACCATCCTGAGGCGTGGCGTTGGAGATCGATCCGGGGCCCGTGCCGGGCGTGTCTTTCCTGTCATCGGGCGTTGCCGCCGGCGTGGGTGCGGCGACGCCGCCGGACTTGTCGACGTTCAGCTTTGGCACCGGTGGTGGCGGCAGTTCGCGCGAGGCAAAAAGCCTGTCGCGAAAGTAGAGGATCCGGTGCGCCAGCACCGGCCGCAGGCCTTCGTAGAACAGGATCATCCGGTCCCGTCCCAGTTCCTTGACCTCCTGGGGCAGCAGCAGACGGCGCGGCTGCTCGCTGATGCTCACGGTCGGCTCCTTGTTCGCCCCGCCCCACATCGGGCGGCTGACGTTCTTCTGCCGGATGGTGTAGGTCCCCAGCTCGCGCGAGATGGCCTCGGCGTCCTCGTACTCCTTGGGCGGGAACACGATGCGTGCGGCAAGCATCTTTCGGATCGACTTGGCGCCCTCGATACCGTACTTCTCAATCAGCTGAGAATTGGACTGGACGATGACTACGGTGCGCACGTTATAGCCGGGCAGGAAGGCTGTGGAGTCGGCGATGACGGGGATGCGCCCTAGCGCCGGAAATTCGTCGAGCATCAGGAGCACCTGGTGGCGAAGTTGCGGATTGTTCTCGGGGAGTTCTCGTGTTTGCAGACCGATCGCCTGCTGGAAGAACAGGTTCAGCAGCGGCTGCAGCCGGGCGATGTTGTCGGGGTTGATCTGCACATAGATCGAGATCGGGTGCTTGCGCAGTGCCCTCAGGTCGAAGTCGTTGGCCGAGGTGGCCGAATCGATCATCGGATTGAGCCACAGGTCCAGGCGGCTGGTGAAGGTCTTGCGGATGCTGGAGGCCGTGGTCGGCGCCAGGTCGATCACATCGTAGAGGCTCTGCACCGCTTCCTGCGACAAGGGGTACCCGGCGCGCTCGCAGGCGTCGATCACGCGCTTCCAGTGCTTCTGAAAGCCCTCGGCATCGCTGGCCATGCCCTGGCGCAGGACCTCGCCCAAGGTGCGCATGGCACCCTTGGTCTCGAAGAGATAGAGGGAGATACCCAGGAACAGAGATCTGGCCGATGAGGTCCAGAATGGATCGCCGGCCTGTGGATCGGGAAAGAGCATCGTGCCGATGCGCTGCAGATCGTCGATACACCGGTAGGGCGTCTCGGAGACGTATCCGAACGGGTTCCAGCGTGCCGAGCGCTCGCTCTCGGACAGGGGATCGAACAGGTGCACCTGCTGCCCATGGGCCGCACGGAAGCCGGCGGTGCGCGTGAAGTTCTCGCCCTTGATGTCGCTGACGATGGCCGAGCCGGGCCAGTTCAGCAGATTGGGGATGACCACGCCGATGCCCTTGCCGCTGCGCGGCGGCGCCTCGAGTGCGACGCCCTGCTGGCCGGGAAGCACCAGGTAGCGATTGCCGAGCCGCCCGAGGATGATGCCGTGCTCGTCTAGGAGGCCCGATCGCGCGATCTCGCGACGGCTCGCGAATCGGGCATCGCCATGCAGCGGCCGGCGGCGAGGCAGCATGGCAATTCCGACCAAACCGAGCATCAGCCCCTGGGAGCCGGCCAGCGACGCAATGAGGACACGGCGCACGTCCGGCCGCTTGCCATAGGCCTGCCAGTACTCGTGTAGGGTCAGCAGCGTGGCGCGCTGTGGCGGCAGATTCATCGCGATCAGGAACGCTTGGCCGGCGACGTACACGCCGACCAGCGCCGCCACCAGCAGCGCGACCGCGATTCTGAAGGGGCTAGGCAAGCCTTCGTATCTTGGTGCCAGGGTCATACCAGATCTCCTGCACGATGCGCCGCAGCAAGCCGTCCCGGCGCTCCCGCGCGCACTGCACCACGATGTCCACGCTCATCTGCGCCAATTCCACGCCGTCGCGCGTGGTCATGCCGTGGCCCGCCTGACTGCGCTTCATCAACTGCGCCAGCGCCACGAAGGCCATCTCCGCGCTGTCGGCGTGCACGCTGGTGATCGAGCCTGGGTGGCCGGTGTTCACGGACACCAGATAGTCGTAAACCTCCTCGCCGGTGCGAAGCTCGGACACGAACACCCGGTCGGGGCGTTGCCGCTTGGCGCTGGCGAGCAGTTGGCCTGGCGTGACCTCGGCCTGCCCCTGGGCGCCTTGCGAGTAGAAGAGCCTCACGTGGTTGGGCTGGTTGCGCAGCGACAGTTCCTTCACGTCCTCGATGGTGATCAGGCGGTCCTCGGACGGCACCTCGAGGATCAGCGCCTTGCCAACCGTGGTCTTGCCGGAGCCGGTGGCGCCGGACAGTAGGATGTTCTTGCGGAACCGGACGGCGCGTCGCAGGAAGGGCACGAATTGCCGGCGTGCGAGGAGATCTGTCAGCTCCCGGTCTTGGGGTGACAGGGACGCCAGTTCAGATGGGCGCGCCGGAGTCGCGGGAGCACTGCACGTGGTCTCGAAGATGTGCAAATTCCCCAGCTCTTCGAGGGTCCAGAGCGTGTTCGAGGGGCGCCGGATCGTGATCGAGACGGTCTGATCCAGGGTCGCGGGCGGCAGCACGATCTGGATTCTTTCGCCGCCAGGGAGCGTGGCGGACAGGAGCGGCTCGTTGGCCGAGATGCGCTGTCGCGTGAAGTTGGCCACGAGCTTGGCGATGGACATGCACCAGTCGAAGCTCGCGAACGGCAACGCCTCGCGTGTCCAGCCGGACTGGCGTTCCACGAAGGCTGCACCGGGCTCATTGATGCAGATCTCGGTCACCGCGGGATCACCCAATAAGTGGCCGAGCGGACCGAGAAAGAGAGCGAGCGACGATGGCGGCTCAGCGGAGGTTGCGTCACGCGCGTGCGCCCGCGCCGGCTGCCGGTCGCCTGTGGCGGCGCCGGGCTCGCCATCAAGGGATGGCCGGTTCGGTTCGAAGCGCATAGACGCTCCTGAAATCCACATCGCGGGCGACCAGGATCTGGATCCGCTCGCCCTGGTTCTTGATCACGGTCGGCGGGATCGACACGGTGCTGCGCAGGACCTCCGTGATGACGTCGCGGCTGCCCTGCGGGCCGATCACCACGCCACCGCCGCTGCCGACAGAGTTGGTGTTTTGCTGCCGGGCGGCGATCGCCTGCATCGTGCCGTCGATCACCGAGATCAGGACTGCGGCACCGAAGCGATCCCAGAAATGGGTGTCGACGAAGCCGGGGAGGCCGCTGCGTCCCAATTCGTCGGTGCCCGAAGAAGCCAGCTGGACCACGACGCCGGTCGGCGTGCGCGCCTCGTTCCAGACGATGAAGACGCGGCCCTGTCCCTGTCGCGGCGCTCCACGCTGTTCGCCGACGTACTTGGTGCCACGCTCCAGCAGCACGACCTTGCCGTCTGCCCCGTAGACGTCGCTCGCGCCGATGCAGGTGGCCATGCCCTCATAGGTGGAATCGATGGCGGTTTCCAGCGTGCAGTCGATGAACGCGCCTTTGGGCAAAAGCATGCGCCGTGTCGGCAGGGTCTGGGCGACGACCGCCGGGGTCGGCGTGGGCCGAAGGCTGGCGGCGAGCTGACCGCCGCCGGGTGCCGCCGAACCGGCGTGGGGCGGCTGCAGCGTACCGATCAGCTGGGCCATGCTTGGCACGCCGCCGGCAGGCAGCATCGCCGAATCCGCGAACGCGTGCGGCGTCGTGGCGCTGTGCGCCTGTGCGGCTTGGGCACGCCGAAGCACCGGGGCGCCCAGCTGTCGTTCCAGTGCGATCTGCTCGGGTGTCTTCTGCGGCGGTCCCGTGTTGGTGCCGTTCGCCGACGGTGGCGGCGGGGAGGGAGGAGCGGCGGTCGCTGCTGCTTCCGGCATCGCTCTGGGCGGATCGATGCGGCCTAGCGGTGGAACCTTCATCTCGCCGCCGGCGCGCGCAGCAGCCGCCTTTCTCGCAGCCTCTTCGGCCTCCTGGGTCTTGGCATACTGGGTGTTGTAGTACCAGAACAGGAATCCGGCGCCCAGCAGCATGATCGCTGTCAGCGCCAGGAACCCGCTGATGCGCGACTGGATGGAGCGCTCGCGATTGACCGATGGAATGGCGCGCTCGCCCTGGATCGTCGGGCGCTCTTCGGCTGCCAGGAACGTCCCGTCTCCCGGGGCCGCGGCTCGCTGCGCTGCCAGGATCTCTCCTGTGGCCGGGTCGATCTCGGGCGCGTCGCCATGCTCCTGGGGATCGGTCCGGGACGCGCGGCGGGGCTCACTCATCCAGGTCATGGCCCATCTCCTGCAGTGATGCGCCGCACACCTGTTGTGCTGGTGTTGGTGGGGGCGCGCGCGCCGCCGCCGACGAAGGACCGGTTGATCACGCAACCGACCAGCCCGCCGCGCCGCAGCACAATGCGGTGCGCCACGCGGTGAATCACTACCTCGTCCGCGTCAACGTTGAAGTTCAACAGCGATTCGGACCCGTCGTCGTTCTGGACGAACATCGCCGGGAAGTCGGAGCGCGCGTGGAAACGCAGACGCGTTTGCGCCCCGTCGTCATGGGCGCTCACGGGCTTGAGCGAATCGTTCCCGCAGAACCAGTAGTCGGAGTTGCGTGGCCGATCGGTCGCCCCTTCGCTCATGCGCGCCTCGGCCTGGCTCCGTTCCTGATCCTCGGCTGCCTTTCGAGCCTCGTCTTCTGGGTAGGTGAAACGTATCGAATACACCATGCGCCTGGTGGCAGCGCCTACCGGCGTGATGGAGGAGACGGTGTAGTCGAAATGATAGGCCCGCCGGTTCGTGAGGACAGTGAAGTTGGTCGCGGCGCGCGCTTCCTTGGGCTTGATGAAGAAGTGGTTGCGCTCGGCGCCGATATCGAAGGCGCCGTTGTCGCCGGAGCCGAGATTCACGAACTCCTCGCCTTCGGCAAACTGCAGATGGATCTGGTAGCCCACGTACCCCTGCAAGCTGATGACGTCTGCCGGGTTGTAGGCGACCACCCGTAC
Source organism: Variovorax beijingensis (assembly GCF_007828835.1). Taxonomy (GTDB): domain Bacteria; phylum Pseudomonadota; class Gammaproteobacteria; order Burkholderiales; family Burkholderiaceae_C; genus Variovorax; species Variovorax beijingensis_A. Next base: position 143,963 of record NZ_VIVL01000010.1, on the reverse strand, counting down.
CCGGGCATCGACCTTGCCGGCAGCCGGCACGGTCGCGGCTCGGCCGTACGGCGCGGCAAGCGCCAGACTTGCCGCCAGTCCGATCGCCAGCGGAAAGCTGCGGTGCACGCGCCGGGGCTTCATCGTGCATCCTGCCTGCCGAGTGCAACGCCGCCCGGGGCGACCTCGGGCTCGCGACGGTATTCGACGACGCGAAAGCCCAGCGGGTTGAGCGAACGCATCCTGTTGTCCGCAGATGGCGCGACATAGGCGAACTCGATCGTGGAGACCCAGTGGCTGGTCTGCTCCTCCCCGGTGCCGCCTGCGCGCGTCGAGCGGCTGAAGCGGACCTGTGCCAGCTTGTCTCTCCCGCTCTCCAGCTTGAGGAAGGTGATCGATCGCACCTGTGCGCGGATGGAAGTGCCGTCCTTGTAGACATTCAGAGGCGAAGCCGGGTTGTCGGCCGCCCACAAGGTCGCCCACTCCTGGTTGAGACGAGGCGAGTTTTGCGAGGCGACCAATTCGTAGTCCGCTTCCGCGGTGCCGTAGAAATAACGCTCGCGCGCAATCACATAGTTCTGCAGCAGGTTGCGTGTCACGACCTGCTCGATGTCGGTCGTGCCTTCGTAGGTGGGAACGATGTCGACGATGCCGCTGCTGCTGTCGACCCGGATGAGAACGGGAACTGGCTCCTTCAGCGGCGTGAGCCCGCTGACGGCGGCGACGGCGAGAACCGCGATCAATGCCGCCGATGTGGCCACGGCCCAGGCGATCCTGGTCGATCGCTCCGCACGACGCGCGCGGTCGAGTTCCCAGCTCTGGGCTTCGTGCAGGTAGTTCTCAAGGGAGGCGTCCCGGCGCATTGACTGCTCCTGATGGGGGAACACCGCTCGAGATGTTGATCGGTGTGAGTGGCCCTTCGCAGTCCGGCGGTGCGGGTGGGCGAGTGCCGCATGCCGCCAGGAGGAGGGTAAGCAGAGAAAGGATGATCGAGGGCTTCATCTGCACATTCCACCGCTAGCGACCGCGCGAGAGGCTCGGCATGACCTGCTCTCTGGAAAGCACAGTGCCACCGCGACGCGAGCTACCGATCCCTCTGAAGGAAGCCACGCCGGCGCCGACGCGGTTGCCCGCCAAGCGGCGGAACGAATCCCAGCGACTGCCAGGCTCTCGCCGCAGGCCGTCCAGCACGCCGCGTCCGAACTCGTAGCTGGTGCGCTTGGAAGCTCCAAGTCCCCAACGGAGCATTCCGCTGACAACGCCATAGGTGCTCAGCGCGACACCGCTCGCGAGTCCCGCAGCGATTGGTGCAACTTGGCGCATTACTAGAAAAACGAGGGCTGAGGCAACGCACACTCGCGCACTGGCCGCGATAGTTATCCCTGCCCCCGCCGACGCCGCGCCAGCCGCATAAGACCTGACAATATTGAGAAGTAGCGAAGCAGCGAATAGTGTGAGAACCGCGACAAGTGCGTAGTTGGCTAGCTGTGCGATCCACGACTCAAAGAATCTTTTTGTTGCTTCAAAAAGGAGCAAGACGATGAAGATCGGGCCTAGGGCAAGCAAGATCGCAATGGCGACCTTCGATAGACCAAGCAAGAACGCGGTTACGACAACGGTTAGGCCGATCAGCAGGTAGACCAGAAACCCGGCGACATAAAACGCGAAATCACTGTCAAGCACACTTCCCTTCTTGAGCAATTGTTCGGCAATCGTCGTTCCATCAAGCCAGACTTGATCAATCACGCTCACGACTGTGTTTGCACCAACGACTGCCGCGGCCAATTGCTCAGGAGCTCGATAGAAGCTATCAGCGAGGACTTGGTTGTAAGTCCATAGCCGAAGTCCTAGACCAAGGATGATTGCGATGGTGAATATTCGCTTGATTCCTTCCCAAATCGGCTCTTGGATTCGTCCGGAAAGGCTGAGATAACCCCAGATCATCACGTACACGGTCGCGAGTGTCACGGCCGCGGGTTCAATTGCGGACGCAACTTTCGCCGAGTGCGTGCCGATATAGTCAGCAAGTTGGCGATCGAGCCAAGAAAAGAACTGCGCAAAAAATTCCATGATGGAACCTCTATCGTGCGTCGTCTTGCGTGATAGGAATCGGCTTCAGCTCTCGCGTGCTTCCGATACCATCAAGCTTTCGCTGAGTCGGCGCGCTATCAGTTTTCTTTGGCGCTGAAGTCTGAGGAGTGGGGGCATGCTGCATCTTGGACGGTACCTGTTCGACGGCCTGATGCTGTATGAGTAGGTACGGTCCACCCACTGCCACCGCGATGACGCCACTTGCAGCGAGCATCCAAGTGCTCTTGTTCATTTTCAGTTTCAGCGCTAGGGAACGTCTGATCAAGTCGTAAATTGATTTGATGACGAGGACGCGTGTTGAGTTGCTGCGCTTGCGGGCTCGTCGCACCGGGCATCCCACGCGTTTGAGAGCCTCTGTGGCCCCTTCACGCTGCCTGCGAGCGCACCTGTCCCATCGCAATCAGCTTCCTTCTGACCATCCACAGGTTCGACAGCGCAAACAGCGTGATCACATGCGCTGTGTTCTTGGCCAGTCCCTTGAACCTCACCTTCGCCAGGCCGAACTGCCGCTTGATCACCCGGAACGGATGCTCGACCTTTGCTCGGATGCTGGCCTTCTGGTATTCCTGCTTGCGCGCTCTGGCCTTGGCTCGGCCCTCCGGCATCTTCGCCATGTCGCTGGGCCTGCCCGCAATGTGCCACCGCACATCGCGCTTCACCCGCGCTTGCGCGCCCCGGTAGCCCGAGTCGGCCCACACCTCGTCTTCCTTGCCGTGCAGCAAGTCAGTCACCTGTTCCACGTCGGCCTCGTTGGCCGCCGTGGTCGTCACCGTGTGCACCAGCCCCGAGTCTGCATCCACGCCGATGTGCGCCTTCATGCCGAAGTGCCATTGGTTGCCCTTCTTCGTCTGGTGCATCTCGGGGTCTCGCTCGCCCGTGCTGTTCTTGGTGGAACTGGGCGCGGCGATGATTGTGGCGTCCACGATGGAGCCGCGCTTCAGGAGCAGCCCCTTCCTGGCCAGGTGGGCGTTGACCTGCTTGAAGATGTCTTCGGCCAGATCGCTGGCTTCCAGCAGGTGGCGGAAGTTCAGGATGGTCGTCTCATCGGGGATCGCCTCCAGGCCGAGTCCGGCGAACGCGCGCAGCGAGGCGATCTCATACAACGCTTCTTCCATCGCCGGGTCGCTCAGGGCGAACCAGTTCTGCATCAGGTGCACGCGCAGCTTGGCTTGCAGCGGGTAGGGACGACGGCCTCGGCCTGCCACTGGATAGTGGGGCTCGATGACTTTGAGCAACGCCTTCCACGGCATCACCAGTTCCATTTCGGCAACGAAGACTTCGCGCCTTGTCTTCTTCCTCTTGCCAGCTTGCTCCGCATCCGAAAAACTAATCTGGCTCATCGCTCGTGCCCCTTTGCCGGGTTCAGTCCTTCATGTAAGAAGCGTGCTCTTGATCAGACCTTCCCTAGTAGTCGACAGTAGGGAGCGATCTTGTAGAACCGATGCCCGAAGCGGTTTTTTCTCGAGCGCGTTGTTTGCGCATGAGCTCCTCAGAATGAGCGACTTGATAGAGACTCTGGAGCTTCGTCTGCTCGTTGGTGAGCATGTTCTGCTCGGCCTGTATTCTTGCCTGCAGGTCCTGGATCGCCTTGGGGTCCTGTGCGGAAGCGATGCGATCGATCAGCAGTTGCAGGGCCGAGAAGCGCTGGCTGGTGTTCTGGTACGCGTTCTGGGTCATTCCGTTGAGCAGTGCTGCCGATTGCCGCCCTTGCTCGACGACCTGGCGCAACTCCGGACTGAGCCCCTCCAACTGCGTTCCCGAGAGAACGTTGTTGGCTTTCATGATCGACTGGACCTGGTTGGCCAGCCCTCCATAGCTGGCCGACGAGCCGTTGAGCGTGCCCATCAGTTCGCCATAGCTGGGAGGCAGGTAGTTGCGTGCGAGGTCCGAGGTCGGCAGCAACTGCTCCATGCCTCGGCTTCCCGTCATGGCGTTGTGGGTCCGGGTCAGCTGGTCTTTCGACTCCTTCAGTTGGTCGTACTGCTTCTGCATCCCGGAGATTTGCTGCTGCCAGTACATGACCTGCTGTATCAGGTTGGCGACGGCCGTGATGTCGATCACCGGGATGCCGGCTTTCGCGTGCAGCGGTGCGAGCGAAGCTGTGGCCGCGAGGAAGAGAGAAACAAGAAATCTACGCATGGGAGATCTCCTGGTGTGAGGATGAATGGGAAGGGTCGTTCGCAAGCGCCCTGCGGAAAGCCGGCAGCCATTGGGCGGGGTCCGGTCCGCAGATCGCGATCAGTTCGCGCATGAGGCGGACGTTGCCGGTGCGCCCGGAGATGACGTGCAAGGCGTCGTCGAAGCCATGGAGATCGAGCTGTGCGACCACGCTGACGTGGTTCTGCTTGATGAGGAACTGGCGAGAGCCAGGCTCGAGCTCCTGCTTGATGAGCGCGAACTCTCGGTCCGTCAGGTTGAAGCCCCGGGTGTATTCGTCGTAGTCCGCCTCCGGATTCGGGAACAGGATCTTCGTCGGCGTCTGCTCGACGATCGCGCGCGCGATGCTGGAATCGAGCACATGGCTGGTGCTCTGGGTGAAGGTGGCGATGTTCGCGTTCTTCTTGCGCCAGGTCTCCAGGCCGTTCTTGGCGAACTTCGCGAAGGCCGGGTCGCTCAGCAGCTTGGCGAATTCGTCCATCCAGCACACCAGCGGGCGGCCGTCCACCATCCGGTTGACGAGGTGAAAGAGGTACAGGGTCAGTGGGGCGCGCACGACCTCGTTGTCCAGGAAGTCGGTCACGTCGAAGCCGACCAGGGTGTGCCCGGCAAGCAGCGGGGCCACCTCGTCGTGATCATTGTCGAAGACCCAGGCATAGTCCCCGTGTTCCGAGGCACACCACTTCCGAAGGCGTGCATGCATCCCCTCTGGGTCGGTGATATCGAGGAAGGCGGCGAGCCGGGACAGGCGCCGGAAAGAAGGCTCGAGCTTCAGGATGCCGCGCAGTGCCTGGTCGAGATCGTCCTCTTGACGGACGGTCAGCGTCTCGCCCGGCGCGCGCATCACGAGGCGCCTGAGCCAGTGCCGCATGAACTCGACGTTGTCGGCGATCGAATCGTCGAGCTGCAGCGGATTGCAGCCTGTTGGTGCCCCGTTCTTGAGCGGGAGGTACTGGCCGCCCAGGGCCCGCACCAGGATATGCAGCCCTTCATCCTTGTCGAAGATGACCTGGGTGGCGTCGAGGCGATTGCAGATCGCCACCATGCAGAAGCCCAGCAGCGTGGTCTTGCCGGTCCCGACCGGTCCCACACCCGTGATGTGTCCGACGTCGCGGCGGCTGCCGCCGTCCGGGCTGCGCGGATCGTTCGCGTGCAGCGAGAAGTAGTAGGGCGAGCCCGCGCGCGTGGTGAACATGGTCAGCGCATCGCCCCAGTAGTTGCCCGTCGCCCGGCCGGTCGGGAAATTGTGGAAGGGTGACATGGCGGCGAAGTTGCGGCTGGTGACGGGCGCCTTGCGGCTGCGGTAGCCGAAGTTTCCCGGCAGCTGCGCCCAGAAGGCCGCCTCCAGCGCGAGATCCTCGCGGGCCACGACCATTCCTGCGTCGCCCAGCAGGTAGCGGGCGCGGGCAACGTTGTCGTTGAGCTGCTTCAGACGGGGCCGGCCCTCGGACTCGCTGACGCCGTCGTAGGTGTCGACGAGCACATGCAGGCTGAAGTGGTGGTCGCCCACCACGAAACGATTGCTCATCAGGTCGTCCAGCGCGTCCTGGAGCTCCTCCGCCTGCGAGACTGCCAGGTCACCGGCGGCGGCCATCCGGTGGTGCTGGCGGCTCATCATGTCGGTGGCTGTGCCCTTGGCCAGGAAGGTGAAGCTCTGCGTGAGCACGAAGGGGAAGGGCGCGGTCAGCAGGGCGCTGAACATGCCCGGCGCCGTGGGCGTGGGGTACTCCTTGATGCCGAGGAAGGCCCCGATCCGGGTCTGGGTGCCCGTGCGGTACTCCATGGCTTCATTGCCGAAGAAGGGGCGGGTGGTGGCCAGGACCTCGTTGAGTGGCGAGCGCGGCAGCGGCATGCGTTGCCACTCCCCGTTGACGAGCAGGCCGTGGAATTCCACGAGGGAGGAAAAAAGCCCGTCGTTCCCTTGCAGCCGATAGATGCCCAGTGCTTCGGGGTCGTAGCGTTCAAGGGCGGCGAGCAGTTCCTGGCGCAGCTTGCTGCAGGCGTCCAGCGCATCGTGCAGTTCCGCCCGCGCACCCTCTGGGTCCGCGCGCTTGAACAGCCGCAATGCGGCGTTGCCGATGCGGGTGGGCTGCGGCCGGAAGACGACCGACAGGTACAGCTCGTTGACCATCAGCCGCTCGCCAGCCATCTTGCGGCGATAGCGCTGCTCGATCTCGTCGGCGAAGCCGGGCGTCGTCCGCCCGGTCGGATAGGCCGCCTCGCGACGGCGGATCACGTGGGCCCAGAGCGCCAGGTTGGGCGACGCGATGTTGCGCAGCAGGACATTGAGGCGCTCATGCCAGTTGTTGATGTCCTCGTCGTCCGCGCTTTCGAAGCTCGTGCCGGCCAGGCGGAGTGTCTGCACATAGTCGCCGGCACGTGTCAGGGCCACATGCTCGTCCACATGCGCCGAAAGCGGAATCATGGTCGCCGCGCCGGCTTCGCGGCGCAGCGTGTGCTCGGAGCGCGACAGCAGTTTCATGGCGCGGTACGGCGTCAGACCAAGGTCACGGGCGGCGTGCGCATGCGGCGGCACCCCCGCCAGTCAGGCATGTTCAGCGCCAGGGGGCTGTACGAGTTCGCACGCCAGAACCGCAGGTTGCCGCCGAGCATGGCCGGCAGGCGCGTGCGGCCCCAGAGCTGCAGCAGGTCGAAGAAGCGCGGCTCGTACAGGCACACGAGGTAGAGCACGCCGTGGATCGGCACGAAGGCCAGCAGCCACGCGAGGCTCTTGGTCACGATGAACGACTCGGTCGTGACGACGATGTTGAACATCATGGCCGAGTAGGTGACGCCCCAGACCATCGAAGGCCGCGTCATGCCGACGAACAGGGGGTCCGCGGCAATGCCCTGGTTGCGACTCATGGACCGCGCCCCTCAGACCCCGAACAGGCCCCGGATCCAGGACACGATCTGCGGGCCGCCGAAGACCAGCACGGTGCCGATCACGACCGCGACCATCCACCACCAGCTCAGGCGCCCGAACCAGGCCATGGCGCCGGAGACCATCACGGCGACTGCGGCCAGCGGCGTCAGGATCGCGACGAGTTGTTGCTGGGTCGCGTTCGCACCGGTCGCGAACGGGCTGCCCGCCCAGGCGACTTCGGCAGGGGCGGCGGCGATGAGCAGCCATCCGATCCATTTGACACGGATGCCGGCTGCCGTTGCGGGCCGGATGTGGATCGAGCATGCGGTCATGGCGTTACTCCGTTGGGCCGGGGGCTGATCCCGCAGGCACTTGCCCATGCGGGGATGCAGGAGAAAGTGAAGCAGGCGGCTCAGTGCGCCGACCGCTGCCGTAGACGTCCCACCACGGTGCTGGCGCCACGCGCTTGCCAGCGGCGGAAGGGTGCTTGGCGGCCTGAACGACCGTGGGCCTGACCGCCGTGGCCTGGGCGGCGGCATGAGAGGCCGAAGCGATCTCCCGCCGGATGGCCGCGATGTCGCCGAGCGTGCGGACGCGCTGTTCCTCGGCCTCGGTCGCAGCCTTCAGGTCGGATGCGGTGAGCCGCTCGGCCTTGCGGCGCATGAGACCTTCCAATTGAGCTTCCGACTTCCTGAGCTCCTCGCGAAGGATCTCGATGCGGTCGTTGTCGCGCGCCGCCTGCTGGTGTGGTCCGACGCCCTGCGATGCACTGGGCTCCGCCTGGGCCCACAGGGGGCGCGCATGCGCCATCAAGCCGGCGAACATGAGCATGGAAAGCCAGGCTGAGCGTCGGCCTTCATCGGTCGCATGCCCACGTTGAGTGTCGTTTGCTTGCATGGGGCGCAATGTCCGCCTCTGCCCGTGCGTGTGTCGACTATTATTTTTGACAGTGGTGTCGCAAAGCGCGAGGCGGCGATATTTCGAGAGCGACGCGGCAGGGCGGTTCGATCGTTGGCCAGTGAGGCGGCTCCGCCCATCTGCAGGGGCCCTTTGCAAGTTGCAGCGGCAGCCCGCGAGGCGCGCCGTTCGGGTGCGATGGACGCGCGTCCCGCGCCGAGGCCTGAGGAGCAAGTCATGGGCAACGTGGTTATCTTCGGCAACCAGAAGGGCGGCGTCGGCAAGTCCACGCTGGCGGTGCTGTACGCATGCTGGCTGGCCGATGTGCGACGTCGGTCGGTGTGCGTGATCGATCTGGACGCGCAGGCGAACAGCTCGAAATCGCTGAACCGGTCCTCGGCGATCGCCGAAGCGGTGGAACTGTTCGGCCCGGATCCGGGCCCGATCGCCCCGCCGCGCGAGCGCACCATTGCGCTGGCGGCGGGCAGCAGAAAGCTGTCCGACGTCGAACTCGCGAGGGCGGACCTCGTGATTCCTTTGTTCCGTGGGAATGTGAGGCGCTTGGCGCAGGATTTCGACGCGGTGGTGATCGACACGCCCCCGGCGCTGGGCTTGCGCATGAGCGCGGCGCTGATTGCCGGCCATGCGGTGGCCTGTCCGATCGAGCTGGAGGAGTACAGCATCGACGGCGTCGCCGACATGCTCCGGACCGTCTTCGGGGTCAGGCGGCGCTACAACCCGCAACTGCGGATGGCGGCCATCGTGCTGAACCGGTTCAATCCGCATTCGCTGCGGCAGAAGGCCGCGATGCAGGACCTGGTCTTGAACTTCCGGGAGTTCGTGATACCGGCCCGGATCTCGACCCGTTCGGCCATTCCCGAGGCGCTGGCCGCGGGGGTGCCCGTGTGGCGGCTGCCCAAGAGCGCGGCACGCGAGGCCAGCCTCGAGGTGATGCGGGTGTTCGAGTTGCTGCAGCAACGCATCGACGGCTCGAACGCGTCGATGCCGGCGGATACGTAGGCATGAGGGCGCCCGACGGCCTGGACCTGAGTGCGCTGTCGCAGTTCAGGGCGGCCGATCTGCTCACGGTCGAAGCCGCCCCTGCGGGCCCAGGCGCACCGACACAGGTGGCGCTTGAACGCATCGACTTCGACCCCGGCCAGCCGCGCCGTCGCATGCGGGGCGAACGCATCGAGGAACTCGCCGAATCGATCCGCCAGCATGGCGTGCTGGAGCCGGTGTCCCTGCGCTGCCATCCAGAGCACGCGGATCGGTACATCGTCAACCGCGGCGAGCGCAGGGTGCGCGCGGCGCGCCGGGCCGGCCTGTCCTGCGTTCCGGCGTTCGTGGACCCGCGGGTCGATCCCTTCGCGCAAGCGGCGGAGAACCTGCACCGCGAGGACATGTCGCCGTTCGATCTGGCGGCCTTCATCGCCGAGCGGGAACGGGAAGGCCATTCGCGCGCCGAGATCGCGCGCCGGTTGGGCAAACCGCGCTCCTTCATCACCGAGGCCGCGCGGCTCAGCGACGCACCGCGGCAGTTGCGGGAAGCGGTGGAGGAAGGGCGGCTCGGCGCGGATGTGCGGGTGCTCTACCAGTTGGTGGCCGTCGCGCGAGATCGCCCGCAGGAACTCCAAGAACTGATCGCGCGGGGCGCCCCGATCGGACGTGTCCAGACCAGGAGCCGCCCGCAATCGCCCGAGCCCGTCGGCGGCTCGGCGGCGCCGCCGCCCGGAAACGGGATCCCGAGGATCATCAGCGGCGGCCGCACGGTGCTGGTGGTCGAGCATGGAGGACGGCGCGGGTCCTTGCGCATCAAGGCGAAGGACGGCAACGTCGGCGAAGTCCGCTTCGGCGATGGCACGCGCGCCATGCTGCCGCTGGCGGACTTGCAGCTGGTGTGCTGGGCCACGGAGGAATAGCAATGCCGGCGTTGGCCGGCGCGGCTCGACACCCGGTGGCGGGACAGGGTCCTGCTAGGCCGCGCCGGCCGCTTTCATCGCCGTGTGGCGGCGCCGGTATTCGCGCGGCGTCATCTGCAGGTCGCGGACGAAGGCTCTTCGCATCACCTCCTGTGATCCGTAGCCGCACTGCGCGGCGACGGCCTTGAGGGGGCGCGTGCTCGTCTCGAGCAGGCGACGGGCGGTGTCGAGTCGGATCTGCTGCACGCCACGCCCGGGCGAGAGACCCGTCGCGCGTTCGTAGTAACGCGCGAAGGAGCGCGTGGACATGTGGACCTCCCGTGCCAATCGGGCGACGCTGAGCTTCTCTTGCAGATGTGCCGCGATCCACTGGTGCAGCACGCCGATCCGCGCGTCGGGCGCGGGCGGCTCGAGCGGCAAGCGGCGACGGCGCAGCATGCCGCGGCGACGGCTGCGCGGTCCGGGCAGGCGGGAGGCAAGTGTCTCGACAAACGCGGCGCCCCGGTCCTCTTCGATCCAGGACAGCGCCAGATCGGCGCCCTGGCCCGGTTCGATGACGCGCCAGCTGCGCATTCTCATGCCGGCCGCGAACAGGCCCGGTCCTTGCCCGCCACAGCGCAGGGCCGGCGGCGCGGCACGCCCCTGCCGCCGCACGACGCGGGCCTCCGGGGCAGGCGGCAGCAATGCCTGCGCGCCCAGCACGGCGCAGCGCTTCAGACGCCGTCGGTTCCTGGAGAGCCATTCGCGCAGGCGCTGCGCGCCTGCCGCCTCGGCCGCGCCCGGAACGGGTTCGCCGCTGATGAAGAGCGTGCTCGCCCGCCCGACGAGCCGTTGCGGCAATGCACCTGTCGACAGTGCCACGCCGCTTGAACTCAGGGTTTGGCCGCCCGCGGCAGAGGCCAGCCGCACGTCGTAGCCGGCGAGCTTGTTGCGCGTCCGGCGAAAGGCGGCATTGGCGGCCTTGAAGACCGCGAGCATGCGGATGACGTCGAGAAGAAGGAAGCCGGGAAGCAGCAGCAGCCAGACCTTGTGCATCGTGAGAAGCCAACGTAGGGGATCGATCCGTAATCTCCCGACCCTGGGCCGCACCGCGCCAGTGCGCGAAGGCAGGCTCGCGAAATTGGCAGAAATGGTGGTGAATTTTGCCTCCGGGCACCGCAAGGCGCTCCTAAACTGTCGCACCCTTGCCTCCATCGCGCGCTGAACGACCGCCACGCGCACGCCGCAGGCCGGCGCAGCGCGGGTCGGTTCAGGCGGCTGGGCCGCCTGCCGGGCTGCGCCGCGGGAGCGTGGATCGCGCCCGCGAAAAAGGTGGGGGTGCCGACGACGCAGGAAGTGCACCTATGAACGAGTGGACCCAAGATGTTCTCGGTCGGTTGAACGAGGCCAGCGAACCATCCCAGGTGCTCGCGCAGGTCAGCGTGGCAGCCAGGCACCTCGGCTTCGAGCACTGCGCCTACGGGCTGCGCACCCTCGTGCCCTTCACCCGGCCGAAGACTTTGATTTTCAGCACCTACGATGAGCGATGGCGCCGCCGGTACATCAGTGCGGGATATCTCCAGGTGGATCCCACCGTCGCCCACGGCGTGCACAGCGGGGTGCCCGTGGTCTGGAGCAACGAAGTCTTCCGGGACGCGCCGCAGATGTGGGACGAGGCGCGCTCTTTCGGCCTGCGCGTCGGCTGGGCGCAATCGGTCTTCGAGCCCGACGCGCGGGTCGGCATGCTGTCGCTTGCCCGCTCGGGCGAACCGCTGACGGCCGCGGAGATGCGCGCCAAGGACCACTCGCTCCAGTGGCTGGTGAATAACGCCCACCGCGCGTTCTGCCGCCTCCTGAGCGGCCCGCTCGCGGGGATTGAACCGCTGACGAAGCGGCAGGTGGAGGTGCTGCGCTGGACGGGCGATGGCAAGACGAGCGACGAAATCGCGGCCATCCTCTGCATCTCGAAGCCCACGGTCGATTTCCATCTGAGGAATGCAATGGCGAGATTGGGTGCTGCCACCAAGAGCTCGGCCGCGGCGTTCGCTTCACGACTCGGGCTCCTGAATTGAATGGATGGCAGCGGCCGCTTCGCCCGCAGGCCGGCGGGCGACCCGGCCGGTCCCGTCGGCGTGGTGGTTCCGGTGCGGACACCAGTTCTTGTCCACATCGATGAGGCAGGCGAACAGAAGCTGGCCGTCGACCCGCACTGGCGGTGCTGCACGGTGCGCGGACAGGCCCGTGCGACGCAGGATGCGCTCGATGCCCAGAGGCGAGGCGCTGATGAGCCGTCGCCCGCCCTCCTTGGCGACGGTCCGCATCGCGGCGCTCAGCATGTCCAGCGCGAGCGACCATCCATGCGGATCCCCGCCCATCCCGAGCCGCGTGCCGTCGCCGGCGGCGAATCGCGACAGTTCCCAGATGTCGGGCGAGCACGGCGCCGGCGTGTCGCCGAGCAGCTGCGGGAAGACGCTGGCCAGAAGATAGGGCCGGTGCGTGGGCAACAGGCGGCTCGTGCCGACGATCTCACCGTCCGGATTGCGTGCGATCAGATAGATGGTGTCCTTCCGGTCGAATTCGTCGAGTTCCAGCCGGCCGCGCGTATGGAGTTTCCAGCCCAGCTTCTCGACGAAAACCTCGTGCCGGTAGCGTGCCATGTCGAACAGCACGTCCGCCGAGAAAGAATCGATCGTTCCCGCAATGATCTCCATGAGGTCACCTCGCTGAATGAGGCCGCATTACAGCCTGATGACGCACACCGGGGACACTGTCAGAGTTGATAGGGCTGGCGGTTCGAGGCCTTCGTTTTTTGGGGCGGTCGCCCTCGCAGACTGCTGTCGTGGGGCAGATCGATTGTCGGGGCCGTCCCGCCGCAGGCGGGGGACCCGGCGGTTCGCTCACGGACGGCGCGCCGCCCGGATGGTGAAGGCACCGGCCGCGACAATCAGGACCACGCCGGCGGCGGCCTCGGGGCGCGGCATGTCGCCCCAGATCGCGTATCCCCACAGCAGGGCCCAGACGATCAGGCTGTAGCGAAAGGGCGTGACGACCGAGAGATCGACGCCGCGGCAGGCCACGATGAGCGCGAAGTTGCCCAGTGCCGCGCAGCCCGCCGCCGCAGCGAGCATGCCGAGCTCGTGGCGCGTGAGCGGCGCCCAGCTTTCCACGAGACCCAGCAGCAGGCCTGCCAGGCATACGACGAGCGTGGTCGTCACGGCGATGATCGACGACGGGACCGTGGCGGGAATGCGCCGCGTCACCAGGTCGCGCGCGGCGAGCGAGGCGGCACACAACAACGCGCAGGCGAGGCCGGCTGCAGGGACCTCGGACCGCGCGGACGGCTGGGTCACCAGCAGGACGCCGGCGAATCCCGCCGCGGTGGCGAGCAGCCGGCCCCCATGCCAAGGCTCCCATCGCAGCGCCATCGCAGTGGCGGCAATCATCAGCGGCGCGGTCATCATGAGCGTGCTGACCGTGGCGAGCGGCGCGAGCGACAGGGCGACGACGGAACTGAGGGCGGTCGTGATCTCGAGCCCGCATCGCACGCCGACGATCGGCCTCAGTGCCGTGCGCCAGCCGGCGCGTGTCCCGCGGGCGAGGGCCAGGACAAAGAGGGTGGCGAATGCGCCGCGCATGGCCAGGACCTGCCCGGGCGGGAGGCTCTGCGCTGCCAGTTTCACGAAAACATCGTTGAGCACGTAGCAGCCCATGGCCACCAGCATGAGCAGGATTCCGCGGCGGTTGGCCTGTGCGCTAGCCATTGCCGGACGCGGGCGGGGACGGCGTGGGGGTGGCCTGCGGGAGCGGCGGAACGCCGGGATCGCCCACGGCACCGGCATCGGACGCCGTCCCCGGCTGCGGACCGAGCGGTGCGCCGCAACGCCTGAGGACGTCCCACAGCGCCTGCGCCTTCAGAACGATCTCCTCGACCTCGGCGTCCGGATCGGACATGGCGACGATGGCGCCACCGGCGCCGATGGAGACGCGACCGTTGGCCGACACCAGGGTGCGGATCACGATGTTGAGCTGCGCCGCGCCGTTGAGCGACAGATAGCCGATGCTGCCCGAGTAGATGCCGCGGGCCGCCGCCTCGAGTTCGTCCAGGATCTTCATCGTGCGCACCTTCGGCGCGCCCGTCATGGAGCCGCCGGGGAACGCGGCGCGGATGCAATCGACCGCTCCGAGGTCCGCGCGCAGCCGCCCCCGGATCGTGCTGACCAGCTGGTGCACGGTGGCATAGGTCTCGACCGCGAACAGGCTCGGCACGTGAACGCTGTCGATCTCGCAGACCCGGTTGAGGTCGTTGCGCAGCAGGTCGACGATCATCAGGTTCTCCGCGCGGGTCTTCTCGTCGGCGACCATGGCGTCCGCGATCGTGTGGTCTTCGGCCGGCGTCGCGCCGCGCGCCGCGGTGCCCTTGATGGGCTTCGATTCCACATCGCCGGCGCTGGAGATGCGCAGGAAGAGTTCGGGCGAGGCGCTCAGCACGGCATAGCCGCCGAAGCGCAGGTAGGCCGCATAGGGGGCAGGGTTGTGCCTGCGCAGGATCCGGTAGATCTCCAGCGGATGGATGCGCCCTTCGCCGACCAGTTGGTTCGTGAGGCAGACCTCGTAGGTCTCGCCCTGCAGGATCTCGTGCTGGCAGCGCAGGATCAGCTCCCGGTAGATCGCCAGGTCGATCCGCCAGGCCAGTGGCTGCAGATCGCGGGCGGCGGCCGCGCTGTCGTCAGGCGCGGTCGCCTGTGCGCCTGCCAGCCGCGCGCGCATGGTCTGCATCCAGCGGCGGTTCTCATTGGACGGCACGGCCTCATCCAGGCAGACGATCCAGACCTGTTGCTCGGCGTGGTCGAAGGCGAGGAAGCGGTCGGCGAGGATCCACATCGCGTCTGGGGTGTCCGCGTCGTGGGCGTGCGTGCCGTCCAGCTCCCGCTTGAGCTCATAGCCGAAGTAGCCCACGAAGCCACAGGCGAAGTCGAAGGGAAGCGGGGGACCTGCAGGTGGCTGGCCCGGCAGGTGGTCGCGCAGGTAGTCGAAGATGCTCTCGTCGCGCACCTGGACGACGTCGCCCCGGCGCACTATCAGTTCGCGCGGTGCGGTGCGGTAGTTCAGCACCTGGGCGCGCGGGCCGCTCGCGTCGCCCATGAAGGAGAAGCGCGCCCGCCCGGGCTCGGCGAGGCTGCTGTCCAGCCAGAAAACGCAGTCGCGCTGCGCGAACGTTCCCATGAACACGGCCTCGGCATCGGCTGTGGTTTCGATGCACTCCGCATGCAGCAACAACGCCTGCGGGCCTTCGAAGCGCAGCGGGGATCCGAAGCGGTTCTGTGCCTCGCGCCGGGGCGCCTGTGCGAGCCACTCCAGCGTCAGGTCCCTGAAGTTGCGCAGCAGCCGTGCGCCGAATTCGGTGCAGATCGACTCCGGATGGAACTGCACCCCCCACCAGGGCAGAGAGACGTGGCGCAGGCCCATCAACGTGCCGTCGGACGTCCAGGCGAGCGGCTCCAGGGTTGAGGGCAGCTGCGTGACTGCGAGCGAGTGGTAGCGCACCGCCTCGAAGCGGTCCGGGATGCCGGCGAAGAGATCTCGCTGCGCGTGCGAGACACGGTCCAGGCGTCCGTGCATCGGTCGCACCGCCAGGTCGACACGGGCGCCGCAGTGGTGGGCGATGGCTTGGTGGCCCAGGCAGACGCCGAGCACGGGCTTGCGCGAACGCTGCAGCGCGTCCGCCGAGATGCCGAGGTCGGCGCGCCGCTGCGGACGTCCGGGGCCCGGCGAGATCACGATGTTGTCGAAGTGCATGCGCTCGACCTCGTCCCAGTGCATTTCGTTGTTGCGCAGCACGATCGGGGGCTCGCCGTTGCAGGCCGCCAGGTACTGGTAGAGGTTGTAGGTGAACGAGTCGTAGTTGTCGATCAACAGGGTGCGCATGGAAGGCTCCTCGGCGGAAAGCGGGGCTGTGCATCGTTGAGGAATCAGGCGGATGTCGCCACTGCGCAATGTGCTAGTTGCGCAGGCCGGCAACGCCTGTGCATGCAGCGCGCTCACTGCCCGGATGTCCGGTCGCTCGCATTTGCGCGGTGTTCCGGTCCGTGCGCCGGGCGCTTGGAAGGGAAGGCGAGCGGCGAGGGCCTGCCGATGGGGCGGCGCCGCCGGAAGGCGCGACTCGGCCTGAGGACCCGCGATCCGTGCAAGCGCGGGTTCCGATGGTCCGCTGCCAGAGCCCGCGAGGGGCCAATGCGCAGCGGGCTGTGCGCTCGCCGGCCGCACGGCGCCGTTCCGCACGGACCGCCTCCCGGTGACGAACGCGCGGCGCGCTCCAGGGTGCTTGCGTCGACCGCCGGTGGTGCATGGTGGTCCCGGCGGGCTGCCGGGCGCACGCGCCGTCTAGCGCCGCGAAGCCGCCGCGCCCGTCTTCGCGCCGAGCAGGTGGCCCAGCGGCAGCGCCACCTCCGACTTGATCTCGCGCAGCACGATGCTCGAGCGCACGTGCGTCACGCCCGGCAGGCTGAAGAGCACTTCGTGCAGGAAGCGCTCGTAGTGCTTCATGTCCGGCACCGTCACGTTGAGGATGTAGTCCGCCGGCCCGGTGGCCGACACGCAGCGGATGATCTGCGGGCACGCGGCCACCACTTCCTCGAAGCGCTGCACCATCGCCTCGCTGTGCCGATCGAGGTTCACTTCCGCCACGGCCGACACATGCAGGCCCACCAGCTCGGGGTCGATCAAGGCCGTGTAGCCGCGGATCACGCCGGCGGCCTCCATCTCCCGGATGCGCTTCCAGCACGGTGTGGGCGAGAGCCCGACGGCCTCGGAAATCTGCTGCACGGTCTGCCGCCCGTCGTGCTGCAGTGCAGAAAGGATCTTGAGGCAATGCTCGTCAAGAGAAACAGAATCAACGTTCATCGCGGTTTCCGAGAGGATTCTTCTTCAAACAAGGGTCTGCGCCAGTGTATTGAAGAAACACTTACTCGGGGTGCGGCAGAACAATTCCGGGCATGAACGCCCCCCACAAGACCACCGCGCTGCAGCGGCCCGACTACCAGCTTTCCGACAACCTCTGGGCCGATGCCGGCGCCGTCTTCATCACCGGCACGCAGGCGCTGATCCGCATCCTGGCGATGCAGCGGCGGCGCGACGCGGCGCGTGGCCTGCACACCCAGGGCTTCGTCAGCGGCTACCGCGGCTCGCCGCTGGGCATGGTCGACCAGGCTATCTGGAAGGCCGGCGACCGCTTCAAGGAAACCGGCATCCGCTTCGTGCCCGCCGTGAACGAGGAGCTTGCGGCCACGCAGGTGCTGGGCACGCAGCGCGTGGAGTCCGACCCCGAGCGCACCGTCGACGGCGTGTATGCCATGTGGTACGGCAAGGGGCCGGGCGTGGACCGCGCGGGCGATGCGCTCAAGCACGGCAATGCGTACGGCTCGTCGCCGCATGGCGGCGTGCTGGTGGTGGCGGGCGACGACCACGGCTGCGTGTCGTCGTCGATGCCGCACCAGAGCGACCACGCCTTCATGGCCTGGCGCATGCCCGTGATGCAGCCCGCCAGCGTGGCCGAGTACCTGGAGTTCGGGCTGTACGGCTACGAGCTGTCGCGCTATTCGGGCGCATGGGTCGGCATGGCGGCGCTGTCCGAAATCGTCGAGAGCGCGGGCACCGTCGATCTCGACGCCGTCAACGCGCGCGTCGCGGCCTGGGCAGACGCCGATGCCGTGCGTGCCGCCACCGGCCACGCCGCACCGCCCGACGGCCTGCACTACCGCTGGCCCGACCTGCCGTCGCTGCGCATCGAGTCGCGGCTGGAAGACAAGCTTGCCGCCGTGGCCGCATTCGCGCGGTGCAACAGCATCGACCGCCACGTCATCGTCAGCCCGCATGCGAAGGTCGGCATCGTCACCTGCGGCAAGGCGCACCATGACCTGATGGAAGTGCTGCGCCGGCTCGAGCTTTCGCCCGAACAGCTCGCGCGCGCCGGTGTGCGGCTGTACAAGGTGGGGCTGAGCTTTCCGCTCGAGCAGACGCGCCTGAAGGCTTTCGCGCAGGGGCTCGGCGAGATCCTCGTGGTGGAAGAGAAGGGGGCGGTGGTCGAGACGCAGCTGCGCGACATCTTCTACAACGCACCGGCCGATGCGCGCCCGGTGCTCGTGGGCAAGCACGGCCGCGATGGCCTGCCGCTGGTGTCCGCGCTTGGCGAGCTGCGCCCCTCGCGCCTCATCGAACTGGTCGCGCACTGGCTGGCCGCGCACTTTCCCGACAACCACGACCTGGGCGACCACCTGCAGCACGTGCGCGACTTCACGCCGCCCGAGCTGCTGGGCAACGCGAGCGACACCGTCAAGCGCCTGCCGTATTTCTGTGCCGGTTGCCCGCACAACACCAGCACCAAGGTGCCCGAGGGATCGACGGCGCGCGCGGGCATCGGCTGCCACTTCATGGCCAACTGGATGGACCGCAGCACCGCGGGCCTCATCCAGATGGGCGGCGAGGGCGTCGACTGGATCTCGCACGCCATGTTCACAAAGACGCCGCACGTGTTCCAGAACCTGGGCGACGGCACCTACTACCACTCGGGCTACCTCGCCATCCGCCAGGCCGTCGCGGCCAAGGCCACGCTCACCTACAAGATCCTGTTCAACGACGCGGTCGCGATGACCGGCGGCCAGCCGGTCGACGGCGTCATCAGCGTGGATGCGATTGCGCGGCAGGTCGAATCCGAAGGCGTGGCCAAGGTGGTGGTCGTGAGCGATGCCATCGGCAAGTACGACGCCATCAGGAATCGCTTTCCGCACGGCACCGAATTCCACGACCGCGCCGCGCTCGACGAGGTGCAACGCCACCTGCGCGAGATGCCCGGCGTGACCGTGCTCATCTACGAACAGACCTGCGCCGCCGAGAAGCGCCGCCGCCGCAAGAAGGGCGAGCTGGCCGATCCGCCCAGGCGCCTCTTCATCAACGAAGCGGTGTGCGAAGGCTGCGGCGACTGCACCGTGCAGAGCAACTGCGTGGCCGTGCTGCCGCACGAGACGCCGATGGGCCGCAAGCGCAAGATCGACCAGACCAGCTGCAACAAGGACTACTCCTGCGCCAAGGGCTTCTGTCCCAGCTTCGTGGGCGTGACCGGCGGCAAGCTGCGCCGCAAGAGCGGGGCGCTGGCGGCCGGGCGCGATGCCTTCCTGCACCGCGTGGCGGCGCTGCCGCACCCTGCGCCGCACGCATGGACCGGTCCGTACGACCTGCTGGTGACCGGCGTGGGCGGCACCGGCGTGGTGACGGTGGGCGCGGTGATCGCGATGGCCGCGCACCTCGAAGGCAAGTCGGCCAGCGTGCTCGACTTCATGGGCTTCGCGCAAAAGGGCGGCGCGGTGCTGAGCTTCGTGCGGCTGGCCGACACGCCCGAGCGGCTGAACCAGGTGCGCATCGACACGCAGCAGGCCGACGCCATCCTCGCATGCGATGTGGTGGTGGGCGCCTCGGCCGACGCGCTGCAGACCGTGCGGCACGGGCGCACGCGCGTGCTCGCGAACATCCACGAGATTCCGGTGGCCGAGTCGCTGCGCAACCCCGATGCCGAGCTGCACGTCGACCTGCTGCTCGCGAAGATGCGCTTCGTCGCGGGCGACGAACAGGTCGAGACCTTCGACGCGCAGAGCCTGGCCGAGGAGTTTCTCGGCGACACGCTGGCCGCCAACATCGTTGCGACCGGCTATGCGTGGCAGCGCGGCCTGGTGCCCCTGAGCCTCGAGGCGCTCATGCATGCGATCGAGCTCAACGGCGTGGCCGTGGCGGCCAACCAGTCGGCGTTCTCGCTGGGCCGGCTGGCCGCTGGAAATGCCGCGGCGCTCGACCAGCTGCGCGCCGCGCCGATGGACGCGCAGATGCAGCCAGCCGACGAGCGTCCGCTGGAAGCGCTGCTCGCCGATGCGCGCCGCCATCTCACCGGCTACCAGAACGCCGCATGGGCGCAGCGCTTCGAAAAGCGTGTCCGCGCACTGCAGGCGGCCGAGTCCGCGCTGCCGGGCGGCGACGCGAGCCTGCCCTTCACGCGCAACGCGGCGCGCAGCCTGCTCAAGCTCATGAGCTACAAGGACGAGTACGAGGTCGCGCGTCTCTACACCGACGGCGCGTTCCTGCAGAAACTGAAGGACCAGTTCGAAGGCGACCTGAAGCTCGAGTTCCACATGGCGCCGCCGCTGCTCTCGCGCCCCGTGCATGGCCAGGCGCCCGCCAAGATCCGCCTCGGCGCGTGGATGCTGCCGGCGATGAAGTGGCTGGCACACGGCAAGCGGCTGCGCGGCACGGCCTTCGACCTGTTCGGCTACACGCAGGAGCGCCGGCTGGAGCGCGCGCTGATCGGCCAGTTCGAGCAGCGGCTCGGCGAACTGGCGGCCGGCCTTTCATCCGGCAACCAGCAGCTCGCCGCACAGATTGCGGCGCTGCCGCTGACGATCCGCGGCTTCGGCCATGTGAAGCTGGCCAATCTGGCCCTTGCGGCCGAGCGCGAGGCGGAGCTGATGCACCGCTTCTCGCCGCAGCGTTATCCCCGGCCGGAGAAGAAGACGAAGGCGGGGCAGTTCAGGGGAATCGCGGTCGTGTCGCAGTGACCGCGAGTGGAGCGCAGGGGGCCCCGTGCTGGGCTTGGTGGCGATGCCGATCGATGCGGCACTCGGCAGGGAGGTTGAAGACCGTTCACTGTCGGGTCAAGGGCGGTGCGGGTCGTGGCGTTCGGCTGCCGATTGTTCCCTCTGCGCTTTGCTAGAGCGTCTCGTTTTCCTTGAGCACACCCGCGCTGCGCAGCGCGGCGTCCAGCCACTTGGCGGCCGTGTTGCCTTTCTTGATCGCCTCGATCCGCGCGGCTTCGTCCTCGACCTTCTTGCCTGCGGCCTGGAGGAGCGCTTCCACTCTTCCGCGCTCGATGACGACCACGCCGTCGGCATCGCCAACCACGAGGTCGCCGGACCGCACGGTCACGCCGCCGACGGACACCGGGTGCCCGATCCGCCCTGAGGCCAGCTTGGTCGGGCCGTTGGGATTGGTGCCGACCGAGAAGACGGGAAAGCCCATCCCGTCGATCTCGAGGCTGTCGCGCACCGCGCCGTCGACCACCACGCCGGCGATGCCGACCTGCCGGCAGGCGTTCATCATGATGGTGCCCATCAGGGCGGCGGTCTGGTCGGCCTTGCCGTCGATCACCAGCACGTCGCCCGGCCTGGCCAGCGCAATGGCGGCGTGGATCATCAGGTTGTCGCCCGGCCGCACTTCCACCGTGAGCGCGCTGCCGGCCAGCTTCATGCGGTGGCGCAGGGCCGCGATGCGGCCGTGCAGGGCGCCGCGGCGGCCCGCGACGTCGGCCAGGATGGCGGGCTGGAACGCGGAGGCCTGTGCGACCAGCTCAGGGGAAATGCGCGGGAAGTCGCGCACGATATCGGGGGATTGGCTCTTCATGTCGTTGCTCTCACTCGGCCTTGACGTCGGCGTCTTTCACCACGCGGCCCCACTTGCGCTTGTCGGCGGCCAGAAACGCACGGAACTGCTCGGGCGTGCTGCCCACGGGCTCCAGGCCATCGGCGGCGAGCCGCTTGGCGATGTCGGGCATCGCGAGCACCTTGGCGACTTCGCGCTGGATGCGCTCGACGACGGCCGGCGGCGTGTTTTTGGCCGCGCAGATGCCCGCCCAGGTCACGGGTTCGAAGTCGGGAATGCCGGCCTCCGTCACGGTCGGAATGTCGGGGAATGCCGCCAGCCGGCGCGGACTGGCCACCGCCAGCGCGCGCAGCTTGCCCGAGCGCGCGTACTGCATCGAACTGACGGGCTGGTCGAAGATCATGGAGACCTGGCCCGCCAGCAGATCCGTCATGGCCTGGCCGGTTCCCTTGTAGGCCACGTGGACGATGTCGATGCCTGCGCGTGTCTTCAGCATCTCGCCCGCCAGGTGGCCACCCGTCGCGGTTCCGGAAGAGGCGAAGTTGAGCTCGCCCGGCTTCTGCCTGGCGTAGGCGACGAGTTCCTTGACGCTGGTCACCGGCAGCGTCGCGTTGACCATCAGCATGTAGGGCGCGTTGGTGACCTGCGTGACCGGCACGATGTCCTTTTCGGGGTCGAAGGGCATGCTTTTCAAAACGTGCGGCTGGATCGACAGGGTTCCAGTGGTGCACATCAGCAGCGTGTGCCCGTCCGCGGGCGCCGTGAGCATGGCCGAGACCGCGATGTTGCCGCCGGCGCCGGGCCTGTTGTCGACCAGCACCTGCGCGCCGAGTCCCTCGGCCAGCCTCGGTGCGATCAGGCGCGCCACGACGTCGTTGGAGCCGCCGGGTGAAAAGCCGACCAGGATCTTCACCGGCTTCGACGGAAAGGGATCGGCCGCGAACGCATGGGCGGCGCACAGCCAGGCGGTGCCGGCGACGAGCCACGGCAGGAGTTTGGGAGAAAGCGATCGGACGTTCATGGCTGTTCCTGGTTCATTCAGACGACAAGTTCGTTGCGCGCCCGCGCAATGCGGCGGCAGCCCTCCAGCAGCTGTTCGGTGCTGGCGGCAAAAGAGAGCCGGAAGTGCGTTGGCACGCCGTAGGCACTGCCTTGCAACGCGGCCAGATCCTGTGCATCGAGCAAATGCATGATCCAGTCGTCGCTGCTGCCGATCTTCACCCCCTTGGGCGTGCAGAGGCCGAACAGCGCGCTGCACGAAGCAAAGATGTAGAAGGCGCCGTCGGGCACCTGGCAATGGATGCCGTCGACGGCGTTGAGCGCCGCAACCACCGTGTCGCGGCGCTGCTGATATTCGCGCCGGTTCGCGGCAACGATGTCCTGCGGGCCCGCGAGCGCCGCAATGGCCGCGGCCTGGGCGATCGAGTTGGGGCCGGACGTGCTTTGCGACTGGAGCTTGACCATCGCCTTGATCAGCTCCGCAGGACCCGCGCCGTAGCCGATGCGCCAGCCCGTCATCGCATAGGCCTTGGAGACGCCGTTCACCGTGAGGGTGCGGTCCTTCAGGTCGGGCGCCGCCTGGGCCATGGTGGCGAATTCGACATCGCCATAGATGAGATGTTCGTAGATGTCGTCGGTCAGTATCCAGACGTGGGGGTGGCGCCTCAGCACTTCGGCCAGCGCCTGGAGCTCGGCACGCGTGTAGGTGGCGCCGCTCGGATTGTTCGGCGAGTTGAGCATCAGCCAGCGTGTCTTGCCGGTGATGGCGCGCTCGAGATCCGCGGGCTGGAGCTTGAACCCGTGGGCGGCCGGGCAGTCGACGAACACCGGCACGCCGCCGGCCAGCAGGGCGATGTCCGGGTACGACACCCAATAGGGGGCGGGCACGATGACTTCGTCGCCCGCCGCCACCGTGCACATGAGCGCGTTGAAGATCACCTGCTTGGCGCCGGTGCCGACGATGATTTCGCCCGGCGCGTAGTCCAGGCCGTTCTCGTTGCGGAACTTGGCGGCAATGGCCTCCTTCAGCGCCGGCGTGCCGCCGACGTCGGTGTAGCGGGTCTGGCCGGCCGCCATGGCGCGGGTTGCCGCCTCCTTGATGTGCCCGGGTGTCTCGAAGTCGGGCTCGCCGGCGGTCAGGCTCAGGATGTCCCGGCCCATGGCGCGCAGTTCGCGCGCGCGTTGGCCGGCCATGGAGCTGGGGGAAGGTTTGATGCGATGGAGCCGGGGAGCGATATGGAGCATGGGCGCAGTATCAAAGGCCATGCGTCGCGGGACAAACGAGAAATCGGAGCATCGAGGTATTCCTTTTTTTCCTGCGGAGCATTGGGCTTACATTCCATTGGAATGAACTTCACCTTCAAGCAGCTGGAGGCCTTTCTCTTCAGCACCAAGCTCCAGAGCTTCAGCGCGGCGGCGGTGAAGCTGCACACCACGCAGTCGGCCATCTCCAAGCGCCTGGCCGAACTCGAGGAGTCGCTGGGCGGGACCCTGCTGCACCGCACTTCCCACGGGCTGGAGCTGGCCCAGGCCGGCCGCGAGCTGCTGCCGCTGGCCGAGGAAGCCCATCGCCTGTGGCAGCGCATCCAGCACGACATCAGCGTGGACAAGACGCTGCGCGGCACATTCCGCGTGGGCGTGACGGAACTGATTGCGATGACGTGGCTCACACGCCTGATCCAGCTGCTCCAGAAGCTGCACCCCCAGGTGACGCTCGAGCCGGTGGTGGACGCGGGGCTGACGCTCTTCGAGCGCCTCGAAGCCAACAAGCTCGACCTGTCCATCATGCCGGGCACCTACTGGGGCCAGGCGTTCGAATCGATCAAGGTCGGGCAGGTCGACCAGGCCTGGATCGCGAGCCCGCGGCTCGGCATTCCGCAACGGGCCCTGGCGCCGCACGAGTTTGCCGACTATCCGGTGATCGAGCAGCCCGCCGGCGCTTCGAAGAACAAGTTCTACGAGGCCTGGCGCGCGGAGCACGGTTTCCGCTTCGGCAAGGTCCTGCTCACCAACAGCACGACGGTCCTGCGCGAGTTGACGATCAGCGGCTTCGGCATCAGCCAGCTTGCGCTCGACTATGTCCGCCCGGACATCAAGAATGGTGTGCTGCGCGTCGTGAAGAGCGATCCGATGCCGCCGCCGCTGGTCTACAGCGCGGTCTATCGGAGCGACAGTTCCAGCCCCGCACTGGCGCGCATCGTCGAGCTGGCCGTCAAGACCTGCGATTTCAGGTTGCGGGCGAGCCAGCACGACGTGGCCCCGGCCCGGCCGCTGCGGGGCACGAGTTCGGGCCTGCGGCAGCGGCCTGCACGCAAGGGCGTGAAAAAGAAGCCGGCAAGAGGCTAGCGGCATGGCCTTGACCGGCGCGCGTGCCGGCCCGCATCCGATGCGGCATACTTCCCACCCCCCGAACTCGCCAGAGACCCCGCTGAATGGACAAGGAAGTCGACCCCCAAGTGCTCGCCGTCATCGATGAGATGCGGTTGTCAGGACCGCGGCTCACGCCGGTCGAGATCGTCGCGAAGATGGGTGTCTTCGATGCGCGGGAAAAGCCGTTCGATCACGCCTGGCTCGCGACGGGCGACAACGTCATTGCCACCATCTGGGCCGAATTCGTGAACATCGGCGCCGATGGGCGCTGGTTCTGCCTCGAGTCGCTGGACACGCAGCACCGCGTCGGCGGCGGCGTGCGCAGCCCCCAGCAGATCCAGCGCGCCAAGGACCGCCGTGCGCTGCTCAAGCGCACCGTCGATGCAGGCCAGGGCTTTCGCGCCGTGCTGCAGACCAACCGGGTTGCCATTGCCGAGCTCGAGAGCAACAAGAGCGCGAAGGTCTCCACGCGGGTGCGCGACGACGCCGAATGGCATGTCGCCTCCTGGGATTCCGACCAGCAGCTCGCGGTCCTGGTGCGCGGTGCGCGCGGCTGGGTGCCCGGCGAAGCCGACATACAGGCAGCCAAGGCGCGGGGCAGCGTGCCGGTCGCTGCGGCCGGCGACGCGGGCGCAGCGGCTGCCGAGCGGTCAGCCTCGCGGGAAGAGGTCCAGGCCGCCGCCATGGACTACGTGATGCGCCACTTCAAGGGCTACGGTTACAAGGCCGAGGACGTCACCAGCCGGAAGCTCGGCTACGACCTCGAGGTGTCGAACGCGAAGGGCGCCACGCTTCTCAGGGTGGTGGTGAAGGGCACGTCCACGGGCGTGCCCAGTTTCCGGCTCACGAGCGAAGAGCGTGCAAGCTCGGCGCGCGAGCCGCTTTGGCGGCTGCTGGTGGTTGCCGATGCCATCGGCACCGCGGCGCAGCACAAGATCTACAAGCCTTCCGAAATGGAACAGGCGCCGGGATTCGAGCCGCTGGATTAGCGGGAAGCCGCTGCTTTCGTGGCGGCAGCGCGCCGGGAAAGCCCTGGCTCACATGAACAGCTTGCCGTTGAATGCGATGCGCAGGGTGCGCACGGTGAGCACCGCCAGCGCCACGCTCAGCAGCCCCAGCAGCAGGAGCGCAATGGCCCACAGTGGCGCGGTCCCCCGCAGCTGTGCGTACTTCAGCGCCGCGTTGGCCAGCGCGGCCATCGGAAAGCCGATCGCCCACCATCCCGCGGAAAAATTGATGCTCGGCCGGAACACCTTCGGCGCCAGCACCGCGAACAGGAAGAGCGCGAAGTAGAAAAGCAGCGCGGCAAAGCGGTCGATGCTGCCCGTGACGTTCGTGTAGGCGAGGAAGCCGACCGCGAACGGCCCCACAAGGATCATCAGCGAGGGCGTCATTGCCGGCGCGAGCGGGGCCTGGTGCACCAGCCGGCCGACGATGAGCACCAGCAGCACCAGCGCGAGCACCGCGCCCACGGCCATCGCCAGCAAGTTGAGCTCCGCGGCCCAGGCCATGGACGGGTCATGACCCGCGGTGACTGCGATGTCCAGCGTGGCGACGCCCGGAATCAGCCAGGCCGGCACTGCATGCGCGGCGTCCAGCCGGCCCTTGAGCAGGCGCGAGACGACCACCAGGCTGAGCGCGAAGGTCGCAATGGCGCCCAGCGTCCACAGCGCATGCGCGGCAGGCGCGCTGTAGGGCGCGATGACGGCCGACAGCAGCAGCATCGAGATGACGATGGTGCCGAAGAAGTTGCCGGTCACCGGGTGGTGGAATTCCGCGTGCACGGTTTGTGGATGCCTGGCCAGCTTCGCGGCGTAGCCCAGCGCCAGCAGCACGAAGACGCCGAGCGCAAAGGCGCCGATGGCCTCGCCGATGAAGGCGGGCGCACCCAGGCTGCCGTGTGCGAACCGCCAGGCCAGCGCCAGCCCCGAAAGGCCCATGACCGAGCCGAACAGGTTGACGGGCAGGTGGCGCAGCGAAGCTTCGCTGGTGGGGGAGAAAACCGGAAAGGGCGGATTCAATGACTCGTTCTGCATGATGGGCTCGTTGGCTGAATTTGCTGGTATGGATAGTTTCTGCCAAACTGCCTGCGCTGCGGGCGCCGCGGCACGGCGTTTTCTGCCAATTACAGAGCCTTCACTGCCATGCGCGTCGCCATCCTTGCCCTTCCCCGTGTCCAGCTGCTCGACGTGGCCGGGCCGGCCGATGTGTTCGCCGAAGCGGCGCGCCAGCTCGGCCGGCCGCGCGCCTACCAGGTGCAGGTGATCGGCACCGAGGGGGGATTGCTCAAGAGCAGCAGCGGCGTGCGCCTGGCCGTCGACGCCACGGTTGCCACGCAGCGCGGGCCGATCGACACCCTGCTGGTGGCCGGCAGCCCCGGCATCGGCACCGCGGCCGGCGATGCCGCGCTGCATGGCTGGCTCAGGCGCCAGTCGCGCACGGTGCGCCGCTACGGCTCGGTGTGCAGCGGCGCCTTCGTGCTCGCGGCCGCGGGGCTGCTGGACGGCAAGCGCGTGGCCACGCACTGGAACTCCACCGCGCGGCTGGCCACCGCCTATCCGCTGGCCACCGTCGAGCCGGACGCGATTTACGTGAAGGACGGCAAGCTCTTCACCTCGGCCGGGGTGACCGCGGGCATGGACCTGGCGCTCGCCATGGTGGAGGAGGACCACGGCCGCGAACTCGCGCTGCGCGTGGCGCGCGAGCTGGTGATGTTCCTCAAGCGCCCGGGCGGCCAGAGCCAGTTCAGCGCCCACCTGGCGGCCCAGACCTCCGAGCGCTCGAGCGTGCGGCAGGTGCAGGACCATGTGCTTTCGCACCTGAAGGACGACCTGTCGGTGCCGGCGCTGGCCGCGCTGGCGGGCATGAGCGAACGCAGCTTCGCGCGGATCTTTCGAAGCGAGACCGGCACCACGCCGGCCGAGTTCGTCGAGAACGCCCGCATCGATGCCGCCCGCCGCCTGGCCGAGGAGTCGCAGTTGCCGGCCAAGCGCCTGGCCGACGAGGTGGGCTATGCCAACGTGGACGGCTTCAGGCGCGCATTCGGCCGGCGCCTTGGCGTGAGCCTCGTGGAGTATCGAAGGCGATTCGCGAAATGAAGGCGGAGTGCGGCGCCGTCATGCCTGCCGCGGATGCGCTGCACTTGATCCCCGCTAGGATCGGAAATGCAGCGTGTGGCTGCGGATCCAGATTAGGCTTACGAAACCTCATGGAACATCGGTGTGTGGACTGATAAATTCTCAGGGTGTGACCTTCCGGCTCGTTTTCCGAGCTCGCCGGCATGAACCATTTCTTAACTGCACACCCGGCGTCGGCGCCCTTGGCTACCGGCAGTGTTGC
The DNA here is from genome assembly GCF_007828835.1 of Variovorax beijingensis. Classification (GTDB taxonomy): domain Bacteria; phylum Pseudomonadota; class Gammaproteobacteria; order Burkholderiales; family Burkholderiaceae_C; genus Variovorax; species Variovorax beijingensis_A. The sequence goes on along the minus strand of NZ_VIVL01000010.1, from coordinate 115,949 downwards.
TGCAGTGCCGGATTTTTTCGCGCGCACACCCGTTTCTCCTCGCAAAGGGCCGGTGGTGCTATGGGGTGGCGACGTGAATCTGGGTCGCCGTCAGCACTACATCGCAGCGCGTCTGGGCATGTCGCGAGCGCTGGCTTCAGTGAGTGCGATATCACAGGCCGACCTCAGCATTGTGAATCTGGAATGCGTGGTGGCGACCGGCGGTCACCGCGCCGTAGCCAAGGGCGAAGGGGGTCCGTATTACTTTCGCGCCCGGCCGGCCATGCTGGAGGTGCTTACCGCAGCGGGTGTGCGCATGGTCAGCACTGCCAACAATCATTCCGGGGACTATGGCCCGCAGGCCGTGCTGGAACAGCTGCAGTGGCTTGAGCGCACGGGCATCGCTCAATGCGGCAGTGGTCGCAATGCGGACGAGGCGCTGCGTCCGGCCTTGGCGTCGGCCGGGCCGTTCACGGTGGCGGTGTTCTCTGTCGACAGCACGCAGCGGCGCTTTGCGGCCGGACCCACTTCGCCGGGCTGCGCGCACCTGCCTCTGGCCGATCCTGAAGCTTGGCGGGCCATGCTCGGGCCCCGCATCGCTGAGGCCCGTGAACAAGCAGACGTAGTGCTGGTGGCGGTGCATTGGGGCGACAACCGTCGAGACGAACCTGCGGCCGCGCAGGTCGCGCTGGGAAAGACACTGATCGAAATCGGTGCCGACGCGGTACTGGGCGCCTCTGCGCACAGATTGCAAGGCATCGGCACGCATCAGGGCCGCCCGATCATCTTCGATGCTGGCGATCTGCTTTTCGACGCCAAGCGCAACGACGGCGGCGTCGGCGGCGTGTTCGAGCTCGAGATCGGCGCCGGCGGTGTTGAGCGCGTCGTCTTCGTGCCGGTGAAGGTTGGCTTCGGCCAAAGCACCGAGTTGGCCGGCGAGGCCCGCAGCGCGGCGGCGGAACGCTACGCCAGGTTGTGCGACGCCATGGGCACCTCATTGCTGCTGCGCGAGGACGGCACCGCGTCACTTGAACTGGCGCCGCCCGCGCGCCCGGCGCGCGCCAGGCGCTCATTGCCGCCTCCCGCGGGCTACGACCTGCGCGCCATCCGCGCACCGCAGCCGATGCCGGACGATGCATCAGTGCAGGAGGTACCCACCGAAGCGCGCCTGACCCAGCCACTGCAGCTTGGCCCGCTGCGCCTGCTGGGCCTGAGTGTCGAGTCCAAAACGCCGCTCACCAAGCGGCAAAGCCTTTGGCTGCGCAGCTACTGGTGCTGCGATGCGCCGGTGGAGCATGACTTGCGGCTGGACTTGCGCGCGGTGCCGATGGGGCCGCACAAGCGCGAGCACTGGGGCCTGGGCATGGACCACGATCCCTGTGACTGGCTCTGGCCGACAAGTCGCTGGCAGCCGGGGCAGATCTATGTGGACCTGTGTCCGCTTCGCCCGCCACCGTTGAGCGAGCTGTTCAACGGCCGCCTGCAGCTGCAGGCGGCCCTCGTGCAGGGGCTTGAGCGGATGTACGTACACGACCTGGACCATTTCATCGATGTGGCGATCCCCGGCCGGCCCGATGCCGCGCCGCCAGCGCATCTTCCGCCCGCAGAGATTTCTGCACCGCAGGTATACCGCACGGCGTTCGACGAGGCGCTGCTGCGCAGCGTGCCCGGGCAGACTTGGGACGCGGCCCAACTCGCCGGCATCACGGGCGGACGATGGCTTGTCGAACCGCCGCGAGGCTGGTTTGTGCGATCGGTGGTCTCGGGTGCCAACCATGTGGCGCTCCGGCAGCAGCCGGTGCTTTTCGTGGCCAACACCACGGCGCAGCGCATGCGCCATGAGCAGCACACCAACCCGCCCGCCCGTTCGCAGGACAGACACCTGTTGCTGCCCGGCCTGCAAGAACGCATTGCCGGCGCCATCGTGTCGCGGCCCGTGCCAGGGCTGTCGCCGGACCTGCCGCTGCTGCTGGTCGATGACCCGATCCGCGCGGTGATGGAGCTGGGGTTCGCGGCCCGCGCGCGCTACCGCGGCGAGGTCGTTGCCGTCACAGGCACGGTGGGTAAGTCCAGCACGCTGGGCATGTTGGTGCAGGCCCTCGGGGGCCCCGAACGTGTGCTGGGCAGCATCGACAACTACAACTCGCGCGTGGGCGCGCCCACCACCTTGGCCAGCCTTGCGCCAGACCATGAGGCCGCCGTCGTCGAGGTGGCGCAGAGCGCACTTTGGATGAACCGCGGCCCCGTCACGCGCCAAGTGCGCCCAACGATCGCGCTGATCACGGCCATCGCCCATTCGCAGACCCAACGGCTTGTGCGCTCGACCGAGGACGTGGTGAAGTGGAAAACACGCGTGTTCGACGGTCTCGAGGGTGCGGCAGTCGCGGTATTCGGTGATCACCTGCCGCACCTGGAGAAAGTCCGGGCCCAGGCGCGGCGACACGCGAGTCGCAGCATCGTCTACGGACGCGGCGTCGACTGCGAGGTGCGGTTGACAGATGTGGAGGCCAGCCCCGATGGCTCCTGGGCCACCATTCGGATTGGCGCCGGGATCTTCCGCTTCTATGTGCCCATACCTGGCGAGGGCATGGTGTCCAACGCCCTGGCCGTGGCATCGGTGCTGCATGCGATGGGCCGTGACGTGGAAGCCGGCATGGCGCGCCTGGGTGCCATGGCCTCCTCGCAGAGCCGGCTGCAATGGCACAGCCTGGCCTGGGACGGTCGGCGTGCCGACGTACTTGATGACAGCTGGAACGCAGAGGTCGCTTCCATGGTCCACGCGTTCGGCGTGCTGGCGCTCAAGCGCAACAGCCGCAAGTGGGCCGCGCTGGGACGCATCGTGCATTTGGGCGACATGGCTGCGGAACTCCATCGCAGCCTGGCCAAGCCTCTTCTGCAGAACGGCGTCGAGCTGGTACTGACCCATGGCGAAGAAATGTTGCACATGCGCGACGAGCTACCGCCTGAACGCCTGGGACCGCATTTCGAAACCGCTGACGCGATGGCGCGATGGCTGCATGCACATCTGCAAGATGGCGATGCGCTATTGATCAAGGGCTCGCGCCGCGACTCGGACTTTGGCGAAGTCTTTCCGAGACTTCAGGCGCTGTGCCAGACGACGCCACGGTGAGTTTTGCTATGGGTCAACCCTCATCTCTTCTTCCCGTCCTGCTGCGCCTGGCATGCGCCGCTCTTTCAACCTGGTTGGCCCCCGGCCCCGCATGGGCTTTGCTGGCACCCGATGCACCATTGCCCTGGAGCCAGAGAGCGAGCCGTGACGCGTGCCCGGACGAGGAGAGTTATCTGTGGTTGCCGCTTGCCAGCGGCAATGTGTGTCTTCGCTACTTTGCATCGGCGGGCCTGCAGGGCGCGGGCACAGCCATCGTGTACCTCACGGGCGATCGCGACAAGCTGCTGCGCGTGCCACCCGACCAGATTCCGGCTAACACGGCGCAGGCGCAGATAGCGGCCATGCAGCGGCTGTCGCGCCAAGCCGCTGTGCCCGTGGTGATGTTGGCCCGTCCTGGCACGTATGGGTCTTCGGGTGACCACCGGCTGCGCCGCCGGATGACCGAGGAGTTTGAACCTCTGTACGCGGGGCTGGATCTGCTGCGACGCCGCCATGGTATCGGGCGCCTGGTGCTGTGGGGCCATAGCGGAGGGGCGACAGCGGCGGCCGCCATGCTCACGATGGGCCGGACCGACCTGCGGTGCGCGGTCATCACCTCTGCGGCCTTCGACTACCTGGAGCGCTGGCGCATCAACCGCATCCAGGGCGGTCCAGCACCCTCGGTCGAGCGGGGACAGGTTCTCGCGCGTGCGATGTACGACCCACTTGCGCATGTGGCCGGCGTGGTGCACGACCCGCGTCGGACGGTTTATGTGCTTGGCGACCCGCGTGACACCGTCACGCCCTTCGTGCTGCAGGTTGAGTTCGCCAATGCGCTGCAGCGAGCCGGGCACCAGGCTGAAGTGCGACAAGCCGAGGGCAGGCCGCCGGAATATCACGACATGCGCGAGGAGGCAGGGTTTCGCCAGGCTGCGGCTTGCGCGCGAGGCGACTAGAGCGAACGAAGGCGGCCGGAGCTCAAGGGGCCCTGCACCAACGCCACTCTGCGGGAGCAACGCGGGGCGCAGCAATGAATTCTGCTTGATCGTTCAGATAAAAGCCCAGTCGGCGCGCGAGTCGCGAGTTACTTGAAGCCGGCCCGCATTTTGTAATCCCAAAGCCTTAAAGCAATGTGCTTGCCGCATTGAACTCATGGCCCACATATTGGATGAATTCGAGTGAACATGCGTTGAAGAAGTAGCGCCCAACCGGCTCTTTTTTACTCCGCTTCCCTTCGACCAATCGGATGTCGCGCTCAAAACTGCATCACCAGCGCTGAGTCCACGGTGAGACTGACCACGAATGGCTGCTTCAGGCCTCGATTTTTCGGGACACCGACTGTCAGGTTGGTCGAATCAATCAGCGGTTGCCCGTCTCTCGAAACACGAACTTTAGAACGTACGTGCGTTCTCCCAGTCGTCCTCGAAGGCGTCAAGGTACTTGCAGAGTCAGCGATGGCTGATCAGCCGTTTCGCTCGATTGCTAGACGGTCCAGAAAGTGGGCCTGGAGCCTTTCTGGATCGACCTTGAAATCAGCCAATCTCGGAAGCGAACCGGGTTCGGGCTTTTCGGCATCGTCTCGCCGCTCCGTTCGGCAGGTTCAAAATGGGCGGGGTTCCACCCTTACGAAACACATGAAAACCGCTACGTCCGTCGCGGCCCTTGTCCTGGCCACCTGCTTCGCCGTGGCGCCCCACGCCCAGGCTGCGGAGAACCCGTCGCCCTACGCCGGCCCGCTGTTCGACACGCACCTGCACTACAACCAGGAAGCCTGGGACGGCAACACCGGCCCCTATCCGCCCCCCGAGGCGATCGCGCGCATGCAGCGCAACAATGTGACGGCCATCATTGCCAATTCGCGGCCCAACGCAGGCACGCAAACGCTGGCTGCCGCGCGCGAAACCCGCGACGCAGGCGTGACCGTGGTGCCTTTCGTGCGGCTGTACCGCAACCGCGACGACTACAGCAACTGGTTCCGCGACGAGACCATCCACGACATGGTGCAGGCCGAGCTGGCGCGTGGCACCGCGAGCGGACCCTACCGCGGGCTCGGCGAGTTCCACCTGTACGACAGCGCCAATGCGAATGGCCCGGTGGCGAAGAAGCTGATCGCGCTGGCGGAGCGCCAGAAGCTCGCGGTGCTCGCGCATGTCGACGACGTGGCGGTCGACCTCCTGATGGCCAACGCGCCGTCGAAGGGCCGGGACCTTCGCCTGATCTGGGCCCACACCGGCATCGGCGGCGCGCCCATCGAGCGGGTGCAGGCACTGCTGGAACGCTATCCGCTGCTGATGGGCGAACTCTCGTACCGGCCCGGGCTGACCTGCGAGGGCGGCAGGCTGTGCCCCGAGTGGCGTGCGCTGATCCTCAAGTACCCGGGGCGCTTCATGATCGGCTCCGACACCTGGGTGAACCAGCGCTGGAGCGCCTACGACGAGATCATGCGCGGCTACCGCACCTGGCTCGGCGACCTGCCCCCCGATGTGGCGCGGCGCATCGCCTGGGGCAACGCGGCCGCGCTGTTCGACCTGCGCTGAGCGGTTCGGTCGCTCAGTTGCGGGGCGCGTCGTCCGGCTGCGGCTGCAGCCATCGGCCGGCCTGTTCGCGCAGCGCCTCGATCTGCTGCCGGACCAGCGCCAGCTCGGTGCGGAAAAGCTTCGCCGCGTGACCGCTGGCATCGCTTTCCTGGGGCACTGTTTCCGGCGGCGCAGGATCCACGGGCTCGGCGCTCGCTTCGCCGGTATCCGGCGAGCCGCCTTCCATGTACGACGCCAGCGCATCGAGCGCCGCCGCGGCGCCTTCGGCTTCCGCGCGCAGCGCTTCCAGCTGCTGCGGCGCAGGCAGCGCCACGCGGTGCGCGCCGAGCGCCGAGAGGTAGCTCAGCAGCGTGTGCGACTGGATCAGGAAGCGCAGCGCCGTGCCCGCGCGCGGCCGCACGAAGCCGGGTTCGCGGAACATCTCGAACACGGCGGTGGACAGCGTCGCATCGGCGTTGTGGGCGTTGCGCCGGGCTAGCCGGTAGGCCAGGTCGTCGCGCGCGCCCGAGCGGTACTGGTCCGCGATCTGCCGCAGGTAGTGCGCATGGTTGCGCAGCGCCGCGGCCGCCAGATCGCTGAAGCGCCGCGCCTGCCAGTGCGGCAGCACCAGCAGCATCGCGAGCGCGGCGATCAGGCTGCCGATGGCGGTGTCGATCAGGCGCGGCACCATCAGCGCGTCGCTGTCGCCCACCTGGTTGAAGCACATCAGCACCAGCACCGTGACGGCGGCCGTCGCCAGCAGGTAGCGGGTCGCGCGCGTGGCGAAGAAGAACACACCCGCGGCCACCGCGAGGAGCGACTGCGCCCAGGGCTGCGGAAAGAGCACCAGCAGCGCCCAGCCGGCCACCACGCCGAGCGCCGTCCCGGCGATGCGCTGGCCGACGCGCGACACCGTGTCGCCCCAGGCCTGCTGGCAGACGAACAGCGTGGTCAGCAGGATCCAGTAGCCGCGCACCGGGTGGATCAGCAGCATGACGCCGTAGCCGGCCACCAGCGCCACCGCCAGCCGCAGCGCATGGCGGAACAGCGCCGAGCGCGGCGTCAACTGGCGCCGCACGCATTCCGCCATCTCGCGTCCGGAGCGTGGCGAGCGGTCGAACAACCCCATGTCGGCGCGCCCGGCCCGGGCCGATGGCTCGGTGGCGCCGGCGAGCTGCCGCTCGAGCTGTGCCAGGTTCCACGCCATGGCCTCGACGGACGCGAGCAGCGCTACCCGGCGCGGTTCGCGCAGCTGCGCGCGCTCGTGATCGATGGCGCTTTGCAGTTCCGCGAGCGCGTGGCCGGTGGCGGGATCGGCGGCAAAAGGCTCGCGCCGCTCGATGGACAGGGCGAGCCGCCGGCAGGCCTCGCCCTGCAGGGCCAGCACGCGCTGGCAGCGATAGAGCAGGTCACTGTGGAAGAAGGCATCGGCCAGCGCGTTGTAGTCCTCGTGCGAGGAGGTCGCGCGCTCGTGCACGTCCTGCGCGATCAGGTAGAGGCCGCGGTAGCGCACGATGCGGCCCGTGGGCGCGCGCGTGCTGCCGATGCGCCGGAAGATGCCTTCCTTGGCGGCGTTGAGTTCACCCACCACTTGCGTGTTGAGCTGCGCGAGCGACAGCCGCTTGCGCTCCATATCGATGCCGCGCAGCGGCTCGAAGAGCGAGGCCTTGAAGCACACGTAGTCGCCCAGCACGCGGAACAGCCCCGCCAGCTGCGCCTGCACCGGCTGCGCCGGAAAGAGCGTGCACCACGCCACCGAGAACACGCCATACCAGGCCGCGCCCGCCAGCAGCCACAGCGCCTCGCCGAGCCGGCCGGTGCCGCCAGGGGCGGCCGCGCTGCCGTCGATGCCCAGCATGGCGTAGATCGCCAGCGCGAGCGTCGCAAAGCCGACGGCCTTGTACCGAGGCTCGATCGCGCCCAGCATCGTCAGCGAGAACGCGGCCAGCGCCAGCCCCGGGACGAAGAGCAGGGGGTGGTCGATCCACGAAACCACCGCAAGCGCCGCCGCCGCGAAGCATGCCAGCGTGACGGCCTGCGCGCGCAACCGGCCCCGGCCGCTGTCGTCGGTTTCGGCCAGTGCGCTGGCAATGGCACCCAGGAACAGCGGCATCATGGCTTCCGCATGCCCGCTGAGGCTGCCGATGGCCATCAGGCTGCCGAGCGTGAGCAACACCCGCAGCGGCTGGGCGTGGCCGGCCATCCGGCGAAGCCGCTGGTGGAAAAGATCGAGGGAGAGAGAAGACATTGCCATCGTTTTGCACGATGCGTGCCAGCGCGCGGCCTGTTCTGCGGCCGCCTCCGCAGGATTCAGCCCGCCTCCGGCCAGCGGTGCCGCGTGCCGCCCGCGCGCCGGTCGGCCTTCTCTGCTACCACGCCCTGTGCGCTCAGCGCGCCGGCGCGCTGTTCGAGATGCTGCAGGCACTGCAGGAAGATGTCGAGCTGCGCGGGCTCGATGCCGGCGAGCAGATCGGTGTTGAGGGCCGCGATGCGCGGAAACACCCGCTCGAAGAGCTGCCGGCCCGAGGGGCTCAGCCGCACATGCACGCCGCGCCGGTCTTCCTCGTCCTGTCGGCGCGACACCAGCTTCTTCTCGACCAGGCTGCGCAGGCCGCGCGAGGTGCGCACGCGGTCCAGCTGCAGGTGCGCGGCCAGCGCCGAGGAGCTCATCTCGCCGTGCTGCGCGAGCATGCCGATCATTCCCCACTCGCGCCGCGTGATGCCGAAGCCGCCCTCGACCAGGCGCGTGGCCATGCCGCTCGCGTTGCGCACCGCGCGCGACAGCCGGTACAGCAGCAGCTCGTCCAGGGAGCGGGGCGCGCGCAGGGCGCTGGCGTCGGGGAGGGCTGGCATGCCTTGCGTGTCGTGCATCAGGTCGGGGCCGTCAAGGCGGTGTCGTTCGCGCGCCTCGCGCGGAAATGATGGATTAGATCAACTGTTTGTTGCGTGCGTATAACCATGTAACAAATGACACGGGAAGAAACGAGTGTGGACCGGCGATTGTCGCCGTGAAGTCCTGCGCGCGCCCGGTCGCCACCACTGCAAGCAGGAAGAAGATCCGATGACCGCATTCCTTTCCCGGCGCAAGCTCTCGGCATGGTGCCTGGCGCTCGCCGCCGGTGCCGCTCCCCTGGCCCACGCCCAGGCGCCCGCGCTCGATGGCGCGCTCACGCTCGTGGTCGGCTACACCGCCGGCGGCAGCACCGACCGCATCGCGCGCCTGGTCGCCGAGCGGCTGGGCCCGAAGCTCGGCGTGGCCGTCACGGTGGAGAACCGCCCCGGCGAAGGCGGCCGGCTCGCGGCCAAGGAGCTCAGGCGCGCGCCCGCGTCGCAGAACGTGCTGATGCTCGGCAACCCCGCGGTGATGGTGGTGGCGCCGCTGGTCTTCAAGGATGCGGGCTACGACGCCGAGAAAGACTTCGTGCCCGTGTCGCAGGTCAGCAGCTACGACTTCGCGCTGGCCGTGGGCAACAAGCTGCAGCTCGACCGCGCGATGTTCCTGGTCGGCCGGCTCTGGGCGCATCCGGAGGAGGCCGTCTTCGGCGTGCCGGCCACCGGCAGCCTGCCGCACTTCTTCGGCCTGATGGTGGGCGACGCGCTGAGCGTGCAGCCGCAGATCAAGGGCTACGGCGGCTCGGCGCCGCTGTCGGCCGACCTGAGCGGCGGCAGCCTGCCGATCGCCATCGACACGCTCGACTCGCTCTACGGCCAGCACGTGGCCGGCAAGATCCGCATCCTGGCCGTGTCGGGCAAGAAGCGCGTGAGCTTCGCGCCGACCATCCCCACCTTCCGCGAGGCCGGCATGAAGATCGACGCCGACGGCTGGAACACCTTCTTTGCCCCGGCCTCGATGCCGCCGGCCAAGGTGCAGCTGCTGGCCACCAGGATCCGCGAGGTCATGGAGGAACCGGCGCTGCAGAAGGCCGCCAACGCCGCCTACATCACGCCCGTCGTGAGCACGCAGGCCGAGACCGTGCAGATGCTCAAGGCCTTCCGCCAGCAATGGGAGCCGGTGGTGCGCCGCTCGGGCTTCCAGCCCTGAACGGTCCATAGGTGCCGTCGATAGGCGCCGATTCGCCCGCGATCAACGGGTCGCTGGCGAAACCGTGGCTCGCGCCGGCTCTGCGGGTAGGGAACGCTTCAGGTGTCGACTAGTTTGTTCGCCCTTGACCAGTGAAGACATCCGCACTCGAACCAGGGCGATGGCCGGGACCGGCGGCGATCATGCGGAACAGCCACAAGATGACCGGGCAAAGCAGAAGTGCGAGGGCGCCTAGGTCGATCGCGGCGCTTGCCGCTCCCACCATCGTCGAGAGCCTTCCACCGATCGCCGGCGCAACCAGCATGCCGACGTAATACAGGGTGTAGAAGATGCCCATTCCGATCGGGCGAGTCTTGTGCTCGAGCACGCGCGCAGGCAAGCTCATGATCGGGCCGGCCGGCAAACCGGAAACGAGCCCCAGTGCAATGACGATCGGCAGCACCGGACCAGCTCGCGACAGTGCGAGCGCAAGCAGTGCAAACGCGACGCAACCTCCGACGAGAACGGCCCCGCTGCGTTGGCTTCGATCAGCCAGCAGCCCGCCGAGAGGGACCGACAGCGCGGCGAACCACATCACGAGGCTGATCGCCGATCCCGCAGCGGCGGCGGTCCAGCCTCGCGCGACGAGCATCGACGGCCCGAAGCTGAAGATCATCGCGAACCCGACGTTGTAGAAGCACCAGATCAAGCCGGCGGCGGATGCCGCTCGGATTGCTGCGAGGCTCAACCTGCCGCGGTCGCCGATCATGGCAACAGGTCCTGCCTCCGGTGGGCGATAAGCGAAGGCAATGAGCCCGAGGCTGACGACGACCAGCGCAGCGATCGTCAGGTCGACTGCGATGAGCCCTAACGTCGTTGCCACCGCCGGAAGCAGCATCAAGGACAGCGCAATGCCCACCGGCCAGGAGTTGACGAAGATCGCCATCGCAGTGGCGATTTCGCGGCCTGTGAACCAGTCGGTGAGCATCTGCGTCATCAGCACGTTGATGAGAACGCCGCCGATGCCTGCCAAGAGCCTGCCCGCTATCTGGGCGCTCCAGGCGGTCGAGATGGCCATTAAAAGTTCACCGGCGAGCATCATCGCGAGCCCGGCGAGGACCGTCGGTTTGTCACCCAGACGGCGCCCGATCGCGCCACCGGGCAGGGCGAGTGCGGCGCCGGGCGCGAAGTACACCCCGATCAGGACGCCGATGTCCGACAGGCTCGCACCGAAGCTCTGGCTGTATTGCGAGGAAACCGAGGCCACGCTCTGGAATTGGAAAGCCATCGTCGCGCGCGTGATGAACAGAATCGCAAGAATGGTCCAGCGACTGCGCATCGCGCCTGCCCTCCGCGCCGCGAATCAGGCCGTTGGCCCGATGTTTTGATTGAGGCGGAAGAAATTGGTCGGATCGTATTTGTTCTTCAACGCGACGAGCCGCGCATGGTTGTCGCCATAGGCGGCGCGGACCCGATCCTCGCCTTCGTCGCCCAGATTGTTGGCGTAGACGCCGCCGGTCGAATAGGGCCGAACAGCGCTCCAGAGTTCGCGCGCCCAGCGGATATTGGCGTCGTCATCCGCCGGGTTGTCCCAGATCGCGAGCGGAAAGCAGTCATACAAGGCATCGCGGTTCGCATAGGCGGAATGGGAGGGCGGGACGCGCGCGATCGCACCGCCGACTTGCTGGAACACCAGCAGTGCGGAAGGGGACGGCGCCTTGGGATAGATCTCCAGCAGCGCGTCGATGGCGCCGTCCCCGATCTCGCGCAGGAACTGCGCTTTCCAGTAATAGCGGCGCCCGCGTGGAAAGAGGCTGTCGCCGGCGGACTGAACCTGGAGGTATGGGCAGGTCGCGATGCTGCTGTCGATGGGCGAGCCGAACTTCACGAGCGGATCGAGCGCGTCCTTGGCGCCGCTCGCGTCGCCGAAGTGGCAGGCCGTCATGCTGAAGGCCCGCTCGCCGGTGGGAAGCGTGACGAGGGCTGCGTCGACGCTGAGGTCATCGCCGGCCCGGCGAGAAAACTCGTGATAGAACTTGAGCGCGCCGCGCGCGTGCTCGTAGCGGTGGAGAGCGGAGCCGACCAGCAGAGCGGAGCCGATCCGGTGAAGCTGGTATTCGAAGGCCGTGACGATGCCGAAATTGCCGCCTCCGCCGCGCAAACCCCAGAACAGGTCGGGATGCTCGGACGCGCTGGCGTGCAGCAGCCGGCCATCGGCGGTCACGATGTCGGCAGCAAGGAGATTGTCGCAAGTCAGGCCATATTTGCGGCCGAGCTTTCCGAAGCCGCCGCCCAGCGTCAGCCCGGCAATGCCGGTGTCGCTGTTGACACCCATCGTCGTGGCCAGGCCATGCGCCTGCGTCGCCGCGTCGAACTCGCCGAGACTGAGACCTGCCTCGGCCCGTGCCACGCGCCGCACCGGGTCGATCTCGATCGCCTTCATGCGGGAAAGGTCGATGACGATTCCGTCGTCGCACATGGAGAGACCGGCGATGTTGTGGCCGCCGCTTCGGATGGCAACGGGACAGTTGGCGGCCCTGGCGATGCTCACGGCTTGGATCACATCGGCGGCGGTGGTGCAATAGACGATCGCGCTCGGTCGCTTGTCGACCACCGCATTCCAGACCTTGCGTGCTTCGTCGTAAGTGGGATCGCCGGGCTGGATCAGTTCACCCTTCAGGCTGTGCCGGAACCGATCCATCATTTGCAGTTTCTGTTCCATCGACATGACCTCCGCGTTCTTGCAAGCGATGATTTCATGGGGCGGGGCCTGCCGCAAACTCTAAGATCTCAGCTGCGAGGTGAGGAAAATTCATCTAAAGTGGCCGCATGAGAAAGCTGCCGCCTCTGCGCTCGCTGCACGCCTTCGAGGCGGCTGCACGCCATGGCAGTTTCAAGGCGGCCGCTGTGGAGCTCAGCGTGACGCCGACGGCGATCAGCCACCAGATCCGCTTGTTGGAAGAGGCGTGCGGCCGGCAGCTGTTTCAGCGGCGCCCACGACCTCTGGTGCTGACGAGCGCTGGCGCCAGCTTGTACCCTGCCTTGCGCAATGGGTTCGATGTCCTTGCCGGCGCGATCGCCTCGCTTTCCGAGGCCGAGGTGCAAAAGCCTTTACGGGTCACCAGCCCGAGTGCCTTCGCCAGTCGATGGCTCGTTCCGCGCCTGCCGAAGTGGCGAGAGGCCAACCCTATTGTGCCGCTCGAGATCATCGGAACGGACGCCGTGCTGGATTTGCGCTCCGGCGCTGCCGACGTCGCGATCCGCTACGCACGCCGGCCGCCACTCGAATTCACCGTGCATGAGATTTGTCGCGACAGGTTCTTTCCAGTCTGCAGTCCGGGCTTGTTGGCAGACCAAGGCGGCCCCATCCAACGCGTGGCTGATCTTCTGCGTTTGCCGTTGATCCACTTCGATTGGATGAGCCGCGATCCCGAGGCTCCCAATTGGCGGCAATGGCTGGCGATGGCGCGTTCGATCGATCCCGCCTTGGCCACCGACAAGGTTTGGGATCTGAGCTTTCGCGAAGAGATTCATGCGATCGATGCGGTCGTCGCCGGGCAAGGGGTGGCGATCTGCAGCGACATCGTCATCAGCCGGGAATTGGAGAGCGGGACGCTCGTGAAGGCGCATCCATTGGCGCTGCCAGGGTATGGCTTCTATGTCGTCTCGACGCCTCACAGTCCGCGGGCCGGGGCGATCGAAGCATTCCTGGCCTGGATAAGGTCCGTCATATAGTTGCGGCACTCTCCGCCGCCGTCGAACACTACTGCGGCAATCCGGCCGTGCGAAGCGCATCGCCAAGAGATGCAGGGGGAGTGCAGGAGCACAGCCGACTCCCAGAAACTGCTGCCCGAAACGGCAGAAAGCGCTCACCCAGTGCCTGCGGCGGTTCGAACGCAACGGGCTTATCCTGCGCCGCGCGATTCCGGTGTCGCCCGTAGCCGTGGAGTACGCAGTCACGCCGCTCGGCCGCACGCTGGAGCGGCCGTTCAAGGCGCTGCATGGCTGGACATTGGCCAATATCACGCAGGTCGAGGAGGCACGGAAAGCCTTCGATCTGCGGCTGGAGGCGTGAGACTGCGACAGTGACTGCGGCGCGCGCTTTGCGCCTCGCAAAGCAGCACGAGGCAGCCCGGTTGAGCCTAATCGGCCTGCCGGCGGCGCGAAAAGCGCGAAGAGGCTACAAGATCAAAACCGAAAACTGTGTTGCTAGTCTTGAACGAGGTGTATGTCGTAGATGCCATAGGCGTCTTACGGAGGCTTCTACGATGCTTCCGCGAACCACGCTTTGGGCACCCTCACCGGCATCGCCAGAAGGATCTGCCCCATGCCCTTGCCCAGCGGGTCGTTGCGCAGCGACGCCATGCCGCCGCCCGCCAGCGCCTGCTCGCAGACAAAGTTGAAGGCCGCGATGCCTGGCAGCTCGTAGCGCACGACCTTTCCCTCGATCAAGTGCGACAGGTGCTCGGCCACGCGCGCTTCGCTCAGTTGCTGACGCAGCACGGGCAGCCAGTCGGGCTTGCGCGCGATCACGCCGATGTTGGAGATGTCTCCCTTGTCTCCCGACCGCGCCCAGGCGACCGCGATCAGCGGAACTTCGACCGTCTCGCTGGCGGCAAGCGCAGCCGGCTCCACGACCGCTTGTGCTACTGGTTCGCCAGCTACCCGCGATGGAATGTCGCGCTCTGATGAGTCCTCGGGTATTGAAATCGCTGTGCCGTTCAGAACCACGGCGGGCTTCAATTTGCGCTTGTCCAGCAGGAAGGCGTATTGCCGGATCAATGGTGAAACACCCGGCCGCCCACCGATGCCCGTCGTACCGGGCGCCCAGGACGTGCCGGCGGACGCCACCTCGGATGCGAGAAGTTGCAGGGCCGCCTTGTCGGTGTGGCGCGCCGTCAGGCGCAAGATCGCTTCACGGGTCTGCGCCACCGCGGGGTTGGCGAGTGGGCCGTAGCAGGACTCGGCGCCGAGCACCTCGAGGTGGGTCGCGCTGAAGGGCGGTAGTCCTTGTGCTTTCAGCAGCTCATCCACACGCGTGAGGATTGCCTCGCCCGTGCGCCGCGCCTTGGCCACGGCGTCGAAGCCGACGATGGTCAGTTGCGCCGAGGTCTTGTAGCCGTCCAGACAGGTGGCGCAGACCTTGTAGCTGTCGGTGGGTGGGCGGCCGCGCGCACCCGTCACCCGCACATGCTCCGGGCCTGTCCGAGTGATCTGCACCTGCGTGAAGTCGCACACCACGTCGGGCAGCAAGTAGCTGGCCGGGTCGTGAACTTCGTACAGCAATTGCTCGGCCACGCATTGCGGCGCAATCAGTCCCCCGGTGCCCTTGGGCTTGGTGACGCTGAAGCTTCCGTCCGCCGAACATTCGACGATGGGGTAGCCGATGTGGGCCCAGTCGGGCACCGACTGCCAATCGGTGTGAAGCCCGCCGGTGCCCTGGCAGCCGCATTCGATGATGTGGCCGGCCAAGCTGGCGCCGGCGAGTTCGTCGTATTGGTGCGGCGTCCAGGCGAACTCGTGCATCAGCACGCCCAGTGTCACGGCCGAATCGACACAGCGGCCGGTGATGACGATTTGCGCGCCAGCATCCAGCGCTGCCTTGATGGGAACGGCGCCCAGATAGGCATTGGCGGTGACGACCTGGGCGGGTAGCGGCGCGCCGCTTTGCAGCTCGGCGACGGGTGGCTGGGCGTTGCGCAGCTCGGGCAGCAAAGGCATCACGTCATCGCCGGTGACCACGGCGATTCGCACATCAACCCCGAGCTCCTTGGCCAGTGTGGCCACAGCATCCGCGCAGCCCTGCGGATTCACGCCACCGGCGTTGCTGACCACGCGGATGTTCCTGGCCACCACGTCCTTGAGAACGCTTTTCATGGCAACGGACACGAAGTCCGTGGCATAGCCGAGCTCTGGCTTCTTGATGCGCGCGGCGGCCAGAATGGACATGGTGAGTTCGGCCAGATAGTCGAACACCAGGTAGTCGATCTGGCCGCTTTGCACGAGTTGCGTGGCGCCCACGCTGCTGTCGCCCCAGAAGCCGGAGGCGCCCCCGATGCGGATGGTCTTGTTCACGATCTGACTCTCCAACGGTTGGCGGATGCGGTTTGGTTCATTCGGGCTGAATGCCTGCGGCCTTGATGACGCGACCCCATTTGCCGGACTCGTTCGCCTGGAACTGCGCCAGCTGCTCGGGCGTGCTCAAGGCCTCCTCCCCGCTGGTCTTGACCAGAAACTCTTTGGCAAGCGGCGTGGCCGAAGCCTTCGCCAGCCAGCCATTGAATTTCTGCACGATGGCCTGCGGGGTGCGGGCCGGCAGGTAGACCGCCGTCCAATACGACATGTCGTAGCCTTTCACGCCGGCTTCGTCCACCGTCGGGATGTTGGGGGCAGCGGCAATGCGCCTGGGGCCGCTCACGGCCAGCGCACGCAGCTTGCCGCCTTCCACCTGGGGCAGCGCCGTGGGGGCATCGGCGAACATGAAGTCCACCTGTCCGCCCATGAGGTCGGTGATGGCCATCGGGTTGCTCTTGTACGGCACGTTGACCATGTCCACGCCCGCCATTTGCTTGAGCAACTCGCTGGCCACGCGGCTGGACGACGAGCCGCTGCCGAAGTTCAGCTTGCCCGGCGACTTCCTGGCGGCGGCGATGAGGTCGCCCACCGACTTGTACGGCGAATCCGGGCGCACCAGCAGCAGCATGTAGCCCTTGGACAGCAGGCTCACCGGCGCAAAGTCCTTCACCGGGTCGTAGGGCAGCTTCTTGAAGAGGTGCTCATTGGCCGACTGGGTGGTGTTGGTCGTGATCAGCACCGTGTAGCCGTCCGGCGGCGCCTTGGCCACGTACTGGGCCGCAAGGAAGCCGCTGGCACCGGCGCGGTTGTCCACCACGATGGGCACCTTGACTTCGTCACCCATCGCCTGGGCGAACACGCGGGCCATCTGGTCGGTGCCGCTGCCGGCTGCGAAAGGCACCACCAGCGTGATCGGCTTGCTCGGAAAGGTGTCCGCCTGCGCGGCTGGCAGGCCCAGGGCGCAGGTGGCCGCTGCAAGCAGCAGCCCGATTCGGTGGCGGGGATGAATCATGTGGTCTCCTTTTGTTCGATGGGGCCGGCGATCAGACAGGTACGAATTCCGGCAGGCCGTAGTGGGCGTTGTGCTCGCCCAGGCGCGGCGCGGATGCGGTGATGGCGGGACGCTGCCCATCGAAGGACAGCGGAGATGCCGTGAGGCGGAAGTCCTCGCCGGGCACGTGTGCCAACAGGTCCAGCGCTTGCACCTGCGGATCGTCCAGCGCTTGCGGAACGCTGTTGATGGGCGCGCAGGGCACGCCCGCGGCCTCGAGGCGCTCGACCCATTCCGCAAGCGGACGCATCTTCAGCAGGGGCGCCAGTTCCGCCAGCATTTCCGCCTTGTGCGCCAGGCGCGCCCTGTTCGTTGCGAATCGCTCGTCGTCCAGCCATTGACGCTGGTCCAGGACCTCGGCCAGCTTGGCGAAGAGCCGGTCGTTGCCACAGCAGATGAGCAGCGGCCCGTCGGCCGTGTCGAAGGCCTCGTAGGGGACGAAGCCGGGATGGCCCGACCGGTGGCGCTCGGGCAGGCGTCCTTCGTTCAGGTAGGCATCGCTCTTCTGCCCGTTCCAGACCAGGGCCGTTTCGAGCAGCGACGTCTGCAGCATGCCGCCGCGTCCGGTCTGCGCACGCCGGTGCAGCATGGCCAGCACGCCGATCACGAGCCACATGCCGCTGCCCTGGTCGCACACCGAGGCGCCGGAGCGAAGCGGCGGATCATCCGGTCCGCCATTGGTGCTCGAGAGACCGCTGAACGCCTGGATCAAGGGTTCGTAGCCAGGGTGCATTGCCATGGGCCCCCGGTGGCCGAAGGCGGAAATTTCGCCGTAGATCAAGCGCGGATGGCGCGCGCACAGCGACGGGCCGTCGATGCCCAGCGCCTTGGGCACGTCCGGCCGCAGGTTGTGGATGCAGACATCGGTCTGCGCGAGCAGTTGTTCGAGGCTGGCGCGACCCGCCTTCGACCGCAGGTCCAGTGCAACGGAGCGCTTGCCGCGATTGAAGATGTGGAAGATCAGTGCGTCGCCGTGGCGATAGGCCGGGCCCATGCGGCGTGCATCGTCGCCACCTTCGACACGCTCGACCTTCACGACCTCCGCGCCCAGGTCCGCCAGGATGGCGCCGGCAAACGGGCCCGCCAGCACTTGGCCGAGTTCGACCACACGCACGCCCGCAAGGGGGGCCGCTGCCGCAGTGTTCATTTCTGTCTCCTTGTGGGGCCAGTCTAGGCAGCCGGCACTGATATGGGAATGCTCAAGAGAGGTTTTCTGTGATAACTTAATTGGATCACTGGGACCGTGCATGCGCCTGAACCTGAGTCTTCGCCAACTGGAAGTCATCGTCGAAGTCGACGAGGCGGGGAGCTTCCGGGCGGCGGCGCGCAAGCTGGGCGTTTCCCAGCCTGCACTCAGCCGCACGCTGCGGCTGGCGGAAGAGGCGCTTGGCACACGGCTGTTCGACCGTGACACCCGGCGCGTGACGATCACCCCGGCCGGGCAGGAGTTGCTGCACATTGCCCGCCGCGTGCTGGGTGACTTCGACAGCGCGCTGAGTGAACTCGGGCACTTCATGAAGGGGTACCGCGGGCAAGTCAACGTGGCCGCGCTGCCGTCCATGAGCGTTGCGCTCTTGCCCTCGGCCGTCGCCACCTTCAGGCAGCAGCACCCGCAGGTGGAGTTCAAGCTGCAGGAACTGGCGGCCGAGGCGTTGCTGGCCGCGGTGGAAGAGGGCAGGGCCGATTTCGGCCTGTGCGCGAAGCCGGCGCCGGATCAGCGGCTGCGCTACCAGCCGCTGCAGGACGATCCGATGATGCTGGTGTGCCGTGAAGACGACCCGGTCGCAGCCCGCGCCAATGCGCCGTGGTCCATCCTGGCCGAAAGGCCTTACATAGGCATCCAATCTGGCAGCAGCATTCGCCCGATCATCGACAGTGTCTTCGTCCGGAAAAGGCTCGCGGTGCGCGCGGCATTTGACGCGCCGAGTGTGGCCGCGTGCTGCGCGTTGGTGAAGGAAGGTCTCGGCATCGCTGCGCTGCCGCGGCTTTCGCTCGGATTGGCCGATATGCGCGATCTGGCGGCCATCCCGCTCGGACAGCCGGCGACCTTCCGGTCGGTGGGTATCGTCACCCGGATCGGCCGCACCCTGGCCCCGGCCAGCCTGGCGTTCATGAGAACCTTGATCCAGCAGAGGCCCTAGATCAGGCGAGCAGGCGGAGAAGGCAAAGCATCTGCAACCGCATCGCAGGCGGAGGAGGCGTGCACTGAAATGACCGACCGAATTGGCGCCGCACAGCTGCCGGTGGAACTCGGCGGGTCAAGAAGTCAACGTCCAGTCGATTTCGATCGACGGTTTGATGCGCCCGCAAGCCGCGCGCCGACGCACCCAGCTGCGGCTGGGAACGCGCTGGCGTGGGCACAGGTGCAACGCTTCTTGGTGTCGTCAAGCATCCGCATGCTGTCTGCCCCATGATGCAACCGGGCTTGCGGCGTTTGGCGGACGCGGGCCATCGACATCGCCCTTGACCTCAGCATCGGAGCCCCTATGAACGACAAACACCCCACCCAGATTGCGACGACCCTGGCAGCCGAAGATCGGCTTCGGCTGGAATCGCTTCGCATGCGCCGGCGCGCCCACCGGCAAGCCAAATCGGCCAAACCGCCGACGGCTCCCGAGCATCTCTTGCCACCCGAGCCGACCCGCGGTCAACGCCTGGCCGACGCGGTGGCCGCAACCGTCGGGTCGTGGCGCTTCATCATCTTCCAGAGCACGGCCATCGTGCTGTGGATCGTCGGCAACGCGATGACCGGGAAGGGCGCTTGGGACCCGTATCCGTTCATCCTCCTGAACCTGCTCCTGTCGTTCCAGGCGGCCTACACCGCGCCGGCAATCATGATGAGCCAGAACCGGCAGTCCGAGCAGGACCGGCGCCACGCCGAAACCGACTACGAGATCAATGTCAAGGCGGAGTTGGAGATCGAACTGCTGCACGAGAAGATCGACCTCCTGAAGGAACGCGAACTGCTGGCGCTGACCGACGCGGTGCGCGCCCTGACCCGGCGGATCGAAGGATTGTCGGAACGCCCGACCTGAGTCCTTCTCCACCAAGCCGCAGCGCAAGGCACAGGCGCAGCCTCGGTGCGAACCCGTTCCGAATGCGGGGGGCACCGGATTGAATGGGAGGATCACATGGCAGCCCCATCGGGCGAACCGGAATCCGGTCGGGCCGAAGCTCATTCGCAGAGCTTGATCCAGCGTTCGAGTCGACTCACCACGCGAGAAGTATTGAGTCGGCCGATCGAGCCTTCCATGTCCTCGGTGCCTTCGCTTTGGCACAGCAGCACAACCTCTTCACGCGCCTCGCCGGTGCCGAAGAAACCTTCACGGTCGAGCTGTTCCATCGCGGCAATGCAAGCCTCGAAGAGGCCTGCGTGCAGGACGTCGAACTCAACGTCGCAAGGCAAGTCGCTGCGGTGGCATGCCAGGATCATGCGGTAAGCGATATCGAGGAACTCACCGCCCTCCTCGTAGGGCCACTCGGCGAAGTGCCAGACCTCGCTTTCATCGTCCATGTCACCCAGAGCGCTCAAGGCGAGATTGCCGGCAGCGTGGACGATGGTCATTGCACCGTCATCGCTGCCAAGCGCGAAAAGGCGGATGGTCTCGTCAGGATGGGCCGCGCGGATGGCCTGGAAGGCGCGGCGAGCACCTTCGCGGATCTCAGTGGTGAGCAAAGGAAAGTCGATGCGAGCGGGATCGTGTATGCCTTGGCGCACCCGTTTGTAGCCCTGCGCCTCGATTTCTTTGCCGCGCTGCACGAGGGCATCCTTTGCGGCTTGGGGACTTGCGAACTCGGTGACCATGGAGTGCCCCATGGTTATCACCTTTCCGTTTGCACTCCACAGCGAACTGCCGAATTGGCGCAGTTCGTGAAAGTCCGTGGGCACGTCGTTGTCGAAGCGGTAGAACAGTGACCAGGTCATGGGCGGGGAACTCCTTCAGGGGGCGCAATGCCGCCATGAGCCTTTTTGTCGATGGCTTTTCAAGCGGCTTCTTTCAGCCGAATTTTGCCGGAGCGGCGATCCGTATCGACGCGGTGTGGCAGGCGGCCGAACCGCCGGACGTGGGCGCAGGCGCTGAAACGACCGGTCGTGCGTAGCCTGTTTTCAGGTGGTCTAACCAGATCCAAACGTCATCATCTATCTGATCTGACGATGCTTTCCATCGAAATTTAGAGGCTATTTTGATGGCTCCAGCGAAGCTATTCTTTGTGCACTGCAACTCGCCGAGTTGCCAAAAACCCAAAGGAGCTTCATCAAATGACCAAGGTTCTTGTTCTTTATTACTCGTCCTACGGACACGTCGAGACGCTCGCGCAAGCCATTGCCGAAGGTGCCCGCAGCACCGGTGCGCAAGTCGACGTCAAGCGCGTTCCGGAAACCGTGCCGGAAGCGATCGCGCGAAACGCTCATTTCAAGCTGGACCAGGCCGCGCCCGTGGCAACGGTGGCCGAGCTCGAAAACTACGACGCTATCGTGATTGGCACGGGTACCCGGTTCGGACGTATGTCCTCGCAAATGGCAGCATTCCTGGACCAGGCGGGCGGGCTCTGGGCGCGCGGCGCGTTGAACGGGAAGGTAGGTGCGGCATTCACGTCGAGCGCCACGCAGCATGGCGGCCAGGAGACAACGCTGTTCTCGATCATCACCAACCTGCTGCACTTCGGCATGACTATCGTCGGGCTGCCCTATAGCCATGCGGGCCAGATGAGCGTCGACGAGATCGTTGGCGGCGCGCCTTATGGGGCGACCACCGTCGCGGGTGGCGACGGCTCGCGGCAGCC
Source organism: Variovorax beijingensis (assembly GCF_007828835.1). GTDB lineage: Bacteria > Pseudomonadota > Gammaproteobacteria > Burkholderiales > Burkholderiaceae_C > Variovorax > Variovorax beijingensis_A. Next base: position 94,413 of record NZ_VIVL01000010.1, on the reverse strand, counting down.
TACGGCCATCGACCTGGCTGGTGCCCAGCACCAGGGCGAGTTGGTGGCACGTACGGCGGCCAGGCTGCACGGCTGAGACCGGAGGAGGCGCGTCGCTGGCCGAGCGGGATCAGCTGCGGCGGCCCAGCTGGCCGGCATCTCTCAGCTGCTCCAGGAACCATCGCCCAGCTGGCCCTGGAGGCATGTCCTTTCTGTAGGCCGCGAGCATGGCGATGGGCGGCGTTTTCGGGTGGAACATCTCCAGCGTGATCGGCACCAGGGCGTCAGCTTCCAGGTCGGCGCGCACCATCGCGGCGGGCATGTGCCCCCAGCCGAACCCGGCACGCAGAAAAGCATGCTTCGCACCCAGATCGGCCAGCTTCCAGGTGAGCGCGGAAAACACCCCAAAGCTCTTTCCTTCCGTCATGGCCGTGCGATCAGTGAGCACCAGCTGCACATGCTGCGACAGTTCGGCCGAAGAGATGACCCCCTTGCTCTTGGCCAACGGGTGGAACGGCGCCACAACAGTGATCATGGGGACGTCCAGCAGTTTCTCGGTATCCAGGCCTTCGGGTACCGTTGGCATCGAACCCATGATGCCGATGCGGCAACTGCCATTCAGCACTGGCTGAACAACAGCGCCAAGCGCCTCCACGTACAGCCTGAGCGGGGTGTGCGGGAAAGCCGCATGAAAGAGGCCCACCGCCGTCGTCAGCGACTCCATCGGATACATGACGTCGACGACCACTGAAAGCTCCGGCTCCAGCCCCTCGGCCATGGTGCGAGCCTTTGCCTTGAAACCGTCCATGCCAGACACCACCCGGCGTGCCTCTGCCAGAAGGGCAATGCCGGCTTCGGTCAGTTGTGGATACCGGGCGCTCCGGTCGAACAGCTGAACATCGATCTGGCCTTCGAGGTTTGCCAGGGTCTGGCTCACGACGGACTGGGCGCGCCGCAAGCGGCGACCTGCGGCCGAGAAGCTGCCTTCGTCCGCCGCGGCGATGAAAGTGCGCAGCTGATCCATTGAGACGCCGTCGAGCATGTATCTCCTCCATAGATGGTTCACATCGAAAGATATAGGCTTCGCAGAGAGAAGTCCAGCCTTTAACCTTTGGTTCGTTCTATGAATCCAAGGAAATCCCAATGACCTCGACGACTTCCGTTCCGCCCGAGCTGCAGCGCTCGCCTGCAAGCCGCAACCGCGGCGTGGTGGCTCGCACCAGCGGGCGCACGCATGGACCCGTGGCACGCCTCGTCAGCCCTTCCGACATTGGAGAGCTGACCAAGCCTCTTGTGTTTGTCGACCATTTCGACATGGTGCCGAAGCGGGGGTCGCTGTTTCCGTTGCATCCGCATTCGGGCATCGCGACCCCCGCCGTGCTGTTCTCCGGCGATCTGCGCTACGAGGACACCACGGGTGCGGCCGGAACCTTGTCCGGCGGAAGCATCGAGCGGATGCGTGCGGGAGGCGGGGTATGGCACGACGCCAGCCCGTCGAGCGACCGCCGTCTTCGGCACGAAGGGCGCATACCGCCGGCGGCGGGTGACCATCTTGTCAGGAGCTTTTTAATGAAGATCTGGAAGTACATCGAAGCGCACCACGAAGAGTTGGGAGCCGGCCTGTTCATCCTTCCGTGTCTCGTGGTGACCATGGCCGCAGCGGTGCTGGCGTTCTGGCTCGGACAACTGCTGCACTAAAAAAAAGATGCCTGCCTGGGCATCTCTTCTTCATGGGCTGGCGCCCGTCTCAAGGCACCAGCACGAGCGCTCCATTCTTGGTGCGCGCCGCAATGGCTGCATGCGCCTCGGATGCATTGCGCAGGGCATACTCCGTGAACGGAACTTCTCCCAATACGCCCGTCCTGAAAGCTTCGAAAACGTCATTCACGGCCTGCGACACCCGGCCTGTCAGATAAGGCGCCATCGGACCGCCGACCATCTTGAGCTCCCGCTTTGCGGCCGCTTCCTTGTCGAAGGCCGGAGCGCCAGATGCGGCGCCGATGGAAACGACCACGCCGCCATCCTTTACCGAAGCAAGCGTTGCATCGAACGTCGTCTTTCCGACGAACTCATACACCACGTCGACGCCGCCGGGCGCGATCTCCCGCACCCGTTGCGCCAGGTCTTGCGCATCCGATGGCAGCACATGGTCGATGGTGCCTTCCAGCGCCCGGCGTTTCTCGGGGCTTCCCGCGGTGCCGATGACTGTGGCGCCGCGCGCTTTTGCCCAGCGCGCGAGCAGGCTGCCAACGCTGCTCGAGGCGCCCTGGACGAGGATCGTCTCGCCGGGCTGGATCTGGTGGTAGCCGTTCAGCCCGGCCCAGGCGGTCAAGCCCTTGGTCAGGACGGCCGCAATCTGCCCCGCGCCGAGATCGTCGGGCACCGGCACCAATGCACTTGCGTCGATCAGGCGCACCTGGGTGTAGCTGCCCGGAGCGAGATAGTAGGCAACGCGCTGGCCTACCTTCAGGGCGCCGACGCCTGCTCCGAGAGCCTCGACGATGCCGACGCCCTCGACGCCAGGAACTGCAGGCAGCGGAACGGGGACGATGCCCCGGCGGAACATCGTATCGATGAAGTTCACGCCAATGGCCAGGTGGCGCAGGCGCACCTGTCCTTCGGACGGCGCCCCGACATCGGCCTGGTTCTCGGCCTGGAGAACTTCGGGGCCTCCGTAGGAATGAAAGCGAATGGTGGTGTTCATGATGGGTTTCAGAGTTCGAGAAGAAAAAATGCTTGTATTTCAGATGACGGCCAGCAAGCCCCCATCGACCAGCAAGGCGGTCCCGGTGATGTAGCTGGATAGATCGGAGCCGAGGAAAGCCACCGCATCGCCGATCTCCGAAGGCTGGCCCAGCCGCCGCAGCGGTGTGCGCTGGCGAAAGCCCTCGGCCGCTTCAGCAATGCCCGGACTGGTTCGCAGAAGATGGGTGTCGATGGTTCCTGGCGCTACCGCGTTCACGCGGATACCGTCGGGCCCGAGCGCGTCGGCAAGCGATTTGGCCATCAGGACGACGCCGCCCTTGCTTGTCGAGTACGCCACCGTGATGCCGGCCCCCGCCAGCCCACCCATGCTGGCCATGAGAATGATGCTTCCCTGCTTGCCATTGGCCTTCATCTGGCGGGCCGCGGCCTGGGCGCTGAACAGCGTACCGTCCAGGTTGACGGCCATCAGCTTGCGCAAGTCGTCCGAAGAGACGTCGAAACCATCGGAGCGAAGGGTAATGCCCGCATTGGCGACCATCACATCCACGCCGCCAAACGGGGCCGATGCGTCTACCAGCGCGTCGACTTCTTCCTTCTTGCTCACGTCCGCCTTGACGAAAGCGGTGGCAACACCCAGGGCTTCGATCTCGTCGGTGGTCGGGGTGCCGCCTTCGCGTGGTTCGCGGCTGATGTCCGAGACGATGACCGCTTTGGCGCCATGCCTGGCGGCATTGACCGCAATGGCCCTGCCGATGCCGCTTGCGGCACCCGTTACCACGATGACCTTGTTCTGCAGAATGTTCGTGTTCATGTGGAACTCCTTAGTGAGAAAGGGCATTCAGCTGTTCCAGGACCGAGTACAGGTTCGCAACGCCCCAGTGCTCGGTAATCTTTCCGTCTTGCACGCGCATGGCGTCGACGGTCTCGAACTGGATGGCTTTGCCGGTCGCGTGAACCCCCAGGAAGTCACCACGGTGTGTGCCGTGGTACGTCTTGTAGGTAGTCACCACGTCGCCGTCCGCACGCTGCCAATGGATGACGGCGTGGAAATCAGGAAAAGCTTCCCGGAGTTTCTTGTAGAGGCCTAGCGCGCCCGCCTTGTCTGGCGTGCAGTTCGGCTGCGGGGTGTGGTCCAGAAACGCGTCGGAGAAAAGCTCATCGAACAGGGCCCAGTTGCCCTGGCCTTGAACTTCGTCCGTATTGCGGCGAATGACGGCCTTTGCTGCTTCGCCAATATCGATGTCGATGTCAGCCATGATGTTCTTTCGTGATGTGTTTCAGAGTTCGAATCCGCCGATGGTCATTCCGCCGTCCACGACAAGCATCTGACCCATGACGTAGGAGGACGCTTCAGAAGCGAGCCATACCGCAGCCGCAGCAATCTCGGACGGCTGGGCACCTCGTTTCGCCGGAATGGCCGAAGTGGCCAGTTGGGCGAAGCCGGGGTTCTGTGCGCTCGCCGCGGCGACCATGGGGGTTTCAGTCCAGCCTGGCGCCAATGCGTTGATGCGCAGGCCGTGGGCGGCGTTTTCCATTGCTGCAACGCGGGTCAGCCCGTGCACCCCGTGCTTCGATGCCGCATACGCGCTCATGCCCCCCGGCCCGGTCAAGGCCGCCACGGAGGCCGTATTCACGATGGCGCCCCGCCCGGCACGGCGCAAGAGTGGGATCTGGTGCTTCATGCCGAGGAAAACGCTCCTGAGGTTCACCGCAATCACGCGGTCGAAGTCGTCTGTCGGGTAGTCCTCAATGCGATGCGCCTGGCCGGTGATTCCCGCGTTGTTGAAGGCAACGTCCAATCGGCCGAAATCCTTCTTCAAACGTGTCATCAGGTTGCGCACCTGCGACTCGTCGGAAACGTCTGTTGTGACGGCAAGCGCTCGCCCGCCGGGACCGGCAATCAGGCGCGTGGTTTCGGCCAGTCCACCTTCGTTCAGGTCCGCAGCGACAACGATTGCACCGCGTCCGGCAAACGCCCGGGCGGCCTCGCGGCCTATCCCGGAGCCTGCGCCGGTGACCAGCACCACTTTGTTGTCAAAGTCCTTAAGTTCCAATTGCTACTCCTTGGTGTTGTTCAGCTCATTGCTGCATGACCTGAAGAGTAGGGAAACGCCATCGATTGCGATAGCCTATTTGTTTAGATGGAAAGCATCGGCTAGACCGATATATAAGCAACGATGAGAGGAGTTTTGCGGGCGCCGGTGCCATATCGTTGAATCAGATGGATTGCATCTAAAAATATTGGCTTTTCAGCTACACAGGAAGTTCCTAAAGTTCGTCCCAGCGGTTGGATGCGCACGGGCTTACCCGGCTTGCCCACCGTTCTTTCCACCCTGTCTCAAACTTTTAGGAGTACCTCGTCATGCAATCCGCAAACACCTCTTCCATCCTCTCGTCGACCTCCGCGGCGCCATTTATCGGGCGACTGCTCATGGCTGCCATCTTCCTGATCAGCGGCGTGGGCAAGCTCATGGCCCCGGGCGGCACCATCGGCTATATCGCATCGGTGGGCATTCCGCTGCCGGAGCTGGCGTACGCCGGCGCTCTTGCCATGGAGCTCGGTGGCGCCCTGCTGCTCGTGGCGGGGTACCGCACCCGCTGGGTGGCTGCCGCGCTGGCGCTGTTCTCGGTGGTTTCCGCGGTGATCTTCCACAACGCGCTGGGCGACCAGAACCAGTTGTTCCATTTCCTGAAGAACCTGGCAATGGCCGGCGGCCTGCTGCAGGTGGTTGCCTTCGGCGCCGGCAGCTTCAGTCTGGATGAGCGTCACGCCGAGCTCCCGGTCGCGCTGGGCGCTGTTCGATGAAGCGTCGGCATGCGGCTGGGGGCCTCTCTGGTTGTTAGGATTTCGGGTCTTCAATCGACCGATGCAATGCCCCGCATGGATTCCTTGAACCTGAATTCCACAGCCGCAGTCCCCGGTTCTTCGGCCGTGCCCCATTTTTCGCCGCCCGACGCCGCACGGGTTCGGGAGTTGGCTTCGCTCGTCGCGCGGCATGCCCCAAGGGAGGGCATTTGCCCGACATCGATTCCGCGCGTCTCGGCCATCAAGCTTTCGGCACCCAGCGACGAACTGGTCCACGCCCTTCATCAACCGGCCGTCTGCATCATTGCGCAAGGCGCGAAGCGGGTCATGCTGAGGGATGAGGTTTATGACTACGACGCCTCGCGGTTCCTGGTCTTTTCCACCGACCTGCCCATCAGCGCGCAGGTCACTCATGCGAAATCCAGCGAGCCGTACTTGTGCTTCAGGTTGGATCTGGACCCTGCGGAGATCTCCGAGCTGGTTCTCCAGGCAGGGCCTCCCCCGGCACGGCGCGCGGCCACGCAACGCGGCCTGTTCCTGAGCAGCGTTTCGAACGGCATGCTGGACGCCGCAATCAGGCTCATGCATTTGCTGGACTCGCCTGAAGATGCCGCGGCCCTCGCACCGCTGGCTACCCGCGAGCTTGTCTACAGGCTTTTGCGCAGCGAGCAAGGGGAGCGGCTTGCCCAGGTGGCAAGGGCCGACAGCCATGCAAACCGCGTGATGCGAGCGGTCTCCCGGCTCAAGTCGAACTTTGCAGAGCCCCTGAAGCTGGACGAGCTGGCGCGCGAATGCTGCATGAGCACGTCTTCCTTGCACCATCACTTCCGGGCCGTTACCGCCATGAGCCCACTGCAATACCAGAAGCAACTTCGCCTGCAGGAGGCCCGGCGCTTGCTGCTGAGCGAGGGTATGGAGGTCTCGAAGGCGGGCTATTCGGTGGGCTACGAGAGCGCCTCCCAGTTCAGCCGCGAATACAGCCGGCTGTTCGGCGTGCCTCCATCCAAGGATGTCTCCCGCTTCGAGATGATGGCCGGCTAGCATGGGGTAGGGTGCCGCCCGCCGGCACCCATGGCATCAGAAGTCCCCGTCCGTCGTGACCGACAGCCCGGCGTAGGTCTCGATCTCGGCACGCCGGCGTTCGAAAGTCTCCGCCGCAAAGTCGACGGCGTCGGTGCCCGCTAGAAAGTGAAGCGGAGGCTGCGGCATTTCGGCCAGTTCCACGATGGCGCGGCCCAGCTTTGCCGGATCACCGGGCTGCTTGTGGTTGTAGCTTTCGTAGGCGGAACGCGAGTTGCTCGAGAACTCCGCATAGTCGGCAATCCTGCGAGAGCCGTACTGGACCGACTTCTTGTCCAGGAAGTCGGTACGGAAGAATCCCGGCTCGACGATGGTGACCTTGATTCCGAAGGGTGCAACTTCGAGAGCGAGAGATTCGGAAAAGCCTTCCACGGCAAACTTGGCGGCACAGTAGATGGAAGCCCCGTCGAAGCCCATGAAGCCTCCCACCGACGCCAGGTTCAGGATGTGGCCCCGGCGCTGCTTGCGCATTGCCGGCAACACGGCACGGGTCACGTGCATCATGCCGAAGACGTTCGTGTGAAACTGGCGCTCGACGTCCTCGCCGGAGACTTCTTCGAACAAACCAAGCTGGCCGTAGCCCGCGTTGTTCACGAGCACGTCAATGCTGCCGAAGCGGGAAACGGCCGCCTGGGTGGCTGCAATGGCATCTTGTTCGCGCGTGGCATCCAGTGGAAGGCACATGGCGCGGCTGCCGAATTCGCCGTACAGCTCTTCAAGCTGCGCGGGGTTCCGGCCAGTTGCCACGACCTTGTCGCCAGCTGCCAGTACCGCCGTGGCGATTTGTGCACCAATTCCGCGGCCAGCACCCGTGATGAACCAGACCTTGCTCATTTGATTACTCTCCAAGTTGCTGCGTGATTCACACGCCGGTTGAACATGGAGTGATCGTAGGAACCAGGGCCCCGCGTCACATGCCTGTTTCTGGCGAGGGCTTGCACAAACCGACAGACTGGAGAATCTTGGGGTATTGATACGCTGAACCATGGACCTTCAACTCAGTACCGCCGAAGCGCTCGACGAGCGTGTGCCCGGGGACCTCGTTGCGACAAGCAAGGGCAAGCCCTGGCGAGACCTTCTGGTCCAGATTTTCACGAGGCGGCCGGTCCAGGAAAGCTTGCTCATTCCGGCTGTTCCGGAGCCGCTCATCGTATGGATCGTCTCCGGTTCGGCGCTGGTGGAGGAGCGGCAGCTTGAAGGCGAATGGATGGCCAACAAGGTGCGCGCAGGAGAGTTCTTTCTGCAGACATCGCCGCGCCCATGCGAGCTGCGGTGGCGCACGCTGACAAGCGAGCCGTTTCGGGTGATGCACGTCTATCTGGGGCTTCCGTTGATGAAAAGGGCGGCCACCGATGTCCATGGACCGGAGAGCCCACTCGTCCCGCTCAGAGAGGTCTCCGGCGCCGCGGACGAGGTCATCGCCAACCAGCTGGGCGTCCTTTGCTGCGAGCTGCTGGAGCGCCGTACGCCGAGCACGATGCTTGTGCAAGGCCTCGCGAGCAGCCTTGCCGTTCATCTGGTGAGAACCTACGCAAGCGACACGCGGCATCCGGCAACCCCGCACGGGGGACTGCCGGCTTTCAAGATCCACCGGGTGCTCGCAGCGATGCAGGAGCGCATCGATCAGGAACTCGATCTCAAGCACCTTGCAAAGGCGGTGCAGCTCAGCGAGTCCCATTTTTCGCGATCTTTCAAGAAGAGCACCGGCTTCTCCCCCTCTCAATACCTGACACGGCTGCGCATGGAGCGTGCACGGCGTCTTCTGAGGGAGACACAGACGCCCATTGTGGAGATCGGGCTGGAGGTTGGGTACGGGAGCCCCAGCCACTTTGCGCAGGTGTTTCGCAAGGAGGTAGGCGTGCTCCCAAGCGACTACCGGCATGGGCGCTGACCGGCACCTGGCCTTCGCAGCAAATCTTCGATATCGGCAGCAAATCGACGAGCGACCGCTCGGACCCCGCTCGGCACCATGACAACCGTGGCAGCTGCACAGACAAACCCGAGTCTGCAGCCGCCGCGCCTTCAACTTAACTACCGTAAGGAGCTGTCATGGAACTCAATGGAAAAATCGCTTTGGTCACTGGTGCATCGAGCGGCATCGGCGCCGCTGCGGCGCTCAAGCTGGCGGCAGCGGGAGCGAAGGTCGGACTCGCCGCTCGCCGCGTCGTCCGCCTCGACAAGCTGGCCGACCAGATCAGGACGACCGGGGGCGAAGCCATCGCCATCGAGATGGATGTCGTCGACCGTGCATCCGTGGAAGCGGGCGTGGCAAAGCTGGTGCAAGCCTACGGCGGACTGGACATCGTTTTCAACAATGCCGGCCTCATGCCGATCTCGGACGTCGAAGCCTTGAAGGTCGGCGAATGGCATCGCATGGTGGACGTCAACGTGAAGGGCCTGATGAACAGCACGGCTGCAGCGCTACCTCATCTGATCGAGCGGGGATCCGGCCACATCGTCAATACGTCGTCGATTGCCGGCCGCAAGGTATTTGCCGGCCTTGCCGTCTATTGCGCGACCAAGCACGCTGTCTCCGCATTCACCGAAGGCCTGCGCCTGGAAGTCGGCAAGAAGCACAACATCCGGGTCACCAGCATCCAGCCAGGCGCGGTCGACACGGAGCTGTTCAATCACATCTCCGACGAGGGCTACCGCGATCAGATGGAGGGGCTGCGCGACCAGATGTCATTCCTGAGCTGCGACAACATCGCCGACACCGTGATGTTCGCGCTGCAAGCGCCGGCCCACGTCAATGTGGCCGAGCTGTTCGTGCTGCCGACCGACCAGCCCTGGTGATGGCGCGAGTCGGCGGAATCAATGATTTCGCCGGCCTCCGGTCAGTAGGTCCCCGTTCTCAGCGTCGCGTTGCTGCCGTCGTCCGCTGACGCGGCGACTTGCGACGGGGCGGAGCCCGTAATCGCCGTCGCACCACCCATTGCAAGGGCAACTGGGAACATGTGGTGAATGTCTGGTCGTGGCCCGATAGTACCCATTCGCGCAAGGCCGAGGGATGTCGGCGATCGCTCATGCCTGCCGCGCGGGTAGGGATGGCGTAAACCTTGTGGGCGGCCAGGCCGCCGCGCTCTACCGCAATTTCGCTGCGTCGAAGATTCGTCGCTTGGCGTTGAGGATATGGAGCCGCGTTGCCTCGGCGGCATCGGTCGGGGATCGCTTCTCGATGGAGTCGAGGATCTGCTGGTGCTCCATCTGGACCAGCCGGGCGCGCTCGGCGGTCATCTTCGATCGCACGCTGCGCGCCAGTTCCATGAATTGCCTGATGGGCGCGACACTCGTTTCGACGGCGGCCACGAAGAACTGGTTGTGCGAGGCCTTTGCGATCGCCCTGTGGAAACGGACGTCGTCTTCGATGCCCTTGTTTCCACCCTCCATGGCCAGGGTCTGCGCTTCCAGGCAGGCTCGGATCGTCGCCAGGTCGTCGGCAGTGCGGAACTCCGCAGCAGCCGCCGCCGCCCCCGATTCAACAACTGTGCGGTAGGCGTAATACCGCTCGATGTCCGAATAGTTCCTGATGGGGGGCATGCTCGATGCCGGTGTGCCGGGGGCGCGCACGACCTGGCTGCCGGAGCCGCGGCGGGACTCGATGATCCCGTCCGATCGCAGCCTCGACAGTGCCTCCCGGACGGTCGGCCGCGAGACCCCGAATTGCGAGGCCAGTTCGCTTTCCGTCGGCAGCTTCTTCGAGTCGACGTAGTCCCCGCGCAGGATGGCTTCGACCATCCGGGCGTAGATCTGGTCGGGCAGTGTGCCGCCATTGACGTCTAGCAAGTGTTCCGCCATCGAACCGATACTCGAAAATCTTTGTCAGACAACTATAGCAAACCTTCGGAGCTTGACGAACGCAGCGAGTAGCTCTCCCACAGCATCGTTGCTCCACCCAGAGGTAGGCGCATGTCCGCGGGCTCAGCAAAAACCCGGATGACAACTCGAAAGTTGTCTTACAAGATCCCGCCTGCCAAGCCCATCCATCAGGAGATTCCGAATGTGCCAAGTTTCCTTCTCGCGGCATCGCCACGCCATCATTGCGGCCGTTCTCGGGGCGGCGAGCTGTGCCGGCATCGGCCTGGTCCAGGCACAGGAGCTGCCAAAGTCGCCGGTGGTGATCAACGTGATCGACGCCGCCGGCAACCTGGCGCTGACGCAGGGGGCGTTCGAGGCCTACCAGGCGCAGAACCCCAAGCTGGTCTCCAAGTTCACTTTCACCAAGGCGCCTGCCCCCGAGATCCCGGCCAAGATCAAGGCGATGCAGAACGCGGGCCGCAGCGACATCGACATGATCATTGTCGGCACCGATGCGCTCGCCGCCGGCCTCGAGATGAACCTGTGGGTCAAGTTGTTTCCCGACTACGCGGCCAAGTTCCCCAAGCTGCAGGAGAACTACCTTCCCAACGCCTACAAGATGCACGCGCTCGCGAAGGACCATGGCCTGGCCATCGTCTTCATGCCTGCCGGCCCCCTGGTCGAGTTCAACCCCGACAAGGTCAAGACGCCGCCGACGACGCCGCAGGACCTGCTGGCCTGGTGCAAGGCCAATCCCAACAAGCTGATCTATGCACGGCCCGCCAACTCCGGTCCGGGGCGCACCTTCCTGATGGGGCTGCCCTATCTGCTGGGCGACAAGAATCCTGCCGACCCGATCAACGGCTGGGACAAGACCTGGGCCTACCTGAAGGAACTCGATACCTGTATCGAGTACTACCCGACGGGGACCGCAGCCGTGATGAAGGAACTGGGCGAAGGCTCGCGCGACATGACGCTGACGGTGACGGGTTGGGACATCAACCCCAGGGCGCTGGGCATTGTGCCGAAGAACTTTCAGGTGCTGCCGTTCAAGGGCATGACGTGGGTCAACGACGCGCACTACATCGTGATTCCCAAGGGCGTCCCGCCGGAGAAGCAAGCGGTGGTTCTCGACCTGATGGCGTTCCTGCTCAAGCCGCAGCAGCAGGCGATGACCTATGACAAGGGCTACTTCTATCCGGGCCCGGCGGTCAAGGACGTCCCGCTGTCGCTGGCACCCAAGGACAGCCAGGACGTGATCAAGGAGTTCGGACGGCCTGACTACGACAAGTGGCTGGCCCAGTTCCCTCATGCCGTGCCGCTCGAGACCAAGGCGATGGTCGATGCATTCCGCCGCTGGGACCAGGACATCGGTACCCGCAAGACCAAGTGATTCGCGGCGCGCACTGCGCGCCCGACCGATGCTGCAAGCGCCCATGCGGGCGCTCGCAGGCTGCATCTTTTCCAGGATCGTGTCTCCATGACTTCAGACTTTTCCGAGTTGCGCCTCGATGGCGTCACGCGCCGCTTTGCCGGGGGCAAGGGCGTGCAGAGCTTCACCGCGCTCAATGCCCTGACCATGACGGTCAAGCGCGGCGAGTTCATCGCGCTGCTTGGACCCTCGGGCTGCGGCAAGTCAACGGCCCTCAATTGCCTGGCCGGGCTGCTGCCCTTGACGGATGGAGGCATCTGGCTCGACGACACCCGCATCGACGTACTGCCGCCTGAAAAACGGGGCTTCGGCATGGTCTTCCAGAACTATGCGCTCTTTCCGCACATGAGCGTGGCGCGCAATGTCGCGTTCGGGCTGGCGATGCGCGGCGTGCCGGCCGCCGAGTCGGCGCAGCGCGTGAAGCGGGCGCTGGACTTGGTGCAGCTGAACTCGCAGGCGCACAAGCTGCCCGGCCAGTTGTCCGGCGGACAGCAGCAGCGGGTCGCGATCGCCCGGGCGATCGTTATCGAGCCGCCCCTGGTGTTGATGGACGAGCCCTTGTCGAACCTCGACGCCAAGTTGCGGCTGGAGATGCGCGCCGAGATCCGGCGCATTCACCGCGAACTGGGACGATCGACGATCTACGTCACCCACGACCAGGACGAGGCGCTGTCGCTGGCCGATCGCGTCGTCGTCATGAAGGACGGCGTGGCACAGCAGATTGCCGAACCACAGCGCATCTACGCGGAGCCGGCCAACCTGGACGTGGCCCGTTTCATGGGCTATCGCAACCTGGTGGAGCTGAACGTGCGCTCGGAGGGCGGCGCGTCGGTGCAACTCGCCGGCAGCGGCCTGGCGCTCACCGCGCGGGCGATGCAGCCACTCGCCAGCGGCAAGGCGATGCTCGCGATCCGGCCCGAGGAATTCGACGTCGTCTCTTCACCGGTGGACAACAGCTTCGCCGCCCGGGTGCTCAATGTCGAATACTGCGGCCACGACAACATCGTCGACGTCGAGGTGGCCGGCGGGCTCAAGCTGATCGTGCGCACGACGGCGCGCCTGCGAGTCGGCGACCCGGTCACGCTGGCCATTGCGCCGGACAAGGCGCTGGCCTATCCCGTCGATGCAGCCGCGGGCATGGTGCCATGACCAGCGCCAGCCCGTCTTCGTTCGACCGGTCCCTGCTGCTGCTGGTGCCGGCGACGCTGTTCATGGTGGTGCTGTTCGTCTATCCGTTCCTCTACGGCTTGCAGCTGTCGTTCCGTCCGATGGAAGGCAACTGGCTGGCGAACTACACGCAGTTCTTCACCACAGACAACCTACGCGACACGGTGTGGACCACGCTCAAGCTGGCCATTCCCGCCACCGTGATCAACGTCGGCGTGGCGCTGCCGATCGCCTACCAGATGCGCCGTAGCGGCCGCTTCCAGAAATTGATCACCACGTTGCTGGTCATTCCGTTGACGCTGGGCACCGTCCTGATCGCCGAAGGCATGCTCGGCTACTTCGGCCCCAAAGGCTGGCTGTCGCAGTCGCTCCAGTGGCTGCACATCTACGAAGGCCCGATCCGGCTGACGCACAACTACTGGGGCGTCCTGATTTCGCTCGTCATTTCGGGTTTCCCGTTCGCGTTCCTGCTCACGCTGTCGTACATCACCGGCATCGACCCCAACCTGCCGCGCGCTGCCTCGACCCTGGGTGCAACGCCGTGGAACCAGTTCCGGCACATCTATCTGCCGCTGCTGGTCCCGGGACTGGCAATGGCCTTCGCGCTGTCGTTCGTGCAGGCCTTCTCGGTGTTTCCGTCGGCGGTCCTGCTCGGATCGCCGGCCGGTGCCACCCGGGTGATCTCGATCGCGGCGTATGAGGCCGCCTTCGAGCGCTACGACTATTCCATGGCTTCGGCCGTCGCGATGCTGATGGGCGTGGTGCAGCTGTTCGTCGTTGCCGCGGTCCTGGGGGCGCGCGGGATGTTCTATCGGGGCCCCGTCTCCGGCGGCAAAGGTTGACCATGGATACGCATCGCCTGCTGATGAAACTCTGGAAGTCGCTGGTTGCACTGGTGATGGGCTTCTTCATCGTCAATGTCGCACTCATGGTGGCCGCGGTCGGCACCAGCTCAGTGGCCCGCCGCTGGCTCGGCACCTGGCTGCCCGACGGCTACACGTTCAACTGGTACCAGACCGCCTGGAAGGAGTTCCAGCTCGACAGCGTGCTGTGGGTCACGATCGAGGTGGTCGCCGCCGTCGTGTTCCTGTCGATCCTGATCGGCGTGCCGGCGGCCTACGCGCTGGCGCGGCGCAACTTCCGCGGCAAGAACCTGCTGATGGGCCTGTTCCTGCTGCCGCTGATGATCCCGCCAATCACCTACGGCATTCCGCTGGCGACCGTGATGTACCAGGCGCACATCGCGGGCACCATCTTCGGCGTGATCCTCGCGAACATGATTCCGGCGGTGCCGTTCATGATCCTGGTGATGACGCCGTTCATCGAGCAGATCGATGCCAACCTCGAATCCGCCGCCCGCGTGTTCGGCGCCAACACCTTCAAGCTGTTCTGGCACGTGCTGCTCCCGCTGCTGGCGCCAGGCATCCTGGCGGCTTCCCTGCTGGTGCTGGTGCGCACCATCGGCATGTTCGAGCTGACCTTCCTGACGGCCGGCCCGGATTCGCAGACGCTGGTGGTGGCCCTGTACTACGCGGTTTTCGCGGCGGGCGTTCGTGCGCCGCAGTCGGTCGATGCAATGGCGATGGTCTACATGGCGGTCACGCTGGCCTGGCTGCTGATCGCGCTGCAATTCGTCAACCCGACGCAGCTGGTCAGCCGCGTCAAGGAACATCCAAAGACGGCTTGAGGCCGACCCCCATGAAGATCACGCAGGTCGATACGGTCCACGCGGCCGCCTATCCCAACATCCTGTGGGTGCAGATCCACACCGACACCGGCCTGGTGGGCCTGGGGGAAACCTTTCGTGGCGCTCAGGCCGTGCAGGCGCAGATCCATGAACTGGTCGCGCCCTACCTGATGGGAAAGGATCCGCTCGCCATCGAAGCCCACAGCCAGTACCTGCTGTACGGCTATGTCGGCTTTGCCAGCAGCGGTGCCGAAACGCGCGCCGCTTCGGCGGTCGACATCGCGCTATGGGATCTGTTCGGCCAGGTCACGCAACAGCCGCTCTACCAGTTGCTCGGCGGCGCCGTGCGCGAACGCGTCCCGGTCTACAACACCTGTGCGGGCTACACCTACAACAAGGCCCCACAGCGTCGCTCGGTGACGCAGGCCAGCGCGGACGTCGCGCCGGAAGGGCCTTACGAGGACCAGGTTGCATTCGTCAAGCGACCGGCGGCGTTGGCCGAAAGCCTGCTGTCCGAAGGCTACAAGGCGATGAAGATCTGGCCCTTTGATCCCTTCGCCCAGGCCAGCGGCGGGCAGTCGATCTCGGCCCGCGACCTGGACACCGCGCTCGAGCCATTCCGCGAAATCCGGCGCGCTGTCGGCCATGAGATGGACATCATGGTGGAGCTCCATTCGATGTGGAACCTGCCGATGGCCGTGCGGATCGCGCAGGCGCTCGAGGAGTTCAAGCCCTACTGGATCGAGGACCCGATCCAGATGTCCAACCTGGACACGATCGCCGAATTCCGTTCGCGCACCCGCATTCCGGTCTGCGGCAGCGAGACGCTGGGCACCGTCCAGCCATTCATCCATCTGCTCAAGAACAATGCGGTGGACTATGTGATGCTGGACCTGGGCTGGGTCGGGGGTCTCTCCGAAGCCAGAAAGATCGCGGCCCTTGCGAAGGCCTTTCACAAGCCGGTGGCGCCGCATGACTGCACCGGACCGGTCGTGCTCGCGGCATCGCTCCACCTGGCGATGAGCACGACCAACGTGGTGCTGCAGGAAGTGGTGCGCGCTTACCTGGGGGGCTGGTATCGCGAGCTCGTGACGCAATTGCCCGATGTCCGCGCCGGCCATGCGACGGTTCCGCCCGGCGCGGGCCTGGGCTTGGCGCTGTCGCCAGCGCTGCTGCAGCGGCCTGACGTCACCATCCGCAGTTCGAAGTCGTGAGCGGATGGCGATGCATCTGAACGTGACGCCCGACACCACGCTGCGCAGCGCAGCGCTGACGGCGACGCTGGCGCCGGCTGCCGGCGGACGCACCACCAGCCTCAGCTCCCGCGCAACCGCGGGCGAACGAATCGACTGGCTGGTGCCGCTCGACGACGCCGTCCGCGCCGGCGGTTTCGAATCCACCCAGTGGCCCAAGGCCGGCTGCTACCCCCTGGTTCCGTTCTCGAACCGCATCCGCGATGGCCGCATCGCCGGCACGCAGGGCAGGGTGCAGTTGCCGCTTCATCCGGGCGAACGGCACGCGCTGCACGGCGTCAGCCAGCAGCGTCCATGGCACCTCGAGCAGCACGCAGCGGACCGCGCCACCATGACCTATGTCCATGTGCCGGGGGATCACGGCTGGCCCTGGGCTTTCCGGGCCGAGCAGGGTGTGGCGCTCGACGCCGCGGGCATCACGCTGAGCCTGCGGGTCACCAACGACGACCGGGAGCCGATGCCAGGCGGTTGCGGTTTCCATCCCTATTTCCCGGCCCGCTTCGCGCACAGCCTGCAGTTCGATGCGCGCACCGTCTGGCCGGCGGATGCCGAATTCCTCGCGAGCACGCCGGTGCCGAGCGGTCCGGCGGACGACTACGCGTCGGCGAGCGCCTTGCCCGATGTCGAATGCACCCGCTACTACGGCGGGTGGAACGGACAAGCGCGGATGGCGGCGGCCGATGGTCCCGCCATCGAACTGCTGGCCAGCTCCGCGCTGCAGCACCTGGTGCTGCATCGGCCGGGTCCGGGAGCGTACTTCTGCGTGGAACCGGTCTCGCATGTCGCGGACGCCGCCAACCTGGCCGCGGCGCGCGCCGACACTGGCTGGCGGGTGCTCGCGCCCGGCGAGGCGATGACATGCAGCCTGCGCCTGTCCGTCTCTTCCCTGTCGAGGCAGGCCAATGACAACACCCGCGCAACTACAAGAGACCGACGACATGACTGAACCGATAACGCCCCTCAGGACCGCCCTGGACGGCATCTCAGGCATCCTGGTGACGCCCTTCGACGATGCGGACCACATCGCGCCCGATCGCCTGGGCCCCGTCGTCGACCGCGCCATCGAGGCGGGCGTCCATGTGCTGGTGGCCAATGGCAACACCAGCGAATTCTTCGGCCTGACCATGTCGGAGGCCGAGCGCATGGTGCATGCCGCGGCGGAACAAGTCCGTGGCCGCGTGCCCTTGCTGGGTGGCGTGGGGCGCAGCGTCCACGACGCCTGCGCCCTGGCGCGCGCCTCACGCAAGGCAGGTGCCGCTGCCCTGATGGTGCATCAACTGACGGACCCCTTCGTCGCGCCCAGCGGTGTGGTCACGTATGTGCGCCGGGTTGCCGACGCGGCGGACGGCCTGCCTGTCGTGCTTTATCTGCGCGACGACGCCATCGGCCTGCCGGTGATCGAAGCCTTGTGCCGAATCCCGCAGGTCATCGGTGTGAAATGGGCGTCGCCCACGCCCTTGCGCCTGGTGCAGGCTATGGCGCAGGTGGCCGATCGCGGCCTGGCCTGGGTGTGCGGACTGGCCGAGCCCTGGGCCCCGCCGATGTATGCGGTGGGCGCCCGCGGCTTCACCTCGGGGCTGATCAACGTGCGGCCCGACCTGTCCGTGCGCATTCACGCCGCGTTGGCGAAGGGGGATCACCAGCTGGCGATGGAATTGATCGGCGGCATCGCGGCCTTCGAGGAATTGCGCACGCATGAGCGCAACGGCTCGAACGTGAGCGTAGTGAAAGCGGCGCTGCAATACGCCGGGCGAGACTGCGGCGCGGCCCGGCCGCCCAGCACCTGGCCGCTGCCCGAAGCGGACCTGGCGCAGCTCAAGCGGCTGGTCGACGGCTGGCAATAGCATGGAACGCCGCTTCTTCACCGCCGTCCTGTTCGGCCTCATCGCTGCTGCGGGCGGGCCTGTTGCCGCACAGACTTATCCAGCCCACCCGGTGAAGCTGGTCATCCCGGTTCCGCCCGGTGGCAGCGCGGACGTGGTCGGGCGCCTGCTTGCCAATGCGGCGTCGGCGGAGCTGGGGCGGCCCGTCATCGTCGACAACCGTGCCGGCGCCGCCGGCAGCGTGGGAACGGCGTCGGCGCTGAAGGCGCCCCCCGATGGCTACACGCTGGTCCAGTGCAGCATTGGCAGCTGCGCCATCAATGCGAGCCTGTACAAGAACATCGGCTACGACCTGTTCAAGGACGTGGCGCCGGTGATCCTGCTGGGCGCATCGATCAATGTGCTCGTCGTCAACAACGATGCGGACATCCGCAGCGTGAAGGACCTGGTCGACCAGGCCAGGCGCCAGCCCACGGCCTACGCGTCTTCGGGCGTGGGCGCGTCCAACCACCTCGCCGCCGAGTTGCTCAAGAAGATGGCGGGCATCGAGATGACGCATGTGCCATACAAGGGATCGGGGCCTGCCATCACCGACCTCATCGGCGGCCAGGTCCCGGTATTCTTCGACAACGAGCCTTCCATCCTGCCCTTCGTCAAGCAGGGCAAGGTGCGTGCGCTGGCGGTGACGGGCAAGACGCGCTCGGCCAATCTGCCGGACGTTCCGACGATGGAAGAACTGGGTTTTGCCGGCTTCGTCATCGAGCCGTGGTACGCCTTCGCGGCCCCGGCGGGCACGCCTGAGCCGGCGATCCGGCGACTCAACACCGCGTTCAACAACGCGCTGAATCAACCGGCGGTGCGCGACAGGATGGTCGCCATGGGCATTACACCGGCGGGCGGCGCGCCCGACGTGCTCGGTCGCCTGATTCGCAGCGAATACACACGCTGGGCGGAGTTGATCCGTGTGCAAGGCATCAAGGCAGAGTGAGGGCCAGCGGCCACAGGCGCTCAGGAGCTTGACGTTCTCGATCCGAAGAAGGTCGCCTCGAGATGGGCTTGGCAAACGAACACGTCGTGAACAATGCGCGGTCCCCGGCCTTGCCGCACCCTAGGGCCCCGCAGACCGCACCGCTTCCTTCGCAAGATCGATGAACGCGCGCGTCTTCGCGGGAGGTGCGATGTTGCCCGGATACGCCGCGTAGAGAAACATGCGCCCCGACGCCCAGCCGGGAAAGAGGCGAACGAGGCGCCCGGCTTCCACCTCAGCACGCAGGTCTGCCGTACTGGGGAAAAAGGAGATACCTGCGCCTTGGCTCACCAGTTGCAGCACGGCGTCCGTGCTCGCCGCTGATATCGAGCCGCGCAGCTTCACACGCAGCTTGCGGCCGCCGCGCTCGAAATCGATCGACCACGGCGCGGGCAGCAGCGACAGCGCGATCCACTCATGGCCCGCAAGCTCCGCGGGCTTGCGCGGCGTGCCATGCCGGGCAAGGTAGCTGGCCGCCGCGACCGTCCAGAGCCCGAGCTCCTCGAGCACCACCGCGCGAAGGCCGGAATCAGCCATCGGTCCGACGCGGATCGCGAGATCGAAGTGCTCGGCGATCAGGTCGAGCCTGCGGTCCGTGGGCACATAGTCCACGCGCATGGCGGGATAGCGTTCGCTGTAAGTCGCGATCCAGCGGGCCACCATGCCGGCCGATCCCTGGGGGCTGGTGAGCCGCAAGGTCCCCGAAGGTTGCGCGTGCCCGGTGCGTGCCCGCTCCATTGCGGCCTCGGCGCCGGCCAGCAGCTGACGGCAGTCGGAGAGAAATGCTTCCCCAGCTTCGGTGATCGCGAGCTTGCGCGTGGATCGCCGCAGCAGCTGCGTGCCCAACTCCCGCTCGAGCACCGCCACCGCCTGGCTGACTGCGGACTTGGCCGTGTTCAGACGTTCGGCAGCCGCAGTGAAGCTTCCAGCCTCGGCAACTGCAACGAAGGCCGCCAGGCGGGCAAAGGAGATGGCAGGAGCCTTCATGCAATTGTTCTCCAGAACTGGACAATGAATTCTCTCGCAGGCGCTTTCTGAAAACAACCGCGACGCGCACCATGGCACCCATCGCAACATCACCCATGAAGGGAACTGCCATGTACGTGCTCCTCGGCTCCAACGGCAACATCACGTCCAAGGTCGCGGCACTGCTGCTTGGACAAGGGACACCGGTACGCGTCGTCGGTCGCAATGCGGGATCGCTTGCTTCTGTCAAGGCTGCGGGTGCGGATATCGCGGCCGGCGACATCGGCGATGCGGGCTTCCTGGCCCAGGCATTCGCCGGCGCGACGGCCGTCTACACGATGATCCCTACCGACTACGCAGCGCACGACATGGCGGCCGAGCAGGATCGGCTGGGCCATGCAATCACGCGCGCCATCGCTGCGGCTGGCCTGACACGCGTTGTGAATCTGAGCAGCGTCGGCGCGCACCTGGGCTCGGGGACGGGCCCGATTGCGGGGCTGCATCGGCAGGAGCGGCGCCTGGATGAACTCGCCGGTGTGGACGTGCTGCACCTGCGGCCGGGTTACTTCTTCGAGAACCTCCTGATCGCGATAGAGATGATCCGGACCATCGGTGTGTATGCGGACATGACTGCGCCCGATGCACCGCTGCCGATGGTGGCCACCGGGGACATCGCGCGAGTCGTGGCGCGCGAGCTGCGTACGCCTTCAGGCAAGGGCAAGCGCGTGCTCCATCTGCGCGCGCCAGGCCTTTACACGATGAAAGAAGCCACGGCGCTGCTCGGCGCGGCCATCGGCAAGCCGGATCTCGCGTATGTCCAGTCCGAGCCGGAAGAGGGCAGGGCAGCGCTGATGCAGCAGGGCTTCTCTGCGGACGCCGCCGCGCAGCTCGCAGAAATGAGCACGGCCTTCTCCACGGGACGCCTCGATGGCGAGTACGACAAAGGCCCGACCGAGATCACCCCGACGACGCTCGCGGATTTCGCGGCCACGGTTTTCAGGCCTGCTTTCGAGAAGGCCTGAGGGGATTCTTCGCCCGCCGCTGCGAACCGCGTTGCATGATGATCAGCCGGGGAACTGCACCACCGGGCCGCCAGGCTTGGTACCCGGCGGTACAAAAGCGGGCGCCGGGTCACCGCCGCGACCCAGCGAGCGGGTGTAGGCGTAGATGGCCTTCAAGTCCGCGTCGGTCATCGGGCGCACGTTGAACCATGGCATGGGCGGGCGGGGTGTCATGGTGCGCGCATGCTTCACCCACTGCTGCTTGCTCATGTCAGCCATGAGCAAGCGCAGATTGACCGCATACGTAGTGCCCCACGGGCCGGACCAGCCCAGGGCGTCGCCAGTCAACCACAGCTTCTCATCGACCTCACCGTTCTTCGCGGCGTAGCCGGGCGTGTGGCAATCATTGCAGCCCGCGATCATCACCAGGTAGCGGCCGCGCTGAATCTCGTCCTTGTTCGCCTTCTGGCTGCTGCCTGTTTGCGCCCCTGCCAGGGCGGAGGACAGGAGGACGGTCAACACGGCGCTGGTGCGCGCGACGCGGCGAAGCAGGTGAGCCGTCAGAGCGGCATGTGAGTTCATGCGATTCTTCATTGGCTGGCTCCCGGGCTTGGCGTTCATGTCGAAGTAGACATGGCACCACGGTAGCGATCCGTGCCAAGCCGCGCATGGGCGCTTTGTCCCATTTCTTCCTGGGCGCTTTGTCATGGGTAGCGCAACGGCGAATACAGACACAGACGTTCGGTGGCGTGGGCCGCGGGGCGAAAACTGCTGTCCCCATGCGAAGCGCTCATCCACGCGATCTCCGGGAATGTCTGCTATGGAGCGGGAGCGGCGTTGATCGCCAGCTGAGCGGCAAACGCCCGCTGGTAGGCCGGCCGCGCTTCACCGCGCGCGACATAGGCAGCCAGGCTGGGAAACTCCTCCAGCAGGCCGGAGGGCCGAAGCCGCAGCAGCACCGACACCATCAGCAGGTCGCCCGCGCTGAAGCCGCCGTCCAGCCAGTCGGCCTCGCCGAGGCGGGCGGCCAGTTGGTTCAGTCGGGCGCGCACTCGGTCCTCCACGAGAGGCATGCGCTCGGCCTTCCAGGGCTTGTCGCCTTCCGTCAGCTTGACCGTGACGAGTTCGAGGATGGGCGGCTCGATCGTATTGACCGCTGCAAACATCCACGCGATGGCGCGCGCCCTTGCGTTGGCATCGGCCGGGAACAGGCCCGGGCGGCGCTCGGCAATGTGCAGCACGATGGCGCCGGTCTCGAACAGCGCGAGCTCGTCCTCCTCGTAGGTGGGGATCTGGCCGAAGGGATTCAGCGCCAGATGAGCGGCCTCCTTCATCGCGCGGAAGGACACCAGGCGCACCTCGTAGGGCAGGCCGGCTTCCTCCAATGCCCAGCGCACGCGCGTGTCGCGCGCCAGGCCTTTGCCGCCGTCGGGCGAGCGTTCAAAGGCGGTGATGGTGATGGTCATGGTGAGTGTCCAGAAGAGAGTTCATGGCGCGGCAGATGTGGCATTCGCGGTAAATTGTGCTCAAACCATAGGAGACTGCATGCCCGCTGTTCCACGCTTCAACCGGTTCGCCCTGCGAGCCGCTTTGTACTCCTGCCTGGCGATGCTCGCCTTGACGAGCCGGGCCGCCGATTACCCGGCGCCCAAGGAGGGCAGCTGGATCGCCAAGGACTTTCGCTTTCATACCGGCCAGGTCATGCCGGAACTGCGCCTGAACTACGTGACCATTGGCGCGCCCGGTGGCGAGCCGGTGCTGATCCTGCATGGAACGGCCGGCTCGGCGGCAAGCATGCTGACGCCCGCTTTTGCCGGCGAGCTGTTCGGCGTGGGCCAGCCGCTGGATGCCACCCGCTACTACATCATCATTCCCGACGGTCTGGGAACAGGCAAGTCGGCCCGCCCCTCCGATGGCCTGCGCGCCAACTTTCCCCGCTACAACTACGACGACATGGTGGACGCGCAGTACCGGCTCGTCACCGAACACCTCGGCGTCAAGCACCTGCGCGCAATCATCGGCAACTCCATGGGGGGCATGCATGCCTGGATGTGGGGCGTGAAGCACCCTGGCGCCATGGACGCGCTGGTGCCGATGGCGTGCCAGCCCACCGAGATGGCCAGCCGCAACTGGATGATGCGCCGGCTGCTGACCGAGTCCATCCGCAGGGATCCGGAGTGGAACAACGGCAACTACGCCACCCAGCCCCGCAGCGCCCAGCTGGCCTCCGTGTTCTTCGCCACCGCCACCAACGGCGGCAACCTGGCGATGTACAAGGCCGCGCCGACGCGCGCCCAGGCCGACAAGCTGCTGGAGGCGCGACTGGGTGCGCCCTTCACCGCGGATGCAAACGACATCCTCTACCAATGGGAAGCGTCCGCCGACTACAACCCGTCCCCCGGGCTGGAGCGCATTCAGGCTGCCGTGCTCGCCATCAACGCGGCTGACGACGAGCGCAACCCGCCCGAGACCGGCATCATGGAACGTGAAATGAAGCGCGTGAAAAATGGCCGCTACTACCTGATTCCAGCCAGCGACCGGACCACCGGGCACGGAACCACAGGCCAGGCAGCGTGGTGGAAGGCACAGCTTGCGGAGTTGCTGCAAAAAGCGCCACGACAAGGGTTGTAGCCGACGCGCTCCCAGGAAGCATGAACTCCGGCCGGCCCGAAAACCGGCAGGCGCGCCGGCGTTGACGCCGCCATCGGCCGAGGCATAGCATCTGCCTGCGCGGCACTCTTCCATGCGCCCGGCCGTGCGGAGGAATTGCCATGAGCACCACGTCCTCGACCTTCGTCGCCGCCGACGGCGATGGCTATGAACGGCTGATGGGCCGCTGGAGCCGACTCCTCGCGCTGCCTTTTCTCGACTTCGTCGGCACCGCGGACGGCGACCGCATCCTCGATGTCGGCTGCGGCACCGGCCACCTGACTTTCGCCGTGGCCCGGCGCACCGGCGCCGGCGAAATGCGGGGCGTGGACATCGCGCAGCCCTACATCGAACAGGCCCGGCGCCACAACGAGGATGCGCGCATCGTTTTCGAGGTGGCCGACGCCTGCGCGCTGCCGTACCCGGCGCAAAGCTTCGACCGCGTGCTCTCGCTGCTGGTGCTGCACTTCGTGCCGGAGCCGGGCAAGGCCATTGCCGAGATGCGCCGCGTCGCCAGGCCCGGCGCGGTGATCGGCGCGGCGGTGTGGGACGCGCGCGGCGGCTGGATCGCCAACCGCATGTTCTTCGACACTGCCGCCGTGCTCGACCCGGAGGCCGGGGCGCGCCGCGCCCGCAACTACACGCGGCCCCTGACGCGGCCCGGCGAACTGGCGCGGGCCTGGCGCGACGCCGGGTTCAAGGGCGTGGAAGAAACGACGCTCGCCATCCGGATGGAGTTCGCCTCGTTCGCGGATTACTGGGCACCCTTCGAGGGCAAGGACGGTCCCGGCGCGGAGTACGTCGCCACGCTCGACGCGGCCGCGCGCTCACGGCTGCGCGATGCCGTCGAGGCGGCCTATCTCGACGGCGAAGCCGATGGCACTCGCTCCTACGCGGCGCTGGCCTGGGCCGTCAAGGGCACGGCACCGGCGTAGCCGCAGCGGCCGTGTTCACGCGCCGTTGACCGTCTCGTGCACCGCAGGCCGCACGATCTCGATCAGCTCGCAGTGGTCCGGCCAGGCCATGACGGTATGTCGGATGCCGGGCGGCTGCACCCATTGTTGGGCGCCGCCTATTTTCTTGCGACAACTTGTCCAAGAACAATCCGCCCTTCCTGGAGATTTCGCCCTTGGTTTTGTGCCATCGCCTGAAAATCAGCCCCCAGAAGCAGATGGAATCCAAGGGGCGGAAAGCCTTCCTTGCGGATCTTCTCGACCAGGGACACAAACCACGTGCGCGCGGCCTCGGTCGTGTCCATCCAGTCAGAAATCGTGAATCCCGCGTTCTCGAGAAGCCTGCGCAACTCGTCCGGCTGCACGAGGAAGCTCGTATCCGGCGTGCGTGCCCATGGGACGGGAAACAGGACCGGTCCAGAAGGGCCGGCCAACACGTCGTAGATGGCGAGCGTGCCGCCCGGCTTCAGAACCCGGTGCATCTCCTCGTACAGCCGGAGCTTGTCTGGAATGTTCATGGCCACGTGCTCCGTCCAGACGACGTCGAACACGCCGTCGTCGAACGGCAGGTTGGTGGCATCACCCTGGCGATAGTCGACCAGGTCCGCGAGGCCGACCCTGGCAGAGAGCATTGCAGCGGCACGGCAGTATTCGTCCGTGAGGTCAATGCCAGTGACGTGGCAACCGATTTCCCTTGCAAGACAGCGCGAAGTCCCGCCAACACCGCTGCCGACATCGAGCACACGCTTGTTCGCATCGAGACCCGCGGCCCGGGCAAGCTCAAGCGTCGCTGCCCGGCCCCGGATATGAAACTCGTCGACAGGTGCCAGGTCTTCCGGCGTGAGGCGGTCCAGGTCTTTGCCCGCCTTTTCCAGGGCCGCCAGGATGACGCTTCCCACATCCGGGCGGCCGTAATGCGTCTGGATGGCTTCGTTGATCCGATTCGGCATAGAAATCCTCCAGTACCTGTTGGCGTTGTCCAGCGAATGAAAGGGACCTCGCCGTCCCGAACCAGCCGCATGGCGGCGAACGGCGACGAGCGCCACGACGGAGCGGCGAATCTCAAGCCTGCGTCGAGGCTGCCGTGCGGCATCTTGCGCCACTTGACGCCGCGCTGCAACGGCTCGCGCTCACTGCGCCAGGCGGATGTTTGCGTCCTTGCGCATGTTTCAGGTCGAGCACGCGCACACCGGCGAGCGGCGCGCCTTTAGCTGCGCCTGCCATGGGTTCGGGAGAAGAGGTCATGTGGGCTGCAATCTAGGCGGCGCGGGAGCCCGCGGCAATGGCAGCACTGCTCCGCGCGATTGGCGAAAAGCGTCAGGGAGCGCCATCGCGCGGCCTGCCGCCGGCGTATGCTTCGAGACCGAGGAGGGTTCAGATGCTCCCCATGGTCATTGCGCTCATAGCGACCGTCGTCCTGCTCGTCTGGATGGGATTCTTCATGATGGGCTCGCTGCCACTGCTGGTGCTCAAGCACGACACGCCGCTGGATTCGCGCTTCATCCGAGGTCTTTTCAACGTCTACTACGTTGCCGTGGTGCTGACCGCGAGCGCGGCAGCACTCAGCTACGCGTGGGCCGGCAAGCCCGCCTTTGCCCTCGGCATGGCATTCATCGCAGCCTTGGCGTTTGCGCTGCGCCGCTGGATCATCATCCCGCGCATGGACATGCTGCGGCACACGATCCCGGTCGCCGACACTTCGATCTTCAGGTTCCGCCGGCTCCACGTCGCCGGGATGATGCTCAACGTGGCGCAATTGGGCACGGTAGCCTGGGCCTTGACGCGGTTGGGTCTTTGACTGCGCGTGGAGGATTCTCCTGAAGTATGTGCAGGCAAGCCACAAGGCCATCAACCGGGCGAGCTGACGGGCCCCTCATCCGGTTTGCGAAATAGGATCACAAGTCCGGAGATCAGGAAGTACACGGCGCCAACCGTCGCATAGCCGCTGAGCGTCCGGACGACCGGTGTACCGGCGCCTTGCTGTGCGATGAAGAAGCCGCCGGCAAGCGCAGACTGCGCGCCGCTCAGCATCATGGCCCATTGTCCACGATCGCTCTTGCGGCGGCGAATGGCCGTCGCCAGCTGCAGGAGACCTGAAGCAATGGCCCAGATCCCGAAGATGACCAGGACGATCTGGTGCCCGAGCACGAGCGAGCCCGTGACCGCAGCTGCGACGATCGTGCTGATCCAGGCGTTCAACACTTGAGTCGGATTGGCTTTGGTGCCGCCCGCCATCCTGGCGTCCAGCAGGTTCGCCAGCGCGTCCCATGCAGGGTAGACGATCAGCAGGGCGGCCGTCGCGACGGCCGATTGGCCGGCCGTGGCGAAGGCCAGCGCGACCCATGCGAAGGAGAAGGCCGCACGGATGAAGTAGAGCTTGCGCAGCCAGGCGGCCCGCTGAAGATGAGGCTGGATGATGTCGGACATGGATGTGGGGCGAAGGTCGTGGGGATGAGAGCTTTCCGCGCATCGAGCGAGGCGGATGCAACGATTCTTGTCCTGCGCCGCCGGTTGCGGTATCGGTCGGATGACCGACAGGCGCCGGACGAGGACTGTGCGATGCTGTGCGCCCGCCACAGTGATCCCATGCCTGAAGACACGACCATCACCGTTTTTGACGCGGCCCGCGCGCTGGCCTTCATCGGCGATCTGAGCATGGGCCAGCCGATCGACCATTCCCTGCGTACAGCCTGGCTGGCGGGGATGATTTCGAGGGAAGCCGGTTGCAACGCGCCACAGGTCGAGGTCGCGCGGCACGTTGCGCTGCTGCGCTGGTCGGGTTGCACGGCCAATGCGCAGGAGTTCGCGGACTTCCTGGAGGACGACGTGCTCGGTCGGCGAGCCCTTCTGGCGTCCCCGCAGCCGCGGCTGCATCGGCCGCACCGCGCGCCCATCCCTGGGCCAGTGGTTGCCATGGCCCATATTCATTGCGAGATCGCCGGCGACATCGCGGGCATGCTCGGCCTGAGTCCCGATGTGGAAGCGGCGCTGCGCGCCATTTTCGAGGCCTACGACGGCAGCGGCATTCCCGGCGTCCTCCGGGGCAAGGACGTGCCCCTTGCGACTTACGTCGTGGCCCTGGCGAGCGATCTGGAGATCTTCAGCCGCCTCTATGGGCTCGACGAAGCCCTCGCGCTGGCGCGGGGGCGCGCGAACAGCCTCTACCCGGAATTCCTCGTCGAGGCGAGCTCACCGCATGCCCGGGAGTGGATGAAGCTGCTGGATTCTCCCGTCGCGCCGTGGACCGGCGTCGCCGACCAGCCGGCTTCGATGCTTCGGCGCGTCGGGCTGGAACTCGTGGGCGACGTGAGCGACCTCAAGCTTCCCTGGATGACGGGGTACTCGCGCCGCGTGGCGAAGTTGGCGCGCGATTGCGGCACGCAACTGGGAATGAACGAACCGTTGCGCCAACGCATGTACAAGGCCGGCTTGATCCATGGCATCGGGCGCGCAGCGGTTCCCAACGCCATCTGGAACGCGCCCGAACCGTTGCCGGCCTCGTCGATGGAGCGCCTGCGGCTCGTGCCGTACTGGACTTCCCGCGCCGCCGGGCAGATCGACGGCCTTGCGGCCGAGGCAGAGATCGCATCGTTCGCCTTCGAGCGGCGCGATGGCTCCGGCTACTTCCGCGGCCGCTCCGGCATGTCGATGCCGCTCGAAGGACAGATCGTCGCGGCGGCCGAGCAGTGGGTTTCGCATCGCACCCGCCGTCCGTGGCGGCCGGAACTGACCGAGGCACAGTCGCTCGCTCGCATGCACGAGGACGTCGAGGCGGGCCGCTTCGACCAGGAGGTCGTCACCGCGCTGCTCGCCTGTGCCCTGTCGGGAACGCCTGCGAAGCCCGCCGCACCTGCGCCGGGTGACCCGTCGCTTTCCCAGCGCGAACTCGAAGTCCTGCGCTGCATCAGCCGGGGCGACAACACGAAGCAGGTCGCTCGCGCGCTGAGCATCAGCCCGAGCACGGTACGGACCCATGTCGAACGTGTGTTCCGCAAGCTTGGCTGCTCGACCCGCGCGGCCGCAACGCTGAAAGCGTCCGCCAAGGGCCTGCTGTAGCGGGAGACCGGACGGCAGTGCGAGGTCCAAGCGCTGCCTGCAGCAAGGGACTGCACCGCACGCCTTTACTTTCTCGCAAATTGCAGGTGGATCACGTCCGGCGCCACGACCGCTTTCACCATCGCGAGGGCATGCAGGGCTTCGACGCCGTCGAACAGGCGCTCGCCACCGCCGAGCAGCGTCGGAACGAGGTGAAGCTGCATTTCGTCGACCAGGTTGGCTTTCAGGTATTGCTGCGCAGCGAGCGCGCCGCCCGCGGGTGTCGTCGATTTCATTCGCTCGGATCATTTGCGAGACCATACGAAACATATACAATACAGGTATATTTCGTATAGAGGGCAAGCAATGGGCATCGTGAAGATTTCGGACCTGATGCATGAGAACCTGCGGGTGGCGGGGAATGCCCTGAGCAGGTCCATCAATGCACAGGCAGAGCACTGGATGCGGGTCGGGATGCTGACCGAGATGCATCCGGAACTGGACTACCGGGAAATCTGCCAGCTGCTGATACAGGCCGAACTCGCGGGGGGGCTGGACATTGCCGCGGCTGTCACCAGCCAGCCTGGCAAGCCCCGCGGATCCGCGACTGGGAAGCACTAGTGGCGCACGGCGTTCCCATCAGGCCCGCCGAGGAACTCGCGATGGCACGGCGCGCCGGCAGGCTTGCCGCGGAGGTTCTGGACATGGTCGGGCCCCACGTGGTGCCCGGGGTGAGCACGGAGACGCTCGACCGGATCTGCCACGACCATATCGTGAATGTGCAAGGCGCCATTCCCGCCAACGTGGGATATCAGGGATATCCCAAGACCATCCTCACCTCCGTCAACCAGGTGGTCTGCCACGGCATTCCCTCTCCGGCCAAGATCCTGAAGAAGGGCGACATCGTCAACATCGACGTCGCCGTCATCAAGGACGGCTGGTTCGGCGACACCAGCCGCATGTACTTCGTCGGCGCGCCCAGCGTGCTGGCTCGGCGCCTGGTGGAGACGACGTACGAGGCCATGCTGGCCGGAATCCGGCAGGTCAGGCCCGGAGCGACCTTGGGCGATATCGGCCATGCCATCCAGTCGGTCGCTCACCGGGAGCAGTTCAGCGTGGTGCGCGAATACTGCGGCCACGGCATCGGCCGGATCTACCACGACGAACCGAACGTGCTGCACTACGGGCAGCGCGGTGAAGGTCTCAAGCTGGAACCGGGAATGGTCTTCACCATCGAGCCGATGCTCAACGCAGGCAAGCGCGAAACCAGGCAATTGCCCGACGGGTGGACCGTCGTGACCAGGGACCGGTCGCTGTCCGCCCAGTGGGAGCACATGGTGGCCGTCACGTCCGAGGGATATGAAGTGCTGACGGCCTGGCCGGGAGGCACAGGGAGCTACGCGCCGGTTTGACGCCTGGCCGGGCGAGGCTTGACTCGGGACGGTTGCATCGATGCGGGCAGCTCACACGGGCTCTGGCGCCGGCCCCACATAGCGCCCGCGCGGGCGGATCACCTGCGCCGTGCCCAGCTGCTCCAGGCTGTGCGCCAGGAGCCCGACGCTGCGCGCGGTAGCGAACAGGCCAAAGGCCGCATCGGCAGGCAGCCGATGGTGGGCGGCCATGGCGGCCAGCGCGACGTCGATGTTGGGCTGCAAGCCGGTCAGCTTCGCCACCTTTGCGATGAAGCGCGCGATCACCTTGGGAGGCTCGAACAAGGCCAGCAGCGCGGCCGCGCGCGGATCGCCGTCGGGGTAGAGGTGATGGCCGAATCCGGCCAGCGACAGGCCGTTCGAGAGGTGGTGGGCCAGCACCTGGTCGTCCCCCAGCCGCTCCACCTCGCTGAACAATGCGCGGACGCGGCCCGAGGCGTCGCCATGCAAGGGGCCGGAGAGGGTGGTCAATCCGGCCAGCAGGCATGCGGGCAACGAGGCGCCCGTCGAAGCCGCAATGCGCGCGGCAAAGGCCGAACTGGTCAGCTCGTGATCGGCCAGGAGCACCAGGGCCGTTCGCAGCAGATCGGCCACCTTGGCAGGTTGCTTCCATCCTTTCGCAAAGCGCAGATGCAGCGGTTCGTGGCCGGGTGAAGCCCCGAACGCGTTGGCCAGCCGGCCCACCAGGTCCTGGCCCTCGGCATGCAGCACCCGGGTCAGGCGGCCCCCGGTGGAATGGCCGGCGGCCGCCAGGCTGGCCAAGGCGGCGAAGGCCGCGCCTCGCCCCGGCTTGCCGGAACGCAGGGACGCCATGCAGGCGAAATCGACGGCATGCTCGGCGCCCCACAGGAGCTGAGCCGCATCTTCGAGCGTGGCGGTGCGGGCCATGCGCACGGCATCCCGGCCGCGGTAGTACGGCCGCCCGCGGGAGAACGCGCACAGGGCCGTGGGAATGCTGGGCTCCGACCCGAACAGCGTGTTGGCGGCCAGCGTCTCGTGCTTGCGGCCGGCCTGCTTGCGCCTGGCCAGGCCGGCCACGTCCTCGGCGCGGTAGAGCCTGCGCCGCGTGTCGGCCGGGTCGGGCACGACCTCGAGCTTGCCGCGGCTCACGTACGCGTAGATCGTCTGGGGCTGCACACCCAGCAGCTTGCACGCCTCGGTCATTGAAATCCAGGAAGCCATGGGCAGGTCGTCAGAGTCGATTTCTATTGATTATATGTATCAAGATTGACCGTACTATCAATCTATTCATAGCATAGGCCCAGCTCCGTGAAGAGCGTTCCCGAACAGCGATATGAAACCCCAAGTCCTTCAACTCAATCCGATCCTGATTCCCGCGATCAACGACACGCTCGCCTCGCTCTACACCGTGCACAAGCACTTCGAGCTGCCCGATCCGGAGGGCTGGCTGCGCCAGCATGGCGCGTCGGTCGACGCCGTGATCACCGGCGGGCACACGGGCATCTCGCGCGCGATGCTGGAGCAGCTGCCCAGCCTGAAGGTGGTGGCCGTCAATGGCGTGGGCACCGACGCCGTGGACCTGGCGTACTGCCGGGAGCGCGGCCTGCCCGTCACCGCGACGCTGGGTGCGCTCACCGAAGACGTGGCCGACCTGGCCATCGGCCTGCTGATCGCGGCCTGCCGGAACCTGTGTGCCGGCGACCGCTTTGTGCGGGACGGCCAGTGGGAACTTCATCCGCAGCCCAGTGCCATTCCGCTCGCCCGCAGGTTCAGCGGCATGCGCCTCGGCATCGTCGGAATGGGCCGGGTGGGCCGCGCCGTCGCGGTGCGGGCGGCGGCTTTCGGCTGCCCCATCCGCTACACCGACCTGCATGCCATGGACGACGTCGCGTACGGCTTCACACCGCGCCTGGTGGACCTGGCGCGCGAGTCGGACGCGCTGGTGCTGTGCGCCGCCGCGGACCGCGCCGAAGGCATCGTCGATGCGGCCGTGCTCGATGCGCTGGGGCCGCGCGGCTTCCTGGTCAACGTGGCGCGCGGCCGGCTCGTGAACGAAGCCGATCTCACGCAGGCGCTGCTTGACGGCCGCATCGCGGGTGCGGGGCTCGACGTGTTCGTCGACGAGCCGCGCGTGCCGCTGGCGCTGCGCCGGTCCGAGCGCGCGACCTTGCAGGCCCACCGTGCCAGTGCCACCTGGGAGACCCGCACCGCCATGGCCGAGATGGTGCTGGCGAGCGTCGCCCAGGCCCTGGCCGGCGAGCGCCCGGCCATGAGCCTGACCACCTGAGTCCCTGCGCGCGCGGCCAGCGGCCGCACATCAAACCTATAAATGGAGACACCCTTGTTCATTCGACACCTTGCCGTTCCCCTGGCCCTTGCCCTCTGCGCCATCCAAACACCGGGCTTCGCGCAGACTTTTCCTTCGCGCCCCGTCACGCTGGTGGTGCCGTTCCCGCCGGGCGGCGGGACGGACACCGGCGGCCGCGTCATCGCCGAGCAGTTGGGCCGGCGCTGGGGCCAGCCTGTGATCGTGGAGAACAAGGGCGGCGCCGCCGGGCAGATCGGCGCCGACTTCGTCGCCAAGTCCAGGCCGGACGGCTACACGCTGCTGCTGGGCAACATCGGGACGCAGGCGATCAATCCCTTGCTGTATTCCAAGCTGCCCTACGACGCCGACAAGGCCTTTGCGCCGGTCTCCCTGGTGGCCGAGTTGCCGCTGGCGATGATGGTCAATCCGGCGGTCCCCGCGAAGACGGCGGCCGACTTCGTGGCGCTGGCCAGGTCCAGGCCGGGCCAGATGAGCTACAGCAGTTCGGGCGCCGGCGGCGCGCCGCACCTGGCGGCCGAGATGTTCAAGGACCAGACGGGTGCCTTCATCGTGCATGTGCCCTACCGCGGCGGCGGTCCGGCCATCGCCGACCTGCTTGCGGGCCATGTGCAGCTGTCGTTCATGACCGTGCTGGAGGCCTCCGGCCACATCAAGGCGGGCAAACTGCGTGCGCTGGCCGTGACCGGCGACAAGCGCGTGCCGGCGTTTCCCGACGTGCCCACGCTCGCCGAAAGCGTGGCGCCCGGCTTCAACGCGATCTCCTGGATCGGCCTGCTCGCACCGGCGGGCACGCCGCCCGAACTGGTGGAGAAGATCGCCGCCGACCTGCGCGCCGTGCTGGCCGACGAATCGGTCAAGGCGCGCTTCGTGGGGCTGGGCGGCGTGCCGCGCGCCACATCGCCGCAGGAGTTCGCGCGGCTGATCGACGACGACAAGCGCCGCTACGCCCAGATCATCCGAAGCCGCAAGATCACGATCGAGTGAGCGCGGCGCGCGGCCTTTCAAAAGAGACACAGACCCACCCCGAAGAGGAGACATCCATGCAGCTCGCATCCCTGGTCAAGATCCTTGCCGTCTCGGCGTCGCTGGCGGCGATGCCGTTCGCCGCATCGGCCGAGGCGGCTTATCCGGCACGCGCCATCAAGATCATCGTGCCTGCGCCGCCCGGCGGTGCGATCGACACCATCGCCCGCGTCGTCGGCGACAAGCTTGCGGTGTCGATGGGGCAGCCGGTGATCGTCGACAACAGGCCCGGCGCTTCCAACAATCTCGGCACCGACGTTCTTGCCAAGTCGTCGCCCGACGGCTACACGATCGGCATCGTCGGCGGCAGCCACAACATCAACAAGTTCCTGTTCAAGAACCTCGGCTGGGATCCGGAAAAAAGCTTCGAACCCATCGTCTACAGCCACGAGGTTTCACTGGTGTTCGCCATCTATCCGCAGCTTCCGGCCAGGACGCTGCCCGAATTGGTGGCGTGGATGAAGGCCCATCCGGACGAGGCCAAGGTTGCCACCTCCGGCCGCGGCAGCGCGCAGGAAATGGCGGCCGAGATGTTCCGCATGGCCAGCGGCGCGCCGATGCTTCTGGTGCCCTACAAGGGCTCGTCCGCCGCGCACCCGGACCTGCTGGCCGGACGCACCGCGCTCTTCATCGACACCCTCAGTGCCATCCAGCCGCAGGTGAAGGCCGGCAACGTGCGCGCCGTGGCGGTGTCGACGCGCAAGCGGACAAGCTCGCTGCCCGACGTGCCGACTGCGGACGAGCAGGGATTGAAGGGCTACGACGCCAACACGAACGGCGGGTTCCTGGCGCCGGCCGGCACGCCCAAGGCCATCGTCGCCAAGCTGAATGCCGAGATCAACGCGGCGCTCAAGCTGCCGGACGTGCGGACCAGGCTGGAGGCTGCCGGCATCGAGATACAGGGCGGCACGCCGCAGGAATACGCCGCGCTGATCAGGTCCGACCTTGCCAAGTGGGGCAGGGTGGTGAAGGAGGCGGGGATCCAGGCGGAGTGAGGACGGATCGGGATCGCGTGCAATGCGCGATGCCAACGGCGTGCAGCCAACCGGTCCCCGATGAGCTTGCTGGCCGGATTCGATCGGACTAATCTCGGCATCCAAGCCGCCCGCCGGCCGGAGGTGCCCGATCATGCAAACGCCGAATCCCGAAGTGACCGCGGAAGTGTTGCAGGCATTTGCCGATGCGTGGAATCGGCACGATGTGGATGCACTCATGTCGTTCATGACACCCGATTGCATCTTCGAAGCCTCCGCCGGCGCCGAGGCCTGCGGCACCCGATACGCCGGCGGCGCGGCGGTGCGAGCTGCTTTTGCAGAAGTCTGGGCGGTCTTTCCCGATGCCCACTGGGGGAACGCGCGCCATTTCGTCCATGGGGACCGCGGAGTGTCGGAGTGGACGTTCACGGGAACACGCACCGACGGAACCCGCGTCGAAGTCCAAGGCTGCGATCTGTTTACTTTTCGTGCCGGCAAGATTCTTCTGAAGAACTCCTATCGCAAGAACCGTTCGCCGGCTGCGGCCTGATCCTGTGGTTTTCTGCGCCGGGAGAGAGGCGAGCGATTGCTCGAACTGCTCGGTGAGCATGGGCATCGCTTGTCGGGACGAAGTACTCGAGTTTGGTACGCTGCGCCTGCCTGCAGGCCCATCCGAGCCACTTCGTCGCACGATCGGTGCTTGCCGACGGAAGCCTGACCCGAAGCGCAACGCAGTCCTCGACTCGGACGGTTGCCCCTGCATCCCCTACACATCGCAACCAGGAGATTCCCTTGAAAAAAAACATCGGCATGATCGGCATCGGCATGATGGGCCATGGCATTGCCACCAACATCGCCAAACACGGCTACCCGCTGGCCGTGCTCGAGCACGCCGGCAACCAGCCGCTGGACGCGCTCAAGGCCGCCGGCGCGCGCAGCTTCGCGCGGGCGGCCGACCTGGCTGCGCAGTCCGACATCGTCATCCTCGTGCTCACGGGCTCGCCCCAGGTCGAGGCCGTGCTCACGGGCGAAGGCGGCGTGCTGCAGGGCTTGCGCCCGGGCAGCATCGTCATCGACTGCTCCACCGCGATTCCGGCCTCCACGCTGCGCATGGCCCAGGCCGTGCAGGCCGCGGGCAGCCGCTTCCTGGACACGCCGATGACGCGTACGCCCAAGGAAGCGGCCGAAGGCCGGCTCAACCTGCTGGTGGGCGGCGATGCGGCCCTGCTCGAGGAATGCCGCCCGCTGCTGTCGTGCTTTGCCGAGAACATCCTGCACGCGGGCCCGGTGGGCGCGGGCCATGGCATGAAGCTGCTGCACAACTTCGTCTCGCTGGGCACGGTGGCGCTGATCGCCGAGGCGGCCGCCTGCGCCGGCCAGCACGGCGTGGCGCCCGAGATGTTCGTGGAGATCCTGGCCAAGGGCGGCGGCGGCGGCGTGGCGCTGGAGCGGCTGCGGCCCTACCTGACGGCCAAGGACACATCGAGCCTGCGCTTTTCGATCGCCAATGCGAGCAAGGACCTCGGCTACTACAACACCATGGCGGGCGATGCCGGTGCGCACCGCGACATTGCGGCGGCGGTGCTGCAGACGCTGCAGCATGCGCAGGGTCTGGCGCCCGAGGCCCTGGTGCCCGAACTGGCTGACCTGCTGGCCCGGCGCTGAGCGCCGGCGGCCGTCCGCATTTCACGGGCCGCGGTTTCCGGCCTTCGCGTGGAAGTCGGGCGAGCGGGCGACCACCGCGCGGATTTCCTGCATCAGCGCGCGTGCGCCGGGCGAGGGGAACGCGCCGAGGCGCTGGCTCAGGCCGATCTCGCGCCGCGTCTCGTCGAGCCGAAAGTCGCGACCTGCTCGGTCCCTTGCCGCCGGAGGTTCAGATCACCACGGTCTTTTCCGCGGCGCCGGTGGTCGGCTGCGCGCAGCCGGCCGCGGTGCGCGCGCTGCTCGAATTCATGTGCTCGGCCGACAGCGCCGAGGCCAAGCGCCGCCACGGCATGGCGCCGGCCTGAGGCCAGCTCGGCGCCGGCTCAGCCGCGCGCCTGGATCATCTTCCAGCCATTCCCCGACGGATCGCGAAAGCCCGCGTCCACGGTGCCGTAGCGCTCCACCGGCTCCTGCGTGAACTCCACGCCCAGGCCGCGCATCCGCTCATAGGCGGCGCGGCAGTCGTCCACCCGCAGCACCAGCGGCGGCATCGCGCCCTTGGCCACCATAGCGCTCGCCGCCTGCGCCGTGGCCGCGTCGAGCACCGGCGGCCCGGGCCTGAACAGGCCGAGCTGAAACGACGGCTGCTCGGGGTGCTGCACCGTGAGCCAGCGGTAGTCGCCGTTTCCCACGTCGGTGTGGACGCGGAAGCCGAGCTTCTCAACATAGAACGCCAGCGCCTCGTCCTGATCGTGCACGTACAGACCGGCGACTTCAATGCCCTGATTCATGGGATCTCCTGTGGTTGTTCGGGCTCGTTTGTACCGTCTGCCGCGAGGCGCCGCTTCTCCGAAACTGCGGTCGTCAGATGAGGCCGGTGGGCGGCATTGACGATGCAGACGGGCACCCGGCCGAGCTCGCGCGGCGTGGCCTTGCCGCGCGCGCGGATCGCGCTCGGGCTGCTGCCGGTGATGTCGCGGAAGGTGCGCCCGAAGGTGCCCAGGCTCGCCCAGCCCGTCTCGAAGGCGATGTCGGTGATGGGCCGGTCGGTCTCGCGCAGCAGCGCCATCGCGCGCTCGATGCGGCGCGTGAGCAGGTACCGGTGCGGCGGCGTACCGAAGGCCTGCTTGAACGAACGCGCGAAGTGGGCCTCCGACACGCCGCTCACCTGCGCCAGCCGTTCGACCGGCCACTCCTCGTGCGATGCGGCGTCCATCCGGTCTTTGGCGCGCAGCAGCCGCCGCAGCAGCGCGGGATCCTGGTTGATCGAGTTGATGGCCATCGCAAATTATCGGGGACGCGCCGTGCAGCGGCTGGAGGCGCTATCCTGCCGGGGATCGCAACTGGCGTTCGTATCTGTCCAATTCAGGAGACCCAAGATGATCAGCAAGAACACGATTTGCCTCTGGTACGACGGCACCGCCCTCGATGCCGCCAAGTTCTACGCCGAGACCTTCCCCGACAGCGCGGTGGGCGCCGTGCATCGCGCACCCGGCGACTATCCCTCGGGCAAGGAAGGCGATGTGCTGACGGTCGAGTTCACGGTGATGGGCATCCCTTGCCTGGGCCTGAATGGGGGACCGGCGTTCAAGCACAGCGAGGCCTTCTCGTTCCAGGTCGCAACCGACGACCAGGCCGAAACGGACCGCTTGTGGAACGCGGTCATCGGCAACGGCGGGCAGGCAAGCGCATGCGGCTGGTGCAAGGACAAGTGGGGACTGTCGTGGCAGATCACGCCGCGCGCCCTGACGGCCGCGATCACCGATCCCGACCCGGCGGCAGCCAAGCGCGCGTTCGAAGCCATGATGGAAATGACAAAGATCGACATCGCCGCGATCGAAACGGCCCGGCGCGGCTGACGCGTTCGGACCCCAACCCCGGCCTCGGCTTCATGGCGGGCCACAAGCCGCCGAACCATGATCACCCTGCACCACTGCCTCAGCGCACGCTCGTTCCGCCCTCTCTGGATGCTTGAAGAGATCGGGCTTTCCTACGACCTCAGGATGCTGCCCTTTCCGCCGCGCGTGCTGTCGCGGCCGTATCTCGAGGTGAACCCGCTTGGCACCGTGCCGATGCTGTCCGACGGCGCCATGCGAATGACCGAGTCGGCCGCGATCTGCCAGTACCTGGCTGCGCGGTTCTCGGCGGGCCAGCTGGATGTAGGTTGCGACGAGGCTGACTTCGGCCCGTACCTCAACTACCTCCATTTCGGCGAGGCGACCTTGACCTTTCCGCAGACGCTCGTGTTGCGGTATGCGCACTTCGAGCCGGCGCAGCGGAAGCAGCCGCAGGTGGCCGACGACTATGCCAAGTGGTTCCTCGCGCGCCTGCGAACGCTGGAGCC
This sequence comes from Variovorax beijingensis, assembly GCF_007828835.1. Taxonomy (GTDB): domain Bacteria; phylum Pseudomonadota; class Gammaproteobacteria; order Burkholderiales; family Burkholderiaceae_C; genus Variovorax; species Variovorax beijingensis_A. The sequence goes on along the minus strand of NZ_VIVL01000010.1, from coordinate 56,346 downwards.
ATTGCTCGCCGAGCGCGACTATCTTTGTGCGGGCCGCTTCACTGCGGCGGACGTGTCGGTCGGCTACGCATTGCTGCTGGCCGAGCATCTGGGCCTGGCCGAACGCTTCACACCGGCGGTGGCGGCCTACTGGGAGCGCTTGCAGGCGCGACCGGGCTTCAAGGCGGCCATGGCTGTGCAATCGCGAGCGGCCGAGGCGCAGGGTGTCTCTTCGACCCCTGCGCCCGACATCAGGCCCGACAGGCCTTGACGCGCGGCCCCGGCCCGAAGCGCCTATGCAGCTTCAGCCCCTGGCAGCAGTTGCGGGTTGTAGATCGCCTCCCACAGGTGCCCGTCCGGGTCCATGAAGTAACCGGCGTACCCGCCGTAGAAGGTGTCCGCTGCGGTTTTCACCACCTTGGCACCGGCCCTCGCGGCTTGCTGCATCACGGCGTCCACTTCGGCCTTCGACATGACGTTGTGCCCGAGCGTGAATTCGAGGGACCCGCCCGCGCGCAGCGGAAGGCCGGCATCGGCCGCGATGCTCGAGCGCGGCCACACGGCCAGCTTGAGCCCGTCCTGCAGCTCGAAGAAGGCGACGGCGCCATGCTCGAACTCCCTGCCCACGATGCCCTTGGTCGGCAGGCCGAGTCCGTCGCGATAGAAGGCGACGGCTCTCTCCAGGTCCTCGACGCCGAGGGTGATGACGGTGATTCTTGGTTGCATGGAGGTCTCCGAAGAAAAGGCGATGTGGCCCGGATCAGGCTGCATGCCCGAGTTCTGCGCGAAATGCGCGCAGTGCCTCGCAGGTTGCGGCGGGCGCCTCAATGGGAAGGAACTCGCCGCTGCCGCTGATGAGCTGCGATCGAAGATTCGCGGCGCCGGCCTTGCGCAGGCCGTCGGCATAGTCGTCGATGTCGCGGCCGCCGGCGTCGCCGCGCAGGTACAGGATGGGCGTGTCGATGCGAACGGGGCTCGCATTGCGTTGCGCGGCGCTCTCGAGTGCCCGGTACCAGTCGAAGCCGGCCTTCAACGCTTCGGGCCGCTGGTAGGCGCGCGTCCAGTCGTTCCGGATCTCGTTCGTCAGCGCATGCTTGTCGCCCGCGAGCAGGTCGTAGAAGTAGTCGAAATAGGCGCGTTCGCGTCCGCTCACCAGCAGTTCGGGCAGCTGCGGTATCGCATGGAACGCGAAGTGCCAGATGCGCGGCTCGGCGATGAGCCTCGACCACGGCGCAACGCCCGGGATGACGGTGTTCATGACCACCGCGCCGGCAATGCGTGCGCCATGCTCGCGGGCCGCCGCAAAGGCGAGCATGCCGCCGATGTCCACGCCCGCGAACACGATCGAATGCGCACCCAGCGATTCGGCCGCGCGGAGCAGGAGGCCGGCGAGCACATGCAGTTCGCACGGCGATGCGGCTGGCGGCATGCCAAGCGATCCGCCGATGCCGGGCAGGTCGAAGGCAATGGCGTGGGCATCACTTCCCAGTTCGTCCAGCACCGGGTCGTAGATCGACTTCGATTGCGGCCAGCCGTGCAGCAGCACGAGCCACGGCGAGCGCGGGTCGCCGGCACAGCGGTAGGAAAGGGTCAAGCCATCGATCGAAAGCGTGGATTCGCGGGCCATGGGTGCGTGCTCCTTCGAGAAGCACCGTATCCCTCGCGAAGCCCGTGCTGATCAGCCTCGTCCGCAGCCGGATGTAGGCCGTTTACTTACTCGCCTGCGGCCTCGCTGCGCAACCGTTCCAGGATCAGGGTGGCCGCCTCGCTCGCGCTGACGAATGCCGAATCGATGACGAGGCGACTTGTGGTCCAGGCCGCGTATTCATGGCGCGCGACCGCCTCCCAGGTCGGCGGAACGTGGCCCGGAATGTCGGCCTTCCGGCCCTCCACGCGCCTGCGGTGCGCTGCGGGGTCGGAACACACGATCTCGAGCTCGAGCAAGCCCGAGGATGTGTCGGCTGCCACCGCACGCCATGCTTCGCGGGTGACCGGGAGCGGATTGACGCAATCAGCGATCACCGACATGCCAAGCGCGAGATTGGACCGGGCAAGCTCGCAGGCAACAGCGTAGCCGGCGGGGCCCGGTTCATCGAGCGCCCTCGATCGGATGAGCGCTTGCTCGATGGTGTCGATGCGCAGATAGGCGCAGGGGAAGCCGGCAGCGAGTTCGCGCGCAATGGTGGTCTTGCCGGTGCCGGGCAATCCGCCGAGAACAATCAGCATCGGTTTCGCCATGCGCGTGATTCCTCGGCTCAAGGCGCCGTCCGCAGTTGTTGCTCCCGCGGCCGTTCCATCGCGGCCGACGAGGGGCTGAAGCCCAGCCTGGCAAAGAACTCGGCGGCACCCGGCCGGCCGGCCCGCAGCACCCATGTGATGCCCTTCTCCGAACCCAGGATGTGCCGGACCAGCGCTTGCCCGATGCCCTGCCGGCGCAACGGCTCGGCGACCACCACCATCGACAGGTAGCCGTTGGAGATGCCATCGCCGATGGCGCGCGCAAAGCCGACGATCTCGCCGTCCGCCGACAACGCGACCACCGCCTGCCGCGATGCCGAGATCAGCCGGCCGAGGTGTGCGGCATCGGCGATCCGGTGCGCCCATCCGCTGGCGGAAAGAAGGCGATGGACCGCATCGGCATCGGAAGCCGCAGCAGCGCGAATCTGCATATCCGCTCCTCGGGAATTGAATGGCATCGAGGGCGACTGTAGCCGCTCGCGCGGCTGCGATCAGTCCCGGTCTTCGCGATAGTGGCGGTAGTGCTCGCGGCGCTCCCATTCGCGGCGGCGCCATTCACGGCGCGCTGCGCGCCGTTCTTCCCAGCTCGGTCCCGGCTCGTAGTAGACGGGTGCCGGTGCAACGTAGGCGGGCGGCTGGTAGCGCACCGGCGGCGCCGGCTCGTAGTAGACGGGGGCCGGCCGCGAGTACACGGGCGCGGGCTCGTAGTACACCGGTGCCGGTTCGCTCACCACCACGCCGGGCACCGACACGCCGATGGACCAGCTGGTGCCCGCGCTTGCAGCAGCCACGCCGAAAAGAGCGCCTGCGGCAATGGTGCCCGAGAGAGCCAGCTTGAGAACGGTTCGAGGAAAGGTCATCTCGTCTCCAAAGATATGGGATTGCTCCCGATGCCTCTTCCAACGTTCGGCCGCGCAAGATCGCACACATCGCTTCGGTGAAGAACATTTCAAGATGTCACGCGAAAACCCCAGGAAGCCGCATGGCAGACTCTGCCCCTGCCGCCAATCCTTCTTTTTTGCCGGCATTGCCGTGCCGAAAGATCTTCCATGCTTGAACTGCTGACGGATCCCCAGGTCTGGATCGCCTTTGCGACCCTGACCGCGCTCGAGCTCGTGCTGGGCATCGACAACATCATCTTCATCTCGATCCTGGTCGACAAGCTGCCGCCCGAAAGGCGCGAATTCGCGCGCCGGACCGGCCTGTTCATGGCCATGTTCATGCGCATCGGCCTGCTGCTGGTGCTCGCGTGGATCGTGGGTCTGGTCGCTCCGCTTTTCTCGGTGCTCGGCAAGGACATCTCGGGGCGCGACCTGATCCTGATCCTGGGCGGGCTGTTCCTGATCTGGAAGAGCACCAGCGAGGTCCACCAGTCGCTGGAGGGCGGCCACGAGCAGAAGTCCAGCGCCGTCAAGGCCACCTTCGCCGGTGTCATCCTGCAGATCATGGTCATCGACCTGGTGTTCTCGCTGGATTCGATCATCACGGCGGTCGGCATGGTGGACGACGTGCGGGTCATGATCGCCGCGGTGATCGTGTCGGTGTTCCTCATGATGCTGTTTGCCGGCCCGATCGGCCGCTTCGTCTCGAACCATCCCACCATCAAGATGCTGGCGCTGGCCTTCCTGGTGGTGGTGGGCGTGGTGCTGGTGGCAGAGGGCTTCGGACATCACGTGCCCAAGGGCTACGTGTACTTCGCGATGGCCTTCTCGCTGGCCGTCGAGATGCTCAACATCCGGCTGCGCAAGAAGGCGCCCAAGCCCGTGGAGCTGAACCCGCCCCATATTCCGGGCGACTGACGCCGCTCGGCGCCTCAGCCCGGAATGTTCGGCTCGACCAGCTGGGCCAGCGCGACCAGCGACTCCTGCCAGCCCAGGTAGCACATCTCCACGGGGATCAGGTCGGGGATGCCTTCCTGCACGACGGACATGTCGGTGCCGCAGGACACGGCCGCGAGCGTCACGGTGGTCTTCATGGTGCCCGGCAGGTTGGGATCGTCGAAGCTCGCGTCGTAGGCGATGCGCTGGCCGGGAACGAGTTCCAGGTACTTGCCGCCGAACGAGTGGCTGTGGCCGCTGCCAAAGGCGGTGAAGGACATGCGCCAGGCGCCCCCGACCACCGGGTCCATGCTGTGGACCTTGCCGGTGAATCCGAAAGGCGGCAGCCAGCGCTCGAAGGCGCTGGGCTCGACGAAGGCGCGGTAGAGCCGCTCGGGCGGGGCGCGCAGTACGCGGTGCAGGCGGACGGTATTGGTAGCCATGGCTGTGTTCTCCTGAAATGCGGAGGATGACCCTCCACTGACACGACGAACGAGGCTGCGGAAAATCGACAGCGAACTGTAGCGCCGTGCGATGAAGCTTTTTTTGAGGCCGAAAGTTCGCAGTCTGGCCTGCGCGCTCTGGTCAGGCGGAGCGCAGAAAAAGAGCCTCGCGCTCTTCGATCCAGTGCGAGCCGTGCCCGTAGATCGCATTCTGAACTTCGCAGATCACCTGGGCCTCCCTGCGTGCCGCCGGGGTTTCGGGCACCCACAGGCCGTCGTCGCAGTGCTCGTCGTCCTCGTCGTGGACGACGCTCGAACGCCAGTTGACGCAGATTTGCTTCATTCGAATCGAGGCGGACGGGGAAGGGTGGAATGCGGGCCGCATGGCGTGCTCTGCTGGATGGCGGCGATCCTACAAGTGCGAACCGGCAAATGCGGCAGGTCGTACAGCAGGGCGGTGGCGGAACCTGTGCGAATTTGCGCATTTCGCGGCGAATCCTGCGGGTCCGCGTGCCCATGCATACTCCGCGCGATGAAGAACCCGCACCACGACTGCCGCGTCTTCGGCTCCCCCTGGGAGGGCGTGCATGGCACCCGCATCTCGAGCCAACGCCGCTACGGCAGGCACTGGCACGCCACCTTCGGCATCGGCATCATCGACGAGGGTGCCCAGCGCTCGGCCAGCGGATGCGGCGAGGTCGAGGCCCATGCCGGCCACCTCATCGCAACGAATCCGGGCGAAGTGCATGACGGGCGGCCGCTTGGCGGGCCGTTTCGGCGCTGGCGCATGCTGTATCTCGAACCCGCTGCGCTCCGATGGGCCGTGGATGCGCCCGCAACGGGCACGGCGAATGATGGCGACATGGCGCTGATCCGCCCCGTCATCAGCGACGACCGGCTGCGGCGCACGCTCGGCGATCTCCTGCGGCTGCTGGAGGCGCGCGCCGCCGCGCCGAAGCAGGCGCAGGCGGATGCATTGCGCTGCGAGGAACTCCTCGTGCAGACCTGCACCATGCTCGCATCGCGCCACGGCGCCCAACGGCTGCCCGTGCGTGCGCCGTCGGCCGGCATCTCGCGGGCGCGCGAAATGCTCGCGGATTGCCTTGCGCAGCCGCCCAGCCTGGGCCAGCTCGCGGCCTCTTCGGGGCTGAGCAAATACCAGCTGCTGCGGCGCTTCAGGGAGGTCCATGGCGTCACGCCGTTCGCGTGGCTGCTCCAGCAGCGCGCGGAAGTGGCGCGCGGCCTCATCCGGCGCGGCGCGGCACTGGCGGACGCGGCCATGGCGGCCGGCTTTGCGGACCAGAGCCACATGACGCGCGCGTTCGCACTGCACTTCGGCTTCACGCCCGGCGCATGGCAGCGCGCCTGGACGCCGCCCGCACGGCTGCAATAGCGTTCAAGACAGGCCACCGCGCCGGCGACACACTGCGCCATGCATTCTTTCTTCTTCTCTCATTCGCCGGAAATCTGGCAGCGCCATCCCGAACTGGTGCCCGGCGTCCTGCTGGCCCAGGGCATCCACCGGAACGGCTCGGTGCAGGCGCAGGTGGCGCACTACCACGGCGTGGCGCGCGCACGGCTCGAAGCCGTCGGCTCGGAAGCCGATCTTCCGGAGATCCAGGCCTGGCGCCGCACCTTCGCACGCATGGGCCTCAAGCCCACGCAATACCGGTGCGCCTCCGAATCGCTGCTGCGCCGGTTCCGGAAAGAAGGCGCGCTGCCGCCGATCCATCCGCTCGTCGATCTTTGCAATGCACTGTCGCTGGCCTTCGCGATTCCGATCGCGGTGTTCGACCTGTCGAAGGTGGCCGAGGGGCTGCAGGTGCGATGCGCCGACGGCACCGAAAGCTACCTCGCGTTCTCGGGCGAAACCGAAACGCCCGATCGCGGCGAAGTCGTCTTTGCGGATGCCGCGGGCTGCGCGCACGCCCGGCGCTGGACCCATCGCCAGAGCGCGCGTTCCGCCGTGCGCGATGAAACCTCCCGCGTCCTCATCGTGGCCGAGGCCTTGCACGCGGATGCCGCCAACGATGTGCGGCAGCTGCTGGATGCGCTGTCCCGGGCATTGGCCGAGATCTGGGAGCCGCCGGCCGCGAGCGCGCTGTTGCGGAAAGAGGCGCCCCGGCTGGCGTTCTGAAGAGCGGCCGTTTCCCGAGGCGCCCGGTCAGGCGCGCCGCTTGAAGAGGGCAGACGCGCCGCTCGCGTGCGCCACGTCCTCGGCCGTGGCCAGCAGCGCCGGGCCCAGCGCGAGCATGCGTTCTTCGGTCAGCCGCACCAGCGGCCCGGCGATGGTGATGACGCCGATCACCGCGCCGTTGCCGCTGCGCACGGGGGCGGCCATGGCCGTCATGGCGGGCGCGAACACCTCGTTGATCATTGCGAAGCCGCGCTTGCGGGCCGCGCGCAGGTACGCCAGCAGCGCCTTGACGGTGGTCGGCGCCTTCGGGCCGTAGTCCTCGGGCTTGCCGAAGCCTTGCCTGGCGACCAGCTGCAGCGCCTGTTCGTCCGTCATGGTCGACAGCCACGCGTGGCCCGCGGAACTGCAGGAGAGATTGACCGAGAGGCCCATGTCGGGGTCGTAGCGCAGGCCGCGCATTGCGCCCTGCGCCTTGGCGACGAAGGTCAGCTCGTCGCCGTCGACCACCGCCAGCCGCACCAGCTCGCCCGATTCGGCCGCGAGCCGGTCGAGCAGCGGCTGCGCCACGTCGACGATGCCGCTGTTGCTCAGGAAGCTCAGGCCCAGCGACACCAGCTTGATCGTGAGCATGTAGTCGCCGTGGCTCTGGTCCTGCCGCACGTAGCCGCAGCGGATCAGTTCGCCCAGCAGGCGGTGGGTGGCGCTCAGCGGCATTTCCAGCTCGGCGGAGAGCGCGGAAAGCGCGCGGCCTTCGGGATGGCCGGCCAGGTGTTCAAGGACCTTGAAGCTGCGTTCGAGGATGGCGCTCATGTCGTTCGGAAAGGTGGGGCAGGTGCAATGCTAGCTCTTTTGCCAAGTGTTTTCACTAGTGGAAAAGATTTCCACTTAGATCCTAAGATCGCGCCGCATCACTTGCTGGAGAACCATCTTGAGAAAGCTTCATCGCTCGCTGGCGGCCGCCGGCCTGGCCCTCGCGTTAGCCGTTCCGGCGCTCGCGCAGGAGGCGCAGGAACGCGTCATCCGCTTCGGCCACCTCAACAACGCCGACCATCCGGTGAGCTTTGGCGTGAAGCGTTTTGCCGAACTGCTGGCGGCCCGGAGCGGCGGCCGGATGAAGGTGCAGGAGTACCCGGCCTCGCAGCTGGGCAACGAGATGCAGCAGCAGTCGGCGCTGCAAGGCGGCGTGCAGCAGATGTCGGCGCCGGCCACCACTTCGCTCGCGGGCATCGTGAAGGAGTTCGGCCTGCTCGACTTTCCGTTCGCGGTCGGCAACTTCGCGCAGGCCGATGCGCTGCTCGACGGTCCGCTCGGGCAGGCGCTCGTTGCGAAGCTGCCGGAGAAGGGCCTGATCGCGCTGGGCTATTGGGACCTGGGCTTTCGCAACGTCACCAACAGCAAGCGCCCGATCACCCGGCCCGAAGACCTGGAGGGCCTGAAGATCCGCGTGATTCCCAACCCGGTATTCCTTGAGACCTTCAAGTCCTTCAAGGCCAACCCGGTGCCGATGCCCTTCGCGGAGCTCTATGGTGCGCTCGAATCGAAGGCGGTCGACGGCCAGGAGAACCCGTATTCGGTGATTCTTTCGAACAAGTTCTTCGAGGTGCAGAAGTTCGTGAGCGCCACCAACCATGTGTATGCGGCCAACATCGTGCTGGTCAGCAAGAAGTTCTGGGATTCGCTCAATCCCGCGGAGCAGAAGATGATGCGCGAGGCTGCAGACGAGGCCCGGGGCTACCAGCGACAGGTGAGCCGCGCCGCCGCGCAGCGCGCCGTGGGCGAGCTCCAGGCCAAGGGCGCGCAGTTTAACGAGCTTGCGCCGGCCGAGCAGGCCCGCATGCGGCAGATCGCCAGGCCCGTCATCGAGCGCTTCTCCGCCAGCTACGACCCCGCCATCGTCAAGCTCTACAACGACGAACTCGTGCGCGTCCGCAAATAGGAAAGAAGCCACGCAATGAAGATCCTCGTCCTGCACGGTCCCAACCTCAACCTGTTCGGCCGCCGCGAACCCCACATCTACGGCACCACCACGCTGGCAGAGATCGACGCCATGCTGCACAAGCTCGCGGACGAGCTCGGCGCCACGCTGGAGACGATCCAGTCGAACCACGAAGGCGTGCTGGTGGACTTCCTGCACGCGCACATCGATGATGCGCAGGGTGCGCTGGTCAATCCGGCCGGCCTCACGCAACATGGCGTTCCGCTGCATGACGCGATCAAGGCCATGCCGTTTCCGACCATCGAGGTGCACATGTCGAACATTGCGGCGCGCGAGGCTTGGCGCGCGCACTCGATCATCTCGCCGGCCGTCAAGGGCACGATCCAGGGCCTGGGGCCGCAGTCGTACCTGGCCGCGCTGCGCGCGCTGGTCGAGATGCAGGAAATGCGATCGGCCGGTGCCTGAAGAGAGCCCCGGCGGAACATACGAAGGGAAGGAGACCCCCATGAAAAGCTCGAAGCGGAAATGGCTGGCGGTGGCCATCGCGGCATTCGCCGCATTGGCGGCGGCCGGTGCCGGTGCGCAGGTCAAGGAACGCACGCTCAAGTTCGCGTTCCAGAACCAGACCGGCCATCCGCAGGCGCAGGGCGCGCAGAAGTTCGCCGACATCGTCGCGGCCAAGTCCGGCGGCAAGATCACGGTCAAGCTGTTTGCGGGCGGCACGCTCGGCGGCGACCTGCAGACCGTGTCGGCGCTGCAGGGCGGAACGGTCGAGCTCACGGTGCTCAACGCCGGCATCCTTTCGGCGCAGGTCAAGGAGTTCGCGGTCTTCGACTTTCCGTTCCTCTTCAACAGCGGCAAGGAGGCCGATGCGGTCACCGACGGGCCCTTCGGCCAGAAGCTGATGGCCAGGCTCGATGACAAGGGCCTGCACGGGCTTGGCTACTGGGACCTGGGCTTTCGCAATCTCACCAACAGCAAGCGGCCCATCGAGAAGGCGGACGACATCGCGGGGCTGAAGATCCGCGTCATTCAATCGCCGATCTACGTCGACCTGTTCAGCGCGCTGGGCGCCAACCCCACGCCGCTGCCGTTCCCCGAGCTCTATCCGGCGCTCGACCAGAAGGCGGTCGACGGTCAGGAGAACCCGAACACCACCATCCTTGCCTCCAAGTTTGCCGAGGTACAGAAGTACATCACCCAGACGCGGCACGTCTACAACCCGCAGGCGCTCCTGGTCAGCAAGAAGACCTGGGACGGCATGAGCGCTGACGAGCGGCAGATCCTCACCGAGGCCGCCAAGGATTCGACCGTGTTCCAGCGCGCGGCCTCGCGCAGCGCCGCAGACAGCGCGCTCGAGGCGCTCAGGAAAGCCGGCATGACCGTCTCGGAACTGCCGCCGGAAGAAATGGCGAAACTGCGCGCCAAGGTGAAGCCGGTGATCGACAAATATTCCGCATCAGTGGGCGAGGCCACGGTCAAGGAACTGATGTCGGAGATCGACAAGGTGCGCAGGTAGCTCCGAGGCAGTCCGTCTAGCGGGACGCGGCGCCGTCCAGCAATTCAATCTCCTGAAGCAGATCGGCGAGCGCCACTCGCAGGAAGTCGAGTGTGGATTCGTCATCCAGCCGGCCGTCGTGGATGCGCGTGGCGACGTTCGCAATGGCGACGTGCTGCCGCACCACGGGCCGCGCCAGCGTGGCGGCCAGGGCGTCGCGGATCTGCGCCTGCGCGCGCACGCCGCCTGCGGTGCCCGGCGATGCGGTCGCGATCAGCACGGGCTTGCCCTTGAGCGGCGAGGCGAAGCCGGGCCGCGATGCCCAATCAATCGCATTCTTCAGCACCCCGGGCATGCCGTAGTTGTATTCCGGCGAGCACAGCACCACGCCGTCAGCCTCTGCAATCGCAGCCTTGAGCCGTGCCACGGCCGGGGGCGGCGCATCGCCGTCCAGGTCGGCGTTGTAGAGCGGAATATCGTTCAGCGCAAAGAGCTCGATGGCTGCCGACGCAGGCAGCAACGGCTGCAGGCTGCGCAGCACCGCGGTGCAGTGAGAGTCGCGCCGGATGCTCCCGGAAATGCCTAGCAGGCGGATGCCAGTGATGGGGGTGCTGCGTGTCATGGTGATCCCTTGTTTCCAAAATTCAAAGTTTATGCATAAAATCAACTCCATGCACAAATATGAAGTCATCGCCAATGAGCCGCCGCTGGCCGAGCAGGCCTTCGCCCGTTTGCGGCAGGACGTCCTGGCCGGCACCTTCGAAGCCGGCGCCAAGCTCAAGCTCGACGAACTGCAGGCCGCCTACGGCTATTCGAGCAGCCCGCTGCGCGAGGCGCTGAGCCGCCTGGCGCAGGAAGGGCTCGTTCGCGCCGACGAGCGCCGCGGCTTCCGTGTGGCGCCGATCTCCGAAGAGGATCTGGCCGACATCACGCGCATGCGCGTGATGCTCGATGTGCCCGCGCTGCGCGAGGCCATTGCCCACGGCGACGACGCCTGGGAGGCCGACATCCTGGCGGCGTTCCACCGGCTCGAGAAGGTCGAGTCGCGCCTGAGCGACGGCCCGGTCATTCTCGACAACGACTGGTCGCAGCTGCACCGCGCCTTCCATCTCTCGCTGCTGGCCGCCTGCCCTTCGCTGCGCCAGCGCGTCTGGGGCGCGAGCCTGTTCGACCAGGCCGAGCGCTACCGGCGGTTTTCCGCGCGCCACCGGAAGACCGCGCGCCGCAAGTCGAACGAGCACAGGAAGATCATGGACGCCGCCTTGCGCCGCGATGCGGACACGGCCTGCGCGCTGCTCGAGGAACACATCCTGAGCACACAGCGCAACGTGGTCGCCGCACTCAAGGCGGCCCAGGCCGCGCAATCCTAGGGGTGCAAGGCCCCGTCACCGGAGACAGACAGCATGCTCAAGGTCGCACGACCCACGCCTTCGCATTTCGGCATCTTCGTCACCGACCTGGAGCGGATGGTGGCTTTTTATACCGAGACCTTCGACCTCACGGTCACCGACCGCGGCGTGGGCCGCACCTTCAGGAACCAGCTGGTGTTCACGAGCGCCAGCCCGGACCAGCACCACCAGCTGGTGCTGGCCTCGGGCCGGCCGCCGGAGGCGACGTTCAGCACCGTGATGCAGATCTCGTTCGTGGTGCCGAGCATCCAGCACCTGCGCGACATTTCGGCGCGCGCCGAGGCGCGCGGTGCCACCAATATCCGCGGCCTCAACCACGGCAATGCGCTCTCGGTCTACATGCTCGATCCGGAGGGCAACACGGTGGAGATCTACGTCGACACGCCGTTCTACATCGCGCAGCCGCATGGCGATCCGCTGGACCTGTCGAAGGACGACGAAACGCTCATGCGCGAGACCGAGGAGGCCTGCCGCAAGGACCCGAGCTTCATGCCGCTCGCGCAGTGGCAGGCGCAGTTCGAGTCGCGTTCGCCGGCCGCGCCCTGACGCACGCGCCTTTCACCCACCCGCACATTTCAACCGGAGTTCCCATGAAGCTTTTGTCATTTGTCCATCAAGGCCGCGAAACCTGGGGCGCCGTCGTCGGCGACGGCGTGGTCGATCTCGGCAAGGCGCGCCCGCAGCATGCAGGCCTGGTCGACTACATCGCATCGGGCGAGTACCTGCAGGCGGCGCAGCATGTCGAAGGACTGCCGATCGCGGCCAGGCTGGCCGACATCACCTTTCTTCCACCGATCCCCAAGCCCGAGAAGATCGTGTGCGCGGTGCGCAACTACATGGACCACCACCAGGAGGTGCTGGCGGCCGGCATGCAGCGCGAACTCTCCGAGCAGCCGCCGATCTTCCTGCGCGTGTGGCGTTCGCAATGTGCGCACAACCAGCCGATCGTGCGGCCGCACGTGTCCGAATCGCTCGACTGGGAAGGCGAGCTCGCCGTCATCATCGGCAAGGGCGGGCGCAACATCGCCGAGGCCGACGCCTTCGACCATGTGGCGGGCTACGCCTGCTACAACGACGGCAGCGTGCGCGAGTGGCAGTTCCATGCCAAGCAGATCGCTTCGGGCAAGAACTTCGAGTCGACCGGCGGCTTCGGCCCCTGGATGGTGACGGCCGACGAGATCGCGCCCGGCCGTGCGTTGAAACTCGAGACCCGGCTCAACGGCGAAGTGGTGCAGAGCAGCCACACGGGCCACATGATCTTCAGCATTCCGAAGCTCATCAGCTACGCGTCGACCATCTTCACGCTCGTGCCCGGCGACGTGATCGCCACCGGCACGCCGGCCGGCGTGGGCTGGAGCAAGAAGCCGCCGCGCTTCATGAAGCCGGGCGACGTGTGCGAAGTCGAGATCGAAGGCATCGGCGTGCTGCGCAATCCCATCGTCCAGCAGGACTGAGGCCTCCCGGACCCGGACCGCGGCGGCACAAGCCGCGGCCTTCATTCCACAACATTGGAGACAAGAACCATGTGGCACAGACGATCGCTCGTTGCCGCAGGCCTGGCCCTGGCCTGCGCGGCACCCTTCCACGGCCTGGCCCAGGGCTTTCCGGACAAGCCGATCAAGATCTACCAGGGCTTTGCGGCCGGCGGCAACGCCGACACCATCGCGCGCGTGGTCAGCACCGAGATGTCCAAGGGGTTGGGCCAGCCCTTCGTGGTCGAGGCCCAGACCGGCGCGGGCGGCACCATTGCCTCGGGCACAGTGGCGCGTGCCAAGCCCGACGGATACACGCTGCTGCTGGCCACGGGTGGCCATGCGGTGGCCGGCGCGCTCTACAACAAGCTCAGCTACCAGACGGTGGCGGACTTCCAGATGGTTTCGACGATCACCTACTTTCCGTTCCTCCTGGTGGTGCGGGCCGATTCGCCCTATCGCGGACTTGCCGAGATACTTGCCGCGGCGCGTGCCGATGCACGGGGCGTATCGTACGGCTCGGCCGGCATCGGCTCCACGCATCATCTTGCGGGCGAGCTGCTGGTGAAGAGCGCGAACGTCGAGCTGCTGCACATTCCCTACCGCGGCGATGCGGCCTCGGTGGCGGCGCTGCTCGGCGGCGAGGTGCCGATGATCATCGCGCCGCCCACGGCCGTGCTCGCCAACATCAAGGCCGGCAAGCTCCGTGCGCTGGCCACCACCGGCGCGCAGCGCTGGAGCCAGATGCCCGAGCTGCCGACCGTGGCCGAGCAGGGCGTGCCCGGCTACGACGTACGCTCCTGGGCTGGCTTCATGGCGCCCGCGGGCACGCCGCGCCCGGTCGTCGACCGCCTGCGCGCCGAAACGCTCAAGGCCCTGCAGGCGCCGGCCGTGCGTGCGCGGCTCGAGGAAATGGGCGGCGAAGCGCGCGGCAGCACGCCCGAGGAAATGACCGCGATGGTGGCCACCGAACTCAAGCGGTGGACCGCCGTGGTGAACGATGCACACATCCCCAAGCAATGAGGACCCCTCCATGTCTTTGATCGACATCCGCAAGCGCAGCCTTTGCATCGAAACCATCTACCACGAGGGTGGTCCGCCGGCCGCCACGCCGCTCAGGCTGGCGGCTGCCTGCGCGGTCATCCACAACCCCTACGCAGGCCGCTACGAGCCGGACCTGCTGCCCTTCATGGCCGAGCTGCGCGCACTCGGCACGCTGCTGGCTACCGAGCTGGTCGAGACGCTCGGGCGTGACAAGGTCGAGGTCTACAGCAAGGCCGCGATCATTGGCGTGAACGGCGAACTGGAGCACGGTGCCGTCTGGCACGAAGCCGGCGGCTGGGCCATGCGCGAGGTGCTCGGCGAGCCGAAGGCGATCGTGCCTTCGGCCAAGGCGGTGGCGGCCACCGGCTACCGGCTGATGGTGCCGCTGCACTACATCCACGCCGCGTACGTGCGCAGCCACTACAACTCGATGGAGATCGGCATCCAGGATGCGCCGCGCCCCAACGAGATCCTGTTCGCGCTGGTGATGGGCACGGGAGGGCGGGTGCATGCGCGCCTGGGGGGGCTCACCAAGGAAAACGTGTCCGTGCACGACGGGCAGCGATGATGAGCGCCACCATCAAGGCCGTCCAGCTCCAGGCACCCGGCGGCCCCGAGGTTCTGCAGCTCGTGGAGCTGCCGCTGCCGCAGCCGCAGGCCGGCGAAGTGCGCGTCAAGGCCATGGCCATCGGCGCCGGCGGCCCCGACGTGCTGATCCGCAACGGCACCTACAAGTGGATGCCGCCGATGCCGGCGATTCCCGGCAACGAGATGGCCGGTGTCGTCGATGCCGTCGGCCCCGGCGTCACCGCGCTGCGGGTCGGCCAGCGCGTGTTCGTGAGCGCGCGCGAGCTCGCGCAGCGCGGCGGCTGCTATGCCGAAGCCATCTGCGTGCCCGAAGCCGCGCCTTTCGTGCTCCCCGACGCGATCCGCTTCGAGGACGCCGTGAGCCTGGGCAACTTCCAGCTCGCGCTGGCCATGCTGTCGAGCAATGGCAACCTGCCCGCCCGATCGGTCCTGATTCCCGGCGCGGCCGGCGGCGTGGCCACGGCGCTGGTGCAGGTGGCCCGGGACCGCGGCCTGCGCGTGATCGGCACCGCCTCCACGCCGCAGAAGCGGGAATTCGCACGGGCCAACGGCGCGCATGAGGTGATCGAGAGCGAACCGCGGGGCCTGACCGAGAAGGTCATGCAGCTCACCGATGGGCGCGGCGTGGACCTGGCCTTCGATCACCTCGGCGGCGATCTCTTCATCGCCTGCCTGCGGGCCCTCGCGCCATTCGGCATGGCGGTCTCCTACAACATCGTCAACGGTCCGCCGACCGGCGATGTGTTCGAGGAGCTTCGGCGGCTGCTGGGCCGGAGCCTGGCCGTGCGTACGTTCTCGATTCACGCCATCGATGCCGACGCGGCGCAGCGGCGCGGCTTCATGGAGGCGGCCATCGCGCTCATGGCCGAGGGACGCGTGCAGGCGCCGCCGGCCACCTGCTTTGCGCTCGCGGATTCGCGTCACGCGCACGAGTTGCTCGACAGCGGAAGCGCGGTCGGCAAGATCGTGCTGCTGCCCGCCGGCTCGCCTCGTGACTAGCAACCCGAGAATCCGCCGGGCGCAGCGGGCAGAAGAAGATCCGCACCTTGTCGCAGGACACATGGGCGCGCCCATTGGCGCGATGCAGTACGCGGCGATTCAAAGCAGCGCGTTCCTGAACAAGGATCGCCGGCTGAACGCCTTTCCCGATTCGAGAAAAACGCCCTCGCCGGTGTAGTGGATCGTCTTCGGATGCCGGAGTGAATCGGCGGCGTGGGCCTTCACTACCTCAAGGATGAAGAAGTCGTACTTGCCGACCAGGCTGCGGTCGTGAACGCGGCATTCGAAGCTCGCGTGGCATTCGCCGATGAGCGGCGCCTCCACGCGCTCGCCATCGACTGCCGTGAGGCCGAAGGCCGCGAACTTGTCGATCTCGGCGCCCGAGCTGTTGCCGATGCGCACGACTTCGTCGGTGAGCGGCCGCGTGGGAAGGTTGATCACGCACTCGCCGCTGCGGCGGATCATTTCGAAGCTGTGGTTCGCGCGCGCGATCACGCAGCCGACCAGCGAGGGCGTGAACTCGATCACCGTATGCCAGCCCAGGGTCATGATGTTGTTCTTCCCCTGCCAGCGGGAAGACAGGAGCACGACCGGGCCCGGCTCCAGGAACCGGCGCACCTGGGAGACAGGGAAGTCCGCCTTGGTGAAGAGCTTCTTTTTCGTCATCGCGATACCGCGTCGTCGTCGCATTCGGAAATGCGTACGGTACCGCGAAGCATCAGCTTCCGCTCGAAGCCGTGGCGCCCGCGCCGCGGAGAAACCCCGCGAGCTCGCCGGTCAACCGCTCGCGGCCGCGCTCGGGCCGGTCCAGATGCACATAGTGCGTGGCTCCGGGGATCGTGACGATGCGCACGCTCGCGGCGCGAACGGCGTCGCGCGCGAAGGCCTCGGCGTCTTCCGGGCGGCTCCAGAAGTCCCGCTCCGAGCGGACCACCAGCACCGGGGCCGTGATGAAGGAGGCGTCGAACAGGCGGCGCCCACCGGCCTGGTAGAAGCTGTCCTCGATGGCGCCCAGCGGCGCGCGGAAGGCGGGCGGGCTGTGGCGGTCCGACTGCGGATCGCTGCGCAGTGCGGCGTCGGCATAGGCCCTGGCGATCTCGGGGGCGCGCCAGGCGGCCTTGTCGTCCGACGGAATCGAGCGGTCCCACGAAGGCAGCAGCGAGGCGGCGTCGTACCGCGCATAGCCGCCCATGGCTGGCCGCAGGCGCTCGGGGTGCGCCGGGTCCGCGTTGGGCGAGCCCGGTCCGAGCGTGGGATGCGTGGAGGCACCGCCGTACAGCGCATTGAGCGTGACCAGGCGCCCGACCCGCTCGGGCCAGAGCGATGCGTAATAGGCGGCCCACATGCCGCCCGTGGCCCAGCCGAGCAGGTTCACCTGCGCGTTCGCATGGCGGCGCGAGACCTCGCGCACCACGGCATCGATGTCGCGTACCACCTCGTTCGCGCGCGACAGCGGACGGCTTTCGCCGGGCGGCCGCTCCATGGCGGCGGGCCGGACGGAGCCGCCATAGCCTCGCGCATCCATGACATACACGGCCGTGCCCAGCGCCGACGCCAGGTCCGCGGCCAGCGAGCCGTGGGGCACGTCGAGATCGAAGGATGCGATGCCCGGCACTCGGGCGCCGTGGATGAGGACCAGTGGCTGCGCGCCCGAGCGCTCTTCTTTTTTTGCGGTGACGATTTCGCGCACACGAAGGGTCTGCCCGTCGAGGGTTTCGACACGGAAGTCATTGCGCGCCGGTGCCGGGCCCGCGGCATCGGCCGCGGTGGCGGCACTGAGCAACACGGCCGCCGCCAGCTGGGCGGCCGCGAGAACAGGGTTGCGAAACTGCATTCAGCTCTCCTTGCGATGAACAGCGGCCATGTTCCCGCTACCCGCGCGATATTTCCAATACCATCTTCGTGAACGAGTGATCCACCGGACGTATCGCATGATTGACCTGCGCCAATTGCGGCAGTTCGTCGCTGTCGCGGAGGAACTGAGCTTTCGCAAGGCGGCCGAGCGCCTGCACATGGCGCAGCCGCCGCTGACCGCGGCGATCCGCCACATGGAGGAAGAACTGGGAACGGTGCTTCTCGAGCGGAGCAACCGCGTCGAGCGGCTCACGCCTTCGGGGCAGGTGCTGCTCGAAGAAGCCCGGCGCACCTTGCGCCAGGCGGAACGCGCGCTGCAGCTGACGCGGCGCGCAGCGGGCGGGCTGGTCGGCTCGCTGCGCATCAGTTTCGTGGCGAGCGCGGCGCACGGCGTGCTGCCTGCGATCCTGCGCGCGTTCTCGCAGGCGCATGGCGAGGTCGATCTCGTGCTGCGCGAGGCGACCACCGCCGAGCAGCTGGCGGCGCTGCAGGACGGGCAGGGCGACGTCGGCCTGGTCGTGCTGCCCTGTGCCGGGGCAGGCGATCTGGAACTGGTCCCGCTGCGCGAAGAGGCGCTGGTCGCGGCGCTATCCGATGGGCATCCGCTGGCCGTGCAGGCCGCGGTCGAATTGTCGGACCTGGCGCAGGAGCCGTGGATCCTTTTTCCGAGAAGTGCGGGACCGGGCCTGCACGAGCGCATCGTGACGGCCTGCCGAAGCGCCGGGTTCGTGCCGCGCGTGGCGCAGGAAGCCATCCAGATGGAGACCATCGCGGGGCTGGTGGCCGGCGGCGCCGGCGTGGCGCTGGTCGCGCCGCCGCTGGCGGCCGCGGGGCGCGCAGGTGTGGCGTTTCGCCCGCTCGCCGGCAGGGGAACGCCGGTGGGCTACCAGCTCGCGCTGGCCTTCGCGAGGCGCACGCCGCTGGTCGATGCGTTCGTGGCGGTGGCCATGCGGTGCGAGATGCCCGGCGGCGCGGATGCGGCCGACGCGTGAACCCAGCGGAAAGTGCGCTGCTCGGTCCCGAGATGTCCGCCGCCGTGACGATCGAGCCCCGTCTCCGGCTCAGGCCTTCTCCGGCACAGCGTCGATGCACGCGCGGCCCATCCTGCCGGGCAGCCGGATCGCCAAGGCCACGAACACCACGGGCAGCCCCGCGAACAGCCAGCGCCTCCCAGCGCCGAGCCGAACACCGCGCCCAGGTTGGCTGCCACTGCCGGCCAGCCATCAATTCGCCCATGACCAGACATTCGATGCTCAATATCTCCGTGGACTCCAAAATGGTTTCGCTTGATAGAGTCTCGTGGTCAGAGATTTCACTCCCTGCTGAGTTCAACGGGATCTTGCAGCGTATTCTGCGCAACACGGTGTCGATGGCTTGAGACGCATGCGCAGGTGGCACCGCAGCTTGCGGAGCGTGCCGTGGCGTTGTACTTCCACGGCATGGTTGCGTCGGAAAGGTTGAGCGATACGCGACGGGCGCTCGTATGGATGTATCTCAGTCCTCAGCTTCTAGATTGGATGGTCGGGTGCGCTACCTCCCATACGCGCTTCAAGCAATTTCAGTAGTGCCCGTAGGGCTGCGCTGTTGTGCCGGTGCTGCGTGTACGCTGCGTAGAGCCAGATGTCACTGGGCATGAATTCCTTGAGCACTGGGACCAGGCTGCCGCGTTCTGTGTACGGCCGAGCCAGCAATGCCGGCACACACACCGCGCCGATGCCGGCCAGTGCTGCGGCGACAAGCGTGCCTGAGTCGTTTGCATCCATGCGTCCGCAGATCGGGAGGTTGTATGGCTCCCCACCGACTTCGAACGGAATATGGGGGGCACCTGCTGACAGCGAGTAGGTGAGCACGTCATGCCATCGCATGTCGTCGGGCATTTGAGGGATGCCGCGCCTGGCCCAATAACCGGGCGTGGCGCAGAGCGTGAGTTCCACGCGTTGGAGGCGACGCACGATCAGGTTCTCGTCCCCGATGCGCCCGAACTTCAGGGCAATGTCGACGCCTTCCTCCACGAGATCGATGACGCGATTGCCAATCTGCAGGTCGATGTGGACATCTGGGTAGAGCGCGAGGAATTCGCTCAGCAGGCCCGGGAAGTCGGTTTGCACGAGCCCGTGAAGCCCGGCGACGCGCAGACGCCCGCTTGGGCGTGAGCCATGCGCCTGCAATTCGCTGTGCGTCGACTCGACCATCTCCATCAGTGGCGCGCTGCGAAGCTGGAGCAGCCTTCCAGCATCGGTCAATGTCACCGACCGCGTTGAGCGGTTCATGAGCCGTATGTTGAAGCGCGCCTCAAGCGTCGCGACATGCTTGCTTGCGCTGGCCTTGGAGATTCCCAGCTTGCCCGCTGCGCGCGAGAAGCTGCCGACGTTGGCGACCTCCAGAAAGGTCTTCAGAAGATTAAGCCCGTCCATGCTCACACTTGCGCAGTGGAATTTCCGCTCGCCTCATATTTCCCTCGAGAAACGCTCAGGCGTGCGCTAGTGCATGGCATTCGCGAGCAGCTCATCGGCTTCCCAGCCACCCCCCAGCGCCATGAATACGGCGACTTGATCCTCTGCCAACAGGGCCGCGGATGTTGCCAGAGCGGCGTCACTGGCTGCCAGGGTGCGCTCTGCATCCAATGCTTCAAGCTGACCGCTCTTGCCGTTGACATAGAGGGTGCGCGCCTGCCGGGCGACGATGGCACTTTGATCCCGCGCGGCCAGGAGCGCAGCATGACGTTCCAGCTCGTGGGCATAGACATCGAGCGCCGTTTCCACCTCGCGCAGTGCCGTCAGTACGGTCCCGTCGAAGCGGGCAGCCGCAACCCGGGTGGCCGCCTCGGCCTGCGCGATGCGAGCGCGGGCAACCCCGGTGTTGGGTAGCGTCCAGTTGATCAGCGGGCCCAGGCTGTAGCTGAGCGTTTCCCGGTTTCCAAATCTTGCCAAGAAGCCCGCCGAGCTGGCCGAGAGGCCCAGCGACACTTTGGGGTAGAGGTCGGCTGTGGCTATGCCGATGCGGGCTGTGGCAACGGCCAGGCTGCGCTCGGCCTGGCGAACGTCGGGCCGCCGGCGCAAAAGGGCCGCGCCGTCTCCGACCGGAAGCAGCCCCGCGAGGCGCGGCGGCTGCTCGCACGCGGCCACTGCCGCAGGGAAGTCGCGAGGTGCTGCGCCGGTCAGTGTTGCCAACCGGTACAACGCACCTTGGCGCTGGGCCCGAAGCGGCGGCAGCGCGGCACGCAGTTGTTCCAATTGGCCTTGCGCACGTGCAATGTCGATTTCCCCCACTTTTCCCGCTCGTTGAAGCCGCTCGGAGAGCCGGATCGCCTCTTCCTGCAGACGAACCGACTCCTGCGTGGCGCGCAAGCGATAGCCGCTTGAACATGCTTGTGCATAGGCATGTGCCACGCCGCCGGCCACGCGCACACGCACAAGATCCAACGCCGCCTGGGCAGCGCCGGTACCGGCCTCGGCGGCTTCGATGGCGCGGCGCAGTTGACCGAACAGGTCCAGTTGATACGACAAGGAGACACCCGCGCTGTATGTGCCGCGGCTGGGCGGTTCGTCGTCGCGCTGCAGCAGGCTCAGGCCCGACGCGTGCCCAAAGCCGGGACCCCCGCTGGCTGTCAGGGTCGGCCTCTCATTTCCGTGCACCTCCGCCGCCAGCGCCTGGTCGCGTTCCAGGTTGGCCACGGCCTGCCGCAGGTCGGTGTTGTGTTCCAGCGCCTTGGTGACCAACGCGTCCAGTTGCCGGTCGTCATAGAGCCTCCACCAGTGCGGCGGCAGAGTCGTGTCCGCCGCATCGCCACCGGCAGATCGGAAGGTGCCCGCGGAGGCGGACTGCGCGAAAGACAGGGGGACAGGGGGCACGTAGTCTGGCCCCACGGGTGGGTGGGCACAACCGGTGAGCAGTGCGCTTGCCGCCGTGGCGGCGGCCAGGAGTCGGGACATGGCGTTCATCCGCGGCTTTCCGAAGTCCGGGCAGTCTCGAGGATTTCAACGGTGACCGTCTGGCCTGCCACCAAACGCGCGCCTGAGGACGACTGATCGAGTTTCACGCGCACGGGAACGCGCTGTGCAAGCCGCACCCAGTTGAACGTGGGATTGACGCTGGGAAGCAGGTTGGCGCTGGTGCTGCGGTCACGGTCTGCGATTCCGGCCGCGATGCTTTCGACGGTGCCCTCGAGCGCCGCGGCGCCCATGGGCGTGACTCGTACGCGGTCGCCCCGACGAATCCGAGCCAGCTTGTTTTCCTCGAAGTAGCCTTCGACATAGATGGAACCCGCGTCAACCAACGCCATCACCGGGTGGCCGGCGCTCGCATAGGCGCCCTGGCGCAGGTCGAGATTGGTCACGAGCCCAGCGGTGGGTGCGCGCACCTGGGTGCGTTCCAGGTTCAACGTCGAGGTATTCAACGCGACCTGCGCCTGCCGCAACGCCGCTTCGGCCGCTTGAAGTGCGCCTTTGGCCTGGTCTACCTTCAGGTGCGACTGCTCGCGAGCTTCCAGCGAGATCAAGTCGCCCAGGTCGGAATTGCGCTGGCTCTCGCGCTGCGCCTGAGCGAGTGTGATGCGCTGGTTGCTGATCGCGATGCGCTGTGTCGCGACGGCGGCCCGGGCCTGTTCCAGCGCCAGCTCGAAGCGGGCCTTGTCCACCGAGAACAGCAAGGCACCAGCGGCAACGGACTGGTTGTCGTGCACCGCCACATTCGCGACCATGCCGGACACGTCAGGGGCGACTTGCACGACATTGGCCCGCACGCGTCCGTTGCGTGTCCACGGGGCGAGTTCATAGTGGTCCCATAAGCGCCAGCCCGCCCAGCCGGCTGCGGCCACCATCAGCACGGTGACCAACAGACGAACGACGGAACGGGCAAGACGGGAAGTCCAGATGGGCAAGGGGAGGGCGTCAGATTTCATGGATTGAAGCGGGCCGGGTTTCAAGACGAGGCGGTGGTTGCGCCGGTGAGAGAAGCCAAGGCGCAGAGCAGCAGGACGTACAGCGCAACGTCAAACAGGGCGGGGTGCCAGATCCATCGGTAGGCACCGACGATGGCCAGCAGGCGGCGCGTTGCCCAGGCACACGGCAGCGCGCCGGCTGCCAGCAGCAAAAGCCAGGGCAACTGCACGCCAAGAAGGTTGACTTCGATCATGGTTGGAGCGCGGCGGGAGCGGTTGGAAAGAGGTTGCGTCGAAGGCCCGCAAGTGCCGCGACGGCAGGCCGCTCGGCGCCCGTCATCAGGGCGTCAAGCAACAGCCGATCGATATGCGGCAGCAGCGACGCATGACGCGGTGGCGCTCCTGCCACCTGGGCGCGGAAGACGAGCGCCAATTCCCTGAAGAGGCGGCTGACCGGTTCTCCCGGAAGGCGCCCGCGATGCCGCTGCAGCGCAGCGATGTCTGCCCCCATGCGCAGTTCGCGGAGCGCGCGGTGTGCTGCGATCTGGACTGCTTCGGGACCATCAGGAGCGACGCGCGGCGCCAACAGCGCGATCCTGTCGAGCATGCGTGAGGCAAAGGCGTCTCGGGCGGATGCTTCCTGCGGAGGGGCGGCCAGATCGGCGAGGTCGTGCCATGTCGCACGGCGTATGCGCTTGGCCGTCCAGTCACGCCCCACGCTGCGCATGAGAGCGGTGACGCGGGCCGCGATCACCGAACCCACGAACAAGGCCAGGTTGGAACTGATGAAGCTCACCCAATCGGCGGTGGCTGTATCTTGAAGGGCGAGCGTTCCGGCGACGCCGAAGAACATGCCAAGGGCCGACAAGGAACTGGCCGGTCGTGCCATGTAGCACCCGACCACCAAGAACACAGGCGCGATGCACAGCACCAGCATGCCAAAGTCATGTGCCAGCGGCATGACCCCCAGGACATAGAAAGCCGACACGGGCAACGACCACAACAGCGCCGTGATGAACTTGTGCATGGCAGGCACTGGATCGTCCATGGTGGCGAAGAAGCTGCAAAAGACTGCAGCGCCCATGGCCATGGCGGATCCCGAGGGCCAGCCCGTCGCAATCCAGAGTGCGCACGAGAGGCAGGTGCCCAACACCGCAGTGATCGCCGACCGCAACGCGAGCCCTCTGTCCAGGTGAAGCACCCTGCGACCCAGGGCCGCGGTGCGCTGCAACGGCACCGGGTTCCCGGCAATACCAGCGTCGATATCGTTGCGCAACGTGGTGCAGGCATCCCAGTGCGCGACCAGGTCCTCCAGGCGGGTTGCCAGATCGATCCGCAGCGCGCGGACCCACGGCGAAGCGGCCGGACCGTCCGCGATGGCGCGAAAGGCGGCGCGCGCTTCGTCCACTCCCGCGTTCGTCGCGCTCGGGGCCAGCCAGCCCGAATGCTGCGCGAAGGTCGAGCCGATGTCATCCGGCACACCGCCTGTGGCGGTGCATAGCGCTTGCAGGCAATCCTCCACCGCCGAGAGCTCCGGGGTCAGGGCGGCGATACGGTCTTGCAAGGCGCCGATGGCGCCCCCGCTCCAGCGCAGAGTGGTGTCAAAGGGCACATGCGTGGACAGCAGACGCAGTTGTGTGATGTCCAGGGCCAAGCGCTGGCGGTCCGCTGCAATTCGAGCGTTCTTGGCTTCGGCCGGTGCCTCGCGCAACAGGTCGGTGAGCCATTGCCGCGCATCGCCAAGTGCGCGATCCATCACGCCCAGCAGGGATGGGGCCAGACCGGCAGGAAGCGCGATGCTGTGGACCACGCTGGCACACAGGATGCCCAGCCCGATTTCAGTGACCCGTGCGACGGCCGTGTCGAACATCGCCGCGGGCGCTTCTACCAGAGGAAAGCCGATCAAAGCGGCTGAGTAGCCAGCCAGCATGAAGACGTAAGAGCGCGCGCTTCGGTCCAGCAGCGAAAGATATAGGCACAGTCCCACCCACAGCGCCAAGGCCAGCGACAGGAGTTCCGGGGACCCGGACAGCGAAGGGACGAGCACCACGGTCGCTGCGCACCCCAGCAAGGTGCCCAGAAAGCGATAGAGCGCCTTGGAGCGCACATGGCTGGCCACAGGGTGGGCCACGATGTAAGCGGTCATCATGGCCCAGAAGGGCCGGGGTAGCCCGAAGCGGCTCGACAGGTAAAGCGCAAGCATGGCGGCGACGAAGCTCTTGAGAGAAAAGAGCAACTCCTGCCGAGAGAAACGCGGCAGCGGGATCATGCTGCACCCCGAGAAATCGCGCGAGCACGCTTCCATGGGAAACGCGAGCGCAAGCGCAAACCGCCGAGGGTGATGCTGGCAAAAGCGCGAAGCCATTGATGGGCGGGGCCAGCCAGCTGTGCCAGTTCCTGCGCCGGAATCGTTGGACACAGCGGCGTGCTGAAGCGCAGCGAGATCGATTCCGGCGGGGCGCCTTCCGCGGTACAGCATGACCAGCTCGCAGCGCCAATGAGCACCAGGCCGATGAGAAGAATGAGCAGTGGCAGGGCCGAAACCATTTCATTCTTGTTGCGAATCATTTTCATGCAACGATGCTAGTGACCGGCACTCGAGCCGAGAATTGCAAAGTTGGACGAATGACTTCTCTTTTCGGTCATCGCTGAGACGGGCGTGCCCTGGCAACGATGAGGAGCCTGCACCAACGCGATCCGTTCTCGTTGGGCTTGGGATGGGCGGACCTTGCCCTTCACCACGGCCGGGGTACAGGCGCTGCAGCGTGGCGGCTGTGTGCCTTCGATTCAGCAACTGGAACAATGGCCGCTTGGCCCATGCGCCGATCTCACCCGTTTCGAGCCGAGCACCGATTCCAATGCAGGAACAAGCCGCGATGGCGGGAGCAACACCAACCTTTTCAATATGCGAAGTGCAGAATTCAGCGAACCAGGTCTGGACTATGAACCGTCAGTACCCGTGATGGCACTGCGTGTGGACGTGGCAGCGCGCGAGCGAGAGATTCCTGTGCACGAGCACCGGTCCGGCCAGCTCGTGATCGCATTGCGCGGTGCCGTCTCCTGCGAGGTGCCCGGTGCCCTGTGGATGGTTCCGCCCCAGGCTGGCGTGTGGATTCCGGGCGGCACGCCGCACAGCAACCGAGGAACGGCGAACGCGCTGATTTTCTACCTCTTCGTGGAACCTGGCGCTGCCCCCTTGCCTGATCGTTGCTGCACCTTGCGCATCAGCCCGATGCTCAGCGAGATGATCCAGTACCTCGCAGGATTGCCGCCTTTGTATGAAGCCGGCGGGCCGACCGATCGACTGGCGCAGGTGCTGCTTGACCAGCTTTGCGCGATGCCCACGGAAGAAATGTTCCTGCCGATGCCCGAGGATGCAAGGCTTAGAAAGATCTCAACGGCGATGATGCGTGATCCCTCTGATCGCAGGACCCAGACGAACTGGGCAAGCGAGCTGGGCATGAGCGATCGAACGTTGAATCGACTGTGCACCTCGTTGACGGGCCTGAGCTTTGGTCGCTGGCGGCGCCAGCTGCAGATGATCGTGGCGCTTCGCGAGCTGTCCGGTGGCGCGACCGTCCAGCAAGTCGCCTATGAGCTGGGCTATGAGTCGCCCTCTGCCTTCAATACGATGTTCAAGAAGGCTTTTGGAAAGCCACCCGCTACCTATATCAACGACCGCTTTCGGGTCGGTGGATGACACGTGATTTCAGGTCAGCGCGTCACGGACACCAGCGGCCATCCCATGGACACACTCACCTGTAGGCCCGGGCGTGGGTCACACCACCGTCCACCACCAGGGTAGCGCCCATCACGTAGTCACCCGCACGCGACGCCAGGAAGATCGCCGCGCCTGCGATGTCCTCTGAAGTGCCGATGCGTCTGGCGGGTATGTGTTCGGACAGTTCGTCGCCGCGGTCGCGCGCGTTGCGGTTCATCTCGGATGGAAACGCACCAGGTGCAATGGCGCTGACCGCGATGTTGTCCTGCGCCAGGCGCAGCGCCATCCGACGGGTCAGGTGGATCAAGCCCGCCTTGCTGGCGACGTAGGAGTAATTCTCCTGAGGATTGAGCGCGATGCCATCCGTGGAGGCGATGTTGATGATCTTCCCTACACGCCCCTTGGCCGCGGCGCGCAGCGGCCCGGACAGCGCCTTCGTCAAGAAGAAGGGTGTCTTCATGTTGAGATTGACCACCTTGTCCCAGCCGCTTTCGGGGAAATCATCAAAGTCCTCTCCCCAGGCAGCGCCGGCGTTGTTGACCAGGATGTCCAGGCTGGTTTCATGCTGCGCGAAGGCAGCGGCCAGGGCCTGGCAGCCGGTGACCGTGGAGACGTCGTAGGGCAGCGAGACGCAATGGCCGTTCTTCGACAGTTCCGAAGCCGCCAGATCGCATGCCGCGGCTTTGCGCGCGCTGATGTAGACGCGTGCACCTTGCGCCAGGAATCCCTCGGCGATCATGCGACCAATACCTCGTGAGCCACCCGTGACGAGAGCCGTGCGGCCTCGCAGAGAAAAAAGATCTTGCGTCATCATTGCAATGTCTCGGCAGTTCGGTGAGATCAACCAACCTCGAGGAGGGCTCGCCTCACGTAGGCGGTTCCGTCAAACAGCCGCCGAGCGGTTCGAGTGAAGTGCACTTCTCGGACCGTCCACTCGTCGTCGGCAGTGCGAGCCACGCTCGCAAAAATTCCGATCACACCACTCGGATGGCCGATGCGGATGCGCGTCGGGCCGGTATGACTGCCTCGCGCCTCAGCCGGAATCGTCCCTGCGATCTGTGCTGCCACGGAAAGGCAGACCGAGCCCCCGCCTGGAAAAGCCTTGTGCATCGCGCCGCCATTGAGAACCATGCGCGCAACAAAGTCGACCTCCGACGACTTGACGATTCGATCGCCGCCGATGGTTCGGTAGTCCTGCGCTTCGCTGACGAGGATCTGGTAGGGCGTGAGGGTTCCTGACGCTGGCAGGCTGCAACGATCGGCGGCCCACCGCCTGACTTCCTCGGCCATTTCGTAGATATCGGAGCCGAGCTGACCGGGAAGCTCCGTGCCGGTAACGCCCAGATCCGCGGCGCGGATGAAGACACACGCCGTTCCCACATCGACGATCGAGACGGGTATCTCGCGACCGAGTTTGGAGACGTAGACCGAATCACGTGCCTGCCCGGTGGGCAGCAATCTGCCCGTGGTGGCACCGCTGGTGCCGGAGTAATCCAACGCGACCTCGGCGCCCTTGGCGGGCACTCCATCCACTTCGGTGTCGCCTTCCACGCGCGGCTCGCCGTGGGCACATTGCACCACCATGCGCAGAATCTTGCCGGTGTTGGTGTTGTGCACTCGCACGGAGGTGGCGGGCTCCTGCACGGGAACCAATCGCTCCTGCAGCGCGTAGACCCCGGTGGCCGATGAAATGTTGCCGCAGACGATCTCGAAGCTCACGCTCGGCTGATCGATGCCGATCTGCACAAAGGTGTAGTCGATGTCTGCGTCAGGTCGCGAGGGCGGCCCGATGATTGCGCATTTGCTGGTGAGGATGTCGGCGCCTCCAAGCCCGTCGATCTGGCGCACGTCCGGGCTGCCGAACAGAGCCAGAAGGAATCGCTGCAGCGCTTGCGGATCGGACGGCACGTCACGCTGCGCGAGAAAAACAGCCTTGCTTGTGCCGCCGCGCATCAAGGTGACCGGAACGCTGATTTGTTCTTTCATTCGTTCAGTATGCGCGTGCGCAGGGCGCGCGTCCTTGCAGTTCGGCTGCTCTGGCTTTAGCAGAACTACACGCTTTGCACGCTTTAGGAAGGCTAAAGAATGCGCAGCACAAATCCAATGACGGGGCGGCCCTGGGTCCCCACACTTCCTGTTGTCGTGGCCATCGCCACCGGAACAGGAGACACCTTTGAAGATCATCAAACGCACGGATTCCCACATCCGTGACACCCTCGGCGGCATGGTGCTTGTGGCCACACAGGCAGGCGGGCAGCCCCCCCAGTTTCCGCCGATCGAATTCATTCACCACGACCAGCCGATCGAGGAGATCGAGCTCGGCCCGACCGGGTCCCTCTACAGCTTCACGGTGGTCCATCCCGGCAAGGACAAGCCCGCCTACGCACTGGCGATGGTCGACTTCGAGTCGGGCGTCCGCGCCTTCGGTCGGCTCTTGTTCGATGGAAATCCGCCGGCGATCGAAAGCCGCGTGCGCGTGGTGCCCTTCGCGTTGCCGGACGGCACACCCGACTACGCCTTCCAGGAGCAATGAAATGAAGCAACCAATGATCACCGGCGTGGGAATCACCGACTTCGGCCGCTTTCCGGAGCTCACCGAAGAGGCCATGGTCCAGTCGGCCATTCTTGGCGCCCTGGAAGATGCCGGCACGCGGCTTTCCGAAGTTCAGGCGTTCTACTGCGGCAACGCGCTCGGGGCCATGCTTCCGGGGCAGCGTGCACTGCGTGAACTGCATGCGCACGGGGGCGCCGTCTACAACGTGGACAACGCCTGCTCCAGCGGCGCGACCGCATTGAATCTTGCATTGCAGGCGCTCAAGGTCGGCCAGTACGACACCGTCCTGGTGTTCGGAATGGACCATCTGAGCGGTCTGGGGGGCGGGCCGCTGCAGCTGAGCCAGCAAGACTGGAACAACAGGCGGGGGATGATCATGCCCGCCTTGTACGCCATGCGCGCTCGGCGATACATGCACGACCACGGGCTCAAGCTCGAGACGCTCGCGGATATCTCCGTGAAGAACCGAAAGCACGGTGTTCTCAATCCCATCGCCAAGTTTGCAAAGCTGGCGACCCGCGAGGAGATTCTTGCGTCCCGCCCCGTGGCCGAGCCGCTCACGCTGCTGCAGTGCTGTCCCGCCGTGGTCGACGGTGCAGCGGCCCTCGTGCTCAGCACCAAGCCTACCCAAGGCGTTGCAAAGCCGGTTCAGATCCTGGCGTCCGTGGTGCAGTCCGGCTTGTTCGAAACCACACCGGTCGATATGACGGAGGCCGAGATCACGGCGCGTGCCGCCAGGCTGGCCTATGAGCAGGCCGGTGTGGGACCGCAGGATCTCAGTCTGCTCGAAGTGCACGACGCCTTCACTATCTCCGAATTGCTCTACTACGAGGCGCTGGGGCTTTGCGATCGCGGCGATGCGGCTGCGTTGCTGCACAGCGGTGCGACCGCCCTGGGCGGGCGGGTGCCTGTCAATCCGAGTGGCGGCCTTCTGGCAAAGGGACATCCGCCCGGCGCAACCGGTGTCGCACAGATCGTGGAAGTCTGCGAGCAGTTGCAAGGCCGCGCGGGAGCACGGCAAGTGCAGGGGGCGCGCATCGGCCTCACGCAGGTGACTGGCGGCGGTATCTGGGGCGTGGATCACGCCGCCTGCGCCATCCATATTCTTTCGCTCTGATCGGGTCGACATGAACCAGACAAATCCAACCGCGCCTGCCTCGTTGCAAGGCCTCGTCGCCGTCGTGACCGGAGGGGCGAAGGGCATCGGCCTTGGCATCGCCCGCGAACTGGCGCAAGCCGGCTGCCGCATCGCGCTGTGGGACTTCGACGACGAAGCCCTGCAAGCCGCCCAGCGCAGCCTTGCGAGTGAAGGGGTCGACGTGAAGACCTTCAAGGTTGACGTGAGCTCCGTGGAGCAAGTGGAGTCGACGGTGGCCCAGCTGCTGGCCTCCCATGCACGCATCGACATCCTGGTCAACAACGCCGGCATCGGTGGAGACAAGCTTGTTTCCAAGATGGATCTGGCCTTCTGGAGCCGCGTGATCGAGGTCAACCTCCATTCGCAATTCATTTGCTCCAAGGCGGTCTTGACCCAGATGGCGGAGAACCGGTTCGGACGCATCATCAATATCGGTTCCCGTGCCTGGCTGGGCAATCGCGGCCAGGCGGCCTATTCCGCTTCCAAAGGCGCCGTGGTGAGCCTGACCCGCTCACTGGCGCTGGAATATGCGCGCAAGGGCATCACGGTGAATGCCATTGCGCCGGGCATCGTCGAGACCCCGCTGTTTGAAACGCTCACCGAGGAGGTCAGGCAGAGTCTTCACAAGACCGTGCCGATGGAGCGCATCGGCCAGCCGGAAGACATCGGTCGCGCCGTTCGATTCTTCGCGGAGCCAGGCTCCAGCTACGTCACAGGGCAGCTGCTGTACGTTTGCGGCGGACGCAGTCTCAGCAGTCCGTCGGTGTAATGAACCGATGCGAACCCAACAAGAACATCCAACGAGATCGAAGGTCGCATGCTCGCTAATGCATTGGGCGGATTGAAGGTGATCGACTTCACCCAGGTCATGGCGGGTCCCACGTGCACACTGTGCCTGGCCGACCTTGGGGCCGATGTCGTGAAGGTGGAAGCCCCCACAGGCGATCTTTCGCGAGCGCTGTCGCCCTGGGTTCATGGCGAGGGCGTTCCTTTCCTGGCGCTCAATCGCAACAAGCGCAGCATCGTGCTCGATCTGAAGCAGCCGACCCACCGGCAAGCGGCGCTGCGGCTGGTCGCGCAGGCGGACGTGCTGGTGGAGAGCTTCCGCCCGGGCGTGATGGAACGCCTGGGGCTTGATTACGCCACGGTGGCTGCGGCCAATCCGCGGCTGATCTATTGCTCCGTCTCCGCGTACGGTCAGCACGGGGCCGCAAGAGACCTGCCCGGGGTGGACGGTGTGCTGCAAGCCGTCAGCGGCCTCATGAGCGTCACCGGCACGCCCGATGGGCAGCCGTGCAAGGTGCCAGTGCCCGTTGTCGATCTTGTCACGGGGTCGTTCGCGACCATCTCGATCCTGGCTGCCCTCGCGGATCGCCAACGCACGGGGTTGGGCCAGCACGTGGAAGCAAGCATGTTCGCCAGCGCCATCGCGCTACAGCATGTGAGTTTCGCGTCCTATTTCGCAGACGGCCATGTGCCCGGCCCGCAGGGAAACGCAGCGCCGTATTCGACGCCGAACGAGGCCTTGCGTTGCGCCGACGGGTGGATCATGGTGGCGGCCTATCACCCCGCCCGATGGCAGGCCTTGTGTACCGCAATCGGTGCGCCTGAGCTTGTATCCGACCCGCGTTTCGCTGAGAACAAGGATCGGTTGCAGCACCGTGAGGCGCTGTTACGCCTGCTCGAAGCACGCATGCTGGCGCATCCCCGTGCCTTCTGGCTCGAGCAGTTCGCGGCCGTGGACATCATCTGCGGTCCGATCAACAACTATGCCGAGGTCGCGCAGTCCGCGCCCTTCGTCGAAGCGGCACTCACAGAGACCTTGCTGCACCCGGTCGCAGGTGCGTTGACGATGCCACGCAGCGTCATCGGTGCGGTTGGCGAGCGGCCTCAGGCGCGACGGGCAGCTCCAACACTCGGACAGCACACCCGCGAAGTGCTGGCCGAACTCGGCATGCCGCCAGCAAATATCGAGGCGGTCATCGCCGCCGACTCTCCTTCGAACTGAGACAAACCCATGCCCATCGTCAAAACAGTCCAGGATGGCGTCGCCATCGTCACCCTGAATCGGCCCGAAGCCATGAATTCCATCGACCCCGAGTCGAACGAGCAGCTGCTCGCGATCTGGGACGAGGTCTCGAGCGACGAGGAAATCCGCGTACTCGTGCTGACGGGCGCGGGCGAGCGTGCGTTCTGCACAGGTGCAGATCTCAAGAAAACGATGCCGCCGGCCGACAGCGCAGCCCGGCAGGTCTTTCGCGGCGGCAACCGACATTCCAATTTCGGCACGCTGCGCACCGACAAGCCCGTCATCGCCGCGATCAACGGCTACGCCCTCGGCGGCGGACTGGAGCTGGCCTTGCTTGCGGACATCCGCATCTGTTCCGACAACGCGCAGTTCGGCTTGCCGGAGGTGCGCGTCGGCAGCATCCCAGGCGCCGGAGGCACGCAACGCCTGATTCGCGCGGTCGGCCAGTCGGACGCGATGTGGATGCTGCTGACGGGCGAACGCATTGATGCCAACGAAGCGTTGCGGATCGGATTGGTCAGCAAGGTGGTTGCCCTCTCCGAGCTGCAGGAAACGGCGATCGACCTGGCACGCGCAATGGCCGCCAATGCGCCATTGGCGATGACCGCGGCCAAGCGTCTGGCGATGACCGGACGGGAGCTGCCGCTTGCCGGTGGACTGGAACTGGAGCGCCAGGCCTTTGGCGTGCTCAGGGACAGCGAGGACCGACTGGAGGGGCGCCGTGCTTTCGCCGACAAGCGCGCCCCGGTCTTTCGCGGTCGCTGACTTTGCCTCGCACAGAGGGCGCAAGCGTCGTGGGGCGCTGCGCGCTCGCATCCCCCGAGCGGCCTCGTGCTGACGCCCAAACAACCGGCGCGACCTCGCTGAACTTTCCTGGAGCAGCTCTTGAACAAATCGAGTACTGCTTGGCTCTACAGCCTCGCACTCATCGTTGCCGCGTCCTTCGGCACGTCGTCGGCCATCGCGCAGCAGGCCGGCCGACCGCCCGCAAGGATTCTTGTGGGCTTCTCGCCTGGCGGGACACTCGATGTCGTCACACGGGCGCTTGCGGATCAGCTGCATGAGCCGCTCCACCGTGCCGTCGTGGTGGAGAACAGGCCCGGAGCCGGCGGAAAGATCGCGATCGATGCGCTGCGTGCCGCCCCCGCCGACGGAAGCGTGGCCATGCTGTGTCCTGACTTCCTGCAATCGATCTATCCGTTCGTCTTCAACAAGCTCAATTACGCTGCGCAGCGGGATATCCTGCCGGCGTCGACCGTGGTCGAGTTTCCGATGGCGCTGGCCGTACCCGCATCCTCGCCCGTCAAGAACTTTGCCGAATATGCCCAATGGGTGCGTGCTCATCCTGAGCATGCCAACTTCGGCCATGCCGCATCGGGAGGCCCGACCCACTTCTTGGGATTGCAGATCGCCAAAGTCATCGGAACACCGCTGCAGGACGTGCCGTTTCAGGGCGCAGCCCCGATGATCGTGAACCTCGTCGGCGCCAATGTCGCAGCGGGAAGTTCAACT
The DNA here is from genome assembly GCF_007828835.1 of Variovorax beijingensis. Taxonomy (GTDB): domain Bacteria; phylum Pseudomonadota; class Gammaproteobacteria; order Burkholderiales; family Burkholderiaceae_C; genus Variovorax; species Variovorax beijingensis_A. The sequence goes on along the minus strand of NZ_VIVL01000010.1, from coordinate 23,099 downwards.
GTCGGAGACTTTGCACAGCACCACAACGCCGGAAAGCTTCGCGTGCTGGCGGTCACCTCTGCGCAACGCTCACCGCTTCTGCCTGACGTTCCTACGTTCGGCGAGCTCGGCCGAAAGGAGCTCACCGCAGCTGGCGTATTGGCCATATGCCTGCCTCCTGGAACGCCTGCAGTCGTCGTCTCCGAATGGAGCACTGCGATCCGGAAAGCAGTTGCAACGGAGCAGTTCGCGCGCAAGATCCGCACGCTCGGCTTTGTGGAGACGGGAAGCTCGCCGGCTGAGGCTCGAGCCAGGTTCAGCGAAATGCGTGCCTTTTGGGAACCTGTGGTCAAAGCTTCGGGATTCAAAGCGGATTAGGGCTGTGGCGGCTTGTGATCGCACACCGGCTGGACAGCAACTCGACTGAGGATTGCGGCGCCGAAGAGGAAGAGGCGCGACAGTGCGCTCATCGGCCGCAGGATCAGCCAGGGCCGTCACTCGCGGCTGCAAGCAGCGGCACCAGGATATCGCTGATCGGCGTGGGGATGCCCAGAGCCCGGCCGCGACGCGCGACGACACCGTTGCGGATATCCCATTCGAGCGGCCGCCCGGCTTCGCGATCCGTGAGGATGGAGGTGCCCATGTCTGCGGGAGAGGCCTGGAATTTGGCAAGAATCTCCTGCGGCACCCCGCCGTCGAGTTCTGCGCCCTCGGCGCGCGCCACGGCCAGGCATTCCCGCAGATAGGCAAGGGCGAGCTCGGCGATATCGGACCGGCCGAACATGCCCGAGCGGCGGTGCGTGAGCACCATGAGTCCGGCCACCGCGTTCTGCAGCAGCTTGCGCCAGGCCAGCGTGCGGAAGTTCGCGGCCAGCTCGACATGGCACCGTGTACCTTGCAGCGCCTCGGCCGCCACGCGGGCATGCGGCGTGTCTGGCAGGCTCAGGCGCATGTCTGCGCGCAGGCGCACCGTGCCGTCGGATTGGGCTTGCACAGGGAACCACACGATCGCGGGAACGATCTGCCCGGGTCGGGCATGCAGGGCGATCCCCTCCAACTGCTCGACGCCGTTCTGCAAAACGCACACGACGGTCTTCGGGCCGCTCAACGCGGTGAGCCATCCTGCCGCCGCCTCGATCTGTGTCGCCTTGACCGCCAGAAGGACGAGGTCGACCGTCCCCCCGATTTGTGCGGGATCCACCCGCACCGGACCGGGAACGGTGATGAGGCGATCGCCATCCAGAAGCGTCAGGCGATCCCGGGGTGTGCGGCCGCACAGCAACGGTGTGCGACCGGCTTCGTGCAGTGCCGCCGCGACCGCGGTGCCGATGGCACCCGGACCCACAACGGCGATGGATGCAGCCCTGGTCGTATTCATGAACACAGACTCCTTCAAGCGTCTCGCTCAGCGTTCGCGCACGCCATGCTTGCGTTCGTCACGAGCGCGATGTAATCTATTACGCATAATGGAAGAATATGGTAACGGAGTTTCAGGCGACGCGCGCTTGTTGCAGTTGATCGGAAGCATCCAGGCCCGAGCTGGCGATCTCGCTGCCAGCGAGGCAAAGGTCGTCGAGCTCCTGCTCGCCGATCCCTTGTTCGTTGGCGCGAGCACGACCGCGCAGGTGGCTGCCCGCGCCGGCGTTTCGCCGCCGAGCGTGATTCGCGCCGCGCGTGCGATCGGATTCAGCGGTTTCACCGAACTCAAGATCGAGATCGCTCGTGCCCGCGGTACCACCGGGTTCTTCGCGCCGTCTGACGTGCTCACCGCGGGTGCGACGACCGCGGCGGTGCTCGAGGCCTCGATCCGCGCAGGCACTGACGCACTGGCCGCGCTCGGCGGAGCCCTGGAGCTGTCCGCGCTCGAGCGGGCGGTCATCGCCATCGAGCAGGCGCGCCAGGTGATCGCATTCGGAGCCGGTCCCTCGGCGACGGTCGCCGCCGATGCGGTCTTCCGTCTGCGGGCGGTCGGCGTGACGACCATCGGCATTGCGGACCATCTGTCGGCAATGATCGCAACGCGGCTCCTGGGGCCCGGTGACGTCGTCATCGCCGTCAGTTCGACCGGGCGCACCTCGACGACACTCGCCGTCGCCGATGCGGCATCTTCTGCCGGCGCCTCGCTCATCGCCATCACCAACCAGTACGGCACACCGCTGGCAACCCTCGCGAACATCGCGCTTGTCGTCGGCGGGGCACCACTGACGGCCCAGATGGCCGCGGCCGGAAGTCGGCTGGCGCAGCTCGTGGTGATCGACGCACTGGTCGCGGCTTTCGCGCTGCGCGACCCGCAGCGCAGCCGCCGCGCGGAACGGGCGGGCATCGACCTGCCCGATATCGCCTGATGCCGCCCGGCACCGTCGCGATGGTCCTCGCCGCGGCGGTAGCCCATGCGGCATGGAACCTGGCCTCGAAGTACAAGCGTGGTGATGCCTTGCTGTTCGTCTGCGCCTATACCTACGCTTCGGCGCTGCTGTGCGTCCCGATCAGCCTCGTCTTCATGGCGAATGGGCAGCAGGTGCTCAACTGGCAGCTCGCGGCGGGCGCCGCTGTCTCGGCCGTGTTGCACACCGCCTACTCTCTGACCTTGCAGGCGGGCTACGACCGCGCCGAGCTGGGGGTGGTTTATCCGGTCGCACGCGGCACCGGGCCGGTGCTGGCGATGCTGTTCGCGATCCTGCTCCTGGACGAACAGCTCACCGCTGCCGCGATGTTCGGTGCTTCGCTTGTCGTGGCGGGCATCCTCGTCGTCACCGGCAACCCGTTCAGAAGGGGGGAGCCGCCGGCCGCTTCAGGGCTTGCTCTGGGGCACCGCGACGGGGACGACCATCGCCGCCTACACGGTCTGGGACGGCTACTCGGTCATCGCGCTGCACCTGGCGCCCGTGAGTTACTACGCGGCCACGCTGCTGCTGCAGAGCCTGATCCTGACCCCCAGTTTGCTGCGCCGACGCCATCGCATTCGAGCGGCCATCCGTGCCGACGCCATGCCGATCCTCATCGTGGCTGTGTTCTCCCCGCTCGCCTACATCCTCGTTCTCACCGCCATGCTGAAGGCGCCGGTGGCGCTCGTCGCGCCACTGCGCGAGTCCTCCATCGTCATCGGCTCACTCGTTGCATGCAGACTGTTTGGCGAGGGTGATCTTGCGCGCCGCATTGCCGGCGCGGTGATCGTGCTGGCCGGGATCGCGGCGATCAGTCTTTGACGCCTTCTTTGAGCCAGCTCCGCACGCGGTAGCGGGGCTCATGGGTGATGGCTGAGGCCCGTTGCTACCGGACAGAACGGATCCAATCTCTGAAAAGCTTCACGGGAGCCTCTGCGGCTTTCAGCGGATCGCAGACCAAGTAGTAACCGGACTCCGTTCTGGCGACGTGATCCACGGCAATGACGAGCCGCCCGCTGCGGAGGTCGTCATCCACGTAGGCTCGCTGGGCAATGGCGATCCCCAATCCATCAGCCGCAGCCTGGTAGCACAGCGCAGCATTCGCCAAAGTAATTCCATGCAGACGCGGGGAATCTAAAAGTTCGACCGAACTGAACCATAGCGACCAGGCTTCCGGTCGCATCATCGAGTGCAGCAGGTTGGCTTGCAGCAGATCTCGAGGTGTCTTCAAATGCCTGGCCAGGTGGGGTGCGCAGACAGGAAGAAATTCGTCGTCGAAGAGGTGGTCCAGCTCGACATCGGCCCACTCTCCCATGCCATGCCGGATCGCGCAGTCGGCGCCCTCGAGCCGGATGTCGTCGGCCATTGCAATGGTCGAAATCTCGAGGTCGATGTCGGGGTGTTGTGCGTAGAAGCCGCGCAGGCGAGGTACCAGCCATCGGATGGCAAGGCTCGGCGTCACTTTCAGGCGCAGCCGCTTGTCCAGCTGGATATCGACCACGTCATTGAGTGCATCGTTCAGGCGATCGAAAGCATCCGAGACGCGGTGGGCCAGTCGTTTGCCCACCGCGGTGAGCTCGATCTCGCGGCCGGATTTTTGAAACAGCTGCGCTCCGAGCCCGACCTCCAGCTGCTTGACTTGCTGGCTGACTGCACCGGGCGTTACATGAAGCACCTGAGCGGCGCGCGTGATCCCCTTGGCGCGGCACACTGCATCGAACACGCGCAGCGGGCCGAGGAGCGCACGGAGGCTGTGCATTGCGAGCAAACGGAAGGCGCAGCGAACTCAGCGCTCGCTCGAACCCGCCGCTGGGACCATGCCGCTCAGGTTCTTGGCGGCCCGACGCTCCGCGAGGCAGATCATTGCGGCTGCAAACAGAAGTCCTGCTGCCAGACAGAGCCACGAGACATAGCTGCCGGAAATGTCAAAGAGCCGTCCCGCGAGGAATGGCCCGATGCCTGCGCCAACGGCCACCGTGGCATAGACACCCCCGAAGAGGGTGCTGTAGAGGTTCAGCGGGAATTTCCGGCTCACCAGGTAGGCTGCGAGGTCGAACTCCGCGCCGACCGCGAAGCCAGTCATGAGCAACCCGGGAAGCACCAGCGCCGGTTGGCCTGTTGCCAGAAGCAGCATGCCGGTGGCAGACAGCATGAAGAGCGTCGCCGACAAGCGCGCGGCATCGAACATGTCGAGCAGAAAGCCGGTGACGATTCGTCCGACGATGACCGCCACGCCAAGGATGCTGGCGAGACCGGCGGCGCGGTTCGGGGAAAGCCCGAGGTCAGTGAGCATCGGAACGACGTGCACGATCGTGCCGAAGATGCCGACCGAGCACAACAGGAAGACTGCGGCAATGCGGAAGAAGTGCGGATCGGCCAGAGCCTTCAGGTTACCTCCGGCGGGGGCACGGCGGCCCTTGTCTGCAGGCGCCGCATCCGCACCCCGCAGGAAGTAGGCGATCAATGGCAAAAGGGCAAGGACAACGGCCGCAAGACCCAGGTAGGTGGCTCGCCATCCGAAGTTGGCGATAGCCGGCGTGACGATCAGCGGAATCAGGATGGCCCCGACGCCCGTTCCGGTAATGGCGATGCCCAGCGCCAGTCCGCGTTGCCGGGAGAACTTGCCCACGAGGATCCTTGTGAAGGACAAGGGGGAGGTTGCGCCGCCGAGCAGTGTCAGGACAGTGACCAGTGCCAGAAAACTGGCCAGCCCCTGTGTCCAAACGCCCAGAAGCAGAAAGGAGGTCGACAGGGCCGCCAGGGAGAGCAGGGTGACGCGTCGCGCGCCATACCGGTCGATCACCTGTCCGATGAGCGGTGCCGCGCATCCGAGCAGCACGCTGCTGATCAGCGAGCCCAGGGACGCGGTGCCTCGGGTCCATCCGAACTCGGCTGCGAGCGGCTTCAGAAACAGACCTGAACTGTAGAAGTACAGCGATGAGACGCCGCTGGCCAGGCCGAGGAAGCAACCCAGGACGTAGCGCCAATGCTGCCGCAGTTCTGAAGGTGAATCAGGAGAGGGTGTCATGTGCGGATCCACGTTGAACCAACGATGAGTTCGTCTTCAGCATTTCTGGATGCCGATGGTGCGGTTCAGCAATGCCTCTTCGCCGCTCAGCACCGCCGCAGACCCGGAGTAGGCGGCCAGGCCCCGTTCCAGCACGATCATGTTGTTTGAAAACTCGAGAACGACATCCACATGCTGCTCCACGATGATGCACCCAACGCCGAGCTGATCACTCATCCGGACGATGGCATCCATCAACTCCTCGCGCACCATCGGCGCCAGGCCTTCCAGCGGTTCGTCGAGCAACAGGATGCGCGGCTGCCCGACGAGTGCTCGTGCGACCGACAGCATTTGCTGCTCGCCGCCCGATAGCTGCGTGCCTCCGTTGCGTCGGCGCTCTTTGAGCCGCGGGAACAGCGCATAGATCGGTGGCAGGGCAACGCTCGCCGAGCGTCCCTGCAGGCCCGCCAGCAGGTTCTCCTCCACTGTCAGTGAGGGGAAGATGTCGCGGCTCTGCGGTACGTAGCCGAGGCCTGCGCGCGAGCGTGCGTAGGTGCTCGCGTTGCTGATGTCGTCGCCGCCGAAGTGAATGCGCCCCTTCATCAGGTCGGCGAGGCCCATGGCCGTCGCGAGCGTCGTGGTCTTGCCGGCGCCGTTGCGCCCGATCAGGCCGAGGCGCTCGCCTTCGCGTACGCTGAAGCTGAGATGCTCGAGGACTGGCAGGCCGCCATAGCCTGCGGTGACGTCGTCGAACCGGAGTTCAATGGTGGGCTTGGGCATGACCGTCTCGTCCGAAGTAGATTTGCTTGACCTGCTCGTTGGCAGCGACTTCCTGCGGCGTTCCCTCGACCATCACCGCACCGGCGACCAGGACGATGATGTGCGACGCGAACCGGAACACCAGGTCCATGTCGTGCTCGATCAGCAGGACGGACAGATCTTTCGGCAAGCTCCCGATGGCTTCCATGATCCGGCCGCCTTCTCCCTGCGGTACGCCTGCGCCCGGTTCATCGAGGAGCAGCACCTGGGGCTTCATCGCGAGTGCCAGGGCGATCTCCGCAAGCCGCTGCTCGCCCAGTGCCAGTTGTCCCACCACCCGGTTCGCATAGGGGTGCAGTCCCAGCATGCCGAGTGTCTCGTCGACATCTTCCTGCACGCGTGCGGAACGCGTCGGCGAGGGCCACCACTGCATGGAGGCCCGGTGTCGCTGCAACACCGCGACCCTGACGTTGTCCGCCACGGTGAGCTCCTTGAAGAGGCGGCTGATCTGGAACGTGCGAACGATGCCGCTGCGCACGCGCGCGTACTGCGGCAGCTGGACGATCGAGCGCCCGTCCAGCTGAATGTCACCCGACTGCGGGCGCAACGCGCCGCTCAGCAGGTTGACCAAAGTCGTCTTGCCAGCGCCGTTCGGACCGATCAATGCCGTGCGGGCTCCCTGGGGGAGGGACAGCGTGACGTTCTGCGTGACCGCCAGGCCGCCAAAGGAGTGACTCAGGTTATGAGTCTGGAGTCGGTGGGTCATCGTGCCACCCCACTGCGGCCAGGCCGCTTGGTGTACATCCCGGCACGGTCCACCAGCCCGATCAAGCCCTCAGGCAGGACGATGAGTACGACGATCAGCATCGACCCGATGAGGAACAACCAGTGATAGGGGTTCAAGGTCGATGCGATGTGATGGATGGTCATGTACGCGACCGTGCCGAGCACGGCGCCCGACAGACGGCGTGTTCCACCCAGAACGATCATGACCACGACGCCCGCCGATGTCGTGAAATCCAGCATGAAGAGGTTGGCAACTTTGCTGGTCTGTGCTGTCAATGCGCCAGCCAGCCCCGCCACGATGCCGCCGACGGTGTAAACGGCCAGCAAGTGCAAGTAGACGCGACCCCCCAGCGCCTGAACTCGTCCGGGATCCTGCCGGATGGCCCTGGCCGTGAGTCCGAATGGCGACTCCACGAGGTTCCTCAGCAGGAAGTACACGAGCACAAGTGCGCCCAAGGCATAGAAGTAGCCCGTGTGGCTCAGGAAGTTGAACTCCCAGATGCCCAGCAGGGGGCCGATATTGAAACCGGCAAGTCCATCGTCGCCGCCCGTGAGCCACCTCGCCCAATTGGCCAGCTCAAGCAGCAGCTGGGCGACCGCGATGGTCAGCATGACCAGCGTGAGTTTGGTCGACCGCAGCATCACGGCGCCGCTCAGCAGCGCGATCACGCCGCCGCCCAGCCCGCCCAGCAGCAAGCCCACAATCGGATCTGCCGTCAGATGCAGCGCCGTCCAGCCCACGACGTAGGCACCGCTGCCGTACAACGCGGCCTGGCCCAAGGTTGCGATGCCGGCCTGTCCGAGCACGAGGCTCAGCGACAGCGCGAAGATGGACATGGTCGCCATGTTGGTGAGCAGACCGAGGTCCTGCGGGAACAGCACGAAGGCCAGCAGTCCCACCAGCAGCAGCACGAGCTCTTCGCGCAATTGCATCCACGGGCGGACGCGAGACGGTGCGGTCACCGTCATGGGCGCACTGACCGTGTTCATGCGTGTCTCCCGAACAAACCTTGCGGTCGAACCAGCAGGACGATGATCATCGTCAGGAAGAACGCAGCCGATGCGAGCTGCGGAACCATGTATTTCATCGAAGTCTCCACAATGCCGAGCAGCAACGCTGCAAAGAATGAGCCAAACAGATTTCCGTTGCCTCCCACGGCGACGACGGCCAGGAGGATCACCAGGTATTTGGAGGCGTAGGTCGGCTCCATGGGCAGCAATTCCGCGCCTGCTATGCCTCCCAGTGCTGCGAGCGCTGCACCCATCACAAAAGTGGCGGCATAGATCTTCGTCGTATCGATGCCGATGGCCCGTGCGATGGGCGCGTTGTCGACCGCAGCGCGTACCCGGATGCCAAAGGACGATTTGTCCACCGCCAGCCAAAGAATGCAGACGACCACGAGCCCACAGGCCACAACGATGAGCCGATGCCGAGGGATGGACCGGAAGCCCAGATCGACCGTGCCGCTGAACAGCTCCGGCAGCGCCACCGATGTCACCGTCGAACCGAACAGCAGATTCACCGCGGCGGTTGCCACGAACATCAGCCCGATCGTCACCAGCATCTGATCGAGATCGTCGCGTCGATAGAAGCGCCGAAGCAGGATGCGCTCGAACAGCAGCGCAACCAGTCCGACCAGGACGATGGCCAGCACGAAGCCCAGCCAGATCGGAACGCCCAGGCGTTGCGGGATCGTGGCTGCAAAGAAGCCACCGAGCATCGCGAAGGCGCCATGGGCCAGATTCACCACCCGCATCAGGCCCATCGTCATCGACAGGCCCACTGTGATCATGAACAGGATCATCGCGTACGCGACCCCGTCGATCAGGATGCTGCTAAGAAGCGCGAGAGACATGCTTCAGACTCTGCGTCACTTGGATGCGTTCTGCGTGCGGCCGTAGTCGGGCTGCATCTCGAACGTCCGGAATTCCCGGTTGACGTAGCGTCCGGCCGGGTCCTTTTCGACCACGCGCATGTAGACGTTCTGCACGAACTCGCGCGAAGCCGGGTCGATCTTCACGGGGCCTCGCGGACTTTCCCAGGAATGACCCTTGGCGCTGGCAAGCGCCTTGGCGCCGTCCCGCTTCCCATCGGTTGCCTTGACCATGTGATAGATCACATGCAGACCGTCATACGCGTTCGCAAGCTGGACGGTCGGAATGGCCTTGGGGGCAACCTCGCCAAGGGCCTTGATGACAGCGTTGTTCAGCGCAGAGTTGTGCGTTGCCGAATAGAACATGCCCGTCTCGATGCCGAGAAGATCCGGGCCGATCGCTCGCAGCTGGTCCTCATCGGTCTCGGCAGTGCCGAGAAAGCGCACGCCGGCCGTCCTCAATCCGGCCTCGTTGTATGCCTTGACCATCGCGTAGGTCGCAGGACCGCCTGGGGCAAAGACGTAGAGGGCATCGGGCTTGAGCGCCTTCACGCGCTGCATCAGGGGACCAAAGTCGGTTGTCTTCAACGGCGCACGGATGGCCTCGAGCAGCTTGCCTCCGCCGCTGACGAACGCCGTGGTGAAGGCCTTCTCGGCGTCGAGACCGGGACCAAAGTCGCTGACCAGCGTGACAACGTTCCTGACGTTCTTCTCCAGTGCGTACTTGGCCACAGGTACCGCCATTTGCGGCAAGGTGTATGAAGTGCGCAGCAGGAAGTCCGACTTGTCGAGAAGCGAGGACGTCGACGCGTTGAAGATCACGACCGGTACCTTGGCCTCCTGCGCGAGCGCAGCCACGGCCAAGGTGTCAGGAGTGAAATAGAGGCCGGCGATGTACTGGGCGCCTTCCTTGACAATCAGTTCCTGTGCCAGGGCCTTGGCTTGCGCGGGGTTGATCTCCGGAAGGTCGCGATAGATGACTTCGATCGTGTGTTTGCCCACGGTCGTGCCATTGAGCTTCTGGTATGCCTTGGTCGCACCCTCCCAGGTTTGCCCCACGGCTGAAAACGGTCCGGACATCGGAGCGATGACGCCAACCTTGATGACGTCGGCGCGCGCCTGAAAGGCAATCGTCGCGAGTGAAACCGCCAAGGCGGCAACGAATTTGAGGGTCATTCTTTTCTCCAAATGGTGGGGCATGTCTGGTGCCGTGAGCACCAGGGGTTCGAACGAGGTGACGGACCTTCGAACGGGTATCAGACCGAGGCGCCGTTTTCTGCCCTGGTGGTCGCTTCAAGGGCGACATCACGGGCCATCAAGGTCGCGTACTTCTGATTCATGTCGAACAGGTTGGCGTCGTGGGCCTGCAGCGACCGGTCCCCCACGCAGTCGGTCACGACGAGGGGGCGGAACCCGTGGCACATGGCGTCGACCACACTGGCGCGGACACAGCCGCTGGTCGTGCAGCCGGCAATCAGGAGGGTCCGTGTGCCCCGCAGGGACAACCAGGCGGCCAGCGAAGTCCCGAAGAAAGCCGAGGGACTGGTCTTGCGCAGCACCAACTCCCCGGCCACCGGCTGCAGTTGCGGCACGATCTGGCTTTCGCTCGCATCCTCGCGCAGGGCAAGGATGGGGGGAACCTTGAGCGCGAAGATGTTGGCATCGGCGCCATCGTCCTGGTACACGACCCGCGTGTGCACGACCGGCCATTGGCGCTGGCGCGCTTGGGCGAGAAGCCCGCGCGTGCATTCGATGGCCCCGGCGATGTTGCCGCCGCCAAACGTGAGCGGATCGGCGAAGCCATTGATGAAGTCGATGATCAACAGGCCGTAGGGCGCCACGGGCGCCACGGCATTGCCGAATCCTTGCTTCTGGTAGATGTCTTGATCGAAGCTCATTGGAAAGCCCCGTCGATCACCTTGCCGTCGCGAACCACGACGATGCCATCGAGTGCCACCGTGCAATTGCGCAGCGGAATGTCGAGGTGACAAGGCGTGGTGCGCGAGCCGCCGGCCTCGTTGTTCGGGCCCAGAGAGAACAGGAAATTGCCTTCGAACGAGCGCGCGTCCTGGCCGGTCGTCGCCTCGCGGTCCATCAGCGATAGTGTGTGCCAGTAGCATCGTGGCTGCATCCCCCAGCCGATGTGCGCGATGGCGTAGGCCTCGGGGTCTTTGTAGGCTTCCATGAATTCGCGCAGCAGGGCGGCATCGACGTCACCTTCGATGCTGCGCACGAAACCGCCGCTCAGATTCATCGTGATCTTGTCCGAGACGTAGTTCTTCTGCGGCAGCAGGATGTCGCCGCGATCGATCACGATCGTGCCGTCGCTGCCGCCTTCGTTGGCGAAGGTAAAGAGGAAGCCGCTCGGCCAGTGGTCCCAGCGCCCGGGTTCCTCACAGAATCCGTACTCGCTGATGACCGGAAATTCGCCAAGCTGGAACGTCACGTCCGTGCCGGCCGGCGACGTCACGTGCATCCTTTTTGCCTTCTTGAGCAGCTTCGATGCGTCCAGCACGCGTTTGCGATCGGCTTCGGTGGGCACCGCCCGCACCAGGACCTCCGGCGGCTCCACGGCCAGCAGGATCTTCGTTCCCGACTCCAGGATCTCCATCTGTTCGGGCGAGAACAGCAGCAGCATCAAGTCCAGGACGAGGTCACTGTTCTTCATCGCCGCGAGCGCGGCCGGGTTGTTGGTCAGGGGCGTTGCGCCCAGGTAGCTCATCAGGTCGCGGCTGGTGGCCTTCTCCGCGTTGATGGGTTGCAGCTCGATCCTGGTCACGATCGCGCCCGCGGCCTGCGCTGCAATTGTTGCTGTCTGGAGCGTCTGCGGGTGCGTGTGGGGGCCGCACAGAATGGAGACCGTCTGTCCGCGCTCCACTTTGCTGAGCTTCAGGACCTCGTCCCAGGCCTTGATCATCTGATAATCGCTGACTGCCATGTTTCGTCCTTTGGAGTGAAGTGTCAGAACTGCAGCAGCGCCAGGTCTTCCGGGCTGCCTAGCTTGAAGAGCCGGCGCGCATTGCCATGGCACACCTGTGCCCGTGTCTTGTCGTCGAGGGGTGCGTCTTCGATGAAGGTGCAGGCCTCGGCGGTTGACTCGTAGGGGTAATCCACCGAGAAGAGCACGGCCTGTGCCCCGAGCTCGCCAATGGCGCCCAACAGGGCCGATGCGGAGCACACACCTGACGTGGTGATCAGGATGTTGCTACCGATGTACTCGCTGGGTTTGCGCGCCAACTTGATGCCGGATGGATACGCGGCGAAGCGGCTGTCCATGCGCCAGCGCTGGTACGGCAGGGCCTCCCCCATGTGGCCCAACACCAGGGTCAGGCGCGGGAATCGGTCGAACACCCCGCCGAACAGCAGGCGCAACGCATGGCCCGCTGTCTCCACGCCCCATCCCCATGCAGCGCCCTGGAGCACCGGCATGCCTTCCAGCAGAGCCGGTGCCTGGCTGAATGCGTTGGGATGCAGATAGATGGGCACCCCAAGCGCCTGCGCGCGCTCCCAGAACACGTCGAACGCGCCACCTTCGTAGTAGCGGCCCAGGGTATGGCCGTTGATCATCGCGCCTTTGAAGCCATATTCGACGACCGTGCGTTCCAGCTCCTTTGCTGCGGCGCTCGGATCCTGCATGGCCACGTGGGCAAAGGCGCCGAAACGTCGCGGATGACGCGACACGCGCTCGACAAGGAACTCGTTGTTCTCGCGCGCTCGGCGCACGGCGGTGTCACGATCGGCCTCGGCCTGTACACCAGGCATCGTTTGCGACAGCACGACGTACTCGATGTTCCCTGCGTCCATCTCCGCAAGGCGCTGATCATCGAAGTCGGTCAGCCTGGCATCGAGCTTGGCGACGAATTCGGCGGGAAGCGCTCGCGTGTACGGGGCTGAGTACGCGTCGAAGCCGGGGGCCGAGAAGTGCTCTTCCAGTGCGATTTTTGGGGTTTGATTCATAGTCTTCCTAGGTGGCCTCAGACCGGGTACGCCAAGGCGGTGTCGAGAATTTCCGTGTCGTGGACCACTTCGCGGCTGGCAAGAAGCAGTCGGTCGCCTTCGCGCACGAAGCGGTCGTGATAGACCCCGGCGAGATGCACCGTGGATGGGCCCTCCACCAGGGTCTGCATCAGGATGAATGGCGTCTGAGAACTGATCGCGTTCCCCGTCTCTTGCAGTACGCGCGCAATCCCGAGTACATGCAGCATGTGTCGCGGCGCGAACATCTGCGAGTGCGCAACGGCAAGGGCGCGGTCAATGATCATGTCCAGACCCTCGCAGTAGATGAGTCCCACGGGCATGTTCAGAAGCGCGTTCTGGCGCGATGTCACGCGGTACGTCGCTTCCTCGCTGAAGAAGTCCGGCCAGCGTTCGACGTCGTTCGCATCCAGAGCAGCGCAGTACTCGACGTGAAACGACTCGATCTCGGCGCGCAACTCGGCTGCGCGTCGGGGCGAGATGGTGGCCTTGGCATAGGCGAGCCGCTCCTTCATGCTGCTTTCTCCGCGACACGGATGTCCATCACGTCCCGGTAGTACTGGTAGAGGGAGCGGATGCAGGACTCGGAGATGAGATTGCGTGCCGTGCCCTGGTGGCCGGCATCGAGCTTGACGACGTTGTTGTCCGTGGACGAGTTGCGCAGGCCTTCCTGCACGAACTTCAATGCCTCGTTGTCCTCAAGGCCCAGGAAGCCGGCCGGGCCCATCAGGTTGCCCTGACGAAGGCGGTGCCGTGTCATCTCCGGCGTGTCGTCCTCATATCCGAACATCGTCCATTGCATCACCATGCTGTTCGGACCGTTCGGGATGATCTGGCGCACACCCATCGTGTTCATCTGGCGCTGAACGATGAGGTTCGGCCACATGGTCATCATGTTGGCGGACCAGGGCGACTTGAACTCCCGTACGTAGTCCAGGAACCGTTCGTCTCGCAACCGGAGGGTGTCGCTGAACGATCGCATCTGCGCCTTGTCGTCGTCGGCGACAGTGGCATAGATCTCGTCCGGCTTGGCCGACGCCATGAAGCCATGGCGGCCATGCGCCTTGTCTGCAAACACGATCGACTTGATGCCGGGAACCAACAGGCCAAACACCACGAGAAACGAATGCAGCAGCGTCGCGTGGTACGGGTCCTTGAGGTTCTCGTGGTACATCTTCCAGTTGCAGGGAAGCTCGTTGCGGCAGTAGCCCAGGATCTTGAGTTTCTTGCCCGAGAAGGGCACGTCGAACTCCTCGACGATCTCCTCGGTCATGTACTCTTCCAGGGGAGGGGTCTTGTCGGAGTAGGTGGCGAAGATCACGCCGTTGCGCGTGGCCACGCGCAACTGGCGGGTGCCGTGGTCGGCGTTCTTGAAGTCCGCCGGCATGCCGCCGACCTTGTTGATGCCGCGCTTGAACGGAACGCCCTGCAGGTTTCCCTTGAGGTCGTACGACCACTGGTGGTAGGGGCAGACGAACTCCTTCGTATTTCCCTGGCTGGAGCGACAGAACTCCGCGCCGCGATGGGCACAGCGGTTCTCGAAGACGGAGATCGTGTTGTCCTCCGCGCGAACGATCACGACGGCCGTGGCGCCGACGTAACCGCGCTTGTAGTCGCCTGGGTTGGGAATCTCCGCTTCCAGAGCGACAAAGTTCCAGGTGTCCCCCCGAAAGATGCGCTCGATCTCCTGGTCATAGTTCGCCTGGCTGGTGTAGACCCAGTCCGGGATGTTGTTCATGGCGTCCGCTGGCCAGACGCACTGTTCCAAGGGCGGATTCTTTCGGGCATTCGTGATGCCGATGACCGCCTGCGATTGATACATGAAAGCTCCTTAGCTTTGAGAGAGGTGGTTTAAGCGGTGAGCGCGTCATCGGCTTGCATCTGCTTGGCCCATGCGCGCAGGTTGGTGGCGTCCAGTTGAAAGTCCTGCAACTGCACGGGCCGCCCACGTTCGAAGAGAGGGCGAACGGCTCGCAGATCGGCGCCTGCATTGATGGCGACGCCGTGCAATGGGACAGAACCCCGATGGCCGATCCACAGCGCCTTGTCATTGGCCGGGTCGCCGCGGCGCACATATTCGAGATCGCTGGCCGGCAGGCCCAGCATCTGGATGTTGTGTTTTCCCTGGTCGGTCCAGAACCATGGCACCACAGGTGCAGGAAGAGGCAGGCCCAGCATGGCAGCAGCGGCAGTGCGCCCCTGCTCGTTCGCGTTCTGCCAGGATTCGAGGCGCGTTGGCGCCGCCTGCCCGGGACGACGCTGGCTGGTGCAGTCGCCACATGCAAACACGTGTGCGTTGCTGGTGCGACAGGACGCGTCGACCAGAATGCCGCCACCTGCCGCGATCTCGAGTCCCGCATCGCGCGCCAGCGCGTCGTTCGGAGACAGGCCGATGGCGATGATCACCTCATCCACTTCAAGATCGCCGGTGCTGGTGCTCAGGCGCAACCGGCCGACTGGCAGTGAATGGACGCCGCTGCAGGAAGCGCCGAGCAGGAGCCTTGCGCCTGCTGCCCGTATTCGCGATTCAAGCCATGCCGACGCCTCCGGCGGCACAAAGCGATCGAGCACGGATGTGGCGCGTTCGAGTACCGTCACCGAAGCGCCTGCGAACAGCGCCGAGTTTGCGATTTCGAGTCCGAGGAATCCACCGCCCAGAATCGCGACTTGCGGCGTTCCTTGAAGGGCGGCTCGCAGCCTGCGCGCGTCATCCAGGGTGCGGATGTAGTGCACACCCGGGCGGCCGGCTGGGACGGATGCGAGCGTGACGGCCTCACCGCCGGTGGCGAGCAGGCAGATCTCGTACTCGAGCACTTGCCCGTCTGCAAGGCGAACATGCTGCTGCACAAGGTCCAGTGCAACCGCGTCGCTGCCGCTGAGCAGGTCGATCTTGCTGCGCGTCCAGGATTCGTCCGTGAGGACGTCGAGCCGGGGGGCGTCGGGAGCCACCAAGACGGCCTTGGACAAAGGCGGGCGCTCATACGGTCTGTGGCGCTCCCGACCCAGCATCGTGATGCGCCCGCTGTAGCCATGCTCGCGCAGGGCGTGTGCCGCGACGGCCGCCGACTGACCCGCACCGACGATGACGATGCCGCGTGCGGTCATTTGCCGGCAGGCGACAACACGTAGATGTGATCGCCCTCCCGCTTCACGGCATGGGTGCGCAGGTCCGCGGTGGCCGGCGCACACATCGCTTTGCCGGTGCGAATGTCGAAGCGGCCTTGGTGCAAGGGGCATTCGACACAGCCGTCTTCCACATAGCCCTCCGACAGCAGAGCCGTGGCATGGGTGCACATGCTGTCTGTTGCAAAAAACTCGTCGTCGATCCGGTACAGCGCAACACCGTAGCCAGCGACATTGACTGTCTTCGCTTCATCGTTGCTCAGCTCTTGCGCCGAGGCGACCTTGATCCAATCCATGGCTCCATCCAGTCGTTGAAAGATCCGAAATAAATACTCAGTGAACTGTCATAGTAAGCGCATCGAATCGTCTTTTCAAGTGCGGGTTTGTACTTGTTGGCGCTGCACCAGAGTGGATAGAAAAGCGCCTGGATGATGGGCAAAAAGAGTGCATTTACGCTCTGGAATAGCACCACGTCGGTGAGTCCGGCGTGTCAGGGTTTTCATCAAGAAATGCTGTCTTCACACGCGGCATTAGCGCATCTATACTTCTGCACGTGTACTGTCATAAAATAGATGTGAGACATTGGATCACGGTCCGGAAGCCGCGATGCAGCATGGCGGGGTCCGGCACGTGAGCGTCTTCTTGATGTGAGCCGATCGTGTGGAGAAGCGCGCGCCGATGTCGCGTGGAAAGTTCCTGCTCATGGCCGCCATTCAAGCGGGTGTGGTCCAGTGCTTTCGAAGTCGCGCGCAGATCGGGGTGCGCCGTGGTCGAGGTCACGGCTTCACTCGGGGGCTTTCGATGGAGTCGGCGATGCGGCGGCGAACGCCAGGTACGCGGCACGAAGCACGAAGTGCCGTCACGGGCCAGTTTCGGACGGGTCATCTGTGCGCATGAATGAGCAGCGGCTGGGATCGCTGGGACAGTGCCGCCGTGCCGCACATCCTGTGCGGCACGCCCGGGCAAATTAGTCAAGGAAAAGGAAACGCATGAACCAAGCAGACATTCCGGCGAGAGTGCTCAAGCGCGAGGGCATCGGAGCGCGGGTGCCTCGCAAGGAGGATGCGCGCCATATGGTGGGCAAAGGCAACTTCGTGGGCGACTTCGTGCTGCCGGGTCTGCAGGAGGTCGCGTTCCTGCGCAGTCCTCTGGCGCACGCCACCATCACGGGGGTCGAAATTCCGGAGGAGCTTGCGGGGAAGGTGTTCTTGCGCGAGATGATGCCGGATGCTGCGGACATCGGTTCGCCTTCTTCGCTGCCCACATACCAGTACTCAGCCTTGCCGCCGCTGGCTTCGGGCAAGGTCCGGCATGTGGGAGAGGCGGTCGCCATGGCTGTTGCGCCCACGCGTGCAGTGGCGGAAGACCTGCTCGAGGAGGTGCAGGTTTCCTATGACGAGCTTCCCGTCTACCACGGCGCCGAGTCTTCTCTTGCGGCGACGGGAGACTTCCTTCATCCTGGGTGGAAAGACAATGTCTTTCTCACGCTGCGGGCCAATCGCGACTTCGATGAACTTGCCGCGAAGGCGGAGGTGAAGGTCAGCCGCACCGTCGAACTCTCGCGTCAGTGCATCGTGCCGCTGGAGGGTAAGTCGGTGCTGGCCTACTGGGACTTCCAGGCCGATCAACTCGTGGTCGTGAGCGCGACGCAAGTCCCGCACCTGCTGCGCGTCGGTATCGCCCAGCACCTCTCGATGAACGAGGAAGCGGTGCGCGTGGTGTCGCCCGACGTGGGAGGCGCCTTTGGCTACAAGGGGCAGTTGTACCCCGAGGATCTGTGCATTGCCTGGCTGGCCAAGACATACCGAACGCCGTTCCGCTACCTTGAGGATCGGCGCGAGCATCTGATCGTCGGTGCCAACACGCGGCAGCATCACTACCAGCTCACTGCCTATGCGGACCGCACTGGAAAGCTCCTCGCTTTGGACGCTGTCATCACCATCGACGGCGGCGCCTATTCCTACTATCCCTTCTTCGTCGGTCTGGAACCTGGCCAGGCGATCGGCAACCTGCCGGGCCCCTACACCTTCCGCGGCTATCGCTGCGAGACCCTGTGTGTCGCGACCAACAAGCCGGGCTTCATGGCCTACCGCGGCGTAGCGCGCACCGGCGTGTGTTTCGCGATCGAGCTCCTCATGGACGCCGTGGCGCGTGAAGTGGGGCGAGAGCCATGGGAGGTCCGCATGGACAACCTGGTCCCGGCCGCTGCCATGCCCTACGTCAACGTGGCCAACAAGCACTTTGACAGCGGCGACTTTCCCGCGAGCCTGCGCCGCGCCGTGGAGATGATCGGACTCGCTGCAGTCCGTGAGCGGCAAGCCCGGGGAGAGCCGGATGGGCGCCGGATCGGGTTCGGGACGGCAACCTACACGGAGCAGTCTGCCCACGGCACGACCGTTTTCGCCAACTGGGGGTTGCCGGTGGTGCCTGGCTTCGATCAGGCGGTGGTCAGGATGACCGCGGATGGCGGACTGGAAGTGCGCGTCGGCGTGCACTCGCATGGCCAAGGCATGGAGACCAGCTTTGCGCAGATCGCCAATGATGTACTTGGCATTCCTGTTGCCCGGATCCGGGTGGTGCATGGCGACACTGCGCTCACGCCCTTCTCCTCGGGGACCTACGCCTCTCGGGCCACCGTCATGTCAGGAGGCGCCATCTCGACCGCGTGCAAGGAACTGTTGCCTCGCATTCAGTCGATCGCCGGCTATCTCATGGGCGTGGACCCGCAGACCGTCGCATTGGTCGAGGGGTTTGCTGTCGCCGGGGAAAAGTCGATTCCGCTGTCCGAAGTGGGCGGTGCGTGGTATCTCACGCCGCAGGACCTGCCTGAGAACGTTCATCTCGGTGGACTGGAGGTCTCGCGTGCGTACAAGCCCAGAGTCGACACAGGTACCTTTACGTATGCCACCCATGCGGTCGTTGTCGCTGTCGACACGCAGACGGGCGAGGTCGAGATCCTCGACTACGTCGTCGTCGAGGATTGCGGCACCATGGTCAATCCGATGATCGTGGAGGGCCAGACCATCGGGGGCATCGCGCAGGGCATCGGCACCGCGATGTATGAAGAAAGCCCATACGACGATCAAGGCCAGCCCCTGGCTTCCACTCTGGCCGACTACATCTTGCCTGGCGCCACGGAAGTGCCGCGCATCCGTATCGAGCATTTCGAGACACCTTCGCCTCACACCGAGTTCGGTGCCAAGGGCGTGGGGGAGGGGGGCGCAATCGCGCCGCCGGCGGTGATCTTCAACGCCGTGAACGACGCGTTGCGAGGCACGGGTGCCGCCGAGGTACTGATGACGCCCCTGACGCCGCGTCGCTTGCTCAAGGCCCTCGAAAGCGCGAAGCCGGAACAGGAGCTCGTCAAATGAAGGCGCCGAAATTTGCATACACCCGGGTCTTCGACGTGGATGAGGCGATCGAGGTGCTGGCCAAGGGCGGCGGCACGGCAAAGGCGATGAGCGGAAGCCAGTCCTTCGGTCCCATGCTCAACTTGAGACTGGCGCGACCGGCTCAAGTGGTCGACGTGGCCAATATCCCAACGCTGCGCGCTGTCAGTCGCAAGGGCGAGTGGGTCGAGATCGGCGCAGCCGTCACGCATGCCGAGATCGAGGATGGTGTGTACCCGCCGCTGGCGGCGCATCCCATGCGTCAGGTCGCAGGCGGGATCGCCTACCGCGCGATCCGTAGCCGCGGCACCGTCGGAGGTAGCTTGGCGCATGCAGATCCAGCAGCGGATTGGGTTGTGACGCTCGCTGCACTCTGTGCGCGCATTGTGATCAGGTCGCCGCGCGGCGAACGCACGATCGAGGCGGACGGCCTCATGCTCGGCGCTTATACAACGGTGCTCGAGGCTGACGAGTTGATCCTTGCCATTCATGTGCCATCCGAGACGCCGACCACGCGCTGGGGGTATCACAAGGTCTGCCGCAAGCCTGGCGAATTTGCCGAGGCCAGTGCGGCGGTCTATTTCGATGTCTCGCGCAAGCGAGCACGCGTCGTTCTGGGGGCCGCAGACGGGCCACCGATCCTGCTGAATGACTTCGCGGCGGAAATTGCCAGCAGGGGTGCGCAGGCTGCGGGGCGTGAAAAGGTAAGCGCGGCCGTCGGCGCCGCTCTCCCTGATCGCGACGCCATCGACCGGAAGCTCTTCACGGCCTGCGTCGAGCGCGCACTCGAGCAGTCCGGTGTTTTTTCCAATCTCAAGCAAGCGGAGTAAGAAGACTTGGACCCCATCTCTATTCAGGTCAATGGCCGCGGCTACAGCCGGCACGCCGAGCCGCGGATGCATCTTGGCGACTTCCTGCGGGACGAGCTGCGCCTGACAGGAACCCACCTTGGCTGCGAGCATGGCGTCTGCGGCGCATGCACGGTGCTCGTCAACGGGCAACCGACGCGCTCGTGCATCACTTTCGCCGTCGCATGTGAGGGCCAGGAGGTCACCACCATCGAGGGTTACGACGATGATGCAGTGATGCAAAGGCTGCGCCCGGCGTTCACGCGTCATCACGCATTGCAGTGTGGGTTCTGTACACCCGGAATGCTCGCCACGGCGCGCGACATCGTGCTTCGTCTGCCCCACGCCGACGAGGCGCGCGTGCGCCTCGAGCTGTCCGGGAACCTGTGCCGTTGCACCGGATACCAGGGTATCGTGGACGCGATCCTGGATGTGCTGCAACAGCAGCGTGACACCCCCGACGCGCAAGTCGAAAACCTGCGGCAGACACTGAGCTTGCCGCGAACCATGGCACTGGGCCCGGTCACTGCACCGAGCCAGGCGCAGCCGCCCGCGCGTTCGCCCGGCAAGCCGCCCACGGCGGATCCGGTGACTGCCGCGGAAATGGCGGAGGTCGATCCCGTCGCGATGGCCAAGGCCAAGGCCAAGGGCAACGCGATCGAAGTGCATTTCGATGTGCCTTATCCGGCGGATCAGGTGTGGAAGTTCATGGGCGACCTGCCTGCGGTTGCCTCCTGCTTGCCCGGTGCGACCATCGACTCGCACGAGGGAGAGAGGGTCAAGGGCACCATCGCGATCAAGTTCGGCCCGATGTCGGCGGCATTCGCCGGTGCAGCGCGGCTGGAGCGCGACGATGTTGCCAAGCGCGCGGTCCTGCGCGGTGCCGGCCAGGACAGCCTGAGCAAGTCGCGCACCCAGGGAGACATCACCTATCGCCTGGAAGAACTGACTGCCGGCAGCACGCGTGTCCACGTGGACATGATCTATGCCCTCCAGGGTCCACTCGCTCAATTCTCGCGCTCCGGACTCGTGAAGGATTTCGTGCGCCGCATGGTCGCGGACTTTGGAAAACAGATCACGCGAAGGCTGGGCGGTCAAACGGTTGCGTCCAATGAACCACAACCCACGGTTTCCGTCGCCGGGATGATGTGGAGCGTGCTCTGGAATCGCATCCGTGGCTGGTTTGGAAAGCCGCCGCAGCTCTGACATGGCTCGCTGCAGGAGAGGCAAGCGGCCCAGGCGAGCGTTTCGATGGTTCTTTCAACGTCGGTTTGAGCGTGATGCTCGCGTCACAGAGTTGGCCGCATGAATATTTTCGGAGTCTGAATGAGTTCCTTCCTTCTTGGCTATCACATCCGTGCAAACGGGGTGCGACTGCACCTCTTGCGCTATGGAGGACAGGGTCCTCGACTGCTCCTGTTGCCCGGAATTACGAGTCCTGCAATTACCTGGGGCTTCGTCGCCGAACGATTGGCTCGGCACTTCGACGTCCATGTCCTTGACTTCCGGGGGCGTGGTCTGTCCTTCAGCGCGCCGGGGATGGTCGCGACCCTTGATGCCATGGCGGCCGATGTGCTGGATCTGCTGAATGTCCTGGGGTGGTCATCCGTGACGGTGCTGGGTCACTCAATGGGCGCCCGCGTGGCGATTCGCGCCGCGGCGCTCGATCCGGGACGCATGGCCAGGCTGCTGCTTGTCGATCCGCCAATGTCCGGCCCGGGCCGCCGACCTTATCCAGTCCCTCTGGCTTGGTATGTCGAGTCGATCCAAATGGCTGTCAATGGCATCACGGCCGAAGAGCTTCGCCCCTATGCGCCCACGTGGACAGATGAACAATTGCGGCTGAGGGCCGAATGGCTCCATACGTGCGACCAGGATGCTGTTGTCCAGGCGCATGCTGGCTTCCATGAGGACGACATCCACGCCGATCTACCCAAACTGCGGACGCCTGGACTTCTGATGGCCGCGGGCCGAGGAGGGGTGATGCTGCCGGAAGACCTTGCCGAGATCGAGGCTCTCTCGCCTGGATTGTCGCAATGCACGGCCTTGTACGCCGGGCACATGATCCCGTGGGATGACGAGGAAGATTTTTATCGCTTGCTTGGTGATTACCTGAAGGTCGACCTGCGCTAGCGCAACCTGAAGCGCAGTTGGGTTTCCATTCACACTCAAGGGAGTCGATAAACTCGTCGGCTGACACCCTCAGCGATCTCGAGATGATGACAAAGCGTTCTCCCGCCCAGAAAAAGACGGTCGGCTCAGCCGATGTGGCAAAGCACCCGGTCCCAGAGCCTTTCAATCCACTGCGCCAGGTCATGTGGCGTCGCCCGGGTTTCCTCATTCGCAGGCTGACCCAGATCGGACAGGCGATCTTTTTCGATCTATGCAAGTCCGAAAGCATCACTCCGCTTCAGATCGGCATGCTGACGGCGCTTTCGATGAACCCCTGGCTGGATCAGAAAGCGATCGGGCGAGAGCTTTCGCTGGACCGGACAACGACGGCGGAAGTGCTCAAACGTCTCGGTGACAAGGGGTTGGTCGAAACCCGCGTCAACCCGGACGATCGTCGATCAAGGCTTTCGGTGATCACCACGGATGGGCTCAAACTGATCAACGACTTGCAAGAAAGCATTCACCGCTCTCAAGAACTGCTGATCGAACCGCTGTCGCCAGAAGATCGCGTTGTCTTCATGAGGTTGCTTGCGCAGCTCGTCGATGCGCATGAAAAGAAGGAAAAGGGAATTTGAGTCGTCTGATGGAGTTTTCGTCTTTCGGCGACTGATGAATATGGGCCCACTGCTTTCTTTCGGCGTCCGTATCGCTTGCCCGCACGTGAGTTGTGTCAATTAAGTAATTTGGGACTGCTCTGGAAGCAGGATGGAGATGAGCTACACCGCCCCCCTCAAGGACATGCTGTTCGACATCGAGCACCTGGCCAACATCGGCGAGATCGCCAGGCTGCCGGGCTTCGAGGA
>NZ_VIVL01000009.1 GCF_007828835.1 Variovorax beijingensis | reverse complement strand
GCGCTGCTCGACCGCTGCCCGCACAAGGGCGGCCCCTTGAGCCAGGGCATCGTGTTCGGCACCAGCGTGGCCTGCCCGCTGCACAACTGGGCCATTGGACTGGATGACGGCTGCGCCCAATCGCCCGACGAAGGGTGCACGCCGAGGTTTGCGGTGAAGCTCGAAGATGGCCAGGTCATGATGAACATGGTCGAACTGAAGACGCACGCGCTCGACCTGGCGCCGCCGCGCGCCGGCCCCGGTGCCGCAACGGCCGGCAAGCTGGGCGACGAGACCTTCGACGTGCAGGCGCCGCACAGCAGCTAGGCGCGAAACCAAGACACCACCCATGGCTGAGACTCGCTCCACCTGCCCCTATTGCGGCGTCGGCTGCGGCGTTGTCATCGAATCCGATGGCGCGCAGATCACCGGCGTGCGCGGCGACCCGGACCATCCGGCCAACTTCGGGCGCCTGTGCACCAAGGGCTCGACGCTGCATCTGACGGCCACGGCCACGGTCACGCGCCAGACACGGCTGCTGCAGCCGATGCGGCGTACCGAACGCGGCGCCGCGCCCGAAGCCATCGGCTGGAACGGCGCGCTCGACATCGCGGTCGGCAAGTTCGACCAGGTCATCCGCGACCACGGCCCCGACGCCGTGGGCTTCTACGTCTCGGGCCAGTTGCTCACCGAGGACTACTACGTCTTCAACAAGCTCACCAAGGGCCTGATCGGCACCAACAACATCGACACCAACTCGCGCCTGTGCATGAGCAGCGCGGTGGCCGGCTACAAGCAGACGCTGGGCGCCGACGCGCCGCCGGCCTGCTACGACGACCTGAAGCATGCGAGCTGCCTTTTCATCGTCGGCA
This sequence comes from Variovorax beijingensis, assembly GCF_007828835.1. Taxonomy (GTDB): domain Bacteria; phylum Pseudomonadota; class Gammaproteobacteria; order Burkholderiales; family Burkholderiaceae_C; genus Variovorax; species Variovorax beijingensis_A. The sequence goes on along the minus strand of NZ_VIVL01000009.1, from coordinate 299,053 downwards.
GCAATGCCGCGTGGGCGCATCCCATCCTGTTCCGCCGCATCGAGGATGCGAAGGCAGCGAACCCCGGGCTGAAGATCATCGTGGCCGATCCGCGCCGCACCGACACGGTGGAAATTGCCGACCTGTTCCTGCCCATCCAGCCCGGCACCGACGTCATGCTGTTCAACGGCATGCTGCACCTGATGCTGTGGGAGGGCTGGACCGACAACGGCTACATCGCGGCCCACACCAGCGGCTTCGATGCATTGAAGACCACGGTGCGCGAATGCACGCCCGACAAGGTGGCGCAGATCTGCGGCATCTCGAAGGACGACCTGCTCGCCGCGGCGCGCCTGTTCGCCACCTCGCCGGCCACGCTGAGCCTCTATTGCCAGGGCCTCAACCAGTCGTCGAGCGGCACCGCGAAGAACGCGGCGCTGATCAACCTGCACCTCGCGACCGGCCAGATCGGCAAGCCCGGCGCCGGCCCGTTCTCGCTCACCGGCCAGCCCAATGCCATGGGCGGGCGCGAAGTGGGTGGCCTGGCCAACCTGCTGAGCGCGCACCGCGACCTGGCCAATCCGGCGCATCGGGCCGAGGTGGCGGCGCTGTGGAACGTGCCCTCGGTGCCCGAAAAACCCGGCAAGACCGCGGTCGAGATGTTCCAGGCTGCGGCCGACGGCGAGATCCGCGCGCTGTGGATCGCCTGCACCAACCCCGCCCAGTCGATGCCCGACCAGGCCACGGTGCGCCGCGCCCTCGAGCGCGCCGAATTCGTCGTGGTGCAGGAGGCTTTTTCGACCACCGCCACCTGCGCCTTCGCCGACCTGCTGCTGCCCGCCACCACCTGGGGCGAGAAGGAAGGCACCGTGACCAACAGCGAGCGCCGCATCTCGCGTGTGCGCCCTGCGGTGGCGGCGCCCGGCGAAGCGCGCCACGACTGGTCGATTGCGGTCGACTTCGCGCGCCGGCTCGAACAGCGGCTCGGCCGCGCCGACACGCTGTTTCCGTACGACTCCGCCGAACGGGTGTGGAACGAGCACCGCGAATCCACGCGCGGCCGCGACCTCGACATCACCGGCATGAGCTACGCGATGCTCGACAGCGCAGGTCCGCAGCAATGGCCGCTGAAGGAAGGCGAGGCCAGCGGCCGCGCACGCCTCTACGAGGACGGCATCTTCCCCACGCCGGACGGCCGCGCACGCTTCGTCGACACGGTCTACAAGCCGGTGGCCGAGGCGCGCGAGGCGCGCTATCCGTTCTCGCTCAACACGGGCCGCCTGCGCGACCAGTGGCATGGCATGAGCCGCACCGGCACGGTCGGCCGGCTGTTCGGCCACGTGGCCGAGCCGGTGGTGCAGATGAACGCGCAGGACATGGCGCGCCGCCAGCTGAAGGACGGCGACCTCGTGCACCTGACCTCCAAGCGCGGCTCGATCCTGCTGCCTGTGCAGGCCAGTGCCGAGATCGGCCTGAGCCAGGCCTTCGTCGCCATGCACTGGGGCGAGGAATACCTGAGCGGCTGCTCTTCGACCGGCACGCCGCTGGCGGGCATCAATGCGCTGACCACCTCGGCCTTCTGCCCCACCTCGAAGCAGCCCGAGCTCAAGCACACGCCGGTCAAGATCCTCAAGGCCGAGCTGCCGTGGTCGCTGCTGGCCATGGCCTGGCTGCCGCCGGACGCCGCGCTGGCCGCGCACCAGGCGCTCAAGCCGATGATGGCGATGTTTCCGTTTGCCACCTGCGTGCCGTTCTCGGGCAACACGCCGGGCGAGGAGCGCAGCGGCATCCTGTTCCGCGCCGCCGCGCACGATGCGCCGGCCGATGAAACCATCGACCGCATCGAAGGCCTGCTCGGCCTGCGCGGCAGCGATGCCCTGCGCTACGCCGACCGCCGGCGCGGCCAGCGCCGCGTGGCGCGGCTGGTGCGGCGCGCCGACGGCAACGCCGGCCTCGAAGCCTTCTTGCTGGGCGGCGACACCAGCGCCGAAGCCTGGATCGGCACCCTGCTGCGCGAGGAAATCCCGGCGCAGACCTATGGCCGGCTGCTGCTGTCGCCGGGCGCGCGCGCGCCGGTGGCGGTGCAGTCGCGGGGACATCCGGTCTGCACGTGCTTCAACGTGACCGACCTGGCGATCCAAGCCGAGCTGGGCCGCTGCACCGGCACACCCGACGAGCGCCTGGCCGCACTGCAGGGCGCGCTCAAATGCGGCACCAACTGCGGCTCCTGCCTGCCCGAGCTCAAGCGCATGGTGCGCGCGACGCCCGCCGAAACCGTGGCCGAGGGTGCATAAGCCGACTTGCATTCCGGCATAAGCATTGCGGGACAATCGGCGCACCCATGGGAATCAGCCAATACATCAAGGAAATCGGCCGCGGCGCGCGCGGCGCCAAGCCGCTCACGCGCGAGCAGGCCACGGACCTGTTCGGCCAGGTGCTGGACGGCACCGTCACCGACCTGGAGATCGGCGGCTTCTGCCTGGCCATGCGCATCAAGGGCGAAACGCCCGAGGAGATGGCAGGTTTCCTCGATGCCACGCATGCGCGGCTCAACCACCTGCCCGCCGCCGACCGCCCGCTCGTCGTGCTGCCGAGCTACAACGGCGCGCGCCGGCTGCCGGTGCTCACGCCGCTGCTGGCACTGCTGCTGGCCCGCGAAGGCCTGCCGGTGCTGGTGCATGGCAGCGCCACCGAAACCTCGCGCGTGCTGGCGTCGAACGTGCTGGAGGCGCTGGACGTGCCCGCGCTGCCGGCCATCCGCAAGATCCCCTGCGGCGGGGTGGGCTTTGCGCCGACCGAGCTGCTCAATCCCGCGCTCAAGCGGCTGCTCGACGTGCGCCGCGTGGTCGGCCTGCGCAACCCTGGCCACAGCGTGGTCAAGCTGATGCAGCCGACCACCGGCCCCTGCGTGATCGTGGCAAGCTACACCCATCCGGAATACGCGCGCACCATGGGCGAAACCTTCGAGCTCATGGGCATGACCGCCCTGCTCTCGCGCGGCCTCGAAGGCGAGGTCGTTTCCGACCCGCGCCGCACCGCGCAGATCGACGGCTTCGTGCGCGGCGTGCGCAGCGAGCTGCAGGCCCAGGAAAGCGGCACGGCAAGCGAAGTGCCGGGCCTGCCGAAGGAGATCGACGTCGCGACCACGGCCGCGTACACGCGGCGCGTATTGAATGGCGAGCTTCCCGTGCCGGAGGCCATCGCCACCCAAGTGAGGCACATCACGCAACTGGCATCCCACGCATGAACAACGCCGCTTCTTCATCCACCGCCGGCAGCTGCACGCTGGTGGGCGCCGGCCCCGGCGATCCCGAACTGCTGACCCTCAAGGCCGTCAAGGCGATCCGGGCCGCGACCGTGCTGCTGGTGGACGACCTCGTGAGCGACAGCATCCTGGCCTCGTATGCGCGGCCCGATGCGCGCATCGTGCACGTGGGCAAGCGCGGCGGCTGCAAGAGCACCCCGCAGGCCTTCATCGAGCGGCTCATGATCACCGCGGTGCGCGAAGGCGAAACCGTGGTCCGGCTCAAGGGCGGCGATCCCTTCATCTTCGGCCGCGGCGGCGAAGAGGTCGAGCACCTGCGCGAAGCCGGCATCGAATGCACGGTGGTCAACGGCATCACCGCCGGCCTCGCGGCCGTCACCTCGCTCGGCGTGCCGCTCACGCACCGCGACCATGCGCAGGGCGTGGTGTTCGTCACCGGCCATGCCAAGACCGGCGCCGGCGCGGCCGAAGACCCGACCGACTGGCGCGCCCTGGCCGCCACCGCGCACAGCGCGCGGCTCACGCTCGTGATCTACATGGGCGTGGCGGGCGCCGGCCACATCGAACGCGAACTGCTGCACGGCCTGCCGGGCGACACGCCCGTGGCCGTGGTGCAGCATGCGAGCCTTCCGAACCAGCGCCAGGTCGCGACCACGCTCGACAAGCTGCAGGCCGGCATCACCGAAGCCGGCATCGCGAGCCCTGCAGTGATCGTGGTGGGCGACGTGCTGCGCGGACTCGCCGCAGCGGCGCTGCCGACGGACGCGAACCGCTTCGGCACCTAGGTTTCCGGGGTTTCGGGGCGAGGGCCGCCGGGCATCCCCGCTCGAGGCCATGGGCCCCTCGAGCCGCCAACGTGGCATGGAGCGTGCTTAACGCCAGCATGCTCGCCTTCCGATCATTTCCCGCGCCCGGGGCCCAGCGATGACCGCCGCCATCGCGCCTCCGCCCGCCGCCGTCGAAGTCGTCGCGCTCAGCAAGCGCTATGCCGCGGGCACGCCCGCCGCCGTCGACCGGATCGACCTGCGCATCGCGAGCGGCAGCTACTGCTGCCTGCTGGGCCCCTCGGGCTGCGGCAAGAGCACCACGCTACGCATGATCGCGGGCCACGAGTCGGTCACGAGCGGCGACATCCTGCTGGACAACCGCAACATCACCAACCTGCCCGCGGCCGCGCGCGGCACCGCGATGATGTTCCAGAGCTTCGCGCTGTTCCCGCACCTTTCGGCGCTGGACAACGTGGCCTTCAGCCTCAAGATGAAGGGTGTCGGCAAGGCCGAGCGCCAGCAGCGCGCACGCGAGCTGCTCGAGCGCGTGGCGATGGGCCACCTGGCCGAACGCAAGCCCGGCGAACTCTCCGGCGGCCAGCAGCAGCGCGTGGCGCTCGCGCGCGCACTCATCACCGAGCCGCGCGTGCTGCTGCTCGACGAGCCGCTGTCGGCGCTCGATCCGTTCCTGCGCATCCAGATGCGCGCCGAGCTGCGGCGCTGGCAGAAGGAACTGGGGCTGACCTTCGTGCATGTCACGCACTCGCAGGAAGAAGCGATGGCGCTGGCCGACACCATGGTGGTCATGAACCACGGCGTGATCGAGCAGGCCGGTTCGCCGCACCAGGTCTACAACCATCCTGCGAGCGAATTCGTGGCGCGCTTCATGGGCGGCCACAACGTGTTCGACACGCCTGCCGGCCCGATCGCCGTGCGCAACGACCACATGCGGATCGCCCGCGGCGACGCGGCGGGCGGCCTGGCCGCCACGGTCACCGACGTCGAGTACCAGGGCACCTACGTGCTGCTCGGCCTCGCGCTGCAGGACGCCGCGCCCGGCCGCGGCAGCGTCTCGGTGCTGCTGGGCGAGGCCGCCTTTCTTGCAAGCCCCCATGCGCCGGGCGATGCGGTGCACCTGTCCTGGGCCGAGGCCGATGTGCGCGTGCTCGGCCCCGGTGCCAAGCCGCCTGCCGAGCGCGCGCCGGCGCCGGCCGCGAGCGGCAGCCGCCCCGCACGCGACGACCTGGCCGCGCTCGCGAGCATGCCGCTGTGAGCGCGCGGCCGTTCTGGCATTGCCTGCATTTCCATTCGCTTTTTTCCACTTTCCCTCCCCTGCCTTTTTCTTCCACGGAGACTCTTCCATGACCGACCCCATCGACTCGTCCGCCGGCCTCCAGCGCCGCACCCTGCTGCAAGGCACCGCCGGCATCCTGGCCACGGGCATCGCGCCCTTCGTGCATGCGCAGGAAAAGATCGTGCTGCGCTACCTGGGCACGGCGGTGAATCAGGACAAGGCCATCGCCGAGAAGTTCAAGGCCGACACCGGCATCGAGATCCAGTACGTGGCCGTGACCACCGACGACGTGACCAAGCGCGCCGTCACCGCGCCCAACAGCTTCGACCTGATCGACACCGAGTTCTTCTCGCTCAAGAAGATCGTGCCCACCGGCAACCTGAAGGGCATCGACACCCGGAAGATCAAGAACGCCGACAAGATCACCACGCTCTTCACCAAGGGCGAGGTCGCCGGCAAGGCCGTGGGCGACCAGGGCACCGCGCCCAAGAAGGTGATCTATCTCGAAGGCGAGAAGAGCAAGAAGTTCGCGACTGCGCCAACACAGTTCATGTCGCTCATTCCCACGGTCTACAACGCCGACACGCTGGGCATCCGTCCCGACCTGATCAAGCGTCCCATTGGTTCCTGGGCCGAGCTTCTGAACCCCGAGTTCAAGGGCAAGGCCGCGATCCTGAACATTCCGTCGATCGGCATCATGGACGCGGCGATGGTGGTGGAAGCCAAGGGCATCCACAAGTACAAGGACAAGGGCAACATGACCAAGGCCGAGATCGACCTCACGATCAAGACCCTGATCGAAGCCAAGAAGGCCGGCCAGTTCCGCGCGCTGTGGAAGGACTTCAACGAGTCGGTCAACCTGATGGCTTCGGGCGAAGTGGTGATCCAGTCGATGTGGTCGCCGGCCGTCACCGCCGTGCGCACCAAGGGCATCGCCTGCAACTTCCAGCCGCTCAAGGAGGGCTATCGCGCCTGGGCCGCCGGCTTCGGCCTGCCGGCCACGCTCTCGGGCAAGAAGCTCGACGGCGCCTATGAATTCATCAACTGGTTCCTCGACGGCTGGGCCGGCGCCTACCTGAACCGCCAGGGCTACTACAGCGCCGTGCTCGACACCGCCAAGGCCAAGATGGAAGCCTACGAATGGGCCTACTGGATGGAAGGCAAGCCCGCCGCGCAGGACATCAAGAGTCCGAACGGCGACCTGCTCGCCAAGGCCGGCGCGGTGCGCGACGGCGGCAGCTACGAGCAGCGCATGGGCGGCATTGCCTGCTGGAACGCCGTCATGGACGAGAACGAGTACATGGTCCGGAAGTGGAACGAGTTCGTCGCTGCCTGATCCCGTGAACGCCCCCACCGCCAGCGCGCACGCGCCCAGCCCGTCCGTCCATGCCGTGAAGGCGTGGTGGCAGGCCGCGCCGTTCGCGCTGGTGTTCCTGCTGTTCTTCTTGGTTCCGCTGGCGCTGGTCGCGATGGTCAGCCTGTGGAACTTCAACGAGTACGAGCTGATCCCGGCGGTGACGCTGCGCAACTACCTGAGCCTGTTCGAGGGCTGTTCGCAGCTCACCGACAACGGCGACCTGTGCGTCACGCTCAATACCTACCTGAGCACCTTCAAGTTCTGCCTGCTGGTGTGGGGCATCACGCTGCTGATCGGTCTTTCGGTGGCCTACTTTCTGGCGTTCCACGTGCGCTCGCCGGGCATGCAGACGGCGCTGTTCGTGCTGTGCACCGTGCCCTTCTGGACTTCCAACGTGATCCGCATGATCTCGTGGGTGCCGCTCCTGGGCCGCAACGGGCTGGTCAACCAGGCGCTGACCGGGCTCGGCCTCGTCGACCAGCCGGTCGAGTGGCTGCTGTTCTCCAATTTCTCGGTGGTGCTCGCCTTCGTGCATCTCTACACGATGTTCATGATCGTGCCGATCTTCAACAGCATGATGCGCATCGACCGCTCGCTGCTCGAAGCGGCCAGCGACGCGGGCGCCTCGGGCTGGCAGACGCTCTGGAACGTGGTGGTGCCGCTGTCGCGCACGGGCATCCTGATCGGCTCGATCTTCGTCATCACGATCGTGATGGGCGACTTCGTCACCATCGGCGTGATGGGCGGGCAGCAGATCGCATCGATCGGCAAGATCATCCAGGTGCAGACCTCGTACCTGCAGTTTCCGCTGGCCGCGGCCAACGCGATGATCCTGCTGGCGGTGGTGCTGATGATCATCTGGGGACTCACCCGGCTGGTCGATATCCGCAAGGAGCTCTGAGATGGAACGCCGACCCGGCTTCTGGCCGCTCGCAATCGTGTTCGGCCTCTTCGTGCTGTTCCTCTACGGCCCGATGATCACGATCTTCATCCTGAGCTTCCAGGGCCCCGAAGGCGGCCTGACCTTTCCGCTGCGCGGCGTCTCGCTGCACTGGTTCCACAAGCTGGCCGAGGGCCTGGGCACCGTCGACATCGGCGCGGCCTTCCGGCGTTCGCTGGCGCTGGGCGCGGTGGTCATGGGCTTCACCGTGGTGCTGTCGGTGCTGGCCGGGCTCGCGTTCCGCAAGAAGCTCGCGGGCAGCAACGCCCTGTTCTTCGTGACCGTGGCAAGCCTCATCATGCCGTCGATCATCATTTCGCTCGGCATCGGCCTGCAGTTCCGGCTGCTCGACACCGGCATCAAGAGCCTGCTGACGGCGATGGATGCCACCACGCTGCTCGAGGGCTACGGCACCGCGCTCGGCCTCTTCAGTTCCGCCCTCGGCGCGCACCTGACGTGGACCCTGCCCTTCGGCCTGCTCATCATGTTCGCGGTGTTCAACCGCTTCAACCCGGCCTACGAGGAAGCCGCGCGCGATCTCGGCGCCACGCCCTGGCAGACCTTCCGTTTCGTGGTGCTGCCGCTGATCGGGCCGTCGATCGTCGGCATCGGCATGTTCGGCTTCACGCTGTCGTGGGACGAGATCGCCCGCACCTCGCAGGCCATCGGCGACGTCAACACGCTGCCGCTCGAGCTGCAGGGCCTGACCTCGACGGTCACGACGCCTTCCATCTATGCGCTGGGGACGGTGACCACCGTCGTGTCGCTGCTGGTCATGGCCGTGGCGCTGGGCACGGCTGCGCTGCTGCGCCGGCGCGCCGTGCGGCCGCGCTGAGGCCCGGATGGCATGGCCATGCCTGGCCGTTCGGCCGACGTGAGAGTTTTCCTACAGCCGCCTAAAATCGCGCCCAACAAGACACAACACGAGCGAGAGAGAGGCGGGCAATGCTGGACATCGACAAACTCAACGAATTCACCCAGACCCATGGCGAGCTGCGCCGCGGCCGGGGCCTCGTCACCGGAACCATCGCGCTGAGCCTGGGCATCCTGTGCTTCCTCGGCGTGCTGGCCTTCCACTTTCCCCAATACCTCACGACGCCCGAGCTGCGCAAGAGCTACAACGTCGACGTGATGCGCTTCATCCTGCTGGCGGCCATGGTGGTCTCGGGCGGGCTGGCGCTGGTGAACATCATCTTCAACCGCTCGCGCTGGCTCTCTTCGGCCGCCTTCCTGCTGGTGGCCGCGGCCGCGCTGCTGGGCGGGCACAAGGTGCCGGTGAACGACTTTGCCGACAACACGCCCTACATCGGCCTGGACTGGTTCATCCTGGACCTGCTGGGCTCCTCGCTGATCTTCATCTTCATCGAGAAGCTGTTCGCGCTGCGCAAGGACCAGCCGGTGTTCCGCGCCGAATGGCAGACCGACTTCCATCATTTCGTGGTCAACCACATGATCGTGGGATTCGTCCTGCTGGCCACCAACCTGATGGTGCACAAGTTCTTCGGCTGGGCCGCCAACGACGGCGTGCGCGGCTGGGTGGGCAACCTGCCGTTCTGGGCCGGGCTGCTGCTGATCATCCTGGTGGCCGACCTCGTGCAGTACTGGACCCACCGCGCCTACCACGAGGTGCCGGTGCTGTGGCGCCTGCACGCGGTGCACCACAGCGTGAAGAGCATGGACTGGATGGCCGGCTCGCGCCAGCACATCCTCGAGCTGCTGATCACGCGCACGCTGGTGCTGGCGCCGATCTACGTGCTGGGCTTCTCCAAGGAAGTGATCGACGCGTACATCGTGGTGGTGGGCTTCCAGGCGGTGTTCAACCACTGCAACGTGAGCGTGCGGCTCGGGCCGCTGCGCTACGTCATCGTCACGCCCAACTTCCACCACTGGCACCACAGCCAGGACGTGGAGGCGCTCGACAAGAACTATTCGGCGCACTACGCCTTTCTCGACTATCTCTTCGGCACCGCGGTGAAGAGCACCAAGCTCTGGCCCGAGAAGTACGGCGTGCTCGGCGACTACGTGCCCAACGGCTTCTTCAAGCAGCTGAAGTTTCCTTTCGTCTGGAAGGGATGATGCGGCGCCATCTCCGCGTGGCGGCGCTCGGCGCTGCCGCATTGCTGCTGCTCTCGGCCTGCGCCACCCGCGTCGACCTGCCCTCGAAAGACGCGGGCCTGCGCCTGCGCGTGCAGAGCTCGGTCATCGCGCCCGGCAACGGCGGCGAGCTCATTGCCGCCGATGCGCTGCAGCCCGGCGACATCCTGCTGACCTCCATCGCCACGGTCAATTCCTTCGGCATCCGGCTGGGCACCTTCTCGCCCGTGAGCCACGCCGTGCTCTACCTGGGCGACGGCCTGATCGCCGAGGCGGTAGGCAGCGGCGTGCGCGCGCGGCCGCTGGCCGACGTGGTGGACGAGGAACAGATGGTCGTGGCCTTCCGGGTGCCCGGGCTCGATGCCTCGGGTGCCCAGAAACTGCGCGCCTGGGCCAACTCGCAGGTGGGCATCCGCTACAACACCACCGGCGTGCTGCTGAATGCGCCATTCGTGCTGAACCGGCGCCTGTGCGAGCTGCCGCTCGTCCCCTCCGCCGTCAGCCACTACTGCATCAGCGGCATGGCCATGGTGCAGCTGGGCGCGAGCCGCGACGACCAGTTCTTCTGCTCGCAGTTCGTGCTCGAGGCCTACCGGCGGGCCGGCCTGCCGATCACCGACGCCGACCCGCGCTGGGTCAGCCCGGCCGACCTGCTGCACATGCGCGAGGGCGACGTGCCCTCGATTGCCGCCACGCAGCCGCTGCGCTACGTGGGCCACCTCAAGTACAACGCGCCGCCGCTGCTTGCCGCAGACGGCCCCTGACCGCCTTGAGCAATTCGTCTTCGGTTCATTTATTCGACGCCGTCGTGGTCGGCGCCGGTGCCGCGGGCCTGTTCTGCGCGGCATTGGCCGGGCAGCGCGGGCTCAAGGTGCTGCTGGTCGACCACAGTGAAAAGATCGCGGAAAAAATCCGCATCTCGGGCGGCGGGCGCGCCAATTTCACCAACCGCGACCTCGACGTGCGCGCGCCGCAGCGCCACTTCATCGGCGACAACCCGAATTTCTGCCGCTCGGCGCTGTCGCGCTATGCGCCACAGCAGTTCATCGAGCTGGTGCACAAGCACGGCATCGCGTATCACGAAAAACACAAGGGCCAGCTGTTCTGCGACGGCTCCTCGCAGCAGATCATCGACATGCTGCTGGCGGAGTGCGATGCGGGCAGCGTCACGCGCTGGCAGCCGTGCAAGCTCGGAAAGATCGTCTTCTCGGCCTCCGGCGACGGCACGGCGGGCGCAGGCAGCTACAGGATCGATAGCACCCGGGGCCCCATCGAGACACCCAGGCTGGTGGTCGCCACCGGCGGCCTGTCGATTCCGCAGATCGGCGCCAGCGACTTCGGCTACCGCCTGGCCGAGCAGTTCGGCCTGCGCGTCGTCGCGCCGCGCCCGGCCCTGGTGCCGCTGACCTTCGGCGGCGAAGCCTGGGCGCCATATGCCGAACTGGCCGGACTGGCGCTGCCGGTGCGCATCGAAACCGGCGCCAGGAAGGAAAAGATGGCCTTCCTCGAAGACCTGCTGTTCACCCACCGCGGCCTGTCGGGCCCGGCGGTGCTGCAGATTTCGAGCTACTGGAAGCCCGGCAGCCCGCTCACGCTCGACTTTGCACCCGGCGTGGACGTGGCCGAAGCCTTGGGCGAAGCCAAGCTGCGCTCGAAGAAGCGCATCGCCAACGAGCTGGCCGCGCTCGTGCCCTCCCGGCTGGCGGATGCCTGGGTCGGGCAGGACCCGGCGCTGCAGCGGCCCGTCAACGAGGCGGCCGACAAGGCCCTGGCCACCCTGGCGGAGCGCATTGCCCGCTGGCAGATCACCCCGAGCGGCACCGAGGGCTACAAGAAGGCGGAAGTCACGGCTGGCGGCGTCGACACCCGCGATCTGTCCTCCCAGACCATGGAATCGAAGCAGCCGGGCCTGTATTTCATCGGCGAAGTGGTCGACGTGACGGGCTGGCTGGGCGGATACAACTTCCAATGGGCCTGGGCCAGCGCGCACGCCTGCGCCACCTCCTTCTGAAAAGACCGCGAAGCATGCGCAGCCCTGGGGAGTGCTATACTCGCGGGCTAACTTTTGGCCTTCCCTCAACGGCCGCAAAAATTTTCAGTTGAGGAACCCCGGCTTGGGGCCTCGATCTCCCCAGGCCAAATTCAGTTCAACGATTCATCAATGACCACCATCCGCGTTAAAGAAAACGAGCCTTTCGACGTCGCCCTGCGCCGCTTCAAGCGCACCATCGAAAAGCTCGGCCTGCTGACCGACCTGCGTGCCCGCGAGTTCTACGAAAAGCCGACCGCCGAGCGCAAGCGCAAGAAGGCAGCCGCCGTCAAGCGCCACTACAAGCGCGTGCGCAGCATGCAGCTGCCCAAGAAGCTGTACTAAGCAACACCCGGGCCCGGCCGCCGACGAAAGTCGCCGCCAGCCCCCGTTGCCCCAGCCGCGCCAGGGAAACCTGCCGCGGCTTTTGTTTTTTCCGAAAGGTTGTGCCGAATGACACTCAAAGAACAGATCACTGAAGACATGAAGACCGCGATGCGCGCCAAGGACTCGGAGCGCCTGGCCACCATCCGCCTGCTGCTGGCCGCGATGAAGCAGAAGGAAGTCGACGAGCGCGTGGAGCTCGACGACGCCATGGTCGTTGCCATCGTCGACAAGATGGTCAAGCAGCGCAAGGACTCGATCGCCGCGTTCACGACCGGCGGCCGCACCGACCTGGCCGACAAGGAAGCCGCCGAGATCAAGGTGCTCGAGGTCTATCTGCCGCAGCGCATGAGCGCCGATGAGGTGGCCGCCGAGGTGAAGGCCATCGTGGCCGAACTGGGCGCCAAGGGTCCCGGCGACATGGGCAAGGTGATGGGCGCGGTCAAGACCCGCCTCGCAGGCAAGGCCGACATGGGCCAGGTGAGCGCCGCCGTCAAGGCCGCCCTCGCGAACGCCTGATGAACGACAGCAGCAGCGGCCGCACCAGCCCGATCCTGAAGGCCTGCGCCTGCCTGGTCGACGCCAGGGGCCGGCTGCTGGTGTTCCGCCACCCCGGCGACGGCAACATGCAGCTGCCCAAGGGCACCATCGAGCCCGGCGAATCGCCCGAGGTGGCGGTGCGGCGCGAGCTGCTGGAGGAATCGGGCATCGACCACGTCGGCGAACTGCTGCCGCTCGGCACCCTGCAGCGCGACTGCGAAGCCGGCATCGAAGGCAATACGCTGCGCCACCCCCAGCTGTGGCACCTGTTCCTGATGCGCGCCGACGGCCCGCTGCCCGAAACCTTCGACCACGTGGCCATGGGCAGCCCCGAGGAGGACGGCCTGGTGTTCTCGTTCAGCTGGCTCGCAGCCGGCGACGACACGGCCAATTTCACCCTGCCCTACCGGCAGGCCATCGAGCGCGTTCGCGCGGCCCTGCTCGCAACGCAGTAAAGCCGGTCGGGTTCACGCCAGCGCGCGAGCCACCATGTAGAGCCCCAGCAGCGCCAGCCCGGCCAGGAAGCAGCGCCTGAACACCGCCACCGGCAGCCGCTTGCGCAGCCAGGTGCCGATCGCCATGCCGCCGAGGGCCGGCACCAGCATCGCAAGCGATCCTCCCACCGCCGCCACCGGATAGCCGCCGTTGCCCGCGAGCCCGATGGCCAGCACCACGGTCGAGGTGGTGAACGATATGCCCATCGCCTGGATCAGCGCGTCGCGCTGCAAGCCCAGGGCCTGCAGATAAGGCACGGCCGGCACCACGAACACGCCGGTCACCGCGGTCACCAGGCCCGTGGCGGCGCCCACCACCGGCCCGAGCCAGCGCTCGTGCGCCGCGGGCACCTGCAGCTGCCGCCCCGTGAGGCCCCAGAGCGCATAGGCCACCAGCGCCGCGCCCAGCGCCACCGAGGCCCATTCACCCGCAGGCACGCCCAGCCACAGCGCGCCGCCCAGGGTGCCTGCCACGATGCCCGCCTGCATGCCGCCGATGCGGCGCAGCACCGGCCAGAAGCTCGCGCGCGGCCCGGTCTGCCAGAGGTTGGTGACCAGCGAAGGCACGATCAACAGCGCCGCCGCGCGCACCGGCGGCATCCAGAGCGCGAGCAGCGCCATCGACACCGTCGGCAGCCCGAGCCCGATCACGCCCTTGACCACGCCGGCCAGCAGAAACACCAGGGCAGCGGCCGCCCAGTGGCCTCTTGCCAGTTCTGCCAGTTCGTTCGAGATCGTCATTGCGGCGCAGTCTGCCGGCCACGGCGGCGCCTGGAAATGCGGCATTCGCGCAGCCGGCCTCAGGCACAGGCTGAGGCTCCCGTGCTACCTTGCGGCGATGCGATTCGATCTCACCGACCTGCGGCTCTTTCTCCACGTGGTCGAGGCCGGCAGCCTCACGGCCGGTGCGGCGCGCTCGCACATGACGCTGGCCTCGGCCAGCCAGCGCGTGCGCGGCATGGAAGACGCCCTCGGCAGCCCGCTGCTCATGCGCCACGCGCAGGGCGTGCGCCCCACCGAGGCCGGACGTACGCTGCTGCACCATGCGCGCGTGGTGCTGCAGCAGATGGAGCGCCTGCGCGGCGAGCTCGGCGAATACGGCCAGGGCCTCAAGGGCCACGTGCGCTTCATGTGCGGCACCTCGGCGCTGACCGAGCACCTGCCCGAGGTGCTGAGCCGCTTTCTCATGCAGCATCCGCGCATCTCGGTCGACCTCGAGGAGCGGCCCAGCCCGGACACCGTCGACGCGCTGCGCGGCGGCCGCTGCGACATCGGCATCGTCTCGGACGCCATCGACACCGAGGGCCTCGAATGCCACCCGTTCCGCCGCGACGACCTGGTGCTGGTGATGCCGCGCGGCCATGCGCTGGCCGGGCGCCGGCGCGTGATGCTGGCCGAGGTGATCGACAGCGAATTCGTCGGCCTGCCCGCCGACAGCGCGCTGCAGCTGCTGCTCGCGCAGCATGCCCGCGCGCTCGGCAGGCACCTGGCCTATCGCGTGCGCGTGGGCAACTTCGAGGCCGTGTGCCGCATGGTGGAAAACGGCATCGGCGTGGGCATCGTGCCGCAGACGGCGGCCGAACGCTGCGCCCGCTCGATGAAGATCGCGCGCGCCGCGCTCGGCGACACCTGGGCCGAGCGCACGCTGATGGCATGCGTGCGCTCGTCGCAGGAACTGCCGCTCAATGCGCGGCGCATGCTCGAGCACCTGGTGGCGCCGGTGGAACAGGCTGCGGCGAAATAGCCGCAGCGCCCTTCCCCGGGCGGCTCAGCGCGCAGGCGCGGCGAGCAGCTGCGCCATCTTCTGCAGCGCCGCTTCCGGCGTCGGCGCGATGTGGATCGAGCAGGCCAGCATGAGGTTCAGCGGCTGTCCGAAATCCTCCACCGCGATGCCGCTGCCGCTCTCGCGCAGCACCCCGGCGGCATCGGGCGCGCACTGCAGCGCCGCGCGGGCGCGGTCGGCATAGCTGCCCGCAGGCACGCCGTAGGCCACGACCGGAATCTGCAGCGCCACCGCGGCGCCCACCTCGAACACCGTGCCCGAATCGGGCTCCAGGCCGCGGAAGCACGCGAGGTTGGCCACCACGCCGTCGGCGCCGCGAAGGCGCTGCATGTTGGCCTGGTAGATCTGCATTTCCGGCGCCTGCGCACCCGGCTCCTCGTTGCCGTCGGCCGGCAGCAGGGCTGCCAGCCCCAGCGCATCGCAGGCGGCCGCGAGCCGCATGAAGTGCTCCCTGGCGTCGGGGCGGAAGACGTCGGGGCCGGCAAGGTAGATCCGCGGGCGCGCCGGGTTGTCGGGGGATGTGTCCATGAAGGGCACATCTTAGGTTTTTGCGGCCAGCCGTACTACGATGGCACTTCCTCACGACGAAGGAGCCGCCATGCCTCTCTACCTGATCGAGCGCAATTTTGCGGATCAACTCGAGGTCTCGCCCGAGGCCGCGGCCGGCATCATCCGCGTCAACGACGACGTCGGCGTGCGCTGGCTGTATTCGTTCCTCAGCGCCGACAAGAAGAAGACCTACTGTCTGTACGAAGCCCCCGGCATCGAGCCGATCCGCGAGGCGGCACGGCGCAACGGACTGCCGGCTGACGTGGTGATCGAGGTCGGCGAGCTGCGCCCGCCGGCGCTGCCGGCCGACCTCCTGTCGGCCTGAAGTTCATTTCGCCCGCGGGTCGTCCGCCGGATTGACGTAGGTGATGCCCCAGGGCCCGGTGCCGTGCAGCTGCACCACCGTTTCCTCGCTGGTCCAGGCGAAGTGCGGCGTCTTGGGCTGCAGGATCATCATGCCGCCCGCCACCACCGGCATCGACTTCTGCATGTCGAGCTTGTCGCCCAGGCCCATGTGGAATGTGCCCGAAAGCACGGTCACCCGCTCGACGGCCGGATGCCAGTGCGACGGTACCCGGTAGTTGGCCGGCACCTTGAGGCGCACCGTGAAGGGCACGGCCTCGCTCATCGGGCCTTCGATCACCGCGAGCTTCGCGCCGGGCGGCAGCGAGGGAACGTCGGCCCATTTGAGGTCGGCGGGCGAGATCATCTGGTGGTCGCCGGACTGGGCCCAGCTGGTGGCGATGGCCGCGATCAGGGCGGCGCCGATCGCCCAGGCGGCAAATGGCTGGCGTGTCATGGTGAGGTTCCTTTCCTTTCCGTGTCACCGGCGAAGCGCCGCCGGGGCGCAAGCGAGAGCCGCGGCTGCGTCTACAGCCGCACCACGTCGCCCTTCAACGAATAGAGGATCGCGACCACCTCGTTCTTCTCGGCCTGGTCGTAGCCGTTCTTGGTCATGGCCGCGACGATGTCGTCCATGGCGGCGACCAGCTCCTGCTCGCTGATGTTCATGCCCTTGTGGGCCGACACCAGGTCCTTGCCGGTGTAGCACTGCGGGCCGCCGCTGCCGGAGCAGAGGAACTCGACCACATGGCGCTCGACCTCGGCGCGGTTGCTGTTGGCGAAGCGCGAACGGATGAGCGGGTTGGCGTAGTGGTTCTCGACGACGTCGGTGACGAGGCGCTGGATGCGCTCCTCTCCGCCAAGTCGTTCGTACAGGGTTGCAGGCATGGGGCGCACTCCTTCGGGTTGAGGACCCGGCGGCGCCGAGCCCGAGACCCGAAGTTAGGCTTGGGCGCGCGGCCGCGCATCGCCCGAATTGACCATTTCGCGCCGTGCCGCCCCGGCCATCAGGATGGCTCCCGGCCCTCGACCGCGACGCGGTGGCGGTGCGCCCAGGCCGCGGCCTCGGTGCGGCTGCGGCACTCGGTCTTGGCAAGGATGTGGCGCACGTGGTGCGCCACCGTGTGCGGACTGATGAACAGGCGCTCGGCGATCGCCTGGTTGCTGCAGCCGGCGCAGAGCAGCCGCAGAACGGCGAGTTCGCGCCGGCTCAGGCCCTCGGGGGATGCCGACGGCGCCGCGCCGGCGCCCTCGAGTTCGCGCTGCAGCGCCTCGCAGCGCCGCGCCAGGCTGGCCATGCCCAGTTCGCGGCCGAGTGCGAGTGCCGCATCGAGCTGCGTGCCCGCGGCTGCCGCATCGCCGCGCGCGGCCAGCCAGCGCGCCCATTCCAGGCGGCTGTGCGCGAGCCAGGGACGGCCGCCGCAGCGCTCGTCCAGCGCAACCGCGGCCTGCAGGTGCACCGCGGCGTTCGCGTCGTCGCCGGCCAGCGCGGCCAGCATGCCGCGGTAGCGGTCCACGGCGCCGAAGCAGGCGATGTTGGTGCCGGTCACCACGTTGCGGCCGGCGTAGGGTGCGAGCAGCCGGTACAGCAGCGCCGCGCGCGGCCGGTCGCCGAGGCGGGCGCAGACCTCGGCCGCAAAGACGATGTTGGTCAGCCACATGCCGTCGCGCGCAATGCCGGCAAAGCCGTCGCCCGCGAGCGCCTCGTAGGCCTCTCGGGCCGGTTCGTGCAGGTCGAGTTCGGCACAGATCAGCGCGAGACCGGGCTGCCAGAGGCTGTCGCGAGGCACGCTGCCCACCAGCCCGCGCAGCACCGGCAGCACCTCGCCGAGGCGGCCCTGGTGGCGCCGCAGCACGAAGATCTGCAGGCTGTAGGCGCCCTGCGCGTTTCCGGGCAGGAAGCGCTGTCCGATCGTGAAGGTCTGGCCGGCCAGCCGCTCGGCATCTGCGAAGCGGCCCTCGTAGGCGGCGAGCAATGTGAGGCTGGCGAGCCCCATGGCCTGCATGAAGGGCTGGCGGATCGCGTCTGCCACCCGCGCATGGACCTGGGCCAGCGGGCGTGCCGCGGCGAGCTCGCCCTTCTCGACCAGGTCGCCGAAGTACCAGCCGGTCAGCGCGTCGACCCATTCCATGTGGCCGGCACGCTCGGCCACTTCGAGTGCCTCGCGCGCGCAGCGCAGGCGCTCGTCGAGCTGGGTGGGATCGGCGCGCGCCGGCAGGATCGCCGCCAGCGCCTTGAACAGCGGGTGCGGCATCGCCAGCCCGCGCGCCAGCGCGACCGCCTGGTGTTGCGCCGCGTTGGCCTGCGACTGCCGGCCGCAGAAGATGCAGGCGCGGCACAGCGCGGCCAGCAGGTCGACCTGCAGCGCGGCGTCGAAACCGTCCGACGAGGCCAACGCCTCTTCGAGCAGTGCCGCCGCCTGCTCGCCCGGGCGGCTGATGCGCCAGCCGTTGTTCTCGAAGCCGAGCGCCGCCTGCGCGAACAGGTCCGCGTCGCCGAGCGCGCGCGCCAGCGTGGCCGCTTCCAGGAAGGTGGCGGCACTGGCATCGTTCTCGCCGGCGTGCGTCTGCACCGCACCGAGCGCCAGCAGCAGCACGCCATGCCGCGCGCGCGCGGCCGGCAGCCAGCGCTCCTGCAACTGCAGCGCGAGGCGGTAGCAGCGCAGGGCTTCTTCGTGCGCCATCAGCGCCACGGCCCGCGCGGCGGCCTGCTGCGCGATGTCCAGCGCGCGCGCCGCATTGCCCGCGGGCAGGGCCGCGGCCGCGTGGTAGGCGAGCTGCGCCAGCACGGCGTCGAGCCGCCCGGCATGGCGCGCCTCCAGCGACTCGGCGATGCGCCCGTGCAGCGCGACGCGGCGTGCCGCGGGCAGCTCGTCATAGAGCACCTCGCGGATCAGCACGTGGCTGAACTGGTACTGCGGCCCGGGCGGCACGGCCTCGATGACGCGCTGCGCCAGCGCCTCGTCGAGCCTGCCCAGCAGCGTGGCCTCGCTGCCGGCGCCGGCCAGCTCGGCCAGGAGCGGCAGGTCGAAGTCGCGGCCGATGCACGCAGCGATCGCGAGCAGTTCGCAGCACGGCGCCGAGAGCTGGTTGAGCCGCTGGCCGATCACCGCGCGGATGCCGCTCGGCACGGTCCCGGCCCGCGCCGCGGCGGCGTGCGGGTCGTCCCCGCAGGGGCCCTGCTGCAGGAAACGCAGCATCTCGACCAGGTAGAGCGGATTGCCCTCGGTGCGGCGATGCATGGTCGCGATCACGGCGGGCGGCGGCGTCACGGCGCTGGCCGCGGCCACCATCCGCTCGGTTTCCTCAAGGCTCAGGCCCTGCAGCGGCAGGCGGCAGAACTGCCGTGTGTTCAGCAGCTCGGCCAGTGTGGCCGCCAGCGGATGCTGGCGCGACAGGCCGGCCTCGCGGTAGGAGCCGAGCAGCAGGATGCGGGATTCGCCGACGTCCTGGGCGATGAAGGCCAGCAGCCGCAGCGACGATGCATCGGCCCAGTGCAGGTTGTCGAGGATCAGCAGCAGCGGGCGCAGGGTCGCCACCTGGCGCCAGAAATGCGCAACCGCGGCAAACAGCCGGAAGCGTGCCTGGTCGCCCTCGCCGATCGCCGGCACCGCGGTGCCGGGGGGCAGCCGCTCGGCGAGTTCGGGCGCAATCTCGACGGCCGCCGCGGCCTCGCGCCCGAGCAGCGCGGGCAGGCGCTCGTCGCGGCAGGCCCGCAGGCAGGCCTGCATCGCGCGGGTCCACGGCAGGAAAGGCGGCGCACCCGGCTCCTCGAGGCAGCGGCCCCACAGGGTCAGCATGCCGCGCCGCAGGGCCAGCGTTGCCACCTCCTGGGCCAGCCGCGTCTTGCCGATGCCGGCCTCCCCGCTCAGCATGACGACGCGGCCGCGACCGGCCAGCGCCCCGCCGAGCGCATCGTGCGCCAGCTGCAATTCGCCGCGGCGGCCGACGAAGGGCTCGCTCGCGCCCGCCACCGCCGCTCTTGCGGCAGGCGCCGCGCCGCAGGCCGGACATGAGGCATCGGCGTGCAGGCGAACGCGCCCGCAGCGATGACAGCCGATCCGGTCCAGTGTAACCATGCCGCTCCTTGTGCTTGCCGGCCATGGGGCCGGCAAGAGCAAGTCTGCGCGCGGCGGGTGTCTGTAGGACTTAGGACTTACGCGACGGTGGAGGGGGCCGGGAGCCCGGCTCCGGCGGCGATGCCCGGGCATCGCGGCGCGCGCGCAGCACCCACGGCGTAGCCAGCAGGGCCAGCAACCGCACCAGCGCAATCTCCTGCGGCGTCCAGCGCGCGCGGGTGCCCAGCACGTTGAAGGTGGCCGCGCATCGGCCGTCTTCCAGCAGCGGCACGTTCACCACCGCGCGCAGGCCCAGCGTGGCAATGAGCGCATGGTCGTCGAACACCTCGGCCAGCGCCGCCTCGCCTTCGCCGACGAAGACCTCGGCGCGCAGCAGCAGGTGCTGCGTCCAGCGCGTGAGCGTCTTGCGCTTGCGGCCGGCCACCGGATAGGCCTGCGGGTCGGACGACCAGAGGCGCTGCAGCTGCACTTCGTCGGGCGGATCGTCCGGGGCCGTCGCGTTCAGGTTCACCGTGAGAAGCCCCGGGCCGAGCAGCGCGCGGCGCGCCGACTCGATGTGCCCCAGCGCGGCGTCGACCGTGGCGGCCCGCGGCAGCGCGTCGCACAGCTGCTCGCACACCTCGACGGACAGCACCTCAGTCAAGCTTGATCCCGAGGTCCCGGATGACCTTGCCGTAGCGCTCGGTGTCCCTGCGCAGCGCCGCAGCCAGCTGCTCGGGCGTGCTCTTCACCAGCTCGACGCCGATCGCATCCATGCGGGCGCGCACTTCGGGCACCGCCAGCGCCTTGTTGATCTCGGCATTGAGCCGCGTGACCAGCTCGGCGGGCATGCCCGCGGGTCCGAACGCGGCGTACCACACGCTCATCTCGTAGCCGGGCAGCGTCTCGGCGACGGTGGGCGTGTCGGGCAGCAGCGCGGAGCGCCTGGGCTCCGTCACGGCCAGCAGGCGCAGCTTGCCCGCCTTGACGTGCGGCAGCGTCTGCGTGCCGGCGGAGAACAGCACCTGGGTCTGGTTGCCCACCGTGTCGAGCACGGCCGGCGCGCCGCCCTTGTAGGGCACGTGCAGCATGTCGATGCCGGCCGCCTTCTTGAACATCTCGGCGCTCAGGTGGTTGGTGGAGCCGCCGCCGGCCGAGGCGTACGCCAGCTTGCCGGGGTTGGCCTTGGCGTAGGCGATGAATTCGCGCAGGTCCTTCGCCGGCACCGAGGGGTTCACCACCATCGTGTTGATCACGTTGGCCACCAGCGCAATGGGCGTGAAGTCCTCCGCGCCCTTGAAGGGCATGCCGGGCATCAGCGCGGGATTCATCGCGTGCGTGCTCATCGAGCCGATCAGGAGCGTATAGCCGTCGGGCCTGGCCTTGGCGACGAAGTTGGAGCCGATGTTGCCGGAAGCGCCGACGCGGTTGTCGACCACCACCGGCTGGCCCATCGACTTGCCGAGCTGCTCGGCAATGGCGCGCGCCAGGATGTCGGTCGAGCCGCCGGCGGCCCAGGGGACGATCAGCGTGATCGGCTTCTCGGGGTAGGCGGCCGGTGCGGCCTGCGCGGCGCATGAGAAGGCCAGCAGAAGCAGGCCCCGCAAGGCACGTTGGAGCATGGTGATGTCCTTGGAACGAAGGTGAGGAAGTTGAAGCAAAGGCGGTGGAGATCAGCGGCCCACGGCATAGCCCTGCATGCCGCGCGGATTGGCGCCGGCGCGCAGCACCAGCCGGCCCTGCGCGTCATGTTCGCGGCTGCAGGCGGACATGCGGCTTTCGGACCAGGCATCGCCGACCTGCACCTGGTGGCCCATTGCGCGCAGCTGTTCGAGCGTCTCGGGGTCGAAGCGCGATTCCAGCGTCAGCGTGTTGAGCGTGGTCTGGCGCGGCCAGAAGGAGCCGGGGGCGTGCTTGACGTGCCAGGCCGGCGCATCGATGGCTTGCTGCAGGTTGAGGCCGTGCACCGCATGGCGCAGGAAGAAACCGACCGACCACTGGTCCTGCTGGTCGCCGCCGGGGGTGCCGAACGCCATGTAGGGCTCGCCGTCGCGCAGCGCCATCGACGGCGACAGCGTGGTGCAGGGTGCGACGCGCGGCTCGAGCGAGCTGGGCAGCCCTTCGTCGAGCCAGCTCATCTGCAGCCGCGTGTTGAGCGCAAAGCCCAGCGCCGGAATCGCGGGGCTCGAGGACAGCCATCCGCCCGAAGGCGTGGCCGCGACCATGTTGCCGTGCCGGTCGATCACGTCGATGTGGCAGGTGTCGCCCACGAAGATCTCGCGCTCCGCCCATTCGGCGACCGGCGGCAGCGCGGCGAAGGTGGGCTCGCCGACGCCGAAGCGTGTGTCGGCCGTGCGCAGGGTCCGCGCACTCACGTCCAGGTCGGGCAGGCGCGGCGCAAGGCCGAGCGGCTCGCCTGGCCGCAGCGTGTCGGACGCGCGCTCTGGATCGACCATGGCCCAGCGTTCGCGCAGATAGGCGTCCGACAGCAGCGCCTGCTGCGCATCGGCGCGCGCGCCGGACGCCGCGCCATACCACGCCAGCCGGTCGGCCAGGGCCAGCTTGGCGGCCTCGGTGATGCGGTGCACGAAGCCTGCCGTGCCGGGCAGGTGATGCTCGAGCCCCGCGTGGCGCAGCATGCCGATCTGCTGCAGGAACGCCGGCCCCTGGCTCCAGAAGCCGCACTTCGCGACCGTGTAGCGGCCGAACTGCGCCGTGAGCGGCGCCTCGGTGGCAACGCGCCACGCGGCCATGTCCTCGTAGCGCAGCAGGCCGGCATGCGCCTCTCCGCTGCTGTCGCGCACGGCGGTGCCGCGGCAGTAGCTGTCGATCTCGCGCGCCACGAAGCCCTGCTGCCAGATGCGGATTGCCGCATCGATCACGCCGGTGCGGCCGCTGCCTTCGCGCTCGGCGGTCTCGACGATGCGGCTGTAGGTGGCCGCCAGCGCCGGCAGCCGGAACAGCGAACCGGGCTGCGGCAGCTTGCCTCCAGGCAGCCACACCTTGGCCGACGAATGCCAGTGTTCGAGGAACAGGCCGCGCACCGCAAGAATGGCCTCGGCGGCGCGCGACACCAGCGGAAAGCCATCGCGCGCATAGCCGATCGCCGGTGCCAGCACCCCGGCGAGCGACCAGGTGCCGTGCTCGCGCAGCATGGTAAGCCAGGCGGGGAACGCCCCCGGCACCGTGGCCGCCAGGAGGCCGATGCCCGGCACCTGCTCGAAGCCGAGCGCGCGGAATGCCGCAGCGCTGGCCTCGGCCGGCGCGCAGCCCTGTCCGCGGATGGCGTGCATGCGCCGCTCGCGTTCGCTCCACAGCAGGATCGGCGCCTCGCCGCCGGGGCCGTTGAGATGCGGCTCCACCACCTGCAGCACGAAGCCCGCGGCCACGGCGGCGTCGAAGGCGTTGCCACCGCGTTCGAGCACGCCCATCGCGGTCTGCGAGGCCAGCCAGTGGGTCGAGGAGGCAACGCCGAAGGTGCCGGCGATTTCAGGACGGGTCGTGAACATCCGGCCGAGTGTAGAAACAACGAATAGCGGCCACTGCATATTTTCTGATGAATGCATGCATCTATTGCTATACCTCTCGCATAGGATGGCGGCATGCCGGCGCCGACACTGCAACACCTCACGCCGCGGCTCAAGCTGCGCCACTTCGCCCTTCTCGCGGAGCTCGAGCGCCAGCGCTCGGTCAGCCGCGCGGCGCAGCATCTCGGCCTGAGCCAGCCCACCGTCACGCGCGCGCTCGGCGAGATCGAGAACATCTTCATGACGCCGCTGTTCACCCGCGGCGGGCGCGGCTTGGAGCCCACGGCCGCGGGCCTGCTGGTGCTGGCGCGGGCACGGGTTGCGCTGGCCGATGCGCAATCGCTGGGCGAGGACCTGGCAGCGCTCGGCACGGGGCTGCAGGGGCGGCTGCGCATCGGCGTCATTCCCTTTCTTTCGGGCGTCACGCAGGACGCCGTCTGGCAGCACCTGCTGGCGGTGCGGCCGCGCCTGGGCTTCATGGTCGAAGAGGCCACGACCCATGCGCTCGTCCAGGCCGTGCAGGCGCGCACGCTGGACTGCGCGATCTGCCGCTTCACGCCGGCCAGCGCCGAAGCCGGGCTGGCACAGCAGTTCCTCTACAAGCAGGAGCCGCGCCTCGTGGTGTCGCGCGCGGCCGCCCAGCGGCTGCTGCGGCGCGGACTGGACTGGGAGGCCTTCGTGTCCCTGCACTGGATCTTCCCGCCGGCGGACACGCCGATCCGCCAGATGATCCATTCGATCTTCGCCTCGGCCGGACAGCCGGTGCCAGTGCCGCTGCTGGAGGCCTACGCGCACAAGACGCTGGTGTCGGTGCTGCGGCACATGCCCGATGCGATCACCATCCTGCCCGACGACATTGCGCAGGAGGTGGCCGATGCGAGCGGCGCCCGCGTGATGCCCCAGCGCCTGCAGTGGAATCTGCCGCCCGTGGGCGTGGTGCGGCTGCAGGATGCGGCCAACGCGGCCGTCGTGGATGCGATGACCGAGGCGCTTCGCAGCGCGCGGCCCTAGCGGCTGGAAAGCGCCTGCGCCGCCTGGGCCAGCCCGGCATCCGCCTGGCTGCGGAACTCCCGCGGCGTGACGCCGTTCTGCAGCCTGAAGCGGCGGGCGAAGTAGACCGCGTCGCCGAAGCCGCACTGCCGCGCGATGTCGCCGATGCGGGCGTTCGACGTCACCAGCAGTTCCTTCGCGCGTTCGAGGCGGCGCTCGGTCACCAGCTCGGTGAAGGTGCGCTGGGTCTGCTTCTTGAGCAGGTGCGCAAGGTAGTTGGGCGAGAGCATGGCCGCCGCCGCGGCATCGTTGAGCGACATCTCCTCGGCCAGGTGCTCGCGCACGTAGCGCATCACGCGCTGCAGCGCAGCGTGGCCCGCGCTGCGGCCACCCTGCAGCGCCGCCTGCGCGAGCAGCGGCCCCTCGTGCCGGTGGCAAACCAGCGCCATCAGCTGCAGCAGGATGCCGCGGATCGCGCCCACGGTACCGAAGCGCCGCTCCCGGTTCAGCGCGGCGAGTTCATCGAGCCATTCGAGGATGCGCGCGAAATCGGCATCGCCGAAATGGAAGTCCAGGCACTCCTGGAACAGGAAGGGCGCGAGCTCTGGCTGGCGCGCGGCCGGCACCTCCTCCAGGTCGAGCGCCTCGACCGCCAGCTCGGGCCAGAGAAAGCCCTGGTCGAAGTTCACGATGGCATAGCGCGCACCGGGCGGATGCGGCACCACGTGCACGCGATACGGCAGCACGAAGCTCAGGTGCCCCGCGGTGAACGGGCGCACCGCGCCGCCGATCACCTGCTGCGAGCCGCCGTGGATGCTGACCTGGATCTGGAAATACTCGTGCCGGTGCGGCCGCGCCAGCACGTCGCGCGCGCCTTCGAAGCGGATGTCGAAGTCGAGGTGGTTCGCGCGCTCCTGCATGCCGTAGAGGCGCAGGCTGCTGGATGGAAGGGCCGACATGGCGCGATAGTAAGCCCCAGCCCAGGCTGGCCCTGCAGGCGGCCCGGTGTTGCCTGCGTCCTGTTTTTGCGTAGATGCGTACGCACGCACCGCCGCAGCGCGCTCCAGAATGGCCCGGCCGGCTGCGGCCGGCCTTCATCGCCTTTCATCAAAGATCCAGGAGACAAAGACCATGTCCAATTCACGACGCGGCCTGCTGGCCGGCTCCGCCGCCGTGGCCGCCAGCGCCATGGCAGGCTGCGCGCTGCCGGCCGGCGGCGCATCGCGCTCGGCGCCCACGCCGTTCACGGTGGCGCAGGCCACGGTGCCGATCGCCGGCAGCGAGCAGGCGTTTCCGGTGCGCCGCATCTACTGCATCGGCCGCAACTATGCGGCCCATGCGCGCGAGATGGGCTCCGACCCCAGCCGCGAACCGCCCTTCTTCTTCCAGAAACCGGCGGACGCGATCCAGGTCGTCATGCCCGGCACCGTGGCCGACCATCCGTACCCCACGTTGACGAAGAACTACCACTACGAGGTGGAGCTGGTGGTCGCGCTCGGCAAGGGCGGCCGCAACATCGCGGCGGCGGATGCGCTGGACCTGGTCTACGGCTATTCGCTCGGGCTGGACATGACCCGGCGCGACCTGCAGCGCGAGATGGGCGACCAGAAGAAGCCCTGGGAGATCGGCAAGAGCTTCGACCATTCGGCGCCCATCGGGCCGATCCATCCGGTGTCCAAGGTCGGCCACTACAGCGACGGCGCGATCTGGCTCAAGGTGAACGGCCAGACCAAGCAGAATGCCACGCTCAAGCACATGATCTGGTCGGTGGCGGAGCAGATCAGCCGCCTGTCGCAGGCCTTCGAGCTGATGCCCGGCGACATCATCTATTCGGGCACGCCCGAGAACGTGGGCCCGGTGGTGCGCGGCGACGTGATCGAGATCCACATCG
Source organism: Variovorax beijingensis (assembly GCF_007828835.1). Lineage (GTDB taxonomy): Bacteria > Pseudomonadota > Gammaproteobacteria > Burkholderiales > Burkholderiaceae_C > Variovorax > Variovorax beijingensis_A. Next base: position 272,770 of record NZ_VIVL01000009.1, on the reverse strand, counting down.
ACGGCCTGCCGAACCTGTCGGTGCGCATCGTCTGAAGGACGAGCGTGGCGCTCAGAAGGTGTGAAGGAACCGTCGCGAGCGCCCCGAGCTTGCGTCGAGGACCGGAGCCGTACTCGCGTACGGTGAGGACCGCAGATGCGAGATCGGGGTGCGCAGCAGGTTCATTCACACCTTCTCAGCTGCCGGCCACTTTCATGCGGTTGACCAGCACCGAGCCCGTGGTCTTGGCGCCGAAGGTGTAGGCATCGGCGCCGATGGCCTCGATGCCCATCAGCATGTCCTTCAGGTTGCCGGCAATGGTGATCTCGTGCACCGGGAAGGCGATCTTTCCCTTCTCGACCCAGAAGCCGCTCGCGCCGCGCGAGTAGTCGCCGGTCACGTAGTTCACGCCCTGCCCCATCAGCTCGATCACGAAGAGGCCGGTGCCGAGCTTGGCGAGCATCGCGTCGAGGTCGTCGCCGGGCTGGGTGAGGCGCGAGCTCAGGATCAGGTTGTGCGAGCCGCCGGCGTTGCCGGTGGTCTTCATGCCCAGCTTGCGCGCGGAATAGGTCGAGAGAAAGTAGCCTTCGAGCCGGCCGGCATCCACCACCTTGCGCGCACGGGTCGCCACGCCCTCGTCGTCGAAGGGCGAGCTGCCCTTGCCGCGCAGGATGTGCGGGTCTTCGGCCACGTCGACGTGCTTGGGCAGCACCGGCTTGCCGAGCGAATCGAGCAGGAAAGTGCTCTTGCGGTACAGCGCCCCGCCGCTCACGGCCTGCACCAGCCCGCCCAGCAGCCCGACGGCCAGCGGCGACTCGAACAGCACCGGGCATTCGGTGGTCTTGATCTTGCGCGACTTGAGCCGGCTCAGCGCCCGTTCGGCGGCATAGCGGCCCACCGCCTGCGGGCTGGCCAGTTCGTCGGCCGAGCGCATGGAGCTGTACCAGGAGTCGCGCTGCATGTCGTCGCCCTTGCCGGCGATGGGCGCGACCGACATCGAATGCCGCGAGCTGGCGTAGCCGCCGCGGAAACCGTGGGTGTGGGCACTGAAGAAATGGCTCTGCTGGGCCGAGACGCCCGCGCCTTCGCTGTTGGTGATGCGCTTGTCGGTCGAGAGCGCCGCCTCTTCGCATTCGAGCGCGAGCCTGGCCGCTTCTTCGCTGGTCACGCTCCAGGGATGGAACAGGTCGAGTTCGGGGTGTTCCCTGGCGATGTCTTCCTCGTCGGGAAGGCCGCTGACCGGGTCTTCGGCGGTGAAGCGGGCGATGTCGTAGGCCGCCTGCACGGTCTGGGCGATGGCGGCCTCGGAGAAGTCGGAGGTGCTGGCGTTGCCGCGGCGGTGGCCCACGTAGACCGTGATGCCCAGCGACTTGTCGCGGTTGCGCTCCACGTTCTCGAGCTCGCCCTTGCGGACCGAGACGCTGAGGCCGCAGCCCTCGGAGGCCTCGGCGCCGGCATCGGTGGCACCGAGCTTCTTGGCGTGGGCCAGGGCCGTGTCGACCAGGTTTTCGAAGAAGGAGCGGCTGTAGGCGAAGCCGGAATCGGCGCGCGAGGAAGATGTCGTCATGTGGTGGCTATGATACTTGCGCCCCCCAAATCCCGTTTTGCCCCGGCTTCCCGTTGCGCATTGCACGCGTTGCAACGCCGCACGGTGCGGCCCAGAATCCACCCCATGTCCCGCAAACCCAAAAAAGGCTATTTCGTCCGTGGCCAGTTCGTCGCCGAAGGCAGCGAGCTCGACCTCGAGCTCAAGCGCGAGCTCAAGGGCACCGACGAAGCCAGCCGCACCGATCTCAAGCGCGAAAGCGATGAACTGCAAAAGCTCGGCACCGAGCTGCTGGGCCTGCGCGCCGGCCTGTTCGACGCGCTGCCGCTGGACGAAAAACTGGTCGACGCCGTCGCCGAAGCCAAGCGCATCACCAATTTCGAGGGCAAGCGCCGCCAGATGCAGTTCATCGGCAAGCTGATGCGCAAGCTCGAACCCGAGGTGCTCGAAGCCGTGCGCGCCGCCCTCGCCGAGCAGAACAGCGTGCCAGCGGCCGAAACCGCCGCGCTGCACGAGGCCGAACGCTGGCGCGACCGGCTGATTGCCGACGACGATGCGCTGGGCGGCTGGATCGAGACCCACCCCGCCACCGATTCCCAGCAGCTGCGCGCCCTGGTGCGCCAGGCCCGCAAGGACATGAAGGCCGGCCCGCCCGGCGAGGCGCCGCGCCAGGGCAAGGCCTACCGCGAGATCTTCCAGCTGGTGCGCGCGCAGCTCGCGGTGCACGGCGGTGCAGACCACGCTGCGGCGGCGGCCGCGCAAGACCGGGAAGAGGACGCATGAGTGCCCCGTCTTTCTCCCTCCCCTCCCGGGGGAGGGCCGGGGTGGGGGCAAGCGGCGCCACCATCGGGCGCTCTGCGCGCCCCCATCCCAACCTTCCCCCGGAAGGGGAAGGAGCAACACCATGACCACACCCGCCCCCGTCCGCATCGGCATCGTCTCCATCAGCGACCGCGCCTCCAGCGGCACCTACGAGGACAAGGGCCTGCCCTCGCTGAAGGAATGGCTAGCCCGGGCGCTGAAAAACCCGATCGATTTCGAGGCCCGGCTGATCCCCGACGAAGCGGCCCTCATCAGCGCCACGCTGATCGAGCTGGTCAACGCCGGCTGCTCGCTGGTGCTGACCACCGGCGGCACCGGCCCGGCCCTGCGCGACGTGACGCCCGAGGCCACGCTGGCCGTGGCCCACAAGGAAATGCCGGGCTTCGGCGAGCAGATGCGCCAGATCAGCCTGCGCTTCGTGCCCACCGCGATCCTTTCGCGCCAGGTGGCGGTGATCCGCGACAAGAGCCTGATCATCAACCTGCCGGGGCAGCCGAAGTCGATCGCGGAAACGCTCGAAGGACTCAAGGACACCGAAGGCGTGCAGGTCGTGCCCGGCATCTTCGCGGCGGTGCCCTACTGCATCGACCTGATCGGCGGACCGTACCTGGAGACGGACGACACGGTCTGCAAGGCCTTCCGGCCCAAGTCGGCCATCAGGCGCTGAGCGGGCCGGCCTGATCATCATCATCGCGCCGGTGCGCGATGCGATAGAGCAGCGGCAGCACCAGCAGCGTCAGCACGGTCGATGACAGGATGCCGCCGATCACCACCGTGGCCAGCGGGCGCTGCACCTCGGCGCCGGTGCCGGTGGCGATGGCCATCGGCACGAAGCCCAGCGACGCGACCAGCGCAGTCATCAGCACCGGCCGCAGCCGCGTGAGCGCGCCTTCGCGGATCGCCGCATTGAGCGGCAGCCCGCCTTCGCGCAGTTTGCGGATGAACGAGATCATCACCAGCCCGTTGAGCACCGCCACGCCCGACAGCGCGATGAAGCCCACCGCCGCCGAGATCGACAGCGGGATGCCGCGCAGCCACAGCGCGACGATGCCGCCCGTGAGCGCGAACGGAATGCCGGTGAACACCAGCAGCCCGTCCTTCAGGTTGCCGAACATCGCGAACAGCAGCGTGAACACCAGCAGCAGCGACACCGGCACCACCACCTGCAGCCGGTCGGTGGCCGACGCCAGGTTCTCGTACTGGCCGCCCCATGCGGTCCAGTAGCCCGGCGGAATGCTCACCTTGCGCATCGCTTCCTCGGCCTCGGCCACGAAGGAACCGAGGTCGCGGCCGCGCACGTTGGCGCTCACCACGATGCGGCGCTTGCCGTCCTCGCGACTCACCTGGTTCGGGCCCGGCGCAAGCTCCAGCGTGGCGACTTCGCCGAGCGGGATGAAGCTGGCGCGCTGCGGCGCCTGCGCGCCCGCGCCCACGGGCAGCGCCACCGGCAGGCGCTTGATCGCCTCCAGGTCGGTGCGCAGGTCCTCGGGCAGCCGCACGATGATGCCGAAGCGCCGGTCGCCATCGAACAGCGTGCCCGCCTCGCGCCCGCCCACCGCGATGGAGACCGCGTCCTGCACATCGCCCACGTTGAGGCCGTAGCGCGCGGTCTTGCCGCGGTCGATGTTCACCGTGAGCATCGGCAGGCCGCTGGTCTGCTCGACCTTCACTTCGGCGGCGCCGGGGATCCTGCCCAGGGTTTGCGACACCTCGGCCGCCGTCTTATCCAGCACCTCCATGTCGTCGCCGAAGATCTTCACGGCCACGTCGCTGCGCACGCCCGAGATCAGCTCGTTGAAGCGCAGCTGGATCGGCTGCGAGAACTCGTAGTTGTTGCCCGGCAGCTTCTCGACCTCTTGCTGCACGGCAGCCAGCAGTTCGGCGCGCGTGCGGCGTGGCTCGGGCCACTCGCTCTCCGGCTTCAGCATGATGTAGCCGTCGGAAATGTTCGGCGGCATCGGGTCCGACGCGATCTCGGCCGTGCCGGTGCGCGCGAACACGCGCTCGATCTCCGGGAACTTCGCCTTCAGCGTGCGTTCGATCTGCTTCTGCATCTCGACCGACTGCGTGAGGCTGGTGCCCGGGATGCGCAGCGCCTGGATCGCGAAGTCGCCCTCGCCGAGGCTCGGCACGAACTCCGTGCCCAGGCGCGTGGCCAGCAGGCCCGAGAGCAGCACCGCCACCACCGCGATGGTGATGACCAGCGGCCTGGCCGCCATCGCGCGCGCCAGCAGCGGTTCGTAGCCGCGCCGGGCCCACTGCATCAGCCGGTTCTCCTTTTCGCTCACCTTGTGGCCGATGAAGAGCGCCACGGCCGCGGGAATGAAGGTGATCGACAGGATCATCGCGCCCAGCAGCGCGATCACCACGGTGAAAGCCATCGGGTGGAACAACTTGCCCTCGACGCCCGCGAGCGCAAAGATCGGCAGGTACACGACCATGATGATCAGCTGGCCGAACAGCAGCGGGCGCCGCGCCTCCTGCGAGGCCGCGAACACCTCGTGGAAGCGGTCGCTGCGCGTCAGCGCCCGCCCATGCCTGGCCTGCGCATGGGCGAGGCGCCGCACGCAGTTCTCCACGATCACCACCGCGCCGTCGATGATGATGCCGAAGTCCAGCGCGCCCAGGCTCATGAGGTTGGCGCTGACCTTCTGGTTCACCATGCCGGTGAAGGTGAAGAGCATCGACAGCGGAATCACCAGCGCGGTGATCAGCGCCGCGCGCAGGTTGCCGAGGAACAGGAACAGCACGGCAATCACCAGCACCGCGCCCTCGAACAGGTTCTTCTTCACCGTGGCGATGGCCTTGTCGACCAGCACCGTGCGGTCGTACACGGTGACGGCCTTCACGCCCGCGGGCAGCGTGCGGTTGATCTGCTGCATCTTTTTGTCGACCGCCTGCGAGACGGTGCGGCTGTTCTCCCCGATCAGCATGAACACCGTGCCCAGCACCACCTCGCGGCCGTTGTCGGTGGCGGCGCCGGTCCGCAGTTCCTGGCCGATGCCGACCTCGGCCACGTCCTGCACCCGCAGCGGAATGCCTCCGGCGTTGCCCAGGATCACGTTGCCGATGTCCTCCACCGACTTCACCTGGCCCGGCGCGCGGATCAGGTACTGCTCGCCGCGCTTCTCGATGTAGCCCGCGCCCACGTTGGCATTGTTGCGCTCCAGCGCGAGCACGATGTCGCTCATCGTCAGGCCGTGCGCCAGCAGCTTGGCAGGGTCGGGCGCGATCCGGAACTCCTTGGCGTGGCCGCCGATGGAATTGATCTCGGTCACGCCTTTCACGTTGCGCAGCTGCGGCTTGATGATCCAGTCCTGGATCTCGCGCAGGTCGGTGGGCGTGTAGGGCTTGCCGTCGGCCTTCTTCGCGCCCTCTTCGGCCTCCACGGTCCAGAGATAGATTTCGCCCAGCCCGGTCGAGATCGGCCCGATCACCGGCGAGATGCCGCTGGGCATGTTCTCCCTCGCCGACTGGATGCGCTCGTTCACGAGCTGCCGCGCAAAGTAGATGTCGGTGCCGTCCTCGAAGATCACCGTCACCTGCGAGAGGCCGTAGCGCGACAGCGACCGGGTCTGCTGCAGCCCCGGCAGGCCGGCCATCACCGTCTCTATGGGGTAGGTCACGCGCTGCTCGGCCTCCAGCGGCGAATAGCCGGGCGCGGCGGTGTTGATCTGCACCTGCACGTTGGTGATGTCGGGCACCGCGTCGATCGGCAACTTCTGGTAGCTGAAGATGCCGAGGGCCGCCATGCCCAGCACGGCCAGCAGCACCAGCCAGCGCTGCTCGATGGAAAACCGGATGACTCGTTCGAACATGCGGCGTCCTCAGTGGGTGTGCGTGGCAGAGCTCTTGCCCTGCTGCGACTTCACGACGAAGCTGCCGCTCGCGGCATGGGCCGCGCCGGGCGCGAGGCCGCTCAAGACCTCGATGCGCCGGCCGTCGCTGCGGCCGGTCTGCACGTGCCGCGGCAGGAAGCCGCCCGGCACCTTGAGGAAGACGGTGGGCTTTTCCTCCACCGTCTGCACCGCGTCGGCCAAAACCGTCACCGGGGCCTCTGCCTCCGACGAAACGAGTTCCACATTCACGAACAGCCCGGGCCGCCAGACCCGCTGCGGATTCGTCACCGTGACGCGCGCCGTGGCGGTGCGCGTCTGCGCGCCGATCAGCGAGCCCACGTAAGACACCGTGCCGCTGGCCGCCTGCTCGAATGCGCTGGAGCGGATGGTCACCGGCTCGCCGATGCGCACCAGGTTGAGGTTGTTCGCGGCCACGCTGATCTCGGCCCACACGGTCGAGAGATCGGAAATGGTGAAGACGCTGGCGTCTTCCTTCACCGATTCGCCGAGCGAGATGTGCTTTTCGACCACCATGCCGTCGAAGGGCGCACGCAGCTCGTAGCGGCCCAGGGCCGAAGAAGCGGGCGCAGCGCCCAGCGCCAGCAGCTTCTGGTTCGCATTGGCCACCGCGATCTGCGCCTCCTGCATGGCCTGCTGGGCCTGCAGGTAGTCCTGCTGGGCCGAGATCTTCTCTTCCCAGAGTTTCTTCTCGCGCTGGTAGGTGGTGCGGGCCAGCTCGAGCCGGCGCTGCGCCGACTGAAGCTCGCTGCGCTGCTCCGAAAGCGTCGGGCTCGACAGCACGGCGAGCACCTGCCCGCGCTTGACCTCCTGCCCGAGCTTGGCCGGTACGCTCTCGACCACGCCCGCCACGCGCGGCACCACGTGGGCCGTGCGGTCTTCGTTGAACTTGATCTCCCCTGGCAGCTGCAGCGACGACCGGATGCGCGCCGGGGCGGCGCTTTCGATGGCCATGCCGGCGGCCTGGATCTGCGCGTCGGTGAAGGCGATCTTTTTCTCTTCTTCCTTGTGCTCCTCGCCGGCGTGGCCCCTGGCTTCGCCGTGACCGTGGCCGTGTTCGTCCTTGCCCTCGGCGCCGCCTTCCTCATGGTGCTCGCCATCGGCATGCCCCTCGGCTTCCGAATGCCCGGCGGCTTCGGGCGTGGACGGCGCGGTGCGCAGGATCATTGCGCCGGCTGCCAGGCCCACGACCAGCACGGCCACGATGGCCGTCCACTGCTTCTTGCCGACGCGCTCGGCGAAGGTCTTGCGTTCTTCTTCGGTGTTCATGATTCGTGCATTCCTTGTCAGCGCGCGGCGGGTGCCGCATGCGGGGTTTCTTCTTCGCCGCCGGTGCCCAGCAGCCGGTCGAGCTCGGCGGCCGCGCGATGCGCGTCGGCCACGGCAAGCAGGTGCTGGTTGCGAACCTGGAACAGCGTTCGCTGCGCATCGAGCGCCTCGAGAAAGCTGAACTTGCCGAGCTCGAAGCCTCTGGCGGCGGCCTTGTAGGCGGCTTCAGCGCCGGGCAGCGCATCGCGCTGCAAGGTCTGGGCGGTGGCACGCGCCGAGCGCAAGCGTTCAGTGGCCTGCGCGACGTCGGCGCCCAACTGCAGTTCGGCCGCGGCGAGTTCGTCGCGCGCCTTCTCTTCGCGGCTCAGTGCCTCGGCCACATTGCCGCGGTTGGTGTCGAAGATCGGCAGCGGCACCGACAGGCCCACCACGACCTGGTTGCGGTCGCTGCTGCCCATGCCCTCATCGGCGGGCACGCGCTTCGCACCCAGCGACACGGTGACATCGGGTACGCGCCGGGCCTGTTCCAGGTCTGACAGCGCCTGGCGCCGCTCGACCTCGAGCCGCGCCTGGCGCAGCACCGGCGCCGCGGAAAGCCGGCTCTCCACATTCCCCGCCGCAGCCGGCAGCCGGTCGAGCGCGCCGTCCGCCTGCGTGAAGCGCGGGTTCGGGTTGCCCCAGAGCGCAGCCAGCTGCTGGCGTGCCGAACGCAGCGCGCCTTCGGCCTGCAGCAGCTCGACGCGGATGCCGGCCTCGGCCACGCGCGCGCGGCTTTCTTCCAGCGGCGAGACCTTGCCGGCCGCCACGCGGTTGGCGGCGGCGCGGGTGGCCGCCTCCGCAAGCCCCACCGAGTCCTGCGCCAGGCGCAGGCGCTCCTGCGCAGCCAGCACTTCGAAGAACAGCGTGATCGCCGATGCGCGCAGCTCGGAACGCCGCGCGAGCAGCGCCGAGGCGGCCTGGTCGCGCGCACGCTCGGCCGCCGTCACGCGGGCCGCGCGCTTGCCGCCCAGCTCGATGGGCTGGCTCAGCTGCAGCGTGGTGGTGCGGTTGCCGCGGCGCAGGTCTTCCACCTGCGCCTCGAGCACCGGGTTGGGCCATGCACCGGCCTGCACCAGGGCCGCATCGGTGGCTTCCCGCTCGCGCGAGGCGGACGAAAGCCCGGGGTTGAACTGCTGTGCGAGCGCCAGCGCGCTGCGCAGGTCGAGCGGGCCGGCGGGCTCCGCCGTTCCCGCGGCCGTGTGCCGGATCGGCGAAAGGTGGGAACCGGCAATGGGTTGTGAAAATGCCGGGGGCACCGCCAAGGCCATCACGGCCAGCGGCACGAAGAGCGTGCGCATCGAATTCTCCTGGGTTGCAAAACAACGGACGGACGAATTCGGCGAGAGCTCAGCTGATGTCGGGTATCAGGGGGATGGGTTGTTCTCTCGCCGAATCAAAGGGCGAGAGGCCATGCGGGAGGCACGGGCACTTCGGTGATGTGCGAGATGAAATGTTCGGCGGTCACGGCGCGCAGCGCCTGCGCCGTCGGCAGCAGCGCATGCGCGCGATCGGAAGCCGAGGGCAGGTGTTGGGCCTGGCCCAGGTGGCAGGCGGCGCAATCGCCGAGCGCGGTGTTGGGCTGGTTGCCGGGGCTGTTCTGCGCGTCGTCGGTGCGGGAGCTGCCCGCGCTGCGGTCCGGCTCGTGCTCGTGATGGCCCCAGTGGCGCGGCTGGGCATCGCGCTCGTGCTGGCAATAGGCGGCAGATGCCGCCCAGCTGAACTGGAACGGCAGCAGAAGCAGCAGGAAGATCGGGAGCCAGCGGCGCATGGAGCAAAAAGTATATCGGCGGCACGTGGCATGCCGGTCTGCAATGCCCCCGCGGTTTGCAGGTTGCGCGCAATGTAAGACGAACGCGCCGGGCTTTGTCCGTCGCCTGGATTACGAATTCGTAACCTCCACGGGCCCTGTCCCATCGTTAACATCCGTCGATGCGAATTCTGGTCATTGAAGACGAGCCCAAGCTGGGCGACTACCTGAAGAAGGGCCTGGAAGAGAACGGCTACGTGGTCGACATCGCGCGCGACGGCATCGAAGGCCGCTACCTTGCCACCGAGGGCGACTACGCGCTGGTCCTGCTCGACGTGATGCTTCCCGGCATCGATGGCTTCGCGGTGCTGCAGGCGATCCGGCGCACCAGCAACGTGCCCGTGCTGGTACTCACCGCGCGCGACAAGGTCGAAGACCGGGTCAACGGCCTGCAGCAAGGCGCCGACGACTACCTCGTCAAGCCCTTTTCCTTTTCCGAACTGCTGGCGCGCATCCAGGCCCTGCTGCGCCGCGGCAAGCCGCAGGAGTCCACCGTGCTGCGGCTGGCCGATCTGGAGCTCGACCTGGCCAGCCGCAAGTGCTTTCGCAACCGCACGCGGCTGGACCTCACGGCCAAGGAGTTCACGCTGCTGGTGGTGCTGCTGCGCCGCCGCGGGCAGATACTTTCGCGCAGCACGCTGGCCGAGCAGGTGTGGGAGATGAACTTCGACAGCGACACCAACGTGGTCGAGGTGGCCATCCGCAGGCTGCGCAGCAAGATCGACGATCCGTTCGACGTCAAGCTGCTGCACACGGTGCGCGGCATGGGCTACGTGCTCGAGGATCGTTCCTGGTCGTGAGCCCGGCACGGCCGCATTCGATCCGCAACCGGCTCACCTCCTGGTTTGCCGCGCAGGCCTTCTTCTGCCTCAGCGTGGCCTGCCTCGCGGTCTACCTGGTGACGGCGTGGAGCTTCGGCGAGAAGCAGGACGCCGAGCTCGACCACAAGGCGCAGCTGGTGCGGCACCTGCTCGAGGAAGGCGAGAAGGACGGTGATCTCTCGTTCCTGCGCCACAAGCTGGAGGATTTCTTCTCGCTGCAGGACGACGTCGGCCTGTCGATCGCGCGGCAGTCCGACGGCAGTGTTTTCTTTCGCTCGGCACCGCCCGCGGGCGGGCGCTGGATCCAGCGCGACTTCGTGTACACGTGGGGCCAGGCGGGCGGTGGCACGCCGCTTTCGATCCGCATCGGCATCGACGTGGCAAGGGACGTGGTGCTGCTGCGCCGGCTTGCATGGACGCTGCTTGCGGCCGCCGTGCTGGGCACGCTGCTGGTGTCGCTGACCGGCGCGCATCTGGTGCGGCGCGGGCTGCGGCCGCTCGAGGCGCTGGCCGAACGCACCGCCGCATTGACGCCCGACCACATCAACCGGCCCATCGACGCATCGGCGTTCGCGCGGGAACTGCACCCGTGGATCACGCAGTTCAATGCCCTGCTGCTGCGCGTGCAGAAGGCCTATGTGCAGCTCGAATCGTTCAATGCCGACGTCGCGCACGAGCTGCGCACGCCGCTCGCCAACCTGGTCGGCTCCACCGAGCTTGCGCTGTCACGCCCACGGCCGAACGACGAACTGCAGGCCGTTCTCGCCTCCAATCTCGAGGAAGTCGGCAGGCTCTCGGGCATCGTGACCGACATGCTCTTTCTCTCGCAGGCCGAGCGCGGCGCGCCGCTGCGCGTCAAGGCCGGCACGAGCCTGGCCGCGCAGGCGCGCGACGTGATCGACTTCCACGACGCCATGCTCGAGGAGGCCGGGCTCGCGGCCGTTGTCACGGGGGAGGCCGTGGCGGACGTCGACGCGTCCCTGGTGCGGCGAGCGCTTTCCAACCTGCTGGGCAATGCGATCCGCTTCGCGGCGCCGGCGTCGCGCATCGGCATCGAAATCGGCACGGGCCCGGACGAAGCCACGCTCACCGTCGTGAACCGCGGCGCCCCGATCGCGGCCGAGACGCTGCCGCGCCTGTTCGAGCGCTTCTACCGCGCCGACCCCGCACGCGACAGGTCGGCGCGCCACCACGGCCTGGGGCTCTCGATCGTGGAGGCCATTGCACGCATGCATGGCGGCCGCGTGTTCGCCTCCAGCGCGAACGGCGAGACCCGCATCGGCTTCGCGGTGCCGCTCGCGCGCTGACGGCGCATCACGGCTTGGCGCGCGCCTCGGCCTCTTCGGCCTTGGCGGGAGCCTTGGCTCGCCCCATCACCAGGTTGATCAGCGGCCCCGTCATCGCGGTGGTGGCGAGCGCCATCACCAGCAGCATGGTGAAGAGCTCGGGGCCGATCAGGCCCACGTCGAGTCCGATCTTCATCACGATGAGTTCCATCAGGCCGCGCGCATTCATCAGCGAGCCGGTGGCCAGGCTGTCGCGCCAGCCGTAGCCGGCGATGCGCGCGCCGGCCGCGCCGCCGGCGATCTTGCCGACGGTGGCAACAGCCACGATCAGCAGCATCGCACCCAGGCTCGCGCCGGAGAAGGCATTCGCCGTGGTGCCCAGCCCGGCGAGGGCGAAGAACAGCGGCATCAGCACGACGATGGAAATCGGCTCGATGCGTTCGCTCAGCGAGCGCAGCAGGCGGTCGTCGCGCGGCAGGCAGGCGCCGAACAAAAAGGCACCGAACACCGCATGCAGATGCAGCCATTCGGTCAGCAGCGCGGTGACCAGCAGGCCGATCATGAGCGAGGCCATCACCGTGGTCGAAGGCTCGCCATCGGGCGCCTTCACGCGCAGCAGCCAGGCAAAGGCCGGCTTCAGGCCGAAAAACAGCAAGGCAAGCATGACGGCCACGCCGGCCGTGATCTTGATGAGGCCGGCGTAGCCCTCGCCCGCGCCAACCAGGGCCACCACGAAGGCCAGCAGGATCCAGGCGAACACGTCGACCACCGCGGCGGCGCTGAGCGAAAGCTGGCCGAAGGAGGTGCGCGTCATGCCGCGGTCCTTGAGGATGCGCGCCATGACCGGAAAGGCCGTGATGGAGAGCGCCGCCGCCATGAACAGCGCGAAGGGCCAGAAAGCGACGCCGGCCGGCGCAAGCGTGGGATACAGCGCCGGCGAGACCGCAAGGCCCAGCGCCATCGGCACGATCACGCTGAGCACGCCCACGGCGCCCGCCGCCTTGAGCTGCGAGCGCATGTTCCGCGAGGCGCGCAATTCCAGGCCGACGACGAACATGAACAGCACCAGCCCCACCGTCGACAGCGACGAAAGGCCTTGCAGCAGGTCCTTGGAGAACAGCTGCGCGTGCAGCGACGGAAAGAGCGCGCCCATGACCGCCGGCCCGAGCATGAGCCCCGCGGCCATTTCGCCCACGACGCTGGGCTGGCCCACATGGCGAAGCACCCAGCCGCAGATGCGCGCAGTGGTGAGGATGACGACGAGCTGCAGCAGCAGCGAGGTGACGGACATGGACGAAATGGCGGTGACGGGTATCGCCCGATCTTAGTTTGCCCCGCGCGTGCCGCTCAGTCGGTCTTCGGAGAGCGCATCAGCCGCAATCCGTTGGCCACCACCAGCAGGCTCGCGCCCATGTCGGCGAACACGGCCATCCACATGGTGGCGCTGCCGAACACCGCGAGCACGAAGAACACGGCCTTGATGCCGAGCGCCAGCGTGATGTTCTGCCACAGCACCGCATGCGTGCGGCGCGAGAGGCGGATGGTTTCGGGCAGGCGCCGCAGGTCGTCGTTCATGATGACCACGTCGGCCGCCTCCATGGCGGTGTCGGTGCCGGCGCCGCCCATCGCAAAGCCGATGTCGGCCTGCGCGAGCGCGGGTGCATCGTTGATGCCGTCGCCCGCCATGCCGGCCATGCCGTGGCGCTGCTGCAGCGCCTTGATGGCCTCGAGCTTCTCCTCTGGCAGCAGGTTGCCGCGCACGTCGTCGATGCCCGCGTGCATGCCGATCGCCCTGGCCGTGGCGGCGTTGTCGCCGGTCAGCATCACGGGCGTGACGCCCAGCGCGCGCAGCTCGGCCATGGCCGCCTGCGAGGAGGGCTTGATGGTGTCGGCCACCGCGAACAGCGCCAGCACGGCCTGGCCGGAGGCCAGCAGCGTGACGGTGCGCCCCGCTTCCTCGTGCTGCTTCAGCTCGGCCTCGAGCGCGGGACTGCACAGCCCCTTCTCTTCGATCAGGCGGTGGTTGCCAAGCACATAGCTGCGGCCTTCGTGCTCGGCCTGCACGCCGCGTCCGGGCAGGGCCCTGAAGTCGCCGACCGGCTGGTGCTCGCGATCCAGGCCTTCGGCAATGGCCTTCGACACCGGATGGTCGGAGCGGCCCGCGATGCTCGCGGCAATCGCAAAGACCGCAGCTTCATCCGATGCGCGGTCGAGCAGGCGCGATGCGACCAGCTTGGGCTTGCCTTCGGTGATGGTGCCCGTCTTGTCGAGCGCCACGGCCTTGAGCCTGCGCGCCTCTTCGAGGTAGGTGCCGCCCTTGATCAGGATGCCGCGCCGCGCGGCCGAAGCCAGCGCGCTCACCACCGTGACGGGTGTCGAGATGACGAGTGCGCACGGGCACGCGATGACCAGCAGCACCAGCGCCTTGTAAATGGCCTCGGTCCAGCTCCAGCCCATGAGCCAGGGCGTGAGCAGCGCAACGGCAACGGCCAGCACGAAGACCGCGGGCGTGTAGACGGCCGCAAACCGGTCGACGAAGCGTTGCGTGGGCGCGCGCGTGCCCTGTGCCTCTTCGACCGCATGGATGATGCGGGCGAGCGTGGTGTTGGCCGCCACCGCGGTCACGCGGAATTCGAGTGCGGCCGTCTGGTTGATGGTGCCCGCGAACACCGGATCTCCCACCATCTTGTCGACCGGGATGCTCTCGCCCGTGACCGGCGCCTGGTCGATGGCGCTCGCGCCCTCGGTCACCACGCCGTCCAGCGGCACGCGTTCGCCGGGCCGGATGCGCACCACGGCATCGAGCGCCACCGCATCGGCCTTGGCAGTCTTCCAGCTGCCGTCGGGCTGCCTGACCTCGGCCAGCTCGGGCGCCAGCGCCAGCAGGCCCTGGATGGCGTTGCGGGCGCGGTCGACGGCGCGCGCCTCGATCAGTTCGGCAATGGCATAGAGCGCCATGACCATCGCGGCCTCGGGCCAGTGCCCGATCAGGAAAGCGCCCGTGACCGCCGCGGCCATCAGCGCGTTGATGTTCAGGCGCCCGCGCAGCAGCGCGGCAAAGCCCTTCTTGTAGGTGTCGAGGCCGGCCAGCGCGATGGCTGCGAGCGCGAGCCCCATCTCCGCCGCCATGAACCCGGCGCCCTCCAGTGCGAGGAAGGAAACCGCCTCGGCCGCGATGGCCAGCGCCAGCGCGGCAATGAGGCGCACGAGGCCGCTGCCCATGCCCACGATGCCTGCAGGAGCAGTGGCTGCCTGTGCGCCGGCAGCCGGGCTGCCTGCCGCATCGTTCAGCGGTTCGGGCTTGAAGCCGGCCTTGCGGATGGCGTCGAGTGCACCGGCCATGGCACCGTCGTCGGCCGTGATGGCCATCGTGCGGTCGCCGAGCCGAAAGCGCAGCCCCCGCACACCCGCGACCGGTTCGAGCGCGCGGCGGATCTCGGACTCTTCGACCGCGCAGTCCATCGTGGGAATGCGGAAGAGCAAGGCGCCCTTCGGGATGTCGGCAGCAGGCATGGCGACGGCCGGCGAGCCGCAGGCCGGGTTGCCGCAGCAGGCCGTTTCGGGAGCGGCCTGCGCATGGGAGTGGGCATGCGGCGCCATCGGTTTCAGGGCATTCTGGTTCGTCATGAAGCCGATTGGAAACCCTGAAGCAGGTGTAGAGTCAAACGACGATTCCTCCACTTCATTCTTGCCGCATCATGAAAATCGGAGAACTGGCCAAGGCCGCGAACACGCCGGTCGAAACCATCCGGTACTACGAGCGCGAGCAGCTGCTGCCCGAGCCCGCGCGCACCGAGGGCAACTACCGCATCTACGACGACGAGCATGCGCAGCGGCTGGGCTTCATCCGCCGCTGCCGTTCGCTGGACATGACGCTCGACGAGATCCGCAGCCTGCTGAGGTTCCGCGATGCACCGCAGGAAGACTGCGGCGAGGTCAACCAGCTGCTGGACGACCACATCGGCCACGTGGCCGCGCGCATCCGCGAGCTCAAGACGCTGGAGAAGCAGCTGAAGGCACTGCGCCAGCAATGCTGCGGCTCCGAATCGGCGCGCAACTGCGGCATCCTGCAGGAGCTGGACACCGCCGCACCGGCCACCGAGCCGTTCGGGCAGCACGCGGGGCATGTGCATGGGCCGCTGCACAACGCGGCGGCGAAGCGTTCGGCTTGAGGAACAGGAGGGCCCTCCAGCCCGGTCACTTCCCGACCAGCTGCGTCAGCTTCTCCGCCTCGAAGCTCTCGTCGCGCGCCGCGTCGCAGGGCACGCAGTCCTTGGTGCCCGGCTGCGACGACAGCTTCTCGATGGCCTGCCACAGCAGCGCGATCTGGTGTTCCTGGCTCGCGGCACTGTCGATCAGCCCGCGCATCGCCAGGCTCAGCGGGTCGTCGTCCTGCGTGATGCCGTAGGCGGAGAACTTCTGCGGCGCGGCCACATCGGCGCTCTCGCCGGCCTTCGACGGGATGATGCGTGCGGGAATGCCCACCGCAGTCGCCCCTGCGGGCACCGGCTTGATGACCACCGCGTTGCTGCCGATCTTCGCGCCGTCGCCGACGACGAAACCGCCCAGCACCTTGGCCCCCGCGCTCACCACCACGTTGCGCCCCAGCGTCGGATGCCGCTTGGTGCCCTTGTAGAGCGAGGTGCCGCCCAGCGTCACGCCCTGGTAGATGGTGCAGCCGTCGCCGATCTCGGCGGTCTCGCCCACCACCACGCCCATCGCATGGTCGAAGAACACCCGTTCGCCGATCTTGGCGGCCGGATGGATCTCGATGCCCGTGAGCCCGCGCGCCACGTGCGCGATGAAGCGGGCCGGCCACTTGAAACCGTGCGTCCAACAGGCATGCGCCCAGCGGTGCAGCACCACGGCATGGAAGCCGGGATAGACCGTGATCACTTCCCAGGCGCTGCGCGCGGCCGGGTCGCGTTCGAGGATGCACCGGATGTCGGCGCGCAGTCGAGAGAACATCGCTGCCTTTTGTCGTTATATCGATATGGGGACGGCAGTCTAAAGCCCGGGTTCTTCGCGTACGAACGATGGGGGTTTTAGCCGTTGCGGGGCGTCCGGGCCGCATCGGCCATCGCCTTGGCGATGCCGCGCAGGATGTGGATTTCTTCCGGCGTGGGCTGGGCGCGGTTGAAAAGCTGCTGCAGCCGCGGCATCAGCTTCTTGGGCGCCGCCGGGTCCAGAAAGCCGATCTCCACCAGCGAACGCTCCCAGTGGTCGAGCATGCCGGCCACGGCCTTGGCATCGGCCGCCTCGATGGGCGCCGTGGCATCGCGCACCTCGTAGCCGCCCAGGGCAAGCCGCCATTCGTAGGCCACCACCTGGATCGCGGCCCCGAGGTTGAGCGAGCCGAACTTCGGATCGGTCGGAATGCTCAGCGCCACGTTGCAGCGGTAGACATCCTCGTTGCGCATGCCGAAGCGCTCGGAGCCGAACAGGAAGGCCACGTGCTGCTCCCCCTGCTTCGCGAGCGGCTCCAGGTGCTCCCGGGGCGTACGGGTGGGCGGTCCGAAGTCGCGCGGGATCATGGCGGTGGCGCACAGGTGGGTGACGCCGTCGAGCGCATCGTCGAGCGTCTCGACGATGCGGGCGTTGGTCAGGACGTCGAGGGCGCCGCTCGCGCGCTGGATGGTTTCCTCGCGCCGCAGCACGTTGGCCCATCGGGGCGCGACCAGCACCAGGTCGTCGAAACCCATGGTTTTCATGGCGCGGGCGGCGGCGCCCACATTGCCGGCGTGGCTGGTCTGGATCAGGATGAAGCGGGTGCGCATGGCGGGTTGGGAGACACTAACGGGCGGAGCCGGTAAAATGCCTGATTCTCGCCGCCCGCATCGCCGGACCGCAGGGTCGCCTCTAGGGGACCTACCCCACCGTTCTTCTCACAATCCAGAATGTCGTCCCCCAACCTGCATCCCATGCTCAATGTGGCCGTCAAGGCCGCACGCGCCGCCGGCGCCATCATCAACCGCGCCGCCCTCGACGTCGAGGCCGTGCGCATCTCGCAAAAGCAAGTCAACGACTTCGTCACCGAAGTCGACCACGCCAGCGAGCAGGTCATCATCGAAACGCTGCTTGGCGCGTATCCGGGGCACGGCATCCTGGCCGAGGAATCGGGCACCCAGCATGGCGCCCAGGATTCCGAGTACGTCTGGATCATCGATCCGCTCGACGGCACCACCAACTTCATCCACGGCTTCCCGGTCTACTGCGTGTCCATCGCGCTCGCGGTGCGCGGCAAGATCGAGCAGGCGGTCATCTACGACCCGAGCCGCAACGACCTGTTCACCGCCACCAAGGGCCGTGGCGCCTACATGAACGAGCGCCGCATCCGCGTGTCCAAGCGCACCCGGCTCAGCGAATGCCTGGTGTCCACGGGCTTTCCGTTCCGCAGCGGCGACAACTTCAAGCAGTACCTGGCCATCATGGCCGACATGATGCCCCGCATGGCGGGCCTGCGCCGCCCCGGCGCCGCGGCGCTCGACCTGGCCTACGTGGCGGCCGGCTTCACCGACGGCTTCTTCGAGACCGGCCTGAACCCCTGGGACGTGGCCGCGGGTTCGCTGCTGGTCACCGAGGCCGGCGGCCTGATCGGCAACTTCACGGGCGAGCCCGACTTCCTGGAACAGCGCGAATGCCTGGCCGGCGCACCGCGCATCTACGGCCAGCTGGTGCCGCTGCTCGCCAAGTACTCCAAGTTCGCGGGCATCGACGACAAGATGCGCGCCAGCGACCGCGTGCGCGCCGTGTCGGCCGCCGCGCGGCCCGGTGCCGACGAATCGGTCGACCTCTACGCCCGCAGCACCGTCACCGACCTGACGGCCGCGCCGCTCGACGGCGAGGCGCCCGCTCCCGCCGCCGCACCGGCCGCGCCCGTGCAGCGCAAGCTCACGCGCGTGCGCCGCGACGCGCCTGCAGGCGGCTCCTCCGAAGGCGACGCTTCCGCCAAGTGATGCAGGGGCCAGGTGCCGCCCTCCGGTTCCGTGCGGCGCTGCGCATTGCGCTGAGCCAGTACGTCGCCAGCGGCCTCACGGTCGCGCTCGGCCTGCTCGTCATCTCGGCTGGCGTGCACCTGTGGCTCGGCGCCATCGCGGCCTCCACTGCCGCGGTGGGCGTGATCGTCACGGCCCCGCCCGACCTGCCCGGCCCGCGCCGCGGCAAGTTCTTCCAGATGCTGCCGGCCCCGCTGATCGGGCTGCCGCTGTTCTTCTTCGTGCAGCTGCTGCACGCCGCGCCGATCCGCCTGGGCCTGGTGCTGGTGCCCGCCACCTTCGTCGCCTTCCTGGCCATGGCATGGGGCAAGCGGGGCATTCCCATCGCCATCGCGGTGATGTTCTCGATGATCTTCTCGATGGCCACGCCCGCACCCAGCGGCATGGCCGAGGCGCTCGAGCGCACCTGGCACTTCGGGCTGGGCGCCGGGCTCTACGTGATCTGGGCCACGCTCGCCAACCATGCGCTGAATTCGCGCTTCCGCGTGCAGTCGGTCTCGGACGTGCTGTATTCGCTGGCCGCGCTGATGCGCACCGAGGCCAGCCAGTTCACGCCGCGCGACGACACCAGCGACATCCGC
This sequence comes from Variovorax beijingensis, assembly GCF_007828835.1. Lineage (GTDB taxonomy): Bacteria > Pseudomonadota > Gammaproteobacteria > Burkholderiales > Burkholderiaceae_C > Variovorax > Variovorax beijingensis_A. Next base: position 253,768 of record NZ_VIVL01000009.1, on the reverse strand, counting down.
GAAACCCCCGCGCCCCTGCTGGGCCGGCTGCTGCGCGAACAGGCCGCGCTGGCCGACCAGCTGCAGGCCACGCGCGACATCGTGCTCGAATCGCCGCGCACGCCGCGCCGTCAGCGGCTCGCCGCCATGCTGGTGATCGTGCTCGAGATGCGCGACCAGCTGCTCGCGAGCGAGCTCGACCTGGACGCGCTCAAGAGCCATCCCGCGCATGCCCAGGCCCTCATCGAGATGCGCCGGGTGCTCGAGGAACTGGCCGACGACACCACGGCACTCGGCGACGCGCTGCTGATGGGCCGCGAGCCCGAAGTGGTGGCCGACCGGCGGCCGCGGCTCGCGTCGATCCATCTGCCGGGCGAGGACCATGCGCCGAGCCACGGCCTGCCGGGCCCGAACGCCGCCATGCTCGCGCGCGGCCTGGCCAGCCGCATCGGCCACATCAACGACGAGGTGCTGCGCCTGTCGGCCATGGCGCGCGGCGATGCCGAGCCCAACCTTGCGGTGGTGCGCGCCAACTGGCAGATGTTCGTGAGCCCGACCGACTGGTCGCTGCGGCCCTTTCTCACGCTGTGGCGCTGGGACGCGCCGCCGCTGCGCCACGCCATTCGCGCGGCACTGGCCATTGCGGCCGGCTACGCCATTGCGGTGTCGCTGCCCTGGGGTTCGCACGACTACTGGATCCTGCTGACCATCGTGGTGGTGCTGCGCGGCAGCCTTTCGCAGACGCTGGAGCGGCGCAACAGCCGCGTCGCCGGTACGCTGCTGGGCAGCGTGCTCGCGGTGGGCCTGCTCTCGGCGCATCCGTCGCCGCTCGCGCTGCTGGTCATCCTCACGGTGGCGCAGGCCATCGCCCACAGCTTTGCGGTGCGGCGCTACCTGATCACGGCGGTGGCGGCCACGGTGCTGGGCCTGGTGCAGGCGCACATGCTCAACACCGGCGCCGCGCCCATCTTCGCGCTGTTCGAGCGCATTGCCGACACGCTGATCGGCGCCGCGCTGGCCTGGGGCTTCTGCTATGTGCTGCCCTCGTGGGAGCGCGGGCAGATTCCGGCGCTGGTGGCGCGCACGCTCACCGCGCAGGCGCGCCATGCGCGGCTGGCGCTCGGCCTGGGCCAGCTGCAGGCCATCGACAGCAGCCCCGAGCTCGAATGGCGGCTCGCGCGCCGCGAGGCCTACGACAGCCTCTCGGCCCTGGTGCAGGCGACGCAGCGCTCGCTGTCGGAGCCGCGCGCGGTGCAGCCGCCACTGGAGCCGCTCGAACACCTGCAGGCGCACAGCTACCAGTTGCTTGCGCAGCTCAGCGCCGTCAAGTCGATGCTCGTACTGCGGCGCGACCGGCTCACGGCCGCCGAGATCGAAGGCCCGCTCGCGCGCACCGCGCAGCGCATCGAGGCCGCCATCGGCAGCGCGCCGACCACCGGCCCCTCGCTGCCCGAAAGCACCGGCTCCACCACCGTGGGCGGCCCGATTCCCCTGCCCGACCCGTTCGACAACGACATCAGCCCCTGGCTGCTGCGCCGGCTCGATCTGGCCACGGCACTTTCGACGCAGCTGCGCGACGACGCGGCGCGCATTCTTCAACACCTGGACGAGACAACAGACGCAGCAACGACCCCCGCCTGATGACCCAAGAGATACTTGCCCACCCCTGGTTCGGCACCTGGATTGCCGTTCTCGTCGCCGTCCCGCTCGCTCTTCTGGTCCACCGCATCGGCGGTCTCGTGCTGAAACGGATCACCCGCCCCGCGCCCGCGGTGCACGCGATGGTGATCAACTGCAACGCACCGGCGCGGCTGGTACTGCCGCTGTTGGCGCTGCTGCTCATCTTCCAGGCGGCACCCGAGGACCTGCGCTTTCTCGGCAGCGTGCGGCATTTCAACGGCCTGCTGCTGATTGCCGCGACCACCTGGCTCGCGGTGAGGGCCATCAGCGGCTTTGCCGACGGCGTGCTCGCGCAGCATCCGTCCGACATCGCCGACAACCTGCAGGCGCGCCGCGTGCTCACGCAGACGCGCGTGCTTGCGCGCACGGCCATGTCGGTGGTTCTGGTGGCCGGCGGCGCGATGATGCTCATGACCTTTCCGGGCGCGCGCCAGGTCGGCGCCAGCCTGCTGGCCTCCGCCGGCGTGATCGGCATCGTGGCCGGCCTGGCCGCCAAGCCGGTGTTCAGCAACCTGATTGCCGGGCTGCAGATTGCGCTGGCCCAGCCGATCCGCATCGACGACGTGCTGGTGGTCGAAGGCGAATGGGGCCGCGTCGAGGAGATCACGGGCACCTTCGTGGTGCTCAAGATCTGGGACGACCGGCGCCTGATCCTGCCGCTCAGCTACTTCATCGAGAAGCCGTTCCAGAACTGGACGCGCCATTCGGCGCAGCTGCTCGGCTCGGTCTTCATCTACGTGGACTACGGCATGCCGCTGGCGCCGCTGCGCGAAGCGGCCGAGCGCATCGTGAAGGCGGCGCCCGAATGGGACGGCCGCTTCTTCAACATGCGCGTCACCGATGCGACCGAGCGCAGCATGCAGGTTCGGGTGCTGTGCACCGCCGCCACCTCGGGCCTGGCCTTCGACCTGCGCTGCACCGTGCGCGAAGGCCTCCTCGACTTCATGCAGCGCGAGTACCCGCAGTTCCTGCCGAAGATGCGCATCGAGGCCGATCCGCTCCCGGGCGCGGCGGCGGCCTGAAGCGGCGCACCGCCGCACGTCATCCGGGCACGGCGCCCGCCGGCACCGCCACCGCGCGCGCCGGAATCGGCACCGACATGACGATCGATGTGCGCGTCTCCCCCAGGTGGTTGATGCTGCTCACGAAGGCCTCGAGATGTTCGATGTCCCGGGCGACCACCTTCAGCACATAGGAGTCCTGCCCGGTGACGTGAAAGCACTCGAGCACCTCGCGCCGGCCATCGAGCAGCTTCAGCAGCCGGGCCTTGTCGGGCTGCGCGGTCGTGATGCCGATCAGCGCCGTCACCGTATAGCCCGCCTTGCGCGGCGGAACCACCGCGCGGTAGCCCTCGATCACGCCGGCCTCCTCGAGCCGCTTCACGCGCTCCGAGGTCGAGGGCACGGACAAGCCCACCTGCCGCGCCAGCGCCGTCAGCGAGGTGCGCGCGTCCTGCTGGAGCGCGTCGAGGATTTGCCAGTTCTTGGAGTCGATTTCCATGAATCTAAGGTGCAGTTGGGAATTTCACTTCCGATTTCAGGCTGGGCAGGCTGCACGCCTGAATTTCGCCATTCTCGCTATCCAGCCTGCGCCGAACAATTGCAGGCATGGACTTTTCTCTTTTCCTCAAGGCCCTGGTCATCGGGCTGTCGATCGCCGCACCCGTGGGCCCCATCGGGCTGCTCTGCATCCAGCGCACGCTCGCGCACGGCCGTGCCATCGGTTTTCTCAGCGGCCTCGGGGCCGCGCTGGCGGATGCGTGCTACGGCGCGATCGGCGCGTTTGGCGTGTCGGCGGTCATCTCGTCGATGGTGGCGGCGCGCGTGCCGCTGGCGATCGGCGGCGCGGCCTTCCTGGCGTGGATGGGTGTGCAGCTGCTGCGCGCACCGGCCGCCACCCAGGCCCGCACCGCTCAGGACGCCGCCACGCCGCTCAAAGCCGTGCTGTCGGTGTTCATGCTCACCCTCGCGAACCCGATGACGATCCTGTCCTTCGTCGCGGTGTTCGCGTCGATCGGCACCGGGCATGCGAGCGGCAGCAGCAGCGCTGCCGTGACGATGGTGACGGGCGTTTTCCTCGGGTCGGCCATGTGGTGGCTGGGCCTCTCTACCGTGGTGTCGATGGTGCGGCACAAGCTCGGTGCGCGGGTGCTCCAGTCCATCAACCGGCTGTCGGGCGTGCTGTTGCTGGGCTTTGCCGTGTTTCAGCTCTCGGCGCAGCTGTCGCGCTGATCCACATGCCGGCGCCGCCGCAGCGGCGGGCGCTGGAGGTTCGTGAAGGCCCGCAGCAGCCACTCCGCCGGGCCGTAGGCGAAGCGCTGCATCCACCAGTGGCTCAGCGCCAGGTTGCCCGCGAAGATCGCGAACGCGACCGCGAATGTCGCCAACGGCCCGACCGTTCCGATCCAGCGCAGCCCGTAGGCCAGAAAGATCCACGCGCAAGCCGCCGATTGCAGCAGGTAGTTCGACAGCGCCATGCGCCCCGCCGGCGCCAGCAGCCGCGCCAGCCACCGGCCGCGAGCGCTCTGGAACACGAGCAGCATGCCGGCCGCATACGCGGCCGACAGGAACGGCGCCGTCAGCAGCGTGAGCGCGAGGGCCTGGATGTCGCGCACCGGATCGCTCAGCCGCAAGGTCGGCCAGGCGTAGGCCAGCGCACCCGGCAGGCCGATGGCAAGGCCCCACCAGAACACGCGCCACCACAGTGTGCGATGCGCTTCGGCATGTGCGAGGAGCCCGCGCTTGCCGGCGATGAAGCCCGCCAGGAACATGGCCAGCGCCTCCGGCGCCTGCACCAGCGCCGTGATCCACCAGGTCTGCGAGAGGTCGCGCAGATGCTGCACCACCACCGTGGCGGGCGTGGCGCGGTAGGCGGCCAGCGCCGCGGCGGCTTCGCCGTAGGCCGCCTGCGCCGCCATCTGCATGTCCGCGTGCGTGTACATCTGGCCGACCGCGGCCCACAGCAATGAAGTGAGCAGCACCAGCACGATGGCCGTGCACGCCAGGAACACATCGCTGCGCCGCCGCAGCACGAGCAGCACGGCGCCCAGCACGGCATACGCGGTGAGGATGTCGCCGTAGTAGAGCAGCACGGCATGCGCCACGCCGAGGGCCCACAGCCCGACATGCCGCCGCACCATGCGCGGCACGAAGGGCTTGCCGTCGCGCTCGGCCGCGCGCATCTGCAGCGTGAAGCTGTAGCCGAACAGGAACGAGAACAGCAGATAGAACTTGCTCTCGAACACAAGGGCCCGCACGAACGAAGCGCCGCGGTCGGCCGGCGAGACGGCCATCGGATCGGGAATGCCCAGGCCGTAATAGGTTGACGCGAAGCTCGCGATGTTGACCACCAGGATGCCCAGCAGCGCAAAGCCGCGCAGCGCATCGACCATCTGCTGGCGTTCGCTCGGGGCGGTGTTCATGCGGGTTTCCTGACGCCGGCACTGCCCCGGTTGCCGCCCGCCGCAGCCGCGACGATGCCGCGGATCGCTTCGACCAGCAGCCGTGCGCCCTCGCCCGCTTCGCCGCCGCGCCGCACGGTAAAGCCCACCGGCCCCTCGGTGCCCGAGGTGTCGATGGCCACGCGCTTCAACGCGCCCTGTGCAATCAAGCCCTCGACGGCGCCCTGCGGCGCGAACCACACCGCATCGCAGCGCTGCAGCAGCCCGACCACGAAGCTGGTGTCCGTGGCCTCCACCAGCCGGCTGGGCAGCGCCATGCCCTGCGCGATCAGGAAGGCATCGGCCGTGTGCCGGATCAGGGTGCCCGAGACGGGCAGCACCAGCGGATGGGCGGCCAGGGCGTCGAGCCTGGGCTTGCGCCGCGCCGCGAGCGGATGGCCCGGGCGCACCACCAGCAGCAGCGGTTCGCTGTAGAGCTGTTCGAACGCCAGGTCGGCCATCGCCGAAGCCTGCGCGAGCCGGCCGAGCACGAGATCGATCTCGCCCTGGCGCAGCTGCGTCATCAGCTGCGCGTTGGTGCCGCTCACCACGCGCACGCGCAGCGCCGGATGCGATGCATACAGCTGCGCGACGGCCTCGGGCAACAGGTTGGCCGCCATGTTGGGCAGCGCGCCCACGGCCACGCGCAGCTGGTCGGCTTCGGGCTGGTCCATGGCCAGGCCCATGCCTTCGCGCAACCCGCGCAGCGCGGAGACGGCATGGCGCACCAGCACCTCGGCCGCCGGCGTGAGCTCGACGCCGCGGCGGCGGCGCAGCAGCAGCTGGCGCCCGACGATCTCCTCGAGCTCGGCAATGGTCTTGGACACCGCGGGCTGGGTGAGCGACAGGGCCTTGCCCGCGCGCACGAGGTTGCGCTCCTGCGCCACCATCACGAGGCATTGCAGGTGGCGCAGCTTGAGGCGCGCAAAGTTGTTCATGGCTGACATGGGAGGCTTCCCTGTGAGGCGGCCATCCAAATATAACCAGCTGGAATAGCTGGCAGAAGAGCTTTCAGTTGTGCGGGCCGCCTCTGCCTCCTAGAGTGCCGGCTGTACGGAGACAAGCAAACACATGACCACCGGTTTCTCGAAGAAGAACGCCCCGGGCGCATCGCGCTGCCTGGCCCTGGCCACAGCGGCTGCCTGCGCGGCGCTTTGCCTTGCGCTCGGCAGCCCGGCCGCGCATGCCGACGCGGCCTACCCCGCCAAGCCGGTGAAATTCATCACCAACTTCCCGGCCGGCGGTCCGCTCGACATTCTCGGCCGCGCGCTGGGCGACGTGCTGCAGAAAGAGTTCAAGCAGCCCTTCGTGGTCGACAACCGGCCCGGCGCCGGCGGCAACATCGGCGCCGACCTCGTGGCCAAGAGCCCGGCCGACGGCTACACGGTGCTGCTGAGCATCGACAGCACCTTCACCATCAATCCGCACCTGTATGCGTCGATGCCCTTCGCGGCAAACGCCCTGAAGCCGCTGATGATCTTCAGCTCGTCGGGCCTGAGCTTCGGCGTCGGGCCCGCCGTGAAGGCGAAGACGCTGCCGGAATTCATCGCGCAGGCCAAGGCTGAGCCCGCCACCTTCAGCTCGGCCGGCAACGGCAGCCCGGGGCATCTTGCGGCCGGCATCTTCTCGACCGCGACCGGCGCCAAGATCACCCACGTGCCCTACAAGGGCAACGCGCCGGCCGTGATGGCGCTGCTGGGCGGCGAGGTGCAGGCCGGCATCCTCGCCACGCCGGGCCTGCTGCCGCAGGTGCAGGCCGGCAAGCTGCGCGCGCTGGCCGTAACCGGCCGCCAGCGCTCGCCGCTGCTGCCCGAGGTGCCCACGGTGGGCGAACTCGGCCTGAAGGACCTGGAATTCGAGGTGCTCTACCTCGCGATGGTGCCGGCCGCCACGCCCGAGCCCGTGATGCAGGTGCTGCGCCAGTCGCTGCAGAAGGCGCTGGCGCTGCCGGAGGTCAAGGCGCGCCTGGCCTCGCTCGACATGGTGGCGCTCGGCGAGACCGGCGCCGCCGCGGCCGAGCGCCTGGCGGGCAGCCAGGCGCGCTACGGCCGCATCGTCAAGGCGACCGGGATGAAGGTGGACTGATGCCGCCCGCGCCGCGGCGCCCGCGATCGGCCTTGGGCAGCACGGCCTTTTGCACCATGCGCTCGGCCTGTGCCTGCAGGCGGCGCAGGGATTCGTCGAGGCGCGTGGCGTCCTCCTCGCCCAGGGCCCCCATCAGCTCGGCGTTGATCTTCGTGACCAGCGGAAAAAGCTCGCCGTACAGCGCCTGCCCGCTCTCGGTCAGGCCCAGCAGCACCTGCCGCCGGTCGCCCGCGCGGGCCACGCGCGAGACCAGCTGTTTTTCGACCAGCGAGCCGACCGCCTTCGAGGTGCGGGCGCGGTCGAGCTGGGCATGCTCGGCCAGTTGGGAGGAGCCCAGTTCACCGCGGCTCGCGAGCACCGCGATCAGCCGCCATTCGCGCCGCGTGATGCCGAAGCGGCCCTCGCACAGCCGGATCACCATGCCGCCCGCCACCCCGACCAGCCGCGAAAGCCGGTACAGCAGCAGGTCGTCCAGCGAACGGCGCGGCGCGGTCATTGGGGGTTAGTCCGGGGGATGGTTGATTAGATCAATCGAATGTAGCGTCTCTAAAGTCCTTCGGGATCCACAAAACCAATCCCAGAAGATCCCGGAGACACCGCCCCATGCCCATCACGCCTCTTCTTTCTTCCAGCTTCGACCGCCGCCGCGCACTCGCCGCGCTGGGCGGACTCGCCCTGGCGCCGCTCGCCCTCGATGCGCGGGCGCAGGCCTTCAGGCCCGGCCAGCCGGTCAAGGTGCTGATCGGCGTGCCCGCCGGCGGCACGCAGGACGTGCTGACGCGCGCCATCGCGCAGCAGGTGCGCGAGACGCTGGGTCCGCTCATCATCGACAACCGCGCGGGTGCGGCGGGCCGGATTGCGGCGGAAACCGTCAAGACCGCCGCGCCGGACGGCCACACCCTGCTGCTGGGCACGGCCAGCATGATGACCATGTTCCCGAGCGCGTACCGCAGCCTCTCGTACGACCCCATCAAGGATTTCGTGCCGATCATCAACGCGGCGCGCTTCGAGCTGGCCCTCACCGTGCACAAGGACGTGCCTGCCAACACGCTGGCCGAGTTCATCGCCTGGGCCAAGGCGCAGGGCGACAAGCTGAGCTTCGGCTCCTATGGCGCAGGCACGCCTTCGCACTTTCTCGGCGAGATGCTCAACCGCGCGGCCGGACTGAAGATGGTGCACGTGCCCTACCGCGGCTCCACGCCCGCGCGGCAGGACCTGATGGGCGGCACCGTGCCTGTCTACTTCGACACCGTCGGCGGTGCGCAGCAGATGCTGTCCACGGGCCGCGCGAAGGTGCTGGCCACCAGCGGCGAGAAGCGCTCGCCGCTCATGCCCAACCTGCCCTGCTTCGTCGAGGCCGGCTACAAGGACGTGGTGGCCACCGCGTGGTTTGCCTACTATGCGCCGCTCAAGACGCCGCAGCCCGTCATCGACACGCTGCGCGCCGAATTCACCCGGGCCGTCAATGCGCGCGAGGTGCGCCAGCTGCTGCTGCAGAACGGCATGTACCCGGTCGGCGACGGCAGCGAGGCGCTGCTCAAGACCATGCGCGAGGACACCGCGCGCTGGGCGGGCATCATGAAGGCCGTGAACTTCCAGGCCACCGACTGAACAACCGAACGAACGACCGAACCGAGGAGGAACCCCCACATGCCGAAGACCATCCCCATCACCCGCCGCCTTGCCGCGCTGCTTGCCGCGGCCGGCTTCATGGCGTCCATCGCCGCCCTGCCCGCCAGCGCGGGCGCCCAGGCGCTCGACAGCCCGCTGCGCATCGTCGTCGGCTACGCGCCCGGCGGCGCCACCGACCGCGTGGCGCGCATCGTCGGCGACAAGCTTGGCGCCAAACTGGGCGTGCCGGTCATCGTCGACAACAAGCCCGGCGCGGGCGGCCGCCTTGCCGCGCAGCAGGTCAAGCTCACACCCGCCGGCCAGAACGTGCTGATGCTCGCCAACCCGGCCGTGATGGTGGTGGCGCCGCTCGTCTTCAAGGACAACAACTACGACGCCGAGCGCGACTTCGTGCCCGTGTCGCACGTCAACACCTACAACTTCGCGCTGTCGGTGTCGCCCACGCTGCCGGTGCGCGAGCTCAACCACCTGCTGGCGTGGATGCGCGCCAATCCCAGCCAGGCCAACGTGGGCGTGCCGGCCACCGGCAGCCTGCCGCACTTCTTCGGCCTGATGGTGGGCGAGAAGGCCAAGGTGCAGACGCAGGTGATCGGCTACCGCGGCTCGGCTCCGCTGCTGAACGACCTGATCGGCGGCCAGGTGCCCATCTCGGTCGACACCGAGGACGTGGTGCTGCCGCTGCACGACACCGGCAAGCTGCGCATCCTCGCGCTCTCGGGCGAAAAGCGTTCGCCCTTCGCGCCGAAGATCCCGACCTTCAAGGAGGCCGGGCTCGACCTTGCCGCCACCGGCTGGAACACCTTCTTCGCGCCCGCGAGCATGCCCAAGGCCAAGGTCGAGCGCCTGGCCAGCACCATCCACGAAGTCATGCAGGATGCCGACACGCAGCGCAAGTTCAAGGATGCCGGCATGACGCCGGTGGTGAGCACACAGGCACAGACCGCCGCGATGCTCAAGGCCTACAAGGCGCAATGGGCCCCCGTCGTCCAGAAATCCGGCTACCAACCTTAGAACACCCCCAGTCTTCGCGCACTTCGTGTCGCTTCGCCAACCCCCTTGCAGGGGGCAACACCAGCGGCCCGGCAAAGCCGGTTCCGCGGTGTTTCACGAAAAGACTTTCTGATCTCTCAAAGCAGCGAACTGTTCATGACCAGACCCAACATCATCTTCATCGTGGCCGACGACCTCGGCTATGCCGACCTCGGCTGCTACGGCGGCCGCGATGCCGCATTCGGCCCCGTGTCGCCCGTGCTCGACGGCCTGGCGGCCAATGGGCTGAAGCTCACGCAGGGCTATTCGAACTCGCCCGTGTGCTCGCCCACGCGCTTCGCGATGATCACCGCGCGCTACCAGTACCGCCTGCGCGGCGCGGCCGAGGAGCCCATCAACAGCAAGAGCCGCGGCAGCACCACGCTCGGCCTGCCGACCGAGCACCCCACGCTGCCTTCGCTGCTGAAGGCCGGCGGCTACCAGACCGCGCTCATCGGCAAGTGGCACCTGGGCTACCCGCCCACCTTCGGGCCGCTGCGCTCGGGCTACGACGAGTTCTTCGGGCCGATGTCGGGCGGCGTCGACTACTTCACGCACTGCGACTCCACCGGCCGCCACGACCTGTGGTTCGGCGAGGAAGACAGAAAGGAAGAGGGCTACCTCACCGACATCCTCTCCAGGCGCGCCGTCGACTACGTGGAGCGCATGTCGAAGCAGGACGCGCCCTTCTTCCTGAGCCTGCACTACACCGCGCCGCACTGGCCCTGGGAAACGCGCGACGACGCCGGGAAGGCGCCGCTCGTGAAAGACAACCTGTTCGACCTGGCCGGCGGCAACATCCATGTGTACCGCCGCATGATCCACCACATGGACGAAGGCATCGGCTGGATCATGGCCGCGCTCGAGAAGCACGGCATGGCCGACAACACGCTGGTGGTGTTCACCAGCGACAACGGCGGCGAGCGCTTTTCGGACAACTGGCCGCTGGTCGGCGGCAAGATGGACCTGACCGAAGGCGGCATCCGCGTGCCATGGATCGCGCACTGGCCCGCGGTGATTGCCAAGGGCGGCGAGAGCCGGCAACTGTGCATGACCATGGACTGGTCCGCCACCATGCTCGACGCGGCCGGCGTCAAGGCCGATGCGGACTACCCGCTCGATGGCGTGTCGCTGATGCCGGTGCTGAAGGACGCGAAGCACAGTTTCCGCCGCCCGCTGCACTGGCGCATGAACCATCGCGGCCAGCAGGCCATGCGCGATGGCGACTGGAAGTACCTGAAGGTGGACGGCAACGAATACCTGTTCAACATTCCGGCCGACGAGCGCGAGCGGGCGAACCTGGGCAAGAAGGAGCCTGGGCGGCTCGCGGCCATGCGGGAAGACTGGCTGGCCTGGAATGCCACGATGCCCGCGATTCCGGAGGATGCGACGGTGAGCCTGGGCTACTCGGTCAAGGACATGCCGCAGCGCTGAACCCAGGCGAAGGAACGAGCGGCTCCGCCGCCTCGTCCCTTCGCCAATCCTTCACCTGTTCACGCCAAGCTCGAACCTGCGAGCGGAAGCGGCCAGCTCGGAGGCGCCGGCCATCGCCAAGGGGTCTGCCGCGGAGGCAGCGCCCGCCTCCAGCGAGCACCACGCGGCTGCGGGTTTGTCCGCTTCGAGCGAGCACCACGCGGCCGCGGGTTTGTCCGCCTCGAGCGAACACCATGCCGCTGCGGGTTTGCCTGCCTCAAGCGAACACCATGCCGCTGCGGGTTTGCCCGCCTCGAGCGAGCACCATGCCGCCGCGTCCTTGCCCGGCTCGTGCCGGGCTGCGGCCGCCGGCTCGCCGAATTCCTCGGCGGTCAGGCGCTGCATCTCCAGAAAGGCCGCTTGCAGCGCCTTGGCGTCTTCCTCGCCGCGCAGGCCGAGGTACGGAAAATGGTGCAGGAAGTAGCCGAAAGCGGTTTCGCAATCCGCTGCGTACTTTCTCGTGTCGAGGATGTGCATGTGCCAGAAGCGGTCGACGTCCTGCTCGGGAGCGAGCGTCAGGTCGGGGTGCTTGGCGTGCAGTATCAAGTAGCGCTTGTAGGCCACCTCCATCTGGTCCGCGTAGCCTGCCGACCAGCCGTAGCCATCCTCTTTGCGGCAAGCCTTGAACTTGATCGGCGTGAGGTCGATCGCCTCGATGGCGGCGATCGTCTGCTCCAGTGTCTTGCGCTGGGTGGAATGGATCATGAATGCTCCTGTGAAGGTTGGGGAAGGTCCGAGCGAACGTGCCCGGCGACGATTGCTTCAAAAGTTCGGCCGTCAGGCGGCCTCCGATGGAGCAAACTGGTTGCGCAGGTGACGCGCCATGAAGTTGCGTGCCTCGTCGGCAGGAACGGGCTTGCACAGCCAATAGCCCTGTGCCTCGTCGCAACCGTGGCTGCGCAGGTAATCGAGCTGGGCCGTGGTCTCGATGCCTTCGGCGACCACCTTCATCCGCAACCCGTGGGCCAGCGTGATGATGCCGTCGATGAGCGCCCGCGCGTCGGCGTCCTGCGAAAGGTCGTTGATGAAGGAGCGGTCGATCTTGACCGTCGACAGCGGGAAGTGCTTCAAGTAGGAGAGCGAGGAATAGCCCGTTCCGAAATCGTCGATGGCGAGGCCGACGCCCATGTCCCGGATCGTCCGGAGCAATTTCGCCGCACGCTCGGGATTCGCCATCACCGCGCCTTCGGTGATTTCCAGCTCCAGCAGCGACGGCTCCAGGCCCGAGGCTTCCAGGACGGCCTGTATGTCAGCGATGAGCGTGCGGCTTCCGAATTGGCGCGGCGACAAATTGACGCTCATCAGCACCTTTGGCAAACCGGATTTCTGCCACGATCGCGCATCGGCGCAAGCCCTCTCCAGCGCCCATTTGCCCAAGGACACGATCAAGCCGAGCTCTTCGGCGATCGGAATGAACTGCACCGGCGGAATCATGCCCAGGACAGGGTGGTGCCAGCGCATCAGCGCCTCGACGCCGACGATGTGCTGGGTCTGCAGATTCATCTTCGGCTGGTAGTGCATTTCGAGCTCGCCACGTTCCAAGGCATGGCGCAGTGCGCTTTCGAGCATCAGCTGTTCGGTATTCTGTGCATTCATCTTCGCGGCGTAGAACCGGAAGGTGTTGCGGCCTCTTTCCTTGGCCCGATACATCGCGGTGTCGGCGTTCTTCAGGAGTGCTTCTGCGTCGCCGCCGTTGTCCGGGTAGATGCTCACGCCGACGCTGGCGCTGACGTGCAGTTCGCGTCCGGCGAGGAAGAAAGGCTCGGCGCAGCAGGCCAGCACTTTTTCGGCGAGCCCCGCGGCATCGTTCGCGCTGGACAGGTTCTCCAGCAGCAGCACGAACTCATCGCCACCGAAGCGCGCCACGATATCGGTCTCGCGCAGCAGCGCCGTGAGGCGCTCGCCGCAGATCTTGATCATCTCGTCGCCCACGCCGTGGCCCAGCGTGTCGTTGATGTGCTTGAAGCGATCCAGGTCGACGAATATCACCGCGAACTGCTTCTGATGGCGGTTGCTGCGCTTGATGGCGCGAGCAAGCTCGTGTTGCAGCGCGGCGCGGTTGAACAGGCCGGTCAGTCCGTCGTGGCTGGCCATGAAACGAAGGCTTCTCTCAGCCAGCTTGCGCTGCTTGTACTGGGCGATCTGCAAGGCGATCACACGCAGCGACTCCTGCGTCTCGGCGTCGACGGCGTACGGGTTGGAACCAAGGAGCTCCAGCGCCGTGATCGAATCGGTAACGGCCATCGGCACGACGACGCCGACGGCCAGCCCGGCCTCGCGGGCCATCGCATCGCGCGCGAAATGGCCCGGAGCCGCCAACAGGTTGATCTGCACGATGCCGCCGGTTTTCCAGGCGCGGCCCAGCGAGCCTTCGTCGGCCTGGTATTCGAACGACCGGCTGTCGGAAGCGAATTGCCGCACCGCCGGGGGAATGTGCTCGGCATGCCAGGCGGCGGCACAGCGAACCACGCCGTCCTCGCCAACGCTCCACAACGCGCCGCAGTCCCAGCGCAGGTCGGTGCATACGGCTTCCAGCGCCTGCGAGATCACCGTCTCGGCCCTGCCATCGCCGGCAAGCAGACGAGCGATCCTGTATTCGAGCCCCTGGCGCAATGCATCCTTGCGCGGCCGGGTGGCGTCGCGCACGGTACCGCGCACCATCGTCTTTCCGTCTTCTTCGGCCGACTGTGCGATGACGTGGAGCCAGCGTTCGGTGCCATCGGGCAGGCACAGGCGATGCTCGAATTCGCTGCGTTCCGTGGACCCGGAGGCCAGCGCGAGCTGCTGTTCGACCGCGGGGCGTTCTGCGGCCGGAACACGCAGGAGCAGCGTGGGCAGGTCGGGCTGCAAAGGGCCCGTCTCGAAGCCCAGGATGCGCAAAGCTTCGTCGGAGCATTGCAGGGTTCCGGTTTCGGGATCGAGGATCCAGCTGCCCAGGCTTGCCAGGTGCTGCGCTTCCTCCAGCTGCCGTTCGCTGGTGCGCAGGTGGCGGGTCATCTCGTTCGCCAGGATCTGGGCTCGGCTGCGTGCGGTGGTCAGCGAAAAGACGATGCCGGCAAGCAGCATGCTGGTGGCCAGGCCGCCGAAGACGATGAACCATGGAATGGCCTTGTCGAGCGGACCGAAGACCTGGTTTTCGTCTTGAGCGACTTCCACAAGCCAGGAGTGGCCGCCCAGCTCGAAGCCGAGCATGCGTTCGAGACTGCGCGCCGGTGCCGCAGCGGGCTTGGCCAAGGCCGCGCTGTCGAACAGCAGTTGCCGCTCGCTGAATGAGGTCGCCGCGACAAACCTGGTCTCGACGCGTGTCCCGATCGCCCCACGGCCCGGCCCGGCATCGATCAAGCGCAGCCGGAACGTCCTGCTGGCATCGGCCCCCACCACGTCGCTCAGCATCCCTGCGACGCTGAAGCCCGAGCCGACCGAACCGATATAGGCGTTGCGCCGCTGCTCGAGCGTATCGAGCGGCTGCCGTGGCCGGTAGACCGGCAGCCGCATCGCCAATCCGATGTCGGACTCGCGGCCCGCGATGCGGACCTTGCGGCCGGACGTGACGAGGCCGCCGGTGTCGCGCCCCTGCTCGAGCGCATCTCCCCTGTCGGGCATCGCGCCCAGGTCATTGCCGAGCAGCCTCTCGTTGCCGGCCTGCGGTTCGATGTAGACCAGCGGGTAGTAGGTGTCCCGCTCACCGGGCGGCTTGATGGCGAAGCGGGAGGCCACGCCAGCGTCGAGGCTGGCATCACCGCGGACCTGTTCCTCGAAGGCCTGCTTGTCGTTGGCCGCAACGCGGGGCGCATAGGTGACGGCCTGGAAACCGGGGTAGGCTCTCGCCAGGTTCAGCCCCGCGACATAGTCCCTGAAATCGCTTCGGGTCACGGTCTCGGAAGTGTTGAATCGCGCACGCAGGCCGATCAGGACGGCAATGTAGTCGTCGAAGCGGGCTTCGACCTTGCGCGCCAGGTCGAGGGCGGTTGCGTCGAAGCGCGCTTGGGCA
Organism: Variovorax beijingensis; assembly: GCF_007828835.1. Classification (GTDB taxonomy): domain Bacteria; phylum Pseudomonadota; class Gammaproteobacteria; order Burkholderiales; family Burkholderiaceae_C; genus Variovorax; species Variovorax beijingensis_A. The sequence goes on along the minus strand of NZ_VIVL01000009.1, from coordinate 238,460 downwards.
CTGCGCCCGATCTCCTGGCGGGCGGAAGCGCCCAGGACGATCGACAGCGCCGTGCCAGCCGCGAAAATCACCAGCGGCAAGCGAATCCTGATCCAGACGGACGATGACATCGGATTTGATCCTGTCCTCGACGCAGGCCGGTTGGTTCCGTGTGCAGCAGCGCGGCACGGCAGAGAACGCAACAGGTTGTATCGTTGGCGCAATATATAGGGCCGGTGCAAGAACGTCACGCGATTTGTCTCGGCAGCCAGGCAAAGCCGTGCCTGGCGCGCCGCGACCGCATCGGTGTTGCTGGAAGTCTGCAACCGGGCCGCGAGAGGGGGCCTGATTCCGAAGACATCAACATGTAACACTAAGGTTGCAGGACAATCCCGGGCAGCAAAAAACTACAGCCCGAGATCGCCATGACCCTGGACGAACTGTTTACCGACAGCCACTTGCTTCCCACGGTGCCCAAGGTGGTGTTCGATCTCATCGAGCTCCTGCGCAACGAGGACGCCGCGGTTTCCGTGGTGGCACGCAAGATCGAGCTCGACCAGGTGCTGACAGCCCGCGTGCTGCGCATGGCGAATTCGCCGTACTTCGGGCTGCGCCGCAAGATCCTCTCGATCCAGGACGCGATCCAGCTGCTGGGCTTCTCCTCGATCCGCTCCCTGGTGGTGAGCTCCGGCCTCACGGGCACCTTCCGCAAGGTCGAGGGCGTGCACCTGCCGGCCTTCTGGTCGCACAGCCTGCGCGTGGCCGCCGTGGCCCGCTACCTCGCGGGTAAGACGCGCCGCGTGGACCAGAGCCTGGCCTTCACGGTCGGCAGCATGCACGCCATCGGCCACCTGATCATGGCCGGCGCCATGAAGCAGCCGATGGCCGAACTCAACGCCGTGCATCCCTTCGACCGCATGGGACGGCTCGAAGTGGAGCGGCAGAAGTTCGGCTTCCATTACGGCCAGGTCGGCGCGCGGCTGGCGGCCCGCTGGGAATTCGCACCCGAGTTCGTCAGCGCCCTCTCCTCCTTCGCCAACCCGATGGAGGCCGAACACGTCGATCCGCTCGCCAGCGTGCTGCACCTGGCGGTCTGGCGCGTCGCCCTGGAGCGCGAAGGGCTCCGCATCGGCGACGCGCAACACGTATGGCCAGCCCAGCCTGCCGACGCGATCGGCCTCTCCGAGGACGTGATGCAGGACATGCCGGCACCGCGCGAACTGGCGTCCGACCTGGAATCGATGATCGCCTGATCACCGGACGGGCGCCGCCCGCCCGTTTGCCGGGGCCTCGGCCCCACTGCCTTACCCGCCCATGGATGCGCCGCATTGATGCGAAAGGCAGAGCTGTTTGACTTTTTTAGATATATCGAAAATAATTTAGATATACCTCAAGAGGACATCGATATGCGGCACTTCCATTTCGGCCACCACCACCATCACCACTGCCACTCTCCGCGCGGCGAACACGAAGACGGTCTCTCGGGCGGCCGCGGACGCCACGGCGGCGACGAGCGCATGCACGGAGGCGGCGGAGGCCGCGGCGGACGCGGCGGCAGCCGGGTGTTCGGCCATGGCGGGCTGCGCTTCGTGCTGCTGCAACTCATCGCCGACAAGCCTGCCCACGGCTACGAACTCATCAAGGCCATCGAGGACCGCCTGGGCGGCAGCTACGCGCCGAGCCCCGGCGTGGTCTACCCCACCCTCACGCTGCTCGAGGAGATGGGCTACCTGAGCGTGGAAACGGCCGACACCGGCGGGCGCAAGCGCTACAGCATCACCGCGAGCGGCCGGGAATTCCTGGCCGCCAACCGCGACACGGCCGACGCCATGATGGCCCGCATGAACGGCGGCGTCGACGGCGCCGGCCCGCGCGGCGGCCGCCCGCCACAGGTCACGCGCGCCATCGAGAACCTGAAGCTCGCGATGCGCATGCGCCTCTCTGGCGCCCCCCTCACCGAACAACAAGCCCACGATTTCGCCGCGGTGCTCGACAGCGCCGCTCAACAGCTAGAGCGCATCTGAACTTCTTTCTTTGAAATGACCGACTTCACAACCACTTCTGCCTCCATCACGCCCGACCGCACGCCGCGCCGCGTGCGCCACGAGCTTCGCTTTCGCCGGCTCGCGGTCCAGACCGTGCAGCGCCTGACGCCGCACCTGATCCGCATCACGCTCGCGGGCGACGACCTCGAAGGCTTCGCGAGCCCGGGCTTCGACGACCACGCAAAGATCTTTTTCCCCGACGCGGCCGGCCAGCTCGCGCTCCCGACCATGGGGCCGGACGGCCCGGTGTGGCCCGCGGGCGGCCGGCCCGCCATGCGCGACTACACGCCGCGCCGCCACGACGCCCGCGCCAACACGCTGGAACTCGACTTCGCGCTGCACGAGGCCGGCCCCGCCACGCAATGGGCCGAGCGGGCCAGGCCCGGCGACGTGCTCGGCGTGGGCGGCCCGCGCGGCTCGTTCATCGTGCCGACAGCGTTCGACTGGCACCTGCTGATCGGCGACGACACCGCCCTGCCCGCCATTGCGCGGCGCCTGGCCGAGCTGCCGGCCGGTGCACGCGTGGTGGTGCTGGCCGAGGTCGACAGCGAGGCCGACCAGGTTCCGTTCGAAACGCAGGCGGAGCTCACATTGAAGTGGGTGCACCGCAACGGCGCGGAACCGGGCCTGAGCCCGGTGCTGCTCGATACGCTCAAGGCCATGGAACTGCCGGCCGGCGACTTCCACGCCTGGGTGGGCTGCGAATCGGCGATTGCGAAGGCGCTGCGCGCGCATCTCGTGGGCGAACGCGGCGCCAACCCCAAGTGGACGCGCGCCTCCGGCTACTGGCGGCGCGGCGCGGCGGCCACGCACGATACGCACGACGAGTGACCCGGCCCCTCAGAGCCAGCCGGCGCGCCTGAACCGGTAGTAGAGATAGCTGCAGGTGGCCGCAATCAGCGCCAGCGCCACCGCATAGCCGTAGCGGAATTTCAGCTCCGGCATGTGCTCGAAGTTCATGCCCCAGATGCCCGCGAACGCGGTGCACACCGCAAAGATGCTGGCCCAGGCCGCCAGCCGCTTCGTGACTTCGCTCTCCTCGATGGTGACCATCGAGAGGTTCACCGAAATGGCCGTGCCGATGGTGTCGCGCATCGCGTCGATCGAGCCGTTGATGCGGCCCAGGTGGTCGGCCACGTCGCGAAAGTATTCCTGCGAGGTCACGCAGATCTGCGGCACCCGCCCGCCGTACAGCTTGCCCGCCGCCTCGACCAGCGGCGCCACGGCGCGCTTGAGGATCATGCTGCGGCGCTTCAGGTCGTACAGCTGCTTGATCTTGTCGCGCGCCGCGCCGCCCTGCGCGAAGATCTGCTGCTCGATGGATTCGAGTTCCACCTCGAGCGCGTCGATGACGGGAAAGTAGCGGTCGACCACCGCATCCATCAGCGCATACAGCACAAAGCCCGCGCCGTTGCGCAGCAGCTCGGGCTCGCGCTCGCAGCGCTCACGCACGCCCAGGAAGCCCTGCTGGCTGCGGTTGCGCACCGAGAGCACGTAGTTCTTCCCCACGAACACGTCGACCTCGCCCACGTTCACGCAGTGCTCGCCCTCGGCAGAAGGCTCGACCAGGTGCATCACGACGAAGAGCGAATCGCCGTATTCCTCGACCTTGGGCCGCTGGTGGCCGTGGTGGGCATCTTCCACCGCCAGCGGATGCAGGTTGAATTCATCCTGCATCTGGGCCAGTTCCTCCGGCGTGGCGTCGCTCAGCGCCACCCAGACGAAGCAGCCGGGCCGGGAGATGTACTCGCTGATGTCCTCGACCGGAATGTCGGCGAGCTTGGCGCCGTTCTCGTAGGCCACGCAGTTGATCAGCATCGGTACTCGTCCATGGTCGGTCTTGAAGGAGGCGGGTCAGGCCACCGTCTCCGGATTCGAAGCCGCGGCCGGCAGCAGGCCGGTGTCGGCCAGCGCGGCCTCGATGGCCTGCGTCTCGCTCCTGAGCAGCGCGAGGCCCTTTTCGGCGAATGCGCGATGGCTTGCCACGTCGGCCCACAGGCTCGCGGCGGCTTCGGCGCATGTCAATGATGTGAATCGGATGCGGCCCTTCGCCAGCTCGGCGAAGCGTTTCTCGCGCAGCGGGTCCGCCCGGTCCCAGGCGCCGCCGATGAGCACGCGCCGCCCGCGCTTGATGCGCGGTTCGCGCTCGGCAAAGAAAGGCAGCCTGGCGGACAGCCAGCCCGGCAACCCGGAGTCCGACGCGGTGTCGAAGGCCGTTGGGGCGGTGTGCGCCTTCGCAAAGCCGCGCAAGGTGCCGAGCTGATAGAGCACCGCGTCTTTCGGCCCGGCTGCAGCGCCGCCTTCCACCGGCCTGATGATGGACGCGCCATGGCCTGCCCGCCCGTCGGGCCGTTTCGATTTGCGCAGGTCGGCGAGCTGTGCTGGCGTCATGCAGAGGTACAGCGCAGCGAGTTCTGCCGGCACGGTGGCGGTGTCGGGCAGCGCGTCCGCTTCAGGGCCTTTGAATTCATCCGGGTGGACCATGGGCGCCTTGTTTCTTCACGCGGGGTTCGCGCCGGCGGATTTTAAAGGTGGGCTGCCGGCCCGGCCGGACCGTTCGCCGTCCCCGATAATCGTCCGAGTGAAAACGACGACCGCGCAACCCTCCCCCTCCACCAGCGACTTCTCCGGGCACACGCCCATGATGGCGCAGTACCTGGGCCTCAAGGCGAACCATCCGGACACACTGCTGTTCTACCGGATGGGCGATTTCTACGAACTGTTCTGGGCCGACGCCGAAAAGGCCGCCCGCCTGCTCGATATCACGCTCACCCAGCGCGGCCAGTCGGCCGGCCAGCCGGTGGTGATGTGCGGCGTGCCCTTCCATGCGGTCGACACCTATCTTGCGCGGCTCATCAAGCTGGGCGAATCGGTGGCCATCTGCGAGCAGGTGGGCGAAGTCGGCGCCAGCAAGGGGCCGGTCGAGCGCAAGGTGGTGCGGGTGGTCACGCCCGGCACGCTGACCGATTCGGAACTGCTGAACGACAAGAGCGAATCGCTGCTGCTCGCGGTGCATGCGGGCACACGCAACTTCTGCGGCCTGGCCTGGCTCAGCGTGACCGGCGCCGAGTTGCGGCTGGCCGAATGCCCGGCCGATGCGCTCGAAGCCTGGATCGCGCGCATCGCGCCGAGCGAACTGCTCTACAGCGCCGAGGTGACGCCGGCCTTCGAGCAGCGCCTGAAGGCCGCGCGTGCGTCCACGCCCTTCACGCTCTCGATCCGGCCCGCATGGCAGTTCGACGGCGGCCTGGGCGAACGCAAGCTCAGCGAGCAGATGGGCAGCAACAGCCTCGCGGCCTGGAATGCCGAATCGCTCGCCAATGCGCATGCCGCCGCGGCTGCGCTGCTGGGCTATGCCGAGCACACGCAGGGCCGCGCGCTCTCGCACGTTCAACGCCTGTCGGTGGAACGCGATGGCGACCTGATCGAACTGCCGCCCACCACGCGGCGCAACCTGGAGCTGGTTCAAACGCTGCGAGGCGAAGACGCACCCACGCTGTTCTCGCTGCTCGACACCTGCATGACGGGCATGGGCAGCCGGCTGCTCAAGCGCTGGCTGCTGTCGCCGCGGCGCGACCGCAGCGAGGCGCAGGCCCGGCTCGAAGCCATTGCCGCGCTCCAGTCCACCGTGCTGGGCGGCACGGCCGCGCCCTGGCGCACCCTGCGCGAGCAGCTCAAGAACACCAGCGACGTGGAACGCATCGCGGCGCGCATCGCGCTCCGGCAGGTGCGTCCGCGCGAGTTGCTCGCGCTGCGCCTCGCGCTCGCGAAGGCCGAGCAGCTGGCACCGGCGCTTCCGGCCTCTGGCGAGCTGCTGGGCCGCATCATCGAACGGCTCGCGCCGCCGCCGGGCTGTGCCGACCTGCTGGCGAGCGCGATCAAGCCCGACCCGTCGGCGCTGGTGCGCGACGGCGGCGTGATCGCCACCGGCCACGACGCCGAGCTCGACGAGCTGCGCGCCATCAGCGAGAACTGCGACGATTTTTTGCTGAAGCTCGAAGTCAGCGAACGCGAGCGCACCGGCATTGCCAACCTGCGCGTGCAGTTCAACCGCGTGCACGGCTTCTACATCGAGGTCACGCAAAGCGCGCTCTCGAAGGTGCCCGACAACTACCGTCGCCGCCAGACGCTGAAGAACGCCGAGCGCTTCATCACGCCCGAACTCAAGGCCTTCGAGGACAAGGCACTGAGCGCGCAGGACCGGGCCCTCGCCCGCGAGAAGTGGCTCTACGAGCAATTGCTCGATGCGCTGCAGCCCTCGGTGCCGGCGCTCACGCAGCTGGCCGGCGCCATTGCCACGCTCGACGCGCTGTGCGCGCTGGCCGAGCGCTCGCACACGCTGCACTGGCGCGCGCCGAGCTTCGTCTCGCACCCCTGCATCGAGATCCAGCAGGGCCGCCATCCCGTAGTGGAGGCGCGGCTGGCCGAAAAATCGTCGGGCGGCTTCATCGCCAACGACACCCAGCTCGGGCCGCAGCAGCGCATGCAGGTGATCACCGGCCCCAACATGGGCGGCAAGTCGACCTACATGCGGCAGGTGGCGATCATCGTGCTGCTGGCGTCCATCGGCTCGCACGTGCCGGCGGCGGCCTGCCGGCTCGGGCCGATCGACGCCATCCACACCCGCATCGGCGCCGCGGACGACCTGGCCAACGCGCAGTCGACCTTCATGCTCGAGATGACCGAGGCCGCGCAAATCTTGCACAGCGCCACCGCCCAATCGCTGGTGCTGATGGACGAGATCGGCCGCGGCACCAGCACCTTCGACGGGCTGGCGCTGGCCGCGGGCATCGCGGCCCAGCTGCACGACCGCAGCAAGGCCTTCACGCTGTTTGCCACCCATTACTTCGAGCTGACCGAATTCCCGGCCACGCACCACTGCGCCGTGAACATGCACGTGAGCGCCACCGAGGCGGGGCGCGACATCGTGTTTTTGCACGAAATGCAGCCCGGTCCGGCCAGCAAGAGCTACGGCATCCAGGTGGCGCGGCTCGCGGGCATGCCGGCCGCGGTGGTCAACCATGCGCGGCAGGCGCTCGAGGCGCTGGAGTCGCAGCATGCCCAGACGCGGGCGCAGGTCGACCTGTTCGCCCCGCCCCCGTCGGCCGAAACGCCCATGGCCAGCGCCGTAGAATCCGCCCTGGCCGCGCTCGACCCCGATGCGATGACGCCACGGGAGGCGCTCGACGCGCTCTATGCCTTACAAAAACTGAACACGCGCGAACGCAGCGCTGCGTAGCGGGCATCCTTCGTGCGAGATGAAAAAATGACTTATTGCGTAGGCATCAAACTCAACGCCGGCCTGGTGTTTCTTTCCGACTCGCGCACCAATGCGGGCGTGGATCACATCAGCACCTTCCGCAAGATGATCGTCTACGAGCAGCCGGGCGACCGCGTCATGGTGCTGCTGTCCTCGGGCAACCTGAGCATCTCGCAGTCGGTGCGCGAAATCCTGCAGATCGAGGAGCTGCGCGAAACGCGCGAAGACGGCTCGCAGGGCGACCCCATCACCATCTGGAACGCCAAGAGCATGTTCGACGCCGCGCGCGTGCTCGGCTCGGCGGTGCGCCACGTGTATGACCGCGACGCCGAGGCGCTCAAGCATGCGGGGCTGGACTTCAACGTGTCCTTCATCTTCGGCGGCCAGGTCAAGGGCGAAGGCATGCGCCTGTTCCTGGTCTATGCGGCCGGCAACTTCATCGAGGCCACCACCGAGACGCCCTACTTCCAGGTGGGCGAATCCAAGTACGGCAAGCCGGTGCTCGACCGCGTGCTCACGCCCGAGACCCCGCTCGACGAAGCCGCCAAGTGCGCCCTGGTGTCGATGGACTCGACCATGAAGTCGAACCTGTCGGTGGGCCTGCCGCTCGACTTGGTGGTGTACGAGGCCAACAAGCTCGAGACCGACCGCGTGATCTGCATCGACGCCGACAACCCCTACTACCGCATGATGCACAACAGCTGGGGCCAGAAGCTGCGCGAGGTGTTCGACAGCATCGAGGATCCGGTGTGGGACGACTCCGCCACCGAGCATCCGCTGAAGATGCCGGCCACGCGGCACAGCCCGCTGCGCAAGATCTCGACGCCCGACGAAAAACTGATCTGAAGCCGACCGCGGCCATGCCGATGCCTCCCGTCGTGTTCTCGCACGGCAACAGCTTTCCTGCGAGCACCTACCGCGTCGTCCTCGACAGCCTGCGCAGCCGCGGCTTCGAGGTCGATGCCATCGAGAAATTCGGGCACGACCCGAAGTACCCCGTCACCGACAACTGGCCGCACCTGGTGCAGCAGCTGGCCGACTTCGCACAGCAGCGCGCCGACCGCGCCGGCGGCCCGGTGTTCCTGGTCGGCCATTCGCTGGGCGGAATCCTGAGCCTGATGTGCGCGGCGCTGCATCCGGCGCTCGCTTGCGGCGTGGTGCTGCTCGACTCGCCGGTTCTCAGCGGCTGGCGCGCGAACACGCTCAATGTCGTCAAGCGCACACCGCTCATGAAGAGCATTTCGCCCGGCGCCATCAGCCGCAAGCGCAGGAACAGCTGGGCGCACCGCGAAGCGGTGTTCGAGCACTTCCGCAGCAAGAAGGCCTTTGCCAGGTGGGACGAGCAGGTGCTGCACGACTACATCGACCACGGCACCTTCGCGAGCGAAGACATGCGCGAACTGAGTTTCGACCGCGACGTGGAAACGGCCATCTACAACACCCTGCCCCACAACCTGGGCGCGCTGCTGCGCCGCCATCCGCTCAAGTGCAAGGCGGCCTTCATCGGCGGGCGCCAGTCCGCGGAGATGAAGCAGGTGGGCATGGCGATGACCCAGAAGGTCACCAGGGGACGCATCGCCATGCTCGACGGCACGCACCTGTTTCCCATGGAAAAGCCGCTGGCCACAGCGGCGGCGGTCGAGGCAGCGCTGCGCAACCTGATGGGCTGATCGGCAGCGGCAACACAGGCGCGCCTGGTCTTCGCAGCGCACCTCACCAGGAATAGCCGGCCTGCACGCGGGCGGCAATGCGGTTGCTGCTGCCGCTGCTGGTGGCGGTGGAGACCCCCAGCCCCAGGTTCAGGTTGTCGCTGACCTGATAGCCGAAAGCAAAGCCGATGGCTGATGCGCCGGCGTAGCCGCCCACGGCCGCCCCCATCCATTTCTTGCCCGCCGGCAGGGTCGGCATCGACGGCATGGCCAATGCCGATGCCACGCCCTTTGCGGCAAAGGCGTTCGCCTGGCTGGTCGCGTTGCTCACCGCCTGCTGCAGTTGGTTCACGTTGACCGCATCGGTGCCCAGCAACCCAGGCGCGACGTTCGCAATGCCGCGCAGCTGTCCGGTGGCCGCGTTACCCACCGACACGGTGTTGTCGCGATCCGCCACCGAGCCCTGGCCCAGCGCGACCGCATTGCTGCCCGCGGCCAGCGTGTTGGCACCCAGCGCCACCCCGTTGTTGCCGGTGGCCACCGCGTTGTTGCCCACGGCGGTGGTGGGATCGGCCAGGGCCCTGGCGCCGGCGCCGATGGCCACCGAGCCGGCATGGCGGGCCTCGGCGCCGCTGCCCACCGCGGTGGTGCTGTCGCCATTGGCCGTGGCATTGGCGCCCAGCGCCGTGGCACCCGCACCGGTGGCCTTGCTGCCCGTGCCGCAGGTCACGCTGCCCCCGCTGAAGCTGCACAGGCCGTTGGCAAGGGCCTGGTTCATCACGCTCTGCAAGGCCGTCACCTGCTGCACCGTGAAGCTGTTGGAGGCCGCGACGGCACCCTGCTCCGCCTGCTGGACCTGACCGACGTTAGCGGCATCCGTCGCGGCCGTGCCGGCCCGGACGTTGCCAAGCGTGGTTCCCGCGCCGCCGTTGGCATTCAGGCTGACAGTCGTGCCACCCGGACCGTACTGGACCGAATTGTTCGCCACGCCCAAGGCGGTGTTGGCCGTGCCCTGGGCAGCCGCTGCCGCGGTTTGGGCGCCGTTGGCCGTGGTTTGCGCAGTGGCTGCATTGGCAAGGGCAGTGTTCGCCGTACTCTGGACGCCATTGGCCGTGGCCTGTGCCGTGGCCGCATTGGCAAGCGCGGTGCTCGCCGTGCCCTGGGCCGCCGCCGCCGCAGTCTGGGCAAGAACCGCCGTGCCCGTTGCGGCACTGGCGGTGGCCTGCGCGGTGTCCGCTGCGTTGGAAGCCGCATTGGCGGCTTGCTGCACGGTGTACAGCTGGCTGCCGTTGACGACATCGGTGCTCGTGGCGGTCACTGATCCGGCGCTGACGTTGACCAGGCCGCGCGTCTGGCCGGTCGATCCGAAAGAGACCGTGTTGGGCGCCGTGGCAGAGGAGTTCGCGCCGATGGCCACGCTTCCGGTCGCGCCGCCTGCGACCTGGCTGCCAGAGCCGATGGCCACGCTGCCCGTTGCAAGCGCCGCCGCGCCCGAGACGCCATCGTTGGCGCCACCGATCGCCGTGCTGCCGCTGCCGGACGCCACGGCGCCCTGCTGGGTGCCCGAGGCGCTTCCGATGGCGACCGCCGCGTTGCCCGTGGCCTGCGCGCCGCTGCCACCTGCATGGCCGGGGTAGCCGCAGCAGCCTTCCGGGCCCGCGCCTCCCGCCCCCAGCGCGATAGCCCCGCTTGCCGAAGCCCGGGCGCCGCTGCCGCCAGCTCCGCCGGTGCCTCCTGCAAAGCCCTGCCCAGCGGTTCCACCGCCTCCAATGGCCGTCGAGCCATTGGCGGTTGCGCTGGCTCCCGCGCCGCCGGTTCCGCCGATGCCGCCGGCAGTTCCGTTGCTGCCATCTCCACCCGCACCGATTGCGGTGGCGCCGTCTGCGGTGGCCACGGCCGCGCTGCCGCCGCTGCTCGATGACCAGCCTGGCCGAATAGGGCCTGGGTTGCCCGCATCGCCGGCTGCATAACCGGCAGCGTGTGCGCTTCCCGCAAGAAGCAGGGTCATCGGCAGCAGCCGTCCGAGCCTGCGTGCGAACTGCTGCTGTTTTGCCGTCGTCTGGTTGGCCATAGACTTTTCCCCGTGAACAGTTAGAACAAAACGTGGAAAGTGTGTCTTTTTGTTTTCGGCAAGACCATCCCGGAGAACTGGTAGATGAAGAAGCCTCGACCGCAGCCTTGCCTTCGAACCGCGCACCGGCGGCGTCGGCCTCAGCACTCGCTGTCGCAAAGCCCTGACCACCGCATGGACAAACGAGGCGCCACAAATGTGAACTAAGGCAACATTCATGGAAAATAAGTCGAAACGTCCCAGTTTTTCGGCCACAGCCCCGGAATGCCGCCCAAATGTTCTCCTCGGAAGCCGTCGAAACCGTCTCGCTGAGCTCGGTGCTCGTGGTCGAAGACGACACGGCGATGCAAGAACGTCTGCGCTACATCCTGCCTACGCTCGGATGCGACGAGCCGCAGATCATCTGGGCCGACGATGCCGAGATGGCCATGCATCTGCTGGAAAAGCCGAGCTTCGGCGTGGTGCTGGTGGACATCGGCCTGCCCGGCGACGAAACGGTCGAGCTCGTCGAGTGGCTGCAGGCTCACCATCCGCAGGTGCCGGCCGTGGCCATTTCCGCCTCCCGCAGCGAAGAAGCCATTTTTTCCGCGCTTCGCGCCGGCGCGGTGGCCTATCTCCTGAAGGAGCGCGACGACCTCGAACTGAGCATCGGCCTGCGCAGCATCGAGCAGGGCGGCGCCACCATCGATCCGGCCATTGCGCGGCGCGTGCTTGCCTGGCATGCGGGGCACGCGGCCGATCCGGGGTCGATGCCTGAGGCGGCGCTGACGCCGCAGGAGCGCAAGACGCTTGAACTCGTGGTGCAGGGGCTCGGCCACCGCGACGTCGCCGAAGCGCTGGCGATGCCCCGGCTGGCGGTGGAATGCCGCATCAAGGGCATCTACAGAAAGCTGGCACTCGGCTCGCGCGCCGAGACGGCGCACATGGCCGGCGGGCACGCCTAGGCGCGCTGACCAACCCTAGAGTTCGAGCACCAGCCGGCCTTCGCAGGCGCGCGAGCAGCAGGCCATCATCTTGTTGTGGGCCTCGCGTTCCGGGCGGGTCAGCACCACGTCGCGGTGATCGACCTTGCCGGACAGCACCCGCACCTCGCACGAGCCGCACAGGCCCTCTTCGCAATCGCTCTGCACATCGACGTTGGCGGCGCGCAACGCCGACAGCAGGGTCTGGTCGGGCGGCACGGTGACCACCAGGCCGGAATCCTTCAGCTCGACTTCGAACGCATGCTCCTTCGACGGATCGAGCGTGGCGAGCGTCGACTCGAAATGCTCCACGCGCAAGGCACCCTCGGGCCAGGCGGCGCAGCAGTCTTCGAGCGCCTCGAGCATGCGCAGCGGGCCGCAGGCATAGACCTGCGCACCGGCCACCGGCTCGACGAGCAGCGCGCGCAGATCGCAGCGCCGTCCTTCGTCGCTCGCATGGACATGCAGCCGCTCGCCGTGCAGCGCCGCGAGCTCGTCCAGAAAGGCCATGCGCCTGCGGCTGCGGCCGCTGTAGTGCAGTTCGTAGTCCATGCCCAGCGCCTTCGCGCGGCGCGCCATGGCGCTCACGGGCGTGATGCCGATGCCGCCCGCAATGAAGATCGCCTTCCGGAGCGACTCGTCAAGCCGGAAGTGGTTGCGCGGCCCGCGGATGCGCAGCCGGTCGCCGGCCTGCACCTGCGTGTGCACCCAGGCCGAGCCGCCGCGCCCCCCGGGCTCGTGCAGCACCGCGATCTCCAGCACGCCGGCTTCGTCGGGATCGCCGCACAGCGAATACTGGCGCGACAGCTCGGGCGAGCCGCATTCCACGTCGATGTGCGAACCCGCGGTCCAGCGCGGCAGTGGCTTGCCATCGGGGGACACGAGCCGCAGCTTCACGATACCCTCGGCCACCGGCGTCACGCGCTCCACCACCACCGGCCGCGCGATCGCGTGCCGCGAGGGCTCGCCGATGCGCACCGGCACCTGCACCTCGCGCAGCGCGGGGTTCGTGCGCTCCGGATTGGCCGCAGGGTCCCATTCGACCCACAGGTGCTCGGGCCCGCGGAACGAGGTGTTCGGCACGTAGCTGAAGCGCTGCTCGGCAAGGCGCATGTGCGGCAGCCGCCGCGTGAACTCCTCGAGGAAGATCTGCATCTCCATGCGCGCGAGGTTCTTGCCCATGCACTGGTGCGAGCCATAGCCGAAGGTCAGGTGGTCGCTGGCGTTGTCGCGGCGAATGTCGAACAGGTCGGCATCCGCGAAATGCGCCTCGTCATGGTTGGCCGACGAGGTGACGATCAGGAGCCGCGAGCCGGCCGGCAAATCGACGCCGCCCACCTGCGTGTCCCTGGTGACGAGGCGCCGCCAGGCGGCCACCGAGCCGTTGTGGCGCAGGCACTCTTCCACCGCGTTGGGAATGAGACCCGGGTCTTCGCAGAGTTCCCGCCACACCTGCGGATGTTGCAGCAGCAGCTTGACCGCGTTGGCGGTGGCGTTGGCGGTGGTCTCGTGCGCGGCCACGATGCCGGCCATCATCATCGAGTGCAGGTACGAATCGGTCACCACCTCGGGGTGCAGCTTCTGCTTGCGGATGCCGTACTGCATCCAGCCGGGCGCGTCGGGGTCCTGGCGCATCTTCTCGAGCACCTTGCCGGCGTACTGCCAGAAGTTGCCCACCGCATGCGCCACGGCCACCTGCTCTTCGGGCTTCGGCCGGCCCCAGGTGTTGACGGTGTGCGCAATCGAATACTTGCGCAGCGTGTCCATGTCTTCCTCGGGCACGCCAAGGAAGTGCAGCGCCACGGTCAGCGGAATTTCCCACAGCATCTGGTCGACGAGATCGGCGCGGCCGTCGTCGATGAAGCGGTCGACATAGCTGCGCGCCAGCTCGCGCACCATCGGCTCGTGGTGCCTGAGCGCCTCGGGCGTGAACGGGTCCATCAGCACGCGGCGGCGCGGCATGTGGGCGGGCTCGTCCTCGTTCACCAGCGTGCGGTTCAAAGCAAAGCCGTAGGAGGCGAGCACGGCATTGGCCTCGTCGCTCGTGGGCGTGATCTTCTCCAGCGCGTTCGAGGGGCTGAAAGTGATGTTGTCGCGGAACACCGCCTTGATGTCGTCGTAGCGCGTGATCACCCAGTAGCCGAGCCTGGGGCTGAAGAAGATCGGCTCCTTCTCGCGCGCCCAGCGCACGTATTCGGGCGGGTCCTGCTGGTAGCCGTCCTCGAAGGGGTCGAACTCGGCCGCGCGCGCGCTGACGGGACAGCCGGTGGGCGTGCGCTCGGAAGACAGCGGCCCGTGCGCGACGGGACAGCCGGAGGTGCGTGGAGGCAAGGCGGTGTCGGCGGACATGGCGGCGGGCTCAGTCGAGGGTGATCTTCAGGTCCCGGATGAGCTTGTGCCAGCGCACGGTCTCGCTCTTGAGCAGCGCGGCGTACTGCGCGGGCGTGCTGCCCACGGGCTCCACGCCGAAGTCGGTCATGCGCGTGCGCACCGAGGGTTCGTTGATCGCGGCCACCAGCTGGCGGTTGAGCGTGTTCACCACCTCCGGCGGCGTGGCCGAGGGCACCACCACGCCGACCAGCGCGGCGGCCTCGACGTTCCTGTAGCCGAGCTCGGCGAAAGTGGGCACGTCGGGCAGCTGCGGCAGCCGCGTCGGGTTGGCCACCGCCAGAGCGCGGACCTTGCCGCCCTTGATGAAGCCCGCGCCGGCCGCCAGGTCGACCATCATGGCCGGCAGCTGCCCGCCCACCACATCGGCCAGCGCAGGCGCCGCGCCGCGGTACGGCACGTGGACCATGAAGAGGCCGGCCTCCACCTTGAGCAGTTCCATCGCCAGGTGATGCGGGCTGCCCGCGCCGGCCGAGGCGTAGCTCAGGTCGCCAGGCTTGGCCTTGGCCCTGGCGATGAAATCCTTGGCCGTGGCAATGCCGGAATTGGCGCCGACCACCAGGATCATCGGAAACTTGCCCATCAGCGTGACGGGTGCCAGGTCCTTGGTCGGGCTGTAAGACAGCGCCTTGTAGAGCGCGGGGTTGAACACCAGCGTGCCGTTGTCGGCCGACAGCACCGTGTAGCCGTCGGCCGGCGCGCGCGCCGTCTCGGCCGCGGCCAGCGCGGTATTGCCGCCGGGCTTGTTGTCCACCAGCACCGGCTGCCCCACCTGGGCGGAGAGCGTCTGCGCGACCGTGCGCGCCAGGAAGTCGGAGCCGCCGCCCGCCGCGTACGGAACGAGCCAGCGGATCGGCTTGGCGGGAAAGGTCTGGGCGCTGGCGCTTGCCGCGGCAGCAAGGGAAAGAACGGCAAGGCACCGAGCAAGGCGGTTTTTCATGGATGTCTCCGACATGATTTCGTATTGCGTAAGTATCATACGCATTGCGTAATCATGGTTCAAGGGACAACCCTGAACCCGGGCGGCCGCTCGGCGCCCGGTTCCAGCACCTAACATGAAGCCCACATGACCCAAGCCCCGGAACTCCCCGCGCTCTCCCCCGCGACCCGCGAACGCCGCCAGCGCGTGCAATCGGCCGAAACCGGCATGGCGGTGCTCAAGGGGCTGGCCCACCTGGGCGGCCGCAGCAGCCTCACCGCCCTGTCGGCCCACGTCGGCGAAAGCCCGGCCAAGGTGCACCGCTACCTTGCCAGCCTGATGGAGGAAGGGCTGGTGCTGCAGGACGCCGTCTCGCAGCACTACTACCTGGGCACGGAAGCCATCCAGATCGGCCTGGCCGCCATGCGCCAGGCCGACCCGATCCGCGCGGCCGAGCCCAGCCTGGTCCGGCTGCGCGAATCGCTCGAAGTGACCTGCTTCGTCGCGGTCATGGGCAACAAGGGGCCGACCATCGTACGCTTCGAGGAACCGGGCCTGCCGGTCACGGTGAACGTGCGCGCGGGCTCGGTGATGTCGATGCTCTGGTCGGCCACCGGCCGCGCGTTCCTGGGCCTGCTCGACGAGTCGCGGGTGCTGGCGCTGGCCGAGCAGGAACTGGCGGAGTCACCGGAAGACATGCGGGCCACGCTGGACGCGAAGGACCCCATCGGCCAGCTGCGGCGCGACGTGCAGAAGGCGCGCTGCGCGAGCGTGAGAGACACCTACCTGCGCGGCATCAGCGCCGTGGCGGCGCCGGTCTACGACTATGCGGGCCGCGTGTGCGCCGTGCTGACGGCCTTGGGGGCGACAGGCGGCTTCGACCCCGCCATCGACGGCCCGATCGCTGCCGCGGTGCGCCAGGAGGCCCGCGCCGCAAGCGCCATCCTGGGGCACGGGAACGGCGCCTGAGCGCCGGGACAGCCGCTGCGCCTGTTCCTATTCCGCCCAGACCACCGTGCCGGTCCAGGCCGTGGCCAGCACCACGATGCCGAAGGCGATGCGGTACCAGGCAAAGGGAATGAAGTCGTGCGTGCTGATGTACTTCAGCAGCCAGCGCACGCAGAGCCAGGCGCTGATGAAGGAAAACACCAGCCCCACGGCGAACAGCGGAATGTCGGCCACCGACAGCAGCGCGCGTTCCTTGTAGAGGCTGTAGGCACCGGCGCCGATCAGCGTCGGGATGGCCAGGAAGAACGAAAAGTCGGTGGCCGCCTGGCGCGACAGGCCGAGCAGCATGCCGCCGATGATGGTCGAGCCGCTGCGGCTGGTGCCCGGAATCATCGCGAAGCACTGCACCAGGCCGACCTTGAGCGCGTCCCACATCGTCATGTCGTCGACATGCTCGATGCGCACCGAGCCTGGCGGCCGCTTCTCGGCCCACAGGATGATGAAGCCGCCGATGATGAAGGTGCTGGCCACGACCACCGGGGTGAAGAGGTGCGCCTTGATCATCTTGCCGAACACCAGCCCAAGCACCACGGCGGGGAGAAATCCGATGACCACGTTGAGCGCGAGGCGCCTTGCCTTGGGCTGCCTCGGCAGCGCCACCACGGTGGAATGGATCTTCTGCCAGTACACCAGGATCACCGCGAAGATCGCACCGGTCTGGATGGCAATGTCGAACACCTTCGCCTTGTCGTCGTCGAAGCCGAGCAGCGAGCCTGCAAGAATCAGATGTCCCGTCGACGAGATGGGCAGAAACTCGGTCAGCCCCTCGACGATGCCCATGATGGCGGCCTTCACCAGCAAAACGATGTCCACGCTTACTCCTTTAAAGAGCAGCAATTATGGCGAGGCATCGAGTCAGGCCAGGTTCAGCTGGCCCCTGGCATCCGCGGGCTTTATCGCGCAGCTTGATTCGTGCGCAGCCGCAGGGCCCGCACCGCACTGTCGACGGTGGTGAGTATCGGCAGGCCGCTGGCCTCTTCGCAGGCGGCGCGCGCGCGCGCCATGCTGAACTGCGCGAGCGCAATGCGCGTGCAGCCGCGCTCGCGCAGCGCCACCGCCTGGGCGGCGATCAGCGCGTCGTGCCGCTGCGTGTCGCCGGCGTTGAGCGCGTCGAGCGCGCCTTCGGCCAGCACGGGCTCGAGTGCGGTGCCGGCCGGAAACTCCGGTGGCATCGATACCAGCGTGGCCGCGAAGGTGGCGATGAGCCCGAGGCGGCCCTGCCCTTGCGCGGCCTCCGCCACCATCGCCTCGTTGGGCTTGAGCACCGGCATGCCCGCATGCCGCCGCGCCACCGCCTCGATGCAGGGCCCGAAGGCCGAGCAGGTGAAGAGGATGCCTTCGGCACCCGTGTCGACCGCGTACTGCGCGAGTTGCTGAAAGCGCGCATGCATCGCCGCGTCGAGCCCGCGGCCGTTGCGCGCGAGGTCGGCCGAGAGGCTGTCGTCCAGCAGGTTCATGCGCACGGCCTCGGGCCAGTCGCGCTCGAAGGCGGCGTTGATGGGCGCAACCGAGTGCGAGAGGGCGTGGATCAGGGCGATGCGGGTCATGCGGCAGGATTGGTCAGATGCCCTTGGACGAGGGGTTGGCAAAGGCCTCCTTCGTCTCGGCATTGAGCGGGTAGTTGATGTTGATGCCCTTGGGCGGAATCGGCGACATGAACCACTTGTTGTAGAGCTTTTCCATCTCGCCCGACTTCATCATGCCCGACACCACGCGGTCCACCAGTGCCTTGAAGGCCGGATCGTCCTTGCGGAACATGAGCGACTGGTTCTCGGTGCGCAGGCTCTCGCCGGTGATGATGAAGTCCTTCGGATTACGCGCATTCGCGATCTGGCCGGCCAGCAGGATGTCGTCGAGCACGAAGGCCTGCGCACGGCCGCTTTCCACCAGCAGGAAGGAATCGCTGTGGTCCTTGCCGCCCAGGTTGTTCACCTCGAGGTTGCGGCCCTTGTCGGCCTCGCGCAGCAGGCGGAACGAGGTGGTGCCCGTGGTGGTGGCCACCGTCTTGCCCTGCAGGTCGGCAATGCTCCTGATGCCCGAATCGGCCTTCACCAGCATGCGCACGTTGTAGCGGAAGATGTCGGGCGAGAACGCCACCTGCTTCTGGCGCTCGACCAGGTTGGTGGTGGAGCCGCACTCGATGTCCACCGTGCCGTTCTGCACCAGCGGAATGCGGTTGGCCGAGGTCACGGCCTGGTACTTGATCTCGATGGCCGGCAGCTTGAACTCGGTCTTCACCGCCTCGACGATGCGGTTGCAGATCTCGATGCTGTAGCCCACCGGCTTCAGGTTGCCGTCGAGGTAGGAGAAGCCGAACGACGACTCGCGGTAGCCGAAGGTGATGGCGCCGCTCGCCTTGATCTTGGCGAGCGTGTCGTTCTCCTGGGCCTGCGCGGCTGCGTGCGGCAACAGGGCGGCAAAGGCCACCGCGAGAGCGGCAGCACCGAAAGGGATCGGCAGACGAAGCTTGGGCATGGAAGCGCTCCTCGGAACGGCGTTGAAGAAAACAGACGAAAGAAAATCGGCAACGAAAGGATCAGCGCGCGGCGGCGCGCGTCACCGCATCGATGGAAGCCGCGAGGCGGGCCGCGATGTCCTGCAGCTGCTGCCGCGTGGCAATGAAGGGCGGCGCGAGCAGCACGTGGTCGCCCTGCCGGCCATCGACCGTGCCGCCGAAGGGGTAGCACAGCAGGCCGCACGCCATGGCTTCCTTCTTGACCAGCGCATGGACCTTCAGCGCCGGATCGAACGGTGCCTTGCTCGCGCGGTCGGCCACCAGCTCGATGCCCCAGAAGAAGCCGCGGCCGCGGATGTCGCCCACATGCGCGTGGCCGCCGAGCGCCTCGGCCAGCATCGCGCCGAAGGCTGCGCCGTCTTCGCGCACCTTGGCGACCAGGCCGTCGCGCCGGATCACCTGCTGCACCGCGAGCGCCGCCGCGCAGGCCATCGGATGGCCGAGGTAGGTGTGGCCATGCTGGAAGAAGCCGCTGCCCTTCGACATGGCCTCGACGATCCTGCGCTGCGCGAGCACCGCGCCCACCGGCTGGTAGCCGCCGCCCAGGCCCTTGGCGATGGTGATGAGGTCGGGCACCACGCCCTCCTGCTCGCAGGCGTGCAGCGAACCCGTGCGGCCCATGCCGCACATCACCTCGTCGAGGATCAGCAGCACGCCGTATTTGTCGCACACCGCGCGCACCGCCTTGAAGTAGCCCGGCACGGGCGTGAGCACGCCGGCCGTGGCACCGCCCACCGTTTCGGCCACGAAGGCGATCACGCGGTCGGCGCCCTGCGCGAGGATGGCTGCTTCGAGCTCGGCCGCGAGCCGCAGGCCGTACTGCTCGGCGCTCTCATCGGCACGCTGCTCGCGGTACGGATAGCACGGCGCCACATGGGTGGCCGGCACCAGGATGGGCGCGAACGGCTCGCGCCGCCACGCGTTGCCGCCCACGGCCAGCGCGCCCAGTGTGTTGCCGTGGTAGCTCTGGCGGCGCGCGATGAAGTGCGTGCGCTGCGGCTGGCCGGTCTCGACGAAATACTGCCGCGCCATCTTGAGCGCCGCCTCCACCGCCTCGGAGCCGCCGCTCACCAGGTACACGTGGCTCATGCCCTCGGGGGCGGAAGCGACCAGCTCGTCGGCCAGCTGCTCGGCCACTTCGCTGGTGAAGAAACTGGTGTGCGCATACGCCAGCCGGTCGAGCTGCGCATGCATGGCGGCCAGCACCTCGGGGTGCGCGTGGCCGAGCGAAGACACGGCCGCGCCGCCCGAGGCGTCGAGGTATTCGCGCCCTTCGGCATCGCGGATGAACATGCCGCTGGAGCCGGCGGCAACCGGCGGGGTGTGGCGAAGGTGGCGGTGGAAGACGTGCGTCATGACGGGTGGCCGGCGGAATCGTGTTTGGAACTAACGTTTCCACGATATTGTTATCTGGAACATTTGTTCCGTCAACTGTTCCGTCGTCCCACGTCCGGTACATTCGTTCCAACGACCGCCAGAAGAGAGACACCGCCATGGGCGCCAGAGAGCAGATCCGCCAGCGTTTCAACGAACTGAGCCCCGCGCTGCAACAGGTGGCGCGCTATGTGCTCGACCATCCCAACGAGGTGGTGACCGCCTCGATGCGCAGCGTGGGCACGCGCGCGCAGAGCACGCCCGCCACGCTGGTGCGCTTTGCGCAGCACCTGGGCTATGCGGGCTGGCCGCAGCTCAAGGAAGCCTTTGCCGGCGACATGGGCCTGGGCAGCGAAACCTACGGCGGGCGCGCCAAGCAGCTCATCGGCCGCGCGCAGGACCGCAGCCTCACGGCCGAGATGTTCGAGGTGCAGCGCCGCAACCTGGAAGCCACGCACCAGCAGAGCGAGCAGGCGCTGCAAAAGGCCTGCGCGCTGATCGAGAAGGCTCCCGCGGTGCATGCGGCGGGTTTCAGGGCCTGCTTTCCGATCGCGTTCTCGTTCGTCTACGTCTACCGGCTCTTCCGCGCCAGCGTGCACCTGGTCGATGGCCAGGGCGGTTCGCTCGAAATGCAGCAGCGCGCCTTCGCCAAGGGCGACGCACTGGTGGTGGCCAGCTTCATGCCCTACTCGCGCGAGGCGCTGCAGGTGGCCGAGGCGGCCCGGGCCGCCGGCTGCCGCATCGTGGCCATCACAGACAGCGTGGCTTCGCCGCTGTCGCTGCTGGCGGACGAAACGCTGCTCTTCACGATCAACAGCCCCTCGTTCTTTCCCTCGGTGGCGGCTGGCGTGGCCGTGACCGAAGCACTGGTCGAGTTGCTCGCGAGCCGCGCGGGCAAGCCGGTGATCCGGCGCATCGACCAGGCCGAGGCGCAATTGTTCGAGTCGGGCGCCTATCTGGTGGCGCCGGTGGCGCGCGGGGGCTAGGCACAGATCGGATCCGATTGCATGCTGCAGTGCCGCATCGCGGAACCCCGCCGGATCGGCGCGGTCCAACCGCTGTCGCGGTTGTGTGTCGCGACAGGAGGTAATGACCATGAAGCAAGTGAAGCATTGGCAAGATCCGGTCAACGTCGCCCTGGGCGCGTGGCTGATCATCTCGCCTTGGGTCCTGGGCTTCCAGGGCGTCACAGCCGCGATGTGGAGCGCAGTGGCGACGGGTGTCCTGCTGGGCGCCGTGGCGCTGGGCGCAACGCTGGTACCGCGTGCATGGGAAGAGTGGACCGAAGGCGCGCTCGCCATCTGGCTGGCCGTGTCACCCTGGGTGCTCGGCTTTGCCACCGTGGAGAAGGCGATGGTCAACGCGGTGCTCGTGGCTGCGGCCATCCTGGTGCTCGCGCTGTGGGTGCTTGTCACCGACAAGGACTACCTCGGCGGGAGCATGGATCGCCACGCGCATTGAGCGCGCAGGCGATCGCGTCGTGAGAAGCGGCCCCGCGCGCCTGGCGCAGCGGGGCTGAGGGGGACGGGGCAGCCGCCCCTCCCCGGGCAGCTACTTCACTCCGCTCTGCGGAGAAGGGGCAGCCTGCGCCGTCGGCGGCGCGGACGACAAGGTTTCGCCCGTCGAGCCGGCTTGCCAGCCGCCGCCCAGGGCCTGGATCAGCGCCACCGCGGCGGTCTGGCGATTCACCTGCAACTGCACCAGCGTGCGCCGCGCGCCGAGGGCGGCGGCCTGCGCCGTGACGACCTCGGTGTAGCTCACCTGGGCCGCGCGATAGCGGTTGAGCAGTTGCTGTTCGGTCTTGTCGGCTGCGGCCGAGGCTTCGCGCCGCAGGCCTTCCTGCTGCGCCAGTGCGGCGCCTGCGGTGAGCTGGTCTTCCACCGCCTGGAAGGCGGTGAGCACGGTCTGGCGGTAGCGCGCCACGCTGGCTTCGTGGGCCGCCTTGGCCGAATCGACGCTGGCGCCGATCGCACCCGCATCGAACACCACCTGCGCCACCGACAGGCCCAGCGCCCACAGCGTATTGGATGCGTTGAACAGGTCTTTCACCCGGCTCGCGCTGCTGCCCACCGAGGCGCTGAGGCCGAAGTTGGGGAAGTACGCCGAACGCGCAATGCCGATCTGCGCGTTGGCCGCGGCCACCGCGCGCTCGGCCGCCGCAATGTCCGGCCGGCGCTGCAGCAGCGTGGAAGGCACGCCCGTAGGAATGCCGGGCACCGTGGGCGTCCACTGCGCCGGGGGCAGGCTGAAATCGGCCGGCGCCACGCCCACCAGCATGGCAATGGCATGCTCCAGCGTGGCCCGGGTGCGCTGCAGGCCCACGCGTTCGGCCTGTGCGCTCACGAGTTGGGTCTGCGCCTGCAACACGTCGGTCTGCGCGGCAATGCCGGCCTTGTAGCGGTTGCTCGTGATCTCGAAGGCGCGCTGGTAGCCCTCGATGGTCTGGTCGAGCAGCACGATCTCGGCATCGGCCTCGCGCAGCGAAAAGTAGTTGGTGGCCAGGTCGCCGACGGCCGACAGCCGCGCCGACGCCAGGTCGGCCTCGCTGGCCTGTGCATTGGCCTGCGCGCTGCTCACGGCCTGCCGCAGACGCCCCCACACATCGGGCGCCCAGTCGACGCCCAGCGTCGCCGAAAAGGCATTGGACGCATTGCTGGTGCCGCCGACGTTGCCGCTGCGCCGGCCGCTGCCGTCGAGCGACACCGTGGGAAACAGCGCGGCCCGCTCGCCCCGCACCAGCGCCTGGGCCTGTGCGTAGTTGGCCACGGCCGCGGCGATGTTCTGGTTCGACACCTGCACGCGGGCGGCCAGCTCGTCGAGCGTGGCGTCGCCGAAAAGCTTCCACCATTCGCCGCGGTCGAGCGCATCGGCCGGCGCGGCGGGCAGCCAGCCCTCGGCGGTCTTCTGCTCCTTCCAGCCGGCGGGTGCGGCCGAGGTTGGTACTTCGTAGGCGGGCCCTACGGCGCAGCCGGCCAGCACAGCGGCCAATGCCAGGGCGGACAGCCTGCCGGGCAGATGCGAAAGGATGCGTTGTCGGTGTGTCATGGCAGCTTCATTCATTCTTCCGGGTCTTTCACCACGCGACCGCTTTGCCCGCGGCGGCTGAAACCACGCAGCCCCAGGCCAGGAACACCGCGGAACCGGCTTTGCCGGGCCGCTGGTGTTGCCCCCTTGAGGGGGGAGTCGAGCTACACGAAGTGAGCGAGGGACGGGGGTGGGTCATATGCTTGCGGCGCGGCTCAGGTGCCGTTCGTTGCCCGAGCGCCGGCGCAGCTTGTCGAGCAGCACGTAGACCACCGGCGTCGTCAGCAGCGTGAGCAGCTGGCTCGCGATCAGGCCGCCGATGATCGCCACGCCCAGCGGCTGGCGCAGCTCGGCGCCCTGGCCGAAGCCGATGGCCAGCGGCAGCGCACCCAGCGCGGCGGCCAGCGTGGTCATGAGGATCGGCCGGAAGCGCAAGAGGCAGGCCTCGCGCACCGCTTCCACGGCCGAGATGCCGCGCGCGCGCTCGGCATCGAGCGCAAAGTCGATGATCAGGATCGCGTTCTTCTTCACGATGCCGATCAACAGGAAGAGCCCGATCAGCGCAATGATCGAGAAATCCATGCGGAACAGCAGCAGCGCCAGCACCGCGCCCACACCCGCCGAAGGCAGCGTGGTCAGCACCGTGATCGGATGGATCAGGCTTTCGTAGAGCACGCCGAGCACGATGTAGATCACCACGATCGCCGCCAGGATGAGCGCCAGCTGCTGCCCCTGCGACTGCTGCGCTGCGAGCGCCGTGCCCTGGAAGCTGCCGCGCACGTTGACGGGCATCGCAATGTCGGCCTCGGCCTGCGCGACGATGCGGCGCGCGTCCTGCAGCGTGACGCCTTCGCCCAGGTTGAACGAGACGGTGCTCGCAAGCTCGGTGTCCTGGTGGTCGATGGAGCTCGGCACCGCGCGCTCGCTGACCTTGGCAATGGCCGAGAGCGGCACCATCAGCGTGGTGTTGGCCGCCAGCGCCTGGCCGGTGGAAGCGGTGCGCAGGCCGGGGTTGGCCGAGGTGGTGGTCGAGGTGCCGGTGCTCGCGTCGGTGGTGTTGGCGAGCGAGCTCACCGTGGTGGCGCCACTCGCGCTGGTGCTGGTGGTGAGCGTCGAAGGCACGTACAGGTCCTTCAGCACCACGGGCGCGCGCTGGTAGCGCGGCGCCCATTCCATGATCACCGAATACTGGTTGAGCTCGTCGTAGATGGTGGCGACCGAGCGCTGGCCGTAGGCGTTGTAGAGCGCGTTGTCGACCGCACCCGAGGTCACGCCAAGGCGCGCGGCGCTGTCGCGGTCGACGTCGACGTAGGTCTCCACGCCGTTGTCGGCCTGGTCGCTGTCGACGTCGGTCAGCGCGGGTTCCTGGCGCAGCCGGTCGGCCAGCTTGGCGGTCCAGGTGCGCAGGTCGGCCAGGTTGTCGCCCTTGAGCGTGTACTGGTAGGTGGAGTTGCTCGAGCGCCCGCCCATGCGCAGGTCCTGCACCGGGCTCAGGAACACGCGCAGGCCGGTGAGCTGGTTGAGCTGCGGCCGCAGCCGGTTGATGACCGCGGCGGTCTTCTCGGTGCGCTGCGACAGCGGCTTCAGGTTGACGAACATGAAGCCGCCGCCCGAGCGGCTGCCGCCCGCGAAGCCCACCACGGTGTCCACGGCCGGGTCCTTGTGGATGATGTCGACCGCCTGGCGCAGCTTTTCGCTCAGCGCCAGCGACGAAATGCTCTGGTCCGCACGCAGGCCCGCATTGAGCTGGCCGTTGTCCTGCTCGGGGAAGTAGCCCTTGGGAATGGCGGAGAACAGGTACACGTTGAGCCCGATGACCGCCAGCAGCACCACCATGACCACGGTCTTGCTCGCGAGCGCCCAGTCCAGGCTGTGGGCGTAGGTGCGCAGGCTCCACTGGTACACGCTCTCCGCCATGCGCGCCAGGCGCCCCGGCGGCCTGGCGCCAGGCTCCTCGGCCCGCAGCAGCATGGCGCACAGCATGGGCGTGGTGGTGAGCGAAATGACCAGCGAGATCAGCACCGCCACCGACAGCGTGACCGCGAATTCGCGGAACAGCCGGCCGATCTGCCCATCCATGAACAGCAGCGGAATGAACACCGCCACCAGCGAAAGGCTGATCGACAGCACGGTGAAACCGACCTCGCGCGCGCCGCGCAGGGCCGCCTCGATGCGGCCCATGCCGGCCTCGATGTGGCGGCTGGTGTTCTCCAGCACCACGATGGCGTCGTCCACCACGAAGCCGGTGGCCACGGTGAGCGCCATCAGGCTCAGGTTGTTGAGGCTGTAGCCCAGCAGGTGCATCACGCCGAAGGTGCCGAGCAGCGACACCACCGTGGCCACCGCCGGAATGATGGTGGCGCGCGCCCGGCGCAGGAACAGGCCGACCACCAGCACCACCAGCGCGATGGAGATCATGAGCGTGGCCTCGATCTCGCGCAGCGAGGCGCGGATGGAGTTGGTGCGGTCGGAGGCCACCTGCACCTCGATGTCCTGCGGCAGTTGCGCGCGCAGTTCGGGCAGCAGTTCGCGCACGCCGTCCACGGTGTCGATGATGTTGGCGCCCGGTTCCTGCGTGACCAGCACGATCACCGCGGGCTGGCCGTTGAACAGGCCCAGCGTGCGCGTGTTCTCCACGCTGTCGATCACCCGCGCGACATCGCCCAGCCGCACGGCCGCACCATTGCGCCAGGCGATCACCATGTCGCGGTACTCCACCGCATGGCGGCCCGGCGAGGGCGTGTAGATCTGCAGCCGGCGCTCGTCGTTCTCGATCGCGCCCTTGGGCCGATTGGCGTTGTTGGCCTGGATGGCGGCGCGCACGTCCTCGCTGCTGATGCCGAAGCGGTTGAGCGAGAAAGGCTCCAGCTCCACCCGCACGGCCGGCAGCGAGCCGCCGCCGATCTCGACCTCGCCCACGCCCTCCACCTGCGAGAGCTTCTGGCTCACGATGTTGGACACGGCCTCGTAGATCTGGCCCGGCGTGCGCGTCCTGGACGTGAGCGCCAGGATCGCGATGGGCGCGGCGGTCGGGTTGCGCTTGCGGTAGATCGGGTTGCTGCGCAGGGTGGCCGGCAGGTCGGCCCGCGCCGCGTTGATGGCTGCCTGCACCTCGCGCGCGGCGCTGTCGATGTTGCGCTTGAGATCGAACTGCAGGCTGATGCGGGTCGAGCCGTTCGAACTGGTCGAGGTGAGTTCGTTGACACCCGCGATCACGCCGAGGCGGCGCTCCAGCGGCGTGGCCACGCTCGAGGCCATGGTGCTCGGGCTGGCGCCCGAGAGGCTGGCCGTGACCGAGATGGTGGGAAAGTCGACCTGCGGCAGCGGCGACACAGGCAGCACGAAGAACGCCGCGATCCCGGCCAGCGCAATGCCGATGGTCAGCAGCACCGTCGCGATCGGGCGTTCGACGAAAGGCCTGGACAGGTTCATGCAGCCGCGGCCTCCCGCTTGCGTCCGAACCGGCGGCCCAGCCGGTCGAAGGCCAGGTAGACCACCGGCGTGGTGAACAGCGTGAGCACCTGGCTCACCACCAGGCCGCCGAAGATGGCCAGGCCCAGCGGCCGCCGCAGCTCGGCGCCCTCGCCCCAGCCGAACATCAGCGGCAGCGCCGCGAAAAGCGCCGCCAGCGTGGTCATCAGGATCGGCCGGAAGCGCAGCAGCGCCGCCTGGTGGATGGCTTCGTGCGGCGACTTGCCCTCGCGCCGCTCGGCGTCGATGGCAAAGTCGATCATCATGATCGCGTTCTTCTTGACGATGCCGATCAGCAGGATGATGCCGATGATGCCGATCACGCCCAGGTCGTTGCCCGTGACCATCAAGGCCAGCAGCGCACCCACGCCGGCGGAGGGCAGCGTCGAGAGAATCGTCAGCGGATGGATGTAGCTCTCATACAGCACGCCCAGCACGATGTACACGCACACCACCGCCGCCAGGATCAGCCACAGCTGGTTGGACAACGATTTCTCGTAGGCCCCCGCCGCACCCAGGAAGGTCATGGTCATGCTCGCGGGCATGCCGATCTCCCTGGCCGCCGCGCGAATGGCCGCCACCGACTTTCCGAGTGCCACGTTGTCGGCCGTGTCGAAACCCACGGTGGCGGCCGGATACTGCGCCACATGCGTCACCTGCAGCGGCGCGGCCTGCTCGCGCACCGTGGCAATCGACGACAGCGTGGTGGCGCCGCCGCTGCCGGTGCGCAGTTGCAGGTTGCCCAGCAGCTGCGGCGAAGCCAGGGCCTCGCGCTGCGCTTCGAGGATCACGCGGTACTGGTTGGTCTCGGTGAAGATGGTCGAGACGATGCGCTGGCCGAACGCGCTGTAGAGCGTGTCGTCCACCGAACTGGCCGTGACCGAGAGGCGCGAGGCCGTGTTGCGGTCGATGTCCACGTAGGCGGCCAGTCCCTTCGCGCCAGCGTTGGTGGTGGGGTTGCGCACCAGCGGTTCGGTGCGCAGGCGCTCCACCAGCTTCTGCGCCCAGGCATCGACGGTGTTGGTGTCCACCCCTTCGAGCGAGACGCGGAATTCGGTCGGGCCGGTCTCGGCGTCGATGGTCAGGTCCTGCGTGGGCTGCAGGTACAGCGTCACGCCGGCCACGGCCCGCACGCGCTCGCGCAGGCGCTGCATCGTGGCTTCCTGGTTGCCGCGGTCGGCGCGCATGTTGATGAGCATGCTGCCGGTGTTCAGCGCCGTGTTGTTGGCCGCATCCACGCCCACCACCGAGCTCACGCTGGCCACCTCGGGGTCGGCCAGGATCGCGTTGGCGGTCTGCTGCTGCAGCTCGGCCATGCGCGTGTACGACACATCCTGCGCGGCCTCGATGCGCGCCTGCAGCTGCCCGGTGTCCTGGGTCGGGAACAGCCCCTTCGGAATCACCACGTAGAGCAGCACGGTCAGCGCCAGCGTGGCCACCGCCACGATGAGTGTCAGCGGCTGGTGGCGCAACACCCATTGCAGCCACACGTCGTAGCGGGCAATCACACCATCGAAGAAGCGCTGCACGCTGGCACCGAAGCGCCCGCCCTCCTCCGCCTGCGGCCTGAGCCAGCGCGCCGACATCATCGGCACCAGCGTGAGCGACACCACCGCGGAAATCAGGATGGTGATGGCCAAGGTGACCGCGAACTCGCGGAACAGCCGCCCCACCACATCGCCCATGAACAAGAGCGGAATCAGCACCGCGATGAGCGACACCGTGAGAGAGATGATGGTGAAGCCGATCTGCGTGGCCCCCTTGAGCGCCGCCTTGAACGGCGGATCGCCCTCCTCCAGGTAGCGCGCGATGTTCTCGATCATCACGATCGCGTCGTCCACCACGAAGCCGGTGGCAATGGTCAGCGCCATCAGGCTCAGGTTGTTGAGGCTGTAGCCCAGCAGGTACATCAGCCCGCAGGTGCCCACGAGCGAGATCGGCACCGCCAGGCTGGCAATCACCGTGGCGCGCACGCTGTGCAGGAAGAAGAAGATCACCAGCACCACCATCACCACGGCCAGCCCGAGCTCGAGCTGCACGTGCGAGACCGAGGCCCGGATGCCGGTGGTGCGGTCGCTCAGCACCTCCACCTTGAGCGAGCCCGGCAGCGAGGCCTGCAGCTCGGGCAGCTGCTTCTTGATGGCATCGACCGTGCCGATCACATTGGCGCCCGGTTGCCGCTGCACATTCAGGATGATGGCCGGGTAGAGCACAGGCCGCTGTTCTCCCGCGCGCAATGCGGCCCAGGCGCCCAGCTGCGTGTTCTCGGCGCCGTCGACCACGCGCGCCACGTCGGTCATGCGCACCGGCGCGCCGTTCTTCCACGCGACGATCAGGTTCTTATAGTCGTCCGCCGTCACGAGCTGGTCGTTGGCATTGATGGTGTAGGCCCGACGAGGTCCGTCGAAGCTGCCCTTGGCGCTGTTGGCATTGGCCGCGCTGATGGCGCTGCGCAGCGTGTCCAGCCCGATGCCCACCGACGCGAGCGCGTTGGTGTCGGCCTGGATGCGCACCGCCGGCCGCTGTCCGCCCGAAAGCGACACCAGCCCCACGCCGCTGACCTGGCTGATCTTCTGCGCGAGCCGCGTGTTCACGAGGTTCTGCACCTCGGTGAGCGGCATGGTCTGGGAGCTCACGGCCAGCGTGAGGATGGGTGCGTCGGCCGGGTTCACCTTGGCGTACACGGGCGGCGCCGGCAGGTCGGCCGGCAGCAGCGAGCCGCCGGCATTGATGGCGGCCTGCACCTGCTGCTCGGCCACGTCCAGCGTCTGGTCGAGCGCGAACTGCAGCGTGACGATCGACACGCCTGCCGAGCTCACCGAGCTCATGCGGTTGAGCCCCGCCATCTGGCCGAACTGGCGCTCGAGCGGAGCCGTGACGGTGCGGCTCATGACCTCGGGGCTGGCGCCGGGGTAGAGGGTCTGCACCTGGATGGTCGGGTAGTCGACCTGCGGCAGCGCGGCCAGCGGCAAGAGCCGCAGGCCCACCAGGCCGGCCAGCACGATGGCCACCATCAGCAGCGCCGTGGCCACCGGCCGTTCGATGAAGGGGCGGGAGGGGCTCATCGCGAACGCGCTCGCTTGTTCCGGGGGTTGTTGTGGCGGCTGCTCTTCATCATTGCGGCGGACGCTGGCGCCGCCGCTCTCCACCGCCTTCGCCGCGCTGTCCGCGCGGGCCCGAGGCCGCACCGCGCGGCCCGGAAGCGCCGCCGCGCGGGCCTGCCGCGGGCCGGTCGCCCTGCAGCTGCACGACCGCGCCGTCCTTGATGCGGTCGCCGCCCTCGGTCACCACGTTCTCGCCGGCCTTCAGGCCCGAGGTGATGGCCACCACCTCGACGTTGGCCTCGCCGCGCTTCACCGCGCGCATCGACACCGTGCGGTCCTCGTTGATCACATAGACGTAGTCGCCATTGGGGCCGGTGCGCACCGCCGTCACCGGCACCACCACCGCGCGCACCTTGCGCAGCAGCATCTGCACGTTGACGAACTGGCTCGGGAACAGCGTGGTCTGCGCATTGCCGAAGCGCGCCTTGGCCTTCACCGTGCCGGTGGTGGTGTCGACCACGTTGTCGAGCGTAGAGAAGGTGCCCGTGTCGAGCGTTGCCGCGCGGGTGCGGTCGAAGGCGGTGACCGGCAGCGGCTCGCCCTTGGCAAGCTGCGCCTGGATGTCGGGCACGCGGTCCTGCGGCATCGAGAACTGCACGTCGATCGGGTTCATCTGCGTGATGACCGCGATGCCGGTGGCCGCGTTGGCCGTCACGGTGTTGCCCGCATCCACAGCGCGCAGGCCGATGCGGCCGGCCACCGGCGCTGTGATGCGGGTGTAGTCGAGGTTCAGCTTGGCGGCGGCCTCGGCCGCCAGGTCGGTGGTGACAGTGCCTTCGAGCTGGCGGACCAGCGCGGCCTGGGTGTCGACGTCCTGCCGGGCGATGGAGTCCTGTCCCAGCAGGGTGCGGTAGCGCGCCAGCGTGACGCGCGCGGCATCGAGCTGCGCCTCGTCGCGCTGGCGCGTGCCGCGGGCCTGCATCAGCGCCTGCTCGTAGGGCCGCGGATCGATGCGGGCGAGCAGCTGGTTCTTTGCCACGGTCTGCCCTTCCGTGAACAGCACTTCGGTCAGCACGCCGCCGACCTGCGCCTTGAGCGTGATGGTCGCGAGCGGCGTGACCGTGCCGAGCGCATCGATGGTCACCGGCAATTCGATCTCGCGCGCCGCCGCATGGCCCACCGTGACGGTCGCGCCGCCGAAGCCCGGTCCGCCGGCAGGGCTGCCCTTGCGGTTGATCAGATACCAGGCGCCGCCCCCCAGCACCAGCAGCAGCACCAGCGCAATCAGGCTGCCGAGCCAGAGCCTGCGGCGCGAGGGTGGCCGTGCAGGGGGGGACGAAGAAGGTGGGGTTGCCGGTTGGACAGCAGGCGAATCGCCGGAAGAAGGCTCGGAGTTCGGTGATTCCATGGGGTGTGGCAGTGCGCAAGTACAGCCGCTAGTGGAGCGCCGCATCGTAGCGCGCCTGTCTTATGAACCGTAAAGCGCCGGTAAAGCTGCGGACAAGGGCTGCATTTCGCGCCGGTTCGCCGCAGCTCGCGCCGCCGCTCCGCATTTCGTCGCAGGAGCCTGGCGGCGGCGCGGGGGCGCCGGCACAGTCCGCTCCATCGAATCGTCTTTTCAACCGGAGAAACGCCATGCTGCTGCAAATCATTCTTCACACCCCGAAGTGGGTCTTCGCCGTTTTCGTGCTGCTCCTGTGGCTTGGCTGCAAGCAGCTGATGTCCGGCAGCGTCAGCCTGGCCAAGGTCACGCTGATGCCGATTGCCATGACCGGCCTTTCGCTGGCCGGCGTGATCTCGGCCTTCGGCGATTCGCCCGGCGCCCTGCTCGGCTGGGCCGTGGCGGCGGCCGCCCTGGTGCTGGTGGTGTTGCAGCAGCCGCTGCCCGCCAGCACGCGCTACGACCGGGCCACCCGCGAATTCCATCTGGCCGGCAGCGTGGTGCCGCTGCTGCTGATGATGGGCATCTTCTTCACCAAGTACGCGGTGGGCGTGGCCTTGGCCATGCACCCCGAGCTGCGGCAGCAGGCCGGCTTCAGCGTCGCCGTTCCCATGGTGTACGGCGCCTTCAGTGGCGTGTTCGCGGCGCGGGCGGTGCGGCTGTGGAAGTTGGCGATCCGTAGCGACGCCATGGCCGTGGCCGCCCGCGCAGCCTAAGATCGCCGCCGGCCACACTCCAGGAACCGCCATGACAGTGCTCTTTCTGATCCTCAAGATTGCCGTCTCGGTGGTGCTGGCCGCCTCCATCGCAGAGGCGCTGGTGCTGTCGTGGCGCAATGGATGGCGCAGCTACGACTGGAAGGCCGCCGGCGTTTCGGTGGTCGACTTCCTGGTGCGCGAGTACCCGCTGCGCTGGCTGCTGCCGCTCGCCTTCTGGACCGGGGCCATGGACTGGTTCTGGAACCACCGCCTCTTCACGCTGCCCATGGGCCACTGGAGCGGCTGGGTCGCCTGCTTCATCGGCCAGGAGTTCTGCTACTACTGGTACCACCGCGCGGCTCACCGGGTGCGCTGGTTCTGGTGCACGCATGCCATCCATCATTCGCCGAACCAGCTCAACCTGTCGGCCGCCTACCGTTTCGGCTGGACGGGCAAGCTCACCGGCACGCTCGCCTTCTTCATGCTCGCGCCGCTTTTGGGCATGCCGCCAAAGGTGATCCTGCTGATGCTCACGCTGAACCTGCTGTACCAGTTCTGGATCCACGCGGCCTGGATTCCGAAGCTCGGCCCGCTGGAATGGGTGCTCAACACGCCATCGGCCCACCGCGTGCACCATGCCTCGAACCTCGAGTACCTGGACGGCAACTACGGCGGCGTGCTGATCGTGTTCGACCGCCTGTTCGGCACCTACATTCCGGAGCGCGCC
The DNA here is from genome assembly GCF_007828835.1 of Variovorax beijingensis. GTDB lineage: Bacteria > Pseudomonadota > Gammaproteobacteria > Burkholderiales > Burkholderiaceae_C > Variovorax > Variovorax beijingensis_A. The sequence goes on along the minus strand of NZ_VIVL01000009.1, from coordinate 205,885 downwards.
GACCTGCCCTGCCGCTATGGGCTGGTGAGGCCGATCACCTCCAACAACCTCTTCGAGATCGAGTTCACCCACTGGCGGGCGCTGCTGCGCGACCTGCGCTCGGCGCGCTCGGTGCGGGCTTTCGCCGGCTACCTGCTCAAGCCGCCGGGCTGGCGCCCCGACGGGCCGGGCGAGACGACCGAGGAAATGCGGCGGCGGGCTGCGCTGCAGCCGCCATCATCACCGTCATCAACCGCCGCCACTCTCATTCCCGTCCAGTTCAAGGAGCTGTCATGAACCCCGTTGCATCCCGTTCGGATTCGTCTCTTCCCGACATCGAAAAGCTCGCCCGCCGCCGCGCCGGCGCCAAGATGGGCTGGTACATCCACGCCTTCGTCTATATGCTGGTGAACCTCGCTCTGGTGGCGCTCTCCGCATCGCGCGGCCACACCTGGGCCGTGTATCCGCTCATGGGCTGGGGCCTGGGCCTCTTGATCCACGGCGCCGTGATCTGGTTCGTTGCGCCCGGCGGCAGCTTCCATGACCGGCTGGTGGAGCGCGAACGGCGGGCGCTGCGCTCCGGAACGCGCGGATGAGTGCCGAAGCGCTCCCCCGTTTCCGCGCGGAGAATGTCCGGGGCATGCTGCGGCATGGCCTGATCACTGTCGTGTTCTGCTGCTTCATTGCCGCCGCGCTGGCCATCACGCAGCACGGGAACTGGGATGCGCAGATGGTGTATTCGCTGTCGATCGGGCTGATCAGCTGGCTCTTCATCGACGTGGGCCGGCTGCTGATCAGCGGCCACCGGGAGATCCTCTGGCCGTCCGGCCCCTGGGGTTATCTGCTGGTGGCGGGCGGCGTGACCGTGGGCTTCCTCGGGGGCAACGCCATCGGCGACGCATGGACCCACCAGCCCCTGCTCGACTTCGGCAGCTTCACGGAACGCAAGCTCGCAACCACGATCGTCATCACCGTGACGGCCACCGTCTGCATGTGCTTCTTCTTCTACAGCCTGGGCCGGAGCAAGCACCTGCGCAGCCAGATCGAGCTGGCGCAGCGCAACGCCACCGAGGCGCGGCTCAAGCTGCTCGAGACCCAGCTCGAGCCGCACATGCTGTTCAACACGCTGGCCAACCTGCGCGTGCTGATCACCACCGATCCGCCGCGCGCCGTGGCCATGCTCGACCGCCTCAACAACTACCTGCGCATGACGCTCAGCGGCTCGCGCGCACTTGCGCATCCGCTCGCGGCCGAGTTCGAACGGCTGGCCGACTACCTCGAGCTGATGTCCGTGCGCATGGGCGAGCGCCTGCGCTACACGCTCGATCTGCCCGCCGAACTGCGCGACGCGCCGGTGCCGCCGCTGCTGCTGCAGCCGCTGGTCGAAAACAGCATCCGCCACGGGCTCGAACCCAAGGTCGAAGGCGGTGCGATCGATGTGCGTGCGCGGCAGCTCGACGGCCGGTTGATCATCGAAGTGCGCGATACCGGCGTCGGCCTCGATGCAGCGCAAACTTCCGAAGGCAGCGGCTTCGGGCTCGAGCAGGTGCGCGAACGGCTTGCCACCGTGTATGGCGACCAGGGCCGCATGAGCCTGGCCGCCGGGCCTTCGGGCGGAACCCTTGCCACACTCAGCTTTCCATTGCAGCCCCGTCCATGAATCCCACCGCCCTCATCGCCGAAGACGAACCGCTGCTCGCCCAGGCCCTCAAGGCCGAACTCGGCGCCGCATGGCCCGGACTGCAGGTGCTCGCCACCACGGGCGACGGCCGCAGCGCCGTGCAGGAGGCGATGCGCCTGCTGCCACAGGTGCTGTTCTTCGACATCCGCATGCCGGGCCTCGACGGCCTGGGCGCCGCCGCCGAGCTGGCCGACCGCTGGCCCGTGGACGAGGCGCCCATGCCGCAGCTGGTCTTCGTGACTGCGTACGACGAATATGCCGCCCGCGCCTTCGAAACCCAGGCCATCGACTACGTGCTCAAGCCCGTGCAGCCCGAGCGTTTGCGCAAGACCGTGCTGCGGCTTCAGCAGGCGCTGGCTGCGCAGCAGCAGGCAAAGCCAGCGCCCGCCGCCGCCGACGAGGCGCTCGAGCGCACGCTTGCGCAATGGCGCGAGGTGCTTGCCGCCGCAGCAGGCAACGGCGCGTCGGCGCCGCCCGCCACTTCCACCGCCCTGCTGAAGATGATCGCCGCCAGCGACGCCGGCGGCAGCACCGTGCGCATGGTTCCGATCGAAGAGGTGCTGTATTTCGAGGCCGCCGACAAATACATCCGCGTGCTGACCGCCGCGCACGAATACCTGATCCGCACGCCGCTCAAGCAGTTGCTGACCCAGCTCGATCCCGAAACCTTCTGGCAGGTGCATCGCGCGGTGGTGGTGCGCAGTTCGGCCATCGAGGCCGTGCACCGCGACGAGGCCGGCAAGCTGCACCTCGACCTGCGCGGCCGGCCCGAAAAAATCCCTGTCAGCCGGCTCTACGGCCACCTGTTTCGCGCCATGTGAAATGGCGGGCACGGCGCGGGCGCATAAAAAAAGCCGACCCCGGAAGGTCGGCCTTTCTTATTGGGCGGATGTTTGCCGCCTGCGGAACCGCTCAACGCCAGTGGCGATGGCCGTGGTAGTAGCCACGCGGACCGTAGTAGCGCGGCGGTCCGTAGTAAGCCGGCGGCGCGTAGTACACCGGGGCCGGACGGTAATAGACCGGCGGCGGCGGACGGTAGTACACGGGCGGCGGCGGTGCGTAGTACACCGGCGCAGGGGCCGCATAGACCGGGGCCGGGTAGTAGGCCGGAGCGCCCACGCCCACGGCAACTCCTGGCAGACCCACGCCGATCGACCAGCTCACGTCGCCACGGGCACTGGCCGAGGTGGCCGCAAACAATGCACCGGCTGCCACGGCACCCGCGGCGGCCCATTTGAAGAAGGTTGAACGTGTGAGGCTCATGATGTTGGACTCCTTGTTGGGGCGTTTCCCGCCCATGTGTGTATTGAACGCGCCAAATGCAAAGCGGTTGCCCGCCGCAATGTGAAGAACGTAGCCAAAGGTAACTGGCAGGGGGTGCGTTCTAGAATGCCGCAATGACCTCCCCGACCGACAAAGACAGCGCAAAAACAGCCGCTGCACCGAGCAATTTCCTGCGCCACGTGATCGAAAACGACCTTGCGCAGGGGGCCTATTCTGGCCGCAAATGGGGTGGCTCGCCCGGCGACGCCGCCCATCACGCCCAGGGCATGGCCGACCCGGCCAGGGTGCGCATGCGCTTTCCGCCCGAGCCCAACGGCTACCTGCACATCGGCCATGCCAAGAGCATCTGGCTGAATTTCGAACTGGCCAGGGAATACGGCGGCGTCTGCCACCTGCGCTTCGACGACACCAACCCCGAGAAGGAAGAGCAGGAATACGTCGACTCCATCCGCGATGCCGTCCGATGGCTCGGCTACGAAACCTTCCTGGCCGACCGCCCGAGCGCCCCGGGCACCCTGCAGCCGCATGAATACTTCGCGAGCGACTACTTCGACTTCATGTACCGCGCCGCCGAATACCTGATCGGCGCGGGCCTGGCCTACGTGGACGAGCAAAGCGCCGAGGAAATCCGCGCCAACCGCGGCGACTTCAACACGCCCGGCACCGACAGCCCGTTCCGCAGCCGCAGCGTGGAAGAAAACCTCGCCCGCTTCCGCGCCATGCAGGCCGGCCAGCTGCCCGACGGCGCCGCCATCCTGCGCGCGAAGATCGACATGGCGAGCCCCAACATCAACATGCGCGACCCCGCGCTCTACCGCATCCGCCGGGCCACCCACCACAACACCGGCGACAAGTGGTGCATCTACCCGATGTACACCTTTGCGCACCCCATCGAGGACGCGCTCGAGCAGATCACCCATTCCATCTGCACGCTGGAATTCGAAGACCAGCGCCCCTTCTACGACTGGCTGCTCGACCGCCTGGCCGAAGGCGGCCTGATCGCCAGCCCGCATCCGCGCCAGTACGAGTTCGCGCGCCTCAACGTCACCCACGTGCTCACCAGCAAGCGCAAGCTGCGCCAGCTGGTCGAGGAAAAGCACGTCGACGGCTGGGACGACCCGCGCATGCCCACCCTCGCGGGCCTGCGCCGCCGCGGCTACACGCCCGAGGCGCTGCGCCTGTTCTGCGAACGCAGCGGCACCACCAAGTCCGGCGGCTGGATCGACTACGCGAGCCTGGAAGCCGCGCTGCGCGACACCCTCGACCCCATCGCGCCGCGCGCCATGGCCGTGCTCGACCCGGTCAAGCTGGTGATCACCAACTGGGGCGAACTGATGGGCGGCGACGAGGTGCTCGACGACTGCTCCGCCCCTGTGCATCCGCACCACCCCGAGATGGGCAAGCGCGAGTTCAAGCTCGGCCGCGAGGTCTGGATCGAAAGCACCGACTACGAGGACGTGCAGCCCAAAGGGTTCTTCCGCCTCTTCCCCGGCAACAAGGTGCGGCTGAAGTACGGCCACGTCATCGAATGCACCGGCGCCACGCGCGATGCCAACGGCAAGCTCGTCGAAGTGCAGGCCACGCTGGTGCCCGACACCAAGAGCGGCACGCCCGGCGCGGACGCCATCAAGGTGAAGGGCAACATCACCTGGGTGGCCGCGGCCGATGCGGTCGAGGCCGAGGTGCGGCTCTACGAGCGCCTGTTCGCGGCGGCCAATCCCGGCAGCGGCGATCTGCTCGACGAACTCAACAAGGCGAGCCTGGAGGTTTGCTCCGCGTACGTCGAACCGTCGCTGGCCAAGGCGCAGGACGGTGTGGCGTTCCAGTTCGAGCGGCACGGGTACTTCGTGCTCGATGCGAAGGCAAGTGCCGATGGCAAGCGCGTGTTCAATCGCGCTGCGGGCATGCGGGACAGCTGGGGCAAGTAGCCGCCCTCTGTCTGCACAAAGCCGGCGGCCGCGATGGCGCCGGCTTTTTTGTCATTCATTCGTGCCGTTTGTAGACCACGCCCAGCACCGCGCTGTTTTCATCCGTCGTGCACAGCGCCGGCCGCCCCTGCGCGCCGATCTTCAGGTTGACCGTGTAGACGCCGTCGCGCGGCGTCGTGCCTTTGTCCGCAATGACGCTCGACGCCGGCACGCGAAATTCGCGCGCGGCCGCGGCCACGCAGTTCCTGATGCTCGCCTCGGGCGCGCCGCCTACACGGATCGCGGTGCTGTTGCACCCGGCGGCCACGGCGGCCGCGCTTACCATCAAGACCCATCGGCCCAGTGCTCGGATGTTCATTTCCGGTCCCCTTGTGTTCGCTGCGCCCTTGTTTGTTCGCTTCGCAAGCCTTGAGTTCAACGCCATGCATCCCTCGCTTCCCGATTCCCGCTCGACCGGCCTCGACCGCCGCTGCGCCCTGCTCGGCACCTTCGGCCTCATGGCATTGGCCTCGACGCACGCCGGTGCGGCTCCCTCGCCCCGAAAGAAGCCGCCGGAGGTCTGGCCGCATGCATCCCAGGTACCGGGCGGCGTGGCCCGCCTGTCGCTCGGTCCGGCGGCCCGGCGCCCGAAGGCCTTCTCCGGCGACGTGCCGTTGCTGGTGGTGGGTGATGCCATCGAGTGGACCGCACTGGTGGGCATTCCGCTCGCGGCCGTTCCGGGCGAGGCGAGCATCGCCGTACGGTACGAGGGCGGCAATGAAAAGCAGATCGCCTACACGGTGAGCCCCAAGCAATACCGCGAGCAGCGCCTGACGGTGCCGCCGCGCACCGTCGACCTGTCGCCCGAGGACGAGGCACGCTACGAACGCGAACGCGCGCACCTGGCCGCCGTGATGGCCACCTTCACCGATCTGCGGCCCGATGCCTCGCTGCAGATGCGCGTCCCCGTGCCGGGCCGCCGTTCCAGTTCGTTCGGCCTGCGCCGCGTGTTCAACGGCCAGTCGCGCAATCCGCACAGCGGCATGGACATCGCGGCCGGCACCGGCACGCCCGTGCTGGCGCCGCTGCCGGGACGCGTGATCGACACCGGCGACTATTTCTTCAACGGCGGCACAGTGTGGCTCGACCATGGCGGTGGCCTGCTGACCATGTATTGCCACCTGAGCCGCATCGACACAAAGGTGGGCGATGTGCTGAGGACCGGCGAGCAGCTGGCGGCCGTGGGCGCCACCGGGCGCGTGACGGGGCCGCATCTGCACTGGTCCGTGATGCTCAATCGGGCGATGGTGGATCCGGCGCTGTTTATCGCCGCCTAGACACGGACTGGCCCGCCCGGGTCTGCCAAACGGCTCGCTTCAGATCGGCTTCGTCAGGTACACCGCCTCGCGCCCCACGATCACCCGCTGCGCGGGCATGAAGATCGTGCACTCGTCGCAGGGCGCGCGGATCTCGTCCGGGCCGTTGGTGGCGATCAGCTCGCCCTTGGCAAAGGTCTCGAAGCCGATCAGCGGGCGCACGAACGCGAAGTCTTCCGACTTGATGACGTGGGTCTGCAGCAGTTCGAAGCGGCGCTGCGGGCCGGGTGCCGGCACGGCGGGGTCCTTGTCGATGAGGCCGAAGTGCGCCAAAAAGTCGAGCGAGATGGCGGTGGCCAGCTCGGACGCCGAGCGCAGGAAGTGCTGGCCGCATTCGGCGACCAGCGCCACGCCCTTGCCATCGGGCAGGCCGTGGCGGCCATGCTGGATCAGCGGGGTGCCGGAGCCCAGGCCGTCGGGCATGACCAGGTGCACCGACGGACGGCCGATGGCCAGCGCCGCTTCGGCATTGCGATCGAACGCGGGATACACCCAGAACGGAATCACCGGCTGGCTGGTGGAGTGGATGTCCAGGATGTGGTCGGCCGCGCTCACCACCGGGCGCAGCGCGCGGGCGCGGCGCAGCTCTGGGCTGTCCTCGGTGCCGTCGAGCCATTCGGGCGACCAGATGCGGTTGAGGTTGTGCACCAGCTGGCGGCTGTCGAAAGGCAGCGCCTGGTCGAAGGATTCGTACGCCTCCACGTTGGCAAAGCTCACGGTGAGCGTGCCGATCTTCGGGCGCACCTGGGTGTCGAGCAGGTGCGTGGCGGCGGTCATGCCGCAGATTTCATTGCCGTGCGTGAGCGCGTTGATCAGCACGTGCGGGCCCGGCTTGCCGGACTCGAAGCGGTGCACGTAGTCGATGCCGACGTTGCCCTTGCGGTAGGCGGAGAGGTCGCGCGGGAGGACTTCGAGGGCGGGGGGAGATTGGGTCATGTTGGCGTGGGGTGTGGAACGGAGCGGTCGGGCGAGTTTGCTACAGCGCGCACATTCGTGCTGCTGGCGCGACAACACCTGCCCGCGCCGTTCAACCTTCAGCCGGCTGGCTGTCTATCGCAGCTGCTGGTAATCCACAGGCACCCAGACATAGCCCTTGCCCTCGGCCCGCACATGGCCCAGCCCCGGGAACGGCAGGTGCGCGCTGCCGACCAGGTAGCGCCCCTTGGCCGCATCGGCATAGGCCTTCTTGCGCTCCGCCGCCGCCGGCTTCGAGTCGACGTCGAACGAGATGGTGATCTGCGGCTGCGCGAACTGCACGGCGGCCACGTGCATCAGGTCGCCCCACAGCACCAGCTTCTGGCCCTTGGACTCGACCACGTAGATGTTGTGGCCCGGCGTGTGGCCGTGGGCAGGCACGGCCTTGATGCCGGGCACCAGGTCGGTGCTGCCCTTCATGCCCTTGAACTTGCCGGCCTCCACATACGGGTTCAGCGAGGCCATCGCACCCTGGAAGAAGCCCTTCATCTCGGCGGAGGCCTTCTCCAGGTTGCCCTTGTCCAGCCAGAAGTCGGCGTCTTCCTGGCCGGCGTGGATGGTGGCGTTGGGGAACACCAGCTTGCCGTCCTGCACGAGGCCGCCGACATGGTCGCCGTGCATGTGGGTGATGAGCACGTCGTCGACCTGCTCGGGCTGGTAGCCCGCAGCCTTGAGGTTGGCCTGCAGGCTGCCGAGCGTGGGGCCGAACAGGCCGCCGGCACCGGTGTCGACCAGCACCAGCTTGCTGCCGGTATTGATGAGATAGCCGTTCACCGAGGTGGGCACAGTGTCTTTCTCGAAGCCGCGATCGAGCAGCTTGCCGACCTGTGCCTGCGTGGTGTTGGTGAGCAGCTTCCTGGGCTCCAGGTCGATGGTGCCGTCGAACAGCGCCGTCACCTCGAAGTCGCCGAGCATCGTGCGGTAGAAGCCCGGCGCCTGGGTCTTGACCTGCGGGGCGCCGGCGTAGGCTGCAAACGAAAGCATCAGCATGCTGCCGGCCATTGCGGCAATGCCGCGGCGCAGCCAGCGGGTGGATGTTGTCATGGGTTCTTCTCCTCGGGCGGTTGCAAAGGGCGCCGAGAATAGCCCAAGCCGATCTACCGCGCAGCACTCACCAATTGACCTCCCGCTCCGGCGTCGCCGAGATGTGGTGGATCGACAGGTCGGCGCCGTCGTATTCCTCTTCCTGCGTGAGGCGCAGCCCCAGCGTGGCCTTGAGCGCGCCGTAGACCGCCGCGCCCGCCAGCGCCGCCCATGCCACACCCATCAAGGTGCCGATGAGCTGCGCCCACACGCTCACGCCGCCGATGCCGCCCAGCGCCTGGGTGCCGAAGATGCCCGCCGCGATGCCGCCCCAGGTGCCGCACAGGCCGTGCAGCGGCCAGACGCCGAGCACGTCGTCGATCTTCCACTTGTTCTGCGTGAGCGTGAACATCACCACGAAGATGGCGCCGGCCACGCCACCCACCACCAGCGCGCCCAGCGGATGCATCAGGTCGGAACCCGCGCACACGGCCACCAGCCCGGCGAGCGGGCCGTTGTAGACGAAGCCGGGGTCGTTCTTGCCCAGCGCCAGCGCCACCAGCGTGCCGCCGACCATTGCCATCAGCGAATTGACAGCCACCAGGCCGGAGATCTTGTCGATGCTCTGCGCGCTCATCACGTTGAAGCCGAACCAGCCCACGCACAGCACCCAGGCGCCCAGCGCCAGAAAGGGAATGTTCGAGGGCGGATGCGCGCTCAGCGAGCCGTCGCCGCGGTAGCGGTTGCGGCGCGCGCCCAGCAGCAGCACGGCCGGCAGCGCGAGCCAGCCGCCCACCGCGTGCACCACGACCGAACCGGCAAAGTCATGGAACTCGCTGCCCGTGGCCGAGGCGATCCAGGCCTGGATGCCGAAGGCCTTGTTCCAGGCAATGCCCTCGTACAGCGGATAGACAAAACCGACAATGACCGCCGTAGCGATCAATTGCGGCCAGAACTTGGCGCGTTCGGCGATGCCGCCCGAAATGATCGCCGGAATCGCCGCCGCAAAGGTGAGCAGGAAGAAGAACTTCACGAGCTCGTAGCCGCTCCTGGCCGCAAGCTCGGTGGCCCCCACGAAGAAGTGGGTGCCATAGGCCACGCCATAGCCCACGAGAAAGTACACGATGGTCGAGACCGAGAAGTCGACCAGGATCTTGACCAGCGCATTGACCTGGTTCTTCTTGCGCACGGTGCCCAGTTCCAGGAAGGCGAAACCGGCATGCATGGCCAGCACCATGATCGCGCCGAGAAGGATGAACAGCGCGTCTGCGCCCTGTTTGAGTGCGTCCATTGGAGCTTCTTGCAGTTTTTGGTTTTGAATTGGTGCATGCACCCGAATTGCTCGGGCCAGCGCCGCAAGAAAGCAAAAATGGTGCCTAAAAGCTCATTAGTGGTGCGTCACAGGTGGAAATGGGCGTTCCCAGTGCAGCGTTCGCACCGGAACAGGACGGATCGGCCCCAGTCAGCCCGCCCCGGCGCGCAAGGCCTCGCGATAGCGCCGGCTGCACGGCACCGTGCTGCCATCGTGCATGTGCAGCCGGGCATCGCCCCCGTCGAGCGGCTCGATTTCCTTGATGCGGCCGAGATTGACCGCATGGCTTCGGTGCACGCGCACGAAATGGGCGGGGTCGAGCTGCGCCAGAAAATCGGTGAGCGTGGCGCGCAGAAGGTAGTCGTGGCCGTTGACGTGCAGGCCGACGTAGTTGCCTTCGGCCTGGAGCCAGTCGATGTCGCTCGCGGCAATGAGGAATTCGCGCCGCAGCTTGCGCACCAGGAAGCGCTCGGGGCGCGCGGGCGGCGCAGTTGCCTGATGGGCTTCGGCGGGCTCGGCGGCCGCTGCTGCCGCCGCCTCGGGCGGGTCGAGCACGCGCGCCTCGCCCTGCAGCCGCAGCATGAACACACCGTAGGCCCAGATGCCGAACACCATTGACAGGTAGGCGCGCACGTCCTTCAGGTATTCGTAACCCCAGCGGCCGGTCCAGCCGGCGAAGTCGTAGCGCTCGCCCACGGCCGCATAGACCATCGCGCGCAGCGCGAACATCGCCGCCACATGCACCACGCTGAAGACCACGCTGGCGGCCAGGTGCCACCCCAGGTAGCGCAGCAGGTGGGTGCGCGCGAGCGGCGACAGCCGGTGCTGGATGGCCACCACCGCCGGCACCAGCGCCAGCAGCACGAGATGGCTCGACACCTCCCAGGTGACGATTTCCCAGGCGGCGCGGGGCACGGCACGGTCGCGCGCGTCGATCAGCGCCACGGTGGTGTTGAACACCGCCTGCAGCGCCATGAAGACGATCCAGAAGCCCACTTCCACGCGGCGGCGGATGGGTTCGTAGCGCTCGTACAGGTTCTTCCGGGAATCTGCCATGCCCGGGATTCTCGCGATCCCCGGGCCGGGCGGGCGGATTTCGTCCCTGGAGGGCGCCGCTCGTCACAAAAAGCCCGCGATCCATCCCTTGGGCAGGCCGCGCGCGGCGGGTGCACGCAACCATCGGGCGTCCTTCCCGCGTTTTCGAGGAGCCCCCGATGAGCACGACGACCCCAGCCACCCTGCCCGACCGCCGGCACGACATCGACGCGCTGCGCGCGCTGGCCTTCCTGCTGGTCATCCTGTACCACGTGGCGATGTACTACGTGGCCGACTGGCCCTGGCATCTCAAGAGCCCGCATGCAGCCGAATGGCTGCAGTGGCCGATGCGCATGCTCAACCTCTGGCGCATGGACCTGGTGTTCCTGGTCTCGGGGGTATCGCTGGGCTTCCTGAGCCGCCACCAGGGCACCTGGGGCCTGCTGCGCAGCCGAGGCGTGCGGCTGATGCTGCCGCTGGCCTTCGGCATGGCGGTGGTGGTCGTGCCCTACCAGGCCTATGCGCAGGGCGTGGCCAGCGGCCTGGTGGCGCCAGGCTTCGGCGCCTTCCTGCTGCGCTATCTTTCGATGGGCGATCCGTGGCCGAAAGCGGCCTTCGACGGCGCGGAGTTCGGCATCACCTGGAACCACCTCTGGTACCTGCCCTACCTGTTCAGCTACACGGCGCTCATCGCGCTGACGCTGCCGCTGTGGAAGTCGCCGGCCGGCCAATGGATGCGCCGCCGCTTCAACGGGCTGCGCGGCTGGAAGCTGCTGTTGCTGCCGGCGCTTCCGCTGCTGGCCTGGACGATGCTGCTGGCCCGGCACTTTCCGCCCACGCACAACCTGATCCGCGACTTTCACCTGCACAGCATCTACTTCACCGTGTTCCTGTACGGCTACTGGATGGGTGTGGACACGGGCGTGTGGCGCGAACTGGAGCGCCTGCGGCGGGTGTCGCTGGCACTGGCTGCGGCGGCGATCGCCACCTTCATCGCGCTGAGGCTCGGCGCCAAGGGGCCGCCTTCCGGCGTGCCGATGGACAGCCTGCGCGTGCTCTACCTGTGGCTGGCGGTCGCCACCATCCTCGGCCACGGACACCGCCACCTGAACCGACCGTGGCCGTGGCTGCGCTGGGCCAACGAGTCGGTGTACCCGTGGTACGTGCTGCACCAGACGCTGATCATCGCGGGCATTGCGCTGCTGGCTCCGCTCGCGCTGGGGCCGGTGCTGGAGCCCACGCTGCTGGTCGTGCTGACCATCGTGGGCTGCTGGCTGCTCACCGACGGGCTGATCCGCCGCTTCAACTGGCTGCGGCCGCTGTTCGGGCTCAAGCCCCGGCGCGCCGGCGGCAGGGCCGCAGTCACTTCGCCGGCGGAGGTTCTTGCACCGGAACCAGGATGGCGCTCCCCGTCGCCACGAGCTTGAGGCTGTCGCCATCGCCCTGGCCATAGAGTTCGGCGGTGGCGAACACCTGCTTGCGTCCGGCCTTCACCACCTTGCCGCGCGCAATGAAGGCACGGCCCAGCGCGGGCGACAAACAGTTCACCGAGAAGTGCGAGGCCAGCACGCGGCCGGCCACCGTGGCGGCCGCGAAGCCGCAGGCCGTGTCGAGCATGGCGCCGATGAGCCCCGCATGCAGGAAGCCGGCGTACTGGCCCATGTCTTCCTCGCGCCATCGCATACGCAGTTCGGCTTCGCCTTCGGCCGCGCGGGTGACTTCGAAGCCGGCCCAGCGGTTGAAGGCGGCGGTCTTGTTGATGGCCTGGATGGTGTCGAGCATGGAAAGTCTCCTCGGGGCAGAAATGCATCGGCGATGCGCACGACCCACTTTATGAAGCGCAGCCGCCGCGGGTCGTCGCGCGTGCGACCGGCCGCGCCGCCGCGGTTGCATTGGCGACAGCAATGCCCGCGACGAAAAAATCCGCAATGACTTAACCCCGTTGGACGAGCCCGGCCGTATGAGTGGAGACAAGCCATCCATCCACTTCCGAAGGTTCTCCATGCAAGCACCCTCCACCGCCTTCTTTCTTCTCCGTGCCAGCTTCGCCGCCATCGCCTGGCTGGCGGCAAGCGCCGGCGCCCACGCGCAACCCGCAGCCGACAACTCGCGCATCACCCAGGTCAAGGTCTACCCCGGCAGCGCCACCGTGGAGCGCGTCGCGCGCATTGCGGCCGGCAGCCGGTCGGTCACCTTCGCCTGCCTGCCCGCGGGCCTCGATGTACAGAGCCTGCAGGTGTCGGCCGGCGCATCGGTGCGCGTGGGCGAGACCTCGGTGCTGAGCGAGGCGCGCGAACTGTCGCCCCGCTGCGCCACCAGCGCGCTCGATGGCCGCATCCGCGAGCTCGAGGACCAGAAAGCCGCGCTGCAGGCCGAGAACGACGCGCTCGGCATGGTGACGGGCTACCTGAAAGGGCTCTCGGGCGGCAGCGGCGAATCGGCCCAGGGCGCTCGCACGCCGATCGATGCGCGCAACCTCGCCGCGATGGCCGAGGCGATGCGCCGCACCGGGCAGGACTCATTGTTCAAGCAGCACCAGATCCAGCGCAGGCAGGCCGACATCGACCGGCAGCTGAACCCGCTGCTGGCCGAACGCAAGCGCTCGCAAGGCCATGGCGCGCAGGTGATGGCCGTGACCGTGACGCTGGCCGCCAGCGCCGATGCCGACGTGAAGCTGAGCTACCAGGTCGCCGGCCCCGGCTGGACGCCCACTTACCGCGCGCTGCTCGACACCGCCACGAGCAAGGTGCGCATCGAGCGCCAGGCGCTGGTGGCGCAGGCCACGGGCGAAGACTGGCGCGGCGTGAAGCTGGTGCTCTCCACCGGCCAGCCGCGCCGCGAGACCGCGGGCCGCGCGCCCAGCGCGTGGCGCATCGGCATCGAGCCGCCGCCGCGTGTCCAGGGGGGCATGCCCGCGATGATGGCGGCGCCCGCGCCCGCCGCATCCGCCGACCGGCGCGCCATGGCCGAAGCCACGGAGCCTCTGTTCGACGTCAACGTGTTCGACAACAGCTTTGCCACCGAATTCGCGGTGCCCCAGAGCATCGACGTGCCCTCCAGCAGCCAGCGCGTGACGCTGGCGCTGGGCCAGCACGAAGACACGGCCAAGCTCGCGGCCCGCACCAGCCCGCGCGTGGACGCCAGCGCCTTCCTGGTGGCCGAGCTTGCGCAGCCGGCGGGCGTCTGGCCGGCCGGTGCGCTGCAGCTCTACCGCGACGGCAACTTCGTCGGCAGCGGCCGCTGGAGCGCGCCGAGCGACGCCAGGCTCACGCTGTCCTTCGGCCGCGACGAACTGGTGCGCGTGCAGGCCGAGCCCGAGAACGACAGCCAGGGCACGGGAGGCTTTGCCGGCTCGCGCGCCGAGCGCAAGGTGCAGCGCGCCTACGTGGTGGAGAACCGCCACCGCACGCCGATCGCGGTGCAGGTGCTCGAGGCGGCTCCCGTTTCGGTGGACGAACAGGTGCGCGTGGCCGCGCAGTTCTCGCCGCAGCCCGCCGAGCTGGCCTGGAACAAGCAGCCTGGACTGGCCATGTGGCGCTTCGATCTGGATGCCGGCAAGACCGCGCGCGTCGCGGCCGACTACACCATCAGCTATCCGAAGGACGCGCGCCTGCAGATGCGCTGACCTGCCGCCGAGCGTCAGTGGGCCCTGGGCGTCCGCGTCTTGCGGGTGGCACCGGCGCAGGCCGCGCACACGCCATGCAGCGTCACTTCATGGCTCTTCACCTGGAAGCCCTTGGGCACGAGGTCGGTCATGGGCCCGGGGCAGGCATGCAGCATGAAGACCTGCCCGCAGCTGCTGCAGTGAAAGTAGTGATGGTGGTGGTCGGCCTCTTCGCCGTGATGGTGCGAATGGGGGTGCGCATCGGGCTTGCAGGCCACTTCGTAGCGCGCCGGTTCGCCCGGCAGCTCGACCTTGGCGATCTCGCCGTCGGCCAGCAGCATGGACACCTGGCGGTACACGGTGGAGAGGCTGATCTCGGGCACGATGGCACGGGCGCGCTCGAGGATTTCCGGCGCGGTCAGCACCAGGCCGGTGTCGCTGAAGGCCGAAAAGACAGCGTTGCGTTGGCGCGTGAGGCGTTGCATGGCTCGATGATAGTGGGCGGGCGGCCTGCGGCCGGTCAGTCCGGCCGTGGCCCTTCGCCCTCGGCGGACTCGGCGGCCGGCTTGCGCTTCTTGCCGCGCGCCGCCTTCTTTGCTGCACGCTCCGCATCGGCACGCAGCCCCTCGGCGAGCCACTGCGCAAACTCCTCGGGCGTCTCGAGCGTGATGCGTCCGAGGTTGCCCGCACGGAACTCGTGCATCACGATCTCGGCGGCCTTCTGCAGGTTGACGCGGCCCTTGCCCAGCAGCGCGCCGCGCTTGCGGCCGATGGCGTCGAGCACCTCTTCGTCCTTCATGGCAGCGATGGCGGCGGCGTCGTACTCGGCCAGCTTGAAGCGTTCGGTGATGCCCGCCGCGTAATGCGCCTTCAGGTAGTTGAGCAGTTCGAGCGCCACCTCTTCCTCGTCGAAGGCATTGCGCCCCACGGCACCGCTGGCCGCCAGGTTGTAGCCGCTCTTGGGCACCACGATGCGCGGCCACAGCATGCCGGGCGTGTCCCACAGGTAGAAATCGTCGGCCAGCGTGATGCGCTGCTCGAGCTTGGTGATGCCGGCCTCGTCGCCGGTCTTGGCCTTGCGGCTGCCGGTGAGCGTGTTGATGAGCGTCGACTTGCCGACATTCGGAATGCCGCAGATCAGCACGCGCATCGGCTTGGCCATGCCGCCGCGGTTGGGCGAGAGCTCGTGGCAGGCGCGCACGATGGCCTGTGCGGGTGTGGTCAGGCTCGCATCGAGCGCAATGGCGCGCGTGGCCGGCAGCGCGTTGTAGTGCGCAAGCCAGAGCGCCGTGCGCGCGGGGTCGGCCAGGTCCTGCTTGTTGAGCACCTTGAGCGTGGGCCGGCCAGCCGTGAGTTCGGCCAGCATCGGGTTGGCGCTGGAGCCGGGCAGGCGCGCGTCGAGCAGCTCGATGACCACGTCGATGTCCTTCACCCGCTCGGTGATGGCCTTCTGGGTCGTGTACATGTGCCCGGGGAACCACTGGATCGCCATCGAGGGTGTTCTTTCTTTCGCTCTGTGGGGGAAGGTGCGGGCCTGAAGGCCGGGTGCGCATTGTGGACCGCGCTGTGCGGCAAATCACGCCGCTACGCTTTCTGTAGCTGCACGGGCCCATTTTGCCTGCGCCTGGGCGCACTGCGCCCTCTAGAATCCGCGCGCTGCATGCGCAGCCATTTTCAATAAGTACCGAGGGAAATCCATGTTCAAGCGCCTTGCCGCTGCCGCCCTGCTGGCAGCCACCGTCGTTCCCGCGACCGTCGTCCACGCCCAGCGTCCCTCGCCGCCGCCGGGCCCGCTGGTCAGCGGCTACCTGTGCTGCAACATGCGCACCTACGGCAACTCGATCAGCGACATCAACTACGACGAGCAGGGCACCAGCATCGTGGCCGTGGGCACGCCGGCGCGCATCACGGGCTACGACTTCCGCTGGTTCAACCTCGATCTCGCGGGCAAGCCCCAGCGCATCAAGAACGACTACAGCCGCAACATCACCCTGATCGACTTCGCGCAGCGCTACGTGGTGACCGAAGATCCCAAGCTGAAGATGGCCGCCTTCCCGCCCGCCGTGCGCGACGCCATCATGGCCGGAAAAGTGGCGCCCGGCATGACGCGCGAACAGGTGCTGATGGCCATCGGCTATCCGGTGGCCAGCGAGAACCCCAGCCTCGATGCGCCCATCTGGCGCTACTGGCGCGACAGCTGGTCGGAGTACCAGGTGAGCTTCGACGACAAGGGCCTGGTCAAGGCCGTGGTGGGCGACCCGGTGGCGCTCAGCCGCGTGCTCGCAGCAACACCTTAGTTCGCGTGGGTGCGCGTGCCGGCGCGGCACACGCAATCTCCTGGAGGTTTTTGCATCGCGGAGGAGGTTCCGCCCCTATCATTTGACCGAGTGCGGCGCATGGACGCGCCGGTCGAAGTCGAACCTTTTTGATGGAGTTACCGCGATGAAACCCGTCTCCGAACTGCTCAAGCGCCACGATTCCGCGGCCTGGCGCACCTCGCCCGACACCAGCGTGTTCGATGCGCTGGCCACGCTGGCGCGCTTCGAGGTGGGCGCGCTGATGGTGATGGACGGTGACAGGCTGGTGGGCTTCCTGTCCGAACGCGACTACACCCGCAAGGTGGCGCTGCAAGGCAAGAACTCCAAGGAGATGAAGGTCCGCGAGATCATGACGCCCGACGTGATGACCGTGACCCCGCAGACCCGCACGCGCGCCTGCATGGCGCTGATGAGCCAGCGCAAGTTCCGCCACCTGCCGGTGGTCGATGGCACCAAGGTGGTGGGCATGATCTCCATCCAGGACCTGATGGACGACATCATTGCCGACCACGAGGCAACCATCGCGCAGCTCACGACCTATATCCAGAGCTGAATCCCGCCCCGTTCCGGGGGTTGGGGAACATGCCTACGCGTACCTGGGGCGTTTAGGGCGCACAGTAGAGGCTCGTTCATCCATCATCAGGGACAAGGCATGCAGATCCAGGTCAACACGAGCAATGGTGTCAACAACAAGGACGCGCTGGAGCGCTGGGCCGACGCCGAGATCAAACAGCAGCTGGGCCGCTTCGTCGACGACGTCACCCGCGTCGAAGTGCATCTGAGCGACGAGAACCACGACAAGGCCGGCGCCGGAGACAAGTGCTGCGTAATGGAAGCACGCCTGGCCCACCATCAGCCGCTGGCCGTCACCCAGCACGCCACCACCCTCGACGAAGCCTTCCGCGGCGCAGCCGACAAGCTCAAGCGCCTGCTCGACAACACGCTGGGCCGCCTGAACAACCACCGCGACCGCGATTCGATCCGCAAGGACACGGGCTTCATCGCGGAGTAGGCAACCGGGCTACCGCGCCTTTCGCCGGGGCGGCGGCGCGCGCGGCGCTTCAGCGGGCAGCAGGGGCGGCCGGTGGCCGCTTTGCATCCAGTCGTCGTAGAAATCGATCTTGCGCTCGACCAGCGACAGCGCCTGGTTCCAGTCCGCAATGGTCTCGGCCACGCGCGCGCGGTGCGCGGCAAGCAGGTCGCGGCGCTGGCGCAGCGTGGCCTTGCCCTGCAGCGCCAGCGCGGTGTATTCGCGCATCCCCGCAATCGACATGCCGGTGCGGCGCAGCCGGTCCATCAGGTCGAGCCAGCCGACGTGCAGCTCGCCGTACAGGCGCCGTCCGCCATCGTCGCGCACGACGCCCGGCACCAGGCCCTGCGTTTCGTACCAGCGGATGGCATGCACGGTGCGGCCGGTGCGCTGTGCCAGCTCCCCGATGTGAAAGGGCGCGCCGCCCTCAGCCGGCATGGGCAGGAACCGCCGCCGGCGGCGCCTCGAGCGCCTGCTCGACCAGTGCGGTGTCGAAGTACTCGGTCAGCTCTTTCACCTTGCCTCCTTCGATGCGGTAGATGTAGCAGTAGCGGTTGTTGTAGCGCTTGCCGGCCCGGGTGGGCACGTCGCCGCTGAACAGCACCACCACGCGGTCGCCCTCGGCAATGATGCGCTCGGTCCTGCTCACGTAGGGCCCGGCGAACTGCGCGAACAGCGGCTTGAGCAGCTCTTCGCGGATGGCGGCCTTGCCCGCGTAGGTGCGCGACCACGGCGTGCTGCCTTGGAGCGTCCAGCGGGCGTCGTCGGCCAGGCTGTCGATGAAGAACTGGCCGTTGCCCTGGTCCAGCTCGGAATGGATGCGCTGCACCAGCGCCCTGCTGTCGTCTGTCGTGTTCATGGCTGCTTTCCTGGGGAATGAATGAACCGGAAGGCCCGGCGAAACCCATTGGAAATGCTCGAGTGCACTCGAGGTCAAGCGGCCATGGACCGGATTGCGGATGAGCCTTTGCGGGCGTTGGCCATCGCCTTGCCGACCTCGTTGCTGCCCTGGGCCGAACCACTCTGCGGCACGATCTCGCCCTCGCGCGAGGTCACCTCGGCGAGCCGTGCGGCCAGCTGCTCGGGCGTGTCCACGCCGATGCCGAGCCAGGCGCCCTGCGTCAGCGTGATGTGCGCGGCCTCGAAGGTGCCGGCGCCGGCGCAGAGGATGGTGCGGTTCGGCGCGTTCTCGGCCGCCAGCACCAGCATGGCGGGCACCACTGCCTCGGGCTTGAGCGCGTCCAGCACTTCCTGCGGCATCAGTCCCTCGGTCATGCGGGTGGCCGCCGTCGGCGCCAGGCAGTTGACGCGGATGTCGTTCTTCGCGCCTTCGATGCTCAGTGTCTGCATGAGCCCCACCAGCGCGAGCTTGGCGGCGCCATAGTTGCTCTGGCCGAAGTTGCCGTAGAGGCCGGAAGACGAGGTGGTCATGACGATGCGGCCGTACTTCTGCTCATTCATGAGCGCCCAGACGGCCTTGGTGCAGTTCACCGCGCCCATCAGGTGCACGTCGACCACCAGCTTGAAATCGGCGAGCTCCATCTTGGCAAAGCTCTTGTCGCGCAGGATGCCGGCGTTGTTGACCAGGATGTCGACCCGGCCCCAGGCGTCGACCGCCTGCTTCACCATGGCCTGCACCGCCTCGAAATCGGTGACGGAGGCGCCGTTGGCCATGGCCTGGCCGCCTGCGGCCTCGATCTCGTCGACCACGGCCTGCGCCGCGCTCACCGAGGCGCCGGAGCCATCGCGGGCACCGCCCAGGTCGTTGGCCAGCACTTTGGCACCGCGCGCCGCCAGGGCCAGCGCATGCTGGCGGCCCAGGCCGCCGCCCGCGCCGGTCACGATGGCCACGCGGCCCTTGAAGTCGATGGTGCTGTTGCTCATCTCGCTGCTTTCTTTCCTTGGGAATGGGTGTGCCGAAGGCCGCCACGACGGCCGCGTGGCGTTTTACCCCAGAAAGGCGTCCCGGCGGGGCCGCCCGGAAGCGGGCTCAGTCGCGCGCGTGACGCAGCGTTTCGCAGTAGGCCACCAGCTGGTCGAGCTCGGCCGACTTGTCGAAGAAGGCATCGGCGCCCAGCTGCGCGGAGCGCTGGCGCATTTCGGAGGTGGCGTAGTTGCTCAGCACCACGACCTTCTGCTTGGCCGCGCGGCCGCGGCAGGCCCTGACCACGCCCAGGCCATTGCCGCGTTGCAGGAAAAGATCGACGATGGTGAGGTCCCAGTCGTCGCGGTGATTGTCGAGCCAGCGCACGGCCTCTTCCTCGCTGCTGGCGCAGGCCACCACGTCCGCGTCGGCCACGTCGTGCAGGAAGCCGACGAGGTTTTCGCGGATGAGAGGGCTGTCCTCGACAAGGTAGGCCTTGAAAGTCATGCCGCAATCTCCGGCCGAGCCACGGGCCGGAGTGAAAATCTGAAGCGTTCGGAATGCATGCCACCCATGGTCGCCGCGGTGGCAGCGCGCACGGTGGGCGATGCCGGCCAATGCCTGTAGGCCATCGCGCCTCGCGCCTGTCGTCAGGCGGGCCGTGTGGCAGTGGGACGCGCTGGACGGTCAGGCCGCGACGGCCACCCGCCCGCGGCCCAGCCCCAGGCGCGCGGGGGACACGTACTGCTCCCGGTAGATCTCGAACGGCATGGTGTCGGCGGCTTCGATGCGCTTCTGCTCCTGGATCGATTCCTCGGTCATGCGCTCGAATTCGGCCTGCTGCTCGGCCGAGAACGGCAGCGCCAGCAGCGTGGCGCGGGTCTGCTCCGCCTGCGCGCGCACGAAGCCGATGAAGGAATTGCCGTGCCGCTCTTCGACCGCCGCCAGCACGCGCGCCGAAGGCAGGCTGCCGGGATTCTGCAGGGCGACCAGCGCGGCGCGCACCGCGTCGGCATGCTGCGTGCCGCCGCTCGCGGCGTCGAGCGCGGCGGCGATGGGCCGGCACTGCTCGACCAGCTCGATGCCCCAGTCGGCCAGCCCCACCTCGCGCCCGCCGCGCAGCAATTGCAGGCCCGGTTCGCGTCCGCGCGCCGCCGTGAGGTGCTGGTTGTGGGCCAGCTCGGCGATTTCCTGGGGCGTATCAGCCGGGCTGTCGCTCAGAAGGCACTGCAGCAGGAACACGTCGAGAAAGCGCATGGTCTGCGCGTTGATGCCCACCGGCTCGAAGGGATCGAGGTCCATCAGCCGCACCTCGACGTACTCGACGCCGCGCTCGCGCAGCGCATGCAGCGGGCGCTCGCCGGGGTGGATCACGCGCTTGGGCCGGATCGTGCCGTAGAACTCGTTCTCGATCTGCAGCAGGCTGGTGGCCAGCTGGTTGTAGTCGCCGCCGAGATTGCGGATGCCGATGGCCTCGTAGGCCGGCCAGGGCCGCGTGAGCGCGTCCTGCAGCGAGGCAGCGTAGCCCTCGAGGCTGTTGTAGCTCACGGCCAGCGAGGCCTGGGCGTCGCTCTGGTAGCCCAGGCGCCCCATGCGCAGCGACGTGCCATGCGGCATGAACATGCTGCCGTCGCCCAGTGGCTGCAGCTCGTGCGGGCGCCCCGCGACAAAGCTCGAGCACAGCGCGGGCGAAGCGCCGAACAGGTACAGCAGCAGGAAGGCATGGCGCCGGAAATTGCGGATGAGCGCGAAATACTGTTCGCTGGAGACGTCGGGCAGCGACCAGTTGTAGTGGATGCCCGAGATGGTCTGCATGCGCCGCCCGTAGCGGTGGCTCAGGCCCATGCGGTAGACGCTCTTGGCACGCCCGACGTTCGAGGAGCCGTAGCGGCCGATGGGAATGGTCTCGTCGGTCGGCAGGCCGCAGGGCATGCTCGACACCCAGAGGCGCTCGTCGCCGAGCGAGGCGAGCACGCGGTAGGTGAACTGGTGCACGCGCGTGAGCTCCTCCAGCGCCGACTCGGCGCTGGCATGCACGCCGGTGATGAGCTCGAGCTGCGATTCGCTGAAGTCGGTGGTGATGTGCGGATGGGTCAGCGCCGATCCCAGGGCCAGCGGGTGCGGCGTGAGCGCGAGCTTGCCGTCCGGCAGCGCGCGCAGGCTTTCCTTCTCGATGCCGCGCCGCATGCCCTTCAACCGCGCGGCTGAGAGCGCACCCAGCCTCTCCTGCAATCTGCTGCTCATATTGTTATGACCCGTCAATCTCTGAGGGGCTGGAAGGTAGCACGGCCGCGCCGGCGCTGCTCGTGCAGGGAATCCCGCCTTCCGCTATGCTGCGCGCCGCTATTGTTTTGATAGCTTGGCTCATGCGGGCTCGATCTCTTCCGACTGGTAGATGGAGATCTGCGGCGTGCCGTCGGCCATGGCGGCCAGCGCCTTGCCGAAGGCGCGCGACGCCTCGACGCGGAAATGCGCCTTCAGCGCCGCCATGTCACTCCAGCGCTCCACGAAGCTGAGCCGCAGCGGCTGCTGCACGTCGGCGCTGACCTCGTGCGAGATGCAGCCGGGCTCGGTGCGCGAGCGCAGCACGTGCTCCACGCTGATGGCCAGCATCGCCTGCAGGGTTTCGGGTTTCGCCATGGCGTGTCCGATGACGAGGATCATTTTCTTGTCTCCAGCACGCGCAGAAGAAACCGGTTCAGGTCGGCAATTTCTTCCATGCAGACCGAGTGCGCCATCGTGTATTCGTGCCACTCGACGGGATGGCCCAGCGCGGTGAGCGCGTCGCGCGACTGCAGGGCCCGTTCGAGCGGCACCACCGGGTCCTGCCGGCCGTGGGCCAGAAAAACCGGGGTGTCGTGGTTGGCCGCATGCCGCTCGGCCGCGGTGGTGGCGGCAATCGGCAGGTAGCCCGAGAGGCCGACGATGCCGGCCAGCCGCTCGGTGTGGCGCAGCCCGGTCAGGAGCGCCATGGCGCAGCCCTGCGAGAAGCCCGCCACCACGATGCGGTTGGCCGCGATGCCGCGGGCTTTCTCGTTGGCGATCAAGGCCTCGATGGTGGCCTGCGAGCGGCGCAGGCCGGCCTCGTCCTCGCGCGCCGCCAGGTCGGCCACGGCAATGTCGTACCAGGCCGGCATGCGGTAGCCGCCGTTGATGGTGACGGGGATCACCGGTGCATTGGGAAAAACGAAGCGCACCGGGCCCACACTCGAAAGGTCGAGCTCGTTGGCAATCGGCACGAAATCGTTCCCGTCGGCGCCCAGGCCGTGCATCACGATCACCGTGGCGGTGGGATTCGGAGCGGTCTCGATTTCGATCGGGGATCTGGACATGGTCGGTAGAAGGTATTCAGGAACGCGAAAAACCAGACCTTAGCGCATTCGGGCCGCCCAGGGCGCGGGCTCACGGAATGCAACACAATGTCGGTTCCAGGAAAACCAATGAGCCCGCATCCGAAGCCCTCCATCGCCGCGACGGCGTCCGCCAGCGAAGCCCTGCTGCGCAGCAGCGGGCTGCGCGTGACGCGCGCCGCGCAGACCGTGCTCGAATTGCTGGAGCACGCCTCGCAGCCGCTCACACACGACGATGTGGTGGCCGCCTACACCGCCGCCGCCGGCGAGGCGCCCGACCGCGTCACGGTGTACCGCGTGCTCGACCGCCTGGTCGACGCCGGCCTGTGCGACCGGCGCGTGGGCGCGGACCGCGTCAACCGCTTTTCGCGCCACGTGGAAGCCGCTTCGGGCAACACTTTCGAATGCGACCAGTGCCACAAGGTGCTCGCGCTGCCCTCCGATCCTGAGCTGCCCAAGGTGATGAGCCGGCTCGGCCGCGAGCTGCGCAAGCAGGGCATCGACACCCGCCACACCGCGCTCACGCTGCACGGCACCTGCGGGGAATGCAGGGGCTGAGCCCCGGACCGGCTACACGTTCCAGGACGGAAAAGGATCGGGCAGATTCGCCCACGACGAAGCGCCGTGGCGCATTTCGCTTTCGGTCAGCAGGCAGGCATCGAGCCGCGCACGCAGGGCGGCCTCGTCCATGCCGATGCCGATCAGCACCAGCTCCTGGCGGGCATCGCCGGTGGCCGGGTCCCAGTTCCTGCGGATGGTTTCCAGCGCTTCCTCGTCGGCCGGCCAGTGTTCGCGCGGCACGGCGGCCCACCACAGGCCTGCGACGCCATAGCGGCAGGCACCGCCCGCCTGCGACCATGAACCGGCCCGCGTGGCGCGGCTCGCAAGCCAGAAAACCCCCTTGGAGCGCACCACGCCCTCCCACTCGCCTTGCACCAGTTCCCAGAAGCGCTGGGGATGGAACGGCAGGCGCGCGCGATAGACGAAGCTGCGGATGCCGTAGGCCTCGCTCTCGGGCGGGTGCTCCCCGCGCAGTTCGGCCAGCCAGCCGGGCGCGCGTTCGGCCTGCTCGAAGTCGAACAGGCCGGTGTCCAGCACGCGGTCGAGCGCGACGCGGCCGAACGCGGCAATTTCGATGCGCGCGCGCGGATTGAGGCTGCGCAGGATGGCCGCCAGGCGCTCGCGCTCCTCGGCGCTCACGAGGTCGGTCTTGTTGACCACCAGTACGTCGCAGAACTCGATCTGCTCGATCAGCAGGTCGACCACGGTGCGCGTGTCCTCGTCGCCGAGTGACTGGCCGCGCTGGCCCAGGCTGTCGGGCGAGCCGTAGTCGCGCAGGAAGTTGAAGGCATCGACCACCGTCACCATGGTGTCCAGGCGCGCCACGTCGGCCAGGCTCTTGCCGTCCTCGCCGGCAAAGGTGAAGGTCTCGGCCACCGGCAGCGGCTCGGAGATGCCGGTCGATTCGATCACCAGCTGGTCGAAGCGCCCTTCCCTCGCGAGCCGGCCCACTTCGAGCAGCAGGTCTTCGCGCAGCGTGCAGCAGATGCAGCCGTTGCTCATCTCGACCAGCTTCTCGTCGGTGCGCGAGAGCTCGGCGCCGCCGTTCCGCACCAGCGCCGCGTCGATGTTGACCTCGCTCATGTCGTTGACGATGACCGCCACGCGGCGGCCCTCGCGGTTGTGCAGGATGTGGTTGAGCAGCGTGGTCTTGCCGGCGCCGAGAAAGCCGGACAGCACGGTGACGGGGAGGCGGTCGGTCATGGGGATGGCCCTATATGCAACAGAATTGCATTATATGAACCATCGCAACACAGTTGCGTTTGAGTACGACCGGTCTTCCACCGGCGCTGCCGCGCGCATAGACTCCTGCGCTCGATGCAAGACCCTCGCCTGCCCATCCTCTACAGCTTTCGCCGCTGCCCCTACGCGATGCGCGCCCGGCTGGCCTTGGCCGCCAGCGGCGAGCGCTGCGAGCTGCGCGAAGTGGTGCTGAAGAACAAGCCGCAAGAAATGCTCGCCGCCTCGCCCAAGGGCACGGTGCCGGTGCTCGTGCTGCCCGACGCCACCGTGCTGGAGCAGAGCCTCGACATCATGCTGTGGACGCTGCGCCGCAACGATCCGCTGCGCTGGCTCGCGCCCGAGGCGGGCACGCTCGACGGCATGCTCGTGCTCGTCGCCGCATGCGACAACCACTTCAAGCCGCAGCTCGACCGCTACAAATACCCGGGCCGCTTCGCGGACGCGCCCGCCGGCGGCGCGCGCGAGCTGGGTGCGCAGTTCCTGCTGCAGTTGGAAGCTCGGCTCGCCAGTGCCGGGCCGCAGCTCTTCGGCGCGCGGGCGGCGCTGGCCGATGCCGCCGTCATGCCCTTCGTGCGGCAGTTCGCGATGGTCGAGCCGGCATGGTTCGAGAGCCAGCCCTGGCCGCTGCTGCGCGCCTGGCTCGCGGGCTGGACCGCCTCGCCGCTGTTCGAGCGTGCGATGCACAAGTACGCGCCCTGGGTTCCGGGCGAAGCGGGTGCCGCCTACCCGCCGGCCTGATCAGGCATTCATCGCAGCCAAGGAAGCGCGCTGGATGCACTCCACGAAGTGCCGCGCGGCCGGCGTCAGCAACTGGCCGCGCCGGCGTATCACGCACACGCTGAGCACGGGCAGCGGCTCCTCCACCTCGACCCGGCGGATGCCGTGGCGCTTGAAGGTCAGGCGCACCAGCGGCTCCACGAACATGCCGATCAGGTCCATGGTGCCCACCAGTGCCAGCGCCACGGTGACCGACTGCCCCTGGATCACGCGTGCTGGCGGTGGCAGGCCGAGCGGCAGCAGCGGCGAGATCGTGTCGCGGCCGCTGAAGTGGTCGCCGTCGCCGGGCAGTATCCATTCGGCCGTGTACAGCTCGCGCAGCGACCGGCTCGCGCGCAGCGGATGCCGCTCGCGCATGCCGATCACCAGCTGCACCGGAAAGAGCTCCAGCGCCTCGAACTCCGCGTCGAGCGTGCCGGGCACCACATGGGCCACCGCAAAGTCCAGGTAGCCCTCGCGCAGCCGCGACAGCATCATCGGCAGCACGGCCTCACTGAACTGCACATGGACCGCGGGCAGGCGGGTGTGGAAATCCTTGAACGCCACGGGCAGCACCGTGAGCGCGAACGAGGCGCTCACGGCCATCGATACCGTGCCCTTGACGCCGTCGCGGATCTGCGCGATCTCGTCGCGTGCGCGCCGCATGTCGGCCAGGAGCAGCCGCGCGCGCGGCGCAAAGGCCTCGCCGTATTCGGTGAGCCGCACGCCCTTGACGCTGCGCTCCACCAGCGGCGCGCCCACCTCGCGCTCCAGCTCGCGAACGATCTTGGTCACCGCGGGCTGCGAAAGCCCCAGCACGCGCGCCGCAGCGCGGATGCTCATCTGCTCGACCACGGCCACGAAGGCATGCAGCTGATTGGGTTTCATCGGAGGGAATGACAACCAAAAGTTATCGTCATCGCCCAATTATTGTCTTTTCAGCAGCGGACCCACTCTTTAGCATCCGACGCCGATCAGGCACTTCCCCCGGCCTGCCATTGCAACAAGACACTGGAGAGACATGAGCGCCCTTTTCCCCGCGAACTCCGCGATCCCCGCCGCCACGAGCGCCAGCCGGCGCCGCACCATCGTCGCCACCACCATCGGCAACGGCCTGGAGTTCTTCGACTTCACCGTCTACGGCTTTCTCGCGCTGGTGATCGGCAAGCTGTTCTTCCCGACCTTCGATTCCTACGGCCAGCTGCTGCTCACAGTGGCGAGCTTCGGCGTGGGTTTCATCATGCGGCCGCTGGGCGGCATCGTGATTGGCGCGTACGCCGACCGAGCGGGCCGCAAGAAGGCCATGACGCTCACCATTTTCCTGATGGCACTGGGCTGCGCGCTGATCGCCTTCACGCCCACCTATGCGGCCATCGGCGTAGCCGCGCCCATCGTCATCGTGCTGGCGCGGCTGATCCAGGGCTTCTCGGCCGGCGGAGAGGTGGGCGCATCGACCACCCTGCTGGTCGAGCACGCCACGCCGGCCAACCGCGGCTACATGGCCAGCTGGCAGTTCGCGAGCCAGGGCCTGGGTGTGATGCTCGGCGCCGTGGTGGTGGGCGGCCTGAGCTTCTCGCTCACGCCAGAGGCCATGCAGAGCTGGGGCTGGCGCGTGCCCTTTGTGCTGGGCATGCTGATCGCACCCGTGGGCATGTACATCCGCCGCCACCTCGAGGAGTCGCTGCACATCTCGCCGGAGGCAGCCGTCGCGCCGCGCGAAAGCAGCCTGAAGATCGTCTGCACGCGGCACGGCCGGACGGTGCTGGCCGCGATTCTCTCGCTGGTCGGCGGCACCACGGCCGCCTATGTGGTGACCTTCTACATGCCGACCTATGCGGTGCGCGAACTCGGGCTCACGCCCTCGGTGGCGCTGTTCGGCGCTGCGCTCACGGGCCTGATCTCGTTCGCGCTGGCGCCACTGGTGGGGCGGCTGTCGGACGTGGTCGGGCGCAAGCCGCTGATCCTCTGGAGCCGCATGGCGTTGGCGGTGCTGATCTATCCGGGCTTCCTGTGGCTCAACGCCTCGCCGACACCTGCCGTGCTGTTCATCGTGCTCGGCGTCTTGAGCGTCGGCCTCGTGGTCCAGACGGTGCCGGGCATCACGATGCTGCCGGAGATGTTCCCGAAGGCGGTGCGCGCGAGCGGCATGTCGCTGGTCTACAGCGTGGGCGTGGCGCTGTTCGGCGGCTTTGCGCCCTTCATCAGCACCTGGCTGCTCAATGCCACCGGCAGCAAGCTCGCGCCGGCCTGGTACCTTGTGGCGATGACGGTGGTGTCGCTGCTCGGCCTCGTCTGGCTGCGCGACCACACGGGCCGCGACATCGATGCGGCCGGCGCACACGCAGCCGCCTGACGAACAACACTCACGACATCCACGCACAGGAGCCCCCATGCACACCCCCTCCACTGCCGCCACCCGTCATTTCTCGGGCACCTACGCCGAAGCGCGCGCCAAGTTCCTCGATGCCGCGGCAATGCGCGGCGCCGCGGTCGAATCCTTCGTGCTGCCGACGCATCGCGGCGCGCTCGGCGAGGAACTGGCGACCGACGTGGCGCTGATCGGCACCAGGAACGCGAAGAAGCTGCTGCTCATCACCTCGGGCACGCACGGCCCCGAAGGCTTCTGCGGCTCGGGCGCGCAGGTGGCCACGCTGAACGACGCCGACCTGCTGGGCCGGCTCGAACAGGCGGGCGTGGCGCTGCTGCTTGTGCACGCGGTTAACCCGCACGGTTTCTCGCACCTGCACCGCACCAACGAAGACAACATCGACCTGAACCGCAACCACATCGACTTCGGCGCGCCGCTGCCGGTGAATGCGGAGTACGCCGAGGTCGAGCCGCTGGTGCTGCCCGCCACCTGGCCGCCGACACCCGCCGACGAAGCTGCCATGGCGGCCTATGTCGAAAAGCACGGCATGCGCGCTTTCCGCGCGGCCGTCACGAGGGGCCAGTACAGCTCGCCCGACGGCCTCTTCTACGGCGGCACAGCGCCCTCGTGGAGCAACCGCACGATGCGCGCAATCCTGCGCAGCTACGCCGCGTCGGCCACGCACATCGGCTGGATCGACATCCACACCGGCCTGGGCCCCTA
The DNA here is from genome assembly GCF_007828835.1 of Variovorax beijingensis. Classification (GTDB taxonomy): domain Bacteria; phylum Pseudomonadota; class Gammaproteobacteria; order Burkholderiales; family Burkholderiaceae_C; genus Variovorax; species Variovorax beijingensis_A. The sequence continues at coordinate 177,497 of NZ_VIVL01000009.1, read as the reverse complement.
CGGACACGGCGAAAAGATCTACCCGGGCCGCAATGCGCCGGCCGACCTCGCCCAGGCGCATGCCTGGTGGGGTGCCGACGTGTTCGCGCCCTTTGCCGGCGACTCGGCCTCGGCCGACGTGTCGGGGCCGGTGGTATCGATTGCCTACGACGAATGCCCGAACGCGAGCGTCGCCCCCATGGGCCTGGAGTTCGGCACGCTGCCCGACGGCGAGGTGCTGACCCGCCTGCGCGCCGACACCTGGCTGCGCCGCCACCCCGAAGCGCCGCAAGCGCAGAGGCGCGAGATCCGCCAGCAGCTGCGCGACGCGTTCTACTGCGACAACGACGAATGGAAGGGCATGGTGCTGGGGCAGACGCGCGTGGTGCTGCTGCAGACGCTGCAAGGCCTGAAGAAGGCCTGACCCAGCGGGCCGAACTTCAGCCGAAGTTCGGCGCGCGCCGCTCGCGCAGCGAAGCCACGCCTTCGCGCACGTCGGCGCCCGCGAAGCCCATGAACTCGAGCGCCAGCGAGGCGTCGAAGGTCGGCCCGGCCTGGCGCAGCCAGTTGTTGAGCGCGTACTTGGTGAGGCGGATCGCGCTCTGGCTGCCGGCGGCGAGCCGGTCGGCCACTTCGTAGGCACGCGCCAGCAGATCGGCCTCGTCCACCGCGAGCGACACCAGGCCGATGCGCTCGGCCTCTTCCCCGCTCACCGGTTCGCACAGCAGCAGGTGGTACTTGGCCTTGGCCATGCCGCACAGGAGCGGCCAGACGATGGCCGCATGGTCGCCCGCCGCCACGCCCAGGCGCGTGTGGCCGTCGACGATCTTCGCGTCCTTGCTCGCGATGGAAATGTCGGCCAGCAGCCCCGCCACCAGGCCCGCGCCCACGGCCGGGCCGTGCATTGCGCTCACGATGGGCTTGTCGCAGTTGATGATGTTGTAGACCAGGTCGCGGGCTTCTTTCCAGACGCGCTGGCGCACCGCGTCGTCGGTGGTCATGTCCTGCACCATGGCCAGGTCGCCGCCGCCCGAGAAGCCCAGCCCCTCGCCCCTCAGCACCGCGCAGCGCACCGTGTCGTCGGCCGCCACGTCGCGCCAGATCTCGGCCAGTTCGCGATGGCCGTCGTGGCCGGCCGTGGGCAGCTTGCCGTTGGCCGCGCGCATCTGGATGTCGAGCACCGCGCCGTTGGCGCCGCGGCGCGTGATGGCGAGGGTCTGGTAGCGGGAGTAGTCCATGGTGTCTCCGCCCCGCAGCGCCTGCGGGGACTTTCTTTGGCGTCGAAGGACGGGACGCCTATTTTCGCGCCGCCACCTCGCGGCAGCGCTGCACATTCGCCTCGAAGCGCGGCGCCAGCCCGGGCTCGCAGCCGTCGCTCGCGGGATTGAGCCTGCACATGCCGACGACCACGTAGTCCATCACCGCCTCGGTGCACATCGGGTACTTGGCCAGGTCGGGATTGGCCTGCGCCTTGAAGCCCCAGCGCTCCGAGAACTCCACCGTGCGGGCCATCGCGCCGTGGAAGAAGCTGCGGTCCCTGGCGGCGATGGCAGCCTCCATGCGCGGCAGCTCCTCGTTCAGGTAGCCGACCGAATCCAGCGGGAACGACGCCGGGTCCTGCTGGGCAGCCGCGAGGGAAGCGGCCAGGACGAGCGGCAAGGCGGCAAGGGTGCGCAGCAGCGAAGAAGGCGCAAAACGCGAAATGGGACGGTGTGGTTGCATGGCTTGGGATTCTGCAACGTTTGGAAGCATCTTTGAACGCCGGACGATGCGTGCGCACGACGCCCGGCGCAGGCTACCGGCTCTTTTTCTGCCGTTCGAACTTGCGCCAGTACTGGAACTCGTCCTCGTGCACTTCGAGATCGACCTCCGAGATGCGCGACTGCAGCCGCTCCTGCACGTCGGCCACGGCCTTGTTGTAGACGATGGGGCCGACCTCTTCAAGAAAGAAGCCGAGCAGCGCGCCGGCCGCGATGTTGCCGATCTTTTCTTCCATGTTCTCGTTGAAGTAGCGCTCGATCGACGCGATCGCCTGCTGGCGGGCTTCCTTGGAGATCTCGATGGTCATGCGTGCCGCTCTCGATGGTGGATCGATCGATTGTGCCGCTACCATGCGCTGCGGGCGCCTGCGGCCCGCCGCACAAAGACCTACAACACGGAGACCGCCTCATGAAATTCCATCCAGCCGGACTGGCCGCGCTTGCCCTGGCCGCCCTCACGGGCTGCACGAACCTGACCCCCACCGTGCCCCAGCGCCAGCTGATGCTGGTGGCCAACGACGAGAAGCAGTCGTGGAGCGACGCCGGCGCCGTGATCCTCGCGCCGATGGGGCGCGACACGGTGCAGGTGCTGGACATCGGCACCGATCCGCTGGCGCCCAGGCTGGTCGGCAGCCTGCAGCTGGACAACACCATCGCCGGCCCGCCCGTCAACCTCGCGATCACCCCCGGCGAAACGCTGGCGCTGGTGGCCAATTCGCTCAACGTGGTGGAAGAGAACGGCATCCGCAGGCAGGTGCCTGACAACCGCCTCTTCGTGCTCGACCTGAGCACCACCCCGCCCAGGCTGCTCGACACGCTCACCGTGGGCAAGCAGCCCTCGGGCCTGTCGATCAACCGCGCCGGCAACCTCGCGCTGGTGGCCAACCGCGCCGACAACTCGGTCAGCGTGCTGCGCATCGCGGGCAAGCAGGTGACGCTGATCGACACCGTCGCCATGGGCGATTCGGTGGCGCACGTGCGCTTCACGCCCGACGGCAAGCGCGCGCTGGCGGCCAAGTTCACCAGCCACAAGATCGCGCTGCTCGAGGTGAACGGCGAGAAGGTCAGCTACAACAAGGTCGACCTCGCGGCCGGCCTCTGGCCCTACAACGTCGACGTGACGCCCGACGGCAAGCTCGCGCTCACGGCCGACAACGGCAGCTCGGGCGCCTCCGACGGGCAGGTCGACACGGTCAGCGTGATCGACCTCGAAGCGGCGCCGCCGCGCGTGGTCGACAAGGTGGTGGTCGGCGACGGGCCCGAGGGCCTGGCCGTGAGCCCGACCGGCAAGCATGCGGTGGTCGTGATCCTGCGCGGCAGCAACTCGGCGAAGAACGCCTACTTCTACAACCGCAACGGCTCGGTGGTGCTGCTGAAGATCGATGGCAAGAAGGTCACGCGCGCCAACGAGGTGGTGGTGCGCGGCCTGCCCGAAGGCGCCGTGTGGAGCGCCGACGGCAAGTACCTCTACGTGGGCAACTTCATCGACCAGGACATCACGATCCTGCGCGTGGACGGCGACACGCTGGTGCCCACGGGCAAGTCGTTCCCGCTGCAGGGCCATCCGGCCGCAATGCGCGGGACAATGTCGCACTGACGCAACCCACCATCCCCAAGCGAAGAAGCCATGGCGCAACCCAAACGACAACTCCGCACGCTCGAGCGCGGCATTCTCTGCCTCGTGATCGGCGCCGCCGTCCTGCTGGCGCCGCGCTTCCTGCAGGGCACGCGCTGGTTCGAGATGGTGGCCGGTGCGTACCTGGTCGGCTGGTTCGCGCTGGTGCTGGGCGTGGCGCTGGTGGCGGTCGGGCTGTTCCAGCGCGGCAAATAGAGCGGCAATGGGCCGGCCCTGCAGCCGGCGGGGCTCAGCCCTTCTTGCCGCGCAGCTTGCCGGCGAGTTCCACGCACGCCAGCACGATGGCGCCCGCCACGATGCCGATGCCCGCATTCACCCCCATCGACCCGAGCGCGCCGAACACGCCGCCGGTGGCCTTGGCCCAGTCTTCCACGGCATGGCCGAGGGCCGGCACGCCGTGCACCAGGATGCCGCCGCCCACCAGGAACATGGCCGCGGTGCCGGCCACCGACAGCGCCTTCATGAGCCAGGGCGCGGCCGCGAGAATGCCGCGGCCCAGGGCCTGCGCGGCCTTGCCCGCCTGCCGGCTCAGGTAGAGGCCCGCGTCGTCGAGCTTCACGATGCCGGCCACCAGGCCGTAGACGCCGATGGTCATGACCAGCGCAATGCCCGCAAGCACGGTGAGCTGCGTGACAAAGGATTGGCCCTGCACGGTGCCCAGCGTGATGGCGATGATCTCGGCCGACAGAATGAAGTCGGTGCGCACCGCGCCCTTGATCTTGTCCTTCTCGGCCGCCACCACGTCGACGGCCTCGTCGGCCACGGCGCGCTCATGGCGCGCGGTGTCGGCCTCGTGCTCCTGCTTGTGCAGGAACTTGTGGGCGAGCTTCTCGAAACCCTCGAAGCAAAGAAAGGCACCGCCCACCATCAGCAGCGGCGTGACCAGCCAGGGCAGCCAGGTGCCGATGGCCAACGCCGCGGGCACCAGGATGAGCTTGTTGACGAACGAGCCCTTGCACACCGCCCAGACCACCGGCAGCTCGCGGTCGGCCTTGACGCCCGAGACCTGCTGCGCATTGAGCGCAAGGTCGTCGCCGAGCACGCCGGCCGTCTTCTTGGCGGCCACCTTGGTGAGGACCGAGACGTCGTCCAGGACGGTGGCGATGTCGTCGAGCAGCAGAAGCAGGCTGGTGGCCATGGCAAGGGTCGGTGTGGGGAAAAAAGAAGCGGCGAGCTTAGCCGCAACCGCGGCGCGCGCCGGCAATACCCGTACGCGGGCGGCCGTCGGGCGTCAGGCTTCAGGCGACGCTGCGCTTGAGGCGGATCTCTTCGACCCGCACGGTGCCCAGCGCGGTGGTCTTGGCGGTCTTCATTTCGCGCTTGAAGCCGGCGAGTTCGAAGAAGCGCATGGCGCGGTCATTGCGGATGGGCACCCAGGCCGTGACCGTGGTGCAGCCCTCTTCCTCGAGGCCTTCGCGCGCGGCGTCCCAGAGGGCGACGCCGATGCCCTGGCCCCAATGCTCGGGCTTGACGTACAGGGCCCAGATCTCGCCCGTGGTGGACGGTGTCTTGGGATCGCGCGAGCGGTCGAAGCCGACAAAGCCGACGATTTCTCCGTCCTGCACCGCCACCTGCACCTGCGGCTCGCTGAACTCGATGGCTTCGCGCCATTTGGCTTCGCGCGAGGTGGGCGCCAGCACGCGCAGCTCTTCTTCGGGCAGGATGCCTTCGTAGGCAGCCTTGGCGGCCAGGGCATGGACTTCGGCGACGGCCTTGGCGTCGCGCATGGTGGCGGGGCGAACTTCGTGATCTGACATGGATGCGGGGAAATCAAAAGGAACTGCGTATTGTCGCCGCACCGCTAAACTGCCCGCTACTACGCCGCATACGCAGCATCAAAAGGAGTCGATATGGCCAAGGGTCAACAGCGCGCAAACAAGGAAGCCAAGAAACCGAAGAAGGACACTTCGCCGCCCAAGCCGGTGGGCACCGGCGGCATCGAACCCGTGCGCACGATCACCACGGCGGTGATCCCGCGCGGCAAGCTCAAGAACAAGTGACCGACGAGGCCCCCGCCGGGCCGGCCCCGGCGCCCGCCAAGCCGGCCCAGCCCCGCAACCCGCTGCACGGGCTCACGCTCGAGGCCATCGTCACGGCGCTGGCCGATCACTACGGCTGGGAGCGGCTCGGCGAACTCGTTCCGATCCGCTGCTTCGCCATCGACCCGAGCGTGGGCTCCAGCCTCAAGTTCCTGCGCAAGACGCCATGGGCGCGCGAGAAGGTCGAAAGCCTCTATCTCTTCATGCTGCGCGAACAGCGCCGCGAGCAGCAGCAGCCGCAGCAGCAGCAACCACAGCCTCCGCAGCGATGAGGGTCCGGCTCGAACCGTCGGGCCTCGGCTTCGACGCCGAGGCCGGCACCACGCTGCTGAAATCGGCCGAGGCGGCCGGCATCGAGATGCCGAGCTCCTGCCGCAACGGCACCTGCCGCACCTGCATCTGCCAGCTGGTGTCGGGATCCATCCGCCACATCATCGAATGGCCCGGCCTGAGCGCCGAGGAAAAGGCCGAGGGCTGGATCCTGCCCTGCGTGGCCGAGGCGCAGAGCGACCTCACGATCGATGCGCCCCTGGCGTTTTCGGTCTTCTGACCGCCGCGGCGCGGCGCTCTACTTGGCCGCCGCGGGCATCGCGACCACCAGCCGGTCCCGCTGCGCCAGCGATGGAAACAGCTTGAACCAGCCCAGCGCCACCATCATGGTTCCGACGCCGCCCACCACCACCGAGCCCACCGGGCCGAGCAGCGCCGCCGTGGCGCCCGACTCGAATTCGCCCAGCTGGTTGCTCGCGCCGATGAAGATCGAATTGACCGCGCTCACCCGCCCGCGCATCGCATCGGGCGTCTCGAGCTGGACCAGGGTCTGGCGGATTACCACGTTGACCATGTCGGCCCCGCCGGACACCGCCAGCGCAACCAGGGAAACGATGAAGCTGCGCGAAATGCCGAACACCACCATGCAGAGCCCGAAGAGCCCGACGGCCATCAGCAGCGTGCGGCCGATGTTGCGCTCGATGGGCCGGCGCGTGAGGGCGATCGACATCGCCAGCGCGCCCACGGCCGGCGCACCGCGCAGCAGGCCGAGCCCCCAGGGCCCCGTGTGCAGGATGTCCTTGGCGTAGATCGGCAGCAGCGCCACCGCGCCGCCCAGCAGCACCGCGAAAAGATCGAGCGAGACGGCGCCGAGCACCGGCTTGCGCTTCCAGATGAAATCGACGCCCGCGAACACCGTGGCCAGCGTGACCGGCTCGCGCGCGGCCGGCGTGTAGGCATAGCGCAGCCGCAGCACCAGCGCGCAGGCCACCGCGAAGCACAGCACGCTGGCGCCATACACCACCGCCATGCCGGCCACGAACAGCAGGCCGCCGAGCGCCGGCCCGCCGATGATCGCGCCCTGCATGCCGGCCGAACTGAAAGCCATGGCGCGCGGCAGCATGGCGGGCGGCACCAGCAATGGCGTCAGCGCCTGCTGCGCCGGCATCTGGAAGGCCCGCACCGCGCCCAGCACCAGCGACAGCCCCAGCAGCAGGCCGCGCGTGTCGAAGCGCTGCACCACCGCGAGCAGCAGCACCAGCGCCACCAGCCCCTGCACCGCAAAACAGGCCGCCACGATGCGGCCGCGATGGTGGCGGTCGACCACATGGCCGGCCAGCAGCGCGAGCAGCAAGGCAGGCACGAACTGGTAGAGGCCCACGAGCCCGAGGTCCCAGGCGCTGCCGGTGAGCTCGTACATGTGCCAGCCGATGGCCACCAGCAGCATTTGCGAGGCCGCCGTGCCGAACAGCCGCGCCACCCACATCTGCATGAACGCGCGCTCGCGCCGGAGTTCGGTGAAGCCCGGGGAAACGGGAGCGGGAACGGGGGAGGCAGGGCCGGACATCTGCTCGAGGATAGCCGAGGCTTCATGAGCTTCGCATGAGCGCAGCGCCAAGGTGCAGCAGTGAACGCGGGCTCTGCTCCCTACACTCCCGTCTACCTATGCCGGACATCGACCTCATCCACGAAGACGCCCACCTGCTGGTGCTGAACAAGCCCGCCGGCCTGCTCTGCGTGCCCGGGCGCGGCGAAGACAAGCAGGACTGCCTGAGCGCGCGCGCCATGCGGCGCTGGCCCGACGCGCTGGTCGTGCACCGGCTCGACATGGCGACCAGCGGCCTGGTGCTGATGGCGCGCGGCGCCGCCATGCAGCGGGCGCTCGGTGACGCCTTTGCCGAGCGCCGCGTGCACAAGCGCTACGAGGCCATCGTGGACGGCGCGCTGCCGGTGCAGGAGGAATGGTCGGTCATCGATGCGCCGCTGATGGCCGACTGGCCCAACCGTCCGCTGCAGAAGGTGGACCCGGCCGGCAAGCCCAGCCTCACGCGCTGGCGTGCGCTGTCTTCGTCTTCAGCGCCGGATGGAAAGACCGAGGCCACGCACCTGCTGCTGGAGCCGCTCACGGGGCGCTCGCATCAATTGCGCGTGCACCTGCTGTCGATCGGCCATCCGATCCTGGGGGATGCGCTCTACGGCAATGCCGACGTCCAGGCGCGTGCGCCGCGCCTGCTGTTGCACGCCAGCGAGCTGGGCTTCGTGCATCCGGTCACGCAGCAGGCCTTGTGCCTGCAGAGCCCGCCGGACTTCTTCGGCGCCTCTTTTCCTACAGCCCGCCCTTGACCACGAGCACCGGCATCGGCGCGTCCTGCAGCACGCGCTGCGTGACGCTGCCCAGCAGCAGCTTCTCGATGCCGCTGCGCCCGTGCGAGCCCATCACGATCAGGTCAGCCGCGATGGCGATGGCGGTGTCGACGATGCCTTCGTGCACCACGTGGCCGTCGATCACGCGCTGGTCGCTGTGCAGGCCTTCGGCGGCGAGCGCCGCCACGCCGCGCGCGAGCGCCGCATTCGCGCTCGCGGTGGCTGCGGCCAGGTATTCGTTCTGGCCCAGCGCATAGTCCGCACCCACGCCGATGAAGGGATAGTTGTCGATCACGTGGATCAGCGTGATGCGGCTTCCGAACGCCAGCGCCAGGCCGCTGGCCTTGCTGACCGCGAGCATGGAAGTTTCGGAGCCGTCGATCGGAACCAGGATGTGATTGAACATGGCGGACCTCACTTTTTCGTTCGCGGACAGGCGCGGCTCGCAACCGGGCCGGGCCCCGAATTTAACCTCTGCGCCGGGCGATGGCTGTAGGACTCAAGCCAGCGGGATCAATCCCCCTGGAAACCTCCGGCGCGGCAGGTGACGACCAGCGTGTCGCGCCAGCCTGCGCCGCCCTCCTCGAGCGGCTGGATCGGCGTGGACTCGTGGATTACGCGCGCGTCGTCGAGCAGGAGCAGCGTCCAGGGCTCGGTCATGGTGAAGCGCTCGCCGCGGCGGCCGCTGGCTTCGAACACGCGCGTTTCACCGCCCTTGATGCCGCTGCGCCCGACCAGTGCCACCGCCACCAGGTCGACGCCATCGCGGTGCGCGCCTTCGGGCGTGGGCCGTCCGATGCCGCCCGCGGTGTCGATGCGGAACTGGTGCGCCTCGACGAACCAGGGCTGCGCCGCCGCTGCGCCGCGCATGCCGCTCGCGGCTTCGCCCAGGCGCTGCAGCAGGCGCTGCCAGGCCGGCTGCGCCACGGTGGCTTCATGCATGGGCGCGAACCATCGCTGCATGCCGCCATGCAGCGCGTTGTATTCGACCGGCTGCCAGTGCGCGCGGTGCGGCGCCTGCGCGACCGAATCGCCTTCGACCGTGAAGCAGGCGTGGCGCCGCGTGCGATAGCGCCCGCCGTCCTTCAGGTATTCATCCGGCGGGAGATCGTTCCAGTCGGCATGCAGCGCCTCGAGCTGCGCAAGCGGCACGCCCAGCCAGTCGCTCACGCCTTGCGGGCTCAACACGGCATAGCCTTGCTCGCGCAGCGCGGCCTGCAGCTCGGCGGGCCGGATGAATGGTGGGGCGAATGCGGCCGTGGTCACGACGCGGTGACCTTCACGTCCTTCCAGAACGCCACGCGATCGCGGATTTCCTCGGCTTCGGGCTTCGGGTCGGCGTAGTACCAGGCGGCGTCGGTGTGGAGCTCGCCATTGACCAGCAGCGAGTAGTAGCTGGCCGTGCCCTTCCAGGCGCAGGTGGTCTTGTGGTTGCTGAAGGTCACATGGTCGCGATTGAGCGAGCTCATCGGGAAATAGTGGTTGCCTTCAACAAGCACGGTGTCGTCGCTTTCGGCGATGGTGACGCCGTTCCAGGTTGCTTTCATGGTCTTTGCACTCCAACGGGGGTGGCGGGGGGCGCACTTGGCGGGTGCGGGGCCGCGCGGGGAAGGGTATTGTGCCCGTTGCGTTTGGCGGACGATTCCGGCCTGGGTTATGCCGGTTGAGGTTCGGGGCCGGGACTCGCCCCGGCCCCGGAACCAAAATCAGGCCGAAAGCCAATGCACGCTGAAGAGCCTCTCCGGATCCGTCCACACCGCCCCCGGCCGGAACCCCGCCTTCACCGCCAAAGCCCGCAGCCCTTCCACGGTGAACTTGTGCGAGTACTCGGTGTGGATGGTCTCCCCTTCCTCGAACGCAAAGCGCTCGCCGTTCAGCGAGACGATCTGGTCCCGCCGGCTCACCAGGTTCATCTCGATGCGCTGCTTCGGCGCGTTGTAGAACGCCGCGTGCGCAAAGCCGTCGAGGTCGAAGTTCGCATCGAGCTCGGTATTGGCGCGCCGCAACAAATTGAGGTTGAACGCGGCGGTCACGCCCTGCGCATCGTTGTAGGCCGCATGCAGGCGGCCCGGGTCCTTCACCAGGTCGACGCCGATCAGCAGCCCACCGCCGCGCAGCATGCGCGCCGCGAGCTGCAGGAAGGCCAGCGCCTCGTCGGGCTCGAAATTCCCGATCGTCGAGCCGGGGAAAAAGCCCACCCGCTTGCCCGCACCCGCGAGCGGCGCGGGCAGCACCAGCGGCATGGTGTAGTCCGCCGCAATCGGCTGCACCGCCAGCTCCGGATAGTCGGCCTTGAGCCGCTCGGCCGCGGCCGCCAGGTGCTCGCCCGAGATGTCGATCGGCAGGTAGCGCCGGGGCGCCTCGAGCGCATCGAGCAACAGCCGCACCTTGGTGAGCGAGCCGGCGCCGAACTCGACGATCTCGGCGCCCGGCCCCACCTGCGCGGCGATCTCGCCCGCGCATTCGCCGAGGATGCGCAGCTCGGTGCGCGTGGGGTAGTACTCGGGCAGTTCGCAAATGCGGTCGAACAGCTGCGACCCCGCGGCGTCATAAAAATACTTGGGCGAAATGCTGCGCGGCCTGCGCGCAAGGCCCGCCCGCATCTCGCGGCCGAACTCGGAGAGCGCCGCACTTTCCGGGGCGGCGGGTGCGACAGGGTGGCGCTGCTGCTGTTGGGCGGCGGCAAACGACAGGGAGGACGAGGAGCTTGGATTGCGCATGATTCAGATGTCTTTCGCGAGCCGCAGCCCCGAGAACTGCCAGCGCGCCGCCGGCGGAAAGAAATTGCGGTAGCTGGGCCGCGTGTGCCCGGCCGGCGTGGCCACGCTGCCGCCACGCAGCACCAGCTGGCCCACCATGAACTTGCCGTTGTATTCGGCCGCGATGCCGGGCATGGGCCTGAATCCGGGATACGGGTCGTAGGAGGAGCGCGTCCACTGCCAGACGTGGCCCGTCATTTGCGAGATGCCAGGCGCATCGAAGGCCGCTTCCCATTCGAATTCGGTCGGCAGGCGCGCACCGGCCCATTCGGCATAGGCTGCGGCCTCGTAGAAGCTCAGCTGCGACACGGGCGCATCGGCCTCCATCGGCCGCACGCCATGCAGGCCGAACACCTGCCATCCGCCCTGCGGCTGCTGGGCTTGCAGCCGGGGATCGTCGGCGGCCAGCCAATAGGCCGGATGGCGCCAGCCCTGCGCCTGCACCGCCGCCCAGCCGTCGGAGAGCCAGAGCTCGGGGCGCTGGTAGCCACCGTCGGCAATAAACTGCGCATAGTCGCCGCAGCTCACCAGCCGGTCGGCAATGGCACAGGGCTGCAGCAGGGCCGCGTGGCGCGGCGTCTCGTTGTCGAAGGCAAAGCCCCGCTGCGGCCCTTCATGGCCCACCTGCACCAGGCCGCCGGGCTGCGGTAGCCAGCGCATGGCCGGCGGCACGGCAGCCAACCGCAGCGCGGGCCCTGTCGCGGGCCGGTAGGCGGGCAACAGCGGATTGCACGACAAGGCATGCAGGATGTCGGTGAGCAGCAGCTCCTGGTGCTGCTGTTCGTGGTGCAGCCCGAGCGTGACGATGGGCTCGATGGCCGCCCAGTCGCGCTCGCCGGCGCCGGCGTCGAGCAGCGCGAGCACCGCCTCGTCGACATGGGTGCGGTAGGCATGCACCTCGTCCACGGAAGGGCGCGTGAGCAGCCCCCGCTGCGGGCGCGGATGGCGCGGGCCGAGCGCTTCGTAGTACGAGTTGAAGAGGTAATGGAACCGCTCGTCGAAAGGCCGGTAGCCCGCCGCATGCGGCTGGAGCAGCACGGTCTCGAAGAACCAGGTCGTGTGCGCGAGATGCCATTTGGTCGGGCTCGCGTCGGGCATCGACTGGATGCACTGGTCTTCGGCGGAGAGCGGCGCGGCGAGTGCCAGGCTGGCGGCGCGCACTTCGCGGAACTTGCCGCGCAGCGCGCTTGCCGCCTGGGTGATCGGCCGGGAAAGCGTCATGGTGTCTCCAGTCGGGTCAACCGCAATTTGTAGCCGATGGCCGTTGCAGCAGCGCGTAGGACAAGTTCGCGCCCTTGAAGCGCCGTGTCACGCCGCGCCGCAATGCAGGCATCGGTGGGGGGAGCCACTTTGGCACAAGATCGGCCGGCGTGCAGGGCGGCTGCGTATCATCTGTTCGATGCAAACGACCAACGCCTCCGCCCGCCCCCATGTCGTCATCGTCGGCTGCGGATTCGGTGGACTCGAAGCCGCGCGCCGGCTCGAAAGCGCCGACGTGGACGTGACGGTGATCGAGAAGACCAACCACCACCTGTTCCAGCCCCTGCTCTACCAGGTGGCGACCGCCGGCCTGGCTGCGCCGTCGATCGCGGCGCCGGTGCGGGCCCTGTTCCGCCGGCAGCCGCGCATCACCACGCTGCTCGGCGAAGTGAGTGCCATCGATCCGGCCGCGCGCGCGGTCCGGCTGGCCAACGGCAGCCTGGTGAGCTACGACCATCTGGTCGTCGCGGCCGGCGCCACGCACAGCTATTTCGGCCATGACGAATGGGCGCCCGTCGCGCCCGGCCTGAAGACGCTGGCCGACGCCTTCGAGATCCGCCGCCGCGTGCTGATGTCGTTCGAGGCGGCCGAAACCGCAACCGACCCGGAGCGCCGCCGCGCCCTGCTCACCTTCGCGGTGATCGGCGCCGGCCCGACGGGGGTCGAAATGGCAGGCACGCTGGCCGAGATTGCCAAGCACACGCTCGCCGGCGAGTTCCGCCACATCGACCCCGGGAGCGCGCAGGTGCTGCTGATCGAAGGCGGACCGCGCGTGCTGCAGGCCATGCCCGAGAACCTCAGCCAGAAGGCGCTCGAACAACTGGAAAAACTCGGCGTCGAAGTGCGGCTCAATGCGCGCGTGACCGCCATCGACGCCGGCGGGCTCGAAGTGCAGTCCGGCGGTGGCGCCGACGGCGCACCCGCCACCGGCTACCGCATCGACACCAGCTGCGTGGTGTGGGCGGCAGGCGTCGCAGCTTCGCCGCTGGGGCGCATGCTGGGCGAGGCGACCGGCGCCGAATGCGACCGCGCCGGCCGCGTCAAGGTCGAGTCCGACCTGAGCCTGCCGGGCCATCCCGAGATCAGCGTGGTGGGCGACCTGGCCGCGGCCCTGAGCTACGCGCCCGGCAAGCCGCCCAAACCGGTGCCCGGCGTGTCGCCCGGCGCCAAGCAGATGGGCCGCGCGGCGGCCGCCAACATTCTTCGCCGCATCGCGGGCGAGCCGACGGTGCCTTTCCGCTACCGGGACTACGGCAACCTGGCCACCATCGGCCGCAACTCGGCGGTGGTGGACCTGGAAACGCCCCTCGGCCCGCTGCGCTTCAGCGGCCGGCTCGCATGGCTGTTCTGGCTGTTCGCGCATGCGTACTTCCTGATCGGATTCCGCAACCGCATCGTGGTGATGATGGACTGGGCCAGCGCCTACTGGAGCTTCCAGCGCAATGCGCGCGTGGTGGCGGACGTGCAGGGCAGGAGCGAGTCCTAGCGGCGCGCCCTGCCCCTTCCCGCCTCAGGTTCCGATCACACCGCCATCGTTCTTCGTGATGGCGACCGTTGCCGAGCGCGGGCGCCCGGCGCCGTCCGGCCACTTCGACACGGCGAGCGGACGTTCCGGGTCGCTGCGCTCGTTGGCCGGCTCACCCGGATGCTGGATGTTGATGAAGAGCGTGCGCAGATCGGGCGTGGCCGTGAGGCCTGTGATCTCGCAGCCGGCCGGCCCGAGCAGGAAGCGGCGGATTTCGCCCTTCGTCGGGTCGCAGGCCAGCATCTGGTTGTTCGGCAGGTTGGCGTATTCGCCCTTGCCGAGCGTGGAGGTCGAGACGTCGGTCTCGATCCACAGCACGCCGCGTGCATCGACCATCAGGCCGTCGGGGCTGCCGAAGGCGTCGCCCTTGATGTTGCCCTGCGCTTCGTAGCGCGGCTGCTTCGGGTCGCCCGCAAGCACGAGATGGTTCCAGGCGAACTTCGTCGCATCGAGGTCGCCGCTTTCCTTCCATCGGATGATCTGGCCCATCGTGTTGTTGGAGCGCGGATTGGCCGCGTCCATGAAGGGCTGGCCCGGCGCACCGCGGTTGCTGTTGTTGGTGAGGGTGCAATAGACCTCCTTCGTCAGCGGATCGACGGTGGTCCATTCGGGACGGTCCATCCTGGTGGCGCCCAGCAGGTCGCTGGCTTGGCGCGCCTTGATGAGCACGTCGCCCTGGGTCGCGAAGCCCTTGTCGGCGACGAGCCCGTTCCTGCCCTGCACCAGCGGCAGCCACTCGCCGGTGCCGTCCACGTCGAAGCGGGCGACGTACAGCGTGCCGTGGTCGAGCAGGTCGCGGTTGGCGGCCGCGCCGCCGGGCTGCACCCTGTCGCGGCTCACGAACTTGTAGATGTATTCGAAGCGCGAGTCCTCGCCCATGTAGATGACCGCGCGGCCGTCGTTGGTGAGCGCGGTGGCGGCGCCTTCGTGCGCGGCGCGGCCGAGCGCGGTGCGCTTGCGCGGCGTCGAGGCCGGGTCCTGCGGGTCGATCTCGACCACCCAGCCGTAGCGGTTGGATTCGTTCGGGTGCTTCGCCACGTCGAAGCGCGCGTCGTGCTCGTGCCAGCGGTACTTGGCGCCGTTGCCCTTCTTGATGCCCCAGCGCTTCTGGTGCGCGTCGGGCGTGTCGGTGCCTTCGAAGTAATCCGCGAAGTTTTCCTCGCAGGTCAGGTAGGTACCCCAGGGCGTCTGGCCGTTCGAGCAGTTGTTGTAGGTGCCGAGCACCTGCGTGCCCGTGGGGTCGGCCGCGGTGCGCAGCATGGGGTGGCCGGCGGCGGGGCCGGTGAGCGTCATCGGCGTGAGCGCGGTGATGCGGCGCGCGAAGCGCGACGGCAGCACCTGCGTCCACTTCGTGCCTTCGCGCTGCAGCTCGATCACCGAGACGCCATGCGCGTTCATCGACTTGCGCACCTTCTCGGCCGTCCAGGTCTTCATGCCGTCCGGATGCAGCAGGCCGTCGTCGACATATTCGTGGTTCAGCACCAGCAGGCCGCGGTTCGATCCGCCCTGCGGAAAGAAGGCCATGCCGTCGTGATGCATGCCGGCCTGCAGGGCCTGTTCGTCCGCGGTGTTGGAGCCATCGGTCTTGAATGCGGGCATCTGGCCAGCGATGCCGGTGGCGTCGCCCCAGCGGTAGAGCACCTGCGCGCTGTAGCCCTCGGGCACGACGACGCGGTCGACGGCGGCCATGGGCACGCTCTTGAAGCCGATGGCCCGGCCCAGCGTGCTCACCGAAGGGCCGGTGCTGGCGCAGCCGGCCAGCGTGCCGGCCGCCAGGGGACCGAAAAGGCCCGCCACGGCCGCCGCCAGGCCGCCGCGCACGAACACGCGGCGCTGCGGGTCGGAAACTTCGTGGATGGTGGGATTGGCGGAGGGATTGGAGTCCTCCATTTGCTCGAAATCTTTGGCCATCTTCTTGTCGTCATGGGTTGCGAGAACCCATGATGGTCTCGCGCCCGCATGAATCCGCCATGACAGCGGCCGGGGGCTCAAAAAAAGGCGTCGCTCCAGTGGTGCTCGCGCCGCTCGCGCCGCCAGTCCCAGGGCGGCGTCGGCTTCGAATCGGCCCACAGCCCCAGGCCTTGCGCACGCGCGGCGTCCTGCAGCTTGAAGAGCCCGCCGCCGCGCCTGGTCGCGATGCCGTCGTAGTCGTAGACCCAGGCCCAGCCGCCGGACACCATGCGGGTTGCGGCGTCCTCGCCGTTGCAAGCCACGTCGGCCACGGTGCGCCCGTAGCGGTCGGTGTCGCGCGGCGTGATCTGCGCCTCTACGGCGTAGCAGAGCCGGCTCAGCGCCTGCCGGCTGCGCTGGCCATAGGGCTGCCTGCTTTCGGGCGCATCGATCGCGGCGATGCGCACCTTGATCTGCTCATAGGAGCCGGCGCGCCCGCAGCGCGCGGTGAGCGTGTCGCCGTCGCTGATGCCGACCACCAGGCAACTGCGGGGCTCGGCGCGAGCCAGCAGCGGCAGAGAGACGAATGCAAAAAGAAGAAGAGAAAAAACCGGGCGAAAACGCATGCAGGCAGGAACGGAACGCACAGGGTGCAAGGAGCGTCGATTCTCGGCGCGAAGTGCCCGCCCCGCCCGGCTGAATCATTTGTTTTCGTCTTCCTGCAGCAGCCGCCACATCACCTTGCCGCTGCCGCTCTTGGGCAGCGCGTCGACGAACTGCACCTTGCGCGGGATCTTGTAGACCGCCATGTTCTCGCGGCACCAGTCGATGATCTGCCGCTCGGTGGTGTCCTTGTGCGTGGCGCGCAGCACCACCACGGCCTTGACCGATTCGCCGCGGTAGTCGTCCCGGGTGGAAATGACGCAGGCCTCCTGGATGGCGGGATGGCGGAACATCAGCAGCTCGACCTCGGCCGGCCAGACCTTGAAGCCGCTCGCGTTGATCATGCGCTTCAGGCGGTCGGTCATGAAGAAGTAGCCGTCCTCGTCCATGCGGCCCATGTCGCCCGAGCGGAAGAAGCGCCTGCCCTCGAACTCGACGAAAGCCGCCTGGGTGGCGTCGGGGCGCTTCCAGTAGCCCTGGAACACCTCGGGGCCATGAATGATGATCTCGCCCGATTCGCCGATGGGCATTTCGGCCAGTGTGTCGGGGTCGACCACGCGCGCATCGGTGCTCATGAACGGAATGCCCAGGCACTGCTGCTTGGGGTGGTCCGAGGGGTTGGTGTGCGAAGGCGCGGCGGTTTCGGTGAGGCCGTAGCCCTCCTGGTACTTGAGGCCGTACTGCTCGAAGAGGCGCTGCGCCACGGCCTGCGGCATGGCCGCGCCGCCGCCGCCGATGTGCGTGATGCTCGACAGGTCGTAGCTCGCGAAGTTGGGGCTGGCCATGAGGTCGATCACCATGGTGGGGATGTTGGTCCAGCTCGTGACCTTCCAGCGCGAGATGAGCCGGCCCGCCACCTCGCGGTCCCAGCGCGGCATGATGACCAGCGTGGCCGCCGCGAGGATGGAGGTGTGCATCATGCTCACCACGCCCGTGATATGGAACATGGGCACCACCGCCAGCACCACCGCTTCCGAGGTGGCCTGGCCCCAGAGCTGGCTGGCCACCGCGTTGTGCATGAGGCTTGAATGGTGGTGCACGCAGCCCTTGGGCAGACCGGTGGTGCCGCTGGTGTAGGGCAGCAGCGCCATGTCGTTGGCGCCCACCACGTGCTCGGGCGCGGCATGCCCCGCGGCCAGCGCATCGGTCCAGGCCATGGCCTTGCCGCCCGCCAGTTCGGGCAGCGGATGGCGCGTGGCGAGCCACTCCTTCCAGGCCGGCGCGGGAGCGTCGTCGCCGCTCGCATCGGCATCGAAGGCGTCGGTGAACTGGGTCACGATCATGTGGGCCAGCTGCTGCGCGGGCGGCAGCGCGTTGCTGGCCTTGGCAAGTTCGCCGGCCAGGTCGCCGGTGGTGATGGCCACCCTGGCGTCGGGGTCGACGATGTAGTGCTTGAGCTCCTCGGCCCGGTTCATCGGGTTGACGGGCACCACCACCGCATTGGCGCGCAGGATCGCGAAATGCGCGATCACGAGCTGCGGGCAGTTCTGCATGTCCAGCACCACGCGGTCGCCGCGCTTCACGCCCAGGGCGTGCAGCGTGCCGGCCAGGCGCTCGACCTGCTCGGCGAAATCGCGATAGCTCAGCACCCGGCCGAAGAAGACCAGCGCGGCCTTGTCCGGATAGCGCGCCGCCGAGGTTGCGAGGTTGTGCCACAGCGAGGTGGCGGGAACGGTGATCGAATGCGGCAGGCGCTTGGGCCAGAACTTGTAGTGCGGGCGTGGTTGCATGGTCAAGGCAGGCGGGAGAAGGAGAGAGAGGGAAGGAAGACAGGCCGCAGCCTAAGCCGAGCCGCGCGCCGCTCCCATCGGGGAAGCCCCCGGGAGCGTCACCTTGGCGACGCCTGCCCGCCATCGCGCAATCTTCATCGCACGCGCCCTGCGACTACAGACAAGCGCGGCGTTCCGCGCGATACCTGCGTCTCCCACCACCCGTCACCCGAATGAAGGAGAGTTTTCATGGCAGCAGACAAGCACGCAAGCGTTCACTGGGAAGGCGCCGGCAAGACCGGCAAGGGCCAGGTCAGTACCGAGACCGGCGCCCTCAAGAACTACCCCTACGGCTTCGCCAGCCGCTTCGAGGACGACAAGCGCGGCACCAACCCCGAGGAGATCGTCGGCGCGGCCCATGCGGCCTGTCTGACGATGGCCTTTGCCTTCGCGCTGGAGAAGGAGGGCTTCACCGCCACCCGCATCGACACCAAGGCCGCGGTGCGGCTGGTCAAGGACGGCGAGGGCTTCAAGATCGACCGCATCGCACTCGAGCTCGACGCCGCCGTGCCCAACCTGGAAGAGGCGAAGTTCCAGCAGATCGCGGCCGCCGCCAAGGCCGGCTGCCCGCTGTCGAAGGCGCTGGCCAGCGTGCCGGAGATCACGCTGAAGGCCACGCTCGCGGGCTGAGCCGCTGCTTATGATCGTCTCCACTTGAAAAAGAGGAGACGATCCATGACCCGACCCGTGCGCGCCGCCCTCCTGGCGGCTTTTTCAATCGCCTCGTTCGGCATCGGTGGCGCCGCCCTGGCGGCCTACCCCGACAAGCCGATCAAGGTCGTCATCGGCTTTCCGGCCGGCGGCCCGCTCGACCAGCATGCGCGCCTTCTGACCGACAAGCTGCAGGCGGTGCTGGGCCAGCCGCTGATCGTCGACTACAAGCCCGGCGCGGGCGGCTCGGTGGGCGCCGACGCGGTCGCCAAGAGCCCGGCCGACGGCTACACGCTGATGCTGGCCAACACCGGCGTGGCCGTGATCAACGGCGCGCTCTACAGCAAGCTGCCCTACAACACGCAGCGCGACTTCGTGCCCATTGCACGCACCGCGATGCAGCCGCTCGCCCTGCTGGTCACGCCCAAGCTGCCGGTGCAGAACCTGCGGCAGTTCGTCGACTACGCCAAGGCACGGCCCGGCCAGGTCAACTACGGCTCGGCCGGCAACGGCGGCATCAGCCACCTGGTGCCCGAGATGTTCAAGACCGCGACCGGCATCTTCATGGTGCACATCCCCTATCGCGGCAGCGCCCCGGCCTTCACGGACCTGATGGCCGGGCAGGTGCAGTTCATGGCCGAATCGATTCCGCAGGCGGCCAACTACCACAAGCAGGGCAAGGTGCGCGCGCTGGCCGTGACCAGCCGCGAACGCAACCCCGCGCTGCCCGATGTGCCGACGGTGATCGAGTCGGGCGTCAAGGGCTTCGAGGTGGTGGGCTTCTACGGTTTCTTCGCACCCAAGGACACGCCCAGGGACGTGGTCGCCAGACTCAGCGACGCCTTCAGGCAGGTGCTGACGAGCGCCGAGGTGCGCGACCGGATGGTGAGCCAGGGCGCGGACCCGGCCTATCTGGGCAGCGAGGACTTCGCGCGCTTCCTGGCCACGGAGACGCCGCGCTGGGACAAGGCAGTGAAGGCTTCGGGCGCGCGGATGGATTGATCACAGGCCACCGGGTACTCCCCTGCGCGAATATCCCCATCGGCGGGATCGCGCCCTGAGCAGCAGCGCCCCGAGCCGCGCGCCACGCACCACCGGCACGCAGCGCCGGCCCATTTCGGTGCACAGATCTTGCATACCAGTTGGCACAAAAGCTGCTGGTATGCATGCCAATGTCTACATCCGCATCCGAAATCAGTGCACGCATCGTCGAGGCGGTGATGGCGCAGAAGCTCGCACCGGGCTCGCGCCTGGGCGAGCAGCCGCTCGCCATGCTGTTCGACTGCAGTCGCACGATCGTGCGCGAGGCGCTCACCCGGCTGGCGGCGCGCGGCATCGTCACGGTGAGCGCACGGCGCGGCTGGTTCGTGATCGAGCCCTCGCAGGACGAGGCGCGCGAAGCCTTCGAGGCGCGCCGCGTCATCGAGCTCGGCCTGATCCGCAGTACGGGCAGCACCGGCAAGATCGACAAGGCCGCGCTGCGCCAGCTGAAGGCGCACCTGCAGCGTGAAAAGGCCGCACTGAAAGAGAGCGACGTCGGCAACCGCAGCTTCCTGCTCGGCGACTTCCACGTGTGCCTGGCCGAATGCCTGGGCAACACGCTGCTGGCCGACACCTTGCGCGACTTCACCGCGCGCACCACGCTGATCGCCATGCTCTACCAGTCCACGCACGACGCCGTGCAGTCCTGCGAGGACCACGTGCAGATCGTCGCCGCCCTCGAGCGAGGCGACCATGCCGCCGCCGAGGCGCTGATGGCCGCGCACATCGGCACGGTGCAGTCGGCCCTGCGCGTGCAGGCGCCCACCGATCCGCTGGCGCAGCTGCGCGACGCGCTGGCGCCGCTGCAGCAGAAGAAAACCGCGGCCGTTCCCAGGCGGCGCAAGGCCGCCACGCCCTCCCCCGACGACACCGATTCATCGACTTACCTAGGAGCCCTGCTATGACTTTCTCTTCGTCCAAACGCCATCTCTCGCTCGCGCTTGCATCCATCGCCATGCTGGCCGCCGCCGGCGGCGCACAGGCCCAGAATGCCCTGGACAACGTGCTGAAGGCCAAGACCATCAAGATCGCCGTGCCCACCGACTATCCGCCCTACGGCTCGGTGGACAAGAACATGAAGCCGCAAGGCCTCGACATCGAGATGGCCGAGCTGATCGCCGCCAAGCTGGGCGTCAAGGTCGAGCTGGTGCCCGTGACCAGCGCCAACCGCATTCCCTACCTGCAGACCCGCAAGGCCGACCTCGTGATCTCCACGCTCGGCAAGAACGCCGAGCGCGAGAAGGTGATCGACTTCACCTCGGCCTATGCGCCCTTCTTCCAGGCCGTGTATGCGGCCAAGAGCATGAAGCTCACCAGCTTTGCCGACATGGCCGGCAAGACCGTTGCCGTGACGCGCGGCGCAATGGAGGACCAGGAGCTGAACAAGGTGGCGCCGCCGAACGTCGATTACCGCCGCTTCGAGGACAACAACGCAACCATCGCGGCCTTCGTGGCCGGCCAGACGCAAACCATCGCCACCAGCGCGGCGGTCGCCGGCGACATGCTCGCCAAGAATCCGAAGGTGAGCGCCGAGTTCAAGCTGCTGCTGAAGGACAGCCCCTGCTTCGTCGGCGTGGCCAAGGGCGAAACCGCCTTGAAGACCAAGGTCAACGAGATCATTGCCACCGCCAAGAAGGACGGTACGCTGGACGCCATGTCGAAGAAGTGGCTCGGCAAGGCCGCCGGCGACCTGCCGGTCTGAGCGCCGCTGAACCTCGAACAAAGGCGCGGCCATGGAATTCGACTTCGGTGCAGTTCTCGTCGACTGGCGGCTGCTCGCCAAGGGCATCGCGTGGACGGTCGGCCTGACGGCCATCGCCACCGTCATCGGCATGGCCGTGGGCGTGGCCTGCGCCTGGGCGCGCGCCAGCGGGCCGGTGTGGCTGCGCTGGGTGGTCGGCAGCTATGTGGAGCTGATCCGCAACACGCCCTTCATCGTGCAGCTGTTCTTCATCTTCTTCGGGCTGCCTGCGGCGGGCGTCAAGCTCACGCCGGAGGTGGCCTCGGTGATCGCGATGGTGATGAACCTCGGGGCCTACGCCACCGAGATCATCCGCGCCGGCATCGAGGCCACGCCCAAGGGGCAGATCGAGGCGGCCGTGAGCCTGGCGCTCGACAAGGTGCAGGTGTTCACCCGCGTGGTGCTGCCGCCGGCGCTCAAGAAGGTGTGGCCCGCCATGGTGAGCCAGATCATCATCGTGATGCTGGGCTCCGCCGTGTGCGGCCAGATCTCCACCGAGGAACTGAGCTATGCCGCCAACCTCATCCAGAGCCGCAACTTCCGCGCCTTCGAGGCCTTCATCGTCGCCACGCTGCTCTACCTGGCGCTGGCCGTTGCGCTGCGCAGGCTGCTCAACTGGGCCGGGCCGAGATTCTTCTTCGGCCGCTGAACGCAGGACGCCACCACCATGGTCGATTTTTCTCTCTGGGACATCCTGCGCAACCTGCTGATGGCGCTGCGCTGGACCGTCGTGCTCTCGCTCATCGCCTTCATCGGCGGCGGGCTGGTGGGCGCCCTGCTGCTGTTCCTGCGGCTGCGCGGCGGCAGCGCCATGGGCCGCGCCGTCGGCCTCTATGTGCAGCTGTTCCAGGGCACGCCGCTGCTGATGCAGCTGTTTCTCGCGTACTTCGGCATCGCGCTGTTCGGCGTCGACGTGTCGGCGTGGACCGCGGCCAGCGTGGCGCTCACGCTCTACACCAGCGCCTTCCTCACCGAAATCTGGCGTGGCTGCGTGGCCTCCATTCCCAAGGGCCAGTGGGAAGCCTCGGGCAGCCTGGCGCTGAGCTTCAGCGAGCAGATGCGCCACGTGATCCTGCCGCAGGCGGTGAAGATCGCGATCGCGCCGACGGTGGGCTTCCTGGTGCAGGTGATCAAGGGCACGGCGCTCGCCTCGGTGATCGGTTTCGTCGAACTCACCAAGGCCGGCAGCATGATTTCGAACGCCACCTTCAAGCCCTTCGTGGTGTTCAGCTGCGTGGCGCTGCTTTACTTCGTACTGTGCTTCCCGGTGAGCCTGTACGCCAAGAATCTCGAGAGGAAATCCCATGGCCGCCGTCTTTGAATCCCACCAGACCTCCGCCGCGCCGATCGTGCGCGTGACCGCGCTGCGCAAATCGTACGGCGCCAACGAGGTGCTCAAGGGCATCGACCTCGACGTGAAGCGCGGCGAGGTCATTGCCATCATCGGCAAGAGCGGCTCGGGCAAGAGCACCCTGCTGCGCTGCATCAACGGGCTCGAGGTGTTCCAGGAAGGCTCGCTCACGGTCGACGGCAAGCCGCTGCTGCACGAGAGCGCCATGGCGATGCGCGAGCTGCGCCAGCACGTGGGCATGATCTTCCAGAGCTTCAACCTGTTTCCGCATCTCACGGTCGGCAAGAACGTGATGCTCGCACCCACGCTGGTGAAGAAGCGCAGCAGCATGGAGGCGGCATCGCAGGCGCGCAAGCTGCTCGAACGCGTGGGCCTGGCCGAGAAGTTCGACGCCATGCCCGAGCAGCTCTCGGGCGGCCAGCAGCAGCGCGTGGCCATCGCCCGCGCGCTGGCCATGGAACCGGCCGTGCTGCTCTGCGACGAGATCACCTCGGCGCTCGACCCCGAGCTGGTGGGCGAGGTGCTGCGCGTGGTGGAGTCGCTGGCCGACGAAGGGATGACGCTGCTGATGGTCACGCACGAGATGAGCTTTGCGCGCAAGGTGAGCGACCGCGTGATCTTCATGCACCAGGGCCGCGTGCACGAGATGGGACCACCGGCAGAAATGTTCGGCAATCCGCAGACGGCCGAGCTGAAGCAATTCCTTTCGTCGCTGCACGACTGAGGCGGTACGCAGCGCCGCGCTACTTCCTGCCCGGCCGCGCGCGCGCCGGCTTTCGCACCGCCATGTCCGGCGGCAGTTCGAAGCGGTCGCCTGCCCCCAGCCCGGTGGCCACGCCGAGCCGGGCCGCCAGGTGCGCGGCATCGTAGGGCGCGTGCACCTTGACGTCGTTGTCGAAATAGCAGAACACGTCGCGCCCCTTGCGCCCGGAGAACCGGCGCGAAGGTACGGCCAGCCTTGCGTCCTTCACCTGGCGTCCATGGCGCCAGGCATCGATGCGCTCTGCCCAGCGGTCGAGCGCGGCATCGTCGTAGCCGCTCGCGTAAAGCTCCTTGTCGCCGTGCAGCCGCAGGTAGACGAAGTCGGCGCACAGGTCTTCGAGCAGCGGCCAGCGCCCCGCCGTGTCGGCAACCACCAGCGCGACGCCATGGCGGCGCAGCATCGCGATGAAGTCCGGATTTGCAAAACTCGCATGGCGCACTTCCACCGCGTGCCGGATGCGCAGCTTCGCGGGTGCCTTCAGCAACGCGCGGTCGTCGGCAAGCTTCTCGTTGTGCTGGCGCGCGAGCTTGAGGGCGGAACGGCCATCCCTGGGCAGCAGCGCCAGGAATTCCTCGATCCGACCGGCGTCGTAGGCCAACGACGGCGGCAGCTGCCAGAGAATCGGGCCCAGCTTGGCGCCCAATGCGAACACGCCCGATGCAAAGAAGTTGGCCAGCGCACCGTGCGGTTCCTTGAGCCGCAGGTTGTGGGTGATGTAGCGCGGCCCCTTCACCGCAAACACGAAACCGTCGGGCGTCGCGTCGTGCCATGCCTGGTACGACACCGGGCGCTGCAGCGAATAGAACGAGCCGTTGATCTCGATGGTGGGCAGCATGCGGGAGGCAAAGTCGAGTTCGAGCCGCTGCGGGAGACCCTTGGGATAGAAGCGGCCGCGCCATGGCGCATAGCGCCAGCCAGAGATCCCGATTCGCGTCGTGCCCTGCATCGTTGGTCTTTTTTTCCGGAGCCTCGAACGTGGCCTGCCGAACGGCGCCGTGGCGTAGGAGATTTTCCTGTCCGCATAGCAGCATGCGCCCGGCGCGCCGGCCGGAGGCCCGGACTCCCCGGAACCCCGCGGGCTGTGGCAAGCTCCGAGCAGTATGCAAATCCGCTCCCTGCCCTTCACCACTTCCCGCCGCTGGATGCTGCGCGCGCTGTGCGGCGCCGCGGCCCTGCAGGCGCCGCTTTGCGCGCTGGCCGGCTTCAACTTCTTCACCAGCGAATACACCGCCACGCGCGACGAACTGCAGGCGCAGATCGCCAAGCGCTTTCCGGTGGCCGAGCGCTATGCCGAGATCTTCATGGTCGGGCTGCGCGACCCGCAGCTGGGCCTGGACGCGCGCAGCAACCGCGCGGCCATCACGGCCACGCTGACCATTGCCAGCCCCCTGCTGGCTGCCTCGCCGGTGCAGGGCGTGGTCTCGGTCAGCAGCGCGCTGCGCTACGACGCCGCAGCGCGCGCGCTGCGCCTGGACCGGCCCAAGGCCGAGCGCCTCGAGCTGCAGGGCGTGCAGGGCCGCGATGCGGAACGCCTGCAGCAGGTGGGCGCGGTGGTGGCGCAGGAGCTGCTGCAGGGGCAGGTGCTGCGCAGCTTTACGGCCGACGAGCTCACGGTGGGACGCAAGACCTACGAGATCGGCGACATCACGGTGCAGGACGACGGCATCAAGGTGCAGCTGAAATGAAATACCCACTGCTTGCCGCCGCATTGCTCATCGCGGGCTGCACGGCCATTCTCCCCACGGCCAAGCAGCACTTCGACCTGCAGGCGCACCGCGGCGGGCGCGGGCTCGCACCGGAGAACACGCTGGCGGCCTTCTCCAACGCCATCGACCTGGGCGTGAGCACGCTCGAACTGGACATCGGGCTCACGGCCGACGGCGTGGTCGTGATCTCGCACGACACCGCGCTCAACGCCGACCACACACGCGACGCGAACGGCGCCTGGCTCGCATCGAAGACCGGCCCCACCCTCCGTTCTCTCACGTTGGTGCAACTGCAGCGCTACGACGTCGGCCGGCTGAACCCCGCGAGCAGCTACGGCAAGCAGTTCGCGCTGCAGCTGCCGCGCGACGGCGAGCGCATTCCGACCCTGGCCGCACTGTTCGAGCAGGTGCGCGCACGCGGCGCCGCGGCCGCCACGGTGCGCTTCAACATCGAGACCAAGATCGATCCCACCAAGCCCGACGAGACCGCCGCGCCCGAGCCGATGGTGCGCGCCCTGCTCGCCGAGATCGACAAGGCGCAGATGGGCGGCCGCGTGACCGTCCAGAGCTTCGACTGGCGCACGCTCGCGCTGGTCGGCCAGCTTGCGCCGCAATTGCCGCGGGCCTACCTGAGCTCCCCGCGCACGCTCAAGGACAGCCGCTGGACGGCCGGCCTCGACGCCGCGCAGTTCGCCTCGACGCCGCAGCTGGTCAAGGCCGCGGCCGGCACGGCGGGCGGGCCCGTCATCTGGTCGCCCGCCTACAACGACCTGACACGGCCCGCCATCAAGGAAGCGCAGGGCCTCGGCCTCAAGGTGCTGCCCTGGACCGTGAACCAGCGCGCCGACATGCTGCGGCTGATGGACTGGGGTGTGGACGGCATCATCACCGACTACCCCGACGTGCTGCGCGACCTGATGCGCGAACGCGGCCTCTCGCTGCCGCCACCTGGAAAGGCTTCGTCATGAGCCCCCGCCCGGCCGCTCCGAAGGGGGCTCGCACCGCAGCGCGTAGCGCGGAGGTTGCCTTATGAGCACCGCCGCACGGCAGCTCGAAGCCGTCAGCAGCGGAATCGCGGCGCTGCAAGGCGGCGGCGGATCGGTCGCCGCGCTCTCGAACGAGGCGCGTGCGAGCAGCGAACTGCTCGCGGCGCTGCCGCCGCGCTATGGCGAGGTGCTGCTGAACCTGCTCGACCGGCTCGAGTCGAGCGCGCTGTTCAGCGAAGAGAGCTGTTCCTTCAGCCAGAAAGACCTGCTCGACAACCTGCAGGCGTGGGCCGGCAAGGCCCGCGCGCAGCTGGTGTCCTGAGGAGAAAAAAGCCATGCAAAGACGCACCCTTCTTCTGCGCGCCGCCCCGCTGCTCGCGTTCGCATCCACGGCGGCATGGCCGCTGGCCGCATCGGCCGCCGCGCCGATGGTCGAGATCTGGAAGGACCCGAACTGCGGGTGCTGCCAGGACTGGGTCAGGCACCTCGAGGCCAACGGCTTCGCGACCCGCGTGCACGACGCTGGCAACAGCGCCGCGCGCACCCGGCTCGGCGTTCCCGCCAGGCTGGGCTCATGCCACACCGGCCTGGTCGGCGGCTATGCGCTCGAAGGCCACGTGCCCGCGCGCGAGGTGCACAGGCTGTTGCGCGAAAAGCCCAAAGCCATCGGCCTCGCCGTGCCCGGCATGCCGGTGGGATCGCCGGGCATGGACGGCGCCGCCTACGGCGATCGGCACGATCCCTACGACGTTCTGCTGGTGCTGGCCGACGGCGGCAGCCGCGTCTTCCAGAGCTACCGCTGAGGAAGA
The DNA here is from genome assembly GCF_007828835.1 of Variovorax beijingensis. Taxonomy (GTDB): domain Bacteria; phylum Pseudomonadota; class Gammaproteobacteria; order Burkholderiales; family Burkholderiaceae_C; genus Variovorax; species Variovorax beijingensis_A. The sequence goes on along the minus strand of NZ_VIVL01000009.1, from coordinate 150,535 downwards.
CCGCGCCGCGCGTCAGCTGAAGCGGGCGGGATCGAAAGGGGCCAGCGCCGTCTCGGGCGCGGTGCCCGCGAGCAATTGCGCCGCGAGCCTGCCGGTGCGCGCCGAGCCGCACAGGCCGACGTGCCCATGCCCGAAGGCCAGCACGATGTCCGTGCTGGCCGCGGATGCGCCGATGCAGGGCAGCCCATCGGGCATGCTGGGCCGGTGGCCGAGCCAGTGCTTCACGGCCACCGCCTCCGGCGGCTGGGTGCCAAGCGCCGGAAACATCGACCGCAGGTGCCGGTGCAGGATCTCGGCGCGCCGCCAGTCGGGCGCGGCCTCGAGCCCGCCGATCTCGACCTGGCCGGCCGCGCGCAGGCCGCCGTCCATCCAGTGCGCGATGAGCTTGCCGTCGGCCACCATGGTCGGCGTGCGCGGCCCCGCCGAAGCGCCTTCGACGACCACGTGGTAGCCGCGTTCCGATTCGAGCGGCACCGGCGATCCGGCCGCTGCGGCCAGCGGTCCCGAGCGCGCACCGGCGCAGATGGCGGCGGCGTCGCAGGCGATCTCGCCGGCCTCGGTGCGCACCGCGCGCAGCCGCCCGCCCTCGATGCGAAAACCGGTGGCGCGCGCCGCCACGCGCTGCGCACCGGCCTCCTGCGCATGCCGCGCGAGCGCCGCCACGTAGGCCCCCGGATTTCGGCAGTGCCCGGCCTCGGGCACGAAGATGCCGAGCGTGTAGCGCGCGTCGAGGTCGGGTTCGCGCTGCCGCAATTCAGCCGCCGGCCACTCCTCCCACTGCACACCGGTGCGCCGGCGCACGCGCCAGCCGAGCGCGTCGCCCTCGAACTCCTCGCGCGACCGGTAGGCATGCAGCAGGCCGCGCTGCTCGATGAGCTGCGGCACCCCGGCCTCGGCGGCGAGCCGGGCATGCAGGGCCGGGGCATCGGCCAGCAGCGTGCGCAATGCGTCGGCGGTGCGCTGCACGCGCGCCTCGGTCCAGCCCGAGGCCAGGTAGCGCAGCAGCCAGGGCAAGGCCCGCGGCAGATGGCGCCAACGCAGCGCGAGCGGCCCCAGCGGATCGGCCAGCCAGCCCGGCACCTTGCGCCACGCACCGGGCAGCGCGGGCGGCACCACGGAATGGGACGAGAGCCAGCCCGCATTGCCGTAGCTCGTGGCCTGCGGACCGCCCGGCTCGCCGGGCTCCACCACCGTCACGCGCAGGCCGGCGCGCAAGGCCTCGATGGCGGTCGCGCTGCCCACGGCGCCTGCGCCGATCACGACCACATGGCGTCCCGCGCCCTCGGCGGAGAAACTTCTTGCAACTGTCATGGGGGCCTATCGTAGAGGGCGCGGTCCCATAATCGGCCGCCATGCCCGCTCCGTCATCCGCTTCCTCTTCTCCTGCTTCGTCTTCCGGCGCCATCACCGATGTGGCCGGCATCGAAGTCGGCCATTTTTCCGACACGCGCCGGCCCACGGGCTGCACCGTGATCCTCGCGCGCGAAGGGGCGGTGGCCGGGGTCGACGTGCGCGGCGCCGCACCGGGCACGCGCGAGACCGACCTGCTCTCGCCCGGCAACCTGGTGCAGCAGGTGCACGGCGTGATGCTGGCGGGCGGCAGCGCCTGGGGACTGGCCGCGGCCGAAGGCGCCATGCGCTGGCTCGAGGAACGCAACATCGGCATGGACGTGCGCTTCGGCACCCTGCCGATCGTGCCGGCCGCCGTGCTGTTCGACCTGCCCATGGGCGACGCGCGCATCCGCCCCGATGCCGCGGCCGGCTATGCGGCCTGCGAGGCGGCCACCCGCGATGCGCCGGAAGAAGGCAATGTGGGCGCCGGCAGCGGCGCGCTCGTGGGCAAGCTCTTCGGCGTGCACCGCGCGATGAAGGGCGGCATCGGCACCGCCTCGGTCACCGTGGGCGGCGTGACGGTGGGCGCGCTCATCGCGGTCAATGCGCTGGGCGACGTGATCGACCCCGACACCGCGCAGCCGGTGGCCGGCGCGCGCACCGAAGACGGCCTTGCGCTGCTCGACACCCGCCGCGCCCTGCTGCGCGGCGACCTGCCCCAGCCGCTGCTCGCGGGCACCAACACCACGCTCGGCGTGATCGCGACCGACGCGGTGCTGACGAAGGTGCAGGCCAACCGCCTTGCGAGCGTGGCGCACGACGGCCTGGCGCGCGCCATCAACCCGGTGCACACCATGAGCGACGGCGACACGCTGTTTGCGCTGGCCACCGGCCGCATTCCGCTCGAAGGCCCTTCTTCCGAATCCAGGCCCGGCATGACCGTGCTCGGCACCATGGCCGCCGAGGCGGTGGCGCGTGCCACCTTGCGCGCGGTGCTGGCAGCGCGCTCCGTCACCGTCGGCGAGCTGCACGTGCCATGCGCGGCCGACCTCGCCGCAACGAAAGGTTGAGTACCCCATGGCCATGCCCAAGACACTGAAGCTGATCCTGCTGTCGATCCGCGACCTGATCGCATCGGCCGGCCCCGTCGTGTTCCTCGTGATCGGCCTGCTGATTGCCGCCTACTGGTGGCTGCAGCCGCAGCCGCCCAAGCACGTGACGCTGGCAACCGGGCCGACCGGCAGCGCCTATTCGCAGTTCGGCAAGCGCTATGCCGAGCTGCTCAAGGCGAGCGGCATCGAGGTGGAGCTCAAGGCCACCACGGGCTCTTCAGAAAACCTCGAACTGCTGCGCAGCGGCGGCGCCGACGTGGGCTTCGTGCGCGGCGGCAGCGCCGACCCGGTGGCCGATGAGGAAGCCGGCCTCACCTCGCTCGGCAGCCTGTTCTTCGAGCCGATCTGGCTCTTCTACCGCGCCGACAGCGCGCAGAAGATCGACCGCAAGACGGCCACGCTGACTTCGCTCGCCCAGCTGCGCGGCCTGCGCGTGAACGTCGACCTGGCGGGCAGCGGCCTGCCCGAGATCATGGAAAGGCTCTTCAAGGCCAACCACCTCGAGCCCGATGCGCTGCTGCTTTCCAACCTGGAACAGGCGGCCGCGGCCGAAGCGCTGCAGGCCGGCCTGCTCGATGCCATCGTGCTGTCCTCGGCGCCGCAGTCGCCGCAGGTGCAGCGGCTGCTGCGCGCGCCCGACATCAAGCTCATGGACTTCGGCCAGGCCGATGCGTACACGCGGCGTTTTCCGTTTCTCTCGGCGGTCACGCTGCCGCGCGGCGTGGTCGACCTGTCGAAGGACCTGCCGCCTACGGACGTCTCGCTGCTCGCGGCCACCACCTCGCTGCTTTCGCGCGACAAGACCCACTCCGCGCTGCGCCAGCTCTTCGCGCAGGCCGCGCAAAGCGTGCACAGCGACGCCGGCTGGTTCAACCGCGCGCGCGATTTTCCCAACACACGCACCAGCGAACTGCCCGTGAGCCCCGAGGGCGACCGCGCCATCAACGGCACGCCGCCGTTCTGGCAGCGCTACCTGCCGTTCTGGGCCAGCAACCTGATCGAGCGCATGTGGCTGGTGCTCGGCGGCCTCCTGGTGCTGATGCTGCCGCTGAGCCGCGTGGTGCCGCCGCTCTACCAGTTCCGCGTGCGCCGCCGCGTGTTCCGCTGGTATGCGCGGCTGCGCGACATCGAGGCCAAGGTCGATGCACGCCAGGGCGGGCGCGACGAATTGCTCGACGAACTCGAGGAGCTCGACCGCGTGGTCAACAAGGTGGCCGTTCCGCTGTCGTATGCCGACGAGCTCTATGCGCTGCGCAACAACATCCACACGGTGCAAAAGCGCGTGCAGATGCGCTGGCCGCAGCCCGGCGATTTCGCGCCCCGGACCGCGCCCTCCGCGGAAACCGCAAAAAGCGCTTGACTTGGAGCGCGCTCCAACTTCGAGAATTCCCGCCATGGAAGCCCACTTGACCATTGCGGAAGTCGCGCGGCGCACCGGCCTCACGGCCGACACGCTGCGCTACTACGAACGCATCGGACTGATCGCCGCGGTGCCCCGTGCACCGGGCGGCCAGCGCCGCTATGCGAGCGCCGACATGGATTGGCTGGCCTTCCTGTTGCGCCTGCGCGAGACCGGCATGCCGATCCAGGGCATGCAGGCGTTCGCCAGGCTTCGAAGCCAGGGGGACGCCAGTGTCGGGGAGCGGCGGCAGATGCTCGAACAGCATCTGGCCGAGGTCCAGGCCAAGGTGGCGGCGCTGCAGCAATCCATGCAGGCGCTGTCGCTGAAGATCGCGCACTACCGCGCCATCGACAGGAAGCGTCCCTCGTCACCGGGCACAGCCCCCGAAGGAAAGACGAGCGATGACCAACACACAAGCAAGCCACAACGACAACAACCTGCGCTACGAGCGCGGGCTCGCCAAGCTCCAGCAGATCGACGGTGAAGGCGGCGTCAAGGTGGTCGAGAGCCTGGCCGGCATCGCACCCGATTTCGCGCGCCTCCTGATCGAGTTTCCGTTCGGCGACATCTACTCGCGCCCCGGCCTCGACCTGCGTTCGCGCGAGATCGCGGTGGTGGCCGCGCTCACGGCCATGGGCAATGCCGCGCCGCAACTCAAGGTGCACATCCAGGGCGCGCTCAATGTCGGCGTCACGCGCACCGAGATTGTCGAGACCATCATGCAGATGGCGGTGTACGCGGGCTTTCCGGCTGCGCTCAACGGCCTCGCGGCCGCGCGCGAGGTGTTTGCTGCCGACGCCCCGGTGGGAGAGCCCGTATGAAACACCGCAGTTTTCGCATCCGCCTGCCTCTGCTCGGCCTCGCGCTGCTTGCGACCGCGACCCATGCGACCACCTCGGCGCTAACGCCCGCCCCGCCGGCCTGGACGCTGGAAAAACGCCCCGCGCACGACGAGCTGTCCTCGCCGGTCGGCATGGCCTACGACGCGGCAGGCCATCTCTATATCGCCAACTGGTCGGCCGGCACGGTGCTGCGCTTTGCGCCCGACGGTGCCCGCTCGGTGTTCGCATCGGGCTTGAGCGGCCCCAGCGGGCTGGCGATCGGCCCTTCCGGCGACATCTTCGTCGCGTCCTACAGCCAGGACCTGGTGTGGCGCTTCACGCCCGGCGGCAGGCAGAGCGTGTTCGTGAGCGGCCTGGCAACGCCGGCGGGCCTGAGCTTCGACCGCAAGGGCCGGCTGCTGATCGCCAACCGCCGAACCAATGAGATCCTCGCGGCGCATCCCGACGGCAGGATCGAAGTCGCGGCGCAGGGACTGCAAACGCCGGTCGGCGCGGTCGAACTGCCGGGCGGCGAGCTGATGGTCAGCAACATCGCGGGCGGCATCTCGCTGGTCGGGCCGGACGGACGCGCGCGAAGCATCCACGACGGGCTGCGCAGCCCGGGCCCCGGCATCGTCGCGGACCCCGAGGGCACTGCCGCCTATGTGGTCGACTACGGCGGCACGACAGTCAGCCGCATCGACCGCGAAGGAGGCCGCGTCGTGCTGGCCGACGGCCTGTCCAGCCCGGTGGGCCTTGCGCGCACCCCCGACGGCAACCTGCTGGTCGCCACATGGGGAGCGAATGCGGCCTTTCGGCTGGCGCGGCCGCGTTGAGACGCCGGCTTGCCCGCCCCATGAAAAAAGCGCGCCGCCCCTTGCGGAACCACGCGCTCTTGTCGAGGCACCCTGAGGTCTCTTTCAGAAACACCGAGGAACCGGCTTTGCCGGGCCTCCGGTGTTGCCCCCGGTAGGGGGAAGGCGCGCGCGACACGAAGTGCGCGAAGACTGGGGGCGAGCCTATTTCAGCGCCTTGTAGCGCATGCGCTTGGGCTTGGCACCCTCTTCGCCCAGGCGCTTCTTCTTGTCGGCTTCGTACTCCTGGTAGTTGCCGTCGAAGAAGGTCCACTGGCTGTCGCCTTCGGCCGCGAGGATGTGCGTGGCGATGCGGTCGAGGAACCAGCGGTCGTGGCTGATGACCATCACGGTGCCGGCAAACTCGAGCAGCGCGTCTTCGAGCGCGCGCAGGGTTTCCACGTCCAGGTCGTTCGACGGTTCGTCCAGCAGCAGCACGTTGCCGCCCGCAATCAGCGTCTTGGCCAGGTGCAGCCGGCCGCGCTCGCCGCCCGACAGCGTGCCGACCTTCTTCTGCTGGTCGGCGCCGTTGAAGTTGAAGCGGCCCGCATACGCGCGGCTCGCCATCTGGAACTTGCCGACGTTGATGATGTCCAGGCCGTTCGAGATGTCTTCCCACACGGTCTTGTTGTTGGCGAGCTCGTCGCGGTGCTGGTCGACGAAGGCCATCTTCACGGTCTGGCCGATGACGACCTCACCCGAATCCGGCTTTTCCTTGCCCGCGAGCAGCTTGAACAGCGTCGACTTGCCGGCGCCGTTCGGGCCGATGATGCCGACGATCGCGCCCGGCGGCACGGTGAAACTCAGGTTGTCGATCAGCATGCGGTCGCCGAAGGACTTGCTGACGTTGTGGAACTCGAACACCTGCTGGCCCAGCCGCTCCGCCACCGGAATGAAGATTTCCTGCGTCTCGTTGCGCTTCTGGTATTCCATGTCGCTCAGCTCTTCGAAGCGGGCCAGGCGCGATTTGCTCTTGGCCTGGCGCGCCTTCGGGTTCTGGCGCGACCATTCGAGTTCCTTCTTCAGCGCCTTGGCGTGGGCTTCCTCGCTCTTCTGCTCCTGCGCCAGGCGTTCGCCCTTCTGCTCGAGCCAGGTGCTGTAGTTGCCCTTCCAGGGAATGCCGCGGCCGCGGTCCATTTCCAGGATCCACTCGGCCGCGTTGTCGAGGAAGTAGCGATCGTGGGTGATGGCCACCACTGTGCCCGTGAAGCGCTGCAGGAACACTTCGAGCCACTCCACCGATTCAGCGTCCAGGTGGTTGGTGGGTTCGTCGAGCAGCAGCATGTCGGGCTTGGACAGCAGGAGGCGGCACAGCGCCACGCGCCGCTTTTCGCCGCCTGACAGCAGGCCGATCTTCGCGTCCCACGGCGGCAGGCGCAGCGCATCGGCGGCGATTTCCAGTTGATGTTCGGAATCGGTGCCGGCGGTGGCGATGATGGCTTCGAGCTGGGCCTGCTCGGCCGCCAGCGCGTCGAAGTCGGCGTCTTCGGCACCATAGGCGATGTACACCTCTTCGAGGCGCGCCTTGGCCGCAAACACCGCGCCCATGGACTCTTCGACCGATTCGCGCACCGTGTGCTCGGGGTCGAGCTTGGGCTCCTGCTCCAGATAGCCGATCGTCATCCCCGGCATGGGCAGCGCCTCGCCCTCGAACTCCTTGTCCACACCCGCCATGATCTTGAGCAGCGTCGACTTGCCCGAGCCGTTGAGGCCGAGCACGCCGATCTTGGCGCCGGGGAAGAAAGAGAGCGAAATGTCTTTCAAGAGCTGCCGCTTGGGTGGCACGGTCTTGCTGACGCGGTTCATCGAATAGACGTATTGAGCCATCTGTGAATAGTTACCTTGGGTAGCGGAAATTGGGGGAAAAGTGCGGGCGCCCGAAGAAGCTTTCGAACGCGGCAAACCATGGATTATCGACTCATGCGACAATAGGCACCGTTGCCGGGTCCAGTTGCCCGCAACACCGGCTCTCTGCCGGGGACGAAGAAAGCGCCTTTCAACCCTCTTGCGAGGGCGGACTTTCCGGCTCCCACCCCTGACCTTCATCAGCCTTGACTGGCTCGGCGTCACAAAAGACGCCAAGCGGGCCGATGCCACTGCGCCGTGTATGGCGCTTATTGTTTCCAATGAATTTTGACGAACTGAAGCTGGCTCCCGCCATCTTGAAGGCTGTGCACGAGCACGGTTACGACACCCCCACCCCCATCCAGGCGCAAGCCATTCCCGCGGTCCTCGAAGGCCACGACCTCCTGGGCGGCGCCCAGACCGGCACCGGCAAGACCGCTGCCTTCACGCTGCCCATGCTGCACAAGCTCAGCGTGGGCGCGAGCGCCACCAACAAGTTCGGCGGCATCGGCATCCGCGCGCTGGTGCTCACGCCCACGCGCGAACTCGCGGCCCAGGTCGAAGAATCGGTGCGCACCTACGGCAAGTACCTGGAGCTCGACTCCACCGTGATCTTCGGCGGCGTGGGCATGAACCCGCAGATCAGCAAGCTCAAGAAGGGCGTCGACATCCTCGTGGCCACCCCCGGCCGCCTGCTCGACCTGCAGCAGCAGGGCATGCTCGACCTGAGCCAGGTCCAGATGCTGATCCTGGACGAAGCCGACCGCATGCTCGACATGGGCTTCATCCATGACGTGAAGAAGATCCTGGCGCTGGTGCCCCGGGAAAAGCAGAGCCTGCTGTTCTCGGCCACCTTCAGCGACGAGATCCGCGACCTGGCCGCCACGCTGCTCAAGAACCCGCAGAGCATCCAGGTCACGCCGCGCAACACCACCGTGCAGCGCATCACCCAGGTGATCCACCCGGTAGGCCGCGGCAAGAAGAAGGCGCTGCTCGCGCACATCATCAACGAGAACAAGTGGAGCCAGGTGCTCGTGTTCACGCGCACCAAGTTCGGTGCCAACAGCGTGGCCGAATTCCTCACCAAGAACGGCATCGAGGCAATGGCGCTGCACGGCAACAAGAGCCAGAGCGCCCGCACCCAGGCGCTGGCCGGCTTCAAGAGCGGCGACATCCGCGCCCTGGTGGCCACCGACATCGCGGCCCGCGGCATCGACATCGACGAGCTGCCGCACGTCGTCAATTACGAAATCCCGAACGTCAGCGAAGACTACGTGCACCGCATCGGCCGCACCGGCCGCGCCGGTTCGAGCGGCGAGGCCGTGAGCTTCGTCTGCATGGACGAAGAAGGCTTCATGCAGGAAATCGAACGCTTCACCAAGCAGACGATTCCGGTGCAGTTCGTCGAAGGCTTCGGCCCCGAGGAAGGCGAACGCGCCGAGCCGATCGCCATGGGTCGCCAGACGATCTGGGGCGGTGCCGGCCGCCCGCCGAGCCGCGACGTGATGCAGGCGGCCGCCAAGGCTGCCCGCACCGAGATGCTGCAGCGCATCCGCGAGAACAAGGCCGGCCAGGGCGGCGGCGAACGCGCAGGCGGTGGTGGTGGCGGCAACGGCCAGCGCCGCGGTGGCGGCCAGGGCGGTGGCGGCCAGGGCCGCAATGCCAACGGCGGCGGCCAGGGACAGGGCCAGGGCCCGCGCGGCCAGGGCGCCCGCCCGGCACAAGGCCGCGGACCGCAAGGCCCGGCACGCGCGCCGCACCATGCGCCGCAAAATCACCTGCCGCATGACGAGCGCCAGCCGCGCCATCACGGCAACAGCCACAGCCCGACGCAGGCCAACCAGGTCGCGCACCTGCGCGCCGAAGCGGTCGCCGGCGGCGACGGCCAGCCGGATCCGCTGCGCACCAGCGTCGACCACATGGGTGGCGGCCGCGGGCGCGGACGCCCGGGCGGCGGCGGTGGCGGCTACGGCGGCAACCGCTCCGGCGGTGGTGGCCGTTCGGGTGGTGGCGGCTACGGCGGCGGCGGCGGTGGCAACCGCTCCGGCGGCGGCGGACGCTCGTTCGGGCGCTGACCGGCGCAGCGGGTAGATGGAACATCTGCCCCGCGACAAAGACAAAGGGCACTTCGGTGCCCTTTGTCTTTTGCGCCGCCGGCGCGGCGCCTCCCGACTGCCGCCCGCTGCGGACACAATCGCGTGCCATGCAAGACATCCCGCCCAACTACGCCACGCTCTTCGTTGCCACCTGCAACCTGCTGAATCTCGCGAACCCGCACCGGGTGTATTACGAGAACCAGGACGCCTACGACGAACGCGACTACGAACGCAAGATCGCCTGGACCGGCGAGCGCTTCCATGCGCTCAATGCCGACGTGCTCGCGGTGCAGGAGGTCTGGGACGAAAGCGCGCTGAAGGCCGCCATTGCGCGCAGCGGGCTGCGCTACGACTTCGTCTCGGTTCCCGGCGCGGAGAACACGCCGCCGCACAACGGCGCGCAGGGCACGCCGCGGGTCGGCATTGCCACGCGGCTGCAGGTGGACGAGGTCCGCTCCTTCGTCGATTTTCCGCCTGGCTTCGGGGTCGAGGTGCCGGGCCTGGGCCCGCACATGCGCTTCGAGCGCCCGCCCCTTCTGGCCACGCTGCGCATGAAGCACGGGCAGCAGGTGCACGTGCTCACGGTGCACCTCAAGTCCAAGCGGCCGAAGTTCCTGCAGGACGCGCAGGGCAATGCCCTGGAAGACCGGGAGGACCGCAAGGTCGGCGTGATGGCTTCGCTGCGCTCGCTCGTCATGCGCGGCGTCGAGGCGGCGGCCCTGCGCTGCATCGTGATCGACCTGCTGCAGGGCACCAGCACGCCCCTGGTGGTGATGGGCGACTTCAACGACGACCCGCACAGCGTCACCACGCAACTGGTGGCCGCCACCTCCGAAGTGGCCTACGACAAGGCCGCGCGCGACGTGGCGCTGTTCAACGCCTACGAGATGCAGGGCGAATCAGCGCTCAAGAAGGACGTGGCCTATTCGCACATCCACCAGGGCTTTCCGGCCGTGCTCGACCAGATCTTCGTGAGCGAGGAGTTCGTTGCGACGAGCCGGCGCAGCCTGGGCGACGTGCGCCGGGTCGACTACTTCAACGACCACCTGCACGAAGGTCGGGACCGCTCGCGCTCGGACCACGGCTTCGTGCGCGCGCTGCTGCGGCTGCGCACCGGCTGACGGGCAAGGTTCAGGGCATGCGCCGGCCGCTCTGGCGGTCGAACAGGTGCACGCGGTCGGCATCGATCGCCAGGCCCACGGTCTGGTCGGGCTGCACGTCGACGCGGCCATGCACCGCCAGCACCAGCTTCGCTTCGCCGACCTGCACCAGCAGTTCGGTTTCGGCGCCCGTGGGCTCGACCACGATCACCCGCGCATCGACGCCGCTGCCGCCGCCCAGCGTGATGTCGCCGGGGCGGATGCCGTAGTGCACCGGCTGGCCGTCGGGCGCCGAGGTGCCCGGCGGCACGGGCCAGCGCGCGCCATGCGCCTCGACATGGCATTCGCCGCCCGAGCGCCGCACCGTGCCTTCGATCACGTTCATCGACGGCGAGCCGATGAACTGCGCGACGAACAGGTTGTCGGGACGGTCGTACAGGTCGAGCGGCGTGCCGATCTGCTCGACGATGCCGTCGTGCATCACCACGATGCGGTCGGCCATGGTCATGGCCTCGATCTGGTCGTGCGTCACGTAGACGGTGGTGGTCTTCAGGCGCTGGTGCAGCGCCTTGATCTCGGCGCGCATCGCCACGCGCAGCTTGGCGTCCAGGTTGGATAGCGGCTCGTCGAACAGGAACACCTTGGGGTCGCGCACGATGGCGCGCCCCATGGCCACGCGCTGGCGCTGGCCGCCCGACAGCTCGCGCGGATAGCGCCCGAGCAGCGCGTCGAGGTTGAGGATCTTCGCGGCCCGCGACACGCGCTCGTCGGTCACCGACTTCTCGGCATTGCGCAGCCGCAGGCTGAAGCCCATGTTCTCGCCCACCGTCATGTGCGGATAGAGGGCGTAGCTCTGGAACACCATGGCGATGTCGCGGTCCTTCGACTCGAGGTCGTTGACTACGCGGCTGTCGATCATGATCTCGCCGCCGCTGATGTCCTCCAGGCCCGCGAGCATGCGCAGCAGGGTCGACTTGCCGCAGCCCGAAGGCCCGACCAGCACGACGAACTCGCCGTCGGTGATGTCGAAGCTCAGGCCCTGGATGATCTGGACCTTGCCGAAGGATTTCTGGATATTGCGAAAGGATACGGATGCCATTTTTGTTCCCAGGGTTCGCTCAGCTCTTGACGGCACCGGCGGTGAGTCCGCCCACCATGTAGCGCTTGAAGGCGTAGTAGATCGCCGCGGGCGGCAATGCATAGATGAGGCCGGTGGCCATCAGCAGTTCCCACGGCGAATCGTCGGCCGAAAGGAAGTTGCCGAGCGCCACCGCCAGCGTCACGCTCCTGTCGTTCGACAGCAGCAGGAAGGCGTAGAGGTATTCGTTCCATGCCAGCAGCAGCGAATAGGTGCCCACCGCCACCAGCGACGGCACCATCAGCGGCAGGTACACCAGCCGGAACAGCTGCAGCGGCGAAGCGCCGTCCATGCGCGCGGCTTCGTCAAGCTCGTAGGGCAGCTTGTCGGAGGCCTGCTTGAGCACCCAGATGCAGTACGGCGAGGCGATGGTCACCATGGCAAGGATCAGCGCCCACTGGCTGTTGAGCAGGCCGTAGTTGCCCATGGTCTTGTACATGGGCACGGCCAGGAAGGCCGCGGGAATGAAGTACGTGAACAGCGCCAGGTTCATCACCGTGCGGCCGCCCCGCACGCGCAGCCGGCTGATCGCAAAGGCGGCCGTGGTGGCGACGAAGAGCGTCAGCGCCCCTACCGTGAGCGCGATCAGCAGCGAGTTCCCGAGCTGCAGCCAGAAGTGGTCGAGGTAGAAGTGCTTCTGCTGGAACACGATGCGGAAGTTGTCCAGCGTCGGATTCTTGGGCCACAGGTGGCCCGAGGTCGCGGAGTCCTTCGACGAAATGGCAAAGAGCACCATGTGGTAGACCGGAATCAGCGTCCACAGCAGCACCGGTATGCCGATGAGCAGCAGCCGGGCCTCGGTGAGCACGGCTTTCGGAGTCCAGCGCTTCATTTCGAGAGCCTCTTCATCATGAAGTACACGAGCGGGAGAACGAGCGGCAAGGCCACCACGATGGACGCCATCGACAGGTCGACCTGGTCGAGGCGCAGATAGCGGATACCCAGCGTGGCGAGCACATGCGTCAAGTCCGCGGGTCCGCCGCCGGTCAGCAGGTAGACGCTGTTGAAGTCGCCCAGCGTCCAGATCATCGAGAGAATGGTCGAGGTGATGTAGAGCGTCTTCAGCGCCGGCCAGCTCACGAAGCGGAACTTCTGCCACGACGAGGCGCCGTCCACGGAGGCCGCCTCGTATTGTTCGGATGGGATGGCGAGCCGCCCCGCCACCAGGATCAGGGTCCAGAACGGCAGCGACTTCCATACATGGACCACCATCGCGAAGGCCAGGGCCAGCGCAGGATCGTTGAGCCAGTTGGGGCCGTCGGCGCCGGTCAGGCGGAAGATCGTGCTGTTGATCACGCCCCACTCGGGGTTGAGCATGAAGCGGATCGACAGGATGGTGGGAATCGAGGGCATCGCCCATGGCAGGATGAAGATCGCCGAGACGATCTTGATCCACCAGCGCGATGTCACGAAGAAGCCCGAGAGCACCAGGGCCACGAGCATCTTGAGATTGATCGCCACGACCAGGAAGATGGCCGTGTTGATCACCGAGCGGAAGAAGATCGGGTCCTCGACCAGCTTCACGTAGCTTTGCGGATGGCGGGCGAGCCAGAGCCCGTAGCCCACCGGGTACAGCACGAACACCACGAACACCAGCAGGTAGGGCACGACCATGACCGCGCCCCAGAACTGCCAGCGCGCATGCCGCGCTCCGGGATTGACGACAGGCGTCGGGGTCGACGCGGCGGCGGTGGCAGTGGCGCTCATGGCATGCAGCTGCTGGTGGTTTCGGGTGTCGCGTGTGCGCGGCTTACTGCGCCGCCACCGTCTTGATGCGCGCGATCATCTCGTCCACGGCCTTGTCCACCGGCACCTTGTCGGTGACGACGCGGCTCATGGCCTTGGCCCAGACGTTCTCGTTGTTGAGCACGGTGAACTTGTAGTTCTTGGTGAACTCGAAGGTCACGGTGCCGGCGGCGTACTGGTTGTAGACCGACAGGCGGTGCGGATCGGCCTTCCAGAAATCGCGCTGCTGCGCGGCCTTGGTCACCGGGAACCAGCGGCCCAGCGAGCCTTCGACGTACGGCGTCAGGTTCTCTTCCTGCATCAGGAAGGAGACGAACTCCTTGGCGCGCGCCTTGTTCTTCGCGTCCTTGAACACCACGCCGGTCTTCACGGCCGTGCGGTACACCATCTTGCTGCCGTCAGGCTTGCTCGGGAAACCCGCCGTGCGGATGCGCTCGGTGTAGTTCTTGCGCGCTTCCTCGCGCTGCTCGGGCGTGAGCGAGGCATTGTCCGAATCGTCGAGCCACTTGGCGGCGATGGAGATGGTCGCGTTGTGCGTCATCAGGGTCGTCTTGTTGTGGAACGCGACGTTGTTGTCCGGGTCCTTCCAACTCGTCGACGACGGCGGCGTGCAGCCCTTGGTGTAGGGCGTGGTGTAGTCGGTCAGCGCGCCGATCAGGCCGGTGCGCACCTTCGGGTCGTCGACCAGCAGCTTGCCGTTGTCGTCCACCAGCTTGACGTTGTAGGCGTCCATGAAGGTCAGGAACGAATAGAACGAGTCGCTCGAATCCACGCCCATCGGCATGCCGATGCCGAAGGTGCGCTTGCCGCTTGCCTTGCGGCTGGCGGTTTGAGCCTTCTCGCACCAGAACGACCAGTACTCCTTCCAGGTGGTCGGGATATCCGACTCCTTGAAGCCCGCCTCCGCCAGCATGTCGCGCCAGTACTCGATGTGCATCGTCTGCTGCTTGATCGGGAAGGCGTAGTAGGCCTTGCTCTTGGTCTGGTCGTTGTAGAGGTAGGTGGTCTCGATCGTGTTGGGCGCGAAGCGGTCCTTGATGGGCGTGAGCACGCTGCCGAGGTCTTCGAGCTTGCCGTCGAAGGCCCACTTGCCGGTGACCTGGAAGTCGTACACGTCGGCATAGGCCACGTCGGGCGGGCTGCCCGAATCGAGCGCGGACACGGTCTTGGGGATCATGTCCTGGATCGGGTACTGCGACAGCTCGATCTTCACGTTCTTGTTCTTCTCCTCGAACTTCTTGATGGCGGCGAACAGCGCATCGTCCTCAGCCTTGTAGAAGCCCTTCACCCACCAGACGGTGAGCTTTTCCTGCGCGGCGGCGGGACCTGCCGACGCCAACAACCCCAGCGCGAACAACGTCGGCGCTATCAGCGACTTGACGACTTTCATGGTGTCTCCTTCTTCTTCGGTGGAAATGCTCGAACACGAGCGTGGGTGAAAAAATCTGTTGCGACCTGCGCGGGCTCGCACCTGGCCCCGGGCCCGGCTAGTGGGCCTTCAGCCGCGGCGGCGGACGGCCGAGCCGCGGCAGCCGGCGGCGCGAGCCGATCACGTCTTCGATGTCCTGCCGCGCGCCGTCGATGAGGCGGATGACCGCCTGCTCGGCCTTGGCCGGATCGTGTGCAATCACCGCATCGAGCACCGCGCGATGCAGCGGCAGCGAAAGCGCGGGCCCGTCGGGCTTGCTGGTCGATATCTCGAAACTGGTGCGAAGCAGTGCGTTGAGCGCCTTGCTCATCTGCGCGAGCATGCGGTTGCGCGCCGCGCTCAAGAGGCCGGTATGAAAGCGCAGGTCGAAGGTGACGTAGTCGCCGCCGTTCTCCACGGCTTCCTTCATGCCGGCGTAGGCGCGCTCTATTTCCTCGATGTCCTGCGGGCTGGCCCGCTCGGCCGCAAGCCGCACGGCCGCCGGCTCGACCACGCGCCGCAGGTCCTGCAGGTCGCGCAGGAACTCGGGCGTGAGCCCGGCACGCGACTGCCAGGTGATGACGTCGGGGTCGAACCAGTTCCACTTGTCCTGCGGCAGCACCCGCGTGCCCACCTTGGGCCCCGTCACGATCAGGCCCTTGGCCGCCAGCGACTTGATGGCTTCCCGCACCACGGTGCGGCTCACGCCGAGCTCCTCGCCCAGAATGGGTTCGGCCGGGATCGAGGCACCGATCGCATAGCGGCCGGCCACGACAGCTTCGCCGAGCAGTTCGAGCGTGCGACCGTGGATGTTCTTGATCATGTGCGTGATGTGAAATTTGCTATGCCGACGCTCGAAAACACTAAGGGTCCGGCATGTTGTTCGCACTTATCATATGATGATTGAAATGGCCGATCGGCAGGACAAACCCTGAGGTTTGGGGCCGTAAGCGGTCGTAAACGGAGACAAACCGATGAGCAATTCCCCCAAGAAAAAACCCGAAGACCTGCGCAGCCAGCAATGGTTCGGCCGCCATGACCGCGACGGCTTCATCTACCGCAGCTGGGTCAAGGGCAAGGGTGTGCCGCACGACCAGTTCGACGGGCGTCCGGTCATCGGCATCTGCAACACCTTCAGCGAGCTCACGCCCTGCAACTCGCACTTCCGCACGCTCGCCGAGCAGGTGAAGATCGGCGTGTATGAAGCGGGCGGCTTCCCGCTCGAATTCCCGGTGATGTCGCTCGGCGAAACGCTGCTGCGCCCCACCGCCATGCTGTACCGCAACCTCGCGAGCATGGACGTGGAAGAAAGCATCCGCGGCAATCCGCTCGACGGGGTGGTGCTGCTCATGGGCTGCGACAAGACCACGCCCGCGCTCATGATGGGTGCGGCCAGCGTCGACCTGCCGACCATCGGCGTCTCCGGCGGCCCGATGCTTTCGGGCAAGTGGCGCGGCCAGGAGCTGGGCTCGGGCACCGGCGTGTGGCAGATGAGCGAGCAGGTGCGCGCCGGCACGCTCAAGCTGCAGGACTTTTTCGAAGCCGAGAGCTGCATGCACCGCAGCCACGGCCACTGCATGACCATGGGCACCGCGAGCACCATGGCCTGCATGGTCGAGTCGCTGGGCATCGGCCTGCCCGGCAATGCCGCCTACCCTGCGGTGGATGGCCGGCGCAACGTGCTGGCGCGAATGGCCGGCCGGCGCATCGTCGACATGGTCCACGAAGACCTCCACATGTCGAAGATCCTCACGCGACAGGCCATCGAGAACGCCATCAAGGTCAATGCGGCCATCGGCGGCTCCACCAACCTCGTCATCCACCTGCTGGCCATCGCAGGGCGCATCGGCGTGGATCTCTCGCTCGACGACTTCGACCGGCTGGCTTCCGATCTGCCCTGCCTGGTCGACCTTCAGCCTTCGGGCCGCTTCCTGATGGAAGACTTCTGCTACGCGGGCGGGCTGCCGGTGGTCATCAAGGAGATCGCGCAGTACCTGCACAAGGACGCCATCACGGCCAACGGCCAGACGCTGTGGGACAACGTGAAGGACGCCGAGAACTACAACCCGCAGGTGATCCGCCCGCTGGCCGAACCCTTCAAGGACAAGGCCGGCATCTGCGTGCTGCGCGGCAACCTCGCCCCCAACGGCGCCATCATCAAGCCCAGTGCCGCCACGCCCGAGCTGCTGGTGCACAAGGGCCGCGCGGTGGTGTTCGAAAACGCGGACGACCTGCACAAGCGCATCGACGACGAGAACCTCGACATCGACGAGCACTGCGTCATGGTGCTGAAGAACTGCGGCCCGCGCGGCTACCCGGGCATGGCCGAGTCGGGCAACATGCCGCTGCCGCCGAAGGTGCTGCGCAAGGGCATCACCGACATGGTCCGCATCAGCGACGCGCGCATGAGCGGCACCGCCTACGGCACCGTGGTGCTGCACACCGCCCCCGAGGCGGCCGCGGGCGGGCCGCTCGCGCTGGTGCAGGACGGCGACATCGTCGAGCTCGACGTGCCCAACCGCAAGCTGCATCTGCATGTGAGCGACGAAGAGCTCGCAAGGCGGCTCGAGAAGTGGGTCGCGCCCAAGGCGCCGCTCGACTCGGGCTACTGGAAGCTGTACGTCGACACGGTGCTGCAGGCCGACCAGGGGGCCGACCTGGCCTTCCTGCGCGGTCGCCGCGGGGCCTTCGTGCCGCGCGACAATCACTGACATGACAAGACTGGTCGCCATCGACTGGGGCACGAGCTCACTGCGCGGCGCGCTGCTCGATGCCGGCGGCAAGGTGCTCGAAGAGCGCAGCGATGCGCGCGGCATCCTCAAGGTGCCGGAAGGCGGGTTCCCCGCGGTTTTCGAAGCGCTGTTTGGCGACTGGATGCGCCTCGAAGGCGCGCGCTGCCTGATCTCCGGCATGGCCGGCAGCAAGCAGGGCTGGGTCGAGGCACCGTATTGCGCCTGCCCCGCGGGCCGTGTCGAGGTGGGCCGCAGCATCATCGACATCGACGTGCGGCCGGGCTCGCGCATCTCCATCGTGCCGGGCCTCAACGACGAGCATGACGGCGTTCCCGATGTCATGCGCGGCGAGGAAGTGCAGATCTTCGGCGCCATGGCGTTGATGGACGTCGACGAGGGCGTCTTCGTTCTGCCGGGCACGCACAACAAGTGGGCTACGGTCAAGAAGGGCCGCGTCACGGGCTTTCGCACCTTCATGACCGGCGAGTTCTACGCGCTGCTGAGCCAACATTCGATTCTTGCGCGCACGCTCGATGCCGATGCGCCGCTCGACGAAGCCGCTTTCGTGCAGGGCGTCGCACGTGCCGACAACGGCCAGGGCCTGCTGCACAACGCATTCGGCGCGCGCACGCTGGCGCTGTTCGAGCGCATGCCCACGCAGGAACTCGCCAGCTACCTCTCGGGCCTCCTGATTGGCGAAGAACTGCGCACGCAGTCGCTGCATGCCTTCGGCGAGGTTGTGCTGATCGGTTCCCCCGCACTGACGCAGCGCTACACGCTCGCGCTGAGCGCCACCGGCATCGCCACCCGCAGGCTCGGCGCCGAAGCCACCTGGGCCGGGCTGCATGCGCTGTCCGGCTTTCTCGACGCAGACAGAAATCCGCCATGACCACACCGCAACAAAAATTCGAAGCCGCGATGCGCGCGCTGCCGCTGGTTGCCATCCTGCGCGGGCTTACACCTGCCGAGGCCGGCGACGTGGGCGATGCCATCGTCGAATCGGGCTTCCGGCTGCTCGAGGTGCCGCTCAATTCGCCCAAGCCCTACGCCAGCATCACGCTGATGCGCACGCGCTTTCCGCAGGCCCTGGTGGGCGCCGGCACGGTGCTCGATGTGCAGCAGGTGCGCTATGTGCATGCGGCCGGCGGCGAGCTGGTCGTTTCGCCCAACTGCAATGCGGAGGTGATCGCCGAAGCCGTGCGGCTCGGCATGGTCTGCCTGCCCGGCGTGATGACGCCGACCGAAGCCTTCGGCGCGCTGGCCGCGGGCGCGACCGGACTCAAGCTGTTCCCGGCCGAACTCGCATCGCCCGCGGTGGTGAAAGCCCTGCTCGCGGTGCTGCCCCAAGGCACGCCAGTGATGCCCGTGGGCGGTATCACGCCCACCAACATGGCCGAATGGCGTACGGCCGGCGCGGCCGGCTTCGGCATCGGCTCCGCGCTCTACAAGCCGGGCAAGCAGGCCTCGGCCGTGCGCGCCGATGCGCAGCGGTTCGTCGCGGCCTTCACGGGCGCGGCCGCCATCTGAAAGTCTTCTTTCCAACGTCCACGAGGGAGCGTCGATGTCCGCCGATTCAGATTACGCCAGCCCCGCCGTGCGCAAGCTGCGCGAAGACCTTGCGCTCGCGCTGCGCGCGGCCGCCCACCACGGATTGTCCGAAGGGGTCTGCAACCATTTCAGCGTGCTGCTGCCGGGCGCGCAGGACCGCTACCTGATCAATCCGCGCGGCCTGCACTGGAGCGAGATCGGCGCCGACGACATCGTGCTGATCGACGTGCACGGCGAAGTGCTCGCGGGGCGCCACCGGGTGGAGCCGACCGCGCTCTTCATCCATGGCGCAGTGCACCGCCTCACGGGCCATGCGGTCGTGCTGCACTGCCACATGCCCTACGCCACGGCGCTCACGCTCACGGCCGAGCGCGCGCTCGATCCCACGCTGAGCCAGAACGCCATGCGCTACATGAACCGCATCGCCGTCGATGCGGTCTACAACGGCCTCGCGCTCGACGATGCCGAGGGCGAGCGCATCGCGCGCGCCATGGCGGGCAAGGACATTGCCTTTCTCGCGAACCATGGCGTGATCGTGGCGGGCGCCTGCATTGCGCATGCCTACGACGATCTCTACTACCTCGAACGCGCGAGCCTGCACCAGGTGATTGCGCAATCGACCGGGCGCCCGCTGGTTCCCGTCGATGCCCGGCTGGCCGCGCATGTGGCGGCGCAGATCCAGGGCGAACGCGAGCAGTCGGACCTGTTCTTCGAGGCGCTGCGGCGGCTGCTGCCTCCGCCACGCGGCTGACGTCCGTTCGGCCGATTCCGGACCGCGAAAGAGCCGCGCAGAATCGCGCAATGGCCGCGCAGCGGCTTACAGCTCTTCATCCGATTTCGCTCCAGCCTTACAAAGCGTTCACACGGGGCCACGACGATAGGGCTTCCAACCACTCCACTGGAGTTGCCATGAAAAAGCTCACTTTCGCCATTGGCGCCGCGGCCCTGCTGTCGCTGGCTGCACTCACCGCCCCGGCACAGGCACAGACCGGCGGCCGCTTCATCCAGGCCCAGGTGTATGTGGTGCCCGCACCACCGCCTCCGCCGCGCCACCACTACTACGCGCCGCCGCCCCCGCGGCATCACTACTACGGCCCCGGCTACTACCACGGACGCGACCGCTACGAACATCGGCATCGCCACTGGGAAGAGCGCCGCTACGGCCGCAGGGACTACGACGGCGACGGCGTGCCGAACCGCTACGACCGCCGGCCCGAGAATCCCTACCGCTACTGATCCGACGGTGCCGGCCTGAAGCGGTTCACGCCTGCGCCACGCGCCGCAGCAGGCCGCGGGTCGTGCGCGGCCTGCCCACGCGGCCGAACCAGGCACCGCCGGCAATCGCCGAGGCAATGACGATGCCGTACACCACCAGCGCCGCGCCCTGCGCCGCAAACACGCCGGCCAGTCCGCCGCCCCAGCGCAGGGCCAGCCAGCCGCCCGCGCCGGCCACCGCGAGCCGCGCGATGTTGCCGAGCACCGGCCACAGCAGGCGCCCTGCCCCCTGCGAGGCGAAGTACAGCACCAGTCCGACGCCGAAGAAACCATAGAACGGTCCCACCACGCGCAGGTAGTGCGCGCCGGTTTCGAGCATGGCGGGGTCACTGCCGAACAGCAGCAGCCAGGGGCGCGGGAACAGCGCCGCGGCGAGGCCGATGGTTTCGGTGAGCGCAAAGGCCAGCGCCGCGCCGGCCCAGGTGGCGCGAAGCGCGCGTTCCCGCTGCCCCGCGCCCATGCAGGTGCCCACCATCGCGACCAGCGGCGCGCCAAGGCCGAACACCAGCGGCACCAGCAGGTACTCGAGCCGCGAGGCGGTGCCGTAGCCTGCCAGCGCGCCCGAACCGAAGTGCCCCGTCAAGGCCGTGGCAATGCCGATCGAGAGGTTGGTCGCCACCGTCGACACCGCACCCACCAGCCCGATGCGCAGGATGTCGCGGAACAGGGGCCAGCGCAGCTTCAGTGCGGAGAGCGTGGGGCGCAGCAGGCTGCGCGGCGAGCGCAGGTAGACGATGAGCGCGATGGAACCCAGCAGGTAGTACAGCAGCAACGCCATCGCGCCGCCCGCGATGCCCATGCCCGGCAGCGGTCCCCAGCCGAAGATCAGGAGCGGCGACGCCGGAATAAGGAACACCACGCCCGCCACCGTCACGTTCGCCGGCACCGCCATGTTGCCGGTGCCGCGGATGATGGCCGAGAGCGAATTGAAGAGCCACACCAGCACCGCACCTGCGAACACCCAGTTCGAGTACGTCAGGGCCGCGTCGAGCGCTGCGCCGGTGCCGCCCATGATGGCGTAGAGCCATCGCCCGCCGGCCAGCAGCGCAAGCGAAAAGCACAGGCCGAAGCCGATCGCGATGACCGCCGCATGCCACACCAGCGCATCGGCGTCGCCGCGGCGGCGCGCGCCCAGCGCACGGGCGATCGACGAGGCAATGCCGCCGCCCATGGCGCCGGCCGAGGTCATCTGCATCAGCATGACGATGGGGAACACCAGCGCCATGCCGGCCAGCGCATCGGTGCCCAGCTTGCCGACGAAGTAGGTTTCGATGAGCCCGACGGATGCCTGCGCCACCATCACGAGCACGTTGGGCGCAGCCAGGCGCAGCAGGGTCGGCACGATCGGCGCCTCGAGCAGCATGCGCGTGCGCGGATCGAGTCCTCCGCTCATGCCGCCACCAGCTTCGCACGCGCCAGCCGCGCTTCGCGGATCGGCAGGTGCAGCAGCGCCGCGCCCGCGGCGAACGCGATGTCGATGTACCAGACGATGTCGTAGTTGCCCGTGGCCTGGAAGACGTAGCCGCCCAGGTACGCGCCCAGGAAGCCGCCGACCTGGTGCGCCAGCATCACGATGCCGAACAGCATCGCCATGTTGGCCGGGCCGAACATCTTGGCGACCAGGCCGGCGGTCGGCGGCACGGTCGACAGGAAGGTCACGCCCATCACGGCGGCGAACACCAGCATCACCACGGTCGTCTTCGGCGCCAGCAGGAACACCAGCACGGCGATGCCGCGCGTGGCATAGACCAGCGACAGCAGCGACTTCATGCGCCAGCGCCCCACGGCCCAGCCCATGGCCAGGCTGCCGACGATGTTGAAGAGTCCGATCATCGCGAGCGCCCAGCCGCCGACCTCGGCCGGCAGCCCGCAGGCCGCGACGACGCCGGGCAGGTGCGTGGCGAGGAAGGCGACGTGGAAGCCGCAGACCAGGAAGCCCAGGCTCAGGTAGCGGTAGCTGGGCGTCGCGAGCGCCTGGCCGATGGCCTGGCGCGCACTCAGCGGCTTCGTGCCCGATGCGGCCGCCGAGGCCGCGGCCATTGCGTTCGAGTTGCCCTTGAGCACCCATGCCGCCGGCAGCGCCAGCAGCACCAGCACGCCGAGCCACTGCATGGCACCGGCCCAGCCCACGGCGGCCGTCAGGCCGACGGCGATCGGCGCCATCGCGAACTGTCCGAAGGAGCCGCCGGCGTTGACCAAGCCGGTGGCCAGGCCGCGTTTCTCGGCCGGCACCAGGCGCGTGGTCGCGGCCATCAGCACCGAAGGGCCGGCCATGCCGGCGCCGCCGGCGGCCAGCACGCCGATCGCGAAGATCAGGCCGGCGGTGCTCGTCATCAGCGGCGTGATCAGCGTGCCGATGGCGACCAGCAGCACACCGAGGAACACCACGCGCCCGGTGCCGATGCGGTCGGCCACGGCGCCCGCGAACGGCTGCGTGAGGCCCCACCAGAGCTGCCCGAATGCGAACGCCAGGCTGATGCTGCCGATGCCGAGCGCGGTCGAGGTGTTGAGCGCCGAGAGGAACAGGCCCATCGTCTGGCGCACCCCCATCGTGAGTGCGAAGGCGCCCGCGGCCGCCAGCAGCACGAGCCAGAGCGCATGGCGCCGCAGAGGGGTTTCATTCATCGCCGGCTCCCGTTGCGTCTTCCGGTTGTCCATCGCCCAGCCCGGCGCGCTGCAGCAGCTCCAGGCTCTCGTCGAGCAGCGCATGCAGCGCCAGCACGCGCTCGGTGCCGAGGATGTCGTTGAGCGCCAGTTGCGCGCCGTGCCACAGGCGCTGTGCCTCGGCTCGCTTGTCGCGGCCTGCGTCGGTGATCGCCAGCATGCGGCTGCGGGCATCGGGCCCCTCCGTCTGCACCAGGAAGCCCGCCGCCAGCAGCGGCTTGAGATTGCGCGTGAGCGTGGAGGCGTCGACGTTCATCTCGCGCGCCAGGTCGACCGGCCGCAGCGGCCCGAGATGCAGCACGTGCGAGAGCAGCGAATACTGCGTGGTCTTGAGCCCGCTCGGCGCGACATGCGTGTCGTAGAGGCGCGAGGCTAGCCTGGAGAGCCGGCGCAGGCGGAAATTGGTACATCCTTGGGGCCTCAGCTGAGGAGGCTTCAGAGCAGCGTTCATGCCGTTCATTGTAGCTACAATAATTGTATATGCAACTATCAAGGAGTTTTCTCATGGCCGAGCCGCACGCCACCCTCAACGCCTGGATCGCCCAGGAGGCTGAGATCGTCCAGCGCCTGGAAGCGGGGCCGGGACCTGGCCTGGCACGCCCGGAGCAGGTCGCCGGCAAGACCGGGCTCGAAATGATGGAAGCGATGCTGCGCGCCGAAATCCCCTACGCCGCCATCGCCAAGACCCTCGACTTCGCCCTGCTGGAAGTCAGCCCGGGCCGGGCCGTGTTCCAGGGCACGCCGCTTGCGCAACACCTGAATCCGCTCGGCACCATCCATGGCGGCTGGATTGCGACCTTGCTCGACTCGGCGCTGGGCTGCTCGGTCCACACCATGATGCCGGCGGGGCGCGCCTACACCACCGCCGAATTGAGCGTGAACTATGTGAAGGGCCTCACGCCCAAGGTGCAGCGGGTGCGCGCCGAGGGCAAGGTGATCCATTGCGGCCGGCAGCTCGCCACCGCCGAAGCGCGGCTCGTGGGGCCCGACGGCACGCTGTATGCGCACGCCACCACCACCTGCCTGGTGTTCGAGACCCCCTCGCCACGCTGATCGATCGGCCGCAGTCCATGCCCTCCTCCATCCCTCGCGACCCCTCGCCCGTGCCAGCCTTCGAGACCCTCCTCGCCGAGCGCTACAGCTGCCGCGGCTACCTTGCCGAACCCGTCGCGCGCGAGACGATCGATGCGATCCTTCAGTTGGCACAGCGCACCGCTTCATGGTGCAACTCGCAGCCCTGGCAGGTGATCGTGGCCAGTGCCGCGGCCACCGAACGGCTGCGCCGGGCCTTCGATTCGGACGAAGCCGCGGCCGATGCCGCATTCGACATTGCACCGCCGGCGGAATACCGCGGCGTGTACCGCGAGCGCCGCCGCGAATGCGGCTTCCAGCTGTATGAAAGTGTGGGCGTGGCCCGCGGCGACCGCGAGGCCTCGCAGCGGCAGGCGCAGGAGAACTTCAGGTTCTTCGGCGCACCGCACGTGGCCCTCGTCACCACCGAGGCGCTGCTCGGCACCTATGGAGCGCTCGACTGCGGCGCCTATGTCAACAACTTCATGCTGGCGGCACGCAGCCTGGGCGTGGCCAGCATCGCCCAGGCGGCCGTGGCCTCGCGTTCGAAGTTCCTGCATCGCTGGTTCGACATCCCGGACGATCGCCAGGTGGTCTGCGGCATTGCCTTCGGCTACGAGGATCCATCGCACCCGGCCAACCGGTTCCGCACGTCGCGCGCGCCGCTGGCACAGGTTTGCCGCTGGGTGGATTAGTACTCGGGAGAATGCAACCGCCTCTAATATCCAGCCATCATGGGACTGTTGCTTCCTGCCAGCGCCAAAGAACTGAAGAATTCTTCGTGGGCCGTCGTGCTGTTTTTTCTGCTGCCGATGGGCTTGCTGGTTGTGTATTTGCCCAGCGTGTTTTTCTCCTCCGGGGCCAAGCTGTGGTGCCTTGCAAGCGCATTTGTCGCCAGCCTGCCATTTACGACCTTCATGGCCTATCGATCTCGGCGACTCATCGCGCTTGGCATACATCCTCACTTTCGCCGCGGCTCGTCGATGCCGATGAGCAAATACTTTGCTGTCTGGATCAGCAGTTTGCTGGCGCTCTATAGCTGGAGCCTGGTCGTGTTTGCCCTTGTTTCCATTGCCGGCCGAGGCGGGCATCAGGTTCGAACCTATGAGGTGGCAGACCTCAGCGAATGCAAAGGCAAATGTTTCTGCACCTACCGGGTTCAGCTCCGCGACTTTCCTGAAACCGGACGCTTGGGCCTTTGCATATCCAAGGAGCTTTGGTCCTCATTGCGTCCATCCGAGCAAGTGCGCGTTGCTGGCCGTTATTCTCCGCACGTCGTTTATGTCGAGAGCGTGCAGCGCTGATCAAGGAATGCTTGTCAGGGAAGATGCCATCGATGGAATGCTGCACTCGCCCGCTTCCTGCGTGATGAGCAGGCTTGGGCGAAGCCGGAACCAGATCGTGTCTCGGTCAGAGACGGCAATCTCCAATGTCTCTCGATCAGCATCCCTGTGATATCGGACGTCTTTTATCGAAACGCTTCTGACGCTATATAGCTCGGAGCCGTTGTGGGCAACCGACAGGGATAGATCCTTGTAGGCCGGGGCAATGCGGAAAGAGACGGTGTACCCGCCCACCTCGAGCAGGTAGGAGAAGTCGTTGTATGGCCAAGGTATGTCTTGATCGACCCGAGCGGGCTCGACTCCGAAGAAGCTCAACAACTCCAGTTCTTCGACTGTCACGCAGTTCATTGCGAGTACCTAACGAATTGGTTTGGGTTGTGTGTAAGACGGCCGGTCAGCAGCAGGTTTCGAACTGCTGGTGGATGCTGCAGCCAATCTTCAGGACTGCGGACAAAGCGATAACGGCCAGATTCTCGACGCGGTCGATGTCGATTAAAAAGTTGTGCAAGTCATCCTCCGGTCCCCCGTGCCGCGGCGCGCTTCTTTCCTGCATGTAAGTGCAAGGACGTAAAAAGCAGCTTCAAACGCAGTGATAATGATTCGCATCGTCACCTTGACGGTGGCGATGCCCCAAAACACGTCTCTGCACCTGGAGGATCCTTCATGACCGACCGCCCCGGCGTCCAAGGCCGCGCCGCCCGCGCACTGATCGGCACCGCCGCCGCCTGGCTGGCTGCCGCCGCCCTGCCCGCGCACGCCGCCAACGACGAACTCACGCTCTACACCACGCGCGAAGCCGCGCTGATCCAGCCCCTGATCTCGGCCTTCAGCGCGCAGAGCAAGATCAAGGTGAACACGGTGTTCGTGAAGGACGGCCTGCTCGAACGGGTCAAGGCCGAAGGCGCGCGCTCGCCGGCCGACGTGCTGATGACGGTGGACATCGGCAACCTGATGGACCTGGTCGACGGCGGCGTGACGCAGCCGGTGAAATCGGCCGCGCTCGAATCGGCCGTGCCCGCCAACCTGCGCGGCGCCGACGGCCAGTGGTTCGCGCTCTCGCTGCGCGCGCGCGTGCTATACGCCGACAGGAACCAGCCGATCACCAGCTTCCGCTATGAAGACCTGGCCAACCCGAAGTGGAAGGGCAAGGTCTGCATCCGCGCGGGCCAGCACCCCTACAACACGGCGCTGATCGCAGCAATGATCGCGCACGACGGCGAGGCCAAGACCGAGCAATGGCTGCGCGGCGTCAAGGCCAACCTGGCCCGCAAGGCCACGGGCGGCGACCGCGACGTGGCGCGCGACATCCTGGGCGGCATCTGCGACATCGGCCTGGCCAACTCCTACTACGTCGGCCAGATGAAGAGCGCCAAGGAAGGCAGCGACGCGCGCAAGTGGGGCGACGCCATCAAGGTGGTCCGCCCGACCTTTGCCGGCGCCAAGGGCGGCGGCACGCACGTCAACATCAGCGGCGCGGCCGTGGCCAAGAATGCCCCGCAGCGCGCCAACGCGGTCAAGCTGCTCGAGTTCCTGGTATCGGAGCCGGCACAGGCGCTCTACGCGCAGACCAACTACGAATACCCGGTGCGCAAGGGCGTGGCGCTCGATCCGATCATCGGAGAGACCATCGGCGAACTGAAGGCCGACCCGCTGCCGGTGGCCGAGATTGCCAAGTACCGCAAGCAGGCCAGTGCGCTGGTCGACAAGGTCGGTTTCGATCAGTGATGAAACTGGCAGGGCACGCCTTGCCGGTGGCCGGATGTTGATCGCGAGGCGCCAGCCGCCAGTCCTGCAAGCGGCGGGCCCGTTCTGGCGCTTCGCCTCGATGGCCATCGCGCTCGGCGTGCTCGCGCCGGTGCTCATGCTCGCATGGCTCGCCTTCGGCTCGGGCGTCGCGCACTGGGGGCCGCTGTTCGCGCACGTGCTGCCGCAGGCCGCGCTCAACACGGCCCTGCTGCTCATGGGCGTGGGTGCGCTGGTGCTGCTGATCGGCACCGGCTGCGCATGGCTCGTGACGGCCTGCGACTTTCCGGGACGCCGCGTGCTGAACTGGGCGCTGCTGCTGCCGCTCGCAATGCCGACCTACATCGTTGCCTTTGCCTACCTGGACCTGCTGCATCCGATCGGCCCGGTGCAGGGTGCGATCCGCTGGACCCTGGGCTTCGACAGCCCGCGCCAGTTCCGCCTTCCTGACCTGCGCTCGATGCCGGGCGCGATCTTCGTGCTCGGCTTCGTGCTTTATCCCTACGTCTACATGACCGCGCGCGCCATGTTCATGACGCAGCCCGCGCACCTGATGGAAGCGGCGCGCACGCTGGGCGAAAGCCGGCGCGGCGCCTTCTTTCGCGTGGCGCTGCCGCTGGCGCGGCCGGCGCTCGCAGTGGGGCTGAGCCTGGCGCTGCTCGAAACGCTCAACGACATCGGCGCCTCCGAATTCCTGGGCGTGAACACGCTCACGGTGGCGGTCTACACCACCTGGATCACGCGCTCCGACCTGGCCGGTGCGGCGCAGATCGCCTGCGCCATGCTGTTCGTGGTGGTCGCACTGGTCTGGCTCGAACGCAACGGGCGCCGGCACCAGCGCTTCGGCTCGGCGCAGCGCATGCGCGCCATGCAGCCGCGGCGCCTGCACGGCGGCACCGCCTGGCTCGCCACCGCCACCGCGTCATTGCCGGTGCTGGTCGGCTTCGTGGCGCCGGCCCTCTACCTGGTCTGGGAAAGCGCCAAGCGGCTGCGCCAGGGCGGCGGCGTGTCGCAAGGCCTGCTGGCAAGTCTGGGCAACACGATCACGCTGGCCGCCGGCGTCACCGTGGCGGCCGTGGCCGCGGGGCTGGTGGTGGCGTGGGCCACGCGCAGCCAGGGATCGCGCCCGAACCGCGCACGCTGGCAGGGGCGCGCAGCCACGCTCGGCTACGCATTGCCCGGCACGGTGCTCGCCATCGGCCTGCTCACGCCCGCGCTTGCGTTCGACGCCGCGCTGGCCAGCGTGCTCGGCCTGCAGGGCCTGCCGCTCATGGGCGCGGGCATCGTGCTGGTGGCGGCTTGCGCGATCCGCTTCCTCGCCATGCCGGTCGGCGGCATCGAGGCCGGTCTCGCCCGCATTCCGCCCGCCATCGAGCAGGCTTCGCGGCTGCTGGGCGAAACCAGCGGCGGCACCCTCAGGCGCGTGCACCTGCCGCTGCTGCAGCCCGCCATTGCCACGGGCGCGCTGCTGGTCTTCGTCGATGCGATGAAGGAACTGCCGGCCACGCTGCTGCTGCGTCCGGCCAATTTCGACACACTGGCCACCTGGCTCTATGCCGAGGCCGCCCGCGGCACCTACGAAGAAGGCGCGATCGCCGCGCTCGCCATCGTGGCGGCCGGCCTGCTGCCGGTGGTGCTGCTGGCGCGCAACCAACTGGGCACGCCGGCCGCAGAGACACAATGAGTTCCCTTCTTTCCATCGAATCGATCCAGCTCGCCTACGAAACGCCGCGCGGCCTGCATGCCGTGGTCAACGACTTCTCGCTTTCGCTGCGCGCCGGCGAGATCGCCTGCCTGTTCGGCCCCTCGGGCTGCGGCAAGACCACGGTGCTGCGGGCGATCGCGGGCTTCGAGCCGCTGCGTGCCGGCACCATCCGGCTCGGCGACGTGCTGCTCTCCTCCACCCAGGTGCACCTGCCACCCGAACAGCGGCGCGTGGGCATGATGTTCCAGGAATACGCGCTCTTTCCCCATCTGTCGGCAGGCCGGAACGTGGCCTTCGGCCTGCGCCGCTCGAGCCGTGCGCAGCAACGGGCACGCGTGGCCGAGATGCTGGCGCTGGTGGGCCTGGCCGATGCCGGCGAGCGCTTTCCGCATGAGCTCTCGGGCGGCCAGCAGCAGCGCATTGCGCTCGCCCGCGCACTGGCGCCCTCGCCCGCGCTGCTGCTGCTCGACGAGCCGTTTTCGAACCTCGACGGCGGCACGCGCGAGCGCCTCACGGCCGAGGTGCGCGGCATTCTCCAGCGCGCCGGGCAGACCGCGATCCTGGTCACCCACAACGAAGCCGAGGCCCATGCCATGGCCGACCGGATCGGCGTGATGCACGGCGGCCGCATCACGCATTGGCTGGACACCCTCAAATAGCACAAGGCGCCCGTTCAGCGAATGGGCTTTTCGGGAAAAGGTTGTTCGGGGCCGCAAGAATTGCCGCGGTCCCACTTTCAACTTTCCCGGAGAGCCCAACGTCATGTCCAGCAAGCCCCTCACGCTCGTCAGCCACCTGCTGTGCCCCTATGTGCAGCGCGCCGCCATCGCACTGGCCGAAAAGGACGTGCCCTTCGAGCGCGTGGTGATCGACCTGGCGAACAAGCCGGACTGGTTCGTTGCCATCTCGCCGCTGGGCAAGGTGCCGCTGCTGCGGCTTCAGCGCCCTGACGGCAGCGAGGCGGTGCTGTTCGAGAGCAACGTGATCTGCGAGTACCTCGAAGAGACCCAGCCCGGCCCGCGCCTGCATCCCGAAGATCCGCTCACCCGCGCCGAGCATCGCGCGTGGATGGAGTTCGGCTCGGCCATCCTGGGCGACCTGTGGGGCTACGAAACCACGCGCGACGCCGAAGTGTTCGAGCAGAAGCGCCTGGCCCTGGCCGCCAAGTTCGAGCGCGTCGAGGCTGCGCTGGTTGCCGGCCCCTACTTTGCAGGCGGAAACTTCAGCCTGGTCGATGCGGTGTTCGCGCCGATCTTTCGCTACTTCGAGGTCTTCGAGGAAATCAGCAATTCGCACATCTTCGATGCCCTGCCCAAGGTGAATGCCTGGCGCAAGGCGCTGGCGGCGCGGCCGAGCGTGCACGGCGCGGTGGTGCCGGAGTATCCGCAGCACCTGCGCGAATTCCTGCGCAAGCACGAGGCGCACTTGCTCGCGCTCGCCTAGGGCCTGTTAGTGCTATTTCTGGGGTCGCGAAGGCCAGCCGCAGCGGGCCAATCAAGGCGCGCGACGACGCGTGGCCCGCTGCGGCTGGCCTTCCCTGCGGGTTGCCCGGCCAAGGGGCTGGCTGCAAGGCGCCCGTGCGCCGCAAGGCGTGTGCCTTGCAAGCGCGGGCAACGCCGCAGACGGCCCCTTGGCCGGGCAACGCGATCCCCAGAAATAGCGTTAACAGGCCCTAGCCTCGACAATGGAATTCTTCCCCCGCAACAACAGAGATCCCACGAGATGCGACTCCTTCACACCATGCTGCGCGTCGGCAACCTCCAGCGCTCGATCGACTTCTACACCCAGGTGCTTGGCATGAGCCTGCTGCGCACTTCGGAGAACCCCGAGTACAAATACAGCCTCGCCTTCGTGGGCTACGGCGGCGGCAACCCCGGGCAGGCCGAGATCGAGCTCACCTACAACTGGGGCACCGAAAGCTACGAACTCGGCACCGCCTACGGCCACATCGCGCTGGGCGTGCCCGACGCCTACGCGGCCTGCGAAAAGATCAAGGCCGCCGGCGGCAACGTCACGCGCGAAGCCGGCCCCGTGAAGGGCGGCACCACGGTGATCGCCTTCGTGACCGATCCTGACGGCTACAAGATCGAGCTCATACAAGACAAGGCGAAGGCTTCCGGCGACGGCGGCCCCGGCGGCTCGGACGCCCTGCGCGCGTCCTAGCCGGGCCACAGCGGCGCCCGCGCTCCGGCGCCGCCATCAGCGCTTCGCGGCCGCTGAATTAAGGATACAAATGATCACCTTTTAAAGGCGATCGGCATATTCTTTGCTGGTATTTTCAAGGGGTAGTGCTGATGCAGGACGCATCACATTCTGATACCCGGAATCGCGATCAAAGAGCTTCACAGTTCAGCAAGATCGTCCATTCGGACGCGACGCCGAATGCTCCTTACTCCTTGAACTATCTTCTACATGAGCGCTTCCTTCCAAGCGGAATGAAAATTGACGATTCTGAGCATACGCGGCAAGCCAATTGATCCGGCCATATCGCTGATCATCTTTTTCTTTTCCGCCCTGATCGTCGGTGTCATTCCATTTCTCTACCACGATACGGCGGCCCAGAATTTTCCGGATGAAGAAACGCTATTGAGTTTCTTCGGCGCCGATTTGTGCCAGCTCACTTCCACCACGATCGAGGAAAGAAACTCCTACGCCTGCAGCGCATTCCTGCTGGAATCGGCCGGGCTCAGCGCCAAGACGGCGCCCATTGCCGGCGCTTTTCTGAGCGTCACGCTGACTGTCATACCGATACTCCAATTCAGCCGAATTCCCCTTGGCGTATTTTTTGTCTCGCTCGGATGGGGATTCATCAGGGCCATTTTTCTTTCGGTGCTTTCGAAGGACATGCTGTCGGCCTGCGTGGTTCTGCTCTCGGTCATGGCGGCGCAGCACAGCGGGTTCGGGCTGACGTGGTTCCTGTCGTCGACGATCTACGGCTGGGTGGTCAGAAAGTACTGGCTCCTGGTCAGCGCCGTGTGGCTCGGGCTGCGGTTGATCAGAAAGCAGCTCACCGTATTCAGGCTCCTGGTCATCATCGTCGTCGTCTATATCGCGCTCGCGCTGACCTTCCAGATCGCACTTGGCGCCACGCTCGACTTTGCCCGCGCAACGGTCAATGAGAACCGGGAAGTGGGCGCCGAAGGATCGCGAACGGTCATCGAGGCAGTCATCGCCTCCGACAACGCCCTGCTGCAGGCGCTCAATGCCACGATCACCTTCTTCCGGCTGGCATTTCCGCTCGAACTTCTACGCTTCGGCTCGGTCAGCCAATTGGCGTTCATCTCGATCATGCCTTTCACGTTCATATGGATGGTGAAGGTTGTCGTCGAGGGCGCGAAGTCGGGCAACAGGAACCTGGTCCAGGCCGGCAAGGTGGCCCTTGCGCCTTTGTCCTTCCTCATCATCGAAGGGGTGTTCGAGCCCGACTTCGGCTCGTTTGCGCGCCACTTCGCGATCGTGAGCCCGCTCGTCTTTTCCGCCATGGCGCTGGCGCAGAAAACCGAGCTGGCCGAGAAGAGGCTCCTGCGGCGCAGGCAGGCCGCCGCCATTTCGAACAACCCGCTCTTTGTCCGTCCCACCCGTCAGGATCGAATTTCGTGAAATCCCAATCCATTGCGGTGGACCAGCCACAGTACGTCGAATCCATTCAGGCAGGCAGAGGCATTGCGGCGCTGCTGGTCGTGGTCCATCACGCGGCGCAGAAAGCACATGCACTTTCCGGTGGAGCCATTCCGCTGTTCGATTTCGGAATCATCGGAGTCGATATCTTCTTCATGATCAGCGGCTTCATCATCTACTTTGTCACGGCCAACAAGACCATGACCCACGTGGAGTTCATGGAGAAACGGATCATCCGGGTGTTTCCCCTTTATTGGGGGCTGTCCTTGCTGGCCCTGCTGGTCTTCATCCTTGCGCCGAAGCTGATCAACAGCAATGCCCAGGAGCCCACCGACATTGCCGCGTCGTTCTTCCTGTGGCCCACGTCCGCCCCGTACCTGGTCAATAACGGATGGACGCTCACCTATGAAATCATTTTCTACGGCCTGTGGGCGCTGGTCGCGCTGCCGACCGCAAGGCCGAAGAACGCCTATCTCGCGTGCCTGGTATTGGCCGCTGCGTCGTTCATTGGATTGCTTTCCGGCCTCGACTACAAGATCATGAATTTTTCATTGTTCCTGGAGTTCGCCTTCGGCGTGGCCATTGGCGTGGCGTTCAAGAAGGGGCTGATCCGGCAGAGCATGCCGGTGTCGATCGTCTTGATGGCCGCCGGAGCATTTCTTGCGCATCTGGCAATTTCGGAAGGCCTTGGCAGCAGCGAACTCCGGGGATTTGCGCTGGCAATTCCCTCTGCAATGATTTTCTTCGGGTTGATATCGCTCGGATCGTTCTGGGCCAGGCTGCGCGTGATCCTGGCCATCGGGGACAGCTCCTACTCGCTGTACCTGTTTCACCCGTTCATCCTGGTGGCCATCCCCCTCGCGGTCAAACTGCTCGGCTTCACCTCGGTGCCTCAGATCCTTGCCATTTCCGTTGCGGTCTGTATCGCGTCGATCTGGGCTTCGCACATGGTCTACAGGTTCGTGGAATTCCCCCTCACGCAGATGATGCGGGGAATGATCAAGTCCGCGAAATCCTTCAGCGCAGCCAGGGCCAGGTGACGGCGCCGCCGGCGCAGATGCCGATGGTTCAGCAGCCCAGCAGGTCGGCCAGCTGCCTGATGTCGCGCGCGTGCAGGTTGTTGTCCGGGTTCGGCGAAACGTCCTTCGGCTGGGCGCGGCCGAATTCATGGGGCCGCTCGATGTAGGCGGTCTTGAGGCCGCAGGTGCGCGCTGCCGCCAGGTCGTCGTGGTGCGCCGCCGCGAGCATGACCTGCCCCGGCGTCGCGTCGAACACGCCCGCCACGCCAAGGTAGGTGCGCGGGTCGGGCTTGTAGGCCTTGAACACTTCGGCCGACAGCACGCAGTCCCAGGGCAGGCCTGCGCGCTTGGCCATTTCGGTCAGCAGGCCGATGTTGCCGTTGGAGAGCGTGCAGATGGTGAATTTCTTCTTGAGGCGCGTGAGCCCCTCCACCGCATCGGGCCACGCAGGCAGGCGGTGCCAGGCGCGGCTCAGGTCGCGCTTGGCGGCGGTATCGAGCCGGTCGGCCAGGCTGAAGTCGTGCAGCACCTGTTCGAGCATGCTCAGGTGCAGCTCGTCGAGCAGCGTGAAGCCGCCCTCACCCGCCGCGATGCGCTCCATCACGGATCTCATGGCGGGCTGGTAGCCCGCACGCCAGGCGAGCGCAAAGGCAGCGCCATCGACGCCCGGCAATGCGCGCTCGGCCTCGGCGGCGATGCCGCTGTGCCAATCGACCACGGTGCCGAAAACGTCGAAGGCAATGACCTTCAGGTCACTGGCGTCGAAATCCGCACGCATGGCCGGATCAGCGTGCGAGTTGGCTCGCCGCGCGTGCGAGCTGTTCGATGCGCGCCCAGTCGCCGCTGCGGATGGCATCGGCAGGCACGATCCACGAGCCGCCCACGCAGGCCACGTTCGAAAGCGCCAGGAACTCGGCCGCGTTGTCCGCATGGATGCCGCCGGTCGGGCAGAAGGTCACGTCGCCGAACGGGCCCTGCCACGCCTTCAGCATGGGAATGCCGCCCGCCTGCAGCGCGGGAAAGAACTTGAGTTCGGTGTAGCCGTCTTCCTGCGCCGTCATGATCTCGCTGCCGGTGGCCACGCCGGGCAAAAGCGGCAGGCCGAGGTCGTGGCAGGCCTTGCCGACCGCGCGCGTATAGCCCGGGCTCACGCCGAACTTCGCGCCGGCCAGCGCCGAGGCCTGCGCATCGGCCGCGCTGCGGATGGTGCCCGCGCCGGCCACGGCCTCGGGCACGTCCCTGGCGATGGCCTCGATGCATTCGAGCGCCTGCGGCGTGCGCAAGGTGACCTCGAGCATGCGGATGCCGCCGGCCACCAGCGCGCGCGCCAGCGGAATGGCATGTTTCACGTCGTGCAGCACGATCACCGGAATGACCGGTGCATCGCGCATGACCTCGAGTGCGGTGAGTTTGTCTGTCATTTCATTGCTCCAATGTTCACAGCCACGAGCATGCGCCCTCTTCCGCCGTCAGCGCATTGCGGCGCATGCCCGCGAACAGCTCGCGGCCCAGGCCATGGCCGTCGGCGATGCGCTTGGCCTCGGGCAGCTTGGCGATCTCGCGTTCGGCCCATTCGTCGTCGGGCACCAGCACCGCCAGTGTGCCCGCCACGGCATCCAGGCGCACGACGTCGCCGTCGCGCACCTTGGCGAGCGGGCCGCCCGCGGCGGCTTCCGGAGAAACATGGATGGCCGCCGGAACCTTGCCCGAGGCGCCGCTCATGCGGCCGTCGGTGACCAGCGCCACGCGAAAGCCCTTGCCCTGCAGCACCGACAGCGGCGGCGTGAGCTTGTGCAGCTCGGGCATGCCGTTTGCCTGCGGCCCCTGCCAGCGCACCACGCAGACCACGTCGCGCTCGAGCTCGCCGGCGGTGAAGGCCTGGTGCAGCGCGGCCTGCGAATCGAAGACGCGCGCCGGCGCCTCGATCACGTGGCGGTCGTCGGGCACCGAAGACACCTTGATCACGCTGCGCCCCAGGTTGCCGTTGAGCAGTTTCAGCCCGCCGGTGGCGCTGAAGGGATTCTCCACGGGCCGCGCGACGGCTTCATCCCTGGAAGGCGCGGCGGAGGTCCAGACCAGGCGCTTGTCGTCCGCCAGGGACGGGATGTTCGCGAACTCGCGGATGCCGCCGGCACGCACCGTGAGCACGTCGGCGTGCATCAGGCCGGCATCGAGCAGCTCGCCGATCACGAAGCCCGGGCCGCCTGCGGCCTGGAAGGCGTTCACGTCGGCACTGCCGTTGGGATAGACGCGCGTCAGCAGCGGAACCACGTCGGACAGCCGCGAAAAGTCGTCCCAGTCGATCACGATGCCGGCCGAGCGCGCCACGGCCACCCAGTGGATCAGGTGGTTGGTGGAGCCGCCGGTGGCCAGCAGCGCCACCATGGCGTTGACGATGCAGCGCTCATCGACCATTTCCCCGATCGGAGGGCAACTGAATTTCGCCTCGCCCGCGCGGCCGAGCACCGTGCGGACGGCCTCGCGCGTGAGCGTCTCGCGCATGGCGTCGCCGGGCTGGATGAAGGCGGTGCCCGGCACGTGCAGGCCCATGGCCTCGAGCAGCATCTGGTTGCTGTTGGCCGTGCCGTAGAAGGTGCAGGTGCCCATGGTGTGGTAGGCCGCCATCTCTGCGTCGAGCAGGCCCTGCCGGCCGACCAGGCCCTGCGCCGCCTGCTCGCGCACCTTCGACTTCTCGCCGTTCGACAGGCCCGAGGGCATGGGGCCGGCGGGCACGAACACGGTGGGCAGGTGCCCGAAATGCAGCGCGCCGATCAAAAGGCCCGGCACGATCTTGTCGCACACGCCCAGCAGCAGCGCGCCGTCGAACATGTCGTGCGTGAGCGCGATCGCGGTGCCCATGGCGATCACGTCGCGGCTGAACAGGCTCAGCTCCATGCCGGGTGTGCCCTGGGTCACGCCGTCGCACATGGCGGGCACGCCGCCGGCCACCTGCGCGGTGGCGCCGAGGCTGCGCGCCTCCTGCTTGATGATGTCGGGGTAGCCCTGGTACGGCGCATGGGCCGAGAGCATGTCGTTGTAGGCAGTGACGATGCCGATGTTGGGCGCCCGCTCCGTCACCACCTTGAACTTGTCGTTGGCCGGAATGCCGGCCACGGCGTGCGCGACGTTGGCGCAGCCCAT
This sequence comes from Variovorax beijingensis, assembly GCF_007828835.1. Taxonomy (GTDB): domain Bacteria; phylum Pseudomonadota; class Gammaproteobacteria; order Burkholderiales; family Burkholderiaceae_C; genus Variovorax; species Variovorax beijingensis_A. The sequence goes on along the minus strand of NZ_VIVL01000009.1, from coordinate 113,822 downwards.
GCGGTCGGAGCCCCTGTCGCGGTTGCGGATTTCCGAGAGCCGCTGGAGGTAAGCGCTGCGCGGCCCCTGGCTGCGCTCGCGAATGCGATCGGTGACGTCAAGGACGGTGGGATGTGTGCTCATGGGGATGGTTTCGGTCGTGCTGCCAGCATCTGGCCACTGTCGCTTTTGCGACCTTCGACGTGGAAGTCAATGGTACCAAGACCCTGCGACCGAGGCCGATGGAAATCCGCACTCCGGCAATACGGATTGGCGGGCCCCCACGGCCCTTTCCCGCCGCCCCCGCTGCTGGCTCAGTCGACCAGCTTGACTTCCACGCGCCGCGCCTGGGCGTCGTTGCCCGAGCCGGCGGTGATGGCAGGCCGCTGCAGATCGACCTTGTCGGCCGGCACCCCCAGGCCCACCAGCACGTCACGGACTGTTTCGGCGCGTTTCTTCGCGAGCTGCTCGTTGATGGCCGCGTCGCCCGTGGTGTCATGGAAGCCCGAGACCACGGCCTTGCGCCCGCCTTCCACGCCCTTGATGACGGCGGCCAGCGCCTCGGCCGCGCCGGGCGCCAGGTCGGCGCTGCCGCTGGCGAAGTAGAAGTTCACCACGCCGTCGGCCACGCGGATGCTGGCTCCGTCGGGAATGACGACCGTCACCGTCTCGGTCACTTCAGCCACCGTGGTGGTGGTCGCCGGCCCTGCAGACACCGCGGCCACCGCGACGGCGGGCATGCCGCCCGTTGCCGGCCCATGGCTCTTGTGCCAGAGCACGATGCCCAGCACGAAGAAAATCACCAGCGCAATCAATGCCAGGAGAAATCCGAGGATGAAGTTTTGCTGGCTGTCGTCGTCGCTCATGAGGGGTCGTACTCCGTAAGAAGAAAGGGGCCGGTAAATAATGGTGCGGTGAACCATGATCGCGAAATTGTAGGCGGCGCCCCCTCGGGCCCCGCACCCGATCCCGGACCGCCGGGCCTGGACCCCATGCCCAGGCCGCTGCGCGACCCGCAGCCGATGCTCGAACAGGCCATTGCCGACTGGGGCGGGCGCGACGACTTGTGGCTCTTCGGCTATGGGTCGCTGATCTGGCGGCCCGACTTCGATTTCGTGGAGCGCCGGCCGGCCTGGGTGCACGGCTGGCATCGCGCGCTCAAGATGTGGAGCCGCATCAACCGCGGCAGCGTCCAGACGCCCGGCCTCGTCTTCGGCCTGCTGTCGGGCGGCAGCTGCCGCGGCATGGTGTTCCGCGTGCCGTCGGCCCACGGGCTCGACACGCTGCGCAGGCTCTGGCTGCGCGAAATGCCCACCGGCGTGTACGACCCCCGGTGGCTCAAGTGCAACACGCCCGAAGGCCCGGTGCGCGCCCTGGCCTTCACGCTGTCCAGGCGCAGCCCCAACTTCACCGGCGAGCTCAGCGACGAGCGCTACCGCCACATCTTCACGCATGCCGTCGGCCGCTACGGCAGCTCGCTCGACTATGCGCGCCAGACCTTGCTGGAGCTGCGCCGCCACTCGATCCACGATGCGGCGCTGGCGCGGCTGGTCGCGCTCGCGCAGGAGCGGCAGGAGGAACAGGAGCGGCAGGCGCAGGCCGGGGCGGCGACCGATTGCGGGATGCCGCAGCCTCCGGTATATGTTCCAGGGTCTCCGGACAAATCTTCTTCTTCCCCCCTTCCCCAACAATCCTCCGGACCGTCCAAGGAAAAACCATGAACCATCGTCTTTTCGTCGCCACCGGCACCGCCCTTCTCGCCAGCGCCCTGCTTTCGGCCTGCGGCAGCATGATGGGCGGCAAGCCGAGCGCGGCCGCCGAACTGATGCCCACGGCCGCGATCTCGCCCAACCCCACGCGGGGCACGGTGATCTTCACCGCGCTGGACCATGGCGTGCGCGTGGCCGGCGAGGTGCGCGGCCTGGCGCCGGGCAGCGAGCACGGTTTCCACATCCACGAAAAGGGCGACTGCGGCGACAACGGCAACGCCTCGGGCGGCCACTTCAATCCCACGGGCGGCACACACGGCAAGTTCAGCGCGCCGGGCAGCCATGCCGGCGAACTGCCGAGCCTGGTGGCCGACGGCAGCGGCGTGGCGCGCTTCAGCGTCGACGTTCACACGATCTCGCTGACCGAAGGCGCCGCCAACAACGTGGTGGGCCGCGCGCTCGTGGTGCACCGCGACCGCGACGATTTCACCACCCAGCCGGCCGGCAACTCCGGCCCGCGCACCGCCTGCGCAGTGATCGCGCGGCGCTGAGCGGCTAGGGCTGGCCCGGGAAGCGCGCCAGCCAGAGCGCCTCGGCAGCGGCCAGGGCCTCGGGCGTATCGATGTCGGTCACGATGCCGACGTCGTCCACCGCGAGGTCGGCCACCGCATCGATGGCACGCATCGCCTTCAGGATGGAGGCTGCGCCCAGCGGCCCCTTCAGCGCCGCGAGCTGCGCGCCGCAGCCGGCCGAAAAGCCCACCGGATGGCCGCGCTCGCCCCTGTATTGCGGCTGCACAGCGCGCACCCGGCCGGCCAGCGCGCCGGCCACGGCCCGCAGCGTCTCGGGGCGCACCAGCGGCAGGTCGCCCGGGAGAATGAGCCAGCCGGCGGCGTCCGGCGTGGCGCGCACCGCGGCGGCAATCGAGTCGCCCATGCCCGGATGGCCGGCGTCTTCGAGCCGCCATGGCAGGCCGCTCGCGCGCACCGCATCCAGCGTGCGCTCGAGCAGCGGCTTGCCCGCCAGCGGCGCCTGCAGCTTGGGGCCCGTGCCGCCGGCCGCGATGAAGCGCTCGCCGCGGCCCGAGGCCAGCACGATCACGCACGGAGAATTCGCCTTTGTCGCCATGCGCCGAGTATGTGCGCGGAATGCCCCGGGGTGCCTTTCGGCGGCGGCGCATGCGCAACAATGCCGACATGAGTTCTTCCTCTTCCCCTCCCACCAGCGAAGCGCTGGCCGCACTGCGCAAGAGCTACGAGCGCGCCGAGCTCGGCGAGACGCACAGCGCCGACGATCCACTCAGGCAGTTCGAGCGCTGGCTCGGCGAAGCCATCGATGCGCAGGTGCCCGAGCCCAACGCGATGACGCTGTGCACCGTGGGCGGCGACCTGCGGCCTTCGAGCCGCATCGTGCTCATCAAGGGCTATGACGCGCGCGGCATCGTCTGGTACACCAACTACGAAAGCCGCAAGGGCCGCGAACTCTCGGGCAATCCGTACGCAGCCTTGCAGTTCCACTGGGTCGAGCTCGAACGCGTGGTGCGCATCGAGGGCCGCGTGGAAAAGGCGAGCGCGGAGGAAAGCGACGCCTACTTTGCGAGCCGCCCGCTCGATTCGCGCATCGGCGCCTGGGCCAGCCCGCAGAGCGAAGTGATCAGCGGCCGCGACGTACTGGTCAAGAACGCGGCCGTGGCCGCCGCCAAGCACCTGCTCTCGCCGCCGCGCCCGCCGCACTGGGGCGGCTACCGGCTCGTGCCGGACCGCTGGGAATTCTGGCAGGGCCGCAAGAGCCGCCTGCACGACCGGCTGCGCTACCGGCTCGAAGGCAGCAACTGGGTGCGCGAACGCCTGGCCCCCTGAGCCTGAGCTTCTCCGTCTTTTTCGCGGAACACCGCTGAACCGGCTTTGCCGGGCCGTTGGTGTTGCTCCCTTGATGGGGGGGCGGCTACACGAAGTGAGCAGCTACGGGGGTGGGTCAAGCCTCGCAGGGCGCGACCTTGAACTCGACGCGGCGGTCGAGCGCATCGCTCGCATCGTCGGCGCCGGTGCCCACGATGTTCTCGCGGAATCCCATGCCGGACTCGCGCAGCTTCTTCGACAGCGGCGGCGCCTCGCCCACCAGCCGGGTCTTCACGCTGAGCGCGCGCTGCAGCGACAGGCGCTCGTTGACCGACTCCGAACCAGTGCGGCTCGTGTGGCCGGTGACCACCACGCAGGCGTCGATCTGCGCCGCCTGGCGCGCGATCTGCCGCAGCCACATCGGATAGGCGGCGCTGATCTTCGGGTCGGCCAGGAAATCGGTCGAACCGGGCTTGAACAGGAACTTCACGCTCAGGTTGTTGGTTTCCAACCCGAGCCGCGCCAGGGTGCCGAAGGTCTTCTCCGCGTCGGCCGTCCGGCCGAGCTGGGCCTGCGTGAGATACAGGCCGCTGTAGATGCGCAGCTGCTGGCCGTCGGGCCGGCGCGAAGCGGCCTCGTAGCGGCTGAGCGCCTCGCTCATGCGGCCGGCCTCGTAGGCGGCGGTGGCTTCCTGCAGCACGGTCGACGTGGGAAGGCGCTCCAGGTAGAGCGCATCGGCGGCTTGTCCCGGCTGCGTTTCGGCAGTGCGGATGTAGCCTTCCACGCCGCGGTCCTTGCCGTTCACCGGGCTGTCGCGGAAGAAGGCCGTGGGCCGCGTGTCGAGCGTTGCATCGCTGATGCGCGCCACCGATTGCGCGATGACCACGCCGCTCTTGATCTCGGTCAACGCCAGGTTCAAGCGGTAGCGTCCGTCGGATGAATCCTTGTCGCGCACCAGCGTGCCGTTGAGCACGTACTGCGCGCGCTCGATCTCGGTGTTGTTGAAGGGCGTGACGGTGAACTGCTTGAACTGCGACTGCATGCGCTGCACGATGCGCTGCTCCGCCACGCGCGTGACCTCGGTCTGCTGGCCGCTCGCGCCTTCGAGCAGCGGATCGATCACGATGCGGCTCTGCTTGATCGACGACTCCACCTTGGCCAGGAAGGCCGGCAGCTTCTGCGTCTGCACGATCAGGTCGTCCACGGCCTGGTTGACGGCCTGATCGAAAGGCATGGCATTGCCCGGCGCCGGCCGGTGCGCGCAGGCAGCGCAAAGCAGCGCGGCGCACGACAGCGCGAGCGCGCGCAGCGCCGTGCGGATCGGGTGGATGGTCTTCGTCATCAGCATTGGCTCCTCAAGATCTTCATGTCCTCGTCCGACAGCGGCTCCCCCACCGCTGCGCGCATGTTGATTTCGCTGCAGCGCCTGGAGGGCGGCGGCCTCTTCGGGGCCGGGGCTTTCTCCACCTCCGCTGTCGGCGGCGGCGCGACCACGGCCACCGCCTGCGGCTTGGGCCTGGCGCTCGGCTTCGAAGCCGGCGCGGGCGCCGGCTTGGGCTCCACCGAGCTGGCCGCGGGCGGCCCGGCCGGCGCCGGTTCGCGCGGCACGGCGGCTGAAAGGCAGGGCGTCCGGCACGGCTTCGTATCGGCGGCCGCCGGCATGGCGCACAGCGCGATCACCATCGCAATCGGCGCCATGGCGGAAAACGGCGAAGACCGCGGCGGGTATTTCATCAGCGGGCAAATGTAGAGCGAGAGGCGCCGCCCGCCATCTCGCCAAATGGCCACCCTGCCGAATGGCCTAGGCTGGGAAAAGCCTCAAGGCAGCCACTGCACCAGCGTCATGACCAGCGTCAGCGTCGCCAGCGCGAGCACCGTCGACACCGCGACGCTGGCCGTGACCAGGTCTTCCGAGGTGCGGTAGCGCTGCGAAAAGAGAAAGACGTTGGCGCCGATCGGCAGCGCCGCCGCCACCACCATCACCGTGAGCGGTATGCCGCGCACGCCCAGCAGCCAGCCGATGCCGGCCACCAGCAGCGGATGCAGCAGGTTCTTCACCAGCGCCTGCCCCGTCGCTTCGCGCCAGTGCCGCCCGACGGGCGTCAGCGCGAGCGTGATGCCCACCATCACCAGCGCCACCGGACCGAAAGCCTGGCCGAGCAGCAGGATCGGCTTGTCGAGGAATTCGGGCATCGCGAGCCCGGTCTGCGCAAACAGCAGCCCGGCGATGATCGGCATCGGCACCGGGTGGATGATGGCGTTGCGCAGTGCGCGCAACACCGTGCGCGCCATGGGGCGCTGCTCGTGGCCTTCCCGCTGCGCATGCTCGCGCGCCACGGCCAGCTCGAGCACCACGGTGGCGCTGGTCAATAGCACCAGCGAATGCAGCGAGATCAGCGTGAGCAGCACCACCATGCCCTGCTCGCCATAGGCCAGGCCGACCAGCACGATGCCGATCATCACCGTGTTGCTGTAGGTGTTGGCCAGCGCAATGACGGCCGCCGTGCGGTTGAAGCCGCGCAGCGCCAGCGTGCCCGCAAACAGCAGGCCCGAGGCGATGAAATACGCCGCCACGGGCTTCAGGCTCAGCTCCTGCACGTGCACCGTGCTCATCGCGCGGAAAAGCAGCGCGGGCGCAAGCAGCAGGAAGATCAGGTTGGAAAGGTCCTTGACGGCGTTGCCGCCGATCCAGCGGCGCCGGCCGGCCAGGTAGCCTGCCGCGATCAGGACGACGACCGGCAGCAGCGAAGAGATGACGAACGAATTCACCCGCCGAGGATAGCCTCATGCCGGCAGGCAGCGCCGGCGGGTTCGTTCAGAAGGTCACGCGCAGCCCGACCTTCAGCGAACGCCCCGGCAGCGGCGCGTTCGGGTACACCGTCGTCGTCAGGATCGACGTCGGGCTGTAGGCCAGCTTGTTGGTGATGTTGTCGATGCGCGCATACCAGGTGAGGTTGGCGCGCTGCACCTTCATGCGGTAGGCGATCGAGGCATTCCACAGCGTGTAGGCGTCGGTCTCGCGCGCGCCCACGCTGGGCACGTGGCGCTGCGCCGCGTTGTAGTCGAAACCGAAGCGCGCGCTCCAGGGGCCGTTGCCGTAGGCCAGCGTCGCGCCCGCGCGGAACGGCGCGATGCGCGGCAGCGGCTCGCCGGTGTCGAGGTTCTTGGCACGCACCACGTCGCCGCGCCATTCCAGGTCGAGCGTCGCGGCGTCAGCCAGCCGCGCGAAGCCGTCGGTGCCCAGGAGGCGCAGGTTGCCGCTCGCCTCGATGCCGGTGAAGCGCGCGCGCACGCCGCTGTAGAGGTACTCGGCCAGCGTGTCGGTGGCTTCGGGGTCGGTCACCACCTGGCCTTCTTCGTCGAGCGTGCGGCCCGATGCCGTCAGGCCGATGTAGTTGCGAAAGCGCGTGACGTAGGCGTTGACGCGGGCCGTGTTGGCGCCCGACTTCCATTGCGCGCCGACGTCGAAGCCGACCGACTTTTCCTTGTCGAGGTTCGGATTGCCGACCTCCCAGGCCGCCGTTGCCACGTGCGGGCCGTTGGCGAGCAGCTCGTAGTCCTTCGGTGCCCGCTCGGTGTAGGCCAGGTTCGAGGTGAGCTGCCACTGCGGCGTGAGATTGACGAGCGCGCCCACGGCCGCGCTGTGCGGATTGAAGGTGCGCTCGCCGATGGCAAAGCGCGTCACGGTCGGGTCGTCCGGATAGCCGAGCGAGGTGACGCGGACCTTCTCGGTGCGCGCGCCAAAGCTCAGCCGGCCCCAGGAGGTGCCGAGTTCCTCATACAGGAACAGCGCGTTGGAGCGCGTGCGGCTGTGCGGCGCAAAGGCTTCCGCGCCGTCCGCGGCAAAACGGTTGCTCTCGCTCGCGAAGCCGACCAGGCCCTCGAAGTTGCCGATCTTCTGGTGGCGCGCCTCGATGCGCAGGTCGTTGCTCAGGTTCGAGAAGGTGGTGCCGGCCTCGCGGCCTTCGTACTCGGTGTGGCGGTAGTTGGTGTGGCTGGCCTTGGCGTGGATGCTGCTGATGAAGCCGCCCGGGCGCCACTCGCCCTCGATCGCCTGGCGGTCGGACTTCATGCCGATGGTCACGTCGTCCTCGGCCACGGTGCCGTAGGTGCTGCGGTAGGTGCTGGCCGAGGCGCCGATCCAGCCCTGGTCGAAGAACAGCGTGCCGCCCACCGCGCCGCCGTGCGCCTCGTTGGCCGAATTGCAGATCTTGCGCGCGAGCCAGGGGCGCCCGGGCTTGCTGCATTCCAGGTCGATGGGCACCGAGACGTCCTTGGAGTCGCGGTTGAACGCATCGACGTGCAGCGCGAAGCGGTCGTTGCCGCCTTCGAGCACCACGCCGCCGTTCTTCTCCTTGTTGCCGGTGGAAAAGCCCAGGTCGGCACGGCCGCCGAAGCCGTTGATCGGCTCGCTCGGAATGCGGTTGTCGATCACGTTGACCACGCCGCCCACCGCGCTGCCGCCGTACTGCAGCGCCGACGGGCCGCGCAGCACCTCGACGCGTTCGGTGACCAGCGCGTCCATCGGCACCGCATGGTCGTAGCTCAGCGACGAGGCGTCGGGCGCGCCGCCACCGTTCTGCAGGATGCGGATGCGGTCGCCGTCGAGGCCGCGGATGATCGGCCGGCTCGCATTGGGCCCGAAGTAGCTGCTGCTCACGCCGGGCAGGTTGTCGAGCGTTTGGCCGAGCGTCGATTCGGAGCGCATCAGGAGCCTGTCGCCCGAGAGCGTGGTGGTGGGTGCGATCAGTTCGCTCGCGCCCAACGGATTGCCGGTGACGGCGATCTCCGGCAGGACCGGCGCGGCCGCTTCGGCGGGCTGCGCCTGGGGTACCGGTTGGGGCTGGACCTGGGCCATGGCCGCGAAGGAAGCCAGCGAAAGAATGGCAGCGCCGATGGCGTTGCGACGGAATTTGGGAATCATGATGAACACTCGTTGAACCAAGGGGCGGCCGCCGCCATCCGCATCAAACGCGGGGCAGCAACCGGAACACAGCGGGATTCAGCGAGTGGAAGGCGGGCCGCGCGCGTCGAACAGCGCAACCCAGCGGGCGATGGCCTCGCCCTGCAGATAGGCAAAGGTGGCCGACGGCAGCAGCACCGGCAGCATCACCATCGGCACGCCAGGCGCGCCCGAGCCATGCGACAGCTGGTCGTAGAGCCGGCACTCGGCATCGGAGTGATGGCCGAACAGGTCGCCGATGCCATGGGCCGCATGCTCGTGCGCAACCGCCGGGTGCGCCGCCAATGCCGCCGCGTGGGCCTGCGCCAGGCCGGGCACGTGCAGCGTCCGGTGGATCAGCCCCAGCGTGCCCGCGAACCACAGCGCAACCATCAGCGCGATGGCGATCGCGCGGGTCGACGCGATCGTCCGGGTCGGGATGGGGCTGGCGACGTGCACGGGAAGCAGGGCTGAAAAGGAAGCTCAGGCCTTGACGCGCGATGCGAAGGTCTTCCGGAACTTCTCGACCTTGGGGCCGACCACGAAGGCGCAGTAGCCCTGGTTCGGGTTGTTGAGGAAGTAGTCCTGGTGATAGGCCTCGGCCGCCGAGTAGTTGGCGAGCGGCGCCACCTCGGTCACGATGGGCGTGCTGTAGGTCTTGCTTGCCTCGATCTCGCGGATGACCTCCTCGGCCACCTGCTTTTGCGCGTCGCCCGTGAAGTAGATGCCGCTGCGGTACTGCGTGCCCACGTCGTTGCCCTGGCGGTTCAGGGTCGTGGGGTCGTGCACCACGAAGAAGATCTCGAGAATCTCGCGCAGGCTGATGGCCGCGGGGTCGAATTCCACCTTCACCACCTCCGCATGCCCCGTGCGGCCGGTGCAGACCTGCTCGTAGCTCGGGTTGACCGTCTGGCCGTTGCAGTAGCCCGATTCGACGTCCACCACGCCCTGCACCCGGTCGAACACGGCCTCGGTGCACCAGAAGCAGCCTCCGCCGAGCACGATGGTTTCAGTGGGCGACGATGAAGAGGACATGGCTGCTCCGGCAGGTGGGGAAAAAGCGAACCCGATATTGTCGCGGCTTGACGGGCTGGATGCTGGTCACTACATTACTAACCCGCGAGTCATTAAATCATGCCCACCCCCCGATTCTTTGCCGACAAGATCTGCCCGGTGCGCGCCAAGCGCGAGCGCCGCAAGGAGGCGCGTCCGGGCGAACTGCTGGCAGCGGCGCTCGACCTGTTCGTCGAAAAAGGCTTTGCCGCCACCCGCGCCGAGGAAGTGGCGGCGCGCGCGGGCGTCTCCAAGGGCACCCTCTTTCTCTACTTTCCGAGCAAGGAAGAGCTCTTCAAGGCCGTGGTGATCGAGAACCTCGGGGGCCGGTTTGCCGAGTGGAACGACGAGTTCGAGGCCTTCGAGGGCACGACGGCCGACATGCTGCGCTACTGCATGCGCGTCTGGTGGGAGCGCGTGGGCATGACCAAGGCCTCGGGCCTGACCAAGCTCATGATGAGCGAAGGCACCAATTTTCCCGAGCTGGCCGAGTTCTACCGCAAGGAGGTGGTGCGGCCGGGCCATTCGCTGCTGCGGCGCATCCTGCAGCGCGGCATCGACCGCGGCGAATTCGCGCCGGTCGACGTCGACCACGCCATTTACGCGGTGGTGGCGCCGATGGTCTTCCTGATGCTGTGGAAGCACTCGGCCATGGTCTGCGTCGACGCGGAAACCTCGCTCGACCCCGAAAAATACCTCGCCACACAGGCCGAGACCGTGCTCTACGGCCTCACCCGGCAGCCCGGAGCCGCCGCATGACGCGCAAATGCATCGCCGGCCAGCCGCGGGCTTGCGCCGCGCAACCTAAAATTGAAGGTTTGTCCTGAGCCCCACAAGGAAAAGCCTCCCATGAACCCCACCCCCTCCCTCGAGCGCCTGCGCTTCAACATGATCGAACAGCAGATCCGGCCCTGGGATGTGCTCGATCTGGAAATCCTCGACCTGCTGGCTGTGATCCGGCGCGAAGACTACGTGCCGCCCGAGCACCGCGCGCTGGCCTTCTTCGACATGGAGATTCCGCTCGGCGACGGCTCCGTTCCCGGCCAGGTCATGCTCTCGCCCAAGGTCGAGGCGCGCATGCTGCAGGACCTGCACGTGCAAAAGCACGAGTCGGTGCTCGAGATCGGCACCGGATCGGGCTTCATGGCCGCCCTGCTCGCCCACCGCGCGGCCCAGGTACTGTCGCTCGAGATCGACCCCGCGCTGGCCGCCCGCGCCGCCGAGACGCTGCGCCAGAACGGCGTGGCCAATGTCGAGGTGCGCAACGCCGACGGCGCCGTGCCGCTGCCAAGCGGTCCGAGCTTCGACGTGATCGTGCTCAGCGGCTCGGTGGCGCGCATTCCGCAGAACCTGCTCGGCTCGCTCAAGGTGGGCGGCCGCCTCGCCGCCATCGTGGGCGAGGAGCCGATGATGCGCGCCCACATCGTCACCCGCAGCAGCGAAAGCAAGTGGGACACCATCCAGCCCTGGGACACCGTGGCGCCGCGGCTGCTCAACTTCCCCGAGCCCTCGCGCTTTTCGTTCTGAACGGGCGCCACCGAATGATCGACCAAGTCCGCCCCGCCGATCTTGCCGCCTGGTTTGCGGAGCATCCCGAGGCGCCGCCCGTGCTGCTCGACGTGCGCGAGCCCTGGGAGCTGCAGACGGCCAGCGTTGCGCCGCAGGGCTTCACGCTCGTGGCCATCCCGATGAACGAGATTCCGGCACGGCTTGCCGAACTCGACGAGGGCCAGCGCATCGCCTGCCTCTGCCACCACGGTGCGCGCAGCCAGCGCGTGGCGGCGTTCCTGAGCCAGAACGGCTTTGCCGAGCTGGCCAACGTGGCCGGCGGCATCGACGCCTGGTCGGCACAGCACGATCCCTCCGTGCCGCGCTACTGATTCTTTCTTCAAGGACGTTCAATGCCTTTCAGGCCCAGGCTTTTGCCTCTTTCCGCAGCGCTTGCAAGTCTCTTTGCCACCCTGCTCGCGCTGCCGGCCCAAGGCCAGACACTGAACGAACTCTACGAATCCGCGCGCGGCTTCGACGCCACCTACCAGGGCGCGCGGGCCCAGTACGACGCGAGCGTGGCACGCGCCGCGCAGGCCAAGGCCGGCATCCTTCCGGCCGTGGGGCTCACGGCCGGCGCCACGCGCAACAACCTCGACATCGACACGCTCACCGGCGCCGGCCGCGGAACGACCACGCCGCGCGACTTCACCACGCAGAACATCGGCATCAACGCCACGCAGCCGCTGTACCGGCCCGCCAACTGGGCCACCTACGAGCAGGGCAAGCGCCAGGCCGAGATCGCACAGGCGGTGCTCACCATTTCCGAGCAGGACCTGATCGTGCGCGTGAGCCAGGCCTACTTCGACGTGCTCGCGAGCCAGGACAGCCTGACGCTGGTGCGCGCGCAGAAGGTGGCGGTGGCCGAGCAGCTCGCGTCGGCCAAGCGCAACTTCGAGGTCGGCACCTCCACCATCACCGACACGCGCGAAGCCCAGGCCCGCTACGACCTCGTCATTGCGCAGGAGATCGCCGCCGAAAACGACCTGCAGGTGAAGAAGGTGGTGCTCGACCAGCTGGTCGGCCGCCCGGGCAGCGTGCCGGTGCCGCTGGCGCAGCCGGTGGTGCTGCCGGCCGCCACGCCGGCCAACATCGAAGCCTGGGTGGCGCAGGCCGAGGAAGCGCACCCGGCCATCCGCCAGGCGCGGCTCGGGCTCGACGTGGCCGGGCTCGAAATCCGCAAGGCCGAAGCCGGCCACAAGCCCACGCTCGACGCCAACCTGGGCTACAACATCACGCGCAATCCCCACGGCACCAGCACCAGCACCGTGGGCACGCGCATCGATGCAGCGTCGGTCGGCGTGGTGTTCAACCTGCCGCTTTTCGCCGGCTTTGCCACCGAGAACCGCATCAAGGAAACGCTCGCGCTCGAGGACCAGTCGCGCAGCGTGCTCGAAGGCACCCGCCGCAGCGTCGCACAGGCCACGCGCGCGGCCTACCTCGGGCTGGTGTCGGGCGCGGGCCAGGTCAAGGCGCTCGAAGCGGCCGAGGCCTCGAGCCAGAGCGCGCTCGATGCCAACCGGCTCGGCTACCAGGTGGGCGTGCGCATCAACATCGATGTGCTCAATTCGCAGAGCCAGCTCTACCAAACCAAGCGCGATCTCGCGCAGGCGCGCTACAACGTGCTGCTGGGCAACCTGAAGCTGCGCCAGGCCAACGGCACGCTGACGGTCGACGACATGAACGCGATCAACGCGACGCTGGCGAAGAATGGCAGCACGGTGCCGCCAGCGCCCGGCGAAAGGCCGCAGGCCGCGCCTTCGGTGCCCGTGACGCCGCCACCCATTCCCGTGGTGCCGCCGGTGCCGGTGCAGCCGTTCAATCCGCCGGCACCCACGATGCCTTCGGCACCGCCGCCGCCGGTCATCCTCAATCCCCCAGTACGCTGAGGATTTTCTCCCTCCCAGGAGCCATGCACACTCAGTCGAGTGTGGGTTCGGCGCGCGGCGCTTCGCTTTCGAGCGGCGCGTGTTCCGACGCCACGGGATCCGCCGCCTGCGCGATCGCCAGCACCGCGGCTGCGGTGCGTTCGGCGGCGCCGCGGTTCGACGACGAGAATGACAGCGCAGCCTCGGCCATGGCGGCGCGGCGTTCGGGGTTCTCGACCAGCTTGAGCGCCGCGGTGACCGCCTGCTCCATGTTCTCGACGCGCAGCGAGGCCCCGGCCGCCAGCGAAAGCTGCGCCGCTTCGGCAAAGTTGAAGGTGGAGGGGCCCATGACCACCGGACAGCCGCAGGCGGCCGGCTCGATCAGGTTCTGCCCGCCCAGCGGTTCGAAGCTGCCGCCGAGCAGCGCAACGTCGGCCAGGCCGTAGTACAGCGCCATTTCGCCGAGCGAATCGCCCAGCCAGATCTCGGCGTCCGACGGCTCGCCCGCGGCGCTGCGGCGCGCCACCGCAAAGCCCTCGGCTTCGATCAGCGCGGCCACTTCGTCGAAGCGCTGCGGGTGGCGCGGCACGATCATCCACTGCACGTCGTGCACGCGCTTGGCAATCGAACGGATGGCGCCCTGCTCGGGCGGCACGGGCGCGGTGGCGCCGAAGCGCCTGAGCACGTCGAGCAGCATGCGCTCCTCGCCGTCGCGCGAACTCGCGAGCACCACCATCGGCTTGGGCAGCCGCTCGCGCAGCGTCGCGGCCGCGGCCAGCTGGCGCGCATCGGGCGAGGCGTCGAACTTCAGGTTGCCGTAGATGCCGGCCACCTTGGCGCCCAGCGACACCAGCCGGTGCGCGTCGGCCTCGGTCTGCGCCCACACGGCAGCCAGCGCCGAGTACGCGGGCCGCGCGAGCCAGCCGAGACGTTCGGCCGCGGCCAGCGATTTCTCGTTGAGCCGCGCATTGGCCAGCACCAGCGGGATGCGGCGCTCGGCACAGGCGGCGGCCATCTCGGGCCAGACCTCGGTTTCCATCAGCACGCCGATGCGCGGCTGGAAACGGTCGAGAAAACGCTTCACCGCGCCGGGCATGTCCCAGGGCTGCCAGACCTGCGTGTCGCCGGGTTCGAGCAGCTTGGCGCCTTCTTCGCGGCCCGTGGCCGTGCCGTGCGTGAGCAGGATCGGTATGCCTGGGTACTGCCTGCGCAGTTCCGCGATCAGGATGGCGGCCGCGCGCGTTTCGCCGAGCGAGACCGCATGCACCCAGCACTGGCCCTCGCCGGTGGTGGCATCGTCGTAATAGCCGAAGCGCTCCTCGACGGCCACGCCGTAGCCGGGCTCGGCCACCGCCCGGCGCCGCAGCTTGCGGCGAACCAGCGGTTGCACGGCGGTGGTGAAGGCGCCGTAGAGACGCAGCAGCAGCGAACGCACGGTGCTCAGTGCGACGCTTCGGCCAGCGTCGCGTCGGCCTTGACGGTCTTGAGGAGCGCGAGCATCTCGGCTTCGATGCGCTTGAGGGCCGCATCGGTCTGGCCCTCGAAGCGCAGCACCAGCACCGGCGTGGTGTTGGAGGCGCGAATGAGCCCGAAGCCATCGGGCCAGTCGACGCGCAGGCCGTCGATGGTCGAGACCACCGCGGGTGCCGCGAAGCTCGCGCCTGCGACGAGTTTTTCGACCACTGCATGCGGCTCGCCTTCGGCGCATTTCACGTTGAGTTCGGGCGTCGAAAAGCTCGTGGGCAAGGCGTTGAGCGTGTCGCTCGCATTGGGCGTCTTGCTCAGGATCTCGAGCAGGCGGCAGCCCGCATAGGTACCGTCGTCGAAGCCGAACCAGCGCTCCTTGAAGAAGATGTGGCCGCTCATCTCGCCGCCGAGCGGCGAATCGATTTCCTTCATCTTGGCCTTGATCAGCGAATGGCCGGTCTTGAAGATCATCGGCTTGCCGCCCGCGGCCTCGATGGCCGGCGCCAGGCGCTGCGAGCACTTCACGTCGTACACGATGGTGCCGCCCGGCACGCGCGAGAGCACGTCCTGCGCAAAGAGCTGCATCTGGCGGTCGGGGAAGATGTTCTGGCCGTCTTTCGTGACGATGCCCAGGCGGTCGCCATCGCCGTCGAAGGCCAGGCCCAGTTCGGCGTCGCCTTCGGCCAGTGCGGCCATCAGGTCCTTGAGGTTCTCGGGTTTGCTCGGATCGGGGTGGTGGTTGGGAAAGTTGCCGTCGACCTCGCTGAACAGTTCGGTCACTTCGCAGCCTATGGCGCGGAAGATGGCCGGCGCCGAGGCGCCCGCAATGCCGTTGCCAGAATCGACCACGATCTTCAGCGGACGGGCCAGCTTGATGTCGCCGACGATGCGCTGGGTGTAGGCCTCGGTCACGTCGACCTTGCGCACGCTGCCGCCGGGGGCGAGCCTGGCGGTGCCGTCTTCCATGACCTTGCGCAGGCCCTGGATCTCGTCGCCGTAGATGGCGCGCCCGGCCAGCACCATCTTGAAGCCGTTGTAGTCCTTGGGATTGTGGCTGCCCGTGACCTGGATGCCGCTCGTGCACAGCGTGTGGGCCGCAAAGTAGAGCATGGGCGTGGTCACCGCGCCCACGTCGATCACCTCGACGCCGGTGGCCACCAGGCCGTTGATCAATGCTTCGACGAGCGCGGGTCCCGAGAGCCGGCCATCGCGGCCCACGGCCACGGTCTTTTCACCGGCGGCGCGGGCGGCGCTGCCGAAAGCCCGGCCGAGCGCTTCCGCGACCTCGGCATCGAGCGTGACGGGCACCACGCCTCGGATGTCATAGGCCTTGAAAATCGACGCACTGAGTTGCATGAAGAAGCATTCCCTGTAGGTTCTTGAGAACGGGCCATTGTAGGCAAGCGCTCCGGTGCCCACATGTCCGAAAACGGCCAGTTGAAACGAGTCGAAACCGTATCATTTGCCCATGCCTACTCCTCACGCATCCACCGAAGCACTCGAGAGCGACGCCTGCTACCTGGCGATGAAGACGCACGATGCGCGCTTCGACGGCTCGTTCTTCACCGCGGTGACCTCCACCGGCATCTACTGCCGGCCGGTCTGCCGCGTGAAGCTGCCGCGGCGCGAGAACTGCCGGTTCTTCCGCCACGCGGCGCAGGCCGAGGCCGAGGGCTTCCGCCCCTGCCTGCGCTGCCGGCCCGAACTCGCGCCGCGGGCGGCGAGCTGGTCCACCGAGGATGCCTCGCGCATCCTCGCGCTGCAGGCCGCCCGGCTCATCGACGAGCCCGATGCCTGGTCCGAGGATGGGCCGGGCGCAGCGCAGATCGCCGCACGGCTCGGCGTGAGCGACCGCCACCTGCGGCGCATCTTCGAGGCGCAGTTCGGCGTCTCGCCCTTGCAATACCTGCAGACGCGCCGCCTGCTGGCCGCCAAGCAATTGATCGCCGACACGCGCCTGCCGATGACGCAGGTGGCGCTGGCCAGCGGCTTTGCGAGCGTGCGCCGCTTCAACGCTGCGTTCCTGGAGCACTATGGCCTCAACCCGAGCGCGCTGCGGCGTGCCGGCGGCGCCGAGGGGGGCCAGGGGAAGGCCATCGAGGTGCGGCTGGGCTTTCGGCCACCTTACGACGTGAACGCGATGCTCGGCTTCTTTGCGCGGCGCGCGCTGCGTGGCGTCGAGCTGGCCACCACGGCCGATGGCAAGGAGCCCGCCAAGGGCAGCACCCCGGCTTTCGTTCACCTGGCCCGGACGCTGAGCGTGCAACAGGGCGGACAGGCGCACGCCGGCTGGCTGCAGCTGCGCTTCGACATGGCGCGCGAGCAGATGCTGCTGTCGGTCAGCGACTCGCTCGCCGCGGTGCTGCCGATCGTGATCAGCCGCGCGCGCGCCATGCTCGACCTCGATGCCGAGCCGATGGCCATCAACGCGGCGCTGCACGAGGCCTTTCCGCACGGCGACGGCTTGCGCGTGCCGGGCACGGTCGACGGCTTTGAACTGGCGGTGCGCGCGGTGCTGGGCCAGCAGGTCACCGTGGCCGCGGCACGCACGCTGGGCTCGCGGCTGGTGGAGGCTTTCGGCGAACCCATCGCCACGCCCATCGAAGGCCTCGACCGCCTGTTTCCCACGCCCGCGGCACTGGCGGGCGCGAGCGGCGACGCACTCGGCAAGCTCGGAATCGTGCGGCAGCGCCAGGCCGCGCTGCAGGCCATCGCGCGCGAGGTCGCCGGCGGCAGGCTGGCGCTGCATGCGGGCGCCGACGTGCCCTCGACCATTGCCGCGCTGCAGGAGCTGCCCGGCATCGGCGCCTGGACCGCGCAGTACATCGCGATGCGCGCGCTGCGCTGGCCCGACGCCTTTCCCGCGGGCGACGTGGCGCTGCAGAAGGCGCTGGGCGTGAGCACCGAACGCGCGGCCAGCCAGGCGTCGCAGGCCTGGCGGCCCTGGCGCAGCTATGCGGTGCTGCGCGCCTGGCATGCGCCGACGCCGGCCACGGCTGCGGCTCCGCCTGCGGCGGCCCCTTCTTTCAACAACCTCACAACGGCAGGCGCCTCCGCCTGAAATGTCATGAAGTTCAAGAGCAAAGTCATCTACACCTCGCACATCGACACGCCGCTCGGCGGCATCACGATGGCGGCCACCGACGAAGGCCTGGCGGGCGTCTGGTTCGACCAGCAGCGCCACTGGCCCGACACCACGGGCTGGCAGACCCAGGACGATCATCCCGCGCTGGTCGAGGCCGGCGCCCAGCTGCGCGACTACTTCGCGGGCAGGCGCGACACCTTCGACGTGAAGCTCGACCTCTCGCACGGCACCGCGTTCCAGCAAAGCGTGTGGCAGGCGCTGCTCGCTATTCCGGCGGGCAAGACCATGACCTACGGCGCGCTGAGCGTGAACGTGGGCAACCCGGCCGCGGTGCGCGCGGTGGGCGCGGCCGTCGGGCGCAACCCGATCAGCGTGATCGTGCCCTGCCACCGCGTGCTGGGCGCCGACGGCTCGCTGACCGGTTACGCTGGCGGGCTCCACCGCAAGACTGCGCTGCTGGAACTCGAATCGAAATAGGGCCCGCCGCAGGGCTGCGAAGACCTTATGAGCACGACAACGAACGACAACACCACCGCCCATCCGTCGCCGAAGCCCAAGGCCTGGCTCATCGACCTCGTGCTGCTCGGCGCGCTCTGGGGAGCGTCCTTTCTTTTCATGCGCATCGGCGCGGCCGAGTTCGGCGCCTTGCCTGCGGCTGCGGTGCGCGTGGCGGTGGCCACGCTGTTCCTGCTGCCGCTCTTGTTCATGCGCGGCCACGGCGCGGCGCTGGCACAGCACTGGAAGGCCTCGATGGCCATCGGCGTGCTGAATTCGGGCATTCCGTTCGCGCTGTTCTGCTTTGCGCTGCTGGCCATCAACAGCGGCCTGGCGGCGGTGATCAATGCCACGGTGCCGATGTTCGGCGCGCTGGTGGCGTGGGCCTGGTTTCGCGACCGGCCCGACGGCTCGCGCATCGTCGGCCTGGTCATCGGCTTCGCGGGCGTCGCCATGCTGGCGAGCCGCAGCGCGGGCCTGCACGCCGACGCCAACGGCAACGCCGCTCTGTGGGCCGTGCTGGCCTGCCTGGGCGCCTGCGCCAGCTACGGCGTGGCGGCCAGCGCCACGCGGCGCTACCTGGGCGGCGTACCCGCACTGGCCACCGCCACCGGCAGCCAGATCGGCGCCACGCTGTTCCTCGCGCTTCCGGCGCTCTGGTTCTGGCCCGCGCAGATGCCGAGCCTGCGCGCCTGGCTGGCGTTGCTGGCCCTGGGCATCGCATGCACCGGCCTCGCGTACATCCTGTTCTTCCGGCTCATCGCCAACGCGGGACCGGCGCGCGCGTTGACGGTGACCTTCCTGGTGCCGGTGTTCGCGGTGTTCTACGGCGCCGTGTTCCTGGGCGAAAACATCACGCAATGGATGCTGATCTGCGCGGGCGTGATCGTCTGCGGCGTGGCGCTGTCCACCGGCCTCGTGAAGCTGTGGCCGTGCGCGGGCGGCTCGGCCGCTACATCGCCCCCGCGACCACGTTGACCGACAGCGCGAGCACCAGCATGTTGAAGGCGAAGGCGAGCACGCTGTGCACCAGCGTGAGGCGCCGCATCTCGCGCGAGGTGGCCTGCACGTCGGACACCTGCGTGGTCATGCCGACCACATAGGCGTAGTACAGGAAATCGAAATAGTCGGGCTCATCCTTGCCCGGGAAGTCCAGCCCGCCGTCCGGCGAGCCGTCGCGCCGGTCGATGTAGTAGCGATGCGCATAGTGGAAGGCGTAGATCGTGTGCATCATGAGCCACGAGCCCACCAGCGCCACCAGCCCGAGCGCGATGTGCCCCGCCCGCACCGGCCCGCTCATCAGCTTGACCTGCTGCAGCAGCATTGCGATGGCCACCACGCTCGCGCCGATCAGCACCAGCATCGACACCAGGATCAGCACGTTGGGCTGGTCCAGCGACTGGGCGCGCTCGCGGGTGCGCCGCGCATCGAAGGTATCGGCCAGCCACCACGTGAGCACCTGGTAGACCGCGACAGCGGCACACCAGCCCGCAAGCCCGCGCGCCATCGCGTCGAGCGGCCAGGAGACGGCGGCGACCGCGATCCCGGCCACGCCGCCATAGAAAAGCCGCTGCGGGCCGGTCGTCGCGGAAAGGTGCTTGTGCATGTTCAAAGCTTACCTCTAGTACTTTCTGGGACATGCCCCGCATCGGCATCAATGCCGTCCTACACGCACAACGGCAATCGGCGCATGGGCGTTGCGCGAAGGCGCTATTAACTTGGCGGTCAACAACAGGGAGCAACCGCCCGGATGCCCGGCGCGCACACAAATTGCGTGTCGAGCCCGAGGCGTATTTTTTTGCCTTCTTTCTTCTCCTCTCCTAAGGACCTCTCCATGCTGTTGTTCCGCACCTGCCCGCCTGCCAGCCCCGCAAGGCTGACGAAGCTGGGCGCACTGGCTAGCGTTGGATTTCTCTTTGCGCCCGCACTGGCCTGGGCCGATCCGTCGCCCGCGCTGGACCGTTTCAGTTTCTCGGTGGGGGCCTTCAGCGCCGATCCGAAATTCAACGCATCGGTCAGTTCGCCGTACGGCGCGCTGCGCACGCGCGACCTCGAGCCCGGCCGCGTGACCATGCCGCGCATCACGGCCGACCTGCTGATCGGCGACAGCCATGGCATCTCCTTCGACTACTACCGCTACAAGCGCGACTACTTCGGCCAGGCCTCGGGCAGCGATTCCTTCGGCGGCTTCGGCAGCGTGACCGCGGTGGGCAATGCCAACCTCAACGTGAAGCTCGACTTCGCCAAGCTCTCGTACAAATGGTGGCTCGGCTCGGGCAACACGGTGTTCGGACTCGGCGCCGGCGCGGCCTACTACCGCATCGGCGTCGGCACCAACGCCAACATCGTGGTGAACGGACGGGTCCGCACCTTGAACGAAGACTCGAGCGATGACGCGATCGCGCCGCTGCTCGAGGTCGGCGTGCGGCATGCTATCACTCCCGACCTGCGCCTGTTTGCCGACCTCTCCGGCGTGCGCAAGGGCGGCGGCCGCTTTCACGGCAGCATCTACAACGCCACGGCAGGCGTGGAGTGGTTTCCCGTGAAGAACGTCGGCGTGGTGCTGGCCTATGGCGCCACCAACATCGACATGGCGCGCGACAGCAGCACGGCGGAGACCCGCGTCAAGGTCAAGCTGCACGGTCCCTCGGCCTTCCTCAAGGCGCGGTTCTGAGGCCCGCGGCGGCGCGGCGCCATGCCATGGGCGGGCGGCTGCGCGCATAGGTGCTTGCGATCATCGGTTGCCGCGCGCGGGCCCCTATGATCTTTTGATGTACATCCCAGCCCCCATCCGCTCCAACAAACCCGGCGGTTGCGCCGCCAGTGCGCGCGGCATCCGCAAACCACGCTCGCTTCGCCTTGCCGTCCCGGCGGCGGCAGCGCTGCTGCTGGCAGCGGGCGTACCGGCGCACGCGCTGGTCATCGGCGTGACCGAAGGCGTGAGCTACCAGGCCGCCGAAAGCCAGATCGCACCGCGCTTCGAGCCCATTGCCGAAGTGCTGAGCAAGGCACTGAAGCAGCCCGTGACCATCAAGGTGCTGATCTCCTACGCCAGCGCGCGCGAGGCCTTGAAGGAGCAGCAGGTCGACCTGGCCTTCATCCACCCGGCCCACGTGGCGCTCGAGGCCGTCAAGAGCGGCCGCTACCAGGCGCTGGCCTGGACCAGCGGCTTCACGGCCTACAAGGTGTCGCTGCTGTGCAAGGAGCCGCAGCCCATCTCCAACTGGAAGAGCATCGCCGGCAAGGGGCTGGTGATGCCCGACGCGGATTCGATCACCTCGGTGATCACGCGCGCGATGCTGCGCGAGCAGGGCCTGCAGCCCGCCGCGCTCAAGCTCACCAACACGCGCTACCAGGACGCGGTGCCGTTCTACGTGCAGAACGGTTTCGCCGCCTATGGCGCCACGGCGGCATCGGGCGTGGTCAAGACCTGGAAGGAGGGCGGCGGCAACGTCTGCGCGGAATCGCGCGCGGTTCCCATCAAGCAATGGCTGGTGTCGCGCAAGCTCGATGCCGCCACGGCCAGCGCGGCGCGCGACGCCCTGCTGGGCCTTGCGCAAAGCGATGCCGGCAAGCGCGCGCTCGCCACATCGACCTACACTGGCTTTGTCGCACCCTCGGCCGAGGTCGAAACGGCCCTGATGACCTGGCTGGGCATCTGACCCCCTGCGGGCGCGGCGTTCCAACTCCGCTTTTCATGAACCACCCATGACCGACCTGTCCCGCTTTCCCATCACCCAAAAATGGCCCGCGCTTCACCCTGACCGGCTGCAGCTGTATTCGCTGCCCACGCCCAACGGCGTGAAGGTCTCGATCATGCTGGAGGAGACCGGCCTCGCCTACGAGCCGCACCTGGTGAGCTTCGAGAGCCACGACCAGATGTCGCCGGAATTCCTCTCGCTCAATCCGAACAACAAGATTCCCGCGATCCTCGACCCCGACGGGCCCGGCGGCAAGCCGCTCGCGCTGTTCGAGTCGGGCGCCATTCTTCTGTACCTGGCCGACAAGACCGGCAAGTTGATTCCCCAGGATGCCGCCGGCCGCTACGAAACCATCCAGTGGCTGATGTTCCAGATGGGCGGTATCGGTCCGATGTTTGGCCAGCTCGGTTTCTTCAACAAGTTTGCCGGCAAGGACTACGAGGACAAGCGCCCGCGCGACCGCTATGTGGCCGAATCGAAGCGGCTGCTCGGCGTGCTCGACAAGCGCCTGGCCAATCGCGCATGGATCATGGGCGACGACTACACCATCGCCGACATCGCCTCGTTCCCGTGGATCCGCAACCTGATCGGCTTCTACGAAGCGGGCGAGCTGGTGGGCTTCAGCGAGTTCAAGAACGTGGCGCGGGTGCTCGAAACCTTCGTCGCGCGGCCGGCCGTCGTGAAGGGTCTGGGCATTCCCAAACGCGGTTGACCGGCCTTCGGGGCGCAGCGCGCCCCGAACGAAAACAAAGCTACTCACTTTCCGATTCGAGTGTCTTTTTCAGGCACGCGCACGGGGTTCCCTCGCCTTTTCCAGCTTCGCCCAGAAGCGGTTGAGGTTACACTTCAATAAGAATAATTCTTATTCAATCATCCGAACCACCCGCACCACGCGCCGGTGGCCGGCCCAGGGAAACCAACACGTTGATGCTTGCGAGAAGGCGATCGGATGCGCGACCTCGTCCAGGAACTGGTAGCTCACTATGCGGACTTGCGCCGGCAACTGACGCGCGACCTGCGCGACCCGCACTATGCGGCGGACATCGCGCAATCCAGCTTCGAGCGCGTGTATGCGCACGCGCTCAAGATGAAGGGCGGCGACATCCGCATCGACGCGGCCCCTGAAAGCACCCAGGGCTCCGGCATCGAATCGCCACGCGCCTTGCTCTTTCGCGTGGCGCGCAACCTGTGCGTGGACGATGCGCGCCGCCGCAAGGTGGCACAGGACTGGGTCAGCACGCATTTCAACTCGGGCTCGCGCCAGGTGGTGCCGTCCTGCGAATACATCGCCGCGCAGCAGCAGGTGCTGGCGCGCGTGGTCGAGACGCTTGAAAAGCTGCCGCCCCGGCGGCGCGAAGTGTTCCTGCTGTTCCGGGCCTACGGACACACGCGCGCCGAAATCGCCCAGCAGCTGAAGATCACCGAAATGGCGGTCGCCAAGCACCTGCTGCGCGCTGCCATCGACTGCTCGCGCGTCTTCGCCCGGCTGCGTTCGGAGCTGATCGAGCAGCCGGTCATCTCGACGCGCCCGGGCTTCGACGCAAGCTTCGCCGAAGACTTCGCCTGACGGGCCGGCCGCATCGTGGCAAGCGTCCCGAACGAGAAACTCATCGAGCGTGCCCTCGCGCTGATCGTGGAGAGCGAGATCGCTGCGCACGACGCCGCCATGGCGGCCCGCCTGGCGCTTGCGCGGTGGCGCAGCCGGTCGGCGGAGCATGCGGCCGCGGCCCAGGAAGCGCGCCGCCGCTGGGATGCCCTCGGCGGCATGGCTGCGCAGTTGCGCGGGCTGCGGAAGTAGCGTGGGCGCCCTTGCCCTCACTGCAAGCGCCCCTCTTCGTGGCACGCCTGTTCCAGCACAGGCTTGATCAGCGCGGCCCCGGTCAGTGCCCAGAGGGTGAGCACGTCGTTCAGCGCGCAGATGTTCCCGGGGTCCACGCCGAGCCAGCGGATGAGCTCTTCGGCGCGCTCCGGCGAGGGCGCATCGTGCAGCGTGCAAAAGAGCGTCCACGCGGCGTCGAAAGCGGGATCGTCGGGCACACGGTCACGCATCATGCAGCCAGGCTTTCCAGCGGGACGTACGCCTTGTCCTCCTCGATCTTTCCGGCGCGCATCGTGACCACGCGGTCGGCCAGGTGGAAGTACCTGTCGTCGTGCGAGATCACCACCAGCAGATGCCCCTTGGCGCGCAGTTCGGGCAAGAGCTCCGTGTAGAACAGATGCCGGAAGGCCGGATCCTGGTCGGCGGCCCATTCGTCGAACACCAGCACCGGGCGGCCTTCCAGGTACGCATGCACCAGCGCCAACCGCTTGCGCTGCCCGGTCGAAAGATCGGTGGTGGTGAAGGCGCCGTCCTTCACGCTCACCTTGTGCGCGATTTCCAGGCGTTCCAGGTAGGGCAGCGCCGTCTGCGGCAGCGTGGCCGTGCCCGCGCCCTCTTCGCCGGCCGCCAGATCCTCGAACAGGTAGAAGTCCGAGAACACCGTCGTGAACAGCTGCCTGTAGTCGTCGCGCCCTTCCGGCGTCACCACGCCGCCGTCGAGCAGCACTTCGCCGCCGTGCGGTGCATAGAGGCCGAGCAGCAGCTTGATCAGCGTCGTCTTGCCGGAGCCGTTGTCGCCCACGATGAACACCATCTCGCCGGGCCGCAGCGACAGGTCGATCGGCCCGAGCGTGAAAGCCTCGCCGCCCTCGGGCGCATCGAAGCCGTAGCGCACGCCGCGCATGGCGATCTCGCGGTTCAGCATCACGCCGTTGGAGGCGCGCTCCAGGTGCAGGTGCGACTCCGGCGTTGCAAAGCGCGCCGACAGGTCGGCGATGCGCCGGAACGCGATCTTGGCCCGGCCCACGCCCGGCAGCGCGCCCGCGATCTGGTCCACCGGTCCCTTCAGGAACAGCATCACCAGCACGAAGCCGCTCAGCACCGCGGGCTCGGTCGGCCGGAACGCGGCCCAGCCCAGGATCAGCGCGATCAGCAGGAAGAACAGCGCCGAGCCGAAGGCCGTCGCCATCACGTAGGTGTTGATGGCGCGTCCGTTCACGGTGCGGATGTTGTCCACGATGCGCTCGATCTGCCCGCCGAACATCCGCGTGCGGCGCGCGCGGTGCATGCGGAATTCCTTCGCGCCTTCGCTGATCGCGCGGTAGGTCTTGTGCAGCTGCTCCTCGTATTCGCGCGCCTTCCAGAAACCCGCTTCGGCGCGCACCTGCGCGCGCGTCTGGATGGTCGCGCCGATCGCGAGCGCCACCGCCAGCAGGCAGAACAGCGGCAGCGACAGGTACGCGAGGTACGCCAGGCAGCCCAGCGCAATCGCGAACGCGATGAGCGTGGACGACAGCACGAAGGCCACGTCGCTGATCATGTCCACGTCCTGCGACAGCACCGGCATCAGCCGATGCGTGCGGTAGCGCTCCAGCGCATCGATGGGCGCCGAGAGAATCTTCTGCGCGAGGCTCTTGCGCACCTGTGCCACCAGCCGCTGGCCGACGAAGTTGGTCGACACGTCCGAGGCCATGCGCCCCAGCAGCGCCACCGCGCACAGCCCGACGAAGGTCAGCAGCAGCCCGCCCGCCATGCCGCCCTCGCGGTTGAGCACCTGGTTGATGGTGCCCAGCAGCGCGACGGTGGCCGCACCCGCGCTGATGCCGGTGACCGCGGACAGGACAATCCATGGAAGAAACGGCTTGAGCAGGCGCCCGAGCTCGGAGGTGTGGCCACGGGGGGCCGTGGTGGTCGGTGTCATGCAAAGGCTCTTTCCGCCCACCCGGGGCAAAACGGCTTGAAAACGGCCATGCCCTGTCGACATCGCCCGGGCGGCTGCACGCCGCTTACTGCATAGACGGCTGGGTCCCGGCAATGTTCATGCGATGTGACGGATGAACACCACCGCCGCCAAACCGTCTTCAAGGGATGCATTCCCCGCACCTCTTGCAGGCCGCCTCGTGATCGCGCTGCTGGAACCCCTGTTCCCGGGCGCACTCGCCGTGCATGCCGAACGGCTGCAGTGCGCGGACGCGGTACCGGCCGGCGCGCTGCGCGTGGCCGACCTGGCGCATTCGCCTTCGCTCCTGGCCGACGTGCTGCGCCTTCACGCCCGCGCACGTGGCGCGGCCGGCGCGCGCGACCTGCGGCCGGTCGCCTCGGCGTGGAGCCTGGACTACCTTTCCGCGCTGCTGCCGCCCGTGGTGGCGGCCGCCAGCGTGCTGCAGCATGTGTTTCCGGTTTCGGCGGAGCACATCTGGGTGCGGCTCGACGACAAGGGCGCACCCTCGAGCTTTCATGTGCTGCATCCGGGCGATGCGCTGCGCGGCGCGGACACCGCGCAGCGCTATGCGCCGCTGCTGTGGCAGCACCTGCAACCGCTTTTTTTCGCCTTGTGCAGCCTCACGCGGCTTGCGCCCAAGATTCTGTGGGGCAACACCGCGCGCCACCTCGAACCGATCTTCGACATGGCGCTGGCCGCGACCGGCGGTGCAGCCCACATCGCGCACGACCGCGACCGCCTCCTGCACCACCCCGCCTGGCCGGACGAGGCCCGGCCGGTCAACCCGCTGCACGCCCGCTGCCGCGAGGTACGGCCGGTCGACGCCGGCCAGGGCCGGCCGGTCAAGCTGCACCGCCAGTGCTGCCTCTACTACCTGCTTCCGTGCGAGGACTACTGCGGCGCCTGCCCGCTCGCGCCGCAGCACCGCAAGAGCGCCGGCGAAATCCTGCAGCCGTGAACAGATGGCGCGCTGCCACGTCTTCTCCTGAAGGCCCCACGCCCGCTTGTTCCCAAGCCAACTCCAACGCCGATCCATCCTTCACGCCACACCCATGTCCCAGGCAAAGCTCGTCTACATCCTGTCCTTGAGAAACGCGGC
Source organism: Variovorax beijingensis (assembly GCF_007828835.1). Lineage (GTDB taxonomy): Bacteria > Pseudomonadota > Gammaproteobacteria > Burkholderiales > Burkholderiaceae_C > Variovorax > Variovorax beijingensis_A. The sequence continues at coordinate 87,277 of NZ_VIVL01000009.1, read as the reverse complement.
CGCCGACAAGGCCGGCCAGTACATCGACTTCAAGGGCACGCAGCGCTACATGGCGTCCCCGCTCGAATACCTGGCCAAGGCACTGGACGAAAGCTCGCTGGGAGAGGCCTATTCGCTCGAAGGCATCGTCTACGACGACGACGAAGGCTCGCCGCGGGACCGCGCGGCGCTGCAGGACTACGGCTTCTCCTGCCAGCCCGGCCGCCAGTGGATCTTTCCAGGCGACCTGAAGGCGCAGGGCAAGCTGCTCAACGGCATGCTCCACGCGGTGCCGTCCGAGTACCGGCGGCTTCCGCTCGACGCGAAAGAGCGACCCGCCGCCAAGAGCGCCTTCGAGCGCCGCCTGCTGGACAAGCTGCTCACGCTGCAGGCCGACATCGTCGTGCTCGACGGGCTCCTGGTCATCCTGGACGAACTCGTGCGCCCGGGTGCGCCCTTTCACCGCAGGATCGTCAACATCCACCCCGGCATCACGCGCATCGAGTCGCCTTACGAGCGCCGCGGCGCCTGCGCCACGCTCGATGCGCTGCACGGCGCCAAGGGCCGCAAGGTCGTGAACTGGCAGACGATGGAAAGCGTCCCCGCGCCGCTGCTCCTGAAGACCGGCGCCTCGCTGCACTACGTGGACAACGGCATCGACTCCGGCGAGGTCATCCACGACGTGCTCGGCACGCACATCGACCCCGCGGACTCGATCCTCGAGCTGCGCTGGAACAACTTCAACCACAGCCTCTTTCCGGCACTCCACCAGGGCCTGGCCCTGCTCGCGAGCCACCGGTCCACCGAAGGAACCCCATGACCCTCACCTCCTACGCCGACGGCACGCCGCACGACATCACCCTGGACGGCGAGATGCTCGCCGTGCGCAGCCGCCAGGGCGGCAGCCGCTCGCTCTGGAAGCTCGCAGCCGGCGGGGCCGATGCCGCGCTCCAATGGGTCGACGGCAGTGCGGCCTCCACCCCTCACCTGCTCGCGGCGCTGGAAGCCGCCTTCGAGTACCGCCCCGCGCACAAGAGCCTCGCGGTGGCGGTGCCCGCGCCGGCCGAGGAGCTGACCCACACCGGCGTCCTGCTGGCGTCGCCGGACGGCGGCGTGCGCGCCTTTCGCGACATGCTCTGGCAGCAGCCGCGCCTGTGGCTTCCCACCGTGCATGCCCCGATGGCGCAGCGCTATGCGCTCACCAACGGCAAGGTGCATCCGCTGCGCACGCCCAAGCCGCGCGGCGTGCTCTACCAGCGCTTCATTCCGTGGCTCGGCAAGACCTTCTCGTTTCGCAGCATCGACCTCGAGCGCGACCTGGGCATCTTCAACCGCTGGATGAACGACCCCGACGTGGCCGAGATCTGGGACGAGGAAGGCGACCTGGACAAGCACCGCGCCTACCTCTCGGGCATCGACCGCGACCCGCACATGTACTCGATGATCGCGAGCTTCGACGGCGAGCCCTTTGCCTACTTCGAGATGTACTGGGCCAAGGAAAGCCGCATCGCGCCCTTCTACGACGTGCAGGACTACGACCGCGGCTGGCACGTGCTGGTCGGCGAGCCGTCGTTCCGCGGTAAGGCCTGTGCCACCGCGTGGCTCACCTCCATCTCGCACTACATCTTCCTGTGCGACCCGCGCACCCAGCGCGCCGTGGGCGAGCCGCGCATCGACCACGTGCAGCAGATCCGCAACCTCGACAAGTCGGGCTACGCCAAGGTGAAGGAGTTCGACCTGCCGCACAAGCGCGCACAGCTCGTGATGATGCTGCGCGAACGCTACTTCATCGACAGCCTCTGGCTGCCGCGCAGCGACGCGCCGGCTGCAGCAGCCGCGTCCGCCACGCCCGTTTAACCCGCTCAACCGCTTCGCAGCAAAAAGGAATCCGCCATGGTCATTCACGACGTCATCGGCATCGGCTTCGGCCCCTCGAACATCGCGCTGGCGATCGCGCTCGACGAGAAGCGGCGCGAGGGGCGCCGGCTCGACGCAATGTTCATCGAGAAGCAGCCCACCTTCGCCTGGCACAAGGACATGATGCTGGAGCATGCGCACATGCAGATCTCCTTCCTGAAGGACCTGGCCACGCTGCGCAACCCGACCAGCCGCTTCACCTTCATCAACTACCTGCACGAGAAAAGGCGCCTGCAGGACTTCATCAACCTGAAGACCTTCTTCCCGAGCCGCCACGAGTTCAACGACTACCTGGCCTGGGCCGCCGCGCAGTTCGAGGATGCCTGCGTCTACGGCGAGGAAGTGTTCGAGGTGCTGCCCGAGCGCGAGGCCCACGGCGGCGACGTGACGCTGCTGCGCGTGCGCTCGCACGACCGCACGGGACACGTGAGCGAGCGCCTCGCGCGCAACCTCGTGGTCAGCATCGGCGGCATGCCCAACATTCCGGACTGCTTCCGAGCGCTGCGCAGCGACCCGCGCGTGTTCCATTCGAGCAGCTACCTGCAGGGCATCGCCGCGCAGGACGGCGCGCAAAGAATCGCCATCGTCGGCGCCGGCCAGAGCGCCGCGGAGATCTTCATGGACCTGCAGGGCCGCCCCCATGCGCCGCAGGTCGACCTCGTCATGCGGGCCCGCTCCATCCGCCCCTCGGACGACAGCCCCTTCGTGAACGAGGTGTTCAACGCCGAGTTCACCGACTACATGTACAGCCGGCCCGACGACGAGCGCGCCGCCCTGCTCGAGGAATTCGGCCACACCAACTACGCAGTGGCCGACCTGGAACTGATCCAGCAGATCTTCAAGATGTTCTACCAGCAGAAGGTGCGCGGCGAAAACCGCATGCGCTTCCTGCGCCGGCACGACATCCACGCCGCCCACGCCACGGCCGAGGGCATCCACCTGACCATGTGCGACCGGAACACCGGCCGCGAAAGCACCTCGCGCTACGACGCCGTGGTGCTCGCCACCGGCTACGCACGCGAGCAGCACAAGGAACTGCTGACCCCCCTCGCGCCGTACCTGGATGGTTTCTCGGTGGACCGCCACTACCGCGTGCGCAGCACCGGGGACTTCCGCCCCGCCATCTTCCTGCAGGGCGCCTGCGAGTCCTCGCACGGCCTGAGCGACACGCTGCTGTCGGTGACCTCGGTGCGCACGGGGGAGATCGGCAGCGCGCTGCTGAAGGCCATTCCGGCGATGCCGGGCACGGCGGGCGCGGCCAGCGCCGCCAACGCCGGCCGGAGCGAGCGCCAGGCCGTCCGCATCTAGGCCGCCGCCGAGGCGCGGCGGTGCGCGTGGCGGGTACGTGCTGAAGCATTTGGTACAGGGTGTCTCTCTTTTTGTAGTTCAAACGTCTCATGTACGGAAGCGCCAGAACTGCGGGATACGGCAGGCCTTGCGCTGAAACCCGAACACGTCGTTTTTTCACTGCCCCTGGAGTACCTCAACCTATGCGTCCCCTGCCCCGACCCCGCCTGCTGAGCGCCGCGCTTGCCTCGGCCTTCGGAACCGCCTGCACCCTCTGGGCGGCCCCCGCCTTCTCGCAGGACAGCAACCTGCCGGCGGTGACCGTCACGGCCGATACGGAAGCATCGGCCAAGGGCCATGTGAGCGGCTACGTGGCCAAGCGCAGCGCCACCGGCACCAAGACCGACACCCCGATCCTGGAAACCCCCCAGTCGATCTCGGTGGTCACGGCCGACCGCGCGGCCGCCATCGGCGCCACCACCGTGAAGGACGCGCTGGGCTACACCCCCGGCGTGAGCACCACCGTCTTCGGCGCCGACTCGCGCTACGACTGGATCTCGATCCGCGGCTTCGACGGCTACGCGCCGGGCTTCTACCTGGACGGCATGCCCCTGCGCAACAACGGCAACTGGGGCGTCTGGCAGATCGAACCCTACGGCATGGAGCGCATCGAAGTGCTGCGCGGACCGGCCTCGGTGCTCTACGGCCAGGCCAGCCCCGGCGGCGTGGTCAACGTGGTGAGCAAGCGCCCCACCACCGAGCCGCTGCGCGAAGTGCAGCTGCAACTGGGCAGCAACCACCGCACCCAGATCGCCGCCGACTTCTCCGGCCCCATCGATGCCGAAGGCAAGCTCAGCTACCGCCTCACGGCCGTCGGCCGCGACAGCAAGCTGCCGGCCGCCAGCATGGACGACGACCGCTTCTACATCGCGCCCTCGCTCACCTGGCGCCCCTCCGCGGACACCACGCTCACGCTGCTGTCGCACTTCAACCGCGTGCGTGGCGGCGTGTACACGCGCGGGCGCCCGACGGTCGGCTCGCTGATTCCCACGCGTTTCGGCAACTACATTCCCGACTCGCTCTTCGTGGGCGACCCCAACTTCAACCACTTCGACGTGAACCAGTGGATGGTCGGCTACGAGTTCGAGCACCGCTTCAACGACACGTTCACCGCGCGCCAGAACCTGCGCTACGGCCGGCTCGACGTCGACTACGGCGCCGTGCAGGGCCGCGCGATCGTGCCGCTCAACAGCAATGTCTCCGATCCGCGCAACTACCAGATGCTGCGCCGAAGCATCTCGGGCAGCCGCGAGAGCGTCTCGACCTTCACGCTGGACAACCAGCTCGAAGCCAACTTCGTCTCGGGCGACTGGAAGCACAAGGTGCTGATCGGCCTGGACCACCAGCGCACCGGCATCGAGCAGGCCAGCTACAGCGGCGGCAGCGCACCGAGCATCAACATCTACGCGCCCGTGTACGGCGGTCCGTTCTTCGTGCCCGCGCCCTATGTGGACGCCAACACCCGCCTGACGCAGACCGGCCTGTACATCCAGGACCAGATCAAGTGGGGCGAGCGCTGGAGCCTCACGCTCGGCGGCCGCTACGACCGCGCCTCCACGATCATCCACAGCAACCTGGACGGCACGCGCAGCGACATCCCCGAGCACAAGTTCACCAAGCGCGGCGGCCTGGTCTACACCTTCCCGAGCGGCTGGGCGCCCTACCTGAGCTACTCCGAATCGTTCTCGCCCTCGGCGCGTCTGAACCCGGACACCAAGAGCCCGTTCAAGCCCGAGACCGGCCGCCAGTACGAAGCCGGCGTGCGCTACCAGCCCGTGGGCACCACCGACAGCTACAGCGCCGCCATCTTCGACCTGCGCCGCCAGAACTACATCACCGCCGATGCCAACTTCCGCCCGCGCCAGACCGGCGAGGTGCTGGTACGCGGCCTGGAGCTCGAAGCGGCCTTCCAGCCCGTCAAGCGCATGAACGTGACGGTGTCCTACGCCTACACGCCCAAGGTGGAGATCACGGCCAGCAGCACGCCGAGCGAGATCGGCACGCCGCTGCTCGCGGTGTCCAGGCACCGCGCCGCGCTCTGGGCGGACTACCGCTTCGACAACGGCATCAAGGTCGGGCTGGGCGCACGCTTCAACGGCTCGAACCGCGGCGACCTGAACAAGGCGCCGATCCAGGTGCCTTCGTACACCTTGTTCGACGCGATGATCGGCTACGACATCGACCGCTGGAGCCTTGCGCTGAACGTGCGCAACCTGACCGACAAGACCTACTTCGCGAACTGCGACCAGTACGGCAATTGCTATTACGGCGACCAGCGCAAGGTCACGGCCACGGCCACCTACCGCTGGTAAGCCGCGCAGCGGCCTCCAAACGCAAAAAAAGGGACGCAGCTGGCGCTGCGCCCCTTTTTTGCGTGGTTCCTTTCGGCTCAGGCCGATTGCGCGGCCAGGCCTGCCTGCACGGCGCCATGCGCCGCATCGGCCTCGCGCAGCAGTCCCTTCAGCGCAGCGCACAGCGCGGGATGGCGAACGATGTCCAGGTGATCGGCCTGCGGCAGCACTTCGGCCGAGACCACCGGCGCGTGGTCGGCCCAGTTGCGCAGCGTCTCCTCGCGGCGCAGCGAGCTGTCCGCGAGGAACACGTGCAGCGGCAGCGGTGAGCGCGCATAGGTGTAGCGCGCGGCCTGCACGCGCTTGTCGAGCGTCGTCCACAACAGGTACTCGGCCGCCTCGTCGCCGGTGCCGTCGAGCGGCAGCGGCTGCGCCGGATCCAGCACCTGCTCGGCCACCCAGGCAAGTTCCTCGTCGTCCATGCGGGCGAAGAGCGCCTTCCAGTGCCCGGCCATTTCCGAGCGGCCCAGCCACTCCGAGAGCACCTCGTCGGCCTGGGCGCGCCGGGCAGCATCGAGCGGCGTCGAGGCGCGCAGCGGCGCGGTCTCGAACACGTCCAGCATGCCGGTGAACACGATCTCGATGCGTCCCTGCAGTTGCCGCGCGAGCTCGAAGGCCAGGTCGCCACCCGACGACCAGCCCAGCAGCGCGCAGCGCCCCTCGGTGGCCGTGGCGAGGATGAAGCTCGCGTACTCGGCGGCCAGCGCCTGCAGATCGAACCCGCGCCAGCGCTTGCGCGTGTAGACGTGGCTCACGAAGCCGTACACCACGCGCTCGCCCTGCAGCGCCTGCGCGAGCGGCAGGAACTCGCGCGTGTTCACGATGAGTCCCGGCAGGCAGAACAGCGGCACGCCGGTGCCGCTCGCGCTCAGGCAGACGGCATCATGCGAACCCTCGAACTTCTGCCGCAGCCGCTCGGCGAGGCTGCCGAGGCTGCTGGCCTGCATCACATCCGGCAGGCTCAGCTGGCCGCCGCCGGGCAACTGCTTGCGGATGCGCGCCACCAGCTTCAAGCTCAGGATGGAGTCGCCGCCCAGCGCAAAGAAGTTGTCGCCGCGTGCAATGCGGTCCACGCCGAGCACCTGGCTCCAGATGCGGGCCAGCGCCTCTTCGGTCGCGCCCCGCGGGGCGTCGAAAAGCCGCGCGGGCTCGGGCTGCGCCGGGCGCGGCAGCGCCTTGCGATCGATCTTGCCGTTGGCCGTGAGCGGCAGCGCGTCGAGCAGCACGATGCGCTCGGGCACCATCCACGCCGGCAGGCTGTCCGCCAGCGCGTGCCTCAGCTGTTCCACGTCGGGCGAACCGCCCGGTCCGGCAACCACGTAGGCGCGCAGCACTGTGCTCTCCTGCGCGCCCTGCTCTGCAACGACCACTGCATCGGCCACGCCATCGAGTTCGCGGATGCGGCCCGCCACTTCGCCCGGCTCGACGCGGTAGCCGCGAATCTTCACCTGGTCGTCGCTGCGGCCCAGAAACTCCAGCGTGCCGTCGCTGCGCTGGCGCACGCGGTCCCCCGCACGATACAGGCGTTGGCCGTCGCCGAAGGGGGAAGCAACGAAGCGGTCGGCGCAAAGACCGGCGCGTGAAAGATAGCCGCGCGCCACGCCGGCACCGCCGATGTAGAGCTCGCCCGCCATGCCGGGCTGCACGGGCTGCAATGCGTCGTCGAGCACCCAGGCGTCCATGTTCGCAATGGGTTTGCCCAGCGGCAGGCTGCCGGCTCCGTCGGCCTGCGCCGGCGCCGCATGCGTCAGCATGCCGACCGAGGTCTCGGTCGGCCCGTAGTGGTTGAAGATGCGCAGGTCCGGCCGCAGCGCCCGAATGGCCTGCAGCGTCGCGGCGTCCGTCGCCTCGCCGCCCAGCACGAGCGTATGCGACGGCAGCACCGCGGCCGCGCGCTGCGCGTTCAGCAGGCCCTTCAGATGGCTGGGCACGATCTTCAGCACGCCGGCGCGCGTCTTCGCCATGCCGTCCGCAAATGCATCGGGATCGAAGGCCGCGTCGCTCGAGACGAGGTGCAGCGCACCGCCCGAGCACAGCGCACCGAACAGCGAGGTGTGGCCCAGGTCCGCCGCGACGGTGGACACCATCGCGAAGCTCTCGTCCTCGGGCAGCGCCAGCCGCTCGAGCACGCCCTGCACGTAGTTGGCCAGCGCGCCGTGGTGAACGACCACGCCCTTGGGCCGGCCGGTCGATCCCGAGGTGTAGATCAGGTAGGCGGCCTGCGCAGGATGCACCGCACGTGCACGGTGCGGCACGAAGCCGCCCGGCACGTCGAAGCCCACCTGCAGGCACGGCAGCGCGGCCTGCCGCGGCTTGCCGCCGGACACCAGCACCAGCACAGCGCCGCAATCGGCCAGCAGCTCGTCGATGCGCTGCTGTGGCAGCGCCGGGTCGATGGGCACGTAGACGCCCCCGGCCTTCAGCACCGACAGCGCCGCCAGCACGAATTCGGGCGTGCGCTCGATGCAGACGGCCACGCGCTGCTCGGTACCGATGCCGCGGCTTTCGAGCTCGGCGGCCCAGTGGCCGGCAGCGCGCGCCAGTTCATCGAAGCTGTGCGCGCGGTCGCCGAAGGTGAGCGCCGTCGCGCCGCGGCGCCTTGCGGCCGCCTGGTCGAACAGGGCCAGCACGTTGTCGGCGGGCCAGCAGGCGCGTTCCCCGCGCAGGCTCGAATCGCCGGCCAATTGCATGCCGCTCAACGCGCGCGCCGGATCGGCCGCAACCTGCGCCGCCAGGCTGCGCAGCGCATCGGCCAGCCGCTCGATGGTCGCATGGTCGAAGATGTCCACGGCATACGCCAGAACGAAGGACAGTGCACCGCCGGCGTCAACCAGGTCGAAGCTCAGGTCGAAGTGCACTTCGTCCACGCCGATGCCGTGCGCGGCAGCCGCCGGATCGGCGGGCACAGCCCCCGCCGCCTGCTGCGTCGACTTGATCTGGAACAGCGGATGCAACCCCGGCGTACGCTCCAGCGCCAACGCCTCGACGAGCATGTCCAACGGCAGGTCCTGGTGGCTCTTGGCTTCGAGCACGCGCTCGCGCACCTGCGACAGCAGCGCGACGAAGTCGGCCGCGGGGTCCACCTTCATGCGCAGCACCAGCACGTTGGTGAAGTGGCCCACCAGGGCAGCCAGCTCGGGGCGGTCGCGCGTGGTCGACGGCGAGCCGATGCACACGTCACGCTCGCCGCTGTAGCGGTAGACCAGGAGGCCGAGCAGCGCGATCGCCACCATGTACGGCGATGCGGCCTGCTTGCGCGCCAGCTCCTTCAGGCGCTGCGACACATCCGGCGGCAGCGCGAAGCTGATCTGCCCGCCGCGCGCATCGCGCGCCCTTTGGCGCGGACGGTCCAGCGGCAGCGGCGTGCTTTGCGGCGCACCCCGCAGTTGTTCGCGCCAGTACGCGGTTTGTCTTTCGAGTTCGCCGGCTTCGAGCCACTGGCGTTGCCACACGGCGTAGTCGGCGTACTGCAGGGCCGGCGCCGCAGGCTGTGCACTCCCCGCGGGCGCGGCGAGCAGCGCCTGCAGCTCGGCGACGAGCAGCGCCACCGATTGGCCGTCGGCCGCGATGTGATGCACCGCGAGAAAGAGTTCGGGCGCGCCGTCGGCAAAGACATTCAGCTGGCCGCGGAACACGGGGCCATGCTCCAGATCGAACGGCCGCGCGCCGAACTCGGTGGCGGCAGCCGCAAGCTCGCGCTCGCTGTCCGCGCGCGAGCCAGTCCATTCGCGCACCGCCCAGCCGAAGCGATGCCCGGGGTCGATGTGCTGCAGCGGCTGCCCTTCGGCGCCGGCCGGGTAGGTGGTGCAGAGCACCTCGTGCCGCGCCACCAGTTGGGCGAGGCAGGCTTGCACCTGCTGCGGCGTGCACGACAGGGGCAGCGCCAGCCGCCCCGACAGGTTGTACGCGGGCGACTGCGGCGCGCGCTGCCACACCAGCCACAGGGCGCGCTGCGCATAGGCCACCGGCACCGGCGCCGCGGGATCGCGCGGCACGATGGGCAGCGCGTCGAAACCCACGCCGCTCGCGCGCAGCTTCTCGAGAAACACGCGCTGCCTGGCCGCAGGCAAGGCAGCGAAGCGGCGCGAGAGCGCGGTCATTTCCAGGCTCATAGGTCTTCCATCTCCAGTTCGCCCAGGAGGGCATCGATGCGCTCGACGCCGCGGTCCTGGGAGACCGTGGCGCCGGCTGGCGGTTCAGTGGCCACCGCGGCCACGGCGGCGGCGAATGCCATCAGCGAGGGTTGCTCGAACACCGTGCGCAGCGGCAGCTCGATGCCGAAGCGCCGCTTGGCGCCCGATACCAGTTGCACCGCCAGCAGCGAATGGCCGCCGAGCTCGAAGAAGTTGTCGTGGCGCCCGACGCGCTCCACGCCCAGCACCTCGGACCAGATCGCCGCGAGCGCGGTCTCGGCCTCGCCCTGCGGCTCGGCATAGGCCGTGTCGCTCGCGAGTTCCGGATCGGGCAGCGCCTTGCGGTCGGCCTTGCCGTTCGCGTTGAGCGGCACCGCGTCGAGCCGCACGATGGCCGAGGGCACCATGTAGTCGGGCAGGTGCTGCAAGAGCCGCTCGCGCAGCACCGCGACATCCACCTCCCGGCCGGCCCGCGGCGACACATACGCGACGAGCCGCGCCCCCGCCGGGCCGTCCTTGGCCAGGACCACCGCTTCGCGCACCTCGGGCTGGGCCTGCAGCTGCGCCTCGATCTCGCCGAGTTCGATGCGAAAGCCCCGGATCTTCACCTGGTGGTCGATGCGCCCGAGGTAGTCGAGCTGGCCGTCTGCACGCCAGCGCACCAGGTCGCCGGTGCGGTACAGCCGGCTGCCCGGCTCACCGAAGGGTGCGGCGATGAAGCGCTCCGAACTGAGGCCGGCGCGGTTGAGATAGCCCCGCGCCAGGCCTGCGCCGGACACGTGCAACTCGCCCGGCACGCCCACGGGCAGCGGGTTGAGGTCGCTGTCCAGCACCCACAGCCCGAGGTCCGGGATGCACACGCCCACGGGACTGCGCTTCTGGTCGAGATCGGACCGCACGATGGGCCGGTAGGTCACGTGCACCGTCGTCTCGGTGATGCCGTACATGTTGACCAGCTGCGGCTGCGCATCGCCGAAGCGATCGATCCAGGGCCGCAGGCTCTCCGGCTCCAGCGCCTCGCCGCCAAAGATCACACAACGCAGCGAAAGGCGTTCGCCATCCTCCAGCGCCGGGCTGTGGGTCAGCTGGCGGAAGGCCGATGGCGTCTGGTTCAGCACGGTCACGCGCTGTGCGCGCAGCAAGGCCACGAAGTCGTCGGGCGAGCGGCTCACCCAGTACGGCACGATCACCAGCTTGCCGCCAGTGCACAGCGCACCGAAGATTTCCCACACCGAGAAGTCGAACGCGTAGGAATGGAAATTCGTCCACACGTCCTGTGCGCCGAAGCGAAACCAGCCGTCGGTGGCACCCAGCAGGCGCGCCACGTTGCGATGCGTGAGCTGCGCGCCCTTGGGGCGGCCGGTCGATCCCGAGGTGTAGATCACGTAGGCGAGGTGGTCGGCGTGCACCGCCACTTCGGGTGCGTGCGCCGGTTCGGCGCGCAGGTCGAGCGTGTCGAGCTCCAGCACCTGCAGGGCATCGCCCGCCGGGAGCTTCGCCTTCACATGGCTTTGCGTGAGCAGCAGGCGGATCGCGCTGTCCTCGATCATGTAGGCCAGCCGGTCGGCCGGGTACTCGGGGTCCAGCGGCACATAGGCGCCGCCGGCCTTCAGGATGGCGAGCAGGCCCACCACCATCTCGATGGAGCGCTCGACCGCGATGCCGACTTTCACCTCGGGCTTCACGCCGAGCGCGACCAGCCGGTGCACCAGCCGGTTCGCACGGGCGTCGAGCTCGCCGTAGCCGAGCGTCTCATCGCCGAGCACGAGCGCAATGGCCTGCGGATTTGCCTTGGCCTGGCGCTCGATCCAGCGGTGCACGGGTTCGACATCGCCCCTTGTATTGCGCATCGCCTCACCCGGCGGCGGCAGCGTGTCCGCAAGCCCCATGTCCCCCAGCCGCGCGTCCGGCGCGTGGGCCAGCAGCCCGAGCAGCCTGTCCATGTGCGCGGCCAGCGCGCCCACCGCTGCCTCGTCGAACTGGCTGCGCGCGTGGCTGTAGCTCAGCACCAGCGTGTCGCCCTGGTGCACGGAAAGGGTCAGCGGATAGTTCGTTTCCTCGCGGTTGCGCACCTCGCCGAAGCGCAGGCCGCCGGGCGCCTGCTGTTTCAGCGCCTGATCGAGCGGATAGTTCTCGAACACCACCAGGCTGTCGAACAGGTCCTGTCCGCCCTGCCCCGCCCAGCGCTGCACTTCGTAGAGCGGCGTGTGCTCGTGGTCTTGCGCCGCGAGGTTGCGCGCCTGCAGCGCCCGCAGCCAATCGCCCACGCGCTGGTCCGGCTGCAACGTGGCGATCACCGGCAGCGTGTTGATGAACAGGCCCAGCATCTGCTGCGCGCCGGGAAGATCCACCGGCCGGCCCGCCACGGTGGCACCGAAGCTCACGCTGCGCTGTCCCGTATGGCGTGCCAGCAGAAGCGCCCACGCGGCCTGCACCAGCGTGTTGAGGGTCACGCGTTCGCGCCGGGCCGCTTCGAGCAGCGTGCGCGTGCGCGGCGCGTCGATCTCGTGGCGGTGCATGCCGTGCCCGCCCTGTTCGACCACTGGCTTGGGCAAGGTGTTGGCCAACCAGGTGGGACCTTCGAGGCAGGCGAGTTCCTGGCGCCAGTGGTGCTCGTCGGCAGCGCCGTCGCGCCCTTGCAGCCACGCGATGTAGTCGGCATAGCGCCCGCCGGGGGCCGCGGGTGCTTCGCCCGCGTAGTGCCGCAGCACCTCGCCCATGAGCTGCGACGTGCTCCAGCCGTCGAGCAGCAGGTGGTGCATGGTCCAGACGAAGTGGTGCCGGTCATCGCGAACGCGCACCAGCACGAGCCGCATCAGCGGCGGCCGCGCGAGGTCGAAACCCTGCGCAAGCTGCTCGTTGGCCAGCGCGTCCAGGGCCCTGGGCGCATCGACGCGCCCCCGCCAGTCGTGTTCGGCCAGCGGCACCTCGACCTGCCTTGCCACCCATTGCCACCCAGCTTCGCCCTGGACGAATCCGGTGCGCAGCACCTCGTGCCGCTCGAGCACTGCGCGCCAAGCCGCCTTGAAGCGCTCGGCATCGAGCCCGTCGATGTCCACGCGCAATTGGTTCAGGTAAGCGCTGCCGCCGGGCGCGAACAGGCTGTGGAACAGCATGCCGGCCTGCATCGGCGAGAGCGGGTACAGGTCCGCAAGGTTTGCCACCGGCAGCGCCAGCGCGTCGAGCTGCGGCTGGTCGATGGCGGCCAGCGGAAAATCCGCCGGCGTCACCCCTTCGGCGCCGCTTGTGCAATGCCGCACCAGCGCTTCGAGTTCCTCTCGGAAGCGCTGCATCCAGCCCACGACCGCGTCGCGGTCGTGGCGTGCGCGGCTGTAGCTCGCGCGCAGCGAGAGCTCGCCGCCGTAGACCTGGCCGTTGATCGAGAACTCGTGCGTGAGCGGCGCGGCGCCATCCACCGGCGCGCCGCTGGGCTCCTGCGCGAGGCTCCATTGCGCCTGCGCATCGGCACCGCTGTTGTCGAACTGGCCCAGATAGTTGAAGACCACCTGCGCCTTGGGCAGCGCGCGCACCGCCTCGCGCTGCGCGGCATCGCCGAGGTGCTTGAAGACACCATGCCCCACGCCCTTGCACGGAACGCGGCGCAGGTTTTCTTTCACGCGCTTGAGCGCCTCGCCTTCTGCGCCGAGCGGATCGAGCGCCACAGGGAACAGCGCGGTGAACCAGCCGACCGTGCGCGACAGGTCGATGTGCGCGAACAGGTCTTCACGGCCGTGGCCTTCCAGGTCGACCAGCAGCCTGTCGTGCCCGCTCCACGCGCACAGCGCGCGGCCCAGTGCCGTCAGCAGGAGGTCGTTGGCCTGCGTGCGGTAGGCCGCGGGTGCATCCTTCAGGAACGCCTCCGTGGTGGCCTTGTCGAGCCGCCACTCGACGCTCTCCTGGTCGGCCGCGGTGTTCGATCCATGCGGACGCATGCATGGCAGCGCAGCCGGCACGTCGGCCAGCGCCTGCCAGTGGGCGAGCTCGCCGCCATGGGCCTTTGCATAACCCTGCAACGCGACGGCCCAGTCCTTGCAGCTGCTGCCCGCAGCGGGCAGCGCAATGGCCTGGCCCGCAAGGCTCTGCCGGTACGCGGCCTGCAGGTCTTCGAGCAGGATGCGCCACGACACGCCATCGACCACCAGATGGTGAACGACCAGCAACAGCCGCGAGTCGCCATCCGGCAGCTCGACGGCGAGCGCGCGGACCAGCGGGCCGTGCGCCAGGTCCAGGCTGCGCTGCGCCTCTTCGCACAGCGGCGCCACCTGCGCGGCATCCGCCGCGCGCCGCACCCACACCAGCTCCGCGAACTGGTCTTCGGGCACGGTCTCATAGCTTTGGTGCCACAGCCCGCCGGCGTCCTGCCGGTAGCGCAGGCGCAAGCTGTCGTGTTGCTGCACCACCGCGCGCAGCGCCTGCCTGAAGGCCGGCAATTGCAGCGGCTCGCGGTTCTTCAGCAGCACTGCCTGGTTCCAATGCGCGCGCACCGGCATGTCCATCCCGAAGAACGCATGCTGGAACGGCAACAGCGGGGCTTCACCCTGCACATCGCCCACCGGGGCAAGCAACGCATCGGCCGGTGCCATGACAGCCGCGAGCTGCGCCACCGTCTGCCGCTCGAAGATCTGCCTGGGCGCGACCTTCCAGCCCGCCAGCCGCAGGCGCGCCACGATCTGCAGGCTCAGGATCGAATCGCCGCCGAGCTCGAAGAAGTTGTCGTCGCGGCCCACGCGCGAGAGACCCAGCACATCGGTCCATACCGCCGCAATGGCCTCTTCGGCTGCGCCCTGCGGCGGCTCGAAAGCCTTGCCGTGTTCGGCGGTCGGCTCCGGCAGCGCCTTGCGGTCGACCTTGCCGCTCGGGGCGAGCGGCAGCGCATCGACCACCACCAGCGTGCCCGGCACCATGTAGTCGGGCAGCGCGCGGGCAAGCCGCTCCTTCAGCACGGCCGCGTCGGCGAGCCGGCCGTCCCGCGGCGACACATAAGCCACCAGCCGCGCACCGCTCGGCCCGGGCCTTGCGACCACCACCGCTTCGCGCACTTCGGGCTGGGCCAGCAGTTGCGCCTCGATCTCGCCGAGCTCGATGCGAAAGCCCCGGATCTTCACTTGATGGTCGATGCGCCCCAGGTATTCGAGCTGCCCGTCGTCGCGCCATCGCACCCAGTCGCCGGTGCGGTAGAGGCGCCCGCCTTGCGCATCGAAGGGATTCGCCACGAAGCGCTCGGCCGTGAGCGGCGCGCGGTGCAGGTAGCCGCGCGCCAGCCCCTCCCCGCCGAGGTACAGCTCGCCAGCCACGTTGCGCGGCACCAGGTTCAGGTCCGCGTCGAGCACGTAGGCGCTGCGGTTGCCCACGGGCCGGCCGATGGGCGCATAGCCCTCGGAGAAAGTCGCGGTGCCTGCGACCTTCCACAGCATCGGCGTGACGACCGCCTCGGTCGGGCCGTAGCCGTTGATCAGCAGCGCGGGCTTCAGGTGCCGGCACACGGCGTCGAAACCTTCGCGCGACATTGCCTCGCCGCCGAAGGAGTACAGGTGCACCGGTGGGCAGCGGCCGGTGTCGCGCGCCCAGTTGGCCAGTTGCCGCAGGTAGGCCGGCGGGAAGCCGGCATTGGTCACGCCGTGGCGCTGCATGGCGTCGAGCGTCTGCTCGGCGCTCCAGAGCGAGGCATCGCGCAGGAGCAGCGATGCGCCGCAGCACAGCGCCGTAAAAAGCCGCTCGTGCGCCCCGTCGAACGAGAACGACAGGAAGTGCAGCTCGCGCGACTGCCGGCCCATTTCATAGAGCACCGCGGTTTCCACGCAGTGCGCGGCGAACGGTCCGTGCGACACCATCACGCCCTTGGGCATGCCGGTCGAACCCGAGGTGTAGATGATGTAGGCGAGGTTGCCCGCATGCACGGGCACATCGGGTGCGTTGTCGGGCTCGCCGGCCAGGTCGGCGGTGTCCAGCTGCAGCACGCGAAGGCCGTCCCGCAGCGGCAGGCCCGCCATCACATGGCTTTGCGTGACGAGCAGCGCAATACCGCTGTCCTCCACCATGTAGGCCAGGCGGTCGGCGGGATACTCCGGATCGAGCGGCACATAGGCGCCGCCGGCCTTCAGGATGCCGAGCAGGCCGACCACGATATCGGGCGAACGCTCCACCGCGATGCCGACGCGCGTCTCGGGCTTCACGCCCATCGCGATCAGCCGGTGCGCCAGGCGATTGGCGCGCCGGTCGAGTTCGCCGTAGCTCAGCACCTCGTCGCCGAAGAGCAGCGCGGGCGCATCCGGGTTGGTCTTCGCGTGCCGGGCCATCAGGTGGTGCACAGGCTCGGTGCTGCGATCACCGGAACCGTTCACGCCCCAGTTCGCGAGCCGTTCCTTTTCACCCGCGGTGAGCAGGTCGATGTCTCCCACCGCTTGCTCGGGCCGTTCGGCAAGCGCGCGCAGCACGCCCAGGTAATGCGCGGCCATGCGGGCGGCGGTCTCGGGGTCGAACAGCTCCTGCGCCACATGAAAGCTCGCCTGCAGGTGGCCCTGCGCATCTTCGACGGTGCTCAGGGTCAGCTCGAATTGGGCCACCTGCGTGCCGATCTCATAGTCTTCCAGCGTGAGGCCAGGCAGCGTGGCAAGCGCCGCGTTGTCGCGGCGCTGGTGGTTGAACATCACCTGGAACAGCGGTGCCGTGCCCAGGCTGCGTTCGGGCTGCAGGGCTTCGACCAGCTGCTCGAACGGCAGGTCCTGATGGGCCTGTGCGCCGAGTGCCGCCTCGCGGGTTTGCTGCAGTGCCTGCCGCAGGCTGGTGCGGCTGTCGAGCACATTGCGCAGCACCTGCGTGTTGACGAAGAAGCCGATGACGCGCTCCGACTCCACCCGGTGCCGGTTGGCCACGGGCACGCCGACGCGGATGTCCTGCTGCGCGGTGTAGCGGTGCAGCAGCACCTGCAGCGCAGTGAGCAGCACCATGAAGAGCGTGCTGCCCTCGGCCTGCGCGCGCCGGTGCAGCGCATCGGCCAGGGGCTGCGGCAGCGCCAACTCGTGGCGGGCAACGCTGTACTTGCCGTCGCTGCGCCGCGCGTGGTCCGTGGGCAGCTGCAGCACCGGATGCGCCGCGCCCAGCTGCGCCTTCCAGTAGCCGAGCTGGCGATCCTTCTCGCCGGCTTCGAGCCAGTGGCGCTGCCACAGCGCGTAGTCGGCATACTGGATCGGCAGGGGGGCGAGCCGCGGCGCCTGCCCGGCCGCGCGCGCACGGTATTGCGCGACGAATTCGTCGACCAGGATCTGCATCGACCAGCCGTCCGACACGATGTGATGCATGACGACGACCAGCAGGTGCTCGTCGGCGGCCAGGCGGATGAGTGCGACGCGCAGCAGCGGCCCGGCCGTGAGATCGAAGGGCGTTTCGGCCAGGCGCACGGCCTCTTCCCGCGCGCGGGCGTCGCAGGCCTCAGCCTCCAGGCCCGAAAGATCGGTCAGCGGAATCTCCAGCGTCGCGCCCCCCCGTATCCGCTGTTCGACATGGCCGCCGGCATCCGCCTGGAACACCGTGCGCAGCGACTCATGGCGTTCGAGCAAGGCGTCGAAGCTGGCCTGCAGCGCCTGCCGGTCGAGCCGGCCCTTGAGCTTGAGACCGCCCGAGATGTGATAGGCCGAACTGCCGGGCTCCAGCTGCCACAGGAACCATTGGCGCAGTTGCGCATACGAGGCGGGGCACTGCGCCTGCGCAGCCGCATCGCGCGCAAGAATCGGAAACTGCCCGATGGCCAGGCCCTCCGCGCGGATCTTCTGGTAGACCGCGCGGCGCTGCGCGGGGGCGAGGCCCGAGAAGCGTTTGCCGATGTGAAGGTGGGTTGCCGTGATTTCCATCAAGCGATCTCCAAACTGTCGATGAAGGAATCAATGTCCGAAAGGGATTGGGCGACGGGCTTTCTGGCCGCCGCTGCGGCAACGAGCCCCGCCATGGCGGCGAGCACCGGATGCTGGAAGACGTCTTTCACGCAGAGCTCCGCATGCATTGCGCGCTGTACGCGGGCCACCAGCTGCACCGACATCAGCGAATGGCCGCCGAGCTCGAAGAAGTTGTCGTGGCGGCCGATGCGCGCCACGCCGAGCACTTCGGCCCAGATGGCGGCCAGCGCTTCTTCCACCTCGCCCTGCGGCGCTTCGTAGGCGCGCGCGCTCGCCAGCTCGGGCTGCGGCAGCGCCTTGCGGTCCACCTTGCCGTTCGGGTTGAGCGGCAGGCTGTCCAGCACGACGACGAGGGCCGGCACCATGTAGTCCGGCAGCACGCGGCCGAGGCGCTCGCGCAGCTGCGCGGCGTCGACGGCCTGGCCGGCCTGCGCCGAGACATGCGCCACGAGCCGCGCGCCACCCGAACCCTGGCTCGCAACGACGACAGCCTCGCGCACTTCGGGCTGCGCGAGCAGCTGGGCCTCGATCTCGCCGAGCTCGATGCGAAAGCCGCGGATCTTCACCTGGTGGTCGATGCGCCCGAGGTAGTCGAGCTGCCCTTCGCTGTTCCATCGTACGAGATCGCCTGTGCGGTACAGGCGGGCGCCCTCGGCCGTGCCGAAAGGGTCGGCCACGAAGCGCTCGGACGTGAGCCCCGCGCGTTCCACATAGCCGCGTGCAAGCCCGATGCCGCCCAGATAGAGCTCGCCCGCCACACCCGGCGCTGCAAGGTTGAGGTCGGCATCGAGAACGAAGGCCTGCGTGCCGGCAATGGGCCGGCCGATCGGCACCTGGCTGCGGCCGTCGCTGCGGCAGGTCCAGTGCGTGACGTCGATGGCCGCCTCGGTAGGACCGTAGAGGTTGTGCAGCGCTGCTTGCGGCAACCGCTTGAAGACGCCCAGTTGCGCCTCGACAGGCAATGCCTCGCCGCTGCAGACGATCTGCCGCAGACTCGTGCAGGCCTCGATGCCGTCGTGCGCCAGGAAGGCCTGCAGCATCGAGGGCACAAAGTGCAGCGTGCTCACGCTGTGGCGCTGAATCAGATGTGCAAGGCGTGCGGGTTCGCGATGATCGCCGGGCGCCGCCACGGCCAGCCGCGCGCCGGCCATGAGCGGCCAGAAGAACTCCCACACCGACACGTCGAAGCTGAACGGTGTTTTCTGCAGCACGGTGTCCGCGCCGTCGATGGGATAGGCCGCCTGCATCCATGCCAGCCGGTTGTGCAATGCGGCGTGCCGGTTGGCCGCACCCTTGGGACGGCCGGTGGAGCCCGAGGTATAGATCACGTAGGCGAGGTTTTCGCCGTTGAGCGCGACCACGGGGTCGGTCTGCGCCATGCTCCCGAGGTCCAGCTTGTCGAGCGCGAGCGCCGGGACGCCGGCCGGCAGCGCAAGGCGATCGGCCAGGCTGCTGTGCGCGAGCACGAGGCCGAGCTTGCTGTCTTCGACCATGTAGGCGATGCGCTCCGCCGGGTACTCGGGGTCCAGCGGCACGTAAGCGCCACCGGCCTTCAGGACCGCGAGCAGGCCTGTCACCAGCTCCAGGCTGCGCTCCAGCGCAATGCCTACCTTGACTTCGGGGCCCACGCCCTCTTCGATCAGCCGGTGCGCGAGCTGGTTGGCGCGGCGGTTGAGTTCGCCGTAGCTGAGCGACACGTCGCCGAACAGCACCGCGACCGCATCCGGACGCCGGGCCGCCTGCCGTTCGATGAGGCGGTGCACCGGCACGGCCTCGCCGTGGCTGTGCGTGTTGACGCTCCACCGGCCAAGCTGCACTTTTTCCGCATCGCCCAGCAGATCGAGCTCGTTCAGCGTCGATGCGGGGCGCGTGGCCAAGGCTTCGAGCACGCGGCAATAGTGGCCTGCAAGCCGCTCCATGGTCTGCGGCTCGAAAAGCTCCGCCGCATAGCGGAAGCTGGCCTGGATGCCACCATCTGCGCGCTCGATGGTTTCCAGCGTGAGCTCGAACGGCGCGGCACGCTGGGCGAGATCGATCCGGCGCACGCGCAGTGCGGGCCAGCCTTGCAACGGCCGATCGCCCTGGCCCAGGTGGTTGAACATCACCTGGAACAGCGGCGAGCCCGCATGCCCCCGCTCGGGCCGCAGGGCCTGCACCAGCCGCTCGAACGGCAGGTCCTGGTGCGCCTGCGCTTCGAGCGACACGCCTTGCACCTGCTGCAACAGGTCGGCCAGGCGCAGCTGTCCGTGCATGCGCGCATCGAGCACCACGGTGTTGATGAAGGCGCCGATGACGCCCGAGGTCTCCGGCCGGCCGCGCCCCGCCACGGGCACGCCGACGCGGATCTCCGGCTGCCCGGTGTGGCGAAACAGCAAGGCATGGAACGCGGTGAGCAAGGCCATGAACAGCGTGCCGCCCTGCTCGCGGGACTGGCGCTTCAGCGCCTCCACGAGCTGGGCGGGTATGTCCAGCGTGTGCTGCGCCGCGCTGTAGTCCACGTCCGCGGCGCGCGGCCGGTCGGTGGCGAGCGCGAGCACCGGGTGGCTCTCTCCGAGCCGGCCGCGCCAGTAGGCGAGCTGGCGCTCGCCCTCGCCGTCGTCCAGCCATTTGCGCTGCCAACGGGCGAAGTCGACGTAGCGGATTTCCGGTTGCGGCAGCGATGCCGGCAGGCCCTGAACGCGCATCGCATAAAGCTGGGCCAGCTCGTCGAGCATCAGTTCGACCGACCAGGCATCGGAAATGATGTGATGCATCATCAATAGCAACTGGTGTTCGCCCTCCGCCATCTTCAGCAGCGTGCCGCGCAGCAAGGGCCCGGCCCTCAGGTCGAAAGGTGTGCGGCAGACGTCCGCCACCACTTCGGCGTAGCGCGATTCGCGCGCCGCTGCGTCGAGTGCGGCCAGGTCGATGAAGGGAATTGCGATCTCGACCGCCGCCTGAATGCATTGCTCGGGCAGTCCCCCCGCCCCCGACCGGAAGACGGTGCGCAGCGCCTCGTGCCGCGCCGCGAGCGCCTGCATGGCATCGCGCAAGGCAGCGATGTCGAGCGGCCCCGAGAAGCCAAGCCCGCCGCCGACGTGATAGGCGGTGTTGCCCGGGTTCAACTGCCACAGGAACCACTGCCCTTGCTGCGCGAAGGACACGGGCGCGACGGCCCCGGCGCCATCGTCCTGGCCGCGCGCGATTGCCGCGCGCGCAGGCGCCGGGGCCGCATCGCGCTTCAGGCGCTGCTGCAGCAGGCTCAGTTGCGCCGGCGTGAGCCGGGCGCGTCGTTCGGAAAGGTTCTGGGTCTCGCTCATGGTGCGCTGCCTTCGGTGGTTTCTGCGGTTTCGGCTTCGCGTTCGATGTCCTCGATCAGGCGCAGCTCGACCAGGGTCGCCAGCTCGGCGATGGTCGGCGCCTTGAAGAACGCGGCGGGATGCAGCTCCACGCCGTAGGCCTTGCGTACGCGGGCCAGCAGGCGAATGGCGAGCAGCGAATCGCCACCCAGCTCGAACAGGTTGTCGTGCACGCCCACGGGCACGATGCCCAGCGCATCGCTCCAGAAGCCGGCAAGCACGCCTTCCAGCTCGCCTTCAGGGGCGGCATACGGCGTCTGCAGCACGGGGCGCGAATGGCCGGTGCGCAGCTCGGCTGCGGGCGCGTCGTCGAGGGAATCGAACAGGTCGTCGAGCGGCCTGAGCCGCTGTGCCAGCGGCGAGGCGGACACGATGGTCTGCGGCAGGTCGGGGCCGTTGGCGATGCGCTCGAAAGCGAGCACGCCGGTGCGTTCGTCCAGGCCCACGCCCTCGGGCAGGTCCATGTCCACGGCCACGCCAACGTCGCGCCACGCGTCCCAGTTGACCGAGAAGAGCGGCAGCGGCGAACTGCGGCGGCTTGCCGTGGCAAGTGCGTCCAGGTAGGCATTGGCAGCGGCGTAGTCGCTGCGGCCGAGGCCGCCGATGAGCACCGAGATCGACGAGCAGAACAGCACGAAGTCCAGCGGCTCGGCGCGCAGCGCATCGAGCAGCGCGAGCGTGCCCGCGATCTTGGGCGCGAAGGCCGCTTCGACCAGTGCCGGCGTGCGCTGGGCGATCATGCCGCGGTCGGGGTGCACGACGGCATGCACCACGCCGTGGACTGCGCCAAAGCGTGCGTGCACGGCCGCGAGCGCGGTGCGCAGCTGCGCGGCATCGTTCACGTCGGCCGCGAGCGGCAGCACCTCGGCGCCGTCCGCTTCGAGATCGATCAGCTGCTGCAGCTTGCGCCGCAGCACCACGGGCTGGGCAGCATCCGCGACGAGGCGCTCCCAATCGCCGCGCCCGGGCAGGGGCGTGCGGCCGAGCAGCACGAGCTTCGCTTTCCAGGTGCGGCTCAGGTAGCGTGCCATCGCAAGGCCGACACCGCCCATGCCGCCGGTGATGAGATAGACGCCGCCTTCGCGCAGGCGCTGCCTTGCGGCGGGCGCGGGCACATCGGACAGCGGCAAATAGCGCTTGAGCCAGCGATGCGGGCCGCGGTAGGCCACCAGGAATTCGTCGGGCGCCGCCCATGCCTCGTCGGCCACGCGGCGCGCGAGCTCGGCCTCGGCTGCACTCTCGGCTGCGGGCAGCACCACGTCCACGACGCGGCAGGCAATCGACGGGTACTCCTGGCCCAGGATCTTCGCGAGGCCGAGCAGCGTGGCCTTCTCGGGTGCGAGCGGCTCGGTGCCGGCAACGTCTTCGACCCGGTCGGTCACCACATTGAGCGCAATGGTTTCGCGGCCCGCTGCGCCTACCGCATCGAGCCCGTGCGCGAGTGCGAGCAGGCTGAAGTAGCCGGCCTCGAAGACTTGCGCGTGCGATGCCGCGGGCCGGTCGCCGTCCAGGCTCCACAGGTGATGCAGGCGCAGCACCGGCCCGGCTTCGGCTTCGACCTCGCGCAGCAGTGCTTCGTGGTCGGAGCGCTCGGCTGCGCGCAGGGCGTACTGGCCCGGCGCGGTGCGGGCAAAGCGCGGCCCGCGCAAGGCCAGCACCACTTTTTCACCGCGCTCGCGCAGGGTGCGCGAGAGCCGGTCGGTGAAGCTGTTTGCATCGCCCAGCACCAGCGTGCAACCTGCGCGCGCGCCCTGCTTTTCTGCGGGTACAAGCGGTGCGCTGCGCTCCCAGCGGGGCGTGTAGAAGAGGCTCGGCGAGGTGCTCTTCGCAGGCTGCGCGGCCTCGTCCGCCTCGATCCAGAAGCGCTTGCGCTGGAAGGCATAGGTGGGCAACGGCACGCGGCGACGGCTTGCGCCCTCCGCGCGGCATGCCGCCCAGTCGATGTCGACGCCCGCGGTCCAAAGCCCGGCCACGGCAATGGCCAGTTGCTGGGCGTTGCGCGCCGTTTGCTGCGGGTGGGCCTGGCTCGCCCAGATGCCCGCGGCCTCGCGGCTTTGCGGATGCTGGCGCGCGAGGCCCGCAAGCGTCTCGCCGGGGCCCACCTCGAGCACCACGCGGCCGGGCGCGGCGAAGATCTCGCGCAGGCCGTCCGCGAAGCGCACGGTTCCGCGCAGATGGCGGCCCCAATACGCCGGGCTGGTTGCCTCTGCTTCGGTGATCGGCTGGCCGGTCGCGTTCGACAGGAAGGGAATGCGCGGCGCATGGCGCGGCAGCGAAGCGATCAGCTGCTCCAGCTCGGCCACGATGGGATCGACCAGGCTCGAATGCGAGGCGATGGCCACATGCAGGCGGCGCGGCAGTTGCTGGCGCGCGCGCAAGGCCTCCTCCGCGCGCTCGATGGCGTCCACCGGGCCGGCCAGCACGCAGAGCTGCTCGCCGTTCACCGCCGCCAGGTCGCAGCCGTCGCGAAGGAATTCGGCCAGCGCCGATTCGGGCAGCGACACCGCCGTCATCGCACCCGCTGCGAGCGTCCGCATCAGGCGGCCGCGCGCGGCGACGATGCGCAGCGCGTCTTCGAGCGAGAACACGCCCGACAGGCAGGCCGCCACGTATTCGCCAAGGCTGTGTCCAAGCATCAGCGCGGGCTGTACGCCGCAGCTCATCCACCAGCGCGCCATCGCGTACTCGACGGCGAACAGCGCGGGCTGCGCGTATTCGATGCGGAACAGCCGCTCGTTCGCTGCGGCTTCGTCGCCGTCGGCCGGGAACACCAGCGCGAGCAGGTCGATGCCGGTGCCGGCCTTCAGCAACGCCGCGCAGCGGTCGAACTCTTCGCGGAACACGGCGCTGTCCCGATAGAGCGCCTCGCCCATGCGTGCATGCTGCGTACCGCCGCCCGGAAACAGAAACACCACCTCGGGCGCGGCGGCGGGCACGCGCGACAAGGGTGTCATCGGCGAAGCCAGCATTTCCGAGGCCGTCGCCGGCTGGCTGGCCACCACGGCACTGCGCCACGCGAAGGGGCGGCGTCCGCTCTGCAGCGTGTGGGCCACATCGCCCAGCGCCAGTTCCGGATGGGCTTGCAGATGCGCCGCGAGTTGCGATCGGCCCTGTACCAGCGCTGCTTCGTCCTTTGCCGACACGGGCAGCACCTGCCAGCCGGAAGCGGTCCGTGCCGCGGGAACTGCCGGCGCCTCTTCGAGCACCACGTGCACGTTGGTGCCGCCGATGCCGAACGAGCTCACGCCCGCACGGCGCGGTGCCTCGCCCTCGGGCCACGGGCGCAGCTGCGCATTGAGGTAGAACGGGCTGGAGGCGAAATCGATCTGCGGATTGGGGTTTTCGTAGTGCAGGCTGGGCGGCAGCATGCGGTGCTTGAGCGCCATCACCGTCTTGATGAGCCCGGCCACGCCGGCTGCGGCGTCCAGATGGCCGATGTTGGTCTTCACCGAACCCACGGCGCAGAAGCCGCGGCGCGCGGTCTCGGCGCGGAATGCCTGCGTGAGCGCGGCGAACTCGATGGGGTCGCCGAGCGTGGTCGCGGTGCCATGCGCCTCGATGTAGCCGATGGTGTCGGCAGGCACGCCCGCGATGAGCTGTGCCGCGCGGATCACCTCGGCCTGACCGTCCACGCTGGGCGCGGTGAAGCCGACCTTGGCGGAGCCGTCGTTGTTGGCTGCGGTGCCCTTGATGACCGCATGGATGGTGTCGCCGTCGCGCAGCGCGTCGTCCAGCCGCTTGAGCACCACGATGCCCGCGCCGCTGCCGATGACGGTGCCGGCCGCCTTGGCGTCGAAGGCGCGGCAGTGGCCGTCGGGCGAAAGGATGGCGCCAGCCTGGTAGCGGTAGCCACCTTCCTGCAGCAGGTTGAGCCACACGCCGCCGGCCAGGGCCATGTCGCAGTCGTGGCTCAACAGCGCCTGGCAGGCCGTGTGAACCGCGACGAGCGATGTGGAGCAGGCGGTCTGCACCGTGACCGCGGGACCGCGCAGGTCGAGCTTGTACGACACGCGGGTGCACAGCGAGCCGCCCGAGTTGCCGCTCATGAGGCCCAGCAGATCGGCGATGCCGCTTGCCGCCCCGAGGCCGAACGACGGCAGCAGGTTGCGGATGAGGTACACGTTGGCGCCCTCGCCCGCATACACGCCGACCTTGCCCGGCCAGCGGGCGGCATCGCAGCCCGCGTGCTCCAGCGAGGCCCAGGCGCACTCCAGGAAGATGCGCTGCTGCGGATCGAGGGTTTCGGCCTCGCGCGGCGAGTAGCCGAAGAAGCCGGCATCGAACTTGTCGAAGCCCTCGAACATCACGCCGGCCTTCACGTAGTCGGGATCGTCCAGCAGCGACTGTGGCACGCCTTGCGCGCGCAGCTGCTCGTCGGTGAAACGGGAGACCGAGGCCACGCCGTCCCGGATGTTGCGCCAGAAGGCGTCCACGTCGTCGGCGCCGGGAAAGCGCCCGGTCATGCCGACGATGGCGATCTCGATGCCGCTCGGCTCGGAGGGTTCGAAGGGTTGGGACATCAGTTGACTCTCTCTGCCGCTTTGCGGCGTTGAAGCATGGCGGCGCGCTGGCGCAGGGCCCGGTCGTCGCCGGCCGCGGCCGCGGTGGCCGATGCGGCGGCGCGCGCGGGGGCCTGCTCCAGCCACTGGACCAAGGATTGGACGGTGGGGTACTTGAAGAGATTGACCACGGGGATGGCGGTGTGCAGCCGGTCTTCCAGCAGCCGGTGCGCGCGGATCAGCAGCAGCGAGTGGCCGCCCAGGTCGAAGAAGTTGTCGTGCAAGCCGACCTGCGCGACCTGCAGCACCTCGGACCACACCGCGGCCACCGTCTGCGCAACATGGCCTTGCGGCGCCTCGTAGGCCTGGCCGCCGGCAATAGCCGGCTCGGGCAGTGCCTTGCGGTCCACCTTGCCGTTGGCGTTCAGCGGCAATGCATCGAGCACCGCGAAGGCGCGCGGGACCATGTAGTCGGGCAGCGCCTGCGCAAGCCGGTCTTTCAGCACCGCGGTGTCGATGGCCTCGCCCGCATGCGGCGCGAGGTAGGCAACCAGCCGCGCACCGGCGGGGCCTTCCTTGGCGATTACAACGGCTTCGCGCACGGCGGGCTGTGCAAGCAGCTGCGCCTCGATCTCGCCGAGCTCGATGCGAAAGCCCCGGATCTTCACCTGGTGGTCGATGCGGCCCAGATACTCCAGCTGCCCTTCGCCGTTCCAGCGCACGAGGTCGCCGGTGCGGTAGAGCCGCCCGCCGCCGGCGCTGTCGAACGGATCGGCCACGAAGCGCTCGGCGCTCAGGCCGGCCCGCTTCAGGTAGCCGCGCGCGAGGCTGACGCCGCCCAGGTACAGCTCGCCCGCCACGCCTTGCGGCACCAGATTGAGATCGGCATCCAGCACGTGGGTGCTGGTGTGGCTGATCGGCTTGCCGATGGGCACCTGGCTCCGGCCGTCGTTGCGGCAGGCCCAGTGCGTCACGTGGATCGTGGTCTCGGTGGGGCCGTAGAGGTTCTGCAGGCCCGCGCCGTGCAGGCGCTCGAGCGTTTCCTTCTGCGTCTCGGCCGGCATCGCTTCCCCGCCGCAGATGATGTGGCGCAGGCGCGTGCTGGTCTCGATGCCCTCGTGCGCAAGAAAGGCCTGCAGCATCGAGGGCACGAAGTTGAGCGTGGTGACCTGGTGGCGCTGGATCAGTTCGACCAGGCGCGCAGGGTCGCGGTGATCGCCGGGGTTGGCCACCACCAGCCTTGCGCCCGCGGTCATCGGCCAGAACAGCTCCCACACCGACACGTCGAAACCGAACGGCGCCTTGTGCAGCACGGTGTCGGCGCGCGTGAGCTTGTAGATGCCCTGCATCCACGCCATGCAGCTGTGCAGCGCGCTGTGGCGGATGGCCGCGCCCTTGGGCTTGCCGGTGGAGCCGGAGGTGTAGATCACGTAGGCGAGGTTCTCGATGTGCAGGCCGACCTGCGGATCGCTCTCGGGCTCGGCGCTGAAATCGGCGGCGTCCACCTCCAGCACCGTGAGTCCACGACGGTCGGGCACGCAATCGGCGAGGCTGCTCTGCGTGAGCAGCAGGCCGATGCCGCTGTCCTGCACCATGTAGGCTAGGCGCTCTGCGGGGTATTCGGGGTCCAGCGGCACATAGGCGCCGCCCGCCTTCAGCACGCCCAGGATGGCGACGACCATTTCGATTGAGCGCCCCATCGCGATGCCCACGAGCACCTCGGGCTTCACGCCCAGCGCGATCAGCCGATGCGCCAGCCGGTTGGCGCGGCGGTTCAGTTCCGCGAAGCCGAGCGACTCGTCGGCGTAGAGCAGCGCGGTGGCATCAGGTTGCGTGCGGGCCTGCCGCTCGATCATGCGGTGCACGGGCTCGGGCTGCGGCTCGCGATGCTCATTCACGCCCCACTGCGCGAGCCGTGCCTGCTCCGGCGCGCCGAGCAGCGCGATGTCGCCGACGGGTTGATCAGGACGATCGGCCAGCGCCTGCAGGACCGCGACGTAGTGGCCGGCCATGCGCGCAATGGTGTCGGGCTCGAACAGCTCGGCCGCGTAGATCACGGCGAGCGAGAGCTGGCCGCTGGGCCGCTCGCGCGCCTCGAGCGTGAGCTCGAATTGGGCCGCGAGATCGGGCAGCGCATGGTCTTGCGCGGCGATGCCGGGCAACTGGCCGAGCGCGCGGTAGTCCTCGAACAGGTGGTTGAACATCACCTGGAACAGCGGCGTGCGGCTCAGGCTGCGCTCGGGCTGCAGCATCTGCACGAGCTGCTCGAAGGGCAGATCCTGGTGCGCCTGTGCGCCCAGCACTGCATCGCGTGCCTGCGCGAGCACGCGCGATGCGCCGAGGCGGCCATGGATCGGATTGCGCAGCACCAGCGTGTTGACGAACAGGCCGACCACGCCTTCGGATTCCACGCGGTTGCGGTTGGCAATCGGCGCGCCGATGCGGATTTCTTCCTGCCCCGTGTAGCGGTGCAGCAGCGCCTGGAAGCCCGCCAGCAGCACCATGAAGAGCGTGGCGTTGCCGCCATCCGCGGTCTTGCGCAACTGCGCGAGCAGGCTCGCCGGGAGTTCGAAGGCATGGCGCGCGGCGCTGTAGCCGGCCTGCGGCTTGCGCGGGTGGTCGGTGCGCAGGTCGAGCACGGCGTGCGTGTCGCCGAGTTGCGCGCGCCACCAGGCCAGCTGCCGCTCGCCCTCGCCTGCCGCCAGCCACTCGCGCTGCCAGAGCGCGTAGTCGGCGTACTGGATTCGCGGCGCGGGCACGCGCACGGCATTGCCCTTCAGGTGCGCGGCGTAGCCTGCGGCCAGTTCGTCGATCAGCAACTGCATCGAGGCGCCGTCGGACACGATGTGATGCATCACCACGGCGAGCACATGCACCTCGTCGGCGATGCGGATCAACGCGGCGCGCAGCAGCGGGCCTTGCGTGAGGTCGAAGGGCTGGGCCTTGAGGCGCCGCATGGCTTCTTCCAGTTGCGCATCGGCTTCGGCCTCGGGGCCGCGCAGGTCGACCAGCGACAGCGGCACCGAGCCGGCCGGCTTGATCCATTGCTCCACGCTGCCATCGACGCCGGCGTTGAACACCGTGCGCAGCGATTCATGTCGCGCCACGAGATCATCAAAGGCCGACTGCAGCGCATCGACCCGCAAGGCGCCAGTGAGGCGCAGCGCGCCGCTCACGTGGTAGGCCGCACTCGAGGGATCGATCTGCCAGAGGAACCACTGGCGCTCCTGCGCGTGCGAGAGCGGCAGCGGCAACAGCCGCCGCTCCGCGGAGAGAACGGCGATCGGCGCGGGCTGCGGGTGCACGCCCTGCAGCTGCAGTTCGCGGATGGCCGCCGCGCAATCGCGAAGGCGCGGCTGCTCGAAGAGCCTGCGCGCGGGAAAGCCGATCTGCCAGCGCGCGCCGATGCGCGCAGCCGCCTGCGTGGCGGTGAGGGAACTACCGCCGCAGTTGAAGAAGTGGGCATCGCGGCCGAGCGCACGGTCGTCGCCATACCTGCAGACCTCGCGCCAGATGGCGGCGACGGCCTGCTCGACTTCGTCGAGCGGCGCCTCGGCAACGGCCTCGACCGGGCCTCCGCGCACAAAGGCGCCGTGCTGGTAGACGGCATACGCGTCGGCACTGCCGTCGAGCCAGCCCGCACGGCAGGCACTGCGCTGCAGCTTGCCGCTGGTGGTCTTGGGCATGCCCCCCGGATTGAGCAACAGCACGGCCGACAGCGTCTCGCCGAACACTTCGCCCACGGTGGCACTCAGCGCATCGACCAGCGCCGCGGCCGGCACCAGCTTCTGCATGCTGCGCGACACTTCGGCGGCCACGCCGATGCCCTCGCCTCCCGGCCCCTGCGTGGCGAAGACCGCGACGCGGCCCTTGCGCACGGCATCGACCTCGGCCTCGATGAGCCGCTCGATGTCCTGCGGGTAGATGTTGTGGCCGCGGACGATGATCAGGTCCTTGATGCGGCCGGTGACGTAGAGCTGGCCCTCGTGCATGAAGCCGAGGTCGCCAGTGCGCAGCCAGCGCTGGCCGTCCCGCTCGACGAAGGTCTCGCGCGTCTCGCGCTCCTTGCCCCAGTAGCCGTGGCCGATGCTCGGGCCGCAGGTCCAGATCTCGCCGATCTTTCCGGGGGCCGCGGCCGAGAGCGATTCGGTATCGACGATCTCGAGGCGATGGCCGGGCGCAACATCGCCGCAGCCGACCAGCGTCGTGCCATCGTCCGCCGGTGTTCCTGCGCCGCTGGCGAGGCCGGCGGCGGAAAACGTGGGCGCAACCAGTCCGCCGCCCCGGCGGCCGCCGGTGACGAAGAGCGTCGCTTCGGCGAGGCCGTAGCAGGGATAGACGGCCGCCGGGTCGAAACCCGCGGGTGCGAAGCGCGAGATGAACTCGATTTCGGTATCGGCGCGCACGGGTTCGGCGCCGGTGTAGGCCACGCGCCAGCTCGACAGGTCCAGCCGGGCCAGTTGCGCGTCCTTCACGCGCTCCAGGCACAGGCGGTAGGCAAAGTCGGGGCCGCCGCTGAGCGTCGCGCGATGGCGCGAGATCAGTTCGAGCCAGCGCACCGGGCGCTCCAGGAAATAACCTGGAGAGCTGAGCACCAGCGGAATGCCGCTGTAGAGCGGCTGCAACAGTCCGCCGATCAGACCCATGTCGTGATAGAGAGGCGCCCAGGAGACGAAGCTGTCGCCCGGCCCGACACCCATGCTGCGCTGGATCGCCTCCTCATTGGCCATCAGGTTGCCGTGCGTCACGATCACGCCCTTGGGCGCCGCGGTGGAGCCCGAGGTGTATTGCAGGAAGGCGACGTCGCCGCCGGCCGGCTCGAAGGGGGCCCATCCCTCGGCCAGCGCGATGTCCACGGTGTCGACGGCGACGATGTCCGCATCGCCGAACTGGCGCGAGCCCGCGCTCGCTGCATTCATCGCGCGTGCCATGGCGTCGGAGGTCAGCACGCAGCGCGCCTGCGAATCGGCGGCGATGCCGCTCAGCCGTGCGAGGTGCTGCGGGCGCGCCGATTCCGGCGGGAACACCGGCACCGCGATCACGCCCGCGTAGAAGCAGGCCAGCATGCTCACCGCGTAGTGGTCGCCGTTGTCCAGCATGACCAGGGCGCGCTCGCCCCTGGCGAACTGCTGCTGCAGCCGGGCCGCGAGTGCGCGCACGCGGCGCTCGAAGGCGCCGTAGCTGATCGGCTCCGCGTGGTCCTCGCCATCCGCCGCGCTCACAACGGTGAGCCAGACGTCGTCGTGCCGCGTGTCGGCCAGTGTGTGGAGGTGCGCCACGAAGTTCTTCGGGCGCGGCGAGATCGGCGCCTGCAGCGCCTGCGTTTTCTTTTCCATCCTGCGGACTCCCTGCTTTTCTAGAAGCGGCCCAGATTGCCGTGCGGCTCGGCCATGGCCACGATCACCTTGCGCGGCCCCTTGAACGGCGAGCGCGCATGCGCCACCAGCATGTTGTCGAGCATCAGCACGTCGCCCTCCTCCCACGGGAAGGCCACCGTCTCCGCATCGAGCACGGCGCGCACCTCGGCGAAGATCTCATCGCTGATGGTCGAGCCGTCGGCAAAGAAGGTGTTCCGCGGCACGTTCTCGATGCCGTAGATTTCTTCGAGCACTTCGCGCTCCTCGGCCTCGCGCGCAGAGACGTGGAACAGGTGGGCCTGGTTGAACCACACCTGCTCGCCGGTCACGGGATGCGTCTCCACGGCCTGGCAAAGCTGCCGGGTGCGCAGGCCGCCGTCGTCCTTCCATTCCCACGAGATGCCCGAGCGCTCGCAGAAGGCCTGGACTTCGACGCGGCTTTCGGTGTTGAACACCTTCTGCCATGGCACGTCCATCTCGCCGAAGTTACGCACGTACAGGATGCCGGGCTCGAAGCGCTTGCGGATGTGCCCGGGCATGCGGCGGTAGACGGCGCGGCTGTCGGCAATGGGTGTCTCGCCGCCCTCGGGCGAGGCGGTCACGCAGTGGAACCAGATCTTCATCGGCCACTCGCGCGTGTAGGCCTGCTCGTTGTGCAGCGGGATGCTCTGGTGCGCCGGGTATTCGGTCGAGGTGTAGACACCTGCGCCGGTGGAGGCCGACACCGCGGAGCGCGGCGTGGAGGCGAACTCGTACTTCAGCAGCGGATGGCCGAACGACGAGGCGAACTGCTGGAAAGTTTCCACCGCCGGCACCGAGAAGCCGCGCAGCAGCACGCCGCCGGCGACAAGGAGCGACTCCTCGATCTGCGGACGCAGGCGTTGCACCGCCGAGAGCAGGTTTTCGCCGGCATGCGCGGGTGTCATGAGGACCGGGAGGTCGGAGCCGGCGGGCGCCTTGCTGCGCACGAACCGTGTGAGCGTTTCATTCATGTCGATTCCTTGGCACGCCACGCGAGCGCGGCGGCATAGCCCGTGGGCGCATCGAGCGCCACGGCTTGAAGACCGGACCATTCGGCAACGGCGCATTCGAGGACGTATCGCCCGTTCGCACCGGAGTGGATGCCGATGGATTGAAGGTGCTCGGCCACGCCGACGCCGACGGCCTTCAGCACCGCCTCCTTGCCCACCCAGCGGCTGTAGAGGGCCTGCAGCGGATCGCCAGCTTCCTGCAGCGCGCGGCGTTCGCTGCCGGTGAAGGCGAGCGAAGCGACGGCCTCGGCGTCGACGTCGCTCCTGCAGGCCTCGATGTCGATGCCCACCGCGCTGACCACGCGGGGATCGGCGAGCGCGATGAGTGCATGAGCGCCCGAGTGCGAGACGTTGAAGAGCGTCGCATCGCCACCGGCCACGTCGAGGAAGGGCTTGCGGTACAGGCCCGCCGCGAACCGTACGTCGGCCGGCTGGCAGCCCACGCGCCGCGCAAGCAGGCCGCGAAGGGCCGCGCGCGTGGCCGTGAAGCGCACGCGGTCGGCGGTGCGCGCATATCTGTCGGCCTGCGCGCGCTCGGCGAATGCCAGCAGTTGGCGCTCGGCCGAGACATCGGCGTCCAGGTCGAAGTCGAGGCGGTAGACCTCGATGCCTGCGGGACGCGGGTCAGGCCAGGACACGGGACGCATGGCGCTCTCCTGCAACGGCCTGGCCGAGTCGCTCTGTGAGCGCGGCCAGGAATGCTGTTTCGCGCTGCCGGATGAAGAAGTGGCCGCCGTCGAACCAATCGAGCGTGAAGACACCCCCCGCCTCGGCCGACCATGCATGGACGGAAGCCGCGTCGATGTCGTCCTCGCGCCCGGCAAAGACATGCACGGGCATGGGCAGCGGCGCATCTTCGCGGTACCGGAAGCTCTCGCACACGCGGTAGTCGGCGCCGAGCATGTCGAGCGTGATGCGCATGAGCTCCGCGCTCGCGAACACTTCCTCGGGCGTTCCGCCCTGCCTGCGCAACTCAGCCGTGAGCGATGCGTCGTCGGTCTTGCCTGCGAAGCGCGCAGGATCGCGCCGCGAAGGCGCACAGCTGCCGGAAGCCAGCAGCGCAAGCGGCAATGGGCGCCCCAACGATTGCAGCCGGCGGGTGATGCCGTAGGCCAGCAACGATCCCATGCTGTGGCCGAAGATCGCGAACTCGCCGCGCAGCGCCTCGGCCTGCTCCGCGCAGACCTGCGCAACGAGCTCATCGAAGTTCCGGACCAGGCGCTCGGACAGCCGGCCCCCGCGGCCGGGCAACTCCACGGGCACGATGCGGAGCCAGCGCGGCAGCAGCCGCCGCCAGCGCAGGTACATCGTTGCGCTGGCGCCCGCACAAGGCAGGCACAGCAGCGAGACGCTCGCGTCCACGCGCGTCAACCCGCCGCGGCTTGGGCTGCGATTCCTCCAGTCGCCGGGTTCTGCTGCGCCATCCACTCGCGCAGCGAACGCGGACGCATGTCGGTCCAGTTCTGCTCGACGTGGGCAAGCACGGTCTTCTTGTCGCCCTTGACGCCTTCTACCGCCGTCCAGCCCTTCGGTACGGCCTTCCAGTGGGGCCAGATGGAATACTGGTCTTCGTGGTTGACCAGAACGATGAAGGTCTCGTCTTCGCGATCGAAGCAACTCGTCGACATGGGTGCGTCCTTATGCGGTTGAACAGGATGAAAGGCGAGTCGACGGCCGGCTGGCCATCTCGTCGCTCCTGATCAACAAGACGTTTCAGGACACGATCTGTTCACTCCGCTGCTGCCGGCGGCACCAGTCCGGCCAGCAGCCACAGCCGGGCGGCTCTGTCGTAGGCCTTGCGGTGCAGGGGATCGGCAAGAAGCCAGGCCGTCATCTCGGCCCGCGCGCGGGCATCGAAGCTCTCGTGGTCGTACTCGCGCTGCACCCACTGCCAAGCGGTGCTCCAGATGGGGTCGTCCTGTTCTTGTGTCATGCGTGAAGGGTGTGAGGCATCACGCGACAGTACATCGGCACGTCGCGCGGGGGTTAAGGCTTTTACCCTACACCAAGCCCACGGGCGTGCAAAGGCTCAGTCGTCCTCGAGCAGGCGGCCGCATTCCCTGATCGCCTGCGCCGCCTCGGCAATCAGGCCGTTCACCAGTCCAAGCGCGCATCCCAGGCGCTGCGCGATGTCGCGCTGGGTGAGCCCTTCGAGCCGGTAGAGCTCGAACACCAGGCGCGTGCGCGCTGGGAGCCCGGCGAGCACCTTGTCGATGGCCTGGATCGCCTGGCGTTCGCGCATCAGGCGATCGGGGGTGGGCGCGCCGGCGACATCGAGCACTTCGACATCGACATCGAAGGTGCGGTAGGTGGCCTCGACGGTGTGGCGCCGGCAGCAGTCGAGCGCGACATTGCGCACGACCTGGCAGCAATAGCCGATCGGCCGATCGGCCTTGCGTACGCAAGGGCCGTCGGTGATCTTGAGGTAGGCGTCCTGCACGACATCGTCGGCCAGCTCCGCGGTGCGAACGATTCTTCGCGCCACGCGCAGGAGCTGAGCACGATTCGCGATGAAGACCTCCGCGAGCGTGGGCTCCGAAAGGTGCAGCGCGCTGTCGATCGGCTCTCGCATCATGCGAGGCGGGGCACGGATCGCCCAAGAGAACGTCGGCGAGGATGCAGACAGGTGAACATGAAGGCGCTACTCCTGAAGTATTCAATGCAAATGAGAACTATTACTACTTGTGGGTACAAAAAAACCCGATATCCCGCCCTCTTCGTGTCCCATATCCGTTAGACGTTTGAGCACGCAAAAGCGAGACAGGCGAGCGCCGGAAATCGGCCGGTCCGCTCATCGATGGTGGAGCGCCTGCATGACGGCAGGATGATCGGGTCCACCGCGCAACTAGAATTCCGCCCCTTTCCCCGATCCCTGCCCCATGAACATCGTCGTCAACGAAGAACTCAAAGCCTATATCGATCCATTGACTCCGGAGGAGCACGAGGCGCTGGAACGCAGCATCCTCACCGAAGGCTGCCGCGACGCACTGGTGCTGTGGGGCGACGTGCTGGTGGACGGCCACAACCGCTATGGCATCTGCCAGAAGCACGGGCTGCCGTTCCAGACGGTGCAGAACACGCGCTTCAAGACCATCGAGGACGTGCACCTGTGGATGATCGACCAGCACCTCGGGCGGCGCAGCATCTCGGACTTCCTGCGCGGCGTGCTGGCACTCAGGAAGAAAGACATCGTCGACGAGCGCCGTGCGCGCGCCTTGGCCGAGACGGCGCCGTCGGACGGCGACGGCGCGCCCTTCGATGCCGATGCGCCCGCTGCCGAGGCGTCTGCCGGCAGCGCCGCGGTCCTGCCCCCGCCTGCCCCCTTGAGCAGCCGCGAAGCCATCGCGAGGGCCGCGCGGCTGAGCAGCAACCAGGTCGTGATGATCGAGAAGATCCAGAAGCAGGCCGCGCCTGAACTGGTGGCGGCCGTGAAGTCGGGCGTGATCTCCATCAACACGGCGGCGGCCGTGGCGAGCCTGCCTGCCGAAGAGCAGGTGTCGGCGGCGAATGCGGGCAAGGACGAACTCAGGCAGGCCGCCAAGCGGGTTCGCGAGGCCAAGCGCAAGCCGCGCGAGGAGTCGGCCGAATCGGATCCGGCCGATCCATCCGCCAGGCAGCCCGACACTGTTCAGCTGCTGGAACAGCGCGTAGCCGAACTCACGGCCGAGAACGAGGGCCTGCGCCAGCAAGTCGCCGAACTGCAGGCGCAGCTGGCTACAGCCGGATCTCGGTGATCTTCGCGCCCGACAGCGAAACGCCCGCTTCCAGCCCCACATTGGTCAAGACGAAGCCGACCACCGGCTGGCGCAGCGTGTTGGTGTCGATGCTGCCGTTCGCGCCCATGGTTGCGGCGGCCACGGTGGCATCGGCCCCGGCCGTCCATCCCTTGCTGTTGCGGAACTTGTCGAGCGCGGCCTGCGTGGTGAACACGTAGATCACGGCCTTCGACTGGGCGCCGGCCTGGAAGCCGATCGAGCCGGCGGTGGTGCTGTAGTAGGCCTGCGTGCGGCCGTTCACGCGCAGCGCGCCCCGGCCGTATTCGGCGCCGATGCCCATGCTGGCGCCGACCACGGCGGGAAACACCAGCACGCCGCTGGATGAGGAAACAACCTCGCGCGAGCCCTTGACCGTGTCGTACAACTTGGACAATGCGGCGTCGACCTGGGCATCGATCGATGCACGCGTGGAAGCGCTGCTGGCCTGGTCCTGGGGCCGCGTGGTGGTGCAGCCCACCACCGCGGCACCGCCCACTGCAACGGCACACGCAAGCGCAAGGCTTCGGAACTGGATGGATCGCATGACGCTCTCCTTTGCTGGCTGGAACGATGGAAAGGCCGAGGCGCTTTCTTTCGCGGCCTCGGCAGCCTGTTCGAACACTCATGCTAAGACCGCAAAATACCGCTGAAGCCGACTTGGGAAAACGGCCTACGCGAAGTCGAGCCATCCAGGAACGATGGGCCCGATCGGCCGCCCCATGACTGGGCCGATTGGCGGCTGGAGCCCTTGGGCGCCGCCTGGCCATGCGCGCGAGAATTACCAGGGCGCAGCCAACATGGTTCCGTCACGCGCCTGCGCGGCGTGGAAGAATGAAGCTCCTTCTTCCAGCGCCGCCAACGCAGGCGGCCCCGACGCCATGCCCCAGCCCGCCGAAGACCGGATCAGCGAAGCCGCCATCGTGGAGGCCGCCCACGCGCTGCGCGCGCCGGCCGTTCGAATGCTCGAGCAGCTCGTTGCGCATCCTTCGCTGCTGGGGCACGAGCAAGATGCACAGGCCTTCATGGCCCAGTCCTTCGCGAAGCTGGGCCTGCGCGTCCACCAGTTCGAGATCGACGAGCAAAAGATCCGCCGGCATCCGGGCTACTCGCCCTCCATCGCCTCGTACGAAGGGCGCACCAACGTGGTGGGCATTCATCAGCCCCGCGGGCCGCAGAAGGGCCGCTCGCTGATCTTCAACGGCCACATCGACGTGGTGCCGACCGGCGCCGAGCTGCTCTGGACGCACCCGCCTTTCCAACCCGTGATCGAGGGCGACCGGCTCTACGGCCGCGGCGCAGCCGACATGAAGGCCGGCATTGCGGCCTACACGATGGCGTATGCGGCGCTGCAATCGCTCGGGCTCGAACCGGCATCGCCGGTGTACTTTCAGTCGGTGGTGGAAGAGGAGTGCACGGGCAACGGCGCGCTGGCCTGTCTGGTCGAGGGCTACCGTGCCGACGCGGCCATCATCCCCGAGCCGCTCGGCGGCGTGATGACCTGCCAGATGGGCGTGCTGTGGTTCGCGCTCGAGGTGCTGGGCAAGCCGGTGCACGCCTCGGTGGCCCAGACCGGTGTCGGCGCAATCGACTTCTCGCTGTACCTTTTCTCGGAACTCAAGAAGCTCGAGCAGCGCTGGAACGAGCCTGCCAATCGCTATCGCAGCTACGCGCATCACGCGCATCCGATCAACTTCAACCTCGGGAAGATCCAGGGCGGCGAATGGGCTTCGTCGGTGCCCTCGGCATGCCGCAGCAACATCCGCATCGGCTTTTATCCCGACATGAACGTGGCCCGCGCCAAGGCCGAAGTCGAGGCCGTGCTGGCTGCCGCCTACGCCGCGCATCCGGCTCGCGAGAGCCTGCGCTACCGGCTGATCTACGAAGGCTTCCAGGCCGACGGCTTCGACCTCGACCTGGATTCGCCGATCGTCACCGAGCTCTCGAAGTGCCACCAGGACATCGTCGGGCAGGCACTCGAACCCACGGCCTTCACGGGCACGACGGACGCGAAGTTCTTCAACATCTATGGGCAGACGCCCGCGGTCTGCTATGGCCCCACGGGCTCCAGCATCCACGGCATCGACGAGTGGGTTTCCATCGACAGCCTGGTGCAGGTGAGCGCCGTGCTGGCGGTGTTCATGGCGCGCTGGTGCGGCGTCGACCGCATCGATTGATCGAGACCGAAGAAGTGTTGTGTCATAGCCGCGTGGCGAAGCTCGTTTTACGATGCAGCCACGTCGTTCGCGTGGACGACCCGAACCCGCAAGGAAAGTGAATCAAAAAGGATGCATCCGCTGAATCTCGCACTCTTCGATGCACTTGCGGCGGGCTTCGCTCCCTCGCCCGCAATGCTTCAGCTGGCGTCGGCCATCGCGCTGGGTTCGTCGTGGGCGTGTGCAGTGGTTCTTGCCTGGGTCGCGTGGCGGCGGGTCGCGCAGCGGCCTTGCGTGCTGGCGGTGCTGGCCGCCGGCGGTGCGGCTTCACTGATCTCGCAGGAGATCGCTGCCTCCGTGGGCATGCCCCGTCCCTTCATGATGGGGCTGAGCCCTGCGCACGTTCCCCACGGCCTGCGCGCGGGGCTGCCCAGCACGCATGCCTCGGTGATGTTCACCATGGCCTTCATGCTGCTGCGGCAGCGCTCGACGCGCGACGTCGGGCTCGTCACTCTTGGCGCGGCCGTGGCCACGGGCTGGGCTCGCATCCATGTCGGCATTCATTTTCCGTTCGATGTCGCGGCAGGTGCGCTGCTGGGTGCGGCCATTGCCGCGGCGCTGTTTGCGATGCAGGCGATTGCGCCCAAGCTCGCTCCCCACGTTGCAGCAACCCTGGCGCGGCCGTTGCGCGTCCTGGCCGACGGCAGGGCCGGGCCATGCCTGGTGCTGGTGTTCGTCTTCGCCGCTGCCTGGGTCGGCCTGAACACGCCGCAGGCGATCGGACCGGCGGTGCTGGAGGAAAACGGGCCCGTCGAGAAAAGCACGGTTCTCCTGCACCTGGCCGCGGTGCTGTGCGTCTTGATGGTTCGCGTGGCGTTTCTCTCGCGGCCGGACCGCGTGGCCATCTGCGTCCTGCTTCTTGCGTTCGCTGCCCGGGAGGCGGATTGGCATCTGGCGCATTGGGGCACCAGCTTGCTGGAAGCACCGCGCTCGCACGTTCTTGCGGCAATGGCCGCCCTCGCGCCCGTCGCCATTGCAGCCGGGTGGCTGGCCGGACGCGCCTGGTCCGCAAGCCGTGCGATGCGCGCCTGGCGGCAATGGCGGCCCGAAGCCACGACCTCGCTGACCTTCGTCGCGGTCATCGGGGCTGCGATCATCCTCGATCAGCTGCCCGCTTTCCTCGCAGGACAGCACCCAGACCTGTTCACCGCCGGCTCTTCAGCAGCGGCCTTTCGCAGCTACCTGATGCTCAGCTTCGAGGAAATCCTGGAACTGGCCCTGCCGGTGCTCGCGCTCCTGGCCCTCCTGCAGGCGAGACTGGGTGGGAGCCGGGATTCGGCTCCCGGCGGCATCAAGCGCTCGTACGCATAGCGCGAAGAAGCCCAAAGAAAAACGGGTTGCACCATTTCTGATGCAACCCGCTCTTTGACTGGCGGAGTGGACGGGACTCGAACCCGCGACCCCCGGCGTGACAGGCCGGTATTCTAACCAACTGAACTACCACTCCTGGTAGACAACGTTCACTCCTTGCGGAGCCAAGTGCTGACGACTTGTGCCTGCTTCACTTGCGCGAAACTGGCGACCCTACGGGGATTCGAACCCCGGTAGCCACCGTGAAAGGGTGGTGTCCTAGGCCTCTAGACGATAGGGTCAAAACCTTAGGAACCGTGCTGCGATCAGCACTTATCTTCTCGACACTTTTGATGGTGGAGGTAAACGGGATCGAACCGATGACCTCTTGCATGCCATGCAAGCGCTCTCCCAGCTGAGCTATACCCCCATTTGACTTTCAGGCTTTTCTTTTCAGAATCACCCTGCGTCGCTGTCGAGCCTCAAATTATAGACCGAAAAATCAGGCCCTTTTCAAACGCTCGACAACTTTTTCACGAGAAAAGATTGCGAGCACCGAATCGAGGGATGGCGTCTGCGGTGTTCCCATCACGAGGACGCGAACCGGCATGGCCAACACGGGCATTTTCACCGAATGCGCGGCCAAAACTTCCTTGATGGCCGCAGCGATCGAAGCTTTTTCCCACGCAACGCTCGCGAGCTTCTCGGCGAGCGCGGCGATGACGGGCTTCACCGCATCGGTCACGTGCTGCGCGAGGTCGGCTTCGCCCGGCGTCACGTCCGCGTAGAACGCGGCGGCCCAGTCGGCCAGCGCGACCGTGGTTTCGCAGCGGTCCTTGAAAAGCGCGCAGATGGCGGGCAGGCGATCGTCGGCCTCGATGCCGCGCTTTTTCAGCTGCGCGGCCACCAGCGGCGCGAGCTCCGCGTCGGCCTTGGCCTTGATGTACTGCGCGTTGACCCATGCGAGCTTCGCGGCGTCCCATTGCGCGGGGCTCTTCGAAAGGTGCGAGCCGTCGAACCAGCTCACCATCTGCTCGCGCGTGAAGAGCTCGTCGTCACCGTGGCTCCAGCCCAGGCGCGCAAGGTAGTTGAGCATGGCCTCGGGCAGGTAGCCGTTCTCTTCATAGGCGGTGACGCTCACCGCGCCGCGGCGCTTGGAGAGCTTCTGCCCATCGTCGCCCAGGATGACCGGCACATGGCCGAACGCAGGCAGCGGCGCACCAAGCGCGCGGAAGATGTTGATCTGCCACGGCGTGTTGTTGATGTGCTCGTCGCCGCGGAACACATGCGTGATGGCCATGTCCCAGTCGTCGACCACCACCGCGAAGTTGTAGGTGGGCACACCGTCGGGCCGCAGGATGATGAGGTCGTCGATCTCGCGGTTGTTGATGGTGATCTCGCCCTTGACGAGGTCGTTCCAGCTCACGTCGCCTTCGGGCGGGTTGCAAAAGCGCACCACGGGCGGCACGCCTTCTGGCACGGGCGGCAGCACCTTGCCGGGCTCGGGGCGCCAGCGGCGGTCGTACAGCGTCTTCTCGCCGCGCGCGCGCTGCGCCTCGCGCATCTCGTCGAGCTCGGCCGGCGTGCAGTAGCAGTGGTAGGCCGTGCCGGCCGCGAGCATCTGCGCGATGACTTCGCGGTAGCGCTCGAGGCGCTGCATCTGGTAGATCGGGCCTTCGTCGTAGTCCAGGCCGAGCCAGTGCATCGAGGCGAGGATCTGGTCGGTCGAGTCCTGCGTGGAGCGGGCCACGTCGGTGTCCTCGATGCGCAGCACGAACTCGCCGCCATGGTGGCGCGCATAGGCCCATGAGTAGAGCGCGGTGCGTGCCGTGCCCAGGTGGAGGAAGCCGGTGGGAGACGGAGCGATGCGGGTGCGAACTTTGCCGGTCATTTCGTTATCGTGGATTCAGGGTGCTCAGACCGCGCGCAATGTCGGCCTTGATGTCGTCGGCGTGCTCGAGGCCGACCGCGAGGCGGATCAGCCCCTGGCCGATGCCAGCCGCCTGGCGCTGCGCCTCGGTGAGGCGGCCATGCGAGGTGGTGCCCGGGTGCGTGATGATGGTCTTCACGTCGCCGAGGTTGGTGGCAAGGCTCACCACGCGCGTGCTGTTCATGACATGGAAGGCATTGGCGCGCGCCATCTCTGGCGAGTCGCCGACCACGTCGAACGACACCACCGCGCCGCCCTGCCCCGACTGCTGCTGCATCGCCAGTTCGTGCTGCGCATGCGAGGCGAGCCCGGGGTAGTAGACGCGTGCGATGCCCGGCTGCTTCTCGAGCCATTGAGCAATGTCCATCGCGTTCGCGCAATGCGCCCTCATGCGGATGCCGAGCGTCTCGATGCCCTTGAGCACGACCCACGCATTGAACGGTGCCAGCGCCATGCCGGCGGTGCGCACAATGGGCCCGAACACGTCGACGATGAGCTTCGAGGGACCGCAGATCGCGCCCGCCATCACGCGGCCCTGGCCGTCGAGGTGCTTGGTGCCCGAGTGGATGACGAGATCGGCGCCCAGCGCCGCCGGACGCTGCAGGATCGGCGTGCAGAAGCAGTTGTCGACCGCCAGCAGCGCGCCCGCCGCATGCGCCACATCGGCCAGCGCGCGAATGTCGCAGACCTCGGTCAGCGGGTTGGTCGGCGTCTCGGCAAACAGCAGCTTGGTATTGGGCTTCACGGCTGCGCGCCATTCGGCCACGTCGGTCTGCGACACGAAGGTGGTCTCGACGCCGAACTTGGCGAACTCCTTGCCGAACAGGTTCAGCGTGGAGCCGAACACCGAGCGCGAGCAGACCACGTGGTCGCCGGCCTTGAGCAGGCCCATGCACATCATGAGGATCGCGCCCATGCCGGTGGAGGCGCCGATCGCCGCTTCCGTACCTTCGAGCGCCGCGATACGCTGCTCGAAACTGGTCACGGTCGGATTCGAGGTGCGCGAGTAGGTGAAGCCCGGCTCTGTGCCAGCGAAACGGCGCATCGAGGTTTCGGCGTCGGGCTGTACGAAGCCGCTGGTCAGGAAAAGCGCGTCGGAATGCTCGCCGTACTGGCTCGGCGCGAGCCCGGTGCGCAGCGCGAGCGTCTCCGGATGCAACCCGGGCGGCAGTGTTC
Organism: Variovorax beijingensis; assembly: GCF_007828835.1. Lineage (GTDB taxonomy): Bacteria > Pseudomonadota > Gammaproteobacteria > Burkholderiales > Burkholderiaceae_C > Variovorax > Variovorax beijingensis_A. The sequence continues at coordinate 45,072 of NZ_VIVL01000009.1, read as the reverse complement.
GTTCTTCGTCGGTCACTTCGTCTGCTCTCACTCGCTGTGGTTGGGAAGCGCCAGGCGCGAAGAATCCTCTTCGGTCTCTTCGACGCGCGGGCGGTTGCCGTTCATGCGCGAGATGGCTTCGGTGTCGATGTCGCCGGTCACGTACACGCCGTCGAAGCAGGAGGCATCGAAGCCGTCGAGCTTGGGGTTGAGCGAGCCGATGGCACGCTTCATGGCGTCGACGTCCTGGTAGATCAGCGCGTCGCAGCCGATCAGTTCGCGGATCTGCTCGACCGTGCGGTCGTGCGCCACCAGTTCGTCCTTGGTGGGCATGTCGATGCCGTAGACGTTGGGGTAGCGCACGGGCGGTGCCGCGCTGGCCAGGTAGACCTTGCGCGCACCGGCGTCGCGCGCCATCTGCACGATCTCGCGGCTGGTGGTGCCGCGCACGATGGAGTCGTCGACCAGCAGCACGTTGCGGCCCTTGAACTCGCTGGCGATCACGTTGAGCTTCTGGCGCACCGACTTCTTGCGCACGCCCTGCCCCGGCATGATGAAAGTGCGGCCGACATAGCGGTTCTTCACGAAGCCTTCGCGGTACGGAATGCCCAGCAGGTGTGCGAGCTGCGTGGCGCTCGGGCGGCTCGATTCAGGGATGGGAATGATCACGTCGATCTGGTTCGGCGGCACGGTGGACACCACGCGCTTGGCCAGCGTTTCGCCCAGGTTGAGCCGCGCCTGGTACACCGAGATGCCGTCGAGCACCGAGTCGGGCCTTGCCAGGTAGACGAACTCGAAGATGCAGGGGTTGAGCGTGGGTGCCTCGGCGCACTGCATCGAATGCACATTGCCCTGCAGGTCGATGAACACGGCTTCGCCCGGCGCGATGTTGCGCTCGAACACGTGGCCCGAACCCTCGAGCGCCACCGATTCGCTGGCCACCATCACGGTGCCGTCGGCACTGCGGCCCATGCAGAGCGGACGAATGCCGTACGGGTCGCGGAAGGCCAGCAGCCCGTGGCCGGCGATCAGCGAGACCACGGCATAGGAGCCGCGCAGGCGCTTGTGCATGTTCTTGACCGCGGCAAACACCTCGGCCGGATTCAGCGGCACGCCGCGCGACGCGCGCTCGAGCTCGTGCGCGAGCACGTTGAGCAGCACTTCCGAATCGCTCTCGGTATTGGTGTGGCGGTGGTCGGTGGAGAACAGCTCCGAGCGCAACGCATGCGCGTTGGTCAGGTTGCCGTTGTGCACCAGCACGATGCCGAAGGGCGCGTTCACGTAGAAGGGCTGTGCCTCTTCCTCGCTGTAGGCGTTGCCCGCGGTCGGGTAGCGCACCTGGCCCAGGCCCACGCTGCCCGGCAGCGCGCGCATGTTGCGCGTGCGGAACACGTCGCGCACCATGCCCTTGGCCTTGTGCATGAAGAACTTGCGCTCCAGCAGGGTGACGATGCCGGCCGCATCCTGGCCGCGGTGCTGCAGCAGCAGCAAGGCGTCATAGAGCAGCTGATTGACGGGTGCGTTGCTGACAACGCCGACGATTCCACACATGAACGATTCCTCTCAGGGCAGGTAGCTTGCCAACTTTTCAGGCAGCGCGGGTTTCAGGCCCTGCAATGCCGCATCGAGAACATTGGCGCTGTGCGATTCGTGCCACCAGGCACTGTCGCTCAACGCCAGCAAATGAACAATGACCGCCAGCACGAGCAGGGCAACCACGCCCCGCGCCGCTCCGAAGGCCCCACCCAATATCCGGTCCACCGGCCTGAGGCCGACAGCCGCAATCAGCTTGCGCGTCAGCGCCGCCACCAGGCCCACGCCGAATACCACGCCAACAAACACCAGCACAAAGGCCAGCGGATAGCGCCAGGTGGCCTGCGGGTCGCCGAAGGGCAGCCAGGCCGCCACATCCGACGCCAGCCACTGGGCGGCAATGAATGCAGCCACCCAGCCCGCCAGCGAAATCACCTCGAACACCAGGCCCCGCACCAGGCCGAACAGCATCGACACGAGAACGAGCGTGACAGCAATCCAGTCGAGCAGGGCCACGGCGGCGGGCGATGGCTACTACAACGTGAGGATCGCGGCCGACAAAGACAAGCCCTTGACCTTCTCGGCGGCCTTGTCCGCCTCGGCACGCGAGCCGAACGGGCCGACACGCACACGCGTGCGCTCGCCATCGGCCGTCTTGGCCACGTGCACATAGGTCTTGAGACCGGCCTTCTCGAGTTTCTGCCGCACTTCGCGGGCCTTGTCGGCATCGGCAAAGGCGCCGACCTGCACCACGAAGCGGCCGCCGTCTTCGGACGCGGCGGGCTTGGTGCTGGTGTTGGACGGCTTGCCTTCGAGCAGGGCGCGCGCGCGGTTGCCGTCGTCGGCCGAGGCCGGCTTGGGGGCTGCGGGCTTGGGTTCGGGTTTGGCTTCCGGCTTGGGCTTCGGCTCGGGTTTGGGTTCCGGCTTCGGCTCGGGTTTTGGCTCGGGCTTGCGCTCCGGCTTGGCTTCGGCCGCGGGCCGCGTCTCGGCCGCAGGCGTGCTGGCCGCCGGCTTGCCGGAGTCGGTGATTTCGGTGCCGTCGGCACGCTCGGTGATCATGCCGCCGCTCCCGGACGGTGCCGTGGCCACGCGGGTGCCGGGGTCGGCCGCGCCGGTCGCCGGTGCGGCGGGCGCAGGCGTGGCGGGCACCGGCAATGGCTTGACCTTGTTGCGATCGGGAATCTCGATCGGAATGTCGACCGCAATGGGGCGCGGCTGGGTGTCGAACAGCAGCGGAAATCCGATCACGCCAAGCAGCACCAGGACCGCCGCGCCCACCAGCCGGTGGCGCGCACGGCGACGCATGGTTTCGACACTTTCCGCGGGGACGGCGGCCGGTGCGCTGCGTCCTTCGTTGCCTTGCGGGCCGCGCGTGCGGAACTTGAAAAACGCCATGAAGTTCGATCCCTGAAGGAGTGCAGCGAGGTGTGTGCCAGATGGTGCGGACGGGCCGGCGATCAGCCGCCGGGCAGCAGGTGTTTGGCTTGCAGCCGCGGAGTGCCATGCTCCAGCACGCCACCCACGGTGAAGAACGATCCGAAGACCACGATTCTATCAGCGGGGTCCGCGTGCTCGATGGCTGCGCGCAGTGCTTCCATCGGGCTCGCATGCACGCTGCCGGAGACGTCGGTGCGGGTGTTCTGCGCCTGCCAGCGCGCGAGCAGATCGCTCGCCTTGGCGGCGCGCGGCGTCGGCAGATCGGTGAAGTACCAGCGGTCGATCATCGGCCCGACGCGCGCGAGGATCGGGGCCAGGTCCTTGTCGGCCATGACGCCGAACACGCCGTGCGTGGTGGGGTAGAAACCCATCGCGTCGAGGTTCTCGGCCAGCGCCGCCACCGCATGGGCGTTGTGCGCCACGTCGAGCACCAGCGCGGGCTCGCCCGGAACGATCTGGAAGCGGCCGGGCAGCTCGACCATCGCGAGCCCCGTGCGCACCGCCTGCGCGGTGATCGGCAGCCGGGGCCGCAGTGCTTCGAGCGCCGCAAGCACGCCCGCGGCATTGAGCAGCTGGTTGGCGCCGCGCAGCGCCGGATAGGCCAGCCCGCTGTAGCGCCGGCCGCGGCCCGACCAGCCCCACTGCTGCTTGTCGCCCGACAGATTGAAATCGTGCCCGAAGCGCCAGAGGTCGGCGCCGATGGCCGCCGCATGGTCGACCACGCTTTGCGGCGGCATCGGGTCGCTCACGATGGCGGGCTTGCCCGGGCGCATGATGCCGGCCTTCTCGAAGCCGATGCTTTCGCGGTCGGGGCCGAGATAGTCCATGTGGTCGAGGTCGATGCTGGTGATGACCGCGCAATCGGTGTCGATGATGTTGACCGCGTCGAGCCGGCCGCCGAGCCCGACCTCGAGAATGGCCACGTCGGGCTTCTCTTCGATCATGCAGCGCAGGATGCCCAGGGTGGTGAACTCGAAGTACGTCAGGGGCATGTCGCCCCGGGCCACTTCCACCGCCTCGAAGCTTGCTATCAGTTTGGAAGCATCGACCGCCTCGCCCGCCAGCCGCAGCCGCTCCTCGAAGCGCACCAGGTGCGGCGACGTGAAAACCGCCGTGCGATAGCCGGCATGCGTGAGGATCGATTCGAGCATGGCGCAGGTCGAACCTTTGCCGTTGGTGCCGGCCACGGTGATCACCGGGCAGTCGAAGCGCAGGCCCATGCGGGCGGCCATCTCCTTGGCGCGGTCGAGGCCGAGCTCGATGTTCTTCGGATGGAGTTGCTCGGCGCGCGCGAGCCAGTCGTTAAGGGTTTCCATGGAGCCCGGCATTGTCGCCGACCCGGAAAGCGCCCGGCGCCCCACGTTTTATCGGCATCATTGGCATCCATGACAACCCTCTACGGCATTCCGAATTGCGACACCGTCAAGCGCGCCCGCGCCTGGCTCGACGACCACGGCGTCGCCTACACCTTCCATGATTTCAAGAAGCAGGGCGTGCCCGAGGCCGAGCTCGACCAGTGGCTCAGGAAGCCCGGCTGGGAGGCGCTGGTGAACCGCCGCGGCACCACCTGGCGCCAGCTCGACGAAGCCACCCGCAACGCGGTGGTCGACGCCGCTTCGGCGCGGGCCGTGCTGCTGGCCAACCCCAGCCTGATCAAGCGGCCGGTGGTCAACTGGGGGCCGAAAACCGGCGTTACGGCAGGGTTCGATGCCGAAACCTGGGCCACCGTGAACGCCGTGTAAACGCCGGAACCCCGCCTCGCCGGCCGGCCTCCAACCCCGATCTGCAGGAGAGCACACCATGAACAAGCACGTTTTTCGCACCCTCGCGGGTCTTTCCGTGGCCGGCCTGCTGGCGACGGGCGCCGGTGTCGCGCAGGCCCAGCAGGTGGTCCAGGCCCGGGTGATTTCCGCGACCCCGGTCCGCGAAACGACCGGCAGCGACGTCAGCTACAACGTCACCTACGAATACAACGGCCGCCAGTACACCACCCGCACCAACAGCCGGCCGGGCGCGACCATCCCGGTCGAGGTCAGCGCCTATGGCGTGACGACCTCGCCGGTCGCGCCGCAGCCGCAGTTGCAGCCCTACCCGGTCGAGGCCAACAACAGCGGCCAGCAGCAGTACCAGCAGCAGCCGCAATACGCGCAACCAGGCGGCTCGGCCTGGGACAACGTCGTGCCCGAACCTGGCGTGGTGGTCTCCAATGCACCGGCGCCGGTCTATGTACAGCCGGCCCCGGTCTACGCGCCGCCGGTCTACGTGCAGCCTGCCTACACCTATCCCTATGCCTATCCCTACGCATACCCGCCGGTCGGCATTTCGCTGAATCTCGGCTACTCGCGGGGCTGGGGCGGCTATCGCGGATACGGCTACCGCCACTGGCGCTGAGCCGCCCGCAGCGGTACGGCCGGCCGGCCGTGCCGGCCAAGCCCTAAAATCGAGGACTTTTCCAACCCCCAAGGGGTGCGCCGCCGTGGTGGCGCGTCCTCGACCAGCCGACCGCGCATGCGCCGGCGCCCTCCAATGACGACGACTACCGACACTCTCAACAGCGCCGCAGTGGCGACCAAGGCCAATGTGTATTTCGACGGCAAGTGCGTGAGCCACAGTCTCACGCTGGCCGACGGCACCAGGAAATCGGTCGGCGTGATCCTTCCGTCCACCCTGACCTTCAACACCGGCGCGCCCGAAATCATGGAAGGCACCGCCGGCAGCTGCGAATACCAGTTGGCGGGAACCACCGAATGGATCGCCTCGGGCGCCGGACAGAAGTTCAGCGTGCCGGGCAATTCGAGCTTCCAGATCCGGGTCACTGGCGAGCCCTACAGCTACATCTGCCACTTCGGCTGAACCGCGAACCGGACACCCACATGTCGACCATTCTCCAAAACGTTCCCGCCGGCCAGAAGGTCGGCATTGCCTTTTCGGGCGGCCTGGACACCAGCGCGGCACTGCACTGGATGAAGCTGAAGGGCGCGATCCCCTACGCCTACACCGCCAACCTCGGCCAGCCCGACGAGCCCGACTACGACGAGATCCCGCGCAAGGCGATGCTCTATGGCGCCGAGAACGCGCGCCTGATCGACTGCCGCGCGCAGCTCGCCAACGAAGGCATCGCCGCGCTGCAGGCCGGTGCCTTCCACGTCACCACCGCCGGCGTCACCTACTTCAACACCACGCCGCTCGGCCGCGCAGTGACCGGCACCATGCTGGTGTCGGCCATGAAGGAAGACGACGTCCACATCTGGGGCGACGGCAGCACCTACAAGGGCAACGACATCGAGCGCTTCTACCGCTACGGCCTGCTCACCAACCCGAACCTCAAGATCTACAAGCCCTGGCTCGACCAGCTGTTCATCGACGAGCTCGGCGGCCGCGCCGAGATGTCGGCCTTCATGACGAAGGCCGGCTTCGGCTACAAGATGTCGGCCGAGAAGGCCTACAGCACCGACTCCAACATGCTCGGCGCCACGCACGAGGCCAAGGACCTGGAGAACCTCGACAGCGGCATCCAGATCGTGCAGCCGATCATGGGCGTGGCGTTCTGGAAGGACGAAGTCGAGGTCAAGCGCGAAACCGTCAGCGTGCGCTTCGAGGAAGGCCGCCCGGTCGCCCTGAACGGCGTCGAGCACGCGAACCTCGTCGAGCTGATCCTGGAAGCCAACCGCATCGGCGGCCGCCACGGCCTGGGCATGAGCGACCAGATCGAGAACCGCATCATCGAAGCCAAGAGCCGCGGCATCTACGAGGCGCCCGGCCTCGCGCTGCTGTTCATCGCCTACGAGCGCCTGGTCACCGGCATCCACAACGAAGACACGATCGAGCAGTACCGCGACCACGGCCGCAAGCTCGGCCGCCTGCTCTACCAGGGCCGCTGGTTCGACCCGCAGGCCATCATGCTGCGCGAGACCGCACAGCGCTGGGTGGCGCGCGCCATCACCGGCGAAGTGACGATCGAGCTGCGCCGCGGCAACGACTACTCGATTCTCAACACCGTCTCGCCCAACCTCACCTACAAGCCCGAGCGCCTGAGCATGGAAAAGGTCGAGGGCGCGTTCACGCCGCTGGACCGCATCGGCCAGCTCACGATGCGCAATCTTGACATCGTCGACACGCGCGAGAAGCTGGCCATCTACACCCGTACCGGGCTGCTGTCGCCGGGCCAGGGCACCGCCGTGCCGCGGCTTTCGAACGACGACGAGACCAAGTAAGCCAACGCGCTTTTTTCTCTTCCAATGACGAACGGGCCCTCGCGGGCCCGTTTGCATTGGTGCGCTGGGGTGCGCGCCCGCCGGTCAATCGCCGCCGCCGCCTCCGCAGCCGCCGCCACAACCGCCGCCGTCGCCGCCGGACGAATCCCCTCCCCCGCCGCCATCGCCGCTGCCGCTGCTCGATTCGCTGCCGCCGAAGCCGCCGGCATCGCCCGAACTGCCGCCATCCGACGACGACTCGCCGAAGCTGCTGCCGCAGTGGGCATCCGAGCCGGCATGCCGGTCGACGGCCTTGCAGTCGGGCACGTAGTCGAAGCCGCCCGGAATGCCGAACTTCACGTCGAGTGCAAACAAGAGCGGCAGGCGCGCCGGCGTGCGCGGATCGATGCTTTCCTCCTTGCAGGCCCAGTACCAGCTGCGGCGCAGGCCGTCGTTGCGCTTCGGGTCCTTGCCCAGCACCTCGGCCGGGCTGTGGTGCAGCATGCCGCCGAAGGCCGCCTTGCACCAGTTCTGGTAGCCCTGCGTGTGCAGGATGAATTCGTGCCAGGCCGTGTCGACCACCTTGGACGGCATGGCGACGAACTTGCGGCCGCTGCGCAGATGCGCCATGAAGAACTGGCGCAGCCCGCGCAGCACCAGTTCGGCGTCGCGCTGGCTGAGCCCGGGGTGGGCCGCGCGCAGCTTGCGGGCCAGGAAGGGCGGCAGCCGGGCCTCGCGGATGAACTGGCGGCGCAGGCTGGTTTCCATGAAACCGAGCGCGGCTGCCAGCGCCCAGGCGGCCAGGATCAACGGCACCAGCGCCAGCCGGCCGTGGCGCAAGGCGAAGAACACCGAAACGAAGGCTCCCACCACCACGGCCCGCCGGGTCCAGATCAAAGCGGCAATGCGCCGCCGGTAGTTCAGGTGCAGGAAGTCGAGGTCCATCAGACGACCACCGGCTCCGGTTCCAGCCGGATGCCGAAGCGCTCGTACACGCTGGTCTGGATGGCCTTGGCCAGGGTCATGACCTCGCCGCCCGTGACCGGGTTCTCGAGGCCGCCGCGGTTCACCAGCACCAGCGCCTGCTTCTCGTAGACGCCGGCATTGCCGACCGACTTGCCCTTCCAGCCGCAGGCGTCGATGAGCCAGCCGGCCGCGAGCTTGATGCTGCCGTCGTCCATCGGGTAGTGCACGATCTTGGGGTCGCGCGCGATGATGTCGGCGCACTGCTCGGGCGTGACCGTGGGGTTCTTGAAGAAGCTGCCGGCATTGCCGAGCACGCGCCAGTCGGGCAGCTTGGCGCGGCGGATGGCGCAGACCCAGTCGAACACGTCGGTGGCGCTGGGCGTGAAGTTGCCGGTTTCGGCCATCTTGCGCTCGAGGTCGAGGTAGCCCACCACGGCTTTCCAGGGCTTGGGCAGGCGAAAGCGCACGCGGGTGATGAGCGCCCGGCCCGACAGGCCGAAGTCGTTGGGGCCGCTGCGCACGTGCTTGAACACCGAGTCGCGGTAGCCGAAGGCACACTGGGCGGCATCGAGCGTGAAACTGCGCCCGGTGTCCAGGTCGATGGCATCGAGCGAATCGAAGCGGTCCTGCAGTTCGACGCCGTAGGCGCCGATGTTCTGCACCGGCGCGCCGCCCACCGTGCCTGGAATGAGCGCCAGGTTCTCGAGCCCCGGATAGCCATGCTCGAGCATCCATTGCACCGCGTCGTGCCAGATTTCGCCCGCGCCGGCCTCCACGATCCAGGCGCGCGGGGTCTCTTCGACCAGCCGCAGCCCCTTGATCTCGACCTTCAGCACCAGCGGCTTGACGTCGCCGGTGAGCACGATGTTGCTGCCGCCGCCCAGCACGAAGCGGGGCGCGTCGCGCCAGCGGGGGTCGGCCCGCAGCTCGGCCACGTCCGCCTCGCTGGCGATGCGCGCCAGGTTCTGCGCGCGCGCGACGATGCCGAAGCTGTTGTACGGCTGCAGCGGGACGTTGTTCTCCACGATCATGGGAGAATTGTCGCATCCAGCACCCGTGAATTCAGGAGAGCCCATGCCGTCGTTCGATACCGTCTGCGAACCGAATCTGCCCGAAGTGAAGAATGCGGTCGAAAACACCGCCAAGGAAATCGCAACGCGCTTCGATTTCAAGGGCACGGCCGCCGCCGTCGAGCTCAAGGACAAGGAAATCACCATGATCGGCGACGCCGAGTTCCAGCTCGTGCAGGTCGAGGACATCCTGCGCGCCAAGCTCACCAAGCGCAGCGTCGACGTGCGCTTCCTCGACAAGGGCGACGTGCAGAAGATCGGCGGCGACAAGGTCAAGCAGGTCATCAAGGTCAAGAGCGGCATCGAGTCCGAGCAGGCCAAGAAGATCACCCGCATCATCAAGGACAGCAAGCTCAAGGTGCAGGCCGCGATCCAGGGCGACGCGGTGCGCATCACCGGCGCCAAGCGCGACGACCTGCAGGCTGCCATGGCACTCATCAAGAAGGACGTGCCCGACATGCCGCTGTCTTTCAACAACTTCCGCGACTGAGCCGCGGATGAAAGCCCTCGTCGTCGCAGCGCAGCTCCTGGCTGCCGCTGCCGGGGCGCATGCGGCCGGCTCCGTGATGCTGACCGGCACCATCGGCAGCCGCGCAATCCTGATCGTGAACGGCGCACCTCCCAAGACCGTGGCGGTCGGCGAGACCTTCCAGGGCGTGAAGCTGGTGTCGCTGCAGGCCGAGCAGGCGGTGGTCGAGCTCGAGGGCAAGCGCGTCAACCTGCGCATGGACACGCCGGTCAGCATCGGCGGCGGGGGCGGTTCGGGCGGCGGGGGCAGCCGCATCGTGCTGCCGGCCGACAGCCGCGGCCATTTCATGACGCAGGGCGCCATCAACGGCCGCCCCGTCACCTTCATGCTCGACACGGGTGCCACGTCGATCGCCCTGTCGGCCGACGACGCCCAGCGCATCGGCCTGGACTACAGCAAGGGCCAGCGCGTCGTGATGAACACCGCCAATGGGCAGGCGGCGGGCTATCGGCTGCGCCTGCAATCGGTGCGCGTGGGCGATGTCGAGGTGTACGACATCGACGCCATCGTCTCGCCGCAGCCCATGCCCTTCGTGCTGCTGGGCAACAGCTTCATCAACCGCTTCTCGATGCGCCGCGACGCGGACCAGATGGTCCTGGAAAAACGCTATTGACCGTCCGCGTCAGGCCTGGGCGGCCGTGACGACGATCTCGATCTTGTAGGCCGCATTGGCCATCTTGGCCTGCACCGTTGCGCGCGGCGGGGTGTTGCCGGCGGGAATCCAAGCGTCCCACACCTCGTTCATGGCCGTGATGTCGCTGATGTCGGCCAGGAAGATCTGCGTCATGAGGATGCGCGACTTGTCGCTGCCGGCCTCGGCCAGCAGGCGGTCGACCATCGCCAGCACCTGGGAGGTCTGGCCGCGGATGTCCTGCGTGGTGTCGTCGGGCACCTGGCCCGCAAGGTAGATGGTGCCGTTGTGCACAGCCGTCTCGGACAGGCGCGGGCCGACGTGGAAGCGGGTGATGGATGCCATGATGTTCAAGCCTTTTTCTTCGAGCCGAGTTTCGACTCCGTGCCGGCCGCGAGCCGGCGGATGTTTTCGCGGTGCCGCCAGATCAGCAGCAGACTCATGATGATGATCGCAATCAGCACCGTGCGGTCGAGCGGCCACGCAATGTTTCCGCCCAAAAGGTAATAGGCCGGTGCAAAGAAGGCCGCCACCAGCGACGACAGCGACGAATAGCGGAAGAACACCGCAATGATCAGCCAGGTGGCGCCAGTGGCCAGCCCCAGCCAGGGTGCGATGCCCACCAGCACGCCCGCCGCGGTGGCCACGCCCTTGCCTCCCTGGAAGCCGAAGAACACGGGATAGAGGTGGCCCAGGAAGGCCGCCAGGCCCGCCAGCGCGGCCACGCCCTCGCCCAGGCCCCACTGCGCGCCGAAATGCCGGATCAGGAACACCGGCAGCCAGCCCTTGAGCGCATCGAGCAGCAGCGTGGCCAGCGCCGCGCCCTTGTTCCCCGAGCGCAGCACGTTGGTGGCACCGGGGTTCCCGCTGCCGTAGCTGCGCGGATCGGCCATGCCGAGCGCCCTGCTCACGATGACCGCAAAGGACAGCGAGCCGATCAGGTACGAGGCCACGATGGCGATGAGGGACGGCAGGTGAAAGCTCAAGGCGGCGCTCCGCGGGGGAATGGTTGTTCTTGTTCAGCGGCGCCGGCCCGGGCCGGGCTGCGCCGCGCCGGCTATTCTGCCAGCGCGCACTGCACCGGCGTGGCGCCCAGCAAGGCGATGCACACCTGCGGGTCGATGCCCACCAGGTAGCCGCGCCGCCCGCCGTTGATCGCGATCCTCGGCAGTTCGAGGATGGTCGACTCGATGTAGACCGGCATCCGGCGCCGCGTGCCGAAGGGCGAGGTGCCGCCCACCATGTAGCCGCTGTGGCGCTGCGCGACCTCGGGCTTGCAGGGCTCGACCGACTTGGCGCCGATCTGCCGCGCGAGGTTCTTGGTCGACACGGTGCGGTTGCCGTGCATCAGCACGATCAGCGGTTTGGCGTCCTGGTCCTGCATCACGAGCGTCTTCACCACCGTGAAGGGATCGAAGCCCAGCACGGCAGCGCTGTGCTGCGCGCCGCCGTGCTCCAGGTACTCGTACGGATGCTCGGTGAAGGCGACCTTGTTCGCGCGCAGCAGCTGCGTCGCGGGGGTTTCGGAAACGTGGGCCTTCTTGCTCACGCCGCCGGATCCCGGATCTCCCAACGGATCCTGTCGATCTCGGCCAGCACCTCGGGCGAGAGCGTGGTGCCGTAGGCATCGATGTCTTCGTCGAGCTGCGCCAGCGTCGTCACGCCGATGATGGTGCTCGCCACCTGCCACTTGGTGTAGCAGAACCCCAGCGCAAGCTGCACCGGCGTGAGGCCGTTGTCTCGCGCGAGCTGGTTGTACAGGCGCGCGGCCTTCAGCGCATCGGGGCGGCCCCAGCGCAGCTTGCGCACCGACTCGTAGCGCGTGATGCGCGCGGCCTCGGGCGCATCGGGCCCGGTGATGCCGCTCCGGTCGTACTTGCCGGTGAGCAAGCCGTAGGCCAGCGGCGAATACGCCAGCAGCGACACGCCCAGCCGGTGCATCGTCTCGTCCAGGCCGTTCTCCACGCCGCGGCTCGCCAGGTTGTAGACGTTCTGCACCGTGGCCACGCGCGGCAGCCCGTGCTGCTCGGCCAGCCGCACGAACTCGTGCACGCCGTAGGGCGTCTCGTTCGACAGGCCGATCGCGCGCACCTTGCCGGCCTTCACCAGCCCGCCGAGGGCTTCGAGCTGCTCGCGGATCGGTGTCTGCGAGACCTCCTTGGCCGGGTCGTAGTAGACATTGCCGAAGGCCGGCACGTGGCGCTCGGGCCAGTGGATCTGGTACAGGTCGATGACGTCCGTCTTCAGCCGCTTCAGGCTCGCGTTGCACGAGGCCACGATGTCGGCCGCCGTCATGCCCACGCCTTCGCGCACCCATGGCGTGTTGCGCAGCGGACCGGCCACCTTGGTGGCGAGCGTGATCTTCTGCCGCGCACCGGGGTTGGCCGCGAACCAGTTGCCGATGATGGTTTCGGTGACGCTGTAGGTTTCCTGGCGCGTGGGCACCGAGTACATCTCGGCCGTATCGATGAAATCGACGCCGCGCTCGAGCGAGCGGCTCAGGATGGCGTGGGACGTGGGCTCGTCCACCTGTTCGCCGAAGGTCATGGTGCCCAGGCAGATCGGGGTGACGTGCAGGTCGCTCTGGCCGAGTTGGATTTTTTTCATGCGCGGGATGCTACCGCCCTCCTCCCCGATACGCTGGCCGAGGGCCTAAAACCCGAGCGGGCGCTGTCCTGTGCCGGACTGCGCCCCATCGCCGGGCTCCTTATCATCGGCGCCCATGTACCAAGCCCTTCGTCCCTCGCGCAGCGAATTCGTGCCCGTGCGCAACCTCCGCTACCACGTGCGCCTCTGGGGCGAGCCCTCGGCCGCACGGCCGCCGCTGGTGCTGCTGCACGGCTGGATGGACGTGGCCGCCTCCTGGCAGTTCGTGGTCGACGCACTGGCCGAAGAGCGCTTCATCGTCGCGCCCGACTGGCGCGGCTTCGGCCTCACCGACGGCGGCGGTGTCGACAACTACTGGCTGCCCGACTACCTGGCCGATCTCGAATGGCTGCTCGACCACTACGCGGGCGAAGGCGACGCGGCGCGGCCGGTCGACCTGGTCGGCCACAGCATGGGCGGCAATGTCGCCATGCACTACGCGGGCGCCCGGCCCGGGCGCATCCGGCGCCTCGTCAACCTCGAAGGCTTCGGCATGCCGGCGCGCAAGCCCGAGGAAGCGCCCGCGCGCTACGGCCAGTGGATCGACGAGCTCAAGCGCCTGCACCGCGGCGAGATGGCGCTGGCGGGCTACTCGGGCGTGGACGGCGTGGCGCGGCGGCTCATGAAGACCAACCCGCGCCTCACGCCCAACAAGGCCGGCTGGCTCGCGAGCCATTGGTCCGCGCTCCAGGTGCAGGCCGACGGCAGCGAGCGCTGGCAGATCCTCGGCGACGCCGCGCACAAGATCATCAATGCCAACATCTTCAGGGTCGACGAAACGCTGGCGCTCTATGCGCGGATCTCGGCCCCCACGCTGATGGTCGAGGCTGCCGACGACAGCCTGCAGGGCTGGTGGAAGAACCGCTACACGCTCGAAGAATTCCACGAGCGGCTGAAGTCCGTGCCTTCGGTGCGCATCGAGCAGGTGGCCGAGGCGGGCCACATGCTGCACCACGACCAGCCGCAGCGCGTGGCCGGATTGATCGAGCAGTTCCTGGCCGGCTGAGCCGGCCGGCGCGTCAGGCCGTGGCGCGCCGCAGCGCCGCGCGCGCCAGCAGTCGTGTGGAGTCGAGCGTGGGCAGCGGCGAATTCACGTCGTTCATGATGAGTGGAATCTCGGTGCAGCCGAGCACCACGGCATCGCAGCCGTCTTCGTCCTTCATGCGCTGGATCACGCGCCGGAACGCGAGGACCGCGTCGGGCGTGAAGACGCCGCGGACCAGCTCGTCCATGATGATGCGGTTGATTTCCTCGCGCTCCAGGGCCGTGGGCCGGACGTATTCGAGCCCCCTGGCCGAGAGCTTCTCGGGATAGACCTCGCTGTCCACCAGCCAGCGCGTGCCGGTGATGGCGAGGCGCCGGAAACCGCGCTGCACCGCTTCGTCGGCCACGCACTCGGCGATGTGCAGCCAGGGCAGCGGCGAGCGCGCCTCGATGAAGGGCAGCGCCTGGTGAATGGTGTTGTCAGGGCAGACCAGGAAGTCAGCGCCGATCTTGGCCAGCTTGCTCGCCGAGGCAAGCATCACCTCGCCCACGCCATGCCAGTCGCCGCGGTAGATGTGCGCCATGTAGTCGGAAAGCGAGGGCGTGTGCATAGCCACTTCGGGATGCGCATGCGGGCCGAGCAGCTCGGCCCCCTCCACGCAGATGGTCTGGTAGCAGAGCGCCGCGCCTTCGGCGGAACACCCGACGATTCCGATGTGCTGGGTCATCCGCACATGCTACAAGCCCGACGGCCGGAGCGCGCCGGGCCGGCCCGGAAAACCCGGTTTTCTTCGGCGGCGCCGTTGCCCGTGAGCATCGGCCCCCTCGATTGCCTAAGAAGAATTACTGCAGGAAGCTGGGCTTGGCATAGCCCTGAAACTTGCTGTCGACCACGGCCTTGAATTCCTTCGAGCGGTAGGCCTCGGCGATGTCCCTGGCCCAGGGCGCGTTCTTGTCCGCGCTCTTCACGGCCACCACGTTCAGGTAGTAGTCGGGCGTCTTCTCGAGCACCACGGCTTCGTTGAGCTTCAGGCCCGACGAGATCGCGAAGTTGCCGTTGACGATGGCGTATTCGGTATCGCCCAGCGAGCGCGGCAGCTGCGCGGCCTCGAGCGGAATGAACTTGAGCTTCTTCGGGTTCTCGGCTACGTCCTTCTCGGATGCGCGCAGCGGATCGACGCCGGGCTTGATGGTGATCAGCTTGTTCTGCTCCAGCAGCACCAATGCGCGGGCCAGGTTGCTCGGGTCATTGGGCAGCGTGAAGCGGTCGCCCTCCTTCACCTCGGCCAGCGTCTTGCGCTTGGTGGAGTACACGCCCAGCGGCGCGATCGGGCCCTGCACCAGTTCGGCAAGGTCGAGCTTCTGGTCGGCCGAGAACTTCTTCAAATAGACCTGGTGCTGGAAGAAGTTGGCATCGAGCGAACCCTGCGCGAGCGCGAGGTTGGGCTGCACGTAGTCGTTGAACTCGACCAGCTTCACCTTGTAGCCCTTCTTTTCGAGGATGGGCACGATGCCGAACTTGAGCTGGTCGTAGTTGGAGCCGGCGGTGCCGCCGATCACGAGGTTCTTCTTGGCTTCCTGGGCCTGCGCCGGTGAAAGGCCGCCGAACGACAGGGCAAGCAGGGACAGGGCAAGGACGGAGCGGCGTAGCAGAGCGGTTTTCATGAAATCAAAAAAGGAAGGAACGAGAGAAAAAAGATTCAACGCTTGTCCAGCCTGCGCGCCGTGGTGTTGCCCACGAACTGCAGGATCTGCACCAGCACCACGAGCAGCGCCACGGTGAGCACCATCACGTCGGTCTGGAAGCGGTAGTAGCCATAGCGGATCGCCAGGTCGCCGATGCCGCCGCCGCCCACCACGCCGGCAATCGCCGAGTAGGAGAGAAAGCTCACCGCCAGCACCGTGAGCGCGAGCACCAGGCCCGAGCGCGCCTCGACCACCAGCACGCGCCAGACGATCTGCAGCTCCGAGGCGCCCATGGCATGCGCCGCCTCGATCACGCCGCGCGGCACTTCGCGCAGGCACTGGTCGACCAGCCGCGCAAAGTACGGAATGGCCGCGAACGACAGCGGCACCGCGGCCGCCAGCGGGCCGATGGACGTGCCCGCGATCACCCGCGTGAACGGCACCAGCGCCACCAGCAGGATGATGAAAGGAAACGAGCGCACGGTGTTCACGATCCAGTTGAGCACCAGGAACGCCGGCTTGTTCTCGAGCGACTGGCCCGGCCCCAGCAGGAACAGCAGGATGCCCAGCGGCCCGCCGATGAGCACCGCGGCCGAGAGGCCGATGGCCAGCATCAGGAAGGTCTGGCCCGTGGCGGTCCACAGCTCGGGGAGGATGGGCGCGATGTTCTCAAACATAGGCCACCTCCTGCGGGCTGCGCTGCAGCGACGGCGGGTGAGGCTCGATGGGTTCGCGCGCCTCGCGTTCGCGGCGGCGCACCAGCGCGTCGATCTCGCGGCCCAGCGCCGTCTTGCGCTCTTCGCTCGGCGCATCGACCACCGCGAACTGCTCCACCAGCCGGCCCTTCTCCAGAATGGCCACATTGCGGCACAGCACCTCGACCACCGAGAGCTCGTGCGTGACGATCACGATGGTCACGCCGATCTTCTGGTTGATGTCGCGCAGCGTTTCGAGCAGCGCGCGCGTGGTTTCGGTGTCCAGCGCCGAGGTGGGCTCGTCGCACAGCAGCACCTGCGGCCGCGGCGCCAGCGCACGCGCAATGGCCACGCGCTGCTTTTGCCCGCCCGAGAGCTGCGCCGGGTAGGTGTCGATCTTCTCGGCCAGGCCCACCAGGGCCAGGCATTCGCGGACCCGCGCATCGATCTCGGCCCTGGAATGGCGGCCATGGATCTTCAGCGGGAAGGCCACGTTGTCGAACACCGTGGCGTTCTGCAGCAGGTTGAACTGCTGGAAGATCATGCCGATGTTCTGGCGCGTGTCGCGCAGCTCGCGGCGCGAGAGCGTCGTGAGGTCGCGCCCGCCCACGAAGACCCGGCCCGCATCGGGCCGCTCCAGCAGGTTGATGAGGCGCAGCAAGGTCGACTTGCCCGCGCCGCTCTTGCCGATCAGGCCGAACACGTCGCCGGGGTGGATGTCGAGCGAGAGCGACTGTACGGCGTCGAACACCTCGCCGCTGGGCAGTGCGAAGGACTTCTGCACGGATTGAAGACGGATCACGGGCTGCGCGTTGCCGCGGCCCGCATCGGAAGAAAGGTTGCTCATGAAAAAGGCAGCGGCGGGCGCGGAGCCGGCCACAAAGGTTCGCGAAAAGGGGCCGAGTATGAAAACAAAGGCGCCAAAAGGGAACGAACAAATCGTCTCATGCATATGCATGAAAACGCATAAGACGCCCGAATTGCCCGGCGCAGACGCCATATCGATATGCCCATTGGTTCGTTCCCAAATGCGCCGGGCAATGCCACATTCGCGCCCTCCTTTTTTGATTTCGCGCAACAACATGCACACCACTTTCCGCCGCCGCACCCTCGCCCTTGCCACGCTGGCCGCCGCCCTTCTTGCCGGCAACGCCGCGCTTGCGCAAGACAAGAACACCGTCAAGGTCGGCGTTTCCGTCGGCAGCGCCGAGCAGGTCTTCGAAGTGGTCAGGAAGGTCGCCGCCAAGGACGGCCTGAACATCCAGGTCGTGGTGTTCAACGACTACCAGCTGCCCAACGCGGCCCTGGCCTCGGGCGACCTCGATGCCAATGCCTTCCAGCACCAGCCCTTCCTGGACAACCAGAACAAGGCACGCGGCTTCGACATCGTGCCCGTGGGCCTCACCATCACCGCGCCGCTGGGCTTCTACTCGCGCAAGATCAAGACGATCGACCAGTTGCCCGAGGGCGCCTCGGTCGGCATCCAGAACGACCCGTCGAACGGTAACCGCGCCCTGTTGCTGTTGCAGTCGGCCGGCCTCATCACGCTGAAACCCGAGGCGGTGAAGAACAACACGGCCACGCCGCTGGACGTGGTTTCGAACCCAAAGAAGCTCAAGCTGGTGCCGCTCGATGCCGCCCAGCTGCCGCGCTCGCTCGACGACCTGACCATTGCCGCCATCAACAACGACTATGCCGAGAAGGCAGGCCTGTCGCTCAACAAGGACGCCGTGATCAAGGAGGCCGCGAAGAGCCCCTATGCCAACCTGATCGCCGTGCGCCGCGCCGACAAGGACAAGCCCTGGGCCAGGCGGCTGGTGGCGGCCTACCAGTCGCCGGAGGTGAAGAGCTTCATCGAGACGCAGTTCAAGGGCTCGCTGGTCCCGGCGTTCTGACTTTCTTTCTCTTCTCCCTCCCCCCGGGGGGAGGGTTGGGGTGGGGCAAGCGGCACTCGCAATGGGCGCCCTGCGCGCCCCCATCCCAGCCTTCCCCCAAAGAGGGAAGGAGCAATACAGCGCCGTTCCTGGGTGGGTTATCGGTCCATGAGAAAATGCCCGGTTTCCCCCGAACACAGTCAGGACACCCCATGGACGCAGAACAAATCAACCAGATCGGCGCAACGCTTGCAGACCTGAGCGCCCGGACTGCGGATTTACGGAGGTATCTTTGACTACGATGCCAAAGCTGAACGACTGAGGACAGTCAACGCATCGCTCGAAGATCCCAACGTCTGGAACGACCCCAAAAAGGCCCAGGAACTGGGCCGCGAGAAGAAGTCGCTCGACGACGTGGTCGTCACGCTCGACCGCCTCACCAGCGGCCTGTCGGACAACACCGAGCTCTACGAGATGTCGAAGGAAGAAGGCGACCTGGACGGCTTGCAGTCCATCGCCGATGACGCCGCCGCGCTCGAAGCCGACATCAAGCAGCTCGAATTCCGCCGGATGTTCAACAACCCGGCCGACCCGCTCAACGCCTTCGTCGACATCCAGGCCGGCGCCGGCGGCACCGAGGCCTGCGACTGGGCCAGCATGCTGCTGCGCCAGTACCTGAAGTACGCCGAACGCAAGGGCTTCAAGACGCAGATCGAGGACGAAACCCCGGGCGACACCGCCGGCATCAAGGGCGCGACCATCAAGGTCGAGGGCGACTACGCCTTCGGCCTCTTGCGTACCGAGACCGGTGTGCACCGCCTGGTGCGCAAGTCGCCGTTCGACTCGTCGGGCGGGCGCCACACCAGCTTTGCGAGCATCTTCGTGTACCCGGAAATCGACGACTCCATCGAGATCGAGATCAACCCGGCCGACGTTCGCACCGACACCTTCCGCGCCAGCGGCGCGGGCGGCCAGCACATCAACAAGACCGACTCGGCCGTGCGCCTCACGCACATCCCCACCGGCATCGTGGTGCAGTGCCAGGACGGCCGCAGCCAGCACAGCAACCGCGACGTGGCGTGGAAGCGCCTGCGCTCGCGCCTGTACGACCACGAGATGCGCAAGCGCCAGGAAGAGCAGCAAAAGCTCGAGGACAGCAAGACCGACGTGGGCTGGGGCCACCAGATCCGCAGCTACGTGCTGGACAACAGCCGCATCAAGGACCTGCGCACCAACGTCGAAGTCTCGGCCACGCAGAAGGTGCTCGACGGCGACCTCGACGTGTTCATCGAAGCCTCCCTCAAGCAAGGCGTGTAACCGATGAGCCTGACGCACGGGAAGGTCGAAGCCCTGATCTTCGACATGGATGGCACCATGATCGACTCCATGCCCTGGCATGCGCGCTCGTGGGTGGAGTTTGCAGAGCGCCACGGCGTGAAGCTTGACGTGAGCGAGATCCTCGCGCGCACCACGGGCCGCACCGGTACCGAGAGCATGCGGCAGCTGTTCGAGCGCGAACTTTCCGACGACGAGTGCCTGGGCCTGGTGCACGAGAAGGAAGAGATCTACCGCGCCCTCTTCCACGACAACTTCACCGAAGTGGCCGGCTTCACCGCCTTTGCGAGGGCCGCCGTGGCACGCGGCCTGAAGGTGGCCGTGGGCACGGCCGGCGACCGGCACAACATCGAGTTTGCGATGTCGCGCCTGAAGATGGACCCGCTGCCGCTGGCCATCGTCGGCGGCGACGAAGGCTTTGCCGGCAAGCCCACGCCCGAGATCTTTCTGGAAGCCGCGCGCCGCATCGGCGTGGCGCCCGAGCGCTGCATCGTCTTTGAAGACGCCCCCTTCGGCATCGAGGCCGCGCGCCGCGGCGGCATGCGTGCCGTGGCCGTGTGCAGCACCCATACCGCCGCCGAGCTTGCCGGCCCCCATGTGATTGCCGCCGTTCGCGACTACGACGAACTCGCCCATTCGAATTTTCTGGAGACACTCGATGCTGCTGCAGCGTGACGCCCAAGGGCAACCGATTGCCATTCGCCGCGAAGACTATGCCGCCCCGGCATTCTGGATCGACACCGTCGACCTCACCTTCGACCTCGACCCCGCCAAGACCCGCGTGCTCAACCGCATGCAACTGCGCCGCAACCCCGACGCGCCGGCCCAGCCCCTGCGCCTGGACGGCGACGAGCTGAACCTGGCGCGCGTGCTGGTCAACGGCCAGGGCGCATCGTTCCGCATGGAAGGCGACCAGCTCGTGATCGACGGTTTGCCCGACGCTTTCGAGCTCGAAATCTTCACCACCTGCTGCCCCATCAAGAACACCAAGCTGATGGGCCTGTTCGTGAGCGAAGACACCTTCTTCACGCAGTGCGAGGCCGAGGGCTTCCGCCGCATCACCTACTTTCTCGACCGTCCGGACGTGATGGCGATGTACACCGTGACGCTGCGCGCCGCCAAGGCCGCCTACCCGGTGCTGCTGTCGAACGGCAACCTCGTCGAGCAAGGCGAGCTGCCCGAAGGCCGCCACTTCGCCAAGTGGGTCGACCCCTTCAGGAAGCCCTGCTACCTGTTCGCGCTGGTGGCCGGCAAGCTGGTGGCGCGCGAGCAGCGCATCACCGCGCGCAACGGCAAGGAGCACCTGCTGCAGGTGTACGTGCGCGCCGGCGACCTCGACAAGACCGAGCATGCGATGAACTCGCTGGTCAACTCCGTGCTCTGGGACGAGGCCCGCTTCGGCCTGCCGCTGGACCTGGACCGCTTCATGATCGTCGCCACCAGCGACTTCAACATGGGCGCCATGGAAAACAAGGGCCTGAACATCTTCAACACGAAGTACGTCCTGGCCAACCAGGCCACCGCCACCGACGCCGACTACAGCAACATCGAAAGCGTGGTCGGCCACGAGTACTTCCACAACTGGAGCGGCGACCGCGTCACCTGCCGCGACTGGTTCCAGCTGTCGCTGAAGGAAGGCCTCACCGTCTTCCGCGACCAGGAGTTCAGCCAGGACCTGTGCGCCGACCCCTCGGCCCGCGCCGTCAAGCGCATCGAGGACGTGCGCGTGCTGCGCACCGCCCAGTTCCCCGAAGACGCCGGCCCCATGGCCCACCCGGTGCGGCCCGACAGCTACATCGAGATCAGCAACTTCTACACCGTCACCATCTACGAAAAGGGTGCCGAGGTGGTGCGCATGATGCAGACGCTGGTCGGCCGCAAGGGCTTCGAGCGCGGCATCACGCTCTACTTCGAACGCCACGACGGCCAGGCCGTGACCTGCGACGACTTCGCCCAGGCCATTGCCGACGCCAACCCCGATTCGGAACTCGCCCGCCTGCTGCCCCAGTTCAAGCGCTGGTACAGCCAGGCCGGCACGCCGCGCCTGGCCGCGCACGGCGTGTACGACGCGCAGAACCGCAGCTACACCCTGAGCGTGGTGCAAAGCTGCCCGCCCACGCCGGGCCAGGCGACCAAGGAACCCTTCGTCATTCCGGTGAACATCGGCCTGCTCGATGCGAGCGGCCGCGAACTGCCGCTGCAGCTCCAGGGCGAAAACGAAGTCACGCGCGGCACCCGCACGCTGGTGCTCTCGCGCGCCGGCGAGCAGATCACCTTCGTGGGCCTCGACGCCGAGCCCGTGCCTTCCATCCTGCGCGGCTTCAGCGCGCCGGTGATCCTGGACTTCGAGTACACCGACGCCCAGCTGCTCACCCTGCTGGCCAACGACCCCGACCCGTTCAACCGCTGGGAAGCCGGCCAGCGCCTGGGCCTGCGCGCCGCGCTGCAGGGCATTGCGGCGCGGGCGACCGAAACCACCCCGGTGCTGAACGACGCCTACATCGACGCCATGCGCAGCGTGCTGCGCAACCCCCAGCTCGACGCCGCCTTCAAGGAACTGGTGCTCACGCTGCCGTCGGAAACCTACATTGCCGAGCAGCTCGACGTGGTCGATCCGCAGCGCGTGCACCTGGTGCGCGAAGCCATGCGCGCCCAGCTGGCCACCGCCCTCTTCGCCGACTGGCAGTGGGCGTATGAAGAGAACCACGACACCGGCGCCTACACGCCCGACCCGACCTCGTCGGGCCGCCGCGCGCTGGCCGGCATGGCGCTCAACTTCCTGTGCCTGGCGGCGCGCTCCTCGGGCGACACCGTGTGGCCCGGCAAGACGCTGCAGCGCTTCAAGGACGCCGGCAACATGACCGACCGCTTCAACGCGCTCAACGCGCTGGTGTCGTCCGGCCACACCCTGGCCGCGCAGGCGCTGGCGCGCTTCCACGCTCTCTTCAAGGACGAGGCCCTGGTCATCGACAAGTGGTTCTCGCTGCAGGCCGGCGCGCCCGACCGCGGCGGCGACATCCTGCCGCTGGTCAGGCAGCTGATGAAGCACCCCGACTTCTCCATCAAGAATCCCAACCGCGCCCGCAGCGTGATCTTCAGCTATTGCAGCGCCAACCCCGGCGCCTTCCACCGCCCCGACGCCGCCGGCTACGTGTACTGGAGCGAGCGCGTCATCGAGCTGGACGCCATCAACCCCCAGGTGGCCGCCCGCCTCGCCCGCGCGCTCGACCGCTGGAGCAAGCTGGCCGAACCCTACCGCAGCGCCGCGCGTGAAGCCATCGCCCGCGTGGCGGCCAAGCCCGACCTCAGCAAAGACACCCACGAAGTGGTGACCCGCGCCCTGGCCGGTAACTGAACAAGCAAGGAACACAGAAAGCACATGGCTCAACAAAAGATCTCCCTCACCCGCTACCTCGTCGAAAAGCAGCGCGCCGACGGCCTTATTCCCGGCCAGCTGCGCCTCTTGCTCGAAGTGGTGGCCCGCGCCTGCAAGAGCATCAGCCAGGCCGTCAACAAGGGCGCGCTGGGGGGAGTGCTAGGCACTGCCGAGAGCGAGAACGTGCAGGGCGAGATCCAGAAGAAGCTGGACATCATCGCCAACGAAGTGCTGATCGAGGCCAACGAATGGGGCGGCCACCTCGCGGCCATGGCCAGCGAGGAAATGGACAGCATCTACGTGGTGCCCAACCGCTACCCGCAGGGCGAATACCTGCTCATGTTCGACCCGCTCGACGGCAGCAGCAACATCGACGTGAACGTGAGCATCGGCACCATCTTCAGCGTGCTGAAGAAGCCCGATGACACCCCCGGCGTGCAGGAAGCCGACTTCCTGCAGCCCGGCACCCAGCAGGTGGCGGCCGGCTACTGCATCTACGGCCCACAGACCACCCTGGTGCTCACCGTGGGCAACGGCGTGGCCATGTTCACGCTCGACCGCGAGCAAGGCAGCTTCGTGCTCACGCAGGAGGACATCCAGATTCCGGCCGACACCAAGGAATTTGCGATCAACATGAGCAACATGCGCCACTGGGACGATCCCATGAAGCGCTACATCGACGAATGCCTGGCCGGCAAGGAAGGCCCACGCGGCAAGGACTTCAACATGCGCTGGATTGCCAGCATGGTGGCCGACGTGCACCGCATCCTGATGCGCGGCGGCGTGTTCATGTACCCGTGGGACAAGCGCGAGCCCGAAAAGGCCGGCAAGCTGCGCCTGATGTACGAGGCCAACCCGATGAGCTGGCTGGTCGAGCAGGCCGGCGGCGCGGCCACCAACGGCAAGCAGCGCATCCTCGACCTGAAGCCCACCAAACTGCACGAGCGCGTGAGCGTGATGTTGGGTTCGCGTAACGAAGTCGAGCGTTTGACCAAGTACCACGCCGAAAAGGCCTGACGGTGTTGCTATAATCCGAGGCTTCGCCGGTGTAGCTCAGTCGGTAGAGCAGCTCATTCGTAATGAGAAGGTCGGGTGTTCGATTCATCTCTCCGGCACCAATCGCAGTAAGGAAAGCCCGCTATCGAAAAGATAGCGGGCTTTTTGCTTTGTGGTGTCATGTAGCCACCATGTAGCCACGGGGCTATTGGTTCCGAGTTTTCTGCGCACTTGCACTTCGGGTCAGAACAACGCGAGGAGCGGCATGTTTGTAGATCGACGAATCAACACCGCGACGCAAGCTGTGGAGACTTGATGGTGCGACTGGGCCGCCCACCCCTGGCTGCACGGATTCCCAAAAATGTTTTCATCAGCCGTATCGCTAAGGAGGCGTGGGCGTCCACTCCGGCCGCGGTCTGGACCGCCGAGCGGCCTCAAGAGCTTGGCATTCATGCCCACGTCCACGACGGTCACTCGCGCATCGAAAATGACACTTTCGGCGAGGTCGTCTGTAAGGGGAGAAACTTGACCGGCTGCGGCTGGTCGAGATGATGGCGAGCCAGACGACCAATTAAATCATCGCGACGGCCAACCGTCAGGAGATAGCGAATGAAAATCGAGGTGGCCACCTTGGTGGAAGGCAGCGAGTCAGACGCCGGCGACGGCATCACCGATGCGAAGCGCTGCGTCCTTACTCTGCCAGACGGCACGTTGCACGCCGCTGTTCTCAAGCGCGCACCTCTCGGGCATGTCGCTGCGGAGTGTTTCAGCGCACTGCTGCTGAAGGCGTGGGGATTGGATGTGCCGACCCCGTATGTCGTGCAGGTTGACGGCGGGATCGCTTTCGCCAGCGCCGATGCCGGCTATCCAAGCCTCAAGCAGCGCCTCGGCATCAACGCGCTGCCTGAAGGGCCGCTGCGCGACGCTGCCATCAAGCTGGCAGCGGAGCTTACGAGCAGCTTCGCGAGCACGCCTTTGGCGCTGGCTGCCGACGAGGCGATCGACAATCGAGACCGCAATCTCGGCAACATCCTGTGGGATGGCGCGGCAGAGACTTGGATAGACCACGCCATGGCACTTGGCGAGGGCGCGCACATGGATGACCTGAACAAGCTAGCGACGATGGCCGTAATGGTGGGCAGTGCGGACATGGTTCAGGCTTCAGCCATCGCTCAGTCCTTGGCTCTCGATCGTTCCCATATCGAGACCGCCGCACTGGCCACGTCGGATGCCGTCGGGAGCTTCGAAAAGGCGAACTTCGTAGCTGACCGCGTTGCGCGCTTGGGAATGCTGGTGCTAGCTCGCTTTCCCCAGCCGCACGACTTACTATCACCTTGATGCAAGCACTTTCACCCGCACTCACGCCGTGGCGTCCACTCTTCTGGGAGCCCGTCGCGGGTACGGGCGAGCGCATCATGGTTGGCGTGCTGCATCGATACGGCGGTAGATGGTCCAGCGCGCGGATCATTCGCGATGACGTGCTCGATTCACTTTACGGCGCCTCGTCGGCCGCTGCGCGGCGCTTGATCGATTACGGCCTGGGGCTATATCAGGCCGCGGCCGCAACGGTGGACGGTGCCGAGTCGTTGAATGTTTCGCTGGGCGGCTTGCATCCGGGACCATTGCGGGAGACGAGCGCCTCGTCGGCCGCTGATTTGCTACGCACTGCCGCCTTGCTGTACAGCAGCTTAGCGAACCTCGACAAGCTCGACGACGCAGACGAGGCCGATGCGCCTCAGAACGAAGAAGTCAATCGGCGATTTAGCACCGAGGTGCGCGACACCGTTGCGCTGCGCCGGCCCGACTTGCTGCGATATTTCGGCCGTCCGAGCACGCTAATCGAAGGCGGTCAGCCCGTTCGGTTTGGCTTCCTGTCGCCCAAGATCGTGATGCACTTCGTAGTTCTGCACCCGGTCCGCCAAAATCCAAGCGTGCGCGATGCGAGAGCGCGCATCTTTGAACTACAGCGTGCCCGAGAGATTTCGGGAATAGTGCAAGCTGCACTGATTGCTGCGGTGCCGCGCCCGGATGATGCAACCCTTGGCAGCAAGCAAAGGGATCAGCTTGGCATCAATCGAAAGGAAATCGAGGATGAGGTCGATGCCATGCACATGCAGTGGTATGCGGTGCACACCGCCCTCGAGGGTGCGGATCGAGTTATTGAAGTAGCAAGCGCCTGAGCGACCTCTGAGTATTGCTCACCTCTGGACTTGGCCCGCCGCGCGCGGGCTTTTTCATTAGCGCTTTCCATGGAAGGCACCGCGTCTATTCGACCGATTGACCGTCCGTGTAACACGAAACCAGCTCAACCGCCCTCACCCGCAAGTTCGAAACCAACCGCTCACGACTGGGACAATTGCAACAGCAGCAGCGACGAGCGCCGCAACAGCCGCCCACAGGGTGTACTTGGCTGACCGCTCCGAAGCCACGGCCGACCGCACGGCCGCGCCAACGGCGCTACGCGAGTACTCGTCGAGGCGCTTTTCTTCCTCGCACCGCAACCATTCCTTCACGAGGCCTATGGTTCGGTTGTCATTGAAGTCGCCGCGAGCGAGCGAAGTGCGGAGCGCTGCCTCGCCGGTCTCGCCTCCGCCCTTTTCCGTCACCCACTCATCGATTGCCAACAACGTCATGAATGCCATGCTCGATCCTCCTACGGCAGGATGCCGCGCTTGATGCGTCGCAGTGCTTTGCGACATCGCCCTTATGCTTCGCGTCAGCGACGCACCAGCGCCGCTTGCGATGCGGCATAGACGTAATCGGTAATCGACCCATCCTGGATCCGCCGCACCGCCTCATCGATGACATGGAGCGGCACCAAGAACCACTCACGCGGCTGGACCGGGTTGCCGAACCGATCCTCGATCGTCAGGTCCAGCCGCGCCTCTTGGAAGATGCGGTGAAACAGGTTCTCCAAGCGGGTGCGGTTGAGGTTCGACAGCACATAGGTGGCCACGATCTCGACCTTGGCCAGCAGGTAGGTGGCATCCGTGGCGGCGTTAGCGATGCGAGTCTCGACCTTGCCGCCGGTGATGCCAATCTTGTGGATTAACTCACGGTGCTCGGCCACGAACGGGTGGTCGGACAGACTGCGAAGGACGTAGATGGTGCCATGGACGATGTCGTCCGGCTCCATCTTGTCGGCGAATAGGGGACCAGCGTCCGCATCGGTGATGCGGCGTCCCGTTTCGTCCTTGTAGAGCGCCCGCTGGAGGGAGCGCTGCAACAGGTTGCTTTCGGTCCCATTGGAAAAGATCACGCGCAGGCGGGCGTCGGGCTCGCCGTTGGGCGTGCGGAACGTCTCCCCCATCTCGGCGACGTAAACCACCTGCCCGCCCAAGATGAAAAAATTGCCCTCTGCCACGCTGGCGTCGCGCCCGAATCGCAGCGTCCTTCGTACCCCCGATTTGAGGTCGTTCTCCACCCGCTCGAACAACGGCTGGAAGCGCTCGAAGTCTTCGCACTTTGTGCGGTTGGCGATGTCCTCGGCAGCCTTGCGCTCTTCGAAGGAACGGACGTGTCGCAATTGGGTGATGTCGTCGCTGCCACCGTCGCCAGCCAGGCTCAGTTCGGCCAGCAAAGCTTCGTCGTCCAGCCCATCGGCCACTTCGGGCGTGGTCCGGCTGGACGATGCCGCTAGCAGGCCGTGTGTGTCCAAGGGCGCGAGCAGCGGGTGCGCGGACGTGAGGGCGCGCAGGCGGTCGAGCCGCACCGCGTAGAGCCGTTCGAAAATGTCGCGCTCTTCGCCGTGCTCCGGAGCCCGGCCGTGAGTCTTGACGAAGCGCAGGATGTCTTCGAACCCAGCGATGAGGCGTTCTTCCTGCGGTGTGTGACTGCCAGTGTTGAGGGGCGCGACTTCGACGCCTAGCGCGGCCAATAGGTCTTCGTCTTCCATATCAACCATTCGTGCCTCCTCGCGCATCGGCCGCCTTCTGCTGGGCCAGGTGGCGCGCCAGCGCGGCCACGCCCTCGGCCATCTTGCGCTCCCAGGCGTCAGACGAATTGATGTCCGGCGCCCGGCCCCGCTCGTTCTTGAACAGCAGCGCCCGCTTGGCTAGGTCGCGGGCCTCGTCGAGGGGAATGGCCACGCGCTTGGCGGCGATGCTGGCCTGAACCTGGCGCAGCACCTTCTCGTCCATGGCTTTGGCCAGCACCGCGTAGGCCGCGTCGAACGGATTGATCCGGTCGATGAGGTCGATGTCCAGATCCCGCACGTTGACGAACTTGCGCACACCGTCGATGAGCGAGGTGTTTCCCTGCTCACCCTTGGCGTCCATTTCGGCCAACTTCTGTTTGGCCTGCTGGGTGATGTTGAGCACGGCGATAGCGTGCTGGCGCACTGCCTCCCGGTCTTCCTCGCTCAGGTCGGGATAGCGGTCGCGCACGATCTTGCCCAACTGCACCTGGGTCAATTCTTCCGGCAGCGTGTTGTCCTTGTCGAACAGACCGCGCTCCAGGACGGTCTTGTCCTGGATGAACCCAGTGATGACTTCGTTCAAGTCCTCGCGGCAGATGCGTGCCGCTTCAGCGGACCTGGGCACGGCCAGTCCGTTGATCTCCACGTGGACCTCGCCGGTCTTGGCGTTCACGCCCAGGTTGGACTTGTCTTCCTGGTAGCCGCCTTCGCCGTAGTCGAACCCGTCCTTCGGGCCTTGGTTCTTCGGTGTGAACTCAAAACGCGGAGCCAATACCTGCTCCATAAGCAGGCTGGCCGCGATCGCCTTCAAGGTGTCGTTCACCGCATCCACCACCACTGCCTCGTCCGCGGCCGGCTCGGCGATGAGGTTGGTGAAGCGTGAGCGCTCCTTGCCTGGCGCATCGCGGGTGGCCCGGCCGATGATCTGCACGATTTCGGTCAGGCTGCTGCGGTAGCCGATGGTCAGCGCGTGCTCGCACCAGATCCAGTCGAACCCTTCCTTGGCCATCCCTAAGGCAATGATGATGTCGACGTTGTCCCGGTTATCTTTTTGCGCGGGGTCCTTCAATGCGGACAGCACCTTGGAGCGGCGGGACGCGTCGCTGTCGTCGACCAGGTCGGCCACGTGGATTGTTCGACCGTCCTTAAGCTCGATCAGGTGAAACCCCGTGGTTTCATCCCGGCCCTTCCACTCCCCCAAGGCTCCCAAAATCTCGTCAACTTCCTTGTGCTTGTCTTTCAGGCTCTCTCGTGCATTGACGTTCGGGATGTGGACGATGGTTTTCTGCGACGGGTCCAGCACCTTCATGATGGCGTCCAGATACCGGCCCGTGTAGAAGAAATAGCCGATGTCCAACCACTTCAAATAGGTGTAGCCGTTGAGCTGTTCGTAGTAGGTATAGGACACTGTCTCGAACCGCGCCTCGTCTTCGGGCGCCAGCACTGCCACGGTATCGCCGCGGAAGTAGGAGCCGGTCATGGCCACCACGTTAACCTGGTTGCGGGTGATGAGCTGGCCCAACTGGCTACCCAGCTTGTTGTCCGGGTTGCTGCTGACATGATGAAATTCGTCGATGGCGATCAGCCGGCCGTCGAAGGCCTCAATGCCGAATTCGTCCACAGCAAACCGGAACGTAGCGTGGGTGCACACCAGCACTGTGTCTGCGCTGGCCAGGAACGCGCCCAAGGCTTTGACCTTGGATGGCGCCACCTTGCCGTTGTCTTCGCCGGGCGCGTTGCACAGGTTCCATTGCGGCCGCACTACCCAGTCCGCCCAGAATCCATGCTCGGTCAGTTTTTCGTCGGCGAAGCTGCCCCCAATGGAGCGCTCGGGCACGACGATGATGGCCTGCTTCAAGCCCTGGTTCTGGATCTTGTCCAGGGCAATGAACATCAGTGCCCGGGACTTGCCCGACGCCGGCGGCGACTTGATAAGCAGGTATTGCTCGCCGCGCTTGGCGTAAGCGCGCTCTTGCATCGGGCGCATGCCCAGGGCGTTGACCTTCCCGGACGCCCCCGTGCGCGCCGTAGCAATTGAAACAGAGGGGACGGTATATTGGTTGGTCGGATTTTCAGGCGCGCTCATGTTCTGCTCTGTCCTTTAGATATGCCTTCTCGAACCACATGGGGACTTCAACCTCTTCCTGCTTGACCCACATTTCCTTGGGAACTGCTTGCCAAAATCCCAAAATGGCGGCCGAAAACTCCTCGAGATGTCCTTCCGTGACCTTCATGTTGGTGTGATCGAGGAAGTGGGATCGATATTCGTCGTCCCCGCCAATCGGGTCGAGAACGAATTCCGGATACTTTTCCTTCAGTTGATCGAGTGAAGTCCCGTCTCCATGCTTGAACACGTTCACCACCAGCCGCATTGCGTCCAGTCGCTCGTATCCGGTGACGGCGCTGGCATCGAAATCGAGCACGAGAAGCAGGTCGAACACTGAAGAAATGTCGGCCTTCCAAATGGCCCTCACGAGATTGTCGCCATGGTGCCAACTGCGCAGTTCTTTAGTAAGCCACTCTCGCAGCTTCTTGTCCCATTCGTGATACATCCCCGCAATGACACTCAGTCGGGTCCGTTCCAGCATGTCCCTCAACAACAGGTAGAACTCAATACCCTTGTCGTTGGCTGATTCGTAAAAGTCGCCTACATCGTCGGAGTCAGGGTTGAAGAACCTCGAAGTTTGCTTTAGATATTCCTCGGCTGCCTTGTTGGCTTCTGCTTCGATGTTGTCGAATTGGGTCAGCAGGCGTTTGCGGGCCTGCTCGAAATAGAAGCGATGCTCCGCCATCCAGGTTTGCCGCGTTGGCTCCCACATTTGAAAAGCAAGCAGGCTCATTTGGCTCTTCCAGTCTTCGGCCCAGCCTGAGCAATCATCTTGGTGTAGAGGTCGAACAGCTTTTCCAGCCGCTCGGTGTCGTTTCGAAAACGCCGGCCGATATAGATGCGCTCGAGCACTTCGTCGTTCCGATCATGGGCCTGACGAAGGTTTTCCGGCATCTTTTCTGCGTTATATAGGTCGGCAATAGTTGCCGGGAAGTGCACTTCGCGAGCCAAGAGAATTTCCTCCGCACAGCGAGACAAATCCATCCTATTCTGCTCGGTCAACAACGGGATTGGAAATGTATTCCATCCAAGTTTGTTGCCATATGAATAGTCCGCTCTAAGCTTTGAACAAACGGCATCAATCCACACCAAATGCATCTTTGAAGCAATTAATGCCAAATTCCAAAGCGGCTCATCATAGAGCGCAAAGCATTTGTGACTTATAACTGGACCGGCCTGAAAATAGTCAACAGGGAGGTATGGTCGATTTACAGAGGAAATACTGGGAACTACAATAGCCCGATCGCCATTTTTGGCAGACTTTTGGATGAAACGATGAGGGACCGTAGCTTTAGCCCTAGTCGAAGGCGCATCACTTGCAAGACGGAACTCTCGAACCTTGTCCAGAATTTTAACTACGGCTCCGCTCTTCATTGCCAATTCAAGTGATTCATCCTCCACCCAAAGGCAGGCTCTCGGCTTTGAATGAATTAACTCTTCCGAGCCAAAATAGTCTCGAACGAGTGAAGGATTCACGCCATCTTGGGCCACTAATCGTCGCGCTTCATCCTTGCTAAAGATCAGATTTCCACCGTCTTTAGACATATTTCCCAAGTACATCTGACCGATTGCTGAGATCGGCTCGCTCCTACCGGAGACAACTACAGTCGTATTAGGAACTAGGTAAGGACCTATTGCCTCAACTTCTCTAGCCACATTATCCGAGATCAATAGACAAGGCGTGCCTTGGTCTTTTGGTGAAATCCCGACGATAACAACGCTTACGCCAGCCTTATTGGCCGCGAGATTAGACCAGTGAAAAGAGGTATGGGCGAATGAGATTCGCATATCGAGATCAAATACCAGGGGCCATAAGAGAGCAACTTGTTCTCCCTCGCAAATGGTCTTCGTTGCAACGAGACCAGCAGACGCGCTGGTGGCGTTGCAGTACTGTGCCGCTTTAAAGACCCAGTTTGCGACATAGTCCAACGATGCGTATGAGCCACGAAAAGCCGAGAAAACATAGGCGGCATCGGCCTTTTCCGATTCGCCTTTTTTATTCCTTCCCTTGTAGGGTGGATTGCCGCAAATATAAGTTTCTCCGCCCTCGTTTTTAAAATCGATCTCCGCTTGGTCAGTCGGTGTATCAAAGAGGTCATCCCCTACGAGCTTGACGGTCGTTCCCGTGGGGGGACAGATAGCCAGCCAATCCAACCGCAGCGCGTTGTCGCAGGTGATCCAATTCTGTGAGTCCAAAGGCAAAACCTCGGCTAGGGCTTCCTTCTGGCCGCGGTAAAGCATGTCGCACTGGAACTCGGCGATGATCAGCGCCAATCGCGCGATTTCCGCTGGGAAGTCACGCAGCTCAATGCCGCGAAAGTTGGTCAATGGGATCTCCGTCCGCAGATCGGACTCGCCCCGACGCTGATTGACTACCGCCTCAATCGCGCGCATCTGCTTGTAGGCAATCACCAAGAAGTTGCCGCTGCCGCAGGCCGGGTCGAACACGCGGATGCGCGACATGCGCTTGCGCAGGTTCAACAGCTTCACCTTGTTGTCCCCGGCGGCCTCCAACTGGGCGCGAAGGTCGTCGAGGAACAGCGGGTTGAGCACCTTCAAGATGTTCGGCACGCTCGTGTAATGCATGCCCAGGGCGCCGCGCTCTTCGTCGTCGGCCACCGCCTGAATCATCGACCCGAAAATGTCGGGGTTAATCTCCTTCCAGTTCAACTCGCCGGCGCGCAGCAGGTAGGAGCGGGCCGTGCGGGTGAACTTGGGCACATCGGTGTTGCCCGAGAACAAGCCGCCGTTAACGTAGGGGAACTGCTCCGCCCAACGGGGAAGCTGGGCCGCAGGGCGGTCGTCTACGTGGATGTTCATGGCGCGGAAGACAGCTTCGAGCACGTTGTGGGTGTTCGACCCGTCGCGCTCGGTCATCTGCTCCAAGGTTCGCGTGAACAGGCGTGAGCCTTGAAAAATGTCGGTGTCTTCGGCGAAGAAGCAGAACACTAGGCGGGCCATGAAGTGGTTCATATCCACCTGCCGCTCGTCGGTGGCCCAGTCCTTGTTGTTCTGCAGCAGTTCGACGTACAGCTTGTTCAGGCGTCCGGTCGCGCGGACATCGACGGGGTTGTCCTTGATTTCCTTGATGGTGGAAATGCCGGCCAGCGGCAGGAAAAAGCCAAAGTGGTCGGGGAACTGCGGAAACTCGCACGCCAGAGCCTCGCCGCTGGTCAGGTCTTCGGCTTCGAGCGTCTGTCCGTCGGTGGCCAGGAGGAACTTGGCCTTGGCTTGTTGGGTCTTCGCGCTGGCCCGCAACGCCTGCAAAGTGGCGTGGACGGCGCCGGGCGCGCACGTAGCAATGTGGATGTTGTTGCGCTGGAGCACCCCGCCCGGCACGTCCGAGGCGTTGGTGTCGCCTTTGCGCAGCCTCTTGATGGTCGTTTCCTTGTTGCCAAAGGCTGTCAGGAAGGCGAACGGAAACTCCGCGCCATCAAATGGTTCCACGGCCAGGGTCGATAAGGCCTCTTCGATCTCTACAGCGTTCATGCACTCGAATTCTGGGGCGACACCGATCTGCCGGCGCCGCGGTTGCAGCGGGATATTAGAGGCATCGAACGATCCCCCTCACAACCTGCAGTATCGATCAAGGCGCAGGAGGACTTGGCCGACGCCGCTACGGCGAGGATCGGCGCTTGCAGCCCTAGCTATGTCACCCGCGCCCTGGCGGGGAAAAGACAAAGCCCGGGAAGGGTTGCCGCATCGAGCCTATTGATAACGCTGCACCCGACGACGTAGAGGTCCGGCGACCCATGACCGCAGGCTACGCGTCGAACTAACCGAAGGGATTGGACATACATGCTTACTTCTGTTGGCCGAGCACGCGAGCAGATGCACCGGCGCCGTATTTCTGATCGAACAGCGCGGCCTGGTTGGGGTTGGCCTTCAGGCGGGCGATAGCTTCGGGCGGGACAGTGCGCACTGCGGTGGGTGCGCCGCTCGGCTGAATGAGTTGTCCCGTCTGGTTGTCCAGCACGGTCGACGCCTCACGCACAGCCTGCCCGGTGGCGGGATCGACGGTCTGGCCACCAGGGATGACCGTGTAGCGGTTGGCGTTCGCCTCTTTCCCGCCGAGCGCCAGCACCTTCTGCGTGGCGGTGCGGACGGCTTCGGGCGTGGTCGCCTTCTGGAGCTCGAGCTGTGCGGCCTCGAGACGCGCCCGGCCGCGGTTGTCGAACTCGGCCGCCGTCTTCTTCAGGCCGAATTCGTCGCGGTTGATCGCATCGCGAACGCCCAAGCGCGCGTTCGTGGCGGCGGCGCGTCGGTCGTCACCCGCTTCGCGGATGCCGAGCCGCGCGGTCTCGCCGGCGTCGCGCTGGGTGGCGCGAGCCGACTCGCCAGCTTCGCGCATCGCGCCTTCCGCCGTGCGCTGGCGGTTCTCGATCGGCGCGAGCGCTGCCTTGACCACGATCGGGTCGCCTTGGTAGCCGGCGCGCGGCGACCAGCTGCTGCGTGCCGCGGCGGTGCGCAGGTTCGCGTCTTCGAAGAACTTCTCGCGCGCCGCGCTGCCCATGCCGTTCTCTGCCGGGCCCGTGCCGATCACGGAAAGGCCAGCGCCGGGCTCGACCTGCGCGGCAGTGGCCGCCACGCCAGGCGCGCCACCAACGAAGTTCGCAGTGGGCATCGACATCGAACCGCCGCCGGCCTCGCGGCCGTTGATCGAGACATCGCCCGACACGTTGATGCCGGAGTACGCGGTGCCCGCGCGCCGCACAGCACCGGAGGCCACGGCGCTGGGCTGCGCGCCCACGGGTCCGGCCGCCGCTGCGCCCGCGGCAGAAGCATCGGTCGGCGCGACTGGCACGGCCGACGCTGCTGCACCGCCGACGGCGGGAGGCGCCATCGCGTTGTCTACGCGCGGCACATCGGGCAAGCCTGGAGCACGTGCGCCAGGCGCCCCGGCGAATTGCGTGCTGCGCGGGTCGGTGAGGTTGTTCAGGCGCAGCGGCGCCACAGACAGCGGTGTCGCAGGCTGGAAGGCGGACGGGCCCGTGGCCATCACACCGCGTGCGAGGGCTTTGTCGTTCGCGTGCGATGAGAAGCGACTGTTGGGGTTCGGGTAGATCCCGAACGCCGCACCGGTTTGCTGCGGCGCCATGGCAGAGACTGGCGACGTGGCGGGCGCGGGCTTCGCGGCAGCCGTTTCATTGGCCGCCAACTGCACGGCCTGGGGACTCGGCGGCAGCGAAGCGGTCAACATCGGCAGGGGTGCCGGAATGCTGACGCTGCCGATCTGCTTCACGCCAAGGCCTGGGGACGCGGCCGCAACAGCATGGAAGCCACCTGGAGCCATATCGGGTGCGGCGGCGACTTCCGAAGCAGCTCGATTCTGAATATCGAGCCCTGCGGGTGCGATGCCGACAGGTTCTTGCTTGATCGGGTCGATCAAGCCCCCGTTCGCTTTGGCCACCATGCCGTTCTTGCGAACCGCGCCGCCGACAGGCGTATGGGTGGCATCGACGAGTGCCTGCAGCTTCTGCTTGCCAACCGCCGCGGTCGTGTCAGCGGGCAGCATGAATTCTCCATTGGATGCCCAGATCGGCACCGAGTCGCTGGTGCGCGTGCCTGGGCCACGAATCGCACCGCCATGCACGAACGACTTGGCGTCCCGGTGCGAGGCCGGAACCTCATTGGCGGCACCATCCTTGCGGACCCGAAAGCCGAGGCCAGGGGCCTTTGGAGCTGGAATGTGCTTGCGCGTTGGTTGTTGAGTGATGGTCATGGGTGCCCTTCGAGTTTCGGGTGTTTGAAATGCCTACGGCATTTCAGCCCGAGCGCACGACCACATCAAACACGAAGGGGGGGCGTAGTGCCGCATCGTTGCAGAACCGCATCAGATTGACTGCTGCCAGTGCGTGCCATGCTGCATACAGCGAGGTCGTTGCATCAACGACGCTGGGCCGCCGCCAACGAGCCGTCAGTACGACGACAGGATCGGCGTGAGGCAGTCTTCGAAGCCGACGTGGACCCTGTTCATCCGGGTCGCCAAGAGTCGGTCGCCGGTGAGGATGGCCAGCATCATGGCGCTGATCGTGACCAGGCCGTTCGAACACTCGATCAACTGCCGGACGATCTGTACCGGGAAGCCGTCCTGGTGACGGTGCAGCGCGTGGATGCCGCCGTGCACGAATGAGTTCAGCGCGTGGCGCTGCATGTCATCGAACCTTCCCAGCATCGCAGCAGGTGCTGCGGCGGCGGGCACCGCAACCGAGGCGTTCCGTAGCTGCTTGATCATGTCCCGTGCAAGTGGCAGCTTCCGTGCCGCCTCGTCGGCCTCGGCGGTGAGTGGTGCCGCCGCAAGGGTAACGTGCTCATCGCTGGCGGCGAACAGCAGCCACGCCGAGCGGGCGGTAGCTTCGTACTGCAGGCGCATGAGCGGTACCGCGGACGACACGAACCCACCCGCGACCAGGTTGCGCAGCGCTCGCGCATGTTCCATTGCCAGCGACGCTGCGGTGACGCTCAGGCCCATGCGCGGTGCATCTTCACCGTAGACGGGGTAGTCGTCGAGATCCAGCAATTGGACGATGGCGTCATCGAGTTCTTCGGAGCGTCGGAGGATTCGTTCGATAGGCATGGCTACAAAGATTGGAGTGTGCTTGCGCGCATTTTCGATGGCCAGGGCAATCATCTGGTGGAAGATGAAAAGCCCCGTCACCTCCACGATGATCGGGCCCGCGCGCGTTCTGCTTAGGTGCCTTGGGATTGCTGACGACGGCGCTCACGATCGCCCCGTCTTTCCGAGATCAGCGAAGTCCGTGCCGCCGCCCAGGATATGGGCCATCAATGCATCCAGACTCTTCGTGAGTGCGCAAGAGGCGCGTTCGAGCCGGTGCGAGAACAGGCCGCGGATGTCGATGTGATCGTCACCATTAATACTCGTCGAGGTGATCAGCATGACGCCACCGATCTCCCCTCGCTGGGCGCGCGCCAACTCGGCGGCTAAGAGGTCGATGATCTCTTGCTGGTCCGGTGAAGCCAGCGCTGTCCGGCGCGCAAAAGGCAAAACGTTGGTCGTTGAGCTCGCGGATTTATCGATTCTTGTGATAATTGAAGTAGCCATGGTGTGCGTTTCCTTTCAGGGGTTGCACGGTTTTGGTTAGACGGTCCTCGGTGTGTCCAGCACCTTGGGCCGTCGCTTTTTGTGCCTCAGAGGTGCCCTGAAAATTCGGGACACCTCTGAGGCGCGGCAGTCACTCCTTCTTCGGTGGTTCTTTCGCCTTGTCGATGCGATCGCGGACCCAAGCCGCGCCGCCGAGCCGGTCGAGCTTTTCTTTCTGTGTCGGCTTCATCCGCACCATCACCGGGATCATGGATTCGCCCTCGGGTAGCGGCTTCCTTCCGCTGCCAGGTCGCGGGCCTCCTCGGGTTTGCTTTGGTTCCATCATTTGATTAATGTAAATCGCAAATCAATCTGACGCAAGAGTGCATTGCTGCTGGCCGCATAGTGCCGTCGGACAACGCCACGCTACGGCTACAGTAGCGCCAGAGGGGCCAAGTCAAAGAATCGGGCCTCCGCACGTGAGCGATGGAACAGCGAGGAGAAGAAGCATGCACAAATGGTTGGTTGCGGTCGGCATCCTGGGCGCGTGCTTTGGTGCCGATGCTCAGGTTCACAAGTGCGTCGATGCCACCGGCAAGATCAGCTATTCCCAGCAGCCATGCATGGCCTCGCAGCGTGGCGGGCAGGTGCTCGGTGATGGGGCCACGATGCGGCGAACGGAGGAAGAAGAGGCCTACCAAGCCCAGCGCAACAGGGCGAGCCTGGCGCGCACGCTACAGCAGCACCAAGAAATGTTCGATGGTCCAGCCCAAGAGCGCCAGCCGACCGTAGAGCGGCGAAGGGGGATCGAAGCCCCGCCGAAGGAGTCGCACCAGGAAGCGATTGAGGACATGGAAGGTTGCGAGACCCACTCCACGCGCAAAGGCTGCATCGGGGGCGAGCGAGCCCGTAATCCGAACTGGTCAGCGCGCCGCGGCTACTATGGTGGCGGAGGTCCCGCCGATCAGCGCCACGAGGTTGAAGCAGAACGCGCGCGCCAGGATGCTGCGGCAGCCGCAAGTAGAGCGCCAGGTCGGCTCACTAACTGCACTGCCTCCGGCTGCTCGGATGGAGCCGGGAACCGATACAACCGCACTGGCGATGGCAGCAAGTTTTGGCGGTCGGATGGGAAGTTCTGCACCTCGTCGAAGAGTGGCTGGGTGACTTGCAACTAATCTATTCACCTGCCACCTGCCACCGAGGTTCTGCCTGCAACAATCATGAAGCCGTTGATGCTCACAGGAGAGGTGTCAGCTCCTGGCCCGTTGGGCCGCTGTCGCTGCAGCCGGGTCGCCTCTCTAGCAACAGCACAGACCACACACGGCGTAATGCAACTCTGCCCCGGCTGCGTGGCCATGCTGCTTGAGCGAGGCCTTGCGCCTGCGGACGATCAGTCGGACCCGTGGCGCTCACGCCGTGGCAAGACCGACGCGATGAAGAAGCGCGTCCCTGGGGCGGCATTCACCAGCCGACGCCAGTAGACGCAGGGCTCCCAGCGGGTGCAGCATTGCACCTCATCCTCCAGGAGCTCTCCATGTCGAACAGACACAAGCCAGCCCGCAAGGCCGGACTCACCCGGACCGGAAGGTTTACGGGATGGGAGTCCGACATCGACTTCAGTACCTTCACCTCTACGAATGGCAAGTTCGCCGAGTTTCGTACTCGAGAAATCATCTTTTCAGTGGAGCTCCTTGAGCCCATCAACGGCGAGCGGTCTGCAAAACTAAATGTCAGTTGCTATCCCCCGAACTGGGTGAAGGTCGTCAATGCGGAGGAGAGCGCTGGAGTTGCCAAGATCTCGGTTTTCAAGAAAACCGGCGTGGAGATTCATGCGGTGGTCAATGACGACGAGTGGACCACCTTGCTGACACTGACGACATCAGGGCAACTCGCGAGCGTCAGGGCGTCGTTCGACGCACTGGTTCGGGGAAAGGCAATCGTCCAGTCGCTTCGCTTTTCGACCAGGGGAGCGCAAGACCTGAACCAACCTGGAGAGTGAGCGGCACAGCAGTTGCGCCATGCCGCCGTGCTGCTCTCGTCGTTGCGGGCGTTGCCCCGGGTGATGATTCCGCGCGCCGGTGCGCGGCGCTAGCTGGGCCCGCGGCGCTGATCAGTCCCCGGCTCACAGCAGCTCGCTACTGCTTCGCTCATGGTGCGGACGCCTGGTCGTCATCGTTCGGCACTTCTTGAACGACAGGCATGGCACTGCGCCCGATCCTGGCCAGTAGCGAGGTCAGCGGGTCATCGCCGTTGGAGCCGGCGCCTTCGATGCCGAATGCCTCGCGCTCCATGCGCACCAGCTTCTCGAGCATTTCGACGAGCTTCTTGGACGAGTCGACGCGGCCGACGGTGCTGATGATCTTCTGGTAGAGCTCGTTGAGCAGGTCGCGACGGTGTTTGCCGTTGTCGTCGGGTCCAGATTGGTCGAGCAGTTCGCCGAGCTGCTGGAACAGGGCGAGGTTGTCGGTCTGGGCTTCCAACTCGGCCAGGAGCGAGCGGAAAAGGCGGCCGGCGCGCTGAATGTCGGTGCGTTGGCTGATCCGGACCTCGAACACTCCGACGGCATTGGCCTCGATCACGACGTGTTCCGGTACGCGGGTTGCGCTGCGTACCTCACTGCGTACCGCTTCGTTGCGTACCAAAGCCTCGGCCTTGGCTTGGATCTTGGCGGCGAGGTCGCGTTGCCAGTCTTCCTTCTTGGCACGCTTGCGGATCGCACCTTCACTCACGCCTTGCTGAGAGGCGATCTGGCGCAACGACTTGATGCCCGCGCGGTAGTCCGCCTCGATGACTGGCCAGTCGGTGCCCGTCTTCTTAGGTTCGATCGTGGCGCGGCCCATCAGTGAATTCCCTTCGCGTCCAGGTGCACATCGGCGCGATGCGCGGCGCCGGAGAGGAACTGGTTGACGGATTTCTCAGCGTCCGCAAGGTGTACCGCCATCGTCGACCAGGACAGCGGGATCACGTTCGCGGCCTCGCAGGCGGCCTCGACCACACCGTCGAGCAGTGGTTGCCCGGCCGAAGCCCAAAGCAAAGCCTTGCGGATCTCGGCGGTCGGTCGCATCAGGGCGAGTTGGGCTGCGCAGAGCGACGCCACGCCGATCCCGGCGGCGACGTGCTCATGACCGCGAGCCCCGTCACGGGCAATGATCACCGTGATGCTGTGGTCGGCATGGCTGATGACGAGGTCGGCGCGACCATACAGGAGATGGAAGTCGCATTCCAAGGTGTCGATCGCCGGATTGAGCGGCGGGATCCGGTCTTCAAACATCTTTCCGGTCGAAGCCTCTGATCGGAACAGGAGAACGAGAGCGGCCTCGCCGCCGACTTCGCCCGCGCGCTTAAGCAGCTCGATCGTCATGGGTGAATCTCCTTGAGAAGAAGAAGGAAGCGAGCCGGA
The DNA here is from genome assembly GCF_007828835.1 of Variovorax beijingensis. Taxonomy (GTDB): domain Bacteria; phylum Pseudomonadota; class Gammaproteobacteria; order Burkholderiales; family Burkholderiaceae_C; genus Variovorax; species Variovorax beijingensis_A. The sequence continues at coordinate 4,677 of NZ_VIVL01000009.1, read as the reverse complement.
GATTGGGGGTGCGTCGGTCATTAGGTCATGCTCTTGAAAACGTTGGTGATTGGCAATCCACATGGGGGCGCTTGATGCTCTGCAGGTCGACCAGGGACGATCCTGGTCAAAGTTCCACCCTCCCGCGCCGCACGCCGCCGGCGGCCGACGTTGGCACCGGCCCTTCCCAGCTATCGAACCGGGTCTGATCGCCGATGTAGCTCAAGCTCAGCGCGCCGCAGCGCCCCTGCCGGTTCTTCGCCACGCTGAGCTTGGCGTAGTACTGCCACTCCGGCCCGAGGTCGGGCTTGGCCTGGACCGGTCGGTTGATGAACAGGATGATGTCGGCGTCCTGCTCGATCGCGCCGGAGTCGCGCAGATCGCTGAGACCCGCGGTCTGGTCCACGCGTTCCTCAACCTTGCGATTCACCTGTGCCAGGCACACCACTGCAATGTCGAGCTCCTTGGCCAGCGTCTTCAGGCCGCGGCTGATTTCCTCGAGCTGGTAGGCGCGCGACTGCTTGCCGTCCAGGCCCGACATCAGACCGATGTAGTCCACGATCATCACGTTCAAGCCGTGCAGGCGCTTCACGTTCCGGGCCTTCGCGCGCACCTGATTGATGTTCAGGCCACCTTGGTCGGACACCACGAATTTCAGGCTGCGGGCGCGCTCCACACCCTCCACCACCCGATCCCACTGCAAGCCGGCGCCACGGTTCGGGCGCTTCACAGCCGACAGGCTGACGCGGCCGATCATGGCCGTCAGGCGGTCGCGCACCTCCATGTGCGGCATTTCCATCGACAGCATCGCCACCGCGTAGCGCTCGGCCATGTTGATGCCGATGGTCATGGCCAACGCTGTCTTGCCCTGGCTCGGCCGCGCGCCGATGATGACCAGCTCGCCGGGGCGGATCCCACCTTCGAGGTATTCGTCCAAGTCGGCCAAGCCGGTCGACATCGCGGTCGTCTTGCCCTCGGCCCGGTCCTCCAGCAACGACGCGTGCAGCGCCATGCCCTCAGCGACGCCGATCCACTCGTCCCGCGGCGCCTCGCCGATCAGCTTCGCAAGTTGGCCTTGAGCGGCCTCGATGCGTTCCTCGATGCTGCGCCCATGGTCCTGCGCCAGTTCCGTGATCTCATTGCTCACGGCCATCAACTGCCGACTCTGGTAGCGCTCCACGATCAGCGCCGCATATCGCCGGACATTGGCCGAGCTCGGCACGTACTGCGCCATCGCGTTCAGATCGGCGAACGCCTCAGGGTCGTTGAGCGCCGTGCCGGTCGTCACCACGTCGCAGTGCTTGCCAGCGATGATCTGGCGCGAGATTTCGGCGAAGAAGATGCGGTTGCGGTCGGAGTAGAAGTGCTCCGTCTTCACCGTGTCGCCGATGCGATCCCAAGCGCCGTTGTCCAGCAGCAGCCCGCCGATCAGGCTGTGCTCGGCCTCCAGCACGGCCATGGCGTCGATGGCTTGATGGTCGTGGTTCAAGCCGCCTCCTTGTTCTCGTAGTTGCCCTGCACGACCTTGGTGAAGTTGTCAGCCTTCATGAGCCAGCCCAGGTTGCAGGCCCACTTTCCGTTGCGGCCAGTGAGGAAGGCGGAGCCGGCGACGTTCTGGAAGAAGCGATCGAACCAGTCCAGGGCCTCATTCGCGGTGGTCGCGTACCGCTCGCCGTTGGTGCGCTTTGCGGTCATTACCCACTTCCACCGGGCCCGCATCGCCTCTGCGTTCTTCCCCTGCCAAAGCTCGGGCCTCGGCTGGGGCAACTCGGGCAGATGCTTGGCAAAGAGGTCGATCATCCGAAGGTGCGGACAGTCGGGCAGCGCCTGCGTCTGGCACGGCGGCAGCCCACTGCCGACCGAGGCGGTAGCCTCTACTGACGGTTCCTGATGGTTCAATGACGGTTTGGGTGCAACGGGGTGCAGGGGGAACATGCACCCGGTTGCAGGGGTCTGCGCACCCGGTTGCAGGGGTGCAGCGCATTGCGGGGGTGCAATAGATTGCAGGGGTGCACCCGGCTGCATGGGTGCAACGTGTTGCAAGGGTCGGCGATCCTCGCGACCAGCGCCAAGACGGTCGAGCGCGATGCGATAGAGGTTGGCGCCGCGCGGGCCGCGGCCGATCTTGATCTCCAGCTCGCCGCTTTCCTTGAGGTCTGCGAGGGAGTAGTTCGCGGCGCGCGGCTTCACGCGGCATTTCTGCGCCAGCGTGGACACGCTGGGGTACGCGCGGCCCTGGTCGTCGGCGAAGTCCGCGATGGCGAGCATCATCAGCAAGTGCGCGCCGGAGTGGCTGGATTCCTGCCAAACGCGGCTCATCACGAGGATGCTCATTTATGACCTCCCGCTGGTGCCGCATGCGTCGCGAACTGGGCCGAGAGGCGCCCCGCTCGCGCTATCGCACGGGCCCAGGCCGCGGCCAACTCGGCGTCGTCCAACACCGTTGCGCGAGTAAGACCATCGCGGAAATGAGAGATCAGGCGCGTGCGGCGAGCGATCTGGCGATAGGTGGGCAGGTTCACGTCGCACCCCCGATCTGGATCTGGGCCAGGAAGGCGTAAACGTCATTCCAGTGGGTGAAGCTCCGAGACTGGCCCCAGCGGCTCACAGTGAACATCACGCAGCCATCGTCGGCGCGGACGTTGCGCTGCAGGACGTGGCCCTTGATGGCGAACTTCGCCGTGACCGTTGCGAAGTCCTTTGCGGTGGCGGCGCTCGGTGCGACAAGCCCCGCTGCAACGGGGCTTGCGCTCTTGTGGGGTGCCGACATCTAAGCCACCCCGAGCGCGCGCTTGATTTCCGCTACCGGCCAGGCCAGACGGCCATGCACGCGGATCGGGCGAATCGGACCATTCTCCAAGCAAGCCCAGCCGCGCATCGTCTGCGGGCGGCGGTCCAGGTAATAGCCGGCCTGTTCGGTCGGCACCGTCGGGCGTGTCACAGTTTCCAGCGGCGGGTACAGCTTGCATTCCGTTCTCGCGCGCCGGGTGCCGGCGCTGTGGTGGGTTGCGGTCTCCATTCGGAACCATCTTTCTGCCCTAAGGCGTAGTCGTGATGGTTGCCGAGTATTCGCATGCGCAGAGAATCACAAAACACTAAGGGGGTGTTGGTGCAGCTTGCGGTGTTTATTGATCCTCGTTGATGCATAGACAGCACTCCGGAAGACAACAACCTTCAGCCAGCAGGAGGAACCGAACGATGAGGCTCAATCGATCGATGTCGATCGCGCAAGTGGTGAGTTGGTGCGCGATCGCGATATGCTGTCTTTATGCGCCTGAGGCGCTCGCGCTATCGGAGCCGCGGGACAACGTGTGCGCTGCCTCCGACAAGTGATTTCAGTACGCAGACAAAGTCAAAAAAGCTATCAGACCTTCGTCGCTGACTCACTACAGGCCAATCACTACGTGTGCGCGCCCGGCCGACCCGTAGGCGTCCGTGGTGATGTCATCCGAGGCCTGCGGACTGTACGATGATCGCCATCAACGAAAGAAGGGCGCGAAGATGAGCTTTACTAAGCGGTGGATTGAGGAAGACGGGCCGAAAGTGCAAGCACCCGCAAGCCACAAGCTAGACCTACATGAAAACGCCCTGGACAGCTTTAACGAGGCGCTCACGCGGTTCAAGGAGGGGACTGGCGGAAACGTCAAGGCCTACAAGTTCGCGATCCAGCACTTGTCGCACTCGATCGAGTTGCTCTTTAAGTCACACATCGCGCAGATGCACCCGCTCCTTATCTACAAGAACCCGTTCACCGCGAAACCGCTGGACCGCGAGATGACCATTGGGCTCTGGGATGCGGTGCAATTCCTGAAGAACTCAGGCGATCCGATCGGCAAGGACTTCGAGGCTGACCTGCTCTGGTTGAAGAAGCTCAGGAACGAAATCGAGCACAGTCGATTCGACATGGATGTCGCAACAGTTCGGGCAACTATGGGTCGGCTGGTTGAAGCGATCAAAGACTTCCACGATCACTTCGATGACGACCTCTCTGCATTCGTCACCAAGGGCAATTTACCGCTCTTTGAAGAGCTATCCGACGAGTACAGGCGGTCGCTAGGTGAGGCAAGGGCCAAGGCGGCAGCGTCTACTCAGGATGGGGAGACTCATGACTGTGAGTTCTGCGGAGAGCGGGACACTGGCGCAAGGATCGACGGCGAGGTCAAGTGCCAGTACTGCGGCGAGTCGAACTACACGGTCGACTGCTTGCGCTGCGGGGCCGACGAGTTGGTCTCCGACGCAACTCTGTGGAACGATGAGGATGGCCGATCCGACTACTTGTGCAGTTCCTGCTACGCGCACTACCAGAGCTTGGTTGCGGCAGACTGAAAACTGATCGCCAACAGCAGAACTTTAAGCAAAGCCCTTCCATCGACCAGAGACCTGGGATACCCCAGCACAGCGAGTTTGCGACTGTCGATTCAATCGATTCACCCGGCGCCCCCGGCTTTACGAGCCGGAGGAGTCCCAATTGCCGCCTATCTCTCCATCACTACCTCACAGTGAATCCACGATGAGCTAGTGGTGGAGAGCCCGGGAGTCGAGCAACAATCATATCCTTTGTTTTCCTCGGTGCTCATTTGACATCCTTCATAGCGTGGCTTGCGTATGCGGTCAATTAACCACGCCCTTGTTGAGTGAACGATGAGCTGTGAGGCTACGTGTCCATGTAGAGCAACATGGACATGTAGAGATGACAGA
>NZ_VIVL01000008.1 GCF_007828835.1 Variovorax beijingensis | reverse complement strand
CTCGGCTACCTGTTCTACGTGGGCGACCGCACCAGGACCGACCTGCCCTACGAGAGCGACCCCGGCGCCGCCGACGACTGGTTCCGCCTGCGCCATGAAGAAGCCATGACGCCCGAAGCCATCGTGCGCCTGGCCGAGGCCACGCATGCGCGCTACGGCTTCACCGACTTCAAGCTCAAGGGCGGCGTGCTGCGCGGCGAGGAAGAGGTCGAAGCCATCCGCGCGCTGCACGAGCGCTTTCCCAAGGCGCGCGTCACGCTCGACCCGAACGGCGGCTGGCTGCTGGCCGATGCGATCCGCCTGTGCCGCGACCTGCACGGCGTCATGGCCTATGCCGAAGACCCCTGCGGCGCCGAAGGCGTGTTCTCCGGCCGCGAGGTGATGGCCGAGTTCCGCCGCGCCACGGGCCTGCCGACCGCCACCAACATGGTCGCCACCGACTGGCGCGAGATGGTGCACAGCCTGTCGCTGCAGTCGGTCGACATCCCGCTGGCCGACCCGCACTTCTGGACGATGCAGGGCTCGGTGCGCGTGGCCCAGCTGTGCCAGGCCTGGGGCCTGACCTGGGGCTCGCATTCGAACAACCACTTCGATGTGTCGCTCGCCATGTTCACGCATGTGGCGGCCGCGGCGCCGGGCAAGGTCACGGCCATCGACACGCACTGGATCTGGCAGGACGGCCAGCGCCTGACCAGGGCGCCGCTGCAGATCGAGGGCGGGTTCGTGAAGGTGCCCACGCGCGGCGGGCTGGGCGTGGAGCTCGACATGGACGAGGTCGAGAAGGCGCACCAGCTGTACCTGAAGCACGGCCTGGGTGCGCGCAACGATGCGCAGGCGATGCAATACCTGATCCCGGGCTGGACTTTCGACAATAAAAAGCCCTGCATGGTCCGTTGAGGTTTAGTCTCCCGTTTCCATTTCCGCAGCCGGACGACACGCAGTGCTCCGGCTTCTTTCTTTCCATCGAGCAGCACAAGGAATCCTCATGCAAAACTTCGACAACCTGATCGGCGGCGAATGGCGTGCCGGCGCGAGCTACAGCCCCAACCTCAACCCCAGCAACCTGTCCGACGTGCTGGGCCAGTACGCGCAGGGCACGGCCGCCGATGTCGAGGCCGCCGTGGCTGCCGCCACCGCCGCCTTCCCGGCCTGGGCCACCGGCAGCATCCAGGCGCGCTCCGACGCCCTGGACAAGATCGGCACCGAGATCCTCGCGCGCAAGGAAGAGCTCGGCACCCTGCTCGCCCGCGAGGAAGGCAAGACGAAGGCCGAAGGCATCGGCGAAGCCACCCGCGCCGGCCAGATCTTCAAGTTCTTCGCCGGCGAATGCCTGCGCCTCGCGGGCGAGCTGCTGCCTTCGGTGCGCCCGAACATCGGCGTGGAAATCACGCGCGAGCCCGTCGGCGTGGTCGGCCTCATCACGCCCTGGAACTTCCCCATTGCCATCCCGGCCTGGAAGATCGCGCCGGCGCTGGCCTTTGGCAACTGCGTGGTGCTCAAGCCCGCTGACCTCGTCCCGGGCTGCGCCTGGGCGCTGGCCGAAATCATCAGCCGCTCGGGCATCCCGGCGGGCGTGTTCAACCTCGTGATGGGCCGCGGCAGCGTGATCGGCAACGCCCTGGTCGGCCATCCCGGCATCCATGCCATCAGCTTCACCGGCTCGGTCGGCGTGGGCCGCAACATCGCCGTGCAGTGCGTCACCAACCACAAGAAGGTGCAGCTCGAGATGGGCGGCAAGAACCCGCAGGTGGTGCTGGACGACGCCGACCTGGCCCAGGCCGTGGAGCTCAGCGTGCAGAGCGCCTTCTACTCCACCGGCCAGCGCTGCACGGCGTCGAGCCGCCTGATCGTGACCGAAGGCATCTACCCGAAGTTCATCGAGGCGATGAAGGCGCGCATGGCGAAGATCAAGGTGGGCGACGCGTTGGCGCAGGGCACCGACGTGGGCCCGGTGTCGTCGAAGTCGCAGCTCGACCAGGACATGGAATACATCGCCATCGGCAAGGGCGAGGGCGCCACGCTGGCCGCGGGCGGCGAGCTCTTGAAGCTGGAGACCGACGGCTACTACATGTCGCCGGCGCTCTTCAGCGAATCGGCCGCGGCGATGCGCATCAACAAGGAAGAGATCTTCGGCCCGGTGGCGAGCGTGATCCGCGTGAAGAACTACGAAGAGGCGCTGGCCACGGCCAACGACACGGAGTTCGGCCTGTCGGCGGGCATTGCGACCACGAGCCTGAAGTACGCCACGCACTTCAAGCGCCACAGCCAGGCCGGCATGGTGATGGTGAACCTGCCCACGGCGGGGGTGGACTACCACGTGCCGTTCGGCGGGCGCAAGGGTTCGAGCTACGGGCCGCGCGAGCAGGGCAAGTATGCGCAGGAGTTCTTCACCACGGTGAAGACGGCGTACACGCTGGCTTGAGGCCCCAGGGCCGGGCGCCGCGCGCGCCCGGCCCCGGCCGTCTGCTTCACAGCCGATGGCCGCCGCGCGCCATCGAGCGCCGCAGGCCCAGTGCGAGCAGCACGCCGATCGCGCCCGCCAAGGCCACGATGGCGGCGGCCGCCGGCCAGCCCAGCGAATCCACGGCACTGCCCACGATCACGGGGCCGATCATCTGGCCGAGATTGCTGCCCAGCATGAGCAAGCCCATCGACATCGGGACCAGCCGCGTGCTCGGTGCCACGAGGGGGGAGGTGCCGATCAGCGTTGCGGGAAGCAGGCCGCCCGCGCCCGAGAAGACCAGGCACAGCACAAAGGCCGGCAGCGCGCCGAGCACCGGCAGGAAGATGCCGACGGCCGAGATGCCCATCAACGCGCTGGCCAGTGCCGCGAGCAGCCAGCGCGCGATGCCGCGCTTCAGCAGCATGCCGGCCGCAAGATTGCCCGCCACGTTGACACAGCAGGCCACGGCGCTCAGCTGTCCGGCCGTGGCCGTGCCCACACCCATGCGCTCGATCAGCAGCACCGGCAGAAAGCTGAATAGCGCGAAGAACTGCAGGCTGTAGATCACGAACGAAGCGGCGATCAGCGCCGGCGCACCGGCCTTTGCCGTGGTGGCCGCATCGCGGGCCATGCTGCGCCACGAGACCGGCGCCTCGCGGGCACTTCCACTCGCACCGCGCGAAACGCCCGCCAGCACCAGCACCGCAACCAAGGCCGCAAGCGCGGCATTGCCCAGCCACAAGCCGCGCCAGCCGCCCGGCAGCGAGCCGCTGAAAAGTGCGATGCCAATCCCGGCGGGCATGAAGCAGCTCCAGATCGCGAAGGCAAGGTCCTTGCCGCTGGGCGCGACCATGCGCTGCAGCACCGAAGGGCCGGCGATGGTGATCAGCACAAAGCCCAAGCCTTCGACGACGCGGCCGATCAGCAGCATTGCGATGCCGTGTGCCCATGCACCCGCCGCGCTGCCGATGGCAATGGCCAGCAGGCCGGCCACCAGCAGGCCCCTGTCGCCGGCGCGCGCGACCCATGCGCCGACCGGAACCGCGCCAGCCACGCCCAGCAGCGAGAACGTGGCCATGAGCCAGCCGACCATCGAGAGGTCGAGCCCGAAGTCTGCGCGCAGCTGCGGCACCGCAATGGCGACCTTGCCGACCTGAAGAGACGCCATGACACCGGCAGCCACGACCAGCGCCACGCCGAGCCAGTGCGTTGAAGAAGGTGAGAGCGGCGCGGCGGCGGGTGGCGAAGTGGCGCCGCGCATTTGGATTCGGTTCTGCATGCCGCAACTTTGCAGCGAGCGAACGATCAATGAAAGCGAATAATATCGGCCAACTCAATCGATTGGATAGATCATGCTGGACATCCTCACCCTGAGCCAGATGCAGATGTTCGTTGCCGTGGCGGATGCCGGCAGCTTCCGTGCCGGCGCGGTCCGGCTGCACCGGGTGCAGTCGGCCGTGAGCCATGCCATTGCCAATCTCGAAGAACAGCTTCAGGTGCGGCTCTTCGACCGCTCCGGCCACAAGCCGGTGCTCACGCCCACGGGCAAGGCACTGCTCGGCGACGTGCGGGTCATCCTGTCGAAGGTCGAGGCGCTGCGCTCGCGCGCGCAGGGGCTCGAACAGGGCATCGAGCTCGGCCTGGCGATGGCGGTGGACACGCTCTTTCCGCCGGACCTCCTGGCCAGCGCGCTGCGCGGCATGCATGCGGTCTATCCGAGCATTGCCATCCGCGTGGAATACAGCTCGATGGGCGGCACCGTCGATGCAGTGAATTCGGGTCGATGCGATCTCGCCATTGCGGCCTTCGGCCATGCCGACGAAAAAATCAGCCGCGAATTCCTCATGCAGCTTCATACCGTGGCCGTCGCCGCGCCGTCGCATGCGCTGGCGGTCCATGCGGGCCAGCGCGGTGCCAGGGGCCTGGATGCCGCCGCGGCCGAGCACGTGCAGATCGTGGTGGAAGATCCGAGCACGCTCAGCCAGGGCTACGACATCGACGTGCTCTCGCCTTCGACCTGGCGCGTGACCGACATGTACATCAAGCTCGCGCTGCTGCGCGCGGGCCTGGGGTGGGGAAAGATGCCTGCGTGGCTGGTGGCCGGCGACCTGGCCGCCGGAACGCTGGTGCAATTGCCGGTGAGCCGCATCGGCCCCGGCGGTGGAACGAGCCAGCAGTGCCATTTCTGCCACCGCGCCGACAAGGCACTGGGAGCGGGCGCCGCGCTGCTGCGCGAATGCCTCATGGCGGAAGCGAAGGCGGCGGCGCCCGGCGGCGGCGGCGCATCAGCATCTCCACGAGCTCGAAGATCCCCTCGCTCAGCAGCGCCAGCGCCGCGGCCGGCAGCGCGCCGGCCAGCAGCAGCTCGCGGTCGTTGAGCGCCAGCCCCGTGACGATGCGCTCGCCGAATCCGCCCGCGCCGATGAAGGCCGCGATGGTGGCGGTGCCAATGGCGATCGCGGTGGCTGTCCGCACGCCCGCCAGCAGCGTGGGCAGCGCCAGCGGCAGCAGCACGAGCCGCAGGCTTTGCGGCGGCGTCATGCCCAGCGCGGTGCCGGCCAGGCGCAGGCCGTTCGGCACTTCGGCCAGGCCCGTCACGGTGTTGCGCATGATCGGCAGCAGCGAATAGAGCGTGAGCGCAATCAGCGCGGGCAGCGCGCCGATCGCCCCGAGCATCGAGATCAGCACGGCCAGCAGCGCGAGCGAAGGCACGGTCTGCAGCAGGCTCGCGAAGCCGAGCACCAGCGCACGCAGCCGCACATGCGGAAACACCAGGATCGCGAGCGGCACGCCGATCAGGATCGCGACGCCGACGGATACCGCCACCAGCACCAGGTGCTGGCGCGCGAGCTGCCACAGATCGGGGCCGAACAGCTTGGCGGTGAAGCCGCGCCGGGGCTCCTGGGTCTTTGCGCCCTTGCCGGTGCCGGCCAGGAAGTCGCGCGCAATGGCGTCGAAGGGCACGCTCTGCAGTTCGGCGCGCGCATTCATCGCGATCATCGCGTGCTCGTCGATGCGGCCTTCGAGCGTCTGCAGCGCGGCCCAGGCCTTGGGCAGCCGCGTCGGCAGGTCGAGCCTGTAGAGCACCACGGCGTCATAGCGCGGAAAGTACTTCCTGTCGTCTTCGAGCACGCGCAGGCCGAGGTGCTCGATCTTGGCGTCGGTGGTGTAGATGTCGATGGCGTCGATCTGCTTTGCGGCCACGGCTTCGTAGGCCAGGCCATGGTCGAGGCCGGTGGGCACCTGCTTGAAGCCGTAGCGCGCGGCCAGGCCCTTCCAGCCGTCGGCGCGGCCGATGAATTCGTTCGACAGGCCGAGCCTGAGTTCGGGGTGCTTCGCAAGGTCGCTCAGCGTGCGCAGCCCGAGCCGTTCGGCATCGGCTGCCCGCACGGCCAGCGCATAGCCGTCGTTGAAGCCCAGCGGGATCGCCACGCCCAGGCCCATCGGCGCGAGCGCCGCATTCATGGCCTCGCGCGTTTCGGCCGGCGAGCCCTTGAGGATCTCGAGCGCGATGGTGCCGGTGTATTCGGCGTAGAGATCGATGGCGCCCGAACGCAGCGCCTCGTAAACGATGGCCGTGTTGCCCAGCCCCTGGCGCACCACCGGTGGCGATGCGGTGTGCGGCGCCGCGGTCTGCGCCAGCAGCTCGGCCAGGATGTACGACTCGGTGAAGCGCTTGGAACCCACGCGCAGCGCACCGTCGCCCGGCTGCGCCGATGCAACGGCACCGAGCCAGGCCATGGCAAGGAACAACAAGGCGGCGCGCAGCATGCGGTGGCGGGGCAGTGGCATCGCAGGCCAGTGTATAGACATAGGGCCTGTTAACGCTATTTCTGGGGATCGCGTTGCCCGGCCAAGGGGCTGGCCTTCGCGACCCCCAGAAATAGCGTTAACAGGCCCTGGCCGGCGTACCCGCCAATCTCCTACAAACCCTGGTGCGGGCTACCGATGCGTCGTCGACGCCATCGCACCCATAGTGGCTGCCATGAAGAAGAGACCTCCACTGCTGCCCGGCCCCGACGTCCACGGCCTGCGCGAGCTGCCGGGCCTCAGGGTCGAGGGCTACAGCCTGCAGCTGCGCGACAAGGACGGCTTCGTCGGCGACCAGGCCAGCCAGACGGCCTTCAGGGAACTGCTCGAACGCTGGCGGAAGCGCCGCCGCAAGGCCGGCACCGATCCATTGGGCAAGGCACACTCGCGCGACCTCAGCAAGAAGCAACTCGACCGCGTGCTGCTGAAGACATCGGCAGCCGGCGACCTGATGCATGGTGCCATCGAGGAATTTGCCGAGGAACTGGCCTTCGTGATCCAGCGCTTCACGCGCCAGCCCTCATGGAAGAAGGTGGAGCGCATCGTGGTGGGCGGCGGCTTCACCGAAAGCGACGTGGGCGAGCGCGCCATCCTGCAGACCGCCGCCATCCTCGAAGAGCTGGGCGTGCACGTCCAGCTCGGGCGCCTGTCGCACGAGGTCGACGACGGCGGCCTGATCGGCTGGGTGCACCTGGCGCCGCCGGCCATGCTGAAGAAGCACGACGCCATCCTGGCGGTGGACATCGGCGGCACCAACGTGCGCTGCGGCATCGTGAAGACGCGGCGGCGCAAGGCGCGCGACCTGTCGCTGGCCAAGGTGGTGCGGCGCGAAAAATGGCGGCATGCGGACGACGATCCGAACCGCACCGACATGGTCGAGCGCATCGCGGCCATGCTCGAGGACATGGTGCGCTACTGCGAGCGCAAGCACATCCGCCTGGCACCCTTCATCGGCATTGCCTGTCCCGGGCTGATCCGCAAGGACGGCTCGATCGAGCGCGGCACGCAGAACCTGCCGGGCGATTGGGAAAGCCGCGCGTTCCACCTGCCGAGCGCGCTGTGGCGCCGCATGCCGATGATCGGCTCGGGCCCCACGCTGATCCTGATGCACAACGACGCGGTGGTGCAGGGGCTGAGCGAACTGCCCTTCATGCGCGACGTCTGCCATTGGGGCGTGCTGACCATCGGCACCGGCCTTGGCAACGCAAGCTTCACCAATACCTTCTAGCCAGGTGCATTCGGTGCTGGCGGCATGCCGCCGCCGAGCGCCTTGTAGACCGCCACCATGCCCACCGCCATGCGGCTCGTGCTCTGCACCTGGTCGCGCCGCGCCTGCAGCAGGGCGCGGCGCGCATCGAGTTCGACGCCGAAATCCGTGAGCCCGTTGGCATAGCGCGCATGCGCGAGCGTGAGCGCGTCGCGGCTGCTGCGTTCGCGCTCGGCCAGCTCGGCATGGCGCTGGCGTTCGGCGGCGTAGGCGCTCAGCGCCGAATCGATCTCGTGCCAGGCCTTGAGCACGGCCTGCTGGAAGGCCACCGCGGCTTCCTGCTGCTGCAGCTCGCGCAGGTTCACCGTGCTGCGGCGCCGGCCGTTGTCGAAGATCGGCAAGCTGATCGACGGGCCGACATGCCATTGGCGGCTGCCCCATTCGCCGAAGCGCTCGCTGCCGGCCGACTCGTAGCCGAAGCCCGCGCCGAGCGTGACGCGCGGATAGAGGTCGGCCACCGCCACGCCGATGCGCGCGGTGGCGGCATGCAGCTGGGCTTCGGCTGCGGCGATGTCGGGGCGCCGGCGCGCCACGTCGCCGGGCAGGCCCAGTGCCAGCTCGGGCAGAGGCGGCGCCTGCAGCGCTTCGAGCGGATTGCTCGCGCCCTCGGAAGGCAGCGCGAGTTCGGCGTTCAGCGTGCCGGGCGATGCACCGGCCAGCAGCGTGATCTGGTTCATGGCCTGGGCCTCCTGCTGCAGCAGCACCGGAATGCGCGCGCGCAACTCGGCCAGCTGCGTGCGCTGGCGCGTCGGGTCCAGGTCGGTGACCAGGCCGCCGTCGGCACGCGCCTGCACCAGTTCGAGCGATTCGACCGCGGCCGCGATGTCGGCGCGCGCTACGCGCAATTCGCGCTGCGCGCCGCGCAGTTCGAAGTAGCTGCGCGCCACCTCGGCCTGCACGCTGAGCTGCGCCTGCCGCAGCAGCGCGGCCGAGGCGCCGGCATCCGCATTGGCGGCCTCGATGCTGCGCCGCACGCGGCCCCAGAGGTCGATTTCCCAGGAGGCATCGAAACCGGCCTGGTAGAGGTTGTAGGGCTCGCTGAGCGTGCGGATCAGCTGGTCGCGGTTGGCGACCGACGAGCCCAGCGCATCGATCATCCGCGTGGCGGCGCCGCTCTCGCTCTGGCGCTGCCGGTTGATGCTGCCGCTGGCATTGAGCTGCGGTGCCTGCTGCGCCGCCGCCGCGGTGCGTTGCACGCGGCTTTGCGCAAAGCGCAGCGCGGCGGTCTGCAGGTCATGGTTGGCGGCCAGCGCGCGCGCCTGCAGGCGGTCGAGCAGCGGATCGCCGAAGGCCTTCCAGTCGCCGGATGCAATGCCTGCCGGCACGGCCGTGCGCTCGGCGCCGAGCAGCGCCGCCGAGCCGCCGTGCCATGCGGACCAGTCGGCGGGTGCCTGCACCTGCGCGGGCCGGTGGTCGGGCCCCACGGCGCAACCGCCCAGAAGAAGCACAAGCGTGGAATATGCAAAGAGGATGCGCGATGCGGGCATGGGGTGCTCCCTAGACCAGACGATGGCGAAACAGCCAGGCCGCCAGCGGCAGCGTGACGATGGCGATGATCGACAGCGGAATCAGGTTGTGCCACACCGCGGCCAGGCCCACGCCCTCGAGGTAGACGCGCTGCGCCAGGTCGATCGCGAAGCGCAGCGGGTTGGCCATGGTGATCAGCTGCAGCACCTGCGGCATGTTGCGCACCGGCGTGGTCAGGCCGGAGAGCAGCATCATCGGCATCAGCAGCACGAAGGTGTAGAGCATGGCCTGCTGCATGTTGGCCGACACCGCCGAGATCGACAGGCCGATGCCCACGCTGGCCACCGTGAAGAAGACCAGCCCGGTGTAGAGCGTGATGAGCGAGCCCGCCATCGGAATGCCGAACCAGAGCAGCGCCACCAGCAGGATCAGCGTCGACTGCGCAAGGCCCACCAGCACCGGCGGCAGCGCCTTGCCGATCATGATCTCGAGCGGCGACATCGGCGTGACCAGCAGCTGGTCGAAGGTGCCTTGCTCGCGCTCCCGCGCCACCGAAAGCGCGGTGAGCAGCAGCGTCTGCAGCATGCTGAGCGCGGCGATCAGGCCGGGCAGTAGGTTCCACCGCGTTTCGAGGTTGGGGTTGAACCAGGCGCGCGATTCGATGGTGAGCGGAACCGGCGGCGCGCCGGCGCGCGTGCGCAGCTCGGCGTTGTAGCGTTCGACCACCGCGCCCACGTAGCCGGCCGCAGAGCCCGCGGTGTTGGAGTTGCGCGCATCCAGGATCAGCTGGATGGCCGCAGGCTGGCCCCCGCTGAGCCGCTGCTCGAAGTTCGGCGCGATCTGGATCACGAGCAGCGCCTTCTCGGTATCGATCACCTCGCGGATGTCGGCCTGCGTGCGCAGCGTGGCCACGCGATGGAAGACGCCGGTGCTGTCGAGGTGCGCGATGAGCTCGGTCGATGCACCGGTGCGGCTCTGGTCGAGCAGCGCATAGGGCACGTTCGAGAGGTCGTAGGTGGCGGCGTAGCCGAAGATGAGGCTCTGCATGATGGCCGGAACGAACAGGATCACGCGGCTTGCCGGATCCTTGAAGATGGCGAGCAGCTCCTTCTTGCAGAGGTTGGCGATGCGCAGCAGGAAGTCGATCATGGAAGGCGCCCCTTCAATCCAGGCTCTTGCGCGTGACCACGCGGGCAAGCAGCAGCAGGCCCACCGCATAGGCCGCGAGGACCGCGCAGTTGCGCCAGATCAGCGGCCAGACGTCGCCCGCGAGGAACAGCGTCTTGATCAGGTCCATGAAGTAGGTGGCCGGCAGCACATGCCCGATCACGCGCACGGCGGTGGGCACGTTGCGCAGGTCGAACAAAAAGCCCGACAACATCATCGAAGGCATGAAGGTGGCGATCAGCGCCACCTGGCTCGCGAGAAACTGGTTGCGCGTGACCGACGAGATCACCAGCCCCAGGCTCACGGCCACGACCAGGTAGAGCATGGAGCTGAGCACCACCGCGAACAGCGAGCCGACCATCGGCACCGCGAACAGGAAGCGCGCGGCCAGGAGGCACAGCGCGAGGCCCAGCATGCCGACCGCGAAATACGGAATGATCTTGGCCAGCAGTATTTCCACCGGCCGCACCGGCGTGACGAACAGCGCCTCGAGCGTGCCGCGCTCCCATTCGCGGGCCATCACCAGCGCGGTGAGGAACGCGCCGATCAGCGTCATGATGAGCACGATGAGTCCCGGCACCAGGTACCAGGTGCTGGTGTTCGCGGCGTTGAACCACATGCGCTGCTCGACGGTCACGAGGCCGGCGAAAGGCGCTGCCGCACCGCGGTCGGCCTGGCGCAGGGCCGATTGCGCGAGCGCGCTGCTCACGTAGGCCTGGATGATGGTCGCGCGCCCGGCGTCGGCGCCATGCACGATGAGCTGCACGCGCGCATTGCCCGCGGCCAGCGCGCGGGAGAAGTCGGCGGGCACGCGCACGATGCCGTCGACCTTGCGCTCGCGCATCAGCGCCTCGGCATCGTGCATCGAGCCCAGCAGCACGGGCGCGATGGTGGGCGAGAGCTGCAGGCCCGCAATGGCCTCGTGCGCGGTGGGCGAAGAATCTTCAAGCACCACGGCCACCGGCGCGTTCTTCACGTCGAGCGACATGCCGTAGCCGAAGATCAGGATCAGCACCATCGGCAGCAGGATGCCGATGGCCAGGTTGCTGCGGTCGCGCAGCAACTGGCGGAACTCCTTGCGCGTGAGGGAGACGAGCCGGGTGCCGAAGCCGCTCATGGCTGCCTCCTTTCTTCCTGCCGCGCCTTCTCGACGATGCCGATGAAGGCCTGCTCCATGTCGATGCGCCTGTCGCGGTCTTCACCGTCGAGCGCCTGCGTGCGCACCTCGCGCGGCGTGCCGATGGCCAGCACCTTGCCGGCGTCCTGGATCACGATGCGGTCGCAGTACTCGGCTTCTTCCATGAAGTGGGTGGTGATGACGACGGTGGTGCCGCCTTCGGCCAGCGCCGTGATGCGGCGCCAGAACTCGCGGCGCGCGAGCGGATCGGCGCCGCTGGTGGGCTCGTCGAGGAACAGGATCTCGGGCTCGTGCAGCAGGCCCGTGGCCATGGCCAGGCGCTGCCTGTAGCCGCCGGGCAGCTGTCCGCTGGGCGCGTCGAGTTCGCGCTCGAGGCCGAACTGCCGCAGCACCGTGTCCATGCGCACCTGCAGCTTCTGCCCGCGCAGGCCGTAGGCGCCGCCGAAGAACGAGAGGTTCTCGCGCACCGTGAGGTTGCCGTAGAGCGCGAACTTCTGCGAGACGTAGCCGATGCGCTGGCGGGCCTGCGCGCGCGCATGGCGCAGGTCGACACCCGCCACGCGCAGCTGGCCGCCGCTCGCGGGCAGGAGGCCGCAGAGCATGCGGAAGGTGGTGGTCTTGCCGGCGCCATTGGGTCCGAGCAGGCCGAAGATCTCGCCGCGCCGCACCGAGAAGCTGGTGCTGGCCACGGCCACGAAGTCGCCGAAGCGGCGCACCAGGTCCTTCACCTCGATGACCACTTCGCCGGGTTCGCCTTCGGCCGGTGCAAGCCCTTCGCTTGCCGCCGATGAGGCCATGTTCGTATCGGCCGCCTGCCGGGTGTGCAGCAGCGTCATGAAGCCGTCTTCGAGCCGCGGCGGCACGGGCTCGGCGCGCGCGCCGGCCAGCAGCTTTTCGAGTGCCGCGTCGTCCGCGTACGGGCGGCGGATGAAGTGCACCTCGCCGCCCTGCGGCACGGCATCGACGATCTGCTGCCGCGCATCGAGCAGGCGCGCCTGCATCAGGCGCGGTGCCTCGCCCTCCGGCGGCGCCACGACGAAGCAGGTGCCCTCGGCATGGCCGCGGATCTCATCCGGCGTGCCTTGCGCAATCAGCCGGCCCTCCTGCAGCACGAACACATGGCGGCAGCGCTCGGCCTCGTCGAGGTACGCGGTGCTCACGATCACCGAGAGCTTTTCCTCGTCGACCAGCTGCTGCACGATCTGCCAGAGCTCGCGCCGCGAGAGTGGGTCGACGCCCACGGTGGGCTCGTCGAGCAGCAGCAGGTCGGGCGAGCGCACCAGCGTGCAGGCGAGGCCGAGCTTCTGCTTCATGCCGCCCGAGAGCTTGCCTGCGGGGCGGCCGGTGAAGCGGCCGAGGTCGGTCATTTCCATCAGCCGCGCATAGCGTTGGCGGCGCTGGCCGGCCAGGACGCCATGCAGGTCGGCATAGAGGTCGAGGTTCTCCTGCACGCTCAGGTCGTCGTAGAGGCCGAAGCGCTGGGGCATGTAGCTGATGCGGTCCTGCACCGCCTGCGGATCGGCCGACACGTCGATGCCGAGCACGCGCAGTTCGCCTTCGTCGGCGCGCATCAGGCCGGCCATGAGCCGCAGCAGCGTGGTCTTGCCGGCGCCGTCGGGTCCGACCAGCGCCGTGAGCGAGCCGGTGGGCACTTCGAGCGACACGTCGTCGAGCGCGCGCACCACCTGCTTCGAGCCCTTGGCCACGAAGCGCTTGTGCAGGGAGCGTGCGGCCACGGCGGGCCCGGCGTCGTGCATCAGGGTTTGCCGCTGGCGGTGGAGGAGGAGGAAGCGAGCTGCAGCCGCACGGTCGCCGGCATGCCGAGCCGCAGCCGGTCTTCCTTGTCGTCGACCATCACGCGGATCTCGTAGACCAGGCTGCTGCGCAGCTCCTCGGTCTGCACCGTCTTGGGCGTGAACTCGGCCACCGACGAGATGTAGCCCACCTTGCCCGCGATCGGCTGGCCGGGCTGGCTGTCGGTCGTCACGCTGGCCGGCTGGCCGGACCGCACGCGGCCGAGGTCGGGTTCGGCCACATAGGCGCGCACCCACTTGGGATCGGTGATGGCCAGCGTGAAGGCCGGGCGCTGCGGCGAAGCCATGTCGCCGGGCTCGAGCAGGCGGGCGCGCACCACGGCGTCGATGGGCGACTTGAGTTCGGCTTCGGCCAGCTGGTGGTTCATGAGCGCGAGGTCGGCGCGCGCGGATTCGAGCTGGGCCTGCGCCTGCGCGATGTCTTCCTTGCGCGGGCCGGCCACTGCCAGCTGCTGCGCCTTGCGCGCGTTGTCCAGCTGCGCGAGCGCCACCTTGCGGCGGGCCTGCGCGCTGTCGAGGTCCTGCTGGCTCACGGCACGTCCGGCGGTGGTCTGGCCGATGGACTGCAGGCGTGCGAGCTGCTGCTGCGCCAGGTCGGCATCGGCTTGCGCCGCGGCCACCCGGGCGCCGGCCTGCGCCAGTTCCTCGGGGCGGCTGCCGGTCTTCAGGCGCAGCAGCGCCTGCTCCTGCACGCCGATGCGCGCCTGCGACTGCGCCACGCGCAGCACGAGCGAGCGCGTGTCGAGCCGGCCCAATACCTGGCCGGCGCGCACATGGTCGCCTTCGCGCACGGTGAGTTCGGCCACGCGCTCGCTGGCGTTGAAGGCGAGCGAGACCTGGCGCACGTCGACGTTGCCGTACAGCACGAGCTGGTCGGACGGCGCGGCCGAGCGGCTGAAGTACCACCAGCCGCCGGCCGCGGCGGCCAGCGCCACGGCGGCCGCGGCAATGAGGGGTTTCTTGTTCATGGGCGGGTTCCTGCCGGCCTCCATACGGGTGTTCGCCGGATGTTATCAAATTGAAATTTGAATTTGAAGTATTTTTTCGATTCGATTAACCTTGGCGCATGGCGACACGCTCTTCCACCACCCGACCCCCCGCTGCGCGCGAGGGCGCGGCGCGCGTCCAGCGCACCGACGGCAGCACCACGCGCCTGCACATCCTCGAAACCGCGGGCCAGCTGTTCGCCGAGCGCGGCTTCGCCGAGAGCACCAGCAAGGAAATCTGCACGCGCGCCGGCACCAACATGGCGGCCGTCAACTACCACTTCGGCAGCCGCGACGGGCTCTACGAGGCCGTGCTGATCGAGGCGCACCGCCAGCTCGTGAGCATGGACGAACTGGTCAGCCTGGCCAGCGAGGCCGGCGATCCGCGGCAGAAGCTGCGCGCGTTTCTCACGCACCTGGTCGAGATGGGCAGCCAGCCCAAGGCGCCCTGGGGGTTCCGCGTGGTGCTGCGCGAGGCGCTGTCGCCTTCTCCGGCGCTGCCCGCGCTGATCCGCCAGGCGGTGCTGCCCAAGGCCCGGCTGATCCGCGGCCTGATCGGCGGCATCATGGGCCTGCCCGAGGACCATCCCTCGGTGCAGCGCGGCCTGCTGTTCGCGGTGCTGCCCTGCATCGTGATGACGGTGGCCCCCAAGGACCTGGCCAGCAAGGTGCTGCCGGCGCTGAAGGATGCCGAGGGCCTGGCGGACGACCTGATGCGCTACGTGTTCGCCGGCCTCGATGCCATCGCGAAGGAGGCGGGCACGGCTGCGGCCGCGGCGCCCGCTAGAGCTGGAAGGCGACGGTGAGCAGCAGTCCTTCGGCCACGTCGCGCGCGAGGCCCGGCCGCCGCGCACGGTAGGGTTCGCCGGCGGAGGCGATGGTCTCGATCCATTCGGCCAGCCAGTCGATCTCTCGCGGGCCGTAGAACACCACGGCCGCCTCGTGGTTGAGCAGCAGGCTGCGCAGATCGAGGTTGATGGAGCCGCACATGGCCAGCTCGTCGTCGACCACCACGGCCTTGGCGTGGGCCATGAAGGGCAGCATGCGAAAGCTCACGCCTGCGCGCGCCAGGTCGCGCATGGCGCGTGCGCGCACGAAGTCGGCCAGGCGGTGGTTCGAGCGCGCAGGCATGGCGATAGTCACCTGCACGCCGCGCCGCGCGGCCAGCCGCAGCGCATCGCGCAGCCCGTCGCCGGGCACGAAGTAGGGCGTGACGGCGAGCACGCGGTGTTCGGCGCGAAAGCAGGCGTCGATCAAGAGCGCATGGGCGGTGTCCTCGGTCTGGTCGGGGCCGCTCGGCAGGAACTGCGCCATGGCGCTGCCCGCGCTCTCTGCCACGTCGGCGGCCGTGATGGCGCGTGCCTTGCGCCCGCGCACCGAACTCCAGTCGTGGTCGAACTGGCGCGCCGCCGCGGCGGCCACGCTGCCGCGCAGGTCGAACGAAAGATCGTGCCAGGCGTCGGGGTGCGCGTCGTTGCCGGTGAAGTATTCGCCCGCGAGGTTGCGCCCGCCCGACCACAGCCAGCGGTCGTCGGCAATGGTGAACTTGCGGTGGTTGCGCAGGTTGCGCGGCCCGATGCGGCGCAGGCTGAAGAAGGGGCGGAACACGGCGATCTCGCCGCCGGCCGCGCGCAGCAGCCGGATGTGGCGCCGCGGCAGGGTCAGCGCGCCGAAGCCGTCGAGCAGCACGCGCACCTTGATGCCTTCGCGCGCGCGCAGCGCCAGCCGTTCGATCACGGCATGGCCCAGCGCGTCGTCGCCGATGATGAAGGTGCACACGTCGATGCGCTCGCGCGCGCCGTCGATCACCTGCCACAGCGCCTCGCGCGCGGCGTCGCCGTCGGCATGCAGCCGGATCTCGCAGCGCCCGGGCGGCGCCAGGCCGAAGCTCTCGATGAGGTCGGCGGCCCAGTGCCCGCGCGCGGCCGTGCGCACCGGCCGCGGCGAGCCAGCCGGGCGCAGCTTGCGCTGGCCGAACAGCAGGTACATCGGCAGGATGAGGTAGGGCATCAGCGCCAGCCCCATGACCCAGGCGATGGCCGTGGTGGGTGCGCGCTGCTCGCGGCGCGCGCGCGTGGTCAGCACATAGACCAGCAGCGCAAAGGTGACGACGAGGAAATGCTGGGACGGGGAGGGGAGCCAGTCGAATGCGGAATTCGGCATGTGGCGATGATGCCCGAGGACGGGTCCGCGCCGCTCAGCGCTGCAGGAAGGCGGGCACGCCGCGCCCCTCGGAGGCCAGGAAGCGCATCATGGGATCGACCGCCGCGCGCACCGCGGGCCGCTCGCCCACGCGGCCGCGCCAGGCCACGAGCCGCGGCGTGGCATCGGTCATGCCGGCGCCCTTGCGGTCGGCGAAGACATGCGCCATGTAGAAGGCAATGTCGGCGAAGGAGTAGGGCCCCGCCAGGTACTCGCGCGAGGCGAGCAGGCCTTCCATTTCCCCGTAATAGCGCGCGCAGGCGGCGCAGGCCGCCACGGCGGGCGCGCTCTGCATGTCGTGCTGCAGGCCGAAGAGCCGGATCACGTTGGGGAAGAACACTTCGTCCGACTTCTGCTCGAGCTGCCGCGCGCGGGCCCGCTCGGCGATGCCCCGGGGCCACAGCGCAGGGGTCGGATACCGGTCTTCGAGGTACTCGAAGATCTGCGTCGAGTCGAACAACTCGACCTCGCCGTCGATCAGGATCGGCACCTGCTGCTTCACGGGGTTGACGCGCAGCACCTCGGGGTGCTTGGGCTCGTAGGTGTCGTCCTTGGTGAACGGCACCATCACCAGTTCGAAGTCGAGGCCTTTTTCAAGTGCGGCGATCTGCACCTTGGCGCCGAACATGCTGAGGGGGGCGGAATAGATCTGGGTCTTCATGCCCCGACTTCACCATGAAAGGCGGCTCAGGTCGAGCCCCAGACCTCCTGCGCCGTTTCGACCACGAGGCGCAGCTTGGCGCGCTGCGCTTCCACCGCGATGTTGTTGCCGTGCACCGTGCTCGAGAAGCCGCACTGCGGCGACAGCGCGAGCTGCTCGAGCGGCGCGTACTTGGCGGCGTCCTCGATGCGGCGCTTGAGCTCGTCCTTGTCTTCCATCTCGCCGAACTTGGTGGTCACGAGGCCCAGTACCACCGTCTTGCCCTTGGGCAGGTAGCGCAGCGGCTTGAAGTCGCCCGATCGCGCGTCGTCGTATTCCATGAAGTAGGCGTCGAGGTCCATTTCCTTCAGCAGCGCCTCGGCCACCGGCTCGTAGTTGCCGGCTGCGGCATGGGTGCTCTTGAAGTTGCCGCGGCACAGGTGCATGGCCAGCAGCATGCCCGGCGGCTTCTGCGCCACCACCTTGTTGATGAAGGCGGCGTAGCGGTGCGGCAGCTCGTTGGGGTCGTCGCCGCGCTTGCGGGCCGCTTCGCGCATGTGCTCGTCGCACAGGTAGGCGAGGTTGGTGTCGTCCATCTGCACGTAGGTGCAGCCTGCGGCAGCCAGCGAGCGCAGTTCGTCGCCGTAGGCCTTGGCCACGTCGTCGTAGAACACCGGATCGAGCTCGGGGTAGGCCTCCTTGCTGATGCCGGCGCGGCCGCCGCGGAAGTGCAGCATGGTCGGCGAGGGAATCGTGACCTTGGGCGTGCGGCCGGCCGAGACCTGGCTCTTCAGGTACTGGAAGTCGGCAAGCTGGATGTCTTTCACGTGGCGCACTTTATCGATCACGCGCATCGCAGGCGGCGCGAGTTCCTCGGTGCCGTCGGGCCGGCGGATGGTGACCGGAATGTCGGTCTTCACGCCGCCGAGCTGGTCGAGGAAGTCGATGTGGAAATAGGTGCGGCGGAACTCGCCGTCGGTGATGCTCTTGAGGCCGATGTCTTCCTGGAACCGGACGATCTCGGTGATGGCCTTGTCTTCGACCTTGCGCAGCTGCTCGGGCGTGATGTCGCCCTTGGCCTTCTGCTCGCGCGCTTCGAGCAAATATTTGGGGCGCAGGAAACTGCCTACGTGGTCGTAGCGGGCGGGCAGGGCGGCGTGCTGGGACATGGTGATCTCCGTCGTGGCTGAAAAACGATGGGACATCGTATCGCCTCATGAACGGACGGCGGTGTGTACAGCGGGCTCGGTATTTACCCTTGATTTGGCGCTTCATCGGCAGCGGAAGCATGAAGTATGTATACATTCAGTATTCATGAAAACGCCCACCACCGCATGAAAGCCGCAGCTGCATCAACCGTCGAGCCTGCGGACGGCGGCGGCTCGCAGGCCGTGAAGGCACAGCTGCGGCTGCGCGAAATGATCCTGGCCGGCGAACTGCCCGGCGGCGCGCGCATTGCCGAGGTGGCCATCGCCGAGCAGCTCGGCGTCTCGCGCACACCGGTGCGCAGCGCGCTTATGCGGCTCGAGCAGGAAGGCCTGCTCGAGGCCCTGCCCAACGGCGGCTACGCGGTGCGCACTTTCTCCGAGCGCGACGTGGCCGATGCCATCGAGCTGCGCGGCACGCTCGAAGGCCTGGTGGCGCGGCTTGCGGCCGAGCGCGGTGCGGCGCCGGTGGTGCTGCGCGAGGCGCGCGCCTGCCTGGCGCGCATCGACGAACTGCTGCGCGAGCCCGCGCTCGACGACGCGGCTTTCTCGCGCTACGTCACGCACAACGAGAAGTTCCACTCGCTGCTGTGCGAAATGGCGGCCAGCCCGGTCATCGCGCAGCAGCTCGAGCGCGTGGTCAACCTGCCGTTCGCGTCGCCCTCGGGCTTCGTCATCGTGCAGGCCAATTCGCCCGCGGCGCGCGACATGCTCGTGATCGCGCAGGACCAGCACCTGCAGGTGCTCGATGCCATCGAGGCCGGCGAAGGCTCGCGCGCCGAGGCGCTGATGCGCGAGCACAGCCGCATCGCGCGGCGCAACCTGCGCGAGGCGCTGCACGGCGCGCCCACCGCCGAACAGCGCCCGCTGCCCGGCGTGCAGCTGATCCGCCGGCGCGGCTGAGCGCTCCCTCGATGAAAAGCGATCGCCAATGGATGCACGCGCCCGGTTGCCGCGCTGCGCGATCATCGCGCAGTTCATTTGTTCATCGCGCAACAAAGGCGAGCGCCACCGCCGGAGTAGGTGATTGCCTGCTCTGCCGCATCTTGCAAAGTATTGAAAAATAGCCCCGGTTCGCATTCCGTCCCTCCAAGGAAAACCTCATGCAAAGACGCCCTCTCATCCAGACCGCATGCCTCACGGCGCTTGCGCTTTCCATGTCGCTTGCCACTGCGCAGGACAGCAACAAGTTCAAGATCGGCCTGATCCTGCCGATGACGGGCCAGCAGGCCTCCACCGGCCGGCAGATCGAAGCGGCGGCCCGGCTGTACATGGCACAGAACGGCGACACCGTCGCGGGCAAGAAGATCGAGCTGATCGTCAAGGACGACGTGGCCACGCCCGACGTCACCAAGCGCCTCGCGCAGGAACTGATCGTCAACGACAAGGTGAACGTGATCGCGGGCTTCGGCGTCACGCCGGCCGCACTGGCCGCCGCGCCGCTGGCCACGCAATCGAAGACGCCGCAGGTGGTGATGGCGGCGGCCACCTCGAGCATCACCGAGGCTTCGCCCTACATCGTGCGTTCGAGCTTCACGCTGCCGCAGGTGTCGGTGGCCATGGGCGACTGGGCCCCCAAGAACGGCGTGAAGACGGTGGTCACGCTGGTGGCCGACTACGGCCCAGGCAACGATGCCGAGAAGTTCTTCAGCGAGCGTTTTCAGCTCAACGGCGGCAAGGTGATCGAGAAGCTGCGCGTGCCGCTGCGCAATCCCGACTTCGCGCCGTTCCTGCAGAAGGTGCGCGACGCCAAGCCCGACGCGCTGTTCGTCTTCGTGCCCTCGGGCGCCGGCGCGGCCGTGATGAAGCAGTTCCTCGAGCGCGGCATGGACAAGGCCGGCATCCGCATGATCGCCACCGGCGACGTGACCGACGACGACCAGCTCAACGACATGGGCGAGGGCGCGCTGGGCGTGGTCACCTCGCACCACTACTCGGCCGCGCATCCGTCGCCGGCCAACAAGAAGTTCGTCGAGGCCTTCCAGAAGGCCAACCCGAAGATGCGCCCCAACTTCATGGCCGTGGGCGGCTATGACGGCATGCGCGTGATCTACGAGGCACTCAAGGCCACCAAGGGGCAGGGCGGCGGCGACGCGCTGCTGGCCGCCATGAAGGGCCAGATCTTCGAGAGCCCGCGCGGCCCGGTCTACATCGATGCGCAGACGCGCGACATCGTGCAGGACGTGTACCTGCGCAAGGTCGAGAAGAAGGACGGCCAGCTCTACAACGTCGAGTTCGACGTGATCAAGGGTGTGAAGGATCCGGGCAAGGCGAAGTAAGCCTCGCCCCCAGTCTGCGCGCACTTCGTGTCGCTACGCCAACCCCTGCCGGGGGCAACACCAGCGGCCCGGCAAAGCCGGTTCCGCGGTGTTTCCCGAAGAGACCGCCGTGCGCGGCAAGCGTGTGAGTAGCTTATGTTGACCATTCTTTTCGACGGCATCGCCTACGGCATGCTGCTCTTCGTGCTCGCCGTGGGGCTGGCTGTGACGCTCGGGCTGATGAACTTCATCAACCTCGCGCACGGCGCCTTCGCCATGGCGGGCGGGTACCTCACGGTGTTTGCGATGCAGAAGCTCGGCGTGCCGTTCCTGGCCTGCCTGCCGCTCGCATTCATCGCGGTGGCGCTGGCCGGGGCGCTGCTCGAACGCACGCTCTACCGGCCGATGTACGGCAAGCCGCATCTCGACCAGGTGCTGTTCTCCATCGGCCTCGCCTTCATGGCGGTGGCAGCGGTCGACTACTTCGTCGGCTCGTCGCAGCAGAACGTGCAACTGCCCGAGTGGCTGCGCGGCCGTACCGAGATTGGTGACGGCGCGCTGCTGCTCGGCATGGGCCACTACCGCCTCTTCATCATCGCGGTGTGCGCCGTGCTCACGGTGGTGCTTCAGCTCATCCTGTCGAAGACGCGGTTCGGCAGCCGGCTGCGCGCCGCGGTCGACGATCCGCGCGTGGCGGCGGGGCTGGGCATCAACGTCAACATCGTGTTCCTGCTGACCTTCGCGGTGGGCTCCGGGCTCGCGGGGCTCGGTGGTGCATTGGGCGCCGAGATCCTCGGGCTCGATCCGACCTTCCCGCTCAAGTACATGATCTATTTCCTGATCGTGGTGTCGGTCGGCGGCACCTCGTCGATCACCGGGCCGCTCGCGGCCGCGCTGCTGCTCGGCATTGCCGATGTGGCGGGCAAGTACTTCATTCCGAAGATGGGCGCGTTCACCGTCTACCTGCTCATGATCCTGATCCTGATGTGGCGGCCCCAGGGCCTCTTCACGCGCAAGGGAGGCCGCTGAATGAACGAGCCTTCGACGTACCAATCGGCCCTGCTGCACAAGGCGCGCTGGCGCCCGCTCGAGTTCGTGGTGTGGGCCGCCGCGTTCGCGCTGCCGTTCCTCATGCCCTCGCATTCGCTGCTGGTCAACGAGATCGCCATCGTCGCGCTGTTCGCGATGTCGCTCGACCTGATCCTCGGCTACACCGGGATCGTCTCGCTCGGCCATGCGGCCTTCTTCGGCTTCGGCGCCTATGCCGCGGCGCTGTTCGCCAAGCTCGTGATGCCGGACCCGACCGTGGGGCTGGTGGTGGCCACCGCGCTGTCGGCCCTGCTCGGCCTGGTGGCCAGCGTGACGATCCTGCGCGGCAGCGACCTGACGCGGCTGATGGTCACGCTGGGCACCGCGCTGCTGTTGCTCGAACTCGCCAACAAGCTCGACTGGCTCACCGGCGGCGCCGACGGCCTGCAGGGTGTGGTGATGGGGCCGGTGCTCGGCCTGTTCGCGTTCGACCTCTACGGCCGCACCGCGGCCTGGTATTCGCTGACGGTGATGCTGCTGCTGTTCCTGGCGATGCGGCGGATTGTGCATTCGCCCTTCGGCGCCACCCTCAAGGCGATCCGCGACAACCGGCTGCGCGCCATGGCCATCGGCATTCCGGTGGTGTCGCGGGTCGTCGTCATCTACACCGTGGCGGCCGGCATTGCCGGTGCCGCGGGCGCGCTGCTGGCGCAGACCACGGGCTTTGCCTCGCTCGACGTGCTGGCCTTCGACCGCTCGGCCGACGTGCTGCTGATGCTGGTGATCGGCGGCGTGGGCTGGCTCTATGGCGGCGTGGCGGGCGCCATCGTCTTCAAGCTGCTGCAGAACTGGCTCTCGGCCGTGACGCCGCAATACTGGATGTTCTGGATCGGCCTCTTGCTGGTGCTGCTGGTGCTCGTGGGGCGCGACCGCGTGCTCAAGCCATGGACGTGGCTCGGCAAGAAGAAGGGCGGTGCCGCATGAGCGAGACCGTGCTTTCGACAGAGGGCCTGGTGATGCGCTTCGGCGGCATCACGGCCACCAACAACGTCACGATGGAACTCAAGCGCGGCGCGCGCCATGCGCTGATCGGCCCCAACGGCGCCGGCAAGACCACGCTCATCAACCTGCTGACGGGCGTGCTCGTGCCCACGGAAGGGCGCATCTCGCTGCTCGGCGAAGACATCACCGCGCTCGCGCCGCACAAGCGCGTGGCGCGCGGCCTGGTGCGCACCTTCCAGATCAACCAGCTGTTCGACTCGATGACGCCGCTGGAAACATTGGCGCTGGTGGTCTCGCAGCACCAGGGCATCGCCTCGCAATGGTGGCGTCCGCTGGGGTCCAGCAAAGCCGTGACGGAACGCGCGGCACAGCTGCTGGAGCAGTTCCACCTCGGCGATGTGGCGCAGCAGCAGACGAAGTTCATGGCCTACGGCAAGCGCCGCCTGCTCGAGATCGCGATTGCGCTGGCCTGCGAGCCGCGCGTGCTGCTGCTCGACGAGCCCGTGGCGGGCGTGCCCGCCGGCGAGCGCGAGGAGCTGCTGCAGACCGTGGCCGCATTGCCGGCCGATGTGTCGGTGCTGCTGATCGAGCACGACATGGACCTGGTGTTCAGCTTTGCCGACCGCATGACGGTGCTGGTCAACGGCACCTTGCTGACCGAGGGCGACCCCGAAACCATCGCCAACGATCCGAAGGTGAAAGAGGTCTATCTGGGCCATGGAGAAGCCGTTCATGTCTGAGCTGCTGCGCATCGAGAACCTGAGCGCCGGCTACGGCGAGGCCGTGGTGCTGCACGACGTGGCCTTCGCGCTCGGCGAAGGCCAAACGCTGGCGCTGCTGGGCCGCAACGGCACGGGCAAGACCACGCTGATCAACACGCTGGCGGGTGCGACGCGGCAGCACGGCGGGAGCATCTCGCTCGGCGGCCTGGCGCTGCACAAGCTCGCGCCGCACCAGCGCGCGGCGGCCGGCATCGGCTGGGTGCCGCAGGAGCGCAACATCTTCAAGTCGCTCACGGTGCACGAGAACCTCACGGCGGTGGAGCGGCCAGGAAAGTGGAACCCGCAGCGCGTCTACGAGATGTTTCCGCGCCTGGCCGAGCGCAAGACCAACCTCGGCACGCAGCTCTCGGGCGGCGAGCAGCAGATGCTGGCCGTGGGCCGCGCACTGGTGCTCAACCCGAAGCTGCTGCTGCTCGACGAACCGCTCGAAGGGCTGGCGCCGATCATCGTGGAAGAGCTGCTGCGCGCCATCCGCCGCATCACGCAGGACGAGGGTCTGGCCGCGATCATCGTGGAGCAGCATCCGCAGGCGATCCTCGCGATTTCCGATGAAGCCGTGGTGCTCGACCACGGGACCATCGTGCACACCGACAAGGCGGCCGCGCTGCGCGCGCAGCCCGAAGTGCTGGACCGGCTGCTGGGCGTGGCGCGCTAGCGGCCCGGCGAACAACAAGGAGACAGGCAAATGGCGATCCCGACGACAGTGTTCAGCGGGGGCGCCATGCTGGCGGCCGCCGCATTGCTCGCCGCTTGCGGCACCACAGGCCCGAAGAGCCTCGGCCTCGGCGCGGATCCGGCGGCGGCCTGTGCAGCCCTTGGCGCCGTCCCGGTCGCACCCGCGGCCATCGGCCTGCCCAGCGGCGCGGCAACGATCGATTCGGCCACGCTCGTTCCTGCTGCCGCGCTCGCCGTCGCCGAGCGCGGCGGCAGCCCTGCCGCGCGCATCACACCGGCAACGCCCGCGCATTGCCGACTGCTCGGGCGCATCGCGCCGCTTGACGCCGCGGCACCGCCCATCCTGTTCCAGGTCAACCTGCCGCTGGCGTGGAACGGGCGCAGCGTGCAGTACGGCGGCGGTGGCTTCAACGGCACGCTGATCACCGGCCTTGCGCTGGTGCCGGCCGCGCGCTTCGACCAGCCGACGCCGCTGGCGCGGGGCTACGTGACCTACGGCACCGACTCCGGCCATCAGAACTTGCAGGGCCAGCCGCCGCAGGCTTTTGCGCTCAACGACGAGGCGCTGGTGAATTTTGCGCACGCCTCGTACAAGAAGGTGCGCGACGTGGCCGTGGCGCTGATGCAGCGCGCCTACGGGCAGGCGCCGCAGAAGCTGTACTTCATGGGCAGCTCCGAAGGCGGGCGCGAAGCGCTCACCATGGCGCAGCGCTATCCGCAGGACTTCGACGGCATCTTCAGCCGCGTGCCGGTCATCAACTGGACGGGGCTTCAGCACGCCGGCACGCGCAACGGCATTGCCACCTTCGGCGAAGGGTGGCTGCGGCCCGCGCAGGTGCAGCTGGTGCACAACGCCGTGCTCGCATCGTGCGACGCCGCGGATGGCGCGGCGGACCGCATCGTGTCGAACCCGGTGGCCTGCCTGCAGCGCTTCGATCCGGCGAGCCTGCGCTGCGCGGCGGGCACGAGCGGCGACAACTGCCTGAACGATGCGCAGGTGCAGGCGGTGCGCACACTGCGTTCGCCATGGCGCTCGCCCGTGCCGCTGGCCCATGGCGTCACCGAGTATCCGGGCTGGGGCATCGGCGGCGAGGCGACGCCGGCTTTCGCGTCGACGGGCGGATGGAATGCATGGTGGACGGGCACCAGCGCGCCGACCGTGCCGCCGCAGCCGAGCAACGGCATCGCATGGTTCTACGGCAGCGGTGCGCTGCAGTATTTCTATGCGCGCAATCCCTCGCTCGACGTGCGCAGCTACCGCGCCGAAGACCACGCCGCGCGCATCGCCGCCGTGTCGCAGTTGATGGACTCGACCAACCCCGATCTCGGCGCCTTCAGCGCACGCGGCGGCAAGCTGCTCGTGCTGGAGCACATGGCCGACTACGCGCAGAGCCCGTTCGCCGGCATCCGCTATTACGAATCGGTGGTGGCGCGCATGGGCCGCGACAACGTGGACCGCTTCATGCGCCTCTATACCGCGCCCGGTGTCGACCATGTGGGCAGCGGTGCGCCAGCCAACGTCGACATGCTCGGCGCGCTGGCCGACTGGGTCGAGCGCGGCCGTGCACCGAGCGGGCTGCAGCTGGTCGAACAGGAAGTGCAGCCGGCATTCAAGGTCGTGCGTGCGCGCCCGCTGTGCGAGTGGCCGCTGTGGCCGCGCTACACCGGCGGCGACGTGTCACAGGCCGCCAGTTTCCAGTGCAGCAGATAGCGCGGCGGGGCTGAACAGCCTCTCAGATTGCGCAGCCGTCGGGCCCGCATGCGGTCGGGCCGGCGCCAGCCGTCGCCGTTGCGGGCAAGGGCACCACGAGCCTGGCGAGCTGCGCCTTCCATTCTTCGGTACGGCCGAGCCAGGGACCGATCTCGATGCGGCTCGCGCTGCCGTCGGCCTGCGCCAGCACAAAGGTCGGAAAGCCCTGGCCGCCCGCGCGCTGCAGCAGTTGGCGGCTCGCGGCGATGTGTTCAAAGGTCGCTTCGCCGGCAAGGCGCGAGTAGGCCGATGCGAAGGCGCCTGCATCGAAGGCGAGCTCCGCAGCCAACACCGCAAGCACATCTGCATCGGCAACGCGCCGCCCGTCGACATAGTGGGCGCGCTGCAGCCGATGGATCATGTCGAGGCCGCCGCCTTCGCGCAGCGCCTCGGCGGCGAGCACCGCGGTGGTCGGCGGCTCGGAGTCCATCACCGCGCCGGTGTCGCGCAGCAGGCCCTCGAAGTACGCCTCGCCGAAGGGCTGGCCCGTGAGCTCGGCGATGCGGCGGTCGTGCGGCATCACGTACTCGCGCCACTGCGGCGTGATCGCGCGCCGGTTGGCGCCGGTCATCATGCCGCCGCCGTGGAAGGCGACCCGGAGACCCGGCACGTCGCGCGCCGCCTCGACCAGCGGCGCGGCTGCATAGCACCAGCCGCACATCGGATCGAAGATGTAGTGCAGCGTCGTGGTGCTGCCGTCGTTCACTGCGGCCATTTCATTTCTCCCTTGATGACCTTGGCGCCCAGTTCGAGCGACGAGGTGCCTTCGAGCTTCGGGTAGCGCTTCTTCATCGCGGAGATCAGCGCGGCCGAGTCCTTGGCCTTCTTCGCCTCGGTCTCGAAGGCCTGCAGGTAGGCGCGCGTGAACTTCACCGCGGCGAGCGCATAGGGTGCGCTGCCGTCCGGATTCGGAAGGTAGTGGCCCGGCACCACGGTCTTCGGGTGCAGCGCCTCGATGCGGCCGAGCGTCTTGATCCAGTCGCGGCGCGAGGCGGGCGTCTGCGTGTCGGCCACCCACACATGGATGTTGGCCGAGACCGGAATGCCGCCGACCACCGCCTTGAGCGAGGGAATCCATGCGAAGCTGCGTTCGGGCGTGGGACCGTCGAGGCCGACGACCTGGATCTTGCGGCCCTCGAGCGTGATGCTGTCGCCGGCCAGCGGCTCGGGCACGACCAGCGCCTTGGGCGCGTTGTCCTTCAGGATCGGGCCCCAGTGCGCGAGCTTGCCGTCCTTCGAGGCCTGGATCGCGGCCACGGTCTGCGGCGTGGCGACGATCTTCGCGTCGGGAAATGCGGCCTGGATCACGTCGAGGCCGAAGTAGTAGTCGGGGTCGCTGTGGCTGATGTAGACCGTGGTCAGCTTCTTGCCGCTGGCCTTGATCTTGTGCACCAGCGCCTCGGCGTCGTTGCGCTGGAACTGCGCGTCGACCAGCACGGCCTCGCTCTGGCCCATGACCAGTTCGGAGGACACCGGGAACATCGACTTGGCGCCGGGGTTGTACACCTCGAGCTTGAGCGGCTCGGCGGCATGGGCCGTCAGGACGGCGAAGGACAGGGCGGTGGAGAGCAGGGTTCTGCGGAACATTCGGGTCTTTCGGTGGCACGGGGTTGCCGGGATGGCGACCTGCACAGTCCGAATATTAGGTTTCGCGAATGGAAACAAAAACCCCGTATTTGCCAATGAATAGTTTCTCATTTCGATCGAATCAGACGGCGGCCGCGCGGCCGGTGGCGCACCGTTCGAGATGCGCCACCAGCAGTTGCGCCGACGGCGAGAGCGTCGCTTCGTCGCGGAAGCAGATGGCGAAGCGGCGGCGAGCCCAGGCATCGGCGAGCGGCATCAGCCGAAGGCCGTAGGTGTCGGTAAAGGGCTGGGCCACTTCGGCCGGCACCACGCTGATCGCGAGCCCGGCCCGCACCACGCGCAGGGCGGCATCGAAGTTGGACACCAGCACGCGGTACACCAGCGGCTTGCCAGCCACCGCCGCCTCGCGCGCGAGCATCAGCTGCACGGCGCTCAGCGCGGGCATACCGACGAACTCATGGTCGAGCACGTCCTCGAAGCGCACCTGGCCGTCGCGCGCCGCGGGATGCGAAGGGTGCGCCACGATGGCCAGATGGTCGGTGCGGTAGTCGCGCCGCTGCAGCCCATCGAGGTCGGCGGCGTCCCAGCACAGGCCGATCGAGGCGCTGCCTTCGCGGATGCCGCGCACGATCTCGGGGCTGACGCGCTCTTCCATGTCGACGCGGATGTTGCGGTGCGCCGGGTTCTGCAGGAAGTTCGCCACGTCCTCGGCCAGCGATTCGGCCAGCGCCGAGGCCGAAGCCAGGATGCGCACATGCCCGCGCGCGCCGCCCGCATAGGCCGCCATGTCGCGCTCGATGCGGTGGGCGCTGCCGAGCATCGCGCGCGCATGCTCGAGCAGCGTTTCGCCGGCGGGCGTGGGCACCACGCCGCGGCGCTTGCGCAGCAAGAGCGGCGTGCCGACGGCGTCCTCGAGCTGGGCCAGGCGCTTGCTGATGGCCGAGCCGACGATGCTGGCCTGCTCGCCCGCGCGCGCGATGCTGCGGGTCTCGCAGACGGCGACGAAGAGGCGGAGGGTGGTGAGGTCGAGGTCTCGCATGGTGTTCCGTTCTGGAATCGAATGGCTTCCAAAATATACCTTCTGGATCGAATCGGAACTTCTAAGATCGACGCCGACCCTCACGACGGAGACAAGTTTTGATTCACGCCTTCCTGCCGCCCAGCGCGGCCGTTCGCGAAGTGGGGCTGCGCGACGGCCTGCAGAGCATTGCCAGAACCCTGCCCACCGCCCAGAAGCTCGAATGGATCCGCGCTGCGCATGTCGCCGGCCAGCGCGAGATCGAAGTCGGCTCCTTCGTGCCCGCGCGCCTGCTGCCGCAGCTGGCCGACACGGCCGAGCTGCTGGCCTTTGCAAAGACGCTGCCCGGGCTCGTCGCCTCGGTGCTGGTGCCCAACCTGCGCGGCGCGGAACTCGCCATTGCCGGCGAGGCCGATCTCATGATGGTGCCGCTGTCGGCCAGCCATGCCCACAGCCTCGCCAACCTGCGCAAGACGCCCGACGAAGTGGTGGCCGAGGTCGCCCGCATCCGCGCCGCGCGCGACGCCGCGGGTTCGAAGACCTTGATCGAGGGCGGCGTGGGCACTGCGTTCGGCTGCACGATCCAGGGCCACGTGGCGCCGGATGAAGTGCTGCGCTTGATGCAGGCGCTGCTCGACGCGGGCGCCGACCGCGTGGGCCTGGCGGACACCGTCGGCTATGCCGATCCCGCGATGGTCCGCAGCCTGTTCGAGCGCGCGCAGCGCATCGCGGGCGAGCGCCTGTGGTGCGGCCATTTCCACGACACGCGCGGCCTCGGGCTCGCGAACGTGTATGCCGCGCTGGAAGTCGGCATCGCGCGCTTCGACGCCTGCCTGGCCGGCATCGGCGGCTGCCCGCACGCGCCCGGCGCCAGTGGCAACGTCGATACCGAAGACCTCGTCTTCATGCTCGAAAGCATGGGCGTCGCGACCGGCGTCCAACTGCCGAAGCTGCTCGACCTGCGCCAGCGCGTGGCCGGCTGGCTCGAAGGCGAAACGCTGCAGGGCACGGTGTGGCGCGCGGGCTTTCCTAAAACTTTCGCGGCGACTGCCGGAGTGGCTGCATGAGCACGGCGGCCGAAGAAAAACGCCTGCCGCTCACCGGCATCCGCGTGGTCGAGTTCACGCACATGGTCATGGGGCCGACCTGCGGCATGGTGCTGGCCGACCTGGGCGCCGA
Source organism: Variovorax beijingensis (assembly GCF_007828835.1). Taxonomy (GTDB): domain Bacteria; phylum Pseudomonadota; class Gammaproteobacteria; order Burkholderiales; family Burkholderiaceae_C; genus Variovorax; species Variovorax beijingensis_A. The sequence continues at coordinate 280,301 of NZ_VIVL01000008.1, read as the reverse complement.
GGTCATCAAGGTCGAGCCGATCGATGGCGACCGCACGCGGCACCTGCTGGGCGCGGGCGCCGGCTTCTTCCCGATGTTCAACCGCAACAAGAAGAGCATCGCGCTCGACCTGCGCCATCCTCAGGGGCTCGAAGCGGCGCTGCGCCTGTGCGCCACCGCCGACGTGGTGGCGCAGAACTTCAGGCCCGGCACCATGGACAAGTACGGCCTCGGCTACGCCGCGCTCGGCAAGCTCAACCCGCGGCTGGTGTACGTGAACCACACGGGCTTCCTGCCCGGCCCCTACGACCACCGCACCGCGCTCGACGAGGTGGTGCAGATGATGGGCGGCCTGGCCTACATGACGGGCCGTCCCGGCGACCCGCTGCGCGCGGGCACCAGCGTGAACGACATCATGGGCGGCATGTTCGGCGCCATCGGCGCCATGGCCGCGCTGATGCAGCGCGCGCAGACCGGCAAGGGCCAGGAAGTGCAATCCGCGCTGTTCGAGAACAACGTGTTCCTGGTCGGCCAGCACATGCTGCAATACGCGATCACCGGCCAGGCCGCGGCGCCGATGCCCGAGCGCATCTCGGCCTGGGCGCTGTACGACGTATTCACCGTGAAGGATGGCGAGCAGATCTTCCTGGCCGCGGTCAGCGACGCGCAGTGGGCGGTGTTCTGCGACGCGCTGGGCTTCGACGACCTGAAGGCCGACCCGGCGCTGCGCACCAACAACGACCGGGTGCGCCTGCGGCCCACGCTGCTGGCGGACCTGCGCCAGCGCCTGGCCGACCGTTCGGCTGCGGAACTGTCGGCGATCTTCGAGGCGCGCGGCCTGCCGTTCGCGCCCATCGTGCGGCCCGAAGACCTCTACGAGGATCCGCACCTGAAGGCGACCGGCGGCCTCGCCGAGATCCGCCTGCCCGACGGCGAGCGCGCCGGGCAGACCGCGCAGACGACGCTGTTCCCGATCACACTGGGTGGCGAGCGGCTGGGCGTGCGCCTCGATCCGCCGACGCTCGGCGAGCACACGCGCGAACTGCTGGCGGAGCTCGGCTACGCGGATGCGCAGATGGCCGCGATGCAGGCCGAATCGGCCGTCGCCTGAGCGCCTTTCCAAAACCACAAAGAGAGACAAGCCATGTACACGATCCTTCCTCCGATGACCCGCCGCGCCGTCCTGGGCTTTGGCGCCTGCGCCGCCGCAGTGGCGGCATGCCCCGCGTTCGCGCAGGGCTCCGACAAGCCCATCCGCTTCATCCTGCCGATCAGCGCCGGCTCGGGCGTGGATGCCATCGTGCGTGCGGCTTCGGTCGCGCTCGGCAAGGCCTTCGGCCAGCCGGTGGTGATCGAGAACCTGCCGGGCGCGGGCGGCATCACCGGCACCTCGGTGCTCGTCAAGGCTGCCCCCGACGGGCTCACGCTCGGCGTGGTGTCGAACAACCACGTCATCAATCCGGCCGTCTACAAGAAGATGCCCTTCGACGCCATCAACGATGTGACGCCGATCAGCGTGGTGGGCGCGACGCCGCTGGTGCTGGTGGTGAACCCAAAGCTGCCCGCGAAGAACGTCAAGGAACTGGTCGCACTGCTGCGCGCCAGGCCCGAGGGCTACAACTACGCCTCTTCGGGCAACGGCACCATCATTCATCTGGCCGGCGAAATGTTCATGGACGAGGCCGGCGTGAAGGCGCGGCACATTCCCTACAAGGGCACGGGCCCGATGGTCACCGACATGATCGCGGGCCAGGTCGAGATGGGCGTGGTGGCGCTGCCCGCGGTGCTGCCGCACCTCAAGAGCGGTGCGCTGCGCGCCATCGGCCTGTGCGGCCCCGCGCGCTCGCCGGCCGCGCCCGAGATTCCGACCATCGCCGAGCAGGGCCTGCCCAACTACGCCGTGGAAGGCTGGTTCGCGGTGATCGGGCCGCCGAAGATGCAGGCCGCCGACGTCCAGCGCGTGCACGACGCGGTGGCCGCGGCCTTCACGAGCGCCGAGGTGCGCGACGCCATGGACAAGCAGGGCAACATCATCAAGCCCACCTCGCCCGAGCAGGCCGCGAGCTACTTCCGCAGCGAGGCGGCGCGCTATGCGGCGCTCGTGAAGAAGGCGAACGTGGTGCTCGAATAGCCTGCGCAGCCAGCCCGCGGCTCGAGAGCAAGCACGGCCAAGGCCAGGAACACCGCGGAACCGGCTGGGCTCAATTCGTCAACTTGAGCCCGAGGATGCCCGCGACGATCAGGCCCACGCAGATCAGCCGCGCGGCATTGGCGGGCTCCTGGAACAGCACGATCCCCAGGATCACCGTGCCCACGGCGCCGATGCCGGTCCACACCGCGTAGGCCGTGCCCACGGGCAGCGAGCGCATTGCCCAGCCCAGCAGCACCACGCTGAGCACCATCGAGATCGCAGTGCCGACGGAAGGCCAGAACCTCGTGAATCCTTCGGTGTACTTGAGCCCGATGGCCCAGCCCATTTCGAGCAGGCCCGCCACCAGCAAAACGATCCACGCCATGCACGCTCCTTGAAAGGTTTCAGTTCTCCGGCCGCACGGCACGGTAGAGAGCGCGCACGAAATCCGACTGCGTGATCATGCCGGTGAGCCGCTTTTCATGGTCGATGATGGGGATATGGTGGTGGCCGCCCTCGGAGAACAGCGGCACCAGGTCGACCACCGGTCGGTCCGCGCTGGCCACGCGCACCTGGCGCGTCATGATCTGGCCCACCACCTCCGGTTTGTTCGACACCACGGTGCGGGTGGCGCGGATCAGGTCGCGCAGCCGGCCGGCAATGCCTTCGTGGTGCTCCAGGTCGAGCTGGCGGAAGAAGTCGGCCTGCGTGACGATGCCGACCACGCGGCGCGTGCGGTCGGTGACGGGCAGCGCCTTGATGCGGCGCTGGTTCATCAGCATCCAGGCTTCCTGCAGCGGCGTGCCGAACTCCACCGACACGGGGTCGCGCGACATGATGTCGGCGCAGTGCAGGGTGCCGAGCCGCCGCTTGTACGACTCGAGCTCGGTCTGCTGGATCAGCGATTCGAGATCGTCGCGGCTGATGTCCAGCACCTGGTTGTAGCGCGCCAGCACCGCATCGATGTCGGCCTGGCTGAAGCGGGCGTCCGCCGAGGGCGGCCGCACCACCTGCACATGCGGATAGCGCCTGCCCGTGAGCGAGTTGTAGGCCACGCCCGCCAGCACCAGCAGCAGCGAATTGGTGAGGAACGGAAAGAGGGCGGACGAGAAATGCGTGGTGTGCGTGAGCACCGCGAGCAGCGCCGCCGCGCCGCCCGGCGGGTGCAGGCAGCGCGCGAAGAACATCACGCCGATCGCGCCGGCCACCGCCACCGCGGCGGCAAGGGCCGGGTCGGGAATGAAGCTCACACTGGCAATGCCGACCACCGCCGACAGCGTGTTGCCGCCGATCACCGACCAGGGCTGCGCCAGCGGACTCGCGGGCACCGCGAACACCAGCACGGCGCTGGCTCCCAGCGGCGCGATCAGCCAGACGCTGCTGCCCAGCGGCTCGGCCAGCCAGCGGCACAGCACGGCCGTGACGAGCAGGCCGATGGCGGCACCGCAGACCGCGCGCAGCCTCTCGCGCATGTCGACGGTGGTGCGGCCCGGCAACCAGGCGCGCGCGTAGGTCAGGAACGGGGAGGGCCGCATTCGGGTATCGCTCTTTCAGGTTTCGTTGGCGAGGGTTCGTCCGATCTCGGGCCAGCGGCCGTGCAGCCAGACCCAGGCGACCAGGCCGATGCCGAGCATCAGCATGGAGGTGACGGCGAGCGCCAGCGTGGAATGCATCACCAGCGGCGCGATCGCACCAGCGACCACGCCATTGGCGGTCGAGCCGATCACGGCCTGCAGCGACGAGGCCATGCCGCGGCGCTCGGGGTGCAGGTCGAGCACCAGCAGCGTGACCACCGGCACCATCAGCGCCCAGCCGAAGGCGAACACCGCCAGCGGCCACAGCGCCCATGCCACGTGCGCATCGAAGAGCGAGTTGGCCGCCACGTTGACCACCGAGGTGATCAGCATGATCAGGAAGCCGTCGCGGATCTGCCGCTTGGGCGTCACCTTGCCCGCCATGCGGCCGCTGGCGCGCGCGCCCAGCATGATGCCGCCGATGGTCAGCAGGAAGAACCAGAAGAACTGCTGCGGCTGCAGCGCGAGGTGGTCGCCCAGGAAGGCGGGCGCGGCCAGCACGTAGAGGAACATGCCGTTGAACGGCACGCCGCTCGCGAGCGCGAGCAGCAGGAAGCGCGGATCGGAACACAGGTCCCAGTAGCCGCGCAGCAGGTGCCGCACATGGAAGGACTGGCGGTGCGAGGGATGCAGCGTCTCCGGCAGCAGCTTGTAGTTGGCCGCGAACAGCACCACGCCGACCGCCACCAGGAACCAGAACACCGCGTGCCAGCCCGCATGCACGAACAGGAAGCCGCCGATGATCGGCGCGATCGCCGGCGCCACGCCGAAGTAGATCGTCACCTGGCTCATCACGCGCTGCGCTTCGGCCGGCGGAAACATGTCGCGGATCACCGCGCGCGACACCACGATGCCCGCGCCGGTCGACAGGCCCTGCAGCCCGCGGAACAGCACCAGCTGCGCGATGTTCTGCGACAGCGCGCAGCCCAGCGAGGCGATGGTGAACACCGCGAGCCCCCACAGCACCACGGGCCGGCGGCCGAAGCTGTCCGACAGCGCGCCATGGAACAGGTTCATGAAGGCAAAGCCGAACAGGTAGGCCGAGAGCGTCTGCTGCATCTCGGCCGGCGTGGCGCCGATGGAGCGCGCAATGCCCGAGAAGGCCGGAATGTAGGTGTCGATGGAGAACGGGCCCAGCATGCCCAGCACCGCGAGCAGCACGGCCAGTGCCCAGCGCGGGGCCTGCCAGAGTTTGTCTGCATCGGGATTCATGGCAATTGCTCCATTCTTCTTGTTTGCGTTGCACAAAAGAGAGCGCCCGCCGCCCGTATGACGGGGCGCTGCGGGCGCTTGTGGCTTCAGGGAACCCGGATTACAGAGTATCGATGAAGCTGCGCAGTTTGTCCGAACGCGACGGATGCTTGAGCTTGCGCAGCGCCTTCGCCTCGATCTGGCGGATGCGCTCGCGCGTCACGTCGAACTGCTTGCCGACTTCTTCCAGCGTGTGGTCCGTCGACATCTCGATGCCGAAGCGCATGCGCAGCACCTTGGCTTCGCGCGGCGTGAGGCTGTCGAGGATGTCCTTGACCACGTCGCGCAGGCCCGCCTGCATCGCGGCCTCGATGGGGGCCGTGTTGCTGCTGTCCTCGATGAAGTCGCCCAGGTGCGAATCGTCGTCGTCGCCGATGGGGGTTTCCATCGAGATCGGCTCCTTGGCGATCTTCATGATCTTGCGGATCTTGTCTTCCGGGATCTCCATCTTGGCGGCCAGGATGCCGGCGTCGGGCTCGAAGCCGAACTCCTGCAGATGCTGGCGCGAGATGCGGTTCATCTTGTTGATCGTCTCGATCATGTGCACCGGGATGCGGATGGTGCGCGCCTGGTCGGCGATCGAGCGCGTGATGGCCTGGCGGATCCACCACGTGGCGTAGGTCGAGAACTTGTAGCCGCGGCGGTATTCGAACTTGTCGACCGCCTTCATCAGGCCAATGTTGCCTTCCTGGATCAGGTCCAGGAACTGCAGGCCGCGGTTGGTGTACTTCTTGGCGATGGAGATCACGAGGCGCAGGTTGGCCTCGATCATTTCCTTCTTGGCATCGCGCGAGGACGATTCGCCCTCGTTCATGCGCTTGTTGATTTCCTTGAGCTGGGTCAGCGGCACCACCACGCGCGACTGGATGTCGGCGAGCTTCTGCTGCAGTTCCTGCACCGGCGGAATGTTGCGTGCGAGCACGGCGCTCCAGGGCTTGCCGGCAGCGGCCTGCTTCTCGACCCACTTCTGGTTCAGCAGGTTCGAGGGCACGCGGTTGCCGTTCTTGTCGTAGCCCGAGAAATCGCGGATGAATTCGTCCTGCGGGAAGCCGCACTTGTCCACGATGATGCGGCGCAGCTCGCGCTCCTTCTTGCGCACGTCGTCCACCTGCGTGCGAACCAGATCGCACAGCTTCTCGATGGTCTTGGCCGTGAAGCGGATGGTCATGAGCTCGTCCGACAGGGCCTGCTGGGCCTTCTCGTAGGCGGGCGTGCCGTAGCCTTCCTTGTCGTAGATCTTGTGGACCTTCTCGAACATCGAGGCGATGCGGTCGAAGCGCTCGAGCGCATCGCGCTTGAGTTCCTCGAGCTTCTTGGTGAGGGCCTTGGAGCCGCCCTTGCCGTCGTCGTCGTCTTCCTCGTCGAACTCGTCGAAGTCTTCCTCGGCCACGTAGTCGTCGGCCTCGTTGGGGTTCGAGAAGCCGTCCACCACGGTGGAGATGACGACCTTGCCTTCACGGATGTCGGCGGCCAGGCGCAGGATCTCGGCGATGGTGGCGGGGGAGGCCGAGATGGCTTCCATCATGGCCATCAGGCCGCCTTCGATGCGCTTGGCGATTTCGATTTCGCCTTCGCGCGTGAGCAACTCGACCGTGCCCATTTCGCGCATGTACATGCGCACCGGGTCGGTGGTGCGGCCGAATTCGCTGTCCACCGTGGACAGGGCCGCTTCGGCTTCTTCCTCGGCTTCTTCCACCGTGGTGGCGGTGGGGGCGGTGTTGTTCAGCAGCAGGGTCTCGGCGTCGGGCGTCTGCTCGTACACCGCCACGCCCATGTCGTTGAGCATGGTGACCACGACTTCCATGGTCTCCGCGTCGACCAGCTTGTCGGGCAGGTGGTCGGAGATCTCGCCGTGCGTGAGGTAGCCGCGGGTCTTGCCGAGCGTGATCAGCGTCTTCAGGCGCGAGCGGCGCTTGGCCAGGTCTTCCTCGGAGAGCACGGTCTCGTCGAGGCCGAACTCCTTCATCAAGGCGCGTTCCTTCGCCTTGCTGATCTTCATGCGCAGCGGCTTGACCTTTTCCTCGGTCGTGGCGGTTGCCGGTTCGTCGCCGGCCAGGTCTTCCTCGATGTCCGACAGATCGACGTCGCTTTCGGGCGCTTCGTTGCCGGCCTTGGGCTTGCGGCCGCGCTTAGCGCCGGTGGCGGGCGCGGCGGCGCCGGCGGCCTTGGGCGGGCGGCCTACCTTCTTGGCGGCAGGGGCGGCGGCAACCGCCTTGGCGGCTGCTTTTTTCGGATCGTCGATGGAGGTCGATTTCGTGGGCACGGTTTTCACTTTCGTTGCGGCTGCCGATTTGGAAGCGGCGGCACCCGACTTAGTTGCCGGCATAACGCCAGCTTTCAACGGTTTTTCTGCGACAGACTTCGCGGCGACGCTTTTGGCGAGTGAAAGAGCAGGCTTCTTTGAACTGGGCATACGACCTCGTTACAGCAAGATGGACCAAGCGGAATCACAGGCGCACCGCCACACGGCAGCGCCACCACGGTCCGGGCACAGGCACGGACGGAACAATTGGGAAAGAGGAAGAATTTCCTCGTCAGGCAAGATGTCGGGCGAACATTTGGTGTGCAGTCCTTGCGGTTATTGACCCTTTCCGACGGATTCTTTCCGTGGGAGTGCGTTGCGCTAGGGGTCGGCCCGGAGGTGCTGCTGTCGCTCTTGCCTAATTTCGCCAGTTGCGAAGCCTTACATTATAGCCTACTGCGCAAATTTCAAGCAGTTTCCGCACCGCGCGGATTCAGCCGGTTGCGCAGCTCGAGCCGCCTGGCCTCCAGCGCCTTGTAGCGCTCGAGTGCCTTGGGATCCTTTCCGACGGCCGCAATGGCCTCGCTTTGCTGGGCCTTCAGCCGGTCGTCGAGCATGAAGTCGAGCACGCTCGCGAGCTCCTTGGCGGCATCGGCCAGGTGCTGCTCTTCCTCGCCCTCGGGGATCGGGGCGCTTTCGGAAACGTTCATGAGGCGTTCGGCCAGCGTCTCGAAATCGAGGCCCCGCATGCCTTCGCGAAGCGCCGCCCACGGCTGCACGCCGTGCTCGTGCAGCTGGCTGTCGAGCCAGGTGAAAAGCGTCCCGTGCGGTCCCGGCAGGTCGCACAGCATCACGTGAAGCTCGTGCGACAGCGCGTCCCACTGCGCCATGTTCGACAGCAGCAGCCGCGCCGCCACGTCCGGCCGGCTCGGCGGCTTGCCCCGGCCGCGCAGCGGCTCGATCGGCGCCTCGAATTTGCCGCCCCAGCGCTTGCCCTTGGTGAATTTGCGCGGCTTGCTATCGTTTTCATAGCGTGGCGGCTCATATTCGGCCGGCGGCGGCATGTCGGGGTATTCGTTTTCATGAGCCGGATCGCCCTGGCGATGGCCCGGCGCCGCGGCCGGCCTGCGCGGGCCCGGCGTGGAAGCCCAGAGCTCGGAGAGCGCCGCCGCGTCGAGCTGAACCAGCGCGGCGATCTCGCTCAGCAGCTGGCGCTTGAGCGCGCCGTCGGGCATGGCGCTCCAGAGTGGACGCACATTGCTCGTCATGTGGGCGCGGCCTTCCGCGGTGGTCAGGTCGCAGCCCTCGCGCGCGGCCTCGAGCATGAAGCGCGACAGCGGCGTGGCTTCCTGGATGAAGCGCGCAAACGCATCGGCACCGAATTCGCGGATGAAGCTGTCGGGGTCGTGCTCGGCCGGCAGGAACAGGAACTTGATGCTGCGCACGTCGGTGGCGTAGGGCAAGGCGCCGTCGAGCGCCTTGCGCGCGGCGCGGCGGCCGGCGGCGTCGCCGTCGAAGCTGAACACCACCGATTCGGTGAAGCGGAACAGCTTCTGCACGTGCTCCGTGGTGCAGGCCGTGCCGAGCGTGGCCACGGCGTTGGGGAAGCCGAGCTGCGCCAGCGCGACCACGTCCATGTAGCCCTCGGTCACCAGGGCGAAGCCGCGCTCGCGGAAGGCGGCGCGGGCCTCGTACAGGCCGTAGAGCTCGCGCCCCTTGCTGAACACGGGCGTTTCGGGCGAGTTCAGGTACTTGGGCTTTTCGTCGCCGAGCACCCGGCCGCCGAAGCCGATGCATTCGCCCTTGACGTTGCGGATGGGGAACATCACGCGGTCGCGGAAGCGGTCGTAGCGCTTGGCGTCTTCGGCGCCGTCTTCGGTGTTGACAATCACCAGGCCGCTTTCGGCCAGTAGAGGGTCGTCGTAGTCGGGAAAGACGCTGGCAAGCGTGCGCCAGCCCGCGGGCGCGTAGCCGATGCCGAACTGCCTGGCCACTTCGCCCGAGACGCCGCGGCCCTTCAAGTATTCGATCGCGCCCGGCGCCTGCCGCAGCGCCTTGCGGTAGGCCTCGCCGGCCTTTTCGAGCACGTCGGTCAGCGTGGCTTGCTTCTGGCGCTGGCTGGCGGCGCGAGCGCGCTCGGCGGGGGAGGCGTCGTCCTCGGGCACCTGCAGGCCGTACTGGCCGGCGAGGTCGTGCACCGCCTCGACAAAACCCATGCCCGCGTGTTCCATGAGGAAGCCGATGGCGTTGCCGTGGACCCCGCAGCCGAAGCAGTGATAGAACTGCTTGGTGGGGCTGACCGAGAAGGAGGGCGACTTTTCGCCGTGAAACGGGCACAGGCCCATGAAATTGGCGCCGGCCTTCTTGAGCTGCACGTAGCGCCCGACGATTTCCACCACGTCGGCGCGCGCGATGAGTTCCTGGATGAAAGAAGCGGGGATGGTCATGTAGGCGAAGAGCGGCAAATCATACGCAAGCCTTCGAACGCCCGCGCGCGGACGCCATACTGGCTGTAGTTGGAACCCACGGATGAAGACGCTCCACCCATTGCACCACGCCGCGCCGCTGCTGCGCCATCCTCTGCGCTTCGTCTGGGATGCGCTCAAGGCTTTCCGCGCCAACCAGGGGCTGCTGCTCGCGGGCGCCGTGGCCTACTACGCGCTGCTTTCGATCGTGCCGCTCCTGATCGTGAGCGTGATCGCGATGTCCCACCTGATCGAGCAGGCCGAACTGCTGCGCACCATCGGCCGGTATCTCGAATGGCTGCTGCCGGGGCAGTCGAAGGCGATCGTGGCGGAGCTGTCGAACTTTCTCCAGCACCGCGACGTGATGGGGCCGGTGCTGTTCGTGACCATGATCTTCTTCAGCTCGCTGGCCTTCAGCGTGCTCGAGAGCGCCATGGCGGTGATCTTCCATCACCGCAAGGCCGACCACCGGCGCCATTTCCTGGTTTCGGCGGTCATGCCCTATCTCTACATCCTCTTCCTGTGCGTGGGCCTGCTGCTGGTCACGCTGGTGTCGGGCGCGCTGCAGCTGGTGGGCCAGGAGAGCGTCGACCTGTTCGGGCGCAATTGGTCGCTGTCGGGCGTCTCGGGCCTGCTGCTCTACCTGCTGGGGCTGGGCGGCGAGATCTTCATGCTGACCTCGCTCTACCTCGTGATGCCGGCCGGCCGCATGTCGCTGCGCCACGCGCTGCTGGGCGGCGTGACGGCCGCGCTGCTGTGGGAGGCCACGCGGCGCGTGCTGATCTGGTACTTTTCGACGCTGTCGCAGGTCAACGTGGTCTACGGCTCGCTCACCACGGCCATCGTGGTGCTGTTGAGCCTCGAGATCGCCGCCACGCTCGTGCTGCTGGGCGCCCAGGTCATCGCCCAGTACGAGCGGCTGGACCGCACCGGCAGCACGGCGGTGCCGCCGCTCACCGGGGCGGAAGCCGAATCGCTCCGTCGAGACGAATCACTTCGCCGTTGAGCATGTCGTTCTCGATGATGTGCTTGGCGAGCCTGGCGTAGTCCTCGGGCGTGCCCAGGCGGGAGGGGAAGGGCACGCTGGCGGCCAGTGCGTCCTGCACTTCCTGCGGCATGCCGAAGAGCATGGGCGTGCCGAAGATGCCGGGGGCGATGGTCATGTTGCGGATGCCGTTGCGGGCCAGGTCGCGCGCGATGGGCAGGGTCATGCCGACCACGCCGCCCTTCGAGGCGCTGTAGGCGGCCTGGCCGATCTGGCCGTCGTAGGCCGCGACCGAGGCGGTGGAAATCAGCACGCCGCGCTCGCCCGTGGCTTCGGGCTCGTTCTTGCTCATGGCGTCGGCCGCGAGGCGGATCATGTTGAAGCTGCCGATCAGGTTGACCGTGACGGTCTTGCTGAACACCGCCAGCGCGTGCGGGCCGTTCTTGCCCACGGTCTTTTCGGCCGGTGCGATGCCCGCGCAGTTGACCAGGCCCACCAGTTTGCCGAGCTTCTGCGCCGCGGCAACCGCGGCCTGGCCGTCGGCCTCCTGGCTCACGTCGCACTTGACGAACACGCCGCCGATGTCCTTGGCGACGGCTTCACCCTTGTCGGCCTGCATGTCGGCGATCACCACCTTGCCGCCGCTGGCAGCCAGCATGCGCGCCGTACCTTCGCCGAGGCCCGAAGCGCCACCGGTCACGATAAAAACCTTGCCGTCGATCTGCATTGAGAGTCTCCTGAAATGAGGCCTGCATTATCGAAGACGGGCGGGGGGCAAAAAAAAAAGGCCTCATCCGGAGATGAGGCCCTGAATTGGATCCGTGAGGACCCAAGGAGACAACTGGTGGTGGTCGGCGGCTCAGCGCTTGCGCGAGGTGGTCGCGGTCTTGGCGGCGGCAACGGCTTGCGTCGACACGGCGTTGAAGTTGGCTTCGGCAACGTCCGACGCTTGCTTGACGGCCTTCTGGACCGATTCGAAAGCGTTGTTGGCGGCAGCCACGGCGCTCTTCAGCACGGCAACGGCGGTTTCCGAGCCGGCGGGTGCGTTCTTGGAAGCGCTGTCGACCAGGCCGACGAAGGTTTGCTGGGCTTCAGCGGCCTTGGCTTCGAAAGCCTTGGTGAACTCGGCGCCGGTGCCCTGGGCGATGTCATAAAGGTGACGGCTGTAGGCTGCGGTCTTTTCGGCCAGGGGCTGGAACAGGCTGGCTTGCAGCGTCAGCAGTTCCTGGGCGTCCTTGACGTTCAGGGCGGCTTGGGCGGTGCTTTGCGCTTCGGTCAGGGCGGCCTTGGAAGCGGTCACGTTGAGTTCGACGAGCTTCTCGACGCCTTCGAAGGCCTTGGTGGTCAGGCCAAACAGGGTTTCGAGGTTTGCTTTTTGGGCGGCGAGGATTTGGTCAGCGGTCAGGGCCATTTGAGAATCTCCGGTAAGGATGAAGGGTGGTCGGTTCACGTCGCGCTGCCTCGTCGTCCATGTTTATGTTGCGGTGCAGCATGGCCTCAAGTATAGGCAGCACAGCTTTGCGATCAAGGGGGTTTTGCTGCTTTGCAGCAATTTAGAACACACTTTCTAAATTCGCTTCGCATCCAGAATGCAGGCCATGCGCGCGTTTTATTCCGGCCAGTTCGTCCTGCCCCTGCCTCCGGGCCACCGCTTCCCGATGTCCCGCTATGCCTTGCTGCGCGACCGCCTGCTGGAACACCTGCCGGAGGTGGACATGGACCAGGCCCCGCGTGCCACCGACGGCGAGCTGGCGCTGGCCCACACCCCGCAGTGGATTGCCGCCATCAGCGACGGCAGCGTGAGCCCGCAGGCCATGCGCGAGATCGGTTTTCCCTGGAGCGAGGCGATGGTCGAGCGCTCGCGCCGGTCCACCGGGGCGACCATCGCGGCCTGCCGGGCGGCGTTCGCCGGCGGCGTGGCGGCCAACATGGCGGGCGGCACGCACCATGCGTACGCCGACAAGGGCGGCGGATTCTGCGTCTTCAACGACGCTGCCGTGGCCGCGCGGCTGATGCAGGCGGAGCACGGCCGCGGCGGCCGGCAGCTCAGGGTCGCGGTGATCGACCTCGACGTGCACCAGGGCAACGGCACGGCCAGCATCTTCCGCAGCGATCCGAGCGTCTTCACGCTGTCGCTGCACGGGCAGAAGAACTTTCCGTTCCGCAAGGAGGCGAGCGACCTCGACGTCGAGCTGCCCGACGGCTGCGGCGATGCCGACTACCTCACCGCGCTCGAGCACGCGCTCGACGAGCTGGAGCGGCGCTTCTCGCCGGGCCTGGTGATCTACCTGGCGGGCGCGGACCCGTTCGAGCGCGACCGGCTCGGCCGGCTCAAGCTGAGCTTCGACGGCCTGGAAGCACGCGACCGGCGGGTGTTCGACTGGGCCTGGCGGCGGCGCATTCCGCTGGCCTTCGCGATGGCCGGCGGCTACGCCAGCGACATTGCAGAGACGGTGCAGGTGCAGCTGGGCACCTTCAAGGTGGCCTTCGACTACTGGCGCCGCTGGCAAAATGCCGCGCGATGAGCTCCGCCCCCAAACCCACGCCGCATTCCCGAAGCAGCTACCGCGCGTTCCGCGGCATTCCCACGCGCTGGGCCGACAACGACTTGTACGGCCACGTCAACAACGTCGTCTACTACAGCTGGTTCGACACGGCGGTGAATGCGCTGCTGATCGAACGCGGCGCGCTCGACATCCACCACGGGCAGACCATCGGCTTCGTGGTCGAGACGCAATGCAATTATTTCGCCCCCATCGCCTTTCCCCAGACCGTGGAGGCCGGCATCCGGGTGGCCCAGGCCGGGCGCTCGAGCGTGCGCTACGAGATCGCGCTTTTTGCGCAGGGCGCGGAAACCGCGGCGGCGCAGGGCCACTTCGTGCATGTGTACGTGGACCGGGCCACGCAGCGGCCGGTGCCATTGCCCGAGGCGCTGCAGCGCGTGGTCGATTCGTTGAAAGCCTGATCGACCCAAAAAAACGGCGCCCGAAGGCGCCGTTTTTGTCTTTTGCCGCACAGCCCCGCGGGCCGCGCCGGACTTGCTTACATGGCCTTGGTCTTCTTCATGGCCTTGATGTCGGCCTTGCCCTGGGCTTCGTCGGCCTTGGCCTGCTTCACGCAGGCGGCCTTGGCATCGCCGGTCTGATCGTCGCACTTTTCCTTGGCGACTTCGTACGTCGCCTTGACCTTCTCTTCGGCCACCTTGCGGGCGTGGGCGTCGCTCGGCTTGTACTGCTGTTCGAGTTCGGCCTTTGCCACGTCTTCCTTGCCCTTGGCTTCCTTCTGGCAGACGTCCTTCGCGTTGTCCTTCATCGAATCGCACTGGGCCTTGGCGACCTTGTAGTCGGCTTCGATCTTTTCCTTTGCGACCTTGTATTCGTCCTTGGTCATCGCGCCGGCCTGGGTGGCCACGAAGCAGGTGGAGGCCAGGGCGAGCATGAGCAGGTGTTTTTTCATGGTGTTCTTCCTTTGCTGTTCAGAGTGGAATCGGGAGATCAGTACTTTTCGTACCAGAGGGCGTCGGGCGTGCGGCCGTCGCGGGTTTCCCAGTCCCGCACCTGCTTTTCGGCCTCGTCGCGGCTGATGCCGTGGCGTTCCTGGATGCGGCCGAGCAACTGGTCGCGCTTGCCGGCAATCACGTCGAAGTCATCGTCGGTCAACTTGCCCCATTGCTCCTTGACCTTGCCCTTGAGCTGTTTCCAGTTGCCTTCGATGGTGTCCTTGTTCATGCGAATCTCCTTGAAAAGATGGATTCGGCGAGCTCCCCGGCTGCCGTGCACGAACTGTCGCGGTGCCTATTCACCCTGGCGGTAGGACGCCCAGTGCTGGCACCGTAGGCACAAGCCGACGGCGGCCGTGATAATCGGACGCACGCCGAAAAGCTTGGGACAACGCGCGCCGCACCATGATCATTCACAGCCTGCTCGACACCGACCTCTACAAGTTCACCATGATGCAGGTCGTGCTGCACCACTTTCCCGGGGCCCAGGTCGAGTACCGGTTCAAGTGCCGCAACCCCGGCATCGACCTGGCGCAGTTCGCGGGGCAGATCCGCGAAGAGGTGCGAAGCCTCTGTTCGCTGCAGTTCCGGGACGCCGAGCTGGCGTACCTGCGCTCGATGCGTTTCATCAAGAGCGACTTCGTCGATTTCCTGGGCCTGTTCCGGCTCAACGAGAAGTACATCAGCATCACGCCGCAGGCCTCGGGCGAGCTCGAGATCCGCATCAAGGGACCGTGGCTGCACACCATCCTGTTCGAGATTCCGGTGCTGGCCATCGTGAACGAGGTCTACTTCCGCAACACCCAGAAGAAGCCCGACTTCGAGGAAGGCCGCCGGCGCCTGGAGACCAAGATCGGGCAGCTGCAGGATGCCGGCCTGTCCGACCTCAAGATCGCCGACTACGGCACCCGCCGCCGCTTCTCCAAGGATTGGCACGAGGAGGTGCTGCGCACGCTGAATGCCAGGCTCGGTGCCGTCACCTCGCCGCCGGTGCAAGCCGAGCCCGGCGCGCGGCTGCCCCAGCTTGCGGGCACCAGCAACGTGCTCTATGCCATGAAGCTCGGCCTGATCCCGCTCGGCACCATGGCGCACGAATACCTGCAGGCCTGCCAGGGGCTCGGCCCGCGGCTGCGCGACAGCCAGATCTTCGGCTTCGAGAGCTGGGCCCGCGAATACCGCGGCGACCTCGGCATTGCGCTGTCCGACGTCTACGGCATGAGCGCCTTCCTGCGCGACTTCGACCTCTACTTCTGCAAGCTGTTCGACGGCGCGCGCCATGACAGCGGCGATCCGTTCCAGTGGGGCGAACGCATGCTGGCGCACTACGTCGCCAACCGGGTCGATCCACGCACCAAGACGCTGATCTTCAGCGACAGCCTCACGGTGCCGCGCACCATCGAGCTCTACCAGCAGTTCCGCGGCCGCTGCCAGCTGGCGTTCGGCATCGGCACCAACCTCACCAACGACCTCGGCTACGAACCGCTGCAGATCGTCATCAAGATGATCACCTGCAATGGCCAGCCGGTCGCCAAGCTGTCGGACACCCCATCCAAGAACATGTGCGAGGACGAAAAATACCTGGCCTACCTGCGCCAGGTGTTCGAGATCGAGCAGCCGCCGGCCTGACGCCCGTCTGGTACGGTACGGCCCCATGAAAAAAACAGTCCGACTGGCGGCAGCCGCAGCGCTGCCGATGATGTTCCCCGCGCTGGCCATGGCGGCCGAGCTCGACGGCAGCAAGCTGTCGGCGCTCTGGGGTGTTCCGTTCGCGGGCATCCTGCTGTCGATTGCGCTGATGCCGCTGCTGGCCCCGTCGGTCTGGCACCACCATTACGGCAAGATCTCCGCCGCCTGGGCGCTGGCGTTCCTGCTTCCCTTTGCCGCGATCCACGGCGCGCCGCTGGCCGGCTCCCAGTTCGTGCACGCCCTGGTGGAGGAATACATTCCCTTCATCATCCTGCTCACGGCGCTGTTCACGGTGGCGGGCGGCATCCACATCCGCGGCAACCTGCACGGCGCGCCCGGCCTCAACACGGCCATCCTTGCCATCGGCGCGGTCCTTGCGAGCCTCATGGGCACCACGGGCGCCTCGATGCTGCTGATCCGCCCGCTGATCCGCGCCAACGACAACCGCGTGAGCAAGGCGCACGTGGTGGTGTTCTTCATCTTCATCGTCTCGAATGCCGGGGGCTCGCTCACGCCGCTCGGCGACCCGCCGCTGTTCCTGGGCTTCCTGAAGGGTGTCGATTTCTTCTGGACGGCGCGCAACATCCTGCCCAACACGCTGTTCCTCGTCGGCATGCTGCTGGCGCTGTTCTACGTTATCGACCGCCATCTCTACCGCAAGGAAGGCGTGCTGCCGTTCGACCCGACGCCGGACACCCGGCGAGTCGGCTTCGACGGCGCAGCGAACTTCTGGCTGCTGGGCGGCGTGGTGTTCCTGGTGCTGCTCTCCGGTGTGTGGAAATCGCCGGCCGGCTTCGAGGTGTTCGGCACGCACGTCGGGCTGCCGGGGCTGGTGCGCGACATCGGGCTCGTTGCCATCACGCTGCTCTCGTTCAAGACCACCGCGGCCAAGGTGCATGCCGACAACCAGTTCGAATGGGGCCCGATGGCCGAGGTGGCCAAGCTGTTCGCGGGCATCTTCCTGACCATCATCCCGGTGATCGCCATGCTCAAGGCCGGCGCGCACGGGCCGTTCGCGGCGGTGATCGCGGCCGTGACACGGTCCGACGGCCAGCCCGATCCGGCCATGTATTTCTGGGCCTCCGGCATCCTGAGCTCGTTCCTCGACAATGCGCCGACCTACCTGGTGTTCTTCAATACCGCGGGCGGCGAGCCGGCCAGGCTCATGACCACCTATGCCACCACGCTGGCCGCGATCTCGGCCGGATCCGTGTTCATGGGCGCCAACAGCTACATCGGCAACGCGCCCAACCTCATGGTCAAGGCCATTGCCGAAAGCCGCGGCGTGCGCATGCCGAGCTTCTTCGGGTACATGGGCTGGTCCGTGGTCGTCCTGATTCCGCTGTTCGTCCTTTCCACCTTCATCTTCTTCCGTTGAGAGCAGACATCATGAGCAAGCCCAAGATCCTGGTCGCACGTGCGATCTTTCCCGAAACCATCGAGCGCCTCTCGCAGCATTTCGAGGTCGAGTCGAACCAGGCCGACCAGAGCTGGAGCAGGGAACAGCTGATCGCCAAACTGCAAGGCAAGCAGGGCGCATTCACCACGGGCAGCGAGCGCATCGACGCCGCTGTGCTCGACGCCTGCCCCGAGTTGAAGATCTGCGCCAATATGGCTGTCGGCTACAACAACTTCGACGTCGACGCGATGGCCGCGCACGGCGTGCTCGGCACCAACGCGCCCGACGTGCTCACCGAAACCACGGCCGACTTCGGCTTTGCGCTGCTGATGGCCACGGCCCGGCGCATCACCGAGAGCGAACACTTCCTGCGCGCGGGCAAGTGGCAGAAGTGGAGCTACGACATGTTCGCGGGCTCCGACATCCATGGTTCCACGCTCGGCATCATCGGCATGGGGCGCATCGGGCAGGGCATCGCCAGGCGCGGGGCGCACGGCTTCGGCATGAAGGTGGTCTACCACAACCGTTCGCGGCTCGACGCGGCGCTGGAGGCCGAATGCAAGGCCAGCTACCTGAGCAAGGAAGAGCTGCTCAAGACCGCAGACCACGTGGTGCTGGTGGTGCCGTATTCGCCGGCTTCGCACCACACCATCGGCGCGGCCGAGATCGCGCTGATGAAGCCGACCGCCACGCTGGTGAACATTGCGCGCGGCGGCATCGTCGACGACGCGGCGCTGGCCGTGGCGCTGCGCGAGAAGCGCATCGCCGCGGCGGGGCTCGACGTGTTCGAGGGCGAGCCCAAGGTCCACCCCGACCTGCTGACCGTGCCCAACGTGGTGCTGACGCCGCACATCGCAAGCGCCACCGTGCCCACCCGCCGCGCGATGGCCGAGCTCGCGGCCGACAACCTCATTGCCTGGTTCGGCGGCAAGGGGCCGCTGACGCCCGTCACGCCCGTTCCTCCCGCCGCCAGCTAATCGACAGACAAACACGGACCGTCATCGCCACCTTGGACACTTCCCTGATTCTTCTTCTGCTGGCCGCCTTTGCGGTGGTCCAGCTGGTGCTCGTGGTGTGGCTGCTGGCACGCCGCCAGCCTGCGCCCGACCACAGCGAGCTGCTTGCCGTGCTGTCCGCCATGGGCGCGGCCAACGAACGCACCGAGCGCGAGCTGCGCCACGAAATCGGCGAGAGCTCGCGCGGCGCGCGGCAGGAAACCGCGCAGGCCTTCGCCACCTTCCAGCAGGCGCTGGTGCAGCAGGGCGCCGAAGCCACCCGTACCCAGAACGCCCAGCTCGACGCCTTCTCGCTGCAGCTCGCCTCGCTGCAGAAGACCCTGGCCGATACGCTCAACACCCAGCTGCAGGGCCTGAGCGAATCCAATGCGCGCCGCCTGTCGGAAGTGCGAGCGACCATGGAAGCGCAGCTCGCGCAGCTGCAGCAGAGCAACACCGCCAAGCTCGACGAGATGCGCAAGACCGTCGACGAGAAGCTGCAGAGCACGCTCGAAGCGCGCCTTGGCGAGAGCTTCAAGCAGGTGGCCGACCGGCTCGAGCAGGTGCACAAGGGCCTGGGCGAGATGCAGACGCTGGCCGTCGGCGTCGGCAGCCTGCAGCGCGTGCTGACCAACGTGAAGACGCGCGGCGTGTTCGGCGAGGTGCAGCTCGAGGCGCTGCTCGAGCAGGTGCTCACGTCCGAGCAATACGCCAAGCAGGTCGAGACCAAGCCGCGCAGCGGCCAGCGTGTGGACTTCGCGATCCGCTTCCCGGGCCGCGGCGACGACGGCGCCCCGGTGTGGCTGCCGATCGACGCCAAGTTTCCGCGCGACGACTACGAGCGCCTGATCGATGCGCATGAGCGCGCCGATGCACCCGGCGCCGAACTGGCGGCCAAGGCGCTCGAGGCGCGCATCCGCGTCGAGGCCCGTTCGATCGCCGAGAACTACCTGGCGGCGCCGCACACCACCGACTTCGCCATTCTTTTCCTGCCGGTCGAGAGCCTCTATGCCGAGGTGCTGCGCCGGCCGGGCCTGATGGACGCCATCCAGCGCCAGCACCGGGTGACGCTGGCCGGCCCGACCACCTTGCTTGCCATGCTCAACAGCCTGCACATGGGCTTTCGCACGCTGGCGCTGGAGCAGCAGGCCTCCGAGGTCTGGAAGGTGCTGGGGGCGGTCAAGACCGAGTTCGAGCGCTACGGCGAATGGGTCTCGCGCATCAAGGAGCAGGTGGCCAAGGCCTCCGACACGCTCGACAAGGCCGACACGCGCGCCAAGCAGATGCGCCTGGCGTTGCGCAAGGTCGAGGCGCTGCCAGAAGCGCAGTCGCAGGTGCTGCTGCCTCCCACCGCCGACAGCGAGGGCGACGACACCCCGTGAAAGGCTCCGAACTGCTGCGCGTGATCGGCGCCCAGGTCTGCCTGCACGCCACCATGGCCGGCATGCGGCTCGCAACCCCGCTGCTGGCGCTGCAACTGGGCTACAGCGCGGCGGCCGTCGGCGTGCTGATTGCGCTGTTCGCGCTCACGCAGGTGTTCCTGGCGCTGCCGGCCGGGCGCTTTGCCGACCGGCATGGGTTCAAGCGGCCGCTGTGGCTCTCGGTCATTGCGGCCTCGGCCGGCGCGGGACTCGTGCTCGTTTTTCCGACCTTCACAATGATGTGCATCGCCGCGCTGCTGACCGGTGGCGCCACGGGTGCGACCGTCATCGCGCTGCAGCGCCACGTGGGCCGCTCCGCGACCAACGCCACCCAGCTCAAGCGCGTGTTCAGCTGGCTGGCGATAGCGCCCGCGGTCGCCAATTTCGTCGGCCCGTTCGTCGCCGGCATGCTCATCGACCATGCGGGACGCGCACCCGCGGACATGCTGGCGTTCCGGGTCTGCTTCGCGGTGATGGCGGCTTTTCCCATCGTCTGCTGGCTGCTTGCGCGCGGCGCGCACGAGCCGCCGCCTGCCGCACCCGCCGCCGGCGCCGCGCCCACGCGGGCCTGGGACCTGCTGCGCGAGCCGATGTTCCGCCGCCTGCTGTTCGTGAACTGGCTGCAGTCGTCGAGCTGGGATGTGCATGCCTTCGTGCTGCCGGTGCTGGGGCATGACCGCGGCATCAGCGCTTCGGTGATCGGCTCCATCCTCGGCGCCTTCGCCATTGCGGCGGCGGCCATCCGGGTGGTGCTGCCGCTGGTGGCCTCGCGCGCTTCGGAGCGCAGCGTGATCCTGAGCTCCACCTTCGTCACGGCGCTGGTGTTCGCGGTCTATCCGCTGCTCGGCTCGGCCTGGACCATGGGCCTGTGTTCCGTGATCCTCGGCCTCTCGCTCGGCGCGGTGCAGCCGATGGTGATGAGCATGCTGCACCAGATCACGCCGCATGCGCGGCACGGCGAGGCGCTGGGTCTGCGGCTCATGACCATCAACGCGTCGAGCGTGGCCATGCCGATGCTGTTCGGCTCGATCGGCGCGCTGATCGGCATCGCGGGCGTCTTCTGGGTGGTGGGCGGCGTGGTTGCGCTGGGGGCGCGGGCGACCTGGGGCCTGAAGGTCTAGCCGCCCCGCGAAGGCAGGGCGATGCCGCCGGAGCCCGGAACCGGGCTACAGCTTGTAGAAGCGCTTGATGGCGGACCAGGCGTCTTCGGGAGCGTCGACGTATTCGAAGAGCTTCACGTCGGCCGGCGAGATCACGCCTTCCTCGACCAGGAAGTCGAAGTCGACGAGCTTCTTCCAGTAGGCCGAGCCGAACAGCACGATCGGCACCGGCTTCGACTTGCGGGTCTGCACCAGCGTGATCACCTCGAACAGTTCGTCCAGCGTGCCGAAGCCGCCCGGGAACGCCACCAGCGCCTTGGCACGCATCATGAAGTGCATCTTGCGGATCGCGAAGTAGTGGAACTTGAAGCTCAGCGCCGGCGTGACGTAGGGATTGGCTTCTTCTTCCATCGGCAGCGCGATGGCCAGGCCGACCGAGAGGCCGCCGCCTTCGTGCGCGCCGCGGTTGGCCGCCTGCATGATGCCGGGGCCGCCGCCGGTGCAGACAAAGAGCTTGTCCTCGGGTTCCTTGCCATTGCTGTACTCCGCCACCAGCTTGCCGAAGGCGCGTGCCTTCTCGTAGTAGTGCGAACTGCGTGCCAGGCGGCGCCAGCGCTCGGCCGCCACCGCGTCGCCGCCGGCTTCGGCCTGCGCGACCAGCGCGGCGGCTTCTTCCTCGCTGCGGAAGCGGGCGCTGCCGAAAACCACCACGGTGTTTTCGATGCCGTGGGCGCGCTGCTCCAGGTCGGGCTTCATCAGCTCGAGCTGCATGCGGATGCCACGGGTTTCGCGGCGCAGCAGGAACTCCGGATCGGCAAAGGCGAGGCGCGAAGGATCGGGGTCGAGCGGAAGGCCTTTCTCGGAGTGGGACTTGAGGGTGGCCCAGGCGTCCGCGAGGCGCTTGTCGTGAAGGTCGTGCGTGTTGTTCATGGAGAAATCGGACAGGAAGACTTGCAGCATTGTGCAGCGTCGGGGATGCGGTGTTCCGCGGCTCAGAAGGTGCCGTGGCGCCCCTCGCCGCGAACGAAGCGCTCGGCACCGGCCGCGCCCTCGGCCGCGACGATCGGCACGCCAAGCCGGCCTTCCTGCCGCAGCGCACCGGCCAGCGGCAGGTTCCATTGGGCGTAGGCGGAATCGCGGTCCGCGAGCATGCATTGCTGCGGGAACGACGCGATCTCGCGCGCGAGCGCTTCGGCCTCGGGGCGTGCGCGGCCTGGCGGCACCACGCGGTTGACCAGGCCTATCGCCTGCGCCTCCCGGGCGCTCACGGGCCGGCCGGTCAGGATCAGATCGAGTGCGCGGCCCATGCCGACGATGCGCGGCAGCCGCACCGTGCCGCCGTCGATCAGCGGCACGCCCCAGCGCCGGCAGAACACGCCGAGCACGGCGTCTTCCTCGGCCACGCGCAGGTCGGCCAGCAGCGCGAGCTCCAGGCCGCCGGCCACCGCATGGCCGCTGATGGCGGCGACCAGGGGTTTCGCAAGCGCCATGCGCGTTGGGCCCATCGGACCCGTGCCGCCGCCCTCGGGGTCGAGTTCATTGCGGCGCGCGGGGTCGCCGACCGCGCCCAGGTCGGCGCCGGCGCAGAAGGTGCCGTGCTCGCCCCAGAGCACCGCGACGCGCTGGCTCTCGTCGGCCTCGAAGCGCTCGAAGGCGGCGCGCAGCGCCTCGGCCATGGGCCGGTCGACAGCGTTGCGCTGCTTCGGGCGATTCATGACGATGGTGCTGACCGGCCCATCGATCTCGGTGCGGACGCTGGCGGACGTGTTCATGGGCAGAAGGGTAAGCCCATCAACGGAAAAAGGCTCCTTGCGGAGCCTTCGTCGTCTGGCTGCTGGCCAGCCAGCAGGTGCAGAACTTAGACGCGCTTGCGGTATTCGCCGGTGCGCGTGTCGATTTCGATCTTGTCGCCTTGCGAGACGAACAGCGGCACCGGCACTTCGAAGCCGGTGGCGATCTTGGCGGGCTTGAGCACCTTGCCCGAGGTGTCGCCCTTGACGGCCGGCTCGGTCCAGGTGATTTCGCGCTCGACGCTGGTCGGCAGTTCGACCGAGATGGCCTTGCCGTCGTAGAACACCACTTCGACCGGCATGCCGTCTTCGAGGTAGTTGAGGGCGTCGCCCATGTTCTCGGCTTCGACTTCGTACTGGTTGTACTCGGTGTCCATGCAGACGTACATCGGGTCGGCGAAGTAGGAGTAGGTGCACTCCTTCTTGTCGAGCACGATCTGGTCGATCTTGTCGTCGGCCTTGAAGACCACTTCGGTGTTGAAGTTGGCGATCAGGCTCTTGAGCTTCATGCGCACGGTGGCGGAGTTGCGGCCGCCGCGGCTGTATTCGGTCTTGAGGACGACCATCGGGTCCTTGCCGTGCATGATGACGTTGCCGGCGCGGATTTCTTGAGCGATTTTCATATCAGGTTCTCTGGATGTTGGCCGCTCGGTGCGCGGAGCCGTCGGCGGCATTCTTGCCGGCATCATTGGCCCCACGGTACATGTCCCGCGGCAGGTTTGGCGGAGAGCATCTCGGATCTGTGTAAATCCGGGCCGAAATCCGCAAAGCCCGCTATTTTAGCTTTTTCCGGCGACCAGATGCCGCAATTGCGTGACCAAGTCCTCCTGGGCGCCCAGCCTTTCGCGGGCGGCCCGCACGGTTTCGTGCCATGGGCCCTGTGTTTCAAGAGGGGGCAGGGGGCTGCTGTCGAACCCGTTCCAGGCGCGGTGGAACTGCCGCAGCGACGGCGGGGCGCCCAGCCAGTCGAGCCAGGCGCCGAGCTTGACGTGATGGGCGTCGTCGTCCTGCGGGTAGATCTGCCAGACCAGCGGCGCGCCGGCCCACAGGCCCCGCACGAGCGAGTCTTCGCCGCGCACGAAATTCAGGTCGCAGGCCCACAGGAGGTGATCGAAATCGGCCTGCGCGAGATAGGGCAGGTATGAAATTGATAGCGCGCCGAGTCCCGAGAGCCCGTGATCCGGCTGTTTCCTGCCGGCAAAGAACGCCCGGACCGCATGCGCGGCGCGGCCCGAGGTGACCAGGAGCCGCGTGGGCTGCGAACCTGCCGCCAGCTGCTCGAGCAGGGCGGCCAGCGCCGGCGGCTCGTAGCAGAACAGCGACACCAGGCGTTCGCCATCGCGCCAGGGAATCTGCTGCGCCGCCAGCCACTGCGCGCGGTCGAAGCGTGCTCTTCGCTCCAGCAGGCCGGGCTCCCGCAGCAGGCCTCCCGTGGCGGGCGTGAAGCCCGGATAGAAAAAGCGCTTCGTCAACCCCATGCCGGGCCCCTTGAACACGGGCGAGGGCAGGCCGTGCAGGCGTTCGACGTATGGCTCGGCCGACAGGTATTCGAGATTGATCCACGCCCGGCCCGGCTCGCCCGGGGCCTGCGGCTCGGCAAAACGCGCAATCAGTTCGGGCGCCGGTTCGCAGCCGAAGGCCTCGATCAGCACGTCGGGCGGCGGGGCGGCCACGGCTTGCCGGACGGCGGCGGGCTCGAGCCAGTCGATCACGCTCACGCCCTCGCAGCCGGCGGGCGCCATCCAGTGCAGCGCGGTGGCGTCGTCGATCCACAGGCGCACGCGCTCGCCGAGGGCAGCCAGCTGGCTCGACAGCCGCCAGCACACGCCGAGGTCGCCGTGGTTGTCGATGACCCTGCAGAAAATGTCCCATTGCATGGTCGCTAGTTTGCCCGTCTTCGGCCTCGGCGAGACCCGCCGCTTGCTTGGTATGCTGGCCGGCACCCAACATCCGGAGAGAGAAACCATGCGCTTGCCGATCCGCCGCCGTTCGCCACTTTCCCTTGGTTTCTTTGGTCCACCCGGTGTGGCGAAAACAGTGCTCGCGCTTTCCCTGGCCATGGGCGGCTTGGCCGGCGCCTCGGCGCAGACGACGCCGTCGCTGACACCGCAGCAGCAGCGCTTCCACGACATCTACAAAGAGCTGATCGAGATCAACACCAGCCATTCGGTGGGCGACAACACGCTCGCGGCGCGCGCGATGGAAAAGCGCCTGGTCGAATCAGGCTTTGCGCCTGGCGACATCCAGATCTTCGAGCCCTTCCCCAAGAAGGGCAACCTGGTGCTGCGCTTCAAGGGCAACGGCAGCAAGAAGCCGCTGCTGCTGCTGGCCCACATCGACGTGGTCGAGGCCCGGCGCGAGGACTGGAAGACCGATCCGTTCAAGCTGCAGGAAACCGGCGGCTACTTCACGGCGCGCGGGTCCATCGACGACAAGGCCATGGCCTCGGCGCTGGTGTCGGTGCTGGGACAGCTCAAGCAGGAAGGCTTCAAGCCCAGCCGCGACATCATCCTGGCGCTGACGGCCGACGAAGAGCGCGGCGACGCGCTCAGCAACGGCGCCTTCTGGCTCATCAACAACAAGCCCGAACTGCTGCAGGCGGAATTCGGCATCAACGAAGGCGGCGGCGGCGAGCTGCGCGGCGGCAAGCCCAACCTGCACCGCATGCAGGTGGCCGAGAAGATGTACACCACCTACATGCTCGAGGCGCGCGACGTCGGCGGCCACAGCTCGGTGCCGACCAGGAACAACCCGATCTACGCGCTGTCCGCGGGGCTGGAGCGACTGGGCAGCTATGCGTTCCCGGTCAAGCTGGGCGAGGTCACCAAGACCTATTTCGCACGCAGCGCGCCGTTTGCCACAGGGCAGCTGGCCGACGACATGCGCGCCGTCGGCGGCGGCAACCCCGAGCCCGCGGTGATCGAGCGGCTCTCGGCCAACCCGGCCTACAACGCGCAGCTGCGCACCACCTGCGTGGCGACCATGGTGCAGGCGGGCCACGCAGAGAACGCGCTGCCGCAGTCGGCCAAGGCCACGGTCAACTGCCGCATCCTGCCGCACGACGACCCGGACGAAGTCGAGCGCCTGCTGACCCAGGCCGTCGGCAACGACAAGATCGTGGTGCGCAACCTCGGCAAGCCCTTGCGCAGCCCGGCCTCGCCGCTGAACGGCGACCTGGTGAAGACCGTGGAATCGGTGACGCAGGCCATGTGGCCGGGCGTGCCGGTGGTTCCCGCGATGAGCACCGGCGCCACCGACAGCCGATTCATGCGCAACGCCGGCATCCCGATGTACGGCGTGACGGGCATGTTCCTCGACCCGGCGGATGCGCGCGCCCACGGGCTGGACGAGCGCATCGAGATCCAGCGGCTCTACGACGGCCGCGAGTTCCTGTACCGGCTGGTGAGCGAGCTCGCCAGATAGGCGCCGCCCTCTCGCGGAGAGGGCGGGCGTTTTCGGTCAGGGTGTGAAGGTATCTCCCAGCACGATGCCTTCGCGCCGCGGATCGGCGCCGCCGGTGAGCACGGGTTTGCCGCCCACGTTCGTGCGGATGATGGTGCTGATGCCGCTGGACTGCGCCCCGAAGCCCACCGTGTGGCCGAGCGCGCGCAGCCCCGTGATCAGCGGGTCGTTGTTGCCCGAGTCCGAAGTGTCGATGGCCGGATGCTCGCCGCCCACGTTGGTGGTCTTGCTGTTGGAGGCGCCGAAGTCCACCAGCGAGGTGGCCTGCTGCGCATCGAGGCCCCAGTCGAGAGCGCCGACCAGCGTCTTCACCACGTACTGGATGATCGTGCCGCCGCCCGGCGATCCGGTTCCCATCACGAACTCCCCCATGCTGCCGTCGCTGTTCTTCCTGAACACCATCGTGGGCGCCATCGTGCTGCGCGGTCGCTTGCCGGGAGCGACGCGGTTGGCCACCTTCACGCTCGGGGTGACGCTGGTGTCGTCGGGGTTGGAGGCGAAGTCGGTCAGCTGGTTGTTCAGCATGAAGCCCTGGGTCATGTGGAACGAACCGAGCGTGCTCTCGACGGTGGTGGTCATCGTGACGACGTTGCCCTGCTTGTCGACGATGGTGAAGTGCGTCGTGCCGTGCTCCTCGGTCTTGTCGATGCCCAGGGGCACGCTCCCGAGGTCGCCCGGCAGCGCCGTTCCCATGCTCGCCGACAGGCTGATCAGGCTGGCCCGCTTCTGCAGGTAGGGCTTGTTGATCATGGTGTCGACCGAGCCGCCGGGCAGCGGCACGAAGTCGGTGTCGGCCACGTACTTGTCGCGGTCGGCATAGGCCAAGCGCTCGGCCTCGCTCACCAGGTGCACACCCATCACGGCCGGCTTGCCGCCTTCGAGGTCGATGGCGGTGGGTTTGTACAGGCCCAGGTTGAAGGTTTCGAGGATGCCCAGCGACTGCACCACCGCAATGCCGCCGGACGACGGCGGCGACATGCTGCACACGTAGTAGTCGCGGTAGGTGCCGCAGACCGGTTCGCGGCGCTTGGCCACATAGCCGGCCATGTCGGCCATGGTCGTCTTGCCGGGCGTGATGGCCGAACCGTCGACGGCCGCCGTGATCCCGATCTTGTCGATGATGCCTTGTGCAATGGCGCCGGTGTAGAACGCGTCTGCGCCCTGCGTGGCGATGGTGCCGAGGGTCCTCGCGTAGGCCGGGTTCCTGAGCCTGGTGCCCAGCGCCTTCGGCGTGCCGTCGTCGTTGAAGAAGTAGGCCGTGGCCTCGGCGTCGCGCTTGAGGCTGGCGGCCGAGCCGGAGATGGCGGCGGCCATGCGTCCGCCGATCGGGAAGCCGTCGGCGGCGAGCGTGATGCCGTAGCTGAAGAGGTCCTTCCAGGGCAGCTTGCCGTGGTCCCTGTAGGCGATGTCGAGCATGCGCACCGCGCCGGGTGTGCCGATGGAACGGCCGCTCGCACGGGCGCTGGGCTTGGGCGGGTTCTGGTCCGCCACGTCGTCGATCCAGCGCAAGTAGTTCTCGGTTGCCGCAGCCGGCGCCATTTCGCGCCCGTCGTAGGCCTGCAGCTTCCTGGTCGCCGCGTCGTAGTGAAGCATGAACGCGCCGCCGCCCAGGCCGCTGGATTGCGGCTCGACCAGGCCCAGCACGGCCTGCACCGCCACCGCCGCGTCGACCGCGCTGCCGCCGGCCTTGAGGATGTCGCAGCCCGCGCGCGTGGCGAGCGGATGGTTGGCCACCACCATGTAGTTCTTCGCGTAGACCAGCTTGTGGCCGACGACGTAGCCCGAGGCGGGCTCGGGTGCCGCCGGGTCGCCCGGGTCGCCGGAACCCACCACGACCGGCGTGCCGCCGTCGCCGATCAGGCAGCCCTTGTCGGTTTCGGGCGGCGGCGGGACGGGCCGGTTGGCGTTGGCCGCGTTGATGGCGGCGATCGTCGCGACCAGGGCGGCGTTGTCCTGTGCGCCACTGCCGCCGCCCCCGCAGCCGGCCACGGTCAATGCCAGCGCGATCGGAGACAGTGCCAGCCAGGCGCCCGTCCGGATGTTTTTCTTCATGGAGAGTTTCCCCGAGTAGTCTTGATGAAATGACACAGGCGCTCCTCGCGCCCGCCATCATCAGCACAATTCATTCCAGGCCGATCGGGGTTTCCTCGCAGGCTGGCCATGCGGGCCTGGCGTGCGCGCCACAATAGCCGCCATGTCAGACGTGCATTCCGATCAATTGCTCAGCGAAGTCGCGGCCCTGCCGCAGCTGCCGGGCGTCTACCGCTATTTCGATGCGGCCGGCGCGGTGCTCTACGTGGGCAAGGCGCGCAACCTCAAGAAGCGGGTTGCCAACTATTTCCAGAAGAGCCATGGCGGCACGCGCATCGGCCACATGATCAGCAAGATCGCGCGCATGGAGACCACCGTGGTGCGCTCCGAAGCCGAGGCGCTGCTGCTCGAGAACAATCTCATCAAGACGCTCAAGCCGCGCTACAACATCCTGTTCCGCGACGACAAGAGCTATCCCTACCTGAAAATCGCCTCGCACGAGTTTCCGCGCCTGGCCTACTACCGCGGCGCGGTCGACAAGAAGCACCGCTACTTCGGGCCCTACCCGAGCGCCTGGGCGGTGAAGGAATCGATCCAGCTGCTGCAGAAGGTGTTCAGGCTGCGCACCTGCGAGGACACGGTGTACGCCAACCGCACGCGTCCCTGCCTGCTGTACCAGATCAAGCGCTGCACCGGCCCCTGCGTGGGCTACATCACGCCCGAGGCCTATGCGCAGGACGTGGCCAGCGCCGAAGCCTTCCTGATGGGCGACACCCAGCTCGTGCTCTCGAAGCTCGAGGCGCGCATGACCGAGCACGCCGAGAAGCTCGAGTTCGAGCAGGCGGCCGAGCTGCGCAACCAGATGTCGGCGATCTCGCGCGTGCTGCACCAGCAGTCGATCGAGATCGCTTCCGACAAGGACGTCGACATCCTCGCCGTCAAGGTGCAGGGCGGCAAGGCCTGCGTCAACCTGGCGATGGTGCGCGGCGGACGGCACCTGGGCGACCGCGCCTATTTTCCGGTGCACGTGGAAGACGCCGCGCAGATCCATCATGGCGAGCTCGATGCGGAAGAGGGCGCAGTGCCCGCCGTGGCCGATCCGATCGAAGTGCAGGTGCTCGAGGCCTTCATTGCCCAGCACTACATCGACGTGCCCGTGCCCGCCACGCTGGTGCTGAGCCACCTGGTGAGCCGCGAGCTGATCGAGGCAATCTCGCAGCAGGCCGGCGCGCGCGTGACGGCGGTGTTCCAGCCGCGCGAGCAGCGCCGGCACTGGCTGGAGATGGCCGAGACCAACGCCGGCCTGCAACTGGCCCGCCTGCTGGCAGAAGAAGGTTCGCAGCAGGCGCGCACCCGCGCGCTGGCCGATGCGCTCGAGCTCGCGCCGGACGACCTCGACAACTTCCGCATCGAATGCTTCGACATCTCGCACACCGCGGGCGAGGCCACGCAGGCTTCGTGCGTGGTGTTCGAGCACCACACGATGCAGAACCGCGAATACCGCCGCTACAACATCGAGGGCATCACGCCCGGCGACGACTACGCCGCGATGCGCCAGGTGCTGCACCGCCGCTACGGCAAGCTGGCCGAGGCGATGGCGGCCGAGACCGAGGCGCTGGCGCCGGGCGACGCCGAGAGCGATGGCAGCGGCGCATCGCCCAAGACCCGGACCGCGCGCATGCCGGAACTGGTGCTTGTCGACGGCGGCAAGGGGCAGGTGTCGATGGCGCGCGAAGTGTTCAGCGAACTGGGCCTGCCGCTGTCGCTGATCGTCGGCGTCGAGAAGGGCGAGGGCCGCAAGGTCGGCCTCGAGGAACTGGTGTTCGCCGATGGCCGCGAGAAGGTCTACCTGGGCAAGGATTCCGCGGCGCTGATGCTGGTGGCGCAGATCCGCGACGAAGCGCACCGCTTTGCCATCACCGGCATGCGCGCCAAGCGCGCGAAGGTGCGCGTGGGCGGCAGCCAGCTCGAAGACATTCCGGGCATCGGACCGAAGCGCCGCGCGCGCCTGCTGCAGCGCTTCGGTGGAATCCGCGGCGTGGCGGCGGCCAGCGTCGAGGACATCGCGTCGGTCGAAGGCATTGCCACGGACCTGGCCGAGGAAATCTATCGCGCACTGCATTGAGGCCGATTGCCCCCGGCTTTCGGTTCCGCCTCTCGCGCATGACACAATCGCCCGCATGTTCTGGACCCTCCCGACCATCATGACCTGGACGCGCATCGTCGCGATTCCATTGATCGTTGGTGTGTTCTACCTGCCGATGGCCGAGCCGATGCGCAACCTGATCGCCACGGTCATGTTCATCGTCTTCGCGGCCACCGACTGGCTCGACGGCTTCCTGGCGCGAAAGCTCAACCAGACTTCGGCCTTCGGCGCCTTCCTCGATCCAGTGGCCGACAAGTTCCTGGTCTGCGCCTCGCTGCTGGTGCTGGTGCACCTGAACCGGGCCGACGTGTTCGTGGCGCTGATCATCATCGGCCGCGAAATCGCGATCTCGGCCCTGCGCGAATGGATGGCGCAGATCGGCGCCAGCAAGAGCGTGGCGGTCCACATGATCGGCAAGGTCAAGACCACCGTGCAGATGGTCGCGATTCCGTTCCTGCTCTATGACGGACATCTCTTCAAGATCATCGACACCGGCCTCTGGGGGCAGTGGCTGATCTGGATCTCGGCCGTGCTCACGATCTGGTCGATGGTCTATTACCTGCAGAAGGCCATCCCCGAAATCCGGGCCCGCGCGAAATGAGCGTGGCTGCGGCCCGCGGCGCAAGCTGGCTGCGTGCCATGCCGGCCGTCTTCGTGCTCATCTGGAGCACGGGCTTCATCGTTGCGCGCTATGGCATGCCTTATGCGCCGCCGCTCAAGTTCCTGGCCGTGCGCTTTGCGCTTTCTCTTGTGTGCTTCTGCCTCTGGGTCGCGCTTGCGCGGGTCCCCTGGCCGAAGGAGCGTGCGCAGTGGGGACACCTAGCGGTCACCGGCGTCCTGATGCAGGCCGGCTACCTGGGCGGCGTCTGGGCCGCGGTGCATGCGGGCATGGGCGCGGGGCTGGTGGCATTGCTGGTCGGCATCCAGCCGGTGCTGACCGCCGTCTGGCTGTCGTTCAACGGCGGGCGCATTTCGCAGCGCCAATGGGCCGGGCTGGTGCTCGGCTTTGCGGGCCTGGTGCTCGTGGTGTCGCGCAAGTTCGGGCAGGGATCGGAGGTCAGTGCGTTGACCATGGCGCTTGCGGTGATGGCGCTCCTTTCGATCACGGCGGGCACGCTGTACCAGAAGCGCTTCGTCGCGCCCTGCGACGTGCGCAGCGCGAGCGCCGTGCAGATGGTGGCCGCATTGATCGTGTGCCTGCCCTTTGCGGCGATGGAATCGCAGGGCATCGAATGGAACGCGCATTCGACCGGCGCCATGGCCTGGTCAGTGCTGGTGCTGTCGCTCGGCGGCAGCTCGCTGCTCTACATGCTGATCCAGCGCGGCACGGCCACCGCCGTCACGAGCCTGCTCTACCTGGTGCCGCCGTGCACCGCGGTGATGGCCTGGCTGCTGTTCGCCGAGCCGATCACACTGGTGACCTTGCTGGGCATCGGGCTCACCGCAGCCGGCGTGAGCCTTGTGGTGCGCAGCGAGCGCTGAGCCGCCTTTGCTTTTTCTTCAGCGCGGCGCACCGGCCTTGCCGGGTTTCCAGGGCTCGCCGCGAAACTGTTCCGCCAGGTGGTCGAGCAGCAGCCGCACGCGGCGCGGCGTCTTGGGGCGCCAGGGCGCGATCCAGTGGATGTCGGCATCGGGCATGGCGTAGTGGGGCAGCACGCGCACCAGCTCGCCGGAAGCCAGCTGCGGTGCGATGTCCCACAGGCTGCGCAGCATGATGCCGTGGCCGGCCAGGCACCAGTCGCGCACCATCTCGCCCGAATTGCTCGTCAGCGGACCCTGGACGCGCACGCGCGCGGTGCTGCCGTCGCGCGCATGGCGCAGGGTCCACAGCGCGAACTGGTGCTGGTTGACCTCGCCGTTCTCGCGCGCGACCAGGCAGTCGTGCGCCGCCAGCGCGTCGACCGTGGCCGGCAGGCCGCGCCGTTCTACATATGAAGGAGATGCGGCGAGCACGCGCTGGTTGCGCGCAATGCGGCGCGTGACCCAGTCGGCCGCGCGGCGCTGCTGCACGGCCCAGAGCCAGAGCGCGCCGTCATATCCTTCGGCGCCGAGGTCGGGCAGCCGCTCGGTCAGCAGCAATTCGATCTGCAGCCCGGGATGGCGCGCCTGGAAGCTGGCCAGGGCAGGGCCGAGCCAGCGCCGGCCGAAGCCGAAGGTCGCAGCCAGCCGGATGGTGCCGACCAGTTCGTTCTGCCGCTCGCCGAGCTCGCTTTCGAGCGCGGCAAAGCCTTCGAGCAGCGCCCTGGCATGCAGGCAGACCGCTTCTCCCTCGGCCGTCACGCTGAGCCGGCGCGTGGTGCGCTCGAACAGCCGCTGGCCCAGCCGCGCCTCGAGCGCGCCGAGCCGCTTGGTCACGACGGAGGGCACCACGTCGAGCGTGGCGGAGGCGCCCGCCAGGCTTCCCTGGTCGCGGATGGCCAGCACCAGTTCGAGATCGCCGCGGTCCATCGACAGTGGATTCATGCCAAATCGGAAAGTATGAATTGGTCGATTGTTGCTTGATGATCGATGGAGCGCAACGCACAATCGCCGCGTGACTGCTTCCTTCTTCGACTTTCCCGAATTCGACATCGAGCGCAACGGCGTGCGTGTGCATGGCCGCATCGGCGGGCGCGGCGCGCCCCTGCTGCTCCTGCACGGGCATCCGCAGACGCACCTGATCTGGCACCGCGTGGCGCCGGTGCTCGCCGAGCAGTTCACTGTGGTGGCGGTGGACCTGCGCGGCTATGGCGACTCCGGCCGCCCTGCGGACGATGCGGATCACATGGCCTACAGCAAGCGCGAGATGGCGCTCGATGCGCTCGCCGCCATGCGCCATCACGGCTTCGAGCGCTTCGGCGTGCTGGCCCACGACCGCGGCGCGCGGGTCGCGCATCGGCTGGCCGCCGACCATGCGGCGGCCGTCGACCGCATGCTGCTGCTGGACATCGCGCCCACGCTCTCGATGTACGAGAACACCACCGAGGCCTTTGCGCGCGCCTATTGGCACTGGTTCTTCCTGATCCAGCCGCCGCCGCTGCCCGAGGCCCTGATCGCCTCCGACCCGGTGCGCTACGTGCGCAGCGTGATGGGCGGGCGCCACGCGGGGCTCGCGCCCTTCGCGCCCGAGGTGCTGGCCGAGTACGAGCGCTGCGCGGCCATTGCGGGCACGGCCGAATCCATCTGCGGCGACTACCGTGCGTCCGCGACCATCGACCTCGTGCACGACCGCGCCGACATCGCCGCCGGCCGCAAGCTTGCGCAACCGCTGCGCGTGCTCTGGGGCGAGCACGGCGCAGTGGGCCGATGCTTCGACGTGCTCTCGCTCTGGCGCGAATGCGCCGCCCGGGTTTCGGGCCGCGCCTTGCCGTGCGGCCACTACGTACCGGAGGAAGCCCCGCGCGAACTGCTCGCCGAGGCGCTCCAGTTCTTCACTTCCCCTCTCCAGCAAGAAGGAACCAGACCATGACCACCCACAGAATCGCAGTCATCGCCGGCGACGGCATCGGCAAGGAAACCATGCCCGAAGGCCTGCGCGTGGTGGATGCCGCGGCGCGCAAGTTCGGCATCGACCTGAAGTTCGACCACTTCGACTTCTCGAGCTGGGACTACTGCGAGAAGCACGGCAAGATGCTGCCCGACAACTGGAAGGACCAGATCGGCGGACATGACGCCATCTACTTCGGTGCGGTCGGCTGGCCCGAGAAGATTGCCGACCACGTGTCGCTCTGGGGCTCGCTGCTCTTGTTCCGCCGCGAATTCGACCAGTACATCAACCTGCGTCCCGCGCGCCTGATGCCAGGCATCACGGCCCCCGTGGTGCGGCGCGACGGCACGCCGCGCGAGCCCGGCGAGATCGACATGTACATCGTGCGCGAGAACACCGAAGGCGAATACTCGAGCATCGGCGGTCGCATGTACGAAGGCACGCCGCGCGAGATCGTGGTGCAGGAAACCGTGATGTCGCGCGTGGGCGTCGACCGCGTGCTCAAGTTCGCCTTCGAGCTCGCACAGTCGCGCCCAAAGAAGCACCTGACGAGCGCCACCAAGTCGAACGGCATCTCGATCACCATGCCCTACTGGGACGAGCGCGTGGCCGAAATGGCGAAGAACTATCCGGGCGTGAAGCTCGACAAGTTCCACATCGACATCCTCACGGCCCACTTCGTGCAGCGGCCCGACTTCTTCGACGTGGTCGTGGCCAGCAACCTGTTCGGCGACATCCTGTCCGACCTCGGCCCTGCGTGCACCGGCACCATCGGCATCGCGCCCAGCGCCAACCTCAACCCGGAGCGCACCACGCCCTCGCTGTTCGAACCGGTGCACGGCTCGGCGCCCGACATCGCGGGCAAGGGCATCGCCAACCCGATCGGACAGATCTGGTGCGGCGCGATGATGCTCGAGTTCCTGGGCCACAAGAACGCGCACGACGCGATCCTTTCCACCATCGAAAAGGTGCTGGCGCCCCAAAGCGGAGCGCCGCGCACGCCCGACATCGGCGGCAAGGCGAGCACCAGCGACCTTGGCAAGGCCATTGCCGAGGCCCTTTGAAAATCGTCTTCAAGAAACGCCCCTAAAATCGCGCGCTCCGCTGTTCTGCACGGCCTCGTGTCGTATTGACACCCTGCAGACCAGTGGTTGTAATCCTCGCTGGCAGCGCGCTGCCGAGGCGTCAGTCCTGCCAGGCTTGTCGAGCCGCGTCATTTCGCGGCCAGCTCGCAGCTGACGAAAGCCGACCAACTTTATTTCTTCTACAAGGGGCCCTTGTGAACAAGACCGAACTGATTGAGCACATCGCAAAGAACGCCGATATTTCCAAGGCAGCCGCTACCCGCGCGCTGGAATCCACCATCGGCGCCATTCGTACCACGCTCAAAAAAGGCGGCTCGGTGTCGCTGGTCGGTTTTGGCACTTTCGCAGTCGGCAAAAGGGCGGCTCGCACCGGCCGCAATCCGCGCACCGGCGACGCGATTAAAATCAAGGCCGCCAAGATTCCGAAGTTCCGTCCGGGCAAGGCGTTGAAAGACGCGCTGAACTAAGACGTAGACTCGGAGAAGTATTCCCGGTGGGGTGCTTAGCTCAGCTGGTAGAGCGGCGCCCTTACAAGGCGTAGGTCGGGGGTTCGAGCCCCTCAGCACCCACCACCACCCGATGCAAAGGCGAACACTGGTTCGCCTTTTTTATTGCCGTCCCGACATCTGTCGCAAAAGAGTGTTCAAGCATGTTTGATTTCTTCCGCAAGTACAACAAGATCGTCATGATTTTCTTGTTCTTGCTGATCATTCCCTCGTTCGTCCTCTTTGGCGTGGAGCGCTATCAGGGCTCCGGCGGCGAAGTGAAGGTTGCGCGGGTCGATGGCCAGAGCATCACCCGGCCCGAGTGGGATGCGCAGCATCGCCTCGAGACCGACCGCATCCGCCAGCAATCGCCCAACGTCGACCCGGCGCTGCTCGAATCCGACGTGATGCGCTATGCCACGCTGGAGCGCATGGTGCGCGACCGCGTGCTGGCCGCGGCGGCGGCCAAGTCGAACGTGACCGTCTCCGAAGAGCGGCTGTCGCGCATCTTCGCGCAGGACACGGGCCTTGCGGCGTTCCGCACGCCGGACGGCAAGTTCGACCGCGAGAGCTTCCAGCGCGTCACCGGCCGCACGCCGGAGCAGTACGAGGCGTCGATGCGCGCCGAACTGGCCACGCAGCAAATGCTGTTGGGCATCACCGGCACGGCCTTCACGCCGCCCGCGCTGGCTGCGGCAACCATCAACGCCTTCTACGACCGCCGCGAGATCCAGGTCGCGCGCTTCAGCCCCGAGAGCTTCGCGTCCAAGGTGACTGTGAGCGATGCCGACGTGGAGGCCTACTACAAGGCCCATACCGCCCAGTTCCAGGCGCCCGAGCAGGCCAGCATCGAATACCTCGTGCTCGACCTGGAAGCCGCCAAGAAGAACATCTCGGTCAACGAGGCCGACCTCAAGACCTACTACGAGCAGAACACGGCGCGCTTCGGCACCAAGGAAGAACGCCGCGCCAGCCACATCCTGATCACCGCACCGGCAAGCGCACCGGCAGCCGACCGCGCCAAGGCCAAGGCCAGGGCAGAGCAATTGCTCGCCGAAGTGAGGAAGGCGCCCGCCACCTTCGCCGACGTCGCGCGCAAGAACTCGCAGGATCCCGGATCGGCGGAGAAGGGCGGCGACCTCGACTTCGTGACCCGCGGCGCGATGGTCAAGCCTTTCGAGGATGCGCTGTTCGCGCTCAAGAAGGGCGACATCAGCGACGTGGTCGAAACCGAGTTCGGCTATCACATCATCCGCCTCGCCGACATCAAGCCGGCCGTGGTGCCGCCGTTCGAGCAGGTGCGCGCCACCATCGAGAACGAAGTCCGTGCGCAGCAGGCGACGCAGGAATTCGCGAAGGCCGCGGAAACCTTCACCGATGCGGTCTACCAGCAGCCCGACAGCCTCAAGCCCGCGGCGGAAAAGCTGAAGCTCACGATCCAGACGGCCGGCAACGTCTCGCGCACGCCGCCGCCGGGCGCCACCGGCGTGCTCGCGAACCGCAATTTCCTGAACGCGCTGTTCGCGGCCGATTCGCTGGACCGCAAGCAGAACACCGAAGCCATCGAAGTCGGCTCCAACCAGCTCGCGGCAGGCCGCGTGACGCAGTACACGCCCGCGCATCCGATGCCCCTGGCCGAAGTCAAGGACAAGATCCGTGCGCAGCTCATCACCGAGCGTGCCGCGGTCATGGCCAAGGCAGAGGGCGAAGCCAAGCTCGCCGCCTGGACTGCCAAGGCCGACGGCGCCACCTTTGGCGCGCCGGTCACGGTTTCGCGACGCGAAGCGCAGGCCCAGCCCATTGCCGTCATCGATGCAGCGCTGCGCGCCGACGCGTCCAAGCTGCCTGCGCTGGTGGGCGTCGACCTGGGTACGCAAGGCTATGCGGTGGTTCGCGTGATGAAGGTGGTTCCGCGCACGCCGTCGGCGCCTGAGCAAACGCAGCAGGAGAACGCGCAGGTCGGCCAGTCGGTGGCTGCGGCGGAAGAAGTTGCTTACTACAACGTGCTGAAGGAACGCTTCAAGGCCGAGATCCTCGTGCCGAAGCCGGCGGAGACGCTGCCCACGGCAGCCCGCTGACCCGTGGGACCGGCGCGCGCTGTCGCGCCTGGGTCAGCGGCCCGCGGCACTCGTCGCACGTGGGACAAGTGCAAGCTGCGCTTGTCGCCAGAATCCCAGGCATGGGAACCCTCTATCTCGTGCGTCACGGCCAGGCCAGTTTCGGCGCTGCCGACTACGACAAGCTGAGCGAGCTCGGGCACAGGCAGTCCGTGCGCCTCGGCGAATACTGGCGGGAGCGCGGCATGCATTTCGATGCCGTGATCACCGGCACCCTGAAGCGCCATCGCCAGACCTGGGAAGGCATTGCCGAGGGACTGGCGCTGAAGCGCGACGATGTGCTGGCGTGGCCCGGGCTCAACGAGTACGACAGCGAGGCGGTCATTGCCACCATCCACGAAGGCAAGCTCGAGAAGCCCGACTCGCCCGAGATGTACCGCCACCACTTCCGCCTCTTGCGCGATGGCCTCGGCGCCTGGATGCAGGGCCGGACCCGGCCCGTCGGCATGCCGAGCTATGTCGACTTCCTGGCGGGCGTGACAACGGCGCTCGACCATGTGCGCGCCCGCCACCATGGCGCCAAGGTGCTGGTGGTGTCGAGCGGCGGACCCATCAGCACGGCGGTTGGCCATGTGCTGGGAACGAGCCCGGAAACCACGATCGAACTGAACCTGCGCATCCGGAACACCGCCGTGACGGAGTTCGCCTTCACGCCCAAGCGGCACATGCTCGTCACCTACAACACGCTGCCGCACCTGGACGCTGCGGCCTACGAGAACTGGATCACCTACGCCTGAGGCCCCGGTGCAGGGGCACGATCGGCCTCAGGCCTGCCAGACGCCGTAGCCGCTCCTGCGCAGCGCGATGCCGAGCTCGACCTCCATCGATCGTGCATCCTCGTAGCTCATCGGGTTGTAGCGTTCGTAGAGCGCAGGCAGCAGCCTGAGGCCGAAGGCCTGGACGAAGCTGTTGGCCTGGATGCCGGCCTTGTGCTTGTCGAAGCGGATGTCGGGGTCCAGCCCGGTCATTCCCACGT
Organism: Variovorax beijingensis; assembly: GCF_007828835.1. Classification (GTDB taxonomy): domain Bacteria; phylum Pseudomonadota; class Gammaproteobacteria; order Burkholderiales; family Burkholderiaceae_C; genus Variovorax; species Variovorax beijingensis_A. The sequence continues at coordinate 242,016 of NZ_VIVL01000008.1, read as the reverse complement.
AGACGAAGGGCTTGCCGAGCTGGTAGTCGGGATTCGCGCGCCTGAACCGGCCATGGTTCCAGACGCGGTCATCGAGTTCGACCACGTAGACGTGGTGCGTGGCCCGTGGTTTGCGCGGCATCGATCCGCACTGCCGGCCGGGTCAGCTCTTGCGCTTGATCAGGCCGTACAGGATCAGCAGCACGATCGCGCCGAGCACCGAGGCAATGAAGCCCGCACCCTGGCCCGCGGTGTACCAGCCGAGCGCCTGGCCGACATAGGTCACGATCAAGGAACCTGCCACGCCGATCAGCGTGGTCACGATGAAGCCGGCGGAATCGTCGCCCGGCTTGACGGCCCGCGCCACCAGACCCACGATGAACCCGATCAGGATGGTCCAGACGATGCTCATGAAGAAATTCCTTTGGCGGTGAAATGGAAAGTGGCGGTCGCTGGGGAACGCGCGAACCGTCGAAGCAAGCGGCGCTCATGATAGCGGAGCAACGCGATCGCCGAAGCCGGCTGAATCACATCGGGCTCGATGTCCGAGAACTTTGGCGCAGACGGCCATGTCCTGGTTGCTGCTGCGTCCTACAGGGTGCTTCGCGGCGCAGCGCTATACCGGGACCATGCTGGAAAAACTGCCTGAAGTCATCGGCCACGCGCTGCAGGGAATGCGCGCGGGCCTGGACAAGATCGTCTTCAATACGCTGGGCATGCGGCAGGGCATGGCGTCGATCGCCTTGAGCAGCGTTGCTTTCGCGGACCACGCGCCCTTGCCGTCGCGCCATACGGCCGATGGAGAAGGCCTGTCGCCGCCGCTGCAATGGGCCGGGCTTCCGGCGGGCACCGGATCGCTGGTGCTGGTGGTCGAGGACGCCGATTCGCCCACGCCGAATCCGCTCGTGCATGCCATCGTCGTCGGGCTGCGGCCGACCGAGGGCAAGCTCGACGAAGCGGCCATCCCGAGCCGGGACAATGCCGGCGCCGCCGGTTTGCACGTGGGTCGCAACTCCGGGCTGCAGGCCGCCTGGCTGCCTCCCGATCCGCCCCCGGGACACGGCGCTCACCGCTACGCCTTCCAGCTGTTCGCGCTCGACGGCATGCCCGCGTTTTCCGCGGCGCCAGGCCGGGACGAGGTGTTCGACGCCCTGCGGAAGCACGCGCTCGCGAGCGGCCTGCTGATCGGCACCTGCGAAAGGCCGGATGGCTCGATCAAGATCAAGAAGACAGCCCCGGCCGGGCCCCTCGCCACGGGTTGAGAAGAATTTCAGGCCCGTTCGGATGCCCCGGTGGCGAAAACCGGGGTTTTTGCCGCTACAATTGAAGGCTCTGCGGTGGCTGTAGCTCAGCTGGTAGAGTCCCAGATTGTGATTCTGGTCGTCGTGGGTTCGAGTCCCATCAGCCACCCCAAAACATCTTTCCCGACTGCTATTGCGCAATAGCGTCCACGGGAACACAACGCCGGGCCAGCCCGGCGTTGTCATTTTCGGCTCTTGCCGCTGGCGCAGCACTCTTCCTTTGGCTTCATAAAAAGCGTCCAAACCGGTGCGCGCTGCATTGTGCGTTGCCGCAAACCTGGCGCAGGGCCCTCAATTTTCCCGCAACGGCCCGCTTGTAATAAATTGGAATTGAATTAAAATCCGCCCCGTTTCCAATTTTCAGGAGTCCAACAATGGCTTCGACCCTTGCCGATATCAATTCCCAGATCAAGAAGTACGACGAGCAGATTGCGCAATTGCGCAAGCAGGCCGAAGACCTTCGCAACCAAGAGCGCGCAGGCGTGATTGAAGATGTGCGCCGGAAGATCGCTGAATACGGCCTGACCGCGTCGGACCTGAAACTCAGTGCACGCGGCGGCTCGGTCAAGCGCAGCGCAGGGGTTCCCGCGGTCAAGGCAGCAGCCAAATACCGTGGTCCAACCGGCGAAACCTGGTCTGGCGGCCGCGGCCGCAAGCCGCGTTGGGTGACCGAGGCACTGGCCGCGGGCAAGTCGCTTTCCGAGTTCGAGATCAAGTAAGCGCCGAAGCGGGCCACTGGCCAATAAAAAAGCCCGCGGATGCGGGCTTTTTTATTGGGTGCGAATCCGGGCAAACCCGCGGCACTCAGTTCACCATCACGAGTTTTCCTTTGACGCCGCGCGATCCCATGTGGGCATAGGCGGCTTTCAATTGTGACATCTGCATCGTGCTGTCGATCACGGGCTTGATCTTTCCCTGCCCGTACCAGTGCGCCAATTCGGCCATCATTTGTGCATTGGCCTTGGGCTCGCGCTTGGCGAAATCGCCCCAGAACACGCCGACCAGGGAAGCGCCTTTCAACAGCGTGAGGTTCAATGGCAGCGAGGGAATCGGCCCGGAGGCAAAGCCGACCACCAAATAGCGTCCGCGCCATGCAATCGAGCGAAATGCAGGCTCGGCGAAATCACCGCCCACCGGGTCGTAAATGACATCGGGGCCTTTGCCGTCGGTCGCGGCCTTGATGGCATCGCGAAAGCCGCCTGGAAGCGCATGCGTGGTGTAGTTGATCGTGGCGTCGGCGCCAATGGAGCGGCAGAGTTCGCATTTCTCGTCGGTAGAAGCCGCCGCAATCACTTTGGCGCCTGCCGCCTTTGCGATTTGAATGGCGGCGGTGCCCACGCCGCCTGCTGCACCGAGCACGAGCACGGTTTCACCGGCCTTGAGTTGTGCGCGGTCCATCAGCGCATGCCACGAGGTGGCATAGATCATGATGAACGCCGCCGCGTCGACATGGCCGAAGCCTTCGGGCAGCGGCATGCACAGCGCCGCCGGCGCCAGCGTGTGGGTTGCGAAGCCGCCCGTGCCCGAGAGACACGCCACGTTCTGGCCGACCTTCAGGTGGGTGACGCCTTCGCCCACCGCCTGGACGACGCCGGCGTATTCCGAACCGGGCACGAACGGCAGCGTCGGCTTGATCTGGTATTTGTTCTGCACGATCAGCAGATCGGGGAAGTTGAGGCTGGCGGCCCTGATTTCGATCAGCACCTGGCCCGGACCCGGCGCCGGCGTCGGCAGTTCCTTCCAGGTCAGCGCATCGACGCCGGTGGGGTTTTCGCAAAGCCATGCGTGCATGCTCGGGTCTCCTTTGAATCAGTCGTGTGTGGGCAATGAATGCGAGGCGATGATAGGGGGCGCGGCAGGGCGCCGTTGTCCCTGCTGCGACGCACGCGGCGCCTACAATCCGGGCACTGAAAAGCACCATGAAGATACTTATTTCCAACGACGATGGTTTTCAGGCGCCGGGCATCGTCGCATTGCACGACGCATTGAAAGACATCGCGGACGTCGAGGTGGTTGCACCCGAGCACAACAACAGCGCCAAGTCGAATGCCCTCACGCTGGCGGCGCCGCTCTACGTGCACAAGGCGCACAACGGTTTTCGCTACGTGACAGGCACGCCGGCCGATTGCGTTCACATCGCGCTCAAGGGGCTGCTCGGCTACCGGCCCGACCTGGTGGTCTCCGGCATCAACAACGGCGCCAACATGGGCGACGACACCATCTACTCCGGCACCGTGGGTGCGGCCATGGAGGCCTATCTGTTCGGCATCCCCGCCATCGCGTTCTCGCAGATCGAGAAGGGCTGGGCGCATGTCGACGCGGCCGCGCAGGTGGCCCGGCGCCTGGTGCAGCAGATCGAGCGCGAGCGCATGCTGGACGGCGGCGCCTTCCTGCTCAACGTGAACGTTCCGAACCGGCCGCTCGACGAGCTCAAGCCGATCCAGGTTTGCCGGCTGGGCCGGCGCCATTCGGCGGAGAAAGTCATCACTCAGGAAAGCCCGCGGGGCGAGACGATGTACTGGATTGCAGGTGCCGGAGGCGCCAAGGACAGCGGCGAGGGCACCGACTTCCATGCCACCGCCGCCGGCCACATTGCGCTGACGCCGCTGCAGATCGACCTGACCGACCATGCCAACCTGGGCCAGTGGCGCGAGACGGTTGCCCGTCTCGGTAATTGAGCATGGCCACGCAACGGCCTGGATTCCCGGTTCGCCTGACACCCACCGCCTCGGCCGCCACGCGCGGGCGCCTGCCCGCCGTGCCTGCCAAGCCGATGGTGCCGGCCACGCCTTCGATGGCCTCCGACGCCGTGCGGGCGCGCATGGTGCAGAAGCTCGCTGCCCAAGGCATTGCCGATGCGCGCGTGCTGCGCGCGCTGAGCGCGGTCGAGCGGCATCTCTTCGTCGACAGCGCGCTCGTCAACCAGGCCTATGAAGACACGAGCCTGCCGATCGGGCTGGGCCAGACCATCTCCAAGCCGAGCGTGGTGGCCCGCATGATCGAGCTCCTGCTGGGGGCGCCCGCATTGGCCGGCAAGCCGCAGGACCGTCTCGGCCGCGTGCTGGAAATCGGCACCGGCTGCGGCTACCAGGCCGCGGTGCTGAACCACGTGGCCACGGAGGTCTACAGCATTGAGCGCCTGCGCGGACTGCACGAACGCGCGCGCGCCAACCTGCGGCACTTCCGGCTGGCCACGGTTCATCTGATGCTGGGCGACGGCATGGTCGGCTATGCCAAGGGTGCGCCTTACGCCGGCATCATCGCCGCGGCAGGCGGCGAGGCGGTGCCGCAGGCCTGGATCGAGCAACTCGCCGTCGGCGGACGCATCGTGGCGCCCACGCGCTCGGCGGGCGGCGGGCAGGCGCTCGTCGTCATTGACAAAACCGCCCGTGGACTCGAGCGCCGCATTCTTGAGGCGGTTCACTTTGTCCCCCTAAAATCGGGCATCGCTTGAAGGAACAACAAATGCAGGGTTTTGGCAATCGGAGTTGGTGCGCTGGTATCACGTTGGCAGTTGTGCTCGTGATCGCGGGCTGCGCCGCACCGCGAGGGCCGGCACCGGTCGAAGACCGGGGCACGATGACGCGTGCGCCCAATGCGGCACCCGGTGGCCCGCTCATCACCACCGATGCTTCGGGCAAGCCGCTTCCAGGCATCGAGAACTATGGCAAGCCCGGCTATTACGCAGTACGGCCCGGCGACACGATTCGCCGCATCGGAAACGAAACCGGCCAGAGCTGGCAGAACATCGTTCGCTGGAACAATCTTGAAAATCCCGACCTGATCGAAGTCGGACAGGTGCTGCGCGTGGTGCCGCCGGTGGGACCGGCTGCCTCTGTCGCAACCGCGCCTGCTCCTTCTTCCGAGGGCGTGGTGACCAAGCCGGTCACGCCGCCGTCGGCGGTGGTGCCTGCAGCGCCCGCCAGTGCCGCGGTCGGCAAGCCGCCGGTCACGGCGTCGCCATCGGCGCCCGCAGCAAGCTCGGGCGACGAGGACCTCGGCTGGATCTGGCCGGCGCACGGCACGCTGCTCGCGGGGTTCGACGACGCCAAGAACAAGGGCTTCGACATCGGCGGCAAGGCGGGCGATGCCGTCCTCGCGGCTGCCGACGGCCGCGTGGTCTACGCCGGTGCAGGTTTGCGCGGCTATGGCAACCTGATCATCCTGAAGCACAACAACACCTACCTCACGGCCTATGCGCACAACCAGACGCTGCTCGTGAAGGAGGACCAGTCGGTGCAAAAGGGCCAGAAGATCGCCGAGATGGGCAACAGCGACGCCGACCGCGTCAAGCTGCATTTCGAAATCCGCCGCCAGGGCAAGCCCGTCGACCCGGCGCGCTACTTGCCGAGCCGGTGATGCCATGGCCGCTTCCAGCCCCCGTCGCGCACTGCCCGTGCGTCGGCCGGTGGGCCGGGGCAGGGCTGTAGAGAGCGGCCCGCAGGGCTCGCCTGCGAAGCCTGCTGCAGACCTGATTGCCGCAACCGATTCGCCCGGCGGCGAAGGCGCCGATGCCCTGACGATCTACCTGCGCCAGGTGCGGCGTACCGAGCTCTTCACGCCCGAAGAGGAATACCAGGCCGCATGCGCCGCGCGCGCCGGCGACTTTGCAGCGCGGCAATCGATGATCGAGCACAACCTGAGGCTGGTTGTGAACATCGCCAAGGCCTATCTGGGCCGGGGCGTACCGCTTTCCGACCTCATCGAGGAAGGCAATCTCGGCCTGATGCACGCCATCACCAAGTTCGAACCCGAACGGGGCTTTCGCTTTTCCACCTATGCAACCTGGTGGATCCGCCAGTCGGTCGAGCGCGCCGTATTGACCCAGGCGCGTGCCATCCGCCTGCCGGTGCATGTGGTGCGTGAACTGCAGCAGGTGCTGCGGGCCCGCCGCACGCTCGAAGGCGATGCCGAGTTCCTGGCGCATCGGCCCGACGGCGTGCGCGTGGAGGATGTCGCCGCATTTCTGGGGCTGGACGTGCAGGCGGTCGCGGAACTGCTGGCGCTGGCCGAAGCGCCGCGTTCGCTGGATGCCGGCGATGCGCACGGAGACGAAGGCTTCACCCTGGCCGATACCGTGGCGTCCGACGACGGGCAGGGCGATCCGACCGACGTCACGCACACCCACGAGGTCGCGCGCCTGCTCGATCAATGGGTCCACGCCCTCGACGCGCGCGAGCGCGAGGTGCTGGAGGGCCGCTACGGCCTGCACGACCGCGAGCCCGAGACGCTCGAAGTGCTGAGCGTGCGCCTCGGGCTGACGCGTGAGCGCGTGAGGCAGATCCAGAACGAGGCGCTGGCCAAGATGCGGCGCCAGCTGACCCGTTCCGGCGTGGGGCGCGACGCCTTGTTCTAGCGGGGGTTTGCCGTGGCCGCGGAGGGCCGGGCCGGCGCTGAGACAATCGGGGGATGACGGAATCCATCGAAGAAAAGAAAGTCCCCGCGAAAACCCCGGCAACCGCGGCGGGCGAATGGCTCAAGGTCGAGTCGCTCGACCTCGACGCGCAAGGCGTGGCGCACAACGCCGAAGGCATGGTCGTGTTCATCGAAGGCGCTCTACCTTTCGAAGAAGTGCAGTTCAACGTTCATCGCCGCAAGAACAACTGGGAGCAGGGCACGGTCACGGCCATCCGGCGCGAATCGTCGCAGCGGGTTCGGCCTGGCTGCCCGCATTTCGGTTTGCATACCGGTGCGTGCGGCGGCTGCAAGATGCAGCATCTGGACGAGGCGGCGCAGGTTGCGGTGAAGCAGCGCGCCCTCGAGGACAACCTGTGGCACCTCGGCAAGGTGCGGCCCGACAACGTGCTGCGGCCGCTGGAAGGCCCGGCCTGGCACTACCGCTACCGTGCGCGGCTTTCAGTGCGCCATGTGGTCAAGAAGGAGACCGTGCTGATCGGCTTCCATGAGCGCAAGAGCCGGTATCTCGCCGACATGCAGGTATGCCCGGTGCTGCCCAAGCAGGTCAGCGACATGCTGATGCCCTTGCGCGCATTGATCGGTTCGCTGGACGCCCGAGAAACCTGCCCGCAGATCGAACTCGCTTGCGGCGATGCGCCCGGTACCACCTCGCTCGGCACGATCGCCTTGGTGCTGAGGCACCTGGAGCCGCTCTCCAATGCGGACATCGGCCGCCTGAAGGACTTTGCGGCGCAGAACGCCGGCGTCCAATGGTGGCTGCAGGCCAAGGGGCCGGACACGGTGAAGCTGCTCGAAGAAGGTGGCATGCCGCTGTCCTACGAACTGCCCCAGTTCGGTGTGACGATGCCGTTCAAGCCCACCGATTTCACGCAGGTCAATCCGCACATCAACCGTGCCCTGGTGGGAAAGGCGCTGCGCCTGCTCGACGTGCAGGCCGACGAGCGCGTGATCGACTGGTTCTGCGGCCTGGGCAACTTCACCCTGCCGCTGGCCAGCCGTGCGCGCGAAGTCCTGGGCATCGAGGGCAGCGACACCCTGGTCGCGCGCGCGAGCGACAACTTCAGGAAGAACCAGCCTGCCACCGCCGCCCGGCGGGCGCTGTCGGCGACGCGATTCGTGGCGCGCAACCTCTTCGAAATGACCCCCGCCATGCTGGTGGCCGATGGCCGTGCCGACAAGTGGCTGGTTGACCCGCCGCGAGAGGGCGCCTTCGCGCTGGCCAAGGCCATGGCCGACCTGCACCTGCAGCCCGAACTGCGAACCGATGGCTGGGCGCCGCCCAAGCGCATCGTCTACGTGAGCTGCAACCCCTCCACCCTGGCGCGGGATGCCGGCCTGCTGGTGCACCAGGCCGGCTATCGCTGCACGTTCGCGGGGGTGATCAACATGTTCCCGCACACGGCGCACGTCGAGTCGATTGCGGTGTTCGACCTGGCATGAAAAAAGGGCCCGCCGGGCCCTTTTCTCGTTGGCGCTTGCGGCGCCTCGCTCGTTCGTTCGCTCAGTCGCGTTCGCCGCCGGCAATGCCCAGCAGGGCCAGCAGGCTCTGGAATACGTTGAACAGGTCCAGGTAGAGCGCGAGCGTGGCGCTGATGTAGTTGGTTTCGCCGCCGTCCATGATCTGCTTCAGGTCATAGAGCATGAAGGCCGAGAAGATGCCGATCGCGGCCACCGAAATGGCCATCATGCCGGCGCTCGAGCCCACGAAGACGTTGATGATGGCGCCCACCATCAGCACCATGGCGCCGACGAAGAGCCATTTGCCCATGCCGGACAGGTCGCGCTTGATCACGGTGGCGAGCGATGCCATCACGAAGAAAACGCCGGCAGTGCCGCCGAACGCGGTCATGATGAGCTCGGAACCGTTCTTGAAGCCCAGCACCATCGCGATCAGCCGCGATAGCATCAGGCCCATGAAGAAGGTGAAGGCCAGCAGCACCGGCACGCCGGCGGCCGAGTTCTTGGTTTTCTCGATCGCGAACATGAAGCCGAAGGCACCGCCGAGGAAAACCATGAGGCCCAACCCGCCCGTGAGCGAGCTGGTGATGCCGGTGGCGACGCCGACCCAGGCGCCCAGCACGGTGGGCAGCATGCTCAGCGCCAGCAGCCAGTAGGTGTTGCGCAGGACGCGTTGGCGCTCAGCCTGCGGCAGCGCCTGGCCGTAGCCGGCGGAAGTGTCGAGGGTGGTAACGCGGTCGTTCATGGCCGTAGCTCCTTGGGTTGCTGCAATCACGCAGTTGGGCGCATTCTAGGGGTCTGCAAGAGGGGGGCGGCACAAAGACCGTATGGACGATGGTCCTAAGCACCAGGGCGCCCAGGGAGCCGTTGGCCGTTATGCTGTCGAGTTTTACGCAACCTGATTCTCAACATGAAGACCAAGTCCTTCCTCGAACTCGCCGATGTCAAGGCCATTGCCGCAGCTGCCGAAGCCGAGGCCCTCAAGAACAACTGGGCCGTGACCATCGCCATCTCCGACGATGCCGGCAACCTGCTGTGGCTCCAGCGCCTCGATGGCGCCGCGGCGCTGTCGTCCCACATCGCGCCCGCCAAGGCGCACACGGCAGCCATGGGGCGCCGCGAGAGCAAGGTCTACGAAGACATCATCAACGGCGGCCGCAGCGCGTTTCTCACGGCACCCGCCGTACAGGGCCTGCTGGAGGGCGGCGTCCCCATCGTGAAGGACGGCCAGGTGATCGGCGCCGTCGGCGTGAGCGGTGTGAAGTCGAACGAAGACGCCCAGATTGCCAAGGCCGGCATCGCAGCCCTCGGTCTTTGAGCATTCGACGCACCAAAGCAAAACGCCGACTTCGAGTCGGCGTTTTTGTTGGATATCCAGCGTGAAAAAAAGCTTGGCTAGTCGGCGAACCGTTGGCTAGCAAAAAACGACCCTCGGAGATGAATCTCCTCAAGTCGCCCCACGATGAAACTTGCGCGAAGGGCGGGCTGACGGCTTACTTGGTCAGGATCAGCTTGCCGAGTTTGGTGGCCTGGAGCCTGTAGAGGGAACCGTTGTGCATGATGCCCACGGTCTTGCTTCCTTTCAGAAGCTCCGTGCTTTCGACCATGGGCGCCGGGCGCGGTGCCTGGATGGACGCATGTCCGCCACCCGATTGGTCGAGCGAAGGATGGCTCAGAACAGGAAAGGCGTTCGGTTTGGCTTGCATCTGAAATTCCCTTATCGAAGCGATGAGTGAATGATAATGATTCGCAATAAAAAGTCAATCGCCGCGATCGATTTTTTTAAGGACGTTCAGTGACTTATTTCGTGTCGGGCTCGGTCACGAAGCCGATCTTGCGCACGCCGGCTTCCCGCGCCTTCGACATCGCCTTGGCCACGCGTTCGTAGCGCACCTCCTTGTCGCCGCGGATGTGCAGTTCGGGCTGCGGATCCTTGGCGGCCTCAGCGGCGAGGCGGGCGGGCAGTTCGGCGTCGTCGATCTTCTGCTCGTTCCAGTAGTAGCTGCCGTCGGCCGTGATGCTGAACAGGATGTTCTGCGGCTTGGGTTGCTCAGGTTCGCTGGTGGCGCGGGGCAGGTCGATGTTGACTGCGTGCTTCATCACCGGCACCGTGATGATGAAGATGATCAGCAGCACCAGCATGACGTCGACCAGCGGCGTCATGTTGATCTCGTTCATCACCTCGTCGGGTTCGTCCTGGGTTCCGAAAGCCATGATCTCAGCCCTTCTTGAGCGGAACCACGATGGCGTCGCCGCCGCCGCTTTGCACGCGTGCGCCCGTCACGAAGTAGGCGTGCAGGTCATGGGCAAAGCTGTTGAGCTTGGTGAGAACAAACTTGTTGCCGCGCACCAGTGCGTTGTAGCCCAGCACCGCCGGAATGGCCACCGCGAGGCCCAGCGCCGTCATGATCAGTGCTTCGCCGATCGGGCCCGCCACCTTGTCGATGGTGGCCTGGCCGGCCGAACCGATGCTCATGAGCGCATGGTAGATGCCCCAGACGGTGCCGAAGAGGCCGATGAACGGCGCCGTCGAACCGACCGATGCCAGGATGGCGAGGCCGGTCTGAAGGCGCGCGGTGAAGGCATCGATGCCGTTGCGCAGCGAACGCGTGATCCAGTCGCTCACGTCCAGTGCATCGTGCAGATGGGCCTTCGTGTTGCGATGGTGCGCAGCCGCTTCGCGGCCTTCGAGTGCCAGGGCGCGGAACGGGTTGCTGTCGTCCTTGCCGAGCTTGTTGAGCGCGGTTGCGAAGTCTTCGCTGTGCCAGAAGTCCTGCGAATGCTTGGCAAGGCGCTTGTATTTGATCACGTCGAGTGCCTTGATGATGATCACGATCCACGACGCAAGCGACATGCCGATCAACAGCAGCGCGACGGCCTTGGTGACGAAATCGCCCTGGTTCCAGACGTTCATCAAGCCGAATTGGGAATCCATACGAAATTGCTCCAGAGAAAGATTAGTTCAGTTTGAATGAGAAGGGGGCCCGCAGCAGGTAGGTGGTCTGTGCGTTGCCTCCCGTTTGCCTGAAGGGCGTGACCTGGGCGCTGCGGGCGGCGCTGAGCGCCGCTTCGTCGAGGCGCTCGAATCCGCTGGACTTGAAGAGTTCGACGCGCTTGGCGAAGCCTTCGCTGTCGAAATAGATCGAGACGACGGTGGTGCCCGACTCGCCCAGGCGCCGGCTCATGCTGGGATACACGAGCTTGGGTTCCCTGACGTAGCGCGTCTGGCCTTCCGAGATTTCGATCGTCCGTGGTGCGGGCGGCGCCGGTGGCGGGGCCGGCGGCGCGGGCGGCGTGGGAGCGGGAGCCTCCGCAACGGGCGCGGGGGGGGGAGGCTCGGGCACGCCGACCGGCGCGCTGGGCGCGGGTGTCGGCTTCGGCTCGCGGATGGCCACCGGGCGAGGCGGCGGCTTGACGGCTTCGGGCTTGCGCTGCGGAGGCGGCGGTGGGGGAGGCGGCGGCGGTTCGGCCGGCTTGGGCGGCTCGACGAACTGGCTCAGGATTTCGACAGGAATCACCACTTCAGCAGCGCGGCGCAGCAGGCCGCTTTGCAGCGCCCACAGCGCCGCTGCATGAAACAGGATCACGCCCCCGGCAATGAGTGCATTGCGCGAGAGGCCCAGTACGGAGGGGGGAGGGGCAAAGCGGTCAGACACGATCAACCAATTCGAATGCGGGCACCCATGGAGGGTGCCTCGATTGCAGCAAAACCGCTACGACTACTGTTTACTTACGAAAGATCCACCAGACCGAGCCTGCAACGAGTATCAGGCTGCCGCCGAGTGCCGAGAAGAGTTCCATGCCTTGCTTTCCGAGATGGAGGTGGCAAGCTGGATCGCACTCGTTCCCGATTCGCGGTTCAACGCGGCGACCGGGTGAGAGGCGCTGCACTGCGCAACGATATCGCGCGCACAGCCTTCACACTGGCCACATTGGGTGGCCACGCCAAGCTCGAACTGGACTTCGTCGAAAGTCATGCCGGCCCGCACATGACGTGCGATTTCACGGTCGGAGACTCGGCGGCAGACGCAAACGATCATGGTGGTGAAAGCGGCAGTTGGCTGGCTGGTTGGGTTCGAGGCGATTATAAATACGAATCCCTCGCATTTTCAATAACTATCCCGGAAAGCGGTCTTTGGTACTCGGATGGGAAAAGGTAGCATTTTAGCAACAGGAGAATCTAAGTGCGAATGATTCAGACTACGTTCGCACTACACTCCAGCCAAATTTCGGCAAGCCACCACCGGTGAAGCACCGGTCCCAGCCAGCCATTCAAACCAGCCGTTTGGCTTTCCTGGAGGTTCTCTTGTCCAATACTGCCCGCCGGCGCGCTCGTGCGTCGCGTCCCCTGTCCTCCTCGGCTCCTGCGGCGCGTACTGCAGCGCCTGGCGCGCCGCGCGAAGCGGCGATGCTGCCGTTTGGCGCACTCATGCTGGCCGCCTCGGTCAGTAGCTGGGCGCAGACGCCGGCGACCACGGTGCAGGGCGGCACCCTTGGAACCATTACGGTGACGGAGCAGGCCGAAGCGCAAGGCAAGGATCAGGTCCAGACCAAGAAAACCAATATCGGCAAGGGAACGCAGGAGATTCGCGATATTCCGCAGTCGATCAACGTCATCACCGAAAAGCTGATCGATGACGTCAAGCTCGACACGTTGAAGGATGCCTTGCACTATTCGGCGGGCATCACTTTCGCCGCGACCGAGAACGGCACCGACCAGGACATCCGGCTGCGCGGCTTCCCGATCGCCAGCACCGGCGACCTGATGATCGACGGCATGCGCGACCCCTCGCAGTACGACCGCGACACCTTCAACCTCGACCGCGTCGAAGTGATGCGCGGCTCGGCCTCAATGCTCTTCGGCCGCGGCTCCACGGGCGGCGTCGTGAACCAGGTGAGCAAGAAGCCTTTGCTGGCCGACCAGACCGACGTCGTGGGCACCCTGGGCAGCGGCGGCTACTTTCGCACCACCGCCGATTTCAACGTACGCACCGGCGAGAACTCGGCGCTGCGCATCAACGCGATGTACAACAAGGCCGACAACGGCGGCGCGAAGATCGACAAGTACGGCATCGCACCCTCGTACAGCTGGGGCCTCGGCACAGCGGACGAATTCACCGTCGGCCTGTTCCACCTCAAGAACAACAACGTGCCGATGTCGGCCGTGCGCTACGTCAACGGCAGCCTGGCGCCGGTCAAGCCCGGAGACTTCTATGGCACCTCGGCGGACTTCGTCGATGGCGAGGCGAATTACGTGCACGGCGCGTGGAAGCACAGGTTCGCCAATGGCGGCGAGTTGCGTACGCAGGTGCGCAGCGGCGTGTTCGAGCGGGCGCAATGGAGCACGGCGGTGGGTGCCTGTGGCGCACTCCCCACGGCGGCAGGAACCTGTCCGGCCGGTACCCGGGCGGTCACCTCGCTCGACCCGTCGACCTTCCTCACGCGCAGCGGTCTCACGCCGCGCAAGGACCGCTACAAGGGAACCTATGCGCAGAGCGACTACAGCCTGGCGTTCGATGCGCTCGGCATGAAGCATGAGCTGCTGGCCGGCATCGATGCCTCGAAGGAAGAGGCCATTCGCTTCCAGAACAATGGCAGCACGCTCGGTATCCGCCCGCCCACGCGCGTCGGCACGCCAGACGATGGGGCTGGCCTGGTCGGCACCGGCCTGTCGCCGCAATGGCGCAATTCGAGCAACTACGATGCGAAAGCGTATGGCCTTTATGTACAGGACCTGATCCAGGTTGCGCCGCACTGGAAGGTGCTTGGCGGCATTCGCTACGACAGCTTCAAGGGCGACTTCGAGCAACTGAACTATCGCGCCGGGGCAGTGAGCAGCACGCCGCTGAGCGTCACCAGCACGCATCTGTCGAACTCGCCGTGGAGCTATCGCGGCGGCGTGATGTACCAGCCTTCCGATTCCCAGTCGTACTACGTGTCGTACGGCACCTCGTTCAACACCTCGGCCGACACCTACCAGTACGTCACGCCGCAGAACGCCAACACGCCGCCCGAGAAGAGCCGCAACCTCGAGGTGGGTGCCAAGCTCGACTGGCTGAACGGCGCGCTCTCCACGCGCGGCGCGATTTTCCGCACCGAGAAGTACAACGAGCGCACTACCGATGCCGATTTTGCCGGCTCGGCCTACACGCTCTCGGGCAAGCGGCACACCGCGGGTGTCGAACTCGACGTCGTCGGCCGCCTGGGCCGGCAGTGGGAGATCTACGCTTCGTATACCTGGATGCCGGTCGCCAAGATCGACCAGGCCGGCAGCGCAGCTGCAGCGCAGGCCTCGGTCGGCCAGCGCGTGGGTCTCACGCCCAAGCAGTCGGGTGCGGTCTGGGTCAGCTACCAGGCAACGCCGAAGCTGCGCGTCGCACTGGGCGCACATGGCGCGACCGAGAACCGGCCGTTGACAGGCACCACCGGTGCCGCCTCGGCGACCGCCCGCGTCCCGGGCTATGTGGTAGCCGATGCAATGCTCGAATACAAGTTCACGCCGGACGTGTACGCGCAGATCAACATCAACAACCTCAGCAACAAGGCCTACGGCGATCAGCTGTATCCGGGCTTTGCCATCCTGGGCGCCAAGCGGCAGGTGCTCGGCACGGTCGGCGTGCGCTTCTGATCGGACTATCCTCGGGGCCATGCTGCTGCACATCAAACAGGTGCTCACTTCCGAGGAGCTGCGCGAGGCCCGCGGGATCCTCGCCGATGCACCCTGGGGCGACGGCCGGATCACCGCCGGCAGCCAGTCGGCGCAGGCGAAGAACAACGAGCAATTGAGGGAAGACTGCGAAGAAACCCGCGCGCTGCAGCAACTGCTGCTGCGCGGCCTGGAGCGGCACCAGCTTTTCTTCTCGGCCGCGCTGCCCAAGCAGATTTCGCCGCCGCTGTTCAACCGCTACGGCGGTGCGTCCAACAGCTTCGGCAACCATGTGGACAGTGCCGTCCGCTTCCTGCGCGACGGCTCGGGCCGGGTGCGCACCGACATCTCGTGCACCCTGTTCCTGGCCGAGCCCGACGAATACGACGGCGGCGAACTCGTGATCGAGGACACCTTCGGTGTGCAGCGCGTCAAGCTGCCGGCCGGCGATATGGTGCTCTATCCGGGCACGAGCGTCCACCGGGTGCTGCCGGTGACGCGTGGCTACCGGACCGCGAGCTATTTCTGGATCCAGAGCATGGTGCGCAGCGACGAGCAGCGCCGGCTGCTGTTCGAGATGGACAACCATTTGCGCCATCTCCGCAGCCAATATGGCGAGACCGATTCCGGAGTGATCGGCCTCACGAGCACTTACCACAACCTGCTGCGCATGTGGCTCGACGTCTGAGCCGTTGCGTGGCGCCTGCACCGCCGGGAGACCATTCATGAACAAGTCGCTTCTTTTCAGTGCTGCCGCCGCAACCGCCGTCCTTTGGTCTGCGTCGGTCTCCGCCCAGTTCGTCGAGCACGACGCGGTCAAGTGCGCGCCGGTTCCCAAGGCAGAGATGCGCCCGCAGATGGAGCTGCAGCGCAAGCTGACCGGCGAAGGCTGGAAGGTACGCCAGATCAAGGACTTCAATGGCTGCTACGAGGTCTACGGCTTCGACGAGAAGGGCCAGCGCACCGAGGCGTTCTTCGATCCCAAGACCTTCGAGAAAGTCGGACAGGTGAAGCAGCCGTCCTGAGGAGCCGCGCGGTGCGTGCGGCTCCCGGGCGTCCGCCGGTGCAGGTCTGGGCACTTTGGCTGCGCGCCACGCACTGGGCGCTGGTCGCGGCCATTGCCGTGGCATGGTTCAGTGGCGAGGCGTTGTTGCGGCAGCACGAACTCGCGGGCTACGCCACGCTGGCCCTGATTGCCGGGCGCTGCATCGGCGGCTGGTGGGGAGGGCGCTACGCGAGATTCCGGCAGTTCGTCCGGTCTCCCGCGCAGGTGCAGCACTACATGTGCGAAGTGCTGGCCCGACGCGAAAAGCGCTATCTGGGCCACAACCCGCTGGGCGGCTGGATGGTCGTCGCGCTGCTTGCCACGGTGACGGCGGCGGGCGTCACGGGCTGGATGTACTCGCTCGACATGTTCTGGGGATTGGCGTGGGTGGAATGGCTCCACCGCAGCCTGGCCTGGACACTGGTGGCGCTGATCGCCCTGCACCTGGCCGGTGTCGCCTTCACAAGTTGGCGGCACCGGGAAAACCTGGTTGCCGCCATGCTCAGCGGGTACAAGCGCCCGCAGGAGCCGGGCGATGTCGACTGAGAACGTCGCTCCGGCCTTGGAGGATCAGCTGACTTCACCCATCTGCGACTGCAGATAGTTCTGCACGCCGACCTTGTCGATCAGGTCGATCTGGGTTTCGAGGAAGTCGATGTGCTCCTCCGTGTCGTCCAGGATCTCCTGCAGCAGGTCGCGCGAAACGTAGTCGCGCACCGTCTCGCAGTAGGCGATGCCGTCCTTGATGGTGGCTTGCGCGCCGGTTTCGGCGCCGAGGTCGCAACTCAGCAGTTCGGGCACGTCCTCGCCGATATTCAGCTTGCCCAGATCCTGCAGGTTCGGCAGGCCGTCGAGCATGAAGATGCGGTCCATCAGCTTGTCGGCGTGCTTCATTTCGCCGATCGATTCCTCGTATTCCTTCTTGGCCAGCTTGTCCAGACCCCAGTGCTTGAGCATGCGGTAGTGCAGGAAGTACTGGTTGATGGCAGTGAGCTCGTTCTTGAGCTGCGCCTGCAGATGTTCGATGACCTTGGGGTCGCCCTTCATGTTCTTTTTCCTTGTTCTGAAAGCACCGATTGTGAGAGGGGTGGGCGAGCCCTTGCAAGCAATCCCATGCTGTGCCGGTCTGCATGCGTTTGATGGTGATACACGTTCGTATTCGATCGTGGCAGCGCCCATCGCAAACATAGCAAGCTGCAATACTTTTAATAGCTGATAACTATTGAAATCATGAGATTGGTAGCTATACTCATGTCTCGTTCTTTTCATTAGCCACCACCAAGGAAACAGCAATGTCCCTGATCAACACCGAAATCATTCCCTTCAAGGCCACCGCGTACCACAACGGCAAGTTCGTGCCGGTCAGCAACGACAACTTCAAGGGCAAATGGTCGGTCGTGGTGTTCTACCCGGCTGACTTTACGTTCGTGTGTCCCACCGAACTCGGCGACCTCGCCGACCACTACGCCGAATTCCAGAAACTCGGCGTCGAGGTGTATGGCGTGTCGACCGACACCCACTTCACCCACAAGGCATGGCACGACACCTCGGACACCATCGGCAAGGTCAAGTACCCGCTGATTGGCGACCCGAGCCAGCAACTGGCCCGCGCCTTCCAGGTGCTGATCGAAGAAGGCGAAGACGCCGGCCTCGCCTACCGCGGCACCTTCGTGATCGATCCCGAAGGCAAGATCAAGACCATCGAAGTGCACGACAACGGCATCGGCCGCGACGCCGCCGAACTGCTGCGCCGCGTGAAGGCTGCCCAGTACGTGGCTGCCCACCCCGGTGAAGTCTGCCCCGCCAAGTGGACCGAAGGCGCTGAAACGCTGAAGCCCTCGTTCGACCTCGTCGGCAAGATCTGAGCGTCCCGCGCGAAAGCCCGGGCGCTCACGAGGCCCCGGGCTTTTTTGTCCCCAGTTGATAGTTTTCAGTTATCGAAAGAGAGTCTGTCATGCTCGACGCCAGCACCAAAGCCCAATTGAAGAGTTACCTCGAGCGCGCCACGCAGCCGATCGAGATCGTCGCCTCGCTCGACGACAGCAAGGCCTCGGGCGAAATGCTTTCGCTGCTGAAGGACGTCGCCGAAGCGTCGCCGCTGGTCAAGCTGACCGAAAGCCGCGACGACAACCATCGCAAGCCTTCTTTCTCGGTCAATCGTCCGAGCGAGAATCACGGCCCGCGTTTTGCCGGCCTGCCGATGGGCCATGAATTCACGTCGCTGATCCTTGCGCTGCTGCAGATCGGCGGCTATCCCCCGAAGGTCGAGCAGGCGGTGCTCGACCAGATCCGCGCACTTGACGGCGACTTCGAGTTCGAGATCTATGTCTCGCTCACCTGCCACAACTGCCCCGACGTGGTCCAGGCGCTGAACCTGATGGCCATCCAGAACCCGCGCATCCGCACCACGACGATTGAGGGCGGCACCTTCCAGGAAGAGGTCAAGGAACGCCAGGTGATGGCGGTGCCCACCGTGTTCCTGAACGGCACCGAGTTCGGGCAGGGCCGCATGAGCCTCGAAGAAATCCTCGCGAAGATCGACACCAGCGGCGTCGAGCGCGAGGCCAGGAAGATCGCCGCCAAGGACCCGTTCGACGTGCTGATCGTCGGCGGCGGCCCGGCCGGCGCCGCGGCGGCCGTGTATGCGGCGCGCAAGGGCATCCGCACCGGCGTGGCTTCGGAGCGCTTCGGCGGCCAGGTGCTCGACACGCTGGGCATCGAGAACTTCATCTCGATCAAGGAAACCGAAGGACCGAAGTTCGCCCACGCCCTCGAAGAGCATGTGCGCGACTACGACGTCGACATCATGAACCTGCAGCGCGCCAAGGCGCTGGTTCCGGGCAAGGACCTGATCGAGGTGCAGCTCGAAAGCGGCGCCTCGCTCAAGAGCAAGTCGATCATCATCTCGACAGGCGCGCGCTGGCGCAACATCAACGTGCCCGGCGAGCACGAGTTCAAGAACAAGGGCGTGGCCTACTGCCCGCACTGCGACGGCCCGCTGTTCAAGGGCAAGCGCGTGGCGGTGATCGGCGGCGGCAATTCGGGCGTCGAGGCGGCCATCGACCTGGCCGGCATCGTCGGCCATGTCACGCTGATCGAATTCGACACGGCCCTGCGCGCCGACGCCGTGCTGCAGCGCAAGCTCAAGAGCCTGAAGAACGTGGACGTGTTCACCAATGCGCAGACCACCGAGATCACCGGCGACCAGAAGGTTAACGGCCTGGTCTACAAGGACCGCGCGACCGGCGAGCTGAAGAAGGTCGAACTCGAAGGCGTGTTCATCCAGATCGGCCTGGTGCCCAACACCGACTGGCTCAAGGGCGTGGTCGAACTGACCAAGCACGGCGAGATCGTGGTCGACGCCAGGGGGCAGACCTCGGTGCCGGGCGTGTTCGCCGCGGGCGACGTGACGACCGTGCCGTTCAAGCAGATCATCATCGCGGCCGGCGATGGCGCGAAAGCGGCGCTCGGTGCTTTCGACCACCTGATCCGGACCTCGGCCCCGGCCGAGCAGGCGGCTGCCTGACCGAGCGGCGGGCTCAGTAAACCAGCCGCTCGGGCTTCAGTTCCTGCAGGATGGTGGTGGCAATCTCCTCGATCGACTTGGTCGTCGTCGAGAGCCACCGGATGCCGGCGCGGCGCATCATGGCCTCGGCTTCGCTCACTTCGTTGCGGCAGTTCTCGAGGCTGGCGTAGCGCGAATCCGGCCGGCGCTCGTTGCGGATCTGGCTCAGGCGCTCGGGCTGGATCGTGAGCCCGAAGATTTTCTTGCGGTGCGGCATCAGGGCCGGCGGCAGCTGGCGGCGCTCGAAATCTTCCGGGATCAGCGGATAGTTGGCCGCCTTCAGGCCGTGCTGCATCGCCAGATAAAGAGAGGTCGGCGTCTTGCCGCTGCGGCTTACGCCCACCAGGATCACGTCGGCGCCTTCGAGGTCCCGGTTGCTCTGGCCGTCGTCGTGGGCCAGGCTGAAGTCGATGGCCGCGATGCGGGCGTCGTATTCCTTGCTCTTGCTGACGTCGCTGAAGCGGCCGATGCGGTGGTTCGACTTCACCGCCAGCTCGATCTCCAGCGGCCGCACGAAGGTGCCGAACATGTCGAGCAGCATGCCCTTGCAGCCGGTTTCGATCACCTCCAGCACCTCCATGTTCGCGAGCGTCGTGAAAACGATGGGGCGCACGCCTTCCAGTTCGGCCGTGTGGTTGATCTGCCGCACCGCCTGGTGCGCCTTGTCGACCGTGTCGGTGAACGGCAGCCGCACATGGCGCGGCTTCATTTCGAACTGGGCCAGCACCGCGTTACCAAATGTTTCGGCGGTGATGCCGGTGCCATCGGAAATGAAGAAGACGGTGCGTGTGGTCATGTGTTGCGGCCTTGTCCTGCGGCGCGTGCAATCTCGCCACGCCTACAATCCGGGCCATTATCGGGAATCTGCTTCCCACTCCCAATTCTTTCCATGCACACCGCGCCAGCACCCCAAGCAACGACAACGATCGTGCTGCGCCGTCTGCATGCAGCACCGGTTTCAACTTCTGGAGCTTTCCCATGTCTGCACTTTTCGACGCGACCGCCCTGGTCGTACCGTTTGAAAACCTGAGGATGACCGACGTCGAGTCGGTCGGCGGCAAGAACGCCAGCCTCGGCGAAATGATCTCGCAATTGCCGCAGGGCGTGCGGGTGCCCACGGGTTTCGCGACCACGGCGCACGCGTTCCGCCAGTTCCTGGCCCACGACGGCCTGGCCGACAAGATCAGCAAGCGGCTCGCCGCACTGGACACCGAAGACGTGCGGGCGCTGGCCGCGGCCGGCGCCGAGATCCGCGCCATGGTCGAGGCCCAGCCCTTTCCGGCCGACCTGCAGAAAGCCATCACCGAGGCGTTCGCGAAGCTGAGCGAAGGCAACCCCGCCGCCTCGTTTGCCGTGCGTTCCTCGGCCACGGCCGAAGACCTGCCCGACGCCTCGTTCGCGGGCCAGCAGGAAACCTTCCTGAACGTGGTTGGCATCGACGACGTGCTGCACAAGATGAAGGAAGTCTTTGCTTCCCTCTACAACGACCGCGCCATCAGCTACCGCGTGCACAAGGGCTTCGCGCACGACGTGGTGGCGCTCTCGGCGGGCGTGCAGCGCATGGTCCGCTCGGACCTCGGCGCGGCCGGCGTGATGTTCACCATCGACACCGAGTCGGGCTTCCAGGACGTGGTGTTCATCACCTCCAGCTACGGCCTCGGCGAAACGGTGGTGCAGGGCGCCGTGAACCCCGACGAGTTCTACGTCCACAAGCCCACGCTGCGTGCCGGCAAGAAGGCCGTGATCCGCCGCAACCTGGGCTCCAAGCTGATCCAGATGGAGTTCGCGTCGCCCGAGGAGAAAAAGGCCACCGGCAAGCTGGTGAAGACCACCGACGTCAAGACCGAGCAGCGCAATCGCTATTCGCTGAGCGACGCGGACGTCGAGCAGCTTGCCAGGTACGCGCTCGTCATCGAAGAACACTATGGCCGCCCGATGGACATCGAGTGGGGCAAGGACGGCACCGACGGCCAGCTCTACATCCTGCAGGCGCGCCCTGAAACCGTGAAGAGCCAGCAGCAGGGCAAGGCCGAGCAGCGCTACAAGCTGCTGGGCAAGGGCGCCGTGCTCGCCGAAGGCCGTGCCATCGGCCAGAAGATCGGCACCGGCCCCGTGCGGCTCGTGCACAACATCAGCGAAATGGACAAGGTCCAGGCCGGCGACGTGCTGGTCACCGACATGACCGACCCCAACTGGGAGCCGGTGATGAAGCGCGCCGCCGCCATCGTCACCAACCGCGGCGGGCGCACCTGCCACGCGGCCATCATTGCGCGCGAGCTCGGCATTCCGGCCGTGGTCGGCTGCGGCGACGCCACCGACCTGCTGAAGGACGGCACGCTGGTGACCGTGAGCTGCGCCGAGGGTGACACCGGCTTCATCTACGACGGGCTGCTCGAAACCGAAGTGACCGAAGTGCAGCGCGGCGTGATGCCCGAAATCGACATCCAGCTGATGATGAACGTCGGCAATCCGCAGTTGGCCTTCGACTTCGCGCAGCTGCCGAACCACGGCGTGGGCCTGGCCCGCCTCGAGTTCATCATCAACAACAACATCGGCGTGCATCCGAAGGCGATCCTCGACTATCCGAACGTCGACAACGACCTGAAGAAGGCCGTTGAATCCGTGGCCCGCGGCCATGCCTCGCCGCGCGCCTTCTATGTCGACAAGGTGGCCGAAGGCATCGCGACCATCGCTGCCGCCTTCTGGCCCAAGAAGGTGATCGTTCGCCTCTCGGACTTCAAGTCGAACGAGTACCGCAAGCTGATCGGCGGCAGCCGCTACGAGCCGGAAGAAGAAAACCCGATGCTCGGCTTCCGCGGCGCCGCGCGCTACCTGAGCAAGGATTTCGGCGAGGCCTTTGCCATGGAATGCGAGGCGCTCAAGCGCGTGCGCAACGACATGGGCCTGACCAACGTGCAGATCATGGTGCCCTTCGTGCGCACGCTGGGCCAGGCCGAACGCGTGACCACGCTGCTCGGCGAACATGGCCTGAAGCGCGGCGAGAACGAGCTCAAGCTGATCATGATGTGCGAGGTGCCGAGCAATGCCGTGCTGCCCGAAGAGTTCCTGAAGTACTTCGACGGCTTCTCGATCGGCTCGAACGACCTGACCCAGCTGACGCTCGGCCTGGACCGCGACTCGGGGCTCGAACTGCTGGCCGCCGATTTCGACGAGCGCGATCCGGCCGTCAAGGCGCTGCTGAGCCGCGTCATCAAGGCCTGCAAGGCCGAGGGCAAGTACGTCGGTATCTGCGGCCAGGGCCCCAGCGACCACCCGGACTTTGCGCTCTGGCTGGCGGAGCAGGGAATCGAGTCGATCTCCCTCAATCCTGACAGCGTCATCGACACCTGGCAGCAGCTCGCCAAGCGCTGACAACTGAAGAGAGGCGAGGCACCCTCGCCGCGCGATGGCCCTCGCGGGGAGTCCCTCACCGGGAATTCCCGCTTCGGCGCGCTGCCTAATTGAATCAGAATGTGTTACTTATGTCAGACTTGCGACATTCGCAAGCTGGCGGGTTGCTTGCGGATTGCATGGCGAAGCCGCTCGTCGCCGCACCCGCCGGTTTTTCGCGGAAGAAACCATCATGATTCTTGTCAAGACAGAAGCTGGACAGCAGGTTCTCAAGGATCGCTCGGTGCCGCTTTCGCCGCGCCAGCGCACCGCGTTCATCCTGTTCGACGGCAAGCGCTCGATCGACGAGGTGCTTGCCTCCGGAACGGGCATCGGGCGAGAAGAAATTGACCAGATGGTCGAACTGGGGCTGCTCGGCCCCGTGGCGGGGAGCAAGCCGGCTGCGCCGGTGCCAGCCAGGGCGTCCGTACCCGAAGCGCCTGCGCCGGCAGCCGCAAGCAAGGCGCCGGCGGCACCCAAGCCGGCCGAACCCGCGCCGCCTTCCGGGCGCAGCAGGCAGCAGCGCTACAAGGATGCCTATCCCATCGCCACCCAATTGACTGGCGCGCTGGGCCTGATGGGCTTCAGGCTCAACCTGCAGGTCGAAGGCACGACGAGCTACGAAGACCTGGTCGCCCTGGCGCCCAAGATACGCGCCGCAGTGGGCGCGGAGAAAGCCGCGGCACTGGACAGGGCCCTGAAAGACTGACGCTGGACACGCGTGGCCGCAAGCAGTGCTACAATAGCCGGCTTTGCCTTGCCACACTGCGCCCGACGCTGCAGGTGGCTTTTCCTCTTCCACGGAAGAATCCACAAGGAGTGCCATGCGTCACTACGAAATCATTTTGCTGATCCATCCGGATCAGAGCGAACAAGTTCCGGCCATGCTGGAGCGTTACAAGGGCCTCATCACGGCCGGCGGCGGCAAGGTCCACCGCGTTGAAGACTGGGGCCGCCGCCAGCTGGCCTACCAGATCAACAAGCTCAGCAAGGCGCACTACCTGTGCGTCAACATCGAAGCCGAGCAAACCGTGATGGGCGAACTGGAACACGCGTTCAAGTTCAACGATGCCGTGCTGCGCCACCTCACCGTTCAGAAGAAGAAGGCCGAAACCGGTCCTTCGTCGATGATGAAGACGGTCGAGCGCGAAGAAGCCCGCAAGGCTCAGCAGGCCGAATACGCCGCCAACAACAGCTGATGGCGTGACCGCTGCCGCTGCTGCGGCAACCGGTGTCAATCAGCTGGTGCTGACCGCCTCGGTTGCCGAACTCGGAGCCTTGCGATACACGCCCGCCGGCCTTCCCGCCATCGATCTGAAGCTCGAACACGAGTCGACGCTCCAGGAGGCAGGAAAAGCCAGGCAGGTGAAAGCGGCCCTCAGGGCCGTTGCCTTCGGCGCCATCGCCGAACGGCTCGCAATGCAGTCGATGGGAAGTCTCTGGCGTTTTCAGGGCTTCCTCGCGACACCGGGCAATGGCAAGCATCCGGTCCTGCACATCCAGGATTTTCAGCAAGATTAATTTTCGACAAGAGGTCCCCAAATGGCCACGTTCAAGAAATTCAACAAAGACAAGCGCCCGAAGCGCAACACCCAGTCGCTGCTGTTCAAGCGCAAGCGCTTCTGCCGCTTCACCGTCGCGGGCGTCGAGGAAATCGACTACAAGGACATCGACACGCTGCGTGATTTCATCAGCGAAAACGGCAAGATCATCCCCGCACGCCTGACCGGCACGCGCGCGATCTACCAGCGCCAGCTGAACACCGCCATCAAGCGCGCGCGCTTCCTGGCCATGGTGCCGTACAGCGACCAGCACCGCGTCTAAGAAGGAGCACACACCATGCAAATCATTCTTCTGGACAAGGTCCTGAACGTCGGCGGCCTCGGCGACATCGTCAAGGTCAAGGACGGCTATGCACGCAACTTCCTGATCCCGACGGGCCGCGCCCGCCGCGCCACCGCTGCCAACAAGGCCGAATTCGAAGCCAAGCGCGCCGAACTCGAAAAGGCTGCGGCCGCCAAGCTGGCCGAATCGCAAGCCCAGGGCGAGAAGCTCGGCGGCACGACCGTCAAGCTGACCCAGAAGGCCGGCGTCGACGGCCGCCTGTTCGGCTCGGTCACCAACGGCGACATCGCCGAAGAACTGGGCAAGCAAGGCTACAAGGTTGCAAAGTCGCAAGTGCGCCTGCCCAACGGCCCGATCAAGGTCGTCGGCGACAGCACCGTGAGCGTTGCGCTGCACACCGACGTGGTGGTCGACATCACCGTGACGGTCTACGGCGAAACCGCCTGATCGTCCACAGCGCCCGTGCGCTGTTGCAAAAGCCGCCTCCGGGCGGCTTTTGTCTTTCTGCGCACCGGTTTTCCAGCGCGATGCACCGAAAGATCACTGTTTATTCACAACCTTGTCCACACACGCCAGCGCGTGCGCGGCTTAGCATGCAGGGTTGCAAGGGAAGTCCATGTCCGCCGTTTTTTCCTATGCCGACAATGACCCGTCGGCCGATCGCCAAGTTGCCCAGCTTCGCATTCCGCCTCATTCGATCGAGGCCGAGTCGAGCGTGCTCGGTGGCCTGCTGCTCGACAACGGTGCCTGGGACCGCATGGGCGACCTGCTGGTGGATGGCGACTTCTACCGCCACGAGCACAAGCTGATCTATGCCGCGATCGGCGGATTGATCAACGCCAGCAAGCCGGCCGACGTCATCACGGTCTACGAGCAGCTCCAGAGCTTGGGCAAGGCCGATGAAATCGGCGGCCTGGTCTACCTCAATTCGCTCGCGCAGTATGTGCCGAGCGCGAGCAACATCCGCCGCTACGCGGAGATCGTGCGCGAACGCTCGATCCTGCGAAAACTCGTCTCCGCAAGCGACGAGATCGCGACCAACGCCTTCAACACGCAGGGCAAGTCGGTCGACAAGATCCTGGACGAGGCCGAGCAGAAGATCTTCAACATCGGCGAAGAAGGCACGCGGATGAAGCAGGGCTTCCAGAGCATGGATGCCCTGGTCGTCGAACTGCTCGACCGCGTGACCGAGATGGCGGAGAACCCGAACGACATCACCGGCGTGCGCACCGGCTTCTACGAGTTCGACAAGATGACCTCGGGCCTGCAGCCGGGCGACATGATCGTGCTGGCCGCGCGTCCCTCCATGGGCAAGACCTCGCTGGCCATCAATATCGCCGAGCACGTGGCGCTCAACGAAGGGCTGCCGGTGGCGGTCTTCTCGATGGAAATGGGTGCGTCGCAGCTGGCGGTGCGTATCGTCGGCTCGATCGGGCGCATCGACCAGGGACATCTGCGCACCGGCAAGCTCAGCGATGAAGAGTGGCCGCGGCTCACGGAGGCGATCGAGAAGCTGCGCAACGTGTCGCTGCACATCGACGAGACCCCTGGCCTGACCACCAGCGAGCTGCGTGCCAACGCGCGCCGCCTGGCGCGCCAGTACGGGCGGCTCGGCCTGATCGTGGTCGACTACCTTCAGCTCATGAGCGTGTCGACCAGCATGAACGACGAGAACCGCGCCACGGCCGTGGGCGAAATCTCGCGTGGCCTGAAGATGCTCGCCAAGGAGCTCAAGTGCCCGGTGATCGCGCTGTCGCAGTTGAGCCGCGGTGTCGAAAGCCGCACCGACAAGCGTCCCATGATGAGCGACCTGCGCGAATCCGGCGCCATCGAGCAGGACGCGGACATCATCATGTTCATCTACCGCGACGACTACTACGACAAGAACAGCAAGGAGCCGGGCGTGGCCGAGGTGATCATCAGCAAGCACCGCAACGGACCCACGGGCACCGTCAAGCTGACCTTCCTCAAGCCGCTCACCAAGTTCGAGAACCTGGCCAGCTACGGCAGCAGCGACGACTACTGACGTCGTCGCGACTTCATTTCTGCTGCTCCAGCAGCTTCGCTTCGGCCGTTCGCGCCTTCACCTGGCGCAGCATGTCGGCCAGCGTCTTGCCTGCTTCGTCGCGAAAGCGTTCGGGCAGCACGTCGACGGCATCCATGCGATCGATGCGAAAACCGCGGAAGTCGTTGCGCAGTTCGCACCAGGTCGAAAGCGTCCAGACCTTGCCCCAGTAGAAGCAGCCGAGCGGACGCACGGTGCGTTCGCTGGCATCACCCGAAACGTCGCGATAGTGAAGGCGCAGTTTCTGGCGCGCCTGCACGGCTTCGCGCAGGGTCTGCAGCCGCGTGCGCAGGGCATCGCCCAGCCCCAGCGCGGGGGCGTAGAGTGCCAGCGCCTCGGCCGAGACGCGGGCCGCCGGCGGCAGCACCGAAAGGATCTTGCCGAGCCCGGTTTCGATGTCGCGCGCGAGTGCCGGATCGACCCAGCTCTGCGCCAGGCGGGCCGCGGCCACGAGCGCCGAAGCCTCGTCCTGCGTGAACATCAGCGGCGGCAGCTCGAAGCCCGCACCGAGCCTGTAGCCCACGCCGGCCTCGCCCTCGATGGGTACGCCCTGGTGCTGCAGGTCGGCCACGTCGCGGTAGACGGTCCGCTCCGACACCTCGAGGCGCTGCGCCAGGAACGCGGCCGTGGTGAGCCGGCGCCCGCGGATGATCTGCACGAGCTGGAACAGGCGGTCGGCGCGGCGCATCAGCGCGCTCCCTGGGATGTTCGGGCGAAGCCGTCGGGCCGGCCCTGGCGTGTGCTCATGAAACTCCGATGTGGATCGCCACCTTGTCCGGCCCCTCGTAGGCTTCGAAATCGCTGCGGTAGCGGCGCACGATTTCCGGGTGTGCCTCGAAATACTGCCAGATGCGCTTCCAGGTGGCGATCAGCATCTGCGGCATCTCGCCCTGGCCCGAAAAGACGAGGTAGTTGCCGGCCTCGAGGGCCACGCCGTCCGCCGCGCCCGAGACGGCCACGCCCACGGTCAGGTCGAAGGCCCCGTGCGCATCGGATTCGTAGCCGGAGTAGACGCCGAACAGGCGGGCATCGCCGGTGCGGCCGGGTGTCGTACGGTATGTCTCTTCGCTGAAGAAGAGATCCCACAGGGCGCCGATGCGGGCGGTCGCGGGATCGTTCTCTTCGCGGTTGGTGGTGCGGACCGTGAGGCCCGCGACCTGGAAGGCGTCGTGGTGCCGGCGCACGGGTTCCATCGGGGTTGTCTTCTGCATGGATGATGTGAGGATTGTGGCGCTCAGAGCGCGAGCGCCTTCAGGTCGGCTTCCATGGCACGTGCGATCAGCATCATGTCGGCGTCGGAGACATCGAACAGCCCGAAGCGGAACTTGTAGCCCCACTGCTTCGGGTTCTCGATGAATGCCAGCTGTTCCAGCAGGGGCGCGATCGGCGTTTCGCGGGAGGCAGCGTAGGCCACGTCGAGCCGGCATGGAACAAAGCCGTTGCCCATGTCCGCTTCGTAAGGCACGCCCGGCTGCACGATGCCGATCGAGACGAAGCTCTGCAGCTTGTCGGTGCCGCCGAAGACCGCGGCCGGCGCATAGTAGGCGACGCGGTCGCCCGCTGCAACCCGCTTGAGCGGGCCGAGCTTGCCGTGGCCGACCTGCATGAAGCCGAGCGGTTTGTGGTCGCGCCCGCGCCGGGCGTGCTCGGCGCTGGCCACGGCAATCCAGTTGTGTGGTGCCATGGTGCGGTTCAGTCGAGCGCGTGAAGGCCGACTTCGTTGCCTTCGGTGTCGCGCAGATGGGCGATGAAGCCCATGCCTGGCGGCAGCGCGGACTTGGGCGCGACGATCTGGCCGCCGGCCTTTTCGATGCGCGCCAGCACGGCGTCGATGCTCGGCATGCAGTCAAGATAGATGCGGATGCCGCTGCCTGCGCGTGCGCTGGCGTTCGCGCCGGCCTGCAGGGCGCCGCCGACGCCAGGTTTGTCGTACGGGAACACGGCCAGCGTCTGCCCGCCGAAGTCTTCGCGACGCAGCTTGCGGCCGAGCACGGTTTCGTAGAAGGCCTGGGCGCGGTCGATGTCGGTGACCGGAATCTCGAACCAGCTGATGGCGTTTTGCATGAAGGACTCGCTTTCGTTGTGTTGAAGAGGAGCCTCGATGGTGCGGCCCGCCTCCTGACAACGTCTTGTCAGGAGCCTGTCACCGCGGGCGAAAAAAAGCCCGCGCGGCTCGAGAGAGCATGCGCGGGCCCTTGGCCAGCCGTGAGCCGGTGACTTCTAGAGCACGTCGCTCGCGAAATCGGCCAGCCGCGAGCGCTCGCCGCGCGCCAGCGTGATGTGTCCTCCGTGCGGCCAGCCCTTGAACTTGTCGACCGCGAAGGTGAGCCCCGAGGAGCCTTCCGTCAGGTACGGCGTATCGATCTGCGCGAGGTTGCCCATGCAGATGATCTTGGTGCCCGGACCGGCCCGGGTGATCAGCGTCTTCATCTGCTTGGGCGTCAGGTTCTGCGCCTCGTCAATGATCACGTACTTGTTCAGGAAGGTGCGGCCGCGCATGAAGTTCATGCTCTTGACCTTGATGCGGCTTCGGATCAGCTCGTTGGTGGCCGCGCGGCCCCATTCGCCGGCGCCGCCGCCGTCGCCCTTGGCGAGGAACTCGAGGTTGTCGTCGAGCGCGCCCATCCACGGGCCCATCTTCTCTTCCTCGGTGCCGGGCAGGAAGCCGATGTCCTCGCCCACGCTCACCGTGGCGCGGGTCATGATGATCTCGGTGTAGCGCCGGTCGTCGAGCACCTGCGTGAGGCCCGAGGCGAGCGCCATCAGCGTCTTGCCGGTGCCTGCGGTGCCGGTGAGCGTGACGAAGTCGACTTCCGGATCCATGAGCAGGTTCATCGCGAAGTTCTGCTCGCGGTTGCGGGTGTTCACGCCCCAGACCGCGTTCTTGCCCGAGCTGTAGTCCTTGAGCGTCTTGAACACCGCGGTCTTGTCGCGGATCTCGGTGACGCGCGCGTACATGCTCGGCTCGCCCGGCGCTTCGAAATAGACGAACTGGTTGATGTAGAGGTTGGGCACCAGCGGACCGCTGACCCGGTAGAAGGTGTTGCTGCCGCTTTGCCAGCTTTCGACCGTCTTGCTCTGGCGCGTCCAGAAGTCGGCCGGCAGCGCGAGCGAGCCCGCATAGAGCAGGTCGCCGTCTTCCAGCGTCTTGTCGTTCTGGTAGTCGTCGGCGGCCAGGCCCAGGGCGCGCGCCTTGACGCGCATGTTGATGTCCTTGGACACCAGCACCACTTCCTGCTTCGGACGGCCGGGCTGGTCATTGGCGTAGAGGTCGCGCAAGGCCTGCACCACGCCGAGGATCTGGTTGTCGGCCTTGCCCTGGGGCAGGCTGATCGGCAGCGCGTAGTCGAGCGGCGCGGTCTGGAAGAACAGCTTGCCGCCGGCCTCGCGATGGCCGGTGGTGTCGAGCTTCAGGCCCTTGGCGATGTCGGCGTCCTGGGCGGCGGCCAGCGCATCGAGCGTGCGGCTGGTCTGGCGGCCGTTGCGGGCGACTTCCGTGGTGCCCTTCTTGTGGCCGTCCAGTTCCTCGAGCACGATCATCGGCAGGAAGATGTCGTGCTCCTCGAAGCGGAACAGGCACATCGGGTCGTGCAGCAGCACATTGGTGTCGAGCACGAAGAGCTTGGCCGGGCCGTTGGATTTGCTGCGCTTGGGCCGCGCCGGGGCCTGCGGCGCTGCAACTTGCTGCTGCTGCGGTGCAGGCGCATGGATGGCGGGTGCCGGCGTCTCGGACTCCCGGCGTGCGGCGGGCTGCTGCCGCTGTCCGCGGGAAGGTGCGGGTTTCGATTTCGCGCGGACCGGCTGCGCCTCGACGCCGCCGCCTACCGCATCGGCGGCATGGCGGTCGAACAATTCCAGCGGCTGGGAGGAGCCGCTCGACGATGCCGAATCGGTACGCGATTCGCCCGAGCGGCGCGATCCCCTGTGCGAGGAGCGGGCGGGTGCATCGTGCGCATCCGGCGAGAGCAATGCGGCGCGTTTCGTGGGGGCGGGAGGCAATGGCATGTGTCAGGTCGCTCGCAGGAAGTGGAAACCAGAAAACGAAAAAGCCGCCTGTAGACCAAGGCGGCTTTGTTCGGGGGATGCGGTCGTGGAGCTCAACGGCATGAGGCCATTATGCACACCGGCGGTGACGCGTCTCGCGCTCTTTGCAAAGTCCGTTGGACATTTCCCACGGCGGGATGCAAAAGCGCACAGACGGCGCTTCTTGTAACGCTCAGGCGGCCTTCTTGAGGGCCTTGACGGCCTTGAGCACGTCGTCGACGTGGCCCGGGACCTTGAGGCCGCGCCATTCGGCCTTGAGGATGCCGTCGGCACCGATCAGGAAGGTGCTGCGCTCGATGCCCTTGACCTTCTTGCCGTACATGATCTTGTTCTTGACCACGCCGAACATGTGGCACATTTTTTCTTCGGTATCGGCGATGAGTTCGAACGGGAGTTCGAGCTTGGCCTTGAACTCGTCGTGCGACTTCATGTTGTCGCGGGACACGCCGAACACGGTGGCGCCAGCCTTTTCGAAGTCCTTGTAACGGTCGCGAAACTGCATGGCTTCGGTCGTGCAGCCCGGAGTGTTATCTTTCGGGTAAAAATACATGACCAGCACGTGGCCGAGGTGAGAGGTATTCGAGACTTTCAGTCCGCCCGTGGCGTTGGCGTCGAATTCAGGAATGGGTTTGTTGACAACGATCGCCATGAAACTTGTTTTCTCCGTTGGTTTCCATTGACCGGGGCGCTTTTCAGCACACTCGACGAATGGAGGATTGGTCGTTGCTAACTGGAGCAGCAGGCCTGTTCGCAACCCGGTATTTTACCCCGAAAAGCCTTCTCTCACCGCTCGGGCGGTTCCACGAGGAGGGCGGCTATCACGTGGCGGCCTTCGCCGGCCAGGATGTTGTAGGTGCGGCAGGCGGCGGGGGTGTCCATGGTCTCCACGCCGGTGCGCCTGGCCATCAGGGGCTGGAGCCAGGCGGGCTGCGGGAACCGGATGCGTGATCCGCTTCCAAAAATGACCAATTCCGCGCCAAGCGACGCAAGCTGGGCGAAATGCTCGGGTCCGAGCTGGTCGAAACGGGTGCAGTTCCATTCGAAGCGCTCGCCGCGGGAGCCCACCACCACGCTGCCCTCGACCTTTTCATTGTTGATTGCGACCCACCCGGGGCCGTGCGCGGTAAGGGACTGGGCGTCGGATTTGTCGGGCTGGAGCTTCATCGGGGCACTGGGAACTGTGGTCAAATTATAGGTTTTCCCAGTGACACGAGGCCTTCCAGGGCCTTTCGACCTCGAGTAGTAACCCGCGCCCGGGAGGGCCCTTTGAAGCAGTTCAAGAAATCGGCCAAGCTGGCCAACGTGCTCTACGACATCCGCGGCCCGATCATGGACGCCGCGAAGCAGATGGAGGAAGAGGGCCAGAAGATCATCAGGCTCAACATCGGCAACCTGGCCGTGTTCGGCTTCGACGCGCCGGAAGAAGTCCAGCAGGACATGATCCGCAACCTGCCGGGGTCGGCGGGTTATTCGGACAGCAAGGGCATCTTCGCGGCCCGCAAGGCGGTGATGCACGAGACCCAGAAGCAGGGTGTTGCAGGGGTCACGCTCGAGGACATCTACCTGGGCAACGGCGCGAGCGAACTGATCGCCATGGCCACCAACGCGCTGCTGAACGACGGCGACGAAATGCTGCTGCCGGCCCCCGACTATCCGCTGTGGACGGCCGCCTCGAGCCTCTCGGGCGGCAAGCCGGTGCACTACCTCTGCGACGAAGCCAACGGCTGGATGCCCGACCTGGACGACATCCGCGCCAAGATCACGCCCCGCACCAAGGGCATCGTGGTCATCAACCCCAACAACCCGACCGGTGCGCTCTATTCCGACGAACTGCTCAAGAGCATCGTTGCCATTGCGCGCGAGCACCACCTGGTGATCTTCGCCGACGAGGTCTACGACAAGGTGCTGTACGACGGCGTCAGGCACACCGCGATCGCGAGCCTGTCGACCGACGTGCTCACGCTGACCTTCAACTCGCTGTCCAAGAGCTACCGCTCGTGCGGCTACCGCGCGGGCTGGCTGGTGGTTTCGGGCGACAAGGCGCGGGCGCAGGACTACATCGAGGGCCTGAACATGCTCTCGAACATGCGCCTGTGCGCCAACGTGCCCGGACAGTGGGCCATCCAGACCGCGCTCGGCGGCTACCAGAGCATCAACGACCTGGTCGGCGACGGCGGCCGCCTGCGGCGCCAGCGCGACCTGGCCTACGAGCTCATCACGGCCATTCCGGGCGTGAGCTGCGTCAAGCCGAGCGCCGCGCTCTACATGTTCCCCAAGCTCGATCCCAAGGTCTATCCCATCGAGGACGACCGCCAGTTCTTCCTCGAGCTTCTGAGGGAAACCAAGGTGATGCTGGTGCAGGGCACGGGCTTCAACTGGGCCACGCCGGATCACTTTCGCATCGTGTTCCTGCCCCACGAGGACGACCTGCGCGAAGCGATCAACCGCATCGCCAGGTTCCTGGAGCTGTACCGCCTGCGCAGCAAGTCGCACTCATGAACCCTGCCCGCATCGCTGCCGCCGCGGCGCTGTTGTTCGCCGCGTTTTCCGCAGGTGCGGCCGGTGCTGCCGGCCAGGAGGGCGCCTCGTTCTCGCACAACGACTGGGAACTGGCCTGCGACAACACCCGCACCTGTCGCGCCGCCGGCTACCAGGTGGAAGGCGGCGAGGGCTCGGACCCGGTGTCGATGCTCATCACCCGCAAAGCGGGTCCGGGCACCCCGATCGAAATCGACCTGCAGACCGGCGGCGAGACGGCCGCCAAGGGGCCGGTGCGGTTCAAGGTCGGCAAGGCCACCTTGTCCGGACTCAAGGACGGCTCCGTTAGCCTCGACCAGGGCCAGGTCCGCACCGTGCTTCCCGAACTGCTCAAGAACGACGATGCCACGCTCACGGACCGCAGCGGACAGAAGTGGGTCCTCTCGCTCGCCGGCCTCAATGCTGTGCTGCTGAAGATGGACGAGGTGCAGGGGCGTGTCGGCACCCCGGGCGCACTGGTGCGCCGCGGCGGCAAGCCTGAATCCTCGGTGCTGCCGCCTGCGCCGGCTCCCGTCGTGAAAGTGGTCGTGCCGCCGAAGGCCCGCCCCGGCGACGACGCTCTGGCCGCGCGCATCTTCCCGTCGCTGAAGCAGGACGGCGCCAAGGACGCTTGCAACAACCACGACGACTTCAACGCCAAGTCGCTGGCCGTCTCGCGCCTGACCGACCGCAAGGTGCTGCTGTCCTTCGGTTGCGGAATGGGCGCCTACAACTACTCCAGCCTGCTCTGGATCGCGAACGACAAGCCGCCCTATGCGCCCGTTGCCATCGGGGCCAACGGCGACTTCGACGAGAAGGACGGCAGCGTCACTTCCTCCATGAAAGGCAGGGGCATCGGCGACTGCTGGTCGAGCGAGACTTGGCGCTTCGACGGCAGGGACTTCGTGCGCACCGCCGCCGCGGGCGACGGCATGTGCCGCGGCTTCGCAGGCGGTGCCTGGAGCCTGCCGCGCTATGTCACCCGCGTGGAGCTTTCCGAGCCGTCCGCCACCCCATCCAAACCATGAACGCGACTCTCCCAATGAAACCCATCCAAGTAGGCCTGCTCGGCGCAGGCACGGTCGGCAGCGGCACCTTCAAGGTGCTGCTGCGCAATCAGGAAGAAATCAAGCGCCGCGCAGGCCGGGGCATCGAGATCACGATGGTGGCCGACCTGGACGCGGCGCGTGCGCGCGAAGTGGCCGGAGAAGGCGTGAAGGTGGTTGCCGACGCACGCGAAGTCATCGCCAACCCGGACATCGACATCGTCATCGAGCTCATCGGCGGCTACGGCGTTGCGAGGCAGCTGGTGCTCGAGGCCATTGCGGCCGGCAAGCACGTGGTCACGGCCAACAAGGCGCTGCTTGCGGTGCATGGCACCGAGATCTTCGCGGCCGCACATGCCAAGGGCGTGATGGTGGCTTTCGAGGCCGCGGTGGCCGGCGGCATCCCGATCATCAAGGCGCTGCGCGAGGGCCTCACGGCCAACAGCATCCAGTGGCTGGCCGGCATCATCAACGGCACCACCAATTTCATCCTGTCCGAGATGCGCGACAAGGGGCTCGACTTCGCCACCGTGCTCAAGGAGGCCCAGCGCCTGGGCTATGCGGAGGCCGACCCCACCTTCGACATCGAGGGCGTCGATGCCGGTCACAAGGTCACGCTAATGAGCGCCATTGCCTTCGGCATTCCGGTGCAGTTCGACAAGGCGCACATCGAGGGCATCACCAAGTTGGCGGCGCAGGACATCAAGTACGCCGAACAGCTCGGCTACCGCATCAAGCTGCTCGGCATCACCAAGCGCACTGCGCAGGGCATCGAGCTGCGCGTGCACCCCTCGCTCGTGCCGTCGAAGCGGCTGCTTGCGAACGTCGAAGGCGCCATGAACGCCGTCGTGGTGCATGGCGATGCCGTGGGCACCACGCTGTACTACGGCAAGGGCGCGGGCAGCGAGCCGACCGCCAGCGCGGTGATTGCCGACCTCGTCGACATCACGCGCCTGCACACGGCCGACGCTGCGCACCGCGTGCCGCACCTGGCCTTCCACCCTGATGCCATGAGCGACCTGAAGGTGCTGCCGATGGCCGAGGTGGTCACCAGCTACTACCTGCGCCTGCGCGTGGCCGACCAGGCCGGCGTGCTCGCCAAGGTCACAGGCCTGCTGGCCACCGCGGGCATCAGCATCGACGCCGTGCTGCAGCGCGAAGCCGACGAAGTGGGCGGGGAAGGCTCGACCCAGACCGACCTGATCATCCTCACGCACGATGCTCGCGAGGGCACGGTGAATGACGTGCTCGCCGAACTGCAGGCACTGCCCACGGTGCTGCAGCCGATCGTGCGCATCCGCAAGGAAGAGCTGTCCTGAGACGGCGCAAGAGACACAACGTGAACTACCTGAGCACCCGCGGCCACCCCGACCGCAAGCGTTTCTGCGAAATCCTGCTTGAAGGCCTCGCGCCCGATGGTGGCCTGTACCTGCCCGAGCACTATCCGCAGATCGACACCGCCACGCTCGCCAGATGGCGCGAGCTGCCGTATGCGGAACTGGCGTTCGAGATCCTCTCGCTCTACATCGACGACATTCCGCCGGCCGACCTGAAGGCGATCTGCGCCAAGACCTACACGGCCGAAGTGTTCGGCAGCGACGAGATCGTGCCGCTGCGCGAGCTGGAAGACGGCGTGTACCTCGAGGCCCTGTCCAACGGGCCCACGCTGGCCTTCAAGGACATGGCGATGCAGCTGCTGGGCAACCTGTTCGAGTACGAACTGGCCCGCCGCGGCGCCGAGCTCAACATCCTGGGCGCCACCAGCGGCGACACCGGCAGCGCGGCCGAGTACGCCATGCGCGGCAAGAAGGGCGTGCGCGTCTTCATGACCTCGCCCGATGGCCGCATGAGCCCTTTCCAGCAGGCGCAGATGTTCAGCCTGCAGGACCAGAACATCCACAACATCGCCATCAGCGGCGTGTTCGACGACTGCCAGGACATCGTCAAGGCGGTGTCGAACGACCTGGGCTTCAAGCGCAAGTACCGCATCGGCACGGTCAACTCGATCAACTGGGCGCGGCTGCTCGCGCAGGTCGTCTACTACTTCGCCGGCTACTTCCAGGCCACGGCCAGCAACGACAAGCCCGTGAGCTTCACCGTCCCGTCGGGCAACTTCGGCAACGTCTGCGCGGGCCATGTGGCGCGCATGATGGGCCTGCCGATCCAGACGCTGGTGGTCGCCACCAACGAGAACGACGTGCTCGACGAGTTCTTTCGCACCGGCATCTACCGCGTGCGCGCGGCGGCCGATACGCACGAGACCTCGAGCCCCTCGATGGACATCAGCAAGGCCAGCAACTTCGAGCGCTTCGTGTTCGACCTGGTGGGTCGCGATGCCGGCAAGCTGCGCTCGCTGTTCGTGGACGAACTGGGGCGCCACGGCCGTTTCGACCTGAGCGCCGATCCCGCGTTCCGGCAGGCCGCGGAGCGCTTCGGCTTCAAGAGCAGCCGCAGCACGCACGCCGACCGCCTGGCCACCATCCGCGACACCGACAAGCGCTTTGCCACGCTGGTCGATCCGCACACGGCCGACGGCCTCAAGGCCGCGCGCGAACACCTCGCGCCCGGCGTGCCGATGGTGGTGCTCGAGACCGCGCTGCCGATCAAGTTTGCCGCCACGCTGGTGGAAGCGCTGGGCCACGAGCCCGCGCGCCCGGCCAGGTTCGAAGGCATCGAGGCGCTGCCCAAGCGGGTCGTCAAGCTGCCGGCCGATGCCGAGGCCGTGAAGGCCTACATCGCGCAGAACTGTGACTGACGACCCTTGCCGCATGCCGCGCCCTGCAGCGGCTGCCCCGCACATGCATTCGGCGGCCGCATAGACGGGCGCCACAGGAACTCGACATGAAGGTGATCGGCTTTTCCGGGTATTCGGGTTCGGGCAAGACCACGCTGGTCGAGCGCCTGATTCCCGTGCTCAAGCTCCATGGCCAGCGCGTGTCGGTGGTCAAGCACGCGCACCACAAGTTCGACATCGACCATCCGGGCAAGGACACCTACCGCCATCGCGAGGCGGGGGCCTTCGAGGTGGTGGTGGCGTCGGACAAGCGGCTCGCACTGATCCGCGAATTCGAGCAGCCCGCACAGCTGTCGGTGCACGACCTCATCGCCGAGCTACATGACGGCGTCGACTGGGTGCTGGTCGAGGGCTTCAAGCACAGCGACCTGCTCAAGATCGAGGTCTGGCGCGCCCCCGAGGATGGCAAGCCGCCCCGGCCCTCGCAGTACATCGAGGACGCCTTCGTGACCGCCATTGCCACCGACGCGCCCGCGAGCCTGCCGGTGCCCACCAGCCTGCCGCTGTTCGACCTCGATGACATCGAGGGCATCGCGCAGTGGTTGATCGACGGCGCAAGCCGCTTCGAATACAACCCCGAACACCATGGCTGATTCCGTGACTCCCTCGCGCCCGCCGCTGATGGCGCTCGACGAAGCTCTTGCGAGCCTGCTCGCCAAGGCACTGCCGAAGCTGCCCGCCGAAAGCATTGCCACCTTCGATGCGGACGGCCGGGTGCTCGCGCAGGACATCGTCTCCGCGCTCACCGTGCCGCCGCGCGACAACAGTTCGATGGATGGCTATGCGGTGCGCGTGGCCGACTGCGCCGCGCCGGGCGCCGTGCTGCAGGTCGCGCAGCGCATTCCCGCGGGCACCGTGGGCACGCCGCTGGCGGCCGGCACTGCGGCCCGCATCTTCACCGGCGCCCAGATTCCCGAGGGCGCCGACGCCATCGTGATGCAGGAAGACACCCAGCCCGTGCCGCAGGAGGGCACGTTCGGCGCGGTGCGCATCGGCATCGTTCCCGCGGCCGGCCAATGGATTCGCCGGGCCGGAGAAGACGTGGCCGCCGGCGACGTGGTGCTGCGCCAGGGCGAGCGCCTGACGCCCGCCGCGCTCGGGCTCGCCGCCAGCGTGGGTTTCGACCGGCTCCAGGTGGCCCGGCGGCCGCGCGTCGCACTGCTGTCCACCGGCGACGAACTGGTGATGCCCGGCGAGGTTGCGCCCGAGGCCATGAAGCCGGGCGCGATCTACAACTCCAACCGCTTCTTCATGCGCGCCTTGCTGCACCGGCTCGGGTGCGAGGTGACCGACCTGGGCATCGTGCCCGACAGGCGCGAGGCCACCATCGAGGCGCTGCGCGGTGCGGCCGAGGCCAGCGACCTGATCATCACCACGGGCGGCGTGTCGGTGGGCGAGGAAGACCACATCAAGGCCGCGGTGCAGGCGCTCGGCGAGCTGCAGCTGTGGTCGCTCTCGATGAAGCCGGGCAAGCCCTTCGCCTACGGGTCGATCGCCAGGGCCGGAGGCGAGGCGCAAGGGCGCTGCCACGTCACGGGCTTGCCCGGCAACCCCGTGTCCAGCTTCCTGACCTTTTTGCTGCTCGTGCGCCCGTTCCTGCTGACGCTGCAGGGCGCCACGCGCGTGGCACCGGAGCCCGTGCAGATGCGCGCCGACTTCGACTGGCCGCGCGCCGACCGCCGGCGCGAATTCCTGCGCGCGCGCCGCAACGCCGCCGGCGGGCTCGACCTGTTCGCCAACCAGAGCTCGGGTGTGCTGACCTCGATGGTCTGGGGCGACGGCGTCATCGACAACCCCCCGGGCCAGACCATCCAGGCCGGCGATATGGTGAATTTCATCCCCTTGGCCTCGCTGCTGGCCTGACCGAAGCTGCCCATGAAGGTCCAGATCCGTTACTTCGCCTCCGTGCGCGAGGCACTCGACACCGGCGGCGAAACCGTCGACACCAGTGCCGCCACGCTGGCCGCGCTGCGCGACGAACTCATCGCACGCGGCGGTGCATACGCCACGGCGCTGGCGCGCGGCAAGGCCGTGCGCATGGCGCTCGACCAGGCCATGAGCGACGAGGCGGCCGCGCTGCGCGAAGGCTGCGAGGTCGCCTTCTTCCCCCCCGTTACGGGCGGCTGAGCCGCGCGTCCAGCGCCACCAGGCGCTCGCGCAAGGCATCCGACGCGCGGGTCATCGGCAAGCGCAGCTCGTCGCGCATCGATCCATCGTGCGCCAGCAGCGCCTTGAGCGGCCCGGGGTTCGGTTCGGCAAACAGCATTTCGATCAACGGCTGCAGCGGTTGCCATTCGGCGCGCGCCTGTGCCAGCCGGTTCTCGGCCAGGAGGCGCAGCACCTGCACGAAGCGCCGCGTCTGCACATGCCCGCTCGCCGCGATGGCGCCCACGCCGCCCTCGGCCACCGTGCCGAAGATCTGGTGGTCTTCGCCCGAGAGCACCTGGAGCCGGCCGTCGGCGATCAGGGCGCGCGTCTTGGCCATGTCGCCGCCGCAGTCCTTGATGCCGCGGATGCGCGGGTGTTCGGCCAGCGCCAGCAGCGTTTCGCGCGTGAGGGTCGCACCGGTGCGGTAGGGAATGTCGTAGACCAGCACCGGTGCGGCGCTGGCGTCGGCAATGGCGCGGAACCATTCGAGCAGGCCGGCCTGCGAGGGCCGGATGTAGTGCGGCGCGGGCACCAGCAGCCCCGCCAGCGGCCATTCGGCGAGCCGGCGCACCCAGGCCGTTGTCTTGCCCAGGTGGTAGCCCGACAGGCCC
This sequence comes from Variovorax beijingensis, assembly GCF_007828835.1. Lineage (GTDB taxonomy): Bacteria > Pseudomonadota > Gammaproteobacteria > Burkholderiales > Burkholderiaceae_C > Variovorax > Variovorax beijingensis_A. Next base: position 202,144 of record NZ_VIVL01000008.1, on the reverse strand, counting down.
ATGACGATCGGCAGTCCGGCCGCGGCGGCCTGCACCGTGTCGAGCGCGGCGAGCTGTTCGGTTTCATCGAGCGCGGCGGCCTCGCCGGTCGAGCCGCAGACCACGAAGCCGGCCACGCCGTCGCCGGCGAGGCGGCGGGTCAGCGCCGAGAGCGCGGCATGGTCGAGGGTACCGTGCTGGAACGGCGTGACAAGGGGAATCCAGAGGCCCGAGAAGTCAGGGCTGGAAGACGAGGGAATGGACGATGGCGGCACGCGGGTTTCCTCAAGGGAATCGACCGATGGAAGGAACCGTCGTTCGATGCGCGCGCAACCCGATCGGGGCCAAGGCCTTGGCAGGTTCCGTCGCTCATCCGACGACGGAACCGCAGCTCCGGTCAGACGAGCTTTGGTTTTTTGGCTTTGCTGCCCTGGCGCGCACGGGTGCCTTCGGTGTGCGAGGGCACTGTGAAGAGCATGGCGGGGCGGGGCATTGCCGAAGTCTAGCGCGATGCCACAATCCCGGCATGAGTGGTTCACGCGTTTCGATCCAGACAGCCGATTTCGACCTGGGACAGGAGGTCGCCGCGTTGCGTGCCGGCGACAAGCGCGTGGGCGCAGTCTGCAGCTTCGTCGGCACCGTGAGGGATCGCAACGACGGCAGCACTATCGCCTCGATGGAGCTCGAGCACTACCCCGGCATGACCGAAAAGGCCATCGAGGCCATGATCGACGAGGCGCACAAGCGCTTCGACATCCTGGGTGCGCGCGTGATCCATCGCGTGGGCCTGCTGCAGCCGCTCGACCAGATCATGATGGTGGCGGTGGTCTCGGCCCACCGCGGCCAGAGCTTCGAGGCCTGCGAGTTCCTGATGGATTACCTGAAGACCCAGGCGCCATTCTGGAAAAAGGAACAGACGCCCGAAGGCGCCCGCTGGGTGGATGCGCGCGTCAGCGACGACGCCGCACTGGCGCGCTGGGGCATCACCGCCCCCAACGCCTGATCAGAGGGGCTTGAAGCCGCTCGACTGGATGATGCGTTCCCAGGTCTGCGTATAGCTGCGCACGCGGCCCGCGAACTGGCCCTGCGGCTCGTAGCCGACCGTCAGCCCCATGGTCGTGAGCTTCTGCTTCACATCGGGCATGGCCAGCACCTTTTGCAGCGCCTCGCCGTACTTGTCGATGATCGGCTGCGGCGTGCCCACGGGCGCGAAGATACCGTAGTAGGGCAGGTCTTCCAGGTTCGAGAAGCCCAGCTCGGTGAAGGTGGGTACGTTCGGCAGCACGGCCTGGCGCTTGGCGCCGATGGAGGCGACGATGCGCACCTTGCCGGCCTTGTGGTTCTCGATGAAGTCGGGCACCGAGGCGATGCCGGCCGTGATCTGGTTGCCCAGCATGTCCGCCGTCATCGGCGCGCTGCCGCGGTAGGGCGCGGGCTGCACGTCGATCTTGTATTTTTCCGAGATCATCTTCACCAGGAACTCGGGAATCGAGGCCGGCGCCGGAATGCCGATGGTTTCCTTGCCGCCGCGCTGGGTGCGAATCCACTTCACGTATTCGTCGATGCTCTTGGCCGGCGTGCCGCCCGAGACCGCCAGCACGTTGGCAAAGGTGGCGAATCCGGCCACGGGCACGAAGTCGGTCGCGGGGTTGAAGCCCGGGTTCTTCACCACCTGCGGCAGGATGGAGATCGAATGGTCATGGGAGATGAACAGCGTATGGCCGTCGGCCGGGGCCGCCTTGAGCGCCTGCGCCGCGATCTGTCCGCCGGCGCCGGCGCGGTTTTCCACCACCACCGGCACGCCCAGCACGTCCTTGAGTTTTTCGCCGAGTGTGCGTGCAATGGCGTCTGTGCCGGCACCGGCCGGAAAACCGACCAGCAGGCGGATGGGCGTGCCTTGCGCCTGCGCAAGGCCCGTCAGGCCCATGGCCGCTAAAAAGAGACCGACGCCGAGCGCCCGGCGAACCGGATGGGCGCGCTGCATTGAAAAAACCATGATCGACTCCATTCGAAAAATGAGCAGGCACAGTGCAATAGCCGTGCCCGAAGCGCCGGACACCTTGAATCGCGCCCGAACAGTCCTATTTTGAGTGCAGGAATACCACCATGCGACAAGACAAACTCACCACCAAATTCCAGGAAGCACTGAGCGACGCCCAGACGCTGGCGCTCGGCAACGACAACGCCTACATCGAACCGGCCCACCTGCTGGTCGCGATGCTGCGCCAGGAGGACGGCCCGCGCGCCCTGCTGGAGCGCGCCGGCGTCAACGTGCAGGGCCTTGCGAAGGCGGCCGAGGCGGCCATCAAGAAGCTGCCGCAGGTGCAGGGCCATGACATCGTCCAGGTCGGCCCTGAACTCGGCAAGCTGCTGCAGGCCACGGAAAAAGAAGCCATCAAGCGCAACGACCAGTTCATTGCGGGCGAACTCTTCCTGCTGGCCGTGGCCGACAGCAAGTCGGACATCGGCAGGATCGCCAAGGAAAACGGCCTCGGCCGCAAGTCGCTCGAAGCTGCCATCGACGCCGTGCGCGGCGGCCAGGGCGTGAACAGCGCCGACGCCGAAGGCCAGCGCGAAGCCCTCAAGAAATACTGCCTCGACCTCACCGAGCGTGCCCGCCTGGGCAAGCTCGACCCGGTGATCGGCCGCGACGAGGAAATCCGCCGTGCCATCCAGGTTCTGCAGCGCCGCACCAAGAACAACCCGGTGCTCATCGGCGAACCCGGCGTGGGCAAGACCGCCATCGTCGAAGGCCTGGCGCAGCGCATCGTCGCGGGCGAAGTGCCCGAGTCGCTCAAGGGCAAGCGCGTGCTGTCGCTCGACATGGCCGCGCTGCTGGCGGGCGCCAAGTACCGCGGCGAGTTCGAAGAGCGCCTGAAGACCGTGCTGAATGAGCTCGCCAAGGACGAAGGCCAGACCATCGTCTTCATCGACGAGCTGCACACCATGGTAGGCGCTGGCAAGGCCGAGGGCGCGATGGACGCGGGCAACATGCTCAAGCCCGCGCTCGCGCGCGGCGAGCTGCATTGCGTGGGCGCCACCACGCTCGACGAATACCGCAAGTACATCGAGAAGGACGCCGCGCTGGAGCGCCGCTTCCAGAAGATCCTCGTGGGCGAGCCCAGCGTGGAGGCCACCATTGCCATCCTGCGCGGCCTGCAGGAAAAGTACGAAGTGCACCATGGCGTGCAGATCACCGACCCGGCCATCGTGGCCGCGGCCGAACTGAGCGACCGCTACATCACCGACCGCTTCCTGCCCGACAAGGCCATCGACCTGATCGACGAGGCCGCGGCCAAGATCAAGATCGAGATGGACTCCAAGCCCGAGGTCATGGACCGGCTCGACCGCCGCCTGATCCAGCTGCAGATCGAGCGCGAAGCCGTGCGCCGCGAAAAGGACGAAGCCTCGCAGAAGCGATTCGGCCTGATCGAGGACGAGATCGGGCGCCTGCAGAAGGAGATCGCCGACTACGACGAGATCTGGCAGGCCGAGAAGGCGCAGGCGCAGGGCAGCGCGAAGATCCGCGAGGACATCGACAAGATCAAGTTCGAGATCGAGGAGTGGAAGCGCAAGGGCGACTTCAACAAGCTCGCCGAGCTGCAGTACGGCCAGCTGCCGGCGCTGGAGAAGCGCCTGCGCGAGGCCGAGGAAAGCGAGGCGAGCAAGGGCAAGTCCAGCGCGCCCACGCTGCTGCGTACGCAGGTGGGCTCCGAAGAAATTGCCGAGGTCGTGGCGCGCGCCACCGGCATCCCGGTCGCCAAGCTGATGCAGGGCGAGCGCGACAAGCTGCTCGTGATGGAAGACAAGCTGCACGAGCGCGTCGTGGGCCAGGACGAGGCCATCGGCGCGGTCGCCAATGCGATCCGCCGCTCGCGCTCGGGCCTGAGCGATCCGAACCGCCCGACCGGCTCGTTCCTGTTCCTCGGCCCCACGGGCGTGGGCAAGACCGAGCTGTGCAAGGCGCTCGCGGGCTTCCTGTTCGACAGCGAAGACCACCTGATCCGCATCGACATGAGCGAGTTCATGGAGAAGCATTCGGTGGCCCGCCTGATCGGCGCGCCGCCGGGCTACGTGGGCTACGAGGAGGGCGGCTACCTGACCGAAGCCGTGCGCCGCAAGCCCTACAGCGTGGTGCTGCTCGACGAGGTCGAGAAGGCCCACCACGACGTGTTCAACGTACTGCTGCAGGTGCTCGACGATGGCCGCCTCACGGATGGCCAGGGCCGCACCGTGGACTTCAAGAACACTGTGATCGTGATGACCAGCAACATCGGCTCGCCGATCATCCAGTCGATGGTGGGCCGGCCCGCCGAGGAGATCAAGGAAGCGGTGTGGGACGAGCTCAAGAACTACTTCCGCCCCGAGTTCCTGAACCGCATCGACGAGACCGTGGTGTTCCATGCGCTCGATGCGAAGAACATCGAATCGATTGCCGCGATCCAGCTCAAGGTGCTGCAGGCGCGCCTTGCGAAGATGGACCTGGGCCTGGAAGTGTCGCCCGCGGCGCTGGCCGAGATTGCCAAGGTCGGCTTCGACCCGGTGTTCGGCGCGCGGCCGCTCAAGCGCGCGATCCAGCAGCGCATCGAGAATCCGCTCTCGAAGCTGCTGCTCGACGGCAGCTTCGGGCCGAAGGACACCATCGAGGTGAATACCGACCCGATCCGGACCCCCGGCCAGTTCTCGTTCACCAGGGCCGGGGAACCATCGGAGGCCGTTGCGGCCTAAAGCCGGATGATGAACTTCATTTTTCGCGTCATTCTTCTGCTCCTGGGGCTGGTCTTCGCGGCCAGCCTGGCGGTGGCGGTCATGTTGCTGGCGGCCGTGTGGGGCGTTCGCTACGCCTGGGGGCGGATCACGGGCAAGCCCGTGACGCCCTGGATGGCCTCGATGGGCGGGCGCTTCAACCCGCGTTCGGGCTTCGAGCGTTTTCGCAATGCGGCACAGCCGGCCGGGCCTAGCGCCGCCGATGTGGCCAATGCGCGTGCGCGCGGCGAGTCGGTGCGCAGCCCGCTGTCGCTGCGCCCCGCAGGCGACGTGACCGACGTGCGGGCCCGGCCTGCGCGCGGCGAGTAAAACGCGCTGCGGGTCAGGCGCGGTACAGCGCCTCGATCTCTTCGGCGTAAGCCTTGTAGATGCTGGAGCGCCGCACCTTCATGGTTGCGGTGACTTCGCCGTCGTCGTGGTCCAACTCTTTTGTGAGCAGGTGAAAACGCCGGATCTGCGACACCTGCGCGAGCCTGTCGTTGCCGCGTGAAATTTCCGATTCGATCAGCGCGCGCACCCGCGGCTCTTCCACCAGAGAGCGGAAGTGCGTGAACGGAATGCGCTCGGCCTCAGCCCACTTGCCCACCGTTTCGTAGTCGATCTGCAGCAGCGCGCCGACGAACTTGCGTCCGTCCGCCACCACGATGCATTCCTTGATGAAGGGACTGCCCTTCATGGTGTTCTCGATCTCCGAGGGCGTGAGGTTCTTGCCGCCGGCCGTGATCATGATGTCCTTCAGGCGGTCGATGATGCGCAGCTGGCCATCCTCTTCGCGCACCACGTCGCCGGTGTAGAGCCAGCCTTCGCGGATCGACGCGGCCGTGGCCTCGGGGTTCTTGTAGTACCCCTCGAACACCATCTCGCCGCGCACCAGCAGTTCGCCCGCTTCGCCGATGCGGTACTCGGTGCCCAGCGTCGGCGGGCCGACCGTGCCGATCCTCACGGCATCGCTGCGGTGGCCGGCGATCATGCCGGTCGATTCGGTGAGGCCGTACACCTCCACCAGCGGCACGCCCAGCGTGCGGAAGAAGCGCACCACGTCGGCCGGAATCGGCGCCGCGCCGGTGAGCGCGACGCGCGCGCGCCGCAGGCCGATGAAGTTCTGCAGCGCGCGCAGCACCGTCCAGTAGTACAGGGAGAAACGGCCGCGCTCGGCCAGTGTCCAGGCGCTGCGCGGCTTCTCGGCCAGCGGCGCGCAGGCCGCGAGCGCGCGGCGGAACAGCGCGCGCTGCAGCCGGCCCGCCTCCTGCATCTTGATGCTGATGCCCGCGTGCAGCTTCTCCCAGATGCGCGGCACGCCAAGGAACATGGTGGGCGCCACTTCGCGCAGGTCTTCCTGCACGGTGCGGATCGATTCGCCGAAGCTCACCTGCGAGCCCAGGTAGACCGGCACGAAGGCCGTGAGCATCTGCTCGGCCACGTGGCACAGCGGCAGGTACGAAAGATGCGTGGTGTCGCCGTCGAGCGCCAGCCGCTCGACGATGCCGGGCACCACGCCGCGGATGTTGCGGTACGAGATCATCGCGCCCTTGGGCTTGCCGGTGGAACCCGAGGTGTAGATCATCAGGCCGATGTCGGCGAGCGTCTGGCGTTGCAGGGCGGCTTCGATCAGCGCGTCGCCCTCGCGTGCGTGCACCTCGGCGCCGGCCTGTTCCACTTCGGCAAAGGTCGCGATGAGTCCGCGCACTTCGGGCGGATAGCTCGCCAGGCCCTTGGTCTCGATCACGACGATCTTGCGCAGGCGCGGCAGCTGGCCGATGGCCTCGAGCACCTTGTCGGTCTGCTCCTGGTCTTCGCAGACGATCACCTCGATGTCTGCATGGCCGAGCACGTAGGCCACTTCGTTGCTCGGGCTGGTCGGGTAGACGCCGACGGTCACGGCGCCGATCAGGCCGGCGCCCATCTGCGCGAGCAGCCACTCGACACGATTCTCCGAGATCACGCCGAGGTGCCCGTCGGGCGCCAGGCCCATCGCATGCAGGCCGAGGCCGAAGCGGGAAGCGCGGCGCAGGTAGCCGGCCCAGTCCAGCGGATGCCAGATGCCGAAGTCCTTCTGGCGGATCGCGATGCGTTGGGGCCGCAAGCGCGCCTGCTCGCGCAGCATCTGCGGCAATGTCAGCGAGGGAAGCGCAGCATCGGTCATGAGAGCCAGCGCTTGCGGCGCTTGTAGTGCTTGAGCGCGCGAAAGCTGCGCGACTCGCCGCTGCCGCCCACGCCCAGGTAGAACTCGCGCACGTCGGGGTCGGCCGCGAGCCGTTCGGCGCTGCCGTCGATCACGACCTTGCCGCTTTCCATGATGTAGCCGGTATGGGCAATGGCCAGTGCCACGCTCGCGTTCTGCTCCACCAGCAGCATCGAGGTCCCGCGCTCGGCGTTGATGCGCGCGATGATCGTGAAGATGTCTTCCACCAGCCTGGGCGAGAGGCCCAGGGAGGGTTCGTCGAGCAGGATGAGCTTGGGCTGCGCGACCAGCGCGCGGCCGATGGCCAGCATCTGCTGCTCGCCGCCCGAGAGATAGCCCGCGAGGCCCTTGCGGCGTTCGTGCAGGCGCGGGAAGTACGCGTAGACGTCGTCGAAGTTGCGCGGCGGCGCGGGGCCGTCGCGCCCAGTGAGCGCGTAGGTCGCGGCGATCAGATTCTCCTCGACCGTCAGGTCCTCGAACACGCGCCGGCCTTCCATCACATGGCTCAGGCCGCGCCGCACGAGTTGCTGCGGCGCCAGCTGAGCGGTCGGCGCGCCGTCGAACACGATGCGGCCCGCCTCCACCTCGCCGTCTTCCAGCGCGAGCAGGCCCGACACTGCCTTCAGCGTGGTCGACTTGCCCGCCCCGTTGCTGCCGAGCAGCGCCACGATCTGCCCGCGCGGCACGGCCAGCGACAGGCCGCGCAGCACCTGCACGACCTTGTTGTAGACCACCTCGAGGTTGTTGACCTCGAGCACGAGGTCGGGTGCCGCGCGCGCGTCCATCAGTTCAGCGAGATCCAGTCCGATGCCGGCACCATCTTCTGCGCCTTCATGTCGGCCTTGTAGACGCGGCCCACCGGAATCGAGTTGCCCTTGACCGTGATCGGCATGCCAATGAGCCCGCCCGTGTCGAAATCCTTGATGGTGTTGAGCGAGGCCTTCAGGTTCTTGCCGTCCAGCGGCTTGCCCGCATCCAGCGTGCGCCTGACCGCTTCGGTGAACAGCATCGCGGTGAGAAAGCCCTGCGTGTAGGCCGTGCTCTGGTACTCGGGACGCAGCGCACGGATCTTGTCGAGCATCGGCGCCTTGGCCGAGGTGTCGTAGTAGTAGCGGTAGGGCATCACGCCCATGAAGCCGTCGGCGCCTTCGCCCATCTTCATGACGGTGGAGCTGTCCATGGTCCAGAAGGTGCCCATCCACTTGCTGGTCATGCCCATCTGCTTGCCCTGCTGCACGAACTCCGGAATGGGCGCGAGGATGTAGCCGTGGAAGATGGTGTAGTCGGGCGCAGCGCGGCGCAGCTTGATGACTTCGGTCGACACGTCCACGCTGCCCGGCGGCGTCATGAGCTTGACCGGCACGGTGAGGCCCAGCTTCTTGGCGGCGGCTTCGCTGGCTTCGATCGGATCGCGGCCGAATTCGGAATCGGAATACACGAAGGCCACCTTTGCACCCGGCTTTTCCTTGGCGATGTGGCGCAGCAGGATGCCGATCTGCTCGGTGTAGTCGGGACCGACCAGGAACTGGTTCGGGTACTTGGCCGAGTCGTTGAGTTCGGTGGCAAACGAAGCGCCGGCCATGAGGATCTGGCCGTTGCGTTCGAGCTCGGGGTTGATGGTTTTGGAGAAGCCGGTCGAGTCGCCGTAGTAGAGGTTGACCTTGTTCTGGCTCGTGATCTTCTTGAAGGCAGCCACCGACACATCGACCTTGTAGCCCGTGTCTTCCGGCACATAGCGCAGCTTGCGCCCCTTGATGCCGCCCGCGTCGTTGACGATCTTCACGTAGTCGGCGATGCCGGCGTTGATGCCGACGCCTGCGAAGGCGAACACGCCGGTCATCGGGATCGAGCCGCCGATGACGATGTCCTCGTTGCCCTGTGCGTTCGCGAGCGGCACGGCAGTGACTGCAAGGCCGGCCGCGATCAGCAAAGCGCGGCGACGGTGGGAAAGCTTCGGTGTCTTGGGCATGCTTGTCTCCTGGTTCTAGTTGCGAAACGGCCATAGATGGAAGAAGCGGCGGATGCGCCGCCACACTTCTGCGAGCCCGTGCGGCTCGAACACCAGAAATCCGACGATCAGCAGCCCGAACACGACGGTGCGCACGGGCGACAGGAATACGGTCATCTCGACGCCGCCTGGCAGCAGGTCGACCACCAGCTTGAGCAGCTCGGGCACCATGGTCATGAACACCGCGCCGAATATGCCGCCGAGGATCGTGCCCATGCCGCCGACGATGATCGCGGCCAGGAAGAAGATCGACATCAGGAGCGGAAAGCTCTCCGGCGTGACCACGCGGAAGAAGTAGGCCCAGAGGCCACCCGCCACGCCCGCATAGAACGACGAGAGCCCGAACGACAGCAGCTTGTAGCGCAGCAGCGGAATGCCCAGTACCTCGGCCGAGATGTCGCGGTCGCGGATCGCGATGAAGGCCCGGCCCACACGCGTTCGGAACAGGTTGGCCGCGCCGAGCACCATCAGCAGCATCACGGGCACGATCACCCAGTAGAGCCGGAACGAGGTATCCAGCGGCAGTCCGAAGAACTGCGCCGGCGGCAGCGAGAGGCCCGAAGTGCCGCCCGTGAGCTTGAGGTTGGCGAACAGGAAGTGCGCGATGAACGACGCGGCGATGGTGGCGATGGCGAGGTACAGGCCCTTCACGCGCAGCGAGGGGATGCCGACGACCAGTCCGCCGAGCATGGCGACGATGCCGCCCGCGGCGATGTTGAGCAGGAAGGGCGTGCCGAGCCGCGTCTGCATGATCGCGACGGTGTATGCGCCCAGTCCCATGAACGCTGCCTGCCCCAGGCTCACCAGACCCGTGTAGCCGGTAAGGATGTTGAGGCCCGTCGCGCTCGCCACGTTGATGGCGACCAGGCACGCCAGGTAGAGCCAGTAGTCGCTGGCGATGAATGGGAACAGCACGAGCAGCGCGGCGCCGACCACAAGCCACACCTTCTGGGTGCGCGAGTCGAACAGCGCTGCGTCGGCTGTGTAGCTTTGCTTGAGGGTGCCGATGCGCATGGCTAGAGCCTCTCGATTTCGTGTGTGCCGAAGAGGCCGTATGGCCGCACCATCAGCACGAGCACCAGCACGATGAAGGTCGCAAGCAGCTTGTACTCGCCGCCGAGATAGGCCCCCGCGAGGGCCTCGACCAGCCCGATGAAGAGGCCGCCGACCAGCGCACCCAGAACGCTGTCGAGCCCGCCGACGATCACCACCACCAGCACCGACAGCCCGAATACCCCCATCGACGACGAGATGCCGCCGATGGCGCCGACGATGACGCCGGCCACCGCCGCGATCATGGCCGAGGCCACCCACGCGAGCGAGAACACGCGCGGCACGTTGATGCCCATCGAATAGGCCGCCGCCTGGTCGGAGGCGGTGGCCCGCAGCGCCACGCCGCCACGCCAGAATCGGAACAGCAGCAGCACCATGCCGATCAGCACGACCGCAATCGACGCGCCGTAGGCGATCTTCGGCGCGAGGAATGCGTCGCCGATCATCACCGGCGCGTTCGGCAGGAATTCGGGCAGCCGGCGCTGGTCTGCGGTCCAGATGATCTCGACCAGCCCGACGAGGATCGATGCAAGGCCGACCGTCACCATGAACACCGAGATCGGCGGCTCGCCCAGCAATGGCCGGATCATCGTGCGCTCGATCACCGCGCCCAGCAGGCCGGTGCCGATCACCGAGCCCAGCGCCGCAAGCCAGATCGGCAGCGAAAAGCTCGCAGCAAAGGTGAAGAACAGGTAGGCGCCGGCCATCAGCATCTCGCCGATGGCGATGTTGACCACGCGCGTGGCCTTGTAGACCAGCACGAAGGCCAGCGCGGCCAATGCATAGATCCCGCCGCCGGCAATGCCGGTGAGCGCAATCTCGAACAGGTAGGCCCAATCCATCAGGCTGCTCCTGCCAAGGGTTCGCCGCGCAGCCGCCGCCGCAGCTCGCCGACGTCGCCCGCGCCGAGGTAGGCGCGGACCACCTCGGGGTCGGCCTGCACCTGCGCCGGCGTGCCCTGCGCGATCACCTGGCCGAAGTTGAGCACCACGACGTGGTCCGACAGCTCCATCACCATGCCCATGTCGTGCTCCACCATCAGCACCGTGATGCCCCATTCGCGCCGCACATCGAGAATGAAACGCGCCATGTCCTCGGTCTCCTCGCGGTTCATGCCGGCCACGGGTTCGTCGAGCATCAGCACCTTGGGCTGCATGGCCAGCGCGCGCGCCATTTCCACGCGCTTCTGCAGGCCGTAGGGCAGGGCGGCCACCGAGGCGTGGCGGATGTGGTCGATCTCGAGGAAATCGATGATGCGTTCTTCCACGTCGCGCCGCAGCTCGGCTTCTTCGCGGCGCGCACGGCCCAGGTAGAACAGCGCGTCGAACACATTGGTCTTCAGATGCGTGTGGCGGCCGAGCTTGATGTTGTCGAGCACCGTCATGCCGCGGAACAGCGCGATGTTCTGGAAGCTGCGCGCCAGGCCCAGCGCGGCGCGCTTCGGCGCGGGCAGGCGCGTGATGTCCTCGCCCTCGAACAGCACGCGGCCCTGCGCGGGCTTGTAGAAGCCCGAGATCGTGTTGAACAGTGATGTCTTGCCCGCACCATTGGGGCCGATCACCGCGGTGATCGAGCCGGGCGCCACGCCGAAACCCACGTTCGTCAGCGCCTTGACGCCACCGAACGCGAGCGTCAGCGCGTCGACCTGGAGCACGGATGCGGCAGGGGCGCAGAAGTCGTCCCGGTGGGGCTCGTCAGGCATGGCTAAGGAGGAGGCGCTAGCGTCAGGGTTTGTGTCCAGGACCAAAAAAGCTACTGGCCCGTAAAATTACTACTGGTGGGTAATGTCACGGTTCGCCGCAGGCCGCGGCATCAGGACTTTCCCCGCCCGCACAAACCCCATGGCCCGTCCTGCCCTCGTCGCATCCTCTCCCTCCGCGTCCCCCGCAGCGCTTTCTCCCTGGGCGCCCGCCGGCAAGCGCGCGCAGCAGCGCGAGGTCAAGCGCAACGCCGTGCTGCAGACGGCGGCCCAGCTTTTCAACGAGCGCGGCTTCCATGCCACGTCGCTCGACGACATCGCCGAGCGGCTCAACGTCAGCAAGCCCACGCTCTACTACTACGTCGAGAGCAAGGACCAGATCCTGCTGGAGTGCGTGAAGACCGCTCTCGACCTGATGCAGGCCGGCATCGGCGAGGTGCGTGCCGCGGGTGGCAGCGCCATCGACCAGCTCAAGGCCTGCATGCGCATCTATTCGGGCGTGGTCACGCAGGACTTCGGCATGTGCGTGATCCGCATTGGCGAAGACCCGCTGCCCGCTCCGCTCAAGAAGGAACTGCGTCGCCTCAAGGCCGGCATTGACGGGCAGTTTCGCCGGCTCATCGAAAACGGCGTCGCCGAAGGCTCGATCGCGCCCTGCGATCCCAAGATGGCCGCCTTCATGCTGGCCGGCGCGCTGAGCTGGATCGGCCGCTGGTACCGCCCCGATGGCGAGCTCACGCCCGACCAGATTGCCGACCAGGGCATCGATCTGCTGTTGAATGGCGTGCTGCATCGCCCCGCCGCGGCGCGCCGCAAGCCCGCGGCGGCGAAGGCCAGGTGAGCGGCCATCGAATCCATTTTTCAATCCAGGAGAACCACACCATGACAACGCGCGACATCTTCGTGGTCGGCACCGCCCGCACCGCCATCGGCACCTTCGGCGGCGCGCTGAAGGACGTGCCCAACACGCAACTGGCCACCACCGCCGTCAAGGCCGCCATCGAGCGCAGCGGCGTGGCCGCCGATGCCATCGGCCACGTGGTGATGGGCAACGTGATTCCCACCGACGTGAAGGACGCGTATCTGAGCCGCGTGGCCGCCATCGACGCGGGCTGCCCGATCGAGACGCCGGCCTTCAACGTCAACCGCCTCTGCGGTTCGGGCCTGCAGGCGATCGTGTCGGCGGCCCAGGCCATTGCGCTGGGCGACTGCGACATCGCCATCGGCGGCGGCTCGGAATCGATGAGCCGCGGGCCTTACTTCGACACCTCGGCGCGCTACGGCGCACGCATGGGCGATGCGGTGCTGGTCGACTATATGCTTGGCATCCTGCACGACCCGTGGGAGAAGATCCACATGGGCATCACGGCCGAGAACGTGGCGGCGCGCTACGGCATCACGCGCGAGCAGATGGACGAACTGGCCGTGGCCAGCCAGCAGCGTGCGGCGGCGGCCATCGCTGCCGGGCGCTTCAAGGAACAGATCGTTCCGGTCGAGGTGAAGACGCGCAAGGGCGTCGTGCTGTTCGACACCGACGAGCATGTGCGTGCCGACACCACCGCGGAGACGCTCTCGAAGATGAAACCCGCGTTCAAGAAGGACGGCCTCGTGACCGCCGGCAATGCCTCGGGCATCAACGACGGCGCGGCCGCCGTGGTGCTGGCCGAGGGCGGGCGCGCCAAGGCGCTGGGCCTGAAGCCGCTGGCGCGCCTGGTCGGCTACGCGCATGCTGGCGTGGAGCCCGCGTACATGGGCATCGGCCCGGTGCCGGCCACGCGCAAGGTGCTGGAGCGCACGGGCCTGAAGGTCGCCGACTTCGACGTGATCGAATCGAACGAAGCCTTCGCGGCGCAGGCCTGCGCGGTGATCAAGGAGCTGGGCTTCGATCCGGCCAAGGTGAACCCGAACGGTTCGGGCATTTCGCTCGGCCATCCGGTAGGCGCGACCGGCGCGATCATCACGACGAAGGCGATCGCAGAGCTGCACCGCACCGGCGGGCGCTATGCGCTGGTCACGATGTGCATCGGTGGCGGACAGGGCATTGCGGCCGTGTTCGAACGCGTTTGAAGGCACACTTGCGGACATGCTCCGCCCACCCATCCTGATCGACCCCGACGAGGTCGAGTTCAGCGCCATCCGCGCGCAGGGCGCGGGTGGCCAGAACGTCAACAAGGTGTCGAGCGCGGTGCACCTGCGCTACGACATCCACGCGAGCTCGCTGCCTGCCGACGTGAAGGAGCGGATGCTTGCCCTGCGCGACAGCCGCATCACGCAGGAAGGCGTTTTCGTTCTCAAGGCACAGCAGCACCGCACGCAGGAAATGAACCGCGCCGACGCGCTCGTGCGCCTGCAGGAGGTGGTCGACAGCGTGGCCACGCCGCCGCGCGTGCGGCGCGCCACCAAGCCTACCTACGGTTCGAAGCAGCGGCGGCTCGAAGGCAAGAGCCAGCGCTCGCAGATCAAGAACCTGCGCGGACCGGTGCGGGACTGACCGGCTTGCCGCCGCGCAGCCGCTTGATCTGCAGCGTCACGCCGACCAGGTACAGCACGCCGAGCCCCGCGGTGATCGCCTTGAGTTCGGGCGCATCGGCATTGGGCAGCAGCGGCGCGCCCAGCGGCAGGCGGGTCAGGGTTTCGGTGAAGGCCGGAATCCAGTGGAACAGGAAGCTGGCCGAGAAGGCCGCGGCTTCGACGTAGCGCGAGGCTTGGCCGAAGATGGCGCCGCGGCCGGCGGCTGCACCCACGGCCAGTGCCGCGAGCGTCAGGATCCCCAGCGCATGCGGCTTGCCGAAGCCGCCGTGCTGGAAGATGCCGAATCCGGTCAGGCAGGTCAGCACGGTGGTCCACACGAAGACCCGGCCCCAGCCGGTGCGCAGCGTGATTTCCCTGTAGCGGAACAGGGCGACCAGCCCCGCGATCACGGCGATCAGGCTGATCGCGGTGTGAACAATGCCAAGGGACGTGAGTCCCAGCCATCCTGTTGCAGCCATGCGGATCTCCTCGGAGTCGTGGTGGCGCGATTCTGGCCGGGCGCGGGCAATTTGTCCTCACCGTTAAGCCCCCGCTAAGCTGGCGGACACGGGCCGCAAGCACAATAGGCGCCATGAGAGCCTTCTTCCGCCGCACTTTGCCGGCCTTCCTGCTGGCGCTGGGCGCCGCTGCCCTGGCGGGCTGCGGGCCGGCCGCCGGCACCGGCGCGGTGCCGGCGGCTGCCGCGCAGGAACTCAAATGGGAAGAGCTCGTTCCCAAGAACTGGGACCCGACCAAGCGCTACCGCAACCTCAGCCTGGAGTCGCTGCGCGACAACGACCCGCGCGCGATCCAGATGCTCGACGAGATGCGCGCCGTCTGGGACAACGCGCCGGTCAACGTGGCGCTCGACGGCACGGCGGCGCGGCTGTCGGGCTTCGTCGTCCCGCTGGACAACACGCAGGCCGGCATCCGCGAGTTCCTGCTGGTGCCGTACTTCGGTGCCTGCATCCACACGCCGCCGCCGCCGGCCAACCAGATCGTGCACGTGGTCGCGGCCGACACCGTGAAGGGCCTGCATGCCATGGACACGGTGCGCGTGAGCGGCCTGCTGAAGGCGGCGCGCTATTCCTCCGTGGACATGGGCGTGAGCGGCTACGAGATCAAGTCGGCCTCGGTGGAGCCTTTCGTCGCGGCGCGCTGACGTGGTCTTCATGGCGCGGCCGCCGGGCCCTTCGTTCAGCGGCCGTCGTCGTCCTCCGGCACCGGCAGCGGCGGAACGTCGGCCCGCTGCTGGGTCAGCGCCGCCAGCGCCTCGCCGTCGGTGCGGTAGCTGAACAGCATCGGCCCCGGCGCGAGCAGGCCGGCGCGCTCCAGCACCTGCATGGCCGGCAGCTTCAGGCCGCTCAGGTGCAGGCGCACGCCCTTGGCCTCCATCATCCGGCGGATCGAACCGAACACTTCGGCGCCGGTGATGTCGATGCGGTTGATGGGCTGCGCAAAGAGGCACACGTCGGTGAGTTCGGGGCGCTCGGCCAGCGCGGTCGTGAGTGCGCGCTCGAGCGTGGAGGCCGAGGCGAAGTCGAGCTCGGCATCCATGCGCAGCGCATAGAGCTGCGGCGCCAGCGGCGGCAGTTTCCAGAGCTTGCGGTCGCGCAGGCTGCCGTCGGGATGCAGGCCCACCTCGATGATGCGCGGGTGCAGGTGGCGGTACATGTAGTGCGCCAGGCTCGCGAGCAGGCCGCCCAGCACGCCCCAGTAGATGCTCGGCGCCGTGGCGATGGTCAGCACGAAGGTGCCGAACGAAATGCCCGCCTCGATGCGCGACACGCGCCAGAGCGCGACGAAGCTCGCCGGCTTGACCAGCCCCAGGATGGCCGTGACCACCACCGCCGCCAGCACCGCCTGCGGTACGTGATAGAGCAGCGGCATCAGCCACAGCAGCGCACCGGCCACCACCACCACGCTGAACAGCGTGGCCCAGCCGGTCTGGGCGCCTGCATACAGCGTGATGGCCGAGCGCGAGAACGACGAACTGGTGGGAAAGGCGCCCGTGAAGCCAGAGGCCAGCTTGGCCAGGCCCTGGCCGATCAGGTCCTGGTTCTCGTTCCAGAGCGTGCCGGCGCGCGCGTTGTCGACCTTGGCGCTCGACGCGGTTTCGAGAAAGCTCACGAGCGTGATCATCAACGCAGGCAGCACCAGCGCGCTGAGCGTGTTCAGCGGCAGCAGGCCCGGCCAGTAGAAGGAAGGCAGGCCCGAAGGCAGGCTGCCCACCACGGCGCCGCCCCGCAGTGCGTAGCCGATGCTCCAGCTGATGGCCGCGGCGCCCGCCACCAGCGCCATGGTGGTCGGGAAGCGCGGCGCAAGCCGCTTGCCGAGCCACAGCACGGCGATGCTGCCGAGCCCGAAGGCAATGGCGACCAGGTCGGGCGGCGGCCCGCCCTGCAGCACCTGGGGAAGGGTGCGCCCGGTGAATCCGAGCAACGCCGGCAGCTGCGAAATGGCGATCAGCACCGCCGCGCCCTGCGTGAAGCCGATCAGCACCGGCGAGTTGACCAGCCGCAGCAGCCAGCCGAAGCGCCCGATGCCCAGCACGATCTGGATCGCGCCCGACATCAGCGTGAGCCACACCGCCATTTCCACCCATTCGGCGCTGCCGGGTACCGCCAGCGGCGCGAGCGATGCGCCCACCAGCAGGCTGGTGAGCGCCGTGGGCCCGACCGACAGCCGCTGCGACGAACTGAAGATCACCGCGATGAGCGCCGGGAACAGCGCCGCATACACGCCGGTGACCAGCGGCATGCCCGCCAGCGCGGCATAGGCCACGCCCTGGGGAAGCACCATCAGCGCGACCGTGATGCCCGCCATGGCCTCGTTGCGCAGCAGCGCCGCGGAAGGACGGGGCCAGGCCAGGCAGGGAACCCAGCGCGCGATGCGCTGGCGCAGGGAGGAAGAAGCGGAGGAGGGGGTGGCTGCCGGATTCATGGATGGTGGGTGGCTTGCTGGCGATCGTCCTGCGCCACCGCAGGCGGAAACTGGGGCGGCCGCTCGGGCCGCGCGCATGGGAGAGTGGCTAGACCAGCGAACTCGCGTTCTTGAGCACGTAGTCGCAGGCTTTTTCCTTCACCTTCGACGAGAGCATCTTGAAGTTCAGCGTCTTGCCGTCGCCGCCCTTGAGCAGCCCCTTGGCGCCGCTCGCGAAGCCGGTTTCCTGCTGCTTCTGACCGGTGATCCTGGCCAGCAGCTTGTCCTTCACCGAGGCCGCATCGCCGCCCAGGTAGTTGTTCTTGACGCAGTACTGCAGCACGCCGGCCGCATTGCCCATGGTGCTGGAGCCGATCGCGGGCATCTTGAAGCCGAGGTTCTCGCCGAGGGCAGCGCCGCCGCCCGAGGAGCTCATCTGGTCCTTGAGCTTGCCGAGCAGGTCCGACTGGGCCGAGGCTGAAACACTGGCCGCAACCAGCGCGATGGAAATCATTGCGGTGCGAAAACGCATGATGACGAACTCCCGTTTGTCGAGGTGATCGATTGATTGAAGATTCCATCGTCAGCATACCCCCGACGGAACCCCGGTTTCACGGGCGGCGGAAGAGCAGCACGGAATTCGTGCCGCCGAATGCGAAGGAGTTGCTCATGGCCGCCTCGATGTTGGGCGCGCTGGTGTCGTGCGGCGTGACGAGGTTCAGGCTGCAGGCCGGATCGACCTCGCTGCAGTTCGCATTCGGCGGCAACTGGCGGCGGTGCAGCGCCAGCACCGTGACGAGCGCCTCGATGGCACCCGCGGCGCCGAGCATGTGGCCGTGCAGCGCCTTGGTGGAGCTGACGCGCAGGTTGCCCAGGTCATTGCCCCACACATCGGCCAGCGCGTTGCGCTCGACCACGTCGCCGATGCGCGTGGCCGTGCCGTGCGCGTTGCAGTAGCCCACGTCGCGCGGCTGGAGGCCGGCCTGGCGCAGCGCCTGGCGCAGCGCGCGCGCCTGGCCGGGCGCGTCGGGCTTGGTGAGATGGGTGGCGTCGCTGCCGAGGCCCCAGCCGGCCAGCGTGGCATAGCTGCGGGCGCCGCGGCCGCGCGCGCGTTCAGCCGATTCGAGCACCAGGAAGGCCGCGCCTTCGCCCAGTGCGAAGCCGCTGCGGTCGCTCGCGAAGGGCCGTACCGCGCCGGCCGCTTCGCCGGGCTGGAAGCTGGCCAAGGTCTGCATCGCCTGCCAGGCCAGCACCACACCCGGCACGATCAGCGCTTCGCTGCCACCGGCAATGGCCATGTCGACTTCGCCGCGTTCGATGGCCTTGGCCGCTTCGGCAATCGCCACCGACGACGAGGCGCAGGCGACCGAATAGGTCAGCACCGGTCCCTGCACGCCCTGGCGCATGGCCACGTGGGCCGCGGGCGCGTTGGGCATGAAGGCCGGAATGGTGAGCGGAGACACCCGCCCGTTGCCGCGGTAGGCGGCCTCGAGTGCCGCGGCGCCGCCCATGCCGCAGCCGGCATAGATGCCGACGCGTTCGGGATCGGCGTCGTTGTTCGGTGCAAGGCCGGCATCGCGCAGCGCGAGGTCGGCGGCGGCCACCGCGAGCTGGCTTACGCGGTCGACCCCGGCGAGCTGCAGCTTGGTGAACCAGCGTGTTTCGTCGAAGGCCACCGTGGCCGCGGCGGCGGGCTTGGGCAGTTCGGGGAAGATCGGCTGGATGGCCGACTGGCCGTCGAGCAGGGCCTGGAACAGCGCGCCGGGCTCGTCGCCGTGCGGCGCCACGACGCCCAGTCCGGTGACGCAGACCTCGTGCTTCACGCTGTCTTCGCGGCCCTGACCTTGTCGACCAGCACCGCGAGTTCGTTCAGGGTGTCGATGTTGGCGTCTTCATCGGGCATGGTGATGCCGAAGTGGTCCTCGATGGCAAACAGGAACTCGGCCAATGCCAGCGAGTCGAGCCCGCCGGTTTCGCGCATCGATGCGTTGGGGTCGAGCTTGGACGGTTCGATACCGTACTTCTCGTGGATCAGGTCCTGCAATTCCTTCAGCGAACTCATCGTGCGATGCCTGTTGTCGTGTGCCAGCCGCTGATCGATCGCCGCCCTGGGGGCGCTGCGTGGGATCGACCCCTTCCTCGCTCGGCTTGTGGGTCAGTGATGGCCAATGATATCCGCTCCCACCAGGGTATTGCTTCGGCTTGCGCCCTCCGGCCGCCAGCGCAGCGAAGGAAGTGCGAAGGCCATTCCCAGCAGCGCGCCAGCCAGCGCGTCGAGCACCACGTGCTGCTTGACGGCCAATGTCGAATACGCGATGGCGGCAAACCACAGCCAGTTGGCAAGGCGCAGCAAGACCGGCGTGCGCGCCTCGCGCAGCACGTGGTCCAGCCGGATGGCCGTGAAGATGGCCACCGCCACGTGCATCGAGGGGCAGGCGTTGCCCGCGGCATCCACGCCCTGCAGCATCGCGAAGCCGGGATAGCCCGACACGTCGATGGCCAGCGGCGGTATCTGCGTCGGCCAGAAGTAGAAGAGGCCCAGGCCCGTCAGGCACAGCGCGCCGATCCACAGGCCGTAGACCACCAGCTCGCGAAAGTTCGGCTGCAGGCCGGGCGCGACGCCCACGTAGACCCACAGCGAGAGGTAGGCGCCCAGCGTGTAGGGCTGGAACGGAATCAGATGGTCCAGCGCCGTGAGCGGCATCACCACGACCGGGTAGGCCGGGTTGCGCAGCATGTGGAAGTAGCCGATGAAGAACAGCCAGGTGAAGACCGTGGTGCCGATCGCCTTGAGCCAGAAGAGGCGGCGAATGCGCGCGCCGATGTCTGCGGTCCAGGTCTGGGGGCTGTGCGTTCGCGGAAGGGGCGCCATGGGCAGGAGGTCGGGTGGTCCGTGGTTTTGTCGGCCGGCCGATCTTGCCAGAGCGCCGTGACGGCATGGCGCCATTCAGGCCAGCGCGGCGGATCGCTTCTTGTGCTGGAAGGACGTGGGCGAACGTCCGGTGGCGGCCTTGAACATGGCGCAGAACGCGCTGTCGGTGGCGTAGCCGCTGGCCGCCGCCACCTGGCTCACGGCCATGCCGCGCGCCAGCAGCGGCAGTGCATGCGCCATCACGGCCTGCTGGCGCCACTGCTGCCAGCTCATGCCGAGCTGGTCCCGGAAGAGCCGCGCCACGGTGCGCTCGCTGGCGCCGATGGCGGCGGCGCGTTCGGCCAGCGTCGCGCGGTCGGCCGGGTTGCGCAGCAGCGTTTCGCACAGCTGGCGCAGCCGCTTGTCCGACGGCAGCGGCACGTCGATGCGGATCTGCGTGGCGCGTTCGAGCTCGTCCACCAGCAACGGGGCGATCATGCGTTCGCGCTGCGGCGCGTGCGGGTCGGCCGGCGGCAAGCCGTCGGGCGTGGTGTCGAGCGCGAGCATCAGCGCGCGCAGCAGCGGGCTGATCTCGAGCACCTCGCATTTTTCCCAGGGTGGGCCGAGCCAGGCATGCAGGTACACGGTGCGCAGCTCGGCGTCCTCGATCAGCATGATGCTGTGCGGCATGTTGGCCGGCACCCAGACCGCGCGCGAGGGCGGCACGATGTAACTGCCGTCCTGCGTGCTGAGCCGGATCACGCCGCGGGTCGAGAAAGTGAGCTGCGGCCAGGGGTGCTGGTGCAGCTCGACGAAGGTGTCCGCGCTCAGGAAGTGTTCCTTGGCGCGCAGCGGCCTGACCGCGTCGGGTGCGTAGAGATGCGGCGTGAGCGACGCGACGCTGGTGACCGGGGAAGGGGGTGAAACGGCGCTTGGCATGGTTTCGACAAATGTTGTCGCTGTATCGCCATTCTGCCGCGGCCAGCGGGCATAGCATCGGTGCCTGCGCGGTTTTTTGTAGCAATCCATGTCTTCCTCTCCCTCCCCGACAGCCTCTTCTTCCACCAGCTTGCGCGGCGACGCCCAGCTCATCGGCCTGGTCGGCCTGGCCCATGCCATCAGCCATTTCAGCCAGCTGATTCTGGCGCCACTGTTTCCCTGGCTCAAGGACGCGTTCAACGTGAGCTACACCGAGCTGGGCGCGGTGCTGACGGTGTTCTTCGTGGTCTCGTGCATCGTGCAGGCGGCCTCGGGCTTCATCGTCGACAAGCTGGGGCCGCGGCCGGTGCTGTTCGTCGGGCTGGGCGCGCTGGGCCTGGCGGCCTTCGGCTATGCGCTGGCCCAGAGCTACTGGATGCTGCTGCTGTGCGCCATCGTGGGCGGCATCGGCAATGGCGTGTTCCACCCGGTCGACTACACGCTCTTCAACCGCAAGGTGGCACCGACGCGCCTGGGCCACGCCTACAGCGTGCACGGCATCACCGGCAGCCTGGGCTGGGCGCTGGCGCCGGCCTTCGTGGTGCCGATCGCCATTGCCTTCTCATGGCGCGTGGCGCTGGCCTCGGCCGGTGCGCTGGCCATCGTGGTGCTGCTGGTGCTCTGGGCCTACCGCAGCGTGCTGGCGCTGGACGTGAAGGCGGTGCACAAGGCCACCGGGCACGGCGAACCGGCGCCCATCGGCGGCGAGTTCGACTTTTTGCGCATTCCGGCCGTGTGGATGTGCTTCGGCTTCTTTTTCTTCTACGCCGTCGTGATCAGTGTGGTGCAGACCTTCGCGCCGGCTGCGGCAGGCCACCTGCATGCGGTGCCGGTGGCGCTGGTGGCGGTGTGCCTCACGGTCTACATGGTGGCGAGCGCGGCCGGCATGGTGGCGGGCGGCTTCCTGGCCTCGGACCCGTCGCGCTGCGAACGCATCGTGGGCATCGGCTTCGGGGTGGCGGCCGCACTGGCGCTGGTGCTGGCCTTTGCGCAGTTTCCGCCGGTGATGGTGCCGGTGCTGTTCGGTGCCATGGGATTCGTGTCGGGTGTCGCGGGGCCCTCGCGCGACCTGCTGGTCAAGCGCTCGACGCCGCCCAACGCCACCGGCCGCGTCTACGGCGTGGTGTATGCGGGCCTGGACATCGGCCAGGCGCTGGCGCCGCTGGTGTTCGGCCGCCTGATGGACCATGGGCAGTACACGAGCGTGATCGCCGGTCTTGCGCTGGTGCAAGGCGTGCTGATTGCCAGCGCCTTCAACGTGACGCGGGTGCGCCGCACGGCGCTGATGCCGGCCTCGGCCTGATCTCCCGCGGATTTCGTCTCAAGCCGCGGGCAGGATCTCGCGCACCCGCTCCCAGGGCCGGCACATCAGCGTGCCGCGCGGCGAGACGACGATGGGCCGCTGCAGCAGGATCGGGTTCGCGATGATGAAGTCGAACAGCTGGTCGTCGCTCCACTTCGGATCGGCCAGCCCCAGCGCTTCGTAGGGCGCTTCCTTCGTGCGCAGCAGGTCGCGCGCGCCCAGGCCCATGGCCTTG
The DNA here is from genome assembly GCF_007828835.1 of Variovorax beijingensis. GTDB lineage: Bacteria > Pseudomonadota > Gammaproteobacteria > Burkholderiales > Burkholderiaceae_C > Variovorax > Variovorax beijingensis_A. The sequence continues at coordinate 179,656 of NZ_VIVL01000008.1, read as the reverse complement.
GCCAGCTCGCGCAGCTTCTTCTTCGAAGGCGGCGTTTCCAGGTACAGGACGATCTCGGGTTCGACGCCGCTCTCGCGGATCAGGCCCAGCACGTTGCGCGAAGTGCTGCAGTTGGGCTTGTGGAAAATGGTCATCGGGTAATCGGTGGTCGGGGTGCGTGCGGCCATGGTGTCGTCGTCAATCCTTTTGTGTTTCCTGGTCCATCGAGAACGGAAAGCGCGCCGCCCAGAAATCGGCCAGGCGCGGATCGGCATCCACGCGCCGCACCACCTGCGCCATGCGCGGCGCCACGCGGTAGAAGCGCCTGCGCCGCGGCGTCCAGCGCGACAGCACGGTCACGTAGAGGTCGAGCATGCTGATCTTCTCGCCGAGCAGGTAGGGCGCGGGCTCGTCGATCTGCGTGTCCATCAGGTGCCAGCAGTGCGCGATGCGCTCGGCCGTGCGTTCGAGCATCACGGCCTGCGCGGCCGGGTCGGGCGTGAGGCGCGTGGGTTCGTCGCGCACCCAGAACAGCGAGTAGATGGCCGCCGGCAGGTAGACCATCCATCGCAGGTAGCGCGCACGCAGCGGATCGCCGGGCGCGGGGCAGAGCCCGGCCTCCGGATAGCGGTCGCCAAGCCAGATCAGCATGGCGGCGCTCTCGGTCATCACCTCGCCCGACGGCAGCACGAGCGCGGGCACCTGCTGCATCGGGTTGATGCCCGACATGCGCTCGCGCTCGGAGTCGTTCTCCCAGGGTGAGACATCGACGGTGTCGACCTGCGCGCCGATCAGCGTCAGCGCGGCATGGACCGGCGTGGCGCCCGAGCCGGGCGCGCCGTAGAGGGTGTAGCGGTCGTTCGAAGCGGATGAAGAAGCCATCCGCCCAGATTACTTCAGCTGCGTGCCGGTTGTCACGCGGCCAGCACGGCGTCGACCTTCTTCAGGCCCTCGAGCGTCTTCACGCAGGCCTCGGCCACCTCGGTGCCCTTGACGGCGAAGTGGCGGTGGAAGTACTTGCGGTGCTCCACATGCTCGTGGAAGTGGTGCGGCGTGAGCACGGCCGAGAAGATCGGCACGTCGGTCTCGAGCTGCAGCGACATCAGCGTGCTGACCACCGTGCCGGCCACGAACTCGTGGCGGTAGATGCCGCCGTCGACCACCAGCGCGCAGCCCACGATGGCCGCGTACTTGCCCGAGTTGGCGAGCCGCTTGGCATGCAGCGGAATCTCGAAGGCGCCGGGCACGTCGAAGACGTCGATCAGCTCGCGCGCCACGCCGAGCCGCTCCATCTCGGCAAGGAAGGCGTCGCGCGCCTGGTGGACGATGTCGGAATGCCATTGCGCCTCGACAAAGGCAATGCGCTCGCCGCGCGGCCTGGCCGTCGCGTCGACGGCGGAAAGGGGAAGGTCGTTGATCTGACTCATGGTGTGCCTCTTGAAAGCAGGTTTCCTGAATCAGGGCGCACGAAACCGCGGGGCAGACCGCGCGCTCCAATGCGAAGCGCGCGGGCCGGCCCGCATTTCGCGCTCTCTTTCATCCGGACTGTGACCGTCGGCTTCGGAATCGCACCGAAATCTGCTGACCCCGCCGCCTGTTGCTGGCCTTGGGCGCTCGCGGGCTCGTGCGGCCCTTCTCTCGAAGAAACCGCCATGACCGCCGGTGGGGAGTTTCGCCCCGCCCTGAGAACGCTTGCCGTCCGGCATGCCGGACGACGGTGCGATTCTAGGAGCGGTCGGCCGCCCGGGTTGTCGCCCGTGCGCCAGACCTTCGGCGGCGCGGGGATTTTCTCTGCACGCGCGGTACGGCTCAGCGCTTCGCGAGGAATTGCGTCATGCGGTGCAGCTCGTCGTCGAGCGCCGCGCGGAACAGTGCATCGCGCGGTCTGCGGTCGGCGTAGCCGAAGGCGGGCTGCAGCCGGCCTTCGGGCGCCGTGACGTTGGCCCAGCCGATCACGCGCTCGTGCCAGAGCATCGGCAGCGCGTAGTAGCCGAACTGCCGCTTCGGCGCCGGCATGTAGGCTTCGAACTTGTACGTCCAGCCCCACAGCAGCTCGAAGCGGCGGCGGTCCCACACCACGGGATCGAAGGGTGCGAGCAGGCGCACTTCCTCGTCGGGCGCATGGCGCCGCGAAGCCGGGTTTTCATCGACGGGCCAGTACCAGGTGGTGCCATCGATGCGGCAGCTCGCGAGCCGTTCGTCGCGCGCCAGGCGCAGCGCGGCCTGCGTCTGGGCCGACAGATGCGGCGCGCCGTAGCCGAGCAGCCGCACGAGGTACGTGAGGCTCGCGGCCGGAAGCGGCGCGTATTTGCGCACCACCAGGTCGATCAGCGCGGCGGCGCGTTGTGCGCGGCCGGCGGGGCTGTCGTCGGCCGGCACATGCGTCACGGCCTCGTAGACGCGCGTGCCGCTGTCGCGCCGCACCACGCGCAGCATGCCGCGGTAGTGCAGGCCGTCGAGCAGGCGCGTCGTCGCATTGCTCGAGCCGCCCCAGTAGTTCTTGACGCTGCCATGCGCAAAGTGCTGTTCGACTTCGCGCGGATGCACCGGCCCGTGCTCGCGCACGAAGGCCAGCACGTCGGCGGCCTTGCGCTGCGTATCGGCATCCCAGGCGCGCCGGGCTTCGCGCGGATGCATCAGCGCCAGGTGCTCGCGCGGCAAAAAGCCGTAGTTGACGAGGCAGTCTTCCTCGATGGCCAGGCGGATGTAGCGGCTCTCAAGATCGCCGGCGCGGTAGTCCTTCACGCGGTGGCGCAAGGTCAGGTCCTGCGCGCGCGCCGGTGCGCGGATCGGGTCGGCCTGGACGAAGCCGAGTCGCCGGATCGCGCCCGGCAGCGTCGTCGGCTTGAAGAGGGTGCGCGCTATGGCGTAGCGGCGCAGGTCGTCGAGGGTCGGGGTGGCCATGGGCGAATTGCAGCACAACCCCGAATGTCTTCGCTAGACAGCTTGCTTGTGCCGTTCAATACACGCGTCGAGCGTTTCGCTGCCAGGCCGCTGCCACCAGTCGAGGTTCGAGAAGATCTCGACTTCGCTGAACCCCGCGAAGCCCGCGTCCTCGACCCAGCCGCGGATCTTCTTCAGTTCGACCACGCCGTCGCCCATCATCCCGCGGTCGGAGAGCAGGTCGCGCGTGGGCGTGAGCCAGTCGCAGACGTGATACGCCAGCAGCCGCTCGCGGCCGGCGCGGGCGATCTGCTGCTGCAGTTTCGGATCCCACCAGACGTGATAGATGTCCAGCGCCACGCCCAGCATGCCGCTCCTGCCCGCGTCGAGTTCGTCGCAGATGTCCAGCGCATGTTCGAGCGTGTTGATGCAGGCGCGGTCGGCCGCCTGCATGGGGTGCAAGGGCTCGATGGCCAGCGGCATGCCGACTTCGCGCGCGTATTCGAGCGATGCGGCGATGCCGTCGCGCACCTCGCCGCGGGCGCGGGCAATGTCCTTGTAGGCGGCCTTGCCCTCGAGCGCGCCGGGCAGGGCACCGACCACCAGCACGAGGCAGGGCGCATCGAGCGTCCTGGCCTCGTCGATGGCGCGGCGGTTGTCGTCGAGCGCGGCCTGGAGGCCCGCTGCATCGGCCGCCGGAAAGAAGCCGCCGCGGCAGTAGCCCGAGAGGCCGATGCCGTGCGCCTTCAGCTGCTTCGCGACCTTGTCGAGCCCGACCGCCGCCACCTGGTCGCGCCAGGGGCTGATCGCGCGGATGCCGCGTTCGGCGCACTGGTCGATGATGCGGTCCAGCGGCACCTCGGCACCCAGCTGCTTGCGCACGGTGGCGGTGTTGATCGACAGCCAGTCGTGGTTCTGTGAGAAGTCGCGCATGGCTTCGATCAACTCTCCACGCCGTGCAGCGCCAGCAGCGTCTTCATGCGCCGCACAGCGAGCTCCGGCTGCTCCAGCAGGTTGGCCGCATCGGCCAGCCGGAACAGCTCGGCAAAGTGCTGCAGCGAGCGCGTGCTCTGCTGGCCGCCCACCATCGTGAAGTGCTTCTGGTGGCCGTTGAGCCAGGCCATGAACACCACGCCCGTCTTGTAGAAGCGCGTGGGCGCCGCAAAGATGTGGCGCGACAGCGGCACCGTGGGGCCGAGGATCGCGTGGTACTTCTCGGTGTTGCCTTGCGCCAGTGCGCCCAGGGCAGCGCTCGCTGCGGGAGCAATGGCGTCGAAGATGCCGAGCAGCGCATCGCTCTTTCCGTGCGTGGGCTCGCTGCCGAAGCCGTCGCCGGCAATCAGCTCGGCGTAATTGAAGTCGTCGCCGGTGTACATGCGCACGCCCTTTGGCAGGCGGCGGCGCATCGCGATTTCCTTGTCCTTGTCGAGCAGCGAGATCTTGATGCCGTCGACCTTGTCGGGATGCGCCGCAATGATGCCGATCGCGGTGTCCATCGCGGCGTCGACGTCCTTCGTGCCCCAGTAGCCCGCCAGTGCCGGGTCGAACATGTCGCCCAGCCAGTGCAGCACCACCGGCTGCTTCGCCTGCGACAGGATGCGGCCGTACACGCACTCGTAGTCGGCGGGGCTCTGCGCCACGCGCGCCAGCGCACGGCTCGCCATCACGATCAGTTGGCCGCCCAGCGCTTCGATGGCCGCCATCTGCTCTTCGTAGCCGCGGATCACGTCGTCGACGCTCTTCACGTCGTCGAGGTTCAGGTGGTCGGTGCCGCAGCCCGAGGCGACCCGCGCGCCCGGCACGTCCCTGGCCGCGTCGAGCGAGCGGCGGATCAGCTCGAGCGAGGTCGGCCAGTCCAGGCCCATGCCGCGCTGCGCCGTGTCCATGGCTTCGGCCACGCCCAGGCCCAGCGAGAACAGGTGGCGGCGGTAGGCGATGGTCGCGTCCCAGTCGACCGCGCTTTGCAGCCATGGGTCGATCGCGGCCAGCGGGTCGGCCACCACGTGCGCGGCCGAATAGGCGATGCGGTTGAACTTGACGCCCGCATCGGGCTTCACCGGCGCGGTGCCGCGCAGGGCGTAGGGCGCGAGCGAGCCGCTCGCGGTGGGGAGGTTCAGGGTGAGTGCCATGCCCGCCGCCTCAGATCTTCAGCTGCGGCACGTCGATCCAGCGCCGGTCCTTCCACGACGCGAGCGCGGCCTCGACCAGCTGCACGCCCTTGGCGCCTTCGGGCAGCGTCCACTTGTAGGGCTCGTTCTCGACCACATGGCGAATGAAGTGCTCCCACTGGATCTTGAAGCCGTTGTCGTAGACCTGCGAATCCGGAATCTCCTGCCACTGGTCGAAGAAATTCATCATCTGCTTCTCGTCGGGGTTCCACACCGGGCGCGGCGTGGCCACGCGCGACTGGGCGCGGCAACTCGACAGGCCCGCCACGGCCGAGCCGTCGGTGCCGTCGACGTGGAAGGTCACGAGGTCGTCGCGGCGCACGCGCGTGGCCCAGCTCATGTTGATCTGCGCGATGACGGGCTCGCCGTTGTGGCCGGTGAGCTCGCAGGTGGCGTAGGCCGCGTCGTCGGCGGTGGCTTCATAGGGCTTGCCGGCTTCGTCCCAGCGCTTGGGGATGTGGGTGGCGCCAATGCACGAGACCGACTTCACCTCGCCGAACAGGTTGTCCAGCACGTAGCGCCAGTGGCACATCATGTCCAGGATCATGCCGCCGCCGTCTTCCTTGCGGTAGTTCCAGCTCGGGCGCTGGATGGGCTGCAGGTCGCCCTCGAACACCCAGTAGCCGAACTCCAGGCGCACACTGAGCATGCGTCCGAAGAAGCCGGCGCGGCGCAGCATGTCGAGCTTGCGCAGGCCCGGAAGGAAGAGCTTGTCCTGCACGGCGCCGTGCTTCAGGCCCGAACCTTCGGCCAGGCGCGCGATCTCGACAGCCTCGTTGAGGTTGGTGGCGATCGGCTTCTCGCAATACACGTGCTTGCCGGCGCGGATGGCCTTGGCCAGCAGCGTGGGGCGCATCTGCGTGGTGCCGGCGTCGAAGAAGATCGTGTCGTCCTTGTTGGCGAGCGCCGCGTCGAGGTCGGTGCCCCAGCGCGCGATGCCGTGCTTCGCTGCGAGTGCTTCCATCTTCTCGGCGTTGCGGCCGATGAGGATCGGGTCGGGCATCACCTTGTCGCCGTTGGACAGCGTGACGCCGCCTTGCGCGCGGATCGCGCAGATGGAGCGGATCAGGTGCTGGTTCATGCCCATGCGGCCGGTGACGCCGTGCATGATGATTCCGAGTCGTTGGGTGGCCATCGTTTTCTTCCTTGGGTGCGAGAGGGGTGCTTCAGTAGACGGAACGCATGGCGTCCCACGAGATGCCGGCGCCGGGCTTGCCGGTGGCAAAGCCGGGCGCGGTGGCGAGCGGCGACAGGTCGAGCTGTCCGCCGCGGATGGCGAGGCGCACGGCGCCGTCGCTCGGTTCGAAGAGGCCGGGATGCAGCTTCAGCAAGGCCTGCTGCTCCGCCTCGGGCACGGCCGCAAGGCCGTTGACGTAATGGTGTCCGTTGCGCTCGACATGCGAGAGGCCGAGCCAGCCGACCAGCGCGAGGTCCTGCTGCACGCCGATGCCGGCCTGCATGGTCAGGTCTTCGCCGGACAGGAAATAGCGGCTCGCCTTCTCCAGGGCGTTCCAGTGCGCGCAGCGTGCCGCATTGACGACCGACTTGTAGAAGCCCTTGCAGCTCTTGCTCGACACGCCGGTGTAGCCCAGCGCACGGGCCTGCACGAAGGCATCGAGCGTGGCGTCGGATTCGTCGATGAGCAGGGGGATGCGCTTGCCCAGCGCTGCCACGTCGCGTTGCAGGGCGGCATCGCGGCGGATCGGCTGTTCGACGAAGGCGGTCTTCTGCGCGAACTTCCACAGCACGGGCGTCGACAGCATGCGGTCGAGGAAGACGGCGAAGTCGCCGGCGTCGGCGTACTGCTCGTTGCCGTCGAGCGTCACGAGCTGCGCGTGGCCGTCGATCACGCGGGCGATGCGTTCCAGGCGCGCGATGTCCTGCGCCGTGCGGCCGCAGAGCTTGAGCTTGAAATGCGTGAGGCCGTAGCGTTGCACCGCCGCGGCAAGCGTGGTGGGCAGGCCGTCGGTGGGTGCATCGGGCAGTGCGTCGCTGTCGTCGATGGCATCGGCCAGGCCGACCGTGTGGCGCGCCGCGATGCTGGCGCGCGGCGATCGGCTGGCCAGGAAGCCAGGCATGTCGAAACCGGCGAGGTCCTCGGCCAGTCCGCTGCCGGCGATGTCGATGCCGCACAGGTTGGCGCTCATCGCCGCGGCAAAGCTCTGGCCCGTGTGCAGGCACAGCGCATCCATCAGCGCGCGGTCGATCAGCGCGGGGCCGTAGCCCGCCACCAGCGCCTGCAGGCCCTTGGCCTTCGCGCGGGCCTGCAGCGCGGCGTAGTTCGACGCGAAATGCGTCCAGGCGGTCTGCGCTTCGTCCTCGGCCAGATAGGCTTCGCGCGCATCGCGCAGCGCAAACCGAAGCTGCTCGAAGTTCTGCTCGTTGGTCAGCGCGGGGTTCTTGTCGAACCACTTCGGCACCATCATCTCGGCCGCAGAGCCTTCGGCCGTGCGGCCGTTCTCGAAGCGGATGCGCGCCCGCACGTACACCTGGGGGCAGGCCGTGACGGTGGCGGCGCCAAAGCGGAACGGCAGCCTGAGCGCGACATCGCGCTCGGCAAACCGGATCTCCTCGACGTGGAAACGGGGCGCGTCCATGGATGCGGCTCAGTGGTCCAGGATGCCCTGCGAGAAAAAGTGCGCGCGCACCTGCCTGGTGTAGGCGCCGAATTCGGCCGAGGCCATCACGTCAAGCGTGCGTGGGCGCGGCAGGTCGATGTCGTAGACCGCAGCGATCGAGCCGGGGCGCTCGCTCATCACGATCACGCGGTCCGAGAGAAAGATCGCTTCGGGGATGCTGTGCGTGATCAGCATCACGGTCTTCTTCGAGGCCATCCAGATGCGCTGCAGCTCGAGGTTCATCTTCTCGCGCGTCATCGCATCGAGCGCGCCGAAGGGCTCGTCCATCAGCAGCACCGAGGGGTCGTGCAGCAGCGCACGGCAGATCGACGCGCGCTGCTGCATGCCGCCCGAAAGCTGCCAGGGGTACTTGCCCTCGAAGCCCTTGAGGCCCGCCATCTCCATCAGCTCGCGCGCCCGGGCCTCGGAGGCCGCCTTGGGCAGGTGGCGCATCTCGGCCTGCAGCAGGATGTTGTCTTGCACGCTGCGCCAGGGCAGCAGCACCGCGCTCTGGAACACGATGCCCACGTCCTTCTGAGGGCCCTGGATCGGCTTGCCCGCCAGCGTGAGCTCGCCGCCGCTGATCGGCAGCAGGCCCGCCACCATCTTGAGCAGGGTGCTCTTGCCGCAGCCCGAAGGTCCGACGACCGAGACGAACTCGCCTTCCTGGATGGCGAAGTCCAGCGGCTTCAGCGACTCGACCGGTCCGTCCTTGCTTTGATAGGTCTTCGAGACGCCGTGCGCTTCGATCAGGTTGACTTGGGACATGGAATGCGTGAGAGGTGGCAACAGCGGGCGCGCGGACGGGAGGGGTCAGTTCGGCAAGAACTCGAGCGTCACGTAGTCTTCCGGCTTGCCGCGCGTGGACGCATCCATGCCGCCGTACTGCACCAGCAAGTCGAGCGAGTCGTTCACGTTCTTCATCGCGACGCGGAACGGCCGTTGGTTGGCCGTGTCCTTCGTGTGATAGAGCGCCACGCTCTGCTTCATGCCCACGATCAGCGTGTCGCGCACGCCGGCCTTGGGGTTGGCCTTGAGCATGGCGTCGACGGCGGCTTCAGGGCTCTTCTCTGCGGCTTCGGCCGCTTTGGTGGAGGCGCGCATGAAGCGCTTCACGAGGTCTGGGTTCTCGGCCAGCAGGTTCTTGTTGGCGATGATGCCGGAGCTGATCTGGTTCACGCCCGAGTCGGCAAAGCGGATCGGCGTCACGGGCTTGCCGGTGGCGTCCTGCAGCTTGATGGCCTGGTCCATCACATAGCCCAGCAGCAGGTCGGCCTGGCCGTTGATCACCGCATTGAGCTTGGTCTGGCCGTCGCCCGAGACGATCTTCACCTGCTCGGGCTTGATGTTGTTGACCTTGAGAAAAAGGGGCCACATCTGCGACATCGAGTCGCCCGGCGTGACGGCCACGGTCTTGCCGATGATGTCCTGGGGCGTCTTGATGTTCTTCTCGCTGAAGCCCATGACCGACATCGGGCTCACCTGGAACAGCACGCCGGTCGACTTGAGCGGTGCACCCTTGGCGGCGGCCTTGATCATGGTCGTGACATCGATGTAGCCGAAGGTGGCCGACTTGGCGGCCACCGCCTGCGCGGTGACGGCGGAGCCGCGGCCTTCCTGGATCTCCAGGTCGATGCCCTCGTCGGCGTAGAAGCCCTTCTCCCTGCCGAGGAAGAAGGGCGCGTGCTCGCTGTACAGGTACCAGTTGAGCATCAGCGTGACCTTGTCCTTGGGCTTGTCGCCCTGCGCATGCGCGGGAGCGATGGCAAAGCTGGCGAGGGCCGCGGCGGCGAGCAGCGAGGGAAGCAGTTTCTTCATGGCGTTGTCTCCTGGAGTTTTCTGGGTATGGCGAAGGAACTCAGTTCGCGTGGCGCTGCGAGGCGTGCCACGGAATCATCACGCGCTCGATGAGGTCGACCGCGACGAAAAGAATCACGCCGATGCTCGACAGCACCACCAGCGCGGCGAACATCAGCGGCAGGTCGAAGTTGCCGTTGGCCACCTGCAGCACGTAGCCGATGCCCGAGTTGGAGCCGACGAACTCGCCGACCACCGCCCCCACCACGGCCAGCGTCACCGACACCTTCAGGCCGCTGAAGATCGCGGGCATGGCTTGCGGCAGGCTGATCTTGAAGAAAGTCTGCAGCCGGCTCGCGCCCATCGAGCGGGCCAGGTCGAGCATGTCGGGCTCGACCGACTTGAAGCCCATCACCGTCGACACCACCACCGGAAAGAAGCCCAGCAGGAACGCGCTGATCACCTTCGGAAAGATGCCGAAGCCGAACCACACCACGAACAGCGGCGCGATCGCCACCTTGGGAATGCTCTGCGAGAACACCAGCAGCGGGTACACGTACGACTCGACCAGCCGCGAGTAGGCGATGACCATCGCAATCGGAATGCCGATGACGATCGTCAGGCCGAAGCCGCCGAGCGTGGCGAGCGTGGTCTTCCAGCTCTCGGCCAGCAGGCGCGGCCATTCGGCCACGAGCTGCTTCACCACCTCCCACGGCGGCGGAATCAGGTAGGCCGGAATCCTGAAGAGCCGGATCGCCAAGTCCCACAGCACCAGCAGCAACAGGATCAAGAGGAACGGGCGCAGGGCCGGAGAAAGCAGCAGCTTGCGGAGCATGAAGACGACCCGGGGGCTTTTCGAAGGAGGCTTGCTATTGCTGGACCGAGAGGCCCGCGGCCTTCACGAGCTGGGCATTGCTCGCGATCTCGTCCTTGATGTAGGCGTCGAACTGCTCGGGCTTGAGCGTCCAGGCATCGGCGCCCAGCTTGAGGAAGCGCTCCTTCACCTCGGGCGTGGCCAGCGCCTTTGCCACTTCGTCGTGCAGGCGGTGGACGATGTCGCGCGGCGTCTTGGCGGGCGCCATCATCCCGATCCAGAAATTGAACTCCGAGCCGGGCACGCCGGCCTCGCTGGTGGTGGGCACGTCGGGCAGGGCGGCGGCGCGCTTGGGCGAGCCGACGGCGAGCGCGAGCAGCTGGCCCTCCTTGATCTGGCCGATCACCGGCGCGATGGGCGAGAAGTAGTAGTCGACGCGGCCCGAGAGCACCTCGGTGACGGCCTCGCCCGATCCCTTGAAGGGGATGTTGGTGGCATCTATCTTCGCGGCCATCTTGAACTTCTCGGCGTTCAGGTGCGTGGCGCTGCCCTGGCCGGCCGATGCGAAGTTCATGCTGCCGGGCTTGGCGCGCGCGGCGGCCAGCAATTGCGGCAGCGTCTTGATGTTCTTCGCCGGCGAGATCACCAGCGCGTTGGGCAGCGACGAGATCGGCGTGATGCCGGCAAAGTCGCTCACCGTGTCGAACGGCAGCTTGGCGAAGGTGGAGGGGCTCACCGTGTGCGACGACGAGTGGATCATGATCGTGTAGCCGTCCGGTGCGGCCGTGGCCACCGCCTGCTGGCCGATGGTGCCGCTCGCGCCGCCGCGGTTGTCGATGACGAGCGCCTGGCCCATGCTCGCGCCCATCTTGTCGGCGATCGCGCGGGCAATGATGTCGGTGGTGCTGCCGGCCGCGAACGGCACGATCACGCGGATCGGCTTGCTGGGATAGCCGTTCTGCGCGGAGGCGAGGCCGGGCAGCAGTGCGCCCAGGCAGGTGAGCGCCGCAAGGGCGGTGGTGCGTACGAGTTGCTTCATGGTCGGTTGTCTCCGCGCGGTGGGGCCGCTGTCTTGAATCAATCAATTCACCAATAAGTGAATTAGCGATTTTAGGAAGGGCTGCGCCGCAGCGTCAACCGCCGCTGCCTAGTGAATACCCGGAGGATCGGGGCCTGGAGGGGGCCGCAGGCTCAGTGCAGGACGTAGCCCAGCACGAGGTCGGTCATGTGCGAAAGGCGCTGGGCCATCGCCTTGGGCGCGCGCAGGTCACGGCCGAAGATGGCCGAGAGCGTGTGGTTGTTCGAGAGGTAGAAGTAGCACAGCGAGGCGATCGAGATGTAGAGCTGCACCGGGTCCACGCCGGCGCGGAACAGCTTGTCGCGCCGGCCGCGCTCGAGCACCGTGTCCAGCATCTGCACCAGCGGCGAGTTCATTTCCTGGATGCGCTCGGAGCGCTTCAGGTGCGCCGCGCAATGCAGGTTCTCGCTGTTCAGCAGCGTGATGAACTCGGGGTGCTCGAGGTAGTAGTGCCAGGTGAACGAGACCAGCTGGCGAATGGCCTCGACCGGATCGATCTCGTCCAGGTGCAGCCGCTGCTCGGCCTCGCGGATGTCGGCGTAGGTGCGCTCGAGCACTGCCAGGAACAGGTCGTCCTTGCTGCCGAAGTAGTAGTAGATGAGGCGCTTGTTGAGGCCTGCGCGCTCGGCGATGCTGTCCATGCGCGCACCGGCCAGGCCGCGCTGGGCGAACTCGTCGCGCGCCGACGCAAGGATGGCGAGTTGCGAGCGGTCGGCATCGCGCGAACGCGGCTCGGCCGCTTCGGACGGGGATTCCTTGGAGGCCTTCATGGCGCGAATTTAACCAATTGGTGAATTAACGCAAGGCGTTGGGGGCGGGCGCACATAATTGCCGGAGACATTGCAGCTGAGGTTCGACTTCCCATGAGTACATCACAACCGGCCGGCCACCTGATCGTCGAATGCCTGGTCGAGCAGGGCATGGAGATCGCGTTCGGCGTGCCCGGCGAGAGCTTTCTGGCGGTGCTCGACGGCTTCCACGCCTACCGCGGGCGGGCTCGCTTCATCGCCAACCGGCAGGAGGGCGGCGCGGCCTTCATGGCAGAGGCGCACGGCAAGCTCACGGGCCGCCCGGGCGTGTGCTTCGTGACGCGCGGACCCGGCGCCACCAATGCATCGATCGGCGTGCACACCGCTTTCCAGGATTCGACGCCGATGGTGCTGTTCGTCGGCGACGTCGGCAGCGACTTCCGCGACCGCGAAGCCTTCCAGGAAGTGGACTACGGCAGCTTCTTCGGCCCGGGCACCAAGGGCTTTGCCAAGCGCGTGGAGCGCATCGACGACGCCAACCGCATTCCCGAATACGTGGCGCGCGCCTTCGCCACCGCGATGAACGGCCGGCCGGGGCCGGTGGTGCTGGTACTGCCGGAAGACATGCTGCGCAGCCAGACCGCGGCGCGGCCGCTGAAGCGCGTGGAGGCGGTGCAGCCCTGGAGCGACCCGGGCGCGCTGCGCACGCTGCGCGAACTGCTGCTGAAGTCGCAGCGGCCATTGGTGATCGCGGGTGGCGGCGGCTGGACGGCGCAGGCCGCGCAGGCGCTGCAGCGCTTTGCCGAGAACTGGCGGCTGCCGGTGGCCAATGCCTTCCGCTTCCAGGACACTTTCGACAACCACCATCCGTTGTATGCGGGCGACGTCGGCATCGCCATCAACCCGAAGCTCGCGCAGCGCGTGAAGGATGCGGACCTCATCCTCGCGATCGGCCCGCGGCTCGGCGAGATGACCACCGGCGGCTACACGCTGCTCGAGGCACCCAAGGCGAAGCAGACGCTGGTGCACATCCATGCCAGCGCCGAGGAGCTCAACCGCGTCTACCAGGCCGACCTGGCCATCAACGCCGGCATGAGCGCCGCTGCGCGCAGCCTCGAAGTGCTGAGCGCGCCGCCCACGCTGCCGTGGGAGGAGTGGGCGGTACAGGCCCGTGCCGACTACGAGGCGAACCTCGAGCCGCAGGCGCTCGCCGGCATGCCGGCCGAAGCCCCGCGCGGCCCGGTCGACATGGCGGCGGTCGTCGCGCTGCTGCAGAAGCACCTGCCACCGGACGCGGCCGTCACCAACGGCGCCGGCAACTTCGCGAGCTGGGTGCACCGCTACTTCCGCTACCACGGCCTGGCAAAGGGCCACAAGACGCAGCTGGCGCCCACCAGCGGCGCGATGGGCTACGGCGTGCCGGCGGGCATCGCCGCCAACCTGGCGACGGGCCGGGTGGCCTTCACGATTGCGGGCGACGGCGATTTCCTGATGACCGGACAGGAGCTCGCGACTGCTGCGCAGCACGGAGGCAAGAGCATCATCGTGCTGCTGAACAACGGCATGTTCGGCACCATCCGCATGCACCAGGAGCGCGAATATCCAGAGCGCGAGAGCGGCACCGCGCTGCGCAACCCCGACTTCTGCGGCCTCGCGCGGGCCTACGGCTACGCGGCCGAGCGCGTGAGCGAAACCGCGCAGTTCGAGGCCGCGCTGCTGCGCGCGCTGGCGGCCGACACCGGCACGCTGATCGAGATCCCGCTGGACCCCGAGGTGATCACCACGCGCGGCACGCTGGGCTCGATCAGGCGCGCGGCGCAGCAGCAGGCGCAGAACCGATGAGCGTTGAGCGATGGCGCGCCACCTTGTCGCGCAGGGCGGGCGAGCGCAACTCGAACACGTCGAAGAGGCCGAGTGCTTCGAGCGTGGGCAGCAGCGCGACCAGGTCGCGCTCGGCAGCCTGCATTGCCTCGGCGGTCGCGCCGGGGTCCTGCAGCAACTGCGCGTTCGCGAGAAAGGCGGCGACCGAACCCTTGCGCAAGGGGATTCCGTTCCTGGTCACGAAATCCTGTCCGTCGGGCAATACATCCTGGGCTTGCATGTGCGTTCCTTTGAAGGCGTCGAGAAGATGGACCCGATGCTAGGCAGCGGTGCGCCCTGCGGCTTGCGGCACGGGGCCAATCGATACCTCCGGCGGGCCAGGCATGTTGGCTGAGGCACCGGTCAGCCTCTGGATCAACGCCTCCGAGGGGCCGCGTGCCACCGGCTATCACGCGCACCAGACCGGACAGCTGTTCGCCTTGCGCAAGGGGCTGCAGCTCATCGAGACGCCATCGGGGCGCTGGGTGCAGCCTCCGGGGTGGATCGGCTGGATCGCACCGCGCTGCGCGCATGCGGCGCAGAGCTTCGGCGCCACCGTGGGCTGGAGCCTGCACATCGAACCGGCGATGGCGGCGGGCCTGCCGGGCGGTCCGCATGTGTTCGCCACGACGCCGCTGATCCGGGCGCTGGTCGATCGGCTGGCATCGCTCGATGCTCCGCGGGCGGCGTTCGAAGAGCGCCGCCTGCGCCTTGCCGCCGTGCTGATCGACGAACTGGCTGCCAGCGCAACAACGCCGTCGCTCCACCTGCCGATGCCCGAGGACAAGCGCCTGGCGGCGATGGCCGCGGCGCTCGCGAACGATCCGGCCATGCCCGACACCATCGACCAGTGGGCGCACCGCATCGGCATGGCGCGCCGCACGCTCACGCGCCGCTTCGCGCGCGAGACCGGATTGAGCTTTGCGCAGTGGCGGCAGCAGGCGCGCCTGCTGAAGGCCGTCGAGCGGCTGAGCCTCGGCGAGTCGGTCACGGCCGCGGCATTGACGGTCGGCTACAGCTCGGTGAGCGCGTTCATCGAGACCTTCCGCAAGAACTTCGGCTGCACGCCGGCGCGCTTCTTCGAGGAGGACGCGGCGCTGCCGCAGGCGAAAAAAAAGCCGGCATGAGCCGGCTTTCTGATGCGGGAGCGCGGGGCCCCCGGGTGCTTACTTGACGTGCTTGCCGATCAGCGCGGCCAGTTCGAACATCGACACTTGCGGCTTGCCGAAGATTTCCTTCAGCTTGGCATCGGCGTTGATGTTGCGCTTGTTGGCCTTGTCCTGCAGGTTGTTCTTCTTGATGTAGTCCCACAGCTTGCTCACGACTGCGGTGCGCGGCAGAGGCGTCGAGCCCACAACGGCGGCGAGTGCCGGGCTGGGGGTCAGGGCCTTCATGAACGCAGCGTTGGGCGTGCGCTTCTTGGCGGGAGCGGCTTTCTTTGCAGGAGCCTTCTTCGCCGGTGCAGCCTTCTTCGCAGGAGCAGCAGCCTTCTTTGCGGGAGCCGCCTTCTTGGCCGGTGCGGCCTTCTTCGCAGGAGCCGCAGCCTTCTTTGCGGGAGCGGCCTTCTTTGCCGGAGCTTTCTTGGCCGGAGCCTTCTTTGCAGTTGCCATGGTTGATTTCCTTTTTTGGTTAAACAGTCACCAATGAAAAACTTGCGTCTCCAGTGGCATTGCGGATGCTAAAGGAGAAAAAACGCGTTTCCAAGGGAAAAAGCGGTTTTTTCATTGGGAGTTGTTGTTTTTTCAGAGGGGAGAACCCGCGGTTTTCAGCTTCGGGGCGCGGGCCAGGTCGCCAGCACCACGCCAACCAGTGCAAGAGCGAATGCCAGCAACTGCGCCGCAGAGAGGCTTTCGCCGAGCACCAGCACGCCCACGAGGGCCGCGCTCACGGGCAGCATCACGGCAAACACGCCCGCTTGCGCAGCAGGCACATGGCGCAATCCGGTCATCCAGAGCCACACGGTCCAGATGCTCGCGGCCAGCGCATAGACCACGAGCAGCGCCCAGGTTCCAAGGCGCACCGCCGTGAAGTCGAACTGCAGCGCCAACCAGATGCCGAAGGGCATCGACAGCACGAAGCCCCACAGGTTGATGAGCGAGGAGATCCGCTTGGGGCCGAGGCGGCCGGTGAGCGACTTGCCGATCACCGCATAGGCCGTTTCGCAGAGCACCGCGCAGAACACGAGCAGGTTGCCGAGCCACGGCATCGAAGGCGCAGCGGCGCCGTTGTTGCCCGCCGCTGGTGCATGCGCTGGCGTCAAGGCCAGCAGGCCGATGCCGATGGCAGCGCAGCCGATGGCCAGGCCGATGCGCAACGTGATGCGCTCGCGCAGGAACAGCCAGCTCGCCACCGCCACGGCCGCCGGGATGGACGCCATGATCACGCCCGCGGACACCGCGCTCGTCAGGCTCACGCCGAACAGCATGCAGATCGAGAACAGGAAGTTGCCGAGGAACGATTCGAGAAAGACCAGCCCGCGCGTGCGTGCGCTCATCGGCGGCTCGCCCGGTGCGCGCCGCAGCCAGTGCGGCATGGCCAGCGCCGCGATGCCGAAGCGCAGCCAGGCGAGCAGCAGCACCGGAAAGGCCGCTACAAGGGGCTTGGAGAGGGCGACGTAGCCGCCGACGAGCGACATGCTCAGGGCCAGGCAGCCATAGGCCAGCAGGCGGCTGGCGGGAGCAGTGGTGTTCAATAGACTGGACGGCTTTGTTGGAACGATGGATTCGATGATGCCCCAATCCCCCGAGCCCGATGGCGTGCCGGACGCAAGCGCGCAGCACCACGTCTTTGTCTACGGCACCCTGCGCCGCGGCGGGCGCAACGACATCGCACGCTACCGGCCCGCGCCGGTCCACGTGGCCGACGCGTGCATTGCCGCGACGCTGTACGACCTGGGTGCCTACCCCGGCGCGGTGCTCGGCGGCGAGCGGCGCGTGGTTGGCGAGATCTACCGCATCGCGCAACAGGTGGAGGCCGAACTCGACCGGCTCGAGGGCGTCGCCGACGACGGCTCCGGCGAATACATCCGCCGCCACCTGATCGTGGAAGCGGGTGCGCAGCGCTTCGAATGCCTGGTCTACGAGATCCATCCGTCGCGCATCGAGGGGCGCGCGGTGATCGACAGCGGCGACTGGATGGCGCACGCCGCGGCCAGCTGAGGTGTTTTCGGTGTTCGGTTTTCACGCCTGAAAGATCGATTGCACATTGCGAAAAAGACGGCTGCTGCGGCGCAATATTTTTTCTCGATATGAGAAAAATAATTTCGCATTGAGAAATGTCTTTGTAAGTGGTTGATTTTTATGGATTAAAAATATGTCTTCTATAAGACATAAGAGTCCGGCTTCGGTTTAGAGTAGCTCCACGGCCGCAGCGCCCGATCCTTTCAATCAACCTCACGGAGTGACCATGCCCCAGACCCTCACCGAACAATTGAGCCGCGAACAGCAAATTGCCGCCCTCGAGAAAGAATGGGCCACCAATCCCCGCTGGAAGGGCATCAAGCGCGGCTACAGCGCCGCCGACGTCGTGCGCCTTCGCGGTTCCTTCCCCATCGAGCACACGCTGGCGCGCCGCGGCGCCGAGAAGCTCTGGGAGCTGGTGAACAACGAGCCCTACGTCAACTGCCTCGGCGCGCTCACGGGCGGCCAGGCCATGCAGCAGGTGAAGGCGGGCGTGAAGGCCATCTACCTGTCGGGCTGGCAGGTTGCCGCGGACGCCAACACTTACTCGTCGATGTACCCGGACCAGTCGCTGTACCCGGTGGACTCGGTGCCGACCGTGGTCGAGCGCATCAACAACACCTTCCGGCGCGCGGACGAGATCCAGTGGTCCAAGAACGTGAACCCCGGCGACAAGGGCTATGTCGACTACTTCGCCCCCATCGTCGCTGATGCCGAGGCCGGCTTCGGCGGCGTGCTGAACGGCTTCGAGCTGATGAAGGCCATGATCAAGGCCGGCGCCGGCGGCGTGCACTTCGAAGACCAGCTCGCCTCGGTCAAGAAGTGCGGCCACATGGGCGGCAAGGTGCTCGTGCCCACCACCGAGGCCGTGCAGAAGCTCATCGCCGCGCGCATGGCCGCCGACGTCTGCGGCACGCCGACGCTCGTGATTGCCCGCACCGACGCCGAAGCCGCCGACCTCATCACCAGCGACTACGACGAGAACGACAAGCCCTTCCTCACCGGCGAACGCACCGCCGAAGGCTTCTACAAGACCAAGAAGGGCATCGACCAGGCCATCAGCCGCGCCATTGCCTACGCCCACTACGCCGACCTGGTGTGGTGCGAAACCGGCACGCCCGACCTCGAGTTCGCCAAGAAGTTCGCCGACGCGGTCCACAAGGTGCACCCCGGCAAGATGCTGGCCTACAACTGCTCGCCGTCGTTCAACTGGAAGAAGAACCTCGACGACGCCACCATCGCCAAGTTCCAGAAGGAACTCGGCGCCATGGGCTACAAGTACCAGTTCATCACGCTGGCCGGCATCCACTCGATGTGGTTCAACATGTTCGACCTGGCGCAAGACTACGTGCAGCGCGGCATGTCCGCCTACGTCGAGAAGGTGCAGGAGCCCGAGTTCGCAGCGCGCGATCGCGGTTACACCTTCGTCTCGCACCAGCAGGAAGTCGGCACCGGCTACTTCGACGAGGTGACCACGGTCATCCAGGGCGGCAAGTCCAGCGTCACGGCGCTGACCGGCTCGACCGAGGAAGAGCAATTCCACTGATCCGCTGAATCCGCCAGCACAACAATTTCGCTGTCACCTTCGAGCCCGGCCGAGCGCCGGGCTTTTTTTGTGCCCGGCGGCCAGCGGATAGAATTGCGGTCTCTGCACCCAACAAGAGCGAGAAAGGCACCTTGGTTATGACACCGCGAACTACTCCGCAAGGATTCAGCGGCTTTTTCTTCGTCTCCGAAGAAAAGGGCCGGTAGCCCGCGCTCGCTGGTTTCTTCCAGCTCTCATCCCAAGCAAAGCGCGGCCAGTCACCGCGCTTTTTGTTTTTTCGCCCGAGGTTTTCCATGATCCAGATCACGCTTCCCGACAACTCGCGCCGCGAGTTCCCCGGCCCGGTTTCGGTGGCCGAAGTTGCCCAGTCCATCGGACCCGGGCTCGCCAAGATGACGGTGGCCGGCAAGGTCGACGGCAAGCTCGTCGATGCCAGCGACGTCATCGACCATGACGCCAGGCTCCAGATCATCACGCCCAGGGACGACGAGGGCCTGGAGATCATCCGCCACTCGACGGCCCACCTGGTCGGCCACGCGGTGAAGCAGCTCTACCCGACGGCCAAGATGGTCATCGGTCCGGTGATCGAGGAGGGCTTCTACTACGACATCTCCTACGAGCGCCCCTTCACGCCCGAGGACATGGCCGCCATCGAGGCGCGCATGCGCGAGCTCATTGCGCAGGACTACGACGTGGTCAAGAAGATGACGCCGCGCGCCGAGGTCATCGAGGTCTTCAAGTCGCGCGGCGAGGACTACAAGCTGCGCCTCGTCGAGGACATGCCCGACGAGCAGGCCATGGGCCTGTACTACCACCAGGAATACGTCGACATGTGCCGCGGCCCGCACGTGCCGAACACGCGCTTCCTGAAGGTCTTCAAGCTCACGAAGCTCGCCGGCGCCTACTGGCGCGGCGACGCCAAGAACGAGCAGCTGCAGCGCATCTACGGCACGGCCTGGGCCGACAAGAAGCAGCTCGACCAGTACATCCAGCGCATCGAGGAAGCCGAGAAGCGCGACCACCGCAAGCTCGGCAAGGAACTGGACTTGTTCCACATCGACGAAGTGGCGCCGGGCGTGGTGTTCTGGCACCCCAAGGGCTGGGCCGTGTGGCAGGCGGTGGAGCAGTACATGCGCGGCATCTACCGCGACACGGGCTACTGGGAAGTGAAGGGCCCGCAGATCCTCGACAAGAGCCTGTGGGAGAAAACGGGCCACTGGCAGAACTACCGCGACAACATGTTCACGACGGAGTCGGAAAAGCGCGAATACGCGCTCAAGCCGATGAACTGCCCGGGCCATGTGCTCATCTTCAAGAGCGACCTGCGCAGCTACCGCGACCTGCCGCTGCGCTACGGCGAGTTCGGCCAGTGCCACCGCAACGAACCCAGCGGCGCGCTGCACGGCATCATGCGCGTGCGCGGCTTCACGCAGGACGACGGCCACATCTTCTGCACGGAGGACCAGATCCTCGAAGAGTGCGTGGCCTACACGGCGCAGCTGCAGAAGGTCTATGCCGACTTCGGCTTCACGGACATCCTCTACAAGGTGGCCACGCGGCCCGACAACCGCGTGGGCTCCGACGAACTGTGGGACAAGGCCGAGCACGCCGTGATGGAGGCGCTGCGCCGCTCGGGCGTCGATTTCATCATCTCGCCCGGCGACGGCGCCTTCTACGGCCCCAAGATCGAATACACGCTGAAGGACGCGCTGGGCCGCCAGTGGCAGTGCGGCACGATGCAGGTCGACTTCAACACGGCCGAGCGCCTGGGCGGCGAATACGTGACGGAAACGAGCGGCCGCGCCCACCCCGTCATGCTGCACCGCGCCATCGTCGGCAGCCTCGAGCGCTTCATCGGCATGCTGATCGAACACCATGCCGGCGCGCTGCCCGCATGGCTCGCTCCGGTGCAGGTGGCGGTGCTCAACATCAGCGAAGGACAGGCCGACTACGCCGCTTCAGTGGCGAAAACGCTGCAGAATCAAGGGCTTAGGGTCCAGCTGGATCTGCACAACGAGAAGATTACGTATAAAATACGCAAGCATTCGTTGCAAAAGCTTCCCTACATCCTTGTCGTGGGCGACAAAGAAAAGGAAGCTGGTGCCGTCGCAGTGCGCGCCCGGGGCAATCAAGACCTCGGTGCAATGTCCCTCGAATCGTTCGTGCAACGGCTCGTCCAGGATGTTGCTGACAAGCGTTGATTTGTCCCGGAAGCACCCTCATATGTGCTTCTCGTCCCAATCATGCCGCTTGTCCGCGAGGACTGACCCGGCTTCCGCTACAGATTTTGTAGCAATTTTTGAAGGATTCTGACCATCGCTACTGCATTTCGCGACCGCCGCCACCGCGAGGAACGCCAACACCGCCTGAACCGGGAAATCATGGCCCCGGAAGTCCGCCTTGTAGGCCCGGAAAACGAGCCATTGGGTGTTATGAGTCTCTCCGAGGCCTTGCGCCTCGCCGGTGAGGCTGACGTGGATCTGGTAGAGGTCGTTGCCGCGGCCAATCCGCCCGTGTGCCGTCTGATCGAGTACGGCAAGTTCAAGTACCACGAGCAGAAGAAGGCGGCCGAGGCCAAGTCGAAGCAGAAGGTCATCGAGGTCAAGGAAATCAAGTTCCGCCCCGGTACCGACGACGGCGACTACAACATCAAGATGCGCAACATCAAGCGCTTTCTTGAAGAGGGCGACAAATGCAAGATCACGCTGCGCTTCCGCGGCCGCGAGATCACGCACCAGGAGCTCGGCCTGGCGCTGCTGCAGCGAATCCGTGATGAGCTGGGCGACCTGATCGTCGTGGAGCAGTTCCCCAAGCTCGAAGGCCGGCAAATGATCATGATGATCGCGCCGGGCCGCAAGAAGCCGGGTGGCGGCGGTGGTGCCGCAAAGCCGGCTTCTTCGGAAGCATCGGCGCCCGCGGCGGCCTGAAAAGGCTGCCACGGCGGCAGGTAAAGAGAGTCAGCAGGGTTTGAAGAATTTCGCCGCTGCCGGCGCTTCGCAAGAAGGGCAGGCAGGGGCGGGATAAAGAAGTGTCTCGGGGCCAACAAGTCCGTGGAGTATCCGCGGCGCCTCACGAGCACAAATTAAAGGAGCATTCACATGCCCAAAATGAAGACCAAGAGCAGCGCGAAAAAACGTTTCCGCGTTCGTCCCGGTGGCACCGTCAAGCGCGGTCAAGCCTTCAAGCGTCACATCTTGACGAAGAAGACCACCAAGAACAAGCGTCACCTGCGTGGTGCAGTCGCAGTGCATGAGACCAACATGGTTTCTGTCGCCGCCATGCTGCCCGGCCGTGGCATTTAACTCAGACGAACAAGGAGTACACACATGCCTCGCGTCAAACGTGGTGTAACGGCTCGCGCCCGCCACAAGAAAGTTCTCGCACTCGCCAAGGGTTTCCGCGGTCGCCGCGGCAATGTCTTCCGCATCGCCAAACAGGCGGTGATGAAGGCTGGGCAATATGCCTACCGTGACCGCCGCACCAAGAAGCGCGTATTCCGTCAACTGTGGATCGCGCGTATCAACGCCGCCTCGCGTGAACTGGGCCTGACCTACAGCCAGTTCGCCAACGGCATCCGCAAGGCCGGGATCGAGATCGACCGCAAGATGCTTGCGGACATCGCAGTGCACGACAAGGCCGCTTTTGCCGGCATCGTGGAGCAGGTCAAGGCCAAGCTGGCTGCTTGATTCTGCACAGCAGGGGTGCCGCCTTCGGGCGGCTTCCTGCGCCCACGGCACAAGGGCTGGCGCTTGAAAAGGCTCCAGCTCTTTTTTTATTTCCCGCCTAATTTTTGTTGCTATGAACGAGTTGGACTCCCTTGTCGCCACCGCCCGCGCCGCCTTCGCCGAAGCGAAAACGCCCGCCGAGCTCGAAAACGCCAAGGCCCAGTTCCTCGGCAAGTCGGGCCGCATCACCGAGCTGATGAAGGGCATGGCCGCGCTCAGCGTCGACGAGAAGAAGTCGCGCGGCGCCGCCATCAACGTGGCCAAGCAGGCCATCGAGTCCGCGCTGACCGAACGGCGCCAGCAGCTGGCCGACGAAGAGCTTTCGCTGCAGCTGCGCGCCGAGGCGCTCGACGTGAGCCTGCCCGGCCGCCGCCGCATCCCGGGTGGCCTGCACCCCGTGAGCCGCACGCTGGAGCGCATCGAGGAGATCTTCTCGAGCATGGGCTTCGACGTGGCCGACGGCCCCGAGATCGAGAGCGACTGGCACAGCTTCACCTCGCTCAACAACCCGCCGAACCATCCTGCGCGTTCGATGCAGGACACCTTCTATGTCGACCTGAACGGCGACGACGGCATTCCCTACAACCTGCGTCCGCACACCAGCCCGATGCAGGTGCGCTATGCGCATCAGCACATCAAGAAGTACGCGGCTGAATTCGCAGCCGCGGCCGCCGATGCCACCGGCACCGTCAAGGCGCCCGAGATCCGCGTGATCGCACCCGGCCGCACCTACCGCGTCGACAGCGACGCCACGCACTCGCCCATGTTCCACCAGTGCGAAGGCCTGTGGCTCGGCGAGAACGTGAGCTTCAAGGACCTGAAGGTCGTGTTCACCGACTTCTGCCGCACCTTCTTCGAGAGCGACGACCTCGTGCTGCGCTTCCGTCCGAGCTTCTTCCCGTTCACCGAGCCGAGCGCCGAGATCGACATCCAGTTTGCGAGCGGCCCGCTGGCCGGCCGCTGGCTCGAGGTCGCGGGTTCGGGCCAGGTGCATCCGAACGTGGTGCGCAACATGGGGCTCGACCCCGAGCGCTACATCGGCTTTGCCTTTGGCATGGGCCCCGACCGGCTCACCATGCTGCGCTATGGCGTGAACGACCTGCGCCTCTTCTTCGACGGCGACCTGCGCTTCCTCTCGCAGTTCCAGTAAGCACCCGTCCATAGAAACAGAAACCGAATACGAGATCGAAGAGATGCAATTCCCGGAATCCTGGCTGCGCGAGTTCTGCAACCCGCCCCTCGACAGCGCCGCACTGGCCGAAACGCTCACCATGGGCGGCTTCGAGGTCGAGGAGCGCCGCCCCGTGGCGCCGCCCTTCAGCCGCATCGTGGTCGGCGAAATCAAAGAAGCCGTGCAGCACCCCAACGCCGACCGCCTGCGCGTGTGCCAGGTCGACGCGGGGCAGGGCGCCTTGCTCAACATCGTGTGCGGCGCGCCCAATGCGCGCGTCGGCATCAAGGTGCCCTGCGCGCTGGTCGGCGCCGAACTGCCGCCCGGTGAAGACGGCAAGCCCTTCCTCATCAAGCTCGGCAAGCTGCGCGGCGTGGAAAGCCAGGGCATGCTGTGCTCGGCGCGCGAACTGAAGCTCAGCGAAGACCACGGCGGCCTGCTCGAACTCGACGCCGACGCGCCCATTGGCGCCGATGTGCGCGACGTGCTCAAGCTCGACGACGCGCTGCTCACGCTCAAGCTCACGCCCAACCTCGCGCATGGCCTGAGCGTGTACGGCGTGGCGCGCGAGCTTGCGGCGCTGACCGGTGCGCCGCTCAAGACGCCCGCCATCGCGCCGGTGGCCGCGTCGTTTGCCGACGTGCTGCCGGTCAAGGTGGAAGCGCCCGAGCTCTGCGGCCGCTTCTCGGGCCGCATCGTGCGCGGCGTGAACACCAAGGTGGCCACGCCCGCGTGGATGGTCGATCGCTTGGCGCGCTGCGGCCAGCGCAGCGTGACGCCGCTGGTCGACATCTCGAACTACGTCATGTTCGAGTACGGCCAGCCCAGCCACATCTTCGACCTCGACAAGATCCACGGCGGCCTCACGGTGCGCTGGGGCAAGGCGGGCGAGCAGCTCAAGCTGCTCAATGGCAACACCATCGGCGTCGACGACAAGGTCGGCGTGATCGCCGACGACCAGGCCGTCGAATCGCTCGCGGGCATCATGGGCGGCGATGCCACCTCGGTGTCCGACGACACGCGCAACATCTACGTCGAGGCCGCGTTCTGGTGGCCCGAAGCCGTGCAGGGCCGCTCGCGCCGCTTCAACTTCTCGACCGATGCGGGGCACCGCTACGAGCGCGGCGTCGATCCGAGCCGCACGGTGGAAATCATCGAGCGCATCACGCAGCTCATCATCGAGATCTGCGGCGGCCAGGCCGGCGCCATGGACGACAAGATCCTGAACGTGCCCGAGGCCATGCCCGTCACGCTGCGCGTGGCGCGCGCCGCGCGCGTCATCGGCATGCCGCTCACCCAGGCGCAATGCGCCGATGCGCTGCGCCGCCTCGGTTTTGCGCTGAGCGAAGGCGAGGGCACGTTGACCGTGACGCCGCCGCCGCATCGCTTCGACCTGCTGATCGAGGAAGACCTGATCGAAGAGGTCGCGCGCCTGGTCGGCTTCAACAACCTGCCGACCACCGCGCCGCTCGCGCCCATCACCGCGCGCGTGCGGCCCGAGGCCCGGCGCAGCCGCTTCGCGGTGCGCCGCAGCCTGGCCGCGCTCGGCTACCAGGAAACCATCAACTTCAGCTTCGTCGAGGCGCACTGGGAGCAGGACCTGGCCGGCAACGCCAATCCGGTGAAGCTCCTCAACCCCATTGCCAGCCAGATGAGCGTGATGCGTTCGTCCCTGCTGGGCTCGCTGCTGCAGGTGCTCAAGTTCAACCTCGACCGCAAGGCGCCGCGCGTTCGCGTATTCGAAGTAGGCCGCGTGTTCATGCGCGACGACAGCGTGGCCACCACCGACAGCACCGTGCGCGGCGTCGACCAGCCCATGCGCGTGGCCGGCCTCGCCTGGGGCGACGCGGAGGAAGCGCGCTGGGACGGCAAGCCGCAGCGCGTCGATTTCTACGATGCCAAGGGCGACGTCGAAGCGCTGCTCGCACCGCGGGTGCCGAGCTTCGAGCCGGCCGAGCATCCGGCCCTGCACCCCGGCCGCTCGGCGCGCGTGCTGGTCGACGGCAGGGCCATCGGCTTCATCGGCGAACTGCATCCGCGCTGGCGCCAGAAGTGGGACTTCGCGCTGGCGCCGGTGCTGTTCGAGCTCGACCTCGATGCCGTCGCCGCGCGGCCCGTGCCCGTGGCCCAGCCGGTGCCCAGGCACCAGGCGGTGGAGCGCGACATTGCCGTGGTGGTGGCCGAAGCCGTCACGCACAATGCGCTGATGCAGGCCATTCATTCGGCGCCGGCAGCGCAAGGGCTGTTGCGTGACGCCACGCTGTTCGACATCTATCGTCCGCAACCTGCGCGCGACGGTGCGGTGCCGGCATCGGGCGGACTGGCGCAAGGGGAGAAGAGCATGGCGGTCCGGCTGAGCTTCCAGGACGACAGCGCCACGCTCACCGACGAGCAGGTGGAACCGGCCGTGCGTGCCATCGTCGAACAACTGAGCGCCAGACTCGGCGCACGCCTGAGAGGTTGATGAGAATGAACGCTGCGGAATTCACGCTCGAAGCTCTCGAAACGCCCGCACTCACCAAGGCGCACCTGGCCGATCTGCTGTTCGAACAGATCGGCCTCAACAAGCGCGAATCCAAGGACATGGTCGAGGCCTTCTTCGACCTGATCGCCAACAGCCTGATCGAGGGCACCGACGTCAAGATCTCCGGCTTCGGCAACTTCCAGATCCGCGTGAAGGCGCCGCGGCCGGGCCGCAACCCGCGCACCGGCGAGGCCATTCCGATCGGCGAGCGGCGCGTGGCCACCTTCCATGCGAGCGCCAAGCTCAAGGAACAAATCCACGGAAGCATCGAGCAGGGCGGCAGTTCCGAGGTCGAGTGGAGCCTGGGCGCCGAATAAGTGCTTGGTGCCCGGCGCGTGCGTAGAGTAATCTCTAAGGTTTCCCGCGCACGGTCTTGATTTCAATGGAGAAAACGCTCCCGCCCATTCCCGTCAAACGCTACTTCACCATTGGTGAGGTGGGCGAGCTCTGCGGCGTCAAGCCGCACGTGCTTCGCTATTGGGAGCAGGAGTTCACGCAACTGCGGCCCATGAAGCGGCGCGGCAACCGGCGCTACTACCAGCACCACGAGGTGCTCATGATCCGCCGCATCCGCGACCTGCTCTACGACCAGGGCTTCACCATCAGCGGCGCGCGCAACAAGCTGCAGGAGCTGGTGCAGGGCGAGCGCGAGCGGCGCAAGGCCGGCGTGGTGCCGCTCGAGGGCATGGAAGCCGTCGAGATCGACCAGGAAGAGTTCGAGGCGGCCATCCACCAGGAAGAAGACAGGGCCAGCCCCGAGACCGAGCCCAAGACCGCGCCTCGCACGGTCGATCCATCGCAGTTGCTGCACCTGCGCCGCGAGCTTTTTGAAATTCGTGAGCTGCTGATCGTCGGACGGTGATTTCAGCCGGCTATAATTGAGAGCTTCGGTGTGTGGCGCAGCCTGGTAGCGCACTTGCATGGGGTGCAAGGGGTCGAAGGTTCGAATCCTTTCACACCGACCAATAAAACGTCCAAGGGCGTCCGGTTTCATCCACCGGACGCCCTTTTTCATTGGGGAAATTGGCGAATCGGGTCCGGAGGCATACACTGAAATCCGGTGACTGCCAGCGCCAAATGGGGGTACAAAAGGGGGTACAAACCGCCTGAACCCCCTGGTGCGGCGGTTTTGTACCCCCACCCTCCTGGATGTACCCCCATGCCGTTGACCGATGCCGCATGCCGCAATGCCTCCTGCCCGCCTGACCGAAAGCAGGCACGCTACGCCGACGCGGGCGGCCTCTATCTGGAGGTTTCGGCCTCGGGTTCTCGTCGGTGGTTCTGGAAGTTCAGGATTGCGGGGGTCGAGAAAAAATTCGCCTTGGGCTCCTATCCCGACGTAAGCCTTGCGGCGGCGAGGAAGGCCCGTGATGCTGCCAAAGCCCAGAAGGCTTCCGGAATCAATCCCATACAGGCGCGCCAGGTGGTCAAGCTCAAGGCGGCCGTGAACACCGGCGATACCTTTCGAGAGACGGCGCTCGAGTGGTTCGACAAGCACCATGAGCGCTGGAGCGGCCACTACGCCACGCGCGAGAAGCGCAACCTGGAAAAGGACCTGTTTCCGTACTTCGCTACTCGTCGCATCAGCGAAATCGAGGCCATCGAGTTGTTGGCGGCCCTGCGCCGTGTCGAGGAGCGTGGCGCTCTCGACGTGGCCGGTCGCGTGCTGATGACGGCACGCGCGGTGTGGCGCTATGCGGTGGCGACTGCGCGGGCGCCGCGCGATATCACGGCGGATCTCAAGGGGGCACTCACGCCCCACAAGAAGCGGCACTTTGCGGCAATCACCGATCCTGCCCCACTGGGGACGCTGATACGCGTCATTCGGGGCTACCAAGGCGGAGCCATCGTGCGTACGGCACTTCAGCTGGCGCCCATGCTTTTTCAGCGTCCGAACGAACTGCGAGCGGCGGCCTGGGCCGAGATCGATTTCGACGGGGCGCTTTGGACCGTGCCCGCTGCGCGGATGAAGCGGCGCGTCGATGGCAAGCAACATGGTGATCCGCACTTGGTGCCCCTGCCCAGGCAGGCGGTGGAGTTGCTGCGCAAGCTGCATCCCATTACGGGCCACGGTACGCTGGTCTTTCCGGGCGAGCGCAGTCATGAGCGACCGATCTCGGACAACACTCTGCGTGCAGCGCTTCTGACCTTGGGGTACGGCCCGACCGTGCAGACGGTTCATGGCTTCCGGGCAACAGCCCGGACCTTACTGGCTGAAACGCTGGAGATCGATCCGCTGGTGATCGAAGCCCAGTTGGCGCACGCCGTCAAGGACGCCAATGGCCGTGCCTACAACCGTACGCAGTATCTCAAGCAGCGGACCGTGATGCTCCAGCGGTGGGCGGACTATCTGGATGTGCTGGCTACCAGGGCGAGTTCTCCACCGGTTGAGTTGCAAGTAGCGGCATGAGAACGGCCCCCTTCGGGTCTTAGGACGGCCTTTCTGATCTGCTGTACGGCGCCCGCCGCCGACCGTACTTTGCCGGGGTGTCGCGCATCACCGCTGCGGGAAGCGGCCCTTCGTCAATCCGATTCAGGGAGCGAACATCAGCTTACTGGCGCTATAGCGAGTGGGAAGTCCCAGCCATGAACGGTTCGTCATTCGGCGTCGGCCTGCGGCCGGTCAAGACTGCGAGCTGTCTTTCAGTCACGACGTCTGATCGTCGCCTTCGGGCCCATTGCTGAAGTTAAGCTGCAGCCAACAGAAGCGTCGAAGGCTTCTGGAGCCCTTCACAATCAAAACATGCCCCCGCTTGTTCGAGATACCGACCTTTCGTCATGGATAAAGTTTTGCTGCAACAGCAGGTGCTGGAACGGCTCGCCGAAGACCTGCTGCAAGCCGAACAGGCAGTGCGGGCAGCCCATGAAACGGCGACTCACGAAGAGAACATCGCCGAAAACAAATACGACACATTGGGACTCGAAGCCGCCTACCTGGCCACCGGCCAAGCTCGGCGCGCCGAAGCCATACGCCAGGCGATGGCCAATTGGCGCCAATTCCGCCCGCGTCCCTACGACGCCAGCATAGGAATACGGCTCGGCGCACTGGTCTGCCTGGCCGATTCCGACGACAAGCAGCAACAGCTCTTTCTCGGCCCGGATGGGGGCAGCATGACGTTGGTCAGCGGCGCTCAGCTTGTTCAGGTCATCAGCAGCGAAGCCCCTTTGGGTAGGGCAATGCTGGGCAAATGCGAGGGTGATGAGGTGTCGATACAGGTCGCTCCAATCCGACAGCAGTTTGAGGTGCTGCGGGTTCTTTAAGCCGCAAGCAGGTTCACGCCGAATTGGCCGAGGTCAGCAGACGTGCAGGCGCCGTGAACGTACCAGCTGACCAGCAAGGTCAGCAGTACTTGAAACCGGCCAACCGGGTCGAGATGACGCTGGCGGATGAATGACCGCTGCGTGGCCAAGACCGTGAACTCAGGAGGCCGACATCACCGGCAGCAACCGCTGCTTCGCCGTCCTTCGGCGGTGGCCATTGGTTGTCGGCGTTCGATGCGGCTGGATGGGCATCTTTTTTGGGGATCGACTACTTCAGCGCGGAAATCTCCCGACTCTTGATAAGCCTGGAGCGCAGGATGTTGCGGCTGATCCCAAGCAGCCTGGCCGCCTGCACTTGATTGCGGTGGCAGAACTCGAAGGCGGTGCGCATTACGGTGTCTTCGATCAGTTCGAACATCTGTTCGTGAGGATCGTTGAACAGCTCGCGCAGCACCGTCTCCAGCGCTTGCTGCGGCGTGGCGTGCGCGGAGACCTCGCTCTCGGCTGGACGCCTCTGGATGTTCAACGAGGACAGATGCAGATGCTCCGCGCCCAGCACGCCGTGCTGGCAGATCAGCAGCGCGTGGTGAATCACGTTCTCCAGCTCGCGGATGTTGCCGGGCCAGGCGTGCTCGGAGAGCTTCTGTTCGGCGCCCGTATCGAGCCGCACCGCGCCGTAGCCCAGCCGCTGGCGGTACTCCTCGATGAAATGCCGCGCCAGCGGAAGAATGTCGCCGGGCCGCTCGCGCAGCGTCGGCAGCGCAAGGTGCACCACGTGCAGCCGGTAGAACAGGTCTTCGCGGAAGTTGCCGGCGGCCACCGCGTCCTGCAGCCGAACATTGGTCGCGGCCACCACGCGCACGTCGATGGGCACGCTCTTGCGCGAGCCCAGCCGCACCACCTCGCGCTCCTGCAGCACGCGCAGCAGCTTGACCTGGATCGACAGTGGCAGGTCGCCGATCTCGTCGAGGAACAGCGTGCCGCCGTTGGCCGCCTCGAACCAGCCCGACTTGGCCGAGAACGCGCCGGTGAAGGCGCCTTTCTCGTGGCCGAAGAGCTCGCTCTCGACCAGGCTCTCGGAGAAGGCACCGCAGTTCACAGCCACGAAAGGCCGGCTGCTGCGGCGGCTCAGGTCGTGTACGTGGCGCGCGATCAGCTCCTTGCCGGTGCCGGTCTCCCCGATGATGAGCACGTTGGCATCGCTGGGCGCCACCATGCGCACACGTTCGAGCAGCGCGGCCGAGCGCGGATCCTGGAACACCTGGGCCGTGGCGCGGATCGAGGTGGTGAGCTTGCGCGGGTTGGGCAGCGTCAGCAGGGTGGGGGCATCCCAGTCCTCGTCCGATGCGGGGGAGGCGTCGGCCGGCGGCAGCACAGCAAGAGGGCGGGTGAAGGCGGTCATGAGTAGAAGGTCGGTACGGGGTATTGCTGCTTGAGGGCCCATTCGCCGAGCTCGCGCAGTTTGTAGGCCACGGGGTCATGCAAGGTCTGGGTGCGCAGGTTGCGCCAGTGGCGGTCAAGGCGCAGGCCGCCATGCGTGGCACGCGCGCCGGCCACGTCGAACATGCGCGTACAGATGTCCAGCCCCGTGTTCGTCGCCGCGACCTTTGCGGTGGCCACGGCCACCGCGACGTCGCCGCGCTCGGCCTCGGTCAACGCGGGGCCGAGCCGCCATGCCGCGTCGAGCCGGTCGGCCGCGCGGTCGGCCAGCACGCGCACGCTCTCCAGGCCGACCCAGAAGTCGCCGTAGTGGCCGAGCACATAGGGGTCCTCGTGCATCTGCGACACATGGGCCGTATGCCACGGGCGCGACTCGTGCAGCGTGTAGTGCCTTGCATCGTTGAAGGCCGCCTCCGCAATGCCGAGGTAGATGTTGGCCAGCACGAGTTGCGACACCAGCGGCCGCAGGCAGGCGAAGGGCGTCGAGAGCGGGCCCGGATCGGCCAGCACCTCGTGCTGCTCGACGCGCACCTTCTCGAAGGTCACGCTGCCGCTGTCGGTCTGGCGCTGGCCGATGTTGTTCCAGTCGGGCGCGACGAAGATGCCCGAGCGGCCGGTGGGCACCGCCGCGACGATGAAGGCGCCACTGCCTTCCTCGCGCGCTGAGGCGATCAGCATTTCGGAATCGAGCGCGCCCGAGCAGAAGCTCTTCTGCCCGGTGAACTCGCGCCAGCCCTCGTGCGCGCTGGACACCGTGCGGTCGTCCAGCGGGTTGAGGGCGTTGCCCCAGAACCACCAGCGGCGCGCGGTCTGCTCGAACCACGGCTGCCACTGCGCTGGCCGCGCGAACAGCCGCACGGTGGCCAGCATCAGGTGATGAAAGCCGAACACATGTGCGAGCGAACTATCGGCCTGCGCGAGCAGGCGCACGACGTCGAGCGTCTCGCGCCAGTCCGCGCCACCGCCGCCGAATTCGGACGGGATGCTCAAGGCGAGCAGGCCGCTTTCACGCAGGGCATCGCGCTCGGCCTTCGGCGTGCCACCGCGCTCGTCGCGCTCCACCGCGGTGGCCGCGAAGCGCTGCATCAGCTCGCGGGCGATGTCGCGCGGGGATTCGGAAGCAGGAATGGAAAGAACGGAACTCACTGAACTCACACAAGGCCTCGGTATGTGCAGGCAGCACGGTTGCTGCGCCAGCAGCATGTTGGCGGCGCGCAAGCGCCCGGCCAACGATGCGATGCGTATATCGATCCTTGTTTTGCTTCCATGGCAGCAGTGCGGGCGGGCAATGTGCCGCGCGCAGCAGATGTGGTGTTCCGCTGCTGCTGGAGCAGCACAAATCGCGCGTTTCGGCGCGTTCCCACAGGCAGCTCGACTGGCACGCTAACTGCTGAACCGCCTCATGCAACTTTTCTGGTTTCTCCCCACGCACGGCGACAGCCGCTACCTCGGCACCTCCCGCGGGGCACGCACCGTGAGCCATCGATACCTGCGGCAAGTGGCACAGGCCGCCGACGAACTGGGCTACGAAGGCGTGCTGATTCCCACGGGGCGTTCCTGCGAAGACTCGTGGGTGGTCGCCTCGTCACTCGCGGCGCAGACCGAGCGGCTCAAATTCCTGGTGGCGATCCGTCCCGGCATCATTTCGCCGACGGTCTCCGCGCGCCAGGCCGCGACGCTCGACCGCTTTTCCGACGGGCGCCTGCTCATCAACGTGGTGACGGGCGGCGACCCCGACGAGCAGCACGGCGACGGCAGCTTCCTCACGCACGCAGAGCGCTACGAGGTGACCGACGAGTTCCTGCGCATCTGGCGCGGCGTGGCGGCCGGAGAGACCGTCAACTTCTCGGGCAAGCACCTGCGCGTGGAGAACGCCAAGACGCTCTATCCGCCTGTGCAGAAGCCCTATCCGCCCCTGTGGTTCGGCGGCTCGTCGGACGCAGCCATCGCACTCGCGGGCGAGCAGGTCGACGTGTACCTCACCTGGGGCGAGCCGCCGGCCGACGTGGCCGACAAGATCGCGAAGGCCCGCGCCGCGGCGGCAAAGCACGGCCGCACGCTGCGCTTCGGCATCCGCCTGCATGTGATCGTGCGCGAGACCAGCGAGGCGGCCTGGCGCGCTGCAGACGAACTCATTTCCTACGTGACCGACGACACCATCGCGGCCGCGCAGAAGGCCTTCTCGCGCTTCGACTCGGTGGGCCAGCAGCGCATGGCCGCATTGCACGGCGGGCGGCGCGACAGACTGGAGGTGTCGCCCAACTTGTGGGCCGGCGTGGGCCTGGTGCGCGGCGGCGCGGGCACGGCGCTGGTGGGCAGCCCCGAAGAGGTGGCGGCGCGCATCAAGGAATACGCGGCACTCGGCGTGGAGACTTTCATCTTCTCGGGCTATCCGCATCTTGAGGAGGCCTATCGCGTGGCCGAGCTGCTGTTTCCGCTGCTGCCGCTCGACCATGCGCGCCCGGCGGGGCAAGCCAACATCACCGGCCCTTTCGGTGAGGTCATTGCCAACGACATCGTGCCGCCGCCTTCGCAAGCTCTGCAGGTGCCCCTGTCTGTGCCCGTGCCCGAGAAGGCCGCCGCATGAAGCATTTCTCCGCGGAGGCCGGCGACGAAGTCGTGCCGTGGCATGCGACCGCGCAGCGCGTCGCGCAGACATTGGCGCAGACCGCCGTCGAGCGCGACCAGCGCGGCGGCACGCCCAAGGCCGAACGCGACCTGCTGCGGGGCAGCGGCCTGCTGATGCTCAGCGTGCCGACCGAACTCGGCGGCCTGGGCGCGAGTTGGCAGCAGACGCTCGACGTGGTGCGCGGCTTTGCGCGTGTCGACAGCTCGGTGGCGCACCTGTTCGCCTTTCATCATCTGCTGCTCGCGACCACGCAGCTCTTCGCGCAACGCGGGCAGTGGCAGCCGTGGATCGAACAGACCCGCGCGCAGCGCTGGTTCTGGGGCAATGCGTTGAACCCGCTCGACAAGTCCACGCGCGCGCAAGCCGTCGACGGGGGCTATGTGTTCTCGGGCCGCAAGAGCTTCTGCTCCGGTGCCAGCGACTCCGACATGCTGCTCGCCTCGGCCCTCGACGCGAACGATCGCCTGCTGATTGGCGTCGTGCCCACGGGGCGCGCCGGCATTGCGGTGCAGGGCGATTGGGACAACATGGGCCAGCGCCAGACCGACAGCGGCAGCGTGGTGTTCGATGGCGTGCGCGTCGAGACGAACGAACTGCTGCTCGACCCCGGCCCGCTCTCGACGCCGTTCGCCTGCCTGCGCCCGCTGCTTGCGCAACTGATCCTCGCGAACATCTACCTCGGCCTGGGGGAGGGCGCGCTCGAAGAGGCGAGGTCGTTCACGCTGCAGCAAGGCCGGCCCTGGCTGTTCTCGACGGCTTCGGCGGCAAACGAAGATCCTTACGTGCTCACGCACTACGGCGATTTCTGGCTCGCGCTGCAAGGCGCCCGCATGCTGCTGGACCATGCGGCCGCGGCCTTCGATCAGGCGTGGCTGCGTGGCACTTCGCTCGATGAGCACGAGCGCGGGCAGGTGGCTGTTGCTGTTGCCGCAGCCAAGGTCGCGAGCGCACGCGCGAGCCTCGAGGTGGCGCACCGCATGTTCGAGGTGACGGGCGCGCGCGCCACCACCGCCGCGCTGCGCCTGGACCGCTACTGGCGCAACCTGCGCGTGCACACGCTGCACGATCCGGTCGACTACAAGCTGCGCGAACTCGGCGACTGGGCGCTCAATGCGCGCGTGCCGCAACCCAGCTTCTATTCCTGAACTTCGGCATTGCCTTGCAACGGGCCTGCGGCTTCGCGTCGCAGGCCCGTTGTGCTTTCCAACGCGCACATCACCCTGCTGCAGGGGAGGCAGATTTTTCATCGGATTGCTGCCTGGCGTTCATGCGACGGCCGCATACCGATCTACCCCAAACAACTATCGCTGCGGAACTGCTGACCCATCAGCAACCTACCCGCAGCCTGCTGCCGATCCAGCATGAGCGCAGATAGCCATTTCGCCCTAACTCGTTGATTCATAAGGAAAAAGGAAGTGGCACGCCATTCGCTTATATCGAGTGCACCGCGAATCGATCGCAGCTTCCAAACAGAGGTCATATCAACATGAGTCGAAAACTGAAAGTCGTTGCCGTCTCCGGCAGCCTGCAACGTCCCTCGCGCACCCTGGTGCTGGTCGATCAACTGCTGGCCGCGCTCGGCAACGAGATCGCCATCGATGCGCACGTGCTCTCGCTCGGCGAGATCGGCCCGCAGTTTGCCGGCGTGCTCTACCGCAACCAGTTGCCTGCCGCCGTCGAAGAGAGCATTGCCGCCATCGAGTCCGCCGACCTGCTGCTGGTGGCGAGCCCGGTCTATCGCGGCTCGTACACCGGCCTCTTCAAGCACCTGTTCGACTTCGTTCACCACGAGGCACTGACCGACAAGCCCGTGCTGCTCGCGGCCACCGGTGGAAGCGACCGCCACGCACTGGTCATCGACCACCAGTTGCGCCCGCTCTTCAGCTTCTTCCAGGCCCGCACGCTGCCCATCGGCGTCTACGCGGTCGAGAAGGACTTCGAGGGCTACGAGATCGCCAACCCCGCGCTGCGCGAACGCATCGCGCTGGCCGTGGCGCGCGCCGTGCCGCAACTGCGCGATGCCTCGCCGGCCACCACGTCCGCCACGCCCGCCATCCGCAAGCCCGCGCCCGTTGCGCTGGCCGCCTGAAGCCCTCCCACCGACCGTTCACAGAGAGAAACCTGCTATGAGCCAACCGTCTTCCGCCGCCGCCCCCGTCAAGTTCGCCTACTGGGTGCCCAACGTCAGCGGCGGCCTCGTGGTCAGCACCATCGAGCAGCGCACCGACTGGAGCCTCGAATACAACCAGCGCCTGGCGCTCGCGGCCGAGAAGGCCGGCTTCGAGTACGCGCTGAGCCAGATCCGCTTCACCGCGGGCTACGGCGCGGAGTACCAGCACGAGTCGGTGTCCTTCAGCCAGGCGCTGCTGCATGCCACCACCAAGCTCAAGGTGCTGGCCGCGATCCTGCCGGGGCCGTGGAACCCGGCCGTGGTCGCCAAGCAGATCGCCACCATCGACCACATCTCCAACGGCCGCATCGCCATCAATGTGGTGAGCGGCTGGTTCAAGGGCGAGTTCCAGGCCATCGGCGAGCCGTGGCTGGAGCATGACGAGCGTTACCGCCGCTCCAACGAATTCATTCGCGCGCTCAAGGGCATCTGGACGCAGGACAACTTCACCTTCAAGGGCGACTTCTATCGCTTCAGCGACTACACGCTGAGCCCGAAGCCGGTGCAAAAGCCCCACCCCGAAATCTTCCAGGGTGGCAGCTCGCGTGCAGCGCGCGACAACGCGGCCAGCGTGTCCGACTGGTACTTCACCAACGGCAACACGCCCGAGGGCCTGAAGGCGCAGATCGACGACATCCAGGCCAAGGCCGCGCAGAACGGCCACACGGTGCGCATCGGCGTCAACGCCTTCGTCATCGCCCGCGACACCGAGGAAGAAGCCAAGGCGGTGCTGGCCGACATCATCAAGCACGCGCACGTCGAGGCGGTGCATGCCTTCGGCGATGCGGTGAAGCAGGCCGGCAAGGCATCGCCCGAGGGGGAGGGCAACTGGGCCAAGTCCACCTTCGAAGACCTCGTGCAGTACAACGACGGCTTCCGCACCAACCTCATCGGCACGCCGCAACAGATTGCCGAGCGCATCGTGGCGCTCAAGGCCATCGGCGTCGACCTCGTCCTGACGGGCTTCCTGCACTTCATCGAGGAGGTGGAGTACTTCGGCGAGAAGGTGCTGCCGCTGGTGCGCAAGCTAGAAGCGGAGCAGGCCGCTCGCGGAGAAAAGCCGAGCAAGGCGGCACTGGACGCCGTGGCGTGAGCCTCGTGATGCCCGATCTTTTCTTCGAGGCGGGGCCCGTCTCGCTGGGCGTCGATCCGCTGGCCTTCGTGCCGGCGGGGCGTGCGGCTGCGGCAGGGGACGACGCCACGACCTCGGCCGTGCTGCGGCTGGAGGGCATCGACCTGTCCTTCGGCGGCGTCACCGCGCTGTCGGGCGTGGACCTGTCCATCGCGAAGGGAGAGATCCGCGCCATCATCGGCCCCAACGGCGCCGGCAAGAGCTCGCTGGTCAACATCATCAGCGGGCTGTACCGGCCCGATCGTGGGCGCGTGTGGATCGGCGGGCGCGGCTTCGGCCATGTGCCGACGGCGCGGCTGGCACGGCTGGGCGTTGCGCGCACTTTCCAGAATCTCGCGCTGTTCAAGGGCCTGAGCGTGCGCGACAACATCGTGCTCGGTCGCGTCGATGCGGCGCGTTCCACCTTCATCGAACAACTGGTCGGGCTGGGCCGCGCACGTCGTGAGCGCGAGGATGCGCGCGCACGGGCCGAAGCGATCATCGGCTTTCTCGGGCTGCGCACCGTGAGCGAGCGGCTGGCCGGCACGCTGGCCTATGGCCTGCAGAAGCGCGTGGAGCTGGCGCGTGCGCTGGTTGCATCGCCTCGGCTGTTGCTGCTCGACGAGCCGATGGCCGGCATGACCGTCACCGAGAAAAGCGAAATGGCGCAGTTCGTGCGCGCCGCGCGCGACGAGTTCGGCACCACCATCCTGCTGATCGAGCACGACATCGGCGTGGTGCTGGGCCTGTCGGACCGCGTGGCCGTGCTCGACTACGGTCGCAAGATCGCCGACGGCACGCCGGCCGAGGTGCGCAGCGACCCTGCGGTGATCGACGCCTACCTGGGCGTGGCCCACGACGACGAAGCGGAGCGGGGCTGATGGACGCCTCAGACCTCAGCTTCTTCGCCGAAGTGCTCATCGGCGGCCTGCTCTCGGGCGTGATGTATTCGCTCGTGGCCATCGGCTTCGTGCTGATCTACAAGACATCGGGCGTGCTCAATTTCGCGCAGGGCGCGCAGCTGCTGTTCGCCGCGCTCACCTTCGTGAGCCTGGTGGAGCGCAACATGCCTTTTGCGCTGGCGCTCGTGTTGACCTTCGCGCTCATGGTGCTGCTGGGCCTGGCCATCGAGCGCACCGTGCTGCGCCCGCTGGTGAACCAGCCGCCGATCACGCTGTTCATGGCGACGCTGGGCCTGTCGTACGTGATCGAGGGCGTGGCGCAACTCGTGTGGGGCACGCAGGTGCATGCGCTGGAGCTGGGCATCGCGGACGAGCCGTTGCAGTTCCTCGGCATCATGGTCTCGACCTTCGACCTGTTCGCCGCCGCGACGGCCGCCGTGATGGTCGCGCTGCTCTCGGCGTTCTTTCGCTACACCCGCGTGGGCCTGGCGTTCCGTGCAGTCGCGGACGACACCTATGCAGCCATTGCGGTGGGCCTTCGGCTGCCGCGCATCTGGGCCACGGTGTGGGCCGCGGCCGGTGTCATCGCGCTGGTGGCCGGGCTGTTGTGGGGTGCGCGGCTGGGCGTGCAGTTCTCGCTCTCGCTGGTGGTGCTGAAGGCGCTGCCGGTGCTGGTGCTCGGTGGCTTCGATTCGATCCTCGGCGCCATCGTCGGCGGGCTGGTGATCGGCGCGCTCGAGAAACTGGCCGAGGTCTACATCGGGCCTTTCGTGGGCGGCGGCATCGAGAGCTGGTTCGCCTATGTGGCGGCGCTGGCGTTCCTGCTGATCCGGCCGAGCGGACTGTTCGGGCAGAAACTGGTGGAGCGCGCCTGAGCCATGCGTACCGTCGCTCTGTCTCCCTGGACCTGGCCGCTGGCCGTGCTGGTCGTCGCCTTCGGCGTCGTGCCGTTCGTTGCGTCCGGCTATGTGTTCGACGCGTTGTTGATTCCGTTTCTCGCGCTGTCGCTCGCGGCGGTGGGGCTCAACCTGCTGACGGGCTATGCGGGCCAGCTCTCGTTGGGCACCGCGGCCTTCATGGCGGTCGGCGCCTTCGCGGCCTACAACTTCAACCTGCGCATGGAAGGGCTGCCGCTGCTCGTGAGCATCGGCCTCGCGGGCCTGGCCGCCACGGCCGTCGGCCTGGTGTTCGGCCTGCCGAGCCTGCGGCTGCGTGGTTTCTACCTCGCGGTGTCGACGCTGGCGGCGCAGTTCTTCGTCCAATGGGCGCTCACAAAGTTCAGTTGGTTCAGCAACGACAACGCCTCGGGCGTGATCGACGCCCCCGCGCTCGAAGTGGCCGGCATCGTGTTCGACACGCCCGTGGGCCGCTACCTCTTCTCGCTGAGCATCGTCACCGTGCTGACGCTGCTCGCGTGGCGCCTGGTCCGCACGCAGGCGGGCCACCACTTTATTGCCGTGCGCGACAACGAGCTGGCCGCGCGCGTCATCGGCGTGCCGGTGCTGCGCACCAAGCTGTTGGCGTTCGCGGTGTCGTCGTTCATCGTCGGCGTGGCGGGCGTGCTGTGGGGCTTCGTGTACCTGCGCACCGTGGAGCCCGCGGGCTTCAACCTCGACCGCTCGTTCCAGATTCTTTTCATCGTGATCATCGGCGGGCTCGCGACGATCCGCGGGGCCTTCTTCGGCGCGGCGCTGATCGTGGTGTTTCCGCTGCTGCTCTCTCGCGCCGGCAGCTTCTTCTTCGGTAGCTGGTTCGATTCGGGCGTGCTCGACATGAGCCAGCGCATCGTGCTGGGCGCGCTGATCATTTTCTTTCTCGCCGTGGAGCCGCAGGGGTTGGTCGCCCTGTGGGACCGCGCACGCAAGCGGCTCGCGCCGGCCTGAGCGCACACCTTTCCCGATTCCTTTTCCTTCGCATCAAGAGCCTTCATCACCATGTCCTTCCTCAAGCACCTGAAAACCGCGGCCCTGGCCGCCACCCTGTCCTTGGTCGGCCTGCAGTTCGCGCATGCCGACGGCAACGAGCAGTTCTTCCCGCTGCAGAGCTACCGTGTCGGCCCCTACGCGGCCGGCGGCACGGGCTTCTTCGGCGGCTTCATCGACTACCTGAACCTGATCAACACGCGCGACGGCGGCGTGGGCGGCGTCAAGCTGACCTGGGAAGAGGGCGAGACGCAATATGAAGTGGAGCGCGGCGTGGAGGTGTACGAGCGCCTCAAGCAACGCCCCGGCATCGCGACCTGGAACCCGCTGTCGGTCGGCATCGCCTATGCGCTCGTCGACCGCGTGACGGCCGACAAGGTGCCGCTGCTCACCATCAACCACGGCCGCACCGACACCACCGACGGGCGCGTGTTCAAGTACATCTTTCCGCTGCTGCTCAACCCGTACAGCGAGACCTCGGGCATCGTGAACTACATCGCGGGCAAGGAGGGCGGCACCGACAAGCTCAAGGGCAAGAAGATCGTGGTGCTGTACCACGGCTCGCCTTACGGCAAGGAAACGATCCCGGTCTACGAGCTGCTCGCCAAGAAGTACGGCTTCACGCTGCAGCAGATCGAGGTGCCGCACCCGGGCAACGAGCAGCAGTCGCAATGGCTCACCATCCGCCGCGTGAAGCCCGACTACGTGGTGCTGCGCGGTTGGGGCGTGATGAACCCGGTGGCGCTCAAGACGGCGCAGAAGACGGGCTTTCCGGTCGACCACATCGTGGGCAACGTGTGGTCCAACTCCGAAGAAGACGTGATCCCGGCGGGCGATGCGGCCAAGGGCTACGTGGCCATCACCACCGTGGCGGCCGGCGCGCAGTACCCGGTGCTGCAGGACATCACCAAGGTCGTGTACGGCGCCGGCAAGGGCAACCTGCAGGACCCCAAGCGCATCGGCAGCGTCTATCACAACCTGGGCGTGCTCAACGGCATCCTCAACGTCGAGGCCATCCGCATCGCGCAGGCGAAGTTCGGCAAGCGCACGCTCACCGGCGACGAGATCCGCTGGGGCCTGGAGAACCTGAAGATCGACGAGGCGCGCGTCGCCGCGCTCGGCGCCAAGGGCCTGTTCCATTCGATCAACGTGACCTGGGACAACCACGAAGGCGGCGGCCGCGTGGCCTTCCAGCAGTGGGACGGCAGCAAGTGGAACGTGGTGTCCGACTGGATCGCGCCCGACTGGAAACTGCTGCGTCCGATCATCGAGAAATCTTCGCTGGCCTATGCGAAAGAGAAGAACGTGAAGGTGCGCAAGAGCATCGACGACTGATCCGCACGCCCACTCGCACCTGAAAGGAAAGCCCATTCCATGCCCGCCGTTCTCCAACCCTCTGCACCCGCATCAGCCGCCGCCAACGATCCCGTGCCCGGCCTGCCACTGTCCGACACGCCCGCGCATGTGATCCGCGACGACGCCGAGGCCATTGCCGTGGCGCACGCGCTGGCCGCCCGGCTGATCGTCGGCGCCTCCGAGCGCGACCGCCTGCGCCGCTGGCCGGTCGAGGAGATCGACGCCTACTCACAAAGCGGCCTCTGGGCCATTAACGTGCCCAAGGCCTTCGGTGGCGCGGAGGTGTCGTACGCCACGCTGGCCGAGGTGATCGCGATCATCTCGGCGGCCGACCCGTCGCTCGGGCAGATCACGCAGAACCACCTGGGCTTCGTTGCCGCGGTGCGCACGGTGTCCGATACCGCGCAGCAGAAGATTTTCTTCGCCGACTTTCTTCGCGGCGTGCGCTGGGGCAATGCGTTCTCGGAGTCGGGGTCGAAGCGCGCCGCCGATTTCGAGACGCGCTTCACCGACGCGGGCGACCACGTGGTGGTCACGGGCAAGAAGTTCTATTCAACCGGCGCGCTGCTCGCGCACTACGTGCCCATCGTGGCCAACGACGAAGCGGGAAACACCTGGTACGTGGTGGCCGATCGCAATGCGCCGGGCCTCACGGTGATCGACGACTGGTCGGCCTTCGGCCAGCGCACCACGCTCAGCGGCACGGTGGTCATCGACCATGTGAAGGTGCCCAAGTCGCACCTGATCCCGGCGTTCAAGGGCTACGACACGCCTTCGGCCGATGGCGCGATCTTCCAGATCATCCAGGCGGCGGTCGACGTGGGCATTGCGCGCGGAACCATCGCGGAGACGATCGATTTCATCCGCACCAAGACGCGCCCGTGGATCGACAGCCAGCGCGACCACGCATGGGAAGACCCGTACTCGATCCAGGCCGTGGGCGATCTGCAGATCCGCCTGCATGCGAGCGAAGCGCTGCTGGAGCGCGCCGGCCGCGCCATCGACCGCGCGGTGGCCGCGCCCGGCGCCGACAGCGTGGCCGCAGCGCAGATCGCGACGGCCGAGGCCAAGGTACTCTCCACCGAAATCGCGATCCTGGCGACCAACAAGCTGTTCGAGCTGGCGGGCACGCGCTCCACACTGGGCCAGTACAACCTCGATCGCCACTGGCGCAACGCGCGCACGCACACGCTGCACGACCCCGTGCGCTGGAAGTACGCCATCGTGGGCAACTACTTCCTCAATGGCGTGAAGCCGCCGTTCCACGCGTGGAGCTGAGGTGACGGCCCCCTTGTTGCGCATCGAAGCGGTCGCGGCCACGTACCAGCGCTCGATCGTCGCGCTGCACGGCGTGAGCCTCGATGTGCGCGCCGGCGAGGTCCACGCGCTGCTCGGCGCCAACGGGGCGGGCAAGTCGACCACGCTCAAGGCGGTGTCGAACCTGCTGCCGGCCGAGCGCGGCGAGGTCACGGCCGGGCGCATCGTCTTCGACGGACGCGACACCGGCCGCACGAGCCCGGCCGACCTCGTGCGGCTGGGCCTGGTGCAGGTGCTGGAGGGCCGCCACTGCTTTCGCACGCTGACGGTGGAAGAGAACCTGCTGACCGGCGCGCTCGGTCGCAGCGCGCGGCGCGCGCAAGCCGCCGAAGACTTGGCGCGGGTCTACGCGATCTTTCCCAAGCTGAAGGAAAGGCGACGCACGCTCGCCGGCCTGAGCTCCGGCGGCGAACAGCAGATGACGGCCATCGGCCGCGCGCTGATGTCGCGGCCCCGGCTGCTGGTGCTCGACGAGCCGTCGATGGGGCTGGCACCGCTGGTGGTGCGCGACATCTTCGAGCAGCTGAGGCGGCTCAACCGCGAAGAGGGCCTGTCGATCCTCGTCGCCGAGCAGAACTCCACCGTGGCGCTGCAGTACGCCGACCGCGCGACCGTCCTCGATGCCGGCGTCGCGGTCTTGAGTGGCGATGCACGGGCCCTGCGCGAGCGTGCCGACATCCAGTCTTTCTATTTCGGCGAAGGCGTTGTAGCCGGCGCTGCTTCCGAAGCTACGGCCTGAAGGCCGTGGCGCTTTGTTTCAACGTTTCATCAGGAGTTCGCACCATGAGCCTCACGCTCGAGCAAGCGCTCAAGACATCGCCCTGGCAAGGAAAGCCGCGTCCCGCCGACGCGCCACAGTGGCTGGCCCGCGCCGCCGAGGTCGCCGCGATCCTCGCGGTCGACCAGGTGGCACGCGACCGCCGGCAGGCCGTGCCGACAGCCGAAGTGCAGTTGCTGAAAGACGCAGGCCTCACCACGCTGCTGGGTCCCGTGCAGCACGGCGGGGCGGGGCAGCACTGGGACACGGCCTACAAGGTGATCCGCATCGTGGCCTCGGGTGACGGCTCTGTCGGTCAACTGTTGGGCTACCACTACCTTTGGGCCTGGGCGGTGCACCTGGTGGGCACGCCGGCGCAGATCGAGACGGTGGAGGCGCTTTACACGGCCAACGACCTGTTCTTCGGCGGCGCGGTGAACCCGCGCGACGGCGACCTGGTGATCACCGAGATCGACGGACAGCTGGCCTACAACGGCCGCAAGTCGTTCTCGACCGGCTCCAAGGTCTCGGACCTCACTGTGCTTGAAGGCGTGCTGCAGGGCACCGACAAGCA
The DNA here is from genome assembly GCF_007828835.1 of Variovorax beijingensis. Classification (GTDB taxonomy): domain Bacteria; phylum Pseudomonadota; class Gammaproteobacteria; order Burkholderiales; family Burkholderiaceae_C; genus Variovorax; species Variovorax beijingensis_A. The sequence continues at coordinate 136,126 of NZ_VIVL01000008.1, read as the reverse complement.
CATCTTCGCCATCGTGCCGTCGAAGCAGGACGGCATCGTCTACCACGACGACTGGGACCATCTGGGCCAGCGGCTGACTGAATCGGGCGGCGTCACCATCAACGACGTGCGTATAGACTGGGCGAGCGCCGCGGGCTATGTCGACAAGGTCTACCAGCAGCGCGCCTACGAGACGCTGAACCTGCCCGCGATCCAGCTGGTCTTTGCGAACTTCTACCTCGGCATCGCCGAAGGCGCGCTGAAGACGGCCGCGGGCTACACGCGGGAGAAGACGCGCGCCTGGCCCTACGGCGGCGACAACAAGGAGGCCGCGGGCGAGGAGTGGTACATCCTGGAGGCCTACGGCACGCTGCAATCGCGCCTGTGGGCGGCGGAAGAGCTGGCCAATTCGGTCGGCGCCGAAATCTCCACGCTGCTGCATGCCGACCGCGATGCGCTGACGCCCGCAGCGCGCGGAAGGGTCGCGGTGCGCATCGCCGCGGCCAAGCAGGCGGCCGTGGACATCGGGCTGGAGATCGGCACCAAGGTGTTCGAGGTGACCGGTGCGCGCGCGACGGCGAATGCGGTTGGGCTCGACATTTTCTGGCGCAACATCCGCACGCACTCGCTGCATGACCCGATCGCCTACAAGCGGCGCGAGGTCGGCGCCTATGCGCTGAGAGGACAGATCCCGGAGCCGAGCTGGTACACCTGACGCCCAAGCGTTGCTGAGATTTCCCGCGCATGCGCGTTGAGCATGCGCACAATCAAGGATCACTGGGTGTTTGCGTACCCGTGGTCATTGTGGTGGGTTGCCTTCTCATCGTTGAGTGCGAACGCAGCTGACCTCAGAGGCGCTTCGATGGGGCTGGTATCTCCACAGGCCGGCATACGGACCGTCGTGCTTGTTGGACGCCCGCTTCTGGCCTGATTGCTGCCATCGACCTCCCATCAGCGACCGGCAGCAACCGCTGCAGTGCTGACGTTCAGGGTGCCGAGATGAAGGCCTGCTTGAGGTCGGCAGCACCAGTTCCCTGCGAGGAGGAGAGTCGCCGGGAGGGCCTGTCCGCTGGCGTGAAGGATGCGCTGTCCTGACCGCTTGCCAAGAGCAGGTTCGCGCCGTTCGGGCGGCTCGGTCCGGCTTGTTGAATCAGGTCGTGCGCCCGTTCATGCGCTCCGCGATCCACGATTGCACCGCGCTCTCCGGCCATGCCGCGGTGCGCTGTCCGGCTTTCACCGACCGCGGAAAGATGCCCCTGCGCATTTGTTCGTAAATGGCTGACCTGCGCAGGCCGGTGAGGCGCTCGACTTCAGGCAGTCTCAGAAGCCTGTCGGGGGCGCGCCTGATTGTCTGCGCCAGCGGCATCGTTGAGTCGGAGCAGAGAAGCGTGAGTGCCTCTTGCAGCAGACGTGCCGCTTGCAGGGCTCGTTGAGCGGTGGGATCGCCGGCGACGAACGCGCTCGATTCATGGCTGGTTTGGGCTCGCATGGGCATTGCCTTTCGGTTCTTCCGCAGCGCGTCCAATGCCGTTGCGGGACGTCCGAAGGTTGTCAGCGATGTCTGCTGGAACCAACTCGCCAGAGCGATGCGAGGCGCACGACAGCATAGGCGTGGAAATCGGAGAAGGGCGTTCAGTGCATGGCGAGCGTTCAAGCTCTCTGCCCTATGACCGATCCCCTCTCAACGACCTTCCCTCTTCCTTTCCAGCAGGAATGCCTTGCGCTCGGCTCGTGCTTCGGCGACTTGCTTCAGTTCAGCATAGGACTTTGACTCGATAACCGCTCCGCTGGGGTTCTTCACGTTCGGGTTCGTGACCACGGCGTAGTAGGTGGGCGGCGATTTAGGCCCAGCATCGCGATAGATCTGCACCTGCATGCCGCTGTGCAAGTACTCTTCGACGACCTGGTCGTGGTCGGAGGGGTCTGAGTGCGGGATCTGGGCCTTCACATGACGCGCACTATCTTCCGCGGCGATCGGATAGACGTTCAGCTCCAGGACTTGGGCATTCAGGCCCACCTGAATTGCCGATCGCAATGCGGCCTTGGTTGCGTCAGCGCCCTGATCCGCGAGCGGGTTCATTTCGATGAGAACGTGCGCAAGGATTCGGCGGTTTTCGGCCATGTCGGGTTCCGAACGTTTCTGCGAAGGTTGGTGATGTGGTCTGGGGCGGCGCCTCACGCCGGCCACCAAAGCGGCCGTTCCGGCTGCGCCGCTTCGGCACGCAATGCGTCGGCCAGTTCATGCACGGGGTCCTTGAGGCTGCTTCGCACGAGTGCGATCCATGCACGCAATGCGTCGTCCTCGGGTTGATCGCCGGCGATTCCCTCCAGGCGCGACAGCACATCCAGGGCACTGTGATAGGTCGCCAGGGACTGGCCGACCGCGACGGCGCGAGGCAGTTGATTCGCCCGCGCTTCCCGGCGCTGCGCATGCGCCTGCTCTGCGGCCATCGCGATGTTGTGTGCCTGGGCTGCTTCCCGCTCCTGCTTTCGTCGGATGGCGGTTTCTTCGGCCAGCAGCTTGGACCTGAGTGCTTCGGCTTCCGGGAATGCGATCAGGGCGCGTGTGATCTCCGGGAGTTGCTGCTCCAGTTGTTCGCGGCTGCCTGTCCACTGGCGGGCGATGACGTGCCAGTCTCTCTCCAGCTTCAGCTTGTAGCCATCGAGGGCCCTGTACTCATCCCGATGAAGGAGGAAATCTTGGCGCTTGGGTTGCGCGATCTTCTCCACCTGTTCGGAGAAGTTCAGCCTGATGGCGCCGCCCGCGCGCCGGATCTCAACCGTGTTCGATGCGTCTCCCCGGCCAGCGACGACCTGGCAGCCTCCGGCGATCAGTCCCCGGATGAGCGCTTCGTGGAAACGCAGAATCCAGTCGATGTGGGCCAGGGTCGCGGTGATGCGCAGGCAACCGCTGCCGGCGACGTACCGGCCCGTGGTCATCCTGTGGCTCGACATGCCGCCGAAGAAGGGCTTGCGCAGTCGCCTGGCTTCTTCCGCCTGCACCGCCAACTTCGCCTCATCGCGCTCGATGGACTGAAAAAAGCGAGCGGTCTTCGCCACCAGCGGGTGGCAATGATCGAGTGAGGGCGGTACATCAATGGGCTGCAGCACAACTGCGTCCCTGGCCCGGGAAAACGCTTGCTGGACCTGCTGAATCCTCGTGGCGTCGGAGGAGCGGGCCGCCGTGGTGTCTTTCTCCGGCAGGTGGATTTCGTGATCGACGTCGGAAGGCGGCAGCGGGGCCTGCACACAGATCTTGCCGGCCGCGAGACGGGTCCAATAGCCAACTGGTGGAACAGGGATGTTGTATCGGCGGCAGAGCTTGGAGAGTCCGACATCGGACAGGCCGAGATTCGGCCCCAGATGGCGAAGCGGTGTCTGCCAGACCAAGGCATACAGTTCGGATCGTTTCACGCACATCTCCATCGTCAGACAAAACGAAGGCTCCCGGCCAAACCGATGAGCGTCGCCGAGCCGTCGCCGGCGGGTGGGCTGTTGACGCAGACGCTCAAGAGCACACTGGCGCTGGCGGAGCTGCCGGCGCTTGATCACCCGACCATGGCCGGGGCCGAAGATCCTGTTGTTTGCGGAACTCGGGCTGCCCTTATTCGCGAAGGCCCCACTCTCCGGCGGGACGCCCGGCCAGTTTCGGCTTCGACCTTCGCGTGGCGAACGGCATAGTCGAGCAGGTCTACCACCTGCTGGGGTCGCTCACGCCGGCCATGGGCGTGGAAGGCCACGAGGTAGAAACAGGCCGCCAATATCAATGGCATCCACAGGTACATGTTGCTGTCGTACTTGAGCAATGTCGACGCCGCCATGGCTGACGCCGTCAATGCGGGGAACAGGCCGAGCTTTCGCAAGTCGCCTGTGAGCAGGCCGACCCGCCCATCGAAGATGTCCCATCGGTGGCGGTACTGCAGCAGCGCATATTCCAGCGTCGCCTTGTCGTAGCTGCCGAACTGGGTCAGGAAGTCTGCATCGGCCTGAATGTCGAGCTTGATGCGCGCGAGCAGCCCGGGAAACCGTTGCCTGCGATGACGCCAGACCAGATGCCCCACATTGAAGGTGGCGGTCAGCAGATAAGCCAGTCCAAACAGGAGCATGACGGTATAGAGCGGGGAGACGCTGGCAGCGAGCTTTTGCGAAGGCCATGCGTGCCGCCCCCATGCGGCACTCAGCAGTAGTGCCATGGTGGCCAAGTAGCCGCAGAGGATCGCCTTTTCCAGGCGACGCATTTGCGCAGAGGGCTGAAACGCGCTGTCTTCGCGCTGAACCAGCGTCATTTCCTGCAGCAACGAGAACAGTGGATCGAGAGAGTCGGGCTTGAGCATCGATTTTGAGTGGGCGAATCAGTTCGTCGAAATATCCGGCGAATGTCATTCTGGCTGACGCAGGGCGTCTCCGGCCGTGGCGGTGATGGCCGGCCGCGCTGTCGTGCTTGCGCATCGAGCCACCCCTGGCGTCTCGCCCCTCTGGGCTTCCATCGTTCCCTCGCTCCGCTCGGCTGGCGCCTTCGGCCCGGTTCGCTGATCCGGGCCTGCGCGCTTCGCTTGCGTGGTGTCGGCGACGAAGGCGGCCATTGCCTGTCCAGCCATCTTTCCTTTCCTCATCACCTTGTCCGCGACCGTAGCCCGCACCGGGTCGCCGTCAAGGCGCGCCAGGCCGTGTCCTCGCCTTCGGCTGCGGGCCGCACCACCCCTGGCGCTTCTTCCTTGACGGCGACCCGGCACGCGCTCCTGTGGCCGCGGGCGATGAACTCAGGAAAGACGGTGGCAACGAGGCCAACCGGGTTCTTCGTGCCGACCCCACCGGAAGACCCGAAGAGGGCTCCGAATCTAGGAATCCGGTGAGGCTGTTTTCAACAGCCAACTTCGTCAGGAGAAATCACCATGCAACTTGCATCCCGTTTCGCGAACCACTCGCCGGTGCTGCGCTCGGAAAATCCCTTGTCGGATGCCCGATCGAGCTTGCCAAGGAGACCGGCAAGGCCTGGATTGGAGCCAGCGGACGCGACCGCGCTTCCACTACGTTGTCGAGATGAAGCCCGAGCCCGGCTGGGGTCTCGAACTGTTGCGCTGGTACGACCGGGGGCACCTGCCCGCGCTGGCTGCGGCGCGGGGCTGCATACGCGCCCAGCGCTTCTGGAACAACGATGACGAGCTGGAGCGATCGCGTGCGGCCTTATTTCATGAAGCCCGTGCGCACCATGTTTGCGCAGGTGGCCTCCGCAGGGCCGTAGCTACGGCGCGGCGGATCAATCCAGCGCGAACTGGCGCTGTTCCTTCGGCGCAATGCCGGCCTGACGCACGACTTCGCGCCAGCGCGCCAGGTCCGACTTCATCCGCAGCGCGAGTGCGTCGGGGCTGCCGGGCTCGACCAGCGCGGCTTGGCTCTCGAAGCGCCGGACGACGTCCGGATCGGCCAGCACCTCGTTCAGCGCCTGATTGAGGTGCGAGACGACTGCGGCGGGCGTGCCCGCCGGCGCAAACAGTCCATACCATTGGACGACATCCACCCCAGTGACACCCAGCTCCGAAAGTGTCGGCACGTCCGGCAGGGCGGCGAGGCGTTTCGAGCCCGCCACGGCCAGGGCCCACAACTGGGCTGCGCGGATGAACGGATAGGCCGTGAACAGGCTCGGGAACATGATCTGCGAGCGGCCCTGCACCGTCTCCGCGATCGCAGGCGCGGCACCCTCGCAGGTCGTGCTGGCCATCGAAGTGCCGCTGCTGAGCTGAAAGAGCTCGGCCGCGAAATGCGGCGGCGTGCCGTCGCCGGCGGAGGCGTAGCTTAGGCTGCGGGGTGTCGTCTTCAGCCGCTCGATCAGTTGCTGCACTTGCGGTATGCCCGCGTCCGGATGGGCGACCATCAGGGTCGAGGAAGAGCCCACGAGCCCTACCGGCTCGAAATCGGCGGCCGGATCGTAGGCCAGCTTCTGCAGCGCGGGGTTCATCGCGTGGGTGCCGACATAGCCGAACATCAGCGTGTGGCCGTCCGGCGTTGCCCTGGCCACGTACTCGCTCGCGATGGCACCGTTGGCTCCGGCGCGGTTGTCGACCAGGATCTCCTGGCCGAGCAGCGGCCCGAGCTTCGCCGCGATGATGCGGGCCATCGTGTCGTTGCCGCCGCCTGCGCGCGTGGGCACGATGATCGTCAGCGCCTTGTGCGGGAACCGGGAAGTGCTCGCGGCCTGCGGCTGCGGCCGCGAGAACACGTAGTCGGGCAGGTACATCTCGCCCTGCATGATCTTGCGCGCCGTGCGCAGGAGCGCGGCGCGATCCACCGCGGCGGTGTCGCCGGTGCCCTTGAGCTCGACCTCGATGTCGATCTGCCCCGCCGGATGCAGCACGACCAGCCTGTGGGTTCCGGCGGCGCGCGCGACGCCGCTGGCGACCGTTCCCGGCAGCGCGAAGGCGCTCGCCACGCCGATGGCGCCCGTCACCGCATGCGAGGCGTGGCACTTGCGCGGCGTGAAGTAGCGCGAGGTGATGCTGTCGTCCGTATCGCCCGCGCTCACGAGCACCGGCTTTGGCACGACGCTGTCAGACACGTCGCCCAGGCCCATCCTGCGGCCCGCCTCCAGTCGCAGCGTCTCGAGGCGCTCGAGCAGTCCGATGTTGGCGTCGAGCGCGGCGGGCTTCTCGCGCCCGGTGAGGCCCAGGTCGCTGGCGCGCACGATCATCAACGGCATGGCGGCGTCGATGCAGGTCACCTCCACGCCGTCGATCGTGTCGATGCGCCTGCCGGTCGGGAAGACCTGGCCCGTGACCGCGCCCCAGGCGTCCAGGAAGTTCAGCAGGATCGGCGCCGCCGTGCCCACCACCCCGTCGATGCGCGCATCGCCTTCGTACGTCACGCGACCGCCAGGGGTGTGCACCGTCACGTCGATGCGCGAGCCGGTGTTGACGTTGTGCACGCGAACGAGGGTGGTGCCGTTCCTGGCCGGCACCAGGCCCTGCTCGATCGCGAAAGGCGCGACGCCCGATAGCATGTTGCCGCAGTTCGGCCGCGTGTCCACCGAGCGATGCCCGATGCCCACCTGCGCGAACAGGTAGTCGACGTCGCACTCAGGCCGCGACGAACGCGAGACGATGGCCACCTTGCTGTTCAGGGTGCTTCCGCCGCCCACGCCGTCGAGCTGGAGCGGGTCGGAGGCGCCTATCGCGCCGATGAGCGCCTGGTCGCGTGCGTCGTCGCCGTCCGGCAGCCATTCGCGCAGGAAGAACGGCCCGCGCGAGGTGCCGGCGCGCATCAGCACGCAGGGAATCGATCTGTTCATGTTCAGTCTGCGCTCGATCCGCGTTCAATCCGCGCTGATCCTGGCGGCCTGGACCACCTTCTTCCACTTGACCTGCTCCTGCGCCACGTAGGCGCGCATCTGCTCGGGGGTCATGGTCGAGACCTCGGCGCCGTGGTCCTCCAGGCGCTTGATCACGCTCTTGTCGGCGAGCACCTCGTTCAGGACCTTGTTGAGCTGCGCGATGACGGGCGCGGGCGTCTTCGCCGGCGCGAAGATGCCGTACCACTGGGAGACGTCGACGTCCGCGATGCCCTGCTCCTGCAGCGTGGGGACGTCCGGCATGAGCGCCGAGCGCTTGGCGCCGGCCACGCCAAGGGCCTTGAGCTTGCCGGCCTTGACGTAGGGCACCGCCGTGAAGAGGCTCGGGAACATCACCTGCGTCTGCCCGGCGAGGGTGTCGGTGATGGCCGGTGCGGAGCCCTTGTAGGGAACGTGCAGCATGCTCGTGCCCGTCGAGAGCTTGAACATCTCGGCCGCGAAGTGCGGCGCCGTGCCGTTGCCGGCCGAGGCGTAGCTCGTCTTGTCCGGCGCCGCCTTCAGCATGGCCACGAGTTCCTTCGCGCTAGCGGCCTTGACGGATGGGTTGACCACCATCACCGTGGCCGAGGATCCCAGCATGCCGACCGGCTCGAAGTCCTTGACCGGGTCGTAGCGCAGCTTCTGCAGCGCCGGGTTCATCGCATGCGTCGCGATGTAGCCGAGCATGAGCGTGTAGCCGTCGGGCGCCGCGCGCATCACGTACTCGCTGGCAATGGCCCCATTGGCGCCCGCCTTGTTGTCGACGATGACAGGCTGCTTGAGGATGGCCGACATGGCCTGGCCGACGACGCGCGCCATGGCGTCGTTGGCGCCGCCCGCGGCGGTCGGCACGATCAGCGTGATCTGCTTTTCAGGAAAGGCGGTGGCCGCGCTTGCGCAGGTCAGGCATGCCCCCAGCGCGACGGCGCCGAGGAAGCGAATTTTCTGCATCTTCAATTTGTCTGCTCCGGTGGATTTTTGAAAGCTCGGGAGGCTCTTGCGTGGCCCTGGTGCGCATGTTCTTCCGACGCCTGAGTTCTGTAAATTGCATGTTTAGGATCGATTGATGCACACTGTCTATCAATCAGATCGAGTCGGAGCACTGCTATGGCCATCAACTTCAATCTCAACGACCTGCAGGCGTTCCGCGCGGTGGCGGAACTCAACAGCTTTCGCAAGGCCGCCGAGGCGCTGCACGTCTCGCAGCCTGCGTTCAGCCGCCGCATCGAGAAGCTGGAGGAGGCGCTCGGCGTGAAGCTGCTCGACCGCACCACCCGTCGCGTGAACCTGACCTCCGTGGGGCGCGAATTCGACCGCAAGGTGCAGCAGCTGCTGGACGACCTCGATCACACGCTGCTGGGCATCCGCGGTGTCGCGGCCACGCGCATGGGCGAGGTGAAGATCGCCTGCGTGCCGTCGACGGTCTACTACTTCCTGTCGCAGGTGATCTCGCGCTACCACGAGCGCTATCCGAAGATCCGGGTCAAGGTCCTCGACGCGAGCGCGAACGAGGTGCTGGCGACCGTCTCCAGCGGGGAGGCCGACTTCGGGCTCAACTTCGTGGGCGGGCAGGAGCCGGATATCGAATTCAAGCCGCTGCTGGAGGAGCGCTTCGTCGCGGCCTGCAGGCGCGACCATCCGATCGCCAGGAAGCGCCGCGTGAGCTGGACCGAGCTGGCGCAGTACGACTACATCTCGGTGAGCAAGGCGTCCGGCAATCGCCTTCTGCTGGACCAGGCGCTCTCGGAGGTGGCCGGTCGCCCGCAGAGCATCTACGAGACCCAGCATGTCACGACGATGCTCGGCCTCGTCGAGGCGGGTCTCGGGGTCGCGGCGGTCCCCTCGATCGCCATGCCTGACGCGGACCATCCGCTGCTGGTGAGCGTTCCGCTCCACGACCCCACCATCACCCGGACGATCGGCCTCATCCGGCGCAAGGGCCGAAGCCTCTCCCCGGCCGCGCAGCAGCTCTACGCCTTCTTCTCCGAGATGAAGACCAAGCCCGGCAAGCCCGCAGGCCGCCGTGCGGCGAACGAAGCGACCGGGGTCAGGCGCACCTGAGGCCTGCCCGCCGTCCACCGCTCGATGCGTCGATCAGTGCTCGGTCAGGGCGTCGGGCCGGCGTGCCCCAGCGGCGCGGCGAAGTCCTTTGGGCCTTCTTCGAGCTCGTGCTCGGTCCTGGCGTAGTTCGCGGCCAGCTCGCGCTGCAGCACCTCCCGGTCGCAGGCCTTTTCCCAGATGGAGACGACGATGCACGCCACCGCGTTGCTGATGGTGCTGGTGAGTGCGCGTGCCTCGGACATGAAGCGGTCGATCCCCACGATCAGCGCGACGCCGGCCACGGGCAGGTCGGGCATGACGGTGAGCGTGGCCACCAGCGCGACGAAGCCGCTGCCCGTCACGCCCGCCGCGCCCTTGGAGGTGAGCAGCATGATGCCCAGCATCGAGCCGATCTGGAGCCACGACAGGTGGATGTCGCAGGCCTGGCCGATGAACATCGAAGCCAGCGTCAGGTAGATGGCCGTGCCGTCCAGGTTGAACGAATAACCGGTCGGCAGCACCAGCCCGACCACGCCCTTCTTGCAGCCGAGCCGTTCGAGCTTCTGCAGGAGCCGCGGAAGCACCGGCTCGCTGGACGAGGTGCCCAGCACCACCAGCAGTTCCTCCCTGATGTAGCGCAGCAGCTGCCAGAGCTTGAATCCGTGCAGGCGCGCGAGTGCGCCGAGGATCACGACGACGAAGAAGATGCAGGCGACGTAGAAGGTTCCGATCAGCAGGCCGAGCGATCCGATGGACTTGATGCCGTAGCGGCCCACCGTGAAGGCCATCGCTCCGAAGGCGCCGATCGGCGCGAGCCGCATGATGATGCCGAAGGCTGCGAAGAGCATGTGGGAGAAGCCGTCGATGCCGTCGAGCACGGGCTTGGCGGAGCTTCCTATGCGGGTGAGCCCGAAGCCGCAGAGCACCGCCAGAAGCAGCACCGGCAGCACCTCGCCCTCGGCGAACGCGCCGACGAAGGCGTTGGGGATGATGTGCATCACGAAGTCGGTGAACCCGTGGATGTGGACCTGGTTCGCGAAGCGCGTGGCGACCGACGCATCGAGGTTCCTGGGGTCGATGTGCATCCCGGCGCCCGGCTGCAGCAGGAACACGGTGACCAGGCCGGTGAGGAGCGCCAGGACCGTCAGCGCGTAGAAGAGCCCCATCGCCTTGAGCAGGGTCTTGCCGATTTCCTTGGAGTCGCCCAGCGAGGTGATGCCGCTCACGATGGTGCAGAACACCACCGGCGCGATCATCATCTTGACCAGCTTGACGAAGCCGTCGCCCAGCGGCTTGAGTGCGGCGCCGAATTCGGGCCAGTAGTGGCCCACCGCGATGCCGAGGATCAGGCCCGCGAGAACCTGCACATAGAGAAGTTTCGATAGCTTGCGGATGTTCATGACCTTGTCTCCGGGGTGGGGGCGCACGAATGCATGCCGGTCTGCGCCGGCTCCGTCTGCTGCGGTGAAGAAGGCGAGGGCGGCGCTCAGCCGCGCGCGGCCAGCACGCGGTCGACCATGACGCCGGCCTGGCCGAGGTGGTTGGCCGGCTCGCACATGGCCTCGAGCTGCGCGCGCGTCACGTGCCTGCCGATCTCGGTGTGCGCGGCAAGGATCTCGATCAGTGGCCGGTTCTCGGCGATCGCCTGGCGGCACAGGTCGTACACCAGGTCGTGCGCGTACTCGCGGCCGATGTAGGGACCCAGGCCCATCATCACGGCCTCGGACATCACCAGGCCGTTGGTGATGTCGATGTTGGCGCGCATGCGGGTGGCGTCCACCTCCAGGCCCTTCAGGATGAACCTGGTCTGCTTCAGGGCGCCCGACATCAGGCAGAAGATCTCGGGCAGCGACACCCACTCGATCTCCCAGGGGCCGGTGGAGCGCTCGTGGTCCGCCACCATCGCGTCCATCAGGGCGGCGGCGTGCTGGCGGGCCACCGAGATGTTGGCGTGGATGTAGAGGCAGGAGATCGGGTTGCGCTTCTGCGGCATGGTCGACGACGAGCCGCGGCCCGGCGCGAAGGGCTCGAACACCTCGGCCACTTCGGTCTGCATCATCAGCTTGACGTCCATCGCGATCTTGCCGAGCGAGCCGCCGACCAGCCCCAGGAACGCGCCGACCTCCGCGATGGTGTCGCGCACCGTGTGCCAGGAGATCAGCGGCTGGGCGAGCCCCAGTTCCTTCATCAGCCCCGCCTGAGTTTCCATTGCGCCCTTCTCCAGCGAGGAGAGCGTGCCCGATGCGCCGCCGAACTCGCCCATCAGCACGCGTGGCTTGAGTTGTTGCAGGCGCTCGCGGTGGCGGTCGATGCCGGCCAGGATGCTGGCCATCTTGTAGCCGAAGGTGATGGGCGTGGCCTGCTGCAGGTTCGAGCGGCCGATGATCGGCGTGTCGCGGTACTTGCGTGCCAGGGCCGCGAGCGCTTCGCCGATCTCGTCGAGGTCCTGCTCGACGAGGGCGAGCCCTTCGCGCATCTGCAGCACAGCGGCCGTGTCGGTGATGTCCTGCGTGGTCGCACCCCAGTGGCAGTACTCGCCGAGCTTGTCCCTGCAGTTGGCGTTGATCTGGTTGACGACCGCGATGATGGGGTAGCCGATCTGCTCGGTCTTGGCCTTCAGTTTGACCCAGTCGATCTGCGACAGGTTGCAGTTCCTGACGATCTCGTCGGCCGCCTCCTTGGGAATGATGCCGAGCTCGCCCTGGACCTTGGCAAGGGCGCGCTCGATGTCGAGGTACTTCGCGGTCCGGTTCTCGTCGGACCAGACTTCGCGCATGCGCGCGTCGCTGAACATGTCGCCGAATATCCGCGAATCGATGATGGTGGAAGCCATGTTGCTTTGTCTCCTTCTGCGATGGAGGTGGATGAATGAAATCAGTCGCGGGCCAGCGCCAGCGTGCGTTGCGCCTGCAGCACCACGGGCCGGTCGACCATGCGGCCGTCCAGCCGCGCGGCGCCCGGCGACGCGGCATCGGCGGCCAGCACGCGCCGCGCCCAGTCCAGCGCCTGCGCGCTCGGCTGCAGGGCCGCGTGGATCGGCTGCACCTGGCGCGGATGGATGCACAGCTTGGCGCCGAAGCCCGTCTGCCGCGCTTCGGCAAGATCCGACAGGAGGCGAGTCTCGTCGTCCAGCTGCGGCGTGACACCCGCCACCGGCGCGGGCAGGCTCGCCACGCGAGAGGCGATGGCGATGCGGCTGGCCGCGTAGGCGAGGCCGCGCGCGTCCGTCGCGATGTCCATGTCGAGGTCGAGCGCGAAGTCGAGCGTGCCGAACACCAGGCGTTGCACGCCGGCGGCCGCGATGGATTCCACCTGCGCCACGCCCTGGGCACCCTCGATGAGCGCGAGGACGGCCGCGCCAGGCAGCGCGGCACGCACGCGGGCGATCTGCGCGGCCGATTCGGCCTTGGGCAAGAGCACCTCGGCCGCTGCCGCGTCGCCCAGTGCGGCGAGGTCGGCAGCGAACCACGGCGAGCCGGCGTCGTTGATGCGCACCACGGTGCGCGACCTGTCGGCAGGGCTCACACCCTGCAGCCACGCCAGGACGATGGCGCGCGCATCGGCCTTGTCGGCAGGGGCGACGGCGTCCTCGAGATCGAGCACGATCCGGTCGGCACCGCTGGCCAGCGCCTTGCCGTAGCGGTCCGGATGCGTGCCGGGCACGAAGAGGTAGGTGCGGGCGGAATGCCTATGTTCACCAGACATGGCGCGGCCTTCAGACGGCGTTCGACGCGCGCAGCGCGGCGATCTCGGCATCGCCGTAGCCAAGTTCCGCGAGGATCGCTTCGGTGTGCTCGCCGAGCGCGGGCACCGGGTCCATGCGCGGACCGGTGTCCCAGGTGCCGGGCGGCAGCATCGCGGGCACGGGGCCCTTCGCCGTCGCCACTTCGCTCCAGCGGCCGCGCGCCTGCAGCTGTGGATGGGCCCAGACCTCCTTCATCGTGTTGACCTGGGCGTTGGCGATCTGCGCGAGTTCCAGCCGCTCGACCACCTGCCTGCCGCTGAGCGAGGCGAAAGCCTCGACGATGATCTCGCGCAGTGCGGCCCTTTGCGCCACGCGCTTGAAGTTGGCGGTGAACCGCGGGTCTTTCGCGAGCTCGGGCTGTTGCAGCACCTTGTCGCAGAAGCTGGCCCACTCGCGCTCGTTTTGCAGGCCCAGCATCACGGTGGTGCCGTCGCCGGCCGGGAATGGGCCGTACGGGTAGATCGTCGCGTGGCTGGCGCCGGTGCGCGGCGGCGGCTCCGCGCCTTCGAAGGCGTAGTAGAGCGGGTAGCTGTTCCACTCCGCCAGCGACTCCAGCATCGAGATGTCGATGCGCTGGCCCCTGCCGGTCTGGCCGCGCTGCAGCAGCGCGGCGAGGATGTTGCTGTAGGCGTACATGCCCGCGGCGATGTCCGCGATCGAGGGCCCCGCCTTGCAGGGCTCCTCCGGCGTGCCGGTGACCGAGACGAAGCCGGCTTCGCTCTGGATCAGCAGGTCGTAGGCCTTCTTGTCGCGGTACGGCCCGGGGCGCTCGGGATCGTCGCCGTAGCCGGAGATGTCGCACGTGATGAGTCCTGGCTTGGCGCGCGAGAGCCGGTCGAAACCCAGGCCCAGGCGCGCAGCCGCGCCGGGTGCCAGGTTCTGCACGACCACATCGGCCTTTTCCATGACCAGTCGCTCGAGCACGCGGGCGGCCTCGGGATGCTTCACGTCGAGCGTGAGGCTCTCCTTGGAGCGGTTGGTCCAGACGAAATGCGACGCCAGGCCGCGGACCCGCTCGTCGTAGCCGCGGGCGAAGTCGCCCGAGCCGGGACGCTCGATCTTGATGACTCGTGCGCCGAGATCGGCGAGCTGGCGGGTGGCGAAGGGAGCCGCGATCGCGTGCTCCAGCGTGACGACGGTGATGCCCTTGAGTGGCTGCATGGCGTGTTTCCTTCTGCGTTGCGAAACGAGTCAGCACAGGACGGCGGTGGCGTCCATCGTCAGCCAGCCCTCGTGGTCCGAGGCCCAGAGCCGGATGGTCTTGCCGTCGGCCTGCGGCTGGCCGCTGACGTGGAAGGCGTTGAGGTCGAAGGTGGGCCGCACGGCCTTGAAGCGGAAGCTCGCCACGTCTGCATCAGGCAACTGGCGGCGCAGCAGGTCCATCAGCAGCGTGGCGATCAGCGGACCGTGCACGATCAGGCTCGGATAGCCCTCAACCTGCGTGACGTACTGGCGGTCGTAGTGGATGCGGTGGCCGTTGAAGGTCAGTGCCGAATAGCGGAACAGCAGTACGTCGTCGGGAACGATCTGCCGGCGCCACGCGGCCTCTGTCGGCGCCGCCTGCGGGGGCGGGGGTACGTCGTGCGGGCCCTGGGCCTCGCGATAGACGATGTCGTGGAACTCGACCAGCGTCGGCGCAGCCTCGCCATTGCAGCGGATCTCGTGCCGCACCTTGACGAACACGAGCTTGCCGGTGCGGCCTTCCTTCAGCGTGACGTCGTCGATGGTCGAGGTTCGCGTGACCTGGTCGCCCACGCGGATCGGCGCGCGGAACTCGAACTGGCTGCCGGCCCACATGCGGCGGGGCAGCGGCACCGGCGGCAGGAACCCGCCGCGCTTGGCGTGGCCGTCGGCGCCGATCTCGCTTTGGCGGTGCATGGGCAGGAAGTAGAGCCAGTGCCACAGGGGCGGAAGCGCCGTGCCGGTCGGCATCGGCGCGGCCGGGTGGTCGAGCGTCGCCGTCAAGGCCGCCACGGGCGTGGGATGGATGGTGTCCTCGAGGCGCTCGCTGCGCCCGACCCATGACTGCAACTGATCCGGATGTACGTCCACTCTCGTGTCTCCTTGGTTTGCTGCACCCAGCGGCAGCAGGACTAGGACGGGAGTGTGCGGCGCATCGAACGCCAAGTGAATTGCATTATTTGAGGATATTGATGCAATTCATGGAACAAAGAAACGGGCCGTCAATGCCTCGCGCACTCCTTATTCGCAAGTGCGATGAAGTTCAATGAATACGGTATTGGACCGCGTGACGGCGTATTCCTACAGTCCATCGCCACTCGACCAGCCCGCCGCCAAGAGGCGGGCCCCACCTGAAGACGTATTCATGAAGCCCTGGGTTTCCAAGCTCCTTGCATTGCTGCGACCTGCCGTGATGCCGGCATCGGTATCCGGAGATGCGTCGGAGCCGGCGCCCGCGCCGCAGTCGCTGCCCGGCGAGCGCGTCGGCATCTCGGGAACTGAACCGTTTTTGTCCGCACCCCATCAGCACGAGGAGGCCTCTCCGGGACACCCAGTCATGTCGCGAACGATCGCCGACATCGCTCACCGCTTGACGAGGTCGTGCAGCGCACAGCGACTTACCCGGACAAGTTCGGCACTGCGAATCTGCAGGGTCGAATCATTCCGCCCCGTGCCGCAATAGATCGTTTCCATTGCATCGAGGCCATCGTGCGCCGCATCAACGGAACCACCACGACCGTCCCGCTCATCATCCGTCTCGACACCGAAGAGGACGTGGACTACTGGCGTCACGGCGGCATCCTGCCGCTGGTGTGGCGTGACTATGTGTCCGGCAAGTCCGAAGAGCATGTGTCTCATTCGGCAAAACGGCTGCAGCCGGAAATCGGAGGACCCCAGCACGAGCTGCCCGACGCCATGCCGGGCAGTGACGTGCCCAGTGCAAGCCAAGGCGCAACTCTGGGCTGACCTGGCAGGAAGGCCTTCTGCCCTTCCTTTCCCTCCCTCTCGAAGCAAGCCCGCTGACCTCATGTGCGTGACGGCCATGTTGCCGCTGCACCGGCGCCTGGGTATCAATCCACCGCACGCGCAGCGCATCGACTGGAAGCCAGAACGCATGGAGGCCGCTCCGATTGGCGACATTTCCATTCTGTGAGACAGATGTGCGGCGACTGGTTGCAGCGGACTCTCGCCGCTCAGATGTACAGCAATCATCGTGGCTCGGGGAGCTTCATGGCACCGGCTGATGGCCCGCTTCACTTCAGCCCGGGCACGCCAAACAGCTCGGTCGCCCAATCAGAGAACGCTCGCATCGCCGGCGAAAGAAAAGTGTGATGAGGGTACAGAAGCGATACCGGCACAGACTCGGGCCGCATGCCTGCCAGCACCTCGACCAGATCTCCTGACTGCAGATGGTCCGCCACAAGAATTTCAGGTAACTGGATCAAGCCGAGGCCCGCGAGGCCCAGCTTGATGTACAGCGCAGTCTCGTTGACCGCCACCGTACCAGGGACTGGGACGTCAATGCTCACCCCTTCATCGACGAAATGCAATTCGCTTCCCCTTCGCGTCGTGCTCGAGAAGTAATGGACCGCTTGGTGTCGTTGCAAGTCTCCCAGCACCTCCGGGATGCCCTTGTTTTCCAGATAGGAAGGAGTCGCGCATGTGATCCAACGCAGATTGCCCAAGCGTCGAGCGACCAAAGCTGAGTCATTGAGACTGCCGGTGCGGATTACGCAGTCGACGCCTTCCTGGATCAAGTCCACTTGGCGATCATTGACACCGATAGCTAGGTAAATATCCGGGTACTGTCGCCGGAATTGACCCAACTGCGGCAGGATCAGGGCATGTGCAATGCCGCCCGGCACATCCACACGCAGACGCCCTTGCGGGCGCTCGCCATGGCGCAAACTGGATTCGGTGTCCTCGATCAGCTCAAGAATTTCGCGACAGCGAGAGAAGTATCGCTCGCCTTCTGGTGTCAGGCTGAGGCTTCGGGTGGAGCGGTTGAGCAGGCGCGTCTGCAGATGTTTCTCAAGCCTCTTGATCAGGCCTGTGACGGATGATGGCGGCAAGCCCAGGGTTTCCGCTGCGCGCACGAAACTCCCGCTTTCGACCACGCGAAGGAAAACCTGCATTGCTTGTACGCGATCCATATCTTGTCCCAAAAGCGGCAAAGCAAGTGGCATCGCAACCCATTGTTCGGGTTTTCTGAATGATGAAAACCTCGTGGGCTCCTTTTTCTGCGCTGCTGCACTCCTTAAAGTGCGTCCACATGATGCCTACGGCCAAATCAACGACGTCTGATCAAGGCCCGCAACTTCTGATGCCACTGAGCCATACGATGAACCAAACCGATCCTAACTCGACCTCTCAAAACATTCTCGTGCTCGGCGCCGGGGAACTCGGCCTCCCGGTGCTGCGCAACCTCGCGAAGCGGGCGAAAGCCGTGCAGGGTGCGAAGATCAGCGTGCTGCTGCGTGCAGGCGCCGTGGAGTCCAGCGCACCGGATAAGCAGCAAGCCATCGCGGAGTTCAAAGGTCTCGGAATCGAGATCGTCATCGGCGATCTTGTGAAGAGCTCCATCGACGAACTCGCCGTTGTGTTTGCGCAATATGACACGGTCATCGGTTGCGCGGGCTATGCAGCCGGAATCGACACGCCGATGAAGTTGGCGCGGGCCGCCTTGCAGGCGCGAATTCCAAGGTACTTCCCATGGCAGTTCGGAGTCGATTTCGACGTGATCGGTCGCGGCAGCCCGCAGGACATCTTCGATGCACAACTGGACGTGCGCGAGTTGCTGCGCAGCCAGCACCAGACCGAATGGGTCATCATCTCAACAGGCATGTTCATGAGCTACCTGTTCGAGCCGGAATTCGGCGTGGTTGACTTGCAAAACGACGCGGTCCGCGGGATCGGCAGTCTCGACACGGCCGTGACGCTGACCACTCCCGATGATATCGGAGCGCTGACTGCCGAGATCGTCTTCACCACGCCCCGTATCCGGAACGAGATCGTGTTTCTGGCAGGCGACACCGTGACTTACGGTGAGGTCGCCGACAAGCTGCAGGCGGGTCTTGGCCGCCCCTTCAGCCGTTCGGAATGGAGCGAACAGTATCTGCTGGACGAACTGGCGCGCGACCCGACCAATATGATGCGCAAGTACCGTGCGGCCTTTGCTCAAGGGCGCGGTGTCGCATGGGACAAGCGCGGGACCTTCAATCAAAAGCGCGGCATTCCGGTCACCGACGTGGCATCTTGGATCAGCGCCAACCTCGCGTCGGGCCGCGGCAATCGGTCGTGAGTTTGGTCCTCGGTCGCCTCTTCGATCCTCGTGCCTTCGACATCGACGAGCTCAATGCGCGACTGAACGCTCGCGAGTAAGCGCGTCAACGACAGCCGCCGATCGCTGCTCTGTACTGCAGCGCCGACAGGATCGAAGGCCCCGAGCCTTTTGCGGAGAAGCGCAAGCCAGTCTGGCAAGGTCAGTAAATCAGCGAAAAGCGCGTCGGTCACCGTCCGAGGCAACTTGGCGATCGGCGTTCATGCAGCAACGGCGCGTGCACCCTCTATATGGCCCACGTGAGGGCGCCGATACGGCGAGCTTGGCGGCCGGGTTGGGCTCGGCAATGGCGGCGAACCAGCAGTCTATGGGAAAGGACGCGCTGCAGAATCACATTCCCAGCGCCTCGGTGGCTTTCAGAACTTGGCGCGCCACACTCTCGATCGGTTCGCGCTGCAGCATGGCTCGCTCGCGCAGGACCTCGTAGGCTTCGTCTTCCTTGAGCCGACGCGCATCCATGAGTGCACGCGTGGCTTTGTGAATGACTTGCTGGTGGGCCGCCTTCTGTTCAAGGCGCTGTATGTAGTGCTCCCTCGATCGGCGTTGCTTGCTTTGATGCAGTGTCAGCGCGAGCGCGGTCAGGACCCCGGCTGGCCTCACGGGCGAAGCAATCGTCGTGAATGCGTTCAAGTGCAGTACCGCCGCAAGGGTGATGGGATTCTCGAACGCAACGATGGGAATGACGGGGGGTGCATTTGGCCTTTCAAGCCACGGGCAGGGCTGCGACAGTGTGTCGGGGTGAACGGACATGAGGACCATGTCGGTACCCTGCGGCAGAGTGTCTAGCGCAGGCCATGAGCAGCTGAACGAGCACCCAATGCGCGAAAGCTGGGCCGTGAGTTCCTCCCGGTCTGCGTCATCGGGGTGGACTACCAGCAACCGCAGTAGGCGGATGTCTTTGAAGATGGCCTGACTGTCGTTGATTCTGGTCATGCGGCCCCCACTGCAACCTTGCCTGTGCCGCTGAATCGCGGGTGCGGGCGGCCCGCCCACGCGGGTGGGACATGCGACATGACGTAAGGGTCCGCAATCACGGGTTCGGGTGCTTCCGCCAGGATGTCGAAACTGCCGTTGGCATTGCATCGTCCAATGCGAGGGTTCAGGTGGGTGTGGTGGTTGCTGCCGTCCACGCAGATGCGTCCTTGCGGTGCGTCCATTTCCAGGCCCGCCATGGCGCGCGAGATATGAACCGGCTCCGTGCTGCCGCTTACGCCTATGGCTCGGACGAGCAAATGGGTTTGCACGTAGGCCGCCTCCCAGGAGGCATTGGTGCGTGCGTCGGCCCCAAAGCGCTGGCGATAGCGCTGGATGACTTTGCCGTTGGCCTCCGTGTCCACAGACTCGAAGTAGGTCGAGCAGGTGATCAGCCCCTCTGCCAGTTCGGTGCCGATGGTCTGGACGTCGGCCTCGCAACTCATGTGGCTGGCAACCGGCACCCTCTGACGATCGATGCCGGCGCGTTCCAGCGCTCGGTGCAGTCGGGCCATACCTTCACCCACCACGGTGGAGTAAATGAAATCGACACCGCTGCGCCGGATGGCCTGGGCCGCTGCTTCGTAGTCAAGCGCACCGGCATCAAGCGGCAGGTAGGTTTCCAGGGTCTTGCTGCCGCCGCGCTCGTGAATGAGTTCGCTCATCACGCGGTTGGCTTCGTGGGGGCAGACATAGTCTGATCCGATCAGCGCGACGCGGCTGCCATGGCGTTCGAGCATGTAACCCGCGAGCGGCAAGATGTTCTGGTTGGGCACCGCACCGCCGTAGAACACATTGCGGCTGAACTCGAAGCCCTCGTAGGCCGTGCCGTAGAACAGCAGCGCGTCGTGTCGTTCCACCAACGGAATGACTGCCTTCCGGCTGCTCGACATGTAGCAACCCAGGAACAGCCGGATGCCGCTTTCAATGATGAGTTGCTCACTTAACTGACCATACAGACGCGGGTCGGATGCGGGATCGACACACACCGGGACAATCTCTCTGCCGAGCACGCCGCCGGCGTCGTTGATTTCCTCTATGGCCATCAACACGGCTCTGCGCTGAGTTTCCTCGACAGCTGCCGTTACGCCGGTTGAAGAATAAAGAACGCCAATCTCGATGGGTGCCATGTGTATGAATGTGCTGTGCTGGGTTCACCATGCAGCACCGCGATGGTGCGGTGTAGGTGTGCGGACGCGGTGCGTGCCGATGCGAAGCGGCTCTCGGCGCAAGAAGCGAGCCACCGGCTCCCGTCGGTCCACCTGTGAAAGAAGCACACAGACGCGCAAGGTGGGGACTACTTGCATGTAGTCGTGTTGAAAGGTGGCACGCCGTTTGCATCATGGAAGCAGTCTCTGGGATGCGCACTATCTTCAAGCACCCAGGACACGTTGCTGCGGACAAAGGCGTCCATGGCGACAACGGCAAATGAGCCCAACCCCTCCGAGGGGTGCGGGCTCTTTTTTTTTGTTCGCGAATTTCTTCAGTCGGAGTGAAGCAATGAAAAGACGCAATTTTCTGTCTGCAGTGGGATCGGGTGTCGTGGCGGTGTCGGCTGGCAATCTTTCCCAGACCGCGCTCGCGGCGACACCTTCGGGCAGTGATCCCGTCAAGCTGGGTCTGCTGTTCTCACAATCTGGCGCCATGGCGAACAACGAGTCGTTGCTAAAGGACATCTCCCTGATGACGATCGATCAGATCAACGCCAAAGGTGGTGTGATGGGGCGCAAGGTCGAAGGTGTCGTGGTGGATCCCGCGAGCGACTGGCCGATGTATGCACAGATGAGCAAGCAGTTGATCCTCAGCGAGAAGGTGGCGGCCATCTTCGGTTGCTGGACCTCGGTTTCGCGCAAGTCGGTGTTGCCTGTAGTGGAGGCGCAAGACAGCCTGTTGTTCTATCCGCTGCATTTCGAGGGCGAGGAGCAATCCAAGAACGTCGTCTATCTCAACTCTCCGCCCAGCAGCTCTGTGCTTCCTGCAGTTGAATACCTGATGACCCCCCAAGGCGGTGAGGCCAAGCGATTCTTCATGTTGGGCAGCGACTATGTTTGGCCGCGCACCATCAACAAGATGCTCAAGGGTTACCTCAAGACCAAGGGTGTGCCCAACAGTGCTATCCGCGAGCAGTACGTTCCCTTCAGCCATTCGAACTTTCAGTCGATCGTGCGCGACATCAAGGCCTTCGCGGCGCAGCCCGGCGGCCAGGCCATCGTGGTGCTGACAGTGGTGGGAGATTCGATTCCCGCGATGTTCAAAGAGGCCATCAACCAGGGCATTCGCGCCACAGACATCCCGATCCTCGGCCTGGACGTGGTGGACAGCGATCTCGAAGGTCTGGACACGGCGCCACTCACAGGGCATCTGAGTTGCTGGTGCTACTTCCAGAACATCGATACCCCTGCAAATCGCCAGCTCAAGTCCGACTGGGCGAGCTATGTCAAGGCCAAACAACTCAAGCACCGCCCTGACATGGTGATCGACCCCATGGTGAGCACGGTAATGGGAATCCAACTATGGGCGCAGGCTGCTACCAAAGCAAAGTCGTTCGAGCCCGCGGCCGTACGCAAAGCCATGGCGGGCATGACGGTCGCGGATCCCGCAGGCTACGTCGCGAAGATGGATGCGACCAATCAATACCTGTGGCGCGGCACCATGATCGGCTCCATCAACGCCAAGCAAGGCTTCGACATTCTCTGGAAGTCCAAGGACATCGTTGCGCCGGTTCCGTACAGCCCTTTCGTCAAGGCGTGATCGCGCCTGTGCGTGGCCGACGTGCACGGCACGTCGGATCTCCTGACTGTGGAGCTTTCTCATGAAGTCTTTGTTCGAACCCTTGCGCGGAACAGCGCGTTGGCGCCGCTGGTTCCAGCATCTGATGCTCGCGTGCCTGTGCGGACCATTGCTGCAGGCACAGGCAGCCATGCCGGCGCAAGAGCGCAGCTCAATCGTCGCGTCCATCTGTACCGATCCTGGGGCGTATCGCGGCGCCCTGGATCGCATCGTTCAAGCGGTGGTTGGCACCTCTTCGGCGGACGCGGCCTGGGGCAAGACA
Organism: Variovorax beijingensis; assembly: GCF_007828835.1. Lineage (GTDB taxonomy): Bacteria > Pseudomonadota > Gammaproteobacteria > Burkholderiales > Burkholderiaceae_C > Variovorax > Variovorax beijingensis_A. Next base: position 113,715 of record NZ_VIVL01000008.1, on the reverse strand, counting down.
TTGCTGGAGCGGCTTCAAGCCGTGGCGGTGATCTGCCGCGCGCAAGGTGCCCCGGTGTTCAAGGTGGACCACGGCGTTGTGGACGCGGCTACGCTCGAACCCGTCACCGAGGCCGTCGACGAATTGCCCATGGTGCCTACGCTGGTGTTGGCGCGATTGCTGAAAACGTCGCAGGCAGAGATAGAGCTTTTCAGTCCCGATGTGCTCGTTCGCCGAGCGGCGGCCCAGCGGATGAGCCAGGCATACGCACAGATCAACGAACCCCTAGTGCGGTTGGCATTGTCCAAGGCTGCGGACCCTGAAGTCATCGCGACGCTCGAGCTCGCTCTGGCCAAGCGCAGCCTCGCCAGCGGGTCAGTGGAAGTGCGCGTCGAAGCCATACGCGCCATGGGTAAGGCGCCCAGCGAAAGCACACGCTCTCTCTTGCAAAAGTACCAAGAGGATCGCCCGGATATGAGTGCCGGCGAGCGCGCGGCACTGACGCAGTCACTGTCGCAGATTGATCGTGCACTGGAGGTAGGGAAGGCCGCTTCGATCTTCTTCAGCGGCCTGAGCTATGCGGGGGTTCTTCTCATCACCGCACTGGGTCTGTCGATCGTGTTTGGTTTGCTCGGTGTGATCAACCTCGCGCACGGGGAATTCATCATGATCGGTGCCTATGCCACCTATGTGGTCGAAAAATGGCTTCAGGCTCACGCGCCTGGTTGGTTCGATGCATATGTGTTCCTCGCCATTCCCTTTGCTTTCCTCGTGTGTGCGCTGATCGGGATCGTGCTCGAGATGACCATCATCCGACACCTCTACAAAAGGCCGCTGGAGACGCTGTTGGCGACGTGGGCGGTCAGCATCGCCTTGATCAAGCTGGTACAGATCCTCTTCGGCTCGCAGAACGTCGAGTTCATCACACCGTCGTTCTTGCAGGGAGGGGTGCAGTTGTATCCCGGTTTCTTTGTCACCTGGAATCGCGTGTTCGCCATCGCGCTGGGGTTGGTCATTTTTGCGACTGCCTACGCGCTGATCCGCCAAACACGGTTCGGTCTGTTGATCCGCGCCACCACGCAGCGACGGGATACCGCGCGGGCGCTGGGCATTCCTGCGCCTTCCATCGACCGCCTAGCGTTCGGCCTGGGCAGCGGCTTGGCCGGCTTGGCTGGTGTTGTGCTCACGCAGATCGCCAGCGTGAATCCTTCCATGGGCACCAGCTTCGTGATTGATGCCTTCATGGTGGTGGTGCTCGGTGGGGCAGGCAGTTTGGTGGGTACGGCCGTGTCCTCCCTGGTTTTGGGCGAGGTCAACCAGTTGATCGAACCGTTCCATGGCGCTGTGGCTGCCAAAGTGGCTGTTCTGCTGCTCATCGTTTTGATCATCCAGCGCCGCCCACAGGGCCTCTTTGCGCTCAAGACCCGGGGTTGACCCATGCTGAATTCCGTTTCTTCCCTTCGATCCCCTTCTTGCACAACCAGCCACATCGGCTTGCCTGTGCTACTCGTGTGCGCGGCGCTTGTGCTGCCGCTCTTCAATGCGGTCTTTCCGCCCGGCCACCCGCTGCACCTGTCATTGTTCGTTGTGAATCTGGTGGGGCAGATCATGTGCTTCGCGCTGCTGGCGCTGGCGCTGGACTTCGTGTGGGGTCTCTTGGGCGTGTTGAGCCTGGGACACGGCATCTTCTTCGGCATAGGCGGCTACGTGATGGGATTCCACCTTCTCAACGCAGCTTATGCAGACACGCGTGTGTTGCCGGATTTCATGCAGTTCATGGGATGGAGCACGTTCCCCGCGGCGCTGCAGCCCTTCGCCGCACTACCTGTGGCTGTGCTGTTGGGCCTGCTGCTGGCGGTGTTCGTGGGGGGAGTGGTCGGCTTGGCAGCGTTCCGGTCACGCATCAACGGTGTGTATTTCTCCATCATCACCCAGGCTTTGACATACGCGTTGATGCTTCTGCTGTTCAACAACGACCTAGGTCTCGGCGGCAACAATGGGTTGACGGGTTTCACGCTGCTGGCAGGCTTCCATCTGGCCCACGAGTCGACCCAGGTGGCATTGGCCAGTCTGTCGGCCGTCGTGCTGGCGGGGGTGTTCGTCCTGCTGCGCGGACTGGCGGTTTCCGGCTTCGGGCAAGCCATGGTGGCTGTACGGGACGATGAGGCGCGGTTGCGCTTTCTGGGTTTCAGGACCGACCGCATCAAGCTTGCCGCATGGTGTTTATCGGCCGCCGTGGCCGCGCTGGCCGGCATGCTGTACGTGCCACAGGTCGGGATCATCAATCCTGGCATCGTCTCGCCCACGCTCTCGGTCGAGATTGCGGTGTGGGTCGCCATTGGTGGGCGCGGAACACTGACCGGTGCAGTGCTCGGGGCGGTCGTTCTCAGCTGCCTGAAGTTCTGGCTGAGCGCCGAGATTCCCAGCGCCTGGCCTTTCGTGCTGGCGGGCATCACGCTGCTCATCACGGTGGCCTTGCAACACGGGCTTTGGGGCGGGTTGCAAAAGTTGCGTATCTGGAAGGCGGCGTCATGAGCCAGACGACCGCCCTGTACATCAACGGGCTGAACGTTCGTTTCGGAGGCTTCGCGGCCATCACCGATCTCACACTGGAAATCCGCTACGGCGAGACACGTGCCCTGATTGGACCGAACGGTGCAGGGAAGACCACCTTGATGGACGTCATTACTGGCAAGACACGACCCAACAGTGGCGAGGTCTTTCTGGACCGCACGCTGGATCTGTCCACGCGCGGTGAGGCGGAGATCGCGCGCAGCGGCATCGGGCGCAAGTTCCAGAAACCCAGCGTTTTCGAAGCATTGCCGGTAGCGCAGAACCTCGAGCTGGCTGTGCGGCGCGGGTTGGGCTGGGGCGAGATGGTGATGTCGCGGCTGAGCGTCGCGCAGCGGGAGCGCATCGAGGAGGTGCTGGTGACCATCGGCTTGCAGGAAGAGCGTCAGCGCAAGGCGGCCGAGCTCTCGCACGGCCAGAAGCAGTGGCTGGAGATCGGCATGTTGCTGGTGGCCGAGCCCAAGGTGCTGTTGCTGGACGAGCCGGTGGCCGGCATGACAGAGGCGGAGTCCGAGCGGACGATCGAATTGATTGCGTCTCTGCGTTCCCCCGCCCGGGCCATCGTGGTCGTGGAACACGACATGGAGTTCGTCGATCGTGTGGCTGATCTGGTGAGCGTGCTGCACGAGGGACAGCTGTTGGGCGAAGGATCGATGCAGGCGGTGCGAACCAACCCGAAGGTCATCCAGGTCTATCTGGGGAGGTGATGGTGATGCTCAAGATTGAAGGACTGAACCAGTACTACGGCAGCAGCCATGTCTTGCGGCAGGTGAGCCTGCAGGTAGCTGACGGAGGCTGCACGGTGCTACTCGGACGAAACGGCGTCGGCAAGACCACTCTTTTGCGCTGCCTCATGGGACTGCTGCCCATTCGTTCAGGTCAGGTGATGCTGGGTGGTCAGGAGGTGGCATCGTGGACCCCCGAAGCCCGCGCGCAGGCAGGGATGGGCTACGTTCCTCAGGGCCGCGAGGTGTTTTCGGAGCTCACGGTGCGTGAGAACCTGCTCGTGGGTGAAATCACCGCTGAGCGGCGGCGCCGGCCGGCAGGGTCAGGAGGCGGTGCCGGACAGGATCGCCGGCCCCGCCACACCTACGAAGACGTCGTGAGCCTGTTTCCCGTGCTCAAGAGCATGGGGCAGCGGCTGGCCGGGAATCTCTCGGGCGGTCAACAACAGCAGTTGGCCATTGCACGGGCGCTGCTGACCCAGCCGAGACTGCTGATCCTCGACGAACCCACGGAAGGCATACAGCCCTCCATCGTGCAGGAGATCCAGGCCGTCATTGCCTCACTCAAGGGGCAGTTGTCGATTCTTCTGGTGGAGCAATACGTCGACTTTGCAGAGTCGGTGGCCGACCATTTCACCGTGCTCGTGCGAGGACAGGTCGTGGCCAGTGGTGAAGGCCGTGACATGGCGGCTACCGACATTCGTGCCCTGATCTCGGTCTGACCATCCCGGCTGACCATCCCCTATTTCAACTCAACACAGTAAGGAAAAAAATGGACTGGCTCAAACAATCGATCATGCACACGCGAGGTGTCGCCCGCGGTCAAGTGGGGCAGACTCATGAGCTGAGCGAGGCCCGCCAGGGCACCTTTCACTACACGATCGGCCCGTACTCGCAGCCGGTGATGCAAGTCGCGCCAGGTGACCGTATCGTTGTGGACACCCGTGATGCGTTCGACGGGAAGATCCAGACCGAAAAGGATCTTCCGAGCCAAAAGCTGAAAGTGCCGTTCCTCAATCCCCAAAGCGGCCCGATCATGATCGAGGGTGCTGAAAAGGGCGACGTGGTAGCTGTCCACATCGAGTCGATGTTGCCGCGCGGCGCCAACCCCCGAGGCACTTGTTGCCTGATCCCACGCTTCGGCGGACTCGCAGCCACGGATTTCACTGCACTGCTCAACGATCCGCTGCCGGAGATCACTCGCAAGATCGACCTGGATGAAGAAGGGGTGTACTGGAGCCGACGCGTCACGCTGCCCTACCGGCCGCACATTGGCACTCTGAGCCTCTCGCCCGAGATCGACTCCATCAATTCGCTCACTCCCGACAACCACGGGGGAAACATGGACATCCCCGACATGGGGCCAGGCAGCATCACCTACCTGCCGGTTCGTTCGCCCGGCGCGCGGCTGTTCATTGGCGATGCGCATGCCTGTCAGGGCGACGGCGAGGTCTGCGGCACGGCGGTGGAATACGCCAGCAGAACCACGATTCACGTCGACCTCATCAAGGCTTGGGAGATCGACTGGCCCCGCCTGGAGACCGAGGACAAGATCATGGTGATCGGCAGTGCGCGGCCGCTCGAGGACGCTACCCGCATCGCCTACCGGGAACTGGTGCTCTGGATGGCCCAGGAGTACGGCTACGACCAATGGGATGCCTACATGATGCTCAGCCAGTGCGGCAAGGTTCGCCTGGGCAACTTTGTGGACCCCAAGTACTCGGTGGCTGCCGGCGTGGAGAAGAAATACCTCGCTGACCTGGCTTGAATCCGTTGCTCAGACACAGGAGATCGATGTGGACCTGCGATTGCAAGGATTGAACGCCGTTGTCACCGGCGGCACCAAGGGGATTGGACGAGCGATCGTCGAAACGCTTCTGGCTGAGGGGGTAAGGGTCGCTTTTTGCGCACGCCACGGCGCCGAAGTCGCACAAGTGCAAGCCGAACTCTCGGCCGGAGGCGCGAAAGCTCGGGGCCACGCACTGGATGTGAGGGATGGCGACGCGCTTAAAGCTTGGGTCGCCGAGGTCAACGGCGAGTTTGGCGGCATAGACATTGTCATTGCCAATGTCAGTGCGCTGGCCATTTCGCACGACGAAGCTGCCTGGCGCAACGGGTTCGAGGTGGACTTGATGGGCACAGTCCGTTTGGTTGACGCGGCCATGCCTTCGCTGGAAAAGAGTGCACACGCGGCCTTGGTCACCATAGCCAGTGTCTCCGCGCGAGAAATCGACTTTGCCTCCGGGCCATACGGCGCCGTCAAGGCCGCGATCGTGCACTACACGCAAGGCTTGGCTTTTCATCTGGCGGGCAAGGGCATCCGTGCCAACTCCGTTTCACCGGGCAACACCTACTTTCCCGGCGGTGTCTGGACGCAGATCGAAACTGACAATCCCAAGTTGTTTGCGGAAGCGCTTGCGCTGAATCCAACAGGGCGGATGGGAACGCCTCAGGAAATGGCCAATGCGGCGGTGTTTCTCGCGAGTCCGGCGGCGAGCTTCATTACCGGGACCAACTTGGTAGTTGACGGAGCGCTAACGCGTGGAGTTCAACTTTGACTTAGAGCTCGCCGGTATGTTGATTTCCATCCAGAAGTGACCCAGTGGGGGTGCGGATAAAAACTTGGACTAGTTTATGCCGCAAGTCCAAGGCTCACCCGGTATTCGATCGGGCTGAGGGAGCCGAGCGAGATCTTGATTCGCTTTTCGTTGTACCAGCGGATGTACGCGTCGAGCGCCTCGACGAATTGCTCGATGCTGGCGTTCTTCCAGTCTTGAGGATAGAACAGCTCGTTTTTCAGCCGACCGAAGAAGCCTTCGCAAGCGGCGTTGTTAGGCGAGCATGCCTTGCGAGACATCGAGCGGGTGAAGTTCGCGTCGCTCATTCTGGATAACCAACCTGGCCAGCGGTAGTGGTCGCCCCGATCGGAGTGGGCACAGGACGATCAGTCGTGTCGGCCACCGTCTCGATGGCTGCGTCCAGCATCGTGTTGACCAACTCCGCGTCCGGACTGGTCCCAATGGTCCAACCACGTCGCCATCGCCCCGCGAGCCCACGTCAAACTAGGTTTCTTTGCCGCCCCGGAACATCGTTACGCGTTCGGGCTCGCCGGCCACGCCGGATGCCTGCTGCCCGCCGATGAACTGGGGCATCATCTGCGCCGATCGATCCGCCGAACGCGATGGGTTCCATGCGCACATTCGCCTTGCGTGTGATGGCAGCACCGATGATGTCGGGCACGCCGCCGATGAGCGGAACCCCGTAGTTGCCGTTCTGAGGCGATTCGCGCACGTAGTCGACAAATTCCGGAAGCGTCTTGACGGGGCTGGACATCGGGACAGCGAACGTCCACTGGAACCGCGCCACCTTTCCGACAGGGATCAAGTCCTCTATGGCGCCGTAGCCGGCAGAGGGCGCGAATCTTGATCGGGTGCTTGAAATCCTGGCTCGCCGCTGCGGTCGAGAGCAGGGCGGCGGCGAGGCCGCCAATGAGGGCGCGTCGATTGGACAAGTCGTGGCTCCGTGCGCGGCCTTGTAGTGGCCGCGTTAAATCAAGAAAGAAGGGCGCCGAGCATCGGCGGCATTTGTGAATGCGCAACAGGCGGCGAGCTTGAACTCGCCGCGTCGCATCATTGCTCGATGTAGCAGTTCAGGCGGGTCAGCGTCGCGTCGATCCACGAACGGTCGAGGGTTCCGACCTTGATGTCGGCCACCATCTTGTTCTCGATCACTTGCTTCTGATGCGCTGCAGCGAGCAGGCGTTCTGCATCGTCGAAGGGCACGCACAGGAGGCCGTCTTCGTCGCCGATGACCAGATCGCTCGGTTCGATGACCATGCCGTCGATCGAGATCGGCACGTTGACTTCGCCCGGACCGTCCGCGTAGGGGCCGCGGTGCGTGACGCCTGCTGCAAAGACAGGAAACGAACCTTCGCGGATCGCGCCTGCATCACGGATGGCACCGTTCATCACGAAGCCGCCCAGCTTCTGGTTCACGGCGTCACCGACCATGATTTCGCCGATGAGGGCGTTAGTCAGATCGCCACCGGCGTCCACCACGACGACATCGCCAGGCTTGGCCAGGTGGAGCGCCTTGTGGATCATCAGGTTGTCACCGGGGCGCGCCTTGATCGTCAGCGCCGGGCCGGCCATGCGGCCAGGCACTACCTTGATCATGGGAGCTGCATCGCATTCACCAAGGGGGTTGAGCTAGCTATCCCAGCGTTGTCGCCTCCACGCTGCTTGGCGCATAAGCGTGAAATGTGGCAGAGCTCGCGGCCATCACCCGTGACAGATCGACACGCGCAGGGTTTGTACCGACTCCCACATGTCAGCGTTGACAGCTATTCGACAGCTTGCAAACGCCACGATTGCGGCTCTGCTGGAAGGCGGTCCTGGATTCGCTTTCCTTCCCCAGCCCGTCTTTATGTCAGGGTGACTTGCAGAGTGGCATCCAAGAATCAATCTGAAAAATACAGAGGCAACAAATGAAACTCAAGATGTTCGCGTACACCTCGCTTGCGGCCGCCGCGGCGCTGACTATGACGTTGACCGCATGTGGTGGCGGCTCAGACAACAACAACAGCTTTCCCTTGATCGGCATTGGTGCCAATACGCCGCCTCCCGCGGTCCCGAACACACCCGCCGAGCCGCCTGCTCAGGAGCCTGCCGATCCGCTCGCCAAGGCGCCGTCGGACATTCGGACCACCTGGTTCGGCATCAGCAACTGGCACTATCAGGTCGGCGACCTTGGCTTCATCCTGGACGGCGAGGTCGTCAACTCCGGTCGCACACCTAATCCGGCAGCCGTCAAGAAGGCCTTGACGGCGTTGACCAAGCGCGGGACTGTCGACTTCTTTCTCGTAGGCCATGAGCATGGCGACCACGCCCTGCAGATCCCTGAGTACGCAAAGCAAACTGGAAAGCCGATCTACGCCCCCGCCGCCGTTTGCGCAGCTGTGGCCGCGTATGGCAACCCCGAGTCGCAATGCACCACCCTCAAGGGCGGCGAAACATTCAAGATGAACGAGTTCGTGACCGTGCGCGTGGTGCGCTGGTTGCACAGCCTGGACTGTGGGCAGGCAGGCAACGGCACGGCAGGGGTGGAGACATTCGGATTTCTCGTCACCGCACAGACGAAGAACAAGGACAAGGTACTGACGCTCTATGTCTCCGACAGCGGCGCGGGAGGCGTCGACCTCTTCATCCCCCGAGTCGTCGGCAAGGGCACGCCTTCGGAGACCGTCTACGGCGCGCCTTTCTCCAACCTCGCCGACGCTGTGCGCGCGGCCAAGGTGCCCAACATCGATGTCTGGCAAGGTGGCCCCGAATCGCGCGTGGTCAACCAGGCGCGCGTACTGATGCCGGCCTTCGGCATCAAGTATTTCCAGCCCCATCATCTCGGTACTCGCGCCACCTTGGTCGATGGCGTGAGCGTGGGCTACAAGCTCGAATACGGACTGCATTTCCCTTACCTCGAATCGGAAGTTCCGTTGCTTACGGCGTTTATGAAGAGCAATGGCACGACCCCGATGAATCCGTCGAACTATTTCGACGCCTGGGTGCTCGATGCCGCGGGCTTCCGACCTGTAGACAACGCTGACGTGAAAGCCGATTACGGCCTGCCAGCCACCGGCCCTGGCCCCGGAAAGCAGGGACCGAACCCCCGTTCCGGACAACTGGAATGCGTTAACGATTGATTTCTAGAGGGGCCGCTTTGCGTGTATGAGCTGGCCCCTTGAATGACAGGACACGGTCTATCGCTTATCTTTAATGATAGGGGTAGGACTGTGAGTACGACACGACTAGGAATACGGATACCGTCGAAGTGATCATGAGGGATCAGCGCCGCAGGCGCTGGTCCCTTGCAGAGAAGGCCACGCTGGTTCGTCGAAGCTATGAACCTGGCATGAGCGTGTCGCTCGTGGCGCGCCAGGAAGGCGTTGCTGCCAGCCTGCTGTTCCAGTGGCGCAAGCTCGAGCGACAAGGCGCGCTGACGGCTGTATCGGCGGGCGAAGCGGTGGTGCCGGCCTCGGAGCTGGCCGCCGCTCGTGCCGAGATCGCCAAGCTACAGCGCGTGATTGGCAAGAAGACGCTGGAGAACGAAACCCTCAAGGAAGCTGTGGAGTTCCTCTTTGACGACGGGGGCGCCGACATCGCAGCCGAGACCCGGGAGATAGCTCGACAGCCGAGCCTAGCCCCGTCAACACAGCTGTGCAGTCCCCAGAGCAACGGCATGGCCGAGAGCTTCGTGAACACGTTCAAGCGCGATTACGTCAGCCGCATGGACCTTGTCGACGTGAGAACGGTGATGGCGCAGATGGCCGCCGTCTTCGAGCACTACAACGAGGTGCACCCGCACTCGGCAGCCCTTCAAAGAATTCTTTGTTGAATAACCGAGCTGACGGATAGTGGGTCTGACGCGTTTGCCCAGCTTGATGTAGAGCTCAATGGCTCGAATCCGATCTTCGTAGGAATACATGAACTACCTCCTGGTAGTCCAAGTTTTCGTTCGCACCCCCAGTTGGCCCGAATCAGAGGGAGGTCAACTTTGGCGCTAGAAAATTCGCAAAGTCCTTCAATTGCGGTGCGATTCTGTGCTTGAGCGTTTCCAGATCGAATTCCGCGCTCATACCCGCACAGGACACCACGTACTTCCAGCCACTTCCTGAGCCGTCGCCACAAGTGCAAGCGACGGCGTTGATTCCGAGGCGCCACGCACCAATGCTTGTGCAAAATCGATAGCTGTCCCATTCAGCCTGAGCCGCGCGCATTTCTTCAGCGATCCTGGCCCGGACGTCAGCCGGAAAATTGAGCCATTCCTGTTCGACCTCGTGCTTCTTCGCGTCATCGGACACGGACCAGAAGACTCTGCCCGCCGCCGCCTGCCAAAGCTTCAGCCGAGTCCCGACGCCGGTTCGGACCTGTACTTGCGCTGGGCCCGATGCGTGAGCCACATAGATGACTTCGGAGCCGGCTTGAATATTCAGCGCTACGGTCGACGCTCCGATCTGGTTCGCGAAATCCTGCAGAAACGGAGTTAACGACTGGACGCCGGCCATGCTGTCCATGACTGCGTAGCTCCATGCCATCGTCGCGGGACCGAGCCGGTATTTCTTGATCGCGCTGTCATACACCAGGTGTTTGGTGATGGACAACGTGTAGGTCATCCGCGTCACCGTCGATCTCGCCAGCCCCGTGCTTTGAGCAATGTCCTCGTTGCCCAAAGCGGTCACGTCACGGGTGAACAGCGCAAGGATGTCCAGCCCTCGGCTGAGCGCCGTGACGAAGTGCCTCGATTCCTTTTTCTCCTCAAGCGTCGTGCTCAGGTCGGTGAGCAGGTTTGATGTTCGAGCCAATACGTGCATCCCAAGAGCGAAACGATGACGCGAAGCATACCGGTCACACGCTTGCTGCCTGGACCCAAGTTCAACGCCATGATGATTACTGCATTGCAGTAATCATTACTGCTTGTTGACACATCGACAGTAGACTTTTTAGAATTTGCTGAAGGCTTCAGGGGGCGCCGATCCCGGCACCTGAGGCGACTCGGAGAATTTGGAGACTGGTTATGAGTGGAAAGCAATCTGCGCTTGATGGCGTGGTTGTCATCGATGCGTCACGGGTGTTGGCCGGCCCATACGCTGGTCAGATCCTCGGCGACCATGGCGCAGAGGTCATCAAGGTGGAATCCTTCGACGGCGACGACACGCGGCGGTACGGTCGCCCGGTCGCCGACGGCAGCGCGCCCTATTTCCTGGGTCTGAACCGCAACAAGAAAAATGTCGCGCTGGATCTGAGCGCGGACAGCGGGCTCGATACGCTTCTCTCGCTTCTGTCGACGGCGGACGTGTTGATCGAGAACTTCAAGATGAGCACATGGCGAAAATGGGGTATCGACGACCTGTCGACCCTGGCCACCAAGTTCCCGAATCTGATCCACTGCCGGATTTCGGGGTTCGGAGAAACGGGCCAGATGGGCGGGCTACCCGGTTACGACGCCGCGATCCAGGCCATGTCAGGCCTCATGAGCACAAACGGCGATCCTGCGGTCAAGGCGGCCCGGGTCGGCATTCCGCTGGTCGATGCAGCGACGGGCGTTCAGGCTGCGCTCGGCGTCATGCTTGCGCTCTACGAACGTGAGCGATCGAAGAAAGGACAAATGGTGGAAGCGACGCTGTACGACACGGCGTTGTCGCTCCTGCATCCCCACGCGGCGAACGTGCTCTATGGCGGTGAGGCCACCAGGACAGGAAATGGCCATCCCAATCTGGTGCCATACGACCTTTATCAAACGGCCACGATCCCGATCTTCATTGCGGTAGGCAACGATCGGCAGTTTGCGACGCTCTGCCGGCATCTGGGTCTCGTGGATGTCATTCAGGATGCGAAGTACGCCACCAACGTCAGCCGAATCGCCAATCGTGCGCAAGTGACCGAGCGCCTGTCGCAAAAACTGGCCGAGCGGGATGGCATGACGCTGTTCACCGAACTCATGGCGGCTGGCGTGCCTTGCGCGCCCGTACTCACCGTCGACGAGGCCCTCAAGCTGCAGCACACGTCTGACCGGGAAATGGTTCTCGAGAGAGATGGCTATCGCGGCGTGGGCATTCCCATCAAGCTCAGCCGCACGCCCGGACGACTGAGATCGCTGCCACCGAGCATCGGTCAACACAACGCCGAAATCCTCGCGCGATTCGGAATCTCCGCGGAGCCGGCGGCCACGAGTAGCTGAACGCAGGATCTTCGCGCGCCGAAGGGCTGGTTCGGCCACTCACCGTCTCTGCCGGCTCTTTCATACGCATCGCCGACGCGTGCGGCGCGTCCGTTGCAGCAAAACGGAACGGCGTCGGCGCGATTCGTCCATTCAGGCCATCGGCATCTGAACGTCGGAAATCGCGCGCCACGAAAGCCGCCAGTCCACCGACATTTTTCGCAGGTATTACGTTCTACACAACCAAGGAGCCAAGCGTTGACCCATCCCAAATACGTCCTGTCGGGCAAGCAGATCGTCATCTCGACGACGTTGGCTTTGCTCGCACTGGCGACCGCCGCACAAGAATATCCGAGCAAGCCAATCACGCTGGTCGTCCCTTTTCCTCCGGGCGGCAGCACGGATGTGCAGGCCCGCCTGGTCGCCAAAGGTCTGCAGGAGCAGCTTCGCGCCACCGTCATTGTCGACAACAAGGCCGGCGCGTCCGGCGCCATCGGCACGAAATACGTCGCAAAAGCGGATGCGGACGGGTACACGCTGCTGTTCGGAAGCACATCGTCGCTGGCTGCGGAACCGGTACTGAATGAAAAAGCCGGATTCGACCCACTGAAGGATTTCGCCATGGTCAGTCTGTCGACCGACCTCCCGTGGCTCCTCGTGGTGGAGTGCCAGAAGGGACCGAAAGACGTCGCGAAACTGATCGAGGCCGCGAAGGCAAGGCCAGGCGCACTCAACTACTCTTCGGTCGGCTACGGCAGTGCCAGCAATCTGGTCGGAGAGATGTTCAATCAAAGCGCGAACATCAAGGCTGCACACATTCCTTACAAAGGTGAGGCTCCTGCCATCACGGGTCTGATCGGTGGCGAAGTCGAGTACACCTTTGTCAGTCCGGTGGCGATGCCGCATATCGTCAGCAAGCGAATTTGTCCGCTGGCTGTCACTGGAAACTCGCGATTGGCCTTGCTGCCCGAGGTGCCGACGTTCAACGAACTGGGCCTCAAGAACATGAACTTCAACGTGTGGTATGGGATCGTCGCGCCCGCAAAGACCCCTGCGAAGATCCTGCAGACACTCGAGCGTGCCTCGATCAATGTGGTCAAGACACCGGAGTTCGCGAAATCGGTCGCGGCTCTCGGCATCTCCGGCGTCGGCACGAGCGGCGCAGCATTTGCCAAGCGCCTGGAAGCCGATCAGGCCGCCATCCGAGCGCTTTCGAAAACTGCGAGGCTCAAGGAATGAGCGACAACGCTATCCAGCACTATGAGTATTGCGACGTGGAGCAGCGCGGCCATGTCTTGATCGTCACGATCCGCCGGCCCGAGGTGCGCAATGCGCTGCATCGGCCAGCCTGTCTGGAGCTTGAAAAGATCTTCGACAGGTTCGAGGCGGACCCTTCATCCTGGGTGGCCATCATCACTGGGGAAGGCGACAAGGCATTCTGCGCCGGGAACGATCTCAAGTTCCAGGCTGCCGGCAACGACAACACCTGGCCGCCGAGCGGCTTCGGGGGCATCACCGGGCGGGTCAATCTGCAAAAGCCGGTGATTGCCGCTGTCAACGGCGTCGCCTTGGGCGGAGGGTTCGAAATCGCATTGGCGTGCGACCTGATCATTGCATCGGAAGACGCAGAGTTCGCGTTGCCTGAGCCGCGTGTGGGTTTGGCCGCCATCTGTGGGGGACTTCTGCGGCTTTCGCAACAGATCGCCTACAAGGAAGCCATGGGGATCATTCTGACCAGCCGGCGTGTCAAGGCATCGGAAGGCAAGTCCCTGGGCTTCGTCAACGAAGTGGTCACCAAGGATCAGGTGCTGGCGACAGCACTGCGGTGGGCAGAAGAAATCCTCAAGGCATCGCCGCTCGCCATCAGGGCCTCCAAAGCGCTTGTGCAAGCCGGACTGTCCGAGCCGGACATGAGTGCAATCTATCCAAGGCAAAAGCAGTTGCCGGAGGTCGCTGCACTCTACGCAAGCGCTGACCGGATCGAAGGCCCGAAAGCCTTTGCTGAGAAGCGAATTCCAGTTTGGTCAGGCCGATAAGCGTGGCATGAAAAAATCGCTTACCGCACCTCAACGGTGCTGAACAAGGCGATCACAGCCAGACAATTCGAGCCGACGATAGAGGACACCAGCGCTGCGATGTCCCCAGGCGTTTCTTACATGCGGCGGATCGGCATGAACGATTCCGAAAATGGATCTGGCTTGTAGCCAGCGGCATTGAACAGATAAGCGCGGGACTCGTCGATCGCGGCGCGCAGTTTTGCTCGATCCACGCCGAGCACGACGCCATCACGTTTGCGCAGCCGCCCACCGATGATGACGGTATCGACATTGCTGCGCTCAGCCGCGTGCACCACAGTACCGATCGCGTTGTTGACCGGGTAGATGTTGAGGTCCCTCGTTCGGATCAGAACCACGTCGGCTTGCTTGCCCGGCGTCAGGCTGCCAGTGCGCTTTTCCAGTCCCGCGGTTGCTGCACCGTCGATCGTGGCAGCCTGCAGCAACCGGGAGGCATTTGTCGATGCCGCCACATCGGGATTGCCACCGTGCCCCAGCACCCGTCGCAGATAGAAGGCCACGCGCATCTCCATGAACATGTCACCGCTGTAGGAGGTCTCGTTATCGACGCTCAGGCCAGGGCGAATGCCATGCTCGAGCGCCTTCTGCCACGCATTCATGCCATCCTCGATGCCGTAGTGGGCATCCGAACGTGGGGTCACGCTGACGCGCACACCTGCTTCGCGCAAGATCTTCCAGGCGGATTCCGGCAGACCAATGCAGTGGTTGAAGATGTTGTCACTACGTAGCAGCCCCTTGCGGTGCAGGTCCGGAAGTTGGGCCGCCAGGTCGGCGCCAATGAACTCGGTCACGATGACAGCGCCCAGTTCCCGTGCAACGGCCCACTGGTCCGTTTCAAGCTTTGGAAAGGCGTCCATCACGCCAAGTGTCAACAAGCCTGCAGGCCGATTGGCGAGGTACTTGGCATGCAGACGCGCAAGGTTGCCCGGCCAATGTGCCGTATCCCAATCGCCCGCGACCGGCGCCCCGGTGACGTGCAC
Source organism: Variovorax beijingensis (assembly GCF_007828835.1). Taxonomy (GTDB): domain Bacteria; phylum Pseudomonadota; class Gammaproteobacteria; order Burkholderiales; family Burkholderiaceae_C; genus Variovorax; species Variovorax beijingensis_A. Next base: position 98,673 of record NZ_VIVL01000008.1, on the reverse strand, counting down.
CGCCCGGATGCCTGACTCGAGCAGTGCGTCAACTGCGGCGTCGGAGTGCGCGGCCGTACGGCTGTTGTGCGAATCGTCGACCACGGTAGTGATACCGGCATCGATGCAACCCAGCGCCGTGATCATGTTGCCTACGTAGATGTCGCGCGGGCGGTAGTACTTGGCAAATGAGAGGTGGGTGGCGTTGCTATAGTCCTCGAGCGTTGCCGCATTGGGGTTGATGCGACGCAGTTGGCCTTCCCAGGAATGACGATGAGTATCGACCATGCCTGGCATGGCGATCATGTCCGCGGCGTTGATTACTTCGGCTCCGCCAGCATCAAGATTCACGCCGATGGCAGCAATGGTGCCGTCGGCAATCAGGATGTCTCCCTTGGGCATATTGCCGACTTTTTCATCCATGCTGATGATCGTGGCGCCTCGAATCAGAAGCTTGCGAGGGGGCGGTGCCAGCGGTGCCATCAGCTCGGCGCCCCGATCGAAAATTGCTGATCTTTCACGGGCGCCAGCGGCTCCAGCCAAGTATGTTGCCGCGGCAAATGCAAATGCGGTACGGCGGGTGATAGCAGAACTCATTCTGACCTCATGATCGTATGGTTGGATGGGAATGCGATGTGCCATAACTGGCGCCATGGGACGGAATCTATGATTTCGACATTCTTTAGAGAAGAACGGAACTTGGAATTGAGATTTACGAAGATCGGAAGAATTGAGTCAGATCGTCAACCGCGCGTTTCCTTCCAGATCGAAGTTCTCAGCCCTGATATTTCTAGGAAGGACATCGGACCCGACGGTTTCACCAGCTTGAAAAAGCTAAGATCCGCTGTCGATCTGTAGATTGCCGATCACAAGATCGGCTCCGACCGTTCAATTGGAAGGCGATCCCCACGAGATCTTGGTCAACGCCGCACGGGTAAAAGGCGCAGTTGACGTCGCGACGGACAAGTGGGGAACGGATTGGCCCGCCACATCAGCCATGGATGGCGACGATCACCATGCAGAGTGCCCAGAAGACATGCAGTTCGCAGCCCCCCAGGCTCCAGTTCCATTTACCGCCCGAGATCTTGTACGAGGCCGCTCCCGCGGAAAGCATGAACAATGCCCCAAGCCACGCGGTGTATGGCTGCAGCAGGTTGAACACGAGACCGATAGTCGCAATGATTTCAATGATCAGCGACACGATGACGAAGAAGGCGACTGGGCGCAATCCTGCGGACTCGAAGACCTTGTCCACAGCTTGGCGCGCAGTGAACTTCGCAACGCTGTGCGGGATGAACATCAATCCGCAGAGGATGGAGAGCAGCCGTACTGGATCGTCGATCATGGCTTAGCCGAGCCGCTGTTTCAGGGCCTGCATGGCAAGCAGCAAATCAACGATGAGCTTGCTGCCACCCTCATCGGTGAACTGTCCTTGCGCATCGAACTTTTCCGCGCAATGATTGATGAACACCTCGGGCTTGTTCACCGTGAACGCATCCATGAACACCAGGACCTTGCGCAGGTCGTACTGCACGCGCGCCGTCCCGACTGGCCCGGGGCTCGCGCCGATGATGCCGACGACTTTGCCTGTGAAGGGGGGCTCCGGCGGGCGCGACATCCAATCGAGAGTGTTCTTCAGCACTCCGGGGATGGAGAAGTTGTATTCTGGTGTGGCGATCAGCAGTCCATCCGCGCGGCGCACTTTTTCCTTCAGCGCTGCGACGGCGGCGGGTTCACCCTGAACGCGCTGATCGTCGTTGTAGATGGGAACATCGCCGATGCTTGCGATCTCGATCCTGATTCCTGAAGGCGCGAGTTTCTGAGCTGCTTTGAGTGCCAGCGTGTTGTAAGAGCCGGCGCGGAGGCTGCCGGACAGGCCAAGAATGTTCATCGGGTTTCCAGTCGAAATTAGACGAGGTCCGCGGACCTATGCCGCGAGTCTTGTAGTGAAGTAATCCACCTGGTGCCGCGCGATACGCAGATTGCCAATTTCGCGCTTGACGCGCAGGTGTTCGGGGTGACCCGCGTAGGCCTCCAGGTCTGCTTGGGAGGCGAATTCGCTGTACAGCACGACGTCGCACGCATAGTCCACGCCGCTTGTATCGATTCCAATTTCCAGGTGCAGAAGGCCGGGTATTCGCCCGCGAAGGCTGTGGAAGCTCTCCGCGAGCTGGTCAGCGTTTTGCCGACGCTGTTCAGGCGTTTCGCCGCGCAGCTTCCACATGACGATGTGTTTGATCACATTGCTCTCCATGACGCTTACTTTGCGGGCGGAAAGCCCGCCTTCTGAGGCCATAGATTCTGGAAGGCATGGATACTGCTTGATGCATAGACGCCAGCGTGCGTGAACGGCTCGTCATTGAGCCATGTGAGTGCATCGTCCCGGGAGGCGAACTCGATCGACAGCAAGCTACCGATCATCGACGTTCCGTCGTCCGTGAGAAGGGGGCCGGCAAAGGCGATCCGGTCAGCTACCTGGGCCAGATATGCTTTGTGGGCGGGCCGAAGTTGCAGGCGTAGCTCCTTCGAACCAGGCTTGTCGATCAAAAAGAATGTGTAGAGCATTTTGGATATCGCATCCTCGCAAGTGCCGTGGACAGGGAACATCGCAGTCGGCGGGGTGACGCTCGCAATATCGAAGAAGCCCCAAGAGCGCGGCGTTCAGCCGCGCAGCTCTTCGGGGAAAACAAAGGCCACCGGACATCGGACACCGCCGACGATCGGCTTTGCTTGCCTTGACTCGTCCAGGTCCTTTACTCGAGGTCGTGGAGCCTGGGCGTTGATGATGGTCGCGATATGCCGGCGTATCGAATCACCACCGACGGGAGCCTCATGGCTCCCGTCGGCGGGGCTTTGATTGGCCTGGTCAGTCCTTGACGGTGGCGATCGCCTCGATCTCCACCCGGGCGCCCATGACCAGCGCTGCCGCCTGGAACGTCGTACGCGCCGGCGGATCGTTCGGGAAATACTCGCTGAACACCTTGTTCATCGGCAACATTTCCGCAAGGTCCGCAACATAGATGACGACCTTGTGGACATCTTGAAGCGACGAACCACCGGCTTCGAGAACGGCTTTCAGGTTCTCACAGACCTGGCGCGTTTCCGCCTCCATGCCGCCCACAGCCAGTTGCCCCGTGGCGGGATCCATACCGAGCATGCCGGACGTGTAGATCCAGTCGCCAACCTTGATGCCTTGTGACAGCGGTACCTTCACTGGCGGGACTTTGTTCGTGTGAATGACGGTTCTCTTCATGTTGCTCTCCTAAAGGTTGGTTAAATCTGCCTCGAGAGGCAGGCGGTTAAGGCACTTGTGCGCCAATCGAACTCGGCCTCACGCCTTCATAGGCGTGCTGCAGCAGATCGCGGATTTCGGCGCGCTGGGCGCTGCCGATCGGACGCGGGTTCCAATATGGGTTGGCAACCGCGATGTAAGCAGCCTTGTCGAGATCCTCGTGCCGCATGCCAATATCCTTCAATGCCACCGGGGCACCGTTTTGCTGCGCAAGGTCGAAAAGGCCAGCCGCAGCGCTCACCCCATTTCTTCCAAGCGCACGCTCGATGCGTCTGACTGCTTGTGGGGCCGCGGTTGAGTTGAACGCTATCGCGTGGGGCAGCACGATGGTATGGACTTCAGCGTGGGGCAAGTTGAATGTTCCGCCAAGCGTGTGGCAAAGCTTGTGGTGCAGCGCCATGCCGACCGTTCCGAGCACGGTGCCGCACAGCCAAGCCCCGTACAGCGCGTCGCTCCTGGCCGCTATCTCCGTGGCGTCCGCCCGGATTCCCGGCAGCGCCTGTGCAAGTGCGCGAATCCCTTCCTCGGCCATCAGATCCATGACCGGATTGCTGTCCTGCGCGTACAAACCCTCTGCGGCATGCGCGATGGCGTTCATCGCACTGGTGACGCTCATGCCGGCTGGAAGCGTCAGCGTGAGCTCGGGGTCGTAGATTACCGTGCGAGGCAGCACGCGCGGATCCTTGCCAGTCTTTTTGAGACCGGCTTCCGTGATGCCATAGATCGGCGTCATCTCGCTTCCAGCGTAAGTCGTCGGAATTGCAAGCACTGGGAGGGAAGACTCGAGCGCAATCGCCTTGCCCAGTCCAGTCGTGGATCCACCGCCGATCGCAATGGCGCAATCGGCATTGAGCTGACGCGCGAACTCACGGGCTTCCCGCGCAGTTTCGATCGGCACATGCATCACCGCGCGTGCGAACACCCCTGCAGCTCGGTTGCCGATGCGCTCGGCAATCGCGCGAGCCTGTTCGGCCTGCTCGGGAGTCGAAAGAACGATCGCTCGCCTGGCACCCAGCAGATCGATCTCCCGCTCGAGGTGCGACAGGCTTCCGGCACCGAAAACCACTCGCGAGGGTTGCGCGGTATAGACGAAGTCCTTCATGTCCCTCAACTCGAGTGCCCCCGAGCCGGGTTGAGCACGAAGTCAAACTCCAGCAGGTAGCTGCCATCCGCCTGCTCCTTCCACTCGCAGATCAGCGACTGGCGCACGCCGAATACGGCATCCGAATCGAGATAGTCGCTCTTGTCGCGAAAGACATGCGTGACCAGCGTCTGGTAGCCGGGTGCCTTGATCATGAAATGAAGGTGCGCAGGGCGCCAGGGATGGCGTCCTGTGGCTTCCAGTAAGCGACCCACGGGACCATCGTGAGGAATTGCGTAGGGAACAGCGAGGATGGATCGGAAGCAGAACGTGCCGTCACCATCCGCCGTCAATACGCCCCTCGCCTGGGCTTGCTCCAAGCCTTCTTGTTGTACGTCATAAAGTCCGTCTTCGTCGGATTGCCATACATCCAAGACGGCGCCCGGGATGGCTTTACCCGCGATGTCGCGGACGGTCCCGCGCACCAGGCAAGGCGTACCCTTCGCCCCGTTGGCGATGTCATCGCCGAGCTCATACCGGGGCGCACCTTCGACATGGAAGGGTCCGAAGACAGTCGATTCTGTGCATCCTCGCGGTTTCTCGGTATTCATCGCAACCGTGAGCATGGACAACCCCAACACGTCGGAGAGCAGGATGAACTCCTGACGCTTCGAGTCCGTGATGTGTCCGCACTGCGTGAGGAAGTCGACTCCCTGGAACCATTCCTCCTCCGTCAGCTTCACGTCACGTGCAAAAGCATGGAGATGCTGCACCAAGCTCGTCATGATCTGCTGGAGACGAGGAGTCCCGGCCTCTGCGAAGCTGGCGATCACGGCCTGAGTGATGTTGTCTTGATTGAGGTTTCGCATGGTTCACAAGAAGCGCGTTTTTCCGCGTGGGGCAGTCGAACTTTAAAATTTCACAAAGTAGATGAAAAGTCGCTGAAGTGGAAATGATATTTCCTGAGTTTGGAAAAATGGATCGCTTTGCCGTGGCTCGCCATTGAAACCGGACGCACTCAATCGCCAGCCGACCGGCGCTGAAGGCCACGCGCAAAACTTCGGCCCACGAAAGGCAAGGCAACAGCCGCCGACAACAGGACTGGAGTAAAGCCGAACCGGTCCACGACATACCCGGCGGCGGTCACGCCCAGCGCCTGCCCGGTGAACAGGAAAGACGCGAATACGGCCACGGATGTCCCCCGTGCCGCAGGCGCCATCTGGGTTGCGTGGGTCTGCAGGGTGTTGTGATACAGGAAGGTTCCGAAACCCACCACCAGGGCGATAAGGCCAGAAAGCAGAGGCCCCGCAGAAATCCACCAAGCCAGAAAGCCGATCCCCATCAGCCAGCCACCTGCCAGCACCATGCGCCATTCCCCGAAGCGGGCCACGATGTGCCTGGCGGTGAAGGCGTATACCAAGCCGCCGACCGCATTGAGAGCTGCCAGGGCAGAAGCCGTGGACAGCGGCAGTTCGTGGCGCACATGCAGGTAGGTGGGTAGATAGCTCAGCGGCCCTAGTAGGAAGAACCCCTCTGCCAGTACCGCCAGCAGCACGACACGCGCCCAAGGCAGGCGCAGAACGTACAGCAACTGCTGCGACATCGGCACCCGAGAAGCAGCAGCGACGGGCGCGGCGATCGAGGCATGTACCTGCCGCGCTTGCGCCATGAGCAGGAGCGCCACAACGGAGTACCCCACGCTCAAGCTGAGGAAGGCGGCGCGCCAGCCGACGGCCGATTCGGCAAAGAATCCGCCGGCCAACTGGCCTGCCATCATTCCCGAGATGGTCCCTGTGAGCAAGCGCGCCAGCGTTACCTGGCGCTGGTCGTAGGGGACGGTGTCACCGATCCAGGCCATGGCCAGCGGGATCACGCCCGCGGCGGCGATGCCCCATGCGACGCGGGTCCAGACGAGCACTTGGAAGTCGGGCGCAAGCGCCGACGCCAAGGATGCCCCCGCACAGCCGGCGAGCGCCAGACGCACCAAACGTGCCTTGCCATAGCGGTCGCCCATCGGTCCGAACAGCAACTGCACCAGGCCGTAGGCGACGGCAAACCAGATGATGACCTGCCCGGCTGTACCCGGCGTCACGCTGAAGTCGCTGGCCAAGCGCGGCAGCATCGCGTCGCAGATGCGCAAGGCGGCCGCGCTGAAAAACGCTGCGCCAGCCAAGAGGGGGACCGTCATGGCGCCACTGGCGGTCGCTCGGGGTGTCCGCTCACAATGGATGGGCCGGCTGCCCGGCTTTCAACGTTACCCTGGCCGAGGTTGCCAGCGAAGTTCATGAAGACGGAAAGGTCAGGGGTTTCGTCGATTGCGCAAGGCGTTCGGAGAGGCGGCACAAAGGGCCGGCAGTTGCCCTCTGATCACTTCAGCGTTTCTTGGAGGTGAGCGCCGCTCAGGCTCTCGCGTTCCCATGCCAACTGGGTCGGGCAACTGGTGGGGTCGATCTCCCGTGCTTCGTAGTAAGGCTGATACGGCTTGTACAGGTTGTAGATGCGACGCAGTTCCTCCACCGCGGTCCCGTGCATGTCGACGCGCAGGTCCCATGCCGCATAGCTCTCGCGATCCATCACGACCACACAGGCCGATCGCTCGGGCAAATGTCGGTCGTTGGCGGTCTGGCCACCTGCGTCCCTGCCGGACTCCAGCGTGCTGATGAGGCGTTCAACCAGCGGCCAGGTCGCATCTTCATTGAACTTGGCCTCCATCGCATTGAGCACGTGTTCGCCTGCTAGTACGTTCCCGAAGACGGTGTAGTCCGTCCCCGTCTTGTCTCCGGCCCAACCCGTGACGCGCGAGCCCGTGTGAACCACACCCAAACCGTCTCGTGTCATCACGGCGATCTGGCGAAGGCTCTCGTGGACGTCATCCTGGACCAGCGCTGCAAGCACGCTTTTGCTCGTTAGCCCTTGCCGCAGCAGGCTCTGCCCCAGAGGGGCATTCCGCCTGCGCCCGTTGGCCTGTGACATCACGACGCCATAGGCACTGTGCGCTCCTTGCGTGAACGACCCGAAGGCAACTGAATACGTCGCAACGGCGACGCCGATCTGGTGAGTCCGAGGGCAGCGCCCGATTACTGTGTAGGTCACGATGAATTTTTTGTGAGGGTAATAGGTATAGGCTCAGTCAAGGCGAATGTTGTTGCGCTTCACGACTGCTCCCCACTCTTCGAAGTCTTTGGCCAGGAATGAAGCAAACTGCGCCTGTGTTCCACCCACTGGAATCAAGCCTAGATCGAGCGCCTTCTGTTGGAACTCGCTCGATGCCACGATCTTCTGCAATGCCACTGATAGACGATTCAGGGCTTCCGGAGGGGTGCCGCGCGGCGCCAGGATTCCATTCCATGAATGCAACTGGTTGCCGGGATAAATCTCCGACAGGACAGGGACACCTGGCAGATTCGGCACACGCCCATTTGCAGACACTGCCAACCCTCGCAGCTTGCCTCCGTTGATCTGAGGGATGGCGGCAGCTGACGCTTCCATCGAAAACTCCACGTCCCCACTCATGACAGAAAGGATGCCTCCATCCTTGTATGGAATTGCCGTCATAGCAATGCCCGCCTTCTGCACGAACTGGAGGGCAGCAATGTGGCTTGGCGTGCCGTCTCCGTATGTCGCGTAGTTCAGCTTGCCCGGTTCCCGTTTGGCGGCTTGCACCAACTCATCGACCGACTTGAACGGGGAGTTAGCGCGAACGATCATCACAAAAGGAACTTCCACGACATGGATGACCGGCACCAGATCGGATGCCTTGTATGGAAGCTTGGTAAACACATGTGGATTGAGCGAGACCGACGGAGCCGCGGTAAAGAGAAGCGTGTGTCCATCGGCGGGAGCTTTGGCCACAAGATCCGTGCCAATGATCTGGCTCGCCCCTGGCCTGTTGTCGACGAGGACCGGCTGGCCAAGATCCTTGGTAAGGCGCTCTGCAATGAAGCGGGCCGTGACATCCGGAGAGGCTCCTGCCGGCCAGGGGACGACCAGGCGCACCGGCTTTGTCGGAAACGGCGTCTGGGCGAAGGCAGACGCGGACAGGAGGGCCGCTGCCGCGAATACAGACGCGGTGCGGCGTGAAACGGCGCAACGAAAAAGATTGATTCTCATGTCTGGCTCTACGAAAGGAATGGGTTGAAGTTCAGGCCAGGTGCGACGGCGGTTTGCCGTACTCGCGTTCGATACCGCGCTCCTTGAGCCAGTCCTTGTGCCGGGGCATGACCGACGGGTCATCGACCAACGCCTCGTAATACTCCACCAGTGGCATGTACCAGTCGACGATCCGCCGCAGTTCCGCGATCGGCTCGGACGCGTGGTCGCAGCGCAGATCGAGCCGCGCCGTGCCCTTGCGGCCGAACGTCTTGATTGCCGCCGAGGTCTGGCCCTCCAATTGGCCGCCGGCATCGCGGCCACCTTCGATGGCGCGCAGCAAGCGGTCGTCGAAACTCGCAGCTCGGTTGCTCTCCCATGCCTCGCAGATCCCATCGATGGTCTTCTCGCCGGCGAGCACGTTGCCGAAGGCGATGAAGTCGGGCCCGATGCGGTGCCCCGCCCATTGATAGTTCTTCTTGCCCGTGAAGACCGCCATCCCGCCGCGTGCATCGAGGACGCCGACCTGCCGGTATTCCCAGTGTTTGTCCATCTGCTCCATGTCGATGAGCACCTTCTGCGCTGAATATCCTCTTTCAAGCAGGCCCAGCGCCACCTTGCCCAGCCGCGGTTCCACGGAGGATTGATAGGAGAGCACGCCGGCCTGCGCCGACCCGAACGGCGCTATCCAACCCACCGCCGGCGAGAAGCTCGAAATGCAGAGACCGAAATCACCCGACTGCTTGTCGCGCGCAATGATCGTGAAAGTCATGACTAAAACTCCGTTTTTGAATTGATGAGATTGACGCTTTCCGCTTGGCTGAGTCAGTCGAGTCGAATGCTGTTCTGCTTCACCACTGCTCCCCAGTTGTCGAAATCCCTGGCCAGGAACGAACGAAACTCTGCAGGCGTTCCCCCGGCGGGAATCAATCCAAGTTCGAGCAGGTACTGCCGAAACTCGCTCGATGCCGCGATCTTCTGCAGTGGCGCAGACAAGCGATCCACCACTTCCGCAGGAGTGCCACGCGGCGCCAGGATGCCGTTCCACGAGTACAACTGGCTGCCGGGGAAGCTCTCAGATAGGGCGGGTATGCCAGGAAGACTCGGCATACGTCCGTTCGCAGATACCGCCAGCGCGCGCAGCTTCCCTCCCTTGATTTGAGGAATGGCGTCCGCCGAAGCGACGAACGCCCAATCCACGACTCCGCTCATGAGGTCGAGAATGCCTCCATCTTTGTATGGCACGTGCGTCATCGTCGCGCCGGTCTTCTGCAACAGCTCCAGCATCGCAACATGGTTGGGGGTACCCGGACCATGAGACGCATAGGTCAGCTTGCCGGGCTGCTGCTTGGCGGCTTGCAACACCTCGTCGACTGACTTGTACGGGGAACTCGCACGAACGCTCAGCACAAAGGGAACGTCGACGAGGTGAATGATCGGCACAAAGTCTGACGACTTGTATGGCAGCTTGGTAAACAAATGCGGATTGAGCGAGATCGCGGGAGCTGTGCCGTAGAAAAGCGTGTATCCGTCGGCGGGAGCCTTGGCCACTGTGTCCGCGCCGATGATCGAGCTTGCCCCCGGCTTGTTGTCTACAAGCACTGGCTGTCCAAGATCCCTGGAGAGGCGCTCGGCAACAAAACGGGCCGAAACGTCTGGTGACGTTCCCGCTGGCGTGGCGACGACCAGCCGAATGGGCTTCGTCGGAAACGCTGTCTGGGCGAAGACAGATCCGCCTACGAGCATTGCTGCCGTGAGTACAGACGCGGTACGGCGGGAAAGAGCCGCACGGAAACGATTGATGCTCATGCTTTCTCCAAAGTGGGCGATTCGGATAGACCCATGTACCGAACCGGTGAGCCACACTTTAGAATTTCACAATTAGGACGCAAACCACCCAGCCCGGAATTCACATTTCCAAAAGTCGGAAAAATGGATCGATTCACTGAGCTATCGCTCTTCATTCAGGTTGCTGAGCGTGGGGGGCTTGGTAAGGCCGCCGAGGCGTTGGGCTTGTCCAATCCTGCCGCAAGTCGCACCTTGGCTTCGCTCGAGAACCGTGTCAAGGTGCGGCTGGTAGAGCGGAACACGCGTCGCCTGTACCTGACACGCGAGGGGCAGGAATTTCTTGAGCGTGCGAGGCACATCCTCAGTGAGTTGGAAGACGCGGAATCGGCACTCCAAAGCGCTACGCTCAATCCCTCGGGCGTTCTACGAGTGAGTGCCTCGCTGTCTTTCGCGATGCAAATCATCGCGCCTCGCTTGCCACGCTTTCAACAGTTGTACCCGCAACTGCGGGTGCACATAGAGACCGCGAACAGGTACTTGGACATGATCGACAACGGGATCGATGTCGCAATCCGAACACGCGAACTGGAACCGGACAGCACCATCACTATTCGCCGGCTGGGGACCACACGGAGATTCTTGGCGGCCTCGCCGGCATACCTTGCGAACCGAGGCGTGCCGCAACACCCGAACGAGCTGTCACGGCACGCGCTTTTGCTATACGTCTATGCGAAGAACCCGAATGAGCTGAGTTTCACCCGCGGGGCGCAGCGGGAATCAGTGGCGGTTCATGGCTTGCTCGAGTCGAACGATGGCCAGGTCCTCAGGGCAGCTGCACTGAACGGCCATGGAATACTCGTGCAGCCCAGCTACATCCTCTACGACGACGTTGTTGCCGGTCGCTTGGTGCCTGTACTGGACGAGTGGGAGTTGCCGCAACTCACGATCAATATCGCCTACCCCAATCGAAAGCACTTGTCGGCGAAAGTTCGCGCGTTCATCAACTTCATGGTTGATGAATTTGCCGACCATGAATACGAGCGGAAGTGGACCGGACGGATGTGACGGTCGGGCTTTCGGGATCAAGAGCTTGGACCTACCCGTCTCGTGCACCTATGCGTCCAGCAACTAAAGATGCAACCGGCAAAGAACTCTGGGTCGGAAGCGCTGAGTTCGTTACCGAGCGCGGCGCGCTGGCCGGCACGACGACTACGGGGCACTGCTGCCTTAGAGCATACGATTCCGCGGCGCATGAATCGTCGCGCAAACGTCCGCGCTCGTATCACGCGCAAGAGCATAGTTGATTGACGGATTACGCTGGCCCAGCCGTCTCCCGTCCCCGATCTGCGCGCGGCCAGCGGCGTATCACCGTGGGGTCCGAAAGCCCTAGTGCCGTGGCTGCGCCGCTGAGGCTGCCTTGCTCCGAAACCTGGGCACACAGCGATTGCTTGGTGAACTAATCCAATTTTCCATCTCAAGGAAATGTGATTTCCAGAAATTTCTCTTTGCACACGATCGATGAATTTATAGAGTGCAGTTCATCTCTCACGCCGAAGTCGAATATGCGGAGCCTCGATCAGACAACCTCATTCAATTGGCGATCGCCAGCCTCGAACTGGTGGGCTTGCCTAGTCTCCTAGACTGCATCGGCTCATGAAGAGCATCGCGCAGAAGCTCAGGACAGAGTTGGAGTCTGCAGCGCCGACGCTCTAGGGACCTGCACATGATCCCTATTCATGCGGTCGATTTCGTGTGCGAAATCTGAACGTCGAAGATATTTCGACAGCAGTTCGCAACTGGACAACTCATATCAACAGAGGGAAGCGGGTACCACCCTGCGGTGCGCATGCGTGCGCGCGCTTCTTCTATACCCGGAGCAATTCACCATGGTTACTGTCCGCAATATCGCATCCCTCATCGCTGCGCTTGCCGTATACGGGGGAAACGTACCGGCCATCGCGCAGGCGCCCGCGCCCGCCGCGGTCTCAGTCCCGCAGTACGGAAACAACATCAATCTCGAGCAGGCCCGCCACGCTATCGGTGCTGCGCTTGCCGAGGCTCGCCGAATCAACGTTCCCATGGCGGTGGCAGTGGTGGATACCGGGGGCAACCTCGTGGCATTCGAGAAGATGGACAACACTCAGAACGCCAGCATTCTGGTCGCCCAGAACAAGGCGGTGTCGGCCGCGATGTACCGTCGTCCGACCAAAGCGTTTCAGGATGCGCTGGCAGCTGGCAACGCCGGCCTGCGCATTCTTACCCTGCCCCATGCGAACGCAGTTGAAGGCGGCATTCCGCTGATGCAAGCGGGCATGATCGTCGGAGCGATCGGCGCCTCAGGCGGCTCTCCAGATCAGGACTCGGTCGTGGCGACTGGTGGCGTGGCAGCGATGGGGCGATGAGGCCTTGCCGACATCGCCAACAAGTGCGCATGTACCTGCATGCCCTATTGAAACCGGCTCGTCAACTTAGGAGTGGATATGAAATTTCGCCATGCACTGCTCGCCACAGTATGCAGTTCGCTTTTTTTGACAATGACTGCGAATGCCCGCGAGTACCTCAAATCGGAAGCTGGGCAGCCCCGTGGGTATTCCACCGCGGTGGCGACGCAAGGCGGAAAGACGCTCTGGATATCGGGTCAAGTCGGTATAAGGGACGAACAAGGAAAATCGATGGCCGGCGACTTCGAAGGCCAGGCCCGCGTGATCTTCCGAGCCATCGACGCAGCGGTCAAACGCGCCGGCGGCAGCATGAAAGATGTCGTCAACATTACTGTCTATCTGACCGACCCCAGGCTGCTGGAGCCGCTCATTCCGATCCGCCACGAGTTCTGGCCCGAAGGCAACTTCCCTGCAAGTACGTCTATCACGGTACACAGTCTGCCTTTCGTGGGAATGATGATTGAGGTGTCTGCAATCGCGGTCATTGGTGATAAATAGACTTTCCTGTTGGCGGCGAATGATGGTCCGATCCCGTCCGCCGGATTGCAAGGGCATTGGGTACGTCTTGGTGGTTTGCTTTTCTTAGTGCGATGGCTTGAATCCGGAAAGGGCAGACATCCTTGCCTTGAGGGCCTCGATGAATGCGGTCACGCGCGCGGGCCTGTAGATGCCCGGAGGCAGCGCGACGTGAATGGCGATCGGCTCAAGCCACCAGTTCGCCAGCACCCGCTGCACCCGGCCCGTGTTGAGGTCTTCCTGGCACATCCAGGGAGCCGCTGCGCCGATGCCCGCTCCGTTGAGGATCGCGCGGTAGCTCGACAACAGGCTGTCGGTCTGGACCGGCGTGTCGAGCATGACCATGCGGGAGCGGCCCGCCCGGTCCAGCATGCGCACGTTGCCGGTCACGTACGGTACGAGCCCCACGCAGGGCAACTGCGAAAGGCGCGCGATGCTGACGGGCTCCAGCTTCTTGAGCAGTTCGGGCGTGGCGATCAGCACGCGCTCCATCGTGCCGAGCTTGCGGCTCACCAACCCAGGGTCACGCACCTCGCCCACGCAGACCCAGCAATCCGCGCCCCACGCCGTCAGGTCGAGCAACCGATCTGTCAGCGTGAGTTCGACACGCAACGCGGGATGCGCCGCGCGCAGGTCAGTCACCGCGTCAGTCAGGAAGCCCGTCCCGTACCCCGAAGGCCCGATCACGCGCAGCGTGCCTTCTGGCCGGCTCTGCCCGCCCTTCAGGCGTTGCGACAGGCCTGACCAGCGATCGCCGAGGTCGCGGGCCTCGACGAGCAGCGATCGCCCTTCATCGGTGAGCGAAAAGCTCGCGGTCGTGCGCAGCGCCAGCTTGCAGCCGAGCAGCCGCTCCAACTCGAGCAGTCGCCGGCTGACCGTGGGCTGCGTCATGCCCAGCAAACGGGCCGCCTTGCTGAGCGATCCGCTCTCGCCGATCTTCTGAAAAGTGTCGAGCAGATCGAGTCGGTCATGTACGTGCTTCATGCGCTATACGTATAGCACTTCATCGCTCCATGCGTCTAGCGGAAAGTGACAGCGGTTCGTATCGTCGGGCCATGAACACTTCGAACTCCCCCACGGCCGGCATCGCCCGGATCGGCGACGAGCCCAAAGGCGGCTCCGTCCTCGGCTTCTACGCGCCCAAAGGGTCGGCCCGTCCGCCGCGCGTCGCCCGCGGCGAAGGCGTCTTTCTGTGGGACGCGAACGGCAAGCGCTATCTCGACGCAACGGCCGGCGCCGTCGTCGCGAACATCGGCCACGGCAATCCGCGCGTGCTGGCCGCGATGACCGAACAGGCGTCGAAGGTGACCTTCGCGTACCCGCGCTTTTTCGAGAGCGAGCACAACATCGCGCTGGCCGACAGCGTCTGCGCACTCGCAGGCGACAGCTTCGATCGCGCATTCTTCGTCTCGGGCGGATCTGAGGCCAACGAGGCGGCGATCAAGCTGGCGCGCCAGTACGCGGTCGTGACCGGCCAGGGCAGCCGCGCGAAGGTGATCTCGCGCGACCCCAGCTACCACGGCTCGACGCTCGGTGCGCTCGCGGTCACGGGCGATGCCAACACGCTCAACTTGTATGGCCCGATGGTTCGTGCCATGCCCAAAGTGCCGGCGCCCTTGTCGTACCGCATCCCCGATGGCCACACGGTGGAGTCGCTCGAACAGGCGTGCGCCGATGCGCTCGAACAAACCATCCTGCGCGAAGGCCCGGACACAGTGCTGGCGTTCATCCTGGAACCTATCGGTGGCCTCTCGACCGGTGCGGTGGTGTCCTCGGCCGCCTACTTTCGGCGCGTGCGCGAGATCTGCGATCGCTACGGCGTGCTGGTGATCTTCGACGAAATCATGAGCGGCGCCGGCCGCACCGGCGCCTTCCTTGCCGCTCACCACTGGGAGGGCGCACGCCCCGACCTCGTGACGCTCGCCAAGGGCCTGGCCGCCGGCTACACACCGCTCGGTTGCCTGCTCGCACCGAACCGGATGGTCGATGCGATCGCGGGGGCCGGCGGCTTCGTGCACGGCCACACCTACTTCACGAATCCGCTGTCGTGTGCAGTGGCGCGCGCCGTGGTCGACGAGGTCGTGCGGCAAGACCTCGTGACCTGCGCACGCGACAGGGGGGAACTGCTGATGGCACGCCTGCGCGACATCGCCTCGCGCTCTCCGATCGTCGGCGACGTGCGCGGCAAAGGCCTGCTCACCGCCATCGAGATCGTCTCGGACAAGGCAAAGCGCAGCCAGTTGCCGGTCGCTTTCAACGCACCCGCGCGGTTGACCGAGCACGGGTTGAAGCATGGCATCGCGCTCTACAACCGCCGGGCCAACCTCGGCGCCTTCGGCGATTTCCAGATGATCACGCCCCCGCTCACGATCACCGAAACGGAGATCGACGAGTTGGCCGACCTGCTCGAAAAGTCGCTGGCCGATCTCGCCGATGAGATCGCGCGCAAGGGCCTCGCGCACTGAGCCCGGTGACCGCACCGATTTCGCAACCCACCCAGGAAAGCCTCCGATGAAGCTCCCGTTCACCCTGAAGGTCACGCTCGCCTGCACCGCGCTGGCCTTCGCAGCCGCGGCCACCGCACAGATCAACACCGCGCACGGCCCGCTGAAGCTCATCGTCGGCTACCCGGCCGGCGGCTCGGCCGACGTGCAGGCGCGCACGCTTGCCGACAAGCTGGCCGCCGAACTCGGCACGGTTGTCGTCGTCGACAACCGCACCGGTGCAGGCGGCGCGATCGCGGCTGACTACGTTCGCACGGCGCCGGCGGACGGGCTCACCGTGCTGCTGGCCAACATGCACATGATGGTCATGCTGCCGCTCACCACGAAGTCGGTGCGCTACGACCCCGTCAAGGACTTCAAGCCCATCGGCCGCATCGTGAGCTTCTACGAAGGCATCGCGGTGCCTGCGGAGCTGCAGGCCAAGGATGTGAAGCAGTGGCTCGACATCGCCACCAAGGACCCGAAGAAGGCGAACTACGGCGTGCCCGCACCGGGCAGCGTCTCGCAGTTCATGGGCTACCGGCTCGGGAGCGACGCCAAGGCTGGCCTCGTCGCCGCGCCGTACCGAGGCGCCGCGCCGCTGGTGCAGGACCTGCTCGGCAACCAGATCTCGGCCGGCATCATGCCCATTGCCGATCTCGTCGCTCACCAGCAGTCAGGCAAGCTCAAGGTGCTGGCGGTCAACGGCACCCGGCGTGCCGCATTGCTGCCCGACGTGCCGACGCTCAAGGAACTCGGCCAGCCGCACTTCGACAACCTGGAATGGACCGGCCTCTTCGTGCCGGCGGGCACGCCGCGGCCCATCGTCGACCAACTGAATGCGGCACTCGGCAAGGCACTGGCCAACAAGGACGTGCAGGAACGGCTACTCAAGCTCAGCAGCGACCCGAATCCGAGCACGCCAGAAGAACTCTCGGCCCTCATCGCCGACGACATCAAGCGCTGGGGACCGGTGGTGAAGGCCTCGGGATTCACATCGGAATGACTGCGAACGCCTCGCACCCGATCCCACCGCACAAACCGCTGCAACTGCCCGGCCTCCATGGCTACGCCGATGCCAAGACCGTGGCGGCGGGTGAACTCGTCCGCTTCCACGTCAGCAGCGACGTGCCCTACGAATTCGCGGTCTGCCGGCTGGGCAGCGACGTCGAAGGACGCAGCGACGACGTGGCACTCGAAGCATTCGCGCCGCATCCAGTGCGTGTTCAGCCGATCCACCCCGGCTCCTACGTGCATGTGGAACGCGGCTTACCCGCCGGTCTTCCACTGCGCGGATTGAGCTTCGAATGCTGGATCAAGCCCTGGACGGTTGATGTCAGGCAGACCATCGTCAGCCAGCACGACGACCCCGCTTACCGCGGCTTTGCGCTCTTCATCGAACCGGGCGGCGCACTGTCGTTTCATCTGGGAGACAACGCCGCGCCATCGCACGGCCGGCTTGCTGCGCGTCGTTGGCAGCACATTGCCGCCACGTGGGACGGCGAGCTCGCAACGCTGTGGATCGATGGGGGTTGCGTGGCGCAGTGGCCCGCACCGCAGGCCGTCGAGCCCGCAGCCGCGCCGCTGCGGCTCGGCGCAAGCGCTGTCGATGGCCTGGTCGACCTGTTCCTCGAAGCCGACCTTGTCATGCCTGCGTTGTACGACCGGGCGCTGACGGGCAGCGAGATCACCGCCCGCCACGAACAACGCGGATTGCAGATCGCGACGGGCCGTTCGGTGCTCGCCTGCTGGCCCCTTCGGGAAGAACGCGACGCGCAAGTGGCCGACGCCAGCGGGCACCAACGCACCGGCCGAATTGTCAACCATGCGACCTGGATGATCGTCGGCCCGGCCTTCGAGCCCGGAAAGGTCGGCCAATTCGAAGAAGACGAGTCGCTTTATGACCCGCTGCACGATCCGACGCGCGGGCACGGCCTGCGTTTCGCCGGCGACGACCTGTACGACTGCCGCTGGGACGCGGTGCACGAATTCCGCATTCCCGACGACGCCCGATCTGGCGTCTACGTCGGCCGCGCGCGCTTCGATATCGAAGGCCGCACGGCGGACTACGACATCACCTTCATCGTGCGCAAGCCCGCGCACGTGGCACCAGCGCCCATCCTCGTCCTGTGCGCCGTCAACAGTTGGCTCGCCTACGCCACCACGCCCTTCGCGAAGAACGTGGTCGACGACCCGGTATGGCCGCGCCGTTCGGAAGGCCTGGAGAACAGCCACCCCGAAGCGCCGGCCTACAGCAGCTACGTCTATCACCGCCACGGCCAGCCCTGCTATCAGGTCGGCCTGCGCGTGCCCTGGCCCAATGCCAGCCCCAATGCACTCTATGACCCGGCCGAGAGCGGCTTCAGCCAATGGACCCGGCTCGAACGGCACCTGCACGTGTGGCTCGACCAACAAGGCTACGACTACGACGTGATCGGCGACATCGACTTGCATCGCGACCCGTCGCTGCTCGCTCGCTACAAGACCGTAGTCATCAACGGCCACAGCGAATACTGGTCGCTGCCCGGCGTGGAAGGGCTCGACGATTTCCTAAAGCGCGGCGGCAGCGCTGTCGTGCTGTCGGGCAACACCATGTACCTGCGCGTGAGCTACGACGAAGACTTCACCGTCATGGAGCAGCGCAAGGTCAATGGACCCGATCACGACGACACGAAGCCGCCCGTCGGCCCACCGGCCGGTGCGTTCGGCGAGCAGTACCACAGCCAGGACTGGGCACGCGGCGGACGGCTCAAGGCATCGGGCCGGCCGGCCGGCGAGATCATCGGCCTCGAAACTGCCGGCTGGGCCTTCGCCGACGGCGATGACTTCGGCGTCTACCACGTCGAGCTGCCTGCGCACGCGCTCTTCAACGAGCCACATCCTCTGGGCCTCGGCAAGGGCGAGACCTTCGGCCACGCGCCCGGCGGCGGGCTGCCGCGCGCCATCGGACACGAGTGGGACCTGACCCTTTCGACCCTCGCGAAGATGACGAAGTGCTGCCCCCCGGGTGCTTCTCTTCCCGTCGCACAGGAGGGCATCGAGGTCATCGCCAAGGGCATCCGGCGCGTCCCGGGCAAGCTGGACGCCTACCTCGACTACTACTCGAGGCCCACCGAATCGCTCGACGGGCTTTCGGCCGAAATGATCTATTGGGAGCGGCCGCAAGGCGGGCGCGTGTTTCATGCAGGCGCCGTCGGCGCGGCCTGGGTGATCGGCAACGACCCGCTTTTCGGACAACTGCTTGGCAACGTGCTGCATCGTTTCGGCGTGGCCCCCAGGAATCTCATGCAAGCGCCCACCAGCAAAACGGCACCGCGATGACCACACATCCAGAAATCACCTCTCACACGGCGCTCGATGCACCCCTGTGGACGCCTGCGCCGGACCGCAAGGCACGGGCCCTGATCACGCTCTTCGAGGCCTGGCTGGATCGCGAACGCGGTCTTCGCTTCGAGGACTATGAGGCGCTGTGGCAATGGTCAGTGACCGATCTGGAGGGCTTCTGGAGCGCCGTCCTGGCCTTCTTCGAGCTTCCGTTGCGAACGCCGTATGAGCGCATCCTGTCCAGCGACGACATGCCGGGCGCCCGCTGGTTCGAAGGCGCCCAACTCAACCTGGTCGACCAGGTGTTCCGCCACGCGCACCTGGCCTCGCCCGCGATCGTATTTGAAAGCGAAGCCTCGGGCACCGGCGCTGTGAGCTGGGACGAGCTCAAGCGCCAGGTGGCATCAGTGGCCCAGGCCCTGCGTGACCTGGGTGTGCAGCAAGGTGACCGAGTGGCCGGCTACCTCCCCAACATCCCCCAGGCGGTCGTTGCGTTCCTGGCCGCCGCCAGCTTGGGCGCGGTGTGGTCCCTGTGCGCGCCGGACATGGGGCCGGTCAGCGTGGGCGACCGGTTTCGCCAGATCGAGCCCAAGGTGCTGGTCGCAGTAGATGGCTATCGCTTCGGCGGCAAGCCGTTCGACCGCCGCGGCGCACTGGACGAGATCCTGCGCGAGCTGCCGACGGTCACCGGCATCCTCTGGATTCCGCATCTTGACGCGGCTGCGCATCCGCCCGGGCAGGCCACGGGCCGCACGACGGTGCGCTGGCAGGAGGCCATCGCATGCGTGACAGCCTGGCAGCCGGCGGCGCTCCCGGCAGATCACCCGCTGTGGATTCTTTACTCGTCGGGAACGACGGGGCTGCCCAAGGCGATCGTCCACGGCCACGGTGGCGTGCTCGCGAACGGCATGGTGAACATGGTCCTGCATGGCGACCTGCACCCGGGCGAGCGCGTCTTCTGGGCCGCCAACACGTCGTGGATGGTGTGGAACGCGCACGTCATGGGGCTGCTGGGGGGCGCCACCCTCGTGCTGTACGACGGCGCCGTGACCGGCGCCGGTGCCGAGCCGGACTGGGGCCACCTGTGGAAGCTGGCGGGACGGCTGGGCATTCACGTCTTCGGCGCCGGCGCTGCGATCCACCACGCCTGCCTGAAGGCCGGCATCGTGCCGCGCGAGATCGCGGACCTGCGGCAGTTGCACACGGTGTCGTCCACCGGCTCTCCGTTGTCACCCGAGGCTTGTGATTGGCTGTACAGCGCCGTCAAACAAGATCTCTGGCTCAACATCGTTTCCGGCGGAACGGACATCGCGGGCGGTTTCCTAGTGGGGCTCCCCTCCCTGCCGGTGTACACAGGCGAGATGCAATGCCGCACCTTGGGCGCCTGCGTGCAGGCGTGGAACGAGGCCGGCCAGCCCGTGCTGGACGAGGTGGGGGAACTGGTGTGCACGAGGCCCTTGCCTTCGATGCCGTTGTACTTCTGGGGAGACGAGGGAAATCGGCGGTACCTGGAGAGCTACTTCGAGACCTTCAAGGACAGCCGGGGCCGCAACGTCTGGCGGCATGGCGACTGGTTGCGACTGGCGCCACGGCCGGAAGCCACGGCAGGCGTGATCTACGGCCGTTCAGACGCCACCATCAACCGCCAAGGCGTGCGCATGGGAACATCCGAGCTGTACCGTGTCGTGCAAGGCATCACCGAAGTGCTGGACAGCCTGGTCGTGGACCTGGAGTACCTCGGGCGCGATTCGTACATGGCGCTGTTCATCCAGTTACGGCCCGGCATCGAGTTGGACGAGCCGCTGGCGCAGCGCATCCGGCAGGCCTTGCGCACGGGTCTGTCGGCACGCCACGTCCCCAACGAAATCGTCCAGGTGAGCGCGATCCCGAAGACCATCACTGGCAAGAAGCTGGAGTTGCCCGTCAAGAAGCTGCTGCTGGGCCACGCGCTCGAGAAGGTCGTGAGCCGAGATGCGCTCGCCGAGCCTGGGAGCATCGACTGGTATGTGGATTTCGCCCAAAGGTACCGCCGTCGCATAGGCTGATGCGGATGTGCATGATGGCTGGACCAGATGAGGGATCCCAAACCATCGGGACTGATCGCAGGAAGACAAAGTTTCCGCTCCGTGCACTTTCTTTGACCCAAGGGGACTCGAAGCAACACCCACAGCTTCAATTGGCAGACCTCTGTGCTGGGGTCATCAATCACTTCTACAAGTGCCAAGTCGGTGGCCTGACCGACGGCCTCACGGGCGCGGTCATGGACCTCAAATGTCTCGATTGGGGCGACAACTTCGTATTGCCGCAGCCCGATGTCACGCCAGAGGCACTTGGCACAGCCGAAACAGATGGATCCAACAGTGTTGAAGCAATGGTTGAGTATCTAGAGCGAAGGAAAGTCCGGAAGCGAGCGGGCTGAGAAAACCGGTGAATTCACGCGAATACTCGCGTTGAATCAGTTAGCGGCTCCCGTGGCCGAGCCGTCGCGGTCCGACAAGGCTCTGACCCTGACACTCGTGGCAGCGCTGACGCTGGTTGACGTGCAGGTGCTGGATCTCCTGACCGTCTCGGGCGGCACGGTCCTCTCGATGGCCGAGCGCGCGCTTCTGTGAAGCCGGGGCCTTTCAGGCCTTTGCGTCAATGTGCCGCTGCACGTCCTATGTGTGCGGCACGTTGGCCTCCGCCGCGCCCTCGGCCTTGGGCAGCAGGCTTACCGACCAGTGGCCGCCTTCTTCCTGCTGAGGCGCCAGGAGGTCGTAGGTCTTGACCATGTTCAACAGTCCGGAGTGGCCGTAGGTCTGGGGCGAGAAGGCCGGGTCGGTGCGCTTGAGGTACTGGCCCAGGACGCCCAGGCCCACCTTGCCTTCGGACGTGTCGCTGGCCAGCAGTGCGACGGCCTCGACGAGGAAGCGTGGCCGGCGCTTCGGCGCCGGCTTGGGCGGTTCTTGCTTCGGCGGTTCGGCCTTGGCCGGCTCCGCTTTCGCGGAGGCCTTCGGCGCGGGCTCGACCACTGCTTCCGCCGGTGGTTCGGGACGTGTCCATTCGAAGAACTGGTCGCTGGCGTTGCGCAGGGCGTCGGGCGTCTTGGGCTCGCCGACGATGCAGACGGTGGCGCCGCGTTCGCGCAGCTTACGGCACAGGTAGGCGAAGTCGGAATCGCTGGTGACCAGGCAGAAGGTGTCGGCTCGCTGGTCGAAGAGCGCTTCTAGCGCGTCCAGTGCCAAGGCGATGTCGGCGGTGTTCTTGCCGGCGGCGTACTGGTACTGCAGGCAGGGGGTGAAGGCCAGCCGCACCAGGGCATCCTGCCATTTGTTGGCCAGCGTGCCCTGGTTGCCGTAGCCGCGGCGCAGAACGACGCGGCCGAACTGCGCCACCATGCGCAGTGCGTGTTCGAGGATGTCGGGCGGTACGTTGTCGCAGTCGACCAGGACGGCCACACGTGTCTCTGTTGCGGTTGGGGCAGTGTTCATCCGGGGTTTCGCGTTGCTGGTTGAATTGCCCGCAACAGTAGCTGATTCCGGGCGTCTCCGGCCATGGAGGTATGGCCGGCCGCGCTGTCGTGCTTGCGCATCGAGCCACCCTTGGCGTCTCGCCCCTTGGGGCTTCCATCGTTCCCTCGCTCCGCTCGGCTGACGCCTTCGGCCCGGCTCGTTGATCCGGGCCTGCGCGCTTCGCTTGCGTGGGGTCGGCGTGAAGAGTGGCCATTGCCAGTCCAGCCATCTTTCCTTCCCTCATCACCTTGTCCGCGACCGTAGCGCGCGCCGGGGCGCCGTCAAGGCGCGCCAGGCCGTGTCCTCGCCTTCGGCTGCGGGCCGCACCAGCCCCGGCGCTTCTTCCTTGACGGCGCCCCGGCGCGCGCTCCTGTTGGCCGCGGGCGATGAACTCAGGAAAGACGGTGGCAACGAGGCCGACCGGGTTCTTCGTGCCGACCCCACCGGAAGACCCGAAGAGGGCTCCGAATCTAGGAATCCGGTGAGGCTTTTTCAACAGCCAACCTTGTCAGGAGAAAGACCATGCAACTTGCATCCCGTTTCCGTTTCGCCGACCACTCGCCGGTGCTGCGCTCGGAACATCCGTTGTCGGATGACCAGATACGGACCGTCGCGCCGTCCATCTTCGCGCAGGCCCCGCACGGCAGCCGCTCGGAGCGCTACAGCTACATACCCACGGCCAGCGTGCTGCGGGAATTGAGAGGGGAGGGCTTCGAGCCCTTCATGGTGTGCCAGACCCGTGTGCGGCAGGAGGGGCGGCGCGACTTCACCAAGCACATGATCCGGCTGCGCCATGCAAGCCAGATCAATGGTCAGGAGACCAACGAAATCATCCTGCTCAACTCCCATGACGGGACCAGCAGCTACCAGATGCTGGCGGGCATGTTCCGCTTCGTGTGCAGCAATGGGCTGGTGTGCGGCGATACCGTGGCCGACGTGCGCGTGCCCCACAAGGGCGACGTGGCGGGCCATGTGATCGAAGGCGCCTATGCCGTGCTGGAAGGTTTCGGACAGGCGCAAGCCTCGCGCGAATCCATGCAGGCCGTCACGCTGGACGCCGGGGAATCCGAGGTGTTCGCCCGCGCCGCGCTGACCCTCAAGTACGACGACCCGGACAAGCCCGCACCCATCACGGAAGCGCAAATCCTGATGCCGCGCCGCACGGACGACGAGCGCCGCGACCTGTGGAGCGTGTTCAACCGCACGCAGGAAAACCTCATCAAGGGCGGCCTGCGTGCCCGCGCCAGCAACGGACGCCGCCAGAGCACGCGGCCCGTTCAGGGCATCGACCAGAACCTGCGGCTGAACCGCGCCCTGTGGCTGCTGGCCGATGGCATGCGCCAACTCAAGGCCTGAGCCATTCCGAAGGGGCATGCAGCCCCTCCATTCATTCCTCGGTTTTACGTCTTTCCATCTTTCCGATTGGAGCTACTCATGAACACCGCTACCTTTCAAGAAACCGCTGCCATCGGCGCAGCCGCTTACATCGCCGCATCCGTCCCCACGGGCGGCGCTGCCGCTGTCGCGGCTTCGCAGCAACTGCTGCTCATTCCGCTGTCCAGGCTGCGGCCTTCGAGCCGCAATGTGCGCAAGAGCGGCGGCACGTCGATCCTCGAACTGGCATCGAGCATTGCCCGCGTGGGCTTGCTGCAAAACCTCACTGTGGTGGCCGCACCCGATGGCGAGCACTACGAGGTGGTCGCTGGACGGCGGCGCTTGGCTGCGCTCATGCTGCTGGTCAAGCGCCGCAAGCTGGCGAAGGACCATGAGGTGCACTGTCTGTTGGTGCAGGACGATGCGGCGCGTACCGTGAGCTTCACCGAGAACGTGCAACGCGAGGCCATGTCGCCCATCGAGGAACTGTTCGCGTGGAAAGACCTCGTGGCCGAGGGCCGTCCGGTGGAGGACATCGCGGCCGACTTCGGGGTGACGCCTTTGGTGGTGCAGCGGCGCCTGAAGCTCGCCAATGTCTCGCCCCGGTTGCTGGCGGACTTCGGATCGCAGGCCGTGACGCTGGAGCAGTTGATGGCGCTGGCCATCACCGATGACCATGCGGCGCAGGAGGCGGCGTTCTACGAATCGCCGCAATGGCAGCGCAGCCCCGAGGCGCTGCGCGATCACCTGACCGGTGACGAGATCGACGCCGGCCGCGATGCGGTGGCGCGCTTCGTGGGGGTGGAAGCCTACGAGCAGGCGGGCGGCGGGGTGCGCCGCGACCTGTTCGCGGACGAGCAAAGCGGCATCTTCCTGACCGATGGCGCGCTGTTGGATGCGCTGGCGCGCGACAGGCTTGCACCGACCGTCGAGCAGGTGCGGGCCGAAGGCTGGGCATGGGTGGATGCCGCGCCGCGTGTCACGTCCTCCGATCTGTACCAGTTCCAACGCGCGCGCAGCGCGCGGCGCGAACCCTGCAAGGCCGAGGCCAAGCGAATCGCCAAGCTCGAAGACCAACAGGCGAAGCTGCAGGCGCGGTTGGACGACGAGAACGCGGACATGACCGACGAACAGGCGCAGGCGCTGCAGGAGGAAATGGACGAGCTCTGCAACGAGCTGGATGCCATCGAGCAGAAGCTGGTCGAATACTCGCCCTCCGTGGTGGCGCTGGCCGGGGCCGTGGTGTCGGTCGATCACATGGGCGGCGTGGTCGTGCACCGCGGCTTGATGCGCGAGGAACAGGCCAAGACCTTGCGGGAGCAGGCGCGGCAGGAAGAGGGCGGGGCAGGCATTAACCCAGTCGATAGCGACGGACCGGCCAAGCCCGGCATCTCGGAGAAGCTGGCGAAGCGCCTGAGCGCGCATCGGACCGCCGCCTTGCAGGCCGAGGTGGCGCGGCACCCGCAAGTCGCGTTGGTGGCCTTGGTGCATCGTCTCGCTATGCGTGTGATTGTGGACAGCTACGGCTCGGGCGGTTCGCCGGTCGATATCAGCGCCACGCCGCAGGACGGGTTGGGGCTGCATGCGCCGGACGTGGCGCAGTCGCTTGCAGCCATCGGCATGACGAAGGTTCGACAGGCTTGGGCCGATCGCCTGCCTGACAACCCGGAAGCACTGTTCGCCGAACTGCTGACCTTGCCGCTGCAGGAACTGCTGTCGCTGCTGGCGGTGTGCGTGGCCTCCACGGTCAGCGTGCTGGCTTCGCACGAAGAGGAGGTGCCCGCCGCCGCGCTCGCGCGGGCGGTGAACCTCGATATGCACGACTGGTGGACGCCGACCGCTGCGGGCTATTTCGAGCATGTCTCGAAAGCCAAGGCGCTGGAAGCGGTGCAGGCGTTCGCGCCGGATCAGGTGAACCGGCTGGGCAAGCTCAAGAAGGCCGAGATCGCGAGCGAAGCCGAGCGGTTGGCGGTGGGTACGGGCTGGTTGCCTGTGATGTTCCGGGGGCAGGACGCTGCTGTCGCAGCCGAAGCGGAAACGCGTGTCGTGCCGGAGAGTGAGGTCAGGGCCGAAGCCGTAGGCCGTGGCAGCATCGAGGCGGTGGCCAAAGAGGGCGAGCACGCTACTGCGTGAACATGAGCCCCGGCCTTCGGGCCGGGGCTTTTGAATCGGCGCGACGCGCGCGGCAGGTGTGCCGCGCGCGTTTTGACATCCAGCGGCTGCGCCGCTGAGACCTTCCGGGAGTGCGCCCCGCCGATGGGCGGAGCGGGTTCACGACAGGCTTGGCTGCGCTGGGTTCCGGAATGCAGCGTCGTCCTCGACGCTGGCGGCAGGCCACCGTGAACGACGGAGGCCTTCTTCGACAGGCCGTCCGCCATGCCCTTCCATTTCGCCGATGCCGACTTCCATGCCGCTGCGATGCGGCGGTGCGTTCTTTCTGGTCTTCGCGAGGCGGCTACTTTGGCGTTCGGGTGCGGGCGGGTCCATGCCGGAATGCTGTTGCTTCGAGCGGGTACCAGGCTCATGCGTCCTTTGCGAGAACAGGTCCACGCCCACGGCCTTGTATTTGCCGTGAATCCTGGCGCGGGCACGGCGGCGCTGCTCTTCGTTTCGTTTCGCCTCGGGCTTCCTCGCCGCAACCGTGCGGCCCGACAAATTTCCCCTCTGCTGCGCAGATTCCTCGCGAGGCAAATTTCTCGTGCCTTCCGGTCCTTCGCTGCGCTGCGGCCCCTGCTTCGCCTGGGGTGCGGCGCGCCCGGCCCCGCGCCGTCCGGATCACGCCAAGGCCGCGATCGGCGCGGACCTGGATCAACCTCGAAAGGACTTCATCATGAGCACCATTGGTAACTTCACCGCTTCGGGCAACGGCTACACCGGCACGGTTCGCACCCTGACCTTGAATGTCAAGGTCAAGATCGCCGCCAGCGACAAGACGAGCGAAAACGCCCCTGACTTCCGCGTCATCGCCGGCAACGGCCTGGAGATCGGCGCGGCGTGGAAGAAGGTCAGCAAGGCGGATCGGCCCTACCTGTCGGTGACGCTGGATGACCCGTCGTTCCCGGCGACCATCTATGCCCGCCTGGTCGAAGGCGAGGACGGCGCGCACAACCTGATCTGGTCGCGCAGCAAGGGCGACTGAGCGTCGCCCTCGGCGCCCCGCTTCGGCGGGGCGCTTTCTCTGCCGAACGCACCGATGGCCCGCGAAGGTTCGCGGGCGTCGTCGTGTTGGCGTTCGTGTTCGCGGCTCGTCTTTTTTGTGCATGTGCGGATATACCCAAAAGCGCAACTCCGCATTTGCGCTTTGTCGAAGAGCCGATTCCGTGCTTGTGCTGACCTGCGGTTTTACGTCGATGTGTGGAGTCGGAATGACGGTTCCTCGGATTTCAGCTGATGCGCTTCCATGGTTTCACGATTCCGTGCGTCTCCAGCGATGCCGGACCGCGCTCTCGTGCTGCGCATCGAGCCGCCCATGGCGTCTCGCCCCGTTCGGGCTTCCATCGCTGACGCCTTCGCACCTGCGGTGCTGCGCGCTGCGCTTGCGATGCGGATGCCGTGGTTGGGGGACTGTCTTGCTGTTCCCTTCATCGTTGCACGCCGTTCTCGCCGTCAAGGTCGGCGCGTGCCTTGCGCGCTGGCGTCCTGGCGGCCGTCTTCGAACCCTGACGGCTGCGCTGCGCCGTGCTGCGTCCGGTCTCGGGCAATTCCGCCCGGATTCCTTCCAAGGAGAAAGACCATGACGAAGCTCATCACCGACGAACAAAGTGCGCAGCTGCTGGCCAACGGCCGGCGATCCGTCGAAAACGACGGATTCGATCCATATCCCGTGGTCAAGCTGTTCACGCCCAATGCAGGTGCGACCTGGCTCCTGACCGAAATCGATCCGGATGACCAGGACCGCGCCTTCGGCCTGTGCGATCTGGGGCAAGGATTTCCCGAGTTGGGCTACGTGAGCCTTCAAGAGTTGGAGAGCTTGCGAGGGCGCTGGGGTCTGCCCATCGAGCGCGACTTGTACTTCCAGGGTGACAAGCCATCAGCGCCTATGCACGCGAAGCCCGGCTGGCGGGGCGCATCGTGGCATAGGCGCTGCGGGCATCAGTCGCCGGCTTGTCCGGCGGGCGGCTGGTGCCATTCCTTCGGAAGCCTGGCCTCCGTCTCCAGCAGCAGTTCGCCCGCGCTGCGGTCGAGTGCCCGGGCTATTTTGAGCACGAGGACCAGCGTGGGCATGTGTTCGCCGCGCTCGATCTTGCCCATGTGCGAACGCTCGATGCCGGCCAGGTGCGCCAGCGTTTCCTGGGCAACACCATCCGCGGTACGCAGTGCGCGCACCACGGCACCGAACGCCAGCGCGGGCGCGACCTCGAAGGTCGTCGCGCCGGCCGGCCGTCCACGCTGGATGGTTCGCTTCTGCATGGACAGAAGCGTCCCGGTTCAGCACAATTTAAACCACGTTATCTTTAACTCAATCTGGCGTCTAATTAATGCCTCTTGGAAGTACTTACCTGCGTCCTTTCCCCCTTCACGGCAGTAGCTTCAACCCCTCTTGCGGAGGAACCATGACCCTCCTCACCGAACAACAGCGCACCCAGTTGCTGGCCAACGGCGCGGCCCGCGCCACTGGCCAGGCCATCGATCCCTATCCCATCGTCAAGCTGTACACGCTGGACGCGCCCGCCTGCTGGCTACTGACCGAGCTCGATGCCGATGGCGATCGCGCCTACGGGCTTACCGATGCCGGCACCGGCTTCCCCGAGTTGGGCCGAGTGAGCCTGTCGGCGCTCGAGAGCGTGCGCGGCCCCAAGGGCCTGCGCATCGTGGCCGATCCGCATTTCAACGCGCGTCAGCCGCTGTCAGCCTATGTGGCAGACGCACAGCGCGACGGGTCGATCAACGACTGAGCTTCATGACGGTTGGGTCGCGCGGCAGCGTCGCCGCGTGCGCGACAGCGCACCGCCGCAAAAGCCAGCCATGCCAGCCATACCTGTGGCAGCGTACTCCCAGGCAAGAAAAACGGAGTTTCGCCATGACTGGCCGCAATATTGAAGATCAGCCGAACGCACCCTGGGGCGTGTCGGCCGCCTATCTGTACACGCTGAGCCTCGATGGTCCCGCACTCGCTTGGGAGTATCTGCGCCGCCATCCGCAGTACCAGAGGGACTGGGCACGGCGCGGTGCATCGTTCGAGCGATGGGGGTTGCGACGGCGCTGAAGATCCAACTCTCGACGCGCGTGAGGCGCATCCGCTCTGGATCACGGCGACTGATGATTTGCTGCACGTGCGCGCATTGACTGCGCGCAGCGCATCTGACCAGCAGTCCTTCGACCTGTGGCGTGTGCCTGGACGCAAGCGCCTGGCGCTGGGCGGCGCAGGCCTGACGCTGCTGGCTGAGGTGTCCGCGCAGCATTTGCATGCGTCACTGGCTGGTGACCTCGCCGACGGGACGGCCTACGCCGTCACCGTTCCGCTCGGCCCTGCCCTGCGTGGGCAACTCGACACATTCACCGTACAGGCACAGGCCCTGCAGGGCCTTTCACCCGCGGCAGGGGGCGTGCGGGCTGCTAGCCGTGCCGAACTGCTGCATCTTCGCGCCCTGCAGGCGCTCGACGGCACGCAGGCCGGCGCGTCGCATCGCGACATCGCTCAGGCCCTGTTCGGCCTCGAAGCCGTGGCGTTGCGCTGGCAAGCCGATGGTGAACTGCGAGCGCAGGTCCGGCACCTGCTGCGGCGCGCCGAGGCGTACATGAGGGGCGGCTATCTGGTCCTGGCGGGGGCCAGGCGCACCGTAGCACAGTCCCCCGGAGACGAACCGATGCGCTGAATCTCTCCCTGCGCAGGAAGGCCCTTACTCCCGAGACTGCCTCCATCGGGCTGCAAATGGTTTGCGGCTCACCGACAGTGATGGAGGCCGTCATGGCGAGTGCCAGTTCCCTGTATCCCACCCGCGCCCCTGCGCCATCGCTAAAGGCGCAAGCGGTACCCGCCGCGCCAGCTAACCCCGAGTTCCTGACCACCGAGGAGGCCGGCGCCTTCCTGCGGCTGTCGCCGCGCACGCTGGAGAAACAGCGCGTGTTGGGCGGTGGCCCGCGCTTCCGCAAGTTCGGCGCGCGTGTGGTCTACGCGGTCGAGGACCTGCGCACCTGGGCCAACAGCCGCGCCTACGGAATGACCTCCGATCCCGGCTACGTGCAGCGCGACTCGGTCCGCTGATCGATGCAGGGCAGGGGCCGGTCTCTATGTCGAAGCGCCCGAGTGAACGCGAACAGCTGTCACTGTTCCGCGCATTGCCGGGCGGCGACATGGCGCTGCGCGACGCGCAGGACCTGATGGCCTACCCGTTCTTCTCGCTGGCCAAGTCGCCGCGCACCGTGCCGATCCGCTTCGAGGCCGGCGGCGTGTCGCTCAACGTGGAGGGCGTGCCTGAGCATGGCATCGCCACCATCTGGGATGCCGACGTGCTGATCTGGGCCGCGAGCCAGATCGTCCAGGCCAAGAAGGAGGGCATCGCGCCTTCGCGCCTGATGGTGGCCACGCCCTACGAGATCCTGTGCTTCGCGCAACGAGGTACCGGCCGCAGCGACTACCTAGCGCTGCGCGCCGCGCTGGACCGGCTGCAGTCCACAACCGTCGCGACAACCTTGCGCCAGCGGGAGCGCCCGAATGGCGCCAAGCGCACGCACCGCTTCTCCTGGATCAACGAATGGAAGGAGTACATCCGGCCCGATGGCCGCGCCGACGGCATCGAGTTGATCCTGGCCGACTGGTTTTTCTCGGGCGTGATGGACGAGGCTCTGGTGCTCACTCTGGACCCCACGTACTTCCGGCTTTCCGGAGGCATCGAGCGTTGGCTGTACCGGCTCGTGCGCAAGCATGGCGGCCGGCAGCCCGGTGGCTGGCGCTTCGACATGCGCCACCTGTACCTGAAGTCCGGTGCGCTCCAACGCTACCGCGACTTCGCCGCGCATGTGCGCGGCCTGGCTCTGCACCAGGCGTTGCCCGGCTATCGCCTCTTCATCGAGCGCAGCGGCGGCAGCGAATGGCTGGCGTTCCGCCATTGCCCGGACGTCGTCGCGAGGAGCAACTTATTCACAACTTCTGTTGAAGAACCTGTGGATGGTGTGTGGACGGACTCGGTGGATCACCGGCACGCGACTCGGGGTATCACCGGCGCTTCTATCGGTGGATCACCGGCGCGAAACACCCAGCGAGCCGCGCCCAGCAACGGTTTCGGGGCTCCCTAAACATCTAAAGGGATACATAAATGGAAGTCACGCGCGCGCGAGCGGAGGATGCCCAAAAAATGGGCAGTGGTTCAGCGACTGCAAATCAGGCAGGTCCAATACCCGAGAACTGCCTCCCGGCAAGAGAAGACAGCCGCCCCGGCAAAGTGATCGCGCTGCTTAACCAGAAAGGCGGCGCAGGCAAGACAACGCTCGCCACGCACCTGGCTGGCGAGTTGGCTCTGCAGGGAAGCCGCGTCACGCTGCTCGATGCCGACCCGCAGGGGTCGGCCCTCGACTGGGCGCAACGGCGGCTTCAGAACAGGCAGGGGCGGCTGTACAGCGTCTTCGGGCTGGCGAGGGACTCGCTGCACCAAGAGGCGCCGCAGATCGCTTTGCAGACGGATTTCGTGGTGATCGATGGGCCACCGCGCGTCGCGGCCCTTGCGCGTTCCGCACTGCTGGCCGCCGACCTCGTGCTGATCCCGGTGCAGCCGAGCGCCTACGACGTGTGGGCCAGCCACGAGATGGTGCAGCTCATTGCAGAGGCCCGGGTGTTCCGGCCTGCGCTGCGCGCGGCCTTTGTCATCAACCGGCGCGTGGTCGGCACGGTGATCGGGCGCGAGGCACGCGCCGCGCTCGCCGATCAGCCGTTCGCCGCGCTGACGGCGGAAGTCTCGCAGCGCATCGTGTTCGCCGACAGCGTCGCCGCGGGGCGCCTGGCCTGCGAAGTGGCGCCGCAGTGCGCAGCCGCACGCGAGATCGCGGCGCTCGCGCAGGCGGTGCGGGAGATGCTGCGATGACCAAGCCCCTGCCATCCGCGAAGCCGCGCCGGGCATCCATTGGCCGCAGGCCCGGTGCCGATCCGGCATCGGCCTGGGTTCGACAGCCCGACGCATCAGAGATACCGGTGAAGGCATCAATCTACACCGCGCGGCTGACCATCGACGTGACGCCCGCAATGCGCGGGCGCATCAAGGTCGTGGCGTTCCGGCGCGATCTCACAGCGGCGGACATGCTGCGTGAATTGCTGGAGCGCGAATACCCGGAGGACGCGGCATGACGGCGCCGGCTTCGCATCCGACGCCAGTCGTCCCGCAGGCTTCGCTGCAAGCGATGGCGCCGCCGCGGGCCACCGGAATGCGGGTTTCGCTCGCTTTCGTCGAGCATCGGGTGAACGTCTGGCTGCGGTTTGGTCAGCCGACCGTCGAGATCGTGCTGGATCGTTGGCGGCGTGTTGCGATGTTCACGCCACGCAAAGTCTGCTGCCGCGTGAAGTGGATCGGGAATGACTACGGCACGGCGCTCTGGCAGCTCATGGTGCTGCAGTCGCCGACACCATTTGACGACGCTCAGCGCGTTGCCGGCGTGGCACCCGGCGCGCGCATACTGCTGCGCGCCGATGGCGAGCTGCAGGTCAAGGTAGTGCTCGCGGTGATTGACGCCATCGAGGCGCTGGGCATCGAGCCGTGCGCAGCCACCGCCACATACTGGCGCACAGTCGGCAACCGGCTGGCCGCGCGTCAGCCGTTGCCCGTCTACACGGCCGAGCGGCATGCGGCGCATCTCGCGCGCGAGGTACTGCAATGATGCGCCGCATGGTTTTCGCCTGCATGGGCATCAGCCTTGCGGCACTGTGCATGCCGGCCATGGTGCAGGTTCCGGTGCGCCTGGTCTACAACCCAAGCCACAGCGTGGCGCGTGGCTGGTATCGCATCGAGCCGCCTGACTCGCTGCACGTTGGCAGCATCGTGCTAGTACGGCTTCCCGCCGACGTGGCCGCGTTCGCAGCGCAGCGCGGCTACCTGCCGAACGGCGTGCCGATCCTCAAGCGCATCGGCGCGCTCGCGCCGCAATCAGTGTGTGTTCGAGAGCTGGTTGTGCGCATCGATGGCGTCGCGCTGGCGAACGTGCGCACGCATGACGGCGTGCATCGTCCGCTGCAAGCCTGGTCGCAATGCCGTTCCCTGGCGCTGAGCGAGCTGTTTCTGCTCAGCGACACGAACCCGGCGTCGTTTGACAGCCGCTACTTCGGGCCCATCGCCGCGTCGGCCGTGCTCGGCGTCGCGCAGCCCTTGTGGACATGGAGCGCGCCATGAACTTCCCATCATTCTGTCTCCGGGCATGCGGCCGAACTGCAGCTGGACCTGCGTCGGCGCTGCATCCCATCGTGCAGACGGTCCGCCGCCAGCGTGCAGCGGGCGCTGCACCGCTGCTGCCTCACGGGCAGCATTGCGCACTTGGTGCGCGGCTGGCGGTGGGTCGGAGCCGGGAGCGGAGGCGGGAGGCGGAGACGGAGGGCAAGATAAAAGGGGCGGCACGCCTTCGTCTGCCGATCCAGTCTGCACGTGGGGTTGGCGCGGCACGGCGCCTTGCAGTGCCTGTGCCGCGCAGGCATGCAACGCGGTTCGCCGCCAAGCGTGTCTGCGTGCCGTCTGCGTTGCCGTGCGTTGTGTTGCGCTGGAGCTTGCGCCATGGCCTCGCGTAAAGATACGCAGGATGGCGAGCGTTTCCGCGTCAAGCCGGTGGCGCCGAGGTCGCGCGCCGGGCCAAGTTCGCAGCGCTTCGTCTCGCAGGTCCTGAAGGCGGCCTCGAAGGCCGGCGCCAATGCTTCAGGTGTACGTATTGGGCGGCCAGCATCCATCTTCGGCCGCGGCCGCGTGGCTGCCGGCATGGCTGGCCACCGGCTCCCGGCGAACGCCCGGCGCGTGGTCATCAAGTCCCGCTTCGTGGTCCTCAAGAAAGCCGGCGCCAGTTCGGTCGCCGCGCACCTGCGTTACATCGAGCGAGACGGTGTCACGCGCGATGGGCAGCGCGGCCAAGCCTACGGTGCGGCCACGGACGAGGCGAATCTCAAGGCCTTCGAGGAACGAGGCCGAGGCGACAGGCACCAGTTCCGTCTCATCGTTTCAGTCGAAGACGCCGAGCAGCTGGAAGACCTGCGCGGCTACACGCGCGAGCTGATGCGGCGCATGGAGGTGGATCTGGAGACGCGGCTGGACTGGGTCGCGGTCGATCATTGGGACACGGACAACCCGCACACCCACGTCGTGTTGCGCGGCAAGGTCGGCGAGGGGAGGGCGAGCCGGGACCTGGTCATCGCCCCGGACTACATGGCCCACGGCATGCGGTTGCGTGCCAGCGAGATCGCGACCGAGTGGCTCGGGCCCCGTACCGAGCTGGAGATCCGGCAAGGGCTGCAGCGAGAGGTAGAGCAGGAGCGGCTGACTAGCCTCGACCGGACGCTGTTGCGGCAAGCGGCGGCCGATGTGGTGGACCTGACCCAGGCGCCAGAGAAGACCGCGAACCTGCGGCAGCGCCAGACCCTGCTGCGTGCCCGGCTGCAGCGGCTCGACGCCATGGGGCTGGCCGAGCGGCTCGACGCGAACCACTGGCAGTTGGCGCCGGGCGTGGAGCGATCCCTGTCAGCGATGGGCGAGCGCGGAGACATCCTGCGCGCGATGCACCGGGCAATGAAGGGCGACAAGCGTGAGCTGGTGATTGAGGCGAGCCCGACAATGTCCATCGTCGGGCGCATCACAGGCAAGGGCTTGGCCGACGAACTGCACGGGCGAGGCTATCTGGTGGTCGATGGCGTCGACGGACGGGCGCACTACCTGAAGCTGCCGGTCGGCGCCGACTTGTCGGCGCTTCCGATGGGCGGGATTGTGGAGGCGAACCCGCCGGCGCAGGAGCGGGCGGTGGACCGCAACATCGCGGCGGTCTCGAGAGATGGCGTCTACAGGACCGCCGAGCATTTGGCCCATCTCGAGCTGACCAACGATCCGGATCCTCGATCTGCCGTGGATGTCCACGTGCGCCGACTCGAGGCGTTGCGCCGTGCGGGCGTCGTGGAGCGTGTGGCCGATGGCGTCTGGAAGGTGCCGTCGGATCTGACGGTGAAAGCGCGACAACACGATGCGCAGAAAGCTGCAGGACCGACCATCGAGTTGCACTCCCACCTGCGCATCGATCAGCAGGTACGCGCCATCGGCGCCACCTGGCTGGACAGGCAATTGATCGATGGGGGCCGCGGCTTGGTAGCGCAAGGCTTCGGTACCCAGGTACGCGATGCAATGCGCAGCCGCGCGGAGTTCCTGATCGAACAGCGCCTGGCCGAACGTCGAGGTCGGCGTTTCGCGCTCGCACGTGACCTGCTGTCGACCTTGCGGGATCGGGAATTGGCGGTAGCTGCCAAATCCTTGCAGGATCAGACCGGCCGGAGCTACCGGAGACTGAAGGACGGCGAGCGGGCCAGCGGCACCTATCGCCGAAGTATTCAGCTTGCCAGTGGTCGCTTCGCCATGCTCGATGACGGGGTGGGTTTCGCCCTGCTGCCTTGGCGACCTGTGATTGAACAGCACCTGGGTCAACAGGTCTCCGCCGTCAGCCGTGGCCAATCGGTGACTTGGCAGTTGGGGCGGCAGCGGGGCATCTCCATATGACGACCGCCCGGCGTGCATTGCCGATTCGGGCTACCGAGCCGAGGTGATCTCGGCCAACATCGGTTGGACCAAGCGTTGTCGGACCCTATTTCATGAATGCAGAGCCGCCGCCTCGCGGCCTAGCCACCTCACGAAGCTGTCCGCTCCGTCCTTGTCCGTCGCAGCGATGCGGCGATTGCTCAACCCCGAATCCGACCGAAAAGCTATGACTATGACCGAGACCGATCTGGAAGCCCTCAATTTCCCCGACGCACCGAAAATGGTGTCAGCCGAGTTCCCTGGCCCGAAGTCGGCTGATGCGCTGGCCCAGTCGGCACGTACCGAATCCATGGCGCGCGGTGCCGGTCGAGCGCCCGTGGTGATCGATCGCGCTTTCGGCGTGACTTTCAAGGACCCCGACGGCAATACGTTCATCGACCTGTCGGCTGGCGTTGGTGTAAGCAGTGTGGGACGTTGCCATCCCAAGGTGGTCGCAGCCATGCGCGAGCAATCCGAAGTGCTGATGCATGCCATGGAGGTGAATAGCACGAAGCGCACGGAGTTGGCCACCAAGATCTCTGAGATCATGCCGGAAGGACTGCGAGGCGATTGCATCACGTTCTTCACGCAGGGCGGCAGCGACGCGCTCGAAGCAGCAGTGAAGTTTGCCAAGCGCGTCACGGGACGGCACCAGATCATCGCTTTTCATGGGGGCTATCACGGTGTGTGGAACGCCTCCGTGGCGCTGACTACCGGTACAGCCTATCGCAAGGGCTACGCTCCCTTCATGGGCGGCGTAATTCACGCGCCCTATCCTTATGCTTATCGGTTTCCATTCGACACCAATCAAAAAAGTGCCGAACAGATCGCAGGTGAGTACGTCGACTATCTTCTGAATACGCCATACACGGCCGCCGACGATGTTGCAGCTGTGATTGTCGAACCTGTGCAGGGTGAAGGCGGATACGTGCCGCCCGCGCCGGAGTTCCTGCAAATATTGCGCAAGGCCTGTGATCGCAGTGGCGCGCTGCTAATTGTTGACGAGGTGCAAGCCGGCGCAGGTCGGACCGGCAAGATGTGGGCGGTGGAGCACTCTGGCGTGAAGCCGGACATGCTCACCTTCGGCAAGGGCATCGGGGGCGATGTCCCTATGGCAGGACTCGTGATGCGCTCAGACCTAGCGGCAAAGATTCCGGACGGATCAGTACCGAATACCTTCGCAGCCAATTCGGTCTCCGCCGCCGTTGCGCTCACCAACATCAGTCTGTTGCAGGATCCTTCGCTGGGTCTGCTGGATCGCGCTCGCTCGCTTGGTCAGGAGGCAAAGGAGTACATCCAAGGCCTCAACAGTCCGTTCATCGGCGAAGTCCGCGGCTTGGGGCTCATGATCGGTATCGAGTTGGTGCAGGATCGGGCGACCAAGGAGCCCCTGAGCCACGAGAAGATTGGCGAGCTGATGGGCTATGTTCTGAGCCACGGCGTGATGATGGTGCCATGCGGGCGCTATGGCAATGTGATGCGCGTGATGCCGTCGCTCACGATTCCGCGATCGCTGTTGTTCAAGGCGCTTGACATCTTTGGACGGGGCTTGTCCACGCTTTGACGGGGCCGCAACGCGACGAGCCGATATGCACCACCTTGCCAGCGGCAAGGGAGACGCTGCGTGGCTGCGAAAAGGTCATGGTGCCGCACGCGGATGATCGAGGCCTTCGTTGCTGGGGTATCTGCACACCGCGCACCAAGATTCTTTCCCGTTCGGCCTAGCCTGCGCGCAGAAGAGCCAGCTTGTTTGCGGACTATGGGCTTCATGTAGCGCGGCCCGGGAGTGCGGTGAGGTGGGACGCGGCTTGTCCATCGCCAAGCTGCCGCGAACTGGTTGTGAGCTTTGCGTTGCCGGACGCCACGAACAGGTGCTCCGCTGTGTGCCCAATGGGAGGCGCCGTGGTCGCTGACGCGATCGTGCATCGATGACGGCGGATGAAACAGTCTCGCAAGTCAAAAAAATCCCTTGCGTGATGGCGCTTGGCGAAGTGGCTTCAAACCACTATGAATGAGACCTCTATCACTATTGCCTTGCGGCGAGTGGCACAGGAGCAGAAGTCGTGAAGAAAAATTGGCAGGAGATCTGCCTGACACTCGAGATTGCTCGCAAGGAGGATCTGCGGGGATTCAAACGGGAGCTGCAGAAAGCATTTGCTGCAGGCATGGTCGAAGCCCTGTGCACCAGCCCGGACGAGCCCATCCCCTCGGATGAGGACATGGAGAAATCGTTTGGCGCGACGGGTGCCGTCACCTGTCACATCTTGATGAATGGAGCCCGGGTCGGTGGTGTAGTGCTGAGAATTGACGAGGCCACCCAGTACAACTCGCTGGACCTCTTTTTTGTGTCGACTGGCACTCACGGCCGTGGCGTCGGACTCCAGGCCTGGAAGGTCATCGAGGCTCGTTATCCTGAGACGAAAGTCTGGGAAACGCACACGCCGTATTTTGAGAAACGCAATATCCACTTCTACGTGAACAAATGCGGATTCAAAATTGTAGAGTTTTACAACCGGCACCATCCCGATCCCGAGCATCCCCAGCCTGCAGGTCTCCCCGGGAGGTGGGACATGTTCAGATTTGAGAAGCTCATGGGTTAGGGGGGCGCTTGTTCGGTAAATCGCATCGTAACCAGCACACCGAACTGCGCTTGGATCAGCACGATGGCCTTGCCGCTCGATCTCGCTTGGCCAGGCAAACCGTTTTTCCGCGCTGGCCGGGGTTTCGCTTTCGGAGCCGGTCGGCAGATGCGCCAACATATGTCGGCGTTTGGGTTTTTTGGAATCCCACAAGCGATCGTGCCTGAGGTGGGTTCCTTTAGGAGGCTCAGTACTTCGCGGAACATCGCGACCCTCTGCGCCTGACGCTGGCCCCACATGTACGAATGTCAGGCAGCGGATGCCCCGGGTTGGCGGCGATGCGGCAGCAGTTCGCCGACAAGCGACACCTTGTGCGTGGCAGGCACAAGCAGGACGTCCTTCAAGTACGCGTACGGATCGAGCTGATTGAGCTTGGGCGACTTGTCGACCGGATCAAGTTCATCGCTGCGGAGGCCGTGCCGATCCGCGCACGGTGAACCCGCGAACAGCCAGTTGCCTCGGGTGCCTCCACCCAGTTGTTTCCATGCGTGCAATGCATCGGCAACGGGCCTTGCCTTGTGCAATCTCTCTGACGAGCTGCGGAGGATCGGACGGACTGCACGCCAAGGCGCTCCGCATTGGACAAGTATTCAACAGGTCAACGGCGTTTGATCGGCACGGCCTTTGCGTTGGCCGCGAAGCTGTCCTTCGCTAAAGGGGTTTCCCCTCTATGAAGCTCTGATCGATCTGTGCAATATTTTGTCTATGTGAGAATTTGGCATAGTAAAAGCAACCGTCCTTCAAGGAGTGCCAGCCGGTGAATCAAAGCATCCATCGCTTTCAAGACATACATGCCCACGCGGTCTCGGTGCAGGAGTGGAACCAGACCTACAGCCAGATCACTGCGGGGTCGCTCGAGAGTTCACTCATGCAACTCACGAGTGCAAGATGCCATGTCTTTCGGGAGCAAATCAACCAGCGGGTGGTGCAGCACGGGGAGGCGCCGAAGGGCAGGGTGTGTTTCGCGGTGCCACTTGCGATCCCGGGGGCGATCCGGATGCAGGGACGCGAGGCGGACTTCAGCAGCATCTTTTTTCTTCGTGGCGGAGAGGAGTTCATGTTCCACATGCCAACAGGCATGGACATGCTGGCGATTACCTTCGAGCGCGAATTCTTCGAAGCCGCGTTGGGCGACACCGCTTCGGCTAGCGAGATCCAGACCTTGCTTCGGCAACCAGTAATCAAGGTGCCGCCGCCGCGTCTTGCAGAGTGTCGCCAGCGTTTGCTCACGATGTTCTCCGAAGCGCTTGTCAACGAGGAGCTTGGCAACACGCAGGCGCGCGAGCGCGAGCTGGAACAGGCCATGCTGGATGAACTTCTGGTGCTGATGACCGACCCGGCCTGCGACAGGCGGCAGCGCAGCGGCAGCTCCACGCACAGTTTCATCGTTGAGAAGTGCCACAGATTGGCGATGTCGGAGACGATCAACGTGCCCAGCGTGATCGAGTTGTGCCAACGCCTTCAGGTGAGCCGGCGCACTGTCCAGAACAGCTTTCGCTTGGTCGCTGAGACTACGCCTTTGAACTACCTGCGCTCCGTGCGCCTGAACGGAGTACGTCGGACTCTCATGTCGACTCCGGCCTCCGAGCTTTCCATTGGCGACGCGGCCTCCCGATGGGGCTTCTTCCACCTGAGCCATTTCGCAGCGGAATACCAGGAACTGTTCGGTGTCCTGCCGTCCCAGACCAAGCGGGCGGAAGAGGCCCGGGCATACGCTGCCTGAAGCAGCGCGTCGAATCGTCGCGCTGGTGGCAGAAAGTACCTCCGGTGCACACAGGATCGTGGAGTTCATTGGCGTCGCCGATGGCATCGCTCGCCAGAAGAGCAGTCTGCACGCAGCCCATCATGTGCAGCACTCCCCGCCGCATACGTTCCCGGCCCTTTCTGGGCACGACGCGGCGTGGTGCACCGTTTAAAAGCTTGCCACCACCATCAGCTTGAGATAGGGATTGGCCTTGGCACTGCCGCTTTGGTTGCCTCCATTGGCTTCGTACTTACGAGGCTTGTAGATCCCAATGATCGGCGAGAAAGTCAGGTTCTTGGTGATGGTCCAATCCAGGTAAAGAGCCAATTCGCGCGCGTCCAGGTTTAGCGTTGAGCGGTCGGCGAGCGTCCTGAAGTCGAAGAACATCAGCGTCGCTGCCAGACTCTCAAGCGGCCGAACGGTGAGTGCGACATCGTGGATGCGGGTGTTGAAGTTGTACGAGAACGCATAGTTCGATGCGACCTCGCCCTGGTACCGCCCGCGGAAGCCACCCTGAAACAGGGAATCGAATTCTTTCGAATACCGGGTGTAGCGGTAGCTCAGCGAAGGCTGCCATGCCACGTCGGAAAACGTATAGCCCGCCTCGGCGTACCATGCGTTGTCGTTGCGAGAGCGCTTCTTTTGGTAGGCGTACTCGAATGCGAAGTCTGCATCCGGAATTCCGGCGTTGCCGTCCGCGCGAATGCTATAGATCTTCATGCCCTTGCGCTCCAGACGCGTCGGTGAAATGGCGTATCGCTCATCGACGTCCAGGCCGCGGATGAAGGTGAATCCGACGGTGCCTTCGGGGGCGGTGTAGTCGAGCGTCCCGACCGCGATCTCCGTGTTGGCCTGCAGGCGCGTGTTCGACTTGAGCCACATCGCGCTTCCGTGCAGTCCCTCGGTGCCGCCCAGACGCAGGACAGCCGTCCTGGCGAACGCCAGGCGCTGGCCGAAGTAGTAGGCACCGCCGCGGTCATAGCGTCCATCTGCCAGGCCTTTGCCGGGATTCACGCCGTCGTCGTTGACCAGGAAGCCGGAGCCGGCTTTCACAACCTGGCGGCCCGCGGAAAAGTCGATTCCGTCCTTGCCCAATGCGGGAAGCAAGTCACCCGACTTCCATCCCACGTACGCGTCCTCGAACCGTGTGCGGTGTTCCCGGCCCGTGGTAATGCCGCCGGGGTCCCCGTCTCCCCATGTAGCCGTGCTGATCGCACTCAGTGCGCCGTAGAGCGTCCCGCTGCCGATCCGGTCGGTGGAGCCGTTCAGGCCGTACTTGGCGAAGCCCTCTTGCCATCGGAAACCGCCGGGTCGACCCACATAGTTGCGCCGGGTGCCGAACATGCCGTAGCCCGCTTTGAGCTCTGCGTTCAGAGTCGTTTCGCTTTCGGCGTAGAGTTCATAGCCATGGGCCGCAGGCGTGAGCATGCAAAGGGCGGTGAGTGAAATGAAGGGTAGGCTGCGGATCGGACGCATGGTGTCTCCTGTGTTGTGTCGTGAGAGACTTGTGATGGGCGCCCATGCGGCGGCAGAGCGTGCGCGTTGTCGTCGTTCGACGACGACCGCGCCATGGAGACAGGGAGTCGACCACAAGCGGGGCGAGTGTCCTGTTGCCCGTGGGTGGGGTGGTAGCCCAAATCAGCAATCGCGAGGAATTCAAGAAGATGGCGACCAGGGCTCATCGAGCTTGGGCATGCGGCGCGGCCTGACCTTGCTCGCGAAAATTCGCCAACCGATCACGCACGACGTGATGCACAGCGCAAGGCCGAGAAGCGACAGCATCATCACGACGCCGTCGCGCACCAACGGCCGGTTGCGCAATGCCTCGAAGTCCAGGCTGTGCATGCCCTGGTACAGCACACGCTGCCAGCGGCCCGAGGGGACGATACGCAGCAGCACCCTGGCCGACAGCGGATCCGCATACAGGTCGATCCCGTCCGCCCATCGGGCTCGCCACACCGGCAGCGGACGCGTATCCCGTACGTCGGAGGACGCGGCGTTCTGCGCGTAGTAGGCGCTGTCGTAGGCGTCGATCCGCCGCAACTCGACCGGAACATGCCCGGCGCCCCGGATGCCTCCCAGCGCCCGCGCGATCTCTTCCTCAGGAAACCTGGCGTGCAACACCGGAGCCGGCGCGGCGGCATCGGCGCGCATTACGCTTTGACCCACGCGGGTATGGACGCGATACCAGGTGTGCCCTGCAAACTGCACACGCTCAAGTTCCAGGGCGTCGGCGTTCGGCGAGCTTCGGGCATGCGCGGCAAGTGCGTCGCGCGGTTGAAGCTGTGCGACCGATGGCGCACCGAACCAACGCGCTTGCTCGGAAGGCAGGGCACTGCGCGGACCGAAAACGCCGTACGGGTTCATCGACATCAAGCCCGAGAACATCCACGTCAGCGTGAAGACTGCGGCCACAAGGCCCGCGATGTGATGCCATCGCATCCAGAACTTGCGATAGGGAATCCAGCGGGTGCGATTCAGGAAGATCTGCCAGATGCCCAGCGCAAGCCCGGTGGCAGCAAGCACCACGCCCGGAATCGACAGCCAGACCACGACCTGGTTCCACGCCTGCGGAAACTGGCGCAACACTGTCGGGTAGATCCAGTGCGGCACCGCGCCGATCCAGTTCCAGAAACGCTCGGCCCGGCGCGTGTCTCGAACCACTTCGGCGCTGCCGCGTGACACATATAACTCAAGGCCGTCGTCGCCGGCCAGCCTGACCTTCACCAGCGGACGATAAGGATCGAGTCCCTGCGGCACCGTCCATTGGTCGCGCTCCAGTTCCTCGGTGTCTACAGCCTTGCGGCCGCTGAAGGCCTGGGCGACCAGCGCGGCCTGTTGCGCAGTCAGCGGCGCGACCGGTGCGCCGCTTTCCGCGTCGAAGGTCCGCCAGACGGGGGCGCGGCCCTCGGCCTCGCCGGCCAGGATGCGCCAGACAGGCACGTCGGCGTGCATGCCCAGCCTTGCAGCGCCCAAGCCGATGCCGGCGCGCTGCGCGATCGCTTCCGCCGTCAAGCAGCAGCCCGGCTCTACCCGCAGCGGCTCGAGCCCTTCGAGCCGATCCACCTGCGACAGGTTGGGAAACGGCACATAGTGCAGCACCATGCCGGAGGCAAACCACATCAGGAAAAAAAGCGCCAGGACAACGCCGAGCCACTTGTGAACGAAGATCAGCGCGCGCTTCATGAGCTTTGCCGCCCAGGGGGACCTCTTGGGCATCTGCCACTCGATGTCACTTCATGTCCTTGACCTGGACCCACAGCACGGCGTCCTGCGACATGGTCTTTCCCTTGTGGCTTCTCGCGGTACCGATGTCCAAGGCCGCAATGCCCCACCATCCCGCTTTGGGCAAGCCGACCGCGATGACGCCTTCGGTATCGGCGACAACGCTCAGGCGTTCGTATGCGGCATGAGGCGCCGTCACGTGCGCCTTTCGTCCGAATGCCCCCGTCTTGAGATCGACCGGGTGGTTCAGATACTCGATCTCCACGCGGGCAAAGGGGACCGGCTTGCCGTCCGACAAAACGATCGCGCGGAAAACGCCGCCGGTCCAGATGCCGTACGGTCTCGTGAGGGGCTGTATCTCGACCGGAAGGCCCTGCGTGTTGGCCCAACCGCTGGGCACGCCGCCGACATTCACAACGACTTTGGTGAACTGCTGGATGTACAGGTCTTCCTCTGTCTCGAGATAGGGCTCGGGCTCGAGTACGAACACGTGATCTCCGAGCGAGCGCACCACCTCTCGCGGGATGGAGGCCCGGAACGCTGCGGCCCGCCGGCCACCCGCTTTCCATTCGACGGGGCGCAGGTATTTCTTGAGATCGGTCTTCACCGGCTCCGCGCCGGCGCGGTAGGTGGTCACGCTGAAGGAGCGCGGCTCTGCCATCGGCATCGTGGGTCCACCTTGAAAGGGATGGGTGAACACCAGCGCGAATTCCAGATCTGTGCCGCGTTCGAGTGTCGACTCCTGGACATACAGTGTCTGAAAATGGGCTTGCACGGGCAGTGCGGCCAGGCAACCGGCCAACGTGAGCACTCCGGCTCGGCGAAGAAAGTTCATCAAAGTCCTCATTTGGTGATGTTGGAGCTGTACAGCGTGGTTTGGTGGTTGTCGCCACCGAGAAAGACCACGTGGTAATCGACGCCTGGTGGCTTGAATACGTAGGTGCCGGCGTTGTCAAGGACGCCCTCCAGCAGCACCTTGTTCCTGGCGTCGAGCACCTGGATTTTTTTCCCGGCGGCGGAACTGCCGTCCGAGAAACCAGCTTCGCATTGCACCTGGTCTTGTTTGATGTAGCAGTCAAGGACGGGCGCATGCGCATGCGCCGCCGCGCACGCGGAGAGAATTCCAGCAACCGACGTCCCACGAAGCGAGAGCAATGGCTTCATCAAGTCTTTTCCTTCATTCACATGCCGCTCAACGCCGGGGCGAGCGGTCCGTGTCTTTCATTGCGTCGCCGGCGGTTTCTGCTAGAGCCGTCGACAAGGCATTCATGTTCCACCTCAGAAGGGCCTCGTAGGCGCCGGCCTCGTCGGTGAGAATGCCGGGGTTGCCCGCATCCAGTACCAGCAGCCGCGCGCCGCCTTTCTCGATGGCCTTGACGATCCGCTCGTCCGGTTTCCACTTGTGGACAACCAGCCGAATGTCTCGCTCGCGCAAGTAGCGGCTCAGCGCCGAGCGATCGCCATCGCTCCAGTCGACATCCTGTTTGACATACCAGCCTTCGACGAACACGCCGAAGTCGCCCAGCATGTAGGCGAACTCGCTGGCCAGCGAAAGAACGCGAGGGTCGCGCTGCGCCGCCATGCGTGCGCCATATTCGGCTTTCAATCGGCGCAAGCGCCCTTCGAAGGCGGCGAGGTTCTGCTGTATCCGGTT
Source organism: Variovorax beijingensis (assembly GCF_007828835.1). Taxonomy (GTDB): domain Bacteria; phylum Pseudomonadota; class Gammaproteobacteria; order Burkholderiales; family Burkholderiaceae_C; genus Variovorax; species Variovorax beijingensis_A. Next base: position 53,875 of record NZ_VIVL01000008.1, on the reverse strand, counting down.
GGCATCCGGACGCGACAAGCGCTCCAGGTCGGCAGCGATCAGTGCCGCCATGCGCATGCCGTTGTCGGGGCTGAGCCAAGCGTAGGGCGACGGCCCCGCATCCGGGCCAGCTGCCTCAACCCAGGGGACGTTGTTCCTTGGTGTTTCGAGCACCGACAACCCCGGCTTCGCGGCATCCCACGAGCGCGATGCATCGATCTCGATGATGCGCAGGTTGTGCCGGCGCGCCGTCGGGTACAGCGGGTCCGCGCGCCACAGGTTGCGCAGCGTGACAACCGCTTCTGCCTTCATGAACGCGTCGGCCTGCAAGCGTGCGAGCGCGTTGCCCTGTGCTTCCATTGGCACTGCAGCACCTTCAGGCAGGCGTATAGCTTCGATGTCTGTCCCTTCGGTGAGGGCGGAGGTGAGGGCGTGTAGTGCAGGAAGTGCCGTAAGCACGCGGCATTTTTCACCGCCGGCGCCTGCATGTGCCGCAAGAGGGGCGCCCCACGCGAACACCAAGATCGTCAACCAGTTTCGGAAAGTCATGGAGTGCGCTCTAGATGCCAGCGCTTCGGAACCGGGGCGCGCGGGCTCGAACGACGGAGGTAAAGACGAAGATCGCCGCAGCGACGAGGACAATCGCCCCGCCCGTGGGGACCGGGATATGCAGCTGCATCGGCAGCAGGATGCCGAGCACGCAGGACACCGTCGCGATGGCGACCGAGCGCGCGACCAATTCACCCAGTGAGCGGCTGACGTTGCGGGCTGCCGCCGCCGGAATGAGAAGAAGAGCTTCGACGAGCACGGCACCAATGATCTTCAGGCAGGCCACGGTCACCAGCGTGACCATGGCGACAAATACATAATCCACAAAGCGCACCCGCACGCCCCTTGCATGTGCCAGGCTCGGGTTGATGCTGGCCAGCAGCATCGCGTTGTACATCGGCAGTCCAATGCAGGCGCAGATCACCGTGACGACAAGCAGCACGTTCATGTCGGTGTGGTCGACCGCCAGGATGGAGCCGAACAGCACGCTTTCCATGACGTGGGTATTGATCTTTGCGGACACGAACAGCAACAGCGAGGCCCCCAGGGCCAGCGAGATCGACAGGAAGACGCCGATCAGGATGTCGTTGGACAACGTCGTGCGGTGCTGTGCGTACTTGAGCGTCAGAGAGAACAGCAGGCAGAAGGCAAACATCGAGACATAGGGCGACGTGTAGGACTCGCCGATGAGCACCCCGATGGCCACGCCCGTCATGGCTGCATTGCCGACAGCCTGGCTGAAGAATGCCATCCGCTTGATCATGACCATCGAGCCCAGCACTCCCAGCAGCGGGCCGATCAGCAACGTACACAGCAGCGCATTGATCAGGAACTCATACTGGAACGGCTCTGGCAAGGCACCTCGTTCGGCGAGTGCCTGCAACTGGTTGCGAATGAATTCGTATACGGGCGTCATTGGCTGGTCTCTTACCGAAAATGCGTCCAGTCGAGTGCTTCGGCGGGAGAGCCATGGAAAAGGACTTGACCATTGATACTGGTCACGCACTGGGCGAGACGCATCACCTGATCCAGGTCATGATTGATCCACAGGATGGTGACCCCACGCGCATGCAGTTCGGCCACCAGATCCTCGAGCAGCCGCATGCCCGGCCTGTCGACACCGGTGGTGGGCTCGTCAAGAACCAGCAGCCATGGCGCCGGAGTCAGGGCCTGTGCCAACAGGACGCGCTGCCGCTCCCCGCCGGAGAGGGCTCCGAAGGGGCGCCTGCCTGAGACCTGGACGCCGGTTCGCTGCAGGGCCGCGGTGCATGCTTCCCGGCCCGGTCGGGAGGCGCCCATGAAGGCGGGCCTGCGCTGACTGAGGAGCGCCATGACGTCATCTACCGTCATCGGCAAGTTGCGGTCGAACTCCGGCAACTGAGGAACGTAGCCGATCGGACCCACCACATCACCTTCGAGGCGGATATGCCCCGAATGCGGCATCTGGCCCAACAGGGCGCGGGCCAATGAGGTCTTGCCGCCGCCGTTCGGGCCGACCAGGCAGTGCAGCGCACCGGCCTCGACGCGGAACGTCACGTCGTCCAGAACACGCGTTCCACCCAACTGAAGGGTGACATGCTCGAATACCAGGGCCGGGCCACGCATCGGTCTTTCTCCTTCAACGGCGCGTGGACTCGATGGCCGAGGCCAAAGTTTGGAGGTTTTCGCGCATCTCCACTTCGAACCGGTCCGCGGTGTACGGTCCGCCGGTGATGTGAGAGAGCGCAAAGATCTTCACGCCCGTGGCTTCCTCGATTGGCTTGCCCAGGCCGATGGAGAAGTATTTTTCAGCGAAGAGCACGCGGACGTTCGCCTTCCTGATGGCATCGATCGTGTTGGCGAGCTGGCGCGCGGTCGGCGCAACGCCATGGCGCGGCTCGATGACCGCCGTCACGGTCAGGCCGAACTCCTGCATCAGGTAGTCGTAGCCCGCGTGTGTCGTGGCGCATCGGAACGACGACAGGTCGAGACTGGCAAAACGGGTCATGAACTCCGCACGCAGCCCCCGGATCCGCGCCGCATAGGCGGCGGCATTGCGCCGGTACGCGGCGGCGTTGTCCGGGTCGAGCTCTCCCAGGCGCCGGGTGATTTCGAACACTTGCTGTATGGCCGCGGTGGTGGACACGAAGGTGTGGGGATTGACGACCTTGGCGTCGCCCTGGTCCCCCGCGATCGGTATGAGCGCCACCGAAGCATTGGCGTAGATGAGCGGCAGCGTCCCCTTGCGTCCGGCTGCCTTGACGATCTCGAAGGCCCACTCGTCGTGCCCGATGCCGTTGACCACCAGCGCATCGAGTGACATGGCACGCGTGATGTCTTCCGTCTGCGGCTGATAGTTGTGCGGATTCGCATCTCCCGCGATGAGCGGGACCACCTCTGCCTTGTCTCCGACGATGTTGGCGACGAAGCTGTAGTAGGGGTGCAAGGTGACGCCCACCTTGAGCTTTTTACCCGCGGCCAGTGCCGGGCCGACCAATCCGCACCCCAGAAGCAGCAGGCACATCGTCGTCCCGCGCCGGCGCAGCGAAAGCTTCTTCGACGTGGCCGTCATCGAGCCTCCTTGATGCGCTCGACTTCACTCGCGCCGTTATAGGCGATGACTTGCCGCCATCCCTTGGCGACCAGTGCTTCGGGTTTGACGATCTCGGGGTAGGGCGCCAGGGCATCGGGATGGATCCAGATGGTGGCCTGGTTCGCCCACATCACCCCCGCGTGCGCATGTCCGATCACCAGCAGGTAGGCGCTTTGGGCCGGCGCCTTGCCAGCAGAGCCGTAGTAGACGGTGGCACCCTGACCCTGCGTGCCTTCGGACACAGCGTTCGGCGCCGCCGCGGCAGGCGTCTCACGATGGCCGCTCTCTGCGCCGGGCTGGCTGGCATGGGGCTGGTGAGCGCCGGGGAGGATCAATTGCCAATGCACCTCCCCATTCGCCTTCCAGAAGGTGTCCTGATAGAAGGGCGGGAGCAGCGTCCGCTGGGCGTCCGCGAGGGTGATCCAGCCGCCCGTGTCGTTGTTGAACCAGATGATCTCTTCCGAGGCGGGCAGCAGCGCGCCGTGAATGGCCTGGTCGGCGGGCCCGAGGCCGTCGAAGGACCTGATCTGCCAGCTGAGGGGTTTCGGGGGGGCAGGATGGGCGGGGCGCAACAGCACGTAGCCTGCCAGGCTGCCGACCATCGCCACGAACAGCAGAGGCATCATGAGCGTTTCAAGCCTGCCGGTGAGGGGACGCACGGTCCAGAGTCGAGCGCTCCCACCTTTCAAGGCCGGTGAGTCACCCAACGCCCGCCGGATGCTGCGCCCCACGAGACTGCCTCCCGCGCTCACGAGGAGAATCCTATCCATCGGCCGAGAACAATCACAACGATCCACAACCCCATCGAGCTCAATCCCGCGGCGCGCGCCGCGCGCGGCGGCGGCAGCAGTTCGTCCCATTCGCCGATCCGGCGATAGATGCCCAGATGGAAGATCGCCATGTTGATGCCGGCGAAGACCAGGATGGTCATCTTCCACCAGAACAGGCTGTTCTCGGCGTAGGTAGTGGCATTCGACGCGAACATGAGCAGGCCCGTCGCCACGGAGGCGATGAAGGCCACCCAGGTAAATGGCAGCAGCTCTTGCATCAGCCGATGGGCGCTGCAGCGGTGCGAGGCACAGCCGATGAGCCGCAGATCCACAATGGCAATGATTCCGAGCACCAGCGTGATCGCAATCACATGCACTGACTCGAGCGCCGGAAATGCCACACCGGTCTCTCGGATGAAAGTCGAAAGCCGGGAATCTTGAACGGCTTGGAGGATGGATTGAATGACCATGGAAGGTACCGGTGAGCGTTGCGTCAAAGAGGAGGCGACCTAGATCGTGTAGGCAATCCATCGGCCGCAGACGATCACGCAGCACCACAGGAAAAGCGATAGCCAGGAGATCGGCTTGACGAGGTGTACCCATCGAGCGCCACTGCCCTCCGCGTCCGGAGACAGGAGCGGACGCCGCGCGAGCCAGGTCAACGTGAAGGCGGCAACGACCAGCACCATCTTGAGCCAGAACGTCGAGTTCGTCAGAACGCGTTCAGGCTCACCGATGCTCATGACCAGCCCGGTGAGGAGCAGCACGATGAGCGCGCGCCACATCCACGGGAAATAGCGGCGAACGACTTTGCCCGGGGACTCATCCGTGGCCAGTACGCCTGCAAGGCGCAGATCGGAAACGAATGCCGAGCCGAAGATCACGGCGATCGCAATGATGTGGATGCACTGCACGGTCGGAACGATCCAGGACACGTCCCGGATCATGGTGCTGGGCGCGGACTCATAGAGCCACGCGATGAAGGTCTCCGAGGACATCTGTCGCCTTTCAATGAAAAGAATCAGGATTGGCTTGCCTGGCAGGCCGGGACCATGGAGCTTCTCGTCAGAAGTCACCTGGCTTCGCGATCGGGCGCAAGCTCGCGGCGTCTTCGGGAAGGAGATAACCCTCCTTGACAGACAGCGCCTTGGCCTCCTCGAACTTCTTTGCGTAGATTTCACCGGTTCCGTAGAGCTTGCGCAGCTGCGTACGCGAGTACGGAATCTTGGTGTCGTAGATCAGGCCGCAGCGGGTCTCCTGGTCGGTCATGTAGCGGCTGGATGGCACGCTGATCCAGGGGGGGCGGACGCCGCCGAGCATGTTGCCGGTTGCGGGGTCGCGCAGCACCGATTTGCCCTTGCGTGCCACCCGTGGCGCCTTGGGCATCGCTGTACCTTCGCGGACCCAGCGGTCCATGCCGTCGAGCAAGGCCGAGGCAAGCATTTCGACCGGCTCGTCGTACAAGGTCTGGCAGCGAGGATCGCGACCTTTGCCGACATCGGCGGCCAGCCGCTCTGAATGCTCCGTGCCGAGGTCCGCCAGGCGCAGATGCGGCATGCCGGTCACTTCGTAGTAGCGAAGTTTCGGACTGTCCGTGTCCGGCGGCAGCTCGATGCCCTCGATCGCGTCGTGCATCAATTCGGACTGGCTGTAGACCGTCACGAATGGCACGCCGTCGGGCATCTTGCGAGGTACGCGAATGGCGTCACCCCCGACTTCGCCGTAGGCCATGCGGCCAGTCATGTAGGCGTCGATCAGGGGACCACCATCGGGCATCCGCCATTGCTGGTGACGCCCTTGGTCGAGATAGTCCATCCACACCTGGGCCGTCACGGCCCAGCTGTTGACATACACGCGATGAACTTCGAGTCCGGTGAGCGGACCTTGTGGCGCATTGGATTTCAACGCCATCGCAAGCTGCGCCGCAATGGCCTGCGATTGCGGAACGAAGGGATCGGCAACGCTACCGCGCTTGAAGCGCTCGGGATCGGAGTACGTGCCCAGCGGTGCGTAGCGTGCGTAGTCGTACCGGCGCATGAAGTCGAAGTTCACGATCCGGCCGTACTGCCTGATGCCGTCGGCTTCCTCCGCCGCCATTTCGGAGATGAACTTGGGATCACGCTTTGGCTTGTTGATGTTCAGCGTGTAGCCGACGTAGGCGTATCCTCGCCGCAGCAGGTAGTCGCGGGTGAGGATCCAGCCGGCTCCACGCTCGCCGAACCAGCTGAACGGTTCGATCACCACGGTTCCATTGAAGCGTGCCGGGTCGATCGGCTTGCGCACGAGAATGCGCGTGGTATATGGGGCTTGCAGCAGCGTCTCGCCTGCGGCGGTGATGGCTGGCGCGATGCCCGAAAGGTAGTACTCCTCTTCGACATACCCGTGGCGCGCCAGGTCGATGTACTCCGTGCCCCTGCGCTGCGCCGAAGACAAGGGCACCTTGCCGGAGGGGGGGACTGCCACGATCGTGGGCGTGGTGGGAACCTCCGCCCACGACAGCCCGGAAACGCTGAGCGAAACCAAAGCGCTTTGCAGCACGGCACGCATCAGACCGCTCGAGATCCAATTCATTTCAGTACGTCCGCTCTTGGGATGGAGTGAGGGGGCAGGGCGGCGGTGTCAGTTGCGACGAAGGGCGGTCTTTCCCTCGCTGTCGATCACGATCTGGTTGTTCTCACAGACGTATTCCTGGATCCTGTAGTCGGACCTCTTGTATTCGAAGGTGAAGCGATACGGCGCGTTAAGAACTTCCGGATCCTCGATCACGATCTGGTTCTCGAGATGATCGGGATCCTTGAGCCGGATTCGCTCCGTGATCTTCATTTCCTTCCCATGCGGAACGTCGTACAGCCGCGCCTCGGGCCGAATACCTTGGGTCTCCACCACGAGCGTGTCGCCCTCCCACCGCCCGCGCGATTGCCCTTGGAACGTGGCCTCCAGGTTGTCCTTTGACGGCATCGGTTCGGTCAACAGGATGCGACGTACTTGCTGGAGATACTCGCCGAGCACGACCACTTGCTTGTTGTTCTGAATAATCTCGATCGGAAAAAGCGCCGCCATCAGCGTGGGCATTCCCTCCGGGAGGCACTTGCTGCTCGTTGTGGCAAGCGGGGTCCCGGCTTCGTTGGCCTCAGCCTGCTTTTTCTTCAGCGTCTCGTATTCACTGAGGAAGGGCTCTTTCAGGTCGATCTTTCCGCCTGGCAATACAGGGTTGTCCGGATCCTCGCCAAACCAGTCGTCCGGTGTTCTTTCCCACGTTCCGCTGATGCCGAGCTTCTGCGCTTCTGCAGGACCACCACCGCGTTCGGAGGCGATGAACGTCACTGCGGCAGCTGCGGCGATGAACAGGGCCAGCAAGCCCGCACGAGAGCGTCGTGTCATTGTCATATCGATATCTCCACCCGGCGGACGTCGTCGGTCTCAGTACAAAGGGCTGGGCGGCGCGTCATCATCCTCCCCCCGTCAGAACCACGCTGCCGATCTTGATCTCGATGAGCAACCCTCCAGGATCACCGTTCTTCAGCGGGTGAAACGACACCTCTGCTTTGTCGCCAACCTTGATCGAATCGGATTTCCAGCCCGATCTGGCCAGGGCGTTGATGCTTCCGGTCTCGACCTTGTATCGCTGGGCCGGCGTGCCCTCTGCATCCACGTAGATCGTCACGTGGGGATTCGTCCAGTCGAACCGACCGACGAGGCCTTTGACCGCGGTGGTCTTGGTTCTGTCGAAAATGGCAAAGGAGTGATGTGCCGATGCAGTCAATGGCAGCAGGCCCGATGCGATCACTGCCAGCACGAGGCGCCTTCTGATTGAGGACGGCGATAACCTCGGATGTCTCATTGCGGGTGTCTCCACTCTTGTATTGATCTGTGGCCTCTCAAAATGCCACTGCGCCATCGCGATGCATGCCAAGGTTAGGCCGCTTCGTGATGTGGCCTTAGCCCAAAACGGCAGTTCGTCCTGAGGCTAGGGAATTCCCCAATCCGCGCCTGCTGTACAGCAGGCGCGGATCAGAAGCTCGCTCGCGCCGTGAGTTGCACTGTGCGCGGAGTACCCAGCAGCCAGCTTGTATTGGCGGTGCCTGTCAGCGCGTAGTCGCGATTGGCCAGGTTTTTCACGGACAGGCTGAACCTGAGGTTGGGTGAATGTTCGTAGGCCAGCGACGCGTCTAGTACCACGTACGACGGCAGCTTCGTGGTGTTGGCGGTGTTGCCCTGGCTCTCACCCACGTAGCGCGCGCCGAAGCCCAACTGCCATTGCGGCAGGAAGCGCCACGTTGTCCAGATGCTGGCCGTGCGCTCGGGCACGCCGGTGGGCGTCATACCGTCGCGCGAGACCAGGGCGCCCGAGACCAGTTCCCTGAAGTCGTCGTAGCGCGCCCGCAGGAAGGCGGCATTGGCGTCGATCGTCCAGCCGCGCACGGGCTCGGCCGCGAAGGCCAGCTCGATGCCGGTGGACGACTGCTGGCCGATCTGCTGCGTGACGTTGGGATTGCCGGCATCGCGCGAGAGCAGGTTGCGCTTTGCGATCTTGTACAGTGCCACCGTCCATTCGCCGCGCACGGCGGGCACGGCGCCCTTGGCGCCTACCTCGACCTGGCGGCCCTTCGTGAGATCGAAGGTGTTGCCGCCTCCGGGCAGCGACAGTGCGCCCGAAAGCGGGTCGGTGCCGGTGCCGAACTGTCCGTAGAGCGAGAGCGCCTCGCTGGGCGACCACACGGCGCCAAGACGGCCGGTGATGGGCGAATACTTCTTGACCAGGTTCACGCCGCGGCGCAGGTCCGTGCTGTGAAGTTCCATGCGGTCGCTGCGCAGGCCGGCCACGAGCCTCCACTCCCGATTCAGGTCGAGCGCGTTCTCGGCAAACAAGGCGGTGGTCTCCAGCTCTGACGCGCGGCCCGGAATGGTGGGAACAGGACTGATGAAGACGCCAGGCGCGAAGTTGTAGGGGTCTCCCGCACTGGCGCCCCCATAGGGCGAATTGTTGGTGTGCACGAGCCGGGTACGGTACCAGTCCAGGCCCACGATGAAGCGGTTCTTCAAGCCGCCCAGCGTGCCGTCGAAGGTCGCGTCGAATCGGTTGCCGGTCTGCTCCTGGTCGTGCAGGATCTCCAGGTAATCGCTGCGGTCCACGCTGGTTCCCGGGGTACTGAAACTGTAGTCCTCGGCGTTGCGCCAGTGCCGGGCGGTGGTGAGGTGGTAGGTCTCGTTGCGCAGGCGAAGGCCGGCGGCGACCTGATAGTCCACCTTGGCGCGCCAGACGCGGTCGTTGTACTTGACCACTGAGTCGGAGACGTTGAAGTTCGTCCGGCGCAGCCGCTGGTCCAACACACCATTGCGCAGCGGTGTACCAAAGTAGCGCGCGTCGTCGTTCACGCCGCCGTCGAGGGAGAGGGTCACGCTCATGTCGCGGCTCGCGCGCACCGCCAGTGCCAGCGCGTAGTTGCGGCGCTGCACATCCATGAACTGGCGATAGCCGTCGCTTCTTTCTGCATCGAGGTAGACCGAATAAGCCAGCACATCGTTGATGGGGCCGCGCAGGCCCACGCCCCCTTGCACAGCGCCAAAGGAGCCAACGCTCAGGAAGGCCTCGCGCTCGGTGCGCTCGAAGCCGGGGCGTTTGGTCACATAGTTCACAGCCGCGCCGATGGCTCCATCGCCATAGAGCACCGACGCAGGGCCTCGCAGGACCTCGACTGACTCCATGGGCCAGGTCGAGAAGGGATAGGTGACGGTGCCTGCTGCGACGGTGAGGCGTGTTCCGTCGATCAACTGGGCCACCGAGTTGTGGCCGACGAAGCCGCGCGCAATCAAGCTGGTCCCGCCATTCCCCGGAGCGGGCGCTTCGCTGATGCCGGGCATGCGCACGGCCACGTCCTGCGCACGCGTGAGATCACGCTCGGCGATGTCGGCCGCCTCTAGACGGCTGACGCTGGCCGGTGTCTCGCGTGCAGTGAGGCCCAGGCGGGAGCCGGTGCTGTTGGGCGCATCGAGCGACAGGGTGCTGCCGGCCTCGGCCTGCGTATCCGTCACCTGCACGGTGGGCAGTTGAGCAACAGAGGGCTCTGCCAAGCTGGTCTGCGCAATGCAGACCACCACGGATAGGAACAGCAGGTTCCGAGCTTCTTGCATGAAACGATCCTCCATGACCCCGGTCTTCTGACCCCGTCCGTTTCCGCGCCGGGCATCGGCCGGTCGAACCGCGCCGGAGCTCTTGCACATCAAGGGTTGCAGCGTTTTCCCGGGTGGGCGTGCGCCGGAACGACCTGGGGTCGCGGCTTCAACGGCAGCATCCGCCGCAGCACGGCATCCTTGCGAACGAAGTGATGCACAAGAGCCGCAGCGACGTGCAGCACCACCAGCGGCCATGCCAGCCACTTGCCGCAGAAGCTGTGAATCGACCACATGATGTCTTCCAGGTCTTTGACACTCAGGCCGAAGAGGTCCCGGACCCAGGCCGCAAAGGCCGTGTCTCGACATGCCGGAATCACGAAGAGCCCGAAATCAGTCGGGTGATACGTCGTCATGTAGCCTGTCACGGGCATAAGGATGAGGAAGGCGTACAGCGCCCAATGGGCCACGTCCGCGGCGAGATGTTCCAGGCGTGAACCGGGGACGTGGTGGGGGACGCCTCCCCAGAGCCGCCAGACGAGCCGCGGCAGCGTGAGCACGCCGATGGAGATACCCAGAATCCAGTGGATATTGAGGAGCGGGATGACCCGGTCAGGCTCCGGAGCGATGCCGAAGAGTGCCGGCTTGATACTTGTTTCCGGATCGACTATCCAGATCACATAGTACGCAATCACATAGGCGGTGATGAATGCCCCCGCTGTGAACCAATGGAACAGCATTGAGGCATTTCCGTAAGCGTCGATTCTGTTGCGCCAACCCATCGCAAGCTCCTTCTTCTTTTGGCTGCAGCACCAAGGTCAGTTTGGCAACAGCACGGTGACAACCTTTTCTTCGGTATACGCGAGGGCACCGGACAACCCGCCCTCGCGGCCAATGCCGCTCGTCTTGAGTCCACCCCATGGCAGGTTCGCATCCAGAGGGCTCCAGCAATTCACGCCAACGGCTCCGACCTTGAGGGCGGCTGCGACGCGGTGAGCGCGCGCGAGGTGGCTGGTCCACACTGTGGCGGCCAAGCCATAGGCGGAGTCGTTGGCCAGATCGATGGCTTCCTTCTCGGTGTCGAAGACGATGATCGTCCCCACGGGACCAAAAATCTCTTCCCGCGCAATCGTCATTGAGTTTGTTGCGTTGGCGAAGATGGTGGGCTTCACGAACCATCCTCTCTCAGGCTGCGACACACCGCCGGCAAGGAGTTCGGCGCCTTCGTCGAGGCCAATCTGCACGTAGCGATTCACACGGTCGAACTGCGCCTTCTTGGCCACTGGGCCCATCTGCACACCGGGTTGGCGCGGATCCCCCACGGTGATGGAATTCGCCGCCTCCGCCAATGCAGCCGCGAATTCGCGGGCGATGCCGTGCTGCACGAGGATCCGCGATCCAGCCGCGCACACCTGCCCCTGATTCACGAACAGGCCCATGGCGCAGCCGCGCAGTGCCTCCTCCATGGAGGCATCATCAAATACGATCTGCGGACTCTTGCCACCCAGTTCCAGTGTGATTCGCTTGAACAACGGAGCTGCGATGCGCTGGATGGCCCGTCCCGCTTCGGGGCTTCCAGTAAAGCTGATCTTCGCCACGTCGGGATGCTCGCAAAGCGCACGGCCGACCACCTCACCGTAGCCCGTGACCACGTTGATCACGCCGTCGGGAAAGCCCGCCTCCTGCGCGAGGAGAGCCAGATGCAGCGCGGATTGGGGCGTTTCCTCTGACGGCTTCACCACCACGGTGCAGCCCGCCGCCAACAGAGCGGCCAGCTTCCATGTCGTGATCATCAGGGGCGAGTTCCACGGCAGGATGGCACCGACCACGCCGATCGGCTCCCGGATCGTGTATGAGAGCGTCCGATTCCCCATATAGCCGCCCGTAGGGATGGCGCGGCCTTCAAGGTGGTTGGCCCAGCCCGCTGCGGCACGCAAGTTGGCCACGGCATTGGGAACGTCCATCATGCGGGGCTCCATCGGCGAGCGTCCGATGGCATTGGCATCCATGTCGGCCAACAGCGCAGTGTCGCGTTCGACGAGGTCGGCCAGCTTGCTCAGCAGGTGGCCGCGTTGCGCTCCGCTGAGTAGCTTCCAGGCGCCGCTTTCCAATTGGGCATGCGCAGCCGCTACGGCGCGCTGCACGTCCTCGGACGTGCCGCGCGCTGCGGTGGCATATTCCAGTTCGTCAACAGGACTGACGAGGCTCATGCGGGCATGGTCCGAGGCAGGGACCAAAGCGCCCTCGATAAAGTGATTCAGTTGCAGGGTCATGGGTGATCTGCCAGATGAAAATCGCACAAATGCCAGAGGCTCTGGCAGGTTGAAGAAAGTCGCGCCGAACTCTGGGCGCAGGGCGAGTGTGCGTTTGCCTGTGTCACCCGCGTTAGCCCAAATCAGCAACTGGACGAAGTCGCCAGCGGAGCGGGCGGCGTCAAGTGCCGCTTGAACTTGACCGCCTGCGAGCGGCACATCGACTTGCGCCGAAAGACGCGCGCGCAGCGCCGCGACAATTGAATAGAGTCAAGAGGTGCATGCGGGCCAGCGATGCACCCGATGGATGCGCGTGTCTCTTCGAAGGTGCGGTAGACACGCCGACGAGCGCACTCGCAATCGCGTAACCCAGTTCAGGCGCGATGGCCGTGACGGGGGCGATCACGCTCGTCCGTCGGCTCGGCGATGAGCGCGTGCGCGAATCGGTTAGTGAGTGTTGTGCATTCTCTCTGCGCTTTCACGCTCACCTTGTTCGCGCGCTGCCTGCTCGGCCGCTTTCACGCTGGACCGTGAACCGGTCCGGGTGAGGTAGGCTTCCAGGTGGGGCCATGGCGCAGTGTCGATAGCGTGGGCTCTTGTCCACATGGCAATGGTGTAGCAATGCGCATCCGCAATCGTGAAGATGGACCCCATGAGGTAGTTCCTGTCGCTCAACTGCGTGTTCAGCCAACCAAGTCGGCCATTGAGGTATTGGCGAGCGATGCTCCTGTATTCAGGAGGAGTCGCCGCCTTGAAGAGCGGCATGAAGCCGCCCTTGTGAAGGTCCGCTCCGATGAAGCTCATCCATTCGAGCGTCCGGTACCGTTCGAGCGTGCCCGGGGGCGCCAGCAGCGAACTGCCCGGGCTCTGGTCTGCCAAGTACTGCATGATGACCGCGCCTTCGCTGAGATACTGCCCGTCGGCCATTTCGAGAGTGGGCACGGTTCCCTTGCTGTTGACCTGAAAGTAGTCGGTGCCGTCCTTCAGACGCTTGGTGGTCATGTTGACCCATTCAAGCTCAAGAGGGATTTGTAGTTCGCGCGCAACGATATCGACAGCCAGCGAGCAGCCGCGCACCTCGTGATAAAGCTTCATGACATTTCTCATTTTCTTCTAGTGCATAAATGGCCAGCGTCGTGCCGACCAGGAATTGAGTCGAATCTCATGCGACGGTTCGCTACCGGTCCGTTTCGATCTTGACCTGAGTCAGGATGCCCTGCGTGGCGACGATGGATCGCTCCCACACGGCCATCTGGAGCGCACGGCTGCTGTTCGCGCTGCGCAATCCAAGCTCCACCAACTTGGCCTGAACTTCCGGGGTTGCCATCACGCGCCCGATGGCATCGTGAAGAAAGTCCATGACAGGCTCCGGAGTCCCGGCGGGTGCGAACACAGCGAACCAACCCGAGTCTTCGAAACCCGATACGCCGGCTTCCTTGAATGTGGGAACGTCGGGCAATGTCTGCACGCGGCGGGCCCCGGTCACCGCCAAGGCGCGCACTTCCTTGTCTTCGACATGGCTGCTGAGCGCGGCGACTGTCAGGAACACGCTGTCGATGTGACCGCCGAGCAACTCGGTGATCGCGGGCGAAGAGCCTTTGTACGGAACATGCTGCAGACGCGCATTGGTTCGCGCCGCAAGCAGCGCCCCCATGATGTGGGGAGACGACCCGGAGCCGAAGGTGCCGAAGGTCAGCTCGCGGTCGCGCGAAGCCTTCAGCAGCTGATCGAGATTCTTGAACGAAGACTTGGCGTTCACGGCCAGTACAAGCGGTGTTTCCGCCACGATGCCGACCATCGAGAAGTTCTTGCGGGTTTGTTCCATCTGCTGCTTCTTCGGAGACAGTAGCGGCGACAGGACGTGGGTCGAGCTGCCGCCGAACATCAGCGTGTAGCCATCGGCTTTCGCTCGTTCGGCATACTGACTCGCGAGAACACCGTTGGCACCCGGCTTGTTCTCGACAACAACGGATTGCCGAATCATCGCGCCCAGCTTGGCCGCCACAAGTCTGGCAAGTATGTCGGTCCCGCCACCGGCGGAAAACGGCACGACCAACGCGATCGGGCGATCTGCGGGGAATGCAGGAGCGGCCTGGGCGCTGAGGGATGCGAGAGCGGTAAACAGTGCAAGCGCTGCGAGAGGTATTTTCTTGAGCATGGCAAGTGGAGTAAGACGGCGCTCGGCGGCGCCGGGTCCGGGTCGTCGATCGGCGGTGGTCGACCGTGTGCCGGCGTCGATGCGGGTTTCGGCAAAAGTGCTCTGTCGGGTTGGAGTGGCTACTCGAGTTGAATGTGAGCGTGCTGGACAACGCTTCGCCACTTGTCCTGATCTCGTTCGATGAAGGCTCGAAACGGTCCTGGACCTTCGCCGGATACCTTCACGCCGCGCTGCGCCAAGGCCTCTGCGACCTGCGGTTTGGCAAGTGCGTTTCCGATTGCCTTGTCGAGGCGTTGCACGATGGCGTCGGATGTTCCCGCCGGGGCCATGACACCAAGCCAGCCGTCAACCACCAGGTCCGGGATACCCGCCTCGGCCATCGTTGGAAGATTGGGGGCCTGGGTGGTGCGCTGAGCAGACAGGACACCAAGTGCCTTGAGCCTTCCCGCCTGCACATACGGAAGCATCACCGACACGGTATCGAACGCAATCTGCACCTCACCGGAGACCAGGTCCGTCGCGGCAGCTGCGCTTCCCTTGTAGGGCACGTGCAGCAGTTTTGTCTGCGTCTTGATCGCGAAGAGTTCACCGATCAGGTGATTGGTCGAACCTGCGCCGTAGGACGCGAAGCTCAGCTGCCCCGGCTTCGCCCGGGCAAGGGCGGTCAACTCGCCGACGCTGCTGGCTGGGACTGATGGATGCGCCACCAGCATGAACGACACGGTGCCCACTTGCGTGATGGGCTTGAAGCTCTTCAGCGTGTCATAGGGCACCGCCTTTTTCAGGGCCGGCAAAACGGTCAACTCCGAGCCCGACCCGAAGAACAGTGTGTAGCCATCCGCAGATGCCTTGGCTACGGCGGCGGCTCCGATCATTCCTCCGGCGCCCGCCCTGTTTTCGATCACTACCGGCTGTCCCAGCTCGGCGGCCAGGTTCTGCGCCAGCAAGCGCGCCGCCGTGTCCGTGCCTCCGCCGGCGGCAAAGCCGACAACCATGGTGATGGGCCTTGCGGGAAACGCTTGCGCCTGAGGTTGAGTCCAGGCCGAGAGCGGCACTGCAGCCAGAAGTCCGATCTTCAGCGCGTCTCGGAGCAAGCGAAGCACCATGGTCGGCCTTTCAGTGTCGTGTCAGAAGAACTTTCTCATATTTTGGGAAAAAATCAAACAAGAAAGAAATGCCGGCTTTTCCGGGGCGCGAAAGCGCGGTGCTTTACCGGCGCGTTACTGCAGGGCGCTGCTGACCGTGGCTGCCGCAGCTTTCACCATTTCGATGACGACCTCCTCGCGCAGCAGTGCCATGCGCGCCGCATCGCCAATGAGGGTGATGCTGCCCACGACCTGCCGGGATTCGATGAAGACGGGCGCGGAGATGCCTTCGATGCCGCTGTTGAGCTCTCCGACGGAGAGGGCGAAACCCTGGCGTCTGATGTTCGACATGCTGGCGTGGAAGCTCTCCCAGTCGTTGAGCTGTTCGTCGCCCTGCGCCTCGCCGTTCTCGAAGAGTCGGCGCAGTTTGGCGGCCGGCAGGAAGGCGGTGATGGCCTTGGAACTGGAGCCTCGGAACAGGGGCAGCGGCCGGCCCCGGCCGTAGGCAAGCGAGCCTGTGTCGCTCGTGGATTCGATGTGCACGGTCATGACCTTGTTGCCATAGAGCTTGGTCAGCAGCGCGTTCAGGCCTGTCTGCGCACACAGTGTGCGCATGGGTTCGGACGCCGCACGGATGACCGGATCGCACTCCCTGATTTGCAGGTCCAGTTCCATGATGCTGGGCCCGAGCGTGTAGCCGCCTTTCCAGCGAACCAACAAGCCGGCCGTTGCCAACTGCTTCACGTAGCGATAGGCCGTGCTGGTGGGAACGCCCGCGCCCTTGGCGATCTCCTCGGCCGACAGCACCGGGTGCTCGCGCGTGAAGAGTTGAAGCGTGCTCAGCATCCGGGAAAGGCTCGAGGAGTCCTGCTCCGAATCGCGGGCCTTGACGGCGACCGAGCGCGCCTTGCGGGCCGTCTTGGGAGTCGCCTTGAGGGGCTTGGTCTTTGTGTTTGCACGCGGCATGTATGGGTCTCCTCCCCCTTCGGCTGAGCGATGGCTGGGAATTCTAGGGGCCGCGTCGCTCGAGGCTGCGCCCGGCCTTCCGGTGGATGGCCGATGCGGGTTCGTGGGTGATGTGTTGACGAAATAAATAAATTATCGGAATATGGGAAAAATGGCAATTTGACCTGACGGCGCTGGCATGGCGCGAGACCCCGCAACTGACTGAGGAAACACATGAAGCTGTACCTGACACCCACCGCATGCTCGCTGGCCGTCGACATCGTGGCGCGAGAAGCGGGTATCCCGCTGGAACTGATCTGGGTGGATGTGCGCGCCAAGAAGCTCAAAGACGGAGGCGACTACTTCGCCATCAACCCGAAGGGACAGGTTCCGACCTTGGAGACCGACGCAGGGGAGTTGCTGACCGAAGGCCCGGTGATCGTGCAGTACCTGGCCGACATGAATCCGGGAAGCGGGTTGCTGGCTGCCGGTGCCGTGATGGACCGATACCGTGTCATCGAGTGGCTCAACTTCATCGGTTCGGAACTGCACAAGGGCTTCACTCCGTTGTTCCGACCGACCACGCCTCCCGCGTATCGGGTGCTGGCGATAGAGAACCTGAACAAGCGGCTGGCCTGGCTCGACACCGCGCTGTCGGGGCGCGAGTACCTGCACGGCGATCGCTTCACGGTTGCCGACGCCTACTGTTACACCATCGTCATGTGGAGCCACGTCCACGACATCGATCTTTCGCAATGGCCCAGCCTGAATGCCTATCTCGAACGCATCGAGCAACGTGAGAGCGTTCGGGCGGCACTGAATGCGGAGCGGCAGGAGATCGCCGCCCGTGCCGCCGCCTGAGGCGCCCGAAGAAAGATCGCCATGACGAACCGATGGAAGCAAAGGCCGCCGGGTTCGAACTGGGGCCTCTTCGGGAACGACGATCAGCGCGGATCGATGAACCTCGTTGGCCGGCCGCAAGTGCTGAAGGGGCTCGAGGAGGCGAAAGAGGGGCTGACATTCAGCTTGTCGCTTCCGCTGGACTACCCCGGCGGCACGGCACTGCATCCGCGCCGCCATGGCCCTCGGCGCTTCGCCACGCTGCGGGGCGGAAAGAACGAGGGCGAGCAGTGCTTCTGCTTTGCGCTCTCCCGCGAGAATCCTTTTTATTCCGACGTCTATTCGGATGACGTCGTGGTCCTGCACACGCAGTACTCCACGCAGTGGGACGGCTTGGCGCACGTCGGCGCGGAGTTTGACGCCGACGGTGATGGCGTCGACGAGATCGTCTTCTACAACGGCTACCGGGGCGGAGAGCACGTCAAGCCGGCACGCCGTGCCGAAGGCGCCGTGCGATGGGACACCTACGAGGACCCGACGGCAAGCGCGCTTGGCATCGAGCAACTGGCCAGCCACGGCGTGCAGGGGCGCGCGGTCATGATCGACCTGAATCGCCACTACGGCGAGGAGAATCATCCCGTCGGCTATGCGGACCTGATGCGAATCCTGCAGGAGGATCGGGTGGTCATAGAGCGCGGAGACATGGTCTGCCTCTACACCGGCCTCGACGACCTGATCCTCGGCATGAACAGGAAGCCCGTCGCCGAGAAACTGCTTCATTCCTGTGCTGGCTTGGATGGCGGCGACCAGCGGTTGCTTCAGTGGATCACCGACACAGGCATTGCTGCGCTGATCTCGGACAACTTCGCGGTGGAGTTGATGCCCAAAGCCATGCGCCAGAGCGCCAGGCACGCAATGCTGCCGCTGCACGAGCACTGCCTTTTCAAGAACGGCATCCACCTGGGCGAGTTGTGGCGATTGGGCGAACTCGCGCGCTGGCTGAGAAAGAACGAGCGAAGCCGTTTCCTTCTGACTGCGCCGCCATTGAATCTTCCCGGTGCCGCAGGTTCGCCTGTCACGCCCATTGCCACTGTTTGAGCGCGCCTCGGCGCGGGGCTTCGGCGTTCCCTTTCACTTGAAGAGGCTGCCCATGATGATGAATCGCTTGCACCCGGCGCTTTTGCGCATGGCCTTCCTGGCTTGCTGCGTCCTTGCCACTGCGCTGTCCCTCGTGCAGCCGGCCGGTGCCCAGGCCTATCCGTCCAGGCCGATCACGCTCGTCGTCTCGTTCGAGCCAGGGGGCTCCACTGATATCTCTGCCCGTGCGGTTGCGCAGGAACTCTCGGTCGCCCTGGGCCAGCCTGTCATAGTCGACAACAAGCCGGGTGCAGGGGGGCGTATCGGGACGAAATACGCCGCTTCGGCGAAGGCCGACGGCTACACGCTTCTCTGGGGGAGCGGGAGCACCCTGACGGCTGGGCCGGTGCTTTATCCGGACCGGGGGCATGCGGCGAGCCTGGCTCCCGTCAGCCTTGGCGCGACCCAGCCCTTTGTCTTCGTGACGACGCCTGCCACCGGCGCGAAAACGCTGGCTGAATTTGTCGCGCTGGCAAAGCGACGGCCTGGTGAGTTGAACTTCGCATCGGCCGGGACGGGGTCGAGCAATCATCTGCTGGGCGAAATACTCATGTCGGTCACCGGCATCCAACTGGTTCACGTGCCTTACAGAGGGGCCGCCTCGGCGAAGGAGGGGCTTCTGAAGGGCGATGCCCAACTGATGGACGAGGTCGTCTCGCCGCTCATCGGCGCGTTGCGCTCCAATCAACTGGTGCCGCTGTTCATCACGGGCGACACGCGCGACCGCCTGTTCCCGTCCATTCCCACCGCGTTGGAAGTGGGGCTGCCCGACCTGGCCATTACCGGCTTCTTCGGCCTGCTCGCGCCCGGAGGGACGCCACCGGAAGTACTGGCGAAGCTCAACGGCGCCATGAAGACGGCGCTTGCGGCGCCCGCGGTCAGCCACGCATTCGACAACCTGGGTTTCACCGCGGCCTACAGCACTCCCGAACAGATGCAGGCGCGAATCACCCAAGGCAAGGCGATCTATCAGCGCGTGGTCTCGGAGCGCAAGATCAAGGTGGCCGATTGACGGCCATGACAAACCTTGCGCCAGACTCGGTGCGTTCGTGAGCTAAAGGGAGTGCCGAGTTGGCCGCCCTAGCCAGCGATCCGCGACGTGATCTTGCGCGCGGCGTCGATCATCAGCGTCGAGAGGAACTCCCGGTTGAAGGCATTGAACCGTTCGGAGTTTCCCGCCAGGGTGATGCTGCCGAGGATGCGTCCCTTCTCGTCGAAGATCGGCGCGGCGATACCACTCTTGCCGGGATCGAGTTCGCCCTCGCTGATGCAGTAGCCGTCCTTGCGGATGCGCAGCATGGCCTTGGAGAAGTCTTTCCAGGTCAGCCCGATGCGCTCCAGGTCTCCTGGCGCGGCGTTGTCGAAGAGCCGCTTCAACTGACGCGGCAGCAGGTACGCCAGGATCACCTTGGCCGTCGCGCTGCGAAACAAGTCCATGGGTCTGCCGCGTCCGAAGTTCAGCGCCTGCTCGTCGGCACCGGAGCGCTGCAGGATGTTGATCACGGTCGAGTCGTAGAGCTCGCTGATCAGCAGTTCCAGATGGGTCTGGGCGATCAGGTCGCCCACGATGTCGCGGCTGGCTGCCAGCAATGGGTCGAACTGAGTCATGTGCCGATCGAGTTCGATGATTCGCGGCCCCAGGGCGTAACCGCGGGGCAGGCGAACGAGCAGGCCCGCGTTGGACAGCTCCTTCACATAGCGGTATGCGCTCGCGGACGTGTAACCCAACTGCGAGCAGATGACCTCGATGTCAATCACGGGCTGTTCCGGCTTGAACAGATTCAGCACCTCGAGCATGCGACTGAGGCTATTCATGGGCGTTGGCAGCGCGTGGCGTCATGGGTGGGCGGCATGTCTTGGCAAACCCGGAAGGTTAATCGAAGCATCGGCGCCGTTGTCGGCTTCTTGCTCGCTTCGAAATGATCGATCAATATCTCGCATTGAGAAAAATATGCATGTTATGTGCTTGAAAATGGCAAACAATATTGCATTGTTTTGTCTAATCGATAAACTTGCAAAATTCCTCGCAGAATGAAAGAGCTCTGGCAGGGGTAGTCGGGCCGTTGGCCCCGGCCCAGCGAGCGCACGCCCCGCTCGAAGCCGAACGTCGTCAGTCGGGGTGTTCAGGAGTTCGAGATGAACAGGAATTGCTTTCGGCAAACATGTGCCGCCCTGGCGATGCTTTTCGCCGCGTGTCTGGCCCCGGCTCCAGCCTGGGCCGAGGGCGGTTGGCCATCCCGGCCGATCCGCATCGTCGTTCCGTACCCGCCAGGTACGGGGCCGGACGTGATGGCTCGCCTGGTGACGGAAGGAATGGCGAAGGAGCTCAAGACCGCCTTCGTCGTGGAAAACAAGGCGGGGGCCAACGCGATCATCGGGACGTCGGAGGTAGTGAAGTCGCCGGCCGACGGCTATACCTTCCTGCTGGTCGACCGGCTCACCCTCACGGTCAATCCGCTGCTCTACCAGCCGCTGCCGTTCGACCCCCGGAAGGATCTCGTCTCGGTCAGCAACATCGCCGACGTGAATCTGTATCTCGTGGTCAGTGCGCAGGTGCCTGCCAACGATTTCAGATCCTTCATCGCCCACGTCAAGGCGCATCCCGGGGAGGTGCCGTTCGGCACCGGCGGCGTTGGCAGCGTCATGCACCTGAACATGGAGTTGCTGCAAGCAGGCACCGGCGTGCAGTTCCTGCATGTGCCGTACAAGGCGCTCGCGGAAGTCATTCCCGCCATGCTCGGTGGCCAGGTGGTGGCGACATCGGGCGGCGTGGAGGCTCTGCTGCCCCATGTGCAAAAGGGCAGCCTGAAGCTGCTGGCTGTCGGCGCCAGCGCGCGCACGCCGGTGGCACCGAATGTGCCGACGATCACCGAGGCCGGCGGGTCCGACATGCTGCTGTCCACCTCCTACTCGCTGCATGCCAAGGCAGGCACCCCTGCAGAAATCCTGGCGCGAATGAACGCAGCCCTGGCCAAGGTGCTGGCCGCTCCCGACCTGCAGGCCTGGGCGTCCGCCCGAGGCCTGCGGGCCGGGGCTTCAAAGCCCGCGGAGCTCGACGCGCAGATCGCTGTCGACGCCGAGCGTGTCGGCAAGCTGGTGCGCGAGCGCGGCATCAAGGTGCAATAAGAGGAACGAGGCAATGAAGAAAATGACCGGCGCCGAGGCGCTCTGGCTCGCGCTTGCAGGCGAAGGTGTGGACACCTGCTTTGCCAATCCGGGCACCACCGAACTCGACCTGGTGCGTGCACTGGAGCAGCGCGATGAAATCCGGTGCGTGGTCGGCCTGCAGGAAAACGTCTGCACGGGAGCGGCCGACGGGTACGGCCGCATGCTCGGGCGTCCCGCGGCAACGCTCCTGCACCTGGGGCCGGGGTTTGCCAACGGCATCGCGAACCTGCACAACGCGCGGCGCGCACGCACGCCGATCGTCAACCTCGTCGGCGATCACGCCAGCTGGCATTTGCCATATGACGCGCCGCTGACCTCCGACATCGAATCGCTCGCGCGGCCCGTCTCTGGCTGGGTGCACCGCATCGACAGTGTCGACGACAGCGCGGCCGCGGCCGCCGAGGCTGTGCGACAAAGCGTTGCAGCAGGTGGGCGCGGCACGACGCTGATCTTCCCCGCCGATTTTCAGGCGGGCGATGTCACGCAGGCCGCCAAGATCGAAAGGCCTGGCGCCACCAGCACGAGCGCCGAGGGCGGCCCCGACACAGCACAATGCATCGAGCGCCTGCGCGCAGCGCGGCGCGTGGTCTTCCTGTTGGGCGGTGGCGGAGAACTCTCTGGCTTGGGTCAGCGCGCTCAGCGCGCGACGGCCCGCCTGTGCACGCTGCTGGGCGCACAGGCCTATGCCGAGACCTTTCCGTCGCGTTCAGAGCGCGGGCAGGGGCTGCCGGCCTTCGATCGGTTGCCCTACTTTCCCGAGCCGGCGCGCGAAGTGCTGGATGCGGCCGAACTCGTCGTGCTCGTCGGCGCGCTGCCGCCGGTGACGTACTTCGGCTATGCGGGTCACCCGAGTTTGCTGGTCGATGCCGAACGGTTGCTGGTCATCAGCGAGCCGGGGCAGCCAGTGGCCGGGCGGCTCGAGGAAATGGCCGATGCCCTGGGGGCGCCGGCCTACCAGGCGGCCGTGTCGTCGCTGCCGGACGCGCCCGAGGGCGCGCTGACGCCGGCCAGGATCGCAGCGGTTCTGGCGCGCGAATTGCCGGCGGGCGCGATCGTCTCGGTTGAGGGCGGGACTTGCGGCTACCCCTTCTATGCGGCGTCTTCGGCCGCCCGTCCGCATACCACGCTCACCAACACCGGAGGTGCCATCGGGCAGGGGCTTCCCGTGGCGATGGGCGCGGCCATCGCCTGCCCGGAGCGCAAGGTGGTCGGGCTGCTGTCGGACGGCAGCACCCAGTACACGATCCAGACGCTGTGGTCGCTCGCGCATGAAAACCTCGACGTGGTCGTGCTGATCGCAGCGAACCACCAGTACGCCATCCTGCGCAACGAACTGCGGCGCGATGGCGCGGCGCTCGGCACACGGGCGGAGGCCCTGACTGCGCTGGATCACCCGCGCATCGACTGGGTGGGGCTTGCCGAGGCCTACGGCGTCCCCGCAACGCGCGCGCACACCGCCCAAGAACTGACCGAACAACTTCAACGCGCGTTCGGGCGAAGCGGCCCTGCGCTCATCGAAATGGCCCTTTGAGGGCGCAACGTCAGGGCGCCGGCAGGCGGCCTGCATCAATCAAGGAGAACATATGGATCTGAAACTCAGGGGCAAGGTCGCGGTCGTGACCGGCGGCAGCCTTGGCATTGGCCGGGCCGTGACGCAGGCGCTGGCGGCCGAAGGCGTGCGCGTGGCGATCGTGGCGCGCAGCAAGGAACCGCTCGAACAGGCGGCGCGCGAAATCAGCGAACAAACCGGCATCGAGATTCTTGCTGCGCCCGCGAATGTCAGCAGCACCGAGCAGGTCGACGCCATGATGAGCAGGGTCGCGGCGCATTTCGGCCGAATCGACATTCTCGTCAATGGGGCTGCCCACCCGGGCGGTCTGGTGCGCAGCGAGATCGAGAACGCCAGCCCCGAAGGGCTGCTGGAAGACATCAACATCAAGGTGGTGGGCTACATGCGCTGCGCCAAGGCGGCCGCGCCCCACATGCGCAAGGGCGGCTTCGGCCGCATCATCAACATCGGCGGCCTCACGGGCCGCGGCAGCAAGCAACTCTCGGGCATGCGCAACGTGGCGATCTGCCACTTGACCAAGACGCTTTCCGACCAACTCGGCCCGTCGGGTATCACGGTCAACGTGATCCATCCCGGCGTGGTGGAAACACCGCACATCCACGAGCTCTACGCCAAGGAGGCCAAGCTACAGGGCCTTACGCCGGATCAGGTGGAGGCGAACTACGCCAGGGCCACGCCCATCCGCCGCGTGTTGCAGCCCAACGAGATTGCCGATGCCGTGCTGTTCCTCGCCTCCGAACGAGCGGGCGCGATCACCGGAGAGTCGATCGCGGTGGACGGCGGCATCACGCGCGGCATCTTCATCTGAGCAAAGCGAAGGAGCACTCAATCATGCAAGGAACGATTCTTGTGGGAACCGCGGGGCAGGGCATCCTGCGCAGCGCAGACGACGGCGCGACATGGCATCGCCTCGGGTTGAAGGAAGCCATCGAGTTCGATGGCGTCGTGCGAAGTCTTCTGGTGGACCCTCGGGACCCGAACCGGATCTTCGCGGGTGCGGACGCCGGCATTTGCCTGAGCGAAGACGCGGGTGCGCATTTCAGGCGCCTCGAATCGCCCGCGAACGGAATGCATGTCTGGTCCATCGCGATCGACCCGCGCGACTCCAATGTCATCTACGCAGGAACGGGCGCGCCTTCTCGCGCCGCGATGTTCCGCTCGCTCGATGGGGGTCAGAGCTGGACGCGGCTTGGCATCGAATTGCCGGAGTTCTGCGGCGGCGTAAACCGTCCGCGGATCCTCACCATCTGCGTGGACGCCGATGACGGCGCGGTGTGGTTCGGCGTAGAGGAGGGCGGTGCCTGGCACAGCCTGGACCAGGGCGAGACCTGGCGCCGCGCGGACGATGCGCAAAGCGGCATCCTCAACGGCGACATCCACGCCATCACCATCCTTCCGGCCCGCGGCGGCCGGCCCAAGACCCATCTGCTCGCCACGGTGAATTCGGTCTATACCAACCGCGACGGTGGCTACGGGCCGTGGGCCGCGGAAAGTTCGGCCGATCGCTTCGATGGCATGTACTACACCCGCACGCTCGCACCTCTGGAGGGCGCGGAGGACGTGCTGCTGGTGGCCATCGGCGATGGCACGCCGGGCACGCGCACGCAGATCTACCGCTCGCTCGACCGTGGCGCGACATGGTCAGCGGCACTGCTTCATGCGGTGCCCAACTCCACGTTCTGGGCGTTGGGAACGCACGCCGCAGACCCTCAGTTTGTGTTGGCCGGCACCAAATACGGCCACCTCTTCCGTTCCATGGACGCGGGAAAAACCTGGTTCAAGGACTGGCGCGACTTCAGCGAGATCACCGCAGTGGCATGGACGCCGGTCGTCGCCGCCGTCAAGGCGCACCCGAAATCCACTCTCGGGGCGAAGCCACATGACTGATACGACGACCCGGACCGTGCGCCCGAAGATTCGCCGCACGCACCTCTCGCTCTTTGTGTCGAACCCCTTCGCATCGGCAAGTTGGTACGAGCGCGTGCTGGGCATGCAGGAAACCGCGCGCGGCGAGCAGTGGGTGTTCATGAGCTTCGGACAGAAGCACCATGACATCGCGTTGATCCGCCCGGAGCCGGGCATCGTTGTGGGCGGCTGTGCGCTGCAGCACTACGGCCTGGAAATCGATGGCGACATCACGGAACTGCGGCGGCTCTACGGGCAACTGCTCAAGGCCGGAGTGGAGGTGGTCAAGACCACCGACCACAAGGTGGGTTACGGCCTGTACTTCAACGACCCGGATGGTCATCGCTTCGAGTTCTTCTGCGAAACCGTCCACGACGATGAGGAGGGCAAGCGAGTGCTGCATAACTACAACGCGCCTAGCGACCACTTCGAACTGGAGCCGCTGTACGACTGAGTGCGGCGCGCTTTCCCCTTCCTGTTCTTCAACATTCACACATCATTCTCATGACCAAGTCAGCCAATTTCAGCGTCTTTCACATCCGCAAGTGGTACCTGCAGATCGAGGACACCCTCGCAGGCGAAACCGGCGCGCCGGCCGATGGCGACCCACTGCGCAAGATCGTCATTGCGGCCTCCATCCACAACCCGTTCGCCGGCAGGTTCGTCCAGGACCTGTCTGCCTGGATCGAGCCGTCGCCTGAACTGGGGCGCGAGTTCGGTCGCCGCATCCAGGAGGCTGCCCAGGGCCGCGCGATCGAGAGCTACGGCAAGGCCTGCCTCGTGGGCATCGACGGCGAGTACGAGCATGGCAACGCGCTGCTCACCAATCCGGCAGCCAACCCGATCCGCGACGCACTCGGCGGCGGCAAGTCCTGGGTGCCTTCCACCGGAAAGCGTGGCGGTCCCGGCGCCGTGATCGACATCCCGCTGGCGCACAAGGACGCGCTGTACGTGCGTTCGCACTACGACACCGTGACCGCCCAGTTCAGCGACGGCCCCAACCGCGACGAGGTCATCGTCTGCTGGGCCTTCGCCACCCGCGGACGCCTCAACGCGCGGCTGGGGGGCCTGAAGGCCTCCGAGGTCAAGGGCCAGGACGGCTTGTACTGAAAGACGCACATGGAGCGGCGCGACTACACGCTGGCCCTGTCGGGGCTGAACTTCCACGTCAGCGAGTGGGGGGCGGAACAGGGATGGCCCGTCGTCATGCTCCACGGCATTCGCGGCTACGCCGAGACCTTCGCTGGCATCGCGGCGGCCCTGCATCCCGGCTTCCGCGTCATTGCGTTCGATCAGCGCGGGCGCGGCGGCTCTGACTGGGACCCCGCTCACAACTACTATGCCGACGCCTACGTGGCGGATGTGGAGGCCATCGTTCAACAGTTGGGGCTCGACCGCTTCGACCTGTTGGGTCATTCCATGGGAGGCATCAACGCGATCGTCTATGCCGCGCGCCATCCCGGGCGTGTGCGGCGCCTGGTGATCGAGGACGCCGGCCCCGGCGCCTTCGAGACGAGCGACGGCGCGACACGCATCCGCAAGGAACTCGCAACGACGCCGGAGCGCTTCGAGTCCTGGGAGGCCGCCGGCGAATTCATGCGGGCGCTGCGTCCCACGGTGAGCGAAGAGGCCCGGCAGCAGCGCTTGCACAGCATGCTCAAGCCCCTGCGCGAGGGCGGCTACACCTGGCGCTACGACCATGCCGGCATTGCGGCGACGCGGCTGAACCCCGACCCGGCGCGTGTCGTTGATCTTGAGCCGTGCCTGTCGGCCATCGGTTGCGAGACCCTGGTGATCCGCGGGGGGCGATCCGACTACCTGCAGCCGTCGATGGTCGAGCGCATGCAGGCGTTGAATCCGCGCATCGCGAGCATCGAGATCCCGGACGCCGGCCACTACGTGCATGACGACCAGCCGGCCTTGTTCCAGCAGGCGGTTTCCGATTTTCTCGATCGGGGTCTGTTCCATGCAGGAAAGGGCGCACCGTGATCCACGAACTTCGAACCTATACCCTCGTACCAGGCGGCACGCGCGAGTACTTGCGCATCTACAACGAGACGGCGCGAGCGCTGCAGACCCGCATGCTGGGCAACCTGGTGACGCTGATGACGCCGGAGAGTGGTGATCTCAATCAGCTTGTCTTTCTCTGGGCCTATGACAGCCATGAAGAGCGCGCGCGTCGACGTGCCCAGTTGATGGCCGACGCCAGCTTCACGGAGTTTCGCAAGAGCGTGCGCCACTTGCTGGTCCGGCAGGACAGCCGCCTTCTCACCGCCGCCTGAGTCGGCGGGCACGGAGACAAGAACCTATGAAAATCCCCACGGACATTCCGGTGCTGATCGTCGGCGCGGGCCCGGTCGGCGTCTCCATCGCCAACCTGTTGGGCCACTACGGCGCCGCTTGCCTGGTCGTCGAGCGCAACCTGCAGGTGCTGAACTATCCCCGCGCGGTGGGCCTCGACGATGAGGCGCTGCGCACCTTCCAGGCGGCCGGCCTGGCCGAGGCGATGCTGCGCGACATGATCCAAAACGTGCCGATGCGCATGTACACCGCCGGCAAGCGCTGTTTTGCGGAGATCCTGCCGAGCACGCGCGAGTTCGGCTGGTTTCGTCGCAATCTCTTTTCACAGCCGCTCGGCGAGCTGACGCTGCGCCAGGGGCTCGAACGCTTCCCGCACGTGAACCTTTGTCCCGGCGTAGAGCTGGTTCATCTGGTCCAGGACGATGAGGGCGTGACGGCGACCTTGCGCGACGCAGAGGGGGCCGAGCACCGGGTGCGCGCAGGCTACCTCGTGGCATGCGACGGCGGACGCAGCATGGTGCGCGAAGGCATCCTCAAGTTGCCTTTCGAAGGGCGCACGCATCCAGCCAAGTGGGTGGTGATCGAATGCGACCACGATCCCCTGGACGCGCCCTATACCGCGTTGCACTGCGAGCCTCAAAGGCCCTACGTGTGCCTGAGGCTCCCCTATGGGCTGCGGCGCTGGGAGTTCATGCTGTTTCCGGGCGAAGACGGCGAGCAGATGCTGCAGCCTGAGAAGGTGCGAGAACTGCTGGGCCGGCATGTGGCAGAACCCGACAAGCTCAACGTGATCCGCGCCCGCGTGTACACGCACAACTCTCGCGTGGCCGGCGCGTTCGTCGTCGGGCGCGTTTGCCTGGCCGGGGATGCTGCACACATCACGCCGCCATGGATCGGCCAGGGGTTGAACGCGGGCCTGCGCGACGCCTTCAACCTGGCCTGGAAGCTAGCCTGGATCCTGCAGGGACGGATGAAGCCCGAGTTGCTGGCGAGCTATCACGAAGAGCGCCACGCGCACGCCAAGGCGATGATCGATCTGGCGGACTTGTTCGGCTCCGTGCTGTCCCAGCGCAACCGCTTCGTGGCCTGGATGCGTGACTGTTTCTTCCTGTCCATCAAGAACATTCCGCGCGTGCGCGACTACGTGCTGCAGATGAAGTTCAAACCCATGCCGCGCTTTACAAAGGGTGTTGTCCTGAACAGTGGCGATGCGCGGAGCGACGAATTGGTGGGGCGCATGTTCATCCAACCCAACGTCGAGCGCGAAGCCGGGCGCACCCAGCGCCTGGACGATATGGTCGGTGCGCGCTTCGCGCTGCTGAGCTGGTGCGGCGACGCACTGGCGGGTGCACCCGCCTGTTTGCGGGAGCAACTCGAGCGTCTGGGCTGCGACCACTATGTCGGCGTGCGCTCGCGCAGCATCAGGAGCGAGGCCTGTTCTCACGTGCCAGTCCAGCCATCGGGAACAGTGATCGAGGACGTGGAGAACACGCTGCACTTCTGGTTCCAGGCCAAAGGTGTCGACTGGGTGCTGATCCGCCCGGACCGCTTCATCGCGGCGGCTGGCAAGGCGGGCGATTCGGTGCCGCAGCTTTCGACATTTTGCGAAACCGTACTGCCGCCAACTGGCTCTGTTTTCGCCGGCTCGGCGAGCGCCTCCGAGCAGTCCCGCTTGCCGGCGCATGCCTGAGGAAACCATGATGTTGTATCCCGAGCTTTCCCTCTATGTCGGCGGCCGCTTTCTGAATGGCGATGGCCGTCCAGGACAGGACGTGCGTGATCCCGCCACCTTTGATCTGCTCGGGCGCCTGCCCTGGGCAACGCGCGAGGACGTCGATGCGGCACTGAGGGCCGCACACCGGGCGTTCCAGTCCTGGCGGCGCAGTTCGCCGATGGAGCGTTCCGAGGTGTTGCGCAAGGCGGCAGCGCTGGCACGCGAGCGCGCCAGCGAGATCGGGCATGGCATCACGCTGGACAACGGAAAGCCATTGCCGGAAGCAGTGGCCGAGGTGCTCAACGCCGTCGAGCATATCGAATGGCACGCGGAGGAATGCCGTCGCATCTACGGCCGTGTCGTGCCATCGCGCAATCCGGCGGTGCGCCAGTTCGTGGTGCGCGAGCCGGCAGGCGTCTGCGTCGCATTCAGCCCTTGGAACTTTCCATTTGGCCAGGCGATGAAGAAGGTCGTGGCCGCGATCGGCGCCGGCTGCACCGTCGTGCTCAAGGGGCCGGAAGAATCGCCAAGCGCCATTGTGGCGATGGCTCGCTTGTTCCACGACGCGGGACTGCCCGAAGGCGTGTTCAACATCGTGTGGGGCGTGCCAAGCGAGATCTCGCGCCAATTGATCGAATCGCCCCTGGTGCGGGTCGTCTCGTTCACCGGCTCGGTTCCGGTGGGCAGGCATCTCGCGGCGCTCGCGGGCTCGCACATGAAGCGAATGAACATGGAACTCGGCGGTCATGCGCCGGTTCTGGTATTCGATGATGCTGACGTAGAGCAGGCCGCGACTCTGCTTGCGCGACTGAAGACCCGCAATGCCGGCCAAGTGTGCGTCTCGCCCTCGCGCTTCTTTGTCCAGGCAGGCATCCACGACCGCTTCGTGGCCAGTTTCGCCGATGCGATGCGCGGCGTGAAGGTGGGCCATGGCTTGGAAGAGGGCGTCCAAATGGGGCCACTGATCCACGAGAGGCGCCTGCAAGCCATACGCGAACTCGTGGACGACGCAGTGCAGGCGGGCGCGCAGGTGCTCGCAGGCGGCGGCACATTGGGCGAGCGCGGCCATTTTCACGAGCCGACCGTGATCGCTAACGTGCCGCAGCACGCTCGCGTCATGCGTGAGGAACCATTCGGACCCCTGGCCGCCCTCGCGCGTTTCGATACGGTGGACGATGCATTGCGCCTGGGCAACGCGCTCCCTTTCGGCCTGGCTGCCTACGTCTTCACGCAGTCGATCCAGACCTCGACGCGCGTGGCCAACGAACTGGAGGCCGGCATGGTCAACATCAACCATTCCGGCATGGCGCATCCCGAGCTGCCTTTCGGCGGCGTGAAGGACAGCGGCTTCGGCAGCGAGGGCGGCACCGAGTCCTTCGACAGCTTCCTGGTGACCAAGCTGATCACCCAGATCTGAAACCTCAACCCCGAGTTCCTGCACCATGTTGAACCTGCGAGACCCTTCTCTGCTTCGAGAGCAATGCTTCGTGGCGGGCCAGTGGATATCTGCCGCCCGAACCATCGCCGTCACCAACCCCGCCAGTGGCGCCGTGGTGGCTCACGTACCGCGCCTGGGTGCCACCGAAACCCTCCAGGCGATCGACGCCGCGAATGGTGCGTGGCCCGCATGGCGCGCGCGCACGGCCCATGACCGCTCGGCGCTGCTGGCGCGCTGGCACGCGCTGATCCTGGAGAACCAGGACGACCTCGCCAGAATCATGACTGCCGAGCAAGGCAAGCCGCTGGCGGAAGCGCGCGGCGAGATTGCCTACGCGGCGTCCTTCATCCAATGGTTCGCCGAGGAGGCCAAGCGGGTCTACGGCGAGACGATTTCTTCGCCGATCTCCACCCAGAGGATCGTGGTGACCAAGGAGCCCGTGGGTGTGTGCGCGGCAATCACGCCCTGGAATTTTCCCGCTGCGATGATTACGCGCAAGGCGGGACCGGCATTGGCCGCGGGTTGCGTCATGGTCGTCAAGCCGGCGAGCCAGACACCGTTGACGGCGCTTGCTCTCGCGGCGTTGGCCGAACGTGCAGGGATTCCTTCGGGCGTGCTGTCGGTAGTCACCGGGTCGGCTGGCGACATCGGGACGGAGTTGGCGACCAATCCGTTGGTGCGCAAGCTTAGTTTCACCGGCTCCACCGAAGTCGGGCGACATCTGATGCAGCAGACCGCGGCGACAGTAAAGAAGGTGTCGATGGAACTGGGAGGCAATGCACCTTTCATCGTCTTCGAAGATGCAGATCTCGACGCCGCGGTGGAAGGGGCCATCGTGTCCAAGTTCCGCAATGCAGGCCAGACCTGCGTATGCGCCAACCGGCTGTACGTGCACTCCAAGGTCTACGACCAGTTTGCACGCAAGTTGGCGGACGCGCTGAAGGCGCTGAAGGTGGGGTCCGGCGAGGAGGAGGGCGTACGCATCGGGCCGTTGATCGACGACGCGGCCGTGCGGAAGGTCGAGGAACATCTGGCTGACGCGCTAGAAAGAGGGGCGCAGGTGATCACCGGTGGCGGCAGGCATGCGCTGGGGCGCAGCTTCTTCGAGCCGACCGTGCTCGTGGGCGTCACCCAGGCCATGCGCGTCGCGCGCGAGGAGACCTTCGGGCCGCTCGCGCCCCTGTTTCGCTTCGAGACAGAAGACGAAGTCGTCGCGATGGCGAACGACACCGAATTCGGCCTGGCAAGCTATTTCTATGCACGCGATCTCGGCCGCGTGTGGCGTGTCGCGGAGCGCCTCGAGTACGGCATGGTTGGCGTGAACACCGGGCTGATCTCCAACGAGGTGGCGCCGTTCGGCGGTGTCAAGCAATCGGGCCTCGGACGCGAGGGATCGCGCCATGGCATCGAGGACTACTTGGTCATCAAGTACATCAACATGGCGGGAATCGAGAGCCCGCGAACGAATCAACTCAACTAGGAAACCATGACTGAAGCACGCCAGCCCGATCACCCGATCAATTCCCTGTTCGTCGACCGCTGGTCGCCGCGCGCATTCACGGGCGAGCCGATTGCCAAGCCCATGCTGCTGAGCCTGCTGGAAGCAGCTCGGTGGGCACCCTCGGCATACAACGCGCAGCCATGGCGCTTCATCTATGCGCAGCGCGAGACCCTCAGTTGGGAGCCGATCTTTGCTACGCTGGTGGAATTCAACCAAGGCTGGGCCCAGCATGCAGCTGCACTGGTGGTCATCGTGTCGGCCAGGCAAGCCGTGTTTCCAGGGCAGACAGATGCCGCGCCCAACGCATGGCATTCGTTCGATGCCGGCGCGGCGTGGGCCAGCATCGCTTTCCAGGCCACGCTCGCGGGCTGGTCCGCCCATGGGATGGCGGGCTTCGATGCAGATCGGCTGCGAAAGGCCGCAGGCATTCCAGACACCTACGCGCTGGAAACGGTGTTGGCGATTGGCAAGCAGGGCGACAAGGCCTTGCTTGCCGAGGGGCTGCGCGCTCGCGAGATGCCCAACGGACGACTGCCGCTGACCCAATTGGCAGCCGAGGGGCGGTTCACTTTCAGCGAATGAAGCATCGGCTGGATGTGCCACGACTGGTCTCGCGCACAACGGCCGCGCAACGGCTTGCCGATCCGGGATACCGCGCAGCAGGCTTCTATTCATAGACTGCCGGCCACCCCTTTGCTGCAACCGAGCAGGTTCGCGCCCACCCGCAATTCCGGCTTCGAACATCGCATGCCGAGTCAGGAGACAGTACATGGAAGTTATGAACACCTTGTTGGAGCGGCCACAGGAGGCTGCCGCAGTCCGCTCCACCACTCTGCGCCGTTCAACGCTCAGCGCGGGGTTCATCACACTGCTGGTGATCTCGGCGGCAAGCCCATTGAGCGTTGTCGCTGGTGGCTTTCCACTTGGGATCATGCTGGGCAACGGTGCCGGCACGCCCGCGCTGGTTGTTGTGGCGCTGGCGCTGCTGCTGCTGTTCGCCGCGGGCTACACGGCGATGGCCACTTGCGTCACGAGTGCAGGGGGCTTCTATGCCATGGTTGCCCGCGGCCTTGGTGGAAGCGCCGGCGGCGCTGCGGCGATGGTGGCGATCCTGGGCTACCTCACACTGCAATTCGGGCTATACGGCCTGCTGGGCGCTGTCTCGTCCGAGGCCTTGCTTGCCCAGTTTGGGCTGAGTGTTCCATGGTGGGCCTGCGCACTGGCAGCCATGGCGACGGTAGCGTACTTCGGCTATCGCCAGATCGACTTCTCCGCGAAGGTGCTGGCCGGCTTCGTCGTTGCGGAATATGCGGTGGTGCTGATTCTTGATGTGCTGATTCTCAGCCAGGGAGGGGCGGACGGTATCAACTTCAAGTCCTTCACCCCGCAGGTGATCGCTGGCGGAAACCCGTTCATCGGATTGCTCTTCTGCTTTGCGGCCTTCATAGGCTTCGAGGCGACGACCATCTACAGCGAGGAAGCCAAGGATCCCAAACGCAGCATCCCGATCGCCACATACGCCGCGCTGTTGCTCGTGGGCGGCTTCTACTCGTTCTCGCTGTGGTGCCTGGTGCTGGGTGCCGGCACTGACAAGGTCGCTGCCACGGTTGCTGCCTTGGGTGACCCAACGAATTTCCTGTACACCTTGTCAGATACCTATGCGGGATCGCACTTGACCATGATCCTGCGCGGCATGTTCATCGTCAGTATCTATGCAGGATTGATCGCATTTCACAACTCGACCGCGCGCTATTTCTACTCGATGGGACGTGAACGCTTGCTGCCACCACGGCTCGGTTGGACACATCCCAGGCACAAGAGCCCGCATATTGCTTCGCTGTTGCAGACGGCCTTGTGCGCCGCCGTGGTGATCGGCTTCGCCGTGGCCCGTGCAGATCCGGTCCTGACGATGTTCTCGTGGCTGAGTAACCTGGCCACGGTCTGTGTGCTCTTGCTGATGATCGCCACCGCGATCTCGGTGATTAGGTTCTTTCGCCGCGCATCGCACGGTTATGGCAAGGTCCGGATCCTGCTGCTGCCGGCGTTGGCGGGAATGGGGCTTTGCGTGGTCCTGGTGCTTGCGGTTGCGAACTTCCATATTTTGACGGGCGCCAGCGAAAGGAGTGCTCTCGCTTTGATCGGTCTGTTGCCGATCGCAGCGTCTGTCGGGTGGTTGGCGGCAGGTCGACTCAAGCGCCGTGACCCCGCGCGTTTCGCGAATCTCGGCCAAGATCGCGACTAGGATGGCTTGATCGGTTGATTGAGATGGCACCGCAACTCGAAAGTTCGAAGCGGCTCGCTCCGACATCGGCACCATGGCCGCCCGTGACCGAGTTCTGTCTTGCCTCATTGCTGGCGCGCAGATGATCGAACTGCGCCACCTTCGCCATTTCATGGCCGTTGCAGAGGAACTGAGCTTCCGTCGCGCCGCCGAGCGAGTCCATATCGACCAGACTCCACTGTCGCGAACCGTCCGTGACCTGGAAGACCGAATGGGCGTGGCTCTTTTAATTCGAAAGCCCCGCAGACTCGAGCTCACTCCCGCAGGTGCCAAATTGCTTGATCATGCGCGAGGACTTTTCTTGCGTCTGGAGCGCATTAAACGCGTCATACGCGAAACCGATGCACGCTATCGCGAGCCCTTGCGCATCGGCGCGGACGACAGCACGGTGCAGCCCAGGCTGGCCGAATGCCTGACCCGCTGGCGGGAACTTGTCCCCGATATCCCAGTGGAGCTGACGGAAATGCGCCCGGCAGAACTCTTGGCCGCGCTGCGCAGCGAGGAGATGGATGCAGGGTTCTCCTTCGGCCTGCCAGATAGTGAAGCCATCGCGCAACATGTGGCCTGGATGAGCCCCATCGTGGCGTTGCTTCCAAGAGCACATGAGCTCGCCTGCCGCGAGGTGGTTTCCCTTGCCGAGTTGTCATCCTTCCCCGCCATCGCCTGCAGTGCTTCCTACCATCCAGGACTATGTCAGCAGATGAAGGCAGTACGTCGGCGATATTCTGTAGCTCCGACAATCGTCGGGGAGGCTCGCACACTGACTGGCTATCTGACCCGTGTGGCGGCAGGTCTGGGGGTTGGGGTTGCAGATGCTGACCACATGCGGGCACTGCGACGTACGGACGTCGTGGTCGTGCCGCTCGCCGAACCGGTGCACTTCACAACCTACGTGCTGCACAAGCACCGGCGCAATGGCCTGCCCGAATCGCTGCAACGGTTTCTTACCCACGCCACAGCTTTGAACTGAACGTTACGGTGCGGGATTGCAAGGCGAACTGCCTCGCTCCAACAGCCATGGAGTTGTCGAGCTGCCCGTGGAATGCTCCCGTCATGACAGCCTGAAGGCTCATGCACTCAGCAGAAGAAGGAGTCGCAAGCCAGTCCCACGCCAACGTACGCCACGCCACGCCCCCATGGGTGTGCCGCCCGGCGGCTTGATTCCAGACTCATGCCTGCGTGCCGCAGCGGCACACATGTGCTGGAACTCATACGCCTGGGAGGTGGCGCCCTATGCCGACAGCAGCGACCGGCATCCTGTTCGGACAGATATTCGTGGTGCTCGGCGCCGCCTTGGGCGGGGTGTGGGCGGCCACGCAGTGGACGGCGCACGCGCTGGGTTACCAATCGAGGCTCGGGCCCTGGTGGTTCGAGGTTTCCGGCGTGCCAGTCTACGAGCCGTGGAAGCTGTTCGCGTGGTGGTACTTCTACGAGACCTATGCGCCCCAGGTGTTCAAGCGTGGTGGGGTCATAGCCGCATTGAGCGGGATGTCGGCGACGGGCGCAGCCATTGCGATGGCCGTATGGCGCGCGCGGATGGCCAAGCGCGTCACAACTTACGGTTCCGCGCGCTGGGCCGAGCGTGAGGAGATCGACAAGGTCGGACTGACGAAGCCGGCAGGTGTGTTCCTCGGCAAGACTTCGGACAAGAGCGGCGCCTATCTGCGTCATGAGGGCCCAGAGCATGTGATGGCGTTCGCGCCCACGCGCTCCGGCAAGGGCGTCGGGCTCGTGGTGCCCACGCTGCTGTCCTGGCCCGGCTCGGCCGTGATCCACGACATCAAGGGCGAGAACTGGAATCTCACGGCTGGCTGGCGCGCTCGCTTCTCGCACTGCCTGCTGTTCAATCCGATCGAGGCGCGCTCGGCTGCCTACAACCCGCTGCTCGAAGTGCGCCGCGGCGCGCACGAGGTGCGCGACGTGCAGAACATCGCGGACATCCTGGTCGATCCTGAGGGCGCACTCGAGCGGCGTAACCACTGGGAGAAGACCAGCCATGCGCTGTTGGTCGGGGCGATCCTGCATGTGCTCTACGCGGGTGAGGACAAGACGCTGCGTGGGGTGGCGAACTTCCTTTCCGATCCCGCATGCCCCTTCGAGGTCACGCTGCACCGGATGATGACGACGCGGCACCTGGGTGAGGACATCCATCCGGTCGTTGCTTCGGCTGCCCGTGAGGTGCTCAACAAGAGCGACAACGAGCGCTCCGGGGTGCTGTCCACGGCCATGTCCTTCCTGGGGCTGTATCGCGACCCGACGGTGGCTGAAGTCACCTCGCGCTGCGACTGGCGCATCGCCGACCTGATCTCGGCGAAACACCCGGTCTCGCTGTACCTGGTCGTCCCGCCCTCGGACATCAGCCGCACCAAGCCGCTGATCCGCCTGATCCTCAACCAGATCGGCCGGCGCCTCACCGAATCGCTCGACGGGTCCGATGGCATCGCACGGCTCCACAAGCTGCTGCTGATGCTCGACGAGTTCCCGGCGCTGGGCCGACTGGACTTCTTCGAATCTGCGCTGGCGTTCATGGCCGGCTACGACCTGCGTGCCTTCCTGATCGCGCAGTCCCTGAACCAGATCGACAAGGCCTATGGCCCGAATCACGCGATTCTTGACAACTGCCATGTGCGCATTGCGTTCGGCACCAACGACGAGCGCACGGCCAAGCGCATCTCGGAGGCGCTGGGGACGGCCACCGAGTTGCGCGCGCAGCGCAACTACGCGGGGCACCGGCTCGCGCCGTGGCTGGGCCACCTGATGGTTTCGCGCCAGGAGACGGCGCGGCCGCTGCTGACGCCGGGCGAAGTGATGCAGCTGCCACCCGACGACGCGGTGGTGATGGTCTCCGGCCATCCGCCGATCAAGGCTAGGAAGCTGCGCTACTACCAGGACCGCAACTTCACGCGGCGTGTGCTGCCACCACCGGCGCTGGCTGCGGGCTTCTACGGGGATCGTCCTGCGACACGGCCCGACGACTGGAGCGGACTGGCGCCGCTGATCGCTCCTGAGTCTTTGTCGTCAGTCGATGCGGGTGGCTTTGCCGACGAGGGCGGCTACCAGCTCAAGCCCGAGCTGGAAGTCGTGCGCGACACGCCGGCGCTGCCGGAGGACGACAGCCTGCTGGTGCTCTATGACGAGGACGACGTACCGCTGGGGCCGCGGGACGTGGGTCGTCAGCTCACGCGCACTGCGCGCCTCGCCGCGCTGGACCCTGACGACGGGATCGCCCTATGAGCCGGGCTCGCCTCAACATCTTCATCGAGCCGGAGCACGCCAAACGGCTGGATCGTCTGGCGGTGCACAAGGGTGTCTCGAAATCTGCCGTGATCGCCGCGGCGCTGGCGTCGTTCCTGTCGCCCGATGGCGGCGACCAGCGCGAGGCAGCGATCGCCAAACGCCTGGACCGGCTCTCGCGCCAGTTCGACCGGCTGGAGCGCGACCAGAACATCCTGATCGAAACGGTCGCGCTCTATGTCCGCTACTTCCTCACCGTCTCGATCCCGGTGCCCGAGGGCCAGCAGGAAGCCGCACGCGCGCAGGGGCGGGCCCGCTATGTGCAGTTCATCGAGCAGCTCGGGCGGCACCTGCAGCGCGGGCGCAGTCTGGTACGCGAGGTCCATGAGGAGATCGAGCCTGAAGCGGCGCCAATGCACGCAGGGCAGGAGCCGGAGGAGGCCGCTGATGGTCCAGCCGTCTGATCGTTCTTCCGGCTCGTCGCCAGGCGTCGTGGACAACGCGGTGGCCCGGCGCATCCGCATGTTGCGCACCGCCATGGGGCCAGAAATCGCAGCGGCCCTCGCCGATCCGGAGGTTGTGGAGGTGCTGCTCAACCCCGATGGTTCGCTGTGGGTGGACCGGCTCGGCAGCGGCCGCGCGCCGACCGACGCGGCGCTGCCGCCGCCCGTGGCCGAACGCATCATCCGGCTCGTCGCCGCGCACGTGCGCGCCGAGGTGCATGCCGGTATGCCGATCCTCTCGGCCGAGCTGCCCGAGACCGGCGAGCGTTTCCTGGGCGTATTGCCGCCGGTGGTGCGGGCGCCGTCCTTCGCGATCCGCAAGCGGGCGCTGCGCATCATGACCCTCGCGCACTACGTGGCCGACGGCATCCTGACCGAAGCGCAAGCCGCGTTCCTGCGGCGGGCGGTGCGCGACCGCCTGAACATCGTGGTGGCCGGCGGCACCAGCACGGGCAAGACGACGCTCGCGAACGCGTTGCTCGACGAGATCGCCGACACCCGAGATCGGGTGCTGATCCTCGAGGACACGGTGGAGCTGCAATGCCGCTCCGACGACCACGTGAGCATGCGCAGCGAACCGGGCGTGACCACCATGGCCGACCTGGTGCGCGCCACCTTGCGGCTGCGGCCCGACCGCATCGTGGTCGGCGAGGTGCGCGGCGCCGAGGCGCTGGACCTGCTCAAGGCCTGGGGCACCGGGCATCCGGGCGGGATCGCCACCGTGCATGCCGGCTCCGCGCAGGGCGCCCTCACGCGGCTGGAGCAACTGGTGCAGGAGGTCTCCGTGACGGTGCCGCGCGCCCTGATTGCCGAGGCGGTCCACGTCATCGTCTTCATCGCCGGGCGCGGCCGTGCCCGGCGGGTGCGCGAAATCGCGCGTGTCGTCGGCCATGACAGCGAAGGCTACCAGTTCGATACCTCGGCGGTGCCCGGCTTCCCGTTGCTCTCTTCGTCCCTCTCTGCTCCTTCCATCCCTTCGTCTTCTGGAGAACCGTCATGACGATTCCACGCAGTTCCATAAAGCCGCTTCTGCACGCGGCTGCTGCGGCAGCGCTCTTACTGGCCGTCGCGCTGCCCGCGCGGGCTGCAGGCTCGAACATGCCCTGGGAAGCACCGCTGCAGTCGATCCTCGACTCGATCCAGGGGCCGGTGGCCAAGATCGTCGCGGTGATCATCATCATCGTGACGGGCCTGACACTGGCTTTTGGCGACACCAGTGGGGGCCTTCGCAAGCTGATCCAGATCGTGTTCGGCCTGTCAATCGCGTTCGCTGCGTCCAGTTTTTTCCTGACCTTCTTCAGCTTCTCGGGCGGGGCGGTGCTGGCATGAACGCGCCGACTGTCTTCTCGCCGGGCGTCGCGCCAGGCTTCGAGATCCCGCTGCACCGGTCCCTCACAGAGCCGATCCTGCTGGGCGGCGCGCCGCGTACCGTGGCGATCGCCAACGGCACGCTGGCCGCTGCCGTGGGACTGGGACTGCAGCTCTGGCTGCCCGGCGTCGCGCTCTGGATCGTCGGCCACGCGCTGGCTGTCTGGGGTGCGAGGCTGGATCCGCAGTTCATGCAGGTCTTTGCGCGGCACATCAAGCAGCGTCCGCTGCTGGACGCGTAAGGCGGGAAGGGGAGACGCGATGCTGAATCTCGCCGAATACCGAAAGCGGCCGGCGCTGCTGGCCGACTGGCTGCCCTGGGCCGGCCTGGTTGCGCCCGGGGTCGTGCTCAACAAGGATGGATCGTTCCAGCGCACGGCGCGGTTTCGCGGGCCGGACCTGGACAGCGCCACGCAGGGCGAGTTCGTCGCCACCTCGGCGCGTTTGAACAACGCGCTACGGCGGCTCGGCTCGGGTTGGGCGCTGTTCGTGGAGGCCGAGCGGCGCGAAGCGGCAGGCTATCCCGAGTCTTCGTTCCCCGAGGCGCTCTCCTGGCTGGTCGACGAGGAGCGCCGCGCGGCCTTCGAGGAGGACGCCAGCCACTTCGAGAGCCGCTACCACCTGACGCTGCTGTGCCTGCCGCCCGAGGAGTCGAAGGCACGCGCCACGGGCCTGCTCTACGAGAACGCCGGGACGAAAGAAAAGTCGGGATCGGATGCCTCGAATGGGTCGGACTGGAGAGGACGGCTGGAAGCTTTCGTCTCCGAGACAGAGCGCTTCCTCGGCCTGCTCGAAGACGTGATGCCCGAGATAGGCTGGCTTGACGATGCCCAAACGCTGACCCACCTGCACGGCTGCGTGTCCACGCGTCGGCATGCGGTCGCAGTGCCCGAGGTCGCGATGCACCTCGATGCGCTGCTGGCCGACGAGCCGCTGACGGGCGGGCTGGCGCCGATGCTCGGGGGCCGGCATCTGCGCGTGCTGTCAGTGCGCGGCTTTCCCACCTCGACCTGGCCGGGCCTGCTCGACGACCTCAACCGCCTGGGCTTCGCCTACCGCTGGAGCACGCGCTTCCTGTGCCTGGACAAAGCCGAGGCGGAGAAGGAGCTCGTGCGCCTGCGCCGCCAGTGGTTCGCCAAGCGCAAGAACATCGTAGCCTTGCTGCGCGAGACGATCTTCCAGCAGGAGAGCCCTCTGGTCGACTCCGACGCTTCGAACAAGGCGGCGGATGCCGACGCGGCGCTGCAGGAGCTCGGCAGCGACCAGGTGGCTTTCGGCTACGTGACCGCCACCGTGACGGTGCTCGATGCCGACGCAACGGCGGCCGACGAGAAGCTGCGTGCGGTCGAGCGCACGATCCAGGGCCGGGGCTTCGTCACGATCCCTGAAACACTCAATGCGGTCGAGGCCTGGCTGTCGTCGATCCCGGGCCATGCGTACG
Source organism: Variovorax beijingensis (assembly GCF_007828835.1). Classification (GTDB taxonomy): domain Bacteria; phylum Pseudomonadota; class Gammaproteobacteria; order Burkholderiales; family Burkholderiaceae_C; genus Variovorax; species Variovorax beijingensis_A. Next base: position 13,053 of record NZ_VIVL01000008.1, on the reverse strand, counting down.
CGAATGTGCGCCAGCCCATCATCTCGACCTTGAACCTCGCGCACATGTTGCCGGTGTCAGCCGTGTGGGCAGGCCCCGAGCGCAATGCGCACCTCGACGGGCCACCGCTGATCGTCACGCGCACCGATGGCGCGACACCGTTCCGGCTGGTCACGCACATCGGCGACGTCGGCCACACGCTGGTGGTCGGGCCGACCGGCATGGGCAAGTCGGTGCTGCTCGCCACACTGGCGCTGCAGTTCCGCCGCTATGCCGGCTCGCGCATCCTGGCCTTCGACATGGGGCGCTCGATGCGCGCCACGGTCCTCGGGCTCGGCGGCGAGCACTACGACCTCGGTACCGATGGAGAGATCGCTTTTCAGCCACTGGCGCGCATCGACCAGGACAGATACCGCACCTGGGCGGCGGAGTGGGTGGAGGGACGGCTTCGGCAGGAGGGCCTCGAGGTCGGGCCGGCCGAGCGGGAGATGGTGTGGTCCGCGCTGGCCAGCCTCGCCAGCGCGCCGCCCGAGCAGCGCACGATGACGGGCCTGGCGGTGTTGCTGCAGTCGAACGCCCTGCGCCAGGCGCTGGCGCCCTACGTGCTTGGCGGTGCGCACGGGCGGCTGCTGGACGCGGACCGGGATCGGCTGGGGACCTCCTCCGTCCAGTGTTTCGAGATGGAGGAGCTGATGCACAGCAAGGCGGCCGTGCTGGCTGTGCTCGGCTACCTCTTCGCGCGCTTCGACGAACGCTTCGACGGCGCGCCGACGCTCCTGATCTTGGACGAGGCCTGGCTGTTTCTCGACGACCCGGTGTTCGCGGCGCGCATCCGGCAGTGGCTCAAGACGCTGCGCAAGAAGAACGTCTCGGTCATCTTCGCCACGCAGAGCCTGGCCGACATCCAGAACTCCAGCATCGCGCCGGCCATTGTGGAGAGCTGCGCGAGCCGGATCTTCCTGCCCAACCCGCAGGCCACCGAACCGCAGATCCGCGTGATCTATGAGGGCTTCGGGCTCAACGGCCGGCAGATCGACATCGTCGCCACGGCGCAGCCCAAGCGTGACTACTACTACCAGTCGCGCCTGGGCAATCGGGTCTTCGAGCTCGGGCTCGGGCCGGTGGCGCTGGCCTTCGCGGGTGCGGCCTCGCCCGAGGATCAGCGCGCGCTCGACCGCGCGCAGGCCTCGGTGTTGCAGTCGCCGTTCACGCGAATGCCTTCGGTCTTCGCGGCAGCCTGGCTGCGCCACCGTGGTTTGGGTTGGGCCGCCGACCTCATCCCTTCGTTTTCATCTGCATCCCTATCCCCTTCCTCAACCCCGCAGGAGCCGTTGCCATGAACCTCCAATCTTCACTCAAACCCCGGATCGCCGCGCTGGTCGCGGCCGGCGCGATCGCTTTCGGTGTGGCCCCGCCGGCGCATGCGCTCTTCGGCGTCGGCGACACCGTGTTCGATGCTTCCAACTTCATCCAGAACATGCTGACGGCTGCCCGCGCGCTGGAGCAGATCAACAATCAGGTCGAGCAGTTGCAGAACGAGGCGCAGATGCTGAGCAACCAGGCGAGGAACCTCACGAGCCTGGACTTCAGCGCGCTGTCCGAGCTCAAGTCGACCCTGGCGGCCACGAACCAGCTGATCCAGCAGGCACAGGGGCTGGCCTTCAACGTCTCGCGCATGGAAGAGGAGTTCAAGCGGCTGTACCCCGAGTCCTTTTCGGCGGCGCTGTCCGGTGCCCAGATGGCCGGCGATGCGCGTCAACGCTGGCGCAACTCGCTGGAAGCACTGCGCACCGCCACACAGGTGCAGTCGCGGGCCATGCAGAACTTCGCGTCGGACGAGAAGGCGCTCACGGATCTTGTGAATCGCAGCCAGTCGGCCACCGGGGCCCTGCAGGCGATGCAGGCGACCAACCAGTTGCTGGCGCTGCAGTCGCGCCAGGCGATCCAGGCGCAGCAGCTGCAGATCACGCAGGACCGCGCAATGGCCCTGGAGCAGGCGAGGCAGGTGGCGGTGCAGGAGCGCGCGCGCGAGGTGCGCCGGCGCTTCATGGGCAGCGGCACGCCGTACACGCCCTACAGCGTGAATTTCTACGGCCACTGAGGGGCAGCTATGAAGAACCTTCTCCTCCTCGTCACTGCCGCTGTGGTCCTGGTGCTCGCCGGCTGCGGCAAGTCAGAACCTTCCCGGTCCTCGATCGAGTCCGTCGAATCCCTGGTCGCGAATCCCGAGCGCCTCAAGGAACTGCGCGCGCAGTGCAAGGCCGACCATGCGAGGATGGGCGACGCGCAGTGCCATGCGGTGGCCGAGGCCACGCGCCAGCGCTTCATGAGGGGCGGTCAATCGCCTTACGCGAGCGAGCCGGTCCCGCCGCCGGCAGCTCCTGCCTCACCGCCGGCCGGCGCGGACGCCAAGGACTGACGCCATGGACGATGTCGCGGTCATCGATCGCTTCCTCGATGTCTTCTCGCGCTACATCGATTCGGGCTTCGGCCTGCTGCACGGCGAGGTGGCGTTCCTCACGGCCACGCTGGTCGTGATCGACATGACGCTGGCCGGGCTGTTCTGGGCCATGAGCCATGCGGCGGGGCAGGGCGACGACGTGATCGCAAGGTTGGTCCGGAAGGTGCTCTACGTGGGGGCCTTTGCTTTCATCATCGGCAATTTCAACCAGCTGGCCGGGGTCCTGTTCCGTTCGTTCGCGGGGCTCGGTCTGGTGGCGTCGGGCTCCAGCCTGACACAGGCGCAGTTCCTGCAGCCCGGCCGGCTGGCGCAGGTCGGCATCGATGCGGGCCGGCCGATCATGGAACAGATCAGCGAGATGACGGGCTTCCCCGAAACCTTCGCTCATCTGGACACCATCGCCGTGCTGTTCCTGGCCTGGCTGGTGTTGATCGTGAGCTTCTTCGTGCTCGCGGTGCAGCTCTTCGTCACCTTGATTGAGTTCAAGCTGACGACGCTGGCGGGCTTCGTGCTGGTTCCCTTCGCGCTGTGGAACAAGACTGCGTTCCTGGCCGAGAAGGTGCTGGGCAACGTGGTGTCCGCCGGCATCAAGGTGCTGGTGCTGGCCGTGATCGTGGGGATCGGCACCGGCCTCTTCGCAGAGTTCCGCACACCTCCCGGGGCCGATCCCTCCATCGACCATGCGCTGACCGTCATGCTGGCGGCGCTTGCGATGCTGGGCCTGGGGATCTTTGGGCCGGGGATCGCGACCGGACTTGTGTCGGGCGCGCCGCAGCTCGGTGCCGGCGCGGCGGCGGGAACGGCCCTGGGTGCGGCGGGCCTGGCCGTCGCCGGTGGCGCGGCCGTGGCGAGCGCGGGTTCTGCCGTGGCCGCGGGGGCACGCATGGCGCCCGGCGCGGCGCGTGCGGCCATCGGGGGCGGCGCTGCGGCTGCGCGATCGGCCAATGGCCTGGCAAGCGGCGCGAGGTCGGCCTACCAGGCCGGCGCCGCGGCGTCCGGCGGTGGCGGCGTCCGGGCGGCCGGGGCCGGCCTTGCCCATGTCGCGAAAAGCGGCGCCGGGGCCGTTGGCCAGCGCGTCGCGTCCGGCGCCAAGGCGGTCAAGGACCGCATGGCGAACTTCGTGTCCGATGCCGTGGCGCCCGCCGCCGCGGGGAATGCGGCATCTGCCAGTGCGGACGAGGCCGGCGCACCACCCCCCGAGCCTGCGTGGGCCCGGCAGATGCGCCGCAAGCAGCAACTGAGCCATGCGGCCTCGACGACGGCGCATGTCCTGCGCTCGGGCGACCACGGCGGCAGCGGCACCGGTCCGAGTCTGCGCGACGACTCCAATGCCTGATCCGCCTTCCTGAGGAGAACCATCCATGCGATTCAAGCGACCCCAGGTGCGGTACTCGGACACGCCCGAGTCCGTCACCCCCTATCAAGCCGCGGCGCAGGCCTGGGACCAGCGCATCGGCAGCGCGCGCGTGCAGGCGAAGAACTGGCGGGTCATGGCCTTTGGCTGCCTCTCGCTGGCCTTGGTGATGGCCGGAGGGCTGGTGTGGCGGTCGGCACAGTCCATCGTGACGCCCTATGTCGTCGAGGTGGACAGCGCGGGGCAGGTGCGCGCGGTCGGCGAGGCCGCGACGCCGTACAAGCCCAGCGACGCACAGATCGCACACCACCTGGCGCGCTTCGTCACCGACGTGCGATCCCTGTCGATCGATCCGATCGTGGTGCGGCAGAACTGGCTCGAGGCCTACGACTACACGACCGACCGCGGCGCCGCGACGCTGAACGACCACGCGCGTGCCAACGATCCGTTCTCGCGCATCGGGCAGGAGTCGATTGCCGTTCAGATCAACAGCGTGGTGCGCGCGAGCGATTCGTCGTTCCAGGTGCGCTGGACGGAGCGGCGCTATGTCAACGGCGAAGCGGCCGGGCTGGAACGCTGGACCGCGGTGCTCGCGATCGTGCTGCAGGCGCCGCGCACCGAGGAGCGGCTGCGCAAGAACCCGTTGGGCATCTACGTCCACGGCCTGTCCTGGAGCCGCGAGCTCGATGCGACGGACGCTGCAACGAAAGGAACCAAGCCATGAAGACGGATTTCCGTAAACACGCATTTGCTCCGATCCTGATTGGGGCGGCTGTCCTTGTCGGCTGCGCCACGCAGGGCAGGCCGCCGCCGGCAATCTCGCTGGATGAGCCGGTGGCCGTCGCCGCGCAGCCATTGCCGGAACCGACCCCGCCCGTCGAGGTGGTGGAGGTGCCCAAGCCCTTGCCGCTGCCCGGGCAGATGAAGGCGCTGTCGAGCGAGAAGGAAGCGAAGCCGACGCCCGAGCCCGTCGACGAGAAAGTGCGGGTCTCGCGAGCCAACGAAGAGGCCCGCATCGTGCCGACGCGCGAGGGCTACGTCAACGCGATCCAGGTGTGGCCCTATGCCGAAGGCGCGCTGTATCAGGTCTACACGAGCCCGGGTCGCGTGACCGTCATCGCGCTGCAGGAGGGCGAGGAACTGGTGGCGGTCTCGGCCGGCGACACGGTGCGCTGGATCGTGGGGGATACGCTCAGCGGCAGTGGTGCGAACCAGCGGGTCAACGTGCTGGCGAAACCCACGCGTGTGGGCCTGAAGACGAACCTGGTCATCACGACGAACCGGCGCGCCTACCTGCTGGAACTGTCTTCGACGCCGCAGGCCTGGATGGCGTCGGTGTCCTGGGACTATCCGAAGGACCGGATGTTGGCGCTGCAGAAACAGGCGAGGGAGGCGCAGGCCGCGGCGCCGGTGGAGTCGGGCCTGTCGGTGCAGCAGATCCGGTTCCGTTATGCGATCAGCGGCGATGCGCCGTCCTGGAAGCCGCTGCGCGCCTTCGATGACGGGCAGAAGGTCTACATCCAGTTCCCGGGCAGCATCGCGCAGGGCGAGCTGCCGCCGCTGTTCGTGATTGGGCCGCAGGGCGATGGGCAGCTCGTGAACTACCGTTTCCGTTCGCCGTACTACGTGGTAGATCGGTTGTTCGGTGCGGCGGAACTGCGGCTGGGCGGCTTCAAGGGCGGCAAGGCCGAGGTCGTGCGCATCGAGCGCACGGATGGCGCGATCGGCAGCGTTCAGGGTGCGCGGAGCGACGGGTCATGAGTGTGGAAGACAGTTCGCCGCCCCAATCGCCCAAGGTGGCGCCGGAGACGGTGGCCCTGCGCGCGCAACCGCGGCCGGTCGTGCGGCTCAACCGCCGCATGCTGGCGGTCGGCGCCGGCACCCTGGCCGCGGCCGTGCTGGGCGGCACGATGTGGTCACTGCAGTCTCAGAAGCGCGAGCGTGACCCGGCCGCCGAGTTGTACAACGTCGAGCGCGTGGCCCGGGCGGACGGACTGGACCAGTTGCCGAAGGACTATGCCGGGATGCCGCCCGCGTCGAAGCCGGCGCCACCGGTGCTGGGGCCGCCGCTGCCGGGAGATCTCGGGGCGGCCATGGCGAAGGCACAGCAGCCGATGGAGGCGAGGGCGGGCCATGGCGTCGATCCGGCGCAGGCCGAGCGGTTGGCGGCCGAGGAGGCGGCGCGGTCCTCGGTGTTCTTCCGGCGCAGCGGTGACGGTGCCGCTCCGATGCGGAGGACTGTTGCCGAGAACGCCATGACCGCAACTGCCGCCGATGTGTCTGGACCGAGGGCGGGTCAGCAGCCGTTCAATCCCTTGGGCGCGATGAGCCCAGCCGTGGCTTCGCCGGCCGACCCTGTGGCGGCGCAGAACCGCCAAGACCGCAAGGAAGCGTTTCTTGCGAATGCCGGTGACACGACCACGCGCAATCCGGGCGGCCTGCAGCTTCCGGCTTCGCCCTACCAGGTAGTGGCGGGGACCATCATCCCGGCGGCGCTGGTGACGGGCATCAACTCCGACCTGCCGGGACAGGTGATCGCCAGCGTGACCGAGGCGGTCTATGACACGGCCTCGGGGCGCCATCTGCTGATTCCGCAGGGTTCGCGGCTGATCGGGCGCTACGACAGCCAGGTGGCGTTCGGGCAGCGGCGCGTGCTGCTGGTGTGGATGCGGCTGATTCTGCCAGACACGTCGTCGGTGGCGCTGGACCGGTTGCCGGGGATCGATCCGGCCGGTTACGCCGGGCTGGAGGACGGTGTCGACTGGCACTGGGATCGCATCCTGGCTGGTGCAGCGCTGTCGACGCTGCTCGGTGTAGGGGCCGAGCTGGCGGCACCGCAGAGCCAGACCGATCAGGACGGCAATCGCCTAGTGATCGCCGTGCGTGAGGGAGCGCAGGATACGGTGAATCAGGTCGGGCAGGAGATCACCAAGCGCAACGCGAGTATTCAGCCGACGTTGACGATCCGGCCGGGGTTTCCGGTGCGGGTGATGGTGAGCAAGGACCTCATCTTGCGGCCGTACCAGCCGCTGTTTTTTCAGCGCGGAGCTTCGCAATGAGCACGAACAAGCTGCGGCTTGGTCCTTTGCCGAAGGCCGAGACCACCAAGCTCACAGTAACTCTCCCTGCCGACTTGAAGAAGCGACTTGAGCAGTACGCGAAAGTGCATAGCCAAGCACATGGCGAACAGGTTGATGCAGCCGCGCTGATTCCACACATGCTTGATACCTTCATCTCGCGCGACCGGGAATTCCTTAAGCGCAGCCGCACGAGTGACGCCTTGTCGGTCCCAACGCATCTGCCAAGTACCTGACACATGCCTATCATCTCACTGCAATAGTTCGCGCATGTGTTCTCCACTTTCGGGCTTCATCGCCTCGCCTAAGCTGCCAGCCTCCTAGCACCAGATGACGTGACCATCTCGGACTAAGAAGTGGGCGCCGCACGTTGTCGAGTCCACCGACGGAAAGATCGATGGCCCTTGCTCGTCGGAAACCACTCGCCATGACGGATGGTGGCTCGTCATCAAGTTGAGAGCGACCTGCTGCCCGCAACCGCAAGGGCACACAAAAAAGCACCACTTGTTCGTTCCGCCACTCCGAAAGAGCGCGACTACTTCGTTGCTCCGACCTGAAGCAACAGCACGGGCACGTTCTTCAAAGACTTGCAAGCGGAAGCGTCGCTCCCTTGGTGCGCGGCCTAGCGAACGAAGCCAGCGACCGATGGCGATAAGCGCATGCGTGATCCACTTCATGTCAGACGACTCGCTCGACGGCCGTGCGAGGGCGTAAAACGCTCAGGCGGCGGTTGTAGGCAGCGATCCAGGAGAGGTGTTCGGTGCGCAGTGCGGTCACCAGCCGTTCGACCAGCGAGTCGTCGATGGCGACAGGGTCCCCATGGGCGAAGGCATTCCTTCTGGTTTGAATTTCCTGCAGGAGAGACGCGATGGGCGCGTAGCCAGCATCGGTCAGATCGGCGTTGTAAGTTGTGTTGAACAAGATCTTGTACAGCCGGTCCATCCTTGCGCCCACGGAGCGGTAGCGAATGCGAAGGTTCTCGGCTTCTTCCGCAGGACGATAGGAAAGCCCCAAGTTGATGAGACGGTCGATGCGGGACTCGAAGTAGGTCCAGAAGAGCAGAACGATGCCAACCTTGTCGGCCATGTGCCTGCCCGCTACGTGCGGTTGGGGAAGGACCTCCACGTTCAGCGCCGGACGTTTCCACTCCCGCTCGATCAACTCCAGATAGACGTAGTCCTCATAGCGACCCTCTGCACCGGGGACGACGTATGTTGGAGGATCTCCGGGCCGGCTTGGGTCGGTAGGTTCGCACGGGCTCGTGCGGTCACACACCGGACACGCTGGCTCACTGGAGCGAAGGGCAGCGCACTCGCACTTGTAGAAGCCATACCATAGACTGCTCCAGGGGGAGCGGGCGGGGAGGTGGTCGAACCACACATATTCTTTCTCAGGTTCCATTTCTCATCCCCAGGAGAGGCCGAGATGCGGCAATACGTCACCCGCGGCGAACGACACGTCGTTGGCGCAGATGCAGTTCGCTCGCCTCGTGCCCGAGTTTGACCGCACGGTGCCAAGGTCGAGGCGCATGAGCGACTCGTCCCCCAGAGATTTTCGAGCCCCGGGCAGGAACAGGCGTGCGAGAAATTCGGCTGCCGCCATCGACGCAACTGCCGATGTGTAGGCGACGACAGCTGGTGCAGGTTCGTCAAGCTCAGGTGCATAGCCTTGTCGAACCTGAGCCGAACGTTCGTCGAGTCGCATCGCTTCCAAGCGTAGGCCTTCAGCGCTGATTCGCCCTCGGCAGAACAAGCATGGGCTTCCGGGAGTCATGGTGGTAATTCGGCCCCACACCTCCTTGATGGACTGCTGCGACGCCTCGATCTTGACACCCAGATCAATCACCGGTGTCAGGTAGTGCAGATGGTGTGCCATGAGGATGCTACGCGGCATCTCTTTGTCGACGCAGCTGAAGATCACATCGCAATCGCGCAGCATGGCGGCCACGTCCTGTCGACAGATGCTGCCCTCAACCGCGTCGACGATGGTCCCCAGGCCGATGGATCGCAGATGCTCTTCAAGCACACGTACCTTGGCCTGCCCAACCTGGCCCATCGTTGCGCCCAATACTCGCGGAACGTTCGTGTCCTCCAACTTGTCATCATCGAACAGGCGAAGTGTTCCCACACCGAGCCTTGCCAACACCTGCGCGGCAGCTGAACCGGTGCCGCCGGCGCCGACGACGCCGATCACAAGCTGCCCAAGCAAGGCCTGACCGTCGCGTCCGATGGCACGGATCGACCTGTCGAAGATATCTTGCTTGGCGACGCTCGCGCCTGCATGGACCTTCCACTGCGCCCCCCACTCAGCGATGACGTCTAGAGCCGCTGGCTCAGGCATGTAGATCCGGCCCACCATGCACCCATCGCACACTACAAGCGCACCGTGGGTCCGCCCAGGTACCCGGGCCTTGAAGAATTCAATCAGCTTTGGTTCCTCGCGGTCGTCCTGGTCTGAAAAGTAGAGAGCCCCGGACGGATGTGAGTGCACAAAGATGATCGAACTGCCTGCGTCTCGGGCAATCTTAGCCGCCGACGTGTACGCCGGACTGGCCAGGGACATGCCCGCTGTGTGCTGGCGCAGGTAATCCTCCGGACGCACCGACACGACCTGGTTGACTATGAGCTTGCAGGATCTGTCGGTACGCACCTCCGTGCACAGCAAGAACGCCGCACGCTCGACGAATGGGGCCGCCTGTAAAGCCTCGTGCAGGCTTCGCGCAGTGGCATCGCTGAAAACTAGGCTGGATCGCATGCGGTCTCCTTTCCGGCCCCTTGGAGCTCTCGTTGAATGTGGACGAAGAACGAACGCAGGCTGTCGACACCCGGCTGCCAGGGCGTCTGGTTCAGATGCCGAGAGAAGCGTTGCCAGTTGCGCCCGCAGTGGCTTTCAACGTAGTCCGATGCGGGGGCGTACTGCCCCGTGGCTTGCAAGCGGATAGGGGGGGCGCAGTACCACATGTCCAACGGAGTCATGGGATAGCCGTTCGGGATGCGGACCATCAGGTCTGTGCGGTCCGGCGTGAAGCCGCCCCCTGTTACGCAAAAGCTCTTCACGACCAGGCAAGACTGGCCCTGAGCTGGGACCAATTCCCAGTCCAGCCCTCGCTCGCGCAGGAACGCTTGATCTTGCGCGCGCAGCATCACTCGGCTCCCGGGTTGATGGTGGAGGGCGCCGTGTAGAAGCGGCTACCGCGGTGCACGCGGTAGGTCTTGCCGGGCTCGATCAGGACGTCATCACGAGGGCCGGGCGTCTCGAGGAACAAGTCGCGGTTGGCCGAGACATCCGGCTTGGGGACAGCCCTCAGTTGTGCGCCGGTCAGTTCGCGGTCTTCAATGAAGTAGGTCACCTCGTCGATGACGATCTCGATGGGGTGGCTGGGTTTGTGGTCAATCGCTGTCATGGCTGCTCCGTGGCTAAAAAGTAGCTGTAGAGTAGCTATTAAATGAAGTTGACGCAAGTGGCTAGTGAATTATTTTTAGCTAAAAAGCGTATAATTTCGGTACCGAGTCAAAGGAAAACTGAGATGACGCCAGCCAAGAAGACGATGACGCTTAACCTGACGGACGCCGAGATGACCGTGCTCGAGCAGTTGGCCGCGGAGAAGGACATCACCAAGACCGCGCTCCTCCGCCAGGCGTTGCGGCTTTATCAGTTGCTGGATTCGCGTACCAAGGCGGGAGAGAAGCTCTTCTTTGAAGACGAGAAAAGCAAAGAAAAGAAGGAAGTGGTGGTGCTGTGACCGAAAGCGAAGACATCGAACTCTGGGACAACGCCCGCAAGGTCTGGGAGCCGGGGACGTTGTGGCGGCAACCCGACACGCAACTCGTGCTGCGCGCGGAAGAGCAGTGGCGTGGATGGATGGAGGGCGTGGCCGCCATCAATGTCGACCGTGAACTCGGGGTGACACTGCCATTCACGTATGCGCACTGGCCGTGGGGCTTCATAGCCGTCCAGGCCAGCCGGTCTCTTCGTGAAGAGGTCTACGCGGTGACGCGGACGATTAACCCCGGCACCGACGGGCAACGCGTCTGGGTCGAAGGCCTGATGCACTTGAGTACCTACGAGCATGCCTGCCGCGCGGAGAGTCACAAGGGGAAGCCGGGGATCTACCTCGATCTCATCGCCACTGCGCCGTGGAACCTGCCTGGGGTTCTGACCCCGCCGCGGTATCAGTTGGTTGGAAAGATCTTGATGCGACAGGCGGTCGATATCAGCCGAGACCTCGGTTTTAAGGGGCGGGTCGGGTTGCACGCGCTGGACGACGCGGCACTTTGGTATGAAAAGAAGATCGGGATGGTCAGCCTCGGCCGCGACCCGAAGAAGGAAAACCTCGAGTACTTCGAACTCGAGGAGGCTGCGGCCGAGGCGTTCTACCCGTTGGAAGGAGATGATGATGAAGAAAATCCCGCGTAGCTGGCTAGAGCGACATCTAGAGCCCGTTGGGACCGAAGTACCTCTTGCTGGCACTGGTGACCTGACCGCGTTCGAAGCTCGAGTGGCTCGAGCTGAACACACTGCCGCTCAACCCACGCCTGCCCGCGCGATGGCTGTCGTGGTGAAGGCTGCCTGTGCACAAGAGAGGCTGGATAGGAAGACGTTGGCAGACCGATCGGGACTGTCTGAAGACGACGTTACAAAGCTGCTTGACGCAGCAGTTCAGCCGTCACTACGCGTTGTCGCTGGTGTGTCAAAGGCTCTGCGCCTGTCGCGAGGGAAGCTCGCAACCATAGCTGGCTTTGGCAGCGTCAAAGACGCGCAAAACGATGCCGTCATGGTGAGGTACGCGACTCTTTCCAAGGGGATGAGTACGTTGGACGAAAACAGTCAAGATCTTGTCCAGGATTTCATAAAGTTCATGTCCGAAGACTGAACTGGGACGGATAGACAACAACGAAATGAGGGCTGAGGATGAAGGGACCACTTGTACCAGTTGAAGAATCGAAGGCAATTGCAGTCCGGGTCGACCGATTGCTAGCGGACCTGGGTCGACCCAAGCCGCCGATCAGCCTTGCGCAAGTCCGGGCAGTCCAAAAACTGGACGTGCGCTACTATTCCGTCGGAAACCCCGACTTCATGGACCGCCTAGCGCACAAGATGCGCATTGCCGGGAAGGTCATCACGGAACCTTGGCGCCTGGTCGAGGCCGTCAAACAGATGGATCTCAAGGCGCTGCTGCTTCCCGATGCCAAGAGGATCCTCATCGACGATGACTTGCACGACATCAAGAAGCGGTGGGCAGAGGCACACGAGATCACTCACGACTTGCTCGACTGGCACAAGGACTTCATGTACGGCGATGCCGAAGTGACGCTGTTGCCCTCCTGCGAAGCGATGATCGAGGCAGAAGCCAATCTCGGCGCAGGCTTGATTCTGTTCCCAGGCTATTACATCAACGACTATCTCAGCGGCAAGGATCCGCTCATGTCTTTGGCGATGAATCTGGCGAACGACTCGGGCAACAGCATTTCATCCGCGGGATGGCGGATTGCAGAGCACTCGGGCCGACCGACCTTCTTCATGATCTGCGAGCCGGGTTCCTTGCGGGAGGCGTCAGTAAAACACTTGGCGGTTTCGACGCCGTTCGAGCAAAGGTTCGGCCACATCCAGGCTCCCCAACTGTTCACGATCGTGAAAGCCAACGCTCGGCACGCGCGCGGCGGACCATTGGGTGCATTCACGTACGCACTGAGGGATGTGGAAGGCCGTCAACACGAGTTTGTGTTCGATGTCTTCAGCAACGGGCACTCCATCCTGACGATGGGGTACACGAAGGTCTAGAGATCGCCTAGCCGTTTCCATCGCCTCTACCGCGCCAATACGAATGACAAATCAGACGCCAAACACCCCTTCAGCGACGGGTCGCTGCGATGACAAGCGCGAGGACTTCCTGCTGGAGACATACCGGCAGACCTCTACCCACCTGGGTCGGCACATCACTGGCCTGTGGCAATGCGTGGGAGTCGTAGGAGCCGCGCTGATTGTCTTTGCCCAAGACAAGGACAAGCCGCTGAACGACTACTCGTGCACCTTGGTCGTGATGCTGTGCGGATGGCTCGCCGCGACGACGTTGGACGCGAGCAATTGGTTCGTAAGCGCTCAATAAACCACGCCCTTGCGCGCGGCGCCGGAATCGATGCGCGCGCAGAGGTCTACGGTTCGACGAGCTCGATGTTCCAGGG
>NZ_VIVL01000007.1 GCF_007828835.1 Variovorax beijingensis | reverse complement strand
GAGCAGAGCACGGGCATTGAACAGGTGAACCAGGCGATCGCGCAGATGGACCAGGTGACGCAGCAGAACGCGGCGCTGGTGGAAGAAGCGGCCGCTGCGGCACAGTCGATGCAGGAGCAGGCCGCGAGCCTGGTGCAGGCCGTGAGCGTGTTCAAGCTGGACGGCCCGCCGCGCCAGGCCGCCACCGCCCTGCGGCAAACCAGCCCTGTCCATTACCACGCGCCCGAGGTGGCGCCCCTCTGAGGCCGCGCCTTCGCCGTCCCTTCACCCCCATTCAGTATTCCGGTATTCCAAGATGAACTTCCTTTCCAACATGCGCATCGGCACGCGCCTGACCATCGGCTTCGGCCTGGTTCTCGCGCTGACCCTGGTCTCGGCGGCGTTCGCCCTGGTGACCGCCCGAAGCAATGCCGAGGCCACCCGCCAGATGATGCAGAGCCCGCTCGCGAAGGAGCGGCTGATCTCCGACTGGTACGTGCTGACCTACTCGGCCATCGCGCGCACCGCGATGATCGCCCGGACCACCGACGAAACGCTTCCCATCACCTTTGCCGACGTCATCTCCGACAGCGTCAAGAAGGGCGGCGAAACCATGGCCAAGGTCGAGGCCCTGCTGGTGACCGACGTCGAGAAGTCGACCTTCAAGTCCATCGTCGAGCTGCGGGCCAAATACCAGGCCGCCAAGGACGCGGTGCAGAAGGCCAAGGCCAGTGGCACCCCGGGCGAGGCGGAGGCGGTGTTCAAGAACACCTTCCAGCCGGCCGCCAAGGCCTATGAAAGCCGCGTGCTCGAACTGCTTGCGCTCGAGCGCAAGGCGATCGACGACATGAGCCATGCGATCGATGCGGCCAACGAGCGAGGCTTCAACCTGCGCATCGTGCTCACGGTGCTCACGCTGGTGATCGGCGCGGGCTGCGCCTTCCTGATTGCGCGCAGCGTCACGCAGCCGCTGGGCCGCGCGGTGAAGGTGGCCGAAACGGTGGCGAATGGCGACCTCGGCTCGGTCATCGAGGCCCACTCGCGCGACGAGACCGGCCAGCTCATGCAGGCGCTGAAGCACATGAACGAGAGCCTGGCCAAGGTGGTCGGCGAGGTGCGCCAGGGCACCGACACGATCGCGACCGCCTCGGAGCAGATCGCAGCCGGCAACCGGGACCTGTCTTCGCGCACCGAGGAGCAGGCCAGCTCGCTGGAGCAGACGGCCGCCTCGATGGAGGAACTCACGAGCACGGTCAAGCAGAACGCCGACAACGCGCGGCAAGCGAATCAACTGGCCTTGTCGGCCTCCGAAGTGGCCGTCAAGGGCGGCAACGCGGTAGGCCAGGTGGTCGACACCATGGCCTCGATCAATGCCTCCTCGAAGAAGATCGTCGACATCATCGGCGTGATCGACGGCATCGCGTTCCAGACCAACATCCTGGCCCTGAACGCGGCGGTGGAAGCTGCAAGAGCGGGTGAACAAGGCCGCGGCTTCGCAGTCGTCGCTTCCGAGGTGAGAAACCTCGCGCAGCGCTCGGGCGCAGCCGCCAAGGAAATCAAGGGCCTGATCGACGACTCGGTGGACAAGGTCGAGGCCGGCAGCCGCCAGGTGGCCGAGGCGGGGCGCACGATGGACGAGATCGTGGACAGCGTGAAACGCGTGACCGACATCATGGGCGAGATCACGGCCGCGAGCCAGGAGCAGAGCACGGGCATTGAACAGGTGAACCAGGCGATCGCGCAGATGGACCAGGTGACGCAGCAGAACGCGGCGCTGGTGGAAGAAGCGGCCGCCGCGGCGCAATCGATGCAGGAGCAGGCCGCGAGCCTGGTGGCATCGGTCAGCGTGTTCCGGCTCGAGGCCGGGAGAGACCTGGCGCCTGCTGCAAGCCTGCCCGGCGACGCCCGCACAGGCCTGGCGCTGCGCACCTCGGAGCCAGCCTTCGCCTAGCGAGAAAAAAACAACCCTTCGATCTGGAACTGATGAGAGTCAATCTACCCGTTACCGCCAACGAATATCTGCTCGACGATGACGCAGCACTGGTGTCGCGCACCGACCTGAAAGGGCGCATCACCTACGTCAATCCGGCCTTCGTGGCCGCCAGCGGCTATGCCGTGGCGCAACTCATCGGCAAGCCGCACAACATGATTCGGCACCCCGACATGCCCCCGGAGGCCTTTGCCGACATGTGGGAGACCCTGAAGCAGGAGCTGCCCTGGACCGGCGTGATCAAGAACCGGCGCGAGAACGGGGACTTCTACTGGGTGCTCGCGAATGTGACGCCGATCCGCCGCAGGGGCGAGGTGGAGGGCTACATGTCGGTGCGCAGCAAGCCCGATCGCGCGGACGTGGCGCAGGCCGAGCAGCTTTACCGCAGGTTCAGGGAAGGCCATGCCCAGGGCCTGGCGATCCGGCAGGGCGAGGTCGTCAAGCGCGGCTGGACGAGCCTGCTGGCCCGCCTGCGCCGCCTGCCCATCCGGCTGCGCGTGCTGGGCTCGACCTCGGCCGCGGCGGTATCGATGCTGGTGCTCGGCGCTGCCGGCCATTTCGGCTGGGTCGGCCCCGAGGACTGGGCTGCCGGTGCCGCGGTGTGCGCGCTGGCGTGGGCGGGCTTCGGCTACTTCCTCGACCGCACGGTCTTCCGCCCCATGGACCAGGCGGTGCGGGTGGCGCAGGCCATCGCCGCCGGGGGCATTGCGAGGTTCGAGATCCGCCCCGAGGACGAGATGCGCCACCTGCTTCGCGCGCTGAACCAGATGAGCGCGAACTTCTCGGCCGTTGTGGTGGATGTGGACAGCAACGTGTCGAGCGTGGTGTCGGCCTCGACCCAGATTGCGGCGGGCAACCAGGACCTGTCCTCGCGCACCGAGGAGCAGGCCAGCTCGTTGGAGCAGACGGCCGCCTCGATGGAAGAACTCACGAGCACCGTCAAGCAGAACGCGGACAACGCACGGCAGGCCAACCAGCTGGCCGTCTCCGCTTCCGAAGTGGCGGTGCGCGGCGGCGGCGTGGTGAGCCAGGTGGTGGACACCATGGGCTCCATCAACAGCTCGTCCAAGAAGATCGTCGACATCATCGGCGTGATCGACGGCATCGCGTTCCAGACCAACATCCTGGCCCTGAACGCGGCGGTGGAAGCTGCAAGAGCGGGTGAACAAGGCCGCGGCTTCGCAGTCGTCGCTTCCGAGGTGAGAAACCTCGCGCAGCGCTCGGGCGCAGCCGCCAAGGAAATCAAGGGCCTGATCGACGACTCGGTGGACAAGGTCGAGGCCGGCAGCCGCCAGGTGGCCGAGGCGGGGCGCACGATGGACGAGATCGTGGACAGCGTGAAACGCGTGACCGACATCATGGGCGAGATCACGGCCGCGAGCCAGGAGCAGAGCACCGGCATCGAACAGGTGAACCAGGCGATTGCGCAGATGGACCAGGTGACGCAGCAGAACGCGGCGCTGGTGGAAGAAGCGGCCGCCGCGGCGCAGTCGATGCAGGAGCAGGCCGCGAGCCTGGTCGAGTCGGTCAGCGTGTTCCGGCGCGCCGCGTGAAAGCGCAACCAGCCGAAATGTTCCAGCGGGCACTTCATTTTCCGCGCCGCCTGCCGATAGACAGGAAGCAGGTATCGCAAGCGATGCCCGGTGCCAACAAGAAAACGTTCTACAGGTAAAGCCTCATGTCGATGTTCCAAACGGGCCTGTCCGGCCTGAGCGTCGCGCGATCCGCGCTCATGACCACGGCCCACAACACGGCCAATGTGTACACGGCCGGCTACAGCCGGCAGACCGCGCTGGTCTCGTCCAACGGCGGCACGACGACCGGTGCGGGTTTCATCGGGAATGGCGCGCGCGTCACCACGGTGCAGCGCAGCTACGACGGCTATCTCACGGCCCAGCTCAACGGTGCCGAAGCCGCGGGCGCCGCGCTCGCGAGCTACGGATCGCAGATCAACCGCATCGACTCGCTGCTGGCCGACAAGACCGCGGGCCTCACGCCGCTGATGCAGAGCTTCTTCGCCAGCGTGCAGGGCGTGGCCAACACGCCGGCCGACCCGGCGGCGCGCCAGCAGCTCATCAGCGCGGCGCAGACGCTGGCCAACAAGTTCCGCGCCACCGACCAGTACCTCACCGACCTGAACGGTTCGGTCAACGACCAGATCGAAGGCAGCACCGCGCAGATCAACACCTATGCCAAGCAGATCGCGAGCCTGAACCAGCAGATCAGCCAGCTCAGCGCGATGGCCGGCGGCCAGCCGCCCAACGACCTGATGGACCAGCGCGACCAGCTGGTGAGCGAGCTCGGCAAGATCGTGGGCGTGAAGGTTCTGGAGCAGGACAGCGGCCAGTACAACGTCTTCATCGGCAACGGCCAGACGCTGGTGCTGGGCGACCGGGCCGCGCAGCTGCAGGCGGTTTCGTCCGCCGCCGATCCCACGCGCAAGGCAGTGGCGCTGGTCGGCCTCACGGGCACGGTGTCCGAGCTCAACGACGACGTGATCAGCGGCGGTTCGCTGGGCGGCCTGCTGGCCTTCCGCGCCGAGACGCTCACCACCACGCAGAACGCCGTCGGCCGCCTCGCGATGGCGCTGGGCAGCGAGTTCAACGAGCAGCACAAGCTGGGCGTCGACCTGAACGGCGTGCTGGGCACCGACTTCTTCTCGCAGGCCGTGCCGGGCGTGTTCTCCAATGCGCGCAATGCGGGCGACATGGTGCTCGGCGCCAGCGTGAGCGACACCTCGCAGCTCACGACCAGCGACTATTCGGTGCAGGTGAAGGACGTGGCGGGCACGCTCACCTACAGCGTCACGCGGCTGTCGGACAAGCAGCCGATGGGCGACTTCACCACCTTTCCCGCCAGCTTCGACGGCGTGAGCCTCGCAGTGGCCAGCGGTACCGCGCAGGCCGGCGATTCCTTCCTGGTGCAGCCGACGCGCAGCGGCGCGCGCGACATGGACGTGCTGGTGCGCGACACGGCCAAGGTGGCCGCCGCATCGCCGCTGGCCACGGGCAAGGCGGTGGGCAACAAGGGCACCGGCGCGCTGAGCCCCGCCGTGGTCGACGCGGGCTACCTGGCCACGCCGCTGGCCGCGACGGTCACGCTCGCCTACGACGCCGCGGCCAACGCGCTGTCGGGCTTTCCGGCCACCTCCCCCGTGACGGTGACGCTGGCCGATGGCACATCGACCAACTATGCGGCCGGCACGGCCGTGCCCTACACCGCGGGCGCCTCCATCCGCTTCGACGGCATCGAGGTCAAGCTCAGCGGCGCGCCCGCCGATGGCGACACCTTCACCATCGGCAAGAACGCGGGCGGCGTATCCGACGGCAGCAATGCATTGCTGCTTGGCGCGCTGCAGCGCAAGACCGCGATGGACGGCGGCACATCCACCTTCAACGGTGCCTTCGCCAAGCTGGTGAGCGAGGTGGGCAACCGCGCCATGGAAATCCGCGTGGCAGAGAAGACGCAGGAAAGCGTGACGGGCCAGATCCGTGCGAGCCGCGACTCGATCTCGGGCGTGAACCAGGACGAGGAAACCGCCAACCTGCTGATGTACCAGCAGATGTACCAGGCCAATGCCAAGGTGATCCAGACCGCATCGACCATGTTCGACGCGATCCTGGGCATCCGCGGCTGAGCTGGCCGCCTTTAGAAAAGAACCTACGGAGCCGCGATGCGCATCAGCACCCAATCCTTCTACGCCCAGAGCATGAGCTCGCTGGGTTCGCAGCAGCAGCAGCTGTTCCGCATCCAGCAGCAGCTCGCCGCGGGCACCAAGTTCCTGACGGCTGCCGACGATCCGGTGGCCGCCGCGCGTGCGCTGGGCGTGAGCCAGTCGATGGCGGAGTCGGCGCAGTACGCCACCAGCCGCAGCCGCGCGATGCTCTCGCTCTCGCAGGAAGAGACCGCGCTGAAGTCGGCCACCTCGATCATGCAGAACATGAAGACGCTCGCGGTGCAGGCCGGCAACGGCACGCTGTCGGACGCCGACCGCGCCTCGCTGGCCACCACGCTGCAGGGCAACCTGGACCAGCTGGTGAACGTGGCCAATGCCGACGACGGCAACGGCCAGTTCCTGTTCGCCGGCTTCAAGAGCGCGAGCCAGCCCTTCGTGGCGGGGGCCGGCGGCATCCAGTACATGGGCGACCAGGGCCAGCGCCTGATGCAGATCGACGTGTCGCGCCAGATGTCGACCACGGACGACGGACGCAGCGTGTTCCAGTCGGTGCAGGGCGGCGCGGGCTACGTGAGCTCGGCGGGTGCCGGCAACACCGGCTCCGGCGTCTTCGGCGCCGTGGGCGTGACCGATGCGAGCGCGGCCAACTACGGCAAGGACTTCGTGATCAGCTTCAGCGGCGGCAACTACACGGTGGCCACGCAGGACACGCCGCCCGTGGTGGCCGCATCGGGCGCCTACGTGCCGGGCGCCGCGATCTCGTTCGGCGGCCTGCAGATCACCATGAGCGGCGCGCCGGCCGACGGCGACACCTTCCAGGTGGCCACGGCGCGCAATGCCGGCACCGACGTGTTCGCCGCCATCGGCGAGCTGGTCACTGCGCTCAGGCAGCCGCTGGCCGGCAACGGCGACGCGGCGAAGGCCGATCTGCTCAACGCGCTGAGCACCTTCAACGTCAAGATCATCAATGCGCACGACAACGTGCTCACGGTCATGTCGTCGGTCGGCTCGCGCATGAACGAGCTCGACGCGCTCAACACCAGCGGCGCCTCGCGCGACCTGATCGACAAGGGCTACCTCTCGGAGCTGGTGGACCTGGACCCGGCCAGCGCCATCTCGGAATTCCTGCAGCGCCAGACCTCGCTCCAGGCCACCCAGCAGACCTTCGCGCGGCTGCACAGCATTGCGCTGTTCAACTACCTGTGAATGCGAGCGGCGTGCGGCTCAGGGCCGCAGCGCCTGCATCAGCTGGGGCAGCGAAGACAGCGCGGCGGCAAAGCGCGGCTCCATGAAGGCGCCGAGCTGCGGCATCAGCAGCTGCAGCATGCCGATGCCCGCCAGCAGCGTGAGCGGAAAGCCGACCGCAAAGATGCTGAACTGCGGCGAAGCCCGGTTCAGGATGCCCATCGCAAGGTTGAGCGTGAGCAGCGCGGTCACCAGCGGCAGCGCCAGCATCAGCCCGTTGGCAAAGATCCGTCCGCCGCCGGACACCAGCAGCATCCAGCCCTGCGCGGCCAGCGGCGCATCGGCGATCGGCAGCGTGTGGAAGCTCTCGGCCAGCGCCGCGAGCATCAGCAGGTGGCCGTCCACCGCCAGGAAGAGAAGAATGGCCAGCATGTGCATGAGCCGCGCAATCACCATGGTGGCGCCGCCGGCCATGGGATCGAAGAAGGACGCGAAGGACAGGCCCATCTGCAGGCCGATGTACTCGCCCGCGGCCAGCACGGCCGCGAACACCATGCGCATCGCGAAGCCGATGGCACCGCCGATGAGCACCTGCTGCACGATGATCCACACGCCGCCCGCGGAGACCACCGGCACCGCGGGCATGGGACCGAGCGTGGGCGCAATGGCCACCGCCAGCAGCGCGGCAACAGCCACCTTGGTCTGGCGCGCGACGCCGGGCTCGCCGAACACCGGTGCGGTGCTCACCAGCGCCAGCATGCGCACGAAGGGCCACAGGAAGGCCGTCAGCCAGGCGGTCAGCTCCGCCGAGGTGACGGAGAAGATGGCGGGCATGTCAGCGCGCGCTCAGGCGACCAGCTGCGGGATGCTCGAGAACAGCGTGCGGATGTAGTCGAGCATCTGCGCCAGCATCCAGGGGCCGGCAAGCACCAGCACCGCGAACACCGCCAGCAGCTTGGGAATGAAGGACAGCGTGGCTTCGTTGATCTGCGTTGCAGCCTGGAAGATGCTGATGACCAGGCCCACCACGAGCGCCACCAGCAGCATCGGCGCGCCCAGCAGCAGCGAGACGTGGATGGCCTGGCTGCCCAGGGACATGACGGATTCGGGAGTCATTGCGCGCCTCTAAAGATAAAAGCTCTCGGCCAGTGCGCCGATCAGCAGCTGCCAGCCGTCGGCCATGACGAACAGCATCAGCTTGAAGGGCAGCGCGATGGAGGCGGGCGGCACCATCATCATGCCCATCGACATCAGCACGCTGGCCACCACCAGGTCGATGATCAGGAACGGAATGAAGATCGTGAAGCCGATCTGGAACGCGGTCTTCAGCTCGCTGATCACGAAGGAGGGCAGCAGGATGCGCAGCGGCACTTCCTCGGGGCCCTGCATGTCGGGGATCTTGGCGAGCCTGGCGAACAGGGCCAGGTCGTTCTCGCGGGTCTGCTTCAGCATGAAGGACTTGAAGGGCGCAATGCCCTTCTCGAGCGCCTTCTCGGCCGTGATCCTGTTTTCGGAGAAGGGCTTGTAGGCCTCGTCGTGGACCTTGTCGAACACCGGCGCCATCACGAAGAAGGTGAGGAACAGCGACAGGCCCACCAGGATCTGGTTGGGCGGCGACGACTGCGTGCCGATGGCCGTGCGCAGCAGGCCCAGCACGATGAGGATGCGCGTGAAGCTCGTCATGCTCAGCAGCAGCGCCGGCAGGAAGCTGAGCGAGGTCAGCATCACCAGCGTCTGCACGCTGAGCGACCAGGTCTGGCTGCCGCCCGGGCCGGGCGTGCTGGTGAGGCCGGGCAGGCCCTGCGTCCAAGCCGCCGTCGGCAGCGCGAGGGCGAGCAGCATCAGCGCGAAGCCGGCAAGGCTTCGCTGGCGGGCGGTGCGCATCATGGGTGGGGCCGCTGCGCAAGGCCGAGCGAGTCGCGCAGCTTCTGGGCGAACAGGCCCGCCGCGCCGGCCAGGCGGGCGTCGGGCACTGCGCGTGCAGGGGCCGCCGCGGGCAGCGCCTGCGCCGGCAGCGAATGCAGCGCATTGACCCGGCCGGCCGCAACGCCCAGCACCAGCCAGGTGCCGCCGACCTCGACCACGACCACGCGCTCGCGCTGGCCGACCATGGTGCTGGAGACCACCTTCACCGATTGGCCGCCGCCCAGGCGCTGCAGGCCGAAGCGGCGCGCGGCCCAGGCGCACAGGAAGATCAGGGCCAGCACCGCGAACATGCCGAAGCCGGCCTGCAGCAGGCTGGAGGCGCCGACGGCCGGCGCCGCCTCGGCGGGCGAGGGCACGGTCGGCAGCGCCGCGTGGGCTGCGAAGCATGCGGCAGCCGCAATCGATGCGGCGGCCTGCGGCAGCCGCCTGGCAAGGAGATTCATGACCGCCCGAGCTTCTGCATGCGCTCGGAGGGCGTGACGATGTCGGTCAGGCGGATGCCGTACTTCTCGTTGACCACCACCACCTCGCCCTGCGCGATCAGGTAGCCGTTGATCAGCACGTCCAGCGGCTGGCCGGCCAGGCCGTCGAGCTCGACCACCGAGCCCTGCGAGAGCTGCAGCAGGCTCTTGATGGTGATGCGGGTGCGGCCGAGCTCGGCCGTGAGCTGCACCGGCACGTCGAGGATGCGCTCCACGTCCACGGGCGAGCCGGCGCCGGTCGCCATGGCCTGCAGCGGCTGGAACACGCGGCTGCCGGCGGGCGCGGCGGCCGGTGCGGGAGCGGGAGCGATCGCCGGCGGGGCGGCGGGAGCGAAGGCGGGAGCGGGAGCGGAGGCCGCGGTCTGTTCGGCCAGCGCGCTGGCCCAGTCGTCCGCATCGCTGGTGGATGGGGTGTTGTCAGTCATGGTCGTTCTTCGGATCGCTGTCTTGGTGGGAGATCATCTGCAGCACGCGCAGGGCATAGCGTTCGTTCGACACCCCGTAGCCGCATTCCATGACCGGAATGCCGTCCACGCGCGCGGTGATCGAGGAAGGGAGCTCGATGGGCAGCACGTCGCCCACCTGCAGCTTGAGCACCTCGCCGATGGTCGAGGGCAGCGTGATGAATTCGGCGCTGAGCTCCACGTCGGCGCTCTGCATCTGCTGCGACATCTGGCGCACCCAGCGCTTGTCGACCTCGATCTCGTCCTGCACCGGGTTGGACAGCAGGTCGCGGATCGGCTCGATCATCGAATAGGGAATGCACACGTGCAGGAAGCCGCCCACCGGGCCGAACTCGATCTGCAGCGTGGTGTTGATCACCACTTCGTTGGGCGCGACGATGTTGGCGAGCTTGCCGTGCATCTCGGCGCGCACGTAGTCGAAGCTCAGCGGGAACACCGGCTGCCAGGCGTCGGCATAGCACTGCAGCGTGAGGTTCAGGAGCCGCTTGATGATGCGCTGCTCGGTGCGCGTGAAGTCGCGCCCCTCGACGCGCACGTGGTAGCGCCCGTCGCTGCCGAACAGGTTGTCGACCACCAGGAACACCAGCTTCGGATCGAACACGAACAGCGCCGTGCCGCGCAGCGGCTTCATGTGCAGCATGTTGATGTTGGCCGGCACCGGCAGGTGGCGCACGAATTCGCCGTACTGCTGGATGTGCACCGGCCCGACCGAGATGTCGGGGCTGCGCCGCATGAAGTTCAGCAGCGAGCTGCGCAGGTGGCGGGCAAAGCGCTCGTTGATGACCTCCAGCGTGTGCATGCGGCTGCGCACCACGCGGTCGGGCGCGCCCAGGTCGTACACCGGCAGGCCGTCCGTGCGGGCGGCGGCGCCGTCGCTCTGCTCGGGCGCGCCGCCGGTGACGCCCTGCAGCAGCGCGTCGACCTCGTCCTGGGAGAGCACTTGTTCATAGGCCATGGATCGGCGGTCCGGAAAGGGTTACTGCACCACGAAGGTGTTGAAGGACACGCTGGCGATCTCCTGCGGCGGCAGGCCTGCGCCCAGCGGGCGGCTCAGCTCGGCGCGGATCTCCTCGGCCAGGCGGGCCTTGTCGGCGGTCGTCACCAGCGATTCGGGCGGGCGGTTCGACAGCAGCAACAGCACCCGGCTGCGGATCTCGGGCATGAATTCGACGATGCGCGCCTTGGCCTGTTCGTCGCGCACCTTGAGGGCGATGCCCACGTGCAGGAAGCGGCCGCGGCCTTCGGACTGCACGTTGACAGTCAGCGGCTCGAGGGTCACGAAGATC
Source organism: Variovorax beijingensis (assembly GCF_007828835.1). Classification (GTDB taxonomy): domain Bacteria; phylum Pseudomonadota; class Gammaproteobacteria; order Burkholderiales; family Burkholderiaceae_C; genus Variovorax; species Variovorax beijingensis_A. The sequence goes on along the minus strand of NZ_VIVL01000007.1, from coordinate 326,679 downwards.
GGCTTCTCAGGCACGGGTGCAGCGGCTGCGGCGGGTTCGGCCGCGGCGCGCTGGCGCAGCAGGAAATAGCCGCCGGCGGCGGCCAGCGCGCCGGCCAGCACGACGATCAGGAGCACGATCCACAGCCTGGACGAACGTGCGGGGGAAGGGGGAACGGGAGCGAGTGCGACAGGAGGACTGGTAGCCATATGGGTGCTGCGAAGCGAATCGGTTTCGGACTATTCTTTGCCAGGTGGCTGGCAGGCGAAGGGCTGATCAAGCGCGGGAAAAGCTCTCAGATCCCGCGTTCGCCATCTCATGCGAAGGTGTCGACGCCGGCACTGGGCCTGCGAAGCGCCGCAGGCGCCGGCATGCTGCGCAGCGGCTCGGTGGTGGCGATGGCTTGTGCGCGGCTGGCCGCGGCGTAGTTGGCCTGCCGCGGCGATCCCTGCTGCTGGGGCTGCTGGCCGAAGGCGCCGCTTTGTCCGGGCGAGGGATGCGATTCCGCGCCGACCGAGGCCTGGCCCAGGCTGATGCCGTGGTCGGCAAGGCTCGCGCGCAATTGCGGCAGCGCGACTTCGAGCGCCTTGCGCACGCTCTCGTGGGCCGAGGCGAACATCGCCTGCGCCTGGTTGTCGCCCATGGTGAGCGTGACCTTGAGCGGGCCGAGGCCGGCCGGGTTGAGGTTCAGCTCGGCCACCTGATAGCCCGCGGCGGTCATGCGCAGCACCTGGTGGCCGATGGCCTTGCCCCAGGCGGCCGAGCCGACCGACGGCTCCACGCTGAGGATGGGCGTGTGCGGCGAGGCCGGCGGCACGTTCGTGCGCGCGGCGGCGGCCGCGGCCGGCGTGAACGGCATCGGGGTGGGCACGCTGTCGGAGGCGGGCGCCGCCGCGTCGGATGCGGCGGCCAGGTCGGCGGTCTTGTCGGCGGAGATCATGGCGGTGGCCGGTGCCGAGTGGGTGTCGGCATCGGCGGAGAGGGAGGCGGTGGATGCGCCGCGTGGGTCGGTGGCGGCCGCTGCAGGAGCCGCGGCGATGTGGGTGCCGGTTTCGGGCGCCGCAGCGTCGGCGGCCGGGGTCGCGGCCGTGTCTGTGCCTGTGCCAGCGGCCGGCGGCGGCACAGCGGCTGCGGCCTGCACGGCGGCGCGTGCATCCGCCGGCTGCGCGGCGTCCGGGGCTGGCGCCTGCTGCGCACCGTGTGTCGGCTTCGTTGGCGCAGTTGTTTCGCCTTCGGCATCCGCCGCAATGGCTGTCTTGCCTGCCGCAGCGTCTGCGGTCTCTCCAGCCAGCGTGTCGGCCGGCGCATCGCCCGGCAGCACGGCCTGGATGCCGTCGGGCATCGAGGCCGCCGCGGGTGCACCGGCCGCCAGCGCAGCGGTGGCGGCGGAGGGTGGCGCCACCAGCGGCGCGAAGAAGGACATCGGCAACAGCTCGGCGGCAAGCTCGTCCTTGCGATCGCCGGCGCGCGAGGCCTTTCGGCGGTGCGTGGCTTCGAGTGCGGACGATTCGGCCTCTTCGGGCGCCTGCGCTGCGCCCGCGTTGCGCGAGCGGGCCAGCGCCGCATCGAAGCTGCGGCCGCCGGGCTCCTCGGCGTTGCGGCCGCGTGCACCGGAGGCAGCGGAAGAAGCCGAGGAGGCAGCCGCACTTGGGCTGAAGGAAGGGGCAATGGGAGAAGGCATGGCGGGGCGGGTGCGTCAGGGTGTCGGTTGGGAGGCGCGGTCGAAGAACTTGCGTGCCGTGCGTTCGTCGCTGTCGCGCTGCTCGCGCCGCGCACCGACCACGAGTTCCTGCCGCCGCGCGCGTTCGGCCAGCGCATCGAAGGAGTTGAGGCGCCGCTTGTGCTGCTGCCATTCGCTGCGGCCATGGTCGAGCCGGCTGGCCGCCTGCGCGGCGATGGCCTGCTGCTGCTTGATGGCGCCGTCGAGCGTGCCGAGGAAGTTGCGGTAGTTGTGCCACTGGGCCGAGGGCAGGCCGTTCGCCATCAGCACCTGCAGCTGGTCGCTGTAGTCCTGGCGGTATTGCAGCAGCAGCTCCAGCTTCTGGTGGGCGCTGACCTGCGCGTTCTGCAGCAGGCCGAGCTGGCGCGCCGCATCGTCGGTTCGGGTGCGGGCGAGGTCGGTGAGCGTGTCGAGCGGAAGCTTGTGCGGCATGGCGACTCCTGTGAAAGGGGATGGGATCAGGCGGGTTCGAAGAGGCGGCCCATGCGCTCGATGGACGCGGCGTAGTCGCAGCGCTCGTGCATCGACTGCTGCAGGAAGGCCTCGATGCGCGGATAGAGCGCAATGGCCTGGTCGAGCTGCGGGTCGTGGCCGGCCGCATAGGCGCCGACGCTGATGAGGTCGCGGTTGCGCTGGTAGCGCGAGAGCGCCTGCTTGAAGCGCCGCACGGTGTCGAACTGCGAGGGCTCGATCAGCGCCGTCATCGCGCGGCTGATCGAGGCCTCGATGTCGATCGCCGGGTAGTGGCCGGCCTCGGCCAGCGTGCGCGACAGCACCACGTGGCCGTCGAGGATGGCGCGCGCCGAATCGGCGATCGGGTCCTGCTGGTCGTCGCCTTCGGACAGCACGGTGTAGAAGGCCGTGATCGAGCCGCCGCGGCCGTTGGCATCGCGCGCGCCGTTGCCGGCGCGCTCCACCAGCGCGGGCAGCTTGGCGAACACCGAGGGCGGATAGCCCTTGGTGGCCGGCGGCTCGCCCACGGCGAGCGCGATCTCGCGCTGCGCCATCGCATAGCGCGTGAGCGAATCCATGATCAGCAGCACGTCGCGGCCCTGGTCGCGGAAGTACTCGGCCAGGCAGGTGGCATAGGCCGCGCCCTGCAGCCGCATCAGCGGCGAGTTGTCGGCCGGCGCGGCCACCACCACCGAGCGGGCCAGGCCTTCCTCGCCCAGCGTGTTCTCGATGAAGTCCTTGACCTCGCGGCCGCGTTCGCCGATGAGGCCGACCACGATCACTTCGGCGCTGGTGTAGCGCGCCATCATGCCCAGCAGCACGCTCTTGCCCACGCCGGAGCCCGCGAACAGGCCCATGCGCTGGCCTCGGCCCACGGTGAGCATGGCGTTGATGGCGCGCACGCCCACGTCGAGCACCGAGTCGATCGGCGCACGCGCGAGCGGATTGATCGGCGGCGCGCCCAGCGGCACCCTGCGGCTCGCGTCGAGCGGACCGAGCCCGTCGAGCGGCCGTCCGGCGGCGTCGACCACGCGCCCGAGCATGCCTTCACCCACCGGCAGCCGCTTGGTGTGGGCATCGCCGGAAGCGCCGCCCGCGAACTGCGCGGGGCCGGGCCGCGCAAACACGCGCGCACCGGGCAGCAGGCCGGCCACTTCGCTTTGCGGCATCAGGAACAGGCGGTCGCCGGCAAAGCCGACCACCTCGGCCTCGGCATGGCGCTGCGGATAACCGGGCGGCAACTCGATCAGGCAGTCGCTGCCGACCGGCAGTTGCAGGCCCACGGCCTCCAGCACCAGGCCGACGGCGCGCGTCAGGCGACCCGAGGTGGCGATGGTCGCGCACAGGCCGACCTCGCTGCGGGCCTGCGCGAGCGTGCCGAGCCAGGACTTGAGGTGCGGATTGACCGCGCCGGGCGCGGCGGTGATTGTGGCGGCTTGCATGGTTTCTCAGGCTCCATCGGGTTCGGCATCGCGCGAGAAGGCGCCGGCCACGCGCTTCCAGCGGGTCGCGAGCGTGGCGTCCATCTCGCCGCTCGTGCTGCGCACGCGGCAGCCGCCGCGGGCCAGGGTGTCGTCGGCGCGCAGCTGCCAGCCGGCGGCCTGCAGTTCGCCGCCGAGGCTGTTCTTCACCAGTGCCAGGTCCTCGGGGTGCAGCAGCAGGCGCGGCTCGCCCTGCAGCGCGGGTTCGGTGTGCAGCAGGTCCTGCACCAGCGCCAGCACCCATTCGGGCTCGACGCGCAGGGTGCGGTGGATCACCTGGCGCGCGGCATCGAGCGCGAGCGCCAGGACGGCATCGCCCAGCTCGCTCTCCGCGCTGCGCAGCGCGGCCGGCAGCGCCGCCGCCAGTGCGCGCAACTGCTCGGCATGCGCGCTGGCCGCGGCCAGGCCGGCGGCCAGGCCTTCGGTGCGCCCTTCGGCATGGCCCTGGGCCCAGCCCTCGCGGCGGCCTTCGGCTTCGCCGGTGGCGCGCGCTTCCAGGCGCAGGCGTTCGAGCTCGGCCTCGCGTGCCAGCGCGGCCGGGTCGATGCGCGGCGGTGCGGGCGCTTCGATGCCGGCGCTGTGCGCCGCGATCGCTTCCGCGTCGATCGCGCCCATCTCCCAGCGCTGCCAGGCGGACAGGCGCGGCTGGGAGAGCATCGGCGGCGTGTCCTGCCGCGCGCGAGCGCCGAAGGAATGAGGGAAGGAGGTCATCTCATCGACTTCCAGGAACACCGCAGAACCGGCTTCGCCGGGCTGCAGGTGTTGCCCCCGGCGAGGGGGTTGGCGCAGCGACACGAAGTGCGCGAAGCTTGGGGGGAGAGCAACATGTCTAGACGAAATCATCGGTTCCAGGCGCGGCAACGACGATCTCGCCGGCATCGGCCAGGCGGCGCACGACCTGCAGGATCGCCTTCTGCTCGGTCTCGACCTGCGACACGCGCACCGGGCCGCGCAGCTCGATGTCCTCGCGCAGCGTCTCGGCCGCGCGCTGCGACATGTTCTTGAGGAACTTCTCGCGCAGCTCGGGCGCCGAGCCCTTGAGCGCGACGATGAGCGAATCGGACTCGATGTCCTTGAGCAGGCGCTGGATGTAGCGGTCCTCCAGGTCGAGCAGGTTCTCGAACACGAACATCTCCTCGACGATGCGCTGGGCCAGCGCCTCGTCGTGGGCGCGCACGTGGGCAATGGCCTCTTCTTCCTGCGCGCTGTTCATCAGGTTGACGATCTCGGCCGCGGTGCGCGCGCCGCCCAGGCGGCTGCGCTTGAGGCCTTCGCCCGAGAGCATCTCGGTGAGCACGTCGGTCAGCTCGGCCAGCGCGGCCGGCTGCACGCCGCCGAAGGTGGCCACGCGCAGGATCACGTCGTGGCGCAGGCGCTCGGGCAGTCTTTCGAGCACCTCGGAGGCCTTCTTGCGGTCCAGGTGGACCAGCAGCGTGGCCAGAATCTGCGGATGCTCGTCGCGCACCAGTTCCACCACTTCGCTGGCTTCCAGGTCGTTGAGCCGCTCGATGCCGCCGTGCGGCTCGTCGGGCTGCAGGATGTCTTCGAGCAGGTTGCTGGCGCGGTCGTCGCCCAGCGCCTTGCGCAGCACGGCGCGGATGTAGCTGCCCGAGCCCAGGTGCAGCGCGGACAGCTGCTCGGTCTCCATGCGGAACTCGGCCAGCACGGCCGCGAGTTCGTCCTTGGAGACCTGGCTCAGCTTGGCCATTGCGACGCCCAGCGCCTGCACCTCGGTGGCGGGCAGGTGGTGCAGCGTGGCGGCGGCGCGGTCTTCGCCCAACGACATCAGCAAGATTGCGCTTTTCCGGGTGCCTGCGTCGCTCATGAATTCATCCAATGCTTGATCAGCGTGGCCACCAGGCGCGGATCCTGGTCGGCGGTCTGGTGCGCGTAGTCGAGGTCGGCCTTCTGGCGCTCGATCTCGCGCAGCCGCGCGTTGTTCTGCGAGGCCGCCTCGTCGTCGGCTGCGCCAGGGGCGGCCGGCGCCGTTTCGGGCACCGCGGCGGCGGGCGGCGCGAGGTGCCTGCGCAGCAGCGGCCGCAGCACCGCGAACCAGGCGAACAGCGCGAGGCCGGCCACCAGCAGGTACTGCGCGATGGTCATGGCGAGCCCGAGGTTGGCGGGGTCGCGCCAGAACGGCAGCGCGGGGCCGGCCTGCTCGTCGCCGCCTTCGCGGGCGAAGGCGCTGTTGACCACGTTGAGCGAGTCGCCGCGCTCCTGGCTGAAGCCCATCGCTTCCTTGACGAGGTTCCGGATCTGCTCGAGCTCGGCCGGCGTGAGCGCGCGCTGGCTCGGCTTGCCGGCGCTGTCCGCGGCTTCGCGGTGGTTCACCACCACGGCCACCGACAGCCGCTTCACCCCGCCCGCGCCTTGCTGCACATGGCGGATCGAACGGTCGAGCTCGTAGTTGGTCGTCACGTCCTTGCGTGAGCTGCCCGGTGCCGTGCCGGCCGCCGTGGTGGTTGCGGCAGTTCCCGGCGCCGGTGCCGCGGCGTTCGGCGGCGCGGTGATGGGCGCGCTCGGCGCCTGCGGCGGCTGGTTCGACAGCGCGCCCGGCACGCCGCCCGGCGGCGTGGCGCCCTGCTGCATCGACTCGCTCGACTGCTGGCTGCGGACAGCCGCGGTGCGCGGGTCCTGGTTCGGCTTGTAGCTTTCCTCGGTGCGCTCGACCACGGAAAAGTCGATGTCGGCCGCCACCTGCGCGCGCACGTTGCTCGCGCCCACGATGGGCTGCAGGATCGCCTCGATGCGGCGGATGTAGCCCTGCTCGATTTCCTGCGCGTATTTCAGCTGGCTCACGTCCAGTCCGCGCGCGCCGGCGTTGGCGGCCGACAGCAGGTTGCCGTGCTGGTCGACCACGGTCACGCTCTTGGCGTTCAGGTCGGGCACGCTGCTGGAGACCATGTGCACGATCGCGCTGACCTGGCCCTCGTCGATGCTGCGGCCGCGGTGCAGCGTCAGGATCACCGAGGCCGAGGGCTTCTTCTGGTCGCGCACGAAGAGCGAAGGCTTGGGCAGCGCCAGGTGGATGCGCGCCGACTCGACCGAGCCGATCGATTCGACCGAGCGCGCCAGCTCGCCTTCGAGCCCGCGCTGGTAGTTCACCTGTTCAGCGAAGTTGCTGGTGCCGAACTTCTGGTTGTCCATCAGCTCGAAGCCGACCCCGCCGCCCTTGGGCAGACCCTGGGCGGCGAGCTTCAGGCGCAGCTCGGGCACCTTGTCGCGCGCCACCATGATCGCGCCGCCGCCTTCGGCGAACTTGTAGGGCACGTTCATCTGCTGCAGCGACGCGATGATGGCGCCGCCGTCGCGTTCCGTCACGTTGGTGTAGAGCACGCCGTAGTCGGGCGCGCGGCTCCACAGCAGGAACGCCGCGGCGGCCGCGGCGATGGCGGCCGCGCCGACGATCAGCGGCAGCTTCGGCTGGGCGCGCAGGCGCTCCGCAAGGCCGGAGGCGGGCGAGGGCGCCGGGCTGGCGCCCGCGGGGGCCGCCGAACTCATTGCGCAAGCTCCGCCGCGGCCAAATGCACGGGGCGGCGCGGGGTCATGGCGAGGGGCTGGAGGCTTCGATGTTCTGGGGTCATGCCGAGGGGGCCGTGGTGTCGTCAGCGAGCTATGGGTTCGGCGTTGATTCTCAGCAGCCGGGCCATATTCGATTGGTCGAACAACTGCGGGTTTTGCCGTCAGTTGGGCGCATGTCTCCGAGGCTTCGCCTGCTACGCTGAAAACACGCGGGAAGGCCCCTGGGCCTCCTTGTCCACACCCGGATCCAACCTATCAAGAGAAAGCCCTCCATGTCGATCACCGCCATCGAATCCGTCCTGCAGCAGATGCGCGCCACCGCGCTCCAGAGCGGCATCGCGCAACCCGCCGCCGAGGCGGCCCAGCCGGGGGGATTCGCGGCCGAGCTGCGGCGCTCCCTCGACAGCATCAGCACCGCACAGACCAAGGCCTACGGCCAGGCCGAGGACTTCGAAATGGGCAAGCCCGGCGTGGCGCTGAACGACGTGATGGTCGACCTGCAGAAGGCCAACGTGGCTTTCCAGACCGGGCTGCAGGTGCGCAACCGGCTGGTGGCGGCCTACCAGGAAGTGATGAACCTGCCCGCCTGAACCCGGAGGTTGTGGGGTGCGCATCTTTTTTTGCGCCGGACTCTAAATGTTTGAAAAGCCCTGCCGATAACTAAACCAACGATGGCTTGAGTCTCACAGTGGGAGCGGGTCCAGCGTTGCGGCCTGAGGGCCGGAGTCCACAACCTTTGTCTATCAGGAGTCGAACATGGCGCAAGTCATCAACACCAACAGCCTTTCCCTGCTCACGCAGAACAACCTCAACGCGTCGCAATCGTCGTTGAACACGGCGATCCAGCGCCTGTCTTCCGGTCTGCGCATCAACAGCGCCAAGGACGACGCCGCCGGCCAGGCCATCGCCAACCGCTTCACGGCCAACATCCGCGGCCTGACGCAAGCCTCGCGCAACGCCAACGACGGCATCTCGCTGGCGCAGACGACGGAAGGCGCGCTCAAGGAAGTGAACAACAACCTGCAGCGCGTTCGCGAACTGTCGGTGCAGGCCGCCAACGGCAGCAATTCGGCCAGCGACCTGCAGTCCATCCAGGACGAAATCAAGCTGCGCCTCGGTGAAATCGACCGCGTGTCGAAGCAGACCGACTTCAACGGCGTGAAGGTCCTCTCGTCGTCGGCCAAGCCGCTGACGGTTCAAGTGGGTGCCAACGACGGCGAAACCATCGACATCGACCTGAAGGAAATCAGCTCGAAGACGCTCGGCATGCAAGGCTTCAACGTTGCCGGCCCCGCCGCCACGGCCGCCTTCGCCTTCGACGGCGTGACCGGTTCGGCCGCAGGCGATGCGCCCACGGCTGCCCAGCTGAAGTCGCTCTACGGTTCCACCACGGCCGTCACCACGACGACCGTCGCCGAGAAGACCACCGACGACCTGTCGACCAAGCTCGGCCTGGCCGCGGGCGGCGCCACGCTCACCGGCAACACCGTTGCCGACAAGAACGGCAACCTGTTCGCCGAAGTCTCGATCACGCCCACCGGCGCAGGCGAAACCTCGTCGTTGATCAACCAGGGCTTCACCGGCGCGGTCGACGGCACCGCCATGTTCCGCTACATCGCGCTCGACCCGGCTTCCGCCGACACGGCCACGACCGCCGGCACGGCCGCTTTCACCGTCGATACCTCGAAGGTGTCCGTGGCCAGCCTGCAGACCGGCTCGACGGCCAGCCCGCTGGAAGCGATCGACGCGGCACTGAAGCAAGTCGACGACCTGCGCAGCTCGCTGGGTGCGGTGCAAAACCGTTTCGACTCGGTGATCTCCAACCTCGGCACCGCCATCACCAACCTGTCGTCCTCGCGCTCGCGCATCGAAGACGCCGACTACGCAACCGAAGTGTCGAACATGACCCGTGCGCAGATCCTGCAGCAAGCCGGTACCTCGGTGCTGGCCCAGGCGAACCAGACCACGCAAGGCGTGCTGTCGCTCCTGCGTTGATCTGAGAAGGCATTGCGCAGCCGTCGGGCGAAAGCCCGGCTCCGGCTGCGCTGTTCCCTGCGGCCTGGCTCCGGCCAGGCCGCAGACGACAGCGAAAGCAATCAAGACAAGAAGGTGGAAATCATGTCGATCCCCGTAAGCCCCGCGGCAGACGGCCCGTGGTGGATGCAGGCGCTCTCCGGGCGCACCGCCGGCAAGGCCGCCGAGGAGGCCGTGGCCGCGCCATCGGACGCCGTGGACGAAGCCACGCCCGTGCAGGTCGCGCAGGCGGTGAAGGAGGCCAATGCTTCGCTGCAGAGCCGCTCGGTCGGGCTGCAGTTCGAGATGGACGAGGACACCGACAAGCTCATCGTCAGGGTGGTCGACCGGGAAAGCGGCGAGGTCATCCGCCAGATCCCTTCCGAGGAAGTGGTGCGCATCGCCAAGGTGCTGGGCAAGGCGCCCGGCCTGCTGGTGAGCCGGGAAGCCTGACAGGCGCCGCCTTTTCATTCACAGACATCAGGAAATCTCAACATGGCATCGATCAGCAGCCTGGGCGTTGGCGCCAACCTCGAACTGGGCACCCTGCTCACCCAGCTCCAGACGGCGGAAAGCCAGCCGCTCGTGGCGCTTCAGCAGCGCCAGGTGAGCTACACGAGCAAGCTCTCGGCCTACGGCACGCTGCAAAGCTCGCTCGGCACGCTGCAGGCCGCGGCCAAGAAGCTGTCCGACCCCGCGTTGTTCCAGGGCGTGAAGGCTGCCTCCAGCGCCACCGACGTGCTGACCGCGGCGGCCGCAAGCACGGCCGCGGCCGGCACCTACGCCATCGAGGTGACGCAGCTCGCGCAGTCGCAGTCGCTGGTTGCGGCGGGCCAGGCGAACACCACCACGGCCATCGGCAGCGGAACCATCACCATCGATTTCGGCACCGTCACCGGCGGCGCGCTCGACGCGGCCACCGGCACCTACAACGGCTCGGGCTTCACCAAGGACGCCACCCGCACGGCCGTGCCGATCACCATCGACGGCAGCAACAACACGCTCGCAGGCATCCGCGACGCCATCAACGCCGCCAAGGCCGGTGTCTCGGCCAGCATCGTGAACGACGGCAGCGGCACGCCCAACCGGCTGGTGCTGACCTCCTTGCAGACCGGCGAGGCCTCGAGCATGCGCGTCTCGGTGGCCGGCGATGCGGCGCTGCAGAACCTGCTGAACAATGACCCCGCGGGCACGCAGAACCTGCGCCAGACAGTGGCAGGGCAGAACGCCAAGCTCACCGTCAACGGCATCGCCGTGACCAGCGCGAACAACACCGTCAAGGAAGCCATCCAGGGCACCACGCTGACGCTGCTCAAGACCGGCAGCAGCAGCCTCTCGACCCAGGCCGACACGGCCGCGGTGGAGACGGCCATCAACGATTTCGTCAAGGCCTACAACAGCCTGCAGGCCACGGCCAACACGCTGACCGCCTACAACAAGGACTCCAAGACCGGCGCCGCGCTGGTCGGCGATTCGACGCTGCGCAACCTGCAGACGCGCATCCGGCAGGCGCTCACCACGCCGCAGGCCGGCGGCCCCGACGACATGAAAGTGCTGTCGGAAATCGGCGTCGCCTTCCAGAAGGACGGCACGTTGGCGGTCGATTCGACCAAGCTCAAGTCGGCGCTCGCCAGCAACCTGGCCGGCGTTTCCGGGCTGTTTGCGAGCGCCACCGGCAGCACCGCCGGCTACGGCAAGCAGCTGAGCGCGCTGGTGGACGACCTCACCTCCACCGGCGGCGCGCTCAAGGTCGCCTCCGATGGCATGACCGCATCGCTCAAGCAGCTCGACGAACAGTACGCCGACATGAAGACGCGGGTCGATGCCAAGGTGGAGCGCTATCGCACGCAATTCACCCAGCTCGACCTGCTCATGAGCCAGATGAACCGGACCAGCAGCTATCTCACGCAGCAGTTCGCGAGCATGCAAAACAGCGGCAAGTAGTAGCCATTCCAGCGGAGCAAGCAGCCCATGTACACCCCCCACACCTTCAGGACCGGCGCCAGCGCGTATGCGCGCGTCGGCATGGAGACGCGCACCATGAGCGCGTCGCCGCACCAGCTCATCGTCATGCTGTTCGACGGCGTCGTCACCAGCATCGGCATGGCACGCCACCACATGGCCACCGGCGAGATGGCCGCCAAGGGCAACGCGATCTCCAAGGCCGTGAGCATCGTCGACAACGGCCTGAAGGCCGCCCTCGATGCCAAGGCCGCGGGCGCGGCTGGCGCCGAACTGGTGGGCAATCTCTCGGCGCTGTACGACTACGTGATCCGCCGGCTGCTCTATGCCAACCTGCACAACGAGCCGAAGGCGCTCGACGAGGCGGAGGCATTGCTCGAGAACGTCGCGTCCGCATGGCGCGAGATCGGCGGCGCCAGTGCCGGCAATTGACATCTTCACATTGGAAGCGCAGGCCGTGCCCGTCCGCCACGAAGTCATCCGTTGCTATGGCGAGCTCGCTGCGGCCATGTCGCTCATGGCCTCGCTGGCCCGCGCGAGGGAATGGGACCGGCTGCCCGAGCTCGAAGCCCGCTGCGCGGCGCTGGTCGACCGGCTCAAGGCCGTTGGCGCAGTGTCGCTCGATGCGGCGCAGCTCGAAGAAGTGCGCGGCCTGATCGCGCGCATCCACGCCGACCAGGCCGAGGTGTGCGGACTGGTCAAACCGCAGCTCGAACGCCTGGTGGCCAAGATGGCCCAGCTGCAGAACCGCAGCGATCTGGGCAAGGCCTACGGCCTGCCGCACTGATCGCCCGACGCTGCGCCCATGGCCATGAACAGACCGATCGGACCTGCCGTCGATGCGCTGCTTGCCGCGAAGCTTTCTTCGACGCGGCCGGACCTGGCCGTGCTGCAGACCGAGGTCGGCACCAGCATGCCCGTCGGGCCGACGGCCGAGATCCAGAAGGTCAAGAACGATGTCCGGCTGCCGTCGCACGCCATGCTCGAGGCGCCCCTTGCGGCCGGTACGCCGCCCGCGCTGCCGCGCGCCGATGCGCCGCCCTCGATCGACACGCGGTGGTCCGCGGCGGCACGCGTCATCGGCGCCGTGCTGGCGGACCTGCATGCCGAACCGGAGCCGGTGCGCGGCGCGACGCCGGTGTGGACGTCGCCACAGGAGGCGCCGGCCGGCGCCGTGCTCGCGGCCGCGCTGGGACGATCGGTGAGCGGCAGCGGACTCTTCTACGAATCGCATCTGCTCGAATTCGCCATGGGGCTGCGCACGCTGTCGCAGCTGGCCGAGGAGCCGCAGGTTCGGCTGACGCAGCTGACGCAGCCGCTTCAGCAGCCGGCCGTGCCTGGCACCTCCGGGGCGCCACCCACTGCGATGCCCCAGCCTGCTGTCGCCCAGCGTGCTGCCGCGGCGCCACTCTTCGCTGCCGGCGGGCCCACTGCGCCCGTGGCGTCCGGTGCATTGCCGCAGGCACTGCCGTCCGAAATCGCTTCGCGCGCCGGCGCGCCGTCCGCCCAGACCCACCAGGCCGCGCTTGCCTCGACAAGCCATGTGGCCGCGATGGCCGGCGAGGAGCGCACGGCCAGCCTCGGCGCCGCTGAAGCCGGTGCAGCCAATGCTCCGGCGCGCGCGGCGGCGCCCGCCGCGGCCGAGCTGATCCATCCGCAGACCGCCGCGCTGGTGCACCAGCAGCTCGACCTGCTGGCCACCGCCGTGTTCCGCTGGAGCGGCCAGGCGTGGCCGGGTGTGCCGATGGCGTGGTCGATCCACGAAGAAACCGAACAGCCCGGCGATGCGCCCGAAGGCCGCGGCGATGGGGGCGGCACGCCTGCGCGCCGCTGGACGACCACGGTGTCGCTCACGCTGCCGAAGCTGGGCGCGGTGGATCTTCGCCTGAGCCTCGCTGGCGAACTGGTCCAGGCGCACCTGTCCGCCAGCGAGGCCGCGACGCTGGTCCGGCTGCGCAGCGACGGCGGCGAACTGGCACCGCGTCTCGAGGCCGCCGGCCTGCGGCTGCAGGACCTGCAGATCACGGCCATGGAGCGCACCGCATGACGACCCCCGCGCAACCGCGCCAGAGCGCAGTGGCCCTGTCCCACGCCGACACCGCGAAGGCGCCGGTGGTGGTGGCCAAGGGCTATGGCGTGACCGCGGAATCGATCCTTCGGCAGGCGCGCGAGAACGGTGTCTACGTGCACGCCTCGCCGGACCTGGTCCGGCTGCTGATGCAGGTGGACCTCGATCGGCAGATTCCGCCGCAGCTTTACCTGGCGGTGGCCGAAGTCATGGCGTGGATCCACGGCATCGAGAACGACAGGGGCCAGGCAGCTGGCCGATCCGATTAATGTTTTTTCATTGAATCGCCATCTTTGTGAGAGCCGGTCGCGTCGGCGGAAGGCTCGTCGTGCGATTGCAACAAAGGCTTACATGTACTTGTAGCCCTGTTTACAGTTTGAGTAGTGCAGAAGGTTACAAGTGTTAAATATTGTGAATAATCCCAATCAGGACATGACTGAACGGAGTGCATTTTGGAAACGGATAACGTGATGAGCGTAGCCAACGGCGAAATCTCCCGGGAAATCGGCGACATCAACCTCGCCTACATGCTGCTGGCGCAGAAGCTGGTCAAGCAGGACCGCGTGGCGGCGATGTTTCGGCTCGGCGTGAGCAGCGAACTGGCCGACATGCTGGCCGGCATGTCGCTGGCGCAGATCGTCAAGCTGGCGGCGTCGAACTTCCTGCTGTGCAGTTTCAGGCTGGACGAGCATGCTTCGATGTCGGCCGTAGTTGGCGAAGGTAAGGACACGATGCTGCAACAAGCACACATGTCGATCCTGATGTCGGCACGAAGCCTGCAGACCCGAAAAGCAGCGGTGGCCGCATGACGCGCAAGAGCGTCCTGGGCGAGGTGCGGGAAGTCCAGCTTGCGATCCAGCTGATCCAGCTGGGCGCCCGCCTGCAGTTCCTGGAGGCGGAAGTGGGCCTGAGCCGCGAGCGGCTGATCCGCCTCTACAAGGAAATCAAGGGTGTTTCCCCGCCCAAGGGACTGCTTCCCTTTTCAACCGATTGGTACATGACGTGGCTGGCGAATATCCATTCGTCAATGTTTTACAACATGTATCAATTCATGAAAATTCATTCGGACGAAGAAAAAGTCTGGATATTGATTAAAAGCTACAAACTTTATTTGCAGCAAATTGCGGCGCAGGACAGCGAGCCAATTCTGGATTTCACGCGCGCCTACACGATGGTGCGCTTTTTCGACAGCGACATGCTGCAGCTGAGCACCTGCTGCCGCTGCTCGGGGCAGTTCGTCGCGCATGCGCACGACCACAAGAGCGGCTACGTGTGCGTGCTCTGCCGGCCGCCGTCGCGCGCGGGCAAGGCGCGCGGCGCCAAGCGCGGCGCGGCGGGCGAGGCCACCACGCTCGGCATCGAAGGCATGGGTTTTGGCGTGGAGGCGGCGCCGGGCGGCGCGGGGCTCCACTGACACGGACCCTGCCCGCCGGGCAGGGCTTTTGAATCGACGCCTCAAGGGCAATAGGGGAAGCGCGTGCTCCTTCTGGTTGGGTATCTGGTGGTGATTGGCGCCGTCTTCGGCGGCTATGCGCTGATGGGCGGGCACTTCGGCGTGCTGTTCCAGCCGGTCGAACTGCTGATGATCGGCGGCGCGGCGCTGGGCGCCTTCCTTGCGGGCAACAACGGCAAGACGATCAAGGCCACGCTCAAGGAGCTGCCGCTGCTGCTGCGCTCGTCCAAGCACAACCGGCAGCTCTACCTGGACCTGCTCGCGCTGCTCTACGAACTGCTGGCCAAGGCGCGCAAGGAAGGGATGATGAAGCTGGAGTCCGACGTGGAGGACCCGGCGCAGAGCCAGATCTTCAGCCGCTACCCCGAGATCCTGGCCGATGCCGGCGTGATGGAGTTCCTGTGCGACTACCTGCGGCTGGTCATCAGCGGCAATACCGACGCATTCGAGATCGAGGCGCTGATGGACCACGAGATCGAGACCATCAAGCACGAGGCCGAGATGCCCGTGCACAGCCTCTCGCGCGTGGGCGATGCGCTGCCGGCGCTGGGCATCGTCGCGGCCGTGATGGGCGTGGTGCATGCGCTGGGCTCGGCCGACCTGCCGCCCGCGGAAATGGGCGCGCTCATCGCGCACGCCATGGTGGGCACCTTCCTTGGCGTGCTGCTGGCCTACGGCTTCGTCTCGCCGCTGGCTTCGCTGATCGACCAGAAGGTGTCCGAAGGCATGAAGCTGTACCAGTGCGCCAAGGTCACGCTGCTCGCCAGCCTCAACGGCTACGCGCCGCAGCTGGCGGTGGAGTTCGGCCGCAAGGTGCTGTTCTCGACCGAGCGGCCCAGCTTCACCGAGCTGGACAGCCACGTGCGCGAAGTCAAGGCGCGCTGAGCGGCGCGGCGCATCGTCATGAGCACGGAAAAGCACAGGGTCGTGGTCAGGCGCGTCGCCGCCCATGGAGGCGGCGGGCACGGCGGCGGGTGGAAGATCGCCTATGCGGACTTCATGACCGCCATGATGGCGTTCTTCCTCGTGATGTGGCTCTTGTCCAATACCTCGCCCAAGCAGCGCGAGGGCATCGCCGAGCACTTCCGCATGCCGCTGAAGGTGGCGCTCAGCGGCGGCGAGAAGAGCAGCACCAGCATCAGCGTGGTGCCCGGCGGCGGCATGGATCCGAGCGCGCGGATCGACGGCGAGGTGCAGCGCGCCGACGCCGAGGACGACGCCGACGCGGACCGCCTGGCCAGCATGAAGGAGCGGCTGGACAAGCTCATCGAGAACAGCCCGGTGTTCCGCCAGTTCCGCTCGCAGATCCTGATCGACATCACGACCGAGGGCCTGCGCCTGCAGATCGTCGACAACGAGAACCGCCCGATGTTCGACCTGGCCAGCGCGCAGGTGGTGCCGCACATGCGCGCCATCCTGCGCGAGCTCGGGCCCACGCTCAACGAGCTGCCCAACAAGATCACGCTGTCGGGCCACACCGATGCCTTCGTCTACAGCAACGGCGACCGCTCCTACGGCAATTGGGAGCTGTCGGCCGACCGGGCCAACGCCTCGCGGCGCGAGCTGGTCATGGGCGGCATGGCCGAGAACAAGGTGCTGCGCGTGGTCGGCCTGGCCGACAGCATGCACCTGGACCGCGGCAATCCGCGCAACCCGATCAACCGGCGCATCAGCATCATCCTGCTCAACCACCGCACGCAGCAGCAGATCGAGCACGAGAACAGCGGCGGCGGCGGCACTGCCGGCGCCCTCCGGCCCGCAAAGTCGAAGGCTTCGCAGCCGCCGCTCTTCGCCCCCGCAGACAACCTGAAGGTGACCGTCAAAGGATCGCCGGCACCCACGCACCCTTAAAGACATTGACGCCGGCACGCATGCACGCCGGTTCGGAGCAACGATGGATCTCAGTCAGTTCACACAGGCATTTTTCGTCGAAGCCGTCGAGCTTCTGGCGCAGATGGAGCAGCTGCTTCTCGAGCTGGACGCCGAGGCGCCCGACAGCGAGCAGCTCAACGCCATCTTCCGTGCCGCGCATTCGATCAAGGGCGGCGCGGCCACCTTCGGCTTCGTCGCGCTGACCGACACCACCCACCTTCTGGAAACCCTGCTGGACCGCGCGCGCCACGGCCAGCTGACGCTGAGCCGCTCGATGATCGATTCATTCCTGGAAACGAAGGACGCCTTGCAAGAACAACTGATGGCCTACCAGGCCGAGAACGAACCCGACCCCGAGCGCGTGGCGCACATCTGCGAGGTGCTGCGCCAGCTGGCGCTGGAGAGCGACGGTGCTCAGGCGGCGCCTGCACCGGCACCCGTGCCTGCACCCGCACCCGCACCCGCACCCGCCGCCGTGCCCGCTGCTTCCGCCGCCGCGGTGTCCGCGCCGGGCGGGGCGCTGCGCATCCGGTTCTCGCGCCTGTCCGATAGCGAATGCGAGCTGCTCGCCGACGAGCTCGGCAACCTCGGCAAGCTGCTGTCGCGCACACGCAGCGGCGACCAGCTCACGGTGCTGCTCGACACCAGCTGCGCGCCCGACGACATCGTGGCCGTGTGCTGCTTCGTCATCGACGAGTCGCAGATCGAGATCACGGCCGAGCCTGCTGGCGATGCGGCTCCTGCGGCCGCGCCCATTGCCGCCGCGCCAGCCGCACCGGCGGCCGCGGCATCGCAGCCCGCTCCAGCGCCGGCCGGCCCAGCGTCCAGGCCGGCGTCTTCTTCGGCTGCCGCAGCGGGCGCCAAGGATTCGAGCTCGATCCGCGTCGACGTGGAAAAGGTCGACCAGCTCATCAACCTGGTGGGCGAACTGGTGATCACGCAATCGATGCTCACGCAGGCCGCCACCATGCTCGATCCGGTGGAGTGCGAGCGCTTCCTGAGCGGCCTCGGCCACCTGGAGCGCAATGCGCGCGACCTGCAGGAATCGGTGATGTCGATCCGCATGATGCCGATGGACTACGTCTTCAGCCGCTTCCCGCGCGTGATCCGCGACGTCAGCGCCAAGCTCGGCAAGGAAGTGCGCCTGGACACCTTCGGCAAGGAGACCGAGCTCGACAAGGGCCTGATCGAACGCATCATCGATCCGCTCACCCACCTGGTGCGCAACAGCCTGGACCACGGCATCGAGACGCCGGCACAGCGCATCGCCAAGGGCAAGGAAGCCGAAGGGCAGCTGCTGCTGTCGGCACAGCACCATGGCGGCAACATCGTGATCGAGGTCAGCGACGACGGCGCGGGCCTGAACCGCCAGAAGATCCTCGCCAAGGCCATGCAGCAGGGCCTGCCCGTGACCGACACCATGCCCGACGACGAGGTGTGGCAGCTGATCTTCGCGCCCGGCTTCTCCACGGCCGAGCAGGTCACCGACATCTCGGGGCGCGGCGTCGGCATGGACGTGGTCAAGCGCAACATCCAGGAGATGGGCGGGCACGTGGAGATCAGCTCGCGCGAGGGCTGGGGCACCACCACCCGCATCGTGCTGCCGCTCACGCTGGCCATCCTGAACGGCATGTCGGTCAAGGTGGGCAGCGAGGCCTACATCCTGCCGCTGAGCTACGTGATCGAGTCGCTGCAGCCGCGCACCGAGCACCTGCATTCGATCACCAGCGACGGCCACGTGATCAAGGTGCGCGGCGAATACCTGCCGCTGATCGAGCTGCACGGCGTGTTCGACGTGGCCGGCGCGCAGACCGACCCGACCCAGGGCATCCTGGTGATCGTGCAGGCTGGTGAGACGCGCTTCGCGCTCCTGGTGGACGAGCTGCTCGGCCAGCACCAGGTGGTGGTCAAGAACCTGGAGACCAACTACCGCAAGGTGCCGGGCATCTCGGCCGCGACGATCCTGGGCGACGGCAGCGTGGCTTTCATCATCGACGTGGATGCCATGCCGCGCATCCAGCGCGCGCACGTGGAGCGTGCCACCGTGCTGGCCCGTGCGGCGCGCGCGGAGCCGGTCGCGGCCTGACGGATACAACCCACGGAGACGATGCAATGCGTTTTGATTTTTTCCGGCGCGCCACGGCCGAGGAAACGCCGGCAGCCGAAGCGGCCCTGGGCCTGGCGGCTCCGCGCAATGCAGAGGGCTTTGTGGCCTACACCTTGCTGCTCGATGCGCACAAGCGCGTCGCAGGCTACAAGCTCGACTGGCGCGCGGCCGCCAGGCCCGAAGAAGCGCCGGATGCGATCAGCCAGTTCAAGTCGCTCGTGGCCTGCGTGACCGAGCACCTCAACCCGCCGGACACGCCGTGGCGGCTGGGGCGCAGCGAACTGTTCTTCGACGTGAATGCCGAATCGCTGGCGCTGGGCGCGCTGCAATCGCTGCCGCCCGAGTTCACCGTGCTCTGCCTGGAGCTCGGCGACCTGGCCAACGAGGAGCTGCGGCCGATCCTGCACTTCCTGCACGAGCAGGGGTTCAGCTTCATGCTGTGCCGCGCCAATGCGCTGCCGGAAGATCCCGAGCTGCTCGGCCTGGTGAGCCATTTCGACGTGGGTGCCGGCGATCCCCAGCTGGTGGCGGCCGCGCGCGGCAAGGAGCAGCCCGACCACATGCCGATCCAGCCGATCGCCACGCGCATGGCCTCGTGGAAAGACTTCGAAGCCTGCGCTGCCCGCCGCGTCGACGTGTTCGCCGATCCGAACTGCGGCCTGCCGCCGCCTGCAGCGAGCACCGGCAGCCATGCGCTGCAGCCCGAGTCGGTGCTGATCATGCGGCTCTTGCAGATGATCCAGCGCAACGAGGACCTGCGCGAGATCGAGGCGGCCCTCAAGCGCGATGCCGCGCTCACCTACCGGCTGCTGCGCCACATGAATTCACCGGCCGTGGGGGCCGGCGTCGAGATCCATTCGCTGCACCACGCGGTGACGATGCTCGGCTATTCGCCGCTGTTCCGCTGGCTCTCGCTGCTGCTGGCCACCAGCAACCCCATGGGCAGCCCGCCCTTCATGATGAAGAGGGCCATCATGCGCGGCCGCTTCGTCGAGCTGATGGGCGAGATCATGCTGCCGCGGGGCGAGTCGGACAACCTGTTCGTGGTGGGCATGTTCTCGCTGATCGACCAGCTGCTGGGCATTCCGATGCAGGAGGTGCTGAACAAGGTGCAGCTTTCCGATTCGGTCCAGCAGGCCATCCTCACGCGCGGCGGCGTGTACGGCCCCTTCCTCTCGCTGGCCGAGGCCTGCGAACTGGACACCGGCGAGGCGGCGCGCCTGGCGGAAGCGCTGCTGCTGAGCGCCGGCCAGGTGAATGCCGCACACCTGTCGGCACTGGCCTGGTCGCAGGACGTGATCCCGGCCGAAGCCGCCTAGCGAGACGCGCGCATGACCTCCGAATTTCTTTTCACCGACAGCGATTTTTCGCGCATTCGCACGCTCATCCACCGGCGCGCCGGCATCGCGCTGGGCGAGCACAAGCGGCAGATGGTGTACAGCCGGCTCTCGCGCCGGTTGCGCGAGCTCGGGCTGCCCGAATTTTCGGCCTACCTGGCCATGCTGGAAGACAGCCGCGACGGCCAGGAATGGCAGCTGTTCATCAACTCGCTGACCACCAACCTGACGTCGTTCTTCCGCGAGGCGCACCACTTTCCGGTGCTCGCGGAACTGGCGCGCAAGTGCGCCCAGCCGCCCACCGTGTGGTGCGCGGCCGCATCGACCGGCGAGGAGCCCTATTCGATCGCGATCACGCTGATGGAGGCGCTCGGCGAGCGTGCGAGCGCAGCGCGCGTGATTGCCACCGACATCGACACCGCGGTGCTGGCCCGCGCGTCGGCCGGCGTCTTCACGATGGAGCAGGTCAACCGCATGTCCACCGACCGCCTGCGGCGCTTCTTCAACAAGGGCACGGGCGCGAACGCCGGCAAGGTGCGGGTGCGCCCCGAGGTGGCTGCCATGGTCAAGTTCTCGCGGCTCAACCTGCTCGATGCCTCATGGCCCGTGAAGGAGCCGGTGGACGCGATCTTCTGCCGCAACGTGATGATCTATTTCGACAAGCCCACGCAGAAGAAGCTGCTCGACCGCTTCATGCCGCTGCTCAAGCCGCACGGCCTGCTGTTCGCGGGGCATTCGGAGAACGCCTCGCTGGTCAACCAGAGCTTCAAGACGGTCGGGCAGACGGTGTACGCGCTGGGCAAGGCGCGTGCATGAGCGCAGCGCCGGGCCGCCCCAAGCAAGCTCGCACCGCAGTGCGAAGCACGAAGGTACGCCAATGAACACGAACCTCGCTGCGCAGAAGGGCTTCCTGCCCGCGGCCGTGCCGGGTTCGGTGGCCACGCACCACTACTTCGACCGCGACTTCGATTGCGCCGCGGTCAAGCTGCTGCCGGCGGAGTACTACGTGACCGATGCCGGCATCCTCTTGACCACGGTGCTGGGCTCGTGCGTGGCCGCCTGCATCACCGACGTGGAGGCGGGCGTGGCGGGCATGAACCACTTCATGCTGCCCGACGACGCCGAGGCGGGCTCGCGCGAGCAGGCCGGCGCCATGCGCTACGGCGCCCATGCCATGGACGTGCTGATCGCCGAGCTGCTGCGCGCGGGCGCGCGCCGCGAGCGGCTCAAGGCCAAGGTCTTCGGCGGCGCCGCGGTGCTGGCGAACATGACCATGCTCAACATTGGCGGGCGCAACGCCGATTTCGTGCTGCGCTACCTCGAGAAGCAGCGCATCACCGTCGTTGCGCAGGACCTGCGCGGCCTGCATGCGCGCCGCGTGTGCCTGCTGCCGGAGAGCGGCAAGGCGGTGGTGCGCAAGCTGCGCGCACCGGTCGATATCCAGGCGGTCCAGCGCGACGAAGGCGAACTGCTGCGCAAATGGTCCGCCACATATGGCAAGGGAAGCTGGATCGCATGAAGAAAATCAAGGTACTTTGCGTCGACGACTCGGCGCTGATCCGCAGCGTGATGACCGAGATCATCAACAGCCAGGCCGACATGACGGTGGTCGGCACCGCGGCCGATCCGCTGCAGGCGCGCGACCTCATCAAGCTGACGAACCCCGACGTGCTCACGCTCGACGTCGAGATGCCGCGCATGGACGGCCTCGAATTCCTCGAGAAGCTCATGCGCCTGCGGCCGATGCCGGTGGTCATGGTGTCGTCGCTGACCGAGCGCGGCTCGGAGATCGCGCTGCGCGCGCTGGAGCTGGGTGCGATCGATTTCGTGACCAAGCCGCGGCTCGGCGTGCGCGATGGCCTCTTGCAATACACCGAGCTCATCGCCGGCAAGATCCGCACGGCCGCCGCGGCGCGGCTGCTGCCGGGCCGGCACGGCGCCTCGGCCAAGGGCGCGGCAGACAGCAACCCGCAGGAGCCGCTGCTGCGCAGCCCGCTCCTGAGCACCGAGAAGCTCGTCATCATCGGCGCCTCCACCGGCGGCACCGAGGCCATCCGCGAGGTGCTGCTGCCGCTGCCGCCCGATGCGCCCGCGGTGCTCATTGCACAGCACATGCCGGCCGGCTTCACGCGCTCGTTCGCGCAGCGCCTGAACGGCCTGTGCCGCATCACCGTGAAGGAAGCCGAGCATGGCGAGCGCGTGCTGCCGGGCTATGCCTACATCGCGCCCGGCGGCTTTCACCTGTCGCTCGGGCGAAGCGGCGCCAACTACGTGGCTCAGCTCGACCAGGAGCCGCCGGTGAACCGCCACCGGCCCTCGATCGACGTGCTGTTCGATTCGGCCGCCAGGCACGCCGGCAAGAACGCGATCGGAATGATCCTCACGGGCATGGGCCGGGACGGCGCCGAAGGCCTGCTGCGCATGAAGCAGGCCGGTGCCTACACCTTCGCGCAGGATGAGGCCAGCTGCGTGGTCTTCGGCATGCCGCGCGAGGCCATCGCATTGGGCGCCGCCGACGAGGTGGCGCCGCTGGCAGAGATGGGGCGCCGCGTGCTGGCCCATCTGCGCACCTTCGGCGAACGCACGAACCGGGTTTGAAAAACGAACTGTTGGAGTTGAAGAATCGTGATTGACAAGAGCATCAAAATTTTGGTCGTGGACGACTTCCCGACCATGCGGCGCATCGTGCGCAACCTGCTGAAGGAACTCGAGTTCCTCAACGTCGACGAGGCCGAGGACGGCGCGGCCGGCATCGAGAAGCTGCGCGGCGGCAACTTCGGCTTCGTGGTGTCGGACTGGAACATGCCCAACATGGACGGCCTCACCATGCTGCAGACCATCCGCGCCGACCCCGAACTGGCCAAGCTGCCGGTGCTGATGGTCACGGCCGAGGCCAAGAAGGAAAACATCATCGCGGCCGCGCAGGCCGGCGCCAACGGCTATGTGGTCAAGCCCTTCACGGCGGCCACGCTCGAGGAAAAGATCACCAAGATCTTCGAGAAGCTCCAGAAAGAGGCGGCCTGACATGACACACGCAGCGCTCGAACCCGCGGAGCACGGGAACACGGCCGAAGAGTTGCTCGGGCGCATCGGGCAGCTGACCCGGCAGTTGCGCGAGGGCCTGCGCGAGCTGGGCCTGGACAAGCAGGTTGCCAAGGCCGCGCAAGCCATTCCCGATGCGCGCGACCGCCTGGGCTACATCGCCTCCATGACCGAGCGGGCGGCGCACCGCGCGCTCAACGCCATCGACCTGGCGCAGCCGCTGCAGGAAGACCTTGCCAGCAATGCCAAGGGGCTGAGCCGGCGCTGGGACGAGTGGTTCGCCAACCCGGTCGAGCTGGACCATGCGCGCCAGCTCGTGATGGACACGCGCGGCTACCTGCAGGACGTGCCGCAGAAGGCCGGCGCCATCAACACGCAGCTGATCGAGATCCTGATGGCGCAGGACTTCCAGGACCTCACGGGCCAGGTCATCAAGAAGATGATGGAAGTGGTCAACGACGTCGAGACCCAGCTGCTGCAGGTGCTGATCGACAACTCGCACCTCGACAAGCACGCCGAGAAACGCCACGAGGCCGAAGCCAGCAGCCTGCAGAACGGCCCGCAGGTGGTGCCGGGCAACCCGGAGGCCGTGACGGGCCAGGCGCAGGTGGACGACCTGCTGGAGAGCCTCGGGTTCTGAGGCTGCGCGGGTCCGCCGGCTTACCATCGGGGCATGACTTCCAGCCCCAAGGCAGACCATGCGCAGAGGCTTGCCGCCATGGTGGCCGCATCGGACGAGTTGATGGCCGCACTGCGAGCCGTCCGTTCGCTCGGACTGCGGTCCTGGTGCATTGGCGCCGGCGCCGTCCGGTCCCTGGTGTGGGACACGCTTCATGGCTTCGAACGGCGCTCGGCCGTCGAAGACCTGGATGTCGTCTACTTCGACGCGGAGGCTGGTCCGGAACATGATGCCAACCTCGAGGCCCGGCTTCGTTCGGCCATGCCGGGCTTTCACTGGGAGGTGACGAACCAGGCGGGCGTGCACCGCTGGCTTGCCGCCGCCCTCGGCCAGGTGGTACCCCCTCTCGCATCTTTGGAAGAAGGCGTTGCGACCTGGCCGGAATTTGCAACCTGCGTCGGCGTCTGGCTGAACGAGGATGAATCGCTGGGCGTGGTCGCGCCGCATGGACTCGATGACCTGTTCGAGCTGCGCGTCCGGCACAACCCCCTGCGGGCGAGTGCTGCAACCTACCGGCAGCGGGTTGAGGCGAAACGGTTCGGCGAGCGGTGGCCGCGGCTTTCGGTCGAATGGCCTCGGGCTCCACACTGAGGAGGGGAAGAAGGATATGACGCTCAAACGCATGGACAACGTCCTTGTCGTTGTCGACGACCTTGAGGCGACCAAGGCGTTCTTCATCGAACTGGGCCTCAAGCTCGAGGGGGAAACGACGGTGGAAGGGCCTTTGATCGGACAACTGATCGGGCTCAAGGATGTCCGCGCCACCCTGGCGATGTTGCGGACGCCCGATGGACAGGGCATCGAGCTGGACAAGTTCCACACGCCCGGCGCGATCAGGTTTGGTCCGGTGGACCCGCCGGTGAACACGCTGGGCATCCGCCGCATCATGTTCGCCGTCGATGACATCGACGCCATGGTCGCGCGCATGCGCGCCCACGGGGCCGAGATCATTGGCGAGATGCAGTACGCGGACAGCTACCGCCTCGCCTACATCCGCGGGCCCGAGGGCATCATCGTCGGGCTTGCCGAGCAGCTCGGGGGAGGCGCGCCCGGCGCATCGAGCCATCGGCAAGATCCCTAAAGCGAATCCTTCAACTTCGCCCGCAGCCGGCTGATCGCCTGGCTGTGCAGCTGGCATACGCGCGACTGGGTCACCTCGAGGATCGCGCCGATCTCGCGCAGGTTCAGCTCTTCCTCGTAGTACAGGTTCAGCAGCAGCTGGTCGCGCTCGGGCAGCGCGGCAATCGCATCGACGAGCTCATGGCGGAAACCCGCCTCGAGCAGCTGCGCGAGCGGATCGTCGCCGCCCAGCCGGCCATCGGCTTGGGCCTGCCGCTCGAGCCAGGGGTTTTCGGCCTCGCCGTCCTGCGCGAAGTCTTCCACGTAGAGCAACTGGCAGCCCTGGATGTCCTGCAGCAGCGACTGGTAGTCGTCCAGCTCCATCTTCAGTTCCCTGGCGATCTCTCCTTCGCTGGCGGAGCGGCCCAGCCGGTGCTCCAGCGCCTGGATCGCCTGTTCCACCTTGCGCGCCGACTGGCGCAGGCCGCGCGAGCCCCAGTCGTTCGCGCGCAGTTCGTCGAGCATGGCGCCGCGGATGCGCTGGCTGGCGAAGGTCTCGAACTGCGCGCCGCGGTTGTCCTGGTAGCGCGTGGACGCGTCCAGCAGGCCGATCATGCCGGCCTGGATCAGGTCGTCGAGCTCCACGCTGGCGGGCAGCTTGGCCAGCATCTGGAGCGCCATGCGGCGCACCATCGGCTGGTGCTGCTTCAGCAGGTGGGACTTCTCAAAGGTTCCCTGCGCGGTGTACACGGCCGCCCCTTTCTTCCTCTTGTGCCACAGCCGATTCCGGCTCCGCTGCCAGCGCCTCGGGCCGCCAGAGCGCGGTGCGGGTGTCCTGCGGCCGCACGGCCGGGCGCCAGGGCCACTGCGCGACGGCGGCGGCGATGACGCGGAAATCCACGGCCGCCGGGCTGGCCGGGAAGGCCTCCACCACGGTGCGGGCGAGGCGCCTGGCATCGGCCAGGTGCGGATCGGCGCGGATCCAGCCGGCCGGCTGTATGGAGACCGCCAGGTAGCGGCTGCCGGTGTCGACCAGGTTGGCCATGGTCTGGCGCGCGGCTTCGGGGTCGGCCACCCCATTGACCAGCAGGCGAAGCTGCCGCAGCGCGTGCGCATAGTGCAGCCGCTTGATGCCCGAATAGGTGGCGGTGATGGAAGCCGGGTGGGGCTGCAGCACCACCACCAGCTCGTCCGCCAGCCGCGCGAGCGGCGACAGGTTGCCGACGGCGTCGAGCGCCGCGTCGACCAGGATCATGCTGCCGTCCCACAGCAAGCGCGGGTCGGTGTGGTCGGGCTGGCCGCCGAGCGGCGCCGGCAGCACGTGCACGCCGCACTCGGTGCGCGCGGCGGCGCCTTCGGAGGTCAGCCGCTGCGAGGCGACGTCGCCCAGCGTTCCGAGCGGATCGGCGGCCCATGCGGCACACGCCGTATCCGGCCCCGGCCCGTGCTCGTCGAGCAGCAGCACGTCCTTGCCCATGTGGGCCAGCGCGGCGCCCAGGTTCATGGCCGCCGTGGTGGCGCCCGGGCGGTTGCCCATGCTTGCGATCGCGATGATGCGTGCGGACGACTGCGCCAGCAGCCGCCGCAGCCCATCGGCTTGATCCGACACCAGCTTGCTCACGTGTCCAGCGCCTCCAGCAGGAAGAACAGCTTGCCCACGCCGGCGTACAGCACGTTGCCCGACACGGGGCGGCCGGGCCGCGCGGGCCGGCCGGTCAGCTGCGACAGCAGCGCGCGGGTGCGGCCGGCCCAGTCGCCGCCGGCCTGCTGCAGGCGCCAGACGGTGGTGGTCACCTGGCCTGCGATGAGCAGGCGCTTCATCATGTGCGGATCGCCCGCCTCGCCAAGCCCGCCCAGCACCGAAAGGCCTTGGCGCAGCAGGCGCAGGCAGGGCTCGGCCTCGGCGGCCCAGCCCTGCCACTGCGCGAGCTGCTGCGACGCGATGTCGCGGCCGATGTTGGTGAGCGCGTAGCTTTGAGCCAGCACCTTGTGGCTGCGCGCATCGGTCAGGCGCGTGGCAATGCAGCGCAGGCCGGGCAGGCCGCCGTCGGTGCGCAGCGTGACGCGCGCCTCGGCCACCGATTGCAGCGCGGCGCGGCCCTTGAAGACCACGGCGCGCGCATCGCCGAAATCGAAGTCCAGGCCGGTCAGCGTGGCGTATTCGCCGGTGCGCGGATCGGTCACCGCCGTGGAGCCCGGCGCGCGCGCCATCCATTGCTGGCGCTGCACCTGCCACTGCAGCATGAGCTCGGCCGCGGGCAGCCGCGGCAGCATGTGCACCACGGCCTTGCCGAAGTCCTGCTGGCGCAACCACTGCACCTGCCGCACGCCTGGCTTGCGCGTGGGGTCGGCGGGGCTGCGGGTCGCGGTGGTCGAGAGCCACTGGTTGGGCGCCGCGAGCGGCTGCCCGCCGCGGTCGGACAGCAGCAGGCTGCCCTGGCACTGGTAGGCATCGCCGCCTTCGTCGGACTTGAGCCCGACCTGGCCGCTGAGCGCCAGCACGTGGGTGTCGCAGCTGGCGCCGATCTCGCTCGCCGCATGCGCCATGAGCGCCTGCAGCACCGCCTTGTGGCTCACGTTCTCGTCGGCGGCCATCCGCCAGAGCGTGCGCGCCTGCTCGAATCCGAGCGGCGCGGCCGCGAGTGCCGAGGCCGCGGCGGCCACTTCCTGCGCGTCGTGCGCCATGGCGCGGATCAGCTGCCGGTACTGCAGCCGCTGGCGTTCGGCCTCCGCGTGGGCCGCGGAAGCCTCGGCATTCGCCGATCCGTCCTGCAGGTCGCCTTCGCCGGGCACGAACAGCGCGCTGCGGCTGTTGGCCTGGAACGCACTGTCCACCAGCTGGGTGCGGTCGGCGCGCATCAGGTTCTCGGGCACCTTCTGGCCGCTGGAGACGTAATGCACCGGCAGGCGGTGGCGGATCACGGTGTCGATCAGCGCGCCGGGATGCGTGGCCTCGTCGACCTTGGTGAAGATGCAGCCCGCGAGATCGCTGCCGCTGCCGTGCCGGTAGGCGTGCACCACCTCGTTGAGCGTGTCGCCATGGCTCGTGGCGTTGAGCAGCAGCAGCCGCTTCACCGGCCGCTGGCTGCTGCAGAGCATCGCGATCTGGTCGGACACGGCGCGGTCGCGCTGGCTCATGCCGACGGTATCGATCAGCACCATGTGCTTGCCCTGCAGGTCCTGCAGCACCAGGTGCAGGTCGGCCGCGTCCTTCACGGCGTAGACCGGCACGTTGAGGATCTGGCCGTAGATGCGCAGCTGCTCGTAGGCGCCGATGCGGTAGCTGTCGGTGGTGACGAGCGCGAGCTTGTCCGCGCCGAAGCGCATCACGCAGCGCGCCGCGAGCTTGGCCGTGGTGGTGGTCTTGCCGACGCCGGTGGGTCCCATCAGCGCATAGACGCCGCCCTGCGCCAGCAGCGCGTCCTCGTCCTCGTGCACCGGCAGCGTGCGGATCAGTTCGGAGCGCACGAAGGCCATGCCCTGGGCGTAGCTCTGGCCCGTGGGCAGGTGCTCCAGCATGGCCTTGGAGAGGCGGGCGCTGAAGCCGGCGCCCAGCAGCGTGCGCAGCAGGCGCCCGCGCATCGGATCGCGCCGCTGCTTCTCGTTCCATGCCACGCCGGCGAGCTGCTCCTCGATCATGCAGCGCATCGAATGGAGTTCGCCGAGCACGCTGTCCGCGGCCAGGGGGGCGGGGGCTGCGGCAGGCGCCGCGATGGAGGCCATGGCGAGCGTGGGAGCCGCCATGGCTGCCGGCAATGGCTGGGGTGCCGGCGGCGCGGCGGCCGCGCTCGCGCGCACTTCCTCCACGTCCTCCTGCACCATGGCCACGATCTCGACGCCTTCGGCGGTCACGCGGTTGGTCAGCACGATGGCTTCGTCGCCGAGCGCCTGGCGCGCGAGGCGCAGCGCTTCCCGGCTGGTGGGCGCGACGAACTTGCGCGCGCTGGTGCGGACGTCTGTCGGGATGTTCAAACTCTTCCTCCGATGGTGGCGGTGATCTTGATGTGGCGGGTGTCAGGAATCTCTGCATGCGAGAGAACCTTGAGCTGGCGGAAGCTGCGGCGCAGGAAGCGCGAGAGCAGCACGCGCAGCGAATGCTGGACGACCAGCACCGGCGCCAGGCCCAGCTGTTCCTGGCGCGCGATGGCCGCGCGGGTCTGCTGCATGAGGCTGTTGGCAAGCCCCGGCTCGATGCCGTTGTTGTTGGTGAGCGCCTGCTGCAGCACGCCGTCGAGCGCGCCGTCCAGGCCGATCACCTGCAGTTCGGAATCGCCCGGGAACAGCTGCTGCGTGATCGCGCGGCCAAGCGCCAGGCGCGTGAGCGAGGTGAGTTCGGCGGCGTCCTTGACGGTGGGCGCGTGCTCGGCCATCACGTCGAGGATGGTGCGCATGTCGCGGATCGGCACCTCTTCGTCGAGCAGGTTCTGCAGCACCTTGTGCAGCGTGCTCAGCGAGATGATCTTGGGCACCAGGTCCTCGGTGAGCTTGGGCGCGGTCTTGCCGATCTGGTCGAGCAGCTGCTGCACTTCCTGGCGGCCGAGCAGCTCGGCGGCGTGGGTCTGAATCAGGTGGTTCAGGTGCGTGGCCATGACCGTGCAGGCATCGACCACCGTGTAGCCGAGCACCTGAGCCTCCTGGCGCAGGCTGGCGTCGATCCACACCGCGGGCAGGTGGAAGGCCGGGTCCTGCGTCGGCGTGCCGGGCAGGGTGCCGCTCACCTGGCCGGGGTTGATGGCCATCCACTGGTTGGGGAAAGCCTCGCCGCGGCCGATCTCGACGCCCTTCAGGCTGATCACGTAGGTGTTGGGCGGGATTTCCAGGTTGTCGCGGATGTGGACCACCGGCGCCAGGAAGCCGATCTCCTGGGCCACCTTCTTGCGGATGCTCTTGATGCGGCCCAGCAGTTCGCCGTTCTGCGTCTGGTCCACCAGCGGGATCAGCCGGTAGCCGACCTCCATGCCCAGCGGGTCGACCAGCGCCACGTCGTCCCAGGTCGCTTCGGGCGCCTCGGCCGACGGCATGGCCGCAGCCTGGGCTGCGGCGGCCTGTTCGGCAGCGGCCTGCGGCGCGCGCCCGAGCATGCGCCGGCCGAGCCACGCCAGGCCGCCCGCGATCAGCAGGAAGGCCAGGTTCGGCATGCCGGGGATCATCCCCATCAGGCCGATCAGGCCGGCCGTGAGGAACAGCACCTGCGGATTGGAGAACAGCTGGCCGGTCAGCTGGCGGCCCACGTCTTCGTCGGTGGTGACGCGCGAGACGATCACGCCCGCGGCGGTCGAGATCACCAGCGCCGGAATCTGCGCCACCAGACCGTCGCCGATGGCCAGCAGCGTGTAGGTCGTGCCGGCGGTGCCGAAGTCCAGCCCGTGCTGCAGCATGCCCACCACCAGCCCGCCGATGATGTTGATCACCATGATCAGCAGGCCGGCAATCGCGTCGCCGCGCACGAACTTGCTGGCGCCGTCCATCGAGCCGTAGAAGTCGGCTTCCTGCGCGACTTCCTGGCGGCGCTTGCGCGCCACCTCCTCGCCGATCAGGCCGGCGTTCAGGTCGGCGTCGATCGCCATCTGCTTGCCGGGCATGGCGTCGAGCATGAAGCGCGCGCCGACCTCGGCGATGCGTCCCGCGCCCTTGGTGATGACCATGAAGTTGATCAGCACCAGGATGATGAACACCATCACGCCGACCGCGAAGTTGCCGCCCACCAGGAAGTGGCCGAAGGCCTCGATCACCTTGCCCGCCGCGTCCGGCCCGGTGTGGCCGTGCATCAGCACCACGCGCGTGGAGGCCACGTTGAGCGACAGGCGCAGCAGCGTCGAGAACAACAGCACGGCCGGGAAGGCCGCGAAGTCCAGCGCCTTCATGGTGTACATGCTCACCAGCAGCACCATCACCGACATCGCGATGTTGAAGGTGAACAGCAGGTCCAGCAGGAAGGGCGGCAGCGGCAGCACCATCATGCTCAGGATCAGCACGATCAGGATGGGACCGGCGAGGCCCTTCCACTGGGTGCCGGAGAACAGCTGCGCCTGCAGGCGCGTGAGGGTGGCCATGGCGTTCATGCGGCGGCAGTCTTCGGCGAGTATTCGAGCGATTCGGGGATCGGCAGGTCGGCCGGCGTGCGCGGCGCTTCACCGCCTTCGCTTTGCCAGCGCTTGAGCTGGTAGACCCAGGCCAGCACCTCGGCCACCGCGGTGTAGAGGCCGGCCGGGATCTCGTCGCCGAGCCGGGTGTGCTTGAAGAGTGCGCGCGTGAGCGGCGGCGCCTCGAGGATCGCGACCTTGTTCTCGCGCGCGATCTCGCGGATGCGCGCGGCCATCAGGTCGCTGCCCTTGGCCACCACGCGCGGTGCGCGCATGTCGTGGTCCACATACTTGAGCGCCACCGCGAAGTGCGTGGGGTTGGTCACCACGATGTCGGCCTTCGGCACCTCGGACATCATCCGCCGGCGCGCCACCTGCTGCTGCTGGCGGCGGATCTGCGCCTTGACGTGCGGATCGCCCTCGCTTTCCTTGTGCTCCTGGCGCAGGTCTTCGCGCGACATGCGCAGCTTGCGGTGGTAGCTCCACAGCTGGTAGGGAACGTCGACCAGCGCCACCAGGAACAGCGCGGAGGCGATCAGTGCGCAGTTGTGCGCCACCAGCACGATCATCTGCGGCAGCGCGGCGCGCTCCGACTGCGCCATCAGTGCCGAGACCTCGTTCACGTTGCCCATGATCACCAGCCAGGCCACGCCGCCGATCAGCAGCGACTTGGCCAGCGCCTTGAACAGCTCCGACAGGGCCTGCGCGGAAAACATGCGGCCCACGCCGGCCACCGGATCGAGCTTGCTGAACTTGGGCGCCAGGGCCTTGGCCGAGAGCAGCCAGCCGCCGAGCATCAGCGGCGCCGCCAGGGCTGCCACCAGCATCATGCCGAACAGCGGCGCAAGCGCGAGCAGCGCCTGCTGGCCCATGAGCCCGGCGCGCGCCAGCATGTGGGAAGGGTCGAATGCCGCGGCGCGGTCGAAGTGCATCCCCTGGGCCAGTGCGCCGCGCAGGGTGGCCCCCAGCGAATCGGCCGTGAGCCACAGGCCGGCGACGGCGGTGCCCAGCAGCACGAAGGTCGCGAGCTCGCGCGACCGCGCCACGTCCCCTTGCTCGCGCGCCTTTTCGAGGCGCTGCGGTGAGGCGGGTTCGGTTTTTTCGAGGTCGCTTTCTTCAGCCATTGATGCTCCGGGCGAGCGTTGGCGACAGCACGCCTGCTCATGGCTGATTGTTGGTTTGGGAGCCTCCGGACAATTGATCGATCAGCGCGGGCATTCGCCCGCTGCTTGGACGATCGGTGCGGCGCCTAGGCGGCCGGGGTGGCGGCGGCCGGGCCGGCGCCGTCCGCGGCGTGCGGCGTGGGCGCGGACGCAGGCATTGGCGCAGGCGGCGCCGCATACGGCATCAGCGGCAGCTGCTCCGCGTCCAGCCGCTCCAGGATGGTGAACAGCAGGTCGCTGCGCACGCTGCCCGCCAGGCGCGGGCTCGGCACATAGGCAATGGCCTGGAAGATGAGCAGGCCGCCCTCGATGCCTTCGAGCGTGAGCGAAGGCGCCGGCGTTTCCAGCACGCTCTCGTGTGCGCGGCATGCGTCCAGGATGAGCTCGCGAACGCGCTGCGCGTTGGTGGTCAGCGGCATCGGCAACCGGATGAGCACCCGACCCTCCGCGTTGGTCAGCGTCATGTTGCGCACGGTCTTCGTGATGAACTCGGAGTTCGGCACGATCACCGTCGAGCGGTCTCCGAGCTGGATCTCCGTGGCACGCACGTTGATGCGCCGCACGTCGCCCTCGGTGGTGCCCAGCACCACCCAGTCGCCCACCTTCACCGGCTGCTCGGCCAGCAGGATGAGGCCCGAGATGAAGTTCTGCACGATGGCCTGCAGGCCGAAGCCGATGCCCACCGACAGCGCGCTGGCCACCCACGCGATGCGCTCGATGCCGATGCCCAGCGCCGACAGCGAGAACGCGACCACCAGGATGCCGCCCACGTAGCCCAGCAGCGTGGTGATCGAGCTCTGCATGCCCGGCTCGAACTGAGTGCTGGGCAGGTAGCTGCGCGCGAGCCAGCGCTTGAACACCCTGAGCACGATGAAGCCGATCACGGCCACGGCCACGGCGCTCAGGATGGCGCCCGGCACCAGCTGGAACTCGCCCACCTTCACGCCGGTGCCGAACTTGCCGCTGCGCTGGAACACTTCGCTGGGACCGGTGCCCAGCGGTGCCGCCAGTGCGATCAGCATGTAGAAGAACAGCGCCACCCGGCTCAGGCCCGAGAGCACGGTGGCGGCCTGGTCGAGCGTCTGCGGCGCCAGCCCGAAGCTCTTCTGCAGTCGCTGGCCGAAGGTGCTGCGCGATGACACGCCGGCCATGAAGACGTCGTCGGCAAACTTGAACAGCACGTAGAAGGCGGCCGCGACGATGCCGCTCCAGGTGAGCTGCGAGGCCAGGAAGCTCGCGAGCGCCACGTAGCCCACGGCCACCAGCACCCAGATGGCCACCATCAGCGCGCCGATGCAGGCCACCAGCAGGCCCACCCACATCGGCCGCTCGGGCGGATCGGCGTCCGGCGCATCGGCGCGCAGCGGCCTCAGTCGATGGAGCACCGCGCCAACGAGCGCAGTGAGCACCAGCGCCGTGAGCACGTGCGTGGCCACCACGGCCGCAAAGCTTGCTTCCACCAGCGCGTTGATCTCCACCGGTGCCCAGGCCAGCGCCGCCACCGCCGCAACCAGCCAAGGCAGCGGCGCCAGGCGCGTGGCCATGGCGTCGGGTATCGGCGGCAGCCGCCACGACGGCCGCCGCGTGGCCAGCAGCCCGCGGCCCAGCCCGATGACGAAGGCCATGAACACCAGCGCCTGCGCCATCGAACGCATCGCCTTGCGCGCCTGCGGCTCCCAGGTGGCGTATTCCTCGAGCACCCACACGAAGCCGTGCGCCGCCACGGCCACCAGCAGCACGTGGCTCGCGACGATGGCAATCACCAGCAGCGAACGCCGCAGCCGGCCCGCCGGCAGCAGCCGCGCGGCGATCCGCGTCAGCAGATGCTCGGCCACCCAGTTGCCGAGCACCGCGAACAGCACCGCCAGGAGCAGCGCCCAGAGCACCGCCATGCGCGGGCCTTGCTGCATGGCCTGCGAGAACCCGTCGCGCAGGTCGGAGGCCATGGCCTGCAGGCGCGCCAGGTCGCTCGGCCAGGCTTCCTGCAGGTCGCGCCAGAACTCGCCGGTGAGCGGCGAGGGCGCGCGCTCGGTGATCTGTGCCTCGAAAAGCGCGCGGCGCTGGGTCACCAGTTCGGCGGCACGCTGCCGCACGTCGATGGCCAGCAGCCGAGCGAGCCGGATGTCGGCGTCCAGCGCGTTGCGCTCCTTCGTGAGGCGGGCGCGCTGGCGCGTGATGTCGGGGTCTTCGGTGGCGCCCGCGGCCGGCGGATTGCCGAGCTCGCCGAGGCGGGCGTTCAGGTCGGCCAGCTCGCCGGTGCGCGCGGCAACGAACTTGTCGGCCTGTGTGCCGATGTCGTTGATCTGTGCGAGCAGCTGGCGCAGGTCCCCGGTGGAATCGGCATCGGTGCTGATCTTGGCGAACTGTGCGCGCAGCTCGGCCACCGTGGGTTCGGGCGTCGGGGCCGCGGCAGCAGCGGCGATGGTGCCGCCGACGCCGCTGGTGCCCGGCTGGGCCGTCGCGGCGCCGCACATCAGCAGCAGGGCGGCCAGGCAGAAGGCCATCAGGCGGGGGATCGAACGCATGGCTGCCATCATAGAAGGCGCCATTTGCGGCCCGCGGCGGGGGGCGTGACAGCGTGTGTCTGCCGGGCCGCGCCGGCGGGAAGCGGTCAACCGGCCGGGCTGAACAGGTCGACCCGATCGGTGATGATGCCGTCGGTGCCCAGTTCAATGAGCCGCTGCGCGGC
Organism: Variovorax beijingensis; assembly: GCF_007828835.1. Classification (GTDB taxonomy): domain Bacteria; phylum Pseudomonadota; class Gammaproteobacteria; order Burkholderiales; family Burkholderiaceae_C; genus Variovorax; species Variovorax beijingensis_A. The sequence goes on along the minus strand of NZ_VIVL01000007.1, from coordinate 291,997 downwards.
CCATTCGTCATTGACGGTGTAGCTCAGCGCGCGCATGCCCGCGCCGTGCACTTGCGCCACGGTGGCGGCGTCCCAGAGCGCGTGGTTGCAGACGACCGCGGCGCAGTCCAGGCCGGTGGCCGCGGCCAGCCAGCCGTCGCGCAGCGTGTCGAGCAGGAGCCCGCGCGGCAGCCCGGGCTGGACCGCCTTCGCTCCCGCCAGCGATTCGGCCTGGAACGAGGTGAGCAGCGGCGGTATGGCCGCGCCCTGCCACAGCCGGGCCGCCAGCCGCGCCACCGCTTCGCCGGTTTCGCGCTCGGTGCCCGGCGTGGGCTTGATCTCGATGTTGAGCAGGTGGCCGTTGGCCAGGCAGAAGCGCGCGAGGTTCTCCAGCGTGGCGAGCGGTTCGCCCGCGAAGGCGCGCGAATGCCAGCCGCCGGCGTCGAGCTGAGACAGCGCGCTCCAGGGCTGCGCACCACCGGTGCCGCGGCCGTTGGTGGTGCGCTCGAGCGTGGCGTCGTGCATGAGGAAGGCCACGTCGTCGGCGCTGAGCTTCGCATCGCACTCGAACATGCGGTAGCCGTGCGCCGCGCCAAGCCGGAAAGCGGCCAGTGTGTTCTCGGGCGCCAGCCTGCCGGCGCCGCGGTGCGCGATCCAGCGCGGATAGGGCCAGGGTTTCATCAGTGCTGGCATCGTTCAGTCGGCCCGCTTGCCGGAGCCGGCATCGAACCAATGCAGCTTGTCCTCGCGCGCCGCGATCTTCACGGTGTCGCCCGCGACCGGCGGATGGTCGCTTTCATCGGTGCGCATGATGATCTGCTCGTCGCCGATGCGGCCGTACACCAGCCGCTCGGCGCCCAGCAGCTCGACCGATTCGACCTGCACCGACCAGCCGCTTTCGTCCAGCGTCAGGTGCTCGGGGCGGATGCCCAGGATCTGGCCGGGCCGCACGCCCGGCGCGTGCTGCAGCAGGTTCATCGGCGGCGAGCCGATGAAGCTGGCAACGAAGGTGGTGGCGGGCCGGTTGTAGACCTCTTCGGGCGTGGCGAACTGGTCCATCACGCCGGCGTTCATCACGATGATGCGCTGCGCCAGCGTCATGGCCTCGACCTGGTCGTGCGTGACGAACAGCGAGGTGATGCCGAGTTCGCGGTGCAGCTTCTGGATCTCGATGCGGGTCTGCGCGCGCAGCTTGGCGTCGAGGTTGGACAGCGGCTCGTCGAACAAAAACACCTGCGGCTGGCGCACGATGGCGCGGCCCATGGCCACGCGCTGGCGCTGGCCGCCCGAGAGCTCGCGCGGCTTGCGCTCGAGCAGGTGGCCCAGCTCGAGGATCTTGGCCGCCTTGTCGACGCGGGTCTTGATCTCGGGCACCGGCACCTTGGCGATCTTCAGGCCGTAGGCCATATTCTTGAACACGCTCATGTGCGGATAGAGCGCGTAGTTCTGGAACACCATGGCGATGTCGCGCTCGGAGGGTTCGAGGTTGTTCACCACGCGCCCGCCAATGGAGATTTCGCCGGCCGAGATTTCCTCGAGGCCGGCCACCATGCGCAGCAGGGTGGACTTGCCGCAGCCCGAAGGGCCGACGATCACGATGAATTCATGGTCGGCGATCTCGGCGCTCACGCCGTGGATGACCTGGTTGGCTTTCGGCCCGTGGCCGTAGCGCTTGATGACGTTGCGTAGGGAGAGAGCTGCCATTTGTTATTTCTCGGTATCCACAAGACCCTTGACGAACCACTTCTGCATCAGCACCACCACCAGCGCGGGCGGCAGCATGGCGAGGATGGCGGTGGCCATCACCACGTTCCATTCGTTCTGGCTGTCGCCGCCGGCAATCATCCGCTTGATGCCGACCACCACGGGGTACATGTCTTCGCCGGTGGTGGCGAGCAGCGGCCAGAGGTACTGGTTCCAGCCGTAGATGAACTGGATCACGAACAGCGCCGCAATCGACGTTTTCGACAGCGGCAGCAGCACGTCGAAGAAAAAGCGCATCGGGCTTGCGCCGTCCATGCGCGAGGCCTCGGTGAGCTCGTCGGGCACCGTCAGGAAGAACTGGCGGAACAGGAAGGTGGCCGTGGCCGACGCGATCAGCGGCACCGTGAGGCCCGCGTAGGTGTTCAGCATGTTCAGGTCGGACAGCACCTTGTAGGTGGGCAGGATGCGCACCTCCACCGGCAGCATCAGCGTCACGAAGATGGCCCAGAAGCAGATCTTCTTGAACGGGAACCGGAAGTAGACGATGGCAAAGGCCGACAGCAGCGAGATGGAAATCTTGCCGATGGAGATCACCAGCGCCGTCACCAGGCTCACCCACATCATGTGGGCCACGGGCGCGTTGGAGCCGCTGCTGGTTTCGCGCCCGAAGAGCGCGCCCTTGTAGCTGTCCAGCATGTTGCTGCCGGGCAGCAGCGGCATCGGCGCCTGCACGATCTCCTGCGCCGTGTGCGTGGACGCCACGAAGGCCAGGTAGAGCGGGAAGGCGACGATGAACACGCCCAGGATCATCACCACATGGGCCAGGATGCCGTGGGTGCCGCGTTTCTCAACCATGGAACGCCTCCGCCAGATTCTTGTCTTGCTTCATCAGTATTGAACCTTCTTCTCCACGTAGCGGAACTGGATCACGGTGAGCGCCACCACGATCACCATCAGCACCACCGACTGCGCCGCCGAACCGCCAAGGTCCATGGCCTTGAAGCCGTCGTAATACACCTTGTAGACCAGGATGGCCGTGTCCTTGCCCGGGCCGCCCTGGGTGGCCGCATCGACGATCGCGAAGGTGTCGAAGAAGGCATAGACCACGTTGATCACCAGCAGGAAGAAGGTGGTGGGCGAAAGCAGCGGGAACTGCACGGTCCAGAAGCGGCGCCACGGGCGCGCGCCGTCGATGGCGGCGGCCTCGATGAGCGACTTGGGAATCGACTGCAGCCCGGCCAGGAAGAACAGGAAGTTGTACGAAATCTGCTTCCACACCGAGGCCATCACGATCAGCGTCATGGCGTGGCCGGAGTCCAGCAGGTGGTTCCAGTCGATGCCGATCTTGCCGAGCGCATAGGCCACCACGCCCAGCGACGGCGAGAACATGAACACCCACAGCACGGCCGCCACCGCGGGCGCCACGGCGTAGGGCAGGATCAGCATGGTCTTGTAGAAGGTGCCGCCGCGCGTGATGCGGTCGGCAAACACCGCGAGCCCGAGCGACAGCGTGATGCCGATGCCCGCCACCAGCACCGAGAACAGGGCGGTGGTCTTGAACGACTCCACATAGCTCGGATCGCTGAATATCTGGCGGAAGTTGTCGAGCCCGACGAACTCCACCGACGTGCCGAAGGCGTCCTGCTGCTGCAGCGACTGCAGTAGCGCCTGCGCCGCCGGCCAGAAGAAAAACACGAGGATCACCGCCATTTGCGGCGTCAGCAGCAGCCAGGGCAGCCAGCCCGAGCGAAAGAAAACGCGTTTTTCCATGAACCCTCTGCATAAAAAATCCCGCCTGGCCCGCTCTTGCGCACGAGCGAACGGGGGCGGGCGATATTAGCCGGACCCGCGGGCCCGGCCGTTAATCGTTAGCTTTTGTTGGCTTTCTGGAAGCGTTCCAGCTGCTCGTTGCCGCGCGTGACGATCGAATCGAGGGCTTCCTTGGCGGTCTTCTTGCCGCTCCAGACCTGTTCGAGCTCTTCGTCCTCGATGGCGCGCACCTGCACGTAGTTGCCCAGGCGGATGCCGCGGCTCTTGTCGGTGACCTTGCGGATCATCTGCGTGACGGCCACGTCGGTGCCGGGGTTCTGCTTGTAGAAACCCGATTCCTCGGTGAGCTTGTAGGCCGCCGTGGTCACCGGCAGGTAGCCGGTGCGCTTGTGGCTGGCCGACTGCACTTCAGGCGTCGAGATGAAGCTGAAGAACTTGGCCACGCCCTTGTATTCGGCCGGCTTCTTGCCCGACATCACCCAGAGGCTGGCGCCGCCGATCACCGTGTTCTGCGGTGCGCCGGGCACATCCGGGTAGTAGGGCAGGGGAGCGACCGCATAGGCGAACTTGGCGTTCTTGGCGACGTTGCCGTAGAAGCCGGACGAGGTGTTGATCATTGCGCACTCGCCCGAGACGAACGAGGCTTCCGGCACGTTGCCGCGGCCCTTGTAGATGAAGAGGCCCTGCTTGGCCATGTTGGCCAGGTTCTCGATGTGGCGCACGTGCAGCGGCGAATTGATCTTCATGCGGGCGTCGAGCCCGGCCAGCCCGTTGCTCTTGGTCGCGAACTCGACGTTGTGCCAGGCCGAGAAGCTCTCCAGCTGCGTCCAGCCCTGCCAGGCGGTGGTGAACGGGCACTTGTGGCCGCTGGCCTTCAGCTTGGCTGCGGCGGCCGTCACCTCGGGCCAGGTCGCGGGCAGCTTGGCGGTGTCGATGCCGGCGGCCTTGAAGGCGTCCTTGTTGATATAGAACACCGTGGTCGAACTGTTCAGCGGGAAGCTCAGCATCTGGCCGTTGGGCGCGGTGTAGTAGCCGGCCACGGCGGGGATGTAGGCGGCCGGATCGAACTTCTCGCCCGCGTCCTTCATCACCTGGCCCACCGGCACGATGGCGCCCTTGCTGGCCATCATGGTGGCGGTGCCCACTTCGAACACCTGCAGGATGTGCGGTGCGTTGCCGGCGCGGAAGGCGGCAATGGAGGCCGTCATCGATTCGTCGTACGTGCCCTTGTAGGTCGGCACGACCTTGTATTCCTTCTGGCTCTCGTTGAACTGCTTGGCCAGATCGTTGACCCACTCGTTGTTGACGGCAGTCATGGAATGCCACCACTGGATCTCAGTCTGGGCATGTGCCACATTGAACAGCGTGGTGGCGGCCAGCGCCGATGCCAGCGCGAGCGTCTTGAATCGCATGAAGACTCCTGATGGGAAAATGGAAGCGCGGATGCTAGGCCATGTGGATGACACGGCCGCGTCACATTTGCGCACGGACTGTTGCTAATTTCCAATCGGGAAAACCCCTTTGGCGCAGGGCTTCCCACGGGGTGCGCGCCTTCATGCTGCGGCGCAGCATGCTAGCATCGACCTCCCCCTTTTTTCGGCCTAGCCTGTTGCCGCGGCCGGGGCTTCCGCGAGTACGCCATGAGCAGCAAAACCTCCCTCGACAAAAGCCGGATCAAGTTCCTTCTGCTCGAGGGCATCCATCCTTCGGCGGTGGAGGTCCTGCGCGCTGCGGGCTACACCAACATCGAGACGCTGCCGGGTGCGCTGCCCGATGCGGAGCTCAAGGCCAAGATCGCCGACGTCCACTTCCTGGGCATCCGCTCGCGCACGCAGCTCACGGCCGAGGTCTTCGCGGCTGCCCACAAGCTGGTGGCGGCGGGGTGCTTCTGCATCGGCACCAACCAGGTCGACCTGGAGGCCGCGCGCGAACACGGCGTGGCGGTGTTCAACGCGCCGTACTCCAACACCCGTTCGGTGGCCGAGCTGGTGCTGGCCGAAGCCATCCTGCTCTTGCGCGGCGTGCCCGAGAAGAGCGCGGTCGCGCACCGCGGCGGCTGGCTCAAGTCGGCCGAGAACGCCTTCGAGATCCGCGGCAAGACGCTCGGCATCGTGGGCTACGGCTCCATCGGCGCCCAGCTGTCGGTGCTCGCCGAGGCGCTGGGCATGAAGGTGGCCTTCTACGACGTGGTCACCAAGCTGCCCCTGGGCAATGCGCACCAGGTGCGCGAACTGCACCAGTTGCTGGCCCAGAGCGACATCGTGACCCTGCACGTGCCCGAGACGCAGGCCACCCAATGGATGATCGGCGCGGCCGAAATCGCCGCCATGAAGCCCGGCGCGATCCTGATCAACGCCTCGCGCGGCACGGTCGTCGCGATCGAGCCGCTGGCCGAGGCGCTGAAGCAGAAGAAGCTGCTGGGCGCCGCGATCGACGTGTTCCCGGTCGAGCCGCGCACCAACAAGGACGAGTTCCAGTCGCCGTTGCGCGGGCTCGACAACGTCATCCTCACGCCCCACATCGGCGGCTCGACGATGGAGGCGCAGGCCAACATCGGCCTGGAGGTGGCGGAGAAGCTGGTGAAGTACAGCGACAACGGCACCTCGACCTCGTCGGTCAACTTCCCCGAGGTGGCGCTGCCGGCCCACCCCGGCAAGCACCGGCTGCTGCACATCCACCGCAACGTGCCCGGTGTGCTGTCGGAGATCAACAAGATCTTCTCGGACAACAACATCAACATCTCCTCGCAGTTCCTGCAGACCAACGAGAAGATCGGCTACGTGGTGATGGACATCGATGCAGCCTATTCCGACCTGGCGCTGGAAAAGCTGGCCAAGGTAAACGGCACGATCCGCAGCCGCGTGCTGTTCTAGGAAGGCACTCCCGGTCGGTCTTCCTCCCTCTCCCTCCGGGAGAGGGCCGGGGTGGGGCCGGCTGCGCCGCACCGCCTGCCGGGCGCCCAACCCAAGGGTAACGCCACCCGCCCGAGGCAAGACCCCGCCCCCTGCCCTAAAATCCCACCCCCGGCTAGATGGGCGCGCAGCGCCTGGCCGAGGTGCCACCCCCGATGAATGCTCCGACCGCGTTGACCACGCTGTTGTCGCAGGCCGCAGAGCCTGTACGACTGCGCGAGATCCCCTATAACTACACCAGCTTTTCCGATCGCGAGATCGTGATCCGCCTGTTGGGCGAGCGCGGCTGGGAACTGCTCCAGACCCTGCGCGCCGAGCGCCGCACCGGCCGATCGGCGCGCATGCTGTACGAAGTGCTCGGCGACATCTGGGTAGTGCAGCGCAACCCCTACCTCGTCGACGACCTGCTCGACAACCCGCGCCGCCGCGGCCAGCTGGTCGATGCGCTCCGGCACCGCCTGGCCGAAGTCCAGAAGCGCCGCACGCCCGACAGCGACCTGCCGCGCGACCAGCTCGTGGGCGAACTCACGGACCTCGTCGGCCAGGCCGTCGCGGCTTTCGACACCGCCTTCCGCGACGTGGCGGCCCTGCGCCGCAAGGCCACGCGCGTGCTGGGCCGCCTCACGGCCAAGGACAACATCAAGTTCGACGGCCTCTCGCGCGTCTCGCACGTCACCGACGCCACCGACTGGCGCGTGGAATACCCCTTCGTGGTGCTGTGCCCCGACACCGAGGCCGAGATGGCGCTCTTGGTCAAGGGCTGCATCGAGCTGGGCCTGACCATCATTCCGCGCGGCGGCGGCACCGGCTACACCGGCGGCGCCATCCCGCTCACCTGGAAGAGCGTGGTCATCAACACCGAGAAGCTCGAGGCCATGACCGAGGTCGAGCTGGTCCCGCTGGCCGGCCTCGACAATCCCGTGCCCACCATCTGGACCGAGGCCGGCGTCGTCACCCAGCGCGTGGCCGACGCCGCCGAGCGCGCGGGCTTCGTGTTCGCGGTCGACCCGACCTCCGCCGAGGCCTCGTGCGTCGGCGGCAACGTGGCCATGAACGCGGGCGGCAAGAAGGCCGTGCTGTGGGGCACGGCGCTCGACAACCTGGCTTCGTGGCGCATGGTCACGCCGCAGGCCGAATGGCTCGAGGTCACGCGCATCGGCCACAACCTCGGCAAGATCCACGACGCCGAGAGCGCCGTGTTCGATCTGCAGTACTACGCCGCCGACGGCAAGACGAAGCTGCGCACCGAGCGCCTGGAGATCCCCGGCCGCACCTTCCGCAAGGAAGGCCTCGGCAAGGACGTGACCGACAAGTTCCTCTCGGGCCTGCCCGGCATCCAGAAAGAGGGCTGCGACGGCCTCATCACCAGCTGCCGCTGGGTGGTGCATCGCATGCCGGCGCACACCCGCACCGTGTGCCTCGAATTCTTCGGCAACGCCAAGGACGCGGTGCCCAGCATCGTCGAGATCAAGGACTTCATGTTCGCCGAGCAGAAGCGCTCGGGCGTGCTGCTGGCCGGCCTCGAGCACCTGGACGACCGCTACCTGAAGGCCGTGGGCTACGCCACCAAGTCGAAGAAGCACGGCGGCCTGCCCAAGATGGTGCTGTTCGGCGACATCGCGGGCGACGACGCCGATGCGGTGGCGCGCGTCACCTCGGAAGTGGTGCGCATCGCCAATTCGCGCAGCGGCGAAGGCTTCGTCGCCATCAGCCCCGAGGCGCGCAAGAAATTCTGGCTCGACCGCAAGCGCACCGCGGCCATCAGCAAGCACACCAACGCCTTCAAGATCAACGAGGACGTGGTCATTCCGCTGCCGCGCATGGCCGAGTACAGCGACGGCATCGAGCGCATCAACATCGAGCTCTCGCTGCAGAACAAGCTCGCGCTCACCGACGCGCTCGAGGCCTTCCTGCTGCGCGGCAACCTGCCGCTCGGCAAGACCGACGACGCGCACGAGATCCCGGCGGCCGAGCTGCTCGAAGACCGCGTGGCGCAGGCCGTGGCGCTGGTGCAGAGCGTGCGCGCGCTCTGGGCCGAATGGCTGCGCGACGTCGATGTGCTGTTCCCGCAGCTGCAGGACCATACGTTGCGCGCCAGCTGGAAGACCCAGCTGCGCCAGCCGCTGCAGGAAATCTTCTCGGGCGCCGAGTTCACGCCGATCCTGGCCGAATGCACCGCCATCCACCAGCAGGTGCTCAAGGGCCGCGTCTGGGTGGCACTGCACATGCACGCGGGCGACGGCAACGTGCACACCAACATCCCCGTCAACAGCGACAACTACGAGATGCTGCAGACCGCGCATGCCGCGGTGGTGCGCATCATGGCGCTGGCGCGCAGCCTCGACGGCGTGATCTCGGGCGAGCACGGCATCGGCATCACCAAGCTCGAATTCCTGAGCGACGAAGAGCTTGCGCCCTTCATGGACTACAAGCGCCGCGTCGACCCCGAGGGCCGCTTCAACAAGGGCAAGCTGTTGCGCGCGCCCGCCGGCGAAGCCGCGCTGCCGCACGCCGACCTGACCAATGCCTACACGCCGAGCTTCGGCCTCATGGGGCACGAATCGCTCATCATGCAGCAGAGCGACATCGGCGCCATTGCCGACAGCGTGAAGGACTGCCTGCGCTGCGGCAAGTGCAAGCCGGTGTGCGCCACCCACGTGCCGCGCGCCAACCTGCTGTACAGCCCGCGCAACAAGATCCTCGCGACCTCGCTGCTGGTGGAAGCCTTCCTGTACGAAGAGCAGACCCGCCGCGGCATCAGCATCAAGCACTGGGAAGAGTTCGAGGACGTGGCCGACCACTGCACCGTGTGCCACAAGTGCCTCACGCCCTGCCCGGTGAAGATCGACTTCGGCGACGTGTCGATGAACATGCGCAACCTGCTGCGCAAGATGGGGCAGAAGAGCTTCCGGCCCGGCAACGCGGCCGCGATGTTCTTCCTCAACGCGACCAACCCGCAGACCATCAAGGCGGTGCGCGCGGGCATGGTGGGCATCGGCTTCAAGGCGCAGCGCCTGGCCAACGACCTGCTGCGCGGCCTCGCGAGGAAGCAGACCGCCGCGCCGCCCGCCACGCTCGGCCCGGCGCCGCTCAAGGAGCAGGTGATCCACTTCATCAACAAGAAGATGCCGGGCAACCTGCCGAAGCAGACGGCGCGCGCGCTGCTCGACATCGAGGATGCCGACTACGTGCCGATCATCCGCGACCCGAAGGCCACCACCTCGGAAACCGAGGCGGTGTTCTACTTTCCGGGCTGCGGCTCGGAGCGCCTCTTCTCGCAGGTGGGCCTCGCCACCCAGGCCATGCTCTGGCATGCGGGCGTGCAGACGGTGCTGCCGCCCGGCTATCTCTGCTGCGGCTATCCGCAGCGCGGCAGCGGCCAGTACGACAAGGCCGAAAAGATGATCACCGACAACCGCGTGCTGTTCCACCGTGTGGCCAACACGCTCAACTACCTCGACATCAAGACCGTGGTGGTGAGCTGCGGCACCTGCTACGACCAGCTGCAGGGCTACCAGTTCGACAAGATCTTCCCGGGCTGCCGCATCATCGACATCCACGAATACCTGCTCGAAAAGGGCATCACGCTGGCCGATGCGGGCGGCGGCGGCTACCTGTACCACGACCCCTGCCACAGCCCGATGAAGCTGCAGGACCCGATGAAGACCGTGAAGGCGCTGGTCGGCGACAACGTGCTCAAGAACGACCGCTGCTGCGGCGAATCGGGCACGCTGGGCGTGTCGCGGCCCGATATTTCCACGCAGATCCGCTTCCGCAAGGAAGAAGAGCTCAAGAAGGGCGAGGCCGCCTTGCGCGCGAACGGCCAGGTCGGCGAGAAGGACAACGTCAAGATCCTGACCAGCTGCCCGAGCTGCCTGCAGGGCCTCTCGCGCTACGGCAACGACCTGAACAACGGGCTGCTCGAAGCCGACTACATCGTGGTCGAGATGGCCAACAAGATCCTCGGCAAGGACTGGATGCCCGAATACGTGGCCGCCGCCAACCAGGGCGGCATCGAGCGGGTATTGGTATGAAGGTAGAAAACTGTCCCTTCTGCGAAGGCCCCGGCGGCCGCATCGTGTTCGAGGGCGCGAAGCTTCGCGTCATTCATGCCGAGGAGGCCGGCTTCCCGGCCTTCTACCGCGTGATCTGGCGCGCGCATGCGGCGGAGTTTTCCGACCTCGACGCGGCCGACCGCGTGCTGTGCATGGAGGCGGTGACGGTGGTCGAGCAGTGCCTGCGCGAGCATCTGTCGCCGGCCAAGATCAACCTTGCGGCGCTCGGCAACATGGTGCCGCACCTGCATTGGCACGTGATCGCGCGCTTTGTGGACGACACCCATTTCCCGGGCTCCGTCTGGGCGCCGGTGCAGCGCGAAGCGAATGCGGCCCGGGAAGCCGACGTGGCCGCGCACCTGCCCGCACTCGAGAGTGCGATGATGGCCCGACTGGGCACAAGGAGCTTCTGATGGCAGGTTTGCAAGCCGGCGCACCGACGCCGCAATCGATCACCGTGCACGGCCAGTCGCGCGTGCTCGAGGTCGGCTTCTCCGACGGCGCCACCTTCCGCATTCCGTTCGAGCTGATGCGCATCTATTCGCCGTCCGCCGAGGTGCAGGGCCACGGCCCGGGCCAGGAAGTGCTGCAGACCGGCAAGCGCGAGGTCGATCTGGTCGACCTGAAGCCGGTCGGCAACTACGCCGTGCAGCCGGTCTTCAGCGATGGCCACGACACCGGCATCTTCTCGTGGAACCTGCTGTACGAACTCGGCGCCAACCAGGTTGCGCTCTGGGCCGAATACGAGCGCCGGCTCGCCGCTGCGGGCGTCGACCGCGATGCGCCGATGATCGACAAGGGCGGCTCCGCCTGCGGCAGCCACTGACCCGCCAGACCCCGTCCGCTCCTGAAAAAATAGCCCCGCACGCAGGCGCGGCGCGCCTTGCCGCGGCCCGCGATTTCAAGAAAAAGCAACAAATGTCCGCCGTCGCCGCAGGGTCGCCTTCTTGAGCTGTGTGCTTCCGGCCTAATATCAGGCGCATGAGCACCACCCACTTCGGCTTCGAGAAAGTCGACGAAAGCGAGAAAGCGCAACGTGTCCGCGGCGTCTTCGATTCCGTCGCGACGCGTTACGACCTCATGAACGACCTGATGTCGATGGGGCTGCACCGCGCCTGGAAGGCCTACACCGTGATGGTGGCCAACGTGGGCGAGGGCTCGCGCGTGCTCGACATCGCAGGCGGCACCGGCGACCTCGCGCTGGCCTTCTCGAAGAAGGTGGGCGCCAGCGGCCAGGTGGTGCACACCGACATCAACGAAGCCATGCTGCGCACCGGCCGCGACCGCCTGCTCGATGCCGGCGTGGCGCTCCCCACGCTGGTGTGCGACGCCGAGAAGCTGCCGTTCCCCGACAACCACTTCGACGTCGTGACCGTGGCCTTCGGCCTGCGCAACATGACGCACAAGGACGTGGCGCTGAAGGAAATGAACCGCGTGCTCAAGCCGCGCGGCAAGCTGCTGGTGCTCGAGTTCTCGAAGGTCGCCAAGCCGCTGGCCAAGGCCTACGACTGGTATTCGTTCAACGTGCTGCCGCGCCTGGGCAAGCTGGTGGCCGGCGACGACGCGAGCTACCGCTACCTGGCCGAATCGATCCGAATGCATCCCGCGCAGGATGAACTCAAGACCCTCATGAAAGAGGGCGGTTTCGGGCATGTGGACTATCACAACATGACGGGGGGCGTGGTGGCCCTTCATGTTGGAATCAAATGTTGATGAGGCGAATTCTTCGCTCGAAAGAGGAGACGACATGAAAAGTTTGAGTTCTTTGTTCCTGGCTTGTGTGCTGGCCCTGGTCAGCGTCCAGGCAGACGCAGCTCGCATCGGCGGCGGCAAGTCGTTCGGCCGCCAGTCGTCCAACGTGACGCAGCGCGAATCCGCAGCGCCCACCGCACCCGCGCAGCAAAGCGCGACCAATGCGGCGCCGAAGCCCGCAACGCCGGCGCCCGCCGCCGCAGCGCCCAAGCGCCCCTGGGGCGCCATGCTCGGTGGCCTCGCCGCCGGCCTGGGCCTCGCGTGGCTCGCGAATTCGCTGGGCCTTGGCGCCGGCTTTGCGAACATCCTCTTGATCGGCCTGCTCGTGATGGCCGGGCTGTTCGTCTGGCGCATGTTCAAGGCCCGCTCGGCCGCATCGTCGGGCGCCGGCCGCCCGGGCGGCTTCGCGTTCGAAGGCGCCGGCAACCCGGCAAACGCCAGCGCGCCCGCGCAGTACAGCCCCGCCAACGTCGGCAACGACGCTTCGGCGCGGCCCTGGGAGCGCAACACGGCCGCCTTCGACGCCGGCTCCGCGCATGGCAGCAGCCTGTCCGCGGCAGGCGCGGCGGCCGGCGGCAGCATGATCGGCTCGGCGCTCTCGGGCTCGCAGTCGTGGGGCATTCCGGCCGGCTTCGACGTGGACGGCTTCCTGAGCGCCGCCAAGCGCAACTTCGTGACGCTGCAGGACGCATGGGACCGCGCCGACGTCGGCATGCTGCGCTCCATGATGACCGACGACATGGTCGAGGAAATCCGCAGCCAGCTGGCCGACCGTGCAAGCCACACCGGCGGCGCCTCGAACAAGACCGAGGTCGTCATGCTCGACGCCAAGCTGCTCGGCATCGAGGAACTGGCCGATGCCTACCTCGCGAGCGTGGAGTTCTCCGGCATGATCCGCGAAGATGCCTCCGCCGGCCCGGGTCCGTTCCGCGAAGTCTGGAACATGACCAAGCCCACCAGCGGCACCAGCGGCTGGCTGGTGGCGGGCGTCCAGGCCCTGCAGTAAGCACATTCGGGCGGCCGCGGGGCCGCCTGCAGAACCGATAATGGGGACATGGCCACACCATCGTCCCCATTTTCTTTTCTCGACGAGCTGTTCAATCGCATCGGCGAGCGCCTGCAGCCGCCCGCCTGGGCGGTGCACGAGATCCAGCACCGCGCGGTGCTGTTCCTGAACCATGTGCTGCAGCAGGAACCCGAGGCCCAGCAGCGGCTGCTCAGGCAGCAGGGGCGGGTGGTGCGCTTCCAGTGGCGCTTCGTGACGATGGAGATGGTGGCCACGCCGGCCGGCTTGCTCGACCTCGCGCCCGCCGGCTCGGTGCCCGAGCTCACGCTCACCGTCACGGACGAATCCCCCTTCGAACTGGCCCGCGCCACGCTGCGCGGCGGCAAGCCTTCGGTACAGATCATCGGCGACGTGCAGCTTGCCGCCGAGGTCAACTGGCTGGTGGACCACGTGCGCTGGGACGTCGAGGACGACGTCGCCCGCCTCGTGGGCGACGTGCCGGCGCACACCATTGCCAACGGCGCGCGCCGGGTCGTGGATGCGCTGCGCCAGTTCGTTGGCGGCCGCAGGCCCGGGCAGTCCGGCGGTCCGTCGACCGGCTCGGCGAGCACGGCCGAATGAGGCGCTTCTACCGCGGAATCTTCATCGTCTGGGTCGCGCTGCGCTACGGCCTGGACGAGCTCGTGCTCACGAGCTTCCAGAAACCCTGGCTGCGCGTGGTGGCGCGCGTCGTCTCCATCGGCCGCAATCTCGACGCACCGCGCGGCCAGCGGCTGCGCGAGGCGCTCGAACGCCTGGGCCCGATCTTCGTCAAGTTCGGCCAGGTGCTGTCGACCCGGCGCGACCTGCTGCCGCCCGACATCGCCGACGAGCTCGCCTTCCTGCAGGACCGCGTGCCCCCGTTCCCCTCGTCGGTGGCCATCGCCACCATCGAGCGCGCGTTCCGCCGGCCGGTGGGCGACGTGTTCGTGCAGTTCGACGAGACGCCGATCGCCAGCGCGTCGATCGCCCAGGTCCACTTTGCGACCATCCGCACCGATGAGGGCGAGGTGCGCGAAGTCGCGGTGAAGGTGCTGCGCCCCAGCATGCGCGGCGTGATCGAGAAAGACCTGGCGCTCATGGCCATGATGGCCGGCTGGGTCGAGAAGCTCTCGCCCGACGGCAAGCGCCTGAAGCCGCGCGAAGTGGTGGGCGAGTTCGACAAGTACCTGCACGACGAACTCGACCTGGTGCGCGAGGCGGCCAACGCGGCCCAGCTGCGCCGCAACATGGCCGAGCTCGACCTGGTGCTGATCCCCGAGATGTTCTGGGACTTCTGCCACCCCGAGGTGATCGTGATGGAGCGCATGGACGGCGTGCCCATCGCCCAGCTCGACCGCCTGCGCGCGGCCGGCGTCGACATTCCCAAGCTGGCGCGCGACGGCGTCACGATCTTCTTCACCCAGGTGTTCCGCGACGGCTTCTTCCATGCCGACATGCACCCGGGCAACATCCAGGTGAGCCTGGCGCCGGAGACCTTCGGGCGCTACATCTCGCTCGACTTCGGCATCATCGGCACGCTGACCGAGTCGGACAAGGAATACCTGGCGCAGAACTTCGTGGCCTTCTTCCGGCGCGACTACAAGCGCGTGGCCGAGCTGCACCTGGAGAGCGGCTGGGTGCCCGAGGGCACCCGCATCGACGAGCTCGAAGGCGCGATCCGCACCGTCTGCGAGCCGTACTTCGACCGGCCGCTGAAGGAGATCTCGCTCGGCATGGTGCTGATGCGCCTGTTCCAGACCTCGCGCCGCTTCCACGTCGAGATCCAGCCACAGCTGGTGCTGCTGCAGAAGACCCTGCTCAACATCGAGGGCCTGGGCCGCCAGCTCGACCCCGAACTCGACCTCTGGCACACCGCCAAGCCCTTCCTCGAGAAGTGGATGGTCGACCAGATCGGGCCGAAGAAGCTGTTCCAGCAGCTCAAGGCCGAAGCGCCGCGCTATGCAAAACTGCTGCCCCAATTGCCGCGCCTGCTGCACGATTTCCTTGAAAATCGGCCCGCCGACCACCGCCGCGAGCTGCTGGAACTGCTGGCCGCCCAGAAGCGCACCAACCGGCTGCTGCAGACCATCATCTACGGTGGCATAGGATTTGTATTGGGGTTGCTCGCCATGCAAGTGCTGGTGCGCGTGAAATTGTTCTAGAGGAGTGTCCCCGTGCTGCTGACGCTGGTTGTCGTTTATCTGCTGGTCACCATCGCGATCGGCCTGTACGCCGCCAAGCGGGTGAAGAACACCACCGACTTCGCCATCGCCGGGCGGCACCTGCCGCTCTACATGATCGTGACGACCACCTTCGCGACCTGGTTCGGCTCCGAAACGGTGCTCGGCATTCCGGCCAAGTTCATCGAAGGCGGCCTGAACGGGGTCATCGAAGACCCGTTCGGCGCCGGCACCTGCCTGATCCTGGTGGGCCTGTTCTTCGCGGGCAAGCTCTACCGCATGACGCTCCTGACCATCAGCGACTACTACCGCGAGCGCTACGGCCGCGGCGTCGAGGTGGCCTGTTCGCTCATCATCATGCTGAGCTACCTGGGCTGGGTGTCGGCGCAGGTCACGGCGCTGGGGTTGGTGTTCAACGTGCTTTCGGCCGGCGCTATCTCCATCCCCGCGGGCATGGTGATCGGCGTGGTCTCGATCCTGGCCTACACGCTGTTCGGCGGCATGTGGTCGGTGGCCGTGACCGATTTCATCCAGATGATCATCCTCGTGGCGGGGCTGGCCGGCATTGCGGTGTTTGCCGGCAACCTGGCCGGCGGCGCCGACAAGGTGGTGGCTTTCGCGGTCAGCAAGGAGCTCTTCAAGTTCTGGCCCGAGCCCAACTGGCACGACATGGTGTTCTTCTTTGCCGCGGCCATCACGATGATGCTGGGCTCCATTCCGCAGCAGGACGTGTTCCAGCGTGTGATGTCGGCCAACAGCGTCAAGGCCGCCACCCGCGGTCCGGTGATCGGCGGCGTGGCCTACATCCTGTTCGCCTTCGTGCCGATGTTCCTGGTGGCGAGCGCGCTGCTGATCATGCCGGAGCAGACCGCCGCGCTGCTGAAGGAAGATCCGCAGAAGGTGCTGCCCACGCTGGTGCTCGAGAAAATGCCCTTCGTGATGCAGGTGCTGTTCTTCGGCGCGCTGCTGTCGGCCATCAAGTCGACCGCCTCGGCCACGCTGCTCGCGCCGAGCGTCACATTCACCGAGAACATCTGGCGCCAGTTCCGGCCCGCGGGCACCGACCGCCAGAACCTCATGACCATGCGCATCACGGTGCTGGTCTTCAGTGCGGCCGTGCTGGCCTATGCCATCCGCATGCAGGGCACCCCCATCTACGAACTGGTGTCGGGCGCCTACCAGGTGCCGCTGGTCGGCGCCTTCGTGCCGCTGGTGTGCGGGCTCTACTGGCGCCGCGCTACCACGCAGGGCGCGCTGGCCTCCATTGTGCTGGGCATCGGCACCTGGCTGCTGTTCCTGGCCATGCCCTGGGGCCGCGAATTCCCGGCCCAGCTGGCCGGTGTGCTGGCCTCCTTTGCCGGCCTGGTGGCCGGATCGCTGGCGCCCCAATGGGTCGCCAACACCCGCACGCCGCACCGGATGCTGGCTGTCTAGGGCGTCCCCCCCGAAGCGCGGGGGCGCCCTTATAATCGAGGGCTTTGCGAGCGGTCCCTGCGTCATTTTTGCGCCGCTTTTTCACTCAATTCCATGCCCATCTACGCCTACAAGTGCAGCGCCTGCGGCTTCGCCAAGGACGCCCTGCAGAAAATGTCCGATGCACCCCTCACGGTGTGTCCGGCGTGCGGCGCAAGTGCATTCGAGAAGCAAGTCACCGCCGCCGGTTTCCAGCTCAAGGGTTCCGGCTGGTACGTGACCGATTTCCGCGATGGCGGCGGCAAGAAGGCCGAGCCTGCAACCGCGGCCAAGAACGGCGACGCCGCCGCCGCTCCGGCCGCCAGCACCGCGGAAGCTTCCAGCCCAGCGCCCGCCGCCGCCCCCGCCCCCGCCCCCAGCCCGGCCCCCGCGCCGGTTGCCGCCGCCAAGAGCGACTGAGAAGCCATCCATGCTCGCCCTGCGCAAATGGCTGTTCTCCGGCTTGCTGGTGATCGTTCCGCTGTTCATCACCCTGGCGGTGCTGAAGTGGATCATCGACACGCTGGACCAGACGCTCTGGGTGCTGCCTTCGGTCTGGCAGAAGTGGCTGTACGACAACAACGTGCGCGGGCTCGGCGTGCTGCTCACGCTGGCCATCCTGCTGGGCGTGGGCGCCATTGCGAGCAATTTCGTGGGCAAGCGCCTGCTCGGATGGGGCGACGCCGTGGTGCGGCGCATCCCGGTCGTGCGCTCGATCTACTCCAGCGTCAAGCAGGTGTCCGACACGCTGTTCTCCGAGAATGGCAACGCCTTCCGCACCGCGGTGCTGGTGCAGTGGCCCCGCGAGGGAGTCTGGACCATCGCCTTCGTGACCGGCATGCCCGGCGGCGACGTGGTCGAGCACCTGGGCGGTGGCGACTACCTCAGCGTCTACGTGCCGACCACGCCCAATCCCACGGGCGGCTATTTCGTGATGCTCAGGCGCAGCGACTGCATCGAACTCAAGATGAGCGTGGATGAAGCGCTCAAGTACATCGTCTCGATGGGGGTGGTCGTCCCCGGCGGCCCGTCCTCCCTCGCGAACAAGTAAAAAACGCGCCCCCGCGGCGCCGGAATCCAAGATATGGCCATGCGTACTCACTATTGCGGTCTCGTGACCGAAGCCCTGATGGGCCAAACCGTCACCCTGTGCGGCTGGGTCAACCGCCGCCGCGACCATGGCGGCGTGATCTTCATCGACGTGCGCGACCGCGAAGGCTACGTGCAGGTGGTGTGCGACCCCGACCGCGCCGCCACCTTCGCCGTGGCCGAGAACCTGCGCAACGAGTTCTGCGTGCAGATCACCGGCCTGGTGCGTTCGCGCCCCGAAGGCACCACCAACGACCACCTCAAGAGCGGCAAGATCGAAGTGCTGTGCCATGAGCTCAAGGTGCTGAACCCCTCGGTCACGCCGCCGTTCCTGCTGGACGACGACAACCTGTCCGAAACCACGCGCCTCACGCACCGCGTGCTCGACCTGCGCCGCCCGGCCATGCAGCGCAACATGATGCTGCGCTACAAGGTGACGATGGAAACGCGCAAGTTCCTCGACGCCAACGGTTTCATCGACATCGAGACCCCGATGCTCGGCAAGTCCACGCCCGAAGGCGCACGCGACTACCTGGTGCCCAGCCGCGTGCACGACGGCAGCTTCTTCGCGCTGCCGCAGTCGCCCCAGCTCTTCAAGCAATTGCTGATGGTGGCCGGCTACGACCGCTACTACCAGATCGTGAAGTGCTTCCGCGACGAAGACCTGCGCGCCGACCGCCAGCCCGAATTCACGCAGATCGACATCGAGACCTCGTTCCTCGCCGAGGAAGAGATCCGCGAGATGTTCGAGGGCATGATCCGCAACGTGTTCCGCAACGCCGCGGGCATCGACCTGCCGGTGTTCCCGACCATGACCTACGGCGACGCGATGTTCAAGTACGGCTCGGACAAGCCCGACCTGCGCGTGAAGCTCGAGTTCACCGAGCTCACCGAGCTCATGAAGCGCGTCGAGTTCAAGGTGTTCTCGAACGCCGCCACCATGAAGGGCGGCCGCGTGGTCGCACTGCGCGTGCCGGGCGGCGGCGCCGAGGGCGGCCTTTCGCGCGGCGAGATCGACGCCTACCAGGAGTTCGTCAAGATCTACGGCGCCAAGGGCCTGGCCTACATCAAGGTCAACGACGCCGCGGCCGGCCGCGAAGGCCTGCAGAGCCCGATCGTCAAGAACCTCGACGACGCCTCGCTGGCCGAGATCATCGCCCGCACGGGTGCGCGCAACGGCGACATCCTGTTCTTCGGCGCCGACAAGGAAAAGATCGTCAACGACGCGATCGGCGCGCTGCGCGTGAAGATCGGCCACAGCGCCTTCGGCAAGAAGGCCGGCCTGTTCGACGACCGCTGGGCACCGCTGTGGGTGGTGGACTTCCCGATGTTCGAGTTCGACGAGGAAGGCCAGCGCTGGAGCGCCGTGCACCATCCGTTCACCGCACCGAAGGACGGCCATGAAGACCTCATGGACACGGCTCCCGAGAAGTGCATCGCCAAGGCCTACGACATGGTGCTCAACGGCATCGAGATGGGCGGCGGCTCGGTGCGTATCCACCGCGAGGAAGTGCAGAGCAAGGTGTTCCGCGCGCTCAAGATCAGCGCCGAGGACGCGCAGCTCAAGTTCGGCTTCCTGCTCGACGCGCTGCAGTACGGCGCGCCGCCGCACGGCGGCATCGCCATCGGCCTGGACCGCCTGGTCATGCTCATGACCGGTGCCGAGTCGATCCGCGACGTGATCGCCTTCCCCAAGACCCAGCGCGCGCAGGACCTGCTCACGCAGGCGCCGAGCCCGGTCGACGAGAAGCAGCTGCGCGAGCTGCACATCCGGCTGCGCAACGTCCAGCAACCCGCGTGATGCGCCCATGACCGCCAGCGCCCGGCCC
This sequence comes from Variovorax beijingensis, assembly GCF_007828835.1. Lineage (GTDB taxonomy): Bacteria > Pseudomonadota > Gammaproteobacteria > Burkholderiales > Burkholderiaceae_C > Variovorax > Variovorax beijingensis_A. Next base: position 272,248 of record NZ_VIVL01000007.1, on the reverse strand, counting down.
TGGAAGATTCCGGAGTCGGTGCTGGTCGTCATCCATACGCGGGCGCTCGATGTGCTGCTGATCCGCCGCGCCGACGCCGAGGACTTCTGGCAGTCGGTCACCGGCAGCAAGGACCTGGCCGACGAGCCGCTGGCGCTCACCGCCGCGCGCGAGGTGGCCGAGGAAACCGGCATCCAGTGCGGGGAGGGCAGCCCGCTCGCATCGCAGCTGGTCGACTGGCGGCTGCGCAACGTCTACGAGATCTATCCGCGCTGGCGCTCGCGCTATGCGCCCGGCGTGACGCACAACACCGAGCACCTGTTCGGGCTGTGCGTGCCCGAGCGCGTGGTGCCCACGCTGGCGCCGCGCGAGCACACCCACTGGAAGTGGCTGCCCTACCGCGAGGCGGCCGATGCGTGTTTTTCCCCATCCAACGCCGAAGCCATTCTGTTGCTGCCAGAATTTGTGCGATGAACCTGCCGGCATACAACCTCCGGGTGGCCACCTACAACATCCACAAGGGTGTGCAGGGCATCGGGCTGGCCCGGCGACTGGAAATCCACAACCTGGGGCATGCCATCGAGCAGCTCGATGCCGACATCGTCTGCCTGCAGGAGGTGCGCAAGATGAACCGGCAGGCCGCGCTTCGCTTCGAGCGCTGGCCCGAGCTTCCGCAGGCCGACTTCCTCGCGCCCGAGGGCTACACCGCCGTCTACGAGACCAACGCCATCACGCGCCACGGCGAGCACGGCAATGCGTTGCTCACCCGCTGGCCGGTGATCCGCACCGGCCACCAGGACATTTCCGACCACCGCTTCGAGCAGCGCGGCCTGCTGCACGTCGTCATCGAGGTGGAGGGGCGGCCGGTGCATGCCATCGTGGTGCACCTGGGGCTCATCAAGGGCAGCCGCGTGCGGCAGGTGGCGCGGCTGCGCGAATTCATTGACCGCGAGGTGCCGTCCGGCGAGGCGGTCGTCGTCGCGGGCGACTTCAACGACTGGGGCGCGCGCATGCGCTACGCCATGAACGCGATGGGCCTGCGCGACACCAGCGACCTGCGCGGGCCGCGAACCCTCACTTACCCTTCGCGCCTGCCAGTGGCGCAGCTCGATTTCGTCTACGGGCGCCAGCTCGAGCCGGTGGCCTGCTCGGTGCCGCGCGGCCCGATCTGGGCGCGGATGTCCGACCACCTGCCGCTGGTGGCCGATTTTGCGATGGCATGAACGGCGCCGGCGCGGTGTTCCCCGCCGGCCCCGGCCGGAATGCGTTCGCTGATACCATGCGCGGATGCTGAGGAAAACCGACGTGGAACCGCGCCCTGACGGCAACAACGACGACGAGGGTACGCCCGTCTCGGTGAAGATCCGCGAGCGCCTGACGGCCGCGCGCAGGCGCTTCAATGCCAACGACAACATTGCCGAGTTCATCGAACCCGGCGAGCTCGAGTCGCTGCTCGACGAGGTCGAGATCAAGATGAAGGGCGTGCTCGAAAGCCTGGTGATCGACCTCGAGAACGACCACAACACCGGCAACACCGCGCGCCGCGTGGCCAAGATGTACCTGAACGAAGTGTTCAAGGGCCGCTACGTGGCGCCGCCCTCGCTCACCGAATTCCCGAACGCCGAGCACCTGAACGAGCTGATGATCGTCGGCCCGATCACCGTGCGCAGCGCCTGCTCGCACCACTTCTGCCCGATCATCGGCAAGCTGTGGATCGGCATCATGCCCAACGAGCACACCAACGTCATCGGCCTGTCGAAGTACGCGCGCCTGGCCGAATGGGTGATGGGCCGCCCGCAAATCCAGGAAGAGGCCGTGGTGCAGCTGGCCGACCTCATTCAGGAAAAGACACAGCCCGACGGCCTTGCGCTCGTGATGGAAGCCGAGCATTTCTGCATGGCCTGGCGCGGCGTGAAGGAAATGGACAGCAAGATGATCAACTCCGTCATGCGCGGCGTGTTCCTGAAGGACCCGAGCCTGCGGCGCGAATTCCTTTCCCTGCTGCCACGAAGGAGCTGAACATGCTGGTCCGACTTCTCTACGCCAGCCGCGCGGTCGATACCAGCCCCGAGGCCATCGAAGCCATCCTCGCGCAATCGCGCACGCACAACCCGGCCTGCGGCATCACCGGCATTCTTTGCTACGGCGCGGGCACTTTCCTGCAGGCCATCGAGGGCGGGCGCATGGCCATCAGCGAGCTGTACGGTCACATCCAGCGCGATGCACGCCACAAGGACGTGGTGCTGCTGCACTACGAGGAAATCTCCGAGCGCCGCTTCGGCGGCTGGACCATGGGGCAGGTCAACCTCTCGAAGCTCAATGCCTCGACGCTGCTCAAGTATTCGGAAAAGCCCGAGCTCAATCCTTACGCAGTGTCGGGCAAGGTCTCGCTGGCATTGCTCGAGGAGCTGATGGCCACCGCGGCCATCGTCGGGCGCCACTGAACCCCGTTTTTCCGGGGTGCCGCTTTCCGCCTTTGCGCTGATCCTGCTTGCCGGGATCGTCCATGCCAGCTGGAACATCGCCGCCAAGAAGGCGAACGGCGATGCGCGCTTCGCCTTCCAGAGCGGCGTGTTCATGGCCATCGTCTGGGCGCCCGTGGGCATTGCACTGGGCTGGCGCGTGGTGCCGGGCTGGGGCTTGCGGGAGTGGGGCTTCGTCGCAGTGAGCGGCGTGCTGCACGTCTTCTACTACGTCATCCTGCTGCGCGGCTACCGCAAGTCCGACCTCACGGTGGTCTATCCGCTGGCTCGCGGCTCGGGTCCGCTGCTGTCGTCGCTGGTGGCCATCCTGTTCCTTGGCGAGCGCATCAGCCTGGTGGGTGTGGCGGGCATCTTGGGCGTGGTGCTCGGCGTGTTCCTGGTGGCGGGCGGGCCGGGCCTCTGGCGCAAGGCGCATGACCCTGTCCAGCGCGCGCGGGTGCACAAGGGCCTCCGCTACGGCGTGCTGACCGGCGCCTTCATTGCGGCCTACACGGTGGCCGACAGCTATGCCGTGAAGTTCCTGGCGATGTCGCCGATCCTGCTCGACTACTTCAGCAATTTCGTGCGCGTGGGGCTGCTGCTGCCCGCGGCGCTGCACGACCGCGCCGCTACCGCGCGGATGTGGCGCGCGCAGTGGAAGTACGCACTGCTGGTGGCGGCGATCAGCCCGGTCTCCTACGTGCTCGTGCTCTACGCGGTGCAGCAGGCGCCCATTTCGCATGTTGCGCCGGCGCGCGAGGTCTCGATGCTGTTCGCCGCGCTGATCGGCGGCCATCTGCTGCGCGAGGGCGACCGCCTGCTGCGGCTGCTGGGCGCCGGCTTCATCGCGGCTGGCGTGGTGGCACTCGCGCTGGGGTGACGATGAGCGCCGCGCTGCTGTTCGGCTGCGATTTCTCCTGCGCACCCACGGCGCGCAAGCCGATCGTCGTGGCCAGCGGCAGCATCGGCGATGCGGGCGAGCTGGTGCTGGCGGACCTGCGGCGTTTCGCGGCGCTCGATGCCTGGGCCGCATGGCTGCGCAGCGAACCCGCATGGATCGGCGGCTTCGATTTTCCGTTCGGGCTTCCGCGCGAGCTGGTGGAGCATCTGCATTGGCCGCGCGAATGGAAAGCGCTCATGAGCCACTACGCGGGCCTGGGCCGCGCCGAGATCCGCGCCACCTTCGCGGCCTTCTGCGCCGCCCGCCCGGCCGGCGGCAAGTTTGCGCACCGGGCGACCGACGGACCCGCGGGTTCGAGCACGTCGATGAAATGGGTCAATCCGCCCGTGGCTTTCATGCTCCATGCGGGCGTGCCGCCGCTGCTGGATGCAGGCGCGAGCCTGCCGGGGCTGCACGTCGGCAGCAACGGCAGCCGCGTTGCGCTCGAGGCCTATCCGGGGCTGCTCGCGCGCGAGCTGATCGGCCGCCGCAGCTACAAGAGCGATGAGCCTGCGAAGCAGACGCCCGAACGGCTGGCTGCACGCACCGACCTGCTCGCGGCGCTCGAAGGCGGCGCCACGCGGCTCGGCCTGCGGCTGGCGCTCAGTGGCACCCAGGTCACCGAGCTGCTCGGCGACGCCCGCGGCGACCACATCGATGCGGTGCTTTGCCTCGTGCAGGCCGCCTGGGGCGCGCAGCGCGCTTCCACGCCCGGCCCGGGCTACGGCTTGCCGGAGCAGTTCGATCCGCTCGAAGGCTGGATCGTCACGGCTTGACCCTTCCGTCCTACAGGGTTTCGCGCCGCCGGCCATCCTTGCCGGCTCGATCCGAAAGCTAGAGTGGGCCGTGGGCGGTCCCTTCGGACCACGCCCTTTCCTGCTCCCTGCGAGCGACTGGAGGATTCCAAATGAACAATATTCGTCGAACAACCATCGCCATGCCGTCTTCGCGCGCATGGCTCGCCGTGCTGCTGGCCGGTACCGCGCTGACCCTTGCCGCGTGCGACAACGCGGGCAACCGCACCGCGGGCGAGAAGCTGGACAGTGCCATCGAAAAGACCGAGAAGGCGGCCGACACGGCCGCCGCCAAGACCGCGGAAGCCCTGAAGGACGCGAAGGCGAAGATCGACGCCTCCGGCACCGCCGCCGAGGTGAAGGACGCGGCAAAGAACGCCGGCGCGGCCGTGAGTGCCACGGTGGACGATGCCGCGATCACCGCGTCGGTGTCCGCAGGCCTCGCCAAGGACCCGGACCTGAGCGCGATCAAGATCGACGTCGACACCAAGGGTGGCGTCGTGAACCTGAAGGGCCCCGCACCCACGGCAGCCGCCAAGGCGAGGGCCGAGGAAATCGCCAAGGGGGTGCAGGGCGTGACCTCGGTGAACAACCAGCTCGAGGTCAGAAGCTGACCGTTCCCTTGCCCAGCAAAAAGCCCGGTTCGTCCGGGCTTTTTGCTGGGCAAGAGAGGGCTGCGTTCGGCCCCCCGGAGATCGTGCTCAGTGGCCGAGCCAGTCCTTGAGTTCGTCCGCGTGCTCTTCCTCGTCGGAAAGAATGTCTTCCAGCATGCGCCGGGTGGTCGGATCCTTGTCGCCGATCAGCGCGATCATCTGCCGGTACGTTTCGACGGCGATGCGCTCGGCCACGAGATTGGCGCGCACCATGGCCTGCAGGTCGGTGGATTCGTCGTAGCTCGCGTGGCTGCGCTCGAGCAGGTGCGTCGGCGCGAAGTCTGGCTCCCCGCCCAGCTGGACGATGCGTTCCGCAATGCGGTCGGCATGGGCCGACTCCGCATTGGCGTGTACCAGGAATTCCTCGGCGATCTTGGGCGACGACACGCCGTTGGCCGTGAAGTAGTGGCGCTTGTAGCGCAGCACGCAAACCAGTTCGGTGGCCAGCGCGTCGTTCAGCAGCTTGAGTACATCGTCGCGCCAGGGGCCGTAGCTTGGCGTGACCGCGCCTTCGTCGAGGCTCCTGGCGGCGGCGCCGATGGCCTGCTCGTCGAGCACCAGGCGCTGATGTTGTGGCGCACCCGTGGCGGTGGAAGCATTGGCATTCATGGAGAATCCTTTCGTGGGCTGGTGTTTTTCTGCATCAACGTGTTGACGACGTCAGCCACGTCCGATGTCTTGAGCACAGCCGCCAGCACCGCCGTGAAGGAGAGCAGGCGCCACGGCTTGGTCAGCACGAGCACCGCCCCCGTGGCGGCCGCCAGCGCCATGAGCTTGGCAGGCTCCTTGCGGGCATAGTGTTCGAGCAGAGGGCGGGCGAGCTGGCCCACCGCATGGGCCGGATGGCGGCGCCACCAGCGCTCGGTCATGCTGCGGGCCATCGACACCCATTGATTGCGCCCGCGCGCCGACGAAGCTCGCCGGTGGTCCGCCGTTTCGCCGGCGGCGTGCATTTCTTCCGGACGTTCCTGCGCCGCGCGGCGCCTGCCGCGACCGCCACCGTCCTCAGGCTCATCCTCGCCATTCAACTGCCTGACGAGCGCACGGCGCGAGATGGCCAGCCGCTCCTGCGGCGTCAGGAAGCTGCGCTCATTGCCGTCCATGGCGAACTCCGGCTTCGTGCAGCGCCCTCAGGTCGGCATCGACCTGGGCGCGCAGATCGTCGAATCCATAGCCGGGGAACGGCCGGGCCGCCATCCAGGCGCAAATGGCGGCGATCACCAGCGCAACGCCGGGCACCGCCACCAGCACCCAGTGGAAGCTGCCGTGGAGCACGCCCATCAGCACGGCCACGCCGATCAGCCCGAGGGCCAGCAGAGCGCTGCCGACTGCCAGGACGCCGGCCACGATGCGGGCAACGATCCCGCGCCCCGCTTCCGAGGCCTCCTGTCTTACCAGCGCCGCGTAGTTGGCGGCGTGGTCGGCGATGAGTTCCGGATGCCCGAGCACCGTGGAAAAAATCGGATGAAGCATGGTGCGCGGAACGGGTGGAACTGCGTGCGTGCCTTCAGCGGATCAAATCAGTAGTCGTCCCGGCGGTTGCGGCTGGCCAGCACGATGAGGGCGGTGATCGCGGCGCCGGCTGCGGCCGCAATCAGCACCGAGCGCACGGGCTGGTCGGAGATATAGCGTCCGGTCACGTCGGCCGCCTGCTCCAGCCGGCGCTGTGCGCGCGCGCTGGTGGTGGAGGCCGCATCGAGGCCGCGCTGCACGGCCTGCTGTACGCGTGCGGCCAGTTGTTCGACCGCGGGTTCCGCGTCGCGGCGCAATTCGCGGACCTTCTCGCCGGCCGCATTCACCGCGTTCTGTGCATAGGCCCGGGTCGTTTCCACCGCATCGTTGGCGGTCTGGCGGGCCTCGTCGGCAATTTGCGAGGGAGTCTTGGTCGTGTTCATGAATTTTTCCTTTCCGGGGAGATGAATTGCGGGAGCCTGTGGATCGTACCTACGCTACTTGCGTCGTAGCAAGCCGGCCAGGAAACTGGCGATGGCAAGCACGGCGAAGATCACGAAAAGGATCTTGGCGATCCCTACCGCGCTGGCTGCAATGCCGCCGAAGCCGAACACGGCGGCGATCAGTGCGATGACCAGAAACACCACTGCGTAATACAACATGTGGACTCCTTCGAGGCTTCGCTCGTTGTTTGGAAATTGCGCGTCCAAGAGGAAATGAACGGCACGTGGGCAACCTTAAGTGGCCCCCCCTGCGAGGGGCTGTCAGCGGCTGGGCGCGGGGAGCGTAGGAGATGGCCGAGTTCCTTGCGCGCCGATCCGTGCAGAAATGCCGAAGGGGATGCCGGCGAGCGCTCAGAGCGGCTTCGCAATGGGCAGCATGGCGCTCACGCGGGTTCCGCGGCCCGGCGTCGAAGAGATCGTGAGCTTGCCCCGGGCCGCCTCGACCCGGTGGCGCATGCCGGCCAGGCCATGCGTCGAGGGGCGCAGGCGCTGGGGGTCGAAGCCCTTGCCGTTGTCGGCCACTTCCACCACCGCGTGGTTCTCGTAATTCTTCAGGACGATCGTCGCTTCGCTGGCCTCGGCGTACTTGCCGATGTTGGTCAGGCTCTCCTGCACCATGCGGTAGATCGTGAGCTGGCGCGATTCGTCCATGGCCACCGGTTCGAGCACCATCTGGACCTGGATGCCCGAGCGTTCGGCGAACTCGCGTCCGAGGATCTCGAGCGAGGCGACCAGCCCGAGGTTCGACAGCGACGACGGCCGCAGGTCCTCGATGATGCGGCGCTTGAGCGCGATGCCGCTGTTGAGCAGCTCGGTCAGGTGCTGCAGCCGCTGGGTGGCGTCGGGTGCCTCCAGCAGCCGCGACTTCAGGCGGGCCACGTCCAGCTTGGCGGCGGTCAGCAGCGAACCGAGTTCGTCGTGCAGCTCCCGCGCGAGATAGCCGCGCTCGGTTTCGCGCACGTCCTGCAGGTGCGTGGCCAGCTCGGCCAGCGATGCGGTGCGTTCGCGCACTTCGTCTTCGAGCGCATTGCGCTCGCGCTGCAGTGTTTCCTGCTGGCGCTCTCCGATGGTGCGCAGCGCGTGCGCCTGCCGCAGGTAGAGGAAGAAGGCCAGGAACGCGGCAAGCGCGACGATGGCGGTGCCGATGCGCGCGAGCCGCAGCGACTTCATCACCTGGATCTGGCTCTGGTGCAGGGTCTGGTTGCTGATCTCCGCCAATTCGCCGGCGGCCTTGCGAATGGAATCCATTTCCTCGCGCCCCACGTCCGTCGTGATGACGAATTTCCAGGCCTCGTCCTTGCCGTCCTGCCGCAGCCGCACGCTCATGTCCATTTCAGCGATCTTGCGCAGCACGTGCTTCGAAAGCTCCGCCAGCCGCGTGCGCTCGGCCGGGCGTTCGGCGTACAGTTGGCGCAGTGCCGCAAGGTGGCCGTCGACCTGCTTGACCGCCGTGTCGTAGGGTTGCCGGTAGCTGGCTTCGCCGGTCAGGAGGTAGCCTCGCTGGCCGGTTTCGGCATCGAGCATGTTCTGCAGGATCTGGTTGAGCGTACCGCGCACCTTCAGGGCCGCGTCGATGTCTGCCAGGGCGCGGCTCGACTGGCGGTAGCCGGCCTCGTTGATGCCGACGAGGGCCAGCGCGGCCAGCGCCGCGAGCAGCAGGCTCACGGCCATTTTTGGAGGGGCTAGCCAATGCATGAAACTTTCGAGGGTGCTTTCAACACAAGTTCGTGAATAATCGACAACAACCAGGGGACCGGCATGCTGCGGCTTGCGCAGGCGCGGCACAACGAAGAAAGTAACAGATGATCAAAATTGGAATTGTGGACGACCACGCCATCGTCAGATCTGGCCTGAGGCAGTTCTTCTCCGAACACGTCGATTTGCGCGTGGCCGGCGAAGCCGCCAGCGGGCGAGAGGCCATCGAGCTCGTGCGCACCACGGAGCTCGACGTGCTGGTGATGGACCTTTCCATGCCGGGGCAGAGCGGCATCGACGCGCTCGCCATGATCCGCGCCAAGGCGCCGGACGTGGGCATCCTCATCCTGAGCGGCTACCCTGAAGAGCACTACGCGATGAATCTCATCCGCCAGGGTGCGAGCGGCTACCTCAACAAGGAGTGCGATCCGATCGAGATCGTCAACGCCATTCGCACCATCTCGCTGGGCCGCCGCTACATCACGCCGGCTGTGGCGGAACTGCTGGCACGCCAACTCGACCGCAAGGACGATGCAGCGCCGCACGAGCAGCTGTCGGAGCGGGAGTTCCAGGTGTTCCTGAAGCTTGCCAAGGGCGAGACCGCGGGCGACATCGCCAAGACGCTCTCGCTGTCGGTGAAGACCGTCAGCACCTACCGCACGCGCCTGATGGAGAAGATGAACCTGTCCTCCAACAGCGACCTCACCTACTACGCGCTGAAGAACAAGCTGATCGATTGACGGCGGCTTCCGGCTTCCGGCTCTTTCTTCAGCCGGTGCCGCCGGTGCCGCTGGTGGGGCGGTGAGCCACTGCCTCCAGGATGCAGAAGTCGACCAGCGCGTCGATCTCGTTCGACTTGTCGAACACCGCATCCACGCCGAACTCGGCGCAGCGCCGCCGGATGTCGGGCGTTGCATAGTTGCTGAGCACCACCACCTTCTGGTTCGCCCGGCGCGAGGTGCAGGCCTGGAGCACGCCCAGGCCGCTGCCTTGTTTGAGAAAGAGGTCGACCACCGCCAGGTCCCACTCCTCGCCGTGATCGTGCAGCCACTGCCTCGCGTGGGCTTCGGTTTCGGCAAAGCCGACCACCGTCGTGCAGGTAAGTTCTTCCAGGGTGCCAATGAGGTTTTCACGGATCGTGAGGTTGTCTTCGACGATGTAGGTCTGCAATCTTGTCTCCATGCCGAACCGCGCTTCCTCTGACGTTGGCAGGTGTCTTCGACGCCCCGCTGGCGAATGCCTGCACACCGTAAATTTGTGGCGCCGCCGACGAGCATCATGCAAGTTTCGGGGGAAGGGTGTTGTAGGCGCGTTCTGACGAGAGGGCCGGCGAGGCCGTTCCGTAGGCAATGCCTCACGGTTTCTGCGGTCCATTGCCGACCCGCGATGCGGCGCGGCGGATATATCCAGCTTTCATGGCAACGAACGTCCTTCGCAACCGGCCGCTCTGGCTCAAGCTGCTTGCGGCTGTGGTGCTGCTGCTTGCCGCGCTGGCGGTGCTGCTGGTGTTCTTCCCGTGGGACACCTTGCGCGGGCCCGTGAATCGCTATGTCAGCGAGAAGACCGGGCGCAAATTCGAGATCACGCGCCAGCTCGATGTGGGCATCGGCCTGCGCGGCGCCACCGTCAAGGCCGACGGCATCGAGTTTGCCAATCCGCCCTGGGCCCGCGACCCCTACCTGGTCAAGGCCGAGCGTGCCGAGTTCGACATCCGGCTGTGGCCGCTGCTCCTCACGCAGAAGGTGGTGATCCCGCGGCTGGCGCTTTCTTCGCCCATCCTGGGCCTGCAAATGGAACAGGACGGGCGCCGCACGTGGGCGCTCGGCAAGGACACCTCCGATCCCGGCACCGTTCCGGTCATCGGCCAGATGCAGGTGGACAGCGGCGCGGTCGATTTCCTGGCCACGCACCTGGGCGTCGACCTGCATGCGGACGTGAGCTACGACACCAGCCGCGGGGCGCTTCCCCTGAACTTTCGCATCAAGGGCCGCTACAAGGGCCAGCCGCTGAGCGCGGAGGGCCGCACCGGCAACGTGCTGCAGCTCAAGGCGGCCGGCCAGCCGCCGTTCCCGATGGAGATCGATGCCGCGGCCGGCCACACCCGGCTGAAGGCATCGGGCACCGTGACCGACTTCGCCGACCTCGACGGCATCGAGGCCAGGTTTGATCTCAAGGGCCAGACCCTCGGCGCCCTGTTCCCGCTGCTGGGCATCGCACTGCCGGAAACCTCTCCTTATGCACTGAGCGGCGACTTGCGCAAGCGCGGCAAGCTGTGGGAGGTGGCGGGACTCAAGGGCCGGCTCGGCCTGTCCGACATCGCCGGCGACATGCGCTTCGACAAGGCCGGCCGGGTGCCGCATCTGGCAGGCGAGTTGCGCTCCCGGCTGATGGACATGGACGACCTGGGCCCGCTGATCGGCCTGCGGCCCACCGAACGCTCGGCCCGGGCGGTGGAAGGCGTGGCGCCGCCGCCGACCATCACCCAGGCCAGGCGCCCCGGCGGCAAGGTGCTGCCCGCGGCCCCGCTCGACTTCGAGCGCGTGCATGCGATGAACGCCGACGTGAAGTACACGGCGGACCGCATCCGGAACGTACGCGACATCCCGCTCGATCGCGGCAGCGTGCAGGTCAAGCTGGCCGACGGCGTGCTGACGCTCGATCCCCTCGACCTCGGCATAGCCGGCGGCAGGATGAGCGGTGCGATCCGCATCGATGCCTCGAAGAACCCGGCAGACATCCGGGCCTCGCTCGACGTGCGCGCGATGCAGCTGGCGCGAGTTTTCCCCAAGCTCGAAACCACGGGCAACAGCGTGGGGCGGCTGGACGGGCGCATCAACCTGTCGGGCCCGGGCAGCACCGTGGCCAACTGGCTCGGGGGCGCCTCGGGCGACGTGGCGGTCATGGCGGGGCGCGGCCAGTTCGGCAACCTGCTGCCTGTGTTCGCGACACTGGTGGGCGGCGACATCATCAAGTTCCTGCTGCGCGGCGACCGCAACGTCGAACTGCGCTGCGCGGCGCTGGCGTTCGACGTGAACAAGGGGCTGATGACGGGGCGCACGCTGATGCTGGACACGACCAATGCCGTGTTTACCGCCACGGGGCAGGCCAACCTGGCCACCGAGGGCCTCGATTTCGTGGTCTATCCGGAGCCCAAGAGCAAGAGCATTTTGTCGGTTCGCACGCCGCTGGTGGTGAGCGGCACCTTCGGCGCACCGAGAGGCGGCCTGAAGGTGGTTCCGCTGGCCCAGCGTGGCCTGGCCGCGCTGGCGCTGGGTGCCGTCAATCCGCTCCTGGCACTGGCCGCGACCGTCGAAAGCGGTCCGGGCGAAGACTCCGATTGCAAGAGCGTGCTGGGGCAGGCCAACAAGCCCAGCGCCGGTCCGGCGGCCGCTGGTGCCGCCAAGGCCAAGGGCGCGAGGGCGCGCTGAGCCGCAGGCGCCCGCTCAGGCGCGCGCGCGCTGCGCGCACACGCTGCAGTGCGGATCGCGCGCGATCTTCAGCGTATCGAAGGCGGTGCGCCGCCCGTCGAACATCAGGAGCTTGCCCGCGAGCGACGGCCCGATGCCTGCGAGCAGCTTGAGCGCTTCGCTGGCCTGCAGCGTGCCGATGGTGCCGACCACCGGGCCGAACACCCCGAGCACCGCGCAGCGCGTTTCCTCGAAGGCCGCATCGGGCGGGAAGATGCAGGCGTAGCAGGGCGAGGCGTCGTCGCGCGTGTCATACACGCTCAACTGGCCGTCGAAGCGGATCGCGGCGCCCGCCACCAGCGGCTTGCCGTGTGCCACGCAGGCCCGGTTGACCGCATGGCGGGTGGCAAAGTTGTCGCAGCAATCGACCACCACGTCCGCTGCCGCGACGAGGCGCGAAAGCAGGGCCTCGTCGGCACGCAGCGCGTGCGTCTCGATCGCGATGTCCGGGTTGATGTCGCGCATGGCCTGGGCCGCCGATTCGACCTTGGGCCGGCCGACGCGCGCATTCGTATGGGCGACTTGGCGCTGCAGGTTGGTGAGGTCGACCTCGTCGTCGTCAACCAGCGTGATCTGGCCGACGCCCGCGGCCGCGAGATAAAGCGCAACCGGCGAGCCCAGCCCGCCGGCACCGATGACAAGAACGCGGCCGGCGCTCACGCGCGCCTGCCCGTCGATGCCGAATTCCTCGAGGAGGATGTGCCGCGAGTAGCGCAGCAGGTCGTGGTCGTCCATGCGCGCGTCGGGCCGCTGCCTCTGGGGCTGCGCGGCTTCAGTTTTCCTTCTTCTCTTCCTTGTTTTCGACAATGACCTGGGTCTTGCTGACCAGCACCGGCTGGCCCTTGAGGCGGTTGAGCGCCTGCACCAGCGGGAAGTCCTTGTCGGTGCCGAACTCGGGCACCTTGCGGTCCTGCGGCGGCTTCTTGGCTTCTTCCTCGAGGCGCTTGCGGGCTTCGTCGCGGGCCTTTTCGCGTTCCGGGTCCTTGGTTTCAGGGCCCTGGCCGCTGGCCAGGTGCTTTTCGAGGTCAGCCTCGCGCATGCGCAGGGCGGCGAAGGGGCTGCCCTCGGCGCTTTCGTCGATCAGCACGTTGGGCACGATGCCCTTGGCCTGGATCGAGGTGCCGCTGGGCGTGTAGTAGCGCGCCGTGGTGATCTTGAGGCCCGTGTCCGGACCGAGCGGGCGCACCGTCTGCACCGAGCCCTTGCCGAAGGTCTGGCTCCCCATGATGGTGGCGCGCTTGTGGTCCTGCAGCGCGCCGGCCACGATCTCGCTCGCGGAGGCCGAGCCTTCGTTCACCAGCACCACCAGCGGCACGGTCTTGAGCGCCGCGGGCAGGTTGCGCAGCGGGTCGCTGCCGGAGCGGCGCTGGTAGAACTCGGGCGCCGCCTTGTAGACGGACTTGCTCTCGGCCAGCTGGCCGTCGGTCGACACCACGGTGACGTTCTCGGGCAGGAAGGCGGCCGAGATGGCGACGGCCGCGTCGAGCAGGCCGCCCGGGTCGTTGCGCAGGTCGAGCACCAGGCCCTTGAGGTTGGGCTCTTCCTTGTAGATGTCCTCGACCTTCTTCACGAAGTCGTCGACCGTGCGTTCCTGGAACTGCGACAGCCGGATCCAGCCGTAGCCGGGCTCCATGACCTTGCCGCGCACCGACTGGGTACGGATTTCCTCGCGCGTGATCGTGACCGGGAAGGTGCGGCTCTCGTCCTTGCGGAAGATGGTCAGCAGCACCTTGGTGTTGGCCTCGCCGCGCATGCGCTTGACGGCTTCGTTGAGCGACAGGCCGCGCACGGCCGTGTCGTCGATCTTGGTGATCAGGTCGTTGGGCTTCAGGCCCGCGCGGAAGGCCGGCGAGCCCTCGATCGGCGACACCACCTTGATGAGTCCGTCTTCCTGGGAAATTTCGATGCCCACGCCGACGAAGCGGCCGGTGGTGCCTTCCCGGAATTCCTTGAAGGACTTCTTGTCGAAGTACTGGGAATGCGGATCGAGTCCGGCCACCATCCCCGAGATGGCGTCGGAAATGAGCTTTTTCTCGTCGACCGGCTCGACATAGTCGCTCTTGACCATGCCGAACACCGCGGCGAGCTGCTGCAATTCTTCGAGTGGGAGCGGCGCAAGCGAACCGCGTGCAACCGTCTGCAACGAGACGGTGGTCAAGACGCCGGCAACGGCGCCGGCGGCAACCCAGCCGGTAATCTTCAGTTTCTGACCCATCATGAGTGATTGTCCTTGTCGGCTGTCGAACCAATATACACAGCTTGGAAGCAAATTGCCTGCCGGGGTTCCACGGGGGAGCGCCGCCGAGGGGCTTTCTTTTTTCAGCCCTTGCCCTGCGAGGCCACCGCTGCGGCGGCCTTTTCGGCGGCTGCGGCGTCGCCGAGGTAGTAGTGCCGCAGCGGCTTGAGCTCGTCGTCGAGTTCGTAGACCAGCGGGATGCCGTTCGGGATGTTCAGGCCGACGATGGCGTCGTCCGAAATGCCGTCGAGGTACTTGACCAGCGCCCGGATCGAATTGCCGTGCGCAGCCACCACCAGGCGGCGCCCGGCGCGGATGGCCGGTGCCATCGATTCGTTCCAGAACGGCAGCACGCGCGCCACCGTGTCCTTCAGGCACTCGGTCAGCGGGATCTGCTCGGGCGCGAGCTTGGCGTAGCGCACGTCGGAGCGTTCGCTGCGCGGGTCGTCGGCTTCCAGGGGCGGCGGCGGGGTGCCGTAGCTGCGGCGCCAGACCAGCACCTGCTCGTCGCCGTACTTCTTGGCGGTTTCAGCCTTGTTGAGGCCCTGCAGGGCGCCGTAGTGGCGCTCGTTCAGGCGCCACGAATGCACCACGGGCAGCCAGGTGCGGTCGAGCTCGTCCAGGGTGTGCCAGAGCGTGCGGGTGGCGCGCTTGAGCACGCTGGTGTAGGCCACGTCGAAGTCGTAGCCCTCGGCCTTGAGCAGCCGGCCGGCCTGCTTGGCCTGTTCGATGCCGGTTTCGGTCAGGTCGACGTCGGTCCAGCCGGTGAAACGGTTTTCGAGATTCCAGGTCGATTCGCCATGGCGGATCAGTACCAGTTTGTGCATGTGGGAAGCCTTTGGCAGCGCTTGGGAAAACCAGCATTCTAAAATCCCGGGTTTGCCATCCAAGGAACCCCCGTGAAATTGATCGAATTCGTCACCGCGAACTGGATGCTGATCCTGATCGCACTCAGCTCGGGTGGCATGCTGGCCTGGCCGCTCGTGCGCGGCGCCGGCGGCGGCACGCTCACGGCCCAGGGGGCGGTGCATCTCATCAACCGCGAACGCGCGGTGCTGGTCGACGTGCGCGAACCCGAAGAGTTCGCCACCGGCCACATGATCGGCGCCAAGAACGTGCCCCTGAACCAGCTCGAGGAAAAACTGACCGGCGCGGTCAAGAACAAGAACGTGCCGCTGCTGCTGGTGTGCGCCACGGGCGCCCGCGCCCAGCGCGCCGTGGCCATGGCCAAGAAACTCGGCTACGAGCAGGCCCAAGCGGTTTCCGGCGGCCTCAAGGCCTGGAAAGAGGCTAACCTGCCGGTTGAAAAAGCCTAGTCATCGGCTCGCCCCCAGTCTTCGCGCACTTCGTGTCGCTTCGCCAACCCCCTACCGGGGGCAACGCCAGCGGCCCGGCGAAGCCGGTTCCGCGGCGTTTCCCCTGAAGGGAGTGCGGCATGGCCGAAGCTGTTGAAATTCTCAAAGTCTTCCCAAGGTACAGCGTATGCAAGCCGTCAAGATGTACACCACCGCCTTCTGCCCGTACTGCGTCCGCGCCAAGCAGATCCTCAAGTCCAAGGGTGTCGAGGAGATCGAAGAGATCCGCATCGACAGCGATCCCGCGGCCCGCAGCACCATGATGGAGATCACCCAGCGCCGCACGGTGCCGCAGATCTTCATCGGCGACACCCATGTGGGCGGCTGCGACGACCTGGTGGCGCTGGACGGCCGCGGTGGCCTGATGCCCCTGCTGCAAGGCGCTTGATGAGGCGCTCCCCCAGTCTTCGCGCACCTTCGCCCACCCCCTCGCCGGGGGCAGCACCTGCGGCCCGGCAAAGCCGGTTCCGCGGTGTTTCACGAATGGGTCCGGGCGCCGGGCGATAATCGTTTACCCATTCATCTGCAGCCCGCTGCGGGAAGCTCTCCCCGGCGGGCATTGTTTTGATCCTCGAAAGTTCAGCCATGGCCGACCAGCAAGCCCAAGATCCCGTTTTCCAGATCCAGCGCGTCTACCTCAAGGACCTGTCGCTCGAACAGCCCAATTCGCCCGCCATCCTGCTCGAGCAGGAGCAGCCCACGGTCGACATCCAGCTCGGCGTGGACGCTCAGCCGGTGGCCGAAGGCATCTTCGAGATCACCGTCTCGGCCACGGTGCAGACCAAGATCCAGGACAAGACCGTGTTCCTGGTCGAAGCCAAGCAGGCCGGCATCTTCGAGATCCGCAACCTGCCCGAAGACCAGATGGGCCCGATCCTCGGCATCGCCTGCCCGCAGATCGTCTATCCGTACCTGCGCGGCAACGTGGCCGACGTGATCCAGCGCGGCGGCTTCCCGCCCGTGCACCTGGCGGAAATCAACTTCCAGGCGATGTACGAGCAGCAGCAGGCGCAGGCCGCCGGCCAGCCCTCGCCGATCGTCACGCAGTAAAGCCGGCGCAGCGCCGCAACGCCGATGAAGATCTGCGTTCATGGCGCCGGTGCCTGGGGCACGGCGCTGGCTGTCAACGCGGCGGGCCGCCACGAGGTCACGCTCTGGGCGCGTGACGCGGCCCAGGCGGCGGCCATGTCCAAGGCGCGCGAAAACGTCCGCTACCTGCCCGGCCTGGCACTGCCCCCCGCACTCACGGTGCGCGCCGGCGACCTGCGCCAGGCCCAGGCGGGTGCCGAACTCGTCGTCGTGGCCACGCCCATGGCCGCCTTGCGCCAGCAGCTCATTGCCCTGCGCGGCACCTCCGTGCCGGTGGCGTGGCTGTGCAAGGGCGTCGAGCCCGCGCTCGATGCCTCTTCTCCCACCTCCTACGGCCTGCTGGCCCACGAAATCTGGGGACAGGTCGCGCCTGAACTGATGGCCGGCGTGCTCAGCGGCCCGAGCTTTGCGCAGGAAGTCGCCGAAGGCCGCCCGACGGCGCTGGTGGCCGCAAGCCCCCATGCCGCGGTGCGCGACGCGCTGGTCGACGCCTTCCACGGACCGGCCCTGCGCGTCTACGCCAACGACGACATCGTGGGCGTCGAGGTCGGCGGCGCCGTCAAGAACGTGCTGGCGATTGCCACCGGCCTCTGCGACGGCCTGGCGCTGGGGCTCAATGCGCGCGCGGCGCTCATCACGCGGGGCCTGGCCGAAATGACGCGCTTCGGACTGGCGCTTGGCGCCCGCGCCGAGACCTTCATGGGCCTTTCGGGCCTTGGCGACCTGGTGCTGACGGCCACCGGCGACCTCTCGCGCAACCGCAAGGTGGGCCTGCTGCTGGCCCAGGGCCACACGCTCGCGCAGGCCGTCGCTTCGCTGGGCCATGTGGCCGAAGGCGTCTATTGCGCGCGCACCGTGGTGCAGCGCGCGCGTGGCCTGGGCGTGGAAATGCCCATCGCCGAAGGCGTGGTCGCGCTGCTCGACGGCCGGCTGAGCCCGCAGCAGGCGGTGGCTTCGCTGACCGGCCGCGATCCGGTCCCTGAATCCGTCAGGGGCTAAGGGACGCACACCTCGAATCGCATGCCAAGGCCCTGCCGCATGCCATGAATCACCACAAGACTGAAGAGACAAGACAGCCATGAGCCCTCGCTTTGATTTTTCGGCGCCGGCCGTGGCCGCGCTGGCCCAGGCCGACGCCGCCCGGGCCCTGCAGGAAGACGTGGCCGACGGCGACCTGACCGCCTCGCTGGTCGACCCCGGCCGCCGCGCCCATGCCAGGGTGCTGGCGCGCGAGGCGGCCGTGCTCTGCGGCGCGCCCTGGGTCGAAGCCACCGTGCGGCAGCTCGATCCGCAGGCCCGCATCCGCTGGCTGTGTGGCGAGGGCGAGCGCTGTGCGGCCGACCAGACCGTGCTCGAGATCGAGGGCACCGCGCGCGCACTGCTCACGGCCGAGCGCACCGCGCTCAACTTTCTTCAGCTCCTGAGCGGGGTCGCCACCAAGACGGCGGCCTACGCCGACGCGGTGCGCGGCACGCGCGCGCGCATCGTCGACACCCGCAAGACCCTGCCGGGCCTGCGCCTGGCGCAGAAGTACGCGGTGCGCACGGGCGGCGGCGTGAACCACCGCATCGGCCTTTACGACGCGGTGCTCATCAAGGAAAACCACATTGCCGCGGCCGGCGGCGTGGCCGCGGCGCTGCGCGCGGTGGCACCGGTGGCGCAGCGCGCGGCCTTCGTCGAGGTCGAGGTCGAAACCCTGGCGCAGCTGCGCGAGGCGCTGGAGGCGGGCGCGCGCATGGTGCTGCTCGACAACATGGACCTGCCGACCCTGCGCGAAGCCGTCCGCATCAACGCGCAAGCTGGCGAGGACCGCAAGGCCGTGCTCGAAATTTCGGGCGGCGTGACGCTCGAGGGCCTGCGCACGCTGGCCGACACCGGCGTGGACCGCATCTCCATCGGCGCGCTCACCAAGGACGTGAAGGCGATCGATTTCTCCATGCGTTTCCAGGAAGGCTGAGCGCGCCATGGCTGCTCCTTCCTTCGTCATCGACGTCGACTACGAACAACCCGCGGCCGGGGCCGGCGCGGCCTGCGACACGCGCCACGCCTGGGCCCGCGTGCCGCCCGAGCCCTCGCCCGGCGAACGCAGCGCGCTCAAGGAACGCATCCGCCGCCTGCTGCGCGAACGCAATGCCGTGATGGTGTCGCACTTCTACGTGCACCCCGACCTGCAGGACCTGGCCGAGGAAACCGGCGGCATCGTGAGCGATTCGCTCGAGATGGCGCGCTTCGGCCGCGACCATGCGGCGCAGACGCTGGTGGTGTCGGGCGTGCGCTTCATGGGCGAGACCGCCAAGATCCTCTCGCCCGAGAAGCGCGTGCTCATGCCCGATCTGGACGCCAACTGCTCGCTCGACCTGGGCTGTCCGGTCGACGAATTCAGCGCCTTCTGCGACCGGCACCCGGACCGCACCGTGGTGGTCTACGCCAACACCAGCGCGGCCGTGAAGGCGCGCGCCGACTGGCTCGTCACCTCGAGCTGCGCGCTCGACGTGGTGAGCGCGCTGCATGCGCAGGGCCGCAAGATCCTCTGGGGCCCCGACCGCCACCTGGGCGACTACATCCAGCGCCAGACCGGCGCCGACATGGTGAGCTGGAACGGCGCCTGCATCGTGCACGACGAATTCAAGGCGCTGGAGCTCGAGTTGCTCAAGAAGGCGCACCCGGCCGCGAAGGTGCTGGTGCATCCCGAATCGCCGGCCGACGTGATCGCGCTGGCCGATGCGGTGGGTTCCACCTCGGCCATCCTGAACGCGGCGCAGCGCCTGGACGCGAGCGAATTCATCGTCGCCACCGACACCGGCATGCTGCACAAGCTGCGTACGCTGAACCCCGGCAAGACCTTCATCGAGGCGCCCACGGCCGGCAACGGTGGCACTTGCAAGAGTTGCGCGCATTGCCCGTGGATGGCGATGAATGGGTTGGTGGAGCTGGCGAATGCGCTGGAGACGGGTGCGGGCGAGATCCACGTCGATCCGGCGCTGGGGCTGCGCGCGCGCGTGCCGATCGATCGGATGCTGGCGTTCACGGCGGGGCTGAAGAATGGACAGGCGCCCGGCAGCCTGGTTGCGGGCATCGGCGCGGCCTGATTGCGTATATGGGGGCGGGCAGTGCGCTCGATGGAGGCGCCGCTTGCCCCCACCCCGACCCTCCCCCGGAAGGGGAGGGAGTAAAACCTAGAACTCCAGCGTACAGCTGTCCCCCAGCGCCTCGCGCCACACGCGCACCCGCGCGAGCGAGGGACGGAATTCGGGCAGCGCGTCCGCAATGAACAGGCACAGGTTTTCGAGCGTCGGCGGATGCAGTCCCGCCACGTCGTCGAGCAGGTGATGGTCGAGCTGCTCGCGCACGTCGTCGAGCCGGCGGCGCAGCAATCCGAGGTCGACGACCATGCCCGTGACGGGGTCGCGCTGGCCCGCAAGCCAGACTTCGGCATGGTAGGTATGGCCGTGGATACGGCGGCTGCCTTCGGCTTCGATCTCGCGCTTGAGCGTGTGCGCGGCGTCGAAGAAAAAGCGTTGGCTGATGGTGAATCGCATCTGAAGAAATTCCGCGCTCAGCGGATGCCGGTGATCTTGTGGGTCTGCACGCTCAGGCGCCACGCCGGATGGCGCATGCATTCGGTAATGCACAGCTCGGTGTTGGCCGCGCGGTCGGGCCCGTCCATCGGCTGCAGGAAGCGGTGCGTGAACTCGCCGGTGCATGCCATGGTGTCGAGATCGAACCCGGTCTGCGGCCACACCAGCTTGAGTTCCTGTCCGCGCTGCTGCACCCAGGGCGCGCCGGCCTTGGGGCTGATGCAGAGCCAGTCGATGCCCTCGGGTGCGGCGACCGTGCCGTTGCTCTCCACCGCGATGCGAAAGCGCCGCGCGTGCAGCGCGTCGACCAGCGCGGCGTCCACCTGCAGCAGCGGCTCGCCGCCGGTCAGCACGACCAACCGATGCTTGGCGTCGTCGGCCGGCCATTGCGCGGCGATGGTGTCGGCCAGCAGCTCGGAATCCTTGAACTTGCCGCCCAGCGTGCCGTCGGTGCCGACGAAGTCGGTGTCGCAGAAACGGCAGACGGCCGTGGCGCGGTCTTCCTCGCGGCCGGTCCAGAGGTTGCAGCCCGCGAAGCGGCAGAACACGGCCGGCATGCCGGCCTGGCCGCCTTCGCCCTGCAGGGTGTAGAAGATTTCCTTGACGCTGTAGGTCATGACGGTATTGCGTCGATTTCGAGGTTGTCGATCAGCCGCGTACCGCCCAGCCGCGCCGCGGCCAGCGCTACCAGCGGCTCGCCGGCCGAGGGCGCCTGCAGATCGGAGCGGCGCCGCAGTACAAGATAGTCCGGTTGCCAGCCGCGCTGCGCCAGCGCCTGCATTGCCCGCGCTTCGATCGCGGCCAAATCGCGTTCGCCGGCTTGCACGGCTTCGGCCATGGCCTTCAGCGCCTTCGAGAGCTGCACGGCTTCCGCGCGCTCGGCCTCGCTCAGGTAGCCGTTGCGCGACGACAGCGCGAGTCCGTCGTCGGCGCGGAAGGTCTCGCCGCCGACGATCTCGATCGGCAGCGCGAACTGCCGCACCATGTGGCGGATCATCATGAGCTGCTGGTAGTCCTTCTTGCCGAACACCGCCACGCGCGGCTGCACGCACTGGAAGAGCTTGAGCACCACCGTGCACACGCCGACGAAGAAGCCCGGGCGGAAGTGGCCTTCGAGGATGTCGGCCAGCGCCGGGTCCGGGTGCACCTTGCAGGTTTGCGGCTCGGGGTAGAGCGCCTTTTCGTCGGGCGCAAAGAGCACGTCGCAGCCGGCCGTGCGCAGCTTCTCGCAGTCGCTGTCCCAGGTGCGCGGGTAGGTGTCGAAATCCTCGTGCGGCAGGAACTGCAGGCGGTTCACGAAGATGCTCGCCACGGTGACGTCGCCCAGCGGCCTGGCCTGCTGCACGAGGGCCAGGTGGCCGTCGTGCAGGTTGCCCATGGTGGGGACGAAGGCAGGGCGCTTGAAGGCCGCCAGATGGTTGCGCAGTTCGGCGATGGTGTGTGCGATGTACATGGTCTCGGTTCCTTCCTTACCAGGCGTGGAGTTGGTCGTCGGGGAAGCTGCCGTCCTTGACGGCCTGCACGTAGGCTTTGAGGGCGGGCAGCACGCCCGGCGCGTCGGCCATGAAGTTGCGCACGAACTTCGGCATCTTTCCGAGGTTGATGCCCAGCATGTCGTGCAACACCAGCACTTGCCCGGCGGTGCCCTTGCCCGCGCCGATGCCGATGGTGGCGCAGTGCTTCAGCTCATTCGTGAGCTCGGCGGCCAGCGCGGCCGGCACCATCTCGAGCACCAGCATCGTCGCGCCCGCGTCCTGCAGCGCATGGGCCTGCTGCTTGAGGAGCGCGCCGGCATCGCCCTTGCCCTGCACGCGGTAGCCGCCGAGCGCATGCACGGTCTGCGGCGTCAGGCCCAGGTGCGCGCACACCGGAATGCCGCGCTCGACCAGGAAGCGCACCGTCTCGGTGGTCCAGCCGCCGCCTTCGAGCTTGACCATGTGGGCGCCGACTTGCATCAGCACCGTGGCGCTGCGCAAGGCCTGCTCGCGCGATTCCTGGTAGCTGCCGAAGGGCAGGTCGGCAATCAGCCAGGCCGTGCCCTGCACGCGGCGCAGGCCGCGCGAGACGCTGTCGGTGTGGTAGCGCATGGTGTCCAGCGTCACGCCCACGGTGCTCGCCAGGCCCTGGCAGACCATGCCGAGCGAATCGCCGACCAAAAGGCAGTCGATGCCGGCCGCGTCGGCCATGGCCGCAAAGGTGGCGTCGTAGGCGGTGAGCATGGTGATCTTCTCGCCGCGCGCATGCATGTCGGCCAGGCGCGGCAGGCTCACGGGCTTGCGCGAGGCGGGCGTCGAAGCGGGCGGCAGCGTGCCGTAGGGCGAGGCTGGTGTGGTCTCTGGCTGTGGGGTGGTGGTGTTCGACATGGTTGGGTTTCTCCCTGCGGGCGTCGGTGGCCGGGCATCCTTGAGTGAAGAAAAGACGAAACGGGGTGGGTCAGTCGGCCGGCGGCACCAGCACCGTGGGCGCGGTGGGCTCGGCGAGCGAGGGGTAGTCACGGCTGAAATGCAGGCCGCGGCTCTCGTGGCGGGCCTGCGCGCAGCGCACGATCAGCTCGGCCACTTGCACCAGGTTGCGCAGTTCGAGCAGGTCGCGCGTGACGTGGAAGTTCGCGTAGAACTCCTGGATCTCGGCCTGCAGCAGCGCGATGCGGTGGCTCGCACGCTCCAGGCGCTTGTTGGTTCGCACGATGCCGACGTAGTCCCACATGAAGCGGCGCAGTTCGTCCCAGTTGTGCGAGATGACCACGGCCTCGTCGGCATCGGTGACGCGGCTTTCGTCCCAGGCCGGCAGCTCGATGCGCTCGCGCGCCGGTGCCGCGGCAATGGCGCCGGCCGCGGCGCGTGCGAACACCATGCACTCGACCAGCGAATTGCTCGCGAGGCGGTTGGCGCCATGCAGGCCGGTGCAGGCGGTCTCGCCGATGGCGTAGAGGCCGGGCAGGTCGGTGCGCCCGGCCAGGTCGCTCCGTACGCCGCCGCAGGTGTAGTGCGCGGCCGGCACCACGGGAATGGGATCGCGCGTGATGTCGATGCCCAGCTCCAGGCAGCGCGCCAGGATGTTGGGGAAGTGTTCCTGGAGAAACTCCGGCGGCTGGTGAGAGATGTCGAGGTACACGCAGTCCAGGCCGTGCTTCTTCATCTCGAAGTCGATGGCGCGGGCCACCACGTCGCGCGGCGCGAGTTCGGCGCGTTCATCATGCTTTGGCATGAAGCGCGTGCCGTCGGGCAACTTGAGCAAGCCGCCTTCGCCGCGCACCGCCTCGCTGATCAGGAAGGACTTGGCGTGCGGGTGGTAGAGGCAGGTCGGGTGGAACTGGATGAACTCCATGTTCGACACCCGGCAGCCCGCGCGCCAGGCCGCGGCAATGCCGTCGCCGGTGGCGGTGTCGGGGTTGGTGGTGTAGAGGTACACCTTGCCCGCGCCGCCGGTCGCCAGGATGGTGTGCGGCGCGCGGAAGGCCAGCACTTCATCGGTTTGGCTGTCGAGCGCATAGAGGCCCACGCAGGCGGGGTCCTTCAGGCCCAGCTTGGTGCCGGTGACCAGGTCGACCAGCGTGTGGTGCTCGAAGAGCGAGATGTTGGGCGTGCGGCGCACCTGCTCGATCAGCGTGCGCTGCACGGCCGCGCCGGTGGCGTCGGTCACGTGCACGATGCGGCGCTGGCTGTGGCCGCCTTCGCGCGTCAGGTGCAGGCCGCCGCCTTCCTCCGAGAACGGCACGCCGAGTTCGCGCAGCCAGGCGATGGCCTGCGGCGCGCCCTCGACGACCAGGCGCGTGGCCTCGGGGTCGCACAGGCCGGCACCGGCAATCAGCGTGTCTTCGACATGGGCGTCGAAGCTGTCGCCCGCGGCCAGCACCGCGGCAATGCCGCCCTGCGCCCAGGCGCTGGAGCCGTCGTTGAGCGCGCGCTTGGTCAGCACGGCCACGCGGTGCGTGGGCGCCAGGTGCAGCGCGGCGGAGAGGCCTGCAAGGCCGCTGCCGACGATGAGGACGTCGAAGTCGTGCACGGCGGAATTCTCGGAGTGGGGGATGGGTTCAGGCCGGCGAGTAAGCGAGGCGAACGTAGATCGGCGCGAAGGCTTCCGCCTGCGTGATGTCGATCAGCGTTTCCTTCGCGAGCTCGAGCATCGCGATGAAGGTGACGATCAGCACCGGCGCGCCGCGCGACACGTCGAACAGCTTCTCGAACTCGACGAAGCGCTGCCCCTGCAGGTGGCGCAGCACGATGCTCATGTGCTCGCGCACGTTGAGCTCCTCGCGCGAGATCTTGTGGTGCTGCACGAGCTTGGCGCGCTTCATGATGTCGGCCCAGGCGTCGCGCAGCTCGATCACGTTCACATCGGGAAAGCGCGGCTTGAGCGACTGCTCGATGTAGACCTGCCCCTTCCAGAAGTCGCGCCCGTAGGTCGGCAGCGCGCTGATGGCGGCGGCCTGCAGCTTGGTCTGCTCGTACTCGAGCAGGCGGCGCACGAGTTCGGCGCGCGGGTCTTCGGCCTCTTCGCCGTCGGCCACCTTCTTGGGCGGCAGCAGCATGCGCGACTTGATCTCGATCAGCATCGCGGCCATCAGCAAATACTCGGCCGCGAGCTCGAGGTTGGTCTGGCGGATCTCGTCGACGTAGCTCAGGTACTGTCGCGTGAGCCCCGCCATCGGGATGTCGAGGATGTTGAAGTTCTGCTTCCTGATCAGGTAGAGCAGCAAATCGAGCGGGCCTTCGAAGGCCTCCAGGAAGACCTGCAGCGCCTCCGGCGGGATGTACAGGTCCTTCGGCATCGCGAACAACGGCTCGCCATAGAGCCTGGCGAGCGCGACCTGGTCGACCACTTCGGGCATGCTGGCCACGAGCGTGTCGCTGTCCTCGTTGTCCTTCATCGGGTGCTTGCTATCATTTCAATAGCTGCGCACGATGGATGCCGGCTGGGCACCATTACTTGGCTTGGGTCTGGTAGACGTAGGGCTGCTGCGGCACGCGGGCTTCGCTGTACTCCTCGAGCAGGCTGCGGTCGAGGTGCTTGTCCCAGAGCAGGGCGCGGCCGGCACGCTGTTCGGCTTCCAGCGTCGGCTTCTTGGCTTTCATCTCCTCGATGAAGTTGGTGATCTCGGAGGTGTAGTGGGGGCGGCGGAAGATGGACATAGACTGGACCTTTGTGGTGCGAATTTTACCGGGGATGGAATGAAGCAGCGAAAACAGTGGCGGATCGGCATGGCGGCGGCACTGCTGGCGGGTGTGATGGGGCTTGCGGGCTGCGACAACCAGCGCATCGCAGAACTGGAGGAAGGCGTCTCCACCGAAGCCGACGTGCGCGCCCGGTTCGGCCAGCCCGAGAACATCTGGGACGCGCCCAGCGGCCGCGTGTTCGAGTACAACCGCCAGCCGCAGGGCCAGAAGAACTACATGATCACCATCGGCGCCGACGGCAAGATGAGTGCGCTGCGCCAGGTGCTCACGCCCGAGAATTTCGCCAAGGTGCAGCCGGGCATGATGATGGAAGACCTGCGCAAGATGCTCGGCAAGCCCGCGAAGATCTCGCCCTATGCGCTCAAGCGCGAAACCGAGTGGGAGTGGCGCTGGGTCCAGCCGCCGAATTCGCCCATGGTGTTCACTGCCACGCTCAACGACGACCAGCGCGTGGTGCGCAGCGGCTCTTCGCCCGACCGGAGCACCGAGGCCAACTAGCCTTCCGCCGCGCGCGGCTGGCCGCTCGTCAGCTCGTCGGCAAACCCCGAGCGCACGATCACCTCGAGCGGCTGCGGCTGCAGCGACTCCACCCGCAGCAGCCCGCCGCGCGCCAGCACCGCGCGGTGCAGCTGGCGCAGCGCATCGACGCCCGTGGCGTCCAGGTAGATGAGGTGCGTGGCGTCGAGCACCACCGTCATGCCGCGCGGCGCGCTTTCGGCGGCGTTGACGGCCTCGTCCAGCTTGGCCGCCGCCCCGAAGAACAGCGCCCCATAGAGCCGGTAGGTGAGCACCGGCGGCTGCATCGTGACCAGTTCGACGCTGAAGAGCTCGCTCATGCGCCGGATGAAGAGCGCGCAGGCCAGCACAAGGCCCACCTGCACCGCCACCGTCAGGTCGAACACCACCGTGAGAAAGAAGGTGCCGAGCATCAGCAGCCGGTAGTGGCGGCTGAAGTGGCGCAGCTGCCCCGGCGTGAACTCGCGCCATTCGCCCATGTTCAGGCCCACGAAGACCAGGATGCCCGCCAGCACCGCGAGCGGCACGTGGCGCGCGAGCGGCGCGGCCAGCAGCACCACCACCATCAGCGTGAGTGCATGCACGATGCCCGCGATCGGCGAACTGGCGCCCGAGCGGATGTTGGTCACCGTGCGCGCGATGGTGCCGGTGGCCGGCATGCCGCCGAAGAAAGGCGCCACCACGTTGGCGATGCCCTGAGCCATCAGCTCCTGGTTCGGGTCGTGGCGCGGCTGGCCGCTGACCTGGTCCGACACGCGCGCGCACAGCAGCGACTCGATGGCGCCCAGGATCGCGATGGTCAGCGTCGGCGTGACCAGCTGCTTGACCGTCTCCCACGAAAAGTCGGGCAGCGCAAAGGCCGGCAGGCCTTCGGGAATGCCGCCGAAGCGCGTGCCGATGGTTTCCACCGGCAGGTTGAAGCCCCACGACACCAGCGTGAGCGTGACCAGCGCGACGATCGGCCCCGGCATGCGCGCACCCGCCTGAACCGCGCGCGTGCGCGCCATGCGCCCGGCCAGGCGCTGCACCGCATGGCCCACCTTCGATTCGTCGCTCAGCAGCAGCGGCCAGATCGCGAGGCCGGCCAGGCAGGCCAGTCCGAGCGCGAAGGCATAGGGATTGAAGGTGCCGATCTGCAGCGCCATGGCATGCAGCTGCGAGAACACGTCCGCCGGCATCTTGGCGACCGTGAGCCCGAGCAGGTCCTTGAGCTGCGACAGCAGGATGAGCACCGCGATGCCGTTGGTGAACCCGACCACGATCGACAGCGGCACGAAGCGCACCAGCCGCCCGAGCCCGAACAACCCCGCCGCGAACAGCAGCACGCCGGCGCAGGCGGTGGAAATCAGCAGGTTCGCCACGCCATAGCGTTCGACGATGCCGTAGACGATCACGATGAAGGCGCCGGCCGGCCCGCCGATCTGCACCGCCGAGCCGCCCAGCAGCGAGATCAGCAAGCCCGTGATGATTGCCGTCCAGATGCCGGCCTCGGGCTTGAGCCCGGAGGCGATGGCAAAGGCCATGGCCAGCGGCAGCGCCACGATGCCCACCGTGGCGCCTGCCCCCAGGTCCTTGAAGAAGCGCTCCCGGCTGTAGCTCGCCATGGCGTCCAGCAGGCGCGGGCGGAAGCGGGTGATGTTCAGCGGTGACTGCATGTGGCGCCCATTGTGACCCGCGCGCAGCGTGCGCGGGAAGGCTTGTGGACAGCGCGCCGGGGCGCTGACGGCTCAGTCGCTGTCTGGAATCACCGCGTCGGCGGCCGCGCCCACGGCCTTGCCGGTGATGCGCGCGGTGCCGATGGCGGCATCCGCCGCGAGGCCGACCGCGCCGGCGCCCACGCTCACGGCGGTGCCGGCCACGGTGACCACGGCGCAGCCGCCCAGCAGCAGGGCGCCCACGAGGCTGAGCGCGGCGAACACGAAAGGTCGGAAGCGGGAGCGAGGGCTTTGCATGCGCGGATTTTGCACCGTGCGCCTACGGCCGCGCTCAGCGGCCCTTGAAGACCGGCGTGCGCTTCTCGCGCCAGGCGCGGCCGCCCTCGGCCAGGTCTTCGGATGCGACAGTGCGCTGCACCTCGCGCTGGATCGAGGCGGCGTCGGCCGTGCCGCGCGCGATCTGGTTCAGGTGCTTCTTCATGCCCAAAAGCGCAAGTGGCGCCATCCCGGCGAGCGTGGTGCGCAGGCGCAGAACCTCCGCGTCGAGCGCCGCCGCGTCCTCGGCCAGGTGCGTGAGGAATCCGCATTCGCGCATCGCGCTGCCGTCGAGCTTCTCGGCGGTCAGGAAGAGCCGCTTGGCCGTGTCCAGCCCGAGGCGGGAGACATAGCGCTCCATGCCGCTCTGGTAGTAGTGCAGGCCGAGCCGGACGGCCGGCATGAACATCTCGGCGGCCCGCACGCCCACGCGGAAGTCGCAGGCCAGCACCAGGTCGGTGGCGCCGCCGAAGACGCCGCCGTGCACCGCCGCGATGGTGACGGGACGGCAGTTTTCCAGCGCATCGACCATCTCGCCGAAGCTGCGGCCCTCGGTCTGGCTGCTGGCGGCGACCTCTGAAATGTCGTAGCCGCTGCAAAAATACTTGCCCTCCGAGCGCACGACCAGCACCAGCACGTCCGGCGAGCCATTCACCGCCTCCAGGTGGCTGACGATGGCCGGCAGGTCCTCCGGCGTCAGCTTGTTGGCGGCCTGCGGACGGCGCAGGGTGAGGTAGGCGGCGTGGCCGTCGATCTGGAGCGTGGGAAGCATGGGTGTATTGAAATCAGTCCTGGCGGGTCGCCAAGCTTCTGCGTCAGCGCACGCGCATGCCCGGCGTCGCGCCCGGCCAGGGCTCGAGCACGTGGATGCCGGGGTGGGCCTTTTCGTCGCCATGGCTCGCGGCCAGCACCATGCCTTCGCTGATGCCGAACTTCATCTTGCGCGGCGCCAGGTTGGCGACCAGCACCGTGAGCTTGCCCACGAGCTGCTCCGGCTGGTAGGCCGAGGCGATGCCGCTGAACACGTTGCGGGTCTTGCCTTCGCCCGCATCGAGCGTCAGGCGCAGCAGCTTGGTCGAGCCCTCGACCTTCTCGCAGGCGACGATCTTTGCGATGCGCAGGTCGATCTTGGCGAAGTCGTCGATGGTGATGGCGGGCGCAATGGCCTCGCCGCCCGGCAGTGCTTCCTGCGCCACGGCGGCGGCCGGCGCCGGCTCGGGCGCGTCGAACAGCTTGTCGACCACCTTGGCGTCGGCGCGCTGCATCAGGTGCTTGTACTCGCCGATGGCATGGCCCGCGGGCAGCGATTGCGCCGCATCCGCCCAGGCCAGCGGCGAGATCTTCAGGAAGGCCTCGACATTCGCCGCCAGCGCCGGCAGCACCGGCTTCAGGTACAGCGTGAGTAGGCGGAAGGCCTCGATGCACACGGTGCACACGTCGTGCAGCCGCGCCTCCTGGCCTTCCTTCTTGGCCAGCTCCCAGGGCTTGTTCTGGTCGACGTACTCGTTCACCTTGTCGGCCAGCGCCATCACCTCGCGCAGTGCGCGGGCGTAGTCGCGGCCGTCGTAGAGCGAATGCAGCTGCGGCGCCGCATCGCGCAGCGCGAACAGCAGCGCGTCGCCGTCGGCCGACACCTCGCCCAGCTTGCCGCCGAAGCGCTTGCCGATGAAGCCCGCCGCGCGGCTCGCGATGTTGATGTACTTGCCCACGAGGTCGCTGTTGACGCGCGCGACGAAGTCCTCGGGGTTGAAGTCGATGTCCTCGTTGCGGCCGTTGAGCTTGGCCGCGATGTAGTAGCGCAGCCACTCCGGGTCGAGCCCGATCGACAGGTACCTGAGCGGGTCGATGCCGGTGCCGCGGCTCTTGCTCATCTTCTCGCCGCTGACCGTGAGGTGGCCGTGCACGTACACCGCGTCGGGCGCCTTGCGGCCGCTGAAGTGCAGCATCGCGGGCCAGAACAGGGTGTGGAAGGTGATGATGTCCTTGCCGATGAAGTGCACCTGCTCCAGGTCGGGGTCGGCCATGTACTCGGTGTACGAGATGCCGTCGCCGCCGAGCTCGATGCAGCGCTTGTCGAGCAGGTTCTTGAGCGACGCCAGGTAGCCCACGGGCGCATCGAGCCACACGTAGAAGTACTTGCCCGGCGCATCGGGAATCTCGATGCCGAAGTAGGGCGCGTCGCGGCTGATGTCCCAGTCGCCGAGGCCGCCCTTGCCTTCGTCGTCCTTGTAGAGCCACTCGCGGATCTTGTTCTGCACCTCGGACTGCACGTGGCCGGGCGCGGCGGTCCATTCCTTCAGGTAGGCCTCGCAGCGCGGGTCCGAGAGCTTGAAGAAGAAGTGGTCCGAGCTGCGCAGCTCGGGCTTGGCACCCGACAGCGCCGAGTAGGGATTGATCAGCTCGGTGGGCGCGTACACGGCGCCGCACACCTCGCAGTTGTCGCCGTACTGGTCCTTCGAATGGCAGTTGGGGCACTCGCCCTTGATGAAGCGGTCGGCCAGGAACATGCCCTTTTCGGGGTCGTAGAACTGCTCGACGCTCTTGGTTTCGATGAGGCCGTTGGCGCGCAGGTCGCGGTAGATGTCCTGCGCGAGCTGGTGGTTCTCGGGCGCGTCGGTCGAGTGCCAGTTGTCGAACGAGATGTAGTAGCCGTCGAGGTAGGGCTTGCGGCCCGCGGCGATCTCGGCCACGAAGGCCTGCGGCGTCACGCCGGCCTTGTCGGCCGCGATGGTGATGGCCGCGCCGTGCGCGTCGTCGGCGCAGACGAAGTTGACTTCGGCGCCATTCATTCGCTGGTTCCGCACCCAGATGTCGGCCTGGATGTATTCCATCATGTGGCCGATGTGGAACTTGCCGTTGGCATACGGCAGGGCGGTGGTGACGAAGAGCTTGCGCGGGGCGGACATCGGGGAGGGCGCTTTCGGGGAGTGGCGAACGAACTTGCGGGAACCGGGCATTTTAGGTGGCAGCACCGCGGCATGCCGAATGCCGTCGATCCGGGCGCCTGCATCAGCGGTTTTGCCGCGCCGGGCGGACCCAGTGACCCGCAAGGTGCCGGGGTGTCTCCGGCGCGACGTATGCTCCATGCCGCGCATTTCGCGAACGCCCTCTCTGCTGATAGGGCGAAGAGATATACAAGATGGATATACAGAAAGCGAGTTTCCGATGACCACCCCCATTCCCGCAACCCTGATTCCCGGCGATGGCATCGGCCCCGAAATCGTCGACGCCACCCTGGCCGCGCTCGACGCGCTGAAGGCGCCCTTCGAGTGGGACCGCCAGATTGCCGGCCTCGGCGGCGTCCAGGCCTCGGGCGATCCGCTGCCGCAGGCCACGCTGGACAGCATCCGCCGCACCCGCCTCGCCCTCAAGGGCCCGCTGGAGACGCCCTCGGGCGGCGGCTACCGCTCGTCGAACGTGCGGCTGCGCGAGGAATTCCAGCTCTATGCCAACCTGCGCCCCGCGCGCACCATCATTCCGGGCGGCCGCTTCGACAAGATCGACCTGATGGTCGTGCGCGAGAACCTCGAAGGCCTGTACATCGGCCACGAGCACTATGTGCGCATCGACGGCGACCCGCATGCCGTGGGCATGGCCACCGGCATCAACACGCGCCAGGGCTGCCTGCGCCTGCTCGAATACGCCTTCGAGACCGCCGTGGCCACCGGCCGCAAGAAGGTCACGCTGGTGCACAAGGCCAACATCATGAAGGTGCTGACCGGCCTGTTCCTGGAGACGGGCCTGCGGCTCTACGAAGAAAAGTACAAGGGCAAGTTCGAGCTCGACACCATCATCGTCGACGCCTGCGCGATGAAGCTGGTGCTCAATCCGTGGCAGTTCGACATGCTGGTGACGACCAACCTGTTCGGCGACATCCTGTCCGACCTGGTGGCGGGCCTGGTGGGCGGCTTGGGCATGGCGCCCGGCGCCAACATCGGCGCCGATGCGGCGATCTTCGAGGCCGTGCACGGCTCGGCGCCCGACATCGCCGGCAAGAGCATCGCCAATCCCACGGCACTGCTGTTGGCCGCCGCGCTGATGCTCGAGCACGTCAGGCTGCCCGAGCTGGCCGCGCGCCTGCGCAAGGCCATCGACGACACGCTCAACATCGACAAGGTGCGCACTGGCGACCTCGGCGGCAGCGCTGGCACGGCGGCATTCACCAAGGCACTGGTCAGCCGCATTCAAAACGGCTGAAGCAGGTGCGCCGCGGCTGCGGGGTTCGATGAGAAAGCTGCTGCTACTGCTGGCCCTGTGCGTGGCTGGTGCGGCCGGCCTGGCCTCCGCGGCAGCCGCCGAACCGCGCTATACCGTCGTGAAGATCGATCTGCGCCGGGAACGGCTCGAGCTGTTCCTGCGCGACGACACGGGCGCCCCGTTCAAGCGCCTCGACCGCCTCGAAGCCTGGCTCGCCGCGCGCAACCGGCAACTCGTGTTCGCGATGAACGCCGGCATGTACCACGCCGATTTTTCCCCCGTCGGCCTGCTGGTGCAGGAGGGGCAGGAAGTGGCGCCGCTCAACCTGGCGGCCGGCACGGGCAACTTCTTCCTCAAGCCGAACGGCGTGTTCCTGGTGTCGGGCGAGGGGCGGCCGCGCGTGGTCGAGTCGTCGGAGTACCCGGCGCTGTCCAGGGGCGTCCGGCTGGCGACCCAGTCGGGCCCGCTGCTGCTGCGCCGCGGCGTGGTGCATCCCGCCTTCATCCCGAATTCGGATTCGCGCAAGATCCGCAACGGCGTGGGCGTGTCGGGCCACACGGCGATCTTCGTGATCAGCGAGCAGCCGGTGAATTTCTACGAGTTCGCGCGCTATTTCCGCGACGTGCTGCATGTGCGCGACGCGCTCTACCTCGACGGCACCGTCTCCGCGCTGCATTCGCCCGCGCTCGGGCGCAGCGACTTCACCAGGGAGCTGGGACCGATACTCGGCGTGGCGGTGCCGTGAACAAGCGGCCTTTGCCGCCATCGTTTTCATTCAGGATTCCTTCCGCAATGACCCAGGCCCTTCCCATTCTTTCGCTCGTCGAAACCCGCGTGCTCGGCGTGCTGGCCGAGAAGCAGCGCACCGTGCCCGACAGCTATCCGCTGACGCTCAATTCGCTGGTGTCCGGCTGCAACCAGAAGACCAGCCGCAACCCGGTGCTCGAACTGAGCGAGGCCCAGGTGCAGGCCGCCATCGACAGCCTCAAGGGCTACAGCCTGGTGGCCGAAACCAGCGGCGGCCGGGCGTTCCGCTACGAGCACAACATCGACCGCGTGCTGCGCATTCCGTCGCAGTCGGTGATCCTGCTCACCGTGCTGATGCTGCGCGGGCCGCAAACGGCGGGCGAACTGCGCATTGCCTGCGACCGCATGCACAACTTCGCCGACATCTCGTCGGTCGAGGGCTTTCTCGACGAACTGGCGGAGCGCCCGGCCGGCGCGCTGGTGGTCAAGCTCGCGCGCCTGCCGGGTGCGCGCGAAAGCCGCTGGGCGCATCTTTTGAGCGGCGCGCCGGCGGAAGAACTGGCCGGGCCGGGCGCATCGGCCGACGGGGCGCATGCATCGCACGATGCGTCGCTCGGCGAGGTGGCCGCCCTCAAGGCCAACGTGGCGCGGCTCGAGGCCGAACTCGCATCGCTGAAGGCGCTGGTGGGACGGGTGTGCTCGGAGCTCGGGATTTCCGAAGCGGGTTAGCGC
Source organism: Variovorax beijingensis (assembly GCF_007828835.1). Classification (GTDB taxonomy): domain Bacteria; phylum Pseudomonadota; class Gammaproteobacteria; order Burkholderiales; family Burkholderiaceae_C; genus Variovorax; species Variovorax beijingensis_A. The sequence continues at coordinate 238,706 of NZ_VIVL01000007.1, read as the reverse complement.
CTCGAGGTGTGTTCCCGCCGAGAGCTGCAGTGCACGCTGATCGGCTTCAGACCGCCGCATCCCACCCGAAGAAGCGCAGCACCTCGCCCTGCTGGCGCATCGCGTCGGCCCGCCCGAGCGCCATCAGCTCGCGCGTGTAGCCGGCCTCGAACAGCAGGTAGCTCGCGAGCGCGCCGCCCTTCACATCGGCCGCAACCCTGGAGCCGCCCAGCAGATGGCGCACCGCGCCGGGCAGCGCATCGACATGGCGCGCCGCAATCACGTCCAGGCGCTCCGACGGCGCGATCACCAGCAGGTCGAGCGGGCGCAGCGTGCTCGATGCGCGCGCTTCCTCGGGAATCAGGCCGAGCGTGTGGTTGATGCGCCGCAGCCGCTCGATGTCCACCGCCAGCGCGTCGAGAAAGATGCTCGACAGCGCATGGCCCGCAATCTGCGCCATGGTGGGATAGCCGCTGTAGGTGTTGGGCGCGTCGGCGTCGCGCGGCTCGTGCATGCGGCCCGCGCCGATCACCAGGATGCGCCGGGCGCCGAGGTGGATGGCCGCCGCGATGGGGGCCGACTGGCGCATCGAGCCGTCGCCGAAATATTCGGTATGCCCCTGCATCGGCAGCGCGGTGGCCGGAAACACGAAGGGAATGGCCGAGGAGGCCAGCAGGTGCGCGTGGCTGATGCGGTCGCGCACCGACAGCCGCTGCGAGCGCACCCAGGGCTCCATCGGCACCGCGGCCTCGAAGAAGGTGACGTGCTCGCCCGAGCTGTAGCTCGATGCGGTCACGGCCAGCGCCTGCAGGTGGCCCTGCCGCATGAGCTGCGGCAGGCGCTCGAGCGGCACCATGCGCGCCAGCAGCTCGGCCAGCGGCGCGTTGTCCAGCAGCGAGCGCGGCTTGATGCGCATCCAGTTGGCGGCAAAGCGCCCGAGCCCGAGCAGCATGCGCCAGCGCGTGCCGCTGCCGAGCACCGAGAGCGAGTCGGCGCGGTAGACCTGCCCGGCGTGGAAGTCGCGCCAGACCTGCGCGATGCGCTCGACGGCCCCTTCGAAGTCGTCGGCGCCGCAGGCCAGCGCGGCCGCATTGATCGCGCCGGCCGAGGTGCCCGTGATCACTTCGAAGGGATTGCGCTGGCCGGCAAAGCCCGCCACGCGCCGGATCCCGGCAATGGCCTCGAGCACGCCGACCTGGTAGGCGGCCCGGGCGCCGCCGCCGGTGAGCAGGAGACCGGTGGCGGGGGGTGTCTCTGGCATTGGATTGGTGTCGTTGTCCCCGGTGGGGGAAAGGCGAAGCGTGCGCACCCGGGGGCGAGCCATGAGACCCACTAGACTACCCGCCATTCAGGAGTTAGATCAATGGCACTCACCCCAGAAGGGATCATGGACGCGCTCAAGGCCGTCGCAGACCCCAACACCGGCAAGAATTTCGTGGCGACCCGGTCGCTCAAGAACCTGCAGATATCGGAGGGCGACGTGTCGTTCGACCTCGAGCTCGGCTACCCGGCCAAGAGCCAGCACGCGGCCATGCGCAAGGCGCTGGTGGCAGCGGCAAAGACGGTGCCGGGCGTGAGCAACGTCTCGGTCAACATCACGACCAAGGTCATCAGCCATGCGGTGCAGCGCGGCGTGCAGCTGATGCCCAACGTGAAGAACATCATCGCGGTGGCGTCCGGCAAGGGCGGCGTGGGCAAGAGCACCACGGCGGCCAACCTGGCGCTGGCGCTGGCCGCCGAAGGCGCGGCCGTCGGGCTGCTGGACGCCGACATCTACGGCCCGAGCCAGCCGATGATGCTGGGCATCGAGGGCCGGCCCGAGAGCGAGGACGGCAAGACCATGGAGCCGCTCGAGAACCACGGCGTGCAGGTCATGTCGATCGGCTTCCTGGTCGACCAGGACGAGGCCATGATCTGGCGCGGCCCCATGGCCACCCAGGCGCTGGAGCAGCTGCTGCGCCAGACCAACTGGAAAGACCTCGACTACCTGATCGTCGACATGCCGCCCGGCACCGGCGACATCCAGCTGACCCTTTCGCAGCGGGTGCCGATGACCGGCGCCGTGATCGTCACCACGCCGCAGGACATCGCATTGCTCGATGCCAAGAAGGGCATCAAGATGTTCGAGAAGGTCGGCGTGCCGATCCTGGGCATCGTGGAGAACATGGCGGTGCACATCTGCTCCAACTGCGGCCACGTCGAGCACATCTTCGGCTCCGAGGGTGGCAAGAAGATGGCTGAGCAGTACCAGATGGAATACCTGGGCGCGCTGCCGCTGGACATCAACATCCGGCTGCAGGCCGACAGCGGCAAGCCGACCGTGGTGGCCGACCCCGACGGCGAAGTGGCCGGCATCTACAAGGCCGTCGCACGGCAGGTGGCGGTGGGCATCGCCGAGAAGGCCAAGGACTTCTCGGCGAAGTTCCCGACCATCTCCATCAGCAAGAACACCTGATCGGCGGCGCGCCCGTGAATCTTCTCGCGTCGATGCGCTATCTGGTTGCGCTCAGCGAGCACAAGCATTTCGGACGCGCGGCGCAGGCCTGCCACATCACGCAGCCGGCGCTTTCGAACGCGCTGCGCTCGCTCGAAAGCGAATTCGGCGTGGTCATCGTCAAGCGTGCGCGCGTCTACGTGGGGCTCACGCACGAAGGCGAGCGGGTGCTGGCCACGGCCCAGCGCATGCTGCGCGACAACGAGGTGCTGCAGCAGGAGCTGCGCAGCGAAGAGGGCCATCCGCGCGGACGGCTGCGCATGGCGGCGGTGCCCACCGCCATTCCGATGCTGTCGCGCTTTGCCGCGATGCTGCACGAGCTGCACCCGGGCATCGTGCCGGCGGTGCTCTCGATGAGCTCGCAAGACCTGGAAACGGGGCTCGAAAGCCTCTCGGTCGACCTCGCGCTCGGCTATACCGAGCGCATGCATTTGCCTGGCATCAAGCTCACGGCCTGGCCGCAGAGCGTGGAGCACTACTTCCTGCTGCGGCGCGCGGCCAGGCCCTCGGCCGACCGGCTGCGCATCGGCCAGCCGATGTCATGGGCCGAGGCCGGCCAGCGGCCGCTGTGCCTGCTCACGCCCGACATGCACAACCGCTCCATCATCGACCAGGCGCTGCGCGACGCCGGCATTGCGCTGGAGCCGGCGATCGAGACCAACTCGGTACTTACCCTTGCATTGGCCGTGCTCGCGGGCACCGTGAGCAGCGTGCTGCCGGGGTCGATGGTGGCGGCCGTGCGCAGCTACCGCGAGCTGGAGGCCTTGCCGCTGGTCGCTCCCGAGGTCAAGACCCCGCTGGGCTTCATGACCCAGACCGGCGTGCGCCCCTCGCGCGCGCTCGATGCCGCCCTGGTGTTCCTGCAGACGCCGGCATGGCGCGAGCAGGTGCGGCTGCACAGCGGCGCCCTCGGCGAATAGCCTCGGTGCGGCGGCCGCCCCGGACGGCCATTTAGTTATTGAATCGATCGATGTGCCGATCGAATTTGACGCGCCCAGGGCCGCCCCACACACTCGGTCAGCCTCAAGCATTGTTGGGGCATTTCCGAGACATCGAAAAAAGGCCCAGGCAGTGAACAACCACCCAGCCACGACCCGCGAGACAACAACAAAGGCGGCCAGCACGCACACCATCGTGCCGCTCGCCACCGCCGACGAGATGCGCGAGCGCATCCGCCGCAAGAGCAAGCTCAAGGGCCGCCAGCCCGAGGAAGCGGCGCTCGTCGAAGTGCGCACGCTGATCGGCGCGCGTCCGGCCGAGGGCCACCGGCGCGACCTGCTCATCGAGCACCTGCACAAGCTCAACGACGCCTTCCGCTGCCTGCACGACCGCCACCTGGTGGCGCTGGCACGGGAAATGAACATTCCCATGGCCGAGGTCTACGAGGTGGCGACCTTCTATCACCACTTCGAAGTGGTGCGCGGCGACGAAGCGGCGCCGGGCCTCACGGTCCGCGTGTGCGACGGCCTGGCCTGCGAACTGGCCGGTGCGAAGGACCTGATGGCGCGGCTGCCCGAACTGCTCGGCGTCGAGGGCGGCGACGTGCGCGTGATTGCGGCGCCCTGCATCGGCCGCTGCGAGCAGGCGCCCGCAGTGGCCGTCGACCGGCAGGCCGTGCCGCTTGCGACCACGGCCAAGGTGCTGCAGGCCCTGAAGTCCGATCCCGACGAAGCCACGGTCGCGTATTTCGACGCAGCCGCGTTCGCCGAGAAAAGCATCTCGCCGCTGCCCGGCGCCATCGAACGCATGCCGGCCTTCACCGACTACGCCACCTACCGCGCGCACGGCGGCTACGCGCTCGCATCCGCGCTCGTCAACGGCGAGGAAGACGCCGAAGCCATCATCAAGACCATGGAAGACTCGGGCCTGCGCGGCCTGGGCGGCGCGGGCTTTCCGGCCGGGCGCAAGTGGCGCATCGTGCGCGACCAGCCCGCGCCCCGGCTCATGGCGGTGAACATCGACGAAGGCGAGCCCGGCACCTTCAAGGACCGCACGTATCTCGAGCGCGACCCGCACCGTTTTCTCGAAGGCCTGGTGGTGGCGGCACAGATCGTCGGCATCGAGCAGTGCTACATCTACCTGCGCGACGAATACCACGACTGCCGCGCGCTGCTCGAAACCGAGCTGGCCCGGCTGCAGGCCGATCCGCCCTGCGCGCTGCCGCGCATCGAGCTGCGGCGCGGCGCGGGCGCCTACATCTGCGGCGAAGAGTCGGCCATGATCGAAAGCATCGAGGGCAAGCGCGGCGAACCGCGCATGCGCCCGCCCTACATCGCGCAGGTGGGCCTGTTCGGCCGCCCGACGCTGGAGCACAACTTCGAAACCCTCTACTGGGTGCGCGACATCGTCGAAAAAGGTGCGGCCTGGTTCAGCGGCTTCGGCCGCCACGGCCGCAAGGGCCTGCGCAGCTTCAGCGTGAGCGGCCGCGTGAAGCACCCGGGCGTCAAGCTCGCACCCGCGGGCATCACGGTGCAGGAGCTCATCGACGAATACTGCGGCGGCATGCTCGATGGCCACTCGCTGTACGCCTACCTGCCGGGCGGTGCCTCGGGAGGCATCCTGCCGGCGCGCATGAACGACATTCCGCTCGACTTCGACACGCTGCAGCCCTACGGCTGCTTCATCGGCTCGGCTGCCGTGATGGTGCTGAGCCAGCACGACCGCGCCCGAGACGCCGCGCTCAACGTGATGCGCTTCTTCGAGCACGAGAGCTGCGGCCAGTGCACGCCCTGCCGCGTCGGCACCGCCAAGGCCGCGGCACTGATGCATGCGCCGGTATGGGACAACGCCACGCTCGAAGACCTGGCGCAGGTGATGGGCGATGCCTCCATCTGCGGGCTCGGCCAGGCGGCCCCCAACCCGATCCGCTGCATCCAGCAATATTTCCCGGAGGAGGTGGCATGAACGCCCCGTCCAAGCTCGCGGAGCTGATGCCGCAAACCATCGAATTCACGCTCGACGGCCAAGCCATCCAGGCCTTCGACGGCGAGACCATCTACAAGGCGGCCGAGCGCCACGGCGTCGAGATTCCCCACCTGTGCTTCAAGGACGGCTACCGCGCTGACGGCAACTGCCGCGCCTGCGTGGTCGAGGTGAAGGGCGAGCGTACGCTCGCACCCAGCTGCTGCCGCAACGTGACGGCCGGCATGGAAGTGAAGGCCACCAGCGAGCGCGCGCTCAAGAGCCAGAAGATGGTGGTCGAGATGCTGCTGTCCGACATGCCCGACGCCGGCTACAAGTGGATCGGCGACGACGCCACCCAGCAGCACGGCGAGCTCAGCGCCTGGGCGAAGAAGCTCGACATCGCGGTGCGGCCCGAACTCAAGGCGCTGCGCCGCGAGCAGCCCAAGGCCGACATCTCGCATCCCGCGATGGCCGTCAACCTCGATGCCTGCATCCAGTGCAACCGCTGCGTGCGCGCCTGCCGTGAGGAGCAGGTCAACGACGTCATCGGCTATGCGCTGCGCGGCGGCGACAGCAAGATCGTGTTCGACCTGGACGACCCGATGGGCGACAGCACCTGCGTGGCCTGCGGCGAATGCGTGCAGGCCTGCCCGACCGGCGCGCTGATGCCCAAGAGCCACATTGGCTCGCAGCAGGTCGACCGCAAGGTCGATTCGGTGTGCCCGTTCTGCGGCGTGGGCTGCCTCGTGACCTACAACGTGAAGGACGAAAAGATCGTCAGCGTCGACGGCCGCGACGGCCCGGCCAACCATAACCGCCTGTGCGTGAAGGGCCGCTTCGGCTTCGACTACGCGCACCATCCGCAGCGCCTGACCAAGCCGCTGATCCGCAAGGCCGGCGTGCCGAAGGACTTCGGCGACACGCCGCGGCCGGACGACTGGAGCGAATATTTCCGCGAGGCCACCTGGGAAGAGGCGCTCGCGCTCACCACCGGCAAGCTCTCTCAGCTGCGCGACGGCTACGGACCCAAGTCGCTCGCGGGCTTCGGCTCGGCCAAGGGCAGCAACGAGGAGGCCTACCTGTTCCAGAAGCTCGTGCGCACGGGCTTCGGCAGCAACAACATCGACCACTGCACGCGGCTGTGCCACGCCTCCAGCGTGGCGGCGCTGCTCGAAGGCGTGGGCTCGGGCGCGGTGAGCAACCAGGTCAACGACGTGGAGCATGCGGGGCTGATCTTCGTCATCGGCTCCAACCCCACGGCCAACCATCCGGTGGCGGCCACCTGGATGAAGAACGCCGCCCAGCGCGGCGCCAAGATCGTGCTGGCCGACCCGCGCCGCACCGACATCAGCCGCCATGCCTGGCGCACGCTGCAGTTCAAGGCCGACACCGACGTGGCCATGCTCAATGCGCTGATCCATGCCGTGATCGACGAAGGCCTGGTCGACCAGGAGTTCGTGCGCACGCGCGCCAGCAACTACGAGGCGCTGCGCGAGAACGTCAAGGGCTACAGCCCCGAGGCGATGGCGCCCATCTGCGGCGTGCCGGCGGAAACGCTGCGCGAAGTGGCGCGGGCCTTTGCCACCGCCAAGGGCTCGATGATCCTCTGGGGCATGGGCGTGAGCCAGCACGTGCACGGCACCGACAACGCGCGCTGCCTCATCGCGCTGGCCACCGTCACCGGCCAGATCGGCAAGCCGGGCTCGGGCCTGCATCCGCTGCGCGGCCAGAACAACGTGCAGGGCGCGAGCGACGCGGGCCTGATCCCGATGATGTTCCCCAACTACCAGCGCGTCGACAACCCGGCGGTGCATGCGTGGTTCGAGAACTTCTGGGGCACGCCGCTGGACGCGACGCCGGGCTACACCGTGGTCGAGATCATGCACAAGGCGCTCGCGCCCGACACCGATCCGCACAAGGTGCGCGGCATGTACATCATGGGCGAGAACCCGGCCATGAGCGACCCGGACCTGAACCATGCGCGCCATGCGCTCGCGAGCCTCGAGCACCTGGTGGTGCAGGACATCTTCATGACCGAGACCGCCTGGCTCGCCGACGTGGTGCTGCCCGCGAGCGCCTGGCCCGAGAAGACCGGCACGGTAAGCAACACCGACCGCATGGTGCAGCTCGGAAAGCGCGCGCTCAACCCGCCGGGCGACGCGCGGCCCGATCTCTGGATCATCCAGCAGATCGCCCGGGGCATGGGCCTGCAGTGGAACTACGAGGGCGAGGAATCGGGCGTGGCCGCGGTCTACGAGGAGATGCGCCAGGCCATGCATGCGGTCATCAGCGGCATCAGCTGGGAGCGGCTGCAGCGCGACTCGAGCGTGACCTACCCCTGCCTGAGCGAGGACGACCCGGGCCAGCCCACGGTGTTCATCGACGACTTCCCCACGGCCGACGGCCGCGTGAAACTGGTGCCCGCCGACATCATTCCGGCCGACGAGCGGCCCGATGCCGAATACCCCTTCGTGCTCATCACGGGACGCCAGCTCGAGCACTGGCACACGGGCAGCATGACGCGGCGCGCCACGGTGCTCGATGCGCTCGAGCCTATGGCCACGGCTTCGATGAACCAGGCCGACCTGCTGAAGCTCGGGCTCGAGGCCGGCGACGTGATCACCATCCAGTCGCGCCGCGGCGAGGTGGCCATCCACGTGCGGCGCGACGACGGCACGCCCAGCGGCGCGGTGTTCGTTCCCTTTGCCTACTACGAGGCGGCGGCCAACCTGATGACCAATGCCGCGCTCGATCCCATGGGCAAGATCCCGGAGTTCAAGTATTGCGCGGTGCGCATCGCGCGCGGCGGCCAGCCGATGGCGGCGGCCGGCTACGGCACCGGCTCGGGCGTGCTCGCGGCGGTGGACTGAGGGCGGGGCGGAGGCGGAAGCGGGGGCCATGGTTTAACCTTGGCGCCAAGCTCCTCCCGCACCGTTCCTTCGCATCACCACCGGCATGAAAACCAGAGTCCAGTTCCGCCTGCGCATCTACAGGGACGACAGCATCGCCATCGGCCCCGGCAAGATCGCCGTGCTGGAGGCGGTGGCGGAAACCGGCTCGATCTCGGCCGCGGCGCGCCAGCTGGGCATGTCGTACCGGCGTGCCTGGATGCTGATCGATGAGATGAACCACGCCCTGAGTTCCCCGGCCGTGAACACCGCGGCCGGCGGCTCGCGCGGCGGCGGCACCGCGCTCACCCCGGTGGGCGAGGAAATCGTCAAGCACTACCGTGCCATTGAGAACGCCGCGCGCCTGGCCACGGCGGCCGACGTGCGCGCGCTGACGCGCCTGCTGGCACCCTGAACTGTTCCACGCGCTGTATCCGAAGGGATATCGGCGCCATCCTCCTGCACCTGCCACGGACGCCCCTGCGTGGGGGAAGGTCCGTTCGTGCAACAATTGCGTTGTATCTTCATGAATACGACGAACTCCCTCATCGCCTCGGCCGACTGGTTCCCGCTGGTGCTGTCGCTCAAGGTGGCCGCGGTCGCGACCCTGCTGGCGCTCGTTGCCGGCGTGGCGCTGGGCTGGGTGTTCGCGCGCAAGCGGTTCCCGGGCCGCATGGTGCTCGAGGCGGTGTTCATGCTGCCGCTGGTGCTGCCGCCCACGGTCATCGGCTATGCCATCCTGGTGGCGGCGGGGCGCCACAGCCCGCTCGGCAGCTGGCTGCGCGAGCATTTCGACTACAGCATCATCTTCAGCTGGCATGGGGCCGTGGTGGCGTCGGCCGTGGTGGCGCTGCCGCTGGTGCTGAAGTCGGCCAGCGCCGCTTTCGCGGGCGTGGACCGCTCGCTCGAAGCCGCCGCCAGCACGCTGCGCCAGTCGCCGCTCTCGGTTTTTCTGCGCGTGACGCTGCCGCTGGCCTGGCCCGGCATCCTGGCCGGCACCCTGCTCGCGTTCGCGCGCGCCATGGGCGAATTCGGCGCCTCGCTGATGGTGGCGGGCTCCATTCCGCAGCAGACCCAGACCCTGTCGATGGCCATCTACGACGCGGTGCAGGCCGGCCACGACGACCTCGCGCTGCTGCTGGTGGTGGTGACCTCGCTGCTGTCGGTCACCGTGCTGGTGCTGTCGAACCGCTTCTTCTCGCTGCGCTGAGCGATCCACTCCCCAACCAGGAAAACCAGGAAACCCGTCCATGCGTGCGTTGCGTCTTCTTCTGCCTCTTGTGCTGGCCATGGTGCTGCCGCTGGGCGCGGCGGCCCAGCAGATCACCGTGTCCGCGGCCGCCAGCCTGACGGACGCGTTCAAGGAGCTCGGCCCGAAGTTCGAGGCCGCGACGCCGGGCGCCACGGTGCGCTTCAATTTCGCGGCCTCGGGCGTGCTGCTGCAGCAGATCGGGCAGGGCGCGCCGGTCGACGTGTTCGCAAGCGCCGACCAGGAGACCATGGGCCGCGCCGCCGAACAGAAGCTCATCGATGCGGCCACGCGCCGCAACTTCGCGAGCAACGCCCTGGTGCTGATCGAGCCGGCCAAGGGCGCGGCCGGCGTCAAGTCGCTGCAGGACCTTTCCGGCGCGGGCGTCCGGAGGATTGCCGTCGGCAAGACAGCCACCGTGCCGGTCGGCCGCTACACACGGCAGGTGCTGGAAGGCGCGGGGCTCTGGAGCGTGCTCGAGCCCAAGTTCGTGCAGGCCGACAGCGTGCGCCAGGTGCTCGACTACGTGGCCCGCGGCGAGGTCGAGGCCGGCTTCGTCTACCGCACCGATGCGGGCGTGATGAGCGAGAAGGTCCGGGTCGCCTTCGCGCCGGCGGCCACCATGCCGGTGACCTACCCGGTCGCGGTGGTCGCCGACAGCCGCCAGAAAACCCTGGCCGGCGATTTCGTGGCCTTTCTTTCCAGCGACGCCGCGCGCGAGGTGCTCGCGCGCCACGGCTTCGGCAAGCCATGATCGACGTCGACCTGAAGCTCACGGTCACCGACGGCACGCGCCGCTTCGACCTGGCAGCGCGCTTTGCGACGGACGTGCCTTTTGCCGCGCTCTACGGCCCTTCGGGCGCGGGCAAGACGCTCACCTTGCAGGCCATCGCGGGACTGCTGCATCCGTCCGCGGGCCATGTGCGGCTCGACGGCCGCACGCTCTACGACTCCGCCCGCGGCATCGACGTGCCCGCGCCGGCGCGGCGCATCGGCTATCTGTTCCAGAACTACGCGTTGTTCCCGCACCTGTCGGTGCGCGAGAACGTGGCGTTCGGCCTGACCGCCTGGCACCGGCGGAGGCTGCCGCCGCGCGAGGCCGAGCGGGTGCAGGCATTGCTCGAAGGCTTTGGCCTGGCGGCGCTTGCCGACAGCCGGCCGCAGAAGCTCTCGGGCGGCCAGCAGCAGCGCGTGGCGCTGGCCCGCGCGCTGGCCTGCCAGCCGCAGGTGCTGCTGCTCGACGAGCCCTTTGCCGCGCTCAACCCCATGCTGCGCAGCGAACTGCGCCGCGAACTCGCGCAGGTCAGCCGTCAATGGGGGATTCCCGTGCTGATGATCACGCACGACATCGAGGACGTGCTGGCGCTGGCCGACGTGGCCTTCGTCTACAGCGACGGCCAGGTGGTGCGCGAGATCGACCTGCACAACGCGCAGAGCCGCGATTTCGCGCTGCGCGAGGCGGGCGGCGTGCCGGCCGCCGAGGCTTCGCCGCTGCATCGAAAGCTGCGCGGCCTGCTGCTGCAGGATGCCGGATGCCCCTCAAGCTGAAAGCGGCATGCGGCGGCGCTACGATCGCCGCATGAATCCTTCCATCGACGTTGCCGTCGTGATGCGCCGCGAGCGCGTCGAGAGCCGCTGGCAGTCCTGGCGCTGGATTCTCGAAAGCGTCGGCCCCGACCAGCCCGGCTTCGGCACCGAGCCGCGCCTGCTCGAGGCGAACGAGAGCGCGCAGCGCTGGCTGCACCCCGGCTTCAAGACCGAGCTGTTCCGCGACGACGTGGAGGGCTACCACCTGAACGCCACCACGCCCGCGCCCTGCTGGTTCGTGCTGTGGCGCATGGAGGAAGAGCCCACGGTGGCCGACGAGCCGATCGCGCGGCCGGTGGTGGTGAGCCTCAGCTACAACGAGGCCGGCCGCTGGCTCGACGCGCAGGAAACGGTGGAGCAGGTGCCCGCGCCCGAGGAGGTGATCGAGTGGATGCGCGGCTTCGTGCAGGCGCATTACGTGATCGAGCCCAAGCGCCGCAAGCGGCCCGAGAGCTTCCGTCCGCTGGTCGACCGCTTCGGCAATGCGGCCAGCGTGTCGACCGAGAAGAAGCGCGGGCGCGGAGCGGGCGATGTCTGAGAATTTCTTCGACCGCTGGTCGCGCCGCAAGAAGGAAGCGCGCGAAGAGCTCTCGCCTCCTCCCGCCGTGCAAGAGGTGGAAGAGGCGGCCGGTGCGCGCGTCGAAACCCCAACGCCTGTGACCGCAGCTGCGAGCCCCGCGGCCGGCCTTCCCGCCGAAGGGCAAGCGGAAATCCCCCCGCCCACGCTCGCCGACGCACAGGCGCTCACGCCCGAGTCCGACTTCCGGCCCTTCATGGCCAGGAACGTCGCGCCAGAGGTTAAAAACACGGCATTTAGAAAGCTCTTTGCCGACCCGCAGTTCAATGTGATGGACGGCATGGACACTTACGTCGACGACTACTCCCAATCGACGCCGATTCCCGACAGCGTGCTGCGCCAGATGGCCAGCGCCAAGTTCCTCAGGCTGTTCGAGCACGAGGAAGAGGCCGAGGCGCAACAGCAGGAACCCGCTGTCCCCGCGGAAACCCCGCAAGGCGCCGCACCGCCGGACGTGGCACAGTCCCAGCCTCCGGAGGAATTCCTCCCCAGCCAGCAGGTTGCAGATGCGCAGCCCGCAAGCCAGAAGACCGATGACCACAACGCTGATCTGCGACTGCAACCAGACGATGCCGCTCGAGCCGAAGACGCTCGGCGCGGCGCTGGCTGAGCCGCTGCCCCTTCATTCCACCCTGTGCCGCCGCGAGGCGCCGGCTTTCCAGCGCGCCATCCGCTCGGGCGACGACGTGGTGGTGGCCTGCACGCAGGAGCGCAGGCTGTTCACCGAGCTGGCCGAACAGACCGAGGGCGCAACCTCGCCGATCCGCTTCGTGAACATCCGCGAAACCGGCGGCTGGAGCCGCGACGCCAAGAGCGCGAGCCCCAAGATCGCCGCGCTGCTGGCCGCGGCCCACCTGCCCGAGCCCGATCCGGTTGCGACCGTGAGCTACGCGAGCCGGGGCCGGCTCTTGATCGTCGGCCCGCTCGATGCGGCCGAGAAGGCCGCCGCGCTGGTGGCCGATTCGCTGCAGGTCTCCATCTTCTCCACCGGCCCCGGCGCCGCCGGCGGCGCCCAGGAACGCCGCTGGCCCGTGATGGCGGGGCGCATCGCATCGCTCACGGGCTGGCTCGGCGCCTTTTCGCTGCGGTGGACGCGCGACAACCCCATCGACCTCGATCTGTGCACGCGCTGCAATGCGTGCCTGAGCGCCTGCCCCGAGCAGGCGATCGGGCTCGACTACCAGATCGACATGGCGAAGTGCACCTCGCACCGCGACTGCGAAAAAGCCTGCAGCGTAGCCGGCGCCATCCACTTCGGCCGCGCGTCCGAGGCGCTCGATGCCGAGTTCGACCTGGTGCTCGACCTGGGTGCGAACGCGCTGATCGACTGGCATGCGCCGCCGCAGGGCTATTTCCACCTGGCCGGTGGGCTGGCGCATGCCGAGGGTCTGTCGACCGTGCTGCGCCTGCGCGAGCTGGTGGGTGAATTCGAAAAGCCGAAATTCTTCGACTACAAGCAGAAGCTCTGCGCCCACAGCCGCAACGAGGTGGTGGGCTGCAACGCCTGCGTCGAGGTCTGCTCGGCGCATGCCATCTCGAGCGACAAGGAGCGCCAGCGCATCGTCGTCAATCCGCAGCTGTGCGTGGGCTGCGGCGCCTGCACCACCGTGTGCCCGACCGGTGCGCTGGGCTACACCTACCCGCGCACGCCCGACCAGGGCCGCAAGCTGCGCACGCTGCTCGCCACCTATCTTGGGGCCGGCGGCCGCGACGCCACGGTGCTGCTGCACAGCGAAGAGGGCGGGCAGGTGCTCATCGAACAGCTCGGCCGCGCGGCCCAGCTGGGGCGCGGCAAGCGCGACGGCCTCGCCGGCGTGCCCGCGCACGTGCTGCCGGTGGCGCTCATGCATGTTGCGAGCACCGGCATCGACCTGTGGCTCAGCGCCATCGCCTTCGGCGCCTCGCAGGTGGCGGTGCTCGCCATCGGCGAGGAGGCGCCGCAATACCTCGAAGCGCTGAAGAAGCAGATGGCCGTCGCGCAGGCGCTGCTGACGGGCCTGGGCTACTCCGGCACCCACTTCCACCTGGTCGAGGCTGGCACGCCGGCGGCACTCGATGCGGCCCTGGCGGGCCTGCGCGCCACGCGCCAGCGCGTGCCCGCCGCTGCCGCGCGCTTTGCCGTGGGCGCCGAGAAGCGCGGCACGCTCGAGATGACGCTCGACCACCTGATGGCACAGGCGCCGGCGCTTTCGGCGCCGCCTGCCGATGCCGCTGCAGCGCTTGAAATCGCACTGCCCGCCGGCTCCCCCTTTGGCGCGGTCACGGTCAACAGGGACAGCTGCACGCTGTGCCTGGCCTGCGTGAGCGCCTGCCCCGCGAGCGCGCTGCAGGACAACCAGAATGCGCCGCAGCTGCGCTTCATCGAGAAGAACTGCGTGCAGTGCGGGCTGTGCGCAACCACCTGCCCCGAGAACGCGATTGCGCTCGTGCCGCGCCTGCTCGCCGCCCCCGAGCGCAAGCAGCCCGTGGTGCTCAACGAGGCCAAGCCCTGGGCCTGCATCCGCTGCGGCAAGCCCTTCGGCACGCAGAAGGCCATCGAGGCGATGCTCGGCAGGCTCGCGGGCCACGCCATGTTCCAGGGCGAGGCGCTCGAGCGGCTCAAGATGTGCAGCGACTGCCGGGTGATCGACCTGTACAGCGCGCAAAACGAAATGAAGATCACGCAGCTATGAGCGAATTTCCTCCCATGACCTCGGCGCTCGACGAGGAGATCGCGCGGGCCGAGGTCTACGGCCTGCTCGCGCGCCTCTGGTATGCGGCGCCCGACGCCGAGCTGCTCGGCGCCTTCGGCGTGGCGCCCACCGAGGCGCCCGCGGCCGGCGCCTTCCTCGAGGAGCCCTGGCGGCAGCTGGTCGGCGCGGCGCGCGGCACCGACGCGGCCGCGGTGCATGCCGAGTACGACGCGCTCTTCGGCGGCATGGGCAAGCCCGAGATCTACCTGTTCGGCTCGCACTACCTGAGCGGCTTTCTCAACGACAAGCCGCTGGCGCAGCTGCGCACCGACCTGGCACGGCTCGGGCTCGCGCGCGGCGAGGCCGTGTCCGAAAGCGAAGACCATGTTGCCTGCCTGTTCGAGGTGATGCGCTACCTTATTGCCGGCGACGACGCGGCGGTGGCCAACCTCGCGCAGCAGCAGGCTTTTTTTGCCACCCACCTGCAGTCGTGGCTGCCGACGCTGTGCGATGCGGTGGCCCAACATCCGAAGGCGCATTTCTATGCGTCGCTGGCCGGCTTCACCCGGGCCTTCGCCGAGGTCGAAGTCCAGGGCTTCGACATGCTCGGTTGATCGTTCAAAGGAAGAGCTTGATGGTCGGGAATAAGGGTCTCGACTAGTATCCAGATGTATGCAAATCGGTTCATATCTGGTTTGTCCCCCAGCCACTCCTGGAGATCACATGCAGGACAGCCAAGCGGCCGGCACCCAGCCGGCCTCGCGTCGAGGTTTCTTTCTAGGTGCCGCCGGCGCCGGTGCCGCGGTTGCCGCGGTTTCGGTGCTTCCGAAGATGGTCGACACCCCCGCGGCGGCCGTCGAAGCCGCAGCGCCCGCGGCGAAGCCCGCGCCTGAAAAAGGCGGCGGCTATTCGCTGAGCGAACACGTCAAGCGCTATTACAAGACCGCTTCGGCCTGAAGCGGAAGATCCAAGATGTTGCTGACCAAGAAAACAGCCCCCGCGAACGGTGTCTCGCGGCAAGGGGAGCGCGAGTCGTCCTCCCCCTTCATTCACAGCCTGCGGCGCGGCCTTTCCGGCGCGCTGCCCACCATGGACCGGCGCGCGTTCCTGCGGCGCTCCGGGCTTGGCGTGGGCGTGGGCCTGGCCGCGGGCCAGCTCACGCTGATGCGCAAGGCCGAGGCGGCCGGCGATGCGCGGCCCGCCGCGATCGGCGCCGGCAAGGTCGAGATCAAGCGCACCGTGTGCTCCCACTGCTCGGTCGGCTGCGCCTCCGATGCGGTGGTCGAGAACGGCGTCTGGGTGCGCCAGGAGCCGGTGTTCGATTCGCCGATCAACCTTGGTGCGCATTGCGCCAAGGGTGCCGCACTGCGCGAGCACGGCCATGGCGAATACCGGCTGCGCTATCCGATGAAGCTGGTCAACGGCAAGTACGAACGCATCAGCTGGGACACCGCGCTCGACGAGATCACCGCCAAGCTGAAGGAACTGCGCCAGGCCAGCGGACCCGATTCGGTCTATTGGATCGGTTCGTCCAAGCACAGCAACGAGCAGTCCTACCTGCTGCGCAAGTTCGTGAGCTTCTGGGGCAGCAACAACTGCGACCACCAGGCGCGCATCTGCCACTCGACCACGGTCGCGGGCGTCGCGAACACATGGGGCTACGGCGCCATGACCAATTCGTACAACGACATGCGCGGCGCCAAGGTGGCGATGTACATCGGCTCCAACGCCGCCGAGGCGCATCCGGTCAGCATGCTGCACATGCTCCATGCCAAGGAGCATGGCTGCAAGATGATCGTGGTCGATCCGCGCTTCACGCGCACCGCGGCCAAGGCCGACGAGTACGTGCGCATCCGCTCGGGCTCCGACATCGCCTTCCTGTTCGGCATCCTGCACCACATCTTCAAGAACGGCTGGGAAGACAAGCAGTACATCAACGACCGCGTCTTCGGCATGGACAAGGTGCGCGAGGAAGTGCTGGCCAAGTGGACGCCCGACAAGGTCGAGGAGGCCTGCGGCGTGAAGGAGGCCCAGGTGCTCAAGGTGGCGACCTGGCTCAACGAGAACCGTCCCGGCACCGTCGTGTGGTGCATGGGCCAGACGCAGCACACCATCGGCAACGCGATCGTGCGGGCCTCGTGCATCCTGCAGCTTGCGCTCGGCAACGTGGGCAAGTCGGGCGGCGGCACCAACATCTTCCGCGGCCACGACAACGTGCAGGGCGCCACCGACGTGGGCCCGAACCCCGATTCGCTGCCCGGCTACTACGGCCTGGTCGAAGGCTCGTGGAAGCACTTTGCCGCCACCTGGGGCGTCGACTACGAATGGATCAAGGGCCGCTTCGCATCGCCCGCGATGATGAGCAAGCCCGGCATCACCGTGTCGCGCTGGATCGACGGCGTGCTCGAGAAGAACGAGCTGATCGACCAGGACTCGAACCTGCGCGGCGTGTTCTATTGGGGCCATGCGCCCAACTCGCAGACGCGCGGCCTCGAGATGAAGCGCGCCATGGACAAGCTCGACCTGCTGGTGGTGGTCGACCCCTATCCTTCGGCCACCGCGGCCATGGCGGCGATGCCCGGCAACCCCGACGACCTCAACAAGAACCGCGCCGTCTACCTGCTGCCCGCATGCACGCAGTTCGAGACCAGCGGCTCGGTCACCGCATCGAACCGTTCGATCCAGTGGCGCGAGAAGGTGATCGAGCCACTGTGGGAAAGCCGCAGCGACCACATGATCATGCAGCAGTTCGCCGACCGCCTGGGCTTCGGCAAGGAACTGAGCAAGAACTTCAAGATGCAGAAGGTCAAGGGCATGGACGAGCCCGTGCCCGACGACATCCTGCGCGAGATCAACAAGACCTGCTGGGCCGTGGGCTACACCGGCCAGAGCCCGGAGCGGCTGCAGGCGCACATGCGCAACATGGGCGCCTTCGACGTGCGCACGCTCAAGGTGAAGGCCGGCGTGAAGGACAAGGTCAACGGCTACGACCTCACGGGCGACTACTTCGGCCTGCCGTGGCCTTGCTACGGTACGCCCGAGCTCAAGCACCCGGGCTCGCCCAACCTCTACGACACCTCCAAGCACGTGATGGAGGGCGGCGGCAATTTCCGCGCGAACTTCGGCGTGGAGCGCGACGGCAAGAACCTGCTGGCCGAGGACGGCTCGCACTCGCTGGGCGCCGACATCACCACCGGCTACCCCGAACTCGACCACGTGCTGCTCAAGAAGCTGGGCTGGTGGGACGAGCTCACCGAGGCCGAGAAGCCGAAGGCCGAAGGCAAGAACTGGAAGACCGACAGCTCGGGCGGCATGATCCGCGTGTTCATGAAGAACCACGGCTGCCATCCCTTCGGCAATGCCAAGGCGCGCGCGGTGGTCTGGAACTTTCCCGACGCGATCCCGCAGCACCGCGAGCCGCTCTACGGCAACCGGCCCGACCTCATGGCCAAGTACCCGACGCACGACGACAAGATGGCGTTCTGGCGCCTGCCCACGCTCTACAAGAGCGTGCAGCAGAAGAACATCGCCGACAAGGTGGCCGAGAAGTTCCCGTACGTGATGACATCGGGCCGCCTCGTCGAATACGAGGGCGGCGGCGAGGAAACCCGCTCGAATCCCTGGCTCGCCGAGCTGCAGCAGGAGATGTTCATCGAGATCAATCCCAAGGTCGCGGCCGAGAAGGGCATCCGCAACGGCGAGCGCGCCTGGGTGCACACGCCCACCGGCGCCAAGCTCAACGTGCAGGCCCTGGTGACCGAGCGCGTGGGCCCGGACACGGTCTTCATGCCGTTCCACTTCTCGGGCCATTGGCAGGGCGCCGACATGCTCGGCTACTACCCCGCAGGTGCCGCCCCCGTGGTGCGCGGCGAGGCCATCAACACCGGCACGACCTACGGTTACGACAGCGTGACCATGATGCAAGAGACCAAGACCACGGTCTGCAACGTGGAAAAGGCATAAGGTAAAGCAATGGCACGAATGAAATTTGTCTGTGACGCCGAGCGTTGCATCGAGTGCAACGGCTGCGTCACGGCCTGCAAGAACGAGAACGAGGTGCCCTGGGGCGTGAACCGCCGCCGCGTGGTCACGCTCAACGACGGGGTGCCGGGCGAGAAGTCGATCTCGGTGGCCTGCATGCACTGCTCCGACGCGCCCTGCATGGCCGTGTGCCCGGTGCAGTGCTTCTACCGTACCGAAGAAGGCGTGGTGCTGCACGACAAGGACGTCTGCATCGGCTGCGGCTACTGTTCGTACGCCTGCCCGTTCGGCGCGCCGCAGTTCCCGTCGCAGGGAACCTTCGGCGTGCGCGGCAAGATGGACAAGTGCACCTTCTGCGCCGGCGGCCCCGAGGCCAACGGCTCCGAAGCCGAGTTCGAGAAGTACGGCCGCAACCGGCTCGCCGAAGGCAAGCTTCCGGCCTGCGCCGAGATGTGCTCGACGAAGGCGCTTCTGGCCGGCGACGGCGACGTGGTGGCCGACATCTTCCGCACCCGCGTGGTCCAGCGCGGCAAGGGCGCCGAAGTCTGGGGCTGGGGCACCGCCTACGGCTCGCAGCAGGCCGGTACCCCGCCGGCCGGCGGAGTGCGCAAATGAAGCGGCCGGGCCTCGTCTTCGCGGGCGCTGCGCTGGCCGCAAGCTGCCTCGCGGCCTGTGGCGAGAAGCCGCAGACCAACGCACAGGGCGTCAAGCACGACGCCGTACCCTGGAGCGGCACGGGTACCCAGGAGAACGCCGGCACGGTGTTCACAGCGCCCGGCTGGAAGGTCGGCGACAAGACCGCCTGGCAGCAGCAGCTCAAGACCCGCGCGCAGAACGGGCAGAACGAATACAACAAAGAGAACTGAACGGAGAGCCCATGAAGCAAGCGCTGACCGCTCTCGTTCTTCTTGCCGCGCTGGGCACGGCCTTCGCGCAGGCGCAGCCGCCGGCCGCCCCTGGAACGACGTCCGCACCCGCCGCGCCGGAACCCGCCGCGGGTGGCATCCGCGGCCAGAACATCTTCGAGGTCAAGCCCGAAGCCAGCGCCGACCCCAACTACGCGAACCAGACCAATGGCGAGCGCATGAAGGTGCAGCCCGGCAACAACGCGCCGATGTGGCGCCAGGTGGGGCAGGGCGTGACCGGCTACAGCAGCCTGCCGAAAAGCCAGGCGCCCGAGGCCGGCAACCTGATCCAGCCTTTCGTGCAGTACCCCGGTTCGCGCCTCACCAATGCCGGTGAAGCCTGGCGCCAGGTGCGCAACGACTGGATCATTCCCTACGGTGCGGCGCTGCTGTTCGTCGTGCTGCTGGCACTGGCCATCTTCTATTTCACGCGCGGCCCCATTCGACTGCACGGCCAGGAGACCGGCCGCAAGATCGAGCGCTTCACCCCGTTCGAGCGCGCCACGCACTGGTCGAACGCCATCGCGTTCGTCACGCTCGCGCTCTCCGGCATCGTGATGGCCTTCGGCAAGTTCTTCCTGATGCCGTGGATGGGTGCCACGCTCTTCGGCTGGATTGCCTACGCGCTCAAGAACGTCCATAACTTCGTCGGGCCGCTGTTCGTGGTGACGACGGTGTTCATGGTCTTCACCTTCATCCGCGACAACCTGCCGCGCGCCAGCGACCTCCAATGGCTCGCGCGCTTCGGCGGCCTGTTCGGCGGCAAGGAAGTGCCGTCGCACCGCTTCAACGCGGGCGAGAAGCTGGTCTTCTGGGGCGGCGTGCTGTTCCTCGGCCTCTTCGTCATCGGCTCGGGGCTTTTCCTGGACAAGCTGCTGCCGGGCTTCGTCTACACGCGCGGCGAGATGCAGGTGGCGCACATGGTCCACGGCATCGCAACCCTGTTGATGATCGCGATGATCATGGGCCACATCTACATCGGCACGCTCGGCATGACAGGCGCCTACAAGGCCATGCGCACCGGCTATGTCGACGAGACCTGGGCCAGGGAACACCACGAACTCTGGTACGACGACATCGCCGCGGGCAAGATCCCGGCGCAGCGCACGCCGTCGGCCGGCTCGGCCGCAGCACCGGCCGCGCGGCCCGTGAGACCCGTTGAAGGAACACCCTCATGAAGCTGCCGTTGAATTTCCCTTGCGCGTCGCTGCTGGTGCTCGCGCTGGCCGCGCCCGTTGCATGGGCCAAGCTGCCGCCGCCGCCCGCCACCCCCGAGGCCAAGGCCAAGGCCGCCGAAGCCGCCGCCAAGACCGCCTGGAGCGGCAAGGTCGATGCCTTCAAGCTCTGCCAGGCGCAGGACCGCGTCGCGGCCAAGTACCGCGCGAGCGCCGCCGCGGCCGGCAAGCCGGTGCCCGCGGCGCCTGCCACGCCGCCCTGCGCCGACCCCGGCCCCTTCGCCTTCACGCCGCCGGCGGAAGCCAAGCCCATCGAGGCCTCGGGCGCGCATTCGCCGGCCACCACGGCTGCATCGCCGCCGAGCACCGCGCAGCCTGCCGCCACCACCAATCCCACGCCGAAGGCGCAGTGACGACGCCGTTGTCGTTGCCGCTCCCGCGTCTCACCCAGGCCCGCGCCGCGCTGACGCGCGAGGTCGAGGTCGTCGACGAGCATGGCGCGCGCGGCACCGTCTCCATTCCCGCCGAGCGCGACCTCACGGTGTACGTGGACCGGCGCGAACTCGTCACGCTGATGACGCTCGGCGCCCAGCCCGAACTGCTGGTGCTGGGCTATCTGCTGAACCAGCGCCTGATCGAAGCGGCCAGCGACGTCGAATCGGTCACGGTCGACTGGGAGGTCGGCGCCGCCGCCGTCAGGACGCACGCGGGCATCGACCGCATCGAGGAGCGCACCGCCAAGAAGGTGGTGACCACCGGCTGCGGCCAGGGCAGCGTGTTCGGCGACCTGATGGCCGACATCGACAAGCTCCAGCTGCCGCCCACGCGCATGACGCAGGCACAGCTCTATGCGCTGGTCAATGCGATCCGGCTCCAGGAGAGCACCTACAAGTCGGCCGGTTCGGTGCACGGCTGCGCGCTGTTCACGCTGGAGCCCGGCGGCACCGAGGCCACGATGCACTGCTTCGTGGAAGACGTGGGCCGCCACAACGCCATCGACACCATCGCGGGCTGGTGCGCCATGCAGCCGCCGGGCGCGCTGGCCGGCGACCGCGTCTTCTACACCACCGGCCGGCTCACGAGCGAGATGGTGATCAAGTCGGCGCAGATGGGCGTGCCCATCGTGGTCTCGCGCAGCGGCATCACGCAGATGGGCCACGAGGTGGCCACGCGCGTGGGCCTGTGCGCCATCGGCCGCGCGACCAACCGGCACTTCGTCTGCTACGCGGGCGTCGACCGGCTGGTGCTGCAGCCGGAACTCGCGCGCCGCAGTCCGGCCTGAGGCCTTCACCCTACTCGCGGTAAGCCCCTGAAAGGCCCCGGCCGCACGCACGTCGGCTATCGTCTCGCCCATGAATGCCTCCTTCCGCCTTGGCTGGCGCACCTTGTGGCGCGACCTGCGCGCCGGCGAACTGCGCCTCTTGATCGTTGCCGTCGTGCTGGCCGTGGCCGCGCTCACGGCGGTCGGCTTCTTTGCCGACCGGCTGAAGGGGGGCCTGCAGCGCGATGCGCGGCAGCTGCTCGGCGGCGACGCGGTGGTCGTGAGCGACAACCCCACGCCTGCGACCTTCATCGCGCAGGCCCGCGCATTCGGGCTCGAGGGCTCCGGCACCTACGGCTTCCCGACCATGGCGCGAGCCGACGACGCCCAGGGCGGCGCGAGCAAGCTGGTGGCCCTGAAGGCCGTGACCGCGGGCTATCCGCTGCGCGGCAACCTGCAGACCGCAAGCGCCCCCGATGCGCCCGGCAGCATCACGCGCGACATTCCGCCGGCGGGCGAGGTCTGGGTCGATGCCTCGCTGCTCGATTCGCTCGCGCTCAAGGTGGGGGACGCGCTTCTTCTTGGCGACAGCAGCTTGCGCATCGGCCGCGTGATCACGCTGGAGCCCGACCGCGGAGCGGGCTTCATGAGCTTTGCGCCGCGCGTGATGATCAACCAGGCCGACGTGCCGCGCACCGGCCTCGTGCAGCCTGCGAGCCGCGTCGGCTACCGCTATGCCGTGGCGGGCGAGAACGCGGCCGTCAAGCGCTTTTCCGACTGGGCCGAGGCCACCATCAAGAAGGGCGAGCTGCGCGGCGTGCGGCTCGACTCCTTCGAAGGCGGCCGCCCCGAGATGCGCCAGACGCTGGACCGCGCCGAGAAATTCCTGAGCCTGGTCGCGCTGCTCGCGGCGCTGCTGTCGGCCGTGGCGGTGGCGCTGGCCGCGCGCGGCTTCGCGGCCAGCCACCTGGACGACTGCGCCATGCTGCGCGTGCTGGGCCAGAGCCAGCGCACCATCGCGCTGGCCTATTCGTTCGAGTTTGCCGTCGTCGGCATCGTGGCCAGCAGCCTCGGCGTGGCGATCGGCTTTGGCGTGCACTACGTGTTCGTGGTGCTGCTCGCGGGGCTGGTGGAAGCGGCGCTGCCCGCGGCCACCTTGTGGCCTGTGGCCTTCGGCCTGGGCATGGGGCTCACGCTGCTGTTCGCCTTTGGCCTGCCGCCGGTGCTGCAGCTGGCCAGGGTGCCGCCGCTGCGCGTGATCCGGCGCGACGTCGGCGGGCTCAAGCCCGCGTCGCTCGCGGTGCTGGGCATTGGCGTGGCCGGCTTTGCGGCCCTGCTGATCGCGGCCAGCAGCGACCTGAAGCTGGGCCTGATCGCCGTCGGCGGCTTCGCGGGCGCGGTGGCCGTGTTCGCACTGCTGAGCTGGCTCGCGGTGAAGGTGCTGCGCCGCAGCGTCAATGAGACCACCGCGCCGCGCTGGCTGGTGCTGGCCACGCGCCAGATCTCCGCGCGGCCGGCCTACGCGGTGGTGCAGGTCAGCGCGCTGGCCGTGGGCCTGCTTGCGCTGGTGCTGCTGGTGCTGCTGCGCACCGACCTGGTCGCGAGCTGGCGCAAGGCCACGCCGCCCGATGCGCCGAACCGCTTCGTGATCAACGTCATGCCCGACCAGAGCACGGCGTTCCAGAAGTCGCTGCGCGATGCCGGCGTGAAGAAGTTCGACTGGTACCCGATGATCCGCGGCCGCCTGGTGGCCGTCAACGACAAGCCGGTGTCGCCCGACGACTACCTGGAAGACCGCGCCAAGCGCCTGGTGGACCGCGAGTTCAACCTCAGCAACAGCGTGGAGGCGCCGCCGCACAACAGCATCGTGGCCGGCGCATGGAAGCCCGATGCGCCCGGCGAAGTGAGCGTCGAGGAAGGCCTGGCCGAGACGCTCGGCCTCAAGCTCGGCGACGTGCTGCGCTTCGACATCGGCGGCATGCAGAACGATGCGCGCATCACCTCGCTGCGCAAGGTCGACTGGGGCTCGATGCATGCGAACTTCTTCGTGATGTACACCGTGGCCGCGCTGCCCGACGTGCCCGTGACCTACATGGGCGCCTTCCGCGCGCCCGAGACCCGCGGCTTCGACAACGCGCTGGTGCGCAGCTACCCCAACGTGACCAACGTCGACATGAGCGCCACCATCAACCAGGTGCAGCGCGTGCTCGACCAGGTGATCCGTGCGGTCGAGTTCCTGTTCGGCTTCACGCTTGCGGCGGGGCTGGTGGTGCTGTTCGCTGCGGTCACGGCCACGCGCGAGGAGCGCGCGCGCGAGTTCGCCGTGATGCGCGCGGTGGGCGCGCGGGCCAGCCTGCTGCGCCAGGTGCAGCGCGCCGAGCTGGCGGGCGTGGGCCTGCTGGCGGGCTTCCTCGCGAGCATCGTGGCGTCGGCCATCGGCTGGGGCCTGGCGCGCTATGTGTTCGACTTCACCTGGACGGCGTCGCCCATCGTGCCGATCGCGGGCGCGCTCGCGGGCGCCGTGCTCGCGCTGGCGGCGGGCTGGTGGGGCCTGCGCGACGTGCTGCGCAGGCCCGTGGTCGACACGCTGCGGCGCGCGGCGGAATAGATTTTTCTTTCCGCGAGGGGCGGGCGGGGCCGGGGAATGCAATACATTCCCCGGCCCTGCATTCATTCATACGAAGAGAACCCCCTTCCATGCGCTTGGCGTCATTCCAGATCACCAACTTTCGCTCGATCAACGACAGCGGCTCCATCGACACCTCGCAGATCACGGCGATCCTCGGCCGAAATGACAGCGGCAAGTCGAACCTGCTGCGCGCGCTGCACAGCCTGAACCCGGCCGAAGGCCTGGCCGAACTCAGCCCGATCAAGGACTTTCCGCGGCATCGCCGCCTCGAGGAATGCCAGGGCGACACGCCGGTCGTTGCGACGCGCTGGGCCCTCGAAGACAGCGAACGAGCCGAACTGGCGCAGATGCTTCCGCGCGCGGCCAACGTGCGCCACGTCACCGCGGGCCGGGGCTACGGCACGGCGCGCTGGAGCGGCCTCGAAGGACTCGGCGACCTCTCGCTCGACGTGTCCGACATCAAGGGCAAGGTGCGCAAGATCGTGCCCGCGGTGAAGGCCGCGGCCGAGAAGCTCGCCGAGGAGGTGCGCGCGACGCTGGAGCAGGCGGCCGACGCCTTCGACGCCGCGATGATCCTGAGCCCCGACTACATCCGATGGTCTGCAGGTGCGGTGGCGGCACTGCAATCGCTGCGCAAGGCACTGGCTGCCGCAGGCGCCGAACTCAGCGACAAGCAGGAGCAGATGCTCGCCGAGCTCGAGGACGTGGCCCGCGCCATCGCCAACGACACGCCGGCGCTCGCGAAGGCGAAGCAGTGGGTGCTCGACAAGCTGCCCCGGTTCATCTACGTGGACGAGTACCCGGCGCTGCCCGGCCGGCAGAACATTGCCGAGCACCTCGCACGCAAGGGCTGGGGGCAGGCCGCGCCCGCGCAGCGCAGCTTCGAGAGGCTCTGCAAGGCCGCGGGGCTCGATCCGCAGCAGCTGCAGGATCTGCTGGAGAAGAACGACCACGCCACGCGCAACCAGCTCGCCAACCGCGCCGGCTCCGTCGTCACCGCCGAGATCCGCCGGCTCTGGAAGGACCGTGAGCTCAAGGTGCGCTTCAATCTGGACGGGCCGTACATGGACACGCTGGTGTCCGACCCGAGCCGCGCCTACGACGTGGAAGTGAACCTCGACGAGCGCAGCCGCGGCTTCCAGTGGTTCTTCTCGTTCTACGTCACCTTCTTCGCGGACACGAAGGGTGCCGGCGATGTCATGCTGCTGCTGGACGAGCCCGGCCTGCACCTGCATGCGCGCTCGCAGGCCGACCTGCTCGCGCACTTCGAGCAGGATTTCGGCAACCAGATCATCTACACCACGCACTCGCCCTTCATGGTGCCCGTGCACCGGCCCGACGCGGTGCGCACGGCCAGCACGAGCGAAGCCGCGGGCACCACCGTGAGCAACAAGGCCGAGGGCGACGCGCGCACGCTCTATCCGCTGCAGGCGGCGCTTGCGCTGAGCCGGCTGGCGGGCGAGGCCGCGAAGCCGCAGCCAAAGGAGAGCACGGCGCGCGTCGAGGTGCCATCGCGCGAGGTCAGCGAGCCGGCGGCAAGTCTTCCCTGAACATGTGCTCGCTCGCGAAGTCCACGAAGGCCCGCACCTTCGGCGATAACTGCCGGCTCGATGGCCACAGCGCCGAGAACTGCCCCTGGCGCACCAGGTGCGTTTCGAGCACGCGCCGCAGTTCGCCGCGGCAGAGCGAATCGCGCGCGAGAAAGTCGGGCATGTAGGCCACGCCGAGGCCGGCCACCGCCGCGCCGAGCATGGCTTCCATGTTGTTGTACAAGAGGCCGGGCGGCAGCTGTGCGGGCAGGCCCGGCAGGTCCCAGTCCTCGATCCTGCCGCCGGTCACGAACTTGTAGCGCAGGCAGCTGTGCTGCGCGAGATCGGCCGGCACCTGCGGCACGCCGTGGCGCGCCAGGTAGTCCGGAGATGCGACGAGCACGAAGCAGAACGGACCGAGCCGGCGCGCCACGAGTTGCGAATCGTCCAGCTCGCCGCTGCGGATCGCCACGTCCACGCCTTCGGCGATCACGTCGACCAGCCGGTCGTTGAAGTCGAGATCGAGTTCGATCTCCGGATAGCGCGCCTTGAAGGCCGGCAGCATCGGCAGGAGGAAGCGGTAGCCGATGGTCGGCAGGCTCACGCGCAGGCGGCCGCGCGGGGCCGCCGCGGCGTCCTGCATCATCGCGCGCGCATCGTCGAGTTCGTCGAGGATGCGGCGGCAACGCTCGTGGAACATCGCGCCTTCTTCGGTCAGCCGCACATGCCGCGTGGTGCGGTGGAAAAGCCGCAGGCCGAGCTGCTGTTCGAGCCGCGCAACGTTCTTGCCCACGGCCGAGGCCGAGATGCCCAGCAGCCGGCCGGCCTTGGCAAAGCTCAGCAGGTCGGCCGCCCGCACGAAGGATTCGAGTCCGCTGAAACTGTCCATGGATTGGCAACCCTAGGTTGGGAGTGTGAGGATCAAAGGCGCCATTCTCATTCCATTGATTCCTTTCTATCTTCTGTGCCTTCGTTCTCCCTTTGCGTGAAAGCCTTCGATGTCTTCGTCTTTCCACAAGAACTGGCTGCTGGCCGCCGTCTGCCTCGCGGCGCTGGGCATGCCGCTGAGCTTCACAGGCCCGGCGGTGGTGCTGCCCGCGATCCGCGATGTGCTGGGCGGCAGCCCGGTGCAGCTCAACTGGGTGACCAACGCCTTCATGCTGAGCTTCGGCGCCACGCTGATGGCGGCGGGCGCGCTGGCCGACGCCTATGGGCGCAAGCGCGTCTTCCTGCTGGGGCTGGCGGTGGTTGCGCTCAGCAGTTCGCTGCTGACGCTCGCGCCCGGCATCGCTGTTTTCGATCTTGCACGTGCGTTGCAGGGGCTGGGGTCGGCCGCGGCCTTCGCGGCGGGCACGGCGGCACTGGCGCAGGTGTTCGACGGTGCGGCGCGCACGCGGGCGTTCAGCCTGATTGGCACTTCGTTCGGCGTGGGGCTGTCGTGTGGCGCCATCCTCTCGGGCTGGCTCGCCGAATCCTTCGGCTGGCGCTCGGTGATGCTGAGCCCCGGCGCGATCAGCCTCATCGCGCTGGGCATCGCGGCGCCGGGCATGCACGAGTCGCGCAATCCGGACGCGATGGGGCTGGACATGCCGGGCACGGTCACGTTCACCGGTGCGCTGAGCCTGCTGACGCTCGGCGTGCTGCAGGCGCCCGACAGCGGCTGGGGCAGCCCGTGGGTGATCGCCGCGCTGGCAGGCGCCGTGCTGATGGGCGCGGCCTTCATTGCCATCGAGCGGCGCGTGGCGCATCCGATGCTCGACCTGTCGCTGTTGCGCTTTCCGCGCTTCGTGGGCGTGCAGTTGCTGGCCGCAGCGCCGGCCTATGGCTTCGTGGTGCTGCTGGTGCTGCTGCCGATCCGCTTCATCGGGCTGGAGGGGCGCAGCGCGCTGGAGGCGGGCAGCTTCATGTTTGCGCTCTCGGGGCCGATCCTCGTGGTGCCGACGCTCGCGGCCTCGCTCGCGCACCGGTTCCCGGCGGGCGCGATCTCGGCCGCGGGCCTGCTGGTGTGCGCGGCGGGGCTGTTCTGGCTCAGCCGCTGCGCGCCGGGCACGCCGCTGCACGCCATCGTGTGGCCGCTGCTGCTGATCGGCGCGGGCATCGGACTGCCCTGGGGCCTGATGGACGGGCTCGCGGTGAGCGTGGTGCCGCGCGAACGCGCGGGCATGGCGTCGGGCATCTTCAACACCGTGCGGGTGGCGGGCGAGGGCATTGCACTCGCGCTGGTGGGCGCCGGGCTCACGGCACTGGTCGCATGGCAGCTCGGCCGCCTGCCGGCGCATCCCGCCGCGACATCGCAGGCGGCACAGCGGATGACGACGGGCGACTGGTCGCAGGCCCTCGCGCTGTTGCCGGGCGTGGACCGCGCGGCGCTGTTGCAGGCCTACGGCGCGGCTTTCGGCATGCTGCTGTGCGTGCTGGCCGGTGTCACGGTGCTGACGGCGATGGTGGTGTTCGCGTTCCTGCGGGGCGAGACGCACGCCGGGGCTGGGGCGGTGGCTTTGGAGTCCTCGGCCTGTTGAACGGCGGGTTAGGCGCGAAGCGCGGCGTCACAAAAAAACGGTGGATCTTCCTGTCCAATAGCGGCATGGACTATCCACCGAACGAACTCGCAGAGCGCCTGACCGAACTCGAGATCAAGTCGAGCTATGCCGAAGACCTCTTGGAGCAGCTCAACATGACGATCTACCGCCAACAGCAGCAGATCGACAGCCTGATCCTGCAGGTCGCGCAGCTCAAGCAGCAGAGCCAGAATGCGGGGCAGGACGGGGCAGCGCGCAACTTGCGCGACGAGCTGCCGCCGCATTACTGAGCGCCTTGTTTCGGGGGGCGCTCACGCCGATGGGGTACCTTGCTCCGCGAATGTCCCCCGGGGCTGCGCCCCTCCTCCTTTATTTCGCTGCGCAAGGCATCCCATCGGCGTGAGCGTTATACGGAGCGGTCGTTGATCAGCGATGCACAACGAGCGTGCCCTCGTGCACAGGGCATCGGGTGCTCCCCGCAGCGAAATCAAGGAGGAGGCCGCAGGCCGGGGGACATTCGCGGAGGGGAGTACCCGGTGGCCTGTGCACGCGCCCTGAACAACAGCGCCACGAACAAGAGCGTCGTTCAGCTCACCCCAACAAGATCAACCGTGCGAATGCCAGAGCACCGCAAAGAAGTGGCAGGTGCTGCCCGCCAGCACGAACAGGTGCCACACCGAATGGGCAAAGCGCACCTTGTTGTCGAACAGGAAGACCACCGCACCTGCGGTGTAGAACAGCCCACCGGCCACGAGCCATCCCAGGCCCGCCGGCGACATGCGCTCGTACAGCGGCACCGCCGCCATCAGCGCCATCCAGCCCATCGCCACGTAGAGCCCGGTCGACCACAGCGGATGCTGCAGCCGGTTGAACAGCTTGGCGCCCACGCCCAGCGCCGCCGCGGCGCAGATGCAGCCGAACAGCGTCCAGCCCCAGGGCCCGCGCAGCACGCCGAAGAGAAAGGGCATGTAGCTGCCCGCGATGAACAGATAGATGGCCGCGTGGTCGAGCCGGTTGAACCAGGCCTTGGCCCGGCCCATCGGCAGTGCGTGGTACAGCGTGGAGATCAAATACAGCACGATCGCCGTGCCGGCAAAGAGCGAGGCGCCGACGATGCTCGCGGCCTGGCCCTTCTGGGCAGCGCTGTAGACCAGGATCGGCAGCGAGGCAATGGCCAGCAGCAGGCCAAGGCCGTGGCTCAATGCATTGAAGATTTCTTCGAGCGTGGTCTGGGCGCGGACCGCAGAGATCGGTTTGCTGGAAGTCATGCTATTTCACCTGCTGCTTGCCAAGCTTGCGCGCCAGCGTGCGCCGGTGCATGCCGAGCCGCCGCGCGGTTTCGGAAATGTTGAAGCCGGTCTCGGCCAGCGTCTCGTGGATGCGCTCCCATTCGAGCGTCTTGATCGAGGTCGAGCGGTTGGTCAGCTCCACCTCCGTGGTGCCGGTGGCGCGGCCGAAGGCGGCCTCGATGTCGTCGGTGTTCGACGGCTTGGCCAGGTAGTGGCAGGCGCCGAGCTTGATGGCCTCGACGGCCGTGGCAATGCTGGCAAAGCCCGTGAGCACCACGATCAGCATCTTCGGGTTGTGCCGGTGCAGCATCTGCACGCAGGCCAGGCCCGAGGCCTCGCCGTTGAGCTTCAGGTCGACCACCGCATAGCCGGGCGAACGGGCCTGCAGCAGCGTCTCGACCTCCTCGGCATTGGTGGCGTGCGCGACCGCATAGCCGCGGCGCTCGAACGACTTGCCGAGCGTGCGCGCGAAGGCCGCGTCGTCCTCGACGATCAGCAGCTGGCGTTCGGCTTCGGTGGTTTCCGTCATGGCCTTGCGTTTCGATCGATGATGGTGTCGGCGGCGCCGATGGCCTGGGTCTCTTCTTCCTCGTCTTCCTCTTCGAGCACGACCGCCGCAAGCGGCAGCGTGATGACCACGATGGCGCCGCCCTCGGGCCGGTTGTGCACCGCGACGCGGCCGCCCAGGGTGCGCGCCACGTTCACCACCAGGAACAGCCCGAGCCCGCCGCCCGGGCGGCCCTTGCTCGACTGGTAGGGTTTGCCGAACTCCTTCAGGATGGCCGGCAGGAAGCCCGGGCCGGCATCGGTGACCGTGAGGGTCAGCGCGTCGGCGTCGTGCGCCACCTCGAAGCGCAGCCAGTGCGGCGAGGCTTCCAGCGCATTGTCGAGCACGTTGCAGATCATCTGCTTGAGCGCCGAGTCGGAGACCATGGGCAGGTCCTGGCCAAAGCGGTTCTCGTAGTCGAATTCCTCGACCGGACGCGTGCTGCGCCATTCCTCGACCAGTTCGTCGAGGAAGGTGCGGACGGTGGTTTCTTCCGACGATTCGCCGCGCGCTTCGCCGGCCGACAGCAGAATGCCGCTCACGATGCTCTTGCAGCGCTGGATCTGCAGTTCCATCTCGGCCACCTCGGTCAGCAGTTCGGGGTCGGAACTGAAATGCGGCAGCCGGCGCCAGTCGCCCAGGATCACGGCCAGCGTGGCAAGCGGCGTGCCCAGTTCGTGCGCGGCGCCCGAGGCCAGCAGGCCCATACGCACGATGTGCTCCTCTTCCGATGCGCGCTGGCGCAGGTCGGCCAGCCGCGCGTCGCGTGCACGCAGGTTGCGGCTGATGCGCGTGATGAACACCACCAGCAGCGCCGCGTTGAGCGCAAAGCAGACCAGCATGCCCTGCACGTAGGGACTCCAGAGCCCGCGGTCGTGGTCCAGCGGCAGCGCGAGCGGGCGCGAGAACAGCGCCAGCCCCGCAAAGCAGAGGCAGGTGACGACCACGATGGTCCAGGTCGACCAGGCCTTCAGAAGCACCGCCCCCAGGATGACCTGCAGCAGGTACAGGAAGACGAAGGGGTTGGTGGCGCCGCCGCTCAGGTAGAGCTGTGCGGTGAGCGTGGCCACGTCGACCAGCAGCGCGAGGAAGAGCTCCCCGTTGGTCACGCGGCGCGGGCTGCGCGAGCGCAGCAGGCTCACGCCGTTGAAGAGTGCGAGGCAGGTCAGCACCTGCAGCATGTGCTCCAGCGGCAGCCGGATGCCGAAGCCGTAGTGCACGACCAGGATGGTGGCGACCTGCCCCACCACCGCGAACCAGCGCAGCTCGATCAGCTGCTGCATGTTCTTGTGGCCGGTGGCGTTGTCCAGGCTTGCCACGCCCGCGCGCGGCGGATGCAATTCGCCCGCGACTGCGACGGCTTCAGTCGCGGCGGGCATCGGGGCGGGCGGTGGCGTCGGCATGGGCCGTATTTTCGCCTGTGCCGCCATCGGCCCCGCCGGCGCGCCTGCGCCCCTCGCGCCAGCCGAACCAGGCTGCGCCCAGGACCATCAGCGCAAGGCCGTACCAAGTGATCGCGTAGACGAGGTGGCTGTTCGGAAAGGCGATGACCGTGAGGCCTGCGGCCGGCCAGGCGGGGGCCGCGCCGGGCGGGGAGGGCGCGGCCTCGGCATCGACGAAGTACGGTGCCGCGTCGTGGAGGCCGCGCGCCGCGGCAATGGCCTGCACGTCGCGCGAGAACCAGCGATCGGCGGCCGGCTCGTTCCTGCGCAGGAAGCCGCCTTTGGGCTCGCTGATGCGCAGGAGGCCGGTCACGGTGGTTTCGCCCTGGGGTTCGTTGGCCGCGCGGGCGGTGCGCTCGCGCGCCTCGGGCGGCACGAAGCCGCGGTTGACCAGCACGATGCTGCCGTCGGCGGCCTGCAGCGGCGTCAGCACCCAGAAGCCGGCGCCGAGCCGGGTGCTGGCCTGCACCAGGGTTTCCTTGCCGTGGAGGAAGCGGCCGGCGATGCGCACGCGGCGGTATTCGTCGTCGGCCGCGTTGACCTGCGGCCAGCGCTCGCGTCCGGGCGCTTCGGAGGCCGGGGCATGCACGCGCTGCTCGACGCGGGCAATGAGATCGAGCTTCCAGGCCCTGCGCTCGACCTGCCAGGTGCCGAGCGCGAAGAAGCCCGCAAAGGCCAGGGCCGCGCAGACCGCCAGAGCCACCCGGGCCGCCGCGCCGCGCGGGCGGCCGGCCGGTGTGGCGTCGTGGGTGCTGGGCTCTGGCGGCGGGGGCGTCAAGGCATGTTCTTCATGTCGTGCACCGACATGGGCATCATGTTGGCGTTCATGTGGTACATGACCCAGAGCGATCCGGCCAGCGTGATGACGACGAGCACGATCGTGAAGATCAGCGCCAGCATGTTCCAGCCGCTCTCGGACTTGGCGTCCATGTGCAGGAAGTAGATCATGTGGACCACGATCTGCACCGCGGCAAAGCCCAGGATCACGAGCGAGGTGGTGCCCGGCTTGCCGAGCACGTTGCCCATGACGAGCCAGAACGGAATCGCGGTCAGGATCACGGCCAGCGCGAAGCCGGTCATGTAGCCCTTGAAGGTGCTGTGGCTGACGGGGCCGTCGTCGTGATGGTCGTCGTGCGCATCGTGTGCGCCATGGCCGTGCGCTGCGGTTTCGGTGTGGGCGGTGCTCATGCCATCGATCCCATCAGATAAACAAAGGTGAAGACGCCGATCCACACCACGTCCAGGAAGTGCCAGAACATCGACAGGCACATCAGGCGGCGGCGGTTCGCGGCGCTGAAGCCGTGCTTGGGCAGCTGGATCATCAGCACGATGAGCCAGACGATGCCGAAGGTCACGTGCAGCCCGTGGGTGCCCACCAGCGCGAAGAACGACGACAGGAAGGCGCTGCGCTGCGGGCCCGCGCCTTCGTGGATCAGGTGCGCGAATTCGTAGAGCTCCAGGCCGATGAAGCCCGCGCCCAGCAGGCCCGTGATGGCCAGCCAGGCCAGCGTGCCGCCCATGCGCTTTTTCTGCATTTCGAGCACGGCGAAGCCATAGGTGATGGACGACAGCAGCAGCAGCGAGGTGTTGACCGCCACCAGCGGCAGGTCGAACAGATCGGCGCCCGAAGGGCCGGCCGCGTAGCTTCGGCCCAGCACGCCATACACCGCGAACAGGCAGGCGAAGACGAGGCAGTCGCTCATCAGGTAGAGCCAGAAGCCGAGCAGCGTGCCGTTTTCCGGGTGGTGGTCGTTGCCGACGTGGAACAGCTCGAACACGGGCGGCTTGCCCGTGGCGTCGCTGTGGGCGTGGCCGGCCGCGGGGGAGTGGAGGGCGGTGGTATCAGACATGGGCTGCTGCCAGGAGGCGGGTGCGTTCGTCCTCGGTGCGAACGACCTCTTCCGCGGGGATGTGGTAGTCGCGCTTGTAGTTGAAGGTGTGGATGATCACGGCCGCCAGCATGGCGAAGAAAGCCACGCCCGCCACCAGCCACATCTGCCAGATCAGCGCGAAGCCGCAGGTTCCGGCCAGCGCCGCGATGATGAAGCCGGCGGCCGTGTTCTTGGGCATGTGGATGGGCGTGAAGCCGTCGACCGGGCGGGTGTAGCCGCGGCGCTTCATGTCGGTCCAGGCGTCGTTGTCGTGGATGCGCGGCGTGAACGCGAAGTTGTAGGCCGGCGGGGGCGACGAGGTCGACCATTCGAGCGTGCGGCCGTTCCACGGGTCGCCCGTGGTGTCGCGCAGCGAATCGCGGCGGATGTAGCTCACCACCAGCTGGATCAGGAACGAGGCGATGCCCAGCGCGATCAGCACCGCGCCGAAGGCCGCCACCTGGAACCAGATCTGCAGCGACATGTCCTGGAAGTGGCTCATGCGGCGCGTGACGCCCATCAGGCCAAGCACATACAGCGGCATGAACGCGAACCAGAAGCCCACGATCCAGAACCAGAACGAGCACTTGCCCCAGAACGGATCGAGCTTGTAGCCGAAGGCCTTCGGGAACCAGTAGGTGATGCCCGCCAGCATGCCGAACAGCACGCCGCCGATGATCACGTTGTGGAAGTGGGCGATCAGGAACAGGCTGTTGTGCAGCACGAAGTCGGCCGGGGGCACCGCGAGCAGCACGCCCGTCATGCCGCCGATCACGAAGGTGATCATGAAGCCGATGGTCCACATCATGGGCAGCTCGAAGCGGATGCGGCCGCGGTACATGGTGAAGAGCCAGTTGAAGATCTTCGCGCCCGTGGGGATCGAGATGATCATCGTCGTGATGCCGAAGAACGAGTTCACGCTGGCGCCCGAGCCCATGGTGAAGAAGTGGTGCAGCCACACGAGGTACGACAGGATCGTGATCACCACCGTGGCGTAGACCATCGAGGCGTAGCCGAACAGGCGCTTGCCGCTGAAGGTGGAGACCACTTCCGAGAAGATGCCGAAGGCCGGCAGGATCAGGATGTAGACCTCGGGGTGGCCCCAGATCCAGATCAGGTTCACGTACATCATGGCGTTGCCGCCGAGGTCGTTCGTGAAGAAGTTGGTGCCGACGTAGCGGTCGAGCGACAGCAGCGCGAGCACGGCCGTGAGCACCGGGAAGGCGGCCACGATCAGCACGTTGGTGCACAGGGCCGTCCAGGTGAACACCGGCATCTTCATCATCGTCATGCCGGGCGCGCGCATCTTCACGATGGTGGCCAGCAGGTTGACGCCGGACAACAGGGTGCCGACCCCCGCGATCTGCAATGACCAGATGTAGTAGTCCACCCCCACGTCGGGGCTGAAGAGAATGCCCGACAGCGGCGGGTAGGCGAGCCAGCCGGTCTTGGCGAATTCGCCGACGAACAGCGACGCCATCACGAGGCCGGCGCCGAAGGTGGTCATCCAGAAGCTGAAGTTGTTCAGGAACGGGAAGGCCACGTCGCGTGCGCCGATCTGCAGCGGCACCACGAAGTTCATGAGGCCCGTGACCAGCGGCATCGCCACGAAGAAGATCATGATCACGCCGTGGGCGGTGAAGATCTGGTCGTAGTGGTGCGGCGGCAGGAAGCCGGCGTTGTCGCCGAAGGCGATGGCCTGCTGGGCCCGCATCATGATGGCGTCGGAGAAGCCGCGCAGCAGCATCACCAGGCCGAGGATGATGTACATGATGCCGATCTTCTTGTGGTCGATGCTGGTGATCCAGTCGCGCCACAGCACGCCCCAGACCTTGTAGTAGGTGATGGCGCCCAGCAGTGCGAGGCCGCCGAGGGCGACCGCGATGAAGGTGGCGAGCAGGATCGGCTCGTGGAAGGGAATCGCCTCCCAGGTGAGGCGGCCGAAGATGAGCTTCGTCAGGTCAAGGTTCTCGAACATCGTCATTCTTCGGTGGTGCACATCGCCGTGACGTACTTGCGCGTGGGCGAATTGGTGAGGGTGTCAGCCTGCCAGGCCTTCTTGGTGGCAATGTTGAACGCGCCGGGCTTGCCCAGCCCGCCGTCCGCATCGATGGCCATCATTTCCTTCATGCACATCTTGTTGCGGTCGACGCAGAGGTTGAGGATGGCGTCGTACAGGTCGGGCGCCACCGCGGCGTAGTGCCGCACCGGCTCGCGCTCGCTCGGCGCTTCGAGCTTCTTGTACTGCTCGCGCGTGAGTTCGCCGTCCTTGCCGGCCTTGACCTTCTGCACCCACTGGTCGAAGCCGGTGTTGCTCAGGCCGTGGAACTTGAAGCGCATGCCCGAGAAGCCCGCGCCGCTGTAGTTGGCCGAGAAGCCCTCGAACTCGCCGGGCTTGTTGATGACCGCATGCAGCTTGGTCTCCATGCCCGGCATGGCATAGATCTGGCCGGCCAGCGCGGGAATGAAGAAGGAGTTCATCACCGAGGAGGCGGTGATCTTGAAGGTGATCGGCCGGTCGACCGGCGCGGCCATTTCATTCACCGTGGCAAAGCCCTGCTCGGGGTAGATGAAGAGCCATTTCCAGTCGAGCGCCACCACTTCGACCACCAGCGGCTTGGCCTCGGCGGGAACCGGGCGCTCGGCGTCGAGCCGGCTGAGCGGCCGGTACGGGTCGAGCGTGTGGGTGCTGATCCAGGTGATGGCACCCAGCGCGATGATGATCAGCAGCGGCGCGGCCCAGATCGCGAGCTCGAGCTGGGTGGAATGGTCCCAGTCGGGGCTGTAGTCGGCCTCCTTGTTCGACTGGCGATAGCGCCAGGCAAAGAAGAGGGTCAGCGCGATCACCGGAATGATGATGATCAGCATCAGCACGGTGGAGACGACGATCAGGCGTCCCTGCTGGTTGGCGATGTCGCCGGAAGGGTTCATGAGCACCGTGTTGCAGCCTGCCAGCAAGGCAAGCGGAAGCAACAGGGGCCATCGGCGAAGAGATTTGAGGGTGGGCATGCCGAAAGAAAGAAGTGCGTGGGCTGCGCAAAGACTCCACAATCTACGACCAAAGGCCTTCGCCGCCTATTGGACGTTTTGTCCTATGGCGGGAATCCTCATTCGGTGAGACGCTTGGACCCTGTTCAATGGTCTACCTTGGTCACTGCCGGTGACACCCGAATTAAAAAACGCAATGACGACGACGTCCAGCATCAGTCCGCAAGGCGCACAGCCTGTGCCGAACACGTCCGGAAACGACGCCCGGCAGGGCGACGAACATTCCCACATCGCACCCGGCGAGATCGCCGTGGGCGTGATCATCGGCCGGGCGTCGGAATATTTCGACTTCTTCGTCTACGGCATTGCCTCGGTGCTGGTGTTCCCGGCGGTGTTCTTCCCGTTCGAGGCGCGCCTCGAGGGAACCCTCTACGCCTTCGTGGTTTTTTCCTTCGCATTCCTTGCGCGGCCGTTCGGAACCGTCATTTCGATGGCCATCCAGCGGCGCTTCGGGCGGGAAGCCAAGCTGACCATCGCGCTGTTCGTGCTGGGCACCTCCACCGCGGGCATCGCCTTCCTGCCGGGCTACGCGAGCCTCGGGTTCACGTCGATCGTGCTGCTGTCGGTGTTCCGCTTCGCCCAGGGCCTTGCGCTCGGCGGCTCGTGGGACGGCCTGCCGTCGCTGCTGGCGCTCAATGCGCCGGAGAACCGCCGCGGCTGGTACGCCATGCTGGGCCAGCTGGGCGCGCCGCTCGGCTTTTTCGTGGCGAGCGCGCTGTTCGCCTACCTCTACGCCAACCTGCCGCTCAAGGACTTCCTCGACTGGGGCTGGCGCTACACCTTCTACGTGGCCTTCGCGATCAACGTGGTGGCGCTGTTCGCGCGCCTGCGGCTGGTGGCCACCGAAGAGTATTCCCGCCTGCTCGAAGAGCGCGAACTGCAGCCCACCAGCGTGGTCGAGCTGACCCGCTCGCAGGGCGCCAACCTGCTGATCGGCGCGTTCGCGGCGCTGGCCAGCTACGCGCTGTTCCACCTGATCACCGTGTTCCCGCTGTCGTGGATCACGCTGTACTCCGACCAGTCGATCACCGAGTTCCTGGTGGTGCAGATGGTCGGCGCGGTGTTCTGCGCCGGCGGCATCGTGGCCTCGGGCCTGGTCGCCGACCGCGTGGGACGGCGTTTCACGCTGGGCGGGCTGGCCGCGATGATCGCGGTGTTCAGCGGCTTTGCGCCCACGCTGCTCGACGGCGGCCGCCTCGGGCAGGACATCTTCATCCTGCTGGGCTTCGTGCTGCTGGGCCTGTCGTACGGCCAGGCGGCCGGCGCCGTGACCTCGAACTTCGAGCCCAAGTACCGCTACACCGGCGCCGCGCTCACGGCCGACCTGGCCTGGCTCATCGGCGCCGCCTTCGCGCCGCTGGTGGCGCTGGGGCTGTCGGCGAATTTCGGGCTGGCCTACGTGAGCGTCTATCTGCTGTCCGGTGCCGTCGGCACGCTGGCGGCGCTGGGGCTCAACAGGGCGCTGGTGCGCGACTGAGCGGCGGATCGCGGCCGTTTTCTACAGAAAGGGGCCGCCGGCCCCTTTTTTTGCTTTCCGCCGCGCGGGCTTAGGATCACTCCATGTTCACCGCCGCCATTTTCGACATGGACGGGCTGCTCATCGATTCGGAACGGCCCATCATGGCCGCCTGGATCGAAGCGGCCCGCACGCTCGACATCGAGCTTTCGCACGCCCAGTACCTGCAATGCGTGGGGCTGGCCATGGCCGAGTCGAAGCAGATCCTCGCGGCGCTGCTCGGCGGCGCGGCCGCCTACCAGCATGCGGCGACGCAAGTGACCGCCGCGCTGCAGCTGCAGCGCGCCGAGGGCGACGCCCGGCCGCTCTTTCCCATCAAGCCCGGCGCGGCCGAGTTGCTCGCTGCCTTGCGCGGGCGCGGCACACGCTGCGCGGTCGCCTCGTCGTCCGCGCGCGGCCAGATCGCGGCCTGCCTCGGCAGCCTCGACGTGCTCCATCACTTCGAGGCCTTCGCGGGCGGCGACGAGGTGGCGCGCGCCAAGCCCGACCCGGCGCTCTACCTGCTCGCGGCCGAGCGCCTGGGCGTGGACCCGGCGCACTGCGTGGCCTTCGAGGACAGCGAGAACGGTGCCAAGGCCGCGCTGGCGGCGGGCCTTCGGGTCGTGATCGTGCCGGACCTCAAGCACCCGCCCGCTGCGATCGTCGAGCGGGCATTCCATGTGCTCGACTCGCTGCACGAGGCCATCGCACACGTGCCGCGCTGGTTTCCCATGCCTCTGGAGAAGCTCGCGTAGCCGGGGTCAGAGCACCTCGTCGCGCAGCTGCGGAAACACCTTCGACACCTTGGCGAGCAGGTAGTCGCCATAGCGGCCGTTGAAGGCGTGCACGTTGGCGCGGTCCCAGCGCTCGGCGCTGTCGTCGCGCGCCTCGGCACCTGCAAGGCCTTCGATGCGCTGCACGCGCGCCTCGAAGTTCGGATCGAAGAACAGCGGAAACGAGAGCCGGTCGCGGCCCGAGGTGTTGCGCTTCACGCGGTGCGGCGTCGACCTGTAGAGCCCGCCGGTCATGCGGTCGAGCATGTCGCCGATGTTGCAGACGAAGGAGCCCGGAATCGGCGGCGCATCGATCCAGCCGCCGGGCGTGTGCACGGCGAGGCCGCCCACGTCGTCCTGGTGCAGGATCGTGAGCAGGCCGTAGTCGGTGTGCTCGCCAACGCCCCACTGCACGTCGAGGCCCTCGGGCACGGGCTGCGAAGGGTAGTTGAAGAGGCGGAACAGGATCAGCGGGTCGGCCGTGTAGCGCTCGGCGAAGTACGCCGCCGGCAGGCCCAGGCTCAGCGCGATGCCCTCCATCAGCCGGTGGCCCAGTTGCGCGACGGCCGCCATGTAGGCGAGGATGGTTTCGCGCAAACCCGGCACGTCGGGGAACAGGTTGGGCCCGTGCACCGGTGTCTTCGCCTGTACCAGCGGATGCGAATCGGGCAGCTCGGTGCCGAGGTAGAGGCCTTCCTTCCAGTCGGGCCGGCCCGAGGTCAGCTCGCCGCCGAGCGGGAAGTAGCCGCGCCATGCGCGCCCGCCCAGGGCCATGCGCCACTGCATCTTGGTTTCTTCGGGCAGCGCGAAGAACCGGTGGCTCAGCTCCTCGAGCCGCTGCACCAGCGCCGCATCGACACCGTGGCCCGTGGCATAGAAGAAGCCATGCGCGCGGCAGGCGGCGCCGATCTGCGCGGCCACGCCTTCGCGGCCAGCAGCGCCGGCCACGAGCGGGGCGACGTCGATCACGGGAAGCGTCTGTGTGTCGGTCATGGGCGTGAAAAGCATCTCATGCGCCGCGCGCGAAGGGCGAGCGGATGTCCGAAAGAAACTGCTGCGCGCGCGGGTGCTGCGGCCGGTTGAAGAAGTCGTCGGGTGTCGCGCGTTCGAGCACCTTGCCCTCGTCCATGAAGAGCACGCGGTCGGCCACCTCGCGCGCAAAGCCCATCTCGTGCGTCACGCAGACCATGGTCATGCCGTCGCGCGTGAGATCGCGCATCACGAGCAGCACCTCGCCCACCATCTCGGGGTCGAGCGCGCTGGTGGGTTCGTCGAACAGCATCAGCGGCGGCTGCATGGCGAGGGCGCGCGCGATGGCCACGCGCTGCTGCTGGCCGCCCGAGAGCTCGCTCGGCCATGCGTTCGCCTTGCCGGCCAGGCCCACGCGCTGCAGCAGGGCCATGGCGCGCTCGTTGGCCTCCTTGCGCGACAGTCCGCGCAGCTGCATCGGCGCCATCGTGCAGTTCTGCAGCACCGTGAGATGCGGAAACAGGTTGAACTGCTGGAACACGAAGCCGATGCGCGAGCGGAAGGCATTCACGTCGGTGCCCGGCGCATGGATGTCCTGGCCGTCGATGAGGATGCGGCCCGACTGGATCGGCTCCAGCCGGTTGAAGGTGCGGATCAGCGTCGACTTGCCCGAGCCCGAAGGTCCGCACACCACGACCACTTCGCCCTTGCGGATGGTCTCGCTGATGTCGACCAGGGCGTGGTAGTTGCCGTACCACTTGTTGACGTCTTGCAGTTCGATCATGCGGATACCTTGGGAGCCGAGACGGA
Organism: Variovorax beijingensis; assembly: GCF_007828835.1. Classification (GTDB taxonomy): domain Bacteria; phylum Pseudomonadota; class Gammaproteobacteria; order Burkholderiales; family Burkholderiaceae_C; genus Variovorax; species Variovorax beijingensis_A. Next base: position 198,113 of record NZ_VIVL01000007.1, on the reverse strand, counting down.
GCTGGCGGTGGCCATGCCGCGCCGCGCGAGCCGGCCTTCGAGCCAGTAGGCGAAGCGCGAGAGGCCGAAGCACAGGATGAAATAGGTCAGGCCCAGGATCAGGTAGATCTGCGCGGGCTTGGTGAACACCTGCGTGTTGATCTGCGTGGCGATGAACGAGACCTCGGCCAGCCCGATGATGTAGCCCAGCGAGGTCTCCTTGATGGTCGAGACGAACTGGTTCACCAGCGAAGGCAGCATGCTGCGCAAAGCCTGCGGCAGCACCACCAGGCGCATCGCGCGGCCGTAGTCCAGGCCCAGCGCACGGGCGGTCTCCATCTGGCCGCGCGGCAGGCCCTGGATGCCGGCGCGCACGATCTCGGCCAGGTAGGCCGCATCGAACACCACGAGCGCGATCAGCATGGTGGTGAACTGGTTGGTTTTCACGCCCGTGACGCTGGGCAGGAAGAAGTAGGCCCAGAAGATCACCATCAACAGCGGCAGGCCGCGCACCACGAACACCAGCGCCGTGACCGGCCATCGCACGCAGCGCCACGGGCTCACGCGCGCCAGGCCGAGCACGATGCCCAATGGCAGCGCGAGCACCAGGCCGCAGGAGGCGAGCAGCAGCGTGAGCACCAGCCCGCCGAGCGGCCCGTTCGGGTACTGCCCGATGAGGAAGTAGACCCAGTAGTCGTGGATGATTTCCAGCATCTGGTCGATGGCCCTAGATGGTTCTTACCGGAAAGCGGTGGTGGTACCAGGTGGCCAACCCCGTGATCGCGAGTGATACGGTCAGGTACGCCGCGCTCGCGAACGCGAACGACTCGAAGCTGCGGAAGGTCGCGCTCTCGACCTGCCCGGCCTGGTACATCAGCTCGGCCACGCCGATCACGGTGGCAATCGAGGTGTTCTTCCAGAGGCTCAGCGTCTGCGAGATCAGCGGCGGCACTGTCACGCGCAGCGCCTGTGGCAGCACCACGCGGCGCATGGTGCCCAGGAAGCCGAAGCCCAGCGCGCGTCCCGCCTCGAACTGCACCGCGGGTATCGCGCGGATGCCGCTGCGGATGTCCTCGGCCATGAAGGCGGCCGTGTAGAGCGACAGCGCGACGATGGCGCTGTAGGCCTCGATGTGTCCCGCATAGAGCCACTGCTTGATGCCCTCGGGCAGCAGCTCGGGCGCGCCGAAGTACCAGAAGAGCATGTGCGCGAGCAGCGGGATGTTGCGGATGCTCTCCACGTACGCAAAGCCGAGCCAGCGCAGCGGCGCGAGCGGCGAAAGGCGCAAGAGCGCCACCACCAGCGCGATCGGCAGCGCCAGCACGAGCGAGGCCGCGAGCAGCTGCAGCGACAGCCACAGGCCCGCGACCAGCATGTCGTGGTACATGCCGGTCAAGAGCAGCGAATAGTCGAACAGGGGCATGGGGGGCGACAGTATCACCGCCGTGGACTGTTCAGAAGCTGCGAGCCCCCATCCCGGCCTTCCCCCGGAAGGGGAAGGAGAAATGCCATGTCAGTCGATCTTGTCGCTTTCCAGCTTGAAGTCGCGCGTCTGGAAGCCCGAGGCGGTGTTCGGCCCGTACCACTTGATGAAGATCTTCTGCGCTTCGCCCGACTTCTCGAGTTCGCGCAGCGTCTCGTCCACCACGGCCTTGAGTGCGCTCTCGCCCTTCTTGATGCCGATGGCCAGCGCCTCGGTGCTCAGGTTCTGCTTGAGCACCACGTATTGGGCCTTCTGCGGACCGAGCTTGGCGTAGCTGCGCAGCAGCGCGGCCTCGTCGTCCACGTAGCCCACGCCCTTGCCCTGCTGCAGCGCCTGGAAGGCCTGCTGGCTGGTGTCGAAGGTCACGACCTCGGCGGTGGGCACGGCCTTGCGGATGTTGGGTTCCTGCGTGCCGCCGCGGATGGTCAGCACCTTCTTGCCGGCAAGCTGCGGCACCTCGGTGATGCCGCTGTCCTTCTTCACGATGGCCTTCTGGCCGGTGACGAAGGTGGTCAGCGAGAAGTCGATCTGCGCCTCGCGCTCCTTGTTGTGCGTGAGGCCGGCCGCCACCAGGTCGACGTGGCCCTGCTGCAGCTCGGGAATGCGCGCGGCCACGGCAATCTGCTTGAGCACCGGCTTCACGCCGATCTTCTTGGCGATGGCGTTTACCAGGTCGACTTCGTAGCCGACGATCTGCCGCGTCTTCGGATCGATGAAGGTCGCGGGCTCGTCGGTGCCGAGCACGCCGACCACGAGTTCACCCTTCTTCTTGATGTCTGCGAGCTGGTCCGCATGGGCAGCGATGCCCGTCAGCAGGGTGGAGGCGGCGAGGGCCGCGGCAAGCAGGGTGTGGCGCATGGTTGTTCTCACTCCGGATGAAAAGACGAAAGGCTGGACCCTATCAACAAAACCCGCGATTATTAAATCCTCAATCGACATATGCATATGGCCTTGCCGGATCGGCCCTGGCACGGCCTGGGTTAAATTCGCGGCGCGAAATCCTGCCCCCCAGCCCCCGCGGCACCCATCTTCAGCGAGCTTTTCATGATCATCAAACCGCGCGTGCGTGGCTTCATCTGCGTCACGACCCATCCTGCGGGCTGCGAGGCCAACGTCAGGCAGCAGATCGGCTACGTCGAGGCCAAGGGAAGGATCGCGGGCGGGCCGAAGCGGGTGCTGGTCATCGGCGCCTCGACCGGCTACGGCCTGGCCGCGCGCATCACGGCGGCCTTCGGCTGCGGCGCCGGCACGCTCGGCGTCTTCTTCGAGCGGCCCGGCAGCGAGAGCAAGCCCGGCTCGCCCGGCTGGTACAACTCGGCCGCCTTCCACCGCGCAGCCGCGCAAGAGGGCCTCTACGCCAGGAGCATCAACGGCGACGGCTTCTCGGACGACGTGAAGCAGAAGGCCATCGATGCGATCCGCGAAGACCTGGGCCAGGTCGACCTCGTCGTCTACAGCCTGGCCGCGCCGCGGCGCACCCATCCGAAGACCGGCGAAGTCTTTAATTCGACGCTCAAGCCCGTCGGCAAGGCCGTGAGCCTGCGCGGCCTCGACACCGACAACGAAGCCGTCAAGGACACCGTGCTCGAGCCCGCCACGCAGAAAGAGATCGACGACACCGTGGCCGTGATGGGCGGCGAAGACTGGCAGATGTGGATCGACGCACTGCAGGCCGCGGGCGTGCTGGCCGATGGCGCGAAGACCACGGCCTTCACCTACCTGGGCGAGCGGATCACGCACGACATCTACTGGAACGGCTCCATCGGCGCCGCCAAGAAGGACCTCGACCAGAAGGTGCTCGGCATCCGCGCCGGGCTGGCCGCCAAGGGCGGCGATGCGCGTGTCTCGGTGCTGAAGGCGGTCGTCACGCAGGCGAGCTCGGCGATTCCGGTGATGCCGCTGTACCTGTCGCTGCTGTTCAAGGTGATGAAGGCCGAGGGCACGCACGAGGGCTGCATCGAGCAGGTCCACGGGCTTTTTGCCGACAGCCTCTACGGCAGCGCGCCGCACCTCGACGGGGAGGGCCGGCTGCGCGCGGACTACAAGGAACTGTCCCCGCAAGTGCAGGCGCGCGTGATGGCGCTCTGGCCGCAGGTCACGAGCGAGAACGTCCACGAGCTCACCGATCTCGCGGGCTACAAGGCGGAGTTCCTGCGCCTTTTCGGCTTCGGCATCGAAGGCGTGGACTACGAGGCCGACGTGAATCCCGACGTGGGAATTCCGAACCTCGTGCAGGCCTGACAGGCGCACAGAGGGATACTCCCGGCATGCAGATTCACGAAAAGCCTCCCGCCGACACTCCCTTCGAATGGATCGGCGGCGAACCCAGGGTGCAGGCGCTGGTCGATCGCTTCTACGACCTGATGGAGCTCGAGCCGGCCTATGCGCAGCTGCGCGCGGTGCACGGCACCAGCCTCGACAACGCGCGCCAGCGCCTGTTCTGGTTCCTGTGCGGCTGGCTCGGCGGACCGCAGCACTACACCGACCGCTTCGGCCATCCGATGCTGCGCGCACGGCATCTGCCGCAAAGCATCGGCGGCCACAGTATCGGCATCAAGGAGCGCGACCAGTGGCTGGCCTGCATGGACCAGGCCATGGGCGAGACCGGCGTGCCCGAGGGGTTGCGCGCGCGGCTGCGCGATTCGTTCTTCCAGACCGCAGACTGGATGCGCAATCGTGGCGAGCCATAGAACAAACAACGATTCCGAAAGCGACTCTTTTCAATGAATCCCATCGTCATCATCGGCGGCGGCCACGCCGCGGCCCAGCTTTGCGCGGGCCTGGCCGAAGCCGGGCAGGGCGCACGCGTGCACCTGGTCTGCGAGGAGGCCTGCGAGCCGTACCACCGGCCGCCGCTGTCGAAGGCCTTTCTCAAGAGCGCCGAGGAAACCACGCAGCCGCACAAGGCCGCCGGCTGGTACCGCGAAGCGGGCATCACGCTGCACCTGGGCGATGCGGCCGTGGCCATCGACCGCGAGGCGCACACCGTCACCCTGCGTTCGGGCGCGGTCCTGCCGTGGGAGCGGCTGGTGCTGGCCACCGGCACGCGCGCGCGCCAGATGCCCGACCTGAAACCGGGGCTCGAGAACGTCGCGAGCCTGCGCGCCGCCGACGAAGCGCATCGCCTGCGTTCGCGCCTGGCCGCTGCGCAGCAGGTCACGGTGCTGGGCGGCGGCTTCATCGGCCTCGAGGTGGCGGCCACGGCCAAGGCGCTCGGCAAGGGCGTGCAGGTGATCGAGAGCGCGCCGCGGCTGCTGGGCCGTGCCGTGTCGCCGGAACTCTCGGCCCACGTGCTCGCGACGCATCGCGCGGCGGGCATCGACATCGTGCTCGGCGCACGCACCGGTGCCTTCGAGGTCGAGGGCGAGCGGCTGCTGTCGATCCAGGTCAACGGCGTGAAGCAGCCGGTGGACCTGCTGCTGCTGGGCATTGGCGCCGTGCCAGAGACCGCATTGGCGCAGGCCGCGGGCATCGAATGCGCCGACGGCATCGTGGTCGACGGCCACATGCAGACCAGCGCGGCCGATGTGCTCGCGGTGGGCGATTGCACGCGCTTTCCCGATCGCCGCGCGGGCCGCGCGCTGCGGCTCGAATCGGTGCAGAACGCGAACGACCAGGCGCGCACGGCCGTGGCCACGCTGACCGGCGCGCCGCGCCCGCACGACGTGGTGCCGTGGTTCTGGTCCGACCAGGGCAGCATGCGCCTGCAGATGGTCGGCCTGATGCCGGCCGAGGGCACGCCGGGCCTCACCAGCGTGCGCCGCGCCGGCCCCAAGCCCGATGCGTTCTCGCTGTTCCACTATGTCGACGGGCAGCTGGCGTGCGTCGAATCGGTCAACGCGCCGGTCGATCACATGATGAGCCGCAAGCTGCTCGAAGCGGGGCGCAGCCCCGATGCGGCGGCGGTGGCGGATGCCTCGGTTCCGCTGAAGAACCACCTGACCTAGCGGCCTGCCGCAGTCAGCGCCGAGCCGGTGCCAGCAGAACCACCAGCGCGCCGGCCCCGCCTTCGGCCGGCTTGGCTTGCACGAAGGCGATCACCTCGTTCTTCTGGATCAGCCAGCGCTGCGTCTTGGTCTTGAGCACGGGCTGCTTGCCGGGCGAGCCCAGGCCCTTGCCGTGCACCACGCGCACGCAGCGCAGCCCCTGCTTGTAGGCGTTGCGGATGAAGCCGCCGAGTGCCTCGCGCGCCTCGTCGCTGCGCAGGCCGTGCAGGTCGACCTGCGCCTGGATGCTCCAATCGCCCTTGCGCAGACGCGCCGTCACATCGGTGCCGATGCCGGGGCGGCGAAAGCTCATGGCGTCGTCGACGTCGAGCAGGGTCGTCACGTCGAACTCGTCGGAAAGCGACTCGCGCAATACGCGCTGCTCGTCGAGCTGGTGCTGCACCGGAATGGGCGCCGGCGGCTCGGGCGCAAGCGGCACCACGGCCTTGCGGCGCAGCGGCTCGGTCGCACCGATGGCGCGCGCGAACAGGTCCTTTTCGGCGGCGCGCTTGCGCTCGGCCGCGGCCTTGGCGGCTGCGGCCGCCGCTTCACGCTCGCGGGTCTCGGCCAGCGTACGCTGCACCTTTTTCAGGTCGGCCAGGTTCTTGATGGGCGGGGTGCGGGAGGCCATCAGAGCAGCCCTTTCTCGGCCATCGAATAGCTCTGGCCGGCGCTGACGATCACATGGTCGAGCACGCGCACGTCGATCAGCGAGAGCGCGGCCCTGAGCGTCTGGGTGAGCGACTCGTCGGCGCGCGAGGGCTCGATGCTGCCGCTGGGATGGTTGTGCGACAGCACCACGGCCGCGGCCTGGTGGTGCAGCGCACGCGTGACCACTTCGCGCGGGTAGACGCTGGTCTGGGTGAGCGTTCCGCGGAACAGCTCCTCGAGCACGATCAGCCGGTGCTGCGCATCGAGAAACAGCACCGCGAACACCTCGTAGGGTCGCGATCCGATGTGCAGCTGCAGGTACTGCTTGACCGTGCCGGGCGAGTCGAACACCGTACGCTCCTTCAGGCGCTCGGCCATGGCGCGGCGCGCCAGTTCGAGCACCGCGATGAGCTCGGCGCGCTTGGCGTCGCCGCCCATGCCCTTGATCACCTTCAGGTCCTCGGCGCCGGTCTGCAGCAGGCCCGAAAGGCCGCCGAAGTGGTCGAGCAGCTCCTGCGCGAGCTGGAGCACGTTCTTTCCCGCCACGCCGGTGCGCAGCAGCAGCGCCAGCAGCTCGGCGTCGGCCAGCGCGGCGGCGCCCCGCGCGATGAGCTTTTCGCGCGGGCGGGCGTGGGCGGGGAGATCCTTGAATGCCATCGAAAACCTGGGTGAAACCTTGAAAGAGCGGGCGGAAGCCCCGGCTCCTTAAAATGCAGTCCAGTTTATCGGGACACCCACCTTGTCTTTGCCTACCTCCGCTGCACCCATGTCCCACGTTGTGACTTCCGGCTCGTTCCTGACCCTGCATTACCGGCTGGCCGGTCCGGCGGGCGACATCATCAACACTTTCGCCGACAAGCCCGCGACCCTGTCGCTGGGTACCGGCGAGCTCTCGCCCGCCATGGAGCAGCGGCTCATGGGCCTGGAAGAGGGCACACACGCCATCTTCGAGCTGCCCGCCGGAGAGGCCTTCGGCGAGCGCAATCCCGAGATGCAGCAATGGGTGGCCCGCAAGCTGCTCGCGCAGATGGGCGATCCCGACGAGCAATACGCGGTCGGCGACGTGGTGCAGTTCCCCACGCCCGACGGCGCGGGCAGCTACGCGGGCGCGGTGGTCGAATCGAACGAGACCGCGGTGCGCTTCGACTTCAACCATCCGCTGGCCGGACAGCCCGTGACCTTCGAGGTCCGGCTGATCGGCGTTCTATGAGCGGTCCGGCGGCAAGCGCAGGATGCCTGGCATGAACACGAACATCGAGGAAGTCATCCTTGCCGAGCCGCGCGGCTTCTGCGCCGGCGTGGACCGCGCGATCGAGATCGTCGAGCGCGCCCTTGCCAAGTTCGGCGCACCGATCTACGTGCGCCACGAGATCGTGCACAACACCTACGTGGTGAACGAGCTCAAGGCCAAGGGCGCGATCTTCATCGAGGACCTGGCCGACGTGCCGCCCGGCGCCACGCTGGTGTTCAGCGCGCACGGCGTAAGCAAGGCGGTGCAGCAGGAGGCGCGCGACCGCGGCTTCGACGTCTTCGACGCCACCTGCCCGCTGGTGACCAAGGTGCATGTCGAGGTCGCCAAGCTCGCCAAGGAGGGCTACGAGTTCATCATGATCGGCCACAAGGGGCACCCCGAGGTCGAAGGCACCATGGGCCAGCTCGCGAGCGGCATCCACCTGGTGGAAGACGTGGAAGACGTGGCGAAGGTGGCGCCCGCGCAGACCGAGAAGCTCGCCGTGGTCACGCAGACCACGCTCAGCGTGGACGACGCGGCCGAGATCGCGGCGGCGGTGCGCACCCGCTTTCCGAAGGTGCGCGAGCCCAAGCAGCAGGACATCTGCTATGCCACGCAGAACCGCCAGGACGCGGTCAAGATCCTGAGCCCGCAGGTCGACCTGGTGATCGTGGTCGGCAGCCCCACCAGCTCCAACAGCAACCGGCTGCGCGAACTGGCGCAGCGCCTGGGCACCGAAAGCTACATGGTCGATTCGGCCGACGAACTCAAGCCCGAGTGGTTCGAGGGCAAGGGCCGGGTCGGCCTCACGGCCGGCGCCTCCGCCCCCGAAGTGCTGGTGCGTGAGGTGATCGAGCGCGTGAGGGCGCTCGGCGCGGTGTCGGTCCGCAAGATGGACGGTATCGAGGAAACCATCAAGTTTCCGCTCCCCAAGGGCCTCAAGCTCGACGACATTCCCCCTCCTGGACACATCTCTTGAACAACGAAAACACCCACTGGCGCTCTGAAACGGAGAGCGCCTCCCGCAGGCTGCGCGAACGCGCCGGCGGCTTCCTGCGCCAGACCCCGCTCTGGAAGCTGCCGTCCGCGGCCTTCGGCCTGGCGGTGCCGGGCGTGGAGGTGTGGCTCAAGCTCGAGCACATGCAGGTGAGCGGCAGCTTCAAGGCCCGCGGCATGATGAACCGCCTGCTGGCCAACGACATTCCCGGAAGCGGCGTGATCGTGGCCTCGGGCGGCAACGCGGGCATTGCCACCGCGGCGGCGGCCAAGGCGCTGGGCGTGCGCTGCCAGGTGTTCCTGCCCGGCGTCTCGCCCGAAGCCAAGCGCGCCCGCCTGAGGGCGCTCGGCGCCGAGGTGGTCGTGGTCGGCGAGCTCTATCCCGACGCGCTGGCAGCCTGCCTCGCGCGCCAGAAGGAATCCGGCGCCTTGCTCACGCACGCCTACGACCAGCCCGAAGTCGTGGCCGGCGCGGGCACCCTCGGCCAGGAGATCGAGGCGCAGGGCGGCCTGCCCGATTCCGTGCTCGTGAGCGTGGGCGGCGGCGGCCTCATCGGCGGCCTGGCCGGCTGGTTCGAAAAGCGCGCCCGCGTGGTGGCGCTCGAGCCCGAAAAGGCGCCCACGCTGTACCGCGCCCGCCAGGCCGGCGAGCCGGTCGATGTCGAGGTGGGCGGCATTGCCGCCGATTCGCTCGGCGCGCGCCGCATCGGCGCCATTTCCTGGGACATCACCCGGCAATACGTGCAGGACGCGCTGCTGCTATCCGACGAATCCATCCGCGCCGCACAGCAGTGGCTGTGGAAGGAAATGAAGCTCGCCGTCGAGCCGGCCGCCGCGCTGCCGCTGGCGGCGCTGCAGACCGGCGCCTATGTGCCGCGCGAAGGCGAGAAGGTCTGCCTGATCGTCTGCGGCGCGAACGTCGATCCGGCCACCGTGGCCTGAGGGCGGGGCGGCCGCCGCCGGGCCGCCCCAAGGCGAGCCGCGCCTCCCCCTCGGGGGGTGGCGAATTACACGCAGCGCAGCGAAGTGAAAAGCCGGGGGGCTCTATTCATTTCTCGCAATTGACCATCCACGGCACGCCGAACTTGTCCTTCAGCATGCCGAAGCCCGCGGCCCAGAACTGCGGGCCGAACGGCATCGTGACCTCGCCGCCTTCGGCCAGTGCGTCGAAGAGCTTCTTTCCCTCGTCCACGCTGTTGCCCTGAACCGATAGCGAAAAGCCCTTGTGCCCCTCGAAGGGCATGCCGGGCGGCATGTCGGAAGCCATCAGCTGGTGGCCGCGGGCTTCCAGCGTGGCGTGCATGATCTTGTCCTTGTAGGCGGCCGGCGTTTCGGCCCCCATCGGGCTTTCGCCAAAGCTCATGCTGAAGACAACCTTGCCGCCCAGCGCCTTGGCATAGAAGGCCAGCGCCTCGGCCGCGTTGCCGTTGAATGTCAGATAGGCTTGCATCGCTCATTCCCTTCGGTTGAAGTTGCGGGAGGGCGATGCTACGCCCACCTAAAATCCCCCCATGCTTGACATCACTCTGCTCCGCAAAGACCTGGCCTCCGCTGTGGCCGGCCTCGAAAAACGCAAGAAGAACCAGCCGTACCTCGACGTGTCGGCGTTCACCGCGCTCGAGGCCGAGCGCAAGACGCTGCAAACCCGCACCGAGGAAATCCAGGCCCGGCGCAACACGCTGAACAAGCAGATCGGCCCGCTCAAGGCCAAGGGCGAATCGGTCGATGCGCTGATGGCCGAAGTCAATGCGCTCAAGGCCGAGCAGGAGTCGCAGTCCAGGCGCCTCGAGGAGATCCAGCCCGAGTTGCAGGCGCTGCTGCTGGCCGTGCCCAACCTGCCGCACGCCAGCGTGCCGGTCGGCGAAGACGAGACCGGCAATGTCGAGATGCGCCGCTGGAGCCCGCAGGGCGGCGCCGGGGCGGGCGCCACGCCGCTGCCCTTTGCCGCCAGGGACCACGTCGACCTGGGCGCGCCGCTGGGGCTCGACTTCGAGATGGGCGCCAAGCTCGCGGGCTCGCGCTTCACCGTCATGAAGGGGCCGATCGCCCGGCTGCACCGCGCGCTCGCGCAGTTCATGCTCGACATCCAGACCGAGAAGCACGGCTATGCCGAGTGCTACGTGCCCTACATCGTCAACGCGGCCACGCTCAGCGGCACCGGCCAGCTGCCCAAGTTCGAAGGCGACCTGTTCGCCGCCAAGAAGGGCGGCCAGGAGGGCGAGCCCGCGCCCGACCATTCAGCGCTCTACCTCATCCCCACCAGCGAAGTGCCGCTCACCAACTTCGTGCGCGACGAGGTGGTGGCCGAGGCGCAATTGCCGATCAAGCTCACGGCCCACACGCCGTGCTTCCGCTCCGAAGCCGGCAGCGCGGGCCGTGACACGCGCGGCATGATCCGCCAGCACCAGTTCGACAAGGTCGAGATGGTGCAGATCGTCCACCCCGAGAAGAGCTACGACGCGCTCGAACAGATGACCGGCCACGCCGAAGCCGTGCTGCAGGCGCTGGAACTGCCGTACCGGGTGGTGCTGCTGTGCACCGGCGACATGGGCTTTGGCGCCACCAAGACCTACGACCTGGAGGTGTGGCTGCCCGCGCAGAACACCTACCGCGAGATCAGCTCGGTCTCGAACTGCGAGGCCTTCCAGGCGCGCCGCCTGCAGGCCCGTTTCAAGAACGCGCAGGGCAAGAACGAACTCGTCCACACGCTCAACGGCTCGGGCCTGGCGGTGGGCCGCACATTGGTCGCGGTGCTGGAAAACCACCAGAACGAGGACGGCTCGATCAACGTGCCCGCGGCGCTGCGGCCTTACCTCGGCGGACTGGAACTGTTGCGCGGCTGAACGGGCGGGCTTCAAAAACCCGGTTTAGGTCTGCTATAATCGCAGGCTCGACAGCACCGGAGAGGTGGCAGAGTGGTCGAATGTACCTGACTCGAAATCAGGCGTACTAGCGATAGTACCGAGGGTTCGAATCCCTCCCTCTCCTCCAAGAATGGCCCCGCAAAGGGGCTATTTTTTTTGCCCGTTCCACGGCCCGGTCATCCGCGCCGGCGAAACCGGAGCCTTTCGTTCGCATGGCTTTCGCGTTTTTCGCGGCCGTTGCGCATGGCGCCCAGTCAAGCTTCGAAGCAGCTGTATCGGCCCGTTAAGATCGCCACCACCCCAGGCTCCCGCATGCCGGGATTTTTCCTTGTAGTCGAATGAACAAGAGGCTCCGCGCCACATGGCCAATCCGTCGATCGCGAGCGTGACACCGGTCCCGGCTTCGGCCGACGAAGCTGAATCCTGGGTGCGCGGCGAGCTGATCCGCAGCCTCATGCGCTCCGCGCGCGGGTCGTACATTGTCTCGGCGGCGCTCATGCCGGCGATGGTCGGCCTGAACTGGAGCTACGTGCCGCGGTGGGAACTGCTGACCTGGCTCGCCGCGGGCCTCATTGCCACGGCCTGCCGTGCCTGGGGCGCCAGGGTCTATGCCGTGCGCTACGCCGGCAGGAGCGCGGCGGCGCAGCAGCAGTTCACCGAACGCTATGGCTTCATCTGGAGCACCAGCGCGGTCGTCTGGGGCCTGTCGATCCTGCTGTTCTTCGAGCGCACGCCGCAGGTCAACCAGTTCATGAGCTGGCTCATCGTGGCCGGCGTCGGCACCTTTCCGCTCAACGGGCTGGCGCTGCATCCGCCGCTGCTCAAGCGCTACGTCAACACGCTGTTCACCACGATGCTGGGGGCTGTTCTGATCCGGCTCGTGAGCATCAACCTCGTGGAGCCGCATTTCCAGTACGGCTTCCTGATGCCGATCCTGCCGATCCTGCACTGGTTCTTGCTGCTGCGCGCCGGGCGCCACATTCACGAGACGGCGCGCAACAGCCTGGAGCTGCTGTTCCACAACCACATCCTGATCAAGTCGCTCACGCAGCAGCGGCAGGCCGCGGTGGCGGCCGTGGCCATGAAGAACCGCTTTCTCGCGAGCGCCGCGCACGACATGCGCCAGCCGGTGCTGGCGTTGTCTCTCTATGCCGACTGGCTGCGCAACGAACCCGAACTGGTGCTGGAGCTCGCCCCTAAGATCGTTCGTGCCACGCACGCGGTGAACGCGCTGTTCGATTCGATGTTCGACCTGGCGCGCATCGATTCGGGCCAGGTGCGGCTGCACATCGAGCGCGTGGACGTGGCCGAGCTGCTGCACGACCTCGAACTGCAATACCGCCCGGTGGCCGAGAGCCGGGGGCTCGATTTCCGCGTGCACGTGACCGAGGGCAGCTTCCTGACCGACCCGATCCGGGTGCGCCGCATGCTCGGCAACCTGCTGGCCAACGCGATCAAGTACACCACCGACGGCGGCGTGCTGCTGGCCTCGCGGCAATCGCGCGACGGCCTGCGTGTGGAGGTGTGGGACACCGGTATCGGCATTGCGCCCGAGCACCTGCGCGACGTGTTCCTGGAGTTCTACAAGGTGGCCGACCATGCCGGCACCTCCGACGGCTTCGGCCTGGGCCTGGCCATCGTCGCCCGGCTCTCGCACGTGCTGGGCCACCCCGTCAGCGTGCGCTCCCGCCTGGGCAGCGGCAGCGTGTTCCGCGTCGCCCTGCACGACGCCGACGAAGCCGTGGCCCAAGCCCGCGTCAGCGCCTCCGGCGGCTAGGGCAAGGCCGCCCAAGCAACAAAAAACCGCGCCAGAGCGCGGTTTTCAGCAGCCAACAACCCGCGCATGCCCCTTCCAGAAACACCGTGGAACCGGCTTGGCCGGGCCACTGGTGTTGCCCCCGGTAGGGGGAGGGAGAAGCGACACGAAGTGCGCGAAGCCTGGGGGCGAGCTCAGTTTCCGGAAAGCAGCCCATTGGTCCGCGCGTAGTGCAGCGCCTGCGTGCGGCTCTTCACGCCCAGGCGGCGGAACAGGCGCCACAGGTGCACCTTCACGGTGTGCTCGCTGATCTCGAGGTCGGTGGCGATGTCGCGGTTGCTCATGCCCTTGTCGAGCATCGCGATCAGCTGCGTCTGGCGCTTCGACAGCTTGCTGTTGCTGGCCAGCGCCGGCTCGTCCGCCTCTTCCGAGCCCGCCATCAGCAGGCCGCGCAGTGCGGCGGCCAGTTCGGCCGAGCTGGCCGACTTCTCGATGTACGTGTCGGCGCCGGCTTCGATGCAGGCGTCTTCCATGTCTCCGGCCGGTGCCGCCGAATAGACGGCGATCGGCACGTTGGGATAGACCTGCTTGACAGCGACCACGCCCGAGACGCCATTGGTGTCGGGCAGCTTCAGGTCAAGGCAGAAAAGCGTGGGCTCGCCGCGCTGCTGGACCGCACTCGCGAGCTTGTCGAGGCGCTCGAGCTCGACGATGTTTTCGGCGGGCCGCAGACGCCGCAGCACCATCACGATCGCGTCGCGCATCAGGGGGTGGTCGTCGATGACATAAATGCTCATGTTTTCTTCCTTAGTGATCGCACGGTCTTAACTCTCGTCAATCCTCGGCGGGTGGCCGATGGATATCGTCGGATCAACTTCCGTTGGTAGAGGTTGTTGTCTCCGCCAGTGCTTCCAGCGCCTCGTTCGCGGCGCGCAATTCTTCCGGGCCGGCCGGCTCGAGCTGCTCGGCGAGCGCGGCCAGTGCCGCGCCGCGCTGCTGCTGCAAGGCGGCGATGGCGCGGCCGGCTTCCTGCGGCGAGGCGAATCCGCGGCTCTGCAGCAGGGTGGCGCCGTGGGCGTCGAGCAGCTTGAAATAGAACAGGCCGTCGCGCTCGCGGTACTGCTTGAAACTCGGCCTGGCGACCTTGGCCGCCTTGCGTGCACCGCCCTTGTCGCGGCCTGCCGCAAGGTTGCGCAGCCCCACCGCGTGGCGCAGCTCGGCCATGAAAGGGCGCGAGAGCTTGCGGGCCTTTTCGGCGCCGATGAGCAAGATTCGCTCGATCTCCGCCGGGTCGTTCATCAGCGCTTCGTAGCGTTCGCGCAGCGGCGCCACTTCGAGGTCGATGCGCTCGAACAGCATCTGCTTGGCATCGCCCCAGCCGATGCCGTCGGCGTACGCCTTGCGCAGCGCCTCGGTTTCTTCGGCGCTGGCAAAGGCCTGGTAGATCTGGAACAGCGCCGAACCTTCGGTGTCCTTGGGTTCGCCGGGCGCGCGCGAGTCGGTCACGATGCTGGCGATCTGCTTTTGCAGCTGCGCGCGCGGCGCGAACATGGCAATGGTGTTGCCGTAGCTCTTGCTCATCTTGCGGCCATCGAGGCCGGGCAGGGTGGCCACGGCATTGTCGATCTCGGCTTCGGGCAGCGTGAAGTGCTCGCCGTACTGGTGGTTGAAGCGCTGCGCCATGTCGCGCGCCATTTCGATGTGCTGCACCTGGTCGCGCCCCACGGGCACCTTGTGGGCGTTGAACATCAGGATGTCGGCGCCCATCAGCACCGGGTACATGAAGAGGCCGGCCGTGACGTCGGCGTCGGGGTCTTCGCCCTTGGCGATGTTCTTGTCGAGCTGCGCCTTGTAGGCATGGGCGCGGTTGAGCACGCCCTTGCCGGTCACGCAGGTGAGGAACCAGGTCAGCTCGGGAATCTCGACGATGTCCGACTGGCGGTAGAAGGTGACGCGTTCCGGGTCGAGCCCGCAGGCCAGCCAGCTCGCGGCGATCTCGAGCGTGGAGCGCTGGATCAGCGCCGGCTCCTGCACCTTGATGAGCGCGTGGTAGTCGGCCAGGAAGAAGAAGCTCTCGACGCCCGGCGCGACGCTCTGGCGCACTGAATGGCGGATCGAGCCGACGTAGTTGCCGAGGTGCGGCGTGCCCGACGGCGTGATGCCGGTCAGCACGCGCAGGGGAGCGGAAGGAGACGTAGCCATGGGAGGAGGAACTTAACGCAGCAAAGCCGTGAGCGGTGAGATGAGCAGGTTGATGGCCGCGTAGCCGACGTCCATCAGCGGACGCAGCCAGAAGGTGCTGACGATGCCCGCGAGCACCAGGCCCATCACGATGAAGAAACCGAAGGGCTCGATGCGTGCCAGGAAATTCTGCGCCGGCCCGTTGGGCAGCAGGCCTGCAAGAACGCGGCCGCCGTCGAGCGGAGGCAGCGGAAAGAGATTGAAGGCCCACATCACCAGGTTGACCAGCACGCCGCCCTGCGCCATCTTGATGAAAAAGGTTTCATCGATGCCGGCCGCAACGAGTGCCACGAGCACCAGCGCCCAGATGATGGCTTGCACGAAATTGGACGCAGGCCCTGCCAGAGCCACCCAGATCATGTCGCGCTTCGGATGGCGCAGCCGCCCGAAGTTCACCGGCACCGGCTTGGCATAGCCGAACAGGAAGGCCCCGGAGGTTGCGAAGTACAGCATCAGCGGCATCAGGATGGTCCCGATGGGATCGATGTGCTTGATCGGGTTGAGCGTGACGCGGCCCATCGCCTCGGCGGTGTTGTCGCCGAAATGGCGCGCCACATAGCCATGCGCCGCCTCGTGCACCGTGATCGCGAAGACCACGGGCAAAGCGTAAATAAGTACGGTCTGTATCAGGTTGGAAATATCCACTGCGCGATTGTGTCAGACGGAGTGAAGGCTGCGGTGCCGCTTGTCAGAGGCCAAGCACCGCCAGCGCGCCGCGGCCCTGCCGCACCACCACCGGATCGTCGCCCGAGCCCATGGGCGTGAGGTCCACCACGGTGGTCGGTTGCGAGGGGCAGGCGCCGGCGTCGATGACGGCGCCGATCTGCTTTTCGAAACGCTCGCGGATGGTCTGCGCGTCGTTCAGCGCCTCGGTCTCGCCGGGCGCGATCAGGGTCGTGGCCAGCAGCGGTGCGCCGTGCAGCATCAGCAATTCGAGCAGCACCTTGTGGTCGGGCACGCGCAGGCCGATGGTCTTGCGCTGCGGATGGCTCACGCGCCGCGGCACCTCCTTGGTGGCTTCGAGCAGGAAGGTGTAGGGCCCAGGCGTGGCGGCCTTCAGCAGCCGGTACTGCTTGTTGTCGACGCGCGCGTAGTTGGCCAGCTCGCTCAGGTCGCGGCAGATGAGCGTGAGATGGTGCTTCTCGTCGACCTGGCGGATGCGGCGCAGCTGGTCGACCGCGTCCTTGTCGTCGAGGTGGCAGGCCAGCGCGTAGCTCGAATCGGTGGGCACGGCCACGATCTCTCCGCGCTGCAAAAGCGCGGCGGCCTGCTTGAGAAGCCGCTGCTGCGGGTTCTCGGGGTGGACTTCGAAATACTGGGCCATGAAAAAGACTCCTGATCAGGATTCGGCCGGCTCGATCGGCACGCGGCGCTCGCGCACCGTGAGCCAGGCGCCGGCCGCACCGCAGACTGCGATCATCGACATGCCGATGAGCGAGAAGCGGTCCGGCACGTGGGAAAAGACCAGCCAGCCGCCGAGCATCGCAAAGGCGATCTGCGCATAGAGATACGGCGTAAGCGTGGATGCGGGTGCGCGCTGGTAGGCCAGGATGAGGATGAAGTGTCCCACCGTGCCCATGAACCCCATGAGGCACAGCAGCGCCCACCAGTGCCACGAGGGCAGGGCCGTCCATACGAAGGGCAACGCCAGCGAGGCGATCAGCGCGCCCACCCAGCCGGTATAGAAATGCATCGTGAGCGGATTCTCGGTCTGCGCCAGCTTGCTCGTGAGCACCTGGAACCATGCGTTGGTCAGCACCAGCCCGATCGGCAGCAGCACGGCCCAGCTGAATGCATCGCCGCCCGGGCGCAGGATGACCAGCGTGCCGGCGAAGCCGCCGGCCACCAGCACCCAGCGCAGCGCGGAGACCTGCTCC
Organism: Variovorax beijingensis; assembly: GCF_007828835.1. GTDB lineage: Bacteria > Pseudomonadota > Gammaproteobacteria > Burkholderiales > Burkholderiaceae_C > Variovorax > Variovorax beijingensis_A. The sequence continues at coordinate 181,049 of NZ_VIVL01000007.1, read as the reverse complement.
TTGAGCGTGGTGGCCGCAAGCAGGGTGATGACGAGCGGGGCGATGAGCACGATGGAGGTGAACTCGGCCAGCGGCATGTAGCGCAGGCTCAGGAAGGCCAGCGTGCTCGACACCAGCAGCAGCGCGCCGCGCAGCAACTGGTAGCGCGGGTGCTGCGTGCGCAGCAGGGCCGTGCCGTGCCGCGGCAGCAGCACCGCGGTGGTGGCCACGGCCTGGAAGGCATAGCGGAACCACACGCCCATCAGAATGGGCACGGCGGCGGTGGAGGTCTTGGTGGCGGTATCGAGCGTGGCAAAGCAGGCCACCGCCACCAGCACCATGCCGATGCCCGCGAGGATGCGCTCCGATTCGAGATCGCGCGTCTGCCGCGCCGCGGCGCGGGCGTTCGCCAGTGCCGCCGTTGCCGCGCTGCCGCTGCCGGACCCGGGGCTCTCGCTCACTGCTGGATGCGGTGGCTGAGCAGTTCCCACACCGGCGTGAGCGCACCGGGCAACGGTGGCAGCTTGCCGAGATCGCAATGGCTTTCGTCGGGGCTGTGGAAATCGCTGCCGCGCGAGGCGGCGAAATCGAACTCGAGCGCCTTGTCGGCGTACTCGACGTATTCGGCTGTCGTATGGCTGCCGGTGACGACTTCGATCGCCTGCCCGCCATGCGCCTTGAACTCGAGGAACAGCGCGTATTCCTCGTTCGCGGTGAACTTGTAGCGCCCCGGATGCGCGATGACGGCCATGCCCTTGGCGGCCGTGATCCAGTGCACCGCATCCTTCAGCGAAGCCCAGCGGTGCGGCACATAGCCGGGCTTGCCTTCGGTCAGGTACTTGCGGAACACCTCGGGCGTGTCGCGGCAGTGGCCCTGCTCGACCAGGAAGCGCGCGAAGTGGGTGCGCGAGATCAGCTCGGGATTGCCGACGAACTTGAGCGCGCCGTCGTAGGCGCCGTGGATGCCGACCTTGGCCAGCCCCTCGGACATTTCCTGCGCGCGCTTGCCGCGGCCGCCGCGCGTGTCGTAGAGGCCCTGCGTCATCGCGGCGTCGTCGGGGTCGAAGCCCAGGCCGACGATGTGCACGGTCTCGTTGGCGAAGGTCACCGAGATCTCGGTGCCGGTGAGATAGCGGATGCCGTGGGCACGCGCCGCGGCGGCCGCGCGGTGCTGGCCGCCGACCTCGTCGTGGTCGGTGAGCGCCCAGAGCTCGACCCCGTTGGCGGCGGCGCGCGCGGCCAGTTCTTCGGGCGTCAAGGTGCCGTCGGAAACCACGGAATGGCAGTGCAGATCGGCATTGAGAATGGAGGACACATTGGCATTCTATTGGGTCTGGAACATCGATGCGGGCGCATGGATGCTATTGTGGTTGCTATTAAATAAATAGCATTACTGCGGCGGACGACGCGGCTCAGCGCTTCTTGCGAAAAGCCGCCCAGGCGGCCACCGCGGTGAAGCTCGCGACGATCGCCACCACGATCCAGAACCCGTGCTTGTGCTCGGCCAGCGGAATGCCACCCACGTTCATGCCGAACAGGCCCGCCAGGATGTTGATCGGCAGCGCGAGCACGGTCACCACCGTCAGCACGAACAGGCTGCGGTTGTTGTCCTCGTTCACGTTGGCCGCGATTTCTTCCTGCAGCAGCTTGATGCGCTCCTGCAGCGCCTGCATGTCGCGCAGCACCACCGAGAACTCCTCCGTCGAGCCGCGCAGCTCCTGCGCGTCGGGCTCCGACATCCAGGCCGGCGGCCTCTGCAGCAGGCGGAAGAGCGCGGCGGGTTCGGGCGCCAGCAGGCGCTGCAGCCGTACCAGCAGCCGGCGCAGCACGCCGAGCCGCGCGCGCTTGTGGTCGAGCCGGCCGGCCAGCAGCTCGTCCTCGATGCGGTCGATGCGCGAAGTGACGCCGCGCACGATCTTCACCAGCACGTCGGCCTGCGCGCGCAGCAGGTGCTCGAGCAGTTCGGTGCTCGAGCGCGGCGCATCGCCGGCCTTGACCGCCGTGCGCAGCGCATCTACCGAGCGCAGCGGCTTGGTGCGCGCCGTGACCACCAGCCGCGGCCCCACGCTGATCCAGAGAGTGGAGATGTCCGAGGGCTCGAAGCTGAACTCGAAGTGCACGTCGTTGATGACCGCGATCAGCGAATCGTCGGCGCGCTCGATGCGCGTGGAGGGCAGGCCCTCGTGCAGCGTTTCGTAGAAGGTGTCGGAGAGCTTCGCGTGCCGCACGAGCCAGCGCTCGGCCTGCGCATGGCTCAGGTTGAAGTGCAGCCACGCGTAGGCATTGCTTGCGATTCCGTTGCCGCCCTGCTCACCGAGCCATGCCGCAGCCTGCACCGAGCCGATCGCCCGTACGGGCTCCGACGCATCGGCGTCGAACAGGTAGCCGCAGATCAGTCCGGCTTCGTCGCCGCCATATGAATTGGCGGCCAGGTCATGGAGTGCCGGCAAGGTGCGTTGAATCAGGAAGGACGGAAGGTGTGCCCCGGATGGTGTCCGCCGCATGTGACAACTTCGTGTCGGTGGCCCGCGGAGCGTCACGCAATGGTCATATGCGGCGGGCAGCATGCCCCGTTCCACTCCACACCGCCCTTTTCCCCATGATGCTGACGAGCGCACTTCCAGACCACGAAGACCTGATGCAACGCATCGCCCGCGACTTGATCGACAGCTACGACGAGGAGCTCGAACTGGAGATCGAGGACCGCAACATCGACGGCCTCGACCCCGCCGCGCGCATGGGCGACAAGGCCGCGCGCCAGGCCTACTTCAAGGAACTGTTCCGGCTGCAGGGCGAGCTCGTGAAGCTGCAGGACTGGGTGCAGCACAGCAAGCAGAAGGTGGTCATTCTTTTCGAAGGCCGCGACGCGGCGGGCAAGGGCGGTGTCATCAAGCGCATCACGCAGCGCCTGAATCCGCGCGTGGCCCGCGTGGCCGCGCTGCCGGCGCCCAACGACCGCGAACGCACGCAGTGGTATTTCCAGCGCTACGCCGCGCACCTGCCGGCGGCCGGCGAGATGGTGCTGTTCGACCGCAGCTGGTACAACCGCGCCGGCGTGGAGCGCGTGATGGGCTTTTGCTCAGACGACGAATACGAGGAGTTCTTCCGCACCGTGCCGGAGTTCGAGAAGATGCTGGTGCGCTCGGGCATCAAGCTCATCAAGTACTGGTTCTCCATCACCGACGACGAGCAGCACATGCGCTTCTTGGGCCGCATCCACGATCCGCTCAAGCAATGGAAGCTGAGCCCCATGGACCTCGAGAGCCGCCGCCGCTGGGAGGAATACACCAAGGCGAAGGAGATCATGCTGGAGCGCACCCACATTCCCGAAGCGCCGTGGTGGGTGGTGCAGGCGGTCGACAAGAAGAAGGCGCGGCTGAACTGCATCAGCCACCTGCTGGGCCAGCTGCCCTACCAGGAAGTGCCGCATCCGCCGGTGGAACTGCCCGCGCGCGAGCGCCATGCGGACTACCTGCGCCAGCCGGTGCCGGCCAGCATGATCGTGCCGGAGATCTACTAGGGCCGCCTGTTTGGACGGCCGGCGCTTTGCCCTCACACTGTGCCCATGGCCCGTCGTTCCACCGCTTCCCTGTTCGCCCGCGCATACGAGCGCAACCTGAAGGCACTCACGAAGATCACGCTCGGCAACAGCAAGCGCGTGGCCGGCCAGGTGCAGCGCGCAGCGGCCAAGCGGCTCAAGCCGCCGCCGGGCAAGGGCGACTGGCTCGGCGGCATGGCACTGGGCCCCGGCGGTGCGCGCGGCTACCACCTGTTCCGTCCGGCCGACCTGAAGCTGCAGCCCGGCGAGAAGCTGCCGCTCATGGTCATGCTGCACGGCTGCGGCCAGACCGGGCGCGACTTCGCGGCCAGCACGCGCATGAACGCGCTCGCGGTGCGCCAGCGATTCCTGGTGCTCTACCTGGAGCAGGACAGGCTGGCCCATCCCCAAGGCTGCTGGAACTGGTACGAGCGGCGTTCGGGCAAGGCCGACGCCGAAGCCGCCACCTTGATGGCGGCCATCGACCAGGCCTGCATGCTCTATCCGGTGGACCGCGAGCGCATTGCGCTGGCCGGCCTGTCGGCGGGGGCCAGCATGGCGGCGCTGCTTGCCACGCGCTATCCGCAGCGCTTTCGCGCCGTGGCCATGCATTCGGGCGTGGCGCCGGGCGCGGCGAAATCCTCGGCCACGGCCCTGGGCGCAATGCGCGGGCAGCACACGCCGCCGATGCCGACCACCGCGGTCGGCAAGGCCATGGGCGCGGCCGCCGTGTTCGCGACCCTGCCGCCGATGCTGGTGATCCATGGCGACGCCGATGCCGTGGTGGCGCCGAGCAATGCCGTCAACAGCGCGGCCGTGTGGGCCACGGCCATGGGCGCCAAGCCGGGGCTGACGCGCACGCTGCAGCGCGGCAAGCGGCATGCCATGCGGGTGACCGAGTTTCGGCGCAAGGGCCGCACGCTGGTCGTGCTGTGCGAGATCGCGGGACTCGGGCATGCATGGAGCGGCGGCGCCGCCGCGAAGCTTTTCAGCGATCCGGGCGGGCCCGATGCCACGCGCATGGTGTGGGCCTTTGCGGCGGCGCAGTTCAAGCGCGCGGCCAGCATCAAGACAGGCCTTCCTGCGGGCGCCTAGGCGGCAACGCTCTCGCGCGCCGCCGCACGCCATGCGCCGGGGGCCATGCCCATCCGGCGCTTGAAGGCCTTGCTGAACGCGGCTTCTGATTCATAGCCCACCGCGCCTGCGATCGCGCCGACGGCCGCATGGCCCTGGCCGAGCATGTTGCCGGCCTTGAACATGCGCCAGTGCGTCAGGTATTCGAGCGGCGCCTGGCCGACCTTTTCGCGAAAGCGCTGCGCAAATGCCGAGCGCGACAGGCTGGCCGCCGAGGCCAGCGTCTCCACCGTCCAGTCGCGCGCCATGTCCTTGTGCATGGCGCGCAGCGCAGGGCCGATGCGCGCGTCGGCCAGTCCGCCGAGCCAGCCCGTCTGCGCCTGCCCTTGCGCCGCGGCGTGCGCGCGCACCGCCTGCACGAACACGATGTCGGCCAGCCGGCTCACGAGCAGGCCCGAGCCCAGGCCCGGCTCGCCGGTTTCCATCGCAAGCAGCTGCAGGGTGCCTTGCAGCGCGATGGCGCGCGCCTGCTCCATCTTGACGTGCAGCAGCACGGGCAGCAGATCGAGCAGCGGCCGGGCCGCGCGCTGGTCGAAATGGAACCAGCCGCAGATCACCGATGCGGCGGTGCCGGTGCCGCCCAGATCGACCACGCCGCCGATGCGGTCGCGCACCACCGACGCGCAGCTGACCGTGGGCGTGTCCGGATGGTCGCGCAGCACATAGGGCGTGCCGTGCGCGAGCACATAGCAGTCGCCTGCGGCCAGGGCCACGGGCTGCGCCACGCCCGGCACTTCGAGCAGGCAGCTTCCGCGCACCACCAGGCCGAAGCGGGCGCTCTCTCCGCCAGCCAGGCTCACGCCCCAGGGCGCGCGCGCCTCGAGCCGCGCATAGAGCGCGCTGCGTACGCGCATGGCGGCGAACACGTCATCGAGCGGATCCAACGGAGCTCCTGTGGCGGTGGACGAATGGACAAGATTATCGGCTTCGCAGGCATTCACTGTCCACTCCTGGGGCTGGAAACTGCAGCCTCGCTCTTCCACTTCGCCAAGCCAGCAAGGATTCCGATCATGACCACCGACATCTCTTTTGCCGAACTCGCCGATCGCTACGTCGCGGCCTGGAACGAAACCGATGCCGCAGCGCGCCGCGCCGCCATCGCCCGGCTGTGGGTGCCCGAAGGCGAGCACTACGTGCGCACGCTGCAGGTGAAGGGCTACGAGGCACTGGAGCAGCGCGTCACCGGCTCGCACGAAAAAAACGTGCGCGATGGCGGCTTCCGCTTCGTGGCCGCGGGCGATGCGCAGTTCCTGCATGGCGCGGTGATGTTCCATTGGCACATGGTTCCGGCCGCCGGCGGGCCCATTGCCGCGCTCGGCCTGGAGTTTCTCCTGCTCGCCGAGGACGGCCGCATCGCCGTGGACTACCAGTTCATCCTGCCGACGCCCACTGCCTGAAGCCCGGCGATGACCTCCGAGGTCATTGCCGCGGCGCCGCTCCCTCCCAACACTCGAACCCATCATGTCGCAGTCATCCAACATCGCTGCCCCGGCAGCATCGTTTTCCTCCGCCGCAAGCCGCGGCGCCGGCACCCTCGGCCTCTGGGTCATGCTCAGCGGCACCTTCCTGGTGGTGCTCGACTTCTTCATCGTCAACGTGGCACTGCCTTCGATGCAGCGCGAGCTGCGCGCCTCCGCGGGCACCCTGCAGATGGTGGTGGCCGGCTACGGCCTGGCCACGGCCGCGGGCCTGATCACCGGCGGGCGGCTCGGCGACCTGTTCGGCCGGCGCCGCATGTTCATGCTGGGCCTGCTGCTGTTCACGCTGGCGTCGGCCGCCTGCGGCCTCGCGCCCAACGCCGAGCTGCTGGTGGCGGCCCGCGTGCTGCAGGGCCTGGCCGGTGCACTGCTGCAGCCGCAGGTGCTGGCGATGATCGGCCTGGCCTACACCGGTGAAAGCCGCGCGCGCGCCTTTGCGGCCTACGGGCTCACGCTGGGCCTCGGGGCCACGCTCGGGCAGCTGGTGGGCGGGTTGCTGATCCATGCCGATCCGGGCGGACTCGGCTGGCGCAGCTGCTTCCTCATCAACGTTCCGATCGGCCTGCTGGCGCTGGTGCTCGCACCGCGCGCCATTCCGCCGCTTGCCAACGGCGGCAACAGCCGGCTCGACCTGGCCGGCATGCTGCTGGTGGCGGCCGGCTCCGTGGCCGTGGTGCTGCCGCTGGTCGAAGGCCGCGAGCAGGGCTGGCCGCTGTGGAGCTGGATGTGCCTGGCCGCCTCGCTGCCCCTGCTCGCTGCGTTCGCTTTCCAGCAGCGTCGGCTGGCCGCGAACGGCGGTGCGCCACTGGTGGCGCCCGTGCTGCTGGCGAACCGGCGCTTCGTCATGGGCCTTTTCACCACGCTGGCCTTCTATGTCGGCAATGCCTCGCTCTACTTCGTGCTGGCGCTGTACCTGCAGCAAGGCCTGGTGCTCGACCCGCTGAGTTCGGGCCTCGTCTTCACGTCGCTGGCGGTCGGCTTCTTTGCAACCTCGATGGCCGGCGCGCGCCTGGCACGCCGCTTCGGCGGCCAGCCGCCGATCGCGCTCGGCGCTTTGGTGCTGGCCGTGGGCCATGCATTGCAGTTCGTCAATGTGGCGGGGTGGGCCGGACACGCGCACGTGGTCGCATGGATGGTGCCGCTGCTGCTGGTGCAGGGCGCAGGGCTCGGCATGGTGATGGCGCCACTGGTGTCCACCGTGCTGGCCGGCCTGCCGCCGCAGCATGCCGGCGTGGCGTCGGGCGTGCTGTCGATGGTGCAGCAGGCGAGCAATGCGCTGGGCGTGGCGCTGATCGGCATCCTGTTCTACGGGCGGCTGGGCGGTGCGCCGGATGCTGCGGGCTATGCGAGCGCGTTCGGCGTGGCGCTGGTGTACCTGATGGCGTCGGCCCTGCTGGTGGCGGTGCTGCAGCGGCGGGGCAGCCGGCCGCAGCCGAAGGCGTGAAAGCGCGGCGGCCACCATTGCCGCCTTGAGTACCTCCGTGTACGCCACCCGGCGTATTTCTCGCGGGCGGGCGAATCCGCAGACTCCCCTCCATCGTCCGGCCCGTACCGGCGACCAGGTTTCAACCACCCCGGAGCAGGAGTCCACATGCAACGTCGTTTCACACTCAAGGCGCTCACCGCCGCCGTCGCCCTGGCCAGCATTTCCGCTGCGCCGGCCTTTGCCGCCGACACCATCAAGGTCGGCGTGCTGCACTCGCTGTCGGGCACGATGGCCATCTCGGAAACCGTGTTGAAAGACACGGTGCTGATGGCCATCGACGACATCAACAAGAAGGGCGGCGTGCTGGGCAAGCAGCTCGAGCCCGTGGTGGTCGACCCGGCTTCCAACTGGCCGCTGTTCGCTGAAAAGACCAAGCAGCTGCTGGGCCAGGACAAGGTTTCGGTGATCTTCGGCTGCTGGACCTCGGTGTCGCGCAAGTCGGTGCTGCCGGTGGTCGAGGAAATGAACGGCCTCCTGTTCTACCCCGTGCAGTACGAAGGCGAAGAGCTCTCGAAGAACGTGTTCTACACCGGCGCCGCGCCCAACCAGCAAGCCATTCCGGCCGTCGACTACCTGATGAGCAAGGAAGGCGGCGGTGCCAAGCGCTGGGTGCTGCTGGGCACCGACTACGTCTACCCCCGCACCACCAACAAGATCCTGCGCGCCTACCTCAAGAGCAAGGGCGTGAAGGACACCGACATCGACGAGAAGTACACGCCCTTCGGCCACAGCGACTACCAGACCATCGTGGCGGACATCAAGAAGTTCTCCTCGGGCGGCAAGACGGCGGTGGTCTCGACCATCAACGGCGACTCGAACGTGCCCTTCTACAAGGAACTCGGCAACGCCGGCCTCAAGGCCAAGGACGTGCCGGTGGTGGCCTTCTCGGTCGGCGAGGAAGAACTGCGCGGTGTCGACACCAAGCCGCTGGTGGGCCACCTGGCCGCGTGGAACTACTTCATGTCGATCAAGAACCCGACCAACACGGCGTTCATCAAGCAGTGGAGCGAGTACGCCAAGGCCAAGAACATCGCCGGCCACAAGGACAAGCCACTCACCAACGACCCGATGGAAGCCACCTGGATCGGCATCCACATGTGGAAGCAGGCGGTCGAGAAGGCCAAGTCGACCGACACCGACAAGGTGATCGCCGCCATGGCCGGCCAGACCTTCACGGCCCCCTCGGGCATCGTCTCGAAGATGGACGAGAAGAACCACCACCTGCACAAGAGCGTGTTCATCGGCGAGATCAAGGCCGACGGCCAGTTCAGCGTGGTGTGGAAGACGCCGGGCCCGGTCAAGGCCAAGCCGTGGAGCCCGTACATCGAAGGCAACGACAAGAAGCCGGATCAGCCGGCTGGCAAGTCGCTGTAAGCGTATTTCTCCCTCCCCTTTCGGGGGAGGGCAGGGGTGGGGCTGACGGCGGTCGCCACGGGCACTGTGCCTGGACAAGCGCCGCGTGCCCCCACCCCGACCCTCCCCCGGAAGGGGAGGGAGCCAATTCAACTTCCGGTTTCATGATGCTTCGACGATCCCTTCACTGCGCACTCGCCGCCATGCTGCTCATGGCATCGGCCGTCCACGCGCTGACCGCCGACGAAGCCCGCGCCATCGCCTCGGGCGAATCCGAAGCGCGCATCACCGCGCTCAACAAGGCCGTGCTCACGGCCGACGACAAGACCGCCGCCTTCATCCAGGCCATGTCCGAGGACGCGGTCAAGTACACCGAAGACAAGGTCTTCGTGATCAAGGACGACAAGGGCTACGACCCCGTGACCGGCGCCGAGCTGCAGGTGCCCGACACGGCCGAGGACGTGGTCAACAACAACCTCATGCGCGGCGCGCTCGATGCCGCGCAGGCCGCGCTCAAGCTCACGAGCAAGGACGACGCGGTGCGCGCCGAAGCCGCGCAGGCGCTCTTCAAGGAGCCCGACGAATCGCGCATTCCGATGGTCGAGAAGGCGCTGGCCGCCGAGACCAATCTCGGCATCAAGGCGCAGCTGCAGCTGGTGCGCGCCGCCAGCATGCTCACCAGCGCCGACAAGGCCCGGCGCCTTGCCGCGGCCAGGGAACTCGGCGCCAACACGAGCCCCGACACCAAGCTGCTGCTCAACCAGCGCCTGGCCGACGAGACCGAGGCCGACGTCAAGGCCGCCATCGTCGCCTCCATTGCCAGCATCGATGGTGCGCTGGTCTGGGGCGACCGCATCAACGCGGTGTTCAGCGGCATCAGCCTGGGCTCGGTGCTGCTGCTGGCCGCGCTGGGCCTGGCCATCACCTACGGGCTGATGGGCGTCATCAACATGGCGCACGGCGAGCTGATGATGATCGGCGCCTACGCCACCTACGTGATGCAGGGCATCTTCCAGCGCTACATGCCCGAGGCGGCCTTCGGCTGGTACCTGGTCGCCGCGATTCCCGTGTCCTTCCTCGCATCGGCGCTCGTGGGCGCGGTGCTCGAACGCGGCGTGATCCGCTTCCTCTACGGCCGGCCGCTCGAGACGCTGCTGGCCACCTGGGGCATCAGCCTGATGCTGCAGCAGCTCGTGCGCTCGCTGTTCGGTGCGCAGAACGTCGGCGTCGAGAACCCCGGCTGGATGAGCGGCGGCTTCACCATGCTGAGCAACGTCACGCTGCCGTGGAACCGCATCTGCATCATCATCTTTGCCGTGCTGGTGCTGCTCGCGATGGGCTGGCTGATCGGCCGCACGCGGCTGGGCCTGTTCGTGCGTGGCGTCACGCAGAACCGTCCGATCGCCTCCTGCATGGGCGTGAACACCGCGCGCATCGACACCTACGCCTTCGCGCTCGGCTCCGGCATCGCGGGCCTTGCGGGCTGCGCGCTGAGCCAGATCGGCAACGTCGGCCCGGACCTCGGCCAGAGCTACATCGTCGACAGCTTCATGGTGGTCGTGATGGGCGGCGTGGGCCAGCTCGCGGGCACCGTGTACGCGGCGCTCGGGCTGGGCATTCTCAACAAGTTCATCGAAGGCTGGGCGGGCGCGGTGCTCGCGAAGATCGCAGTGCTCGTTTTCATCATCATCTTCATTCAAAAGAGACCTCAAGGCATCTTCGCGATGAAGGGCCGGAGCGCAGAAGCATGAGCAAGGTTGTGTTGCCAACCAAAGGTCCGCTGCTGAGCGGCAAGGGCTGGACGGCCTTCTTCGTCGCGCTGATCGTGGTCTGCGCCGTGGCGCCGGTGCTCAACATGTGGGTGCCCGCCGGCAGCCCGCTGCACATGAGCGACTATGCGGTGGCGCTGGTCGGCAAGATCATGTGCTACGCGATCTGCGCGCTGGCCATGGACCTGATCTGGGGCTACACCGGCATCCTCTCGCTGGGCCACGGCCTGTTCTTTGCGCTCGGCGGCTACATGATGGGCATGTACCTCATGCGCCAGATCGGCCGCGACGGCAACTACAAGAGCGACCTGCCGGACTTCATGGTGTTCCTCGACTGGAAGACACTGCCCTGGCACTGGACCTTCAGCGACAGCTTCATCGCCACGCTGATATTGATCGTCGTGGTGCCGGGCCTGATCGCCTTCGTGTTCGGCTTCTTCGCCTTCCGATCGCGCATCAAGGGCGTGTACTTCTCGATCATCACGCAGGCCATGACCTTTGCCGCGATGCTGCTGTTCTTCCGCAACGAGACCGGCTTCGGTGGCAACAACGGTTTTACCGACTTCAAGCGCATCCTGGGCATTCCGATCGCCACGCAGGAAATGCGCATGACGCTCTTCGCGCTCACCGGCCTCACGCTGCTGGGCTTCTTCCTGTTCGCGAAGTGGCTCATCGCCAGCAAGTTCGGCCGCGTGCTGCAGGCCATCCGCGACGCGGAGACGCGCGTGATGTTCTCGGGCTACAACCCGCTGCCCTACAAGCTCACGATCTGGGTGATCTCGGCCGTGATGTGCGGCGTGGCCGGTGCGCTGTACGTGCCGCAGGTCGGCATCATCAATCCCGGCGAGATGAGCGCGGCCAACTCCATCGAGATTGCGATCTGGGCCGCGGTGGGCGGACGCGCCACGCTGATCGGGCCGATCATCGGCGCCTTCATCGTCAACGGCGCGAAGAGCTGGCTCACGGTGGCCTACCCCGAGTACTGGCTGTACTTCCTGGGCGCGTTGTTCATTGCTGTCACGCTGTTCCTGCCGAACGGCATCGTGGGCCTGGTGCGCAAGTGGCTGTCGAGGGAGAAGGTGCCGGCCGGCGTGAGCGCCGGCCGCGAAGAGGCGCAACGCGCCATGGCCGCCGCCCAAGGCGTGGAGCCGGAGGCGCTGCACGCGCCGCTGGTGGCCGAAGTGAAGGGAGCGCGCGCATGAGCCGCCGCCCGGCCGCTCCAAAGGGGGCTCGCACCGCAGTGCGGAGCACGGAGGTTACCCAATGCCGCCGGGCCACTCCCAAGGCGAATACCGCAGCGCGAAGCGCGGAGGTTTCTGAATGACTCCCGACCTGATGGAAGCCGGCGCCGAGCGCGCCGCCCGCGCCAAGGGCGTGCACTACGCGGGCGGCAGCACCGAATCCGGCGGGCGTTCCGCGGACTTCGGCCGCATTGCAACGCCGGGCGAAGTGGACGTGACGCACGGCCGCATCCTCTACCTGGAGGACGTGAGCGTGAGCTTCGACGGCTTCAAGGCCATCAACAAGCTGTCGCTCGACATTGCGCCGGGCGAGCTGCGCTGCATCATCGGCCCGAACGGCGCAGGCAAGACGACGATGATGGACATCATCACCGGCAAGACGCGGCCCGACGAGGGCACGGTGTTCTTCGGCAGCACCATCGACCTGCTGCGCCATCGCGAGGCCGACATCGCCCAGCTGGGCATCGGGCGCAAGTTCCAGAAGCCGACGGTGTTCGAGCATCTCACGGTGTTCGAGAACCTCGAGCTCGCGCTCAAGACCAACAAGGGTGTGCGCGCCTCGATGCTGTTCAGGCTCGACTCGGCGCAGAGCGACCGGCTGGCCGAAGTGCTGCAGACCATTCACCTGGCCGACAGCGTGTCGCGCCTGGCCGGCAACCTGAGCCATGGCCAGAAGCAGTGGCTGGAGATCGGCATGCTGCTGATGCAGGACCCGAAGCTGCTGCTGCTCGACGAGCCCGTGGCCGGCATGACCGACGAGGAAACGGCGCGCACCGCCGAGCTGTTTCTCACGCTCAAGGGCAAGCACTCGCTGATGGTGGTGGAGCACGACATGAGCTTCATCCGCACCATTTCCGAGATCGTCACCGTGCTGTGCGACGGCTCCGTGCTGGCGCAGGGCACGCTGGACGAAGTGCAGGCCGATGAGCGCGTGATCGAGGTTTATCTTGGGCGTTGAGGCCATTGCCGTGGCCAGGACCGACGGCATCAACGTCACAGCCAGCGCCCGGCATGCGGCGCGGTGCGGGCGGCCCCTCTGTGCCGCCGAGGAGCGCAGTGTTTCGCGGATCAGGGCTCGCAGCTGTTTGAGCGAAGCGAGTTCTGCGAGACCCCGCGAAACGCGAGCACCGCAGGGGAGCCCGAAGGGCCGGCACAGTGGGGCCGCCCGCACCGTGCCGCGTGCCGGGCACCTCCAACAAGGACAAAGGAAGGCATCCACAAAATGCTGACAGTCAAGAACATCCACCAGTACTACGGCGGCTCCCATATCCTCAGAGACGTGAGCTTCGAGGCCACGCTAGGCAAGGTCACGGTATTGCTGGGCCGCAACGGCGTAGGCAAGACCACACTGCTCAAGTCGCTGATGGGCCTGGTCCCCATCAAGAGCGGCAGCATCGAGCTCGAAGGCAAGCCGATCCACAAGGCCACCCCTTATGAAAGGGCAAGGGCCGGCATCGGCTTCGTCCCGCAGGGCCGCGAAATCTTCGCCAGGCTCACGGTCGAAGAAAACCTGCGCATGGGCCTGGCCTACAAGAGCGGCAGCACGCCCATCCCGTCGGAACTGTTCGACCTGTTCCCCGTGCTCAAGCAGATGATCAACCGAAGAGGCGGCGACCTTTCCGGCGGGCAACAGCAACAGCTTGCCATTGCGCGCGCGCTGGCGCCCAAGCCCAAGCTGCTGATCCTCGACGAGCCCACCGAAGGCATCCAGCCCAGCATCATCAAGGACATCGGCCGCGTCATCCGCATGCTGGCCGACCGCGGCGACATGGCCATCGTGCTGTGCGAGCAGTACTACGACTTCGCGCAGGAACTGGCCGACGACTACCTCGTGATGGAGCGCGGGGAGGTCATCGCGCGCGGCCTCGGCAAGGACATGGAAGCGCAGGGCGTGCGCCAGCTCGTGGCAATCTGAGGCCCTGCAGTACCGGGCCTTCGGCAAATCCGTATCGGCAGAAATTCAGGGTTTACCCTAAAATCAGGCCTCTGCCCGCTGCCGCCGGGCACCTCCCAGGAGCCTGGCCTTGAACGCCTCCCCACCCGCGCCGGACAGCGCGGACACCGACATTTCCGTTGTTTCCCCCTCCGCACGGCCCGTGAATTTCCTGCGCGCCGTGCTCGCGCTCGGCGTCGGCGGCTTCGCCATCGGCACCGGCGAGTTCGTGATCATGGGCCTCTTGCCCGAAGTGGCGAAGGACATCGACGTCAGCATCCCCCAGGCCGGCCACGTCATCAGCGCCTATGCGCTCGGCGTCGTCATCGGTGCGCCGGTGCTCGCGGTGCTCGCGGCCGGCTGGCGCCGCCGCGCGCTGCTGATCGCGCTCATGGCCGTGTTCGCCGCCGGCAATTTCGCGAGCGCGATGGCGCCGGGCTACATGTCGCTCAACCTGCTGCGCTTTGCGACCGGGCTGCCGCACGGCACCTACTTCGGCGTGGCCGCGCTGGTGGCCGCCACGCTCGCACCGCCCGGGCGCCGCGCACGCGCCGTGGGCCTCGTGATGCTGGGGCTCACCGGCGCCACGCTGGTGGGCGTGCCGATCGCGGCCTGGCTCGGCCAGCTGTTCGGCTGGCGCGCGGCCTTCGTGTTCGTCGGCCTCATCGCGCTGGCGGCGGTGGCGCTGCTGCGCCGCGACATCCCCGACCTGGCGCCGCCCGCGGGTGCCAGCCCCTGGCGCGAGCTTGGCGCGCTCAGGCGCAAGCAGGTGTGGTTCACGCTCGGCATCGGCGCCATCGGCTTCGGCGGCATGTTCTCGGTGTTCAGCTACATCAAGCCCACGCTCATCGAAGTGGCCGGCCTGCCGCTGGGCGGCGTGCCTTTCGTGCTCGCGCTGTTCGGGCTGGGCATGGTCACCGGCAACCTCGTCGGCTCGCGCCTGGCGGACAAGTCGCTGATGCGCACCATCGGCGGCCTGCTCGTCTATGCGGCGCTGGTGCTCGCGATGTTCTCGTTCGCGGCGCACCACGTGGTCACCGCGGCCATCAACGTGTTTCTCATCGGCACCACCGTGGCCATCGGCCCCGCGCTGCAGATCCGCCTGATGGACGTGGCCGGCGACGCGCAGACGCTCGCCGCCGCGCTCAACCACTCGGCCTTCAACATGGCCAATGCGCTGGGCGCCTGGCTCGGCGGCGCGGCCATTGCGGCCGGGCTGGGCTGGACCTCGACCGGGTGGGTCGGTGCGCTGCTCGCGCTCGCGGGGATGGGGGTGTTCGCCTGCGCGCTGATGAGCGCACGGGCGAGCGAAAGAGCCCACGCGCGGCCGAACGACGAGGTGGCCTGCGAGGGCTCCGCCGGCTAGCCGGTCCTTCTTCTTCAGGCCTGCGCGGCCAGCGCCTGGTAGAGCTTCAGCGCCGTGCGCGCCGTCTGCTCGTCGCAGATCAGCACCGACAGCAGCCTGGCCTGCAGCACCGCGGCAATGATCGGTGCCTTGTTCTCGCCGCCCGAAGCAACGATCACCGTCGGAATGCGCGCCAGCTCCTCGAGCGAAGGCGCCACCACGCGCAGGTTCAGCGCATGCTTCACCGGCTTGCCGTGGCGGTCGAGGAACTGCCCGATGATGTCGCCCACCGCCTTGGCCTGCCGCAGCTCGGCCACCGGCACGTCCTTTGGCAGGCCGTAGCGCACCAGCAGCGAGCGCGTGCTCAGGTCGCCCACGCTCAGCAGCGCGACGTCGTTGGCCGCGATCTGGCCGAACGCTTCCTTGAAGACATCCTGCGAAACGATGGTGTCGCGCGACTTGGCGCTGCCTGCGTACAGGGGCGCGGCCAGGTAGCTGCATTGCGCGCCCAGCCGGGCGGCCAGTGCGCTGGCCGTTTCGAAGGTGTTGATCTCCAGGCCGCGCGTCAGGCCGCCCATCATCGAGTTGACGTGCACCTCGGGCCATTGGCCGGATGCGACGTGGCGGATGGCCTCGCGCAAGGTGGCGCCCCAGCCCACGCCCACGCCGCGCACGCGGTTCGTCTCGATGTGCTTTGATAGATATTCGCCGGCCGTGCGTCCCAGCAGCACGGGGATGAGCTCGGGGCTCTCGGGCGTCGGGATGATCGCTGCCTCGCGCAGGCCGCAGACGCTGCGCAGCTCTTCCTCGAGCCGCAGGCAGCTCTCGTGGCGCGAGTTGATCTTGATGCTGACCAGCCCGCTCTCGCGCGCCTCGCCCAGCAGGCGGTTCACGCGCAGCCGCGTGAGGCCGAGCTTCGTGGCGATGCCGTCCTGCGTCAGGCCCTCCATGTAGTAGAGCCAGGCCACGCGCACCGCCACCTGATCTTCCTCAGCCATCCGAATTCTCCGTGGTTGTCGTCGTTGATTCTGCGGCCGCGATGGTGGCACGAGTGCGGTGGACTACGGGTAGTCACGTGGTTGAAACAAATGTCTTTCAAACTATACACTTGTTCATCGACCGGAAAACGGCATCCAGATTGCAGGAGACATGAGCGATTCGACATTCCCGCTGAGGGCCGCGCTGCGCGATGCGGCGGTCACCAAAGAAGTCGCCATCGAGCACGCCGCGGTGCGCTTGCTGCCCGGCGTGCTGCAGCGCTGCGCGCCGGGCCGGCGCTGGATGCTGGTGGCCGACGAGAACACCTGGGATGTGGTGGGCGCTTCGGCGCAGGCCCTGCTCGAATCGCAGGGCGTGCCCTGCGCGGCGCCGCTGGTCTTTCCTGCGAAGCCTCGCCTGAAGCCGCGCGTGCAGCGCTCGGCGGCCATCGCACAGCAGCTTTCCGCACAGGCGGCCACGCCTCTCGCGGTGGGCTCGGGCGTGGTCAGCGACCTGGTCAAGCATGCGGCCTCGCTCGCCGGCAAACCCTACGCGTGCCTTGCAACCGCCGCCTCCATGGATGGCTACGCGGCCTCGGGCGCCGCGCTGCTCGGCGAAGACGGCTTCAAGCGCACGCTCGCATGCCCGCCGCCCGTGGCGGTGCTGGCCGACCTCGACGTGCTGCGCGCCGCGCCGCCGCGCATGACGGCCTGGGGCTACGGCGACCTGGCCGGCAAGGCGGTGGCCGGCGCCGACTGGCTGCTGGCCGACGCGCTCGGCGTGGAGCCCATCAACCCGCGTCCCTATGCCCTGGTGCAGGACCATCTCGGCGATTGGCTCGGCGCGCCGCAGCGCCTGGCCGTGCATGAACCGCAGGCACTGGCCGGCTTGCTGGCCGGCCTGCTGGTCAGCGGCTTCGCCATGCAGGCCCATGGCAACTCGCGTCCGGCGAGCGGCAGCGACCACCAGTTCTCGCACCTGTGGGAAATGGAGAACCTGCAGGTCGATGGCGAGCCCGCGGCGCATGGCGCCTGCGTGGGCGTCGGGTGCGTGGCCATGCTGGCGATGTACGAATGGCTCCTTGCGCAGCCCGAGGCCGCCATCGCGGCCGCCGCATCGCAGGCGCGCGACGGCCGGGACGAGGCCGCGCTGTCGCGCGAGATCGAGGCCGCCTTCGGCAACGAGGAATTCAGGGCCGCCGCGCGCGGCGAAATGGATGCGAAGGCCGCGTCCGGCAGCCGCCGCGCACGCCTCGAACAGCTGGTGCGCGCCTGGCCCGCGCTGCGCGCGCAGCTGAAGCGCCAGCTGATCGGCGCGCGCGACATGCAGCAGCGCCTGGCCACCGTCGGTGGGGCGAGCCATCCCGGCGAGCTCGGCATCGGCGCCGCCAGGTTTGCCGCCGACCACCGCCGCGCACGCCTCATCCGGCGCCGCTACACGCTGCTCGACTTGCTCGACGACCTGGGCTGGCTCGACCGCGCGATCGCCGAGCAGTTCGCTCCCGGCGGCTTCTGGGCCGCATGAGCGCAAAGCAGATACCGACATCGACACACACCCTACAGGAGAACGCGATGAAGATCCAACGACGCAGCACGCTGGCCATGCTGGCCCTTTCCTCCACGCTCTGGCTGGCCGGCGCCATGCCGGCCGCCGCGCAGCCGGTGCAGGTTCAGTGGTGGCATGCCATGGGCGGGGCGCTGGGCGAGCGTGTCGAAGAGCTGGTGAAGAACTTCAACAGCTCGCAGAACAAGTACGCGGTCACCGCCGTCTACAAGGGCAACTACGACGAGGTCATCAACGGCACCATCGCCGCCTACCGCGCCAAGC
This sequence comes from Variovorax beijingensis, assembly GCF_007828835.1. GTDB lineage: Bacteria > Pseudomonadota > Gammaproteobacteria > Burkholderiales > Burkholderiaceae_C > Variovorax > Variovorax beijingensis_A. Next base: position 162,988 of record NZ_VIVL01000007.1, on the reverse strand, counting down.
GCGCACCGGCGCTCGTGCAGATCTACGAGCGCGGCTTCATGACCATGCTGCTGTCGGACGCCACGATGCCGGTGCAGGACCTGCTCGACCAGCGCGGCTACAAGGTCGACTGGGCCGATTTCGTGAAGCCGGTGGCCGGCTTCTACAGCTACAAGGGCAAGCTGATGACGATGCCCTTCAATTCGTCCTCGCCCATCCTCTGGTACAACAAGGCGCACTTCGAGAAGGCCGGTTTCGCCAAGCCGGCCGAGACCTGGCAGGAGCTGGAGAAGCAGCTCTATGCCATCAAGCAGAAGGGCATCTCGGCCTGCGGCTCGGTGCTCGCAGGCGACTACCACTGGAGCCTGCTCGAGAACTACAGCGCCATCAACGACCTGCCCTACGCCACCAAGGCCAACGGCTACCAGGGGCTGGACACCGAGTTCGTCTACAACAAGACCTCGGTCGTCTCGCAGGTCGCGCGCATCAAGAAATGGATCGACGACGACGTGATGCAGATCGCCGGCCAGGGCCTGAGCCCCGAGCAGCTCTTCACCTCGGGCAAGTGCTCCACCTACTTTGCCTCGACCGCCGCGCACAGCGGCATCGAGCGCGAATCCAAGATCGACTGGAGCGCCATCTACCTGCCGTGGGAAGAGGGCAAGCAGCCGAAGAACAGCACCATCGGCGGCGCCTCGCTGTGGGTCATGAAGGGCCAGAAGCCGGCCGAGTACGAGGCCGTGGCGGCCTTCCTCGACTACATTGCCAAGCCCGAGACGCAGTTCTGGTGGGTCAAAGCCACGGGCTACGTGCCGCTGACCAACAAGGCCTACGAACTGGCCAGGTCGCAGGGCTACTACAAGGAGCACCCGACGCGCGAGATCGCGATCCTGCAGCTCACGCGCGGCACGCCCACGGCCAACTCCACCGGCTTTCACTTCGGCAACTTCACGCAGACCATGATGGCGCAGCGCGACGAGTTCCAGAACGTGGTGGCCGGCAAGAAGACGCCGCAGGCGGCCATGGACGATGCCGTCAAGCGCGGCAACGAGATCCTGCGGCAGTACGAGAAGCTCAACAAGGGCCGCTACTGAAGCGCGGCGGCGGGCGGCAACCATGGCGGCAGCAGCAATCGAAGCGGGCCTGAAGCGTGCGCACTTCAAGGACGTGCGCCTGCCCGTGCTGCTTTTGCTGCCGCAGCTCGCGATCCTGCTGTTCTTCTTTTTCATTCCGTCGTTCCGCGCGCTCGGGCAGGCTTTCTTCCTGTCCGATCCGTTCGGCAACACGGTGCACTTCGTCGGCTTCGACAACTTTGCGCAGCTGCTGCAAAGCGCCACCTACCACGAGTCGGTCCGGGTCACGGTGGTGTTCACCATCCTGCAGAACCTGCTGACCCTCGCGGTGGCGCTGGTGCTGGCCTTCGCGAGCGACCGGGTGATCCGCGGCCGCGGCATCTACAAGGCGATCATCCTGCTGCCCTATGCCATTGCGCCGGTCATCGCGGGCATTCTCTGGGCCTTTCTCTTCAACCCCGCGGTGGGTCCGCTCGCGCAGCTGCTGCATGCGATCGGCCTGGCCTGGGACCCGAACCGCGTGGGCTCGGACGCGATGATCCTGGTCATCCTGGCCGCCTCGTGGAAGCATGTGTGCTACGACTACATCTTTCTGCTGGCCGGCCTGCTGGCGGTGCCTTCCTCGCTGCTGGAGGCGGCGGCGGTCGACGGCGCGGGGCCGCTTCGGCGCTTCTTCACCATCGGGCTGCCGCTGCTCATGCCCACGATGTTCTTCCTGGCCGTGATGAACTTCGTCTACGGCTTCTTCGAGATCTTTGCCATCGTCGATGCGGTCACGCAGGGCGGCCCGGCGGGTGCGACCAACGTGCTGGTGTTCAAGGTGTACGTCGACGGCTTCATCAACCTGGACCTCGGCTCGTCGGCGGCGCAGTCGGTCATCCTGATGGTCTTCGCGCTGCTGATGACCTTGCTGCAGTTCCGCTACGTGGAGCGGCGCGTGAGCTACGACGTATGACGCACCGGCCCGAGGATCCATCGCATGGTTGAACGCGCCCCCGTTCTCGACGGCATCTGCCACGCCATTCTTCTGGTGGGCGTGGCCTTTGTCTGCGTGCCGCTCTACCTGGCCTTCGTCGCAGGCTCGCTCACCATTGCCGAGGTGCAGCAGGTGCCGCTGCCGTGGCTGCCCGGCGACCAGTTCGTGCAGAACCTGCGCACCGCGTGGACGCAGGCCAACTTCGGCCGGCTGTTCTTCAATTCGTTCATCGTGGCGGCGGGCATCACCGTGGGCAAGATCGCGGTGTCGCTGCTGTCGGCCTTTGCCATCACGTACTTTCGCTTCCGCTTTCGCATGACGGCGTTCTGGCTCATCTTCGTGTCGCTGATGCTGCCGATCGAAGTGCGCATCTCGCCCACCTACGAGTCAGTGGCGAATGCGGCGCTGCCGCTGCAGTGGGTGGTGGAGGCGCTGCACCTTTCGTCGGCGTGGAATGCCGTCACCGGCCACACCATCGATATCCAGCTGCAGTGGAACATGGTCGACACCTACCCGGGCCTCATCCTGCCGCTGATCGCCTCGGCCTCGGCCACCTTCCTGTTCCGCCAGTTCTTTCTCACGGTGCCCGACGAGCTGTGCGAGGCGGCGCGGATCGATGGCGCCTCGCCGATGCACTTCTTCTGGACCATCCTGCTGCCGCTGTCGCGCTCCAACATCGCGGCGCTGGCGATCATTCTTTTCCTGTACGGCTGGAACCAGTATCTCTGGCCGCTGCTCTTCACCACCGACAAGGACATGGCCACCGCGGTGATCGGCCTCAAGCACCTGATTCCGCGCGCCGATTCGCAGCCGGCCTGGAATGTGGCCATGAGCGCCGCGCTCCTCACGATGCTGCCGCCCATCGTCGTGGTGGTGGCGCTGCAGCGCTCGTTCGTCAAGGGGCTGGTGGACAGCAGCAAATAAGCAAAGGATATTGCAGCCATGATCATAGTGGGACACCGCGGCGCGCGGAACCTCTGGTCCGAGAACAGCATGAGCGGTTTTCGCCGCCTCATTGCACTGGGTGCGGATGCGGTCGAGTTCGACGTGCAGGAAACGCGCGACGGCAAGGCCGTGGTCATCCACGATCCGCTGCTCGACCGCACCACCGAGGGCACGGGCGCGGTGCGCGACCACGACGCCGCCCGGGTGCTGGCGACGCGCCTGCGCAAGGGACAGGGCGCGCCGGGGGAACAGCGAGGCGGCGAAGCCGGCGAATGCGTGCCCTCGCTGGCCGAAGTGCTCAAGCTCTTCGCGCCCACCCGCATGGAACTGCACGTCGAGATCAAGACCGACGCTGCCGGCGAGCTGCCGCCCGGCGCCATCGCGCGCACCGTGCAGGCGCTGCACGATGCGGGCGTGGCCGAACGCAGCATCCTGACCTGCTTCGTGCCCGAGGTGCTGGCGCAGGTGCTCGCCCACTGGCCGCGCGGGCGCGTGCTGGCCTCGCTCGACCATCGTTCGGCCGAGATGCTGGGCGGCATCACGCGGGCGCTGGCGCGCTACGCGGCGCTGCCGGGCTGCATCGTCGCGGTCGAGAAGAAGCTGCTGGCTGCCACCTGGCCGCAGTGCCTGGCCGCGCTCGGCAGCGAGCGGCTGGGTGCCTGGGTCGTCAACGAGCCCGATGAAATTGCACAATGGCTCACCATGCCCCTGCGCCAGATCACCACCGACCGACCCGACCTGGCGCTGGCCGCGCGCGCAAGAACATGAGGGTCTCGCGCCGCCGCCTGCTGCTCGGCGGAGTGGCCGCCGCCTCGCTCGGCCAGCCTTTCCTCCGTCTGAATGCGCAGCAGGCCTCGCGCGAGTTTCCGTTCACGCTGGGCGTGGCATCCGGCAGCCCCAGGCCCGATGGCATGGTGCTGTGGACCCGGCTCGCGCCCGATCCGCTGCTGGGCGGCGGCATGGGCGAGGCCCCGGTCGACGTGCAGTGGGAAGTGGCACACGACGAGGGCTTCTCGCGCCTCGCCGCAAGGGGCAGGGCGACGGCCACCGCGGCGCTCGCGCATTCGGTGCACGTCGAAGTGCAGGGCCTCGCGCCCGGTCGTCCTTATTGGTACCGCTTCACGGCCCTTGGCGCGCGAAGCCCCGCCGGCCGCACCCGCACCGCGCCGGCCGAGGGCGATGCCGCATTGCAGCCGCTGCGCTTCGCCTTCGCGTCATGCCAGCAGTACGAGCAGGGCTACTACGCGGCCTACCGCGACATGGCCATGCAGCCTTTCGACTTCGTCGTGCACCTGGGCGACTACATCTACGAAAGCTCCTGGGGCTCGCGCCACGTGCGCCACCACCAGGGCGGCATTCCCACGCAGCTCGGCGAGTTCCGCGACCGCTATGCGCTCTACAAGAGCGACCCGCACCTGCAGGCCGCGCACGCCGCGTTTCCCTGGCTCGTGACCTGGGACGATCACGAGGTGGCCAACGACTACACGGACGACGTCTCGCCGCGCAGCATCGATCCCGCGCAGTTCCTTGCGATCCGCGCCGCGGCCTACCAGGCGTGGTACGAGCACATGCCCGTGCCCGCCAGCATGCGGCCGGCCGGCGCCGCGGCCACCATCTACGGCCGCCATCGCTTCGGCCGCATGCTCGACGTGTTCCTGCTCGACGGGCGGCAGTACCGCTCGCACCACGCCTGCCTCGCGGGCCGCAGCGCCTCGCCGCTGGCCGACTGCGCCGACCGGCTGGCGCCGGAGCGCAGCTTCCTCGGCGCGAGGCAGGAGGCCTGGCTCGCGAACGAGCTCGCCGCGCCGCCCGCCCGCTGGACCGTGATCGCGCAGCCCACGCTGCTGGCCGAGGCCGACCGCAAGCGCGGCCCCGAGCACGGCTACTGGATGGACGGCTGGGACGGCTATGCCGCGTCGCGCGCGCGCCTGCTCGACGGCCTGGCCGCGAACAAGGCGCGCGGCGGCGATGCGCTGGTCATCAGCGGCGACGTGCACGCCTTCTGGGCCGCCGACCTGCGCCGCGAGCCGCAGGGCCCGGCGGTGGCCACCGAATTTGTCGGCGGCGCCATCACATCCGAAGGGCCCAGCGCCGCCAACGTGGCCCACATGCTCGCCAAGAACGACCACCTGCGCTACGGCCGCGGCGACAAGCGCGGCTATGCGCAGATGGCACTCGATGCGCGCGGCTGCACGGTCGAGTTCCGCGCCGTGGACGACGAGAAGGCCGAGGACGCCGCCGTCGCGCCGATGGCGCGCTTCGCGGTGGAGCGCGGCGCACCCGGCGTGCATCTCGAAAGCACCTGAGCGCTGCAGCCTTGCGCTGCCGTGACTATGATGGCCGTCGCCCTTCAATCGCCTGGAGCGACACCCTCATGAGCATTCCGACCACCCGACTCGGCCGCACCGGCCTCACCGTCTCGCGCCTTGCGCTCGGCACCATGACCTTCGGCCTGCAGACCGACGAGGCCGTGTCCCACCGCATCCTCGACAGGGCCGCCGAAGGCGGCATCAACTTTCTCGACACCGCCGACGTGTACCCGCTTGGCGGCACCGTCGAAACCACGGGCCGCACCGAGGAAATCATCGGCCGCTGGCTGCAGAAGCAGGGCGCCGCGGGCCGCCGGCGCTTCGTGGTGGCCACCAAGGCGGTCGGCAAGGTCGGCCCCAACAGCTGGGACCAGGGTGCCTCGCGCAAGCACCTGCTCGACGCCATCGATGCCTCGCTCAAGCGGCTGCAGACCGACCATGTCGACCTGTACCAGCTGCACAGCGACGACCGCGAGACGCCGCTCGAAGAGAGCCTGGAGGCGCTCGACGTCATCGTCAAGTCAGGCCGCGCGCGCTACATCGGCGTGTCCAACTTCCTGGCCTACCGGCTGGCCCGCGCGCTCGGCAAGGCCGAGCTGCAAAAGCTCACGCGCTATGTGTCGGTGCAGCCGCGCTACAGCCTGCTGTTCCGCGAGATCGAACGCGAGCTGCTGCCGCTCGCGGGCGAAGAGGGCCTGGGCGTGATTCCCTACAACCCGCTGGCCGGCGGCCTGCTCACCGGCAAGTACAAGCCCGGTGCCGCGCCCGAGCAGAACACCCGTTTCACGCTCGGCACCGCCGGCGGCATGTACCAGGACCGCTACTGGAACCAGCGCAGCTTCAACACCGTGACCGAGCTGCACAAGCTGGCTGACGAAGCCGGCGTGCCGCTGGCCACGCTGGCGGTGGCCTGGGTCATGGCCAATCCGCTCATCACCGCGCCGCTGCTCGGCGCCAGCCGCCCCGAGCAGCTCGACGCCACGCTGGCCGCGGCCGACTACAAGCTGGACCCGGCGCTGAAGCAGAAGCTCGACGAGCTCACGGCCGAATACCGCAAGGGCGACGCGCCCAGGTAGGCAGCCAAGGAGTGAACACCCCCCAACTCGCGCTGCCGCCATGGCACAGCTGATGTCGCTGCTGGTGCAGAACGCGATCGCGATCGTCTTCGCGGCGAGCTTTGCCGCGCGCCTCGGGTTGCCGGTGCCCGCGGCCGCGGTGCTGGTGGTGTCGGGGGCGCTGCTGGCGGCCGGCAATGTCTCGGTGGCTGGCGTGGTGCTGGCCGCGGTGCTGGCCAATGTGCTGGGCGACGGCGCCTGGTTCTATGCCGGGCGCCGCTTCGGCTACCGCTTCATGCGGCTGCTGTGCCGCATCTCGCTGTCGCCCGATTCATGCGTGCGGCGCGGCGAATCGCTGATCGGCCGGTGGGGCGGCCTCTCGCTGGTGGCCGCCAAGTTCGTGCCGGGCGTGTCGGTGGTGGCGCCGCCGATGGCCGGTGCGCTGGGCATGTCGGTGTGGCGCTTCATCGGCTTCGACATCGGCGCCGCGCTGGTCTGGACCGGCGTCTTCCTCGGGCTGGGCTGGGTTTTTCGCGACCAGATCCAGGAGGTGCTGGCCATGCTGGCCCAGGCCGGCGGCATCGCCACCCTGGCGCTGGTGGTGGTGCTGGCCGTGATGCTGGCGGTGCGCTACTGGCGCCGGCGCGCGTTCATGCGGCTCACCGGCATGCCGCGTATCAGCGTGGACGAACTGCACGAGCTGCTGGCCAGCGAGGCGCCGCCGCTGGTGATCGACGTGCGCGGTGAGGCCGGCGTGCAGGTCGATCCGCGCCGCATTCCCGGGGCGCTGCCATACACGCTCAAGGCGCTGCAGCAGCGGCATCCGGAACTGCCGCTGGTCGGCGGGCGCGACGTGGTCCTCTACTGCAACTGCCCCAATGAGGTGTCGGCCGCCCTGGCCGCACGCGTGCTGCTGGCGCGCGGTGCGCGGCGCGCGCTGCCGCTGACGGGCGGGCTCGATGCCTGGGTGGCCTCGGGCCGGCCGACGAGCCTGCACTGAGGCCTTCAGCGACGACCAGGAAACGGGGGGCTCAGTCCAGCCGGACCATCGGGCAGGACAGGACCATTCGGTCATCGCGGGGCGAATGGTGCCAGCCGGGCAGGGCGCGTTTCCGGTAGGCCTCGAGCGACGGGTAGCCCTGCACGTTCCAGCCATAGGTGCTGATCTGCTCCGCCTCGATCACCTCGTAGCGGCACTGCCGGCTGCGCGCCGAGAGGCGAAAGACGATGCGTCCATGGTCTGCGGCAAGGTCTTTCTCCAGCACGCGGTAGCGCCTGGGCTTGCAGATGCTGAAGCTCGAATTCCATTCGATGGTTTGGGTTCGAACGTACAGCCCGCCCGAACATGCGCGGCCCGTTCCGCCGAACACCGCCGTGAACGGTGCGCCGGCAATGGCGGTGCCGGTGCCGGCCAAGGCAAGAAAGGCCAGTACGGCCACCCAGCGGTTGTGCATGCGATCTGCTCCCGTGTGTTGCGTCCCCCGTGCCCTTGCGATCTTAAGGTTCGCGGCCCCGCCCGGTGGTAGTCTTGCCTCCCGATGAACCTCCGCACCAAGATCGTCGCACTGGCCGTTGCACCGCTGCTGGTTGCACTGGTGCTGGTGGCCCTGGCGGTGCGCCACCAGGAGCATGACCTGGCGCAGCGCGAGCGCGCGCTGATCGAGAAAAGCTACATGGCCCAGCGGCGCAGCGAACTGCGCAGCTACGTCGACCTTGCCGTGAGCACCGTGCGGCCGCTGTACGACGCCGGCCAGGACGACGAGGAAACCCGCAGCGAGGCCCTGCGCCGCCTGGCCGCGCTCGACTACGGCGACGACGGCTACTTCTTCGTCTACGACATGCAGGGCCGCTCGCTCATGCATTCGCGCCAGCCCGATCTGGTGGGCCAGAACCTCTGGGACATGCGCGACTCCCGCGGGCGCTTCACCATCCAGGACCTGATCGCGGGCGCGCGTGCGGGCGGCGGCTATGTCGAATACGAATGGCGCAAACCCTCCAGCGAGCAGATGGCGCCCAAGCTCGGCTACGTGACGGCGCTGCCGCGCTGGAACTGGATGGTCGGCACCGGCCTGTACCTGGACGACATCGAGGCCACCATGCAGGCGCTCGACCGCCAGATGAGCGCCAACGTCACCACCACGCTGCTCTGGATTGCCGGCATCGCGGCGCTGTGCCTGGGCGTGGTGAGCGCCACCGGGTTGCTGCTCAATCTCAGCGAGCACCGCACGGCCGAGGCCAAGATGCGGCTGCTGGCGCGGCGCGTGGTGCAGTCGCAGGAAGAAGAGCGCGGCCACCTCGCGCGCGAGCTGCACGATGGCACCAGCCAGACGCTGGTGTCGGCCAAGCTGCTGATCGAATCCGCGGTGGACGCGCTCGACCGCGAGCGCCAGCCCGCGCCGCCCGCACTGAGCAAGGCGCTGCAAAGGCTCAACGATTCGCTGATCGAGGTGCGCCGCATCTCGCACCGCCTGCGGCCGGCCCTGCTCGACACGCTCGGCCTGTCGGCCGCGCTCGAGCGCCTGGGCGACGAATTCGCCGAAGACGGCACCATCGATGCGTCGATCATGATCGAGGGCGAGGCCTTCGAGCTCTCGCAGGAAGCCAAGACCGCGCTCTTTCGCGTCACGCAGGAGGCGCTCACCAATGTGCGCAAGCATGCCCAGGCGCACCGCGTGCACATTGCGCTGGGCTTTTCCGACGAGGACGGCGTGCGGCTTGCGATCGGCGACGACGGCATCGGCTTCGACGTGCAGGCGATGCAGCTCGATGCGCGGCGCGGCATCGGCCTGCGCAACATGCGCGAGCGCATGGAGTCGATCGGCGGGCGCCTGGACGTGCAGTCGGGCGAAGGCGGAACAACCATCGTGGCCGAGGTGCCGGCGCGCAGCGCGAGGCCTGAACCGGCATGAAGAACGACGCCGCCCCGGTCCGCCTTTTCCTGGTCGACGACCATCCGCTGGTGCGCGACGGCCTGCGCGCGCGGCTCGGCGCCGTGGCCGGCCTGGAGATCGTCGGCGAGGCCGGCAGCGCGGCCGAGGCGCTGGCGCTCATCGAAACGCTCCAGCCCGACCTGCTGCTGATGGATGTGGGCATGAAGGACATGAACGGCATCGACCTGGCCGCGCTGGTGCTGCAGCGCCATCAGCCCGCGCCGCACGTGGTGATGCTCAGCATGTACGACAACCCCGAGTATGTGCAGAAGGCCCTGCAGGTGGGCGCGCGCGGCTATGTGCTGAAGGACGCGCCCGCGGCCGAGATCGTCGCCGCCATCGAGGCGGTGTCGGCCGGGGGCACCTTCCTGAGTCCGGCCGTGTCGAAGAAGCTGTTTCGCAACCAGGCGCCCAGGCCGCTGCTCACGCCGCGCGAGAGCGAGATCCTCACTGCGCTGGGCCGCGGCGAATCGAGCAAGCAGATCGCGCGCGACCTCGGCCTGAGCGTTCGCACGGTCGAGGCGCACCGGCAGAGCATCAAAAGGCGGCTCGGCATCGAGGGGCAGGCCGAACTCATCAAGTATGCGGTGGAGCATGCGCGGGAGTTCGGGCAGGGCTGAGTTGCGCTGCCTTGCCAAAACTCCTGTCCCGATCAACACACCTGTCCAGGCCCGATTCGCATGCCCGACCTTCCCCACAGCCCCGCCGCCGACCGCAACAAGCAGCCCATCCTCGAGGTGCTGACCGGCATCCTCGGCGAGCGCGGCAGCGCGCTCGAGATCGCATCCGGCACCGGCCAGCATGCCGCCTGGTTCGCCGCCGCAATGCCCGGGTGGACCTGGCAGCCCACCGACGCAGACGCGCGCATGCTCCCTGCGCTCGCAAGCCGCGTCGCGCAGGCCGCGCTGCCCAATCTCCGTGCGCCGCTGCTGCTCGACGTGATGGCGCCCCGGTGGCCGTCGCAAGGCGCCGCGTTTGCTCGAGGAGAAGAAGAAAAGTTCGATGCGATCTATTGCGCCAACATGCTGCACATCGCGCCCTGGGCCGCGTGCGCCGTGTTGATGCAAGGCGCTGCGCGGCATCTGCTTGCCGATGGATTGCTGATCACCTACGGCCCCTACTTCGAAGAGGAAGGCACACCGGCGCCGAGCAACCTGGCGTTCGACGAAGACCTGCGCGCGCGCAATCCCGAATGGGGCATACGGCGCCTGGAGCAGGTGGTGGCCGAGGCGAACCGCCAAGGGCTTGCGCTGCGCGAGCGGCACGCGATGCCCGCGAACAACCTGCTGCTGGTCTTCGGCTTCTAGGCTCAGCGCACGCGGGGCACCGCGGTGGTCAGCAGTGCCAGCGCCTTGTTCAGCGTCGAGCCCGCGAAGCGCTCTCCCTTCGAATGCCCGATCCGCACCACGACGAGATCGTGCGATGGAATCACCAGCACGAACTGGCCGCCGGCGCCGAGCATGTAGTAGGCCGACGCCGGCACCGCCAGCGAGTTCATTCCGTTGATCCAGAAGAAGCCGCCGTAGATCGGGCGCTTGTCCGCGGCCCAGGCGGGTGCCACGCTGCTCACGAAGTTGACGAAGCCCTCGGGAAGAATGCGCTCGCCGTTCCACACGCCGTCCTGCAGATAGAGATTGCCGAGGCGCGCCCAGTCGCGTGCCGACATGAAGTCGTAGCCCTGCGTGAGAAAGTTGCCGTAGGGGTCGGTCTCGATCACCATCGAGCGGATGCCGATCTTGTCGAAGAGCGCGCGCTGCGGAAACGAAAGATATTCCTCGCCGCGCTTTTCCACCGCGAGGCGGACCAGGTAGTTGGCCAGCACGGGATCGGTGTTGCGGTAGCGGCCCACGGCGCCGGGCGGCCATTGCTGCGGCCGGGTGGCGGCGTAGTTGAAGGCGTTGATGCGGCCCGTGTAGTAGTAGACGTGATCGGGGTAGGTGCCGTTGGGGTCGAAGTCCGGATCGTCCGGCGCCTTGATGCGCAGGCCGCTCGACATCTGCAGGATGTCGGAGATCTTGATCTGCTGGCGCGCATCGCCGGCGCCTTGCCATTCGGGAATGGGCGCCGGCTGGTCGAGCTTGTACACGCCCTGCTTGATGAGCACTCCCATCATCGTCGCCACGACGCTCTTGCCCATCGACCACGATTCGAGCGGCGTGGCCGGCCCGATGCCGTTCATGTAGCGCTCGGCGACGATGCGGCCCTTGTGCGTGACCACGAAGGCCGATGTGTAGGCCTCCGGCATGCCGAACGCGGCATCGACGGCCTGGTTCACCTTGGCCGTGTCGACTTCGGCCGGCGGCGGGTCGCCCGGCAGCACGTCGCCCATCGGCCATGGCTGGGTCGCGGGATCGGGCAGCGCGCTCCTGACTTCGACGGGCGTGAAGAGAACGTCGTCCCGGCCGGCCGGCAGCGTGACGCAGCCCTGCGAACCGAAGTGGCGCGCCACCAGCGTCGGGCCGTTGGGAATCGAGATGCGAACCTCTTTCTTCACGCGGTCGACCACGGGCTTGCCGACGTTCTTGCGCTGCTCGTACGGCCCCACGAAATAGCCCAGGCTTTCGGCGGCGACCTCGGGGTCGATGCCGGTGATGAACACGGCGGAGCACATCGTCTTGGCATAGCCGGAGGTGTGGTGCTCCAGCACGTTGCCGGGCGGCGGCACGTAGGGCGTGTTGAGTTCGAGGGCGCGTGCACGGGCAATGAGCGCCTCGCGTTCCGGCAACTGCGCCGTGGTGGTGGGCGGCGCGGACGTCAATGGAACGCCGATCCCTCCGCCACCTCCACCCCCGCCGCCACCGCAGGACGCCAACGCGGTTGCCAGGCCGACGGCCGCGGCGGTTGTGGCGAGGAAACGGCGGATCGAGCAGCTCATGGGCGGTCCTTGGGGTGCGCGGTTTGCGGGGTGCAGACGGCAGCGCCGGCGGCATTCTGGGGGAAGACCCTGCAGCCGCCTAGCTCTTTTCGAGCGAGGCACAAGCCGTGTAGCTCCAAGGTTCTCACCCTTTGATCCGACGGCCGAGGAGTTCCAGCATCGTGCTTGCCTGCAGAACGCGGCAATAGTTCACGGTCAGAGGAAAGAGCCTGTTTGGACGTAGCCTTTTTGGTGGCTGGCGGCATAAGCTTGAGCCGATAAGATGCAGCGGACTCGCGGTAGTCGATAGTCAGTTCGCTGCACCGGGCTAGATAAGCACAGGAAGGAAAAAAGATGCCGCTCCCAGAAATGGCAAAGCCGATATCGTTCGCGGCGATATGGAAAAACTACCCGAGTGATGACCCTTGCGTGAACCCTCGCACGGGAAAGAAGGCGTATGACGACCAATGCGCGATACGGGTCGGCATTGCGTTGGAAAAGTCGGGTGTCAGTTTCAAGACATTTCCCGGCCCACGTTGCGAATTTGGCCCTTCCGGAAACGGAATGGTGCTCCGCGCGACCGAATTGGCCAACTGGCTGATGCGTCGCCCATTCGCTGGCTGTCCAGATGCCGAAACACACCAGGGAAAAAGCTTCGACAAGAGTCTTTCCGGTCGCACAGGCATCATATATTTCGAGGACTACTGGTTGCGTACCGCTGAGGCAAAGTTTCCCACTGGAGATCACATCGACCTGTGGGATCGGAATCGACTGACGCCGTCGTGGACGACGTTCCTTCGCTTCTCCCTCGGCATTGATACCTTTCGATCACCGTGGAGCAGCAACGGATACCTCTACTCTGATCTGCACGCGTCGCGTCGCGTGGTCTTCTGGCCGATCAGCTGATGAAGCGTCCGATCTTCACTCTGTGCGGGGCTTTGCTCGGCGTCGCCTTGTTTCTGGGCCTGCCAATCCTCTTTTCACTCGCGTTTCCAGGTACGGGGATTGGGCGTCACGGCGAGGATGAAGCCGCTCGAATGCTGCGCGTGTATGTCCTCATGGGCGGTGCGGCCTCTGCCGTGTTGGGTGGTTGGGTCGGCGGCGTCGCCGCGGCGAGTCCACGTCGGGCGCTTGGAATGCTGGCTGCCATTGCAGCCGCCAGCATTGTCTTTGGCATCGTTCCGATTCAATTACCGATGAAGCCCGAGAACGCGATGGCCGTTGGAATTGGGGCCTGGACCATCGTCAGTGCAGGTCTCGCAGCGTGGGTCGCACGCAAGAAGAGCAAAACCACTGCGTAGTAGTGCCCGCGCTTCAAGATGCTGGCGCATTGGCGCCACCTCCCTGGTGTGCCAGCTAGCGGCACATGTCGTACCCGCCGGTCTCCAGATGGAAGTGGTCGCTGTGCGCGGCGTTGTAGTCGGGGCCCAGCACCCCGTTGAAGAAACGGCAGGCGCCGCGGTGCGCATCGCGCAGCGGCAGCGCCGCCGGATCGTCCGTACTCGCGGCGCTGCTGCGGGGCCAGGCTTGCAGCACCGTGATGCGGCGGCCATCGGCCAGCGTCAGGCCCGCCACATCCAGCGCATCGGCCGTGGCGTGCCGGCTGCGCGAAGCACCGGGCACGGCGCCTTCGCCGCGGTTCACGTTGCGGCAGGCATAGCTGCCAAGGTGCTCGATGGCCGCCACCGGCTGGCCGAAGCGCTGCCTGGCGGCCGGCTGCAGCGCGTGGTGCTCCCACATGAAGAAGGACAGCGCCATCGGGCAGCTCAGCGAAGGCGCCGTGCCCAGGCGCACGCCGGCGGAGCGCAGCCTCACGGCGTTCTTGAAGCCGCAGCCGGGGCCGGTGACGCGGTCGGGCAGCAGGTCGTACTGCATGCCGGTCTGCGCCAGCGCCCCAAGGCAGCGCGCGGGCTCGCGGCGGGCCCGCTCGAGCTTGAAGCCGGTCAGCCAGTTGGGCGGCGCCGCCACGTCGAGCGGCGCCCACGGATTGAAGCGCTCGGGAATCTCGACGATGCCGGTTGCGACGGCCCATGCGCCCACGGCCAGCACGGCGCACGCCGCGGCCGTGACAAGCAGTCCGCGCCTGCGGCGCGAAGGCGCGGGCTCTGCCGGACGCTCCGGAGGATCCAGGGCCATGGTCCCGATCCTCAGGGCTGCGCGGCGATGAGCGGATCGAGTTCGGCGCGCACGCGCCGGATCGCCACTTCATGCCGCAGCGTCTGCGCACCGCGTCCATAGGTCATGGCCTTGCGGATCAGGCGCAGCTGCTCGCGCTGCAGCTGCGTCTTCAGCCGCCTGGCCCGCAGGCCGAAGGTCCAGCCCATCTGCCTGCGGATCCGGTAGCGCTGCAGGGGTGCGCCCAGGCGGATCCATTCGTCGTCGCGGATCAGCTCGCGCTCCGGCACGAAGTAGGCGGCCAGCGCATGCAGGTAGGCGCCGTTCTCGCGCGCGGCAACGCGCCAGAAGAGCCCCGCCGCAACCAGCGCGGGAATGCCCTTGACGGCGAGCAGCACGGCCATGTCGCCGTAGCCGCCGTCGAAAAGGTCTTCGAGCCACGGCGAGTTCCAGATGAAATGCATCGCCCACGCGAGCGCAAAGCACAGCACGGCGCAGGCGATCCTCGCGGCCATCGAGCGCTCCGGATGCAGCAGGAACCAGGCGACGCCGAAGGACGCGATGGTCGTGTAGGCCGCGTGGCTCCACAGCCCGCTCAGCAGCCCGCGCGTCAGCAGGTTGATGAGTACCGGGGACACCTGGTTCTCGAGCGGAAAGTGCATCGAGGCGTTGACGGTGTAGCTGAGGTTCTCGACCACCTGGAAACCCAGGCCTGCCATGGCGCCGACGATCAGCACCGACAGGTAGGTCTGGAACTGGTTGCGCGCCACCAGCACCAGCAGGATGACGCCGGCGATCTTCAGGAACTCCTCGGTGATCGGGCCCGCGACGGCCGCCCCCCAGAGCGCCGCGAAATCCGGCGACACCAGCTTGGCGCACAGGCTCTGGATGGCGATGTTCGCCGGCGCGGCAAAGTAGACGGCGCCGAGCCCGCCCCACGCAAAGGCCAGCACGAAAGCTTCCGGCGGATGCTGCTCGAGCAGGTCGAGCGTGCGAAAGACCAGGAGAAAAAGCAGCGTGTAGATGCCCCACACCAGGATGCCCAGCAGGGCCGTGACAGGGACGACACGGAAACCCATCGAGAACATGTTGATGGTGTAGAACAGGCCGTTGACGATCAGCGCCGCCAGCAGCCAGAAGGCCGCGCGCTGCGGCTGGAAGAACGAATCGGTGCCGATCGGC
Source organism: Variovorax beijingensis (assembly GCF_007828835.1). GTDB lineage: Bacteria > Pseudomonadota > Gammaproteobacteria > Burkholderiales > Burkholderiaceae_C > Variovorax > Variovorax beijingensis_A. Next base: position 147,570 of record NZ_VIVL01000007.1, on the reverse strand, counting down.
CATTCGCCGCGGTCCTGCTGGCCTTCGAAGGCGGGCGGGCTCACTGCGGTGCCTCCAGGTCCATGGATTCCAGCATGCTGCGGGCCTCGGCCATTGCCTCGTTCAGGCCCTCGCTGGCGCCGTAGCAATCGATCTGCACGAGCGACTGGCGCCGGAGGTCGACCACCTGCCAGAAGCGGCCAGCCAGCTTCGATCCGTAGTAGGCAAAGGTCTTGCCCTGCAGGCCCCACGAGGTGACGAAGTCGGACACGTCGCCATCGATGTTCAGGCGCTGGCCGCGCTCCATGAGCCTTTGCTGCCGCATCAGCGGTCCGTCGGGTCCGCCGGCCCACGCACGCGTGGTCACCAGGAACTTGTGGCCGCCCTTGAACAGCATCAGCGACTGGCCGGCCCTGGAGCGCGACAAGTCCATTTCCCATCCGCTGGCGGGAACGAACCTGGCATGGCCGACGGCCACCGTTTCCCCCGTGGGCAGCGGCCGGCTGCCGGGCGTGCGGCGGTCCCAGAAGCTCAGGCCGCCTACGTAGGCGGCAATGGCAAGGAGCACCGCAAGCGCGCCTGGCCAGGTGCGGTACGGTATGCGGCGGGAGGGCTCGGGCATGCGGCGATCGTGCCATACGATGGCCGGTGCCGGCCCTCTGCGCTTTGCATTGATTCGATGCATGGCTATCCTCCACGGTCATTGCAAATGAAGCACCTTCAGACATGAAAAAGTCGGACGCGAGTAGCCCGGACCAGCCGGCATCGGCGCTCATCTCGAAAAGAATCGCCGAGCTCGGCGGCTGGCGCGGCGAAACGCTGGGCCGCATGCGCAAGCTCATCCAGCAGGCAGACCCGGAGGTCGTCGAGGAGTGGAAGTGGATGGGCACGCCGGTGTGGTCGCACGGCGGCATCATCTGCACGGGCGAGTCCTACAAGGACAAGGTGAAGCTCACCTTCGCCAAGGGCGCGTCGCTGCCCGACCCGGCCGGCCTTTTCAATTCGAGCCTGGACGGCAACATGCGCCGTGCGATCGACATCTTCGAAGGCGAGCAAGTCGACGCGGCCGCTTTCAAGGCGCTCGTGCAGCAGGCGGTCGCGCTCAACGGTGCCGGCAAGACGAAGCCTGCGAAGAAGACAGCCAAGTCCTGAAGGAGCCGCATGTCCGATGCATCCGTCCCCACGCCGCGCCCCCGCATGCCGCTTCTGCTTCTTCGGCTGCTTCCGATCGGCGCCTGCCTGCTGGTGCTGGGCTGCGCAGGCCCGCGGGCGCCAGAGTCCGCGGCCGCCTACGGACCCCCCGCGCTGACGGCCGAGCAGTCGAGCAACGTCGCGATCCATGCGCTGGGCCTGGTCGGCACGCCGTACCGCTACGGCGGCAACACGCCGGAGGGCGGCTTCGATTGCAGCGGCCTCATCGGCTACGTGTACAGAAGCAGCGCGGGCCAGGCCACGCCGCGCACGGTGGCGCGCATGGCCGGCTTCGGCCGTCCCGTGCCCACGTCCGAACTGCGCTCGGGCGACCTGGTGCTCTTCGGTGCCGCCACGCCTTCGCACGCGGGCATCTACGTGGGGGCCGGGCAGTTCGTGCATGCGCCCTCGACCGGCGGCGAGGTGCGGCTCGACCGGCTGGACGGCATCTACTGGTCGCGCCAGCCGATGCAGGCGCGACGGCTCTAGCGCCTGAAAAGCGCCACTCAATCCAACTCAACGGATCAGCGGAGCCATGGGCCTACAGGGATGCCTGCCTTGGGGCGGCCTGATCGGTGTGGCATGCTGTGCCGGTGTCACCGAACCTCGGAGAGGTCCCCATGAAAAAACTCATCGTCCTGGCCATTCTGGGCCTTGCCACCACGCTCCCGGCCCTTGCGCAGCGCGATCCCGATTCGTACGAGAACGACCGCCGCTATTGCGCCAGCGGCCGCTCCGGCGTCGACTTCAACACCTGCATGTGGCGCATCCAGCGCGACCGCGAGGAGCGCTATGAACGCCGCGAGCAGCGCGCCTACGAACGCGAGCAGCGGCGCGAATACGAACGCCGCGAGCGCTGGGCCGAACAGCCGCCGCCGCCGCCGGTCTACCGCCAGTGGGACGGCCCGCCGCCCGGCGAGCAGCCCCGGCTCAGCGACATGCAGCAGCGCGCGCTGGACAACTGCAACCTGCTGGCGCCGCGCGACCAGCCCCGCTGCCGCGCGACGGTGATGTCGACCGTGCGATAGGGCCGCAGCGTCAACCGGCGCTGAGGGTTTTCCATTACGCAAAGCCACGCACGCGGGCCGCGCGGTCCGACGGATGCGCCCGCGCGCGCCTGCGGCAAAACTCCCGGGTTCATTCCCAGGAGACATTCCCATGCACAGCATCCGCCGCCATCTGGTGTGGCTCGTCGTGGCCGTGGCCGGCGCATTCGCGCTGGGCACCGTGGCCCTCACGCGCGGTGAAAGCGTCAACGCCCTGTGGGTGGTGACCGCCGCGGTCTGCACCTACCTGATCGCCTACCGCTACTACAGCCTGTTCATCGCCGAGAAGGTGCTGGGGCTGGACGGCAACCGCAAGACGCCGGCGCACCGCCACAACGACGGCCTCGACTACGTGCCAACCGACAAGAACGTGCTGTTCGGCCACCACTTCGCGGCCATTGCGGGCGCCGGTCCGCTGGTGGGCCCGGTGCTTGCCGCGCAGATGGGCTACCTGCCCGGGCTGCTGTGGGTGCTGGCGGGCGTGGTGTTCGCGGGCGCGGTGCAGGACTTCATCATTCTCTTCATCTCCACGCGGCGCGACGGCCGCTCGCTCGGCGATCTCGTCAAGCAGGAGATGGGCACGGTGCCCGGCATGATCGCGCTGTTCGGCACCTTCATGATCATGATCATCATCCTCGCGGTGCTGGCGCTGATCGTGGTGAAGGCGCTGGCCGAATCGCCGTGGGGCACCTTCACGGTGGCGGCGACCATTCCGGTGGCGCTGTTCATGGGCGTGTACCTGCGCTTCATCCGGCCGGGGCGCATCGGCGAGGTCTCGCTGATCGGCTTCGTGCTGCTGATGCTCGCCATCTTCGGCGGCCAGGCCGTGAGCCAGGACCCCGCATGGGCGCCGCTCTTCACCTTCGACGGCAAGGCGCTCACCTGGATGCTGGTGGGCTACGGCTTCATCGCCGCGAGTCTGCCGGTGTGGCTGCTGCTGGCGCCGCGCGACTACCTGTCGACCTTCCTGAAGATCGGCACCATCATCGCGCTGGCGCTGGGCATCGTGTTCGTCATGCCCACGCTGCAGATGCCTGCGCTCACGCAGTTCGCGAACGGCAACGGGCCGGTGTGGTCGGGCAGCATGTTCCCGTTCCTGTTCATCACCATCGCCTGCGGTGCGGTGTCGGGCTTCCATGCGCTGATCTCGTCAGGCACCACGCCCAAGATGCTCGACAACGAGCGCCATGCGCGCTTCATCGGCTATGGCGGCATGCTGGCCGAATCGTTCGTGGCGGTGATGGCGCTGGTGGCCGCCTCGTGCATCGAGCCCGGCATCTACTTTGCAATGAACAGCCCGGCCGCGCTGGTGGGCAGCACCGCGCAGCAGGCCGCGCAGACCATCTCGAGCTGGGGCTTCGTGGTCACGCCCGAGATGCTGATGCAAACCGCGAAGGACGTGGGCGAAAGCACCATCCTCGGCCGCGCAGGCGGTGCGCCGACGCTCGCCGTGGGCATGGCCCACATCCTCCACCAGGTGATCGGCGGGCAGGCCATGATGGCCTTCTGGTACCACTTCGCGATCCTGTTCGAGGCGCTCTTCATCCTCACGGCCGTGGACGCCGGCACCCGCGCCGGCCGCTTCATGCTGCAGGACCTGCTGGGCAGCTTCGTGCCCGCGCTCAAGCGCACCGATTCGCTGCCGGCCAACCTGTTTGCCACGGCGCTGTGCGTGGCGGCCTGGGGCTACTTCCTCTACCAGGGCGTGGTCGATCCGCTGGGCGGCATCAACACGCTGTGGCCGCTGTTCGGCATCTCCAACCAGATGCTGGCCGCGGTGGCGCTGCTGCTGGGCGTGGTGGTGCTGTTCCGCATGAAGCGCGAGCGCTATGCCTGGGTGGCGATTGCGCCGGCCGCATGGCTGCTGGCCTGCACGCTCACGGCCGGCTGGCAGAAGATCTTCTCGCCCGATCCGAAGATCGGCTTCCTCTCGCATGCGGCCCGCTACACCGAAGGCCTGGCCAACGGCGTGCTGGTGGCGCCGGCCAAGACGCCCGAGGCCATGTCGCGCATCGTCTTCAACGACCGGCTCGATGCGGCGCTGTGCGCGCTCTTCATGTTCGTGGTGCTGAGCGTGCTGGTCTACAGCATCAAGGCCTGCCTCGCGGCACGGGCGGCCCACCGGCCGACGGCGCAGGAGACGCCGTTCGAACCGCTCGCAGCATCGGCCACGCGCTGAGCACACCATGGCTCTCGCATTGCCGGAAGCCGGGCGCTACTTCGCGCGCTCGCTCAAGCAGTCGCTGCGGCTCATGGTCGGGCTGCCCGACTACGACGCCTACCTGACCCACATGGCGGCCACGCACCCCGAGCAGCCGCCGATGAGCTACGAGGCCTTCTTCCGCGAGCGGCTCGAGGCGCGCTACGGCGGAGGCAAGGGGCGCTGCTGCTGAAGAGGACGGCAGCGCCACGCGCAAACCTCGCGGCCTTGTTTACAATTCCGCGGTTCGCGCGAAGCGAACTTTTGTTGCAGGAAACGCCGGCCATGCGCTGGCGCGGCCCCGGCAAAGGCACCCAACCCAGATTTTCTCCAGGCAGGGCGCATGCGGTTTCCCCATCGATCGATGGGAGAGGCGGCATGGCGCTTCGCGATTCCAAAAAATCGCCCTGAGGGAAATTCTCCATGTCCGCTCGCCCGCCTGCCGTGCATCGCCGCCTTCGCCGCACGCCGCTCTTCCTTGCCACCCTTGCCGCGCTGCATTGCGCGGCCCAGGCCCAGACGCCGGCCAGCACGCTGCAGGAGATCATCGTCACCTCCGAGCAGGAGCCCGGCTATGCCCCGTCGGTGGGCAGCACGGCCACCAAGGGCAGCGCGCCGCTGCGCGACATTCCCCAGGCGGTCAACGTGCTGCCTGCGCAGCTGCTGCGCGACCAGGGCGCAACCTCCATGCAGGACGCGCTGCGCAATGCGCCCGGCGTTTCCTTCAATGCCGGCGACGGCCAGCGCGACCAGGTGGTGATCCGCGGCTTCACGGCCATCGCCGACTGGTTCGTGGACGGCGTGCGCGACGACGCGCTGTACTTCCGCGACTTGTCGGACACGGAGCGCATCGAGGTGCTCAAGGGCCCGGCCGCCGTGCTGTACGGCCGCGGCTCGTCGGGCGGGCTGATCAACCGCGTGACGAAGAAGCCGATCTTCGAACGTCCCTTCGGCGAAGTGTCGCTGGGCCTGGGCACCCACGACTTCAAGCGGCTCACGGCCGATCTCAACCGCCCTATCGGCGAGAACATGGCCTTTCGCCTCAACGTGGCGCGCGAAAAGTCGGGCAGCTATCGCGACCAGCAGTTCATCGACCGCTACAGCATCGCGCCCTCGCTGGCCATGAAATTCAGCCCGCAGACCGATCTGCTGCTGCAGTACACCAATGCCTACGACCAGCGGCTGACCGACTTCGGCATTCCGGCGCTCAACGGCCGCCCGGTGAACGTGCCGATCGGCACCTACTACGGCTCGGCCTTCGCGAAGCGCGACGACACCACCACCACGCGCGTGCAGTCCTTCACCGCCACGCTGAACCACCGCTTCAGCGACACGCTGAGCCTGCGCAACACCACGCGCTATTACAGCTACAAGCTCGACCGCTTCAACACCCTGCCCAGCGGCACCACCGACCCGGTGCGCATGACCGTGGGCCGCACCCGCGGCTTCGTCGACCGCGACGAGAGCGGCTGGTTCAACCAGACCGACCTGACATGGCGCAACGAGCTCGGCGGCTTCAAGCAGGAATGGCTGATCGGCGCCGAGCTGGGCAAGCAGGACAAGCGCGCGTACACGGTGTCCTCGGCCACCGGCTTCGAGCGCGTGAGCATCCTGAACCCGGTCTCCGCGCCGCCGCCCATTCCGCTCGCCAGCTACCTGGCCAGCAGCGCGATTCCGAGCAACACCGCCTTCAAGACGGCTGCGCTCTATGCGCAGGACCAGATCACGCTGGCGCCGCAGTGGAAGGCGCTCGTCGGCGGACGCTACGACGACTTCCGCCAGGAGACTTCCTTCGAGCGCACGCTGGCCCCCTTCTCGCGCACCGACCGCAAGTTCAGCCCGCGCGCGGGCCTGGTCTGGCAGCCGAGCGACTCGCAGTCCTACTACGTCTCGTACAGCCGCTCGTTCCAGCCTTCGGCCGAGACCTTCGCGCTGTCGGCCAACAACGCGGCCAACGATCCCGAGATCACCGTCAACAAGGAGATCGGCGCCAAGCTCGACTTCCTGGACGGCGCGCTCAACTTCACGGCCGCGGTCTTCAACCTGGAGCGCTCGGGCATCAAGAACACCGATCCGTCCAATCCGGCACGGCAGATCAACGTGGGCACGCAGCGCACCAACGGCATGGAGCTGGCGCTGGCCGGCAAGCTGCCGGGGCGCTGGGACGTCAGCGCGGGCTACGCCTACCTGGACGGCCGCATGGTCAAGTCGCTGGCCACCGTGAGTTCGCTGCAGCTGCCCGTCGGCGCCGCGATGCCGGTGCAGGGCAAGGTGGCGCCGCTCACGCCGCGGCACTCGGCCTTCGTGTGGCTCATGAAGGACCTGGGCCATGGCCTGAGCGCGGGCGGCGGCGTGAACTACGTGGCCGCGCGCTATGCCTCGCTCAGCAACCTGGTGACGCTGCCTTCGTACGTCACGGCCGACCTGGCCGCGAGCTACAGGACCGAGCGCTACGAGCTCTCGGTCAACCTGAAGAACATCACTGGCCGGAAGTACTACGTGTCCGCGCACGGCAGCGTCGACAACCTGATCATGCCGGGGCCGGGACGCGAGCTGCAGGTGGCGCTGACCGCGAAGTTCTGAAGAGGACGACTCGCAAGGGCTCAGGCCCCGGCTGAGCCTGGCTGCGCGAAATCCAGTTTCTTTTTGCAAGCGCCTGCTGCCACGATGGCCTCCACGCAACTGAATGGTGGAGAACGCCGATGGCATCCGAATCGAATCAAATCGCAAGCTGGTCGCTGCGCTGGCGCATCGGGCTGTCGGGCGCCCTGTGCCTCGCGGCGGCGCTTTCCGCGGCGCAGCCGCCCGATGCGGGCGTCGTGCTGCATGCCGAGCAGCGCTTCCAGCTGGCACTGGAAGCGCAGGCTGCACGCGACTACCGCTCGATGCTCGAACAGCTTCGGCAAGCGGCGGCCGAGGACCACGCCGAGGCGCAGGAGATGCTGGGCATGGTGCTGCTGGCGGGGCCGACGCTCTATGGCTCCGCAGTCGAGGCCGACCGCTGCGAGGCCCGCGAGTGGATGCTGCGCGCCGCCGCGCAGGGCAGCGAGACGGCCAGGGTCCAGCTCGCGTTCCTCAACAGGCTGCGCCAATCCCCGGCCGGCAGGAACGCCTGCGGCTGAGCCTGCGAATGCGCTGTGCGGGCGGTGACGCCTGGTTACCGCATGGTGCGCGAGGATGCGTCGCTGGAAAATGAAGGGCTAGACTCTTCGTTTGCCATACCCTCCGCTGCGAGGCCGATTCATCATGAAACCCTGGTTGATTCCCATGGCGCTTGCCCTCGCGGGCGCCGCCCACGGCGCCGAAAACTGCGAAGCCCTGCGCACCCAGATCGAAGCGAAGATTGCCGCGGCCGGCGTGACGCGCTTTACCGTCGTCACCGTCGATGCCAATGCAGAAGCGGCCGGACAGGTGGTGGGCAGCTGCGATCTCGGCAGCAAGAAGATCGTCTACCAGCGCGAAGGCGCACCCGCAGCAGGCGCGGCCCCGGCGCGCCCGGGCGCGGGCCCGGCCGACGAAGAGATACTGACGGAGTGCAAGGACGGCACGGTGTCCGTCGGCGGCGACTGCAGGAAGTAGGCGGGAGCACACCTTGTCATCTTCCAAAGCCTTTCGCATCGCGCTCTCGGCCTCGGCCGCCGCCATTGGCGGCATTGCGGCGTACTGGACCCTGCTGGCCGCGCGGCAGGGGCACATCCTCTTCAACGTCCGGAAACTGCCGGTCGTCCACCTGTCCGACGATTTCTCCACCTACTCCCACACCGTGCCGGGCGGCATGGTGCGCGGCTATGTCTATCACCCGCAGGGCGAAGACGCGCTGCAGGACCTGTTCATCTATTTTGCCGGCCGGGGCGAGGACGTTCGCGCCACCGCGCAGGCGCTGCACTGGCTGCCGGAGGGCTTCGGATTTGCGGCCGTCAACTACCGCGGCGTGGCCGACTCCGAAGGGCATCCCTCGGAGATCGCCTCCGTGGCCGATGCGATCCAGTTTGCGAACCACCTGCGCAAGGCCTTTCCGCAGGCGCGCCTGCACGTGGTCGGCCGCAGCCTCGGCACGGGCGTGGCCATCCAGCTGGTGGCGCAGCAGGACTTCTCGAGCCTGCAGCTGGTCACGCCCTACGACTCGATGCTCGAAGTGGCCAAGAGGCGCTTTCCGCTGGTTCCGCTGGCACTCCTGCTGCGCCACCGCTTCGACTCGCTCACGCACTGCAAGGAAGTGGCCGCGAAGACCCAGGTGCTGCTGGCCGAGCGCGACGACGTGGTGCTGCCCGAGCGCTCGCAGAAGCTCATCGCCGCCTGGCCCACGCCCATCAGCGTGCAGACCGTGCCCGGCTCCGACCACCACAGCATCATGGGGCTCGAAGCGACCTGGCTCCATCTGGTCGACTTCGCGCTGACGGCCATTCTTCCCGAGCCGGTCGCGGCCTGAGCCGCAGCGCAGCTGCCTTCAGCCGGCACCCAGGACCGCGAAGCCGCCTTCGAGATCGCGCAGCAGGTCCGAAGGCGCCTCGAGCCCCACGTGCAGCCGGATGACCGCGCCGCGCGCGCTCCAGTCGGTCACGCTGCGGGCCGCGCGCATGTCGGCCCAGGCCACCAGGCTTTCATAGCCGCCCCAGGACGAGCCCCGGCCGAACAGCGACAGCGCATCGACGAAGCGCTCGACCGCGGCGTTGCCGATGCCCGGCTGCAGCTCGAACGAGACGAGCCCGTTGGTGCCGCGGCAGTCGCGCTGCCAGAGCACGTGGCCCGGATGCTGCGGCAGCGCGGGGCAGAACACGGCCGCCACCTCGGGCCGCGCCTGCAGCCAGTGCGCCACCTCCATCGCATGCCGCTCGTGCATCTGCAGCCGCGCGGACAGCGTGCGCATGCCACGCAGCACCAGCCAGGCATCGTCGGGACTCACCGTCATGCCGAAGGCGTCGCAGCGCTCGTTGAGCGGCTGCCAGGCTTCGCGCGTGGTGGCGACGGTGCCCATCATCACGTCGGAGTGGCCCGAGAGGTACTTGGTGGCGGCCATCAGCGAGATGTCGGCGCCCAGTGCGAGCGGCCGGTATTGAACGCCCGAGCCCCAGGTGTTGTCCGCGGCAACCAGCGCGCCGCGCGCATGCGCCAGTTCGGCCAGCTTCGGCAGGTCGCACATCTCGTAGACCAGCGAACCGGGGCATTCGGCATACACGAGCTTCGTGTTCGGCTCGAACAGTTCCTCGATGCCGCTGCCGTCCGCGGCAAAGAAGCTGCAGCGGATGCCGTAGGGGTCGAGGAAGGAATGCACGAGCTTGCGCGCCGGCTCGTACACGCTGTCCGACATCAGCACGTGGTCGCCGGGCTTCAGATACGACAGCAGCACCATGCCGATGGCGGCAAGGCCGGTGGGAAAGAGGCGCGTGCGGTGGGCGCCTTCGAGCTCGCTCACCGCATCTTCGAGCGCGAAGGTGGTGGGCGTGCCGCGCGCGCCGTAGCTGAAGGCGCGCTCTTCGCCGCGGCGCGCGCGCGTCTCGCGCATCGCGGCCACGCTGTCGAACAGCACGGTGCTCGCGCGCACCAGCGGTGTGTTGACCGGCGAGCCGCCGAAGTAGGCCGGAGCCTTGCCGGCGTGGGCGAGCCGGGTGTCGAGGGACTGGCCTGCGGTGTCTTTGGGCGAATCGGACATGGTGTGTTCCAGCGGGCACGGGCCTCTATGGTGCGTCAATCCGCCTTTGCGCCCGACAGCTTGACGATGCGCGACCAGCGGTCGATGTCCTGCCGCAGCTGCGCGGCGAAGGCTTCGGGCGTGTTGGCGACCACCTCGCTGCCGCCGTCGTTCACGAGCTTGGTCACTTCGGGCAGGCGCAGCGTGCGCACGATGGCTTCGTTCAGGTAGGCCACGCGCTCGGGCGGCGTGCCGGCTGGCGCGAAGAAGCCGTACCAGTCCTCGAAGCGGGCATTGGCATAGCCCAGTTCCTCGAGCGTGGGCACCTTGGCGAACACGCCGATGCGGCGCGGGCTGGTAACGGCCAGCACGCGCAGCTTACCGTTCTGCACCATGCCCGCGACCGAGGAGGTCGAGGTCACGAGCACGTCGACCTGCCCGCCGAGCAGGTCGGTGAGCGCGGGGCCGGCGCCCTTGTAGGGCACGTGCGTCATGTCCACGCCGCTGTCCTTCTGCAGCACCACGCCGACCAGGTGCGAGAGCGTGCCGTTGCCCGGCGTGGCATAGGTCACCTTGCCGGGGCTGGCCTTGGCACGCGCGGCCAGGTCGGCGAAGGTCTTGTAGGGCGAATGGGCCTCCACCACCAGCGCGAGCGGCGCCGCGTTGATCTGCGTGATCGGCATGAAGTTCTTGATCGGGTCGAAGCCGGGCGCCGAGTAGAGCGAGGGGTTCACCGCCATGATCGATACCTGCGAGGTCAGCACCGTGTAGCCGTCGGGCTTGGCCTCGGCCACCGACTTGGCGCCGATGTTGCCGCCCGCGCCGCCGCGGTTGTCCACTACTGCGGCCTGGCCCATGATTTCCGGCAGCCGCGTGGTCACCAGCCGGGCCGTGGCGTCGTTGCCGCCGCCCGGAGGAAAGGGCGAGACGAACTTCACGGGCTGCGACGGAAAGCCGTTGCGCGCGGGCAGCGGCTGGGCCGCGGCAGGCTGCAGGGCCATGGCCGCGAGCCATGCGGCAGCGACCGAAAGACGGGCAAGGCTCGGAATGCAAAAGACAGACGACATGACGGGACTCCTGGAATAGGAACTGACAACGACGAACGGAGAAGGCGAAACCGGGGGAGCTAGGCGTGCCGCGCGGCGGAAGCGGCCGGCAGCCGGAATGCCGAGCGCTCCTGCGCGTCGAGCTGCGCGACCAGGCCGGTCTCCCAGGCCAGGTAGCGGCGCGCCGCTTCCTTGTTGCCGTCGTGGCGGTCGTGCACGAAGAACAGGTAGTCGATGCAGTCCGCGTCGGCGGGCAGGGCGGGCGTGGCTTCCACCGGCAGGCCCGCGGCGCGCCATGCGGCCATGCCGCCCTCGAGCCGCAGCGGCGCGGGCGAGCGGCCGGCCAGCTCGGACGCCGCAGCCCAGGCGGCGAGCGCATCGTCGTCGGCCACCAGCACGAGCTGGCGCGTTTCGGACTTCAGGTCGTTGGCCAGGCGCGGGCGTATCGACCAGCGCGCCTGCGGAATGTGACCGGCGCGGAACTGCATGCTCGGGCGCAGGTCGACCAGCGCCACGTCGCCTTGCGCAAGGCGGGCGGCCAGCGCCTGCGCGTCGATCGTCGCCAGCGCGGGCGCGGGCGGCACGGCGGCGGGCGCCAGCGACAGCCCGCTCGCAAGCCCGCCTTCGAGCACGCTCGCCTCGTGGCCCATCTGCCGCAGCCAGTGCGCCACGGTGGGTGCGCGCACGCCATCGTTGTCGAACAGCACGAGCCGCGCGCCGCGCACGCCGAAGTACTGGTCGCCGGCCTGCATCAGCTGCCCGCCCGGCGTGTGCTGCGCACCGGGCAGCGTGCCGGCCGCGAATTCCTCGGGCGTGCGCACGTCGCAGAGAAACAGGCTGCGGCTGGCGTCGCCGGCCCACTGCAGCACGGTCTGCGCCGTGACCGTGGGCACGCCGAAGCGCTCGGCCAGCGCCTTGGCGGCCGGCCGCAGGTCGGTGTTTCCGCTGTCGTCCGCATAGCGCCGCGTGCTGCCGTGCTCCAGCGCGTGGTCGTTCAGGTACCAGCCCTGCGTGCCGTTCTCCAGCGCGTAGACGGGGTTGGGCAGGCCCAGGTTGATGAGCGTCTGCGCGCCGATGATGCTGCGCGTGCGGCCCGCGCAATTGACGACGATGGGCGTGGTGGTGTCGGGCACCAGCCGGCGCACGCGGTAGGCGAGCTCGCCGTTGGGGCAGCAGGTGGCCGTGGGGATGTTCATCTTGTGGAACTCGCTCACCGGCCGGCCGTCGAGCACCACCACCTTCTCCTTGCGCGCGAGCATCTCGGCCAGCTGGTCGGCGCTCACGCGGGGCGTGTGGTAGGCCTCTTCGGCCAGTTCGCCAAAGGTCTTCGAAGGCAGGTTGACGCCCGCGAAGAGCGCATGGCCCGCGGCCTTCCAGGCGCGGGTGCCGCCCTGCAGAACGTGCACGCCGGTGTAGCCCAGCACCGCGAGCCGCCGGGCGGCGCGCTCGGCCACCTCGCCTTCGCCGCCGTCGTATGCCACCACCCGCACGCTGCGGCGCGGCACGAGGCGCGGTGCATCGAGTTCGAGCCGGCTGAAGGGCAGGGGGATGCCGTAGAACAGGTGCGCCTCGCCGTACTGGCCGTGCTCGCGCACGTCGAGCAGCGCGATCTCGCCGCCGTCGTGCAGCCAGGATTTGAGGGTCTTCGGATCGATGAAGGAGGTCATGGGAAGCAAGCCGTTGGAACGAACGCGGTCCTGCGGGGCCGCGCGCCGCACGGTCCGCATGAACGAAGACGAGGTTGAAAGAGGGGTCTAGCGGCGCGTCTGCACGCCGATGCCCATCGTCTGGTACGTGCCGGCTTCCAGGTCGTACGCGGTGCGCTGGTTCAGCGTCTCGAGCGCCCGGCCGTACATGTGCAGGTGCCGGATGACCTGGTCGCCCTGGATCTCGACCGAGTGGATGTCCTCGGGCATCAGCGCAATGCCCTGGCCGGGCGCGACCACGACCAGCGCGGTTTCCTCGAGCTTGCCGACGCCCGGCACCGAGCCGTCGTCGCGCCGCTCGTACACGCGGTTGTGCTCGGTGCCTTCCACCGCGGCAATGCAGGCCCAGGTGGTGTGGTTGTGCGGCACGATCTTCTTGCCCGGCCGCATCACGTTGAGGTAGAGCGCGTAGCTCTGGTCCGGGTCTTCGGCAATCAGGTAGCGGGCCTGGTGCTCGCCGGCCTCGGGCGCCGGAAAGTCGGCGGCGCCCCAGTAGTCGGTGCGCGCGGCCAGCCCTTGCAGCGCTTCGAGCACCGCATCGAGCTTTTCTCGGGTTGGTTCAGCGCCGCCAATGGCTTTCTTCATCCGGGCGATGGACGCGGCAACCGCCTCGCGGCGTTGGTCGGACAGGGTGCTCATGCAGATTCTCCAGTGGGGATGCTTGTCGTGGTTGCATTCACTGTAGTGACCGGGGCGTGACACGACAATCCATCTCGCGCAAGAAATACATCAATAAAATTAATGTATGTCCACGCTCGATCTCGAACTGCTGCGCTCCTTCGCGGCCGTCGTCAGCCACCACAGCTTTGCGGCGGCGGCCGTGCACCTGGGCCGTACGCAGTCGGCCGTCACGCAGCAGATGCAGCGGCTCGAAGAGCAGGCGGGCCACGCGCTGTTTGCCAAGCAGGGCCGGCAGAAGCGCCTTACCGAGCATGGCGAGCGGCTCCTGACCTATGCGCACCACCTGCTCGCGCTCAACGACGAGGCACTGCGCAGCCTGCGGCAGGGCGAGCTCGAAGGCAACCTGCGCATCGGCGCGCCGCACGACGTGGCCGAGACCATGCTGCCGCTGCTGCTGACCGAGGTGGCGCGCACCTCGCCGCTGCTGCAGCTGGACATCCACATCGGCCGCAGCCCCTACCTCATGACTTCGCTCAAGAGCGGCGAGGTCGACATGATCATCTCCAACCGCGCCGATGCGCAATCGCAGTTCGAGGGCGTGGTGCTGCGCAACTCGCCCACCGTGTGGCTGTGCGCCGCGAGCTACGTGCACGACCCGGCCAAGCCGGTGCCGCTGATCATGGCCGACGGCCCGAGCATCTTTCGCCGCATCGGCCACGAGGCGCTCGATGCTGCGGGCGTGGCCTGGACGCCGCGCTACACCTCGTCGAGCCTGATCGGCATCAAGGCCGCGCTGCGCGCCGGCCTCGGCGTGACGGCGCGCGGCGTGGAGCAGCTCGACGCCGGCCTGCGCGTGCTGGGCGCGGGCGACGGCATGCCGCGCCTGCCCGACCTGGCCTACTACCTGTACGTGCGCAGCCACGTGGTGAACCCGGTCACGCGGCAGGTGTTCGAAACCCTGAAGAAGCACCTGCGGCTGCCGCGCACTGACATGCCGGCCTGAAACGCTAGGTCGCCCAGATGCGCGGCGAGCTCGCCGGCAACTGCCACAGCTCCGCGCGCCATGCCTGCCACACCTGCCGCAGCAGCTGCATCGCGGGCTCCACCACGGGCGCCAGTACGCGCAGCACGACGATCTCCGCATGCGGGCTGGTTGCGCCGGCGCTCTGCTGCAGCCCGTGCGCATCGATGGCGGTGCGTGCGAGCGCAAGCAGTGCCTCGCGCCGCGCCCGCGCGGCCGGCGAGCCCGACACGAAGAACAGCGACGCGATGCAGCGATGCCCGCCGAAGCCCAGCGGGCTCTGCAGCAGCCGCTGGTCCGCCGCGTCGATGCGCCCGCGCTCCAGCCAGACGCCCGGCACTTCGATGTGCTGCAGGTAGGTGCCGCGTTCGAATGGCTGATTGGCATTCGGCAAGCCGAGGGCCGTCACGTCCCAGCCGATCATCTCGGCGCCGGGCTCGGCCTCGATGGTGAGCCGGTTCTCTGCGCGGCAGCCGCTGTAGCAGATGGCCTCCAGCGGCAGCCACTCGAGCCGCGCGCCCTTGGCAAGCCGGATGCGCGTGCGCTGCAGCGCGAGTTCGCCTTCGGAGCGGTAGAAGCGCGAGGCGCCGGGCGTGGTGATGAGCCCATGGCTTGCGCCGGCTGCCTCGATGTCGATGTCCAGCGTGTCGCCGCCCACCAGTCCGCCCGGCGGATGCACCAGCACGTTGTGGCAGATCGCATCGCCCTCGGGATAGAGGCTCTGCAGGATGCGCAGCGGCCCGTCATGGCGAAAGCGCGCGACGCTGCGGGCGGCTTCCTGTCGGTAGTCGAGATGAAGATGGGCGTGCCAGGACATCCAACGAGTCTATTCGCCCCGCCCCGAGCGGCTAGCTGGCCCAGGCGCCGTCGTGTGCAGCACTGGCCTCGTCGAGCAGCGCGGGTCCGATGCATTCGATCGGATGCGGCGAGGCGCGGAACACGTCGCGGCACGACAGCTCCGCATCACGCTGGTCCTGCCGTTCGCCGCGGAACACGCGCAGCCGCTCGGCGTCGATGCCGAACACCACGCGGCCGATGTTCGACCAGAAGATGGCGCCCGCGCACATCACGCAGGGCTCGCCCGACGCGTAGATGGTGGCGCCGGCGAGCTCTTCGCGCGTGAGGCCGCGCCCCGCGAGTGCGCGCAGCGCGTTCACCTCCGCATGCGCGGTGCAGTCGCCGGTCTCGGTGTTGCTGTTGCCGGCTTCGGCGAGCACTTCGCCGGCGGCCGAGACGATGACCGAGCCGAAGGGCCGGTTGCCGCGGCGGCGCGCCGCATGCGACCAGACGATGGCCTTGCGCAGGTAGCGTCCGTCGCGTTCGTCGAGCGTGGCTTCTTCGGGGAGTGTGGAGTTGCTGTTGCTGAAGTTCATGCCTTGTTGGGAATCATGCGTTCGCTGCGCGATGGCAGCATCGAGGTGTTGAAGATGGCGTCGGACGAGGGCTTGACCTTGAGGCCGAATACGTCGGCGACCTCGTCGACCTGCTGCTCGAGCGTGAGCTTCCTGATGTCACCCAGGCCATGGCTGCGCGTGTCCGCGGCACCCACATATTGCGCCGTGACACTCCAGCGTTCAAGCTCCATCCTTTCGTCCAGGATGGGTTCGCGCTGGCGCATGGCCGCGATGCTGGGCGCGGGATTGGCAAAGGTCTCGACGATGGCGCGGTTGGTGGCGCGCAGGAAGGCCGCAACCACCCTGGGGTTCTGCGCGATCATGTTGCTGCTCGCGAGGATGGCGTTGCCATACAGGTTGACGCCCGCGTCCGCATATTTGAGCACCGACAGTTCTTCCTGCTTCATGCGCGCGAAGAGCGAAATGGCGGAATCATGAAAGTAGGTGGCGGCGTCGACGTCGCCGCGCACCATCACGTTGTCGCGCGCGCTGAAGTCGGTGGTCTGCCACTGGAAGGCGTCGCTGCGCATGCCCTGCTTGCGCGCCACCATCGGCCACGCGCGGCGGGTCGATTCGACGGCCGCGGCGGCCACCTTCTTGCCCGCGAGGCTCTTGAACTCGGCCGTGACGCCGCGGTCCTTGCGGCCGATGATCACGAAGGGCGCGCGGTTGTAGTACTGGTACACGGCCTGCACCATCGGGGTGCCGGGGTTCTGTGCATTGAACTCGACCAGCGAGCTGATGTCGCCCAGGCCCATCTGGTAGACGCCGCTCGCGATGCGCGTGATGGAGGCGACCGAGCCGGCGCCGGTGTCGATGCTCACGTCGAGGCCTTCGTCCCTGTAGTAGCCCTTGCTGTGCGCAAGGAAGAAGGGTGCGGTCTGGCCGTTGATGCGGAAGTCGAGCGTGAACTTGAGCGGGGTCGGCTTGCCGCCGCCCTGGGCGAAGACGGCGGGAGCGGCAAGGGTGGCGGCGCTGGCCGCAAGAAAGAATCGACGTTGCATGTGGGGCCTCGGAATCCTCGGGTCTTGAATCCCTCCGCACACGGCGGAAGGCACTTCAAGAGCAATTTCCGGGCGGGCGCACAACGGTGGTGCGTGCGCTGCTGAACGCTTCTACTCTTGCGGGAGCCGATGCACGAGCCATGCCAGGGCGGGCCGCGTGCTTGGAGGCGCGGCCGACCTGCGCCACAATGCAGGCGCGCAATTTGCATGGCAGGTGGCGCAGAGTAGAAGCGTTCAGCCCTCGCGGCAGGAAATTGCTCTTTCAGGTTCGTTCGTACCCACGCGCAACAACAGAAGGAGTCCACGCATGCTCGTCACCCGACAACCCGTCTTCCGCAAGTTCTGGCATGCCGTCATGCCGCTCACTGAGCTGGCCAGCGGCCCGAGGCCCTTCAGGCTGCTGGGCGAAGACATCGTTCTCTTCCTCGATGCCGGCGGCCAGCCTGCCGCATTGCGCGACCGCTGCTGCCACCGCACCGCGAAGCTGTCGAAAGGCTGGTGCGTTGATGCCGAAGGCCAGGCCTGCGGGCAGGGCGCGATCCAGTGCGGCTATCACGGCTGGACCTACGACCGCAGCGGCCAGGTGATCCGCATTCCGCAGTACGAGGCCGACCGCAAGATCTCGCCGGAGTACCGCACCACCGCCTACCGCTGCACCGCGCGCTACGGCTACGCATGGGTGGCGCTGGAAGAGCCCATCGCCGACATTCCCGCCATCCCGGAGTTTGGCGACCCGGGCTACCGCACCATCTTCCAGTTCTACGAAGAGTGGCAGACCAGCCCGATGCGCGCGCTCGAGAATTCGTTCGACAACTCGCATTTCAGCTTCGTGCACCGCGCCACCTTCGGCGTGGCCGCGAGCCCGAAGCCGAGCAAGTACGAACTGGTCGAGAACGATTCAGGCTTCTATGCCGAGACGGTGATCGAGGCGGTCAACCCGGCGAAGTTCCACGCCATCAGCGGCGTGACCGAGCCGATCACCACGCGCCACATGCGCAACGCCTACTTCCTGCCGTTCTCGCGCCGGCTCGACATCGAATACCCGAGCGGCGTGCGACACATCATCATCAACTGCTTCACGCCCATCGACGACGGCCGCATGCAGCTGTGCCAATGGCTGTTCCGCAACGACACCGAGGCCGACTGCACCGCACAGATGCTGATCGACTTCGACGAGGCGGTCACGCGCGAGGACAAGGACATCCTCGAATCGACCGACCCCGATGCCTTGGTCGACACACGCCGGCGCGGCGTGGAGTATTCGATGGAGTCGGACCGGCCCGGCATGCTGATCCGCAAGCACCTGATGCAGCTGCTGGCCAGGCACGGCGAGGCGGAGGTCTACCGCGGCATGGCCAGCGAAACGATTCCGATCGCGAAGGCCGCCTGAGCGGCCACTGCGTCAGGCGTGTGCCGTGGCCGGGTTCAGGTGCGCCGCGTGCGATGAGCCGGACGCGTAGCGGTCCATCGCCAGGCCATCGGTGCGGATCTCCGGTCGCTGTCCGGTCACTAGGTCGGAGATGAGCTTGCCCGAGCCGCAGGCCATGGTCCAGCCGAGCGTGCCGTGACCGGTGTTGAGGAACAGGTTCGCATAGCGCGTGGCGCCGACGATGGGCGTGCTGTCGGGCGTCATCGGGCGCAGCCCGGTCCAGAAGGTGGCGCGCGGCAGGTCGCCGCCCGGGAACAGGTCGCTCACCACCTTCTCGAGCGTGGCGCGGCGGTGCGGGTTCAGCCGCAGGTCGAAGCCGCCGAGCTCGGCCATGCCGCCCACGCGGATGCGGTTGTCGAAGCGCGTGACGGCCACCTTGTAGGTTTCGTCGAGCACGGTCGATTGCGGTGCCAGCGATTCGTCGACCAGCGGCACGGTGAGCGAGTAGCCCTTGACGGGGTAGACCGGAATGTCCAGCCCCAGCGATGCGATGGCGGCGCGCGAATAGCTGCCGAAGGCCATCACGTAGCGGTCGGCCGTGAGGATCTTGCCGGCGCCGGTGCGCACGCCGGTGATGCGGTCGCCCGCCATCTCGAGGCCTTCGACCGACTGGCCGAAGCGGAAATCCACGCCCAGGCCGCGGGCGATGTCAGCCAGGCCGCGGGTGAACAAATGGCAGTCGCCGGTCTCGTCGTTCGGCAGGCGCAGGCCGCCCGCGAGCCGGTCGCGCGCGCCGGCGAGCGCGGGTTCGACGCGCGCGAGCGCATCGCGGTCGAGCAGCTCGTAGGGCACGCCGCATTCCTCGAGCACCGCGATGTCGCGCTGCACCGCGTCGAGCTGCGCCTGGGTGCGGAACAGCTGCAGCGTGCCGCCGGTGCGGTGCTCATAGCGCAGGCCGGTTTCCGCGCGCAGTTGCTGCAGGCAGCCGCGGCTGTATTCGGCCACGCGCATCATGCGTTCCTTGTTGACCGCGTAGCGTTCGGGCGAGCAGTTGCGCAGCATGGCCGCCATCCAGCGCAGCTGGAACAGCGTGCCGTCGGGACGGATCGACAGCGGCGCGTGCTTCTGGAACATCCACTTGATGGCCTTCAGCGGAATGCCGGGCGCCGCCCATGGCGTCGAGTAGCCCGGCGACACCTGCCCGGCGTTGCCGAAGCTGGTTTCCTCGGCAGGGCCGGCCTGCCGGTCGAGCAGCGTCACGTCGGCGCCGGAGCGCGCGAGGTAGTAGGCCGTGGTGGTGCCGATCACGCCGCCGCCGAGAACGATGACTTTCATTGGTATTTACGAGAATGAAGGTGGATGCGTGGAATCTAAAGTGCACAATGCAGTGGATTTCATTGTTTTTTGACGATTGACAGTGAAATTCACTGCAGATAGCAAGCCAATTGCCAGCCCCGGAGTGAAATGCCCGAACTCGACCGCATCGACCGCAAGATCCTCGACCTGCTGCAGCGCCAGGGCCGCATCTCCATGACTGAACTCGCCGAGCGCATCGGCCTGTCGGCATCGCCCTGCGCGGAGCGCGTGAAGCGCATGGAGCGCGAGGGCGTCATCAGCGGCTACCACGCGCATGTGTCGCCCGAGGCGCTGGGCAAGACGCTGCTGGTGTTCGTGGAGATCAAGCTCTCGGCCAAGTCGGGCGAGGTGTTCGACAAGGTGCGCAAGGAACTGCTGCACATGCCCGAGGTGCTCGAGTGCCATCTGGTCTCAGGCAGCTTCGACTACCTTGTGAAGGCACGCCTGAGCGGCATGAGCGAGTACCGGCACCTCCTGGGCGACATCCTCAAGAAGCTGCCCGTGGCGGCGGAATCGCACAGCTACGTGGTGATGGAGGAGATCAAGGAAACGCTGATGCTCGCGGTCGACCGCTGAAGCGGGTGGCGGGCTAACATCGCGCCCGGCATCCACACCCCACAAGGACATCGGCATGAGCATCTCGGTCCGGCGCGACGGCATCACGGGCACGCGTCACATCCTCAAGATCCGCAACCACGAGATTCCCATCGATGCCTCGCCGGCCGGCGGCGGCAGCGATGCGGGGCCGGAGCCGCACGACCTGTACGACGCGTCGCTGGCCGCCTGCAAGGCGCTCACCGTGCTGATCTACGCGCGCCGCAAGGGCATGCCGGTGGAAGACATCGAGGTGATCGTCGACCGCGACGACAGCGAGGAGCGCAAGGGCGTCTACCGGCTGAAGTCGAGCCTGCGCGTGACCGGCGAGCTGACCGAGGCGCAGCGCGACGAACTGCTGCGCGTGGCCGGCAAGTGCCCGGTGCACCGGCTCATGACCGAGGTGAAGACCGAGATCGAGACCGGCTGGGCCTGAGACGGCGCCCACCCGCGCAGGGCGCGGCCTGCGGGGCCGGCATGTCTCGGACGGGGGCAAAGGGCGTGGTCAGCCCAGGTTTGGGGCAACGATTTACACTACCCGGCTACCCCCGCGCCGTCTACAGGACACTTTCACCAATGAAGTGGGTCATTCTCGCCATCTTCGCGCTCAGCGCGCTCTACGTTCACTTCCGCGGCCAGGTCCGGCACCGCTTCTTCAGGCAGCTGTCCGACCACTCGACCTTCCTCGCGCCGCTGAACGCCTTCATGTACATCTTCTCGAAGGTGCCGAGCACGCCGTACCTGTCGCCCGCGCAGTTTCCCGAAATGCGCGTGCTCGAGGAGAACTGGCAGGTCATCCGCGAAGAGGCGCTCGCCATGCGCAACGGCGGCAGCATCAAGGCCTCGAGCCAGTTCAACGACGTGGGCTTCAACTCCTTCTTCAAGAGCGGCTGGAAGCGCTTCTACCTGAAGTGGTATGACGAGGCGCATCCCTCGGCCGCCATCCTGTGCCCGCGCACCACCGAACTGCTCAAGGGCATCGGCACCATCAAGGCGGCCATGTTCGCCGAGCTGCCACCGGGCAGCCGCCTGGTGCGCCACCGCGACCCCTTCGCGGGTTCGCTGCGCTACCACCTGGGCCTGTGGACGCCGGGCGTGGAGGGCTGCTACATCGACGTGGACGGCCAGCGCTACCACTGGCGCGACGGCGAGGCCGTGGTGTTCGACGAAACCTACATCCACTACGCCGAGAACACGACGGACAAGGACCGCGTGATCCTGTTCTGCGACATCGAGCGCCCGCTGAAGTACCGCTGGGCCAGCGCCGTGAACCGCTGGTTCGCGAAGAACCTGCTGGCCGCCGCCGCCTCGCCCAATGATGCCGGCGACAAGACCGGCGGCATCAACCGTGCGTTCAAGTACATCTACCAGATCCGCGTGATCGGCAAGCGCCTCAAGGCCTGGGACAAGCGGGTGTACTACCTCGTGAAATGGTCGATCTTCGGCGGCCTCGCGCTCTGGATCTTCTGGTAAGGCGCAAGCCCGATGCCGCGCGGCGCCTTGGCGCCGCTGCCAGCCCATGTCGTTCGCAGACAAAGACCTGCCCGTTCCAGTCGACCTTGCCAGCGCACAGGCGCTGATCGCGGCCGTTCAGTTGGAAGCCGCTGCGCAGCGGCTCGCCTTGCGCGTGCCGCCGCCCGAGCCCACCACCTGCTGCGGGCGCGGCTGCAACGGCTGCGTGTGGGAGGGCTGGCTGGCCGCCGTGGCCTACTGGCGCGACGAGGCCACGCTGTTGCTTGCCTAGCGCCGCGGAGCTTCTTTTGGCTACGCGCAATACACGAGGGCCATCTGCTTGCTCCCCATGCCCGAAGTTCCAGCCGACCTCCAAGCCTTCTTCCTTGCTGCTGGCTGGTATCGCGGCAGGGTGGTGCCGGTCCCCGAGGGCGTTCCCGCAGGGCATCCGGCGGCAGGCATCCTGGCCGGTTTTCTGGGTCTGAAGGTTTTCAATCCGGGCGCAGGCGAGGAATGCCCAACGTCCGACATCGACTTCATGGCGCAGCCCTTCGAAGACTCGAGCCACGAGCTTTACGAAGCGACCGTCGGCGAGTACCTTGTCACGGTGGCGGAGGTCGGACAAGGCTACAGCTTGCTCTTGATCGACGGCAAGGGACGGTGGTTCGGCGCCAGCCTGGTCCACGATGCGTTCTGGCTTTGCGGCGAGTCGATGACCGATGCGCTGCGCACGCTGTTGCAGGGGCGAAGGGTTCGTCCGGTGCTGCTTCACGGACAGGCGAGCACGAGTCTCTATGGCATCGACCATGATGCGTCGCATCCCGCCGTCTACCGTCCCTGATCATTGCGGGCGGACTCGGCTTCAATGCCCGCGCGCTTCCCAGAAGCCGCGGTGCGTGGCAATCATTTCTTCCGCCGCCTCGGCGACCGGCCCGATCACCTCGATCTTCTTCTGCCCGCGCGCGAACACTTCGCGGCAGGGCAGGCTCAGCGTGGGGTTCTCGGGGTGGTCGCCCGTGAGTGCGAGCAGGGCGCTTTCTTCCGCACCGTAGACGATGCGGCCGATGTGGGCCCAGTAGCTGGTGCCCGCGCACATCGCGCAGGGCTCGAAGGTCGTGACCAGCGTGCATTGCCACAAATAGTCGGCCGGCCAGTTCTGCGCGGCGTGGCGCGCCAGCGTGGCTTCGGCGTGGTTCACGGTGTCGATGTTGCCCTGCTCGGCCAGGATCGTCTCGCCGTCGGGCGCGACGAGCACCGCGCCGAAGGGATGGCGGCCCATCGCCATGGCGCGGCGGGCGACCTCGTTGGCGCGGCGAAGCGCGCGGATGATCTGTTCGTGGGTCATCCGTGGATCATGCGCGGATCACTGGTTCTGGGAGCCGCGGTGCGCCCAGCCCGTGGTGTGCTTCTCGATCACGCTGAAGAGCTCGTACATCAGCATGGCCATCGCGCCCACCACCATCAGGCCCGCGAAGGCCAGGCCCATCTGCATGGCCGAGCCGGCTGAAATGAGCAGGTAGCCGATGCCTTCGTTGGCGGCGGTCATCTCGCTCACCGTGGTGCCGACGAAGGCCAGCGTGATCGCCACCTTGAGCGAGCCGAAGAAGTAGGGCATGGAGCGCGGCAGGCCGATCTTCATGAGCACGTCCCAGCGCTTGGCGCCGAGCACGCGCAGCACGTCTTCGAGCTCGGGCTCCAGCGTGGCCAGGCCGGTCGCGATGTTGACCATGATCGGGAAGAAGCTGATCAGAAAGGCCGTGAGGATCGCCGGTCCCACGCCGATGCCGAACCACACCACCAGGATCGGCACGAAGGCCGCCTTGGGCAGCGCGTTGAAGGCCGTCATGAGCGGATAGATCGCCGCATACGCGATGCGCGAACTGCCGATCACGAAGCCCAGCAGCACTCCCACCACAATGGCCAGGCCGAAGCCCGCCATCGTGACCCAGAAGGTGCGCCACGCATGGCCCGCGATGATTTCCTTGAACTCCCAGAACTGGTTCCAGATGCGCAGCGGGCTCGGAAAGATGAAGTCCGACACGCCGAAGCCCGCGCAGATCACCTGCCACAGCAGGATCACCGCAATCAGCAGCAGCCAGGGCGACCAGCGTTCGATTTGCTTGGTGTTCTTCATGGCGCGCCTTCAGTGGGACACCGCGGCGGCCGTCTGCGCCGCGCTGATGCCCGTGTTGCGGATGGCGCCGATGTGCCCGCGCAGCTCCAGCACGATGTCGGTGAACTCCTTGGTGTAGGTGAGCTCCAGCTCGCGCGGGCGCGGCAGCTCGATCTCGCGCTTGACCACGAAGCGGCCCGGGCTCTTGCTCATCACGTACACAGTGTCGGCCAGGAACACCGATTCGCGCAGGTCGTGCGTCACCAGGATGACGTTGAACTGCTGCTCGGTCCAGAGGTCGCGCAGGATGCACCAGAGCTCCTCGCGCGTGAAGGCATCGAGCGCGCCGAAGGGCTCGTCGAGCAGCAGCATCTTGGGCTCGTGGATGAGCGCGCGGCAGATGCTCGCGCGCTGCTGCATGCCGCCCGACAGCTGCCACGGGAACTTGTCTTCATACCCTGCGAGGCCCACCTTCTGCAGCAGCTTGCGCGCCCGCTCGACGTATTCCTTGCGTTTGGCCTTGAAGCTCGAGCGATAAGGCTCGACGATCTCGAGCGGCAGCAGCACGTTGTCGACCGTGGTGCGCCACGGCAGCAGCGAAGGCGCCTGGAACGCCATGCCCGAGATCTTGAGCGGCCCGGTCACGGGTTGGCCGTCGATGCGGATCTTGCCCATCGACGGCATCTTCAGGCCCGTGGTGAGCTTCATGAAGGTCGACTTGCCGCAGCCCGAGGGTCCGACGATGGCGATGAATTCGCCGCGCTTGACCTTGAGGTCGATGGCCTCGACCGCGAAGTGGTTGGCGCGCAGCAGCTCCTCGTTGTAGGCGAGCCAGACGTCCTGGAAGTCGACGAAGGGAGCAGCGGCCGCGCCCGATGCGTCCGCCTGCATCACTTGCGCAGGACGCCGTTGAGTTCGGCCGCGGGCGGCAGCAGCGCGGCGGTCCACACGGCGTCGGGGCTCACGCGGGTCTTGGTGTTGAACGCGTCCGACACCTGCGAGGCCATCAGCGACATGCGGCCGGCGTTGACCGTGCCGAAGCCTTCGCTGCGCGCGTCGGCGCTGTTGATCACGGTGTCGATGGCCAGCTGAAGGCGGCGGGTCTCGAGCTTGCTGTCGATGATGCCGTCGCGCGCCTTGACCGACTCGATGGCCACGGCGGGATTGGCGATGACTTCCTTCGCGCCCTTGGCAAAGGCCGAGAGGAATTTCTTCACCGCCTCCGGGTTCTCCTTGATGAGCTTGGGCGAGGCGATGATCACGTTGCCGTAGAGCTTCACGCCGTAGTCGGGGTAGGGCAGCACGACGATGTCGGCGGCCTTGGCGCCGCGCGCCTCCAGGTTCAGCAGCGAGGTGAAGGTGAAGCCGGTGATGGCGTCGATGTCGCCGCGCATCAGCATGGTTTCGCGCAGCGTCGGGTCCATGGCGGTCCAGTTGACCGCGCCGATGTTGTTGGCCTTGGCAAAGATCGGGAACGCGCGGCGGCCCGCGTCGAACACCGGCGCGCCGAGCTTCTTGCCGGCCAGGTCGCCCGGCTTGGCGATGCCGCTCTTCTTGAGCGCCATGACCGAGGCCGGCGTGTTGTTGTAGACCATCATCACCGCGACCGGCTTGTTCGGGCTGTCGGGGTTGTTGGCGTGGAATTCCATCAGCGCGGCCAGGTCGGCAAAGCCCATGTCGTAGGCGCCCGAGGCCACGCGCGTGACCGTGCCGCCCGAGCCGTTGCCCGCGTCGATGCTCACGTCGAGGCCCGCGGCCTTGAAGTAGCCCTTGGCGGCGGGATGCAGGAACAGCGCGGCCGGTCCTTCGAAGCGCCAGTCGAGCTGGAACTTGATCGGCGTCGGGGCTTGGGCAAAGGCCGGGGTGAGGCCGAAGCTGAGGGCCGAGGCGGCGAGGAAGGACTGGAGCAGTTGGCGCTTGTTCATGCAGGATCCGTTGGAGGTGAATGCTTCTGCATTCAAGCAAAAACGGTGCCCGCACGCGATTGGTGCGAACCCTTCCGTGGAACTGTTGTGGTGCGCGATGGGGCGGCGGCGCACCGGCCTGGTTCAGAGCGTCGCGCCGATCTTGCGCAGCTCCGCGATCTGCGGCGCCTTGGGCAGCCAGATCTTGTCGAACTCCGCGATGACCGGCGCGGGGTTGTAGCCGGCATCGCTCTTGATCGTGATGCCGCTGGCCTTGAACTTGTCGATCAGGCCGAGTTCGGTGGTCACGATGTCCTTGATCTGCGCATCGAGCGACTGCTTGACGAGGTCGGTGACGAGCGCCTTGTCCTTGCCGTCGAGCGTTTTCCAGATGCGGCCCGACACCAGCGGCGCGAAGGGCATGAAGAGCGCATTCATCGGCAGCATTGTTTTTGCGACGCGGTCGAAGCGCTGGTTCCACGAGAACTCGATGTCCGCTTCGAGCCCGTCGACCTGGCCGTTCGACATGGCGTCGAAAACCGCCGGCGTCGGAATGGGCGTGGGCGCGGCGCCCAGCAGCTGGTAGAAGTCGCGGTATACGGGCGTCGGGTTGATGCGCAGCTTCATGCCCTTGAGGTCGGTGGGCGTGGCGATGGGCTTGGTTGCGAACACCACGCGCATGCCGGTGATGCCCCAGCCCAGGCCGATGGTGCCGGTCTCGCGCGGCAGCACGTCGAGCAGCTTCAGCGCGGCGGGCGTGCGCACCAGCGAGGCCACGTTGGTGGTCGAGCGCACGAGGTAGGGCGCGTTGATGGCCGCCACGCTGGACACGCGCGAGCCGAGTTCGGCGGCCTGGATCCAGCCCATGTCCAGCGCGCCGGACTGCAGCTGCTGCATCATCGCCGACTCGTTGCCCAGCTGGCCCGAATGGAACACCGTGGCGCTCAGGCGGCCGTCGGTCGCCTTCTTGAGCGCTTCGCCAAAGCCCACCGCGGCGCGGTTCCACGAGTGGCCGGCCGGCGTGATGAGGCCGAGGCGGAATTCCTTGGCGGCCGCCGCGCGCGACACGGTGCAAAAGAGAGCGGACGACGCGGCAGCGGTACCGGCTGCGGCCTGGACGACGAATTTGCGGCGAGAGAGGGACATGCGAGGCTCCGGTTGAGTGAAGGGAAAGGGAGGGAGGCGGCGCTTACTTGATGAGCGCGAGCGACAGGCTCGGGAACAGCGACAGCAGCACCAGCGCGGCGCAGCAGATCAGGAAGAAGGGCAGGGTGACGATGAACATCTTTCCGGGCTTGGCGCCGGTCACGGCGGAGGCCACGAAGAAGCTCAGGCCCACGGGCGGCGTCATCAGCCCGAGCACGAGGTTGATCACCACCACCACGCCGAAGTGGCGCGGGTCGATGCCGTAGATCTCGGTGGCGATGGGCAGGAGGATGGGCACCGTCATGATCAGCCCCGGAATGCCGTCGATCACGGTGCCGATCACCAGCAGGATCAGGTTCACGAGCAGCAGGAACGCGATCGGGTCCCTGGCCACGGTCTGGATCCATGCGGCCGTGGCCTGCGGCACCTTGCCGTAGATCAGCAGCCACGAGAACACGGCCGCCGCGGCCACCAGGAACAGCACCACCGCCGAATAGATCGCCGACTTCAGCAGGATCTGCGGAATCATCGCGAAGCGGAATTCCTTCGTGACGTAGCGGCCCACCAGCACCGCGGCCACCGCGCCCACAGCGGCCGCCTCGGTCGGGTTGGCGAAGCCGCCCAGAATGGAGCCGACGATCACGATCGGGATCAGCAGCGTCGGGCAGGCCGTGAGCATCGTGTGCAGGCGCTGCCGGAGGGTGCGCTTCTCGGTGCGCGGGTAGTTGTAGAAGAAGCCCATGCACGCGATCACGATGAAGAACAGCACCGTGAGGATCACGCCGGGGATGATGCCGGCAATGAGCATGTCGCCCACCGCCACCTGCGCGAGCACGCTGTACACCACGAACATCACCGAGGGCGGAATGATCGGCCCCAGCATGCCGCCATACACCGTGATGCCGGCCGCGAAGGTCTTGTCGTAGCCCTGCTTCTCCATCTCGGGCACCATGATCTGGCTCATGATGGCCACCTGCGCGGTGGCCGAGCCGATGATCGACGACACCAGCATGTTGGCCAGGATGTTCACGTAGGCGAGCCCGCCCTTCACCGAGCCGATGAAGGCCAGCGCGAGGTCAACCAGCCGCTTCGTGATGCCGCCGCCGTTCATGATCTCGCCGATCAGGATGAACAGCGGAATCGCAATGAGGCTGTAGCTGTCGACGCCGCCGAACATCTGCACCGGGAACGACTGGAACAGCACCGTGTCGCCGGAATTGAGGATGTAAACGATGCCCGCCAGGCACAGGCAGGCGCCGATCGGCACGCCGACCAGCATGATCACCAGGAACAAGAGGGAGGTCAGCATGTCAGTTCACCGCGTCAGCGTTGGTCACGTGGAACTCGGTGTGCGTGCGCCTGGGCTGCAGGCCGAGGTCCTCGATGAGGTTGGACAGCGCATGCAGGCTGAGCGTCAGCGAGAACACCGGCAGGATCAGCTGGATGGCCCAGGTCGGCCAGTTCAGCGTCTGCGTGCGCTCGGTGTAGAGAAAGTTGAAGGACTCGGCCGCGTACTCCTTGGCATCGAAACCGTAGCGCGCGATGCCCAGCGGATCCATGTAGAGCCAGCACATCGCCAGCAGCGCGAAGCCCAGCAGCAGCACGCCGCCGGAGGCGGTGGCCTTGGCGATGCGCACGGCCTTCTCGCCGAGCTTGTCGGTGAGCAGCGTCACCGCAAAGTCCAGCCGCAGCCGCGTCATCGCCGAGGCGCCGATGAAGGTGAGCCACACCACGCAGTACACCGAGGCTTCGTCGACCCAGTAGATCGGCACGCCGGCGTAGCGCGTGGCCACGTTCAGCAGCACCAGCGCGATGAGCAGGCCCATCAGGGCTGAGAGCAGGTGGCGCTCGCAGCGCAGCACGAAGTCGGACGCATCGAGCACCCGGCGGGAGAAGCTCCCGCGTTCCAGGGCGTGTTCTGCCATGTGAGAAGAGAGGAAGGGAAGGTTGACGAAGGACGGGGACCGTGGTTTCTTTAAATATATTAATAAGATATTTGAAATATCCGATCAGGGTATTAGCAGATTGCATGCCAGCCAAAAAAATGATGAGCGGGCGAAAACGGTGCGTGCACCGGCCGGGGCCGCAATGAAAAACGCCCCGCTGCGTGCTGCAGCGGGGCGTCGGCTTCAACGGGAGAGGGGGTGGCCTACTTGAGCGCGGTCGTCGCGTTCGCCACCGCGAGCGCCGTCATGTTGACCACGCGCCGCACGGTCGACGACGGCGTGAGCACGTGCGCCGAGCCTGCGGCCCCGAGCAGGATCGGGCCGACCGTGATGCCGTTGGCGCCCGTCATCTTCAGCACGTTGTAGAGGATGTGGGCCGAGTCGAGGTTGGGGCACACCAGCAGGTTGGCCTCGCCCGTGAGCGTGCTTTCGGGCAGCGCGGTGCGGCGCACTTCTTCCGACAGCGCCGCGTCGCCGTGCATCTCGCCGTCGCACTCGATGTCGGGCGCCATCTGCGCGAACAGGTCGCGCGCGAGCCGCATCTTGCGCGCCGAGCCGCGGCTCGAGGTGCCGTAGTTCGAGTGCGAGAGAAAGGCCACCTTCGGCGGCAGGCCGAAGCGGCGGATTTCCTCGGCCGCCATCATGGCGATGCTAGCCAGCATCTCGGCGCTCGGGTCCTCGTTCACGTTGGTGTCGGTGATGAACACCGTGCGCTTCTCGAGCGTGAGCGCGTTGAGCGTGGCGAAGCCCGGCGCGCCGCGCTTCAGGCCGATCAGGTTGCGGATGTGCTCCAGGTGCACGTCGAAGCGCCCGACCAGGCCGCAGATCATCGCGTCGGCGTCGCCCAGGTGCATCATCAGCGCGGCGATGGTGGTGTTGGAGCGGCGCACCATGGTCTTGGCGGCCTCGGGCGTGACGCCGCGGCGGCCCATGACCTTGTGGAAAGTCTCCCAGTAGGTGCGAAAGCGCGGATCGTCCTCGGGGTTGACGATCTCGAAGTCGGTGCCCGCGCGGATGTGCAGGCCGGCCTTCTGGATGCGCGCCTCGATCACGGCCGGGCGGCCCACCAGGATGGGCTGGGCCAGGCCTTCGTCGATGGCCCACTGCGCGGCGCGCAGCACGCGCTCGTCCTCGCCCTCGGCATAGGCCACGCGCTTGGCGGCCGCGATCTTGGCGGCGCTGAATACCGGCCGCATGAACATGCTGGTTTGGTAGACGAAGCGCGTAAGGTGCTGGCGGTAGGCATCCATGTCCTCGATCGGGCGCGCGGCCACGCCGGAGGCGGCCGCGGCCTTGGCCACGGCCGGCGCAATGCGCAGGATGAGCCGCGAGTCGAAGGGCTTGGGAATGATGTAGTCGGGCCCGAAGGACAGTTCCTGCCCGGCATAGGCGGTGGCCACTTCCTCGCTGATGTCGGCCTTGGTGAGCTCGGCGATCTCGCGCACGCAGGCCAGCTTCATTTCTTCCGTGATCTTGCTGGCGCCGCAGTCGAGCGCGCCGCGGAAGATGTACGGGAAGCACAGCACGTTGTTGACCTGGTTCGGGTAGTCCGAGCGGCCGGTGGCGATGATGCAGTCGGGACGCACCGCCTTGGCGAGCTCGGGGCGGATCTCGGGCTCGGGGTTGGCCAGCGCCAGGATGATGGGCTGGCCGGCCATGGTCTTCACCATGTCGGCGCTCATCACGCCGGGCGCCGAACAGCCCAGGAACACATCGGCGTCCTTCACCACGTCGGCCAGGGTGCGGGCGCCGGTGTCTTTCTGGGCGTAGCGCGCCTTGGAGTCGTCGAAGCCGCCCGCGCGGCCCATGTAGATCAGGCCCTTGGAGTCGCAGGCATGGATGTTGGCGGGCTTGGCGCCCAGGCCCACCATCACGTCGAGGCAGGCAATGGCGGCCGCGCCGGCGCCGGAAACGGCGATCTTGACCTCCTCGATCTTCTTGCCGACCAGTTCGAGGCCGTTGATGAGCGCCGCGGCCGAGATGATGGCCGTGCCGTGCTGGTCGTCGTGGAACACCGGGATGTTCATGCGCTCGCGCAGCTTCTGCTCGATGTAGAAGCACTCGGGCGCCTTGATGTCCTCGAGGTTGATGCCGCCCAGCGTGGGCTCGAGCGCCGCGATGATCTCGACCAGCTTGTCGGGGTCGTTCTCGGCCAGTTCGATGTCGAACACGTCGATGCCGGCAAACTTCTTGAACAGGCAGCCCTTGCCCTCCATCACGGGCTTGGCGGCCAGCGGACCGATGTTGCCCAGGCCCAGCACGGCGGTGCCGTTGGTGACCACGCCCACCAGGTTGCCGCGCGCGGTGAACTCGGCCGCCATCGACGGATCGGCCGCGATGTCGAGGCAGGGGTAGGCCACGCCGGGCGAATAGGCCAGCGACAGGTCGCGCTGGTTCAGGAGCGGCTTGGTCGGGCTGATGGAAATCTTGCCCTTGACGGGCGAGCGGTGGTATTCGCGCGCTGCTTCGCGAAGTGCTTCTTCGGCGGGTGACAGGTTAGCAGCCATGAAAAGTCTCCTTGTTTCTGACGGGCAATGAGGCTACCGCAAAAAGCCGCCGCTTCTTCTCCGGGCAGGCACGGGTTTTGGTGCAAAGGGCGCGGATTCCCGGCCTGCCGACTCGCTAAACTCCCGGCTGTTACCAAGCTTTAACGCTTGGCGGACACAGCATGCATCGGCCTTGCGGCCGGCCATCGTCAACAACGAAGAACGACCCAGGAGGGGAGCGCATGACGCCCGGACCTTTCACGAGTACAGAGCCCGACGTCGTGGTCATCGGCGGGGGCCCGGCGGGCTCCACCGTGGCCGCGCTGCTGGCGGACAAGGGGCACGACGTGGTGCTGTTCGAGAAGGCGCACCATCCGCGCTTTCACATCGGCGAGTCGCTGCTGCCGATGAACATGCCGCTGTTCGACCGCCTGGGCGTGCGCACCGAGGTCGAGGCCATCGGCCTCAGGAAGCATGGCGCCGAGTTCGTCTCGCCATGGCACGACCATTCGAGCCACTTCGACTTCGGCCAGGCGATGGACAAGAGCTTTCCCTATGCCGTGCACGTGCGCCGCTCCGAATTCGACGAACTGTTGTTCCGCCACGCCGGCAAGCGCGGCGCGCGCACCTTCGAGGGCCAGCGCGTCATGGGCGTGGACATGGACGCCGGCAAGGGCACGCCCGACAACCGCGTGCTGGTGAAGATCAAGGCCGAGGACGGCACCGAAACCAGCTGGCGGCCGCGCTTCGTGATCGATGCGAGCGGCCGCGACACGCTGCTGTCGAACCAGTTCGACGCCAAGCAGCGCAACCGCAAGCACGCGAGCGCGGCCCTGTTCGGCCACTTCGAGAATGCACAGCGCCGGCCGGGCCGCTACGAAGGCAACATCTCGCTCTTCTGGTTCGACCATGGCTGGTTCTGGTACATCCCGCTGAAGGACGGCACCGTGAGCGTGGGCGCCGTGGCTTCGCCCGCCTACTTCAAGCGCCGCAAGGGCTCGCTCGAAGAGTTTCTGATGGAAACCATTGCGCTCGCGCCCAAGCTGGCCGCGCGCCTTGCGAACGCCACGCTGATGGAGGGCGCCACCTCCACTGGCAACTACGCCTACGACTCCAGGTTCTGCCGCGGCGACCGCTTCATGATGGTGGGCGACGCCTATGCCTTCGTCGATCCCATGTTCTCGTCGGGCGTGTACCTGGCGATGAACAGCGGCTTCGAGGCCGCCACCGCGGCCGACCACTGGCTCAGGGGCGAGATGAAGGAGGCCGAGAAGGCTTTCCGCCACTACGAGAAGATCATGAAGCACGGGCCGAAGATGTTCTCGTGGTTCATCTACCGCATCACCTCGCCCGCGATCCGCAGGCTCTTCATGGCGCCGCGCAACATCTGGCGCATGCAGGAGGCGCTGCTGTCCATATTGGCGGGCGACCTGTTCCGCAACACGCCCATCGGCCCGCGCTTCTGGGGCTTCAAGGTGACGTACTACGCGTCCTGCCTGGGGATCCTGCCGCAGGCCGTGAAGACCTGGGCATGGCGGCGGCGCAACCTCAAGGAATCGCTCGAGGCGGCTGCAAAGAGCTGAGCTTCAGTCAGGGGCGACCGTGTGCTGCGCCAGCGCCTCGAGCGCGCGCACCAGCGCCGAGTGGTCCTGCTGGCCATGGCCCAGTGCGGCGCAGGCGTTCATGAGCTGCGCCGCGCCCGCGGTCTGCGGCAGCGCCATGCCCAGCGAACGCGCGCTCTGCAGCGCGAGGTTCAGGTCCTTCTGGTGCAGCGAGATGCGGAAGCCCGGCGCGAAGGTGCGCTTGATCATGCGTTCGCCATGCACCTCGAGGATGCGCGAGCTCGCGAAGCCGCCCATCAGCGCCTGGCGCACCTTGGCCGGATCGGCACCGGCCTTGGACGCGAACAGCAGCGCCTCGCCCACGGCCGCGATGTTGAGCGCCACGATGATCTGGTTGGCCACCTTGCAGACCTGTCCGTCGCCCACGTTGCCCACCAGCGTGACGTTCTTGCCCATCTTCTCGAGCAGCGGCCGCACCTGGCCGAAGGTGCCTTCGTCGCCGCCGCACATGATGGTGAGGCTCGCGGCCTTGGCGCCCACCTCGCCGCCCGAGACCGGCGCGTCGATGTAGCCGCAGCCGAGCGCGATGATGCGCTTGGCGAAGCCCTTGGTGGCTATCGGATCGATGGAGCTGCAGTCCACCACGATCTTGCCGCGCGAATCCTTCAGCCCTTCGGCCACGCCCTGCGTGCCGGGCTCGCCGAACAGCACCTTCTCCACGTCGGGCGTGTCGGGCACCATGATGAAGATCACGTCGGCCTGGCGCGCCACCTCGGCCGCCGAGGCGCAGATGGTGGCCTTCGATATGAAGGGCTCGGGCGTGTTGCCCTGGGTGTTCACGAAGAGCTGGTGCCCGGCGTCGAGCAGGTGCCCCGCCATGGGCGCGCCCATGATGCCGAGGCCGATGAATCCGATTTTTTGCGATTGCGACATGTCTCTGTTTCCGGTTTGAAGTTGTCTTTATTGCGTGAGCGCCTTGCGCCAGCCGAGGCCGTTCACGGTGTCGGTGCGCGGCTTGTATTCACAGCCGATCCAGCCGTCGTAGCCGATCGCATCGATGTGCCTGAAGAGCCACGGGTAGTTGATCTCGCCCGTGCCAGGTTCGCCGCGCCCGGGGTTGTCGGCCAGCTGGATGTGGCCGATCTGCGCAAGGTGCTTCGACAGCGTGTTGCCCAGTTCGCCTTCCATGCGCTGCGCGTGGTAGATGTCGTACTGCACCCGCAGGTTGGAAGAGCCCACCTCGTCGATCAGCGCCAGTGCCTGGTCGGTGCGCGTCAGGAAGAAGCCCGGGATGTCGAAGGTGTTGATCGGCTCGATCAAGAGGCGCAGGCCGGCCGCCTCGAGCTCGCCGGCGGCAAGGCGCAGGTTCTCGACCACGGTCTTGTGCGCCGCCTCGGTGCCCACGCCCGCCGGCAGCTTGCCGACCAGGCAGTTGAGCTGCGGGCAGCCGAGCGCCGTGGCGTAGTCGATGGCCATCGCGATGCCTTCGCGGAACTCGCCGGTGCGATCCGGATGGCAGGCGATGCCGCGCTCGCCCTTGTCCCAGTCGCCGGCCGGCAGGTTGTGCAGCACCTGCTGCAAGCCGTTGGCGCGCAGCGCGGCCGCGAGCTCCTTCTTTTCGAAGGGGTAGGGGAACAGGTATTCCACCGCCTCGAAGCCGGCCTTGGCGGCGGCCTCGAAGCGCTGCATGAACGGCAGCTCGGTGAAGAGCATCGTGAGGTTGGCTGCGAACTTGGGCATGTGTGCTTCTCCTTGCTCAGTCCAGCATCTCGGCCGCGACGGCCGTGGGTGCATCGGCCGGGTGCTCGGCCAGCGGCTCGAACTCGGTGATGTTGTCGATCTCGGTGCCCATCGCGATGTTGGTCACGCGCTCCAGCATGACCTCGATCACGACCGGCACGCTGAACTCGGCCATCAGTGCTTCGGCGCGCTGGATCGCCGGTGCGATCTCTTCCTGCTTGTTCACGCGGATCGCCTTGCAGCCCAGGCCCTCGACCACTTTCAGGTGGTCCACGCCGTAGCTGCTTTCGATGCCCGCATCGGGCCCCGCGTTGATGTTGTCGAACGCGAGCTGCACGCAGTAGTCCATCTCGAAGCCGCGCTGCGCCTGGCGGATCAGGCCGAGGTAGGAGTTGTTGACCACGATGTGGATGTACGGCAGCTTGAACTGCGCACCCACGGCCAGCTCCTCGATCATGAACTGGAAGTCGTAGTCGCCCGAGAGCGCGACGATCTTGCGCGCCGGGTCCGCGGCGCGCACGCCCAGCGCGGCCGGGATGGTCCAGCCCAGCGGGCCGGCCTGGCCGCAGTTGATCCAGTGGCGCGGGTTGTACACGTGCAGGAACTGCGCGGCCGCAATCTGCGAGAGGCCGATGGTGCTCACGTAGCAGGTGTCGTTGCTGAAGTTGTTGTTCATGCACTGGTACACGCGCTGCGGCTTCATCGGCACATCGTCGAAGTTGGTCTTGCGCAGCATGGTCTTCTTGCGCTCGATGCACGATTTGGCCCACGCGCGGCGGTCGCGCAGCTTGCCGGCGGCCTTCATTTCCTCGGCCACGGCCACGAACTGCTCCAGCGCGGCCTTGGCGTCGGACACGATGCCGAAGTCGGGCGTGAACACGCGGCCGATCTGCGTGGGCTCGATGTCCACGTGCACGAATTTGCGGCCCTTGGTGTAGACCTCGACCGAGCCCGTGTGGCGGTTGGCCCAGCGGTTGCCGATGCCCAGCACGAAGTCGCTCGCGAGCATCGTCGCGTTGCCGTAGCGGTGGCTGGTCTGCAGGCCGCACATGCCGGCCATCAGCGGATGGTCGTCAGGGATCGCGCCCCAGCCCATCAGCGTGGGGATCACCGGCACGCCGGTGGCCTCGGCAAAGCGCACGAGCAGGTCGGACGCATCGGCATTGATGACGCCGCCGCCGGCCACGATCAGCGGGCGCTCGGCGGCCTGGAGCATGCCGATGGCCTTCTCGATCTGGGCCCGCGTGGCGGCGGGCTTGTAGGGAGTGAGCGGCTGGTAGGCGTCGATGTCGAATTCGATCTCGGCCATCTGCACGTCGAAGGGCAGGTCGACCAGCACCGGGCCCGGGCGGCCCGAGCGCATCAGGTGGAAGGCCTGCTGGAACACCTGCGGCACCTGGCCGGGCTCGCGCACCGTGACCGACCACTTGGTGACCGGCTTGGAGATCGACTCGATGTCGACCGCCTGGAAGTCTTCCTTGTAGAGCCGCGCGCGCGGCGCCTGGCCGGTGATGCAGAGGATCGGGATCGAATCGGCCCAGGCCGAATAGAGGCCCGTGATCATGTCGGTGCCCGCGGGCCCCGAGGTGCCGATGCACACGCCGATGTTGCCGGCCACGGCGCGGGTGTAGCCCTCGGCCATGTGCGAGGCGCCCTCGACGTGGCGCGCGAGGATGTGCGAGATGGTGCCGCGCTGGCGCAGCGCGGAATACATCGGATTGATGGCCGCGCCGGGCACGCCGAAGGCCTGCGTCACGCCTTCTTTTTCCATCACCAGCACGGCGGCCTGGACCGCTTTCATTTTTGCCATGGGACTGTCTCCTTGAGTGAGGTCCACTGTAGGAAGGGGAGACCATTCGAAGAAGACGGCTGCGGACCATAAAACCTATTCCAAGCTGGAATAAGTGATTACGATGCCGGCCATGGACAGATTGTTGGCAATGGAGATGTTCGTGCGCGTGGTCGAGACCGGCAGCTTCTCGAAGGCGGCGCTCGAATTCCACACCACGCAGCCCACCGTGACCAAGCAGGTCGCGGCCACCGAGGCGCGGCTGAAGGTGCGGCTGCTCAACCGCAACACGCGCGGCGTGAGCCTCACGGAGCCGGGCGCGCTCTACTACGAGAAGTGCAAGAACATCGTGCGCGAGGCCGAGGAGGCCGAGAGCATCGTGCAGCTGCGCCAGAACCAGGCGCAGGGGCTGCTGCGCATCGGCACCTCGGTGGCCTTCGGCCGCCGCGTGGTGGTGCCGCTGACGCTCGAATACATGCGCCGGCACCCGCAGGTGCAGCTCGACCTGAGCTTCGAGGACCGCTACGTCGACCTGATCGCGCAGGGCATCGACGTGGCCATCCGCATGGGCAAGCTGGCCGATTCCTCGCTGGGCGCGCGCTACCTCGGTACCAACCCCTGGGCCATGGTCGCGGCGCCGGGCTACCTGAAGAAGCACGGCACGCCCCGGCGCGCGCAGGACCTGAGCGCGCACGTGGCGCTCATCTACAGCAGCGTGGTGGGCGACGAGTTCTGGCGCATGCACACGCCCAAGGGCGATCCGGTGACGGTGCCGGTCTCGGGGCGTTTTCGCTCCAACAACCTTTCCGCGGTGCTGGCCGCGGCGCGCGACGGACTGGGCATTGCGCTCATGCCGCGCTACGTGGCGAGCGAATCGCTGGCCTCGGGCAAGGTGCTCGAAGTGCTCGGCGACCATAAGCTGCCCGAGCAGGAGATCCACGCCGTCTTCCCCTCGCCCAAGCTGGTGCCGGGCAAGGTGTCGGGCTTCGTCGCCTTCCTGCAGGGGCGCTTTGCCGAAGGCTGGTGGGGCGGCTGAGCGCGCTCACGCCTGCTTCAGGCCGGCACGAAGGCGCCGTGCAGGCCCAGCGGCAGGGCGTAGGGCAGGGTGGCTTGTGCCACCGGTCCCGCCGCCAGGTGGTCGGCCGCGAAGCACGACAGCACGGTTTTCCGCCGGCCGAAATCGAGCACCGTGCCCAGCACCCAGCCCGGCTTGGTACCGTCCGGCACGAAGACATGCTCTTCCACCATGGCCTGGGCGCCGTAGCTGAAGCGCTGGCTGCGGCCGCTTTCGACATCGGTGCGCGCAATCGCGCCGAAGCCCGGCACGTCGGGGCGCGTCTGCGTGGCATGAACCACATGGCGGTGGCGCAAGCCAACGCGCCGCGGGTCGATGCGCGGAAACTCGGCTTCCTGCGCCAGCGCCTGCTGCGTGGCCTTCCCGGTGCCGAGATTCAGCGTGGCGACGGTCAGGCGCGGGTCGGTGCTCTTCACGCGGCGTGCGCGCATCACTTCGCGGTTGGTCGTGAACACCGAATCGGCGTTGTCCGAACGCACGTAGTCGATGTGGACGAGGGTGCCGCGCGGTGTGTCTTCCTCCCATGCATTGCCGACGTGGAACAGGAAGCCGGCCGGCAGCGTGAGCAGCTGGCGCCGCTCCCAGTCCTGCTTGTCGACCACCAGGGCGCGCATGCCGAGTTCGGGCCGCCAGACATGGGCGTCGAGAAAGCTCGCACCCGCCTCCTTGCGCTTGCCGTCGTAGACCAGCGGCGGCATCAGGAACACCAGGTGCCGCCCGGTCACGGCGAAGTCATGGACCATCGGCATGTCGGCCACCGGCACCACGGCTGCGCGCCGCAGCGCGCCTTCGGGCGCAATCTCGTACAGCGCCAGCAGGCCCTGGCCGGAGCTCACGCCAAAGTTCCACACCGTACCGTCCGGATCGACCTTGGGATGGGCCGAGAACGGCATGCCCGCGAGGTCGGACCGCCAGGTCTTCACGCCCAGCGTGTCGAGCGTGCGCGCGTCGACGCGCGTGGCCGAGCCGCCTTCCCACAGCGCCAGCACCTCGCCCTGCATCGGCAGCACGCTGGTGTTGGCGACGTTGATGCTGTCGGCCGAGGTCGGCGGCTCGACGCCCGGCGGCATGGTGCCGAAGGCCTCGAACAGGCGGCGGCCGGCCCGCACCTCGGCCACGCGCTTGGGCGTGGCGACATAGCGGCCCTGGTGCCGCACGTCGGTCCCGTCGATCACGAAGCGGTGCACCATGCCGTCGCCGTCGAACCAGTGGTGGTAGCGCTCGCCGCCCAGGTCGTGGCCGGCCGGGCCGATGCGAAACAGCGTGCCGGCCACGGCATCGGGAAAGCGCCCGCGCACCATGGCGCGGGTCAGCGGCAGGTCGTCCGGGGGCGTGGCGAAGCCGGTCTTCCAGGGCGCACCGGCGGCTTCGAACCGGGCTTGCCAGTCGTCGGCAGTGCCGGCGGCGCGGGCCAGCGGTGCCAACAGGGGCAGGGCGCCGGCCGAGGCCAGCAGGCGCAGGAGTTCGCGTCGTTCCATGGCGTCTTGCTCCTCAGCGCAGGTGAATGACGGTCTGCAGGTCGGCATCCACGCTGATCGCCGCGGCTTCGAAGGCCGGCGCGGCGCGGTTGCCCTTCGCGTCGTTCGAGAAGCCATAGCGCTCGGTCGGCATGCCCAAGAGGTTGGCGTCGAGCCTGCCGTTGCCGTTCTCGTCGGCAAAGGCTCGCAGCGCATACCGCCCCGGCGCCAGTCCCGCGAACACGAGCCGGGCCTTGCCGCCTTGCATCGGCGCGGTCTGCGAGGCCACGGCCTTACTGTCGGCATAGCTCGCGGCGTCGTTGTACAGCGCGACGTACAGCGTGGCGCCGTTAGCCGGGCCGTCGGCCACGGTCACGCTCAGGTCGGCCGCGAGCGCGGCCAGCGGGGAGAGCAGCGCGACGCTGCACAGGGCGCACAGGCCCGCTCGGGGCAAAGGAAAGTTCATGGAGAGCCTCGTCGGAAGTTGGAGGCCCCGACGATCCCTCAAGCGCCGCGCGCCTCCCAGCGCCATGCGACGAAGCGCGCCAACGTCCGCGCGAAATGCGCCCGGCCGGCGCAGGGCGCGCCTGCTTCCGCGGCCTCGCGGGCCCGCGGCCGCGAGCCCACCGGGCTTCAGTGGCCCTTCTTGTCCTCGCCGGGGCTGGTCTCCAGCTGGCCCGACTCCGCGAACAGGCTCCACGCCGCCATGAACAGCGCCGCGATCACCGGACCGATCACGAAGCCGTTGATGCCGAAGATCGCCATGCCGCCGATGGTCGACATCAGCACGATGTAGTCGGGCATCTGCGTGTCCTTGCCCACCAGCACGGGGCGCAGGATGTTGTCGACCAGCCCGATCACGAACACGCCCACGAAGATCAGGATGCCGCCCTGCCAGAAATGGCCGGTGGCAAGGAAATAGATGGCCACCGGCCCCCAGATGAGCGCCGCGCCCACCGCGGGCAGCAGCGAGAGAAAAGCCATCAGCACGGCCCACAGCAGCGCGCCCTGCACGCCCAGCAGCCAGAAGGCCAGCCCGCCGATCGCGCCCTGCGCAATCGCCACCGCCACGTTGCCCTTGACGGTGGCGCGGATCACGGTGGTGAACTTGTTGAGCAGATAGTGCGTGTGCGGCCTGGCAAGCGGCACGGCCTCGCGCATCGATTTGGAAAGCGCTGCGCCGTCGCGCACCAGGAAATAGAGCAGGTACAGCATCACGAAGAAGCTGATGACGAAGTCGAAGGTGTTCTGGCCGATGGTCAGCGCCTGGCCGGCGATGAGCTGGCTGCCCTGTGCCGCGCCCGCGGAGATGCGGGCCTGCCAGGCCTCCATGTCGCCGAGGTTGAAGCGGTCGAACAGGTTCAGCAGCCATTGCGGCACGGCGTTGAGGATCTGCTGGAAGTAGGCCGCGAAATTGATCTGCCCCGAACGGATGCTCTGCGTGACCTGCACGATTTCCTGCACCAGCGACACCCCGACCATGGCCAGCGGAAGAATCACGATGAAGAGGCAGATGGCCAGCGTCGAGAGCGCCGCGGCGTTGTGCCAGCCCGGCATTTTCTTCAGCAGCCG
The DNA here is from genome assembly GCF_007828835.1 of Variovorax beijingensis. Classification (GTDB taxonomy): domain Bacteria; phylum Pseudomonadota; class Gammaproteobacteria; order Burkholderiales; family Burkholderiaceae_C; genus Variovorax; species Variovorax beijingensis_A. Next base: position 107,172 of record NZ_VIVL01000007.1, on the reverse strand, counting down.
CTTGTAGAGCGGCGTGAACAGGATGGCCAGGGCCACGCCCCACAGCACCGCGCCGAAGAACGGCATCAGCACCCAGAGGAAGGCGACCGTGACGGCGGCGAGCAGGGCGAGGAACACGCCGCGCTGGAGTTGGGGTGAATTCATAGGTGATTCGGACTGTAGCCGAGCCTGAATGCACCGCCGTGTCGGTGGGCACCCCTTCGTGCGGAAGCGCCCCGGGGCGCCGGCGCGTCAGCGCCTGGCGCGCGGCAGCGCCACCGGCGCCAGCGTGGCGCGCAGCCGGGCGGGCGCGTCGGGCCCGGCCGAGGTTTCGACCTCGAGCGAGCGCTCCACGTTGCCGATGTGCTCGATCATCAGCTGGCGCGCCCTGGCCGTGTCGCCGGCCTCCAGCGCGGCCACGATGGCGCCGTGCTCCGCGCAGGACTGCCCGGCCTCGTGCCTCGACTGGTAGAGCGTGGCGGCCAGCGTGGTGCGGGCCGTGAGGTCGCGCAACACGTCGACCAGCAATTGGTGGCCCATCTGCTCGGCCAGGCAGACGTGGAAATCGGCCAGCAGGAAGGCGCGCGTGGCCGCGTCGGCGCCCTCGATGGCGCGCTGCTCGTCGGCGATGTGGTCGCGCAGCTTGCGGATGGCCTTCTGCAGCGGCCGGCCTTCGCTTTCGGCCAGGATGCCCGCCTCGACGATGCGCCGCGCCGAAAAGGCGTCGCGCGCTTCCTCGGCCGAGGGCTCCACCACGTACCAGCCGCGGCGCGACTGCACCTCGACGAAGCCGCGCGCCTGCAGCTGCATGAGCGCCTCGCGCACCATGGTCCGGCTCACCGCGAAGTTTTCGGCCAGCGCCTGCTCGCCGAGCCGCTCGCCCGGCGCGAGCTTTTGCGCCAGGATGGCCTCGACCACGCGCTCGGCGATGGAGGTGGGGTTGACGTCAGCGGCCATCGGTCGTTTTCAGCGGCTGGCGGCGCCCGCGCCCACGGGGACTGCAGGCACGTCGGCCTCGGCCAGCGGCTCGTCGTCGGGAGAGTAGGAGCCGTCGAGCACCGCATGGGCGCGCTCGCGGTCGATGTCGCCTTCCCAGGCCGCGATGGCCACCGTGGCCACGCAGTTGCCGATCAGGTTGCCCAGCGCGCGCGCAATGCCCATGAACCAGTCGACCGAGAGCACCAGCACCAGGCCGATGGCCGGAATGGCGGGAATCGCGTGCAGCGTGGCGGCCAGCACCACGATCGCCGAGCCCGGCACGCCGTGCGCGCCCTTGGAGGTGACCAGCGCGATCGCAAGGATGGTCAGCAGGTCCGCCATCGAGATCGGCGTGTTGGTGGCCTGCGCGATGAACACTGCCGCGAGCGTGATGTAGATCGAGAAGGCGTCCAGGTTGAACGAATAGCCCGTGGGAATCACCAGGCCCACCGTCGAGTCGCGGATGCCCATGCGGCGCAGCTTGGCCATGATCTGCGGCAGCACGCTGTCCGACGAGGTGGTGGCAAACACGATGGCGAGCTCCTCGCGCAGGTAGCGCAGCAGCTTCCACAGGCTGAAGCCCGACATGCGCATGACCAGCCCGAGCACCACGAACACGAACACCAGCACCGCGCCGTAGAACAGGGCGACCAGCATGCCCAGCTGCTTGAGCGAACCGATGCCGTACTTGCCCACCGTGAAGGCGATGGCGCCCAGCACGCCGAGCGGCGCCAGCTTGATGAGGATGCCCATGATCTTGAACAGCACCAGCGAAAGCGCGTCCACCACCGTGGCCACCGGCTTGCCGCGCTCGCCCAGCAGCGACAGCGCGCAGCCGAACAGCACCGCGAACAGCAGCACCTGCAGCACGTCGCCGGTGGCAAAGGCGTTGACCACCGTGGTGGGGATCAGCTTCATCAGGAACTCGACCGTGCCGCCGCTCGTGAGCTTGTCGGCGTTGGAGGCGTAGGCGCTCATGGCCGTGGCGTCGAGCTTGCCCGGATCCACGTTCATGCCCACGCCGGGCTGGAACACGAAGGCCAGCACCAGGCCCATGGCCAGCGCGACGGTGGTGAGCACCTCGAAGTAGATCAGCGCCTTCACGCCGACCCGGCCCACGCGCTTCAGGTCGCCCGCGCCCGCGATGCCGTGCACCACCACGCAGAACACCAGCACCGGGATGATCATCTTGATCAGCTTGATGAAGCCGTCGCCGAGCGGCTTGAGCTTGACGGCGAACTCCGGCATGAAGAGGCCGGCGAGCACGCCGAGCACCAGGGCAATGACGACCTGGCCGAAGAGCGATTTGGCGAAGCGAGGCATGGAAGTCTCCTGGGTTGTCTTGGCGGTGTTTGCATGCAAGGATCGCTTTTCTTGCATACAAGCAATGTAGGCAAGAAGACTTCGAGGAAGCCAGAGGGTATTCCCGGGCTTCACGGCTGAAGGGGTCAGGCGGAGTGCCTCCCGGTGTTGTTAACAGTCTCCAAGAATGTAACCAGACTGTTCACGTCGTTTGTCGAGGGTTACATTCGCTGGAACACTCGAGAGCGACATGAACGAAGAAGGCCAGAAGGCGCTGCAGCCAATGATTTACCTGCCGGTGTCCGGCAAGTTTGTTATTGCGTTGATTGGCGCCAGCGCCTGGATGTGGTTCTCGATATGGGCCGCGGGCCCCTGGCTGGCCGATCTGACGAATCGGGTGGGAATGGCCCTGGCCATTTTCCTGGTGTATGGCATTGCCGTCGTTCCGGGTTTCATGAATGCATTCCTGGCCATCAGCCTGCTGCTGGACAAGAGGCCGGCGCATCCCGCGTTGGCCGTCTATCCCCCGATCTCCATCCTGATTGCCGCCTACAACGAGGAGGCGTCCATCGAGGAGACACTGGTCAGCATCGATCGGCAGAATTACCCGGGCGAACTGCAGGTGATCGTGATCAACGACGGGTCCGCGGATGGCACGTCTCTTGTGGTTCAGCGCGCCCGGGAGCGCTACCCGTGGCTGACCTTCCTGGACCTGGAAAAAAATGGCGGCAAGGCGCGCGCGCTGAACATCGGGTTCAAGGAGGTGGCGCACGACCTGGTCATCACCGTGGATGCGGACTCCTTCCTTTACCGCGGCGCGCTGGCCAGCATCGTCGAGCGCTATCGCGCCGACCCGCCCCATACCCGGGCCGTGGCAGGAAAAATCCTGGTCCGCAACTCGCGGCTGAACTGGATCACCCGCTGCCAGGAATGGGATTACTTCCATGGCATTGCGGCCATCAAGCGCGTGCAATCGCTGTTCCAGGGCACCCTGGTGGCCCAGGGTGCGTTTTCCATCTACGACCGGGCCGCGCTGATCGAGGTTGGCGGATGGCCCGAATGCGTGGGCGAGGACATCGTGCTCACCTGGGCCCTGCTCAAGGCCGGCTACCGGGTAGGCCACTGCGAGGACGCGTGCCTGTTCACCAATGTGCCCACCACCGTCAAGCAATTGGTCAAGCAGCGCCAGCGATGGGCGCGCGGCATGGCGGAAGCCTTCATCAAGCACCCGGGGATCCTGGTCAAGCCGCGGTTGTCGACCTTCTTCATCTATTGGAACCTGCTGTTTCCGTGGCTGGACCTGGCATGCACCATCGGCTTCATCCCCGGAATCATTCTCGCGTTCTTCGGCCACTACTGGATCGTGGGAATCATGACCCTTGCATTGATACCGGCCACGTTCGCATTGAGCCTGCTCATGTTCCGGATCGAGCGCCGGATGTTCCGGAAGACCGGCTTGGTGGTGCGAAAGAACGTCCAGGGCTTCTTTGTCTACGTGCTGCTGTACAGCCTGATCCTGCAGCCCGCCAGCGTGCTCGGCTACCTCGACGAACTGTTCAGGAAGCCCAAGGCCTGGGGAACCAAATGACGGGGCTGCCGAGGTATCTTGCCGCCGCTTCGCTGGGTTGCCTGGTGCTGATCGCTCCCTGCAGGGCGGAGGAAGAAAAAGCAAACGAAAAACCGGCCGGCATGGCCTTTGGCCCGGAATTCTTCCTCACCAGCGACAGCGATGATTTTCAGTCGCGCCGGGTGTCGGTGGAATTCTTTCCCGCCTTTGAAAATGCCGACCGCTACCTCGGGTTCCGGCTCGGCGACTACCAGTACAAACAGGACCACTGGCAAAGGGCCGGCAAGAAGATCTCGTTCCTGGCCCGCTCGGTCGAAACGAAGACCACCGACGGAGGCGCGATCGAGGTCGGCGCGTTCGAGCAGGGCGGGCACACCTTGCTCACGCTCGACGGCAGCTATCGCCTGTCGCCCACCAAGAGCACGGCGGTGGAGTTCCTCGTGACGCGCGACTGGGTGGAGACCCCGAAGTCGCTGGACCGCGGCATCGATTTTTCGTTTGTCGGGGTGGCCGTGGATCAGGGGCTTGGAAGCCACGTGACCCTGGTCGGGCTGGCGGCGCAGCAGTATTTTTCCGACGGCAACCGGCGCGACCACGGCCGCCTGCGGCTGATTTACCAGCCGTCGCTCGACCTGGGGCTGACGCTGCAGGCGCGCTATCGAACCTACCGCAGCAGCCACGAGGACGTGGACAGGGCCTATTTCAATCCGAAGAACTACAGCGAGGCGATGCTGGCGGTCGGCTGGCGGCAGCGTTTTGCGGGCTGGACCCTCGCGGTCACGGCCGGGCTCGGCACCGAGACGATCAACCACGAGTTCCGGCAGCCGACGCGACTGCTGGATGTGAACCTGCAAAGCCCCGTCAGGGGATCGCAGGTCTTTCGCTTCGGCGCCGGCTACAGCCGCAGCACCACCTTCTCGGGGCCCAGCTACCAGTACCGGTACCTGCGCGGCGAGTGGGTGATCCTTTTCTGAGGCCGGGCGCCTCTTGCCTGGCTACTTGTCGTGATGCAGATAGCTCGCCTGCTTCGGCAGCAGCAAGCTCACCATGAAGGCCACGCCCATCATCGCGGTCACGTACCAGTAGAAGTAGGACTCGTGGCCGATCGACTTCAGGCCCAGCGCCACGTATTCGGCGCTGCCGCCGAAGATGGCATTGCCCACGGCATACGACAGGCCCACGCCCAGCGCGCGCACTTCGGGCGGGAACATCTCGGCCTTCACGATGCCGCTGATCGAGGTGTAGAAGCTCACCACCGCCAGCGCCAGCGTGATTAGCACGCCGGCCATCAGAGGGCTGCCCACGCTCTGCAGGTTGCTCAGCACCGGCACCGTCATCAGTGCGCCCAGCGCGCCGAACAGCAGCATGTTGCTGCGCCGGCCGATGCGGTCCGACAGCGCGCCGAACAGCGGCTGCATGCACATGTAGATGAACAGGCAGGCGGTCATCACGTTGCTGGCGGTCTTGATCGACATGCCGGCCGAGTTCACCAGGTACTTCTGCATGTAGGTGGTGAAGGTGTAGAAGATCAGCGAGCCGCCGGCCGTGTAGCCCAGCACCACGAAGAACGCGCGCTTGTGGTGTTTGAACAGCTCGGCGATGCTGCCGGCGCCCTTGGCGGCGCGGGTCTGGGTGCTGGCGGTCTCGGTCAGCGTGCGGCGCAACATCAGCGCCACGATGGCCGCCACGGCGCCCAGCACGAAGGGAATGCGCCAGCCCCAGGCTTTGAGCTCGGCCTCGTCGAGCAGCTGCTGCAGCACCACCACGACGACCACGGCCAGCAATTGGCCGCCGATGAGCGTGACGTACTGGAACGACGAGAAGAAGCCGCGCTGGCCGCGCATCGCCACCTCGCTCATGTAGGTGGCGGTGGTGCCGTACTCGCCGCCGACCGACAGGCCCTGCAGCAGCCGCGCGGCCAGCAGCAGCGCGGGTGCCCAGGCACCGATCTGCGCATAGGTGGGCAGGCAGGCGATGACCAGCGAGCCCACGCACATCATGACGACCGATGTCACCATCGAGGTCTTGCGGCCCTTGCGGTCGGCCAGCCGGCCGAACAGCCAGCCGCCGATCGGGCGCATCAGGAAGCCGGCGGCGAAAACGCCCGCCGTGTTCAGCAGCTGGACCGTGGGGTCCGACTTGGGAAAGAACGAGGGCGCGAAGTAGATCGCGCAAAAGGCGTAGACGTAGAAGTCGAACCACTCCACCAGGTTGCCGGACGAGGCGGCAAAGATGGCGAAGATGCGCTTGCGCTTTTCCTCGAAGGTGTAGGGCGTGGTGTTGGGAACGTTGGCGCTGGTCGCGTCCGGGCTGGAGGCACCGGCGGTGGCGCTGGCAATGGCGGTCATTCGGAGGTCCTTGTCTCTGGCTGGGGCCCCCCGCGGAGCCGCGGAAAGCCGTGCCAGCGAGTCTGTGCCGCCGCGGCGGCGCTGTCGTCCGTAGGCGCCCGCCGCGCCGCTACGTACGTGTACGCAAGGGTAAATACCTAGAAAGCGCTACAAACTGTGTTCGCGCAGGAAGCGGTCGAGCTCGTGGCTGTTCGACAGGCCGAGCTTGGCGAACACATGGGCGCGGTGCGTTTCCACCGTGCGCTGCTCCAGCGGCGCGAGCTCCTGCGCGATGCGCTTGTTGGCCAGGCCCTGGGCGACCAGCCGGGCCACCTGCATCTCGCGCGGCGTGAGCTTGGACCACAGGGCCTCGGCGGCCTGGCGGGCCTGCCGGCGCACGGCGATCTCCTCGGCCTTCTGCAGGGCCTTGGCGATGCTCTCGAGCAGGCGCTCGTCGTTGCAGGGCTTCTCGAGCCAGCCGAAGGCGCCGTTCTGCACCGCCTCGACCGCCATCGGGATGTCGCCGTGGCCGGACAGGAAGATCACGACCAGCGGGCTGTCCTGCGCACGCAGCGCGTCGAACACCTGCAGTCCGCTCATCCCCTCCATGCGCAGGTCCAGCACGACGCAGCCCGGGCGCTGCAGGTCGGCGCCGGCCAGGAAGGCCTCGCCCGAGGCAAAGGCCTGCACCGCATGGCCGCGCGACAGCAGCAAAAGGCCCAGCGAGCGGCGCACGGCCTCGTCGTCGTCGACGATGCACAGGTGGTTGGCAAGGGCGGTCATGGCGCCGAGATTTCCAGTTCGAGGGTGAAAACTGTGCCACCGCCGGCCCGGTTGGCAAAGGACAGCCGGCCGCGGTGGGCTTCGACGATGGTGCGGCAGATGTTCAGCCCAAGCCCCAGCCCGCCGGCCTTGGTGGTGAAGAAGGGCGCGAACACCTGTTCGACCAGCGCTGCGTCGATGCCCGCTCCGCGGTCGGCCACGTGGATGTGCATGCGGCCTTCGCTCACCTCGGCGTCGATTTCCACCAGCCGCTGCTCCGGCGGCGCGGCCTGCATGGCGTGCAGGCTGTTGGACAGCAGGTTCAGCAGCACCTGCTCCAGCAGCACGCGGTCGCCGCGTACCTCGGGCAGGTCCGCCCGCAGGCGCACCTCGGCGCGCGCCTGGCGCATCCGCATCTCGCCCTGCAGCAGCGCCAGCGCGTTGCTGACCAGCGACGCCACCGCGCAATCCTCGGTGCCGACGGTGCGCTGGCGCACGAAGCCGCGGATGCGCCGCACGATCTCGGCGCTGCGCCGGGCCTGCGCCATGGTCTCGTCGAGGCTGCTGGCCAGCAGCGCCTGGTTGCCCTGTTCCGCGAAGGCCTTGGCGGCGCTCGCGAAATTGCTCAGCGCCATCAGCGGCTGGTTCAGCTCGTGGGCGAGCGTGGAGGCCATCTCGCCCAGGCTGGCGAGGCGCTGCGCATGCTGCAGCTGCTCGTCGTTCTGGCGCTGGCGCAGCTCGGCGCGCTTCTGCTCGGTGATGTCCACCACCGAACTCATCCAGCCGCTGTGGCGGCCGTCGGCATCGATGAGCGGCGCGGTGTAGACCATGGTGATCACCTCGTGCCCGTCGCGGTGCTGCAGGCGCGACTCGAAACCCGAGCGCGCGGGCTGCCCGCTCATCATGGCCTGGTAGTGCAGCCAGTGCTGGGCCACGTCGTCGGGATGCCAGTAGGGGTAGGGCGGCAGCCGCCCGAGCAGTTCGTCGGCGCCGTAGCCGGTCATCTCGCAGAAGGCGGGGTTGACGTAGATGATGCGTCCCTCGAGGTCGCGTGCGCGCATGCCCACCAGCAGCGAATCTTCCATCGCCTTGCGGAAGGCGTGGGCCTCGTCCAGCGCGTGCGTGCGCTCGCGCACCCGCCGCTCCAGGTCGCGCCGCGCATCGCGCTGCTCGGCGAAGCGGCGCTCGCGCAGCTGCCAGTACAGCCCGCCCAGCAGCAGCACGCCCGCGCACAGCAGGCCGAGCATCCAGGCGCGTTCGCGCGCGCGGGTGACCTCGGCGTGGTCGGCCATCACGGTCAAGGTCCAGCCGAGGTCGGCCAGCGGCTCGTCGAGTGCGAGGAAGCGGCGCGCCTTGCCGCCCATCTCGGTGCGCACGAGGTAGCCCGGATGCCCCTCCTCGCGCTCCACCGTCCATGGCAGCGGCAAGAAGCCGGTGCGGGCGCCGTACTGCTGGTCGCGCTTCATGCCCACCAGGTCGGCGGCGGCGAGGGGCCGCGTGGCCTGGTACATCCAGGCCGGCACCGAGCTCAGGAACACGATGCCGCGCGCATCGGCCAGCAGGATCGGTTCGCGCGCGAAGGTCCAGGCCTCCTGGAGCTGGCGCAGGCTGATCTTGACCGTCAGCACGCCCAGCACGGCGCCGGCCTCGGAGCGCACCGGTGCCGACATGAAGAGCCCGGGCTCGCCAGTGGTCTGGCCCACGCCGTAGAAGAGGCCGCTGCGGCCCGCGCGCGCGTCGATGAAGTAGGGCCGGTTGGCGTAGGACTCGCCGACGAAGCTCTGCGGCGTGGCCCAGTTGCTCGCCGCCAGCGTGAGGCCCTGCAGGTCGATCAGGTAGAGCGCGTCCGAGCCCGCGTGGCGGTTCACTTCCTCGATGTAGCGGTTGGCGCGCTGCTGCGCCGCCGGGTCGCGCGGATGGGCCAGCACGTCGAAGACGTCGGGGTGCATGCCCGCGGTGCGCGGCAGGTAGCCGTACTTGCCGGCGGCATCGCGCAGGCCCAGCACGTGGACTTCCATCGCGCGGCGGATCGAGTCCGCCTGGAAGCTGGCCTCGCGGGCCGCGGCCCACTGGCCCGCAGCGCCGATCAGCAGCAGCGCCACGGCCACGGCGGCCGCCCAGGCGAGCAGCGTGCGCCAGCGGCCGGGGCGGGAGCGGGCCGTGGGCGTTTCGGGCGGAAGGGGAGACAGGGGCGGCATGGGAGGCGGGGGCCGACCGGAGCGGCGACCGGGATTTTGCCTTGATCCCCGGATCGGCCGGCAGGGCCGCCGTACCATCGCCCTCATGCGAACCCTTTCACTCCCCACCGGCGGCGAGATGCCGGTGCTCGGCCTCGGCACCTGGCGCATGGGCGAGATTGCGGGCCGGCATGCCGCCGAAGTGGCCGCCGTGCGCGAAGCCATCGCCATGGGCTACCGGCTGATCGACACCGCCGAGATGTACGGCGAGGGCGGCGCCGAAACCGTGCTCGGCCAGGCCATTGCAGAGGCCCTGTGCGCGGGCGACGTGCGGCGCGAGGAGCTCTTCATCGTCAGCAAGGTCTACCCGCACAACGCGAGCCGCCGCGGCACGCCCGAGGCCTGCGAGCGAAGCCTGAAGCGGCTCGGCCTCGACATGGTCGACCTGTACCTCTTGCACTGGCGCGGCAGCCATCCGCTGCGCGAAACGGTCGATGCGCTGCAGGCACTGGTGGCCAAGGGGCGCATCGCGCGCTGGGGCGTGAGCAACTTCGACACCGACGACATGCAGGAGCTGGCGCCGCTCGCCGATTCAGGCCCCGGCTGCGCGGCCAACCAGGTGTACCTGTCGCTGGCCGAGCGCGGCCCCGAGTTCAGCCTGCTGCCCTGGCTGCGCGAACACGGCATGCCGCTGATGGCCTACAGCCCGATCGACCAGGGCGCGCTGGCTTCGGACGAGGCGCTGCAGGAGCTGGCCAGGCGGCTCGGCATGAGCGCCGCGCAGCTTGCGCTGGCCGCGGTGCTCGCGCGGCCCGGTGTCGCCGCGATTCCGAAGGCGGTGCGCAGCGCGCACCTTCAGCAGAACCTCGCCGCTGCCGACCTGAAGCTCGATGCGGCCACCCTCGCCGAACTGGAGCGCCTCTATCCGCCGCCGCGCCGCAAGGCGCCGCTGGCGATGATCTGACAGTCTCTAGTGGGCTTCGGCCTGCTTGGCCGCGGCGATCACGGCCTCTTCGTCGTGCTTCGCGCCATTGAGGAACAGGTTCAGCAGCACCGCGCTGATCGACGCCAGCAGGATGCCCGACTCGATCAGCGAGTGAATGGCATGCGGCATCCACTGCTTGAAGTTGGGTGCAATGAGCGGAATCATGCCGATGCCGATCGACACCGCCACGATCATCGCGTTGTGGCGGTTGGTCTTGAAGTCCACGCCCGAGAGAATGCGGATGCCCGTGGCTGCCACCATGCCGAACATCACCAGCCCCGCGCCGCCCAGCACCACGGTGGGCAGCGATTCGATCAACGCCGCCATCTTGGGCAGCAGGCCCAGCACGATCAGGATCACGCCGCCGGCCACGCAGACGTAGCGGCTCTTGATGCCCGTGACCGCCACCAGGCCCACGTTCTGCGAGAAGCTGGTGTACGGAAAGGTGTTGAAGATGCCGCCGATCAGCGTGCCGAGGCCGTCGGTGCGCAGGCCCTTGGCCAGGTCCTTCTGCGTGATCTTGCGGTCGGTCATTTCGCCGAGCGCCAGGAACATGCCGGTCGACTCGATCATCACCACGATCATGATCAGCGTCATCGTGAGGATCAGGACCGGGTCGAACTGCGGCATGCCGAAGTGGAAGGGCAGCACGATGTCGACCCAGGCGGCCTTGCCGACCTTCTCGAAGGTCATGAGGCCGGTGATCGAGGCCACCACCGCACCGATCACGATGCCCAGCAGCACCGAGATGTTGGCGATGAAGCCCTTGGCGTACTTGACGATCAGCAGGATCGACACCAGCACCAGCGCCGCCACGCCGAAGCCAGAGAGGTCCGCGTACTTGGGGTTGGGCACGGTCGGCATGATCGCGAAGCCCTTGGGCACCGCGGGAATCGAACTGCCCGGCGAGGTCACTTCTGCGAGCCACTTCGCATACACCGGGTCGACCAGCGCGGGCGCCGTCGGCCCCACCGGGTTGCCGAAAATCCAGTTGATGCCCACGCGCATCAGGCTGATGCCGATGACCGCGATGATGGTGCCCGTGACCACCGGCGGAAAGAAGCGCAGCATGCGGCTCACCAGCGGCGCAATGATGATCGACACCACGCCCGCGCCGATGATGGCGCCGAACAGCAGCTGCGCGCCGTTCTGCCCCGGGTTGGCATTGGCAATGGCCACCATGGGCGCGACCGATGCGAAGGTCACGCCCATCATCACCGGCAGCCTGATTCCGAACCACTGCGTGGCGCCGAGCGCCTGGATCAGCGTGGCAATGCCGCAGCAGAACAGGTCGGCCGAGATCAGCAGCGCCACCTCGTCGGGCGAGAGCTTGAGCGCACGGCCGACGATCAGCGGCACCGCGACGGCGCCCGCGTACATCACGAGCACGTGCTGCAGGCCGAGGGCCGCGAGCTTGCCCGAAGGCAGGCGCTGGTCCACGGGATGGACATTGCTGGAAAGGGAATCTGCCGTCATCGTTGTCTCCTGGCGCGGCGAGGGGAACGAGCAGTGATGCGCGTCGCAGAGCCGTCGCGCACACCAGTTGTGTACGCGAAACTGTATACAATTTGTGCGGCAATCCGGATTCAGGTAAACCCGAATCAGTCTCCCATCTCGATCTTCAGTCGCCGAATGAGCCAGTTCGCCGTGAACTCGAAGTGCTCACGCATGTTCGATTCCGCCGTGTGGCCGTCATCCCCGAACACCAGTTGCGTCACGTTGAAGCCGAGCGCCGCCAGAGCGGCGGGCTCGTCTCTGGAGACGAGATCCTCGTGCGCGCCGTTCACCATGAGAATGGGCTTGCGCAGCTGCACCGCGGTCGGCATCTTCAACTGGCGCGAGAGCTGGAATGCTTCGTAGTATTCGCACATCGCTTCACGCGGTGTGGTCTGCGGATTCATGTTCGCAAACACGGTGTAGGGCGCGACGATCCAGGCAGGCGCCACCTTGCAATGCGCTTGTCCAAAGCTCGCATCGCTGGGGCCGCCCACATTGACCACGGCCTTGTAGAAGTCGTTGCTCAGCCCGCCAAGCGTTCCCAGATAGCCGCCCATGCTCCAGCCGTACAAGGCCACTCGGCTGGCGTCCAGGTCGCTGCGGGTCTTGATGTAGTCCGCCACGGCGTCGAACATCACATGGGACTCCGGCCGGAACCCGAGCTGGTTCTCTCCGGTGTCCGGATTTTCCACAATGATGGTTGCGAAGCCCCGACCCATGAAGTAATCACTGTGCCGGATCATCTCGGTCTTCAGGTTGTCGAGGCCGCCGAGAATCACCAGTACCGGCAGCTTCTCGTTGCGGCCTGTTCGTGCAGGCGGCGCCCGGAAGTAGCCGGTGAATTCTTTCGTGCCGGTCTTGAATGCGATGCGTTGGAGCGGCTTTCCCAGGAGCGCATGGGCTCGTTCGGTCGCCTGCAGATCGGCGGTGGGAACACGCTTGGGAAGCCGGTTCATCCGCAGGTAGAAAGCGGCCTTCTTGTATTCGACCGATGCGGCAGCATTGTTTCCTCGCGCTTCGGATGCGCGGGCTCGTTCCAGGTGCAGTTGGGCGGGCTGGTTGAAAGTCGCCTGCCAGATCGCCTGCGACGGCCCGGCGTGCTCCGGCAGCGCTGCGGCGATGTCGTCGAAGGTGCTTGCTTCGATGCCGGCATCCTCGAGCCACCAACAGATGTTGAATTTGAACGAGGGGTGCATGCGGGCGATGCCCTGCGGATACTCCGCCTGCCCCTTGCTGCAGAACTCGGCCATGCTGTCCGCGGCCTTGGCGGCCGGGAGACTCCGGGCCGAGGATGCTTGCGGCGCTGCTGCGATGCAAAGAAAAGCTGCGAAGGCTGTCGAGAGTTTCAGGATCAATCTGTTCGTCACGGTTTTTCCCCTTGTTCAGGATTCGGTTCGGGTCGGCACACCAGGCAGCCAGCCATTGCCGCGATACCAGGCGAGCGTGTCGGCCACGGTTTGCTCGATCGGGCGAAACTTCAGTTGAAGCTTCTGCTCGCTCTTGGTGTGGTTGAAATGGCTGCGCCCTGCCTCCTTGCGCATCAGCCGCACGGTGGCCAGGCCGAGCAAGATGGGCTTTCCGGTGGCCCGCGCATAGAGTTCCTGCACCGCCGCCAGCAGGTACAGGAGCGGAAAGGGCAGGTGGCGTGTCGGCGTGCGGATGCCCGCGATCTTTCCCACCAGGGGCACCAGTTCCTGCATCGTCATGTGGCGCCCGGCTGCCAGATAGCGCTCGCCGCGCTGGCCGTTTTCCGCGGCCGAGATCTGCGCCTTTGCCACATCGCGAGCATCGACAACGGAAAAGCTGCCGGGCACCAGCCCGGGCAGTTTGCCGAGCACCACATCGTTGACGAACTGTCCTGACGAGGTGGGACCGATGTCGGCCGGTCCCCACATCCATCCGGGCAAGACAAAGCTCGCGTGCATGTCCGGGTGCACTGCAAGAAAGGCCGACACGACTTGATCGGCCAGTATCTTGCTGCGGTAGTAGTCGTCGTCGGCATCTGCCAGGTCACGCAGACAGGTCTCGTCGATGGGCATGCCCGGCTCGCCATTCAGCACCGCGATGGACGAGGTCTGGACGAAGCGCCGGATGCCGGCACCGTAGGCCTGCTCGATGAGCTGCCGGGTGCCGTCCACATTGATGCGCTTGAGCTCTTCCCAGTGGCTGCCGCCCTTGAAGTTGTCCCGGAAGAACGCGGCGGTGTGGAACACCACGTCGCATCCTTGCAGTGCCTTGGAGAAAGCGGGTACATCCGCCATGTCGCCCAGCACCAGCTCGACGCCTTTCATCCCCGCAAACTGCTGCTGGCCTTTGGCCTTCGAGCGAACAAGGGCTTTGACGAAGACGCCGCGCGCGACCAGCTCGCGCACGAGGTTGTTGCCGAGAAGGCCGGTCGCGCCAGTGACGAACGCGGTCCTCAGGGGCTTTGGATTTTCCATATCAATCGAACTTCAAAAATCAAATGAGTTTTGAATGTACCTTCGCCGTTTTCAAATATCAAGTGATATTCGAACGTGAGATTCCGGACTGTGCCCCGGAAGGCAGGCGCTATTCAAAGTTCATGTGATATCTTTTCGACCATGACCCCGACGACAGCAAAAACGCGCCTGACCCGCGAGGAAAGCAGGGCGCAGACGCGCGAGCGCTTGATCGAGACCGCGCAGCACCTGTTTGTGTCGAACGGCTATGGGGGCGCGTCGATCCGCGACATCGCGGACAAGGCGGGCTACTCCCAAGGCGCCTTCTATTCGAACTTTTCGAGCAAGGAGGACGTCCTGCTGGAGTTGCTGCGGCGGCACATGGAAGCCGAAGCGTTGCAGCTTTTCAAGGTCATGGGCGACGAGCGGCAAGAGCCCGAGCAGATGCTTGCCGAGCTGGAAGCCTGGGCTTCCACGCTCAATCGCGATGCCGACTGGTGCATGCTCTCCATCGAGCTTCAGCTGCATGCCAACCGCAGTCGAAGCTTCGCGCAGGAGTACCAGAAGGTGTGGGACAGGCACCGATCCGAAATCGGCGGCGTGATCGGTCAGTTGTTCGACAAGCTCGGGCGCACGCCTCCTGCCGCACCGGACGAATTGGCCGCAGCTTTCATGGCTCTGTCGCACGGGCTGGCATTGCAGCGGATGAGCACGCGCCCCGATCCCTCGGGACGCCTGATCATGGTTTTCCTGCGCGGGCTGATTGCAGGTGCGCAAGGCCTGGAAGCGGTCGCCGTCGCATCGGATGGCCCCGCTGCGCGCGAGCCGAAGAAGCGCGCTGCGAAAACCAGGCGCTGAACTGGAGCAGGGGCTCGGGCAGCCCTTTTCAGGCCAGCAGCGCCTTCACCAGGTCGAGCTGGCGGTCGGGCTTCTCGGTGCCGAGCTCCAGGCTGGCCTCGATGCGCTCCAGGTGGTCGATCATGCAGGCCACCGCGCCTTCCGTGTCGCCCTTGCGGCAGATGCGAAGGAAATCGGAGTGCTCGTCCGACGAGCAATGCGGGTCGTTCGACGAGTGGTAGAGCATCGCGATCAGCGAGCTGCGCGCCACCAGCTCGCGCACCAGCTCGGCCAGCGTCTTGTTGCCCGTGGCCTCGGCCAGCGCCACGTGGAAATCGCCCAGCACCTTTTCCCGCACGGTGCCCGTGGTGGTGGTCTGGCGCAGCGCGGTGCGCTCGAAGCGGATGTGCTGCTCCAGCACCTGGTAGTCGCGCGGCCGCGCATTGGCAATGAACAGGCGCACCACTTCGCTTTCGAGGATGCGGCGCACCGCGAACACCTCGCGCGCCTCCTGCACCGTGGGCTGGCACACGAAAGCGCCCTTGTCGGGAATCATCTCGATGAGCTTGTCTTTCGAGAGCATCAGCAAGGCCGCGCGAATCTTGGTGCGGCTCACCGAATAGACGCGGCCCAGCGCCTCTTCGCGCAGCCAGGTGCCGGGCGGCAGGCGCTTCTCGACGATCGCGGTAGCGATGTCCTGCGCGATGCTTTCGATGGAACTGGCCTTGTCGTTGGCGGGCGCTGCATTCTCGGCCGCAGCGGCGGTGGCGGGGGGTGCGGTGGATTTGGTGCTGGCGCGGGGCATGCGCAGATTGTGGCTCAGCGGGTGGCCGCCGCGCTCGCGCCGGGCACCGTCAGCTGCGCAGCGTGAAGCCCTCGAGCGCGCCCTTCATGGCCTTGGGCAGTGGATGGGCCAGCTCGCCTCGCTTGCTGGTCGAAAGCTTCAGCGCCACCAGCGACTCGACGAGCCTGGTGGCCGCGGCCACACCGTCGATCACCGGCACGCCGAGCAGGCCGCCGATGTGCTCGCACAGGTCGGCCATGCCGGCGCAGCCGAGCACGATGCAGTCGGAGCCGTCTTCCTCGAGCGCGCGTCGGCATTCGTCGACAATCCGCTCGCGTGCCTGGGAGCCGGGCTCCTCGAGCTCGAGCACGGGCAATTCGCAGGCGCGCACCCTGGCGCAGAAGCGCTCCATGCCGTAGATCTCGGCCAGGTGCCAGGCCTGGCCCATCGTGCGGCCCAGCGTGGTCACTACGCTGAAGCGGCTGCCCACCATGCTGGCCAAGTGCATCGCCGCCTCGGCAATGCCCACCACCGGGCCGCGCGCCAGCTCGCGCGCGGCCTTCAGGCCCGGATCGCCGAAGCAGGCGATCACGTAGCCGTCGATGCCCTCGCGCTCGCCGGCCGCAATTTCCTGCAGCAGGCCGGGCACGGCCAGCGCCTCGTCGTAGTGGCTCTCGATGGAGACCGGCCCCATGGCCGGGCTGACCGCGACGATCTCCGTGCCGGCGCTCGCCACCGCGCGGGCGCAGGCGCCGATCTTCTCGGTCATGCTCCAGGTGGTGTTGGGATTGATGATCTTGATGCGCACGGCGCGGCCCTTTCTTTCTCTTTCAGTGTTTCAAGTCTTGTTGTTGCGGTTCAGCAGGGCATAGATGACGAAGCCCAGTGCCATGCCGATGAACCATGCATAGTTCGCGCCACCGCGCAGCGCCGGCACCATCACGCAAAGGATCGGCACCAGTGCGGAGGGGATCAGCGCCTGGATCGCCTTCGGGTTATAGCCGCCGCTGTACCAGTATTCGCCCTTGGGGCTCATGGTGTAGAGCGCATCCACGTCGATGCGCTGCCTGCGTACGATGTAGTAGTCGGCAATCAAAATGCCGAACAGCGGGCCGATGAACGAGCCCAGCACATCGAGCGTGTAGTGGATGACCTCGGGGCTGTTGTAGAGGTTCCACGGCGTGAGGAACACCGATCCCACCGCCGCGATCATGCCGCCCGTGCGCCAGCTGATGTGCTGCGGCGCCACGTTCGAGAAGTCGAAGGCCGGCGAGACGAAGTTGGCCACGATGTTGATGCCGATGGTGGCAATCATGAAGGTCAGCGCGCCCAGCACCACGGCGGTGGTGCTGTCGATCTTGCCCACGGTGTGCACCGGATCGGTGATCAGCTCGCCGAACACCGGCAGCGTGGCGGCGGTGGTGATCACCGTGAGCAGCGAGAAGAACACGAAGTTGACCGGCAGGCCCCAGAAGTTGCCCTTCTTCACCGCGTCGAAGCTCTTGCCGTAGCGCGAGAAGTCGCCGAAGTTGAGCATCGGGCCGCTGAAGTAGCTCACCACCAGTGCAATGGCCGAGAGCATCACGGGCAGCGCGTCCCAGCCCTGGAACTTGATCCCGCCCAGGTTCAGGTCGATGTTGCTCCAGCCGGCCTTCCACACCAGCCAGCCACACAGCACGGCCATCACCACGTACACGGCCGGTCCGGCCCAGTCGATGAACTTGCGGATCGCCTCCATGCCGTGCCAGAACACGAAGGCCTGCAGCACCCACATGATCATGAACGCCACCCAGCCCAGCGTCGACAGGCCCACGAAGCCGTGCTGGGCCACGTCGGCATACGGCGCGAGGTTCGGGAACATGTGCAGCGCGAGCACCATGAAGGCGGCCGAGGCCAGATAGGTCTGCACGCCGTACCAGGCCACCGCGATCAGCCCGCGGATGATGGCCGGGATGTTGGCGCCCAGCACGCCGAAGGGCGCGCGGCACACCACCGGGTAGGGCACACCGGTCACCTGGCTCGGCTTGGCCACCAGGTTGCAGAAGAACTGCACGATCACGATGCCCACCAGCAGCGATACCAGCACCTGCCAGCTCGACAGGCCCAGCGCGAACAGGCTGCCGGCCGTGATGTAGCCGCCCACGCTGTGCACGTCGGACATCCAGAACGCAAAGATGTTGTATTGGCCCCAGGTCTGCTTCCTGAGAGGGGCCAGGTCTTCGTTGGTCAGCCGCGGGTGGTAGCCGGGCTTGATCAGCGCGTTGGATTCGGCATGCGGCGCATGGCCGGCTTCGCTTGCCCCCGCGGGGGCCTGGCTGACGACTGTGCTCATGGTCTTTCCTCGTGCGAATGAATGGTGGGTTGAGGGACCGTTTCCAGCGCAAATTCCGCACCGGCATCGGGTGCGTTATTTGTATACAAAAACCGTGTGCAATCAAGTCTATCCGACGGACCATATATCCGTAGATTCCCTGAGATACCCTTTGGGGTGCGCAAAGAAAAAAGGCGCCGTGGCCCGTGGCCATGGCGCCTTTCGAAGGCGGGCGGGGTCAGCTGGCGCTCAATCCGCTTCGGCCGGCGCCAGCATCGTCCCCCGGCAGTTCGGCGAGCCGCAATGGCAGGGGTATTTCTCGGCGGTCGATCCATCGTCCGCGGTCAGGGAATAGTCGATGAACAACTCGT
This sequence comes from Variovorax beijingensis, assembly GCF_007828835.1. Lineage (GTDB taxonomy): Bacteria > Pseudomonadota > Gammaproteobacteria > Burkholderiales > Burkholderiaceae_C > Variovorax > Variovorax beijingensis_A. The sequence goes on along the minus strand of NZ_VIVL01000007.1, from coordinate 88,875 downwards.
CGCCCGCGTCCACCGCCACCAGGGTCTGGAACTTGAGCATCAGTTCGCCCGCGTCGTCGTACTCCTCGACCGCTTCGCAGTTGGGATCGCAGGCGTGGTTCAGGTGGCGTGTGCCGTTGCCGCCCTTGGCGCCGTCGATCGTTTCCTGGTTGGAGAGCGTGAACAGGTAGGTGAGCTGGTCGTTCCACGTCCTGGCGGCGATCTCCTGCTGGGTGTAGCGCCGGCCTTCGTAGAGGCCGAGGAAGGCCTGGGCAGGCAGGTCGCGCGTCGCGAAGGCGCCGAGCCCGTGCACGCCGCTGGGGCCGACGCGGATGTGGGGCGTGGACGAGGTCTGCTTGCGGGGTTTCATGCCGCTCATTTTGCAGGCTCTTCGTCGGCCTGCGCCTGGAACATGCGCGTGAAATCGCAGCATTCCTGCGCCAGCATCACGATGGAGGAGGTCAGCGCGCTGCGGTGCTCGCCCTTGTGCATGGCCACGTAGCGCACCACCGGCAGGGCGGGCGCCACGTCGATCACCGCAAGCATGCCGGCCGAGACGAGCGGGTCCAGGCACTGGCGTGGAAGGTAGCTCACGCCCAGACCCGACACCGTGAGCCCGGTCAGCGCCACGAGGTTGCTCACCACGATGGTGTCGGCGGGCTGCACGCCCTGGTCCTTCATCCAGGCGTCGTAGGCGCGCCCGGTGCCCGAATTGCTGCCTTGCACCAGCATGCGGTGGCGCGCGAGTTCGTGCAGCCGCACGGCGCCGGTGGCACGCACCACGCCGGGCTTGCACATCCAGGCGCTCTTCACTTCGCCGATGGCCTTGCTCTGCATGCGCGAATCGGCGAAGGTGTCGGGCACGATCACCAGGTCGAGCTCGTCGGCCAGCAGCTTGTCGCGCAACTGCAGGCTGTCGTCCACGTCGGGCTCGAGGATGACCTTGGGGTAGTGCTGCTGGATCACGCCCACCAGCCGGGGCAGCCAGGTCATGGCCGTGAGCTCCGTCACGCCGATGCGCAGCCGCCGCTCCACTACGCCGGGCTTGCTGAACTGCTCGACGGCGGCATCGCGCTGCTCGAGCAGCCGGGCCGCGAGCACGAACATCTCCTCGCCCTTTTCGGTGAGCCGCGCGGTGCGCTGGCTGCGGTCGAACAATTCGGTGTCGAACAGCAGCTCGAGCTCATGCACCCGCTTGGACACGGCCGACTGCGAGGTATGGAGCTGGTTGGCCGCCTGCGCAAAGCCGCCCAGCTTGGCGATCCAGTACAGGGCCTCGAGCTGCTTGAAGGTCATCACGGTGCAGGCCCTTGGATTGAATACTTTTATTCATCTTATTCAATCACAAAAAATCGCTTTTGGAAATTTGATGGCGCACCGAAGATTCGCCCCGTGCAGTCCCGCGTACTTCCTGCCTCATCTTCAAAGGAACATTCCATGAACTTCAAACTGTCCCTCGCATTCGGCGCCAGCATTGCGCTGCTCTGCGGCGCCGCGGCCGCGCAGGAGAGCCCCACGCTGCGCAAGATCAAGGAAAGCGGCACGGTGCAGATCGGCAGCCGCGACACGCAGATCCCGTTCTCCTACAAGACCGGCGGCGAGAGCGCGCCCATCGGCTTCACCAACGAGATCTGCCTGAAGGTGGTGGACGCCATCAAGGCCAGGCTCGGCCTTTCGAAGATCGAGGTGCGCTACACGCTGCTCAATTCGACCAACCGCATTCCGCTGGTGCAGAACGGCACGGTCGACCTCGACTGCGCGACCACCACCAACACCGTGCAGCGCCAGCAGCAGGTCGACTTCGCGCCCAGCCATTTCGTCACCAACATCACGGCCGCGGTGAAGAAGAACTCGGGCATCAACTCGATCGCCGACCTGCAGGGCAAGGCTGTGGCCACGGTGGCCGGCAGCACCTCGATGCAGCTGCTGCGCGGCTTCCGCAAGACCGAGAACATCGAGGTGCAGGAAATCGCGGGCAAGGACACGGCCGATGCCTTCCTGCTGCTCGCGAGCGACCGTGCCGTGGCCTACGTGCTGGACGACGTGCAGCTGGCCGGCCTCATCGCCAACCAGCCCAACGCCTCCGACTACAAGCTGCTGAAGGACGTGCTGCGCCAGGAACCCTACGGCATCATGATGCGCAAGGACGACCCCGAGTTCAAGGCGATCGTCGACCAGACGGTGACTGAGATGATGAAGTCCGGCGCCATCGACAAGCTCTATGCGAAGTGGTTCATGGCGCCCATTCCGCCGCGCAACGTGAACCTCAACTTCCCGATGTCCGACGCCGTGCGCGAGGCCTACAGGAACCCGAACAACAAGGGCGTTTGAAGAGATGCCGGCGAACGCACTCCATGCCAACGGGCTGGCGTTTTCCGACGCGCTGATGCGCGAGGTGAAGCAGCGCTTTCTCAACGTCGACCACGACCACCACGGGCGCGAGCGCCTCTACTTCGACAACGCGGGCGGCTCGTTCCGGCTCAAGGCCGCGGCCGAGCGCTTCGCGCAGGTCGATGCCATTCCCGACAACGCCGAGCGCATCCACGCCACCGCCGTCGAGCTGCAGCAGATCCAGGCCAGGGGCACCGACGACGTGCGCACCATCCTCAATGCACGGGGCGGCAGCGTCTATGCGTCGCTGACGGCATCGGGCGCGATGTTCGACATGGTGCGCGCAGTGGCCGAGAACGTGCCGGGCACCAACATGGTCACCACCGTGCTCGAGCATCCCTCGTCGTTCGATGCGATGAGCCTCTATGCCCAGAAGGCCGGCCGCGAACTGCGGGTGGCGAAAAGCAACCGCGAGACCGGCGGCGTCGATGCCGACGAGATCGTGCGGCTGGTGGACGAGAACACCTGCCTGCTCAACGTGATCCATGCCTCGAACATCTCCGGCGCCAAGCTCGACCTGGAACAGATCGTGCGGCGCGCGCGCGAGATCAAGCCCGATCTCTACATCGTGGTGGACGCCGTGCAGCATGCGCCGCACGGCCTGATCGACCTGCAGAAGACGCCGGTGGACGGCATCAACATGGCGCCCTACAAGTTCTTCGGCTGCCGGGGCTCGGGCCTGTCGTGGGTGTCGGACCGCGCGGCGCGGTTGCCGCACCACAAGCTCGCGGGCAAGAAGCCCGACTTCTGGGACCTGGGCAGTTCGGCGCCGTGGCAGTTTGCCGTGCTGACCGAGATCGTGGACTACGTGTGCTGGCTCGGCGGCCATTTCACCGATGCCAGCGGGCGCCGCGCCCTGTTCGAGGCCGGCATCACGCACATCGAGCTGCACGAGCGCGCCCTGCTGTCGGCGCTGCTGGACGGAAGCGGCGGCGCCGCGGGCCTGCGCAGCATCGAGGGCGTGAAGGTGTTCCTCGACCATCCGGACCTGACGAAGCGCGACTTGATCATCGGCATCGGCTTCGAGCACCTCGACTGCACGCAGGCGGTGGTCGAGTACGGCAAGCGCGGCGTGACGGTCTACGAGCGCGTGGCGAGCAGCATCTATTCGAAGCGCATGCTCGATTCCTTCGGCCTCGAAGGCACCGTGCGGGTTTCGCCGCTGCACTGCCATTCGGCGGCCGACATGGAGAAGTTCCTGCGCGTGACGCGGGAGATCGCGCTCAGCGCGAATGGACCGCGGACAGGAAGCCCCGGATGACAGGCACCACCTGCGCGAGATGCGTCTCCAGCAGCCAGTGGCCGCCGTCGGTCAGCACCAGCTCGGCCTTCGGAAGGTCGCGCAGGTAGGCGCGCGCGGAGGCCTCGGGCATGTAGCCGTCGTTCGGCCCCCAGACGATGAGCGCGGGCGGCTGGTGTTCGCGCAGCCAGGCCTGGTAGCGCGGAAACCATTCGAGGTTTTCCTTCAGGCCTTCCATCAGCAGGCGTGCGAGCTCCCGGCGCTGCGGCGTGTTCATCAGCGGCCAATGGAGCTTCCAGAGATCGGGCGGAATCTGCGCGGCCTGGGCCTCGGAAACCTCGCCGACGAACTCGGCGCGGAAGCCCTCTTCGCTCACTGCTTCTTCGAGCACCGCGCGGTTCTTTGCGGACGGATCGCGCCAGAAGGCCTGGATGGCGCGGTACTTGGGGCCGAGCGTGTCCTCGTAGATGTCGCCATTCTGGATGATGAGCGCGGCCACGCGCTCCGGATGCCGGACGGCGAGGCGCAGACCGATCTGCGAACCGTAGTCGTGCAGGTAGAGCGCGTAGCGATCGAGGCCCAGCTTGCGGCAGAAGGCCTCCAGAAAGCCCGCATAGGCATCGAAGTCGAAGCCGAAGGCCTCGGCGGGCGGCGTGTCGCTGAGGCCGAAGCCCGGGTAGTCCGGCGCCACCAGGCGCCACCGGTCCGCCAGCGCGGGCATGAGCCGGCGGTACTGGAACGACGAGCATGGATAGCCGTGCGGCAGCAGCAGCACCGGCGCATCGCGCGGGCCGGCTTCGCGGTAGAAGATCTGCGTCCCGTCGACGTCGGCGAAGCGATGCGCGACCGCATGGGCATCGGCCGTGAGGGTGGGCGTGGAACTGCGTTCGATCATGCAGCCCATGCTGCACGCCGGGGCGCGAAGGCGCTTGTAGGCGCCGACTGATGCGCGGCGTCGGACGCCCGCAACGCGGGCGCTGCGTTCGATCAGGCCAGCAGGTCGCTCAGCGTGCGCGCAATCACCTTGGTGGCGCGGCGCAGGTCCTCGAGCACCACGCGCTCGTCGCTGCGCTTGGCGTGCGACTCGAGCACGGTGCGCGGGCCGGCGCCGTAGATCACGCCCGGAATGCCGGCTTCGCCATAGAGGCGCACGTCGGTGTACAGCGGCGTGCCCATGGCCTTGATCGGCTCGCCGAAGACTTGCTGGCCGTGCTTCTGGATCGCATCGACCAGCGGCTTGTTGCCGGCCAGCGGCTTCATCGAATTGGCCAGCAGCAGGCGTTTGATCTCCACCGTGATGCCGGTGCTTTCCGCGGCCGCACCGGCGATCACCTGGCGGATGGTGGCTTCGACCTCGGCCGGGTTCTCTTCGGGGATCATTCGGCGGTCGAGCTTGAACACCACCTTGCCGGGCACCACGTTGGTGTTGGTGCCGCCTTCGATGCGGCCGACGTTGAGGTAGGGATGCGTGATGCCCTCGACCTTCGACGTCACCTGCTGGTAGAGCGTGTTCTGCGCGTAGAGCGCATTGAGGATCTTCACCGCGCCCTGCAGCGCATCGACGCCGGTGGTGGGGATGGCGGCGTGGGCCATCTTGCCGTGCACCGTCACTTCCATCTGCAGGCAGCCGTTGTGGGCGGTGACCACTTCGTAGCTGAAGCCGGCCGCGATCATCAGGTCGGGCTTGGTCAGGCCCTGCTTGAGCAGCCAGCCCGGGCCGAGGATGCCGCCGAATTCCTCGTCGTAGGTGAAGTGCAGTTCGACGCTGCCCCTGGCGGGCCTGGCCACGGCCTCGAGCGCACGCAGCGCGAAGGTGAAGCTCGCGAAGTCGCTCTTGCTCACGGCGGCCGCGCGGCCGTAGAGGCTGCCGTCGGCAATCTCGCCGCCGTAGGGGTCGTGCGTCCAGCCTTCGCCCGGGGGCACCACGTCGCCGTGGGCGTTCAGGGCCACGGTGCGGCCACCGTCGCCGTCCTTGCCGTACTTGCGGCGCACGATCAGGTTGGTGATCGACTCGAGGCCGTAGTCCTTCACTTCCTGCGCAGGCACGGCGTGCTTCTCTGCCTCCAGGCCGAAGTCCTTGAGGAGCTCGGCCGTGCGCTCCGCATGCGGCGCATTGTTGCCGGGCGGCGTGTCGGTGGGCACCTGCACCAGTTGCTGCAGGAACTGCACTTCCTCGTCGAAGTGGGCGTCGATCCAGGCGTCGAGCTTGGCGTAGTCGGTCATGGTTTTCTTTTCAGTGGGCTTGTTCGGCGGCGAGGTTGTCCAGCAGCAACTGGAAGGCCTGCACTGCGAGCTGGATGTCGTCGTTGGTGCTCGATTCGAGCGGGTTGTGGCTGATGCCCGAGTTGATGCCGCGCACGAAGAGCATGGCCTGCGGCATCACCTCGTGCAGCTTCATGGCGTCGTGGCCGGCGCCGCTGGGCATGCGAAAGCGCGGCACGCCGAGCGATTCGACCGCCTTTTCCCAGCGCTGCTGCCATTCGGGGGCGCTGGGTGCGGCGGCTGCGCGCATGGCCTCCTCGATGACGAAGCGCACGCCGCGGCGATCGGCAATCTCCTGCAGCGCGGCCAGCACGTCGCGCACCACGGCGTCGCGCTGCGGATCGTTGGGTGCGCGGATGTCCAGGCTGAACTTGCAGCGTCCGGGCACCACGTTGATCGAGCCGCTCGGCACTTCGAGCATGCCCACGGTGGCGACGGAGTCGCCGTCCTTCGCCGCGCGCTGCTCGGCGAAAAGGATCAGCTCGGCCACCGCAGCGGCTGCATCGCGGCGCCGACCCATCGGCGTGGTGCCGGCATGGCTGGCCATGCCGATCATCTCGCCCACGTAGCGCACGCCGCCGTTGATGGAGGTGACGATGCCCAGGGGAACGTCGAGCTCGGTGAGCACCGGACCCTGTTCGATGTGCACCTCGACGAAGCCGAGGTAGCGCGCCGGGTCGCGCTGGATCTTCGGAATTTCTTCTTCCTTCAGGCCCGCGTGCCGCATGGCCTCGCGCATGGTGATGCCGTCGGCATCCTTCTGGTCCAGCCAGCGCGGATCGAAGTGGCCGATGAGCGCGCCCGATCCCAGGAAGGTGGCCTTGTAGCGCTGACCTTCTTCCTCGGCAAAGCCCACCACCTCGAATGCGAACGGCAGGCGCCGGCCCTGGCGCTTGAGCTCGCGCACGCAGGCTACGGCCACGAAGATGCCCAGGCGGCCGTCGTATTTGCCGCCGTTGCGCACGGTGTCGTAGTGCGAGCCGGTGAGCAGCGCCTTCGCGCCGGGCGTGCTGCCTTCGTAGCGCCCGACCACGTTGCCGACCGCATCGATGTGCACCGAGTCGAAGCCGCAATCGCGCATCAGGTTTGAAATCTGCGCGGCGCAGGCGCGGTGCGCATCGGTCAGGTAGGTGACGGTGAGCTGGCCCTTCTCGGCATAGCCGGGGTCGGTGTGCGCCGAGAGCGCTTCGTGCCAGTCCCACACGTCGTTGCCGAGCGAGACATCGGCGCCGAACTTGTCGTCGAGCCGGATCTCGGCGATGCGGTGGATGTTGCGCAGCGCCTCGCCAAGCTCGAAGTCCGGGTGATGGTGCAGCCGGCGCTCGAAGGTGTCGATGATCTCGCGCTTCGAAAGCCCCGTGCCGCGCGGCCCGCGCACCGCCAGGATGAACGGAAAGCCGAACTTCGCGTTGTAGTCGGCGTTGAGCTGCTGGATCTTCGCGAATTCTTCGGGCGTGCAGTCGGTCAGGCCGGCCTTGCCCTGCTCATGGGTCGATTCGGCCGTGAGCGTCTTGCTGACCATGGCCTTGCCCGCGAGTTCGGGGTGGGCGCGGATCAGTCCCAGCTTTTCGTCGGCCGAGGCCGCGGCCACCGCCTGCACGAGCGCATGCTTCAGCTGCGCGAGCGAGCGGAACGGGCGCGCCGCGAGCGCGCGCTCGGCGATCCACGGCGAATGTTCGTAGGTGCCGTCGAGCATCGCCAGGGCATCGCCCGGCGTTGCGGCGTTCAGTTGGTCGAGGGTCAGGCTCATGACGGGTCTCCTGTGGCGGCCGCTTCGAAGGGATGCGCCTGCTTCCAGTGGCGCGCGATGTCCACGCGCCGGCAGACCCACACATGCTCGTGCCGGCCGATGTGGTCGAGAAAGCGCTGCAGCGCGGTGATGCGGCCGGGGCGCCCGAGCAGGCGGCAGTGCATGCCGATGCTCATCATCTTGGGGCTGTTGTCGCCTTGCGGGTCGCCTTCGGCATAGAGCGCGTCGAAGCTGTCCTTCATGTACTGGAAGAAGGGATCGGCGTGTGAGTAGCCCTGCGGCAGCGCAAAGCGCATGTCGTTGCAGTCGAGCGTGTAGGGCACGATGAGCTGCGGCACCACGGTGCCGTCGGTCTTCTGCACCTTCATCCAGAAGGGCAGGTCGTCGCCGTAGTAGTCGCTGTCGTATTCGAAGCCGCCGTAGTCGGCCACGAGGCGGCGCGTGCGCGGGCTGTCGCGGCCGGTGTACCAGCCCAGGGCGCGCTCACCCGTGAGCTTTTCGATGGCTTCCATGCCCAGGCGCATGTGCTCGCGCTCGGTGGCCTCGTCGAGGTTCTGGTAGTGGATCCAGCGCCAGCCGTGGCAGGCGATCTCGTGGCCCAGTTCCTTGAAGGCCGCGGCCAGCTCGGGGTAGCGCTCGAGCGCCATGCCGACGCCGAACACGGTGAGCGGCAGGCCGCGCTTCTCGAACTCGCGCAGGATGCGCCAGACGCCGGCGCGCGAGCCGTATTCGTAGATGCCTTCCATGCTGATGTGCCGGTCCGGGAAGCTCGCCGGATTGAACATCTCCGAAAGGAACTGCTCGGAGCCCGCGTCGCCGTGCAGCGTGGCGTTTTCGCCGCCCTCTTCGTAGTTGAGGACGAACTGCACCGCGATGCGCGCGCCGCCAGGCCACCGGGCATGGGGTGGATTGCGGCCGTAGCCGACGAGGTCGCGCGGGTAGGGCAGGGTGGTGTCGTAGACGGTCATGGAATATTCAGGACAGTGCAAGCGAGATGTCGTTGGTCGGCACCTTGCGGTCGAAGGTCAGGTTGGCCTCGACGTGCTCCAGGTGTTCGGTCATGAGGCGCACGGCGCGCTCCTCGTCGCGCGCGGCCAGCGCCTTCACGATGTCGGCGTGCTCGTCGTTGGAGTGCTCGGCCGCGCTGGTGCTCTGGTACATGAGCGTGATGAGGGCGCAGCGCGAGATCAGCTCGCCGAGGATCTGCGCCAGCACCTGGTTGCCCATGAGCTCGGCCATGCGCACGTGGAAGTCGCCGAGCAGCTCGGTGCGGCCCGAGATGTCCTCGCCCGACACGGCGGACTTCTCCAGCGCCACGTGCTCCTTGAGCGCCTTGATCTTGGCCGGCGTGACGGTGCGCACGAACTCGCGCGTCATTTCGGCCTCGAGCATGCGGCGCACCGCGAACACCTGCCTGGCCTCGTCGACCGCCGGGGCCGCCACGAAGGCGCCGCGCGCGGGCTCCAGGCGGATGAGCTTGTTCTGCGACAGCTGGAACAGCGCCTGGCGCACCAGCGTGCGCGACACGCCGAAGTGGTCGGCCAGCTTCTGCTCGGCCAGCTTGGTGCCGGGCTGCAGCCGGTGCTCGACGATCGCCTTGGTGAGCGCGTCGACGATCGAACGGGTGGTGGAGGACTCCATGTTTTTCATGATAGACCCAAAGCCGGTAACTGTATACACTTTTGTCCACCGGAATTTCCCGCAGCTGATCGACCTTCGAAGGAGCACCCCATGGGCTTGAGCACTCACGTACTGGACACGATGCACGGCGGCCCCGCGGCCGGCATGGAGGTGGCGCTGTACACCACTCAGGGCGACGACGCCACGCTGGTGAAGCGCTTCACGCTGAATTCGGACGGCCGCAGCGACGCGCCGCTCTACGACAGCCACTCGCTCAAGGCCGGCACCTACCGGCTGGTGTTCGACGTGGCGGGCTACTTCAAGGCGCGCGGCGTGAAGCTGCCCGAGCCCAACTTCCTGAACAAGGTGTCGCTGGACTTCGGCGTGGCGCACACCGACCAGCACTACCACGTGCCGCTGCTGGTGAGCCCGTGGAGCTACTCGACCTACCGCGGGTCGTGATCGTCCACGGAGTCAAAGGGGGAGGTATTGCTCCTTCCCCTTCCGGGGGAAGGCCGGGATGGGGGCTGCCCCCGTGCCCGATGGATGCGCCGCGTGCCCCCACCCCAACCCTCCCCCGGAAGGGGAGGGAGCCAAACCGGGGACTCGGCTCGCGCTCAGTCCCCCTGCTGCTGACCTTCCGTCAGCGTATCGAGCTGGAAGCGCCCGCTCTTGTCCCAGAGCCAGGTGTCGGTCCAGGTGACCGGCCCGAGACGGGTGGCGGCGGGGAAGGGCGCGGCCTTCAGCACCATGCGTTCGATCTCGGCGACGACCTCGGGCGCATGCTTGGGTGCGCGCATCCAGTGCATCGACACCACGCGGCCGCCGGCATCGAGATTCACCTGCAGCGTGCCCACGGCATAGAGCAGCGGAGGCAACTGGCCGCCATAGATGCGCGAGCGGTTGATCTCGTAGATATGGCGCGCGGCATCGCGCCGGTAGTCGCGCGCGGTAGCCGCGTTGGACGCGCGCGGCGCGGGGCCGCTGGCGCTGCGGTCGGCCGTGGCGCTGCTGAGCTGGCCGGGCACCGAACCGGTGGTGCCGCATCCGGCGATCCAGAGGGCACAAAGGGAAGAGGCCAGGAGGGCGAGACGGCGCGGCGTAAGCTGACGGTTCATCGTCTGGTTTATACCGTGAGTCACCCGCACCCCCGCAACCGAAGGTATCGAGAATGAACGGCCTGGTCGATCAGCTGATGGCACGCCTGGCCCGCGAAGACGCGGTGCTGGTGCGCGTCGAATCCACGCAGGGCTCGGCGCCGCGCGAGGCGGGCACCTGGATGGCGGTGTGGGCCGAAGGGCTCACGGGCACCATCGGCGGCGGCCAGCTCGAGTTCCAGGCCACGCAGGAAGCGCGCGAACTGCTCGCCGGGCGGCGCGCCATCGACGGCATCGAACGCTATCCGCTCGGCCCGAGCCTGGGCCAGTGCTGCGGCGGCGTGGTGTTTCTCTCGTACCGCCGCATCACGGCCGCCGATGCGCCGGCCTTGCAGCGTGAACTGGTCGCGCAGCTCCAGCCCGTGGCGCTGTTCGGCGGCGGCCACGTGGGCGCGGCGCTCGCGCGGCTGCTGGCGGGGCTGCCGTTTTCGGTGCGCTGGATCGACAGCCGCGACGGCGTGTTTCCCGAGGCGCTGCCGGCGCAGATCGAGATCGAGCATTCGGAGCCCGTGCAGGACGCCGTGGCCGGGCTCACGCCGGGCAGCCGCGTGCTGATCATGAGCTTCAGCCACGCCGAAGACCTGGACATCGTCATCGCCTGCCTGAAGCGCCTGCGCACGCACGGCGACCTGCCCTACATCGGCCTGATCGGCAGCAAGACCAAGTGGGCCACCTTCAGCCACCGGCTCGAGGCCCGCGGCTTCACGGCCGACGAACTGGCGCGCATCACCTGTCCGATCGGCGTGCCCGGCATCACCGGCAAGGAGCCCGAGGTGATCGCGGTGGCGGTGGCGGCACAGTTGTTGCAATCGCTGGGCTGAACAGGGTTTTCCCGGCGGCGACGCCTTCAAAAAAGCCACCCGCCACTTGCCAAAACTGTATACACTTTCGGTCCACAACAAGCCGCAGCGGAGCGAGGCCCATCTTTTCATGGAGCCTGCGTTCGCGGCACTTTCTCTGCTTACAGCGCCCGCAGTGGTGAGCAGGCTGAAGAAACCCCTTCGCGGCGTTCCCACGCGCCGAAGGGGTTGAGAGAGAGCACCACATGGAAAGCTATTACCTCGACTGGGCCAACCTGCTGCTGCGCTGGGTCCACGTCATCACCGCCATCGCCTGGATCGGCGCTTCCTTCTACTTCGTGATGCTGGACAACAGCCTCGAGAAGCCGCAGGACGCCGAGTCGCTCGACAAGGGCGTGGGCGGGGAGCAGTGGGCCGTGCACGGCGGCGGCTTCTACAACATGCAGAAGTACGCGCTGGCGCCCAAGAGGCTGCCGGACCACCTGCACTGGTCGTACTGGGAGAGCTACAGCACCTGGCTCACGGGCTTTGCGCTGTTCACCATGTCGTACCTGTGGAACGCGAGCACCTACCTGATCGACAAGTCGAAGATGGACTGGCAGCCCGGCGCCGCCATCGGCGTGGCGCTGGCCTTCTTCGTGGTGTTCTGGATGGTCTACGACGGCATCTGCCAGATCTTCGGCCGCCGCAAGAACGGCGACACCATCGTCGGCGTGCTGATCGCGCTCTTCATCGTGTTCGCGACCTGGCTGGCCTGCCAGTGGTTCGCGGGCCGCGCGGCCTTCCTGCTGGTGGGCGCGATGATGGCCACCACGATGAGCGGCAACGTGTTCTTCTGGATCATTCCGGGCCAGCGCAAGAACGTGCAGGCCCTGCGTGAAGGCCGGCCGGTCGATCCGGTGCACGGCCAGCGCGGCAAGCAGCGCAGCGTGCACAACACGTACTTCACGCTGCCGGTGCTGTTCGCGATGCTCAGCAACCACTACAGCTTCACCTACACCCACAAGTACAACTGGATCGTGCTGCTGCTGATCATGCTGGGCGGCGCGGCGATCCGGCAGTTCTTCGTGGTGCGGCACCGCTTCAAGCTTGGCAACGCGGGCAATCCGCTGCCCTATGCGCTGATCGGCATCGTGGTGCTGGGGCTCACCATCGTCTGGATGAAGCCCGAGCCGGCGGCCGCGCCCGTCGCCTCGGCAGCGGCGCCCGCCGTGGCGTTCAAGGACGTGCAGAAGGTGCTCGAGCAGCGCTGCTTCATGTGCCACGGCGAGGCCGTGCAGATGAAGAACGTGCGCGTCGATTCGCCCGAGCAGGTGGCAGCACATGCGCAGGCCATCTACCAGCAGGTGGTGGTGACGAAGATCATGCCGATGAACAACGCGACCGGCATCACCGACGAAGAACGCGCGCTGGTCGGCCGCTGGTTCCAGGCCGGCGCGAAAACGAACTAGACCGGAGTCAGGAGCGGGGGGCGCCGTTCCCCGCACAATTGCCGGTTGGAGACAAAGCAAGCCATGACCGCATCGAACCCGTCCTCAGTGCCCACCCCCGATCCGCGCGAGGCCCCGCGCGCCTTCCTCGAACATCTCTACCGCGTGGCGGTGGACCGCGCGCTGCCGCTGTCCACATTGGGCGCCCATCTGCCCAGGCCGCCCAAGGGCCGCACGCTGGTGCTGGGCGCCGGCAAGGCGGGCGGCTCGATGGTGCAGGCGCTCGAAGCCCTGTGGCCGGCCGACGCGCCGCTGTCGGGCCTGGTCGTCACCCGCTACGACCACATCCCGCCGCGCCCCGAAGGCGTGCCGCAGCGCATCGAGCTCGTCGAGGCCGCGCACCCCGTGCCCGACGCGGCCGGCCAGCAGGCGGCCGAGCGCATCCTCGCGCTCGCGCAGGGCCTCACGGCCGACGATCTCGTGCTGTGCCTGATCTCGGGCGGCGGCTCGTCACTGCTGGTGCTGCCGGCCGAGGGCCTCACGCTGGCCGACAAGCAGCGCATCAACAAGCAGCTGCTCGACAGCGGCGCCGGCATCGGCGAGATGAATTGCGTGCGCAAGCACCTGTCGCGCATCAAGGGCGGCCGTCTGGCCGCGGCCTGTGCGCCGGCGCGCGTGGTGACGCTCACCATCAGCGACGTGCCGGGCGACGACCCGGCGGTCATCGCGAGCGGCCCCACGGTGCCCGATGCCACCACCTGCGCCGACGCGCTCGCCATCCTCGACCGCTACGGCATCGAGCTGCCGGCGCCGGTGCGCGCGCGGCTCGAGAGCGGCGAGCTCGAAACGCCGAAGCCGGAGGACGCGGTCTTCAAGGGGCATGAAGTCCACCTGACCGCCACGCCGCAGCAGTCGCTCGAAGCGGCCGCCAAGGCGGCACGCGAGGCCGGCATCGAGGCCCATATCCTCAGCGACGAGATCGAAGGCGAATCGCGCGAGGTCGGCAAGGTGCATGCGGCGCTGGCGCGCGCCGTGGCGCACCGCGGCCAGCCGTTCGCACGGCCCTGCGTCATTCTCTCGGGCGGCGAGACCACCGTCACGATCCGCCCGCGCCAGCCCGGCCAGGCCAAGGGCCGCGGCGGGCGCGCCGGCGAACTGTGCATGGGCCTGGCCGGCGCGCTGATGGGCCAGCCGCAGGTCTGGGCGCTGGCCGCCGACACCGACGGCATTGACGGCGTGGAAGACAACGCCGGCGCCTTCGTCACGCCCGACACGCTGGCGCGCGCCACGGCCGCCGGAAAGAAGCTGTCGGACCACCTGGACCGCAATGACGCCTACGGCTACTTCGACGCCATCGGCGACCTGTTCGTGACCGGCCCCACGAACACCAACGTGAACGACTTTCGCGCGCTGCTGATCCTGTAGCGGCTGTAACGGAAAAAGGGGCCGGTTTCCCGGCTCCGGCGGGCTTCGCGAACTCGGGTTAATCTATGCACCCGGCGGCAATTTGCCGCCGCTGTCGCAAGCGCACCTTCCGGGTGCCGCGCCGCGCACCCAGATTTCCCCTTTTCATCATCCAGTCCTCGAAGGAAAAGTTCGCCATGACCGCCACCTACACCGACACCCGCCTGCTGATCGACAACGAATGGGTCGACGCCACCGGCGGCAAGACGCTGGACGTCGTGAACCCGGCCACCGGCAAGGCCATCGGCAAGGTGGCGCATGCCAGCATCGCCGACCTCGACCGCGCCCTGGCCGCCGCCCAGCGCGGCTTCGAAACCTGGCGCAACACGCCCGCCAACGAGCGCGCCGCCGTCATGCGCCGCGCGGCCGGCCTGATCCGCGAGCGCGCCCCCGAGATCGCCAAGCTGCTGACGCAGGAGCAGGGCAAGCCGCTGGCCGAGGCCAAGGGCGAGACGCTGGCCGCCGCCGACATCATCGAATGGTTCGCCGACGAAGGCCGCCGCGTCTACGGCCGCATCGTGCCTTCGCGCAACCTGAATGCGCAGCAGCTGGTGATCAAGGAGCCGCTGGGCCCGGTCGCCGCGTTCACGCCCTGGAACTTCCCCATCAACCAGATCGTGCGCAAGCTCGGCGCCGCGCTGGCCACCGGCTGCTCGTTCCTGGTGAAGGCGCCCGAAGAAACCCCGGCTTCGCCCGCCGCGCTGCTGCAGGCTTTCGTCGATGCCGGCATTCCGCCCGGCACCGTGGGCCTGGTGTTCGGCAACCCGGCCGAAATCTCGAACTACCTGATCTCGCATCCGATCATCCGCAAGGTCACCTTCACGGGTTCCACGCCGGTCGGCAAGCAGCTGGCCGCACTGGCCGGCTCGCACATGAAGCGCGTCACCATGGAGCTGGGCGGCCACGCGCCGGTCATCGTGGCCGAGGACGCCGACGTGGCGCTGGCCGTGAAGGCCGCGGGCGCCGCCAAGTTCCGCAATGCGGGCCAGGTCTGCATCTCGCCCACCCGCTTCCTGGTGCACAACAGCCTGCGCGAGGAATTCGCCCGCACGCTGGTCAAGTACACCGAAGGCCTGAAGCTCGGCGACGGCCTGGCCGAGGGCACGACCCTCGGCCCGCTCGCCAACGCGCGCCGCCTCACGGCCATGGCCCACGTGCTGGAAGATGCGCGCAAGAAGGGCGCCACCGTGGCAGCCGGCGGCGAACGCGTCGGCGACACGGGCAACTTCTTCGCACCTACCGTGCTGACCGACGTGCCGCTCGATGCCGACGTGTTCAACAACGAGCCCTTCGGCCCCATCGCGGCGATCCGCGGCTTCGACACGCTCGAGGAAGCCATCGCCGAAGCCAACCGCCTGCCATTCGGCCTGGCCGGCTATGCCTTCACCAAGTCGATCAAGAACGCGCACCTGCTGAGCCAGAAGCTCGAGCTCGGCATGCTGTGGATCAACCAGCCCGCCGCGCCCTCGCCCGAAATGCCGTTCGGCGGCGTGAAGGATTCGGGCTACGGCTCGGAAGGCGGCCCGGAGGCGCTCGAGGCCTACCTGAACACCAAGGCTGTTTCGATCATGAGCATCTAAGCGGTTCGCTCAGTCCGCTTGGGTTCTCTTGGAAAGGCGGCATCGCTTCGGCGGTGCCGCCTTTTTTTGCGCTGCCGTTCAGGGCGGCGTTCCCGCCGACGGGGTACGCGGCGAAGCGAATGTCCCCCGGCCTGCGGCCTCCTCCTTGATTTCGCCGCGCAAGGCACCCCATCGACGTGAGCGCAATGCGCAACGGTCGTTGATCAGTGTTGCATCAGCGGCATGCCCCGGTGCACAGGGCATCGGGTGCTCCCCGCAGCGAAATAAAGGAGGAGGGGCGTAGCCCCGGGGGACATTCGCGGAGGGGAGTACCCGGTGGCCTGTGCACGCGCCCCCGAACAGCAGCGCCAAAACATCACTGCCACCCGAACCGCCGCGCATACCATCCCTTGACCGCCTGCGTGAGCGTCGCATACCCCGCCAGCATCGCCGCCAGCCACGGAAAGTAGGCCAGCGGAAGCGCCTGCAGCCGGAAGTAGTGCGCGAGCCGCCCCATCGGCAGCCAGATGCCCGCCGCGGCAATCGCTGCGCCCATTGCCAGCAGCGGCCAGGCCGCGCGGCTTTGCAGGAACGGGATCTTGCGCGTGCGGATCAGGTGCACGACCAGCGTCTGCGACAGCAGGCCCTCGACGAACCAGCCCGACTGGAACAGCGCCTGGTGCGCCACCGTGTTGGCCGAGAACGCGAACCACATCACCGCGTAGGTCAGGATGTCGAACACCGAGCTCAGCGGCCCGAAGAACAGCATGAAGCGGCCCAGGTCGGCCGGGTTCCAGCGCTGCGGCTTTTGCAGGAATTCGGCGTCGACGTTGTCGAACGGAATCGCGATCTGCGACACGTCGTACAGCAGGTTCTGCACCAGCAGATGCAGCGGCAGCATCGGCAGGAAGGGCAGGAACGCGCTGGCCACCAGCACCGAGAACACGTTGCCGAAATTCGAGCTCGCGGTCAGCTTGATGTACTTCAGCATGTTGGCAAAGGTGCGGCGGCCTTCCACCACGCCCTGCTCCAGCACCATGAGGCTCTTCTCGAGCAGGATGATGTCCGCCGACTCCTTGGCCACGTCCACTGCGCCGTCCACCGAGATGCCGATGTCGGCCGCACGCAGCGCGGGCGCGTCGTTGATGCCGTCGCCCATGAAGCCCACCACATGCCCGTTCGCATGCAGCGCACGCACGATGCGTTCCTTGTGCGCAGGCGTGAGCTTGGCGAACACCTGGTGCTGCTCGGCCAGCGCGCGCAGACCGGCGTCGTCCAGCGCCTCGATCTCGCGCCCCAGCACCACGCGGCCGGCCTCGATGCCGACGTCGCCGCAGACCTTGCGCGCGACCAGCTCGTTGTCGCCCGTCAGCACCTTTACCGCCACGCCGTGCGCGGCCAGCGCGCGCAGCGCGGGCGCGGTCGATTCCTTCGGCGGATCGAGAAACGCGACGTAGCCCAGCAGCGTGAGCGCCGTTTCGTCGGCCACGCCATAGGCGACCTCGGCAGGCCTTTGCGCCCCGGCGGCCAGCACGCGGCTGGCCACGGCCACCACGCGCAGGCCCTGGGTGTTGAGCTCCGACGCGATGGCGTGGATGCGTGCAAGAACATCTGCATCGAGCGGCAGCACCTCGTCGCCGCGCTCGACCGAGGCGCAGGCCGAGAGAATCTCTTCCAGCGCGCCCTTGCAGATCAGCAGGTGCTCGCTGCCGCCGTTCTCCACCACCACCGACATGCGGCGGCGCGCGAAGTCGAAGGGCACCTCGTCGATCTTGCGCCAGGCCGTCTGCAGCCGCGTTTCCAGCTGCATCTCGGCGTGGCTCAGCACGGCCTTGTCGAGCAGGTTCTTCAGGCCCGTCTGGTGGAAGCTGTTCAGGTAGGCCATCTGCAGCACGTGGTCCGAGGCTTCGCCCCAGGCGTTGGTGTGGCGCTCCAGCACGATGTGGTCCTGCGTCAGCGTGCCGGTCTTGTCGGTGCACAGCACGTCCATGGCGCCGAAGTTGTGGATGGCTTCCAGCCGCTTCACGATCACCTTCCGGCGCGACATCACGACCGCGCCCTTGGCCAGCGTGGCGGTCACGATCATCGGCAGCATCTCGGGCGTGAGGCCGACCGCGATCGACAGCGCGAACAGCGCCGCCTCCCACCAGTCGCCCTTGGCCACGCCATTGATCACCAGCACCAGCGGCGCCATCACCAGCATGAAGCGGATCAGCACCCAGCTCACGCGGTTGATGCCGGCCTGGAACGCGCTGGTGCCCTGGTCGACGGCGGTCACGCGCTGCGCCAGTGCGCCGAAGAAGGTGCGGTTGCCGGTGTGCACGATGAGCGCGGTGGCGCTGCCGCTGACCACGCTGGTGCCCATGAAGAGCAGGTTGTCGCGCTCGAGCACGCCGGCTTCATCGCTGCTGCGGTCGGCGCTGAATTTCTCCACGGGCATCGCTTCGCCGGTCAGCGCGGACTGGCTGATGAACAGGTCCTTGGCGGCGAGCAGCCGGCAGTCGGCCGGGATCATGTCGCCGGCCGAGAGCGCGATCACGTCGCCCGGCACCAGTTCGCGCATCGGCACCTCGGCGCGCACCGCCTCCGCATGCGGGGCGCCGGCGCCTTCGGCGGGCGCGGGCCGCAGCACGGTGGCGGTGTTGCTCACCATCGCCTTGAGCCGCTCCGCAGCCTTGCCTGAGCGCGATTCCTGCACGAAGCGCAGCACCGTCGACAGCACCACCATGCTGCCGATCACGAGCGCGGCCTTCATGTCCTCGGTCACGTAGGAGACCAGCGCCAGCACCGTCAGCAGCAGGTTGAACGGATTGCGGTAGCACTGCCACAGGTGCGTCCACCACGGCAGCGGCTGCTCGTGGCGCACCTCGTTGCCGCCGAACTGCTTGCGCAGCGCCTGCGCCTCGTCTTCGGCCAGGCCTTGCGGCGAGCTGTGCAGGCTGGCCAGCATGGCGCCGGCATCGGCACGCGATGCGGCGGACAGTGCCCTGGCGATGTCGGGCGGCATGGCCGCCGAAGCCGTGCCTGCGGGCTTCGAGCCCAGCAGCGTCTGCCAGCGCTCGAAGTGGTGCAGCATGCGGCGGCTGCGCAGGAAGCTCTCGAAAAGGGACTTCAGGACGTTCTTCATTTTGTATTCCTTCACGGCGCCGGCCGCGAAGGGAAGAACCTCCCGCGTCAATCAGGCGTGGGAATCCCCTGGCGGCGCGGCGCGCTGCATTTCGGTGTGGTCGATCGGGCGGGTGAGGGGGGCGCACAAGGGCGCCAACGAGAAGCGGGATCCATCAGGCCTCCTTGTTTCTTGCGTGTCCGGCGGTGGGGGCGGTGCGGCGCGTCAGCGCTGGCCGGCGCGTGGCGGCCGCTCGAGCAGCAGGAAGAAGCTGCGGATGCGCCGCGTGGTCCAGAGCGCGGCGGCGCGGTCCAGCATTTCGTTGTCGATGTCCTGCGCCGTGACCGCACGCGTCGGCGCATGCGCAGACGCGCGAGCGGATTCCTGCACCGGCTGGTGTTGCTGCTGCAGGTGCTGCTGGCGAGACTGGAATTGACGCATGGCAAGGCTCCTTCGCGATGAAGGGCCTCGTGCACGGACACACGCAAGCTGACTGAAAAAGTCAGTGACGAAGAATGGCGGGATTCGGAAGGGAGAACCGCTGGCCTGGAATGGCGAACGGGTCAGGCTGCGTGCACGGCGGCCGCAGCGCAAAAGAGCCTGCGCTAGAGGGCCGGATGTGTCACGCCTGCCGAGGAGGCACGCGTCTTGTCACTGATCCAACTGGCACTGTCCACGCACGGGGCTCCGAAGTAAAGATGCGGGATTGTTGCACCGCATCACAAAGAGCGTCAACCTTTTTGGCAATGTCCTGTGGCGCGGGCGGGTCGTTGCCGCGCGGCGGCCAGGCTCAGTAGCACTGGAACAGCACGCCGGCCTCCGCTGGCGCCTTGCCGAGCCAGCGCGGCGCCTGGCCCTTGGCGCTGCAATGGTCGGCCGCCTGCGTGTACGTGGGAGCGCGCAGCACGCCTTCGCGCACGGGCACCACTTCGTTGGGGAGCGTCGAGCAGCCGGTGGCGAGCAGAGCGAATGGAAGAAGAGTGCGCCAGTTCATCGGGCCATTCTAAGATGCGGCCTCGTCGCAGAGCGCGCGGATCGCGGGTGGAATGGGCACCGCGCGGATGCCGCCGCCTTCGCGCTTCGCCGCGAAGATGCGCACCTCCTCGCATTCGAGGATCAGTTCGTCGCCGCGCAGCACGCGGTAGGTCTGCACGAAGCTCTTGTCGCGCCATTCGGTGATGCGCACCGCGATCTGCAGCGTGTCGCCGTAGCTCGCGGCCTTGACGAAGCGCGTGTGCGTGTCGACCAGCGGCGTGCCGATCACGCCCAGCGTCTGCGCCGTTTCTTCCCAGCGCGGCACGCCGCATTCGGCGAAGAATTGGCGCGAGGCCGCATCGATCCAGCGGAAGAAGTTGGGGAACCAGACGATGCCGGCCGGGTCGCAGTCGCCGAACTCGACGCGTGCGGTGTAGGTGATCTCTTTGCTGTTGCTGCTCATCGGTTCATTCTCGCCGTCGGCGGCCACGGGGGGCGATGCGCGCGCTCAATCCGCGACGATCTTGCGGTCGCGGATCAGCGCGCCGAAGCGCTGCGAATCGGCCGCCGCGCGCCGCTGGAAATCGGCCGGCGAGCCCGGCAATGCTTCGCCGCCAAGCGAGGCGATGCGTTCCTTCACGGCCGGCAGTGCGAGCGCGCGGTTGATCTGCGCGTTGAGTTGTGCCACCACCTCCGGCGGCGTGCCTGCGGGCGCATAGAAGCCGAACACGGTGTCGGCGTCGAAGCCGCGCAGTCCGGCCTCGTCGAGCGTGGGCACGTCGGGGAACTGCGGCGAGCGGTGCGGGCTGCCCACCGCCAGCAGCCGGAGCTTGCCCGCGCGCACCTGCTGCAGGCCGATGCCCGGGTCGAACGCATAGTCGATCTGGCCCGCCAGCAGGTCCTGCAGCGCGGGCGCCGCGCCGCGGTAGGGCACGTGCAGCGCGAAGACGCCGGCCTGGCTCTTGAACATCTCGCCCGCCAGGTGCGGTGAGCTGCCGTTGCCCGGCGAGCCGTACGACAGCTTGCCCGGGCTGGCCTTGAGGTACGCGATGAACTCCCGGATGTTGGTGGGCGGCAGCGCGGGCCTGGTCACCAGGAACACCAGTACGCGCGCGGCCGCCGCCACCGGCACCAGGTCCTTCGCGGGATCGAAGCTCATGCGCGAATACAGATGCGGGTTCACCGACACCATGCCGCCCGAACTCATGAGCAGCGTGTAGCCGTCGGCCGGTGCGCGCGCCACCGCCTCGCCGCCGACGTTGCCGTTGGCGCCCGCGCGGTTCTCGATCACCACCGGCTGCTTGAGCGCCTCCTGCAGCGGCTGCGAGACCGCGCGCGCGATCTGGTCGGCGGCGCCGCCGGGCGGAAAGTTGACGACCACCTTGATCGGCTTGGCGGGCCATGTGTCGGCATGTGCCGGTGCTTGCGCACAGGCCAGCAGCGCGCAGGCGGCGGTGAGCAGCAGGCGTCGCCGCCAGGGAAGGGCGTGGTGGGGCATGGGTGGTGTCTCCTGGGTTGTTTGTCGTGGAATCAGGGTTGGCCGGCGGTGGACGGCGGCCGCCTCATCCAGCGGATAGGCTGCGCCTGCACCGGCCGCGGTGCGGCACCGTGGCGCACCAGCGCGGCGTCGAGCGCCTTGCCGCCCTCGTCGGCCAGGGCTGCTTCGCGCGCTGCGGCAATCGCCTCGGCGCGTGCCGGCGCGGCGAGCGTTGCACGGCCTGCGAGTTCGCCGATCACGTGCAGCAGGTTTTCCTTGCCGCGCTCGTTGGTGCTGCCATAGCCCTTGATGAGCCGTCCGCACAGCGCCAGCTCATGGCCCAGCACCCAGGCTTCGCGCGTGCCGGCCTCCACCGCCGCGAGCCAGCGCTCGATCAGCGCCTGTTCCTCGGCAAAGCGATGGCCGCGGCGGCGCAGCCACTTCAGCGAAGACAAGAGGCGCAGCGAGGCCATGCCGAGCACCGAGTGGCTGCCCACCTTCAACGGCAGTGCCCAGGGCGCGAGGCCGCGCGCCTGCCGGCCGCGGTCCCATGCGGTGAC
The DNA here is from genome assembly GCF_007828835.1 of Variovorax beijingensis. Lineage (GTDB taxonomy): Bacteria > Pseudomonadota > Gammaproteobacteria > Burkholderiales > Burkholderiaceae_C > Variovorax > Variovorax beijingensis_A. Next base: position 67,105 of record NZ_VIVL01000007.1, on the reverse strand, counting down.
GCGGCGCGCCAGGCCCGGCGGCAGCAGCGCGGCGAACTCGGCCGCGCCGGGCTTGAAGTGGTCGTAGACCTTCACGATGTCTTCGTCGGCCGCGCGCACCTCCTGCCGCACGCGCTGTGCGCGGCTGGCGCGGCCCTTGAGCGCGGCCACGCGCACGATGTCGTCGAAGGCCATCCACAGCGCGAGCCAGCGCGCGGCTGCGCGGGTGATGGCAAAGCCCTGTGCGCCGGCCGGGTCGGCGGCGCGCTCGGCATCGAGCAGCCGGCCCAGCCGCTCGGCATAGAGCGCGGCGTAGGCAGCGTCCTGGTAGTCGAGCACGCGCGCATGGCCGAGCGCAAGCATGTCGTGCACGGCGGGCGGAAAGCGCCGCGCCAGTTCGTCCGGCAATGCGCGCGGCGGTGGCGGCGCGTCGCGCGTGTCGGCGGCCAGCACGCTGCTCACGAAGGCGGCCTGCGCGCGCGGCGTGCCCACGGCCTCGAAGCCCGCCGCGAAGCCGCGCAGGCTGGCTGCAGCCATCCTGCCGAGCTTCTCGGGCGCGCGGGCGTCGCCGCCGCGCACCACGTGTTCATAGGCCTCGCGCGGGAACGGAAACAGGCCGCTGCCCGCGATGGCGCCGAGCATCACCGCGCTGACCACCGTGCCGGTCTCGCGCGCCACGGCGTTCATGTCGAACACATGGTGTTCGCGGCTGAAGGCTTTCACAACGTCGAGCAGGCGCTGCGCATCGGCGCGGCCATCGCCGGGCTGCATGCGCTCGGCGGTGGTGAAGATGCGCGCCGACGAGCTGATGACCAGCGTGCGCAGCGGCGCGCTCATGCCGTTGCCGATCTGGCGCGCGGTCTCGAGCAGCTCCGACGACACGATGGCGTCGAGCGCGCCCGGCACCGGGCTCAGGCTGAACACCGGGCGCCGGCCGGCCAGCTGCGCGAGCGGCACCGGGAACACCTCGATGTAGTAGGTGGTGGCGCCGGTGCGCTGCGCCACGCCGGGAATCGACGTGCTCTGCGCGGCGTAGCCGGCATGGCGGGCGATGTCGACCAGCCATTCGGTGAGCACGCCGCCGCCTTCGCCGCCAAGGGCGCAGACGAGCAGGGTGATGGGGCGGTTCTGTTCCATGTCGTCTCTCATGCGGGTTGCAGCACGCGCACCATGGCGCCGCGCAGCGCGTGCAGCAGGCGCTCGTGCCACTTGGGGTTCTGCACCACCTCGGCGCGGTAGAAGCTCGGGCACAGCGTGGCCGCATGCGCGTTCTCGCCGCACAGGCCGCAGCCCACGCAGCCGTCGATCACGGTGGCCACCGGGTCGACCTTGAGCGGATCGGGGTTGTCCCTGAGCGTGAGCGTGGGGCAGCCCGACAGGCGGATGCAGGCGTGGTCGCCGTTGCACACGTCCTCGTCGACGCCGTACTTCACGCGCACCACGCGTTCGCCGCGCTGAAGCAGGCCGGCAATCCAGGGCTTGATGCGGCGCTGGCGCTCGAGCTGGCATTCGCCCTCGGCAATCACCACCTTCAGGCCGTTGAAGTCGCTGGTGAGCGCCTCGGTCAGCGTCTTGCGCATGCGCTCCACGTCGTAGGTGGTCACGGTGCGCATCCACTGCACGCCCAGGCCCTTGAGCGTGGCCTCGATGGTCTGGTTCTTGTCGACCAGGCTCTGCTGCTTGTCGACGGCGCGCTCCTTCATCTCGTCGTCGGGCGTGGAGATGATGTCCTGCGTGCCGGTGGCCGAGGTGTAGCCGTTCTTGAAGATCAGCAGTACCGCGTCGTCGCCGTTGAAGAGCGCGCTCTGCACGCCCGTGAGCAGGCCGTTGTGCCAGAAGCCGCCGTCGCCCATGATCGACAAGGTGCGGCGGTTCATCATCGGCGCCACGCCCGCGCGGCTCGCCAGGCTCATGCCGTAGCCCAGGATCGAATGCCCCATCGAGAAGGGCTCGAAGGTGCCGAAGGCATGGCAGCCGATGTCGGCCGCGATGTGCACCGGCCCCGTCTCCTGCTGCGCGAGCTTCAGGGCCGAGAACACCGGGCGCTCGGGGCAGCCGATGCAGAAGCTCGGCGGCCGGTTGGGCAGCAGCGTCTCAAGCTGGCGCGCCACGGCCTCGCGGCGCGCGCGGTTGCCGGCCAGCCAGGCCTGCGCGGAAGATGAAGCCTCGCTGGCCTCGATGTATTTCGCGGCGAACGCGCCGAGGCCGCCCGCGAGCACCTCGACGCCGTATTCGCCGGCCGAAGGCAGCATGTCCTTGCCGTGCAGCGGCGTCTGGATGTCGCGCCGGCGCAGCAAGGTGGCGATGTCCTGCTCGATGTATTCGGGCTGGCCTTCTTCCACCACCAGCACCGCGCGCTTGCCCACGCAGAAGTCGGCCACCTGCTCGGGCACCATCGGGTAGGTCACGTTGAGCACCAGGATCGGGATCTCGGTGCTGCCGAAGGCATCGGCCAGCCCCTGCTGCTGCAGGCTGCGGATCAGCGCGTTGTAGAGCCCGCCCTGCACCACGATGCCGAGGTCGGCATGGGCGCGGCCCGGAATCAGCTCGTTGAGCGCATGTTCGACGATGTAGCGCCGTGCGGCCGGAATGCGCTCGTCGCCCTTGAGCTTTTCATGGCGGAAGGTGACGGGCGGATGCGCGAGCCGCATGTAGTCGAAGCCCGCGGGCTCGCTCATCAGCGCGCGGGTCGACACGGCGGGCGCGATGTTGTCCTTGCACTCGAAGCTGCCGCGCACGTGGCAGGTGCGGATGCGCAGTTCCATCAGACAGGGCATGTTGGAGGCCTCCGAAAGGCGGAAGCCTTCTTCCACCATGCGCACCATCACGCCCAGCTCGGGCCGCGGGTCGAGCAGGCACATGCTCGACTTGAGCGCATAGGCATGCGTGCGCTCCTGGATCACGCTGGCGCCTTCGCCGTAGTCCTCGCCCACCACCACCAGCACGCCGCCGGTCACGCCAGGCGACGACAGGTTGGACAGCGCATCGGCCGCCACGTTGGTGCCGACTATCGATTTCCAGGTGACCGCGCCGCGCAGCGGGTAATGAATGGAGGCGCCGAGCATGGCCGCGGCCGAGGCCTCGTTGGAGCAGGCCTCCACGTGCACGCCCAATTCGTCCATGTAGGCCTTGCCCTGCACCATCACGTCGAGCAGGTGCGACACCGGTGCGCCCTGGTAGCCGCCGACGTAGGCCACGCCCGACTGCAGCAGGCCCTTGGTGATCGCGAGGATGCCCTCGCCGTGGAAGGTGTCGCCTGCGCCGAGGCGCAGCATCTCCACTTCCTTGCTGAATGAAACTTCCATCGTGTCTCTTTTTTTTGGGGGGTCTCGCAGTGTGGTCGGCGCGCCGCCATACATCAATAAAATAAGCCAGCTATCCAACATGAACGCCATGCATATCGAGAAGCTCGACCTCAACCTGCTGCGGCTCTTCGATGCGGTCTTCCGCGCCCGCAGCGTGAGCCGTGCGGCCGAGGCCCTGGGCCTGACGCAGCCGGCGGCCAGCCATGGCCTCACGCGGCTGCGCCTGCTGCTGGGCGATGCGCTCTTCACGCGCACCCCCGGCGGCGTGGCGCCGACGCCGCGGGCGGAGCGGCTGGCGGTGCCGGTGCAGGCGGCGCTGGCCATGCTGCAGCAGGCGCTGGCCGAGCCCGAGCGCTTCGACCCGGCCGCCTCACGCAAGCTGTTTCGCATCCACATGAGCGACATCGGCGAGGGGCGTTTCCTGCCGGCGCTGATGGTGCGGCTGCGCGAGCTGTCACCGGGCGTGCGCGTCGAGACCATGCCGCTGGCCACCGGCGACATCGCCACCGCGCTCGACAGCGGCCGGGTCGACTTCGCCTTCGGCTTTTTGCCCAAGGTGAAGGACACGCAGCGCGCCCAGCTCCTGAAAGACCGCTACATCGTGCTGCTGCGAAAGGGCCACCCGTTCGTGAAGCGGCGCCGCAGCGGGCAGGCGCTGCTCGAGGCCCTGCAGGAGCTCGACTACGTGGCAGTGCGCACGCACGCCGAGACGCTGCGCATCCTGCAGCTGCTGAACCTCGAAGACCGGCTGCGCCTGACGACCGAGCACTTCATGGTGCTGCCGGCCATCGTGCGCGCCACCGACCTGGCGGTGGTGATGCCGCGCAACATCGCGCGCGGCTTTGCCGAGGAGGGCGGCTACGCCATCGTCGAGCCGCCGTTCCCGCTGCGCGACTTCACGGTGTCGCTGCATTGGAGCAAGCGCTTCGAGGCCGATCCGGCAAACCGCTGGCTGCGCCAGGTGATCACGGCGCTGTTTTCCGAGCGGGTCGGATAAGCGAAGAAGGAAAGACGCAGGAGCGGCGCGTTTTTTTAGCGGGCGACTGCGAAAGATCATCTGGCAGTCAGGCTCGGCATGCCACCATCGAGGCACACATGAAGAAACGTATTCCGTCGTTCCTGCGCCACGTTGGGCCTGGCGTCGTCACCGGTGCGGCCGACGACGACCCCTCCGGCATCGCCACCTACACCCAGGCGGGCGCCCAGTTCGGCACCGGCCTGCTCTGGACGGTGTTCCTGTCGCTGCCGTTCATGGTGGCGATCCAGCTGGTGTCGGCGCGCATCGGCCGGGTCACGGGCAAAGGTGTGGCGGCCAACCTGCGCGAGCACATGCCGCGGGGCTTTCTGTTCGTGCTGGTGGCGCTGCTGGTGGTGGCCAACACCATCAACATCGCGGCCGACATCGCGGCCATGGGCGAGGCGCTGCAGCTGGTGGTGGGCGGCGGGGCGCATTTTCTTTCGCTGATGTTCGGCGTGGTCACGGTGCTGCTGCAGGTGTTCGTGCCCTACCGCAAGCTGGCCCACATCCTCAAGTGGCTGACGCTCACGCTGTTTGCCTACGTGGCGGCGGTGTTCGCTGTGCAGGTGGAATGGGGCCGTGTGCTGCACGACCTCGTCGTGCCCAGGCTGCAGTGGAGCGGCAGCTACTGGATGATGATCGTGGCGCTGCTGGGCACCACCATCTCGCCGTACCTGTTCTTCTGGCAGGCCTCGCAGGAAGTCGAGGAGCTCCGGCTCAAGGGCGGGCGGCGCGGCACCGACCAGGAGGTGTGGCGCGACCTGCGGCGCGTGCGGCTCGACACCTGGCTGGGCATGACCTTCTCGAACCTGATCGCGTTCTTCGTGATGGTGGTGGGGGCGGCGGTGCTGTTCGCGGCGGGGGTGCACGACGTATCTTCGGCGGCGCAGGCGGCCGAGGCGCTGCGGCCGCTGGCGGGCGACTTTGCGTTCTGGCTCTTCGCGGGCGGCATCATCGCGACCGGTTTGCTGGCGGTGCCGGTGCTGGCCTCGTCGGCCGCCTATGCGGTGGCGGAGGCCTTCGGCTGGGAAGAAGGGCTGGAGCGGCACTGGCGCGAGGCCAAGGAGTTCTACGGCATCATCGCCGTGGCCACGCTGGTGGGAACGGCGCTCGACTTCACGCCGATCGACCCGATGAAGGCGCTCTACTGGAGTGCCGTGATCAACGGGGTTGTCGCGGTGCCGATCATGGCCGCGATGATGGTCCTGGTGACGCGCGAGAAGGTGATGGGCGTGTTCACCTCGGGGCGCCGCACGCGATGGCTCGGCTGGGGCGGCACGGCGCTGATGGGGTTCGCCGCCCTGATGATGGGGTGGGACTTGGTGCGCTGACGCGAGTCGCACGCGCGGCCCCGCCCATGGCCCGGGAATTGCTCTCGCTCTCCAGGGTTTCCCCCTAGGCCGCATACCCGCGTCCACATACGCAATATGGCTCCTGCGGTATGTGGGCGGGGGCACAAGCGGCTAACGTCCAGGCTTGGCCGGGAAAACCGGGCCGCCCACGAGGCCAAAGAGCATGAGCACAGAGAGCAGCAACAACAACAGCACGCAACCCGTCCGCTTCTTCCACCGCGGCAGGATCGTCGACGTCAGCGGCGTCCATCCGACCCGCTCGGTGCTCGACTGGCTGCGCGAGGACGCACACTGCACGGGCACCAAGGAAGGCTGCAACGAAGGCGACTGCGGCGCCTGCACCGTGGTGATCGGCGAACTGGCCAGCGACGCCAACGCGCCGGGCACGGTCGGCGGGCTGCAACTGCAGACGGTCAACGCCTGCATCCAGTTCCTGCCGACGCTGCACGGCAAGGCGCTGTTCACGGTCGAAGACCTGAAGGCGCAGTGCGCGGCCGCCCAACCGCAGGACAAGAAGCACGCCGTCCACACGCTGCACCCCGTGCAGCAGGCGATGGTCGACTGCCATGGCTCGCAGTGCGGCTTCTGCACGCCGGGCTTCGTGATGTCGCTGTGGTCTGCCTACGAGCACCACCAGGCCGAGGGCACGCAGCCCACGCGCCAGCAGCTGGCCGACGAACTGTCGGGTAACCTTTGCCGCTGCACCGGCTACCGGCCGATCCTCGATGCGGGCCAGCGCATGTTCGACCTGCCGGCCGTGCGGCTCGATACGAAGCCCGTGGTGGCGGCGCTCGCCGCCTTGCAGAACGACGGCCTGGACTACGCGGCACCGCTCGGCGCCCGCGTCGACCACTTCCATGCCCCCAAAACCATCGCCCAGCTCGCCGCATTGCGCGAGCAGAAGCCGCGCGCCCAGCTGCTGGCCGGCTCGACCGACGTCGGCCTCTGGGTCAACAAGCAGTTCCGCGACCTCGGCGACATCATCTACGTGGGCGACGTGGCCGAAATGAAGGCCATCGAAACGCGTGCCGGCGAGCTCTACATCGGCGCCGGCGCCTCGCTCGAAGCCGCCTTCGAAGCCCTGGTGCAGCGCGTGCCGAGCCTCGCGGACGTGTGGCTGCGCTTTGCCTCGCCGCCGATCCGCCATGCCGGAACCATGGGCGGCAACGTGGCCAACGGCTCGCCCATCGGCGATTCGCCGCCGGTGCTGATGTCGCTCGATGCCGAGATCGAGCTGCGCCGCGGCGACGTGCTGCGCCGCATGCCGCTGCCCGATTTCTACATCGACTACATGAAGAACCAGCTGCAGCCGGGCGAGTTCGTGCAGGGGCTGGCGGTTCCGCTCGCGGCCATGCGCCGCCAGGTGCGCGCCTACAAGATCAGCAAGCGCTTCGACTGCGACATCTCGGCCCTGTGCGCAGGCTTTGCGATCGAGCTGGAGCAGGGCAGCGACACCGTGAAGGCCGTGCGCCTCGCCTTCGGCGGCATGGCCGCCATCGTCAAGCGCGCCGCGAACGCCGAGGCCGCGCTCGTCGGCAAGCCGTGGACGCAGGCCAGCGTCGCCGCCGCAAAGCTCGCGCTGGCGCAGGACTTCAAGCCGCTGTCGGACATGCGCGCCTCGGCCGACTACCGGCTGCAGGTGGCGCAGAACCTGATCCAGCGCCTCTGGCTCGAAACCCGGGCCGAAGACCCGCTGTCCCTCGAAGAAACCAGCGTGTGGAGCGTGATGCCTCATGCCACGGTCAAAGCCGCGGCCGAAGGAGCTTGACCATGAACAAACCCATCGACGCCCGCCTGCTGCAGCCCGCCGAGGCCTTTGCCGACTACCTGAAGAACACCGCCGCGCGCATCGACCCCGTGGCCGAAGCGATCGCGCATGATCTTGGCGCGCGTGTCGGCATCAGCCGGCCGCACGAGTCGGCGCACCTGCACGTGGCCGGCGAGGCGACCTACATCGACGACATTCCCGAGATCACCGGCACGCTGCACTGCGCGCTGGGCTTGTCGCCGGCCGCCAACGGCCGCGTCACGGCGCTGTCGCTCGACGCCATCCGTGCGATGCCCGGCGTGGTCGCGGTGCTCACGGCCGACGACATTCCGGGCACCAACGACTGCGGCTCGATCGTGCACGACGATCCGATCCTCCTGCCCGTGAGCGAGGGCGGCCAGATCCGCTATCTCGGCCAGCCCGTGTTCGCGGTGATCGCCGAGACGCGCGAGGCCGCGCGCCGCGCCGCTTCCAAGGCCAAGGATGCGATGACCATCGAGGCGCAGCCGCCCGTGCTCACGCCGCAGGAGGCGCATGCGCGCGGCCAGTACGTGGTGCCGCCGATGCACATCGTGCGCAGCGGCGGCAGCGCCAACGAAGGCGACGAGGCCGCCGTGCGCGCCGCCATCGCGCAGGCGCCGCACCGCCACAAGTCCACGCTCGACGTGGGCGGGCAGGAGCAGTTCTACCTCGAAGGCCAGATCAGCTACGCCATTCCGAAGGAAGGCGGCGCGCTGCACATCCACTGCTCGACGCAGCATCCGAGCGAGATGCAGCACCTGGTGGCGCATGCGCTGCATTTGCAGTCGAACGAAGTGCACGTGGAATGCCGACGCATGGGCGGCGGCTTCGGCGGCAAGGAATCGCAGTCGGCGCTGTTCGCCTGCGTGGCGGCCATCGCGGCACGGCAGCTGCAGCGCCCGGTCAAGCTCCGGCTCGACCGCGACGACGACTTCATGGTCACCGGCCGCCGCCACTGCTTCTGGTACGAGTATGAAGTGGGCTACGACGGCGAGGGCCGCATCCTCGGCGCGGAGATCACCATGGTCTCGCGCGCCGGCCATTCGGCCGACCTCTCGGGCCCCGTCATGACCCGCGCGCTCTGCCACTTCGACAACGCCTACTGGCTGCCCAACGTGGCCATGCACGGCTTCTCGGGCAAGACCAACACGCAGAGCAACACCGCGTTCCGCGGCTTCGGCGGGCCGCAGGGCGCCATCGCCATCGAGAACATCATGGACTCGGTGGCGCGCGCGCTGGGCCGCGATCCGCTCGACGTGCGACGCGTCAACTTCTACGGCAAGGACCAGAACAACGTCACGCCGTACCGCCAGACCGTGACCGACAACATCGTCCACGAACTGGTGGCCGACCTCGAAGCCAGCAGCGGCTACCGTGCGCGGCGCGAAGAGATCGCGGCCTTCAACCGGAAGAGCGTGGTGCTCAAGCGCGGCCTGGCGCTCGCGCCGCTCAAGTTCGGCATCTCGTTCAACGTCAAGCATTTCAACCAGGCCGGCGCGCTGGTGCATGTGTACACCGACGGCTCGATCCTGGTGAACCACGGCGGAACCGAAATGGGGCAGGGCCTCAACACCAAGGTGGCGCAGGTGGTGGCTCACGAGCTGGGCGTGAGCTTCGAGCGCGTGCGCGTCACCGCGACCGACACCACCAAGGTGGCGAACACCTCGGCCACCGCCGCATCGACCGGCGCCGACCTGAACGGCAAGGCCGCGCAGGACGCGGCACGCCAGATCCGCGAGCGCCTGGCCGAGAGTGCGGCCGAGCGCCACGGCGGCAAGGCCAGCGAGGTGCGCTTCGCCAATGACAAGGTCGAGGTCAACGGCCGCTCGCTGGCCTTCAGCACCGTGGTGGGCGAGGCCTACCTCGACCGCAAGCAGCTCTGGTCCGACGGCTTCTATGCCACGCCGGGCCTCAGCTGGGACAAGGACAGGATGCAGGGCCGCCCCTTCTACTACTACGCCTACGGTGCGGCGGTGAGCGAGGTGATCGTTGACACGCTCACCGGCGAATGGAAGCTCCTGCGCGCCGACATCCTGCACGACGCCGGCAAGTCGCTGAACCCGGCCGTGGACATCGGCCAGGTCGAAGGCGCCTTCATCCAGGGCATGGGCTGGCTCACGACCGAGGAGCTGGTGTGGCATCCGCAAAGCGGCAAGCTCACCACGCACGCGCCGAGCACCTACAAGATTCCCACGGCCAACGACTGCCCGCCCGTCTTCAACGTGCGCCTGTTCGAAGGCCAGAACTTCGAGGACTCGATCCACCGCAGCAAGGCCGTGGGCGAGCCGCCGCTGCTGCTGCCGTTCTCGGTGTTCTTCGCGATCCGCGACGCCGTGTCGGCGGCCGGCGGCCACCGGGTCGATCCACCGCTGAAGGCGCCGGCCACGAGCGAATCGATCCTTCGCGCCATCACCGCCGTCCAGTCCGCCTAGCCACTCGTAGACTTTGGCGCATGTCCAAAGTCCTCCCAATGCCCCACGCCCTTGTCCTCTTCGCGAAACACCGCGGAACCGGCTGTGCCGGGCCGCTGGTGCGGCCCGCTGCCCGAGGGGGACGCCATGCGTGACCAGGCGCTGTTCGACAAGATCGATCTTCATCTGATCAGGGTGCTTCACACCGTGCTGACCGACCGCAGCGTCTCGCGCGCCGCCATCCGCCTGGGCATGTACCAGCCGGCCGTCTCGGCCGCGCTGAAGCGCCTGCGCGAACTCTCGGGCGATCCGCTGCTGGTGCGCTCGGGCTCGGGCATGGTGCCGACCGATGCGGGGCTGCGGATGATCGAGCCGGCCGCGAGCATCCTGCGCGCGGCCGAGATGCTGTTCTCCGATGCGCGCGGCTTCGAGCCGCAGTCGGCGGCCACCACCTTCCGCATCGCCGCGAGCGACTACATGGACCCGCTGTTCCTGCCGATGCTGGTGGCGCACGTGAAGCGCGAGGCGCCGCTGTGCCAGATCGAGATCCATGCGCTCACGCCCGATTCGGACTACCACGGCCATCTGGCGCTGGGCCAGGTCGACCTGGTGATCGGCAACTGGCTGAAGCCCCCCGAAGACCTGCACATGGCGCGGCTCTTCGGCGACGAGGTGGTGTCGCTGGTCAACCAGGACCACCCGGCGGTGCGCCGCGGCTGGGACCTGGAGACCTGGCTCGCGGCCGAGCACATCGCGCCCACGCCCATGCACCCGGGCGGGCGCGGCATCATCGACCAGATGCTCGACGAGCTGGGCCGGCAGCGCAACATCACGGCGCGCTGCGCGCACTTCAGCCTGATCCCGGACATGGTCGCCTCGAGCCTGCTGGTGCTCACCACCGGGCGCCAGTACTGCGAGCGCTTCGCCACGCGCCTGCCGGTGAAGATCCTCGAATGCCCGGTGGCGCTGCCGCGCCTCATGTACTACCAGCTCTGGCACGAGCGCACCCATTCGTCGAGTTCCGCGCGCTGGCTGCGCGAATGCATCAAGGACGTGGCGGCCTCGCTGCGGCCCGCCTTCACCACGCCGGCCTCGCGGGCCGTCGCGGCCGAGGCCCCCGACCCGCCTTGACGAGTCCTTCGGCCGCGCCGGCGTCGCGGCCGAGGCATGTTTGAACGAACCGCCACATACAACAGCTGGAGACAAGCGACATGAACAGGTTTGAAGAGGTGCCCAAGGTCACCGATCCCCACGCCTCGGGGACAGCCGCGCGCCGCGCGCCGCAGGGCGCGAATTGGCTTGAACGCATGTTCAAGCTGACCGAGCACAACACCACCGTGCGCACCGAGGTCATCGCAGGGCTCACCACCTTCCTGACGATGGCCTACATCATCTTCGTGAACCCGTCGATCCTCGGTGACGCGGGCATGCCCAAGGGCGCGGTCTTCGTGGCCACCTGCCTGATCGCGGCACTGGGCACGCTGATCATGGGCCTGTATGCCAACTACCCGATCGCCATGGCGCCGGGCATGGGGCTGAACGCCTACTTCGCCTACGTGGTGGTGCTGGGCATGGGCTATACGTGGCAGGTGGCGCTGGGCGCGGTGTTCATCTCGGGGACGCTGTTCCTGATCGTCACGGTCACGGGGCTGCGGGAGCTTTTCATCCAGGGCATACCGCAGTCGCTGCGAACGGCGATCACCGTGGGCATCGGCATGTTCCTCGCGCTCATCGCGCTCAAGAGCGCGGGCGTGGTCGCGGCCTCGCCGGCCACCTTCGTCACGCTGGGCGACCTGCATTCGGCGCCGGTGGTGCTGGCGACGCTGGGCTTCCTGGTGATCGTGACGCTCGACCGGCTCAAGGTGCGCGGCGCCATCCTGATCGGCATCATGCTGGTGACGGTGCTGTCGTTCTTCTTCGGCGGCAACAAGTTCCATGGCGTGTTCGATGCGCCGCCTTCGATCGCGCCCACCTTCATGCAGCTCGACATCCTGGGCGCGCTCAAGGGCGGCATCCTGAACGTGGTGCTGGTGTTCTTCCTGGTCGAGATGTTCGACGCCACCGGCACGCTGATGGGCGTGGCCAAGCGCGCGGGCCTGCTGGTGCCCGGCAAGATGGAGCGCATGAACAAGGCGCTGCTGGCCGACAGCGGCGCGATCTTCGCGGGCTCGCTGCTCGGCACCTCGAGCACCACGGCGTACGTGGAAAGCGCGGCCGGCGTGCAGGCGGGCGGGCGCACCGGCCTCACGGCCGTGGTGGTGGCGGGGCTGTTCCTGGCCTGCCTGATGATCTCGCCGCTCGCGGGCTCGGTGCCGGCCTATGCCACCGCGCCGGCACTGCTCTTCGTGGGCTGCCTGATGCTGCGCGACCTGGTCGAGCTCGACTGGGAAGACACCACCGAGGTGATCCCTGCGGCCGTGACCGCGCTGGCCATGCCCTTTACCTACTCGATCGCCAATGGCCTGGCCTTCGGCTTCATCACCTACGCGGTGCTCAAGCTCTGCACCGGCCGGGCACGGGAAGTGCATGCGATGGTCTGGGTGATCGCGGCGATTTTCCTGTTCAAGTTCGCCTACATCGGCGGACACTGAGGGGGAGCGCCGTCGGGCGCCGATGGACGGGGGACGCTATTAAACTCATAGCTGCCCCCGCTTGTTGCTGTTGAACGAGACAAACCCACGAAACCCGGCATGACAACCCCCAGACTCCAGCTCGCGAACATCACCAAGCGCTACCCCGCGGTGGTGGCGAACAGCGACATCTCGCTGGCCGTGGCACCCGGCGAGATCCATGCCGTGCTTGGCGAGAACGGTGCCGGCAAATCGACGCTGATGAAGATCATCTACGGCTCGGTCAAGCCCGACGAAGGCACGGTCACCTTCGACGGCCAGCCCGTCACCCTGCGCAACCCGCAGCAGGCGAGGGCGCTGGGCATCAGCATGGTGTTCCAGCACTTCAGCCTGTTCGACACGCTCACCGTGGCCGAGAACGTGTGGCTGGGCCTGGACAAGTCGCTGCAGCTGGCGGAGGTGGCGCGCAGCATCACGGCCAAGGCCAGCGAATACGGCCTGGACATCGATCCCTCGCGGCCGGTGCACACGCTGTCGGTGGGCGAGATGCAGCGTGTGGAAATCATCCGCGCGCTGCTCACCAACCCCAAGCTGCTGATCCTCGACGAGCCGACCTCGGTGCTCACGCCGCAGGCGGTCATCAAGCTCTTCGGTGTGCTCAACAAGCTGGCGTCGGAAGGTTGCAGCATCCTCTACATCAGCCACAAGCTGCACGAGATCCGCGAGCTGTGTACGGCCTGCACGGTGCTGCGCGGCGGCAAGGTCACGGGCGTGTGCAATCCGCAGGACGAAAGCAACGAATCGCTTTCGCGGCTGATGATCGGCAGCGAGCCGCCGCCCCTGCAGCACCGGCCGGTGCATGCGGGCGCGGTGGCGCTGCGCGTGAACGGGCTCGCGCTGGCGCGCGAGGACCAGTTCGGCGTCGATCTCGACGGCATCTCGTTCGAGGTGCGCGCCGGCGAGGTGGTCGGCATTGCGGGCGTGTCCGGCAACGGGCAGAAGGAACTGCTCTACACGCTCTCGGGCGAAGACGTGCGCGCCGAGCCCGCCATGGTTCAGGTGTTCGGCAAGCCGGCCGGCCGGCTGCGGCCGCGCGCGCGGCGCGCCATGGGCCTGCACTTCGTGCCCGAGGAGCGGCTGGGCCGCGGTGCGGTGCCCACGCTCGGACTTGCGCACAACCTGCTGCTCACGCGCGGCAATGCGGTGGGCCGGGGCGGCTGGATCCGCACCGGGGCGCTCGAAAGGCATGCCCGGGCCATCATCGAGCGCTTCAACGTCAAGGCCGGCGGCCCGAATGCTGCGGCGCGCTCGCTCTCGGGCGGCAACCTGCAGAAGTACATCGTCGGCCGCGAGATCGACGCCAACCCCAAGCTCTTCATCGTGTCGCAGCCGACCTGGGGCGTGGACGTGGGCGCGGCCGCGCTCATCCGTGGCGAGATCCTCGCGCTGCGCGATGCCGGCTGCGCGGTGCTGGTGGTCAGCGAGGAGCTCGACGAACTGTTCGACATCAGTGACCGCCTGCACGTGATTGCCAAGGGCCGGCTCTCGCCCTCGATCGACCGCGCGGCCGCCACGCTGCCGCAGATCGGCGAATGGATGAGCGGCCTTTGGGAGAAGAAGAACAACAACAAGGAGGCGACCCATGCTTAAGCTCGAACCCCGCCCGGAGCTGTCGCGCTTCTGGACCTTTGCCTCGCCGATCCTGGCGCTGCTGATCACCGTGCTGATCGGCGTGGCGCTGTTCGCGGCGCTCGGCAAGGACCCGGTCAAGGGCCTGCTGGTGTTCTTCTACGAACCGATCAAGAGCGGCTACGCGATCGGCGAGCTCACCATCAAGGCCACGCCGCTGCTCATCATCGCGCTCGGCTTGGCGGTGTGCTTCCGCTCCAACGTCTGGAACATCGGCGCCGAGGGCCAGTTCGTGTTCGGCGCCATTGCCGCGGGCGGCGTCGCGCTGATGGCCGACAAGACCACGGGTTCGTGGATCGTGGTGGCCATCCTCGTTGCGGGCACGGTCGGCGGCATGCTGTGGGCCGGCATCGTGGCCTTCCTGCGCGACCGGTTCAATGCCAACGAAATCCTCGTGAGCCTGATGCTGGTGTACGTGGCGACGCTGCTGCTCGGCTACATGGTGTTCGGCCCCTGGAAGGATCCGCAGGGCTACAACTTTCCGCAATCGAAGACCTTCGAGGCCGTGACGCAGATCCCGCGGCTCTTCAAGGGTTCGCGCGTGAGCATCGGACTGATCATCGCGCTGCTGGGCGTGGGCGCGCTCTGGGTGTTCCTGTTCCGCACGCGGGCCGGTTTCGCTCAGCAGGTCGGCGGGCTCGCGCCGGCGGCCGCGCGCTATGCAGGCTTCTCGGCACGGCGCGCAATCTGGATCGCGCTGCTGACCTCGGGCGGCGCGGCGGGCCTGGCGGGCGCGCTCGAGGTGGCGGGCCCGCTCGGCCAGCTCACGCCCTACGTGCCGGCGGGCTATGGCTTCGCGGCCATCATCGTGGCCTTCGTCGGCCGTCTGCATCCGTTGGGCATGGTGTTCTCGGCCATCCTCATGAGCATGTTCTACATCGGCGGCGAGCTGGCGCAGTCGCGCCTGGGCCTGCCCAAGTCGCTGACGGGCGTGTTCCAGGGTTTGCTGCTCTTCACGCTGCTGGCCTGCGACACGCTCATTGCCTACCGCATCCGCCGCAAGGCGGCTGCGAAGGCGGTGGCCTCCAGCATGACGACGAGTTCGCTGCAAGCCAGCACGCCGTTGACGGCGCCGGCTGCCCATTCGACCGAAGGAGCGCTCTAGGATGAACGCCTGCTTCTTGCTTCAACGCGTTGTGCGTGCTTGTTCGGGGCGCGATCCCGCCGACGGGGTGCCTTGCTCCGCGAATGTCCCCCGGCCTTCGGCCTCCTCCTTGATTTCGCTGCGCAAGGCACCCCATCGACGTGATCGTTGGTCGGAGCGGTCGTTGATCGGCCAGCACAAGCGCTGCGCCCATCGTGCACAGGACATCGGGTGCTCCCCGCAGCGAAATCAAGGAGGAGCCGAAGGCGGGGGACATTCGCGGAGGGGAGTACCCGGTGGCCTGTGCACGCGCCCTGGACAAGAGCGCCAAGAACGCATCCGCTCGAACAACAGCAACCCGCGCCGGAGCAACTGAAAAATGGACAGCTACGCACTCCTGCTGGGCTCCACCCTGAGCGCCGGCACCGTGCTCGCGATTGCGGCATTGGGCTTCCTCATCAACGAGAAGGCCGGCATCGTCAACCTGGGTGCCGAGGGCATGATGCTCTGCGCCGCCATCGCCGGCTTTGCGACGGTCGTCATCACGCACAACCCCTGGCTCGGCTTCCTGGCCGGCATGGCGGCCGGCGCACTGCTTGCGGCCTTCTTCGGCGTGCTGGTGATCTGGCTCAACACCAACCAGTACGCCACGGGGCTCGCGCTCAGCCTGTTCGGCGTCGGCTTCTCCGCGTTCGTGGGCATCAACTTCGTGCAGGCCAAGCTGCCCGAGAGCGTGTCGTACGCGGTGCCGGTGCTTGGCGACATTCCGCTCGTCGGACCCGCGCTGTTCCGCCACCACCCCATGGTGTACTTCGCCGTGGTGCTGACCTTCGGCCTCATCTGGTTTCTCTACCGCACCCGCGCCGGGCTCGTGCTGCGTTCGGTGGGTGAATCGCCCGAGTCGGCGCATGCACTCGGCTATCCGGTGCGGCGCATCCGCTTCATGGCGGTGATCGCGGGCGGCGCGCTGTGCGGGCTGGCGGGAGCGTACCTGTCGACCGTCTATACGCCGCTGTGGGTCGAAGGCATGGTCGCGGGCCGCGGCTGGATCGCCCTGGCGCTCACCACCTTCGCCACCTGGCGGCCGATGCGCGTGCTGCTGGGTGCCTACCTGTTCGGCGGCGTCTCGATGCTGGGCTTCCACCTGCAGAGCAGCGGCGTCGACGTGCCGCCGCAGTTCCTCAGCATGCTGCAGTACATCGCACCCATCGTGGTGCTGGCGCTGATCTCGCGCAACCCGGCCTTCATCCGCATCAACATGCCGGCTTCCATCGGAAAACCGTTCTACCCCGGCTCATAATCTCGCTTCCCGATTTCCGCCAACCTGTCCTTTTTGAGGATTTCCGACAATGAATGATCTGAACAAGCGCTCCCTGCTCAAGCTGGCCGCCCTCACGGCGGTCGCTTCGGCGGCCCTGATCGGCTGCGGCAAGAAAGAGGAAGCGGCTGCACCGGCTGCAACCCCCGCACCGGCGCCGGCGCCCGCTGCCGCCGCGCCGGCACCGGCGGCGCCGCTCAACATCGCATTCGCATACATCGGGCCGGTGGGCGACGGCGGCTGGACCTTCGCGCATGACAACGGCCGCAAGGCGCTCGAGAAGGAATTCGGCGACAAGATCAAGACCACCTTCGTCGAGAGCGTGCCCGAGGGCGCCGACGCCGAGCGCGTGTTCCGCGACATGGTCGGGCAAGGCAACAAGCTGATCTTCGGCACCACCTTCGGCTACATGGAGCCGATGCTCAAGGTGGCCACCGACAGCAAGGACGTGAAGTTCGAGCATGCCACCGGCTACAAGACCGCCGAGAACATGCGCACCTACGACAGCCGCACCTACGAAGGCGCCTACATGGCCGGCGTCATTGCCGGTGCCATGACCAAGAGCAACACGCTCGGCGTGGTCGGCTCGGTGCCGATTCCCGAGGTGCTGCGCAACATCAACAGCTTCACGCTGGGCGCACAGTCGGTCAACCCGAAGATCACCACCAAGGTGGTGTGGGTGAACGAATGGTTCAGCCCGCCCAAGGAAACCGAAGCCGCCACCGCCCTCATCAACGGCGGCGCCGACGTGCTGTTCCAGAACACCGACTCGCCGGCCGTGCTCAAGACCGCGCAGGAAAAGGGCAAGCGCGCCTTCGGCTGGGATTCGGACATGACCGCCTACGGCCCCAAGGCGCACCTGGCCTCGGCCACCATCAACTGGGCGCCGTACTACATCAAGGCCACGCAGGACGCGCTCGACGGCAAGTGGGCCACGGGCCAGAGCTGGTGGGGCGTGAAGGAAGGCGCCATCGACATCGTCTCGATCGCCGAGGACGTGCCGGCCGAAACCAAGGCCAAGGTCGAGGAAGTGAAGAAGGGCCTGAAGGACGGCAGCTTCGTGATCTGGAAGGGCCCGATCCTGGGCCAGGACGGCAAGGAAGTGGTTGCCAAGGATGCCGTGGCCGACGACAAGTTCCTCTCGGGCGTGAACTTCTACGTCAAGGGCGTGGAAGGCAAGGTGCCGGGCGGGGACAAGAAGTAAAGCGCGCAGCGCTTTGCATGAAAGGGTCGCCTGCGGGCGGCCCTTTTCATTTGTGGGCCGTGCCGCGCGGCTTCCCTTCGGTCACCATCCGCGCGCTGTCGACAAAGCCCTGGATCAACCGCAGGCGCGGCGATGCGCGCTGCCACAGGACGCCGAAGCGCCGCGGCTGCGAAGGCAGCGGCAGCGCGATCTTCGCCACGCGCTGGCCGTCGAGCAGCGGCGAGGCGATGTCGGGCACCAGCGAGACGCCCAGGCCGCGGTCGACCATCATGGCAATGGCCAGCAGCGAGCTGAGTTCGAAGCGCTCCTGCGGCACGATGCCCGCGACGCGCAGGTAGCGGTCGGCCTGCTTGCCGCCGCCCAGGTTGCGGTCGTAGCGGATGAGCGGCGAGGTCCGCAGCAGCTCGTGCGGATCGCGCCGCGCGAGGCGGCTCGGCGCCAGCAGCACCAGCGGCTCCTCGCGCAGCAGCGACCAGTCGAAGGTCTTGGCAAGCACATAGGGCGGGTAGAGGCACACGGCTGCGTCGAGCTCGCCCTGCTGCACCGCCTTGTAGAGCGTGGCCGTGGTGCCCGACTGCAGGAACACCTTGACGCCGGGATGCGTCTTCACGAAGCGCGCGAGGATGTCCGGCAGCAGGCTGTGGATGGCCGTGTTGATGGTGCCGACCAGCAGCTCGCCGCCAGCCGCGTCGCTGCCGAGCAGCGCCTTGATGTCGTTCACCTCGCGCAGCAGGTTGCGGGCCCGCTGCACCAGCTGGTGCCCGGCCTCGGTGGGCTGCACCGTGCGGCCGGCGCGCGCCAGCAGCGGGGCGCCCAGTTCGCGCTCCAGCGTGCGGATCTGCTGCGCCACGGCCGCGGGCGTCAGGTCGAGGCGGCGCGCGGCCTCCGACATGGAGCCCGATTCCACCACCAGAAGAAAGCTTTGCAGATAGGCTGTTTCCATGAAAGATAGATTTTCTATCATCTGATCATAGGGAGCCTGTGTTTTTCCGATCTCGTGAACCGCACACACTGCGGCGCATGAGAAGCAAACTCTTCGTTCCCGGCACGCGCCCCGAGCTGTTCGCCAAGGCGCTGGGCAGCGCGGCCGACAGCGTCTGTTTCGACCTGGAAGACGCGGTCGCCGAGCCGCGCAAGGGCGAGGCGCGCGACGCCGTGCGGCAGCTGCTGCAGGACGGCGGCACGGCCGCATCGGGCAAGACCGTGATCGTTCGCGTCAACGCGATGGACACGCCGCATTTCGCGGAGGACGTTGCGGCCGTGGCACGGCCCGGCGTGCACCTGATCAACATCCCGAAGCCCGAAAGCCCGGCGCATGTGCGCAGCGCGGTCGAGGCGATCGAACGCGCCGAGCGCGCCAACGGCGTGGCCGCGCCCATCGGCCTGCTGCTGAACATCGAGGCGCCCGCGGCCTTGCGCACCGCGGCGCAGCTTGCGCTCGCGCATCCGCGCGTGGCGGGCCTGCAGCTGGGCCTGGGCGACCTGTTCGAGCCGCTGGGCATTGCACGGCGCGAGCCGGCCGCGATCCAGCAGGCGATGTTCGCGGTGCGGATCGCCGCGGGCGAGGCGGGCGTTTATGCCTACGACGGCGCGTTCGCGGACATCCGGGACGCCGACGGATTCCGTACCGAGGCGATGCTGGCGCGCAACCTCGGCTTCCTCGGAAAGACCTGCATCCACCCGAGCCAGATCGCCATCGCCAACGAGGTGTTCCGTCCCACCGACGAGGAAATCGCGCACGCATGCAAGGTGGTCGAGGCCGCCCGCGCGGCCGACGACAGCGGCACGGGCGCCTATGTGGTGGACGGAAAGATGATCGACATTCCCTTCGTGATCCGCGCGCGCGCCATCGTCGCGAGCGCGCGCAGCCTCGGCCTGCTGCCGGGCTGAGCCTTTCGCTTTCAATAAAACCAGGAGACAAGACAGATGCACATCCACTCGCCCCTTCGCCTGCGCGCGCTCGCCATGGCCGCCTTCGCCGGCGGCTTGCTGTTGAGCGGCGGCGCGTTCGCGCAGACCGCGGCCTACCCGAGCAAGCCCGTCACCATCGTGGTGCCCTATCCGGCGGGCGGCTCGAACGACACCTTCGCGCGCCAGGTGGCCAAGGAACTGGGCGACGAGCTCAAGCAGCCGGTGATCATCGACAACCGGCCCGGCGCGAGCGGCAACACCGGCACCGGCCAGGTCGCCAAGGCCGCGCCCGACGGCTACACGCTGGTGGCCGTGTCCTCCAGCATGACGACCAATGCGGCCGTGCAGTCGAAGCTGCCGTTCGATCCGATCAACGGGCTGGCACCGGTGGCCATGTTCGCCAAGGGGCCCTTCATCGTCGCGGTGAACAACGAGTTTCCCGCGAAGACGCCCACCGAGCTGATCGCCGCCATCAAGGCCAGGCCGGGGCAGTACAACTATGCGTCGTCGGGCTCGGGCAGCGTCAACCAGTTCGGCACCGAGCTGCTCAAGGCCAAGGTCGGCGACATGCAGATCACGCACATCCCGTACAAGGGCATGGGCCCGGCCGTGACCGACCTGGTCGGCAACCAGACGCAGCTCTTGATCTCCAGCGGCCCCTCGCTGCTGCCGATGGTGCGCGCGGGCAAGCTGCGCGCCGTGGGCATCACGAGCCTGAAGCCGAGCCCGATCGCACCCGAGCTCATCCCGATGTCCACCGCCGTGCCGGGCTACGAGTTCGAACTGTGGTGGGGCCTGCTGGCACCGGCCGGCACGCCACCCGACGTGGTCGCCAGGCTCAACACCGCCGTCAACAAGATCCTGGCCAAGCCGGAGATCGCGGCCAACTTCCTGCGCGAAGGCGCCATCGCCACGCCGCTCACGCCCAAGCAGTTCGGCGCCGTCATCGCCGAGGACGTCGAGCGCTGGAAGAAATTGGCCAAGCAGCAGAACATCACCGCCGACTGAGGAAGAAAGAACCGATCCATGAGCTTCGACGCCCCCCAAGACGACGCACGCCTGCCGGCACGCAGCGGCCCCGCCGGCCCGCTCAGCGGCCTGCGCGTGCTCGACCTCAGTGCCTACATCGCGGGTCCGTACGGCTGCTCGCTGCTGGCGGACCAGGGCGCCGAAGTCATCAAGATCGAGCCACCCACGGGCGACAACCTGCGCAAGTACCCGTCGACGCTCGAAGCCGAGAGCCGCGCCTTCATCGGCGTGAACCGCAGCAAGCTCGGCGTGGTGCTCGACCTGAAGACGGCCGACGGCCTTGCCGCGCTGATGGCGCTGGTGCGCACGGCCGACGTGCTGGTGCACAACTTCCGGCCCAGCGTGCCGCCGCGGCTGGGCATTGCCTACGAGCAGCTGAAGGCCGTCAATCGGCGCCTGATCTATTGCAGCCTCACGGGCTATGGCGAAACCGGGCCGCTGCGCGAGAAGGCGGGCTACGACCAGGTGCTGCAGACCATGACCGGCATGTGCGCGCTGCAGGGCAAGCGCGGCGAGCCGCCCGAGATCATCTATGGCTCGGTGGTCGACTACTACGCGGCCGCGCTGGTGGCCGCCGGCGTGGCCTCGGCGCTGTACGAGCGCGAGAAGAGCGGCGAGGGCCAGTTCGTCGGCGTGTCGCTGCTGCGCTCCGCGCTCACGATGCAGTCGGCGCGCATGGTGTGGGCCGAGGGCGAACCCAAGGACGTGGGGCGCGACATGCGCTCGGGCGGCATCACCGGCATCCATCCGACGCGCGAGGGCCACCTCTACATCTCGGCCAACACGCCGCATTTCTGGCGTGCGCTGTGCGACAAGGTGGGCCTGCCCGAACTCGCAGCCGACGAGCGCTACGACTCGGTGCGCAAGCGCGCGCAGCATTTCGCCGAGATCGTGCCGCGGCTGCGCGAGGCGCTGGCCGCGCGCAGCGCGCTCGAATGGGAAGAACTGTTCGGCGAGGAAGTGCCCTGCGCCGCAGCCCGCACGGTCGAGGACATGTTCGACAACGAGCAGGTGCTGGCCGAAGACATGGTGGCGACCTTCCCGCATCCCACGCTCGGCACCTACCGCGGCTTCACCCGGCCGGTGCAGTTCGGCCGCACGCCCGGGCCCGAGCCCTTTGCGGCGCCCACGCTGGGGCAGCACACGGGGGCGGTGCTGGCGGCGCAGAAGGCTGCCGACGCGGCCGGCTGAGCACCGCGCATGCAGGCCGAATATCCCCACAGCAGCGGCAGCCGCAAGCCCGCCAGCACTGCACCGGAGGGCGCGTGCGATGCGCACATGCATGTCTACGACCGCCGCTTCGCGCTCCACGGATCGCCCGATGCCATGGTCGACCAGGCCACGGCCGCCGACTACCGCGTGGTGCAGCAACGCATCGGCACGCGGCGCACGGTCGTCGTGCAGCCGCGCGTGCACGGCACCGACAACAGCGTGACGCTCGATGCCATTCGCACGCTCGGTGCGGCGCATACCCGAGGCGTGGCCGTGGTCCGGCCCGACGTGAGCGATGCCGAGCTCGAGCGCCTGCATGCGGGCGGCATTCGCGGCATCCGCTTCACGCTCTATACGGCCGCCAACGCGGCGACCGGCTTCGAAATGGTCGAGCCGCTCGCGCAGCGCGTGCATGCGCTGGGCTGGCATGTGCAGCTGCACTGGAATGCGGACCAGATTGCCGAACATGCAGCCCTGCTGGCACGGCTGCCCTGCATGATTGTGTTCGACCACCTCGCACGGCTGCCATTGCCCGATGCGAAGGCGCATCCCGCCTTCGGCATCGTCAGCCGGCTGCGCGACGGCGGCCGCACCTGGATCAAGCTCTCGGGCGCCTACCTCGACTCGAAGGCGGGCGCCGCAGGCGGCTATGCCGACACGACAGCCATCGCGCAGGCCTGGGTCCGGCAGGCCCCGGAGCGCGTGGTGTGGGGCAGCGACTGGCCGCACCCGACCGAGCCCGCGGCCGCCGAGCCCGACGACGCGCTTCTGTTCGACCTGCTGGGCCAATGGGTTCCCGACGGGGCCCGGCGCCGCCGCGTGCTCGTCGACAACCCCGCGCTGCTTTATGACTTTTCCTGAAACGACAAAGACCGAGACCACCGAATGACGAAGAAACGCATCCTGAAATCGATCGCCGCGCTGGCCGCCTGCGTGCCGCTGCTGGGCTGGGCCGCGTGGCCCGAGAAGCCCATCCGCATGGTGGTGCCGTATGCCGCGGGCGGCGGCGCCGACAACACCGCGCGCGTCGTCGCGCAGCAGATGAGCATCGCGCTCGGCCAGCAGATCGTCATCGACAACCGGCCGGGCGCGGGCGGCGTGATCGGCGAGGACAACGTGGCCAAGGCGTCCGCCGACGGCTACACCGTGCTCTACGACGCCTCGGCGTTCTCGGTGAACCCGTCGCTGCGCAAGCTGCCTTTCGATGCGGCGAAAGACTTCATTCCGGTGTCGCTGGTGGCCACCGCGCCGCAGATCCTGGTCGTGCCCGCCACCGCGCCGTACAGCACGGTGGCGCAGTTCCTGGACTTCGCGCGCAAGAACCCCGGCAAGCTGAGCTTTGCCTCGGCGGGCGGCGGCACCGGCTCGCACCTGGCCGGCGAGGCGCTGAACGAGCAGGCCAAGGTCAGCCTGATGCACGTGCCCTACAAGGGCGGTGCACCGGCGCTGACCGACGTGATGGGCGAGCAGGTCTCGGCTTACTTCGGCAACGTGGCGTCGACGCTCGGCTACGTGCAGTCGGGCAAGCTGCGCGCGCTGGCCGTGAGTTCCGCCAGGCGCGTGCCCGGCCTGCCCGATACGCCGACGCTCGCAGAGTCGGGCCTGGCGGGCTACAACGTGGTCGAGTGGAACGGCGTGTTTCTTCCCAAGGGCACGCCGCCCGACATCGTGCAGCGGCTCGGCAAGGCGGTGCAGGCGGCGGTCAACGAACCTCAGGTCAAGCAGAAGCTGCTGCAGCTCGGCCTGGAGCCCGCCGGCAGCACGCCGGAGGCCTTCGCGAAATTCGTGCAGAACGAGATGGGGCGCGTGGGTGCGCTGGCGAAGGCGCGCAACATCCGGGTCGATTGAGTCCGACCCCTTCATGCGGCCGGCCGCTCAGCCTGAGCAGGCAGCGATCGGCCCGGGGTACTCCATCTCCTGCATGACCCAGTCACGCCGTGCCGCGCCATAGCGTTGGCCGATCTCGCACAGCGTGCGGTCCAGCTGCGGCAACGGCTTCAGCGACGAGGCGAGGGGCAGGCGGCCCGTCCCTTCGCGAGGCGGCTGTGCCAACAGCACCAGCCCGCTGCGCAGCCGGACCGGGCCCGAGGCCGAAGCCGCATCGACGCCGATGTGCCCGGTGCGCGTCCACGCATCGACCGCCAGCGCAAGGGCGACGTCGTCGGCGCCGTCCTGCACGTCCACGCGCCAGCGCTCGGCGCGCCAGAACGCGACCTTGTTGAGCAGGAAATCCACCCTGCGCCCGGTGTCCAGGTAGAACGGCGAACTGTCGTGCGCCGGCGTCCACGAGGCCACGCCGAGTTCCGTTGCAAGGGACCTGGCCTTCTCCTGCCCGCCGACCGCCTCCACCAGCGCCAGCATCGCCGGCACCGAGGCGGTGATGCCCGTGGTGGTGGCGACGCCGCGGTCCACCACGTAGCGCTGGTGCGGCACATAGCTGGCGCCGGCGTGGCGCGCGAGCAGCGTGCCGCGGTCGTACCAGTGGCCCGCGAAGCGGCGGCCGTCGAGCAGGCCGGCGCGGCCGACCACGCGTGCGCCCGAGCAGACACCGATCACACGCGCACCGCGTGCCGCCTGCTGCTTGAGCCATGCCGCCACCTGGGGGTTGTCGTCGGCGATCATCGCCGGCACGATCACGTAGTCGGCGCCCGAAGGATGAAGCCGCTCGAATGCGGCGAAGTCCTGCGCGCCATCGACCTCGAGTGCGGGATACAGGCTCACGCGCCCCGCGTGCGGCGCCACGATCCGCACCTCGGCCACATCGGCACGCTGGAGCACCGCATGCGGCAGCAGCAGGTCCGTCATCTCGGTGCCCTCGTTCAGCGCAAGCACGGCCACCACGGGCCGGCCGGCGCGATGCGGCTTCAGGGCCTCGACAAAAGCCTGCTTCTCGCGCTCGCTGCGCGCCGCATCGGCCTGCGCGGGCGGCAGCGGCGGCGCCCCTCCCGTACAGGCTGCCAGCGCAAAGGCTGCAATACTTGCGCCGATCAGCGCTGCTACCGATCTCCACATGGCCGTTCCCCTGTCGACTTGATGACGATGCCCAGAGACTACGAATGCCCACCCTGACCCGCAAGGACGAAGTAACCGCGGTTTCTGCCAGCGACGTGGTGCTGGTGGTGTTCGACGGCGTCGAGGTGATCGACGTCGCCGGTCCCGCCAGCGTGTTCAGCAAGGCCGAGCAGATGCACCCCGGCCGCTACCGCCTGCACATCGCATCGCCGGCCGGCGGCACCGTGGCGACGAACGGCGGCCTGAGCTTTTCGGGCACCTGCAGCCTGCAGCAGCTGCCGGCGTCGATCGACACGCTGATCGTGGCGGGCGGCGACGAGCCGGCCGTGCGCGCGGCCATCCTCGAGCAGCACATCGGCGCCTGGCTCCGGCAGGTGGCGCCGCGCACGCGCCGCATGGCGAGCGTGTGCAGCGGCGCCTTCGCGCTGGCCGCGGCCGGCCTGCTGGACGGCCGCGAGGCCACCACGCACTGGCGCGTCTGCGACCAGCTG
Organism: Variovorax beijingensis; assembly: GCF_007828835.1. Taxonomy (GTDB): domain Bacteria; phylum Pseudomonadota; class Gammaproteobacteria; order Burkholderiales; family Burkholderiaceae_C; genus Variovorax; species Variovorax beijingensis_A. Next base: position 41,731 of record NZ_VIVL01000007.1, on the reverse strand, counting down.
CAGGCGCTGCGGCCGCAGGTGCGGGTGCAGCGCGAGCGCATCTACGTGCACGACGGGCCGGTGTGGACCTCGGCCGGCGTCACCACCGGCATCGAGCTTGCGCTTGCGCTGGTCGAGGACGACCTCGGCCATGCGGTGTCGATGGAGATTGCCCGCACGCTGGCGCTGCCGATGCTGCGCGGCGGGGCGCAGCCGCAGCTGACACAGGCGCTCCAGGCGCAGGCCTCGGCCAGCCACCGGCTGCGCGAACTGGTGGCGTGGATCGGCACGCATCCGCAGGACGACCTGTCCGTCGAGGCATTGGCCGAACGCGTGCAGATGAGCCCACGGAACTTCGCGCGCGCCTTCGCGGCCGAGACCGGCTGTACACCGGCGCGCTTTGTCGAACAGGTCCGCGTGGCCGCGGCCGCGCAGCTGCTGCGCCAGACGCGGTGGCCGCAGGACCGCATCGCGAGCCGCAGCGGCTTCCGCTCGGTGGACGCGCTGCAGCGCGCCTTCGCGCGGCAGCACGGCCTCACGCCGCAAGCCTATCGAACCCATGACGACACCTGACGCTTCTTCTCTCGCACTGATCGACGACTGCTCCCGCGCTTCGCTCGAACTCCTGGAACGCAACCTCACGCCGCACGGCATCCTGGCCGCCACCCGCACCGAGGCGGCCGTGGCCCGGCGCTACACGCGCATCTTCGGGCGCGACGCGGCCATCTGCGTGATGGCCATGTGCGGCAGCGGCGTGCCCGCGCTGGAGCAGGGCGCCGTCGCCAGCCTCGACGCGCTGGCCGTGCAGCAGGCGGCCAACGGACAGATTCCCAAGTACGTCGACCCCGACGGCCAGGATGCCGACTTCTGGTACCTGGGCTGCATCGACGCCACGCTGTGGTGGCTGATCGCGGTGGACCACGTGCGCCGCCATGGCCAGGTCGGCGCCTCGCACTGGAGCGGCGCAGTGGCGCGCGCGATCGGCTGGCTGCTGGCGCAGGAGCACCAGCACTTCCGGCTGCTGCAGCAGAACGAGGCCAGCGACTGGGCCGACATCATGCCGCGCTCGGGCTATGTGCTCTACACCAACGCGCTCTGGTACGAGGTGAAGCGCCGCTTCGCGCTCGACGATGCGGAGGCGACGCAGCACCATTTCAACCACCTGTTCAATCCATTCCAGCAGGACCTGCCCGAATACCACCGCGCCCGGCTGCTGCGGCACTATGCGCGCCGCGGGCGAGCCGATCCGGGCCTGTACCTGAGCTTCGTCAACCTGTCCTTCGTCGGCGACGAGGGCGACGTGTTCGGCAACGTGCTGGCCATCCAGGGCGGGCTGGCCGATTCGGAGATGGCGAACCGCATCGTCCGCACCATTGCCGCGGCGCGCGCCTGCGAGCCGTACCCGGTGCGCGTGGTGCTGCATCCGCTGACGCGCGAGCATGCGCTCTGGCGGCCGTACATGGCGCGCCATCAGCAGAACGTCGTGCACCAGTACCACAACGGCGGCATCTGGCCCTTCGTGGGCGGCTTCTGGGTGATGGCGCTGGCCCGCCTCGGACTGCACGACATGGCCTGGCCCGAGCTCGCGCGCCTTGCGCATGTGAACCAGCTCGGCGACTGGCGCTTCACCGAGTGGTTCCATGGCCGCACGCTGGCGCCGATGGGCATGGCGGGCCAGAGCTGGAATGCTGCGGCCTTCCTGCTGGCCCGGCGCGCGCTGGAGGGCAGCGAGGCGGCCTGGTGATGCGTTGCGCTGCGGCCCGGTCGATCAGACCGTGAGCACGACCTTGCCGATGTGTCCGGCGCGCTCGAGGTAGTGGTGGGCCTGCACCACCTCGTCGAGCGCAAAGCGGCGGTCGATGCGCATCTGCAGGGCGCCGCTGGCCAGGCCCTCATTGACGAAGGCCAGCGCGCGGCCCAGCGCAGCTTCGTCGCGCGGCAAGCCCATGGTGGCCGAGCCGGCGAATTCCAGCACCGTGTAGACGTGGAAGCGCCAGCTCTTGCGGAACTGCGCGAGCACGGGGTAGCTGAACTCCGCGCCGCCGGAGAGCCCGTACAGCACGTACCAGCCGCGCTGTGCGACGGCATTGCCGAGCCGCTCGAGCTGCGGACCACCCACGCCGTCGTACACCAGGTCGGCGCCGCGGCCGCCGGTCAGCGCCAGCACGCGCTCCACCACGTCTTCGTCCTGCGTCGCCACCACATGGGCTGCGCCCGCATCCAGCAATGCCTGGCGCTTGGCTGCCGTGCGCGTCGTGGCGATGGCGGGGAGGCCTGCCGCGCGCGCCATCTGCAGCGCCGCCATGCCCGTGCTGGATGACGCACCCGTCACCAGCACCGTCTGGCCGCGCTGCAGGCGGGCCATCTCGAACATCGGGAAGTAGCCCGTGAGGTAGGCCATGTAGGCACCGGCGGCCTGCTCGGCCGAGAGCTTGCCGGGGTGGCGCACCACATGCGAGGCGGGAAAAAGAATGCGCTCGCCATAGGTGGGATACAGGCCCTGGTTGGCTCCGGGCAACAGCGCGACGCGGTCGCCGATGTTCAGGCCCTCGACGCCCGCGCCTACCGCTTCGATGAGCCCGGCGGCCTCGTTGCCCAGGCCGGCCGGCAGGACCGGGTCCTCGATGTACAGGTTCTGGCGCCACAGTGCGTCGGCCCGGTTCAGGCCGATCGCCTGCACCGCGATGCGCACTTCGCCGGCGCCAGGCTCCGGCGTCGCGACCTGCTCGACCTTCAGGACATCGGCGCCGCCGAACCGGTGAAAGCGAACCATCCTGCCCATACGAAAATCTCCTTGGAAAAGCCGGCGGCCCCGGAATGAAGCGGCCGAAGGCATCAATCTAGAAGCCGCAGGGCCATCAAGGAAATCGATTCATACGATATTCACTATGCATGGAATCGATGACTTCAAGGCGCCTGGATGAAACCGATCGAACTCAGCCGAATTGACCTCAACCTGCTCACCGTGCTGGCGGCCCTCATGCGCGAGCGTCACGTCAGCCGGGCTGCGCAGCGGCTGCACCTGGGACAGCCGGCCGTGAGCCACGCGCTGGCGCGGCTGCGCGAGCTCACGGGCGATCCGCTGCTGGTGCGCCATGGGCGGGTGATGGAGCCGACCGAACGGGCGCTGGCGCTGATGCAGGGACTGGGTCCGGCGCTCGACCAGATCGAGGCCACGTTCCGCGCGCAGGCGGACTTCGAGCCCGCGCGCGCCGCGCCGGTGTTTCGCATCGGGCTGACCGACGACCTGCAGATCGCGATGCTGCCGCGGCTGCTTCGCGCGCTCAGCGTGGAAGCACCCCGGGCCAGGCTCGTGACCCTGACGGTCTGCTACCGCAACGCCGCGCGCCATCTCGACGAGGGGAGGGTCAGCGCGGTCATGAGCTTCCTGAAGGACCTGCCGGCGGGCGCCAAGATACGCAAGGTCCGCACGGCGCGCTTTGCGCTGCTGCGTGCCGACACCGCAGCCGCAAGACTGACGCTCGACGACTATTGCCGGCGGCGGCATGTGCTCGTGACCTACGCGGGCGACCTGTGCGGCACCGTCGATGAAACATTGAACAGCCTTGGCCGGCAGCGCGAGGTGGCCTTCTCGGTGCCGCAGTTCGGCAGCCTGCCTGCCGTGCTCGCGGGCACCGAGCTGCTCGCCACGGTGCCGGAACACGTGGCGCTGGCGCTGTCGGCGCAGGGCGGGCTTCGCTGCGAGGCGCTGCCGTTCGAGAGTCCGAGCTACCAGATCAAGCTGGCCTGGCGCGCCGTGACCGACAAGGATGCGGCGGAGACATGGCTGCGCAAGGCGATGCTGCGGGCCTTCAACGACTGATCTGCCAGACTGCGGCCGCGCTTCATGGCGGCGGCTGCGAAAGAACCCATCCGGCCAGGGCCTTCGCCTCTTCATCGCTCAGCTGCGGCTGGCGCGGCATGATGACGCGTCCCCAGGTGCCCACGCTGCCGCCTCGGATCTTGCCGGCCAGCCGGGAGGGCGCCGCCGCGTCGCTGCGGTAGCGCTCGGCGATCTGCGCGAAGCCGGGTCCGACCTGCTTTCGGAGCAGGCCGTGGCAGGCGAGGCAGCCGCGTTCACGGGCCAGTGCCTGTGCGCCGTCGACAGTGGCGGCGAATGCCGGAGCGGAAATCGACAACGAAGCCAGCAGCGCGAGCAATGGAAGTTTCCGCCCGTTGCTTGATGGCCGTTTTGGAATGAGAAGCATGGGCCCTATACGTTCTGGCGCATCTCCCGCGGGGCGGCTGCGCTTATGCTGTGCGGAATCACAACGCCGATTTTCCCACCATGACCGACTACCGCCCCGTCTTCGACCAGAGCTTCGGCAAGATCGCCGCCGAGCGCCTGCCCGAGCTGCTGCGCGCCATGCCCAAGGCCGAGCTGCACATGCATATCGAGGGCTCGCTCGAACCCGAGCTGATCTTCGCGCTCGCGCAGCGCAACGGCGTGGCCATACCGTACGCGAGCGTCGAAGAGCTGCGCCACGCCTATGCCTTCACCAACCTGCAGAGCTTTCTCGACATCTACTACGCCGGCGCCAGCGTGCTGCTGAAGGAGCAGGACTTCTACGACATGGCCTGGGCCTACCTGGAGCGCGCCGCGGCCGACAACGTGGTGCGCACCGAGATGTTCTTCGACCCGCAGACGCACACCGCGCGCGGCGTACCGATGGAGACGGTCGTCAACGGCCTGCACCGCGCGTGCACGGATGCAGAGGCGAAGCTCGGCGTGAGCGCGGCGCTCATCCTGTGCTTCCTGCGTCACCTGAGCGAGGAAGAAGCCTTCGAGACGCTGGAACAGGCGCTGCCGTTTCGGGACAAGTTCATCGGCGTAGGCCTCGATTCAAGCGAGGTCGGCCATCCGCCCGAGAAGTTCGCCCGCGTGTTCGCGCGCTGCCGCGAGCTGGGCTTCCACCTCGTCGCGCATGCGGGCGAGGAGGGCCCGCCGGCCTATGTGTGGAGCGCGCTCGACGTGCTGAAGGTCGAGCGCGTCGACCATGGCGTGCAAAGCGCGAAGGACCCAGCCCTGATGAAGCGGCTCGCGCAGGACCGCATTCCGCTCACCGTGTGCCCGCTGTCCAACCTCAAGCTGTGCGTGTTCCCCGACCTGGCGCGGCACAACCTGGGTGCGCTGCTCGACGCGGGGCTGGTCGCCACCGTCAACTCGGACGACCCGGCCTACTTCGGCGGCTACATGAACCAGAACTTCACCCAGACCTTCGCGGCCACAGGGCTCGGCGTGCAGCAGGCCTGGCAGCTCGCGGCCAACAGCTTCGAGGGCAGCTTCATCGACGCGGCCGCCAAGCGCGCCTACGTGGACCGGCTCAACGCCGTCTTCGCGGCCTTCTGATCGGCCGCGGCGGGCCGCGGCACCAGCAGCGGCATCGCCATCAGCGCGCAGGCACTGGCCACGAGCCACACCAGCGGCCAGCCCTGCAGCGCCAGCAGGTGCGGGATCGAGAAGGGCGTGAGGAAGCACACCAGGAACACGCTGGTGTTCGCCATGCCGAGCGCCGTGCCCGCGCGGGCCGCACCGGCCAGCGTGGCCAGTTCCGTATAGGCCACGCCGTGCCATGCCGACACGCAGACGCCGCTGGCCGCCAGCAGCGCCACCAGTGCAATGCGCAGCGCTACTGAATCGGCCCCATGGGTGCCCGCCGCCAGCACCAGCGCCGCGAGCCCCGCGAACAGCAGCACGCTGAGGGCGCTGCAGGCGCGCAGGTAGGCGGGACGGTTGCGGCGGCGGTCGGTCCAGCGGCCGCTCCATACCCGCATCACCATCGCGCCGACCTGCACGAAGACCATGGTGGCCGTGATCGCCGCGAGGCCCGCATGGCCGAAATCGTGCAGGAACACCGTGCCGAAGGACAGCACCGCGAACTGCGGCGCGCACAGAAGGCCGATGCCGGCCGCAATGCGCCACACGCGGGCGTCGTGCAGCGGGCCGCTGGCTCCGGGCACCGAGGGCATTTCCGCGGTGCTGGCGCGCCGGGCCACCGGCGGCTCGTGCACCCAGGCCCAGCATGCGGCCGCGCCCAGCGCGCACAGCAGCGCGAGCAGGCCGTACAGCGCGGCAAAGCCGAAATGCAGCGTCACGAATGGCAGCACCAACGCGCCGATGCCGCCACCCAGCGGCACCGCGGTCTGGCGGATGCTCATGGCGAGCCCGCGCTCTCCGGCGTCGAACCATGTCATCAGCGCGCGGCCACTCGCGCCGTTGACGCTGCCTCCCAGCAGGCCGACCAGCAGCAGTCCGCCGCCGAGCCAACCCATGCCCGGAATGCGTGCGGCGCCAGGCACGGCCCACAGCGCCATCGCCACGAGCGCGACGGCCATGCTGCCCAGGCCCATGAGCAGCACCGGCCGGTCGCCCCAGCGGTCGGTCAGCAGGCCCCACGGCAGCTCGCTCATGGCGATGCCCAGGCCCATGAGGCCAAGCACGAGGCCGAGCGCGGCGTTGTCGAGCTGGTAGCCGGTGCGCATCAGCACAGCCGTCATCGGGATGCCGTTGATGGCCACGGAGAACGCCACGTTGGCGGCCACGCCCGCGGCCAGCACCTTCCAGCGGTGGTGCGGCGAATACGAAAGGGGGGAGTTCGAATGGATCATGTTGCGGCGCAGTGTCCGCCGTTGCAAAGCTTTTGAAAATCAGAAAATAATGAGTGAATCGTCCCAAAAATCAGGACGATCAACGAAGGGTGAATCCATGTCCCAGGTGATGTTCGATCTCGACGTGCTGCGCAGTTTTTCCACCGGCATCGCGCTTGGCAGCTATGCGCGCGCCGCCGACAGGCTGGGCCGCTCCACATCGGCCGTGAGCGCGCAATTGAAGAAGCTCGAGGCGCAGGCCGGCACCGCGCTGTTCCGCAAGGCCGGCCGCGGGCTGGAGCTCACCGACGCGGGCGAAACGCTGCTGGCCTACGCCCACCGCATGCTCGAACTCAACGCGGAAGCCGGCGCCGCCATGCGCGGTGCGGACCTGCAGGGCTGGGTGCGGCTCGGCCTGCAGGAAGACTTCGGCGAAACGCTGCTGCCCGCGGTGCTCGGCCGCTTTGCGCGCGCGCATCCCAAGGTGCGCATCGAGGCCTGCGTGGCGCGCAGCGCGGAACTGCGCGAACGGCTCGAGCTGCGGCAGCTCGACCTGGCCCTGGTGTGGGACACCGGCGAGCAGATGACGCCGCATGGCGAGCGCGTGGCGCGGCTGCCCCTGCAATGGATCGGCCCCAGGGCGCCCGATGCGCTCGACGCAGCCTGGTGGAAGGAGCGCGAACGCCGCCCGGGCGTGCGCAAGAGCCGGGAGCCGCTGCCGCTGGTGCTGCTCGATGCGCCATGCCCGCTGCGCGAGATCGTCGTTGCCGCGCTCGACCGCGCCGGCACGCCGTGGCGCCATGTGTTCACCAGCGCCAGCCTGGCCGCGCTGTGGGCCGCCACCTCGGCCGGCCTGGGCCTGTCGGTGCGCACGCCCTTCGGCCTGCCTGCGCATGTGCGTGCCATCGAGCGCACGGCCATCGGCCTGCCGGCGCTGCCGCAGATGTCGCTCATGCTCTATCGCGCGCAGCCCGCGGCCGAGGCGCCGGTGACCCGCCTTGCCACGCTGCTGCTGGAGGCGGTGCGCGAGCATGTGCAGGCGGAGCCCGCGCAGCTTCACTGAACCGCACCGGGCACAATCCCGTAGCCCTTGCGCCGTGCCGATGCATGAGAATCCGTCGCCGGAGACAAGACAAAAAAACGAGACACGGCATGACCACGCAGCAAAACTTCCTGCATCTCTGGGACGACAGGTTTCTCTACATCACGCCGGCGATCCAGTCGGGGCTCACGGCGCGCTCGTCGGCGACGCTGCTGGCGTCGGTCAGCGGCCATCCGTTCATGCTCGAGGCGGTCGATGGCACGCGCGTGCATTGCACCGCCGCGCTGGTGGCCCCGCATGTGTCGCGCCGGCTCGATGTCGATGGCTGCGGGCTGCTGTCGCTCAACCTCGATCCGGCATCGAGCGCCTACCGCATGCTCGCACGCTGCATGGGCGGCCACGGCATCGAGCCGATCGATGCGCGCCGCTTCGGCAAGCTGCGCGACGACTTCGACCCGGCGCAGCGCGGGCTGCTCGGCGACGCCAGCCTGCAGTCGCTCAGCGCGAAGATGGTCGAGGCAATCACCGGATGCCCCGAGCTCGTGCCGCCGATCGACCGGCGCATCGAGCGCGTGCTGCAGGCCATCCGCGAACACGCGGGCCAGATCCCGCTGAAGAAACTCTCGGCCGTGGCCTGCCTCTCGCCCGACCGGCTGACGCATCTCTTCGCCGAGCAGGTGGGCGTGTCCGTCAAGCGCTATGCGTTGTGGACCAAGGTGCGGCGCACGGTGCAGCAGTTCACCGGCCACCGGCCGCTCACGGATGTGGCGCTGGTCAGCGGCTTCACCGATGCGGCGCACATGAGCCGCACCTTCCAGCGCTACTTCGGGCTGCCGCCGTCGTTTCTCGCGAGCCGGGTGCATGTGACGGCGGACGCGCAGGCGTCGCATGCGTGGGGCCACGCGACCGTCCACTGAACCGCCCGCACGACAGCGGCTGCGTTCAAGCCGCCGCCTGTCTCCATGCGTAGGCTCCAGGTTGCTCCATCAAGAGAGCATCAACCGGAGACATCCATGAGACAGACATCTTCGCGCGGCGCCATGCCGCCGTTCCTGCTCGCGTTGGCAACTGCAGCCGCGCTCACCGCCTGCGGTGGCGGTGGAGGCGGCAACGGGTTCTCGTTCCCGCCCGTCACCGGCAATCCGCCCGCCAACCCGCCGGCCGACAGCACCTACAAGGCCGAGATCCGCCGCACTGCGATGGGCGTGCCGCACATCAAGGCCGACACCTGGTCCGGCGCGGGCTACGGCTATGGCTACGCGCAGGCCGAGGACAACCTCTGCACCATGGCCGACTCGTTCCTCACCTACCGCGGCGAGCGTTCGCAGTACCTCGGCGGAGAGGCCCAGCTCGTGGCCGGCAGCACCATCGGCCGGCCGAAGAACATCGACTCCGACTTCTTCCACCGGCACGTGATCTCGGCCGACGTGCTCGAGAAGATGATTGCCGCACAGCCCGACAACCTGAAGCAGCTGGTCGAGGGCTTCGCCGCGGGCTACAACCGCTATGTGCGCGAGCTGAAGGCCGGCGGCGCGGCGCACGAGGCCTGCCGCAACGAGCCCTGGGTGAAGCCCGTCACGGCCGAAGACATCTACCGCCGCATGTACGCGGCCAATCTCGCAGGCGGCTACAGCAACTTCCTGCCCAACATCGCCAACGCGATCGCTCCGGCACCGGCGGCGTCCACCAAGACCGCCGCGCGCGGCAGGCTCGACAAGGGCGCGCTGCAACTCGCGAGGGCCGGCATGCGCATGCCCGGGCTGCAGGTGGGCGGGCACGAAGGCGTCGGCAGCAACATGATCGGCTTCGGCACCGCGGCCACCGGCGACGCGAGCCCGCTGCTCTTCGGCAATCCGCACTGGTACTGGCGCGGGCCCGACCGCTTCTACCAGGCGCAGCTCACGATTCCGGGCCAGCTCAACATCAGTGGTACCTCGTTCCTGGGCATTCCGGTGATCCTGATCGGCTTCAACGACAACATCGCGTGGAGCCACACGGTGTCGACCGCGCGCCGCTTCGGCTTCTTCGAACTCAAGCTCGTGGCGGGCGACCCGACCCGCTACATGCGCGATGGCAGCGCCGTGAAGATGCAGGCGCTGGAGATCACGGTCAAGGTGAAGCAGTCCGACGGCAGCGTGGCGCCGGTGACGCGCACGCTCTACAAGTCGGAGTACGGGCCGATGGTCAACCTGGCGCCGCTGAATGCCGCGCTGGCCTGGAGCCAGACCACGGCCTTCGCGATCCGCGACATCAACGGCGAGAACTACCGCACCTTCCGGAACTGGCTGCGCTGGAACCAGGCGAAGTCGCTTGACGAGTTCATCGCGATCCAGCGCGAGGAATCGGCCATTCCGTGGGTCAACACCGTGGCCGTGGGCCGCGGCGCGCCCAAGGCCTGGTATGCCGACATCGGCGCGATCCCCAATGTGTCGCCCACCCAGGTGGCGAGTTGCACGACGCCGCTGGGTGCGGCGATCGGCGCCTCGCTGCCGCGCGTGCCGGTCTTCGATGGCTCGAAGAGCGAATGCGACTGGCAGACCGATGCCGATTCCGCGCAGCGGGGCGCGATCGGCCCGGCCCGCATGCCCAGCCTGATGCGCGACGACTACGTGGCCAACATGAACGACAGCTACTGGCTCGCGAACCCCAAGGCACCGATGTCCGGCTACCCGGCCATCATGGGGCCTGCGGGAACCGAACCGGTCACCTTCCGCACGCGCCTGGGCAACCTGCTGGCACAGGGGCGCATCGACGGCGGCGATGCGTACGGCGCCAAGGGGGCCACTGCCGACACCGTCAAGCGGATGGTGCTCGACAGCCGCGTGCTGACGGCCGAGCTGTTCAAGGATCAGGCGCTGGCCATGGTGTGCGCGACGCCGACGATCAATGTGGCGGCCGATCCGCAGGGCGGCGCAGCCATCGGGCGCGACGTGGACACCGGTCCGGCCTGCGCGGCACTCCAGGCCTGGGACAACACCGGCACGCGCGGGGCGCGCGGCGCGCACATCTGGGACGAGTTCTGGAACCGCGCATCGTTGCAGTCCGCGGCCACACTCTACAGCGTGCCCTTCAGCGCGAGCGACCCGATCCACACGCCGCGCGACCTGAAGCCCGGTGCGCAAGCCGCGCTGCAGCAGGCTTTCGGCGCGGCCATCGCGCGCGTGGAAGCCAGCGGCTTTGCGCTCGATGCGAAGCGCGGCGACTACCTGTTCGCCACGCGCGGTGGCCAGAAGATCCCGCTGTACGGCGGCTGCGGCGGGCCGGGCTACTTCACCATCGCCTGCTCGGAGAACCGGCTCGACAAGGGCGGCTACACGATGGACGGCAACCCCAACGGCAACAGCTACATGCAGATCGTGCGCTTCCCCGAGGGCGGCGTCGAGGCGCATACCTTCCTCACGTTCTCGCTGTCGGACGACCCGGCCTCGGCGCACAGCGCCGACTACACGCGCGCCTACAGCGCGGGGCAGTGGCTCAAGGTGCCGTTCTCCGAAGCCGAGATCAAGGCCGATGCGGCCTACCGCAGCGCGGTCGTCAGCGAGTAGCCGGCGCGGGCCGGTCGGCCTGAAAACGGCCGACTAAAATCCGCACCCCGCAGCCGGGCGTCCCGGCCGGTTGCGGGTTTTTGCTTTTCCGGGGCCATGTAGAGGAACACCATGTACAAAAACCTCGCGGGCCGCGCCGTTCTGGCGTGGGCAGCCGCCTGTTTTCTGTCTCCCGCCTTGTCGCAACCGCAGGCTCCGAAAGAGCCGCTGAAGATCGGCTTCGTCTACGTCACGCCGGTCACCGATGCCGGCTGGGTGCGCCAGCACGAAGAGGGCCGCAAGGCCGTCGAGGCCGCACTTGGCGGCAAGGTCAGGACCACCTTCGTCGAGAACGTGCCAGAGGGCGCCGACGCCGAGCGCGTGATCCGCGACCTCGCACAGCAGGGGCACCGGCTGATCTTCACGCCCAGCTTCGGCTACATGGAGCCCACGCTCAAGGTGGCGCGCGATTTCCCCGACGTGAAGTTCGAATCGATCACCGGCTACAAGGCCGCGCCCAACGTCGCCACCGCCAATGCGCGCTACTACGAAGGCCGCTATCTCGCGGGCATCGCGGCCGGCCGCATGACGAAGACGAACGTTGCGGGCTATGTGGCGGGCTTTCCGATTCCCGAGGTGCTGCAGGGCATCAACGCTTTCACGCTCGGCATGCGCTCGGTGAACCCGGATGCCAAGGTGGCCGTGGTGTGGCTCAACGAGTGGTTCGATCCGCCGAAGGAGCGCGACGCGGCCATGGCGCTGTTCAACCAGAACGCCGACGTCATCGCCTTCCACACCGGTTCCACTGCCGTCATGGCCGCGGCGCAGGAACGCGGCAAGATGGCCGTGGCCTACCACTCCGACATGCGCAGGATCGCGCCCGACGCGCAGATCGTCGCCGTCACGCACCAGTGGGGCGGCTACTACACCGAGCGTGCGCGGGCCGTGCTCGAAGGCAACTGGAAGAGCGGCAACGTGTGGGGCGGCGTGAAGGAGGGAATGATCCGCGTCGGCGACTTCGGCACCAAGGTGCCCAAGGCCGTGCAGCAGGAAGTTTTGGCGCGGCAGAAGGACATCGCGGAAGGCAGGCTGCAGCCGTTCCGCGCGGTGGGCGGCGACGTGCGCGACAACGAAGGCCGCACCGTCATCGCCAAGGGTGCGCAGCTGAACGACGAGCAGATCCTGAAGATGAACTGGCTGGTCGAGGGCGTGCAGGGGCGTGTGGCGCGCTAACCCAAGCGCTCGACCACGAAGTCGACGAAGGTGCGCAGCTTGGCGCTCGGCCGGGCCTCGGGCAGCCGCATGATGTGCACCTGCCGCGTCGGCAGCTCCCACTCGGGCAGCAGCTGAACCACCTGGCCCGAGGCCAGGGCAGGGCCGAGCAGCGCATCGGCCTGCACGATCACCCCGACGCCGGCCATTGCGGCAGCGAGCAGCGCCTGCCCGTTGTTGGTGGTGAGCGGGCCGCGCACCGGCACATGCACCGTCTGGCCGCCGCGCGTGAAGCGCCATGAATGGTTCGGGCCCCAGGCGGCAAAGCCCAGCAGCGCAAAGGCCTCGAGGTCCGAGGGGTGCTTCGGTTGGCCGTGGCGCGCGATCCACGCGGGGCTTGCGACCGCGAACATGCGCGCCAGTGCGAGCGGCCGCGCGATGAGGCGTTCGTCGACCGCCGCGCCCGAGCGGATGCCGCAGTCGAAGCCTTCTTCGGCCAGGTCGACCACGCGGTCGTTGAGCACCAGGTCCACCTTCACCTGCGGATAGGCCGCGATGTAATCGCCGATCACCGGGGTGAGCCGGTGTGCGCCGTAGGCCACCGGCGCCGTCACGCGCAGCACGCCCTGCGGCATGGCGCGCAGCGACTCGGCCACGCCGTCGGCCGTGTGCACGCTCGCGAGCACGTCGCGGCAGCGCTCCAGGTAGGCCGCGCCGATTTCCGTGAGCGCATGGCGCCGCGTGGTGCGCTCCAGCAGGCGCGCGCCGAGCTGATCTTCGAGCGCGCGGATGTGCTTGCCGACCATCACGGCCGAGAGATCGAGCGCCTCGGCCGCCGCGGCGAAGCTGCCCGCGTCCACCGTGGTGACGAAGACTTCCATGGCGCGCAGCTTGTCCATATTGAGAACCCCGAGTTTCGAATTGCCGAACCGGATGGCAATTTATCAAACTATCTGTTCGTAAAACAATGGGCCCTTCCTGATTCATTTCGACGAGGTTGTTCATGAAGATTCTTGTTGTGGGCGCGACGGGCGCCATAGGCAGTGCGGTGGCCGGAGTGCTGGCCGAACGCGGGCACGAGGTGGTGCGGGCGGGACGTACGCGCGGCGAACTGCAGGTCGACATCACCAACGATGCGAGCGTCCAGGCGCTGTATGCGGTGGTGGGGCGCGTCGATGCGATCGTCTCGGCGGCTGGGGGGTTGTTCTTCGGGCCGCTCGCAGAAATGCGGCCGGCCGATTTCAATATCGGCCTGCAGGACAAGCTGCTCGGCCAGGTGCGCCTTGCGCTGCTGGGCCAGCAGGTTCTGGCAGATGGCGGCTCGATCACGCTGACCACGGGCGTGGCGGCCGACGATCCGGTTCGCGGGGGAGCCAATGCGGCGGCCGTGAATGCGGCGGTCGAGGGTTTCGTGAAAGGCGCGGCGATCGAGCTGACGCGCGGCCTGCGCGTCAATGCGGTCAGTCCGACGCTGCTGACCGAATCGGTGGCGGCGTACGGCGCCTTCTTTCCGGGCGTCGAAACCGTACCGGCCGCGCGCGTGGCGCTGGCCTACGTGCGCAGCGTCGAAGGCCCGCTCACGGGGCGCGTGTTCCGCGTGTGGCAATGAGCGGGCGCACGCGATGGGCCGGTGCGCTGCTCGCGCTCGCCACGGCGGCGGCCACTGCCGCGCCGCCCACGGTACAGGCGCTGCCCGAAGACTGGTACCCGGAAAGCGTCGCGATCGGGCCGGACGGTGCGTTCTATGTCGGCAGCTGGCGGCAGGGCGCGGTCGCCAGGTTGAAGCCGGGCGCCGCGCCGAAGGCCGAACTGCTCGTGAAGCCCGGCGCCAACGGCCTGGCGAACGGGCAGGGCGTGCTGGTCGATGCGAAACACCAGGCCCTGTGGGTCTGCTCGGGCAACAGCGGCTTCACCACCGTGCCGCAGACGCCGAGCGCGCTCAAGCGCTACGACCTGGCCACGGGCACGCCGCGCGCAAGCTACGCCATGCCCGATGCAGGCTACTGCAACGACCTTGCGCAGGACACGCGCGGCAACATCTACGTGACCGATTCCTTCCACCCGCGCGTGCTGCGGCTCGCGCCAGGCGCATCCGCGCTCGCGGTCTGGAAGGAAGATCCGGCGCTGGCAGGCGAAGGGCCCTACAAGGGACTGAACGGCATCGCCATCGATGGTGGGCGCGCCATCTACGTGAGCCTCGTGGTGGCATCGTCGCATCTGCTGCGCATCGGTTTGAACGCCGATGGCCGGGCTGGCGAGGTCACGCGCATCGAGGCGCCGCGCGTGATGAAGAATGTCGACGCAATCCGCGCCTGGAAGCCCGGGCGGCTGGTGCTGTTCGAGAGCAATGCCTTCGGCGACGGACCCTATGGCGGGCAGGTCACGGTGGCACGCATCGATGGCGCAAAGCTCGGCCTGCAGACGGTGGCCGCCGGGCTCAACGACCCGTCCTCCGGGGCGGTGCTCGGCAACCGCGTCTATTTCATCGAATCCAAATACGCGCTGCTGCTCAAGCACAAGGACGACGACGCGGCCGTTCTCCGCGGCGTGCCTTTCGACATCCAGTCGCGCGCCTTGCCGCCGGATTGAAGTGCATTCGGCATATAGCATTCATACGCACATGGAAATTGCGGCGCCGCGGCGCTGGATTACCCTCGGCAGTCACGATGAAAAAAGCCTACCGCGCCTCCCTCCTGCGATTCGACGACGCCGGACGGCCCGTTTTCGATGAAGACGGCCTGCTGGTCGTCGCGCCCGACGGTGCCGGCCGCCAGCGCGTGCTCGACGCCGGCAGCCATGCGGCCGTGTCGCCGCGCCATCCCGATGCCGAGCTGACGCACCTGCCGGGCCGCATCCTCGCGCCGGGCTTCGTGGACATGCACATCCACTTTCCGCAGACCGACATCATCGGCTCGCCCTCGCCGGGGCTCTTGCCCTGGCTCGAGAACTACACCTTCCCGGCGGAAGCCAGGTTCGCCGACCCGGCGCATTCGAATGAAGTGGCGGACGTGTTCTTCGACGAGCTGCTGCGCAACGGCGTCACGACCGCGCTGGCCTTCGCGACTTCGCACGTGGCCTCGGTCGACGCCTTCTTCGAGGGCGCCCGGCGCCGCAATTTGCGCATGATCAGCGGCAAGGTGCTGCAGGACCGGCATTCGCCCGACGGCGTGCGCGATGAAACCGAGCAGAGCCTCATCGACTCCGAGGCGCTGATCCGCAAGTGGCACGACACCGGCCGCCTGGGCTACGCCATCACCCCGCGCTTCGCGCCCGCGAGCACCGACGCCCAGATGCGCGGCGCGGGCGAGCTGGCGGCGAAGTACCCCGGCACCTGGATCCAGTCGCACGTGGCCGAGAACCGCGACGAGGTGGCGTGGGTGCGCGAGCTCTATCCCGAGGCGCGCTCCTACCTCGACGTGTACGCCGGCTTCGGGCTGATGCGCGAGCGCGCCGTGTATGCGCACTGCATCTACCTGGACGACACCGACCGCGCGCTGCTGCGCGACACGAAGACGGCCGCGGCCGTGAGCCCGACCAGCAACCTGTTCCTGGGCAGCGGCTTCTTCGACTTCGGCGCGGCCGACCGCGTGGGCTACCCCTACGGCCTGGCCAGCGACGTGGGCGGCGGCACCAGCTTCAGCCCCTTCCACACGATGATGGCAGCCTATTACGTGGGCCGCGAGGGGCAGACCAAGGCCGGCCTGAGCATCGCACCTTCCGAGCTCTGGTGGCGCCACACCGGCGGTGCGGCGCGCGCGCTGGGGCTGGGTGGCGTGGTCGGCAACCTGCAGCCCGGCTGCGAGGCCGACTTCCTGGTGCTCAACCCGCAGGCCACGCCCCTGCTGGCGCGCAAGGCCGCGCGCGCGAACAGCCTCGAGGAGCTGCTGTTCGCAATGATCGTGCTGGGCGACGACCGGCTGGTGGAGCGCACGGTGATCTCGCAGGCGGGATAGCCGCAAGCTCGCCGCAGGGCCGGGGCATGGCGCATGCCACAATTCGCGCCATTCCTCCCCGCAGCAGCATCAGCGACCGCATATGAGCATCAAGAGCGACAAATGGATCCGGCGCATGGCCGAGCAGACCGGCATGATCGAGCCCTTCGAGCCCGGCCAGGTGCGCGAGGCCGCCGGCCACAAGATCATCAGCTATGGCACCTCGAGCTACGGCTACGACATCCGGTGCGCGCCTGAATTCAAGGTTTTCACCAACATCCACAGCACCGTGGTCGACCCGAAGAACTTCGACGAGAAGAGCTTCGTCGACATGCACGGCGACTACTGCATCATTCCGCCCAACAGCTTCGCGCTGGCGCGCACGGTCGAGTACTTCCGCATTCCGCGCAACGTGCTCACCATCTGCCTGGGCAAGAGCACCTATGCGCGCTGCGGCATCATCGTCAACGTGACGCCTTTCGAGCCCGAATGGGAGGGCTACGTGACGCTCGAATTCAGCAACACCACGCCGCTGCCCGCCAAGATCTATGCAGGAGAGGGCTGCGCACAGGTGCTGTTCTTCGAGAGCGACGAAGTCTGCGAAACCAGCTACAAGGACCGCGGCGGCAAGTACCAGGGGCAGCGCGGCGTCACGCTGCCCAAGACCTGATCCGCGCATTCTGACCGCCGGTTACGCAGCCGGCGGCAGGGCCAAGTACCATCCCGAGGCGATCCGGCAAATCCGCAAGGCCGGCAAGGAGACTGCGATGAGATGGGAAGGCAACGAACAATCCGAGAACGTCGAAGACCGCCGTGGTGAAGGTGGCGGCGGCGGTTTCATCGGCGGGCGAAGCATCGGCATCGGCACCGTTGCCGTCGCGCTGATCGCGGGCTGGATCTTCGGCATCAATCCGCTGACCGTGCTCAGCCTGCTGAGCGGCGGCGGTGGCGAGCAGGTCCAGGTGCAGCAACAGCAGCAAGGCCCCGCGCCCAAGCCGCCCTCGAGCGACCGCGAGGCGGCCTTCGTCTCGACCGTGCTGCGCAACACCGAGGTGGTCTGGACGGACATCTTCCGGCAGAACGGCGGCAGCTACCAGCCGCCGCGGCTCGTGCTGTTCCGCGGCGCCACGCCCACGGCATGCGGCACCGGCCAGGCGGCCATGGGGCCGTTCTACTGCCCCGGCGACAAGAAGGTCTACATCGACCTCGGCTTCTACGACACGCTCAAGAACCAGCTCGGCGCGCCCGGCGAATTCGCGCAGGCGTACGTCATCGCGCACGAGGTCGGCCACCACGTGCAGGACGAACTCGGCGTGACCGCCAAGGTCGATGGCATGCGCGGGCGGCTGAGCCAGTCGCAGAACAACGCCCTGAGCGTTCGCGTCGAACTGCAGGCCGACTGCTTCGCGGGCATCTGGGCGCACCATTCGCAGGAGTCGAAGAAGTGGCTCGACCCGGGCGACATCGAGGCCGCGATGAATGCCGCGCAGAAGATCGGCGACGACGCGCTGCAGCGTTCCGCGGGCCGCGCGGTGGTGCCCGACAGCTTCACCCACGGATCGAGTGCGCAGCGCCAGCGCTGGTTCGGCGCGGGCTACCAAAGCGGCGACGTCAAGTCCTGCGACACCTTCAACGCACGCAATCTTTGAGTCTCGAGGCCTTCAAAGGCCCGTGGATGTTGGGCAAGTTGCTACAAAATAAGTAGCAATGCGGCTGGCGCGGAGTTTGTCGCGCCGCTGTCACTGCCATTTTTTGCGGCAGTGCGACAATAGAAGGCTTAATGACAAGCTCCTTCTCCAATCTATCGCTGGCGGAACCGCTGGCGCGCGCCGTAGCCGAAATGGGCTACGAGACCATGACTCCCATCCAGGAGCAGGCCATTCCGGTCGTGCTTTCGGGGCAGGACGTGATGGGAGCCGCGCAGACCGGCACCGGCAAGACCGCGGCGTTCTCGCTGCCGCTGCTGCAGCGCATGCTCAAGCACGAGAACGCCTCCACCTCGCCCGCGCGGCATCCGGTGCGTGCGCTGGTGCTGCTGCCCACGCGCGAACTGGCCGACCAGGTGGCCCAGCAGGTCAAGCTGTATGCCAAGTACACCAACCTGCGCAGCACGGTGGTGTTCGGCGGCATCGACATGAAGCCTCAGACGCTCGAGCTCAAGAAGGGCGTCGAAGTGCTGGTGGCCACGCCGGGCCGGCTGCTCGATCACATCGAGGCCAAGAACGCCGTGCTGAACCAGGTCGAGTACGTGGTGCTCGACGAGGCCGACCGCATGCTCGACATCGGCTTCCTGCCCGACCTGCAGCGCATCCTGAGCTACCTGCCCAAGCAGCGCACCACGCTCCTGTTCTCGGCCACCTTCTCGCCCGAGATCAAGCGGCTTGCAAACAGCTACCTGCAGAACCCCGTCACCATCGAGGTAGCGCGGCCGAACGAAACGGCCTCCACGGTCGAGCAGCATTTCTACAGCGTGATTGACGACGACAAGCGCCGCGCGCTCAAGCAGATCGTGAAGCAGCGCGGCATCACGCAGGCTTTCGTGTTCGTCAACAGCAAGCTCGGCTGCGCACGCCTGGCGCGTTCGCTCGAGCGCGACGGCCTTCGCACCACCGCGCTGCACGGCGACAAGAGCCAGGACGAGCGGCTGAAGGCGCTCGCCTCGTTCAAGGCCGGTGAGGTTGACCTGCTGGTGTGCACCGACGTCGCGGCCCGCGGCCTCGACATCAAGGACGTGCCCGCGGTCTTCAACTTCGACATTCCGTTCAATGCCGAAGACTACGTGCACCGCATCGGCCGCACCGGCCGCGCCGGCGCCTCGGGCCTGGCCGTGAGCTTTGCGAGCGGCGGCAACGACGCGCGCCTGGTGGCCGACATCGAGAAGCTGATCAAGAAGAAGATCGAGCTCGAACCCGTCGAATTCGAGGAAGACCGTCCGCGCGGCCGCATCAACGACGGACGCCGCCACTGGCGCGAAGAAGGCGAAGCCGGCGATGCGCGCGACGTGCTCGACCAGCCGCGCGAGCGCCGCGAGGCCGAAGTCCGCCGCGGCGGCGGACGTCCGCACCGCGCACCCTCCGCGCCGCGCGATCCGTTCTTCGACAAGCCCTACGAGCCGGGCCAGGCCGACGCCACGCCGGCCTGGGAAGCCGCCGCCAAGGCGGCGCCTTCACGCGGCATCTCGAGCAACATCAAGACCAAGCGCAAGGTCGCGGCCCTCTTCAAGAGCGCCGAAACCAGCTGATTTCCCCCCCGCTGGGCTACCTCCATCCGCGGTGCCAGCCGTAGCGGGGGTGGTACCAGCCATACCCGTAGCGCGGGTGGTAGTTCCAGACGAAACCCACGCCCGGCGACACATAGGTCGGGGCCACGTAGGCGACGCCGGGTGGCGCTGTGTAAACAGGTTGCGCCGGCGCGACCACGCAGCCGGTCAGGATGGCCGCCAGCGCGGCGGCCGAAAGGGCGAGAACAGGCAGTCTCATGGCGATGCTCCTGGGACGAGTTGATCGTTATTCTCAGAAAACGCCCCGCGCCACCGGCGGATGACCTCCTTTACCCTCGCGAAATAATGTGACCGGCCGGTTGCAAGCCGGGGCGGCGCGCCGCGCCTCAGATCACGTGGAAATGGTGCGTTCCGTCGCGCGCCAGCTGCGCCACAAGGCCGTATTCCCAGTCCAGGTAGGCCTGCATGGCCTCCGCCGGCGCATCCGTGCCTTCATAGGGCCGGCGGTAGCGGTCGGTGCGCGGCGTCCCGAGCCGCGTCTCGCCCGATTCGGCTTCGAGGCCTGCCGCAAACCATGCCGCGTTGCCACCGGCCAGCACCAGCACTTCGACGTCGCGCTGGCCGCGCGCATCGAGCAGCAGGCGCAGGTCGGCCGCGGCGTAGCATGCGAGCAGGCTGCTGCCGCAGGTCAGCACATAGCGTTGCGATGCAGGAATGGCCGCATCGATCGCACCCGCGAGCTGCGCGCGGATCGCATACCAGGCGCCGGGGATGTGGCGCCTCACATAGTTGGCGCTGGTGGTCACGTCGATCACTGCCGTGCCGCTCTGCTGCTTCAGCAGGGCCGCCAACTCGCTTGGCGAGATCTCTCCCACGATGGCCGCGGCGGGCGGAAAGGCGGGCGACGGCGCGGCCGTCTCGGCGAAGGCCGAAGCGGCAGGCACCGTGTCGAGCACGTAGGCCTCCCATCCCATCTGCGCGAGCCAGGATGCGCTCATCGAGGCCCGCACGCCATCGTCGTCGGCCAGCACGATGCGCGCGCCGCGCACCGGCACCTGGTGATCGGTTTCCTGCACCAGCTGCCCGCCGGGCGCGCTCGCAAAGCCGGACAGGTGGCCGGCCTCGTATTCCTCGGGCGTACGCACGTCGAAGCGGTACACGGTGCGCCCCGGGGCTTCCAGCGCATGCAGCGCATCGAGCGCGATGCGGCGCACGCCGGCCCTGTCGGCCACGCGCCGCGCATCGGCCTGGGCCTGCGCGCGGTGCGCATCGGAGATCTCGGCCGGCGCCTTGCGTTGCGCTCCATGGTCCAGCACCTGTCCTGCGAGCTTCCAGCCGATGGTGCCGTTGCGCAGTGCCGCCACCGGGTTCGGAATGCCCGCATTCACCAGCGACTGCGTGCCGATGATGCTGCGGGTGCGGCCCGCGCAATTGACGATCACCTGGGTCGACGGATCGGGTGCGAGCTCGCGCACGCGCAGTACCAGTTCGGCCCCGGGCACGCTGGTGGCCGAGGGAATGCTCATGGTCTGGTATTCGTCGAAGCGGCGCGCGTCGAGCACCACCACGTCGGCCTTGCCGTCGACCAGCGCCTTCACCTCGGGCGCGGAGAGCGAGGGCGTGTGCCGCTCGTGTTCGACCAGCTCGCCGAAGGACTTGCTCGGCACGTTCACGTCGCGGAACAGCTCGCCGCCGGCCGCGCGCCAGCCCTCGAGGCCGCCTTCGAGCAGGTGCAGGTTCGTGTAGCCCAGCGAGGCCAGCGTGCGCGCGGCGAGCGGCGCCAGGTCGATGCCGCCATGCGTGCCGTACAGCACGATGAAGGTGTCCCGCCGCGGAATGCGCCGCCAGGCCTCGATCTCGATGCGCGAAAGCGGCAGGTTCGCGGCCCAGAGCGGATGTTCCTGCGCGAAGGGGTCTTCCTCGCGCACGTCGAGCAGCGCGGTTTCCTCGCGTGCGAGCAGGCGTGCGCGCACGGCGGCGAAGGGCAGCAGGGGGAAGGCAGTGGTCGTCATGCGGATGTCGTGGTCGATCTGAGTTCGGCTGAGCGGTCCCACAGGTTGGGCAGCAGCGTGTTGGAGTAGCCCGAGACGAATGGCTTGCGCCCGCCTTCGGCCGGGTAAGTATGCCGCCGCACGGCGCCGATGTTGGCGCCGTACACGTGGATGCTGATCGATACGCGGCCTGCATGCGCGTTGTGCACGCGATGCAGGTCGCCGATGGCGGGCGAGACGGCCTCCACGTCGCCGGCGCCCAGCCGCACCGCTTCGCCTTGCGGCCGTGCCAGGCCGTCGCTGCCGACGGCATAGCCCTGGCTGTATTCGGCGCCGCGCAGCATGCCGATCAGGCCCCATACGGTGTGGTCGTGCACCGGCGTGGCCTGGCCCGGTCCCCAGACAAAACTCACAACCGAGAAGCGCTCGGTGCTGTCGGCATGCAGCAGGAACTGCTGGTAGCGCGACGGGTCGGGCTGGGCGAAGGCGTCGGGCAGCCAGTCGTCCTGCGCCACCAGCGTTCGGAGCAGGGCGCCGCCTTCGGAAAGAATGCGCGGCTCCTCGGGGCCGCTGTCGAGCAGGCGGCCGAACGCGGTGACGAATTCGCGCAGCGGCGCGATGGCCGAGGTGCCGCTCATGCGGGGCGCTTCCACAGCTGCGCATCGGTGATGGCGCGCACGTCCACCCGCAGCGGCAGGATGCCGTCGCGCGCCGAGCGGTCGGCCACCGTCTGCAGTGCGGCGATGTCGGCCTCGGTCACAGGCCGGCCCGTGACCGAGGCGCGCGCCGTGATGATGCGGGCCGATTCGATCGGCAGGCGCGTGAGCTGGCTGTAGGCCTGCGCATAGGCCTCGGGGTTGGCCAGCGCCCATTCGCCTGCGCGCGCCAGCCGGTCGAGAAACTGCACGATGGCCGCTCGCCTGGCGGGGTCGGCCAGCGAGGGCTCGCTGGCCGTGATGAAGCCCAGCGCCGTGTTGATGCCGCGTCCGTCGCGCAGGATGCGCCCGCCTTGCTGCAGCGCGATCGTGTAGTAGGGATCGAAGACGGCCCAGGCATCGATCTGCTTCGAGGCGAAGGCCGCGGCCGCATCGGTCGGCAGCACGAACTTCACCGTGACCTCGTCGCGCCGCACGCCGGCTTCTTCGAGCGCGCCGTAGAGCTGGTATTGCGAGATGCTGCCGCGCGCGGACGAGACGATCACGGTCTTGCCGCGCAGGTCGGCCACCTTGCGCAGCGGCGAATCGGGCTGCACCACGATGCCCAGGGCATCGGCCTTGCCGACGCGCGTGGCGACGATCTTCAGCGGCGTCCGGCCGACCGCCGCGGCAAGCACCGGCAGGTCGCCGGCCACGGCGGTGTCGACGGCCGCGCTGCGCTGCGCCTCGAACAGTGGCGCCGCGCCCTGGAAGTTGGCCCATCGATAGGCGAAGGGCACGCCTTCGAGCGCCTTCGAGGCTTCGAACAGCGCGCGCAGGCCGCCGGCCTGGTCGCCGAGCACCAGCGTGGTTTGCGGTTGCGCCCATGCGCGCAGCGGTCCGGCCGCGGCAAGCGAGAGCGCCGCGCCCTGCTTGAGCCAGCGGCGGCGCGAGGCCTTGGAGAACGGCAGATCGGTCATGCGGCAGCTCCCTCGGACAGCAGCGCACGCCTGCCCGCCACGACCAGGATCGCATCGTTCTGCGGCGTGTGGATGCGGCTGCACAGCACGTCGCGGTAGTGCCGCTCGAGCGGGTTCTGCCGCGCGAGGCCGTGGTTGCCGCTGAGCTGCAGCGCGAGCTCGACCGCGCGGATCGCGTTGCCGGTCACGGTGTACTTGAGCAGGCCGCTGTCGGTGGCCGGCGGCGCGCGACCTTCGTCCACGGCACGGGCGGCCTCGTCGAGCAGCACGCGGTTGGTGCGAAGCAGCGCCTCGATCTCGCCCGCATGCTCCTGCACGCGCGCAAGGCTCGCGAGCGGCGCGCCCAGGCTGCCGGGCGCGCGATGGTTCAGGAAGTCCACCAGCCAGCCGCGCGCCGCCTGCGCCACGGCGTCGTAGAGGCTGCCGAGCAGCACCGTCATCCAGGCCTGCTGCGCGGCGTGGGCATCGATGTCGGTCTGGCTGCCGGCGTCGGGTGCCCAGTCGGCCGGTGCACGCAGGTCGACCGCATGGTCGAGCTCGATGGCCACGTTCTCGAACACCACTTCGTGGCTGCCCGAAGCGCGCAGGCCCAGATGGTCCCAGCTCGCGATCACGCGCACGCCGGGCGCATCGCGCGGCACCAGGAACACGCCGGTGCGCGGCGTGGCTTCATCGGTGCGGGCCCACACGGCGAGCCACCTGAGGCCTTCGATGCCCGTCGTGTAGAGCTTGTGGCCGTCGATCCTCCAGCCGCTGCCTTCGCGGCGCGCGACCGTTGCGGGCAGCCCGCCGCGCGCGGGCGAGCCGAGCGCGGGCTCCACGCGCAGCGCATTGATGAGCGCGCCGCGTTCCACCGCACTGCGCAGCACCCGTTCGCGCAGGTGCGGCGGCCAGCGGCTGTCGCTGCGCGCGAGTGCATGGTGCTGCAAGTAGGTCATCGTGAGGATCAGCGCGGTCGCCGGCTCGCCGCGCGCCACGGCCGCAATCACGCGGCGTGCCGTGGCCAGCGTGGCGCCGCCGCCGCCGTGCGCCGCGGGCGCCACCAGGCCGATGAGCCCATGCGACTGCAAGGCCGCGAAGTTCGGATGCGGAAAGGCGCCGCTGCGGTCGTGGTCGGCCGCGGTGGCGGTGAACTGCGCCGACAGATGCGCGAGCAATGCGGCATCGACGGTGGCAGGCGCGGGGTCTTCATTCGTGGCCGGCGGGCGGCGCAAGGGGAGTGCACTCATGGCTGCGCACAGTACCGGGACCGCGCCACACCGGAAACGACGCATCCCGCATATGCAAACTCGTTTTTCTGCGTTCGCTTTTTCCGGCTGCCTCGGTACGGTCCGGTGCATGACATCTGACTTCCCGATCGACAGGCGCCGCCTGCTGCAGGCCGCCGCAGGCTGGAGTGCCCTGGGCGCGGCGCGGGCTGCGGCACCGGCGCGCGACCTTTCCGGCGTGACCTTGCGCGTCGGCACCTACAAGGGCCTCTGGCGGCCGCTGCTGCAGGCTTCCGGCCAGGCCAACACGCCCTACAGGATCGACTGGCGCGAGCTCAACAATGGCGTGCTGCACATCGAGGCCATCAACGGCGATGCGCTCGACCTGGGCTCGGGCAGCGAAATTCCACCGGTGTTCGCGGCGCGCCAGAAATCCAGCGTGAAGCTGGTGGCCGTGACGCATGAAGACCTCAACAACCAGGCCACGCTGGCGCGCAAGGATTCGCCGATCCGCCGCATTGCCGACTTCAAGGGCAAGCGCGTGGGCTATGTGCGCGCCACCACCTCGCACTATTACCTGGCCCGGCAGCTGGCCGAGGCGGGCCTGTCGTTCAGCGACATCCAGGCCGTGAGCCTCACGCCTTCGGACGGCCTCTCGGCCTTCGCGCGCGGCGATCTCGATGCCTGGGCCATCTACGGCTACAACGGCCAGATCGCGCGCATCCAGTACGGCGCGCGCACCATCAAGACCGGCGTGGGCTACCTGTCGGGCAACTTCCCGATCTACGCCAACCCGCGCGCGCTGGACGACGAACTGCGCCGCGCGGCATTGAGCGACCTGCTGCAGCGCCTGCAGCGTTCGTTCGCGTGGATCAACGGCAACTTCCTGGCCTATGCGCGTGCGCAATCGGCCGAGACGCGCGTGCCGGTCGGCGACCTGGTCGAACTCTTCAACGGCCGCAGCGGCGACTACAGCCTCGGCCCCGTCACCGACGCCGTGGTGCGCAGCCACCAGCAGGTGGCCGACACCTTCCTGAAGATCGGCGTGCTCGACGGCCCGGCCGACGTGACGCCGCTGTGGGACCGCAGCTTCGAAAGCGTGCTGCGCCCGCCTGCCGCTTGACCCACCACGCATCCATTCCGAAAACACGAGGACACCATGAGCCAGAACGACGTTGAATTCATCGGCATGATCCAGGGCCAGAAGGTCTCGGAGATCCACGCCGCCAAGGGCCCGGCCATCGACCGCGACTACGTGCGCGCCTTTGCGCAGGCGCACGAGAACGCCGGCTTCGACCGCGTGCTGGTACCGCACCATTCGACCGGCCCCGATGCCACGCTCACCGTGGCCTACGCCGCCTCGGTCACCGAGCGAATCCACTTCATGCTCGCGCACCGGCCCGGCTTCGTGGCGCCCACGCTGGCGGCGCGTCAGTTCGCCTCGCTCGACCAGTTCAGCGGCGGCCGGCTCGCGGTGCACTACATCTCGGGCGGCTCCGACGAGGAACAGCGCCGCGACGGCGACTGGCTCGGCCACGACCAGCGCTATGCACGCACCGACGAATACCTCGACGTGCTGCACAAGGTGTGGACCGCCGACAAGCCCTTCGACCATGAAGGCGCGCACTACCGCTTCCAGAACGCCTTCTCCGAAGTGAAGCCGGTGCAGACGCGCAATGGCAGGCCGCATGTGCCGGTGTATTTTGGCGGTGCTTCGGAGGCGGCCATTCCGGTGGCCGGCAAATACGCCGACGTGTATGCGCTGTGGGGCGAGTCGCTCGACCAGGCGCGCGAGCTCACCACGCGCGTGCGTGCCGAGGCCGCGAAGCACGGGCGCAGCGTGCGCTTCTCGGTGTCGTTCCGCCCGATCCTGGCGCAGACCGAAGAGGCCGCATGGGCGCGTGCCGACAGCATCCTGGCCGAGACCCGGCGCCTGCGCGTGGTGCAGGGCTACAACCGCGGCGGGCCGCAGCAGAGCGAAGGTGCGAAGCGCCTGCTCGCCGCGGCCGAGAAGGGCACGCGGCTCGACAAGCGGCTGTGGACGGCGGTTGCGCAGGAGATCGGCGGCCGTTCCAACAGCACAGCGCTGGTCGGCACGCCCGAGCAGGTGGCCGATGCGCTGCTCGACTACTACGACCTGGGCGTGACCACCTTCCTGATCCGCGGCTTCGATCCGCTGGAAGACGCGATCGACTACGGCCGCGAGCTGATTCCGCGCACGCGCGAGCTGGTGGCGCAGCGCGCGGCTTCGATCCGCAAGGCCGCCTGATTTGTCTTGCTCCCTCCCCTTCCGGGGGAGGGCAGGGGTGGGGGCTCGCGGCCTCGACCACTGCCACTGCATTGGAAGCCGTCATGCCCCCATCCCAACCTTCCCCCGGGAGGGGAAGGAGCAACACCCAATACCCCAAGAGATTTCCGATGAATGCCGTTCTTTCCATCGACCGCCACGCGGCCCAGCCGCTCAAGCTCAACCCCCACCCGCAGCAGAAGTACTGGTTCGACCCGATCCCGCCGCGCACCAGCGTGCAGGCCGAGCGCCGCCACCGGCAGGAGCGCCTCGCAGGTGCGTTCCGCCTGTTCGCGCGCTTCGGTTTCGCCCAAGGCCTGGCCGGCCACATCACCGCGCGCGACCCCGAGCTCAGCGACCACTTCTGGGTCAATCCGCTGGGCGTCCACTTCTCGCGCATCAAGGTCTCCGACCTGCTGCTGGTCAACGCGAAGGGTGAGACGGTGATCGGCGACCGGCCGCTCAACAAGGCCGCCTTCGCCATCCACGCCGCGATCCACGAGCACAACCCGAAGATCGTCGCGGCCGCGCATACGCACTCGACCTACGGCAAGGCCTGGTCCACGCTCGGCCGCAAGCTCGACACGATCACGCAGGACAGCTGCGTGTTCCACCGCGACGTGGCGCTGTTCGACGACTTCACCGGCATGGTGGTCGACACCAGCGAGGGCGACCGCATCGCGCGGGCGCTGGGCGACAAGAAAGGCGCGATCCTCAAGAACCACGGCATCCTGACCGCGGGCCCCACGGTCGAGGCCGCCGCGTGGTGGTACATCGCGCTCGACAACGCCTGCCACACGCAACTCCTTGCCGAGGCCGCCGGCAAGCCGCAGCCCATCGACGAGGACACCGCGCGCCACACGCACAGCCAGATCGGAGGGCCGGAGGGGGCCATCCATTCCTTCGACAGCCTCTACGAAGGCCTGGTCGAAGCGGAGCCCGATCTGCTGCTCTGAAGAAAAACTACTGGAGTTCCCGATGACCGCATCTCTTTCACACGCTATATCGCGCCGGGGTGTCCTGCGCGCAGGCGGCGCCGCTGCCGTGGTCGCCTCGGGCGGCCTGATCGCCTCGCAGGCCTTCTCGCAGCAGGCACGCAAGCTCACTTTTGCATGGAACGCCGCCGCGTTCTGCCTCTCGCCCGTCGTCGTCGCGCAGGAGCGCGGCTACTTCGAGCGCAATGGCCTGCAGGTGGACCTGATCAACTACACCGGTTCGACCGACCAGCTGCTGGAGTCGCTGGCCACGGCCAAGGCCGATGCGGCGGTGGGCATGATCCACCGCTGGCTCAAGCCACTGGAGTCGGGCTTCGACGTGAAGATCGTCGGCAGCTCGCACGGCGGCTGCGTGCGGCTGGTGGGTGCGAAGAGCGCGGGCGCGACCAGCATCGCAAGCCTCAAGGGCAAGATCATCGGCGTGTCGGACATCGCGAGCCCGGGCAAGAACTTCTTCTCGATCCTGCTTGCGAAGAACGGCATCGATGCCGACAAGGACGTGACCTGGCGCCAGTACCCGGCCGACCTGCTCGACATCGCGGTGCAGAAGGGCGAGATCCACGCCATTGCCGATGGCGACCCCAACGTCTACCTGATCGAGAAGCGCAACAAGGGCGCCTTCGTGGAGATTGCGAGCAACCTCTCGGGCGAATACAAGGACAAGGTCTGCTGCATCGTCGGCGCGCGCGGCGAACTGGTGCGCAAGGACAAGCCGACCGTCGCGGCCCTCGTGCGTGCCATCGCGCAAGCCTCCGACTACGTGGCCGAGAACCCGAACGAATCGGCCAGGCTGTTTGCGAAGTATTCGCCCAAGGTGCCGATCGAAGACCTGCGCGCATTGCTCGGCACGCTCACGCACAACCACCATCCGCTCGGCAAGAAGCTGCGCGACGAGGTGGAGTTCTATGCGCGCGATTTCCGCGGTGTCGGCGTGCTCAAGAAGACCACCGATCCGGTGCGCTTTGCCGAACACGTCTCTTTCGATCCACTCGCATGAGCACCCCAGACCCCGCATTGGGCTTCGATTCCCTCCCCTTCCGGGGGCGGGCGAGGGTGGGAGCCGCGGCGCCCGAACGCGCGCCGGCTCCTGCTTCGACATCGACCCGCATCCAAGCAGCTGCGCCCGCATGGCGCATCGGCTTCGCCGCCGCTGCAGCATGGTTCGCCCTGGGCCTGCTCACGCTCTACTGGCCGAACAAGGCCGTCGGCTTCAGCGACTGGGCCTACACCGACGAGTTCGGCATCGCCGCCATCGCGGTGGGCGCGCTGCTGCTGGCCGTTGCATCGCTCGGGCCGCGCGCCGGCCGCGTCGCGCATGCGCTGCGGCCCGCGGGCCCATGGCTGGTCGCGCTGCCCGTGCTGTTCGCCATCTGGGAGATCGCGACCGCCAAGCTCGCGCTGCTCCCCACGCCGTTCTTCGCGCCGCCGCAAAGCCTGGTCGAGACCTACATCGACGACTGGCGCCGCCTCGGCGAAAGCCTGCTGCACTCGACCCGGCTGCTGGCCCACGGCTTCGTGCTGGGCGCGCTCGCGGGCTTTCTCACGGGCGTGACCATCGGCTGGTCGCGCATCGCGGGCTACTGGGTGCATCCGGTGCTGCGCTTCGTGGGGCCGGTGCCGGCTTCGGCGCTGCTGCCGCTGGCGTTCTTCTTCTTTCCGTCGAGCTATGCGGCCGCGGTGTTCCTGATCGCACTCGCCACGGGCTTTCCTGTGGCGGTGCTCACCTGGTCGGGCGTCGCTTCGGTCAACCGCAACTACTACGACGTGGCGCGCACCATGGGCGCGAGCGAGCGCTTCCTGGTGCTGCGCGTGGCGATTCCGGCTGCCTTGCCGCAGGTGTTCGTTGGCCTTTTCATGGGGCTGGGCGCGGCGTTCTCGGTGCTCGTCACGGCCGAGATGATGGGCGTGAAGGCCGGGCTGGGCTTCTATCTTTCGTGGGCGCAGGGCTGGGCCTCGTACTCGAACATGTACGCCGCGCTGATTGTGATGGCCGTGCTGTGCTCGGGCCTGATCACGCTGCTCTTCAAGGTGCGCGACCGCGTGCTGTCGTGGCAGAAGGGGACCGTGAAATGGTAGCCACCGCAACAACGGCAGGTGCAGGTGTGCGCCAGGCCGGCGCGCACATCGACATCCGCGGCGTGAGCCATTGGTTCGATGTGTCCGCGGGGCCGCTGCAGGTGCTCGACGACATCGACCTCACGGTGAAGCCCGGCGAGTTCGTCGCGCTGCTGGGGCCGAGCGGCTGCGGCAAGTCGACGCTGCTGCGCCTGGTGGCGGGGCTCGAGCCCGCCACGGCCGGCCGCATCACGCAGGACGATGCGCCCATCACGCGGCCCGACCCGTCGCGCATCGTCGTGTTCCAGGACCCGACGCTCTACCCCTGGCGCAGCGTGTGGGACAACGTGGCGCTGGGCCTGCAGGCGCGCGGCGTGCTCAAGGCGCAGCGCGGCCGCGTCGACGAGGCGCTGAAGCTTGTCGGCCTCACCGACTTTGCCAAGGCCTTTCCGCACCAGCTCTCGGGCGGCATGGCGCAGCGCGTGGCGCTGGCGCGCGCGCTGGTCAACGATCCGCAGCTGCTGGTGCTCGACGAGCCGCTCGGCAAGCTCGACTCGCTCACGCGCATTGCGATGCAGAGCGAGTTGGTCAACCTGTGGCAGCGCGCGGGCTTCTCGGCGCTCTTGGTGACGCACGACGTGGAGGAGGCGCTGTTCCTCGCCAACCGCGTGATCGTGCTAAGCGACCGGCCGGCGCGCATCGCAGCGGAGATCGTGGTCGACCTGCCGTATCCGCGGCACCGCGGCCATGCGAGGCTCGCCGAACTGCGGCACGAGGCGTTGCGGCACCTGGGGCTCGACGCCACCTGGTGAGATGAACAGCACGCCCGAGGCCGATTGGCTCAACCTGCTGATCGACCTGCTGCAAGGCGCCCAGCTGCAGCTGCTGCGCGTGCTCGATGCACTCGGGCTCGCGCAGCATGTGCACGGCCAGCCGGCGTGGCCGTGGGCGCGGCGGCTGTCGGGCGAGAACCTGCTGATCGACCTGGGACAGGCGCGCAGCTTGGCGTGGACGCTGGTGTTCGTCGCAGTGGCGGTGCTCGCGTTGCTGCTCGCGCTGCTCTGGCCGCGCCTGCGCTTCTACTTTCTCGCGTTGGTGCCGATGCTGCTGATCGCAGCGCCCTGGCCCGAGTCGCGCGTGGTGCTGGTGCCCGCAACGCCCACCAGCTTTCAGGCATCGCCGACCGGCTTCACGGCCAAGTCCATCGCCCGGGGCCGCATGCTCTACCAACAGAACTGCGTGGCCTGCCACGGTGCGGACGGCAAGGGCGAAGGCCCGCTCGCAGCCTCGCTGGCGGTGTGGCCGCCGGACCTCAGCGGTCCATTGCTGTGGCGGCGCGCCGATGGCGACCTGCTCTGGCGCATCCTCCACGGCACGCGCGATGCGCAGCAGGGTGGCCAGTCCACGATGCCCGGCTTCGCCGGAAAGCTCGGCGAGGCCGACGCCTGGGCGCTTGTCGACTACATGAAGGCGCAGGGCGCGGGCCAGAGCCTGCGTGCGCTCGGCAGCTGGCCGCAACCCATCGGCCTGCCCGACATGGCGGTGCGCTGCGGTTCGCAACCGCCACGACTGCTCGCGAGCTGGCGCGGGCAGCGCGTGCGCATCGTGGCGGGCGGCGCGATGCCGGCCGAAGACCCGCGCCTCGTGACCGTGCTGCTGCGGCCGCCTTCGAGCGCGGTTGCAACGGCTGCCGATTGCGTGGCCGACTCCGCCGCCGGATGGGAGGCGCTGGCGCTCATCGCCGGCACCGAGCAACTGGCCGGCACCCAGCTCATTGCCGATCGCGACGGCTGGCTGCGCGCGCGCGGTGCGCCCGGCAAGGCGGGCTGGTCGGACGACGACCTGCTGTGCCGCAGCGAACGCGCGCCCGGTGCGACGGTGGAGCAGGGCGCTGCTGCACTGCCCGCCGATGGCCTGGGCGCGCTGATCGCCCGCATGGACGCGCAGCCGGTGCGCTTCGTCAAGGGCGGCTTCATCCACTGACTTTTTTCTTATCTCGACTGAACACGGAGAACCCATGAACCCACATCTCGACCGATCACGCCGGCAGCTTCTTGCACGCGGCCTCGCCGCTGCCGTGGCCTTGCCCGCCTTCTCATTGCAGGCGCGCGCACAGGGCCGCCCTGTTCTCAAGGCCGGCGACCAGAAGGGCGGGCTGCGCGCGCTGCTCGAAGCGGCAGGCGGACTCGAGGACCTGGGCTACGACATCCAGTGGTCCGAATTCCCCGCGGCCGCGCCGCTGGCCGAGGCCCTGAATGCCGCGGCGGTCGATTCCGGCCCCATCGGCGATGCGCCGCTCATCTTTGCGCTTGCGGCCGGCACGCGCGTCAAGGCCATCGGCGCGAACCGTTCGGATTCCTACGGCACCGCAGTGCTGGTGCGGCCCGATTCACCGCTCAAGACTGCGGCCGATCTCAGGGGCAGGAGCATCGCGACCAACCGCGGCTCCATCGGCCACTACGTCACGCTCAAGGCCATCACCGCGGCCGGCCTGAAGCCCGACGAGGTCAACATCCGCTTCCTCGCGCCGGCCGACGCCAAGCTCGCGCTCACGCAGGGTTCGGTCGACGCCTGGGCCACCTGGGAGCCCTACACCGCGCTGGCCGAGGTCAGCCGCCATGCGCGCGTGCTCGTGAGCGGACGCGGGCTGCTGCCGGGGCTCAGCTACCTCGCGGCCACCGACGCCGCCATTGCCGCCAAGCGGCCGGTGCTGCAGGACTTTCTGCAGCGCGTGGTGAAGGCCCAGCTCTGGTCGTACCGCAACGTCGATGCCTACTCGGCCGCGCTGGCCCGCATCATCGGCATTCCGCCCGAGGCGGCCAAGCTGCAGTTCGAGCGCCGCCAGCAGAAGTGGTTGCCCATCGATGCGCAGGTCATTGCCGACCAGCAGGGCACGGCGGATTTCTATCGCCAGGTGGGGCTCATCAAGCAGCCGCTGGATGTGAAGAGCACGTTCGACACGGGGTTTGGCGTGGCGGGCTGAGCAAGAAGCGCAGAGCCGCGTGCGGCATTCGGTCAGATACGTCCGGCGCGCGGCGCATGCGCGGTCGCTTCACGCCTTGCGCGACATTGCTTCTTGCACAGCCTCGGGCGTTCCCCAGTGCTGCAGGAACTCGATCTCGTCGGCTTTGCTCAGCTTGCCTTGTGCCCGGTAGACGAGAGCCGTCATCACAGCGCCCGTCTGCACCGGCTTGTCTTCCGGTTCGCCCATGCCTGAATCGCTTTGCCATTCCTTCGGAAATGCAGGCCATGAACAGGTGACCTGGCTGAGCATGTGATAGGCGGTTTCCATGACTCCGGGACGTTGCTCCAGCTTGTACTGGCGGGCACTGGGCTTGCCGCAGTAGGTCGTGTGCTCTTGCCCTATTCGCTCGGGAATGCCCTCCCGGCCAGGACCGTATTCCATGTAGCGACGGATGTACTCCCACAGCGGCGCCGCGTCCTGCTGCATGGGCAATGTGGGGCCAACGAAGATGGCGTCTTCGCCCTGGGCGTGCGGATCGGCAGCGTCGAAGGGCGGGTGGTAGAGGATGAGCGAGTAGTACGCGGCCTTTCCAGGCGCTCCATTCTTTCTGGCCAGCAAGTCATAGCCGTCCATGTCGACGATGGCACGCAGGCGATCCCAGTCGAAGACGGCGTTGCCGCCGCAACCTCGTGGCCTCAGAAGGTAGACCTTGCGCGTTATTCGATTGAAGCGGATGCGGCCTCGTGCATAGGTGAAGAAGCACGTGCGCACGCCCATGATGTCGAACCACAGCCAGAGCAAGACACAGCAGCCGAGGGACAAGGGGAAAAGCAGCAGCCAACCGAACCATAGATCGGCTGAAGTAGCCACATTTTCGCTGGTACCCCAAAACAGCAGTACGCGGTCAAAAACTATGGGGTGTAGAGAAAAACCGTAGAACCCCCAGAAAATCAACAAACAGGGGAGAAGAACAAATACCGTTCCGATGCCTGCTTTCCATTGCCGGTCCCACCCTGAGTTGCACAACTCCAGGTAAGTTTCGTTCTGCGCGTAGATGCACCGCCCTGCTGGCAAGGCGGCATTACTGAGTTCTACAGGCTCGACAGGCTTCAACAGCCTCTTGCTGCCGTCAGCCTGCACGCACCTGCGCCCCTCCTCAATCGAACGTCTGCGTGCACGCTGATAGACATGCTCATTTGGGAACATTCTGTAATTCCTGGCGGTCCGATCCAACTCGGCTCGCCGGTTGGCAAGCAGCACTTCTTTTAGGTCGGTGTGATTCGGAGCTTGTTCTTGTTCAGTGGACGATCCGCCCAATTGATGCATTCATCTTCCAGTGCAGTCGACAGCAGAAAGTCTCGGCGTTCACTCCTTGCGTGACCTCGCGTCTTGCTGCGCCTCGGCCGTTCCCCAGTGCCGCAGGAACTCGATCTCGTCGGCCTTGCTCAGCTTGCCTTGCGCTCGGTAGACAAGCGCCGTCATCACAGCGCCCGTTTGCACCGGCTTGTCTTCCGGTTCGCCCATGCCTGAATCGCTTTGCCATTCCTTCGGGAACGTAGGCCATGAGCAAGTCACTTGGCTCATCATGTGGAAGCTTGTTTCCATGAAGCCCGGTTTCTGTTCCAACTGGTACTGGCGTCGGCTTGGCTTGCCGCAATAGGTGGTGTAGTCCGGATGCAGGTAGCGGGCGATGCCCTTGTAGGTGGAAGAAGCATCGGGAGGCACGTGATCGACCGTGGGACCGACCTCCATGTATTGGCGGATGTATTCCCACAGGGACGCTGCCTCTAGAGGACCCGACAGTCCTGGGCCGACGAAGATGCAGTCTTCGCCCTTGGCGCTCGGATCGGTCGGATTGAACGGCGGGTGGTAAAGCGCCAGCGCCTTGATGGTCTGCTTGGCGCCTGCGCTGGAGCCTTCGGGTTCGAACAATGCCACCAGGCGCTCCCAGTCCAGCACCACGTTGCCGCCGCAGTAGGCAGGCCGCAGCACATACACCTTGCGGGTGAGCCGGTTGAAGCGGATGCGCCCCCGGGCATGGGTGAAGAAGCAGGTGCGCATGCCCATGTAGTGGAACCACGCGAAGATCATGAAGGCGCTGGCCAATGCAAGGGGAAATAGCAAGAGCCAGCCAAAGGCGACATAGGGCCAGTCGTCCTGCCCATAGGGCATGGTCGGCCAAAAGAAGATGATCGTTTCGAAGAGAAGAGGATGGACCGCGAATCCATACCACATCCATATCAGCACGAGAGCCGGCAGGAGAACATAGAGATTCCCCATTCCGGCACGCCACTGCAAATCCCACCCCGGGTTGCACAGCTCCAGGTACGCATCGTTCTGGGCGTAGGCAGCCCGACCTGGCATCTCGATACCGCGCGCACCGGAGCGCTGGGTCGGCCAGTGTTTTTGCCCTTGCAGGTTGAGGTGGGCGCGGCCTTTTTCGGGGGAGCGGCGCCTGGCCAACCAGTAGCTGTTTTCGCGAACGAACATGAAGGGTTCTCAAGTGGGGTGCAGTTCGGCCTGCACGCTACTTGCCGTGCTACCTCGGCGCCTTGCACGGCCAGCGCAATGGCTCTTCGGGGCCGATGCCGCTCTCGCGACGTTTCTGGCCACAGTCGCTGTTCCATTCTTCGGGGAACGTGGGCCAGTAGCACAGCCGCTCGGCCAGGCTGTGCAGCGGCGCCCACAGGAAGTTCGTCGCGTAGTTGGTGAAGGTCGCACCCGAGGTGCCCTTGCCGATGATGTCGTCGCGCATGTGCGAGCCATGCATGACAGTTTCTTCCAGATGCTCGCCAGGGCCACTGAATCCTTTGCGTAGCCACTCGTGCTCGGAAGGTCTGGGTACGGCATCCATGCCTTCCTCCATGAAAGCTCGGATGTATTGCCACAAAGCCTCGCCGCTGCCGCTGGGACCAACCCAGAGTATGTCTTCTCCCTTGCGCTCGGGATCGTTGGCATTCAGCGGGGGCCAATACAACAGTAGATTGCTGTCCAGTCCAGCCGAGCGCAGGCGCTCTTCACGCGCCACCTCGCTCGCTGCGAGTTGTTCGGCCGTCCAGGACTTTGGCGGGGCCCACCGAACATGTGCCTGCACGCGGTCCCAGTCGAGGATGACATTGCCGCCGTACTTCTTCGGGCGCAGTGCGTAGACCTTGCGGGTGGTTCGATTGAAGCGGTAACGGGCGCGCAGGCTGGTGAAGAAGGCTGGAGCAAACAGGTAGGGCCATGCCAAGAAGTACAACAGGCAGAACACCAAGAGGAACATTCCAAACATCGCACCAGCGAACCAAGCGGGGTCTGTTCCGAGAATTGCACTGACAGCTACGTATAAAGGTAGGGCAAGGACGAAGGCGAAAAGGAAAAAAAGCAATGAGCTGAGCGAACGTTTTTCCTCTTCCGCATTGCTTAGCTCAATGAAATGCTCGTTGAAGTCGAACAACGAGCGCATTCCGTAGAGTTGAGGCCGTGCGAGTTTCTGCTGCTCGATCTTTTCCTTTCTCGTAAGCTTTGGCTCACTCTCCCGGCGAGGTGCCATGCCCTCATGGATCCCGTACAGCCGCGTGTATTGGTTAATGTCCGCAAAGTACGCGAGCGCTTGAGGTGTACCTCTGCTGCGTTGCTCCTGTCGATAACCGCTCTCTGAAAGAAACATGTGGTCGCCGTTCGTCAGTCCATATCTGCAATCGCATTGGCGAGCTGATTGAGCATGAATTGCTCGCTGTTATGCGGAATCTTTTTGCTGTCGGCTTTCCGGAAAGGTTCGGCCATGAGCCAGTCGATCCACTCTTTTTCCTTCATCTTCTCGATGGCATAGCTGAGCGCCAATGTGGCAGCGCCTGTCACGAGATTGATGCGAGTGCACCAAAGAACGACCTTCACATTCTTGAGATTATGAGCGCTCAAAAGTACTGATCCGATGGTTGTGCCACCAACAATGGCACGGCCATAGTAGGCGAGAGCGAGGAGATGATTTTCTTCTCGACGCGCCGCTCCACCATCAATCGCATCCCAAACCACCCCCACAACCGCAGCAGACGCAACCCAGTGCGCCGCACCGATCTTCAGCATGCGCAGTTCATTGTCCAATGCCGTCACCAGATTTGCCCGCGCGGCCAGCGGCGTTTCGGCTTTGATCGCCTCGTAGACGTTCTTTTCGTAGTAGTCGGATCGCCAACTCTTCCAGGTTCCCATCGCGCCGGCCAGTGCCCCTGCGCTCTGGCTGCCCGCCCTCGGATCATCGCCACGCTCGCTCGCGCGACCGAAGGTCGGGATCAGGCTCATGATCTCCAGGCCCCCGACCACCGACGGAATGCGCATGTTCTTCACTGCGTTGTCTGCACCCAGCGCCAACGCCCGATCCACCCGGGCTTGCATCTTCTCGCCCTTGTGGTCGTAGTGCCGCTTCCACGCTCGTCCGCCCGGCCTGGGATTGTGTTTGTTGCTGTAGACCACCTGCCTTCCCTCGGCATGCAGTTTCTCGTCCAGCAGGCGCTGCTCCGCTCGCACGAACTCAATCGCCTTGTCGCCCAGGCCGTGCGAGAGCAACACGATCTGCCCTTTGGCGAGGTTCAGCTCCATCGCCGAAGCACCCAACTTCTGGGCCGCCCGCACCACCGCAATTCCCCACACCGAATGAACATTCTTCGCGGCCGTCTCGGCGATCTTCTGCAGTGACTGAATCTTCTGCATCGTGCCGGCTCCGGGGTCGACGAGCTTGGACGCTTCTTTGATCAGCGTCTGGCTACCCTTGAGCGTCTTCGGGATCTTCTCCAGCGCCGCCGCCATCGCGGCCCAGGCCCGCTGCTGGCGCGCGCTCTCTTCTGCCGTTTCCGCATCCGCCACCTCGGTGGCCGGCGGCAGCGTGTCCTTCAGTGTGTCCAGCACGCGCAGCAACTCCTGTGAGATCGCCTCGTTGTTCAGCGTCGCCATGCGCCACACGAGGTTCTTCGGTTCGTCCTTGAACAACTGGAGATCGGCATACCACTTGCGCCCGCGCGGGCTGCTGTCCATGGTTTCCAGAATGGCGCACAACTGGCCCGCGCAGCGCGCGCCATCGCGGGTTTCGATGCCGCTCGGCTTGCGGTCGTAGCGCCCCAGTGTCTTGACCAGGAATGCATCGCACTGGAGCCAAGCGATCAGGTCCTCGCTCATCTTGTCCATGCACTTGTCGCGCTCCTTGATCTGCGCCATGTGATCAGCGTCGAAATCCTTGAGCCTGGCCTCATCGACATGCGCAAGCGTCGTCTTGAGCGCGGCTTCGGATTCCGCATCGCTGATGAGCCTACGGTCCGATTCACGCGCGGCAATTTCTCCCTCCAGCGCTTCCCGGCGCTGCGCCCGCATCGCCTCGACGGACATCTCGGCATAGGTCCCGTCCTTTTGCCGGACCATCGTCGTGCTCACGGGGTAGGCGCGGCGCTGGCCCAGGACGTCGTGCACGCTCTTCAGGCGGTCCGTTTCGGCGTCATACATGCCCATGGCCTTCTTGTAGAGGGCTCCGCGCACGGTCTTGATGCTCTCGCTGGCTGCGTGCTTCCATGCATTCGTCACGGTCGCGTTGCCGGGGTCCGAAGCATCGACCTCCTTGAGCCACTGCACATACGGCATGGCGGCGGTGAGATGGTGCAGGCTGAGTTCCTGGGCAATGCCGATGGGGTCGTCGCATGCGACGACGGCGCCCTTGTGCTGCGTCAGGAACTCGGCCATCTTTCGCAGCCGGGGGCCATGCGCGTCCTTGTAGAGCGGGCCGGTGATGCGTGCGATGTAGGGGCCAATCGCCATGCCGGTGACGGGGCCTGTGTCGGTGACGGCCACGCTGCCGTCGGCGCGGCGCGTCTCGTTGCGCACCTTCTCGAAATGCCGGCCGGTCCGTGCCTCCTCGTAGGTGCCCCATTCGCGCTCGGCGCCGTGCACACCCATGAGTCCGTAATGCTGTTCGCTGCCCACGGTCTGTACGGCTGTGTCCTTCAGCGCCGAAAACTCCATCACCTGGCTGTTGAGCTGTCCCGGTTGGCAGGTGTCCTTCTGGCTCGTGTTGCCGCCCAGCCACCCTGCGACATCGAACTTCTGCATGTAGGTGTCGCGCTGGGGCTCGATGTGCTCGAACAGGTGCTTGGGCACGACCGGGTCCGGGTGGAACATGTAGTGCAGCTCGGTGACGTTCTTCGCGTCCGCCACCCACACCATGGAGGCGTTGGCGCCGCGCACTTCCATTTCGCAGGCCGGGTTCGACTTGGCAGCCTCCGGAAACCCGACGTCGAACTGCGCCAGGTAGCCGTGGGGGTGCACGATGTAGGCAAGCCACTCGGGGTGGGCCTTGCATACGTTCTGAATCCGCACGTACAGGTAGCCCGGCCGCAGCATGCGCACGCCGTAGAGCGCCGTGCGCATGGCCACGCCGCCGGGCTGGGCCTGGAAATTTCCCGTGGGCTGCAACTGCTTGAGCGCAGCGAGCCCCTGCTCCTGCGCGCTGAAGGCGGCGGCATAACGGGTAAACAGGATCGGCAGGCCCTTGCGATCGCAGTTTCGGCAGGGGGTGGCGCAAGGCATGGACTTCAGTCTCTTCGCGAAGTGTTGGGGTTGGTCGAGATCGAGAAGGCTTGCTCGGCTTCATGCAGTGCGCTGGCAAAGCCAGGTGAAGCAACGCGGCTGTTGGCCGGCTGGTTCGTGTGATCGCGTGCCGGATGCATCAGGGCGAGCGCCTGCCGCAGCACGGCCGCATCGCGGGGCGCCGACCAGTCGCGTGCGATGAGTCGGTCATCGTAGTGGTGTGCCCTCCATGACGCGTCGACGAATTCGGATAGATCCGATTCCTGGGTCAATCCCAATGCAGCCCCTTGGCGAAGGAGGCGGGTCATCGTTTCTCCATCGGGTTGGCGTCGAATGGGAATTCGTCGCGAAGCCATGCTCAACCACAGCCGCGTACCTGTCGTCGCACTGTGCGCCGCATGCCATTGATCGAGGCGCAAAAGATGGCGCATGGTTTCGTGCCGTGGCTCTCGAGTCGCTGCCTGGGACAGGACCGGCCGGGTGGCAATGAACCATTCGGGCGAGTCTGCGCCACTGCCGGTAGGTACTTCTCCACCCGTGGCGAATGCCTCCTCGTATGACCAAGGCCGCCAGGGTTGGCTCAATGCCCACCACCCTGTCACTGGTCCGAGCCACTGCAAGCGCTGCTCGTCATCGAGCAGCGGCCACACGCGCTGCATGACGCGTGCATCCTGGTAGCGGAAAAGTTTGTCTTTGCCGTCGGCGGGCGAGGTCTGAAAGCCGAGGCGGGTCCAGTGCATTGCAATGCTCGCAGGCGTTGACGGACTGAAGACGACGGCGCACAACATCTGGTCCACCAGGCGGCGCTCGCTCTGCAGCCGTGCTGCGGCCAGCGCGAGTTCTATCGTGTGCAGGACAGCCTGGGTACTGGCATCGAGCGCATCGGCTACCCAGCCTTCAGGCAGTGGCACGAGGGTGGGCGCGGCTTCGGGACGTCCGCGGTAGATCTCGTCGGGGACGTCGACTCGTTCATCGGCCAACAGCGGATGGTGCTCCTGCAGGTGCTCGGCGAGCGGATTGTCTCGCCACCGTTCGAGCACCAGGAAGGCCGACAATGGTGGGGCGACGGAGGCTTGCGCAGGCGACCCCTGCGTCTGCGCCCTGGCAAAGCCTTTTTGCAAGCTGCGCAGCAGAAGCGAGGCATCCGGGTGCACGGGCAACACGCTAGCCATCAACGCGAGGCCGATGCGCCGCCCGCGGCGCCGCTGTCCTGCAGGTCGCACTTGGCTTCGTAACCCTTGGACGTTGGAAGGCTCTTCGGCCCCACCATCGAATGCGAAGCCGCATGCGCACGCCACACCCCATTGGTGCCGCTCTCGATGCCGTCCGCACTCCATCGGGTGTAGCTGGAGCCGCCGTTGATCAGCACCTCGTCCCGGGCCGTGATGGTGATGCGGTTGGCCTCCATCTTGATGTTGAGCTTGGCCAGCGCATGGATGCTGGCCTTCATCGCCGTGATGTCGATGTCGGCCTTCGCCGCGGTCACGCGGATGCCGGCCTTGGCCGCGGACAGGCGCACCGCCTCCTTGGCGCTCACCAGGAAGCTGTTGCCGGCGGCCACGCTGGTGTGCGCGCCGCTCGTGAGGGCCGTGTGCTCGCCGCTCACGAGATGGGTGCTGCCGGCCGTGGTGGCCTGGATGCCCGCCGGGCTGGCCAAGGTCAGGTGCGGCTCCTGGAATTCGGGGAAGAGGCCGTGCGCCTTGTCGCCGCCGCTGCCCTTGATCGCGTCGTTCTGCGCCTTCAGCGCCCGGGCCACCTCGTCCTGGTCGCCGGCCTCATGCGCCTGGGCCGCCTGCGCGGCCTGGCCCAGGCTCTCGTGCAGGTCGCGCCCCTGCGTGAGCCGGGCGGTGGTCTCGGCCATGTCGGTGATGTGACCCTGGGCGTTGGGCCGCGCCTCGGTGCTCAGCAGCAGGCCCTGGCCGGCGCGCAGGGCGCCATGGCCGTCGGTGCGCAGCTCGGCCCCTTGGCCGCGGTCGTCCTTGCGGCCCGTGACGTCGTCGAGGCGGCCGACGTGGCCCAGGCTCAGGCTGCTGCTCTGGTGGTCGCTCTTGAGCTGGGCCTGCACCTTGCCCGTGGAATCGTCCAGCGCCAGGTGGTTGCTGCGCCCGCCGCCCAGCTCGCGGCTGCGCAGGCCCGTGAGCTGCTTTTGGCTGGGCAGGGCCCAAGCGGGCATCTCGTCGGCGTTGTGCACCCGGCCGGTGACGATCGGGTAATCGGGGTCGCCGTTGAGGAAATCGACGATCACCTCCTGCCCGATGCGCGGCAAGGCGGCCGCGCCGAAAGTGGCGCCGGCCCAGGATGTGGACACGCGCACCCAGCAACTCGAATGCTCGTCGCGCTGGCCGATACGGTCCCAGTGGAACTGCACCTTGATGCGGCCGTAGCGGTCGGTCCAGATCTCCTCGCCCGCGGGGCCCACCACCAACGCCGTCTGCGGCCCCTCGGTCCAGGGCTTGGGCGTGCTGCGCCGCGGACGCCAGGCGTAGCTCGTGGGCTGGGCCTCGAAGGCGAAGCGCTGCACCGAGCCTTCGGAGGCATCCACCCCTTCGCTGGCCTGCAGGTTCTCCTG
>NZ_VIVL01000006.1 GCF_007828835.1 Variovorax beijingensis | reverse complement strand
GGGCCTCGTAGGCGGCCATGCCGCTGATGCGCGCGCCGGCGCTGGCGCGCGCGTCGGGCGGGAACACGCGGTTCTCGACCAGGACGGATTCGATGTTCTTCGATGCGCTGCTGCTCATTTTCTTGTCTCCTTGATCTAGGTGCGGCCGTAATGTCGGCGGGTCCACTTACGGGCCACTGACGATTGCGATGTTAGGGCCTGTTCACCCTGCCAGCGGAGATCCGTTGGCAGGGTGAACAGGCCCTCGCAGGGTTATCACGAGTCGGACATGGGGGCACCTCTAGAATCGCCGGTCGTTTCCAATCATCCTCTCCATGTCCGCTCCCGAATCCTTCGACCGCCCGAATACGCCTGTTCCAGCCCGCGGCTCGCCGCTCCGGCCGCTGCCCAAGCTGATTTTCGCGAGCCGTTGGCTGCAGTTGCCGCTGTACCTGGGGCTGATCGTGGCGCAGGCTGTGTACGTGGTGCACTTCCTGGTCGAGCTGCTGCACCTGGTGGAGGCGGCCTTCGGCAGCAAGGACGCGCTGCAGGCGCTGATCACCAGCATCGGCTACAAGACCACCGCGCCGGTGGGCACGCTCAACGAAACCGTGATCATGTTGGTGGTGCTGGCGCTGATCGACGTGGTGATGATCTCCAACCTGCTGATCATGGTGATCGTGGGCGGCTACGAAACCTTCGTGAGCCGCATGGACCTCGAAGGCCACCGCGACCAGCCCGAGTGGCTGAGCCACGTGAACGCCTCGGTGCTCAAGGTGAAGCTGGCCACGGCCATCATCGGCATCAGTTCCATCCACCTGCTGAAGACCTTCATCAACGCGGACAACTACACAGACAAGGTGCTGATCGCCCAGACCGTGATCCACATCGCGTTCCTGTTCTCGGC
Source organism: Variovorax beijingensis (assembly GCF_007828835.1). Lineage (GTDB taxonomy): Bacteria > Pseudomonadota > Gammaproteobacteria > Burkholderiales > Burkholderiaceae_C > Variovorax > Variovorax beijingensis_A. Next base: position 411,223 of record NZ_VIVL01000006.1, on the reverse strand, counting down.
CATGGCCATCGCCTACACCGACAAGCTGATGAACGAGGCCGCGGCGGCCAACACGCGCCACTAAGGCATGTCCCAGGCCGGCGTTTCCGTGAAGCGCGCGGCCAGGAAATCGAGCATCGTGCGCAGCGCGGCCGGCATGTGCTTGCGCGAGGCGTACACCGCGTACATGCCGACGACCTGCGGCTCGAATTCGGGGAACAGCCGCACCAGTTCGCCCGCCTGCAGCAAGCCGGCGGTCAGGTAGGTCGGCAGCATCGCAATGCCGGCCCCGGCCCGCGCCAGATGCATCAGGCTCGCGGCATCGTTGGTCGACAGGTTGCCGCCGACAGCCACAGAAACGGGCGTGCCGTCTTCCTTGCGCGTGAAATTCCAGAGGCTGCGCCCGAAGTACGAGTGCGTGAGGCAGTTGCGCTGGGCCAGTTCCTCCACGCGCAGCGGCTGCCCATGCTCCTTCAGGTAGGCGGGTGAGGCGCACACCACCGAGCGGCAATCGGTGAGCCGCCGCGCAATGAGGTTGGGATCGATCTCGACCGCCACGCGGATCGCCAGGTCAATGCGCTCATCCACGAGGTTCACGGCGCGGTCGAGCAGCACCAGGTCGACGGCCACGCCTGGATAGAGCCGCACGTACTCGGCCACCGCATCGGCCAGCTGCGCCTGCGCGAACGAGGTGCTGGCCGTGATGCGCAGCTGGCCGCGCGGCGCCTCCGCCGGCTGCCGCACGGCTTCCTGCATGTCGCCCGCGAGTTCGAGCACCTGGCGGCAGCGCGGCAGCAACTCCTCGCCCGCCGCCGTGAGGCTCAGCCGCCGCGTCGTGCGGTGCAAGAGGCGTGCGCCGGTCCATTGCTCGAGCTCGGCCACGTAGCGCGTGACCACCGGGCGCGAGAGGTCGAGCTTGTCGGCCGCGGCCGAAAGGCTGCCCGCATCCACCACGGTGACGAACACGCGCATTGCATTCAATCGGTCCATTCGAACGATTTTAGGAATAAACAAGCGCGCATTTCGAGGTATTTCTTTCGAAACCAGAAACCTAAGATGCGGTTCATCCCAACCATTTTCAGGAGCCATTCAATGAGCCACATCGCCATCATCGGCGCCACCGGACGCGCCGGCGGCCGCCTTCTCGAAGAGGCGCTGCGCCGCGGCCACACCGTGACGGCCATCGCGCGCAAGGCGAGCGAAAAGCTGTCGGGCCGCGCCACTGTGAAGGCCGTGGACCTCGACGTGCTCGACGGTACCGCGCTAGAAAAGGCACTGGTCGGCCACGACGCCGTGTTCAGCGCAGCGCACTTCGCCACCGTGCCGCCCGCGGCCATCATCGAGCCGGCCAGGCGCGCGGGCGTGAAGCGCCTGCTGGTGGTCGGCGGCGCCGGCAGCCTGTTCGCGGCACCGGGCCTGAAGGTGATCGACACGCCGAACTTCCCCGAGGCGTACAAGGCCGAGGCCTCCGCAGGCGCCGCATTCCTGGAGGTGCTGCGCAACGAGAAGGAGCTCGACTGGACCTTCCTGTCGCCCTCCGCCGAATTCGTCGAAGGCGAGCGCACCGGCAAATTCCGCCTGGGCAAGGACGACCTGCTCGTGAGCGCCGAAGGCCGCAGCTGGATCACCTTCGAGGACTACGCGATCGCATTCATCGACGAGCTCGAGAAGCCCGTTCACTCGCGCCAGCGCTACACGGTCGGGTACTGATCGCTCAACGGCCCGTCATGTTCTCCGGCACCACCCATTGGTCGAACTGCTCGGCCGTGAGGTGGCCCGAGGCAATCGCGGCTTCGCGCAGGCTGGTGCCCTCCTTGTGCGCCTTCTTCGCGATGTAGGCCGACTTGTCGTAGCCGATGTGCGTATTGAGCGCGGTCACGAGCATCAGCGAACGCTGCACCAGCTCGGTGATGCGCTCGCGGTTCGGCTCGATGCCCACGGCGCAGTGGTCGTTGAAGCTCACCATGCCGTCGGCCAGCAGTCGCACGCTCTGCAGGAAGTTATGCGCCACCATCGGGCGGAACACATTGAGTTCGAAATTGCCCGAGGCGCCGCCGATGTTGATGGCCACGTCGTTGCCGAACACCTGCGCGGCCAGCATCGTGACGGCTTCGCTCTGGGTCGGGTTGACCTTGCCCGGCATGATCGACGAGCCGGGTTCGTTCTCTGGAATGCTGAGTTCGCCGATGCCGCTGCGCGGACCACTCGCGAGCCAGCGCACGTCGTTGGCGATCTTGTTCATGCTGGCGGCGAGCGTCTTGAGCGCGCCGTGGGCATGCACCAGCGCATCGACGCTGGCCATGGCTTCGAACTTGTTCGGTGCGGTCACGAAGGGCAGGCCCGTGAGCCTGGCCAACTCGGCCGCCACCTGCTCCGCATAGCCCCTGGGCGCATTGAGCCCGGTGCCCACGGCCGTGCCGCCGAGCGCCAGTTCGCACAGGTGCGGCAGCGCGGCGCGCACATGCGCCTCGCCATGCGCGAGCTGCGCGACGTAGCCCGAGAACTCCTGGCCCAGCGTGAGGGGCGTGGCGTCCTGCAGGTGGGTGCGGCCGATCTTCACGATGTCGGCGAAGTCATTCGACTTCTGCTCCAGCGTGCCGCGCAGCTTGGCGATGGCTGGCAGCAGCTTGTGCGTGATGGCTTCGACCGCCGCCACGTGCATGGCGGTCGGGAACACGTCGTTGCTCGACTGGCTGCGGTTCACGTCGTCGTTCGGGTGCACGAGGCGCCCTTCCCCGCGCTCGCCGCCCAGCAGTTCGCTCGCGCGGTTGGCCAGCACCTCGTTGACGTTCATGTTGGTCTGGGTGCCCGAGCCGGTCTGCCACACCACCAACGGGAACTCGCCCGAATGCTTGCCGGCAATGACTTCGTCGGCCGCGGCCACGATGGCCTGGGTCTTTTTTTCGTCCTGCAGGCCCAGCGCATGGTTGACCACGGCCGAGGCGCGCTTGACCTGCGCCAGCGCCTTGATGATCTCGCGCGGCTGCTGCTCGCCGGAGATGTCGAAGTTCTGCAGCGAGCGCTGCGTCTGCGCACCCCACAGCTTGTCGGCCGGCACGTCGATCGGTCCGAAGGTATCGCGCTCGGCACGGGTCTTGGGGGAAGTCGTCATGGTGAAAGAAGCTCCGCAGTCTTGGATGGGTGCACCCGCTCGCCGGGCGCGAGGCCGAGTATGACCTCGATAAGAATGGCTCGCATTTGACGAGGCTTTGCTGCCCCATACATCCGGCCGACGATACGCCGTGGGCTTGACTCGCGTAATGTCAAAAAGTTATAATTGCGGTCTTCAGACGACCAACAAGTCATGTTGGTTGCCCTTGCGCTACTCGCGGATCACCGAATCCCGTCGCGGTGCAAGGCTCTTCCCGCCGGGCCCTGCCCGGCAAACCGGCCGGAACTTTCCGGCCCCATTGCCACGTCACGCTCATCCAGGCGGCGCCCCTCGACCAGGCCCGCCGCTCTGCGAATGAAGCATCCGGCGGGCACTGGTTTCGTCGCCATGTCGTCTTCAGTGCCTGCTGGCAGCCCTCGAGGCTCGCCGGGCCATTGCACGCGCTTTTCTTCACGTGCTCTCTGTTCGGGCAGCCCCACCGGCTGATGGCGCGGCCGTTGCCGCCCTCCGGGGCGGCGCTGTGTCCAACCTTCACACAAGGAGCCCCGGCGTATGGCCAAAGGAATTCTCATCGACCATGTTTTCAAGGTGTTCGGCGACGCGCCCGAACAGGCGCTCGAACTCGTCCGCCAAGGTTTTTCGAAGAAGGAAATCCTCGCGCGGACGGGCCAGTCGATCGGCGTGTTCGATGCCACCTTCGAGATCCAGGCCGGCGAGATCTTCGTCATCATGGGCCTCTCGGGTTCGGGCAAGTCGACGCTGGTGCGCCTCTTGAACCGTCTGATCGAGCCGACCGCCGGGCGCATCGTGATCGACGGCGCGGACATCAACGAGCACTCCGACGCCAGGCTGCGCGCGCTGCGCCGCAAGGACATCAGCATGGTGTTCCAGTCGTTCGCGCTGATGCCGCACATGACGGTGCGCGAGAACACCGCCTTCGGCCTCGAACTGTCGGGCACGAGCAGGAAGGAGCGCCTCGCCCAGGCCGACCTGGCGCTCGCGCAGGTGGGGCTCGCGGGCTGGGGCGACAGCTATCCCGACGAGCTCTCGGGCGGCATGCAGCAGCGCGTGGGCCTGGCGCGCGCGCTGGCCTCGGATCCTTCGATCCTGCTGATGGACGAGGCCTTCTCGGCGCTCGATCCAATCATCCGCACCGAGATGCAGTCGGAACTGCTGCGGCTGCAGAAGGAGCAGCGCCGCACCATCGTCTTCATCTCGCACGACCTCGACGAGGCCATGCGCATCGGCGACCGCATCGCGATCATGAAGGACGGCCAGGTGATCCAGGTCGGCACGCCCGACGAGATCCTGCGCAGCCCCGCCGACGACTACGTGCGCAGCTTCGTGCGCGGTGTCGATGCGGCGGCCGTGTTCAAGGCGGCGGACATCGCGCGCAAGTCGCTCACGGTGGTGTGCGAGCACCCCGAGCGCGGCGCGCGCGCGGCGCTCAAGCTGCTCGAAGACCAGGACCGCGACTTCGCCTACGTGACGAGCCCGAACAAGCGCTTCCTCGGCGTGGTGTCGGCGGACACGCTGCGCGGCGCTCTCGACGGGCATTCAGGCTCGCTGGGGCTGCAGCACGCATTCATCGACGATCTGCCGCGCATCGATGCCGAAGCCCCGGTGGCAGGCCTGATCGGCCAACTCGCGCAGGCGCCGTGCGCGCTGCCGGTGGTGGCGAACGACGGCCGCTTCTGCGGCGCGATCAGCAAGACGACGCTGCTCAAGTTCCTGGACCGCGACACGCCGCCGATCGAGCCCGTCCTGCCCAACGCCGCACCCGCGCTCGCCGCAGAGCCGCACTGAATTCACGAAGGCCCCTGAACGATGAACGACAACACACTTCCTTCCGACCCGAGCACGCCCGCAACCCCCGCCTACGTCGATCCGTGGGAAGCGCTCTCGGCCGCGCCCGACACGTCGGCCACCAGCGCCTGGCTCGATGCGCCCGCCGAGCCGGCCCACCAGTTGGCCGGCTCGGCCGATGCGGCGGCCAGCGGCTTGCAGCTGCACCGCCTCTGGGACGGCTCCCTGCCGGTCGAATCCTGGATCAACCAGGGCCTCGGCTGGGTGGTCGAGCATTTCCGCCCCTTCTTCCAGACCGTGCGCCTGCCCATCGACAGCACGCTGAACTGGGTGCAGGGCCTGCTGACCGGCCTGCCGACGCTCGCGATGATCGCGTTGATCGGCCTCTTTGCCTGGCAGTTCGCCGGCCGCGCGCTCGCCATCGGCACCACGGTGGCGCTGCTGCTCGTGGCCATGCTGGGCATCTGGCCCGAGGCCATGGTGACGCTGTCGCTGGTACTGACCTCGCTGGTGTTCTGCATGATCATCGGTTTGCCGCTCGGGGTGCTGCTGGCCAGCAGCGACCGCGCGCAGCGCCTCATGCGCCCGGTGCTCGACGCCATGCAGACCACGCCCGCCTTCGTCTACCTGGTGCCGGTGGTGATGCTGTTCGGCATCGGCAACGTGCCCGGCGTGATCGTGACCATCATCTTTGCGCTGGCACCGCTGGTGCGGCTGACCAACCTGGGCCTGCGCCAGGTGCGTCCGGATCTGATCGAAGCCGCGCGCGCCTACGGCGCCTCGCCCTGGCAGATGCTCGTGAAGGTGCAACTGCCGCTGGCCATGCCCTCGATCATGGCGGGCATCAACCAGGCGCTGATGCTGTCGCTGTCGATGGTGGTGATCGCCTCGATGATCGCCGTCGGCGGCCTGGGGCAGATGGTGCTGCGCGGCATCGGCCGGCTCGACATGGGCCTGGCGACCGTGGGCGGCCTGGGCATCGTGCTGCTGGCGATCTCGCTCGACCGGCTCACGCAGGCCATGGGCAAGTCGCGCCGCAGCGCCGGGCGCCGCTGGTGGCACACCGGGCCAGCCGGCCTGGTGCTGCGCCTCTTGCAGCGCCTCGTGGGCACGCCGCCCCGCGGTGACGGTGCGAGCGAACCCGCTCCCGCCCTCGCCGCGCAAGCGCAATAAAACCGCCACGCAGGAAATCAACGCATGAAGAAAATCAATCTCATCATCGCCCGCGGCCTGCTGGCGCTCGGTTTCGCTGCCTTCGGCATGGGCGCACAGGCCGCGAATGACCTGCCCGGCCAGGGCGTCACCGTGCAGCCGCTCAAGAGCTCGCTCGCCGAAGAGGCGTTCCAGACGCTGCTCGTGATGCGCGCGCTCGAAAAGCTGGGCTACACCGCCCTGCCGATGAAAGACCTCGAACCCGCCACCGAGCACCTGGCCATCGCCAACGGCGACGCCACTTTCATGGCCAACCACTGGAGCCTGCTGCACGCCGACTTCTACAAGAACAGCGGCGGCGACGCCAAGCTGTGGCGCAAGGGCGTGTACTCGGACGGCGCGGTGCAGGGCTACCTGGTCGATCGCAAGACGGCCGAGCAATACAACATCACCAACATCGCGCAGCTGAAGGACCCGGCCATCGCCAAGTTGTTCGATGCCGACGGCGATGGCAAGGCCGACCTGACAGGCTGCAACCCGGGCTGGGGCTGCGAACTGGCGATCGAGAACCACCTGACGGCCTACCAGCTGCGCGACACCGTCACGCACAAGCAAGGCAGCTATGCCGCGCTGATGGCCGACACCATCGCGCGCTTCAAGCAGGACAAGCCGGTGCTGTACTACACCTGGACGCCCTACTGGGTCAGCGCCGTGCTGCGCCCGGGCGCGGACGTGGTGTGGCTGCAGGTGCCCTTCTCGTCCTCCCAGGGCGGCGATGCAGACACGCAGCTTCCCAACGGCAAGAACTACGGCTTCCAGGCCAACCAGGAGCAGATCGTCGCCAACCGGGCCTTCGTCGAGAAGAACCCGGCCGCCGGCCGGCTGTTCGAGGTGATGAAACTGCCGATCGGCGACATCAACGCCCAGAACCTGCGCATGAGCCAGGGCGCCAGCACGCAGCAAGACCTGGAGCGCCACACCGATGGTTGGATCAAGGCGCATCGGCCGCTGTTCGACGGCTGGATCGAGGAAGCCCGGGCGGCGGCGAGGTAGGCGCATCGGCTGAGATAATCGGGGGGCGTTCCACACTCCAAAAAACACCCCCCCACCATGACGACCACGATCCAGCAGGCCGACCTGATCGAATCGATCAGCGCCGCGCTGCAGTACATCAGCTACTACCATCCCGCCGACTACATCGCCCACCTGGCCCGCGCCTACGAGCGCGAGCAGAGCCCCGCCGCCAAGGACGCCATCGCGCAGATCCTGACCAACAGCAAGATGAGCGCCACGGGCCACCGCCCGATCTGCCAGGACACCGGCATCGTCAACGTGTTCCTCAAGGTCGGCATGGACGTGCGCTGGGGCGGCTTCACCGGCTCGCTGGACGACGCCATCAACGAAGGCGTGCGCCGCGGCTACAACCACCCCGACAACACGCTGCGCGCCTCGGTCGTGGCCGATCCGCAGTTCGACCGCAAGAACACCAAGGACAACACGCCCGCGGTGATCTTCACCGAGATCGTTCCCGGCAACACCGTCGAAGTGACGGTGGCGGCCAAGGGCGGCGGCAGCGAGAACAAGAGCAAGCTGGTCATGCTGAACCCCGGCGACAGCGTGGTCGACTGGGTGCTCAAGACCGTGCCGACCATGGGCGCCGGCTGGTGCCCGCCGGGCATGCTGGGCATCGGCATCGGCGGCACGGCCGAGAAGGCCGCGCTGATGGCCAAGGAAAGCCTGATGGACGACCTCGACATGCACGAGCTGCAGGCCAAGAAGAAGTCGGGCGCCGAACTCAGCAAGGTCGAGGCGCTGCGCATCGAGCTGTACGAGAAGGTCAACGCGCTGGGCATCGGCGCGCAGGGCCTGGGCGGCCTGGCCACCGTGCTCGACATCAAGATCAAGATGTACCCCACGCACGCGGCCAGCAAGCCCGTGGCGATGATTCCCAACTGCGCGGCCACGCGGCATGCGCACTTCGTGATGGACGGCAGCGGCGCGGTCTACCTCGACCCGCCCTCGCTCGATTTGTGGCCCGACGTGAACTGGGCGCCCGACGAGAAGAAGAGCAAGCGCGTCGACCTCGACAAGCTCACGCCGGCCGAAGTGGCGAGCTGGAAGCCCGGCGACACCCTGCTGCTCAACGGCAAGATGCTCACCGGCCGCGACGCCGCGCACAAGCGCATCCAGGGCATGCTGGCCAAGGGCGAGAAGCTGCCGGTCGACTTTACGAACCGCGTCATCTACTACGTCGGCCCGGTCGACCCGGTCGGCGACGAAGCCGTGGGCCCGGCCGGCCCGACCACCGCCACGCGCATGGACGGCTTCACCGAGATGATGCTGGCCCAGACCGGTCTGATCGCGATGATCGGCAAGGCCGAGCGCGGCCCGGTCGCCATCGAAGCCATCAAGAAGCACAAGAGCGCCTACCTCATGGCCGTGGGCGGCGCCGCCTACCTCGTGAGCAAGGCCATCAAGACCGCCAAGGTGGTGGGCTTCGCCGACCTGGGCATGGAAGCGATCTATGAATTCGACGTGGTCGACATGCCCGTGACGGTGGCGGTCGATGCCGGCGGCACCAGCGCGCACATCACCGGCCCTGCCGAGTGGCAGAAGCGCATTGCGAGCGGCGAGTTCAAGACCATCATGATGGAAGAGGCTTGAACAACCCGGTCGGCGTCTTCGACAGCGGCGTCGGCGGGCTCAGCGTGCTGGCCGCGCTGCGCGCCGAGCTGCCGCACGAGCGCTTCGTGTACTTTGCCGACACCGCATTCGCACCGTACGGCGAGCGTGGCGATGGCTACGTGATCGAACGCTCGCGCAAGGTGGCCGAACAACTGATGGCCGAGCACGGCATCAAGGCGCTGGTGGTGGCCTGCAACACGGCCACCACGGCGGCGATCCACCTGCTGCGCGCCGAGCATCCGGCGCTGCCCATCGTGGGCCTGGAGCCTGCACTCAAGCCCGCGGTGGCGACCAGCCGCACCGGCCACATCGCGGTGATGGCCACGCGCGGGACACTGGCGAGTGCCAAATACGCGGCCCTGCGCGACTCCTTCGCAGGGGCGGCCGATGTCCGTCCCGTGCCATGCGACGGACTCGTGAAGGCGATCGAGGGCTTCGACACCGCCGCCATCACGCAACTCTGCGCCCGCTACATGGCCGAAGCCGGTCCTTTGGGCGACGCACCCGGCCAGGTCGATACCGTGGTGCTCGGCTGCACGCACTACCCGCTCGTGAAGAGTGAACTCCAGCGCCATGCGCCGCCCGCGCTGCGTTTCATCGACACCGGCGCGCCGGTCGCGCAGCAGACCCGGCGCGTGCTGGCTTCGCTCGGCCGCCTCGCGCCAAGCGGTGAAGGCGGACTGATCATGCAAGGCAGCGGCGATGCGGCCGTGCTCGAAGCCGCCGCCGCGCACTGGCTGCAACAGCCCCAAGCTGCTCCGGCCGCCTGAAGCCGACCCGACAACAACATGCGTCTTCGTCCTTTGCGCTGCGCCCTGTTGCTGCTTGGCCTCTCGGCAGCGGGCCTCGGCCATGCGGCCTGCGAGAGCGGCCTTGCCGAGCGCATGCATGCCAAGCTCCATCCGAACCGCCCGCTCGACGAGCGGCTGGCCGCCTGCAAGCTCTGGCCGGCCTTTCCGGGCCGCAGCATCGTGGTGCTGCCGGTGCCGCGCGAAACCAGCAGCACGGGCGCCAAGGTCTTCGACCTGGAGCTGCTGCTGATCCAGCGGCCCGACAACGGCAACACCGAGCGCGACACGGTGATCGGCCGCATCTTGCAGCCCGAGGCGCTCGACGAAGACGCCGCCACCGCCATCCAGGACATCCGCATCGACACCTCGCGTTATGTGCTGTCGTCCGACACGCGCGCCTTCGGGCTGCGCGTGCGCTACAGGGGCACGGCGCCGGGCAGCAAGGCGGCAAGCGAAACCATCCGCCTCTATGTGCACCACGGCAGCAAGCTGCGCCAGGTGCTGCAGGAGATCGAACTCGACCACGACAGCGGCGAATGGGACAGCAGCTGTACCGGCCGCTTCGAACAGCTTCGCACGATGCTGTCGGTCGGCAAGTCGGCGAGCAACGGCTATGCCGATCTGCAGTTGTCACGCACGCTGGTGCAGAGCCGAGCGCAGATGCAGGAGGACCAGGGCTGCACCGAAAAGGCCATGCCGGCGCACTTCAATACGGTGACGCTGCGCTACGACGGCGAGCGCTACCGCGTGCCAAAGTCGCTGCGGCAGCAGATGCCCTGAGCCGTCCGGTTCAGGCGCTGCGCAGCGCAGCCGCCCTGCCACGCGCCATGTCGATCGGCAGCAACAGCAGCAGCCCTGCAACGAACAGCGCTGCGGTCGAAAGAATCGCGATGCGCTGGTTGCCGCCCGCGGCCCAGGTGATGGCACCGAACATCAGCGGACCGATGATGCCTGCGAGCCGCGTCGCAAAGGTCCAGAGCCCGAAGAACTCCGCAAGCTGCCGCGGCGGCGCGAGGTAGCCCGTCATCGCGCGGCCGGCCGACTGGCTCGAGCCCATCGCGAGCCCCGCAATGGCGGCGGCCCACCAGAAGGTGCCCTTGGTGGTCGCCATCGCGGCAATCACGCAGACCGCGATCCATGCCACCAGCGTGCCGGCCAGCGAGATCTTGTGGCCGACGCGGTCCTGCACGTAGCCGAAGCCGAAGGCGCCGACGGCGGCCGCAATGTTGAGCACGAAGATCAGCACCATGGTCTCGCTCGCCACGAAGCCGATGACCTGCTCGGCATAGATGGCCGCGAGCGTGATGGCCACCGCCACGCCGCCCTGGTAGCAGACGGTGCAGACCAGCAGCTGCATGAAATCGCGGTAGGCGCGGGCCTGCCTGAAGGTGGCGCGCAATTGCTGCCACGCGCCCGCCGAACTGCCGGCCGTGCGGGGCTGCGCACGCTCGGGCAGGAGCGCAAAGGTGGCGCAGGCGGCAGCACCGTAGATGGCCGCCGTGATCAGCATCGTGACCGGAACGAAGTGCGACGCAGGCAGCCCTTTCGCCTGGGCCGACAGCACGTAGGCCAGGCACAGCCCGAGCGCCAGCATGCCGCCGACGTAGCCGAAACTCCAGCCCCATCCGCTGACCTTGCCCATGCCCTCGGCGGTCGCGAGTTCAGGCAGGAAGGCACCGGTCAGCGACTCGCCATACGAATAGAAGGTGTTGGAGACGATGATCAGCGCCATCGCCACCGCAACGCCCATGGGCCCGGCAAATCTCGGCGTGGATGCGAGCGCGGCCGTGGCAAGTACGCAGCCCAGCGTCGCCACGGCGAGCACGCGCTTCTTGGCGGCGCGCCGGTCGGCCCAGGCGCCGATCGCGGGCATCGACAGCATGACGACGGCGTAGGACGCGCTGAGCGCCGCAGTCCAGGCGAAGGCGGCCCATGGCGCCCCCTTGGCAATGCCGCCCACGAAATAGGCCGCAAACACGGCCGTGATGACGACCGTGGTGTAGCCCGAATTGGCAAAGTCGTACATCGCCCAGCCGAACACCTCGCGCTTGCGCACGCCGGCATTCAGGGCAGATGACGGAAACAGCGCCATGCAGCGACGGATGATCAACCGGGCGCCAGGCGCAGCCTCGGCCCGATCGGATCAGTGCAGGTGGCGCGGGCGGCGGCCGCCCCCATGCCCACCGCCGCTGCCACTGCCGCCGGTGCCGCGCGGCCGCTTGCCGATTTCGAGCGAATTCACGAGCGCATCGAAGCGGTCGCTGAACAGGCGGTCGATCTCGGACACCACGCCACCGAGCTCGGCGCCATCGAAGTGGCGCTCCATCAGGTTGACGACGTCTTCCACCAGCAGGTCGCGCTGCACCTGCATGATCGCGGCCGGATTGGGGCCGACGAACAGCATCAGGAAGTCGTCGCGCGATTCTTCGTCGGGATCGCCCTCTTCCTCGTCGAAGTCGGTGTCGTAGAAGGTGACCTCGATGGCGGCGCCGCGCTCGGACAGTTCGTTCAGGGCCATGCACATCTCGTCGAGCGCCTGGCGAAAGTCTTCGTCGCCCGGCACCGTCCAGCAGATCTGGAGCATGTGATCCTTCTGCTCGAAGCGGATGCCGGGTTCTTCTTCGTAGGTGCTCGTCGCGCCGTCGGCCAGCGACTTGGCACCCGCATAAGCCCACAGCGGCTTGAGCGCTTCCTGGATCTGGTCGAAGCCGACGTCGGAGCGCAAAGGCACGTCGCCGTGCACATGGATTTCAAATGGAGCGTTGTAACGAGGCATGGAGTGCTCCCTTGTCTAAATGTGGTGCCCGGAACGGGGATCGAACCCGTATGCCCCGATTAAGGAAGCGGCGGATTTTAAGTCCGATGTGTCTACCAATTTCACCATCCGGGCCTCGGGTTGAACATCGACGATAACCCAAACGAAACGGGCCCCGGCAACGCAGGTTGGCGGGGCTGGTTTTTTCGATGGAGGGCGGATCGAACTTGATCAGAGGGAGAGAGTGGAGGCGCGACCCGGAGTCGAACCGGGCTAGACGGATTTGCAATCCGTTGCATAACCGCTTTGCTATCGCGCCACGCTGCTGAAAACGAAATCGAATTCGCGAAAAAAAGGGAAGCAGCGCTTCCCTTTTTCAAAACTGGAGCGGGAAAAGAGTCTCGAACTCTCGACCTCAACCTTGGCAAGGTTGCGCTCTACCAACTGAGCTATTCCCGCGTTTCGAGCCTCGAATTATAGAACACTTTTTCGGGGCTCGGCAAGTTCTGTCGATCAATGTTTGACGGAGCCCTCTGAAGCCGGCGTGCCCGCGCGCTGCTTGGCCAGTTCGGCCACAGCAGCCGCGGAGGCGGCAACCTCCTCGTCCGACAGCGGCTCGGGCATCTTCTCGAGCGCGATCTCCAGGACCTTGTCGATCCACTTCACGGGCACGATCTCGAGGCCGTTCTTCACGTTCTCGGGAATGTCCTGCAGGTCTTTCGCGTTCTCTTCGGGAATCAGCACGGTCTTGATGCCGCCGCGCAATGCGGCCAGCAGCTTTTCCTTCAGGCCGCCGATGGCCGTGACCTCGCCGCGCAGCGTGATCTCGCCGGTCATGGCGACGTCCGCACGCACGGGAATGCCCGTGAGCGCCGACACGAAGGCCGTGGTCATTGCGGCACCCGCGCTCGGCCCGTCCTTGGGCGTTGCGCCATCGGGCACGTGGATGTGGATGTCGCGCTTCTCGAACACCTCGTCCTTGATGCCCAGGCGGCGCGAGCGGCTGCGCACCACGGTGCGTGCGGCCTCGACCGATTCCTTCATGACGTCGCCGAGCGAACCGGTGCGGCTGATCACGCCCTTGCCGGGCATGGTCACCGCCTCGATGGTGAGCAGGTCGCCTCCCACCTCGGTCCAGGCCAGGCCGACCACCTGGCCCACCTGGTTCTGCTTCTCGGCCAGGCCGAAGCTGTACTTGCGCACGCCCAGGAAGTCGTTGAGGTTGGTGCCATCCACCGTGACCTTGGGCGTCATCTGCTTGAGCAGCAGGCCCTTGACCACCTTGCGGCAGATCTTGGAAAGCTCGCGCTCGAGCGAACGCACGCCGGCTTCGCGCGTGTAGTAGCGCACGATGTCGCGCACGGCCTCCTCGGTGACGAGCAGTTCGTCTTCCTTGACGCCGTTGTTCTTCATCTGCTTGGGCAGCAGGTACTTGATCGCGATGTTGGTCTTCTCGTCCTCGGTGTAGCCCGAGAGGCGGATGACTTCCATCCGGTCGAGCAGCGCCGGCGGGATGTTCATCGAGTTCGAGGTGGCGACGAACATCACGTCGGAGAGGTCGAAGTCGACCTCGACGTAGTGGTCGCCGAAGGTGTGGTTCTGCTCGGGGTCGAGCACCTCGAGCAGCGCGCTCGAAGGATCGCCGCGGAAGTCGGTGCCCAGCTTGTCGATCTCGTCGAGCAGGAACAGCGGATTGCGCGTGCCGATCTTGCTCAGCCCCTGCAGCACCTTGCCCGGCAGCGCGCCGATGTAGGTGCGGCGGTGGCCGCGGATCTCGGCCTCGTCGCGCATGCCGCCGAGCGCCATGCGCGTGTACTTCCGGCCGGTCGCCTTGGCGATCGACTGCCCGAGGGAGGTCTTGCCCACGCCGGGCGGGCCCACGAGGCACAGGATCGGCGCCTTGACCTTGTCGACGCGCTGCTGCACCGCGAGATATTCGAGGATGCGGTCCTTGACCTTCTCCAGGCCGTAGTGGTCGGCATTGAGCACCGCCTCGGCATTGGCCAGGTCGTGCTTGATCTTGGTCTTCTTGCTCCAGGGCAGGCCGACCAGCACGTCGATGTAGTTGCGCACCACGGTGGCTTCGGCCGACATGGGCGACATCAGCTTGAGCTTCTTGAGCTCGCCCTCGGCCTTCTTGAGCGCTTCCTTGGGCATCTTGGCGAGCTTGATCTTCTTCTCGATCTCCTCGATGTCGGCGCCCTCTTCGCCCTCGCCGAGCTCCTTCTGGATCGCCTTGACCTGCTCGTTGAGGTAGAAGTCGCGCTGGTTCTTTTCCATCTGGCGCTTCACGCGGCCGCGGATCTTCTTGTCGACGTTGAGGATGTCGACCTCGCGCTCGAGCTGGCCAAAGAGGTTCTCGAGGCGCGACTTGACGTCGTCCAGGTCGAGCACGGCCTGCTTGTTGTCGAGCTTGAGCGGCAGGTGCGCGGCGATGGTGTCGGCCAGACGGCCCGGATCGTCGATGCTGGAGATCGACGTGAGGATCTCGGGCGGGATCTTCTTGTTGAGCTTGACGTACTGGTCGAACTGCTGCATCACGGCGCGGCGCAGCGCCTCGACCTCGGTGCCTTTCTCGCCGCTCGCGGTCGCCTCGACGGGCGTCACGTTGGCCGAGAAGTGGGTCTCGCCGTCGTCGATGCGGTTCACGCGGGCGCGCTGCTGGCCCTCGACCAGCACCTTCACGGTGCCATCAGGCAGCTTGAGCATCTGCAGGATGGTCGAGACGCAGCCCACCTCGAACATGTCCTCGACCGAGGGCTCGTCCTTGGCGGCGGCCTTCTGGGCCACCAGCATGATGCGGCGCTCGGCCTCCATGGCCAGTTCGAGCGCCTTGATGCTTTTGGGGCGCCCCACGAACAGAGGGATCACCATGTGGGGGAACACGACCACGTCGCGCAGCGGCAGCAGCGGCAGGTCGATCGCGTCGGCAGGCAGGGGGGTATGACCGGACATGAATATCCTTTGATTGATCAGGCAAAGATGGATGGGTGTTCGGGCATTTCAAGCCCATGCACCCGGTCTTTGTCGAAGGCGCCGGACGCCTTGCTGGAAAGTGCCGGCGCCGCGTTCACTCAGGCCTTCTTGGCCGCTTCGCGGTACACGAGCAGCGGCGGCTTGTTTTCGTCGATTGTGGATTCCTCGACCACAACCTTGTCGACGTTGGTGGCATTCGGCAGCTCGAACATGGTGTCGATCAGCGACTGTTCGAGGATCGAACGCAGGCCCCGCGCGCCCGTCTTGCGGGCCAGCGCCTTGCGCGCGATGGCCTTGAGCGCCGCGGGGCGGATCTCGAGGTCGACGCCTTCCATCTGCAGCAGCTTGGTGAACTGCTTGACCACCGCGTTCTTGGGCTCGGTCAGGATCTGCACCAGCGCGTCTTCGCTGAGTTCGGCCAGCGAGGCCACCACGGGCATGCGGCCCACGAGTTCGGGGATCAGGCCGAACTTGATCAGGTCTTCGGGCTCGACTTCGCGGAACACCTCGGTGATGCTGCGCTGCGCCTTGCTCTTGACCGAGGCGCCGAAGCCGATGCCCGAGGCTTCGGTGCGGTTCTCGATGACCTTTTCGAGCCCGGCAAAGGCGCCGCCGCAGATGAACAGGATGTTGGTCGTGTCGATCTGCAGGAAGTCCTGGTTCGGGTGCTTGCGCCCGCCCTGGGGTGGCACGCTGGCCATGGTGCCTTCGATGAGCTTGAGCAGCGCCTGCTGCACGCCCTCGCCCGACACGTCGCGCGTGATGGACGGGTTGTCGGACTTGCGCGAGATCTTGTCGATTTCGTCGATGTAGACGATGCCGCGCTGGGCGCGCTCGACTTCGTAGTTGCAGCTCTGCAGCAGCTTCTGGATGATGTTCTCGACGTCCTCGCCCACGTAGCCGGCTTCGGTCAGCGTGGTGGCGTCGGCCATCACGAAGGGCACGTCGAGCATGCGCGCGAGCGTTTGCGCGAGCAGCGTCTTGCCCGAGCCCGTGGGGCCGATCAGGAGGATGTTGCTCTTGCTGAGTTCGACGTCGTCGCCCTTGGCCTTTTCCTTGTGGCGCAGGCGCTTGTAGTGGTTGTAGACCGCCACCGACAGCATGCGCTTGGCCGGCTCCTGGCCGATCACGTAGTTGTCGAGGTTGGTCTTGATTTCCAGCGGCGTGGGCAGGTCGCTGCGCGCCTCGCGCGCCTCTTCACCGGCCGGGAGCTCGTCGCGGATGATTTCGTTGCAAAGGTCGATGCACTCGTCGCAAATGAAGACCGAAGGGCCCGCGATCAGCTTCTTGACCTCATGCTGGCTCTTGCCGCAGAACGAGCAATAAAGCGTTTTTTCGCTGGAGGAGCCTTTTTTTTCGGCCATGGACAGGTGCCTCGTAAAGGGGTGGGGACAATGATAACTAAACAAAAACGGCGTTTCCCGTGTGGGAAACGCCGGTTTTTGCCTTTTTGGCGCCGCCGGCGCCGCGGCACGGGCTCAATTGCCTCAGCTGCGCTTCGCAATGACCTGGTCCACCAGGCCGTAGTCCTTGGCTTCGTCGGCCGTGAGGAAATAGTCGCGTTCGGTGTCCGACTTGACTTTTTCGAGCGGCTGGCCCGTGCGTTCGGCCAGGATGCGGTTCATCTGGTCCTTGGTGCGCAGGATGTCGCGGGCATGGATCTCGATGTCCGTGGCCTGGCCGCGCGCGCCGCCGAGCACCTGGTGGATCATGATCTTCGAATTGGGCAGCGAGAAGCGCTTGCCCTTTTCACCGGCCGCCAGCAGGAAGGCGCCCATGCTGGCCGCAAAGCCGATGCACATGGTGGAAACGTCGGGCTTGATGAACTGCATGGTGTCGTAGATGGCCATGCCGGCGCTCACGCTGCCGCCCGGGGAGTTGATGTAGAACGAAATGTCCTTGTCCGGGTTTTCGCTCTCGAGGAACAGCAGCTGCGCCACCACGAGGTTGGCGGTCTGGTCGTTCACCTCACCCACCAGGAAAATGATGCGCTCCTTGAGGAGACGCGAATAGATGTCGTAGGACCGCTCGCCGCGGCCCGACTGCTCGATGACCATCGGGATCATGCCGAGGCCTTTGATTTCCTGTGCGCTCATTGAATTGCTCTCCGGAAAAGGGTTCGTTCGCTGTTCGAATTTACTGTACGCCTGAGTGAAATGGGGCTCGTGCCGCAAAGCACAAGCCCCATTGGCATGCAGGCGGCGGCGGATCAGCCTTGTTGCGCCATCAGCTCGTCGAACGACACCGACTTTTCCTTGACCTTGGCCTTGGAGAGCACGAAATCGGTCACGTTGTTCTCGATGACCACGGCTTCGACTTCGGCCAGGCGGTTGTTGTCGCTGAAGTACCAGCGCACGACGTCTTGCGGCTTCTCGTAGCTGGCGGCCAGCTCGTCGATGTGGGCCTTGATCTGCTCGGGCTTGGCCTGCAGGTTGTTGGCGCGCACCAGCTCGGCCACCACGAGGCCCAGGCGCACGCGGCGCTCGGCCTGGGGACGGAACACTTCGTCGGGAATCGGCGCCTTGTCGGCGTCCTTGATGCCGCGCTGCTTGAGCTCGGCGCGGGCGCCTTCGACCATGCGGTTCACTTCGGACTGCACGCTCGCGTTGGGCAGGTCGAGTTCGGCGTTGGCCACCAGGGTGTCCATCACGGCGTTCTTGTTGCGCGCCAGCAGGCGGAACTTCACTTCGCGCTCGAGGTTCTTCTTGATGTCGGCGCGCAGGCCCTCGACCGTGGCTTCGGCAATGCCGAGCGACTTGGCGAGCTGTTCGTTGACTTCGGGCAGGTGCGAGGCTTCGATCTTCTTCACGGTGACCATGAAGTCGGCCTGCTTGCCGGCCACGTCCTTGCCGTGGTAGTCGGCCGGGAACGAGAGCGGGAAGGTGCGGCTGTCGCCGGCCTTCATGCCGCGCACGGCGTCTTCGAATTCCTTGAGCATCTGGCCTTCGCCGACGATGAACTGGAAGTCTTCGGCCTTGCCGCCGGGAAAGGGCTCGCCGTCGATCTTGCCTTCGAAATCGACCGTCACGCGGTCGTCGTCCTGGGCCACGGCATCCTGCGCGCGCTGGGCGAAGGTGCGGCGCTGCTTGCGCAGGATGTCCAGCGTCTTGTCGATGGCCTCGTCGCCCACTTCGGCCGAGAGCTTCTCGACTTCGGCGTTCGACAGGTCGTTGATCTTGACTTCGGGGAACACTTCGAAGACCGCGTCGAAGGCGAGCTGGCCTTCGGGCGACTCTTCCTTCTCGGTGATGCGGGGCTGGCCGGCCACGCGCAGCTTGGCTTCGTTGGCGGCCTGCGAGAAGGCTTCGCCGACCTTGTCGTTCATGACTTCGTAGTGCACCGAGTAGCCGTAGCGCTGGGCCACGACGTTCATCGGCACCTTGCCGGGACGGAAGCCATCCATCTTGACGGTGCGCGCGAGCTTCTTGAGGCGCGAATCGACTTCGGACTGGATGGTGCCGACCGGCAGGGTCAGCGTGATCTTGCGTTCGAGCTTCTCGAGAGTTTCAACGGTCACGGTCATGGTGTCTTCCTTGTGAGG
The DNA here is from genome assembly GCF_007828835.1 of Variovorax beijingensis. GTDB lineage: Bacteria > Pseudomonadota > Gammaproteobacteria > Burkholderiales > Burkholderiaceae_C > Variovorax > Variovorax beijingensis_A. The sequence continues at coordinate 392,426 of NZ_VIVL01000006.1, read as the reverse complement.
GGTGTGGCTGGTGCGCGGGGCCGGACTCGAACCGGCACGTTCTTGCGAACGTCAGGACCTAAACCTGGTGCGTCTACCAATTTCGCCACCCGCGCTTGCCAAATTTTTCAGGTGAATGCAAAGGCGGACGGCCCTGGTGCCGCGGGCATCCGATTGCCGGACACCCGAAGCCCAAAGACCGTCCGCCTGAAATCGGTCAACCGCGTATTTTAAGCGCTAATCGGGAGCTCTTTCGGCTCCCGCTTGACGCGGAAGGCAGCGGCGTACATTGCCGGCAGCGCCAGCAGGGTCAACACGGTGGCCACGATCAGCCCGCCCATGATGGCCACGGCCATCGGCCCCCAGAACACGCTGCGGGAGAGAGGAATCATCGCCAGCACCGCCGCCGCGGCCGTCAGCACGATCGGCCGCAGGCGCCGCACGGCCGATTCCACGATCGCGTCCCAGGCCGGCACGCCGGCCTCGCGGTCGCTCTCGATCTGGTCGATCAGGATCACCGCATTGCGCTGGATCATGCCCATCAGCGCGATCACGCCCAGGAGCGCCACGAAGCCGAACGGCCGGTTCAGCAGCAGCAGCGCACCGGCCACGCCGGCGATGCCCATCGGGCCGGTGATGAACACCAGCAGCGAGCGGCTGAAGCTGTGCAGCTGCAGCATCAGCAGCGTGAACACCAGGAACAGCATGATCGGCACGCCCGCCACGATGGACGCCGAGCCCTTGCTGCTCTCCTCGACCGCGCCGGCCACCTCGATGCGGTAGCCGCCCTCGCCGGCCGCGTGCCAGCCGGCCTCGAGCTGGCGCAGCTTCGGCAGCAGCTGCTCGGTCACCGTGGCGCCCTGCAGGCCTTCGACCACGTCGCCCTGCACCGTGATGGCGTAGTCGCGGTTCTCGCGCCACATCACGCCGGGCTCCCAGCTGAACACCGGCCGGGCAATCTGCGTCAGCGGGATGGAGCGGCCCGAGGTCGTGGGCAGGTAGGCATTGCCGATGTCCGAGATGGCCTCGCGCTCGTCGGCCGACTGGCGCAGCACGATGTCGATCAGCAGGTCGTTCTCGCGGTACTGGCCCACGGTGGTGCCGGAGAACATCGTCTTGGACGCCTGGGCGATCGCCTGGCTGGTGACGCCGAGCGCGCGCGCCTTGGCCTGGTCGACCTCGAGCCGGATCACCTTGACCGATTCGTTCCAGTTGTCGTTCACGCCGCGCATGTTGGCGTTCTCACGCAGCACGGCCTTGACCTCGTCGGCATGCGCGCGCAGCTGGGCGGGGTCGGTGCCGATCACGCGGAACTGCACCGGGTACGGCACCGGCGGCCCGTTGGGCAGCAGCTTGACGCGGCCGCGCACCTCCGGGAATTCCTGCGCCAGCAGCGCCGGCAGCTTGATGCGCAAGGTCTCCCGCACCTTCAGGTCCTTGGCCAGCACGATGAGCTGCGAGACGTTGGTCTGCGGAAAGACCTGGTCCAGCGGCAGGTAGAAGCGCGGCACGCCGGAGCCGATCCAGGTGCTGACCGTCTTCACGCCCTCTTCCTTCATGATGCGCTGCTCGACGCGCTTGGCGACCTCTTCGTTGGCCGCGAACGAGGTGCCTTCGGGGAACCAGATGTCCACCATGATCTCCGGCCGGCTCGAATCCGGGAAGAACTGCTGCTGCACCTTGCCCATGCCCACGATGCCGAGCGCGAAGATCAGCACCGTGGCGCCGATGGTCAGCCAGCGGTGCTGCACGCACCAGTTCACGGCGCGGCGGAAGTTGTTGTAGAACGGCGTGTCGAACAGTTCGTGCGGCGGTGCATCGGGGTCGTGCGGCTTGACCTTGAGCAGCAGCGTGCCCAGGTAGGGCACGAAGTACACGGAGACGATCCACGACAGCACCAGCGCAATCACCGTCACCGCGAAGATCGCGAAGGTGTATTCGCCCGTGACCGACTTGGCGATGCCGATCGGCAGGAAGCCCGCGGCGGTGATGAGCGTGCCGGTCAGCATCGGCTTGGCCGTCACGTCGTAGGCGAAGGTGGCGGCGCGCACCTTGTCGTAGCCCTCCTCCATCTTTCGCACCATCATCTCGACCGCGATGATGGCGTCGTCCACCAGCAGGCCGAGCGCGATGATCAGCGACCCCAGCGATATCTTGTGCAGCCCGATGCCGAAGTAGTTCATGGACAGGAAGGTCACGGCCAGCACCAGCGGGATCGTGATGGCCACCACCAGCCCCGGGCGGATGTCGATGTACCAGCCGAAGCGCCCGCCCTTGTGCAGGCCCAGCGAGATGATGCTCACGGCCAGCACGATGGCCACGGCCTCGATCAACACGCCGACGAATTCATTGACCGAGCTGGACACCGACACCGGCTGGTCCTGCACCTGCGCGAGCTTCACGCCGGCCGGCAGGCGCTGGTCGATCTGCGCGGTGGTGGCACGCAGCGCCTTGCCCAGCGCGATGATGTCGCCGCCCTTGGCCATGGAAACGCCGAGCGCAACGACCTCCTTGCCCTGGTGATGCACCTTCACGGCCGGCGGATCGATGTAGCCGCGGTGGATCTCGGCAATGTCGCCGAGCCTGAGCTGGTTGCCCGAGCTGCCGCGGATCGGCATCTCGCGCAATTGCTCGACGCTGGTGAACTGCCCGCCCACGCGCACCTGCACCACGTCGAGCGGCGACTGGATCGTGCCCGCGCTCTCGATCGCGTTCTGCGAGCCGAGCTGGGCCAGCACCGCGTTGAAGTCCAGCCCCAGCTGCGCGACGCGCTTCTGCGAGATCTCGATGTAGACCTTCTGGTCCTGCACGCCGAACTGGTCGACCTTGGCCACGTCCTTCACGCGCAGCAGCTGCTGGCGCACCTCGTCGGCCAGGGTCTTGAGTTCGGCCGGGCTGAAGCCTTCGCTCTCCAGCGCGTAGATCACGCCGTAGACATCGCCGAAATCGTCATTGAAGAAGGGGCCCTGCACGCCCGGCGGCAGCGTGTTGCGCATGTCGCCGACCTTCTTGCGCACCGTGTACCAGACGTTGGCCACGTCGGCGGCCTTGGACGAGTCCTTGATCTGGAAGATGATCTGCGACTCGCCCGGCTTCGAATAGCTGCGGATCTTGTCGGCATACGGCGCCTCCTGCAGCGTGCGCTCGAGCTTGTCGGTGACCTGCTCGGCCACCTGCTGCGCGGTGGCGCCGGGCCAGTAGGTGCGAACCACCATGGCCCGGAAGGTGAACGGCGGGTCTTCGTCCTGGCCGAGCTGGAAGTACGCGAAGGCGCCCAGCACCATCAGCACCACCATCAGGTAGCGCGTGAGGGGCGCGTGGTCCAGCGCCCATTTGGAAAGATTGAAGCCGGCGGGCTTGGTGGCGGTGGTTGCTGCGCCTTCCGTCATTTGGAAGCACCTGCAGCGATCTCCTTCTTCGTGGCCGCCACGGCCTCGACCGGCTGCGCCGATTCCTTCGCGTTGGCGGCTGCCGCTGCAGCCTCCTTCGACTGGTAGATGGTGACCTTCTGCCCCGGCGAGAGCACGTGCACGCCCGCGGCCACGACCATCATGCCGGGCGTGAGCCCGGCGCCGATCACAGCCTCGTTGCCGTCGGCCGTGACCACCTGCACGGGCTGCGATCGCACCGTCATGGTCGGCTTGTCGAGCACCCAGACCGAGGTGCCCTTGCCTTCCTGGCGCAATGCGCTGGTCGGCAGCTTCATGACCGCGCCGCCGGTGCGTGCCAGCGCCTGCGGGCGGGCGTACACGGTGGCGCCGAGCGCCGGCGAGGTGGCGGCGTCGATCGCCACCTTGACCGCGTAGGTGCGCGTGACCGCGTCCGCGCTGGCCGCCACCTCGCGCACCTGGCCCTGCAGCTCGCTGCCGCCCGACCAGCCGCGCACCGTGACCGGCGAGCCGGGCTTGATCAGCGCGGCGCGGTCTTCGGGCACCGCGAACACCACGTCGCGCGCGCCATCCTGCGCAATGCGCACGACGGGCGTTCCCGCCTGCACCACCTGCCCGGGCTCGGCTTCGATCGCGGTGATGATGCCGGCCACGTCGGCCACCAGCGTGGTGTAGCTGGCCTGGTTGCCCTGCGAGGAAAGCTGGGCCTGTGCCTGCTCGAGCTGCGCCTGCGCGGCCTTCCAGGTGGATTCGCGGCGTTCCAGCTCGGCCCCGCTGATGAAGTTCTGCGCACGCAATTCGGTATAGCGCTTGAGATCGGCCGCCGCGAGATCGCGGTTGGTCTGGGCCGCCGCCAGCTGCGCGCGCGCCGCTTCAGCGGCCAGCCGGTAGTCCTGCGGATCCAGCTGGGCCAGCACCTGGCCGGCCTGCACGTGCTGGCCGAGCTCGGCCTGGCGCCTGGTGATCTTGCCCGCCACGCGGAAGCCCAGCCGGGATTCGACGCGCGCCCGGACTTCGGCCGAGAACTCGGGCTGGGCCTCGAAATCGCTGGTGCCCACGGTCACCAGCTTGACCGCGCGCACAGGTTCCTCGGCCGGCTTCGACTGCGAACAGCCGGCCAGGAACAAGGCGGGAAGCAGCAGCCAGGCGGCACCGCGGGCAAGAGGAGAAAAGCCGGAAGAGGCAGTCATGAGACACCCTAGAAAGGTCGAACCCGGTCATTACTGACCCACTGGTTAGTAATTTAGGGTAAACCTCAGGGGCTGTCAATCGCGATTCGGGGGTCGTCAGGTCCTCTGCCCCATTTCGACCAGCCGGTTGTCCGGCAGCTCGAAATAATCGGACGCGCGGCCCGCGTTGCGCTGCAGCCAGCCGAAGAGCGCGCGCCGCACCGGGTTCATGCCGGGCAGGTTCTCCTCCCCCACCGAGGCGCGCGAGACGAAGTAGGAAGTGGTCATCGAATCGATGGCCAGCGTCTTCTGGTAGGCGAGGATGCGGATGAATTCGGGCACGTCGGGCCGCTCCATGAAGCCGTGGCGCGCCGTGACCACCCAGATGCCATCCATCAGCTGCTCGGCCTCGATGCGCTGGCGCGCGTCCACGCGGGGCGTGTCGCAGGCCAGCACCCGCAGCACGATCACCTGCTCGTGCAGCACCTGGTTGTGCTTGAGGTTGTGAAGCAGCGCATGGGGCACGGCGGTGGCATCGGCGTTCAGGAACACGGCCGTGCCGCGCACGCGGTGCGGCATGTTGAGCGCCAGCGATTCGACGAAGGACTTCAGCGGCATGCTTTCGGCCGCGGCCGCCTCCAGGCCCAGCCGGCGGCCCTTGGCCCAGGTGGTGAACAGCAGCATCACGCCCGCCGCCACGGCCAGCGTGAGCCAGCCGCCTTCGGCGACCTTGAGGCTGTTGGCCACCACGAAGGTCAGGTCCACCGCGGCGAAAGCCGCCACCCCGAGCACCACCGCCACCCTGTTCCAGCGCCAGAGCCCCCAGGCCACGACGCCCGCCAGCAGCGTGGTGGCCACCATCGTGATCGACACCGCAATGCCGTAGGCCGCCGACAGCGCGCCCGAACTGCGAAAGCCCAGCACCAGCAGCAGCACACCCGTCATCAGCAGCCAGTTGACCACCGGCACGTAGACCTGGCCGATGGCCGAGCCCGAGGTCTGCACCACGCGCATGCGCGGCAGGTAGCCCATGCGCATGGCGTGGACGGTAAGGGAAAAGGCGCCGGAGATCACGGCCTGCGACGCGATGACGGTCGCCATCGCGGCCAGCGCCACCATCGGCACGACGCCCCACGAAGGAAAGAGCCGGAAGAAGGGGTTGTCGACGGCCGCAGGCTCCGCCAGCACCAGCGCGCCCTGCCCGAAGTAGTTCAGCACCAGCCCGGGCAGCGCGATGAAGAGCCAGGCAAGCCGGATCGAGCGCGCGCCGAAGTGCCCCATGTCGGCATACAGCGCCTCGCCGCCGGTAAAGGCAAGAAACACCGCGCCCAGCACCGCCAGCGACTGCAGCCGGTGCTCGACAAGGAAGCCGATGGCCCGGCGCGGATCGAGCGCCGCCAGCACCTGCGGATGCTGCAGCACCTGCCAGCCGCCCGCGACGGCCAGCACCAGGAACCACAGCAGCATGACCGGCCCGAACACCTTGCCCACGGCACCGGTGCCCTTGCGCTGCACCGCGAAGAGCCCGAGCAGGATCAGGATGGTGATCGGGATCACCACCCGCTGCAGCACCGGCGCCTGCACCTCCAGCCCCTCGACCGCCGACAGCACCGAGATGGCCGGCGTGATGAGGCTGTCGCCATAGAACATGGCCGCGCCGACGAGGCCGAGCACCCCGATGGCGTTCCATAACCAGGGCCGCGTCCGCGGGCCCCCAGCCGCATTGCGCGCAAGCGCCTGCAGGGCAAGAATGCCGCCCTCGCCGTCGTGGTCGGCGCGCAGCACGAACACCACGTACTTGAGCGTGACCACGAACATCAGTCCCCAGAAGATCAACGAGAGCAGCCCCAGCACCGCGTCGGGCGTGAACGCCACGCCGTGCTCGGGGTTCAGCGTTTCCTTGAAGGCGTAGAGCGGCGATGTGCCGATGTCGCCGAACACCACCCCCAGTGCGGCAATCATCAGGCCCGGTCCGGCTGCATGGGGCGCCTCGCCTGTCGTTGGAATCGGGGCGGCGGGAGCCTTCGTCGGTGGATTCATGAAGAAATGGGGAAATGGGGTGGCGGCAACGCCGCGAGCATAGTCTGCGCCGCGTGTCGCGGACAATCGCGGCGTGCCTGCACCACCCCACATTGCCGCGCCGCCGGCGCATTACGAGAACTTCCCCGTGGCCTCCTGGCTGTGCCCGCCGCATCTGCGCGCGCCGATTGCCGCGATCTACCATTTCGCTCGAACCGCGGACGACATCGCGGACGAGGGCGATGCCTCGCCCGGCGAGCGGCTGGCCGATCTTCGCGCCTACCGCGAAGAGCTGGCGGCGGCCGCGCGCGGCCAAGCGACGCGCTCCTCGCGCTGGCCGCAGGTGTTCGGCCCACTCGCCCACACCATCGCGCAGTTCAAGCTCCCCGAAGAACTGCTCGCCGACCTGCTGAGCGCCTTCATGCAGGACATCGAGAAGACCCGCGACGGCGCAAGCTATGCCGACCGCGCCGAACTGCTCGACTACTGCCGCCGCTCCGCCAATCCGGTCGGCCGCCTGCTGCTGCATCTGTACGGCGTGAACGACCCGCAGGCGCTGGCGCAAAGCGACGCCATCTGCAGTGCGCTGCAACTCATTAATTTCTGGCAGGACCCGAGCGTGGACCTGCCGCGCGGCCGCTTCTATCCGCCGCTCGCCGACTGCGCCCGGCGCGGCCTGGCGCGCGAGAGCTTCAAGGTCTTCATGCCGCTGGCCGAGGCGCCGCCCCCGCAGGAAGCCATCAACCTGATTGCCGTCGAAAGCGCCTGGGCGCGGGAGCTGATGATGCAGGGCGCGCCGCTGGTCCATCGCCTGCCCGGCCGCGCCGGCTGGGAGCTGCGCTTCGTCGTGCAGGGCGGCCTGCGCATTCTCGACAAGATCGAGGACCTGGGCTTCGACACCTTTTCGCAGCGCCCGAAAATCGGCAAGGCCGATGCGCCGCTGCTGGCCTGGCGGGCCCTGCGGATGCGGAGACAATTGCGGCCCATGAAAGCGCCCCTCCGATGACTCCCGAGCAATACGTACAAGACAAGGCCGCCGCCTCGGGCAGCAGTTTCTATTACGCGTTTCTGTTCCTTCCCAAGCCGCGGCGCGCCGCGATCACGGCCTTCTATGCCTTCTGCCGCGAGATCGACGACGTGGTCGACGAGGTCAGCGACCCCGGCGTGGCCGCGACCAAGCTGGCCTGGTGGCGCACCGAGGTGGCGCAATCCTTTGCGGGCCCGCCGCGCCATCCCGTGATGCAGGCGCTGGTGCCGCATGCCGCCACCTACGGCATCGAGCCCGGCCAGCTCAACGAGGTGATCGACGGCTGCCAGATGGACCTCGAGCAGACCCGCTACCTCGACTTTCCCGGCCTCGCGCGCTACTGCCACCTGGTGGCCGGCGTGGTGGGCGAAGTCGCGGCGCGCATCTTCGGCCAGACCGATCCGCAGACCACCGCCTATGCGCACAAGCTCGGCCTGGCGCTGCAGCTCACCAACATCATCCGCGACGTGGGCGAGGACGCCCTGCGCGGCCGCATCTACCTGCCAGTGAACGAGCTGCAGAAATTCGACGTCAAGGCGCACGAGATTCTCAACCGGGTGCATTCGGAGCGCTTCGTGGCGCTCATGAAGTTCCAGGCCGAGCGCGCGCATGCGGCGTATGACGAAGCCCTCGCCCTGCTGCCCGCCGCGGACCGCCGCGCACAGAAGCCCGGCCTCATGATGGCCAGCATCTACCGCACGCTGCTGCGCGAGATCGAGCGCGACGACTTCCAGGTGCTGAACCAGCGCGTAAGCCTGACGCCGGTGCGCAAGTTCTGGCTCGCATGGAAGGTCCAAGCGTTGGGGCGCATTTGAGAACAGCCGTCGTCGGCGCCGGCTGGGCCGGCCTCGCCTGCGCCGTCGAAGCCAGGCGCCTCGGCCATGCCGTGACGCTTTATGAAGCGGCGCACATGGCGGGCGGGCGCGCGCGGCGGGTCGACCACATGCATGGGCTGGTGCTCGACAACGGGCAGCACATCCTGATCGGCGCCTACACCGCAACGCTCAGGCTGATGCGCGAAGTGGGCGTCGATGTCGACCGGGCCCTGCTGCGGCTGCCGCTCTCGCTGCGCTTTGCCGATGGCGGCGGCCTGAAGCTGCCCCGGCTGCCCGCGCCGCTCGACCTGCTGGCGGGCATCTTCACGGCGCGCGGCTGGTCATGGCGGGACAAGTCCACGCTGCTGCGCACCGCCGTGCAATGGCGCCTCGCCGGATTCCGCTGCGCCGCCGGCACCACCGTGGCCGCGCTCTGCACCGGCCTCACGCCGCGCGTGATGGAAGAGCTGATCGAGCCGCTGTGCGTTTCCGCGCTCAACACGCCGATCGATCAGTCGAGCGGCGAGGTGTTCCTGCGGGTGCTGCACGACGCCCTCTTCAGCGGCAGCGGCGGCGCCGACCTGCTGCTGCCGCGCGTCGACCTGGGCGCGCTCTTTCCCGATGCGGCCCTGGCGTGGCTCGCGCAGCACGGCACAACGCTGCGCATCGGCACGCGCGTGCACGCCATCTCGCCCGAAGGCGCGGCATGGCGGGTCGACGGCGAGCATTTCGACCACGTCGTTCTGGCGTGCGCGCCCTGGGACGCGGCGCGGCTCGTGCGCGCGTCCGGCGCGGCGGCGCAGCGCTGGCGCGAAACCACCGAAGCCCTGCGCTTCGAGGCCATTGCCACCATCTACGTGCGCGGCGCCTCGCCGCTTGCGCAGCCGATGCTGGCGCTGCGCAGCCATCCCGCCACTGCACCGGCGCAATTCGTGTTCGATCGCGGCCAGCTGGGCGGGCCGGAAGGCGTGCTTGCCCTGGTGGTGAGCGCGAACGAGACGCCGCGCGAAACGCTGGAGCAGCAGGCGCTTGCGCAAGCCGCCGCGCAGCTCGGCCAGACGTCGCTGCAGATCGTGCAGACCGTGGTCGAAAAGCGCGCCACCTTCGCCTGCGTGCCCGCGCTCGCACGGCCGCCGATGCGCATCGCACCCGGCCTGCAAGCCTGCGGCGACTACACCGAAGGCCCCTACCCTGCGACACTCGAAGGCGCGGTCCTGAGCGGACTGGCCGCTGCCAAGGCATCGACAACACCATGACCGAACTGCGCTACCTGGATTTCGACTACAGCGAAGACACCGAGGGCCACGGAACCTTCGATGCCATGGCCTCGACCGTGCCTGCAAGAACACACGAAGTGCTTGCCGAGATCGCCCAGGTGCTGGCCTGGGCCGATGCCACCTTTCCCGATGCGCGCGGCGCGCTCGACGACGGGGCAGCCTGGGACTTCGATCTGCAGCAGGCCCGCGAAGCGCCGGAGCTGGACACGGTGACCTTCTCGCTCAGCGGCACGCAAGATTTCTGCACAGCGCTGCGCGCGCACTTCGGCCTGGACTGACGGCCGCTCTGCTCATGACGGAAAGAACCATGGTCACCTGCTACCTGCGCTACATCGTCGATCCCTACAAGCTCAAGGAATTCGAGCACTACGGCAAGCTGTGGATTCCGCTGGTCCGGAAGTTCGGCGGCCAGCACCACGGCTATTTCCTGCCGTCGGAAGGCGCGAACAACGTGGCGCTGGCGATGTTCAGCTTTCCGAGCCTGGCCGCGTACGAGCAGTACCGCTGCGATTCGATGCAGGACCCCGAATGCCAGGCCGCCTTCAGGTACGCCGAGGACACCCGCTGCATCCTGAGCTACGAGCGCAGCTTCTTCAGGCCGGTTTTCTCGTAGCTCAGGCGCCGAGCGCCACGCACAGCGCGTGCAGGTTCGGCACGATCAGCTGCGGCCGCGCGCCATGCACCCACGGGCGCTCGTCGCGCACCAGCCAGGCTGCCTGCATGCCGGCGTTGAGCGCACCGACCACGTCGAGCTCCGCGTCGTCGCCCACGTGCAGCACGTCCTTGGGCAGCAGGCCGACCGATGCGGCCGCAGCACGGAAGATCGGCGCATGCGGCTTGCCGCTGCCGAAGGCGCGCGCGCTGAATGCGGTGCGGAACCAGCGGCCGACCCCGGTCTGGTGGATGTCCGCATTGCCGTTGGAAACCGCCACCAGCGGATAGCGCTCGCTGAGCCACTTGAGGGCCGGCAGCGCGTCTTCGTAGAGCGTCACGCGCTGGCGTTCGGCAAAGAAGGCGTCGAAGGCCGGATCGGCCAGCGCCGGGTCTTCGCCCGCGTGCTTCAGTGCCGCGCGGATCGACTCGCGGCGCAGCGCGCTCAGGTCGTGCGCGAGGTCGGAGCGCTCCTTGGCGGTGGCTTCGCGCAGTTCGCGCAGAACGCCCGGCGTGAGCAGCAGCGAGGCGGTCTTGGGTGCCTCGCGCAGCAGCCATTGCTGCAGCACGGTCTCGGCGCGCTCGATGGTCGGCCAGATCGGCCAGAGGGTGTCGTCCAGGTCGAGCGAGATCGCCGAGATGCGCTTGATGTCGAGGGGCGCGGCGCTTGCCGGCGCCGTGGAAGCGGAGGTCATGCCCGAGAATATCGCATGCCTCAAGACAATGGGAACCATGGTTCCATCGCCCCCGAACGCGCCATCGAACGCACCGCCATCCTCTGGTGCAACCTGGGCTCGCCCGATGCCCCCACCGCGGCCGCCGTGCGGCCCTACCTGGCGGAGTTCCTGGGCGACCCGCGCGTGGTCGAGATTCCCAGGCTGCTCTGGGCGCTGATCCTTTACGGCATCATCCTGCGCGTGCGGCCCGCCAGATCGGCCGCCAAGTACGCGAGCATCTGGATGGCCGAGGGTTCGCCGCTGAAGGTGTGGACCCGCAAGCAGGCCACGCTGCTCGCCGGTTGGCTCGGCGAGCGCGGCCACCGCGTGGCGGTGCACGACGCCATGCGCTACGCCAGTCCGTCGATCGCTTCGCGCCTCGATGCGCTGCAGGCCGAAGGCGCCACGCGCGTGCTGGTGCTGCAGGCCTATCCGCAGTATTCGGCCACCACCACGGCCAGCGTGATCGACGCGGTGAACGACTGGAGCCGCCGCCAGCGCCGCATACCGGAGTTCCGCTTCGTCAACCAGTACCACGACGACCCCGCCTACATCGAGGCGCTGGCACTCGGCATCGAAGCGCACTGGAAGCGCGAAGGCCGCGGCGAGCTGCTGCTGATGAGCTTCCACGGCATTCCGCTGCGCAACATCGCGCTCGGCGATCCCTACCAGGCCCAGTGCCTCGAAACCGCGCGCCTGCTCGCGGCGCGGCTGGGCCTTGCGGACACCGGATACCGCGTGACCTTCCAGTCGCGCTTCGGCCGCGCCAAATGGCTCGAACCCTACACCGAGCCGACCCTGCGCGAGCTCGGCGCGAGCGGCGTGAAGCGCGTCGACGTGGCATGCCCGGGCTTTCCGGCCGACTGCCTCGAGACGCTGGAGGAAATTGCCATGGAAGGCCGCGAAGCCTTCCTGCATGCGGGCGGCGAAGCCTTCAGCTACATCCCCTGCCTCAACGACAGCTCGGCGTGGATCACCGCGCTGGCGGGCATTGCCGAGCGCAACCTCGCGGGCTGGCCCACCCGGCCCGCCGCCAACGCTCAGAACTTGCCCAGATAGTCCATCTTGCCGATGGGCATGCCCTTGTGGCGCAGCACATCGTAGGCCGTGACCACGTGGAAATAGAAATTGGGCAGCGCGAACTGCAGCAGGTAGCGCTGCGCCGTGAAATGCGCCTCGCCTTCGCGCGTCTTGATAGTCACGGGGCGCTCCTCCTGGCCGTCGACCAGCGCGCGGTCCACGGACGCGAGGAAGTCCTGCGTCTTCGCGATGCGGGCCAGCAGATCGTCGTAGGTCTTTTCCTCGTCGGGAAAGCTCGGCGCCGCGATGCCCGCGATGCGCGCCACGCCGAGCTTCGAGGCATCGCTCGCGCGCTGGATCTGGCCGGCCAGCGTGAGCATGTCCGGCGCGAGCCTCGCGTCCACCAGCGTTGCCGGATCGATGTCGTTGGCCCGGGCGTGCGCCAGGCTCTTCTCGAGCAGGTGGGTGAGCTGGCCGAGTCCGCGGGAGAAGACCGGCACGGAGAGGTCGTACATCGAAAGCGCCATGGCGTGGATCCTTGTGGTTGGAAGTCGGCGGCGATTGTCTCGCCGACACGCGCCTAGCGGCCGGCGGCCCGGATAAACCCTTCGATCAGCTGCAGTTGTTCGGGCACGTTGAGCGCGGGCGCGTGGCCGCACCCCTGGATTTCGACGACCTTCAGCAAGCCGGCGGCGCCCGGCCCCCGCTGCTGCATCTGCTGCGTCACCTCGGGCAGCACCAGGTCCGACTCGGCGCCGCGCAGGCACAGCACCGGCGCCTCGATCACGTCGTAGTGCGGCCAGATCAGGTAGTCGTTGTCGTGCGCGCTGAACTGCCGGACCATTGCCGGGTCGTAGTGCGGCGTCACGCGGCCATCGGGCAGGCGGCGCGTGGAGCTCTCGGTCAGGCGGCGCCACTGCGCATCGCTGAGCCAGCCATAGGGCTTGTAGACGGTGCGGAAGAATGCCTCCAGCTCGGCCACCGTGCCGAACGCGGGCGGCTCGCCGGCATAGGCGCGGATGCGCTCGATGGCCGCCTGCGCGAGCTGCGGCGCGTTGTCGTTGAGCGTGAGGCTCGCGATGCGCGCCTTCATGCGCGGCTCGAACAGGCCCGACGCGCAGACCGTGCCGATGGCGCCGCCCATCGACGTGCCGACCCAGTGCACGCGGTCCAGGTGCAGTTCGTCGCACAGCGCGCCGGCCAGGCGCGCATAGAACGAGAGCTGGTATTCCTCGTCGGGCAGCGGGCTCCACTGGCTCAGGCCCCGGCCGAGGGTGTCGGGGCAGACCACGCGGAAGCCGCGCGCTGCAAAGTGCTGCGCCAGTTCGTCCATGTCGCGGCAGGTGCGCGCGAGGCCGTGCCAGGCAATGACCACCGGCGCATCGGGTGCGCCCCAGTCGAGCCAATGGATTTCGCGGCCCGCGAGCTGCGCGTAGCGGGAAGACGGAACGAGGAGATCGTTGCTCATCGTGCAGCCCTCGCCCTGAGCTTGCCGACGATGCCGGTGGGAAAGTAATAGACCGAGAGCACGAACAGCACGCCCAGCCACAGCAGCCAGCGGTCGGGCGACAACAGCGCCGCGAGCCACGGCAGCCCGCTCGCGGCCTCGCTGCCGACGCGCAGCAGGTCCTGCAGGTAGCTTTGCGCCACCACGAACAGCACCGCGCCAATCGCCGCGCCGTAGATCGTGCCCATGCCGCCGATCACCACGATCAGCAGCACGTCGATCATGATCTCGAAGCTCAGCGAAGTGTCCGGCCCGTTGTAGCGCAGCCAGATCGCGAGCATGGCGCCGGCCAGTGTGGCGAAGAGCGCCGACAGCACGGCCGCCGTGGTGCGGTACACCACCACGCGGTAGCCGATGGCCTCGGCGCGGAACTCGTTCTCGCGGATGGCCTGCAGCACGCGGCCGAAGGGCGAATTCACGATGCGCAGCAGCGCGAGCATCAGCACCACCGCCGCCACGAAGAGGAGGTAATAGCACAGCAGCCGTCCGTCGAGCGAGACGCCGAGGAAAGGCTCCTCGGCAAACTCGAAGCTCGGCGATATCAGCTCGGGCAGCTTGAAGGTCAGGCCGTCCTCGCCGCCGGTGAAGTCCGACAGCTGCGAGGCCAGCGTCTGGAAGGCCGAGGCCACCGCCAGCGTGATCATCGCGAAGAAGATCGCGCGCACTCTGAGCGAGAACAGCCCGATCGCAAAGGAAAGCACCAGCGAGACCGCGAGCGACGCCGCGAGCCCGAGCAGCACCGCGCCCCAGCTGGGTCCGAGCCGCGACGCCGAGATGGCGATGCCGTAGGCGCCGATACCGAAGAACATGGTGTGCGCGAAGCTCACGATGCCGGTGTAGCCCAGCAGCAGGTCGAAGCTCGCGACCAGCACCACGAACACCAGGATCTTGGCGGCCACGCTGAGCGCCTTGACGCCCGGGAAGATGAACGGTGCGAACGCCAGTGCGATGAACAGCGCCAGCAGCAGCAGCGCCAGCAGGCGGCTGCGGGGCATGTCGTTGGAGAGAAGTCGTTTCAGGAACATGGCAGCTTCTTTCTCAACGATTCGCCACCGGGTACACGCCCTGCGGCCGCCACAGCAGCACCGCCACCATCAGCAGGATGCTCGCGAACTGCGTGAGCGTGGGCAGCAGGAAACCGATGTAGTTGGTCATGAGCCCCACCAGCAGCGCACCGATCAGCGCACCGCCCGTCGAGCCGAGCCCGCCGATGATGATCACGATGAAGATCAGCACGTTGACCTGCGCGCCCATCTGCGGCACCAGGTTCTGCTGGAACAGCCCCCACATCACTCCGCCCAGGCCGGCCAGCGCGCTGCCGACCACGAACACGCCGACGAACAGCCGGCCGATGCGGTAGCCGAGCGACTCGACCATCTCGCGGTCCTGCACGCCGGCGCGGATCAAGAGGCCGATCTTGGTGCGCGCGAGCGTCCATGCGAGCAGGCCGAACACCACCGCGCCCACCGCCACCGCGAGCAGCCGGTACTTGCTGATGGCCGCGTCGGCCACGAACAGCGAGCCGCGCAGCGCCTCGGGCAGCGGCAGCGGAATCTGTGCCGGGCCCCAGATCACCTTGATGAGCTCCTCGCCGATGATCATGCCGCCCATGGTGATCAGGATCTGCTTCAGGTGCTGCCCATACACCGGCCGCACGATGAAGCGCTCGAACGCGAGGCCGACCGCGCCGGCCACCGCCATGGCGACCAGCATCGCAGGGAACACGGCCACGAGGTTGCGCCACAGGTCGCCCGAGCCCGTCCAGTCGCCCATCAGGCCGAGCACGCTGCTGGCGACGAAGGCGCCCAGGGCAATGAACACGCCGTGGCCGAAGTTGAGCACGTCCATCAGGCCGAACACCAGCGTGAGGCCCGAGGCGATGATGAAGATGATCATGCCCATTGCCAGCCCCGCGACCGTGAGCGTGAGCCAGGTCGAGAACGAGCCCGTGAACGGCAGCGCGGCCAGCGCGAGGATCGGGGCCAGCAGCAGCGGCTTCCAGTCGAAGTCGAATTTCATAGAGCCAATCCAAGCAGCGATTGCTGCAGTTGCGCGTCGGCGGAGAACGCCGCCATCGAGCCGCTGTGCACCACGCGGCCGTTGTCCATCACCGCGACGGAGTCGCCCAGGCGCTGGGCGAAGTTGATGTTCTGCTCCACCAGCAGGATCGTCACGCCGCTGGCCTTGAGTTCGGCGAAGGCGTCGATCATGTTGTTGATCATCACGGGCGCAAGGCCCTTGCTGGGCTCGTCGATCAGCAGCAGCTCGCGCGGCTCGACGATGGCGCGCGACACCGCCAGCATCTGCTTCTGCCCGCCCGAGAGCTTGCCGGCCGGATGGTTCCAGAACTTCTCGACCGCGGGAAAGAGCTTGAAGATCCACTTGAGGCGCGTGTCGTCGATCTCTGCCGCGTTCCTGGCGCCGCGCGCGGCCAGCAGCATGTTCTCCTTCACCGTCAGGTCGGAGAAGATGCCCATGCTCTCGGGCACGTAGGCGATGCCGCGGCCGGCGATCTGGGGTGTCTGCATCACGGTGATGTCGGTGTCACCGAAGCGCACCCTGCCCTGCGACGCATGCCACAGGCCCATGATGGTCCGCAGCGTGGTCGTCTTGCCCGCGCCATTGCGGCCCAGCAGCATGGTGAGCTGGCCCCGCGGCACGGCCAGGTCGACGCCGTGGAGGATGTGGTACGCCCCGATGTGCGTGTGCACGCCTTCGAGGGTCAGGAGATTCTGAGTGCTCATCGGTCTTGCTCCTTCCCCTTCCGGGGGAAGGTTGGGATGGGGGCAGACGGCGCCTGAAAGGCTGCCGCGGTTAGAGGGCCGCGAGCCCCCACCCCTGCCCTCCCCCGGCGGGGGAGGGAGAAACTCATCATCAACGCCTTCATGTGGCCCCCTCCTTCGCGATGCCCAGGTACGCCTCCTGCACCACCGGCGAGGCAATCACCTCGGCCGGTTCGCCATCCGCCACCAGCGTGCCGTTGTGCAGCACGATGATGCGGTCCGCGAGCTCGCGCACCACGTCCATCTTGTGTTCGACCAGGAGGATGGTCTTGGTCTTGTCCTGCTTGAGCTTGCGGATCAGGTCGAGGATGACCGGCGCCTCGGCCGCGTTCATGCCGGCCGTGGGTTCGTCGAACATGAAGACCTTGGGTTCGAGCGCCATGAGCAGCGCCACCTCGAGCTTGCGCTGGTCGCCGTGCGGCAGGCTGGCGACCGTCGCGTGCTCGCGCGACTTCAGCGCCACGTCGGCCAGGATCTGGTCGGCGCGCTCGGTCAGCCCCTTGTGGTCGCTCCAGATGCTCCAGAGGTTGAGCCCCCGCCGGTGCGCGCCCTCGCGCGTGGCCTGCACCGCCAGGCGCACGTTCTCCAGCACCGTGAGGTTCGGGAACAGGTTGGTGAGCTGGAAGGCCCGCCCCAGCCCCGCATGCGTGCGCGCCGACGGCGCCAGGCCCGAGAGCGATTGCCCGTCGAGCGACACCGTGCCCGCGCTCGCCTTGAGCTGGCCCGAGATCAGGTTGAAGTAGGTGGTCTTGCCCGCGCCGTTGGGGCCGACGATGGCCGTCAGCGTGCCCGGCGCAAACGCGCAGCTCACGCCGTTGACGGCCACGTGCCCGCCGAAGCGGATGGTCAGGTCTTGCGTCTCAAGCATCGTGTGTCATTGCAAACAGGAAAAGGTGCAGATCGGCCTCAGCAGGTGCCGATCACGTAGTAATTGGGCCCGGTCTGCTTGAGCGTGGTGGTGACGTAGACGTTCCACAGGCCCATCGACTGGCCCGAGCCGTAGGCATAGGTGAGGCCCCACAGCGCGTAGGCACGCCCCGCCACGGTGTGCGCATAGTTGCTGGCGGTGTAGCAGGTGCCGCCGCCACCGCTGCCGGCGAGGGTGGTGCCCGTGGCCGCGGCCGACATCGCGCCTTGCGCATTGCCTGCGTCCAGCGCCGCCACGGTCCAGCTGTAGGTGGTGGAAGGGGCCAGGCCGGTGTCGGTGTAGTTGGTGCCGGCCACCGGCGCGGCGTTGACCTTGCTGCCGCCGCGGTAGACGTTGTAGCCGCTCGCACCCGAGACGCCCGCCCAGCCGACCACCATGCTGCTGCTGGTCGCGCCCGAGGTGCCCACGCCGGTGGGCGCCGGCAGCGACGAGCCGCCGCCGGCGCCGGTCACGCGGTCGACCATGGCCTTGAGCGCCGCCATCTGCGGGCCCGACTTCTTCGCGTAGTTCGCGTTGTCGTAGCCCCACCAGTCCCAGCAGCTGTTGGTGGCTGCGGTGCTGGTCTGCGGGTAGATCAGCACGATGTTGTTGGTGTCGGCCCAGCGGTTGTAGCCGGTCTTCTTCACGTACTGGTCGGCCACGTCGGTGTAGTTCTGCTTGCAGCCGTGCAGCACCAGGTGCACGCGGCACGATGCCGTGGTGCAGGCCTGCGGCACGTAGATCCAGCCGGTGGCGGCCACGCCGTGGCCGGTGATGAATTCCGACTGGTTGAACTCGGTGAAGCTGCCGCCCAGCGTGCCGTTGTTGCGCGGGTTCAGCGGCCCGTAGAGCTGCTGCAGGATCTCTCCCGCCAGGTCGAAGCCGCAGTTGTTGATGTAGGGCGCGGCCGTGGTGCTGCAGGCGCCGCCGTAGTCGTCGGTGACCATCGCATGGCCGGCGCCGATGTTGTTCCTGTAGACCGTGTTGGCCGCAGGCACGAAGCTCTGGTAGTAGGTCTTGAGGTCGTCCATCACCGCGGGCTTGACGGTGTTGTCCGAGGTGCCCGAGAACATGTACACCTTGGAGTTGCTCATGTTCGACACCGGGTCGATCGCACCGCTGGCGGCCCAGCTGTTGGTGGTGCTCACGAGCGTCGACACCGGAATGCTGCTGCCGTGCGCCATGCAGCGCCCGGTGGCATTGAGCACCGAGCCCTCGGCGCAGTAGTACGGCCCGCCGGCCACCACGCCGGCGCCGCGCTTGAAGGTGGCCGAATAGGCCACGTGCAATTGCACGGCCATGAAGCCGCCCGCCGAGAGGCCGGACACACTCACCTCCGCCGGATTGGCGCCCAATGCCGGCAGCGGCACTGCCGCTGTCGCGGCCTGCCCCGCCGCCATCGTGATCGCCGCAAGCGCGGCCCATCCCTTCCAGTTTTTCCATCGCATCGCTGCCATCGCTGTCTCCTTCTGTTGTAGGTGTATCGAACGCTTGCTGGATTGCTGACGAATCGGCCGTTGGTTGCACCGCCCGGGCCTCGGCGGCGCAGGCTGGCGCCTCGCCCGGCGGCCACTCCGGGGCGAAGGGAGTGCGGCCTCAGGGCCGCGGCTGTGGATTGGCGCTCAGCGCTTGTTTTTGATGGGGATGTCCATCTCTTCGGGCTTGATCTCGCGCACCAGCTCCGGCACGCCCCAGGCGAATGCCGGGTCGGCCTTGATCTTGAAGTGGTACATCGACTGCATCGCCTGGTGGTCTTCCTTGCGGAAGGTCATCTTGCCCTTGGGTGTATCGAAGCTCATGCCTTCCATGGCGCCGATGAGTTTGTTGGTGCCGGTGTCGCCGCCCGTCTTCTTGAGCGCGGTGACCACTGCCATGGCGGCCGAGAAACCGCCGGCCGTGAAGAAGTCCGGCGGTGCCTTGAACTGCTTGTAGTGGGCCGACACCAGCGCCTCGTTGACCGGGTTCTTCGGGATGCCGAAGTAGTAGTACGCCGCACCTTCCATGCCGGGCAGGTTCTTGTAGGCCGCCATGGCCGGCAGGATGTTGCCGCCGGTGGCGATCTCGATGCCGTAGCGCTTGAGGTCGAGGTCGACGATCTTGAACGGATTGCCCGCGCCGGCCCAGACGATCCAGATGATCTTGCGGCCCGGCTGGTCCTTGAGCTTGTCGATCAGGCGCTGCGCACCCGCCGTGAAGTCGGTGGTGGCGGGCGGCAGATATTCCTCGTGCACCAGCTTCGCTTTCTTGAGCGCGGCGCCGAAGGCCTTCACGCCGTCGCGGCCGAAGGCGTTGTCCTGCGCGAGCGTGGCGACCGTCACGCCGGCCTTGTCGATGGCCACCGCATTCGAGATCGCATCCTGGCTCGAATTGCGGCCGGTGCGGAAGATGTACTTGTTCCACTTGTCGCCGGTGATCGAATCGGCGACGGCCGGCTCCACGATCAGGATCTTCTTGTACTCCTCGGCCACCGGCAGCATGGCCAGGGCCACGCCCGAAGCCGTGGGGCCCACCGCCAGCGCGGCCTTGTCGTCGGAGTACGCGGCGGCCAGCAGCGACTTGCCGAGGTCGGGCTTGCCCTGGTCGTCCTTCTCGATGACCACCAGCTTCTTGCCATTGACCATCATCGTGCCGCCGGTGGCGTAGTCCAGTCCCATCATCAGGCCGGTCTGGGTCTGCTTGCCGTAGGCCTCGAGCGGCCCGGTCTTGCTGTAGATGTGGGCGATGCGGATTTCGTTGGACTGGGCCCAGGCGGGTGCAGCGGTGACACAGGCGGCGAGTGCGGCCAGGGCGACGAGGTGGCGACGGTTCATTCTTTGTCTCCTGAAATAGGTGACTGAATATTGCACACTTCGTGCCATCTGCTAACCCCTTGATACCAAACGCTTCTTCATTCGGAGGAAGCGCAAGTCGACTGAATTCAGAACACTTGATGTGTCTGAATTTCAATCAACTGTCTACTTGTCGGTCAGGGTTTTCTCGGAGATTTGGCGCTCGGCGATCCAGCGCTGGAACTGGCGCTCGGCCTGCATGCGGAACTCGTTGCGCGCGTGGTTGCAGGCGGCGTGCGCAAGCCGGCGGTGCTTCTGCGAGCGCACGCCGCCCAGCGTCGAATCGATCAGGTGTTCGATGGTCGCGGACTCGGGCCTGCCGTGCGGCTCGTCGAAGTCCATGGCCAGGCCGCACCAATGGCAATTGGGGCCGAAGGTGGAACGCAGGGCGCGCACGCTCATGGGCTCGCTCGCTTCAGGCCGATGCAGCGGGCGAGGCTCGAAGGCTTCACGCCGGCCGCTCCTGGTTCGTCATGCGCTCGTAGAGCGTGGCACGTGAAATGCCGAGCAGCCTCGACGTCGCCAGCTTGTTGCCACCGGTGGCCGCAAGCGCCGCGGCGATCGCCTTGCGCTCCAGTTCGGCGACCTGCTGCGCGAGCGGCCGCAGCAGCAGCGCCTCTTCGTCGGCATCGTGCGCGCTCTGCAGGGTGGCGGGCAGCTCGATCTGCTCCAGCCCCGCTTCGCGTAGGATGCGTTCGAGTTGCGCGGCATCGATGCGCTGCGAGTCGCTGCGCATCGTGACCTGCTCCAGCACGTTGCGCAGTTCGCGGATGTTGCCGCGCCAGTGCTGGCCGGCCAGCAGCGCGAGCGCATCGGGCGTGATCTCGGGCGGCGCCTCGCCGCTGCGCAGCGCCATGTCCTCCCCCAGCGCCTCGACCAGCGCCGGAATGTCGCTGCGCCGCTCGCGCAACGGCGGCACGCGCAGCGGCAGCACGTTGAGGCGGTAGTAGAGGTCTTCGCGGAACTGGCCGCGGCGCACCAGTTCGGGCAGGTCGCGCGAGGTGGCGGCGATCACGCGCGCATCGAAGGGCACCAGCTTGTTGGAGCCCAGCGGCTCGATCTCGCCCTCCTGCAATGCGCGCAGCAGCTTGGCCTGCAGGCCGAGCGGCATGTCGCCGATCTCGTCGAGAAAGAGGCTGCCGCCGTCGGCCAGCTTGAATTTGCCTTCGCGCCCTCGCCTGTCGGCGCCCGTGAAGGCACCGGGCGCGAAGCCGAAGAACTCGGCCTCCAGCAATGTGTCGGGCACGGCCGCAATGTTGACGCTGACGAACTGCCCCTTGGCCCGCGCCGAGGCCGCATGGATCGCATGCGCAAGCAGTTCCTTGCCGGTGCCGGTTTCGCCCAGCAGCAGCACCGGGCTCGCGGACTGCGCGGCGCGGCGCGCATGGCGCTTCACCTCCACCGCGGCCGGGCTGCTGCCGATGAAGCTGGCAAAGGTGTACTTGGAGCGGCGCTGCCCGTCGGCCGCATGCTGGTAGAGCGGATTGTTGCGCTGGCTTGCAAGCTCGCGACGTGCATCGTCGAGGTCGCGCTGCAGCAGCGCGAACTTGCTGATGAGCGGCTGCAGCGTGGTCTCGGGCTGGTCGAACAGCACGATGCCGATGGCACCGATGACTTCTCCCGCCTCGCCCTCGCGCCCGCCGCTCTCGGCGCGCAGCGGAATGCGGCTGACCACGAAGGTACCCGCCTTGTTGTTGAGCAGGTCGACCAGGATCGGCTCGCCGGTCTCGAGCACGCGCCGCATCTGCGTGTTGGGAATGACGTCCTCGACCATGTGGCCCATGAACTGGTCGATCGACGAAAAGCCCAGTGCCGGCAGGAAGCGGCGATAGCCTTCGTTGACCCACACGATGCGCCCGCTGCGGTCCACCAGGAACATGCCCTGGCTGATGCTCGAGAACAGATGGAACATCGAGCGCGCGGCCAGCGCGAGGATGCCTTCGGCATCCAGAGGCAAGGCGGGCGATGCGGTGGCGGGCGGAACGGCGGACATGGGCGGATCGTAGCGCGCCTCATTCGGCCGCTCGCCGGGCCGCTTGCGGTGGCATCGATGCAGCCGGCGGAAATGCGCCAAAAGCGCATTCGCCGCCAATGCGAAGAAAGCCCTCATCGCGCCATAAGTAAATCAAACGTTTGATTTGCTGCATGATCTAATCGCCTGCATGAGCGCCTCCGCCCTGCAAGCACTTTCCGCCCGCGCGCCGCGCAGCGACGGCGTCGAAGCACGCCAGCGCCTGCTCTACGCCGCCCTGGCGCTGTTCGCCGCCAACGGCTACGCCAAGACCTCGACCCGCGAGATCGCGCGCGCCGCGGGCGTGAACATCTCGGCCATCAGCTATTACTTCGGCGACAAGGCCGGCTTGTATGCCGCCACCTTCGGCGAGCCGATGGGCGGCAACGCGGGCGATTTCATCTCGCTCTATGCCGCGCCCGAGCTGCCGCTGGAAGAGGCGCTGCGGATCTTCTTCACGCGCATGATCGAGCCCCTCAAGCAGGGAGAGATCGTGCGCCAGTGCATCCAGCTGCACCTGCGCGAAATGCTCGAGCCGACCAGCCAGTGGGCCGAGGAGATGGAGCGCGACATCAAGGGCCCGCACAATGCCATTGCCCGGGTGCTGTGCCGGCGCCTGGGCCTCGCGCGGCCCGACGACGACGTGCACCGGCTGAGCTTTGCCATCACCGGCCTGGCGATGCAGCTTTTCGTGAGCCAGGACCTTGTCGAGGCGATACGCCCCTCCCTGCTGAACACGCCGCGCAGCGTGGACACCTGGGCCCAGCGCCTCACGGGCTATGCCATCGCGCTGGTCGAGGCCGAAGCCCTGCGCCGCCAAACCGCCGCCAGGCCCGCGGCCGCGCCTGCCCGTTCAGGGAGAAAGAAGACATGAGACGACTCCGATCGATTGCCGCCCTCTGCCTGACACTGGGCCTTGGTCTCGGCCTTGCGGGCTGCGGCCTGACGCGTCCGCCAGCCACGGTCGAGGCGCCCTTCCCCGCGCAATGGCACGCGCCGCTGCCGCACGGCGGTTCGCTGGCGTCGCTGGCCGACTGGTGGCGCCAGCTCGACGATCCGCTGCTGGTCGAGCTCATTGCCGCGGCCGAGGCCGCAAGCCCCACTCTCGCAAGCGCCGCGGCGCGTGTGGCCGAGGCGCGTTCCACGCGCGTGCAGGCCGGCGCGGCGCTGCTGCCCAACCTGGACGCCACGGCCTCGGCGAGCCGCGGCGTCTCGGGCTCCTCCTTCGGCGCCGGCGGCGCGGCTTCCTCGTCCAGCAGCAGTACGGCCGCCGTCGCGCCGCTGACCACGCTGCAGGCCGGCCTGCAGTCCAAATGGGAAATCGACCTGTTCGGCCGCCTGCGCGCCGACCGCGATTCGGCCGAGCAGAAGTTCAACAGCGCCACTGCCAAGTGGCACGACGCGCGCGTGGCCGTCGCGGCCGAAACGGCCAACGCCTACTTCGCCGAACGCGCCTGCCAGCAGCAGCTGCGCGTGGCCGAGTCCGATGCCAGATCGCGCGGCGAAACCGCGCGCCTCACCGACCTGTCGGCGCGCGCCGGCTTCACCGCGCCGGCCGATGCAGCGCTCGCGCGCGCCAGTGCCTCGGACGCCTCGGGTCGCCTGACCCAGCAGCGCGCCCAATGCGCGGTTCAGCGCAAGGCGCTGGTGGCGCTCAGCGGCATCGATGAGCCCACGCTCGAACGCAAGCTCGCCGCCTCGCCCGCGCAGCGCACGCTGCCCGCGGTCGGCAGCATCGCCAGCGTGCCGGCCGAGGCGATCTCGCAGCGGCCCGACGTGTACGCGGCTGAGCTCGGCGTGGCGTCGGCCAGCGCCGATGTGGGCTCCGCCGAGGCCGAGCGCTATCCCAAGCTCAGCATCTCGGGCTCGATCGGCCGCATGCAGATCCGCACCAGCGGCTTCCGCGAATCGCTCGACACCTGGACCATCGGCCCGGTCTCGCTCACGGTGCCGCTGCTCGACGGCGGCGCCCGCGCGGCCAACAGCGACGCGGCCAAGGCGCGCTACACCGAAGCCGTGTCGCTCTACCGCGCGAACGTTCGGCAGGCGGTACGCGAGGTGGAGGAAGCGCTGGTCAACCTCGACGCCACCGACGCGCGCGCGGCCGATGCCGACGCCGCGGTGAGCAACTACCAGGCCTCGTTCGATGCCACCCAGGCGCGCTACCAGAGCGGCCTGGCCAGCCTGTTCGAGCTCGAGGATTCGCGCCGCACGCTCTTCGCCGCGCAGACCGCCCGCGTCTCGCTGCAGCGCGAACGCACCGAAGCCTGGGTGGCGCTCTACCGCTCGATGGGCGGCGGCTGGGCCCGCCCCGAATCGCCCTCAATGACTTCCAACCCGGCCGCCAAGGTCGCGACGTCGCCATGAAAAGAATCAAACGCTCCACCCTTGCCATCGCGCTGCTGGCGCTGGTCGTCATCGTCGCCGCGGCCGTGTGGCTGACCCGCAAGCCCGCGAACGAAGCCGGCACGCCGGCCGCCACCAAGGGCAAGGCGGGTGCGCCGGCCGCTCGCCCGACGCTGACGGTCACCGTCGCCAAGGCCGAGCCCACCGAACTCGCGCTCACGCTTGCGGCCAACGGCAATGTGGCGGCCTGGCAGGAGGCCAGCGTGGGCTCCGAATCCAGCGGCCTCAAGCTCGCCGAAGTGCGCGTGAACGTGGGCGACGTGGTGAAGAGGGGCCAGCTGCTGGCCGTGTTCTCGCCCGAGACGGTGCGCGCGGACATCGCGCAATCGCGCGCCTCGCTCGCCGAGGCCAGGGCCACCGCGGCCGACGCCGCGGGCAACGCGGCGCGCGCACGCACGCTGCAGGCCACCGGCGCACTGAGCCAACAGCAGATCAACCAGTACCAGACGGCCGAGCAGACCGCCAAGGCGCGCGTCGAGGCCGCCGAAGCCGTGCTCGCAGCGCAGGAAGTGCGCGGCCGCAACACGCAGGTGCTGGCGCCCGACGACGGCGTGATCTCCTCGCGCACCGCCACGGTCGGCAGCGTGGTGCCCGCCGGCACCGAGCTGTTCCGCCTGATCCGCCAGGGCCGGCTCGAATGGCGTGCCGAAGTCACCTCGGCCGAGCTCAGCCGCATTACCGTGGGCACCACCGCCTTCGTGGTCAGCGCGAGCGGCGCGCAGGTGCGCGGCAAGGTGCGCAGCATCGCTCCCACCGTCGATCCGCAGACCCGCGCGGCGCTGGTCTATGTCGACCTGCCGAACGTGCAGCAGAACACCGGCATCAAGGCCGGCATGTTCGCGCGCGGCGACTTCGAGTTGGGGCGCAGCTCCGCGCCCACCGTGCCGCAGAGTTCCATTGTTCCGCGCGACGGCTTCAACAACGTCTTCGTGCTGCAGCCCGACAACCGCGTGGTGCAGCTCAAGGTGCAGACCGGCCGCCGCGTCGGCGAGCGCGTGGAAATCACCAGCGCATTGCCCGAAGGCGCACAGATCGTGGTGCAGGGCGCCGGCTTCCTGAACGACGGCGACCTGGTGCGCGTGGTGGCGCCGCCGGCCCCTGCGGCCGCGGGCGCCCGGCCTGCCGCAGCGCCGGCCTCGGCCGCCGCGGGCGGCCAGGGCAACGGCGAAGCGAGGGCACGCCCATGAACGTCTCCGCATGGTCCATCCGCAACCCGATTCCGGCGGTGATGCTGTTCGTGCTGCTCACCTTCGGGGGGCTGCTGTCCTTCAACGCCATGAAGGTGCAGAACTTTCCGGACATCGACCTGCCGACCGTGACGGTCTCGGCATCGCTGCCCGGCGCGGCGCCTTCGCAGCTGGAGACCGACGTCGCACGCAAGCTCGAGAACTCCATTGCCACGGTGCAGGGCCTCAAGCACATCACCACCAAGGTGCAGGACGGCGCCGCCACGCTGATCGTCGAGTTCCGCCTCGAGAAGCCGGTGCAGGAAGCCGTGGACGACGTGCGCTCCGCGGTGCAGCGCGTGCGCGCCGACCTGCCTGCCGACGTGCGCGACCCGGTGGTCACCAAGCTCGACTTCGCAGCCCAGCCGGTGCTGGCCTTCACCATCGCCTCGTCGCGCATGGATGCCGAGGCGCTGAGCTGGTTCGTGGACAACGACATCACCAAGAAGCTGCTCGCGCTGCCCGGCGTGGGCGCGGTGAACCGCGTGGGCGGCGTCACGCGCCAGGTGCACGTTGACCTCGACCCGGCCAAGCTGCAGGCATTGGGGGCTTCAGCGGCCGACATCTCGCGCCAGTTGCGCCAGGTGCAGACCGAAAGCGCGGGCGGCCGCATCGACCTGGGCGGCAGCGAGCAGCCGGTGCGCACACTGGCCACCGTGCAGTCGGCCGACCAGCTGGCCGACATGCAGATTGCGCTTTCCGACGGCCGCCGCATCCG
Organism: Variovorax beijingensis; assembly: GCF_007828835.1. GTDB lineage: Bacteria > Pseudomonadota > Gammaproteobacteria > Burkholderiales > Burkholderiaceae_C > Variovorax > Variovorax beijingensis_A. The sequence continues at coordinate 365,978 of NZ_VIVL01000006.1, read as the reverse complement.
GCTCGACCAGGTGGCGCGCATCAGCGACACCATTGCCGAGCCGCGCGCCGCGGCGCTGCTCAACGGCAAGCCGGTGGTCGGCTTCGAAGTGGCGCGCAGCCGCGGCGCGAGCGAGGTCGAGGTGGGCCGCGCGATCCAGAAGGCGCTGGCCGAACTGCGCGCGCAGCGCCCCGACATCGAGCTGACCGAGGCCTTCAATTTCGTCGAGCCGGTGGAAGAAGAGTACGAGGGCTCGCTGCACCTGCTGTACGAGGGCGCAATCCTGGCCGTGATCGTGGTGTGGCTGTTCCTGCGCGACTGGCGCGCCACCTTCGTCTCGGCCGTGGCGCTGCCGATGTCGGTGATTCCGGCCTTCATCGGCATGCACCTGCTGGGCTTTTCGGTCAACGTGATCTCGCTGCTCGCGCTCTCGCTGGTGGTGGGCATATTGGTGGACGACGCCATCGTGGAGGTGGAGAACATCGTGCGCCATCTGCGCATGGGCAAGTCGCCCTACGAGGCGGCCATGGAAGCGGCCGACGAGATCGGGCTGGCGGTGATCGCCACCACCTTCACGCTGATCGCGGTGTTCCTGCCCACCGCCTTCATGAGCGGCGTGGCCGGCAAGTTCTTCAAGCAGTTCGGCTGGACCGCCTCGCTCGCGGTGTTCGCGTCGCTGGTGGTGGCACGGATGCTCACGCCCATGATGGCGGCCTACATCCTGAAGCCGGTGGTGGGTGCCGAAAAGGAGCCGCGCTGGCTCACGGCCTACATGCGCGCGGTGGAATGGAGCACGCACCACCGCTTCAAGACGATGGTGCTCGCCACCCTCTTCTTCTTCGGTTCGCTGGCGATGATTCCGCTGCTGAAGACCGGCTTCATTCCGCCTGACGACAACTCGCAGACGCAGATCTATCTCTCCCTGGCGCCCGGCTCCACGCTCGCGCAGACCACCGCGGCCGCGGAGGAAACGCGCAATCGCGTGATGAAGATCGATCATGTGCGCAGCGTCTACACCACCGTGGCCGGCGGCAGCGCGGGCGGCGATCCGTTCGCCAACTTCGGCACGCCCGAAACGCGCAAGGCCACGCTCACCATCAAGCTCGACGAGCGTGGCGACCGTCCGCGCAAGCAGGTGATCGAGAACCAGATCCGCGCCGCGCTCGAAACGCTGCCCGGCGTGCGCAGCACCGTGGGCCTGGGCGGCTCGGGCGAAAAATACATCCTCGCGCTCACGGGTGAAGACCCCGCGGCGCTGGCCAGCGCCGCCAGCGCGGTCGAGAAAGACCTGCGTACGGTGCCCGGCCTCGGCAACATCACTTCCACCGCGAGCCTGATCCGCCCCGAGATCGCCGTGCGCCCCGACTTCGCGCGCGCCGCCGACCTGGGCGTGACCAGCTCGGCCATCGCCGAGACGCTGCGCGTGGCCACGCTGGGCGACTACGACCAGGCGCTGGCCAAGCTCAACCTCGCGCAGCGGCAGGTGCCCATCGTGGTGAAGCTCGAGGACTCGGCGCGGCAGAACCTCGAACTGCTCGGCCGCCTCTCGGTGCCCGGCGCGCGCGGCCCGGTCATGCTGAGCCAGGTGGCCTCGCTCACGATGGAAGGCGGCCCGGCTGTCATCGACCGCTACGACCGCTCGCGCAACGTCAACTTCGAGATCGAACTCTCGGGCGTGGGCCTGGGCGACGCCAAGACCGCCGTCACCGCGCTGCCCTCGATCCAGAAGCTGCCGCCCGGCGTGCGCGTGACCGAGGTGGGCGACGCGGAAGTGATGACGGAGCTGTTCAACAGCTTCGGCCTTGCGATGCTCACGGGCGTGCTGTGCATCTACATCGTGCTGGTGCTGCTGTTCAAGGACTTCCTGCATCCGGTGACGATCCTCTGCGCGCTGCCGCTGGCGCTCGGCGGTGCCTTCGTGGGTTTGCTGATCGGGCAGAAGGCGCTGTCGATGCCGTCGCTGATCGGCCTGATCATGCTGATGGGCATCGCCACCAAGAACTCGATCCTGCTGGTGGAATACGCCATCGTGGCGCGCCGCGACCACGGCATGAGCCGCTGGGACGCGCTGCGCGACGCCTGCCACAAGCGGGCACGGCCCATCATCATGACCACGCTCGCGATGGGCGCCGGCATGCTGCCGATTGCCGTGGGCCTGGGCACTGCCGATTCGAGCTTCCGCTCGCCGATGGCGATGGCGGTGATCGGCGGATTGATCACTTCGACCGTGCTGAGCCTCCTGGTGGTGCCGGCGGTGTTCACCTACGTGGACGACATCGAGCACTGGATGCGGCGGACCGTGCGCAAGCTGCGGGGGCAGCCGGCCGATCCGCATATCGATGATGATCTGGTGGAGAGGCCGGCTGGTTGATTCTGTTCTCTCGCTCTTTGTGACGCTGACCGGCGTTTGCTTCCCGAGGCCGGGATATCCGCCCGGCGGCGGACTTACTTTCTTTTGCTTCGCCAAAAGAAAGTAAGTCGCCCGCCGGGGCGAGACCCGGCCCCGGGAAAAAACAGCAATCTCAGGCCGCCAGCCTCGCCAGCTTGCGTTCACTCATCCGCTTGGCAACGCGCGGCAGCACCAGCACAGCCACGATGACGACCACCAGCGTGATCGACATCGGCCGCTGGAAGAACACCGAGGCACTGCCCTCCCCGATGGACATCGCGTTGCGCAGCTGCGCCTCGGCCAGCGGCCCGAGGATCATGCCCACCACCACGGGAGCGGTCGGAAAGTCGAAGCGCCGCATCGCCACGCCGAGCAGGCCGATGCCGTAGAGCAGGAACAGGTCGAATGCACTCTGGCGCATGCCGTAGGCCCCCACCGTCGCAAAGATCAGGATGCCGGCGTAGAGCTGCGGCTTGGGAATCTTCAGCAGCTTGACCCACAGGCCCACCATCGGCAGGTTCAGCACCAGCAGCATCACGTTGCCGATGTAGAGCGAAGCGATCAGCGCCCACACCAGCGCAGCCGACGTGGTGAACAGCTGCGGCCCCGGCTGGATACCGTAGTTCTGGAACGCGCCGAGCAGGATGGCGGTGGTGTTCGAGGTGGGGATGCCAAGCGTGAGCAGCGGGATCAGCGCCGCCGTCACCGTGGCGTTGTTGGCGGCTTCGGGGCCGGCCACGCCCTCGATGGCGCCCTTGGTGCCGAACTCGGCCCTGGCGTCCGCGTCCTTGGCCAGCTTTTTTTCCGTCGCATAGCTCAGGAAGGTCGGAATCTCGGTGCCGCCGGCCGGAATGCAGCCGAACGGCGTGCCGATGGCGGTGCCGCGCAGCCATGCCGGAATCGAGCGCTTCCAGTCGCGCGCCGTCATGTGAACGCGGGTCAGCTTGTTCTGGTCCTCGACCACCTTGCCCTCGTAGAGCACGGCGTACAGCACCTCGGCCACCGCGAACAGGCCCACGGCCACCAGCACGATCTCGATGCCGTCGAGCAGTTCGGGAATGCCGCCGGTGTAGCGGCCCTGGCCCGAGATCTGGTCCAGGCCGACGCAGCCGGCCGCCAGGCCGATGAACAGCGCCGTCATGCCGCGCAGCGTGCTCTTGCCGAGCACCGCGCTCACCGTGGTGAAGGCCAGCAGCATCAGCAGGAAATACTCGGGCGGGCCGAGCTTCACGGCGAACTCGGCCACGAACGGCGCGAACAGCGTGACGATCACGGTGGCGATGGTGCCGGCCACGAAGGAGCCGATGGCGGCGGTGGCAAGCGCCGCGCCCGCCCTGCCGCTCTTGGCCATCTTGTTGCCTTCCATCGCCGTCACCATGCTGGCCGTTTCGCCGGGCGTGTTGAGCAGGATGGACGTGGTCGAGCCGCCGTACATGGCGCCGTAGTAGATGCCCGAGAAGAAGATCATCGAGGCCGTGATGTCGACCTTGCCGGTGATGGGCAGCAGCATGGCCACCGCCACCGCCGGGCCGATGCCCGGCAGCACGCCCACGGCCGTGCCCAGCGCGCAGCCCACCAGGCACCAGAGAAGATTGACAGGGGTGATCGCCGCGGCGAAACCCGTCATGAGTGCGTTGAAAATGTCCATGTCAGGCCTCCCGCCGGGCCGCCCCAAGGCAGGCCTGCGCCCCCTCGGGGGGCAGCGAATACACGAAGTGATGAGCGTGGGGGTTCATGTCAGATCCAGCCGGTGGTCGTGAGGCCCGGCAGGTTGATGGCCAGGAACTTGGTGAACATCCAGAACACGGGCGCCGAGATGAGCGCGCCGGTCAGCAGGTCGATGGCCCAGGTGCGCGGCTGGTTGGCCGAGGGCTGGCCGCTCGCGCGGCGCAGGCCCTGCACCGCCAGCACGTAGCACAGCGTGCAGCTCAGGATGAAGCCCAGCGTGGTGATCAGCGCCGCATTGAGCAGCAGGCCGGCCGACACCCAGACGAAGCCCGGCCAGTAGGCGTGCTCCGCGCCCGAGGGTGCATCGAGCTCGCGAAAGCCGCCGGTGCGCGCCTCCCAGAGAATCCAGCCGCCGCACAGCGTGAGCACGCCCGACACCAGCCAGGGCAGGAAGTTGGGGCCGACGCCGCCGTAGCCGGCCTCGGAGGAAATGCCGATGGCGCCGAAAGCCAGCGCCAGGCCGGTCAGGAACACGCCGATGCCGACCAGCGTTTGGGGCCAGATGGCCGTCGGTGGCGGCGCGGCCGAGGAGTCTGGAGTTGTCATTTTTTCTCTCGGGATGTGGAACTGGATTTGAAAACGGCACGCTGTCGTCTCTTTCGAGGACAGCGCGCCGTGTGGCGGCCAGTGGTGCGCGCCGGGTTCAGACCATGCCGGACTTGGCCATGATGGCGCGCAGGCTCGCGAAGTCGTCGTCGACGAACTTGGCAAAGGCCTCGCCCGAAAGCACGGCCGGCGTCCAGTCGTTCTTCTTGAGCGACTCGGCCCACGACGGACTCTTCATGGCGGCCAGCACCATGTCGGTCAGCGCCTTGCGCTGCTCGGCGCTGATGCCTGGGGCGCCGTATACGCCGCGCCAGTTGCCGATCTCCACGTCGATGCCCTGCTCCTTGAGCGTGGGCACGTTGATGCCGGGCAGGCGCTGGGCCGACGTGACCGCAATGGCCTTCATCTTGCCGGCGGCAATGTACTCGGCGAACTCGCTGTAGCCACTGCCGCCGATCGTGACGTTGCCGCCCAGGATGGCCGCGGTGGCCTCGCCGCCGCCGCGGAAGGCCACGTAGTTGATCTTGGACGGATCGGCACCGACCTTCTGCGCGATCATGGCCGCGGCGATGTGCTCGGTGGAGCCGCGCGAACCGCCGCCCCACTTGACGCTGCCCGGATCCTTCTTGAGCTGCTCGACCACGTCCTTCATGGACTTGAAGGGCGAGTTGGCCGGCAGCACGAACACGTTGTATTCGGTGGTCAGGCGCGCGATCGGCGTGGCCTGCGAGAGATTGACCGGCGGCTTGCCGGTGATGATGCCGCCCAGCATGACGGAGCCCATCACCATGAGCGCGTTCGGATCGCCCTTGGAGCCGTTCACGAACTGGGCCAGGCCCAGTGCGCCGGCGGCACCGCCCTTGTTGTCGTAGGTGACCGTGTCGGCCACCTTAGCTTCGGTCATGGCCTTGCCCAGCGCGCGGCCCGTGGTGTCCCAGCCCCCACCCGGGTTGGCCGGGATCATCATCTTGACGTTGGCAGCGGCGCGTGCCGACAACGGCAGGGCTCCGGCGGCGGCCAGCGCGGCCAATGACTTCAAAAAGGTGTCGCGACGCATCGTTGTCTCCTGAGAACTAAAGAAAACCTGACTTGAACCTGAGCCGCTATCATGCGCCGCCCTGCTGTCAGTTGGCTGTCCACCGGACTGGGGAAAACACCGAAGTACCATTCCCCCACCACACCCCATGAAGCTGCTGCTGGTCGAAGACGATCCCTCGATGCAGGTCACCCTGCAGCGCGCCCTCGCCCGCAGCAGGATCGACGTGCGCATCTGCGGCGACGGCGCGCTGGCCGTCCAGCAGTGGCGAGAGCTGGAGCCCGACGTGGTGGCGCTCGACCTGAGCCTGCCCAACCTCGACGGCCTGCAGGTGCTGGCCCAGGCGCGCGCCGCGGGCCTGCGCACGCCCGTGCTGCTGCTCACGGCCCGCGGCACGGTGGGCGACCGCATCATGGGCCTGAACGCCGGCGCCGACGACTACCTGCCCAAGCCCTTCGACCTCGATGAGCTGGAAGCGCGCATCCGCGCACTGCGCCGTCGCCACCAGAATGCCGGCGCCGATGCGGGCCCGAACCCGCAGGAAGTGGGCGGGCTGCGCTTCGAGCCCGAGAGCGGCGCCATCTATCACAAGAGCGGCATCCTGGAGCTCACGCCGCGCGAACTGGCGCTGCTCAAGGCGCTGATGATGAAACCCGGCCATGCGGTGAGCAAGGAGCGGCTCTTCGAACTCGTGTTCCCGGGCGAGACCGATGTGCAGTACGAGGCCATCGAAGTGGTGGTGTATCGGCTGCGCAAGAAGCTCGCAGGCACCGGGGCGGCGCTGATGACGCTGCGCGGGCTGGGCTACCTGCTGCGCGCCGAGCCATGAAGGCCGCCTTGTCGCTGCGCGCGAGGCTGCTGCTGGGCATTCTCGCGCCGGTGGCGCTGTTCATCGTGATCAACAGCGTGAGCCTGTACCGCCAGAGCCTGGCCGCGGCCACCACGGCCTACGACCGCACCCTGCTCGCCTCGGCCAAGACCATCGGCGAGCAGCTCGACGTGGAAGGCTACGACGAGCATGCGCGGCTGCGCGCGATCGTGCCCTATTCCGCGCTCGAAGCCTTCGAGGCCGACAACCGCAGCCGCCTTTTCTACCGCGTGTCGGCGCTCGACGGCGAGATGGTCTCGGGCTTTGCCGAACTGCCGTTCTGGCGCGGCCGCATCCCGGACCGCGGCGCCTATGCGGCGCTGGTCGATTTCTACGACGCGCGCTTTCGCAACCAGCCGGTGCGCATGGCGGTGTTGCTGCAGCCCGTGGCCAGTGGGCACGGCCGCGGCATGGCCGTGGTGCAGGTGGCCGAGACGCTGGAACTGCGCGAAACCCTGGTGCGCAAACTGCTGGTGGACATGCTGTGGCGCCAGTTGCTGCTGATGGGCGTGATCGCGCTGGTCACCGTGCTGGTGGTGCAGCGCGCCACGCGGCCGGTGCGTGAGCTCGGCGAAGCCATCGAGAAGCGCGCCGCCGACGACCTTTCCCCCATCGACGCGCCCGATGCGCCGCGCGAGCTGCGCCCGCTGGTCGACGCCACCACCGAGGTCATGGGCCGGCTGCAGCGCCTGCTCGACCACCAGAAGCGCTTCGTGCGCGACAGCGCCCATCAGTTGCGCACGCCGCTCGCGGTGCTCAAGGCGCAGGTGCAGTCGGCGCGGCGCGGCGACGTGCCGCCCGAGCAGGCGCTGGGCGAGATCAGCCAGACCGTGGAGCGCGCCACCACGCTCGCCAACCAGATGCTGTCGCTCGCCAAGGTCGAGCAGCTGCGCCAACAGCCTGAATCAATGCCGCTGGAGCTTGGCGAGGTGGTGCGCCAGATTGCGCTGGACCTGTCGCCGCTGATCGCCGACAAGGCGCTCGACTTCGAACTGGCCATCGACGCGCCCGTGACGGTGCGCGCGCACCGATGGATGCTGCAGGAGCTCACGCGCAACCTGCTGCACAACGCCATCAAGCAGAGCCCGCGCGGCGGCGCCCTTTCGGTGATGGTTCGCTCGGACGGCCCGGAAGCCGTGCTGACGGTGCGCGACCAGGGGCCGGGCATTGCAGCCGAACTGCGCCAGCGCCTGTTCGCGCCGTTTTCCGCCGGCGACACGGCCAGCGGCTCGGGGCTGGGCCTGGCCATCTGCCGCGAGATCGTGCTTGCGCTCGGCGGACGCATCAGCCTCGACAACCGCGGCGCGCAGGAAAATTCCGCACACACGGTCGGCCTCGATGCTGTCGTGCGCCTGCCCGTCTACCGCCACAATTCCTGAACCTATGGATCGCCTGCGCATCGACAAATGGCTCTGGGCCGCCCGCTTCTTCAAGACGCGCTCGCTGGCTGCGGACGAAATCGGCAAGAACCGGGTGCAGGTCAACGGCGACATCGCCAAGGCCTCGCGCGAGGTCAAGCCGGGAGACACGGTGGCCATCCGCCTGGGCGCCGTGACGCGAACCGTCACGGTGCGCGGCCTGAGCGGCCAGCGCGGGCCGGCGCCGGTGGCGCAGCAGCTCTACGAAGAAACGCCCGAAAGCATTGCCGCGCAGGCGGCCCTGCGCGAGCAGCGCCGCATGGGCAGCGAGCCGGCGCTGGCCATCGAGCAGGGCCGGCCCACCAAGCGCGACCGGCGCGAGCTCGACGGCGCCGCTCGGCATGCCGAATGGGACAGCCGCTGGAGCGCTTCCATCGATCCGGACGACAGCGACCGCTGACCGGGTGCCGATCGCGTACGCTGCGTGCTTTTGCACGGAGTCCGGATTGATGGCCAGCTTCAAGAAATACCGCGTCGACAGCAAGTTCAAACTCTCGCAGGTGGACCCCGGCGAATCTCCGTTCCTGGACGGCAACGAAGCCGCCCAGCTCGCCGAGATCGACGCCCTGGCCATCGAGCTCGACGAGATGCAGAACCTGCTGCATGCCGAGGGCCGCCGCAAGGTCCTGCTGGTGCTGCAGGGCATGGACACCAGCGGCAAGGACGGCACCGTTCGCTGGGTGTTCTCGCGCACCTCCCCGCTGGGTGTGCGCGTCACCGCCTTCAAGGCACCCAGCGACGACGAGCGCGCGCACGACTACCTCTGGCGCTGCCATGCAGTGGTGCCGCGCAGCGGCGAGATCGCGGTCTGGAACCGCAGTCATTACGAGGACGTGCTGGTGCCCGTGGTCGAAGGCTGGATCGACAAGGCCGAGACCCAGCGGCGCTATGCGCAGATCAACGATTTCGAGCGCCTGCTCGTCGAGACCGGCACGGTGATCGTCAAGTGCATGCTGCACATCGACAAGGACACGCAGCGCGAACGCCTGCAGGCGCGCATCGACACGCCCGGCAAGCAATGGAAGTTCAATGTGGGCGACCTCGAGGTGCGCACCAAGTGGAGCGCCTACCAGCAGGCCTACGACAAGGCACTGCGGGCCACCTCGACCGAGCACGCGCCCTGGTACGTGATACCGGCCAACAACAAGCGGCACCGCAACCTGATGATCGCGCGGCTCCTGATGAAGATCCTGCGGCAGATGAAGCTCAAGGCGCCGCCCGCCGACCCCGCGCTCAAGGGCATGCTCATCAAGTGACGAGCGCCCGCGCCGTCAGGAGGAGCGCCGGACGGCCGACTGGCCCAGCACGCGGCACTTGCCGAATTCGCAGCGCACGGCCCAGGCCGTGCCGTTCGAGCAGGGCACGCTGTACGACTCGTAGCCCGGGCCCTTGGCCGTGAGCTCGGCGCGCGGCTGGATGCTGCACTGCCCGGCCTTGGCAAGCACTTCGGCGTTGTAGGTGTCGACCCCGGTCCTGCGCGGCGCGAGCACCACTTCCGGGTTGAAGGCATGTCCGTAGAAGGTGTCGCGCACGTTCGGGTCGAGGTTGCGGTAGCCGCGCTTGGCCATGCAGTGCACCACGGCGATCTGCTGGTGCTCGGCAACCAGCTCCGCGCTGGGCCGGTAGGACATGTCGATCACCGCAGCCGAAATGCCGGTGTACGAGGCCGCAGCCACGATGCCCTGTCCATGCACGGTGATCAATCCCAGGCCCAGCGCAAGCCACATGGCGTCGCCGGTTTCGCTGCGCGCGGTGATCCGCATCGCGGCCGTGCGGCAATCGGCCACGTCGCTGTCGTAGCGGGCCCGGTCCACGCCTTCCATGGCGACCATGGGCACGTAAGACAGCCCGGTTCCGGTGCCGGGTTGGGTCGGCGTGGGCGGCGTGCTGGCGCACCCTGCCAACGCAACAACGGCGCACACGATGCTCAGCAGCAGCTTCATGGAGATCCCTCGTCCTCTTCGCGATAGTTCGGGCGATTTAACCATACAGATGGTTACTTTTGAGCCTGCTTTGTCGCGAAGTTGCGACGAACGAGTTGCTGAGTGCTTTCTGCTGACAGCGGAAGAGCGCCTCTTCTACCTGGATCGCGTGGCCGTGCGGCGCTTGCCGGCCGCCGCGGGGCGAAGCGACTCGAAGGCCTCCGCCAGCGACAGCACGCGGCCGCAGTTCACCGCCTGGTAGCCCGGCAGGCGGTTCACGGCGCTCTGGTAGGCCTCGCTCTGCAGGATGTCCAGCATCCGCCGCACGATCGGCGCGGCAAGCGAGCGCTCCTCGCACAGCAGGAAATAGCGCTCCACCTGGTTGGAGATGAAGTCGAGCTTGAACTGGCGCGCCGGCGTTTCCACGCCGTAGCCCGCGTCGGCCATGCCGCTGGCCACGAAGGCCGCGACGGCCGCGTGCGTGAACTCGCACTGCTCGTAGCCCTTGATGGCTTCGGGCGCGATGCCCTGCTCGCGCAACTGGAGGTCGAACAGATAGCGTGTGCCCGAGCCCGCCTGCCGGTTGATGAAGCGGACATCGGGGCGCGCCAGGTCGGCCAGCGTGTAGATCTTCTTCGGGTTGCCGGGCGCCACCATCAGGCCCTGGTGCCGCGTCGCCATGCCGATGACTTTCTGCGTATCGGCGTTGAGCCAGGAACCGTAGTGCGCGACGGCTTCGGCCTCGAACGCGCCCAGCGGCACATGGAAGCCCGCCACGTCGCAGCTGCCGTGGTGCAGCGAGGCCACGGCTTCCTCGCTGCCGCAGTAGCGCAGGTCGCCCGGCACCTGCGCCGCGGCCAGGAAGCCATGCAGCGCCTCGATGGCGAAGCCATGGCTCGCGTGGATGCGCAGCAGCGTGGGCGCGGTGGGAATCAGCTTCTCGATTTCCGCGCCCAGTTCGGAGGCCAGCGAATCCAGGAGCGGCGACAGGCGCGCGGTGATGCGGCGGTCGGCCCACACCAGCTTTTCACCCAGTGGCGTGAGGCTGGAACCCTTGCCGCGCTGCATCGCCACCAGCGGCTGGCCGAACATGGCTTCGCCCTGCCGGATCAGCTCCCAGGCGTGGCGGTAGGACACACCGGAAACGGTGCAGGCGCTGGACAGGCTGCCGTGCTCCAGCACCTGCACCAGCAGTTCGATCACCCGCGGCGCCAGCGCCGCGCCGTCGGCCTGGCGGATGGTCCATTGCGGCCTGATGTGCACTTCATGCATGAGTTTCGGCTTTCCAAAGCATATTTATTGGGCTGAACGCCTCATATTGTGGCATTCGATGCCTCTCCATAGACTCGCGCCACCACGGTATTGCAGCTCCAACATTAGGAGATTCAAAGCATATGAACAATCTGGGCATCGCGGCATCCATCGCCGCTGCGCACAAGGACACCCCGGGCGGGCTGCTTCCTGCGCTGCACGGCATCCAGGACGCGCTGGGGCATGTTCCGCCCGACGCCGTCCCCCTCATCGCCGAGCAGTTCAACCTGTCGCGTGCCGAGGTGCATGGCGTGGTCAGCTACTACCACCACTTCCGCTCGGCCCCGGCAGGCCGGCTGCTGGTGCAGGTCTGCCGAGCAGAGGCCTGCAAGGCCATGGGTGCGGATGCGCTGCTCGCGCATGCCGAGCAACGCCTGGGCTGCGGTGTGCACGGCACGTCGGCGGACGGCCAGTACTCGCTGGAGCCGGTGTTCTGCCTCGGCCTGTGCGCCTCGTCGCCCGCCATCGCGGTGAACGATGAGGTGCATGCGCGCATCACGCCGGCACGGTTCGACGGCATCGTCGAGGAAGCGCGGAGCGCCTCATGACCACCACCGTCTATGTCCCCCGCGACTCCGCGGCGCTGGCGGTCGGCGCCGACCGGGTGGCCCGGCAGATCGCGGCGCAAGCCCGTGCACGCAACGCCGATGTGCGCATCGTGCGCAACGGTTCGCGCGGCCTGTTCTGGCTGGAGACGCTGGTCGAAGTGGCCACGCCGCAAGGCCGCGTGGCCTACGGCCCGGTCACGGGTGCCGACGTCGCCGGCCTGTTCGACGCCAGCTTTCTTTCGGGCGGCGCGCATGCGCTGAACCTGGGCCTGACCGAAGAGATTCCGTACCTGAAGAAACAGGAGCGCCTGACCTTCGCCCGCATGGGCGTGACCGATCCGGTGTCCGTGGCCGACTACGAGGCGCACGAAGGCTTCGCGGGGCTGCGCCGCGCGCTCACCCTCGCTCCGGCCGAGATCGTTCAGCAGGTGCTGGACTCCGGCCTGCGCGGCCGCGGCGGCGCCGCATTCCCGGCCGGGATCAAGTGGAAGACGGTGCTGGCCGCGGAGGCGCCGCAGAAATACATCGTCTGCAATGCGGACGAAGGCGACTCGGGCACCTTCTCGGACCGCATGACGATGGAAGGCGATCCGCTGATGCTGGTGGAAGGCATGGCCATCGCGGGCCTTGCGACCGGCGCGACCGAGGGCTACGTCTATGTGCGCTCGGAATACCCGCATGCCATTGCCACCATCAACGAGGCCATCCGCCATGCCGAGCAAGCCGGCTTCGTGGGCGACGACATCCTGGGCTCGGGCCGCAGCTTCCGCCTGACCGTGCGCAAGGCGGCCGGCGCCTATGTGTGCGGCGAGGAAACCGCGCTGCTCGAAAGCCTGGAAGGCCGCCGCGGCATCGTGCGCGCCAAGCCGCCGCTGCCGGCGCTGCAGGGCCTGTTCGGCCAGCCGACCGTGATCAACAACGTGATCACGCTGGCCTCGGTGCCCCTCATCCTGGCGCGCGGCGCGGACTTCTACAAGCACTACGGCATGGGCCGCTCCCGCGGCACGCTGCCGTTCCAGCTGGCCGGCAACATCAGGCATGGCGGCCTGGTCGAGAAGGCCTTCGGCCTGAGCCTGCGCGAACTGCTCTACGACTTCGGCGGCGGCAGCGCGAGCGGCCGGCCGATCAAGGCGGTGCAGGTGGGCGGTCCGCTGGGCGCCTACGTGCCCGAATCGCAGTGGGACCTGCCGCTGGACTACGAGGCCTATGCCGCCGTGGGCGCGGTGGTCGGGCACGGCGGCATCGTGGTGCACGACGACACGGCCGACATGTCGCAGCTGGCCCGCTACGCGATGGAATTCTGCGCGATCGAGTCCTGCGGCAAGTGCACGCCCTGCCGCATCGGCTCCACGCGCGGCGTGGAAGTGATCGACAAGATCACCAGCAACCAGAACCGGCCGCAGCAGGTCGTTCTCCTGCGCGACCTGTGCGACACCATGCTGCACGGCTCGCTCTGCGCCATGGGCGGCATGACGCCCTACCCCGTGCTGTCGGCCATCAATCACTACCCCGAGGACTTCGGCATCGAAGCCCCCGACCGCGCCGCAGCCTGACCGACGAGACGAACAGAGGAGACATCCCATGCTGAACCCATCGCAAGACATCGACCACGGCACGCCCAGGCGCGAATCCACCGAGGAAGTCACGCTCGAGATCGACGGCATGCCGGTGACGGTGGCCAAGGGCACCTCGCTGATGCGCGCCGCGGTCGATGCGGGCGTGCAGGTGCCCAAGCTGTGCGCGACCGACAGCCTGGAGCCCTTCGGCTCCTGCCGGCTCTGCCTGGTGGAGATCGACGGACGCAAGGGCTATCCGGCGTCGTGCACCACGCCGGCCGAGGCCGGCATGAAGGTGCGCACGCAGAGCCCGAGGCTGCAGGAGCTGCGCAAGGGCGTGATGGAGCTCTACATCTCCGACCATCCGCTCGACTGCCTCACCTGCGCCGCCAACGGCGACTGCGAACTGCAGGACATGGCGGGCGTCACCGGGCTGCGCAACGTGCGCTACGGGTATGACGGCGCCAACCATCTGAAGAGCGCCAAGGACGAGTCCAACCCCTACTTCACCTACGACCCGGCCAAGTGCATTGTCTGCAACCGCTGCGTGCGCGCCTGCGAAGAAACGCAGGGCACCTTCGCGCTCACCATCAGCGGCCGCGGCTTCGAGTCGCGCGTATCGGCGGGCCAGGACCAGCCCTTCATGGAATCCGAATGCGTGAGCTGCGGCGCCTGCGTGCAGGCCTGCCCCACGGCCACGCTGCAGGAAAAATCGGTGATCTGGCTGGGCCAGGCCGAGCACAGCGCCATCACCACCTGCGCCTATTGCGGCGTGGGCTGCGGCTTCAAGGCCGAGATGAAGGGCAACGAAGTGGTGCGCATGGTGCCCTGGAAGGACGGCAAGGCCAACGAAGGCCACTCGTGCGTGAAGGGCCGCTTTGCCTGGGGCTACGCCACCCACAAGGACCGCGTGCTCAAGCCCATGATCCGCAGCAGGATCACCGATCCGTGGCGCGAGGTGAGCTGGGACGAAGCCGTCAACCACGCCGCCAGCGAGTTCCGCCGCATCCAGGCGAAGTACGGCACCGATTCCATCGGCGGGCTGGTGTCCTCGCGCTGCACCAACGAAGAGGGCTACCTGGTCCAGAAGCTGGTGCGCGCGGCCTTCGGCAACAACAACGTCGACACCTGCGCGCGCGTGTGCCACTCGCCCACCGGCTATGGCCTGAAGCAGACGATGGGCGAATCGGCCGGCACGCAGACTTTCAAGTCGGTCGAGAAGTCGGACGTGATCATGGTGATCGGCGCCAACCCGTCCGACGGCCACCCGGTGTTCGCGTCGCGCATGAAGCGCCGCCTGCGCGCCGGTGCACGGCTGATCGTGATCGACCCGCGCACCATCGACCTGGTGAAGTCGCCCCACGTCAAGGCCGACCATCATCTCAAGCTCAAGCCCGGCACCAACGTGGCGGTGATCAGCGCCATGGCGCATGTGATCGTGACCGAAGGCCTGGTCGACGAAGCCTTCGTGGCCGAGCGCTGCGAGCCCAAGTCGTTCAACGAGTGGCGGGAGTTCGTTGCGCGCCCGGCCAACTCGCCCGAGGCCATGGAAGCAGTGACCGGCGTGCCGGCGGCCGAGCTGCGCGCCGCCGCGCGGCTGTTTGCCAAGGGCCACGGCGGCAAGCGCAATGCCGCCATCTACTACGGCCTGGGCGTGACGGAGCACAGCCAGGGCTCGACCATGGTGATGGGCATCGCCAACCTCGCCATGGCCACCGGCAACGTGGGCCGCGAAGGCGTGGGCGTGAATCCGCTGCGCGGCCAGAACAACGTGCAGGGCTCCTGCGACATGGGCTCGTTCCCGCACGAGCTGCCGGGCTACCGCCATGTGTCGGACAGCACCGCGCGCGGCAGCTTCGAAGACGCCTGGGGCGTGGCGCTGCGCGCCGAGCCGGGGCTGCGCATTCCCAACATGTTCGATGCCGCCATCACCGGCAGCTTCAAGGGCCTGTACTGCGAGGGCGAGGACGTGGTCCAGTCGGACCCGAACACGCAGCACGTGGCCGAGGCCCTGATGGCGATGGAATGCATCGTGGTGCAGGACCTGTTCCTGAACGAAACCGCCAAGTACGCCCACGTGTTCCTGCCGGGCGCGTCGTTCCTGGAGAAGGACGGTACCTTCACCAACGCCGAGCGCCGCATCTCGCGCGTCACCAAGGTCATGCCACCCAAGGCCGGCTATGCCGACTGGGAGGTGACGCAGCTGCTCTCCAACGCGCTGGGCTATCCCATGAACTATGCGAGCGCCGAAGAGATCATGAACGAAATCGCCGCACTCACGCCCACCTTCGCGGGCGTGAGCTACGCCAAGCTCGCGAAGCTCGGCAGCGTGCAGTGGCCCTGCAACGAGGCTGCGCCCGAAGGCACACCGACCATGCACGTCGGCGAGTTCGTGCGCGGCAAGGGCAAGTTCATCATCACGCAGTACGTGCCAACGGACGAGAAGGTCACGCGCATGTACCCGCTGATCCTGACCACCGGGCGCATCCTGTCGCAGTACAACGTGGGCGCGCAGACCCGCCGCACCGACAACAACCAGTGGCACAGCGAGGACCGCCTCGAGATCCACCCGGCCGACGCCGAGGACCGCGGCATCGCCGAGGGCGACTGGGTCGGCATCCGCAGCCGCGCCGGCGAAACCGTGCTGCGGGCCACCATCACCGAGCGCGTGCAGCCGGGCGTGGTCTACACCACCTTCCACTTCCCCGAATCGGGCGCCAACGTGATCACCACCGACAACTCCGACTGGGCCACCAACTGCCCCGAGTTCAAGGTGACCGCGGTGCAGGTGATGCCGGTGATGCAGCCTTCCGAATGGCAGCAGGAGTACAGCCGGTTCAACGCTCTGCAGGAAGAGCTGCTGAGCAGGCGCATCGAAGAAACGGCGGCCGCCAAGTGAACCTGTCCGACGTCCCACTGCGTCCCGGAAGCGCGGAACTTCTGCCCGTGCGCGGCGTGCGCGCCCGCCGGGCCTTCGACAACCGCGACTGGGTGGCCGTGGAGGTGCCGGTCGCGCTGGAGTTCAACGGCATTGCGCACGCTGTGATGCTTGCGACGCCCACCGACCTGGCCGACTTCGCGCTGGGCTTCGCGCTCAGCGAGGGCATCCTGCTCGGACGCGGCGAGCTCTACGGCGTGGAGGAAGCGTACGCCCCCGAAGGCATCACGCTCAAGCTCGAGGTGGCGAGCGCGGCCTTCGCGCGGCTGAAGGCGCGCCGCCGCTCGATGGCCGGGCGCACGGGCTGCGGCCTGTGCGGCACCGAGAGCCTGGCGCATGTCACGCGCGCGCTGCCGCCCCTGCCCGAGGGCCCGGCGCTCTCGACCCGCGCCGTCGCGCGCGGCATGCGGGAGCTGGCCTCGCTGCAGGTGCTGCAGAAGGTGACGGGTGCCGTGCATGCGGCTGCCTGGTGCAGCGTCGAGGGCGAAGCCCTGCTGGTGCGCGAGGACGTCGGCCGCCACAACGCGCTCGACAAGCTCGTCGGCGCGCTCGCAAGAAGCAGCGTGCCCGCCTCCACCGGCTTCATCGCGGTGACCAGCCGGGCGAGTTTCGAGATGGTGCAGAAGACCGTTGCCGCCGGCGTGCCGCTGCTGGCCGCGGTATCGGCCTCGACCTCGCTGGCCACGGCGGTTGCGCAGGACGCGGGCCTGACGCTGGCAGGCTTCGTGCGCGGCGACGACCTGGTCATCTACACCCACCCGTGGCGGCTGAACGGCCTGCCCTCCAACGCCTGAGGTTTCCTGCAATGCACGTCGACCAGCTGATCCGCATGGTGAACCAGATGGGCAGCTTCTTCGAAGCCATGCCCGACCGCAGCGAAGCCCTGCATGACCTGGCGCTGCACCTGAAACGCTTCTGGGAACCGCGCATGCGGCGCGAGCTGCTGGCGCACCTGGACACCGGCGGACCGGGGGAACTGAACCCCGTGTCGGCCGAGGCGATCCGCGTCCACCGGGCGCTGCTCGAATAGCAGCGCTACTGCAGCGGCGCCGGCTTGATCCGCGACGCCATGCCCGCGGTGCCGAAGGCCTGGAAGCGGTCGATGCAGACATCGCGCGCGGCCGCGGTCGCCTCCTTCAGGAACTTGCGCGGATCGAATTCGCTGCGGTCCTGGCCCATGGCGCGGCGCATCGCGCCGGTCATCGCCAGCCGGATGTCGGTGTCGATGTTGACCTTGCGCACGCCATGGCGGATGCCTTCCTGGATCTCCTCCACCGGCACGCCGTAGGTCTCCTTGATGTCGCCGCCGAACTCGCGGATCACGGCCAGCCATTCCTGCGGCACCGACGAAGAGCCGTGCATCACGAGGTGCGTCTTCGGAATGCGCGCATGGATCTCCTTGATGCGGTCGATCGCAAGGATGTCGCCGGTCGGCCTGCGGCTGAACTTGTAGGCGCCATGCGAAGTGCCGATGGCAATGGCCAGCGCATCCACGCCGGTGCGCGACACGAAATCGACCGCCTGCTGCGGATCGGTCAGCAGTTGGTCGTGCGACAGCACGCCCTCGGCCCCGCTGCCGTCTTCCTCGCCGGCCATGCCCGACTCGAGCGACCCGAGGCAGCCCAGCTCGCCCTCGACCGAGACGCCGACCGCATGCGCCATCTCCACCACGCGGCTGGTCACGCCCACGTTGTAGTCATAGCTCGCGGGCGTCTTCGCGTCTTCCATCAGCGAGCCGTCCATCATCACGCTGGTGAAGCCCGAACGGATGGCCTGCATGCACATCGACGGGCTGGCGCCGTGGTCCTGGTGCATCACGATCGGGATCCCGGGGTACATCTCGGCCGCCGCCTCGACCATCTTGCGCAGGAAGGGTTCGCCCGCGTATTTGCGAGCGCCGGCCGAAGCCTGCAGGATGACCGGGCTGTCGGTCTTGCGCGCGGCCTGCATGATGGCCTGGATCTGCTCCAGGTTGTTGACGTTGAACGCCGGCACGCCGTACTGGTGCTCGGCGGCGTGGTCCAGCAATTGGCGCAGCGAAATCATGGCCATGGGAGCTCTCCTGTGAAGTTGGAAATGGGCGTGGGCAGGTCGCGCGTTTCGAAGCTCATGCGGCCTCTTTCAGGCCGGCCGGCGCGGCGTTCGCAAGCAGGCGGCGGGCGCGCTCGGCCACCACTTCGGCGGTCAGTCCGAACAGCTTGAAGAGCTCGCCAGCCGGCGCCGATTCGCCGAAGCGGTCGAGCCCGACCACGTCGCCGTATTCGCCGACGAACTTCCACCACAGGCCGGTGCTGCCGGCCTCCACCGCCACGCGCGGCAGGTGGCGCGGAATGACCGCGTGGCGCCAATCCTTGTCCTGCCGTTCGAACACGTCCATGCACGGCACGGACACCACGCGCGCCTCGATGCCGTCCTGCGCCAGCAGGGCCGCGGCGGCCAGCGCCACGCTCACCTCGGAGCCGCTTGCCAGCAGGCAGACGCACTCCGCCTCCGGACGGCGCAGCACATAGGCGCCGCGCGCAATGGATTCGATGCGCTCGCCGGCGTCGCCGGCATGCGGCAGCGCCTGGCGCGTCAGCAGCAGGCAGCTCGGCCCGTCGACGCGGCGCAGGGCCTGGCGCCAGGCCACGGCCGTCTCGGTGGCATCGGCCGGGCGCCACACGTCGACATCGGGAATCAGCCGCAGGCTCGAGGCATGCTCCACCGGCTGGTGCGTCGGGCCGTCCTCGCCGAGCCCGATCGAGTCGTGCGTGAAGACATAGATGACCGGCAGCTTCATCAGCGCCGACATGCGCACGCCGTTGCGCGCGTAGTCGGAAAAAGTCAGGAAGGTGCCGCCGAAGGGACGGAAGCCGCCGTGCAGCGCGAGCCCGTTCATGATGGCCGCCATGCCGAACTCGCGCACGCCGTAGTGCACGTGGTTGCCGGTGCCCGTGCCCTTGAGCGCGCGGTGGCCCTTCCAGTCGGTGAGGTTCGAACCCGTGAGGTCGGCCGAACCGCCGATCAGTTCGGGCATCGCCGGGCCGACTTCGTCGAGCACCTGCTGCGAGGCCTTTCGCGTGGCGACCGATGCCTTGCGCTGCTCGGCGCCCGACGCGGCCGCAGCCAGGGCTGCCTCGGCTTTTGCAGTGAGCGGCGCGTCGGTGCGATGGCGTCGCAGCAACTTGCGCGCCAGCGCCGGATGCTCCTGTGCGTAGGCGGCAAAGCGCTCCTGCCAGGCTTTGTGCAGCGCGGCGCCCGATTCGCGCGCCGACCACGCCTCTGCAATGGCCGCCGGCACTTCGAAGGGCGCGGCGCTCCAGCCGAGCGCCTGCCGCGTCAACGCGATCTCGGCCTCGCCCAATGCCTCGCCATGCGCCTTCGCGGTGCCGGCGCGGTTCGGCGAACCCTGGCCGATGCGCGTCTTGCAGCACACGAGCACCGGGCGGTCCGCGGCCGTGGCGCTTTCAATGGCTGCGTCGAGCGCCTCGGCGTCATGGCCGTCGACGTCGCGCAGCACGGTCCAGCCGTAGGCTTCGAAGCGGCCCGGCGTGTCGTCGCTGAACCAGCCGCCGACCTCGCCGTCGATCGAGATGCCGTTGTCGTCGTAGAACGCCACCAGCTTGCGCAGGCGCCAGGTGCCCGCGAGCGAACAGGCCTCGTGGCTGATGCCTTCCATCAGGCAGCCGTCCCCCAGGAACACGTAGGTGCGGTGGTCGATCACCTCGTGGCCGGGGCGGTTGAATTCCTCGGCCAGCAGCTTCTCGGCCAGCGCCATGCCCACCGCATTGCTGATGCCCTGCCCCAGCGGCCCGGTGGTGGTTTCCACGCCGGGCGTGACGCCGGCCTCGGGGTGGCCCGGCGTGCGCGAATGCAGCTGGCGGAAGCGCCGCAGCTCCTCCATCGGCAGCGCATAGCCGCTCAGGTGCAGCAGCGCATACAGCAGCATCGAGCCGTGCCCGTTGGAAACGACGAAGCGGTCGCGATTCATCCAGCGCGGATCGGCGGGATCGTGCCGCAGGCGATGCCGCCACAGGGCTTCGGCGATGTCGGCCATGCCCATCGGCATGCCCGGGTGGCCCGAGTTGGCGGCTTGCACCGCGTCCATGGCCAGCGCGCGGATGGCGTTGGCGCACTGCGTGCGCAAGGCGAGGTTGTCAGTCGTCATGCGAGGTTCCGGTGGGTTCGTTGTGCGTGAGGTGTTCGGCCGCGGCGGGCGCGCGCTAGATCGCATAGGCCTTCTTGCGGCGCTCCATGAGGCGCAGGATCATCGGCGTGAAGATCAGCTGCATCGCGAGCTCCATCTTTCCGCCCGGCACCACCAGCGTGTTGGCCCGCGACATGAAGGAGTCGTGCAGCATGCTCAGCAGATAGGGAAAGTCGAAGCCCGTGGGGTTGGCGAAGCGGATCACGACCAGGCTCTCGTCCGGGCTCGGGATGGTGCGCGCAATGAACGGGTCGGAGGTGTCCACCACCGGCACGCGCTGAAAGTTGATGTGCGTGCGCGTGAACTGCGGGCAGATGTAGTGCACGTACTCGTTCATCCGGCGCAGGATCACGTCGGTCACGGCCTCGGTCGAATAGCCGCGCGTGTTCTTGTCGCGGTGCAGCTTCTGGATCCACTCGAGGTTGATCACCGGCACCACGCCGATCAGCAGATCGACGTGGCGCGCGATGTCGACCTTCCCGGTGGTCACGCCGCCATGCAGGCCCTCATAGAACAGCAGCTCGCTGTCGGGCAGCGTTTCCCACGGCGTGAAAGTGCCGGGCTCCTGCTTGTAGGGCGCGGCCTCCTGCGCATCGTGCAGGTACTTGCGGCTCTGGCCGACGCCCGCCTCGCCGTAGTCGCGGAACAGCGCCTCGAGTTCGGCGAACAGATTGGCGTCCTCGCCGAAGTGGCTGAAGTTGCGGTTGCCGGCGGCCTCGGCCTCGGCCATGGCCACCTTCATGGAATTGCGGTCGTAGCGGTGGAAGCTGTCGCCCTCCACGATGGCCGCCTTGACGCTCTCGCGGCGGAAGATGTTCTCGAAAGTCCGCGTGACGGACGTGGTGCCCGCGCCGGACGAGCCGGTGATGGCAACGATGGGATGTTTGGCTGACATGGTGGCCTCGGGGAGATGAAGAATTCGTGCGGGCGGCGGGGTCTCGTTCAGGCGGCGGTTGCAAAGAGGCCGCGCTTGCCGAACAGCGGCGCCTGGTAGGTGTCCTGCGGCTCCTCGCTGTGGTAGGCCTCCACGCGCGCCACCTCGTCGGACGAGCCGAAGACGAAGCCGATGCGCTGGTGGATCGACTCCGGCTCGACCGCCATCAGGCGGCGCCGCCCCGTGCTGGCCATGCCGCCGGCCTGCTCGATCAAGAACGAGATCGGATTGGCTTCGTAGAGCAGCCGCAGGCGGCCGTCGCGGCCCGATTCCTTGCTGTCGCGCGGATACATGAAGACGCCGCCGCGCATCAGGATGCGGTGCGTTTCGGCCACCAGCGAGGCGATCCACCGCATGTTGAAATCGATGCCGCGCGGGCCTTCCCTGCCGGCCAGGCATTCGTCGACGTAGCGCTTCACGGCCGGCTCCCAGAAGCGGCTGTTCGAGGCGTTGATCGCGAACTCGCTGGTCTGCCGCGGAATGCTCAGGTTCGGATGGCTCAGCACCCATTCGCCCAGCTGCGGATCGAGCGTGAAGGCATGCGTGCCGTTGCCCAGCGTCAGCACCAGCATGGTCGAAGGGCCGTAGATCGCGTAGCCGGCACCGACCTGTTCGGTGCCGGGCTGCAGGAAGTCTTCGGGCCTGGCGTCGGCCTCGGGCGTGGGCGCGCGCAGGATCGAGAAGATGCTGCCCACCGCCACGTTGACGTCGATGTTCGACGAGCCGTCGAGCGGGTCGAACAGCAGCAGGTACTTGCCGCGCGGGTACTGCTGCGGCGGCAGGTAGGGCTCTTCCATCTCTTCCGAGACCATGCCCGCCACGTGGCCGCCCCACTCGTTGGCGCGCAGGAACATGTCGTTGCTCAGCACGTCGAGCGTCTTCTGTTCCTCGCCCTGCACGTTCTGCGTGCTCGCGCTGCCGAGCACGTCGCCGAGGGCGCCGAGCGCCACCTTGCGCGAGATCGCCTTGCAGGCAAGGGAGACGTCGGTGATGAGCGCGTTGAGCGCGCCCGTGGCACCGGGGTGGCGGCGGCGCTCCTCGATGATGTACTGGGTCAGCGTGGCCTTGCCTGCAATGGGCATGATCGTCTCCTGGTTGAATCAAAAAATCCGGGTCGTCATTTCTTCGTCTCGGCGGCCCGCAGCGCGCGACTCGCATGCCCTCAGCAGCAGTTGCTGCGGCGTCGAGACGCGCCATGCGCGCGCCGCTTCGCCCGCATTCGCCGCCGCATGGCCGCCATAGCCCCAGGCCACCAGCGCGGCCGGACAGCCCGCTGCCTGTGCCGCGAGCAGGTCGGCCGGGCCGTCGCCCACCATCAGCAGCCTCGCGGGTTCCACGCCCAGCTGGCGCGCCGCGGCCTGCAGCAGGAGCGGCGCGGGCTTGCGCTGCGCCGCGGTGTCGGCGCCGTGAACCCCCGCCATCGCCGGCAGCAGACCTGCTGCATCCAGCACGGCGCGTGCCAGCGGCGTCGGCTTGTTCGTGACCACCACCATCGGCAGCGTGCGGCGCAGGCCGGAGACGAGTGCGGCAATGCCCTCGAACACGCTGCCGAACTTCAATGGCGCCGCCAGCGTGGCGGCATCGAAGGACTTGCGCAGCCGGCCGCGCAGCGCCTCGCTGCCGCCGAGCCCGTGCTCGCGCAGCGCCTGCAGGATCAGCGCGTCGGGGCCGTCGCCGATCCATGCGCGCACGGTGTCCAGCTCGAAGCACGCCAGTCCGCCCTCCTCGAGCGCGCAGTTCAGCGCATGCCGGATGTCGGGCGCGCTGTCGACCAGCGTGCCGTCGAGGTCGAAGGCGATCGCATCGATGCCGTGCAACTCTTCTTTCGTCATGCGGGACGCCCTTCCATTGAATGCCGGCCCTGCAGCGCCTGCGCGCGGATGGCGCCGATGGCCTCGCGGTAGCGGCCACCGTTGAACACGGCCGAGCCCGCCACCAGGGTGTCGGCACCCGCGGCGCCGATGCGCGCGGCGTTGCCGGGCTTCACGCCGCCATCGACCTCCAGCCAGATATCGCGCCCGCTGGCATCGATGCGGCGGCGCACCGCCTCGATCTTCGGCAGCACGCTCTCGATGAAGCTCTGGCCGCCGAAGCCGGGATTGACCGACATCAGCAGCACCAGGTCGAGCTGGTCCAGCACATGGTCGAGCACCGCAAGCGGCGTGGCGGGGTTGAGCACCAGGCCGGCCCTGCAGCCGCTGTCCCTGATCAACCGGATCGTGCGGTCGATGTGCTCGCTGGCCTCGGGATGAAACGAAATGATCGAGGCGCCGGCCTGCGCGAACATCGGGATCAGCGCATCGACCGGCTTGACCATCAGGTGCACGTCGATCGGCACCGTCGCATAGGGCTTGATGGCCTCGCAGACCAGCGGACCGATTGTCAGATTTGGAACATAGTGGTTGTCCATGACATCGAAATGGATCAGGTCGGCACCGGCTTCGATGACCGCCGTGACCTCCTCGCCGAGCCGTGCGAAGTTCGCCGACAGCAGGCTGGGCGCGATCCGCATGGTGTTTCTTTCCTGGTTCTGCATCTAGGAGTCCTCGCGGTAGAGCGCCTGCACGGCATTCAATGGCGGGGCCACGGTGGCCATCCGCAACAGTTCGTCGATGCCGAGCCATGCCGCGGATGCAAGGCGCCCGCCGGGCTCGCCGGCCAGCGGCTGGGCAGGATCACCCAGGCTCGGCAGCACCAGGCCGGCGCCGCTGAAGTCGCTGCCCTCGGTCCAGAAGGTCGGCGTGACCAGCGTCCAGAGACCGGCGCCCAGCGCCGAGCGCAGCCCGTTGGGCGAGTCCTCGATGGCGATGGCGCGTTCGGGCGGCACGCCCAGCGTGTCGAGCGCCAGCAGGTAGATGTCGGACGCCGGCTTCTTCGCGCGCACCTGGTCGCCGCAGGCGATCACGTCGAACATCGTGAGGCCGCGCGGGCCGAGCGTGGCCTGCAGCAGCGCGTCGATGTTGACGGCGGTGGTGGTGCTGGCAATCGCCAGGCGCAGGCCGGCGCGCTGAGCCTCCTCCAGAAACCGCAGCACGCCGGTGCGCAGCTCGATGCCGCCGCGCCGCGCGATGTCGGTGTAGTGCTGCGTCTTGGCCACATGGATGGCCGGCACGCGTTCATGCAGCCGCTTCTTCTCGGATGCACCCAGCGGCAGCGAATCGATGTAGGCCTTCATGCGCTCCTTGCCGCCCGTGACCGCCAGCAGCGCGCGGTATTCGGCCTGGCTCCAGTGCCAGCCGAGCCCGAGCTGCTCGAAAGCCAGGTTGAAGGCCATGCGGTGCACTTCCTCGGTGTCGGCCAGGGTGCCGTCGACGTCGAAGACCAGGGCTTCGATGCTCATCTCTTTTCTCCTTCGGCCTGCGGGCCGTCCGCCGGCGCATTGAAGACACGGCTGGCCAGGATGTCCTGCGCCTGCAGCGTGCAGAGCTGCTCGCGCGTCAGGGCCTCGTCGCTGCCGAACAGGCGCGTGGCGTGGCGCAGCCGGATGCGGTCGAGCGCGTTGCGGATCGATCGCGCATTGGCAAAGTGCGGCTGGCCCCGGCGCAGGCTCACGTAGCGCGAGAAGGTGGAGGCCGCGCCGTCGTCGAAGCTGTAGTTCAGCCGCCCCAGCATGAGCTGCGCGATCTGCATCAGCTCGGCCTCGCTGTAGTCCGGAAAGTCGATGTGGTGCGCAATGCGCGAGGCCATGCCCGGGTTGCTGCCGAAGAAGGTCTCCATGCGGTCCTTGTAGCCTGCGAGGATCACCACCAGGTCGTCGCGCTGGTTCTCCATCACCTGCAGCAGGATCTCGATGGCCTCCTGCCCGTAGTCGCGTTCATTCTCGGGCCGGTAGAGGTAGTAGGCCTCGTCGATGAACAGCACGCCGCCCATCGCCTTCTTGATCACTTCCTTGGTCTTGGGCGCCGTGTGGCCGATGAACTGGCCCACCAGGTCGTCGCGCGTCACCGCCACCAGGTGGCCCTTGCGCACATAGCCCAGCTGCTTGAGCACCTCGGCCATGCGCATCGCCACCGTGGTCTTTCCGGTGCCCGGGTTGCCCGTGAACGACATGTGCAGTGAAGGCGGCTGCGACTGCAGCCCCTGCGCCTGGCGCAGCTTGTCGATCAAGAGCAGCGCCGCGATGTCGCGGATGCGGCCCTTGACCGGCGCCAGCCCGATCAGCTCGGCGTCGAGCTGGTCGAGCAGCGCCTTCACGCCCGAAGACTCGAAGAGCTGCCTCGGCGCCGTGGCCGTTGCGGCGGGGGATTCGGTGGCGTCCATGCGTGCCTCTTGCAATGCGCGTGCGAAAGGGTTCGATCAGTAGCGGCTGCCTTCGGGCCGCGCCTGCGCCGCATAGCTCTCGATGCTGTAGCGGATCGTGCGGCCCGGCTCCTCGGTGCGGATCAGGCGGAAGCCCGGTTCGTTCGACGGCCGGTTGACGATGAAGGACATCACGACCGACTCGGTGCCGTGCGTCGAATCGAAAGCCGTCACGCGGATGTACTGCTGCGGGAAGGTCTTGCGGCAGGCCGCGAGTTCGAGCATGACGCCGGCCGCATCCTTGATGTCGAACATCGGGTTGCCGAACATCTCCCAGAAGGTGTTGCGCGGATGGGGGTCGTCGGTGTATTCGAGGCCGATGGCCCAGCCCTTGTCGAGGCAGTAGTCGACCTGGCGGCTGATCTGCTCGTCGCTCAGGTCGGGCAGGAAGGAAAAGGTGCCTTGTGTGATTCGCATGTCTGTTGCTCCTGGAACTGGAAAGCGGGTTCAGGCCACCGATGGCGTCGGCACGTAGTCGGAGGTATCGGTGGAGGCGTAGTTGAAGGAGATCTCGCCCCATGTGTCGAGCGCGGCCGCCAGCGGCGTGCACCACTTGGCCGCGTCGCGCAGGATCTGCGGGCCCTCGTTGGCGATGTCGCGGCCCTCGTTGCGTGCCAGCACCATGGCTTCGAGCGCCACGCGGTTGGCCGTGGCCCCGGCCTGGATGCCCTGCGGATGGCCGATGGTGCCGCCGCCGAACTGCAGCACCACGTCGTCGCCGAACAGGTCGAGCAGCTGGTGCATCTGGCCGGCATGGATGCCCCCCGAGGCCACCGGCATCACCTTGCGCAGCGCGCCCCAGTCCTGGTCGAAGTAGATGCCGCGCGGCAGGTCGACCTTGGTGCGCGTGTCGCGGCAGACGTTGTAGTAGCCCTGCACCGTCATCGGGTCGCCTTCGAGCTTGCCGACGGCCGTGCCCGCGTGGATGTGGTCCACGCCCGCCAGGCGCATCCACTTGGCGATCACGCGGAAGCTCACGCCGTGGTTCTTCTGGCGCGTGTAGGTGCCGTGGCCCGCGCGGTGCAGGTGCAGGATCATGTCGTTCTGGCGGCACCAGTGGCTCATCGACTGGATGGCCGTGTAGCCGACGACCAGGTCGATCATCACGATCACCGAGCCGAGCTCCTTGGCGAACTGTGCGCGGCGGTACATCTCTTCCATGGTGCCGGCCGTGACGTTCAGGTAGCTGCCCTTGACCTCGCCGGTGGCGGCGCTGGCCTTGTTGACCGCGTCCATCACGAACAGGAAGCGGTCGCGCCAGTGCATGAAGGGCTGCGAGTTGATGTTCTCGTCGTCCTTCATGAAGTCGAGCCCGCCGCGCAGGCCCTCGTACACCACGCGGCCGTAGTTGCGGCCCGAGAGTCCGAGCTTCGGCTTGGTGGTCGCGCCGAGCAGGGGCCGGCCGAACTTGTCGAGCCGCTCGCGCTCCACCACGATGCCGGTCGGCGGGCCGGGAAAGGTCTTGACGTAGGCCACCGGGAACTTCATGTCTTCCAGCCGCGCGGCCTTCAGCGGCTTGAAGCTGAAGACGTTGCCGATGATGGAAGCCGTCACGTTGGTGATCGAGCCTTCCTCGAACAGCGAGAGGTCGTAGGCCACGTAGCAGAAGTACTGGCCCGGGTTGTTGGGCACCGGCTCGACCTTGTAGGCCTTGGCGCGGTACATGTCGCAGGCCGTGAGGCGGTCGGTCCACACCACGGTCCAGGTGGCGGTGGACGATTCGCCCGCCACCGCAGCGGCGGCCTCGATGGCGTCCACGCCCTCCTGGGGCGTGATGCGGAAGAGCGCGAGGATGTCGGTGTCCTTGGGCACGTAGTCGCCGTCCCAGTAGCCCATCTGCGCGTACTTGAGCACACCGGCCGAGTAGCGCTTCTTGGCGTCGGTGATCTGGATTGCTTCGTTCATGTTGCCCATGGAGTGCCTCTCGAAAAGAAGGGGTTTGGTGCTGTCTGGTGAAGTGAATGTAGGCCTCGTGAAAGATAAAGAAAAATTAAATCTTTTGACATTCACATTTGCCGAACCTAATATCACTTCATGCCTCTTTCCAAGCACGCGAGCTTTCGCCAGCTCGCCACCTTCCACGCCGTGGCGCGGCTCGGCAGCGTTTCGCTTGCTGCAGACGAAATGCATCTGACGCAACCCGCGGTGTCGATACAGATCGGCACACTCGAGGAGTCGGCCGGCACGCCGCTCTTGCAGCGCACGGGCCGCGGCATCCGGCTGACCGAGGCAGGCGAATTGCTCGCGGGCTATGCCGGCCGCATCCTCGACCTGTGGCGCGAGGCCGGCGACGAAATGGCCATGCTGCAGGGGGTGTTCTCGGGCACCTTGCGCGTGGGCGCCATCACCACGGCCGAGTACCTGCTGCCGCCCATCCTCGTGAACTTCGCCAAGGAGCACCCGAAGGTGAAGGTCAAGCTGCAGGTCGGCAACCGCGACGAGATCGTGCGCATGCTCGCGGGCCAGGAGATCGACATCGCCATCATGGGCCGCCCGCCCGCGGAGCTGAAGACCGACTCCAGCGCCTTCGCCAAGCACCCGATGGCCTTTCTCGCGGCGCCCTCGCATCCGCTGATGTCTGCGGCCAAGCCGAGCATCGCCCTGCTCTCGGACACGCGCATGCTGGTGCGCGAGCGCGGCTCGGGCACGCGCACCACGGTCGAACGCTTCTTCAAGGACCACGGCCTGCCGCTGCGCATCGGCTCCGAGCTGTCGAGCAACGAGGCCATCAAGCAGATGTGCGCCGCGGGCTTCGGTATTGCGTTTTTGTCGATGCACACCTGCGTGCTCGAGATGAACGCGGGCCTGCTGGGCGTGCTGCCGGTGCCGGGCAATCCGGTGGTGCGCGACTGGTACGTGATGCACCTGGCGTCGCGCCAATTGCCGCAGGTGGCGCTGGCCTTCGAGGACTACCTGCGCACACATGGCCAGGCGCAGATCCAGCAGCAGCTCGGCACGCTGCCGGCACCTCGCACCGCTGCGAGGAAGCGCAGCGTGCGGCGCGCGCCCTGAGCTTTTCGGCGCGCGGTCTCAGACGCCCAGTTGCACCCGCATGCCGATCCACACCGCGCGCGGCGCGCCCGGCGCCACGAACTGCGCATTGCGCCATGCATCGGGCGCCGCCACCGCGCCGCTCGCATCGAAGCCGTTGCGGCCCAGCTGGCCCGCCGTGGCATAGCGGCGGTTGAACACGTTCGCCACCTTGGCAAAGAGTTCGAGGTTGCGCCCGAGCTTCCAGCGCGTCGTGAGGTCGAGCAGCGCGTAGCCGCCGATGCGGCCGCTGCCGCTGAAATCGGCCCCGTCGGGTGCGTGCAGGCCGTTCTCGTTGCCGCGCACCGTCTGCTTCGAGTACACGCGGTACTGCGCGCCCAGCGTCCACTCGGGGGTCACGCGCCAGTCGACATTGAGCTTGAGCGAATGCGCCGGCAGCCCCGGCAGGCGGTCGCCGCGGCGCACCGCGATCTCGCCCTCGCCGGTGCAGGCGGGGCTGGTCTCGGCGCTGCTGTTCGCTTCGGCCACGAGGCAGGCCGGCGAGTCGTACCTCGCGCGCAGGTAGCTGTACGACAGCGACCAGTCGACGCGGTCCGTGTGCTGCGAAAGGCCGAGTTCCACGCCCTGGCGCAGGGTGCGCCCGAAGTTGCTGAAGTAGCCGCGCGAGAGCCCGCTGCTCACGAACAGCAGGTCGTCCTTGTTGACGGTGCGGAACACCGAGGCATTCCAGCGCATGCCGGAGTCGAGCGTGCCGCGCAGTCCGGTTTCGAATGTCTGCGACACCACCTGCTTGAGCGGCGGATCGGACTGCAGCGCGTTGGGCAGCACGCAAGCGTTGGCCGGGTCGGAGCAGCCGAGCTCGATCGGGCTCGGCGCGCGGCTGCCCTGGCTCCAGCCCGCGTAGGCCGTGAGCCGCGGCGTGGCCTGCCATGTGAGGCCGATGGCGGGATTGAACTTCTTGTAGCGGCCTTCGCCGTCGAGCTGCGTGGACAGCCCGAGCAAGGCGCGCCCCTCGTCGCGGGTGCTCACGCGGGTGTCGTTGTAGCGGCCCGAGAGGCTCAGCTGCAGGTTCGGCCGCAGGCTCACCAGGTCGGAAAAATAGAGGCTCGCAGTGCGGCTCCTGCCCGCGAGCAGCGCATCGACTTCGGCTTCTTCCTGCGGCACCACCGCGCGCGTGGAGTCCAGCAGGCCCTCGGCCTCGGTCTGGCGGAAGTGCGTGTGCGCGCGGTCCACCGAGGCACCGAAGGTGAGCTGGTGAATGCCCGCGGCATAGGTCGACTGCAGCGCCACGCCTTCGCCATGCTGGCGCGTGTAGGTGCGGTTCTCCACGCCCGTGGCCTCGTTGTCCGGCGGATTGAAATCGTCGTTGAGGTCGCCATTGAGCGTGCTGTAGCGCGAACGCCGCGAGTAGGCGGTCATGGAAATCGTCTGCTGGTCGCTCAGGCGGTAGCTGGCGTTGAGCGTGAGCATCGACATGCGGTTGTTGGTGCGGTCGGGCCGCGTGTAGACCTGCTTGCGGTTCTGCATCAGCATCGACTCGGGCAGCAGGCCGTTGCCGATCATCCGGTTGTCGCCATGGGTGAAGCTCAGGTCCCAGGAAAGCCTTCCGCTGTCCTGCCCGACCTTGGCAAACAGCTGGCGCACGCGCGAGGGCGAGAAATTGCGCCAGCCGTCTTCGTTGAGGCCGCCGAGCGCGAGGAACAGGTGCCCGCCTTCGGCCAGCTTGCGGCCATGCGTGAGTTCGGTGCTCACGCGGCCGAAGGAGCCGGCCTGCAGCTCCAGCTCGGTGCCGGGGTGCGTGTCGCCGCGCTTGGTCTGCAGCGACAGCGCACCGCCGAGCGTGTTGAGGCCGAACAGCGGGTTGGAGCCCGGCAGCAGCGTGATGCTCGATATGGCGGCCTTCGGGATCAGGTCCCAGTTCACCACGTCGCCGAAGGGCTCGTTGATGCGCACGCCGTCCTGGTACACCGACAGGCCCTGCGGCGTGCCGAGCACCGGGCTCGCGCTGAAGCCGCGGTAGTTCACGTCGACCTGGTACGGATTGCCCTGGATCTCGTTCACGTTCACGCTGGGCAGCTGCGTGGCCATGAAGTCCGGCAGGTTCAGGCTCTGCGCGCGGCGCAGGTGCAGGTCGTCGGCGGTCTGCACGTTGGACGGGATCTGGTCCTTTGGTACCTCGATGCCCGGCACCGGCGTGGTGGCGACCACCTCGACGGCCGGCAGACTGCCCGGCTGGGCCGCGCCGGCCTCCTGCGCCTGTCCGGGCAGGGGGCAGGCAGCGGCCGCCACGGCAAGGCCGATCAGCCGGCGGGCGGTGGGCAATTTCGGTCGGCTCACGGCGTTCTCCCCCTCAAGTGCCGGTGCGCGCGAGGCCCAGCTTTTCGACGATGGCGCGCTCCTGCGCGAAGATTTCGCGGCACGACTGCGCGTAGGCCTCCGGACCGAGGTAGTCGACCTCCTGGTCGTACTTGGCGAGTTCGTCCCTGAAGCGCGGGTCGAACATGGCTTTCTTGAAAGCGTCGTGCAGCACCGCCACCACGCCGCGCGACAGGCCGCGCGGGCCGGCCAGCCCATAGGGCGACTTGGCCACGATGTCGAAGCCGAGCTCGCGCAGCACGGGCACCTGTGGCCAGCGCTTCGAACGCTCGCCGGAAAAGATCGCCAGCAGCCGCAGCGTGCCCGCGTCGACCGCGGGCCCGAAGCCGGTGGAATTGACGCCGGCCATCACCTGCCCGCCCGCAATCGCATTGAGCTGCTCGGCCGTGCCCTTGTACGGCACATGGATGTAGCGCAGGCCGCGCGCCGTGAACAGCGTCTCCAGCACCATGTGCGGCGTGGTGCCGATGCCGTTGGTGGCAATGGTCAGTTCGCCGGGCCGGGCCCGCGCGAATGCGAACATGTCTTCGAGCGAACGCATTGGGCTGCCGGCCGCGACCAGCACGCCGAAGGTGACGCTGGACACCTGGATGATCGGCGTCACGTCGCGGATCGGGTCCCACAGCACCTTCTGCGTGTGCGGCGCGCGGAACACCGGCTGCGGCATCTGGGCGATGGTGTAACCATCGGGCCGCGCCTGCTGCAGCACCGGCATGGCCAGCGTGCCGCCGGCGCCGCCGCGGTTTTCGGTCAGCACCGGCTGCCCGAGCGCAACCGAGGCCAGCTCGGCCAGGATCCGCAGCGAGATGTCGGTGGCGCCGCCCGCGGGCCAGGGCACCCACAGCGTGACGGGCCGCGAAGGAAAGGGCTCGGTCGACGCCATCGCCCGGGCCAAGGGCAATGCGCCCAGTGCCAGCACGCCGGCCCCGCGAAGCCAGCCGCGCCGGGTGGCGCCGCCCTGCCCGCCCGCGGCCTGCCTCCGGCTCATGGCCCGCCTCCGCCGCGCTTGGTCAGGCCGCCGAAGCCGCGCTGCGGGTCGTAGCCCCAGCAGGCGAGCCCGAAGAAAACGACCAGGCAGCCCAGCACCACATAGGGCGCCAGGCCCGGGTCCTTGCCGTAGAGCGCGAAGCGGATCCACTCCACCGCGTAGGTGAAGGGATTGAAGCGCGCCAGCTGGTACACCCATTCGGCGCCCGATTCCTGCAGCTTCCACAGCGGGTAGAGCGCGGTCGAAAGGAAGTACATCGGGAAGATGACGAAGTTCATCGTGCCCGCGAAGTTCTCCAGCTGCTTGATGTGCACCGACAGCAGCAGCCCGAGCGCGCCCAGCATGAGCGCGCCGGCCGCCAGCGCCACCAGCGCATGCAGCCCGGCAAGCGACAGCAGCGGCAGCTCGGTGCCGATCAGCGCCGCCACCACCACGAACACCAGCGCCTGCAGCACCGACAGCAGCGCGGTGGCGCAGAGCTTGGAGAACAGCAGCCACGGCCGCGGCAGCGGCGCCGTGAGCAAAAGGCGCATCAGGCCCATCTCGCGGTCGTAGACCATGGCCAGCGACGACTGCATGCCGTTGAACAGCAGCACCATGCCGACCAGCCCCGGCACGATGTAGACGTCGTACGGAATGTAGGTGTCGTAGGGCTCGACGATCGCGACGCCGAACACGTTGCGGAAACCGGCCGCGAACACCGCCAGCCACAGCAGCGGCCGCACCAGCGCCGACACCAGTCGCCCGGTCTGCTGCGAGAACTTGTAGAGCTCGCGCAGCATGATGGCGCGCATCGCCTGCAGCGCGTGGCCCAGCCCGCGACGTGCCAGCGGTTCGGCCTGTTCGCCCGCAGGCTTTGGGGTTTCTAGCGCGCGATCGGACATAGCTTCTCCGGTGCATCGGCGCCCAGCGTGTCGAGCACGTTGCGCGGGTGCAGCACGCCTTCGGCCGGCGCCTGCGCGATCACGCCCTGCCCGTCGGTCAGCAGCATGGGCTGGCGCAGCTGGCCATCCCAGGCGCGGAAGCTCAGGCTGGTGCCCTTGGAACCGTCGAGCGTGCTCTTGCCGATGGCCTGGGCCCAGGCCGCGTTCGGCCCCTTGGGCGCGGCAATGGCGGCGGCCGCCAGGGTCTTGCCGGCCATCCATGCGGCCCAGTCCTGCGCGGTCATCGGGCGTTTCGCGGCCTTGGCGAAGCGGCGCGAGACCTGCGGCGCGCCGTAGCGCTCGAACTGCGCATGCCAGGCCAGCGCCACCAGCCCGCCGTCGCCCACCACCGGCCGCGGCAGCACCGTGCGGTAGGGCAGCATGCGCGCGAATTCGCCGTCGCTGTCGACCACCCACACGGCGTCATAGCTGTTGCCGGCCGTGAGCAGCAGCGGGTTGGCGAGATCACGCTCGCGCGGGTCGGCCGAGAGCTTGAACGGCTTGCTGGCCACCACCTGCAGGCCGTAGCGCCTGATCGACGCCTGCACGGTGGCCGCACGCAGCGCGTCCTGCGGGCTGCCACCCACCAGCAGGAGCAGCTTGCTCCATTTGCGCGACACCAGCGTCTGCGCCAGCGCATCGCTGCGCATCCGTTCGCTCGGAATCAGGTGGAACATGCGGGCGCGGCAATCCTGCTGGCGCAGCCGGTCGGAGGCGTCGCCCAGGTTCAGCACCGGCAGCTTCACGGCATCGGCCACGGCCAGCGTCCATTCGGCCGGCAGGTCGGTCAGCAGCACCGCCGCGCCGTTCTTCTCGGCCGCCACCGCGGCGGCGCGCGCCGCCTCGAGGGTCGCGGCCGGCGCGCTGGCCAGCGCCACCTCGGCACCCGCGGCCTCCAGTTCGAACTTCGTCTCCTCGAGCGCGACCTCGAGCCCGTCGGAAAGCCGGCCGCCCGGGTGTCCCAGGTAGGCACGCTCCAGCCGCGAGCGCTCCAGGCGCGGATCGTCGTCCGGCGTGATCAGCGTGGCCTTGAGCACGGCCGCGCCCGCCGCCGCCGGCGCCACGAGCGCCACGGCCATCAACCACGCGCCCGCGAAGCAGGAAGCCGTTGCGCGCGTCCTCATTCGACGATCACGAGCCCATAGGGCACGCGCCCTACCGGAACGCTCTTGACGGCCTTGGCGCCGGCCACGTCGACCACCGTCACGTCGTCGCTCAGGCCGTTGACGACGTAGAGCCGCGCCTGCGCCTTGTCGAGCGTGACGTTCCAGGCCCGCTTGCCGACCAGCACCAGCGAGCCGACCTTGCGGCCGGGCACGTCGACGAAGGCCACGTGGTTGGCGCGACCAAGGCCCACGAAGGCCCGCTTGCCGTCGCTCGTCATCTGGATGCCCACGGGCGTGATGTCCTCGGCGCGCGCGCCTTTCACTTCGAACTTGAGCGTGTCGATCACCTCGTTGGTGGCAGTGGAGACGATGCTGACGCTCGCGCCCAGCTCGTTGGTGACCCAGAGCTCCTTGCCGTCGGGCGTGATGGCCATGCGCCGCGGGCGCTTGCCGACCTTGATGTTCTT
Organism: Variovorax beijingensis; assembly: GCF_007828835.1. GTDB lineage: Bacteria > Pseudomonadota > Gammaproteobacteria > Burkholderiales > Burkholderiaceae_C > Variovorax > Variovorax beijingensis_A. Next base: position 331,469 of record NZ_VIVL01000006.1, on the reverse strand, counting down.
CACGACCTTGCCGCTGGCCGTGTCGATCACGTGCACCAGGCTTGCCACCTCCGACGTGACGTACAGCGTCTTGCCGTCGGCGCTGACCTTGACGCCCTCCGGCTCCGCGCCCACCTTGACCGAGCGCAGCTTCTTGCCGCTGGCCGCGTCGATGAAGCTGGCCTCGCCCGCATCCTCGTTGGAGACATAGATGACCTTGCCGTCGGGCGACAGGTCGAAAGCCTCGGGTTCATCGCCCAGCGGAATGCGCCGCACCGACTTGCCGCTCGCGGGGTCGATCAGGTCGGCCTGGTTGGAATCAGTGCAGGCCACCATGATCTGGCGCTCGGGCGTGAGCTGGATGTGGCGCGCGCGCTTGCAGGTCGGGATCGTGCCCTTCACGGCCAGGGTTGCCAGGTCGATCATCGTCAGCGCGCTGTCCTTCTCGCTCGACACATAGGCGGTGCCCTGCGCCAGCGCGGCGGCGCTTGCGGCGGCCAGCGCGAACGCGCTAGCGGCCGCGCGGAACCGGGCGCGCGCAAGCGGGGGCAGGAAAGGTTGCGGCATGCGATGTCTCCATTCTTTTTGGCTCGGATAGTTCTTGATTCAGGCGGTGCGTGCGATGAAGCCCGCCTCCAGCGTGGCGCCGCCAAGGCTCTGGCCCACCTGCGCCGGCGTTCCGTCCGCCAGCAGCTGTCCCTTGTGCAGCACCAGCACGCGGTCGGCCTCCTCGGCCTCCTCGACCCGGTGCGTGGCCCACAGCACGCACACGCCGCGCTCGCGCACATCCGCATGCAGGGCCGCGAGCAGATCCTGGCGCGATCTGGGATCGAGCCCGACGGTGGCTTCGTCCATCAGCAGCACGGCAGGCCGGTGCAGCCCTGCGCGCGCCAGCTCGACCTTGCGCCGGTTGCCGCCCGACAGCTCGCGCACCTTGCGGTCGAGGTCGGCGTCGATGTTCAGGCGCTCGCAGGCCGACGCAATGCGCTCGGCCGCAAGCCGCCGCGGCAGGCCGTGCAGGTCGGCCTGGAACAGCAGGTTGCGCCGGATGCTCAGGTCCAGGTCGAGCGACATCTGCTGGAACACGACGCCGATCTGCCGCAGCGCCGCAGTCGCCGAACGGCGCAGCGAATGGCCGGCCACCTCGACCTCGCCTTCGTCGGCCGCGAACATGCCCGTGAGCACCTGGAACAGCGTCGACTTGCCCGCGCCGTTGGGTCCGAGCAGCGCCACGAACTGGCCCGCAGGCAGATGCAGCGACAACGACTGCAGCGCCGTGCGCGTGCCATAGCGCTTGGTTAAGTCGATGGTTCGCAGCATGTAGATCGATGGGATTCGCCGGGCTTTGGGTGTCTCAATGGTATGGGCCGTTTGCCTTCGAGCCGCAAATTCCGTGCCTCTGGAATTCGAGGGTTTTCACCGTGATGCGTCGCCGTCCGTTGGCTCGCGCGAAGGCCTGCCAGCCCGCTGCAAGCCATGGCCGCCCGACATTCGTCACGTCGCACGAGACACTTTGCGTCAAATTTGATGCGCACATGATGCAGGGCTACGGCAATGCGTGGCGGGAGGCTCCGGCCGGCACACCGAACGCCCGGGATTTCCCTAGGTCCGGATCGCGTTGCAGCACGCCGCCGCGCACTGCGCGAAGGCCGCCTCGCGCACGCCTGTTCCGAGTGGCGCCACCTGTCTTCGCATGAAGCGCGCACCGGCTGCCGAAGTGCTCCACGCTGGAACTGGCAGGCATGGATGTTGCGGACCGCAGCATTCGCCAAGGTGATCGAAAGATCCGCAGGCTGCCGCCATGACCATGTTCAAAACCCACTGAAATGTGAGGAGACATCTATGAAGTTTTCCAGGCAGATCGCCGGCCGTCTCGTACGGCATATCGGCGTCGCGATGTTGGCTCTTCCGGCCTTGGCGCTCGCCAATGCCGACGTCGAGAAAAACATCGCCAACTCCAAGAACTGGGCCACGCAAGCGGGCGATATGTTCAACCAGCGATACAGCAAGTTGAATCAGATCACCAAGAGCAACGTGGGCAAGATGCAGGTCGCGTGGACTTTCTCCACCGGCGTGCTGCGCGGCCACGAGGGTTCGCCCCTGGTGGTCGATGGCGTCATGTACCTGCACTCGCCGTTCCCGAACAAGGTGTTCGCGCTCGACGTGGAAACCCAGAAGATCCTGTGGAAGTACGAACCCAAGCAGGACCAGTCGGTGATCGCGGTCATGTGCTGCGACACGGTGAACCGCGGGCTCGCCTATGCGGAAGGAAAGGTCTTCCTGCAACAGGCCGACACCACCCTGGTGGCGCTCGACAGCAAGACCGGCAAGGTGGTGTGGACCGTGAAGAACGGCGATCCGAAGGTCGGTGCCACCAACACCAACGCACCCCACGTCTTCAAGGACAAGGTCATCACCGGCATCAGCGGCGGCGAGTTCGGCGTGCGCGGCTTCCTTGCAGCCTACAACATCAAGGACGGCAAGCTGGCCTGGAAGGGCTACAGCACCGGCCCGGACGAAGAAATGCTGATGGACCCGGCCAAGACCATGACCTGGACCGACGGCAAGATGGCGCCCGTGGGCAAGGACTCTTCGCTGAAGACCTGGAAGGGCGACCAGTGGAAGATCGGCGGCGGCACCACCTGGGGCTGGTACAGCTACGACAAGGCGACCAATGCCGTGTACTACGGCACCGGAAACCCGTCGACCTGGAACCCCTCGCAGCGGCCCGGCGACAACAAGTGGTCCATGAGCATCTGGTCGCGCGACGTCGACACCGGCAAGGTCAACTGGGTCTACCAGATGACGCCGTTCGACGAGTGGGACTTCGACGGCATCAATGAAATGATCCTGGCGGACATCAACGTCAAGGGCAAGCCGACCAAGGCGCTGGTGCACTTCGACCGCAACGGCTTCGCCTACACGCTGGACCGTGTGACCGGCGCGCTGCTGGTGGCCGAGAAGTACGACCCCAAGGTGAACTGGGCCACGCACGTCGACATGAAGACCGGCCGGCCGCAGGTGGTGGCCAAGTACTCGACCGCGCAGAACGGCGCCGACGTCAACACCAAGGGCATCTGCCCGGCGGCACTGGGCAGCAAGGACCAGCAACCGGCTTCCTACGACCCCAACACCAAGCTCTTCTACGTGCCGACGAACCACGTCTGCATGGACTACGAGCCGTTCAAGGTCGAGTACACGGCAGGCCAGCCGTACGTGGGCGCCACGCTCTCGATGTACCCCACACCGGGCAGCCATGGCGGCATGGGCAACTTCATCGCCTGGGATGCGGGCACCGGCAAGATCGTGCAGACCAAGGCCGAGAAGTTCTCGGTGTGGAGCGGTTCGCTGAACACCGCGGGCGGGATCTCCTGCTACGGCACGCTGGAAGGCTACCTGAAGTGCGTGGATGCCAAGGACATCAACAAGGAGCTGTTCAAGTTCAAGACCCCGTCCGGCATCATCGGCAACGTGTTCACCTATGAGCACAAGGGCAAGCAGTACGTCGGCGTGTTCTCGGGCATCGGCGGCTGGGCCGGCATCGGCATGGCTGCGGGCATCGACCCCGAGAAGAGCACCGAAGGCCTGGGCGCCGTCGGCGGCTACAAGGACCTCGCCCAGTACACCGAGCTCGGCGGCTCGCTGACTGTCTTCGCGCTGCCCAACTGAAGCGTTACTACCGAGGCGCCATCGGACAGATGGACGCAACATGCGAACCGGGAGAGCACTCGCTCGAGGGCTCTCCCCCGCGCACTTTCAAAAGATACCCGGAGACCCAGGAGCCATGAAATTTCGTAAGTCAACGTTGCTGCCTTCCCTCGTCCTGCTCGCCGGCGTGGCCTGCACACTGGCCATTGCCGCGCCAGACCCCGCGCCCTACAAGGTCACCGACGGCTACAAGGTGGATCCCGAAACCATGAAGGGTTTCCGCACCTGGCGCTCCGCGGCCTGCGACCGCTGCCATGGACCCAACCAGGAAGGGATGGTGGGACCGTCCCTCATCAACAGCCTCAAGACGATGAAGAAGGAAGACTTCATCAAGACCGTGCGCGACGGCAGGCTCGACAAGGGCATGCAGAGCTTCGGCAACAACCCGGCGGTGATGGAGAACATCAACCAGCTCTACGCCTACCTCAAGGGCCGGTCCGACGGCGCCATCACCCGCGCCCGAGTGGAAGAAAACAAATGACGACGCGGCAGCCTGCTGCCAAGCCGCTTTCCATCGGCGCCCGCCTGCGGGCGGGCCTCCTGGGCGCAGCCTGCTGCTGCGCGCTGGTGCCGGCGCTGGCCCAGGAAACACCGCCGCGCAAGGCGCTGCGCGTCTGCCAGGATCCCAACAACATGCCCTTCTCCAACACCAAGGCAGAAGGCATCGAGAACCGCATCGCCGAGGTGTTCGGCAAGGCGCTCGGCCTGCCGGTCACCTACTACTCGTTCCCGCAGCGGCTGGCCTTCTTCCGCAACACGCTGCGCTTCAAGCTGCCGGGGCAGGACTACCCCTGCGACATCGTGATGGGCGTGCCCGTCGGGCTCGACGAAGTCTCGGTCACCAAGCCCTACTACCGCTCGACCTACGCGCTGGTCTTTCCCAAGGGCAAGGGCATGGACAACGTGGCCTCGGCGGAAGACTTCCTCAAGCTCGACCCGGCCAAGCTCAAGTCGCTACGCATCGGCATCTACGACCGCTCGCCGGCTTCGCAATGGCTCAACAAGCACGGCCTGCTGGAGCAGGGTGTGCCTTACAAGCTCATGAGCGCCGACCCCGCGCAGTACCCGGGCGAGATCGTCGAGAAGGACCTGGCCGAAGGCAAGCTCGACGCCGTGGTGGTCTGGGGCCCGATCGCGGGCTACTTTGCGCGGCGCGTCAAAAACCCGGCCCTCGTCGTGGTGCCGCTCAAGTCCGAGAAGGGCGTTCGCCTCGACTACCAGATGGCCATGGGCGTGCGCTACGGCGAGCGCGAATGGAAGCAGCAGGTCGAAGGACTGATCGAGTCCAAGGCACCCGAGATCCAGGCCATCCTCAAGGAGTTCGGCGTGCCGCTGGTCGATGCATCGTTCGGGGTTCCCACCAACTGAGTTGCCGTTTTCCTCATGCGCTTCGCCATCGCCGCTTCGCTCTGCGTTCTTCTCTTGTCTCCCCCGGCCTCGCATGCCGAGCCCGACAAGCGCGACTTCTCGCCCGCCGAACGCCTGCTGTTCATGACGCCGCAGCTCAAAGACCTGCAGGCGCCCATGCTGCTGCGCTACACCTTCGGCAAGACCGGCAGCTTCGAGGAGGCGTTTGCCGACAGCGTGACCGTGTCCCTGAGCGCCAAGGAAGACGGCCGCTGCTGCGACGCCAAGGGCGTGTTCCTGAGCGGTGCGCACAAGCTCCCGGTGCCCGACGTGCCGGCCGCCGAAGGCAATCCCGTGATCCTCTATTTCCTGGAGCACGACGTGCGCGAGATGAAGCGCCTCACGCGCGGCTCCGAATACCACTTCCGCAAGCGCATCCGCATGGGGATCTACCAGGACGCCGAAGTGCGCGACGTGTCGCTGCGCTACCAGGGCCGCGCCATCAAGGGCAAGGAAATCGTCTTCAGCCCCTTCCTGGACGACCCGAACCGGCCGAAGTACGAAAAGTTCGCGACCAAGACCTACCGCTTCACGCTGTCCGACGCGGTGCCGGGCGGCGTCTATGGCATTCGCACCTCCATTCCGGGCGACAGCGCCGCGGCCCAGCCCCTCATGGTCGAGGAGCTCCTGATCGACGGAGCCAAGGCGCCGGCGCGCTAGCGCCTGTTGCCGCTCACGAAATTCTTCCAGCGAACGCCATGAACAAAACAGTCCGACTTCTTCTTTGTCTTCTCGGCCTGCCGATGGCCGTGCATGGCGCGACGCATGCCAACAACGACTTTCCCACGCTGGACCGCGTGCTGTACGTGCAGGAATGCATCGCGGCCCACCCCGATGCGGGCCACTTCGAAATGGCCAGCAAGTGCTCCTGCGCGGTCGACGCACTGGCCAGGGAGATCAGGTATTCGGAATACGTGGACCTGAGCACCGCCGCCAAGGCCACCACCATCGGCGGCGAGCGCGGCGGCTACATCCGCGACTCGGAAAAGCTGCAGGCCGACATCAAGCGATACAAGGCGCTGCAGGCCAAGGCCAACAAGGGCTGCTTCATCGGCCCGCCGACCGCGCGCTGAGCCGCGTCCCGGGCCGGTCGATCGCCATGACGGGTATCGCGACACCTGTGCACGCCGGGGTTGCCTCCCTGCTGCTGCTGTGCACTTCGGCCTGGGCTGCGCCGTTCGCCTACATCACCAACCAGGGCAGCCACGACGTGTCGGTGATCGACCTCGCCTCGCAGCAGGTGGTGGCCACGGTGCCGGTGGGCCGCTCGCCGGCCGGCGTGGTGGCATCGAGCCGCGCGGGCCGGGCCTTCGTCTCCAACCCCGACAGCAAGACCATCTCGGTCATCGACATGCGCCAGCAGAAGGTCGTGGACACGCTGCCGGCCGGCGACGGGCCGGTGGGCATCGACATCTCTCCCGACGGCCGGCGCCTGTACGTGGCCGACTGGTACAGCCGCCGGCTGCTGGTGCTCGACGCACAAGCCACCGGGGCCGCGAAACCGCTGGCCTCGATCGCGGTCGGCCGCGCGCCTGCCGGCGTGGCCGCACATCCAGGCGGCGCCACCGTTTTCGTGGCCGAGCGCGACGACGACAGCGTGGCCGTGGTCGACACTGCCGCGCAGCGCGTGCTGGCGCGCGTGCGCGTCGGCAGCCATCCGTTCGCGCTGCTCTACGACGCGCCGCGCTCGCGCCTCTACGCGCTCAACGTGCAGAGCAACGACATCTCGGTGGTGGACATGCGCGACATCCGCCGCCCAGCCGTCATTGCCACCGTGAAGGCCGGCAAGGCGCCCTACGGCGCGGCGCTGGCCGAGGGCGGCGCGCTGCTCTACGTGACCAACCAGCACGAAGACTCGGTCAGCGTGATCGACGCCGCCTCGCTGAAGCTGCTGCGCACCCTCCCCGGCTTTGCCTACCCCGAAGGCATTGCCGCGCACGGCGGCCGCGTCTACGTCGTCAACTGGATGGACGACAACGTGCAGGTGCTGGACGCCGCGAGCGGACAGAAGCTCAAGACCATCGCCACGGGGCAGAACAGCCGCGGCTTCGGCGCCTTCATCGGCACGCCGATGGAGCCCTGACCTTTTTTTCGGAACGACCTTTTTTCTTCTCACCTCATCACGGATATTTCCATGCTGACACATCCCTCCGGCCGACGGGCGCTGTCCGTTCTTCTCGCATCGTTCCTGCTTGCCGCATCGGCGCCGAGCCAGGCCCACGGGCCGACGCGCCAGAAGGTGAGCGAGAAAGTCACCATCGAGGCACCGGCCGATGCCGTCTGGGCCAGGATCAAGAACTTCAACGCGCTGAAGGACTGGCATCCGGCCGTGGCCGACAGCCCGGCCGACAAGGGCAATACCGAAGGCTCGGTGCGCACCGTCAAGCTCAAGGCCGGCGGCACGCTGGTCGAGACGCTCGAGGGCTACGACGACGCGAAGATGAAATACAACTACCGCGCCAAGGACGGCGGCGCACTGCCGGTCACCAACTACACCTCCGTGCTCTCGGTGGTGGCCGACGGCGGCAAGTCCGTCGTCGAATGGCGCGGCGCCTTCTACCGCGGCTATCCCAACAACGATCCGCCGCCGGACAAGAACGACGAAGCCGCCATCAAGGCCGTGACCGGCGTCTACCGCGACGGGCTCGCCCACCTGAAGAAGATGATGGAGTCGAAGTAGCCCCGGGGCACCGGACACCACCATGGGCACCGAAGAACAACTCGAAGACTGGCGCCGCCTCGCGCTGCGCGTCGAAAGCGAAGTCGCGAAAGCGGTGATCGGCCAGGCCGAAACGATTCGCCTCATCAACGTGGCGCTGTTCGCGCGTGGCCATGTGCTGCTCGAAGGCGACGTGGGCGTCGGCAAGACCACGGTGCTGCGTGCCTTCTCGCGCGCCATCGGCGGCGATTTCGAGCGCGTCGAGGGCACGGTCGACCTGATGCCCGGCGACCTGGTCTATCACACCTACGTGGACGCCGAAGGCCGCCCGCGCATCGACCCGGGGCCGCTGCTGCGCCACGGCGAGCGCCTGGTCACCTTCTTCTTCAACGAGATCAACCGGGCCCGGCCGCAGGTGCAGTCGCTGCTCTTGCGCGCGATGGCCGAGCGCACGGTGTCGGCCTTCGACCGCGAGTACAGCTTTCCGCACATGACGGTGTTCGCCGACCGCAACAAGGTCGAGCGCGAAGAGACCTTCGAACTGGCTTCGGCGGCACGCGACCGCTTCATGTTCGAGTTGAACATGCCCAAGCCGGCCGACCGCGGCATCCGCCAGTCGCTGGTGTTCGACACCGCCTACCACGACACCGAAAGCCTGATCGACAAGGTGGCGCCGGCCATCCTGCCCTGGGACCGGCTCAACGCCATCGGCGCGCAGGTGCAGCGCAGCGTGCGCGCCAGCGAGACCATCGAGCGCTATGTGCTCGACGTGTGGGAGGCCACCGAAGCGCCGCAGAAGTTCGGTATCCGGATCGATGGCGTGGACATGGACCGCTTGATCCTGGCTGGCGCCAGCCCGCGCGGCATGAGCGCGCTGCTGCGCGCGGCGCGCACCGTGGCCTGGCTCGAAGGCCGCTCGCACCTCGAACCCGCCGATCTGGCGGCGGTGCTGCCCTCGGTGCTTGGGCACCGCGTCTTCTTCACGCCGGTCTACGAACTGCGCCGGGCCGAGCTGTCGGAAGCGCTGGTCACGCAAATCATGGACAAGATCGCCGCCCCCTGATGCCATGGACCGCGTCGACGAATTCCACTACCAGCTGCCGCGCCGCTTCGGCGGCTGGCGCCCGGGTGCGCAGCGCGGGCTGAGCCAGGGCAGCGGACAGGAATTCGCTGCGCACCGGCGGCTGTTCGACCATCCCGACCCGCGCCGCATCGACCTGCGCGCGAGCGTGCGCGAAGGCCGCGGCGACTGGCTGGTGCGCATCCATCGGCTGCGCGTGGCGATTCCGGTGCACGTGGTGGTCGACGTGTCGGCCTCGATGCATTTCGGCGCCGAGCGCCGCAAGCTCGACGTGGTGGCCGACCTGGTCGAGGCGCTGGGCTACAGCGCCTTTCGCGCCGGCGACACGGTCGGCCTGCTGGCCTTCGACCAGCGCGAGCGCCAGGACCTCTTCGTGCCGGCGCGCCACAGCCGCGGCAACGGCAGCCTGATGGCGACGATGCTGCGCGACTGCCAAGCTGCCGCGGGCCCGGCGCCCACCGACGGCAGCGCGCTGGCAGGCTTGCGCCGCGCCACCGAACGCCTGGTGGGCCGCGGCGGACTGGTGTTTCTCGCGTCCGACTTTCACTGGCCGATCGCCGCGCTGGGTGAGCTGCTCGAACAGTTCTCTCCGGCGTGCGTCGTTCCGCTGGTGGTCTGGGACCCGGCCGAGGTCGAACCGCCCGAGGCCCGCGCGCTGGTCGCCCTGCGCGACGCCGAAACCGGCGCGCGGCGCAGCCTGTGGATGCGCGATTCGCTGCGCACGCGGTGGCGCGAATCGGTCGCGGCGCGCCGCGCCGAACTCAGCGCGCTGTTCAATGCGCACGGCATGCCGCCCTTTCACCTGCAGGGCCGCTTCGACGCCGAAGCGCTCACGCGCTATTTCCTGGAGACGGCGGCATGAGCGCAACGAACCTCGTTCATCCCGCGGCGCTGGCATTGGCGCTGCTTCTGACCGCCGTGCCCGCCGGTTTTGCGCGCGCCGCCGATCCCGCCACGCCAGCCGCTGCGGCCACCATCGAGCAGCCGCGCAGCTTCGGCCACGTGCTCGGCGACCTGCTCACGCAGCGCGTGCTGCTCGAGCACCAAGGCCGGCCGCTCGAGCCCGGTGCGTTGCCCGCCGCGGCGCGCATCGATCTCTGGCTCGAACGCAGGCCATCGCGCATCGAGACCGATGCACAGGGCAGGCGCTGGCTCGCCATCGAGTACCAGCTCATCAATGCGCCGCGCGCGCTGACCGCCATCTCGCTGCCGGCCCTGACGATCGCCACCGTCGCGGGCCCTGCGCTCGCCTTGCCCGCCTGGCCGGTCAGCATCGGGCCGCTGGCGCCGGCGGAAACCTTCGGCCAGGGCGACCTGCAGCCGCTGCGGCCGGACCGGCCGGTCGCGGCGCTTCCGACCTACGCCATCGAACAGCATCTGAAGCTCTCGCTCCTGGCGCTGCTCGCGGTGCTGCTGGCCTGGCTCGCCTGGTGGGCCTGGCGCAACATGCGCGAGGCACAGCAGCTGCCGTTCGCGCATGCCTGGCGCGAGCTCAAGCGCATCGATGACCCGGCAAGCCCCGAGGCATGGCGCGTGCTGCACCGCGCGCTCAACCGGAGCGCCGGCCGTGTCGTGCACGGCGCCAGCCTGCCGCAGCTGCTGGCCGATGCACCCTACCTGCGCCCGCTGCAGCCGCGGCTGGAAGATTTCTACCGCGAATCGACCCGGCGCTTCTTCTTCGCCGAAAGCGCCGCCGCGCCGGCGCAGCCCCAGGCCGCCTACCCGCTCAAGCCGCTGTGCCGCGCGCTGCGCAATGCGGAAAAGCGCCACCGGCACTGACCGGCAGACAGAGCCATGCGCTTCGACCTCGCCCAGCCCTGGATGCTCGTGCTGCTGCCGCTTGCGCTGCTGCCGTTGCTGCGCAAGCGAAGCGACACGCTGGGCTTCTCGTATGTGGGCTGGCTGCCGGCCGACCGCGTCGGGCGCCTGGTCGGCTTTCTGTGGCGCGCGTTCGCGGTCGGCGCCATGGCTTTCACGGTGCTCGGGCTCGCGGGGCCGGGGCAGTCGGGCGCCGTGGTCGAGCGCGCCGGGCGCGGCGCCGAGGTGCTGATCCTGATGGACCGCAGCAGCAGCATGGATGCGACGGTGCACACCAACGGCCTGCAGACCGCGGGCCGCATGTCACAGGAGCCCAAGGCCAAGGTCGTGCGCGACCTGCTGAGCGAATTCGTCGCCAAGCGGCCCGACAACCGCTTTGCCTTCATGACCTTCAGCACGGTGCCTATCGCGGTGGTGCCGTTCACGCAGAAGACCGACACGGTGCAGGCCGCGCTTGCCGCCACCGCCATCGGCCGCGGCCTGCCCGAAACCCGCATGGGCGTGGCGCTGCTCGCGGCCATCGAGGAATTCGAAGGCCGCAGCTATTCGGGCAGCCGCGTGATCCTGATCGTTTCGGACGGCGGCGCCCAGCTCGACGAGCCGACGCGGCAGCGCATCCACGTCGGCCTTGCGCGCGAGAAGATCGGCCTGTACTGGATCTACGTGCGCAGCGGCCCCAACTCGCCCAACCTCAACACCGAGACGGTTTCAGCCTACGGCCTCGGCGAGGAACTGGCGCTGCACCAGTTCTTCAAGACGCTGAGCACGCCCTACCGGCTCTACCAGGTCGACGACTCCAATGCCATGGCCGCCGCCATGGCCGAGATCGACCGGCAGCAGAATTTTCCGCTCACCATTCATGAGCGGGTCCCGCGGCGCGACCACGGCGCCGCGTTCTACCTGGCAGCGATGCTGTGCTGCGCAGGCCTGCTCGCCTGCCGCGCCGTGCAGCTGCAGAGCTGGCGGAAAGAAAGCGCTTCATGAAGCGACGCACGATTCACCTGGTCTTCGGCATGCTGAGCCTGTGCTGCGTGGGCGTGGCACTGGAGCGTGGGCTGCGGCTGCGCCACACCATGGGCCTGAATGCCGAGATCGCCCGCATCGCCGCCACGCCGGTCGGCAAGGACGCGACGACGGCGCCGATCTCGGCCCCGCGCGAACTGCAACTGGCCCAGGCGCTGGCCCTCTCGAAAGCCGGCGCGCACGATGCCGCGCTCAAGGGCTATGCGAGCCTGATCCAGGCCGGCGAGCGCGACCCGGTCGCGCAGCAGGCGCTGTTCAACCTCGGCAACATGTACCTGCGCCAGGGCATGGCGCAGGAGGCCGGCGCGCTGCCGCTGTTCGAACTCGGCAAGCAGCGGCTGCGCGACCTGCTGCGCGCCGCGCCCGAGGACTGGGACGCGCGCTACAACCTGGAGCGCGCGCTGCGGCTCGCGCCCGAGGACCAGGAAGCCTTCTCCGCCGAGCAGCAGCCGGCGCACGAGCAGCGCCGGGTCCGGGTGCCGGGCTTCGTCGCCGGAGACCTGCCGTGAAACCGCCGCTGCGGCAACAGTGGCGCATCGCCTGGCGGCGCATCGGCGGCGGCACCGGCAGCTGGCCGCTGGTGCTGGCCCTGCTGCTGCTGGCGCTCGCGGTCTGGCCGCCGCGCGTGCAGCTACAGCGCCCGGTGTTCAACTGGCAGGTCAGCTTCGACATCACGCAGAGCATGAACGTCGAGGACGTGGAACTCGACCACACGGCGGTCAGCCGCCTCACGCTCGCACGCGCCGCCATGCGCGAGGTGCTCGGTGCACTGCCCTGCGGCTCCAAGGTGGGCTGGAGCGTCTTCGCGGACTACCGCTCGCTCGTGATCCTCTCGCCGGTCGAGGTCTGCAGCCACTATGAGGAACTGCTGGCCTCGCTCGAGCGCATCGACGGCCGCATGCGCTGGGCCAATGCGAGCAACGTGAGCAAAGGCGTGACCTGGGCCGTGCGCGGCGCGCGCAGCGTGGGGCCCGATACCCACTTCGTCTTCATCAGCGACGGGCAGGAATCGCCGCCGCTGCGCATCAACGAGACACCGCCGATGACGGACATCAAGCCCGGCGAAGTCCAGGGTTGGCTGATCGGCGTGGGCGGCGACGTGCCGGTGCCGATTCCCAAGACCGGCAGCAACGGCGAGCCCGCCGGCTACTGGCGGGCCGACGAGGTGGTGCAGGGCTCGGCGATCGGCAGCGCGCTCAACCACGAACATCTTTCCGAGCTGCGGCAGGACCATCTGCGCGCGCTGGCCGAGCTGGTCGGCGTGAACTACCGGCGCCTGAACACGCCCGAGGCCCTGAAGACGGCCATGCTGGACCGCCGCTACGCGCAATATCTGCCGGCGGATACGGACCTGCGGTGGATTCCCGCGCTGCTCGCGCTGGCGCTGCTGGCATGGCGGTTCGCGCCGGAGCTCGGCCTGATGCGGGACTGGCGGCCATGGCGGATGCCGGCTCCGGCTCGGCCGGCAATGCCACGGTGGCCTCAGGTCGACTGGTAGGTCTCGCGAAATTCGGTCTGCAACGCGGGTTCGCGCTGTCGCCGGTGGACTCAATCCGCCCGGCTCACAAGGACGTCGCCCGTCTCAGGGCCGTTGACCACGGCGCCTGCCGCGTCACGCCGCACCTTGATGCCGACGCCGCAACGCTTCGGATCCATCTGCCATACCCAGCCGTAGAGCGCGCGCGGGCTGTCCTTGGGCGACATGAGCGGCATGTTCTTGCGCAGCCCGTCGTTGCTTCCCAGATCCACCCAGACCATCACGGTGGAATCTTCGGGGTCGCTGTGGGCGTCGACCTCGACGATCGTGGCCCGGAGAGGCTTGCGGTGCACCAGAGCCTGCAGCGCGGACGGCAGGTCCTCGAAAGGTGGGGCCTCCATGCCACCGGAGTTCTCGGCAGGAAAGGGATCGTCCAGCCGCACGGGCCGGAAGTAGTGTTCGGAGCTGCCCATGGTCGAACGCCCGCCGATGGCCGTTGCCATGTCCTCGAGGCGGGCAGCCTGCAACAGCAGCGGCTGTCCACCGCTGCGCATCAGGTACAAGCCGTCATCGCTGGCATCGCTGCCCAGCGACTTGCCGGTCAGCACCAGGTCGAGTTGCAGCAGGCAGTCGCCCTCATCGGTTTCGAGCGTCCGATACCGCCCGTCGTAATGCCGTATGCCCGATGCTTCACCCGTCTTGTGATCGTTCCTCCAGAAGAGCAGCTGATAGTTGCCATCCGCGTGAAGGGCGACCAGCCGGCGCCAATCGATATAGGTGGAAAGATAAAGCCCGCTCGGATGGCCATCTTGTCTTTCCAGGTCCTTGAACGCCTCGCGATATCCGGCGGGCAAGGCTGCGCGGATGGTGCCCGGCGGCGGCGCGGGCGGCGCCTGCTCGTGATCGACCTGTGCGCGAAGCTTCTGGTGAAGCGCGAGCGCATCCGTCCTGGCAATCTTCAGCATCTGCATGGACAGCAGCATGGGATCGACGTGATACGCCTCGCCGGACGATAGCGTGCCTGCTTGCTGCTGCGCGGTTTCGAGCATGGCCGGCTGGATGAATTCATCGGCTTGGCGCGGGTCGCTCAGAACGTTGTTGAACAGATCCGCCAGGTCCCAGGTCAGGATGCTGATGCTGCGGGTCACGGGGTTCAGCGCCGCAACGTCCTCGTCCACGGCCGTGAGCTTTCGGTAGAAAAGAAGCGTGCCGAACGGCGTCAGCGCAATGGGCACGCGCAAGGTGGCGCTGGGTGGCGAAACGATCCATCGATCGAGCGTGGATTGCCACGCCTGCGGATCGATCAGGCAGATCTGCCGGCGGCCGTAGAGCCCGAGGCCGTGCTTGCGCCACAACTCGAGCAGCGCGGCAGACAACTGCCCCTCGTACCTGTCCAACAGTGTCTTCGCCGCCGGTGTGCAGCCTGCGTGCGGAGGGTTCGCCTTGATGAATGGATGGAGCTTGATTCGGCCGAACATGGATTTCGATTTCGGAAACAGGGTTGAATTTCGCAGAGGCACGCGCCTGCCGGCCAACGCGGCAGCCTCTCCAAGGGCTCGTCCGGGAATGTAGCCAGGGGCGCGTGCCAGCGTCAACCGCTTGACGGTGCACATGCCGCCGGGCAATTCAACCGTGCCGTGGCGCCGGCCCGAGGCGGCCCCTCGCCTCACGCGTGCGGCGTGACGATTGCGGCAGAAAGCCGCCGCGAATTGGCGGGATCGCGGAACACCAGCGGATGCTCGGCCGGCGCCGCCGGATCGCGCGCGGCCGCACGCTCCACCGCCTCGACCACGCGGTGGTGGTCCGGGCTCTTCGCGCACACCGGATCGGCCGCGGCCGCATCCTGCGCCAGCAGGTAGGCCTGGCAGCGGCAGCCGCCCAGGTCCTGCTCGCGCTGGTCGCAGCTCGCGCAGGGCTCCTTCATCCAGCCGGTGCCGCGGTAGCGGTTGAAGCCTTCGGAATCGAACCAGATCTCGCGCAGGCCGTGCGCCTTCACGTTCGGGAATTCGAGGCCCGGCAGCATCTTCGCGGTGTGGCAGGGCAGCGCGGTGCCGTCGGGCGCCACGGTGAGGAACATGCTGCCCCAGCCGTTGACGCATTTCTTGGCCTTGCCCTCGTGGTAGTCAGGCGCCACGAAGAAGATGCGCATGCGCTCGCCGAGCCGCTTGCGCCAGGCGTCGGTCACCTCCTCGGCATGGCGCAGCTGCTCGTGCGTGGGCAGCAGCTGGTCGCGGTTCACGAAGGCCCACGAGTAGTACTGGGTGTTGGCCAGCTCGAGGTACTCGGCCCCCATCTCGTGCGCCATCTCGATGATGCGGTCGATGTGGTCGATGTTCATGCGGTGGATCACCACGTTCAGCACCATCGGCCAGCCCTGGTCCTTGATGATCTTCGCCACCCGGTTCTTGAGTTCGAAGGTCTTGGTGTGCGAGAGGAAGTCGTTCATCTCGCGCGTGGAGTCCTGGAACGACAGCTGCACGTGGTCCAGGCCCGCGGCCTTCAGCGCGGCGGCGCGCTGCGCCGTGAGGCCGACGCCGGAGGTCAGCAGGTTGGTGTAGTAGCCCAGGCGCGCGGCCTCGGCAATGATGATCTCCAGGTCGTCGCGCAGGAGCGGCTCGCCGCCCGAGAGGCCGCACTGCACCGCGCCGAGCTCGCGGCCTTCGCGCAGCACGCGCAGCCAGTCGTCGGTGCCGAGTTCGTTCTCCTGCTGCGCGAAGTCGACCGGGTTGAAGCAGAACACGCAATGCAGCGGGCAGCGGTAGGTCAGCTCGGCCAGCAGCCAGAGCGGCGGTCCGGGGCGCGGCGGCGCGGCGGTCATTGGGCGTCCCAGCGCAGCCAGTTCTGCTGCGCCGCCAGTTCGACGAAGCCGCGCACCTCGGGTTCGAGCCCGGTGGTGTCGAAGGCCTGCTCCAGGTCGGCCACGATGGCCGCGACGCTGCGCTCGCCGTCGCAGCGCTTCATGATCTCGCCCGCGCTGCCGTTGAGCCGGACCATGCCCTCGGGGTACAGCAGCACATGGCATTCCTGCGCCGGCTCCCATTGCAGGCGAAAACCCGGGCCGACGCGGGGCTTGCTTTCGGCGGTGAGCACGGGCTTGTTCGCGGTCATTGGAGTACCTTCGTGCTTCGCACTGCGGTGCGAGCTTGCTTGGGGCGGCCCGGCGCAGCGCTCATGCGCCGTTCACCCCGTAGCGCGTCGCCATCGCATCGTTCATGGCCCACAGGATGTCCAGCTTGAACTGCAGTATCTCGAGCGCGCGCTCCTGCAGTGCGCGGGTGTCGAAGTGGTCGAGCGTGATGGCCAGACCCTGCTCCACGTCGCGCCGAGCCTGGCTCACGCGGTTGCGGAAGTAGTCGAGGCCTGCCGATTCGATCCACGCATAGTGCTCGGGCCAGGTGGCCAGGCGCTGCTTGTGGATCTCGGGCGCAAAGAGCTCGGTGAGCGAGGAGCACACGGCCTCCTGCCAGGGCGCGCGGCGCGCGAAGTTCACGTAGGCATCGACCGCGAAGCGCACCGCCGGCACCACGTGGCGCAGGTCGCGCACTTCTTCGCGCGTGAGCCCCACCGCCTCGGCCAGCCGCAGCCAGGCCTCGACGCCGCCTTCGTCCTTGATGCCGCCGAGCTCGAAGCCGTCGTGGTCGAGGATGCGCTGCACCCAGCCGCGGCGCACCTGCTGGTCGGGGCAGTTCGAGAGCACGGCCGCGTCCTTGATCGGGATCGCGATCTGGTAGTAGAAGCGGTTCGCCACCCAGCCGCGGATCTGCTCGGGCGTGGCCCGGCCGCTGTTGAGCATGACGTTGAACGGGTGATGGATGTGGTAGCTGCGGCCGCGCTCGCGCAGCTTGGCTTCGAACTCCTGGCGGCTCCATGCCGGGGCGGTTTTCTCGCTGCCCGTGACTGGGCGCGATGAATCTTGAATCCTGTCGGCATGCATGGCGGGCTCGATGTTTTCAGAGTTGGATCGTCATCCCGTCCTCGCAGGGCTCGATGCCTGCGCGCCGCAGCGCCGCATGCTCTTCGGAGTCCTCATTGAGGATGGGGTTGGTGTTGTTGATGTGGATCAGCATGCGACGCGTGGTGGTGGCGGGCAGCTTCGACAGCCATTCGATCATGCCGCCCTCGCCCGACTGCGGCAGGTGGCCGATCTCGCGCGCGCGCTTGCTGCCCACGCCCAGGCGAAGCATCTCGTCGTCGGTCCAGAAGGTGCCGTCGACCATGACCGCATCGGCGCTGGCCATGGCATCGAACACGGGCGGCGTGATGGCCCCCAGGCCCGGCGCATAGAACAGGCTCTTGCCGCTCCTGCGGTCGAGGATGGCCACGCCGATGTTGTCGCCCGGCACCTGCTGCTCGCGGTGCGGCGAGTACGGCGCGGCCTTGCCGGTCAGCGCCATCGCGCGGAAGACGAGGCCGGGCACGCCGGGCACCTCGAAGGAATTGCCGTCGAGCGTGATCGCGTGGCGCGCCACGCCGCAGTAGTGCGACAGCACGCGCAGCACGGGATTACCCTCGCTCAGGTCTTCGGCCACCGGATCGGTGCACCACAGCGGCAGCGGCGTGCCGCGCTCGCGCAGCATGAAGAGGCCGGTGGCATGGTCGACCTGGCCGTCGATCAGCACCACGCCCGCGATGGCGGTGTCGCGCATTGCGCGCGCCGGCTGCAATATGGGGCTGCTGCGGATCTGCTCCAGGATGTCGGGCGATGCGTTGAACAACACGCCGTCCTCGCCCTCGTCGGGGCGCACGAAGATCGACGACTGCGTGCGCGGCTTGGCGCGCACCGTGCCGTTGCGCACGCCGGCGCAATTGGGGCAGTTGCAGTTCCACTGCGGGAAGCCGCCGCCAGCGGCCGAGCCCAGGACGGTGATGCGCATCGGGAGAGAAATGGATGACGTGTCGGTCGGATGAAAACAACCCGCCCCGGAACGCACCGGGGCAGGCTGTCGAGGAGTTGCCGCGTTGTACGCTTTCCCATCGCCCGAACCCAACGCAACCAGCCCGGTGCACCCGCGGAACTGGCTCTGCCAGTCCGCCGGGTGCGCCCCCCAGTGGGGGGAGGCTGCTACACGAAGTGAGCAAGCAACGGGGGGCGTCCAATCAACGAGCGCTGACGTACATCGTGATCTCGAAGCCGAAGCGAAGATCGGTGGCCGTCGGGGTTTCCCACTTCATAGGGTGTCTCCTGCAAGGTTGCACAGCGCCATGTGGCGGCTGCGGGAACTTCGTGTGCTCCGGTCCCCATCTTGAACCCATGAACCACCGAGACCCAGCCATGAAATCATGATTCGCACTTCATGATTTTCATGAATAGCGGCAACAGGGCCACCGCGTACCATCGCCCTCGTGCTTCCCACCGGCCTGTACCCCGAATCTCCTCCCTGGCGCACCCACGCACTGGAGGTGCCGCACGGCCATGTGCTGCATGTAGAAGAAGGTGGCAATCCCGAAGGCGCCTGCGCCGTGGTCCTGCACGGCGGGCCCGGCTCGGGCAGCTCGCCGCTGCTGCGCCGCTTCTTCGATCCGGCGCGATACCGCGTGATCAGCATCGATCAGCGCGGCGCCGGCCGCAGCCGCCCGCGCGGCGCGACCATGCACAACCGCACGGCCGACCTGCTCGGCGACCTGCAGCGCGTGCGCGAACAACTCGGGGTGCCGCGCTGGCTGGTGGTCGGCGGCTCGTGGGGCGCCACGCTGGCGCTGGCCCATGCGGCCTTCGAGCCGCAAGCGGTGGCGGCGCTGCTGCTGCGTGCGGTGTTCCTGCCGAACGCCGAAGAGATCGGCGCCTTCTTCCAGGACAGCGCCGGCCGCGCACCCGCCGCATGGGCGCGGTTCGCGTCCGTGGCACCGGCCGGCGAGCGCCACGACATGCTGGGCTTCCTGGCCCGCGGCCTGCAGCAGGCGCCGGCCGATGGCGCCCGCCAGCTCGCGCTCGCCTGGTGGCACTGGGAGCAAGCGCTGGCGCGCGGCACGGGTGTGCCAGCTGGCGAACCGATGCCCGCCCAAGCCCGACCGGACCGCGAAACGCTCGACGCACTGGTCGACCGCTACCGCGTGCAGAGCCATTACCTGCTGCACCGCTGCTGGCTCGATGCGCCCCCGCTGCCGGACCGGCTGGCCGCACTGCCCCGCGTGCCCACCCTGCTGCTGCATTCCCGCGACGACCGCATCTGCGCGCCGCATGGCGCAGAAGCCGTGCACGACCGCATTCCGCACAGCCGGCTGCAATGGATCGACGGCGCGGGCCACGACCCCGCGCACCCGGCCATGGCCTCGGCGATGGTTGCCGCGCTCGACAGCTACGCGCGGCATGGCCACTTCGGCAACGCGCCCACGCCATGACCCTGCGCCTGAAGATCAACCTCATCGTCAGCCTGCTGACGCTGCTGTTCGTCGCGGCCATGCTCGCGCTGCAAGTGCGTGCGATGCGCGAGTCGATCCAGGAGGAAGTCGTCGCGGCCAACCGCGTGGCCGCGCAGCTGCTGAACCGCACCGCCTGGCTCTACGCGGCCCAGGGCACGCCGGCCATGCTGTCGTTCCTGCAGGGCGTCGGCCGCGTGCGCTCCAACGACATCACGCTGCTCGATGCCGAGGAACACGTGCTCTACAGCTCGCCCAACTCGGTCTACAAGGCCGGCCGCGATGCGCCCGATTGGTTCGACCGCCTCGTCTCGCCGCCGCCTTCGCAGATGTCGATCGCCTTTCCCGGCGGCAAGCTGATCGTGAGCTCGAACGCTTCGCGCGCGGTGCTCGATGCCTGGGACGATGCCGCGCTGCTGACCCTCAGCGCGCTGGGCCTGCTGCTGGTGGTGAACGCGGGCGTGTTCTGGCTGGTCGGCCGCGCCACACGCCCGTTCGCGGACATCGTCGATGCGCTCAACCAGCTCGAAAGCGGGCGCTTCGATGTTTCGCTGCGCGCGCTGCCCGGCACCGAGGCGGCGGCCATCGGCGCCGCCTTCAACCGCATGGTCGGCATGCTGCAGCAGCACATCGAGACCGAACGGCGTGCCGTGCGCGCCGAGAGCCGCCTGTCTGAAAGCCGCGAACTGGGCCGCTGGGTCGACCAGAAGATCGAGCAGGAGCGCCGCCTGATCGCGCGCGAGCTGCACGACGAGCTGGGCCAGTCGGTCACCGCGATGCGCAGCATGGCCCTGTCGATCGCGCAGCGCGTGCAGGCGCTCGATCCGCAGTCCGAGCAGGCGGCGCGGCTGATCGCCGAGGAATCGGGGCGGCTCTACACCGCCATGCACGGCATGATCCCGCGCCTCACGCCGCTGGTGCTCGACAAGTTCGGGCTGGTGGCCGCGCTCGAGGACCTGGTCGAGCGAACCCGCAACAGCCACGGCGGCGTGCAGGTCGAATGGCACCTGGAGATCGAGCTCGACCGCCTGCGGCTCGACACCGACACCGCGCTGGTGCTGTACCGCGCCGCGCAGGAAGGCATCACCAACGCGCTGCGCCATGGCGAGGCGCACCGCATCGTGCTGGCGCTGCAGGGCGACGAAGAGACCGTGAAGCTCACGCTGACCGACGACGGGCGCGGCCTGCCCGGCCCTGATGCCGCCAGGGAAACCAGCACAGGGCACTATGGCCTGCGCTGGCTTGCCGAACGCATCGACAGCCTGGGCGGCGACCTGCGCCTTGAACCCGCCGCGCCCAGCGGCGCCCAATTGACGGTGCGCCTGCCCTTGCCGGCGGCCGCCGCGGAGAACACATGACCCAGGCGATTCAGCCGATTCGAGTGATGCTGGTGGACGACCATGCGCTGGTGCGCATGGGCTTTCGCATGCTGCTGGCCGACGCGCAGATCGAGGTGGCGGCCGAGGCCGACACCGGCGAGCAGGCCTGCCAGGACTATCCTCAGGTGCGGCCCGACGTGGTGGTGATGGACCTGTCGATGCCCGGCATGGGCGGCCTGGAAGCGCTGCGCCGCCTGCTGGCGCACGACCCCAAGGCGCGCGTGCTGGCGCTGTCGGCGCACGAGGACACGATCCATCCGCGCCGCGTGCTGCGCGCCGGCGCACTCGGCTACCTGGCCAAGCGCAGCGCGCCCGATGCGCTGATTGCCGCGGTGAAGGCCGTGGCGCGCGGCGACCGCTACATCGACGCCAACACCGCGCAGGCGCTGGCCACGGCGCAGATCGAGGGCGAAGCCAACCCGGCCGACCTGCTCAGCGAGCGCGAGTTCTCGGTTTTCATCCAGCTCGCGCGCGGCATGACGGTGGCGCAGATTGCCAGCACGCTGAACCTTTCGCTCAGCACGGTGGGCTCGCACCTGTACCGCGTCAAGCAGAAGCTGGGCGCCACCAATCAGGCGGAGCTCACCTGGGTGGCGCTGCGCTGGGGGCTGATCCAGGTCTAGCCAGCCGCCGGCGGCGTCCGTTCGATGATCGGCCAGCCGGCCTCGGCGGCCCGGGCGCGCAGGCGATCGTCGGGCGCCACCGCCACCGGATCGGACACGGCGCACAGGAGCGGCAGATCGCTGGCCGAATCGGAATAGAACCACGACTGCTCGAGCGCCTCGAGCCGCGTGCCGCGCGTGGCGAGCCACTGATTCACGTGCATCAGCTTGTGCACGCCGTAGCACGGGTCGCCGTCGATGGCGCCGTCGAGCGTGTCGTCGATCACCAGCGAGCGCGTCGCCAGCACGTCGGCCACGCCGAACAGGCGGCCGAAGGGCTCGGCGATGAAGCGGGTGGTGGCGGTCACGATGGCGCAGACATGGCCCGCATCCTGGTGCTGGCGCACCAGCGCTCGCATCGGCTCGGGCACCTGCGACGCGATCTCGGCCTCGAACTCCGCCGCCCATTGGCGCAGCGCGGCCATGCCGAAGCTCGCGAGCGGCGCGACGCTGGCGCGATGCAGCTCGCGGATGTCCAGCGTGCCGTCCACGTACTGCTGGCAGTAGCCCAGGTAAACGGTCTCGGCTTCGGCCGGCAGCACGCCGCGCGCCACCAGGAAGCGCGTCCACGCCATGCCGCTGTCGAACGGAATCAGCGTGTGGTCCAGGTCGAACAGCGCCAGCTTCATCGGCAAGCCCGGTCGAGGAAGGGGCGGGCCCTGCTTCTCAAGCGGCGGCCGCCTCGTGCGGCTGCGCTTGCTGAACCAGCCGCGCCGGCAGCACGCCGCGCAGCGCATTGCACACCACGAGCTTCTGCGCAGCCTCCAGGTCTTGCCGGTACAGGCTGCGTTCGGTGGCCTCCCAGATCGAATCCTCGATCAGCACGCCGCGCATCACGCCGGGCAGCGCGCCGTCGGCAACCGGCGGCGTCCACCAGCGTCCGTCGATGCGTGCGAACACGGTGCTGCGCCCGCCTTCGACGAGCCGGCCGTCTTCGGTGAAGAACAGGCTGTCGAAGGCCCCGGCGCGTTCGGCCGCGCGCACCGCGGCGTCGTAGTGCTGGCGCACGGTGGTCTTGTGGGCGGCCAGCGGGTTCGCATCGGGCAGCCGCTGGTCGGCAATCAGCAGCTTCACCGCGCCCGGCGGCAAGGGTGGCAGTGGCGAATGGGTGATGCCGATGCGCCCGCCGTGCGCCAGCGCGAGCCGCAGGCGCGAGGGCTGGCCGGGCGCGAGCGCGGGCAAGGCTTCCCGCAGCGCCTGCATCGCGGCATCGCGGTCGAACCGGAAGCCCAGCGCACGCGCGCTGCGCGCCAGCCGCGCCAGGTGGCGGTCCAGGTAGCGGATGCCTTCGCCGGGGGTGGCCAGCATGGTCTCGAAGAGTTCGAAGCCCGGATCGAGCGCGGTGAGGAAGCGCGCCTTGAGCAGGCATTCCTCGAATTCGTCGGCCGCAATGCTGTCCTGCACGATGCCCGCGCCAATACCCAGCCGCAGCGGCCGCAGGCCCTTCTGCTGTGCGCCCAGCGTGAGCGTGCGGATCGCCACCGACAGGCAGAAGTCGCCGACGGCCGCGCCGTCCGGCGGCGCATCGACCCAGCCGATCGCGCCGCAGTAGAGGCCGCGCGGCGTGCTCTCGAGTTCGCCGATCCATTCCATGGTGCGGTGCTTGGGTGCGCCCGTGATGGAGCCGCAGGGGAACACCGCGCGCAGCAGCTCGGGCATGCCGACGCCGGCGCGCAGCCGCGCCTGCACGGTCGAGGTCATCTGGAACACCGTGGCGTAGGGCTCGATGGCAAAGAGCGTCGGCACCTTGACGGAACCGATGCACGCCACGCGGCCGATGTCGTTGCGCAGCAGGTCGACGATCATCACGTTCTCGGCGCGGTTCTTGGCGTCGACCGAAAGCCGGCGCGCCATCTCGCTGTCGCCCTCGGGCGCATCGGCGCGGGCCGCAGTGCCTTTCATGGGGCGTGCGGTGAGCACGCCCGCGTCGTGGCGCAGGAAGAGTTCGGGCGAGCACGAGAGCACGTGGGTGATGTCGCCCTCCCCCGCGTTCTGGCCGCCTTCGGGCAGGGCGATCACCGCGCCATAGGCCACCGGCTGCCGCTCGCGCAGGCGCCGGTACAGCGCCACGGGCGAGCCATAGCCCTGGCCGTGCAGCCGGTAGGTGAAGTTGACCTGGTAGGTTTCGCCCGCGGCGATGGCGTCGTGGATGCGCGCGATGGCTGCGGTGAAGGCCGGCTCGTCGATGCTGGGCTGCAGGTCCAGCACGCCGACGGGCTGCGGCGGGCTGGCCTCGCTCGCCTCGAGCTGCTCCAGCCAGCTGGCAACCTGGTCCGACGAAAGCATGGCGCAGTCGCGGAACATCAGCACGCGCAGCGCCGATGCATCGCTGGCCGCAAGCCGCGCATGCCCCGCGCGCTGCAGCCTGGCGCCCCATTCGTAGTCGGCCAGCAGCACCGCATGCAGGCCCTGCCGCAGATCGGCGTCGACGCGTGCCCAGGCGGCATCGAGATCGGCCGGGTCGGCGCAGCGGTGCTCGCGCACGAAGCCGGTGTGCAGCCGGCTGGTGGGCCGCGCGGGCGTCGAGCCGCAGTCGTCGAGAAGCGCGAACGAAGGCAAGGTCAGCTCCAGTCGTCCATGTCGTGCTTGATGCGGTGGCGATTGGCGATCAGCTCGTCCACCGACGGCTCGTTGTTCAGCGCACGCCGGATCGCGAGCTTGGTGGCTTCGTAGTTGGTGCGGTACATGTCTTTCTTGTCGAGGTTCTGGTCCTTGGCGCAGCGCGGATCGATCCACACCAGGCTGATGATGCACAGCGTGTTGGCATGTTCCCGGGGAATGATGCCATCGATCAGGCAATCGACCACCGCATCGGCCGTTGCGCTCTGCACCACGCCGCCGAACAGGTCGATGTTGGCCGCGTCCTTCAGCGTGACCTTGGGCACCATGATGGTCGCGGGCCGCACGAGCTGGTTGCAGGCGCGGATCGCGAACATCGCGGTGTGGCCCTTGCTCTGCGCCATCATGTTGGCGAAGGCCTGGCCCACGGGGCCATCGGTGGCGCCGATCAGGATCTCGGGCATGGCATCGGTGAACTGGCCTTCCTTGGCGAGGACGGTGGCTTCGCCGGCGTGGAAAAGATAGGGATGCGTCATAAACAAAACAAACGAGGTTAGAAGAAACCGAGAACCATTCCAGAAACACCGCGGAACCGGCTTTGCCGGGCCGCTGGTGTTGCCCCCGGTAGGGGGTTGGCGAAGCGACACGAAGCTTGGGGGCGAGTCATAGGCACGCGATGAGTTCGCCTTTGCCGTCGGCCGAGAGATCGCCGAGGTGGCGTTCGATTCGGCGCCTGGGCAAGGCCGCAAAAGCTCCGCCGTGGCGCGCGAGATCGCGCGACAGCAGGGCCCAGAAGACCGGCGTTGCAGTCCGGTTCGGCACGAAGGTCAGCGCCGTCTCGATGCCCGCAGGCAACGCCGCGCCCGTCGCTGCGAAGACGATGCTGCCGCGGCGCATGCCGTAGCCCGCATGCGCGCCGGCCTTGCCACCCACGGCGATCGTGCCCGCCACCATGCGCGAGCCCAGGAACGCGCCCGCATCGCCATGGACCAGCGCGGACCCGCGGCGCATGCGGTCGCCGAAGCGCTCGCCCGCATGGCCATGGACCACGAAGGTGCCGCCGCGCATGCCGTCCATGCTGCCGGGCAAGGTGCTGGCCGCGAAATCGCCGACGTCGCCCTTCACCTCGATGCTGCCGCCGGCCATTTCGCAGGCGGCCAGCAGGCCGGCGCTGCCATCGATCTGCAGCGCGCCGCCGCGCATGCAGCCGCCCGCATAGTGGCCGGCATGGCCTTCGACGTGGATGCGCCCGCCGTCCATCTGCCAGCCGATGCGGTCGAAGCGCTCGAGAACGCCTTCGAAGCGAAGCGTGCCCTCTTCCGTGCCCTTCGCAACATCGAACAGTTCGGCCAGCGGCAGCATCGCGTTGCCATGGCCCACGGGCAGCTGCCCAATCTGCGCAGCCGAGAGTTCCGCCAGCGCGGTCGGCGTGACGCCACGCAGATCGACGCGCAACGCCGGCACCTGCCGCAACCTGAAATGCCATCCGCTCATGGTGCATCCCCCGCCGCGCCCAGCAGCCTGTGCAGATGGAAATGGAACGGCCCCAGCTTGCCGCCGTAGTTGCCGGCCGAAATGCGCAGCAGGCCGCCCGCCGGTCCGATGGCAATGGCGGCTTCCATGCCCACGCGCATGGCGGCACCCACGTCGGCCTCGGTCAGGCCGTCGATCACGATTTCCATCACGCAGCCGATCGCCTGGGCGGAGGCGCCGCCCGCCAGTTCGCTGTGCGCCACCAGCCCCACGAGGCTCGGGCAGAAGGCATCGTTGGTCGAGGCGTTGAGGTTCGCATAGCGGCTGCCGACCTTCGAGCCCGATCGCACCACGCCGCCCGGAAACGGCATCACCACATTGGGCAGCCGCTTCATCGCCGCCACGGCGGCCTCGGCGGCCGCCAGTGCGGCATCGGTGTCGCGCGCCAGCAGCAGCAGGTTGCCGCCGCCCACGGCCTTCACCACGGGCGTGTCTTCCTGCGCGACGAATTCGCCGTCCATCACCGGCACGCGCCAGTAGCGCACGCCATCGATCACCTTCGAGATCTGCCAGCCGTCCCCGAAGAAGCGCAGGTTCTTGCCGAGCGCGGCCACGTCGCTGCCGGGCGCGCCGCGCGGCAGGCCCGCGAACACCGCGGTGGTGGGACAGGTCAGCACGCACTGGCCGACGCGGCGCTCGAGCTGCTTGCCGAGCTCCTTGCCCGACATCGAGAACATCAGCACGCTCACGCCAGGCCGGCCGTCGGGCGATTCGTCCGGCAATATCTCGCGCTCGATGCCGGCCTCGCAGCCGCAGGCGATCACCGAGGTCGCAAAGCCCGTGGCCGACACCGCCGCGTGGCGCGCCCACGCCATGTTGTGCGCCGTGATGAGGATGCGCGTGGCCTTCATCGGAAAGGCCTCGGCAAAAGTTTCGTCGATGACGACGCCGTTGCGCTCCAGACCCATCACGACGACTCCTTGAAGCACTCGGCCGGCAGCAGGCGCCCGCCGTTGCAGCATTGGCACAGCTCGTCGTGCCCGATGGCGATGTGGTCGAAGTTGACCGAGCCCTGCGCCGCCAGGTGCCGGCGCAGCCGCTTCTCGATGCCGCGGTCGTAGTCGGGCGCGACGAAGTGCGTGCCGCCCACCGGCGCCGCCGTGACGCGGCCCGCGCGCGAGACCAGCACGCCGTCCTTGAACACGTATTCGGGCGTCGCGAACATGGCCTCGCGGTCGGCGTTCTCGCGGTACACCGCAATGTCGGCTGCCGCGCCCGCGCCCAGGTGGCCGCGGTCGCGCAGGCCCAGCAGCCGCGCGGGGCCGGCGCGGGTCATGATCGCGATCTCGTAGAGCGAGAGCTCGCGCGTGATCGAGCGCAGCGCGGCCTGGGCCGCCACCTCGGGATGCAGCTTGGCGAGCTGTTCCTCGCGAAAGCTGCGGTCCATCAGCAGGCGGATCAGGTGCGGATAGCTCGTGAACGGGCCGCCGTTGGGATGGTCGGTGGTCAGCACCACGCGCCACGGATCGTCGACCAGCAGGAAGATCTCCAGCCCGATGACCCACTGCAGCGCATTCACGTAGCTCTGCTCGCGGTAGCGGAACGGCACCACGCCGCAGCCGGCCTCGCACTCGATGTCGGCGCCGATCCACTTGCGCGGATCGGCCAGGCCCGACTGCGCATGCTGGCGCATGGTGTCGCCCGAGGCCGTGACGGTCTGGCCGAACATGATCTGGCCGACGTCGATGCTGACGTTCCTGTTCGCATTCACCACCTCGGCGAGCTGCAGCGCGGCCGAGGAGAACTTCTTCGGCCCCTCGGTGCCATAGGCGTGGAACTGGATGTGCGTCAGGTGCCCGGGCAGGCCGTCGAGCGCGGCGATGGTGTCGAGCGTGGACTGGATGTTGCCGGCCACGCCCAGGTTGCTGCCGTGGATGTGCAGCGGATGCGGCACCCCAAGCTCGCGCAGCGCGCGCGCCAGCGTGTGCACCACCTGCCGCGGCGTGACCTGCCAGTGCACATGGTTCTCGTCGACGTCGAGCTTTCGCTGGTTGAACTTGAAGGCCGAGATGCCGCCGGGGTTCACCACCTTCACGCCCATCGCCTTGCTGGCGTTGATGGTCCAGCCCGCGTAGTCGCGGATGCGCTCGAAGTCCCAGCCCTCGGCCAGCATGCGCAGAAACAGCTCGTCGTTGCCGAGCATCACGTAGGCGCCGTGGTCGAGGATCGGCGTGTCGCCCATCTCCATGTGCGCGTGGCGCGCATTGCAGGCCATCATGGCCGGCTCGAAGGCCGCCGTGTAGCCCATCTCGACATAGCGGTAGCCGGTGGCCAGCGTGCCCGGCGTGCAGGTGCCGCACGAGGCAAGCTCGAGCAGATTGTCGGGCAGCGCAATGGGGTTGGCGTTGGCGCGGTGGTCTTCAGGCAGCAGCATGCGCGCGAGGTTGACCTTGCCGCCGCCGATGTGGGTGTGCATGTCGATGCCGCCGGCCATCACGATGCAGCCGCCGATGTCGATCTCCTCGGTGGCGGCTTCGTTCGGTGCGAGCTCGACCATGCGGCCATCGCGCACGTACAGGTCGCGCACCTCGTCGCGGCCATTCGCGGGATCGATGACGCGGCCGCCGCGCAAGCGTAGCGTCGCCGTCATTGCACACGCCCCTTCTTCAGCGCCTGCACTGCCTGCGTCAGGCGCCGGACCACCTCGGCCACGCCCGGCAGCCCGTCGTCGTACACAGGCCGCAGCGGCAGCAGCACCGAGCCGTCGGTGCGGAACAGATGGCCGGCGGAACCGATGCCGGGCGTCGACACGGGAATGAACACCAGCTCGTGCGCGTCCCGCAGCAGGGGCATGCCCGGATGGCCGAGCACGATGCGCGGCATGCCCGCGGCTGGCGGCGCTGGCTCGGGGCCGTAGCTCGACACCCACAGCAGCGTGTCGGCCGCGCCGTCGGCGAGCAGGCGCTCGGCATCGAAGCACAGCGGCTCATGCTCCAGGCCCAGCGGCCCGGCGCGCGAACGCAACGGCAGGCCCGAGAGCCAGGCGAACACCTGGTTCACGGTGGAAGCCCCGTCCCCGCCGCCCAGCGGCAGCGAGGCCGCGCGCGTGCTGCGGTTGAGCGTGGCGACGATGCGCTGGATCGCCTCGATGATCAGCGCGCCCTGCGCCGGCAGCCGGCCCGATTCGTACACCAGCACCGCATAGCGCGCCGCCTGCAGCCGCGCCGCGAGCGCCGCCAGATCGGCCGGCACGCGGGCATCGTCTTTCGAAACACGGCCCGCCACGAGTGCGGCGAGCATTGCCACGGTGTCGAAGAGGTCGCCGTGCAGCGGCAGCGTTTCCACGGCCACGCCCTCCCGCTCGCCCACGCCGATGCGCCGGAAGAACTCCGGGTAGTGCGCCGCCGGCTCCTCGGTCATGCAGACGATCAGGTCGGCCCGCGTCCTCGCTTCCGCCAGCGTGGTGCTGAAGCCGCCGCGGTCCTGCAGCGCGCGCAGGCCGTGCATCAGCGCCGCTCCCTGGGCCGGATCGCAGATGGCACCGGTTTCGCAGGCCAGCGCATAGAGCGCCCTGGCGCCCGCGACGTCGGTGCCGAGGCCGCCGAACAGGGGCTGGCGGCTGGCCGCGAGCAGCGAGGCGGCCTTGCCGAGCGCCGTGTCCAGATCGCAGTCCTGGCCACCGACCTGGGGCTGCGCCGCGCCACCCGAGGCGTCGAAGTTGGCGAGCGCCTTGCGCGCGCGCGGGCAGTCGCCGCCCACGAGCTTCAACGGCGTGCCCGCCTCGACGCCGAAGGTGTCGCACAGCAGCGGGCAAAAGGGGCAGGTCCAGGGGGCATTGCCGGTTGGCACGGCAGTGTCGGGTTCATTCATGGGCAGGCCACCACGCAAGCCATGTGCCATTCACCCGCAGGGCCGCCGCGCCTTGGGACGGGGCCCGGATGACACACACAATGTGAGACAGAGTGTTGCGCTTTTGGCGGTCAATGCGTGCCGGCAGCGGCCCGCGGCCGGGCAAGCGAGTGCGCCGATGGATGGCACGGTTCGTGTGTACAGCGGGCTGATGGCACGCCTCACCCACCCTCGTCGCACCGGCTTCGGCAGATCAGCGGCGCACGCGTGGCAGTTGCAGGTCGTGCAGTGCGCTGGCCACCAGCCAGGCGTCGGCGCCGGCGGCACTCGCCCGCGCCAGGTCGTCCTCGCTGCGGATCCCGCCGGCACCCATCACCATGGCGCCCGGCGCCAGGCGCCTCACCTCCTGCAGGGTTTCCAGGTCGGGGCCGGCGCCGGAGCCGACGCGCTCCAGCGTCATCACGATCAGCCGCTTCGGCCACAGTTCCACCGCGTCCCAGCAGCCGGCGGCATCGAGCCGCTGGCCATCGCGCCGGTCCAGCGACAGCGCCGCTCCGGAATCGCCGGCGCCATCGGCGGCCGTGGCCTCGAAACAGCGCTCCAGCGCCTCGCGCGAACGCAGCGATTCGCTGCCGAACACCAGCACGATGCGCGACGCGTACGGCGCCAGCTGCTCGCGCAGCGCCTGGCCGGCCGATGCGTCCGCCAGGCCGGCATCCAGCCACAGCTCGATGTCCGGCAGTGCCTGCAGCAGATCGGCCAGCACGCCGGTCTGCACCGCCCCGCCCTGCAGGGCATCGAGGTCGGCCACGTACAGCTGGCGCGCCGCGCAGTGTTCGCACAGGATGCGCGCCACCGTCACCGGATCGCTGCTGGCGCACAGCGCCGACACGATCGGCCGGTAGGCCTTGCGGTCGCCGCGCACGGCCCGCACCACCTGGCCCTTCAGCAGGTCGACGACAGGGATCAGGTTCAGTTCGGAAGTCATGGGAAAGATGGGGAAGAGCCCGGAAAGTGGATGATGAAATGACCCAACGCGTTTTTGTCTACGAGTATCTCAGTGGCGGCGGCTGGAGCGACTACGGCGACGACGCCGCAGCCGACGAGCTTTTGCCGCTGGGCCTGTCGATGCGCGATGCCATGGTGGCGGACCTGGTGCGCGCCGCCGATTGTTCGGTCTCCGCGGCGGTCTGCGAACCGGGAAACACCCTGCCCGCAGGTGCCGTGCCACTGCGGGCCCGCGCCAACGAATCGGCCTTCGACTTCGTCGCGCGGCAGAGCCTGCTGCACGACCTGGTGTGGCTGGTCGCACCCGAGACGGACGGCCTGCTCGCGCGCTTCCAGCGCACGGTGGGTGATGCACGCTGGCTCGGCTGCAGCGCCGAAGCCATCGAGCTCACGGCCGGCAAGAAAGCGACACTCGCGCACCTGGCCGCGCACGGCGTGCAGACACCGCTGGCCTTTGCCGAAGCACTCGATATCGCACGCTGGGTGGTCAAGCCCGACGATGGCGCCGGCGGCGTGGCCACCCACGTGCACACCCACCACGCCGATGCGCTCGAAGACCAGGCCCTGCGCGCGCAGGCCGGCGCCACCTTGACGCTCGAGCCCTGGATCGAGGGTGAAGCCCTGAGCCTCTCGCTGCTGTGCACGGAGCAGAATGCCGAAATGCTGAGCATCAACCGCCAATGCATTTCGATCGATGCGCACGGCAGGCTGTCTTTCGATGGCGTGACCGTCGATGCGGTGGGCCGCGGCGATCCGCGCCGGCATGACCTGGCCGCGCTGGCCATGCAGGTGGCGCGCGCCATCCCCGGGCTGCGCGGCTTCGCGGGCATCGACCTGGTCTGGCACCCGCAGCGCGGGCCGGTGGTGATCGAGGTCAATCCGCGTGTCACCTGTGCCTACGTCGGGCTCTCCGCGGCGCTGGGCCGCAACCTCGCAGCGGAGCTGCTGGCAGACCGCCGGCACGGCGGCGGCACTCCAGAACGGGAACTTGCGCGTGCCGACGCCTGAACGCACCACCATCGGCTGGGACATCGGCGGCGCCCATGTCAAGGCCTGCCTGCTGCAAGGCGGCGAGGTGGTCGACGTGGCGCAGTGGGGCTGTCCGCTCTGGCAGGGCCTCGACCATCTGGCGCGTGCGCTGCAGGCCGCAAGCACGCGCTGGCCCGCGCTTGCATCCGCGCAGCATGCCGTCACCATGACGGGCGAGATGGTCGACCTGTTTCCCGACCGCGAAGCCGGCGTGCGCGGCATTGCCGCGGCGCTGGCGGCATCGCTTCCCGCGCCATCGGGCGCCCTGCACTTCTTTGCCGGCGATGCCGGCTGGTGCGCCGCCGCGGATGTGGCACGGCACTGGGAGCACATCGCCTCGGCCAACTGGCTCGCGACCGCGCGGCATGCCGCGCTGGTGTTTGCCGAAGGCGTGCTGGTCGACATCGGCAGCACCACCACCGACCTGATCGCCTTCGGCAACCGGCGCGTGCTGACCACCAGCCGCAGCGATGCCGAGCGCCTGGTGACCGGCGAACTCGCCTACCACGGCGTGGTGCGCACGCCGGTGTGCGCGCTTGCCCAGCGCATCGAATGGCGCGGCCAGGCAAGGCACGTGATGAACGAGTTCTTCGCCACCACGGCCGACGTCTATCGCCTGTGCGGCGAACTCGATCCCGCGCACGACCTGCACCCCAGCGCCGACAACGCGGCCAAGAGCCTGCCAGCCACGCGCCAGCGCCTTGCGCGCATGGTGGGGCTGGACGAGCGCGATGCATCCGCCGAAGAATGGCTTCAACTCGCACGCGCCTGGCGCGCGGCACAGGTGGAGGCCATCGGTGCGCAGCTGCGCGGTGTGCTGGCGGCGCATGCGCTCTCGCGCGATGCCGTGGCGGTGAGCGCGGGCTGCGGCGCCTTCCTGGTGCCCGGCCTGGCCGCGGTCGCTGCGGAGGGCGAAGGCGCGGGAGCCGTGCCGCGCCACTTTGCCGCCTATGGCAGCGACGTGGCAAACGTCGCCCGCCATGCGCCCGCGGGCACCGCCGGCTGGGCGCAGGTGTGCGCACCGAGCGTGGCGGTGGCCGCGCTGTTCGAAAGGGAGCACGACTGATGTGGGTGGTCAAGATTGGCGGCAGCCTCTGCGCCGACCCTGTGCTGCCGCAGTGGCTCGATCTGCTGGCGCAGATCGGCGGCGGCCGCGTCACGGTGGTCTGCGGTGGCGGCACATTTGCAGACGAAGTGCGGCGCGTGCAGGCGCACTGGCAGTTCAACGACCTGGCCGCGCACAACATGGCGGTGCTGGCCATGGCGCAGACGGCCTACCAGCTGCATGCGCTGAACCCGGCGCTGCAGCTGGCCGCGCGCAAGACCGAAATCCCCGACCTTCTGCGGCGCGGAAAGACCGCGCTGTGGCTGCCGCTCGAACTGCGGCGCGACAAGCCGGACGGCCGCACCAGCTGGGACGCCACGTCCGACACCATCGCGCTCGACCTCGCCAAGCATCTCAACGCGGAGCAGCTGGTGCTGGTGAAGTCGTGCACCATCGATCCGCAGATGACGCTCAATGAGCTTGGCGACGCGGGCGTGGTCGACCGGCAGTTTTCCGAGCGTTCCGGCGATGCTGCGTTTCCGATCACCCTGCTTCACAAGAACCAGCTCGCGACCATGCGTGCGCTGCTGCTGGGCGAGGCGACCTTCGCCCCGCGCTGAAGTTCAGACCGCCACAGGTTCCACCGCCTCGCCGTGCAGCAGCGCGGCCAGTGCCGCCAGCCGCTCGGGGCTGAGGGCCGCCTTGCGGTCGCCCACGCACACCGCGCTGCGAAACCCCGCGAAGTCCGGTGCCAGCGACTGCAGCAGCGGAACATGGGCTGTGCGCAGCGCGCCCGCCACGCCGGCCATTTGCCCTGCGGCGCGCACCTGGGCCAGGAAGGCGCGCAGGTCGGCCATCGGCACGGCATCGAACAGGCTGCCGGCCTGCTTGTCGGCGGTGTCGACCATGAGCCCCGGAAAGCCCAGCGTGCAGGCATGCGCGGTCAGCGCGGCATCGAGCCCGTGGTCGCCGATGAAGACCGGCACCACCGGCCAATCGCAGGCCGCGAGCGCATCGAGCACCGCAAGGGCCTCGGGCCCGCGCTCGATGCCGACCTTCACATAGTCGACGCCGCAGGCACCCACCGCATCCACCTGCGCCAGGATGACGTCGAGCGCATGCATCGGCAGATCGCCGATCGTCGCGCTCACGGGCAGGTCGATGCCATGCGCACGCAGCGCGCCCACGATGGCGCCGATGGTTGCCGTCGGCAGGCCGCCCAGTGCGCCTTCGTTGGGTTCCTTCAGGTCGATGAAGTCGGCGCCGCCGCGGGCCGCGAGCAGGGCCTCGTCCACGCTGCGCACGCTCACCAGCATGCGCGTCGTCATGATGTGCGCTCCCGGTCGGCGGCACGGTGCTGCGCGACCGCGGCGCGCAGCCACTCCCAGGCCTCGCGTTCCTCGGGGCCGGCGGTCTTGTCGATCGCGATCTGCAGGTAGGTCATTTCGGTTTCCACTTTCTCGGGAGGGAGCATGTGCAGCCGGCTCACCAGCACGGCGCCTTCGATCACCGCGGCCTGCGCGCGGTTGAAGCCGGCAAACGGCGCATGCGTGGCCTCGTGCACTGCCACCATGCGCAGCATCGGCCGCTGCACGTCGTCGCGCTGCTCGGCCAGTTCGAGTTCGACGTGCCGCAGCGCAGCGGCCAGCCGCACGCCTTCGATGCGCTCGGCCGGCAGCGTGGGCCACGTCTTGCGGCCCGTGACGCAGCCCGCGAACACGCGGGTGTCGCAGACGATGTTGAGCACCGCATGGCCGGTGGCCACGATGTTGTCGTGCGTGGTCGAGGGCTTGAACGGCATCAGCAGGATGCCGCCCTCCTGGTAGCGGATGCCCATCGGCGCCACGTGCGGCTTGCCGCCGGGGGCCACGGTGGTCACCACGGCTTCGAAGATCTGGTCGTTCATGAGGGGGATGGCGCAGCGGTGGTGCTCGTGGCGCCGGTCTCGGCCGCGCTGCTCTTCTTCGATGTCTTCATGGTGGTTCCCGGCGCGCACCAGCGCGCGAGGTCTTCGGCGGGCCGCGGCGCGGCGCAGCCCCAGTCGAGCGGCTGGTCCTGCACGTAGCGCTTGCCGAGCTGCCAGGCGATCTCGGCCCGCGCCAGCTCCACGCCCATGTAGAACGCATGGTCGGCATCGTCCTGCAGCCGGAGCTGCGGCCAGAGCTCGAAGGCGCCCTGCGCGAGCCGCATGCCGTCGCGGTTGTAGACGTGCAGGCCCAGCGGCGAGATCTGCACGCGGAAGTTGGGGTCGCGCACCTGCGAGGCGATCTCGCCGATTTCTTCCGGCGTGTCGGGGAACGGATGCTTGGCGTGCACCGTCATCAGCGCATCGCTCATGCCCTTGGGCAGCGTGGCGTTGCGCGCTGCGGCATGCATGATGCGGCGCGCCCAGTCGGCCTCGCTCACCGCGCGGCGCGCATGCTGGCTCACCTGCGTGGTCAGCACCGCCGCCACGTTGAGCTCGGCGGCAATGCCGAACAGCACTGCGTTGATGCCGCTGGTGTCGGCCTCGGTGAGCTCGGTGAGGTTGCCTACGCCGAGCATGATCGGCGCATCGGGAAAGCGCTCGCGCAGCCGGTGGTAGCGCACGATGGAGGCGGTCAGGCCGAAAGGTATCGGGTCGAGGATCGAATCGGCCAGGAAGGCGCGGCCGCGCCGCTGCATCTGTTCGACGGCCGCATACAGCGACGCTTCGTCGGCCGGAACGCGCGGTATCAGCACCGGCGTGGCCGCAACCTCATCGGCGATCCACAGCGTGTCGAGCGTGAGGCTCAGCAGGTAGTCGGCGCCGGCCTTGCCGCCGAGCAGCAGTTCCTGCGCGTCGCTCGAATCGACGCTGACCTGGAAGCCCGCGGCCTTCAGCGCCTGCACGCTTTCGCTCAGGTGGTCGAAGCGCGTCTCGGGCAGGCAGCCCAGGTCGATCACGTTGGCACCGTCGGCCGCAAGCTGCTGCGCGCGCTCGATGATCTGTGCCACCGAGAGCCGCGGCGCGTCGACGATCTCGGCGAAGATGGCGACCTCGTACTCGCTCAGGTCGACCGCGCGCGCGCTGCGGTTGAAGTGGCGCGGCAGATCTTTCAGCTCCTGCGGGCCGCGTTCCACCGGAACGCCGAAGTGAAGGCTCAGCGCCTCGACGTCGCCGCGGCAGCGGCCCGGCACCATGATGCGGTCGGCGCGGCGCGGTGCGGCGCCCTCGCCTTCGGCCTCGGTGAACACGGGGGCCGCAACGCGGCGGCGGATCATGTCGGCCGTCATCAGCGCCGCCACCTGCAGACCGATCTCGCGCACTTCCCATGTGAACGGTGCCGCCTCGATCCCGGCCAGCACCCGCGTGAGGCTGGCTTGGGCGAGACGCCCGGTCAGGAAGACGATGTGTTCCATGCGAGAGAAAGTTCCTTCAGGCGCGTGTCGAGCGCGGTCTCCAGTTCGGTCGGTGAACAGACCACCTGGCAAAAGTCGATGCCGCGCAGCCGCTCCACGTTGTCCAGTTCGATGCGCCGCGGACGCAGCGTGACCCAGTCGTGCGGCGACTTGGTCACCACCACCGGTTCCGTATCGCATGCAAACACGATGCCAGGAATGCCGAGCTTGCCGGCCTGGGCAAACATGTTGGTCGGCAGCGAGTCGCTGATGCCGAATGCGCACTTGGCCACCGTGTTGCTGGTGGCCGGCGCCACCACCACCGTGTGATAGACGTCGTCATAGAGCATGCCCACCGGCACGCCGCTGGCGGTCTTGTCGCGGAACACGCGAAAACGCGGCTTGAGCGCCTCGATCTGCAGCTTGTAGATGGGCAGCACCTCCTCGGCCGCAGCCGAGAGGAACAGGTCGACCGAGGGCAGCCGCGCCGCAATGGCAAGCGATTCCTCGAGGAAATGGCCCGAGCCCGTGATGCACCACGCCAACCGCGAGCGCGGCGGCGATGCGGGCATGGGCGCCTCGCCGTCTTCGGCAGCCAGCGCGGCGCCGCGTGGATCGATCTTGCCCGTGCCCGTCGGCTCCCCGTTCGTCATGTCTGCGAGCCTTGAGGCTCAATCGGGTGGAGAGATCTCGATGTGAAGCTTGTGGAGTTTTCGGTACAGGGTGTTGCGGCTGACATCGAGCGCCTTGGCGACGTTGCTCACGTTCCAGCGATGCTGCTCGAGCATCTGCAGCAGCACCTGCCGCTCGTTGGCCTGGATCGGGTTGAGTTGCTTGATGGCGGGCGCCGCATCGGACGGCGCTGCGTCCGCGGCCGTATCGGCCGGTTCGGAGGACGCTGCAGCCGCATGGGCCAGCGCGGGCAATGGCGACGGCGCCGTGCGCACCGCCAGCGAAGGCAGGTGCTCCCGCGTGATGGTCTTGCCGTCGGCCAGCGCGGCGGCGCTGCGCAGCACGTGGCGCAGCTGCCGCAGGTTGCCGGGCCATGAATAGGCCATGAGCAGGCGCTCGGCCTCTTCGCCGAGCCGGCTGTCGCTGCCGCCTTCGTCCTTGAGCACGTCGTGGATCAGATCGCGCTTGTCCGTGCGGTCGCGCAGCGCGGGCAGGTCGAGCTCGATGCCGGCCAGCCGGTAGTAGAGGTCTTCGCGGAAGCGGCCTTCGCGCACCAGGCTCGGCAGGTGCTGGTGGCTCGCGCTCACGAGCTGGAAATCCACCGGATGGGTGTCCTCGGTGCCCAGCGGCGTGACCTGGCGCTCGTCGAGCACGCGCAGCAGGCGGGCCTGCAGCTCCAGCGGCATGTCGGCGATCTCGTCGAGGAACAGCGTGCCGCCATCGGCCTGCAGGATCTTGCCGCGCCGGCCGCTGCGCTGTGCGCCGGTGAAGGCGCCGGCCTTGTAGCCGAAGAGTTCGGATTCGATCAGCGTCTCGGGCAGGCTCGCGCAATTGACCGCGACGAAGGCGCCTTCTGCATGCGGGCTGCTTTCGTGGATGGCGCGCGCGAATACTTCCTTGCCCGAACCGGTCTCGCCGCACAGCAGCACCGGGGTTCGGCGCGCGACCACGCGCCGCGCGGTGTCCAGGTGCGCGACGAGCCGCGCGTCCTTGAAGGTGCGAACGCTCGGTGCACGCGCGGCCGCTGGCCGCAATGGCGCACGGAAGGAGTCGGCGCCCGTCTCTGACACCATCGATGCCGTGCCTGCCGCACCCGCCACGCGCGCACGGGCCGGCGTGGCGGCATCGGAGGCCGGCCGCCGCGCCACCGCGAAGAAGCGCAGCGCCGCATTGGCCCGGTAGGCCACCACCGGATGGAATGAAGAAGAAAGGCTGCGCTGGACGATGTCCTCGAGCGAGGTCTGGAACAGGTCGTCGATGCGCTGCGTGCGGATCTCGTCCATCGACTGCAGGCCGAGCTGGAACAAGGCGCTGCGGTTGGCGGCAAGAATGCGCCCGTCGTCGCCGACGGCGAGCTTGCCCTCGTGCAGCGTGTAGACGAATTCGGGCCGGCTGTGGAAGTGCAGCGGATGCGCATTCGAGAAGCGCTTGTCGATGAGACGGTTCTCGATCATGCGCGCCGTCATGCCCAGCAGCACCAGCACGTGCTGCTGCATGAGGCTGGAGCGGCTGGTCACGTCGAGCACCGCGATGATCTCGCCGGACGGATCGAACACCGGCACCGCCGAGCAGGTGAGCTGCGTGAAGTGGCTGAAGAAATGCTCTTCGCGCCGCACGGAGATCGGATGCGCCGCGGCCAGGCAGGTGCCCATGCCGTTGGTGCCGGCCTCGGCCTCGCCCCACATGCCGCCGGCGCGCAGGCCCATGGGCTCCGCTTCGGCGGCGAACTCGGGCGAGGACACCATGTGCACGATCACGCCATCGGTATCGGTCAGCACCACGGCGGACTCGGCGTCGGCGAGTTGCTGGTAGAGCGTGGTCATCTCGTAGCGCGCGCACTCGATGACGTCGGCATGCTGGTTGCGCCGACTCTGCAGCGCAGACGATGCAATGACCACTGGTTCGCGCGGGCGGCCCGGATCGAGCTGGTACTGGTTCAGGCAGCGGCTCCACGAGCGCGTGACCAGGTCGTTGCCCTCTTCGTGAAAGCCTCGCCTCACCACGTCGAGCACACGGTCAGCGTGTCGATCGCCTTGCCTCAGCGTCAATGTCATTGGAGTTCTCCGGCGCGTTCCATCGTGTCTCCTTGTTCGGCCCATTGTTGTGCCTGCCGGCCTGCCGCGCACCCGGTGAAACACCAAGCACTGGCAATGCCGGAGCGGGTCCGGTCTCTGGCCTGCATTTTGCGTTGACGAATCTCGCTGGGGTGGGCTTGCATGCCGCCAGACACACTTTCAAACATATTCGATCACTGGAGACACCACTTGAACACCAGCCCGCGTCCTTCCATCGCCCGCCTTTCCTCCCCGAATGCGTCGAACGCATCGCCCGACGCCGCCGAGGCAGCCGCGCCCATGGACCTGATCTTCATCGAGGGCTTCAGCGGCCAGACGGTGATCGGCATCCACGACTCCGAACTGCATCATCCGCAGCCCCTCTTGATCGACGTGCATGCCGGCGTGCCCCGCGCACGTGCCTGCGACACCGACCGCATCGGCGACACCATCGACTACGGCATGGTGCGCGAACGGCTGGTGCGGCTCATGGCCGAGCACCGGCTGCAACTGCTCGAAGCCTTTGCAGAAGCCATTGCCGACATCCTCATCGACGAGTTCGGCGCCAGCTGGGTTCGCGTGAAGGTGGTGAAGCCGCGCAAGTTCGATGACGTGCAGGCCGTGGGCGTGCAGATCGAGCGCCATGCGCCCACGCATCGCGCCTCGAAGCTGGGGCACGGCGCCACCGTACTCAACTTCCTTGCGAGCGGCATGGTGCCCGCCAAGCACTGAACACGAACACTCGCCGCACCATGCGGCAGCAGCAAAAAAACCGACGCGGTCCACGCGTCGGTTTTTTTGTTTTGCGGCTCAGAGGTGGGCAGCGAACGGATGCGCCGTGGTGCCCTTCTTGTCCACCACTTCCGCGGCGGTCGGCGAGCCGGCCACGGCACGCTGGATGGCCTCGCGGGTGGCCTGGTAGTTGTAGTCCTGGATCTTCTTGTCGTCGTCGGCAAGCCAGTGGATGAACACGCCGACGCAGATGAACAGGTTGTCCGCCTCCGCCATGGGGATGGTGCCATCCTCGACGCTGTCGGCCACCGCCAGCGCCACGGCGCGCTGCGCCGGCCCGAACATCTGCACCGCCTGCTTGGCGCCCTTGATGGTCACTTTGTTGAACATCACGGTGGCCGGCTTGGTCAGCAGGTTGGGAGCCACGACTGCGAGCAGCGAAGTGAAGCCGTCCTTGTTGTTCGTCAACGCGTTCGCGAAGGCTGTCTCGGCAGCGCTGCCGCGCGGTCCGATGATCAGGTCGATATGGGCGACTTCATTGCCGTCGCCAACGAGCGATTCGCCCACCATCAGTCGATCGATTTTTGCCATGGTTTCGAGTCTCCTCTCAGAGGTCCAAGGTGTTTAGGGTCAATACGACACCGGTCAGGAAGACCAGCGCAAAGCCATGGGTATCACGATCCGTGCCATCCGTTCGCCGCCTCGCGCGCGGGCGCCGCGCACGAGCGGATCCAGCCTGACAGCAGAAGCGCCGCCACGGTGAAATCGGCGCTGGTCCCGGGGTTGACGCCTGCGGCCTTGAGGGAGAGGTCCCAGGCGGCGAAGCCGGGGTCGGCATCGAGCGCGACGCCGGCACCGGCGCACCCCTGCCAGGCCTGCGCCGCCGTCATGACAGTCTGTGCCACGCGCTCGCCGTGTTTTCGAACAATGTGTGAATCAGGAAAGGCGCTCAGGCAGGCCAGGTAAAGCCGTTGGACCGAAGCCACAGTGGCCGCATCGGGCGGCGCTTCGGCATCGGCCGGCGCTTCGCTGCAGCCCGCCGGGTGGACTGGCGCCTGGAACGCCAGGGCGAAAAGATCCGCAAAGCCGTCGCGGTACTGCCGCGCGATGAGATCGCGGTCCGCAGCAAGGGCCATGGCGGCCCGCAGATCGACGCTGGGTGCATCGCGCACGTCTTCGGTCGGTGCTGTCCCCAGTCCGCCGGGATGGGCGCGCGCAATGGCGCGATAGGCGGCGCGGGCATCGTCGATGTCGAGCGTGGCCAGCACGCCCTCGACGGCCGCGCGCAGGGCCGCGGGGGTTCCGGCGTGGGGGTGCTGCTCCACCGCCAGCGCAATCGGCGCGCACAGCAGCAGGATGCCGAGGTTGGTGTTGCACCCGGCCACCGCCCAGGTGGCCTCTACCGCGGCCTCGATGCGCTCGCCCACGCGCAGGCCCGGCTCGAACAGCGCCCCGGCCGCGGCCTGGGCGCTGGCAATGAACATCGACGCCTGCATGCCATGGCCGGGCGAGGCCTGGCTGACGTTGCCGGGCTTGCGCACGGCAACGTCGAGCCAGCACGCGCGCAGGAAGCAGGCCCGCGCACGCTCGATGGCCAGCTGCCGCGCGTTCATCATCAGGCGCGGCGCTCCGGCGGCAGGCTCTCTTGCGCGCGGCGGCGCGCCTGCGCGAGCTTGCGGTCGAGCAGGTCGTCGACGATGGCGCGCGCGATGTTGAAGCCCGTCACGCGCTGCAGCCCCTGCCAGGCGGCCACGCCATTGACCTCGAGCACCTGGATCTTCGGCCCGCTGGCCGCGGCGATGAGGTCCACGCCCGCGTAGTCCATGTCGAGCGCCTGCGCCGCGCCTTCGGCCAGTTGGGCGAGCGCGGGCTCCAGCACGGCCGGCTCGCAGCGCGCGCCCTGGGCCACGTTGTGGATCCAGTGCATGCTGACGCGCCGCATCGCGGTGACGGCGCGCCCGCCGACCACCATCACGCGCCAGTCGAAACCCGGCGAGGCCATGGGCGGCACGAAGCGCTGCAGATAGGCCAGGCCCGCGTAGCGCGCATCGATGTCGGGCATCGGATGATGAACGCCGTCGACCTCGCCCACCAGCTGCAGGTTCTTGCCCTGCGAGCCGAACAGGGGCTTGAGCACCAGCGCATGGCCCGCGGCCATCTCGCGCATGGCGATGCGACGCGCCTGCGCCGCCGATTCGGTGGCCCAGGTGGCGGGCGCGGGAATGTGCGCGGCATGCAGCAGCAGGCTGGTCATCGACTTGTCGACTGTGCGCTCGATGGCGCGCGCATCGTTGTAGACCGGCACGCCCAGTTCGCGCAGCGCATGCAGCACGCCAAGGCGCTTGGTGACCTGCTCGAAGCTCCCGCCGGCGATGCCGCGCACCAGCACCGCATCGGGCAGCTCGCGGCCGTAGCCGGGAATGACCAGGCCATGCCATGCCGCGGTGGTGTCGATGTTGCAGTCGGCCAGGTCAACGCAGCGCCCCACCGCGCCGCGTGCGCGCAGCGCGGCCTGCAGCTGGCGCGTGTGCCAGCCGATCTCGTCCGTCATGATGACGATGCGCATGGTCAGGCCTCCTGCAGCCACAGCCGCTGCAGCAGCGCCATGTCGGGTGCGCCGCCATGCCAGGTGTTGCCGCTGTCGATGTTGCTGACCCACACTTCGGCCGGAGCGAACAAGGCGCCATCGATCTTGTAGAAGTCGTACGCGACCTCCTTGAAGATCTCGGCGAACGAGCGCCCGTGATCGCGTGAATTGCGCGACGGCAGCGCACGCGCCAGTTCGCGCGCCGCGCCGTCGTCGCCGCGCACCGTCAGGTGCACGCGGCCGCCGTACAGGATGGAGTCGTTGGTGCGGCCCATGGCCTCGACGCCATCGGCGCTTGGCGACGGCAACGGCGCGGTGCCGGCGCCGTCGACGATGTTGGCCAGCGCAAAGCCCAGCTCGTGCGCCTTGTGCAGCGCCACCTCGAGCACACGCGCCACCACCTGCGTGGTGCCCGCCAAGCTGGTGGTGGGCGTGAGGATCAAGGTCAGCGCTTCGGCGGCCAGGCCGCAATCGCGCAGCAGCTTGTCGATCACGATCTTCGGCGGCGCGCGATCGACTTCCAGCACCAGCACGCCGCAGGGCGCATGGTCGCGGTAGCCCAGTTCGGCAAAAAGTTTTTCCTTGACCGCCAGCGCGCGCGCCGGCCCCGAGCCAAGCGAAAAGAACTTCTTGCCGCCGGTCTCTTCCTTGGTGGCCGCGAGGCTCCAGCCGGCGTACTGGCTGCCAAGGCAGGCCAGCACCGGCTGCGAGCTGCGCACGTCGAGCCAGGTGGGCCAGCCCTCGGCGCTGCCGCCGCTGCGCAGGTTCACATGCCCCAACCCGCCCATGCAGATCTCGCCGATCTGCAAGCCGGCCGCCACGCTGCCGCGTGCCTCGATGCCGGCATCGACGATGCGCGCGCCGCTGTCGTCGCGGCGCAGCTGCAGCCCGAGCGCATCGGCATCGGCCAGCAGGCGCTCGACCAGCGGGCGGGCCAGCAGGTTGACGCTCAGGCCCGACGCGGCCGCGGGCGGGGAAGTGTTGCTCATGCCTTGGTCTCCAGTGATTGCAGCAGCCGCTCGCGGCCTTCGTCCAAGCGGGTGCGCACCTGCTGCGCGCTGCTTCCGCTCGCCGTCAGGGTGCACACGGGGTCGTCGATGTCGAAGCGCTGGCCGGCTTCGGGCAGGTCGCGGATGCCGGGCCATGCGGCAAGGCGCTGCGCCAAGGCCGCGTCGAGCTGCAGCGGCTGCCGCGCGAACACGATCTCGAGGCCTTCGACCTGTTGCGCATGCGATGGCACCGGCGGCGGCAGTTCGCCATGCAGGCAGGCACGCAGATGCGCCTGCATCACGCCCGGCGAACCGGCGGGCGCCTTGTAGAGGCTCATGCTGGCTGGCGGCCTCGGGTTGACCTCCAGCACGCCGATGGCGTCGCCGTCGCGCATGAAGTCGAGGCTGCACAGGCCGCGCAGCTCGAACTCCGCAGTCAGCGTGCGCGCGATGGCCGTCACGCGGCGCGCGATGGCCTCTGCCACGGGCACCGGCCCGACGGCGCCGCAGAACACGAAAGGCCGCGTGCCGAAGCGGCGTACGGTCTGCTCGTTGAAGCCGAGCACGTGCACATCGCGGCCGTTGGCGATGAAGGTGGCCGACATCGGCAGCCCGGCCATTTCGCGCTGGAAGTAGTGGTGCGAGGACGGCGGCTCGTCCATCGACCACGGCGCATGGCGCACATGCCAGCCGCCGCAGCCGTGCGCGTCTTTCATCAGCCATCCGGCGGGATCCTCGGGCGGCTGCAGCAGCACTTGCGGAAAGGGTATGACCTGCGCCGCAAGAAAGCCGAAGAAGGCGGCCGGATCGCGCAGGCGGCGCACGGCCGCGGGCGCGGTGCCGATCAGCGGCAGCACGGCCGCGCCCTCTTCCAGCAATTCGGGCTCGCCTTCGAAGCCGCTGCCTGCGATCCAGCCCAGCACCGGTTCGCCAGCCTCTGCGAGCGTGCGCAGCGCGGCCAGGACGCTGGCCGCATCGATCTGCAAACTGCCGGGCGCGCCAATGGGCAGCCAGCGTGAGGCCGCGCGGCGCGTGTCGACATCGCCGAACAGGTCGAGCGCGACCACCTGGAAGCCATCGCTCGCCGCCGCCTCGGCCATGGCGCGCGCAGAGATGGCGGCAACGACGATCGTCTGCATGGTGCCCGCGGGCTTCAAGCCGTCTTTCCGGCCTGCTCGACCAGGAACGCGCGGGCCACCGCAAAGGCTTCGGGAAAGCTCAGCACCTGCGCCTTTTCAGCCTCGCACATCTGCACCAGCAGCCGATGCTGCGTCTGGTACTTGACGTTGCCCACCGCCAGCGCGCCGATGGCCACGGCCTGCGTGCCGGCCAATGGCTTGGCGTCGTCCATCACGCCGACGCCGGCAATGCCTTCGGGGGGCACGGCGTTCACGTCGGCCGCCACCTTGAGCCGCGTCGCGGCGCCGAGCGCCTCGCTCGATACGACCTGCACGCCCGCGGCCGCACAGGCCAGCAGTACGTCGGCATCGGCGATGGAGCGGCGCACGGCGTCGGGGTCGCCGCCCGAGAGGCCGTGCAGCTTCACGCCGAAGCGCTGCCCGGTTTCGTCGGCCGCTTCCTGCGCCGCGTCGATGCCGTTGCGGCTGGACAGGTACACCTCGGCACCAGCCTGCGCCGCGATCACACCGGCCACGCGGCCCACCGGGCCCGTGCCGCCCAGGATCACCACGCGCTGGCCTTCCAGTCCCTGCCCATGGTGGCGCTTGAGCGCGGCCTCGACGCAGGCCACCATGGCCGCGGCCGTGGTGTAGGCGCCGCTCGGATCGGCCATCGCCGAGACGACGAAGGGCTTGACCATCGACGTCCGCGCGCGCTCTAGCATGTCGGCCGCCAGCTGCGCGTCGCGTCCGCCGATGAAGATGCCGGTGCGTGCCACGCCTTTGGGCCCACGCGAGAAGATGGTGTCCTGCGTCAGTCCGGTGATGCGGTCCAGGCCCACTTCGCAGTAGGGCACGATGATCTGGTAGCCGGCGTCCGCCGCCA
This sequence comes from Variovorax beijingensis, assembly GCF_007828835.1. GTDB lineage: Bacteria > Pseudomonadota > Gammaproteobacteria > Burkholderiales > Burkholderiaceae_C > Variovorax > Variovorax beijingensis_A. The sequence goes on along the minus strand of NZ_VIVL01000006.1, from coordinate 286,558 downwards.
TGTTGATGTCGAACGGGCTCATCTGTTGGCCGGGGGTGAACATGTGGAGGATGCGGGGACGTTCCATGAGGGCCTGCGTTGGTTGATGTTGATGTGTGGAAGGTTGAGGCGTCGGGTGGCCTGCGCCAGCAGGATTCAGCGGTTGCGCGGCTCGGCGGCACGGCCCCGCACCACCGCCCCGCGGTTGCGGCCCGAGACGATGCGCAGCTCGAGCCGCGGGTCGAGCTGTCCGGAGGCACGCGCCGCATCGACCAGCATCTCGGCCCGCACGTGCGAAGGCACGATCGCAAAACTCGTGGGGCCCCACGAACTCTGGCCGATGGCCACATCGTGCCCGCGGCTCGCATCCGCGAACCAGTGCATCAGCCGCCCGACCGCCGCGCTCGTGTAGATGCCGCCCTGCGCGGGCGCGAAGTGCTCGCCGAGCAGCTGCTGCATGCGGTTGATGCCCGCGGCAAACGGCGCGAACTCTGCGCGCGCGGCGCCGGGCAGCACCCGCATCAGCACCTGATGGCAGATCTCGGCCGCGCCTGCCTGCGGCAGGGGCGGCAAGGCCGCAATGGCTTTCTTCTCCGCGCCGCCCGACAGGCCCTTGTGCGTGGGATCCTGGACCACGATGACGCGCCATTCCTCCGGAAACTCGATGCGCGACAGCAGCGGCGCGGGCAGCCCGTCGGCGCCCGGGCCGCCATCGAGCAGCAGGCCGCCGCTGTCGAAACCCGCAATGCCGATCCCCGAGCGCAGGCCACGCCCGAGCCAGTGCGCCAGCGTGCCCGTGTCCAGACCGAGCCCATGCCATTCGGCAAAGGCCCGCCCGATGGCCGACGCGAGCTGCGTGCCCGAGCCGAAGCCCGCATGCGGCGGCAGCGCATGGCGCAGCCGCAGCGACAGCGGCGCGTGGCGGCTGCTGCGCTGCTTCAACACCGCCAGATAGTCCGCCGCGCGGGCCAGTTCCGCTTCGCCGGCCGGCGTGTCGGCCGCCAGGTGGTCCACCGCGGACGCCGACAGTTCCACGTCGGTGGTGAAGCCGTCGATCACCAGCCCCAGGCTGCCGAACGCGCGCCCGAGCGAGCCCGAGGGGTCCAGAAAGCCCAGGTGCAGGCGCCCGGGCGCGCTCACGTCCACCGTGCGAACGCTCTGGTCGAGCCTGGAAGCAAAGGCGAGGTCGGCGGAAGTCATGGGCGGCGGTGTGCGACGAGGCGAGGTCATGGACCCGCTTGTCATAGCAAGGGCCGTTCCGTCCATGCGCCCAGAGGGAGCACCGGGGCCAGGGCGCGTTCAGGAGGCCGCCGATGTCCCAGGAGCGGGACAATGTGTCACGGCGCGCGGGGCCGCGGCGGGAGTCGCGGCTGCGGCGCAGCGCCCCAAATGAAAAACGCCCCGTGAGGGGCGTTTTTGTTTGCTATCTGGCGGAACCGGAGGGATTCGAACCCTCGATGAGGCTCTACACCCCATACTCCCTTAGCAGGGGAGCACCTTCGGCCACTCGGTCACAGTTCCTGAAAGAAGCCGAGATTATGCCACCATCAGGCGGCCGGTTGGTCCAGATCGAAGGCTTTGTGCAGGGCGCGCACGGCCAATTCCATGTATTTTTCGTCGATCACGACCGAGGTCTTGATCTCGCTGGTGGAAATCATCTGGATGTTGATGCCCTCTTCGCTCAGCACGCGGAACATCTTGCTGGCAACGCCCACGTGGCTGCGCATGCCGATGCCCACGATGCTGACCTTGCAGATCTTGGTGTCGCCCACGATCTCGGTCGCGCCCAGCGAGGGCATGACCTTCGACTGCAGCAGGTCGACCGTCTTCGCGTACTCGTTGCGGTGCACGGTGAAGCTGAAGTCGGTCCGGCCGTCCTTGCTGAGGTTCTGGATGATCACGTCGACCTCGATGTTGGCATCCGCCACGGCACCGAGGATGTGATACGCGATGCCCGGCTTGTCGGGCACGCCGAGCACCGAGATCTTGGCTTCGTCGCGGTTGAAAGCGATGCCGGATACGACGGCTTGTTCCATGTTTTCGTCTTCCTCGAAAGTGATCAGCGTGCCGGACTTGGCCTCTTCATTGATGTCGATGTCCCACGGCGTGAAGCTCGAGAGCACACGCAGCGGCACCTTGTACTTGCCGGCGAATTCCACCGAGCGGATCTGCAGCACCTTGGAGCCCAGGCTCGCCATCTCGAGCATCTCTTCGAAGCTCACGGTCGAGAGGCGTCGGGCATCGGGCTCCACGCGCGGGTCGGTGGTGTAGACGCCGTCGACGTCGGTGTAGATCAGGCACTCGTGCGCCTTCATCGCCGCCGCAATGGCCACGGCCGAGGTGTCGCTGCCGCCGCGGCCCAGCGTGGTGATGTTGCCGTCGTCGTCCACGCCCTGGAAGCCGGTGATCACCACCACCTTGCCGGCGTCGAGGTCGGCACGCACGCGCTCGTCGTCGATGCTTTCGATGCGCGCCTTGGTGTAGGAGTTGTCGGTGCGCACCGACACCTGCCAGCCCGCGTAGCTCACGGCTTCCATGCCTTCGGCCTGCAGCGCAATGGCGAGCAGCGCGGAAGAAGCCTGTTCGCCGGTCGAGGCGAGCATGTCGAGTTCGCGCCCGTGGGCCTCGCTCGGTTTGCTCGGCGCCAGTTCCTTGGCCAGGCCGAGCAGGCGATTGGTCTCGCCGCTCATGGCACTCGGGACCACGATCATCTGGTGGCCGGCGCGCGCCCACTTGGCGACGCGCTTGGCGACATTCTTGATGCGCTCGGTCGAGCCCATCGACGTACCGCCGTATTTGTGAACGATCAATGCCATGGATGAATTCAGAGAATAAGAAAGGGCCGGTGCTGCACCCCCGAGTGCCAGCGCGGCGCCCTGCAAGCCGTCAGCGCGAAGCCTTGGGCGAGGGCCCGGAATTGTACCAATGCAGCAGATCGCCCCTGCGCTGGGCAAATCCATTGGCCACCTTGAGGTGGATCCGGTGGCCGCGGGTGGTGCAGGCGCGAACCTGGTCCAGCAGCTGGTCGAGCTGCGCCGCGCTGGGCGCGCAGCCGTGTGCCTGCATCAGCCAGTGCCGCAGCACATTGGCCTGCCGCGCGCGTGAAAGCGCCTGCAGCGCGGCGATGCGGGGCGGGTTGCCCACCACCGCCAGGTCCTGCGCCGCGAGTTCGCCCAGCAGTTCCTGCGCTTGCGCGGCATGGCCGATGCTGCGGGCGAAGGTGGCGCGGAACTGCGGGAAGGTCCGCTCCAGCGCGGGCAGCAGCACGGCGCGGATCCGGTTGCGGGTGTAGCGCTCGTCCTCGTTGGTCGGGTCCTCGATCCAGGGCAGGCCGACGCCCTTCAGCCACGCCCGGATGTCGGCCCCAGGCACCGCCAGCAGCGGCCGGTAGATGTCCAGTCCGTTGCGCCGCGCATGCGCGGGCATGGCCGCGAGGCCCGGCAGACCGGCGCCCCGGGAGAGCGCCAGCAAAAGGGTTTCGACCTGGTCGTCGGCATGGTGCCCGAGGACTATCGATTCGATAGCGCCGAGCGCCGTATCCATGCGCGCCATGGCTGCAAAGGCGTCGTAGCGGGCGCGGCGCGCCGCATCTTCGGGGCTGTCGCCCTGCGCATGGCGTGCGTCCACGCGGTGCACCACCAGCGGCACGCCCAGGCGTTCGCACACCGCCGCGCAATGGCGTTCGAATTCATCGGCTGCCGCCTGCAGTCCGTGGTGCACATGAAACGCGAGCACCTGCCCTGGCCAGGCCGAAGCGCAAGCGGCCAGCAGGGCCGTGGAATCCGCCCCGCCGCTGAAGCCCACCGCCAGCGGCAGATGCGCCGGCTCGAACGCGGCCATGGCGCGTTCGAAGGCTTCGTTCATGGAAGGAGCAGCGCGCTGGGCTGGCTTGTTCTTTACCTGCCGGTGTCGGCCTTGGTGTCGTTGAAGCGCCCGTAGCTCTGCAGGCGTTCGTAGCGGCGCTCGAGCAGTTCCTTCGGCTTCAGGTCGCTGACCTGGCGGAAGGCGTCGTTGAGCGCGCGCTTGAGGAAGGCGGCCATCTGGCGATGGTCGCGGTGCGCGCCGCCGACCGGCTCGTTCACGATCTTGTCGACCAGGCCCAGCGCCTTCAGGCGGTGCGCGGTGATGCCGAGCGCATCGGCCGCTTCCTGCGCCTTGTCGCTGGTCTTCCAGAGAATGGAGGCACAGCCTTCGGGGCTGATGACCGAGTAGATCGAATACTGCAGCATCACGAGCTGGTCGCCCACCGAAATGGCCAGCGCGCCGCCGGAGCCGCCTTCGCCGATGATGGTGACGATGATCGGCACCTCGAGCTGCGCCATCTCGTAGATGTTGCGGCCAATGGCCTCGGACTGGCCGCGCTCCTCGGCATCGATGCCCGGATAGGCACCGGGCGTATCGACGAAGGTGAAGACCGGCAGCTTGAACTTCTCGGCCGTCTTCATGAGGCGCAGCGCCTTGCGGTAGCCCTCGGGCTTGCTCATGCCGAAGTTGCGCGCAGTGCGCTCCCTCGTGTCGCGCCCCTTCTGGTGGCCGAGCACCATGCAGGGCGTGCCGTTGAAGCGCGCCAGGCCGCCCACGATGGAAAGGTCGTCGGCAAAGTGCCGGTCGCCGTGCAGTTCGACGAAGTCGGTGAAGATCTCGTTGACGTAGTCGAGCGTGTAGGGCCGCTCCGGATGCCGCGCGATCTTGGTGATCTGCCAGGGCGTCAGGTCGCTGTAGATGTCCTTGGTGAGCTGCTGGCTCTTCTTGCCGAGCTGGTCGATTTCCTCCGAGATGTCGACCGCCGATTCGGTCTGTACATAGCGCAGTTCTTCGATCTTGGTTTCGAGTTCAGCAATGGGCTGCTCGAAGTCGAGGAAGGTTCGTTTCGCCAACGTCTTCTCCTGTTGTTCAATATGCGACCGGTACCGGGTCGAGCGATCGCCAAATATACCAAGTCGCCACGCTGCAATACGGGGCCCAGGCCACGGCAACGTCGCGGGCATCGCTTCGGCTCACGGGATCGCCCGAAAAATAGTTGACGCTGATGCCGTTGAGCAGGCCCAGGTCGTCGACCGGCAGCACGTTGGGCCGCATCAGGTGGAAGATCAGGAACATCTCGGCCGTCCAGCGGCCGATGCCGCGGATGGCCACGAGTTCATCGATGATGAGCTCGTCGGCCATGTCCTTCCAGGCGTCGACGTGCACCGCGCCCGAATCGAAATGGATGGCCAGGTCGACCAGGTACTCGATCTTGCGCGCCGACAGCCCTGCCGCGCGCATGTCGTCGACCTTGAGCTTGAGCACGTTGGCCGGCGTGAGCTTGCGCGGCAGCAGCGCGAACTTGTCCCACACGGTCTGCGCGGCCTTCACCGAGATCTGCTGGCCCACGATGCTGCGCGCGAGCGTGGTGAACGCGTCGCCGCGCGACTCGAGGCAGGCGTCGCCGAACTTCGGGATCAGCCGCTTCATCACGCGGTCCTTCCTGGACAGGTGCTTGCAGGCCTCTTCCCAATAGTCCGGCGTATAGATCTGGACCGCCGGATTTTTCGAGGAAGCAGGCATGGGATTCGTGGTTCCGTTCACTGCGCTGCGGCCCAGGTTGTGCCGGTGGGCGAATCCTTGAGCACGATGCCCTGCGCGAGGAGGTCGTTGCGGATGCGGTCGGCCTCGGCAAAGTTCTTGGCGGCCTTGGCAGCCGCGCGCGCGTCGATCTGCGCCTGGATGGCGGCTTCGTCCAGCGTGGCGCCTGCGCGCAGGAAAGCACGCGGGTCGCCCTGCAGCAGGCCCAGCGAACCGGCCAGCGCCTTCAGCAAGCCGGCTGTTTCTGCGGACTTGGTGCGATTGACTTCGCCGGCCAGCTCGAACAGCACGGCGATGGCCTCGGGCGTCCCGAAGTCTTCGTCCATGGCGGCCTTGAAGCGCGCGGCATGGGGCTGCGTCCAGTCGATCACTGCTTCGGCCGGAGCGACCAGATCGAGCGCGGTGTACAGGCGCTTCAGCGAATTGCGGGCGTCGTCCAGGTGTGCGTCGCTGTAATTGAGCGCGCTGCGATAGTGTGTACGCACCAGGAAAAACCGCAGGCTCTCGGCGTCGTACTTCTGCAGCACCTCGCGGATGGTGAAGAAGTTGCCCAGGCTCTTGGACATCTTCTCGTTGTCCACGCGCACGAAGCCGTTGTGCACCCAGAAGCGCGACAGCGGCTTGCCATTGGCGCCTTCGCTCTGCGCGATTTCGTTCTCGTGGTGCGGGAACTGGAGATCGGCGCCGCCGCCATGGATGTCGAAGGTTTCGCCGAGCGTGGCGCAGCTCATGGCCGAGCACTCGATGTGCCAGCCCGGCCGGCCGGTGCCGTAGGCGCTTTCCCATTTGGCGTCGGCAGGCTCGGTCGGCTTGGCAGCCTTCCAGAGCACGAAGTCGAGCGGATCCTGCTTGCCGTCGAGCACGGCCACACGTTCGCCCGCATGCAACTCGTCGAGCGACTTGCCCGACAGCTTGCCGTAGCCCGGGAACTTGCGCACCGCGTAGTTCACGTCGCCGTTGTCCGAACGATAGGCCAGGCCCTTCTGCTCGAGCTTCTCGATGATGCCCAGCATCTGCGGCACGTATTCGGTGGCGCGCGGCTCGATGGTGGGAGGCTCGATGCCGAGCGCGCCGATGTCCTGGTGCATGGCCGCGATCACTTCGTCGGTCAGCTCACGGATGGTGATGCCGCGCTGCACCGCGCGCGCAATGATCTTGTCGTCGATGTCGGTGATGTTGCGTACGTAGGTCACGGCGTAGTCGCTCGCCCGCAGCCAGCGCTGCACCACGTCGAAGGCCATCATCATGCGGGCATGGCCGATGTGGCAGAAGTCATAGACCGTCATGCCGCACACGTACATGCGCACCCGGCCCGGTTGCAATGGGGAGAACTCCTCCAGTTCACGCGAAAGCGTGTTGTAGATGCGCAGACTCATGAGGCTCGGAAAGCGTCGCTTCGCGCTCGTGCGGTACGGGCGAACGACGGTGTATTTCAGGGGTGACGGGACAGTGGCCACGAGGGGTTGGACATGGCCCCTCGGCTACAATGCACCGCAGTATAAACGGCTGCTGCCGTCTCATTCCGGGTGTTTTCGAAGCCCGCATTTCCCACTCCTGCCGAGGCTTCATGAAGCACGTCGCGTTCTCCAAACTCTCCATCGCCTTCGCACTGCTGTTCAGCCTGTGGGGTTCGGCTGCCTACGCCAACGACTACGACGACGTCAACCAGCTGCTGCGCCAGGGCAAGTCGAACGAGGCGCTCGTCAAGGCCGACGCCTACATTGCCGGCAAGCCGCGCGATCCGCAGATGCGCTTCCTGCGCGGCGTGATCCTCACCGAGCAGAAGAAGCAGAACGAGGCCATTGCCGCGTTCACGCAGATGACGCAGGATTTCCCCGAACTGCCCGAGCCCTACAACAACCTGGCGGCGCTCTACGCAGCGCAAAGCAAGTTCGACCAGGCGCGCGCCGCGCTGGAGCAGGCGCTCAGGCTCAACCCCAACTACGCCACCGCGCACGAGAACCTCGGCGACGTGTACGCCCGACTGGCGGCCCAGGAATATGTGCGAGCGCAGCAATTCGCCAGCACCAACGCCAGCGTGGCGCCCAAGCTCTCGCTGATCCGCCAGATCTTCACGCCCAAGGCCGAGGCCGATGCCGCAGCCCTGCCGGCGGCACCGCCTGAAGTGCGCAAGCCGGTCGGCCGCGCCAGCAAATAGCAACAACCGTCGGCAGCATCCCGGCCGCGGCCGCTTGCATTGCCCGGTCCGTGCCCCACATCATTCGCACACGGAGCCATCCTTGAAGATCCAAGCCCCTTCCCTGTCCACCCGCTTCAGCCGCCGCGGCGCGCTCCTGCTGGCCGCCTCGCTCGCGCTTGCCGGCGCCGTCCATGCGCAGCAGCCCGGCCCGCGCGTGAAGCTCGCCACCTCGGCCGGCGACATCCTGGTCGAGCTCGACCAGGCCAAGGCGCCCCAGACGGTCGAGAACTTCCTGCAGTACGTCAAGGACAAGCACTACGACGGCACCGTGTTCCACCGCGTGATCGACGGCTTCATGATCCAGGGCGGCGGTTTCACGGCCGACATGCAGCAAAAACCCACGCGCGCGCCCATCCCGCTCGAAGCCGGCAACGGCCTGAAGAACGACCGCTACACCATCGCAATGGCGCGCACGGGCAATCCGAACTCGGCCACCTCGCAGTTCTTCATCAACGTGAAGAACAACGACTCGCTCAACGCGCCCAGCCCCGACGGCTACGGCTACACGGTGTTCGGCCGGGTCGTGGCCGGCACCGAGGTGGTCGACAAGATCCGTGCCGTGCAAACCGGTAACAAGGGCGGCATGCAGAACGTGCCGCTCGAACCCATCATCATCAAGTCCGCCACACTGGCGAAATAATTTCCGAACATCCGAAGGAAGGACTCCCTCATGAGCAACCCCAAAGTCGAACTCCACATCAAGAACTACGGCGTGATCACGCTCGAACTCGACAGCGCCAAGGCGCCGAAGTCGGCCGAGAACTTCGTCAACTATGTGAAGAACGGTCACTACGACAACACGGTGTTCCACCGCGTGATCCCGGGCTTCATGGTGCAAGGCGGCGGCTTCGAGCCCGGCATGAAGCAAAAGCCCACCGGCGCCGAGATCGAGAACGAAGCCAACAACGGCCTCAAGAACGACAACTACACGGTGGCCATGGCCCGCACCAGCGCACCGCACTCGGCGACCGCCCAGTTCTTCATCAACGTGGCCGACAACGGCTTCCTGAACCACACTGCTCCCTCGGCCCAGGGCTGGGGCTACGCGGTGTTCGGCAAGGTCACCGGCGGCACCGACGTGGTGGACAAGATCAAGGCCGTGAAGACGGGCCGCAAGGGCTTCCACGACGACGTGCCACTCGAGGACGTGGTCATCGAGAAGGCCGTCCTCGTCGCGGAATAACGAACGGATGCCACGCGGCATGAGCGCAGCGCCGGGCCGCCCCAAGCAAGCTCGCTCCCGCTTGGCGGGAAGGCGCGCAGCGCCAAGGGTGCATCAGTGAACATGGCGGAACATCCGGTTTTCAAGGAACTGCTCGCCCCGCCCGCGTGGCGCACCGTCGACCTGATCTCCGACCTGCACCTGCAGGCCGACGAGCCCGCCACCTTCGAGGCCTGGCGCGGCTATCTGCAGACCACGCCGGCCGATGCACTCGTCATCCTGGGCGACCTGTTCGAGGTGTGGGTGGGCGACGACGCGGCCGCCCTGCCCGGCTTGGAGGCCGAATGCGCCGAGTTGCTGCGCCGCACGGCCGAGCGGCTGCCGGTGTACTTCATGCACGGCAACCGCGACTTCCTCGTAGGCCCGGCGCTGGCCGCCCGGTGCGGCTTCACGCTGCTGGACGACCCCACGGTGCTGGTGCTGCACGGCGAACGCTGGCTGCTGACCCACGGCGACATCCTTTGCCTGGACGACACCGACTACCTCAAGTTCCGCGCCCAGGTGCGCACGCCCGAATGGCAGGCCGCGTTCCTGGCCAGGCCGCTGGCCGAGCGCCGCGCGCTCGCGCGCTCCATGCGCGCGCAAAGCGAAGACCGCAAGCGCAATCCCTCGGCCGTCTGGGCCGACGTGGACGGCGGCGCCGCGCGCCAGTGGCTGCAGCAGGCGCGCGCGCACACGCTGGTGCACGGCCATACGCATCGCCCGGCCGATCACGACCTGGGTGACGGCCTCAGGCGCATCGTGCTCAGCGACTGGGACGCCGCGGCCCATCCGCCGCGCGCGCAGCTGCTGTGCCTTTCTCCCGGCGGCGCGCAGCGCGTCGATCTGCGCTAGGGCCTGTTGACGCTATGGAAGGGGTCGCGAAGCTCGCCACAGCCCGCCCATCAAGGCGCGCGACGCCGTGCGTGCGTCCGCACGCGCAAGGAACGCAACGCCGAGGGGCGGGCTGTGGCGAGCTTCCCTTCGGGTTGCTTCGCCAAGGGGCCGTCTGCGGCGTTGCCCGCGCTTGCAAGGCCAAAGCCTTGCTGCGCCCGGGCGCCTTGCAGCCAGCCCCTTGGCGAAGCAACGCGATCCCCTTCCATAGCGTCAACAGGCCCTAGCCGATGTTCAAGTGGCTGCGCCGGTTGCGCGCCCTGCCCCCTATCCCTGAAGACGCCTGGCAGGCCACGCTGGCGCGCTATGCCTTTCTTGGCGAGCTTCCGCAGGACCAGCAACTGCGGCTTCGAACGCTGTCGGCCGAATTCCTGCGCGACAAGGAGTTTCACGGCACGCAAGGCTTCGTCATCACCGACGAGGTCGCGCTGGCCATTGCCGCACAGGCGGTGTTGCCGATCCTCAACCTGAAGGGCGGCCTGGACTGGTACGACGATTTCGTCGGCATCGTGGTGCATCCGTCCGAGGTCGTCGCACGGCGCAAGATCGTCGACGAAGCGCAGGTGGTGCACGAATACGACGAGGTGGTGGCCGGCGAGGCCATGGACCGCGGGCCGGTGATGCTGAGCTGGCAGGACGTGCTCGCGAGCGGCATCACGACGGGCGGCGGCTACAACGTCGTGATCCACGAATTCGCCCACAAGATCGACATGCGCGCGGGCGACGCCGACGGCTGCCCGCCGCTGCCGCCCGGCTTTGCGGGCAAGCGCAGCGCGCGCGAGGCCCGCGCCGCCTGGCTCGCGGTGCTGCAGCCGGCCTATGAAGACTTTCGCGAGAAGACCATCCTGGCCGAGCGCTTCGGCGCGGAGCCGCCCTGGCTGGACGACTATGGGGCCGTGTCGATCAGCGAATTCTTCGCTGTGGCCTGCGAGGCCTACTTCGTGAACCGTCCGAACTTCGCCCGGGACTTCCCCGCGGTGCTGGTTCTCTTCGATGCGTTCTTCCGGCCTGAACGGGCCTGATCGCCCATCACGCCTGCGTTTCCTTGCTTACGCGCACGATACCGGCCCGCATACCCTGTCCAGGGTAAGAGTCGGCCGCGGGGTGCCTTGCCTTTGCGGGCCCCGGGCGTAGCATCGCTGCCGCCATCGCCTTCCACAGCATCGCTGCGCGCGTGATGACGTGAAGCGTCGCCGTCGGGGGCGGCGTTGCCTCATGTGATTCGTCCCCCGCGGATAACACAGGAGCGAAAAATGGTGACCTATATCGGTATGCTGAACTTCACGGACAAGGGCATTCAGAGCGTCAAGGAAACCACCAAGCGCGCCGCTGCCGCCAAGGAAACCGCCCAAAAACTCGGCGTCAATATGCGCGATATCTACTGGACCATGGGCGACTGCGATGTGGTCTGCGTGCTGGAGGCCGACGATGAGCAGGCGCTGGCCGCATTCAGTCTGGCTGTCGCCATGCAGGGCAATGTGCGCACGCGCTCCCTGCGCGCCTACACCGCCGGGGAAATGGACGGGATCCTGGCCAAGCTGCCTTGAGCCGGGCTGGACTTTTTCAGGACGGATCAGGGAAATGAAAAAGCCCGCGCGCGGCGGGCCCTTTCTCGTGAACGCACGCTGGCGCCTTATTTACGCAGCAAGGCCTTCAACGCGTTCTGCAGCCGGCGCGCACTCGCGGGGTCATGGGCCGCCGCCAGCACCTTGCCGGCATCCTGGCCCCAGGTCTGGGCCGGCGCGGGATCGCCGCGCTTGGTCAGCAGCTTGAGCTGCAGCGCACGGCGCGCATCGAGCTGCTCGGCAGGCGTCGGCACTTCAGCGGCCATTTCGAGGCGCAGCAGTGCTTCTGCGGCTTCGTCGGGCGCAGCCTTGGGCGCCGCGCCGATCGCCTGGGACCAGCCGCTGCGCACCGCAGGCGTGACCGCGCGTCCGAGTTCCTGCACGCTGGGCAGCCGCGAGGCGTCGCGCTGCTCCCATGCGCCAAGCACTTGCGTGAGCGCTTCGCCGTGGGCCTGGGCCGCGAGCTTGCGCAGCGCGAGGTCGGCGCGCTCGAGCGCCTCGCGCTGGGCGCGGAAAGCGGCGTCGCCGAGCCGCGGACCACGGTCCTCGAAGCGAGGCGGACGGTCGCCGAAGCGGCCGGCCGGTGCACCGCGACCATCGGGACGCGCTGCACCGCGATCGCCTGGGCGGCCCGGGCCGCCCGGTCCCGGACGGGCACCGTCGCGCCGGTCGCCGAAGCGCCCGCCTGCACGGCCCGCAGGCACGGCCTCGGCCTTCTTGTTGCCGGGCCGGTCGTCGCCGCGCACCGCGACCACAGGCTTGGGAGCGGGCTTCGGCGGCGTGGGCGGTGCCTTGGCTTCCTCGGCCACGGCAGCTTCGCCGGCGTCGTGTGCCGCAACGTCGGAGCGTGCCGATGCATCGGCACCGTCGGCCGGTGCAACGAGGTCCGGAGTGGCCGCGGCATGTGCCGGAGCGGGCGTGCCCGGCTGCGCTTCCGCATCGCTGGAACCCGGCGCCTGCTCGGCGCTTTCGCCGAACTCGGCTGCGGCCTGTCCGGGCGCGACCACTTCGGTGGCGCCCACGGCGGGGCCGTCGCTGGAGGGCTCGGGCTTTGCGGCAGGTGCCGGCGGAGGCGCTTCGCCACGCAGCGCGGCTTCGAGCCGCGCGATGGCGGCGCGGATCTTCTGCACGTCGCCGCCGGCATTGGCCGCGTCCAGCGCCTTGGAGGCCTCGAGCACATGGCGGTCGTGCTCGCTCATTGCGGAAGAGACCTTCTCGCGCTCGGCCGTCTTGCGGTTGAAGGCTTCGTCGATGGGTGCGCGGAACGCGTCCCACAGCTTTTGCTCGTGGCGGCGGTCGAGCGGCACGCTCTGGGCCTCGGCCTGCCAGCGCTGCTGCAGCGCCTTGACGGCATCGATGCGCAGCATGGGCTGGGCGCCGAGCTCGGCCGCCTCCGCGATCATGGCCTGGCGCCGTTCGATGCTGGCCTTTTGCGCCGCCTCGAAGGGTGCGCGCGCGGCACCGAAGGCTTCGTTCCACTGCGGCTGCAGTTCGGCAAAGACTTTTTCGCCCACGTGGCCGGCATCGCGCCAGCGGTCGGCAAACTGGTGCAGCGCGCGGTTGTGCGCCTTCAGGTCGGTGGGGTTGGCGTGTTCGGCCGCCCAGGCCCGCACTTCTTCGATCAGCGCCACGCGATGGGCGCGATGCTCCGCCGCATCGGCACGAACCTTTTCGAGCCAGGCCTCGACCACCTTGTGGGCTTCGTTGCAGGCTTCGTCGAAGCGCTTCCACAGCGCGTGGTTGGGCACGCCGCCCTGGTCGGCCTGCTTCCACTGGTCGCGCAGCGAGCGCAGCGTTTCCTGCATCTTGCGGCCGCCGAGCGCCTGGCCTTCGGGGCGCTTGAGCAAACCTTCGGCCTTGGCGACCAAGTCTTCGCGCACCTTGTCGGCGCTCCAGCGCTGCCAGCCTTCGAGCTCGCCGGCTGCGACCAGCGCCGCATGCACGCGCGCTTCGAGCGGCGCCTCGACCAGCTTGCCGTGTTCCTTCAGCACCGCGCGCAAGGCGGCGGCCGCGCCGGCGCTGGCCTTGCCGTGGCCTTCGGCGGTTTCCTGTTCGAGCTTGGCCAGGGCCGCCTGCACGGCGTCCTGCGCTGCTGCGCGCACGGACGGATCGACCTTGGGCGCGGCAGGCTTGGCGGGTGCCGCCTTGGGTGCGACGACCTCGCCGCGCGCGGCGCGAAGCTCGTCGGCCCACACCGGCACCGGCGGCAAGGGGGCCGCAGCGTCGGCGGCCGCGGCCTGCGCCTGGGCCAATGCCGCATGGAAGGCATCCGAGACGACCAGCAACTGCGCCTTCGACGATTCGAGCTGCGGCGCAAACCTGGCGTCCAGGCTGCTCCAGTTGGCATCGGCCGTGATGTCGGCGGCCTGCTGCTGCCAGTGGGCCACGTCGGCGCGCAGTGACTCCTCGGCGGCCTGGGCGTCCTGCCAGCCCTTGGTCGACAGCACTTCGAAGCGCTGGGCCAGCAGCACGGCGGCCTCGCGGTGCACCTGGGCGCGGTGCTGCAGGTCTTCGATGCCCTTGACGCGTTCGGCCAGTTGCACCTTGAAACCCGCCAGCGGCTCGCGCGAGAGGGGCGCGCCGGCCTTGGCGGCGTCGCGCTGCCAGGCGAGCGCATCGGCGATGTTGAGCTTGGGCTGGGCCAGCAGCGCTTCGGCCTTTTGCGCCCATTCGGCGGCGATGGCCTCCTGGCTCTTGGCGCGCTTGAGTTCGTCGAGCTTTTCGCGCAGCAGGCGCGCCGCGCCCTTGTCGCGGCCGCTCAGCTCCTTGAAGACTTCCTGCATCTGCTCGGGCGCGGGGTTGCCGGCGAGCCAGTCGCGGATGCGCGCGGCGCGCTCGCCCGAAGTTGGCGCGGTGAAGGCGCCGCCGGTGAGCGTGTCGAGGGCCTGGAGGTCGTGTGGCTTGGAAGAAGTAGAGGTCACTTGCGCGAAATCGTTGTCTGAAGAGAGAAAGCGAAGGCGCCGGCAAAGGCCGGCGCACATCGACATTTTCACCCAGTTGTGGCGGGCGGTTGAATTCCATGCCGCAACCGCAGCCAAATGGCTGCCGGAAGCGGACGCGGGATGGCTACCTATATGGCGAGACGGGGCGGAAAACCAAGTGGGTGTTTGTCACTTCATGGCCAGGTCGAGCTCGGCGCCGGGCTTCCAGTCGCCACCGCTCGCCTTGGTCTTCACGGCACCGAGGAACAGGCGTTCGCTCGGCAGCTTCTGGGCCAGCAGGTAGTCGCGCACCACGGCGCCGCGCTCCACGGCCAGCTGCCGGATCGACTCCTCGTCGACCGGAATGCTCGCGAGCAGCAGGTTTTCCATTTCCTTCACCGGCAGGTCCTTGGCGAGGCCGACCATGTTGCGCGGCTTGGTGATGTCCGCGCGCTTGTACACGGCAGTCAGCAGCTCGGGGTATTCGGCATCGGTCACCGGCGGCACCTCGGTGCCCGCCTGGCCGCCGCGCACCGCCACGCGCCGCTTCTCGGCCTGGGCGAGCTGGCGCAGGCGCTGGCGCTGGTAGGCGTCGCGCTCCTTTTCGAGGCTGGCCGTGCCGACCACCGTCATCTGCAGGCTCGGACGCTCCGTCAGCGCCTTGACGACCTTGTCCAGGCTCTCCTTGGCAGTGGTACTGAGCACGGCGCTTCCGGACTCGAAAGTGATGGTGCTCGACTCGCCGCTGCCGCCGCCGAGCCCGCCGGTCAGCAGGCTGAACGGCGAGGTCACGGCCTTGACGATCAGGTTGACCACCGCCTTGAAGATCAACGGGCCGATGCTGAACTGCGGGTCGTTGAGCGAGCCCCTGAGCGGCAGGTCCACGTCGATCACGCCGTTGCGGTCGGCCAGCAGCGCCACCGCGAGCCGCACCGGCAGGCTGTTGGGCGCACCCTGCACTTCGTCGCCGAACTGCAGCTGGTTGAGCACCAGCTTGTTGGAGGCCGTGAGCTGGCCATCGGGCGCGATCTTGTAGTTGACGTCCATGCTCATCTTGCCGCGCTCGATACCGTGGCCGGCGTAGCGCACTGAGTACGGCGACAGCGGCGCCAGGTCGAGGTCGCGCATCTTGGCCGTGATGTCGAGTTCGAGCGGCTTGGCCAGCGGGTTGAGCTTGCCGGTGATTTCCAGCGCGGCGGTCTGCTGCGCCTTGCCGCGCAGTTCCAGGTCGGCCAGCGCGGGGCGCCCGCCCTCGCCCTGGGGCGGATTCGACGAGAAGGAGCTGAGCTTGCCGGTCAGCTCGCTCAGGTCGGCCGAATAGTTGGGCTTCACGAACAGGTCGGTGAAGTCGATGCGGCCGTTGACCAGGCTCATCGGGCCGAAGTTGATGACCGGCCTGGGCCCTGAATCGGCTTCGGCCTGCGCGGTCGCAGCAGGCGCCGCGGCCGGCTTGGCGGGCTCGGGGCCGCCGCCGACCATGGCTTCGGCCGACACCGGCGCACCGCCGCCGCCCGAAGGCTGCTGCGGTCCGCCGCGCGTCGTGGTGGTGGTTCCGCCGAGGCTGCGGCGGGTTTTGACCTCTGCGCTGGCCGCGGCGGCGGCGTTGGCGTCCGCCTCGCCCTTCTTGGTGAGGTTCACCAGGTTGAGCCGGCCGGTCGGGTCGACGATCACGCGGGCGAAGAAATCGGTCAGCGTGGTTTCCCGCACGTCCACCGCCGGCGCGGCATTGGGCGCCATGCTCACCTGCAGGCCGCGCAGGCTCAGCGTCTTCCAGCTCAGCAGCTGGTTGGTGTTGCGGTCGAAGCCGGGCGACTGGGTCAGCGAGATGCTGTTGGCGCGGAAGTCGTCGAGCGCCGTGTCCCCGGCCAGCTTGATCGTCATGCCGGCCGGCGCGCTCGCGTAGCGCACCGTTCCCTTGTAGCTGGCGAAGGCGCGGCGGATGTCGACGTTGAGCGCGTCGGCGTAGTAGGCCTTGAAGGCATGGGCCGGGAACGAGGCCACTTCGAGCCGGCCCTCGGCCGAGAGCGGCTTGAGCACCACGTTGCCCTTGTAATCGAAACGGCCCGGCTCCGAGCGGCGCGACCCGATGCGCCCCGAAACCTGCAAGGGAGAGACCGTGGCGGTTTCGGGCGCGACCTTCTGCGCCTTCAGGGTGAATGCCGTGATCTCGACCGCGACCGGCGTCGCGCTGGCCTTGTCCGCATAGGAAAGCGTGCCGTTGTCGACCGCCAGCGTGCCGATGGTCAAGCCCCAGGGCTTGGTGTTGGCGCCGGGAGGTGCCGCCTCGGGGCCCGAGCCGGCGGGCTTGGGCGCGGCCGCCTTGGCCTGTGCGCCGCCGCCGGCCGGCGTCTTGAGCCAGCGCTCGAACATCCAGCGCTTTTCGCTGTCGCGCTCGACCTGCACCTTCGGGTTGGTGGCGGTGAACGAGGCGACGTCGAGCGTGTGCCTGGTCATGTCGACCTCGGCATCGACCAGCTCGAAGCGGCCGACGCTTGCCAGCGCGGTCTTCGCCTGGGTGAGCGCCAGGCCATCGACGGCCAGGCGCCGCGCCTTGAACCGGAGATCGGGCTGGGCCCAGGCGATGTCGATCTGCCCGCTGAGCTTGCCGTCGAGCGTGGGCTCCAGGCTGTGCGCGAGGTACGGAGCCGCCAGCGACAGCGGCAGCGCATCGACCTCGGTCTGCACCTCGGCCACCTTGTCGGTGGCGCTGCCCTGGAACTTGAGCGTGGCGCCGGCAAGGGCGGTGCTGCCGCTGAACCGGGCCGGCTTCTCCATGGGCCAGGTGAGCCCGGTCAGGTCGAGGCCGAGCGCGGTCGTCTCGATGGCCGCGGCCGGCTGAACGGTTTCATCGCGCCACCCGATGCGCCCGCCGCTGAGGGCCACCTTGTCGACCTGGACCTTCAGCTTCGGCTTTTCGGGGGCCTTGCCGTCCGGCGCGCTTGCGACGGCGGCGGGGGCTTGTGCCACCTTCTCTGCCGCTCCGGTGGCCGGATCGGTGGCCAGCAGGTTCAACTGGCCCTTGGCATCGCGTGCGACCGCAAGCTGCGGATTGGCCAGCGCGACTTCGCTCAGGTGAAACACCGCTTCCAGCGGCCGCACGTCGGCCAGCGCCAGCTTGAGCGAATCGAAACCCAGGAGGTCCCGCCCCCGGGCATCGCCGAGCTTTGCCTTGTGCGCTTCGACGGTGCCGGTGATCTTGAGGCCGGCGGTGGCGGCCTGCTCGAAGTCGATCTTCAGGTCGGCATCGAGGCTGCCCGCCTGCAGCTGGACGGGCAGGCCGCCCGGGATGTAGCCCAGGTACGGCGACAGGTCGAGGCCCTTGAACTGCACATGGGCATCGGTCTTGCGGCTCTTCGCGAACGGCGTGGTGAGGGCTGCCGAATCGAACTTGCTGCCGTTGAGCGCAAAAGCCAGCTTGGGCTCGGTGTTGATGTCGCGCTTGGAGGCCAGGTTGCTCAGGAACGGCACGTTGAGAACGAAGCCGCGCAGTTCGTGCCTGCGCTTGACGGTCTGGTCGTCGAAATCGACCGCGCCGTCCCTGAGCGAGATGTTGTAGATCGCAAAGCGCGCCGGCTCGGCCTTGGGATCGGGCGGCGGGCCGGCTGCGAGCTTGGCCAGGACGTCGTCGATGTCGTACTTGCCGTCGGCCAGGTGCGTGAGCAGGATGGCCGGCGCCTCGACCGTCACCGCATCGATCACCGGCGCCAGCCGCAGGATCGACTGCAGTTCGGCGTCGGCATAGATGCGCT
Organism: Variovorax beijingensis; assembly: GCF_007828835.1. Classification (GTDB taxonomy): domain Bacteria; phylum Pseudomonadota; class Gammaproteobacteria; order Burkholderiales; family Burkholderiaceae_C; genus Variovorax; species Variovorax beijingensis_A. The sequence continues at coordinate 268,484 of NZ_VIVL01000006.1, read as the reverse complement.
TGACCGCCACCTGGGGCCGGCTGCCGTCGGCCGTGGCTATGCGCAGGTCGTGCAGCGCGAGCTCAAGCGTCCAGGGCTTGAAATCGATCTTGCCGACGGTAACCTGCCGGCCCAGCTTTTCGCTCGCGATCTTCTGGAGCTGGCTCTTGGCAATCGGCGGCACCGCCAGCCAGGCGATGACCCAGAGAGCCAGCAGAACCAGCAACGCGACGATCCCACGTCGCACCCATTTGTTTTGTTTGAGCGAAGCTACATCCATCGCGGGAGTGTGCCGCAAAGACGCAGGCCGCCAGAAACAAGAAAGCCCGGCAATTCGACGAAATGTCTCATTACCGGGCTTGATGGCGGGCACAAAACCCATGCCATCGTTTCGCGCGACCGGAAGTCAATGGTTCCTGCCGTGCTGGCAGCAAGAGATTGCCGCCATGGATCCTCCATCGTTCCGACCCTTGACTTGCACCTCGGGCCGTAGGATTTCGGAAAACCGCCTGAGAACTCAGGCGTGTTCAGATTAGGCGCCGCACCCTTGCATTGCAATGCCGTCTTCCAAGGGTTTTCCCATAGATATTGTTTAAATGTGTAATCACATAAGGGAATAGGCTCTTATACTTGACCGGGTATTTAGCCGCGCTAGAATCCCGCCTGCCCCTGGCTGCCCCAGACCCAGCAGGGGCCACCTGAATCCGCTGCCGAGTTCCCCCGGCTTGATCAGGCCGCCGCGCTCTACCCCTACACCTCCATGCGCGGAGCCTGATTCGTACCAATCCAAGCGCCGTTGCCTTCATTCCATTCGCCCCCGCGGCGCTGCGAACAGGTGCCGCACAGAAAGGAAGAGCGATGAACAAGGCGTTTGATGCCACAGCCCGCGGGCTGAGGACCTTTGTGTCCGATGTGGCAGACGGCTTTTTTGAAATCACCCACAACGGGTTTGCGCTGGTTGGCCTGGCCATCGTGTTCGCGGTCCTCGCGCTTGTGGCGCGGCCCGATCTGCGCAAGACCGGCGAGGAACAGCTCATGGGCTGGCTAGAGTCGCGCAAGCCCGCGCCCGAAGCCACCGACCTGGAGCCGACCGCCATCGTGCGCACCACGGCCGCGAGCCCCGGCGACCTGCCCAAGCAGCAGGCCGCCGTGGCCTATTGGCTCAGCAAGAAGTACCGCGTGGCGGCCGAACCGCTGAGCGTGCTGGTTGCGGAGGCCTACCACCTGGGCAAGCGCACCAAGCTCGACCCGACGCTGATCCTGGCCATCATGGCCGTCGAATCGAGCTTCAATCCCTTCGCCCAGAGCCAGGTGGGCGCCCAGGGCCTGATGCAGGTCATGACGCGCGTGCACGGCGACAAGTACGAAAGCGCCGGCGGCACGCTCACCGCGTTCGACCCGGTGACCAACATGCGCGTCGGCGTGAAGGTGCTGCAGGAATGCATCGCCCGCGCCGGATCGCTCGAAGGCGGCCTGCGCTACTACGTGGGCGCGGCCAACCTCGACGACGACGGCGGTTATGCCGGCAAGGTCCTGGCCGAGCACGAACGGCTGGTGCAAGTGGCCAACGGCCGCAATCCGCCAACGATGGCAACGCCCGCGGCGCCGGTCGTGCGGGCGCAGGCCCAGCCGATCCCGGTTGCCGTGCCGCCCAAGCCGCAACAGGCGGCCGAGCCGGCCGCGGACCCGCAGAAAGTGGCCCTGCTGTCGGGCGTTTCCTGAGCCCCTGCGCTACACTCCACCCCGTACGCGACTGGCGATAGGCGCAGCACCCCGCAAGGTGCCCTGCGCTGACGTGGAATACCACTGGGAAGCGTGCCGCCTGGCATCCATTCAGGCGTTCAGCCGTTCGCCTGGGCAGCCCTTGTTTGGTTGAAGAACAAGGACCTCGTCTTCAAAGGACTGCCATGTACCACCGCAACATCCTGGTCGAACAGACCGATCCTGAAATCTGGGCTGCCATCCAGGCCGAAAACGCGCGCCAGGAACACCACATCGAGCTGATCGCGAGTGAAAACTACGCCTCGCCGGCCGTCATGGCCGCCCAGGGCTCGCAGCTCACCAACAAGTACGCCGAAGGCTACCCCGGCAAGCGCTACTACGGCGGCTGCGAGCACGTCGACGTGGCCGAGCAACTGGCCATCGACCGCATCAAGCAGATCTTCGGCGCCGACGCCGCCAACGTGCAGCCGCACTGCGGCGCCTCGGCCAACGAGGCCGTCATGCTGGCCTTCCTGAAGCCCGGCGACACCATCATGGGCATGAGCCTGGCCGAAGGCGGCCACCTGACGCACGGCATGCCGCTGAACATGAGCGGCAAGTGGTTCAACGTGGTGAGCTACGGCCTGGACGCCAACGAAGCCATCGACTACGACGCGATGGAGCGCAAGGCGCACGAGCACATGCCCAAGCTGATCATCGCGGGCGCCTCGGCCTACTCGCTGCGCATCGACTTCGAGCGCTTCGCCAAGGTGGCCAAGGACGTGGGCGCGATCTTCATGGTCGACATCGCCCACTACGCCGGCCTGGTGGCCGCGGGCGTGTATCCCAACCCGGTGCCGCACGCCGACGTGGTCACCTCCACCACCCACAAGAGCCTGCGTGGCCCGCGCGGCGGCATCATTTTGATGAAGTCGCAGCACGAGAAAGCCATCAACAGCGCGATCTTCCCGGGTCTGCAGGGCGGTCCGCTGATGCACGTGATCGCCGCCAAGGCCGTGGCGTTCAAGGAAGCCATGTCGCCCGAGTTCAAGGCCTACCAGCAGCAGGTGGTCAAGAACGCCCAGATCGTGGCCGACACGCTCACCGAGCGCGGCCTGCGCATCGTGAGCGGACGCACCGAAAGCCACGTGATGCTGGTCGACCTGCGCGCCAAGGGCATCACCGGCAAGGAAGCCGAAGCCGTGCTGGGCAGCGCCCACATGACGATCAACAAGAACGCGATCCCCAACGACCCTGAAAAGCCGATGGTCACCAGCGGCGTGCGCATCGGCACCCCCGCCATGACCACGCGCGGCTTCAAGGACGAAGAGGCGCGCATCACCGCGAACCTGATCGCCGACGTGCTCGAGAACCCGCGCGACGCCGCCAACATCGACGCGGTCCGCGCCAAGGTGCACGCGCTGACGAGCCGGTTCCCGGTCTACCGCTGATCCCGCAAGAAGTGGCCGCATGAAATGCCCTTTTTGCGGTCATCTCGAAACGCAGGTCGTCGAGACCCGCGTTTCGGAAGACGCCGACTTCGTGCGCAGGCGCCGCCAGTGCAGCGCCTGCGACAAGCGCTTCACCACCTATGAGCGGCCCGACGTCAACTTTCCGGTGGTCGTCAAGAAGGACGGCAGCCGCGCCGACTTCGAATCGGGCAAGGTCCGCGCCTCGATGATGCTGGCGCTGCGCAAGCGGCCGGTCAGCATCGAGCAGATCGACAACGCCCTGCTGCGCATCGAGCAGAAGCTCCTTGCCAGCGGCCTGCGCGAAATCGATTCGACCAAGGTGGGCGAACTCGTGATGCGTGAGCTCAAGAAGCTCGACAAGGTGGCCTACGTGCGCTTTGCCTCGGTGTACCGCAGCTTCGAGGACGTGGACGAGTTCCGGCAGCTGCTGCGGGACATCTGAAGAGCCGCGCGCTCAGCGGTTCCAGCAGGCCTGCACCAACGCATTCGAAGCGCTGGTCTGGCCGGCCGCCAGCTTGACGCCCTGCTGGTTCACCGTGAGCGTTCCGCACTCGTCGGCTTTCGATGCGCCCTGAGGCACGGCTTGCAGCGTGTAGGTGGTTGCCGTTCTTGCGGCGTAGCCGATGGCGTAGTTCGCCGTGCCGGACGATGGCGCCTGCTGCAGCCCGGCCGGCAGCGGGACGGTCGCAGGTGGATATTGCCCGTTGGCCGTCAGGTAGCGCTCGGTCCACTGCGCCGCCTGCAGCAGTTGCTGCTTGGCATCGGCCCGCTTGGCCCGCAGCACATAGCGCGTGTAGCTCGGATAGGCAATCGCGGCCAGGATGGCAATCACCGCCGCCACGATCATGAGTTCGACCAGCGTGAAGCCGCGCGGGCGAATCCGCTCCTTGCGGGCCTGCATTTCAAGATGTTTGTTCATGCGGCCTTAATTCCACGAGATCAGGTTGCGCCAGCCGAAGCGGCGCACGGCTTGCGGCAGCTCGGTCTCGTTGCAGCCGCCGGCCGCATTGCAGATCACGTGCTTGCCTTTTTCCGCGGCGTTCTGCGGCCGAAAGACGATGTCGTCCCGGCCCGAGTGGTTGCGGAAGCCGAGATAGCCGCCCAGCGCGCTGGTGGACCCGTTGTAGGCGATGCCGTCGGGGACGACGCCGCTGAAGAAGTCGATCACCATCGACCAGCCCTCGTCGCTGGTGCCCGGCGCGCAGTCGAGCGAATTGCTCGCCGAGCCGGGAATGGTGGACGAGAACAGGCCCGCGCTGCCGCTCAGCGCGTCGCCCGGGTAGACGATGCGCTCGCCGGCGGTTCCCAGTTCCAGGTACCAGCCGCGCTTGCCGCCTGAGCCGCTGTAGCTCACGCCGTGGCTCGACGCGGTGCGGAATTCCACGTCGCCTTCCTTCACCGTGCCGGCGCCGATGGTCTGCGCCACCAGGTCGGCCAGCACCGCGGTGCCCGTGCTGCCGTTGGCGCGGTCCCAGACGCCGTACAGGTACTGCCTGGCGCTGCTGCTTTCGTCGCCGGCGGCAAACAGCCGGCCGGTGCCGAACATCACCATGTAGCCGCCGCGCGGATGGTCGGCGACCAGCGGCGCGGCCGTGATCGGCTGCGTGGCGCCGGCGGCGAACAGCGGCGTGCCGTCCAGGCTCGATGCTGCAGTGCCGGAGCCCAAGGTAGCCTTCCAGTCGCTGCTCTTGCCGCTGCTCAGGTCGAACTTCCAGAGGTTGCCGAGCAGGTCGCCGGCATAGACGTAGTCGACCTTGCCGTCGCCGTTGCTGTCCACAACCTGCGGCGCCGAGAGCCCGTTGCCGGTGCCGGTGGCCTGCGTGGCGGGCGCGGGGATCTTCAGCACGGACTTGTCGCCGTCGAGGTATTGGATCCACAGCATCGCCTTCTCGCTCGTGCTGTTGTAGCCGTTGCCCAGGATCACGGCCCTGCGGCCGTTGTTGAGCGGCGCCACCTGCAGCGCGCGCCTGGAAAAGGAATCGAGCACGGGTTGCTGGAACTGGTGGCCGAGGTCGTCGTCGGCGAGCGCGGTGGTGTCGATCACGGCCACGTCGGCGGCATGGGTCTCGCCGATGTTCTCGGGCTTGGTGACGTCGAGCACGAAGTAGCCCTTGCCGCCCGCCCCCAGCGTGCCCACGAGGAAGGACTTCCACAGCTTCGCCTTCTCGGTGTCGGTGGCCATGGCGTCGGCGGCCGAACCCATGTAGATGTCGGCCACGAAGGGGCTGCCGTCGACGTAGTACCTGTGCGAGTAGGTGCTCTCGCTGAGCTTCTTGAGCTGGGGCGCCGCCGCCGTGCCATAGACGCCTTCGGGCACATAGGCGAACGCCTCCTGGCCGGTGCCGGCGTTGAACGCATGCAGCATGCCGTCGTTGGCGCCGACATAGACCGTCGGCTTGCGGTCGATGGTCGAGGCGAACGCGGCGTAGCCGTCATGGGTGAAGCCGCTGCTGGGCTTGCCCGTGTACCAGACGCTGGAGTCCACGATGTCGCCCAGCACGTGGCCGCGCCTGCGCGGGCCGAGGCCGGTGCCCTCGTTGCTGCGGTCGCCGCGAAGAAAGTCGAGCACGCCCTGCCCGAGGGCGGTGCTTGCCGTGTCGGTGCCGGTGCTGCCCTTGAGCGCCGCCTTCTGCGCGTCGCTCAGGTTGGCCCATCGGAATGGCACGCCGGCACCGGCGGCCGCGGCGCTGGTGGGTGTTGCCGCGGTGGTTCCAGAGAAGCTCAGCATCTTGCGATCGCTGTCGTGCGCGCCGGCCACGGACATGCGCGCATCGAGCAGTTCGCGCGCCGACCACGCGGGCGTGGCGGCCAGCTTGCCGTTGCTGCCAAACGGCGTGGCCGTCAGCTTGCCCGACCAGTCGGCCGTGTCGTAGCCGGCCTGGTAGGCCGAGGTGGCGCTCGATATCCTGCTGCCGCTGGCCGAGATCGAGGTCAGCGGGGTGCTGGTGTTGAACAGGATCTGCGAGAGGATCGATCGGAAGGCATCGCCGAGGGCCTGCGCGTTCGCGGCCGGTGTGAAGGTGCCCCGGCTGTTGAGCGCGGCGTGCCAGAGGTCCATGCGCACGGCGGCGGCGTTGTCGGTGAGCTCGTGGTAGTAGCCATAGGCGCCGCTTGCGGAATACCATCCTCCGTTCGCCGCCAAGGTGCTCGCCAGCGGATCCTTCCAGGCGATCGAGCCATCGGCCAAACGCGCGTAGTCCCCGCTGTAGGTCGGCTGCGGCGCATTCGCCGAGATGGCCGGCGTGCCCGTCCACGACGAGGCAGCGCCAAAGCCGATGGTGTAGGTGCTCAGGTGCTGCCAGGTGGCGGGATCGTTCTTGGGATTCCAGTACTCGGGGACCGTCGCCGTTCCCACGCTCACGTCGCCGGGCTCTGCAACGACCTTCTTGAGGTTGTTCGACACGGCGGGCTGCAGGTCGCTGGCCCAATAGTGGAAGGCCATGTCGGCCAGTGTGGGCCGGTATTCCGCCTTCGGCCTCCAGTTGCCGGAGGCGTCTTTTTCCCAGTTGAGGCCGATGTTGACCGCCCCTGCATCGTCCTTGAAGGGTGCACGCGGCACGTAGGCCACAGCATCGGGCAAGGTGCGGCCCGTTCCATCCGCATTGCCGATGGCAGGCATGCCGAGTGCCGCGGGGTCGGGGTTGAATCCAAACAGGTTGTAGTCGCCGTCGGTCATGAAGATGTGGAAAGACTTGCGGCAGCTCGACTGGGTCGCCCCTTCCACCCCCGGGTCATCCGAATAGGGATTGAACTGGCCTGTCGTCTTCATGTATTCGCCGGCGCGGGTCATCATGGCGTGCAAGGGTGTTCCGCCGGCCGCCGCCAGGGCATCGACCCAGCTCATGAAGTTGGCGCGATGCGTGTCATCGAGCGAACGCATCAGGTTCGCATTGGCCCGGCCATTGACGAGGCAACTGCCGGCTTGATAGGCGCCCGCGGCGGTGTCGCCGAAGAAGCCGACGCAGCCGCCAACCTTGTTGTTGTTCATCGCCTGCCAGGAAAGGCGGATCCGGTCGTTGGGGATGTTGGCCGCCGAGAAGTTGTCCCTGAGCGCGGTCTTCAGCGCTTCCAGCCGCGTGGGTATGCCAGCCGGTGGTTCCGAGCTTCCATCCGAAGCCCGCGACGACCACGCCATGCTGCCCGAGTTGTCGACCGACACGATCACGTTCGGCGCGGGCTCCTTGACCGCCGTGTTGCGCGGCGCCTGGGCCAGCGGATATTGCGCGGCGTGCCCCGCGGCCTGCGCCAGCACCAGGCCGCACAGCACGGCGCTCCTCGAAAACCTGTGGATGCTCATCTCGATTTTTCTTGCCATGCTCAATTCACTTTCCTGACCGCGGCCGGGTCGAAGGACATCTGCAACAGGACCCGCGTGCCGCCGCCCGTGCCGGCCGTGCGCGCGCCGGTGGAGAGCGCAGTGATCCGGTACAGCGGCTCGTCACTCCGGGGACGGTCGATCACCTCGATCCAGTACCTGGCACTGGCCAGGGCTGGATTGCCAGCCGTCGGCGCGCCCGTGAATCGACCATAGGCGGCGTACTGGTCCACGTACGCGGCACGGATCCAGAACCGGTAGGCCTCGCTGCCCGAAGCAGCGCCCACGGAGTCCGTCCCGGCGAAGTAGCAGATGCCACGCTCGCAGCTGTTGGCGCCCTTGCCCACGTAGGCGGTGACCCAGCCGGTATCCCGATCGGGAAAGACGCGGCTGTCCGCGGCCTTGCGGCAAGGCGAGTCCACGAGCGCAGAACACGCCACGTAGGTCTGCGTCGCGGCATCGAAGGCCAGTTGCCGGATGTCGCGCTCGGCATCCAGCAATGCGGCTTCGGCGGCTTCGAAGGCGCGCTGGTAGTCGCGCTGGTTGCCCGCCATCGATTCGAGTAGTTGGGCCGTCCGCGCACCGCCCACCGCGAGCAGCGCCGAGAGCAGCAGCATGATGAGCACGATGAACAGCGAGAATCCGCGCTGCTGCGCCGCGCATCTGCCGGGGACCTGAATATGTTTCATAGGTTCCGCAGCGCGAACACCGCCGTGTAGACGCGACGCAGCCTGCCGTCGCTGCTGGTCCGCGACGAGCCGTCGCAGTCGACGTAGCTGCCGCCCGGGTTGCTCCTGGAAGTACCGGCAAGCTGCAGACACACGCGCACCGTTCGAACCTGATCGAAGCTCGCGACGTTTGCGGCCGTCACGTAGCGCACCACGCGTTCGGTTCCGGCATCGCCGATGCCGTACATGACATCGAAGCGCTCGACGCCGTCGATGATCGGCTTTGGCGTGGTATTGCCGCTGCCCATGCACCGCAAGGTGCCGTTGACCACGTAGAACTCGCTGGTGATCAGGCGCACGTTCGCGGGATCCGCGGGATTGCCGGGGGTGTACGCTGCGCCCGCCGAACTCTTGGCCACCTGGCCGAGGCAGTCGTGGAAGAAATCCGGGTTCGGCGCATAGCCGACCTTCAGCGTGTCGTTCACCGAACCGGCGGCCGCTTCCTGCCCCTTGATCGCGAAGAAGGCCGGCTCGCTCCCGAGCTTGGTGTCCGCATTGACGTCGAAGTAATACAGCGGCCCGTTGGCATCGATCGGAAAGTAGCCGGCCTGCCGGATCTGCTGCCCGAGCAGCCTGAATGCCAGCGCCGACGACTGGTGCAGCGCATTGACGTCATCACCCGTCATGGCGGTGCTGCGCGTGCCGAGCATGCTGGCCATCGCAGCCAGCACCACCAGCATGCCGATGATCAGCGCGACGAGGATCTCGACCAGCGTGAAGCCGACCTGGCGCAAGGAGAAGGCTTTGTTGTTCATGGCTGTGGCACCGCGACGATGGCTTCCTGACAGGCCTTGCCGGTCGGGCAGCTCCAGGCCGAATCCGGTGCGATCGGGTTGACTGCAGCAGGCTCTTCCCAGGCGATGTGCACGAACAGCAGGCCGCCGGCGGCCTTGCTGCTCTGCACGTCGGCCACGCCGCCCGGCAATGCACTCGCCACCCGCTGCTTCCAGGTCCACAGATCGTGAGCCGCCAGCTGAGCGGCGGTGCAACTGGCCTTGGCCCCTGCGCACGCGAGGGTGGGTTCGGTGGCGCCCGCCGCCGTCCAGTCGGCCACATAGGGGCTGGCGGCCATGGCGCCGCTCACGGGATTCGCACGGATGCGATCGGCCATGTCGCCGGCCAACTGCGCAGCGATGTTCTGGTTGCTCGCGCCCACGCTGTCGGAAAGCACACGCAGCTGGAAGCCGGCCAGCGCGAGCAGGCCGAACGAGAGCACGAGAATGGCCACCAGGGCCTCGAGCATCGAGAAGCCCGCCTGACCCCTGCGCAGCTTGCGTGGCTCGCGAATCAGGCAGCTCAGCACACGCTGCCCCCCTTCACCACTCGGGTACGCCAGCCCAGCGACAGGCATACGGCAACATCGTTGGATGAACTGGCGCTCCCCGCCGGGTGGAAGCTGATGCGGGCGACGCTCGAAAAATGGCCCATGGGATCGAAGGCCATGGGCCCCATGGCGCTTTTCTCGACCGCAACGCGCGTGTCGGGGTCTTGCCGCTGGAGGATTTCGAACCCGTCGCCGCTGCCGACCACTGTTTCCCAGCCGCAGCTCCAGTCTGCGCCGCTGCACTCCGCGCGCTGCCGGATGGTCACGGCCTGCCCGCGCCGAGCCGCCTCTGCGCGCGCGTGGCTCACGCTCGCCATCAGGGCCGAAGCCATGCCCTCGACGCGGTACTTTTCGACCAGGCTGTTGAAGCTGGGCAGCGCCAGCGCCAGCAGGATGGCCATCAGTACGATGACGACCATCATTTCGACCAGCGTGAAGCCGCGTGGCGTTCCGGGTCGGCGGAAATGCGTCCTCGCGGACGCGCAGAATCCGTTTTTCATGCCGTACCGTCCGCCGCCTCGCCGAAGTGGCTGGAGCGGCGGACGTTTTTCTCCCTGATTGCAATTTTTCAAAAATTCTATTTGGCAAATTTCTATTGACCAGCTGTTGAACGACGAGCGGTCGAAATAAACGGATCAATGGATCATTGGCTTCAATTGTTTTAAATTGATTTTCAAATAGATTTAATTTAATAAAAAATGACAAATGCAAATGAAATTGTGAATTTCATGGCCCAAGCCTTGGACCTCGCGCGCCAGGCCGGGCCGGAGACCGACCCCAATCCCCGCGTCGGTTGCGTACTCGTGGACGCCAACGGCGCCGTGATCGGCCAAGGGCACACCCAGCAGGTCGGCGGCCCGCATGCCGAGGTGATGGCGCTGCGCGATGCCGCGGCGCGGGGCCTTTCGGTTGCCGGTGCCACCGCCTTCGTCACGCTCGAGCCCTGCGCGCACCACGGCCGCACCGGGCCCTGCTGCGAGGCGCTGGCCGCGGCCGGCATCGGCCGGGTTGTGGCATCGATCGCCGACCCCAACCCGCTCGTGGCCGGCCAGGGCTTCGAGCGGCTGCGCGCCGCGGGTATTGCGGTCGAGGTGGGGCCGGGCGCGGAGGAAGCACGCGAACTCAACATCGGCTTTTTCAGCCGCATGGTCCGCAAGACGCCCTGGGTGCGGCTCAAGACCGCGGCCTCGCTGGACGGCAAGACCGGCCTGCGCAACGGCGTGAGCCAATGGATCACCTCGGAACCGGCGCGCGCCGACGGCCACGCGTGGCGGGCCCGGGCCAGCGCGGTGCTGACCGGCGTGGGCACGGTGCTGGAGGACGATCCCCGGCTCGACGTGCGGCTGGTGCAAACCAGCCGCCAGCCGCACGTGGTGGTGGTCGACAGCCAATTGCAGACGCCGCCCGGCGCGCAGATCTTCATGGCCGGCCGCCCCGTCTGGATCTACGCCGCGGTACAGGACAGCGCCAAGGCTGCCGCGCTGCAAGCGCGCGGCGCCACCATCACCTGCCTGCCCAATGCGCAGGGCAAGGTCGATCTGGCCGCGATGCTGCGGGATCTGGCCAAGCGCGAGGTCAACGAACTCCACGTCGAGTCCGGCCACAAGCTCAACGGCTCGCTGCTGCGCGAGGGCCTGGTCGACGAGCTGCTGGTGTACCTGGCGCCCAAGCTCATCGGCGACGGCCTGGACATGGCCTCCGGCATCCACACCGGCGGGCCGCTGGCCGACCTGGCCGGCGCCCTGCCGCTGGAATTCAGGACCATCGAGCGGATCGGGCCGGACCTGCGGATCGTGGCCCGGGTCGCGGGAAGGGACGCTTTCTAGCGGGCGAATGCAGGCGCCCGCCGGGCGGACCCAGGATGTCTGCGAAAATGCGCGGATGTTCACCGGAATCATCACCGGCGTGGGGCGCATCGCCGCCATCCACGACCTCGGCCCCTCCTCCTCCTACGGCAAAAGACTCGGCATTGCGGTGCCCGACGGCTATCTCGACGACGTCGGGCTCGGCGACAGCATTGCGCTCAATGGCGCGTGCATGACCGTGACCACGCTCGACCCCGCGCGGCAGCAGTTCACCATCGACATCTCGGCCGAATCGCTCGACAAGACCGCGGGGCTGACCGAGGAAGGCGCCCGCATCAACCTCGAGAAGGCGCTGCGCGCCAGCGACCGGCTGGGCGGCCACATCGTTTCCGGCCACGTGGACGGCATCGGCACGGTCAGCCACTTCGCGCCGGTCGGCGAAAGCTGGGAGCTGCGCGTGGTGGCGCCGCCCGCGCTGGCGCGCTTCCTGGCCTACAAGGGCTCGATCACGGTCAATGGCGTGAGCCTGACCGTCAACAGCGTGAGCGACATCGAAGACGGCGCCGAGATCAGCATCAACCTGATCCCGCACACCGTCGACAACACTTCGCTGGGCAGCCTCCAGGCCGGCTCGAAGGTCAATCTAGAAATCGATACCGTGGCGCGCTACGTGGAGCGCATGCTCCAGGCCGGCGTTCTGGTGCCGCCCTCTTCCACATACTCCAAGGACACCGCCGAATGAACGCTTCCGTCACGCCCATCGGCGCTCCCCGCGGCACGCGGGCGCCCGCGCCGATTTCTTCCGTCGAGGAGATCGTGGCCGAGCTCGCCGCCGGCCGCATGGTGATCCTGGTCGACGAGGAAGACCGCGAGAACGAAGGCGACATCGTCATTGCGGCCGATCACATCACGCCCGAGGCCATCAATTTCATGGCGCGCCATGCGCGCGGGCTGATCTGCCTCACGCTCTCGCGCGAGATGTGCGAGCGGCTGCAGCTGCCGCCCATGGTGTCGCGCAACGGCGCCAAGCATTCGACCGCCTTCACCGTCTCCATCGAGGCGGCCGAAGGCGTGACCACCGGCATCTCGGCCGCCGACCGCGCGCGCACCGTGCAGGCGGCCGTGGCGCGCAACGCCGTGGCCAGCGACCTGGTGCAGCCCGGCCATATCTTCCCGCTGCAGGCGGTGGACGGCGGCGTGCTGATGCGCGCCGGCCATACCGAAGCCGGCTGCGACCTGGCCGCGATGGCCGGCTGCTCGCCCGCCTCGGTGATCTGCGAGGTAATGAACGAAGACGGCACCATGGCGCGCCTGCCCGACCTGCAGATCTTCGCGGCCGAGCATGGCCTGAAGATCGGCACCATCGCCGCGCTCATCGAGCACCGCAGCCGCACCGAATCGCTGGTCGAAAAAGTCGGCTGCCGCGAGATCCAGACGGCCTGGGGCACTTTCACCGCCCATGCCTTCACCGACAAGCCGAGCCGTGGCGTGCACCTGGCGCTGGTGCGCGGCAAGTGGGCGCCGGAAGACACGGTGTCGGTGCGCGTGCACGAGCCGCTGTCGGTGCTCGACGCGCTCGAGATCAACCGCTCGCTGCACTCGTGGAGCCTGGACGCCAGCCTCGCGCACATCGCGAACGAAGGCAAGGGCGTGGCCGTGCTGCTCAATTGCGGCGAAACGGCCGGCGAACTGCTCGCGCAATTCGACGGCACCGCACGGCCCGCGCAAGCCCCGGAACGCGGCCGCATGGACCTACGCAGCTACGGCATCGGCGCGCAGATCCTGCGCGAATGCGGCGTGCACAAGATGAACCTGCTCGGCACGCCCCGCCGCATGCCGAGCATGGCCGCAGGCTACGGCCTCGAAATTGCCGGCTACCTCACGAAAGACTGACCACCATGCAAGGTGCAAACAAGGGCGCTGACAACAACACGCCGCTCGACGGAAAAGGCCTGCGCATCGGCATCGTGCAGGCGCGCTTCAACGCCGACATCACCGACGCGCTCGCCGCCGCCTGCCTGGCCGAGCTCGAGAGGCTGGGCGTGGCCGCTGACGACATCCATCATGTGCAGGTTCCGGGCGCGCTCGAAGTGCCGGTGGCCCTGCAGGCCATGGCCGTGCGCGGCGGCTACCACGCGCTGGTGGCGCTGGGCTGCATCATCCGCGGCGAGACCTACCATTTCGAACTGGTGGCCAACGAATCGGGCGCGAGCGCGAGCCGCGTGGCGCTCGACCATCGCCTTCCCATCGCCAACGCGATCCTCACGACCGAAAACCTCGAGCAAGCCGTCGCCAGGCAGACCGACAAGGGCCGCGATGCGGCCCAGGTGGCTGTCGAGATGGCGCGGCTGCTGGCCTCCCTCACATGACCGAAGACAACAACAAGGCAGCCGGCGCCAAGCCGCGCCCGGCGCGGCAAGTGCGCACCGGCCTCACCAGCACCGGCGCGCGCAAGGCCTCGGCCAAGTCGAACCGCAGCCGCGCGCGCGAGTTCGCGCTGCAGGCGCTCTACCAGCACCTGGTGGGCCGCAACGACCCGACCGAGATCGACCACTTCACGCGCGACCTCGCGGGCTTCCACAAGGCCGACGCCGCGCACTACGACGCGCTGCTGCACGGTTCGATCGAGGGCGCCGAGCAGCTCGACGCATTGATCCGCCCGCTGCTGGACCGCAAGTTCGAGGAGATCTCGCCGATCGAACACGCCGTGATGTGGATCGGCGTGTACGAGTTCCAGCACTGCCTGGACGTGCCATGGCGCGTGGTGCTCAACGAGTGCATCGAACTCGCCAAGGAGTTCGGCGGCACCGACGGCCACAAGTACGTGAACGCCGTACTCAATGGCCTGGCGCCGCAACTTCGCCCGCTCGAAGTGGAAGCCGACCGGGCTTCGGGGAAAGCGAAGGCATGAGGATCTCGGCGCGCGCACAGCGCATCGAACCCTTCTACGTGATGGAGGTGGCCAAGGCCGCCGGCGTGCTCGCACGCGAGGTGGCCCACACCGACCGGCCGATGATCTTCCTGAACATCGGCGAGCCCGACTTCACGGCCCCGCCGCTGGTGCAGGAAGCCGCCGCCCGCGCCGTGCGCGCCGGCGCCACGCAGTACACCCAGGCCACCGGCCTCGAGTTGCTGCGCGAACGCATCAGCGGCTGGTATGCGCAGCGCTTCGGCGTCGACGTGCCGGCCCGCCGCATCGTGGTGACCGCGGGGGCCTCGGCCGCATTGCAGCTGGCCTGCCTGGCGCTGATCGAGTCCGGCGACGAGATCCTGCTGCCCGACCCCAGCTATCCCTGCAACCGCCACTTCGTGAGCGCCGCGGATGGCAAGGCCGTGCTGATACCCACCACCGCCGAAGAGCGCTTCCAGCTCACGGCCGCCAAGGTCGAGGCCGCGTGGACCGACAAGACGCGCGGCGTACTGCTCGCCTCGCCGTCCAACCCGACCGGCACCTCGATCGCGCCCGATGAACTGCGCCGCATCCACGAGGTGGTGTCGCGGCGCGGCGGCATCACGCTGATCGACGAGATCTATCTTGGGCTTTCGTACGACGACGCGTTTGGCCAGACGGCACTCGCCATCGACGACAACGTGATCAGCATCAACAGCTTCAGCAAGTACTTCAACATGACCGGCTGGCGCCTGGGCTGGCTGGTGGTGCCCGAGGCGCTGGTGCCCGTGGTCGAGCGGCTGGCGCAGAACCTCTTCATCTGCGCGAGCACCGTGTCGCAGTACGCGGCGCTGGCCTGCTTCGAGGCCGAGAGCATTGCCGAATACGAGCGCCGCCGCGCCGAGTTCAAGGCGCGACGCGACTGGTTCATTCCGCAGCTGAATGCGCTGGGCCTGAACGTGCCGGTGGTGCCCGACGGTGCCTTCTACGCCTGGGCCGATTGCACCGCCGTCGCCGAGAAGCTGGGCATCTCGGGCAGCTGGGACTTCGCCTTCGAAACCATGAAGCGCGCTCACGTGGCCGTGACGCCGGGCCGCGATTTCGGCACCGCCGAGACGGCCAGGTTCGTGCGCTTCTCCACTGCGAGCTCGATGGCACATCTGCAGGAATCGGTCGAGCGCCTGCGCGCCATGATCGCGAACCCCGCCCGATGAGCTACGCGTTTCCGATCCGTGTCTACTGGGAAGACACCGACGCCGGCGGCATCGTGTTCTACGCCAACTACCTCAAGTTCATGGAGCGCGGCCGCACCGAGTGGCTACGTTCGCTGGGCGTGGAGCAGCGAAAGCTGCGCGAGGAAACCGGCGGCCAGTTCGTGGTGAGCGAAACGCAGCTCAAATACCATCGCCCCTCGCGGCTCGACGACGAACTGCTGGTTACAGCCGATCTCCGACAACTGGGCACGGCGTCGTTGATAATCGGTCAACGCGTGCTATCAAAAACAGAGCAGGAACGAATGGGGGCCGCGGCGCCGGTTCTGCTGTGCGAAGGCACGATCCGCATCGGCTGGGTGGATGCCTCCACACTGCGTCCTGCGCGGATACCAGCCCAAGTTGCGGGAACCCTCGAGCGCTGCGGCGGCTCCATGACTCAACCTTTCAAGCCATGAACCAAGACCTCTCCATCATCAATCTCCTGCTCCATGCGAGCTTCGTGGTGCAACTGGTCGTGCTGCTGCTCGTGATCGTCTCGATCGCCAGCTGGGCCGCGATCATCCGCAAGTACTTCGCGCTGCGCCGCATGCGCGCGCTCAACGACGACTTCGAGCGCGAGTTCTGGTCGGGCACCAGCCTGAACGAACTGTTCGCCTCGGCCGCGCAGAACGCCAAGTTCGCGGGGCCCATGGAGCGCATCTTCGCCTCGGGCATGCGCGAGTACCAGAAGCTGCGCGAACGCCACGTAAGCGACGCCCCCACGCTGCTGGACGGCGCCCGCCGCGCGATGCGCGCGAGCTTCCAGCGCGAACTCGACGCGGCCGAGCAGAACCTGTCGTTCCTGGCCACCGTGGGCTCGGTGTCGCCGTACGTCGGCCTGTTCGGCACGGTCTGGGGGATCATGCATGCCTTCACCGGCCTGGCCGCGCTCGCGCAGGTGACGCTGGCCACCGTGGCGCCCGGCATTGCCGAAGCGCTGGTGGCCACCGCCATCGGCCTGTTCGCCGCCATTCCGGCGGTGGTGGGCTACAACCGCTTCGCGCGCGAGATCGACAAGATCGCGATTGCCCTCGAAACCTACATCGAGGAGTTCTCCAACATCCTGCAGCGCAACCTCTCGGCCAATCCGGCCGCGGTGGCGTCGGCAACTTCGGCGGCTCCGGCCAACCGCTGAGCGAGGTTACAGCGCATGCCCGCCGTTTCATCCCGGGGCCGAGGCCGCCGCACGATCAACGAGATCAACATGGTCCCGTTCATCGACGTGATGCTGGTGCTGCTGATCATCTTCATGGTCACCGCGCCGCTCATCACGCCGAGCGTGATCAACCTGCCCTCGGTCGACCGCGCCAACAAGCAGCCCGACAAGCCGATCGAGATCGTCATCAAGAGCGACGACGAAGCGCAGATCAAGAAGGACCCGTCCACCGGCAGCGGCGGCACGTCCGTTCCCATGACCCAGATCGGCTCCGCGGCCAAGACCGCCCAGGGCGGCGACGACCAGCGCCCCGTGGTCATCAGCGCCGACAAGTCGGTGAAGTACGAAACCGTCGTGAAGGCGATGAACCAGCTCAAGCGCAGCGGCATCGAGCGCGTGGGCCTGTCCGTCACCACCACGGGCGGCAAATAAGGCATGTCCCTCGCACTGGATCGCCCCGAGTTCGCACCACCGCCGCAGCGCGGCACGCCGCGCGCGGTGCTGCTCGCGCTGGTTGCGCATGCGCTGCTGATTGCCGCGCTGACGTGGGGCGTGCGCTGGCGCAGTGATGCCGACGAAGGCGCCGTCGATGCGGAGCTGTGGTCGTCCACGGTGCAGCAGGCCGCGCCGCGGCTGTCGGCGCCGCAGGCACCCACGCCGGCTCCCGCGCCGCCGCCGCCTGCTCCGCCGCCACCGCCGCCGCCCCAGGTGAAGGCCCCCGAGCCCGCACCGGCGCCGCGTGCGCCGGATATCGCGCTCGAGCGCGAGAAAAAGCTCAAGGAAGAAAAGGAACAGAAGGAGCGCGAGCTCGAGCGCCAGCAACAACAGCGCAAGAAGGAGCTCGAGGCCAAGCAGCGCGCCGAAGACGAAGCCGAACGCAAGAAGGCGCAGCAGCAAAAGCTCGCCGAGCAGCAGAAGAAGCAGCAGCAGGAAGCCGAGGCCAAGCAGGCCGAAGCGAAGAAGCAGCAGGAAGCCGCAGCCAAGCAGGCCGCGGCCGACCGCGCCGCAACGCTCAAGCGCATGCAGGGCCTTGCGGGCGCGAGCGGCAGCGACGATTCCAAGGGCACGGCCATGCGCTCGTCAGGGCCGTCGAGCGGCTATGCGGGACGCATCGCGGCCGCCGTGCGACCGAACATCACCTTCCCCGATGCCGAGACGGTCAACGGCAATCCGGCCGCCGAGTTCGAAGTGAACCTGGCACCGGACGGCACCATCGTCGGCGTCAAGCTGACCAAGTCGAGCGGACTGCCCAGCTGGGACGAAGCCGCCGAGCGCGGCCTGCACAAGACCGACAAGCTGCCGCGCGACACCGACGGGCGCATCTTCCCGTCGCTGATCGTTTCGCTGCGGCCCAAGCGATAGCAGGGCCGGCCAGGCGCTACACGCGCCCGGCCGCCTCGCCGCTCATCCTTCTCATTCGTAGACGACCGAGGCCTTGCCGGCCTCCGCCTGCGCGGTCCAACTCGCCAGCGCGGCGTCGGTCGGGAAGAACCTGGCGCGCTCGCCGAGCTGCAGCTCGACCTGCGCGCCGCCGCGCGCCATCGACAGGCGCACCGGCAGCCCCTGCACGAGGTCGCCGTGCTCGCTCTGCTCGGTGCGCGGCGGAAAGTCCTTCACGAGGCGCGCGATGTCGGGCGCCTTGCCATTGACGGCCACCCGCAGGAATTTTCCGAAGCGGCAGCGCGCGGTGGCCAGGTCCCACACCTGCTGCACCTGGAAGCGGGCCTCGAAGCCGCCGCGGCCCGGCTGGAGCCGGCCGCTCACGATCACCAGCTCGTCGTCCTTCAGGGTGTTGCGGTTCGCATTGATCAGCGCCTCGTCGGCGGTGGCGTCGATGGCGTCGGACTTGTCGTCGAGCTTGAAGATCGCCAGCCGGCCGCGCTGGCCGTTGATCACGCGGAAATCGCTCACGATGCCCGCGATCACCTGCTGTTCGCGCGTGTCCATCAGGTCGCCGATCTCGCGCTTGCAGAAGCGCCGCACCTCGTGCGCCACCTCGTCGAACAGGTGGCCCGAAAGATAGAAGCCGACGGCCGTCTTCTCGAAGGTGAGCCGCTCCTTCACGCCCCAGGGAGTGGCGTCGACCAGCTCGGGCTCCTGCGTGGCCGAACCGTGCTCGCTGTCGCCGAAGATGTCGACCTGCGCGGCATTGGCCTCGGTGGCGGCCGCGAACTCGAAGGCGCGGTCGACCGAGGCAATGAGCGAGGCGCGGTTCTGCTGGATCGAATCGAAGGCACCAGCCTTGATGAGCGCTTCGACCGTGCGCTTGTTGATGCGCTGGCGGTCGATGCGCACGCAAAAGTCGAACAGGCTCTTGAACGGGCCGCCCTCCTCCCGTGCGCGCACCACGGCCTCGACCGCGAGCTGGCCCGTGCCCTTGACGGCGCCCAGGCCGTAGCGGATCACCTTGTCGGTGACCGGTTCGAAACGGTAGTTGCCGCGGTTCACGTCCGGCGGCTCGAAGGTGATGCCGAAATTCTTCTGCGCGTCCTCGAACAGCACCTTGAGCTTGTCGGTGTCGTCCATTTCCACGGTCATGTTGGCGCAGAAGAACTCGGCCGTGTAGTGGACCTTGAGCCAGCCCGTGTGGTACGCCAGCAGCGAGTAGGCGGCGGCGTGCGACTTGTTGAAGCCGTAGCCCGCGAACTTCTCCATCAAGTCGAAGATCTCGTCGGCCTTGTCCTGGGGAATGCCGTGCGTCTTGAGCGCACCCGCACGGAATTTCTCGCGGTGCTCGGCCATCTCCTCGAGCTTTTTCTTGCCCATGGCGCGGCGCAGCAAATCGGCGCCGCCGAGCGAGTAGCCGCCCAGGATCTGCGCGGTCTGCATCACCTGCTCCTGGTAGACCATGATCCCGTAGGTCTCGGAGAGCATCTCGGCCACGGCCGGGTGCGGATACTCCACCTCTTCGCGGCCATGCTTGCGCGCCACGAAGCTCGGGATCAGGTCCATCGGACCCGGACGGTACAGCGCATTGAGCGCGATCAGGTCCTCCAGGCGCGTCGGCCGCGCATCCTTCAGCATGCCCTGCATGCCGCGGCTTTCAAACTGGAACACCGCTTCCGTCTTGCCTTCGGAGAACAGCTTGTAGGTCTCGCGGTCGTCGAGCTTGATGTTCTCGTACGCGAAGTTCTCCTGGCCCTTATGGCGCTTGACGATGAACTCTTTCGCAATCTCGAGGATGGTGAGCGTGGCCAGGCCCAGGAAGTCGAACTTCACGAGGCCGATGGCCTCCACGTCGTCCTTGTCGTACTGGCTCACGGCCGAGTCGCTGCCGGGCTGCTGGTAGAGCGGGCAGAAGTCGGTGAGCTTGCCGGGCGCAATCAGCACGCCGCCCGCGTGCATGCCGATGTTGCGGGTCATGCCCTCGAGCTTCTGCGCGAGCTCCACCAGCATGCGCACTTCTTCTTCCTTCTCGATGCGCGCCGCGAGCTGCGGCTCCATCTCGATGGCGTAGTTGTTCTTGTCGCCTTCCACCTTGGGGTTGGGCGGATATTGAATGGTGACGGGCTGGCCGGGCTTGTTGGGAATGAGCTTGCTGATGCCGTCGCAGAACATGTAGCTCATGTCGAGCACACGGCCCACGTCGCGGATGGCGGCGCGCGCGGCCATGGTTCCGAAGGTGGCGATCTGGCTCACGGCATCGCGGCCGTACTTGTCCTTGACGTAGTCGATCACGCGGTCGCGGTTGCCCTGGCAGAAGTCGATGTCGAAGTCGGGCATCGAGACGCGCTCGGGGTTCAAGAAGCGTTCGAACAGCAGCTTGTATTCGAGCGGATCGAGGTCGGTGATCTTCAGCGCGTAGGCCACCAGCGAGCCCGCGCCCGAGCCCCGGCCCGGGCCCACCGGACAGCCGTTGTTCTTGGCCCACTTGATGAAGTCGCCCACGATCAGGAAGTAGCCCGGGAAGCCCATGTTCAGGATCGTGTTGATCTCGAACTCCAGCCGCTCCACATAGCGCGGCCGCTCGGCATCGCGCTTGGCGACGTCGGGGTAGAGGTGCGCCAGGCGTTCTTCCAGGCCCACGAACGACTCCTGGCGGAAGAACTCGTCGATCGGCATGCGCACGCCTTCGCTGATGAAGGGCGTCGGAAAGTCGGGCAGCTGCGGCTTGCCGAGCACCAGCGTGAGGTTGCAGCGCTTGGCGATCTCGACCGTGTTGGCCAGCGCGCTCGGCACGTCGGCAAAGAGCGCCTCCATTTCGGCGCTCGACTTGAAGTACTGCTCCTCGGTGAACTTGCGCACGCGGCGGGGGTTGCCCAGGATTTCGCCTTCCGAGATGCAGACGCGCGCCTCGTGCGCCTCGTAGTCCTGGCGTTCGGCAAACTGCACCGGATGCGTCGCGACCACCGGCAGGCGCAGCCGGGCCGCGAGCTTCACGGCGGCGATCACGTGCGGCTCGTCGTCGGGGCGGCCCGCGCGCTGCAGTTCGATGTAGAAGCGGTGCGGGAACATCCCCGCCAGCTGCAGCGCCAGCTCGGCGGCGCGTTCTTCCTGCCCCTGCAGCAGCGGCGCACCCAGCGGGCCGGCCTGCGCGCCCGACAGCGCGATCAGCCCGCCCTGCAGCTCCTGGAGCCATTCGAGCTTGCAGGCCGCCTGCGACTGGCCGCGGCCCACGTTCTGCGTCCAGGCGCGCGCCAGCAGCTCGGACAGGTGCAGGTAGCCTTCCATGTTCTGCACCAGCAGCACGATGCGGGTGAGCACCCCGGGCTCCTTGCCCAGCCCCTCGATGAAGATTTCAGCGCCGATGACGGGCTTGACGCCCTTGCCGCGCCCCTGCTTGTAGAACTTGACCGCCCCGAACAGGTTGTTCAGGTCGGTGATGGCCAGTGCGGGCTGCTTGTCGGCAGCGGCGGCCTTGACGACTTCGTCGATGCGGTTGGTGCCGTCGACGACGGAAAACTCGGTGTGCAGGCGCAGGTGAACAAACATCCTTCCATTGTAGAAAGCCGCACTCCACGATGTGGGGTGGCGATCCCTACAATTACGCCCCGTGCAAGAGATTTTGAATATCGCGGCCTACAAATTCGTGGCCATAGACGACAGCCCCATGCTGCGCGAAGAGCTGCGCGGGCGCGCCCAGGCCCTGGGCCTCATGGGCACCATCCTGCTGGCGCCCGAGGGCATCAACCTGTTCCTGGCGGGGCTGCCTGATGCCATCCGCAGCTTCGTGGCCAGCCTGCGCTGCGACGCGCGCTTCGCCGACCTCGAAACCAAGGAAAGCTGGTCCGCCGCGCAGCCCTTCCGCCGCATGCTGGTGAAACTCAAGCGCGAGATCATCCGCATGGACCATCCGGCCATCCAGCCGGCGGCAGGCCGGGCGCCCGGCGTGGACGCGCCCACGCTCAAGCGCTGGCTCGACCAGGGCCACGACGACCAGGGCCGGGAGATCGCGCTGCTCGACACGCGCAACGACTTCGAGGTCGACGAAGGCACCTTCGACGGCGCGATCGACTGGCGCATCACCAAGTTCACCGAATTCCCGCCCGCGCTGAAACAGCACCGCGCCGATTTCGCTGGCAAGACCGTGGTGAGCTTCTGCACCGGCGGCATCCGCTGCGAGAAGGCCGCGATCCTGATGCGCGAGGAAGGCGTCGAGAACGTGCTGCAGCTCGAAGGCGGCATCCTGAAATATTTCGAAGAAGTCGGCGGCGCGCACTACCACGGCGACTGTTTCGTGTTCGACGGCCGGCGCGCGCTGGCGCCCGACCTGAGCGCGCGTGCGGCCGATGCCAGCGCGCGTGCGTCGGAAGACATCGACCTCGGTCGCGGCCTGAAGAAATAGCCGGCGGGTTACCGGCCGCGCGCTCCGGAGATCAGACCGGCGTCGTGCCTACGTCCGGCTCGCGCACGCCGAAAGGCTTGCCCGGCAGCGGAATGAATTCGGTCTCGCCAGGCACATGGCCCATGCGCTGCGCAGCCCAGTCGGCGCCGGCTTCGAGGATGCGCTCGCGCCGGCTCGAGACGAAGTTCCAGGTGATGTAGCGCGGGCCGTCGAGCGGCTCGCCGCCGATCACCATCAGGCGCGCGGCGGTGTCGCAAGTCAGCACCGCGCCCTGGCCATCGGGCAGAACAGCCATGGTGTGCGCGGGGATCGATTCGCCATCGACGCGCGCATCGGCATCGACGACGTAGACGGCCAGTTCGGGCGCCAGCGCGGGCAGCTCGAAGCGGCCGCCCGCGGGCAATGCGATGTCGAGATAGATCGTCTGCGACAGTGTCTTCACAGGCGAACGCGCGCCAAAGGCCTCGCCCACCAGCACGCGCACCGTCACGCCCTGCTCCACCACCTCGGGAATGGCACTGGCCGGCGTGTGCTCGAAGCTCGGCTCGGCTTCTTCATGCGCCCGCGGCAACGCAGCCCAGAGCTGCAGCCCGTGGTTCACGTAGGTGTCGGCCTTCAGGCGCTCGGGCTTGCGCTCGGAGTGCACGATGCCGCGCCCCGCGGTCATCCAGTTGATGGCGCCGGGCAGGATCTCCTGCACGCTGCCGAGGCTGTCGCGATGCATCATCGCGCCCTCGAAAAGATAGGTGACCGTGGACAGGCCGATGTGCGGGTGCGGCCGTACGTCGTGCTCCGTGCCGGGCTGCTCGGTGGCCGGGCCGAAGTGGTCGAAGAAAACGAAGGGCCCGACCGAACGGCGCTGCGCCGCCGGCAGCAGGCGCCGCACCTTGAAGCCGCCGCCGAGGTCCTTGTCGTGCGGTTGAAGCAATTGGGTCTGGGCGGTGGTATCGGTCATCGGGGGCTCCGTGGGTGGCTGGGTTTTATCCGCGTGATCTTGCCACTGTGGCAATACGCTCGCCGAATGCCCTTGCTGTGTCGAAGTCGCCCTTGAACATCTCGGCCGGGCTTGCATCCGAAGGCGACTGCGTCAGCAAGCCGCCGTAGCCGCCCACGTAGTTCATCGAATCGCGCGTGGCCGCCTTGTTGTTGGTCGGCAGGATGCCCATGCTGACCCAGAGGCCGCTGTGCTGCATCGCGAGCGTCCACAGGTAGGCGATGGTCGCGACCTTGTCGCCGTTCATGGTGGCGCTGTTGGTGAAGCCCGCGAAGAGCTTGTCCTTCCAGCCCTGCGTGAACCAGACCTTCGACGAGGCATCGGCGAATTTCTTGAACTGCCAGCTCACGCCGCCCATGTAGGTCGGCGAGCCGAAGATGATCGCGTCGGCCGCGGCCAGCGTCTCCCAGCCGCCTTCAGGCAGGTTGCCATCGGCGTCGATGGCGAGCAGCTGCGCGTCCGCGCCATCGGCCACGGCTTGCGCCACGCGCTGGGTATGGCCGTAGCCGGAATGGAAGACGACAACGATGTTTGCCATGTTCAGGGACTCCTTTGTTCGGGTTGTGGAATCAGCGCTTGTCGATGCTGAAGCGGCCGGGGCCGAAGGCGGCGAAGGCGAGCAAACCGCCTGCGATGGCGATGTTCTTGTTGAAGTTGATCTGCTGCATCATCTTCATCGCGTCGGGCACGGCCCAGTACTTGTGGAAGAACAGCGCGGTGGCCACGGTGAAGATCGCCATCGCAATGGCGGTCCAGCGGGTCTTGAAGCCCACCAGCAGCGCAATGCCGAGGACGAGCTCGACCAGGATGGCGATCGCGGCGCCCACTTCCGGCAGCGGCAGGCCCACCGAGTTGATGTAACCCACGGTGCCCGCAAAGCCCATGAGCTTGCCGATGCCGGCCGGGATGAACAGGTACGCGATCAGGATGCGGCCGGCCAGCGCCAGCGTGTCCTGGGCTGCATTGGGGGTGTTGGTTGTGGTTGCCATGTGTGAAAACTCCTCGGGTTGTTGAAATTGGAAAGGAACAGGAAAAAGGAAAAGAAGGCCGGGCGGCATGCGCCCGGCCCAGGATCATGCCGCCAGGTCGAACACCAGCACTTCGGCATCCTTGCCGGCGCCGAGCGTGAGCTGCGTTTCGCCTTCGAGCATCGCGGCGTCGCCGCCAGCGAGCTTCTGGCCATTCACTTCGAGCTCGCCGCGCACCAGGTGCACGTAGCTCTTGCGCTGGGGGTCGAGCGCCAGGCTGGCCTTCTCGTCGCCGTCGAGCAGCCCGGCGAACAGGCGCGCATCGGCATGCACCGTCACCGAGCCGTCAGCGCCGTCGGGCGAGGCCACCAGGCGCAGCTTGCCGCGCTTCTCGGCGTCGCTGAACTTCTTCTGCTCGTAGCCGGGCGCAATGCCGCGCACGTTCGGCTCGATCCAGATCTGGAGGAAGTGCGTGGTCTCGTCTGCCTTGTGGTTGAACTCGCTGTGCATCACGCCGCGCCCGGCGCTCATGCGCTGCACGTCGCCCGGCGGGATGGATTCCACGTTGCCCATGCTGTCCTTGTGCGCCAGTTCACCCGAGAGCACGTAGCTGATGATCTCCATGTCCTTGTGGCCATGGGTGCCGAAGCCGGCGCCCGCGGCCACGCGGTCTTCGTTGATCACCCGCAGGTTGCCGAAACCCATGTGGGCCGGGTCGTAGTAGCCGGCAAAGGAAAAGCTGTGGAACGAGCGCAGCCAGCCATGGTCGGCATAACCGCGTTCCTGTGATTTACGGACTTGCAACATCGTCAAACTCCTTCGGCCCTGCCCCGTGGGGACGTTCGGGCCTTCTTCGTATGCCGCGCCGGATGCGCAGCGGATGTGAAGAACTTTAGGCCCGCACCCCCGCAGCAAAAGCGCCGGGTTTTGATGGCATCATTCAAATTTTTTGATCAATCGATCGGTCGATCGACAGGAGCCGAGATGCCCAGCGCCAGAGACGTACTGACCCCCGACGCGCTCGCCATGCTGCAGACGGTGGCCGCCACCGGCAGCTTTGCCGGCGCGGCGCGCGAGCTCAATCTGGTGCCCAGCGCGCTCAGCTACCGCGTGCGCCAGATCGAGGACGCGCTCGACGTGCTGCTGTTCGACCGCAGCGCGCGCCAGGCCCGCATCACCGAGGCCGGCGCCGAGCTGCTGCGCGAGGCGGCGCGGCTGCTGGGCGAGATCGACGCGGTGGCCAACCGCGTCAAGCGCGTGGCCACCGGCTGGGAGCCGATGCTCACCATCGCGGTCGACAGCGTGATCGCGCGCGATCCGCTGCTCGACCTGGCCACCGCCTTCTTCGCGCTCGATCCGCCGACGCGGCTCAAGCTGCGCGACGAAACCCTGCTGGGCACCATCGAGGCATTGACCAGCGGCGAGGCCGACCTGGCCATCGGCGCCGTGCTCGATGCCGCGAGCCTGGCCTTCACCGCCACCGGCATCCGCAGCCGGCCGATCGGCGAGCTGTGTTTTGTCTATGCCGTGGCGCCGCACCATCCGCTCGCGCGCCTGCCCGAGCCCTTGACCGATGCGGTGCTGCGCCAGCATCGCGCGGTGGCGGCGGCCGACTCGGTGCGCAGCGGGCCGAGCATGACGGTCAACCTGGTCGGCGGGCAGGACGTGCTCACGGTGCCGAGCATGCAGGCCAAGCTGAACGCGCAGCTGCACGGTCTGGGCGGCGGCTTTCTGCCCGAGCCGATGGCGCGGCCCTACATCGAGGCCGGCCACCTGGTCGAGCGCAAGACCGAACGCCAGCCGCCCCTGGCCACCATGCACTGCGCCTGGCGCGTGCGCAGCGCGGGCGGTCCGGGCCGCGCGCTCGAATGGTGGCTCGCGCAGTTCGAGCACGAGGCCACGCGGCGGGCGCTGCTGGAGCGGCACCGGGGGCGTTGAAAGCCATCGCCTTGCCGCCGCGCGGGCAGCCCGTTTGCAGACCGTTGTAGAGTCCGGACACATCCATCCGTCTCCCGTACACAAGAAAAGAGTCCCTCATGACCACTCGCGCAACTGCAAAGGCGGCCGACCGCCACCGAACCCCCGCCACTCCACGCCACTACGCCGTCGTCGGCGCCGGCATTGCCGGAGTGGCCTGCGCCCGTACGCTGGTGCAGGCCGGCCACAAGGTCACGGTGTTCGAACGCGAATCCGCACCCGGCGGGCGCATGGCGAGCGTCGACACCGCCTTCGGCCGCTTCGACAGCGGCGCGCAGTATTTCACCGTGCGCGATCCGCGCTTTGCGCTGGCGCTCGAAGCCACGCCCAGCCTCTGCCGTCCCTGGAGCGCCAACCTCGTGCGCGTGCTCGATGCGCACGGCCGCGTGGCCGAGGCCGCATTGCCCGGGCGCGAATCGCACTGGGTGGCGCAGCCCGGCATGGACGCGCTGGTGGCCCACTGGGCCGCGCCGCTGGGCGACAGCCTCGTGCTCGACACGCAGGTCACGCAGATCGAGCCCGATGCGCTCGACCCCAGGCGCTGGCAGCTGCGCACCGCGGGCGAAGACGATTCGCAGCACGTGTATTCGGGCTTCGACGCCGTGCTGCTGGCCGTGCCGCCCTCGCGCACGCGGGTGCTGCTGGGCGACGGCAAGCTTTCCGCTTCCATCAGCCAGAAGATCGAGCCGGTGCGCATTGCGCCCTGCTGGACGCTGATGATCGCGTTCCCGCAGGCCAACCAGGCCAACATGTCGCACCTCGGCCCGCAATGGAATGCGGCGCGCAGCACGCACCACCGCGTGGCATGGCTCGCGCGCGAATCGTCCAAGCCCGGCCGCGAACGCGTCGAGCGCTGGACGCTGCAGGCCAGCGCCGCCTGGTCGCAGGAGCACCTGCGTGACGACGCCGCGCGCGTCGAAGCCAAGCTGCTGCGCGCCTTCGCCGAGATCACCGGCATCCATGCCGCGCCCACGCACGCCCGGGCACGCTGCTGGACCGAAGCCCAGACCCAGGTGCCGGTCGGCAAGAGCCACCTGTGGGACGCCAAAGCGCGCATCGGCGTGGCCGGCGACTGGTGCACCGGGCACCGGGTCGAAGACGCGTTCCTCTCGGGCCTTTCGCTGGCGCTCGCAGTGATCTGATCCGCGGATGCGTGAGACCGGCCGTTTCGCGCCCTCGCCCACCGGCGCGCTGCACGCCGGCTCGCTGGTGGCCGCGCTCGCAAGCTGGCTCGACGTGCGCGCGCGCGGCCCCCAGGCGCGCTGGCTGGTCCGCATCGAGGACGCCGACACCGAACGCTGCCTGCCCGGCATGGGCGAGCACATCCTTGGGCAGCTGGCCGACTGCGGCCTGCTGCCCGACGAAGCGCCGGTATGGCAGACGCAGCGCACCGCGCGCTACGAAGCCGCGCTGGCAAGGCTGCAGGCCCTCGGCCTTGCCTACCCCTGCGGCTGTTCGCGCAAGGACATCGACGAGGCGCTGGCAGGGCTCGGCCGGCCGCACACGCGCCATGGCGAGCGGGTCTACCCCGGCACCTGCCGCGAGGGGCTGCACGGCAAGCCCGCACGCGCCTGGCGCTTCGCCACCGAGAGGTTCGAATCCGCCCAGCCGGCGCTGGCCTCCGGCGAACTCTGCTGGACCGACCGCCGCCTTGGCCTCCAGTGCCAGGACGTGAGCCGCGAAGTCGGCGACTTCGTGCTGCGCCGCGCCGACGGCCCCTGGGCCTACCAGCTTGCGGTGGTGGTCGACGACGCGGAACAGGGCGTGACCGACGTGGTGCGCGGCGAGGACCTGGCCGACAACACCGCGCGCCAGATCCTGCTGCAGCGCGCGCTCGGCCTGCCCACGCCCAGCTACCTGCACACGCCACTGGTGCGCGGCGCCGACGGCGACAAGCTCTCCAAGCAGAACGGCGCCACCGCCATCGACACCGCCGCGCCCGAAGCCGCCCTGGCCGCGCTCGACGCGGCCGCGCGCGTGCTCGGGCTGCGCGCCACCACGGCGGCTTCCTGCGCGTCGGCATTGGCCGGCTGGGTGCCCGAATGGCGCGATCTCTACAATTCGCGGCCGCAATGACCTCTTCCGACACCGTGCCCCACGATTCCCCGCCGAGCGACGACGCCGCCGACAAACCGCATCCGCTGCACCGCCGCCTCAAGAGCTTCGTGAAGCGCGCCGGCCGCACCACCGAAGGCCAGGCGCGCGCCTTTGCCGAACTGGGTCCGCTGTTCCTCATCCCCTACAAGCCCGAGCCGCTCGACCTGACGGCGGCCTTCGGCGGCCGCGCCGGCCCGACCGTGCTCGAGATCGGCTTTGGCATGGGCGAGGCCACCGCGCACATCGCCACCGTGCTGCCCGAAACCAACTTCCTGTGCTGCGAAGTGCACGAGCCCGGCGTGGGCGCGCTGCTCAAGCGCATCGGCGAGCAGTCGATCCCCAACATCCGCATCTGCGCGCACGATGCGGTCGACGTGCTCGACCACATGCTGCAACCCGGTTCGCTGGCGGGCGTGCATGTGTTCTTCCCCGACCCGTGGCACAAGAAGCGCCACAACAAGCGCCGCCTGATCCAGCCCGAGTTCGTGAAAAAGCTTGCCGAGCACCTGCAGCCGGGCGGCTACATCCACTGCGCCACCGACTGGCAGCCCTACGCCGAGCAGATGCTCGAGGTGCTGTCCGCCGAGCCGCTGCTGCGCAACACGGCCGAAGGCTATGCGCCCAAGCCGGCGTACCGGCCGCTCACCAAGTTCGAGAACCGCGGCATCAAGCTGGGCCACGGGGTCTGGGACCTGGTGTTCCGGCGCGCCTGAAGCCGCGCCATCGGCAAGCCGGCCGGCATCTTTCGCCGCAGCCTTCCCCCTGGGCACCGAAATTGCTACACTTTTTTACTACTGTTAAAAAAGGTGAGCCATGGACAGTTCTCGCAGGGAATGGCTGGGCAAGGCGTGCGGGGCGCTGCTGCTGGGCAGCGGCGTTCATCTTCCGGCGCTGTCGCAATCATCGAACCGCGCAGCGGGCGCCCGGGTGGTCGTGCTGGGCCAGTCGGTGCCGCTGACGGGCGCGGCCGGCGAGATCGGGCTGGCGTTTGCGGCCGGCAGCCGGCTCGCGGTGGCCGACTTCAACGAGCGCAATGCCGCGAGCGGCCTGCAGCTGAAGCTGCTGCAGCTGGATGACGGCTACGACGCGGGCCGGGCGGCCGCCAATGCGCGCACCCTGCTCGGTGCCGACAAGGCCGACATGCTGTTCGGCTTCGTGGGTACCGCCAGCAGCGATGCCGGCGCCAACGTCGCCGCGCAGCAGGGCAGCCTGCTGTTCGCGCCCTTTGCCGCCGCCGACTCGCTGCGCGAGGCCAGCCATCCCCATGTGTTCCACGTGCGCCCCGGCATGATCGACGAGGCGCTGAAGATCGTGCGCCAGTGCGCCACCGTGGGCCAGACGCGCATCGCGCTGGTGGGCGATGACGACGCCATGGGCCGAGCCGGCCTCGCCGCCGTCCAGCAGGCCATCACCGAGCTGAAGCTGCCCGCGCTGGTGGCCTCGGCGATGGTGCCGGCCGGCGCCGACAAGCTCGACGCGGCGCTGAAGACGGTTCTGCAGCAGGCGCCGCAGGCCATCGTGCTGGTGTCGCTCTCAGGCACCACGGCCAATGCGATCCGCAAGCTGCGCAAGAGCGGCTACAGCGGCAGCTTCATGGCCTTCTCGATCGTGGGCATCGACCCGCTCTATGCCGAACTGGGCAAGGACATCGGCGGCATCGTGATCTCGCAGGTGGTGCCGTCGCCGCGGCCCTCGGCCATCCCGATCGTCAAGGAGTACCGCGCCGCAGTCGACAACTCCGACCAGACGCCCTCTTACGAAGGCCTCGAAGGCTTCATCGCGGTCAAGGTGGCGGGCGAAGCGGTGCGCCGCGCGGGCCGCGGCTTCACCACCGCGAGCCTGCAGCGCGTGATGACCGCCATGACCGACTACGACGTGGGCGGCTTCCGCGTCAACCTGCGTCCGGGCCTG
This sequence comes from Variovorax beijingensis, assembly GCF_007828835.1. Lineage (GTDB taxonomy): Bacteria > Pseudomonadota > Gammaproteobacteria > Burkholderiales > Burkholderiaceae_C > Variovorax > Variovorax beijingensis_A. Next base: position 238,129 of record NZ_VIVL01000006.1, on the reverse strand, counting down.
CGCGATGCTTCGCGCACCATCGACCTGATCAGCATCTCGGCCGACGGGCGCGTGTTGAGATAGGCTCGCCCCCAGGCTGCGCGCACTTCGTGTCGCTTCGCCACCCCCCGACCGGGGGCGACACCTGAGGCCCGGCGAAGCCGGTTCCTCGGTGTCTCACGAACAGACGCGAGCACAGCGCTCATCCTGCACTCACCAGCGCCTGCAGCGCATCGAGCGATCGGAGCTCGATGCGTCCGTAGCCCAGCGCGAGCATGCCCTCGTCCGCCAGCGCATTGAGCTCCTTCGAGAGCGTCTGGCGCGTGACGCCGAGCATCATCGCCAGCGCCTCCTGCGGCAGCATCAGCGTGCGGCGCAGTTGCACCGACTGCGTGGCGTCGCCGCGCGCCAGCACCAGCAGCCGGTGCGCCACACGGGCACGCAGGCTGCGCAGCGTGGCGTCTTCGGTTAGGCCGTAGAGCATGCGCACGCGCGCGGCCAGCATGGCGGCCACCGCGTTGGCAAAGACCACGTCGCGCATCTGCTGGGCAAAGGCCTCGGGCGGCACCACGAGCAGGTCGAGCGCCTCCAGCGCGGTGGCGTCGTGGGTGCGCGGCGAGCCGTCGATCAGCGTGATCTCGCCGAACCAGTTGCCGGGCTCGAGCACTGCGAGGATGGCCTCGCGCCCGTCCTGCCGCAGCGACGAGATCTTGATCGTGCCGGCCAAGAGGCCATAGAAGCCGCCGCCGGCGGCATGGATCGGATCGCCCTGGCGGAACACCATTGCGCCGCGCCGCACGTGAATGAGTTCGGCCGCGCCCAGCAGTGCTTCGCGCTGCGCGCGCGGCATGCTGGTGAACCATGGATTGCGCTCCATCGCGGCACGGTGCGGGGCGGAAAGTCGCGGTTTGGAAGGCGGCATGCGGGGGTTTACCAGAGCCTTGCATTGTCAAATTCTTGACAGTTGAACGTCAAGCCCGGGTCTACAGTGGCCGCTCCCCCCAAAGAACACGGAGACGTACACGATGAGCGAACGGGCAGGTTTCAGGAGCATGCAGGAGAGCACGCGCGAAGACTGGCAGCTGATCGGCGGCGAGTTCAGGCAGTTCGCGGCCGGCCTGCCGGCGCGCGTGATCAGGCACCTGCAGATCCTCGAAGGCGACTACGGCGGCTTTCCGGTCGACCGCTACACCCATTCGCTGCAGACCGCCACGCGCGCGCTGCGCGACGGCCGCGACGAGGAATACGTGGTGTGCGCGCTCCTGCACGACATCGGCGACACGCTCGGCAGCTTCAACCACCCCGACATTGCCGCGGCCATCCTCAAGCCCTTCGTGAGCGAAGCCAACCACTGGATGGTGCAGCACCACGGCATCTTCCAGGGCCACTACTTCTTCCATCACATCGGCCTGGACCGCGACATGCGCGACGGCTTCAAGGACCATCCGCACTACGAGCGCACTGCCGAGTTCTGCGCGCTCTACGACAACCCGGCCTTCGACCCCCGCGCCGAGACGCTGCCCATCAGCGAATTCGAGCCCATGCTGCGGCGCCTGATGGCGCAGCCGAAGCAAAGCATCTACAAGGCCGCCATGACGGAACCGGCCGCGGCCTGACCCCCACAAGGAAACCACGCACCATGAACGCAAACACCCAGTCCGAAATCCAGAAGCTCGTCTCCGCCGAGGAGTGGCAGCTGCGCGTCGACCTCGCCGCCTGCTATCGCCTGGTGGCGCTCTACGGCTGGAGCGACCTCGTCTTCACGCACATCAGCGCGCGCATTCCCGGGCCCGAGCACCACTTCCTGATCAACCCCTACGGCCTGATGTTCGACGAGATCACCGCCTCGAGCCTGGTCAAGGTCGACCAGCAGTGCAACAAGGTCATCGACTCGCCCTACCCCGTGAACCCGGCCGGCTTCGTGATCCACAGCGCCGTGCATGCGGCGCGCGAGGACATCCAGTGCGTGCTGCACACCCACACCCGGGCCGGCATCGCGGTGAGCGCGCAGAAGAACGGCGTGCTGCCCATCAGCCAGCAGTCGACCTTCGTGCTGGCATCGCTGGCCTACCACGACTACGAAGGCGTGGCCTTCCGCGACGACGAGAAGCCGCGGCTGCAGGCCGACCTGGGGCACGCCAATTTCCTGATGCTGCGCAACCACGGCCTGCTGACTTGCGGCAAGACCATTGCGGACGCCTTCCTTTCGATGTACACCTTCGAGAACACCTGCCAGATCCAGATCGCCGCGCAGTCCGGCGGCGGCGAACTCACGCAGGTGAACCCCAAGATCGTCGAAGGCGTGGGCCAGGCAATGAAGGTGCAGACCGGCGGCCTGGGCGGGCAGTTCGTCTGGCCCTCGCTGATCCGCAAGCTCGACCGCATCGACGACAGCTACAGGCAATAAGCCGCGCCGATCCCGGTTTCCACGGCTGCCAGTGCCTGCGCGACAGGTGCCGGCAGCCATTTTTTTTAACTGCGCGATGATGCGTACATGGAACTCCGGCAACTGCGCTACTTCGTCAAGGTCTGCGAACTCCGCAGCATGGGCCGTGCGGCCATCGAACTGGGCGTGGTCACGTCGGCGCTGAGCCAGCAGATCAGCCGGCTCGAAGGCGAGCTCTCCACGCGCCTGCTGCAGCGCAGCTCTACCGGCGTCACGCCCACCGATGCCGGCATGGCCTTCCTGCACCAGGCGCAGCTCACGCTGCGCCATGCCGACGACGCGGTGCGCGCGGCGCAGCAGGCGCGCCTGTCGGGCCATGTGAGCGTAGGCCTCGCGCCCACCACCGCCACCGTGCTCGGCGTGCCTTTGATGCGGGCGATGCAGGAGCGCTATCCCGAGGTGCGGCTGCACATGGTGGAGGCGCTCTCGGGCCACCTCACGACGATGCTGCATGCGCGCCAGCTCGACCTGGCGGTGCTGTTCCAGACCGACACGCCGCGGCGCTGGAGCGTGCTGCCGCTGCTGGGGGAAAAGCTGTTCGTGATCGCATCGCCGAATCTCGCGCAGCGCCCGTCTGGCGCCAAGGTGCGACTGTCGCAACTGGCCGAGCTGCCGCTCATCCTGCCCAGCGGCAGCCACGGCCTGCGCGCCACGCTGATGGCGGCTTTCGCGCGGGCCCGCATCGCGCCGCGCATCGTCGCCGAGGTGGACGGCCTGGCGCTGTTGATGGACGCGGTGCGCGCCGGCCACGGCGCGACCATCCAGCCCGGCGCTGCCACCGCCCGCCATGACCGCGGCGACCTTCAGCTCACGCAGATCAGCGATGCGCACGTGGGCCGCCACAACCTGCTGGTGAGCCTGTCCGACGACGAGCTTTCGCCGGCCGCGCTGGCGGCGCGCGTGGTGCTTGCCGACACCGCCCGCGCCCTGGTGCGCGAAGGGCGCTGGGCCGGCGCCAGTCTTCTCGAAAACTGAACACCCGTTGCCTGTTCCGGCCTTTCGCGTCAAGGCACCGCTGCCTAAAGTCTCCCGTATTCCAAGGAGACCCACGAGTGATAGACGTACTGGTTGTCGGCGGCGGCAATGCCGCGCTGTGCGCCGCGCTGATGGCGCGCGAGGCCGGCGCCTCGGTGCTGCTGCTGGAGGCCTCGCCCAAGGCCTGGCGCGGCGGCAATTCGCAGCACACGCGCAACCTGCGCTGCATGCACGACGCGCCGCAGGACGTGCTGGTCGATGCCTACCCTGAAGAGGAGTACTGGCAAGACCTGTTGAAGGTGACCGGCGGCCTGACCGACGAGCATCTCGCGCGCCTGGTGATCCGCGCCTCGTCGAACTGCCGCGACTGGATGCGCCGCCACGGCGTGCATTTCCAGCCGCCGCTGTCGGGTGCGCTGCACGTGGCGCGCACCAATGCCTTCTTCATGGGCGGCGGCAAGGCGCTGGTGAACGCCTATTTCCGCAGCGCCGAACGGTTGGGCGTGCAGATCCGCTACGACACGCCCGTGGCCTCGGTCGAGCTCGACGGCGACCGCTTCGTGGCCGTGCGCACCGAGGCCGGCGAGCGCATCGCGGCAAAGAGCTGCGTGCTGGCCGCCGGCGGCTTCGAGTCGAACCGCGAATGGCTGCGCGAGGCCTGGGGCCGGAACGAGCGCGGCGAATGGCCGGCCGACAACTTCCTCGTCCGCGGCACGCGCTTCAACCAGGGCGTGTTGCTGAAGTACATGATCGATGCGGGCGCCGACAGCATCGGCGATCCGTCGCAGGGCCACATGGTGGCCATCGATGCGCGCGCGCCGCTCTACGACGGCGGCATCTGCACGCGCATCGACTGCGTGTCGCTCGGCGTCGTGGTCAACCGCGAGGCGAAGCGCTTCTATGACGAGGGCGAGGACTTCTGGCCCAAGCGCTACGCCATCTGGGGCCGGCTCGTGGCGCAGCAGCCCGGGCAGATCGCATGGTCGATCATCGACCAGAAGGCGGTCGGGCGCTTCATGCCGCCGGTGTTCGCCGGCACGCAGGCGAACACGCTGGGCGAACTGGCGCAGAAGATCGGCCTGGACGAAGCCACGTTCGTTCGCACCGTGCAGGACTACAACGCCGCCTGCCGCGTCGGCCGCTTCGACCACACCGCGCTCGACGACTGCCACACCGAGGGCATCGCGCCGGCCAAGACGCACTGGGCGCGGCCGATCGACACGGCGCCCTTCCACGCCTACCCGGTGCGCCCCGGCATCACCTTCACCTACCTGGGCCTGAAGGTCGACGAGACCGCGGCCGTGCGCTTCGGCGGCCGGGCCAGCCCCAACCTGTTCGTGGCCGGCGAAATGATGGCCGGCAACGTGCTGGGCAAGGGCTACACGGCCGGCGTGGGCATGAGCATCGGCACGGCCTTCGGCCGCATCGCGGGCACGCAGGCGGCACGCGCAGCAAAGAACCTTTCGAAGAATCCCCCGGAGACCGCCCTTGCAGCAGCTCACTGATCTGGTCGCACGCGCCCGTGCGGATGCCGACGGCATCGGCAGCGCCTCGGCCCGCGTGATTCCCATCGCCCCCGCCCTGCCGCTGACCGCCAGCGAAGGCGAGGTCGCGCGCATCCTGCAGATCTGCAACGCCTGCCGCTATTGCGAGGGCTTCTGCGCCGTGTTCCCCGCGATGACGCGGCGGCTCGAGTTCGGCAAGGCCGACACGCACTACCTTGCCAACCTGTGCCACAACTGCGGCTCCTGCCTGCATGCCTGCCAGTACGCGCCGCCGCACGAGTTCGCGGTGAACGTGCCGCAGGCGATGGCGCAGGTGCGCATGCAGACCTACCACGACTACGCGTGGCCGCCCGCGATGGGGGCGCTCTACAGGAAGGCCGGCCTCACCGTCGCGCTGGCACTGGCCGCCGGGCTCGCGCTGTTCCTGGTGCTGGCCGTGGCGATGACGGGCGCGCTGCTGCACGCGCCGCTTGCTGGCAACTTCTACGCGATCTTCCCGCACAACTTTCTCGCGCTGGTGTTCGGCGCGGTGTTCGCCTTCGTGGTGTTCGCGCTGGCGATGGGCGTGCGGCGCTTCTGGCGCGAGGTGTCGCCGGCACGGGACAACGCACCGGGCGAAGTGGGCGGCGTGCGCGCCGCGGCCGGCGCCGAGGCTGCACACGATGTGCTGCGCCTCAGGTACCTGGGCGGCGGCCACGGCGACGGCTGCAACAACGAGGACGACCGCTTCACGCTCTGGCGGCGCCGCTTGCACCACTTCACCTTCTACGGCTTCATGCTGTGCTTCGCCTCTACCTGCGTGGCAACGCTCTACCACTACCTGCTTGGCCTGCACGCGCCCTATGCGCTCACGAGCCTGCCGGTGCTGCTGGGCACCGCGGGCGGCATCGGCCTGGTGATCGGCCCCATCGGGCTGCTGTGGATGAACCTGCGGCGCAACGCAGCGCATGGCGACGTGGCGCAGCGGCCGATGGACCGCGGCTTCATCGCGCTGCTGCTGCTCACCAGCGTTACGGGCCTGGCCCTGCTCGCGTGGCGCGACACCGCCTTCATGGCGCTGCTGCTCGTGGTGCACCTGGGCGTGGTGATGGCGCTGTTCCTCACGCTGCCCTACGGCAAGTTCGCGCACGGCATCTTCCGCTCGGCGGCGCTGCTCAAGTTCGCGATCGAGAAACGGCTGCCCAGCCGCCTGCAGCTGGGTGCCGACTGACATCGCCCCTCACTCGAAGCCATCCCGCTGCCGAGCCAAGCGAGCGGGACCGGCTTTTTCCGAAGACCACGACAACACCAGGACTCCCGCGATGAAAAAAACGCTCTCCTCCTTCCTGCGCGCCGGCATGGCCGCCCTGCTCGCGGCGGCTGCCGCATCGACCGCGCTCGCGGCCGGCTGGCCGGCCAAGCCCATCACCATCGTCGTGCCCTTCGTGGCCGGCGGCACCACCGACATCGTCGCGCGCACCGTGGGCCAGAAGCTCTCGGAATCGCTCGGGCAGCCGGTCATCATCGACAACCGCGGCGGTGCCGGCGGCACCGTGGGCGCGGCCATCGCATCGAAGGCGCCGGCCGACGGCTACACGCTGTTCCTGGCCACCATCGCGCATTCGATCGCGCCGGGCCTCTACAAGCGCCTGCCTTACGACTTCCAGCGCGACTTCGAGCCCGTGGCGCTCGTGGCCTCCACGCCCAACGTGCTGGTGGTCAACGACAAGGTGCCGGCCAGGTCGGTGGCTGAACTGGTGGCCTACATCAAGGCGAATCCCGGCAAGGTGAACTTCGGCTCGGCCGGCAACGGCAGCACCGAGCACATCTCGGGCGAACTGTTCCGCTCGATGACCCGGACCGACGTCACCCACGTGCCCTACAAGGGCGGCGCGCCGATGATGGCGGACCTGATCGGCGGCCAGATCCAGATGGCCATCGAGACCAGCCCGTCGGCCGCACCGCACGTGCGCGGCGGCAAAGTGCATGCGCTGGCCGTGACCACGCTGAAGCGATCGCCGGCCTACCCGGGCGTGCCCACGCTCGACGAGGCCGGCCTCAAGGGCTACGACATGACCACCTGGTTCGCGCTCATGGCGCCCCACGGCACGCCGCCGGACCTCGTCACGCGCCTGAACGCCGAAGTCGCCCGCGCGCTGCAGCAGCAGGACGTGGCCAGGCGCTTCGAGGAGCAAGGCGTAACAGCAGGCAACATGCGGCCGGCCGAGCTCAAGTCCTTCATCGGCAGCGAAACCACCAAGTGGGTGAAGGTGGCCCGCGACGCCGGCGCGACTGCCGAATAGGCTTGCGCGCCTACCGCCAAAAGCCCGAGCAGACCGTGCGGCCTCGCTTTGGCGGGACAATGGCGGGCCATGCACGTTCGAATCCCCGCCATGGCGGCCCTGCTGGGCCTGGCCTGTTTTCTTCCCTTCTCCCCCGTCTCCCAAGCAGCCCCGGCCACCGCCGAGGGCGCCGCGGGCGCGGATGCCCGCGTCGAATCGCTCATCGCCCGCATGACGGTCGAGGAGAAGGTCGGCCAGCTCAGCCTCTACGGCCCCGCCAACACCAACATTCCCGGCAACCCGCAGGCCGGCCAGCGCAATGCCCAGCAGGAGATCGACGACGTGCGCGCCGGCCGCCTCACGGGCCTGTTCAATAACGAGGGGCTGGAGCGCAAGCGGGTGCTGCAGGAAGTGGCCGTGCGCGAATCGCGCCTGGGCATCCCCCTGCTCTATGGCGCCGACGTGATCCACGGCTTTCGCACCATCTTCCCGATGCCGCTGGCCGAAGCCGCGAGCTGGGAGCCCGAACTCGCCGAGCGCACCGCGCGCGCGGCCGCGGTGGAAGCCAGCGCCGACGGCTTTCGCTGGACCTTCGCGCCGATGGTGGACATTGCACGCGACGCGCGATGGGGCCGCGGCATCGAGGGCGCGGGCGAAGACGTGTACCTGGCCAACCAGTTCGCGGCCGCGCGCGTGCGCGGCTTCCAGGGCACAGACCTGTCGCACGCCGATTCGCTGCTGGCCACGCCCAAGCATTTCGCGGCCTATGGCGCCGCCGAAGGCGGGCTCGACTATGCCGCCACCGACATCTCCGAGCGCACGCTGCGCCAGGTCTACCTGCCGCCGTTCCGCGCCGCGCTGGACGCGGGCGCGCTCTCGGTCATGAGCGCCTTCAACGAGATCTCCGGCATTCCGTCCATCGCGAACCCTGCGCTCCTGACGGGCGTGCTGCGCGACGAGTGGAAGTTCAAGGGCTTCGTGGTGTCCGACTACACGGCCGACGAGGAGCTGATCGCGCACGGCTATGCCGCCGACGGCCGGCAGGCGGCCAAGCAGTCGTTCCTGGCCGGCACCGACGTCAGCATGCAGAGCGGCCTGTACATGCGCTACCTGCCCGAACTCGTGGCCTCGGGCGAAGTGCCGATGGCGCGCCTGGACGACGCGGTGCGCCGCGTGCTGTGGGTCAAGCAGAGGCTGGGCCTCTTCGATGCACCTTTTCGCGGGCTCGATGCCGCACCGGCAAAGCCCCGGGCCGACAACCCCGCGCACATCGCGCTCGCGCGCGAGGATGCGCGCCGTTCCATCGTGATGCTGAAGAACGAGCGCGCGGTGCTGCCGCTGCCCAGGTCGGGCCGGAAGATCGCGCTGATCGGACCCTTCGCCTCGGGCACGCAGGACCTGCTCGGCGCGTGGAGCCTGTTCCCGGGCCAGTCGGCACCGGTCGGCATCGACGAAGGCCTGCGCGCCGCGCTGGCCGATCCCGCTGCGCTGGCGGTGGTGCGCGGCTCGGGCATCGATGCGCCGCTGGCCGGCGGCATCGAGGCCGCCGTGGCCGCCGCGCGCGATGCCGACGTGGTGGTGCTCGCCATCGGCGAGAGCGAGCGCATGTCGGGCGAAGCCCGCTCGCGAACCGACATCGGCATTCCACAGGCCCAGCAGGACCTGGCCGAGGCCGTGGCCGCCACCGGCAAGCCGGTGGTCGTGCTGCTGAGCAACGGCCGCGCGATGGCGCTCAAGGGCGCGGTGCGCGATGCCGACGCGATCCTCGTCACCTGGTTTCTGGGCGTGCAGACCGGCACGGCCATTGCCGACGTGGTGTTCGGCGACTTCAATCCCTCGGGCCGGCTGCCGGTGAGCTTTCCGCGGGCCTCCGGCCAGGTGCCCTTCTACTACGGCCAGAAGCGCACCGGCCGGCCGCTGCCCGACAACGACCAGGCCATGGCTTTCAAGACCCGCTACGTGGACACCACGAACCAGGCGCTCTACCCCTTCGGCCATGGCATCGGCTATGCGCCGGTGCGCTACGACAGTGTGGAACTGAGCCAGGACCGGCTGCCGATCGGCGGCACACTGCGTGTGCGCGCCACCGTCACCAACACCGGCCGGCGCGAGGCCGAGGAAGTGGTGCAGCTGTATACCGCCGAACGCGCCGCGAGCGTGACGCGGCCCGTGCGCGAGCTCAAGAACTTCCGCAAGGTGCGCATCGAGCCCGCGGCGTCGAAGGTGGTCGAGTTCACGCTGCGCGCGGACGACCTGCAGTTCGTCGGCCGCGACATGAAACCGACGGTGGAGCCCGGAGAGTTCGATCTGTGGGTGGCGCCTTCGGCCACGGGCGGCATCAGGAAGAGCTTCGCGCTCACGCGCGAATGATGCGCGGCAGGGAGCGCCGATGAAACCACCCGTGCCCACCGCGCGCCGCCTGGCACTGGTCTCCGAAACGGCGGTCGAGAGCTATCGCTTCGATCCGGACGGCACCGTCGCCGCGGTCCTCGGAGAAAGGGACGGCCCCACCTGCGCGCCGCTGTTTCGCTGGAGCGCGCTGTCTGCCGACAGCATCGAACTGTCGGACGGCGATGGCGTGTTCGCCACCTGGACGCACATCGAGATCGAGGGCGACGAGCTGCGCGCCCTGTGCAACGGCCAGGCCAAGGTATTCAGGATCGGATGACCGGCGCGGAAAAACAAAAAAACGGGCCCCGTCGAGGGCCCGTTCTTCATTGCGCCGATCAAGGGCCAGCTTCGGCTCAGAGGCCGGCCTGGCGCGTGAACGACACGCTGGGCTTCTTGTAGGCTTGCGGCACTTCGTCGCGGTAGAACGCGCGGCGGTCGAGACTTGCGAGCGGGTCATGCGCCTTGGCAACGGCTTCGGCCTGGATCACTGCACGGTCGGCGGTCGAGGTGAAGGCTTGTGCGCCAGCGGCGGCACCGTCGCCGTATTCATTGCCGGCGCGGGCGGCGGCAACGGCTTGCGGCGCGACTTCGGCGCGCGAGACGCCGGAGTTCACGGTCAGCACGCCTTCGTAGGTTTCTGCATGCGCACCGGCGGCAGCCAGGAGCGAGAGGGCAGCAGCAGCGAGGACTTTCGAGGCATTCATTTCAATCTCCTAATGGGTTGGTTGGTGAAATGAAGTGTGATCCTGAAGGCCCCAAAAAAACCGCCGCAAACGGAATCGCGGCGTTCACGGGATTGAAACAATCGGCCGGCGCCGGCCCGCTGCACGCCACAAATTATTAGCCCGGCATTAGTGCGAAATCATCCAGGGCCGCTTCGAAGGCGCCGACTTGGCGCCGTTCGCCGCCGTGACTGTCGCACTGCGCCGCGACGACGAACCCGAGCAGCAGCCGCAGCCCGCCGGATGCTTGAAGCGCGCGTAGTCGCGCGAGCTGCCCGGCTCGTGCCGGGCGCGCTCGTTGGTCTCCATCGCGCGGCGCGTGCCAGAGGCCATCAACGCGAGCCGCGGCGCCGCCGAAAGCACGCGCGGCGATGCGCAGCCGCAGTCGGGGCACGCGGCGGGCTCGTCGCGCTGGCCCGAAGGCCGCAGCGCCTCGAAGCCGCCGCACTGGCCGCAGGCGTAGTCGTAGGTGGGCATGGGCGCGTCCGTCAGGCCAGGTCGTGCGACAGCGGCATGTCGATGCTGCCGTCGATCATCTTCATCGGCCCCGCTGCGTTCGGGTTGATGTCGAAGTCGAAGATCTGCGTGGGCAGCCAGAGCGTGGCGCAGGAGTTGGGCACGTCGACCACGCCGCTGATGTGGCCCTGCACGGGCGCGGTGCCCAGGATCGAGTAGGCCTGCGCGCCCGAATAGCCGAATTTCTTCAGGTACTCGATGGCATTCAGGCAGGCCTGGCGGTAGGCCACGTTCACATCCAGGTAGTACTGCTTGCCGGCCTCGTCGACCGAGATGCCTTCGAAGATCAGGTAGTCGTTGTACTGCGGCGTGATCGGGCTCGGCTTGAAGATCGGGTTCCTGATGCCGTACTTGGCCATGCCGCCCTTGATGAGCGTGACCTTCATGTGCACCCAGCCGGCCATCTCGATGGCGCCGCAGAAGGTGATCTCGCCGTCGCCCTGGCTGAAATGCAGGTCGCCCACGCTGAGGCCCGCGCCATCGACGTACACCGGGAAGAACACCTTCGAGCCGCGCGACAGGTCCTTGATGTCGCAGTTGCCGCCGTGCTCGCGCGGCGGCACGGTGCGCGCGCCTTCGGCCGCCGCCCTGGCGCGCGCTTCGCCGGTCATCTTGCCCATGTGGGCGGTACCGGCGAACGGCGGATTGGCCAGGCCGGGCACGCGGTCCGGGTCGGTGGCAATGAGCTTGCCCTCGCGCTCGTTCCACATGTCGAGCATCGGCTTGTCGGGCAGGCAGCCGATCAGGCCGGGGTGGATCAGGCCCGCGAAGTTCACGCCCGGCACGTGGCGCGAGCTGGTGAACATGCCCTTGAAGTCCCAGATGGATTTCTGCGCTTCGGGAAAGTGGTCGGTCAGGAAGCCGCCGCCGTTCTTCTTCGAGAAGAAGCCGTTGAAGCCCCAGAGGCTGTCCTGCTTGGCGCCGATGTCGAGCAGGTCCACCACCAGCAGGTCGCCGGGCTCGGCGCCCTTCACGCCCACGGGGCCCGAGAGGTAGTGCACGGTGCTCAGGTCGATGTCGCGCACGTCGTCGGCGCTGTCGTTGTTCTTGATGAAGCCGCCGGTCCAGTCGAAGGTCTCGAGGATGAAATCGTCGCCCGGGTTGACCCAGCAGGCCATCGGAATGTCCGGATGCCAGCGGTTGTGGATCATCTCGTTCTCGGTGGGCGTCTTGGTCAGGTCGACCTTGATCAGCGTGTCCGTCATTTGCAGTGGCTCCTGGTTGGGTTGTGGTTAAACGGAGAGATAGGCTTTGATGTGATCGACATCGGTTTTGTCGCGCGCCGTTTCGTGTACGAGCCGACCGCCTTCGATCACGAAGAGCCGGTCAGCCACGTCCAACGCAAAACTCAGCACCTGCTCGGACACGACGATGGTGATGCCGCGCAGCTTGCGGATCTCGTTGAGCGCCTTGGCGATGTCCTTGATGATCGAAGGCTGGATTCCTTCGGTGGGCTCGTCGAGCAGCAGCACCTTGGGATCGGTGACGAGGGCGCGCGCAATGGCCAGCTGCTGCTGCTGGCCGCCGGAGAGGTTGCCGCCCTTGCGGCGCTTCATGTCCCAGAGCACGGGGAACAGGGCGTAGATCTCTTCGGGGATGCGTTTTGTCTTCGAGTTCTCGAGGCCGGTCTGGATGTTCTCTTCCACTGTGAGGGTCGGGAAGATCATGCGGCCCTGCGGCACGTAGGCGATGCCCTTGGCGACGCGCCTGAAGCTCTCGTCGCGCGACACGTCCTGGCCCGCGACCTCGATGCGCCCGCTCCTGATGGGCAGCACGCCCATGAGGCTCTTGAACAGCGTGGTCTTGCCCATGCCGTTGCGGCCCATGATGGCCACGGTCTCGTTGGCATGGCCCTCGAAGGAAATGCCATGCAACGCCTCGCTCTGGCCGTAGGCTACGTGCAGGTCTTCGACCTTCAGCATGATGTTGCTCATCTCTCAGGCTCCTGTTGTTGATTCTTGCCGCTGTTGTCCAGGGCGGGTGCACAGGCCACCGGGTACTCCCCTCCGCGAATGTCCCCCGCCTTCGGCTCCTCCTTTATTTCGCTGCGGGGAGCACCCGATGCCCTGCGCATCTGGACGCGCTGTGGGTGTACCGCTGATCAACAGCCGCTCTGCCCAACGATCACGTCGATGGGGTGCCTTGCGCAGCGAAATAAAGGAGGAGGCCGAAGGCCGGGGGACATTCGCTTCGCCGCGTACCCCGTCGGCGGGAGCGCGCCCTGAACGACTGCACTTCATCTAGTGCCCCAGATAAACGTCAATGACCTTCGGATCCGCCTGCACCTTCTCCATCGGCCCTTCGGCCAGGATCTTTCCCTGGTGCATCACCGTGACCTTGTGTGCGATCTGCTTCACGAACGCCATGTCGTGCTCGATGACGATCACCGCGCGGTTCTGGCAGATGCGCTTGAGCAGCTCGGCCGTGAGTTCGCGTTCGCGCGCGCTCATGCCGGCAATGGGCTCGTCGAGCATCAGCAACTCGGGCTCCTGCATCAGCAGCATGCCGATCTCCAGCCACTGCTTCTGCCCGTGGCTCAGCAGGCCCGCCTCGGTGCGCAGCCGGTCGGCCAGGCCGATGTCCTCGGCCACCGCCTGCACCTTGGCCTTGACCTCGTCGTCGCATTTGAACGCCAGCGCGCCGAGCACCGAGCGGCCTTTCGGAAAAGACACCTCGAGGTTCTGGAACACGCTGAGGTTCTCGTAGATCGACGGCGTCTGGAACTTGCGGCCGATGCCCAGCCGCACGCGCTTGTGCTCGGCCATCTTCGTGAGCTCGGTGTTCTTGAACTTGATGCTGCCGCCGCTGGCGCGCGTCTTGCCGCAGATCAGGTCGAGCAGCGTGGTCTTGCCCGCGCCGTTGGGGCCGATGATCACGCGCAGCTCGTTCCTGTCGATGTAGAGCGTGAGGTCGTCGATAGCCTTGAAGCCGTCGAACGAAACGCTGAGGTCTTCCACGGCAAGCGCGAAGTCGGTGTTGCTCATGAGGTGTGGCTCCGGGTTCAGGCGCTCTGGCTGCCAACGCCTTCAGGCAACTGCGGTGCGGGCGAAGACGGCGAGGAAAGAGAGACAGGTGTGGGCGGCATCGGCGTGGATACGGGCGGCTGCACCGCGGCCTCGCGCAGCGCCTTGCGGCGCTCCTTCCACCAGGGCCTGATCTTTTCGTCCCACAGGCCTGCGAGCCCCATCGGGAAGGCCATGGTCACGCCGATGAAGAGGCCGGCCATCAGGAACAGCCACAGGTCCGGAAAGCTCTCCGAGAACAGCGTCTTGCCCGCGTTCACCAGCAACGCGCCGTAGACCGCGCCCACGAGGCTCATGCGGCCGCCCACGGCGCAGAAGATCACCATCTCGATCGACGGCACGATGCCCACGAAGCTCGGCGACATGAAGCCCACCTGCAGCGCGAACATCGCGCCGCCGATGCCCGAGAGCCCGGCCGCCAGGCAGAAGATGAAGACCTTGAAGTTCGACACGTCGTAGCCCGAGAAGCGCACGCGGTCTTCCTTGTCGCGCATGGCGAGCAGCAGCGTGCCGAGCTTGCTGGTCTGGATCCAGCGGCACAGCACGATGCTGGCGATCAGCAGGCCGACGCAGACGTAGTAGAGAACGTACTTGGCACCGTCGGTGCGCGTGTCCCAGCCCAGCATCGTTTTCAGGTCGGTCATGCCGTTGACGCCACCCGTGTAGCCCTGCTGGCCGATGATGAGCACGGTGCAGATCAGCGCCACCGCCTGCGTGATGATCGCAAAGTACACGCCGCCCACGCGGCGCTTGAACATCGCAAAGCTCACCAGCCAGGCCAGCGCCATCGGCGCCAGCACCACCAGCGCCAGGCTCAGCGGCAGGCTCTTGAACGGCAGCCACAGCGCGGGCAGCTCGGTGATCTGGTTCCAGTCCATGAAGTCCGGAATGCCGGGCGTCGACTGGATCTTGGTCGTAACGGGGTCGGAGGCTTCGAGCTTGAGGAACATCGCCATCGCGTAGCCGCCGATGCCGAAGAACACGCCCTGCCCCAGGCTCAGCACGCCGCCGTAGCCCCACACCATCACGAGGCCGACGGCCACGAAGGCATAGGTAAGGTACTTGCCCACCAGGTTGAGGCGAAAGATGTCGAGCGACAGCGGCAGCACGACCGCCAGCAGCAGCACCAGCAGCAAGAGGCTGCCGAGCTGGTAGCGCAGGATCGAGGCCTTGATGAAATTCATCATCGGAACGTTCTCCAGGAAGGGTTCGGGTTCATCAGCGGCGGACCTTGACGGCGAAGAGCCCTTGCGGCCGCATCATCAGGATCAGCACGATCAGCGACAGCGTCAGCACCTTGGCCATCGAGCCGGTCATGAAGAACTCCGAGACCGATTGCGTCTGCGCAATGCCGAAGGCCGAGACCACGGTGCCCAGCAGGCTGGCCGCGCCGCCGAAAGTGACGACCAGGAAAGCGTCGACGATGTAGAGCGAGCCCGAGGTCGGCCCGGTCGAGCCGATGGTGGTGAAGGCCGCGCCCGCCACGCCGGCGATGCCGCAGCCGATCGCGAAGGTCAGGCGGTCGGTCTTCATGGTGTCGATGCCGGTAGCGTTGGCCATGGTGCGGTTGGCCACGGTGGCACGCACGCGCAGGCCCCAACGGCTCTTGTGCAGTGCGATCAGCACGCCGCCGGTCACAAGCGCGGTGAGCGCCAGCACGAACAGGCCGTTGATCGGAATGTCGAGGCCCTCGTGCGGCGTCCACGAGCCCATGAGCCACTCGGGCAGCGTGGGGCTCACTTCCTTCGGGCCGATGAAGGTGCGAAAGATCTGCTGCAGCCCCAGGCTCACGCCCCAGGTGGCGAGCAGCGTGTCGAGCGGGCGCTTGTAGAGGTGGCGGATCAGCACCCACTCCACGATCCAGCCGACGATGAAGGCGAACACGAAGGCCAGGCCGATCGCGATCGGAAAGTAGTACGGCATGAACGCCGGCGCCAGGCTTTCGGTGACGCGCGCGGCCAGGTAGATGGAATAGGCGCCGATGGTCATGAACTCGCCATGCGCCATGTTGATCACGCCCATCTGGCCGAAGATGATCGCCAGGCCCAGGCCCATCAGCAACAGCACCGCGAAAAGGCTCAGCCCCGCGAAGCCCTGCATGAGGCCGATGTTCATCATGTCCGACAGAGTCATGGCGACAGGTTCCAGGTGTTTGGGTATTGGCTCCTTCCCCCTCCGGGGGAAGGTTGGGATGGGGGCAGGCAGGGCGTGCCCATTGGCAACGCCGCTTGCCCCCACCCCTGCCCTCCCCCGGAAGGGGAGGGAGAAAGTCATCAGGGATTTATTGGTACCCCTTCGGAAACGGATCCGGCTTGATCAGCTCGCTCGACTCCGCCACCACCTTGAACGTCCCGTCCAGTTGCCCCTGCCCGATGCGCGCCTTGCTCCACAGGTGATGGTTCGCGTCCAGCTTCACGTAGCCTTCGGGCGCCGTCTTCAGCTCGATGCCCGGCGAGCCGGCCACCACCTTGTCCACGTCGAAGCTGCCGGCCTTCTCCACCGCCGCCTTCCAGAGCCACGGGCCCAGGTAGCCCGCCTGCGTCACGTCGCCGATCACCGCGTCCTTGCCGTACTTGGCCTTGAAGGCCTCCACGAACTTCTTGTTGTTCGGGTTGTCCAGCGTCTGGAAGTACTTCATCGACGAGTAGAAGCCCGCGAAGTTCTCGCCGCCCACGCCGGTCATCTCGTCTTCCGTCACGGCCAGCGTCAGCAGGAACTGCTTGTCGCCCGTGATGCCCGCGGCCTTCAGCTGCTTGTAGAAGGCCACGTTGGAGCCGCCCACCACCGCCGCGAAGATGCAGTCGGGCTTGGCCACCTTGATCTTGTTGATCAGCGAGTTGAAGTTGGTGTGGCCCAGCGGGTAGTACTCCTCGCCCTTGACCGAACCCTTCTGGAAGTTCTCGATGTGCTTGCGCGCGATCTTCATCGAGGTGCGCGGCCAGATGTAGTCGGAGCCCACGAGGAAGAAGGTCTTGGCCTTCTTCTCCTTGGCGCCCCAGTCCAGGCCCCAGATGATCTGCTGCGTGGCTTCCTGGCCGGTGTAGATCACGTTCTTGCTCTGCTCCAGGCCTTCGTAGAAGGTCGGGTAGTACAGGAGGCCGTTCTCCTTCTCGAACACCGGCAGCACGGCCTTGCGCGAGGCGCTGGTCCAGCAGCCGAAGACGGCGGCGCAGTGGTCGTTGACCAATAGCTTCTTCGACTTCTCGGCAAAGGTCGGCCAGTCGGAGGCGCCGTCTTCCTTGATGACCTTGATCTTGCGGCCGAGGATGCCGCCCATCGCGTTGATCTGGTCGATGGCGAGTTGCTCGGCCTGGATGGAGCCGGTCTCCGAAATGGCCATGGTGCCGGAGGACGAATGCAGCTGGCCCACGGTCACCTCGGTGTCGGTCACCGCAAGCTTGGTGGTATTGACCTTGGCGGTGGGGAACTGCGACTGGCCGAAGCTCAGGCCGCTCAGGCCCATCACGGGCAGCGCGGCGGCGCCTTGCAGCAATCGGCGGCGGCGCAATGCCAGGGCATCGAGGGAGGGATCGGAATCACGCGACATCAGGAAACTCCAGGCAGGTTGTTGGAAAGAAGAGCCGCGCACCATCGCAGTGCATCGGAAGGTGCCCCGAGCACCATGGCTGGTACTTTAGAAATCACCTGCGCCACCGCGAATACGTCATTCAACGTAGCGGCCAGGACGCCTCCAGCGGCCAGACTCGCAGGCCGTGCACAGGCCGGGCAGTTGCAGGGAGCGCTTCTTGCTGTGTCTGCCTGCCATGCCAACGCCGCCCTCGCCGCCAGAGCCCACCATGCCATCCGTCACCGGCCAGAAGATCTTTCGCATCCGCCGCGACTACAACGCGTGGGTTGCGAACGAAACGCTGGAGGACTACGCGCTGCGCTACACGCCGCGCAGCTTCCGCAAGTGGTCGGAGTTCCGCGTCGCCAACGCGGCCTTCGGCGCCACCTCGTTCCTGGCGCTGGAGGCCATCGGCGGCGCCATCGCGCTGAGCTACGGCTTCTCGAACGCGCTGTGGGCCATCCTGGTGGTGGGGCTCATCACCTTCCTCACCGGCCTGCCGATCTCCTACTACGCGGCCCGGCATGGCGTGGACATGGACCTGCTCACGCGCGGCGCGGGCTTCGGCTACCTGGGCTCCACCCTCACCTCGCTGATCTACGCGAGCTTCACCTTCATCTTCTTCGCGCTGGAGGCGGCCATCCTCGCGCTGGCGCTGCAGCTGTACCTCGACTGGCCGCTGCCGCTGCTCTACCTGCTGTCGTCGATCGTGATCGTGCCGCTGGTGATGCGCGGCATCACGCTGATCTCGGGCCTGCAGCTGTGGACGCAGCCGATCTGGATCGTGCTGTTCGTGTGCCCCTTCATCGCGGTGCTGGTGAAGAAGCCCGGGCTGTATGCCGACTTCACCGGCCTGGTGGGCCGCAGCTCCGACAGCAGCAGCTTCGACCCGCTGATGTTCGGCGCCGCCGCCACGGTGGCCTTCTCGCTGGTGGTGCAGATCGGCGAGCAGGTCGACTACCTGCGCTTCCTGCCCGAGAAGACCGCCGCCAACCGGGGCCGCTGGTGGGCCGCGGTGCTGGTGGCGGGCCCGGGCTGGATCGTGCCGGGCATGCTCAAGATGATGGGCGGCGCCTTCCTGGCCTTTCTGGCGCTGCAGCACGAGATTCCCGCCAGGCACGCCGTCGAGCCCACGCTGATGTACCTCACGGGCTTTTCGTACGTGCTGCGCGATCCGGCCTGGGTGCTGGCGATCACCACGCTGTTCGTGGTGGTCTCGCAGATGAAGATCAACCTCACCAACGCCTATGCGGGCTCGCTGGCGTGGTCGAACTTCTTCGCGCGGCTCACGCACAGCCACCCGGGGCGCGTGGTGTGGCTGGTGTTCAACGTGGTCATCGCGATCCTGCTGATGACGCTGGGCGTGTTCGCGGCGCTGGAGCACGTGCTGGGCTTCTACAGCAACATCGCCATTGCCTGGGTCGGCGCGCTGGTGGCTGACCTGGTCATCAACAAGCCGCTGGGCTGGAGCCCGCGCACCATCGAGTTCAAGCGCGCGCACCTGTACGACATCAATCCGGTCGGCCTGGGTGCGATGCTGGTGGCGGCCGCGCTCGCCATGCTGGCGTATTCCGGCGTGCTGGGCCAGTGGGCCCGCGCGTTCTCGCCTTTCATCGCGCTGATCACGGCGCTTCTGGTCTCGCCGCTGCTGGCCTGGCGCACGCGCGGGCGCTACTACCTGGCGCGCAGCGACATCCGGCGCTGGACGCCCGGGCAGATCGTGAAGTGCTCGGTGTGCGACAACAGCTTCGAGTCGGAAGACATGGCGCACTGCCCGGCCTACAGCGCGCCGATCTGCTCGCTGTGCTGCACGCTCGAATCGCGCTGCCACGACCGCTGCAAGACCGATTCCCGCGCGGCCGAGCAGATGAGCGGCTGGCTCCAGGCGCTGCTGCCGCCCGCGCTGTCGGGCCGGCTCAACTTTCGCGTGGCGCACTACCTGATGGTGGCCACTTCGCTGGTGGCGCTGCTGGCCACGGTGATGGGCGTGGTGTATGCGCAGGAGGCCATCGTGGGCGCCGATGCGGTGGACCCGGCCCTGCGCAGCGCCTTCCTCAAGGTGTTCGCGCTGCTGTCGCTGGTGGCGGCGGTGGCCGCCTGGTGGATCGTGCTGGGCAGCGAGAGCCGGCAGATGGCGCAGGAGGAATCGAACCGCCACAACCACCTGCTCACTGTCGAGATCGAGGCGCACCAGCGCACCGACGCCGCCCTGCAGACCGCGAAGGAAGCCGCCGAAGCCGCCAACCAGGCCAAGACCCGCTACGTGGCCGGCATGACGCACGAGCTGCGCACGCCGCTCAACAGCATCCTGGGCTACTCGCAGATCCTGCTCAAGGGCGAGGCCGTGGCGCCGCCGCGGGAAGCCGTGCAGACCATCCAGCGCAGCGGCGAGCACATGCTCGGGCTGATCGACGGCCTGCTCGACCTCGCGCGCATCGAGGCCGGACGCTTGCAGCTGGAGCCCGCTGCGCTCGCGCTGCCGGCGTTTCTGGACGAGGTGGTGCACATGGTGCGGCCGCAGGCGGAGAACAAGGGCCTTGCGTTCGTGTACACCCACAGCGGGCGGCTGCCGCCCTGGGTGCATGCTGATGCCAAGCGGCTGCGCCAGATCCTCATCAACCTGCTGGCCAACGCGGTGCGCTTCACCGACAGCGGCACGGTCACGCTGCACGTGGATGCGCGGCGCGAAGTGCTGCGCTTCGACGTGGTCGACACCGGCATCGGCGTGGCGCCGCAGGACCACCAGCGCATTTTTCTCCCGTTCGAGCGCGGCGCCGCCGGGCGCCGGCGCGGCGAGCCCGGCACGGGCCTCGGCCTCACCATCACAGGCCTGCTCACATCGCTGATGGGCGGCGAACTCGCGCTGGCCGCTACCTCGCCCACGGGCAGCACCTTCAGCGTGCGGGTGTACCTGCGCGAAGTGGCCGACCCCGGCCCCCAGGCAGAGACACGGCGGCCGGTGTCGGGCTACATCGGCGCGCGGCGCACGCTGCTGGTGGTCGACGACCAGCCGGTGCAGCGCCAGATGCTGGCCGGCATGCTCGCACCGCTGGGCTTCGAGGTGCGCGAGGCCGCGAGCGGCACCGAATGCCTGGACAGCCTGCGCGAGAACCTGCCTTCCGCCATCCTGCTGGACCTCACCATGGACGACATGGATGGCTGGCAGACCGCGGCACTGGTGCGCGCCTCGGGCTTCGATCGCCTGCCGATCATCATCGTCTCGGCCAACATGTTCGAGAACCAGGGCGACCTGCTGCGCGCCGCGGGCTGCCAGGCCTTCGTTGGCAAGCCGGTCATCGAGTCGGAGCTGATCGCCACGCTGGAGCGCCACCTCGGGCTCGAATGGCTGGCGTCGAGCGACGCCGCAATGCCGCCCGCCGTCGACATCGCGCCACGGCCGGTGCAGCTCGCGCTCTCGGAAGACGACCGCGCCGAGCTGATGCGGCTGGTGCAGATGGGACATGTGCGCGGCCTGCACCAGGTGCTCGACCGGCTCGCCGCCGCATCCCCGCCGGCCGCGGCCACCTGCACCTGGCTGCGCGGCATGGTCAACCGTTTCGAACTCGACAAGCTCCGCAAGGCACTCGCAGAACAAGATGCAGACACTCTCGCCCCCTGAAACCGAACGCCCCGTGGTGCTGGTGGTGGACGACGCCCCCAGCAGCCTCGGCATGCTGTGCGACACCCTCGAATCCAGCGGCTACACCGTGCTCGTCGCGGCCGATGGCGAGGCTGCGCTGCAGCGCCTCGAACTGGTGGTGCCCGACGCGATCCTGCTCGACGGCCTGATGCCCGGCCTGTCGGGCTTCGAGACCTGCCGGCGCATCAAGGCCAATGCGGCGCTTGCGCACATTCCGGTGCTGTTCATGACCGGCCTCTCGGAGACGGCGCACGTGGTCGAGGGCTTCGAATGCGGCGGTGTCGACTACGTGGTGAAGCCGATCCGCGCGCAGGAGGTGCTGGCACGGCTGCACACCCACACGCGCAACGCACGCATCACGCGCATGGCGCGCGACGCGGTCGACGTGGCCGGCATGGGCGTGGTCTTCGTCGACGCGCGCGGGCGCATCGCATGGCGCTCGCCGCAGGCTGCGCTGTGGCTCCACGCACTCGATGCACCGCCGGCCGCCGGGCTGCTGCCCGCCTCGCTCGAATCCGCGCTGGCGCCTGGTGCAGCCATTGCGCTGGTCACCACGGCGGGCGCACGCATCTCGGTGCGCAACCTCGGCGCCGCGGCGCTCGGCGAGACCATGCTGCTGTTCGCGACGCAGCGCGAGGGGACCGCGGGCACGCCCTCGGCCCGGCTGGCCGAAGCGGCGCTCACACCGCGCGAGACCGAAGTGCTCTCATGGCTCGCCAAGGGCAAGACCAACCGCGACATCGGCGAGATCCTCGGCACCAGCCCGCGCACGGTCAACAAGCATCTCGAGCACATCTTCGAGAAGCTGGGCGTCGAGACGCGCGCTGCCGCCGCGGCACTGGCCAGCGGGCAACTGGCCTGATCCAGCCATCGGGCGGGCAGACAGGCTGGCCCCGTTCCTTACCTCTTCGGTGCCGGCGTTGCAGGCACCGCAGGCGTCGTCGTCGTGCTGTCGGCCTTGGAACCGGGCACTGCCGGCGTCGCGGGCGTGGCTGACATCGTGGACGACGAAGACGAAGACTGCTGCGACGGGGTGGCCGGCGTCGCAGGCGTGGCTGGCGTTGCAGGCGATGTACTCGTGGCTGGCGTCGCGGGCGTGGCGGGTGTCGCCGGGGTGGCTGCATTGGCCGAGGCATTGGACCCGCTGGCCGCGCCGGCGCCATTGCCTCCCGCACCGGCACCCACGCCTGCGCCGGCACTGCCGCCGCCACCTCCCCCGCCCCCGCCAGCGCCCCCACCGCCGCCTCCCGAGCCGCCGCCCGCAGCCAATGCAAGCGGGGCCACGCAGGCGCCCATGAGAACTGCAACCAGGGTCGGTGCAATACGTCGTGTCAGCTTCATCGAAGTCTCCTTGTTGATGTTTCGACAAGGCCAAGCTAGACGCAGCCGGAAACCCGGCTTGTAGTCCAAAGTCTTCATGGCAGGCCGGTCCAGTCGCCGGTGCCATGCAATGGACAGCTGGGCGGGGCCTGTCTGCAAGCCCTCCGAATCAGATCGTCGGCCTCACGCGCCGTCCGGGGCCACCTGCTTGCCGCCGCGGGGCACATGGACGGTGAAGGCCGTTCCTTCCTCCGCGGAGGAGGCCACCGTGATGGTGCCGCCGTGTCCTGTCACGATCTCACGCGCAATGTAGAGGCCGAGGCCCAGGCTCGTGGCGGGACGCTCATGCGGTGCCGATTCGCGCGTTGCAACCTGCACCAGCGGATTGAAGATCACCTGCATCGAATCGGGAGCAATCGGCCTTCCCTGGTTCCTGACGATCAGGGTCACATGCGCGCCCTCGTCCCGGATCACCAGCGCGACGGGATGGGCGGGGTCTCCGTGCTGCACGGCGTTGCTCAGCAGGTTGGTGAGGACCTGGCGCATCCTGGGTGCGTCGAACATCAGGACCACGTCGGTCGGAATCTCGGCGACGAGCACCCGCTTGGGATAGGCCGCGCAGACCTCGTCGAAAGCCTCCTGGCACAGGGCGCTCAGGCTGCCTTGCTGGGGAACCACCTCGATGCCGCGGCCGAGCCGGGTGCGCGTGTACTCGAGCAGGTCGGTGACCATGTCGTTGATCGACGCGATGCTTCGCCTGGCGATCTGGAGCGTGCGCGCCCTGGGCTTGGCCTCGCCCCCCAGCTCGAGCAGATGGATGCAGGAGCTGAGCGCACTCAACGGGTTTCGCAGGTCGTGGCCCAGCACGGCCAGGAAGGTGTCCCTGGAGTTGGCCACATGGTCCGAGTAGGTGGCCATGGCTTCGGCCAGGCCCTGGTCGATGCCTTCGTTGAAGCGCACCACTTCTTCCAGGACCGCCGCATCGACCGTGCCGATGTGCCCCATCCACAAGCGAAGAACCGTGGCCCGCAGCGCGCGATATTCGGCGCCCAGCTGGGAGAGGTCGAACCCCACGCGCTGGCGCAGGCCGCCATGTTCGGCGGCAAAAGTCTCTTTCAGGAACGGCACCGCGAGCCCCTTGGACTTTGCCTCGCGCTCCTTTTCCGACTGAGCCGATTCCATTTCGCCGGCAATGGCCAGCAGGATTTCATGCGCATGGTCGCGCAGTTCGACAACGGACATGGTCTCCGCCGGCGGGATCATCGTTCGTGCGAAGGATTCCCACTCGACAAGAATGGGTTCGATGTTGTCCTTGATGAATTGGCTCAGGCGCATGCAGGGCGGAGTATGCACCCCGTGCAGGGCAGCAAGAGGCACGGCGAACAACGGCTGGACAGGCGCCGGGAAAAAGGGGTACTCGATGAAGCGTATCCTGGGGCCTCTCGAACCGGAACACATTCCATGCCTGAACAGCCTCCATCCGGGACCGATCCCCTCGATCCTCCCTTCTTCCACGAGGCCTCCGGCACGGTCCGCTTCTGGGTGCTCATCGATGGCCAGCACATGGGCGCGAGCATCAGCAGGGATGTCCTGCGCTACCGCTTCCGGCCCGGCGCGCAAGGCGACGACCCGATGGAAATCTACGCGCAGTACGCGGACCAGCTCGAAGCGGCCGTGCGCCGGCGGGCGGCGCAGGGCTCGATCGAGCCCGTGATGCTGCGCGAGTTCGATCTACCCCGCGGTTGAATCCACGCGCGCACCGCGCGTGCAGGTACCGCTGGCCAGCGTCACGCCGATCACGGCGCTGGCAATGGCGATCCGATCGATGCCCGTGGCGGGCTCGGCCAGCCACCACCATCCGCCCAATGCGGAGAAAACGGGTGCCAGCCCTCCGAATGCCGCCGCCTGCGACGCACCAAGACGCACGACCGCGGCGCCGAAGATCCACAGCCCCAGCAGGCCCGCAACCGCGCCCTGCATCAGTGCCTGCCACAGCACGTCGCGCAGCGGCGCATCGACGAGGCCCGTTCCGCCGCGCCACAGCAGCCATGGCACCAGCAGGATCGCTGACCACGCACTGACGACGGCCGCGCCCTGCCATGCGCCGAGGCCGGCGCGCCTGAACGACAGCGAGAAGCCGGCCCACAGCGCGGCCGCAAGAAGAAAGAGCAGATCGCCGCGCCAGGCGCCCGCATCGACGCCGCGGAAGCTGCCCGCTCCCAGGATGCCGATGCCCGCCGCAAGGAACAGCAACCCCGATGCGCACGCGCGGTCCGGGCGTTCGCGCCAGAACATCCAGGCCAGGCCCGCAGCAAAGAGCGGACATGCGCCCGCCATGAAGACACCCATGTGCGCCGACGGGGCGAACCTGCTGCCGCTCATCGCCACCAGTCCGAACGGCAGCCCCGCGCCAAGCACCATCCCGGTCAGCCAACGCAGCGGCACCCCGCGCGGCAGCAGCCCCACGCGCAGCCACACAGGCATGAGCACGATCGCCGGTATGCCGTAGCGCAGGATCGCCAAGTCGGCCGGCGCGATCGTGGTGGTGGTCGAGTGGCGCGTGGCCACCTGCCAGATGCCCGCGATCAGCGCCGAAGCTGCGCCGGCGGCCAGGCCGGCTGAAAGGCGCGCGTTGACCGTCATCTGCTGGCTCCGTTGAATGCGAAGCCCGCAGTGTCCGGTCAATGCAGGCGGCGCGCTTCCAGATTCGTGCGCATCTGGCTCGGCGCCATGCCGAACGCGCGGCGGAAGGCCACCGTGAAGTGCGCGTGGCTTGCAAAGCCCAGGTCCGCCGCAAGCGCGCTGATGCTTCGCTCGCCTTCACGCAGGCGATCGAGCGCAAGCGTCATGCGCAGCTGGTTGCGCAGGCCATGCAGGCTCGTTCCCGTGTGCATGCGGAAACGGCGCGCCAGGTGGAATGCCGAGCAGTGGACCGCCTTGGCGATCTCGTCGAGCGTGTCGCTGCGCTCCGGTGCCGCGGAGATGTGGTCGCGGGCGCGCTCGACCGCACGGTGGATCTTCGGCGGCGCCGGCCGATCGGCCGGCCGCACGCTCTGGACCAGGCCGGCAAGATGCTCCTGCACCTCGAGCGCATCGATGGCCTGCATCGCATGGGCCTGCAGGCATCGGCGCAGCAGCAGCTGGCCGCCCAGCGGCAGGTACACCCGGCCCGCCGGCGCCAGGTCTTCGGCCAGCGTGACCACCATGCTGCGCTGGCCCGCCATCGGGTGTTTCAACTGGTAGGGCCCGTCGGGCGACAGCCACAGCGCGGCCGCGGGATCGCAGACGAAGGCGTCCGCGCCCAGCCGGCATTCGAAGCGCTGGCTCAGCGGCAGCAGCAGGCGCGGCCCCTGCACGCGATAGGGTGGGCTCCAGCCGGGCTCGGCCGTCTCCAGCGTGACCAGCTGGCAGCTGGCGGAGCCGCTTTCGAAGAGCACGCTGCGAAGGTAGGTCATGGGTGTGAAAGGCAGCAGTACCGCCCGCCCGGATTCTGCCAGCCGGGTCGCCGCCCTGGTGTTTACCCCGAAAACGCTGAAGGCCGATTGACAGCCTCACTGCCTACGATCGAGGCAGATTCACCAGGAGACACCATGAAGCCCCAGACCTTCTCGTTCAACCGCCTGACCCGCCGCGCCAGCCTGCTGGCGGCGGCCTCCGTTCTTGCCGCGTGCGGCAGCTTCGGCAGCGCACCACCCGCGGCCGGCGACATCCACGTGATGACCTCGGGCGGCTTCACGGCCGCGTACAACGAACTGCGCCCCGGCTTCGAACGCAGCAGCGGCCGCACGGTCAAGACCGCGTATGGCGCTTCCATGGGCAATGCGGAGGATTCCATTCCGAGCCGGCTCTCGCGCAACGAGCCGGCCGACGTGGTGATCCTCGCGCGGCCCGCACTCGATTCGCTGGTGGCGCAAGGCAAGGTGGTGCCCGGCAGCCAGGTCGACCTGGTGCGCTCGTCGATCGGCTTCGCGGTGCGCAAGGGCGCGCCCAAGCCCGACATCTCGACGGTCGATGCGCTCAAGCGCACGCTGCTGGCAGCGCCTTCGATCGCCTATTCGGCCAGCGCGAGCGGCACCTACTACGAGACCGAACTGCTCAAGAAGCTCGGCATCGAGGAGCGGGTCTTGCCCAAGAGCAAGCGCATCCTCAGCGAGCGCGTGGGCACGGTGGTGGCGCGCGGCGACGCGGCGCTCGGGCTGCAGCAGGTGAGCGAGCTGCTGCCGATCGCGGGCATCGACTACATCGGGCCGCTGCCCGCGGAGGTGCAGCAGGTGACTGTGTTCTCGGCCGGCATTGCCACGGCCTCGAAGCAGCCCGATGCGGCACGCCAGCTGATCCGCTATCTCAACTCGCCCGAAGCGGCGCCGACCATCGCGAAGACCGGGCTGGAGCCGCTGGCGGCGCGCTGAGGCGGCGGCGATGCGGCGGTTCGGGGCTCAGTAAACTGGCGCCCATGATCTTTCCCGGACGATGCATGCCATGAACCAAGCCGTTGCCCCCGCCCTTGTCTCCGCCTTCGCGCCCGGTGGCACGCTGCGCGCATCGATCAACCTCGGCAACCCGATCCTCGCGAACAAGGATGCGGCCACCGGCGAACCGGTGGGCGTGTCCATCGATCTCGCGCGCGAGTTCGCGCGCCGGATCGGCGTGGGCATCGACCTCGTGGTGTTCGAGAAGGCGGCGGCATCGGTCGAGGCGGTGAAGAACGAGAAGGCCGACATCGGCTTCTTCGCCATCGACCCGGCGCGCAGCGAAGGGCTGCTGTTCACCGCGCCCTATGTGCTGATCGAGGGCAGCTACCTCGTGCGCGAATCGTCGGAGCTCACCGACAACGCGCAGGTCGATGCCAAGGGCCATCGCATCTCGGTCGGTGCGGGCAGTGCCTACGACCTGTTCCTCACGCGCGAGATCGGGCAGGCCGGGATCGTCCGGCTCCAGGGCGCGGCCGCCGCGTTGGCGGCACTGCGTTCAGGCGCGGTCGAGGTGGCCGCCGGCATTCGCCAGCTGCTCGAAGCCGAGGCGCGGCGCGAGCCGGGCGTGCGCGTGCTGCCCGGCCGCTTCATGGTGATCCAGCAGGCCATGGGCACGCCCGCGAGCCGCGGTGCGGAGGCCCAGGCGCTGCTGTCTTCCTTCGTCGAAGAGATGAAGGCGAGCGGCTTTGTTGCCGATGCGCTCAAGCGCCACCGCATCGAAGGCGCGATCGTCGCACCGGCTTCGATTGGCGCGGCGCTGTAGCGCCTGGCGCTAGCGGAGCATCACAGCTTGTAGGCTTCCACCGGCCCCTGCGAATAGAACAGGAAGTAGCCGGTCTCCGTCCTGAAGCTGTTCTTCTGCCAACCCGGCGGCACCTTGAAGATCGCGAGCTGGTCGCTCGACACACCGATGAACGCGGTGTTCCCGGTGTCGGTGGTGATCCGGTTCCAGCGCTCGCGCGTCACCGGCTGCATCTGCATCTTCGGCTCGCTCCACTCGGGGGTGCGCACCTTGTCGCGCATGATGTAGCGGCCGCCCTGCCGCTCGATCTTGACCAGCTCGCGCAGCGCGCCGTTCGTCTTCACGGCATAGACGCCGACCAGCTGCGCCTCGGGCTCGGCGCGCGGGCTGCAGCCGGCCAGCAACAGCAGCGACGACAGGCCGGCCGCAACACAGTTGAGGGTGTTTTTCATGGTCGTGCGGCCTCAGCGCTTCTGGTTCTCGCGCAGCTTCAGGCTGCCCTGGTAGCGCAGCGCGTGCGGATAGTCTTCCTTGCCGCCCGCGTCCTGCGCCATCATCTTCTGCTGGCTGGCCTCAGTCTTGGCCAGCAGCGTCGTCGGCAGGTTGAGAACGCCCTTGATCTGGTCGTACTGCCCCTGCGTGATGCGCCCCGCCGACAGCAGGCGGAACGCGTCCCGCTCGATGTTGAGCAGGAGCGGCTTGTTGTCCGCGAAGTTCTGCGCCTTGGCCAGCAGGTCGCTCCACGACTGCGTGCTGTAGTTGCTCACGTAGTAGTCCTGCCCCGTGGGCCCGGCCAGCACCGCGGTGCAGCCCGAAAGCTCCAGCTGCGTGGTGCTGGTGGCCATGACGAAGGTCTTGCGCTGCTCCATCGCGTCGCCGTAGGCCAGCGTCACGGGAATGGTCCAGGTCGAGGCCGGATAGGCGTTCTGATTCGGGAACGGCTCCTGGCTGATCGACACGTAGGTGCGGTCACCCGCGCACTGCGCATCCACCGTCAGCAGCGGCACGCCGGTCTGGCGGATGAAGCTGTCGCCGATGTCCGCCACCTTCTTGCCGCCGCTCGCCTTCTCGAGCGAGGTCCAAAGCCGCGACGGCGTGGCGTTGCCGAAGGCATAGTCCTTCAGGTAGATCTGCAGGCCTTTCTGCATCGCCTCCTCGCCGATGTAGTTCTGCACCGTCTCCAGCACGTGGCTGCCCTTGTTGTAGACGAAGATCGACGGGCTGATGAAACCGAACGATCCCGCATCGTTGAGGTTGCGCTGCACCGGAACCGCCGTGTCCTTCAGGTCGGCCACGATCACGGCGTGCTTGTCGAGAACATAGTCGGAGAAGCTGTAGTAGTCGGGATGGAATTTGATCGTGGTGCGGCGGTCGAACCAGCGCGCGAACGATTCGTTGAGCCACACGTTGTCCCACCAGTCGAGCGTGACGAGGTCGCCGAACCACTGGTGCGCGATCTCGTGCGTCACCACCGTCACCGAATACAGCGTGGGCGTTTCGCCCGGCCTGGTCAGCACGCGGTCGGCAAACTCGAAGATCGAGCCCCAGTTCTCCATGCCGCCGAAGCCGGTATTGGGCTTGTTGTCGTAGCTGTCGTTGGCCGCCACGGTGTCGAACTTCTTGAACGGCAGCGCAATGCCGGTGTAGTTGTAGTAGTAGTCCATCGCCACCTTGGTCCACTCCATCGCGAAGGTGGCCCAGCTGGAGCGCCCCGGCGGCGTGAACCAGCGCAGCGGCATCTCGCTGCCGTCGAGCGGGCTCTTGAAGGTGTCCGACAGAACGTCGAACTTGCCGCCGCCGAAGAAGGCGAGGTACATCGGCATCGAAGGCGTCTTCTCGAACGACACCTGCTGGTAGCCGTCGGGCAGCTTGACGGCCGACTTCTGCGCGGCGTTCGACACCGTCTGCCAGTCGCCCGGCACCTCGGCGGAGATCTCGAAGCTGTGGCGGAAGGCCGGCTCGTCCCAGCCCGGGAACCACTGCCGCGCATAGTTGGTTTCGCCCTGCGTCACGATCGCGTCGCTGCTCACGCCCTCGGGCGTGGAAAGGCCCACCTTGAAGACGCCGGTCGCGGCCGAGCAGAACGGATTGCGGGCCATCTCCTCGGGCGGGCAGTATTCCGCGTCGGAGAACTGGATCTTGCCGTCCCATTCCATGTGCAGCAGGTACTTGCCCTTGGCGATCTGCCCGTCGTTGCGCCGCAGCTGCACGAAGTCGCCCAGGGTCTGCGGCGTGGGCACCAGCGCGATCACTTCCGAAGGATTCGACAGCTTGCGCAAGGTGGTGCGGCCGTTCGCGAACTTGAGGTTGTGCGCGGCAACCACGATCGCATCGACCGGCTTGAGCACTTCGATCTCCACGTCGCCGCGCCCCGCGAAGGTCTTCAGCGCCGCATCGGGTCTGAACCACAGCTTGTAGTTGACGGGCCAGACGGTGTCGGGCAGCTCCATGGGTTTCACCGAGCGGTCGATCGCCGCCAGGCTCGACTCCTGCGATGAAGGCGCGCCGTCCTCGGGTGCCTTGGCGGGATCCTCCGCGCTGGCCGTGAGCGACGACAATGCGCCCATGCCGGCGCCGCCAAAGGATGCGCCGCCGCCGCCGCTGTCTCCGCCGCCGCATGCTGTCAAGGCGGCAAGCATCACGGCGGAGAGGGCCAGGTGATGAACGACGGGTGTATTCAGTTTTTTCATGATCGCCTCTGGGTACTCTGGGTAAGGAACATGCGCAGCACTGCGGACGCCAGCGGATAGCAGGCGCTGCACATGGCACGCGGGATGAGATGAAAAGCCAACCGTGGAAAACGGCGGGCGGCACGGCGCCCTCCCGTCGAACACCGGGTTCGTCAGGAACGCACGCTCAAGCCGGATCGCACCGCTCGGGGTTCGGCGGCCCCAGGATGCGCGGAGTGACCGGAGCCATTTCCGTCAAGGCACGGCGATGGAAGATGTGCGGGCGCGGATGGTGGCGCGTGGAAGCGGGCTCAGTGCCCGTGCATCGATGCGGCGCCCTGCCGCGCCGAAGAAAGAATGGCCGGTGCCGGAACGGCAGCGGCAGGCCTGCAAGCGGCTCTTGTCTTTGTTTTCACGCGCATTCCCTCGTCCGTTGAAGTGCGCACAGTTGTAGCTGATCGAATCTGGCAGCTCAACGACCCGCGGAACTTTTCTCTCTCAAAATGTTCGCGCGCCATAAGCCGAATGGCGTCATGGCCCGCGCCGCAGGCCTTGCGATACGAAGATGGTTCTGCGCCCGCGGCATCGGCTCGCATGATCCGCAAGCACAGGGGCCGTTCGCTGTGACACAGCGGCCACAGTACGAAGGTTCCAGCGCGCGCCGCCGCTACGAAAGCTGTGAACCAGAGACTGCAGCCACGCGCTGCGCGCGTTCGCGCCACCACAGCAGCAGTCCGCAGGCGAACACCACCGCCTGCGTGCCGATGAGCAGCGCAAAGCCCGCGAAGAAGCCCGCCGCCGACGAAACCGCGGTGACGGCCGCGCCCGCGCCGCCATGCGACACCGCACTGATCACGCCGCCCATCAGCGCCGGCATGAAGGCCGCCACCAGGCTGCCTGCGCCGTTCGTCACGCCGAAGGCGCTGGCCGTGTGCTCGGGCCGCGAGCAATGCTGCACCGTGCTCGGAATGGCCGGGCTCTGCAGGCCCCAGAAGAAATTGGCCGCCACCAGGCAGCTCGCGGCCGCGTACGGATCGCGTGCATTGATGGCCATGAGCACCGACAGCGCCACGCCCGCGCTCGCGCCCATGAAGATGAACGGCACGCGGTCGCGCCCGAGCCTGTCGATCAGCACGCCGCCCACGAACACCGCAAGCACCGTGGCGTACTGGGGCGCCGACGCGATCCAGCCCATCTCGCGCAGCGAGAAGCCGCGCGCCTCGCGCAGGTAGGTCGGCAGCCAGTTGCTGCTGCCCCAGAGATAGGCCAGCGCCGCCGAAGTGAGCAGCGTGATGAGGAACAGGTTGCGCGTGTGCAGCGCACCCCGCACGATGCCGCCCACGCGCGCCATTGCCTCGCCAAGCGACGACGGCCTGGCGCCGCCTTCATGCCCCGCCGGCATGCGCACGAAGGCCAGCACCAGCGGAATGCCGAGTGCGATGTTGAGTACGCCCAGCACATGGAACGAGCTGTCCCACGCGAAGCGCGTGAGCAGGTAGCCCACCAGCGGATAGCCCACCGCCAGCCCCAGCCCCGTGCCCATGTTCACGAGCGCGTTGGGCTTGCCGTTCTCGTCGCTCTTGAAGTGAGCCTTGATATAGGACGACGCGAGCGAGAACAGCGGCCCCTCCGATACGCCCAGCAGCACGCGCGAGGCCAGCAGGAGGCCGTAGCTGTCGAACATGGGCGAGGCCCAGGTCACCACGCCCCAGAGGACCAGGCCGTAGACCAGGCTGCGGCGCACGCCGAACAAGGCTGAGCAGAACGGCGTGAGCACGAAGGCCGACACGCCGTAGCCCAGCATGAAGGCCGTGGCCAGGAAGCCCTGGCTCACGCGGTCGGACGCCGCCACGCCCACGTGCTCCAGGAACGCGGCATCGGTGATCAGCACCGCGATGTTGATGCGGTCCACGTAGGAGATCGCGACGATCACGAACAGCGTGACGACGCCGTACCAACGAAAGTGTCTGCTCTGCATGGCCTGTGCCTCTCCTGCGTGGGTGGTGCTGGCGCGTTGCGCGCCTAGAACATGTGCCGCATGCCGAACTCGGTACCGCTCGACGCGCGGTTCGGCGCCGTGATCGCACCCGAGAGCGCCTGCGCCGCGCCGTTCCTGTTGCTGATGCGCGCCACCGTCGCATACAGCGCCGTGCGCCTGGACAGGTTGTGCACGTAGCCGATGGCCAGCTTCGACGAGGTCGGCTGCAGTGCCGCATTGGCGGGCGCCAGCTTGTAGCGTGCATACGAGGCCTTGATCTCGCCCGGCCCGACGGGCAGGTGGAAGCCGATCAGCGCGCCCTTGGCGTCGGTGCTGCCCTTCGATTCCTTGTACAGCTCGCTGGTGAGCTTGAGGTTCATGAGCGAGGGCCCGAAGGTATAGGCCGCACCCAGGTTGGTCACACGCAGGTCGCCGAGCGCATAGCGCGTGCGGCCGGTCGCGATGGCAATGTTGAGTCCGCCGTCCTGGTAGCCGAAGCGCGCGCCGGTGTGTTCGCCGTCGTGCCTGTTCGACACCCGCGCGCCCGGCAGCAGCGCGTTCGAATCGTTCTCGCCCATCGCATACATCACCTGCCCGTAGAAACCGCCGAGGCTCGCGGGCAGGAAGTAGCCGATGCTGTTCGAGGCGCGCGTGCCGGTCGGCGCGACCAGGCCGCCCAGGCCCGAGAAATAGATCTGGTTGGCGCCGATGCCGCCGCCCGTGCCGAAGGGATCGAAGATGGCCGTGTTCCAGAACGCCGGCACATAGTCGCGGCCCAGGCGCACTTCGCCGAACGGGCCCGCCAGGCTCACCGTCGAGCGGCGGTTGAAGCTCAGCACGCCCGCCGGGCCGTTGCCGCTGGCCTGGTTGTTCGAGTTCGAGGGAAAGCCCGTGCCGCTGTCGTTCTGCAGGCCCATCTCGAGCCAGAAGTTGGCCGAGTACCCGCCGCCCAGGTCCTCCGTGCCGCGAAAGCCGAGGCGGCTGAACATGTTGCCGCTGTTGGTCAGCTGCGCCTTGTGGGCCGATCCGTCGCCGCTGCCGCGTGTGTAGGTGACGGCCGCGTCGACCACGCCGAAGAGCGTGAGGGAAGATTGGGCCAGCGCTGCGCCAGCCGCGCTGGCCGCAGCCAGCGCGATCAAGTACTTTTTCATTGGATTTTCGGGTTGGTTTTTCTCTGGCCTGCGGCCTCAGATGTCGAGCACCAGCCGCTCGCCCTTGCAGCGAGAGACGCAGATCATCATGGTCTTGTTGGACGCACGTTCGATCTTGGTGAGGATGCCGTCGTGGTGGTCGATCTCGCCTTCGAGCACGGCTGTCTCGCAGGCGCCGCAGACGCCCTCCTTGCAGCTGTGGTCAGGGTTCAGGCCGGCATCGATCAGGCTGTCGAGGATCGACTTGCCGGGCGGCACCTCGACACTCCTGCCGCTCTTCGCGCACTCGACCACGCAGCCCTGCGAGGCGCTCGGCGCCTCCACGTGCACCGCAGCAAAGCGCTCGATGTGCGCATGGGCGTAGCCCAGCTTCTCGCAGCTCTTCTCGAAGGCATCGAGCATCGGCGTGGGGCCGCAGCAGTAGTAGTGGCTGGCGGCGCCCTTGCCGCCCAGCAGCGCGGCGAGGTCGGGCGGCGCGCCCTTTTCGTCGTCGAAGTGCCAGGTGAGCGGTACGGCGTGCTCACGCGCCAGGGCCTCGATCGCGTCGCAGAAAGCCGCCTCCTTGCGGGTGCGCGCACAGTAGACGAGTTCCACCGGCTTGGCCGCGGCCACGAGCCGCTGCAGCATGCACCAGATGGGCGTCACGCCGATGCCGCCGGCCACCAGCACCGAATGGTCCGCGCCCTCTTCGAGCTTGAAGTTGTTGCGCGGCGCCGAGATCGGCAGCGTCATGCCCACGCGCAGCTGCTGGTGCACATAGCGCGAGCCGCCGCGGCTCTTGCGGTCGTTGAGCACGCCGACCACGTAGCGCTGGCGGTCGGTCGGCGGGTTGCACAGCGAGTAGCTGCGCACCAGGCCATTGGGCAGGTGCAGGTCGATGTGGGAGCCGGCCTCGAAAGCGGGAAAGTCCGTGTCCGGCGAAGCCGGCCGGAACTCGACGCTGATGATGCCGTCGGCCTCGTAGCGCATCGTGTGCACCAGGGCGTTCAGCGTGGGGGAAGACATGGCAAGGCTTTCTATGGATTAGGCCGTGGCCGCGGCCGCTTCCGCGAGCTGGGCTTGCGCGAGATTGCGCATGTGGCGGCGCAGCCGCACGATGCCCAGGTCGTGCTGGTACAGGTTCTCGTGCTGGTTGGCGTCGGGCTCCATCTCTTCGAGCATCACGCGGTCCTGCTCGAGCACGTGCCAGTGGCGCGCCTCGAGGCGGTTCTTGTAGAGGAAGCGCCAGGTGTCGCGCTCCCAGCCCGGCGGCAGCTTGCGCACGCGCCAGAAGAAGGTGGCCGTCATGCCCTTCACGATCGGCGAGAAGGCGCCGATGATGATGAAGTTGCCGCCGGGGCCGCCGGTCTTCGGATACGGAATTTCCAGCCGCATCCAGTGAATGCCGGTGTCGGCCCATTCGGTCCAGTCGAAATTGACGTTGCGCTGGCCCTCCTTCTCGAACACGAAGCCGGTGTCGGTCTGGCGGATGCCGAACTTGGCCGACGAATCGCCCTCGGCCATCGAATGCGACTGCTTGTGCAGGTAGGTGCCGTGCATCGGGTCCATCACGTTGTCGAGCACGTAGCGGTAGTCGCCCTTCCACTCGGTGTAGCAGAGAAAGCTGCTGTACTCGGCGTCATCGGTCAGCTGCTCGGGCAGCACGAGCGGCGGCGGCACGTCGACCGGCTCCTTCGAGTTGTAGAGAAACACGGCGCCCGCGCGCTCCTGCACATGGAAGTGCCGCGTGGCCTGCGAGCCTTCGAGCTTGCAGCCCGGGCTGCCGGGCACGCGCGTAACGACGCCGTCATGCCGCACTTCCACGCCGTGATACGGGCACGAGAGCCGGTCGCCCAGCACCACGCCCTGCGACAGCGGCGCGCCGCGGTGCGGGCAGCGGTCTTCCAGCGCATGCAGCACGCCTTCGCCGTCGCGCCACAGCGCGATCTTGCGGCCCAGGCGGCGCAGCGAGACGGGGTTCTCCTTGATGAAGTGGGAGGGGCAGATCGGGTACCAGAGATCCTTCAGGCCGATCTCGAGCAGGTGGTCGACCGGGTCTGCGGCAACGGGGGTGATGGCGATGGTCATGGTGTGATGCTCCTCAGGCGGCCAGCGTGGCCATTTCCTTGCGGTACAGCGCCTCGGTCCAGGGCTGGCCGCCGGGCGTGGCCAGGCCGCTGTCGTTCAGGCGCTGCACCAGGCCGGGCAGGTCGTGGATGCCGTCGGCAAAGGCACGCTCGATCACGTCGCCCAGCAGGTCTTCATAGGTGGTCGCGGGGCGCTGGCGCGCCTGGTGCGGTTGCAGGTAGCGGTCTTGTTGCATGGTTGCCTCCGTGGGGTGAGGTGGATGTGAATCAGGCGGTGGCAGCGGCGGGGGCACCCAGCGGCACAGCCCAGGCGTCGTAGCCGTAGACCCAGTCGGCGTTGCCGCCTTCGCGCAGCCAGTTGTTGCCGCGCGAGCCGAGCTGAACCTGGCCGGCGCGTTCGATGCGGGCTTTTTCGTAGCCCTTCAGCGCAGCGGCCGCGTCGGACATTGCCACGCCTTCGAGGTGGCGCGACAGCACCACGGCATCCTCGATCGCCATGCCCGCGCCCTGCGCCATGAATGGCAGCATCGGGTGCGCGGCATCGCCGAGCAGGGCCATGCGGCCCGCGGTCCAGGCCGGCATCGGGTCGCGCTCGTACAGCGCGGTCTTCAGCACCGTGTCGCAGGCGTCGAGCAGGGCCCGTGCCTCCGGGTGGTAGTCCGCGTATTGCTCCCGCAGCTCGTCGACACTGCCGGGCGCGGTCCAGGATTCGAGGTGCCAGCTGTCCTGCGGCGTGGTCGCGAAGATGAAGATGTCCCTGCCGCGGTTGAGCGGGAACGTCACGATCTGGCTCTGCGGATTCGGGCCCCACCACTTGGTGAAGGCGCCGAGGTTCGGCACGCCAGCCACGCGCTCGGCGGGCACCACGGCGCGGTAGGCGACGATGCCGGTGAAGCGCGGGCTCTCGGCGCCGAACATCGCGGCGCGCACGCATGAATGGATGCCGTCGGCGCCGAGCAGCGCGCCGACGCGGGCTGTCGTACCGTCAGCAAACGACAGGCTCACACCATTCCGATCGGCGGCGATCTTCTCGGCGCGCTTGCCGAGAGCAACGTGCTCCATCGGGAACATGTCGGCCAGCGCCGCCAGCAGGTCGGCGCGGTGGATGGTGAGCTGGGGTGCGCCGTAGCGCTGCTCCGCCGAGTCGGCCATCTCCAGGCGCGAGGTTTCCTCGCCGGTGTCGTAGGTGCGGCTGATGCGGTGCGAGGGACGTGCCGCCGTCACCCGCGCGGCCTCGCCCACGCCCAGGCCGTCGAGCGCACGCACCGCATTCGGCGTGAGGTTGATGTCCGCGCCGACGCGGGCGAACTGCTTCGCCTGCTCGAACACGGCCACGTCGTGGCCCGCGCGCCGCAGCGCGATGGCCGCCACGAGGCCGCCGATGCCCGCGCCGACGATGCCGATGGTGGATTCGCTTGTCTTCATGGGTGTCTCCCCTTTTTGTTGTTTGCGGCTCACTCGGCCACGATGTTGCGGGCCTTGATGATCCGGGCCCACACGGCCGTCTCCTCGCGGATGTGCGCGGCAAACGCGGCCGGCTTCATCGCCGCGTCGGTCATGCCCTGCGCCTTGAGGCGTTCGCGCACGTCGGGCTGGGCCAGCATCTCGGCGGCATCCTTCGCGAGCTGCTCGACCACCGCGGGCGGCGTGCCCCTGGGTGCCAGCAGGCCATACCACGAGGTCACGGCCACGCCCTGGATGCCCTGCTCCGCCAGCGTCGGAATGTCGGGCGCGGCGGGGCTGCGCGCGGCCTCGGTCACGCCCAGCGCCACCAGCTTGCCGTTCTTGATGAAGGGCATGGTCGCGGGCAGGTTGCTGAACATCAGCGG
Source organism: Variovorax beijingensis (assembly GCF_007828835.1). Taxonomy (GTDB): domain Bacteria; phylum Pseudomonadota; class Gammaproteobacteria; order Burkholderiales; family Burkholderiaceae_C; genus Variovorax; species Variovorax beijingensis_A. The sequence continues at coordinate 200,876 of NZ_VIVL01000006.1, read as the reverse complement.
CACCGCGCCGCCGAGCACGTCGTTGAGCGCGGGGGCGGTGCCCTTGTAGGGCACGTGCAGCATCTCGATGCCGGCCTGCTGCTTGAACAGCTCGCCCGCCAGGTGCAGGCCGCTGCCCACGCCGGGCGAGGCGTACGAGAGCGAATCGGGCTTGGCCTTGGCCCGTGCCACCAGTTCCTTCGCGCTCTTGATGCCCGACGAGGGCGAAGCAACCAGCACGTTGGGCGCCTTGGCCAGCATGGTGACGGGCACGAAGTCCTTCTCGATGTCGAACGGGAAGTTCGGCATCAAGGTGGGGTTGATCGTGAGGTTGCCTGCGGGCACCACAAGCAGCGTGTGGCCGTCGCCCTTGGCCCGCTTGACCTTGTCGATGCCGATGTTGCCGGCCGCGCCGACCAGGTTCTCGACCACCGCGGCCTGGCCGTAGCGCTTGGCGAGCCCGTCCGAGAGCACGCGCGCCAGCGTGTCGACCGGCCCGCCGGGCGGGAACGGCGAGACGATGGTGAAGCGATCGCTCGAGAGCTGCTTCTGCGCATCGCCCTGGGCCTGCACGGGCGAAGCGATGGCGAAGGCCGACAGCGCGGCGAACACGAGGGAAAGGGAAAGACGTCGTTGCATGATGGTGGTTATCGGGGTCACTTTTTCTCTGTCAGGAAAGCGCCTTTCGGGCCTTCCGCGTTCTTCTGCCGGCGCGTGTTGCCGTCGAGCCCGCCATCGACCGCCCATTCGGCAAACACCGTGGGCCCCGGCTCGAACTCGCGCGGCTGCCAGTCGGCCGTGAGCTGGTCTTCGTCCGCGTAGTACTCGATCAGGCCGCCGGCCGGATTCTTGAAGTACCAGAAGTAGGCCGACGACACCGGATGCCGCCCCGGGCCCAGCTGCGTTTCCCAGCCGCAGCGCGAAAAGTGCAGGCCGCCGCCGAACACCTCGTGGATGTCGCGCACGGTGAAAGCGACGTGGTTGAGCCCGCGCTTGCCCGAAGGGATCTGCAGCAGGAACAGGTCGTGGTGGCCACCCTCCGGCGCGCAGCGCATGAACGCGCCGCGGTTCGGATAGCTGTCGGACGAGACGAAGCCGAAGCGCTGTGCGTAGAACGCGCTCGTGCCCTTCACGTCGCTCACGAAGAACACCACGTGGCCGACCTCGATCGGCGTGGCGCGTTCGTAGATCGGCGCGGGCTGGTTGACGCGCGGCTTGGCGTTCCAGGTGTTCATCGCACCGCAGTCGACCTCGACCGCATGCTTGCGGCTGACCTGCAGGCGCACGGCGAGGCCGTTGGGGTCGATGCAGCCGATGCGGCGCGCGCCGTCGACGGTGCCATCGAAAAAGGCCGGGTCATGGGCGATGGCGGCGGCGTAGCGGTCGAGGTCCGCTTCGCTTTGCACGCCCCACACCACTTCGCGCAGTGTCGGGCCCTCTTCCATCGCGCTCGGCAGGCCCGCCTTGTCCAACGCCGCGACGACCACCTTGCAGCCGTTGAGGCATTCGAAGACGAGTTCGTCCGCCGCTTCGGACCTGAGCGCGAGGCCCCAGTCCTCGAAGAAGCGGCGGCAGGTGGGCAGGTCGTCCGCCCCGTAGGTGATCTGGTCGATGCCAAGTACGCTCATGTCAGTGCCCAGGGCAGAGGTTGTTCGTTGGTGCCCCAGTACATGCTCTTTTGCTCCATGTACTGGAAGATGCCTTCGCGGCCCTTCTCGCGGCCCAGGCCGCTGTCGCGCCAGCCGCCGAAGGGCGTGGAGACCGAGAACTGCTTGTAGGTGTTGACCCAGACCGTGCCGGCCTGCACCGCGCGGCCGAGCTTCCAGGCGCGCTTGAAGTCGCGGCTCCAGATACCGGCGGCCAGCGCATAGACGCTGTCGTTGGCCTGCGCGACCAGCGACTCCTCGTCGTCGAAAGGCATCGCGACCAGCACCGGCCCGAAGATCTCTTCCTGGCTGGTGCGCGCGCTGTTGTCCAGCCCTTCGATGATGGTCGGCCGGTAGAAGTAGCCCCTGTCGTAGTCACCGCCATGCGGCCGCACGCCCCCGGTGCGGATGCGCCCGCCCTCGGACACGCCCAGCTCCACGTAGCGCTCGATGCCCTCGCGGTGCCTGGCGGTGATGAGCGGGCCCATCTGCGTGCGCTCCGAGGCCGGATCGCCCACGCGCAAGGCATTGGCGCCTTCGGCCAGCCGCGTGAGGAACTCGTCGTAGATGCCGCGCGCCACGAAAAGCCGCGAGCCCGCGATGCACGATTCGCCCGACGAGCTGAAGATGCCGTAGAGCACGCCGCTCACCGCATGGTCGAGATCGGCATCGTCGAGCACCATGGTGGGCGACTTGCCGCCGAGTTCCAGCGACACCGGCATCATCTTGTCGGCCGCGATGTGCGCGATGTGCTTGCCGGTGGTGGTGCCGCCGGTGAACGACACGCGCTTGACCAGCGGGTGCTGGGTGATCGCATCGCCGATGACCGAGCCCTTGCCCGGCAGCACGCTGACGATGCCCTTGGGCACGCCGGCCTGCTCGCAGATGCGCGCAAGCTCCAGCGCCATCAGCGGCGTGACCTCGGCGGGTTTGACGACCACCGCGTTGCCGGCCGCCAGCGCGGGCGCCAGCTTCTGCGCCTCGCTCGCGATCGGCGAGTTCCACGGCGTGATGGCGGCGACCACGCCCATGGGCTCGTGCACGCTCATCGTGACGAAGGCGCCGCGCGACGGGGTGATGGTTTCTTCGAGCGTTTCAAGCGCAGCCGCGAAGAACTGGAAGGTGCCCGCGGCGCTGGCCACGAGGTTGCGCGTTTCGTTGATCGGCTTGCCGTTGTCCAGGCGCTGCTTCTGCGCAAGGCTTTCACTCTCCTCGCGGATCAGCTGCGCCACGCGGTGCAGCACCGCGGCGCGCTCATGCGGCAGGCGCTGGGCCCAGCCGCTGGTGCGGAAGGCATGGTCGGCGCGCGCGATGGCCTCCTCGACGTCGGCCAGGCTCGCGGCCCTCAGGCGCGCGACCGGCTCGCCCGTGGCGGGATAGAGGCTCTCGTACACGTCGCCGCCGCCCAGGCGCCATTCACCGGCAATGCAGATCGGAAGAAGTTCGGAAGAAATCATGGCGAATGGCTCAGATGGCGAGCGCCGCGGCCCGGTTGCGCAGCGCGCGCACCGCGCTGTACACGGTAAGCGCGGAGGTCTTGGGGTTGGCCGCGAGCGGCTTGTTGCGCATGGTCAGCGCGAAGCTGCCGAAGGCACCCTCGGCTTCGACCGTGTGCACGTTCTCGGCAATGGCCGGATCGGCGACGAGCCGCACGAGCGTCCTGTCGAGCCCCAGCCCCGCGAGCGACACGGTGGCCGCGACGTTGGCGTTCTTGGGATAGAGCTGCGCCGCTTCGCGTGCGCTGCCTTCGAAGATCACGGTCTCCTGCGTCAGCGCATCGAGGTCGCGACCCTGCTCGGCCGGCGTGCCCTTCCAGGCCTGCGGCGGCTTGCGGCCCGTGTAGCGCACGCTGTCGAGCCCGCCGATGCGCGCGGCCGCCAGCGCGTCGATGGCACCGATGGCGCCCGCGATCAGCTGCACCTGCGTGCGGCCGGCAACCGCGGCGGCCTCGAGCCTTTCAGCGAGGCCCGCAGCCGACAACGCGCCCACCGAGGCGACGATGCAGGGCGTGCCGCGCGCGAGCGCCGGCAGCACATGCTCCTCGATGGCGGCATGGCCGGCCGTCTCGACCACGAGGTCGATGCCCGTTGCCGGCACGCGGCTTGCGACCGGCACGCCGGGCACCAGCTTCTGCGCGGCGGCCACGCCTTCTTCAGGCACGACGATCGCCACCACCGCCAGGGCCGTGTCGCCCTTGAGCAGTTCGAGCACCGAGGTGCCGATGGCACCGCAGCCGATGAGTGCAACGCGCAGCACGGTCATGCCCTTCACTCCACCGACGCAGCGGCAGCCTTGCCGAGCGCCGGAATCTGGGTCACGGTGTTGGTCGGCGGGCCGGCGAAGGCGCTCTTGAATTCGCCGATCGACAGCATGTCGATCTCGAGCAGGAACGGCCCCTTCTTTGCCAGCGCCTCGCCGAGCTTCGCCTTCAGCTCGTCCGTGCGCTGCACGCGCGCATGCGGCAGGGCCAGCGAGGCGCACAGCATCGCGTAGTCGGGCGTGTGCAGGTCGGCATAGCAGCGGCGGCCGCCGTACTGCGCGTCCTGGATGTTCTTGATGACACCGTAGCCCTTGTCGTTCATGAGCACGATCAGCATGTCGGCCTGCTCCTGCACCGCGGTGGCAAGCTCGCCGAGGTTCAGGATGAAGCCGCCGTCGCCGGCCAGGCAGAAGGTCTTGCGGCCCGAGCCCGTCTCGGCCGCGCCGATGGCCGCGCCGATGGCCATCGGCATGCCCTGGCCGATGCCGCCGCCCGTGGCATGCACGCCCGCGCTGGGTTCGAAGATGCGCAGCTCGCGGTTGCCCCAGGTGCTGTTCGACACCGTCACGTCGCGCACCCAGTTGAAGCTGCGGCCGGCTGCGGCCTGCAGTTCCTTCACGAGCGCGGCGTAGGGGCCGAGGCCGTCGGTCAGCGAGGCCACGGCCTGCGCGTGCGCGGCGCGCAGCTCGGTGAGGAGCAGCGGGTCGGCGCTGTACTTCGCGGCTTCGAGCCGGTCCGCCAGGCCTTCGAGCGCCAGCGCGGAATCGCCGCAGACGAACAGGTCGGTGGCGTAGCCGCGGCCTTCGGCAGCTGCGTCGGCATCGATGCGCAGCAGCGGGCGCGGCAGCTTCAGCTCGTACTTGAGCGTTTCGTTGCCGCGCAGCCGCGAGCCGACGACCAGCATCGCGTCGCAGCGCTGGTAGAGCGCCTCGACCGGCTTGTGGATGTTGTAGGAACCGAGCGAACCCGCATCGTCTTCGGGCACGGTGCCGCGGCCCTGCGTGGTCGTGACCACGCCGAAGCCGAGCTTCTGCAGCCGGCGGATGGCAGCGCCCGCATGGCGCGCGCCGCCGCCGACCCACAGCATCGGACGCCTGGCGGCCACCAGGCGCGCCGCCAGCGCGTCGAGCGAGGCCGCCGAAGGCACGGGCCGTTCGATCGGCAGCGGCGACAGGTCGGCCGGCATGGTCGTGAGCGCGGACTGGATGTCGATGGGGATCTCCACGCTGACCGGGCCGGTGGGCGCCGTCAATGCAAGCTGCACCGCGCGCTTGAGCGTGCCGAGCACTGTCTCGACACTGCGCACCCGCAGGGCCGCCTTCGACACCGCCTTGAGCATGGTGAGCTGGTCGGGCGCTTCATGGATGTACGACATGCCCTTGTCGAGGTACGGCGTCTCGATCTGGCCCGTGATGTGCAAGAGCGGCGCGCCGGCCGTCAGCGCCTCGACCATGCTGCCCGCGATGTTGCCGGCCGCGGGGCCGGTGCTCGTGAGGCACACGCCCAGGCTGGCCGTGGAGCGCGCGTAGGCATCGGCCATGTTGCCGGCGCCGGCCTCGCCGCGCGCGGGCACGAAACGGATCGCACCGCGCTGCGCGAAGGCATCGAGGATCGGCATGTTGTGGATCGAGATCACGCCGAATGCCGCCTTGACGCCGCACTGTTCGAGAAAGGCCGCGACGACTGCGCCGACCGTGACCGTGTTGTTGTTGGGGTTATGCATGGCGCGAAAGGCCTCCGGAAATATCGATGTGGCTGCCGGTCGTGTATGACGCGAGCGGTGAAGCAAGAAAAAGAATGGCGCGTGCGGCTTCGCTCGGAAGCCCCAGGCGGCCCAGCGGGATGTGCTTGTTCTGCGCGAGCTGGCCGCTCCATGCGGCCCAGTCCTGCGACCGGTCTTCGCGCGCCTCGAAGCGGCGGCGCCATTGGCCCGACTCGACCAGGCCGATCAGGATGCCGTTCACGCGCACGCCGTGCGGCGCGAACTCGGTGGCCATCGAGCGCACGAGGTTCAGCAGGCCGGCGCGCGCGGCCGAGGTGGCGACCATGTGCGGCTCGGGCTGGCGCGCAAGCAGCGAGTTGGCGCAGACGATGGCGGCATCGCCCAGCACGGCACGCTGCGCCGAGAGCTGCGGCAGGAAGGCGCGCGTGGGGTTGATGACCGAGAAGAACTTGAGCTTGAGCTCCTCGGTCCAGGCCGCGTCGTCGGTATCGGCGAAGGTGGAGACGCGCCCCTGCCCCGCGTTGTTGACCAGCATCGAGGCCGGGCCGAGCGCGGCCTCGCTGGCGGCCGCAAAGGCGCGCACCGAGGGGCCGTCGAGCACGTCGCAGGGTTGCGCGAAAAGCCGCGCGTCGGGGTGCCTTTCGCGCAGGCCGGCCACCGCGCCGTCGAGCCGCCCGGCATTGCGGCCGCACAGCGCCACCGCGGCGCCGCATTCGAGCAGCAGCTCGACCGTGGCCAGGCCGATGCCCGAGGAACCGCCCGTGACCACGGCCACGCGGCCCGCCAGTGCGTCGGCGGAAAAGAAGGAAGAAGAAGGCTGTGTCATGGCGTGGTTCATGCGCTGCGAAGCGGCACCACCTTTTGCGTGCGGGCAGGCGAGTAGTTCAGGAGGCCCGAAATTTCCTCGGCGGTGGCGCGCACGCGCTGCACCATCTCGTCCATGCGGTTCTCCTCGATGTGGCCCGAGGTGATGGTGGCGCCCAGCGCAGCCACGATGTGGCCGCTGTGGTCGCGCACCGGCGCCGCGATGCTGGAGATGTTCGATTCGAAGAAGCCTTCGCCCAGCACGTAGCCGCGCGTGCGGTCGGCCTGCACCATGTCGAACAGCTCGCTCACGGTCTTGGGCGTGCTCGGCGAGAAGGTCTCGAGCCGGTCTTCCGGATAGAGCGCGCGCAGCTGCGGCAGCGTGAGGTCTTCGAGCAGCACGCGGCCGAGCACGGTGGCATGGGCCGGCAGGCGCGTGCCCACAGTGACCGAGCTTGCGAACGGCGTGGGCGGCGCCACCTTGGCCACGTAGACGATGGAGCGGCCGTCGCGCACCACCAGGTTGCAGGGCGTGCGCAGCTCGTCGCACAGGCGGTTGAGCAGCGGTGCGCCCAGCTGCGTGAGCTCGAGCGAGGCCAGGTACTCGAAGCCCAGGCGCAGCACGGCCAGGCCCAGGCGGTAGTCGCGCCCGCCCTCGGCGCGCTCGAGGAAGCCCATGTTCTCGAGCGTGGTGAGCAGCCGGAACACGGTCGAGCGCGGCAGGTCGAGGCGGCGCGCCAGTTCGGGCGCGGAGAGCGTGCGGCTCTCGCGGCTGAACTCGCACAGCACGCGCAGGCCGCGTTCGAGCGCCGGTACGTTGTAGCGCTCGCCGCCCTCTTCCATTGTCTCGTTGTCGTTGGTGGCCATGGTGGTTCGTTCTTCCCTTTGCATGTCTTGTGGTGTGTCTTCTGTCAGGCCTGTCAGGCGGCGAGCACTTCGCGCAGCAGTGCGGCAACGGCCTGCGGCTGCTCCACGTAGCTGGCGTGTCCTGCATTGGCGATCGGTTCGAGCGGCACGCCGCAGCGGCGCGCGACTTCGGCGCAGGCCTCTGGCGTGGTGACGGCATCGAGCGTGCCGCAGGCTACGCGCACCGGCATGGCGGGCGGCAGGTCGGCCAGCAGGTCGGCGTTGCACAGCAGCTCGACGGCCTGGCGATAGCCGCCCTCGTTCAGCTGCGCCATGTTCCACTGCACCCATTGGCGCGCGAGTTCGCCGGCACTGCCGGACACGAGGCGCCCCGCGCGCTTCGCGGCCATGCCGGCGATGCCGAGCTCGTCGAGCGTGGCAAGCCGCTCGGCGCGCACCTTGCGGCGGGCTTCCTCGCGCTGCGGGGCGCCATAGCCGGCCGCGGGGCTGATGAGCACGAGGCGCCGGATGCGCGAGGCCAGCGCCGAATCCTCGCGCGCGGCAGACGCGGCAGTGAGCGCACCGAGCGAATGGCCGACCAGCACGCAGGACTGGATGTCGAGCGCATCGAGCAACCCGTGCAGCCGCTGCGCATAGTCGGCCGCGCAAGGCGCCGCGGCCGCGAGCGGCGTCGATGCGCCATAGCCCGGCGCATCCCACGCGATCACGCGGGCCTGCGGCGCGAGCTGCAAGGCGAGGCCGAGCCACGAGGCCGCACCGGAGCCGATGCCGTGCAGGCAGATGAGGGCCGGGCCCGTGCCGCATTCGCGCACCGACACCACGGCACTGCCTTCGACCGGCACGGCGTGCGCCGGAAAGCGGGCCTCCAGCAGCGCCAGCTCGGAAGCGGGCAAGGCGGTCAGCACGTCGGTGGCGGTGGCGTCGTTCATGGCCTGCTTCTTCTTCAGCGCTTGATCTTCGCGAGCGGATGGTCGGCCGGATAGGTCGGCGTCACGGGCTTCTTCGCGCCGAGCATCACGCACATCAGTGCGTCTTCGTCGCCGATGTTGATCTCTTCGCGGTACACGCCCGGCGGCACCGAGATCAGGTCGCGGTCGGTCATGACGGTTTCGAAGCGCTCGCCGTCCTTTTCGATCACCACCTTGAGCTTGCCGCGGATCAGGAAGAACACCTCTTCCACGTCGGTGTGCAGGTGCGGCGGGCCTTCATGGCCGGCCGGGATCACCATGGTGGAGAAGGTGAAGTGCTCGGCCGGCACGGTGTTGACGTCCTTGGCAACGCCGGTGCCGCCCGTGCCCACGTAGCGCATCTGCGCGCGGCGGAACTTGGGATCGAGGTCGGCCTGGAACTTGAGCGCATCCCAGTCGTACTTGCGGGTTTCGTAGCGCGCGATGCGGCTGTTCATCCACTCGGCCAGGCTGCTGCCTTCGGGCTGCGCCAGCGTGCTGCCGGCGGTGTCGGTGATCTTCTGCTGTTCGGACAAATCGCTCATCGTGTTCACTCCATTCGTCGTCGGAAAAATTTGATTCAGTGCATCGCAAAGCCGCCGTTGACGGCGAGCAGCTGGCCCGTCACGAAGCGTGCGAGGCCGGAAAGCAGGTACAGCGTGGCGCCGCAGACGTCGGCGGCCTGCTGCTCGCGCGGGATGGCGCGGCCTTCGAGGTACTTCTGGTGGCGCGCCATCGGCACGTACTCGGTGGCTTCCACCAGCGTGAGGCCCGGCGCCACGGCGTTGACGGTGACGTTGTCGCCGCCCCACTCGCGCGCCAGCGAGCGCGTCATGGCAATGACGGCGCCCTTGCTCGACGCATAAGCCAGCAGGTTGGGGGCGCCCCACAGCGCGGTGTCGGACGCGAGGTTGACCACCGCGCCGCGTCCGCTGGCCGCGAGCGCGGGCCGGCAGGCCCGGCCCATGAGCCAAGTGCCGCGCACGTTGACGTTCATCACGCGGTCCCAGGTGTCGAGGTCGAGCTGGTGCGCATCGCGTCCACCCGAATTGGTGATGGCGGCGTTGTTGACGAGGCCGTCGAGCCCGCCGAGCAGGCGGACGGCTTCCGTTGCACAGGCCTCGATCGAAGCCGGATCCGACAGGTCGACGGCCAGCGCGTACGCCTTGTGGCCGGCATCGCGCAGCGCCCTGGCTTCGCTCTCCGCCAGCTCGCCGAGGATGTCGGCCAGCACCACGCTCGCGCCCGCCGCCGCGATGCACTGCGCAAAGGCAAGCCCCAGCCCGCGCGCGCCGCCGGTCACGAGGATGCGGCGGCCCGCCAGCAGATTGGCGGGCAGCTCGGCCAACAGGGCTTGCAGGCTCGAGGGATCGGGAACGGCTTTGAGTTCGGTCATGTGCGTTCAGTCGGCCTGGATGCCGAGCTCCTTGATGACCTTGCCGAAACGTTCGAAGTCCGCGGCGTTGATCTTGCCGAGCACGTCGGCACTGCCACCCACGGGCGTGGTGCCGAGAACGGCCATGCGCGAGACGATGTCGGGCATCTTCAGGATCTCGTTGAAGTGGCCGTTGAGCGTCTTGACGATCTCGGGCGGCAGGTTGCGCGGGCCCCAGAGGCCGTTCCAGGCCGTGACCTCCACGTCCTTGTAGCCGAGTTCCAGCAGCGTCGGCACCTTGGGCGCCAGTGCCGAACGCTCGCGCGATGCCACCGCGAGCGGCAGCATCTTGCCGTTGGCGAGGTACGGCGCCACCGGGCCCAGCGTGATGAAGGTGGCGGGCACGTGGCCGCCCAGCACGTCGTTGACCGCGGGCGCCACGCCCTTGTAGGGCACGTGCGCCAGATTCACGCCTGCGGCGCGGTTGAACATCTCGCCCAGGATGTGCATCGGCGAGCCACTGCCCGGGCTCGCATAGGTCAGCGGCTTGCCGGCCTTGGCCGCTGCCGCCAGGTCCTTCACGCTCGCCAGGCCGCTGGCGCCGCTCGCCACCAGGAACAGCGGCAGGCTGCCGGTCTGCACGATGGGCGTGAAGCCGTTGAGCACGTCGTAGCCCGAGGTGCCGCCCGTCTTGAGCACCAGCTGCGCAATCGAGAAGGTGCTGGGCGCGAGCAGCAGCGTGTAGCCGTCGGGCTGCGCCTTGGAGACATAGGCGCTGCCGATGATGCCGCTGGCGCCGGGACGGTTGTCGACCACCACGGGCTGGCCCACGCGCGCCGACAGCTTTTCGGCGAAGAGCCGCGCGAGCGCGTCGGTGTCGCCGCCGGCCGGATAGGCGACAACCAGCGTGATCGGCTTGCTCGGATAGCTGTCGGCCCGGGCGAGCCCGGTGGCGCAGGCGGCGGCCAGTGCGAGCGCGGTTGCAATGGCTTGTCGGCGTGTGGATGGCATGGCGTTCGTGGGTTGATCTGTTTGTTTCACTAATGAAACAGTGATTTATTAATGGAACGGAGCGAAGAATACCGAGTACCAATGGCTTCGTCAATCTAGGTACAAACCCTTGAATCCAAGGCGCGCAGCCCCGGTCGGCCGTGCGGCCCACAGGTGGTTCTCGACGGGTTGTCCGGAGGGCCGCGGGCTCTTGCCCCGCGCGCCGGCCGGTGCTGCTCAGCTCACGCGCCGTAGCGCGCGACCGTCAGCCCTTCCATGTCGATGGCGGGGCTTCGGCCGTCGATCAGGTCGGCCATCACGCGGCCGGTGCCGGCCGCCATGGTCCAGCCGAGGGTGCCGTGGCCGGTGCTCAGCATCAGGTTGGGAATGCGCGTGGCGCCGATCACCGGCGTGCCGTCGGGCGTCATGGGGCGCAGGCCGGTCCAGAAGGAGGCGTCGCGCACGTTGCCGCCCTTTGGAAAGAGGTCGGTCACGACGTGCTCGAGCGTGTCGCGCCGCTTCGCATCGAGCCGCAGGTCGAAGCCCGAGAGCTGCGCGGTACCGCCCACGCGGATGCGCTCGCCCAGCCGGGTGACGGCCACCTTGAAGGTCTCGTCCATCACGGTGGATTCGGGCGCGCCGCTGGCGTCGGAGATGGGCACGGTGATCGAGAAGCCCTTGACCGGGTACACCGGCAGGTCGATGCCCAGCGGCTTGACCATGGCCGGCGAGTAGCTGCCAAGCGCCACCACGTAGCGGTCCGCCGTGAAGCGGCCGGCGTCGGTGCTCACGGCGGTGACGCCGCCGGCGTCGTGCTCGATGGCCTGGATGGCCACGCCGAAGCGGAACTTCGCGCCGGCCGCCTCGGCCAGCACCGCCAGCGCCTGCGTGAACTTGAAGCAGTCGCCGGTCTCGTCGCCCGGCAGGCGCAGCCCGCCGACGAACTTGTTCTTCACGGCCGCGAGCGCCGGCTCGTACCGCACGCAGCCTTCGCGGTCGAGCACCTGGTAGGGCACGCCGGAGGCCTCGAGCACTTCCACGTCCTTGGCGATGCCGTCGAGCTGCTTCTGGCTTCGAAAGAGCTGCAGCGTGCCGAGCGCGCGTTCGTCGTAGCGGATGCCGGTGTCGGCGCGCAGCGCCTTCAGGCAGTCGCGGCTGTATTCGGCGAGCCGCACCATGCGGCCCTTGTTGAGTTCATAGCGCGCCTGCGTGCAATTGCACAGCATCGACAGGCCCCAGCGCCACATGGCCGGATCGAGCATGGGCTTGATCACCAGCGGGCTGTGCTGCATGAGCATCCACTTGATGGCCTTGAGCGGCACGCCGGGTCCGGCCCATGGCGCCGAATAGCCGGGCGAGACTTCGCCCGCATTGCCGAAGCTGGTTTCGAGCGCGGGCGCGGGCTGCCGCTCGAGCACCGTCACGTCATGGCCGGCGCGCGCCAGGTAGTACGCCACCGAGGTGCCGATGACACCGCTGCCGAGGATCAGAACCTGCATGAGAACACTCCCTTGAAACCATGCGCACCGATGGCCCCAGAGGGTACAGCGTCCGTGCGGCTACAGGCCCAGTGCGTCTTGCAATTGCCGTGCCGTCCAGCGCCGGGGCTGCGCGGGCCATTCCTCGAGCAGCGCGAACATCCTGGCGTTGCGCGGCGCCTCCAGGTCCTGGTCCTGCGCGAGCCGCACGACCTCGCCGCTGAGCGCATCGATCTCGGTGCGGCGCCCGAGCGCCAGGTCGTCGGCCATGCTCGAGCGGGCTTTGGCATCGATGCGCAACATGCGCGCCGCGACGATGCGAAACAGCCAGTCGGGCAGCCGCAGCACCGCCGACAGCCGCTGCGCCGGCACCGCGGCCACCTGCGCGGGCGCAATGCCGGCGCTGCCCAGCACGCCGAGCGCCTCGTCGATCAGCGCCGCAAAGCAGCGCCGGTAGCCGCGCTGCAGCAGCTCGTCGCGCAGCGGCAGGCCTGACAGCGCATTGACCGGGTTGTTAAGGTTGAGCAGCAGCTTGCCCCACTGCACGGGCAGCAGGTCAGGATAGAGGTCGAGCGGCACGCCGGCCCGCTCGAAGACCGGCAGCCAGGGCCGCAGCGCCGCATCGTCCTGCGCCGCCAGCCGGCCGGCCGTTCCGCGGTGGAAGGCACCGGGTCCGATCTCGGCCACGTTGTAGGGCACCATGCCCGGCAGCACCTGGAGCGTGGGGCCCACGCGCGACGCCGAGGCACAGTTGGAGATGCCGTTCTGCAGCGAGACCACCAGCGTGCCTGCGGGCAGCGCAAAGGCCAGTTCGGCAGCGGCCTCGGCCGTGGCACCGCTCTTCACGCACAGCAGCACCAGCGCCGGCACTGCGCCCACGGGCACCTGCTCGCTGAGGCGAAGGCTCGCGGCCGGCAGGCGATGCGTGCCGCCTTCCAAGTCGGTGAGCGCCAGGCCGTGTGCCGCCAGGCCCTGCAGCACGCGCGGACGGCCGACGAAGGTCACCGGCACACCGGCCGCCGCCAGGCTGCCGCCCACGAAGCAGCCGATGGTGCCCGCCCCCATCACCAGCACTTCGCCGGGAGGCCGGTCGGGCGCCTCGGCTTGGGCCATCAGGTGCGTTCCGCCACCCAGGCCTGCACCGATTGGAGCGCGGCCGGCAGGCCCGCGGCGTCGGTGCCGCCGGCCATCGCCATGTCGGCCTTGCCGCCGCCCTTGCCGCCCACCTGCTGCGCGACGAAGTTGACCAGCTCGCCGGCCTTGACCTTGCCGACCGTGTCGCTCGTCACGCCCGCAGCCACCTGCACCTTGGCGCCATCGACCGCGGCCAGCACGACCACGGCCGTCTTGAGCTTGTCCTTGAGCTTGTCCATGGTGTCGCGCAGCGTCTTGGCGTCGGCGCCGTCGAGCTTGGCGGCCAGCACCTTGATGCCGTTGACGTCCACCGCCTGCGCCACGAGCTCGTCGCCCTTGGACGACGCGAGCTTGCCCTTGAGCGAGCCCACCTCGCGCTCCAGCGCCCTCACCTGCTCCAGCACCTGCGTGAGCCGGCCCTGCAGCTCGGCGGCCGGCGACTTGAGCGTGGCAGCCACGCTCTGCACCGTGGCTTCGAGCTCCTGCAGGTAACCGAGCGCATTGGCGCCCGTGACGGCTTCGATGCGCCGCACGCCGGCGGCCACGCCGCCTTCGCTCACGATCTTGAACAGGCCGATGTCGCCCGTGCGGCCCACGTGGGTGCCGCCGCAGAGTTCGCGGCTGGTGCCGATGTCGAGCACGCGCACGCTCTCGCCGTACTTCTCGCCGAACAGCATCACGGCGCCGGTCTTCTGGGCCGACTCCATGTCCATCACGCGCGCATGCGTCTCGGTGTTGGCCAGGATCTCGGCGTTCACGCGCTTCTCGATCTCGAGGATCTGGTCGTGCGTGACGGGCGCGTTGTGCGCGAAGTCGAAGCGCGTCTTGTCGGCATCGACCAGCGAGCCCTTCTGCTGCACGTGCGCGCCCAGCACTTCGCGCAGCGCCTTGTGCATCAGGTGCGTGACCGAATGGTTGCGCATGGTGGCGGCGCGGCGCGCGGTGTCGACCGCGGCCGTGACCGTGTCGCCCACCTTGAGCGTGCCCTGGGTCTGCGTGCCGTGGTGGCCGAACACGTCGGCCTTGATCTTCTGCGTGTCGTCCACGCCGAACTGCACGCCCTCGGCCACCAGCACGCCCTGGTCGCCGACCTGGCCGCCGCTCTCCGAATAGAAGGGCGTGGTGTCGAGCACGACGATGCCGGGCTGGCCTTCCTTCAGTTGCTGCACGGCCGCGCCTTCGAAGTACAGCGCCACGACCTTGGCGTTTTCTTCCAGCTTGTCGTAGCCCGTGAAGACGTTGCCTGCGCCGCCGTACTCGACGTTGCGGTCCATCTTGAACTTGCCGGCGGCGCGGCCCGCGGCCTTCTGCTTTTCCATGGCGGCATTGAAGCCGGCCTCGTCGACGCTCACGCCGCGCTCGCGGCACACGTCGGCCGACAGGTCGAGCGGGAAGCCGTAGGTGTCGTGCAGCTTGAAGGCGACCTCGCCCGGCAGCGTCTTCGCACCGCCGGCCAGCGCCGCGTCGAGGATTTCCATGCCGTTGGCCAGCGTCTCGAAGAAGCGTTCTTCTTCGGCCTTGAGCGTTTCGGTGATGCGCTTTTCATCGGCCACCAGCTTGGGGTAGGCCTCGCCCATAAGCTTCACGAGGTCGGGCACCAGCTTGTGGAAGAAAGGCTTCTTCTGGCCCAGCTTGTAGCCGTGGCGAATGGCGCGGCGCACGATGCGGCGCTGCACGTAGCCGCGGCCTTCGTTGGACGGAATGACGCCGTCGGCCACCAGGAACGAAGTGGCGCGGATGTGGTCGGCAATCACCTTGAGCGAGTTGTTGCCCAGGTCTTTCTCGCCGGTTTCGCGCGCGGCGGCCTTGATGAGCGCGTCGAAGATGTCGATCTCGTAGTTGCTGTGCACGTGCTGCAGGATCGCGGCCAGGCGCTCCAGGCCCATGCCGGTGTCCACGCAGGGCGCGGGCAGCTTCTTGACCGAGCCGTCGGGCTGCATGTCGAACTGCATGAACACGTTGTTCCAGATCTCGATGTAGCGGTCGCCGTCTTCATCGGGCGAACCGGGCGGGCCGCCGGGGATCTCGGGGCCGTGGTCGTAGAAGATCTCGGAGCACGGGCCGCACGGGCCCGTGTCGGCCATCATCCAGAAGTTGTCGGACATGTAGCGCCCGCCCTTGTTGTCGCCGATGCGCACCACGCGCTCGGGCGGCAGGCCGATTTCCTTGGTCCAGATGTCGTAGGCCTCGTCGTCCTCGACGTAGACCGTGGCCCAGAGCTTTTCGGCCGGCAGCTTGTAGACCTGGGTCAGCAGTTCGAAGGCCCACTTCAGCGAGTCGCGCTTGAAGTAGTCGCCGAAGCTCCAGTTGCCCAGCATCTCGAAGAAGGTGTGGTGGCGCGCGGTATAGCCCACGTTCTCCAGGTCGTTGTGCTTGCCGCCGGCGCGCAGGCAGGCCTGGACCGAGGCGGCGCGCACGTAGGGGCGCTTGTCTTCGCCCAGGAACACGTCCTTGAACTGCACCATGCCCGAGTTGGTGAACATGAGCGTGGGATCGTTGCCCGGCACCAGCGAGCTGGAGGCCACCACCGTGTGGCCCTTGGAAGCGAAGAAATCGAGAAAGGTCTTGCGGATGTCCGCGACCGTGATTGTGGGCTGGCTCATCTTTGGATTTCGTCTTCTGTCGAGGGCGGCCTGGCGATGGCGACCCTCTCGTCGAAACCACTGCGGCGAACCGACCTGACTGCTTGATTTGCTTGAACAATCGATTATAGGTTTCGCTTGCGGGCCGCGCCTTCGCCAGGACACGCCGGCGCCGCGCGGGTGCCAAAGCTAATATGGGAATGAGCGCGCAGAACCAAATGCGTCCGGCTTCGTCCCATTCATTTCAACGTGAATCAAGGAGCATGCATGGCAGGCCATGAGGCAGCACACTGGAAGATCGAGGATCTGGATTTCTCCCGCATCGCGCGGCCGGAGGTCCGCCGGGACGAAAATCTCTTCTACCTCGTGGCCTGCGCCTCGTTCGTCGAAAGCGGCTCGGACCTGTACACCCAGAACCTGGTCGACTTCTTCCGCGGCGACGACGAAGTCACAGCCTGGCTCACCCACCAATGGGAAGCCGAGGAACTGCAGCATGGCCGGGCCTTGCGCGCCTACGTGTCCCACGTCTGGCCCGAATTCGACTGGGAAGGCGCCTACCGCAGCTTCCTGGAGGAATACGCCACCTACTGCAAGGTGGAGCTGCTCGCGCCGACGCGCGGGCTCGAGCTGACCGCGCGCTGCGTGATCGAGACCGGCACCGCCAGCTACTACCGGGCGCTGGCGCGCAGCACCGCCGAACCGGTGCTGTGCGACCTGGCAAGCCGCATCGCGGCCGACGAGGTCAGCCACTACAAGCACTTCTACCGGTTTTTCCGGCGCTACCGGCAAGAGGAAGGGCTGGGCCGCTTCCGCGTGCTGGGCACCATCGGCCGGCGCACGCTGGAACTCAAGAGCGAGGACGCCGACTGCGCCATCCGCCACGTGGTGCGCGCCCGCACCCCCGAGCGTGCCGCCGACACCGCCTACATCCAGCAGCTGAGCGCGCGCATGAACAGCACCGTGCGCACCCACCTGAGCCCGGGCGCCACGCTCAAGATGCTGATGCGGCCGCTGGAACTGCCGGCCGGCGTGCAGGCCGTGGTGCAATACCCAATCAGACAGTTCATGGAGCACGTCTTCCTGCGCTGACGAACCTTCAATTGCAAACTTTCTTTGCAATTCGTGGAAAAACTCACACTTTTGTCCTCCTCCATGTCTTCACTTGGGGAGCGGGGAAAGGGATGCTTCGCCCTTTGCCAACCAATGTGAGCGGAGAAATGGTCCATCAGGTCATTCACAACGCAACAGTCACGTTGCAGTTGTCCTTCTACTTGAGCGTCGACGAGCGGGTCGAGGCGCTTCGGGCAGCCGGCATACCGGTCGATGAAACGGGAAACGCCACTGCGGGCTACCTGTTCGTGCGAACCACGGGCCGCGTCGGCAAGCGTAAGAATACCTACCGCTGGTTTGCCGCCGGCATCGGCGAAGAGGCCCATGCCGGGGACATGCCCTCCAAGCCGGACTGGGCCGAGGAACAGTTCGCACATGCGGACGAGATCGATATAGCCGCCGCCCTCCGCCCGGCTGCACCGGAGCTTGTGCCCGCCACCGTCGCGTACTGCGGCTGTGGAAGGAACTGGAGCAGCGCTCCCGCGAAGCCGCGAGCGACCTGCACAGGAAGCAGATCGCCTACTTCCGCGGCCTTGGGCCCGCGCCCGATGCACTCGATCAGGAGCTGATGCAGGAGGCTGCGGAAGCGGCGAGCAAGTGCCTTGCCGCAGCAAAGGGACAGAACGAGCCTTCGGCTTTTCGGCGGTAGTCTCCGGCGGCCGCCGGGCACCCGGACTGCCGGGTAGAATCCGCGCCTGCTGCGGGTGTAGTTCAATGGTAGAACGGCAGCTTCCCAAGCTTCATACGAGGGTTCGATTCCCTTCACCCGCTCCACAAGCCCCGCACTCCTGCGCGGCCTGCGTGCCGCTCACGGCCGCCGCGCAAGCTTCGACCGGCTCTCCTCCGTCCGCATCCTGTTGATCTCGGCCATCCCCTCCTTGGTGATGCGCGTCACGATGGCATTGCGTGCGTTCTTGTATTTGCCCGAGCCGTCCAGCGCCGGCGCTATTTCCGCTTCGATCAGACCCGTTGCCTTGAGGACCGATACGTGTCGAACGTCTTCGGGAGACACTACTTTCTTGGGCAGCGGAACGTGCTGGAGGCTCATCAGGAAAGTCAGAGGCATGCGGATCCCTCGATTGGCGTTGTTGCTGCAAATGTTCCTTCGCGTGAATTTCGAAAAAAGTATTTCCCTGCCGCGTTGGCTTGTCGGACGCAAGCCAGCCGCGTTGTAGCGAAGACGCCAACTTAAGCACTAAAGCAAGGGAGGCCTCCGAGACGGAAGGCTGGGGGGCTCGGGCCGCCGAGGCTGGCGTGACCAAGGGGCCGAGTGACAGATACAGAGATGGTACCTAGACAGATACAGAGATGGTACCTAGACAGATAAAGATGGTACCTAGACAGATGGTACCTGGGTACCCACTATCCTGCCAGATCGAAGCAGCAGCCCGCGTAGTAGGGCTTGTCGCCGCCCTCGACGAACGGCACCTCGATGGGCTTGCCTTCGTTGCGCCAGGCATCGCGGCGCTTGTAGCCGGCATCCCTGAGCTCGGCCCACAACTCCTCGACGTGCTGGATGCGGTAGGGGCAGAACGCAATGCCGATGCTGTTGATCGTGTAGATGGTGCGGTCGGGGTGCACCGCCGTCGTGTTCAGCACGATGCGCCTGGGCTTGACCGCGAGCCCCGCGAGGATCTCGGAGATGCGCTGCGGCAAGTACTGCAGGCTGCCCGAGGCATAGAGCACGTCGCAGCCGCTGGCGCCTTGGTAGTCGGTGGTGAAGTCCAGCTGTGCGGTGGCGTCGCGCTGCACGGCCAGTTCCTTCCCTGATTGCACCACCCCGGGCACGTCGCAGACCGTCCAGCGCAGGCTGTCGGGGTAAGGCAGGACGCGGCGGAATGCGTAGTACTTGATGCCCACGTGGCCGCCCAGGTCGAACACGCGCCGCATGCCCTCGTCGAACGATCTCCCGAGCCAGAAAAGGCCGGGGTAGTCGTAGAAGTAGATCTGATGGGTGTAGAGCTCGCCCGCCGCCTTGGCATTGCTGTAGCCGACGGCCTTCGACTCCGGCGCGCCGGCCTCCGCGGCGGCAAAGCTCTCGAACGAGCCCATGAAGAGGTTCTCGGTCTCGTTGACCAGGAACTTGCGCCTGTAGGCTTCGGCGCGGTGACGCAAGGGCAGCAGGTTGGGAAGCATGGGCTGGTTTCCTCGTTGGCTGAAGGGCCGCCTCCTCGCAGCGCCTCGGCAGGCGTACGGCGCTGCGCGGAGAAATGCGACCCCCCGAATCCTAGCGATTCCGGCGCCTCGCGGATGAACTTCTTCGCATCGCGGCCGCAAAAACGGGCTTTTTTTCCGGTTCAACCCGGCCTTCGGCCGCCGAATTGCAATCAGAATGCCACAAATTTCATTGATTTAATTAAATCAACATAAATTTTGGATTGAATCCACCCAAGAACAGGGCCAGCGGCAGCCTCCGAGTTACACAACGAGGGGATTCTTCCGCGAATAGCTTCAAGGTTCTTCGGTATCACGCCAATTAATGGCTACCGCATCCGGAACAGGGTGGGGATTACATCCGTTTCACCAGGCGTCCTCCGCCAATTCAGCTTCCGGTCAACCCGCCGCCGTATCCGGCGCAGGGAACGCAAGGCGTCCGCACTCCCCTGTTTCGCTTCTACCCGTTTCCCCCGTTTTCTGGCGCATTCGGCTTTGGCCGCAGCGGCTTGCGCTGCGTTCGGCAGGCGCTTTGTCATGGTTCCGGGCACGGTGGGCGGGGGCGATTGTCTCCCTTGGAAGGGGGCGCATTGCTCATGCGCACAGGGGGCGCAATTCATACAGTGGGTTTCCTGGGCCGGTGCCTTTCCGGGAAAAACGCCTACTCCCCGGTTCGGACGGAATCGGGGAAAGGCGCCCGAATTTGGCGCTGGTTACCCTGTTCGAGCGATATGAGGTAGTACGAATATGTAACGAATGATTCGGCAATGTAACCCGACAAACTTTGATCAACACCGCGTCGGACAAAGCCTCTAGGATTACCTCGAAATAGAAACTAACGTACTACCTAATTTTATTGGCCAATTGCCAATTCATGAACCCTCGTCTATTGCATGAATTCTTTTTTCCATCTTTTCTATGAAAATTCAAATAGCCGATTCGGCGCAATCCGCGCCCCCCCGACTTTCGTTGGATGATCTGTTCGTCTCGCGCCTCAATTCGGACAGGCCGGATGAACGGATCCAGGGCTCGGTGGCGCTCGGGGAGCGGGGCATGCAGCGCTGGACGCACTGGATCGACGCCACCGGCCAGTTGCCCGACACCCCCTTCTCGGCGGCATGGCTCCTGCTCCAGGCGCGTTGGCTCGGCGAGCAGCAGCCGGATCCGACCCCATCGGCTCGCACCTGGCTGGCATCGCTCGACCAGGAACGGCGCCAGGCCGCCACCGCAGGCTCGCCTGAGCCATCGCCGAAAGTTCTCTGGCTGCGCGGCGACCCCGGCGCCGACGGCGTCCAGGCCCCCCTCCTTCTCTGGTTGAGCACCACCGCATCGGACGCGCCCCGCCTTCGCGCCAGTGCGGCAGCAAGCCTGCTGGACGCGGCATCGGTGCAGCAGCTGCTCGCGGCCATTGCCGACACAGCCGCCGATCTGATCGACCGGCCCGATTGCCCGCTGGACGAGATCCGCACCCTCCCCCCCGCCGACCGCGAGCACCAGCTCGCCGGCTGGAACACGCCCCCCGCTCCCCTGGACCGGCGCCTCACCGTGGTGGGCATGTTCGCCCGCCAGGCCGCGGCCGCGCCCAATGCCGTGGCCCTCGCGCAGGGCGATGCGCAGATGAGCTACGGCGAACTCGAGCGCCAGTCCGGCCAGCTCGCGCACCGCCTGCAGCACCTGGGCGTGCGTGCGGGCGACAACGTGGGACTGGTGCTCGACAGGTCGATCGAGGCCGTGGTGGCGCAACTGGGCATCCTCAAGGCCGGCGCGGCCTATGTGCCGGTGCCGACGGATTTCCCGCCCGAGCGCATCGCCTTCATGCTCGACCAGGCGAACGCGCAGCAGGTGGTCAGCACCTCGGCGCTGCGCCACCTGGTGCCCGCGTCCCATGCGCTGCTGCTGCTCGATGAAGCCGGGGAGACCGGGCCCGCGCCCTGGAGCGCTCCCGCGATCGACGGCGAATCGGTGGCCTACGTGATGTACACCTCGGGCTCCACGGGCACGCCCAAGGGCATCGAGATCTGCCACCGCGCGATCCTGCGCCTGGTCATCGGCGTCGACTATGCGGAACTGGCGCCGGGCCGCGGCGTGCTGCATGCGGCGCCACTCGGCTTCGATGCCGCCACCTTCGAGATCTGGGGACCGCTGCTCAACGGCGGCTGCTGCGTGGTGCACGGCGAGCGCGTGCCCACGGGCGCGGGCCTGGCCCGCACCATTGCGCGCCACGGCGTGCACACCGCCTGGCTCACTGCGGCGCTGTTCAACGCGGTGATCGACGACGACCCGGCGCATCTTTCGGGACTGCGGCATCTCATCACCGGCGGCGAAGCGCTCTCGGTGCCGCACGTGCGGCGCGCGCTGGCCGCGCTTCCTGCGCTTGCGCTCAGCAACGGCTACGGGCCGACCGAATGCACCACCTTCGCGGCCACCCACCGCATTCCGGCACTGCCCGCCGAGCTGCGCTCGGTGCCGCTCGGCCGGCCCATCAAGGACACCGTGCTGCGCGTGCTGAGCCCTTCGATGGACCTGCTGCCGACCGGGTTGGTGGGCGAGCTGTGCATCGGCGGGCACGGGCTGGCGCGCGGCTACCTGCGGCAGCCGCAATTGACCGCGGAACGCTTCGTGCCCGATCCGTTCGGCGCGCCGGGCGAGCGCCTCTACCGCACCGGCGACCTGGCGCGCTGGCTGCCTGACGGCACCCTCGAATTCATCGGCCGGCGCGACGGCCAGGTCAAGATCCACGGCCACCGCATCGAGACCGGCGAGGTCGAGATGGCCATCCTCTCGCATCCCGCGATCCAGGCCTGCGCCGTCGATGCGCGGCCCGACGCCGATGGGCAGCTGCGGCTGGTGGCCTACCTCGTCGCGCGCTCGCACAGGCTCTCGTGGGATGCCCTGCGCGCGCACCTGGCCGCGCGCCTGCCTGCGGCGCTGCTGCCCTCCGCGCAGGTCTGGCTTGCGCAGCTGCCGGTCACGCCCAACGGCAAGCTCGACCGCCGCGCGCTGCCCGAACCGGCGGCCGAGCGGCCCGATCTCGCGCAGCCCTTCGAGGAAGCGCGCAGCGCCGCCGAGCAGCGCGTGTGCGAAGCTTTCGCCCGCGCCCTGCACATCGAGAAGGTGGGGCGCAACGACAACTTCTTCGACCTGGGCGGCGACTCGCTGCGCGTGCTGCAGGTGTTGGCCGAATTGCAGCAGGACAGCGCGCAGCCGCTGTCGACCAACCTGTTCTTCCGCCATCCGACGCCGAGCGCCATCGCCGCCGAACTGGAGACGGCCGGCGCCGACGATGCGGCACCCGCACCGGCCGCAGTGCCGCGCACGGGGCACGAGCCGCAACAACAGCCGCTCGCCGAGCCCGACGCCCACATGTCGGAGGCCATCGCGCTGATCGCCACCGCGGGCCGCTTCCCGGGGGCGGCCGATGTCGAGCAGTTCTGGGAGAACCTCGTCGCCGGCCGCGACACCATCAGCTTCTTCGACGACGACACGCTCGATGCCGGCGTGAGCGAAGCGCTGCGCAAGGACCCGGCCTACGTGCGGGCCCGCGGCGTGATCGAGGGCATCGAGAACTTCGATGCCGCCTTCTTCGGCATCGGCCCGAAGGAAGCCGCGCTGATGGACCCGCAGCAGCGCGTGTTCCTCGAGATCTGCTGGGAATGCCTGGAGCGCGCGGGCTACGTGCCCGATGCCGCACCGGGCCCGGTGGGCGTGTATGCCGGCATGTACAACGCCAGCTACTTCCAGCGCCACGTCGCCACGCGGCCCGACCTGATCGAAGCGGTGGGCGAGTTCCAGGTGATGCTGGCCAACGAGAAGGACTACATCACCACGCGCGTGGCCAACCGGCTCAATCTGACGGGGCCGGCGGTGAGCATCCATACCGCCTGCTCGACCTCGCTGGTGGCCGTGGCCCATGCCTTCCACGCACTGCGCACCGGCCAGTGCTACATGGCGCTGGCCGGCGGCGCTTCCGTCACCTGCCCGCCGCGCAGCGGCTACCTGTACCAGGAAGGCTCGATGCTCTCGCCCGACGGGCACACGCGCAGCTTCGACGCGCAGGCGCAGGGCACGGTCTTCAGCGACGGCGCCGCGGTGGTGCTGCTCAAGCGCCTGGCCGATGCGCAGGCCGACGGCGACACCATCTACGCGGTGCTGCGCAGCGCCTGCGTCAACAACGACGGCGGCACCAAGGCCAGCTTCACCGCGCCCAGCGTGGACGGGCAGGCCGCGGTGATCCGCGCGGCGCTGGCGGCGGCCAACGTGGACGCGCGCAGCATCTCCTACGTCGAGGCGCACGGCACCGCCACGCCGATGGGCGACCCCGTCGAGGTCGAGGCGCTGACCTGCGCCTATGCCGAGCACACCGGCGCGCTCGGCTACTGCACGCTCGGCTCGCTCAAGAGCAACGTCGGCCACATGGTGACGGCCGCGGGAGCGGCCGGCCTCATCAAGGCGGCGCTCTCGCTGCACCATGAAGCGATTCCGCCGACCGCGCACTTCAGCGCGCCCAACCCGGCGATCGACTTCGCGCGCACGCCCTTCTACGTGAGCGGCAGCCTGCAGGCCTGGCCGCGCACCGGCCAGCCGCGGCGCGCCGGCGTCAGCGCCTTCGGCGTGGGCGGCACCAATGCGCACGTCATCCTCGAGGAAGCACCCGCGCGGCCCACCTCGGCCAGCGCCTCAGGGCCGCAGGTGCTGCCGATCTCGGCCCGCTCGGAAGCCGCGCTGGCCGTGGCCACGGAACAGCTGGCCGCGCATCTCGATGCCACGCCCGGCGTGCCGCTGGCCGATGTCGCCTATACGCTGAGCGTGGGCCGCAAGGCGCATGCCTTCCGCCGCGCGGTGGTGGCCGGCGATGCCGCACAAGCCGTGGCCGCGCTGCGCGCAGGCGACAGCCCGTGGCGCGCCAGCGGCCGCGTCGATGCGCGCGCGCCGCAGCCGGTGCTGATGTTTCCGGGCCAGGGTGCGCAGTACACCGGCATGGGCAAGATCCTGCATGCTAACGACCCGGTGTTCGCGGCCGCCTTCGACACCTGCCTGAAGGCCTTCGGCAGCGCGGTGGATTTCGACCTGCGCGAGCGCATGTTCGGCGACGACCCGCAGGCGCTGCTGCCCACCGCCGTCACGCAGCCCGCGATCTTCGCCATCGAGTACGCGCTGGCGCGCCGGCTGCTCTCGCTGGGCGTGCGGCCGCATGCGCTCATCGGGCACAGCGTGGGCGAGTTCGTTGCCGCGGTGATCGCCGGCGTGATGCGGCTGGAAGACGCGGCCCGGCTGGTGGCCCGCCGCGGCGCGCTCATGCAGGCGCAGCCCGCGGGCGCGATGCTGTCGGTGCGCCTGGGCGCGGCCGAACTCTCGGCCCGGCTCGGCCCGCTGCTCTCGCTGGCCGCGGACAACGGCCCCACGGCCTGCGTGGTGGCCGGCCCGTTCGACGCGATCGAAACGCTGCGCGCCTCGCTGCAGGAAGAGGACATCGCGAGCCGCCAGCTGCAGACCTCGCATGCCTTCCATTCCTCGATGATGGATGGCGCCGTCGCGCCGTTCGAGGCGCTGGTCGGCGAGGTGGCGCTGCATGCGCCCACGGTGCCGATCTTCTCGACGCTCACGGGCCGCCTGCTCGAGGACGCCGAGGCCACCAGCCCCGCCTACTGGGCCCGCCACCTGCGCAGCACCGTCCAGTTCTCGCCCGCCGTGCGCAGCGCCATGGCGCAGGCGGCCCGCCCGCTCTTCATCGAAGTGGGCCCCCGCAACACGCTGGCCACGCTGGTGCGCCAGCACGGCGCGGCCGAAGTGATGCCGCTGCTGCACGGCGAGCCCGCCGACGAGGCCCGCACGCTGCGCCTGGCGCTGGCCCGCCTCTGGACATGCGGCGCGGACGTGGAGCTGTCGCGCCTTTCCGTTCGTACCGGCGCACAGCGCGTGCGCCTGCCCACCTATCCCTTCGAACGCAAGCGTTTCTGGGTCGACATCGCAGCGGCTGCGGCGAGCCCGGCCATCGTGCCGCCAGTTTCGCCGCCGGCCTCGCTGGCCGTTGCCCCATCCGCGCCCGCGCTCTCCGTTCCACCCACCTTCTTGGAGCCGACCGTGACAGCTGCAGTGTCCCCGCCACTTCCTTCACCTGCTTCCACCGCGTCCACCGAGTCCATGGACGCGCGCTTGCGATCCCTGTTCGAGGACATCTCCGGCATCGACATGATGCAGGCCGAGGGACATGCCGCCTTCGGCGAGCTGGGCCTGGATTCGCTCACGCTGACGCAGGTCGCCACGCAGATCAAGAAACGCTTCAAGGTGAACCTGAGCTTTCGCCAGCTCATGGAGAACTACCGCAGCTTCGACACCCTGTCCGCGTTCCTGCGCGAGAGCCTGCCGCCCGAGCCCGTGGTTGCGGCCGTGCCTGCATCCACCGCCGCGGTGCCGCTGACCATGGCCGCGCCGGTGCAGGTGGCGGCCGCGCAGCCGCCGGCCGCGTTCCTGCCCGGGGTGACCGCACCGGCCGCTGGCGGCGACATCGGCAGCGGGCCGATCGTGCAGCTGGTGGCGCAGCAGATGGAACTGATGCGGCGCCAGCTCGCGCTGCTGTCGGGCGCAGGCATGGACGCGCTGCCCGCTGCGCCCGCCATGCCGGCGGCTGCCGCAAGCACCGCTGCCGCCGCCACCGTCGCGGCGCAGCCCGCCGCCGACGAAGCACCGGCCAGGGAACCGCAGCGCTACGACGTCACCAAGGCCTTCGGCGCGATCGCGCGCATCCACACCCAGCGCACCGCCGAGCCGAGCGGCCGGCAGAAGGCGCGGCTCGCGGCCTTCATGCGGCGCTATGTGGAGCGCACGCAAAAGAGCAAGCAGTTCACGCAGGCCAACCGGCCGCACATGGCCGACCCGCGCGTGGTCAACGGCTTCCGGCCGCTGACCAAGGAGATCACCTACCAGATCGTCATCGAGCGCTCCAAGGGCTCCAGGCTCTGGGACCTGGATGGCAACGAATACGTCGACGCCCTCAACGGCTTCGGCATGAACATGTTCGGCTGGCAGCCCGACTTCGTGCAGGAAGCGGTGCGCAAGCAGCTCGATGCGGGCTACGAGATCGGGCCGCAGCATCCGCTGGCGGCCGACGTCACCGGCCTCATCTGCGAGCTCACGGGCTGCGACCGCGCCGCCCTGTGCAACACCGGCTCGGAAGCCGTGATGGCCGCGCTGCGCATCGCGCGCACGGTCACCGGGCGCAGCACCGTGGTGGTGTTCACCGGCTCCTACCATGGCACCTTCGACGAGGTGCTGGTGCGCGCCGGCAAGGGCGGCCGTGGCCTGTCGGCCGCGCCGGGCGTGATGAGCGGCATGTTCGGCGACATCCGCGTGCTGGACTACGGCACGGCGGAGGCGCTGGCCTTCATCCGCGAGAACGCCGACGACCTGGCCGCGGTGCTGGCCGAGCCGGTGCAAAGCCGCCGGCCCGACTTCCAGCCGCGCGAGTTTTTGCAGGAAGTGCGCGCCATCACCGAGAAGAGCGGCACCTGCTTCATCTTCGACGAGGTCATCACGGGCTTTCGCGTCGGCCTTGGCGGCGCGCAGGAACTGTTCGGCGTGCGTGCCGACCTCGCCACCTACGGCAAGGTGATCGGCGGCGGCTTTCCGGTGGGCGTGATCGCCGGCAAACGGGCCTTCATGGACGCGCTCGACGGCGGCGCCTGGCAGTACGGCGACGACTCGATTCCCGGCGTCGGCGTGACCTACTTTGCCGGCACCTTCGTGCGGCATCCGCTCGCGCTGGCCGCGGCCAAGGCTTCGCTCACGCACCTGAAGGAAGCCGGCCCCTCGCTGCAGGCCGGCCTCACAGGCAGCACCGCCGCCATGGCCGACGAGCTCACGGCCTGGTGCGCCGAGGTGGGTGCGCCGATCGCGATCCGCCAGTTCGCCTCGCTCTGGCGCGTGAGCTGGCTCGAGGAGCATCCGCTGCAGGACCTGCTGTTCGCCATGATGCGCAGCCGCGGCGTGCACATCCTGGACAACTTCCCCTGCTTCCTCACCAGCGCGCACAGCGCCGAGGACATCGCCACCATCCAGCGCGTCTTCAAGGAGTCGGTGGCCGAGATGCAGGAATCCGGCTTCCTGCCGCGCCGCGCCACGGTGATCACGGGTTTCGACTACCGCAAGCGCTGCGAGGAAGACGGCTCCGTGCTCGCCCGCGACGTCGACGGCCAGCCCTTTTGGTACGTGCCCGACGCCGCGAGCCCCTCCCCCCTCATCAATGGAAAGGCCGCAGCATGAACGCCGTTCTCCGCCCCGCCGCCACCGGCGGCCTCATCGAGTGCGTCATACCGACAACCGAATCGCAGCGCGAGATCTGGCTCGGCGCGACGATGAGCACCGACGCCTCGCTGGCCTACAACGAATCGGTGCTGCTGCGCCTGCGCGGGCCGCTGGACACCGCCGCCATGGGACGTGCCGTTGCGCGGCTGGTCGAGCGCCACCAGGCGCTGCGCGCCACCATCTCGCCGGACGGCAGCTGCATGCTGGTCGGCCGGCCCGGCGAAGGCCTGCTGGAGCAGCAGGACCTCAGCGGCCTCCTGCCCGAGGCCCGCGAGCAGGCGCTGAAGGCCGCGCACGACGAAGCGGTCTGCACGCCCTTCTCGCTGGAGCACGGCCCGCTGTTCCGCGCGGTGCTCTGCAGGCTGGGCGAGGCCGAGCATGAACTCGTGATGTCGGCCCACCACGTGGTGTGCGACGGCTGGTCCTGGATGGTCATCACCGAGCAGCTCGGCCATCTCTATGCCGAGCAGGCCGGCAGCGGCCAGCCACTGAAGGCCGCGCCCAGCTATGCGGAGTTCGCGGCAGAGGAAGCCGCCGAGGCCGCGCATCCGGACATGCAGCCGCACGTGGACTACTGGCTGGAGCGCTTCGCCGGCGGCACCCTGCCCGTGCTCGAACTGCCGGTGGACCATCCGCGGCCCG
The DNA here is from genome assembly GCF_007828835.1 of Variovorax beijingensis. Classification (GTDB taxonomy): domain Bacteria; phylum Pseudomonadota; class Gammaproteobacteria; order Burkholderiales; family Burkholderiaceae_C; genus Variovorax; species Variovorax beijingensis_A. The sequence continues at coordinate 172,884 of NZ_VIVL01000006.1, read as the reverse complement.
CCGTGCGCACCTTCCATTCGCAGCGCGCCGAGCGCCTGCTCGACCGCCGCCTCGTGAGCAGCCTGCGCTCCATGAGCGCGAAGACCGGCGCCAGCCTGTTCGCGGGCCTGTTCAGCGGCTTCATCGCCACGCTGCACCGGCTCACGGGGCAGGACGACATCGTGGTGGGCATCCCCGCGTCGGGCCAGGTCGCGCGCGACATGCCCGGCCTGGTGGGCCACTGCGTGAACCTGCTGCCGCTGCGCGTGGCGGTTCATGCCCAGCTTCGCTTCGATGCCATGCTGAGCGAATGCAGCACCACGGTGCTCGACGCCTTCGAGCACCAGGCGCTCACCTATGGCGCCTTGCTGGGCAAGCTGTCGCTGCAGCGCGACCCGAGCCGGCTGCCGCTGGTGAGCGTGGCGTTCAACGTCGACCCCGACGTGGCAAGCAGCGCGCAAACCTTCCCGGGCCTCGAAGTCGCACAGGACACGATCGCGCGCCAGTACGAGAACTTCGAGCTCTTCCTGAACCTGCGTCCGCTCGACGGCGGCCTGCAGATCGAGGCGCAGTACAACTCGGACCTGTTCGACGAGGCCACGGTGCAGCGCTGGCTCGACATCTTCGAGTGCGTGCTCCGCTCGGCGGTGCGCAACCCCGGCGAGACGGTCGGCCGGCTCGAGGTGCTGTCGGCCGAGGCCGCGCAGGAATTGGTCGCGCTGCAGCCGCCGCGCACGCCGCTGGAGAGCGCGCCGCATGCACTGGCCCGCTTCCTGGCGCGCGTGCCGCTGCAGCCCGAGCGCCCCGCGGTGCGCGACGGTGCGCGGGTCTGCAGCTATGCCGAGCTCGATGCCGAGTCCAACCGCCTGGCGCGGGCGCTGCGCGCGCGCGGTGTCCGCCGCGGCGAGCGCGTGGGGCTGTGCCTGGAGCGCAGCATCGAGATGGTCACCGCGCTGGTGGCCGTGCTCAAGGCGGGCGCGGCCTACGTGCCGCTCGATCCCGGGTTTCCGCAGGCTCGGCTCGAGCACTACGCCAGGGACGCCGGGCTCTGCCTGCTGCTGACCTCGTCGGACATCGGGGCGGCGCCGCGCAACTGGCGCGCCGACGCGGCCGAGCGGGTGTTCGAGATCGACCGCCACAGCGCCTGGCAGCAGGAAAGCGGCGAGCCGCTGCCGCCGAGCGGCGACGATGCCGGCCCCGACGACGGCGCCTACGTGATCTACACCTCGGGCTCCACCGGCGTGCCCAAGGGCGTGTGTGCGCGGCACCATTCGGTGGTGGTCCTGCTGCAGTGGATGCAGCGCAAGTCGGGCCTGAGCGCAAACGACCGGATCGCCGCGGTGACCACCCTGTCCTTCGACATGGCGGTGCCGGACCTGCTGCTGCCGCTGTCGGGCGGCTCCGAGATCGTGATGGTGCAGCGCGAGGTGGCCATGGACGGCAACCGCCTGTGCCGGCTGCTCAAGGAAGAGCGCATCACTTTCCTGCAGGCCACGCCCGGCATGTGGCAGCTGCTGCTCGACGCCCAGTGGCCCGGCGCGCCCGGTTTCCGCGGCTGGACCGGCGGCGAAGCGCTGCGGCCCAGCATGGCGCTCGCGCTGTGCGAGCGCACGGACGAATTCTGGAACGGCTACGGGCCGACCGAGACCACCGTGTATTCCACGGCCTGGCTGGTGCGCCCCGATGTCGTCGCATCGCGCGGCGTGTCGATCGGCCACCCGGTCGACAACACCGAGATATGGATCCTCGATGCCGACCTGCAGCCCTGCCCGATCGGCGTGCCGGGCGAGATCTGCATCGCAGGCGACGGCCTCGCACTGGGCTACATCGACCGCCCCGAACTCACGGCCGAGCGCTTCGTTGCCGCGCGCATCTTCGGCAGCGCCAAGACGGTGTACCGCACCGGCGACCGCGGCCGCTGGCGCAACGACGGGCTCATCGAGCACCTGGGCCGGCTCGACTTCCAGCTCAAGGTGCGGGGCTACCGCATCGAGCCCGGCGAGATCGAGGCACGCTGCTGCGAGGTGGCCGGCGTGTCGCGCTGCGTGGTGGTGGCGCGCGAAGACAGCCCGGGCGATGTCCGGCTGGTGGCCTACCTGGCGCTGACGCCCGGTGTCGACTTCGAACTGGACGTGCTGATGGCGCACCTGCGCGAACACCTGCCGGCCTTCATGCTGCCGCAGCACGTGGTGGCGCTGGACGCACTGCCCACGCTGCCCAACGGCAAGATCGACCGCATCTCGCTGCCCGCGCCGCAGGCGGTGTCGCGCGACGAGGCGCGGCGCGGCGCCGGCCCGCGCACCGAATGCGAACGCAAGGTGCTCGCCACCATGGAAAAGGTGCTGAGCCTGCCGGGCCTGGACATGCGCGACGACTTCTTCACGATGGGCGGGCATTCGCTGCTGGCCTCGCGCCTGACCACGCTTCTGAGCCGCGAATTCCAGATCACGCTGCCGCTGCGCTCGCTGTTCGAGGCGCCCACGCCCGAGAAGCTGGCCGCCGTGGTCGAGGGCCTGCAGAACGCGGGCGCCGGCGCGCAGGCACCGCTGCCCTGCCGCATGGACCGCAAGACTGCACCGCTCACGCCCGCGCAGGAGCGCATCCGCTTCATGGAAGACCTGCACCCGGGCCGCTCGGTCTACAACGCGCCCGCGGCGCAGCGCCTGACCGGCGTCTTCGATGCGCAGCGCTTCGAGGCCGCGTTCAAGGAAATCATCCGCCGCCAGCCCGCCATGCGCACCCGCATGGGCACCGATCCGCACACCGGCCAGCCGGCCCAGCTGATCGCGGAGTCGGTGGATTTCTCGCTGCCCTTCATCGACCTGCGCAACCTGCCGGCCGACCAGCGCGAGGCCGAGCTGGCCGAACGCATGCAGGAGCTCGCCGACCGGCCGATCGACATCCACCGCGCGCCGATGCTGCATGCGGCGGTGTTCCAGCTCGACGTGCACGAGCATGTGTTCGTCTTCGTGCCGCACCACCTGATCTGGGACGGCTGGTCCTTCGACCTGCTGCAGCGCGAACTCTCCGCCATCTACGACGCGGCGGAGCGCGGCCGGCCGCATGCGCTCGCGCCCATCGCCACCACGCAGGGCGACTATGCCGAGTGGCTGGCCAGCTGGATGAAGGAGCCCTCGTTCCAGGACCAGCTCGACTTCTGGCTCAAGCGCTTTGCAAGCGCGCCGATGCCGCGCCTGCCCAACACCGACATGCCGCGGCGCGCCGGCAAGAGCGGCCAGGGCGGCGCCCACTGGATCCGCGTCGACCTCGCCGTCACGCAGCAACTGCGCAAGGTGGCGCGCGACATGGACGTGACGCTCAGCATGCTGACCTTCGGCGTGTATGCGTTTGCCATGAGCAGCATCATCAGGTCCGAGACCATCGTCATCGCCAACCCGGTGCGGGGCCGGCAGCAGCCCGAGACCGAGGACGTGATGGGCTTCTTCAACAACGTGCTGCCGGTGTCGCTGCAGGTCGGCCTGCAACAGCCGCTCCCGGAGTTCATGCGCTACGTGAAGCGCGAGCTTCTCTCGCTCATGAACTACCAGCAGGTGCCGTTCGAGCGCCTGATGGCGGAGCCCGCTCTGGCCGCGCGCATCCGCGCGGTCGGGCCCTACCAGGCGATGTTCTCTTTCCAGGATGCGCGCGACCGTGCGCGCCGGCTCGGCAGCCTGCAGACGCGGCAGCTGCACCTGATGCAGCGCGGCGCCACCGACGACATCGGCGTGTGGCTGATGGACAAGCCGCACGGGCTGGAAGGCGCACTGATCTACAACGCCGACATCTACCTGCGCGAGACCGGGGCACAGCTGCGCGACCGCTATCTCGAACTGCTGCAGAAAGTGGCTGATCGCCCCGAGGCCTCGCTGGCCGAGCTTGCGAGCGAAGAAGGCTCCGCGAGCGCCGTCTACCTGCGCAGGCTCGCCGCCGTCGATCCGCTCAGGGCTGCGGCGCCGGTGGATGCGCCGGCCGGTGCCGCGGCGGAAAGCACCATCCTGAACCCCGAGCACGCGCGGCTCGCGCAGATCTGGGCCTCGGTGATCGGGATCGATGTCAACGACATCCGCCCAAGCGACAACTTCTTCGACCTCGGCGGAGATTCGCTGCTGGTGCTGCGTGCGATCCAGCAGGCCGAGACGACGCTGGGCTACCGCGTGCAGTCGCGCCGCTACCTGTTCGAGAACCTCGGGCAGATCGCCTCGTCCGCGCACCAGGCCGCGGAGGACGCGGAGCTCTCGGATCTCGGAAAACTGCCGCTCGGCAACCTCAAGGGTGCGGCGCGCGGCGACGGCCTGCTGAGCCGCGCCTTCGGCAACTGGCTGCGTAAGGAGTGATTCATCATGGGCTCCGCAGCTTTCTCCCTGACTTCCGTCGATGCACCGGTCTGCCGGTATCTGGAGCTGGACGGCGAGCCCGGCCCCGAGGCCGAGCGGCTCCTCTGCGACGACGAACTGGAGCGCGCCGCGCAGTTCCGCTTCGAGGCTGACCGGCAGCGCTTCGTTGCCGCGCATGCCGCGCTGCGCTGTGCGCTGGCCGCGCACACCGGCGAGCGCCCCGAGGCGCTGCGCTTCACCCGCAGCGCATTCGGCAAGCCTTCGCTGTCGGGCTGGCCGCGGGTGCGGTTCTCGCTGAGCCACAGCCTGGGGCTGGGACTGCTCGCCATCGGCGAACGCGGTCCGCTGGGGGCCGACGTCGAACTGCTGCGGCCGATTCCCGATGCGCTCGCGCTTGCCGCGCAGCATTTCACGGACAGCGAGAACGAAGCGCTGCTGGCCCTGCCCGCCGCCGAGCGCGAGCACGCCTTCCTGACCTGCTGGACGCGCAAGGAAGCCTGCCTCAAGGCCATCGGTCTCGGGCTGGTCGTGCCGACCGAGCGCTTCGAGGTGGGGCTGGAGCCGGACTGCCGGAGCGTGGAGGTGCCCGTGGCCGGCCGGATCCTGTGGCTCGTGCTGCAGCCCGCGCCGCTGCGCGTGGACAGCGTGGGAGCGATTGCGGAATGGCGGCAGACGCATGTGCGCGCCAGCATGCCGGGTTTCGCGGCCCAGACCTGTGCCCGCTCCCGCTCGGCGGAAAGGCGCGCAGCGCCAAGGACGCCGCAATGAACGCGTACCCCTTCATGTTCGGGCCGGCGTCGCGCCAGATCTTCGGCGTGTTCCATGCCGCTGGCGACGGGCGGCCCGGAAGTACCGCGGTGCTCGTGTGCCCGCCCTTCGGCCAGGAGGGCCTGCGGACCTACCGCTTCTTCAAGGTGCTGGCCGAGCGCCTCGCGCGCTCGGGCATCGCCACCCTGCGCTTCGACTTCCACGGTGCGGGCGACTCGCCCGGCGATGAGAGCGAAGGAGAGCTCGACGGCTGGCGCCGCGACCTGTGCTCGGCCCACGAGGAGCTGCGCCGCAGGGCCCCGGGAAGCCGCATCGTCTGGATCGGCGCGCGGCTCGGCGCCACCCTGGCCGTGCTGGCGGCGCGCAACGGACGCTGCGACCCGGCGCGGCTCGTGCTGTGGGAGCCGGTGATCGACGGCCGGCGCTATGCGCGCCACCTGCGCGAGCGGCATGTGGCGGCCATCGACACGACCTTCTGCATTCCGGACCTGGCCTGGCGCCGCAACCTCGCGCACGATCCCGACGCGCTGCCCGAGGAAGCACTGGGCACCGTGCTGTCGCCCACGCTGCGCACGCAGCTCGGCGCGCTGGCGCCCGAGTCGCTGCCGCTCACCGCCCTGCACGACACGCTGGTGCTGACCTCGCCCGACGACCAGCACACCGCGCAATGGGCGGCCGAGCAGCAGTCGCGCCACATGCCGGTGCGGCTCGCCTATTTCCAGCACCGGCTCGACTGGACCGCCGATCCCTATCCCAACAGCGCCATGGTTCCGGCCGACGCGCTCAACCGCTTGCAGGGTGCCCTCCATGAATGACATGACGCAATGCCCCGTCCGCTTCGGACCGGGAAACGCACTGATGGGCATGATCACCATTCCCATGTACCGGGCGCCGGCCGACGTCGCCTGCCTGATGCTCAACATGGGCGTCAACCACCGGGTCGGGCCGCGCCGCATCAACGTGAAGCTGGCACACGTCCTGGCCGCGCGCGGCGTGAGCAGCCTGCGCTTCGACCTCGGGGGCCTGGGGGACAGCGACGCATCCGACGCCTCGTGCGACGTGCAGGTCCGCGCGGTGCGCGACCTGCGCGCCGGCATGGACCTTCTCGAGAGCATGCTGGGCATCCGCAAGTTCGCGATCGTGGGCATGTGCTCGGGCGTGGAGCACGCCATGACCACGGCCGCGACGGACACGCGCGTGGTGGCGCTCTCGCTGTTCGACGGCTTCGCTTTTCCGGACCGGCGCTCGCGCTGGGAACGCACGCTGCGGCGCGCCCTGGCGGCGCCCGCGCATCCATCGTTCGCGGGCAAGGCCAAGCGCTGGCTGCAGCGCCACCTGCTGCCCAGCCATTCGAACAAGCCGCTGCCCGGCTTCTTCGTGGAACGCAAGCCGCCCGAGGTCAACGCCGTGTGGTTCGGCGCCACCATGCGGCGCCTGGTCGAGCGCAAGGTGGCGGTGCAACTGCTCTATTCGGGCTCGCTGCATGTCTGCGACCACGACCGCGACCAGCTCGGCCCGTTCCGCGGCGAGCCGTTCGCGCAGGCCGTGCAGTACGAATTCATGCGCGATGCCGACCACACGCTGTGCACGGTGCGGGGACAGCAGCTGTTCCTGCGCTCCGTCGGCGGCTGGGTGGCCGCCTGCGCCATCAGCGCCGGCCCCGAGCGCCGCAGCCCCAGCACCAGCCCGAGCCCGCTCGCACCCCTCGTGGAGCGCCCCGCGCGCGGCGCCTACGTCCCGCAGTGAACCGATTCCCCAGGAAGAAAGGACACATCCCATGGCACACCTCGCTCCGGCCAGTTCCTTGCGCATCGCCCGCGCCGTTCCCGCCCGCGCCCGCGTCCGCATCCGATCGGCGGCGCTGCTGTTGCTGCCGCTGTGCCTGGCCGGCTGCGGGGTTCCGGGCTTCGGCCCGCCCGACAGCGGCAACTGGGGCGCCTACCGCTCGAGCGGCAGCGGTGCGCGGGGCGAACCGAAGATCGTCTCCATCACGCCCGAGCTGATCCGCACGATGGCAACGCGCAACCCCGCCGCGCTGCCGGCCGATGTGCGGCAGCTGTTCGGCAAGGCGCCGGCCTACACGATCGCCCCGGGCGACGTGGTCGGCATCGTGGTCTATCGCCATCCCGAGCTGATGCCCAACGCGGGCACGGTCATCTCGCAGCAGTCGGACCCGACCGGGGTGAGCGTCGCGCCCGGCTTCATCGTCGATGGCGAGGGCGAGATCAGCTTTCCCTACGTCGGCCGCACCAAGATCGAGGGCATGACGGAGAGGTCCGCTGCCGAGATGATCTCGCGCAAGATCGCGCCCTTCGTCAAGGATCCGCTCGTGAGCGTCAGGATCCAGACGTTCCGCAGCCGGCGCGTCTATGTGGAGGGCGAGGTCCGCACGCCGGGCCTGCAGATCTTCACCGACGTGCCGATGACGCTGGCCGAGGCCATCAACCGCGCCGGCAGCATCACCCCGGCTGGCGACCGTTCGCGCGTGTCGCTGACGCGCGGAGAACGCACGATGGTGATCGACCTGCCGCTGCTTCGGCGCCTGGGACTCGACCCGACCCGCATCCCGCTGCAGAACGGCGACATCGTGAACGTGGGCAGCCGCGACGACAGCCGCATCTACGTGATGGGCGAGATCCAGCGCCCCACCGCCCTGCCGATGCGCGACGGCCGGCTGAGCCTGAACGAGGCGCTGGGCGATGCGGGCGGCCCGGCGCTGCAGACCGCGTCGACCGACCAGATCTACGTGGTGCGCAACTCGAGCGGCGACGTGCCCGAGGTGTTCCACCTCGATGCGAAGAACCCCGTGGCGCTGGCGCTGGCCGACCGCTTCGAGCTGCAGCCACGCGACGTGGTCTACGTCGACCCCGTGCCGCTGGCGCGCTGGAACCGGGTGATCAGCCTGATCCTTCCCGCCGCGCAGATCGTGAACCTCGGCGGCACCACCAGCCGCCGCTGAAGCCGCGCCCCACCCGTCCAGGCAACACACAAAGGTGATCCTCATGAATGCGCACTGGCAACCTGTACTCCCCGCTCCCTCGGCCCCGGACGCCGAGGCTTCCGACAACCCTCCTTCCAGGCTCCGGGAGCATGTCGACCTGCTGCTGGACAGCCGATGGAAGATCGCGGGCATCACCGCTGTCGCGCTGCTGCTGGGCGCGGCCTACGCCATGTTCGGCCCGCGCGTGTACGAAGCCAACGTGCTGATCCAGGTCGAGGACCCGGACCGCTCGGGCGGCACGCTGGTGGGCGACTCCGCGAGCAACGCGCTCAACGCCAAGACGCCGACCGCGGGCGAGGCCGAGATCCTCAAGTCGCGCCTGGTGCTCGACCAGGCGATCGAGAACACCAAGCTCTACATCGAGGCGCAGCCGCTGTATGTGCCGCTCGTCGGCGCCTGGCTGGCGCGCCGCGCCAAGACGCTCTCCGAGCCGGGCTTCGCGGGCCTGTCGGGTTACGTGAGCGGCAACGAACGGATCGTGGTCGCGCAGATGGACGTGCCGGCGGATCTCGAAGGCAAGCGCTTCCTGCTGACCGCGGGCGCGAACGGTGCGTACACGCTGACCCACCCCAAGCTGGACAAGCCGCTCGCCGGCACCGTCGGCCTGCCGCTCGATGCGCAGACCCCGCTCGGCCCGATCCATCTGCTGGTGGGCTCGATCTCGGGCCTGCCCGGCGCGGCCTTCGAGCTGGTGCGCCAGTCCAAGCAGCTCGTGCTGCTCGAGCTGCAGCGCGAGTTGCGCGTGATCGAGAAGGGCAAGCAGTCATCGGTGGTGGAAGTGAGCTGGCGCGACGGCAACCGGACGCAGCTGGCCAACCTGCTCAATGAAATCGCGCAGCTCTATGTGCGCGTGAACATCGACCAGAAGACGGCGCAGGCACAGCGCGCCCTCAACTTCCTGGGCTCCGAGCTGCCCAAGCTCAAGCTGCAGCTGGAGCAGTCCGAGGAAATCTACAACCAGTACCGCAACCAGAACGGAACCGTCAGCCTGGACGACGAGGCGCGCAATGCGCTGTCGCAGAACCTGGAACTGCAGACGAAGCTGTTCGATGCCACGCAGAAGCGCATCGAGCTCTCCGAGCGCTTCACGTCCAGGGACCCGAGCGTGATGACCATCGACGCACAGATCGCTTCGCTCAGGAAGGCCCTCGGGGGCGTGGAGCAGCGCATCCGCCGCATGCCCATGCTGCAGCAGAACTCGCTGCGCATGCAGCGGGACATCAAGGTCAACACCGACCTGTACGTGTCGCTGCTCAACAGCTCGCTGCAGATGCGGCTCGCCAGGGAGGGGCGGATCGGCAACGTGCGGGTGCTCGACCAGGCGCTGCTGCCGGAAAAGCCGATCCGGCCCAAGCCCTCGATCGTCATGGGCATCGCGCTGATCGCGGGCCTTTCGTTCGGGGCGGGCTCGGCGTTCCTGCGCCGGTCGTGGCGCAAGACCATCGCCAGCCCGGCCGAGATCGAGACCCACACGGGCCTGGACGTCTACAGCACCGTGACGCTCAGCGCGCACCAGCCCCTGCTCGACCGCGCCATTCGCCACGGCAAGCCCGGCGTGCACCTGCTGGCGGCGCAGCATCCGAACGACCCGGCGCTGGAGGGGCTGCGGCGGCTGCGCACGGCGCTGAAGTTCGCCATGCCCAAGGCCTCGAACAACCGCGTGATGATCTCCAGCGCCACGCCGGGCGCGGGCAAGACCTTCGTGTCGGGCAATCTCGCGGCCGTGATCGCCTCGACCGGCCGCCGCGTGCTGCTGATCGACGCCGATCTGCGGCGCAGCAGCGTGGCAGCCATGTTCGGGCTGAAGCGCCGCGGCGGCCTGTCGGATCTGATCCGCGGCTCGATCGAATTCCAGAACGCCATCCACACGGACGTGCTCGGGCACCTGGACGTGATGACCACCGGGGCGCTGCCCACGGACCCGAGCGCGCTCCTGACGAGCGACGCCTTTGCCGAGGTTCTCGAAAAGGCCTCGGAACGCTATGACGTGGTGATCGTGGACACGCCGCCGATGCTGCTCGCCTCGGAGACGGCCGAGCTGGCAGCCTGCATGGGCACGCTGCTGATGGTGGCGCGCGCCGGCGACAACGAACTGGGCGACCTGTCGGAAAGCGCGAACCAGCTGCGGCATGCCGGCGCGCAGTTCCAGGGCGTGGTGCTGAACGCGATGGACACCAGCCGCCGCTACTACGGCAAGCTGGCCTACCGCTACGGCGGCTACCAGCCGCGGGTGCACGAGTACCCGAGCGCGGTTGCCGAGCTTCCCCAACCTGCCCGTGCGAGCGCCGCATCATGAACACACTGCGATCGAATGCCACCGTCCATCCGTCTGGCAATTCACGGCTGCTGATGGGCACCAAGCGGGCCGTGGACGTGCTGCTGGCAGGCGGCTTCTTCCTTGTGCTCGGATGGGCGTTCGCGCTGGTCTGGATCGGCGTGCTGCTGACTTCCGGCAAGCCGGGCATCTACAAGCAGCCGCGCTACGGCCGGGACGGGCGCGTCTTCAGCTTCTACAAGTTCCGCACCATGGTGCCCGATGCCGACGCCGTGCTGGAGCGCTACCTGCGCGGCAACGAGGCGGCCCGGCGGCAATGGGAGATGTACCAGAAGCTCGACCGTGATCCGCGCATCACGCGCTTCGGCGCGGTGCTGCGCAAGTACAGCCTGGACGAACTGCCCCAGTTCTGGAACGTGCTCAAGGGCGACATGAGCGTGGTCGGCCCGAGGCCCTGCATGTTTGCCCAGAAGGAGCTGTACGGCGTCTATTGGAGCAGCTACTGCGCCGTGCGGCCCGGCATCACCGGGCTGTGGCAGGTGAGCGGGCGCAACGAGATCAGCTACCGGCGCCGCGCGGCGATGGACGCGGACTACGTCGCCACCCTCTCGATCCGCCAGGACATCGCGATCCTCTTGAAGACTTTTCTCGTGGTGGCCGGGGCACGCGGCTCGCGCTAGGCGCCACATCCCTCAACCCTCAACCTTTAACCGAAAGAACATATGCGTATCTACGTTGCTGGTCATCGCGGCATGGTGGGGCAGTCGCTCGTGAAGCGTCTGGGCAGCCTCGGGCACGAGGTCGTCACGCGCAGCCACGAGGAACTCGATCTGCTCGACCAGGAGGCCGTTCGCCGTTTCTTCGCCACCGAGCGCGTCGACCAGGTGTACCTGGCGGCAGCGAAGGTCGGCGGCATCCACGCCAACATGACCTATCCGGCGGAGTTCATCTACCAGAACCTGCTGATTGCCGCCAATGTCACGCACCAGGCCTTTCTGGCGAACGTCAAGCGCCTGCTGTTCCTCGGCTCCAGCTGCATCTATCCGCGGCTGACCGAGCAGCCGATCCGCGAGGACGCGCTGCTCGGCGGCCAGCTCGAGCCGACCAACGAGCCCTACGCCATCGCAAAGATCGCCGGCATCAAGCTGTGCGAGAGCTACAACCGCCAGTACGGCGCCTCGCACGGCATCGACTACCGCAGCGTGATGCCGTGCAACCTGTACGGCCCCGGGGACAACTACCACGCCGAGAACAGCCACGTGGTGCCGGCGCTGATCCGCCGCTTCCATCTTGCCAAGACCACCAATGCGCCCGAAGTGCTGATCTGGGGCACGGGCCAGGCCAGGCGCGAGTTCCTCTACGTCGACGACATGGCCGAAGGCTGCACCACCGTGATGGGCCTGAGCCGCGCGGGCTACGAGCAGCACACCACGCCGATGTGCGCCCACATCAACCTGGGCATGGGCGAGGACCAGACGATCGCCGAACTGGCGCAACTGATCGGCGAGGTCGTGGGCTACCGGGGCCGCATCCGCTTCGATCCCTCGCGGCCGGACGGCGCGCCCCGGAAGCTGCTCGACGTGTCGTGCGCGGCTGCCATCGGATGGCACCCCACGGTATCGCTGGCCGAGGGCTTGCATCGCACCTATGCGGACTACCAGAAGTCGCTGCAGCCTGCCGCCCAGGAATTGGCGCATGCCTGAGCCCGCGCCGGCTCCCCGCACTCAACCACAAGCACAAGGCCTCCCATGAGAGCGCTCTCCTTCTGGTCAGGCATCGCCATCGCCTTCCTGTGCGGCTTGCTCGAGCCGGCCTGGGGCTATGCGGCGGTGTGCGTGCTGTCGCTGGTCCAGCTGTCGATGCTCCGCGCGCCGGGGGCCAGCGTCTTCCTGCTGATCCACTACGCCACGATCCTGACCTACTTCTCGGTGGCGCCGGCGATGCAGATCGCCGCCGACGTCTCGTTCTGGGACACGGGGGTGATCGGCGCGGTCGCGCACATGCAGGCGTTCACGCTGCTGCTGCTCTACATGGCGGGCGTCGAAGCAGCCCGGCTGGGCCTGCCCGAGGCACCGGCGCCGGCGCGCGCGCGCGCGGCGCCCGAGCTGCCGGCGGCCGGCGTGGCCCACCCGGCCCTGCTGCTGCTGAGCGGCGCGGTCTCGGCCTTCGCTTCGCTGTTCATCCGCCCCGAGCTGAACTTCATCGCGCGCGGCATCCCGGGAACCGAGGAAAGCCTTCCTGTCGACTACATCATCTATTCGACGCTGCCCAAGCTGATCGTGCTGATCTGCTTCGTGGCACTGACGATCCATGCCATGCGCCGCGGCACGTTCTGGTCGTGGTGTGCCGCGGGCCTTGCGCTGGCAATGGCTGCATTCGCCGCGAACCCGGTCAACACGGCACGGCAGGTCCTGCTGATCGGCCTGCTGCCTCTTTTCATCCATCTCTTGGGCCGGGGCTGGCGCTGGACGCTGGGCCTGCTGATCTTCGGCGCCATCGCCGGCCTTGGACCGGTGCTCAACCTGGTGTCGCGCGGCAGCTTCTGGGGCGAGACGCTCACCACCTTTCCCTTCAGCCCCGACTTCGACGCGATGTACGTCGTGGCCGGCATCCTGGAGCGCGCATCCGAGCCCGAGCTCGGGTGGGGGCGCTATCTGCTGTCGGCGTTCTCGTTCATCCTGCCGCGCGACCTGAAGCTGTTTCCGGACTTCGATCCGCTGGGGTGGCCGGCCATCCTGGGCAACTTCTCGCAGTCCAACCTGTCGCTGCCGCCCTTCGCCACCGCGTACTTCGACTTCGGGCTGGCCGGGCCGGTGATGTTCGGCCTCGCGATCTCGGGCGGCTTCCGGGTGCTGGACAGGATGGTCGATCCGCGCGCCGCACTGTCAGGCAGCTATCTGTGCGCACTGGTGCTGCTGGCCGCCTACGTGCCGTTCCTGCGCGGGCCGATCCTCGGCTGGGGGCCGTTCGCGGCATCGGGGCTGATTGCGGCGCTGCTCGCCGGCCTGCTGAGTTCGCGCTTCCGCGCGGTGCGCCGCCGCGCGGCCCGCTACGCCCCCCGCTCGGCCTGAGGTCCAGCATGTACAAGTACCTGTTCTACGACACGATCCGCCTCAACCGCGGCGCGGGCGGCGTGCTGAACGTGTCCGATCTGCTGCTGCGCCGGATGCGCCTGTGCAAGGGCGACCACATCCAGCCGGTCAGCGAACGGCACCCGCACCTCTTTGCAGTGGCGCGGCGCCTGCGCATCAGCCGGTTCCTGGTCGAGATACTGCTCTACAACTACCACCGGCTGCGGGCGCTGGCCTCGGGCGAGCGGGTGTTCTCGCTGTTTCCGAACTACTTCCTGCCGTTCACGCTTTTCGGGCGCCACCGGGACTCGATCGTGATCGTCCATGACCTGCAGTACCGCCACTACCCCGCGTACTTCAGCCGCACCAAGCGCCTGTGGCTCGACTGGAACCTCCGGCGCGTGGCGCGCAGCGCGGCCGACGTGGTGTTCATCAGCAGGAGCAGCCAGCAGGATTTCGAGCAGCACTTCGGACGCTGCGAGCACGCGAGCGTCATCTTCAACCCGGTGGAGGCCACGCGCGCCGCAGGCTCGGCCAGTGCGGCCGGACCGTCCCGCGAGCCGCCCGCGGGCGAGCGCTACCTGATCGCGTCCTACCACTACTACCCGCACAAGAATTTCGGCGCCGCGCTGAAGCTCTTCGAGCGCATGAAGCGCGCGGGGCTGGTCGACTGGCTCGACATCACGGGCAACGGCGCGGCCGAGGTGAAACGGATGGTCGCCGGCATGGCCCCCGAACTCGGCAACTGCGTGCGGCACCGCGGACTGGTCCCGCGCCAGGATCTGACGCGGCTTTATTGCGGCGCGACGGCCTTCATCTCGCTGTCGGCTTTCGAGGGCTTCAATCTCTCGGCCGCCGAAGCCGCCACGCTGGGTGTGCCGCTGCTGCTCTCGGACATTCCGGTGCACCGCGAGCTGTTCGGCGGCTACGCCTTCCTCATCGGCAGCGAGCCATGCGACATGGACCAGCTGTCCCGGTACCTGGACGAGCACCGGGACACGCAGCCGGCCTGGCTGCATGCCGAAGCCTGCGCGCCCGGCGCGGTGGCCAGGCGCTATCTCATGCTCAAGCGCGAGGCCGTCTCGCTTGCCGGAGCCATGCAATGACACGCAGCGCAGGCGTTCTTCGACAGCTGCTCGCGGCGGGGATGCTCGGCGCCGCCTGCGCGTCGACCTCGGCAGCGGCGGACTCGGGCTTTGGCGTGATGGTGCACTACCTGCCCGACAGGCAGTCGATCGCCGACGCCGCCCGCTTCGACGTCGAAGCGTTTGCGGCGTCGCTCGCACAGATGCGCGCGTCCCACCTCATCCTGACGCTCGGGCAGAACAACGGCCAGTACATCGCGCCGAATGCGGCGCTCGAGGCGCTGTGCCCGCACACTGCCGCGGACCGGCCGCCGCGCGACCTGCCGCTGGAGATCGGCCGCGCGCTGCGCAGCCGCGGCATTGCCCTGGTGCTCTACCTGCCGTTTCGCGCGCCGCAGGCGGACCCAGCGCTGATGGAGTGCCTGGGCGACATCTCCGAGCAGAAGCCGCCGCCGGCAGATTTCATCGCCGCATGGACTGCGGTGATCCGCGACTGGTCGCAGCACTACGGCGCGCTTGCCAGGGGCTGGTGGTTCGACGGCGTCTACAACACCCGGGGCATCTCGCCGTCCGGCTGGGATGCGCTGTGCGCCGCGGCGCGCAGCGGCGCCCCCGACCGGTGGCTGGCTTTCAATGCGGGCGAAGGCCCGGCGCGCTTCAGCGCCAAGGCCGCGCCGTGCCAGAACCTGATGGCCGGCGAATTCATGCAGCCTCCCGCGCAGCTGAGCGCACCGCGTTCGGAGCTGAAGTTCCATCTGCTGACGCCGCTCGGCGCCTCCTGGGGCCAGCCGACGCCGCCGCGCTTCACCGCCGCCCAGGTGCGCGGCTGGATCGCGCAGGCGAATGCGCGCAGCGGGCTCTTCACGCTCGACCTGCCGCTGGACGACGACTTCCGATTTCTCCCCGCGCACGTCGCGCTGGTCCGCAACGCGACGGCACCCCGGCCCTGAGACATGACCATGACCCATTCCCTTGCCTTCATCGTGGTGGAAGACCGCCAGAACAGGTCCCTGCTGCTGTGCCGCGAATCGGCGGCACGTGCCGGGGAGCCGCTGATCGTGCTGTCGGGCACCGACGCCGGGCCCGGCTACGAGCGCCTGTGCCGCACCTATGTGCACCTGTCGAGCAATCCGCCGGAGTTCGAGAAGATCTGCTTCCGGCGCTACTTCCTGCTGTCGGAATATCTGCGCGCCCATCCGGAGCACCGCGAGTTCGTGCTGATCGACAGCGACGTGCTGCTGTTCAGCGGCGTCGGCGCGCACATCCGGCGCGTGGCTGGAAAGGCGAATTTCTCGGGCTCGTACCTGCGCCCTGTCGATGGCTGGGACCCCTGCCAGATCTCGCCGCACGTCAGCTACTGGACCGCCGCAGGCCTGCAGCAGTTCATCGCGTTCCTGCTCAACACGTATGCAACGCCCAGCGGCCGAAGGAAGCTGCGCGCGATCGCGGCGCGGTTTGCCGCGCGGGGCGTGCGCGGCGGGGTGTCGGACATGACCCTGCTGCACCTCTGGGCCCATGCGAGCGGCAATGCAGCGCCCATCAACCGGGTGTTCGGCGGACGCGTGATCGACCACAACATCAACGGCGGACACAACCTGCTCGTGAACGAATTCCAGGACCGGGGCGGCGCCAAGCGCCTCGTGTTCGTCGACGGCCAGCCCTGCCTGGTCACGCCGGCGGGCGAGTTGGTGAACGTGCTGGCGCTGCACTTCCAGGGCGGCGCCAAGATCGCGATGGCGCACGTGCTGCATGGCCGGGTGCACACGGTCGCCGCGCTGACCTATGCGCTGCGGCTGGCGCGCCGGGCCAAGAACTGGGCCTTCGGCATGCGCCAGCTCGCGCAGCGCCCCGCGGGCGGCGGGCGCTTTGCCGGCGCGGCCGAACCGAAATGACGCCGACTCCCGCGGGCAAACACGCACGGCCATGAACATCCTGAACCGCACCGTTCAACTCACCGGCATGCGCGCGGTGCAGCTCCACGGCGTGGGGGCGCTGGCTTCGCGGCTCTATGTGTACCTTGCAGGCTTTGCGGCGCTGTTCCTGATGGCCGCGCATGTCTCGCCGTCGGACTTCGGCGAGTATTCGATCTACCAGTCGGTGATGGAAGTGGCGCTGGTGGTGGCCATGCTGGGCAGTCCGCTGCTGTTCGCGCGCCATGCCGCCACCGTGCCGCCGGGCGTGCGCCGCGGCGACGTGGTCCGCACGCTGGCCATCGGGCTTCCGCTGGCCGCGCTTCTGAGCGCCGCCGTGCTGCGCATCCAGCACCTGCCGGTGGTGGGCGCGCCCTTCGCGCTGCTGATGGCGGCGCTCGCGGTCTTCTCGTTCATGAGCCTGCGCCTGTCGTACAGCCGGGGGCTGGGCCGTGCCGGCCTGCTCAACCTGGAGGGAGGCATCCGCTCGACCATCCTGGTGATCGGCGTGGCGGCCTTCGCCGCCTGGGGCGCCGAGCTGCGCGCGACGCAGCTGCTGCTGATCAACCTGCTGGCCTTCGTGCTGGTCGGCGCGGCCTGCATGCAGACGCGCTGGGTCGCGGGCCCGCCGGCCGGGCCCGCCGCGCTCGAACTGGCATCGCAGGGCAAAGCCACCGTCTATTCGCTGCTGATATTCCTGCTGCGCAAGTCGGACCTGCTGGTGGTGGCCTTCTTCATGCCGCTCGGGTATGTGGGCGCCTTCAAGATCGCCTTCCTGCTGGCGGAGGCGCCCTCTCAATTCGTGCAGGCCTTCCTCTACACCAAGACGCGCCCGATGCTGGGCACCGATCCCGCGGACGCGGACGGCACGGACCTGCGGCTCGCCAGGCACTCTTTCCTGCTGGGCTGCGCGCTCTTCGCCGGGCTCGGCGTCGTGATCACGGCCGCCGCGCCGCTGCTGAAGGTGGGGCGCGAGGCGCTCGAGATCTTCCTGTGCATGGCGCCCTATTTCCTGCTGCGCACCTACACGGTCCACCACGAGATGCTGCTCGCGCTCAAGGTGCCGATGGGCTCGCTGGGGTGGTGGGCGCTGGCCGAGGTGCTGCTGCGGCTCCTGGCTTACGGCGTGGTGGTGTCGGTGTTTCCCGGCAAGCCGCACTACGTGTTCTTCATTGCCGCCGTGTCCGACCTGCTCCTCTACGAGGTGCGGATGCGTGCGCTGCTCGGCTTCTTTCCGCTCGCGCGGCTGGTTCGCGGTTCCTTCCAGAGACCTTCATGAAAATCCTGCTCTATTCGATGAACTTCACGCCGGAGCTCGTCGGCATCGGCAAGTACTCGGGCGAGATGGCCCAGTGGCTGCATGCCAAGGGCCACGCGGTCCGGGTGATCGCTTCGCCGCCGTTCTTTCCGCACTGGGTGCCGTTCGAAGGGCACTCGGCCTGGGCCTACCGCAAGACGGACTGGAACGGCATCACGGTCTGGCGCGCCCCCACCTGGGTGCCCGCCCGGCCGCGCGCGCTGGCGCGCATGGTGCACCTGTTCTCCTTCATGCTGTCGAGCATGCCGCTGCTCTTCGGGCAGCTGCGCTGGAAGCCGGACCTGGTCTTCGTCGTGGAACCGCCTCTTTTCTGCGCGCCGGCGGTGCTGTTCTTCTCGCGGATGCTGGGCATCAAGTCATGGCTGCACATCCAGGACTACGAGGTGGACGCGGCCTTCGACCTGGGCCTGGTGCGCGGTGCGCGGGTGCGGCGCTTCGCGCTCTCGGCCGAGCGCTGGCTCCTGAGCCGCTTCAGCCGGGTGTCGACCATCTCCGCCGCAATGCTCGACAAGGCCAGGAACAAGGGCATCGACGCGGCCCGGCTGGTGCTGCTTCCCAACTGGGTGGACGTGCGCTCGATCTACCCGCAGCCGGCCGCGGCCCCGGGCACCGGCGACGGCGCGAACGGCTACCGGGCCATGCTCGGCATTCCGGACGACGCGGTCGTGGTGCTCTATGCGGGAAGCCTGGGCAACAAGCAGGGCATCGAACTGCTGGCCGAGGCGGCGGGCCGGCTGGCGGCAGCCAGGCACATCCACTTCGTGCTCTGCGGCAACGGGCCGAGCCGCGAGCCGCTGAAGGCCGCATGCGCCGGCCTGGACCACGTGCATTTTCTCGACCTGCAGCCGGCCGAGCGGCTCAACGAGCTGCTGGGCATGGCCGACATCCACGTGCTGCCACAGCGCGCCGACGCAGCGGACCTGGTGATGCCCTCGAAGCTGGGCGGCATGCTCGCGAGCGGCAAGGCCGTGATCGTCACGGCGCATGCGGGCACCGAACTGAGCAACGTGGTGTCGGGCCGCGGCCTGGTGGTTGCGCCCGGCGACGCCGATGCGCTGGCCGAGGCCATCGCGCAGCTCGCCACCTCGCGCCCGGAGCGCGAAGCCATGGGGGCGGCCGCGCGCTCCTTCGCCGAAACCGAGCTGGACCAGAACGCCATCCTGCAGCGCCTGGAGCGCGAGCTGCTGCGCTGCCTTGCCGACTGACACCACAACACACGCCACCCACGACATCCACGCCCTCCAACTCCAACCTGGGGATCCACATGTCCGACACCACTCCTCCTTCCGACACGCCGGATCCCGGCCGCCTGCCGGAGCGCCGGAAAGCCAGCCCGCCTGGCCTGTGCCCACCGCCCGAACCGCTGTGGCCGCACTTCCTCACCGGGCAGGAAGACGCGCCGGTGCGCGTGCTGCTCATCGACGACGACGAATTCATGCGGCGCGTGATCGCCCAGGAACTGCTGTCGGACATGCGCATCCAGCTCGAGGGGCAAGGCAGCAGCGTGCGCGACGGCCGCCGCCTGCTGGCCACCCACGAGTTCGACGTGCTGATGGTCGACCTGCGGCTGGGCGACGGCTCGGGCTTCGACCTGATCCGCGAGGCGCGCAAGCTGCACCGCTACTGCGAGATCATCGTGATCTCCGCGCTGGAGGACGATGCCCACGTGATGCACGCCTTCGAGCTCGGCGCCACCGGCTACCTGCTCAAGCACGCCTGGCTGCAGAGCTTTGCCGAGGCCGTGCTGCAGGTGGTCAACGGCGGCGCGGCCATCACGCCCAAGCTGACGCGCCGGCTGCTCACGCGCATGAACCTGCAGGGCAGCGGCGAACGGCCGGCCACGGAAACGCCGCTGCGCGAAGCCACGCTGACCGCACGCGAACGCGAGGTGCTGCGCTTCGTGGCGCGCGGCTGCGTTTCCAAGGAGATCAGCATGCGGCTCGGCATCTCGGGGCAGACCGTCAACGCCCACATCAAGAACATCTACAAGAAGCTGCACGTGCATTCGCGCGCGCAGGCGGTGAGCCTGGCCACCCACACCGGCCAGCTCTGACCGAAGCACCTCCACTTCACGAGGATGACGCCATGACCACCCCCACCATCCATCCCGTCGTGCTGTGCGGCGGCAGCGGCACGCGCCTGTGGCCTCTTTCGCGCAAGACCCTGCCCAAGCAGTTCGCACCGCTGATCGGCAGCAAGAGCCTGCTGCAGCTGACGCTGGAGCGCCTGTGCAGCCTGAACCGCAACATCACCTGCGTGGCATCGGAAGACCACCGCTTCCTGGTGCGCGAGGCGGTCGACAGGGCCGGCGCGACCGGCCGCCAGATCCTGGAGCCGGTGGCGCGCAACACGGCGGCCGCCATGGCCGCCGCGGCGCTGCGCGCGGGGCCGGACGACCTGCTGCTGTTTGCGCCGGCCGACCACCACATTCCCGACACCGCGCTCTTCGCGCAAACGGTGCGCAGCGGCATCGACGCCGCGCTGGCCGGGCGCATCGTGACCTTCGGCGTGGCGCCCAGCTTCGCGAGCACGGCCTATGGCTACATCGAGGCCGGCGCACCCTCGGCCGACGGCCACAGCCACGCGG
The DNA here is from genome assembly GCF_007828835.1 of Variovorax beijingensis. Taxonomy (GTDB): domain Bacteria; phylum Pseudomonadota; class Gammaproteobacteria; order Burkholderiales; family Burkholderiaceae_C; genus Variovorax; species Variovorax beijingensis_A. The sequence continues at coordinate 152,556 of NZ_VIVL01000006.1, read as the reverse complement.
TGGTGCGCTTCGTGGAAAAGCCCACGGCCGCCGTGGCCGAGTCGCTGATCCTGCACGGCGGCTACAGCTGGAACGCCGGCATCTTCCTGGCGCGTGCCGACACCCTCGTTGCGGCGCTGCGCAAGCATGCCCCCGACATCCTCGAGGCCTGCGAACGCGCCACCGCCGCCGTCACGGCCGACGGCAGCTTCGACCGGCTCGACCGCGAGGCCTTCGAGGCCTGCCGCAGCGACAGCATCGACTATGCGGTACTCGAAAAGCACGAGGCCATCTCGGTCGTCAAGTTCAACGGCAACTGGAGCGACGTCGGCAGCTGGAACGCGGTGGCCACGCTGCACGCGGAAGACGGCAGCGGCAACCGGCTGAGCGGCAACGCCAGCGCGCTGCGTTCGAGCGACACCTTCATCCACGCGCCGCACCGCCGCGTGGTGGCGCTGGGCACCCGCGGCCTGATCATCGTGGACACCCCCGACGCCGTGCTGGTGGCGGGCGCGGACTGCGCCGAGCAGGTCGGCGACGTGGTGCGGATGCTCACGGCCGACGGCCGGGCCGAGGCCACGGAACACCGGCGCGTGGTGCGGCCCTGGGGCGCCTACGACAAGCTCGACTTCGGCGAGCGCTTCCAGGTGAAGCGGCTCACCGTCAAGCCCGGCGCCAAGCTGTCGCTGCAGATGCACCACCACCGCGCCGAGCACTGGATCGTGGTGCAGGGCACGGCCAAGGCCACCTGCGACGGGCAGGTCACGCTGGTGCGCGAGAACGAATCCATCTACCTGCCGCTGGGCGCCATCCACCGGCTGGAGAACCCGGGCAAGACGATGCTCGAAGTGATCGAGGTGCAGACCGGCGGCTACCTCGGCGAGGACGACATCGTGCGCTTCGACGACACCTACGGCCGCTGCCCTTCGATCAAGGCGCGCAACGGCGATGCGCTGCCGGATGCCGGCGTACCCGCCGTGCCCGTGGTGGCCGTCATGCCCGTGGCCGCGCCGCAGCTGGCCCCCGCCCCGTAGCGCCGCCGCACGGGCACCACGCAGCATCCGCCATGACCAAGCTCTGGCCTGCGCTGCTGGCCGCCGCCCTGCTCTCGGGCTGCGCGGCGCCCAGCGCCACGCCGCCAGCCACGCCCGTGCCGGCGGCGCCCGCGGCCGGCGCGGTGACGTGGCAGTATGTGCGCTCGACCTGGCACGAGGCACGGCTGCCGGGGCTGGGCGTCAGCCACCGCTACGAGAGCCGCGTGGGCTGGGTCGACGTCTACCTGTACGACCTGAAGCAGGGCCACTGGCAGGCCGGCGTCGACGATCCGCGCTTCGCAGCGCAGTTCGAGTCTTCGGTGAACGAGGTCCGGCTCGCGGTGGCGCGCGGCCTTTACGCCGAGGTGGAGGTCGGCCTCATCACCGACGTGCGGATCGAAGGGCAGGACTTTCGCCGCGTGAGCCTGCGCATCGTGCATGCCGTCACGCGCAAGGCCTACGAGTCGTTCACCTTTCTCACGGCCCGCGACGGCCGGCTGCTGAAGTACCGCATGTCCTTCGACACGCCGGCGCCGGCCAACGTGGATGCCATTGCGCGCGAGTTCATCGAGCACAACCTGCGCAGCGGGCCGGACATGCCGAGGGCAGCGCAGCCGCTTTTCGACACCTGAGCCCGGTGCGCCGCGGTGCTGCGAAAATACTGTTCTTTCATACAGTGTTTCCTCTAGAATGACTCGTCTCCAAGAGCAAACATTCAAGGCGACACCATGACCACCGCCAGCCCGCCGGCGTCCTCTGCGCGAATCCTGTTTTTCTCGCCGCTGCGGCGCTCGCAGCCGCGCCAGCCCGTGGGCCGGATCTCGACCTGGCCCTTTCGCGTGGCCACGGAAAAAGACCGCGATGGCGGCGGCCTCCCTTGCGATGGCAATGACGTGCGCCTGCATGCGGCGCGCGTGCTGCGCACCACCGCCGAGCACTGGTGGCCACCGGCCGGCTGAATGGAAATTGCCTAGATGCCGTCCTCTGCGCCGGCCTCGCCGAGCAGGTCCTGCGCGTCGTCATCGAAGCCCGCGATGGGCTGGGCCTTGGCAAGCGCGAGCCACACGCCGAACGGAATGCGATCGAAGGCGCGGTGCACGGCGGCGCGCGCGACCACCAGCCTTTCGCCTTCGAGCACGAGCACGCCGCACTCCGGCGGAACCTCGTCGGGCGATGCAATGCAGCGGCCGCGCGCATCGTTGCCCAGCACGTACCAGCACTCGCCGCCCAGGTCGAGGTAGGCTGCGCGCTTGTCGGGCCTGCGCAGGTCGCCCAGCAGGTCGGCGCGGCTCACCTTCACCTCGTGCACGATGGGATGCGCATAGGCTTCGACGCTGGTATTGCGGATCGAGAACACGTCGGGCTTCGCGATGCACCAGCGCGGCTTGCCGCCCTCTTCGAGCGGCGGCAGGCGCGCCCGCAGGCCAAGGCCGCGCCAGGCAATGCGGCCGCCGCGGGTCATTTCGCGCGCCACGCGCTCGACCAGCGCCTCGTGCGGCGAGAGCGCCGCGCGGTTGAGGGTGAGCGTGGTGGCAATGCGCGCAATGCCGGCATCGGTCACGCGCAGGGTCTCGTGGCCATGCGGCGTGCGCATGCGTTCGAGGAACCCGCCCGCAAGCAGCTCGACCTCGATGGCGTCGCAGCAGGGCCAGCCCGCCGAACGGTAGATCTCGCGCAGCCGCCGTGCATGCAGCTTGCCGAATGGCAGCTCGCCGGTGCGCTGCATCGGCGGCGGAGGATCGATCACGGGCGGCGGAAAACCGGGGTCGGTGAACGGCGGCTCCACGGGTGGCGGATCGCCCTCGGGCGGAGGCCCGGGCGGCGGTGGCGGCGGCACGGGAATGGGCACGTCGGGCGCGGGCGGCGGCGGGCCGATCGGCGCGTCGACGACGGGATCGAGGGCGAATGCGGGCATGGGAGAAACAGGTTAGCGAAAAGTCGTGGGGTGCGCGAGGCATGGAACGATCGGTTGCATTCGATGCCCTGCCCTCAATGGAAGTCGCGGCTGGTGTTGCTCTGCGCCAGCCGGCCCATCAGCGGCGTCAGGTCCTTGAAGCCTGTGGCGATCAGGTGCTGCACCTTGCCGCCGCTGTCGTCGTCGCGCTGCCAGGTGCCCTGCACCGCGAGCAGGTGCGACTTCAGCAGCGGCTCGCGCCAGGCCTCGATGACATGGCTCCAGACGATCACGTTGACGTTGCCGGTCTCGTCCTCGAGCGTGACGAAGATGGTGCCGTTGGCGGTTCCCGGGCGCTGGCGGCCCTTGACGATGCCGCAGGCGCGCACGGTCTGGCCGCTGGGCTGTGCGCGCAATTGCTCCGCGCTCATGAGCCTCATGCGCGCGAGGCGCGGGCGCAGCAGCGCGAGCGGATGGCGGCGCAGTGTGAGGCCGAGCGCGGCATAGTCGCCGACGATCTCCTCGCCCTCGGGCGCCGCGGGCAGCTGCAGCACCGGCTCGTTGATCGGCACGCCCTTGAGCAGGGCCGGCGAGCGGTGCTGCGCGGTGGCGTCCCACACCTGCTGGCGGCGGTGGCCCGAGAGCGACATCAGCGCATCGGCCGCGGCCAGCGCCGCCATGTCCTTGCCGTCGAGCTCGGCGCGCAGCGCGAGGTCTTCGGTGCTGGTGAAGGGTGCCTGCGCGCGCGCTTCGAGCAGGCGCTTGGCGCCCTCCTTGCTGAGGCTTGAAATACGGTTCAGGCCGAGCCGCACCGCGGGCTGGTTCTCGCGGCCGAGGCGATCGGCGTAGCGCGCATCGGTGCCCGGCGGCATGCGTGGCGCATCGGGGGCGCGGGCTTCGAGCGTGGTGTCGATGCCGCTGCAGGTCACGTCGGCCGGCCGCACCTCGACGCCATGCCGCCGCGCATCCTGCACCAGCTGCGAGGGGCTGTAGAAGCCCATCGGCTGCGAGTCGAGCAGCGCCGCGAGGAAGCAGGCGGGTTCGTAGTTCTTGAGCCAGCTGCTCACGGTGACCAGCAAGGCAAAGCTCGCGGCGTGGCTTTCGGGAAAGCCGTAGTCGCCGAAGCCGAGGATCTGCTTGAAGATGGCCTCGGCGAACTCGGCCTTGTAGCCGTGGTCGGTCATGCCCTTCACGAGCTTGTGGTGGAACTTCTCGAGGCCGCCCTTGCGCTTCCATGCCGCCATCGCGCGGCGCAGCTGGTCGGCTTCGTCGGCGGTGAACCTGGCCGCGATCATCGCGATCTGCATCACCTGCTCCTGGAAGATCGGAATGCCCAGCGTGCGCTCCAGCGCGGGCTTCAGTTCTTCCTTCTCGTAATGGATCGGCAAGCGCTTGGCCACCCGCTCGCGCTGCTTGAGGTAGGGATGCACCATGCCGCCCTGGATGGGCCCGGGCCGCACGATCGCGACCTCGATCACGAGATCTTCGTAACTCTGCGGCTTCAGTCTCGGCAGCATCGACATCTGCGCCCGGCTCTCGATCTGGAACACGCCGATGGTGTCGGCGTCGCAGATCATGTCGAACACCTTCGGGTCGTCGTTGGGGATCTGGTGCATCTGCACCATCGATCCGCGCCAGCGGTTCATGTGGTCGAGCCCGCGCCGTATCGCGCTGAGCATGCCGAGCGCGAGCACGTCGACCTTGAGCATGCCCATGGCTTCGAGGTCGTCTTTCTCCCACTGGATGACGGAGCGGTCCTTCATGGACGCCTTCTCGACCGGCACCAGCCGCGTGAGCCGGGTGTGCGTGAGCACGAAGCCGCCCACGTGCTGGCTCAGGTGGCGCGGAAAGCCCTTGAGCCGCCGCGTCATCTCGATCCATTGCACCAGCTTGAGTTCGTCCTCCTCCACGCCGACGCGCGCGGCCGCCTTGAACAGCTGCTCGCCCAGCACGGTGTCGTCGAACCAGTAGTGGTCCTTGGCGAATTCGTCGATCAGCCGTTCGTCGATGCCCATGGCCTTGCCGACGTCGCGCAGGGCGCTGCGCGCGCGGTAGCAGATGACGACGGCCGCGATGGCTGCGCGATCGCGGCCGTACTTCTCGTAGATGTACTGGATGACCTCTTCGCGCCGCTGGTGCTCGAAGTCGACGTCGATGTCGGGCGGCTCGTGGCGGTGCCGGCTCAGGAAGCGCTCGAACAGCAGGTGGCCTTTTTCAGGATTGATCGCGGTGATGCCCAGGCAATAGCAGACCGCCGAATTGGCCGAGGAGCCGCGGCCCTGGCAGAGGATGCTCTGCGACTTCGCGAAGCGCACGATGTCTTCCACCGTGAGGAAGAACATCTCGTACTTCATCTCGACGATCAGCGCGAGTTCCTTCTCGACCTGCGCCCGCACCTTGGCGGGAATGCCCTCGGGATAGCGAAGCGCCGCCCCCTCCCACGTCTTGCGCACCAGCGTCTCGGCCGGCGTCTCGCTGCTGCCCACGGTTTCGAGCGGGTACTTGTAGTTCTCGCGGATCACCTCGGGATCGAACCGGCAGCGTTCGGCCACCACCAGCGTGTTCGACAGCATCTGGGGCAGATAGAGCTCGGCCAGCCGCACCCGCTGCCGCAGGTGCCGCTCGGCATTGGGCTGCAGCGCAAAGCCGCATTCGGCCACCGTTTTTCCTTCGCGCACGGCCGTCAGCACGTCGTGCAGCGGCTTGCTCGAACGCGCGTGCATGTGCACGTCGCCGGCCGCCACCAGCGGCACGCCCGTTTGCTCGCCCGCCTGCAGCAGCGCGGCGAACCAGAGGTCGTCGTCGAGCTCGTTGAGCATTTCCACGGCCAGCCACAGGTTGCCTGCGTAGAGCGCCTTGGCGGCCAACAGGTCTTCATGCAGCGTGGCCGCATTCACGGCGGCACCCGGCGCGCGGTGCGGCACGAAGAGAACCTGGCAGTCCTGCAGCGAGGCCACGTCGCTGTGCTCCCAGCTCACGCGGTACTCGCCCTTGGGCAGTTCGGTGTTGCGCGCGGCGGTGATGAACTCGCAGAGGTTGCCCCAGCCTTCCGTGCCGTTGGCGATCACCACCAGCCTGAAGCGCTCGAAACGGAATTCGCTGCCGAACAGCAGCCGGAAGCCGGGGTTGCGCGGGAGCGGCGCTTCGTCGGGATGCTCGCGCTCGTATTCCGCGAGCTTGGCCGGCAGCTCGCGCAGGCAGACATGGGCGCGCACGATGCCCGCCACCGAGCATTCGTCGGTGATGGCCAGCGCCGTGTAGCCGAGCTGGTAGGCGCGCTCGACCAGTTCCTCGGGCGTCGAGGCGCCGCGCTGGAAGCTGAAGTTGCTGAGGCAGTGCAGCTCGGCGTAGTCGGGCAGCGTGGGGGCAGGCTTCCTGCGCAAAGGCAAGGGCAGCGCATGCACCTTGGCCGAGTTGCGCCCGCGCAGCTGCTTTTCGCTCAGGTCAGGCATAGAACCCCTGCAGGTACCAGCGCACCTCGGCCGGAGAAAAGCGCGCCGAGGGCCGCTCGCGAAAGATCCACACCAGGCCGGCCTCGGGGCTTTCCGCCACGTAGTAGTCGCGCATCGCCGGCTGGCCGCCGTCTTCCTTGCCGCCCCACCAGCCCGCCTCGATGCGCTGCGGCCCGACCAGCTTGCGCAGCGGGCCGCGGTAGCACGGGCTCTCGCCATCCATCTCGAGCAGCAGCGGCTCGGGCAGCAGCCAGGGCGGGTAGAGGGCATCGGGCTGCAAAGCCGCGGCCTTCGCTTGCTTGCCGGCCTTGTCCGCCAGCGCCTTGTCCTGCTGCAGCGCGGGGCGCCAGGCCTGCTTGCGCTCGGGCCGGTGGTCGGCCTGCGCAGCGGGCACCACCACCTGGTGCGCTCCGAGCCGCACGCTGAGCCGCTCGACCATCTCGTGCAGCTTGTCGCCCTTGCGGTTGTCCTCGGGCAGGAAGCTGGTGCTGGCGCCGGCCCACGGATCGGTCTCGAGCGTGCGCAGCCGGAGCCAGCTCGCAGGTGCCGCGAGCGTGGTGAGAGCCAGCTTTTCGGACAGCAGGCGGCGCAGGTGCGCCATGTCCTGCGTGGGCTCGGCCGTGCGCACGGTGACCTGCTGGTGCGGCGGCAGGTTCACGCCGTTGAAGCGCTTGAGATCGAGCGTCCACTGCAGTTCGAGCGCACGCGCGCCGCGCTGGCGCGCGCGCAGCCAGATCTGCAGCGCCGCGAGCAGGCGGTTGGCCGACCACATCAATTCGGGTGCGGTCTCGGCCAGCGCGGGCAGCTCCAGCTTCTGCTCGAACACGTCGGGCAGCGTGAGCCAGTCGTGGCTTTCAGGTCGCAGGCCCCAGGCGGTGTCGAGCGCTTCGCGCAGTTCCACGCCAAAGCGCCGCGTGAGGCCGCCGCGCGGCAGGGCCGCCACCTCGCCCCAGGTGCGGCAGCCCAGGCGCGCGAGCAGGTCGAGGTGGGGACGCGTGGCCGTCAGCGTGTCCAGCGGCAGGCCGGCGGGAATGTCCCTGGGCCGGCTCTCGTTGCGCTCGAACAGGCGCAGCCGCGCCAGCGCGATCAGGCTCGTGGCGCCCTGCGCGCCGCGCATCACGGCGCCGGGCGCGGGGTTCTCGTGGGCCAGCTGGCGCATCAGCGACGAGCGCCCGCCCCACAGGCGCTCGCAGGCCGAGACTTCGAGCATCAGCGCCTCGTCCTGCCAGGCGACGTGCGGCGTGTAGCGCAGCGCCCACCAGCCCAGCGCCTCGGGCGTGGGAAGCACCGGGGCATCGGGCGCGTCGGCATCAAGCGACCACCGCAACGCGATCCAGTGCATTTCCGTTTCCTTTCCACGCGTCGATGCGCACCACGGTGGCCGACCCGGCCGCCTCGGTGGCCGGCGCCGTGCCCTGCTGCTGCAGCCGCAGCTTGCGGCGCAGCCGGGCGGCGGCCAGCAATGCGGCCATGCGCTCGTTGCGCGCGGGCAGCATGACGGGCGCGGCCAGCGGCGGACCGCGGCGCTTCAAGATGCGCAGTTCGATCTGCGACGCATCGGCCTCGCAGCTTTCCACCTGAAGGCGCAGCCGCGCCGGCGATGCGCCCTGCGCGGCCGAGGCGGGCCGGCACACGAAGAGCAGCACCTCGTGCTGGGCGGCCGCCAATTGCAGCCGCCGCAGTTCGCCCACCCGGGCCTGCGGCAGCCAGGCCAGCACGGCCGCCACGTCGGCGCAGCGCAGCGCCTGCTCGCAGGCCCACAGCCGCGCGGCCGGCGCCTCGCTGCGGACCCACATCAGCGCCTCCACCGGCAGCCCCTGCGCCGCGAGCGCCGCCGCGCAGGGCTCGTAGGGCGCGCCGATCAGCACCACCGGCCCGCCGTGCGCGGCCACCGCCTGCGCCAGCGCGGGCAGCAGCAGGCGCCAGACATGCGCTTCGGGCGCGGTCTGCAGCAGCTCCGTCATGGCGCCGACCGGCCATCCGCCGCCCGGCAACTCCGCGTCGAGCGCGGCGTGGCCGGTGGCAACCACCTGCGCGTCGGCCAGCCCGAGCTCGTCGGCATGCCAGACGCCGCGGCCCGCGGCAGCGGAAAAGGAGTCGAGGAAAGGGAGGCCCATGATTCAACTGTTAACTGTATTTTTATACAGTATTCCATGCATCGCAACCGCAAAGCCGGCTGGAGGGGCTTTTCTCGCGCGGTGGCCCTCTGCGCCGTCCCGGCCGATACTGAAAGCTGGAACGGCAAAGCCACCCCCGAAGGACTTTTTTCCCGTGACCCTGCCGGCAAACGGTCTTTCCCTCACGCGCGCCCGGCTGCTGCGGCTGGGCATGGCGCTGTGCGCCGGCGCGGCGCTTCCCCCCGCATCCGCGCAGCAAGGCAGCCTGAAGATGAATACCCGCCCCATCCCCTCCACGCAAGAAGCCCTGCCGGTGGTCGGCTGCGGCACCTGGATCGGCTTCGACCAGCGCCCCGGCAGCGACGAATACCAGCGCCTGCCCGGCGTGCTCGACGCCCTCTTCGCAGCCGGCGGCACGGTGATCGATAGCTCGCCGATGTACGGCCGCTCCGAGGAAAGCACCGGCGAGCTGCTGGCCGCCGCAGCGAGGCCGCGCGAGACCCAGGCCTTTCTCGCCACCAAGGTCTGGACCTCGGGCCGCGAGGCCGGCATCGCGCAGATGGAGCAGTCGTTCGCGCGGCTGCGCACCCAGCGCATGGACCTGATGCAGGTGCACAACCTGATGGACTGGAAGACCCACCTCGCCACGCTGCGCGGCTGGAAAGAGAAAGGCCGCGTGCGCTACATCGGCATCACGCACTACACGGCCTCGGCCTACCGCGAAGTCGAGGCCGTGCTGCGCGCCGAGAAGCTCGACTTCCTGCAGATCAACTATTCGCTCGACGCGCGCGAGGCCGAAGAGCGCCTGCTGCCGCTCGCAGCCGAACGCGGTGTGGCGGTGATCGTCAACATGCCCTTCGGCGGCGGTGGCCTCTTGCGCCGGCTGCGCGGCAAGCCCCTGCCCGCCTGGGCCGGCGAGATCGGCTGCACGAGCTGGGCGCAGGTGCTGCTGAAGTTCGTGCTGAGCCAGCCGGCCGTGACCTGCACGATTCCCGGCACCAGCCGCGCCGAGCACATGGCCGACAACGCCGCGGCCGGCGCAGGCGCGTTCCCGGATGCGGTGTTCTGGCGCCGCAACGCGGAATCGATCGGGCTCTGACCCGCCACCGCGGCTATTCGAACTTCACGTTGTGCTGCCGCACGGTGGCGCCGAAGGCCTCGTACTGCGCGCGGAAGAATTCGGCGAACTTCGCGGGGCTCATGCCGTAGCCCTCGAAGCCCTGCTGCACCAGCTGCGCATGCACCTCGGGGCGCTTGAGGGTGTTCTGCAGCTCCTGCGACAGCTTGTCGGTGATCGCCTGCGGCAGCCCCGGCGGCCCGAAGAAGCCGGCCCAGGGCGTGATGGTGAGCTTGCCCAGCCCGAGCTCGCCGCCCGTGGGCACGTCGGGCAGCAAGGCGCTGCGCTGCGGCAGCAGCGTGACCAACGCGCGGATGCGCCCCTCCTTCACGAAGCCCGGCGCCAGCGTGCCGGTGGTGAACATCATGTGGATCTGTCCGCCCAGCAGGTCGGTCATGGCCTGCATGTCGCCCTTGTAGCGCGCGTTGACCACCTTGCGCTCGCCCAGCAGCTGCAACATGGCCAGCTCCGAAGCGCTGTTGCTCGATGCCGAGTTGTAGGCGCCGGGCCTGGCCGCCACCATGGCCAGCAGTTCGTTCACGCTCTTCACCGGCAGGCTGGCCGGCACCACCAGGAACATCGAGAACTGGCCGGCCGAGCTGATCGGCGTGAAGGCCTTGAACGGGTCGTAGGGCGGCGTCGGCCGCAGCGTGGGCGCCGCCACCATCGCGGTGTTGGTGCCCATCAGCAAGGTGTAGCCGTCGGGCTTGGCGGACGACGTGGCCTGTGCCGCCAGCACGCCGTCGGCGCCGGGGCGGTTCTCCACGATCACCTGCTGGCCGAGCTGCTTGGACAGCCCCTCCGCGATGATGCGCGTGAGCGCGTCGGCGCCGCCGCCGGGCGCAAAGCCGACGATCAGGCGCAGCGGCTTGTCCGGATAGCTGCCCTCGGCGCTCCATGCTGCCGCGCCCGGCAGCATGGCCAGCGTGCCGCCGGCCGCGAGGGCCGCCAGCGTCAGGTTTCTGCGTCGCATGTCGTTGCTCCTTCTTCAGTCAAAAGAGATGCCGCACGCCGAGCTCCCAGCCCGACGAGCGGCGCCCGCCCGCCGGTGCCACGCCGCCGCTCACCACGTAGCGCGCCTGCCCGCCGTTCATGAGCCGCGCATAGGTGCCGTAGAGCGCGGTGCGCTTCGAGAGGTTGTGCACGTAGCCGATGCCGAACTGGCGCGCGTCGTCGCGGTTGCGCGGCATGCCGTTGGCGTTGCGCAGGCTCTCGTCGCTGCGGTCGTCCAGGTAGGCGTAGCTCAGGCGGATGCGGCCGACCTCGAAGGCCGGAATGTGCGCGCCGATCTCGGCGGTGTTCTTGCGCACCGTGCCGGCAGCAAGCTTCACCGTCACCTTGTTGTAGAGCGCGAAGAATTTCGCAAAGCCCGCGTCCCACGTGCCGCCGATGTTGGCATGCGTGTAGTTGCCGATGGCGGCGGTGGCGTCGAAGTGCGTGCGCGTGACGGCCGCGGCAATGTCGAACGCACCCGCGGCAAAGCCGAAGCGCGCACCGGCAAAGTTGCCGTCGTCGCGGTTCGGCGCAGTGGAGTCGTTCTCCCCGGTGCCGATCATCGCCATGCCGTAGAAGCCGCCGAGCCCGGCCGGCAGCCAGTAGCTCACGGTGTTGCTGCCCGTGATGCCGGTGGGCAGCGGCCCGGTGCCCGCACCCGCGAACGTGAGGTTGCCCGCGCGCGCCACGCCGTTGGCGTTGAAGGGATCGAAGTAGATGCTGTTGTAGTGCGTGGGGATGAAGTCGCGGCCCAGGCGCAGCTCGCCGAACTTCTGGTGCGACAGGCTCACGAAGGACATGCGGTCGAAGGTGATCGGCCCTGCCGCACCCGCGCCGCTCGCCTGGTTGTTGCTGTTGCTCGGCCTGCCCGTGCCGTTGTCGGGGTTCAGGCTGCCTTCGAGCCAGAAGCCCGCGCGCAGGCCGCCGCCCAGGTCTTCGGTGCCGCGGAATCCGAGCCGGCTGGTCGAAAGGCCGCCGTTCGACAGCGCCCTGACCGAGCCGCCGCCCTCGCCCTTCGTGTACTGCACGCCGATGTCCATTACGCCGAACACGGTGACGCTGGACTGCGCGTGCGCCGCGCCGCTGCCGGCCAGCGCCAGCGCCGACCCCATCAAGAATCTCTTCATGTTTTCTTGTCTCCTGCTTCTTCTCTTGGTTGAAAAACTCGGGAACGCGCGCAGGGCTGCGCCACCGGGTGCGCGCGGGGTTGCGCACCGGTTGGCGAAGGCCGGGGTGAAAAAGGTCTAGCCCGAGGGCTCGGGGCGTTCGGTGCGCACGAGCACGGCGCCTTTCGAGAGCGGGCTCACGTTGCGCCGGTACTGCTGCAGCCAGCCGGTGTCGAAGGCCGGCGGCGGCGCCTGCCAGTCGGCGCGGCGAGCGGCGAGTTCCGCATCGGTCAATGCGATATCGAGGCGGCGCGCATCGAGGTCGATGGTGATCGTGTCGCCGTCGCGCACCAGGCCGAGCGGCCCGCCGAGCGCGGCCTCGGGCGACACCTCGGCCACCACGAGCCCCTTGCAGACCAGGCCCGAGAGATGCCCGTCGGTCAGGATCGCAACCTGGTCGCCCAGACCCGCGCCGTCGATCGCGAACACCACGCGCGAGGCGCCGCCGCCCATCGCCGGACCGCCGCAGGCACCGGCGCCGCGCATCACCACCACCTGGCCCGGCACGATCTCGCCCTTCTTGAGCGCCGCAATGGCCGCGTCGGATGTCCAGAAGCACACGGCCGGGCCCGTGAAGCTGCGCACCTTGCGCTCCACGATGCCGGTCTTGATGAGGCCCGATTCGGGCGCGAGGTTGCCGCGCAGCAGGACGATCGCGGGATGCGGCGCGACCGGACGCTCGATGGGGCGGATCACCTCGGCGCTGGCGACTTCGGCGCCGCGCAGGTTGTCGGCCACGGTGCCGCCCGTGACGGTCAACGCACCGGTGTCGAGCAAGGGCGCGAGCTGCTTCATCAGCGCGCGGCAACCGCCCGCCGCCTCGAAGGCTTCGATGCTGTGCTCGCCGATCGGCCGCACCCCGGCCAGCACCGGCGTCGCCGGGCCGAGGCTTTCGAACAGGCCGTACACGTCGACGCCGCACTCTCCCTCGGTCGACACGGCCTGCAGGTGCTTGGCCGTGTTGAGCGAAGCGCCGATGGCCAGCACCGCGCGCACCGCGTTGGCAAAGGCGCCGGGCGTGAGGATGTCGCGCGGCTTCAGGTCGTCCCACACCATCTGCACGATGCGCGTGCCGGCGGCGCGCACGTCGGCCATCATCTTCGGGCTCAGCGCGGCCACCGGCGCGCTGCCCGGCAAGGCCATGCCGAGCGCCTCGCAGACGATGTGCATCGAGTTGGCCGTGCCCAGGCCCGAGCACACGCCCGGCCCGCGGATCGCCTCGCGGCTCATGCCCACGAGTTCTTCCACCGGCAGGTGGCCGGTGACCGCATGCATCGCGCCGATGAACACTTCCTCGATGTCCATGTGCTTGCCGCGGTATTCGCCGCTGGGCTGGTAGCCGCAGGGCACGAGCAGGGTCGGAATGTCGAGCCGCGCGGCCGCCATGAGCTGGCCCGGCACGGTCTTGTCGCACGAGGTGAGGCACACCATGCCGTCGAGCTGCGCGCCTTCGACCGCCACCTCGATGTCGTTGGTCACGAGGTCGCGCGCGCCAAGCATGTAGGCGCCGCGCGCGCCCGCGCCGGTGATGAAGTCGCTGGGCGCGGCGGTGCGGACCTCGAAGGGCACGCCGCCCGCGGCGCGGATCGCGGTCTTGATTTCCGCCGCCACGCGGTCGAGGTGGCTGAAGCAGGCAGCCAGTTCCGACGAGCTGTTGACGATGGCGATCTTCGGCTTCTCGCAATCCTCTTCGGGAATGCCGAGCGCGCGCCAGTGCGCATTGCGCACCGACCACAGGTAGGAGCCGCGCGGGAAGTTGCTGCGCAGGGGACGGGTCATCGCGTACCTTCCGATTTTCTTGTGATCTCGATCACGCCGCGGTCGGCGTCCACGCGCACCCAGTCGCCGGTGGCTATGCATTCGAGCGGATCGCGCTCGAAGTCGGTCATCGACGGCGAATGCGTGACCACGGCGCCGAGCGCCATCTTGGTGGTCATCTCGTTGAACAGGAACGCCGCCGGTGCCGAGTTCATGAGCCGCGTCATGTGGAACATGGCCGACCAGCCCGACGAGCCCTTGGCGCCCGGAAACACCAGCACCTTGCCCGCGAAGCTCTGGCCGCGCAGTTCGTGCCGCGTCTCGATGACGGTGCCGGTGCGCGGGTCGATGCCGCCCCAGCCCGAGATGCGGTCGCGCGTGACCAGCGCCTCGCCTTCGGCCACGCCGCCGACCACCTTGCGGCCGCGGATGACCAGGGTGGATGTGTTGTCGCGTGCATTCATGGTCTTGCTCCTTCCCCTTTCGGGGGAAGGTAGGGATGGGGGCAGCCAGAGCGCTCGACGGATGCGCCGCCGGCCCCCACCCCTGCCCTCCCCCAGCGGGGGAGGGAGAAATTCCGGTGCCTCATTGCATGCCTCCATTCCAGCGACCCGTGCACGCCGCATCGATGCATTCGGCCGTGCTGCCGAACCACGCCTGCACGCCGAGGATCGCGGGCAGGTAGTGCGCCTGCTTGGCCGAATCGAGCGCCACCGTCTTCGTGCCCTTGGGCACGGCGCGGCTCATGGCGGAGCAGCTGTCGGTCATGAGGATGCCGCCCGCGTCCTCGATGATCCGGGTGTAGCCGTTGCGGTCGGCCAGCGACTTGATGGCGCGCGGCGTGAAGATCCACAGCTCGCAGTCCGGGTGCACCTTGCGGCCCTCGATGAGCTGCGCGGCCTCCCAGATCTGCTCGATGGTGTAGTGCGGGCAGCCCAGCATCACGTACTGCACCTCGGCATCCTTGCCCGTCGCGTTGATCTTCTCGTAGGTGGCGCGGCGCTCGGCCTCGCCGTAGCGCAGCACCTCCACCGGCGCGCGGCCGCCGAGCGCCTGCTCGAGCGTCAGTGCTTCGGGCGTGACACCGGCGATGTGGTACATCTCCACGCCGCCCGAGGACGAGGCCGCCGCACCGAAGTGCTTGAGCCGCGGCAGGTTCGGCACGCGGCCGATGCCGCGCTGGCTGTGCACCACTGGCACGCGTTCCTGCACATGCTCGCCGATGTAGTAGCCCAGGAGCCCCCAGTCCTGCACCGACTCGACCTCGACATCGAGCTCGACCACATGCGTCGCGTGGCGGTTCTCGTCGAGGTGGTAGCCCCAGTAGGGAATGCGCCCGGTGAGCATGGCGGCGCCCGTGCTTTCGCGCCCTTCCGTGTTCGTGCGCGCGCCCAGAACCGAGTTGCAATACACCACCGCCGACGATTCCATCCACGCGCAGTGCTCGCCGCGCGTCGGGATGTTGCCGACCTGGTAGGGCGTGCAGGTGTTCATGATCTGCGCGCCCAGGCCCGCGGCATGGCGCTCGCTCTTGTTGTAGAACTGCACGATCTCCTCGCTCACGCCCATGCGCTCGGGCTGGCCGGGGTCGAAGCCCAGCTGCAGGTGGCTGGTGAAGACCTTGAACTTCGGAATCTCGACCGTCTCCTGGCTGTCGAGGCTGAACTCGGAGAACACCGCGTCCATGCCGCCGCCCTTGGCCAAGGCAAAGTCGCGCTGGAACGGCGTGGTCGAGGTGATGGTGGCGCAGACGTTGCGCGTTTCCACCAGCCGCTCGGCCCCCAGTGCCTCGCCGTAGCGCATCAGCAGGTCCATCGCCTTCTGCACGGCCGGTCCGTCGCGGCCGTCCATCATGGCTTTTTCTTCATCGCTCAGGTGCATGGCCTGTGTCTCCGTTTTTTGTGTCGTGGGGGGTCGGCCGGGGCTAGCCCGGCAAGGGCGTGGGCACGTGGCCACCGATGTCGCGCGCGATGGTGAGCGCGATGTCGTGCAGGCGCGGTGCGAGTTCGTTGCGCAGCCGTTCCTCGGTGAACACGAAGGCCGCGCCGCCGCCGTTGAGCGCCATCACTTCGCCGTCGGGCCCGATCATTGGCACCGACACCGAGTTGATCTCGCGGTGGAACTCACCGAGCGAAAGGCAGTAGCCCAGCCGCCGGGCCTCGCCGATGGCGCGCGTCATGCCGGGTGCGATGCTGTCCCACTCGGGGCCGCGCAGGAGGCGCATCGAATCGACCAGTTGGTTGCGCTGCGCCTCGGGCAGCGCCGAAAGGTAGGCGCGGCCCAGGGCCGAGTTGGCCAGCGGCGCGCGCGAGCCCACGTCGAGCCGCGCCGACAGCATTGACGAGCGCGGCCGGCAGGCCTCGATCAGCACCATCTCCATGCCGTCGCGTATGGCCAGGTAGACCGAGGCGCCCACCTCCTCGGCCATCGCCTGCATGCTGGGCCGCGCGGCGGCGCGCACGTCGAGGCTGCCGAGGAACACGCGCGACAGCGACACCACGCCCGGTCCGAGCATGAAGCGGTCGGCCACCTGCGCGGCCTTGAGCATGCCCAGCGAGAGCAGCGTGGCGACGAGCCGGTTGACCGTGGGCCGCGGGATGCCGGTCATGCGCGCGATGTCGGCATGGCCCAGCACGGGGCGCGCCTCGCTGAAGCAGCGCAGCACCGAGATGCCGCGCTCCAGCGCGCTCACGGTGTCGGCGCGGTCGCCGCGCGCATCGGCGGAATCGGCGGCGGAAAAAGAGGTGTCGTTTTTGTCAGTGGACATGGAAGAACCCTTTGCAAGACTCTGCAATGTAGAGGCTGGCGAAAGCGCGTCGGCCGGGTTCATGCGATTCAGATACCGGCTTCGGCCGCGGCCCGCGCCTGCGCGCCCTGCCCGGCGCCGGCACGCAGGTACACGCCCTGCGCGAGCAGCGCCGACTGCAGCGCCCCCACGTCGACGAAGCGCGGCTCGATGCAGCCCTGCGAGGCCAGCGCCGCCGCCACGCCCGCGGCCTGGCCGGTGATCCAGCATTGCGGGATCTCGCGCATGAAGCCGTGCGAGTTGCGGTCGCACGAGATGTGGCGCCCGCAGGCCAGCAGGCCGTCGAGCTGCTGCGGCACCAGCGCGCCATAGGGAATCGAGATGTTCGGAAATTTCGGCGACACCGCGGGCGTCACGCCCACCTCGTCGGCCAGTGCCACGCCGTCGGGCCACTGGCTGCGCAGCACCGCGCCCACGCCGGAGAGGCGCCGCGCATGGCGCACGCCGATCTGCGGCGCGCTCAGCATCAGGTAGGCCTCCTCGAAGCCGGGCGCATGCGCCTTGAAGTAGTCCAGGTGCGCGGCCATCGCGCGGTGCGAGCGCACTTCCACGGCCGTGAGGTCGTCCACGTCGAGCGCGGAGTAGCCCGACTGGCGCGGCCCCATGAACAGCGCCACGTCGTTGCGCCACGAGACGAAGGGCCGCTCGAACAGGCCGCACACTTCGCGCCCGCGCGCCATGAAGGCGCTGAAGGCCTCGGGCTGGCCGGCCTTGAACTCGATCCAGCGGTTCATGTCCACGCCGCCGAACAGCCACGAGGTGTTCATGCAGTGGTGCACGTCGGCCTCCTCGATGTCGTTCACGAAAGCCGCGCCGGCGCGCGCGAACAGGTCGCCGTCGCCGGTGGCGTCGACCACCACGTCGGCCATGATCGCCATGCGGCCTTCCTTGCTCTCGAACACCACGCCCTTCACGGCGCCGTCCTGCACGATCGGAATCGCGGCCCACGAGTGGTAGATGAGCTTGACCTTGCGCTCCAGCACGATCTCCTGCGACAGCAGCTTGAGCCGTTCCGGGTCGATGGTGGGCGACCAGGTGACCACGCCGTGGTACGCGGCCGTGCGCTGCGACCAGTGGGCGGCCTTGGCCGCGTCCTGCGAGCCCCAGTCTTCGCGCGCGGGTCCGGCAATGGCATCGGCCGGCAGGCGGTCGAACAGTTCTTCGGCAAAGCCGCGGATCACCAGCTGGCCTTCCCAGTCGGTCATGCGGTCGATCCAGATCACGAGGCCGCCGGTGGAAAGCCCGCCCAGGTGGTTGTAGCGCTCGAGCAGCGCCACGTCGGCGCCGGCGCGCGCGGCGGCCGCGGCGGCCGCGGTGCCCGAAGGCCCGCCGCCCACCACCAGCACGCCGCAGCGGTGGTAGACCGGGATGTTCTTGCCGGGCTCGGCCCAGCTGCCGTGGTCAGGACGCTTGACGCGGCTGTCGCGGTCGAAGATGTCGGAGGACAGGATGCGCTCGTCGGTGCGGACGACAGTTTTCATGGATGAATGTCTTTGATGGGCTGTTGCGTCGTATTTTGATTTCAATGTTCATTTTGTCAAACACAAAAGCCTGAAAAAGGCGTTTCTTCGGGGTATTCCCTAGTCGATATGGATTTTTATGGTTTTCTAAACCAATATAAGAAGAACATTCCAACGGAGACATTGATGAAGAAACCCTGCGGCACCCGCCGCGCATTCGGCGCGGCGCTCGGCGCGGCGGCCCTCCTGGGCGTGGCGCCCCTGGCGCTCGCGCAAGACTTTCCCGTGCGCGGCGGCAAGCCGATACGCATCGTGGTGGGCTTCACAGCCGGCGGCGGCACCGATGCGCAGGCGCGCATCGTGGCGCAGAAGCTCGGCGAGGTGCTGGGCACCGGCGTGATCGTCGACAACAAGCCCGGCGCCAGCACCATGCTGGCCGCGAGCGAGGTGGCGCGCGCCCTGCCCGACGGCTACACCCTGCTCTACGCGCCTTCGTCGACCATGGCGCAGAACCCGCACACCTTCTCGCAGGTGCCCTACGACCCGTTCAAGGACTTCACCGCCATCTCGATGGGCGGCCGCGGGCCGCTCGTGCTGTCGGTGAGCACCACCGTGCCGGCTCGCAACGTGAAGGAACTCATCGCTTACGTGAAGGCGAATCCCGGCAAGGTGAGCTATGCATCGTTCGGCGCGGGCACCTCGTCGCACATCTACGGCGAGGCCTTCGTGAAGAAGGCCGGCCTCGACGCGGTGCACATTCCCTACAAGGGCGGCTCGGATGCGGCCAAGGACCTGATCGGCGGCCGCGTGCAGTACATGTTCGATTCGGCCTCCTCGGCCATCATCACCTCGGGCACCGGCAAGGTGAAGATCCTGGCAATTGCCGCGAACGAGCGCATCGCCGCGCTGCCCGAGGTCCCGACCTTCGCCGAGCAGGGCCTCGCAGGCCTCGACCTGCCGAGCTGGCTCGGCTTCTACGGGCCGGCCCACATGCCCGCGCCGGTGGTCGCCAGGCTCAACGCGGCGCTCACGCAGGTGCTGGCGATGCCGCAGGTGCGCGAGTTCTATCGCAGCGGCGGCTATGAAGCCGGGGCCAGCACGCCCGAGGAGTTTGCCGGCGTCACGCGCTCGACCTACGAGCGCTGGGGCGCGATGGTGCAGCAGGTCGGGTTGGCGAAGCAATGAAGGCCGGGCCACCTTTCTCCATCGGCCGCCGGCGCGTTGCCGCGTGGCTCGGATTCGCACTGGGCGCGGCCGCGCTGCCGTGCGGCGCGCTCGCGGCCGAGCCCGCGCCCTTCCCCGAGAAGGGCCGCAGCATCCGCATCGTGCTCGGCCTGGCGGCGGGCGGCGCCTCGGATGCGCAGGCGCGCTTCGTCGCCAACAAGCTCGGCGAAGTGCTGCAGACGCCCGTGATCGTGGAGAACCGGCCGGGCGCGAGCTTCATCCTTGCCACCGAGGAAGTGATTCGCGCCGCACCCGACGGCTACACGATGATGTACGCGCCCTCTTCGGTGGTGGCGCAGAACCCGCAGACGCTGGCGCAGGTGCGCTACGACCCGTTCAAGGACCTCACGCCGATCTCGCTCGGCGCGCGCGGGCCGCTGGTTCTCACGGTGCATGCGAGCGTGCCCGCGCGCACGGTGCACGAGCTGGTAGCCTACATCAAGGCCAACCCCGGCAAGATGAGCTATGCCTCCTTCGGCACCGGCACCTCGTCGCACATCTACGGCGAGGCCTTCGCCAAGCAGGCCGGGCTGGACGTGGTGCACGTGCCCTACAAGGGCGGCGCCGATGCCGCGAAGGACTTTCTCGCGGGCCGCGTGCAGTACTACTTCGACGCCGCGCCCAACGCCATCCAGAACACCGCCACCGGCAAGGTCCGCATGCTGGCAGTGGCGGCGCCGAAGCGCAGCGCGATGCTGCCTGACGTGCCCACGATGACCGAGCAAGGCGTGAGCGGGGTCGACATGCCGAGCTGGCTCGGCTTCTTCGGTCCGGCGCGCATGCCGGCGCCGGTGGTCGCCCGGCTCAACGGCGCGCTCGCGCAGGTGCTGGCGATGCCCGCCACGCGCGACTTCTTCCGCCAGGGCGCCTACGAGGCCGAGTCGTCGAGCCCCGCGCAACTGGCCGAACTCACGCGTACGACCTACGACCAGTGGGGCGACACGATCCGCAGGCTGGGCCTGGTGAAGCAATAGCGAGGCTCCGGGCTCTCGCTTAAAGAGATATTAAAAACTCTGGGGCATCATTCGCACTGCTTTTCACGCGCCACGCCCCCATGCACCTGCTCCTGGTCGAAGACGATGCCATGCTGGGCGAGGCGGTGTGCGACGGCGCGCGCCAGGGCGGCTGGACCATCGACCATGTCTGCGACGCGCCCGCGGCCCGGCTCGCGCTGATCGACCATGCCTATGCCGCCGTGCTGCTCGACATCGGGCTGCCCGGCGAGTCGGGGCTTTCGGTGCTGCGCGCGATGCGCGGCCGCTACGACCCGACGCCCGTGCTGATGCTGACCGCGCGCGGCCAGCTCAGCGAGCGCATCCACGGGCTCGACGCGGGCGCCGACGACTACATCGTCAAGCCCTTCCAGTTCGACGAGCTCTGGGCGCGCGTGCGCTCGGTCATCCGCCGCAGCCAGGGCCGCGTGGTCCCGGTGTTCTCGCATGGCGACATCGAGGTCGACCGCAGCCGCCGCGTGGTGTCGAAGGCCGGGGTCGAGGTGACGCTGAGCGCGCACGAATACCGTACGCTGCTGGCACTGCTCGAGCGGCCCGGCCACGTGGTCACGCGCGACCATCTGCAGGACGCCGTCTACGGCAACGCGAGCGCGGTCGAGAGTAACACCATCGCCGTCTTCATCCACCAGCTGCGCCGCAAGCTCGGCGACGACCTGATCCGGACCGTGCACGGGCACGGCTACGTGGTGGGCCAGCCGCGTCCATGAGGCTGAACTCGCTGCAGGCGCGGATGATCATGGTGATCGCCGCGACCATCGCGCTGTGCTGGGCGGTGGCGCTCACGGTGCTGTTCGTCTACCTCACGCACAACAGGAACAGCATCTGGGACGACAAGCTCCAGACCGTCGCCACGCGCATCCTGCTGACCATTCCCGGCGAAGACAAGCTCAAGGGGCTGCGGCCGCGCGCCAACGGCCTTCAGCTGCGCGACGAGGCGCTGCCCGAGAGCGAGGCGTTCGCGTTCCAGATCTGGCTCGACGGCGACCGCCTGCTCGTGCGCTCGCCCGGCGCGCCCGAGACCCCGCTGCGGCCGGGCTTCGCCGGAGGCGCGGCCACCAGCGTGATCGCGGGCGCGCGATGGCGTGTCTACTCCGCCTCGGACAAGACTGGCCGCGTGCATGTGCAGGTGGGCAATCTGCACAGCGTGGTCGACGCCGAACTGCGCGGGGACGCGATGACC
Organism: Variovorax beijingensis; assembly: GCF_007828835.1. GTDB lineage: Bacteria > Pseudomonadota > Gammaproteobacteria > Burkholderiales > Burkholderiaceae_C > Variovorax > Variovorax beijingensis_A. Next base: position 131,363 of record NZ_VIVL01000006.1, on the reverse strand, counting down.
GCGCTGGTCATCAACACGCTCTTGCTGCTGCTGGTGGGCGCGCTGATGTGGTTTGTGGTGCGCCGTTCGCTGAAGCCGGTGCTGGCGCTGGGCGAGCAGATGCGCCAGCGGCGCAGCTTCGACCTCACGCCGCTCTCTCCGGCGCCGCTGCCGCGCGAACTGCATCCGCTGGTCGCGTCGTTCAACCATGCGCTGCGGCAGCTCGACGAGGCGGTCGAGGGCGAGCGCCGCTTCATCGGCGATGCGGCGCACGAGCTGCGAACGCCGCTCTCGGCGCTGCAGGCGCAGGCCCAGATCGCGCTGCGCGCACCCACCGCGGCCGAGAAGGACGTCGCACTCGCCAAGCTGCTCGCCGTGGCCGAGCGCAGCACGCGCCTGTCGGAGCAGTTGCTCGACCTGGCGCGCCTCAATGCGGGCGCCAACGCGCCACAGCATGCGCCGGCCGACCTGGGCGCACTCGTGATGCACGTGGCGAACGAGTTCGACGTGCATGCGCTCCAGCACGCGCGCACCATCCTGCTCGACGCGCGGCCGTGCACCATTCGCTGCGACATCGACGAGATCGGCATCCTGTTGCGCAACCTGGTCGACAACGCGCTGCGCTACACGCCCAAGGGCGGCCGCGTGCGCGTGAGCTGCGGCCACACGGCGGGCACCGGACCCGACGAGGCCCGGCGCGTCTACCTCGAGGTGGCCGACGACGGCCCGGGCGTGCCGGCCGCGGAGCGCGCCTCGATCTTCAAGCGCTTTCACCGCGTGGCCGGCACGCCGTCGCGCGGCAGCGGCATCGGGCTGTCGCTGGTGGCGGGCATCGCCGAGGTGCATCGCGCGACCATCGAGACCGGCGCCGGACTCGACGGCCGCGGCCTCGGCATTCGCGTGCTGTTTCCGGCGTTGGGCTCCGCCGAGGCTCCCGCGCTTCAGAATCTGTAGAGGTAGCCGACGCGCACGCCGGTCTGGCTCGACCGGCCGACCAGCGGGCTGTTCTTGATGCCGCTGCCGAGGCGGGTGCCGCTGAGGTCCAGGAACAGGGTCTGCTTCGGCGCCACGGCGTAGTCCACGCGCAGGCCCAATTCGACGTTCGCGGCGGCGTCGCCGTCGTAGCGGGCGCGGTCCGAGCGGGCTTCCGCTGCGCGCACGCCGTAGTAGTAGTCGACGTACTTGCGGTCGACCCAATGCACAGCGAGCCGTGGCGTGAAGCTGAAGGCCCCCGAGGTGAAGCGGCGGTCGGCCTGCAGCTTGAACCGGGTGCCCTTGCTGTGCCCGGAAGCGTCGGCCAGCAGCTCGGCCGACAGGTTGGCAAACTCGTTGCGCCAGATCGCGGCGGCCCCAAGCCAGATGCTGGCCTTGCGTTCCTCCATGCCGGCCAGGTAGGGGGAGTCTTCGGCCTCGTAGCCGTCGGAAGCGTAGCGCGCACGCAGCCGGAACGACACCGGACCCGCGGAAGGGAGCTTCAGGTCGAGGCTCGGGCCCGCAACGCTGACCCACCGGTTCTCGTAGGTGACCATCGGAATGGCGATCGTCTTGTCGTCGAATTCGCGGTAGGGCTTGCGGTCCATGCCCGCCGCGATACCGAGACCCCACTGGGAGCCCCCGGCCTGGAACTTCTCTTCGTCGGACTGCGCCCAGGCGAGTGGCATGCAGGTGGCGGAGACGGCGCCCACGGCAATGGCCGCGAAGGCCGAGCGGCCATGGAAACGGGGGCCTCGGGCGGCAAGGCGGGTTGGCTTCTTCATCAGGATCCTCAGGGTGGAAAGTCGAAGGTTCGAAGCGGCATCACCGCCTCGCCGCCGGATGCTGACCCTGAGGCTTTAATAACTCTTTAGGCTTTTTAAGATTCGATGAATGGCCCGGCGCTCAGCCCAGGAAGCGCAGCAGCAGCCGGTTGAATTCATCGGCGCGCTCGTACTGCGCCCAATGCCCTGCCCCGTCGATCACCACGCCTTCGCGCTGCGGATGGCCGGCCGTGAGCTGCGCCACCAGCGGCCGCGGATCGGCGGTGACGTCGTACTCGCCCCAGAGCAGCAGCTGCGGCCCGCCGAGCGTGTCGAGCGCGGCCTGCAGGCCGCCCGCCTGCGACACGTCCTTGCTGCGAAAACGCGTGCCGTGGCAGGAGATGTCGTGGATCTCGAACGCCACCGGGTCGATCGCGGCCTTGTCGTGCAGCATCAGCGCGGCCAGGTTGTGCAGCAGCGCGGCGCGTTCCTGCGCGCGGTCGGGGGCGGCGCGCCAGTTGATCATCTCCACCGCCATGCGCCGCATCGTGCCGTGGCCCCCGCTGCCCACGAGCGCGAGGCGCCGGATGGCACCGCGCCGCACCGCGAAGCGCGCCGCGGTGAGCCCGCCGAAGGAGAAGCCGCCCAGGTCGATGGGCGTGCCCGCGCCGATCAGCTGGTCGAGCGATCCGCCCAGCGCATCGAGCAACGGGCCGAGCGGGTCCTCGCCGGGCGCTGCGCGCGGCGGCGCGTCGGAATCGTTGAAGCCGGGCATGTCGGGCAGCCACAGCGTGCGCCCGGCCGAAAGCGCCTCGACGTTGCGCAACCAGTGCATCCAGCTGCCGTGGCCGCCGTGCAGCAGCACCAGCGGCGCGTGGGTGTTGTCATCGCCGAAGCGGCGCCAGCAGACGCGAACGCCGCCGTGCACCACGTCATGGCGCGTACCGCTCGCGGCGATGCGTTCGATCTGCAGGCGGGCTTCGGTATTGAAATCTGAATCAGGAATGGAAGGCATCGCCCGATTCTGCCAACGCGCAGCCTTTTCAGCTGGCGCCGGCGCCGAAGCGGTAGCTCGACACCACGAGGCCGCCCATGAAGGCCTCTTCGTGATAGACGCGTTCGCCGGGCTCCTGCTCGGCCGCGCCGACCGCCACCATCAGCGGGATCAGGTGCTCCTCGCGCGGATGCGCCATGCGCGCCGACGGTGCGGCGGCCCAGTCCTGCAGCCGCTGTACGCGCTCCTGCGGCGGCGACTGCACTGCCGTGTGGTCGAGCCAGTCGCCGAAGGCCTTGGAAACGCCGTGTGCCTGCGGGCCGAAGTTGCGCAGGTTGTGATAGCTCAGGCCGCTGCCCACGATGAGCACGTTCTCGTCGCGCAGGGGCGCGAGCGCGCGGCCGAGTGCCAGGTGCTCCGCCGGATCGAGCCCGCGACGCAGCGACAACTGCACTACCGGCACGCCGGCATCGGGGTACATCGCCTTCATGGGCGAGAACATGCCGTGGTCGAAGCCGCGCTCGGGGTCGATGGCCGCCGGCAGCCCAGCCGCCTCGAGCAGCGACTGCACGCGCCGCGCAAGCTCGGGCGAACCCGGTGCGTCGTAGCGCACTTCATAAGTGTGGGCGGGAAAGCCGCCGTAGTCGTAGATCATCGGCGGACGCGGGTTGCCCTGCACCGTGAAGACCGGTGCCTCCCAATGGGCCGACACCATCAGGATGGCGTCCGGCGTGCGGCCGATCTGGCGCGGCATGTCGGCCAGCGCCGCGGCCAGCTGGTCATAGACACCGCCCATCTCCTTCTTCATCCAGGGCCAGGGGCCTCCGCCATGCGAGATGAAGTACGTGGGCAGGCGCGAGGTGGTGTTGTCGTGGGTCAAGCCGATGCTCCTTGAAGGCGTTGCACCGACTGTAGACATTTCCCACGGGGAAATCGACAGGCTACGATGCATCGATTCATTTCCTCAGAGGAAACCATCCATGGACCGTCTGACCAGCCTGCGCGTGTTTCGGGAGGTCGTCGAATCGGGCAGCTTCGTGGCCGCGGCCGAGCGGCTGTCGATGTCGCCGCCGATGGCCAGCAAGCATGTGGCGCAGCTCGAGAAATCCCTGGGCGCGCGGCTCCTGCACCGCTCGAGCCGCCACCTGAGCCTGACCGAGGCCGGCACCGCCTGGTACGAGCAGAGCCGGCGCGCACTCGACCTGCTCGATGCCGCCGAGGCCGCCATCGGCCAGACGAGCGAGGCGCCGCGCGGCCAGCTCAAGGTGAGCGCGCCGGTGTGGTGTGCCACGCCGCGCTTCGCGCGCGTGCTGGCCGACTACCGCGAGCGCTTTCCGGAAGTGCTGGTCGACATCCACCTGGAGAACCGCAAGGTCGATCTCGCGGCCGATGGCTACGACCTCGCGTTGCGCGCCACCCAGGAGCCCTCCCCGGCGCTGATCGCGCGGCCGCTGTGCCGCGTGCCCTTCCACCTGGCAGGCACGCCCGCCTACCTGCGCCGCATGGGCGGCAACCCCACGCTGCCGGCCGACGTGGACCGGCTCGGCGCCATCGTGCCGAGCTACGTGAACCTCGACAACCTCTCGCTCAAGGGGCCGGGCGGGCGGATGTTTGCGCTGCGGCTCACGCCGGCGCTGCGCTCGGACGACACCACGCTCACCTTGCATGCGGTGCGCGCGGACATGGGCATTGCCTTCCTGCCCGAATGGCTGGTCGACGACGACCTGGCCGCGGGCCGGCTGGTGCGGCTTTTGCCCGACCACGCCTCGCCGCCGGTCACGTTGTTTGCCGTGTACACCAGCCGCCAGTACATGGCGCCCAAGCTGCGCAGCTTCATCGACTTTCTCGGCGAGCGGCTGGGCGGCCAGCCGCCCGCGGCGGCAAAACGCACCCTTTCGGGGCAAGGACATGCCACCCCGGGCTAAAGTCGCGGCTTCCCCTGGAGACCGCACGCCTTGTTCCGTTTCTTCGAAAAACTGCTCCACCCCTATCCCGCGGCCGAACCGTCGCCTCCGCCGACGGGATTCTTCGCGTTCCTGTGGGCCTGCACCCAGGGCCTGCGCCTCAAGATGGCCGTCATGGCGGCGCTCACCGCGGCCATCTCGGGCTTCGAGGCGCTGCTGTTCGCGATCCTCGGGCGCATCGTCGACTGGCTCGGCGGCCAGGTGCCGTCGCGGCTGTGGGCCGAGCGCGGCGACACGCTGGCGTGGCTGGCCGCGCTGCTGGTGATCAGCATCGGCGTGGTCGCGCTGCAGACCATCGTCAAGCACCAGACGCTGGCGGTGAACCTGCCGATGCGCCTGCGCTGGAACTTCCACCGGGTGATGCTGGGCCAGAGCATGGCCTTCTACCAGGACGAATTCGCGGGCCGCATCACGGCCAAGGTGATGCAGACCGCACTGGCGGTGCGCGACACCCTGTTCGTGCTGGCCGACGTGGTGGTGGCGATGGGCGTGTACGTGGTGACCATCATCGTGCTCGTGACCGTGCTCGACGTGCAGCTGGTGCTGCCCTTCATCGTCTGGCTGGTGCTCTATGCGGGTGCGCTGATGTACTTCGTGCCGCGGCTGGGCAAGGTGGGCAAGGCGCAGGCCGACGCGCGCGCGCTCATGACCGGGCGCGTGACCGACGCCTACACCAACATCGCCACCGTCAAGCTGTTCTCGCACACGCAGCGCGAGGCCGGCTTCGCGCGCGAGGCGATGCGCGAGTTCATGCACACGGGCTACGGCCAGATGCGGCTGGTGAGCGCCTTCGAGATCGTCAACCACACGCTCAGCATGGGCCTGACCGCCGGCATGGCCGGCACCGCGCTGTGGCTCTGGTCGAACGGCACGGTGGGCGTAGGCGCGGTGGCCGCAGCCACCGCGATGGCGCTGCGCCTGCAGGGCATGTCGCACTGGATCATGTGGGAGATGACCAGCCTGTTCGAGAACATCGGCACCGTGCAGGACGGCATGAAGACGCTGTCGCGCCCGCGCACCGTGCTCGACGCGCCCGAGGCCGGCGTGCTCGAGGTGCCGCGCGGCGAGGTGCGCTTCGAGCATGCGAGCTTCCGCTATGCGGATGCGGGCCGCCGCGTCATCGACGACCTGAACCTGGTGGTGCGGCCCGGCGAAAAGATCGGCCTGGTCGGCCGCTCGGGCGCGGGCAAGTCGACGCTGGTCAACCTGCTGCTGCGCTTCCATGACCTGGAGAGCGGCCGCATCCTGATCGACGGGCGCGACATCGCGCACGTGACGCAGGATTCGCTGCGCAGCCACATCGGCATGGTCACGCAGGACACCTCGCTCATGCACCGCTCGGTGGCCGACAACATCGCCTACGGCCGGCCCGATGCCACGCCGGCCCAGATCGAAGCGGCCGCCCGGCGCGCCGAAGCGCACGACTTCATCCAGACGCTGGGCGACGCCAGCGGCCGGCAGGGCTATGAGGCGCACGTGGGCGAGCGCGGCGTGAAGCTCTCGGGCGGCCAGCGCCAGCGCGTGGCCATTGCGCGCGTGATGCTCAAGGACGCGCCGATCCTGCTGCTCGACGAGGCCACCAGCGCGCTCGACTCCGAGGTGGAGGCCGCCATCCAGCAGAGCCTCTACCGGCTGATGGAAGGCAAGACCGTGATCGCGATCGCGCACCGGCTGTCGACCATCGCGGCAATGGACCGGCTCATCGTGCTCGACGAAGGCCGCGTGGTGGAGGAAGGCGACCACCGCACGCTGATGGCGCAGGGCGGACTCTATGCACGGCTGTGGGCGCACCAGAGCGGCGGCTTCCTGGGCGACGATCTCGACGAGGAAGAAGAAGCCCTGCGGGCCTGAGTGCCTGAGCCCATGCCGGCGATTTGTCAGCAAGAGTTACGGCCGTGCGGGGCGGGCGCCCGGACGGTCTTCGCGAGTCCTACAGCACAGGCCGCCACCCGCCGACAGCAACCGGACACCCCGGGCGCGATGCTGGAGCTGTCGTCAACAACGAGGAGTCCTCGCGTGAATTCCATCATTTACATCGTCGGTCTGGTCGTCGTGGTCGTAGCCGTGCTTTCGTTCTTCGGCCTGCGCTGAAACCGGGCACGCGTTTTCGACTCGCCTGCTGAACAACAACGGGGCCGTTCGCGCGGCCCCGTTTCTCATGGGTCACCCAAAGCGCGCCGGGCATAATTCGCGCGCCCCGGCACTTGCGGGGCACCACTTGCTGCGAAGGGACCCTGTTGACCAACACCGCGTTGCGCGAACCTGCCTTTCCGGACGCGGTCGTCACCGAAGCGATCCGATGGACCGAGGAGAAAGGTCCGCTCGACGACGCAGAGGTCCTGCGCGCGGCCCTCGCCCGCGCTTGCGGCGCGCCGGCACGCATCACCGTACGCGCGCTCCTGCTCGGTGAACGCATCGGCCTGCAATCCGAGCTGGCACGCGCCAGCCAATGGGCGCCATGGGTGCTGCTCGGGCTGGTGGCGCTCATCGTCATGGCCGGCCTGGGCCTCGCGGGCAACGTGGTCGGCGGCGGCGAACGGCACATCAACGTGATCGTCGCGCTCGCGAGCCTGCTCGGCCTGCATGCGCTCACGCTGCTGCTCTGGCTGGCCGGCCTGTGGCTGCCGCTCGGCGCGTTCAACACGAGCTCGCTGGGATGGATCTGGCTGTCGCTCACCGCGCGCGTGGCCGGCGGCAAGCGCGGCCAGGTGCCGGTGCTGGTACGGGCCGCCACCGGGCTGCTCGCGCGCGCCAGGCTGCTGCCCTGGGCGCTGGGGCTGGTGAGCCACGGCATCTGGTCGCTCTCGTTCGCCGTGGTGCTGGCCGCGCTGCTGTTCGCGCTGGCGTTCCGCAGCTACACGCTGAGCTGGGAGACGACGATCCTCGACCCGGCCTTCTTCGTGCACGCCGTGCAGGTGCTGGGCTGGGCGCCGTCGCAGATCGGCTTTCCGGTTCCCGACGCCGCGACCGTGCTCTCCCCTTCGCCCGGCGCCGCGGGCCAGCGCACGTGGGCGCTGTGGCTGACCGGCTGCATCGTGGTGTACGGGCTGCTGCCGCGCCTGGCGCTGGTGCTGCTGAGCGCGGCGGTGTGGCAGCGGCGCCGCGCCGCGCTGCGGCCCGACTGGAGCGATCCTTACTACCGCAGGCTCGCGGCGCGCTTCGCTGCGCTCGCGCCGCCCGCCATCGTCGATGCCGATCCGGGGCGTGCGCCGGGCTCGGCGCCCGCGGGCCTTGCGCCTTCGGATCTGCGCGATAGCCTGTTCGTCATCGGCTTCGAGCTGCCTGCGGATACGCCGTGGCCGCCCGAGGGCCTGCCCGCCATCACCCCGGCCCAGGTGCAGCGCATCGACGGCAGCGCCCCCGCGCGCCGCGCGCTGCTCGACCAGTTGGCGCAGGCCCGTCCGCGTGCCGTGCTGCTGGCGTGCCACGCCGCATCGAGCCCCGACCGGGGCACCGAACGCTTCCTGCGCGAAGTGCTGGCCCATTGCGGCGAATGCCGGCTCTGGCTGGCACCGGCCGCCAGGGACATGCCCGGCGCGAACGCATCGCAGCGCTGGATCGACTGGCTGCAGGGCACCGGCTTGCCGCGCGTCGCGGCCACGCCCCGGCTCGAAGACGCATTGCAAGGCCTCGGCACCACCCCATGACGCAGCAGCAGCAAGCCATCCGCATCGCCGTGGTCGGCCACACCAACGCGGGCAAGACCTCGCTGCTGCGCACGCTGACGCGGCGCGCCAATTTCGGCGAAGTGTCGCAGCGCCCCGGCACCACGCGCCATGTGGAGTCCATCGATCTCGAGGTGAACGGCCAGGCCGCCGTGCGCTTCTTCGACACGCCGGGCCTCGAGGACGCAGTGGCGCTGCGCGAGCACCTGGCCGGCTTCGATGCGCAGGCCACGCCGCCCGAGCGCATCCGCCAGTTCCTGCAAGGCCCCGAAGCGCATGGCGTGTTCGAGCAGGAAGCCAAGGTGCTGCGCACCATGCAGGGCATCGATGCGGCCTTCCTCGTGATCGATGTACGCGAGCCGGTGCTGCCCAAGTTCCGCGACGAGATCGAGCTGCTCAACTCCTGCGCCCGGCCCGTGCTGCCGGTGCTCAACTTCGTGCGCGATGCGGCCAGCCGCGAGCCCGACTGGAAGGAACTGCTCTCGGCCTACGGACTGCACGTGCAGGTGCGCTTCGACGCCGCCGCGCCCTTCGTTGGAGCCGAGCGCGAGCTCTACGGCGACCTGTCGACCTTGCTGCGTGACCGCCGCGAGCAGCTGCGCGCGGTGGTGGATTCGCTCGCCGCCGAAGCCGCGGAGCGCCGCGGCGCGGCCTGCGCGCGCATCGCGGAACTGCTGGTCGATGCCGCCGCGCTGCGCCGCACGGTGCCGGCCGAGGAGTTCGCCGACACGGCGCGCCGCAAAGCCTTCGTCGCGGCCTTGCGGAAGGACGTGTTCGACAAGGCGCAGCGTTGCACCGACGACCTGCTCGCGCTCTACGGCTTCCGCCAGGACGATGCGGGCGAGGCGCCGCTGCCGCTCATCGAAGGCCGCTGGACGCTGGACTTCTTCAGCCCCGAAGCCCTGAAGGACGCGGGCCTGCGGCTCGGCAAGGGCGCGGCCATCGGCGCGGCCGTGGGCGTGGTGGCGGACCTGGCCGTAGCCGGCATTTCGCTCGGCACGGGCGCGGCGCTGGGCGGCGCCATCGGCGGCGCGGTGTCGCAGGGCTGGGGCCCGTTCGGCCGCAAGCTGGCGAACCGGCTGCGCAACGTGCACGAGCTCACGGTCGAGGACGGCGTGCTGTTTGCGCTGGTGGCCTGGCAGCTGAAGCTCACGCGCGCACTGGAGCAGCGCGGGCATGCGGCCACGGGGCGCATCGCGGCCGAAACGAGCGCGACGCAGGACGCGCCGACGCGCGCCACGGCCGCCGCCGTGCGCGCGGCGCGGCCTGCACGCAGCCATCCCGAATGGGTATCGGCGGGCCTGGCCTCGCGCGGCTTCTGGCGCCCGGCACCGCAGCGCGATGCGCTCGCGGCCGATCTCGCGCGCACGCTGCTGCAAGCGTTCGAGCCCTGAGCGCCGGCTCCTGCCTTCGCTTGCAGGCGGAGGCGCCGGATTCCTACGTGCTGACGCTGCCGTGCGCCCCACGCTTTGTTCGAAGACATCGACGGCACGCGGGGTGCCGTTCGTTTTTTTGTCTTCCCCGAAAAGGAGCATCCATGGCCGTCGAATGCAAACTGCTCGCCACCCCCTTGATCGGGCGCGTGTGGCAAGGCCGCACCCCCATTGCGCGCGCCGACGAATACCTGCGCTACAGCTTCGAGCATGGCATCCAGGAGATCGCCAAGAAACCGGAATGCCTGGGCGTGCAGTACTTTCGCAAGCTGAACGGCGAGACCGCCGAATTCAGGACCGTCTCCTACTGGCAATCGATCGAGCACATGCACGCGATGCACGCGCAACGCGGCGATCCGCTGCGCGTGGCGCCGCTCGCACGCGATTCCGAGTTCCTGCTCGAGCTGCCGGAATTCGTGGACATCGTCGAGGTGCACGTCAACTCGTTCGGCACCGGCAGGTAGCCTCCGGTCCTAGCTTTCGAGCAGATCCTCCAGCCGCAGCGGCAACCGGCGCAGGCGCTTGCCGGTGGCATGGAACACCGCATTCACGATGGCGGGCGCCACGCCGACCATGGCCACTTCGCCCAGGCCTTTCACGCCCATGGCATTGAGCCGCGTGTCGGGCTTGCCGACGAAGTCGACATCGATGCGGCCGATGTCCGCCGCCACGGGCAGCACGTATTCCGCAAGGTCCGCGTTGAGGAAGCCGCCGTAGCGCGTGTCCACCTCGCTCGCCTCGCGCAGGGCGGCGCCAATGCCCCACACCACGCCCCCTTCGACCTGGCTGCGTGCGGTGCGCAGGCTGGCCACCGTGCCGCAGTCGGCCACGCTGAGCACGCGCGGCACGCGGATGCGCCGCGTGGTGGGTTCGATGCGCACCTCGACGAAGTGCGCAATGAAGCTGAAGGCGACGAAATCCGGGTACACCGGCCCCGCCGCGGCGGGCAGGCCGCCGGTGAGCCGTCCGAAGACCTGCTCCGGCTGGCCCGGCGCGCGCATCCGGCTCTCGGCCTCGGCAAAGGGACGGCCCGAGGCACGCAGCAGCGCCACGGCCGTGCCGCCGTTCGCATCGCCTGGCGCACCCGCGTTCTGGCGCAGGTCGTCCATGAGCCGCTGCGCGGCTTCCTGCACCGGCGGCAAGGCGGTGGCCGTGCCCCAGGAACCGGCGGTCAGGTGTTGCGGCGCGGCGGCGGTGTCGCCGACCAGGATCTCCACCGCGGCCACCGGCGCGCCGAGCACGCGCGCCACCGTCAATGCGATGGCGGTGCGAATGCCCTGCCCCATCTCGTGGCCGCCGACCGCCACCCGCACCGCGCCGCTCGCATCGAGTCGCACCTTGGCCACGGCCGGAGCAATCGCCGCCTTGTAGGCGCCGGCCGCCACGCCCCATCCGATGAGGCTGCCGTCGGGCGCGCGCATCGAGCGCGGCGCCATCGTGCGGCGCGCCCAGCCGAAGGCGCTGCTCCCCTTGGCGAGGCACTCGGCCAGGTGGCGCGACGAAAAGGGCTTGCCGCTGATCGGATCGACGGCCGCGTCGTTCGCCAGCCGGAACGCGACCGGGTCGCGGCCGAGCGCGTAGGCCATCTCGTCCACCGCGCTTTCGATTGCGAAGGCGGCCGGATGCTCGAACGGCGCGCGCATGTAGCCGGGCGTCTGCACGTCGGTGCGCACGAGCCGTTCGCGGCCGAGGAAATTGCCGATGCCGTAGAGCCGCGCAGTGATCTCGGTGCCGCTCGACGGAAACAGGTCGTGGCGCGAGGTCTGCTGGTCGATCTCGTGGATGGCGGCGACCAGCTTGCCGCCGTGGTCGGCGCCCAGGCGCACCCGGTGGCGGCTCGCCGGCCTGAAGCTCGCGTTGTGGAACAGCTGGCTGCGCGACAGCACGAGCTTGACCGGCCGGCCCAGCGCGCGCGCCGCAATCGCCACCAGCGCGGTGTGCGACTGCAGCGAGTTCTTCTGGCCGAAGCCGCCGCCCACCGTGGGCGACAGCACGCGCACCCTGGCCGGCTCGATGCCGAGCTGCTTCGCCAGGCCGTGGCGCACGCTTTCGGCATTCTGGGTCGGCTCGTGGATGGTGAGCACGCCGTCGGCGCTCCACTCGGCCACGGTCGCGATGATTTCCATCGGGTTCTGGTGCTGGATCGGCAACTCGTAGGCCGCGTCCACCGTGAAGGCCGCGCCCTGGAGCACGGCCTCGGCATCGCCCGCCCGCCGGTCGGCGAACATCGGCTGCGGCAGCAGGGCCGATTGCGCCTGCGGCTGGGCGTCGGGCGCATCGATGGTCGCCACGAAAGGGACGGCAGCATAGGTCACGGCCACCAGCGCCGCGGCCTCGCGCGCGGCCTCGGGCGTGTCGGCCACCACCATCGCCACGGTCTGGCCGCGGTAGGCGACCTGCGGCGAGCGCAGCGGATAGAAGCTCTGGAAGCCGAAGCCGCCGCCCATCAGGAAGCCGCCGGTGTCGAAGCTGCCGGCGTTCTCGTGCGTGAACACCGTGCGAACGCCGCGCACGCGCTGCGCCGCCGCGGTGTCGATGGCGGTGACGGCGCCGCGTGCGATGCGCGAGGGCACCAGCGCGGCATGCAGCAGCCCGGCGCGCGCATCGTCCGCCGCATAGCGCGTGGCGCCGCGCACCTTGTCGCGCGCGTCGACGCGCTCGGCGCCCGCGCGGGTCGTGCGCTTCGTCATCACCGTCTTGAGGCTCGTTGCCATCTTCAGCTCCTTTCCCTGGCCAGCATCAGCGCATCGGTCACCGTCTCGATGCCGAGCGCCACCTTGAACGCGTTGTGCTCGAGCGGCTTCGCGCCCTCGAAGGCAAGCTCGGCGGCGCGCCGCGCGGCCGCGCGCGTGAACGGCTGGCCGACCAGGCTGCGCTCGGCCTCGGCCGCGCGCCACGGATGCGTTGCCACGCCGCCGAGCGCAATGCGTGCGTCGGACACGCGGTTGCTCCTGAGCTCCAGGGCCACGGCCGCCGAGGCGAGCGCAAAGGCATAGGACTCGCGGTCGCGGATCTTGTGGTACGTGGAGCCCCGGCCGATCGCCCCGCGCGGCACGCGGATGCCCACGATCAGCTCGTCGGCCGCGAGCACCGTCTCCAGGTGCGGCGCGGCACCGGGCGCGCGGTGCAGTTCGCGCACCGGCACCGTGCGTTCGCCGCGCGGGCTGACGGTGTCGACGAGCGCATCGAAGGCCACCAATGCAACGGCCCAGTCGCCCGGATAGACGGCCACGCAGGCGTCGCTGCCGCCCAGCACCGCATGGCCGCGGTTCTGGCCGCCCACGGCCGAACAGCCGCTGCCGGGCACGCGCTTGTTGCAGGCGAATTCGGGCCCGCCGCGAAAGTAGGCGCAGCGCGTGCGCTGCAGCAGGTTGCCGCCCACGGTCGCCATGTTGCGCAGCTGCTGCGAAGCGGCCTTCCACAGCGACTCCGACAAGGCCGGGAATTCGCGCTGCACCACGGCGTTGTCCGCCACGTCGCTCATGGCCGCGAGCGCGCCGATGCGCAGTTCGCCGCGGCTGGCGGTGTCGACTTCGCGCAGGCCCTCGATGCGGGTGATGTCGATCACCGTGGCCGGCGCTTCCACGCCGAGCTTCATCAGGTCGAACAGCGTGGTGCCGCCCGCGAAGTAGCGCGCGCCGGGCTGGTTCTGCGCGAGCAGCTGCACGGCTTCGCCGGTGCTGCGCGGACGCAGGTAGGCGAAGTCATGCATGGCGGCTGCCCTCCATGCGGCGCATCCGTGGCGCGGCCTCGCGGATCGCTTCGAGAATGCCCGTGTACGCACCGCATCGGCAGATGTTGCCGCTCATGTATTCGCGGATCTGCGCGTCGCTGGTGGCATGGCCTTCGCGCACGCAGGCAATGGCGGCCATGATCTGGCCGGGCGTGCAATAGCCGCACTGCAGCGCGTCGTGGTCGAGGAAGGCCTGCTGCATCGGATGCAGCGTGCCGTCGGGCGACTCGATGCCCTCGATGGTGGTCACGGCGCAGCCGTCGGTCTTCACGGCCAGCGTGAGGCACGAGGCCACGCGGCGGCCGTCCACATGCACCGTGCAGGCACCGCACTGGCCGTGGTCGCAGCCCTTCTTGGCGCCGGTGAGGCCGAGCTGTTCGCGCAGCACGTCGAGCAGCGAGGCGCGCGGCTCCAGCTTCAGTTCGTGGAGCCTGCCGTTGATGGTGACGCGGGTCTCCTGGGAGCCCGTGCCGGAGTTGGGTGCCGCGCTGCCGGCTTCCGCGGCCGCACTCGCGCCGGCCGAAGCCGCGGCGCCCGCACCGGCCGCCGTGGTCATCATGAACATGCGCCGATTGACGGCAGGCAATGCGCCTGCCGCGTTCTGCAGGAGTGGTTGGCTCATGGGGCTTCTTCCTTTCTTGCTTCTTCAGAATTCACGGCCGAGGCGCGCATCGACCGACGCGGGGCCGCTGCCGCGCGCCGCGATGCACAGCGCGGCGAAGACCAGCATCAGCGGGTATTCGTAGCCGCGGTCGATCCAGGGAAAGGTGGGTGCGAGCAGGTAGCAGATGACCAGCATCTGCACCACCACCATCGGCGCGACGATGCGCGTCAGGAAACCCAATGCCAGCATCAGCCCGCCGACGCCTTCGAGCAGCGCGATGAACCAGCCGATCAGCGGGGCAGCGGGCAGGTGCAGCACGTTGGCGATCAGGTTCACCGAGCCGGCCATCGGATCGGCCATGCTGCCGTGGCTGCGGCCCAGCAGCTTGGGGATGCCGTGGGTCATGAGCATCAGGCCGAAGGCGATGCGCAGCAGCGCATAGCTCAGCGGCTCCAGCCGCTCATAGACGCTGCGCAGCCGCGGAAAGATCAGTTGCATGGGGATTGCTCCTGGGTCAAAGGGGATGCGGGAAGCGCCTTCGAAGATGGCGCGAGAGAAAGTCTCTCTGTTCTCCCTGGGCGAATAAATACGTAAATCTCGCCAATACAATTCAAGGAGACTCAACAATCGAGAAGAACCCATGGACCGCTTCGACGCCATGCAGCTGTTCACCCGCATCGTCGATCTGGGCAGCTTCACCCAGGCCGCGGCCGCGCTCGACATCCCGCGTGCCACGGCCACGCATGCCATCAAGGAGCTGGAGGCCAGGCTGCACGTGCGGCTGCTGGAGCGCACGACGCGCCAGGTGCGCACCACCGTCGACGGCCAGGCCTTCTACGAGCGCTGCCGCCATTTGCTGCGCGAACTCGAAGAGACCGAGTCCTCACTGGCGGAGCTGTCGGTCAACCCGCGCGGGCGCCTGCGCATCGACATCCACGGCGCGCCCGCCCAGGCCATCGTGCTGCCGCGCATCCAGGAATTTCATGAGCGCTATCCGCACATCCAACTGGCCATGGGCAGCGGCGACCGGCTGGTGGACCTGGTGCGCGAAGGCGTCGACTGCGTGGTGCGCGCGGGCGAGCCCAAGGATTCGTCGCTGGTCACGCGCCGCCTGGCGCTGCTGCCGCAAGTGACCTGCGCGAGCCCGGGCTACCTGGCCGCGTACGGCACGCCCACGCAGCCGTCCGACCTCGCCCGGCACCTCGCGGTCAATTTCTTCTCGGCCTCGCGGCCCGAGGTGTTTCCGTACGAGTTCATGGTGGACGGGAAGCTCGAGACCTGCATGCTGAAGGACTGGATCAGCGTCAACAACGCCGATGTCTACAAGAGCTGCGCCGAACAGGGCTGCGGCATCATCCAGGTGCCGCGCTTCAGCGTGGAGAGCCAGTTGCGCGAAGGCACGCTGGTCGAGATCCTGCCGCACACGCCCTGCCCGCCGATGGTCTATTCGGTGCTGTACCCGCACCACCGCCAGCTCTCGCCGCGGGTGCGGGTGTTCATCGACTGGATCGCGCAGCTCTATGCGGAGCGCTTCGGCAGCGCGGCCGCATAGGCGCCGGCGCAGTGGTCACCGCTCAGTCATGCGGCGCACCTAGCATCCGCAGGCCCTTGCCGCCATCCACCCAGACTGCACCCCACCCACGCGATGTACCCCGGCGAACGGCTCAACGGATACAGCCATCTGCTGGGCCTGCTGCTCGCACTCGCGGCCACCGCCCTGCTGCTCGCCAAGACCCTGCCCACCGGCGACGCCGCGCGGATTGCCGGCGCGCTGGTGTTCTCGCTCTCGGCGGTGGTGCTGTATGCGGCGTCCACACTGTTCCACAGCACCCGCGGGCCGCGCAAACGCTTCTGGGAGCGCGTGGACCACTGCGCCATCTATCTGCTGATCGCGGGCACCTACACGCCGTTCGCGCTGGTCACGCTGCACGGGGTCTGGGGCTGGCTGCTGATGGCCGCCGTATGGGGCGCGGCCCTCTTCGGCATCGCACGCGAGCTGCTGCAGGCAGGTAGCGCAGCCTCGAAACCGCCGCTGGCGCTCTACATCGCCATGGGCTGGCTCGGCGTGCTGGCCGCGGTGCCGCTGGCCGCGCGGCTCGACCGCGGCGGGCTCGCGTGGCTGCTGGCCGGCGGGGTGCTCTACACCGTGGGCACGGTGTTCTACCGCAACCGGCGGGGCTTCAGGCATGCGCACGGCACCTGGCACCTGTTCGTGCTTGCGGGTACGGCGAGCCACTACGTGTGCGTGGGGTGGTTCGTGCTTTGATGCGCAGCCGCGGGCGAGCAGGACCCCGCCGTAAGCACCTGTTACCACCTCTCGCGGAGTTTCGCGTCGTGAGATGTGCACAATGCGCCCCATGCCAAATATCGCCTCCATCCTGAAATCCGAGATTTCCCGTGTCGCCCGCAAGGAAGTTCGCGCGGAGATCGAAACGCTCAGAAAAGCTTCCACGCTGCACCGCGCCTCGATCGCCGCATTGCGCCGGCAGGTCGAAAAGCTGGAGAAGGAACTGCGCCGCGCCACCAGGACCGTGGCGCGCGCCACTCCCGCAGGCGATGCCGACGAAGCCGCCGAATCAGGCCCGCACCGGCGATTCAGCGCGAGCCGGCTGGCCGCGCACCGCGTCAAGCTCGGCCTCTCGGCCGCTGCCTACGGCAAGCTGGTGGGCGTGACCGGCCAGACCATCTACAAATGGGAGCAAGGCAAGGCCAGGCCGCGCAAGGCCCAGCTCGAAGGCCTGGCCGCCGTGCGGGGCCTCGGCCGGCGCGAAGTGGCCGAGCAGCTGAACGGATAAGCCGGCCGCGCTCTTCTTTCATGTCCAGCCTCATCGTGCACGGCGGCACGCCGCTTCGTGGCCGCATCACGCCTTCCGCCAACAAGAATGCCGTGCTGCCGGTACTGTGCGCCACGCTGCTCACGCGCGAGCCGCTGCGCCTGCATGGCGTGCCCGACATCACCGACGTGCGCAAGATCCTCGACATCTTCCGCAGCCTGGGCAGCGAGGCGCGCATGGACCACGCCACCGGCACGCTGGAGCTGCACCACCGCGACACGGCCTTCGATGCCGCGCGCGACCGGCTGCCCGAGGAAATGCGCTCTTCGATCATGCTGGTGCCGCCGCTGCTCGCGCGCTTCGGCATTGCGCGGCTCGAAGACAACGTCAAGGGCTGTACGCTGGGCGTGCGCGAGATCGATCCGCACGTCGATGTGTTCCGCCGCTTCGGCGCAGAGGTGGAGCGCGCCAGCGGCTCGCTGCTGGTGCGCTGCGCCGGGCCGCTCGTGCCCGCGCAGCATTGGCTCGACTACGCCTCCGTCACCACCACCGAGAACTTCGTGCTGTGCGCGGCGGCGGCCAACGGCAGCTCCACGCTCACCAATGCCGCCTGCGAGCCGCACGTGCAGGAGTTCTGCCGCTTCATGGCGATGCTCGGCGTGCGCATCGAGGGCATCGGCACCTCTCGGCTCACGGTGCACGGCGGCGGCGCGCTGGGCGGCGGGGAATTCCGCTTCGACGAGGACTTCCACGAGATCACCACCTTCCTCGCGCTGGGCGCCATCACGGGCGGCGACGTGGTCGTGCGCAACAGCGCGCCCGAGAACTTTCCGCTGATCGACCGCACCTTCGCGAAATTCGGCGTCACGGTCACGCACGCCGACGGCTGGTCGCGCGCCAGCAGCGACGGCCCGCTGAAGGTGCAGACGCCTTTCACCAGCAACGTGCTCACCAAGGTGGAGGCGGCGCCGTGGCCGTACTTTCCGGTCGACCTGCTCCCCATCTTCATTGCGCTGGGCGTGCGCGCCCAGGGCAATGCGATGTTCTGGAACAAGGTGTACGACGGCGCGCTGGGATGGACCGGCGAGCTGTCGAAGTTCGGCGCCCACGTCTTCTCCTCGGACCCGCACCGGCTCATCAGCTTCGGCGGCAGCCCGCTGACGCCCGCCGTGGTCGAGAGCCCCTACATCATCCGCGTGGCGATCGCGCTCTTCATGGTGGCGGCGAGCATCGAGGGCCGCTCCGAAATCCGCAATGCCACGCCGATCCGCCGGGCCCATCCGCGCTTCGCCGAGAACCTGCGCAGCCTGGGCGCGCAGGTGGAGTGGGCGAGCGAGGAGTGAATCATCGGGCGGGCGCGGGGCGGCTCAGCCCCGCAGCGCCTCCACCGCGATGCGCGCCGCCGATGCGATGACGTCGTTGCGGCCCGGCGCATCCTGCGCCGGGAACGTCAGGTACACCGCCATCACCAGCGGCGCGCCGGCCGGCGGCCACAGCACGGCGATGTCGTTCACCGTGCCATAGGAGCCGGCCCCGGTCTTGTCGCCCACCTTCCAGTCAGCCGGCACGCCCGCACGGATGCGCGTGGCGCCGGTGGTATTGCCCAGCAGCCAGGCCTCGAGCTGGCTGCGCTGCGCCGCCCCGAGCCCGTCGCCCAGCACCAGCCGCTGCAGGCTCGCGGCCATGGCCTCGGGCGAGGTGGTGTCGCGCGGATCGCCCGGAATGGCGCTGTTGAGCTCGGTCTCCCAGCGGTCGAGCCTGAAGACCGGGTCGCCGATGGAGCGCGCGAACGCAGTCACCGCGGACGGGCCGCCGAGCATCTTCATCAGCAGGTTGGCCGCGGCGTTGTCGCTGTACTGGATGGTGGCGGCGCACAGCGCGGAGACCGTCATGCCCTCGCCCAGGTGCTTCTCGGTGACGGGCGAGTTGGGAAGAATGTCGCTCCTCGCGTAGCTCACGCGCCGCTCCAGCAGGCCGGGCTCGCGGCTGCTGCGATCCAGGATGGCGGCGGACGCCATCATCTTGAAGGTGCTGCACATCGGGAAGCGCTCGGTGGCGCGGTGCTGCACGCGTGCGCCGGTGGCGGTGTCGAAGGCGACCACGCCGAGCCGCCCGCCCACGGAGCGTTCGAGGGCCGCGAGCTGCGCTTGGGCACCTGAAAGCGTGCCGGCCTGCGGTCCCTTGGCGGACCATGCGGTACAGGCGCCGGCCAGGGGCAAGGCCGAGGCGGCGAGCAGGAAGGTGCGGCGATTGGCGGAGGATTTCATGGGTCTTCTTTTTTGCGAGTGGATGGAACGGAGCGAATCGTAGGAGCGCCATCGCGCAGGCTCCAGCGCCAGGCGGCGCTGCCGCGTCTCGCCTGTATCGGGTGTAACCGCAAAAATCATTCAACTTATTGGTTGAATAATTTTCGAGGCACGGCTACATTCAACCTCATGGTTGAACTAGACGATGAACGGCTCGACGCCGTGTTCCAGGCCCTGGCCGACAGCACGCGCCGCACCATGCTGCAGCTGCTGGCCCAGGGCGAATGCAGCGTGGGCGAACTCGGCGCACCGTTTCGCATGTCGTTCGCGGGTGCATCCAAGCACGTCAAGGCGCTGGAGCGCGCCGGCCTGGTGTCCCGCACGGTGCAGGGCCGCGCGCACGTCTGCCGGCTGGAGCCGGCGGCGCTCGCGTCGGCCAACGCATGGCTGCGCTACTACGAAGGCTTCTGGAACAGCCATCTCGATGCGCTGGAAGACGAACTGCGGCGCGACGCATCCCGCGGCAAGTGAAGTTCCCCATTCTTTTTCAAGGAGCAAGCCATGGCCAAGAGCCAACTCGGAACCCTGATCGAACCCGGCACCCTGCGCATGGAGCGCACCCTGCCCGCCCCCGTCGAGCGCGTGTGGGCCTATTTCGTCGACCCCGGCAAGCGCGCCGCCTGGCTGGCCGGCGGCACCATGGCGGAGGAGCCCGGCAGCGTGTTCGAGCTGCGTTTCGACCACACCCGGCTCTCCGGCGAAGTGGCCCCCGAGCGCTTCAGCGCCTGCCGCAGCCCCATCGTCCAGAAATCGCGGGTCGTCGAATTCGAGCCACTCAAGCGCCTGACCATCAGCTGGGGCAGCGAAAGGGCCACCGCCTCCGAGGTCACTTTCGAGTTCACGCAAGAGGGCGATGCCACGCACCTCGTGCTCACGCACCGGCGCCTGCCCGACCGCAGGGAAACCCTCAGCGTCTCCAGCGGCTGGCACGCCCACCTCGACGTGCTCGACGACGTGCTGCACGGCCGCAAGCCGCGGGGGTTCTGGACCAACCACGCGGCGCTCGAGAAGGCCTACGACGAACGCCTTCCGGCCTGAGCGGACGAAAAAGCCGCGCCGCTCCATCCGGTGCGGCCGGCCCCTTTGCGGAGTCGGATGGCGACTACAGGCAAGCGCCCGCGCTTGCGTTAAGGTTCGCAGCATCCGCGACTCCGAAGCATCCCATGGCCACCACCCCTTCCCCCGTACCGGTCCGCAAGCATTTCTCGATGATCCGCGGCTTTCACCTGGCCGACGTATTCACGCTCGGCAATGCGGCGTGCGGGGTGGGCGCGGTGTTCCTCTCGATGGCCTTCATGGCGAGCCAGTCGCTGGCGCACTTCCTCTGGGCCGCCGCGCTCGCGCCCGCGGCCTTCGTGTTCGACGTGTTCGACGGCCGCATCGCGCGCTGGCGGCAAACCCATTCCGCGCTGGGACGCGAGCTCGACTCGCTGGCCGACGTGATCTCCTTCGGCGTGGCGCCGGCCGCGCTCGCCTTCGCGGCGGGCCTGGACGGCGGCTGGGACTGCGTGCTGCTGATCTATTTCGTCGGCTGCGGCGTGAGCCGGCTCGCGCGCTACAACGTCACTGCCGAGGCGCTTTCCGCCGGCGCCGACAAGGTCAAGTACTTCGAAGGCACGCCCATTCCGACCAGCGTGGTGCTGGTCGGCGTGCTGGCCTGGGCCGCGTGGCAGGGCCGCATCGGCGACGCGGTGTGGGGCGGCGCCTGGGTGCTCGGCCCCTGGCAGCTGCATCCGCTCACGCTGCTCTTCGCGCTGTCGGGCACGCTGATGATCAGCAAGACGCTGCGCATTCCCAAGTTCTGACCGTCCATCCACTCCAAGGAACCCCGTCAAATGATGAAGCTGTATTTCGATCCACAGAGCCGCTCGCAGGTCGCGAAATGGATGCTCGACGAAGCCGGCGTGGACTACGAAATCGTGCCCACCCTGATCCGGGAGAAGGCGCACAAGAAGCCCGGCTACCTGAAGATCAATCCCTCGGGCAAGCTGCCGGCGCTGGTCGACGGCCGCGCCCGCGTCTTCGAGAATGCGGCCATCTGCATGTACGTGGCCGAGAAGTTTCCGCAGGCCAGGCTGGCGCCATCGGTAGGCTCGCCCGAGCGCGGCCGCTACCTGTCGCTGATGGTCTATTCGACGGCGCAGCTCGAACCCGCGATGGGCGACAGCCTGCTCGGGCTGCACAGCAACAACAGCGCGCGCGGCTGGACCCATTTCGAGCAGGCCAAGAATGTGGTGGAGCACGAGCTGGGCTACGGCCCGTACCTCTTCGGCGCGCAATTCACCGCGGCCGACGTGATGATCGGCTCGATGTTCATCTGGCACCGCGCCTTCGGCGGGCGCTCGAACCGCCCCAAGATCGACGCCTACATCGACCGCTTGCAGGCCCGCCCCAAGGGCATGAAGTTCGGCTGAACCGCACCCATCCCATGTCAAAAGCACCCTTCCCCCACGGCGCGGCGACCGGCCTCGACCAGCTGGTCCGCATCGCCGCCGAGCAGCCGCTGGCACCGGCCTGCGACCATTTCTACTTCCTGCGCCACGGCCAGACCGGCCGCAATGCGCAGCGCATCTTCCAGGCCGTGGACGAGCCGCTGAGCGAACTCGGCCTGCAGCAGGCCGCGCGCGCCGCCCAGCTGCTGGCGGGCGAGCCGATCCGCACCATCGTCTGCAGCGACGCCCGCCGCGCGCACGACACGGCGCATGCCGTGGCCACCGTGCTTCGCCTTGTGCCCACGCCGCAGGCGGCCTTGCGCGAGCGCAACTTCGGCGCGCTCATCGGCACCTCGTCGGCCGAGATCGACTGGGCCTGCGAGCCCGAGGGCGGCGAAACCCTGGCCCAGTTCGTGGCCCGCAAGCGGCTGGCGCTGGACGCAGCGCTGGCGCAACCCGCGCCGGTGCTGGTGGTGGCACACGGAGGCACGCTCTACGCACTGGCCGCGCTGATCGGCCTGCCCATCGACCTGGCCCTGCTCGGCAATGCGCAGCCATTGCGTTTCTCGCGCAGCGGCCCCACATGGACCGTGACGCCGCTGCTGCGGCATGCCGACGGCGGCTCGAGCCTGGCCTGAAGCGGCCGGCAGGCGTACCGTTCGGCATCCACACCACCGAAAAGCATGGAATTCAAGGACTACTACAGCGCCCTGGGCATCGACCGCACTGCGTCCGAAGAGGACGTGCGCAAGGCCTACCGCAAGCTCGCGCGCAAGTACCACCCCGACGTCAGCAAGGAGCCGGACGCCGAGAAGCGCATGCGCGACATCAACGAAGCCAACGACGTGCTGCGCGACAAGGAAAAGCGCGCCGCCTACGACGCGCTGGCCGACCGCGTGGCGCGCGGCGGCCATCCCCAGGGCGACTTCCAGCCGCCACCGGATTGGGACACGGGCTTCGAATTCCACCGCGGCCCGAACCAGGGCCCGGCCGACCATGCCGACTTCAGCGAGTTCTTTTCGTCGCTGTTCGGCGAGGCCGAGCGGCGCGGCGCGGCAAGGCGCAACTACCGCGCCCGCGGCGAGGACCATCACGCGGCCATCGAGATCGCGCTCGAGGATGCGCTCAACGGCGCCGAGCGCGAGATCACGCTGCGCGCACAGGAACTCGACGCGCAGGGCCGGCCCACCTTCAAGACGCGCACGCTGAGCGTCAAGATCCCGCCCGGCGTGCATCCGGGGCAGTTCATCCGTCTCGCCGGCCAGGGCATGCCGGGCCATGGCGGCGAACCCGCGGGCGACCTCTACCTGGAAGTGCGCATCGCGCCGCACCGGCTCTACCGCATCGAGGAACGCGACCTCTACATGACCTTGCCCGTCACGCCGACCGAGGCCGCGCTCGGCGCGCAGGTCAAGGTGCCCGTGCCCACCGGCGGCGTGGTCGAGGTGACCGTGCCGCGCAACGCGCGCAGCGGCCTCAAGCTGCGGCTCAAGGGCCGCGGGCTGGCCGGCAAGCAGCCCGGCGACCTGTACCTGCTGCTCGACATCGCCCTGCCACCGGCCGACAGCGAGGCCGCGCGCAAGGCCTACGAGCAGCTGGCGCAGGCGTCCGCTTCGTTCAACCCACGCCAGCATCTGGGAGTGTGAGCATGGCGACCGTTTCCGTGACAACCACAGCCATCAGCGCCTCGCAGCCGCTCGCCGCCAGCGAGCTGGCCCATGCCTGCGGCGCCGATACCGAGTGGGTGGTGCAGCTCGTCGAGGTGGGCATCGTGCAGATCGCCGCGGTCGAAGCGCCGCCCGAGCACTGGCGCTTCTCCAGCACCGACCTGCAATGCGCGCTCGAGGCGCGCCGCCTGGAGCGCGACTTTGGCGTCGGCCTCGACGCCGCCGCGCTGATCCTCGACCTGCAGCACGAGGTGCGGCGGCTCAAGGCGGTGATCCGCGCGCACGGGCTTCGCTAGCCACCCCGCAAAGCGCAGATCAGCCGGATTTGCCGCGCGCGTTTTTCTTCGGGCCTTCGGCGCGCGGCGCATTCGCGGCGGCCGGGCCATTGCTGCCATTCAGCTGATCGACCCACAGCAGGGTGTCGACGTACGACATGAATCGGTTGAGGTATTCCGGCGAAAGCTCGTGCATCAGCATGAGCGACCGGTGCACCAGGTGGTGCGAATTCAGCGGGCCCGCATTTTCCGGCACCTTGGCCAGCGACTGCGTCAGCCGCCGGTCGGCGCTGAGCCGCGACCAGGTGCTCCTGAAGTAGCGCAGCGTCTTGAGCTCGGGGGTGGCGGGTGCGGCGTCATCGGCCGCCGCGCCATCATCGCCTTGCGGCGGCGCCTGCCGCGCCATGTGCTCCACGAGCTCCGCGAGCGGGCCGCGGGGAAGCCGGGCCGCCTGTTTCGCGCTCGCATCGCGAACCGCCGGAAGGCCGTCCGCGTGCCGAGCCTCTTCGAGATTCCCGCGATACGCCGCGAGCAGCACGGCCAGCCGCTCGTCGAGGATGCGCCGCGCATCGCCCTCATGGGCGGCCGCCCGCCTCGCGAGCGCCTCGATGAAGCGAAAGCGCACGGGATCCCGGCGATGCCCGCCCTGCGCGCGCCAGGCGTCGAGCACTGCGGCGGGATCGATGCTGCTGCTACTCACGGGACTTGGTGCCGGCGCCAGCCTGCCGCGGCGTGGGCGCCATTTCGACACGCCGGTTCTTCGCCCGCCCTTCGGCATCGGCATTGGATGCCACGGCCTGCTCGGAGCCGAAGGCCGCGGCAAACACCGATGACGACGGAACGCCCTCCTCGATCAAGGCCCGCGTCACCGTCAATGCGCGCTGGGCCGAGAGCTCCCAGTTGTCGGCGAACGGACGGTTGCCGTCCTTCGACTGCCGCATCTGCCGGTCGTCCGTGAAGCCGCTCACCATCAGCACCTCGTCGCGCGCGCGCAGGTACGTGGCCACGGGCGCGGCCAGGCTCTTGAGCACCTGCCGGCCTTCGGGCTGCAGGTCGGCCGAGTTGAAGGCGAACAGCACGCTGCCGCTGATGCCGATGCGCCCGTTGTTCAGCGTGACCCGGCCCGCCGCGAGCGGCCCGGCCAGCGCCTGCTCGAGCGCCTCGCGGCGCTGCGTCTCGGCCTGGCGCTGCTGCACTTCGGCCTGCAGCTTCGCCGCCAGGTCCAGTTGCATGCCGAGCGCCCCCACGAGAATCAGCACGAAGGCCCCCACCAGCCCCGACATCAGGTCGCCGAAGACCGCCCACACCGGCACGCTCGGCTCCAGGCCGGCGTCGAGATCGTCCCGCATCACGCCTCGCTGCCCACGGCGGCCTGCCGGCCCGCGATCTGCTGCAGGTCTTCGACGATCTGCTTCTGCGACATGATGCTCAGGTCGATGACTTCCCTCGCCTGCGCCACGTAGTACGCCAGCTGCTCGTCGCTGCGCGCGATGGACTTGCCGAGCGCCCCTTCGACGCGCTGCAGGTGGGCCACCAGCTTGTCGTTCGACTCGCTGAAGAGCTGCACGGCAAAGCCGAAGGCCTCGCCCAGACTGGCCACTTCAACGGCGCTGCCGGTGATCTGCGCGGCGACCGCGGCCATCTTGCCGGTTTCCTCGTCGACCTTCTCGGTGAAGCGGCTGCCCACGCGGTCCAGCACGTCCGCCGATGCACCCACCAGCGCATCGACCGCCGAGCGCTGCTCGGTGGAGGCGTGGTTCACGGCATCGAGCAGGGTTCCCAGCGTTTCCATGATGCGGCTGCGTTCTTCCAGCATCGCGTTGTCGCGCGCCATGCTGTCGGACAGCTTCTGGCGCAGCTCGGCCACCACTTCGGCGGCCACCCGCGGCGCTTCCGAGGCGGCCTGCAGCAGTTGGGCGATCTCGCCGACCGTGTTCTTCGCATGCGCCTCGGCCTGGGTCGACATGTCGCGCGCGGTTTGCGCGAGCGCGTCGAAGAGCTGCTGCTGCTGGCTCGCCGTGTATGCGCCCGCCTGCTGCCACTGCTGCTGCAGCGACGCGGACACGGTCGCCAGCGCTTGCGTCCAGGCCGACAGCCGCTGCTCGTCGCGCGCTGCGATATCGGCCTGCAGCGCGGCATGCGCCTGTTCCACCGTGCGCAGCAGCGAGGCCGAGTGCTGCTCGAAGCCGGCTGCCGCCGCCGCAAGCGACTGCTGCGCCTCCTGCGACAGCTTTTCGCTGACGCGCTGGTGCTGCGCGAGTGCGCTGCTCCAGGTGTCGGACACGCCGGCCGCCGTGCCTTCGAGCCGGGCCGAGACGCCCTCCACCAGCGAGGCCGAGCGCTGCTCGAAGGTTTCGGCAAAGCGGTCATGCGAAGCGCGCAGGTCGCTCGACAGCGCCTCGGAGGTGCGCTGGTGCTCGGCGAGCGCAGCCTGCCAGGTGCCTGCCACGCTGGCGGTGGCCGCCTCGAAGCGGCTCGAAAGCCCGTCGAGCTGCTGCTGCACGGTGCGCGCGACGGTGTCGTGCAGCGAGGCCGTCTCGCGCGCGATGCCCGCCATGGTGGCCTCGACCACCGGCTGGATCGTCGCGCCCGCGATGCGCGCGCTTTCGCTCAGGCTCTGCTTGAGCGACTGGTCGACCGAAGAGGCCAGCCCGGCATACACGGCCTCGGCCTTGGTGTGGAACTGCGCCTGGCCGGCGGCAAGGCGCTCATTCAGGGCCTGGCTCTGCCGCTCCATCGCCGCCATCATGGCCTGCAGCTGGTCGACCAGCCGCGGCATCTGGTGGGCTTGCTGTTCGAGCAGCTGGAACGAGGCCTCGCGCTGGTGGGCCAGCGAGTAGGCGCGCAGCGTGGTGGCGATCCTGCTGTCGAGCATCTGCCCGGCCTGCAGCCGCTCGCGCCGGCACAACGCCGAGGCCAGCCCCAGCATCGCGGAGGCGGCCACGCCGGCCACCGAGGTGCCGAACGCCAGCCCCAGGCCCTTCACGGGCGCCGACAGCGAGGCGCGGATGGCCGGCAGGTCGGTCGCGCTTTCCAGCGCCATGCCGGTGCCGTTCAGCGTGACCACCATGCCGAGGAAAGTGCCCAGCATGCCCAGCAGCACCAGCAGTCCGGCCAGGTACGGCGTGAGCGCCGGCCCCGGCAGGCCCACGCGCTCGCCTTCGATGCGAAGGCGCACCGCATTGCGCAGCGTGGGATGCAGCCGGTCGAGCCAGGCGCCCAGGCTCGAGGGCGGGTCGGAAAGATCCGCCACGGCGCGCGACAAGGTGGCGGTGGCCTGCTGGAAGCGATGCAGTTCCAGCGCGCCCATCAGGTAGAACGCGCCGACCAGCATCGTGACGGCGAGCGCCAGCGTGTGCGAGCCGACGTATCCGGCCCCGACCCAGCAGACGACGGCCAGGCCCGCAGCAAAAACAGCGTAGTGAAGAAATCTATTCATGGCACTCTGGTGGCCTCATGCGAAGGGCTTCGAGCAGTCCTTCGATCGGTTGAAATCGGAAATCGAGTTCGGCGAGCAGCACGTTCTTCATGTCCTTGCGGAACACATGCAGCCACTCGCCGGCCTCTGCCTCGCTGCCGGGTTCGCCCACCGTCTCCGGGCTGGCCTGGCGCAGGCGCGTGAAATGCTTTTCGAGCAGCGCGGGCACGGCCGCGAGCAGGCTGTGCTCGCGCGCAGCCAGCACCTGCTCCATCACCACGTCCACCGCCGCAAGCCGCGCCATGGCCGGCGACCTGGCCGCCAGCAGCGCCCGCAAACGGCCGCGCAGCGGGCCGATGCCTGCTTCCATGGCCTGTTGCAGCGTGAGATGGCGGCGGCGAAACGGCGTGAAATCAACGGCCGCCGCGACAGCGCCGTCTTCGGCCACCGCCTTGGCCAACGCGGACCGCGCACGCACGCATTCGCGCTCCTCGGCGCTCGCGGAAGCCCGTGCGCGCGAAGGCGCAGCCGCCGCCACGGCGCCGTCCAGCGCGGCCGACAGCGAGATGGCGTCGGTCCAGCCGAACCATTGGCTCAATCGATCCGCGGTGGCCTGCCGGGGTTCGCGGACGTCGACCTCGGTCAGCCGGGAAAGCAAGCGAACAAGCGCCGAGCCGTTGAAAACTGTGCGCTGTGAAACTTGCGCCATACCCGCCAGAACGAAAAACCTGGCAGTCTACACCGGCGGCTCTCCTTGGCCTCCCCGCTCCACGGCTGCTGCCGGGAGGGAAAGTTCAAGCAAACGTTCCAGGCGGTAACCAGGCGTTCCGTTGGATTCAGACCGCCGCTTCCGCAGGCCAGCCTGAGCGCGCCGCGCGTTCGAGCGCAGAACGCACCACCATCCGGTGGAACGGCGCGATCAGCCGGATGTAGTTGCGGCCGAAGAGGTTGTGGCAGTGCACCACCGTGACGGCAGTGAGCGAATCCCCCGCCACGGAGCGCATCACCGAAACGCGGAAATCCAGGTGCCGGTCGTCCTCGCCGAGCACCACCTCGTTGGCATGCGTTTCGTAGATGCGAAAGATGCCGACGCGCGGCGCACCGTCCGGCGTGCCGGCGCGCAGCGCGCTGGCCGTCTTGAGGCCGAAGCCGCCGACCAAGCGGTCGCGCAGCGCCAACAGCGCGTTGACCCAGGGAGCGGGACGCTCGAAAGTGAAGCGCGCCAGCGCCAGCACGTCGCGGGTGGCGCCCTGAGGCAGGTCGATGGCGAAGGCGTCGGCCAGAAAGGCGCCGCGATAGAGGCCGGCCACGCGCGCGCCCGGGGGCAGCGCCTCGCGGCGGGAACTGTGCAGCCGATGGTGGTTTGTCATTGCAAGATCTCGAACACATCGCCGTTGGTCGGCGTCGCCTGCTCGTGATAGATGTCGTAGAGATACTGCGAAAGCTCGGCGCGTGGGACGTCGGATGGAATTGCCAGCTGGATCCTGCGGCGCTTGCCGTCGGGCCCCGTCAAGTAGCTCTCCCAGCGGTCCGCGGCTCTTTCAATGGCCATGACCTGGCCGAACACGTTGAACAGATAGCGCTCGCCGCTCATGGGTATTCACGCTGAACCGCGTGCGAGAAGGCCAGCGGATCGGCCGCCAGCGAGGCCGGGAGAAAGGTCGGCCGCAGGTTGACGGCCGCCAGCTCCGAGATCGGGAACCAGCGGAATTCCAGATCCAGGTGGCTCTCGATGCCGCGGTAGCTTCGCGCCTTGTCGAGATGGGGCGAATCCTCGGCCAGCGAGACGAGAAAATAGAACCCGATCTCGTGGTTGCGCCGGCCCGCGAGGTCGAAGAAGTTCTCCGCCACATGAAGAAGCCGGCCGCATTCGACTTCTTCGCCAAGCTCTTCCCTCATCTCCCGCACGATCGTGGCCGAGGCCTCTTCGCCGACTTCGACCCTGCCACCCGGCAAGGCCCAGTAGTCGTCGCCCGGCGCGCGGTGAAGGAGCGCGTGGCCCGCATGAAGGATGACCGCGGCGGCCCGCACCTGAAAGCGCTGGCCGTGGAGATGGACTGAAATCATGAGGCTCGAGTATCGGTGGTTAAAGTCCGAAGCACCCCCTGCCGAAGAACGAAACCCGCAACCAGATGACCCCAGAGACCAAGCCCCGCTGCACCTGGGCCCAGAGCGATCCGCTGCTGGCCTCCTACCACGACGCCGAATGGGGCGTGCCCGAGCGCGACAGCCGCGCGCTGTGGGAAAAGCTCATGCTCGACGGCTTCCAGGCGGGCCTCTCGTGGCTCACGATTTTGCGCAAGCGCGATGCGTTCCGTGCTTCATTCGAGGGCTTCGTGCCCGAAAAGGTGGCACGGTTCACCACGGCCGACGTCGACCGTCTGATGCTGGACGCGGGCATCGTGCGCTCGCGCGCCAAGATCGAGGCCACCATCGGCAATGCCCGCGCCTATCTGGCGATGCAGGCCGCGGGCGAGGATTTTTCGGAATTCGTCTGGGGCATGGCCGGCGGCAAGCCCATCGTCAACAGCAGGACCGGCGCAGTGCCGACCAAGACGCCGCTTTCGGAACAGATGTCGGCGGCCCTGAAGAAGCGCGGCTTCAAATTCGTGGGGCCGGTGATCGTCTATGCATGGATGCAGGCCACCGGCATCGTGGACGACCACGCACCCGAGTGCTTCTGCCACCACGCCGCGCCGCGGCAGCGCTGAAAACGCAAAAAAGCCGGACGGCACCTGGGGCGCCGTCCGGCTTTTTTACTGCAGAGGAAAGACGCGCGGGCGATGCCGCCGTCTCTTCTCTTGTGCCCGCCTTCTTACAGGCCGGCTTGGCGCGTGAAAGTGCGTGCCTGCGAGGGAACCACGCTGCCGGCGAAAGCTTCGCGGCGCAGGTTCTGGCCGGGCGCGTGAGCGGCAGCAACAGCTTCGCTGCGGACTGCGGCGCGGTCGGTCGAAGCAGCCAGCACGGGCGCCACGGTGGACGAAGCGGCGTCGCTGTAGACGTTGCCTTCGCGGGCAGCGGCAGCGGCCTGGGGAGCCACGTCGGCGCGGCTGTAGCCGGAGGTCAGGGGCTGCACGCCTTCGTAGGTTTCTGCGTGGGCGCCGGCAGCGGCGAGCAGGGACAGAGCGGCGGCGGCGAGGATGTTCGAGGTCTTCATTTCAATTTCCTTCTTGATTGGGCTTTGGATGCCCTGAAGTTTGCACCAGGATGACAAGGGAAAACCCTAGCCAAACCGAATCGCAGTGTTCATGAAACTGAAACAATAACGGGGAACTTTTTGACGTGAGCGCCAAAGTCCACACTTTCCTCAAGAAATTTGGCTCAACCTGCGTATTTTTTCTCTAGCTCGTCGAGCGCGGGCTTGCCGACGAGGCGCTGCCGTTCGGCAAACGAAGCCACGAGCGATGGGTCTTCGTCGAGGCGGCGAGTATCGCGCAACACGGTCAATGCACGTTGCATGCCAGCCACTGCGCCCTGCAACGCGGCATTGGCGTACAGCACCAGTCCATAGCCGAGCGCGCCCAGTTCTTCGGCGCCGAAGGTGGGCGTCTTGCCGCCGATCACCATGTTCATGAGCTGCGGCTTGTCCAGAAGCCGCGGCATGGCGCGCACTTCGTCGGCCGAGGTCACGGCCTCGACGAACAGGATGTCGGCACCGGCCTCGCTGAACTGCTGCGCACGTTCGATGGCCGCCTCGAAGCCGTGCACGGCCGCCGCGTCGGTGCGGGCCATGACGAGCATGCCGGCGTCGGTGCGCGCATCGACCGCGGCCTTGATCTTGCCCAGCATCTCTGCGGTGTCGATCACCGCCTTGCCGGCGAAATGGCCGCAGCGCTTGGGGCTGACCTGGTCCTCGAGCTGGATGCAGTCGGCCCCCGCGCGCTCGAGCACGCGCACCGCATGCCGCACGTTGAGCGCGTTGCCGAAGCCGGTGTCGGCATCGACCAGCAGCGGCAGGTTCACCGCATCGCGGATGCGCGCGGTGTGCTCCGCGATGTCGTGCAGGCCCATGAAGGCCTGGTCGGGCAGGCCGAAGTGCATGTTGGTGACGCCGGCACCGGTGACGTAGATGGCCTCGAAGCCCAGGTCCTCGATCACGCGGGCCGACAGCGCATTGAACGCGCCCGGCACCAGCACGCCGCGGCGCGCCTCGGCCAGGCGGCGCAGGGTCTTCTTCGGCGACTCGTTGTCTTGGGTCATGGTCATGCGGCGTACAGATCCACGTACTCGTGCACCGGCATGGCCTCGAGCTTCCTCGCATCGAGCGACACGCCGAGGATGGCCTCTTGCTGCTTCTGCGCGAAGCGGCGCGCCAGGTTGGTACGGAACTTGGCTTCGAGCAGCGGAATGCCTTCGGCGCGGCGGCGCTTGTGGCCGATCGGGTATTCGACCGCGACCTCCGCAAAGCTGGTGCCGTCCTTGAACTCCACGGTCAGCGCATTGGCGATGCTGCGCTTCTCGGGGTCGTGATAGTCGGCCGTGAAGCGCGGGTCTTCCACGCACACGATCTTGTCGCGCAGCGCATCGATGCGCGGGTCGCTCGCCACGCCGTCCTCGTAGTCGGCGGCGGTGAGACGCCCGAAGATCATGGGCACCGCCACCATGTACTGGATGCAGTGGTCGCGGTCGGCCGGGTTGGCGAGCGGCCCCTTCTTGTCGATGATGCGGATGCAGGCCTCGTGCGTGCGGATGCTCACCTTCCGGATGTCGTCCACCGTCTTGCCGGACTGCTGCAGCTGCGCATGCAGCGCCATGCCCGCCTCCACCGCCGTCTGGCTGTGGAACTCGGCGGGAAAGCTGATCTTGAACAGCACGTTCTCCATCACGTAGCTGCCGTACGGGCGCTGGAACTTGAACGGCTGGCCCTTGAACAGCACGTCGTAGAAGCCCCAGGTCTTCGCGGTGAGCACGCTCGGGTAGCCCATCTCGCCGGTCTTGGCGATGAGCGCGAGCCGCACCGCGCGGCTGGTGGCGTCGCCCGCGGCCCAGCTCTTTCGGCTGCCGGTGTTGGGCGCATGGCGGTAGGTGCGCAGGCTCTGCCCGTCGACCCATGCGAGCGACACGGCATTGACGATCTCGTCGCGCGACAGCCCCATCAGGCGCGCCACCACTGCAGTGGAGGCCACCTTCACCAGAACCACATGGTCGAGCCCCACCTTGTTGAACGAATTCTCCAGTGCCAGGCAGCCCTGGATCTCGTGCGCCTGAATCATGGCGGTAAGCACGTCGCGCATCACGAGCGGCTGGCGCCCCACGGCCACCGCATTGCGGCTGAGCCAGTCGGCCGTGGCCAGGATGCCGCCGAGGTTGTCGCTCGGATGGCCCCACTCGGCCGCGAGCCAGGTGTCGTTGAAGTCGAGCCAGCGGATCATCGTGCCGATATTGAAGGCGGCCTGGATGGGGTCGAGCTGGTACGGCGTGCCGGGCACCTTCGCGCCATGCGGCACCACCGTGCCCGGCACGACCGGGCCGAGCAGCTTGGTACAGGCCGGGTATTCGAGCGCCTCGAGGCCGCAGCCGAGCGTGTCGATCAGGCAGTGGCGCGCGGTCTCGTAAGCCAGCGCGCTCGTGATCTGCTGGTGGGCAAGCACGTAGTCGACGATGTCGACCAGCACCTGGTCGGGTTCGGGGCGGACGTTGCTGATGTGAGCTGACATGATTTTTCTGTGGCGGTAAACGGGACGGGTGCTTTCAGCGGCGATCGGAGATGGGCACGAAGATCAGGTCTTCGGGCCCGGTGTAGTTGGCGCTGGGCCGGATGATCTTGTTGTCCTGCCGCTGCTCGATGATGTGCGCGGCCCAGCCGCTGGTGCGCGCAATCACGAAGAGCGGCGTGAACATGGCCGTCGGCACGCCGAGCATGTGGTAGCTCACGGCGCTGAACCAGTCGAGGTTCGGGAACATCTTCTTCGCATCCCACATCACGCCTTCGATGCGTTCGGCGATGTCGTACATGCGCGTGGACCCGGCCTCGTCGGAGAGCTGCTTCGCGACCCGCTTGATGACCGCATTGCGCGGATCGGAGACGGTGTAGACCGGGTGGCCGAAGCCGATCACGACTTCCTTCGCTTCCACGCGGCGGCGGATGTCGGCCTCGGCTTCATCGGGCGTGTCGTAGCGCTTCTGGATCTCGAAGGCCACCTCGTTGGCGCCGCCGTGCTTGGGACCGCGCAGCGCGCCGATGGCACCGGTGATGGCCGAATACACGTCGGAGCCCGTGCCCGCCACCACGCGCGCGGTGAAAGTCGAGGCGTTGAACTCGTGCTCGGCATAGAGATTGAGCGAGGTGTGCATCGCCCGCTCCCAGCTCGCCGATGGCGCGCGGCCATGCAGCAGGTGCAGGAAGTGCGCGCCGATCGAGTCGTCGTCGGTCTCGACCTCGATGCGCCGGCCCTGCGTGGACCAGTGATACCAGTAGAGCAGCATCGAGCCGAGCGACGCCATCAACCGGTCGGCGATGTCGCGTGCGCCCGGCAGCGAATGGTCGTCCTTCTCGGGCAGCACGCAGCCGAGCGCGGAGACGCCGGTGCGCATCACGTCCATCGGATGGGCGCTGGCGGGCAGGCGCTCCAGCGCCTCCTTCACGCTCGCGGGCAGGCCGCGCATGGCCTTTAGGCGGCTCTTGTAGGCGCGCAGCTCCGACGCGCTGGGCAGCTTGCCGTGCACCAGCAGGTGTGCGATTTCCTCGAACTCGCAGACATCGGCAATGTCAAGGATGTCGTAGCCGCGGTAGTGCAGGTCATTGCCGGTGCGCCCCACAGTGCACAGCGCGGTGTTGCCCGCGGCCACGCCCGAAAGCGCGACGGATTTCTTCGGCTTGAAGCCGGCGGCAGGCGGGTTCTCTGTGGCCAGTGTCATACGGTCTCCTCGAATGTTTCTTCATGAAGGCGCGGCGTATTCGCCAGCCGCACCGGCCGTCCGGCGGCATCCACCGCCACCATCTCGAATTCGCCGTCAAGCACACGCACGAGCGCCTCGGTGGCCACGTCCTGCACGCTGCCGGCCACGCGCACGGTGAGCGAGCTGCGGCCCACGCGCGACACCTGCGTATCGAGCACGAGCGTGCTGCCCAGCCGCACCGGCGCATGGAACAGCACCTCGCCGCAGCGCGCCATCACCACGTCACCGCGCACGAAGCTGCGGCCCGACAGGAACGCCGCCTTCGACAGCAGCTGCAGCGCCTGCCCGCCGAACAAGGTGCCGTAGTGGTTGGTGTGTTCCGGAAACACCACCTCGATCAAACGGACAGTGCCGCGTGCGTTCTGCATGATTCGCAATTTACGCAACATCGTGCCCATAATGAAGACCTGAATTGGCGAATGATTGCGAACGGATCGCCATCGATTTGCGAATGTTGCGAAGAACGGATCAACGATGAAGAAGACCTTCATGGGCGTGCGGCTGCGAAGCCTGCGCGAGGAGCGCGGCCTGAGCCAGCTCGCGCTGGCGCAGCAGCTCGGCCTGTCGCCCAGCTACCTGAACCAGATCGAGCAGAACCAGCGGCCGCTCACCGTGCCGGTGCTGCTGCGCCTGCACGCCACACTGGGTGTCGACATCCAGGCCTTCTCGGAAGACGAAGAGGCGCGGCTCGTCGCCAGCCTGCGCGAGGCGCTGGCCGACAACCCGGGCGGCGATGCGGTCGCGCTCGCCGAGCTGCGCGAAGTGGCCACGCAGATGCCGGCCGTGGGCCGCGCGCTGGTAGCACTGCATCAGCGGCACCGCGATGCCATGGAGCGGCTCGAAGCGCTGGCCGCCGAGCTCGGCGACGGCCGCGGTGATCTCGCACGCATGCCGCAGGCGCGGCCGATGCCTTTCGAGGAGGTGCGCGACTTCTTCTTTGCACACCAGAACCACATCGCCCCGCTCGACGACGCCGCCGAGGCTTTCTCCGCGCAATGGCGGCTGCGCGAAGGCAATCCGGGCGACCGGCTCGCGCATCGCCTGCTCGACGCGCATGGCGTGCAAGTGATTCCGGCGGAGGATGACGAGGGCGGCGCGCAACGCCGCTTCGACCCGGCCACGCGCGTGCTGCGGCTCTCGCGCCATCTGGAGCCGGGCCAGCACGCCTTCCAGCTCGCAACGCAACTCGCGTTCCTCGAACTCGGCGGCATGATCGACCAGCTCGTGGCCGAGGCGCCGCTGTCGAGCGACACCGCGCGTTCGCTGGCGCGCATCGGCCTGGCCAACTACTTCGCTGCCGCGTTGTTGCTGCCCTACGGCATCTTTCTTGAAGCGGCCGAGCAGCTGCGCTACGACATCGACCAGCTCGCACGGCGCTTCGGCGTGGGCTTCGAGACCATCTGCCATCGCCTGAGCTCGCTGCAGCGGCCCGAGGCGCGCGGCGTGCCCTTCTTCCTGATCCGCGTCGACCGCGCGGGCAACATCTCGAAGCGGCAATCGGCCACGCACTTCCACTTCTCGAAGACCGGCGGCACCTGCCCGCTGTGGAACGTGTACGAAGCCTTCGCGCAGCCCGGCCGCGTGCTGACGCAGCTCGCGCGCATGCCCGACGGCCGCGCCTACCTCTGGATCGCGCGCACGGTGTCGCACGGCTACCGAGGCTATGGTTCGCCCAACAAGACCTTTTCCATCGGGCTGGGCTGCGACATCAGCCATGCCACGCGGCTGGTCTATTCCAAGGGCATGGACCTGCGCGATCCCGAGGTGCCGACGCCCATCGGCGCGGGCTGCAAGGTGTGCGAGCGCGAGGCCTGTCCGCAGCGCGCCTTTCCGTTCGTGGGGCGCCCGCTCGACGTGGACGAGAACCAGAGCCGCTTCATGCCCTATGCCGCGGCGCCCGACAGGTACGCCACTGCGCGCACCGCCGTCAGGAACGCGGCCAGCCGCGCACCAGCGTCCGGATCGCCACGGCGCCGCTCCCCTTGACCTCGGCGCGGTAGCTGCCCACCAGGGCTTCGCGCTCGGCCGCGGCCTGCGGGTCGTTGCGCCAGGCGAGCAAGGCGGCCACGTCCGCATCGGGCAGCGCTGCGAGCAGCGCCTGCGTGACCTGCCTCTCGAACTCGCGTGCCACCGTCAGCAGGTTGCGCGGGCGCGGCGATGTGACGCCGCGCGACCACAGCGTGTCGACGG
Source organism: Variovorax beijingensis (assembly GCF_007828835.1). Lineage (GTDB taxonomy): Bacteria > Pseudomonadota > Gammaproteobacteria > Burkholderiales > Burkholderiaceae_C > Variovorax > Variovorax beijingensis_A. Next base: position 95,293 of record NZ_VIVL01000006.1, on the reverse strand, counting down.
CCATGTCGAGCGTGCGGTCCGGCAGCGAAGTGAACTGTCCGGCGTTGCCGCGCGCCAGTTGCTTGACGACCGAGCTCAGCAGCAGCTGGCTCGAGAAATCGACCTCGCGCAGGTCGGCCACGGCCATGCGCTCGAGCAGTTCCGTGCGCGCGGGATCGGCCGGCTTCGCTCGTTCACGGTTGAAGAACTCCATCTTGCCTGTGTCGTCCATTGCGGCGTAGTCGGTGCGCAACTTCGAGAGCCGGGCCACCGCGGCCTGCACCTGCGGGCTCGGCGCCGCGCCGCCCTTGCCGGCAGCAGCCACCTCCTGCTGGATGGCGGCAACGGACGCGGCCACATCGAAAGATCGCGCAGCGGCCGTGTCCAACGCCTTGAGCGCCTTGTCGGCAATGGCCTGATCGGCAGGCTCCAGCAGCTGGCGCGCATCGCGCGACACGGCACCCGGCGCATAAGCCGCCTGGTAGCGCGCCTGCACGCCCTCGAACTGCAGCAGGGCCTGGGCGCGGTCTTGCGCCCAGCCCATGACGGGTGCGAGCAGCAGCGGCAGCAGGAGAAAAAAAGGCGCGAGAAAGAAACGTCTTGGTGAAACTGAAAGGGCAACCATGGCGCCATTATTGGCGCTCGCCCTGCCCGCTTCTCTCTCCTCAGGCGGCCGCCAGTTCCTTGCGCAGCAGCTTCGCGGCCGCAACCATGTTCGACAGCGCGGCCTCGGTCTCCGGCCAGCCGCGGGTCTTCAGGCCGCAATCAGGGTTGATCCAGAGGTTATCCAGCGGCACCACGCCGGCCGCCTTGCGCATCAGGCGCACGATCTCGTCCACCGAGGGCACCCGCGGCGAATGGATGTCGTACACGCCGGGGCCGATCTCGTTCGGGTAGCGGAAGCCCCCCGCATTGTTCTCGCCGCCGAATCCCCGCAGCAGCTCCATGTCGGAGCGGCTGGTCTCGATGGTGATCACGTCGGCATCCATGGCCGCGATTTCCGGCAGGATGTCGTTGAATTCCGAATAGCACATGTGGGTGTGGACCTGCGTCTCGTCGCGCACGCCCGAAGCGCTGATGCGGAAGGCGCGCGTGGCCGACTTCAGGTAGGCCGGCCAGCCGGCGCGGCGCAGCGGCAGGCCTTCGCGGATCGCGGGCTCGTCGATCTGGATGATGCCGATGCCGGCGCCCTCGAGGTCCACCACCTCGTCGCGGATCGCCCAGGCGATCTGCTCGCAGGTGATGCTGCGCGGCTGGTCGTCGCGCACGAAGGACCATTGCAGGATGGTGACGGGGCCGGTCAGCATGCCCTTCATCGGCAGCTTGGTGAGGCTCTGCGCATAGGCGGTCCATTCGACCGTCATCGGCGCAGGGCGCGCCACGTCGCCGAAGATGACCGGCGGCTTCACGCAGCGCGAGCCGTATGACTGCACCCAGCCGTTGGCGGTGAAGGCAAAGCCGTCGAGCTGTTCGCCGAAGTACTCGACCATGTCGTTGCGCTCGGCCTCGCCATGCACCAGCACGTCGATGCCCAGCGCTTCCTGCTTGCGCACGGCCAGTGCGATTTCGGCGCGCATCTTCTCGCGGTAGCCTGCCGCATCGAGCTCGCCGCGCTTGAAGGCGGCACGCGCGGCGCGGATCTCCCTGGTCTGCGGGAACGAGCCGATGGTGGTGGTGGGCAGCGCGGGCAATGCGAAGCGCGCGCGCTGCACCCGCTGCCGCTGGCCGAACGGGGATGCGCGCTGGTCGTCGCCGGCCACGCTGCGGGCGAGCCGCAGCGCCACGTCGGCGCGGTGCACGCGCGGGCTGCTGCGCCTTGCGGCCACCGCGGCGCGCGCGGCTTCGAGTTCTTGCGCGACCGAGTCCTCGCGGCCGTCGAGCACGGCGCGCAGCACGCGCAGTTCGCCGAGCTTTTCGACGGCGAAGGCGAGCCACGACTTGAGCTCCGCATCGAGCTTGTCTTCCGCGGCCAGGCTGAACGGCACGTGCAGCAGCGAGCACGATGGCGCGATCCAGAGCTCGCCGCGCCGCTTGTCGATCACCGGGCGCAGCACGGCAAGCGCCGCGTCGGGGTCGGTGCGCCAGATGTTGCGGCCGTCGACGATGCCGATCGACAGCACCTTGTGCGTGGCGAGCCAGTCGGCCACGCCCGTCAGCTCCTGCGGCGCGCGCACGGCGTCCACGTGCAGGCCGGCCACCGGCAGCTGGCAGGCGAGGCGCAGGTTGTCCGACAGCGGCGAGAAGTAGGTCGCCAGCAGCAGCTTCGGCGCACTGCGGGCCAGTTGCCAGTAGGCGCGCTCGAAGGCATTGCGCCAGGCATCGGGCAGGTCCAGGCCGAGGATGGGCTCGTCGATCTGCACCCATTCGACGCCCTGCTGCTTGAGCCGGTTCAGCACCTGTTCGTACACGAGCAGCAATGCATCGAGCAGCGACAGGCGGTCGAAGCCCTCTTGCTTCTCCTTGCCAAGGTACAGGAAGCTCAGCGGCCCGAGCAGCACGGCCTTGACCGCATGGCCGGCCTGCTGCGCCTGCGCCACCTCGTCGAAGAGCCGCGTCGAGGCCAGCCTGAACTGCGTGGCCGCGGTGAACTCGGGCACGAGGTAGTGGTAGTTGGTGTCGAACCACTTGGTCATTTCCAGCGCGAAAGTGCCCTCGGCGCCGTGGCTGCAGCCAGCCTGGTGCGTATGGCCGGCCTCGTCCTCCACGCCGCGCGCCATCCTGAAATAGCGCGACAGCTCGGGCTCGTCGCCTTTGAAGCCGAAGCGCGCCGGCTCGCAGCCGAAGAGCTGGATGTGGTTGGCCACGTGGTCATAGCAGGCGAAGTCGCCGACGGTGACGTAGTCGAGCCCGGCGTCGCGCTGGGCCTGCCAGTGGCGTACGCGCAGCTGGCCGCCAACTTCTTCCAGCGCGGCGTGGTCGATCTCGCCGCGCCAGTGCTTTTCGAGGGCGAACTTGAGTTCCCGGTGGGCGCCCATGCGCGGAAAGCCGAGGATGTGGGTACGGATGGTCATTGCAGATGGTCCGGTCGCTGAATCTTTGAGAATCGGCAATGGTCGGGCTTTGGGGCATATGATCCAAACGAAACCTTTTGCCCATTCGCTTGAAAATCATTCATGTTGCAGTCGATCCTCGAGATACGCCACCTGCGCACGCTCGTTGCGCTGCGCGACACCGGCAGCCTGGTGCGCGCGGCGCAATTGCTGAACCTCACGCAGTCGGCGCTGTCGCACCAGGTCAAGCTGCTCGAAGACCGCTACGGCGCGCAGCTCTTCGAGCGCAAGTCGGTGCCGCCGCAGTTCAGCACCACCGGGCTGCGGCTGTTGCAGCTGGCCGATGCCGCGCTGCCGCTGGTCGAAGAAGCCGAGCGTGACGTGGCGCGGCTGGCGCTGGGCCGCAGCGGGCAGCTGCGCATCGTGGTCGAGTGCCACACCTGCTTCGACTGGCTGATGCCGGCCATGGATGCCTTCCGCCAGCGCTGGCCGGAGATCGAGCTGGACATCGTCTCGGGCTTTCATCCCGACCCGATCGCGCTGGTGATGCAGAACCGCGCCGAGGTGGCGATCGTCTCCGAGCAGGACCCCGACGAGACCGTGGACTACCACGCGCTGTTCCGCTTCGAGATCGTGGCGCTGCTCGCCAACGACCATGCGCTCGTCGCCAAGCCGCATCTGACGGCGCGCCACTTTGCCGACCAGACGCTCATCACCTACCCCGTGCCCGACGAGATGCTCGACATCGTGCGCCAGGTGCTGGCGCCGGCCGGCGTGGCGCCTGCGCACCGGCGCACGACCGAGCTCACGGTGGCGATGCTGCAGCTGGTGGCGAGCGGCCGCGGCGTGGCCACCCTGCCGCTGTGGGCGGTGCAGAACTACCTGGACCGCGGCTATGTCACGGCCCGGCGCGTGGGCGCCCGGGGCCTCACGGGGCGGCTCTACATGGCCTGCACGCAGGGCACGTCCGGCCAGCCGTGGCTGGCGGACTTCGTGCGCATCACGCGCGAGAGCTGCTTCAAGAGCCTGCCGGGCATCGAGCTGCTCTGACGCGGCCCTGCAGCAGAATCATGGCCATCGATTCGACAACAGAATGAGCTTCCCATGGCACTGACGAAGAAGGGCAGGTACTGGTATGGCAGCGGCCCGGACGACACCCGAGCCGAACTGCTGCGCTACAGCAAGGCCAACGCCTGTCCGGCGACCCGGTTCGCGGAATCGGTGTGCGCCTGCGGCCACCGCGCGTTCAGGCTCGAGACCGACGAAGACGCAGGTGCCGCACGGCGCACCTGCCTGACCTGCGGCACGGTTCAGCTGATGGGCGACAGCGCGGAGTTTGCGGACGAGGCCGAGTTCGGCGGCCATGAATGCGTCTGCGCGGCCGAGAGCTTCGAGCTGCTGTCGGGCGTCGCGCTCTACAGCGACAGCAGCGACGTGCGCTGGTACTACCTGGGCTGCCGCTGCACCGCGTGCAATCTCGTGGGCGTATTTGCCGACTGGAAGTGCGAAGCCGGCGACGCCGAGGCCTTTCTTGCCGCGGTCTGACCGGCACCCGCGGCGCCGAGCATCCATGCCCTGAAGGCGGCCACCTTCGGCCTGTGGCGGCTGTCTTCGGGGTACACGAGGTAGTAGGCAAAGTCTTCGAGCCACGCGGCTTCCGACAGCTGGACCAGCCGGCCTTCGGCCATCTCGTCCGCCACCAGCGCCGCCGGCAGCAAGCCCGCGCCCTGCCCCGCAAGCACCGCCTTCAGCAACAGGCCCGAATCATCGAAGGACGGGCCGCGCACCGGCGCGGCCTGATCGATGCCCTGCGCCTCGAACCACATGGCCCAGCCCTTGCGCTCGGCATCGTTCACGCGCGGCCAGCGCATGAGATCGGCCGGTGCCGCGGGCGGCCCGAGGCTGCGAACCAGCGCGGGCGCGGCAACCGGAACGATCTCCACCGTGAGCACGCGGTGGCTGATCAGGCCGGGATAGCGGCCGAGCCCATGGCGGATCGCCACGTCCACACCGTCGCGCGAAAAATCGGCCAGCGCGGTGCTGCTCACCACCTGCAGATCGATGTCCGGATGCGCATCGTGAAAGCTCTTGAGCCGCGGCACCAGCCACATGGACGCGAAGAACGGCGTGGTGCTCACCGTGAGGATGCCGGTTTCCGCAGGCATGGCGATGCGGCGCGTCGCGTCGCTGATCTGCCGGAAGGCATTGCGCACCGGCGGCAGGTAGGCCTGGCCCGCATCGGTCAGAAAGATGCCGCGGTTCGCGCGCCGGAACAGCGCAATGCCCAGGTGCAGCTCCAGCGACTTGATCAGCTGGCTGACGGCGCCGGCGGTCACGCACAGCTCGTCGGCCGCGTTCTTCACCGAGAGATGGCGGGCGGTCGCCTCGAAGGCGCGGAGCGCGTTGAGCGGCGGGAGCTGGTGTTCCATCGTTTAGCTGAGCTGAACTGATTGCCTCAGAAAATCTGGTTTGCAAGGCCGTGCGGGAAAGAGGAGCATCCGCACACTGGCGCATGAAGAAGAAGCACTCTTGCGCGCTGGAGCCCATTCTCCAACCAATAGATATTCTGAGCAAACTGGAAACCCGCATTGACCTCCTTCTCCTCCCGCTCAGCGCCACGCACACGCCTTTTCCGCGGCTGGTTCGTGGTGGCCGGCGCATTCGCCGTCACGCTCGTGGGCTTCGGCAGCGCCTACACCTTCAGCGCCTTCCTCGAATCGCTGCAGCGCGACTTCGGCGCCTCGCGCGGATCGGCCTCGCTGGTGTTCTCGCTCGCGGGCTTCCTCTACTTCGGGCTGGGTGTGGTCAGTGGCCCGCTCGCGGACCGGTGGGGTGCGCGGCGGCTGGCGGTCGCGGGCATGGTGCTGGTCGGCCTGGGCCTGGCCGCCGCGGGACAGGCGCGCAGCCTGACCGAGGCTTGCCTGGCCTACGGCCTGGGCGTCGGGCTCGGCGTCGGCGCCTCCTATGTGCCGGTGCTAGGCGCGGTGCAGCGCTGGTTTGTCAGGCGGCGCGGATTCGCCTCGGGGCTGGCGGTGAGCGGCATCGGCGTGGGCACGCTGGTGATGCCGCCGCTGGCCTCGCTTCTCATCGAGGCGCTGGGATGGCGCCACGCCTACCTGGCGCTGGGCGCAATGGCCGTGGTGGTGGGCGCCGGCATGGCGCTGCTGATCGAGGACGATCCGCGCCACCGCGGGCTCGGGCCCGACGGCGATCCACCGCAGCCGCAAGCACCGTCGGCCTTGCCCGCAGGCTCCACGTTGCGCGACGCGATCAGGTCGCGCCGCTTCGCCGGGCTCTATGCGGCCTGCCTGATCAGCTCGTTCGGGCTGTTCGTTCCCTTCGTCCACCTCGTGCCCTACGCGCTCGACCACGGCCAGTCGGCCAGCGCAGCCGTGCTGCTGCTCGGCGCCATCGGCGTCGGCAGCACGGCGGGGCGATTTTTTCTTGGCGGGCTGGCCGATCGACTGGGCCGGCAGCTGGCGCTGCCGCTGATGTCGGGCGGCATGGCGCTTTCGCTGGTGGTGTGGGCGGTGTCCGGCGGGTTCTGGGGGCTGGCCGCGTTCGCGTTTGCCTACGGCGTTTTCTACGGCGGCTTCGTCGCGCTGCTGCCTGCCCTCGTCATGGATTACTTCGGCGGCCGCAGCATCGGCGCGATCCTGGGCGTGCTGTACACCAGCGTGGCCTTCGGCACCCTGGTCGGCCCGAGCGCGGCGGGCTTCGCATTCGACATCAGCCGCAGCTACCTGCTGCCGATCCTCGCCAGCATCGGCGCCAACCTGGTCGCGGCCGGGGTGCTGCTGGCCATGTCGAAGACGCGCACGGCGGCAGAACCGGGCGCGCGGGGTACAGTCGGGAATGAACCCACAAACGCCCAGCGCTCCTAAGCCGCCCGAAACGGCTCCCGCCGAGATCACGGAGACGCAGGCGTTCACGCGCGCATGGGCCGTGTTCCTGCTGCTGTTCGTGGGTGTGCTGGGCCTTCTGTGGGCCAGCGACGCCCTGTTCGGCTAGAAGCCGGGACGCTAGGACGAAGCCTTCTGCAGCAGCTTCAGCACGCTCGAGAAATCGAGCGCGCCATGGCCCGCCAGGCTGTGCGCCGCATAAAGGCTGCGTGCGAGCCCGCCCAGCGGCGTGGCAGCGCGAACGGCGGTGGCGTTTTCCTGCGCGAGGCCCAGGTCCTTGAGCATCAGGTCGGTGCCGAAGCCGCCCGCGTAGTTCTTCGATGCGGGCGCAGCTTCCATCACGCCGGGCATCGGGTTGTACTTTTCGAGCGCCCAGTTGCCGCCCGAGCTGCGCCGCATGATTTCGGACAGCACCTTGGGATCGAGCCCGTTGGCCACGCCCAGCGCCAGCGCCTCCGAGGTGCCGATCATCAGGATGCCGAGCAGCATGTTGTTGCAGATCTTGGCGGTCTGGCCCGCGCCGATGCCGCCCGCATGGAAGATGTTGGCGCCCATCTTCTCGAGCACGGGGCGCGCACGTTCGAGGTCGTCGGTCTCGCCGCCGACCATGAAGGTCAACGTGCCGGCAATCGCGCCGCCGGTGCCGCCGGAAACCGGCGCGTCGATCATCGCGATGCCCTTGGCCGCAGCCGCCTCCGCCACCTTGCGCGAGGTGGCGGCGGCAATGGTGCTGCTGTCGATCACGAGCGTGCCGGCACGGATGCTGTCGAGCAGGCCAGGCTTGCTGCCGCCGCTGCCCAGGAACAGGCCCTCCACGTGCGCGCTGGCCGGCAGCATGCTGATGACCACGTCGGCATCGGCCACCGATTCGGCGGCCGATGCGGCAATGGCCAGGCCTTCGGCCGCGTATTTCTTGCAGGCCTCGTCCGACAGGTCGAAGCCCTTGACCGCAAAGCCCGCCTTGCGCAGGTTCAGGGCCATGGGTCCGCCCATGTGGCCGAGGCCGATGAATGCGATTTTCATTTGATGTCTCCGTTGTATTCGTGAAAGAGGCTCAGGCCAGCGCGGCCAGCTCCGCGGGCATCTGGCCGCGCGGGCGCAGGTGGTCCTCGATGAAGGCGGACGTGATCTCTTCGAGGGCGGCGGGGTTCCAGCGCGGATTGCGGTCCTTGTCGATCAGCACCGCGCGGATGCCCTCGGCAAAGTCCTTGTGCGCGCAGAAGCCGAGCGAGGCCCAGTATTCGAGCCGGAACACCTCGGCCAGCGACATGTGGTGCACGCGCTGCCAGAGCTCGAAGCTCAGCGCCGCAGAGCTGGGTGCGCCCTTGGCGAAGGTCTTGGCGGCGGACTGCAGCCAGGCATCGTCGCTCTGCAGGCTGCGCAGGCGCCCGGCGATGTCGAGCAGGTCGTCGCCGGCCATCAGCGCGTTGATGGTGTCGTAGTGTTCGCGCACCTTGGAGGGCGGCATCTCGGCGCCCTCGCCGGCGCGCGCGAGGATGCGCGAAAGCTCGGCGCGGTCGGCCTTTTGCTCGCCGCGCCAGTGCGCGGCGGCAATCGCTTCGAACACCTGGCCCTTGCGCTCATGCGGCACCAGCAGGTCGGCCAGGCCGCAGAAGATGGCGTCGGCCGCATTGAGGTTGGCGGCCGTGAGCGCCAGGAACAGGCCCGTGCGGCCCGGCGTGCGGCGCAGGAACCAGCTGCCGCCCACGTCGGGGTACAGGCCGATGCTGATCTCGGGCATGGCAACGCGGCTCTGCGCGGTGACCACGCGGTGCGAGCAGCCCGCCATCAGCCCGACGCCGCCGCCCATCACGATGCCGTGGCCCCAGCAGAGGAAGGGCTTGGGAAAGGTGTGGATCAGGTAGTCGAGCTCGTATTCCTCGCGGAAGAAGTCTTCGGCGTAGGTGTTGCGCGCGGGGCCGCACTCGAGCAGCGTCTGGTACAGCTGGCGCAGGTCGCCGCCGGCGCAGAAGGCCTTCTCGCCGGCCGCCTGCAGCAGCACACCGACGATGCCGTCGTCCTTCGCCCATTCGCGCAGCCGAGGCGTGAGCAGGCGCACCATGTCCACCGACAGCGCGTTGAGCGAAGCGGGTGCGTTGAGCGTGGCGGTGGCAAAGCGCTTGCCGCCGGCGGTCTTGATTTCGTCGAAGAGAACTACGGAGTCGGTCATTGTCTTGAGAGGTTCTGGATGCGGGGCTTCAGCGGATATCGCTGTCCCCTTCCAGCAATTTTCGCGCAACGATCACGCGCATGATCTCGTTGGTGCCTTCGAGGATCTGGTGCACGCGGGTATCGCGCACCAGCCGCTCGAGCGGAAACTCGCTCAGGTAGCCGTAGCCGCCGTGCAGCTGCAGCGCGTCGTTGCAGACGTTGAAGCCCGCATCGGTCGCAAAGCGCTTGGCCATGGCGCAGTAGGTGCTGGCATCGGCATGGCCCGCATCGAGCTTGCTTGCCGCGAGCCGCACCATCTGCCGCGCGGCGACCAGTTCCGTCGCCATGTCGGCCAGCTTGAACTGCAGGGCCTGGAAGCTCGCGATCGGCTGGCCGAACTGCTGGCGCTCGTGCAGGTAGCGGCGCGCCGCATCGAGCGCGCCCTGCGCCGCGCCCACCGAGCAGGTCGCGATGTTGATGCGCCCGCCATCGAGCCCCTTCATCGCAATGCGAAAGCCCTCGCCTTCCTTGCCCAGCAGGTTCTCGGCCGGCACGCGCACGTTGTCGAAGCTGATGGTGCGCGTGGGCTGGCTGTTCCAGCCCATCTTGTGCTCCTTCTTGCCGTAGCTCACGCCCGGCGCGTCGGCCGGCACCGCAAAGGCCGAGATGCCGCTGGCGCCCGCGCCGCCCGTGCGCGCCATGAGCACCAGCACGTCGGTCGACCCGGCGCCCGAGATGAAGGCCTTGCCGCCGTTGATCACGTACTCGGCGCCCTGCAGTTCGGCGCGCGTCTTGAGCGAGCCCGCATCCGACCCGGCGCCCGGCTCGGTGAGGCAGTAGGAAGCCAGCTTGCGCCCGCTCGTGAGCTCTTCGCCCCACTGCTGCGCCACCGCATCGGTCGCCCAGGTGCCGAGCATCCAGGTCGCCATGTTGTGGATCGTGATGAAGGCCGTGGTCGAGGGGTCGACCGCGGCCATCTCCTCGAACACCAGCGCCGAGTCGAGCCGCGGCAGGCCGAGGCCGCCGATGCGCTCGGGCGCATAGAGCCCGCAGAAGCCCAGCTCGCCGGCCTTGGCGATGGCTTCCTTCGGGAAGATGGCCTCGGCGTCCCACCGTGCCGCATGCGGTGCGAACTCGGCCTGTGCGAAATCGCGCGCGGTCTGCGCAAAGGCGTTCTGCTCTTCGGACAATTCGAAGTTCATTGTTCGCGACCCTTCCAGTGACCCAGTTCGGCCGTCCGTTTCCGGGTCGATTCCTCCAGGCATGAATTGAACACCAGCGGCCAGATGGAGCCGCCTTCACTCGCTTTCGAGGCCCGCTTGCAAGAGGGGTCGCGGCCCTTGAGCCAGGCGCGCTGCTCGGTGCGCAGCGCGACGCGCATCTGCGGCGAGAGCGTCTTCATCACCTCGCCATAGCGGATGTTGAGCGCGGCGTCGGCGGCGCGAAAGTCGCGCACCGCGCAGGCATTCATCTGCTGCTGGTTGCCGTCGGGCCTGCAGTCCAGCGGGTTTGCATCATCGGCCGCATGCGCGCCGGCGGCGAGCAGGAGCAGCATGGCCGATGCCGCGACAGCGCAGAACGCGCGGCTCACTTGAGACTGATCGTGGTGTTGACGCCGTGCGAGACGGTGCTGTCGTCGAACCAGCGTGCCGTCACGGTCTTGGTCTGCGTGTAGAACATGATGACCTGCTTGCCGTACGGGCCCAGGTCGCCGAGCTTCGATGCGCGCGAACCGGTGAACGAGAACATCGGCACCGGCACCGGGATCGGCACGTTGATGCCGACCTGGCCCACGTCGATGTCTTCCTGGAAGCGGCGCGCCGCGGCGCCCGACTGCGTGAAGATCGCCGTGCCGTTGCCGTTCGGGTTGCTGTTGATCAGCTCGATGGCCTCGTCGATGTTCTCTGCATCGGCCACGCAGAGCACGGGCCCGAACACTTCCTGGTCATAGATCGTCATGCCGGGCTTCACGCCCGAAAAGATCGTCGGGCCCACGAAGTTGCCCTTCTCGTAGCCGGGCACCGTGGGCTTGCGGCCGTCGAGCTCCAGCTTGGCGCCGTCGGCCACGCCGCGTTCGATGAGATGGTTGACACGGTCGTAGGCTGCACAGGAAACCAGCGGTCCCACGTCCACGCCCTTCTCGGTGCCCGCGCCGATCTTCAGCGTCTTGGCCTTCTCGATGAGTTCGGGCACCCAGTTGCGCGCCTCGCCCACCAGCACCGCCACCGACACCGCCATGCAGCGCTGGCCGGCCGCGCCGAAGCTCGCGCCGGCCAGTGCGTTGAGCGTCTGCTCCTTGTTGGCGTCGGGCATCACGATGGCGTGGTTCTTCGCGCCCATCATGCATTGCACGCGCTTGCCGGCCAGCGTGGCGCGGTTGTAGACGTGCGTGCCGACCTTGGTCGAGCCGACGAAGCTGATGGCCTTGATGTCCTTGTGGTCGCAGATGCCGTTGACCACCGCTTCGCCGCCATGCACCACGTTCAGCACGCCGGGCGGAATGCCGGCCTCGAGCGCCAGTTCGGCGAGGCGCATCGTGACCATCGGGTCTTGCTCCGAGGGCTTCAGCACGAAGGTGTTGCCGGTGACGATGGCCATCGGGAACATCCACAGCGGAATCATGGCCGGGAAGTTGAACGGCGTGATGCCGGCGCACACGCCCAGCGGCTGCAGCAGCGTGTAGGTGTCGACGCCGTTGGCCACGTTGTTGGCCAGCTCGCCGAGCTGCAGGTTGCCGATGCTCGCGGCATGCTCCACCACTTCGAGGCCGCGGAACACGTCGCCCTCGGCGTCCGGCAGCGTCTTGCCCTGCTCGGCGGTGAGGATGGCGGCCAGCTCGCCCATGTTCTCGCGAATGAGCTGCTGGTACTTCAGGAAGATGCGGGCACGCGCGCCGATAGGCGTCTTGCGCCAGGTCTTGAAGGCGTCCTTGGCGGAAGCCACGGCGGCATCGAGCTCGGCCTGCGTGGCAAACGGCACGCGGGCCAGCACTTCCTGCGTGGCCGGGTTGACGATGTCGCGCCATTCGCTGGTCTTGGATTCAACGAATTTGCCGCCGATCAGCAGTTTGACGGTGGCGACCTGGGTCTTGGGGGTGGTGGTGGCGTCCATGGGGTTTTGTCTCCTGTGAATACGGGGCCTGCATGCAGGTTCAACACGCATCCTAGCTTTGCAGATTTGCCATGACAATAGACAAATATGCGCCATTGCTTTGCAAAAATGCAGAGCCCACCCAAGAACACGCGAACACATGGACTGGGACAACCTCCGCTACTTTCTGGAACTGGCCCGCTCGGGCACGCTGATGAGCGCCGCGCGCCGGCTGGAGGTGGACCACACCACGGTGGCGCGGCGCATCCAGGCGCTCGAAAAGGAAGTGGGCGCGCCGCTTTTCTCGCGCGAGTCGGGTGGCCACCGGCTCACCGAGGCGGGCCGCAAGCTGCAGCCACAGGTCGAGGCCATGGAAAGCGCGTTCCAGGCGGTGGAGAGCACCGCACCGGCCTCCCAGGAGGGGCTGTCGGGGTTGATCCGCATCGGCGCGACCGAGGGCTTCGGCACCGTGGTGCTGGCACCGCAGCTGGCGCTTTTCGCGCAGCAGCATCCCAAGCTCACCATCGACCTGCTCGCGATGCCGCGGCTGGTGCACCTGTCGCGGCGCGAGGCCGACATCGTGATCTCGCTCGAGCGGCCGGCGCGCGGACCGGTGGTCGTGACCAAGCTCACCGACTACACGCTCAGGCTCTATGCGTCGAAGAAGTACCTGGCCGCGCACAAGCCCATCAAGACACGCGAAGACTTGCGCGGCCACACCTTCATCAGCTACGTGGACGACCTGCTCTTCAGCAAGGAGCTGCAGTACCTGGACGAACTGCACCGCCCCGATGCCTTCGCGCTGCGCAGCACCAGCGTGCTCGCGCAGCACCGCGCGGTGCTGGCGGGCGCGGGCATCGCGGTGCTGCCGGCCTTCATCGCGGAGAACGACGGCGCGCTCAAGCCCGTGCTGCCGGGGCAGGCGAACTTCACGCGCACGTTCTGGATGTCGATGCCGGCGGAGACCAAGCACCTGGTGCGGATGCAGGCGGTGTGGGAGTTCCTGCGCGAGACGGTGCAGGCACAGCGGCAACTGCTGCTGCCCGCGCCCGCATGACGCCGAAGAATCAGCGCCGCGGCGGCGCGAGGTCCGGAAAGTTCAGCGCCACGAACTCGATCACGAACTCCTGCGGGTCCGCGCGCAGCTGCTGCTCCTCTGCCCGGTCGAGGTAGCTGCGCCAGAACTGCCGGATCTGGTCCTGCACGTCATCGGCAAAGCCCATCTGGGTGCCGACCATCTCCTGCCAGGTACCGCTCGCATTGAAGGTCTGGGCGAGCGTGGGCTCCAGCGCTTCGAGCTTGGCGCGCTTGGCGTCGTCGAGCTGGTCGATGGCGTCCAGCACCAGGCAATCCACCAGCCGCAGCAACGGCCTTCCTTCGTATCTGTTCGTCGTCTGCATGCGCCAAGTTTCTCATTGCCCGGGGCCGCTAGGACGTCGGCCAGGCCGGCGCATGGCTGCCCGGCGGCATCGACGGACGCGGCCATGTGGCCGGCGTGCGCGACAGCTGCGCGCCGTGGCGCAGCGCGGTCAGTTCGCCGAAGCCTGAGGCCGAGGTCTCCAGATAGGGCTTCAGGTCGGGCCGGGCGATCGACAGGCCGCCAGCCACGCGACCGAGCCCGCGCAGCCATTGCCCCGTCTGCGCCAGCGACACCTGCACATGCCAGCTGCCGCCCTCCTGCTGCTGCCGCCAGAGCGCCGCGGCCGCGCCGAAGGCGATGAGGTAGCCCGTGGCCTCGTCGAGGATCTGCATCGGCAGCGGCTTCGGCTTGCCGTCGCCGGCCGCTTCGCCTTCGGCGTGGTTGAAACCCATGGCGGTCTGCACCAGCGAATCGAAGCCGCGGCGATGCGCCCACGGGCCTTGCGTGCCATAGGCCGTGAGCGACACGCACACGATGCCGGGCGCGAGCCGCGCGAGTTCCGTCGGCCCGAAGCCCAGTGCCGCGATGCCGCCGGGCCGGTAGCCCTGCACGAAGACATGGGCCTGCGCGGCGAGCTGCCGCAGCACGGCGCGGCCCGCCTCGGTGCGCAGGTCCACGTGCGCCGACAGCTTGCCGCGGCTGGTGTCGGCGATCGATTCGATGTTGGGCAGGTGCGGCGAATTGACGAGCATCACGTCGGCGCCATAGGCCGCCAGCGCGCGGCCTCCCACGGGGCCCGCGAGGATGCGCGTCAGGTCGAGCGAGCGCAGCCCTCGAGCGGCCGCTGGTCTTCGCGCAGCGGCGGCAGCACGCGCGGCGGTGCATCGCCGATGCGCTCGATCGTGAAGAGCGGCTGTGCCGCAATGGCCCGGCCCTGCGGCGTTGCGTCCCATTCGTCGAAGCGGCGCAGCGCGGTCGCCACCAGGCCTTGCGCGGCGGCGGCGTCTTCGAAGTCGAGCGCGCGCCACGTCGCCATGGCCGCCTCGGCCTCGGCGCGCGTGGCGGTGGCCGGATCCAGCTTCATCAGCCGCAGCGCGCCGTCGCGATGGTGTGCGAAGTTCGCGTGGATGCGCACCCAGCCGTCGGCGCAGCGGTACAGCCCGGAGAAGCTGTCCCACAGCTCGGGCACGCGGCCGTCGAGGCTGAACCAGCCGGTGCAGTCGAGCGCCGCGTGGCGCATGTCGACGGCCACTTCCTGCCGCCCGGCGCCGCGCAAGTGGCCCAGTTCGCAGGCCGCGAGCGCCGCAGCCGCAATGCTGCTCTGCGCGGCCGCACCCACCGCGAAGGACGACGGCAGCACCGGGTCTTCGCCCGTGAGCCGCGCTTGTTGCAAGGCCTCGGGCGGCAGGCCCGCCCGCTGCCAGATGCTGTCCAGGGCGTCGCTCGCATTCATTTCATTTCTCCAGAACGTCCAAAGCAAAAAGGCAGGGCCCGCTCTCGCGGCCCTGCCCTTCGTCGCCGTTGCGCCGCCGCCCTACTGGATCAGCTTGGCGCCGGTCTTGGCCTGCAGCGCGTCGAAGCTCACGCCCGGCGCGAGCTCGACCACCTTGAGGCCTTCGGGCACCACGTCCATCACGGCCAGGTCGGTGATGATGCGGTCGACCACGCCCACACCGGTCAATGGCAGCGTGCACTTCTCGAGGATCTTGAGGTCCTCGGTGCCGTCCTTCTTCCTGGCGACGTGCTCCATCAGCACGATCACGCGCTTCACGCCGGCCACCAGGTCCATGGCGCCGCCCATGCCCTTGACCATCTTGCCCGGGATCATCCAGTTGGCGAGGTCGCCCTTCACGCTGACCTGCATGGCGCCGAGAATCGACAGGTTGATCTTGCCGCCGCGAATCATCGCGAAGCTGTCATGGCTGCCGAAGATGGCCGAGCCGGGGATGGTGGTCACGGTCTGCTTGCCGGCGTTGATCAGGTCGGCGTCGACCTGGTCT
Source organism: Variovorax beijingensis (assembly GCF_007828835.1). GTDB lineage: Bacteria > Pseudomonadota > Gammaproteobacteria > Burkholderiales > Burkholderiaceae_C > Variovorax > Variovorax beijingensis_A. Next base: position 79,821 of record NZ_VIVL01000006.1, on the reverse strand, counting down.
TCGGTCGGGAACGGGCCGATGCCGAGCATGCCGTTCTCGCTCTGCAGCCACACTTCCTTGTCGCCGACGAAGTTGGCCACCAGCGTGGGAATGCCGATGCCCAGGTTCACGTAGAAGCCGTCTTCGAGTTCTTGCGCCGCACGCGCGGCCATTTGGTCTTGGGTCCAGGGCATCTCAGGCTCCTTTGTTGTTCTTGACGGGGGCAGGCACTTCGCTGCCGGCGGCGGCCTGCGCAATGGCGGCCTGGGCTTCGACCTTGGCGGCCGCGGCGTCGGCCGGCGCGGCGGCGCTCACGGTGCGCTTCTCGATGCGCTTCTCGGGCTTGGCGTTGAGCACGATGCGATGCACGTAGATGCCGGGCAGGTGGATGTCGTCAGGGGCCAGTTCGCCCACCTCGACGATCTTCTCGACCTCGACGATGCAGATCTTGCCGGCCATGGCGGCGGCTGGGTTGAAGTTGCGCGCCGTGAGTCGGAAGCGCAGGTTGCCCGACTTGTCGGCCACGTCGGCCTTGACCAGCGCCACATCGGGCACCAGCGAGCGCTCCATGACGTAGGTTTCGCCGTCGAACTCGCGCAGTTCCTTGCCTTCGGCCACCTGCGTGCCGACGCCGGTCTTGGTGAAGAAGGCCGGAATGCCCGCGCCGCCGGCGCGCAGCTTCTCGGCCAGCGTGCCCTGGGGCGTGAATTCGAGCTGCAGTTCGCCCGCGAGGTACTGGCGCTCGAACTCCTTGTTCTCGCCCACGTAGGACGCGATCATCTTCTTGATCTGGCGCGTCTCGAGCAGCTTGCCGAGGCCGAAGCCGTCGACACCCGCGTTGTTGGAGATGCAGGTGAGATCCTTGACGCCCGAGTCGTGCAGCGCGTCGATCAGCGCCTCGGGAATGCCGCACAGGCCGAAGCCGCCGACCGCGAGCGTCTGCCCGTCGGCCACGACCCCCTTGAGTGCCGCGTCTGCGGAGGGATAAATCTTGTTCACTCGGGCTCCTTGATGGATGGTGGAGAGTTGGCGTAAAGCCTTTTGCAAGCCTTGAACGATACTACGTAGTCGCATACGTAGTATTTCGTAATGGTGACCCCCGATGCCCGAGATCGACTACCGGCTGGCTTTTGAACATGCGCCCGTCGGCATGGTGGTGTCGAGCAACCGCACCATCGTGGCCTGCAACGAGCGGGTGTGCGAGATTTTCGGTGCAACGCCCTCCGCCCTGGTCGGGCATTCGTTCAGCATCCTGTACCCGAGCGTGGCCGAGTTCGAGCGCATCGGCAAGCGCATGGAACCGTTCCTGAACGCCAGCGGCCGCTATGCCGACAACCGCATGATGAAGCGCCTGGGCGGCCTGCACGGCGCCATCGCCGGCGAGACCTTCTGGTGCCACGTCACGGGCCACGCCATGAACCGCGCCGCGCCGCACGAGGCCGGCATCTGGACCTTCGAGGACCTGGGATCGCGCCGCGCGGTCAAGGCCGAGCTCACGCCGCGCGAGCGCGAGGTGGCGGCACAGGTGATGCGCGGGCTGACCTCGAAGGAGATCGGCAAGGCGCTGGGCATCAGCCATCGCACGGTGGAACTGCACCGGGCGCGGCTGATGCGCAAGTACGCGGCAGCGACCACGGCGGAGCTGGTGCAGAAACTCATTGCGGGATAGAAAAACTCTTCAACGGGGAACATAGCCCTTTTCAAGGATCCGTCCATCGCTCGCGTCAATGACAAACCATGCGCAAGTTCCTAGGGCCATGGCATTGGTGCGAATCTTCCACTGCCCACGGTCCTCGAGCTTGCCGAACCAGGATCGGCGCCGTCTCAACACAGCTTCAACGGGTTCGCCAAAGGCCCAACCCAGCGCCTGTGCCTCAGCTCTGGCGATCGCCAGTGCGGTTTGCTCGTCAATCATGGTCTGTGATTTGGGATCTGGCCGCCACTCACACCAACCCAGAAACTGGAGCCACCGATAAGAATTCGGCCGATGTACATGCCTTCCACCGCGAGTTGAGATACCGTGACGTACCCGTTTTGGATTGGAAAGCGGTACGCGCCAAATGCCTGAGCCAAGCCATGCACCTTCAGCTGTCCGTAACCTTCCGCCAACGCTTCCTCGAGGTAACGCAGTAGCGAAGATCGTGAATACGCAGACCAGCGTAGTTCCGCACGCAGTTGGCGCAACGGACCGGTCCGCGGCGAAAAATAGCGATGAACCAACTCATGGAAAAGCGTGATCCGCTGCTCGGTGAGGCTCTGGCTGCGCGCAATGCTGACGTCGCCGAACAAACTGGTGGAGCCAGCGATCCCGCTCGGCAGCGACTCGGGCCGACTGAGCCGCAGCGCATTCCCTGCGGGAGGAGGTGTCCCAACGTTGGGCAAAGGCTCGACTTTCGGTACACCACGCTCTATTACTGTACGGGCGGCACCGCGCATCAGCAGAGCCTGAATCGTCGAAATTCCAAGCAAGGAAATCGCCTTTGCGAAGTGCTCGGCAGCCTGATCGAGATCCGCATCCGACCGTCCATCTACTGCCTTTTGCACAAAATCGGTGAGCTCACTGGCTCCTGAAAATACCGACATGCCGAGTGCAGCGAAACCCACCACAAGCAGGATGATGTCGACGATTTCACCCACTCCGAAGAAGTGCGAGCCAGCCCACACGATCAGCGTTCCTGCGATGATCGCAAGCGCCTGGGGCTGCAACATCGCCATGACGATCGACCGAGCTTCGTTTGGCAAAAGAGGCAGGGCCCGCCGCATGGCTTCGCCGACCCGGTCCGTCACTGACATTTCCAGTACTTCAGCCACAAATTCCCCCTTCCACGCACCAGGAAAGCAATCATTTGGTTGATTGCCTTTTCGCCCGAGGCTACCAGCGTGAGGCATGCCTGCCCAGGCCTTTTTGCGCACTTTCTCGAGGTGCGTAAGCGAAAAACCAGTGTGCATGCGGGTTGCCGATAGTTCGCCGAGCCGCGATGGGCCGTTCAGTCTCGCGCCCCTCCAAAAAAGTCCGGCGCGGCAAGCGAACGCTGCGCCGTCGAGCCCCTCAATCCGGCTTGATGTCCGCCGCCTTGATCACCTTCGCCCAGGCCGCCAGTTCCTGGTCGACGAACTTGCCCAGCGCCGCCGGGTCCATGTAGGTGGCGAAGGCACCCTGCTCGTCCACTTTCTTGCGGAACGGCTCGCTCTCGACGATCTTCTTGATCTCCGCACTGAGCTTGTTGACGACCTCGGGCGGCGTCCTGGCCGGTGCGAACACCGCGAACCACGACTCCACCTCGTAGCCCGGCAACCCCGCCTCGGCCGAGGTCGGCACATCGGGCATCGACGGATGGCGCTTGCTGCCGGTGTACGCCAGCGGCTTGATGCGCCCGCCCGCGAAATGGCCGATGACCGAGGGCGGCGTGGTGATGAACATGTCGACGTTGCCCGCGATCAGGTCGTTGATGGCCGGGCCCGAGCCCTTGTAGGGCACGTGCGTCATCGGCTGCCTGGCCTGACGCGACAGCAGCTCGCCCGCGATGTGCTGGATGGAGCCGTTGCCCGACGAGGCGTAGAACAGGCCGCCCTCCTTCTTCTTCTTGCCGTAATCGATCAGCTCCTTCATCGAGTTCACGGGCAGCTTGCCGCTCACCGCGACCACGTGCGGCGCGCGCATCACCAGCGCCACCGGCACGAAGTCCTTGGTGGGGCTCCACTTGATCTGCGGAAAGAGCGCGGGGTTGCCGACGTGGTAGCCCGAGTACTGCATCAGCAGCGTGTAGCCGTCGGGCGCGGCGCGCGCCACCGCCTCGGTGCCGATGTTGCCGCTGGCGCCGGGCCTGTTGTCGACCACGATGGGCTGGCCCAGCGCGCGCTGCAGCGGGTCGGCCACCATACGCGCCATGATGTCGGTGGACCCGGCAGGCGCGGTGGGCACGATGAAGGTGATCGGTTTCGAGGGCCAGGTGTCGGCACTGGCCGCGCTGGCCGCCAGCACGAGGCCTGCGGCCATCAGAAGGCGATGGGTGGATTTCATGGTTTGTCTGTCTCCGGTGTTTTTAGGGTTGCATTCGAAGCCGGCGCGTCAGGGCGCCAGCTCGGATATCTCGATGAGATTCAGGTCGGGATCGCGCACGTAGACCGATCGGATGCGCGAGGTGGCGCCGGTCCGCATCACCGGGCCTTCGAGGATCGGAACGCCATTGTTCTTCAGCCGCGCGATCACGTCCTCGAGCGGCACGCTCGCGATGAAGCACAGGTCCAGCGAGCCCGGCGTCGGCACCTGCGCCTTGGGCTCGAACTCATGGCCCTTCACATGCAGGTTGATCTTCTGGTTGCCGAAGCGGAAGGCCTTGCGGTTCGCGCCGAAAGTCTCCAGCGCCATGCCCATCACGTCGACATAGAAGCGGGTACAGGCCTCCTCGTGAGCGGTGGTGAGCACCAGGTGGTCCAGATGGTCGATCATGCGTGCAGCTCCTTGGCCCGGCGCGCATGCGCGCGCGCCGCGATGTCGTTGAAATCCGCCGGCGGCGCATGCCGCGTGAGCCGGTGGCCGGCGCGGGAAACCTGGCTCGGCAATTCGTGCTGCACCAGCGCTTCGAGTTCCGAGGCGGCATCGATCAGGCCGTCCAGATCCATGCCGGTGTCGTAGCCCATGCATTGCAGCATGTGCACCACGTCCTCGGTGGCGACGTTGCCGGTGGCGCCGGGTGCATAGGGGCAGCCGCCGATGCCGCCCAGCGACATGTCGAGCCGCTCGATGCCCGCCTCGACTGCCGCCACCGTGTTCGCGAGCCCCATGCCGCGCGTGTTGTGAAAGTGCGCCGTCCACTGCAGGCCGGGATGCCGCGCCATCGCGGCCTCGCAGACGGCCTGCACCTGCGTGGGAAAAGCCATGCCCGTGGTGTCGCACAGCGTGATGCCCTGCACCTGCAGCGCCGCGAAGCGGTCGATCCATTCCAGCACCGCAGCCATCGGCACCTCGCCTTCCATCGGGCAGCCGAAGACGCAGGAGAGCGACACGTTCACCGGCACGCCGGCCCGCCTGGCCAGCGCGATGACCTCGGCCAGCTGCGCGAACGACTGCTCGCGCGTCATGCGCAGGTTGCTGAGGTTGTGGGTCTCGCTGACCGACATGACGATGTTGAATTCGCCGATGCGGCTCTCCAGAGCGCGCTCGGCCCCGCGCAGGTTCGGCACCAGCGCGGTATAGACCACGCCCGGCCGGCGCACGATGCGCTGCATCACTTCCTCGCCATCGCGCAGCGCCGGAATCGCCTTGGCGGAGGTGAACGAAGTCACCTCGATCTTGGCGTAGCCCAGCGTGCCCAGCCGATCGATGAGCGCGATCTTGTCGTCGGTGGGAATGAAGCGGCCCTCCATCTGGAAGCCGTCGCGCGTGGCCACTTCGTTGATGAAGAGCCGCTTGCCCTTGCCTTCTTTCATACGGCCTCGCTTTCTTCGGTGCGGCGCGCCGGCCAGCCCGCGCCTTGCAGCTCATCGGTGTGTTCGCCGAGCCGCGGCGCGGGATGCGCGATGCGCCCCGGCGTGGCGCTGAGCTTGGGCACCACGCCCGGCACCTTGAGCATTTCGCCGTCGGCGGTGGCCGTCTCGACGATCATCTGGCGCGCCAGGTACTGCGGATCGGTGGCGATGTCGGCCACCGTGTAGATGCGCCCGACCGGCACGCCGGCCGCATCGAGCACCGCGAGCACCTCGTCGCGGCTGCGCTGCAGCGTCCAGGCCTCGATGGCGGCATCGATCTCTTCCACCCGCTGCACGCGGCCATCGTTGTGCACGAGCTGCGGATCGTTCTCCAGGTCCGCGCGGCCGATGGCGCGCATCAGCCGCCTGAAGATGCTGTCGCCGTTGCCCGCCACCAGCACGTAGTGGCCGTCATTGCACTTGTAGGCATTGGTCGGCGCAATGCCCGGCAGGGCGCTGCCGGCGCGCTCGCGCACCGCGCCGAACGCGTCGTATTCGGGCAGCAGGCTTTCCATCACGTTGAAGACCGACTCGTAGAGCGCCACGTCGATGAATTGCCCCTCGCCGCCATGGACCGTGCGATGGTGCAGCGCCGTGAGCACGCCGATCACGCCATGCAGCGCCGCCAGCGTGTCGCCGAGCGAGACGCCCACGCGCACCGGCACCCGGCCCGGCTCGCCGCTCAGGTAGCGCAGCCCGCCCATCGATTCGCCGAGCACGCCGAAGCCCGGCTTGTCGCGGTACGGCCCGGTCTGCCCGTAGCCCGAGATGCGCAGCATGATGAGCCGCGGGTTGAGCGCATGCAGCTGCTCCCAGCCCAGGCCCCAGCCTTCGAGCGTGCCGGGCTTGAAGTTCTCGATCAGCACGTCGGCCTCCAGCGCCAGCGCGCGCACGGCCTGCTGGCCTTCGGCGCTGCGCAGGTCGAGGCACACCGAGCGCTTGTTGCGCGACTGCACCTCCCACCACACCGAAGTGCCTTCGCGCAGCAGCCGCCACTTGCGCAGCGGATCGCCGACGCCGGCCGGCTCGACCTTGATCACGTCGGCGCCGAATTCCGCGAGCGTCTTGCCCGCGAACGGGCCGGCGATGAGCTGGCCGAGCTCCAGCACCTTGAGGCCTTCGAGTGCATTCATCTTGCGTCTGTCTCCTGGTTGGTTGCCCCAACTCTAGGAACAGATCGCGGCGAGCGGAATTGCTTTGATGGCAGGAGGCCTTCGCAAAATGCGAAGGCTTTCTAGAATGAACGGATGGCCGTTCCCATCAACCCCGCCCGCGTCGACTTCGTCACGCTGCGCCTGTTCTGCGCCGTGGCCCAGTCGGGCAGCATCACCAAGGGCGCGGAAGCCTGCCACCTGGCGCTCTCGGCCGCCAGCCGGCGGCTTTCGGACTTCGAGGCGGCCACGGGATCGAAGCTGCTGGAGCGCAGCTCGCAAGGCATCGCGCTGACCCCGGCCGGCCACGTGGCCATGCAGCATGCAATGCGGCTGTTCCAGGGCTTCGAGCAGTTCAGCAACGAGCTCGGCGACTACTCGAGCGGGGTGCGCGGCCATGTGCGGCTGTGGGCCAACATGTCGGCGCTCACCGAGTTCCTGCCGGCCACGCTCGCCGCCTTCCTGGGCCAGCACCCGGACATCCGCGTCGAGGTCGAGGAACAGCTGAGCGGCGACATCGTGCGCGCGCTGGTCGACGGCCTGGCCGACGTGGGCGTGTTCGCCGAGAACACGCCAGCCTACGGGCTCGACGTGGCGCCGTTCCAGACCGACGAGCTGGTGGTGCTGTGCGCCCGGCAGCATCCGCTCGCACGCACCCGCCGGACCGATTTCAAGACCTGCCTCGCGCATGAGTTCGTGGGCCTGAACCGCAGCAGCTCGCTGCTCGAACTCACTTCGCGCGCGGCCGAGCAGGCCGGCATTCCGATGCGACTGCGCGTGCAGGTGCGCAGCTTCGATGCGATGTGCCACATGATCGCGGCCAACCTCGGCATCGGCGTGGTGCCGCTCGCGGCCTGCAAGGCGCAGGTGAACGCACTCGGCCTCAAGGTGGTTCGGCTCAGCGACGCCTGGGCCGTGCGCCGTCTGCTGATGGCGACCAAGACGGGCGAGACCTTGTCGCCGGCGGCGCAGCTGCTGGTGGGGCAGTTGATGGCGTCGTCCAACTGAAAACGAGACCGGAACGGTCTCCTTGAAGCATCAGCCCTAAGGCAGCTCGAACCCCGCCTTGAGCGTCTCGCGCAGATGGCTCACGAACAGGTTGACCGCGCGCGGAATGTGCAGCGAATAAGGCCGTATGGCGTAGATCTGGTCGGCAAAGGCGCCCGTGGGCTGCCAGTCGGGGAGCACCTCGACCAGCTTGCCCGCCTGCAGGCCCGACTGCGCGCTGAAGTCGGGCAAGAGCGCAATGCCCAGCCCCGCCTGGGCCGCGTCGCGCAGCGCCTCGCTGTTGTTGGCCGCCAGCGGACCGGCAATGGGCACGGTCACGCGCTCGGCCTGGCGCGCGCGGCCGCCGCGCCGCTCGAACGACCACACGTTGGTTTCCTGCCCGCGCGGATAGTGCAGGCAGTCGTGCTCGGTCAGCATGGGCGGCGCCAGCGGGGTGCCGCGGCGGCGCAGGTAGGCCCGGCTGGCCACCAGCACCGAGCGCGTGTCGCACAGGCGCCAGGCCACGTGCGTGTCGGGCGGCGATGCGGCATGCCGCACCGCGAGGTCGAAGCCTTCCGTGGCCAGCGAACTCAGCCGGTCGGAAAGCTCCATCTCGATGCGGATCGACGGATGCGCCAGCAGAAAATCGGCGAGCCTGGGCAGCAGCTGCTGCCGCCCCAGCGCCACCGGCGCGGTGACCCGCACCAGGCCGCGCGGTTCGCCCGCATGGTCCTGCGCCTGCAGGAAGCTGTGGGCGATCTGCTCGAAGGGCTCGCGCGTCTGGTCGACCAGCTGCTGTCCGGCCTCGGTCAGCCGCATGCTGCGGGTGGTGCGGCGCACCAGGGTGACGCCCACGGCGCGCTCCAGCTCGGCGATGCGCTGGCTCATGGCGGCCTTGCTCACGCCCAGGCGCGCCGCGGCGGCGGTATAGCTGCCCTGCTGGCCGAGCACGATCAGCCAGTGCAGGTGCATCCAGAGCGATTCGGCTTTTTGCAGATCCATGGTGGGATTGTTCACTATAGCGAACAAACAGTTCAACTCCAGCGTCTAGGCAGGCGCCCTTCCCCTTTCTAGACTGGCGCAATCACTTGACCTGGGACCCTCCATGACCACACAGATCGCGCATTTCATCGGCGGCCAGCACGCCGCCGGCACCTCCGACCGCACGCAGGACGTCACCAATCCGGCCACCGGCAAGGTCACGGGCAAGGTGGCGCTGGCCGCCCAGGCCGACGTCGATGCCGCGGTGGCCGCCGCGCAGGCCGCCTTCCCCAAGTGGGCCGACACGCCGCCGATCCGCCGCGCCCGCGTGATGTTCAAGTTCCTGGAGCTGCTCAACCTGCACAAGGACGAGCTCGCGCACATGATCACCGCCGAGCACGGCAAGGTGTTCACCGACGCGCAGGGCGAGGTCTCGCGCGGCATCGACATCGTCGAGTTCGCCTGCGGCATCCCGCAGCTGCTCAAGGGCGACTTCACCGACCAGGTCTCCACCGGCATCGACAACTGGACGCTGCGCCAGCCGCTCGGCGTGGTCGCCGGCATCACGCCCTTCAACTTCCCGGTGATGGTGCCGATGTGGATGTTCCCGGTGGCCATTGCCGCGGGCAACACCTTCGTGCTCAAGCCCAGCCCGACCGACCCGACCCCGTCGCTGCGCATGGCCGAGCTGCTGAAGGAGGCGGGCCTGCCCGACGGCGTGTTCAACGTGGTGCAGGGCGACAAGGTGGCGGTCGATGCGCTGCTCGAGCACCCCGACGTCAAGGCCGTGAGCTTCGTGGGCTCCACGCCCATTGCCAACTACATCTACGAAACCGGCGCCCGCAACGGCAAGCGCGTGCAGGCGCTCGGCGGCGCAAAGAACCACATGGTGGTGATGCCCGACGCCGACATCGACCAGACGGTGGATGCGCTGATCGGCGCGGGCTACGGCTCGGCCGGCGAGCGCTGCATGGCCATCAGCGTGGCGGTGCTGGTGGGCGACGTGGCCGACAAGATCATTCCCAAGCTCGTCGAGCGCACGAAGACGCTCAAGGTGCTCGACGGCGAGAACCTCGCGGCCGAGATGGGCCCGATCGTCACGCGCGCGGCGCACGAGCGCATCACGGGCTACATCGCCCAGGGCGAAAAAGAAGGCGCGAAACTGCTGGTCGACGGCCGCCAGTTCGATGGCAGCAAGGCTGGCGACGGCTGCGGCGACGGCTTCTGGATGGGCGGCACGCTGTTCGACCACGTCACGCCCGAGATGCGCATCTACAAGGAAGAGATCTTCGGCCCGGTGCTCTCCTGCGTGCGCGTGGCCAGCTTCAAGGACGCGGTCGACCTGGTCAACGACCATGAATTCGGCAACGGCGTGAGCTGCTTCACGCGCGACGGCAACGTGGCGCGCGAATTCAGCCGCCGCATCCAGGTGGGCATGGTCGGCATCAACGTGCCGATCCCGGTGCCCATGGCATGGCACGGCTTCGGCGGCTGGAAGCGCAGCCTGTTCGGCGACATGCACGCCTATGGCGAGGAAGGCGTTCGCTTCTACACCAAGCAGAAGTCGATCATGCAGCGCTGGCCCGAGAGCATTGGCAAGGGCGCCGAGTTCGTGATGCCCACCGCCAAGTAGAAGATGCAGCGGCGGCCGGCACGGGGCATGCCGGCCTGCCCGCGGGCTAACGAAAGGCTGACTTGCTCCGCGGCGTGGGAGCGGCCAGACTTGCGCATGAACCGGTGCCTGCGCCCATGACAGCAAGCAAGAGAGCCGCGCGAAGCCTGTCGGCCGTGCCGTCGACCTTGCGGATCCCGCTCGCCGCGCGCGCTTCGGGCGACGCGATGTTTCCGCAGATGGCCGTGCGCGACGCCTACGCCGCCTCGATCCTCGAGAAGATCCGCGACGAAGGCCATCCGCTGCCCGAGGACCGGACCACCATCTACAGCATCCTGAGCCGCACGCGGCGCTTCCGCGGCCTCGCGCAGGAGTTCCTCAAGCAGCATCCGGGCGGCCGCGTGGTGAACATGGGCTGCGGCCTGAGCCACTACTTCCAGTGGCTGGACGACGGAAGGTCGCGCATGACGGATGCCGACCTGCCCGAGGTGATGGCGCTGCGCCGCGAGCTGATTCCCGAGACCCACCCGCGCCACGATGCGCGCGAGCTCGACCTCACATCGCCGCGCTGGTGGGACGCGCTCGAACTGCCGCGCAAGCGCCAGGCGCAGCCGGTCTTCCTCTTCACCGAAGGCGTCCTGATGTACCTTCAGCCGCAGCAGGCGCAGGCCGTGCTTGCGACCTTCGGCGAACGCGCGCCCGCGGGCTCGGTGCTGGCCTTCGATGCGGTCTGCTGGCTTGCCGTGGGCCGCGCCGCGCAGCATCCCTCGCTGCGCGCCACCGGGGCGGAGTTCCACTGGGGGCTGCGCAAGACCGCCGAGCTGACGCAGCCCCATCCGCGCCTGCGGCTCGATGCCACCTACCGGGTGCTCGAAGGCAGCGGCCTGGCCTACACCCTGTTCGCGCCACTGGTGCTGATGCTGCTCGGCCTGCCGCTCTATGCCGTCTACGCGCTGGGCGTGGCCGACAGCGCCGATACATAAACGCACAAATTTCTCAAATCCCGGCCTTGTCCGGCTCGCGCTGCGCAGCTTGGCTGACGCGCCAAACCCCGCGGCCGCGGCATGCTCGTCGCTCCTGTGCGCGGAAAATCCAGGGCGCCGGCTGCATTAGGATGGTTTCCCCGGCCGCATCGCCTTCCGCTCATTCCTTTTCGTACTCCACGACGTACTCCCAAGACCGCAACCCTCAAGAAACACATGCTTGATCGCCGATCCTTCCTTGCCGCAGGTGGTGCCGCCGCCGCACTCGCCGCCCTTGGACTGCCCGAAGAGGCACTGGCCGCCAACGGCCTGAAGCTGAGCCAGCCTTCGCCCTTCTCGTTCGACCGCCTCGTGGCGCAGGCCAGGCGCCTGGCCGGGCAGCCCTATGCCGCGGCCGCGCCGCTCGCACCCGAGGTGCTCGAGAAGATCGACTACGACGCACACGGCAAGATCAAGTTCGACCCGGCCAACGCCCTCTTCCGCGACGGCCCGGGCGCCTTTCCCGTCACCTTCTTCCACCTCGGCCGCTTCTTCCAGACACCCGTGCGCATGCACGTGCTAGAGAATTCCGATGGCGACGCCTTCGCACGCGAGGTGCTCTACAGCCCTTCGTACTTCTCGATGCCGCCCGACAGCCCGGCGCGCGCGCTGCCAGCCGGCGCTGGCTTTGCGGGCTTCCGGCTGCAGGAAAGCCGCCTGGGCGACCAGAGCAAGCTCGACTGGCAGAAGAACGACTGGGTGGCCTTCCTGGGCGCCTCCTACTTCCGCGCGATCGGCGAGCTCTACCAGTACGGCCTGTCGGCGCGTGGCCTTGCGCTCGACGTGGCGGTGCCCGACAAGCCCGAGGAATTCCCCACCTTCACGCGCTTCTACTTCGAGACGCCGGCTGCGAACAACACCACATCGATGACCGTCTACGCGCTGCTCGAAGGGCCGAGCGTCACGGGCGTGTTCAAGTTCGTGATGCAGCGCGGCAAGGCCGTGATCATGGACATCGACGCACGCGTTTTCCTGCGCCGCGACGTGTCGCGCCTGGGCCTGGTGCCGCTCACCTCGATGTACTGGTACTCGGAGACCATCAAGCCCACCGCCATCGACTGGCGCCCCGAGGTGCACGACTCCGACGGCCTGGCCATCTGGAACGGCGCGGGCGAGCGCATCTGGCGCCCGCTCAACAACCCGACGCAGACGCGCGCCTCGGCCTTTGCGGACACCCGGCCGCGCGGTTTCGGGCTGCTGCAGCGCGACCGTGCGTTCGACAACTACCAGGACGGCGTCAACTACGAGAAGCGCCCCAGCCTCTGGATCGAGCCGCTGGGCGACTGGGGCGAAGGCTCGGTGCAGCTGATCGAGATCCCGACCGACGACGAGATCCACGACAACATCGTCGCCTTCTGGGTGCCCAAGGCCGAGGCCAAGGCGGGCGCGAGCTACAGCCTGCAGTACCGGCTGCACTGGACCGATCAGGAGCCCTTTCCCTCGCCGCTCGCGCGCTGCGTGGCCACGCGCATCGGACGCGGCGGACAGCCCGGCCAGCCGCGCCCGCCGGGCGTGCGCAAGTTCATGGTGGAGTTCGTCGGGCAGCCGCTCACCACCGTGCCCTTCGGCGTGAAGCCCGAGCTGGTGCTGACGGCGCCGCGCGGCAAGTTCTCCTACGTCTTTGCCGAGGCCGTGCCGAACGGTGTGCCGGGCCACTGGCGCGCACAGTTCGACTTCACGCCCGAAGGCAACGAGCCGATCGACATGCGGCTCTACCTGAAGACCGGCGACAAGACGCTGACCGAAACCTGGCTGTTCCAGTACCAGCCAGCCTGAGGCCGCCGATACTTCAGCGCCTGCCCGGCTGGTTGTAGGGCGCGAAGAGCTCCACCGCCCAATCGACGAACACCCGCAGCTTCGCGCTCAGGTGCCGGTTGGGGGGATACACCACGTGCAGCGGATACGGCGGCGGCGCCCAGCCCTGCAACATCTCGACGAGTGCGCCGCTCGCGAGGTACGGAGCAGCCATCACGTCGAAGGTCTGCGCCACGCCCATGCCGGTGAGCATGGCCGTCAGGTGCGCGGTGCTCTCGTTCACGCCCACCACGGTGTGGCCATGGATCTCGATGCGCTCGTCGCCGCGCACATAGCGCAGCGGAATCGGTCGGTTGCTCAGCGACGAGAAGTAGCCCACCACGCGGTGCGTGCCGTCGCCGAGGTCCGCCGGCGTCTTCGGCATGCCGTGGCGCTCCAGATAGGCCGGCGTCGCGCAGGTCACGAAGCGCAAGGTCGCGATGCGGCGCGCCACGAGCGACTGGTCGCTCAGTTCGCCCGCACGGATCACGCAGTCGACCGCATCGCCGATCAGGTTCACGGGCCGGTCGCTCACGCCGATCTCGAGCTCGATCTCCGGATACCGCGCATGAAACGCCGGCAGTTGTGGAATCAGGATCATGTTGGCAAAGGAGGACCCGACGTCCACCCTCAGCCGCCCGCGCGGATTGGCTTGTGCGTTGGTGAGGTCCGATTCGATGCCTTCGAGCTCCGCCAGCACGCGCGCGGTGCGCTCGTAGTACGCCGCGCCCTCGGGCGTGACCGTCACGCGCCGCGTCGTGCGCTGCAGCAGCTTCACGCGCAGATGCGTCTCGAGCTGCTGCACCATTTTTGTCACGGTGGGCTTGGGCATCTGCAGCGAGTCGGCCGCGCGGGTGAAGGTGCCCGCCTCGACCACCCTGGCGAAGACGCGCATGGCGGTGATCTGGTCCATCGCTGGATTATTAGTGATTCGTGAATAAACATATCCTCCGAGGCGTCTTGGTCCGCGAGCGGGTCGCGCCCAAACTTCGTTCCGTCGTCAACGCTGCATTGCAGCCATCAAGGAAGAAGGAAACCATGACCCTCAAGCTCAGCGACAAGATCGCCCTCGTCACCGGCGGCACCAGCGGCATCGGCCTTGCCACCGCGCAACGCTTCGTGGCCGAAGGCGCCCACGTGTTCATCACCGGCCGCCGCCAGGCCGAGCTCGACGCAGCCGTCAAAACCATCGGCCGCAACGTGACCGGCGTGCTCGGCGACGTGTCGAAGACCGCCGATCTCGATCGGCTCTATGCCGCCATCAAGGAACAAAAGGGCCGACTCGACGTGCTCTTCGCGAACGCAGGCGGCGGCAGCCTGCTGCCGCTGGGCCAGATCACCGAAGAGCATTTCGACAAGATCTTTGGCACCAATGTGCGCGGCCTGCTCTTTACCGTGCAGAAGGCGTTGCCGCTGATGCCGAAGGGCGCGTCGATCGTCCTCAACGCATCGATCACCAGCATCAAGGGCACGCCCGCCTTCAGCGTCTACAGTGCGACCAAGGCGGCGGTGCGCAGCTTCGCGCGCAGCTGGGCGGTGGACCTGAAGGATGCCGGCATCCGAGTCAACGCGGTCAGTCCCGGCGTGGTGCCTACCCCGGCCTACGACCTGCTGGGCCTCACGGCGGAACAGGTGAAAGGCTTCATCGAGGGACAGGCGCAGAACATTCCACTTGGCCGGGTAGGCACGCCCGACGAGATCGCCAAGGCCGTGGTATTCCTGGCCTCCGACGACAGCAGCTTCGTGCACGGAGCGGAGCTCTTCGTCGACGGAGGCATGGCGCAAATATAGGCACGCCCCGCCCCAGGCTCACGAACCGAGCACTCCGGTTCAGCGCTTCTTGACGGAAACCAGCTCGACCTCGAAGTTGAGCGTGGCATTCGGCGGAATCACGCCGCCTGCGCCGCGCGAGCCATAGGCGATGGCCGGCGGGCAGGTCAGCTTGGCCTTGCCGCCCGGCTTCATCTTCTGCACGCCTTCGGTCCAGCAGGGGATCACGCCGTTGAGCGGAAACTCGGTCGGCTCGCCGCGGCTGTAGGAGCTGTCGAATTCCTTGCCGCTGTCGGGAAAGGTGCCGCGGTAGTGCACCTTGACCACGTCGGTGGCGGCGGGCGATGCACCGGTGCCTTCCTTCAGCGACTGGTAGACCAGGCCGCTCGGCGTGGTGACGGGTGCCGACTGCGCCCAGGCGGAGGACACCGCGCACAGAGAAACCAGGACGGCACAGAAGACAGACAAGGAAGAAGAGGAAGACTTCACTGAACACCTCGGGAGATTGGAAAGGCACGATTATGGCCAGCGGTGGAACGGGCCTTGCTTTGCCGGATACGCACTGTCAACATCCGCAAAAGGAGGAAGCCCCATGCAGTCCACCGCAGTCACGCCGGCCGCAGCCGCTGTTCCCGCAGGCACCGGCCACCTGAAGAAGGTCCTCGGCCCCGTCCAGCTCTGGGGCATCGCCGTGGGCCTGGTCATCTCGGGCGAGTACTTTGGCTGGAGCTATGGCTGGAACACCGCCGGCACGCTCGGCTTCCTGGTGGCCACGGTGCTGGTGGCCACGATGTACACCACCTTCATCTTCAGCTTCACCGAGCTCTCCACCGCCATCCCGCATGCGGGTGGCCCCTTTGCCTATGCGCGGCGCGCCTTCGGTCCGACCGGCGGCTTCGTGGCGGGCTTTGCCACGCTGATCGAGTTCGTCTTTGCGCCGCCGGCCATCGCGCTGGCCATCGGCGCCTACCTCAACGTGCAGTTCCCGGGCATCAACCCCAAGTGGTTCGCGCTGGGCGCGTACGTGATCTTCATCGCGCTCAACTGGATCGGCATCGGCATTGCGGCGGCCTTCGAGCTGTTCGTGACGGTGCTCGCGATCGTCGAGCTGCTGGTGTTCATGGGCGTGGTCACGCCGGGCTGGACCATGGCCAACTTCGTTGCCAACGGCTGGGCCGGCGGCAGCGTGCTCAACGGCGCGGCCATCTCGGGCATCTTCGCGTCGATACCGTTCGCGATCTGGTTCTTCCTGGCCATCGAGGGCGCGGCCATGGCCGCCGAGGAAGCGCGCGATCCGCACCGCACCATTCCCATCGCCTACACCACGGGCATCGTCACGCTGGTGGTGCTGGCCTTCGGCGTGATGATCTTCGCCGGCGGCGTGGGCGACTGGCGCAAGCTCGCCAACATCAACGACCCACTGCCGCAGGCCATGAAGGCGGTGGTGGGCGACAACAGCGGCTGGCTGCACATGCTGGTGTGGATCGGCCTCTTCGGCCTGATCGCCTCGTTCCACGGAATCATCATGGGCTATTCGCGCCAGATCTTCGCGCTGGCGCGCGCGGGCTACCTGCCGCGCTACTTCGCGGGCCTGAGCCCGCGCTTCGACACGCCGCACCGCGCGCTGCTGGCGGGCGGCGTGATCGGCGTGGTCGCCATCTTCAGCGACGAGTGGGTGCAGTTCGGCGGCCAGACGCTCACGGCCAACATCGTGACCATGGCCGTGCTCGGCGCCATCGTGATGTACCTGATCTCGATGGCCGCGCTCTTCAAGCTGCGCCGCAGCGAGCCCGGCCTGCTGCGCGCCTACCGCGCGCCCTTCTATCCGGTGTTTCCGGCGATTGCGCTCGGGCTCGGGGTGGTCTGCCTGGGTGCCATGGTCTGGTTCAACGCCATGCTCACGCTGCTGTTCGTGGTGCTGATGGCCCTGGCCTACGGCTACTTCCTGCTGACCTCGGCGCAGCGCAAGGCGGCGGCGCCCGACGAGATGCTTTCCTCAACGCGCACTCTGTGAAGAGGAAGGAAAGATGCGCTACCGCACCACCATCGCCGGCCAGGTCTTCGCCTTCGACGACCTGAAGCAGGTCATGGCCGTGGCCAGCCCGGCGCGCTCGGGCGACTACCTGGCGGAAATCGGCGCGGCCACCGCGCAGCAGCGCATGGCGGCGCGCCACGTGCTGGCCGAAACGCCGCTCAGGCAGTTCCTGAGCGAAGCGCTGATTCCCTACGAGAGCGACAACATCACGCGTCTCATCATCGACACCCATGATGCGCAGGCCTTTGCGCCGGTGGCCCACCTCACGGTCGGCGACTTCCGCAACTGGCTGCTTTCGGAGCAGGCCACCACCGACGCGCTGACGGCACTGGCACCGGGCCTCACGCCCGAGATGGTGGCAGCCGTGTCCAAGCTCATGCGCAACCAGGACCTGGTGTCGGTCGCCAAAAAATGCAGCGTGGTCACGCGCTTCCGCGACACCATCGGCCTGCCCGGCCACCTGGCCGTGCGCCTGCAGCCCAACCACCCGACCGACGATCTGCGCGGCGTGGCGGCCTCCACGCTCGACGGGCTGCTCTACGGCGCGGGCGACGCGGTGATCGGCCTCAACCCGGTGTCCGACAGCATGCAGGTGCTCGGCCGCCTGCTGCACATGCTCGACGAGGTGATCCAGCGCTTCGAGATCCCCACCCAGAGCTGTGTGCTCACGCACGTGACCAACACGCTCAAGCTCGCGGAGGCCGGCGCGCCGGTGGACCTGGTGTTCCAGTCGATCGCGGGCACCGAGAAGGCGAACCTGTCCTTCGGCGTGACGCCCGAGCTGCTGGACGAAGCCTATGCCGCGGCACTGGCACTGAACCGGGGCACGGTCGGCAACAACGTGATGTATTTCGAGACCGGCCAGGGCAGCGCGCTGTCGGCCAATGCCAACTTCGGCGTCGACCAGCAGACCTGCGAGGTGCGCGCCTATGCGCTGGCGCGGCGCTACAAGCCGCTGCTCATCAACACGGTGGTCGGCTTCATCGGGCCTGAATACCTGTACGACGGCAAGCAGATCATCCGCGCCGGCCTCGAAGACCATTGCTGCGGCAAGCTGCTGGGCCTGCCCATCGGCTGCGACATCTGCTACACCAACCATGCCGAGGCCGACCAGGACGACATGGACAACCTGCTGGTGCTGCTGGGCACCGCGGGCATCAACTTCATCATGGGCATTCCGGGCGCCGACGACGTGATGCTCAACTACCAGAGCACCTCGTTCCACGACGCGCTGTTCCTGCGCCAGACGCTGGGCCTGAAGCGTGCCCCTGAGTTCGAGGCCTGGCTGCAGCGCATGCAGATCACCGATGCCGCGGGACAACTCGCGCCGCCTTCGGCCAACCGCCTGCTGGCGGACATGAGCGGGCTCGCCGCGCTCGCGCCATGAGCAAGGACGCCGTCACGCCGAATCCCTGGGCGCAATGGCGTTCGGCCACCCCCGCGCGCCTCGCGCTGGGCCGCGCCGGCGCCGGCATGCCGACCGACGAGACGCTGCGCTTCGGCTGGGCCCATGCGATGGCGCGCGATGCGATCCATGCGGCGCTCGACGTCGATGCACTCGAAGCCACGCTGCAACAACAGCATTGGCAGGTGATGCGGGCACGCAGCCGCGCCGAAGACCGCACCACCTACCTGCGCCGCCCCGACCTCGGCCGCCAGCTCGACCCCGCGGATGCGCAGCGCCTGCGAACCGCCGCGACAAGCGATTGCGATGTGTGCCTCGTCGTCGGCGACGGCCTTTCCTCGCTCGCCGTGGCGCGCCATGCCGCGCCGCTGCTGGCCGCGCTGCGCGCGCAGCTGCCGCCCGAGACGCGCTTCTCTCCCGTGGTCATCGCCACCCAGGCGCGCGTGGCGCTGGCCGACGAGGTCGGCGAGCTGTTCGGCGCCGCGCTCTCGGTGATGCTGATCGGCGAGCGCCCGGGGCTCAGTTCGCCGGACAGCCTCGGCATCTACCTGACCCATTCGCCGAAACGCGGCCGCCACGACGCCGAGCGCAACTGCATCTCGAACGTGCGCCCCGAAGGCCTGCCCTGCGAAGCCGCCGCGTTCAAGCTGGCATGGCTGATGCGTGAGGCGTTACGCCGGGGGCTGACCGGCGTCGGGCTCAAGGACGAGAGCGATCTCGCGGTGCTCGAATCACGCCAGGCGACACCGCTGCCGCGCTGAGCGCCAAGCCCCTTGCCAAATTGTCACGAGCGTTCCGTACGCTCGCGGCCTGGTTCATCCCTGCACAAGTACAAGGTCAAAAACAATGCAACGCCGACTCGTCCTTCTCACCCCCCTGGCCGCGGCGCTCGTCGCCACCGGCTGCGCCAGCGTGCCTTCCCAGCGCCTGAACACCGGCCACTGGGACGCCTTCAACCGGGCGCAGATCGAAGGCCTGATCGCCAGCCTCGGCAAGTCGAGCCCGGGCTACAACGCGGCCAGGCCGCCCTATGTGGTTTTCGACTGGGACAACACCAGCGTGTTCCTCGACATCGAGGAAGCCTCGCTGATCTACCAGCTCGAGAACCTGGTCTTCGGCGCCACGCCGGCGCAGCTCGAGGTGGCGCTGCGCAAGAACATCCCGAAGAAGGACTTTCTTCCCGCCTACAACAATGCGGCCGGCCAGCCGGTCAACATCGACCGCGTGGTGCCCGACATCGTGGCCAGCTACACCTGGCTCTACCAGAACTACAGCGGCCTCAAGGGCAGCCAGCCGCTGGCCGCGGTGAAGCTGAGCCCGCACTACATCGCCTTCACCACCAAGGTGCGCTTTCTCTATGAAGCCATCGGCGACACCTTCGACCACGACACCGCCTACCCCTGGGTCACCTACCTCTTCGCCGGCATGACCGAAGCCCAGGTGCGCAAGCTCACGGCCGCCACCGTGGCCTGGCAGCTGAAGGAGCCCGTGGCCAAGGTGAAATGGACCTCGCCGGCCGCGCTGCCGGGCCAGGCCGGCGTGGTCTCGGTCAGCTGGAAGAACGGCCTGCGGCTGCAGCCCGAGATGCAGGAGCTGTATGCCGCGTTCCGCAACGCAGGCTTCGACGTGTGGGTGTGCTCGGCCTCCTTCGTCGACGTGATCAAGGAGATTTCCTCGAACCCCGCCTTCGGCTACAACAACCCGCCCGAGCGCGTGCTGGCAATGGAGCTGGAGCGCGACGCCAACGGCGTGATCCAGCCCGAGTACCGCCACGGCTACGACCAGACCCAGGGCCCCGGCAAGACCAAGAACATCCAGCGCTTCCTGGTCAGCAAGTACGGCTACGGCCCGAGCTTCATTGCCGGCGACAGCGAGGGCGACCAGAACATGATGGCCGACTTCGCCGACACGAAGAAGGTGCTGATCGTGAACCGCCTGCGCGACCCCAAGACCGACATCGGCAAGTTCTCGGCCATGGCGGTGCAGAACTACGGCAAGCCCGACACGCGCTACCTGCTGCAGGGCCGCGACGACAACACCGGCCAGTGGGTGGCTTCACAGCTGCACACGCCGCTCGGCGCAACCCAGGGCAAGGCACTGAAATAAGGCTCATCCCCAGGCTTCGCGCACTTCGTGTCGCTTCTCCCTCCCCCTCACCGGGGGCAACACCAGCGGCCCGGCGAAGCCGGTTCCGCGGTGTTCCTGGCATTGGCTGCGCCAGTCGCGTGGGCCGCGGGTCATACGTCATCGTAGTAAAAACTATGATGGCCCATCGAGACAACCCGCACCGGAGACGACATGGCCACAGACCGCTACCCCCTCGCCGAGCTGAAAGACCTGCCGGAAGACATCCGCACCGCGATCCTCGCAGTGCAGGAAAAGGCCGGCTTCGTGCCCAACGTGTTCCTCGCGCTGGCGCGCCGCCCGGCCGAGTGGCGCGCCTTCTTCGCCTACCACGACGCGCTGATGCTGAAGGAGGAAGGTTCGCTCACCAAGGGCGACCGCGAGATGATCGTCAGTACCACCAGCGCGGCCAACCGGTGCCTCTACTGCGTGGTGGCGCACGGTGCGCTGCTGCGCATCTACGAGAAGAAGCCGCTGGTGGCCGACCAGGTGGCGGTGAACTACCGCAAGGCCGACATCACGCCGCGCCAGCGCGCCATGCTCGACTTTGCGATGAAGGTCTGCGAACGCTCGCACGAAGTCGAGGACGCGGATTTCACCGCACTACACGCCCACGGCTTCGACGACGAGGACATCTGGGACATCGCCGCCATCACCGCCTTCTTCGGCCTGAGCAACCGCCTCGCGAGCTTCAGCGGCATGCAGCCGAACACCGAGTTCTTCCTGATGGGGCGGCTGCCGCGCGAGAAGAAATAGACCGCGCGGGGGTCAGGCCTTGCCCCGGCAGGACGCGAGCGCGTCCAGCGCGGGCTTGTAGGTGGGGTTGCTCACGTCCATCAGCCCCAGCACCGTGTGGTAGAGGTTGTCGTGCGTGAGCGGCGTGTCGAGCCCCGCCTCCATGCACGCGCGCGACAGCTTGCGGCGCTCGCTCATGCCGGCACCGAACCAGGTGACCATCGGCACGTGCTTCTGCGCCTCGGGTGCGAAGCTGTAGGGCACGCCATGCAGGAACAGGCCGTATTCGCCGAGCGACTCGCCATGGTCGCTCACGTAGAGCAAGGCCGGGTCGTACTGGCTCGACTGCGCCTTGAGCCAGTCGATGGTCTGGCCCAGGAAATGGTCGGTCTGCGCGATCGAGTTGTCGTAGACGTTCTGCAGCTCCGCGTGGCCGCACTCGGCCAGCGCATTGGTCTTGCACTCGGGCAGGTAGCGCTTGACCTCCGGCGCCGAGCGCTTGTAGTAGGCCGGCCCGTGGCTGCCCATCTGGTGCATGACCAGCACCACGCCCTTCGCGCGGCGCTCGGCGGGCAGCGCGGCAATGCGCGCGTCCAGGCCTTTGAGCATGACGTCGTCCAGGCATTCCTCGCCGTCGCACAGCGCGCTCTTCTGCGCGGGCGAAAGGCTGTCGAAAGCCGAGGCATTGGGAATGCGCGTGCACACGTCCTTGCAGCCGGCCTGGTTGTCCAGCCACAGCACCGCCAGTCCGGCGGCCTGCAGCACGTCGACCAGGTTCTCGTAGTCGTCGCTGCGCGACTCGTAGCCCTGCTTGCCGAGCGGCGAGAACATGCACGGCACCGAGGCGAGCGTGTTGGTGCCGCACGAATGCACGTCGCGATAGCTCAGTACACCGCGCGCCGCCAGCTCGGGCGTGGTGTTGCGTGCATAGCCGTTGAGGCCGAAGTGGTCGGCCCGCGCCGTCTCGCCCACCACCAGCACGAACATCGGCGGCCGCGCCTGGCCCGCGTAGCTCGCGCCCAGCGCCGTTCCGGCCGTGATGGGAATCAGCTTGCGGCTGCGCTTGAACATCGGCCTGATGACCACCGAGCCGGCCGAGTAGAGGCTCGCGACCGGGTTCATCATGTAGCGCAGGTGGACGTTGTTGCGCATCAGCGGCGCGAGCTGCCGGTTCATCGAGACCGCAGCCACCAGCGCCACCACCACCGAAAGCAGCAGCAGCGCCGCGTTGCGCCAGAGCTTGGAGACGAAGCGCATCGGCACGATGCGCGCGCGCCAGAGCGCCAGCGCCGGCAGCAGCGCCACCAGCAGCACGTGGTAGGCCATGCGCCAGCTCATGAGGTCGCGCGCCTCGTTCGGGTCGGTCTGCAGCACATTGGCGATCATGGTCGGGTCCATCACCACGCGGTACTCGAGCATGTAGTGCTGCACGAACGCGGCCAGCAGCACCACCGCGAACCACAAGGGCTTCATCCAGCGCGACCAGGCCGTGAAGGACAGCAGCGCGACCGTGGCGCACACCATGAGCACCGCCATGGCGGCGCTCGTGGGCAGGTAGGTGCTGGGTGCGCCGCCGATGCGCGCCAGTTCGTTCCAGAGCGGCCAGTTGGCGGCCAGGGCAAGGTAGATGGCGAGCCAGACGACCACGCTCTGCGCCGAGCGTGGCCGCGCCAGCCAGAGGTCGATGTGCGCCCAGAGCGCACGTGCGGGCGCCAGGAAGGAAGCGCCGGACGCCGGCACGCCCACGTCCCGCCCCGGCGTGGGCCCGATTCTTGAAAATGACATCTACCGACTGTAAGAAGCGCAACTGAAGCCAGCCTGAATTGCGCGTTCAGCCGGCGTTCAGGTTCGCGCCCGCCTCGCCCTCAAGCGGGGCCGCATGAAGGCCCTGAGCGCCAGGTTGAGCGGCCGGCTCAGGCCGCGCTCCACCACGATCGACATCAGGGCGGCGAGCATCGCCCCCACGACCACGTCGAGCGGAAAGTGCAGTCCGAGGAACACGCGGCTCCATCCGACCACCGCGGCCACCGCCAGCGCGGCCAGCATGGGCGCGCGCCACGGCAGGCACCACAGCGAAAACGCCGCAGCGAAGGTGCAGGCGGCATGCAGGCTCGGAAAGCCCGGCCGCGCGCCTTGCGGCGCCCACTGGATTCCCAGGCCGTAGAAGGCGGGCCGCTGGAACGGCATGGCCGAGCGGAACACGTTCACGAAGATCCAGACCGCCAGCACGCTGACCAGCGCGGTGAAGCAGGCATAGCGCAGGCGGCGGTCGATCACCGCCGCACCGATGATCGCGGTGGCCAGCAAGGCCGGCAGCACGTCGGAGGCAAAGCGCGCGAAATGGATGCTCCACGCCGGTGCCGCGGCACTGGCGTTGATCAGCGCGAACAGGGCGGCATCAAGGGCCTGCATGCAGCACAGCAGGTTCGGCTGCGGCCAACCGCAAAGCGCGGGGTGCGGCGGCCAGGTCGATGGCAAAGCCCACCACCCAGCAGATCCAGGCGGTCCAGAGCGTGTGGCTCATGTAGTGGGCCCCCCGCAGTTGCTGCGACAGGCCGAGCAGCAGCCCCGCGGCCAGCGACGCGCAGAGCCAGAGGATGGCGGCGCGCGGCGATACCCGGCGCAGCACGAAATAGCCGCCCACATAGGCGAAGGCCGCTGAAGCGTGGCCCGCCGGGAAGCACCCGCCCGCGCCGCCGTCATAGACCTTCCATGCCCAGTGCGACACATGGCTGGCCGCGCCGCCGAATTCCTTCAGGTCCCAGGGGCAGCTCGTGTGGCTCGCATGCTTGAGCAGGCTGATGGCCACAACCGAGAGCAGCACGGTGAATGCCAGCTGCGCCCGGGCGCGAACCGGCAGCTGCCGCAGGACGCCGAGCGGCCAGCGGATGGCGGCGAACAGCGCGATCACGAACAGCCAGCTCAGGTCCTTCGCGCCCTCGTGCATCACATGCACCAGGAAGGCGTTGTCGCGCCACGGAAAGCCCACGGGGGTGCCCGCCAGGCGGGCCAGCGCGAGATCGCCTCCGGTGGCGTCCCACGCCAGCAGCAGGACCAATGCAAGGAAGGTCAGTGCTCCCAGGCGGAGATTCGAGGGATTTGGATGATTGGGGACACGCGTCATGAGAACAGAGAAACCTGCAAGCCTGAAAACCCCCAGAGCCTACGTTCGTGGCCTGAACCGAGCCTGAAGCGGCCCTGAACGGAAACTGACGCCGCCCGGCCCCGCGACAGTCGGCGCTAGACTGCGTTTTTTTTGAAAGACCCCATCGCGTGCGCATATTGCTCGTCGAAGATGACAGTGCGTTGGCAGACGCCGTCTGCAGCTACCTGGTTGCGAAGGCATTCGTGGTCGACGTGGCGTCCAGCCTCGCCGAGGCACGCGGCGCCCTGCTCTCGGTGCAGTACGCCGCCGTGCTGCTCGACCTGCACCTGGGCGACGGCGACGGCCTGTCGCTGCTGCCCCAGGTGCGCGCGCTGCGCGAGCCGCCCATCGTCATCGTGCTGACGGCGCGCGACCAGGTCACCGACCGCATCCGCGGGCTCGACGCCGGCGCCGACGACTACCTCATCAAGCCCTACGACCCGGCCGAACTGCTGGCCCGGCTGCGCGCGGTGGAGCGGCGGCGCAGCGCCGGCAGCTCGCCAGTGCTGCGCCTGGGAACACTGGAGATCGACCTGGCGCAGGACAGGGTCCGCAAGGACGGCAACCCGGTCGTCCTCACGCAGAAGGAATGGGCCCTGCTGCGCGTGATGGCCACGCGGCCCGAGCGCATCCACACGCGCGAGAACCTGGCCGACGCGCTCTACGGCTTCGGCGACGAGGCCGACAGCAACACGCTCGAAGTGTTCATCAGCCGCCTGCGGCGCAAGCTGGGCAAGAACCACATCCAGACGCTGCGCGGCCTGGGCTACCGGCTGTCGACCTCGTCGGGCGACGACGAATGACCGCGGCACGCCCGAAGGACGACCGCGACACGCTGGCCGGCCGCCTGACGCGCACACTGATCCTCTGGGTCGGCGGCGTGTGGATGCTCTGCGTGCTGGCCGTGGTCTGGTACGTGGACCGCGAGATCAACCACAACTTCGACAACGAACTGGTCGAGGTCTCGCACCGCATGTTCGACATGGCGCTGCAAGAGCTCGGCAAGCTGCAGCATTCGGGCGCCACGCCGGACGCGCCAATGATCGCGCCCAAGCAATTGTTCTCGGAAGACGCTGTGATGTACCAGGTGGTGGACATCCACGAGCACGTGCTGCTGCGCTCGGCCGAGGCGCCCACCGATGCCTTCGACGTGCCGCTGGCCGCGGGCTTCGCCAACAACCAGACCTGGCGCATCTATACGGTGCGGCATCCCACGCTGGGCCTTTACTTCCAGGTGGCCGATCCGCTTGACGAGCGGCGCTCGGCGCTGAACCGCACGCTGTTCGGGCTGATCATTCCGCTGGGTGCCGTGCTGCCGCTGCTGGCGCTGGTGCTGCGCAGGGTGGCCCGCAACGAGCTGCGCGTGCTGCAGCAGCTCGCAGGCGAGATCGAGAAGCGCAGCGGCTCCGACCTGCGCCCCATCACGCTGCCCGGCCTGCCGTACGAGCTGCGCGCGGTCGGCGACCACGTCAACAGCCTGCTGGAACGCCTGTCGCACTCGCTGGACGTCGAGCGCGCGCTGGCCGCCAACGCGGCGCACGAGCTGCGAACACCGCTGGCCGCCGCACGGCTGCGGCTGCAGACCGCGCTCGAGCACGACCTGCAGCGCAACGACGTGCAGGCGGCGCTCGATGCGCTGCAGATGCTCAGCCACCGCACCGAGAAGCTGCTGCAGCTCTCGCGCGCGGAATCGGCCGCCTCGCTCGCTCGCGCACGGGTCGACCTGGTGCAGCTGGCCGGTGCCGTGGCGCAGGACTTCTGGAACGACCCGCAGATCAGCGAGCGGCTCGCGCTCAAGGTGCCCGACGACGCCGCGCCGGTTGCCTCGGGCGACGTCGACGCGCTGGCGATCGCGCTGCGCAACCTGGTGGAAAACGCGCTGCGCTACGGCGGCAGCGGCCGCGTGGTGATCGAGGTGATGGCGCCCTGCACGCTCGCGGTGCGCGACTTCGGCGCGGGCGTCAGCGCCGCGCAGCTCGCCACGCTGCAGCAGCGCCATGTGCGCCACAGCTCCGATCGCGCGGGCTACGGACTGGGGCTGTCGATCGTGGGCACGATCGTCGAGAAGCATGGCGCCAGGCTCGAACTGGCATCGCCCCCGCCCGGCGCCGCCCACGGCTTCGAGGCGCGCATCGTGCTGCGGCCGGCCTAGCGGCCAGGCCTACTCGCTCACCACCGCGCGCAGCCAGTCGGGCAAGGGCAGCGCCTTCTGCTTCGGAAAGTCGACCCAGATCGTGGTGGCCCCGCCGGCCGCGCAGATCACCTCGGGCGCCTCGGCGCGCGCCATGGTGGCCCAGCTCTCGAAGGTGGTGCGTGCCGGATCGCTCACGTACATCTTGAGCAGCACGTCGCCGGGATATTCGATCTGGCGGTAGAAATTGCAGAAGGCGTTGACGATCACCATGCCTTCGCCGCCCGGCGCGGGCTCGATGCCGAGCGAGCGGATCCAGTCGATGCGCGCAGTTTCGAGGTAGCGGAAGTAGGTGCCGTTGTTGAGGTGGCCCATGGCGTCCATGTCGCCCCAGCGGATGGGGATGGACATCTCGAACACGAACTTTTTCTCCTCGGGGATTTCGATTCTCATCGGTGGGCTTTGATGGAAAGGATCAGAGCGCGAACCCGTCGTCGGCCGCAATGACCGCGCCGTTCACGAAATGGCTCTGGCCGCTGGCCAGCAGCACGATCAGGCCGTCGAGGTCTTCGGGCTTGCCCACGCGCTTGCGCGGCAGCATGTTCACGAGCTTGGCGCCGCCCTCGGAGGCCCAGTGGTCCTCGTTGAGCTCGGTCGTGATGTAGCCCGGGCACAGCGCATTCACGTTGATGCCGAAGCGGCCCCATTCGAGCGCCATGGCCTTGGTCATCTGCACCACCGCGGCCTTGCTCATGCAGTAGGTGCCGATCTGCGGCAGCACCTTGAGCGCCGCCACCGAGGCGATGTTGATGATGCGCCCGCCGATGTAGGTGCCGGGCGCCGAACCGTCGGCGCGTGCCAGCATGCGCTTGCCCACTTCCTGCGCGACGAAGAAGGAGCCCTTCACGTTGGTGTCGAAGATGTAGTCGTAGTCGTCGGGCTTGACGTCCTGCAGGCGCTGGGTGGTGCTCACGCCCGAGTTGTTGACCAGGATGTCGATGGGGCCGACCTCGGTTTCGGCGCGCGCCACGGCAGCCTTGATGCTGCCGATGTCGGTGACGTCGAGCTCGACCGCATGCGCGTCGCCGCCCTCGCCCTCGATGCGGGCGCGCAGCTCCTTCAGTTTCTCGAGCCGGCGGCTCGCGAGCACCACTGCGGCGCCGGCGCGCGCCAGCGTCTTGGCAAACTGTGCACCCAGTCCGCTGGAAGCGCCGGTGACGAAGGCCACGCGGCCCGAAAGATCGATGCTGTAAGCCATGAAAGGGGGTCCTGTTGAGCCGTTGCCGAGTCGCCGAGGCGACGCCCGGCACTCCACATAAAATGTTTCGCGCCCTCGAGGCGTCCGAGCCTCAAATCATTATCGACGAGACCCACATGACCCACGACGAAATCCTCGCCCAGTTCGGCCCCCGCGAATCCATGGAATATGACGTGGTCGTCGTCGGCGGCGGCCCGGCCGGCCTCTCGACCGCCATCCGGCTCAAGCAGTTGGCCGCCCATCATGAAAAGGAAATCTCGGTGGTGGTGCTCGAAAAGGGCTCCGAGCCCGGCGCGCACATCCTCTCGGGCGCCATCATGGACCCGCGCGCGCTCAACGAGCTGCTGCCCGACTGGAAGGAACTGGGCGCCCCGCTCAACCAGCCCGTCACCGACGACGCCATGGTGTTCCTCGGCGAGAAGTCGGGCCTGCGCACGCCCAACCTCTTCCTGCCGGCCTGCTTCCAGAACCACGGCAACTACATCATCAGCCTGGGCGCCTTCACCAAGTGGCTCGCGCAGCAGGCCGAGAACATGGGGGTGGAGATCTTCCCGGGCTTCCCGGCGGCCGAGGTGCTCTACAACGAGAACGGCTCGGTGCGCGGCGTGGCCACCGGCAACATGGGCGTGGGCAAGGACGGCGAACCCACCGAGAACTTCCAGCTCGGCATGGAGCTGCTGGGCAAGTACACGGTGTTTGCCGAAGGCGCGCGCGGCCACCTGGGCCGCCAGCTGATCGCCAGATTCAAGCTCGACGAGGGCAAGGATCCGCAGACCTACGGCCTGGGCGTGAAGGAAGTGTGGGAGATCGACCCCAAGCGCCACCAGCCCGGCTTCGTGCTGCACACCGCCGGCTGGCCGATGAAGAGCGACACCTACGGCGGCGCCTTCCTCTACCACATGGAAGACAACAAGGTCACCATGGGCTTCATCACCGGCCTGGACTACAGCAACCCCTACCTGAGCCCGTTCGAGGAAATGCAGCGCTGGAAGCTGCACCCCAACATCCGCTGGTACCTCGAAGGCGACGAGGCCCAGGGCATCAAGCCCGCCAAGCGCATCGGCTACGGCGCGCGCGCCATCACGGCCGGCGGCCTGATGTCGCTGCCCAAGACGGTGTTCCCGGGCGGCGCGCTGGTCGGCTGCGAGGCCGGCTACCTCAACGTGAGCCGCATCAAGGGCAGCCACGCCGCCATCAAGACCGGCATGCTGGCCGCCGAAGCCGCCTTCGACGCGGTGCAGGCCGGCCGCCAGCACGACGAGCTCACGGCCTACCCGGCCGCCTTCGAGAAGAGCTGGCTCTACACCGAGCTGAACAAGGCGCGCAACTTCAAGGCCTGGTTCAAGAAGGGGCTGGGCATTGCCACCTTCATGAACGGCATCGAGCAGTGGCTGTTGAAGGGTCATATTCCATGGACCCTGCACCGCCACAAGCCCGACCACCTGTACCTCAAGCCCGCGGCGGAGTGCAAGCCCATCGCCTATCCCAAGCCGGACGGCAAGCTGACCTTCGACCGCCTCTCGAGCGTGTTCATCAGCAACACCAACCACGAGGAGCAGCAGCCGGCGCACCTGACGCTCAAGGACGCGTCGGTGCCGGTGAACATCAACCTCTCGAAGTTCGCGGGCCCCGAAAGCCGCTACTGCCCGGCCGGCGTGTACGAGTTCGTGCCCGACGAGGCCAGCGCGGGCAAGCAGCGCCTGCAGATCAACGCGCAGAACTGCGTGCACTGCAAGACCTGCGACATCAAGGACCCGACGCAGAACATCGTGTGGGTCACGCCTGAAGGGGGCGGCGGGCCGAATTACGTGGGGATGTGAGGCTTCTCTACCTTCTTGGAAGCCCTCTTCGGAGGGCTTTTTGCTTTTTGTTGGTTGTTGTGCGCTCTTGTTCGGGGTGCGTGCACAGGCCACGGCGCCGGTGTACCGCTGATCAACGACCGCTGCGCATAACGCTCCCGTCGGTGGGGTGCCTTGCGCAGCGAAATCAAGGGGGAGGCCGCAGGCCGGAGGACATTCGCGGAGCAAGGTACCCCGTCGGCGGGAGCGCACCCCCGCCGACAGAACGCACAGTTCAGCGCCCAGCTTCGCCCCACCCTCCCCCACCGGGTGTCTCGATCACGAACACGTCCCCCGGTGCCATCTGCACCTGTCCGATGTGATCCAACGTCTCGACCGTCCCATCGGCCCGTTCGACACGGTTGATGCCCACCGCACCAGCCTCCCCACCCGCACCGCCGAAGGCACCGTAGAGCCGGCCATTGCTGAGGATCGATGCCGTCATCGGCGCCAGGAAGCGCACGCGCCGCACGCCGCCGTCGCCGCCACGCCAGCGGCCCGCCCCACCCGAGCCGGTGCGCAGGCGGTAGCTGTCCAGGCGCACCGGGTAGCGGAATTCGAGCACCTCGGGGTCGGTCAGGCGCGAGTTGGTCATGTGGGTCTGCACCACGCTCGTGCCATCGAAGCCCGGGCCCGCGCCGGAGCCGCCCGAGATGGTTTCGTAGTACTGGTGCTCGCCGTCGCCGAAGGTGAAGTTGTTCATGGTGCACTGGCTCGCGGCCATCACGCCCAGCGCGCCGTAGAGCGCATTGGTCACGCAGCTCGAGGTTTCGACGTTGCCCGCCACCACCGCGGCCGGCGGCAGCGGATTGAGCATGCAGCCGTCCGGCACGATCACCTCGATGGGCTTGAGGCAGCCCGCGTTGAGCGGGATGTCGTCGTCCACCAGCGTGCGGAACACGTACAGCACGGCCGCCATGGTGATGGCCCGCGGCGCATTGAAGTTGTTGGGCAGCTGCGCGCTGGTGCCGGTGAAGTCGACCGTGGCCGAGCGCGCGACGGCATCGACCGTGACCCGCACGCGGATCTGCGCGCCGTTGTCCAGCGGCAGCGTGAACTCGCCGTTCCTCAGCGCCGTGATGACGCGGCGCACCGATTCCTCGGCGTTGTCCTGCACGTGGGCCATGTAGGCGGCCACGGTCTCGCGGCCGAACTGCGCGACCATGGCCTGCAGCTCCTGCACGCCCTTCTCGTTGGCGGCGATCTGCGCGCGCAGGTCGGCCAGGTTCTGCTCGATATTGCGTGAGGGATGCGCGCCGCTGGCCAGCAGCGCGCGCAGCTCGGCCTCGCGCAGGCGGCCGCCCTCCACCAGCTTGAAGTTGTCGATCAGCACGCCCTCGTCGCCGATGGTGGCGGAGAACGGCGGCATCGAGCCCGGCGTGATGCCGCCCACGTCGGCATGGTGGCCGCGCGACGCCACGTAGAACGAGGGCCGCGCATCGCTCGCTCCCAGGTACACCGGCGTGACCACCGTGATGTCGGGCAGGTGCGTGCCGCCGTGGTAGGGGTCGTTCAGCACGAAGACGTCGCCCGGCTTCATGCCGGGGTTGCCGTCGATCACCGTCTTGATCGACTCGCTCATCGAGCCCAGGTGCACCGGCATGTGCGGCGCATTGGCGATCAGCTTGCCCTGCACGTCGAACAACGCGCAGGAGAAGTCGAGCCGTTCCTTGATGTTCACCGAGTAGGCCGTGTTCTGCAGCCGCAGGCCCATCTGCTCGGCAATGTTCATGAAGAGGTTGTTGAACACCTCGAGCATCACCGGATCGGCGCTGGTGCCCAGGGCCTGCGCGGCCACGCGCGGGCGCACGCGGTGCAGCTCGATGCCGGCCGCGGTGGCGCGCGCCTGCCAGCCGGGCTCGATCACCGTGGTGGCATTGCGGCCCGCGAGGATGGCGGGACCGTCGATGGAGGCGCCGGGCTTGAGCGCCGCCTC
This sequence comes from Variovorax beijingensis, assembly GCF_007828835.1. Taxonomy (GTDB): domain Bacteria; phylum Pseudomonadota; class Gammaproteobacteria; order Burkholderiales; family Burkholderiaceae_C; genus Variovorax; species Variovorax beijingensis_A. Next base: position 48,449 of record NZ_VIVL01000006.1, on the reverse strand, counting down.
GTCGAACAGCGCGGCGTCGCGCCAGCCCGCGGCTTCTTCGTCGGCCTCGCAGTACATGCGCACGGCCGCCAGCGGCTCCGGTGCATGCGAGGCCGCTTCGGCCTGCGCGGCCGGCGCCGCGGCGCGCTCGCCGGCGCCCACGGCTTCGACCGTCACGGCTTCGATCACGAGCGCCCGTTCGGCCATCAGGAAGGCGAAGCGGCGGCGATAGCCGGCTTCGAACTCTTCGCGCATCGCGGCAATCGCCTCGCCGGCCGAACCCGCCATGGGCAGCGCGCAGGCCAGCGCGGTGTCGGTGCCCTCGTAGCGCAGCTGCACGCGGTGCACCGTGGCAATGGCTGCATCGGCCATGCCCTGCTCGCGCAGTTCTCCTTTGGCCTGCGCCGCCAGCGAACCCGCCGCCTCGCGCGCCGCCGCCAGGCCTTGCGCATCGAGCCGGCGTTCCAGCGCGAGTTCGCGCATCGCGAGCTGGTCGGCCAGCCCCATGCCGAAGGCCGAGAGCACGCCCGCCAGCGGATGCAGGTAGACGCTGCGCATGCCCAGCGCATCGGCCACCAGGCAGGCGTGCTGGCCGCCGGCGCCGCCGAAGCACTGCAGCGTGTACTGCGTGACGTCGTAGCCGCGCGCCACCGAGATGCGCTTGATGGCGTTGGCCATGCTGGCTACGGCGATGCGCAGCGCGCCGCTCGCCACTTCCTCGGCGCTCACGGTGCGGCCCGTGGCTTCCGACATGCGGCGCGCCATGGTTTCGAAGCCGCGCCGCGCGGCCGCCAGGTCGAGCGGTTCATCGGCGTTGGGGCCGAACACACGCGGAAAGTGCGAAGGCTGGATCTTGCCGAGCAGCACGTTCGCATCGGTGGTGGTGAGCGGACCGCCGCGCCGGTAGCTGGCCGGCCCGGGGTTGGCGCCGGCCGACTCCGGCCCCACGCGCAGCCGCGCGCCGTCGAAGGCGATGACCGAGCCGCCGCCCGCGGCCACGGTGTGGATGCTCATCATCGGCGCGCGCATGCGCACGCCGGCCACCTGGGTTTCGAAGGAGCGCTCGAACTCGCCGGCGTAATGCGAGACGTCGGTGGAAGTGCCGCCCATGTCGAAACCGATCACGCGCGGATGGCCGGCATCGATCGCGGTGCGCACCATGCCGACGATGCCGCCCGCCGGGCCCGAGAGGATCGCGTCCTTGCCCTGGAAGCGGTCGGCCTGCGTGAGCCCGCCCGAGCTCTGCATGAAGAACAGCGGCACGCCAGGCATCTGGCGCGACACCTGCTCCACGTAGCGCCGCAGGATCGGGCTCAGGTAGGCGTCGACCACCGTGGTGTCGCCGCGCGGCACCAGCTTCATGAGCGGGCTTGTCTTGTGCGAGACCGACACCTGCGTGAAGCCGATGGCGCGCGCGATGCGCTCGGCCGCCGCCTCGTGCGCGGTGTGGCGCCAGCCGTGCATGAAGACGATGGCGCAGGCGCGCAGGCCGGCATCGAAGGACTCCTGCAGTTCGGCGCGCAATGCGTCCTCGTCGAGCGGCTGCACGACGCCGCCCTGCGCATCCATGCGTTCGCCAGCCTCGATCACGCGCTCGTAGAGCAGCTCCGGCAGCACGATGCGGCGGTCGAACAGCCGCGGACGCGCCTGCGTGGCGATGCGCAGCGCATCGCGAAAGCCCGCCGTGGTGACCAGCACCGTGGGCTCGCCCTTGCGCTCCAGCAGTGCGTTGGTGGCCACCGTGGTGCCCATCTTCACGCACTCGACGCGCTCGGGGGTCACGGCCTCGGCGGGCGCGAGCTTCAGCAGGCGGCGGATGCCTTCGACGGCGGCGTCCTTGTACTGCTCGGGGTTCTCGGACAGCAGCTTGAGCGTGTGCAGGCCGCCCTCGGGGTCGCGGCCGACCAGGTCGGTGAAGGTGCCGCCGCGGTCGATCCAGAACTGCCAGCGGGACGGGAGAAGGGAATGCGTGGTCATGGGAAAGGAAGAGTCTTCGCAAAAAGGGAATGGCGGTCCGGATCAGTTCTGCCGCAGGTCGCGCCCGCGCGTCTCGGGCAGGCACAGCGCCACGATCACCACCATGGCGTAGGCCACCGCGGCGCACACGCCGATGGCCGTGCCCAGCGAAAGATGCATGCGGTCGCTCAGCACACCGACCAGCGCCGGAAAGGTGGCGCCGATGCCACGCCCGAAGTTGTAGCAAAAGCCTTGCCCGGAGCCGCGCAGCTCATTGGGGAAGAGCTCGGCCAGGAAGGCACCTGCGCCGCTGAAGATGCCCGACATGAAGAAGCCGAGCGGAAAGCCGAGCAGCAGCATCAGGCCGTCGGTGATGGGCAGCAGCGTGTAGGCATAGACCAGCGATCCGGCGCCCACCGCGAACAGGATGAAGGCGCGGCGGCGCCCGAGCCGGTCCGACAGGTAGGCGCCGCACAGGTAGCCGATGAAGGCGCCGATGATGAACATGAACTGGTAGCCGCCCGAACTCAGCACCGTGAGATGGCGCTCGTTCTTGAGGAAGGTGGGCAGCCAGACGCCGATCGCGTAATAGCCGCCCTGCATGCCGGTGAACAGCAGGCTCGCGAGCACCGTGGTGCCCAGCATGCCGGGCTTGAAGATCGCGAGGAAATTGCCGCTGCGCTCGCCGCGCGCCACCGCGGCACGGCTCTGCACGTAGATTTCCGGGTCGCGGATGGAGCGGCGGATGAACACGATCAAAAGCGCCGGCAGCAGGCCCAGCATGAACATCGCGCGCCACGAATACTCCGGCGGCAGGAACGAGAACAGCGCCATCGACACCAGCACCGCCGCGCCCCAGCCCACGGCCCAGCTGCTCTGCACCAGCCCCACCGCCTTGCCCCGGTAGGCAGGCCGGATCATCTCGGCGATGAGTACCGAGCCCACCGCCCATTCGCCGCCGAAGCCCAGGCCCTGCAGCGTGCGGGCGACCAGCAACTGCTCGGGTGTCTGCGCGAGGCCGCAGGCAAAGGTGAAGATCGCGAACACCAGGATCGTGAGCTGCAGGATGCGCACGCGGCCATACCTGTCGGCCAGGATGCCGGCCACCCAGCCGCCGATGGCCGAGGCCACCAGCGTGGCCGTGCCGATCAGCCCCACCTCGGTCTTGCTCATGCCCCACAGCGACAGCAGGATAGGCGTGACCAGCGGCAGCGTGTAGTAGTCGAAGGCGTCTACCGCGTAGCCGCTGAAGGATGCGGCGAGCGTGCGTTTCTCGTTCGGGTTGAGCGTGCGCAGCCAGCTGCCTTCGGCTGGTGCGGCGTCGCCCGCCTGGGTGGCATCGAGGGTGGTTTTCATGGTTTTGTCTCCAGGTATGAATGGGTGAAAACGGCGGAGCTAGAACGCGGCCAGGCTGTGATGCAGCAGATCGGTCACCAACATCGAGCCCGGCGCATGCGTGATGGCGAATGGCAGGCGGGCGGCGGCCAGCGCGGCCTGGGGCGTGACGCCGCAGGCCCAGAACACGGGCAGCTCATCGGGCATCACCTCGACCGCGTCGCCGTAGTCGGGGTCGGCAATCGAGCGGATGCCGATCAGCGCCGGGTTGCCGATGTGCACCGGCGCGCCGTGCACGGCCGGAAAGCGCGAGGTGATCTGCACCGCACGAATGGCATCGGCCGCGCGCAGCGGGCGCATCGACACCACCATCGGCCCATGGAAGGCACCGGCCGGCGTGGTGGCCACCGAGGTGCGGTACATCGCCACGTTGCGGCCCTGCGCCACGTGGCGAAGCACGATGCCTTCGGCCATCAGCGCATGCTCGAAGGTGAAGGAGCAGCCGATGACGAAGCTCACCAGGTCGTCGCTCCAGAGCGCGCGCACGTCGGTGGGTTCGTCCGCCAGGATGCCGTCACGCCACACGCGGTAGCGCGGCAGGTCGGTGCGGATGTCGATGTCCTCGCCGAGCGCCGGCAGCGCCGGGTCACCGGCTTCCGAGACGCCGAGCAAGGGGCACGGCTTGGGGTTGGCCTGGCAGAAGCGCAGGAAGTCGGCCGCATGCACCCGCGGCAGGATCACGAGGTTGCCCTGCACATGGGCGCTTGCGAGCCCGCTGGTGTGGGAGCTCAGCGCACCGCTGCGGCAGGCTTGGCGCACGGCCAGTGCGCTGCTGCCTGCGCCGGGCTGTTCTGCGAAGGATGGACGGTTCGACATTTGGCGTTTCCGATGCCCGAGGCATCGCTGTGGTGTGATGCGCCGGATTGTGGGAATCCGCGCTCACGAACGCCAACGCAAAGTTTCTTTCTCAACTCATCGATTTTTTCGATGACCCCATGCGGTGCGAGGCATGCACCACGGCGGAGCCCAGCGCGGCCTCCGGCAGCGGAGACGAGGGGTCGTCGCGGTAGCTCGCGTAGATGGGCAGCGGCTCCAGCGTCACGTCGCAAGGCAACACGCGCAGCGGCAGGCGCCGCGCCAGCGGCTCGACCACCGCGCGCGGCAGCGCGGCCACGCCGAAGCCCGCCTCCACCAGCTGCGCCATCGCCGAGATCGACGAAATCGCATGCACGCGCGGCGGCGGGCTGCCGGCTTCGCGGAACAGCTCGAGCAGCGCCACATGCGGCTGCGAGCCGCGCTGGAAGGTCAGCAGGTCGAGCGACAGCAGGTCCGGCAGGCGGTAGCGCCGCTTCAGGTGCAGCTCGCGGTGGCCGACGAAGCACATGGGCATCGGCGGCACGGCGCGGGTGCGCACGCCGTCCCCGGCGGCCGGCAGCGCGGCGAACACCAGGTCCTGCTTGCCGCGCTGCAGCTGATCGACCAGCACCGGCGTGGTTTCGACGGTGAGCTCCAGCTCGAAGTCCGGATGCGTCGCCTGCATGTGCTTGAGCCAGCCGGTCAGCCAGCTGTGCACCACCGATTCGATGGCGCCCACGCGCAGCACGGCCTCGCGCACCGTGCCCGAGCCCATCTCGGCCTTGATGTGCATCTGCATCTCGAGCAGCTTCTGCGCAAAGGCATGGAAGCGCTGCCCCGCCACCGTGAGGCGGAACTGCTTGTCGCGCCGGTCGAGCAGCAGCACGCCCAGCTCGCGTTCGAGCGCGGCGATGCGGCTGGACAGCGCCGACTGCGTGAGGTGCAGCTTCTCGGCCGCACGGGTGACGCTCTTGAGCGCCACGGCCCAATGGAAGGCTTCGACGAATCGCAGGTTCATGGTGCAAGTGTCGCCTGAGCCGCGCCCTTCGCTGCGCTATGCTCGTTGGCGAAGGAGACAAGACCACCATGCAGATCGTCATCACGGGCGGCGCCGGCTTCCTGGGCGCACGCCTTGCCCGCACCCTGCTGAAGCAGGGCGAGCTTTCGCTGGCGGGTGCGCCGGCACGCACCATTTCCCGCATCACGCTGGTCGACCGCGCCGCGCCGCCGGCCGACCTGGCGGCCGAGCCGCGCATCGCCACCGCGCTCGGCGACATGAACGAACAGCTGGCCTCGTCCGATGCGGCGCCCTGGCGCGAGGCCGACGCCATCTTTCACCTGGCCGCAGCCGTCAGCGGCGAATGCGAGGCCGACTTCGACCTGGGCATGCGCAGCAACTTCGCCGCCACGCATGCGCTGCTCGAGAAGGCGCGCGCCGTGGGCACCCGGCCGCTGCTGGTGTTTGCCAGCTCGCTCGCAGTGTTCGGCGACTCGCCCGAGCAGCCGCTGCCGCCGGTGATCGAGGACCACACGCTGCCGACGCCGCAGACCAGCTACGGCATCCAGAAATTCATCGGCGAGCAGCTGGTGGCCGACTACACGCGCAAGGGCTTCGTGCGCGGGCGCAGCGTGCGGCTGATGACGGTGAGCGTGCGCCCCGGCCGGCCCAACGGCGCGGCCTCGGGCTTTTTCAGCGGCATGATCCGCGAGCCGCTCGCGGGCATCCGCGCCGCCTGCCCGGTGCCCGACGAGACGCCGGTGGCCATCGCGTCGCCGGCGCGCACCGTCGAAGGCATCCTGCGCGCCGCGCAGGCCAGCGATGCCGAATGGGGACCGCGCACCGCGCTCAACCTGCCCTCGCTTTCCACCACGGTGGGCGAAATGGCCGCCGCGCTCGAACGCGTGGCCGGCAAGGCGGCCACCGATCTGCTCGACCGCACGCCCGATCCGGTTATCCAGCGCATCGTGAAGACCTGGCCCGGGCGCATCAAAACCGCGCGCGCCGGCAAGCTCGGGCTCGTGCCCGACGCCAGCTTCGAGGCGGTCATTCGCGATTACGTCCGTGAAAATCCCGACGCAGTCAAACTGGTTATTGCGGCATAGTCATCGGTTGCGCGCGAAGCCGACGCTTTGCGACACCCCCCTTTCCATCTCAGGAGACAGAAGAATGAAATTGACCCGACTGGCCGCTGGCCTGGTTCTGGGCATGGGCATGGCCTGCGCGGCCTTTGCGCAGACGACCATGAAGATCAGCATCTCGACCGCGCAGAACTCGCACCAGGGCGTGGCCATCGACACCTTCGCCAAGGAAGTCGAAAAGCGCACGGGCGGCCGCTACAAGGTCCAGACCTTCTACAACGGCTCGCTCGGCGGCGAGCGCGAATCGATCGAGGCGGTGCAGCTGGGCACGCAGGAACTCGCGTTCTCCTCGACCGGCCCGGTGCCCAATTTCGTGCCCGAGACCAAGATCCTCGACGTGCCCTTCCTGTTCCGCGACAAGGCCCATGCGCGCGCCGTGCTCGACGGCCCGATCGGCCAGGACCTGCTCACCAAGTTCGACGCCAAGGGCTTCAAGGCGCTGGCCTGGGCCGAGAACGGCTTCCGCCACATGACCAACAGCAAGCGCGACGTGAAGGCGCCCGAAGACCTCAAGGGCCTGAAGATGCGCACCATGGAGAACCCGGTGCACATCGCCGCCTACAAGGGTTTCGGCATCATCACCACGCCCATGGCCTTCCCCGAGGTGTTCACCGCGCTGCAGCAGGGCACGGTCGACGGCCAGGAGAACCCGCTGCCGGTGATCATCTCCGCCAAGTTCGACCAGGTGCAAAAGCATCTTTCGCTCACGGGCCACGTCTATTCGCCCTGCATCTTCCTGATGAACAAGGCCTCGTTCGACAAGCTCAGCGCGGCCGACAAGCAGGCCTTCCTCGACGCCGCCAAGGAAGGCACCAAGGCCAACCGCGCCCGCGTGGACGAGGACGACGCCAAGGGCGTGGCCGACCTGCGCGCCAAGGGCATGACCGTGATCGAGAATGTCGACAAGGCCAAGTTCGTGGCCGCGCTCGCTCCGGTGAATGCGCAGTTCGAGAAGGACTTCGGCAAGGCCAATCTCGACAAGATCCGCGACTACAAGTAACCCCGGCTGCCGCCGCCCGGCGGCATGCCCCCGCCCGCCCAGACCGGTCTGGCGGGCTTTTTTGTTTTGAACGCGAGTGCAGATGAAAGAAAAATTCCTCGGCATCGAACGCTGGACCACCGGCGCCTCGATGCTTGCCGCCTGCCTGATGCTGGTCATTGCATCGGCCCTGGGCGTGTTCCAGATCGTGACCCGCTTCGTGCTCGAGCAGCCCGCCGAGTGGAGCGAGATCCTGATCCGCGTGAGCCTGATCTGGATGGTGTTTTTGGGCATACCGATGGCGTTTCGCCAGGGTGCCATGGTCAGCGTGGACGTGCTCTACCGCTGGAGCCCGCCGCGCATCAAGCGCGTGCTCGACGCGGTGGTGAGCATTGCCGCCCTCATCCTGATGCTGGTCATTCTCTGGTGGGGCTGGGACTACGCGATGCGCGGCCGCGTGCAGTCGATGGCCGGGCTCGAAAGCCTGTCGATGGTCTGGGCATACCTGGCGCTGCCGGTCGGCTCCGTCTTCTGCCTGTTCGGCATCGTTGGTAATTTTCTCGATCCCAAGCGGCTCGAACTGGAGACCGCGCAATGACACCAGTCATGGTTGCAACGATGGTGCTGTGTTTTGCACTGTCGGTTTCGGTGGCGGTTTCCATCGGGCTCGCGTCGATCCTGGGCATCCAGGTGGCCAATGCCAACATGCTGATCTCCGTCAAGGAGATGTTCAATTCGATCAACAAGTTTCCGCTGGCGGCGATTCCGTTCTTCATCCTGGCCGGCAACCTGATGGAAACCGGCGGCATCTCGCGGCGGCTGGTCGAGTTTGCCAAGAGCATCGTGGGCGGCGTACAGGGCGGCCTGCCGATGACCTGCGTGCTCACCTGCATGATCTTTGCGGCGGTGTCGGGTTCGTCGGTGGCCACCACCTTCGCCATTGGCGCGATCCTGATTCCGGCGCTCATCAAGCACGGCTATCCCACCGCCTACGCGGCGGCGCTGCAGGCCACGAGTGCCGAACTGGGCGTGATTATCCCGCCCTCGATCCCGATGATCCTCTACGGCGTGAGCGCCGAGGTCTCGATCGGCGAACTGTTCATCGCGGGCTTCGGCCCCGGCATCCTGATCAGCCTGGCGCTGATGCTGTTCGTCTGGATCTACTGCAAGTGGAAGGGCTGGGGCAAGAACGATGGCGACGGCCGCATGCCCTTCGGCCGCGCGCTGTGGCAGGCCGGCTGGGCGCTGCTGATGCCCGTCATCATCCTGGGCGGCATCTACGGCGGCATCTTCACGCCCACCGAAGCCTCGGCCGTGGCGGTGTTCTATGCGCTGGTGGTGGGCGTCGTGATCTACCGCGAGATCAAGCCCGCGGACCTGTACGTGATCCTGCGCAAGTCGGTGCTGTCGTCGGCGGTGATCATGTTCATCATCGCCAATGCGGGCCTGTTCGCGTTCCTGATCACGCGCGCAGGCGTGCCCGACGCCATCGGCCACTGGCTGCAGGAAGTGCTGAAGTCGCCCGCGATGTTCCTGCTGGGCGTGAACGCGGCACTGTTCGTCATCGGCATGTTCATCGAGACCAGCGCGGCCATCATCGTGCTCGCGCCGATCCTCGCGCCGGTGGCGGTGCACTTCGGCATCGACCCGGTGCACTTCGGGCTCGTCATGGTGGTGAACCTCGCGCTCGGCATGATCACCCCGCCTTTCGGCGTGAACCTGTTCGCCGCCTGCACGGTGGCGCGCATCTCGCTCGACCGGATCGTGAAGTACCTGGTGCCCTTCGTGCTCGTGATCCTGGCCTGCCTGATGGTGATCACTTACGTGCCATGGATATCGCTGGCGCTGCGCGACCTGGTGTACGCCAAGTAGCGGAACGGCGCCAAAAACAAGGAGGAAACGGCAGCCTGTTCGCAGGCTGCTTTTTTTTGTGCGGCGGCGCCGCTGTAAGGCAAACGTTTCACGAAGATGTCACCGCTTGCAACGATGCTGCAGCCCTCGATTCCCGAAAGCTGTGGCGCCATGTTTCCCACCAAGACCGACAAGGCACGCGACGAACTCCAGGGCCGCCAGCGCACGCTGAGCCAGCGCGAACGCGCCTTGCTGCTGATGGCCGACGGCCGGCGTTCGCTGACCGATTTCAGCCCGCTGTTCGCAAGCCGGACCGAAGCCGAGCAGGCGATCCAGGCGCTGATGCGCCAGGGCTACCTGCAGGACGCGCAGGCGGTGGCTGCCGCGGCAGCGCAGGCCGTGGCCCCGCCGCCCGCCCCGGTGCCCGCGGCCGACCCGATACGGCTCGCCACCTCGGCCGACAACTTCGACGGCAAGCGATCCCTGGCCACGACGCGCATGTTCCTGTTCGACATCTGCGAGCGCATGTTCGTGCGCCGCGACCCCAGGTTCGCGCTGCAGATGCGCGACGCCCTGCGCGAGGCGCGCGACCGCGGCGCGATGCTGACCATTGCCGCGCTGATGCTCACCGAGGTCGAGAAAGCCGCGGGCGCCGAGCGGGCCGAATCGCTGCGCGAGCGCATCGACCGGCTGCTGCCGCCGGCCGAGACCGTGCACTGAGCCGCAGACCGGACGGCCGCGATCCACTACACTCCCATGGTCAGGAGAGAGCCCCGCCAGCCGGGGCCGCCGAAGGCGCAGGGGTTTCCCGAACGCTCAGGCAAAAGGACTGACACAGCGCTGGCGCATGCCGGCGTTTCCTTGCTGGAGAGAGGCTGTTGCTTGCATCAATGCGATGCACCAGCCCACCGAAGGAGCAAACCCCGATCGTGGGGCGAATCTCTCAGGTAAAGCGGACAGCAGGGGTGGCCCATGGCTCGCGCCATGGAATTCGTCTGCCCCTTTGGAGTGCCCCGTGGCCGCATCCTCCGACGCCTCTTCCGCCGAACAACTCCTGAAGACCCCGCTGTACGGCCTGCACGTGGAGCTCGGCGCCCGCATGGTGCCGTTTGCCGGCTATTCGATGCCGGTGCAGTACCCCGCCGGCCTCATGGCCGAGCACAGGCACACGCGCGATGCGGCCGGCCTGTTCGACATCTCGCACATGGGCCAGCTGCGCCTGGTGGGCCCGGACGCGGCGGCCGCCTTCGAAACCCTGATGCCGGTCGACGTGATCGACCTTGCCGCCGGCAAGCAGCGCTACGGCCTGCTGCTGAACGACGAGGGCGGCATCCTCGACGACCTGATGTTCTTCAACGAGGGCCACGGCTCGATCTTCGTGATCGTCAACGGCGCCTGCAAGGTGGCGGACATCGCCCACATCCAGCAGCAGATCGGCGCACGCTGCGAGGTGCAGCCCATGCCCGACCACGCGCTGCTCGCGCTGCAGGGGCCGCAGGCAGCCACGGTGCTGGCGCGGCTGTCGCCCGGCATCGAGCGCTTCGTGTTCATGACGGGCGGCGCGGTGCAGATCGGCGGCATTCCGGCCTTCGCCACGCGCAGCGGCTACACCGGCGAGGACGGCTTCGAGATCTCGGTGGCCGGCCAGAATGCAGAGGCGCTGGCCCGCCTGCTGCTGGCGCAGCCCGAGGTCAAGCCCATCGGCCTGGGCGCACGCAATTCGCTGCGGCTGGAAGCGGGGCTGTGCCTCTACGGCAACGACATCGACACCGCCACCACGCCGGTCGAGGCCTCGCTGAACTGGGCGATCCAGAAGGTGCGCCGCACGGGCGGCGCGCGCGAAGGCGGCTTCCCCGGCGCGGCCAAAGTCCTGGCCCAGCTCGCCGCCGCCACGGCCGGCGCCGCGGGCCACACCGACCATGACACGCTGAAGCGCAAGCGCGTCGGCCTCGTGGCGCTGGAACGCATTCCGGTGCGCGACGGCACCGTGCTGCAATCCTTCGAAGGCCACGACATCGGCTTTGTCACGAGCGGCCTGCTCGGCCCGACGGCCGACCGCCCGATTGCCATGGGCTACGTGGCCACCGCGTTTTCCGAGCCCGGCACGCGCGTTCAGGCCATCGTGCGCGGCAAGCCGGTGCCGATGGAAGTCTCGACCCTGCCTTTCGTGCCCACGCGCTACTACCGCGGCTAGGCGCTGCGCGCCCCCATCATCATTTTTTCCACGAGGAGTTTTCCACCATGAGCATCAAGTACACCAAGGACCACGAATGGGTCTCGGCCGAAGGCAACGCAGCCACCGTCGGCATCACCGTGCATGCGCAGGACGCGCTCGGCGACGTGGTCTTTGTCGACCTGCCTGAAGTCGGCAAGACCTTTGCACAGGGCGAGGTGGCCGGTGTCGTCGAATCGGTCAAGGCCGCGGCCGATGTGTTCATGCCCGTGTCGGGCGAGATCACCGAAGTGAACGAAGCCCTGCGCGCCGATCCCTCGCTCGCCAACACCGCCCCGCTGGCCGCGGGCTGGTTCTTCAAGGTCAAGCTCAGCGAGCCGGCGCAGCTCGACGCGCTGCTCGACGCCGCCAGCTACGACAAGTTCGCTGCCGAGTCCTGATCCGCCGAGTTCGCAAGCCGCTTTTTCCTCATCCCCGAGCCTTCACCGCCATGCCGATTCCCGCCCTTCCCTCTTTGCAACAACTGGAGAACGCCGAAGAGTTTCTCGCCCGCCACATCGGCATTGATGCGGCCGACGAGGCGCGCATGCTGCCGGTGATCGGCTCGGAAACGCGCGCGGAGCTCATCGACGGCATCGTGCCTGCGGCCATCCGCCGGGCGAAGCCGATGCGGCTGCCGGCGCCCATCGCGGAGGCCGACGCGCTGGCCGAATTGAAGGCGATCGCGGCGAAGAACAAGGTCTTCAAGAGCTTCATCGGCCAGGGCTACTACGGCACGCACACGCCGGGCGTCATCCTGCGCAACGTGCTCGAGAATCCCGCCTGGTACACGGCCTACACGCCCTACCAGGCCGAGATTTCGCAGGGCCGCATGGAAGCGCTGCTCAACTTCCAGACCATGGTGTGCGACCTCACGGGCATGGCCATCGCCAATGCCTCGATGCTCGACGAAGCCACGGCCGCGGCCGAGGCCATGACGCTCGCCAAGCGCAGCGTCAAGAGCAAGAGCAACGTGTTCCTCGTGTCGGGCGACTGCCACCCGCAGACCATCGAGGTCATCAAGACGCGCGCCGCGCCGCTGGGCATCGAGGTCAAGGTCAGCACCGTCTCCGAGACGCTGCCGCACCTGATGGTGAGCGGCGAATTCTTCGGCGTGCTCGCGCAGTACCCCGCCACCACCGGCCATGTGCACGACCTGCGCCCGCTTGCGGGCCATGCGCACCAGTGCGACGCCGCCTTCTGCGTGGCCGCCGACCTGCTCGCGCTCACCCTGCTCGCGCCCCCCGGTGAGTGGGACGCCGACATCGTCTGCGGCACCACGCAGCGCTTCGGCATGCCGATGTGCAACGGCGGCCCGCACGCGGCCTACCTGGCCTGCCGCGACGAGTTCAAGCGCTCGCTGCCGGGCCGCCTGGTCGGCGTGAGTGTCGACACGCACGGCCAGCCCGCCTACCGCCTCGCGCTGCAGACGCGCGAGCAGCACATCCGCCGCGAGAAGGCCACCTCCAACATCTGTACCGCCCAGGTGCTGCCGGCCGTGGTGGCCAGCATGTACGCCGTGTACCACGGGCCCGACGGCCTCACGCGCATTGCGCAGCGCGTGGCCGCGCTCACGGCCATCCTCGCGCAGGGCCTCGCGCAAATGGGCCGCGAGCCGGTCAATGCCACCGCCTTCGATTCGCTGACCATCCGCACCGGCGACGACACGCCCAGGATCATCGAGCGCGCCCAGGCTGCGGGCGTCAACCTGCGCCAGCGCCTGCAGCAGCACCTGGGCATTTCGCTCGACGAGACCACCACGCGCGCCGACATCGAGACGCTCTGGGCGCTGTTCGTGCCGGCCGGCACGCCGATGCCGCGCTTCGACGACCTGGCCAACACAGCGCCGCGCCTGCCCGAGGACCTGCGCCGCACCAGCGCCTTCCTCACGCACCCGGTGTTCAACACCCACAAGAGCGAAACCGCGATGCTGCGCTACATCCGCAGCCTGTCGGACAAGGACCTGGCCCTCGACCGCAGCATGATCCCGCTGGGCAGCTGCACGATGAAGCTCAATGCGACCAGCGAGATGATCCCGATCACCTGGCCCGAATTCGCGAACATCCATCCCTTTGCGCCGGCCGAGCAGCTGGTGGGCTACGCCCAGCTCGACGCCCAGCTGCGCGCCTGGCTCTGCGAAGCCACGGGCTACGCGGGCATCAGCCTGCAGCCCAACGCGGGCTCGCAGGGCGAGTACGCGGGCCTGCTGGCCATCCGCTCCTTCCATGAGGCCAACGGCCAGGGGCACCGCAACATCTGCCTCATTCCGTCGTCGGCGCACGGCACCAACCCCGCGAGCGCACAGATGGTGGGCCTGCAGGTGGTGGTGACGGCCTGCGACGCGCAGGGCAACGTCGACATGGCCGACCTGAAGCGCGCCTGCGAGAAGCACAGCGACAAGCTCGCGGCCGTGATGATCACCTACCCGAGCACGCACGGCGTGTTCGAAACGCGCGTGAAGGAACTCTGCGAGCTCGTGCACGAACACGGCGGCCGCGTGTACGTCGATGGCGCCAACATGAATGCGCTGGTCGGCGTGGCCGCGCCGGGCGGGTTCGGCGGCGACGTGAGCCACCTGAACCTGCACAAGACCTTCTGCATTCCGCACGGCGGCGGCGGCCCGGGCGTGGGACCGGTGTGCGTGGTGGAAGACCTCGTGCCCTACCTGCCAGGGCATGCGACCGCGGGTGTCGCTTCCAACGGCGTGGGCGCCGTGTCGGCGGCACCGCTGGGCAACGCGGCCGTGCTGCCGATCAGCTGGATGTACTGCCGCATGATGGGCGCCAAGGGCCTGCAGGCGGCGACCGAGACCGCGATCCTGAGCGCCAACTACATCAGCGCGCGCCTCAAGGACCACTACCCCACGCTGTACGCGAGCCCCAACGGCCACGTCGCGCACGAGTGCATCCTCGACCTGCGCCCGCTCAAGGACAGCAGCGGCGTCACCGCCGAGGACGTGGCCAAGCGGCTGATCGACTACGGCTTCCACGCGCCCACGCTGAGCTTTCCGGTGCCGGGCACGCTGATGGTGGAACCCACCGAGAGCGAGCCGCTGGCCGAACTCGACCGCTTCATCGACGCGATGATCGCGATCCGCGGCGAGATCCGCCGCGTCGAGGAAGGCGTCTGGCCGAAGGACGACAACCCGCTCAAGCACGCGCCGCACACGGCGGCCAGCCTGCTCGGCACGGAATGGGCGCACCCGTATTCGCGCGAACTGGGCGCGTTTCCGCTGGCCGAACTGAAGCTGGCCAAGTACTGGCCGCCGATCGGCCGCGTCGACAACGTCTACGGCGACCGCAACCTGTTCTGCAGCTGCGTGCCGGTGGGCAACTACAAGGAAACCGAAGAGGCCTGAAAAAGGCCGCTCAGGCTTCGCGGCGGTACATCGCCCATTTCACGGTGAGGACGTCCGCCGCAATCTTCGCGGCGTTGACGCCCGCGTAGCTTTGGGACGGATCGAATTCGAAGCCTTCCTTGTAGCACCTGACATGCGCGAAGTCGCGGTCGAAGGTCATCGGACCCATGAGCTCGGCAGGGTCGGTGCCCGCGGGAAGCGCCAGGAATTTCTCGGGATCGGTGGCACTCTGGTAGAGGTCGACGCTCATCAGGTTCATACGGGTGTCCTCGAAATCTGGGGATCCGGCGAATCATCCCCGGCATCGGCGCCGCATGCAATCGGCCCGCGCCTACACGGCGCACTCGCTCAGCGCTGCTGCTTCTTCTTCGCCAGCTCGCCCGTGGCGATCTGGTCGCGGAAGCCGCGCAGGCTGGCCTTGAGCTTGCGTTCGTTCTCCAGTCCCACGCGCACCATGATCTTCTGGCCCGACGAGAGCGACTCGAGCTGCGGATCGGCGTACTCGTAGCGCACCCAGGGCCGCTGCGACGGTACGTTGCCCTTCACCTCGACCAGGCGCACCGGCACCGGGCCGGCGGGCTCGGGCGCCTGCAGCAGATGGTCGATCACGGCAACGAGCCGGTCGTTGAAGTAGCGCCCCGGATAGCCGAGCTCCTCGTAGGCCTGCTGGAACAGCGGATAGAGCCGCGCATACACCTTGGCCGCCTTGGCCGGATCGATCGACTCGGCCAGCATCACGATAGGGCTGTAGCGCGCGGCATTGTTGGGCGAAATGGTCTCTTTCTCGCCCTTGCCCTGGGTGGTGAAGCGCTGCTTCGTCGGCTGCACCGGCCACGTGCTCGCGGGCGACTGCTCGCGCGCGAGGTTGTCGACCGTGGCCACGAAGCGGCGCACGATGCCTTCGAACTGCAGGAAGTCCGCCACGTTCTTGCTGCCCATCAGGTCGACGAGCGCCTTCATCACACGCGCATCGGAATCGGCGACCTTGGGCAGCCCCGATTCGGGCAGCGCGATCGCGTCGATGGGGTTCTGCGGCTCCGGGGATTCGGGCAGGGACGGGGGCGGCGCAGGCGCAAGCCCGTCGTTCGGGGCGGTGGCCACCGGCGGTTCGACCGGCAGCGGCTGTTGCTGCTGGTACCAGCGCCAGCCCAGGAATCCGGCCGCGATCGCCAGCAGCACGATCACGATGATGGTTCCGGTCGATGTCTCGCGCCGCGGCCTGTACGCAGGCGCATCGCGCGGATCGCGCGCGTCGTGAATTTCGGGGATGTCTCGGTCGGACATGTCTGCGGTTTCCTTTTTGGAGGATTGCAATGGGAGACGAGCGGCTATGGTGCACCAGATTGGCGCCCGGCCGCGGCTTGGTCCCGTAACGCCCTGTGACGCGCCGATCGCCCGAAAGTTCGACCGCTAGGACGCGCCGAGCGCCTGCAGCCACGCCAGCGTGCCTTGCAGCTCGGCCGGACGGATCTCGTGGCCGCCCGGAAAATCGGCGCCCGACAGCGCCAGCGGCAGGCCGCGCGCGAGTTCGCGCGTGGCCTGCGCGGCGCTTGGCGGAATCACGTTGTCGCCGCTGCCGTGGCTCACCCACAGCGCCTTGCCTTCGAAAGCCTCGGGCGGCGCGACGTGCGCCGCCACTTGCGACAGCAGCCGGCCGTGCCACACCATCGCCGCGCGCACCTTGGCGGGCTGGGTCAGCAGCAGCGACAGCGCCATGATGCCGCCCTGGCTGAAACCGCCGACCACCACGCGCTCGGGCGGTACGCCGAGCTGCTGCGACGCCGAGGCCACCATCTCGCTCACCAGGAAGCGGCTTTCGCGCTCCTGCTCCTCGTTGATGCGCCGCTCGCCATCGGCCAGCACCTCGAACTCGAACCACGCATAGGCATCGGGCGACAGCACATACGGCGCGCGCAGGCTCAGCACGTGGAACTGCGGCGGCATGAGCCGCGCGAGGCCGAACAGGTCCTGCTCGTTGCTGCCGACGCCGTGCATCAGCACCAGCAGCCAGGGCTCGCGCACGTTCGGCCCTGCGGCCTGCTCGAGGAACTTGAAAGGCAGGTGGAGTTGCGTCATGGCGTCAGGCCGTAAGAGATTGAAAACCTTGCGCCAATGCGCGCGTGATCTCGGCGGCCGGCAGCTCGCGGCAGCCGGTGGCGTTCTGCCCCGACCACAGCGGAGAAAAATCGCCGCTGCCCTGCGCCTCGGCCTTGGCGCGCAGCGGCGCAATGCCCGACGTGGCCAGCGGAAACTCGGGCGCCGCGGCACCGATCGGGCCCAGCTCGCGCATCACGCGGTTCACGATGCCGCGCGCGGGGCGGCCCGTGAAGAGATTGGTGAGCGCCGTGTGGCGCGCGGCCTGGCTCTTCAGCGCCGCACGGTGCACGGCGCTGGTGGTCGCCTCCGGCGCCAGCAGATAGGCGGTGCCGACCTGCACGCCCGCCGCGCCCAGCGCCATGGCCGCGGCCACGCCCGCTGCATCGGCAATGCCGCCGGCCGCGATCACCGGCACCTTCACGGCATGCACCAGCTGCGGCAGCAGCGCAAAGGTGCCGAGCTGCCTCGTCAGGTCATGCGACAGGAAATGGCCGCGGTGCCCGCCTGCCTCCAGCCCTTGCGCGATGACCGCATCCACACCACGCGCTTCGAGCCACCGCGCCTCCTCGACCGTGGTGGCCGAAGCCAGCACCTTCGCGCCCCAGCCGTGCACCTGCGCCATCAGCGCCTCCGAAGGCAGCCCGAAATGAAAGCTCACCACCGCCGGGCGGAACTCGGCCAGCACCTTGGCCACGTCGGCGCTGAACGGATTGCGCCCGGGACCGGTGGGGATGCTCGCGGCATCGATGCCGAATTCGGCGTAGTACGGCGCCAGCGCACTGCGCCATGCCGCCTCGCGCTCGGCGCTCGGCTCCGGCGGCGTGTGGCAGAAGAAGTTGACGTTGCAGGGCTTGCCGGTGCCGGCCCGGATCGCGGCGAGTTCGCTGCGCATGGCATCGGGGGCCAGCATGGCGCAGGGCAGCGAGCCGAGCCCGCCCGCGTTGCTGACCGCAATGGCCATGGCGCTGCCTTGGACGCCGGCCATCGGGGCCTGGATCAGCGGCAGATCGGTGCCGAGGAGTTGCTGTAAGGGCGTAGTCATGTCGGATGTTCCTTCTGGATGCGCCGTGCGCGCCGGCGCCTATTTTGCGGCGAAGCCCAAAGCCCTGGCGCCGAGCAGGCAGGCGATGCGGGAAGTGCCGCAAGCCGAGGCATGACGATGATCGCTGGCAAGTTCGGCGACATTACGCCGGCGGTCGAATGGACACTTCGCGCAGCCGCCGATGCGCTGCACCGTCCCAGGCAACGGGCTGCTGGTTCTTCGCATGCAGATAGTGGTGCGTGAACACCGCGAGGTAGGCATCCAGCGTCTGTTCGGCGACGCTTTCGCCCGCCAGGCTCATGCACATCGCGGCCACCTCGCTGGTGCAGAAGTGGTCGTCGCGGCCGGAATTGCGCAGCTTGTACTGCGTGATCCGCTCCGGCTGCAGGCTCAGCACCGGCAGCCGGTCGAGGTAAGGGCTTCTGCGGAACATCTTGCGTGCCTCGGCCCATGTCGCGTCGAACAGGATGAAGAGCGGCCGTTTCGAAATGCCGCTGCCGTCCGTTCCAGGCGCCGGAACGGCCAGGACCACGCGCTCGGGTGCCGCGTATTGCCCCGGGAACACCACGTAGGGCTGCCATTGCGGATCGTTCAGCAGCGCCAGCAGCGCGGGATCGGTCTCGGTGCGGGCCCAGCCGAAGGCGAAGGTATCGGCCACCACGTCGGCGACCAGCCACCCCGTGTTGGTGGGCTTGAGCGGCTCGATGTCGGCCATGAGCAGGCACACCCCCGCGTGCGTTGCCACCGAAGGGCGCACGGCGCACATGCAATGGCTGGGCACCAGGCGGCAGCCCGCGCAGCGCTCGCGCTTGAAGCCGCCGCGGGCGAGAAAGGGTTTGGCGCTTCGCGCCAGGCGTGCGGCGCGAAGGAAGGAGACGGCATGAGGCATGCACCGATTCTCGGCGGCTCCTGGACGCCCGGTCCGCAGGAATGCGCCGGGCAGCTAAACCAGCTGCAGATCCTTCGGCGCCACCCCCTCGAACACCCGCGCGAGCTGGGCCGGCGAAAGGCCGTACATCCGCTTGAACAGCCCGCCGAACACCGCGCGGTATTCGTTGAGCACCGGGTAGTCGCGGTTCTGGAACAGCGTGGCCTGCGCCACTTCCTGCTGCTCGCCCACGATGCGCCCGCCGGCCTGCGCCGAGAGGCCGCCGCCGAGCACCCAGTACACGGTGCCGTGCCCGTGATCGGTGCCGCGGTTGCCGTTCTCGCGGAAGGTACGGCCGAATTCGCTGATGATCACCACCACGGTCTGGCGCCAGGCGTCTTCACCCATTTCCTGCGCGAAGCCGGCCACGCCACGGCCCAGTTCCTCGAACCGGTTGGCGAGGTAGCCGGTGGCGCCGCCCTGCCCCACGTGCGTGTCCCAGCCGCCGACGTCGACGAAGCCGAGGTCGAAGCGGTCCCGCATCAGCAGCGCCATGCGGCGCGCGACCAGCTCGAAGCCCTTGGCGCTCATGGCGTTGCGGCTGGCGGCGTCCATCTCGGCCTGCACCGCGCGCATGACCTCGTCGCGCACCTGGAAGCCCTCTGCCACCGGCTGGGCCAGCGTGGTGTTTCGGTACATGGCCGCGATGACCTGGCTCTGCCGCGCGTCGATGCCCGAGCGCGCACTGCCGGCCAGCGCCATGTTGGCTGCCTTGGCGCTGCCGCGCATCGAGATCGGCAACTGGTCGGTGAAGGCGATGGGCGAGACGTCGGTGACGGGCCCCGCGCCGAGCACGCCGGCCAGCCGGTTGAGAAAGCCCGAGCGGTAGTCGCGGCGCTTGTCGAGCGCCTGGCCCAGTTCGATGGAGTCCTGCGTCTCGAAGTGGCTGCGCGTGAGGTCGTCGGTGCCGGCGAAGGCGATGAAGGAGGCCTGCTTCTGCTGGAACATCGGCATCACGCTCTGCGCCAGCGCAGGGTGCAGGCCCCAGTCGGCGTCCAGCGGCAGCGCGCCGTTGGGCGAGCCGGGCCGGGCGATGGCGATGTTGGGGCGCGATGCGTAGTAGAAGTCGCTGCCGGTGGGCACGAGCAGGTTGGCGCAGTCGTACGCGCCGCGCAGGAACACCACCAGCAGCTTGGTGCCTTCGGCCGCGGGCGCGGCCACCAGCCGGCCGACGGCGCCCGCGAGTGGCGCGCCGGCCAGGAGCTTCAAGAGTTCTCGACGTTGCATAAGATATGTCCTTTCTTCTGCCTTGCCCCTTCCCCTTCCGGGGGAAGGTTGAGATGGGGGCCCGGCGGCGCTTGTCTCGCCTTGTGCGTCATCGAACGCCGCTGGCCCCCACCCCTGCCCTCCCCCGGAGGGGAGGGAGAAAAACCGCGATCAGCGCCGCATCAGCTCGGGCGACGCCAGCAGGAAGGTGTTCCACTCCTGCGGGGTCCTCGCCTGCGCCAGCGCCTCGCGCGTGTCCGCGCCCAGGCCCGCCTGCATGGCGCGCACCGCGCGCGAATCGGCCAGTGGCGGGAATGCGGGTTTCTCAAGCGGCGCCTTGTCGTCCGTGCGGAACAGCACGGCGCCGTTCGCACCAATGGCGCGCGCGATCTCGAAGCGCGTGTTCATCTGCCCCGCGCTGGCCCAGGCTGCTTCGTTGAGCGGATAGCCGTCGGGCGTCTCGTGGCCGTACAGCTGTTCGCCCATGCGGTTGATCCAGCCGAGCATCGGATTCAGGTTCGTCACCACGCGGTCGTCGTATGCGAGCCGCACGCCGGCGATCACGTAGTGGACCGGGTCGCGGAACTTGCGTCCGAGCGAGGCGGCGAACTCGGGCGACTCGAACATCGCCTTGAGCGTGACGGCGATGTCGCCGTCGCTGCGCGTGAAGGCCGCAGCCATGCGCTCGACCAGCGCCTGCGGCGGATCGTCGGAGACGAAGTACACGGCGAGCTTGCGCGAGATGAAGCGCGCGGTAGCCGGCGCGCGCGCCAGGCGGTCGAGCGCCTCGTCGGCCTCGGCCAGTCCGCGGCCCTGGATAGGCTGGCCCAGCAGCGTCTTCGGGCCGTAGTCGTGCCGGTTGGGGTTGAACTCGAACAGGCCCCGGCGCAGGTAATCGGCGCGCAGCGCCGGCCGCACGTTGGGAGGCGGCGCATCGAGCGGCTGGTAGCTCACGCCCACGCCGGTGAGTACGCGCGCGAGTTCCTGCACGTCGGCCTGCGAATAGCCGCCGCCCACGCCCAAGGTGTGCAGTTCCATCAGTTCGCGCGCATAGTTCTCGTTGATGCGGTTGGCGGCGTTCTGCGCGTTGTCCAGGTAGCGCAGCATCGCGGGGTGGTGCAGCGTGGCGCCGAGCAGGTCGCGGAACCGGCCGAGCGCATGCGGGCGGATCGCGTTCTCTTCGTAGTCGCCCACCATCGCGCGGATGTTGTCCTTGCGCAGGTTGACGTTGAAGTGGTTCATCCAGAACCACGTCATGTGCTCCTGCAGCTGGTTGGGCGAATAGAGTGCGCGCAGCAAGAAGCGCTGTTGCGCCTCGCGCGCCAGCGCATTGAGCTGCTGCTGGTAGGCCTGGCGCGCGGCCTTCTTCTGGTCTTCGTCGGGCAAGGCGTCGGCAGCCTTGCGCTGTGCGTCGAGTTCGGTCACGAGCTGGTCGAGCGGCGTGCGCGAAATGGCCATGGCATCGACCTGCGCCTGCGCGGCCGGCGGCAGCGCGGCGGGCCGCGGATTGAGCTGGTCGCGCATCCACAGCGGCAGGCCGCGCCGCGCCAGCTGCGCTTCGCTGCTCGCATTGGCGCCCCAGCCCACGCGGTCGAGCCAGCGCAGCCGCGCAGCTTCGTCGACCGAAGCGAAAGGCAAGGAGACCGAGACCAGCGGCCGATGGTCGCCCGGCGCGCCCGCGCAGGCCGCGAGCAGTGCCAGTGCGCATGCACCCAGCGACATCCGCGCGCGACGAATGGAGAACCACGGCGAAGCGGCGGCCGGCACCGCGTTCACTCCCTGCGCAGGTCGTGGCGGCGCACGTCGCCGATGGCGTGCTGCGCGGTGCCGAGTGCCAGGTCGACGTGCGCCAGGCCGCGCTGCTGGAACAGCCGCGAACGCGGGTCGTCTTCTTCGCGCGCCACGTCGGAGCGCACCTTGCGCAGCAGGTCGACCGCTGCATGCAGGCGGCCCTCGCGCGGCAGCCAGGCGTCGGTGGGCTCGCGCCATTCGACGGGCTTGCCATCGAGCCACGCCGCGTGCTGCAGGTCGCCGATGGCGGCATGGATCTCGTCGAGCACCACCTGCTCGTCGCGCGAGACCTGCCCGTCTTCGGGGCGGCGGTGCTCCACCTTCCAGGCGGCCGTGCGCAGGTCCGACAGGGCGTGCAGGTAGAACGGGTGCCTGCCGTATTCGTCGGCCAACGCGGGCAGCGAGGCCGCGGCCATGAGAACGAGTGCGGCGATGAGGCTTTTCTTTTTCATCTTCGGAGCTCCTGCGGGTAACGGCGATTCGAGGACGCTTCCTCAACCACCGTGCCCCGCTCCGCGTTGACGCACTTTACCTTCGCCGCGCCGCGCGAGGCAGTGCCTAAGCTCCGGCTAAGTCAGGCAACCGCCACGCTGGCAGGTGCAGCGCCGGCAATCTGGCGCAAGGCGCGCTCGAACACCTCGACCGGCTGGCCGCCCGAGATCAGGTGGTGGTCGTTGATGATGATCGCGGGCACCGAATGGATGCCGGCATCGGTGTACATGCGTTCGCGCTCTCGGGTTTCGCGCGCAAACTCGTCGCTGGCCAGAATCTCACGGGCCCGTGCCCCATCGAGCCCGGCCTCGGCGGCCAGGCGCACCAGCACCTCGTGGTCGGAGGGGTTCTGGCGGTCGGTGAAGTAGGCCTTCAGCAGCAGCTTCTTGAGCGCTGCCTGCCTGGCCGGGCTTTCGAGCTCGGCCCAGTGCAGCAGGCGGTGGGCGTCGAAGGTGTTGTAGATGCGCGGCCGGCCCTCGGGGCTGAACTCGAAGCCCACCTCGGCCCCGCGCTGGCGGATCATCTCGCGCGACTGCGCCTGCTGTTCACGCGTGGAGCCGTATTTCTGGCTCAGGTGCTCGAAGGTGTCCTGGCCTTCGGGCGGCATCTGCGGGTTCAGCTCGAAGGGCTGGAAATGCAGCTCCGCCGTGATGCCGGGCGCGACGCGCCGCAGCGCCGCTTCGAGCGAGCCCAGGCCGACGGCGCACCAGGGGCAGGAGACATCGGAGACGAAATCGATCTTGAGATGGGAGGTCATGGGCGCCATTCTTCATGGCGCCGACGCCCTTGGTGCGCGCAAGGTCTTCAGGCCACGGCCTTGGCGGCCATGCGTGCGGAGGCGAGCGTTTCTTCGCGCAGCCGGTCGTACTCGAGCTTGTCGACCGGCACCGCATCGGGCTTGCCCAGGTCGTTCATGTGCACGCGGTAGGTTTCGCGTGCGCTCAGGGCCGAGATCGCGGCAATGGCGCAGATCGCCAGCGTGATGGCGCCGACGGTCAGCGGGATGTTGGCGGCGCCGGGAGGCGCGACCGCCACGAACAGCGCCGGCAGCAGCGCGGTGATCGCGGTGCCGATGTTCTGCGAGATCGCCATGCCGGAAACGCGGGTGCGTGTGGGGAACATCTCCGGATAGAAGCTCGGGAACACGGCGTTGTAGCCCTGGTAGACCACGCCCCACATCAGGAGCGACATCACGATGGCCAGCGGCACGTTGTGGATGCTGATGGCGTACAGGTAGCCGAACGACAGCAGGCCCGAACCGATGGCGCCGACGGCAATCGGCAGGCGGCGGCCGACCTTGTCCGACAGGTTGCCGACGAACGGGATCACGATCACGGCCAGGATGTTGCCCATCACCGGAATCCAGAGGTAGATGTCCTTCTCGAAGTTGATGCCGTAGCCCGGCTGCACCGCGTAGGCGGCGCCGAAGATGGTCGCGACCACCGGGATCACGTTCATCAGCGAGCACAGCAGCACGCGCAGCATGTCGCCCCAGCTCTCGGTCACGGCCTGGATCACCGGCGCCTTCGGCACCTTGGCGCTCTTCTCGACTTCGGCAAAGGCAGGGGTCTCGTCCACTTCCTTGCGGATGATGTAGCCGGCCACGATGACGATGAAGCTCAGCAGGAACGGAATGCGCCAGCCCCAGGCGTTGAAGGCATCCTTGTCCATGTAGTGCGCGAGCGGCAGGAACACGGCGGCCGCCATGATCTGGCCGGCCTGCACGCCCTGCAGCGTGAAGCTCGCGAAGAAGCCGCGGCGTCCGAACGGCGCGTGCTCCAGGATCATCGAGCTCGCGCCCGAAATCTCGCCGGCCACCGCAAAGCCCTGGATCAGGCGCAGCACCACCAGCAGCGCGGGCGCCCACAGGCCGACCTGGTCATAGGTGGGCAGCAGGCCGACGGCCACGGTGGAAAAGCCCATCAGGAACATGCACAGGATCAGCACCGTCTTGCGGCCGTGCGTGTCGCCCCAGTGGCCCAGCAGCAGCGCGCCGATCGGCCGTGCGACGTAGCCCACGCCGTAGGTGGCGAGCGACGCGATGATCGCGATCTGCGGGTCGCCCTTGGGAAAGAAGATCTGCGGAAAGATCAGCGCCGCCGCGGTGGCGTAGATGAAGAAGTCGTAGTACTCCAGCGCCGAGCCGATCCAGCCGCTCGCGGTGGCTTTCTTCGACTGGTGCTTGCCTTTCGGCTCGTGGGCCGTGATGGTTGCCATGGTTTGTCTCCGGGTTGACGAAAAGAATCTTTATTGCTGCGCCTGCGATGCCATGCGCGCCGGTGCGTTGAGCGCGCCGTAGGCGTCGTAGCCCGCGGTGCGCTGTGCCAGTTCGAAGAAGAGCCCGCCTTCGATGTTCTCGGTGTAGATGTGCAGGTAGTCGCCCGCGGGCGAACGGTCGAACAGCACGCCCGCCGCGCGCAGGCGTGCGAGCAACGCCGGGTCGAGGTCGACGCGCGTGGCCAGGTCGTCGTAGTAGTTGTCCGAAATCGGCACGAAGCGCGTGCCGCTCGCGCGCAGCCGCTCCACGCTCTCGAAGATGTCGTCGCAGCGCAGCGCGATGTGGTGCACCGCGCCGCCGCCGGTCAGGCTCAGCGTGCGCGCGGTGCGGGTGCGCTGGCTCAGCGACACGTTGAGCACCAGCCGCACGCTGCGGTCGGCATTGGCCACGCCGCGGCAGCGGATCAGGCCGAAAGGGTCGGCCAGCTCCAGGCTTTCGCCGGGCTCCAGTCCCAGCACGGCACGCGTGAACAGCACCCAGGTGTCGAGCTGGTCGAGCGCCAGGCCCAGCGCCACGTGGTCGACCTGCGCGAGGCCGGCGCCGCCGGCATCGGCCGCCGCGTCTTCCTCGAGGATGAAGTCGGCCTCGTACAGCCCATTGGTTCCCAGGGCCTCGGGCACGAAATGGATCAGGTTGCCGCCCGGCGCCACGATGGCCGGCACGCGCAATTCGTTCGGTCCGACCGGGCTGTCGTGGCGCTGCGAGCACATGGCCGTGGCGCGCTCGACGGCGGCCTGCGGATCGGCGCAGCGCACCCCCAGCGCGCACACCGAGGTGCCGTGCGCCTCGAAGCGGCTGCGTGCGAACGAATCCGGCTGCGCGTTGACGATCAGGTTGATTTCGCCCTGGCGGTACAGCACCACGGCCTTCGAGCGGTGCCGGCCGACGCGGCGGAAGCCGATCTGCTCCAGGAACGCGCCGAGCGTGCCGGCCGAGGCCTCATCGGCCGCGAACTCGATGAACGACAGGCCCGAGAGCGCCGGCACGGGCGGCGGGCTGAACAGCTCGACCGCGACCGGCTGCGCGGGCGCCTGCGCATCGGCCGCCGGAGCCAACCGTTGCCGCGCCTCGCTTTCGAGGTACAGCAGCGAGCGCATCGCGTCCACCGCGGTGCGGCGGTTGGGCGTTTCGCGGAACAGGTCGTTGAAGATCTCGAGAGACAGCGGGCCGGTGTAGCCCGCGCGCAGCACCTGCTCGAAGAAGCCGATCACGTCGAAATCGCCCTGCCCCGGGAACGAGCGGTGGTGGCGCGCCCATTGCAGCACGTCCATCGACAGCAGCGGCGCATCGGCCATCTGCAGGAAGAAGATCTTGTCGCCCGGAATGGCGGCGATGCCCGTGGCATCGTCCTTCAGCGACAGCGTGTGGAAGCTGTCGAGAATCAGGCCGAGCTGCGGGTGGTCGGCCTGCTTCACGATGTTCCAGGCCTGGCCGTACAACGAGGTGTGGCGGCCCCAGGCCAGCGCCTCGAAGCCCACGCGCAGATTGCGGCGCGCGGCACGCTCCGCGAGTTCGTGCAGCTG
The DNA here is from genome assembly GCF_007828835.1 of Variovorax beijingensis. GTDB lineage: Bacteria > Pseudomonadota > Gammaproteobacteria > Burkholderiales > Burkholderiaceae_C > Variovorax > Variovorax beijingensis_A. Next base: position 22,428 of record NZ_VIVL01000006.1, on the reverse strand, counting down.
CGCGGCGGCCAGCGCGGGGTCGTTCACCGAGAGCGGCGAGGTGTTGGAGCAGCACAGCATCAGCGGCGCTCCCATGGCCTCCATCAGGTCGAACTTGCGCTCGGCGCGCTCCAGGCTGCGGCGGAACTGGGCCTCGGGCATGCCCTCGAAATCGCGGAAGGGCTGGTACAGGTCGATCGAGAGGCCGAGGTCCGAGGCGATGCGGCGCAGTTCGGCGGCGCTGCCCTTGAAGTTGACGAAGTCGGCCTCGAACAGCTCGATGCCGTCGAAGCCCGCGGCCGAAACGGCTTCGAGCTTCTGGCGAAGCGTGCCGCTGAGGGAGACGGTGGCAATGGAGCGATGCATGGGGGTGACTGTAGGAACACCCACCGCCGCCCACAACGCTCCACATGCACCCAGCGTTCGATCATCGAACGCATGCGTGCATTGTTCGCACGGATTAGGGGTTAGACCTAGGCCCGACCCATGGCGTGGAGGCCGCGTTTCTCAAAGGCTGCGCCAGTAATCGATCAGCAGCTGCGTGAACTCGACCGGCCGCTCCACCGCGCTCAGATGCGCCGCGTCGATGGTGGCCAGACGCGCGCCGGGAATGGCGGCCGCGATGGCTTCGGACATCACCTGCGGCGTGGCCTCGTCCTGCAGCCCCGCGATCACCAGCGTGGGCACGGCGATGCGGCGATTGCTGTCGCGGAAATCGATCGCCGCCACCGCGTTGCAGCTTTCGATGTAGCCCTGCGCGTCGGTGCGCACCAGCACGTCGTGCAGCGCCTCGGCCGCGGCCTTGCCCTCCTGCGTGGTGACGTAGCCGTGCGTGAGCCAGCGCGCCACCGCGCCTGGTGCAATGGCGGCCACGCCCTTGGCGGCCACCGTCTCGGCGCGCGCACGCCACGGCGACTGGTCAGGGTAGTGGGCCGACGAATTCGCGATCACCACGCTGCGCAGCAGCTCGGGATGGCGCACCGCCAGCGCCTGCGCGGTCATGCCGCCCATGGACAGGCCGACGAAGTGCACCGGCTCCCCGCCCGCCTCGCGCTGGATGAGCTCGGCCGCGTCCTGCGCCAGCGTCTCCACGCGCAGCGCGCCCGGCACCACCTGCGAGCCGCCATGGTTGCGGTGGTCGTAGCGGATCACGGTGTGGGCGCGCGCAAGCTGCTCGGCCACGCCGTCCCACATGTGCAGGTCGCAGCCCAGCGCATGGCTCAGCACGACGAAAGGACCGCTGCCTTCTCGGACGACGTTCAAACGGGTCATGGTGATTCCTTTTCCTTGATCGGATGTTGAAGACGCGGCAGCCAGAGGAACGCGATGGCCAGCAACCCGCAGCCTGCGAGCAGCATCGGAACGACCATCGGCCAGGCGCCGTTCGAAAAATCGGTGTCGACGAACTGCGCGGCCATCTGCCCGACGCCGAACGCCACCATCATCATGCCGAAACCGGACCACGACACGGCCCGCCCCGCGAGGTGCGGCAGGTCGCCCACGGCGCCGGCCTGGCCGCAGGGCTGGTGGATGCCGTGGCCCAGGCAATACACCGCGTGGCCCGCGAGCAGCGGCAGTGCGCTGTGCGGCGCGAGCCAGCAGCCCAGCGCCTGGACCGCTGCGCCGGCCATGCTCAGCGTGGCGCCCAGCTGCACGGTGCCCACCGGGCCGTACCTGCGCAGCAGCCGCCGGCACAGGGTGGTGCTGAAGATGTAGACCAGCGAGCCGCCGGCCGGGATCCAGCCGTACATCGCGGGCGACCAGCCCAGGTAGCCGATGTAGACCATCGGCGACAGCAGCAGGAAGCAGAAAAGGCCGCCGTAGGTGGTTGCGGCCACCGAGGCCCAGGCCCGGAAGCTGTGGCTCGCGAACACGGCGCGGGTGCTGCCACTCGGCGCCGAGGGCTCGCCCGCCAGCGGCCGCCGCGTCTCCGCGAACGAACGCCAGCACAGGGCCAGCAGCACCAGCGCGTAGAGCGCCATCGACGCCATCACCCAGCGCCAGCCGGCGCCCTGCACCAGCCACGCGCCCACGAGCGGCGCCAGCAGCCCCACCACGCCCAGGCCCGTGAGCCCGCGCGCCATCACGTGCGGGCCCTCGTGCGCGGGGTAGAGGTCGCGCACCGCGGCGCGCGCGCACACCAGGATGGCCGCCATCGAAAAGCCCTGCAGCGTGCGCCAGCCCGCGAGCACCGCGACGCTGCCGGCGAAGGCGCCGCCCAGCGCCGCGGCCGCGTAGCAGCCAAGCCCCGCCAGCAGCACCGGCCGGCGGCCGAAGCGGTCGGCCAGCGGGCCGCACAGCAACTGCGCAAAGCCGAAGGCCAGCACGAACAGCGTCAGGCTGGTGCTGGCCGAGCCCAGCTCCCTGGCAATAGCGGGCAGCGCGGGCAGGTAGCTGTCAGTGGCCACGGGCTGTGCCGCCAGCAGCAGCGGCAGCAGCAGGCCAAAGCCGAGTTCGAACCGGGCCTTGCGGATGCTCGGCCCGGTCACTGGGCGGCCGCGGCCAGCAAGCCCTTCTCGCGCAGGATGCCGGTCGCGATGCCGAAGGCGTGGTTCGCCACCGGAACGCCGCAGTAGATGGCCGCCATCATGATGACTTCCTTGATGTCCTCGGGCGTGAGGCGCGACTCGGGCGGGCCGTCGAGCGCCGCGCGCACGTGCATCGCGAATTCTTCATAGGCGTGGATGCCCAGCATCATCGACAGCACCATGTAGCGGCGCGTCTTGTCGCCCAGCGCGGGCCGGCCCCAGATGTCGTTCCAGGCATGGCGCGTGATGAGCTCCTGGAACTCGGCGTTGAACGCGTTGCGGTTGGCGAGCGACTTGTCGACCCAGGCGTCGCCGAGCACGCGGCGGCGGTTGACGAGGCCGGCTTCGTAGTCGTTGGGAGGTGTGGTCGTGCTTGCTTCGTCGGTCATCAGGGGGTGTCTTTCGCAATCAGTTGGGCGCGCAGTGCCGCGACTTGCCGCAGCGCGGTTTCGCCTGCGGGCCCGGCCAGCGCGGGGTCGAACCATTCGTCCGCGGCCTCGCGCGGCAGCTCCGAGCGCAGGGTGTCGATGTTGGCACGCATGCGCGCCGCGTCGATCTGCAGGCCCGGCAGCGCACTGGCCAGCGCACGCGCGCTGCCGTGCGCCGACATCAGCAGCTGCGGCCATTCGGCCAGCTCGGCCTGCCAGCCGCCGAGCGCGCGCTCGTGTTCCTGTGGCATGGCCGCCAGCAGCGCGGCCACGCGCTGGGGCGCGCGCTGGGCGGCGGCCAGCGCGACCATCGCCGCCACCGGGTTGCGCTTGTGCGGCATGGCCGAAGAGCCGCCGCGGCCCGGCTCGGTGGGCTCGGCCACCTCACCGACCTCGTACTGGCCCATGAGCGCGATGTCGCGCGCGATCTTGCCGAGGCTGCCCGTGAGCAGCCCCAGCTCGCAGCCGAGCGCGACCCATTCGTCGCGCTGCGTGTGCCAAGTGGCGCCGGCATTGCCGAGGCCGAGCTCATCGGCCACGCGCTGCACGACGGCCGGGCCCTGCCCCTTCATCTGCGAGAGCGTGCCGACGGCACCGCCGAGCTGCACGCTCAGCGCGTGGCGTGCGGCCTCGCGCAGGCGGGCGCGGCTGCGCACCAGCGGCGCGGCCCAGCCGGCGCACTTGAGGCCGAAGCTCGTGACCGACGCGGGCTGCATCAGCGTGCGTGCCAGGATCGGCGTGGCCGCATGCTGCGTCGCGTGCTGCAGCAGCGCCTCGATGGCGCGGTCGACATCGGCTTCGATCAGCGCAATGCCTTCGCGCGTGACCAGCGCCATCGCGGTGTCGATCACGTCCTGGCTGGTGCTGCCGAAATGCACGAAGGGCACGGCGCCCGGATTGAACAGGCCCACGGCCTCCTTCAAGGCCTTGACCAGCGGAATCGCGACGCTGCCGGCGCGGCCGCTGTCGCGCACGATCTTGGCCACGTCGAACAGTTCGACCTTGCAGCTGCCGACGATCGAATGCGCGGCCGCCTCCGGCACCAGCCCGAGCGCGGCCTGCGCGCGGGTCAGTGCGGCCTCGAAGCGAAGCATCGCGCCGACGAAATTGTGGTCGCTGAAGGCGGAAAGCGTCTCGGACGTGGAAAGGAAGCCTTCGAAAATACTCATGGTGAATGTCTTCTTGCGTCAAAAAAATCGAGTGATCGCAACAGCATTACACCGCGTCTTCCCTCGCGCCGCACGGCGCAGGGCCGGCGTTGCACACTGCTCAGTAGCTGATCTTCGCCTCGGCACGCAGCGCATCGGCCGTGGCCGTGCCGAAGCCGAAGAACTCGAGGTACGCGGGAATCATCTCGAACAGCATGTCGGTGCCCACCTGCACGGCGCAGCCCTTGTCCCGGGCGGCACGCAGCAGCGGCGTGTATTCCGACTTCATGACCACTTCGCCGACGAAGGTCGAGGCCGCGATGCGGTCCACATCGAAAGGCAGCGGATCGCCTTCCTTCATGCCCAGCGGCGTGGCATTGACGATGAGGTCGAAGCCGGCCGGATCGTTCGAGCCGGTGGACACGGCCAGCGCCGGATAGTGCGTGCGCAGGCGCCCGGCGAGCGCCTCGGCCGACGGTGCGTGGGCATCGAAGAGCGCGATCTGCGCCACGCCGGCCGCTGCCAGCGAGGCTGCGATTGCCGAGCCCACGCCGCCGCTGCCGGAGACCAGCACGCGTGCGCCCTCGAGCGCGCAGCCCTTGCGCAGCACGCCGCGCACGAAGCCTGCGCCGTCGAACTGGTCGCCCACCAGCGTGCCGTCGGCGCGCTTGAGCACGGCGTTGCAGGCGCCCGCGATCTTTGCCGTTGGCGTGACCTCGTCGACCAGGCCCATGGTCGTGATCTTGTGCGGCATGGTCACCAGCGCGCCCCGGATGTTGGTGAGCCGGAAGAGCGCGGCGAAGGCAGCCGGATAGTCCTCGGGCTTCACGCCCATCGGCACCACGACGGCGTCGATGCCCTGCTTCTCGAACCAGGGGTTGTAGATCATCGGCGCCTTGAAGCTTTCGGTGGGAAAGCCCAGGTGCGCGACGAGTGTGGTCTTGCCGGAAATCATGTCGGTCAGCCGTCCTTACTTGCGAACCTTGGCGATCTCCGCCATCAGTTCCTTGACGGTCGCCTCGCCTACGGTGGCCGTGTACTTGTCGATCACCGGCTTGACCTTGTCGCGCAGCTTGGCCATCTCGGCGGGCGGGAGTTCGGTCACGGTCATGCCGGCCTTCTTGAGCGTGTCGAGCGCGGTGTCGGCCGCGTCGCGGGACGCCTGGCGCTGGAACTTGGTGGCTTCGGCGGCGGCCTCGCCGATGATCTTCTTCTCCTCGGCGCTCATGCCGTCCCAGGCCTTCTTGCTGATGATCAGCGCCTGCGGGTTGTAGATGTGGCGCGTCTGCGTGATGTGCTTTTGCACTTCGGCGAACTTCGACGACGCGATCACGGTGTTGGGATTCTCCTGGCCGTCCACCGCCTTCTGGTCCAGCGCCGAGTACAGCTCCGGGAAGGGCATCGGCGTGGCATTGGCGCCCAGCGTGTTGAACAGGTCGATGTAGATCGGCGACTGGATCACGCGGATCTTCAGGCCCGCGATGTCGTCGGCCTTGGCGATCGGGCGCTTGCTGTTGGTCAGGTTGCGAAAGCCAAGGTCCCAGTAGCCCAGGCCGTGCAGGTTCTTCTCGTCGAGCTTGGCGAGCAGCTTCTGGCCGAAGGGGCCATCGGTCACGGCATCGGCTTCCTGCGCGTTGTTGAACAGGAACGGGAAGTCGTAGGCCGCAAACTCCTTGACCTGCGCCGTCAGGATGCCGGCATTGAGCACCGTCATCTCCACGGTGCCGCCCTGCAGCGCGGAAACCGTCTGCAGGTCGCCGCCGAGCGTGCCGCCCGGGAACAGCTTGACGGTGATCTTCTTGCCCGACTTCTCGGCGACGAGGTCTGCGAACTTCTGCGCACCCTGCGCCTGCGGATGGCCGGTCTGGTTCTGGAACGCGAACTTGAGCGTGCGTTCCTTCACCTGGGCCGCGGCGCCGCCCATGGCCGCGAGCGTGACGACGGCGACCAGCGTGCGCTTGAAAAAGCTGTTCATGTGAAAGTCTCCTTGGGTTGATCTGGGAAAAAAGAAAGGGTGGACGTCAGCCGCTCAGCAGCCGGGCCGGCCAGATGACGAGTTGGGGGAACATGACCATCAGGAACATCATTCCGAACTCCGCAACAGCAAAGGGCCACACGCCGCGCGTGACCTCGTCCATCTTCATCCGGCCGACGCCGGCCACCACGTTGAGCACTGTGCCCACCGGCGGCGTGATGAGGCCGATCGAGTTGTTGATGATGAAAAGCACGCCGAAGTAGACCGGATCGATGCCCGCGGCCTTGATGACCGGCATCAGCACCGGCGTGAGGATCAGGATGGTGGGCGTCATGTCCATTGCGGTGCCGACCGCCATCACCAGCACCATGATCACGACCATCAGCAGCATCGGGCTCGCGATCAGCGGCTCGAGCAGCGCGACCAGCTTGGCCGGCAGGTCGGCCACGGTGATGAGCCAGGCCGAGACCATGGCCGCCGCAACCAGGAACATCACGATCGCGCTGGTCTTGGCGGCCGAGACGAACATGGCATAGAACTGCGAGGGCTTGAGCTCGCGGTAGACGACGGTGGCCACGAAGATCGCGTAGACCGCGGCCACCACGGCCGCCTCGGTGGGCGTGAAGATGCCGAAGCGCAGGCCCACCAGGATGATCAGCGGCAGCAGCAGCGCCCAGGTCGCCTCGCGCAGCGCGGTGAGCATCTCGGCGCCGGACTTGCGCGGCGGCGGCAGCACCTTTTCCTTGCGCACCAGCCACCACCACGTGAACCAGAGCGAGGCGCCGATCAGGATGCCCGGGAAGATGCCCGCAAGGAAGAGCTTGGAGATCGACACGTTGGCGGCAACGCCGAAGATCACGAACCCGATCGAGGGCGGGATGATCGGCCCGATCACGCCCGAGGCGGCGATCAGGCCGCCCGAGCGCGCCTTGTCGTGGCCGGCGGCCACCATCATCGGGATCAGCAGCGCCGACAGCGCGGCCGCGTCGGCCACCGCCGACCCCGAGAGCGCCGAGAGGATGCAGGCCGCCACGATCGCGACGTAGCCGAGGCCGCCGCGCACGTGGCCGACCACCGCCAGCGCCAGGTTCACGATGCGCCGCGACAGCCCGCCCTGGTTCATGGCCTCGCCGGCCAGCATGAAGAAAGGCACGGCCAGCAGCGGAAAGCTGTCGGCGCCGTTGATCACGTTCTGCGCCAGGATCTGCGCGTCGAACAGGTCGAGGTGCCACATCAGCGCGACACCGCACAGCAGCAGCGAATAGGCGATCGGCACGCCGATGGCCATGGCGCCCAGCAGGGCACCGAGGAAGATGGCGATCGTCATGTCAGCGGCCTCGCGTGTCGTTGCCGCTGCCCTGGCGGGTGCGTGCTTCTTCTTCCGCATCGCGGCGCGCCAGTTCGGCGTTGATGCGGTCGATGTCGCCCTGCTCTTCCGACTCGTGCACCATCACGAGTTCTGCGTCGCTGAGCTTTCCGCTCAGCGCCAGCCACAGGTCGTACAGCAGGAACACGATGGCCGAGACGCCGAACACCACGCCGACGAAATAGAAGATGCCGACCGAGGCGCCGGTGGTGGGCGCGCTCACGTCCCAGTTGATCAGCGTCTGCTGCCAGCTGCCCGTGAGCAGCAGGTACGAGGCGAACAGCATCAGCCCGTGGGCCACCACCAGGCACAGCTTCTTGCCCCAGGTGGGCAGCTTCGAGATCAGCATGTCGGTGCCCAGGTGGCCGTGCTCGCGCACCGCGACGATGGCGCCCAGAAAGGTCATCCAGACGAAGAGCCAGCGCGACACTTCCTCCGACACGGTGATGCCCGAATTGAAGCCGTAGCGCAGCACGACGTTGCCGAACACCATGGCCACCATGAGGGCCAGCATCAGCGCCATGAGCCCTTCGAGCCCCCGGCAGTACCACGAGAAGATCCTTGTCATTGCTTGCCTCCTGTTGAAATTGTTCTGGGTCGGTCCGCGCTTTCAGGCGACGTTGTCGGAGCGATAGCGCAAGGGGGCGGTAATCTCCGCGGCCATGGCGGCCGGATAGATCAGCTCGCGCAGGAAATCCGCGTCCTTGCGCAGCGCTTCGGCTGCATCCTTGTGGCCGAAGTAGCCGAAGTAGTGCGGCATCTGCTGGATCAGCATCTCGAAGCCGGCCTGCGCATTGAGGCCGCGCGCGCGCGCGGCGCGCACCAGCGGCGTCGGCTGGTTGCGCAGCAGGATGTCGAACAGCGCGGCATGGGCGTCCATGCGTGCGACGTCGACGGGCAGCGCGTCCGCCTCGTCCAGGCCCAGCGGCGTGGCGTTGATGACGAGGTCGTAGCCCTCGGGCGCATTGCGGTCGACCGCCACCACGTTGGCATCGAAGAAGGCGTCGAGCTTGGCCGCCACGCCGGCGGCCCTGCCGGCCGAGGTGTCGTAGAACGCGATGTGCTCGGCGCCGTCGACCGTGCCGCCTTCGGCCAGCGCCACGCCGATGGCCGCGGCGCTCACGCCGGCGCCCAGGATCAGCACCCGCTTGCCGCGGAATGGAATGTTGAAGTGGTCCAGCGCACCCAGCAGGCCCTCGCCGTCGAACAGGTCGCCCTCCAGCTCGTTGTTCTCGATGCGGCGCACCACGTTGACCGAGCCCGCCACGCGGCCGAACAGGCCGCAGCCGTCGAGCAGGTCGACCGCCAGCGGCTTGTGCGGCGGTGCAATCACCATTCCGCGCACGTTGCGCGCGAGGAAGGCCGACTTGAAGAACACCGCGAAATCGCGCAGCGGCACCTGCACGGGCACCAGCACCGCGTCGATGCCGAAGCGCTCGAAGGCGGCGTTGAACATCCGGGGCAGGCGCACGTTCCGCACGGGGTCGCCGGGGATCAGGTACGCCAGGGTGCTGCCGCTGATGGAGGTGGTCATGTCTTGCCTCTTTTTTGTACGGCAATCGCTCCAGGACCATTGCCAAGGCGAACTTTAGCCACCTCTCCATGGATTTCGCTCAGGAATCAAGCCCATGTCGATCGACAATCATCCTTGTTCGTTCGATGATCGTACATAAACAGGGTTTGTCCTTATCCAGCCGGGCCGCCGCACCGCCCGCCGCACGGCACACTTCGGGCCATGAGCACCGATGCCACCGATCTTTCCCCCGCGCCGGCCGGCCTCGACAAGCGCGACTGGATCGCCGGGCTGGAACGCGGCGTGAGCATCATCGAAGCCTTCGACGACGCCCATCCGCGACTCACCGCCAGCCAGGCCGGCGAACGCACCGGCATGACGCGCACCGCCGCGCGGCGCTATCTGCTGACGCTGCAGCACATGGGCTACGTGGCGAGCGACGGCAAGCTGTTCTGGCTCACGCCGCGCGTGCTGCGGCTCGGGCAGTCGTACCTCGACTCGGCGCGGTTGCCGCGCATCGTCCAGCCCTTCCTGCAGCGCGTGGCCGCGGGCACCAGCGAGATCGCCTACCTCAGCGTGATGGACGGCGACGAGGTGGTCTACATCGCGCGCAACGGACCCAACCGCAGCATGAGCACGGGCTACGTGCTGGGCGCGCGGGTGCCGGCGCAGGTCACGGCCGCAGGCATGCTGATGCTCGCGCTGCGCAGCGACGCCGAGCTGGCCGGCTGGCTCGCCACGCGGCAGCTGCAGGTGTTCACCTCGCACACCATCGCAAGCAAGGAGCGCATGAAGCTGGAGCTCGCGCGCATCCGGGCCCAGGGCTGGGCGCTGTCGGAGCAGCAGCTGGACCTCAATTCGCGCGGCATTGCGGTGCCGCTGCGCGACCGGCACGGCACGCTGGTGGGCGCGCTCAACATCACCATGCCGATGGGCCACGAAAGCTCCGAGGACGCGGTCGCCCGCGTGCTGCCGGTGCTGCGCGAGACGGCGCAAGCCATGCGCAACCTGATCTGAATCGCGGACTGACAGCATTCCGACAGCATCCGCCGGGCAGGATGGCGGCTTTCCTTTTCTACAAGATCGATGGAGACAAGCACCATGTCCGACAACTTCTTCCCGAACGACCTGCAGCCCACGCGCCGCCAATGGCTGCAGGGCGGGTCCGCGCTCGCCCTCGGCGGCCTGCTTCCTTCTCTCGCCTTGGCCCAGTCGGCATGGCCCAGCAAGTCGGTGCGCTTCGTCGTGCCCTTTGCGCCGGGCGGCAGCTCGGAGATCGTGGCGCGCTCCACCGCCGCCGAACTCTCGCGCACGCTGGGCCAGAGCGTCTTCGTCGACAACAAGCCAGGCGCGGCCGGCAACATCGCGATGAGCGAGGTGGCGCGCAGCACCGACCAGCACACGATCATCCTCGGCCACATCGGCACGCTGGCGGTCAACCCGTACATCTTCGCCAAGCTGCCCTACGACGCGAACAAGGACTTCAAGCCCGTGAGCCTGCTGGCCAAGGTGCCCAGCCTCTACGTGGTGCACCCCGACGTGCCCGCCAGGAACCTCAAGGAATTCATCGCCTACGCCAAGTCCAAGCCCGGCAAGCTCAGCTACGGCTCCGCAGGCAACGGCAGCGCGGGCCATCTGGCCTTCGAATACCTGAAGATGACGGCGGACGTGTTCATGCTGCACGTGCCCTACCGCGGCACCGGGCCGATGGTGACCGACCTGCTCTCGGGCCGGCTCGACGCCTCGGCCATCGGCGCCGCGGCCATCATTCCGTTCATCAAGGCAGGCAAGGTGCGCTGCATCGCCACCGGCTCGGCCAAGCGCCTCGCGCAACTGCCCGACGTGGCCACGGTGGCCGAGCAGGGCTTCCCGGGCTTCGAGATGACCCAGTGGTACGGCATGCTCGCACCGGCCAACATCGAGCCCGCGAACCTCGCCAAGCTCTCGGCCGAAACGATGAAGGCCGTGAAGTCGCCGGATTCGATGCAGCGGCTCACGGCCGATGCGGCCGAGGCCGTCGGCGGCACGCCCGAGCAGTTCGCACAGTTCATCGCGGCGGAACAAGCCCGTTGGCAGAAGGTCATCGCAAGGGCAAACATCAAGCCTGATTGAGCGCTCCAGCCTCTAGCATCGCGCCATGCGCATCCTGCTGGCCGAAGACGAACACACCCTGGGCACCTGGCTGTGCAAGGCGCTGGAGCATGCGGGCATCCAGGTCGAATGGGTGGATGACGGCCGGCTCGCCGACCGCGCGCTGCAGCAGCGCGACCACGACGCGCTGGTGCTCGACCTCGGCCTGCCGGGCATGGACGGCCACACAGTGCTGCAGCGGCTGCGCGAGCGCGACCAGCGGCTGCCCGCGCTGATCCTCACCGCGCGCGATTCGCTGAGCGAGCGCGTGGCCTCGCTCAATGCGGGCGCCGACGACTTCCTGGCCAAGCCCTTCGCGCTGGCCGAACTCGAGGCGCGGCTGCATGCGCTGGTGCGCCGCGCGCGCGGCGTGGAGCATCCGCGCCTGGCCTGCGGGCCGCTCGCGTACGACGGCGCGCGCCGGCAGTTCGTGCTGGACGGCGAAGCGCTGGCACTGTCGCCGCGCGAACAGGCGGTGCTGCGCGTGCTGGTGCAGCGCAGCGGCGAGCCGCTGTCCAAGCAGCAGATCCTCGAGCGCGTGTTCTCCGACGACGATGAGGTGCATCTCGAAGCGGTCGAAGTGCTGGTCTACCGGCTGCGCAAGCGGCTCGACGGCAGCGGGGTACGCATCGTCACGCTGCGCGGCCTGGGCTACGTGCTGGAAGCCGACTGAGTGAGTGCGCTGCGCCCATTCGCACAGCGCCTGCGGCGCGCGAGCCTGTGGCGGCGGCTCGCGCTGCTGCTGTTCCCCGCCCTGCTGCTGGTGACCGGCATCGAGCTGTGGATGACGCGGCACGACGCGCTGGCTGCCGCCAACGCGGCCTACGACCGCTCGCTGCTCGGCGCGCTCAAGTCAATCGACGCGAACATCTCCACCGTCTCGGGCGGCCTCTCGGTCGAACTGCCCTACACGATGTTCGAGTTCTTCGAGCTCACGGCCAGCGGCCAGGTGTTCTTTCGCGTGGCGACCTCCGACGGCCTGGTCGAACTCGGCAGCGCCGACCTGCCCGCGCCGCCCGCCGAGCTGCGCACGGGCGTGCCGGCCTTCTACGACGCAAGCTATTTCGGCGAGTCCGTGCGGCTCGCGGCCTACCGGCGCGACCTCGACCGCACGCCGGCCGGCAGCACCGGGCGCAGCGTGCTGATCCAGGTGGGCGAGAGCACGCGCTCGCGGCAGGAATTCAGCGCGCGCTTTGTCCGAAGCGCCGCGCTGCGCGACGGACTGGTGCTCGCGCTGCTGCTGTGCAGCACCTCATTGGCGCTGGCCGCGGCGCTGCGGCCGCTGTCGCGGCTCGCGCGCGAGGTGCAGGCCCGCGCGCCCGACGACCTGACCCGAATCGCGGACGCCGACCTGCCCGCGGAAGTCCGGCCGCTGGTCACCGCCGTCAACCAGCAGATGTCGCGCACGCAGGAACTGGCGGCGCAGCAGCGCCAGTTTCTCGACGATGCGTCCCACCAGCTGCGCACGCACCTCACCACGCTGCAGATGCAGGCCGACTACGCCAGGCGCGAGGAAGACCCGGCGCAGGTGCAGGCCGCACTCGACGCGCTCGGCACCGAGATCGGCCGCGCGACGCGCAGCGCGCAGCAGCTGCTGGCGCTGGGCCGCAGCGACACGGTGGCGGTGGAGCCCGCCGAGTTCGACCTGGCGGCGCTGCTGCGCGAAGTGGCCGTCGACCTGCTGCCGCTCGCGCGCGCCAAGCGCATCGACCTGGGCATCCATGCGCCCGCGCCCGAGTTCTTCGCGGTGGCCGACCGGGCACTGCTGCGCGAAGCCTTGAGCAACCTTGTGGCGAATGCCATCGCCTACACGCCGGCCGAAGGCACGATCACCCTCTTCGCGGCGGGCGATGCGGCGGGCTGGAGCCTCAACGTCGAGGACGACGGCCCCGGCCTGAGCAATGAGGAGCGCACCGCGCTGGGCCAGCGCTTTCGCCGCGGGGCGCGCGCGGGCAAGGGCGGCTTCGGGCTCGGCCTGGCCATCGCGCGCTCCATCGCGCAGCGGCACCGCGGGGAGCTGCGGCTCGAGGCACGCGAGTCCGGCACGGGGCTGCATGCGATCATCTGGTGGCCCCGTCCGGCGGCCAGCTAGCCGGGACGTCGCGCCGCCCAACGCTCCCATGCCGATTCCTTTCGCCACCCGCCGCCATGCGCTCAGCGCGCTGTCTGCACTGCTGATGCCCGGCATCGCGCGCACGGCCATGGCGCAGAGCACCACCGATCCGTCGTTGGCCGCGGCCGAATGCGTGATCCCCGCCAAGGCCGGCGGCGGCTTCGACCTGACCTGCGCGCTGGCGCGCGATGCGCTGCAGGCCGTGCGCCCCGCGCGGCCGCCGCTCGGCCTGCGCTACCTGCCGGGCGGCATCGGCGCGGTGGCCTTCGACCGCATCGCCACCGGCCGGCTCGGCGGGCCTGGCACGCTGGTGGCGTTCTCCAGCGGCTCGCTGCTCAACCTCGCGCAGGGCCGCTTCGGTCCGCATGCGCCCTCAGCCGTGCGCTGGATTGCCGCGCTCGGCACCGACTACGGCGTGATCGCCGTGCACCGCGACTCGCCCTACAGGCAATTGCAGGACCTGGTGGCCGCGCTGCGCCAGGACCCCTCGCGCGTGGCCTTTGGCGCGGGCGGTACGGTCGGCAGCCAGGATTGGGTGAAGGCCGCGCTGCTGGTGCGCGCCGCCGGCCGCGACCACCGCGCCATGCGCTTCGTGTCCTTCGAAGGCGGCGGCGACGCGCTGGGCGCGCTGCAGGGCAGGCACGTCGATGCGTTCCCCGGCGACGCCGCCGAGGCGCTGCAGGCCATCGCGGGCGGTGCGGCGGTGCGGCTGCTGGCCGTGCTCTCGCAGGCGCGGCTGGGCGGTGCACTCGACGGTGTGCCGACCGCGCGAGAGCAAGGCGTGGACATCGTCTGGCCGACCGTGCGCGGCCTGTACCTCAGCGCGAACGTTCCCGATGCCGCGGTGCGCGCATGGACTGCGGCATTCGTCGAAGCCACGGCCGCGCCCGGCTATGCGGCGCTGCGCGAACGGCATGGCCTCTACCCCTTCGCGCTGACCGGCGCCGCGCTCGACGACTACGTGCAGGCCCGCATCCAGGCCTACCGGCAGCTCGCCGAAGAACTGGGCCTGCGGCGCTGGAAGCCCTGAAGAACCCGGGTGGGCGAGGCCCCGCAGCGGTCCTTTCCACGGCATCGACGCGGCGGATTCCGTAGCGCCACGTGGCGCAGGCCTACAGCAGCGCCAGACGGGCGCCGGTAAGAACGGCTGAAGACAACCAAGGAGCTTCAGCCATGAGCCCGGAACACACGATCGACCCGTCCAGGCACCCGGATGCTGCGCGCCGATCCGGCTCGCAACGGTACTGGGCGCCCTGCCTGGCCGTGGCGCTGCTGGCGACATCCCTTTTCTATGTGGCCTTGAAAGACCTGGTGCACGAAAGCACCGCGCGCGCACCGGCCTTGCCGGCAGCGACCATGCCGGCCCATGTCGAGCCCCCGGTGCCAGCCAGGGAAGCGCCTGCCCCGCCGGTGCCTTTTCGCGCGCCGCTCGTGAACGCCGTCATCGAAAGCCCGGCGGTCGCTCCAGCAGAGCCGCCCGCCTTCGTCGAAGTGCAAAAGTGTGTCATGCCCGAGGGCGATGCCCTCTATTCCGATGGGCCCTGCCCCGAAAGCGCACGCGCAAGCACGCTGCGACTGCCACGCAACCTGCACGTGGCAGCGGCGCGGCTATAGGCGGCGTGGTTCAGAACCGGACCGGAGCCGCGCCTCAGGCCGCCTTCAGGAACACATCATGATCGGGCGCGAAATTGGCGTGCAGCGGCAGCATCGCGCCGCCCAGCGCACACGCCTGTGCACCCACCCGGCCCCCATGCAGCTGCGGCGCCCACAAGCCCTCCCAGTTGCACCGGGCCAGCGCTGCACGGGTCTGCTCGAGCAGGGCTTGCAGCAGCGAGCGCGACATCGAGCCGTCCATCACCACGTCCGCCAGGTCGAGCACCGCCGTGCTGCTCACGATGGCATGCGCGAGCGCCAGCGATGCGGAGCCGAGCCAGGCCTGCGTGGCTGCGGCAAAGGGCGCCTGCAGCGCGCGGTCGTCGTAGGCCGCGGTGGTATCCAGGCCCTGGGCCTGCAGCCGCTGTTCCAGTTCCCACAGCGAGGCCTCGGCCATCACCTGCGGCGGCAGCGCCCCGCCCGCACCAGCCTGCGCCGGCTGCATCGGCAGCGAAGCCAGCGCGCCCGCGTTGCCGTGCGCGCCGGTGTGCA
The DNA here is from genome assembly GCF_007828835.1 of Variovorax beijingensis. Taxonomy (GTDB): domain Bacteria; phylum Pseudomonadota; class Gammaproteobacteria; order Burkholderiales; family Burkholderiaceae_C; genus Variovorax; species Variovorax beijingensis_A. The sequence goes on along the minus strand of NZ_VIVL01000006.1, from coordinate 7,103 downwards.
GGTGCGAGTTGATGACCAGCCCGCCGCCCACGAAGGTGTCGACGAAGATGTAGAGAAAGCTCTTCAGGTCATGGCCGCGCCCGCCCACCAACTCGGCCACGCAGGCTGCCACCGTGTCGCGCGCAAAGCTCACGGGCAGCTCGGTGCGCGCGCGCACCTCGGCCGCCAGGTCCATCTGGTTCCAGAGGTCGGCCTGCGCCTTCGACAGCCCCAGCGTGCGATGCCAGCCTCCGAGCTGGAACGGCGCGGCCAGCCCCGCACCCACGTTGCGCACCGCCAGCGGCCCGAGGCCCTCGCGCAGCCGGTGGATGTGCTGCGCGATGGCGGGCAGCAGTTCGTCCGCATCGGGAAAGTCGTAGCTGATCGCATGCCGCTCGCGCACCTTCGCGGTGAAGTCGATCAAGAGCCATTCGGCGCCGCGCCGGCCCACCTTGATGCCGATCGCAAAGGCCCCGTCCGGGTTCAAGGCAAGCGGCACCGAAGGCTGCCCGATGCGGCCGCGCACGCGGCCCTGCTTGATGATGAGCCCGTCTTCCTCGAGCCGCGCGGTGATGAGCCCGATGGTCTGCGCGCTCAGCCCCGTGAGCCGCGCGAGGTCGGCCTTGGGCAGGCTGGTGTGAACGCGCAGCGCCTGCAGCACGGTGCGCTCGTTGAACTGGCGCATGCCGACCTGGTTGGACCCGCGAGGCCGCAGCAGGTCGGGCGAGCGCGCAGGGGCTTCTGCATCAGGCATGCGCCTCCGCGGGCAGCTGGTCGGCGGTCATGGCACCGGTCATCACGGCCACCGTGTCGCTCATGCTGATGTTCTTCGGGTTGAGCACCGCCGCGCGCTTGCCCAGGCGCGCCACGTGGATGCGGTCGGCCACCTCGAACACGTGCGGCATGTTGTGGCTGATGAGCACCACCGGCAGGCCGCGGTCGCGCACGCGGCGGATCAGCTCGAGCACCATGTTGCCCTCCTTCACGCCAAGTGCCGCGGTGGGCTCGTCCATGATGACCACGTGCCGCGCGAAGGCCGCGCTGCGCGCCACCGCCACGCACTGGCGCTGGCCGCCCGAGAGCGTTTCGACTGCCTGCGTCATCGACTGGATGCCGACCTTCAGGTCCGCCATGCGGGCCGCGCTTTCGTGCAGCATCTTCTTCTTGTCGAGCATGCGCAGCATGTTGCCCAGGAAGCCGGGGCGGCGCAGCTCGCGGCCGAGAAAGAGGTTCTCGTAGATGGTCATGGCGGGCGCCACCGCCAGGTCCTGGTAGACCGTCTCGATGCCTGCACGCCGCGCATCGAGCGGGTTGCGAAAGTGCACCGGCGCGCCGTCGAGCAGGATCTCGCCCTCGTCCGGCACGATGGCGCCCGACAGCGCCTTGATCAGCGACGACTTGCCCGCGCCGTTGTCGCCGATCACCGCGAGGATTTCTCCTTCGCGCAGTTCGAAGTCGACACCATCGAGCGCCGTGACCTGGCCGTAGCGCTTCACCAGGCCACGGGCCTGCATCACGATCTTGGGGTTTGCCACGGTATTCATCAACGTGCTCCCCGGCGCGACAGCTGGTCTGCCGCCACCGCCAGAATCACCAGCACGCCCGTCACCAGCACCTGGTAGATCGAGGACACGCCCATCAGCGTGAGCCCGTTGCGGAACACGCCCACGATCAGCACGCCGATCAGCGAGCCCAGCACCACGCCGCGGCCGCCGAACAGGCTGGTGCCGCCGAGCACCACGGCCGTGATGGCGTCGAGGTTCTCGGTCTGCCCCGCGTTCGGGTCGCCCACGCCGGTGCGCGCCACCGACAGCAGCGAGGCAATGCCGTAGAGCGCACCCGCCGCCACGTACACGCCCAGCAGCACGCGCTGCGTCGGAATACCGACCAGCCGCGTGGCCTCGGCGTTATTGCCCACCGCGTAGATGTGCCGCCCCGCCGCCGTCTCGCGCAGCACGAACCAGGCGAGCGCATAGAGCACCAGCATCAGCACCGCGCCCCAGGCCACCGCGGCGCCGCCGACGGCGAAGGTGGTGCCCAGCCCCGTGAGGCCGGCGGGCAGGTCGGTGATGGTCTGGGATGACGAATACAGCTGCGTGATCGCGAACGCGATGTTCAGCGTGCCCAGGGTCACGATGAAGGGCGGCAGCTTGATGCGCGTGACCAGCAGGCCGTTGACCAGCCCGAACAGCGTCGTCACGCCCACGCCGCACAGAATGGCCACCGGCACCGGCAGCCCGAGCTCGGTCGCGAACTTGCTCATGATGATGCTGCCCAGCGCCATCACCATGCCGCACGACAGGTCGATGCCCGCCGTGAGAATGATCAGCGTCTGGCCGATGGCGATCACGCCGACCACCATCACCTGCTGCAGGATCAGCGAGAGGTTGTCCCCCGTGAGAAAACGGTCGGACTGGGTCGCAAAGAAGATGCATGCGCCAAGCAGGGCCAGCCACGGCCCCAGGGCGCCCCACGGAATGTGGTGCGTTGGAGATTTCGCCATCAGGACGCTCCGGGCCGGCTTACTTCTTGCCCCAGCACAGCTCGGCGCCGGTCTTGGTGTCCTTGCTGTCGACGCCGGCCACGCTCTTGCCCGCGATCAGGGTCACGCCCGTGTCGACGTAGCCCGAGGCCTTCTTGCCCGTCTTGGCAAACTCCACGCCCGCCGCCACGCCCATCGCGGCCATCTTGAGCGGGTACTGCTGCGAAGTGGCGGCGATGATGCCGGCGCTGGTGTCCTTGATGCCCTGGCAGCCGCCGTCCACCGAGACGATCAGCACGCCCTTCTCCTTGCCTGCCCGCTTCAGCGCGTTGTAGGCACCGGCCGCGGCGGGTTCGTTGATGGTGTAGACCAGGTTCACGTCGGGCGCCTTCTGCAGGCAGTTTTCCATCGCCGTCTGCGCCTTGGCCTGGTCGCCGAAGCTGTCGGCCATGCAGACGATCTCGGGCGCCTTCGACAGCTCGTTCGACTTGGCGTCGTTGGCCGGCAGGCCGAAGCCCTTCATGAAGCCGTTGTGCCGCTGCGCGCCCACCGGGTGGCCCGGCAGCAGGTCGAGCGCGACGATCTTCGGCGTCTTGCCGGCCATCGCGGCCTTGGCATATTCGCCGATCAGCACGCCGGCCGTGTAGTTGTTGGTGGCAAAGAGCGCATCGGTCGCATCCGGCGGATCGGCCGGGCTGTCGAGCGCGATCACCATCACGCCCTTGTCGCGCGCCTTCTTGATGGCCGGCACGATGGCTTTGGCATCGCTCGGCGTGATGAGGATGGTCTTGGCGCCCGCGGCGATCATGTTTTCCATCGCGGTGATCTGGCCCGCGTTGTCGCCGTCGGCCTTGCCCGAGCCCGAGAGCAGCTTGGCGCCGAGCTTCTTGGCCTCTTCCTGCGCGCCCTCCTTCATCTTGACGAAAAAGGGATTGGTTTCGGTCTTGGTGACCAGGCCGATGACGGGCTGGTCGGCGGCGAAGGCGGCAGACGATGCGGCCAGGGACATGGCCGCCATGGCCAGGATGGAGCGGGAGCTGAACATGGTTTGTCTCCGTACGTTCGTTGGCGGGCGGCACGCGCCCGCGGGGCTGGATAACCGGCAGCGGCCCCTGTGTGGAAGGAGCGCGGCGGCCGGACGCAGGGAGACTATCGGCGAGCGAAGCGACTAAATCAAGTGGTTTTAGTTATCGAAAACCCGAGGGGGCGCAAGTTCGCACCTCGCGGCCTCACAGGGTGTTGTTGAGCTGCGCACCCTCGAATTCGACCTGCTCGAAATAGCTGTCAGTCAAGTCGACCTGCTCGCCGCGCAGGTTCCTTGCGTTCACGTTCGTTCCCTTGCACTGCAGCACCTTCACATGGCTCCAGTCGCTGCCGTCGAAGTTCATGCCGTTCCACGTGCACTGGACAAAGCGGCAACCGCGAAGGGAGCTTTGGCTGAACTGCGCCTGGTCGAAGGCACAGCGCGTGAACACGCAATCCGCCATAGCGATGTGCTCGACGTTGCAGCGCGTGAAGCTGCAGCCATCGAATTGGCAGGCGGTCCAGCCGGCGCGCCTAAAGACCGTGTCCGTGAAGCTGCTGCCCGAGAAGGACGACGCGGCGAACTGCGCCGTTTCCAGTCCAGCCGGGGATAGGCATTGGCGTCGCTTTGGCCGGCCAGGCCCGCGGGCGCGCCGCCGAGGCCTTTGCGCCATTTGTCGTGGTCGAGGATGAATTGTTGGGCGCTTATGTTGTTTGTCCCAATTGCCACAATGGTTCATCCCACGTCAACGGGGCCATCTCCTGCCCAAGGGCTCTGCAATGTCATTGATCTGGATTCTTATATTCGACATCTATTTTATAACCTTGCATCTGGAGTTTTTTTTCCTGCTCAATGCGGATGGACAGCTGTCTTTTTCTTGCCCCAGGATATAGCGCCTTCCATTTTTTACGCTCCTCACCTTGAAATTCGCTACGCTCCATCTCGTTCTTCGATATCAGCTCGATCCAAACAATATACGCGCCGGGGAGGTTCGGCTTCATCCGATCCTGGTCTCTAGAGAATCTGACGGACATAGCAACATCATTCAAGAAGAACTTCCATTGCGAGCGATCTGAAAGCTTCATCCAGACATCCAAGGGAGGCAGGTAATTCGAGTCCAATGAGTAGAACGTATCGTCTTCTGCGATTTGATAACGAAATGCGTCCTCCCCGCTCAATCGAGGGTCACTCGGATAGATCCAGCGTGTCCATCCTGCACTTCGGATTTTTTGCAGCAGTGCGAATATTTTTTGCCGAGCTTCGTCATGAGCGATGGTTTCGCTCTGGGAGATGTTCGTCGTAATCACAATCTTCGAAAAGCCCTCTCCTGGATATTCGTCATCGAAAGTCCCCATTGCCCCCAGCACCGCTTCCAATTGAAATTCACTTAAACGATTGCGAACGATCAATTGCCCCGGATTTTTGACCGTCCAATCGAGGCCGTAGAACTTTAACCCATGATTTTTTGAATTGATTTCAACCTTTTTCCCATAACGTCTGACCCAAGCCTCGGGAGGCTCTCCAATCTCTACGAATACGTTGCGTTTTTCCGAGGAATTCATAACTGTTTTCGATAAGGCATCTGGGGTTTGGCTTGGGGCAGCCCACGCCAAAAAAGAAAAACTGGCAAGCAAAAAAAATGGCGAACACCCCATTTAATTCTCGAAAATTCATCAGAGTGCTCGACTTTCCTTCAGATAAACAACCGAATCTTGTGTATCGACCCAGCCTGCCATCGCCGACAGTTCCGCTTCCATGAACGAGGTCTTTCTTCTCATCAAGTCATGAAATTGGCTCCCGACCAACTCGATCCATTTCATTCGGCTTTGATAGCTTTTCAATTTCGTATCCTCGGAAGCGACATTGCTGTACTCCGGAAGATCGGTATCGCATTGACTGATGAAAGAAACCTTCAACTTGGGGCTGACCCAACTTGCCGGAACTGCAAAAGCCTTTGCCAGCCCCCGCAACTCCGAATCATTTCTTTGAACTTTGATCCACCAAGAAAAATCGGCATTGTTATAAATGAGATTTTGCAGGATGTTTTTTTGCTCATGGGCAGCCATTTTCATCAGATGGCGTAGTTGATTTTCCTCTCGGCGGGGAGAAGGGGACGTATTTTCGATTTTCTTGACGAGTTCGAATCCTTGCCTGACTTCCGGCTTCACCTTGAGCCTGTCGATCTTGGCCAGTGATTGCGCAGCCCAAGGCAGCTTGTCGACTTGCTCCTTGACCTGAGTGACGTAGGTATTGGTATCTCGCTCTTCCACGCAATGATCGAACGAATCCGGACTCACGTTGTAGAACCAGTGCCACGCCGCAATGTCGTTGAAAAGCCAGAAATTGCCTTGCCCCAAGCCTTCGCGCACTGTCGATCCCATCACACCTCGCGTCCAAGTCAACTGCAGCGATTCGATCGAACAAGCGACGGTCTTGCTAGCGAACGCTCCCAGCGCCATCCAGTAGTAGCGCCCCTTCTTTGCCGGCGTGCTGTGGTCTTCCAGTTCAAGGTACAGCCGCGCATAGGTCGCAGCAATCCGCCTTGCTCGTGCGGGGAAGAAATTGATCAGCCGGTGGCTGATCGTGCCCCCCCTCTTCTTTGGTCGTCGAGTTCGAAAGGCGCAGATAGCAGAACTGCTGCGCCATTGACCACAACGTGGGACAGTCGCAGTGGACATCGACGCAGCTGTTCTGGGTTTCGTTGGTTGTCGCTTCGACGGTGGTACGGTCGTTCATGTGCTTGCTGCCCTTCCCCTTCCGGATGTATCGGGACTCTTGTCGGCATCGGAATCCACGAAGATTTCCGCCCACGCCAGGGAGAACTTCAACTTTTCCGGGCTCTTGGTATTGATTCTTGGTGTCTGGCCGGACTTGCCGGTCTGGGCCTCGTGGCCGATGTCGCCTGCGCCCCTCAGGGCGTAAGGGATGTGGGCCATGGGATTGCCCTTGGGGTCGAGCAGTTTGAACGTCTCGTCGTACAGCGAGAGCTCCGGCTCGCCCCGCACGTTCACCCCCATGGATCTAGGCCCCACCATCGAATGCGAAGCCGCATGCGCGCGCCACAGGCCGAGGGTGCCGCTCTCGATGCCGCCGGCGGTCCAGCGCGTGTAGCTGGAGCCGCCGTTGACGAGCACCTCTTCCTTCGCCGTGATGGTGATCCGGTTGGCCTCCATCTTGATGTCCAGCTTGGCCAGCGCGTTGATGCTGTCCCTGAGCGCCGTGAGGTCGCCCGATGTGGCCCAGGCTCAGGCTGGAGCTCTGGTGGTCGCTCTTGAGCTGGGCCTGCACCTTGCCGCTGGAATCATCCAGGGCGAGGTGGTTGCTGCGCCCACCGCCCAATTCGCGGCTGCGGATGCCCGTGAGCTGCTTCTGGCTGGGCAGGGCCCAAGCGGGCATCTCGTCGGCGTTGTGCACCCGGCCGGTGACGATCGGATGGTCGGGGTCGCCGTTGAGGAAATCGACGATCACCTCCTGCCCGATGCGCGGCAAGGCGGCCGCGCCGAAAGTGGCGCCGGCCCAGGCGGTGGACACGCGCACCCAGCAGCTCGAATGCTCGTTGTGCTGGCCCAGCCGGTCCCAGTGGAACTGCACCTTGATGCGGCCGTAGCGGTCGGTCCA
>NZ_VIVL01000005.1 GCF_007828835.1 Variovorax beijingensis | reverse complement strand
GCTGCCCTGGAACATCGAGCTCGTCGAACCGTAGACCTCTGCGCGCGCATCGATTCCGGCGCCGCGCGCAAGGGCGTGGTTTATTGAGCGCTTACGAACGTTCGGCCGGTTTGGAGTATGCAGAGAAGAGCGACCATGCGATTTCAGCCTCATCGCGCAAGCGCCATCCGCCGCGGAACGCATTCGGAAAAAAGAAGCGGCTGTAGCAAATGCCGCTTCCGTGGGGAAACTGATGACGTTTGGGGTTGTCATACGCTTCGAATGAGTCCCTTAGTTCATCGAGATTAGACAGGCCTCTAAACGCATGGCGAGAGATGAGATAGCGACCGGTCAAATCAGATCGATTGCGCCGCAGAAATCCGACCTTTACACGATTCTCGAGATTGGGATGCGCGAAGACGATCGTCACGCACACGACATTTCGTTTGCGCCAGTCGTTGGTCAGGTCTCGCATCCACTCATACTCGCACTCGCCCCAGTTTTGACCTTCATCGACAAAGAGGATTGCGCGGTCGCTGAGCACCGTCCGGCAGTTCGCTATGACGTGGTTGAGCAACTGGTTGCGTCGCTCGGCCATCCTGACATTTGGACCCGGTGTTTGATCGAGATCCGTCAGGAGATCGCCGTAGAAAATTTTCTCGTTCTGACGTTGGTGTGTCTTAGCAATGAGATCGAAGACGGGAACACCGGGGAAAGTTTGAGGCATCACCGACTCGATCATCTCTATGGTCGTGGTCTTCCCCATCCGCGGCTCCCCGAGAAAATAGGTTCCGGGATCGCGGTGCAATACGGCGGCTCTCACAGCGCGTTCCGCCTCGACAACAGGCGCGGTGGCAATCTGAACGGCATTGCAGACCACGGGGTGTGCTGCGTACATCGAGTCTCGCTCGGGCCCCGGAAGTAGGAGGTTTTCGTGCATTTGATCTCCTCGGTGGTAGGTCGTCTCGAATTACTCGATTTCCCATGTCGGCGCTGGCATGCTGGGAGGTAGCGTTCTCACCGCCGGGCGAATCGACGATCGCCGGGACGTGGCAACTTGAGGATCCGCTAACTGCGCATCAGTCCGGTGCAGCGCGTCTGCTAGCTTCGTGGCGTCGCGAGAGATCTTCTTCGAGGATTTTTTCCTGCCACGGGTCGCCGCCTCGCGCAGACCGTCAACGTGCGCGTCCAAGGGGTTGAACAGGTTCTCGGCATCTCGAATGTTGGCGTTGATTGCCTTCACCAGATCGCGAGGAACCTTGTTCTGTCTGCGCCATTCGGAGTCTATGGGGCGAAGGGTTCCAAGCGGGAGGCCAGTTTCCAGGTACGCCTCGACGCTGCTCATATCCGTTTCGTTGATATGAACAATTACGCTGCCCCCCACTAAATCGAACTTGCCGGAGAGCGAGTCCCCGGTGTATCTGGCCTGATCTATCTCGATGTATGGCCGCCTTCCGAGCTTCAAATCTCCTCGTACGATTCGCGATTCGACTGTGACACCGAGTTGCGGAGTGAACGCAGTGATTGGGACGCTAGGACGCTCTACGAATGTTCGGCTCGCAGGGGAAAGGTGCTTGGCGAGCACGTCCAGTGGTTTCTGTCCGCCGAGAGCTGTGTGCGGCGTGGCGTTGTAGTTCGCGATACACACATCGATACGCTGCAGCACTTCTTCCCAGACGATGCATTTAGCAATCGCGTTTTCAGAGGCATTGCCTCGCAGTGGATCATGGATATTCGATCCAGTCGATGACGGAAGGCTTTGGATGCCACCTCCCTCAAATGTCTTAAGAAGCGTTCCACTTCCGAATTTCGCCACCATGCCCCCACTTGCCCCCAGCGGATCGTGCACCCCATCGCGCGACGCATACTGTCAACGATGCGGTTGGCGAAGTGTTGCGCGGCGTTGTCCATCGTGAGGCAAGCGAACCGACATGCGCTGAGCCCGGGGACGGTGCCGACAGGCAGTCCAGCGCCCACTTTGTAAGAGACGTCTTGTACTGTCAGCTTGAGAGGTGCCCATTCAGTGAGGCAGTTCTTGATGGCCAACTCCACATGCGCCGCGTTGATCTCGGTACAGATCCCGATTGAATAACCCACGACTGCCTTCGAGCACCCCGAATCCACTGCGACGCAAACCCAGATCCGCTCGATAGGAATTGTCTGCCTGCCTGCTGGCCCGGGGACGTCGATAGTCCCTACACAATGGATTTTGTGAGCATCAAAGCCGACGACGTCAAAGGGCGCCTCGCCGAGATGAAAGGACTTGTGGCCCGTCCCCAGGCGAAGTCGCTGCGCTGCATCGGCCCCGTACCATGTCTCAACACATGAAAGATGTCGTTCCCGGTACGCCTTGATGTAACGCTCAACTGAACGCCGCCCCTTGCTTCGGGAGTTCAACGGGTAGCAGTCCGGCCCCACATAGCACCGGCAGAGCTGTACGAATCCGTCAAAAATCTTGAAGGATTGCGGGTGTGCTGAGCCCCCTTTCTCTGAACCTCCGCGCTCGATACGCCGGTCGAGTTCCTGATGCAATTCAGGATGTTCCGCAAGAAACGCGTCAAATGCGCCGCTGCTCCCCGAGGCACCGATCGCGCGGCCTCGTGGCAGGGCCTTGTTCCTCACGTATTTTTTTGTTCTGAGGTGTGGAAGCAGCGCCCGAAAGCCAAAAATTCGGCCATCACCTGCGATTTTGAGGCATCTATTGAATGAATCAAGCAGTGTGGACCCAGAGCACCTAGCAATTCTGGCGGCCGATTTTAGGCTTCCATCCTCCAGATATCGGCGAATCCCTTTTGCTTTTCGATGAAAGATTTCACGTTCATTTTCTGTCAGCAGCGTGACGTCGCAAACTGGCCAGACATCTACATCTCGCGAGTGGAAAGGGCATGTGCGGAAGGTGATACGCGTTTTCATGTCTCTTCCTTCCGCTGAAAAAACAGGGAATGCGGAGATAACGGCGCTCGTTCTAAATCGCTCTCGACAGTTCCTTTTTGCACCTCCCTGAATAGCGCCGCAGCAAACAACCCCGCCCGATCTTTCTCGCCAATCGTCAACATCTCTTCAAACCGGACTTGCTTTCGCCTCCTGATTAATGCAAGCACTGCCTGTCCTTCTTTGCCCAAGCTCAACTCTCGCGCCTGCGCTATCCAGGCGACAATGCGATTCCAATTTCTTATTCTGACGGGGTTGAGATATATTTCCTTTTCTGTAAGAACTTGGAAATTGTCCGCCACCCCGTCTGCCATTTTTTTTAGGAATTGCCAAGTTTCACAAGCATATTCCCTTTCGTTTATCTCACGATGTTTTAAGTATTTGATTTCCCGCCAGGTCACAGTCCCATCGATGTCGACTACTTCCACATCCACAGCCGTCGCAATGCTCTCCCCACACAACCGTGCAACCCTCTCTGCGGGGGCGTAGTCGACCCGAGCCACGCGAGGGTCAGATTCCACTAGAAGAAAGTGTGCGTACTCGAGACTGCTCCGAAGCACAACGTCCGCGTCTGCTCGAGGGCTGTAGGTGTAAATCAGATCGTTCGCTTGATGCCTTCTGGCATGGAACTGGTCTGACAGGACACCGCGCAACTGCGTCCCAAGTCTTCCACTTGGCGCGCGAGGTCTTGGTTGTGGCATGGCAGCAAAAGAAGGCTGCTCGGCCGTTTCAAAAAGACATGAAAAAGGATCCCCACGCCTTGACTACGTGCTTTTCTGCGCGTATTGTCGAGGCTGAAATTTCTGCAAGGACTTTTCAGAGCTTCGGCTGCTAGAACAGCCGGAGCTCATTTTCTTTGAGCAACGGTGCGGGATGGCCTCCAAGAACAGTTGAACAAGCTTGCCATTCAAGCGAAGTTTGCTTGAGAAATCAACCTTTGCTCTCCTTCCGAGAGGACCTTGCCGCGTATGGCCCGGCGAAGAATCCCCTAAGATTGTCATTTAACTTGGCTTGGCAGTTGACATTAGAATTGGCAAATAAATTGCCAGTTGGGTTGTCGCTTGGGTTAAAATATCGCCGATAGTTGGGGCGTTTCGCCGCTGTTTTCATTTGTGCGATCTTTTCTTTTGAGTCTTTCGCACAGCGCAAACAAGCGAGAGATAAAACATCCGAATAGATGCGTTGCGCCTTGATTCGATCGATTCATCTGCGCTGCCGATCATTGCGGCAAAAAACAGAAATCGCGTCGCGCGCGGCAAATTTGAGACTCCTTGTCGCGATCGGAGCGACAGAACCGGCGAAGCGCGGCTCTAAGTCCTTGAATGAGCGTGTTCTTCGCTCTTGGCTGGCGGTGTGAGATGCTGTCGGCTGACTCGTTTGAATCCATGTGGTTCTAGTAATTCCTTTGACATCAACCCAACTCGCGCCCCTGCTTTCTGGGAGGTTCGCCTGCGGCGACGAAAAACTACCGACGTTTCCACAAAAACTGTGGACCGTCGGACCATAAACACAAGACGGGCACAGCTTTCACAACGGCCGTTCAGATGATAGAATTGATGCTACATTGCATCACAATGGATTCCGCCCTATCATGCGTACCACTGTCACCATCGAAGATTCTCTTTTCGAGAAAGCTCTGGAAATGGCCGATCCCGACATGGACAAAACGGAAATTTTTCGGGAAGCCTTCCGCACGTTCGTGCGTGTTCAGGCGGGCAAGCGCCTCATTGCGCTCGGAGGGGCGGCGCCCGACATCAAGGACGTGCCGCGTCGTCGGAGCGACCCTGTCTCGTCATGAGCGTGCTCGTAGACACGTCTGTTTGGGTCGACCATTTCCGCAGCGGCAACGCCGCACTCGCGCACCTGGTCGGCTCGGATCTCGCCTTGACCCATCCGCTGGTGATCGTTGAGCTGGCCTGTGGCACTCCACCTTCTCCGCGGGAGCACACCCTTGGCAGTCTGAGCCTGCTGAGGACATGCAATCAAGCAACGCTGGATGAGGTGCGGGAACTGATCGAGCGCGAAAAACTGTACGGGCTCGGGTGCGGATTCGTCGACATGGCGCTACTCGCATCGACCCTCATCACTCCTGGCGCACGGCTATGGACCCTGGATCGGCGCCTGTCGGAACTGGCGCAGCGCTTCAAGGTCGCTCATGGCATCCACTGAAGCCCCAGACATGGATCAGCTCCCTGAAAGGCTGTCGAATCGGTCCTTGATGCCTCTCAAGCGCGATCACGCGCTTCTAGACCCCGGCCAACTTTCACAGATGGCTGAGGAAGCTGCGCACGAATTAATGGCCGAAGGCGAGTCCAACAACACGCGCGCCTCGTACAAGGCGGCGATGCGCTACTGGGCTGCTAGGAGCGAACGGAACGCTTGTCCTTTGACCTATTGAGCCTTCACAACTAGCACCACGCCATCGCCGATCGATCCGTCAGGTGTTGCCCCTCATGCACGGCACCTCGGCCACGCCTAGACGTTGGAAGAATCGAGCCACAAGGGGGGCCTCTCGCGCTCAGCACTGCAGCACATCGCCGTTACTGAAGCTGAGGTGTAGCCGCCCCGACTTCTGCCGCAATGCCGTCCTTCCAGGGACCGTTGGCTTGGACAACGAGAAAACGGGGTCCCCAATGAAGCGCACGACAAGCTTCAGCTGTTTGGTACACATCACAATCGCAGGCGCATCTGCTGGTCGACAGCATGCAGAACCTGGCGCTCAGCCCGCCACCGATGCCGCCCGTCCGGGCAGCGGCAGGCGCAGCGTCAGGCCCAGCGTGCCGCCCGCGTGCGGCGCCGCATAGATGCGCCCGCCGTGGCGGCTGGCAATGCGCTCGCACACCCGCGCACTGGCATGGCCGACGGCCTGGGTCGCCTCGAGAAAGCGTGCCAGCGGCGGGCTCGGGTCGGAGGCATCGAGATCCCTCCAATGCACGACGGTCTGGCCGCTTTCCATCCGCGCCGAGACCTGCAGCGTGGCCCCGGGGGACATCACCCTTGCCGCATACCCTGCGACCTTGGAAATCAGTTCCTCCAGTTCGGCTTCGATGCCGAACACAGGCACCACCTCGTGCGGAACCCGGATGTCGAAGCGGATGGGCCAGCCGGACGCGCCTTCGGAGCCTTCGAGACTCCGCAGCGACGCAAGAAGCGGCCGGAGGTCCTGCATGCTGCTCTCGCGCATCTTCTGCTGCGCTTCGCGCCGGGCCTGCGCGGCCATTTCGCGCGCTTGCGCGCCGGCCTTGAGGTTGGAAACGAGCAGGGAGGCGATGAAGGCCAGTACCGCGGCCAGGCCGAGTGCAACGACGATGGCAATGGCCAGGCCCAGATGGCTTGAATACATGGCTCGTGCGCCTTCAACGCCCCTGCGACGGCCGGAACTCCAGCGCACCGCCGGGACCGCGTTCGCAAGTCCCCGACAAGCTGTCGGCGCGAGGACCCGGAAGCACCGGGCGCGCGCCTTCGGCCTGGCCGGCGCACACATCCCATGCGGCCATTGGCGGCCTTGGCGGCGCTTCGCCGCGAAAACCCGGATGCCCGCTCCAGCCAGGCGGCGGGCCATGGGGCGGCGGTGGCGCAAGCATGATGCAGCCGGACAGGCCGACAGCGGCGAGCAAGCCCGCCAGGTGATGGATTCTGGTCATTTGAAACTCATGAACAAGGTCACGGGCGCATGCAGCGGGGCTGCGCACTGCGCTGCCCCGCCGCACACGGCCTGTCGTCAGAACGCGTGCCGGATGCCGAAGTCGTAGCCCGTGGACGAGCGCGGCAGGCCCGTGTAGCTGACGCCGGCACTGCCGTAGCCCGTGGTGCTCGCGGCGCTCAGGCTGCCGGTGTAGGCCGCATCGTTGCGGTTGTTCACGCGCGCCACCGTCGCGTACAGGGCTGTGCGCTTCGACAGGTTGTGCACATAGCCGATGGCCAGCTTCTGCGCGCGCGGATCTTCGCCCGAGATGCCGACGGCGCCTTCGTTGTAGCGCACGGTGGAGTACGACGCGCGGATCAGGCCCGCGCCCACCGGCATGCTCGCGCCGATCAGGTAGCCGTTGTAGCTGTCGTGGCTGTTGCCGGCGGCGAGATCGAACTTGTTCTTCACGTTCGAGAGTTCGCCGAACAGCTTGACGGGACCGAAGTCGTACGACGCGCCGAGGTTGATGGTCTGCACCTTGCGGGTCAGCGAAGTGGTGTCCACGGCGACGTTCTCGCCCATCGACAGCGCCACGTCGAGCGGCCCGTTCGCATAGCCGAAGCGGCCGCCGACATAGCGGCCCGCGCTGCTGCTGGTTGCGGCCGTGGTGTCGGTGGCGCTGGTCTTGGTGTTCTCGTTCAGGCTGTACTGCAGCTGGCCGTAGAAGCCGCCGAGGTTCGGCGGCAGGAAATAGCCGACCATGTTGCTGGCACGCGCGTAATTGGCGTTGTTCAGGCCGGTGCTGCCGCTCACGGTGTTGATCACGCTGGAGCCCGAGCCGTTGGTGCCGAACGGATCGAAGACCGTGTCGTTCCAGAAGGTGGCGGTGTAGTCGCGGCCCAGCCGCAACTCGCCGAAGCCGCCCGAAAGGCTCACGGTGGAACGGCGGTTGAAGGTGGAGATGCCGGTGGCGCCGTCGTCGTTGGTGATCGGCGCTTCGAGCCAGAAGCTGGCGGCCAGCCCCCCGCCCAGGTCTTCCGTGCCACGGAAGCCGATGCGGCTGGAGTTGTAGCCGGAGTTGGCGAGGCTCCACTTGCTTTGCTTCGAGCTCAGGCCCGTGGCCGCGTCGCGCGAGGTGGCCGACTGGTAGGTCACGCCGGCATCGATGACGCCGAACAACGTGACGGACGATTGGGCAGAGGCCAGGCCGGCAACGGCCAGCGCGGCGAGTGCCGTGAGGGGTTTCTTCATTCAGGTTTCTCCGGTTTTCAGCAGCTCTTCATCGAGCAGCTGAACGGATGGTCCCGTTCAAATTTGGAGGAATCTGGTCGACGCGGCCTGCTTTGCATCGACTGTTGTTTGTGCGCACGCCCAAACCCCTCGGCCGTGCATGGCCTCGTACCAGAAATCTCCCAAATGGCACGCAATGCTCGGCACCCGAAGGAGCCCGACATGACCATTGCATTGCAGAACACCATCGCAGCCTCGCTGGGTGTGCAGCAGCTCGCCAGCGCATTCAGCCCGGCCTTTTCCCATTTGCGCATTCTTCGCAACCTGATCATCCCGATGCCTGAGGGGAGTGCGGTGCGCACTGCCCAGATCGATGCGGTGCTGGTGTGCGAAACCGGCGTCTACCTGTTCGAGATCAAGGCCTGGCGCAATGCCTTCGTCTACCGCAAGAAGTCGGAACAGGCACCGCCGCGCTGGTTCCTGCGCCTGCAGGGCTGCAGCCGGGCACGCGAAGTGAAGGACCCCGCATGGCAGGGCGGCCGCAAGACCACGCAGCTGCGAAGCCTGCTGAGCGACGACCTGCGGCTGCAGTATTTCGTGCTGCTGCCCTGCGAGGGCGTCGAGCTCGAAGGCGTGATGCCCGCCGCCGTGATCACGCAGCAGGACCTGCCCTACATTGCGCGCCTGGTACGCAACAACGGCCGCACCGCGCGCACCTATCCGCTGCTGGATGCCGACGCCATCGACCGCACCGCACAGCGGCTGCTCGACATCCAGGGCCGCCTCTCGCTCGACGACCACATGCAGAACTGCCGCGAGAGAAGCGCGCAGATCTCCACGCGCTGGAACGGCACGGGGGCCGCCGGCATCGGACTGCAGTAGCGGCGCTCGGGCACGCCCCCTCAGGACGCAGGGCGTCCCAGATTTCTCCGACTTTGGCAAGGACCATGCGGCGATGAGTCCTTCCAAGTCCGCCTCCGCCCTTGCCGCAATGTTCATCTCGATTGCATGCGCTCCCGCCTGGGCCACCGATCCGTTCACCGTCAGGGACATCCGGCTCGAGGGCCTGCAGCGCGTGGAGCCCGGGACGGTCTTTGCCACGCTCGGCATCAAGGCGGGCGACACCTACAGCGACGACCGCGGCAGCGCGGCCATCCGATCGCTGTTCGAGCTCGGCCTCTTCAAGGACGTGCGCATCGACGTTAACGCCAGCGTGCTGGTGGTGATCGTCGAGGAGCGCCCCTCGATTGCCGACGTGGACTTCGTCGGCACCAAGGAGTTCGACAAGGCCGCGCTGCAGAAGGCGCTGCGCGGCGTGGGCCTGGCCGAGGGCCAGCCCTACGACAAGGCACTGGCCGACCGCGCGGAGCAGGAGCTCAAGCGGCAGTACATCGGCCGCAGCCTCTACAGCGCCCAGGTCGTCACCACCGTGACGCCGCTGGAGCGCAACCGCGTCAACCTGACCTTCACCGTGACCGAGGGCGAGTCCGCGCGCATCAAGGAAGTGCGCGTGGACGGCAACCAGGCCTTCGGCGAAAGCACCCTGCTCGACCTGTTCGACCAGGACAGCGGCGGCTGGCTGAGCTGGTACACCAAGTCGAACCAGTATTCGCGCAGCAAGCTCGACGGCGACCTGGAGACGCTGCGCTCCTTCTACATCACGCGCGGCTATCTCGAGTTCCGCATCGATTCCACGCAGGTCGCCATTTCGCCGGACCGGGAGGCGCTCACGCTCACGGTCAACATCACCGAAGGGCAGAAGTTCGTGGTGGCCGGCGTCAAGCTCTCGGGCAATTACCTGGGCCGCGAAGACGAGTTCAAGTCGCTCGTGGCGATCCGCCCGGGCCAGCCCTACAACGGCGAAGACGTGAGCGCCACCACCAAGGCCTTCACCGACTATTTCGGCACCTTCGGCTATGCCTTCGCACGCGTCAAGGCAGAGCCCGAGATCGACCGCGACAACAACCGCGTCACGCTGGTGCTGCGGGCGGAGCCATCGCGGCGCGCCTACGTGCGGCGCCTGAACATCGGAGGCAACGCAAGAACGCGCGACGAAGTCATCCGCCGCGAGTTCCGGCAGTACGAGGGCGCCTGGTACGACGGCAACAAGATCAAGCTCTCGCGCGACCGCGTGGACCGCCTCGGCTTCTTCACCGACGTGAATGTCGAAACCACCGAGGTGCCGGGGTCCCCCGACCTGGTCGACCTGGCGGTCAACGTGACCGAGAAGCCCACTGGTTCGCTGCAGCTCGGTGCAGGGTACTCGTCGACCGACAAGGTCTCGCTGAGCTTCGGCATCACGCAGGAGAACGTATTCGGCACGGGCAACTACCTGGGCCTGCAGGTCAACACGAGCTCGTACAACCGCACCATCTCCCTCACCGCCACCGACCCGTACTTCACGCCAAGCGGCATCTCCCGCACCTTCAACGTGTTCCACAACACCACCCGTCCCTACTACGAGGCGGACGGCAACTACAAGCTCGCGAGCGACGGCGCCTCGGTGCGCTTCGGGTTGCCGCTCGGGGAGCTGGACACGGTCTACCTCGGCATCGGCGTGGAGCGCTACAGCTTCACGCCGGGCACCAACGGCGCCTACACGCTGGTCGACGGCTCCTACGTCTACACCGGCACGCCGCAGGCCTACCTCGACTACTTCCAGTGCACGGGCACTGCGCCGAGCGTGGTGTGCGCATCGAAGAACATGGTGGGCATTCCCGCGACCATCGGCTGGGCGCGCGACGACCGCGACAGCGCGCTGGTGCCCACCAAGGGACGGCTGCAGAGCGCCAACCTCGAGGTGGGCGTGGGCAGCGAGCTGCGCTACCTGAAGAGCACCTACCAGTACCAGCAGTACTTCGCGCTTTCCAAGCAGTACACGCTGGCGATCAACGGCCAGCTCGGGTATGCCAAGGCGCTGGGCGGCACCGCGTATCCCATCTTCAAGAACTTCTATGCGGGCGGGCTCGGTTCGATCCGCGGCTTCGAGCAGAACTCGCTCGGGCCGACCGATGCGGTCACGGGCGGTGCGCTCGGCGGCACGCGCAAGGCGATCTTCAACATGGAGTTCAGCACGCCCTTCCCGGGCGCGGGCAATGACCGGTCGCTGCGGCTCTACACCTTCCTGGATGCCGGCAACGTGTTCGCGGAGCGCGCCGCAAGCATGACCGATGCCCAGTGGAAGGCGCAGAACCGCCTGCGCGCCTCGGCAGGGGTGGGCATCAGCTGGATTTCTCCGCTCGGCCCGCTGCGCCTGGCCTATGCGGTGCCGCTCGTCTACCAGAAGCTCGACGAAGCCAACGGCATTGCGGCCGACCGGACGCAGCGCTTCCAGTTCCAGATCGGCACCTCGTTCTGAAGCGGGCATCGATCCATGAGCCGCATCCTGCTGGCCGAAAAAGGCCGCGAGATGGCCGCCGCGCTGCTCGAGGGGCTGCAGCGCGCCGGCCACCAGGTGGAGCACATCGCCGACGGTGCGGCTGCGCTCGACCGCATCCTCACGTCACCGCCGGCCCTCACGCTGCTCGACACCGCGCTGCCGCGCCTCGGCGGCCTCCGGGTGCTGGAGAAGGTGCGCTTGCACAGCGACCATCCGATCATCGTGCTGACGGCCCGCGCGCGCGAGGCCGACTGCCTGCGCGGCCTCGACCTGGGCGCCGACGACTACGTGTGCAAGCCCTTCTCGCCGCGCGAAGTGGTGGCGCGCGTGAACACGGTGCTGCGCCGGCATGCGCAGCGCCAGCGCAGCGCCATGCCCTCGCCCTCCGTGGCGTTCGGCGGCAGCGCCCACAGCGTGAGGATCGAGGGGCGGCCGCTCGCGCTCACGGGCCGCGAGCTGCACCTGCTGCAGGCGCTCTCGCGCGAGCCGGGCCGGGTGTTTTCACGCTCCGCGCTGCTCGAGGCCGCGTTCGCCGACGCGCTCGACGTCAACGAGCGCGCGGTCGACGGGCACATCAAGAACCTGCGCAGGAAGCTCGCCGCCGCATCCCCGTCGCACGGCTGGATCCGCTCGATCTACGGTGTCGGTTTCGCCTTCGAGGAACGGCCGGTCTGAGACGGCACACAGGCGGTGCGCGGCGGCCGGGCGGCCCGGCTGTCGGTGGCCATGATCGGCGCCAGCGTGGAAAGAGTCGAACTGCCTGCGCGGACCCGGGCGGCTGCGACGCATCCGCCGCTCGCCGCCACCACGACGCCGATCACCAGGCCGCAGCAAGCCAGCAAACCCAGGAGGCGCTGCGACAGCATGAGCCCGCCGTCTTCCGCAGCTTCGGCGCGGGCGTGCCAGACGGCGCTCAATTGCGCCGGGGCCCGAGGGCCCTTGTGCGTGCCTCGCTCCTGAGCGAGAGACCTTAGCATCCGGTGGCCTCGGCTTTGCTGCCCTGTGCCGTCATGGTTTCTCTTTTCCCGCCGCGACGCCGGTCGCGGCCGACCGCGTGGCGCGTGCCTCTGCCCACACGACCAGCAGCGCCCAGACATGCGCCACCGCCCAGAAAAGCGCGGCCAGCAGCAGCAACAGCGTGTCGATGCCGGGGTCGGACCAGAGCTCGGCCCAGGACCACGGCGAGGGGGGCACCGGCGCGCAGTACCCCGGACCCGCCCATGCGAGTGCGGGGACAACAAGGGCCTGCCAGGCCTTCTTCCTCAGGGAGCGTCGATGCGTGAGCGGATTCATGGCACGCATCGTGCGGGTCGATTCGGGAGAAATGTGGGAGAGGCGGCTCTCCCAATTTCCTCCTCGATTCACGGCCATGATCGGCCGCTTCCCATGACGCCTCCCCGCCCCGAACGCATGCCGCAGAATGCGGCCATGCATTTCCCGAGCCCATGCCGCGCCTGACACTGTCCAGGAAGATCTTCCTGGCGCTGGCCGCCTTGCTGATCGTGCTCCTGCTCAGCTTCGCCGGGCTTTCCATCGTGGCGCTGCAGCGCGGCCTCGGCTCCTACGTGGCCGAGATCGAGATCCGGCGCATGGACTGGCTCTCGCAGCTGCTGCTCAAGCACTATGCGGCCAACGGCGACTGGAAGAAGCTGCAGGGCAACGACGATGCCTGGCAGCGGCTGCAGATGGGCCGGCTCGCCGCGGTGCTCGACGGCGCCAGCAATGCCGACGAAAGAAGGCTCCCGCCCTGGTACGAGAACCGCGGGCCGGGCGGAGCCGGCAACGGCCCCGAAAGCGGCGCCGAGAATGGATCTCGGCCGCCTCCTCCGCCTTCTCCCCAGCTCGAGCTGCTGCCCAGGCGCTTTCCACCGCCGCCGCCGCTGGGCTTCTTTCCCGATCCGCGCGAAGCCGCCGATTCGATCTTCCAGCGCCTGGGCGTGGTCGATGCGCACGGCGCGCACGTGGTCGGCGCCAAGGTCGACCCGGAGAATGCCGCGCGCCTGCCGATCCGCCACGGCCGCTCGGTCGTCGGCTACCTGGTGCTCGCGCCGATGCAGGGCCTGGAGAGCGAGGCCGACCGCGCCTTTCTCGCACGCCAGTCCGGCGTGATCGCCCTCACCGGCCTGTGCGGGCTGGCCTTTGCGCTGATGCTGTCGTGGCTGCTGGCGCGCCGCTGGTTCCGGCCGATCGACGAACTCACGCAGGCAGCGCAGGACGTGGCGCGCGGGCGGCTGTCCACGCGCGTGGCCGTGCATGGCTCAGACGAACTCGCCCTGCTCGGCAAGACCTTCAACGACATGGCGCAGCGCCTGGACACGGTGGAGGCCTCGCGCCGCGCCTGGCTGGCCGATGCGGCGCACGAACTGCGCACGCCGCTGGCCGCCATGCGCGCGGAGATCGAGGCCCTGCAGGACGGCGTGCGCAGCTTCGACGAGCGCACCGCGCTGCGGCTGCACCGGCAAGTGATCCGGCTCGGCCAGCTGGTGGACGATCTGCGCAGCAGCATGCGCGAGCCGCAGAGCGACCTGCTCGCGACCACCGTGTTCCCGCTCTCGCTGCTGAAGGAAGCGCTCGACCATACGCGCGACCGCTTCGCCGCGCGCGGCATCACGGTGGACCGCAGCGCCATCGACCGTGTCTCGGCGCGCGCCCAGCCGATGATCGACGGCGACGCGCACCGGCTGCACCAGGTCTTCATGAACCTGCTGGAGAACACGCTCACCTACACCGATGCCGGCGGCCGGCTGTGCATCGGCGTCACGGTCGACGGGGCCTGGACGGGCAACAGCCTGACCCTGCAATTCGACGACAGCGCGCCGGGCGTTCCCGATGCGGAATTGCCGCGCCTGTTCGACCGGCTGTTCCGCGGCGAATCCTCGCGCAGCCGCGAACTCGGCGGCTCGGGGCTCGGCCTGTCGATCTGCCGCGCGGCCATCGAGGTCCATGGCGGCACCATCGATGCCCAGTCCTCCGAGCTCGGCGGGCTGCGCGTGACCATCACCCTTCCGCTTTCCCGGAGCGCAGCGCCATGACCCGCATCGTCATCGTCGAAGACGAGCTCGACATCGCATCGGTGGTGCAGGACTACCTGCGCCACGCCGGCTACGAGACCACGCATTTCGCCGATGGCCAGAGCGCGCTCGACCATCTCATCGCCTCGCCGCCCGAGCTCACGCTGCTCGACATCATGCTGCCGCGCCTCGACGGCATCGAGGTGCTGCGCCGCGCGCGCGCACACACCAGCCATCCGATCATCATGCTCACCGCGCGCATCGAGGAGGTCGACCGCCTGCTCGGGCTGGAGCTGGGTGCCGACGACTACGTCTGCAAGCCTTTTTCCCCGCGCGAACTGGTGGCGCGCGTGCGCGCCGTGCTGCGGCGCACCGAGCCGCCCGCGGCGCGCGGCCAGGCGCGCCAGGGCATGTCCGGCCTGGTACTGGACGACGTGCACTGGCGCGCGTCGCTCGAAGGCACGCCGCTCAATCTCACGCGCCGCGAGTTCGGGCTGCTGCAGGTGCTGTCGCGGCATCCGGGCCGCATCTTCTCGCGCGCCCGCCTGCTCGAGCTGGCCTACGACGACACCATGGACGTGACGGAGCGCGCCATCGACAGCCACGTCAAGAACCTGCGGCGCAAGCTCGGCGCCGTCACGCCCTCGCACGACTGGATCCGCTCGGTCTACGGCGTGGGGTTTGCGTGGGAGGCGCCGGGGCAGGGCTGAGCCTACATCGGGGTTCTGGCCTTAGCGCGGCCCTCTCGCATCTTCGCCATGTCGCTGGGTCGGCCCGCAATGTGCCATTGCACATCTCGCTTCACCCGGCTCTGCACTTCCCGATAGCCCGAATCTGCCCACACCGCGTCCTCTTTGCCGTGCAGCAGATCTCTCACCTGTTCCACGTCCGCCTCGTTGGCCGCCGTGGTCGTCACCGTGTGCACCAGCCCCGAGTCCGTATCCACACCGATGTGCGCCTTCATCCCGACGTGCCACTGGTTGCCTTTCTTCGTCTGGTGCATCTCCGGGTCTCGTTCGCCGCTCTCGTTCTTGGTCGAACTGGGCGCCGCGATGATCGTGGCGTCCACGATGGAGCCTCTCTTCAGAAGCAGCCCCTTCTTGGCCAAGTGGGCGTTGACCTGCTTGAAGATTTCCCCGGCCAGATCGCTGGCCTCCAGCGGGTGGCGGAAGTTCAGGATTGTCGTCTCGTCGGGTCGGGTTAGAAGTCGGTGGAACTCAACACCCGCTCATACCGAAACCAGCGGTAGTTCGATCGCAATGCAAAGCCCCCAGCTGCGATGCCGAGGCCGTGATGTGCCCTTCATGGGCCTCCACGATATTGCGGCAGATCGCCAGTCCCAGCCCACTGCCGCCCGTCGCCTGATTGCGTGAAGCCTCGACGCGACAGAAGCGTTCGAACAGTTTCTCCATCTTGTCGTCGGGAACACCGGGCGCACTGTCCTCGACGACAACGAGTGCATTCGTGCCGCGCTGGATGCAACGCACTTGAACAACGCCGCCACCGTCCGTGTAGCACAGCGAGTTCTCGAGCAGGTTACCGAACAGCTGGTGCAGGCGCGGCTCGTCGCCGCTGATCATCAGCGGCGCCTGCGTGGTCTCCAGTACCAGATGCAGCGACGCCTCTCCAAGCCGCTGCTGCATGCTGCTGGCCGCCGCCTGCAATACGGTTGCCGCGTCGATGGGGACCCGGCGGTACGCCATCGCACCGACATCGCTCAGCGACAGATCATGCAAGTCATTCACTAGCCTGCCTAGGCGATCGACCTGCACAGGTGCATGGTGTTGGTCGATTGGGCCGTTGGCGAGCGGATCCCGTCCTGGATGGCTTCGAGTTGCACGCGCAACACTGCGAGCGGCGTGCGCAGTTCATGGGAGATGTCCGCCATGAAGCCACGCCGTGCGCGCTCGGTATGTTTCAGCGTCTGCGCCATGCGGTTGAAATCCCTCGCCAGCGCGCCGAGTTCGTCGTTGGCGCCAACCGCGATGCGGGAGGCGTAGTCCCCCGCCGCGACCTGTTGTGTGGCCCGGGCCATCTCGCGAACGCGCCGCAGCAGCGTGCGGGCCAGCACGAAGGTGAGCAAAGCGGCCACCAAGAGCGAGCCCAGGCCGACCAGCGTCAAGGCGGTGAATTGGTGCTCGAGAAAGCACTTGTCATTCTTCGGAAGCACGGCTTCGAACGGCACCGCCGCGACCCAGCCCACAACTCGCCCGCCGACCATGATGGGAACGCGGATCGAATCCGCGTTGACGTCCAGATTGCCGACCACGCGGTGCATCTGCGCATCCAGCAGGCCCACGCGTGCAAGGGCGCCAGCCTGATCGGGAGCCACCACCCGGGACGCCGCATCACCCCCAGTTTCTGGGAGAAAGGGCAGCACCAGGTTCATCCACTCCCGGAGGTCGGAGCGCAGGAAGCCCCAGGTGCCGCGAGTGGCGTCGGCCTGCTCCATGCGAGGAACGATCTCTTCCATCCGCGTCCTGCTCTGCTGGTTGAGGTAGCCCAGGAAGCCACGCTCCATCACGAGCCGCATGGCGATGGCCTGCACCACGACCACGGCAGCGCAGGCCAGCAGAACGAACAGGAAGAGCTTGGCCCGGACGCCGACTTTCATGGGAGCGGGCCTGCTGATCGAGGTGCGCGCACGAGGAGCCTCGCCCCACTTTCATCCTGCCGTCGTGCTGGCCGATGCGTAGCCGCCCAGGAACACCTGCACCGCGCGGCGCGTCGCCTCTCGCAGTTCTCTGCGGGTCAGCGGCCCCTGCATGCCGAGAAGACTCGGCCTGACGGTTTCCGAGTCCAGCAGCGCCGTCAGATGGGCAGCCGCCACGCTGGGGTCGGCCTTGCGCAGCCGGCCCTTGCGCATCTGCTGTCCTCCGGGACGAAGCGCACGCCGATGAAGTTGTCGGCATAGGCACCGCTCGCGATCGCGCCTGTGCGTCGCCAGCCACTTCGCACAAGACCCCGCGGGCCCCCTCCCCTACGCTGGAACCTGTCCACCGCACGCAGGGTGCGGCGCAGGAAACCAGAGCAATGCCGCAGATCGAATCCACCATATCCGCCAGCAACGCGCCCTTCGCGGCGAACCGCGATCACATGCTGGGCCTGCTGAAACGCGTACGCGACTTCGAGCAGCGAACCCGAGCCAGGTCAGCCGCCTCGCGCGAGCGCTTCGAGAAGCGGCAGCAGTTGCTGCCGCGCGAGCGCCTGTCGCTTTTGCTTGATCCCGGCGCGCCGTTCCTCGAGCTGGCCTCCCTCGCAGGGCTCGGCCTGGACACCGCCGATCTCGAAAGGAGCGTGCCCGGCGGCGGCCTGATTGCCGGCATTGGTTTCGTGAGCGGCATCCGCTGCATGGTGCTCGCCTCCGACTCGGGTATCGATGCCGGCGCGTTGCAGCCGATGGGCCTGGACAAGCAACTGCGCATACAGGAGATCGCTCTGGAGAACAGGCTGCCCTACGTGCAGCTGGTGGAAAGTGCCGGCGCCAACCTGATGCAGTACCGTGTCGAGGATTTCGTACGCGGCGGCAACCTGTTCCGCAACCTGGCGCGCATGTCCGCCGACGGCCTTCCGGTGATCACGGTGACCCACGGCTCGTCCACCGCGGGTGGTGCCTACCAGACCGGGCTGTCGGACTACATCATCCTGGTGCGCGGGCGCTCCCGCGCCTTCCTGGCAGGACCGCCGCTGCTGAAGGCCGCCACCGGCGAGATCGCCACCGAGGAGGAGCTCGGCGGCGCCGTGATGCACACCTCGATCTCGGGACTGGGCGACTACCTGGCCGAGGACGACCGCGATGGCCTGCGCATCGCGCGCGACATCCTGGCTCAGATCGACTGGAACCGGGGCATGCCGGCCGAGCGGCCGCGCGCCTTCAAGCCGCCCCGCCATGACACCGAGGAACTGCTGGGCATCATGCCCGCCGACCACAAGCGGCCCGTCGACATGAAGCAGATCATCGCCCGGATCGCCGACGACTCCGACTTCCTCGAGTTCGGAGAGAACTACGGCAGCGCCACCGTCTGCGGGCACTTCAAGCTGGAAGGCTGGCCCGTCGGCGTGATCACCAACAATGGTCCGATCGACCCGGCCGGTGCCTCCAAGGCAACGCATTTCATCCAGGCCTGCTGCCAGTCGCGCACGCCGATCCTGTACCTGAACAACACCACCGGCTTCATGGTGGGCCGCTCCTACGAGGAAGCCGGGATCATCAAGCACGGGTCCAAGATGATCCAGGCGGTCACGAATGCCACCGTGCCGCAGGTCACGATCTACTGCGGTTCTTCCTACGGCGCCGGCAACTACGCGATGTGCGGACGCGGCTTCCACCCGCGGTTCTGCTTCAGCTGGCCCAACGCCAAGACCGCGGTGATGGGAGGCGAACAGGCGGCGCAGACCATGCGCATCGTCGCGGAAGCCGGCATGCGCCGCAAGGGCCAGGTGGACGAGGCCAGGCTGGACGAGATGGCGCAACGGATCGTCGACCGGTTCGACAGCCAGATGAGCGTCTTCACCACCAGCGCCCACCTGCTCGACGACGGTGTGATCGACCCGCGCGATACCCGTGCGGTCCTGGCGAAGGTTCTGGCCGTCTGCCGCGAGGCGGAGGCTCGCCGGCCGCAGAAGATGCAATTCTCGGTCGCGCGTCCCTGAAGGGAGCATCGAATCCCCATGAGCACCATGACGCCGTTCTCCAAGATCCTCGTTGCCAACCGAGGAGAGATTGCGCTGCGCGTCATGCGCAGCGCGAAGATCCTCGGATACCGCACCGTGGCCGTGTACTCTTCAGCTGACGCGCGGGCCGCCCACGTGGCTGCGGCGGACCAGGCCGTCTGCATCGGCGAGCCGCTTCCCGCGCAGTCTTATCTGCGCATCCCCGCCATCATCGATGCGGCGCGTGCGAGCGGTGCCGATGCGGTCCATCCGGGCTACGGATTCCTCGCGGAAAACGAAGACTTCGCCGCGACCTGCCGCGAGTCAGGACTGGTCTTCATCGGCCCGTCGCCGGAAGCGATCCGGGCGATGGGGGACAAGGCCGGCGCCAAGCGGTTGATGATGCAGGCCGGCGTGCCATGCATTCCCGGCTACCAGGGCGAGGACCAGAGCGAGCAGCGCCTGGCCGACGAAGCCGCGTGGCTGGGCTACCCCGTGATGATCAAGGCCACTGCCGGCGGCGGTGGTCGCGGCATGCGGCTGGTGAAGTCGCGTGGCGAATTCGTGGAGTTGCTGCGCAGCGCACAGTCGGAGGCGAAGAATGCCTTCGGCAATGCCACCGTGCTCCTGGAGCGCGCCATCGTGGAGCCGCGCCACATCGAGATCCAGGTGTTCGCCGACCGCCACGGCAACGCGCTGCACCTCGGAGAGCGCGACTGCTCGGTGCAGCGGCGCCACCAGAAGGTGATCGAGGAAGCGCCGTCGCCAGCGGTCGACGCGCAGCTGCGCGCGCGCATGGGGGCCACCGCAGTGGCTGCGGTCAAAGCGATCAGCTACGAGGGCGCGGGGACGCTGGAGTTCCTGCTGGACCGCGATGGCAACTACTATTTCATGGAGATGAACACCCGGCTGCAAGTGGAGCATCCGGTGACCGAGGCGATCACGGGGCTTGACCTCGTGGAGTGGCAACTTCGGGTGGCCGCCGGCGAGCCGCTGCCGCTGGCGCAGGAGGACATCCGATTTCAGGGCCATGCCATCGAGGTGCGCCTGTGCGCAGAGGACGTGCCCGCCGGGTTCATGCCGCAGAGTGGGACGATGCGGCGCTGGCAACCGCCGCATGGGTTGCGCGTCGAGCACGCCCTTGGCGATGGCGCCGTCATTCCGCCCTGCTACGACTCCATGATCGCGAAACTGATCGCCCACGGACGCAGCCGCGACGAAACCCGGCGCAAGCTGCTGCACGGGCTGCAGGACACCGTGGCGCTCGGCGTTCGCACCAACCAGGATTTCCTCGCCCGCTGCCTGGCACATCCCGTGTTCGCGGCCGGCGGTGCCACCACGGCCTTCATTGCGCAGCATGAAGGCGATCTCCTGCCGCCAGAGGAAGCCGCGGGCGCCAGCGCCGCACTCATCGGCGCCTGGCTGCTGTACGAAACCGCGGGCGAGGCCAGGCATGGGGCCGGCAGCCGCAGGCTTGCGCATGGGCTGCCGATCGGGATGCGCTTCTCGCTGGACGGGAGCGATTGCCAGGTCGGCGTGTCCCAGACCCGGGCGCAGGTCTTCACGCTCACGGCGAACGGAGTCGAGCACGTTCTGGAGGCCATCGCCCTCGGCGAGCATGACGCGCGATTCATCCTCGACGGCGTGATGGACAGCACCGTGTTCGACCGTGACGGCAACAGCCTCTGGCTGCGCTATGCAGGGCACCCCCACGCTTTGGAAGACCGCACTCGTTCCGCGCCGGCGCGGCGCGAAGACGGTGGCGGCGACGGCCGGGTGCGCGCATCCATGAACGGACGCGTGATCGCCTTGCATGCTGCACCGGGGGACAAGGTGACGGCGGGCCAGCCCCTGGTGACGCTCGAAGCCATGAAGATGGAGCACGTCCACAACGCCTGCGCCACGGGAACCCTGCTGGCCGTGCACGTGGCCGTTGGCGACCAGGTCGAGGCACAACGCGTCGTGGCTGAGATTCAGGCCGAGGCACAGCCTGGTGAAGGCGCAGCGAAATGAGCGAAGCACCCCATTCGCAGCCCGAGGTAATGCATGAAGTGCGCGGCCACAGCTTCTGGATCACCATCAACCGTCCCGAGAAGCGCCATGCGGCACCGGTGTCATCGCCGGTATGCGGGAAGGCATCCGCCAGGCCTGAGCCGAGGCGGGCATCCGCGCCATCGTGCTCACCGGGGCCGGCCACTTTGCCGCTGGTCGTGCGTATCAAGCCTGCTGCAAAAGGATGCCGCTGGGACAGGAGGCAAGTCGAGCCCCATCAAATCCTCAAAAGGCGCTTCATCAAGAGTGTTGGGTAATCTTGCCGATGTCCCGCTACGGCATATACGAAAGTGTCGTCGCCGATACGCCGATAGACCAGCTTGTGGTGTGAGGTAAAGACGTTTTGATATTCGAAGATGCCAACGGACGAAAGTTCTTGGACGGGCGCCCCAGTCAAGAACCCTGTGTCAACCAGCGCCAGTTTCTCGAAGATCGCGTCTTCGGCCTTGAGCCAGTCGGCTTCGCTCCACTTGTCGAGCATGTATTCCTGAAGCGAGAGCAAGTCCTCCTGGGCATCGGGAAGAATGTAAATGGCCATTACTTGCGGCGTTGGCGAGCCGCGGCCAGTTGCGCGCGGGACTCGGCAACGGAAATTCCTTTGCCCCGCATGCGCTCTTTCTCGCCCAAGGCCATGATTTTCAAGGCAGCGATCAGCGATTCCTTTTCCTGAAACTGCTTGACGCTTTCAATCACCATGCTTGCTTCTCCATTCTGGGTGATGAAGAAGGGTGTGCCATTCATCTCCAGATCTTCGGCGATTTGGGCCGCATGGCTTTTCAGGTAGGAGATGGACTTGATGTTGGAGATGGATGGCATGGCGGTCCTTGAGCGCGTATGGGACCAAATTTAGTACCGAATTTAGTTGGTGTCAAGCGGTGGCAATTCGTGAACTTGTTTGCAGAATTGGTTTTAAGTAATAAACACTGCGCGCGACAGGATGTACTTGAAGCTACATTTTGTAGACCAAGAACCGCCGGCATTTTTGGTCACCGCAAGAGCCGGCAATCGGGGAATCGAATGCCTCTCCTGTTCCTGATGAGGCTGCAGCATGTGCAGCTTCCGGTGCGAGTTGCCGATCCGGAGGAAATCCGGTGTGTCTCGGTGCTGCTGGCCACAGGCCTGATCGAAGCCGAGATCAGGGCGCTCAGGTCGAGCGCGCGATACGCCGCATCACAGGTGGCGACGGTGATCTGCATCACCGAGGACGGCCTGGCCGAGATCGCGAAGATGGGCGACGTCCCGGAACTCGTGAAGACCTCCATGCGGTTCGCCCGGGGATTGCGCCTGATGTGACCGCGGGCGCACCGGCCGCGCTGGGCGCGTCGGCGGCGGTCCGAGCCATAGACATCCCTCGTGCAGCAAGAGATGATGTACGCACAGATATTGGCGGACGTGCTGGGGATACCTCTGCGCGGGCAGGCCAAGTTCTCATAGGTCGGCACCTGCGGCAGAATTTTTCGGTCGCGCGGCACTTCGCGGCCTGCGAATCCGCTGCGCTTACTCGGTCAGTGCGCGCCGCACGTCGTCCTGCAAGCTGCGCAGGTGGCTGCGCATGGCCTCGCGGGCGCGCCCGGCATCGCGAGAGCGCAGGGCCGCGACGATCTCGCCATGCTCGTCGTGATTCTCGCGCTGGCGATGCAGCGGGCTGTGCAGGCGGAAAAGCCGGGCGTTGACCCGCAGTTCTTCCACCAGCCGCGGAAACACCACGTTGCCGCTGGCGCTTGCAATGACCAGATGGAAATGATCGTCAAAGTGAAAGTGCTCGATCTCGCTGTGCTCGCCGCTGTGCAACGCCTTGCCTTGGGCTTCCAGCTCGTCGATCTGCGCGTCGGTGATCTTGGCCACCGCGAGGGCAATGCATTCGCACTCGATCACCTCGCGGGCACGCATGCAGTCGAAGTACTCCTTGGTGCCGAGCGCCCGAACGGCATAGGAACGTGCATCGCGTCGCACCAGCAGGCCCTCGCCGGCCAGTCGTACCAGTGCCTCGCGCATCGGTGTGCGGGAGATGCGCAGTTCCTCCGCCAGGCGTGCCTCCTGCAGCGGGCTGCCCGCCGAGATCTGGCGGTCGAGGATGAGCGTGCGCAGTCGCGCGTAGGCCTGCTCGGCCAGGCTGGCGGAGCGAACCTCCAGCGGAGCGATCGTGATGGTGGCGGGTTGCGTAGGGCTGGGAAGGCTGGGCATGCGGAGAACGGCGAAGGCCACGGGCGGGCAAGCTTAGCAGGGCCTGGCGGCGCGCACCGATGGCCTCACAGCCACTTGGCGAGCGGATTGCCGTCGTTCGGCGCGCGCGGCCGCAGGCACGGCAGGAACTCGCCCGATCCGGGCTCGGCCTGGAACACGCCGTCCTGCCACACCACGCGGCCGCGCGACACCGTGAGGCCGGGCCAGGCGCGCAGCTTCATGCCCTCGTAGGGCGTGTAGTCGGCGGCGTGATGCAGCATCTCGTTGCTCAGCAGCTTCTCCTCGCCCTCGGCGAAGAGGTCCCACACGACGAAGTCGGCATCGCTGCCGACCGCGATCGTGCCCTTGCGCGGGTACAGGCCGTAGAGCCGCGCGGGATTGGTGGCCGTGAGCTCGACGAAGCGGTGGATGTCGATGCGCCCCTTCAGCACGCCCTCGCTCATGAGTAGCGGCAGGCGCGTCTCCACGCCCGGGATGCCGTTGGGGATGCGGTCGAAGGAGGCGTTGTCGCCGGCCACCCGCTTGCCGTCGGGGCCATTCATGTTGAAAGGTGCGTGGTCGGACGAGACGATCGTGAAGAGGCCGCTGGCGAGACCGTTCCAGATGAAGGGCTGGTTCGCCTTGTCGCGCGGCGGCGGGCTGCAGATGCAGCGCGCGCCGTGCATCGGGTCGTCCGGATCGATGCCGAGGTCCTCGGCGCTGAGAAACAGGTACTGCGGGCAGGTCTCGGCATGGATCGGCAGGCCGCGCCCGCGCGCCCAGTGGATCTGCTCGACCGCCTCGCGGCCCGAGACGTGGACGATCAGGATCGGCGTGTCGACCAGCTCCGCGAGCGCGATCGCGCGATGCGTCGCCTCGCGCTCCACCGCCATCGGCCGCGAGCTCGCGTGGTAGCGCGGCGCGGTCAGGCCCGCCTCGAGCAACTGCTCGGTGAGCCAGGCGATGCAGTCGCTGTTCTCGGCGTGGATCATCGTCATGGCCCCGTGGCGGCGCGCGGTGGCGAGCACCTCGAGGATCTGCCGGTCCTCGAGCTTGAGGTCGTCGTAGGTCATGTAGATCTTGAAGGAGGTGTACCCCTTCTCGATCAGCATCGGGAGCTCGCGCTGCGTCACGTCGCGCGTGGCGTCGGCGACGATCAGGTGGAAGGCGTAGTCGATCACCGCCTTGCCCTCGGCGCGGCGGTGGTAGTCGTCGACCGCCTCCTGGACGCTGCGGCCCTTCTGCTGCGCCGCGAAAGGAAGCACGGTGGTGGTGCCGCCGCAGGCCGCGGAACGCGTGCCCGAGAGGAAGTCGTCGGCGAAGCGCGAGCCGTCGCTGGTGGGCTGGTCGAAGTGGCAATGGCCGTCGACGCCGCCCGGCGTCACGAGCCGGCCGCGCGCATCGATCTCGCGCGCGGCGCCGGCCTCGAGCCCTTGGGCGATGGCGCAGATGCGCCCGTCCCGCACGCCGATGTCGGCGGTATAGCGGTCGCCGACGGTGGCGATGTCGGCGTTGCGCAGGATCAGGTCGTAGCGGGTGGTGTTCATGGCGCGGGGTGGCTTCAGCGCTGCTCGAGCGCGGGTTCGGCGGGGATCGGCGGCGCGCCGGCGTCGCCGTGGGCTCGGCCATAGTGGCGCTCGATGCGGCGCTGGATGAAGTCCCAGGCGGTGGTCATCAGCAGGTAGTAGATCGCCGCCACGATGAACAGCTCGAGCACCATGAACTTCTCCTGGATCAGCACCTGGGTGCGCCGCAGCAGCTCCTCCATCGAGATCACGGAAGTGATCGAGGTGGTCTTGAGCAGCCCGTTGATGCTGTTGCCGAGCGTCGGCACGATCAAGCGCATCGCCTGCGGCATCACGATGTAGCGCATGGTCTGCGCGCTGCTGAAGCCCACGGCGCGCGCGGCGTTGGTCTGGCCCGGGGGAACCGACTGGATGCCGCCGCGCACGATCTCCGCCAGGTAGGCAGCTTCGTTGAGGATCAGCCCGAGCAGCGCCGACTCGATGACCGAGAGCTTCAGCCCGAGCTGCGGCAGTCCCGTGTAGATGATGATCAGCTGCACCAGCAGCGGCGTACCGCGGAACACCCAGATGTAGAAGTGCGCCGGCGCGCACAGCCAGCGGCGGCTCGACAGCCGCGCCAGCGCCAGCGCGAAGCCCACGACGAGGCCGCCCGCGATGGCCGCGAGCGTGAGCCACAGCGTGGTCACCGCGCCGCTGAGGAGGTACGGATTGAACAGGTAGTCGACGAACCCCGACCAGCTCCAGCCTTGTCCCATGAGCGTTCCTTCGCGTGCCTGATGGCGTTGGCGCCGGGCCTCAGCCCGCCGGGCCCTTGACGGCCACCGCGCCGTCCACCGACTTGACGCCGTACTGGTCGAACAGCTTCTGGAAGCTGCCGTCGGCCTTCATGTCGTTCATGGCCTTCGCCATGGCGGCGGCGAGGTCCTTGTTGCGCGTGGCCAGCGCCACGGGCGTGGGGAACAGGCCGTGCAGCACGCGATCGAAATCGCCGCGCTTCTGGTATTCGGCGCCGGTCGAGTCGATCGACAGCGCCACCTCGACCTGGCCCGCGCGCAGCGCCTGGAACGCCATCGCGAAGTTCTCGAAGGTGCGGATGTTCATGCCCTTGAGCCCCTTGTCGGTGAGCTGCTTGTCGAGTTCGCGCGCCTTGCGCTCCTCGAAGCCGCCGAGTTCCACGCCGATGCTCTTGCCCGAGAGGTCGTCCACCTTGGCGATCTTCAGCGGGTTGGACTTGGCCGTGCTGATGCTGATCGCCTGGTCTTCGTAGACCAGCATCTGCATCAGCTTCGCGCGCTCGTCGGTGTAGAAGATGCCCGTGTTGATCACGTCCCAGCGCCCGGCCTGCAGGCCCGGGATCATGGCCGAGAACTCGATGCGCACGTACTCGGGCGTGAGGCACAGGCGCTTGGCGATCTGCTCGCCGAGCTCCACGCGCATGCCCTTGAGCGCGCCCGTCTGGTCGACGAACTGCATCGGCGGCAGCGTCGGGTTGACCGACATGACGAGCGTGCCCTTCTTGACCAGCGCGGAGTCCGGCACCGGCGACTTGCAGGCCTGGGCCTGCGCGGTGCCTGCGGCAAGCAGGGCCAGAAGCGACGCGGACACGAGTGTGGGGAGCAGTTTCATGGTGGATTCCTCCTGGAAGTGGACGGGTCGGCGAAAAGGTGTCTGGAGCCGGCGTTCAGGCCCGGATCGAATCGATCAGCGCCAGCCGCTCGAGCTCGCGGCGCAGGTCGGCCGCATCGGCGTCGGGCAGCGGCAACCGCGGCGCGCGGGGCTTGCCCACGGGCAGTCCCATCATCGCCAGGCCCTCCTTGGAGGCCGCGACGTAGCGGTGGCCGCCGACCCAGCGCACGATCGGCAGCATCTCCTTGTAGAGCGCGAGCGCCGCGGGCATGTCGCGCTCGTCGGCCACGAGCTCGAACAGGCGAGCCGACATCTTCGGGATCAGGTTCGAACACACGGCCACCCAGCCCTGCGCGCCGAGCCAGAACGACTCGTAGCCCAGGATGCCGGCGAACACCGTCATGCGGTCGCCGCAGAGCTCGATGATGTCGCGCACGCGGGTGACCTCCAGCGTCGACTCCTTGATGTAGCGGCAGTTGTCGATGCGCGAAAGCCGCGCCACCAGTTCGGGCCGGAGGTCGACGTTGGCCGTGGCCGGGTTGTTGTAGACCATGATCGGAATGCCGATCGACTCGCCCACCTTGCGGTAGTGCGCGAACAGCTCGTCATCGGTGGGCGTGCTGTAGAAGGGCGGAATGATCATCACGCCGTCGGCGCCCATGCTCTCGGCCTCGCGGCTCAGCCGCACGCACTCGTCCGTCCACTCGGCCCCAGTGCCGATCAGCACCGGCACGCGTTTTGCTGCGGTGCTCACACAGGTTTCGATCACCAATTGCCGCTCCTCGGGCGTGAGCGACAGAAATTCCCCGGTGCTTCCCAGAGGGATCAGCCCGTGGATGCCCTGCTCGATCTGCCAGTCGACCAGCCTGCGAAGCGCCGGCACGTCGACGTGCTTGCCGTCTGCGGTCATGGGGGTGATGAGCACTGTGTAGGTGCCGCGAAACGCTGTCATTGGTGCGGGTCCTGGCTGAAGAATGGGGATAGCGGGCGATTCGGTATACGTGTAGTATACGTATACATCCGATGTCGTCAACGAACTTTTTCGCCGTTTCGCCCTCGCCCATGAGCGCCGCCAGACTCACCCATCACTCGATCGCCGTCGCCGGGCGCCCCGTGCGCTTCTGGTACGACGGCCAACCGGTGGACGGCCTGGACGGCGAAACCATCGCCGCTTCGCTGGCCGCGGCGGGCATCAACAAGATGCGGCACACGCGCGGCGGCGGGCGCCGCGGGCTGTATTGCGGAATGGGCGCCTGCTTCGACTGCCTGGTCACGGTGGATGGCAGGGCCAGCCAGCGCGCCTGCCTGACCAAGGTGGCCGAGGGGCAGCAGGTGCGCTCGGCAATGCCAGCAGGCACCCCGGCCGATCCTCTTCAGCCGCTGACCCGCGAACCGGAGCAGGCGCCCGCGCGCCGCGAGGTGGATGTCCTGGTGGTTGGCGCAGGCCCGGCTGGCCTGTCGGCGGCACTGGCCGCGCAACGTGCCGGCGCGCAGGTATTGGTGCTGGACGAGCGGCTTCAGGCCGGCGGCCAGTTCTACAAACCCCTGGCACCTTCGCACCAGACGCCGGGCGCGGTCGACCGCCAGTTCGCCGACGGGCTGGCGTTGGAGCGCGAGGTGCGACGGGCCGGCGTGGCCATCGAGCAAGGCGCGCAGGTCTGGTCGGCGTTCTCGCCGCGCGAGATCGGCGCGCTCATCGATGGCCAGGCCCACGTGATCACCTGCCGCCAGCTGGTCATTGCGCCGGGCGCCTACGAACGCCCCGTGCCCTTCCCAGGCTGGACCCTGCCCGGCGTGATGACCACCGGCGCGGGCCAGACATTGGCGCGCGCCTACCGCGTATCGCCCGGCCGGCGTGTGCTGGTGGCCGGCAACGGTCCGCTCAACCTGCAGCTCGCCGCCGAACTGCTGGCCGGGGGCGCCCATGTCGCCGCCGTTCTGGAATCCGCGCCGCACCCTTCGCCCACGCAGTGGCGCCCGGTGTTGACGGCAGCCCGCACGGCGCCCGACCTGCTGCGCGACGGCTGGCGCTACCTGCGCCGCCTGCGTGCCCACAAGGTGCCCGTGCTCTGGGGCTGGACGGTGGCCGCTGCCGAGGGCCAAGGCTCGCTCGAACAGGTCCAGGCCTGCGAGCTTGCGCATCCAGGCAACACGCGCGCATTCGATGTCGACACCCTGTGCCTCGGCTACGGCTTCATCCCCTCCACCGAATTGGCACGCATGCTCGGCTGCGAGCACCGGTTGACGCCGCGCCATCTTGGCTACCTGGCCACCGTGACCGCCGAAGACGGCGCCACCAGCCTGCCGGGCGTCTATGTCGTGGGCGACGGCGCCGACATGGGCGGATCGCGCGTGGCCCTGGCCCGCGGCACGCTCGCCGGCACGGCGGCGGCACGCAACCTGGGCCGAGCGCCCTTGGAGCCGACCGAAGCAATCGCCCGGTTGCGCAAGGCCATGCGGTTCCAGCAGGCGCTGTGGACGATCTACCAGGCGCCGCCCGTCTCGCTCGCCGCGGTGCCCGACGACACGCTGCTGTGCCGCTGCGAGGAGATCAGCTTCGGCACGGTTCGCGAGCAGATCCGCGCCGGCCGCGACACGCTCGCCGCGCTCAAGCGCAACACCCGCCTGGGCATGGGCCGCTGCCAGGGCCGCTACTGCGCGGTGACCGCTGCACGGCTGGTCACCGAAATGACGGGGCAGGCGCCCGGCGTCGAGCAGTACCTCGCGCCGCGTCCGCCGGCCAAGCCGGTTCCCGCCGGCGCCTTGGGCTTCGAGAAACCCGAATGGGGCGGCCACAAGCCG
The DNA here is from genome assembly GCF_007828835.1 of Variovorax beijingensis. Taxonomy (GTDB): domain Bacteria; phylum Pseudomonadota; class Gammaproteobacteria; order Burkholderiales; family Burkholderiaceae_C; genus Variovorax; species Variovorax beijingensis_A. Next base: position 406,728 of record NZ_VIVL01000005.1, on the reverse strand, counting down.
GCCATCACGCCCAATCTCGCGCGGCCCGTTGCGGTCGAGCCCCTGCAGCCGCAGCCTCTGCAGACCGATGTGCTGGTGATCGGCGCGGGCGTGCTGGGCTCGTGCCTCGGCTACTACCTGGCGCAGGAAGGCGTTGACGTGACCGTGGTCGACCGCGACGACCTCAACCTCCAGGCTTCGGGTGCCAATGCCGGCAGCCTGCACGTACAGTTGCTCTCCTTCGACTTCGGCGACCGTGCGCAGGCCGGCGGCGGCCCGGCCGCGGCCACGCTGCCGTTGGGGCCGATGTCGGTGCGCCTGTGGCAGCAGATCGAGGCCGACTGCGGCGAGGACCTGGAAATCAAGATCACCGGCGGCCTGATGGTGGCCGACAGCGAAGCCGGGCTGCGCTTCCTCGAAGCCAAGGCTGCGCTCGAGCGCAGCCATGGCATCGACGCGCAGCTGATCGACGGCACCGAGCTGCGGCGCCTCTCGCCCCCCCTGTCCGGCACGCTGCTGGGCGCCGAGCTGTGCCCGATGGAAGGCAAGATCAATCCGCTACGCGCCACCTACGCAGTCGCCCGGCGCGCGCAGCAGCGTGGCGCGCGCTTCCTGCGCGGCTGCGACGTGCAGCACATGGAGCGGCTGCCCGGCGACAGCGCCGGCTTCGAGGTCCGCACCTCGCGCGGCACCATCCGCGCCGGCCGCGTGGTGAACGCAAGCGGTGCCTGGTCCAGTGCCATCGGCAACATGCTGGGCGTGCGCATTCCGGTGACGGGCGCGCCGCTGCAGATGATCGTGACCGAGCCCGCCCCGCCGTTGGTCGACCACCTCATCGCGCATGCCAACCGGCACCTCAGCCTGAAGCAGGCGGCCAGCGGCGCGCTGCTGGTCGGCGGCGGCTGGACTGCGGCCTTCGACGAAGACATGCGCCTGAACCGCGCCGAGCGCACCAGCATCGAGGGCAACCTCTGGGTGGCCCGGCATGTGCTGCCGGCCATCGCGGGACTGCACGTGCTGCGCTGCTGGGCCGGCATGAACGTGAACATCGACGGCGCGCCGATCATGGGCGAAGTGCCTGGCGTGCCAGGCTTCTTCAACGCCGTCACCTCCAACGGCTACACGCTCGCGCCGGTCACCGCGCGGGTGGTGGCCGATCTCATCACGCGCGCCCGCGCAGACATCGACATCACTCCCTTCCGCATTGAACGATTCCTCTGAGCTCCATGAACGACCACGCCGACACCCGGGCGCTGCTGCGCCAATTCATCGACACGCACTTCGACGAGCAGGTGCAGATGCTGGCCCGCCTCGTGCAGTGCCCCTCGGACAACCCGCCGGGCGACTGCGCGCCGCATGCCGAACTCACCGCCACCCTGCTCGAGGCAATTGACTTCGAGGTCGAGCGCCATCCGGTGCCCGCCGAGTTCGCCGCCGCCCATGGCATGCAGAGCGTGGTCAACCTCATCGTGCGCGAACGCTTCGGCGAGGGCGGGCCGGTGATCGCGCTCAACGCCCATGGCGACGTGGTGCCCCCCGGCGAAGGCTGGAGCAGCGACCCCTACGGCGGCGAGGTGCGCGACGGCTGGATGTACGGCCGCGGCGCGGCCGTCTCCAAATCGGACTTCACCACCTATGCCTTTGCCATGCGCGCGCTCAAGCAGGCCGCAGCATCGGGCGCGCCGCTGAACGGCAGCATCGAACTGCACCTGACCTACGACGAGGAAACCGGCGGCATGGCCGGACCGGGCTGGATCCTCTCGCAGGGGCTCAGCCGTCCGGACTACGTGCTGTCCGCCGCCTTCTCGCACCACGTGGTGGTGGCCCACAACGGCTGCCTCCACCTGGAGGTGACGCTGCGCGGCAAGTCCGCGCACGCCGCGCGGCCCGACACCGGCCACGATGCCATCGAGGCCGCGGCCACGCTGCTGCCCGCCCTCTACCGCTACCGCGACGGACTCGCGGACCGTCCCTCGCAGACGCCCGGCATCAGCCATCCCACGCTGGTGGTGGGCCTGATCGAAGGCGGCATCAACACCAATGTGGTGGCCGACCGGCTCAGCCTGCGCATCGACCGCCGCATCGTGCCCGAGGAATCGCCCGAGGCGGTCGAGGCCGAGCTGCACAGCGTGATCAAGGGCGCCTGCCGCGCGCTGCCTGGCATCACGGTGGAGATCCGCCGCATCCTCCTCGCGCGGCCGTTCGTGCCGGCACCGGGCGCGAAGGCGCTGTCCGAGCTGCTGTGCCGCGAGGCCGGCGAGGTGATGGGCAAGCCGGTCACGCCGATCGGCGTGCCGCTCTACACCGATGCGCGCCTGTACAGCGAGGCCGGCATTGCCACTGTGATGTACGGGGCCGGCCCCGAGTCCCTGCTCGAAGCCAACGGCCACCGTGCCGACGAGCGCGTGCCGCTCGCCGAGCTGCGCCAGGCGACCCAGGTCATCGCGAACACCCTCCTCCAACTCCTGCAACGCTGAAGGTGGAAAGCAAATGATCGAGATCCAGCAAGTCAGCAAGTGGTATGGCGCGTTCCAGGTGCTCACCGACTGCAGCACGAACGTGCGCAAGGGCGAGGTCGTGGTCGTCTGCGGGCCCTCGGGCTCGGGCAAGTCCACGCTCATCAAGTGCGTCAACGCGCTGGAACCCTTTCAGCAGGGTCGCATCCTGGTCGACGGCGTGTCGGTGGGCGATCCGAAGATCAACATCAACCAGCTGCGCGCACGGGTGGGCATGGTGTTCCAGCATTTCGACCTGTTCCCGCACCTGTCGATCGAGGAGAACCTCGCGATCGCGCAGCGCAAGGTGCTCAAGCGCTCGGCCGACGAGGCGCACGACACCGCCATGCGCCTGCTGCAGCGCGCGGGAATGCGCACCCATGCGCACAAGTTTCCCAGTCAGCTGTCGGGCGGTCAGCAGCAGCGCGTGGCCATCGCGCGTGCGCTGGCGATGAACCCCATCGCGATGCTGTTCGACGAGCCCACTTCGGCGCTCGACCCGGAGATGGTCAACGAGGTGCTGGACGTGATGGTGGAACTGGCCCGCGAAGGCATGACGATGATGTGCGTCACGCACGAGATGGGCTTCGCGCGCAAGGTCGCCCATCGCGTCATCTTCATGGACCAGGGCCGCATCGTGGAGGACTGCAGCAAGGACGAGTTCTTCGGCAACCCGTCCGCACGCTCCGACCGGGCGCAGCAGTTTCTTTCCAAGATTCTTCAGCACTGACGGCCGGCCTCGACGCCGGTGTGGCGCAGCCCGCAGTCGCATTGCGCATGCCACCGCTTCGGCTGACGTATGCCGAGTGCGTTCGCGGACGCGGTGCTCGACCTCGAAGCTGCGCTTGATTCGGCAGGTCGCTGGCTCTATACTTTCCAAAACAGGAAAGTATTGATTCCCTCATGAATGCCCGCACGCTGCACTACCACCCGCTCTCGTCGTACTGCCACAAGGTGCTGATCGCGATCGATGTGTTGGGCATCGAGGTGGAGAAGCGGCTGCTCGACCTGGGAGATCCCGAAGAGCGGGCGTCGCACCTCGCGCTGTGGCCCACGGGCAAGATGCCGCTGCTGGTGGACCGGCTCCGGCCCGTGCCCGAATCGAGCATCATCATCGAGTATCTCCAGCGGCACCATGCACGCCCGGGCTGCGCGCTCATCCCGGAGGATCCGGACGCCGCGCTCGACGTGCGCATGTGGGACCGGCTTTTCGACCTGCACGTGATGACGCCGATGCAGGCGCTGACCGCCGACCTTCTGCGGCCGACAGATGAACACGACGCGCGCGGGACGGCCAAGGCGCGAGAAGGCTTGTCATCGGCCTACGCTTTCATCGATCGTCATCTCGAAGGGCGGACCTGGGTTGCCGGCGATGCATTCAGCATGGCCGACTGCGCGGCGGCGCCAGCCTTGTTCTATGCCGTGACCTACGTGCCGCTGCCACCGCAGCACGATCACCTGGCCGCCTACTTCGAGCGCTTGATGGACCATCCCGCGGTGGCAGCCACCATTGACCAGGCGCGCCCCTGCTTCAAGTTCTATCCCGGGCGCGCCGGCCTGTCCCGGCGCTTCTTCGATCCGGCGAGCGCCTGAGATGCGGGCGATCGCCGATCCCGCCCACCTTGACCGCATGTTCTTTGCGCTGGCCGACGCGTACCGCCGCGGCATGCTCGACCGTCTGAGCCGCGGACCGGCCTCGGTGTCCGAACTGGCCGAATCGCTTGGCATTGCGCTGCCTTCGGCCGTCAAGCACCTGGCCGTATTGGTGGAGGGCGGGTTCGTTGCCTCCCGCAAGAGCGGCCGCGTGCGCACCTACACCGCCGAGCCCAAGGCGCTCGATGCCATGGAAGCATGGGTCGCGAAGCGCAAGACGCTGCTCAACGCGCAGTTCGACCAGCTCGGCGCCTACCTGGCCGAGCAGAAAGGCAAGGCCACCTCATGAAGCACATCCCCAGCACGCAAACCGACTTCGTCATCGAACGCGAGTTCGACGCCGCGCCCGAGGCGGTATTCCACGCCTGGTCCGACCCAGAGGCAAAGCGCCGCTGGTCCGACTGCCACACCGAGCACACCACCGAATACCGCCTGGATTTCCGGCCGTTCGGGCATGAAACGCATCGGGTCGCCTACCCTGACGGGCGCATCCAGCAGATCGAGAAGGTGTTCTTCGACATCGAGCCCGCACGGCGCATCGTCTTCGCCTACGACATCCAGCTCGATGCACGCCGCCTGTCGGTTTCGCTCGTGACCGTCGAGTTCTTTGCCCACAAGCGCGGCACCCGCATGGTCTACGCGGAGCAGCTCACCTACCTGGACGGGCATGAAGACCGTGCCGAGCGCATCCGCGGAACGCAAGAAGGCCTGGACCGGCTCGGGCGGGAAATAGCGCGGGGCTAGAACTTCCCGCAGGACATTCCGCAGCTCGGTCCGATGTCCGCCGGAGAAGGAAGCTGTGCCTGGCGAGAGCCAGCCGATGGCGCAATCGACGCGATGCAATCTGGTGCCACGCTGGAGAAGCGCGTAGCATGCGGCCGGCTTTGCGGGCTCGCGTTCTCCAACGCTTCTTCCATCGTTTTCATGGAGTGAGTCGTGGCACAAGAAAAAATCGACTCGATAGTGAACAGTTCGGCACTACGCCGCAAGCTTCTTCGCGGCGTGGGCGCCGTGGTAGGCGCCTCCATCGTCCTGCCGCGATGGGCGCATGCGCAGGCCGCCGCCGGCGGACCGGCTGCGCCGCCGAGCACCATCACCCGGCCGCCGCGATGCAGCCCGACGTCGACCTGCGGTCGTAGCAGACCTCGAGCCGGGCCGCCGCCCCTTTACTTTGCCGCAACGCTCTCGGGCATGGCCGACGAGTGATGGTGCGCAATCAGCCACTGCCCATTGAGCCATTTATACACGTAGGTGTAGCGGGCGTGCACCAACTTGCCGTCCTTGAACTTGAAGGTGTAGGTGCCGATGTCCTGCGCGACATTGCAGCCGACACGGATCGTGCGCGAGTCGATCTTCCCTTGCGGCGCACCCTTGAGGAACTTGACGAAGTAGTCGCGGATTTCAGCCGGACTGGTGCGCGGCTGATTCGACACCGTGGCCAGCAGCACGCCGTCGGGGGCGTAGTTGGCCACGACCTTGTCGGGATCCAGCGTGGCGAGGGAGGCATTCCAGCGATCGAACAACGCCGCGATCTCGCGTTCGCCGGTGGGAGCGCAACTTGCGCTCGAGGCCGTCTGCGCGGACACGGAGGTCGACACGCACAGCGCCAGCACGGCGGCGGCGGAAAGAAGCTTGGAAAAGCGCGGGATCATCGAAGAGTCCATTCATGCAGGTGGTTAAACACAGGACTCATTGTTCGAGGAGCGAATGAACATCCAGCGCGGCGGCGATGAACCTGCGCCGAATAGAAGATGAACGCTGAATGAACGGCCTGGCTAGCCTGCCGCCTCGCTGATGCGGTATCCGAGACCGCGCACGGTCTGCAGCAACTGCACCGCGTGGTCGTCATCGATCTTCATGCGCAGACGCCGCACGTAGACATCCACGATATTGGTGAGCGGGTCCTCGTGCGTGCCCCAGACATTGGCCAGGATGCGTTCACGGCTGTATACCCGCCCGGGCGCGCTCATGAGCAGCTCGAGAAAGGCCAGTTCCTTGGCGGTCAGGGTGATCGGCTGCCCCGCGCGCTCCACGCGCATGCGCTCGCGATCCAGCACCAGGTCGGCCACCTGCAAGGTCGTGACCCGCGGCCTGAGGTCCCGGCCGCGGCGCAGCAGTGCCTCGATGCGCGCGAGCAGTTCCTCGAAGTCGAATGGCTTGGTCAGATAGTCGTCGGCGCCGAGGCGCAGGCCGTTCACCTTGTCTTCGGTTGTGCTCATGGCGGTCAGCATCAGCACCGGCGTCTGGCCGCCCTCGGCGCGGAAGGTCTGGCACAGCTCCAGGCCGTTGATGCCCGGCAGCATCAGGTCCAGGATCAGGAGCGCGAGGTCTCCCCGGCGCGCCAGCTCCAGCCCTTGCGGACCGGTGCGGGCATGCTGCACCGCGAAGCCTTCCGCCTTCAGCCCGCGGACCAGGAAATCGGCGACACGGGGATCGTCTTCGACAATCAAGATGTTTCTGTTCATGGCTGCAGGGCGCTGGCCTCGCGTTCGTGGATCGGCAGGCGGGCAAGAACAACGCGAACTTCAGTCCCTTCCTCGGGCCGGCTCTGGATGTCGATGCGCCCGCGATGGGCCTTGACGATCGCCTGCGCGATGGAGAGGCCGATGCCGCTGCCATCCGCCCGATGCGCGCGTGCCCGCTGGCCGCGGACGAAGCGCTCGAACACCCGGGGCAACTCGGCTTCGTCGATGCCGATGCCGTGGTCGCGGACCACGATGGAGACTTCGTCTGCGGCAATGCTGCAGCCCAGGTGCACCTCGCCGTTCGGGCGGGAATAACGGATGGCGTTGTCCAGGACGATCATCACCGCCTGGCGCAGCCGGTCGCCGTCTGCGCGAACCATGACCGTTTCCGCCACCGGCTCGCAGGTCAGCACGGCCCCGTGCAGCGCCGCCAGGGCCTCTCCCTGCTCCGCGACCTCGCTCAGCAGCATCGAGAGATCCAGAGGAGAGGGCTGGATCACCAGCTGGTCGGCTTCCGCCCGCGCGATCAGAAGCAGATCGCCAATCACCTTGGTCAACTGCTGAACGGTGCCGACGATGCGTTTCAGCGCATGGCGGTACTCCTCGGGTGGCTTGTCGCCGCCGCGCAGCGTGATCTCCGCCTCCCCGCGAATCGCCGTCGCTGGTGTTCGCAGCTCGTGGCTGAGGTCGACGAAGAGCTGCCGCCGCCGATGATCCAGAAGCTGAAGCGTGTCGTGGGCCGATTGCAATTTCAGTGTCCGGTCGCGGACCGCGTCTTCCAGGCGCCGGCGCGCTTCGTCGGCTTGCTGGCGATGCTGCTGCAGTTCGGCAGCCATCTGGTTGAAATGGCGCGCCACCACCTCGAATTCGTCGCCCGATGCAAGTTCGATGCGGTGCTCCAGCGAACCGGACTGCAGGGCCCGCGTGCCTTGCAGCAGGAGCTCCAGGGGCCGCTTGAGGCGCCCGCGCAGATGCAGCGCCCACAGCACGGCCGCGACCAGGGCGATGATCGCCATGGCAATCGCCTGCTGCCGCAGCCGATCCAGACCGCGTTCGGTTGCGGCACGGGCAATGGGAACCGCCTTGCGCTGTCCATCGATGGCACCGTTGAGCAGTTCGCGAAGGTCCCGGCCCTGCGTCATGTCGAAGACCTGCGCCACCTGCCGCCAGACATTCGGGAATTCCGCGCCGGGCGACAGCGGCTGCAAGTCCTGCAGTTGCGCCTGCACCTCGAGGATGTTGCCGTCCAGCAGCTTGCTGATTTCGACCAGCTGGAAAACCTCTGGCGGCACCGCGATGTCCTCACGCGAGGACACCTTCCGCCACGAGTCCAGATGCAGGCGGGACATTGCATCCAGCCGTGCGGCGCCGGTCCGCATCCGCTCGAGCAGCTGATCCCGGACCGCGGAGGTTGCCTCTGCATTCATGAGGCGCTGCGAGGCCCACACGCGCAGTCTCTGCTTGTTGGCTGAAATCTCGAGGAGCTTGGAAAGAATGTCGCTCGTCAGCCGGCTGTGCGCGGCGTACTCGTTGACGCGATTGGAGCCCCAATAGACAAAGGCAGCCTGGCAACACACCAGCGCCACAAGCACCGCAAAGGCAAACGACAACCGTAGACGAAACATTGCGGCGAAGTCTACAGACCTCGACCTGCCCTCCATGTTTCCTCAGTGCGCGTTCGCGCCCTCTTCACAACGGGTCGCCGATGAAAGGAATCCTTCTTCGATTTGGCCATGCGGGACCGGGAAAGACTCAGCTGTTGATCGTGACCCCCGTCTCTTTCACGACCGATTTCCAGCGCGCGATTTCTTCGTTCAGGTAGTTGGAAAACGCCTGCGGCCCGCGCGGCATGGGATCCACGAAAGAGCCTTCCAGCCTGGCCTTGACATCGGGCAGATCCAGCACCTTGTCGATGGCTGCGTTCAGCTGCTGCAGCAGATCTGCGGGCATCCTGGCAGGCGCCATCACGCCATACCAGGCGCTTCCGACCATGCCCGGGACGCTTTCGGAGAAGGTCTGCACGTCCGGCAACTTCGGATGCCGCGTCACGCTGGCGATGGCAAGGACCTTGAGCCGCTTCGCTTCGATGTGCGGCATGCAGGCCGGCACGGAATTGATCACCATGGCCACCTGTCCGCCCACTGCGTCGGTCAAGGCGGCGCTGCCGCCTTTGTAGGGCACGTGCACCAGCTCCATGCCCGTCTTGCGCTTGAGCGTCTCGTACAGCAGGTGCGGAACGGACCCCTGCCCCGGGGTTCCTACGCCGTATTCGCGTACTCGGGCACGCGGCAGCGCCAGCAGTTCTCGCAGGGAGTTGGCCGGAAGCGACGGATGCGCCACCAGCAGCTGCGGCGAAGAGCCCACGAGCGTGAGTGGCGAGAAGTCCCGGAGCGGATCAAAAGGCATCTTGGGCTGCACTGCGGCATTGGTGGCGTGTGCGGCGTCCGCAAGGAACAAGGTGTAGCCGTCCGCGGCGCTCTTGGCCGCGGCATCGGTGCCGATCAGCCCCGAGGCCCCGGCCTTGTTGTCCACGACGACGTTCCACCCCGCCGTCTCGGTCAGCTTCTGGGCCATCAGGCGCGCAACAAAATCGGAACCGCCTCCGGGCCCGTACGGCACGATCAGGCGAATGGGACGGCTGGGAAAACTGCCGGCGAATGCGCGGCCGCTCCCCAGGCCGGCGGCCATCAGGAAGGCAGAGGCGACGAAATCCCGGCGGCAGATGGAAGGCATGGTCAAGGCTCCTGGTAGGTACTCGATGGGTCCGAAGGGAGGCGCGTTCTTGCGAGAACGCGTTCAAGCAGGCAGCGATTGCGCTACACGCCGGAACCCGGCGGCGGCGGCATCCACGCAGGCCGCGCCGATGTGGCGGTGCGTCACGAGCCGGATCCTGCGCGGACCCCACGGGCGGACCAGGACACCGCATTCCTTGAGTGCCTCCGCCCAGGCGAGGCTGTCGGGTGCGGCCTCGGGCAGGTCGACGAAGACGATGTTGGTGGGCGGCGTGCTGATGCCGACGGCGCCAGGCAGCACAGCCCGCAATGCCTCGCTCAGGCGCGACGCCGAAGCATGGTCCTGGGCGAGCCGTCCGGGCATGGTTTCCAGGGCGTCCAGTCCCGCTGCGGCAACCACGCCGATCTGGCGCTGCGTGCCCCCGAGCATCTTGCGCAACCGTCTGGCGCTGGCCATGGTGGCGGACGGTCCGGCGAGCACCGCGCCTGCAGGCGCACTCAGGCCCTTCGAAAGACAGAGGGTCACCGTGTCGGCGTAGCACGCGATCGCGGCCGGATCGGCGTTCAGCGCCACGGCGGCGTTGAAGAGCCGGGCGCCATCGACGTGGACGCGCACGCCGGCGTCACTGGATGCCTTCCAGACCGCCCGCATGTGGTCCAGCGGCAGCACCGCTCCTCCCGCGTTGCCGTGCGTCGTTTCCATGCAAACCAGATCCGTGCGCAACTCGCGCGACGGCTTCAGCACCAGCGCCAGGCTCTCGAGGTCCATCGCGCCAGCCACGCCCGGAATGCCGGTGTAGGTCACGCCGCTGAACACGGCGCCGCCGCGCTCGGAGACGAACATGTGTGCGGACTCCTCGAGCACGACCTGCGACCGGCGTTCCGCCTGCGACAGCACGGCCAGGAGGTTGCCCATCGTGGCGGTCGGCACGTACAGGCCGGACTCCTTGCCCAGTGTCCGGGCCGCCAGCGCCTCGAGCGCGCGCACGGTCGGATCGCCGTCCAGGCCGTCGTCCCCCAGTGCGGCGGTTTGCATGCGGTCGTACATCGACGGGGTCGGCAGCGTCACGGTGTCGCTGCGCAGGTCCACCACGCGGGCCACCGCGCATGGACTGCGCGGTGGCCCGGCGTCGGCAACGTGCAGGATCTTGTCGGGCATGGACGCAAGTATTCTTCCGGGCATTCGATACTGCAAATGCGTACTCAACAGTGAGCCATACAATATTGATATGAGCAGCCGACGCATGACCTTGAAGCACATCGAGGCCTTCCGGGTGGTCGTGCAGACGGGGTCGATGACCGAAGCCTCGCGGCGGCTTCACACCTCGCAGCCCCAGGTGAGCCGTCTCGTTTCGCAGTTGGAGGCGATCATCGGGTTTGCGCTTTTCGAACGCAGCGGCACGCGTCTGGCGCCTTCACTCGAAGGAAAACGCTTCTTCCAGGAAGTCGAGAAGGCATTCGCCGGGCTGCAGGGCCTGGAGTCCGCGGCATCCAACATCCGGACGTTCGGCGGCGACCGCCTGGCGGTGGCCGCCATGGCGCGAATTGCCGGAGGCGTCCTCAGCCAGGCGGTCGTCCGGTTCAAGCGCGACCACCCCGAGACGCTCGTCACGATTCACTCCGGTGCGGCCACGACCGTCGACACATGGGTGAGCTCGGGCTTGTGCGACCTGGGCCTCGCCATCCTCTATGGCGATGATCCGCCCGGCATGCGCGTCGAAACGCTGCTGGGCATGGATTGCGTTGCCCTGCTTCCCAGGGAACATCATCTGGCGCGGGCCAGGCAGGTTCGTGCAACGGACCTGGACGGCGAGGCGTTCATCTCGTTCCCGTTGGGCAGCGGCCCGAGAGAACGCATCGACCAGGTGTTGGCCGCCGCTGGCGTCAAGACCCGAACGGTGCTGGAGTCCGACCTGGGCGCCTCCGTCTGTTCGCTGGTCGCTGCAGGTCTGGGCGTGAGCGTGATCAATCCGCTGGCGGCGCTCGATGAGCAGCGCAATCTCGATTTCGAGGTGCGAACCTTCAAGCCTGCCATCACGGTGCGCCTTGCGCTCCTGCTCGCGCCCGATGCGCCTCATTCCCGGCTGGTGTCAGCCTTCAAGGACGTCGTGCGCGGCGTCATCGAATCTGAACTGGATCACATTCGCCCGTACTGCCACTGAGGGTGGCGCCCGTACGCGGCCGCGCCGCAGGCGCCGGGTCAAGCAAACACGGGCCCGCTAGCGGGACGCATCGACCAGGTACGGCGCAAGTTTCGCCCAGTCAAAGCTCACGCCGATTCCCGGCTCGTCCGGTGCAACTGCGCGATGGTTTTCGAGAACCAGCGGGCGCATCGTGTACTCGTCGATCGGGAAGCTGTGAATCTCCAGCCAGCCCGCGTTCGGCTGCGCCGCCAGCAAGCTCACATGCAGCTCCTGCATGCCATGCGAGCACACCGGGATCCCGTAGCGGCGGGAGCGCTCGGCCACCTTCAGCCAGCCCGTGATGCCGCCGCAGTTGGAGGCGTCCGGCTGGATGAAGGACAGTCGCGCCTGCTCGAACGCATGCTCGAACTCATGGATCGTGTGCAGGTTCTCGCCCATTGCCAATGGCACGCCGGTGGCGGCGGCGATGCGCGCATAGCCCTGGTAGTCGTCCGGGATGGTCGGCTCCTCGAACCACAGGACATTGAAGGGCTTGAAGCGCTTGGCCGCAGCGATGGCCTGGTCCACGCTCATCGCGTAGTTGGCGTCCACCATCAAGGCCATGCCGTCACCGATCAGCTGCCGCACCGCGCGGATGCGCTCGATGTCTTCCTCGAGATCCTGGCGGCCGATCTTGATCTTGACGCCGCCCGCACCTTTGGCGAGATAGCCACGCACGTTGTCCAGCAGCTTCGCGAGCGGGAACGCCAGGTCGATGCCACCGCAGTAGGCATCGCAGGTGTTCGCAGCGCCGCCCGCCAGTTGCCAGAGCGGCTGGCCTGCCGCCTTGCCGCGGATGTCCCAGAGCGCGATGTCGATCGCGGAGATCGCAAACGACGCGATGCCGCCGCGGCCGACATAGTGCACATGCCATTCGCTGAAATCGTGGACGCCCTCGACATCCTCCGCATCCATGCCGATCATCGCAGGCGCCAGGTCATGGTCGATCATGGCCAGGATCGCATGCCCGCCCTTGCCACCGGTGTAGGTGTAGCCCGTGCCCCGGCTGCCATCCGAAAGCACCACGGTCGCGGTCACCAATTCGAAATGGGTGTGTGCGCCGTGCTTGGCGTCCGTCAGGACTTCAGGGAGGGGAACCTTGAAGAGCTGGCTCGTGATTTTCGCGATGGAACGCATGGACCTTTCCTTGAAGCTGCCGCTCGAGACCGCGAAGCGATGGTAGCGCCGGACAAGTGCTTACCATGGAGGCGACGGCACCGGGCATCGGTTGGCCCTCGCGGGGCCGCCGATCTGGTTCGCATCAGGAGAATGGTGTGACACCCTCTGATTTCGACGACTTCGAGACCGGCACGATCCGGACAAGTGCCACGCGCATTTTCGCGCGCTGGGCAGGATCAGGACGCCCGGTGCTGCTGCTTCATGGATTCCCCGAATCGCACTTGATGTGGCGCTCCGTGGCGCCGATTCTTGCGCAGCATTGCTTTGTCGTTTGTGCCGACCTGCGAGGCTACGGTGCCAGCCACTGTCCGGTTTCCAACGACCGGCACGAGCCGTATGCGAAGCGCGCGATGGCACAGGACATGGTCGAGCTGATGGCCTCGCTGGGCCATGCCCGATTCGCGGTGGTGGGCCATGACAGGGTTGGCGCGTCGCATATCGCATGGCGCTGGACCATCCGCAAGCCTGCGCTTCGATCGCAGTACTGGATGTCCTGCCCACCGGCGAAACCTGGGATCGCGCCGACGCGCGCTTTGCACTGGCGTACTGGCCCTGGACATTCCTTGCCCAGGACGAACCGCTGCCCGAACTCGTGCTGCAGCGGCTTGCATCGGTCCTCGTGGATGCGGCGCTTGGCGGATGGGGCTCGCCGCCGGAGGTGTTTCCTGCCGCCGTGCGCGAAGCCTACGTCCGCGTCCTGCAGGATCCGTCGCACGCACATGCGATTTGCGAAGAGTACCGCGCGGCCGCATCGCGCGACCGCGAGCACGATGCACTCGACCGCGAGGCAGGCCGCCGGATGGCCTGTCCCCTCACCGTGTTGTGGAGTGCTCGCGGCGCGCTCGGCCAGTGGTACGCCGACGCGGGAGGACCTGTGGGGATATGGAGCCAATGGGCAACGCAGGTCTTCGGTCGCGGTTTCGACGCGGGGCACTTCTTTCCCGAGGAATGCCCGCAAGAAACGGCACAGGAACTGATCCTCAGCCTCGCGCCGTCGCATTGGTGAAAGCCGATGTCTGCCGCGCGGGTTCCTCGCCCTGCGCCCTACCCCAGCGCGTCGTTCACCTGCTCGCGGAACTCCGTCAGGCTGACCGCCGTGCCGAGCTCCCGCGGCAGCGCGTCACGTATCGAGAACACGCCAAGGATCTTCGCGCCCGACGTCAACGGCAGGTGGCGGAAGCCGCGTTCGAGCATCAGCACCACGGCGTCGGACACCGGCGTTTCGGGCGGCACGCAGATCGGGTTGGGCGTCATGACCTCGCGCACCGCCGTGCGGTCGGGATCGAGCCCCCGGGCCAGCACGCGGGTCATCAGGTCGCGCTCGGTCAGGATGCCCAGCAGCATGTCGGGCAGTTCCATGACGAGCACGCTGCCGCAGTTGGCGCGCGTCATCGCGCATGCGGCGTCGCGCGCACTGGCCTGCGGACCCAGGCTGATCACGTGCTTGCGCGAGATGGATTGGAAAACGGTGCGCTCGGCCATGGTGCGCCCTCCGGAAAGGAACGTAATGGTGCCGCCGGACGCCGCTCAGCGCAAGGCCGCGTTGAGCCGCGCGAGCGCCTCGGCGCCGGGGCACAGCTCGGCCGGGCCCAGCGCGTTGAGCGGCCGGTCGCTGGTGTTGAGCGCAGTGTGAAGGTCGCTGGCCAGCGGATCGACGTAGAGCAGGCCGGTCACCACCTCGCCCCTCTCCTGGTGCCGCTGCATGTAGGCCATGGCGGCATAACGGTCTCCGGGGTTGTAGTCGGGATGCAGGCTGCGCAGGCGCAGCAGCGTGCCGTCGTGCTGGCGCACGTCCACCACTTCGCCCGGCCCCATGTCGACAGTGATCTCTTCCCGCCCGCTGATGAAGTCGATGCGGCTCACCGCCTCGTTGTGCTCGCGCACGTAGTCGTAGCTCTTGGTGCTGCCCGGGTGGTTGTTGAAGGCGACGCAGGGACTGATCACGTCGATGAAGGCGGCGCCGCCGTGGCTGATCGCTCCCTTGATCAGCGGCACCAGCTGCGCCTTGTTGCCCGAGAAGCCCCGCCCCACGTAGCTGGCACCCAGCTGCAGCGCCATGGCCACCAGGTCCACCGGGCTGTCGCTGTTGACCAGGCCCTTCTTGCTCTTGGAGCCCTGGTCGGCCGTGGCCGAGAACTGGCCCTTGGTCAGGCCGTAGACGCCGTTGTTCTCCACGATGTAGGCCATGCGCACGCCGCGCCGCATGGCGTGGGCGAACTGGCCCAGGCCGATGGAGGCCGAATCGCCGTCGCCGGACACACCCAGGTACAGCAGGTCGCGGTTGGCCAGATTGGCGCCGGTCAGCACGCTGGGCATGCGGCCGTGCACCGTGTTGAAGCCGTGCGACGCGCCCAGGAAGTAGTCCGGCGTCTTGGAGCTGCAGCCAATGCCCGAGAGCTTGGCCACGCGGTGCGGCTCGATGTCCAGCTCCCAGCAGGCCTCGATGATGGCGGCGGAGATCGAGTCGTGGCCGCAGCCGGCGCACAGCGTCGAAATCTTGCCCTCGTAGTCGCGCCGCGTGTAGCCGACCTTGTTGGTGGCCAGCGTCGGATGGTGCAGCCGGGGCTTGGCGAGGTAGGTCATGCAGCTTCCTTCGTGCCGGCGGCGCCGGCAGCTTGCGTCTTCCGCACGTGCGCGCTGATGGCCTGGACGATGAAGCGCGCCGTGATGGGCGTGCCGTCGAAGTGCAGCACCCGCACCAGCCGGGCGGGATCGATGTCCAGCTCGTTGACCAGCAGGCTGCGCATCTGCGCATCGCGGTTCTGCTCGACCACGAACACCTGCCGGTGCTGCGCCAGGAACTGCACCACGCTGTCCGAGAAGGGAAAGGCGCGCAGCCGCAGCGCGTCGAGGTGGATGCCGCGCGCTTCCAGCGCCTGCAGCGCCTCGTGCATCGACGGGCTGGTCGAACCGAAATAGATCACGCCCAGTTCGGTCTTCCCGGCGGCGGGGCGCAGCACGGGCTGCGGCACCAGCGTGGCCGCGGTCGCGAACTTCTTGAGCAGCCGCTCCATGTTGTAGATGTAGTCCGGCCCGCGCTCCGAATACCGGGCATAGGCGTCGCGCGTGGTGCCGCGGGTGAAGTAGCTGCCCTTGGTCGGGTGCGTGCCCGGCAGCGTGCGCCAGGGAATGCCGTCGCCGTCCACGTCCTTGTAGCGGCCGAAGTCGCGGCCGGCCTCGAGCTCCTCGGCGCTCATGACCTTGCCGCGGTCGTAGGCCTTGCTGTCGTCCCAGGCGAAGGGGGCGCACAGGCGCTGGTTCATGCCGATGTCCAGGTCCGTCATCAGGAACACCGGCGTCTGCAGCCGGTCGGCCAGGTCCAGCGCCGCCGCCGCATGCTCGAAGCACTCGTGCGGATCCTCGGGAAACAGCAGCACGTGCTTGGTGTCGCCGTGCGAGGCGTAGGCGCAGGCCAGGATGTCGGCCTGCTGCGTGCGCGTCGGCATGCCGGTGGAAGGGCCGCCGCGCTGCACGTCGATGATGGTGACCGGAATCTCGGCGAAGTAGGCCAGGCCGATGAACTCGGCCATCAGCGAGATGCCGGGCCCCGAGGTGGCCGTGAAGGCCCGCGCGCCGTTCCAGCCGGCGCCGACCACCATGCCGATGGAGGCGAGTTCGTCCTCCGCCTGTACGATGGCGAAGCGCTGCTGGCCGGTGGCCGGGTCGACGCGGAACTTGGTGCAGTACTTCTGGAAGGCCTCGGCCACCGAGGACGACGGCGTGATCGGATACCAGGCCGCCACCGTGGCGCCGCCATACACGCAGCCCAGCGCTGCGGCGCTGTTGCCGTCCACGAAGATGCGGTCGCCCACGCGGTCGGCGCGCCGCACCCGGAGGCCCAGCGGCTCGAGGTTCTCGCGCGCGAAGTCGCAGCCCAGGTGCAGCGCCTGCACGTTGGAAGCGAGCAGCTTTTCCTTGCCCTTGTACTGCTCGCCGAACAGCTTCTCGACCACTTCCGGCTCGATGCCCAGCAGGATCGCGAGCGCGCCCACATAGACGATGTTCTTGAACAGCTGGCGCTGCCGCGGGTCCTGGTAGACGGCGTTGCAGATCTCGGTCAGCGGCATGCCGATCACACGGATGTCGTCGCGGAACTTCGAAGGCGGCAGCGGCCGCGTGCTGTCGTAGAACAGGTAGCCGCCGGGCTCCAGCTCGGCCAGGTCGGCGTCCCAGGTCTGCGGGTTCATCGCCACCATCATGTCGGTGCCGCCGCGCCGGCCCAGGTGGCCCTCTTCGGTCACGCGCACCTCGTACCAGGTCGGCAGACCCTGGATGTTGCTCGGGAAGATGTTGCGCGGGCTCACCGGCACGCCCATGCGCAGGATGGCCTTGGCGAACAGTTCGTTGGCCGAGGCCGATCCCGAGCCGTTGACGTTGGCGAACTTGATGACGAAGTCGTTGACCGCCTCGATGGGGGCGACCCCTGCGCCCGTCGCCTCGTGCGCCTTGCCGCCTTCCGAGGGCGCCGTCGCGCCGTCGGGTGGCCGGACGGCGCTCATCGGGCCACCTCCTGCCCCGCCGTCGCCATCTTCAGCAGGAACTTCTGCATGTCCCACGCGCCCGTGGGGCAGCGCTCGGCGCACAGGCCGCAGTGCAGGCAGACGTCCTCGTCCTTGACCATCACGCGGCCCGTCTTGAGCCCGCCCGACACGTACAGGTCCTGCGCCAGGTTGAGTGCCGGCGCCTTGAGCCGCTGGCGCAGATCCGCCTCGTCGCCGTTGGTGGTGAAGCTGATGCAGTCCATCGGGCAGATGTCCACGCAGGCATCGCATTCGATGCACGCGGACTCGGTGAACACCGTCTGCACGTCGCAGTTCAGGCAGCGCTCGGCCTCCTTGAAGGCGGTGGCGGCGTCGAAGCCCAGCTCCACCTCCACCCGGATGCTGGCCAGCGCCGCCTCGGCCTTGGCCCATGGCACCTTGTAGCGCAGGTCGTTGGAGGTGTCGTTGTCGTAGCTCCACTCGTGGATGCCCATCTTCTGCGAGATCAGATTGGTCATCGGCGCCGGGCGCACGTACACCGGCTCGGCGCGCAGCAGCCGGTCGATCGACACCGCCGCCTCATGGCCGTGGGCCACGGCCGTGATGATGTTCTTGGGGCCGAAGGCCGCATCGCCGCCGAAGAACACATGGGGCACCGTCGACTGGAAGGTGTTCTTGTCGAGCGCGGGCAGGCCCGAACTGTCGAAGGCGATGCCGCAATCGCGCTCGATCCACGGGAAGGCGTTCTCCTGGCCCACCGCCACCAGCACCTCGTCGCATTCGAACCAGGCATCGGGCTCGCCGGTGGGCACCAGCTTTCGGCGGCCCTGCGCGTCGTACTCGGCGCGGACCCGCTCGAAGGTCATGCCCTGCAGCCGGCCTTCCTCGTGGACAAAGGCCTTGGGCACGTGGAAGTCGATGATCGGAATGCCTTCGTGCTGGGCGTCCTCCTTCTCCCAGGGCGAGGCCTTCATCTCGTCGAAGCCGCTGCGCACGATCACCTTCACGTCGCTGCCGCCCAGGCGCCGGGCCGAGCGGCAGCAGTCCATGGCCGTGTTGCCGCCGCCCAGCACGATCACGCGCCGGCCGATGCGGCTCACATGCCCGAAGGACACGGAATTGAGCCAGTCGATGCCGATGTGGATGCCGGCCGCCGCTTCCCGGCGCCCGGGAATGTCCAGGTCGCGCCCGCGCGGCGCGCCGCAGCCGACGAAGATCGCGTCCCACTCCTCGGCCATCAGCGCCTTCATCGATCCGATGCGCTCGCCGCCGCGGAACTCGACGCCCAGGTCCAGGATGTAGCCGGTCTCCTCGTCGATCACCGACTCAGGCAGCCGAAAACGCGGGATCTGGGTGCGGATGAAGCCGCCGGCCTTGGCGTCCTCGTCAAACACGGTCACCTCGTAGCCCAGCGGCGCGAGGTCGCGCGCGACGGTGAGCGAGGCCGGCCCTGCGCCTATACAGGCGACACGCTTGCCGTTCATCGGCGCCGGCTTGGGCATGCGCGCACGCACGTCCTCCTTCATGTCGGCCGCCACGCGCTTGAGCCGGCAGATCGCCACCGGCTCGGGATCCTTCGCATTGCTTTGTTCGACCCGACCGCGCCGGCAGGCCGGCTCGCAAGGCCGGTCGCAGGTGCGTCCCAGGATGCCGGGAAACACGTTGGACACCCAGTTGACCATGTAGGCGTCGCCGTAGCGGCGCTGCGCGATCATGCGGATGTATTCGGGGACGGGGGTGTGCGCCGGGCAGGCGTACTGGCAATCGACGACCTTGTGGAAATAGGCCGGGTTGGCAATGTCGGTTCGCTGCAAGGCGTGCCTCCTGACAGTCGCCCGGAACCCCGGAGGGGCCGGCGAGCGGCGCTGCGGCAAGTATGCGCCGCGCCGGCCGCCGGCGGGCCTTGGTGAAATCCCGCAGGTGCCCCACTACCGGCGATACGTGTAGACCTGCCCCTCGACCCCGTGCCCGAGGTGCGTCGCACCGGACGAGACCGGATCGAGCCTGCAGCACGCCTCGACCGAATCGGCATGCGATTGCGGCACGACGATCATGACTTCGGGCACGCCCGATTGCAGGGTGTAGTCGACCAGGACATCGGCGACCTGCGTCAGCAGTTCCGCGGAGGCATGCGCCTCGCTCAGCGTCACGCAGACATGCCCGATGCCCGCCACGGCATCGGAACGCGGCTCGAGGATCGCATTGGCAATGCCGATGCGCTCGTCGTCTTCGGACAGGACGTCGAAGAAGACCACGGGCGCGCCGGTGGCGGCGTAGGTCTTCTGCGACCGGGCGGCAATCTGGAACCCCTCTCCCACCATCCTGTCCGGAAGAACGATCTCTTCCTCCGGCGCCGGAGCACGAAGCAACGAACGGGCTGGACTGGTCATGATGAGACCTCCATGGGCGAGCCATTTCCTGCGCGGGGCAAAAGCATAATCCCGCGGGCCGCGCATGTCATCTGGCAAACTGTCACGCGCAAGGCAGACCTGCAACCAAGCTCAACGCACTCAAGAACCATGAAGGCGCAAGAACGGGAAGAGCTGCTCCAGGCACTGAAGACCCGCTTCGAGAAGAACATGCACCGGCACAAGGCCATCGCCTGGGCCGACGTACGCAGCCGGCTCGAAGCCAGCCCCCGCGCAGTGCGCTCGTTGCGCGAAATGGAAGCCACGGGCGGAGAGCCCGACGTCATCGGCCAGGACCCGGCAACCGGCCATTACGTCTTCTGCGACTGCGCCGCGGAGACCCCAATCGGCCGCAGGAGCGTCTGCTACGACCGCGGAGCGCTCGACGCCCGCAAGGAACACAAGCCGCAGGACAGCGCGGTCGAGATGGCCGCCGCCATGGGCATCGACCTGCTGACCGAGGAACAGTACCGGCAACTGCAGGCGCTCGGCGAGTTCGACCTCAAGACCTCGAGCTGGATCGCGACCCCTCCCGACCTCCGGGCGCTTGGCGGCGCCCTCTTCGGCGATCGGCGCTACGGCCGCGTGTTCGTCTATCACAACGGCGCGCAGTCGTACTACGCAGCCAGGGGCTTCCGCGCGGCACTCCGGGTGTGAGTCCGCTCTCCTACCAACGAGCGCGGCATGCGCATCTCTCCGCAGCTCATCACCCACCGGATCCGGCCTAGGTACCTCGTCGCCGGACGACGGAGCCACCTGCCCTGCCCGTTGCGCGCAACCGTGTCAGCCGCCTTGATAACATCCAGTTTTGTCTCTTGAGGGAGTAATGCCGATGCTGGATGAGTCAGCCCTGAAGGCCATGCGTCCGACTGTCCTGACGCCCGCATACGGCGGCAATGTGTCGATAGGGTTCACCAAGAGTTTGCTGGCACTGACAAACGCGGCCTGGCGAGCGGAAACTTTGTTCAGCATCCGAGTCGAAGTTGGATCGAGCTTGGTCACGCGAGCCCGCAACGAAATGCTCGTGGATTTCTTGCTCGATCCAACCCTGACGCATGTCATCTGGATTGACGCCGACATCAGCTTCGATCCCAGCGACATCATGCGCTTGCTTCGATTGGACCTGGACGTCGTAGCTGGCGCCTATCCGATCAAGAACTTCATGTGGCCAATTGACATCCCTCCCGGCACCACAAGAATCGGGCGTGCGGATTTCGAGCGCCTGAGCACCAGGTTCCCCGTCAACTCGGGAGCCGGCCTGCCAGGCATTCCCGACGACAACGGTGTGATGGAGGTTGCCGAAGCGCCGACTGGCTTCATGGTCATCAAGCGCTCCGTCTTCGAAGCATTGATCCAGCACTACCCCCACCTGCGCTACGTACCTGACGGATTGTGGTCACCCGAGCGTGCGGCGCTGTGCTATCGCTTTTTCGATGTGATGGTGGACGAGTCCACCCAACGCTACCTGTCCGAAGACTATGCGTTCTGCCATCGTTGGCGCGCCATCGGCGGAAAAGTCTTTATCGACACCACGGTGCAACTGGGCCATACGGGGAATTACGAATTCCGCGGCAGGTTTTCCGACGCGCTGTCACGCCCTTATGCCATCGGTGGGCGTCAGTAGCAGAAGAACAGATCCCAGGTCGACGGACGCAGCGACACGTGCGCGGGGTCAATGCGCTTGGCAGCAACTCAAGGAAGATCGATGGAAGGCACGGCCGGTGAGATCGATCGCGATTTCGATGCGATATTGCAAATTCACCAGAACGGCCTTCTGGACCAGGCGGAAGCCGGTTATCTGGAAATTCTGAACCGTGCCCCTTACCATCATCCAAGCCTTGGGATGCTTGGGATCCTGGGCATTCAGAGAAAGCGTCTCGAAGAAGCGATGCGCTACGCCGATCTCGCGATTGCCATCGAACCGCGCATCTCGAACACGCATGCAACCCGCGGCAACGCCTTGCACGGACTGAAGCGCTACGAAGAAGCCGTGCAGGCCTATCAAGTGGCGCTGGCGCTGGATCCAGGCGGGCACGACGTTCTGACCAATCTTGCGAACGCATTGAAGCGGCTTGGCCACTTCGAGCGGGCATTGGAGTGCTACGACCGCGCATTGGCAATGTGCCCGGCCTCGATCGACACGCACTACAACCGGGGCGTGGCGTTGCTCGAGAAAGGACGGCATGCCGAAGCGCTGGATGATTTTGATGCGGTACTGGCCGGAGCGAGTGATGACCTCGACGCCTTGTGCAGACGCATCTACGCACTCTGCGGCCTGCAACGCCACCCGGACGCTTTGGCCGAAAGCGAAAGGACCATCGCCCGCCACCCGTCATCGGCAGACGCCTGGAGAGCCCACGGCCATGTGCGCCTTGGAATGGGCGACTCCATGCAGGCTGCGCAGGCATTCGAGCGCGCGATCGAACTCAGCGCTCCGTCATCGGGCGGGTGCGGGGACGAGCACTTCCTGGCCGCGCGCGCACTCGTCGGAGGAAACCGACATGAAGAAGCGTTCCTTCATCTCGAACAAGCCCTGAAATCCGATCCTGTGCCAGCTTACGCAGCAGGAGACCATTTCCTTGGCATGGCCCAAACGCTGCGCTGGCACGACTTCGATCACGTCAAGGCCCGCCTGTGGAGGCCGTCATGCGGGGCGAGTCGGCCGCCACGCCGTTTGTCATGGCGGTCGGGTGCGATGACCTCGACGTGATCCGACGTGCGGGCGCGAGGTTCATCGAGGACTTTGTTCCAGAAGCCGAGCCATTGCCCCTGCCCGAGCGCGCCAGTCACGAGAAAATCCGCCTGGGCTATTTTTCTGCGGACTTCCACGCGCATGCGACCACGCTGCTGATCGCCGAGCTTCTTGAGAAGCACGATCCCGCCAAGTTCGAGGTGTTTCTCTTTTCTTTCGGTCCCTCGACTTTCGACGACATGACGGGACGCCTGTCCCGAGGGGTGGACCACTTCTTCGATGTTTCCGAGGAGTCGGACAGCACGGTCTGCGCCTTGTCCCGCAAACTGGAAATCGACATAGCGATCGACCTGAAAGGCTATACGCAGAACTGCCGCCCGCGGATCTTCGCCGGTCGCGCCGCCCCGGTGCAAGTCAACTATCTGGGCTATCCCGCCAGCATGGGGGCGGCATTCATCGACTACATCGTGGGCGATGCGATCGTGACACCGCCGGAACATGCACCCTTCTACACCGAGCAGATCGTCACCCTGCCCCACTGCTACCAACCGAATGCGCCCGGCTTGCGTTCGATCGCACCGATGCGTACCGACAGGGCGAGCGCCAGGATTGCAGCCGGCCTTCCCGCGAACGGGTTCGTCTTCTGTTGTTTCAACAACACTTACAAGATCACTCCGACGGTCTTCGCCACGTGGATGCGAATCCTGCGCACCGTCCCCGACAGCGTGCTCTGGCTGTACGAAACAGACGGCCGTGTCGCGCCCAGACTGCGCGATGAGGCCGTGAAGAACGACGTTGAACCCGGACGGCTGGTCTTCGCGCCGCGTCAGCCCTTGGGCGAGCATCTCTGTCGGCATGCGCTGGCGGATCTGTTCCTGGACACCTTTCCATGCAATGCCCACACCACGGGGAGCGATGCGCTCTGGGCGGGCCTGCCCTTGCTCACCTGCCTCGGAACCACATTCGCCGGCCGCGTTGCCGCCAGCTTGCTCCATGCCGTGGGGCTGCCGGAAATGGTGATGCCCACGCTCGACGCGTATGAGTCAAGAGCCATCGAGCTGGCGAGCGATCCCGGCGAACTCCAACGCCAAAGAGAGCATCTGCGCTTGGCAGGAACGAATGCCCCATTGTTCGATATCGACCGGTATCGATGCAGCATCGAAGAGGCATATCGGATCATGCAGGAACGCAGCATGAGATGCGAAGCCCCCATGCCCATCATTGTCCCGGCGTGATCATGCGGCAACAGCGCGGCCGGACATGAATGCGCGGGACCATGCCTGCAAGACATGGTTGCTACAGCGTCATCCCGGCTCGCGAGATGGCGCCGATGTCCCCGATATGGTCGTAGTTGCCGCCATGGGTCATTCGAAACCACGGGACGCCCCACACCCGGCCGCCCGCCCGGCGCACCTTGTTGCAAAAGGAGATGTCTTCCGAGATGTGGAAGCCATCGACCACGGTGTCTTCAAAGAACACATTCAGCTCGATGTGCTGCGATCCCATCCTGACGCGCTGAACGCCATGCGCGATCAGGTGTTCAAGGACGCAGCGGCCGATCAACATGACGCCCGTCCCAATGGCCTCGACTTCCACGGGACGATCTTCGAACACCTCGTCCATGCGCCCCGAGATCGGCTTGAACATGCCTTCGAAGGATCCGGCCAGCGTGGCCATATCCCTGCCAGTCAATTGAGGCTGCGTGCGTGCAGCCGCCGTCACACGCTCCCAGTTCAGGCGTTTGCGTGGGCTGATGGCGGCAACGACGTCATGCGGCCCCAACGACTCGCTGGCCACCAGCATGCGCATCAGATCCTCCGGCGGAAAGGACATGTCCGCATCGACGAACAACAGATGAGAGAGGCGGTCATCGCGCAAGAACTCATCGGCAAGCAAATTGCGCGCGACCGCAATCACACTCGAACTCGACGACCACAGCAGCCGGCATCCGATCCCCGCGTTCATCGCCAGCGCTTGAATCCCGAACAGCGTGTTCGCGTAGCTCATGAGCACCGTGTTGTTGTATGCCGGCGTGGCAATCCCCAGATTGGCGACTTTTCTTGCATTCGGCATCGTGCCTGCCTTGGATGAATGAGCTACGGAACTTCGCCAGAGTATGCCAACAAGCAAGGCTCAAACCCCTGGTACGCAGCCAGGGGCTTCCGCGCGGCACTCCGAGTGTGAGTCCGCGCCCTACTTGCAGGCGAAGCTGGCCGCCGACTCCAGATCGCCGCCCACATAGCTCGCCACCTTCGGATACGGGCACAGGGGCCGCGTGCGTGCGGCCGACCAGCCGGCGGGCAGTTCCGTGTTGACCACGTTGGCGCCGGCGCCGCGCGCGGTGGCCACCACGGAATCCGGCGCCTTGCCCTTTTCCACCCAGGCCACCAGCGGCGTCAGCATGTCGAACTGGTCCGTGGCCGGGCCTCGTCCGCAATGGTTCATGCCGGGCACCGGGAAGAAGCGCGCAAAGCCGGAGGCATCGCCGCCATTGGCCGCACGCAGTTCGTCATACCAGCGCGTCGTGTCGTCCGACGAGAACACCGCGTCGCTGGTGCCGTGGTAGACCATGAGCTTGCTGCCGCGGTCGCGCAGCGCCGCGAGGTTGCCCGGGTTCGGCGGCGTCATGAAGGACATGGCCGATTCCGTGTAGAGCGCGGTGGTCGCGAAGATGCCCGGCGCATCGGCGTCCATGCTGAAGCCCAGCGCGAAGTCGATGCCTGAGGGGCGGCTCGTGCCCAGCGGCGGCGAACTGAACACGAACCCGACCGCGGCCGTGTCCAGGTTCTGCGAATTGGAGAACTCCCACTGCCGCCAATCGGCGCCGTTGATGCCCGCGTCGTAGGGAAAGCCGCTGTAGAGCGCGGCGCCCGCGGTGTTGCGCGCCCCGCCGAAGACGTTGTCGAGCACGGTCTTCTGCGCGGCCGTGAGGCAGCTGCCGTCGCGGGCGCCGCTGCAGGTGGGAACGTCCGTGGCCAGCTTGAAGGCAGCCTTGCATCCCTGCACATCCGCGACGATGCCGTCGGTTGCGCCGTCCAGTGCATCGCACTTCGAGCGCACCGCGGCGGCCACCGTGTTCATCTCGGCCTGCGTGAAGGCCGTCTGCAGGTCCGGCTTGCCCGCCGGCGTGTTGGCGGTCGTCACCTGGGCGTACTGCTGCACGCCGTAGAGCTGCGCGACCGCGGCCTTCGGCAGGTTGAAGCCGGGATTGCCCGCCAGGATGCCGTCGTACTCGTTGGCGGAGCGCGCGGCCGCGACCATCGCATGCCGGCCGCCGTTGGAGCAGCCGCCGAAATAGGAGCGGTCGGCCCCGCGGCCATAAGCCTTGGCGATCAGGTTCTTGGCCATCGGCGTGAGCTGCGCGACGGCGTTGTAGCCGTAGTCCAGGCGCGCCTGCGGATCGATGCCGAAGACCGGGTTCTGCGCGCCCGAGTGGCCCGCATCGGAGCTGATCACGGCAAAGCCCATGTGCAGCGCGGTGGTCGTGGGCGCCCCTCCCCCGACCCCGCCCGAGGCCGGGACCACGCTCCCGTCGAGCCCGCCGTTGGCCTGGTAGAAGAAGCGCCCGTTCCAGTCGACCGGCAGACGCATCTCGAAGCCGATCGCATAGGTGCGGCCGTCGATGCTGCTGGTGCGTTCGTTCATCTTTCCCTGCACCAGGCAGTGCGCGGGCGTGGGCGTGCTCACGCCGGCCACCGTGAGGGTGCCGGCCGCGACGGAAGTGATGCTGGTGTAGACCGTGCCGTTGAAGGCGGCCTTGCTCGCGAGGTCGGTGCACGACTGCAGCGTGCCGGGTCGTGCCTCCGGCGAAGCCGCGGGCGGCGGCGCAGCGGGCGCAGGCGGCGGTGCCGCCGGTGCGGCCGGAACGATCGGCAGGAACGCAAAGCCGCTCCCGCCGCCGCCTCCGCCACAGGCCGCGAGCAAGGCGGCCGCACCCACCGCGGCCCATGCCGGCCGCCAGGACGATGACACGATCTGATCCATGCTGGTCTCCTCGGCCGGCGGCGCTTCGTCGGCCACAAAGGTTATTGAAGATAACCAATGTAGTTTTGATTGATAACCAAATAACGAGGACAAACCCGGATGCCGCCGGACAGCGCTAGGCGCTCCCGTCACCCAGGTAGCTGCGCAGGCCTTCAAGATCGATCACCTCGACGCCGCCGTGCTCCACCCGCAGCAGGCCTGCGCGCTCGAGCGCATGCAGTGCCCGGTTGGCGCGCTGGCGCGAGACCGCAGACAAGAGCCCGATCTCATCCTGGGTCAGGCGGATGAAGCTGCTCGCCTGCGGATAGAGGATCGGGTCGAACAGGCTGGCCAGGCAGCGTGCAACGCGCGCGTCGGGACCCAGCAAGCGGTCGAACTCCATGAGGCCGATGAACAGGCTCAGGCGCGCATTGATGTGCGACAGGAGGAAGCGGTCGAAATCGAGGTTCGTCGACACGAGGCGTTCGAAGGTGTGGCGCGGCACGCAGGCCACGCGCGTCGGACGCATGGCCACGCCGTCGTAGCGCCACGGGCCGGGCTTCAGCAGCGACCCTTCGCCGGCCCAGCCGCCCGAAGTCACGCCGGTGAAAGTGGAAACGCGGCCATCGGCCAGGGACAGCGACATCTTCACCAGACCCTCGATGACGCCGAGCCAGAGATCCGCGGGCTCGCCGCGGCGCATCACGAAACCGCCGGCCGGCACCTCGCGCTCGTACGACTCGCGCACCACGCGGTCGAGTTCCTCGGCCGCCAGGGTCTTCGCCCACAAGCTCTCGCGGAGCATGGTCTCCATGGCCTTCGACGGCATCCGTGTTTCCTCCGCTCGCTGTCCCACTCGTCCGCCCGCGCCGGCCCTGCGTGGGGAGGCCTGTGGGGCGCGTAAGGAATGTCTTCAAAAAGACATTTTTGTCGCGGCGATCATGACATATTGACCACCGTTCGCCACAACACAACCATAAGACTGGAGACAAGGATGGAACATCCGGAATCGGGTGCTGGCCCCACGCCTGCGCCATCTCATGACGAACCGCCGGGCATGCGCCGGCGCGACCTGCTGGGATACGCGGCCTCCGCGCCGCTGATTTCAGCCGCCGCGGGACTCGGCGGCCTGGCGGCCCCTTCGTCGGCGCGGGCCGCGATACTGCCGATGACTCCACCTGACACGACCGACCTGATCGACATCGGCGATGCGGTGACGGTCACGGCGCTGCCGACCATGCCGCTGGTCAAGGTGAGCAACCTGGCGAACGGCCGCGTCCGGCTGGAGCTGCCGCGCTTCGAATCGGGCCAGGGCATCGCCACCGCCGCCGCGATGATGCTGGCCGACAAGCTGGGCCTGCCGCTGAACGCGATCGAGGTCGGCTCCGCCGACGCCAGTCCGGAGCTGATGTTCAACCAGCTCACCGGAGGCTCCTCGAGCGTGCGTTCGCTGCATGCGGGCATGCCGCTGATCGGCGGGCTGGCCACGGGCTCCGCCAACGCGGTGGTCGGCCAGCGCGTGACGCGGCTCGACGCGCTGGACATCGTGACCGGACGCAAGAAGTTCACGCTCGACCAGGCCGTGCCTGACGCCAAGCCGACCATGGTGTGCCGGCCGCCCACCATCAACGGCCAGTTCGTGCGCA
The DNA here is from genome assembly GCF_007828835.1 of Variovorax beijingensis. GTDB lineage: Bacteria > Pseudomonadota > Gammaproteobacteria > Burkholderiales > Burkholderiaceae_C > Variovorax > Variovorax beijingensis_A. The sequence continues at coordinate 378,852 of NZ_VIVL01000005.1, read as the reverse complement.
TCAACAACACGACCGCGGTGATGGGCATGCCCGGCGTCCTGGGCATCGCGCCGATTCCCGCCACGAACGGCATCGTGCCCACGCCGCCCGGTGTGGCGGTGATGGCCGAGACCTTCGGCCAGGCCTGGGCCGCGGTGAATGCGCTCGACGTCACCTGGACCGCGGGTGCGGTCGCCGGCGAGTCCAATGCCAGCATCCAGCAGCAGCTCAAATCCGCGCTGCTGCCCTTCCTGCTGCCGCCGCTGGGTGCTCTGACCGTCGAGGGGGAATTCGAGTTCGCCGCGGTCTCGCACTGCCCGATGGAAACGGAATGTGCCATTGCCGACGTGCGCGCCGACCGCGCCGAGATCTGGTCCGGCCTGCAGAGTCCGATCGTCACGCAGCAGGCGGTGGCAGCCGATCTGGGCCTGCCGCTGGACAAGGTCAAGGTGCATGCCGTGCCCTCAGGAGGCTCCTTCGGGCGCCGGCTGTTCTGGGACGCGACGCTGCAAGCGGTACAGATCTCCAAGGCGCTGGGCCGGCCCTGCCGCCTGATGTACCACCGCACCGACGACATGCGCCACGGCCGCGTGCGCCCGCCCATGTTCCATCGGGCGCGCGCCACGATGCTGCTGGGCCAGGTCATCTCTTTCGAGCAGCGCATCGCCGGCGTGCGGCTCGACACGCGCCACGGCTTCGGCGAGATGCTGGGCGCCGCGGCCATTGCACTGCCCAACGGCTTTCCGCAGACGGTGGGCAACTTCGCCATCGAGCAGGTCATGTTCAAGACCATGGTCGCTTCGCCGTACAACTTCGGCGTCACCACCAAGCTGCTGACGCCGGTCGCGATGGACATCAACACCTGCTCCTACCGCTCGGTGCACATCCAGCCCTCGCGCCTGGTGGAGGAGATCCTGGTCGACGAGATGGCCAGGGCGCTGCGCAAGGACCCGGTCGCCTTTCGCCTCGAATACCTGCGCCTGCCGCGCGCACGCGCGGTGCTGAAGGCCGTGGCCGAGGCGGCGCAATGGGGCAAGGCCATGCCGGCGGGGTTTGCACAGGGCGTGGGCGTGCACCAGGAGTCGAAGTCCTTCACCGCCTGCATCGTCGAGATCGACGCGCGCGTGCCGACCGACCTCAAGGTGACCCGCGCCACCATCGCGATCGACGTCGGCACCCCCATCAACCCCTCGGGCATCGAGGCGCAGATGCAGGGCGGCCTGTGCGAGTCGATCTCCATCGTGCTGACGGCCGGGCTGCACATCCAGAATGGCCTGCCGCTGGAGGGCAGCTACTCGCAGTACCACTTCGCGCGCATGAAGAACTACCCGAAGGACGTGAAGGTCATCATCATGCCGCCCAGCAGCGGCGAGGCGATCGGCGGCCTGGGCGAGGTGGGCCTGTCGGCCAGCTCGGGCGCGATCGCCAACGCCTATGCGCGCGCCACCGGCAAGAAGCCGCGAAGTTTTCCGCTGAACTTCCCCGTCGATTTCACCCCCATCCCCCCGGGCAAGCTGCCCACGCCGGTCGTCGTGCCGGTACCCGCCTGAGGAGTCCGCCATGCCTGTGCAATCTTTCAAGGTGAACGGCGGCCACGTCGACGTCGAGGCGCCCGACGACATGGCCCTGCTCTGGGTGCTGCGCGACAAGCTAGGCATCACCGGCCCGAAGTACGGCTGCGGCATCAACGTGTGCAAGGCCTGCACCTGCCACGTGGACGGCAAGGCGGTCACCGCCTGCTCGACGCGGGTGATGGATGTGCGCGGCCGGCAGGTGACAACCATCGAGGGGCTGGCCAACGGCAACACGCTGCATCCGGTGCAGCAGGCCTGGATGAACCTCGACGTGCCGCAATGCGGCTTCTGCCAACCGGGCCAGATCATGGCGGCGGTCGACCTGCTGCGACGCACCCGCAATCCCACCGACGCGGACATCGACGCCATCGAGAACGTGTGCCGCTGCGGCACCTACGGCCGCGTCCGCGAAGCGATCAAGGCAGCTGCGGCCATGATGGGTTAGCAGGTCGGCACGCGTCGGCGGACACAGCTGCGAACTCCATTTCGGGGGGCCGCACGCCAGCTGCGCTTCGAAGTGGACGGGGACGGCGCGAAGGCGGACCGTCTGAATGTTTCGAATGTTTCATTCGAAAACACCCCAAATGGTGATGGACGTCCATTCAGTAACGCCTAGCCTCTGATGCGTAAGCTAATAACGACAGGAGACGGCCATGATTCCCCAGCTGCGCAACCCCTCCGTCGGCCGGCACGGGGCGTCTGGTCTCATCCAGCAGGACGATGCGCAGGCCTGGGAGCAGCTCAACGAGCGGCCTTTCGCATTCCGGCATGGCCTGGCCGGCCATCCGCTGTTGTCGATCGAGCGCCTTGCGCGCCTGTCGGAGCGCGCGTTCGACCGCGACCACTACAAGCGCTACTTCAAGGCCGCCGAGCTGAAGCTGCCGCGCGACACGCTCAAGGCGCGGTTCCGCGAAAGCATCGAGCAGATCGGCGAGAACGGCAAATGGGTGGCGCTGCACTACATCGACGAGATGGATCCCGAGTACGGCGAGCTCTTCGATCTGCTGCTGGCCGACGTCGAGGAGATCACCCGCCGCCCGGTACGCAGCCAGATGACATGGGGCAGCCTCTCGGTGTTCCTGAGCGCGCCGTGGCTGCCGGTGGCCTACCACTTCGACCACGAGACCAACTTCCTCATGCAGGTGCAGGGGGAGAAGGACCTGCACCTTTATCCGCGCGAGTTCGGCACGCTGACGGCGCCGGAGATCGAGGACTTCTACCGCCACAACCCGGTGGCCGGCATCTACCGCGACGAACTCGCGGATGCCGGCAGCGCCTGGAGGCTCGTGCCCGGCATCGGCGTCCATCATCCGCCCCTTGCGCCGCACCGCATCCAGAACGGCAAGGACGTGTCGGTGAGCCTGGCGCTCTACTACGTGATGCCGGAGATGGAGGAGCGCGGGCACGTCTACCAGGTGAACTACTGCATGCGCAAGCTGGGCTTGCGTCCGCGCGCGCCGGGCGAATCGGTGCGTTCGGACCGGGTGAAGATCAACCTCATGCGCGCGCTTTCGACCTCGAACCCGCGCACGCACGATGAGCTGCTTTATTCGGGCGTTTCGCGGCTCGCCGCGCCGTTCCGATGGGCCAAGCACCTGCGCGAGGGCCGGGCGTAGCCAGCCTCGGTGGCGGGCACGCCGCAAGCGGCGCGAGTTCCCGGCATGTGCAGCGTCATCCCTGGCGATCGGATGCCCGGCTGAACTGCACGATGCGTCGTCTTCTTTGACGCAGTGGGCCTCTCGATCTAACGAATATCGGCCATGGGCGACCTTGCGCAGGCGTATTCAGTCCGAAGTTACCGGAGACGACCAGCGGCCGGCCCGCGTCGCGGGTCAGCGATTGGCTGCGCTCGGACCGCTTGCGGACCTTGTCCTCGGGCACGGCGTGCCCTGCCTTCGTCCCCCTGTCGTCGAGCCCCACGCCCGGCCATGCCCCGGCGCCGGTGCCGGTGCCGACGGTTGCGCCAAGAATCTTCTTCCCACGACGCTGGCGGGTGCATCGCTCAGCTTCTGGATGAAACGAAGTGTGCCGGTGTCCACTCGACGGCTGGTCCGGACTCAAGGCCCGCGAGGATGGCGGTTCGATTTGCGGGCGGAGATCGCCCGCGCCGAGGCATTGGGCGCCAGCACAGGGGAATGCTCGCGCTGAGCGCACGGCCAAGGCTGCGCCCGCCAAGGGGGTCAGCGGTCACCGCCAGCGTCCTGGATCAGCTGCGCGGCCGCTTCGCCACACGTGAAAAATCAAGCAAATCGAATTTGACTTCGACGTCGTTCCAGATCTGCGATGTCTCCTTCATTCATCCCGGGTGCCCCTATCGGCGAAGAACCTGTTCGCGGCTTGTCGAAGGTGAACGCGGCACGACGTCTTACGCACCGGGTTGCCTTTCGAAAAAGAAGCAGTCAGGCAGGATGGCCGGCGCGATGTAGTCGACGTCCTTGACCGACACCCCGCAGGCGAAGAAGCCGTCGCGCCAATGCCGGACAACATCGACGAGTCGATCGATTTCCCCGCGCGCTTCTTCCGCCGACAATCCGAAACGCCCCGCCTGCGACAGTAGGTTGTAGATGCTGGCGGTGCGACCGTAGTCGCCGACAGTCAACGCCAAGTCGCGCCTCTCCAGGCTGACCACAGGTGCGGGCACGAGGTCGTAGGCCGGAGACAGCCGCCAATCCTTCTGCCTGCGCAACAGGGCGTGATTGCGAGGATGATCATCGTTGTTGGTCACGGCAGCATTGAAGACCATCCGCCTGAAGAGTTCGGCACAGTCAGCTTCCGGCTTGTCAGACCATCGACGCAAGTTGTCGGCCAGCAGCGGGTAGGACCAGCGCTCGCGGTCCAGGTGGCTGTCACCACAGTCAAGCACGGTCAAACCGCTGACAAGACCGAAGCGAAGGTAACCCTTGTCGGTGTGGTCGCGATCGAAGCGCTGCAACATCAGCACATCGCTCTCGCCAACGGACTGGAGCCGCGCCTGTGTGACGTTCAGGCCGCACCTCCGAGCCAAGTCGAGCGTCGCAAATTCGACCCGCTGCAGATTGAAGCGGTCATCTCTGGCGGGAAACTTGCCGAGCCAGAGGCTTTGCGCGTCCTCGATCGTGGCCTTCGGCCGCGCACCACCCATGCTGGTGCCAGGATCGAGCTGCTCGAGCAGATGTGCAGCCACCGGGCGCCCCTCCTCGATCGCCTGCGTGGCCGCGATCAGCTCGGCCAGCTGGTGCGTGCGGTTGTACCGGCGCTTGGGTGCGGGCGGTTCGGCCTTCAGCCCGAAACTCAGGTACCCTGCCCCGTCTTGCGGTCCATGGAGCAAATAGTCGATTTCCTGGAGGTCAGCCGCGCTGCGCTCGAGCTTGTGCTCGATCACGCGTCGTCCCCAGGCGTCGGGGCCGGCGTCTCGAACGGCACCGGGAATCCCCTTGAGCTGGGTGAACTCGAAGACTTTCTTGGCAAGAGGCAGCTGGAACGGATCGAGTGCAACCGCCTCTTGGCGCTGAAGGTAACGGTCGCCGTAGCGAAACCGCCCAACCTGCGTGCCATCGGGCAGCGTCTGCACCCTGAGCAGCGCTGCCGGCACCGTTTCCAACGTGCCGGGCAGCTGAACGTAGACATAGGCCTCGCGCTCAGAAGTCATAGTCGTCGCTCGCCTTGCGGGCCTTGCCCGCCCGCGTCGGGCGACGCGACGCTTCGAGCGCCTTGCCGTGGAGATCGGTGTCGGGATCCGCAACAGCGTCCAGAGACTTGTCCAGGCCGAGTGCCCACAGTACCGTGAAGCACACGCCGACCGCCGTACCTGGCTTACCCAGCTCAAGCGCCGTGAGGGTGTTTCGGTTGATACCTGCCTTGCTGGCGAGATCGGCGACCGACCAGCCGCGCCGAATCCGCGCCACCCGGATGCGCTGACCCAGCTGCGCAATCCGCTGGGTGGCTTGCAGGGGAATTACAAATTTGCTCACTAAGTTAGGCATTCGATGGGTTCAATGCCCATTATGTTAGGCTTTTTTCCACATACAGTACAAGACGCGCATAAATAAAATGTCGCCAAATTAGGCAAACAGCTTAATAATGCCCTGTATATTAGGCATGCGAAAGGCCTACTCTCGCGCTTCCTGTCGCCATGAAGCGGGAGCGTGCCGGGTTGCACCCTCTTCGGGCGTGGGGCTGGCCGCCGGCATGAAACGCAGCCTTGGAAAATTACTTCCCGGACGCTGCAACGGCTCTCAGCCGGAGCGGCATGCCTTTCGCGGGGTTCTGGAGGTAGCGCGGATGGGACGAGGCCTTGCTTCTTTTGACCCATGGCAGCATGCCGTTCCCCTCACTCACCTTCCAGTTCTTCATGTTGAATCATTCGATTGCAGATGATTCGATATGAAACAAAACGGTGCGTCACCAGAAAGCCGGCGAGAGGGGGACACCCCTCGTCTCGCAGAGCCCGAAAACCTCATTGAAGCGATGAGCAGGTGGCAGATGTGGCAGCGCTGAAGCGAACTGGTAGCCGCCACCGCAACGAGGACCGACCCGAACTGAGGGCCGGGTGACCGGCTTCCTCTGTCTCTCAGCTGATGGTCACCCCCTCCAGCCCAAGACTGATCGTCGGCATGGTTCGTGTCCTTCGGCTCATCGGGACAGCACGCGCCCGGCCCTGAACTTCCGTGAGCCACTCGTTGCGGAAGCTCGGCCGCCCGTTTCTAATCGAAAACTTGACCAGGTTCCGAAATGTAATCAAGATCGCAAGCATCTAATCGTTTTCTGGGCTGCTGCCTAGGTTTCTAAATGCCTGACTGGATCGGTTATCGATGGCTGGCCGAACGGTACGGCGTCGTTGCCGTCCAGGCGTTTCGCATGGACAGTGCCATCGGCAAATCGCGTGCTACCGTACGCGAAAGCGGTTACGCCCATCAACAGTATCCCCCAGCTGCTCGCCCTGCGGAGTCGCTGGCGGGCCACCTGACCTTCGCCCTCAAGCATGAGGGCGTTCACCTGGAATTCCTCGCACGGCTGTTCGAGGCCGCGCCGGCCGGCGAGCTGGAAGCCTGGGTCGCTGCGGAACCCACGGGACAGTATGCCCGTCGTGCCGGCTTCTTCTACGAGTACCTCACGGGACGGTTGCTCGATTTCCCGGGCGTCACGGCCGGGAACTATGTGACCGCGCTCGATGAAGAGACCTATCTGACCTCCTCCCAATCGACCAACAACCAGCGGTGGCGGGTGCGTGACAACCTGCCCGGCTCGCGCGACTTCTGCCCAATGGTGCTGCGCACGCCCGCAGTCCGGCAGGCCGAGCTTTACACGTGTGCGGAGCATCTGGCTGCCCTCGAGGCGGAGTTCGGCGCCGACATCCTGCAGCGCAGCGCCGTTTGGCTCACCGTCAAGGAAAGCCGTGCCAGCTTCGCGATCGAGCACGAGGAGCAGCACGTCGACCGGGTGCGGCGCTTCGCCGCCGCGATGGAGCGCTGGTGCGGCCGGCACCAGGATCCCTTGTCGGAAGCGTCGTTGGGAGAGTTGCAGGCCGAGATCCTGGGGCCGCGCGCCACGCGTTACGGTGTGAGGCGCTCACCGGTGTTCGTCGGCGAAGTGGACGGCTTCCAAGAGGTCGTCCACTACATCGCCCCCCACTGGGACGATGCGCCGCAGTTGCTGTCCGGATTGCGCGACTGCGCCGAGCGGACCGCGGGCGGCTCCGCCCTGGTCCGCGCCGCCGTGCTGTCGTTCGGCTTCGTCTACATCCATCCGATGTCCGACGGCAACGGCCGCATCTCGCGCTTCCTGGTCAACGACGTGCTGCGGCGGGACGGCGCCGTGCCGGAGCCTTTCATCCTGCCCGTGTCGGCGACCATTACCAGTTCGGTGATCAAACGCCGCGGCTATGACCAGGTGCTCGAGCTGTTCTCGCAGCCTCTCATGCGCCGCTACATCGACGCCTGGCGCTTCGGACCGGAGCAGTTGGCCGAGGACGGCGTGCGCTACAACCTGCAGTTCGACGGCTACGCGGACGCGTTGAAAGCGTGGCGTTACCCCGACCTCACGGACCACGTCGAGTACATCGCTGACATTGTGCGCGTGACCATCGAGCAGGAGATGCGTAAGGAAGCCGGCTACCTGCGCAGCCTTCGGCTGGCGCGGGAGCGCGTGAAGCAGGTGATCGAAGGACCGGACACCGACATCGACCGCATCATCCGATCGGTGCGGGACAACGGAGGCAAGGTGTCGACCAAGTTGGCGAAAGAGTTCCCCGCGCTGGCCGACGACGCCACCGCCGCCGAACTCGTTGCCGCACTGCAGTCCGTCTTCCAGGGCACGCCCGCGGAAGGGACGCCATGACCATGGCGCGCCACCACACGCAATCCAGTGGTCCAGTTGCGGACACATTGCGCGAGGCTTTCCGCCCGGGCTGCGGACAGCAGCAGTCCCGGGGCTCCGACGTCATGGGTGTGGCCGTGCGCACGAAGGCGCAGCTCGACGGCACCGTGAGCGAGGTTCTCGGCGACGAGGTGGCCAAGGCCCTGAATCGCAACAATCGCGTGCAGCTCAAGGGCATCACGATCCAGTTGCTCCGACCACAGCAATCTCATGACCACCTTCGAGGGCCACTTGGACGAGGCCGAGCGGGAGCAGTTGCTGTCGCGCATCTACGTCGTGCTGACACAACCTGACGCCGCCGCGATCCTCGAACAGCTGCGGTCCGAGCTGTACCGCGTTTCCCTGCACCATCTGGACCTGTCGGTGCAGATGCCGGAAGGCTGGTGGTTCAAGCGCGTGCTGAATGAGCTGGTCCATCCCGACGGCGGCATCCCGCGTGCCGAGATTGATGCCAGATTTCGGAGATCCAGGAGTCGCTCAAGCCGGATTCGCTGCCGATCGACGAGGAACTCGACGCCCTCATGGTGGCGCTCGACCAGCCGGAGTTTTCGAACCGCCCGTTCTACAAGCAGGTTGAACTCGTCGGTGACAGGCAACTTCGCATCCGCAACGCGGTCACCAGTTACCTGTAGGCTTTCCGGCAGCGTTCGGCGTGGACGCGCCGTGACCTGCTGCTGCTCGACGCCGATCTTCGGAAATACGACGAGCGCCTGCACGCCGAGTGGGAGTTGCAGCACGCGCAGGTCTGCGATGAACTCGGACCCGATGCCACCGAGACGGCAATGGCCCAGGCCGGACGCGCCATCCTGAAGCGGAGCGAAGAACAGCGCACCGCCCGGACCTGCACTTCCAGCACTCCTCACACCACCGGCGGCAATCGATCCAGCAACTTGTCGAGCGTGATCGGATAGCTGCGCACCCGCACGCCCGTGGCGTTGTAGACCGCGTTGGCCACCGCGGCGGCCACGCCGCATATGCCCAGTTCCCCCACCCCCTTGGCCTTCATCGGCGAGGAGATCGGGTCGGTCTCGTCCAGGAAGATCACCTCCTGGTGGGGAATGTCGGCATGCACCGGCACCTCGTAGCCCGCCAGGTCGTGGTTGACGAAGAAGCCATGCCGCTTGTCGAGCGCCAGCTCTTCCATCAGCGCCCCGCCGACACCCATCGTCATGGCACCGATCACCTGGCTGCGCGCCGACTTGGGGTTCAGGATGCGCCCCGCCGCGCACACCGCGAGCATGCGCCGCACGCGGATCTCGCCGGTGGCGGCATCGACGCCCACCTCCACGAAATGCGCGCCGAAGGTCGATTGCTGGTACTGCTTGTCGAGGTCGCCGTATTCGATGCCGTCCTCGGCCATCAAACCTTCAGCGCCCGCTGCTTCGGCCAGCGGCACCGCACGCTCGCCGAAGCGCACCATGCCGTCCGCGAATTCCACGTCGACCGCGCCGAAACCCAGCTTGGTTGCCACGGCTTCGCGCAGCTTCATGCAGGCCGCATAGACGCCCGAGGTCGAGTTGTTGGCGCCCCACTGCCCGCCCGAGCCGGCCGACACGGGATAGGCCGAGTCGCCCAGCCGCACGAGCACCCGGTCCAGCGGCACGCCCATCGTCTCGGCCGCGGTCTGCGCGATGATGGTGTACGAGCCGGTGCCGATGTCGGTCATGTCGGTTTCCACCGTGACCATGCCCCGGTTGTCCAGTCGCACGCGCGCGGCCGACTTGGTCAGGAGGTTGTTGCGGAACGCCGCGGCAACGCCCATTCCCACGAGCCAGCGACCGTCGCGCTGCTGTCCCGGCGTGGCGTTGCGCCTGCTCCAGCCGAAGCGCTCGGCGCCCGTGCGCAGGCATTCGATCAGCCGGCGCTGGGAAAACGGACGCTGCGGCTTCTCCGGATCGACCTGCGTGTCGTTGCGCACGCGGAATTCGACCGGGTCGATCGCGAGCTTCTCCGCCATCTCGTCCATCGCGATCTCCAGCGCCATCATGCCCGGCGCCTCGCCCGGCGCGCGCATGGCGTTGCCCTCGGGCAGGTCCAGCACGGCCAGCCGCGTGGTCGTCAGGCGGTTGGCGCCGGCGTACAGCAGCCGGCTCTGGTTGACCGCGGTTTCCGGCTGCCCGCCCGGCAGGTCGCCGGACCAGCCTTCGTGCGCGATGGCGGTGATCTTGCCGTCCCTCGCCGCGCCGATGCGGATGCGCTGGATGGTCGCGGGCCGGTGCGTGGTGTTGTTCATCATCAGGGGCCGCTGCAAGGCCACCTTCACGGGCCGCTTGGCGGCCCGCGCGCCCAGCGCGGCCAGCAGCGCATCGGCGCGCACGAACAGCTTGCCGCCGAAGCCGCCGCCGATGAAGGGCGAGACCAGGCGCACGTTCTCCTTCGGGATGCCGAGCGTCTTGGCGACATCGCCGACGCCCCACGCAATCATCTGGTTCGATGTCCAGATGGTGAGCTTGTCGCCCTGCCACCGCGCAATGGAGGCGTGCGGTTCCATCATCGCGTGCGACTCGTCGGGCGTGGTGTAGGTGGCATCGAGCTGCACGGGGGCCGCGGCGAACGCGCCCGCGAAGTCGCCCGCCTTTGTCAGCGGCTCGCCGGAAAACGGATCGGCCTTGGGCATCTGCGCCGCATCCTTTTCGGCGGCCAGGTCGAAGCGCCCCGGCGCACGCGTGTACCCGATGCGCACCAGCTGCGCCGCGGCACGCGCCTGCTCGAAGGTGTTGGCCACGACGAGCGCGACGGCCTGGTGGTAGTGGTCGATCTCGGGGCCGCCCAGGAGCCTGGCCGTATTGAAGTCGCCCTTGCCGAGCTTGCCGGCATTGCGCGCGGTGATGATGGCCAGCACGCCCGGCGCGGCGCGCGCGGCGCCCAGGTCCATCGAGGCGATGCGGCCTTTCGCGATGCCGGCACCCACCACCCAGCCGTAGGCGGCGTTGGGCACCTCGGTGTGGCGTTCGTAGGCGTAGCGTGCGGTGCCGGTGGTCTTCATCGGGCCGTCGATGCGGTCGGTCGGCTTGCCGATGATCTTGAGCTGGTCGATCGGATTGGTGGTGGCGGGCGTGTCGAATTTCATGCTGCTCAGCTCCTTGCTTGCGCCAGTGCCGCGGCCAGCGCGCGCTCGGCCAACGGCAACTTGAATGCGTTCTCGTGCGTCGGCTGTGCGCCGGCCAGCAGCTGCGCGGTCACCGCCTTGGCGCCTTGGGGCATCGCCGCCTCCGCGGCCTCCACGCGCCACGGCTTGTGCGCCACGCCGCCCAGTGCGACGCGGCCCGAGCCGTCGCGCTGCACGACCGCCGCAACGGACACCAGCGCAAAGGCATAGGAGGCGCGGTCGCGCACCTTGCGGTAGATCTGCGTGCCGCCGATCGGCTTGGGAAGCGTGACGCCGGTGACCAGCTCGTCCCGCTCCAGCGCCGTCTCGATGTGCGGCGTGTTGCCGGGCAGGCGGTGGAAGTCCGCGATCGGGATCACGCGCGTGCGGCCGTCGGGGCGCACCGTCTCCACCGCCGCGTCGAGCACGCGCATCGCCACCGCCATGTCGCTCGGATTCGTCGCGATGCAGGCCGTGCTCGTGCCGACCACTGCATGCTGGCGCGTGATGCCGCCGATGGCGCTGCAGCCGCTGCCCGGCTGGCGCTTGTTGCAGGGCTGGTCGGTGTCGTAGAAGTAGGGGCAGCGCGTGCGCTGCAGCAGGTTGCCCGCCGTGGTGGCTTTGTTGCGCAACTGGCCGGAGGCGCCGGCCAGCAGCGCGCGCGACAGCACGCCGTAGTCGCGGCGCACGCGTTCGTCGGCAGCCAGGTCGGTGTTGCGCACCAGCGCGCCGATGCGCAAGCCGCCTTCGGGCGTGGGCTCGATCCTGTCCAGCGCCAAGCCGTTCACGTCGACCAGGTGCGTGGGCGCCTCGATCTGCAGCTTCATCAGGTCCAGCAGATTGGTGCCGCCCGCAATGAACTTGGCGCCGGGGTTGCGTGCGACCGCGGCCGCCGCCTGCGCCGGGGATTGCGCCTTCTCGTAGGTGAAAGGCTTCATGCGCGGCTCCCGGCCACCTCGCTGATGGCATCGACGATGTTGGAGTAGGCGCCGCAGCGGCAGAGGTTGCCGCTCATGCGCTCGCGCAGTTCCTCGGCCGACAGCAGCGGGCGCGCGGTGAGATCGGCGCTCACGTGGCTCGGCACGCCGCGCTTGATTTCGTCGAGCACGGCCACCGCCGAGCAGATCTGGCCGGGCGTGCAGTAGCCGCACTGGTAGCCGTCGTGCTTGACGAAGGCGGCCTGCAGCGGATGCATGTTCTGCGGTGTGCCGAGGCCCTCGATGGTGGTGACCTGCCCGCCGTCGTGCATGACGGCCAACGTCAGGCAGGAATTGATGCGCCGGCCGTCGGCAATGACCGTGCAGGCGCCGCACTGGCCGTGGTCGCAGCCCTTCTTGGTGCCAGGCAGGTGCAGGTGCTCGCGCAGTGCATCGAGCAAGGTGGTGCGCGTGTCGAGATCGAGCGAATGCGTTTGGCCGTTGACGTTCAGCGACAGCTTCGCACGCGGTCCCGCGGCTGCCGGGGGCGCGGGCTGCGCGGCCGCGGCCGGTGCGGAAGCGGACGAAACCGCCGCGGCGGTGACCGCGCCGGCAATGAGCGCGTCGCGCCGAGAGATCAAGGGCAAGGGAATCGTGGGACTGTCCATGTCGGCTCCTGTCGTTCGAAGTTCGGATGCATCGGCCATCGCTTTTTTTGATATCACGCGCCACCGGCGGTCGCAATAGGAGAACGGATGCCATGCACCTGCGAACAGTTTCATCGTGTCTTCGGCTCTCCATTTTTCTGGCGCCGCGCGGGGACGGACAGGGGCATTCCGCTTGTTTTCTTGCCCAATCCGCTGATGCCGCAAGCTATTGCTTACGGAAGTTCCTATGCCAGGCGCGGCAGTCCTTGCCTGGGCGCCTCGGCGCCCCGCGCGGCCCCTCGCAGCACCTCGATGTCCCGCTTGGGCGGCGCACCGAACAGGCGGCTGTACTCGCGGCTGAACTGCGAGGGACTTTCATAGCCGACCCTGAACGCCGCACCGGCCGCATCGAAGTGTTCGCTCAGCATCAGCCGCTTCGCCTCGTTCAGCCGCAGCCATTTCTGGTACTGCAGCGGGCTCATCGCGGTGAGCTGGCGGAAGTGGTGGTGAAAGGTGGGTGCACTCATCTGCACGCGCGCGGCGAGTTCGTCGATGCGAAGCGGCATGGCGTAGTTCAGCTTCAGCCAGTCGATGGCCCGGGCGATCCGATAGCCCTGTCCGTCCACCGATGCGATCTGCCGCAGCTTTGCAGCCTGGTCGCTCATCAGCAGCCGGTAGTGGATCTCGCGCTGGATCAGCGGTGCGAGCACCGGGATGGCGTGCGGCTCGTCCAGCAGTTCCAGCAGACGGCAGAACGGCGCCAGGATGGCGGGCGTTGCCGCACCGATGCCCACCCCCACGCCGATCGGCCGGTCGCGCGGCGGCGGCAGGCCGCCCTGCGCGATCAGCTCGGCCAGTATGCGCACATCGAGCTTCAGCATCAGCCCCAGGCAGGGCTGCCCGGGGCTTGCCACCCTCACCTCCGAATTGGCAGGCACGTCCAACGAGGTGACGAGGAACCGCGAGGTGTCATAGGCATAGGCCTCGCCGCCGATCCACATCTGCTTCGCGCCTTGTGCAACCAGCACGATGCTCGGCTCGACCATGCACACCGCAGGCGGCGCGGGAGCATCGCGCCGGAAGAAGCCGAGGCCGGCAATGGGTGTTTCGAAGTCGCCCGCTCCGGGCGTCCGCGCGCCGATGATCTGCGCCATCGCTTCCTGTGGCGGCCTGCATTGAGCTGCCGCGTCGTCGTGTCTGGATGCCATGCTGCTTGGAGCCTTCGAAAAAGACTCTAACCCGCCGGCCCGGACTCCATCTGCCAAGGAGCGCTGCCGCCATTGGATCAGGCAAGAAATCCAGCGAAGTGCGCAACCGATGGCTTGTGCACTCCTTCGCACGGGGCCCGTCGCGCCTGAGCCACAGACGAGCAGAGCGAATACTAAATCACGCTCTTTTTGTGATTTAGTTAATAAAAAGCAAACTCAAGTTAACAATAGTCAGCTTTTGTGTAGTTCCTGTTACATATCCTCGCGCGCTCACGCTCGGCGCTCCAGCACCGCGGGTTGACCGGCCCTGCCGCCCCCGCTCCTGGCTCGGACAGCGCCGCTCCCCCCGCGGCGGCGGAACCAACCAGGAACATCATGAACAGAGTTTTTCGCATTGTGTGGAACGACAGCCTCGCGGCATGGACCGTCGTGTCGGAGCTCAGTCGCGGCCATGCGAAGGCAAGCGCCGCTGCCAGCGCGGCAGGCGCTGCGGTGGTCGCCCTTGCCTTGGCAAGCGTGTCAATGCCGGCGGCTGCGGATTGCGCGGCCGCGGGCGCGGCCATCACCTGCGCAACGGCAGGCGGAACGCAGAGCACGACCGTGGGGGCGGGGCCGGCCACGGCCGACAACACTTCGGTGGATGTACAGCCGGGTGCGCTGGTCAGCACGGGCAACAGCTCCGCGATCAGCCTTGGCAACAATGCCGCCATCACGGTGCGCGGCGGGGCCACGGTACAGAACAGCTCCACCAACGGCAACAGCCAGTATCCCGGCGGCATCGGCGCCAACACGATCGAGTTCAACAGCAACAGCACCCTCGTCATCGAGCAAGGCGCCAATGTCTTCGCCGACGGAACCGCCGGCAACTCGGAGGCCGTCAATCCCGTCGGCAGCGGCAACACCATCATCAATCACGGCACGGTGCGGTCGACCCATGCGGCGATCTGGTTCCAGGCGAACTCGGGCAACAACACCATCGTGAACACCGGCAGGATGGAAGCAGGCTATGTGGCGGGCAACACCAACCCCGGCACCTCGACGGTGTTCGGCGCGAACGGCACCTCGGCCGTCGATTTCACCAACAAGGGCAGCGTCATCGGATCGCTCAGTTTCGCCAGCGGAAATGATGCCTTGCATGCCTACACAGGCTCTTCGATCACCGGCAACATCAGTGGCGGAGGCGGCGCCAATCTGCTCACGCTCGAAAGCGACGACGGCGCCGCCGCGGCGACCTTCGCGCCCCTCTCCTTGATCGGCTTCCAGACGCTGCAGAGCAATGGCGGCATCTGGACCTTCAATGTCGCGCTGCCCGCTTCGGGCATCACCAGCACGACCGTCAATGGCGGTACCCTGATTCTGGGCGCCGACGCCAGCATCTATACGGGCAGCATGAATGTCGCGGCGCAGGGCGTCCTGCAGAGCACGGCGCAGTTCGCGCCCCTGGCGATCGGAAATGCGGGGCTCGTGCGCTTCGCCCAGCCGTCCGATGCCACGTACACCGGCCTGGTGACTGGTTCCGGCGGCATCGAGAAGACCGGCGCGGGCGTGCTCACGCTGACCGCGGACCAGGCCTTCACCGGCCTCACCACCGTTTCCGCGGGCACGCTGCAGCTTGGCAACGGCGGCACCACCGGCTCGGTGCAGGGCAACATCGTCAACAACGCGACGCTCAGCGTGAATCGCTCGAACGCGCTGACGGTGTCGGGCACCATCAGCGGCAGCGGCGCGCTCGTGCAGGCCGGCGCAGGCACCACGATCCTCACGGCCGACAACAGCTACACCGGCGGCACCGCCATCGAAGCGGGCACGCTGCAGCTGGGCAACGGCGGTGCCACCGGCAGCATCGTGGGCAACATTGCGAACAACGCGACGCTGGTCCTCAACCGCTCGGATGCGCTGACGCTGCCGGGCACCATCAGCGGCACCGGCTCGGTCGTGAAGGAAGGCGCCGGCACCACGACGCTCACCGCAGCCAACAGCTACAGCGGCGGCACCGCGCTCAAGCAGGGACGGCTGAACGTCGGCCACAGCCTGGCACTGGGCACCGGCGCGCTGGCGATGGACGACGGCACCACGCTCGGCTTCGTGGCCGACGGCCTGAACCTCGCCAACGCCATCGTGTTGACCGGCAACAACGATCCCGTCATCGACACCGGCGCGTTCAGCGAGACGCTCAGCGGCAACATCAGCGGCGGCGGCTTCATCACCAAGCTGGGCAGCGGCACCCTCACGCTCTCGGGCGCCAACACCCATACCGGGGCGACCAATGTGGCCGAAGGCACACTGAAGGCCGGCGCCACCGGCACCTTCAGCGCGGCCTCGGCGCACACCGTGGCCAGCGGTGCCACGCTCGACCTGGCGGGCTTCAGCCAGACGGTCGCCTCGCTCGCCAACAGCGGCATGGTCTCCACGGTGGGCACCGCACCAGGGACCACGCTCACCGTCAACGGCGCCTATGTGGGCAACAACGGCGTGCTGCGTCTCGGCACCTTCCTGGGCGACAGCTCCAGCGTGAGCGACCGGCTGGTGCTCAACGGCGCGGGCGCCTCGGCCAGCGGCAGGACGAGTGTGCAGATCTTGCAGCTCGGCGGCCTGGGCGCGCTGACCACGGGCAACGGCATCGAGGTGGTCTCGGCGCTCAATGGCGCCACCACCACGGCGCAGACCACCCGGGACGCGTTCACGCTCGCGGGCGGCCACGTCGATGCGGGCGCCTTCGAATACCGCCTCTATGCCGCCGATGCCAGCGGCGCCGGCGAGAACTGGTACCTGCGGTCGACCACGACCGCGCCGGCAACCCCGCCGACATCGCCGACATCGCCAACCACCCCGCCCACCACCGGCACCGGCGGATCGCCCGGCGGCGCCGGTACGGGTGCCGTGCAGGTGCCCGCCTACCGCGCCGAAGTTCCGTTGCTCTCGGCGCTGCCCAGCCAGTTGCGCCAGATGGACCTGGCCATGATCGGCAACCTGCACCAGCGCATCGGCGACGACGATGTCCAGGCAGGCGGCACCGCATCGAGCGGCACCGAGCGCCGCGCCTGGGGCCGCGTGATCGCCACCGACATCGACATCCGCCAGCAAGGCACCGTCGATCCTCACAGCAAGGGCAACGCCAAGGGCTTCCAGGCCGGCACCGACCTGTTCGCCACATCGAACTGGCGCGCCGGCGTGTACGTCGGCCAGCTCGACGGCCGCGCGAGGGTCAGCGGCTTCGCGAGCGGCATTGCCCATCTGGCCGTCGGCTCCAACGACCTGCGCAGCCAGTACCTGGGCGCCTACGGCACCTGGACCGCCGATTCGGGCTTCTATGCGGACGCCGTGCTGCAGGCCGGGCGGCACCGCTACACCGTCGAGCCCCTGTCGACGCTGCGCAGCAGCGGCAAGGGCGACGGCCTGATGGCATCCATCGAAGTGGGGCAGTCCTTTGCGCTGGGCGCGAGCGGCTGGAAGATCGAGCCGCAGCTGCAGCTGATCCACCAGCACCTCAGCCTGGACAGGCTCGCGATCTCCGGCGCGAACGTGCGGCAGGACAGCGACGACGGCTGGATTGCGCGCGTCGGCGTGCGCTTGAAGGGCGAAATGTCCACGGGCCTCGGCACGCTGCAGCCGTACGCCCGCTTCAACCTCTACAAGGCCAGCGGCGGTGCCGACGTGGCCCGCTTCATCTCACCCGCCGCCACGACCGGCATCACGGGCCGCACCGGCTTCACCGTCAGCGAACTGGCCGGCGGCCTGACCTTGGCGCTGAGCCCGACGACCAGCGTCTATGGCGAAGTCGGCAAGCTGTGGGCCTCGGGCGGTGCGACGGACGTGAAGACTTCCGTGCAAGGCTCGATCGGCTTGCGCATGAAGTGGTGAGCGCCCGCCACGCCGACGATGGGGGCGATGCCGCCGCCGCTCAATCCAGCCGCAGCTTCGCAACCCTGGCCAGCGACTGCCAGGCCGCAAGGTCGCGGCGCACCGTGGCCGCGAACTGGTCGGCGTCCTTGATCGGCGGTCGCGGCATGTTCTGCGCGGCGAACTTCTGGACGATCTCGTCCGCCGAGAGGATGCGGTTGATCTCCTGGTTCAGCCGCAGCACCACCTCGCGCGGCGTGCCGGCCGGCGCGAAGACGCCGTACCAGCCGTCCGCATCGAAGCGGTAGCCCTGCTCGGTCAGCGTGGGCACGTCGGGCAGCGCCGGCCCGCGCGCCGAGCCCGTGCAGCCCACGGCCTGCAGCTTGCCGCTGCGGATGTGGGGCACCGGCGATGCGATGTCGACGAAGCCCACGCCGATGCTGTTGCCCAGCAGGTCGCTCAGCAGCGGCGAGACGCCCTTGTAGGGCACATGCACCATGTCCATGCCGTACTGCGCCTTGAGGCCTTCCATCACCAGGTGGCCAGTCGATCCGCTGCCCCAGGAGCCATAGGCCAGCTTGCCGGGGTCGGCCTTGGCATGGCGCACCAGATCCGCCAGCGTCCTGATGCCGGTGGCCGGGTTCGCCACCAGCAGGATGCCCGCGGCACCGACCTGGGCGACGGGCAGCAGGTCCTTCTGCGCGTCATAGGGCATCTTCGGCTGGATGACCGGGTTGATGGCGATGGCCGAGGATGGCGACAGCAGGATCGTGTAGCCGTCGTGCGGCGCCTTGGCGACCGCGTCGTTGCCGATCAGGCCGTTGGCGCCCGGCTTGTTGTCCACCACCACGGGCTGCCCGAGGGCCTGCTGCAGCGGTCCGGCCAGAAGTCGCGCGAAGATGTCCGAGCCCGCACCCGCGGGGCCGGACACGACCAGGCGGATCGGGCGTGCCGGCCAGCCGCCGGCTTCGCTGGCATGCAGCGGCGCTTGCAGCGCGAGCAGGCCCGCGCCGGCCAGCAGGCGGCGGCGGGAAACGGGGGTGTCGATCATGCGGTGTCTCCTTGTTCATGTTTCAGCGTTCGGCCGCGCCGGCACCGGGCCGCAGCACCTGCCCGGTCAGGAACTGCGCGCGTGCGCCGGCCAGGTAGCCGAGCAGCGGCAGGCAGGCCTCGGGCGCGAGGCCCGGCGGCAGCTCGAGTGCGTTGATGCGCAGTCCGTGCGCACCCCATTCGGCGGCCAGCGCGGCAACCAGCATGCGGGCCGCTTCGGCGTCGCCGGCCAGCGCCCAGGGCAGCTCCGGAGCTGGCCGCGGCAGCAGCAGCGTGAGGCTGGCCAACGCCGCATGGCGTGCGCGGAAGCCGCGGGCCGCATCGAGCACGGCCTCGAGCTGCGCGCCCGGCGGCCCATCGAGGGCGCGGCCGTCGACGACGGCGGGATAGCCCTGGCTGCCGGGGTGGTCCGCATGCGAGCGCGCCCACGCGTCCAGTGCGGCCTGCCAGGCTGGCTCGCGCACCGACTCGCCATGCGGCCGAAGCGGCGCCTCGAACGCAAGAGGCGGATGCTCGCACGGCGGCAAGGGCTGGCTGCCGCCGCAGACGGAGGAGCCGCCATCGAGCACCAGCAGCTGCCCGGTGAGCACGCGCGCGCCCGCGCTGGCCAGGAAGCACAGCGCCTCCGCCATGTCCTCGGGCTCGGCCATCCGGCCCAGGGGGATCTTCGAGACCGCCTGCGCCGGGTTCAGCCGGCCGCCATCGATCAGGCGCTGCACGAGCTCGGTCCGCACGAAGCCCGGCGCGAGCGTGGTCACCGTCCAGTCGAGCCGGGCCTGCGCGAGCGCCCTGCCCTGCGCGATCAGCCCGGCCTTGCTCGGGCTGTAGAGCCCGCGCCACGGAATGGCGCGCAGCCCTGCGCCGGAGGCCACGTTGACGATGCGCGCACCCGGCCGAAGCCGCGCCGCGCAGGCCTGCACCATGCGGGCCGGCGCCGCCAGGTTGAGCGCCAGCAGGCGCGCGGCCGTGCCGTCGTCGTGGCCGGACGTGGCCTCGGCGCCGCCGGCCGACAGGCCCGCGTTGTTGACGAGGGCATCGAGCGGCGGGATCTCCTGCCCCAGGCGCTCGATGCGGGCGGCATCCGTCAGGTCGGCCACCAGGCTCAGCGGCCGCTCGGCCCCGGCGGGCCAGAGGGCTTCGAGGCGCTGCAGCGCCTCTGCATCGGCGTCGACCAGCACGCAGCGCCAGCCGGCACGCGCGAGGCCCAGCGCCGCGGCGCGGCCGATGCCGGCGCCGGCGCCGGTGAGCAGCACCGTCGCCATCAGCCGCCCCGCACTTCGCGCAGCAGCGCATACACGGTGTCGTGCGGCGCCGTGGTGCCGACCGGCTGGCGCGCGCCGAACAGGACTGCATCGTCCTGCCTCAGCTCGGGCCGCGTGCGCTCCTCGATCCAGTCGTAGATCACCGTGCGCGCGGCCACGCGCCACTCGCCGCCGCGGCGCTCGAAGCGGTCCGCATAGCGGCCGCACAGGAAGGTTTCGCGATCGGGCTGCGCGGCCGTGGCCTGCAGCGCGAAGAAGCTGCTTTCCACCGCCGCGGCATCGCCATGCAGTTCGATCAGCACATTGCTGACCTGGTGGACGCGCCGGCCGCCCTGCCGCAGCTTTTCCAGCGCCTGCGCGATGAAGCCGGCGGCGCTGCCGTTCCAGGCGCCGTGGCAGTCCGTGGCGTCCTCCCAGTAGGCCGAGCGCAGGGCCGCCTCGTCGCAGCGGTCGATGCCCCGGCAGTAGCGCAGCAGGCAGTCGCGGATCGCCTCGCGGTCCAGCAGGGCCTGAAGGGCTGCCGGACCCGACACGGGGGCACTCATGCGGCTGCGGGCGCGGCGCGCCGGAACAGCTGCACCAGGTTGCCCTCGGGATCGCGCAGCGACAGCACGGCGCCGTGGCTGCCCATGTCGCGCAGGCCCAGCACCTGTCCGCCGGCGGCAGTGATGCGTTCCGCCGCGCCCTCGAAGTCGTCCACCTCCAGCACCATCACCAGCCCGCTGGTGGCAGGCGCCGCCTCCTCGGCGCAGGCCAGCGCCACGTTGGTGTGGCCCACGCCGTACTGGATCCAGCGGTCGCCGTCGCGGAACTTCATCGGCAGGCCCAGCGCGCCTTCGTAGAAGGCATGCAGGCGGGCCGGCTGCTTCGCCACGACGAACACGTTCTGCACCCGCTTGGGCGGTCGAAGCGCGCTGCTCACAGCGAGGTCTCCGAGGCGCCGCCGTCCAGCCGCAGCACATCCGCGTTGAAGAAGCGCGAGGCGTCGCCCGCCAGGAAGCAGATGGCGTCGGCGATGTCTTCCACCGTGCCCAGGCGCCCGAGCGGCGTGCGCGCGATGCGCCGGGCATCGAGCTCCGCATTGCGGTGCTTGGCCGTGCCCTCGGTGGGCACGGCACCGGGCGCGACCGCGTTCACGCGGATGTTGCGCGCGCCCAGGTCGGCCGCCGAGGCACGCGTGATGCCCAGCACGCCGGCCTTGATGCCGCTGTAGACCACCGAGCGCATCGGCGACTTGAAGGCCGCGATGGAGGCCACGTTGATGATCGAGCCGCCGCGTTGCGCATCCATCGCCTCCGCCGCGGCCTGGATGCCCCAGATCACCGACTTGAAGCCGATCTCCACCATGCGGTCCATGACCTCCGGCGTGATCTCGGCCAGCGGCTGGTAGCGCACCCAGGCGGCGTTGTTGACCATGACGTCCAGCCGGCCGGCCTCGCGCGCGAACTGCGCGACGGCCTCGCGCATGCCGTCGCGCGTCGACACGTCGCAGGGCAGCCCGATGGCCTGGCCGCCGCGTGCGCGGATCTCGGCCACGGCCTCCTCCACGAATTCCGGCTTCAGGTCGTTGATGCCGACGGTGGCGCCCTGGCGCGCCATGGCGCGCGCGGTGGCGCGGCCGATGCCGTGGCCCGCGCCGCTGATGAAGGCCGTGCGGCCTGAGAGAGACATGTTCATGGTTGAGCTTTCTTGGTGGGTTCCCCGGGCACCAGCAGCGCGTCGAGCGCATGCGCGCCGCGGCCCTGCTCCAGCACCACCAGGGGGTTGATGTCGATCTCGGACACGCTGTCGGCATGCCGCACGGCGAATCGCGACAGCGCTGCGACGGCCTTCGCAGCCGCCGGCACGTCGGCCTTGGGCCGGCCTCGCGCGCCGTCGAGCAAGGGGAAGGCCTTGAGCGAGCGCAGCATCGCGCCGGCCTGCGCCTCGTCGACCGGCGCGGGCTGCAGCGCCACGTCCTTGAAGATCTCGGCAAAGATGCCGCCCAGGCCGACCATCACCATCGGGCCGAACACCGGGTCCTTCCTGGTGCCCAGGATCAGCTCGACACCGCCCTGCACCATCTGCGCGACCAGCACGCCGGCGATGCGGGCGCCGGGCGCCTTCAACGCCACGCGCGCCAGCAGCTGGTCGTATTCCTCGCGCAGCTGCGCTTCGGAGCGCACGCCGACGAACACGCCGCCGACCTCGGTCTTGTGCGCGATGTCGGGCGAGACGATCTTGAGCACCAGCGGAAAGCCCATCTCGCGCGCGGCAGCCAGCGCCTCGCCAAAGCTGCGCGCGACCGCCTCCCGCGGCACCGGCAGCCCCGCCTCGGCCAGCACCGCCTTGGCACTGGCCTCGGTGGCGAAGGCCGCGGCGGCCAGCGGCGCGCGCGCGATGGCCGGCGCAGCTGCCCGTTCGGCACCGCGCGCACCGAAGCGCAGCAGCGCAGCCAGCGTCGCGCAGGCCGCATCGATGCCTTCGACCACCGGAAAGCCCATCGCGTTGAGCCCTGCGCGCACGTCGTCGGGGGCCCGCGCGCACAGCAGGATCAGGCGCGCGGGATGGTCCTTGCGCACCTGCGCGAGCGCCTCCAGGAACACGCCGCGCAGCCGCGGCACGTGGAAGGCGTTGGCCGACTGCAGGATCAGCGCGTCGCAGCTGTCGTCGCGCGCCACGGCATCGAGCATCCGTGCCAGCACCTCGGGCCGGCTCGACACCTGTGCCGTCATGTCCACGGGATTGGATGGCGCGGCAAAAGGCACGGCCGAGAGGATGCGCGCCTGCGTCTGCGCCGCCAGCCTGGGCAGCGCGAGGCCCTGCGCACTGGCCGCATCGGCCAGCAGCACGCCGAAGCCGCCGGAGGCCGTGAGCACCGCCACACGATGGCCGCCGGGCACGTGCGCCGGGCCAACCACCGACAGCGCATGGCCGACCTCGAGCAGCAGCTCGATGCTGGGCACGCGCAGCGCGCCGCCCTCGCGCAGCACGGCATCGAACACGGCGTCCGAGCCGGCCAGCGCGCCGGTGTGCGAGGCCGCAGCCGCGCTGCCGGCCTCGGAGACGCCGACCTTGAGCACGACCAGCGGCTTGCCGGCCTCGCGGGCCATCGCCATGGCCTGCCTCAGCTTGGCGCCGTCGCGGCAGGTTTCCATGCAGCACAGGATCACGGAGGTGCCGGGGTCGGCCGCCAGTGAGGCAATGGCATCGGCAATGTCCACGTCGCATTCGTTGCCCGTGGTCAGCATGCGGCTCACGCCCAGGCCGCGCTCGCCGGCCAGCCGCAGGGTGAAGCTGCCGAGGTTGCCGCTCTGCGAGACGATGCCCACCGAGCCCGCCGCGGGAAAGGACGATTCCAGCGCCACCGAGAAGGTAGCGATGCTCTTGTCCGGCACGCCGATCGCGCCCAGGCAATTGGGGCCGACGATGCGCATGCCGCTGGTCCGCGCCACCTCGCCGATGCGCGCCTGCAGCCGGCTGCCCTCCTCGCCCATCTCGGAGAAGCCGGCGGACAGGATGACCGCGGCCTTCACGCCGCGCTGCGCGCAGTCCTGCACCGCCTCGAGCACGCCTGCGGGCGGCACCGCGATCACGGCCAGTTCGGGCACCTCGGGCAGTTCCGCCAGGCTCGCATAAGCCTGCAGCGACTGCACCAGGCCGCCCTTGCGGTTGACCGGATAGATGCCGCCCGCATAGCCGTACTTCTGCAGGAACTGCAGCGGCCGGCCGCCGATCTTCGTGACGTCGTCGGAGGCGCCGAAGATCGCGATCGAGCGCGGCTTGAACAGCGCGTCCAGCCCGCGCCCCACTTTCACTGCCTGCATCTCAGCGCCCCTGATAGACGGGCTTGCGCTTTTCGAGGAAGGCCTTGCGGGCCTCCTGCGCATCCTCGGTCTTGGCCAGCGCCATGGTGATGTTCTGCTCGAAACGGTACCCGTCGCGCTGCGGCATCAGGTCCATCATGTTGGCCGCCTGCTTCGCATAGGCGACGGCGAGCGGCGCCTTGGACGCGATCTCCTGCGCGATCTCCATGGCCAGCGGCATCAGCCGATCGCCCGGCACCACCTCGTCGAGCACGCCGCGGCGATACAGCTCGGCGGCGGGCACCTTCATGCCGGTGAAGAACATGCGGCGCGTGAACGAGCGGCCGAACAGGGTGCGCAGCATCGAGACGCCGCCGGCCAGGCCGACGTTGATCTCGGGCATGGCGAAGGTGGCGTCCTCGCTCGCGAGGAAGATGTCGCAGGCCGCCATGAGGCCGAAGCCCGCGCCCAACGCGGGGCCGTTGACGGCCGCGATCACGGGCTTGGCGCATTCGCGGATCGCATTGCCGGTTTCGCGCGTCCAGCGGTTGTGGTCGAGGAAGTCGCCCGCCTTCTCGGCATCGGGCCGGTCCTTGAGGTCCGCGCCGGAGCAGAAGAACTTGCCGGTGCCCGTGAGGATCGCGACGCGCACGTCGGCGCGTTCGGAGACCTCGTCGAAGATCTCGATCAGGCGGCGGCGCGTGGCGCGGTCCAGCGCATTGACCGGCGGCTTGTCGAGCCGGACGACGGCGATGTATTCGGAAACTTCCAGTTCGATGCTCATCGCACACTCCCGGTCTGGTTGGAAAGAGAAACCTGCGGCGCGGGCTCGTGCGGCGCGAGCAGCCGCGCGGCATGCAGCAGCCGGTCGCCATAGCGGAACTCGGAGGCGATCAGGCGCTGCGCCGTGCGGGTGGCCAGCACCTCTTCGCTCACGCCCATGCCGCCGTGCATCTGGATGGCCGACTCGGCACAGGCGCGCGCCGACTCGGCCAGCGACACCTTGGCCAGGCGCAGCGTGCGGCGCAGGTCGGCCGCACTCTGCTCGTATTCGTGGAAGCAATGGATCACCAGGCCCTTGGCGCCCAGGTACTTCACGTACATGTCGGCCACGCGATGGCGCAGCACCTGGAAGCTCGCGAGCGCCACGCCGAACTGGCGCCGCTCCTTCAGGTGGAGCACGGTCTGGCGGATCAAGGTGGCCAGCGCCGCGACCGTGTCGGCGGCGGTCAGCAGCAGCGCGGCATCGGTCGCCTTGGTGCGCGCCTGGCGCACGGCATCGCCACGCGCCAGGCAGGCGCCCTCGGGCAGCGCGAGCCGCTCCAGCACGAAGTCGGCACCCGTGCGGCCTTCCATCGTCCGGTAGCGGGCCTTCGGCGCGCCGAGGCGTTCGGCATCGACCAGGAAGAGGGCGTCGTCGCCATCCATCTGCGCGGGCACGAGATAGTGCGTGGCGGGCAGGGTCAGGTCGACACCCTCCACCACGCCGCTCAGTTCGTAGCCGATGTCCAGGTGCCTGGCCGAGACGGCATCGTGGTCGGGCGTGGCGGACAGCGCGACCAGCGGCGCGATCCGCATGCTGCCGTCGCCCACCGCCTCCAGCCAGCGCCGGGCCGTGTCGGCGCCGGCCGCCTGCAGCAGCAGCGGCACCACGGCGCAGGTCTCGACCACCGGCAGCTGCAGGCCGTGCGTGGCCAGCCCCTCGACGATGGAGGCCAGGTCGCTCAGGGTTCCGCCGGCGCCGCCGGCCTCCTCGGGCACGAGGGTGGCGGTCCAGCCCAGTTCGCGCACGGGGTCGCCCTGGATCTGCTGCGCGATGTGGTCCTCGGCATAGCGGCTCGCCGCATCGAGCAGCATGCCGGGAAAGAGCGATGGAAAGGAAGTGGACATGGCTCAGGCTCCCAGCAGTTCGTTGGCGACCACGTTGCGCTGCACCTCGGAGGTGCCGCCGGCGATGGTGCGGGCGCGCGTGAACATGTAGTTCTGGATCCAGGTGGCGTCGGGCACGTCCTGCACCGTGTCGGCGAGGAAGCGGTGGGCCGCGTCAGGGCCGACCGCATCGAGCGCGATAGTCGTCAGGCGCTGCGCCACGTCGGCGCAGGTCATCTTGATGACCGAAGGCTGCACGCCGAGCGGGCGCTGGTGGATCAGGTCGTCGGTGGCCTCGGCCATCATCACGCGCGCGCCCTTCACGTCGGCTTCGCACAGCAGCAGCTTGTGGTGCAGACTGCTGAAGTCGCGCCGTCCCGCGGCAGCGCGGCTCGCCTGCTCGACCAGCTGCGTGACCTGCCGCCGCATGAGCTCCAGCCGCGCCACGTTGGCCGGCGGCAGGCGCTCGCGCTCGAGCAGGAACTTGGCACAGATCCAGCCCTTGCCGACCTCGCCCAGCAGGTTGTCGGCGCGCACGCGCACCTCGTCGAAGAAGACCTCGTTCAGGTGGTGCCAGCCGTCGATGGTCTTGATCGGGCGCACCGTGATGCCCGGCGTGTCCATCGGCACCAGCAGCAGCGAGATGCCCTCCTGCTTCTTCGCTTCCTTCGAGGTGCGCACCAGCATGTAGATCATGCTGGCCTCGTGGGCATGCGAGGTCCAGATCTTCTGGCCGTTGACGACCCACTCGCCGCCCTCCAGCCGCGCGCTGGTGGACAGCGAGGCCAGGTCGGAGCCCGAGCCGGGTTCCGAATAGCCCTGGCACCACCAGTCGGAGCCGTCGAGGATGCGCGGCAGGAAGCGCGCCTTCTGCTCCGGCGTGCCGAAGCGGATGATCACCGGGCCGATGTGGCCCAGGCCGTGGTGGTAGAGCGGCGGGCAGTCGTTCTCGGCCATCACCTCCTCGAAGATCAGGCGCTGGCGGATGTCCCACCCGGTGCCGCCCGCTTCGCGCGGCCAGCTCGGCGCGCCCCAGCCGCGGGCGTTCAGGATCTGCTGCCAGGCCTGGTATTCGCGCTTGGTGATCTTCTGGCCGGCCGCGACCACGGCGCGGATCTCGGGCGGGCAGGCTTCACGCGCGAACGCTTCGAGTTCGCGCCGGAAGCCGGCGTAGTCGATGGACATCTTGTCTCCTATTGAAAGTTGGAAAAGGGCTCAGCCCTTGCGCAGCTGCGTAATCAGTTCGTCCAGCGCAGCGGCGGCGCCTTCGGGGTCGCGCCGGCGCAGCGCGTGCGCCACCTTGCGGCGCAGCGGAAAGAGATCGGGGCGCGAACGCACCGAGAGCACGTGCGTCATGCGCTCGCGCAGCACGCTGGTCATGGTCTGCGCCATCAGCGTCAGCGCCTCGTTGTGGCCGGCGGCCGCGATCGAGGCGAAGAAGGCGCTGGCGGAGGCGATGCGCTCCTTCAACGGCGCGTCGTCGGGGTGCGCCTCGATGGCGTCGGCGGCCTCGCGCACCGCGTCCAGCTCGGCCTCGGTGGCGCGTTCGCTCGCCAGGCGCAGCAAGGTGCCGTAGAGCGTGCGGTAGGCCTCGTCGATGTCGGCGTCCCCGAGCCGGCCCTCCACGACCAGCTTGCGCAGCGACTCGGCCAGCATCATGTAGGCGCCCTTGTAGAACACCAGCGCCTGGTCGGGCACGCCGGCGCTCAGGTGCCGGACCTCGCCGATGAAGATGGTGTGGTCGCCGGCCTCGTGGACGGCATGCACGCGGCATTCGAAGCTGGCCAGGCAGTCGTCGATCAGCGGCATGCCGAGCCCGCCGGCGCGCCAGGCCACGCCCTCGAACTTGTCCTCGATCCTGCTGGATGCGAAGCGGCCCGACAGCGCGTCCTGCTGCTGCGAGAGGATGTTGATGGCGAAGCCGGTCGCGGCCTGGAAGGTCGGCAGCAGGCGGCTGGCGTTGCGCAGGCTGAACAGCACCAGCGGCGGATCGAGCGACACCGAGCTGAACGAATTGCAGGTGAGGCCGGCCGGCTGGCCTTCGGGCGTGCACGTGGTGATGACGGCCACGCCGGTCGGGAAGCATCCGAGCAGCTGGCGCAGCTGCGCGGGCTCGATGGCGCGGCGGAGGTCTTCGGCGACTTCAGGCATGGCGTCTCGCAGCGCGCGGCCTCAGGCCGCGGCGAGTTCGGGCTTGGCCGCAGGCCGGTGCGGCGGATCGTTGGCGATCTCCTGCTGCACCGCCGGAATGATGACCTTGCCCCAGGTCTCGAGCTGGCGCAGCATCGCCTTATGGTCGAAGTCGCCCATCTGCGTCTGGAAGCAGTAGTGCACCGGCTTGAGCGTGCGGATCTCGTTGACCACGCGCTCGATCACCGTGTCGACGCTGCCTACCGGCAGCAGCGCGCGCATCTCGTCCAGGCTCGGCTCGCCCTCGACGATGCCTTCCTCGACCTGGTAGTCGTCGGCGATCTGCGCCGTGCGGCGCTTCAGGCTCACGGCAATGCGGCGCTGGTAGCGCGCGCACTCCAGGTAGCGCTCCACCTCGTCCTTGTCGTTGCTGGCATAGGCCGCGCGCAGCAGGCCGACCTGCACGCCGGCGGGGTCCTTGCCCTCGGCCGCGGCGACCTTGTCGATCAGCGCGCGGGTACCGGCCAGCTTCTCCAGCCCGCCGTCGCCGCCCGAGACGAACACGTGGTGGCCGGACTTCACGGCGCGCGACAGGAAGGCGGGGTCGACGCTGGTGATCCACATCGGCGGCATGGGGCGCTGCACCGCGCGCTGGCTGATGGCGCTCATGGGCTGGCGGTAGTACTCGCCCTCGTAGCTGAACTTGGGCTGCGTCAGGCCGGCCTCGAGCATGTCGAGCATCTCGAAGGTGCGGCCCTTGGCGGATTCGAGCGAGACGCCGAAGCGCTCGAATTCGAAGTGCTGGTAGCCCGAGCCGATGCCCAGGTTCAGGCGGCCGTCGGACAGCTGGTCGACCATCGCCACGTCCGCGATCAGGCGCGCCGGCGTGTACAGCGGCGCGACCACGATGCCGGTGCCCAGCCGGATCTTGCGGGTGACCGCGGCGCAGTGCGCGATCATGGTCAGCGGCGAGGCGCACAGGCCGTAGTTGCTGAAGTGGTGCTCGGCGTACCATGCAGCACCAAAACCCAGTTCGTCCGCCAGGCGAGTCTGCTCGACCGCGTCGCGCAGGATCTGGTGGGAGGTTTTGTGCTTGTTCCGCTGCTGCATCAGAATGAAGATTCCGAAATCCATCGCTGTGACTCCTGGTTGGCTGGTTTTGATCGAGGTCCATCGTAGGAACTCGAACCGCCTGCGGATCACCAGCGAACGCACACCTTCTTTGCGTCTTTCGAAATGAAGGCCCTCGATTCGCTGCGCATCTTCGTGGCCACCCAGAAGAAGGGCAGCCTCTCGGCGGCGGCCCGCAGCCTCAGCCTGTCGCCGGCCACCATCTCGCGGCGCATCAGCGCGCTGGAGGAGGAACTGGGCGTGCAGCTGGTGGACCGCACCAGCCGCAACCTCAAGGTGACCGAGGCAGGCCAGGCCTTCCTGGAGCGGGCCGAGGCGGTGCTGGAACTCATGAGCGAGGCCGAGCAGGTCGTGCACAACGCGCGCCAGCGGCCGGAGGGCCGGCTGCGCGTGCATTCGCGCACCCACATCGGCCTGCGCGTGCTGGCGCCGCTGCTGCCGCGCTTCGCGGAGCTCTACCCGGACATCCGCGTGGAGCTCGAGCTTTCCGAGCATCCGGTCAACCTGGTCGAGCACGACTTCGACGTCGACATCCGCACCGGCGAGTCCACCGATTCGGGCTTCGTCATCAAGCGGCTGCTGTCGAGCGACGAGGTGCTGGTGGCCAGCCCGGCCTTCCTGAAGACCTACTCGCGCATCCGGCATCCGAACGACCTGCCGCAGGTGCGCTGCCTCACCTACCGGCGCGAGCGCGAGGTCATCACCTGGAAGTACATCGACGAAGCGGGCGAGCAGCAGGAGCTGATGATCCAGGGCGTGCTGAGCGCCAACAACGGGGAGCTGCTGCGCCTGGCCGCGATCGGCGGCATGGGCGTGGCGCTGCTGTCCGAGGCCACCGTGCGCGACGACCTGCAGAACGGCACGCTGGTGCGGCTCTTGCCCGACTACCGCTTTGCGGTGCGGGCCTTTTCCAACGGCGTCTTCGCCGTGTTCCGGCAAAGCCGCGTGCTGCCGCTGAAGGTGCGCGCCTTCGTGGACTACGTGGCCGATGCGCTCAAGAGCGAGAAGCGCTAGTTCATGGGCGGGCCGGAAGCGCCGCCGGCAGCGGAACGGCGTCAGGCGACGGATGCGATGGGCGATGCCGTCCAGTTTTTCATTACCACAGCCAAGGCTTTTCGTGGCAGGCTTGAGCAAGTGGAACTGAACCTGTTGTACAACCGAAAATCCAAGCTACGCATACCCTGAGCGAGGAACACATATGACTGCCATCGAGACTCGCTTGATCGAGCGCCTGAAACAACTGCCACCCGCTCGGGTGGCCGAAGTGGTGGACTTCGTCGAGTTCCTGGCCGCACGCGAGGAGCGCGCGGCGGCCGCAGCGCGCCTGGGTGAATCAATGTCCAAGCTCGATGCACTGAACTTGGCGCCGCTGTCGGAGGATGAGATCGAGGAAGAAGTGCAGGCGGCCCGCCAAGCACGCCGGCAAGGCACCTGAGGCCCGGGCACCGTGCGCTTCGTCATCGACACCAATCTGCTCGTCTCAGCCATCATCTCCACCGGTCTCCCACGCCAAGTGCTGGACGCTGCGCGTGCCGGCGAGTTCGAACTGTGCACCAGCGAAATCCTGCTGGCCGAGTTGCTCGACGTGCTCGGCCGCGGCAAGTTTGCTGTTCGCCTGGCCCAGGCCGGACTGAGCCCGAAGACCCTCGTCGACGATCTGCGCGGGCTCGCCATCGTGGTCACACCCGCGAAAGTGCCGCGTGTGGTGCCCACCGACCCGACGACGACCACGTGCTGGCGGCCGCACTGGCTGGGGCAGTCGACCTGATCGCCTCCGGCGACCGGCGCGACCTCCTGCCTTTGGGCAGCTATGCGGGCATTCCCATCGTCACCGCACGTGAAGCTATGGAGCACATCGCCGGATAATGCCGGTCGGCCCTCTCCGTTGGGCCACATGGGTCTGCGACATCCACGCGAACATCGAACGATTCGTCGATAGCTTCCAGCTCGGCGCGCTAGCAGCCGCCAAACAGATGAGGCAGGCGTCCCGGCGCGGGCAGCCCCTCGATCCGGAACGGCCCGTCATCCGTGGCACCGTCGGGGGGCCGGAATCGAATGCGTGCGTCTTCCCGAACACGCGCTTGTTGCGCAGCGGGCGGCCCGGGTCGTAGTCGTAGTCGTAGGCCCAGATGGTGCGCTCCAGGCTATCGGCCAGGTACAGCACACGGCCGTCGGGGCTGAAGCAGGGTCCGTTGGCAAAGCCGGACAGACAAGACCTGTCCGTTTTTTCACCACTGTGCGGTGCCTCGTTCAGTTCCTGGGCGACGCGAGGAGGCCTCGCACCTCCGAGGCCGGGAGCGGCCGCGCGAACAGATACCCCTGCACCTCGTCAAATCCTTCCTGTCGGATGATCTGCAACTGCGCCTCGGTCTCCACGCCCTCCACCGTCGTGGCGATGCCCAGGCTTCTGCCGATGCCGGCCACGGCCCGGATGATCGCGAGCGACCTGCTGTCGGGCAGGTCGGCGATGAAGCTGCGATCCACCTTGATCTTGTCGAACGGGAAGCTGCGCAGATAGCCCAGCGACGAGTACCCGGTCCCGAAATCGTCCATCGCGATCTTCACGCCCAGCTGCCGGATCTGCTGCAGGGTGCGCAGGTTCCTGTCGTCATTGCCGAGCAGCACCGACTCGGTGATCTCGAGTTGCAGGCGCGAAGGGGAGAGCCCCGAGGCATCCAGCGCGTTCCTGATCAGGTCGACCAGGTTGTCGTCGCGGAACTGGACGGGCGAGAGGTTCACCGCCACGCCGATCCCGTCGGGCCAGGCGGTGGCCTCGCGACAGGCTCCGCGAAGCACCCACTCGCCGATGTCGACGATCAGCCCGGTCTCCTCCGCGATCGGAATGAAGTCGGCCGGCGAGATCATGCCGCGGCCCGGGTGCCGCCAGCGCAGCAGCGCCTCGAAGGTGGTGTAGCGGTTGGACGCGAGACTCACGAGCGCCTGGTAGTGGACCTCGAAATCCCCGCGGGCGAGCGCCTCGCCCATCGAGAGCTTCAGGGTTTGGCGGATCTGCAGGTCGGCGTCCATGCTCTTTTCGTACCTGAAGAAGCTTCTTCCGCCCGCGGCCTTGGCGCGGTGGAGCGCCACGGTGGAGGCACGCTTGATCTCGTCGACCGTGCCGCCGTCGGCCGGCGCCACGGCGATGCCGACGCTGGCGCCGATGCTGACCTTGCTCCCGTCCAGGTCGAAGGGGCCGAGCAGGGTGGCCATGAGGCGTCGCGCAATCTCGACCGTCGCGTCGGGACGCAGAAGCCCGAAACAGCCGATCACGAACTCGTCCGCGCCGAGTCGCGCGAGCATGTGCTCGTCACCGGAGACGACAAGCCTCAGGCGCTGCGCAACCTCCTGCAGCAGGATGTCGCCCACGGGATGACCGTAAGCGTCGTTGACGGCCTTGAAGCCGTCCAGGTCCAGCGTCAGCACAGCCACCGAGGTCCCGCGTTTGCCGGCATCGGTCAAGTGCTGCTGCAGCGCCTCGCGGAATGCCTGGCGATTGGGCAGCCCGGTGAGAGCGTCGTGGCGGGCCATGTGGGAGACCTGGCTTTGGGCCTGGAAACGCTCCTGCTCGGCCTTGCGGCGGGCGGTGGTGTCGCGAAAGAAAATAGACAGGCCCTCCTCGGTGGGCGAGGCATGGATCTCGAGCCACACCTGGGTGATGGGTACGAATTCCTCGAACGACACGGCCTTGCCCGCCATCGCCTGACGGAAGTAGTCGCCGAACAGGCTTTCGACTTCGGCGGGGTAGAGGTCCCACAGCCTTGCGTTCACGGCCTCCACGCCGAGCTTCAGGAACCGCCGGGCGTTCTCGTTCATGTACGTGATCCGCCATGCATGATCGACGACCAGCACGCAATCCATCGTGTTCTCGAGCACCGCAGAGAGCCGCGTCGCCGCACGTTCGGCCTGCTGCTGCGCCGCCACCGCATCGTTGCGCGCCGCCTTGGCCTCCGTGATGTCGCGCCAGATGCTCACCATCCGGCTCGGCACGCCCGATGCGTCCAGGACCGGCGCCGCGATGACGTCGAGCCATCGGTGCACGCCCTGCGCGTCGACGGCATCTACCTCGAGTCTCGACGTGCCGCCGGCGCGCACCACGTCGAACATGGCGCTGAGTTTCCGAAGCCGGCCTTCAGGAAAGATTCGCTCGAGCGCCTCGCGGTCTGCGAGTTGCGAGACATCCAGACCGATCATCCGCCGCGCCGACCTGTTCATCAGCAGCGTCTTGCCCGACAGGTCGAGCATGCTGATGCAATCGGGGCTGCTGTCGAAGATGCTCCGGATCGAGGCTTCGCTCTCGCGCAGCGCGGATTCGGCCGCGCGGCGCTCGGTGACGTCGAGAATGGAGCCGGCATAGCCTAGGAACCCGCCATCAGGCGACAGCCGCGGCGTGCCGGTGTCGATGACCCAGGCCCAGCTGCCATCTGTCCGACGCAGCCTGTACTCGAGCTGGACCGGCTTGCGCTCTGCGCTCGCCGTCCTGAACAGTTCGAGCACCGACGCGCGGTCCTCGGGATGGACGGCACGGCTCCACCCCTCGCCCAGCGACTCGGTCTCGGTCTGGCCCGTCGCCTCGAGCCAGCGCCGGCTGTGGTAGGTGGCCTCGCCATGCTGGTCGGTGAGCCACATCATCACGGGCACGCTGTCCGCGATCAGGCGGAACAGCGACTCGCTCTCGCGCAGCGCTTCGATGGCGATGCGACGCTGATGAACGTCCTCGAGCAGTCCGTACCAGCGCACGATGTCGTGGTTGCCGTCGCGCCGGGGAGCCGCACGGGCCCTGAACCATCGATACCTTCCGTCAGCGGCGCTGCGCACCCTGTATTCGGTGTCGATGGGAACGCCGCGGGCCACCGAGTCCGCCCACAGCGTTCGGACGCGTTCGAGATCGTCGGCGTGCAATGCGCATTCCCAGCCCGATCCCAGCGTCTTCTCGACCGAATTGCCGGTCAGCGCCGACCACCCCGGTCCGACCTCGGTAATCGCGCCGGCAGGATCTGCAGTCCAGGTGATCTGCGGGTGGAGTTCGACGAACGAGCGGTAGTGCGCTTCGCTGGCCCGGAGCCCCCGCTCCGTCGTGCGCAGCTCGGTCACGTCAGAGATCACAACCACGAGCAGCTTGCCGCCGGAATCCGTGAGATCGACCGCTTGCTTGAGCGAGAGCAGGGCCCTGGTCGATCCGTCTGCCAGGGTGATCTCCTCCTCGAAATGGCGAGGCTTTCCGCTCGCGAGTATTTCGAGATCGATGGCCCTGATCCGGTCGGCCTCGGCCCGGGGCAGGATATCGCGGTCTGTCTTTCCGCGCACGCGGTCGAGCGACACGTTGAGGACCTCGCAGGCCCGCTGGTTGAGATGCACGAAACGCAAGGCCTCGTCCTTGACGATGACAACCTGGCCGATTGCATCGAGGAGCGCGACCGCCTGGAACGAAAGATGCAGCAGATCGTCGGGCTGCTGTGCGGCGCGGGACTCATCCATGTCGATGTCTCCTGTCTGGAATGTGCACCAAGCTTGCCATCGTAGCCCGCAGCGAACGTCGGCCGGCAGGTCGGATCAGGGCAACCGGCCAGGCGAATCTGGCGTGGGACGCGGCCCCGGCCCAAGGTCGAATCAGGCGGGAGCCAATTCGCGGCGCGCCGTGTCGAGCCGGAAGACACCCACCAATTGGGACAGGCTACCCGCCTGGTCCTGCAGCGAGGCGGCCGCGGCGGCCGCTTCCTCCACCAGCGCGGCATTCTGCTGGGTGACCTGGTCCATCTGCGTGATGGCCTGATTGATCTGCTCGATGCCGGTCGTCTGCTCCTGGCTGGCGGCGGTGATCTCGCCCATGATGTCGGTCACGCGGCGCACGCTCGCGACGATTTCATCCATCGTCTGGCCCGCCTCGGCCACTTTCTGGCTGCCGGCCTCGACCTTGCCGACGGAGTCGTCGATCAGGCCCTTGACTTCCTTGGCCGCTGCGGCCGAGCGCTGCGCAAGGTTGCGCACCTCTGCCGCAACCACCGCGAAGCCCCGCCCCTGCTCGCCGGCACGGGCGGCTTCCACTGCGGCGTTCAGCGCCAGGATGTTGGTCTGGAATGCGATGCCGTCGATGACCGCGATGATGTCCACGATCTTGCGCGAGGACGAGTTGATCGATCCCATGGTTTCGACCACCTGACTCACCACGCCGCCGCCGCGCACCGCCACCTCCGAAGCCGAGGCCGCCAGCTGGTTGGCCTGGCGCGCGTTGTCCGCGTTCTGCTTGACGGTGGAGGTCAGCTCCTCCATGGAGGCCGCGGTTTCCTGGAGCGAGCTCGCTTGCTGCTCGGTGCGCGACGACAGGTCCTGGTTCCCGGAGGCGATCTGGCCCGAGGCGGTGGCGATCGTCTCCGTGCCCTGACGCACCTCCCCGACCACTTTGGAGAGGTTGTCGTTCATCGACTTGAGCGCCGCCAGCAACTGGCCGACCTCGTCGCGCGAGTTGGAGACGATCCGGGTGGTCAGGTCTCCGGACGCCACCCGCTCAGCCAGGCGGAGGGCGTCGCGCATCGGATGCACGATGCCGACGGTCAACTGCCAGGCGCACAAGGCCCCCGCCGGCAGCGCAACGGCGGACAGGGCGATCACGACCCAGCGGCCGCTGCGGTGGATCTGCTGGATCTCGCGGGCCTTCGCGTCGATCTGCACCCGCTGGTTTTCCGCGATTTGCTGCACCGCCTTGCCGTAGATCTGAAGGGCGGCCTGATAGTCGGTGTCGGCCAGCTTGCCGGCGGCTTCGCTGTCGCCGGCCGCCTTTAGCTTGTTGATCGTCGCGAGATGGGCCAACACCGCCTTGCGCGCCGCCACCACTTCGGCGAACAGCTTCTTTTCCTCCGGCGCCGTGAGCAGCCTGCCCATCTCCTCCTGGACGGGGTTGATCGATGCCACCCCCTCGGTCAGGTTCTTCTTGAAGTAGGCTTCATTCGCACTGTCGGTGGCCTTGGCCATGCCGAAGGAATGAACGATGCT
Source organism: Variovorax beijingensis (assembly GCF_007828835.1). Classification (GTDB taxonomy): domain Bacteria; phylum Pseudomonadota; class Gammaproteobacteria; order Burkholderiales; family Burkholderiaceae_C; genus Variovorax; species Variovorax beijingensis_A. The sequence continues at coordinate 343,031 of NZ_VIVL01000005.1, read as the reverse complement.
CGGGCCGAGAAGATTGGCCCACCGGTTCGCGACGCGCTCCTTGACAAGGGCCTCATCGACCATCACACGGGCCGAATGGGCCACGGCGTTCAACCGAATCAGGGCGACCCCGGAAACCAGCATCAAGAGCAACAAGATGGCAGCAAAGCCTCCGCCGAGGCGGAGGCCGATTTTCATATCTCGCAGGCGCATGGAACTCTTCTTTCGCAGTGTGGGGGACGTGTCCAGTTGGAGGACCGGAACTTCGCGGGCGGCGGGGCCCCGGGGTCCTGCCACATCCGGTTATCGGCAACTTCGCCCAAAGTTGAAGGCCAGGTCGTGCACTGCGATCACAAACCGAGGCCCAGTCCGGGCGCGCTAGCAGCCGCCGAACAGGTGGGGCAGGCGCCCCGGCGCGGGCAGCCCCTCGATCCGGAACAGCCCGCCATCCTCCGCCTTGTTCCCCGCCAGGCGCGCGCTGCGCGAAATCGTGGTCAGGTACATGTGCGCGAGGTCCGGCCCGCCGAAGCAGATGCTCGTGGGATAGCTCGCTGGCAGATCGACCAGGCGTTCCAGCCGGCCGTCGGGCGCGTAACGCGCGAGCCTGGCGGCGCGGGTCAGCACGGTCCAGAAGAAGCCCTGTGCATCGACCGTGGCACCGTCGGGACCGGAATCGAATGCGTGCGTCTTTGCGAACACGCGCTTGTGGCGCAGCGGGCCGTCCGGGTCGTAGTCGTAGGCCCAGACGGTGCGCTCCAGGCTGTCGGCCAGGTACAGCACACGGCCGTCGGGGCTGAAGCAGGGTCCGTTGGCAAAACCGATGTCGTCGGCCAGCTGCTCCACGCGGCGATCGGTGCGCAGCCGGTAGAGGCCGCCCATGACCGGCTCGCCGGGCTGGCGGTCGACGTGCATGGTGCCGGCCAGGAAGTGGCCCGCCGGATCGCACTTGCCGTCGTTGAAGCGCAGCTTCGGATGGTCCACGGGGATGCGGGCCAGGTGCTCCAGCCTGCGCGTGGGGAAGTCGTAGCGCGCGAAGCCGTTGCGCAGCGCCACCACCACGGCCGCGCCACCGCGGCAGGGCGCGATCGAGCCCACGGGTGCTGGCAGCTCGTGCCGCTCGGGCGCATCGGTTCCGGCATGGAGCCGCCACAGCGTGCCGCCGAGCGCATCGATCCAGTTCAGAGCCTGCGCATCGGCATCCCAGCAAGGGCTTTCGCCCAACAGGTCTTTCGTGGTTCCGGTTCTGATGATCTGCACGGCCATCGGCGAAGTGTGCAGGGCCGGGCTGTGCCCTGGCGGCGCATCCCGCAAAGCTGCTTTTCATTTCGTGCAGCGCTGCGCCAAGGGCGGCCACCTAGACTGGCTCCAGAGCCCGATTCCGGGCCGGAACAGGAGACAAGAATGAGCTACCGCAAACTCGTGATCGGGCTGGCGCTGGGTGCCTGCGCGCTGGTCGCCCCCGCATTCGCCCAGCAGGTGACCCGCATCGTCGTGCCCTTTGCCGCCGGCGGCGGCACCGACCAGTACTGCCGCATCCTGGCCCAGGAGCTCAACAAGCAGGGCCTGAACGTCATCATCGAGAACAAGCCCGGCGCGAGCGGCATCCTCGCGGCCGACTATGTTGCCCGCGCCAAGCCCGACGGACAGACGGTGCTCGTGTCCTCGCTGGGCACGCTCGCCAACAACAGCGTGCTGTACGACAAGCTGCCCTACGATCCCGCGAAGGACTTCGCCGCCGTCACGCAGATCGCCTACCAGCCGGCCATCGTCGTCGGGCGCACCGACCTGCCCTACAGGAACATCAAGGAAATGGTGGCCTATGCCAAACAGAACCCCGGCAAGATCAACCGCGGCTCGCCGGGCGCGGCCATCCTGACCAACCTCGCGCCCATCGCCTTCGAGAAGGAGCAGGGCTTCAGCACGCTGCACATCCCCTTCAACGGCGATGCACCCGCGCTGCAGGCCCTGCTGGGCAACCAGATCGACATCCACGGCACCTCCATCACGGGATCGCTGCCTTATGTGAAGGCCGGCAAGCTGCGCGTGCTGGGCGTGATGGATTCGAAGCGCCTGCCGCAGGTGCCCGAGGCGCCCACCTTCAAGGAGCAGGGCTTCGACATGGAAGCCACGCTCTGGTATTCGCTCTCGGTGCCCGCAGGCACGCCGCGGCCCGCGATCGAGCGCCTGAACAAGGCCGTCAACCAGGTGATCGCCGACCCCGACTTCGTCGCGCGCGCCCGCGCCATCGGCATGGAGCCGCGCGGCGGCACGCCCGAGGAACTGGACAAGTTCATCAAGGCCGAGGCGGACCGCTGGCTCCCCGTGCTGCGCGGCTTGAACCTGCCGAAGCAGTCGCACTGAAGGATGCCGGCCACGGGACGCCGTGAAATCCCTCATCCGTGCAGCCAGCTCTTTCCGGCTCGGGATTTCCAGGGGCTCCCGTCGTCCGGAAAACGGGGGCAAGCGTTATTCAAGCTGCGCCGTTCACGCGACGCGTCCTTCCGCCATTTGCTTCGAAAGAACATCATGAAGATCAAGCAGCTTGTCCTCTCCAGCGTCGTTGCCTTCGCCACCCTGGCCGCCTTCGCACCGACGATCGCCTCCGCCGCGCCCCACCACCGGGCGCACAAGGCGCACAAGGTTTGCAAGTGGAATGCGCACCATCACCACCGCGTCTGCCACTGGGTGCGCTGAACAGCACGCCTCCGCGCCTGTAGAAGCGCGCGTTATTTGATGACGCTCCTGCGCGCCAGCGATTCGAACCGGCCCTCGCCCATGTCCAGCAGTTCGCGCAGCACCTCGGCCGTGTGCTCCCCGAGGTGCGGCGGAGGGTGGCGCACGCCTGCGCGCGCGCCGTCGATGACGTAGGGCGGCGCATGGACGGCCTGCGCGCCGGCTTCCGCGTCCTCGAACCGATGCCAGACGCCGGCCTGCGCCGTCCGCTCGGACTGCAGCGCCTCGTACAGGCCCAGCACCTCGCCGCACGGAATGCCGGCGCGATCCATGCGCGCGAGCAGATCGGCGCGCGGGAACTGCGCGATGCGGCCGAGCAGGATCGGCAGCAGTTCATGCCGGTGCTTCGCGCGTTCGGTGTTGGTGGCGAACTTCGGATCGGCCGGCAGCTCGGGGCGGAGGATCACCTCGTCGCAGAACTTCCTGAACTGGCCGTTGTTGCCGACCGCGATCACCAGCGGTCCGTCCGCGGCCTCGAACACGCCGTAAGGCACGATCGACGGATGCGAGTTGCCGAACTTCGCGGGATCGCCCTTGTGGAGCCACGCGGTCAGCCCGTAGTAGGACGTGATCATCATGCCGCTGTCGTAGAGCGACATCTGGATGTGGCGGCCCTCGCCGGTTCGCGTGCGCTCGTACAGCACGGCGAGGATGGCCTGGGCCGAATACATGCCGGTGAACATGTCGACCGCGGCGATGCCAAACTTGAGCGGCCCCTGGCCCTCCTCGCCGTTCATGGCCATGAGGCCGGTCTCGCCCTGGATCACCAGGTCGTAGCCCGGGCGCGCCTTCTCGGGGCTCAGCACAGAGTAGCCCGAGATCGAGCAGTAGATGATCCTGGGGTTGAGCTCGCGCAGGTCCTCGTAGCCCAGGCCCATCTTCTGCGCGCCGCCGTACTTGAAGTTCTGGATCACCACGTCGCACTGCGCCGCGAGTTCGCGCACGAGCGCCTGGCCATCCTTGTCCTGCAGGTCGACGCAGATGGAGCGCTTGTTGCGGTTGCAGCTGTTGAAGTAGGAGGTGTTGTGGCGGCCGATGCGCACGCCCCAGTCGCGCGTGTCGTCGCCGCGCTCGGGATGCTCGACCTTGATCACGTCGGCGCTCAGGTCGGCCAGCGCCATGCCGCACAGCGGGCCGGCCATCACGCGCGACAGGTCGAGCACGCGCACGCCGGCCAGGGGTTGCATGGAAAGGTGGTTCTTCATTCAGGGGTCCTCGGGGCGCCCGCCCCGGACGCCAGAACACCCAGTCTAGGAGCGCACCCCTCCCGCCATGCACCGGCGCATGAAAAGGTGCTTTGTAGTTTCAGTCGAGCCCGTCGAAGTCCGCGTCGTCCGGCCCGATGTGCGCGGGCGAGCGCCAGCTGGCATCGCGCATCGAGCGCGCGACCTGCTGCTCCACGCCCATCAGCACCGCGAAGATCGCCATGCGCACCGGGATGCCGTTGTCGGTCTGCCTGAAGATCGCCAGCCGCGGGTCGTGGTTGAGGTCCACGCTCAGGTCGTTCGCGCCCGGGCGCCCGTCGCGCGGCAAGGGATGCATCAGGATGGTGTCGGGCTTGCAGGCCGCATCCACCAGGGCCTTGCACACCTGGAACTCGGGCGTGTAGCCCTCCAGCGTTTCTCCATTCGCGAACCGTTCCTTCTGAACGCGGGTCGCATAGACCACATCGGCGCCGCGCAGCCCCTGCGCCAGCGAGGAGGTCTGCTCGACGACGTGGCCGTTGCGCGCGACCAGCTCGACCAGGTAGGCCGGCATCTCCAGCGAGGGCGGCGCGATCAGCGTGAACTTCAGCCCGCGGTACAGCGACAGCAGGCGGATCAGCGAATGCACCGTGCGGCCGTACTTGAGGTCGCCGACCATCGCCACATGCGTGCCGTCGACCAGCTTGCCCATGCGCGAGAACTCGCGCTGGATGGTGTACAGGTCGAGGATGGCCTGGCTCGGGTGTTCGCCGGGACCGTCGCCGGCATTGATGACCGGAATGTTGGTGGCGCGCGCGAACTCGGCCACCGAGCCCTGCTCGGGATGGCGCACCACCAGCGCGTCGACATAGCCGCTCATCACGCGGCTGGTGTCGTAGATCGACTCGCCCTTGGCCATCGACGAGAAGGTGAAGCCCGTGGTGTCGCACACCGTGCCGCCGAGCCGGCAGAAGGCCGCGCCGAAGCTCACGCGCGTGCGCGTGCTGGCCTCGAAGAACAGGCTGCCGAGCACGGCGCCCTCGAGGATGCGCGTGACCTTCTGCCGGCGCGCGATCGGCTGCATCACGTCGGCGACATGGAACAGGTCCTCGAGGCTGCCGCGGTCGAACTGCGCGACCGACAGCAGCTGCGGCTTGCCTTCGGCCGCGATGCGCTGCGCGAGCGGGCGCTGCTGCCCCTTGCCCGCCGGACCGGCGCCGCTGTCGAGCGCCTCGCGCTGAAGAATCTCGGCAACGAACTTGCCGACCATCTCCGGCATCGCGCGCGACTCGCTCGAGTCGGACGGCAGCAGCCAGGTGTCGAGCGCACGGCGGCGCACGCCCAGCCGTTCGGAGAATGCGTCGCGCGTGAGATTGAGGCGGCGCATCGCGTCGCGCAGGAGGTCTTGCTGTTGGCTCATGCGTCAAATATACGCTATGCGCTGTTTCTCTGGAGAAAATATACTCAGTGCGTATATTCTTCTCCAACAACTGCATCGGCGACTAAGGCGCGCCGCCTCGCGCCTTCTTCTTCGGCGCATTCCGGACCTCCGCCCGCGATGCGCCCGGAAGGCCGAAGTCCGGCAGCGGCCGGCGTGCCATGGCCTCGGCGGCAGCAAAAGACATGCCCAGCCCGCGCAGCACCATGGCCGCCACAGTCACGTCGTGGTCCGACGGCGCCGTGCCGCCGGCCACCGTGCGCATCGCCTGGGTGCAGGTGCCCATGATCATGTCGAGGGCGGCCGCCTCGCTTTTCACCTTGAAGGCCCCTTGCGCCTGTCCCAGGCGCAGATCGGCCAGCGCATAGACCGCGACGTGCGACAGCAACTGCGGTGCCGCCGCCGCCACGTCCATCAGCAGCAGTGCCCAGGCGGGGCTCTGCCGGGCCAGCCAGAGGTAGCGGCGATTACCGATCGCCATGCGTCGGGCACCTTCGGCCACGCCGACCTGGCTGTCGGCAATGCGCTCGCACATCGTTTCCGCGAGCCAGACCGCCACCGCCTGCAACACCTCTTCCTTGGTGCTGAAGTGGTTGTAGACCGTGCTCGGCGTCATGCCGGCCAGCCGCGCGATCTCCTGCATTGTGGCGGCGGCCACGCCGCTTGCGGAGAACGCCTGCACGGCGGCGGCCAGCAACTGGCGGCGCGTGCGCTCGCGCTTGCCGAGGCCCTCGGGCTGGGCCACCAGGGCCTCGGCCAAAGGCATAGGCAATCCGGCCAATGCCATTCCCTGAAAATTTATCATATCGTTCAATTTTGGACAGGTTATCCAAATTTTTCCAGACCAATCATTTTATGGGGACCCTCATGTCGGCCATCCTGAACCTGGCATACCTTGTCGTCGAAAGCTCGAAGCCCGTCGCCTGGCGCGCGTTCTGCGATCAGGTCCTCGGCCTGCCACCGCCGCGCATGCATCCCGATGGAAGCCTCGGCTGGCAGGTGGACGAGCGCTCGCAGCGGCTGCTGGTGCAAGCCGGCCACCGCGAAGACCTGGCGGCACTGGGCTTCGAATGCACCGGCGACGCGGCGCTCGACACGCTCGTGGCGCGCCTGGCCCGGGCGGGCCATGCCGTCGAGGCGGCCACCGAAGCGCTGTGCGCCACGCGCTGCGTTCGCCGGCTCATGACCGTGCGAGACCCGGACGGCAATGCGGTGGAACTCTGCACAGGCCTTGCGAAAGCGCAGCGGCCCTTCGTGTCTTCCGCGTTTCCGCAGGGTTTCCAGACCGGCGAACTCGGACTCGGCCACGCGGTCTTGGTGTCGGGCGACACGCAGAAGCTCGAAGCCTTCTATGTCGACCTGCTGGGCTTCGGCGTCACCGAACGCCTGGGCACGCGCGTGGGGCCGATCGACGTGAGGGGTGTCTTCCTGCACTGCAACCGCCGCCATCACTCGCTCGCGATCTTCGACCTGCCCCTGGCCAGGCGCCTGCACCATTTCATGCTGCAGGCCCCGTCGATCCACGACATCGGTCTGGCCCATGAACGCGCGCGCAAGTTCAAGGTGCCGGTGAGCATGGGACTGGGACAGCATCCGGCGCCGGACGGCACTTTCTCGTTCTACGGCGAGACGCCTTCGGGCTTCGACTTCGAGATCGGTGCCGGCACGCACGAGATCGACCCACATGGCTGGCAGGTCCGGCATACGCAGCACGCGAGCGCATGGGGCCACAAGCCGGGACTGCGGCTGCAGCTGCGCATGGCTTCCGGGCTGGTGCGTCAGAAGCTGCTGCGCCGCCGCAATCGCCAGGCGGAGGCCGCGCGATGAATGCATCCACAGGACGTGCAGCCCGCTGGCTGCGTCGCGGCGCAGGGGTGCTGCTGGTGCTCGTGCTGCTGGCCGCAGCCGTGGTGTGGGGCGGCCTGCAATTGGCCGAGCGGAAGATGGCGCGCCGCGTCGATGTCGACGTGCAGCCGGTGGCCCTGCGCGCGCTCACCGACACGGCGGCCATCTCGCGCGGGCAGTATCTCTATGCCTCGCGCGGCTGCGTCGACTGCCACGGCGCGAACGGCGGCGGGCGCACTTTCATCAATGACCCGAACGGCCTGCGCGTGGCCGGGCCGCAGATCGCCCCCGGCGGCGCGAGCGTGACCGCCGCCTATCGGCCGGAGGACTGGGTGCGCGCGATCCGCCACGGCGTGCATCCGCGCGGCCGGCCGCTGATGATCATGCCGAGCGAAGACTACAACCGCTTCACCGACGACGATCTGGCGGCCCTCGTTGCCTACATCCGCAGCATGCCGCCCACGCAGGGCACGCCCGCGGTGGTCGAGCTGCCCGTGCCGGTGCGCGCGCTCTACGGTTTCGGCGTGATCCGGGATGCCGCCGCGAAGATCGACCACGCACGGCCGCCTGCCGCGCCGGTGCCCGAGGGCGTGAGCGTGGCGCACGGCGCCTACGTCGCGAACATGTGCCTCGGCTGCCACGGGGCAAAGCTGGAAGGCGGCAAGATCCCCGGCGGTCCGCCGGACTGGCCCCCGGCCTCGCGGCTCGCGCCCGGCGACGGCTCGGTGATGCCGCGCTACCCCGATGCGGAATCGATGATGCGCCTCTTCAAGACCGGCCACCGCCCCGACGGCACGCCGGTGCGCGTGATGCCCTTCGAGTCGCTGCGCGAGATCAGCGAAACGGACGTGCGCGCACTCCACCTGTTCCTGCAGCAGCAGCGTCCGTCGCCCCAGGGCTGAAGAGGATTTCGGCGAGGCGCCGTCACCGGGCTTGCAACACCATCGCCGCGCCCTTCTCCGCAATCATGATCGATGCGGCATTGGTGTTGGTCGACACCATGGCCGGCATCACCGCGGCGTCGATCACGCGCAGCTGCTCGATGCCGCGCACGCGCAGCTGCGGGTCCACCACCGAGAGTGCGTCACCGCCCATGCGGCAGGTGCCCGCGGGATGGAACACGGTGCCGCCCTTGTGGCGCGCGAAGGCCTCGAGCGCGGCGTCGTCGGTGGCCTCGCGCCCGGGCAGGTATTCCTCGTCCGTGACCAGGTCGCGGAAGGCCGGCTGGCGGTAGATCTCGCGCAGCATCTTGAGGCCCGCCACCAGCACCTTGGCGTCGTGCGGATCGCTCAGGTAGTTGGAGACGATGCGCGGCGGCGCCAGCGGATCGGCCGAGCGGATCTGCACCGTGCCGCGCGACAGCGGCCGGCACTGGGTGGCCGAGGCCGAAAAGCCCGAGAAGCGGTGCAGCGGATCACCCGGCTTGTCCACCGACAGCGGCATCACGTTGAACAGCACGTCGGGGCGGCCGCCCTGCGCCAGCGGGCTGCAGACCATGCCGCCGACCTGGCCCGCGCCCACCGTGAGCGGGCCGCGCCGGCGGAACAGCCACTGCGCGCCCATGGCGGCCAGCGCGAGCGGATTGCGCACCTGGTCGTTCAGCGACATGCGCTTCCTGAGCTTGACGATCACCCGCGCTTGGTAGTGGTCCTGCAGGTTCTCGCCGACCTGCGGTGCATCGGCATGCACCGCGATGTCATGGCCGCGCAGCAGGCCGGCCGGGCCCACGCCCGACAGCTGCAGCAGCTGGGGCGACTGCAGCGCGCCGGCGGCCAGCAGCACCTCGGCATCCGCGCGCGCGCTGCGCCGCTCGCCGTCCTGCAGCCATTCCACGCCGACCGCGCGGCCCTGCTCGATCAGCACCCGCGTCACGTGCACGCCGGTCAGCACCGTGAGATTCGGCCGTGCGCGCACCGGCGCCAGGAAGGCCGTGGCCGCATCGCAGCGCCAGTGGCCGCGCAGCGTCAGCTGGTAGGCGCCCAGGCCCTCGGTGCGCGCGCCGTTGAAGTCCGGGTTGCGGCCGTGGCCGGCCTGCACGCCCGCTTCGATCCAGGCGGCGCAGTAGGGGTGCTCGTTGCGCAGGTCCGAGACGCACAGCTCGCCCGAAGCGCCGTGGTATTCGCTCTCGCCGCCCTGGTAGCGCTCGGATTTCTTGAAGTACGGCAGCACCTCGCGAAAGCTCCAGCCCGTGGCGCCCGCCACGGCGGCCCAGTCGTCGAAGTCGGCATGCTGGCCGCGTATGTACAGGAGCCCGTTGATCGCGCTGGAGCCGCCCAGCACCTTGCCGCGCGGCCAGACGATGGCGCGGTGGCCCGTGGCCTCCTGCGGCTCCACCGCAAACTGCCACGAATAGCGCGGGTCGTAGATGGTGCGGAAGTAGCCGATCGGCATGCGCAGCCAGAAGGCGCCGCCCTCGCCGCCTGCCTCGAGCACCAGCACGCGGCAGCGCGCATCGGCGCTCAGTCGGTTGGCCAGCACGCAGCCGGCCGAACCGGCGCCGACGATGATGTAGTCGTAGCCGCCGGCGCCTGCCGTCATGCCTTGACGGTCTCCAGGAAGGGCTTGGCGTCGAAGTACTGCTCGGCCTTCAGCGCGCCCTGGATGTTGGCATTGGCCACGAAGAAGTCGGTCACCTGCTGCAGCCACTTGGCGACCGTGCCGTCCTGGTAGCGCGTGCGCCACTCGGCGTTGGTGTAGTACTTGGAGGCCTTGAACTGCTCCTTGAAGTCGGCCAGCGGCACTTCCTTGTATTGGGTCTTCTGCAGCATCTCGGCCGCGGCGTCGGGCTTGCCCGTGACCACGTCGTTGACCTCGGCCCATGCGGCGATCAGCCTGGCGATGACGGCGCGGTTCTTGTCGTAGTAGTCGTTGCGCGCGGCCCAGCCGCCCATGATGGCGGCCTCGGGGAAGAAGGCCGAGGCATCGATCAGCTTGCGCGCGCCCGGCAGCTTCTGCCGGATCACCGAATCGAAGGGCACCCACAGCGCCACCGCCGGCACAGCGCCGGAGATGAACGAGGTGACGGCCTCGGTCATGCGCTGGTTGACCAGCTTCACGTCCTTGGCCGGGTCCAGCCTGGCCGAGCGCAGCGCGCGGTCGAGGAACACGTGCGCCGTGGTGCCGGTGGTGGTGGAGATCTGCTTGCCCTTGAGATCGGCCACCGTCTGGATGCCGGCGTCCTCGCGCACCCACAGCTGGGCCGTCGCGTACTCGATGTTGTTCATCAGGAACACCTTGCCCTGGCCGCGCGCCGGAAAGTTGGACACCACGGCGCCGGTGGACAGCATGTCCAGGCTGCCGCCGATCATGGCCTGGAACAGCTCCAGGCCGGTGGTGAACTGGATCATCTCGAGCTCGAGCCCCTGCTTCGCAAAGGCGCCGCTCTCCTGCCCGATCCAGATGTGGCCGTCCACGGCCGGGGTGTGCAGGTAGCCCACCTTGACCTTGGTCCGCGCCTGGGCGAAGGCCGGCATGCCGCCGGCCAGTGCGGCCGCGCCGGCGGCGGTGGCCTGGATCAGTTGTCTGCGTCGAAGGGCCATGGTGTGTCTCCTGTGGCGGGTGGTGAAAGCGGCGAAGCGGCTAGTCCGACATGCGCACGGCCTGCCTGGCCTGCGCGGCGTATTCCTGCATGACGAGCTCGCGGATGTGGGCCCGCAGTTCGGCGAAGCGCGGATCCTCGTGCAGGTTCTCCGCGCGCGGGTAGCCGAAGGGAATGTCGATCACGGTGCGGATGCGCGCCGGCCGCGCGGTGACCACGACGATGCGCGACGACAGGTAGATCGCCTCTTCCACCGAGTGCGTGATCAGCATCACGGTCTTGCCGTCGCTCTGCAGCACCTGCAGCAGCAGGTCCTGCATGGCCGAGCGGGTCTGCGCATCGAGCGCGCCGAAGGGCTCGTCCATCAGCAGGAATTCCGGCCGCACCGCGTAGGCCCGCGCGATCGCCAGCCGCTGGCGCATGCCGCCCGACAGGTGCTTGGGAAAATGCCCCGCGAAGTCCGAGAGACCCATCAGCTGCATGTAGCGCTGCACGATCTCCTCGCGCTCGGCGGCGGGCACCCGGCTCGCGGAAAGCTTCAGGCCGAATTCGATGTTCTGCCGCACCGTGAGCCACGGGAACACGCCGTACTCCTGGAAGATCACGCCGCGGTCGGGCCCGGGCGCGGCCACCGGCTTGCCATCGAGCAGCACCTGGCCGCTGGTGGGTTGGACGAAGCCGCCGACGATGTTCATCATCGTCGTCTTGCCGCAGCCCGAGGGGCCGATGATGGAGACGAACTCGCCGTTGCGGATGTCGAACGACACGTCGTCGAGCACGCGCATGGCGCCATGCTCGGTGGGAAAGTCGACCGACACGTGGTCGAAGCTGATGCGGACGGGTGGCTGTGGCGTCATGGCGAAGCGGCCCTCCTTTAGGCGATGCGGTCCTGCCAGGCCACCAGCCGGCGCGTGGCCAGCCGCAGCAGCAGGTCCATGACCAGTGCGATCACGCCGATGCAGATGATGCCGACGTAGATGATGTCGAGCTGGAAGAACGAGGAGGCGTTCTGGATCAGCGCGCCCAGGCCCTGCTGCGCCGCGATGAGCTCGGACGCGACCAGCGTGGCCCACGCCACGCCGAGCGCCACGCGCACCGCCGTGAGGATGTGCGGAATGGTGAGCGGCACGATCACCTTGCCGAAGATCTCGACGTCGCTCGCGCCCAGCGTGCGCGCCACCTTGATGTAGATCGGGCTGATCTGCGCGATGCCCTCGTACATGACGATCACGCCCGCGAAGAACGAGGCATAGAAAAGGATCGCCGTCTTGGCCGCCTCGCCGATGCCGAAGTACACGATCACCAGCGGGATCAGCGCAATCGGCGGCAGCGCGCGAAAGAAGTTGATGACCGGGTCCATGAAGCTGCGCAGGCCCCGGTACCAGCCGAGGCAGAAGCCCACCGGCACCGCGAGCGACACGCCCAGCGCCACACCGACGAAGACGCGCTGCGTCGACATGTAGATGTCTTCCCACAGCCTGCCGCGCGACAGCTCGACGAACTTGGCCAGCACCATGTGCGGCGCCGGCACCAGCGCGGGACTGACCAGGCCGCTCGCGCGGATGGCGTACCAGAGCGCGAGGATCAGCAGCCACGGCGCCACGATCAGCAGCGCGCGCGTCAGCGGGGAAGAGGAGCTTCTCATCGGCGGTTTGTCTCTCGTTGGCGGACTTGGGCCCGTGGGCTTTCGTCTCTGTCAATCTGTCATACTATAGACCATACGTTTGATTGATAAAACATGTCCGCCAGGTTTCTCGACAGTCCGATGCCGCGCTACCACCAGCTGGCGGACCTGCTGCGCCAGCGCATCGCGCGCGGCATCTGGCCGCGCGAGCACCGGCTGCCCTCGCTCGAGGAACTGACGGCCGAGTTCGGCGTGGCGCGCGTCACGGTGCGCCAGGCGATCGACCTGCTCGCGCGCGAGGGCCTGGTGTCGCCGCAGCAGGGCCGCGGCACCTTCGTCACCGGAACACCCAACCGCGACCGCTTCATCAGCGTGGTCACCAGCCTGGACGAACTGGCGCGCGTCTACGAGGACACGCAGCCGAAGATCATGAACATCGACGAGGCCGCGACCTCGCCGCCGCTCGCGCCGGGCGAAGGCCGTCCCGCCGCGCGCTATGCCTTCATGCGCCGCGTGCACTTCCGCGACGGCCGCGCCTACTGCGTCATCAACATCTACCTGGACGAACGCATCTTCCGCAAGGCACCCGAGAAGTTCCGCACCCAAACCGTGATCCCGCTGCTCATCGCGATGAAGAGCGTGAAGATCGCCCAGGCGCACCAGGTGCTGACCATCGGCACGGCCGACATGGAGGTGGCCGCCCTGCTCGAGCTGCCGATGAATGCGCCCGTGGCCGAGGTGCGCCGCATCTTCAAGGACGCGGAGGACACCGTGATCTACCTGGCCGACGTCACCTACCGCGGCGATGCCATCCGCGTCGAAATGAACCTGAAACCATGAAGCCGCTGCCCTCTTCGCCTGTCCATGCCGCGCACATCGAGGCCTTCGTGTTCCGCTGCCCGATCGCCACGCCCGTGCGCACCTCGTTCGGCACCATGCACGACCGGCCGGCCGTCTTCGTGCGCGTGGAAGACCGTGACGGCGCCACCGGCTGGGGCGAGGTCTGGTGCAACTTTCCTTCCTGCGGCGCGGAGCACCGCGCGAGGCTCGTCGACACCGTGATGGCGCCACTGCTGGCGAGCCGCGCCTTCGACGGCCCCGCCGAAGCCTTCGAATGGCTGACCGAGCGCACCGCCGTGCTCGCGATCCAGTCGGGCGAGCCGGGCCCGATGGCACAGGTGATCGCGGGCATCGACCTGGCGCTGTGGGACCTGTGCGCGCGCCGCGCCGGCCAGCCGCTGTGGCGCTACCTGGGCGGCGCGCACGATGGCGTGGGCGTCTATGCCAGCGGCCTCAATCCCGACCGTCCGCAGGACCTCGCGGCGCAGCGGCTCGCTGAAGGCTACCGCGCGTTCAAGCTCAAGATCGGCTTCGGCCGCGAGCGCGACCTTGCAAACCTGGCGGCGATGCGCGAGGTGCTGGGCCCCGGCCTGCCGCTCATGACCGATGCCAACCAGGCCTGGAACCTGGACGAGGCCCGTGCGATGGCGCCGCAGCTGGAAGCCTTCAACCTCGGGTGGCTCGAGGAGCCGCTGCGCGCCGACCGGCCCTGGAACGAGTGGCAGCAGCTGTCGCAGGCCACAGGCATTCCGCTCGCGGCCGGCGAGAACATCGCGGGCCCGGCGGCCTTCGATGCCGCCATTGCGCAGGGCGTGCTCTCCGTGCTGCAGCCCGACAGCGCCAAGTGGGGCGGCATCTCGGGCTGCTGGCCCGTGATCGCGCGCACCCAGGCGGCGGGCCTGCGCTACTGTCCGCACTACCTGGGCGGCGGCATCGGCCTGCTGCATTCGGCCCACCTGCTGGCCGCGGTGGGCGGCGGCGGCATCCTCGAGATCGACGCCAACCCCAATCCGCTGCGCACCGCGCTCGCGCCGGCGCTGTCGCGCGTGATGGAAGGCCGCTGCAGCCTGGGCGAGCAGCCGGGCATCGGGGTGGCGCCCGACCTCGGCGCAGTGGCGCAGCTGGCTGCGGCGGGCTGCTGACTCAATCGGTGCGGCTGGCCGGCAGCACGACGGTCATCAGCAGCCTGGCATCTTCCAGCGCATGCAGGCCGTGCGGCACGTCGCCCGCCAGGTACATGACCTGATCGGCCTCGAGCACCCTCGCCTCGCCGCCCAGCTGCACCTCGACCTTGCCGCGCATGCACTGCAAGGTCATCGAGGTCGAGACGGCATGCGACGGAACCCGCTTGCCGACCGGCAGCACCAGCCACATCAGTTCGATGTCGCGGGCCTTCAGCAGCGCGCAGGTTTCCGTCGCCTGCCCGTCGAGCGCGCCGAGGTTCACGACCTGGCCGGAGGATGCGTGCGTGAGTGCCATGCGGGCAGTGTGGCAAGGCCTGCGGGCGCTGTCCAGAGGGCGGTCCTCCGGCGCAGCGCCTGCCGATTTCGCCGCAGAGACTGGTTGCATTGCCCACCGCGAACGTGAAGCCCACAGCGAACTCGGCGCCCGGACTGGACATCTGCATCCGGCGCGCTAAACTGTCCATGTTAGCTACTTTGCAGGATCGGGCAATGATCACCGTCACCTCCGTCGAGGCGCAAAACAAGTTTGGGCAGCTACTGGACACAGCGCAACGCGAGCCAGTCATCATCACGCGTCATGGGCGGCCCGCTGCCTACATGATCTCGCCTCAAGACATGAAGGAGTTTCAGGAGGCGCGTGCACGCAGCGGCGAAGGCAAATCTGCGCGCGACTGGGCCACGGCAAGCGCACAGGCCTGGAATGAATTCGACACCAAGTTCGGCTCGTTCGCGGACGAGCACTCGACTCTCTGAACCAGTGGCGCAATTCGACGTTCATCGCAACAAAGGGAGTCAGAAAGAAAGCATTCCCTTTGTGGTGGTCATCCAGTCTGCGCGATTCGATGCCTACCGCCGCAGAGTGGTTGTTCCCTTGGTCTTGCGCCAGTACGCCCCTGGCTCATCGGTTTCCGGCTCCCGGATGAATCCCATCTTCCGCATGGGTGGTGTCGAAGTCGTCCTCAATCCTTTGCAGGTGGTATCCGTGGCGACCGATCAACTCGGTGCCGTGGTCGACTCTCTTGCGGAGCATGGGCAACAGATCATTGATGCGATGGACGAGTTGACGACCAGAGCCTGGGGATAGGAGAACAAAGCGCGTACGAGGAGCTTCGGTCACAAGCGACCGACATCCACGGGGTTTCAACACAACTCGATGGTCTGGCGCAGCAACCCTGATGGCTCGGCACTCGGCCCGACGAGGATCTCGACTTCGCCCGCCTCGAACAGGGGCTGCAGGTCCGGCCCGAGGTAGCGCAGCTCGGCCGCCGGCAACTCCAGAGTCACCGAGCCGGCAACGCCCGGCTCCAATCGAAGTTTCGCGCAGCCCTTGAGCTCCAGCAGCGGCCGGGTGACGCGGCCCAGCTTGTGGCGAACGAACAGGAAGACCGTCTCTTCGGCCTCGCGCGCGCCGACGTTGCGCAGGCTGACGCTGATCGCAAGCAGGTCCTGCTCGCGCACGCGCCGCGGCTCGACCTGGAGCTCGCCGTAGTCGAACCGGCCGTAGGTCAGGCCGTGGCCGAAGTCGTACAGCGGCGTGTTGGCCACGTCCAGGTACTTGCTCGTGAAGTGGTCGGCGGGATTCATCGGCCGGCCGGTGGGACGCTGGCCGAAACAGATCGGCACCTGCCCGAGCGCGCGCGGCCAGCTCATCGGCGTGCGGCCGCCGGGGGATACCCGCCCCGTGACCACGTCGGCAATCGCATGGCCGGCCTCGGTGCCGAGGAACCACGCAGCCAGCAGCGCATCGGCGTGTTCGGCCAGCCAGGGCACGACCAGCGGGCGGCCGGAGAACAGGATGGCGACGACGGGGATGCCGAGCGCGCGTGCACGCGCCACCACCGCTTCGGCCAGCGCCTGCTGCCGCCCGGGCAGCGCGGGCGTGGCGCGGCTCGCCGCCTCCCCGCTCATCGTGGCGCGCTCGCCCAGGCACAGCACGACCGCGTCGGCGCCGTCGCACATCGCGATGGCCGCTTCGATGCCGCTGTCGTCGCCGCCCTCGATGGCGACGCCGGGCGCATGGCGCATGTCGGCCTGCGGCAGCGCGGCGCGCAGGCCGGCAAGCACGCTGACGGCCGGCTCGTGTTCGCCGGCACCCCACCACGGGCCTTTCATCTCGGTGCTCGCATCGGCCAGCGGGCCGATGACACACAGTGCCTTCGGCGCAACGGGCAAGGGCAGCGTGTCGCGCTCGTTCTTCAGCATCACGATGGCCTTGCGCGCGGCGTCGCGCGCCACTGCGCGCCGCTCGGCAACAACCGCCTCGGGTTCCGGTGCCGCGCCGCGGCGGTACGGGTCGTCGAACAGGCCGAGCTGCTCCTTGAGCCGCAGCACGCGGCGCACGCTCGCGTCGATCTCATCGATCGTCACCCGTCCTTGCGCGAGCGCGATCGGCAGGCCCTTGCGGTAGGCGTCGGCCATCATGTCGATGTCGACGCCGGCTTTCAGCGCCAGCACCGCGGCATCGGCGAGATCGGCCGCGACGCCGTGCTTGATCAATTCCGCGATCGCGTTGTAGTCGCTGACGATGACGCCGTCCCAGCCCATCTCGCCGCGCAGCCAGCCGCGCAGCAAGGGGATGTGCGCCGTCATCGGCACGCCGTTGAGATCGGTGAAAGCGGGCATCAGCGTCGCGACGCCGGCGCGCACCGCTGCCGCGAAGCCCGGCAGATGCACTTCGCGCAAGCTGCGCTCGGAGATGTCCACGGCGGCATACTCCCGCCCCGCGGTGACGGCGCCGTACGCGACGAAATGCTTCGCGCAGGCGGCCAGCGATTCGGCCGACGACAGATCGGCGCCCTGGAAGCCGCGCACCTTGGCCTGCGCGATGCGTGCGTTGAGCCAGGGGTCTTCGCCGGGGCCTTCCGCCGTGCGGCCCCAGCGCGGATCGCGCGACACGTCGAGCATCGGCGCGAAAGTCATCGCCAGGCCATCGGCGGCGCCTTCGCGCGCGGCCTCGCGCGCCGTGCGCTCCCAGAGCTCTTCGTCGAAGGTGCCGGCCTCCGCCAACGGAATCGGGAAGAGCGTGCGATGGCCGTGGATGATGTCCAGGCCGATCAGCAGCGGAATGCGAAGCCGCGACTTCTCGACCGCCAGCCGCTGCATCTCGTGCGTGGGACCGGCGCCGACCATGTTCAGCACATTGCCGACGGTGCCGTCGATGATCGACTGCGTGGAGTCCCCCGCGAGCACCGGTCCGGTGACCGTGTAGCTGGAGGCAGTCATCGTCAGCTGACCCAGTTTTTCGGCCAGCGTCATCCGGGCCATGAGGGTGTCGATGCGGCTCATCAGGGATTTCGAATAGAACCCAAGGGCCTTAATGATGGCATGCTGCGGGCAGCGAGTCCCCGGCCCCGTGGCGTCGCCGACGATTCGGTGAAACCAAACGTGACACCCCGGGACCCCAACGAAAGGAGCCGTGCGTGTTGATGAAGGATGACAGGAACCCGAAGGCATTGGCAGCCCTGCCCGATGAAGCCTTGATCGACGCCGTGCAGCGGCAGACCTTCCGCTATTTCTGGGACGGTGCGGATGCCGCCAGCGGCCTGGCGCTCGACCGCCGCACGCTGGTCGCGGCCACGGGCGAGGACCTGGCCGACGACCGGGTTGCGATCGGCGGCACGGGCTTCGGCATCATGGCCTTGATCGTCGCGGTGGAGCGCGGCTGGGTCACGCGCGACGCGGCGCTGGAGCGCCTGGGGCGCATGCGGGACGCCCTCTTTCGCGCCAGGCGCTACCACGGCGCCTTCCCCCACTTCATGGACGCAGCGAGCGGCGCGACGATCCCGATGAGCCCGAAGGACGACGCGGGCGACCTGGTCGAGACCTCGTTCCTCTGCATGGGCCTGCTCTGCGCGCGCCAGTATTTCAGCGAGGACACGGCCGCGGCGCGCCGGTTGCGCAGCGACATCGACACGCTGTGGCACGAGGTCGAATGGAACTGGTTCACCCAGGGCGGGCGCGACGTGCTGTATTGGCACTGGAGCCCGAAGCACGGCTGGGCGATGAACCATGAGGTGCGCGGCTGGAACGAGTGCCTCATCACCTATTTCCTGGCGGCGGCCGCGCCGCGCCATGCGATCGATCCGAGGGTCTACCACCGCGGCTTCGCGGCGGGGTCCGGTTTCCTCAACGGCCGGTCGTACTACGGCATCGAGATACCGCTGGGCATGCCGTACGGCGGCCCGCTGTTCTTCACACACTACTCGTTCTGCGGCCTCGATCCGCGCGGCCTCAAGGACCGCTACGCCGACTACTGGGATCTCAACACCCGCCACCTGCAGATCAACCGTGCCCACTGCGTCGCCAATCCCCGGGGCTTCCGGGGCTACGGCGAATCGTGCTGGGGCCTGACCGCGAGCGACGACCCCGACGGCTACCTCGCGCACGATCCGAGCAACGACAACGGCACCATCTCGCCGACGGCCGCGCTGGCCAGCCTGCCCTACGCGCCCGCCGAGGTGATGCAGGTGCTGCGGCACTTCCTCGCCGTGCATGGCGAGCGGGTGTGGAGGGACTACGGCTTCGTCGATGCGTTCTGCGAGCAGCGAGGCTGGTTCGCGGACACCTTCCTTGCCATCGACCAGGGCCCGATCGTCGTGATGATGGAGAACCATCGGACCGGCCTTCTGTGGAAACTGTTCATGAGCGTGCCCGAAGTGCAGGCCGGGCTGCGCGCCCTGGACTTCAGCAGCCCGCATCTCGGGTCGTCGGCCGCGTGAGCTTCAGCGTGGCGAGCCTGGAAGATCCGGCGTTCGAATCATGGCTCGAAACACAGCTGCGCCATTCGGCGGCGGCCATGCTGTCCAGCATCTCGCCGGTGTCGATCGTCAAGCACCGGCCGGGCTTCGGCCAGACCGTGCGGCCGATCCCCGGCGCCATCGTCGCCTCGCCCGCCCTCGCCGACTACAACCCGGACCCGGACTACTTCTTTCATTGGTTCCGAGATTCCGCCGTCGTCATCGATGCACTGCGCCTGCTCTATGCCGAAGGGCGCGTCGGCAGCGAAGCCCTGCAGCACCTGCGCGACTTCACCCGCTTCAGCCTGGACTTGAACCGCCTCGACGGCCGCGCGGCTGCCGCGGTGGAGGACCGCAGCGCATGCGTGGCCCCCGAGCTCCTGCAGTACCTGCGCGAGGACCACGACCTGGCGAAAGCCTTCGGCGACCTGGTGGCCGCCGAGACGCGGGTGAACCCCGACGGCACGCTCGACGTCTGCCGATGGAATCGCCCCCAGCACGACGGCGCACCGCTGCGCGCGCTGGCGCTGCTGCGCTGGGCGGCCGGCGGGCACCTCGACGCGCCGCTGCTGGCGGAGGTTTCCGAGCTGATCCGTTTCGATCTCGACTTCACGCTGCGCCGCTGGCGCGAGCCGTCCTACGACATCTGGGAGGAGGAGCTCGGCCAGCACTACTACACACTGCGCGTCGCGGCGGCAGCGCTGGCCGAAGGCGCGGCCTGGCTGGAGGGCCTGGGCGACACGGCGCAGGCGCAGCGCTGCCGGGACGAGTCGCGGGCCGTGCTGCACCTGCTCGACGGCTATTGGGTGGATGAACGGGGCGAACGCCCGGACGATCACCATGCGGCGCCCGGCTACTACCGCTCACGCGCGCTGGTGGACGGCCGGCCCGGTCCGAAGGCGCTGGACATCGCGGTGATCCTGTCGGCAATCCACAGCCTCGGAACCGGGGCCGCGCATGGACCGGCCGATCCGCGCATGCAGGCCACGCTGGCGCGCCTGGACGCGCTGTTCGATGCGGCCTATCCCATCAACCACGGCCGCGCCGCAGGCCGTGGTGCGGCCATGGGCCGGTATGCCGGCGACGTGTACTACTCGGGCGGCGCGTACTACTTCTCGACGCTCGGCGCCGCCGAGTTCTGCTTCCGTGCCGCCGCGGCGGCGGGCAGCGATGCACACCATTGGTTCGAACGCGGTGATGCCTACCTCGCCACCGTGCGCGCCCACACGCCGGCCGGCGGTGAGCTGTCGGAACAGTTCGACCAGCGCAGCGGCGCGCAGACCTCGGCGAAGCAACTGGCCTGGAGCCACGCCGCGTTCATTTCGTGTGTCTCGGCGCGCCGCATCGCGGCCGCCGCCTGCGAGGCGTCGCGGCGGGGATGAGCGCGCGGGCAGAGAACCGTGTCGAGCCGGCTGCAAGGACCGGTTTCTTCCGTCAGGTCCGCGAGCTGCTCGGCGCCTTGCGCGTGTCCCCGGTCGCGAAAACGCTTGTCGCGCTCATGGGTGCGATCGTCGTGGTCGTTGCGCTCACGGCGTATGGGCAGATCGAACTCAACAGCTGGAACAAGCCGTTCTACGATGCGATCTCGCGCCGCGACCTGGGCGAATTCGTCGTGCAGGTCGGCGTCTTCGCGGTCATTGCGGGTGCGCTGCTGGTCCTGAACGTGGCGCAGCGCTGGCTCGGCGAAACCTTGCAGCTGAAGCTGCGCGAGGCCGTGGTCAATGACCTCGTGGGGCTGTGGCTGCAGCCGCGCCGGGCATTCTGGCTCCAGGCCAGCAGCCCGATCGGCGCCCACCCCGACCAGCGCATGCACGACGACACGCTGAAGCTGTGCGATCTGTCGGTCACCCTTGGCGTGGGCCTGTTGCAGGCGGCGATGCTGTTCGGCAGCTTTGCGAGCGTGCTGTGGGTCCTCTCCAAGGACTTCAGCCTCTTCTTCGGCGGCAAGGACCATGTGCTGCCGGGCTTCATGCT
Organism: Variovorax beijingensis; assembly: GCF_007828835.1. Lineage (GTDB taxonomy): Bacteria > Pseudomonadota > Gammaproteobacteria > Burkholderiales > Burkholderiaceae_C > Variovorax > Variovorax beijingensis_A. The sequence goes on along the minus strand of NZ_VIVL01000005.1, from coordinate 321,956 downwards.
GTGGGCGGCCATTGCCTATGCGGTCGCCGGCTCGCTGGTCACCTACTGGGTCGGCAACGGCCTGATCTCGCGCAACGCCGAGCGCTACGCGCGCGAAGGCGAATTGCGCTTCTCGCTGACGCGCATCAACGAGCATCTCGACGGCATCTCCCTGGCGGGTGGCGAGGCGGACGAAAAGCGCCGCGTCGCCATGCATTTCGGCGACGTCTTGCGCGCCACGTCGCGCGTGGTGCTCGGGCTGACCAACCTGACCTGGGTCACAGCGGGCTTCGGCTGGATCACCATCATCGCGCCAACGCTGGTGGCCGCGCCCCTCTACTTCTCGGGAAAGGTGTCGTTCGGCGGCCTGATGATGGCCGCCGCGGCCTTCACGCAGGCGCAGTCGTCGCTGCGCTGGTTCGTCGACAACTTCAGCATCATTGCCGACTGGCGCGCCACGCTGCTGCGCGTTGCCGACCTGCGCCGGATGCTGGCGTCCGACCTGGAAGCACGCGCAGGCGGCAGCCGCATCGCCTACGAGGAGGGCGACGCCGGGTCGCTCGCGATCGAAGCGCTCGAGGTCCGCTCCTGGACCGGCCATGATCGGCTGGACGCCCCGGGCCTTGTCTTGCACCGCGGCCAGCGCGTCCTGATCCTCGGCACGCCGGGCACCGAGAAGACCTTGCTGTTCCGCGCGCTCGCGGGCCTCTGGCCCTGGGGCTCCGGCACCGTGCGCCGGCCTGCCGGCGAGACCATCCACTACATGCCGCGCGGCACGCCCTATATTCCGCGCGGCACGCTGGCCGAAGTGCTGTCGTATGCGATGGAGCCGTCGAGCTACCCGAGGGAGGCCATGGTGGCCGCGCTGGCGAGCGTGGGCCTCCAGCGCCTGGAGCCATTGCTGAACAAGACGGGCCGCTGGGAGAGCGAGCTCAGCATGGACGAGCAGTTGCGGCTGGGCTTCGCCCGCGTGGTGCTGCAGGCACCGCCCTGGCTCGTGATGGACGAAGCCTTCGGCGCGTTCGACGACGACACCCTCGAACTCATCATCGACGTGCTGGGCAGGCTCAAGCACACCGGCATTGTCCACATCGGCTCGGCCGGAGAAGCGCGCGACCGGCTGTTCACGCAGGTGGTGCATCTGGTCAAGGCGCCGAACACCGTGCGCGAGGAGCAGCGGGCATGACATACCTGGGGTCCACCGTCGGTCGTGCGCGCCGCGCCCTCATGCGGCTGATTCTTGCGCTGCCCGCCGGGGCCTGGGCGGCGGATTTCGGCTTCCGGCCGCCGCGCGATCCCGAGGATGCCGCCGCAGCGGACCTGATGCGGGATCTGGCCGAGCGCATCCTGCCGGTGTACCAGGACGCGGACACCGATGTCTTCCTGGCCAACCTGACCGCCCTGCAGATCGTCAGCGGCGCCTACCGTGCAGCCTCCGACAGCAGCCGGTCGCTGCGCACCCGCCGCCAAGGCAAGCCGTTCGACGACCTGGTGCAGCGCGCGATTCTCGACGGCATGTATGCGCGTGCGCGCGCGCTCGAAGCGAACGAGCGCCTCGGCTTCGCCGAAGCCTACGCGCGCGCGTTCCGCGAACTGGTGTCGCCGCTCGACAATGCGCAGGCCCAGGCCATCATGGCGCGGCTCGAAATCCCGGCGGCGGTATATGCAGAGCCGCTGCGCCGGGCTTTCGATCTCTGGCGCGCGAAGGGCAGCCTTCCGCAGGCCGATGCCCTGGCGCTCGTGCGGACCTGGCATTCGTACGAGTCGCGCCGCAGCTTCGGTGCGCTGCTGCCCGAACTGTTCGCGGCGGAAAACCGCAACCGCTACGTGGCGGAGGCCGACGTCAGGATTCCCGTGCGCGGCGCTGTCATCCATGCGCGCCTGGTCCGGCCCGACCGCGCCGATGACGTACCGGGCACCCTGCCGGCGCTGCTGCGCTTCACGCTCGATCCGGCCGAGGACGACGCCCAGCGCAGCGCCGCCAGAGGCTACGTCGGCATCACGGCGTACGTGCGCGGACGCACGCCCGACGGCAAGGGCGCCGTGTGGCCGTTCGTTCGCGACGGCGAAGATGCCGCCGCCGTCATCGACTGGATTGCCCGGCAGGCGTGGAGCGACGGCCGCGTCTGCATGATCGGCGACGGCTACTCCGGCTACGCCGCCTGGGCCGCCGCCCGCAGGAGGCCGGCGGCGCTCAAGGCCATTGCCACGATCGCGCCGATGGCGCCGGGCATCGACTTCCCGATGGCCGGACAGATCTTCCGCAACGCCATGGTGCGCTGGGCGCAGGAGCACGCGGATGGCGAGCCCCTGCGCGCCGGCGCCGATGCCGACCCGGACGCGATGTGGCAGGCACTCGACGCGCGCTGGTATCGCGGCCATCGCCCCTACTGGGACGTGGACCGCGTCCTGGTGGGCAGGCGCAGCCGGCTGGTCCGAACCTGGCTGACGCACCCAAGCCATGATCGCTACTGGCAGAAATTCCTGCCGTCGGCGGAGCAGTTTGCGCGCATCGACATCCCGGTGCTCAGCTTCGCCGGCTACTACGGCGCGGACGCCGGCGCGCTCTACTTCCATCAGGAACATCGCCGCAACCGGCCAGAGGCCGACACGACGCTGCTGCTCGGCCCCTACGACGCGGCCTCGATCCGGCTCGGCACGGCGGCAACGCTGCGCGGCTACACGCTGGACCCCGCCGCACGCGTCGACCTGCCCGAGCTGCGCCTGCAGTGGCTCGACCACATCCTGAAGGGCGCGAGCAAGCCTTCCCTGCTGATGGACCGCATCAACTACCAGGTGATGGGCGCGGACCAGTGGCGCCATGTGCCGGCGCTGGACGCGCCGCAGCGCACGCGGCTGCGCTTCTATCTCGACACCCGCGAGCGCAACGAGCCGCACCGCCTGTTGCCGTCACCATCCGAGGAAGGCGGTGGCGGCACGCGGCTCTCGGTCGACCTTGCCGACCGGCGTGACGTGCGCATCCCGAGGCCGGACGCGCTGCGCTCGACGCAGCTGCCGGCGGGCCACGGCATCCGCTTTGTCAGTGATCCGCTCCCGCAGGACACCGAGATCGCCGGCAGCCTGCACGGCGTGTTCGACATCACGCCCTCGCGGCAGGACGTGGACTTCAGCATCTCGCTCTACGAGCAGACGGAAAGCGGCGAGTACCGGCTGCTGTTCGATCCCTACGACTTCCGCGCCAGCTACGCAGGCCATCGCGTGCGCCGCAGGCTTCTTCGGGCCGGCGAGCGCCAGCTGCTGGCGTTCACCGCCGAGCGCGTGACGGCTTGCAGGCTTGCGGCGGGCAGCCGCATCGTGCTGCTGGTCGGCCTCAACAAGCGACCCGACCGGCAGATCAACTACGGCAGCGGCAAGGACGTGAATTCGGAAACCATCGCCGACGCGAAGTGGCCCATTCGAGTGCGCTGGCACGCGCGCAGCTACGTGGAGATCCAGACCGGCAGGCCTTGATTGCTCAGCGTGTCGCCGGAGCTTTGTCGTTCACGGCGCCCAGAACGATGCCTTCGTGAGGGGCCACGACCAGCGGCCCCTCGATGGACCCGGTGCGCGCGGGATCGGTCGATGCCAGCACGATCGGCTGGCGCGGCATCAACGCCGGCGGGATCGGCGCCGGGGTGGCGCCGAAGTTCAGGAGCACCACCAGCCGCTGTCCTTCGAAGTTGCGCGCATAGGCGAGCACCTCACCCCCTGCATCGAGCGCTTCGTAATTGCCCCGGTTCAGCGCAGGCTGCGCGCGGCGCAGCGCGATGAGGCGCCGGTAGAGCGCCAGCATCGACCCTGCGTCCTGCGATTGCGCTTCCACGTTGCGCGTGGGCCAGTCGGCTGCCAGGCGCAGCCACGGCGTGCCGGTCGTGAAGCCCGCGTGCGCTGCGGCGCTCCACTGCATGGGTGTTCGCTCCGGGTCGCGGCCCAGGCCCATGCCGGGCTTGTTCTTCTCGAACGGGTCCTGGACTTCATCGGCGGGAATGGAGACGTCCGTCATGCCGATCTCGTCGCCGTAGTAGAGCGTCGGCGTACCGCGCAGCGTGAGCAGCAGCATGGCCGCGAGCCGCGCCATCTGCGGCCCGACGCGGCTCGCAATGCGGGATCTGTCGTGGTTGCCCAGCACCCAGTTCGGCTGCGCGCCCTCGGGCAAGGCGGCTTCGTAGTCGCGCACCAGGCGGTCGACGCACGCTGCCTGCCACTCGGTCGCAATCAGCTGGAAGTTGAAGGGCAGCTGCACGCCTTCGAGCACACCGTCGGTGTTGAGCCCGTAGTAGGCGACCAGGCGCGCGAGCGGCAGGTAGAGCTCGCCGATCAGCACGCGCGACGAGCGTGCGTCGCTGAACTCGTCGACCACGCGGCGCATCTCGGCCACGATCGGCTGCACCTCCGGCAGGTCCGTGTTGTAGAGCATCAGCCAGCGAAAAAAAGGGTCTTGGCCTTCGACGAAGTCGGGGTTCGGCGGGTTGTCGCGGAACTGCGCGTCCTTGATGATCTGCGAGAGCACGTCGACGCGGAATCCGTCGACGCCGCGCCGGAGCCAGAAGCGCAGCGCCTCGTACATCGCGGCCCGCACTTCGGGGTTGCGCCAGTTGAGGTCGGGCTGCTCCTTCAGGAACGAATGGCCGTAGTACTGGCCGGTGGCCGGATCGAAGGCCCAGGCCGGGCCGCCGAAATTGCTGAGCCAGTTGTTGGGCGGCCCGCCGCCCGGCGCCGGGTCGCGCCAGATGTACCAGTCGCGCCGCGGATCGCTGCGTGTGCTGCGGCTCTGCACGAACCACGGATGACGGTCCGAGGTGTGGTTGGGCACGAAGTCCAGGATGATCTTGAGCTCTCTCGCGTGGGCCTCACGTACCAGCGCATCGAAGCCCTCCAGCGTGCCGAAGCGCGGATCGATGCCGCAAAAATCGCAGATGTCGTAGCCGAAGTCGGCCATCGGCGAGGGATAGATCGGCGAGATCCAGACCGCATCGACACCGAGCGAGACCAGATGATCCAGCCGGGCGCGGATTCCATCGAGGTCTCCGATGCCATCGCCGTTGCTGTCCTGGAACGAACGCGGATAGACCTGATAGACGATTCCGCACTTCCACCAGTCATCGGCTGACATCTTGATCCCCTCATGGTCGGTTTCGAGCGGATCCATTGTCTCCAGAAAGTGTGCAGCGCATCCGCGCGCCGTGCGCGGCCGGCCGCCTCGGGCGGGCGATGCTAGTCCTCGTCGCGCACCTGGTACTGGCTCACCAGCGTCTGCTGGACCGCCGGCGGCACGGCCTCGTAGTGCGACAGCGCAATGGTGTAGCGGCCCTGGCCGCTGGTCATCGCATTGAGCCGCGACTGGTAGCTGGCCAGCTCGGCCTCGGGCACCTGCCCGCCGATGGCCACGGTGCCGCCTCCCAGGCCCGAGGTGCCGGTGACCAGGCCGCGGCGCGCCGACAGGTCGCTCGTGACGTCGCCCACGGCATGCTCGGGCACGGCGATCTCGATCTGCACGATCGGTTCGAGCACCACCGGGCGGGCCTCGCGGATCGCGGCCATGAAGGCCTTGCGGCCGGCGGTCGCGAAGGCGATGTCCTTGCTGTCGACGCTGTGGTGCTTGCCGTCGTACACCACGACGCGCACGTCGACCACCGGATAGCCCGCGATCGCGCCGTACGCCAGCACCTCGCGCACGCCCTTCTCCACCGCGGGAATGAACTGGCCCGGGATCGCCCCGCCCCGGACTTCGTCGGCAAACTGAAAACCCGCGCCGCGCGCGAGCGGCTCGATGCGCAGGAAGACCTCGGCGAACTGGCCGGCGCCGCCGGTCTGCTTCTTGTGGCGGTGGTGGCCCTCGGCCGGTGCGGTCACGCTCTCGCGGTAGGCGATGCGCGGCGGCCGCGTCTGGACCTCGAAGCGATACACCTCGCGCAGGCGATCGAGCACGATGCGCAGGTGCAGCTCGCCCAGGCCGTAGAGCACCGTCTCGTTGGTCGCGGCCACGTGCTCGATGCGCAGGCACGGGTCCTCGGCCGCGAGCTTGCCGAGGATCTCCCAGGCGCGCTGCTCGTCGCCATGGCGCTTGGGCTCCACGGCCAGGCCATGCACCGGCACCGGGAAAGGCAGCGGCGCGAGGTGCACGTGGGCGTCTTCCGCCGCATCGTGCAGCACGGCATCGAAATGGATCTCCTCGACCTTGGCCACCGCCACGATGTCGCCCGGCACCGCATGCGACACCTCGACATGGTCCTTGCCCTGGAGCATGAACAGGTGCCCCACCTTGAAGGGCTTGCGGCCGTCGCCGATGTAGAGCTGGCTGTCGCGCGTGATCGTGCCCTGGTGCACGCGCAGGATGCCCATCTTGCCGACATAGGGGTCGACCGTGACCTTGAACACATGCGCCAGCACGTGCAGCGACGGGTCGGGGCTGGCCTCCATCGGCTTGGCCTGCGCACCCTCGCCGATGATGAAGTCCGGCGGGTTGGCCTCGGTCGGGTCGGGCAGCAGCTTGACGATCACGTCCAGCAGCTCGGCCACGCCGGCGCCGCTGCGCGACGAGACGAAGCACACCGGGATCAGGTGGCCCTCGCGCAGCGCCTGCTCGAGCGGCGCGTGCAGCTCGACCGGATCCACGTCGCCCTCCTCGAGGTAGCGCTCGACGAAGGCCGCGTCGACCTCGACCACCTGTTCCACCAGCGCGCGGTGCGCCGCTTCGACGGGGCCGAAGTCGGACTGCCCGAAGCGGTTGAAGAAGCAGTCCACCACCTGCCTGCCGACCCCGTCGGGCAGGTTCAGCGGCAGGCATTCACGGCCGAAGGTGGCCTGGATGTCCGCCAGCAGGCCCGCCAGCGAGACGCCCTGCGAGTCGATCTTGTTGACGATGATCATGCGGGCCAGGTGGCGCGAGGCCGCGTACTCCATCATGCGCACCGTCATCGGCTCGATACCGGTGGCGGCATTGATGACCACCGCCGCCGTCTCGACCGCCTCCAGCGCCGGCAGGCTCTGGCCGAGAAAGTCGGGCCCGCCGGGCGTGTCGATGAAGTGGATGCGCGCGCCGGCATGCGTGAGGTGCATCACCGATGCGTTGAGCGAGTGCAGCATGCGGCGCTCCAGCGGGTCGTGGTCGCTGACGGTGGTGCCGCGCTCGATGCTGCCGCACGCCGCGATGGCGCCCGCCTTGTGCAGCAGGCTCTCTGCCAGCGAGCTCTTGCCGGCGGCCGCGGCGCCCACCAGCGCCAGCGTTCGCACGGCCTGCATTTCGGCCGCAAGGCCGTTCGATCGGCTTGGCATGGCATGCACTCCTTTGCGCGTCCGCAAGGGCGGCCCGGCGGCCCGCAAGGCTCGGGTGTTGCGCGTGGACGCCGGGCCAGCGTACGGGATTGGCCGCGCCGATGCAAGCTGGTTGCTGCCTACTTCGAACGCCCGTCGAAATGCTGCACCGGCACCGCATCGAGGTCGATGCCCTCGAGGCAGCGGATGTTGATGGCCGCCATCCTGTTGCCCTTGGGATCTGTGCCCTCGCCAAAGGTATGAATGCCGCAGGCCGCGCAGAAGCGGTGCGAGATGACGTGCTTGTTGAACATGTAGGTGCTCATGTCCTCGGGCGGCGTCTTCAGCCTGAGCCGCTCGTGCGGCACGAACCACAACAGCGATCCCCTGCGCTGGCACATCGAGCAGTTGCATGCCATCGCCCCCTGGATGTCGCCCTCGACTTCGAAGGCGATCCGGCCACAGTGGCAGCTGCCTTGGTAGTTCATCGGTCCTCCAGCAGAAAAGTTGCGCGGGGACAAATGATAGTTGCAATGATCGTTCGACCTCGGCCCCATTGGCTGCGCATGCTTTTTGTCCGGCGCGGCTCGGTGCTGCTCGGCATCACGCCGCAACTGCTGTGGACCACCGCGTTCGCCATGCTCGTGACGGTGCTCCACGGCCGCCTGTTCCAGTGGAAGGTGCCGCTCAACTTTGTCCCCTTCTCGCTGATCGGGCTCACGCTCACGATCTTCCTGGGATATGCGGCGATGGCCCCTCCGGCCCCAGCGTACGCCACACCACAGTTGCGCATCAATTAGGGCGGCAACCCGTCAGCTAGCGCGTGTCATGGTCAAAACCGGGTGATCACGAACCCATCACGTCCAAAGGCCTCGTTTTCCGCAAGGAAACTCTCAGCCCGCCCGTTCAAAATCCCGTATATCCGTTGGTACGAGTACCGTTGGCCGCGCAAGATGGGCTTGACCTCGTGCGGAAAATTCCTGTTCGAAGGAAAGACCACCAATGTTCCAGCGCTAGGCCGCAATTCGAGGTCTTGCTTGGGGAAGTGAATTTCCCCGCCATCGAACTCTGAGTTGAGATACAGAATGGCAGTGATACCGCGTTGAACATCCCGTTTGAGAACGCGCCCGTCGGCCCCCAGCGCGTGGTCGTCGGCATGCATCTTCAAACCGACGCCCGCCGAGTACGCAAAGAATTCGGTCTGCGCGAGAACCAGGCTGTCGCAAGGCTGTGCCGAAAAATTCTCCAGAAAGTACTGGTGAACGACCTCGTAGATATAAAACGCCAATTCCTCGTCGTGGCGTGGAACGATGGCCTTGCTGTCCCGGTATCTCGTATCGACGATCGATCCGCCATCGCGGCCATAGACCTCGTGTACGCGGTATTCGTTCGCAACCAGTTGCCTCTCGATATGGGAAACGCAGAGGTCGACAGACAAGCTGCACGCCCTTTGAAAGATTGCAGCATCCGGCTTCTGGATGGACTCGGCGTAGGTGATCACAGGTCGAATCTCCAGGTCGTCTGCAACAGACTTCGGGCTCCGGAACGAATCTCGGTCACGCCGTGCTTGTACTTGAAGTGCCCTGGGAAGGCCACCAGTTTTCCGACCACGCCGTCAATCTGCAGGTTTGCATTGGGAAAGTGGAGCTTGCCGCCTTCGAAGTCAACGCCTTCGGTGGAAAGATAGAGCAGCGCCACCAGTTGGTTCGCCCAGTTGAACATGACCGTGCCCAAGCCATAGTCCTTGTCGGCCGGGTCTTGATCGTCGCAATGCACGGGGCAGCCCGCACCCTCGAAGTACAGCAGTATCTGGCTGGATGCGAGGCTGATGTTTCGGCCCGCGTAGTTGTACTCGCCGGCCAAGGTTTCGACCTGCTGGCGAACGATCTCGACAAGCGCTTCCTTGCCCGGCATGTCGACATCAAAACTCATGCGGCCGCGCTCGCGGCCATGATCGGTGTTGTATGTCTTGGAAGGCTTCGGGTTGGCTTTCCAGGCATCCTGGATGACCTGCCGATAATCATCGATCGCAAGGTGCCTGATCCGGATGCCGTCGCGGCCGTCCGGCGTGGACACCGTGAAGCAGGGGTTAAACAGCGGCCGTATCTTTGACATAGTAGTGCCGTGCAATGGCAATTCGCTTTCCCCTTGTCACCGGCGTCACCAGATGCGGGAAAAGGTAGTTCGACGGAAAGGCAACTAGCGTTCCCGTCAGCGGTTTCACTGAAACGTCGTGCGTCGGAAACACCAGCTCCCCGCCTTCCAGGTCGTCAGAGCTGATGTACAGCAACCCCGCAAACTGGTTGAGCAGGTGCATGACGTACTTGTTGCGGCCGAACTGCTGCGGCGGCTTGAACTGATCGTCGACGTGCAGCCCGGCCCCTGCGCCTTCGGTATAGATCATGAATTGCTGCCGCGATACCGATCCCGAGTAGCCTTCGCCGCGCGTGTACAGCGATTGAAGAACGAACTCGTCCAGCATCTGGTACAGCGGCGCGAACCGTTCGGGCTGGTGGCTTTTGAGTTCCTTCGACCTGCGCAGCCTCTTGTCTTCCTCGCCGATATTCGAGTAGATGTCGAAGGACAGCTCGAGCTCCTCTGTCTCGAACGCAGAAAAGCAGCTCTCGATCAGCTCCGGCGGGACGACGGTTTTCGAAACTTCGATCCCGCCGCTGACCATGTGGACCGGATTCGGGAACAATTAATCCCCGCCCGCTCCGATGCTGCCCGTGGCGCCGGCGCTGTTGCAGGCGGCAATACCGTTCTGAAGCGCCATGAAGTTCGCGCTCGTCATCGAGTTGATGATGGCCGAGGTCAATGCCGGCACGTTGATCCGCAACGGGTTTTCCGGCGTTCCGTCGCCAATGAGGTAGATGCTTCCGACCACCACGGGTGCGTGGGCGCCCGCTGCAATCTCACGAACGGACGTAGCGGTTTCCCGCTTGAGCGGCAGTACGTTGCTCTCTGCCGTTGCATCCGTCGGTTGAATCTTTTGAAGTGTCTGCACGGTAAGCTCTCCTGAAGTGTGCTTCGACGGTTGCCGAAGCGGATGGCAGGCCATCAACGGCCTGGAAAATTCGATGTTTCGGCCTGAGTTCCGAACAATGTAGAAAAAATATGAGGATAGCCGCTGGGAGGCAGTGTGGGATTCGAATTCACTTCGAGCCACCATGCGTTGCCGCTGTCGTCCAGAATGCCGTCCAGCGAATACAAGACTGGCGCCGAGAAGCGGGCCTCCAGATCTCTCGCGAGCACCTCGACGGCCAAGCTGGCCTGCTCCAAGAGTGTGCCGGGCAAATTGGGCAGTGCGTTGTCTGCCGACTCCGTGGTGGGCGGAGACTCGTAGCTTCGCCCATAGCGAAAGTCGAGCCACACGGACTTTCCGGACGGCAGCACTTCGTCACGGGTGCATCCTTGATAGGCAAGCGACACCACCACCGCCTCGGCATCGCCCCGAGGCCGAGGCATCTGCGGCGATTGGGTGCGGGCGAGTTGGTCGATCAACTCATCGATGCTGCGGGTGCCATCGCCGGTCACCATCGAGTACGGATGGACGTGCACATGGAAAATGGTCCGCCCCCAGACCCACAGCTTGAGATTGACGCCTGGCACGAACTGCTCGGCATAACGGATTTCTTTCGAGGATGCGGAACTGCCCAGTTCATCCACCGCGGTAGCACCAGCGCGAAATGGGCCGGCAATATGCAAGCCGAAGGAGCCCATTGCGCCTTTGAAGATGAAATCCTGGTCCGGCTGCACGGGCGGGATCCACCACGCCGGCGTGCGAAGCGCGTGCTTTGCCATGTAGGCCTTGAACAGAAGCTTGTCGGTCGAAAGCGCCCACCGCACCGGCTGATAGGGAAGCCACCCCAAGAACCCGGTCGTTTCGTTCGAGAACTTGCTCACGTTGGCCAACTGTCCGTTGATGCGCGCCCGGAACTGGGGGTGCAGGGTGAAGAAGCGATTCCTTGCTTTCACCTCCATCTGAAACGAGTCGACGTCGATCGTGGACTGCGCGGCATGTTTCTCGCCCCAGCTCTTGACCGCACGGATATGGTTCGTGAGCATGGTCATATACATGGGGAAAGCCGTTGAGAACGGAGTGTGCAAATGAGGAAGTTACTGGCAACGCCGAGCCAGTCTAGGCCAGCCAGCCCGAGTGGATCGAGTTCCGCATATCCAGGGGAAACCTCGATTTGTTTAGCTGTTCCCGAGTAACCTGAGTGGTCTTTCAGTTGCTCCAGAGGCTTCGTGGAATTCCACCAGAACCTCAAAAGGCTGACTCCGATGGAAGCCTGGAACGGCAGGACGTTGGCCGATGTGCAGCAGGCTCATGCCCAGGATTACTGGGTACAGACGCTGAACGGATGCCTTACGGGCTATCACCTTCGATGTTCGTGACGAAGAAGCCAGAACAAACCGGTTAAAGGAGGCGGCGTCCGTGCGGGACGGAAGGCAGTTCGGCCCGATGGCAGAAGCTGCTCTATGAACAGTCAAGTCGCCCCGTCGAGCAGGACTCGTCGGCGTTGGCCGTGAGATAGCCCAGCACGTTGCCCGCGTCGTCGTAGGTGTAGCTCACGCCGCTGAAGCTCTGGCCGCTGGGGCTCACAAAGGGCGAGACATGGGCCAGCGTGCTCTGGAAGACGAGCCGGCCGTTGTCGTCGTACTGGCTCTGGCGCACCTGGAGCGGGTCGCTGCCGGTCACGCCCTGGTATTGCGTGTGCAGCGCGGTGTACTGCGCATCCAGGCCGCTCACGCCGCTGGCGAGCACGCGGCTGGCGCCGTCATAGGTGCGCAAGTCCACCACCGTGCCGTCGCGCGTGGTGCTCGTCAGCCGGTTCATGCCGTCGTAGCCGTAGACCTCCTCGGTCTCGCCGCCGGCTTGCGCGGTCCACTGCCCCTCAACCTGCACGATGCGGATGCCTTCGTGCTTGTCGCTGGTGCGCCGGCCGTTGTGGTCATAGGCCAGGCGATGGCCGTCCGGCCCCAGGGTCGAACCGTCGGCGGTGGCCGAATCCACCAGGGTCTGGCGGTTCATGGCGTCGTACTGGAAGTAGCGGTCGCTGTCCGGGGGCAGCATGCTCACGTCGGCATCGTTCACGTGGGTGTGGATGTGCGTACGGTTGCCCACCTTGTCGTACTCGATGGTGAGCACCGCGCGCGCATCGCTCACCCAGCGCATGCGCCCGAGCGCGTCGTAGGCGATGTGGTTGTCCTGGTAGGTGACGTTGCCCTTCACGGTGATCTCGCGCACGCGGCGGCCTGACAGGTCGTAGCGGTAGCTGCTGGTCCTTCCCACGCCGGCGTCGTCGATGCGCACGAGCTGGCCGACCTGAAAAGAGGCCTTTCATCCCGTAGGAGTTGGACGCTCAAGGACGCCCGTCCGATAGGCTGGCGCAGGCGACGGGTTCATGTGGACAGGACACAATCAAGCAGCAGCTGTTCGCGCGAGGCCATACAGTCGTTCACATCTATCAAGAGGTAAGAAGACCATGAGCAAAGTGCTCATCGAAACGAGCAAATTCCTGAGCTACGTGCTGCGCCACGAGCCGCAGTCGATCGGATTGTCATTAGACACAGAAGGATGGGCAAGCGTTGACGCGTTGATCGCGGCCGCAGTGCAGCACGGGCGCACGCTCGACCGCCCGTTGATCGAGCAGGTGGTGACCACCAGTGAGAAGAAGCGGTTTGCGCTTTCTGCCGATGGATCGAGTATCCGTGCGGTGCAAGGTCACTCGGCCGACAGCGTCGCGATCAGCTTCGAGGAGAAGGCGCCGCCAGCAGTTCTTTATCACGGCACGGCCACGCGCTTTCTGGAGTCGATCCGTGCGCAGGGCCTGCTGCCTGGGTCGCGGCATCACGTTCACTTGTCGGAGGATGTGCAGACCGCGACCAATGTCGGGCGGCGCTATGGCAAGCCGGTGGTGCTCGCCATCGCGGCCGGCGCCATGCATGACCAAGGGATCAAATTTTTCCAGGCGCAGAACGGCGTGTGGCTCACTACCCACGTTCCACCGTGTTTCTTGAGCTCAGACTCCTGAACTGAGTGCCCCGCGGTATCGCGATGACTCATTGGTCGTCCGCATCCTCTTTTTCTCTTGCCATAAAGCGCTCTGACGTTTCTTTTGCATACGTCAGCCACGCATCGTAGTTAGCAAGGGTGGCACGCGTCTGAGCCGCGCCTACTTCACTCCACGGATTGATCACGACAACGCTCGGTTCGGATGATGAATCTGTGAGGAAGCAAGCGATGAGGTCGTGACCAATTGCCTGTGCGAATGGAAGCACTGGGCGTCCCGCAACCGAACTGGCGTACTTCCCAGTCGCCTCGGGGTCAGGCAAGAACCACCACGGATAAAGACCCGGAATTCCTTCATTTGCCGGAACAGCCTTGAGCATTTCCATGTATTTTTCGGGACAAGGAATGCCAAGAGTGGCTAGCGCCCGCAGCGTGTGCTGTCGTGCAATGGGATCAACTGCTTTCACTTAACGACTCCAAGGTAGTTTCGCATACGGACTCCAAATGCTTCCTGCAGGAGCGCCCGACACCTTTGGTATACCACTCATGCCGAATGGGTACGTCGTGGAGAAGGTCTTGCTTTGCTCGCCAATGCGCAACTCGGCAGCTTGCCCCCACGTCGTTGGGACAACCGGATCTCCGCCTTTGGGGTAAATGGTGAATCGATCGGCTTGGGATGCAGTTAATAGATCGTCCGCGCCTTGAAGCCGCACGCGCATTTCAGCACCCCCACCCACGTTGACGACGGTCACACGAGAGTTGTCGACGCTCGTGTAGCCACCATCACGCATTTTGACCACGTCAACTACAAGTCGATCATCAGCAGGATTTTCTGCAAAGCCGCGCGCCACATCGTCGATGGTGTAGCGGACGTTCCCTAGCTCATCACGCTTTGCATAAGAAACTGATTGTTGCGTTTGTCGAATTTGAGAAGACGGGATCCAAGCCTCGCGCTCCATTGTGGTTAGGGTTGCACGCTCAATCTGACCTGCAGCCCACCCCTCAACTGCATTGCCAGCAGTCCTGGTCAAGCTGTAGAGATCACCCGTTGCAGAGATCGCCGAACCCGCCAATTGGAAGCCCTTGCCGTAAACCATCGGGCTGACAAGTTCACCCCCGATGCCGCCGAGTTGCTGATCTCTGTTGGCGTACGGCAGCACCGTGCCATCCGTCCAACCCGCCGTCGATTGTCTGGCTGCGGCGAGTGATTGCGTCGTGTCCAAGCCCATTTCGGTGGCACCCTGATAGGCAGCTGATTGCCAGAGCAAATCGACCCCGGCCATCACCATTTTCGGCACCCCATTGACCAAGCCCTTTAGCGCGCCGACACCAACTTGCCCGATGTGTGCCATCTGATCGCCGTAGCTCATCTCCGCGCGATTGCTCCCTGGCACCATCTCGGTCATGCCCGTGGGCATGCCGGTCATCGAGTCGTAAACGGGTTGCTCAACCATCGGTCTCCCACGGCGGCTGAGCCAGCTTATATCGTCGTAGGTGCTCGAAACAGATGGCGTTGAGTAACGCCCCTCGTTACCGTAGTTCTCATTGCGATAGGTCGCAGCCTGCGCTGCCCTGACATCCGCGATCGCCTTCAGTCGCGAGTTATCGACATTGAGCGCGTCCTGCCCCAGCACCGAGTTGTCGCCAAGGGCGTTCATGGCACCTGGAATAGCGTAATCCCGCCCAGCGTAGATCGTGCTGTTTGTCATGTTGTTGGCGCGCATGAAGTCGCCAATAGCCTGCGGATTGCTGGTTCCCAGGATTTTTGAGATGCTGTCCTTAGCTTGCGCCGTGTACGTGCTGGACTGCCCCATCTCCGCCACGATCTGCGTGATGCCTCGACCCGGAACCCCGTCTGTGCTGCCTGCCTCGCTTGATGTTCGCAACCCCATCGGGTTGTTGGCGGCCTGGCGTCCGGCCATGCTGTCCGCAAAGGTGTAGCTCGACCCCGAGAAGTTGTCGTTCAGCGCGAGGAAGGCATCCAGATCGTCATTGCGACTGCTCTGCCCGTTGGCGCTCGCCAGGGAGTCCCCCAACGCATTGCCAAAGGCATCAACAGCGACCTGAGTCGCGCTGACGCGCCCCCCGCGCAACGCCGCTGTCGTCAGCCCGCCAGCGAAGCCGGACACCGCCCGGTTGGCGAACTGACCGAACGTGTCTGTGCCGAAGCTGCTGCCGATCGCGCCGCTCACCGCAGCGCTCACACCGCCTCCTACAGCAGACGCCGCCACGCTCCTCCAGCTGAACTTGTCCTGCAGACCCGTGGCAACGGCAATGCCCTGCGTCAACGCGCTGCCGATCGCCGCACGCGCCATCGTGACGCCCATGCCATTGCCCGCCAGGCTTTGCAGCGCCGGCACCGCTCCGTTGGCCACCGCGCCCAGCCCTCCGGAGATTCCGCCACCGATCGCGCCCAAGGCCACCCCCTTCCAACTGAACTGATCCTGCGCGCCGATGGCGATGCCCACGCCTTGGCTGGCGATCGATCCCACGGCTCCGCCAATGGCGCCTGCACCCACAGCGATGCCCGCTCCATAGGTTCCTCCCAAGGCAGCCATGCCTGCACTCATGGTTCCGCCCGCGGCGCCCGTGGCGGCGCCCATCGCCCCTGCCGCCGCCCCAGCGGTCCAGATCGTCACCACCACGGCCACCACCACCATGATGATCTGCCCCACCACCCCGCAACCCCCATCCTGGCTCTGCGGCGTCGCCATCATGGTCGGGTTGGTGCCCTCCATGATCTTGCTCGGGTCGTAGGGCTTGAACGTGGCGCTGTTGTTCGCGTTGGACACATGCGCCGGTATCGTCAGCACCTGCCCCACGCGCATCTCGGCGTTGCCGCCCAGCCCGTTGGCGTCGGCGATCAGGTACCACAGGTTCGCATCGCCATACGCCCCCTTGGCGATGCTCTGCAGCGTGTCGCCCGCGCCCACCGCGTAGGTGCCGGGCGTGCCCGCCGGGTAGTTGCCGTTGATGGGCTGGTAGCCCAGGCTGAAGCTGGCCTTCTGCGTGTAGGGCGTGAACCCCGGCACCGGGAAGCTGACGCCCGCGTAGAGCTGGTCTGGCACCCAGCCGTAGCGCCCCAGCACCTCGCCGTTGACCACCAGCTGCCGCTGGCCCTGCATCGGGCTGGCCGGATCGCCGTAGTAGGCGTACAGCGCCGTGCCGTTCGCGTCGTTGACGAAGAAGTGGTTCTGCGTGACGCTCTGGTTGCCGGGGTCTCCGGTGTGGGTCAGGAAGCCGTTGGCGTCGTAGTTGTAGCCCACCAGGCCCTGGGCGGTCACGGTGCCGGCCGCAGGCCCCGTGGCCGGGCGGGTCTGGCTGAAGCTGGTGAGCTGCCTGTAGCCTTCGGCGCGCTGCAGCGTGTTGGTGGTGCTGACGAAGGTCGGGTTGGCCGGGTCGGCGTTGGCCGTGAGATAGCCCAGCACGTTGCCCGCGTCGTCGTAGGTGTAGCTCACGCCGCTGAAGCTCTGGCCGCTGGGGCTCACAAAGGGCGAGACATGGGCCAGCGTGCTCTGGAAGACGAGCCGGCCGTTGTCGTCGTACTGGCTCTGGCGCACCTGGAGCGGGTCGCTGCCGGTCACGCCCTGGTATTGCGTGTGCAGCGCGGTGTACTGCGCATCCAGGCCGCTCACGCCGCTGGCGAGCACGCGGCTGGCGCCGTCATAGGTGCGCAAGTCCACCACCGTGCCGTCGCGCGTGGTGCTCGTCAGCCGGTTCATGCCGTCGTAGCCGTAGACCTCCTCGGTCTCGCCGCCGGCTTGCGCGGTCCACTGCCCCTCAACCTGCACGATGCGGATGCCTTCGTGCTTGTCGCTGGTGCGCCGGCCGTTGTGGTCATAGGCCAGGCGATGGCCGTCCGGCCCCAGGGTCGAACCGTCGGCGGTGGCCGAATCCACCAGGGTCTGGCGGTTCATGGCGTCGTACTGGAAGTAGCGGTCGCTGTCCGGGGGCAGCATGCTCACGTCGGCATCGTTCACGTGGGTGTGGATGTGCGTACGGTTGCCCACCTTGTCGTACTCGATGGTGAGCACCGCGCGCGCATCGCTCACCCAGCGCATGCGCCCGAGCGCGTCGTAGGCGATGTGGTTGTCCTGGTAGGTGACGTTGCCCTTCACGGTGATCTCGCGCACGCGGCGGCCTGACAGGTCGTAGCGGTAGCTGCTGGTCTGGCCGATGGCAATGTCCTGGATGCGGGTCTGTTGCCCGGCCGCGTCATAGTTGTAGACGCGGTTCTGGCCCCAGCCGTTGCTTTGCGCGACCAGTTGGCGCGCGTTGTCATAGCTGTAGACATAGTTGACCCCGCCGATGTCGCTGTGCCGTCGCAGCTGGCCGAAGTAATCGTACTTCCAGGTGGCCAGCGCGCCGTTGCCATCCATCTCCACGACCTTGCGGTTGAACGCGTCGTAGCCGGCCCGGGTGCTCTGGCCCAGCGGCTGCGTGGTCGCGATCAGGTTGCCGCGCAGGTCGTAGTCGTAGCGGACGGTCTCACCCGCGCCGTTGGTCTGCGAGAGCAGACGACCGGCCTGGTCCCACCGCTGGCTTTGGCTGATGCCCACCGATTCGAAGGTGGTGCGCACCTGCCGGTCGAGCTTGTCGAATACGAAGGCCGTTGCGTTGTGCTCGGCATCGACGGTGCGTACCTTGTTCCCGAACGCGTCGTAGGCGTGAGTGACCACGCCGGTGTCGACGCCGTTGCCATCCGCGTGGAGTTCGCGCACGAGGTTGCCGCCCGCATCCCACTCCTGGCCGTTGACGTTGCCATTGGCATCACGAACCGCCACCTGCCGGCCCATGGCGTCGTAGTAGACCTGGGTGACCGGCGCGTTGGCATTGCCGATGTTGCCGTTGGCATCCAGGCCCGGGTTGCCGTCCGCGTCGGTCTGCACCTGGCGGACCATCTGGTTGTTGGCGTTGTAGCTGTAGTTCGTCACCCATGCGGTCGAACGCGGGTCGTTGATGCTCAGCACGTTGCCCCAACGGTCGATGGTCTGCTTGACCAATGGACGCTGGTAGCCGTCCAGGCCGTTCAGGCCGGGGCTCTGGCCGATGACGCGTCCGCCGAGCAACGGATCCTGGCTGATCGGGTACGGGCCACTGTCCGTTGCGCCCCAGCCGTACTGCGGCGGTGTCGGAGGCGTTCCGGGGGTGCCTGGTGTCCCGGGAACGTAAGGCGGAGTGGTGTCGGTGATGGAAACGCTGCCGGCGCTGTCGAGCGCCAGGTCACCGAGCGCGTGAGCCGTGGCCGCCGCACCAATGCCGGGGAAGAATCCGTAGGAGTATTCGTAGAGGCCCGCAGGCAAGTGCGCGTTGGTGATGTTGACTTCCCAGCCAAGGTCGCTGCGCTGCCGAATCTCAAGGGGCAGGAGGCCGCTGCCACTGCCCTTGATGCGCACACCAAAGCTGCTGATAGAGCCGGGGGGCGGACCGGGCACCCGCACCACAAAGATCGTTTGATAAATGGGTCCGGTCTGCTCGTCATCGCCGATCTTCTCTTGCCGGGATTCGACGTACAGGCCGTCGATGTGAGGCAGGCCCTGAGCAGGCGTGGGCGGCGTACCGGGTGTGCCCGGCGTGCCGTCGACCTTGTTGATCTGGCCGGTGGCGTGGGCATAGGGCCCGGCTTCGCCGGGGTGGGTCCAGAGAATCTCGTACTCATACTGGCCCGCTCCCAGGCCCGAGAGATCAATGGTGCTCCAGTCGCTGCCCGCGGCACGGTTGATGCCCCAGGGTGCGCTCCAGCTGCCGCCCACCGGGCGCACCCGGATCGTCTGCAGATCTCCCGCGCCCGGGCCCTGCCAGTCGAGCGTCTGCGCCGACCCGTTGACGCCGGCCACGCCGAAGGTGGCCAGAGGCCGCGGCGTGATTTCGAAGACGCCCATGGACGTGGTGCGGTCGCTTTGACCCGGCGCATGGGTGATGGCCTGGTATTCGTAGCGCCCCAACGCGAGCCCGGAGAGGTCGCCCCGGGCCGCATCGCCGAACCTCACCGTGCTGAGTTCGCTCCACGCGCCGTTGCTGCCGGCCAGCCGGTATTGCACCTGCACCCAGGCGTTCGGATCGTCCGGGCTCGCCACCTGCAGGCTCTGGCCGGTATAGCCGACCCCGTTTTGCGAGATGAGCGTCTGCCAGTTGGCCTGGAGGTCCTTCTTGGCCACCACGACACGCGAGATGCGGCCGATGCCGCCGTAGCCTTCGCCGGCAGCGGGGTTCCAGCTGAAGCTGGCGCCGCCGCTGCCTTGCGTGGCGTTGAGAATCTGGCTCCTGACCTGTTCGGGCCCCTCGTTGCCCTGCGCATCGACGGGGATGTAGTACAGATCGACGCGCACGTCGCCGCTGCCCAGCCCCCCCAAGGCATTCCAGCCGAGGTTGACGGTGTTGCTGCCGCTCCAGCCTTCGGCCCCGTGAACAGCGCGAGCGGCAATGCCTCCCACCAGCGCATCGGTGCGCACACTGACGCCGCCCTGCACCTCTTGGCGCTCCGGCAAGGCCTGGCTCAGGATGTGGCCGATCAGGTCATAGGTGGTGTCGGTGCGTCGCACGTCCGACAGCTGAGCGACCTGCTGGGCATCGGCAGCGCTGCGCAGGTTGATGTCGCCACGCCCCGAGCCGGCGCTTCGGATGTCGGCGGTCTGGCGGCCCTGCAGGTCGTACAGCGCGATCTTGTCCACGCCGTCGCCGGCGTTGGTGCGCCACAGGCGCCCGGCACGGTCGTAGTCGAAGTATTCGCCGAGCTGGCCGTTGACGCGCTTGGCGGTCAGTTCGCCGAAGGCGTTGTATTCCAGCGCCGTGTCCACTTTCGCGCCAGACACTCCTGCTCCGGCATTGAGCGTGTCCTGCCCGGTGGCTTCGGCCGGGCTGCCTTGCCACAGGGTGACCCAGGCCGCGCCGTTCCACTGCAGTATCCGGATGGCCGTGACGCTGGCGATGGGCTCGTTGTCCGGGGAGACCGTTACGCCATCGGGCCGCAGCACCTCGCCCGGGGTCAAGAAGGTGCGGGAGTAGCTGGCGGCGTGGCCGGGCACCGTGGATGGTTCGGTGTTTTCCGTGCCGGCGACGTCGTAGCTGGGCGTGATGAAGTCGAACTGAACCTGAACCGCACCGCCAGCAGCGTTGACCAGGTTCGCCAGGTGCGACAGCGCGACGCTGCCGTAGGAGGCTATCGGCGGCGCATTGCCGTCGGGCGACGGCACCGGGTTGCCGCCCTCGCCTTCGCCGCTGCCGTACGCGCCGGGCGTCACGACGGCACGGGGCCGGGTGGTGTAGATGCCGTTGGTGGCGGCCGCACCCTGGGTGTAGTCCGTGCTGTCGGTCGACGTGGCGGGATCGTAGATGTGCGTCTGGTGTCCCAAGGCATCGTATTCATACGCCCGGTACAGCGTGCGCACGGTGCCTGCGTTGTCGGTCACGCCCTGCCACTCTTTGGCGATCAGGCCCTGGCTGTTGTAGGAGCTGTAGTGGTTGACGCCCATGGCGTCGGTGCTTTGCACCGTGTGGCCCATTGCGTCGTACTGGGCATAGCTGGTGCGGTCCGTGCGGGCGAGCGTGTCGGCGTCGCTCCAGGCATCCACGGGCTTCCTGTCGGGCAGGTACAGGTGGTCGAAGCCGGTCATGAACGACAGCGATGGCCCCACGTACCGCGTCAGCTGCGCATCGAAGGGCCCTGTTGCACTGCCCCCAAGATAGACGGGTTGCCCTTCGTCCACGACGTACGGGTATTGGGGGTTGCTGGTGAGCGCCTGGACTTCCGCCAGGCTGGTGGTGTAGACGACATCGACGAAGCCCGGCTGCGCGGAGGTCAGGCGGTACAGCCTGACGCTGCCCGGCTGCTCGGCCGTGGCGACATAACCCTGGATGCCTTCGCCGACGTTGTTCGGCATCGCCAGCCAGGACTGGTACTCCGACAGGTTGGTGGTGTAGAGGTGCTTGCCGAAGTAGGTGTTGTTGATCCTGTACAGCGCCGTTCCGCCCTCGAAAGGAGCGCTTGCGATGTAGCCCACCACACCCTCCTTGGCCCAAAGGGGATTCCCCTCGATGAAGGCGACCTCCGGATTGGGCGCCAGTGCGTAGGGCGGCAGCGGACTGGGTGCCAATGGCGCGCCATTGGCATCGGCGCCATTGACGTACTCGGTCTTCATGACCACGTTGCCGTAGGCATCGCGGCGGAACACGGTCAACGGCGTGATGGCCGCGCCGGTCACGGTGCTGGTGCGCGTGGGCTCCGCCACGGCGGTGACGCGGCCCAGCGCGTCGTAGTAGCTGTAGGTGGAGGCGCCCGCGGCGTCCGTGGTGCGCGTGAGGTTGCCCACCGCGTCGTAGCCGTAGCTGGTGGTGAGGTCGCCGCGCGTGCTGGTGCCGTTGGACGCGATGCTGTACTCGACGTTCTTGCGCGTCTCGCTGGTCTTGCGGTTGTTGCGGTCGTAGGCGCTGTCCACGCGGCGGTCGTTGTTGGCGTCCGCCGAGTGCGCCGGCGGCGTGCCGCCTGCGTTGACGGTACCGGTCCAGCCCGCAAGGCTGCTCGTACCGGCCCAGCTCACCGCCTTCGCATATTCGATGCGCATGGTGGTGTTGCCTGCGGCATCGAACGCCTGGGTTGTGAGATAGCCCATCGCATCGACGTTGGCCACCTGCTGGCCGCGGCGGTCGTAGAAGTTGGTGCTCAGGGTCCAGGTGCCCGCGCTCTTGAGCTGCGCCACCTGCGTGAGTTCGCCGAAGGTGTTGTAGGTGTTGCGGGTGGTCTTGCCCGCGAAGGTATCTTGTGCGGTGTTGCTGCCGCCCTCGTGAACATAGACCGCGGCCTCGCGCACCTCGATGCCCCGGCCCAGGCGGTCGTAGGTGGTCGACAAGGTGCGGTCGGCATCGTGAACCAGCGCATCGACCGTGGCCTGGACCTGTGCGCGGCCCAGGCTCTCCGGATGCCCCGCCGCCAGGCCCGTAGCGACGGCGTAGCGGGTGAGCACGGTCGCATCGCCGAACGTGTTGCGGGTGTAACCCGTCACGAAGCCCAGCGCATCGACCTCATGGGCCACACGGCCGACGAGATCGTAGGTCTTGTAGCTGTAGTTGCCGCCGATGTCGCGGTTGGCCACCGCGTTGCCCAGCGCGTCGTAGGTGGTCTCGGTGTAGAGGGTCTGGATGGTGTCGTGGCGGCTGTCCAGGCCGTCGACAACGAAGGCGTCGCCCGAGGGGTTGTACACGCCCACGGGCGGATAGATGACCTTGACCTGTCGGCCGACCCGGTCGTACTCGTAGCTGGTGGTGCGCTGCTCGGGCCGTCCCGCCCCTTCCGTGCGGCTGCGCAGGTTGCCGAAGCTGTCGTAGACCAGCACGGTGATGACATTGCCGACCCCGCTCGAGCCGGCATCGACCTGCAGCCGGCCATCGCCGCCAGCCGTGACGGCAGTGAGCTCGACCTGCGGGGAGATCTCCAGCAGCATGCGGCCGCTGCGGTCGTACTCGTACTGCCACACCGAACCCTTGGCATTGGTGTAGCCGGTCTTGTTGTCCAGCGCGTCGTAGGTCCACGACTCGGTGAAGCCCATCGGGTCGACGCTGGAGAGCACGCGGCCGACGGCATCGTACTGAAAGCTCTTGCTGCGGTCTTCGGCGCTGGTGACGACAGCCGCGGCGATTGCGGCGGCGGTGCTGGCGGTGCCGGCGGGGATGGACAGCGCATATTGCAAGGTGCCACGCACCTGCCCGAGGCCGTCGTAGTCGGTCTTGCTGACGAAGCCCAGGGGATCGACGCTGTAGATTTCTTGTCCGCCGGCATTGAAGACGTGGGAGGACACACGGTCGTTGGCGGTGTCGACTGCCGTGCGGGCGCGAATATCGCTCACGCTGGCGGTGGTGCTCAGCCCGGCCACATTGATGGCTTGGGCAAAGCCGCGGCTCTGAACGACCTGCCCAAGGCCGTCGTAGATGGATTCGGTGACGGCACCCTGGGCGTTGACAGCGAAGACCTGGCGGTTGGACTGGTCGTAGGCGAAGCGCTGGATGCGGTCGGCACCCGCATTGAGCGAAACGACCCCCTGCAAGGCCGTATCGGTGTAGGTCGTGGCTGTGGTGGGCGCAGCGATGGGGTTGGCGTAACCGATCTGCTGGGTGACGTTGCCGAAGGCGTCGTAGATCGTTCTTGTGACGCCACCCAGGGCATCGACTGTGAAGGTGCGGCGGCCTGCGCCGTCGTGGGCGAACACGGAGACGCGGTCAGCGCCGGCGTCGAGCTGAACAGCCGTGAGCAATGCGCTTTCGCTCAGATGCGGCAGGTCGTAGCCGTTCGCGGCACCGCTGAAGCCCAGAACATCGATGGGCCTTGCATATTGGACAGTGCGCACAATGCGGCCGGTGCCGTCATAGGTATTGCGTGTCACGGCGCCCACGCCGTCGACGCGCCAAGTCAACCGGCCCGCGGCGTCATAGGCCATGTACTGCGACTGATCGATGTCCGGCGCAACCGTGAGATTGCCGAAGACGGCGTCGATGTCGTTGGGCACGTAGCTGAACAGCGGCCACGCATGCGCGGTCTGGCGCACCAGGCGTCCCACGCCGTCGTAGTCGTAGGAGGTGACCTGGCGCATCTCGCCCACGCCGGAAGCCAAGTCCGACGTGTTGGTGTAGCGCAGCTCGTACCGCAGCCGGTTGGCACCGTCATAGAGGTAGTCGGTGGCGCGGTCTTCGTCGCTGGCGACCACGCTGTCCGGCGCGCTCGCGTAGGCGATGGTGTTGACGTACTGGCGCCGGCTGGTGACATTGCCGTTGCCGTCGTATTCGGTGTGCTGCACCGCCCCGGTACCATCGGCACGCCAGCTCTGGCGATTGGCGGCGTCGTAGACGTTGCGCACGCGCGCATCGTGCGCGTCGTCGGCGACCGGCGCGGGCGCGCTGCGGCCATCCCAGGCGGCCAGCGCGGCAGCATCCAGCAGGGTGGCGTAGGCACGGGTTTCGAGGATGTTGCCGTTGGCATCGTAGGTGGTGCGGCTGACATTGCCCAGCGCGTCGACGCTCCAGCTCGCGCGGTTGGCGTTGTCGTAGACGGTGCGCACGCGCGTGTCCCGCGCGGGGTCGGCGGTGACGACAGGTGCGCCGGCGCCGTCCCAGGCGTTGAAGGCGGCGCTGCCCATGGCGTTGGCGTAGGCGAGGGCCTCGATGACGTTGCCATTGGCATCGCGGGTGTACTGCGTCACGCCGCCGGCGCCGTCGACGCGCCAGTTGGCGCGGTTCAGGCTGTCGTAGACGGTGCGCACGCGTTCGTCGCGCGCGGCATCGGCGACCACCGGCGGGTTGCTGGCCAGGTTCCAGCCCGCGAGGCTGATGCGGTTGGCGTAGGCCCGCGTCTCGATGACGTTGTTGGCGCCGTCGTAGATGTACTGGACCACGGCGCCGGTGCCGTCGACGCTGAAGGCGAGACGCCCGTCGCGATCGTAGCGGCGGCTCTCGGTGACGTCGGAGCCGGCGGTGACCACCACCTTCGCCTGGATCTGGGCGACGGTGGGGGCGTTGCCCAGGCCAGTGGTGTCGATGGGCGCCGCATACGAAGTCAGGCGGATCACCCGGCCTTCGGCGTCGTATTCCTGCCTGGAGAGATTGCCCAGTGCGTCGAGCGTGAAGACCCGGCGGTTGTTGGCGTCGTAGGCGTAGCGCGTGGCATTGCCGTTGGCGTCGATGGAGCGCGTGAGGTTGTCGGCCGCGTCGTATTCGTAGCTGCGCGTGAGGTTCAGGCCTTCGGGGTCGACCTGCTCCTTCACGCGGCGGCCGGCGCCGTCGTAGGTGTATTGGGTGACGCTGCCGTTGGGCGTGGTCACGCGCAGCACCTGGCCGGTGGTGTCGTAGGCGTAGGTGGTGACGAGGTTCAGGCCCGTGGGGTCCACGACCTGGCGCACGAGCTGGCCGTTGAGGTCGTACTCAGTGGCGGTAACCACCCCGCGCGGATCGGTGACGCTGACCGTCTGGCCCTTGGCGTCGTAGCCGTAGGCCGTGACGAGGTTCAGGCCCGTGGGGTCGACCGCGCGGGTGAGCAGGCGGTTGGCGGCGTCGTAGGCGTAGCTGGTGACGACGCCGTTGGCATCGGTGCTGGTGAGGACCAGGCCCGTCTTGTCGTAGGCGCTGCCGGTGGTCACCGTGGCTGCACCCAGCGGCACGCTGGTCTGCAGCAGGTTGCCGCTCTTGTCGTAGCTGTAGCTGGTGGTGTTGCCGCGCCCATCCGTCACGCTCTGGGTCTGGCCCTGGCGGGTGCGCACGGTGGTCATGGTCACGCCTTCGGGCGTGGTGACGGTGGTGCTGCGGTTGGCGGTGTTATAGCTGTAGCTGGTGGTGTTGAACAACGCGTCGCGCTGGGTGAGCACGCGGTCGAAGGCGTCGTAGCTGGTGGTATGGGAGCCGTTGAGCGCGTCGATGGTGGTGACAACGCGGCCGAGACGGTCGTAGGCCACCTGGCTGCGGTTGTTGTTGCCGTCGAAGCTTTCGATGACGCGGCCGAAGGCGTCGTAGGTCTGGCGCCGGGTGATGGCGAGGGTGGCCGCATCGCCCACGCTCCGGGTCTGCAGGCCGCGGCGGTCGTAGCTGACGGTGTCGGTGACGACGTAGCCGCTCTTGAGCGCGTAGCTGCTGGCGGTGGCCTCGCGGAAGGCGTTGTAGGAATAGCTGGTGGTACTGCCGAGGGCGTCGGTGGTCCTGGCCCGGGTGCCGGTGGCGTTGTAGCTGTGCAGGACGTGGGTGTCCTTGGTGGCATCGGCCACGGCGGCGAGCTGGCTGGCCAGGGTGGCGGTGTTCAAGCCACCGGGCGTGGTGGCTCCGAGGGTGGCGACATCGACGCGGGTGCCGTAGACGACCTCTTCGGCCAATTGGCCCTGGGCGCTGTAGCGGCTCTCGGTGACTTCGCCCACGGCGTTGACGGTGTAGCGCAGGCGCCCGATGGGGTCGTAGAAGAAGAGCGTGCGATGGCCGTTGGCGTCGGTGGTGCTGGTGCGCCGGCCGGCGGCGTCGTAGGCATGGGTGAGGCCGTTGGCGGCCCACAGAGCAAACGGATCGGTCAGTGCGACGACGTCGCTGCCGCGGCCGTCCAGCTGGCCGATGAGGCGGCCCTGGAGGTCGTAGAGCGCGCGGCTGGTGCGCTCGTCCGCCGTGCCCACGGCAGTGGTGGTCTGCACGAGCTGGCCGATGCTGTCGTAGGCGAACCGGGTGACGGTGCCTTCGGGATTGGTACGGGTGAGCAGCTGGTTGGCGGCGCTCCAGGTCTGGGTAACAGTCTGGTCCTGGGCGGCATCTGCGGACGGGCGGATGCTGTCCAGCGTGGACGCGGCGTTGACGGCGCCCGCCGGGTTGGCATAGCGCTTGGTCCCAGTGACGTTGCCGCGCAAGTCGTAGATGGTTTCGGTGAGGTAGCCTTCGCCGTCGACCTGCCCGACCAGTCGGCCTTGGGCATCGTAGAAGTTGTATGCGTTGATGTCGGCGCTGCTGCTGGTGTTGGGGCGCAGGCCGCTCAGGTTGTAGCTGGCGCGCGCGATCGCGATGGCGGCGATGCGCGCGGACACGCTGGCGAAGTCGGCTGCGCGGTTGGCGTAGCGGATGGTCTGCACCAGTTCACCGGCGGCGTCGTACTTGTATTCGGTGAGGTAGCCCTCGGCGTCCAGGGTGCCCTGCAAGCGCCCGTCGCGGTTGTACAGCTCGGTGACTGTGCGGTCTTGCTGGATGTCCAGCGCCGCATAGATGGTGGTGACGGGCGTGCCCTGGACGACCTGGGTGAAGCTCACCTCGCCGTCGAGATTGTGCACATCGCCGGCATAGGCGGCCGTGAAGGTATGCGTACCCGGTGGCAAGAACACGCCGGACAGAGTGGCCACGCCATTGGCGACCCGGGCGGTACCGAGCAGGCGGATGCCATCGTAGAAGCTGACCAGGCCGCCTGGGGCAACGCCGTTGACCTGCACGGACAGGGTGCCGTCCTTGGCGACCGAGGCGGCCGTGAGGTTGGTCAAGGTGGCGGGGGCCCTGGCTATCGTGACATTGGCCGTGGTTTGCGAGGTGGCGTTGTTGGCATCGCCGGAATAGACGGCCTGGATGAAGTGCGATCCCACCTCGAGGTTGCTCATGCTCAGGGTGGCCTTGCCGTTGACCAGGGCGACCGTACCCAGCAGCGTGGCGCCGTCGTAGAAGCTGACCGTGCCGCCTTCGGGGTTGCCTTGGCCGGAAGGGGTTGCAGTGAGGATGAGGGGAGCGCCATAGACAGGTGCGGCGGGGCTGGTCGTCAAGCCAACGAAACTCTCCACGGGAGCAGCCACGATCTGCTGGGACAGCGCTCGGTAAGAGGCGACGCTGACGGCCTGGTAGCTGGCATCGCCCGCGTAGCTGGCCGTGATGCTGGCCGTGCCCAACGGCAGGCTGCTTAGCGTCAGCGTGGCTACGCCGTTGATCACATCGGCAGTCCCGATTGCCGTGCCGTTGCTATAGAACGTGACCGGGCCGGTGACGGGAGGACCGTTGAACGCTCCGTCGTAATAGACATCCATCGGCGAGACCGCGATCTTGGCCGTTAAGGTCAGCGGCGAGCCAGCCGTAGCCTGGGACCTTGACGAAGTGACCTCAATAGCGGGCGGAGCCTTCTCGATGACGATCTGCAGCGTCTGGCTCACTCCGGCAGGACTGCTTGCATCGCCCGAGTACACCGCCGTGAGATTGTGCGTCCCCAAAGACAGCGGCGGAATCTGGAAAGAGCTGCCGCTGCCGACACCAAGCAGCGTTTGCCCCTCGAAGATGCTGAAGGTGCCTCCGCTGCTGCCGGAGCTGGGATACAAACTGACATACAAACCAACCGGTACGCCGAGGACTGGCCTCGGCGTGAAGCCTTGGGACAAAGTCACCGAATCGGCCACCACCGTCGGCCCAGGCACTGTCGTGGACCCCGCAGCCACCTGGACCGAAGGCCCCGCAGCCATGACGCTGCCCTGATTGTTGGCGTCACCGCCATAGCTCGCCTGCAGCACGCTGGCGCCCAGCGGCAGGTAGTTGGTCACAAGCGTCGCTACACCATTGACCACCGAAGCCCTGCCCAGGAATGTCGCGCCCGCGAAGAAGGTCACCAGACCACTGGGAGAAGCCCCGGCCACCTGTGCCGTCAGCGTCACAGGTTGGCCCTGGGTCACGCTAGTTGCTGAGACCGTCAGCGTCGTCTCCGACGAAGCCTTGACAACAGAAATGCCAAGAAGATCGGCCGCACTTGTGGTGTTGTCCGCACCGCCGCTATATACGGCGCGTAGCGCGGGTCTGCCTACAGGAAGATGGTCGACGCTGAGACTGGCTTGGCCGTTGACCAATACAACGGTCCCCAGCAACTCCAAGCCGTTGTAGAAACTGACAGTGCCAGCGGGTGCAATGAACGATCCCGCGCCTGCAGTGACTGCCGCGGTCAAAATCAGGGGCGAGCCATAGCTCCCGGTCGCCTGGGAAATCGTCAGCGTTGTGGTGGTGGAGACTGCTTGTGTCGAGGCCACGACCTGCTGATACAGACTCCGCTCGGTGGTGGCGGTTTTGAAGTTCGCATCGCCCGCGTAGCTGGCCGTGATGCTGGCCGTGCCCAACGGCAGGCTGCTTAGCGTCAGTGTGGCTACGCCATTGATCACATCGGCAGTCCCGATCGCCGTGCCGTTGCTATAGAACGTGACCGGGCCGGTGACGGGAGGACCGTTGAACGCTCCGTCGTAATAGACATCCATCGGCGAGACCGCGATCTTGGCCGTTAAGGTCAGCGGCGAGCCAGCCGTAGCCTGGGACCTTGACGAAGTGACCTCAATAGCGGGCGGAGCCTTCTCGATGACGATCTGCAGCGTCTGGCTCACTCCGGCAGGACTGCTTGCATCGCCCGAGTACACCGCCGTGAGATTGTGCGTCCCCAGAGACAACGGTGGAATCGTGAAGTAGTAATCACTCCCGACACCCACCAGCGTTTGTCCTTCGAAGATGCTAAAAGTGCCCCCGCTACCAGTGGATGCGGTTGCCCCGATTTGAACTGGTATACCGATGATCGGTCTTCTAAAGCCTTGATACAGCGTTACCGAATCGGCCACCACCGTCGGCCCAGGCACTGTCGTGGTCCCCGCAGCCACCTGGACCGAAGGCCCCGCAGCCATGACGCTGCCCTGATTGTTGGCGTCACCGCCATAGCTCGCCTGCAGCACGCTGGCGCCCAGCGGCAGGTAGTTGGTCACAAGCGTCGCTACACCATTGACCACCGAAGCCCTGCCCAGGAATGTCGCGCCCGCGAAGAAGGTCACCAGACCACTGGGAGAAGCCCCGGCCACCTGTGCCGTCAGCGTCACAGGTTGGCCCTGGGTCACGCTTGTTGCCGAGACAGTCAGCGTCGTCTGCGAAGGAGAAGGCACCACTGCGCCGGCTTGGCCCAATGTATTGCTGGTGGCATTGATCGCGTCGCCGCTGTACACCGCCTTGAAGGCCGCGGCACTCGCCGGACCTGCGATCTGAATCGATGCAACACCATTGACTAACGCCGCGGTGCCCACCACCGTGGCGCCGTTGTAGAAGGTCACCGTGCCGCTTGGCGAGAACGGAAAAAGGGATGCCGTGCCCACGGATGCGCTCAGATTCAATGCCGAATCGCTACCCGATACAACAAGCACCGTCTTGGTGGGGTTTGGACTGATCGTGAGGCTTTGCGGGCTGGAAGTTGCCGCCGCATGCATGGCATCCCCCACATATTCCGCCCGGATGCTCAGATTGCCCACCGGCAGGCTGTCGATCTCGAGCATCGCCAGCCCGCCGATGACTGTTGCGGTCCCGATGAATACCGTTCCGTTGTAGAACTTCACCTCGCCGGCGGCTGGTGCAAGTCCGGGCGGCTGCACGGTAGTCAGCGTGACCGACAGCGTCACCGCTTCTCCGTAGCTCGGGTGAATGCCGAAAGCCCCGCCGTATGCGTCGAATCTGCTGGAAAAACTCAGCGTAGCGCCGGTGGTCGCCCCCGAGATCGTCTTTAGGGCGATTGGCGAGACGCTCGCAGGCCGCTGTACATCGCCGGAGTAGGCGGCACGGACGCTGTTAACCCCCACCGGCAGCTCGTTCGTCACGAGCGTGGCCACGCCATTGACCACCATGGCGCTGCCGATGACGGTCTCGCCGTTGAAGAAAGTCACCATGCCCCCGGGGTTGGTCCCTTCGATGGTGGCCGTCAAGGTCACCGCCGAGCCCAGCGGGGCCGGTGCCGCATCCACGTTGAGCGTGATCCCCCCCACAGTGGCCGCATCCACCAGGATCTGCACATTGGCCCCATTGCCCAGCAGCGTCACATCGATCGGATTGGCCAGCTGCGTCACTGTCAGGATGCGTGACGCGCCGTCATAGGTCGTCTGCGTCACATAGCCCAGCGCATCCACCTGCCAGGCGAGGCGGTTGGCCGTGTCGTAGAAGCGCCAGACCTTCTGGTCCTGCGCCGTGGCGGCCGGCCGCAGCGCATTCAGGCTGGTGGTCGTGTTCGTCGCACTCCACGCCGTGGTCGGTTTGCCCGCACCGTCGACCAGATTGGCTGTGCCGATGCGGCTCGTGTACGCGATCGTCTCGCGCAGCTGCCCATTGGCGTTGTACACATACTCGATCACCGCGCCCGTGGCGTCGATCTCGGCGATCTTGCGGTCCACCTCGTCGTACAGCATCCACTTGCGCACGCCCGTCGGGTCCTGCGTCATGAGCAGGTTGCCATCCTTGTCGTAGGCATAGCTGGTGGTGCCCAGCACGCCTGTTCCCGCGCTCTGCTGGGTCACGCTGACGAGGCGCCCGGCCTTGTCATAGGCCGACACGGTGACCAGCCCGTTGGCCATGGTGACGCTGGTCTTGCCGCCCGCATCATCGTAGCTGGTGACGGTGGTGTTGGGCGTGGCGCCGCCGTCGAGCGACGGCGCACTGACGGCAAGCAGCCGGCCCAGGCCGTCGTAGGTATAGGTGGTGACGGCCGTGGCGCCACCGGTTGTGGCCGCAGGCTCGATCTTCTGCAGCAGCAACCCGCGCGGGTCGTAGATGTACTGAGTGGTGGCGGCGGTGCCGGCCACGCCGCTGCCGTTGGCTGCCGTCGAGGCATAGGTCGTGCTGCTGCTGAGCTGGCCGCGGGCGTCGTAGACCAGTTCGGTGAGCTCGGTGCGGGTGAGGTCCTGGGCGGCGGCCCAGCTGCTCAGCTGTGCCTCGGTCGGCACCTCGGTCAAGGCCAGGGCGGCCGTGTTGTACGCAGCACCGGCGTATGCGATGGCGCTGGTGCGCTGGCCGTAGGCGTCGTAGCGGTATTCGGTGACGTTACCCTGCGGGGTGATGGCAAAGCGCAGCCGGTTGGCACTGCCGGCGGCATAGACGTAGCGCGTGGTCTCGGGCAGCGCGGCATCCTTGTTGAACGCGCCGCGGTCGACCACGGCGGCATCGGCATAGATCGTGTCGGTGAGCAGCTGGTTGGCACTGTTGTAGGTGCGCACGCGGGTGTCGCCGGCCGAATCGACCTCCCGGATCAGGTTGCCGTGGTCGTCGTACTGCAGCGCGACCTTGTGGCCTTCGCCATCGGTGACGAGGGTGACGTTGCCGGCGGCATCGTAGGCGTAGCTGACCTGGCTCAGACCGGCGACGTTGGCCGCGGTGACGCCGCTGCGCACCTGGAGCAGCTGGCCCTGGGCGTCGTACAGATAGACCGACTGGGCACCCAGCGGGTCGGTGACGGTGGTGGTCTTCTGGGCGGTGTCGTAGCTGAAGCTGGTGGTTGCGCCAAGAGCGTCGGTGACGGTGGCGACCTTGTAGCTGCCGCCGGCCTGGACGTAGGTGAAGCTCAGCTGGGTGCCATCGCTCTGGGTGACGCTGGCCACGCGCTTGCTGGCGCCGTCATAGGTATAGGTGGTGACGTAGACGTTGTTGTCCGACACGGCGTTGTCGCCGGGCGAGAGGTCGACAGTGACCTTGGACAGGCGGTTGCTGGCGTCGTAGGCGTAGCGGACGGTGGTGGCGGTGACGCCGCCGGAGACGGTGCGGATCTGGGTGAGGTTGGTGCCGCTGTAGTCGTAGTGGCTGACGTCGCCGTTGGCATCGGTGACGGACTGCACGGTGCCGTTGGCGTTGTAGGCGTAGCTGACGGTGTTGCCGTCGGTGTCGGTGGCGGAGACCAGGCGGCCGGCGCCGTTCGATTGGTAGCGTTCGATGCGGCCGGTGTCGCCATCGGTCCAGATGAGCTGGGAGGCGCCGCTGTCGTAGGCGATGGTGTCGAAGGCGCCGGCGCCGGTGGGGCTGACGTAGCGGCTCTGGGCGGCGTCCCAGGTATAGACAGCCTGGGCGCCGTCGCGGTCGGTGCGCGTCAGGGTGCTGCCCGCAGCGCCCAGGGTGCCGGAGGTCAGCACGACCTTCTGGCCGAAGGCACCGACGTTCCAGTTGTCGCCGTTGTCGTCGCTGAGCAGGCCCTGGCTGTTGTAGGTGCGCACGGCCTGGACGTCGAGCCCCCGGCCCATGAGCACGTCGTCGCGGCCTTGCAGCACGAGGTTGCCGTTGGCGATGTTGACGAAGGACTGCTCGCCGCTGCGGCCTTGGCCGGCTGTTCCCAACTGGCCTCGCTGGCCCAGAGTGCTCAACGAGCTCAGGCTCAGACCCAGACTATTTCCGCTGACGATTGCAACCATTGACGGCCTCACCCATTGTTCCTGGAACCGCCGATCGGCAGCCGTGACAGGTGACGCTCCTGCGGCTGGGCCGACCCACTGCGGGCCGGCCTACGGTTCGGGACAACTCATCCGGGTGAGCGGCGATTTGTTTAGAAAATGGCACAAAGCCCTTCATCCTTGATGGGGCTTTAACTAAATTTCTTTGAATCGCAATGGACGAATTTGCTACCGACGCAACCGCGTTGATCCGGTGTGAGCGCTTGGGCATTTGGTCCGCAAATCCACTCGGTACGACAATGCGCTACAGCGTGCTCGTCCAGCGAGCATTGGCGCCGCCACCACCCAGTACAAAACCTATGAAACAACCCGAGCCGACCTCCTTCGATGCCCTGATGTCCCAAGGCATGGCCGCAAGCCTGGCCAACGATGGCGTTCAAGCCATCGAGTGGTTCCAGAGAGCCAGCGCCGCGGAGCCTGGTGCGGGGTTGCCTCAGTTCCTGCTGGGCGCCGAATTCGCCGCGCTCGGCGACATGGCGCAAGCCGAAGCCGCGTTTGCCAACGCGACACGGCTCTCACCTGGATTCCCGATGGCACGCTATCAACTGGGGCTGCTGCAATTCAGTTCGGGCCGCGCCGCAATCGCCCTGCTGACCTGGCAGCCGCTGCTCAGCCTGCCCGATACAGATCCGCTGCCGCATTTCGTGAACGGATTCGCGGCGCTGGCGCAAGACCACTTCGACGAGGCCCTGCACCACTACCAGCAGGGCTTGACGCTCAACACCACGAACGAAGCACTGTCTGGCGACATTGAAAAGGTCATCGCGGGCATCAAGGCGCTGCATCCGGATGCCTCGGCGGCTGACAACGAACGCTCATCCTCCGGAGACACCGCGGACAACCACGTGCTGCTGGCCAACTACCAGCAGCAGGGACGCGCTCATTGATTCTCGGACGGCGCCAGCGCGGCGCCTGCACGACCGGCACACCGTCTCATGATTGATCCATCCATACAACTGGCAGCGCTGATCCGTGCCCAGTTCGCCGCGCAGTTCAGGGCGCAGAACCGGAGTCGCTCAGAACATAACGCTGCGCCGCGCGAAGTTCAGGCACCGCCCGGTGAAAGCGAAGGCAAGGGCTCGACGCCTGCCGGTGGTCAGCGCCCAGTCCATGCGGACAGCAGCGAAGCAGCGCAGATCCGGCAGACGGTGGCGCTGCGCGTTCGTGCCCTGTCGCCGGACGACCCGCAGCGGCAAAGAAAGGCCTTCCGGCTTTTTCTGGAATCCGTTCTGATGCAGGAGTTCGGCCGCGAGCGGCTGGACGTCAAGGGTTTCGACCAGATGGTCGATGCGGTGCTTCAGCGCATGGAGAGCGACACCGAATTGAATGCGGCGTTGCAAGAAGCAGGAAATCTTCTGCTGGCCGAGGCGATGCCGGCCGAGCCACCTGCCAAGACTGACAGGACGAGCCGCTGACTGACTGGGGGCGTGCACACCCGCCCCTTTCTTCAACGCTCTTCGTCGGCTGGTGGCTTGGGGGCCGGCATGGCAGACGGCTGAAAAAGCTCGGCCATATCCTCCCCCAACGGCCCTGCCCTCCCCCCGAACAACCGCCGCGCGAAGCGCTGCAAGTCGTTGGCATCCTTCACTTCGCCGCTCAGCAGGGCTTGCGCATACCTGCCCGACAGATTGCTCTTGTCGAGCCGCAATGCAAGCTCGGCATGCTCCGCAGCTTCCTGCCGCAATGACTGTCCGGCCAGAACAACGGCCAGGCCTCCGTGGCTCTCTGCAAAGTTTCGATCCAGTGCAAGGGCCGTTTCGAAGCTCGCACGTGCGCCGGCCAGGTCGCCCTGCAAGATCTGGGTCCACCCTAGGCCATGCCAGGTCCCGATATGGCTCGCCATGGCCCACACCGCCTTGTCGAAGGCGGCACGGGCGGCAACCAAATCTCCCCCCAGCAGCGCCGCAAAGCCGCGCGTCGACCAAGCCCTCCCATCACCGGGCTGGCGTTGCAATGCCACATCCGCCAATTGGGCGGCAAGCTTGGCATCGCGGGCGGCCAGCGCCAGCGACGCCTGTGCCACCAGCGCCTCGACCGGATGATCGAAGGGGGAGTCGCTCGAAAGACTGGCGCTGGACCAGCGCTGCGCCGCGGCGAGGTCCGATGCATCGATGGCAATCAGGCTGGCTACGCCGGCCGCCTGCGCATCCAGCGCGCGGCGCTGCTCTGCTGCGCGCGTCCAGGCCATCGCGCGATCAAGCTGGCCGTCGTGATGCATCGCGCGCAACCAGAGTTGCTGCAGGGCACGCGTCGTGGCCAGCGGATGCGTCGCAGCGTCGGATGGAGCCTCGGCCAATGCTTCGAGCGTTGGCGCCAACCGGTCGATACATTCCGAAAAATGGCCTTGCCGAAACTCGATGAAGGCCAGGTTGTGAAGCAGCACTTGAGCGAACCCGGCAGGCGGCTGAGGCGTCTTCGCCAGGACATCGAGAACAGCGAGCGCCTCGTCGTATCGCTGCTGCGCGAGCCAGAAATCGCCCTCGCGCAGCCGCCACGCAAGCGGTTCGGCATCAAGCGCCTGGCCGTGCTGCAAATGAAGGCGAGCCCGCTCCCACTCGCCGCACGACAGCGCCGTCTCGAACGCATCGATCAA
The DNA here is from genome assembly GCF_007828835.1 of Variovorax beijingensis. GTDB lineage: Bacteria > Pseudomonadota > Gammaproteobacteria > Burkholderiales > Burkholderiaceae_C > Variovorax > Variovorax beijingensis_A. Next base: position 286,426 of record NZ_VIVL01000005.1, on the reverse strand, counting down.
CAGGGCGCCGTTCGACGGGTCGTCCCGGAGAAAACCCTCGAGCCGGCCCAGCCGCTGTCGCAGCGCAACAAGGCGAGCGTCCTCGGACGCTGCCGCTGCGGAATTGAAAGGTGCGTTCGAATCAGTCATGGGAAGAATATGGATTGATTTGCCTGACGAAAAAACATGTCACCACGACACGTCGCAGCGCGCATCCTTGCGGAGCAGTTCGCGCAACCGCAAAAGCGCTTCCCGATGCAATTGGGACACGCGCCCTCGCGTGAGATTCATGGAACTCGCGATCTCGTTGAACGGAGTGTCCTGCAGATAGTGGTAGCGGATCACGGCTCTCTGCCGGTCGTTCAACTGGTCCACCAGCCCGCGCAGCACCGTGCGCAGTTGATGAATTTCGGATTTACGGAAATAGCTGACTTCAGGAGAAGGGGATTGGCCATCGCTGCCGAAGGCCTCGGCATCTACCATGCCGGTGTCTTCGAGCAAGACCCCCAGCGCGATCCCGATGCCGACGTCCGCCAGGTACCGGAACAACTTGTCAGCATCGCGTGATGGCACAGGATCGCTGGCAGCGCTCTCGCTGTCATTGGCGACATCCGCGGAGGCGGCCTCCTTGACAGCCTCGAGCCGCTCCTGGCGCAGGCGCATCATGGTGCTGATCTGCTGGTTCTTTTCAGTGAGCCGCGGCAAGCCGTTGAGGATCGAACCCTGCACGCGCTTGGCCGCGAAGGTCTTGAACTGAGCCCCTTGCGCGGGATCGAAGCGATCCACTGCCTCGATCAGTCCGAGACGCGCCAGTTGAAGGTAGTCCGCAAACTCGACGTCGTTGTGGGTACGCCTTCGATAGGCCGTGGCTGCCATCATCTTTGCATAAGGCAGATGATGATCGATCAGCTGTGCGCGTGCGCTCTCGTCCCCTTCCTTGCGCCAACGGTGCCAAAGCAGGCTCGTGAATTCCGAGGCGTCCGGTGCCGCTCCATCGGCCTCGCCCTTCTCGGACTTCTCGATCTTCGGATCGAAGAACGGTTGGGGGGTCGGCGGCAGGGTGGAACTCAAGCGCTGCATGACTATGGGTGCTTCAGTGGAAGCTGCCGACCAGCGCCTTGAGCACCAGGCTCCAGCCGTCGACCAGGATGAACATCAGTATCTTGAGAGGCAACGCGATGGTGGTCGGCGGCATCATCATCATGCCGAGTGCCATGAGAATGCTCGACACGATCAGGTCGATCAGCAGGAACGGCAGAAAGATCACGAAGCCGATCTGGAACGCCGCGCGCAGCTCCGACAGCATGAACGAAGGGATGAGCTGCACGTTGCCGATGTCGTCCATCGACTTGGGCGTAGGCGCCTTCGACAGCTCCACCATCAGTGCGAGATCGGCCTCGCGCGTCTGACGAACCATGAAGTCGCGCAATGGAGCAATGCCCTTGCCGTAGCCCTCCTCCATCGACAGCTTGCCGGCCATGAAAGGTTCGAACGCGTCGTGGTTGACCTTTTGCAGCACCGGCGACATGGTGAACAGCGTCAGGAAAAGCGCCAACCCGATCAACACGGTATTGGGCGGCGTCTCGTTCATGCCGATGGCGTGGCGAAGCATGGAGAGCACCACGATGATCCGCAGGAAACTGGTGAGGCAGACCAGCAGCGCCGGAAGAATGGCCAGCACCGTGAGGCCGAGCACAACGCGCAGAGCCTGCGCGGTTTCGGTCGCGGGGGTGCCCTGTCGGGCCGGTGTCGCGGCTGCGACGGTCGATGCGGCTTTGGGGCGAACCGGGCTGGCGGCGGTCGCCACCGGCGCCTGCAGGACAGCGACCAGGGGTGTTGTCGCAGCCGGCGGAGCGACCACCTCCGGCACAACGGCGCCCGGCGTTGCGGAAGGCGTCGCGGCTGGCAACGCAGGTGGTGCTTCCAGCGTTGGGCTGCGGGGCATCTCCTCCGATGCAGCGTCCTCCTGCGACTGCGCCATCGCGTCGTTCATCGGCACGACGAACAACGCGATGGCCAGCAGCATGAGCGCGAGGGCCATGTGCCCGGGCCGCTTCATGCATGCCTCGAACGCGTTCACGCCACGCATCATCGCGGCTCCCCTGGCGCGCCCGGAGCCGGCTCCGCCCCCTCGGTGGCAGACGAGGTCTCGGCCAGCAGCTGGATGGACTGTTCCGTGCACCCCAGCAACAACCGCCGACCGTTCCACACCACGACGTGCAAGCTGTGGCGCTGCGACAGCGGCATGCTCGAAACCCTCTGGATCTCGTGCGAGGGGATCGTGTCCAGCAAGCCGCCAAATCGCGTCCGCCACGCGCCCGGGGGCTTGGCCACGCCCGCCCGCCGGCGGGCGATGACGACCACGAGCGCCAGCAGGCCGCCCGCCATGGCGATGGCCATCCACCAGCGATCGCTCGCGGGCCCGGTCATTTCATTTGGCTGTTCGCGTTTGACCGGAATGCTGTCGGGCAGGCTGCTGGCCGGCCGCGATTCGGCGCCGCCGGCCGGCGCCTCTTGCGCGGCACCCGGCGACGCCAGCAGCAGGCCCGCCACCATGGCAACGCCCATCACACCTCTTCGAACGACGGCTCCTGTCCGCATCCACCGCAACACTGCATGCATTCGTCAGGATCCCGATGCCAGGCCCAAGGCAACGGGTAGCTCGGTGATGCGAACCGCAAAGTGTCCGTCGACCGCCACCAGCTGACCGCGCGCCACGACCTTGCCTTCGATGGTGAGGTCGACCGGTTGATCGAACGTGCGGTCGAGTCGCAGCACCTGGTGCTCCTTGGCGCTCAGCAGTTCTCCGACCGAAATGGTGGCTTCGCCGACGCACACCTGCAGCTTGGCCTTGATCTGGTGCAACGGATTCCAGTCTTTCAGGATCGGCGCTTCAGCCGCATGGTTCGCGGCTCCTTCGGAGTCGGCATGAAGGTCGGGCAAGGCAATGATCTGCGCCGTGGGGAGGCCGCTGGCCTGCTGGGGGCGTGTTCGGAGTTCACCGCGTCCCTCGGCCGCGGTGTTGGCTGCGCCGGTACGGTTGTCGGCAACGATTCCTTCCAGGGCTTTCGTCATGGAGTTTTTTCCTTCGATGGGTGAGTGTTGGGGTTGAGGGCAACCGGCACGGCCAGTTCGACCGCGATGCGGCCGTCGCTTTGCCCCAGCCAGCCGTGGCACACGGGCGTGCCATCCGTGCCGATGACCAGCGCCGGCGAATCGAGCAAATGCTCCAGCGGAACCACGTCGTCGAGACGCAACTCCTGGAGCTGGCCCAGGTTCAGCTCCACGCCGTCAAGCATGACGCGCAAGGCCACGCGTTCCTCGGCCAGGGCCTGGTCCAGACGCGCCTTCGGCAGCATCGGCGCCAAGGCGGTTGGAGCGGATTTCGTCGGGGGCTGATTGCTCAGCAGTGCCGCCACCACGGCATGCGGCAAGCCAAGGCTCCAGACGCCGCCGCACCAAGTCCAGCGCACGCAGAGAACGCCGGACCAGCGGTCTGAAGGAGCGTTCGTTCCGTGCGCGACCCTTGACTGCTGGGGTTCGAGCGCGAAGCCCGCCAGCAGCACACCGAGGCGCTGCAGCCAGTCGGCCCACGCAGCGCGCACCACGGCAGGCGCAATCACCGGTGCGACAGGCGCCGTGCCAGAGGCGGCCAGGTCGAATGCAAACATGTGGTCTGCTAACGCCTGAAGGGCCGCCTGCGAGGCATCGCGGGCGCTGCTGCGCGACAGTGCATCCGGACCTCGCGCGCGGATCGCACCGGCATGCCGCGGTGCTTCGGCGAAGGACCAGCAGGCACGGCCGTCCGCCGCCAGCACCAGGGTGCCGTCAGGCTCGGTGACCTCGACATCGGCCTGCACCGACGCCGCTTCGCGCACGGGACTCCATTCGGCGCTCCAGTCGCGATGCAAGGCGACGAAAAGCGTGCGCAGGGCCTCTTTCTGCGCGGCTTTCCAGCTGCGCAAGGGACGGGCCTTGAGCATCGATTCAGCGGGATCGAGCAGCGCGGAGGCCGCCGCACTGCGAGAAGACACGGCGTTCATTTGCTCTTCATCGAGAACAGCTCCTGCAGCATGTCGTTGGCAGTGGAGATCACCTGCGAGCTGGCCTGATAGCCGCGCTGCATGATCACCAAGTCGCTGAACTCTTGCGAAAGATCGACGTTCGAGATTTCAATCTTGCCCGAGGCCAGCGAACCGAACGCGCCTTGGCCGGCAACGCCGATGTGCCAAGCCTCCTTGTTCAAGACCTCGAACTGGTTGTTGCCCCGTGCGGCCACTGCATCGGGCGAATCGAAGCGCGCCAGCGCCAGACGCGTTCCGTCGAGCGTTCGTCCGTTTGCATACGTCTTCTTCAGCGTGCCGGTGTCGTCGAACACCATGCCGCTCAATGCGCCGGCTCCCACCCCATCCTGCGACCGCATCTCGACCTGGTATTCGCCGGCCCAGTAGGCGACTTCCGTCAAGTCCAACGTCAAGGCCATCGGCGCCTGGCCCGCGGGCGTGTAGGTCATGGAAACCATGGCCGTCTCGGCTGTTGGCCTTCCATTGAGAAAAAGCAACTGCCCCGTGCTGACGACTGTGGTGCCGTCCAGAAGTTCGACCTTCACCGGAATGTTCCCGGAGGTGGTGTCGCCTTTCGTGAACCTGGGGGTCAACGTATGAGTGGCGCCCGCCGCATCGATCACCTGAAGGGTGTACTTGGTGTCCACGGGAATCTTCGGTTGTTGCTGGGTCGTCGTGTTCGGCAGGTTGCCGGCCAGCTTGAAACGAGAACTCGCCCTGCCCAGGTCCATCATCTGTCCTGCGAGCGTGATTGCCACGAAGTTGCCGCCTTCGTCCAGCCCCATGACCTTCTCGCCATTGAGCCGGCTCACCAGCACTCCGTCGGCGTCGAACTTGAACTGCCCGGCACGGGTATAGCTGATCTTGCCGTCTGCGTCCTGCAGGACGAACAGGCCCTGACCGTCGACCGCCATGTCGAGGTCATTGCCCGTCTGGCGCAGTTCACCTTGCTTGAATGACAGTGTCGTTCCGGCGGTATCAAGCCCAAAACCGGCCCGGCTGTAGTTCTGGCTCGCATAGCCGCCGCTCAGGTTGCCGCCTGAATAGAACATGTCGGCGAACTGCAAGCTCGAACTCTTGAAGCCCGGCGTGTTCATGTTGGCCGTATTGTTGGCGATCACACGCAAGCCGCGCGAATAGCCCAGCAAGCCGGTCATTCCAACGTAGATTGATTCAAGCATGAGAGATCTTTCGTAGATTCAAAACATCGGCTCCGCACCGTGAAGTTGCGCATATGCTCACCGCACTGCAACCAGTTGGCTGAGTGAGACATCGGTCAGAACGGCGCCGCTGGCCAACTTGACCGACAGCAACGGCGAATCACCGGATAGCGAAAGCGCGCTCACGGTGCCGGTGACAGACCCCGTCGATGTGGTCACATCGACGGTCTTTCCAATCAATCCGACCGACTGCAGCGCCGCCTGGTTGCTGATCAGCGTCGCGATCTTGGTATTGAGCTGCTGGGTCTGTTCCAGGCTGGTGAACTGGGCCATCTGCGCCATGAACTGTTGGTTGTCCATGGGCTTCAGGGGGTCCTGGTAGGTCAGCTGGGTCAAGAGAATCTTGAGGAAGTCCTCCATGCCCAGGCTGTTCGCCTGCAGGTTGGTAGTGCCTGTACTGCCTATTGCATCAATTGCCATCACGCCCCCTTGTTTGAATGAAATGAATCGACCACGACGGACGGGCTACAGCCGTCCGATATGGATGTGTTGCCGGCCAGGGATGCCTCGGGCTCGGCACGCCAGACCAGGCGTCCGTTGCACACGACCTGATAGAGGCGCTGACCGCGGTCCTGCAGCATCCCGCGTTGAAGATCGCCCACGATGCGGGGCAGCATCGCTGCCAGCGCCGCATCGTCCGCACGCATGGCGATCCACACGGCCTGGCCTTCAGGCATGGACTCTTCATGCAGGCGCAGCGGCGCCTCGGCATCAGGCGGCGGCGGCTGTTGCTCCCGCGATTCGGCAGTCGCCTCGACCTCTGCGTTCGGGTCGCTGCCGGCCGCGAATTCGTCGTTCAGCCGAAACAGGTTTCCGAGGCGGCGCATCTGCACATCCACCGATGCCCTGGCTTCCGGCAGCGCCTCGGTGATACCTGCAGGGCGCGCCTCCGTGAAAAACCGAACGGCTGCGCACCGTGTTTGCGCAGCGCCTTCGAACACATCGGCCTCGCCCATCCGCGGGCTTGCAGCGACGGGCTCCAGGGCCAAGGCCGGTTGTGATCCAACAGCCGGCGAATTGCCGCCCATGATCGCACCCGGACTTTGTGCCGCGGCGATCATCCCGTTGCGAGTCGGGGCTTCGGGCGGCTTCACTGACGGCGCCGCAGCGTTGCCGTTGGCAGCCACAACAGGCGGCTTGAACCAGGTCGCCATCTGTGCCCGCTCCATCTCCTTCTGCCAGGCGGCCTGCTGCTGCGCTGTATCGCCCTGGCCTGCAAGCGAGCCCTGCCGTGCAGGCAAGGCCGAGGTATTGAGCGCGGCCGCCGCTGCATGGCTGGTGCTCATTGCGATGGCTCCGCAGTACGGCCGCGCGCGGCAGCCGAACGCGCGAGCCAGTCGCGATCCTGCTCGTTGCTGTTGCGCTGGCGGACTTCATCGGCGTATTGGCTCAAGGCATCCTCCTTGTGCTGGGTCATTCCATCGAGACGCAGTTGCAGTGCCATGCATTCCTTGCGCAGCCGATCTCTTTCGGCCAGCTGTTCTTTCCGCTGCACGTCCAGTTCGCGCCATTGGTTGCGCAGATGGCTGAGAAAACCCAAGGCGACCCTGTGAGCGCCGGGATCCATGCGCTGCACCAGCGCCTGGCCGGCCTTGCGGGCTTGCTCGTCGTGCATGCCCAGCACTTCGCTCATGCGGGCTTCCGTTTCGACGAGCGCTTGTTGCGCGCGCGCCAGCGACGCCATGAGCTTGTCCATGCGCCACTGCTGCCGCTGGTGCACCGGCTCGAGCGCATAGACGAAGCCCCGTACATCGACGTCTCGCACGGGCGCAGGGGCCTTGAGGGACGCGGAGTTCATGGCTTGCGTCCGGTGGATGCGACCGCGACTGCGGATGCCGGTGCGAGAACGTCGCGCAGTCCCCGGATCGCCTCGGCGCGAGAGACACCGCCGGTGCTCTGCCGAAGCCAGGATTGCAGCCCGGGCTCGAGCTCGATCGCCCGGTCCAGTTCAGGGCTGGAACCTTTTTCATAGGCACCGATGTCGATCATCTGCCGATTGCGCCCCAGCACGGCCAACTGCTGCACCGCCGCTACCGCGAGCGCGCGCTCCTCCTTGTCGGCCAGTTCGGGCATCAGCCGGCTCACGCTCTTAAGCACGTCGATGGCCGGGTAGTGCCCCCGGTGCGCGAGATGCCGCGACAGCACGACGTGGCCGTCGAGGATGGCGCGCAATGCGTCAGACACGGGCTCGTTGAGGTCGTCGCCTTCCACCAGCACCGTGAGCAGCGCGGTGATCGAGCCGCCGCCCGGCGCCGTGCCGCAGCGCTCGCACAGCTCCGGCAGTTCCGCAAAGACCGACGGCGTATAGCCCCGCGCCGTCGGCGGCTCCCCCGCGGAGAGACCGACCTCGCGCCGGGCCATCGCAAAACGGGTGATCGAGTCCATGGTGAGCAGGACGTTGTGGCCGCCGTCGCGAAAGAACTCCGCGATGGCAAGCGCGGCATAGGCCGCACGCAACCGGGCCAGCGCGGGCTGGTCGGAGGTGGCAACCACCACGACGGAGCGCGCCAACCCCTCGGGCCCGAGCTGCTTCTCGATGAACTCGCGCACCTCGCGGCCTCGCTCGCCGATGAGCGCGATCACATTGATGTTGGCTTGCGTGCCGGTATCGGCATGCGTCTTGACATGCCGTGCCAGCAGGCCCAGCAAGGTGCTCTTCCCGACGCCGCTGCCCGCGAAAATGCCGATGCGCTGGCCCTGCCCGAGCGTGAGCAGGCCGTCGATCGCGCGGATGCCGGTTTCCAGAACACGCTCGATAGGCGGGCGCTGCATCGGATTGATGGGCGCGGCCTTCAGGGGCCTGCGCATCTGTGTCAGCGGCCTGGGTTGGCCATCCAGCGGATCGCCAAACCCGTCGACCACCCGGCCGAGCAGGCTGCTGCCCACGCCGATCTGCGACTCCGCACCGAGCGCCCGCACCTCGCAGCCGACGGCGATGCCATCGACCGATCCGTAGGGCATCAGGGTGACGCGGCCAGGCTTGAGGCCTACCACCTCGGCAAGCACGCCGGGCTGGGTTTTCATGTCGCCGTTCATCGCCGCGCCATCGGAGCGGCCATGTGCCCTGACCATGATGCGGCAGAGTTCGCCCACGGCGGCATCGGGGCCGAGCGCGTCGATCGCGAGGCCCTGCATTTCCTTCACCCAGCCGATGCGGCGGTGCAGTTCGGCGCCTTTCACAGCCTCGCGGTAGACGTCGAGCGCGCTCAACTCATGCCTCCGCGACGCGGGCCGCGGCCCGGGTTTGCAGCAACAGCTCGCGCAGCGCGGCCAGTTGGGATTCGAAACGGGCGTCGAGCCCGCCTTCGGGCGATTGCAGAATGCAGCCGCCCAGAGCCACGTCGGCGCTGGCGACCCATTGCACGTCGGCCCCACCCGGGAGTCCTTGCGACAAGTTCTGGCCCTGCTGGAGCATGGCCAAGTCGTCGGGGTGCATGTGAATCGCCACCAGCTTCCGGCTGCGCAGCCGGTCCATCGCCTGCATCAGTTGCGCTCGCACCGCCTCGGGTTGAGCGACGCTTCCGCCCAGCGTGCGGCAGACGACCTCGAAACACAACGCGAGCATGTCGTCTTCACTCGCCGCAAGCCGCGCTTCGATCTTCGGGGGCAATGCCGCTATCAGGCCATCCAATACCTGCACTTGCGCTTGGTAAGCGGCCTGGGCCTGCTGCCGCAACTCCCGCGTGATGCGCTCGGCGTGATCTTGCAGGTCGCGCGAAGCCTTCTCGGCAGCCTCCGCGGCGAGCAGCCTGGACTCTTCACCGCCTCGTTCGCGCCCTTCCGTGGCACCTTTGGCAAAGCCCTCTTCGTATCCTCGCTGACGGGCTTCTTCTTCCGCCCGGACAAGGTCGGCCCAAGCATCAGGCGCACTTCCCGGCGAGCCGGTCGGAACAGATTTTTCCGTACCTGCCGCCGAAACGCCGGTCTTCGGGGTCCGACCGGATTGCACCGACACCAGGCCCAGGGAGGAAGGCTGCGTCAGTGCCTGGCCGTTGCCGCCGCGCCGACGAGTCAACGCCACCTGCCCCAGCATGACGACATCACGCAGCACAACCACCTGCGCGTGCGATCCGGTCTCCGGCGCCGCGGCATCGCCCGGGTGCGGCAGTCCGGGATTCATCGGCTCCACCCCCGGCGCAACGATGCGCCACGGAACACCTGGTTGAAAGAGCGCTTCAGCTTGGCCCAAGGTGCCACCGCAGTTGCCTGGGCGACTGGCCGCTCCAGCAGCCGGGCCGCCACCGCTGCGATCAGGGCGGCGCGCATTCCGGGTGGCGTCTGGAATCCGGGCACCGTGGCAGTCAAGCCGGCTTCGATCCGCCGCCGCTGAGCGGGCTCCAGCGCAGCGAGCAGATCTTCGCGCCATGGCCAATCGGCCAGGCGCAGCCACTCGACAATGAAGCCCGCCGGCTCGGTCCGCAGGCATGCCACGAGCTCGCGCACCTGCTCGTCATCGAGCGCATGAAGCATGGCTTCGTCGGACACGGGAAACGGCTGCGGGGCCAAGGCCGCGAAATCCTGTTCCGGCAGTGCGGCATAGGGCACGCCAGCAGTCGCATCGCCGATCAGCGCAGGATCTCTTTCGATGCCGAGGGCTTCCAGCTCCTCCAGAAGCGGCACCAAATCCGCACGCTCCGACGCGGGCAGCGCCTCGAGCATCCATGACCGGTCTTCCGAGGACATCGCATGCAGCAACAGCGCCGCATGGCGGGCGCCGTGCGATTCGGGCCGGCTGGTGCCGGCGTTCGGGGCCAGCGCAGAACGAGGCGCAGAGGTCATCCGTTGTATCCCTTCGTGCCCGCGGCACCGGTAGCAGAGGCACCCGCGCCGGGTTCGCGCATCCAGTCGCGGACCCTTCGCAAGGCGGCCGCGCGCTCCGCCTCTGACAGCGGCGCCCGGCGGGGCTCATTGCCATTCAGGGCTGTGCCGCGACGACCCACCCTCGCGAGCAGCACGGCAAGGACAGCCACCAGGAGCCCACCGATCAGAAGCTGCAAGTAGGCGGGCTTGCCTTTGTCGGACAGCGCTACGCCGACAGGGCTGGCAGCAACGCCCTCCTCCGCCGTGCCCTCGGTATTGGCCGCAATGGCCGCCGGTGCGTCGGGCGCCTGGATGACGCCCCCTACCAGCGACTGGATGACCACCGCATCGCCGCGATCGGTCGAAGCTCCCACCGCGGCGGCGATGACCTTTCGCAATTGCTCCTCTTGCGCCGCGTCCAGCGCCCTGCGCACCACGGCCACCACCTGAATGCGCCGGATCGAACCAGGTTGGCTCACCACCTGCTCGACCCGGCGGCCCACGGCGTATTCGACGTCGCGCTGCGCACTTCCATTGCGCGAGCCGCCGGCCTCGCTCACCTTGGTGTCGAGCGAGGCGCCGCTGTCGCGAAGAACTTCGCGTTCGCGCACCACCACACCCGTGGCCTGCAGGCCCGAGCGCGTTGCGGCGGGCAGCACATCCTCCGTCGTGGTGCGGATCTGGTCCATGTTCAGCGTCACGTCGACGCTGGCCAAGGCCTGCCCGACGCCGAAGCTGCGGTCGAGCACAGCCGCCACCTTGCGCGACAGATACGCCTCGGTGTCGCGCTTGAGTTCGAGCCTTGCACCGTTGACCTCGGCCTCGCCGTTGGCGCCCTCAGCGCGGGTCAGCGCCACGCCGTGGCCATCGACGATCGTGACATCCTGCGTTGCCATGCCCGGCACGGCAGCGGCCACCAGGCGCTGAACGCCCACCACCTGCTCCGGGCGGAGGGCCTGGCCCTGCCGCATCATCAGGGTGATCGATGCCTTCGCCTTCGAGGTCGCCTGCTTGAACAGCCCCTGTTCGGGCAGCGCCAACAGCACGCGGACTTCACGCACTTCGGACAATGACTGGATCGTGCGGGTGAGCTCGCCTTGCAGCGCGCGCTGGTAGTTGATCTTCTGGGCGAACTCCGTCATGCCGAAGTCGGTGTTGTTGAACAGCTCGAGCCCGACCGCGCCCTGCAGGGGCAGTTCCTTGCCCATCAGCTTGATGCGGGTGGCGTGCACCGTTGCCTTGTCGACCAGGATCGAGGTGCCGCTGTCACCGAGACGGTAGGGAATCTTGAGGCGCTCCAGTTCCGTCGTCATCGCCTGCGCGTCCTGCGGCTTCAGGTCGGTGAACAGCGCCTGGTACTCCGTGTGGAATATCCACCAGGCCAGCCCGGCGGTCATCAACAGGATGGCGACTGCACCGCCGATGAGACCGATGCGCGCGCGCTGCGTGAGTCCTTGCCAGAAATTCATATCGGCATCTTCATGATGTCTTGGTAGGCCTCAAGCAGACGGCTGCGCACCTGCAGCATCAGCTGGAAGGAGACGCGGCTCTCCTCTAGGTTGATCATGACCTGGTGCAGGTTTTGCGCGTCGCCCATCGCGAGCTTCTGCAGATCGACCTGGCTGCCGATCAACTGGCTGTTGACCTGCGAAAGGCCATCAGCCACCAACTGGCCGAACGAGCCCGCGACCGGTGCGGCCGAAACATCCGAAGCCATGGGTGATGCGGGGGCCTGGAGCGACTGCGCGTTGGCCGCGGTCACCATCGACTGCGCCTGCTGGGAGAGCGCGGACAGCGCCTCGACCGCAAGGAAGGCCGTCATGCGCCACCCCCGATATCCAGCGCCCTGAGCGCCAGCGTGCGAGCCGTGTTCATGGCCGACACATTCGCCTCGTAGGCGCGGGTGGCGCTCATCATGCTGACCATCTCGGTCGCGGTGTCGACGGCCGCGTAGGCCACGAAGCCGCGTTCGTTGGCCAGAGGATGTCCCGGCTCGTAAACCAGCCGGGGGCCGACATTGGCGGGAACGATGCGCACCGTGGGCGCGGCCTGCGACGCGATATCGCCGCCCTCCAATCCCTGGTTCACCAGTGCGCCGAAGCCTCCGGTATCCGCACCCGACAAGGTGCCCGCCGACGACTGCGCTTCCGCCAGCACGCGGAGCGGCTGGTAGCTGCTGCCGCCCACGCCTTGCACCGTGTTGGCATTGGCCAGATTGAGCGCCGCGACGTCGACGCGCATGCGTTCGACGTTCATGCCGGCCGCACTGATGGCAAAAGACTGCATGTAGTCCATGGCTATTTCCTGCCGTCGCCGGCTGCCATTGAAAGAATTGCGAAATGACGCGAGAGGCCTTTGACAAGCGCCTGGTACTGCACTGCGTTGCGTGCCATGTCCGCGGCTTCCACGTCCAGCTGTACCTGCGCGGGAACACCTTGGCTGTCCACGACAGCCTCCATGCGGGGGCGAACATCGCTCAAAGCAAATGCATCGACGCGTCCCATCTGCGCCATGCTGCGGCGAGCGTCGGCGAGCTGATCTTCAAAGCTCACGCGCTGCGGCACGTAGCCGGTCGCATTGGCGTTCGCGATGTTGGCCGAGATGGCCTGCTGCCGCAGGCTGGCTGCGTCGAGTGCCAATGCCAGCACCGATCGGGTCACGGTTTCTATTCCGTCAGTCATGTCTTCTCCGGAGGCTTTCTTGGGTTGGAGGGTGTTGAAATCGCGTGCTGCGGCAAGGTCACTGGATGACCAGTTCCCCGTGCAGCGCGCCCGCGGCCTTGACGGCCCGCAGGATTGAAATCACATCACGGGTGCTTGTCTTGAGCCGCGCGAGCGACTGCACGAGATCAGACACGGTGTTCGACCCGGTCACGAAGCCGGTGCCGCCTTGCTCCTCGACGTCGACGCGCGTATTGGTCACGATCGCGGTGCGCACGTCCGGGCCACCGTTCCAGACGTTGAACGGCTGCGAGGCGGTGTTCTGGCTGGAGATCGCGATCTTGATGTCTCCGTGCGAGATGGCGACCTTCGATATGCGCACATCGCCGCCCGAGACCACCGTGCCGGTGCGCTCGTTGATGACCACCTTGGCACGGCGGTCGGGTTCGACCATCACGTTCTCGATGCGCGTGAAGAGACTCACCAGGTCGCCGCGCTGCGCCGGGGGCACGGCAATCTCGATGCCGGAGGCATCCTTTGCCTTCGCCAGGCCGCCGCCCAGTTGTCCGTTGATGGCCGCGGCAACCCGGCTGGCCGTGGTGTAGTCGGGCTCGGAGAGCACGAACGTCACGCTCTGCTGCTCATCCAGCATGGCCGCGTTGACGCCCACTTCGACCGTCGCGCCGTTCGGCACCGACCCGGACGTGGGATGGTTCTTCTGGACCACGTTGCCGTTGGCGTCGTAGCGATAGCCTCCGACCGACAGGCCGCCCTGGGCGAGCGCATAGACCCTGCCGTTCGCCCCCTTCAGCGGCGTGATCAGCAGCGTCCCGCCCACCAGGCTGCGCGCATCACCGGCCGAGCTTACGGTGACGTCGAGCGTGTCGCCTTCGCGCGCAAAGGTCGGCAGGCTCGCACTGACCATCACGACGGCGACGTTGCGGCTTTGCACAGCTTCCGGCGCGATCGTCAGGTTGAATTGCGACAGCACGTTGGCGAGCGACTGCCGCGTGGTGCGGTTCGCCGGCGAATCCCCGGTGCCGGCAAGGCCGGTGACGATGCCCGTGCCGAACAACGCGTTATCGCGCCAGCCCTTGAGCTTGCCGAGGTCCTTGACGCGTATGGCGTCGGCCGCATGTGCAACCGAGAGGCAGCCGACGCACAGCAGGGCGACGGACAGGGCGCAGCGCAGCGAAAAGGTTGAAATCATGCGGCGCATCAGAACCCCAGCCAATCAAGAACTTTTCGCCATCCGCCGCGGCGCGAGCGATCGGTCACGTCGCCTTCACCCACGTAGGTGATGCGGGCGTCAGCCAGGCGGGTCGAGAGAACAACGTTGCCGTCGGAGATGTCTTGGGGACGCACCCGCCCTTCCAGGTTGACCTTCTGCAGCTCCTCGTTGACGGTGAGCAGCTGCTCGCCGGCCACGCGCAATTCGCCGCTGGCGAGCACCTCCTGAACCGTCACGGTCAGCGTGGCGAGCAACTTGTTGGCGCGCTGGGTGCGGCCTCCGCCGTCGAACCCTCCGGCCACGCCGATGCCGAGCTGCCCCACCACCTTGTTGCCGGTGTGGGTGACCGAGCCGCTGATGTCGTTGTTGCGCCGCGTGCCGGTGTCGGCACTCGTCGATGCCGACGAGTTTTCGAAGACCTGGACGGTGAGCGAATCCCCGACGCGGAATGCCTTGTTGTCAGCGGTGAGCGGGCGGAAACTGCCTTCCTGGTAAAGGCTTTCGGCAGCCGCAGGCAGGGAGGCAGAAAGCAACAGGACGAGCACCAGGCTCAGGCCGGTGCACTTCTTCTTCAGCAGGGAAGCGATCATGGCTGCGCCTCGACCTGTCCCGGCCCTGTTACCCGGGCCAGCACTTCACCGCTCGAACCCGGCACCTTGACGCGCACGACCTGGCCTTCGCGGCCGTCCTGGAGCACCTCGACACGGCTCTCCACCGATACAACGCCGCTGCGCGCCTGCAGCTGCGCCCAGTTGCCGCGCATGACCGCGGGCGTGGCCTCGAGGTGCGAACTGGTGAGCACCTCTCCCGGCCGCAACGGACGCCGCAGGCGCTGGCGGCCGTCCGCCGATTCACCGCCGGCCTTGGCGGCCATGGCTGTTCCTTGCCTGACCGTGGTGAGGTCGACTTCTCGCGTTTGCATGGCACCGCGAAGCATGACGGGATCGACGGTTGCGCCACGACCGACATCGGTGGTTGCCACGGTAACCGGTGCCCATGCGCCGACTTCGAAGGTGACAGCCGTCGTGCGCACGAAACGGCCATCGACCCAGGCGTCGACCCATACCAACATGCGCCGCGTGGGCTGCGCCTGGCTCGGCAGGGGGCGCACTCGCAGTGTTGGCACCCCCGGCGGCAAAAACAGATCGCGTGCGGTGGACACGGGCTCGACCTCGGCGCGCACGCTGCGCTGGGAAAGCCAGCCCAGAAGCGCCGAACGGGCCGCCCCCACAACCGTTTCGCCAGGCAGCTGCTGTGCGGCACTTTCGATCTCGGTTTCGCTGGCGCCGGACCATCGGATGGCAGGCGACTGCACGCGCATGGCGCTGTCCACGGTCTGCAGGCCGCTGCGCGCCTCGACCCATCGCACGACGGTGTCGCGATCCAGCAAGGCCGGCGATCCGGGCCGGGGCGCCTGGCCGAGCGGAAGCGCCATCAATCGGCGCAGCGTCGGCAGATCGCGCGTGGTCAGGAACGCAATGTCGCCCAGGCGAACATTGGTCTGGTCGAGCTTGACATGAGAGCGCAGTTCGATCGAGACCAGCGGTTCAACCGGAGACTGCCCCGCCGCAAGAGCCGGCAGCGCCAACGCAGCCGCCATCAGGACGGCTGCGCACACGGTCCGCACGTCTGGCGCGCGATTATTTGCGTAGGCCATTGATCATGCCCAGCATTTCGTCCGACGCCTGCATGACCTTCACGTTGGCTTCATACACGCGCTGGGCCACCATGAGGCTCACCATCTCTTCGGTCAGCTTGACGTTCGAGCCTTCCAGAAAGCCCTGGGCCATGCTGCCCATGCCGTCCTCGGCAGCCTTGCCGGAAATTGCCTCGCCTGAACCAGGGCTGGATCGATAGAGGTTGTCGCCCTGTGACATCAGGCCGGAAGGGCTCGTGAACCGGACCAGTTCCAGCTGGCCCAGTTCGACTGGCGTCGCTTGTCCCGCAACCTGGATGCGCACGCGCCCGTCGCTGTCGATCTGCATGTTCTGGGCGTTGTCGGGGATGGCAAGGTTGGGCTTGAGCGGAAAGCCGCCCGAGGTCGCCAGCAGGCCATCGCGATTGATCTTGAAGGTTCCACCTCGCGTGTAGGCGCTCGAACCGTCGGGCATCGTCACTTCGAGGAAGCCCTCGCCCTGGATGGCAATATCGAAGGCCGACTCGGTTTTCTTGAAATCGCCCATGTCGAACAGCTTGGAGGTGGAAGTGACGCCGACGCCGGCACCCAGACGGTTTCCTCCCCCAACGATGCCCGCTTCTTCCTGCGAAGGCACAAGGCGATCGGCCTCGCGAACCATGAGGTCGGTAAAGCTGATCTTGCTTTTCTTGAACCCGGTGGTGTTGACGTTGGCGAGGTTGTTGGCAATGGTGTCGACATTGAGCTGTTGCGCTTGCATGCCGGTCGCGCTGATGTAAAGGGCATCGAACATGGTTTGTTTCCCTGTTGAAAAATAGGCGTGAGGAGGCAATCCGGACTACGACAGGTCGCCAAGCTTGCGCACCGCGCCACCGATCATTTCGTCGTAGCCGAACGCGACCCGCTGCATCGATTCAAAATGACGCATCGATTGGATGAGTTGCACCATCTCCTGCATCGAGCTCACGTTGGAGTTCTCGAGGAAACCTTGGCGCAGTTGCACATCGCCATCCGCAAGTTGCGCGGGAGTCTGTTCGGTACTCAGGAGACCGTCGCCCATGCGTCTGAAACCCATGGCGTTGTCGAACTGCACCACCTTCAGTTGGGCAACGGGCATTGCTTCGGCACCACCGCCGGGCTTGGACTCGAAGACCCGCCCCACGGCATCGATCACGGGGTTGGAACGCGTGAGCACAATCTCGCCGCCCTGCCCCATGACCGGATGCCCCTGCGCGGTGACCAGGCGACCGCGTGCGTCCAACTGCCAGCTGCCCTGGCGCGTATAGGCCGGGCCCGCCTCGGTGGAAATCTCGAAGAAGCCCGGCGTGGTCAACGCGACATCCAGGGTCTGGCCAGTCGACCTGAGGGTGCCGGGCCTGACATCGGTCTGAATGAGCAGCATCCCGGTAGCCGCGGCGCTACCCGGCACACCGGGCTGTGCACCAAGCCGCGACGCATCAACGTTGCGCATCGCGTCGGAGAAAGCATCGGCATGCATCGGCAGCGACGAGGCGACCTCCCGCTTGTAGCCTGGCGTGGTGGCGTTCGCCATGTTCATGCTGATGCGCTCGAGGCGCGCCATGTCCTGCTGCATGCTCTGCAGGCTGATGGCAAGTACGTCGGTCATGAAGGGGTTTCCTGGTATCTCAGAGCTGGACGACGCTAAAGGACTTCAGCTCGATGGTGTGCGGCACTTCGGACATGGACAGCACGCGCAGGTGAGGCATGACGCGCTCGGACAACGCGCGCACATGACGCCGCAATTCGGGCGCGCAGAGCAGCACCGGCAGCAGATTGCTTTTCATCATGCGTTCGGCCTGCTGCACGAGGCGCTTCATCAACTGCTCGGTCAGACGCGGATCGAGCACGAACGGCTGCGCTCCTCCGGCTTCGGTGGTCGCGTGAACGCTTTGCAGGAACTGGCTTTCGATCGCCGGATCGAGCGTCAGGACCTGCAACGAGGCCGCTTCGCCAAGAAGTCCCTGGCAGATGGCGTGTCCCAGCCGCTGGCGAACAATCTCGGTCAGCTGGCTGGCGTCGCGGGTCGTTCGCCCCGCATCGGCCAGAGTTTCGAGGATCGCTTCGACATGGCGGATCGACACCTTCTCTCTCAGTAGGTTCTGCAACACCTTCTGCACGTCGCTGGATGAAAGAACGGTCGGTATCAGTTCTTCGACCAGCCCGGGCTGGCTCTGCCGGACACGGGCGAGCAACCGGTCGACCTCGGCGCGCGTGAGCAGCGTCGCGGACTCCCGCCGGAGCATCTCGGTCAGGTGCGTCATGAAGACAGTGGGAGCGTCAACCAGCGTGTACTTTGCCTGGCTGGCCGCTTCACGCTGGCTCTCCTCGATCCAGAGGGCCGGCAAGCCATAGGTCGGGTCCCGCGTTGGCTCGCCCGGAACGGACTTGGTGTCGCCAGCGGGATGAATCGCGAGCAACCTGTCGGCCCGCGCCTCGCCCTTGCCGACCAGCACGCCGTCCAGATGAATCTCGTAGCGGTCCGCCGACAAGCGCGGCGAGTCCTTGAAGCGGACGCGCGGCAGCACAAGGCCGAACTCCTGCGCATGCTGCTTGCGGAAGGTGGCGATCCGCTCCATGAAAACACTGCCCGGGTGGTTGATTACCGTGACCCAGTTGCTCCCTAGGTGCACTTCGATGGGCTCGACCTGCAGCAGCGCGTAAGGATCGTCGTTGGCTGTCAGCGCAGCGCCGTCGCCCCCGGTCGTTGGCGTGTCGCCTGCGGTGTTGCTGACCGCTTGCTGGCCGGCTGCACCTTCCGCGGTCTTGCTCCTGGTGGCCCGGTACAGCATCGTTGCAGCCAGCAAGAAGCACAGCGTCAGTGCCAAGGTCGGCAATGCGGGAATGCCCGGCAGCAGCAGAAGGCCGCCGAGAGCCATTGCGACCAGGAGGAGCGTTTTAGGAAAGGAACTGATCTGCCGCAGCGCCTCGCGGCTCAGGTTGGCGTCGGAAGACGAGCGCGTCACGATGATGCCGGTACCAACGGCGATGACAAGTGCAGGCACCTGGGTGACGATGCCGTCGCCGATCGTCAGCAGCGTGTACGTTTGCAGCGCCTGACCCCATGGAAGGCCATGCTGCATCACGCCAATCACCAAGCCACCGACGATGTTGATCAGCAGGATGATGATGCCCGCGATCGCGTCGCCCTTGACGAACTTGCTGGCGCCGTCCATGGCGCCATAGAAGCCGGCTTCTTTCTCGAGATTCTTGCGTCGGCGCTGGGCTTCCGCCTGATCGATGAAACCCATGTTGAGATCGGCATCGATGCTCATCTGCTGGCCGGGCATGCTGTCGAGCGTGAAACGCGCCGCCACCTCGGACACCCGCTGCGCACCGCTGGTCACCACTACGTACTGCACGACGATGAGAATCAGGAAGACGATCAACCCGATCACGTAGTTGCCCCCAACGACGAAGGCGCCGATGGCCCCGATGACGCGCCCGGCATCGCCGTCCGAGAGAATCAGCCGGGTGGCTGCCACGTTGAGCGACAAACGGAACAGCGTTGCGATCAGGAGCAGCGACGGAAAGGTAGAAAACTCCACCGGCCGGGCCATATAGAAGGTCAACAGCAGCACGAGGAACGCGAAGCTGAAGTTGCTCAGGATCAGGAAATCGAGCAGCCCGCTGGGGATTGGCGCAAAAAGCACCACCAGCACGCCGAGCACGAGCAGCACCAACGCGATATCGCTGTGCTTGCCGACGACGCGTGCCAATGCGTTCATGAGCCCGCTCCGGCAGCCATGCGGCCTTGACGTTGCTCGCGCATGGCGAACACCCAGACGATGATGCGAGCGACCTGCGCATAAAGATGCGGAGGCACCGGATGATCGACCGGCAGTTCTCGATAAAGGCGCCGTGCCAGCGCGGGGTTCTGCACGACGGGAATGCGGTGGCGTGCGGCGATCTCGCGCATCGCGGCCGCCATGTGGCCTGCGCCTTTGGCCAACAGTTGCGGGGACGCCATTCGGCCGTGCTCGTACTTCAAGGCAATTGCAAGGTGGGTTGGATTGGTGATGATCACGTCCGCATTGCGGGTCTGGCGCAGTGCCAGGCTTCGCTTGAGCATTTCGCGGCGCAGCTCCCGCAATCTCGCTCTGATGCGCGGATCGCCCTCGCGGTGCTTGGCCTCGTCCTTGAGCTCACGCTGGCTCATGCGCATCTTCTTGGCGAATTCGCGCCGCGTGTACATGAGGTCGAGCAAGGCGATCAAACCGAGCACCAGCGCCAGCTTGAGGCCTACGCTCGCGAGGTCATCCAGAAGGGTTCCGAGATATCCGATGGCAGACAAAGATGCCAGCGCGTAGAACTGACTCGCCAGGGCCTTCAGGCTCAGGAAGGCAACCAGCGTCAACAGGGCAAGCTTCACGAGGGCACGCCCCGTATCGAACAGAACCCGCATCGAGAACAGTTTCTTGAGACCGTTGACGGGATTGATGCGATCGAAGTCGACCTTGACCGGCTCGAAGGAAAGGATCGGACCCGTCTGTATCATGTTGCCGACGATTGCCGCCAGCATGATCGTTGCAAAGAACGGCGCCGACAACGCCAGCGCAGAGCGCAGCGCTCTTTCAACCATGGGCCAGAGGCTCACTCCCGATGGCTCCATGCGGCCCGCGTGAATCAGCAGCGCGAGATCGAAGCGAAATTGGCTGGACACCGCTTCGAGCCCCCGCCACGTCAGATAGACCACCGCGACGGCAAACACGAGCGCCGCAACGACATCTGCGCTCTTGGCTGTTTGCCCGCGTTCGCGTGCGCGCTGCAGCTTGTAGGGCGTTGCAGCGGCGTTTCTGTCGAGATCCTGCTCAGCCATCAGCGAACCTGCTCACGCCGAAGCTGGTTAGCAGGCAGCGGGGTCGCCGCGATGAAGATGGCATCCCAGGTTGTGGCAATGCTTGCGTACACCCTCGTCATGACGCCGCCGATACCCGAAAACCAAAGTGACAGCGCCACCAGGCCCACCACGATCTTGACGGGAATGCCCATGGTGAACATGTTCATCTGAGGAAGATTCCGTCCCACCACCCCGAGGACGAATTCCACGAGCAAGATGCAGAACACAACCGGCGCGGCCAAAGCAAAACCCAGGCTCAATAAGCCTGTCGCTTGTTTCAGCAGCGGTTCCATCGCTTGCATCAGGGACCACGGCGCGCCTACGGGGAAGCGATCTACGCTATAGCGAATGCCGCGCAGCAACGCGTGGTGCCCATTGAGCAGGAAAAAAACAAGAACCGCGAGATACTGAAAGGCCGAGGTCAGGATCGGAGCAGGACGCGCCGTGACGGGATCGATGATTTGTGCGATGCCAAAGCCCAATTGGACGTCGAGCAACTGTCCCGCCACCGAAAAAGCTCCGAACGCGAGCAGAATGCCCAGGCCCAGCGTAGCGCCGAGTGCAAATTCCGCGACGGCGGCAAATATGAAGGAATCCCAGCCCGTCCAGATGCTCGCGGGAGCGGACAGCCCGGATGCCAAGGCGACCGACAGACACACAACGAGCAGCATGCGGACCGAAACTGGCAATGGCACCGCATAAAACACCGGTGTCAATGCAAAGGTTGCCGCGATCCGCAAGGCCAGGAGGCCGACGAAGGCCAGCCAAGCCGTTCCGATTTCCGGCACGCTGGCTCCCAGCAAGGTAGGCACAGAAGAAGGAAAGGCATTCAATTGAACTCTCGATTCAGAACATCGAGGGAATGCCGCTCCAGAGCTGAACGGTGAACTGCGTCAACTTACGCAACATCCAGGGGCCCGCCAGAATCATGACCGCACCGGCGGTGAAAAGCTTTGGAACGAATGTCAGAGACATTTCCTGCACCTGGGTCACGACCTGAAGCACGCTGATGACAACGCCCACGAGCATGGTGAGACCCAGGAGCGGCATGCACACCAGGAGTCCGGTCCAAAATAAATCGGACATCATCTTCAATGCCAAGTCCGGATGCATGCCAGCCAGCGGTAATTAGTTTGTATTAATCTGAAGAATCAGAGATAGATACATTTTAGTTGTTTAAAGTACCAAACTAGTAAACAAAGGATTCAATAAAACCGAAATCAATGATTTCCGTGAAATATGTCCAACATCAGCAATGAAGCTCAATCGTTTCTAATACTTAGATATTAAATAAAAAGGCCTAATTGTTTTGCAAAACTGCGCCGCATAGTGGTTGTTCACGAATTCCAGCCGCGTCTCTCGAAACCGAGCAGTGAGTTCGTTTAGGGCAATCGGGGGTTTCGATGAAGCAGCCCCCCGTTTTTCCGCGTCGAGCGGGCTGCACGTACAGCAGGCCAGGGCTCAAGCGCCGTTGTGCAGACCGACCACGTGGTAACCCAGACAGTCATGACGGACACGATCATGACAACACTTCCTGAATCCATCCTGCTGCACGCACAGTCCTTACCGGAGGGAGGCGTGCTGTCGCCCAAGAAATTCCTGCACCTCGGAAGCCGCGCCGCCATCGATCAGGCACTGTCTCGGCTCACCAAGGACGGCAAGCTGCTCGCGTTGCGCGCGGCACCTATGTCACGCCGGTGTCGAGACGGTTCGGGACGCGTGCGCCAGCACCTGAAAAAGTGGTCCATGCGCTGGCCGCCCAAAGTGGCGAGATCGTGACACTCATAGCGCGAACGCTGCCAATTCGCAGGGCCTGACTCAGCAGGTGCCGATTCGCGAGGTCTACCTGGCCTCGGGGCGCATGCGCAAGCTCAAGCTCGGGCGCGCCGAGGTCATGGTCAAGCACGCTCTGCGCTGGATGCTTACGTTGGGATCTGGGCCGGCCGGTGCGGCCGTGCGCACTCTGGCCTGGATGAGCCGGCGCATGCCGGCGAATCGCTGGCAGCTTTGCACCGCACGCTGCCACCCTCCGAGCGGCGCACCCTGACATCGGCGCGTGCTGCCTTGCCGTCCTGGACGGCCAGGGCCATCGGCGAGGAAGCAGTTCGTGACTGAATACTACTTCGCCCTCAGGCAGGGGCGCGCAGTACGCGGATGTAGGACGCAGGGCTACAAGTCCAGCGATCAATCCCGCGACCTGTATGCCGCCAGGAACGCGTCGGAAGACACCTGATCGGCCAGGGCCCGGAGGCTCGCCGCCGAGGCAGGGCCCAGCACGGCCTCCACGCGGTCGTTCGCAGCGGCCCAGCGCACCACCGCTTCCGACAGCCGAGCCTTGCCAAGCGGAGTGAGCACGCCGTGCTTGGTGCGCCGGTCCTTGGCGTCCGCACGCAACTCGACGAAGCCGTCGCGCACCAGCGGCCTGAGCGCGTGGGTCAGCGCCGACAGCTGGATGGCGAGCCGCGCCGCCAGGTCCTGCAGCGTCGGTCCTTGCGGGGCGGTCGCCGTGAGCTTGTCTATTTCCGCGATGAGCGCGAGCTGCGTGGCCTTGAGGTCCAACGGCGCCAACGCTTCGTCATACAGCTGGCCGAGCCGGCGGGCGGCAAGGCGCAGTGCCGTGTTCGTGCAGACACGCCCGCCCAGCACGCCCGGCTCGTCCGCGGGCGGCTTGGCCAAGCTGTTCTTTGCGTCGACGGCTTTGGTGTTTATTCCCATGTTCACAAAATGGTTGAGTGCTGCACCAACGGCAGCCGGGGTCGGACCGCTTCTACATTTGAGCCCTCAACTTTTTTGGTTGAGCCCTCAATTTTATTGGAAAGCCATCCATGACACATCCCAGCTCCAGGAAAGTCGCTCTTGTCACCGGGGCTTCCTCCGGCATCGGCGCCGTCTATGCGGACCGCCTCGCTGCGCGCGGCTACGACCTCATTCTTGTCGCCCGCCGCGCCGACCGCCTCGAAGCCCTCTGCGCACAGGTTTCGAAGGCGCACGGCATCCAGGCCGAGCCGGTCACCGCCGACCTGACCCGGGACGAGGACCTGGCGCGCATCGAGACGATCCTGTCCACCCGCGCCGACCTGCGCGTCCTGGTGAACAACGCCGGCATTGCGCGGCTGGGGCCGGTGGCCCAGAGGTCCGCAGGCGACGCACTGTCGCAGATCGCCCTCAACGTCACGGCGCTGACGCGCCTGACCCAGGCGGTGGTGCCGGCCTTCATCGCCAGAAACGACGGGGTGATCATCAACATCGCTTCGGTGCTGGGCATCCATGCGCTGCCCGTCAGCGCCGTCTACAGCGGCACCAAGGCCTTCGTACTGCAATACAGCCGGGGCCTGCAGGAAGAGCTGGCCGGCACCGGCGTGAAGGTCCAGCTGGTCCTGCCGGCCTCGACGGCCACCGAGATCTGGGACCTGTCGGGCATTCCGCTGGCGGCCCTCAACAAGGACGCCTTGATGACCACCGAGCACATGGTCGATGCGGCGCTCGCGGGATGGGACCAGGGCGAAGCGGTCACGTGGCCGTCGGTCGCCGATGCAACGCTGTGGGAGAAGTACGAAGCGGCGCGCTCCGCATTGTTCGCCGCCACCCAGGTGGGAACGCCGGCCCCGCGCTACCGGGTCGCCTGAGCCCCTGCGGGCCGAGGCCATTCCCTCTTCTTTTTTTCTCGTTCCCTTTTTCTTCTTCAGGACAGTCCATGCTTTTCGACGCCTTCTCCCTGCGCGCCACCCCGCTCAAGAACCGTGCCGTGATGTCGCCGCTCACCCGCAGCCGCGCGGCCGAGAACAACACGCCCAACAGCCTGATGGCCACGTACTACGCCCAGCGCGCGGGCGCCGGACTCATCATCACCGAAGGCACTTCGCCCTCGCCCAACGGCCTGGGCTACGCCCGGATCCCCGGCCTGTTCAATGACGCGCAGGTGCAAGGCTGGAAGCTCGTGACCGACGCAGTGCATGCCAAGGGCGGCAGGATCGTCGTGCAGCTCATGCACACCGGCCGCGTGGCCCACACGGACAACCTGCCGGCCGGTGCCGAAGTGCTGAGCTCGTCGTCGGAGACGTGCCCCGGCCAGATGTGGACGGATACACAAGGCAACCAGCCGCACACGCCGGCGCGCGCCATGACCGAGGCCGACATCCAGGCCGCGATCGGCGAATACGCCACAGCCGCGCGCCTTGCCATCGAGGCCGGCTTCGACGGCATCGAACTGCACGCGGCCAACGGCTACCTCCTCGAGCAGTTCCTGAACGCCAACGTCAACCGCCGCACCGACGGCTACGGCGGCACGGCCGAAGGGCGCAACCGGCTGGTGCTCGAGGTCGCGCGTGCGGCCGTGAAGGAGATCGGCGCCGAGCGCGTGGGCATCCGCCTGTCGCCGCACGGCGTGCTCAATGGCACCGGCGCGTTCGAAGGCGTGGACGAACAGTACCTGGCGCTGGTGAAGCAGCTCTCCGCACTCGGCCTTATGTACGTCCATGTGCTGGACCATTCGGCCATGGGCACCCCGCCCGTCCCCGCCCAGCTGAAGACCGATCTCAGGGCTGCGTTCGACGGCCCCTTCATCCTTGCCGGCGGACTCGACAAGGCCAGCGCACTGCAGGCCCTGAGCGAAGGCCGCGCGGACCTGACGGCCATGGGCAGGGCTTTCATCGCCAATCCCGACCTGGTCGACCGCATGCGCCAGGACGCGCCGCTGAACGCGCCTGCGCCGGATACCTTCTACACGCCCGGTGCCAAGGGCTACACGGACTATCCGACGCTCGCGGGCTAGGCACCGCCGGTTGCAAGCAAACACGCCGCCGGCGCGGCCGACGGCTCAGGCGCTCCGGCTGAACAGCCGGAACGGCGAGCTCAACAGACAGCCCAGCCAGAGAGGCACTCGATCCAATGGCGGGCGCCCTTGTGCATGGCCAAGGGCTTGTTGTCGGGCAGGGCCGTCGCGCCCGAGAACACCTCTGCGCCGGTCAGCCGCGATGTCTCGTAGCGCGTGAAGCTCTCCCAGTTGAGGCCCTTGCCCGTGTGCGCGTAGCGCTCGACGTCGGCGATGACGTCGAAGGATTGCACGATTGCATCGATGCGCTGCGACTCGACGGGGGTCAGTGGCGTGTCCCGCTTCGCGGTGTAGTAGATGCTGAAGCCCATGGGGCGATGCCTGCGTGCCGGGTGGGTCCGCGGCGAAGAGCGTTGGTCGGTGGATTCTGCCGCAGGGCCATGGCACGACTTCTACGGTGATCGAGCTCGGGCGCCGGATCCGCCCGACTTGTCGGGTGCCGGGCACGATGCAGACCAGTCAGGCCTCATACCCACCTGCGTACCCTGCTTTTGTAAGCCTCGTACTCTGCCCCAAACAGAGACGCCAACACACGTTCTTCCGGAATGATCTGGAACCGAGTGATGTAGAGCACGTACACGACAACCCACAGGACAGCGAGCGGATTCGCCAGAAACACTGCCCACGCCAACTGGGTCAGCAAGAGCCCGACATACATGGGGTTGCGCGTGTAGCGGTACACGCCTCGGATGACCAACGAGGACGCCAAGCTTGCCTTGACCGGGTTCACGGTGGTCTTGGCGCGCCGAAACGCAAGCATTCCGGCGATGCTGATGCCTTGGCCGACGCACACCAAAACGACGGCGCAGAGCACGCGGGCCGGATAGGGAATCTGCACAAGGCCCGCGAGGGCTGGTGTCAGCCACATAAGAAGCGCCAGGACAAGCGCCACGATCGGGGGAGGAACCTTCAGTTCAAGCACGCTCATATCACTCCATGAGGTCTAGCACCCGGCCGTGAACACAGCTGTGATTTCAGCCCAGTCCGAACGTCTTGCGCAGGCCCTTTTCGACCGGGCCAGCGGGTATGAAACGGCGCAACTTGGCCAGGAGGGACGCTTCGCCCTTGGGCGTGTGGCGCATCTTCCACGGACCAAGTGCCGCGCTGACCATCGTCGCCACAACGCCTTCAGGCGTGGGCGCCTTTTGCACGTTGTTCTGGAAGGCTTTGGTGACGATGGCAAGCTCTTTGCTGTAGTCCGGGATTCTGGCAGCAGTCTGAGGCGCGTTGAGATCAAGGTTGGTTTTGGTGAAGGAGGGTTCGACCAGCGACACGCGGATGCCGAATTGGCGTACTTCATGATCCAGTGACTCGGACAGCCCTTCAACAGCGTATTTGGAGGCCGCATACAAGGCCATGTACGGCGAACATAGAAAGCCCACCACCGAGCTGACATTGACGATACGACCGGAACGCTGCTGACGCATGTGCGGCAGCACGGCCTTGATCACGCGCAAGAGGCCGAAAAGGTTGGTTTCGAACAGCGTCTGGGCTTCGGCAATCGAGGTTTCTTCAGTCGCGCCCAGCAGGGTCACACCCGCATTGTTGACCAGCACATCGATGCGCTTGGCCTGCGCGATGATGGCCTGAATGCCTCGATCAACGGAAACATCGTCGCGGATGTCCATCTCAATGAGCGTGACGCCAGGTATGGCTTGGGCCTTTGCCGTGTTGCGCACGGTGCCGAAGACCCGGCAGCCTTGTTCGGCAAACTTTGTGGCGGCGGCGCACCCGATGCCTGACGACACGCCGGTGACGAGGACAACTTTGGAATTCGACATGGCAGTTCCGTTGTGTAGAGGCAGTGGAGTGAGGAGGATCAGTTGTGTAAGGAGGCAGGTCTGATCGGATTGCGTGCCATGACGATCCACGCTGCGCCGTCGATCATCACCGAACGCTCGCCGGGGAGGCCTGCGAAGACGGCACGAACCGCGGCCGAGGCGCGGGCGCGGATGTCGTCGGGCTGATCAGCGAGCGCGCGCGAAAGCGGGCCGACCTCGAGCGCCATCTTCACCGCGTCGTCGATCGCAGCGTCCCGCGTCCCGCCCTCGCCGAACGGGACGGAAGCATCGAAGGGCGCGATAGCGATATCGGTGAAGCCGGCTGCCGTCAGGATGCGCGCCACTCGTCCCTGGTCGCCGAACGAAAATGGGCCGGGCGCTTCGGGATCGGGCAGCGCGGTCAACGGGACGATGCTCTTGAGCGCGCCAATCGGCAGGCGCACCCAATCGTTCTCGGCCACGCCGCGCCAGCAGACGAAAGCGACCCGCCCGCCCGGCCGGAGCGCGCGTCGCAAGTGGGCGAACGCCCCTGTCGGATCGTCGAAGAACATCACCCCGAAACGCGAAAACAGGATGTCGAACGCGCCCTCGGGCAGCTCGGCGCTGCTGGCGTCGGCCACCCGGAACAGGGCCGGCGTATCCTGTGGCGCAAGCGCGCGCGCTCGGTCGATCAGCGCTTCGGATATGTCCACTCCCAGCACTTGGCCCCCCGGGCCAACGCGGGCGGCCAGAGCCAGACTCGACGCGCCCGCGCCGCAGCCGACGTCCAGCACGCGCTCGCCCGTCGCAGGCGCGACGGCTTCGATCGCGGCCTGGCCGAACACCGCCACCATGGCGTCGAGCCGGGCCTGGTTGGCGACCCAGCGCTCTCCGCTTTGGCCATTCCAGTCGGCGACCTGATAGGCATTTTTCTCTGTCATGCTATCTCCTAGTTCTGATTCGTTCTTAACTAGCTACCCTTTTATCGAGGCAGGGGGAAATGACGCTACTCGGCCCATGCCGCGATCCGTTTCGCGATCGCCTCGGGGGCCTCGATGTGCAGGAAGTGACCGACCCCGGGGATGACTTCCAGCGCGTGCGGAGCGGCGAACCGATGTCGGTCGTCGACCTGCTGGGGGAGGATGCAGCCGTCGTCGGCACCGTGAAGCTGCAACAGGGGCACCGCGATAGGCCGAGACAGGCGGCGCGTCGCTCCAAGCATGCCAGGGCGCAGCATCGCCCGGTAGTACTTGAGAGGCGCGGGCATGCTCGCCCGCAGGTGCTCGTGCAGCTCTGCCTGGAGAGCAGGAGCTAGCGAGAGGCCGGGCGACCACTGACGCCAGAGGTGGTCGATGAGGGCGAGATCGCGGGCGGCGGCCATCCAGCCGCTTCCCGGCAGTTGAAAGAGTCCCATGTACCAGCTCCGGCGTAGCTGAGCGGGGCGCGCAAGCTGGCGCATGAACGTGAGTGGATGAGGGATTGCGAGCGTGACCGCGCGTTCGATCCGCTCCGGCGCGGTGACGCAGGTATCGTAGGTGACCAGGGCGCCCCAGTCATGGCCAATCAACTCCACGGGCCGCCCCGGAGACCAGCGGTCGATCAGGGCGATCACGTCGCCGGTGAGGGCAGCGAAGTCGAACGGCCCCGCAGTCGGGGACGGGGCGTAACCGCGAAGCCAGGGGGAGACGACGTGACGCCCACGGCGACCGAGCTCGGCAAGGAAGGGCTTCGCCGTCGGCGGATGGTCCGGGAAGCCGTGCAAGACGATGGTCGGTTGGCCATCGGGATCACCCCCCTGCAACGCATGAAAGGTGCCGTGTGGCAGGTCGAAAGTGACGTGTTCGAACTCCATGTGTGGGGCTTCTCCAAGAGCGGTCGGACGAGAGATGCTGATGCTGGCTTCGGCGTTCCTGGTTTGGACAGGCGCGTGTCCTCAGGCGCCGGGTGTAATGCGGGGTCAGCCGGCCAGCCGGCTCTCCGTGACACCGGCCCGCAAGCTTTCAGAATCAAGCCCGCGGCAACCGGAGCAGGGAATCCATGCCCTCAAACCACCATCGATTGCTGGGCGAAGATTCCCGCCATCGCGCCCTGCGACGATGCCTGGGTGACCGAGGGCAAGAAGGGCGTGGTCAGGTCGCCGGCGGCGTAGATGCCGGGCATGCTGGTCTGGCGGCGCTCGTCGACCTTGAGGACGATACCGGTGGGCGTATCCACCGTGGCGAGGCCCAGTGATTCATGCAGGCTTGCGGACGGCTTGTTGCGCGGATGGGCGAACAGGACGTCGACCGCGACGTTGCGGCCGGTATCGAGATTGACTGTGGAGATATGGCCCTTGTGATGGGCGATCTCGACGATCCGGCCATCGATGACAGGCATGTTGCGGCGCGCCAGATCGGCCTGGATATCGGGCGGGATGTCGTGACCATCGGCGAAGACAGTCAACTTGTCGGTCCAATCGCGGAACAGCCTGGCCTGATTGTGCGATTGCGGGCCGGACCAGACGAGGCCCCAATGCCGGTCGGCGACTTCAAAGCCGTCGCAATAGGGGCAGGGCACGATGGACGTGCCCCAGCTTTCGGCAAAGCCTGGAACCTCAGGCATCTGGTCAGCAACGCCGTAGCTCAGGATCACGCGGCGCGCCCCGAGGCTTTCGTGATCGTCAGTGACGATGCAGAAATCGTCGATGGCGCCAGACACGCTCTCGGCCCGGGCATTGACCAGCCTGACCGTTGGATAGCGCGCCAGCTGCTGCCGCGCCTCGGCCAGGATGTTCAGCGGTGGCTTGTGATCGTGGCCGAGCAGGCCATGCGAGTGGCCGGCAAAGCGGTTGCGCGGCCGGCCGGTATCGAGAACGGTGACCTTGCGGCGGGCACGGCCGAGCTGCAGGGCGGCGGCGAGGCCGGCAAAGCTGCCGCCGATGATGATGACGTCATTCATGGTGATGGGCTCCGTGTGGGCTGGTTGATTATTGGACTATCTAGTACAGTAATGTAGATTCGATATAGTAAACTGTCAAGTCCACTAAATATGCCCATGGCCCGCTCCCCAGTTCCTGCTCCCAAGCCCCAACGCGGCCGGCCGCGCGATCCCGAGCGCGTGCGGCGTATCCTGGAAGCGGCGCAAAGGCACTTCAACGAGCATGGGCTGGAGCGTGCCAGCGTGGATGCCATTGCCGCGGAAGCCGGTGTGTCCAAGATGACCGTGTACAGCAACTTCGGCTCCAAGGAGGGGCTGTTCCAGGCGGTCGTGCGCGACAGGACGGCGCCGGTGGTGGATGGCGTCCCGGGCGCCGGGGCGCTGGACCCGAACCACCCTGAGGAGGCGCTGCTGGCGGTCGGCACCCGGTTTCTCGCACTGGCGCGCGGGGACGCCCTCGGCGCGTTGCGCGCTGTCTACGGCGTCGCGGGGGCGCAGCCGGAAGCCTGCCGTGCGTTCTACAAGGAAGGTCCGGAGCGTGCGAACGGCGAGCTGGCTGCATACCTGCGCCGTGCCGACGCGGCGGGCACGCTGAAGGTGCGGAACCCGCTTCAGGCAGCGGACCTGTTCCTGTCGATGTTCCTGGGCTCCGGGCACATCCGCGGGCTGCTGAAGCTCGATCTGCCGGATTCCCGGGAAAACAGGGCACTTCTACGCGAGGCCGTGCGGGTCTTCATGGCGGCCTACGGCGCGTAGGTACCCGATCTCTCGTGCGGCGCTTGGTTGGCTCGCACAACATGCCGATCCCGAATGTCGAGCCTGGTGTCATGACCTTCATCGTGTAGAAGCCGCCGAGGCAGATGCAGACAAAGGCGCCAGCCAGGCACAAGGCGAACGCGAGAACGATCAGTTAGTGGTTTGGCATCCGGAACCGAGTGGCGTCAATCGTCACGGTCCAGGGTATCGGCCGACGGCAAGTGGGAGACATGCAACTCTTCCCAGTGGCCTGTCGAATTTTCGATCAGCACGACCGAGGCGCAATCCGCCCGGATGCCGCCGAATGCATCCAGCCGCTTTTGCAACTCAGCAGCGGCTGCATCGGCCTCGGATGGGTTTCCATGGGCAACGGTCAGGTGCGGAACCACTCCTTGGTGCTCCCCGCCGTACGGCTGGAAATCTGGAAAGACATCCACGAGCGCCCTGGTCATCGCGATGAACGGCCCGGGCGGTTCCGGCGCGAGATACGCGGTCGCCGGGAAGCGCGCGACCCTGTCCAGCGAAAAGGAGAACGCAGCCACGCGATCCAACGCGCGTTGCGCCCGATCCAGTACGGCAGGCGTGATGTGCTGAGGGTCCATGAACGGCACAAGCACAGTGATGTGCGCTGGCACGCCCAGCTCCGTCGTCGCGTCGAAGCGCTGCCGAAGGTCGCCGACCCACGGCTCGGCCGAGGGCACTTTGACAGCAAACGCGGATATCGCCATGGGCCGCATGATATTCAACAGGCGGTGAGCCGAAAGGTCCGAGCGCGATGCGAATCAGCGCGGGATAGGCGGACCAGTACTGACGGCGGATGCCATGCATCGAGCAGCTCACTGTCGATTCGCAGGAGCCGCTTTCGATGATGAGTCATGAGCGCCACCAACTGGCCTCGTGTCCTGATGTTGAATCTTGCGAGTTCAGGCAAGAGTTCTTCAAATGAGGCCTCTGCATGGTCGTTTTTCCGCAAGCCAGTTCAGCTCCCCGCCCTCGACGCAAGGTCCTGGCCAATCATGAGTCGGTGTCCGTCAGGCGTCGCAACCGAGAACTCGCGCATGCCATGCGGCTTGTCTGCGGGCGCCTGCTTTATCAACGCGCCGCGCCGGACGAATTCTTCATGGAGCGCATCGACGTCATCCACATGCAGATAGCCGAAGTAGCTGTGGTCGCCCGTTGCAGACGGCAGCAGGGCGTCCGGACAATGGCCCATCATGATGCGCACATCTCCTCGCGAAAGAAGCTGCCATCCGGTCCCTTCCGGCCACTGCGTCTCGAAGCCCAGGGCGTCCCTGAAATAGGCGGTGTTTCGCTCGAGGTCCGGAACAGCGAGCACGAACGAAAACGGGCGCAGTTGGTTGGCATGTGACATCGGATTTCCTTTTGTGTAGCGGTCGACTCAGCAAATTGTGACGGGCTCGGAGCCCTCGGGGCACAATCGTCCCTGCCATGAGCACCATTGCCGAGCCGTCATCCTCTTCTTCGCATGCCGCGCAGAAAATCCGCGTGCTGATTGCCGACGACCAGGCACTGATCCGTCGCGGCATGGCCATGCTTTTGGACGCCGCGCCGGACATCGAGGTGCTCGGCCAGGCGGCCGATGGCGTGGAAGCCGTGGAGCTGGCACGCCGCCTGCTGCCAGACGTGGTGCTGATGGATCTGCACATGCCGCGCAAGGGCGGCGTGCTCGCGACGCGCGAGATCTCGGCTGCCTTACCGCACACGCGCGTGATGGTGCTGACCACCTTCGACCGCGACGACCTCGTCTTCGACGCGGTGCGCGCAGGCGCACAGGCCTACCTGCTCAAGGACGCTTCGGAAGAAGAGGTGCTGGACACCGTGCGGGCCGTGCATCGCGGCGAGTCGCGGCTGACACCGCAGATCGCGCGCAAGGTGATGGACCAGTTCCGGCTGCTGGCCGATCGCGTCGCGCAAGAGCCGCCCTCCCCGCCCGCGCCGGATCCGCGCGCCGCGGCACAGGCCGCCGCACCCGGCGATCCATCGCCGCCCGATTCGGCGACCGCGACCAAACCCCTGACCGAGCGCGAGGCCGCCGTGCTCGAACTGATTGCCAAGGGCTATGGCAATCGCCAGATCGCCACCGCGCTCAACCTGGCCGAGGGAACGGCAAAGAACCACGTGAGCCGGATCATGCAGAAGCTTCACGCGAACACCCGCACCGAACTGGCGGTGCTGGTGTTGAAGAAGTAAGCACCCGAAGCGCCTTCGGCGCCTCCCCCCAAGGGGGCACTGGAATGGGCAGCGGGGTGTCAGGCCGTGCGGCCTGCAGGCGACAGGCCGCCGGGCATCGCGAGATCAGGTGCTGCCGGCGAAGGCGCATGCGATGCGGCGGCATTGCTGGCGGTGTGCCGGGCCAGCATCGGCCGCAGCGCGACGATGGCCAGGAAGGCGGCGAACAGGTCGAGCGCTGCGACGGTGTAGAGCACGGTCGACCAGGTGCCGGTGGCTTCCATCATCAGGTTGCCGAGCGGCACGAACAGCGCGCCGACGCCCTTGGCGCAGTACAGCACGCCATAGATCTTGCCGATGTGCTTGGTGCCGAAAGCGTCGCCCGCGAGCGCCGAGAACAGCGAGTACACCTCGCCCCAGGCCAGGAAGACCACGCCCGACAGGATCAGGAAGGCCCACGGGTTGTGGCCGAAGTAGCCCAGCGCGATGATGCCGATGCCCTCCAGCGTGAAGGCGATCACCATCGTCTTCTCGCGGCCGATGTGGTCGGAGATCCAGCCGAACAGCGGGCGCGAGATGCCGTTCATCACACGGTCGAGCATCAGCGCGAGCGGCAGCGCGGCCATGGTGACGAAGTACAGGTCCACCTTGAAGTTCTTCACGCCCAGGTCCTGCGCGATCACACCCAGTTGCGCCACGGCCATCATGCCGCCGGTGACCACGCAGGAGAACATCAGGATCATCAGCCAGAACAGCGGCGTGCGAAGCGCCTCGCCCAGCGTGTAGTCGCGCCGGCTCTGCACGAGCTTGGTCGAGCCCCGCACTTCGTTGCCCTTGGGCGCGCGCAGGAACCAGGCCGCAATGAAAGCCAGCGAGCCCTGCAGCAGGCCGAAGAACAGGAAGGCCTGCTGAAAGCCGGAGCTCTCGATCATCGCGGCGATCGGCAGGATGGTGGCGGCCGAGCCGGCGCCGTAGCCGCCCGCCGTCAGGCCCACCGCCAGGCCGCGGCGGTCGGGGAACCACTTGAGCGCGTTGTTGATGCAGGTGGCGTAGATCGAACCCACGCCGATGCCGCCGATGGCCGCGCCGATGTAGAAGCCCATCAGCGTCGTGGCCTGCGAGTTGACGACCCAGGCCGCGCCGATGAACAGCGCACCGAAAGCCACGATCAGGCGCGGACCGAACTTGTCGATGAAATAGCCCTCGATCGGCGCGAGCCAGGTCTGCACCAGCACGAAGATGGTGAAGGCAATCTGGATCGATGCGCGCTCCCAGCCGAACTTGCCCTGGATCTCCGGCACGAACAAGGTCCATGCGTACTGGATGTTGGCCGTGGCAATCATGCAGACGATGCCGACGGCCAGTTGCAGCCAGCGGTTGTCGAACAGGCGCGGCGGCGCGCCGGATGCGGCCTGCGTCAGGGAAGCGGGGTTCATTCGTTGGGTCTCCATTCGTTGTCGCGCCGATCGCGTCGCGGCACGTTGAGGTTGGGATTCAGTCGCGCTGCGGGCACGGATCGCGATGGGTGCAACTGTTGCCGCAAACCGCCGCCGGCGCGCCTGCCGGAAGTCACGCGGCGGATCGAGACAAACCCCGAGGACTCCGGGGAAGTACCCATGCCGAAAGTCACGGCCACCGGCTGCGAGAATCCGCAGCCAATGAACCTCGCACGCCGCATCGACCCACGGCGCTCCATGGCTGCCGCGATCGGCTGGCTGCTGATTGCGCTCACCCTGTGCCTGGCGCTCGTGGCCAACCTGTGGCTGCGCAGCTTCGTGCGGGCGACGCTGCTCGAACAGCACGGCCAGCGCCTGGAAGCCGCGGCCGAGCACGTCAATGCCGAACTCGACACCGCGCTGCTGCTGCGGCTGCAGGCCGTCAGCGTGGTGGCGGCCATGCTGTCGGAGGATGTGCAGCACAGCGAGGGCGCGCGCCTGAAGCGCTCGCTCGAGGCGGTGCGCCGCGGCGTGCCCGACCTGATCTGGCTGGCGGTGACGGATGCCGACGGCTTCATCGTCGCCGCCACCGACGAGCAGGTGGTCGGCCAGAACGTCAATCAGCACGCGTGGATCTCGCAGGGCCTGGACGCCGCATGGATCGAGGAAGGCCGCTCGCCGCAGGAGCGCTTCCTGAAGCTCACTGCGCCGGTGCGCAACGCGGACGGCGCAATCATCGGTGTCGTCGCCGCGAACCTGCGCTGGAACTGGGTGCAGAAGATGATGGGCGAGATCCGCGCCTCGCCGGGCGAATGGCTGCTGATCGACCGCGACGGCATCGTGCGCCACGGGCCGGGCGCGCTTCTGGGGCAGCGCTGGCAGGATGCCGGCGATCCGATCACGCCCTTCGATCCCGTGGTCGCAGGCCTGGGGAACGACGGATCCGATCTGCCCACGCGCATCCGCACAAGGCGGCTGCTGGACAACCGGCCCTACCTGATCGCGACCCCGCCCAATGCGCGTGACGGCACGCTGCGCCGCCTCGGCTGGCAAGCCGTGGTGATCCAGCCGGTCGAATCGGTCGCGGCGTTTGCGACTGCCATCGAATGGCGCATCTCGATCGTGCTGAGCCTGCTGGGCCTGGCCGCCGCGGTGGCGGGCATCGTCATGGCGCGCCGCCTCACGCGCCGTGTGAGCGTGATCGCCCATTCCGCGGACGCGGTGCTGGCCGGCAGCGCCACGCGCATCGAGGTGCCGCAAGGCGTCGACGAAGCCGCGCGGCTGGGCAGCGCGCTCGACCGCCTGCTGGACACGCTGCGGCGCGAACGCGACGAGTTGCGCCGGCTCAATGCCGAGCTGGACGAACGCGTGCGCCAGCGCACCGAGGAGATCAATCGGCTCGCGCAGGAATCGCGCGATGCCGCGGTGGTGCGCGAGCGCCTTCGGCTGGCGCGCGGGCTGCACGACACGCTGGCGCATTCCATGATGGCGATGCTCACCGAGATCCGCGTGCTCAAGCACCTGGCATCGAACCGGCCCGATGCGCTGCCGGACGAGCTGGTCCGGGCCGAACGGGCGGCGCGCGACGGGCTGGACGAAGCGCGCCGCGCGATCGACCAGCTGCGCAGCAACCCGGTGCGCGACATCGGGCTGGGGGCCGCGCTGGCCGAGCTGGCCAAGAACCTGAGCGAACGCTCCGGCATCGAGCTCGACTGCCGGATCGACCCTGCGTTGTCCGCGCTCGCAGCCGAGCCGGCGGAAACCGTGTTCCACATGTGCGAGGAAGTGCTGCGCAACGTCGAACGGCACGCGGGCGCGGCACGGCTGCTGATCCGCCTGCAGCGCATGGCTGCGAGCGACAGCATCGAACTGGAGATCGCGGACGACGGCATCGGCTTCGAGCCGAGTGCAGGTGCCGCGGGGCACTACGGGCTCGTGGGACTGCGGGAGCAGGCTGAAGCGATCGGCGCCCATCTGCGCATCGACAGCCGCGGCGGCGAAGGCACCCGCGTGTCGCTGCGATGGACGCAGGCGGGCTCAGCGTAAGACCGCGATCCGCAACCGCTGCGCCGGGCACCGTCCACGCCCGCATCCAGATTCAATGCAGGCAACGCCTGGCAAGCGATTGCTGCTTCTTCATTTCTTTCAAGTGCCGCAGGCATCGAAGCGTGTTGCATGCACATTGAAGACTCGCGCTTCAATGGCAATGGAAAGATCGGCGCGATTCTTAATTGCCTATCAAGGTGCCATCGCGCGACGGCATCCGCATTCGCGCATCAATCCCGAGTGCTATAAACGTACGGCACCATGAAAGTGCCGCATGCGAATCGGTATATTTACATGTTGAAATTCATATCACTCCCGGACCTGACATGACCTCAAAAAGCAAACTGCTGCTCGGCGCCGCATTCCTGGCGGGTTGGATGAGCACGGCCTCGGCCCAGGACGCCGATCCGACGAACATGGTTCGCGGCGGCCTGCAAGCGATCCAATTGGTGGACCAGGGCAAGATCGGCGAACTCTGGGACGGCTCGGGCCCCGCCACCAAAAAGCGGGTCGCACGTCCCGAGTTCGTTCGCCAGGTCGAGGCATCGCGGTCGCCACTCGGCGCGGCGCAGCAGCGCACCTGGGTCTCGGTCAATCGCCAGTTGGTTGCAAACGACGATCCCGATGTGGCCGGCCAATACATCAACGTCGAATACGAAACCCGCTTTGCCAACGCGAGCAACCGGGTGGTGCGCGAGATGACGAGTTTTCGCCTCGACGCCAGCGGCACGTGGCGCCTGAGCGGCTACGTGCTGCGTTAAGCCGCTCCCGCCAAGCCGTTCCCTTCGATGCGCCGCGGTTCTCGCGGCGCATCTGCCTCGCGAACACCCCATGGCGGCAGGTGTTCGCAACAGCAATTTCCCCCTCCCCGCTCGACGGGCTGCGCACCGTCTCCTGAGCACGCGCCGCAGCCATCCGCAGCAGCTCGCGCCGCCGCGCCAATTCGGTGCCGGCCAATTTGGGGCACTCCAATTCGGTGCACTACCGTCGCAAAGCAATTGATATAAATTTTCAATTCGCCACTACGGAAATCCGTGGCAGTAAATCTAATTCTTAAGAACTTAGTGTTACTATTTTCATCGAAAAGGCAATAGAAATTTCTATCGATATCCACCGGAGATGCATGCTAGGTATTTTCAGAAATAATCAATTTACATTACTAATCATAGGTCAGGCTCGATAAAGATCCTTTATTGCTGCGGTGCCGCAATGACGTTAATGCACCACACGCCAGTTGCATTCCTCTGCAATCTCTTAAGATCCGCCCAAAAAATGTTTCCGTTTAATTGCAATTGAACAAAAAGTTTTGCAATTATTTCTAAAGGCTATGGCACCTGCCATCCGTGGATCTCGCTTGCCGTGGAGCAAGGCTTCTGGCGTCTTGAACAATCGAGGAGAAATGCATGAATAAGTCGTACCGCAGCATCTGGAATGAGGCATTGGGCGCCTGGGTGGCGGCCTCCGAGCTCGCATCGGCACGGGGCAAAAAGGGTTCTTCGCGGGCACTGGCGAGCGGCCCGGATGCCGAGCCGTCGCGGCCGGCGGGCACCTCGAAGGTCTACGGCAAGTTCGCCAGGATCGTGGCGGCGCTGGCGGCGATGGGCGGGATGGGGTGGGCCTCGTCGGTCCAGGCGCAGGCGCTCTGTACCGCGGCTCCGTACTACTCCTACAACCTCAGCTCGACCTGTGCAGGTCAGCAGTCCCAAGCGACTTTCGGCGGAGCCACTGCAATAGGCTTCAACGCGTTCAGCGGAGGCACAAATGCCACGAGTCTCGGCATCAACGCCATTGCCTCTGCGACCAATGCCATTTACGTGGGCGCGCGCACAGCCGCTGGGACAGGTGCATTGGCCGAGAGCGCCATTGCAATCGGCACAGACGTGAATTCCAGCGGGCTCCGGGCCACTGCGGTTGGATTCCAAGCCTTGGCCACCGGCGCATCAGCCACCGCCCTTGGGGCAACCGCTCAGGCGGTCGGGGACAGCACCGTTGCGATCGGCCAGGGGGCCGGCGCGGCCTCGTCGAGCGCCAATACGGGTTCGGTCGCAGTGGGTATTGCCTCGGGACAATTTGTCTCCGGCGCGCAGAACACCGCCATGGGCGGGGGCATTGCGAGCGTGATGCGGGGCGCGGGCTCGGGCGTCACGGGGACGCGCAACGTCGCCTTCGGTTCGGGCGATGGCACGGTCGCCTACGATGGCACCTTGAAGGCTTCGGCAGGCAGTCTGGTCAGCGGCAACGACAATATCGCCATCGGCACCAACGCAGGCATCGGCGTCGCGGCCAGCGCGACGACGTCAATCGGCTTGGACGCGAATGCGACTGCGACATCTGCAGTCGCGGTAGGTACCGGCACGGTCGCTAGCAACATCAATGCAGTCGCGCTGGGAGCTGCCGCCACTGCCACCGGAGCTGGCGCCAGCGCGTTGGGCACCTTCGCCAATGCCTCGGGAGGGAACTCCACAGCGGTCGGTGTCAGTTCCACGGCCGGCGCCGCTTTTGCGTTTGCCGGAGGATGGGGGAGCAAGGCGCTTGGACTGCGCACCGTCGCGCTAGGCAATGAGGCACAGGCGACCAGCGACGCAGCCACAGCCCTCGGGAACACCGCCCGGGCGGTAGGGAACAGTTCGCTTGCGCTCGGAGCGGAAGCGCTCGCTGCCGGTACCAGCACGGTTGCTGTCGGCCAGGGTGCCGGTGCGGGCTCGACGGTCGCCAATACGGGTTCGGTCGCAGTGGGCATTGCCGCCGGAACGCTGGTCAGCGGCGCGCAGAACACCGCCATGGGCGGGGGCATTGCGAGCGTGATGCGGGGCGCGGGTTCGGGCGTCACGGGAGCGCGCAACGTCGCCTTCGGTTCGGGCGACGGCACGGTTGCCTACGACGCCACCTTGGACGCCTCGGCAGGCAATCTGGTCAGCGGCAACGACAATGTCGCCATCGGCACCAACGCAGGTATCGGCGTCGCGGGCAATGCGACCACGTCGATCGGCTTGAGCGCGAATGCGGGCGCGGACAACGCAATCGCCCTCGGTTCGCGGGCAACGGCATCGGCAGCAAATACCCTTGCTCAGGGCACCGGCACCAGTGCTGGCGGTCCGAACGCCATCGCGATCGGCTTCCAGGCGATTGCATCCAAGATCAACTCCATCAATCTTGGCGCGCGCACGGCTCCAGGAGCGGGCGCGCTGGGAGAGAGTGCCATCGCGATTGGCACGGACGTGACGGCCTCACAGGATCGGGCTGTCGCACTGGGAATCGGAAGCCGGGCAACCGGCCTGGATGCGCTGGCGGCAGGTACCCGCACCAATGCGGCTGCCGACTACGCGACGGCGCTCGGTTCGGGCGGGACCACGGCAGCGACGGCCGTGCGCGCCACCGGCATCGGCGCGGTGGCGATGGGCGGCAATGCCACCGCGGGCGCCCTTGCGTCGGGCGCCAATGCCATCGCCATGGGCGGTGAATCCGTCGCTGATGCCGATGACGCGGTCGCGATCGGCCACGGCGCCAGGGCCACGGGCGGTCGCGCGGTTTCGATCGGCTCGGGCAACGTCGCCAACGGCAACGGCGCGGTCGCCATCGGCGACCCCAACACCGCCACCGGCAACGGTGCGATCGCCTCGGGCCTGGACAACACCGCCACCGGCGACGGTTCCGTGGCCATGGGCAATACCAACATGGTGGGCGGCGGCGGGCAGGCGGTCAGCACGCCGGGCACGGCAGCACAGGGCGCGGTCGGCATCGGCTACCGCAACACGGTGGTGGGCCAGGGCAGTGTCGCGATCGGCAGCACCAGCAGCGCGCTGGCGGCGGGTGCGGTGGCCTTCGGCGACACGGCAGTGGCCAACAATGCAGACGACGTGGCGCTGGGCTCGGGTTCGGTGACGGCGGCTGCGGTCGGCACGGCCAGCACCACCATCGGTGGCACGACCTACAACTTCCAGGGCACCACGCCGACGAGCACCGTGAGCGTGGGCAGCGTCGGCAACGAGCGCACCATCACCAACGTGGCCGCGGGGCGGATCTCGGCGACATCGACGGATGCCATCAACGGCTCGCAACTCTATGCCACCAACCAGGCGGTGCAAGCCATCGCGGCCAGCACGCCCACCCACTACTACAGCGTGAACGACGGCGGTGTGCAGCAGGCGAACTACACCAACAACGGTGCGACCGGCGCCAATTCGCTGGCGAGCGGCGTGGCAGCCTCTGCCTCGGGCGATCAGTCCGTTGCGCAGGGCTTCGGGGCGAGCGCGTCGGCCGGCGATGCGATTGCGATCGGCACCGGCACCAAGGCTTCGGCCGTCAGCAGCACCGCGATCGGCGTCAACGCCACGGCATCGGGGGCCAGCGGCTCCACGGCGCTGGGCGCCTTCTCCACCGCCAGCGCCACCAACAGCCTGGCAGTCGGCGAGTTCGCCAACGCGTCCGGCGAGGCTGCGGCGGCCATCGGCCCGGGCGCGACCGCCGCCGCGGTGCGCGCCACGGCGGTCGGCAACGGCGCGCAGGCGCTCGCAGCTTCGGCCCTGGCGCTCGGCGACACGGCCGTGGCCAACAATGCAGGCGACGTGGCACTGGGCTCGGGCTCGGTGACGGCCGCTGCCGTCGGCACGGCCAGCACCGTGATCAACGGCACGACCTACAACTTCCAGGGCACCACGCCGGCCTCGACGGTGAGCGTGGGCGCTCCAGGCGCCGAGCGCACCATCACCAACGTCGCGGCCGGCCGGATCTCCGGCACCTCGACCGATGCGATCAACGGCAGCCAGCTGTTCGCCACCAACTCGGCGATCGATGCCGTGGCCGTCACCGCCGGCAAGGGCTGGAACGTGACCACGGCCCAGACCGGCACCGGCACCGCGACCGGCACCAGCGTGCAGAACATCGCACCGGGCGCCACCGCCACCTACACGGCCGGCAACAACATCGCCATCACGCAGAACGGCGCCGAGGTGCAGATCGCCACCAGCGCAACGCCCAGCTTCACCAGCGTGACCACCGGCGGCACGGTGATGAACAACAACGGCCTCACGATCACGGGCGGCCCGAGCGTGACGATCACCGGCATCAATGCCGGCAACACGGTCATCACCAACGTGGCGACCGGCGTGGCACCCACCGATGCGGTCAACGTGGACCAGCTGAACGACACGGTGGCGGCCAACAAGACCAAGTACTACAGCGTGAACGACAACGGGGTGGCCGGCGGCAACGTCAACAACGACGGGGCGCAGGGCATCAACTCCATTGCCGCGGGCGTGGGCGCCAGCACCACCGCGGCGGCCACCGGCAGCGTGGCCATGGGCACCAACGCCGCGGTCAGCACGGTCAACGGGGTGGCACTGGGCTCTGGCGCGAACGCGAGCGCCAACGCGGGCGACGTGGCGCTGGGCGCGGGTTCCACCACGAGCAAGGTGGCCGGCACGGCCAGCACCGTGATCAACGGCACGACCTACAACTTCCAGGGCACCACGCCGGCCTCGACGGTGAGCGTGGGCGCTCCGGGTGCCGAGCGCACCATCACCAACGTGGCGGCGGGACGGATCTCCCAGACCTCGACCGACGCCATCAACGGCAGCCAGCTGTTCGCCACCAACTCGGCGATCGATGCCGTGGCCGTCACCGCCGGCAAGGGCTGGAACGTGACCACGGCGCAAACCGGCACCGGCACCGTGACCGGCACCAGCGTGCAGAACATCGCCCCGGGCGCCACCGCCACCTACACGGCGGGCAACAACATCGCCATCACGCAGAATGGCGCCGAGGTGCAGATCGCCACCAGCGCAACGCCCACCTTCACCAGCGTGACCACCGGCGGCACGGTGCTGAACAACAACGGCCTCACGATCACGGGCGGCCCGAGCGTGACGATCACCGGCATCAATGCCGGCAACACGGTCATCACCAACGTGGCCCCCGGCGTGGCACCCACCGACGCGGTGAACGTGAGCCAGCTGAACACCCAGATAGACGGAGCCAAGATCCGCTACTACAGCGTGAACGACGGCGGCACGAAGCAGGGGAACTATGCGAACGACGGCGCCACGGGCCTCAATGCCCTGGCGGCCGGCGTGAACGCTTCGGCGGCCGGTGCCAGCGGCGTGGCAATGGGCAACGGCTCGCGCGCCAGCGCCGCGGATACCGTGGCGATCGGCAGCGGCGCGACGGCCGATTCGGCAGAGGCGGTGGCCATCGGCAAGGGAGCGACGGCCACGGGCGGCAAGGCCATCTCGATCGGTTCGGGCAACACGGCCTACGGCAACGGCGCCGTGGTGATCGGCGATCCGAGCTACGCGAGCGGCACCGGTGCCTTTACCGGCGGTGCCAACAACACCGCCAACAGCGACGGTACGGCCTCGGCCACCGCAGCCAACCAGGCCAACGGTGCGGTCGCGATCGGCAATGCCAACAAGGCGATCGGCCAGGGCTCGGTGGCACTGGGCAATGGCTCCACCGCCGGTGCGGTGGGCAAGGCGGGCAGCGTGGCCATCGGCGATGCTGCTGCGGCGACGGCCAATGCGGGCGACGTGGCGCTGGGCTCCGGCTCGACCACGGCCACGGCCGTCGGCACGGCCAGCGCCGTGATCAACGGTACGACCTACAACTTCCAGGGCACCACGCCCGCGAGCACCGTGAGCGTGGGCAGCGTGGGCGCCGAGCGCACGATCACCAACGTCGCGGCCGGCCGGATCTCCGGCACCTCGACCGATGCGATCAACGGCTCGCAGCTGTTCGCCACCAACCAGTCGATCGAGGACCTCAGCAGCACGGTCACGACCAACAAGACCAAGTACTACAGCGTCAACTCCACCGGCGGCACCAACGAGGACAACACTGGCGCCAGCGGGGCCGACGCCATCGCGTCGGGCAAGAACGCGGCGGCGAGCGGCACGTCGGCCGTGGCCATCGGCCTCGGCGCCACGGCGTCGGACGCCAACAGCGTGGCGCTGGGTTCCGGCTCGACGACGGCCGCGGCCGTGGGCACGGCCAGCGCGGTGATCGGCGGCACCACCTACAACTTCGCGGGCACCACGCCGGCGAGCACGGTGAGCGTGGGCAGCGTGGGTGCGGAGCGCACCATCACCAACGTGGCGGCGGGCCGGCTTTCCAACACCTCGACCGATGCCATCAACGGTTCGCAGCTCTTTGCCACCAACCAGCAGGTGACGGCGAACACCACGCAGATCACCAACCTCGGCAACACGATCGGCGACATCAACAACGGCGGAGGCATCAAGTACTTCCACGCCACCTCGACGCTGCCCGACTCGCAGGCGCTGGGCACGGACTCGGTCGCGATCGGCCCGAATGCGGTCGCCAACAACGCGAACGACGTGGCGCTGGGCGCCGGCTCCACCACGGTGGCCGCGGTGGGCACGGCCAGCACGGTGATCAACGGCACGACCTACGGCTTCGCGGGCACCACGCCGGCAAGCACAGTCAGCGTCGGTGCGGTGGGCGCGGAGCGCACCATCACCAACGTGGCGGCGGGCCGGATCTCGGGCAGCTCGACCGATGCGATCAACGGCTCGCAGCTGTTCGCCACCAACCAGTCGATCGAGAACCTCAGCACCACGGTCACGGCCAACAAGACCCGGTACTACAGCGTCAACTCGACCGGTGGCGGCAACGAGGACAACCTGGGTGCCACGGGGGCCGATGCGATCGCATCGGGCAAGGATGCGAGCGCCACGGTCGCGGGCTCGGTGGCCATCGGCGCGGGC
The DNA here is from genome assembly GCF_007828835.1 of Variovorax beijingensis. Classification (GTDB taxonomy): domain Bacteria; phylum Pseudomonadota; class Gammaproteobacteria; order Burkholderiales; family Burkholderiaceae_C; genus Variovorax; species Variovorax beijingensis_A. The sequence continues at coordinate 242,322 of NZ_VIVL01000005.1, read as the reverse complement.
GCGGTCTCTGACCGCTTCGTGGCGCCCTCCACCGGCAGCATCCCGGCGGGCAGCTCGCTGATCAGCTACAACACCACCGACCGCACGCTGCTGGGCGCCCTGTCGGTCGGCAGCGCCACCAGCTACCGCCAGATCACCAACGTGGCCGACGGCACGCAGGCGCAGGACGCGGTCACGGTGCGCCAGCTCTCGGGTGCGCTGATGTCGTTCGCGGTCACGCCGACGCTGTACTTCCACGCCAACTCGAGCGCGGCGGACTCGCTGGCCATCGGCGCGGAGTCGGTGGCGGTGGGCCCGCAGACGGTGGTCAACGGCAACAACGGCATCGGCATCGGCAACGGCGCGGTGGTGCAGCAGACCGCGCCGGGCGGCGTGGCGATCGGCCAGGGCGCGACCTCGCACATGGCCGACTCCATCGCGCTGGGTACGCAGTCGTCGGCCGCGGCTGTGCAAGGCGTGGCGCTGGGCGCGGGCAGCAGCGTGACGCAGGCCGGCGGCGTGGCGCTGGGCGCGGGCTCGGTGGCCTCCACCGCCGCGGGCGTGGCCGGCTACGTGCCGCCCACGGCCACCGAGGCGCAGCGCATCGCCATCGGCGCCACCACCAGCACGCTGGCGGCGGTGTCGGTGGGCGATGCGGCCAACGGCCAGTTCCGCCAGATCACCGGCGTGGCCGCGGGCTCGGCCGACAGCGATGCGGTCAACGTCTCGCAGCTGCGCGGCGTGCAAGGCCAGGTGGCGGTGATCGACCAGTCGACGGTCAAGTACGACATCAACCCGGATGGCTCGATCAACTACAACAGCGTGTCGATGGGCGGCAGCAACGCGACCGGTCCGGTCACGGTGCACAACGTGGCGCCCGGCGTCGCGGGCACCGATGCGGTCAACGTGAACCAGCTCAACAGCGGCATCGCAGGGGCCAACGCCTACACCGATGCGCGCGTCAACGCGCTGGGCGGCGAGATCCGCAGCATCGCCAAGGATGCCAGCGCGGGCGCGGCCGGCGCGATGGCGATGGCCAACATGCCGCAGGCCTACATCCCGGGCAAGAGCATGGTGTCCGCGGGCGTGGCGGGCTTCGATGGCCAGGCCGCCCTCGCCATCGGCGTGTCGAAGCTCTCGGACAACGGCCGCTGGGTCGTGAAGTTCAGCGGCTCGGCCAACTCGCGCGGCAAGGTCGGCGTGGCAGCCGGTGCGGGCTTCCACTGGTAAGCCGGCCGCATCAAAAGAGGAACACAACATCATGACAACGCAATTCCATCGCTTCACGGCCATTGCAGCAAGCGCCGCGGCACTGCTGGTGCTGCAGGGCTGCAGCTCCTACGTGAGCCGGGGCATCACCGACGACGGCAAGGCCACGGAGGTGATCTTCCCGAACATCGACAACGATGCATGGCTCAAGGAAGGCACCTTCCCCAACCTGGACAACCTGCGCGCCGTGGCGCCCGGCGTCACGAAGGACCAGCTGTACGACCTGCTCGGCCGTCCGCACTTCAGCGAAGGCATGGCGGGCCCGCGCGAGTGGGACTACATCTTCCACTTCCGCAAGGCCGGCGGCGGCGTGACCACCTGCCAGTACAAGGCGATCTTCGACAAGGACTACAAGGCGCAGACCTTCCACTGGCTGCCGGCCGGCTGCGGCGACGTGCTGGCCGTGCGTGCGCTGCCGACGGCCGAACGCCCAGCCGCCGCGAGCCCGGCGGCACCGCGCCGGACCACGCTGGGTGCCGATGGCCTGTTCCGCTTCGACGGGAGCTCGCTGGCCGACCTGATGCCGGAGGGGCGCCGCAAGCTCGACGTCCTGGCCGCCGACATCAAGGCGACGGATGCCGTCAAGGTCATCGGCCACACCGACCGGCTCGGCAGCCAAGCCTACAACAATGCGCTCTCGCTGGCGCGCGCCAACACCGTGCGCAGCTACCTCGCACAGGCCGGCGTGCCGGCGCAGAGGATCCAGGTCGAGGGCCGGGGCGAATCGGAGCCGAAGGTGCAATGCGCCCAGGCCCGGCGTGCGGACCTGATCGCCTGCCTGGCGCCGAACCGCCGCGTCGAGATCGAGGTGTCGGGCGAGCGTTGAGCCCGGCAGCGCTGCGCCAGGCGCGCCCGCCCCTGTTGCCACAGGGGCCTTCCGTTTGATGAGCATCAACCTGCCCGGGTCTTGCCGCGCCTAGATTCTTGAAACCCAGGGACGGCCGGATCCGGGCAACAAGCAAAAACCGGCGATGGAGACTCGGATGCCCCTGCGGTTTTTGCTAAGGCTGCAATCCGCCCCTCTTCCCCCTTGCGTTCCACGGTGACGGCGGGCCTGCGCAGCGGCCGGGCGCCTGTGCCCGCGCGGACCGAAGCCATTTCGCCCCGGCGACGGTAGCCGCCGCCGGTGTCGCACGCGGGCCACTCACCACTTTGTGGGAGGACTGCGCAGGGCCCCTCGCCGCACAATCGCTCCGGCATCAATTGTGTCCAATTGTGATTCGGAACACATCCACGGCTCGAAACCCGGTGTCAAACGGCATGTGGCTCCGTAGCATTCCCTGAAGACCGCTTGCGAAGCGGCTCACAACAATGGTCCAACGATTCAGGGTTTTGCCAAATGCAGAGAACGTGGTGTCACGCAGGCGATGGAACGGTCGCACTGCCACGCATGGAAAACAGGCGCTTCGGGCCGCGATGGCGCGCAGCGCTCGCGCATTTCCTGCCTGCGCGGCCTCGCGATGCCGCGCCGGTGGCACCGGAGAGCCACCGCGGCGCCCTGCCCGACCGGGTCTGCGCGCTCTTCTTCATCGCCAACTTCGCGCAGCTGGTCGAGGCCGACGGGCCGGAGGTCGCCGCCAGCGTGAGCCGCGAGATCCAGCGCCGGATCCGCGCGAGCTCGCCGGCTTCGGCCGCGGCCGATCTGAGCTGCCTGCGCGACGACTGCTTCCTGCTGCGGACCCCGGGCATGCGCACCGGCGGCTCCGCAGCCGCCGAACCGTCCGATGCCGCACAGCTCGAGGCATTGCTGGCAAGGCTCGGCACCGAGCCGCTGAAGGTGCAGGGCATGACGGCGCTGCCGCGCCTGCATGCGGACTGGATCGCGATGCGCGCATCGAGGCGCATGGACGCCGCGGAGATCGAGCTCGCGCTGTGGGCCGCGCAGGAGCGGCTCGCGCCGGATGTGGTGGTCGATTGCGTCGATCGCGTGTACGACGTGCATGTCGAGAGAAAGGCCGGAAGGCTCTGGCTGCGGGGCCAGGCCCTGCACGAGACCGAAGAACGAAACCGCATCGAGGCGCTGTTCCGGCTGCTCCAGGCGGACTGCAAATGAGGTGACCGACATCACTTTCGCCATGTACCTCCACCCCCTCATCGCCAGCGTGCCGCCCGCCGACCGGGCCGCCTTGATCCGCAGCAGCGAACTGCGCTCCTACCGGCGCAACGAGACCGTGCTTCCGGCGGACACATGGACCGATCGCATCTACTGCGTGGCCACGGGCCTGCTGCGGGCCGTCGACCGGGACGTGACGACCGACTTCATCCGCCGGGGCGACTTCTTCCTCGGCCCCTCGCTGAGCGAGAACAGCTACCAGGCCACCTCGACGCTGGTCGCGGCACTGCCCTCCTCGGTCTACCTGATGCCGATCACCGCGATCCGCGGGTTGTGTTCGATCTATCCGGAAGTGACCATCGGCCTGCTCGAGATCGCGATGAAGCGCGTCACCATGATCCGCGGCCAGCTGCGCCGGATCTCGTCGCTGTCGGCCGAGAATCTCGTCGGCCGCGTGCTCCACGAGCTGACCCAGCTGGCGCCTGCGGGCAGCGGCGGCTACGACAAGCGCATCACCCAGGCGGTCATCGCATCGTATTCGGGGCTCTCGCGCGAGGTGGTCAACAAGACCATGCGCGACCTGGAAAGCCGCGGCCTGGTCCGCCGCGACGAGAACGGCATTCACATCCCGCCGAACTTCGCCTCGACGGACTTCGGCAGCCTGCTGCCGGATGCGCCGGCCACCGTGGGCCACGAGGCCCATCCGATGTTCGAGCCCGAACTGTTCACCACGCCGGAAGGCATGGGGGACGCCGAGCCGAAGGCGCCCTGACTCCGGCGGTCCGATCAAGGCGCGGGCACCTGGTCGCCCTCGCCTCCTGCGCTCCTGTGCGCCGTGATCGCGAAGCTGACCGCCCGCTTCGAAGCCAGTTGCGCCCGGCCGCACCGGCTACAGCGATAGAACCGCAGCCAGGGCAGCAACTTCATCCACCCGCGCCGATGGATGCGCTCCAGGTGCGCAAGCCCGCATCCGCAATTCAAGAGGAGCCCGCGGGCGGCATGCCCCGGATCGCCGTGTTGCAGTTGGCACTTGTCGTTCATGCGGGCCATCGTGCCGAGACGGCTGCATCTCGCGCGGCCGGCTGTGATCTCCCTCACCTGCCGCAGCAAAAAAAGAAGGCTCGCCGGCCTCCAGCGCACACCTCAGGTCTCGTCGCCACGCACGCCGAGCTGCTTCGCGAGCCGGGAAAGATAGGGCTGCGTCACGCGCAGCCGCTCCGCCGCCCGGGTCTGGTGGCCGCCGGATCTTTCAAGGGCGCGCTGGACGATCAGCCGCCTGGCCGCGGTGACCGCATCGCTGTAAGGCAGGGCGAACAGGTCCTCGATCTCCGTCACCGCCATGGCTGCCGGCGCCACCGGGCCGCCCATGAACTCCTCGGGCAAGTCGCACAGGTCCACCGTCTCGCCGGCCAGCAGCGCGCAGCGCTCCATCACGTTCGACAGCTCGCGCACGTTGCCGGGCCAGGGATAGCGCTCCAGGGCCTGCATGACGTCGTGTGCGAGCCGGGGCGGCGGGCGCGCCGACTCGGCGGCATGCTTGGCCAGCAGCCACTCGGCCAGCGGCAGCACGTCGCCCTGGCGCTCTCGCAACGGAGGAATCCTGATGCTGATCACCTTGAGCCGGTAGTAGAGGTCTTCGCGGAAGGCGCCGGCGCGGATGGCCGCGGCCAAGTCGATGTGCGTGGCGGCAATCACGCGGATGTCCGCGCGATGCGTCCGGTCGCTGCCCAGCCGCTCGTACTCCTTTTCCTGCAGCAGCCGCAGCAGCTTGGCCTGCAGCGCCGTCGGCAGCTCGCCGATTTCATCCAGGAACAGGGTGCCGCCGCGCGCGGCTTCGACGCGGCCCGGGCGCGACCGGTCGGCCCCGGTGAACGCGCCTTTCTCGTGTCCGAACAGCTCGCTCTCGAGCAGCTCGCCCTTCAGCACCGCGCAGTTCACCGCCACGAAAGGCTGTTCGCTGCGCGTGCTGCGAAGATGCAGGGCCCGCGCCACGACCTCCTTGCCGGTGCCGGTTTCCCCCAGCAGCAGCACCGTGGCATGGCTGGGCGCCACGCGGTCGACGGTATCCGCGACGCGGGCCATGCCGGGATCCGTGCCGCGTACCCACAGGTGCTTGTTGCCGAGCTCCCTGCGCAAGGTGTGGACGTGGCTCTTCAGCCGGCTGGTCTCGAGCGCGCGCCGCACGACGAGCTGGATGGTCGCCGCATCGAAGGGCTTGGCGATGAAGTCGTAGGCGCCGGCGCGCATGGCCCGCACCGCGTTCGTCAGTTCGCCATGCGCCGTGATCACGACGACCGGCGGCGGGGCCGCCAGCGACTGGAGGCTCTCGAGCACCGAGAAGCCGTCCATGCGCGGCATCTCCAGGTCCAGCAGCATCAGGTCCGCCCTGTCGGCGGCCCGCAGTGCTTCGGCCCCGTCCAGCACGTGCTCCACCTCGTGCCCGAGTTCGCGCAGCCGATCGCACAGGATGCGGCCGATGCCGGGGTCGTCGTCCGCGATGAGGATGTGGCTCGCCGGCGAACCCTTGGCGCCGCCGCTCATGCCGCACCCGCGAGCGGCAAGGTCAGGGCGAAGGTACTGCCCTGGCCCAGGGATGTCTGCAGCGCGATGTCCCCGCCGTGCAGCCGCGCGAGGTTCTTGGCGATCGCGAGCCCGAGGCCGGTGCCGGGCGCGCCGCCGCCCGACTGCCCGCGGTAGAAGCGCTCGAACAGGTGCGGCACGTCTTCCGCCGGCACGCCGGGCCCGTGGTCCTCGACCAGGACACGCCATCCGTCGGGCACGGATTCGGCATGCACGCGCACGCTGGAGTCCGGCCGGCTGAACTTGATGGCGTTGTCCAGCAGGTTGATCAGGATCTGCTTGAGCTTGTCGGGGTCGGCCGGCACGCACAGCGACGGCTCGGCACTCGCCATCTCGAGCCTGACGCCCTTCTGCTGCGCGGCCGGACGCAGCAGCATGAACACCTCGTCCAGCAGCGGGTACAGCGCGACCGGCGTGCGCTGCAACTGGATGTGGCCGGACTGCAGGCGCCCCCATTCGAGCAGCTCGTTCACCACCCGGATGAGCCGGCGGCTGTCGCCTTCGATCATCTGCACGTACTCCTGCTGCGCCTGCGTCAGGCCGCCCGCGAGCCCGTCGCGCAGGTTCTGCGCCGAGCCCAGGATGCCGGTCAGCGGCGTGCGCAGCTCGTGCGACACGTTGGACAGCACGGCCGAGCGCAGCTTGTCGAGTTCGAGCAGCTCGAGATTGGCCGCGGCCAGCCGGACGTTGGCGTCGCGCAGCTCCGCGGTGCGCGCATCGACCTGCGCCGCCAGGCTGTCGTTCTGCTGTTCGATCAGCAACTGCTTGCCGCGCAGTTCCTGGGTCAGGACCATCAGCCGGTGCTGCCCGTGGATCAGGTCGTCGGTGCGCTTGTGGTTGGCCAGGCCCTGCCAGACGACCACCCCCAGCACCATCGCCGCCAGCAGCTTCTGCGGCCAGCCGGAGGGCACCAGCACCAGCGACAGGACCAGCACCACCAGCGCGAAGCTCCAGCCGTTGGACTGCCACGCGTGGCACTGCCTCAGCTGCAGCGTGCACACGCTGCAGCGCCCGTAGGGCTGCGTCTGCACGTTGCGCCTAAGGACGCAGTTCTCGTTGATGGCTGGGGCTTTCGCCGTCGATGGTGAAGTCGGTGAACCCATTGGAGCCTCCCTTCAGCCAGCCCCGGCGGACCAGCCAGTCGCGTCCCAGCACATAGAACCAGCAGCCCGCACAGAAGCCCAGCGTCGGCGCGATCAGGAACGAGGCGGTGGGCACGGCCAGCACGGCGAACCCGACGGTCGGCCAGCCCGCTCCTGCAAGTCCGATCCCGGCGGCCTGCACCACGACCGAGAGCGCGCAGGCGCCGCGCGTCCCGCCCAGGTCGAAGTAGAGATCGCCGATGCGGTGCTCGCCACGGAAACGCACGAGCTGTGCCACCAGGCGCGCCACGGGCACCCAGCGCGGAGACAGCATCTGCAGGAAGGTCAGCACGAAGGTGACGCAGGCGAAGCGCAGGTCCTGCGTGAAGATGGCCGCCACCATGAAACCGGCCTCGGTCAGACGCTGCACCCGCATGCCGGGGCCGAACTGCAGTTCGCGGTCTGTGTCCATGGGGAACCTCCGGCAAAAGTCTAGCCACTACGGCGGGGCGGCGCCAGCGGGTTCGCCATATCCGAAAGGACATGCGCCATGCCTTCCCGTGCATGGGCCTCGCCGCCGCCGCGGCGGCGCGCCGCCCTGTTTCCCTGGGAAAACCGCGCGCGTTCGCGCTGGCATGGCTTTCGCGATAGCAGAAGGCCCCATACCAACCCAAGGAGAACGAAATGGCTGAAGAAAGCAGAGAACTGGTCGTGGTCATCACCCATGGCATCGACCACGAGTTGTCGTCGGTGGGCTTCACCATCGCCAACGGCGGCATCACGGCCGGGCTGAAGGTGGCCATCTTCCTCACCAGCGCCGGCGTCGACGTGGTGCGCAAAAAGGCCGCCGACACGACGCACGTTCGGCCGCTGGATCCGCTGGCGGAGCTGATGCGCGACTTCGTGGCCCGCGGCGGTGCGCTCTACGCCTGCACGCCGTGCGTCAAGTCCCGCGGCTATGAGCAGGCGGACTTCGTCGAGGGCGTGACCATCGCCGGCTCCAGCGTGATCCACGAGCGGCTGCTGCGCGGCGCGGCCACCCTGAGCTTCTGACCCGAGGAGCGGCGCCATGTCTGCCCCAGTCGATCGGGCCGAACTGGAAGGCAAGGTCCAGGCGATGTACCGCGAGGTTGCGGACAACCCCCACGGCGAATTCCATTTCGAGATGGGACGCGCCCTGGCCGAGCGGCTGGGCTACCGGCCGCGCGACCTGGACCGCATCCCGGCCGAAGCCATCCAGTCCTTCGCCGGCGTCGGCTACTACTTCCACCTGCTGGGCGACATGGAAGGGGCGCGCGTGCTCGACCTCGGCAGCGGCTCGGGCATGGACACCTTCATCGCCAGCCTGATCACGGGCCCGACCGGCACCGTGGTCGGCCTGGACATGACCGATTCGCAGCGCGCCAAGGCGGAGTCGCTGCGCCAGCGCGACGGCTTTCGCAATGTCACCTATGTCAAGGGCTACATCGACGCCGCACCGTTCGAGGACGGCAGCTTCGACGTGGTCATCAGCAACGGCGTGATCAATCTCGCCGTCGACAAGCCCCAGGTCTTCCGCGAGATCGCCCGCCTGCTGCGCCCGGGCGGCCGGCTGGCGATCGCCGACATCGTCACGGAGGTGCTGCTGCCCGAGAGCATCAGCTGCAACACCACGCTGTGGGCGGCCTGCATCGGCGGCGCGTGGCAGATCGGGCGCTACCGGCAGGCGATCGAGGACGCCGGCCTGCGCATCGCCGAGGAGCAGGTCAACGACCGATACCGCTTCCTCTCCGACAACGCCCAGGGCGCGACGAAGAAGTTCGGCGTCCGGAGCGTGTCGATCCGGGCCGACAAGGCGTAGCGGGGCCTTCGGGAAGCCCGCGGCCGCCGCAGGCTGCCTCGACCCATCCTTGCGCCATGTCAAGCCCGTGCACCCGCACGGGCTTGACACTGGCGTCGACATGAAAACCTCGACGTCCGTTGAACGAACCTGGCCGGTGCAGCGCACGCTGCACCGTCGATGATGGACGAATCGGCCGCCCTCACGCTGGCCTGGCGCGAAGCGTACCGGTTCGCCGTCGATTTCGGGCCGCCCGGCAGCGCCGCGCTCCTGACCGACGTGAAGCCGCCGCTCGGAACCGGCGCCGGCCCCGATTCGGAGCAGCTGCTGGTGGCGGCGGTGGCCAACTGCCTGTCGTCCAGCCTGCAGTTCTCGCTGCGGAAATTCAGCAACGATGCGGTCCCCATGCGAACGCAGGCCGATGCCACGCTGGCGCGCAATCCCCAGGGCCGCCTGCGCGTGGCGGGCATCCAGGTCGCCATCCACCTGGGCGTGACGGCATCCACGCTCAGGCAGCTCGACCGGGCGCTGGCCCAGTTCGAGGACTTCTGCGTCGTCACGCAAAGCGTGCGCACCGCCATTCCGGTCGAGGTGCGCGTGCTCGACGGCAGCGGCGCCCTGCTGACAGCCTGACGAGAGCGAACCCAGTTGCGGGAGTGCGCCATGACCCACGACAGCCTGAACATCATCCGCCATGAGCACCGCGCCCTCTCGGCCATGCTGCGCTCGATCATGCTGCTCCTGCACGGGCACCGGCGCTACGGCACCCTGCCCGACTTCGACGCCCTGCAGGCCATGCTGTTCTACGTCGACGAATTCCCGGAGAAGCTGCACCATCCCAAGGAGAGCCGGCTGCTGTTTCCGAAGCTGCGCGGACGCAGCGTGCAGACCGATGCGGTGCTCGACCAGCTCGACCGCGACCACGCGCACGGCGAGCGCGCCATCCGCGAACTCGAACACGCGCTGCTGGGATTCCGCACGATGAGCGGGACCGTCCAGTGCGAGATGCGGCGCGACAAATTCGAACAGCTGATGCGGCACTACGCCGACTTCTACCTGGCCCACATGCGCGTCGAGGAAACCGAGATCCTGCCGCTCGCCGAGTCGGTGCTCGACGCCGGCGAATGGGCCGAACTCGATGCCGCATTCCTTACGAACCGCGATCCGCTCGCGGGCCACGAAGCCGACGAAGCCTACAAGCCGCTGTTCCGCATGATCGTCGGCGCGCTGCAGGACCACGGCAACGTCGGCTCGGTGCTCGAGGCCTTCGCAGGCGCCGCGCTGCCGGTGTACCCGCCGAATCGCTGAGCGCCCCCTTCTCATCTTCACAGGAAACTCATGCCGCAAGATCTTGACGCACTCATCGTCGGTGCAGGACCGGCCGGGCTGGCCCTGGGCATTGCCCTGGCCGACGCCGGCTTCACCGCCACCGTGCTGGACGCGCAGCCGCGCGAGGCGCTGGCGGCCCCGGACGAGGACGGCCGGGACATCGCGCTGACCCACGCCAGCGTGGCCACCTTGCGCGCCCTGGGCCTGTGGCAGCGCCTGCGGCCCGAGGAAATCGGATGCATCCGCGAAGCGCGCGTCATCGACGGCGACCGGCAGGACTGCGCACTCAGCTTCTCGCCGCGCGGCCACGACACCGAAGTGCTGGGCTGGATCGTGCCGAACCATGCGCTGCGCCGTGTCAGCTTTGCAGCCGCCATGGAACGCCCGGCGCTGCGGCTGCTCGATCGTGCGCAGGTGCTTCGCGTCGCCACCGAGCCCGGCCACGTGCAGCTGGATGTCCAGGCCTCGCCGGGCCTGCCGCAGCAGCTGCAGGGCCGCCTGTTCGTCGCGGCCGACAGCCGCTTCTCCTGGTCGCGCAAGCAGCTCGGCATCGCGGCCGACATCCACGATTTCGGCCGCGTCATGATCGTCTGCCGGATGCAGCACGAGCTGCCGCATCACGACGTGGCCTACGAGTGCTTCGGCTACGAGCGCACGCTCGCGGTGCTGCCCGCCGTGGGCAATGTCTCGTCGGTCGTGGTGACCGCCGACACCGCGGCCGCCGAGCGGCTGATGCAATTGTCCGAAGCGAATTCGCGGCGCTCGTCGAACGCCAGTTCCGCAGCCGCCTGGGACGGATGCAGCTGCTCGGAAAGCGCTTCCCCTACCCCCTCGTTGCCGCCTATGCCCGGCGCTTCGTGGGCCAACGCAGCGCGCTGGTCGGCGATGCCGCCGTCGGCATGCATCCCGTCACGGCCCATGGCTACAACCTCGGTCTGCAGAGCATTGCCTCGCTCGTCCACGCGCTCTGCGAAGCCCGCGCGGCCCAGCGGGACATCGGTGCCGCCGAGGTGCTGGCGGGCTACGAGCGCGCACACCGCCGGGATGCGGCGCCGATCTACCACGGCACGAATGCGGTCGCGAGACTCTATGCCAGCACCGGGGCACCGCAGCGCCTCGTGCGGCAACTGCTGCTTCGGGGCGCGCAGCATCTGCCGCCGCTGAAGGCGGCGATCACCGCGCGGCTCACGGGCCGCGGCGGCCTGCAACTGCCTGGGGCCGCGGCCTAGGGTTCAGCGCGGCAAAGCGTGCTGTCCGGCGCGGCGCAGCGGTGGCCGCGCCGCAAAGTCATCGCGCGGCTGGGCACCAGCGCTCCTGCGGCCGGACCGCTGCGTGCGCAGATGGCGCGCCAGCGGTGCATCCATGGTGCGGACATGCCGTTCGTACCAGTCCCGCAACTGGCACGCCATTTCCCGAACCTGTGCAAGCCGCCCCTCGGTGGCGTGCACCGCGCCTTCGCGCATCACCTCCACCACCACGCGATGCTGGGCCGCGTGGTCCTTGCGCGACGCGAAGCCGGAGGCCCGCATCCAGATGTCTTCGCACGCGAAGTGCTCCGCCGCATACGCGAGCAGCTCGCGCCAGGCGCCCGGCAGCGCGGCGTCTGCCGCCTCGTCCACCTGCGCCAGGCGCCAGGCGAATCGCTCGCGTGCCCGGTCCATGAAAGGCAGGCCCAGCGGCATTCCATCGGATCGGTCCAGCATAGCCATGCGATTTCCTCTGAAGAAAGAGCCGGGTCGCGAGCCTATCGGGGGCCGGCGTCAGGTTCCTTGATCTCGCGCAACGATGGGGCACCCGGCCGGTGGTTCCACATCAGGACCAGGTTCACCATCACGGCCGAAACGATCGACCAGCCCACCCGGCTCGGTTCGACGAGGGCGAAGGCCGATGCAACGATTGCCGCGTCGCATGCCATCTGCACGGCGCCTGCGCTCCAGCCGTAGCGGCGCTGCAGGAACAGCGCGAGCACGCCGAAGCCGCCCAGGCTGGCGCCGTGGCGGAACAGCACGAGCAGGCCGACGCCGATCAGCAGGCCGCCGGCGACCGCCGCGAACAGCGGATGTGCCGGGTGCACGCCGAGCGCCTCTCCGATGCCCTCGACGCTGAGCGACAGCCCGGCAACGACAAGCAGGGTCTTCCAGGTGAACTGCAGCCCGAAGGCGCGCCAGCCGAGCGCGATGAAAGGCAGGTTCACGATGAGCAGGGTCCACCCCAGTGACCACCCCGAGGCGTAGTTCAGCAGGAACGCCAGGCCGGGAAGGCCGCCCGTCAGCAGATGAGCGCTGCGAAGCATGGCCAACCCGAGCCCGACCAGCAGGATGGCCGTGCCGAATCCCTGCGCATCGTCCAGCAGCGGATATCGCCGTGCGGCCTGGATGTGCGGGCTTTGATCCATATGGTTCTCAGTGTGGGCCCGCGCGGCGCTGCCGGCCTTGCGCCAGAACAAGGTTCTGCACGCCGCCGTGGCGCTTGATGTGGATCAAGCCGCCCGGAAAGCCCGCTTCTAAGCTCCGGGCAACCTTCCAGGAGTCCCATCGTGCAGCAGCGCGCCACCGCATCCAGCCAAGATTTTTCGCCCCCGTCGGTACGCCAGGCCGTGCCTGCGAAAGCCTGGCGCGTGCTGGCAGTGAGCACGCTGGCGTTCACCGTCTGCTTCATGGTCTGGATGATGTTCGGCGTGATCGGCATCCCGATCCGCAAGGCGCTCAACCTCAACGCGACCGAGTTCGGCCTGCTGACCGCGATGCCGGTGCTCACGGGCTCGCTGGTGCGCGTGCCGCTCGGCATCTGGACCGACCGCTTCGGCGGACGCATCGTCATGACGCTGCTGATGGCCGCCACCGTGCCGGCCATCTGGCTGATGTCCTACGCCACGCAGTACTGGCACTTCATCGTGCTGGGCATGTTCGTCGGACTCGCGGGCGGCTCGTTCTCGGTCGGCACGCCGTACGTGGCGCGCTGGTTTCCGCGCAGCCGGCAAGGCTTTGCGATGGGCATCTACGGCGCCGGCAACTCGGGCGCGGCGGTCAACAAGTTTGTGGCGCCGGCCATCGTGGTGGCCTTCGGCTGGGCCGTGGTGCCGCAGGTCTATGCGGCGATCATGCTGGGCACCACCGTCCTGTTCTGGATGCTGAGCGCCAGCGACCCCGCGCATCTGGTGGGCAAGAGCGTCGGTTTTTCCGAGCAGCTCAAGGCGCTGAAGGACCCGCGGGTGCTGCGCTACTGCCAGTACTACAGCATCGTGTTCGGCGGCTATGTCGCCATCTCGCTGTGGATGGTGCAGTACTACGTCGGCGAATACGGGCTGGACATCCGCATCGCCGCGCTGTTGGCCGCCTGCTTCTCGCTGCCGGGCGGCGTGCTGCGGGCCGTCGGCGGCTGGCTGTCCGACAAATATGGCGCGCACAGCGTCACTTGGTGGGTGATGTGGGTGTGCTGGATCTGCCTGTTCCTTCTGAGCTATCCGCAGACCGATCTCACCCTGAGCACGGTGAACGGCCCGCGCACCTTCCACATCGGGCTGAACGTCTACAGCTTCACCGCGCTGATGTTCGTGCTGGGCATCGCGATGGCCTTCGGCAAGGCCAGTGTCTTCAAGTACATCAGCGACGACTATCCCGCCAACATCGGCGCCATCAGCGGCGTCGTCGGACTCGCCGGCGGCCTGGGCGGCTTCGTGCTGCCCGTCATGTTCGGCGCGCTGATGGACCTCACCGGCATCCGCTCCAGCGCCTTCATGCTGATGTACGGCGTCGTGTGGGTCTCCCTCATCTGGATGTACTGGACCGAAGTGCGCGCCACCCAGGTCATGGGCGGCGTGCGCGCACGGACCTCGAATCTCAACCTGGAAACCAAATCATGAGCACCAGCACCATCGTCGTTCCTCCGGGCACGGCCGGCGGCCGCGCCGACATCGCCGACTGGCGTCCCGAGGACGAACAGTTCTGGGAAAGCACCGGCCGGCACGTGGCATGGCGCAACCTGTGGCTGTCGGTGCCTGCCCTTCTGTGCGCCTTCGCCGTCTGGGGCATGTGGGGAATCATCACCGTGCAGATGAACAACCTGGGCTTCCCCTTCACCCAGGCCGAACTGTTCACGCTCACCGCCATCGCGGGCCTGGCCGGCGCCACCATGCGCATCCCGGCCGCGTTCCTGATCCGGCTGGCGGGCGGCCGCAACACCATCTTCCTGACCACGGCGATGCTGCTCGCGCCGGCCATCGGCACCGGCATCGCGCTGCAGCACAAGGAGTGGCCGCTGTGGGTGTTCCAGCTCATGGCACTGTGGTCGGGCGTGGGCGGCGGCAACTTCGCCAGCTCGATGTCCAACATCAGCACCTTCTTTCCCAAGCGCCTGCAGGGCACCGCGCTGGGCCTTAACGCCGGCATCGGCAACTTCGGCGTCACCACCATGCAGATCGTCATCCCGCTGGTGATGACCGTGGGCCTGCTGGGCAGCATCGGCGGCGAGCCCATGACCCTGCTCAAGGACAGCGGCTGGATCCTGGGCAAGATCACCGCCGGCACGCCCACCTGGATCCAGAACGCGGGCTTCGCCTGGGTGCTGTCGCTGGTGCCGCTGTCGATCCTGTGCTGGTTCGGCATGAACAACCTGAACACCGTCTCGCCCGATACCGGCGGTGCGATCCGGGCCTTCATGAAGATCACCTGGCTCTACACGCTGTCGTTCGCCCCGGCGATCGCGGGCCTGTACCTGTACCTGCCGGCGCCCACGGGCCTGGGCCTGCTCAACATGTGGGTGGCCATGCCGCTGATCATCGTGGTCACGCTGTTCACCATGAAGCTCGCCGCGTTCGGCACGATGAAGGAAAACATCGCCAAGCAGTTCGAGATCTTCCGCGACAAGCACACGTGGTCGATGACGGCGTTGTACATCGTGACCTTCGGCTCCTTCATCGGCTTCTCGATGGCGCTGCCGCTGTCGATCGCGGTCATCTTCGGCATCAGCCACGTGCCCGACGCCGCCGGCGTGCTGCAGCACACGCTGAAGAACCCGAACGCGCCTTCGGCCTTCACCTACGCCTGGATCGGTCCCTTCGTCGGCGCGCTGATCCGCCCGGTGGGCGGCTGGATCTCGGACAAGGTGGGCGGCTCGATCGTCACGCAAGTGATCTCGGCGGTGATGGTGGTGGCCTCGGCCGCCGTGGGCTACGTGATGCTGCTGGCCTACAGCTCGCCGCAGCCGGAACAGTATTTCCTGCCCTTCATGCTGTTGTTCGTGCTGCTGTTCGCAGCCAGCGGCATCGGCAACGGCTCCACCTTCCGCACCATCGGCGTGATCTTCGACCGCGCCAAGGCCGGCCCCGTGCTGGGCTGGACCTCTGCCATCGCCGCCTACGGCGCATTCATCGCGCCGGTGGTCATCGGCGCCCAGATCAAGGCCGGCACGCCCCAGTACGCGATGTACGGCTTTGCCGTGTTCTACGCGCTGTGCCTCGTTCTCAACTGGTGGTTCTACCTGCGCCGCGGCGCCTACGTGAAGAACCCATGAGCCAGCCAATCGATTCAACGAAAGACAAACGATGAGCCACTTTCTCGACCGCCTGACCTACTTCGCGCAGGCGCGCGAATCCTTCGCCGACGGCCACGGCCAGGTCACCGGCGAAGACCGTACCTGGGAGGACGCCTACCGCACGCGCTGGGCGCACGACAAGATCGTCCGCAGCACGCACGGCGTGAACTGCACAGGCTCCTGCTCGTGGAAGATCTACGTCAAGGGCGGCATCGTCACCTGGGAAACGCAGCAGACCGACTATCCGCGCACCCGCTGGGACATGCCCAACCACGAGCCGCGCGGCTGCGCCCGCGGCGCCAGCTACAGCTGGTATCTGTACAGCGCCAACCGCGTCAAGTACCCGATGGTCCGCGGCGCCCTGCTCAAGGCCTGGCGCGAAGCGCGCAAGACGCTGGCGCCCGTCGAGGCCTGGGCCTCCATCGTGCAGGACGAGGCCACGCGCCACAGCTACCAGAGCGTGCGCGGCCTCGGCGGCTTCGCCCGCTCGGGCTGGGACGAGGTCAACGAGATCGTCGCGGCCAGCAACATCCACACGATCCGCCGCTACGGACCGGACCGCATCATCGGCTTCTCGCCGATTCCCGCCATGTCGATGGTGAGCTACGCCGCGGGCAGCCGCTACCTGAGCCTGATAGGCGGCGTGTGCATGAGCTTCTACGACTGGTACTGCGACCTGCCGCCGGCCAGCCCCCAGGTGTGGGGCGAGCAGACCGACGTGCCGGAATCGGCCGACTGGTACAACTCGAGCTACATCATCGCCTGGGGCTCCAACGTGCCGCAGACGCGCACGCCGGACGCGCACTTCTTCACAGAGGTGCGCTACAAGGGCGCCAAGACGGTCGCGATCACGCCCGACTACTCCGAAGTCGCCAAGCTGTCGGACCTGTGGATGCATCCGAAGCAGGGCACCGATGCCGCGGTCGCGATGGCCATGGGCCACGTGATCCTCAAGGAGTTCTACTTCGACAAGCGCACCGCGTACTTCGACGACTACGCGCGCCGCTACACCGACCTGCCGATGCTGGTCATGCTCAAGGAACACACCCTGCCCTCGGGCGAAAAGGTGATGGTGCCCGACCGCTACCTGCGGGCCTCCGACTTCGACGACCGGCTCGGGCAGCCGAACAACCCGGAATGGAAGACCGTCGCGCTGGCCGAGGACGGCCGCGTGGTGGTGCCGCAGGGCGCCATCGGCTTTCGCTGGGGCGCGGACGGCCGGGCCGATGCCGGGCAGTGGAACCTCGAGGCCAAGGAGGCGGAGCACGGCGGCGACGTAAAGCTCACGCTGTCGCTGCTCGACGATGCGGGCACGGCCGTCCAGCCGGCGCAGATCGGCTTCCCCTACTTCGGCGGCATCGAGAGCGCGCACTTTCCGAACAACGCGCAGAGCGACGTGCTGGTGCGCACGGTCCCGGTCCGGCGCATTGCGCTCGGTTCGGAAGGCCGGACCGCGCTGGTCGCCACGGTGTTCGACCTGCAGGCCGCCAACTACGGCGTGGCGCGCGGCCTGCCGGGCGAGATGGCGGCCGCCGGCTACGACGACGATGCGCCCTACACCCCGGCCTGGCAGGAAAAGATCACCGGCGTGCCGCGCGACCAGGTCATCACCGTGGCGCGCGAGTTCGCGGCCAACGCCGAGAAGACGCACGGCAAGTCGATGGTGATCATCGGCGCGGCCATGAACCACTGGTACCACAGCGACATGAACTACCGCGGCGTCATCAACATCCTGATGATGTGCGGCTGCATCGGCCAGAGCGGCGGCGGCTGGGCCCATTACGTGGGCCAGGAAAAGCTGCGCCCGCAGACCGGCTGGACCCCGCTGGCCTTCGCGCTCGACTGGATCCGCCCGCCGCGGCAGATGAACTCCACGAGCTTCTTCTACGCGCACACCGACCAGTGGCGCTACGAGAAGCTCGGCATGGAGGAAGTGCTGTCTCCGCTGGCCGACAAGGCTGCATTCGCCGGCACGATGATCGACTACAACGTGCGCGCCGAGCGCATGGGCTGGCTGCCGTCGGCGCCGCAGCTGCAGACCAACCCGCTGCAGGTGGCGCGCGACGCGCAGGCCGCCGGCCTCGACGGCGCGGCCTACACGGCCCGTGCGCTGAAGGACGGCACGCTGCGCATGAGCTGCGAAGACCCCGACCATCCGTCGAACTGGCCGCGCAACATGTTCGTGTGGCGTTCCAACATCCTGGGCTCCTCAGGCAAGGGGCACGAATACTTCCTCAAGCACCTGCTGGGCACCACGCACGGCGTGCAGGGCAAGGACCTCGGGCCCGACGACGCCAAGCCGACCGAAGTGGTCTGGCACGACAAGGCGCCCGAAGGCAAGCTCGACCTGCTGGTGACGCTCGACTTCCGCATGAGCACGACCTGCCTCTACTCGGACATCGTGCTGCCGACCGCCACCTGGTACGAGAAGAACGACCTCAACACCAGCGACATGCACCCCTTCATCCATCCGCTGTCGACCGCGGTCGATCCGGCCTGGCAGGCGCGCAGTGACTGGGAGATCTACAAGGGCTTCGCGCGCACCTTCAGCGCCATGTGCCCCGGCTATCTCGGCGTCGAGAAGGAAGTGGTGCTCACGCCGCTGATGCACGACTCGCCCGCAGAACTAGCCCAGCCCTTCGGCGTGGCCGACTGGAAGCGCGGCGAGTGCGAGCTCATCCCCGGCAAGACCGCGCCGCAGATAGCGGTGGTCGAGCGCGACTATCCGAACCTCTACAAACGCTTCACCGCCCTGGGCCCGCTGCTCAAGAAGATCGGCAACGGCGGCAAGGGCATCGGCTGGAACACGGACGTCGAGGTCGACGAACTCGGCAACCTCAACGGCCGCGTCACCGATGCCGGCGCCACGCAGGGCATGCCGTGCATCGACACCGACATCGACGCCTGCGAGGTCGTGCTGCAGCTGGCGCCCGAAACCAACGGCCACGTGGCCGTGAAGGCGTGGGAGGCGCTGGGCAAGCAGACTGGGCGCGACCACACGCACTTGGCGATCTACCGCGAGGACGAGAAGATCCGCTTCCGCGACATCCAGGCGCAGCCGCGCAAGATCATCTCCTCGCCCACCTGGAGCGGCATCGAGAGCGAGAAGGTCTCCTACAACGCGGGCTACACCAACGTCCACGAACTGATCCCATGGCGCACCCTGACCGGCCGCCAGCAGTTCTACCTGGACCATCCGTGGATGCGTGCCTTCGGCGAAAGCCTGGCGGTCTACCGCCCCCCGGTCGACCTGAAGACCACCAAGGACATCCACAACATCCGCAGCAACGGCAACAAGGAGATCCAGCTCAACTTCATCACGCCGCACCAGAAGTGGGGCATCCACTCCACGTACACCGACAACCTGCTGATGCTCACGCTGAACCGCGGCGGTCCGGTGGTGTGGCTGTCGGAGGACGACGCCAAGAGCGCCGGCATCGTCGACAACGACTGGGTGGAGCTGTTCAACATCAACGGCGCCATTGCGGCGCGCGCGGTGGTGAGCCAGCGCGTCAATCCGGGCATGGTGATGATGTACCACGCGCAAGAGAAGATCATCAACACGCCGGGCTCCGAGATCACCGGCACGCGCGGCGGCATCCACAACTCGGTGACCCGCATCGTGCTGAAGCCCACGCACATGATCGGCGGCTACGCGCAGCTGAGCTACGGCTTCAACTACTACGGGACCATCGGCACCAACCGCGACGAGTTCGTGGTGGTGCGCAAGATGAACAAGGTCGACTGGCTCGACACGCCCGCGGACGTGGCCGACGCGGCCACCGCAGCGGCGGCCTGAACGAGGTACCCACGATGAAAATACGCGCGCAAATCGGCATGGTCCTGAACCTGGACAAGTGCATCGGCTGCCACACCTGCTCGGTCACCTGCAAGAACGTCTGGACCAGCCGGCCCGGCGTCGAGTACGCCTGGTTCAACAACGTCGAGACCAAGCCCGGCATCGGCTACCCCAAGGAATGGGAGAACCAGGGCAAGTGGCAGGGAGGCTGGGTGCGCAAGCCCGACGGCTCGATCGAGCCGCGCCAGGGCGGCAAGTGGAGTTTGCTCATGCGCATTTTCTCCAACCCCAACCTGCCGCAGATCGACGACTACTACGAGCCCTTCACTTTCGACTACGAGCATCTCCAGTCGGCGCCCACCATGAAGGCGCCGCCGACGGCGCGCCCGCGCAGCCTGATCACCGGCAAGCGCATGGAGAAGATCGAGTGGGGCCCGAACTGGGAAGAGATCCTCGGCGGCGAGTTCGCCAAGCGCAGCAAGGACGCCAACCTCGACAGCTTCGACGCGGTGCAGAAGGAGATGGTCGGCCAGTTCGAGAACACCTTCATGATGTACCTGCCCAGGCTGTGCGAGCACTGCCTGAACCCGGCGTGCGTGGCCTCCTGCCCCTCGGGCTCGATCTACAAGCGCGAGGAAGACGGCATCGTGCTGATCGACCAGGACAAGTGCCGCGGCTGGCGCATGTGCGTCTCGGGCTGCCCCTACAAGAAGATCTACTACAACTGGCAAAGCGGCAAGGCCGAGAAGTGCATCTTCTGCTACCCGCGCATCGAGGCCGGCCAGCCCACCGTCTGCTCGGAAACCTGCGTCGGGCGCATCCGCTACCTGGGCGTGGTGCTGTACGACGCCGACCGCATCCAGGAAGCGGCCAGCGTGCCGGACGAGAAGGACCTCTACGAGGCCCAGCTCGGCATCTTCCTCGACCCGCACGATCCGGAAGTGATCGCGCAGGCCCGGCGCGACGGCATCCCCGAGGCCTGGCTCGAAGGCGCCCGGAACAGCCCGGTCTACAAGATGGCGATGGAGTGGAAGGTGGCGCTGCCGCTGCACCCCGAGTACCGCACGCTGCCGATGGTCTGGTACGTGCCGCCGCTGTCGCCCATCACCGCGGCCGCCAACGCCGGGCATGTGGGCGCCAAGGGCGCGATTCCCGACGTCACGCAGATGCGCATCCCGGTGCAGTACCTGGCCAACCTGCTGACCGCGGGCGCCACCGAGCCGGTCATCCGTGCGCTCGAGCGCATGCTGGCCATGCGCACCTACCAGCGCGGCAAGCATGTCGACAACTTCGCGGACCCGGCCGTGCTGGCGCAGGTCGGCCTGAGCGCCGCGCAGGTGGAAGAGATGTACCAGGTGATGGCCATCGCCAACTACGAGGACCGCTTCGTCATCCCCACGACGCACCGCGAGTACGCCGAGAACACCTTCGACATGAAGGGCGGCTGCGGCTTCTCGTTCGGCAACGGCTGCTCCGACGGCAGCTCCGAGACCAGCCTGTTCGGCGCCGCCAAGCGCCGCACGATTCCCATCCATGCCAAGGTCTGACGCCGGGAGCGCCACGATGAAAACCCAACGCCACACCCTTCGCGCACTCGCGCTGCTGCTCGGCTATCCCGATGCGCAGGCGCGCGCCCTGATGCCGCAGCTGGCCGATGCGATGGACGCCGAGGCGGCGCTGTCGCCGGCGCGCCGAAAGGAGCTGCGGGCCCTGGCCCGCGCCCTGGTCTCGGTCGATCCGATCGAAGCCGAGACGCAGTTCGTGGAACTGTTCGACCGCGGCCGCAGCACCTCGCTGCACCTCTTCGAGCATGTGCACGGCGACTCGCGCGAGCGCGGCCCGGCGATGATCGACCTGGCCCAGACCTACGAGAAATGCGGGCTGCTGCTCGGTCCGCACGAAGTGCCCGACCACCTGTGCGTGGTGCTCGAGTTCGCTTCGACGCAGCCGCCGGCGGTGGCGCGTGCGTTCCTGGGCGAGATGGCGCACATCCTTGCGTCCATCTTCAGCGCGCTGCGCAAGCGCGAGAGCGCCTATGCGAGCGTGCTGGCGGCAGTCATCGAGCTGGCCGGCCACAAGGCCGAAGCGGTGGCGGTGGCCGACGACCAGCCGATCGACGAGAGCTGGGCCGAACCCATCGTCTTCGACGGCTGCAGCACGAAGGGCCAGGCCCGGCCCGGCGATGCGCAGCCCATCCACATCGTTCGCAAGGCGGCAGCGGCCGCCGCCAGTGGAGCCCCCGTATGAATGCGCTCAACAATTTTCTCTTCGGCATCTATCCGTACATCTGCCTGAGCGTCTTCTTCATCGGCAGTCTGATCCGGTTCGACCGCGACCAGTACACCTGGAAGAGCGACTCCTCGCAACTCTTGCGCGCCGGCCAGCTGCGCTGGGGCAGCAATCTGTTCCATGTGGGCGTGCTGTTCCTGTTCTTCGGCCACAGCGTCGGCATGCTGACGCCGCACTTCCTGTACGAGCCCTTCATCGGTGCCGGCAGCAAGCAGCTGATGGCGATGATCTCGGGCGGCATTGCCGGCCTGCTCGGCTTCATCGGCATCACGATCCTGCTGCACCGCCGGCTCGGCGACGAGCGCATCCGCCTCAACTCCAGGACCAGCGACATCGTGCTGCTGGTCCTGCTGTGGCTGCAGCTGGCGCTGGGCCTGGCCACCATTCCGCTGTCGGCCCGGCATCTGGACGGCAGCATGATGGTGCTGCTGGCCGAATGGGCGCAGCGCATCGTCACCTTCCGCGGCGGCGCGGTGGAACTGCTGGACGGCGCGAGCTGGGTGTTCAAGGCGCACATGTTCCTCGGCATGTCGATCTTCCTGATCTTCCCATTCACGCGGCTGGTGCACGTCTGGAGCGGCTTCGCCACGGTGGCGTACGTCTTCCGGCCCTACCAGGTGGTGCGCAGCCGCCGCACGCTGGCACCGCGCAAGCCGGCTTCGGCAGCCGCTCCGAGTGCCGCGCCTCATTCGCCGCCGAAGACGGCGCCGGCCGGGGCCGTGGCCAAGTCGACGGGGGTGGCATCGTGAGCGCCGGCGGATGCGGCGGCGGCGCCTGCCAGTGCCGCGAAACCGCGGCGCCCGTGCCGGCTTCAACCCCGGTGGCCGTCGAGGCGGCAGCGACCGAGGCTGCTGCGATCGAGACCGCATGCGCGGCGATCAACGGCGTCGCGCTGCACCTGCCGGGCGAACGTCCGGACGAATACAGCCTGCGCGAGCTGGCCTGGGCCGAGCTGCTGCGGCAGGAGGCCGTCGCACGCCGGCTGCTGCCGCCTTCGGATGCGCGCCTGGCACCACGGCTGGGCATCGGCGAGCAGGCGGTGATCCAGCAGATGCTCGACGACGAGATCGAAGTGCCCGCGGCCAGCGAGGACGAATGCCGCCGCTACTACACGGCGCGAAGCGCGCACTTCGCCATCGGCCGCCGCGTGCATGCATGCCACATCCTGTTTGCCGTGACGGACGGCATCAACGTCGCGGCGCTGGCCGCGCGCGCCGAGCAGGCCCTGCTCGAACTGCGCCACAGGGATGCCGCGCCCACCCGCTTCGCCGAACTCGCGCAGACGCTGTCGAACTGCCCGAGCGGCGCCGACGGCGGCGACCTCGGCTGGATCGGCCCGGACGATTGCGCCGACGAGCTCACGGCCGAGCTGTTCCACAACACCGAACGGCTCGACGCGCTGGGCCTGCATCCGCGCCTGGTCCACAGCCGCTACGGCTTCCACATCGTCGAAGTGCTCGCGCGCGACGCCGGGCGCCAGCAATCGTTCGAAGAGGTGAGCCAGCGCATCGCGGTGCAGCTCGCCCAGCAGTCGCGCGCCAAGGCCCTGCACCAGTACATGCAGCTGCTGGCCGGCCGCGCCGAGGTGAGCGGCCTGGTCCTCGAAGGCGCGGACTCCCCGCTGGTGCAATGACCGCACAGGAACCGGACGACCTGCTCTTGCGTCTGCGCAGGTTCCGGTCCGACTATTTCCCACGGCACCAGCAACGCTTCCAGGACCTGGTCGCCGAAGGCCAGCATCCGAAGACGCTCTTCATCGGCTGCTCGGACTCGCGGCTGATGCCTTACCTGCTGACCGGCACCGGCCCTGGCGAACTCTTCATCATCCGCAACGTCGGCGCCTTCGTGCCGCCCTGCGACGGAACGCACGGGCTGCATGGCACGGTGGCCGCGATCGAATTCGCGCTGCTCGAACTGAAGGTCGAGCGCATCGTCGTGTGCGGCCACAGCCACTGCGGCGCGATCCGCGCGGCTTACGAAGGCGTGGCGGACGAAGCGGTGGCGCTCAAGTCATGGCTGCGGCTGGCCGACGAGGCCCTGCTGCCGGTGCGTCCCAGCCCCGCGGCGCTGCGCCGCAGCGAACAGCGCGCAGTCGTGCTGCAGCTCGAGCGCCTGATGGACTACCCGATGGTGCGCAGCCGCGTCGAGCGCAACGCGCTCACGCTGCATGGCTGGCACTACGTGATCGAGGAAGGCGAAGTCCATGTGTTCGACGCACAGGCGGGCGACTTCCTGCCGGCCTCGCTCGCCTCCAACGCCGGTACCGGCCCCTATCAACCTTATGTGGAACATGATGGATCGATCCTCTGACGAGACAGCAACCGCCCTGCAAGCGCTTTCGCGCGATTCGGGCCTGCGCAACTGGCGCCTCAAGGGCGTCGAACGCCTCCCCGTCATCCAGGGCGGCATGGGTGTCGGCGTGTCGGCCGGCGGGCTCGCCGGCACGGTCGCCGGGCTGGGCGGCATGGGCACGATCTCCGCCGTCGACCTGCGCCGGCTGCATCCCGACCTGATGGCGCTCACGGCCCACCTGAATGCGGAGCCGGACGCCGGGCAGCGCATCGATGCCGCCAACCTGGAGGCGCTGGGCCGCGAGATTGCGCGTGCCCGCGAGCTCTCTGGCGGGCGCGGCCTCGTGGCCGTGAACGTGATGAAGGCGCTGACCGCCTACGAGGCCTACCTGCGCCATGCCATGGCTTGCGGCATCGATGCGCTGGTGGTGGGCGCGGGCCTGCCGCTGGACCTGCCCGAGATCGCGCGCGACCATCCCGAGGTGGCGCTGATCCCCATCCTCTCGGACGCGCGCGGCGTGCAGCTGGTGGTGCGCAAGTGGGAGAAGAAGGGGCGCCTGCCCGACGCCATCGTGATCGAGCATCCCCGGCTCGCGGGCGGCCACCTGGGCGCCGCCAAGGTCGCCGACCTGCAGGACCCGCGCTTCGACTTCGACGTCGCCATTCCGCAGGTGCTCGAGTTCTTCAGGACGGCCGGCATCGAGGGCCGCATTCCCCTCATTGCGGCCGGCGGCATCGGCAGCCTGGAAGACATCCGGCGCCTGCAGGGCATCGGCGCTTCGGCGGTGCAGCTGGGCACCGCCTTCGCTGTGACCACCGAATGCGATGCGAACCCGGCCTTCAAGAAGGTGCTGGCCGACGCCCAGCCCGCCGACATCGTCGAGTTCGTCAGCACGGCGGGCCTGCCGGCACGCGCGGTGCGCACGCCGTGGCTCGACAAGTACCTTCGGCTGGAGCCGCGGCTGCAGCACAAGGCGCACAAGAAGGAAAGCTGCACCATGCGCTTCGACTGCCTGGCGCACTGCGGCCTGCGCGACGGCACCCCGAGCTGGGGCCAGTTCTGCATCGACAAGACACTGGGGCACGCACTGGAAGGCCACCTCGACCGCGGCCTGTTCTTCCGCGGCGCGGGGGCGCTGCCGTTCGGCAGCGAGATCCGCCCGGTGCGCGACCTGATGCGATGGCTGCTCGGCGGCATCCGCCCCGCCGTTCCGACGGTGGGAGCCGCGGCATGAAGCGCGAGGACGCCAGGATGGAACCGCTCGCCGTGCAACCCATCAGCCGCGACGTGCTGCGGGAAAAATACCTGAAGCCCGGCGAAGCCGATGTCGAGGATCTGTTCGCGCGCGTGGCGCGTGCGCTGGCCTCGGTCGAGGCCGAAGGCGAGCGCGCTCAGTGGGAAGCGCGCTTTCTCGGCAACCTGCGCGCCGGCGCGATCGGCGCCGGCCGCATCATGAACGCCGCAGGCACCGAGCTGGAGGCCACGCTGATCAACTGCTTCGTGCAGCCGGTGGGCGACTGCATCCAGGGCCAGGACGCCGGCGGCTATGCGGGCATCTACGAGGCGCTGCGCGAAGCCGCCGAAACCATGCGCCGCGGCGGCGGCGTCGGCTACGACTTCTCGCGCATCCGGCCGCGCGGCGCGCAGGTGCGGACCACTGCGTCCACGGCATCCGGCCCGTGCAGCTACATCGACGTGTTCGACCGCTCCTGCGCCACGGTGGAGAGCGCGGGCGCGCGGCGCGGCGCGCAGATGGGCGTGCTGCGCATCGACCACCCCGACGTGCTGGACTTCATCACGGCCAAGCGCACCCCCGGGCGCTGGAACAACTTCAATGTGTCGGTGGCGGTGACCGACAAGTTCATGCACGCCCTCGCGAACGACGAGGAATGGCCGCTGGTGCACAGCGCCAGGCCGGGCGCCGAACTGATCGCGCGCGGCGCGGCCCAGGCCAGCGATGGCAGCTGGGTCTACCGCAGCCTGCCGGCGCGGGATCTGTGGGACCTGGTGATGCGCTCGACCTACGACTTCGCCGAGCCCGGGATCCTGTTCACCGACACCATCAACAACGACAACAACCTGCGCTACTGCGAGCACATCGAGGCGACCAACCCCTGCGGCGAGCAGCCGCTGCCGCCGTACGGATGCTGCGACCTCGGGCCGATCGTGCTGACGCGCTTCGTGGACCATCCCTTCGGCATCGGCGGTGCGGCGCAGTTCGATTTCGCGCGCTTCGGCGAAGCCGCGGCGCTGCAGGTGCGGGCGCTCGACAACGTGCTGGACCTCACCTTCTGGCCCCTGCCCCAGCAGCGCGCCGAGGCCATGGCCAAGCGCCGCATCGGCGTGGGCTTCACGGGCCTGGGCGACACGCTTGCCATGCTGTGCCTGCGCTACGACCAGCTCGAGGGCCGGGCCATGGCGGTGCGCATCGCGCGCTGCCTGCGGGACGCCGCCTACGCCGCCTCGGTGGCGCTGGCGCGCGAGAAAGGCGCCTTCCCGCTGTTCGACGCGGAGCGCTACCTGGCGCGTGGCACCTTCGCCAGCCGCCTGGACCCGGCACTGCAGGAACAGATCCGCATGCACGGCATCCGCAACAGCCACCTGGTCTCGATCGCGCCGACGGGCACCGTGAGCCTGGCCTTCGCCGACAACGCCTCGAACGGCATCGAGCCGGCGTTCTCCTGGACCTACCGGCGCAAGAAGCGCGAGGCCGACGGCAGCACCTCCGAGTACGACGTCGAGGACCACGCCTGGCGGCTGTACCGCTTCCTGGGCGGGGATACCGGGCAGTTGCCGGCGTACTTCGTCTCGGCCCAGTCGATGCCCGCGGCCGGCCACCTGGCCATGATGGAGGCGGTGCAGCCCTTCGTCGACACCGCCATCTCGAAGACGGTGAACGTGCCCGCCGACTATCCCTACGAGGATTTCAAGGGCCTCTACCAGCAGGCCTGGACTGCCCGCCTGAAGGGGCTGGCCACCTACCGGCCCAACAGCATCCTGGGATCCGTGCTGGAGCTCGCGCCGGCCGCGCAGCCACAGGCCCGCCCAGCCGCAGAGGGCATCGCGGCCGATCCGATGCGCGCGATGATCGAGAGCCGCCCCAAGGGCGCGCTGGATGCCGTCGCCGAGAAGATCGAGTACTGGACGCAGCAGGGGCGGCAGACGCTCTACCTGGTGGTGTCGTTCCTGCCGCTGGCCGACGGCCGCGAGCGGGCCGTGGAATTCTTCATGCCCGTGGGCCAGAGCGGCGAATCCCAGCAATGGATCACCGCGAGCATGCGGCTGCTGTCGCTGGCCGCGCGCGGCGGCTTTCTCGAACGCGCGCTGGCCGACATGCGCAAGGTCGCGTGGGACCGCGGGCCGGTGCGCCTGGGCCATCACGTGAAGGCCGACGGCACCCAGGTGCCCATGTGGCACGACTCCGAAGTGGGCGCCATCGCCTATGCGATCCAGCAGCTGATCGCGCGCCGCAGCGGCCAGGCGAGCGCGGCGCCGGACGCGCCGGCACCCTCCGTGGCCGCCCCTGTCCCGATGGTGGGGGCCAAGTGCCCCGAATGCGGCGCCCACGCCATGATCCGCAAGGATGGCTGCGACTACTGCACGCAGTGCGGACACCTGGGAAGCTGCGGATGAGCCCGGCCGCCGGCGTTCCGGCCGATTCGCCCATGACCGCGAGGCAGCTGGCCGCGCTCCTGCACGCGCGCCGCACCGTGCTGCCCAAGCGGCTCGGTGCGCCGGGGCCCGATGGTGCCGAGCTCGAGCAGATCCTCGGCGCCGCCGCCTCGGCCCCGGACCATGGCGGCCTGGTGCCATGGCGCTTCGTCATCGTTCCGCCGCCGCAGCGCGAACGGCTCGCCGACGTGTTCGCGCAGGCCCTGCTGCAGCGCGACGCCGCTGCCACGCCCGCGCAGCAGGGCCAGGCGCGCGAGAAGGCCTTCCGCGCGCCGCTGCTGATGCTCGCGGTCGCACGGATGGGCCCCGGCAACGAGGAGATCCCGGCCGCCGAGCGCATCCTGTCGGCCGGATGCGCCATCCAGAACATGCTGCTGGCCGCCACCGCCCTGGGCTACGGCTCGGCGCTGACCACCGGCAAGGCGCTGCAGTCGGACGAACTGCGCGCCCTGTTCGCGCTCGACCGGCACGACGAGCCGCTGTGCTTCATCAGCGTGGGCTCGGTGACGGTCCAGAAGGCCGGTCCCGCGCGGCCCGCGCTCGAGCGCTATGTCAGCGAACTGAGCTGCGTGCCACAGCTTCCTCCGTGCGACTGATGCATTCCGTGCGCGGTGCGCTCAACGGGCTGCTGCTCGGCCTGAACACGCTGCTCGCATTCACGCTGATGGTGCCGCCGGCATTGGTCAAGCTGCTGGTGCCGGCCGACCGCGTGCGCACCGGCTGCGACCGGGTGCTGAACGGGCTGGCCGGCGGCTGGGTCGCCGTCAACAACGCCTGGATCGCACGCGCGTGCCCCGCGCCATGGCAGATCCGGGGCATCGAGGGCCTCAACCCCCGCGGCTGGTACCTGGTGTCGAGCAACCACCAGAGCTGGGTCGACATCCTGGTGCTGCAGCGCGTCTTCCACGGGCGCATTCCCTTCCTCAAGTTCTTCCTCAAGCGCGAGCTCATCTGGGTGCCGGTGATCGGGCTGGCCTGGTGGGCGCTCGACTTTCCGTTCATGAAGCGCGGCCGCGGCACCGGTCGCGCCGACCTTGCGACCACCCGGCGTTCCTGCGAGAAGTTCAGGCGCGTGCCGACAGCCGTCATCAACTTCGTCGAGGGCACGCGCTTCACTACGGCCAAGCATGCCGCGCAGAACAGCAGCTACCGCCATCTGCTCGAGCCCCGCTCCGGCGGCCTTGGCGTGGCGCTGGCCACGATGGGCGAGCAGTTCGAGGCGATGCTCGACGTGACCATCGTCTACCCCGAGGGGACGCCGAGCTTCTGGGCGCTCTTGTGCGGCGGCGTGCGGGCCGTGGCGGTCGATGTCCGCCAGCGCGCCATACCACCCCATCTGCTGGGCACGGATCCGTCGGGCGACAAGGCGCGCCGCGCGCACACCCGCAAGTGGATCGAGGCCCAGTGGCAGGACAAGGACCGCCTGATCCAGGAGCGGCTGGCGGCGCGCCGCGGCGTTCGAAAGTAGCCGGGGGGCACCTCAGCCGAATCGCAGCGGCCGGCCCTCGGTGTCGAGCGCGAGATAGCCGCCGAAGGCACCGCTTCGCACGCCCTCGACCATGGCCTCGAGCGCGCTGTCGATGCGTTCGGGCGAGGGCGGCTGGCCGTTGGCGCCCGACAGGCCGGCCGCGAACATCACGCGCCAGAGCAGGCTTGCGCGGCGCGATTCGGCCACCAGCGCGGCAAAGGTGCTGAGCTCCGGCAGGCTTTTTTCAACGCAGGCCACGGGCGTCAGCGAACCGCCCTGCCCCGCCTCGAAGCGGGCGCGCTGCGCCGCATCGGCATCGCCGGGCAAATCGGCTTCGGCGAACACGAACAGCAGACGCTGGGGCTCTGGCTGGGCCGCCGCGGCCTGCAGCAGCTGGTCGAAAAGAGAGGATGAGGAAGAAGGCATGCCGCGAGCGTCGCCGCTGCCTTCGCTCCCGATGTTGATGCAGATCAAGCTGCGCCGCACACGCCTTCCTAGCATAGGTGCATCTGAAATACACCTTTCGAGCCTCGTCGCTCCCAGCAGGAAAAACCCATGAAATCTGCAGCCTCCTCCTCGTCCGTGATCGATGTCCGCAGGCTCGAGCCGCGCTTTCGCCACGCGCACATCTTCTCCACCTTTGCCGCCCTGGACGTCGGCCACGCGATCGAACTGGTGAACGATCACGATCCCCAGCCGCTGTATGCGCAGTTCCAGTCGCAATGGCCCGACCGGTTCGCATGGAACTACCTCGAGGCGGGCCCCTCGGTCTGGCGCGTGGCCATCACCAAGGTGCCGGCTTTCGACGCACACGCGAGCGGCGGCTGCTGCGGCGGATGCGGCGGCGCCTGAGCACCATCGATCCGGATTCCGAAGAAGGAAACATCATGAGCAACAACAACCGGCTGTGGCGCTGGCTGGCCTTCATCTTCGTGCTGTCGTTCGGCGCACTCGGCTACCTGGGCGTGCAGATCTACCTGACCGCGCCACCAATCCCGAGCGCGGTCACCAGTTCCGACGGCGAGGTCGTCTTCACCGGCGAGCAGATCCAGCGCGGCCAGCAGGTCTGGCTGTCGACCGGCGGGCAGCAGCTGGGCTCCGTGTGGGGCCACGGCAGCTACGTCGCGCCCGACTGGTCCGCCGACTGGCTGCACCGCGAGGCCGTGGCGCTGCGCAACCGCCACGCCCAGGCCTTTCGCAAGGACTTCGATGCGCTGAGCCCGGCGGACCGCGGCGCGCTTGCGGCCACCGTGGTCGAGCAGATTCGGCGCAACACCTACGACGCCGCCAGCGGCGTGATCACCGTTCCGGCCGACCGCGCGCAGGCGATCCGGGAGGTGGCGGCCCACTACGAGGCGCTGTTCGGCGACGACCGCGCGCTCGCCGCGCTGCGCAGCCAGTACGCGATGACGGTGGGCACGCTGCCCGAGCGCGCCGACCGCCAGGCGCTCACCGCCTTCTTCTTCTGGACCTCCTGGGCCGCGGCCACCGACCGCCCCGGGGAAACGGGCCTGAGCTACACCAGCAACTGGCCGCACGAGCCGCTGGTGGGCAACACCATGACCAGCTCGGCCGCCGTCTGGTCGATGGCCAGCATCTGCCTGCTGCTCGCAGCGATCGCGGCCATGCTGTGGCTGCACGGCAGCCAGCGGCACGAAGCCGAGGCGCAGCCGCCCCAGGCGGACCCGCTGCTGGGTGCCGTCGCAACGCCCTCGATGAAGGCCACGCGCAAGTACTTCTTCGCGGTGATCGGCCTCATGCTGCTGCAGATCGCGATGGGCATTGTCACGGCGCACTACGCGGTCGAGGGCGAGTCCTTTTTCGGCCTCCCGCTGGCCGAACTGCTGCCCTATGTCGTGAGCCGCACGGTGCACACGCAGATCGGCATCTTCTGGATCGCCACCGCATGGCTGGCCACGGGCCTGTACATCGCGCCGCTGCTGTCGGGGCGCGAACCCAGGCTGCAGAAGCTCGGGGTGGACGTGCTGTTCTGGGCCCTGATCGCCATCGTGGTCGGCTCCACGCTGACCGGCTGGCTCGGCACGCTGCAGCACCGCGGCGTCGACTTCAGCTTCTGGCTGGGCAACCAGGGCCTCGAATACACCAGCATGGGCCGCTTCTGGCAGGTGCTGCTGTTCGTCGGCCTGCTGTTCTGGGTCTTCCTGCTGGGCCGCGCGCTGTGGCCCGCACTGGTCAAGCCTTCGGCATCGCGCGGCCTGATCGCGATGGTGTTCCTGTCGGCCACCTGCATCGGCGGCTTCTACTCGACCTCGCTGGTCTGGGGACAGCACACCCACTACTCGATGATCGAGTACTGGCGCTGGTGGCTGGTCCACCTCTGGGTGGAAGGCTTCTTCGAGGTGTTCGCCACCGCCGTCGTCGCGCTGATCTTCACGCGCCTGGGGCTGGTGCGCACCGAGAGCGCCAACCGCGCCATCATCGCCGAGACCATCGTGTTCCTGTTCGGCGGCATCCTCGGCACGCTGCACCACCTCTACTTCACCGGCACGCCGACCTCGGTGATCGCCGTGGGCGCCGTGTTCTCGGCGCTCGAAGTGGTGCCGCTGACGCTGATCGGCCTGGAGGCCCTGCAGACCTGGCGCCGCTCGCAGGCGATGCCCTGGCTCGCCGCCTACAAGTGGATCGTCATGTGCTTCGTGGCCGTCGGCTTCTGGAACACGATCGGCGCCGGCGTGCTCGGCTTCGCGATCAATCCGCCGGCCTCGCTCTACTACGTGCAGGGGCTCAACATGACGGCCGCCCATGGCCATGCCGCGCTCTTCGGCGTCTACGGCATGCTGGGCATCGGGCTGATGCTGTTCTGCCTGCGCGGCCTGTATGACCGCCAGCTGCACGCCGACCGGCTGCTCAGGCCCGCGTTCTGGAGCCTCAACATCGGCCTCGCGATGATGGTGTTCCTGTCGCTGCTGCCCGCCGGCATCTACCAGGCCTGGGCCAGTGTCACGCAGGGCCTGTGGTACGCGCGCTCGGCCGAGATCGTGCATTCCCGCGTGATGGAGACACTGGTGTGGATGCGGGTGCCGGGCGACATCGTCTTCGCCGTGGGCGCGGTGCTGCTCGCAGCCTATGCGCTGCGCCTGCTGCGCCATCCGGCGGCGCAAGCCGCGCCGCAGCCATCGGTGCGCGGCAAGGGCCGAAAGGGCCCGGCCCTCCAGGCCGGCCACGTGGGCCACGCGGCCGAACAGTGACACGACGCCATTGCAGCCATGAAGCTCACCGCCTTCACCGACTACAGCCTGCGCGTGCTGATCTACCTGGCCGCGCAGCCCGAGCGCCGCGCCACCATCGGCGAGATCGCCACCGCTTTCGCGGTGTCCGAGCATCACCTGACCAAGGTGGTGCACTTCCTGGGCAAGGAGGGGTGCCTGGCCAACGTCCGCGGCAAGGGAGGCGGCCTGGCGCTCGCGAAGCCGCCCGAGGCGATCAACATCGGCGACGTGGTGCGCCACACCGAGGGCGGTGCCATCGTGGAATGTTTCGGGGAAGGCGGCGGCGCGTGCCGCATCACAGGCCTGTGCCGCCTGCAGGGCGTGCTGGGCGAAGCCGTGGCGGCATTCCACGCGGTGCTGCAGCGCTACACGCTGGCCGACCTCGTTCACAACCGGGAGGCGCTGGCCACGGTGTTCCTGGCAGGCCGCATCGGCATGGCGCAAGCCGAACGGGAGGGTGCGTGAACTCGCCGGCGGACACGGCGCCGGCCGCGGCCCGCTTTCCGTACGACGGGCCGGAACATCTGCGCGCGCCGCTGGCCGCGGCGCTGTCGCGCGTCGTCGATCCGGAGATCTCGATGAACATCGTCGATGTCGGCCTGGTCTACGGCGTCATGGTGGACGCCGCGACGGCGCATGTGCGCATCACGATGACCTCCGCGGCCTGCCCGGTGATCGAGCTCATCATGGAAGAGGCGGAAGCCGAGCTGGACAAGGTCGTCCCGCCCGAGCTGCAGATCCGCGTCGAGCTGGTGTGGGAGCCGCCGTGGAGCCCGGAGCGCATGAGTCCCGGCGCCAAGCGGTTCATGGGATGGTAGGCGCTGCAAGCCCCGCCGCCCGTACGGGACGGCCAGCAAAGACATCGCCGGCGCGCCGCTGGATTCCGGCGCGTGCGCTGTTCGGCGCGCTGGCCGGCGTGTCGCTGGTGGCAGGCATGGCGGGCGGGCTCTGGCGGCTCGGTGTCGCCGTGCCGGACCCGCATTCCTTCACCTGGACAGGCCAGGTGCTGCTGGTGCACGCCGCATTGATGGTCTGCGGCTTCCTGGGCACCGTCATCGGCATCGAGCGCGCCGTGGCCGTCAAGCATCGCTGGGCATTCGTGGCGCCGCTGGCGTCGGGCACCGGTGCCCTCTGCCTGGCCTTCGGGCCGCAGGCCGCCGGCGCGTGGCTCGGCGTGGCGGCGGCGGTGTCCTTCCTGGCGGTCAACGCGTTGGTCGTGTGGCGCCAGCGCGCGGCGCACACGCTGCTGCTCGCGGTCGGCGCGGCCGCGTGGGTGGTGGGCAACCTTCTGTTCGCCGCCGGCCGCGACGGCAGCGCCGTCTTTCCGTGGTGGTTCGCCTTTCTGGTCATGACCATCGCGGCCGAACGGCTCGAGATGACGCGGCTCATGCGGCGGCGCCCGGCCGCCACCGTGACGCTGCATGCCGTGCTGGCGCTGCTGCTGGCAGGCGCCGCGTGCTCGGGCACGGCCCCGCGCGCCGGCGGACTCGTCTACGGTGCGGCGCTTGCGCTGCTGGCCGCGTGGCTTGCGGTGTTCGACGTCGCGCGGCGCACGGTGTTCACGCACGGCATCAGCCGCTACATGGCGGTCTGCCTGCTGGGCGGCTATGCCTGGCTCGGGATCGCGGGCGTGGCGTGGGCCGCGACCGCGCTCGGATGGCCCGCGCGCGACGCCGCGCTGCACGCGCTGGGGCTGGGCTTCGTCATCAGCATGGTGATGGGGCACGCACCCGTCATGCTGCCGGCCATCGCGCGCATCAAGCTGCGCTTCGGCGCCTTCTTCTACCTGCCGCTGGCGGCGCTGCACCTGTCGCTTGTCGTGCGGCTCGCGCTGGGAAGCTTCAGCGATCCGCTGCGCGCCGCCGGCGCTTCGCTCAACACGGCCGCGATCGTCTTCTTTGCCGTCACCGTGGCCGGCGCGGCCGTCGCGTGGCGCATTCAACATGGCGCCGAGGGCGCCCGAAAGGCCAGATGATGGCAACCTTCATTCCACTCGAACCTGCACGACCCCCGTCGATCCAGCCTCCGGCCTTTGCGCTGTGGCAGCTCGGCTTCCGCCCCTTCTACCTGCTCGCCAGCGGCTTCGCGGCACTGTCCATCGCGCTGTGGGCCATGCAGTTCGCCGGCTGGCTGCCGCGCGCCTACCTGCAGGGGCCGATGTGGCATGCACACGAGATGCTGTTCGGCTTCGCGCTGGCGGTGATCGTCGGATTCCTCTTCACCGCGGGCCGCAACTGGTCGGGCCAGCCCACGCCCGCGGGACTGCCGTTGGCGGCGCTGGCGTTGCTCTGGGTGGTGGGCCGGGTGCTCGTCCTCACGCCCTTCGCCTGGTCGGCCGCGGTGGCCAACGCGGCCTTTCCGCTGGCCTGCGCGCTGGCGCTGGCGCGCCCGCTGCTGGCCGCGCGCAACCGCCGCAACTACTTCTTCGTCGGCCTGCTGCTGTTGCTCGCGGGCGCCGCGCTCGCCTTTCACCTGTCGGCGCTCGGCGTGATCGAGGTGCCGGCGTGGCTGGGCATCCAGGTGGCGCTGGACGTGCTGCTGTTCATCATGGCCGTCATGGCGGGCCGGGTGGTGCCGATGTTCACCAACAACGGCATCTCGGACGCTGGCGCCACGCGGCACGCCCTGGTCGAAAAGGCCGCGCTGGGGCTGGTGCTCGCGCTGCTGCTGGCCGACGCTACAGGCCTGCCACCGATGGTCGGGGCCGCCGTCGCGTTGGCGGCGTCACTAGCGCATCTGGTGCGCTGGCTGCTCTGGCGGCCGTGGAAGGCGCCCGCCAACACGCTGGTGCTGGTGCTGCATGTGGCCTATGCGTGGATTCCGGCGCACCTCGCACTGCGGGCACTGGCGCTGCACGGCGCGGTGCCGGCATCGCTCGCCACCCATGCACTGACCGTGGGCGCCGCGGGCGGGCTCATCATCGGCATGATGGTCCGCACATCGCGCGGCCACACGGGCCGGGTGCTGCGCGCCGACCAGGTCGACACGGCCTGCTTCGTGCTGGTGCTGCTCGCCGCGCTGGTGCGGATACTCGTGCCGCTGGCCGCGCCGGCCCACACGGTCGGCGCGGTCCTCGTTTCCGCGGCGTTCTGGAGCCTGGGTTTCGGCCTGTTTGCCGTGCGCTACTGGCCCGTGCTGACGCGGGCCCGGGTGGACGGCAGGCCCGGCTGAGGCACCTCGCCGCCGCTCAGCCCTGCGCGCGCCAGCGCGCCTCGAGCGAGGCGATGTCCACCGCGTCCTCGGTGAAGACTTCGATGGCCAGCGCGCGCTCGTCGAGCGCCAGCGGCTCGTGCGACGCGAGCTGGCGCTCCAGCACCTCGAGGCTGGCCTCCGACGCGTCCGTGCCCGAGGTGCTGCGCTCGGCCACGCGGCGGCGCAGCACGGCCTCGGCGGTGCGGCAGTCCAGGATCGCGAAAGGCAGGTCGAGCTCGGCCGCCAGCCCCTGGAAGCTGCGCCGCTCGGCGCTGCGCAGGAAGGCCGCATCCACGATCACCGGATAGCCCGCCAACAGCGCGTCGCGCGCGCAGGCGCGCAAGCGCTCGAAGGTCCGTCGCGTGGCCTCCGCGCCGTAGATGGCCAGGCCCCGCTCGGCGGAGCGGGCGAGCGGATCGAGGCCGAACAGGCGCTTGCGCTCCACGTCCGAACGGATGCGCACCGCGCCCGCGGCGCACAGCAGCTGCGAGGCGATGGTCGACTTGCCGGAACCCGAGAAGCCGTGCGTGATCAGCAGGCGCGCGCGCCCCCGCGGGCTGTGCGCCAACTGCACGGCGCACGCCAGGTAATCGGGCTTCGATACGGCGGCCGAGGCCGGCGCGGCCTGCGGCCCCAGGCCCGCGGCCATGGCACGCACCAGCGCCCGGTACACCTCGTAGAAGCCGAGCACCCGCAGGCCCGCATGATCGCCGCTGTGCTGCAGCCACGCATCCAGGAATCGGAACGCGAGATCGGGGCGGCCCTGCGCCTTCAGGTCCATGGTGAGGAAGGCGATGTCATTCATCACGTCGATCCAGCGCATCATCGGGTCGAACTCGATGCAGTCGAAGGCGGCGAGTTCGCCGTCCACTAGGACCACATTGGCCATGTGCAGGTCGCCGTGGCATTCGCGTACCGCGCCACCCTGCTGGCGCACGGTCCAGGCCATGTGCAGCACCTGCGTCTGTTCGCCGATCCATGCAGCCAGTGCCGCGAGACGGCCGTCGCTGCGCTGTGCGAGCAACTGGTTCACGACATCGGTGGCCGCACGGGCGATGGACTCCGGGGCGCCGAACGCGGACGGCGGCACGACGCGTTCGGCCGCGCCCTGCAGCGCCGCCAGCCGCCGCGCGAAGCCGTCGAGCCAGGCCGACTCCAGCCGGCCGGCCGCCAGCAGGTCGCACAACAGGGACGCCTGCGGAAAGCGCCGCATGCGCACCACGTGGTCGATCGGCACGCCGTCGCCGCCCAGTCGCGGTGCCTCGCGCGTGCCGCACACCGGCACCACGTCCAGGTACAGCGACGGCGCGAAGCGCCGGTTGAGGCGCAGTTCTTCCTCGCAGAAATGCTTGCGCGCCGCGATGCTTGCGAAGTCGACGAAGGGAAAGTGCACCGGCTTCTTGAGCTTGTAGGCGAGCGTCGCCGTCAGCAGCACCCACGAGATGTGCGTCTCGACCAGCTCGACGCGCGCACCGGTCTCCCGCTGCAATGATTCGCGCAGTGCCTGCACCAGTGTCGTGTCCATCTGTCTCGCCTTATCCGGCGGCGATGCGCAGCAGCGAAGACGCCACCGCGCCGCCGGCCGCCTCAATGCGCCATCAGCACCGGCACGGTCATCTGCGCGAGGATCTGCCGCGTGACGCCGCCCAGCACCCGTTCGCGAAACCGCGAATGGCCATAGCCGCCCATCACGAGCAGGTCGGCACCGAGGTCGGAGATGCGCGACAGCAGCGCATCCGCGATGTCGATCTCGGTCACCTCCCGCTCCGCCCTCGCCTGGATGCCGTGCCGCAGCAGGAACTGGATCATCTCCGGCATGAGGAGCCGCTGCTCGTCGTCCTCCTCGTCCGGATGCCGATACGAAACCAGCGTCACGCGCGATGCGCGCCGCAGCGCCGGCAAGGCCGCGTGGATGGCGATGGTGGATTCCCGCGAACCGTCCCAGGTGACCACGGCGTTCTTCGCGGGGGCGCCGAAATCGCTGGCGCAGGGCACGACCAGCAGCGGGCGCCCGGCTTCCATCAGCACCTGCTGGGCCAGGCTGCGCACAGCGGCGTGCCCCGCATCCGATTCGTCGTCCTGGCCGAGCACCAGCAGATCGCTCGCGCGGCCGTGCCGGACCACGGCGTCGACGGCCGCGCCATCGACGAGGCGAAGCTCGTATGACAGGTGGCCCGATGCATGGATGCCTTGCCTGAACTTCCGGCTGATCGCCTCCGCGCGCAGCCGCAGGCGGCTGGCCGCATCGGCGATGTAGTCGGTCACGCCCGTGGCGACGGCATCGGCCGGAACCGCGCCGCCGTACGGGCCCGTGGGTACCAGTCCGACCAGGTGGCTTTCGTGGGCCTTCGCCCACTGGGCCGCCAGCGCGGCGCGCACCGGACTGCGGCCGGAGCTGTCCAGGTGAACGAGGATGGTTCTGTAGTTCATGGGACAGCCTGCTCGGTGATGCGCGGCGCCCGGCGCGGGATGGGGGCGGTGCGCGGATCTTCGGGCGCGCACCGGACGGGCACCTTGATGCCGATCAAGCCGGCGCCGCGGCGCCTGCGCCTTGGCATCGCCACAACCCGGATGAAGCCCCGCACTTGCGCTCGATCAAAACCGCGGACCGAGCGCTGGCAATACATCGGACGAACCGATGAACCAAAGGCGAACGCTGGAGATTCAAAGGTGGCCGCGGACGAAGCCGATGCCCGCGTGGCTCCAACGCATGCGCCAGCTTCCGGTGCCGCGATTCGCCCAGCATGCCTTCGTCCTTGCCCAGCCAGGGCTCGACGGTCTTCAGGGCGCTCGCTTGTTCCGGCGACAGGCGGCGCAGGCGGCCGAGTTCCACGGCGCAGGTCTTCTTCAGCGAGCGCGTGTAGTTCGACAGCACGTCGTAGTGGTGGCGGATGACCGCCTGCACGGTATCGAGATCGACGTTCGCCTTGGGCGCGGCCAGGCGCGGGGTCGGCGCCACGTGCTTCACCTTCGCCAGGCCCAGCGCCTGCAGCGTGCGGATGTAAAGCCAGCCGATGTCGAACTCGAACCACTTGCTCGAGAGCCTGGCCGAGGTGGGAAAGGCGTGGTGGTTGTTGTGCAGTTCCTCCCCGCCGATCAGGATGCCGATCGGCGAGATGTTGGTGCTGGCGTCCCGGGCGGGCCAGTTGCGGTAGCCCCAGTAGTGGCCGATGCCGTTGACCACGCCGGCGGCCCAGAACGGGATCCAGGCGATCTGCGTGAGCAGGATCAGGCCGCCGGGCAGCGCGCCGAACAGCACCATGTCCACGACGCCCATCAGCACGATGCCCAGGATCCTGTGCTTCGAATAGAGCCTCCGCTCGATCCAGTCATCGGGCGTGCCGTGGCCGTAGCGCTCCAGGGTCTGTGCGTTCGCGGCTTCGCGCACGTAGAGGAACACGCCGCCCCACAGCACCCGGTTGAGCCCGTACACCTGCGGGCTGTGCGGGTCTTGCGGGGTCTCGCATCTGGGGTGGTGCTTGCGGTGCACCGCAGCCCACTCCTTCGTCGACCTGGCGCTGACTTTGCCGGATTCGACGCGCTCGACGCCCGCGCGGGTCGAGACGGACGGCGATGGCCAGGGGCGTCATGGCTTCTTTCGGGCCGGCGTGGCCGACAGCGCCGCATTCAAGGTGTGTAAGGCGTCGGCCACCACGGCGCGCCGGTCGACGGGGCCGACAATGGAGCGCGCCGCGGCGCTCGGCGCATCATCGACGGCCGGAAAGCAGGACGCGAGGGCCGTCGCCGACCGGGCCGCGGCAGTGCGCCAGAAGGCGTTCACCGGCGCCGCGGCCAGGGCCTGCCAGTCCTCGGCCTGCCGGATCGCGTCCACCTCGGCGCGGGTCTCGGCCGCACCGTCGCGCAGCGCCTGCGATCCGAGCGTCAGGCATTGCGCCGCGCTGGTCTCGAACATCTCGAGCGCATGCAGCCAGACGCTCCACTGCGCCTTGCAAAGCGCCAAGGGAAAGGTGAATTCGGTGCTCATGGCGATGTGTCCTTCGGGAACTGCGGTTCGCATGACGGATGCTGACGACATGGAGCCCCGGATGCCTTGCGCGGGATCAAGTGCGCACCCGAGCGGATCGCCGGCGGGCCGGCCAAGACCACTGCACGCCCCGCGGAAGGGAAGCCCTGCGCACGAACGAACAAGGTCGGGAATGAAATGCCACCGATACCGACCATTGACACAGTGTTTCCGACTGACGCCCGGCATTGATGGTGCGGCCAAGCGCGAGTTCTAAATTGCAATGGCGCGATTCGTCTTCCGATTGCAATGACCGATGCAAGCGCACAAGGAGACCCAGATGGACACACCCCATGCATCCAGCGGCTACGAACTGCGGTTTCGTCCCCTGCTCGCCAATCACCGCGCCTTCGCCTTTCCCTGTGACGCGGTCGGCCATGTCGACATGGACGCGCTCAGCGAGCCGATGCTCAACAACTACCTGTACGCACGTGCGATGATGGGGCTGGAGCTTTCCTGGCCCGAAGTGCGCCTGAGCCCGTCGCACTGACGCCGGGCGGCATCGGCCGTCTCGTGCCCGTCCGCCCTGCGGCCGATGAACAAGCAACGAGCGGCCGGCAGCAGTCAGGCGGCGGTCGCCAGCTGTGCCGCGCCGCGCGCCGAGCGGCGGCGAATCCACTTCTCGGCCTCCACCGCGCCCCGCACGCCGGCATTCACCTTGATTCAACGCAAGGCAGCACCTCTCTCCAAGGCAAGGAGTTGACGGCCATCAAGGGGCGCGATGCTTTGGCAGATAGCCTCCCCTCATGACGCATTCGCTGCAGCTTTCCTCGACCATTTCCGGTCCGCGGCCGGGCGACACGTTCCTGGCCGGCGACCTGTCGTCCGTCCTGTCGCATGCATCCCGGCTGAAGGCTGCATCGCGCGCGGGCAGCACCGGCGAGCGGCCGCTGCTCGGCAGGAACATTGCCTTGCTGCGCCCGCGGCCACCCGAACCGGAGATGCCGTTGCTTCAGCGCGCCGCGCTGGACCTGGGCGCGCGGGTGGCGCATGTGCGGCTCGGTCCCGCCAGCGAGCCGGTGGGCACCAAGTTC
Source organism: Variovorax beijingensis (assembly GCF_007828835.1). Taxonomy (GTDB): domain Bacteria; phylum Pseudomonadota; class Gammaproteobacteria; order Burkholderiales; family Burkholderiaceae_C; genus Variovorax; species Variovorax beijingensis_A. The sequence continues at coordinate 201,679 of NZ_VIVL01000005.1, read as the reverse complement.
CGCGGGCTGGCGCAGATGCTCGGCCGGCTGTACGACGCGATCGACTGCTCGGAACTCGCGCCTGCCGAGGTGCGGTTGATCGAGCAGTACGCGGGCGTGCCGGTCTACGACGACCTCGAAGGCCCGGCCCATCCCGCGCGGGCGCTGGCGGACCTGATGACCCTGCGCGACCATGGCTGCGTGCCGGGGACGAACACGCAGATCGCCTTTCTGGGCGACCCGCTGTCCGTGCGCGCGAGGAACTTCTTCGAGCTCGCCCGCCGGGAAGGTCTGTGTCTGCGCATGCTTGATCTTTCCGGCGCAGCGGGCGACGCGGTCTTTTCGGTCGACGCCGTCGACCCGGACCATTGGGTGCTTCATGCGCCTTCGGGCCCGATCGGCGCGGCGCAGTGCGCGCAGAACCACCGCTTCGCGCTCCAGGCGATGCTCCTGGCCACGATGCCGGCCTGAGCGCGACGGTGCATCGTCGCCGGGCGTCGCCGGAAAGAGCGTTCCATGCGATCGGCCGTGCCGGCCGGCCAGGCGATGGCGCGGGCGCTCACGCCGCGCCGGTACGCCGAACCGGCAGCGCGTTGAGCGGAATGCGCAGGTAGGACACGCCGTTGTCGTCGGCCGGCGGCAGCCGGCCCGCGCGCACGTTGACCTGGATCGACGGCAGGATGAGTGTCGGCACATCGAGCGTGGCGTCGCGCGCGCGCCGCATGGCCACGAACGCGTCCTCGGCGATGTCGTCGCGCACATGGATGTTGCGCGCGCGCTGCTCGGCCACCGTGGTCTGCCATTGCGCCGGCCGCGATGGCGGCGGGTAATCGTGGCAGACATACATCGAGGTCTCGGGCGGCAGTTCCAGCAGCCGGCGCATCGACGCATACAGCTGGCGCGCATCGCCCCCGGGGAAGTCGGCGCGCGCGCTGCCGAGATCCGGCATGAAGAGCGTGTCGCCGACGAACACCGCCCCGCCGATCAGGTAGGCCATGTCGGCAGGCGTGTGGCCGGGCACCAGGAGGGCGGTGGCCTCTATGGCGCCGATGCGGAAGCTCTCGCCGTCCCTGAACAGGTGGTCGAACTGGCTGCCGTCGGGCAGGAAGCCGCGCTCCAGGTTGAAGAGCTCCTTGAAGGTGGCCTGCACCGTGCGGATGTGCTCGCCGATGGCAACGCGCCCGCCGACCCGCTCTTGAAGATAGGCAGCTGCAGAAAGGTGATCGGCGTGGGCATGGGTCTCCAGGATCCAGTCGACCTGCAGCCCGTGCTCGGCCACGCAGGCCAGCACCCGGTCCACGGATGCGGTGCCGGTGTGGCCCGACTTGAAGTCGTAGTCGAGCACCGGATCGATCACGGCGGCGCGCAGCGTGGCCGGATCCCACACGAGGTAGGACACGGTGCCCGTCTGGGGATCGAAGAAGGCCTGGACCGAGGTTGGGGTGTTGTTCATGGCGAGCTCCGATGCCGATCGATAATCTACCGACAAATAATATATATTTTTATATAATGTAGTCAACCATGAAATCAAAGCGCCACCCCGTCTTCGATCCCGAGATCCTGCGCGGCGCGGCTGCCCGCGCGGTCGGCATGCTCAAGGTCCTGGCCAACGAGGACCGCATGCTGCTGCTGTGCCAGCTCTCCCAGGGCGAGATGTGCGTGAGCGAACTCGAGGCGCAGCTCGACATCCGCCAGCCGACGCTGTCCCAGCAGCTCGGCGTGCTGCGCAACGAAGGCGTGGTCACCACGCGCCGCCAGGGCAAGAACGTCTTCTACGCGGTGGCGGACCCGGCGCTGCTGGAGATCCTCGCCCTGCTCTACCGCATCTACTGCCCGAAGGAAAAATGACCATGACCATCGACTGGCCTGCATTCACGCCCTGGGCCGCGCTGGCCGGCGGTGCGCTCGTCGGCGCGGCCGCCGCGATGTTCGTGCTGCTCAACGGCCGCATCGCCGGCATCAGCGGCATCGTCGGCGGCCTGCTGCGGCCGGTCGGCGGCGACGTGGCCTGGCGCCTCGCGTTCGTGGCCGGCCTCGTCGCAGCGCCGGCGGCCTACGCGGTCTTCGCGGACTGGCCCGCGCCCCGCATCGATGCCGGCTACGGGCCGCTCGCCGTGGCCGGCCTCCTGGTCGGCGTGGGCACGCGCTACGCGTCGGGCTGCACGAGCGGCCACGGCGTCTGCGGCCTGTCGCGGCTGTCGCCGCGCTCCATGGCGGCGACCGCGCTCTTCATGGGTGCCGGTTTCTTGACCGTGCTCCTGACGCGCCATCTGCCGGGCCTCTGAGGAGAACCGCCATGATCGTCTTCACTTCGTTTCTTGCCGGGCTGGTGTTCGGCTTGGGGCTGATCGTCTCCGGCATGGCCAACCCGGCCAAGGTGCTCGGCTTCCTGGACGTTGGCGGACGCTGGGACCCGTCGCTCGCCTTCGTGATGGGCGGTGCGATCGCCGTGGGAGCCATCGCGTTCGCGGTGGCCAGGCGACGCACACGCTCCTTCCTCGGCGCGGCGATGCGGCTGCCTGCCTCGCGCGCGATCGATCGCCGCCTGGTCCTCGGCAGCGTGCTGTTCGGCATCGGCTGGGGCGTGGCCGGCTTCTGCCCGGGTCCGGGACTGGTGGCCGCGGGCATGGGGGAGGTGAAGGCGCTGGTCTTCGTCGCCGCGATGCTCGCGGGCATGGCGGGGTACGAGCTGATCGAGCGCAGGAGATCCGCCACTGCGGCGGCGGGCACGGTGCAATGAACCTTGCCTCGGCGCGTCTGCGCCGCCGCAGTGCTCACTGCAGCATGGCGGGCGCGGGCACGGGCGCAAGGCAGCGCTGCACGAAGGCCGACAAGGCCCCCACGTCCGGAATCTGCACGTCGCGGCGCCCCTTCTCCACGAACTCGATCACCTTGTCGCGCGCCAGCCTGGACAGCGCCCGGCTCACGCTCTCGAGCGTCATGCCCAGGTAGTTGCCGATCTCGGCGCGCGTCATGCGCAGCGTGATCTGGTCGGTGCGCATGCCGCGCTCGGCGAGCGACTCGGCCCAGTAGCGCAGGAAGTCGGCCACGCGGGCGTCGGCCGGCAGCGTGCACACCGACATCAGCGAATCCCGGTCATGGGCAATCTCGCGGCTCATCGCAGTGTGGAACACCTGCAGCAACGCGGGCTCGGCCAGGCAGGCGGCCAGCAGCGCCTCGTAGGAGACGACCCAGACCTCGCCCGTGTCCATCGCCACGGCGTCGCAGGAATAGTGGTTGGCGGCGATGCCGTCGAAGCCGAGCCAGTCGCCGCGGAACTTCAGGCCCACCACCTGTTCGCGTCCATCCGCGGACAGGTTCACGATCTTGAAGAAGCCCGAGTTCAGGATGTAGAGATTGCCGAACGGCTCGCCGGCCTGGTAGATCACGTCGCCCGCATGCACGACGCGGCGCTGCGGGTTGAGGCGCTCCTTCAGCAGCTGCTGCGTCTCCACCAGCTTCTGGCTGGCCCGTTCATGGACCGCCAGGCCGGCTTTCGGCACGGCGCGTGCAGCCAGGAATCCGTTCATCGCGGGTGCGGCAGCTTGGGTCAGGGACGGGTTGAACATTTGAAGAGCTCCTGGTGTTCTGTGTGGGTCGCGGGTCGATGGACGAATGCTAGAAAGCGCCCGGCAACACAGTGACAACGGCCGGAATCGGTGGGTAACGCTCGGTGAATGCTTTGTGTCCGGCGTGTATCAATGCCGGCGCGGCCGGGCTTGATCTGTATCAAGCCCGGCCTGCCCCCGCCCGGCTAGCCTCTGCGCACTCACACCCAGGGGGTTCATGCTCTTTCCCTTCGAGAACCACAATGTCTCGGCATTCCATGCGCTGTCGCCCGCGGAGGAGACGGCGCTGGTGGGCCGTGCGCGCCTGCTGCAGGCGGCATTCCTGCGGGGCGCCCTGTCGCCGCAGCTCAAGGGAAAGAAGCTCGGGATCCTCTGCGACGAAGGCGCCGACGGCACCGAAAGCCGGCTGCTGTTCCAGCACGCGGCCGAGGAGCTGGGCGCGCACGTGGCACGCATCCGCCCCGCGCTCTCGAACCTCGGCAGCCCCGGCGAAGTCCGGCACACCGCGCGCATCCTCGGCCGCTTCTACGACGCGCTGGAGTGCCAGGGCATGGCGCCCGAGGTCGTGCGGCAGATCGGCCTGGAGGCGGGCATTCCCGTCTACGACGGCCTCGCATGCGTAAGCCACTCCACGGCGCGGCTCGCCGAGCTGCTCGACGAGCGGACCTCGCCGGCCGACAACCGGCGCTTCGTGCTGCAGGCGCTGCTGCTGGGCAGCGTCGCCTGAGCCGGCGCGTGAATTGATCCAGCGCAATACCCCGGGCTCGCAGCGTTCCTAGAGTGGCTGCACGGTCGTCGACGGCTTCCCGCGGGACCGTTCGAACTTCATCCACTGCAAGGAAACCTCATGAAAACCGATGCGCAATTGCGAGACGACATCCAGGCGGAACTGGCCTGGGACCCGTCGTTCAAGGCCTCCGATGTCGGCGTGATCGTCAAGGACGGCGTGGCCACCCTGACCGGCCACCTAGCGAGCTTTGCCGAGAAGCACGCCGTCGAACGCGCGGTGCAGCGCGTGCACGGCGTGAAGGCCGTGGCCGTCGAGATCACGGTCAAGGTTCCGTTCGACAACGAGCGCACCGACGCCGACATTGCGATGGCCGCCGAGCGGGCACTCGAATGGAACGTGCTGGTGCCGGACGGCAAGATCCGCCCGATGGTGGAAAAAGGCTGGCTCACGCTGAACGGCGAGGTCGAGTGGGAGTACCAGCGCCGGGCCGCGGAAAGTGCCGTGCGCAACCTGATGGGCGTGCGGGGCGTGTCCAACCTCGTCAACGTCACGCCCAAGGTCAGGCCGGCCGACGTCGAGAAGAAGATCCACGAAGCGCTCGCGCGCCAGGCCGACCGCGAAGCCAGGCACCTGGCCATCACGGTGAACGGCTCGCAGGTCACGCTGCGCGGCAAGGTCCATTCCTGGGCCGAGCGCAATGCGGTGCAGGGCGCGGCCTGGGCGGCGCCCGGCGTTTCGCTGGTCGTGAACGATCTCGCGGTGGACAATTGAGCCGCGTCGCACTGGTCACCGGCGAACCTCCGGCATCGGAGCGGCCACGACCACTCAGCGCACCAGCAGCACGGGCACCGTGCAACGGGCCAGCACCTTCATCGCCACCGAGCCGAGCACGAGGTTCGCCAGTGCGCCGTGACCGCGCGACCCCATGATCACGAGGTCGAACTTTCCATGCGTCGCAAAGGCGGCGATCTCGTCCGCCGGATGGCCCACCTTGTGGGCGAACGCCGCCTCGATGCCATACACGGCGAGCGCCGCACGCACGGGATCGAGAACGTCGCGCGCCTCGCCGTCGTAGAAGTTGTGCACGAGGTCCGGGCCGGCAAATGCCGCGGCGCGATGCGGCACTGGAAGCACCGCATTGAAGACCGTGAACGCATGGCCCGCGTTCGACCACTCCTTGTGCGCGGCCAGGTAGTCGAGCATGCGGGCCGTGTATTCGCTGCCGTCGACGGCGAGAAGGATTTTCATGGTGCTCCTTTGCGGATCCTGTTCGAGATGGCCGGAATCTTCGCCGCCGGCGCGGCAAGCGGGCTTGCTCCAGATCAAGGCCGCGGTGCCGCGCGCGGCCTACATTGGCCTTTCCTAAACACACACCAAGGACCGCCATGAACCAGATCCTCCGCCGGCGCCCCGCGATCCGCGACCAGGGTCCGGAGACAGCGGAGTTCGATGCCGTGGGTGCCGGTGTCGCCGATCCGGGACCAGCGCCTGGCCGGTCCCAAGCGCAGCTTCGTGGCCGAGATCGGCCGCCTGCTCGGACGCACTCCCATCCTCGACACCGCGTTCACCACGTGCGAAGTCGACAGCGGCAGTTTCGCCGCGCGGCTGCAGGGCTTCGGCACGGCGGTGCGCGCCGCCGAAGGCACGCAGCCGGCGGTCCGGCCCGCCACCCTCTCGCCCCAGGCTTCCTGACCAGGTATTCCGTGCCATCGATCCCCCGCTTCATCCTCGCCCCGGCGTGTGCCGGCCTGTTCGCGCTGCTCGCGGCCTGCGCCACGGCGCCCTTGCCGGTCGCGGCGCCGGCGTCCGTCGCCGCGCGGTCCGGCGGGGCGCCGCCGGCACCGGCCTTCTCCTCGCTGGTGGCCAGCCGAAGCGCCTCGGTGGTCGACATCAGCACGCTGCGCATCGGACGCGACCAGAATCCGGAGGACATCGAGCTCGAGATCGCGCCCGAGCGCGACTTTGCCGACCGCCTCGCCTGGCCGCTGCCGGCCAGCGTGCACATCAGCCAGATCCGCGACCTGGCCTCCGGCGTGATCATCAGCAGCGACGGCCTGATCCTCACGAGCGCGCACGTGGTCGCGGACATCGACGAAGCCCAGGTCCGGCTCGACGACGGCCGGCGCTTTGCGGCGCGCGTGGTCGGCGCCGACAAGCGCACCGATGTGGGCCTGCTGAAGATCGATGCCGGCGGCCTGTCCGCCGCCGTCATCGGAGACTCCTCGCGGCTCGCGCCCGGCGACTGGGTGGCCGCCATCAGCGCGCCGTTCGGCTTCCATGGCAGCGTCACCGCGGGGGTGGTCAGCGCCGTCGACCGCCTCGTGGGCGGGGCCGGCGACGTGCCCTTCATCCAGACCGATGTCGCCATCAATCCGGGCAGTTCCGGCAGTCCGCTCTTCGACAGCCGCGGCGAGGTCGTCGGCATGAATTCGATGATCTACAGCGGCAGCGGCGGCTACATGGGCCTGTCGTTCGCGGTGCCCATCAACCTCGCGATGCGCATCGCCACGCAGCTGCGCGCGGGCGGCACGGTCCGGCGCGCCCACCTGGGCGCGGAGTTCCAGGAGATGACGCCCGAGCTGGCCCAGTCCTTCGCGCTGCCCGCGGCTTCGGGGGCGCTGGTGGTCCGCGTCGATGCGGACAGCCCGGCGCAGGCTGCCGGCCTGCTGCAGGGCGACATCGTCACGGCCTTCGACGGCATTGCGGTCTCGCGCCTGACGGACCTGCTGCGCCAGATCGAGGACCGCATTCCGGGCGACCGCAGCCGCATGGAGATCTGGCGGCACGGCGCGCAGCACACCGTCTGGGTCACGCCTTCGCAACAGCGCGTGGCCCGGACCGCCTTTGCGCCTGCGGCCCCGCCCGAATGGAACGACGGCCTGGGCCTGAGCCTGGGCGAGGTGTCTGCGGCACAGATGGCGCAGTTGCGCATCGGCAGCGGCCTGCTGGTGCGCGACGCCACCGGGCTCGCGCGCAGCGAAGGCATCCGCGCCGGCGATTTCATCGTCGCCGTCAACGACATGCGCCTCGATCGCGTCGATCAGTTCAGGCAGGCACTGGCGCGCGCGCCGGCCGGCCGGCCGATCGCATTGCTGGTGCTGCGCGACGGACGGCAGGCGTATGTCGCCGTGCGCATGCCGCAGCAGCGGGCGGCCGCGGCCTCCTCTTTTCCTCGACCGCCGATTTCAACGAGAACGCCATGAAACACCTGAACGCAAGCGACCGCGACATGCTGGCCCGGAAGCTCGAATTCCTGAAGAGCCAGGCACTGGATGATCTGCGCGCAAGCGCCCCCGGCGTTCCGCCAGCCGCGGCCGACGACGCGCACGAGGTCCGAAGCCATGCCGACGAGGCCGAGACCGAGCGCCAGGACGACGTGCGCTTCGCGGAGATCGAGGTCGACCGCCGGCGGCTGAGCGAGATCGAGCAAGCGCAGCAACGCATGTCCGAAGGCCGCTACGGCATCTGCACCGACTGCGGCGAAGACATTCCGCGCGAACGGCTGCTGGCGCAGCCGATGGCCATCCGCTGCGCCGCCTGCCAGGCCGCGGCCGAGCGGGCCCGGCACCGCTGAGCGCCATCCGGCACCGACCGCCGCCCGGTTCCCTGCCGCTGGCTTGACATGGCGCAAGTCCGCGCGCGCGGGCCGGCCGAAGAATCGACGTGTCCGCCAATCGGCCGGTGGCGGACGCCCCTTCAGTCCGGCCGAGAGGAAGACAGCGCCATGTACCACCGCATTCTTGTTCCCATCGATGGCAGCCCCACGGCGGAACGCGGCTTGCGCGAGGCCATCCGCCTGGCGGCCGAGCAGAAAGGAAAACTGCGCCTGCTTCACGTCATCGACGACTTTCCGATGCTGATGGAGATGTCGACCATCTCCAGCTTCGACGCCGGCCTGCAGAAGATGCGGGCCTACGGGGAATCCGTGCTGGCAGCCGGCAAGGCCGCCGCATCGCACTCCGAAGTGGAAGCCGACACCGTCCTGCGCGAGGTCACGCGGGGGCGGATCGCCGACGTCGTGATCGAAGAGGCCAAGACCGCCGCATGCGACCTGGTCGTGATGGGCACCCATGGGCGGCGCGGCTTCAGCCGCCTCGCGCTCGGCAGCGACGCCGACCTCGTCGTGCACGGCAGCCCGGTGTCCGTGCTGCTGGTGCGCCAGGAAGCAGGCGGCTGAGCGCCCCGGTGCCGCAGCCCCCTCCATCTACAGGAATCCAATGAAATCCGATACACAACTCAGGGCAGACATCCAGGCCGAACTGGCATGGGATCCGGCCGTCTCCGCGGCCGGCTTGGGCGTCATCGTCAACCACGGCGTGGTCACGCTGACGGGCCATCTCGGCAGCTACGCCGAAAAGCTCGCGGCAGAACAGGCCGTGCTGCGCGTCGGCGGCGTGAAGGCGCTGGCCGTCGAGACCTCGGTGAAGCTGGCCGCCGGCCTCGAGCGCACCGACGCCGACATCGCGCAGGCCGTCGGCCACGCACTCGAATGGAATGTGCAGGTGCCCCGCGACGCGGTCCGGCCGATGGTCGAGGGCGGATGGGTCACGCTGACCGGCGAAGTCGACTGGGACTACCAGCGCCGGGCCGCCGAATCGACGGTCCGCAACCTGCTGGGCGTCACCGGCCTCACGAACCTGGTGAAGATCAGGCTGCAGGTGTGCTCCGCGGACGTGGAGCGGCAGGTGCAGGACGCGCTCGTGCGCGTGTTCCACGACGCGCCGCGGCAAGTCGCGGTCGACGTGAACGGCTCGCAGGTCGTGCTGCGCGGCAAGGTGCGCTCCTGGGCGGAGCTCGAGGCGGTCCGCGGCGCCGCATGGTCCGCGCCCGGCGTGGTTTCGGTGGTCAACGAACTGGCCGTGGAGGCCTGAGGAACAGAAGCGATGCAAACCATGAAAGCCGCCGTCGTACGGGAATTCGGCCGCCCCCTGCAGATCGAGGACGTACCCGTTCCCGAGGTCGCGCCCGGCCAGGTGCTCGTGAAAGTGGTCGCGTCGGGCGTGTGCCACACCGACCTGCACGCCGCCGACGGCGACTGGCCCGTGAAGCCTTCGCTGCCCTTCATTCCCGGCCACGAAGGTGTCGGCTTCGTCGCGGCCGTCGGTGCCGGCGTGAAGGACGTGAAGGAAGGCGACCGCGTGGGCGTGCCCTGGCTGCACACGGCCTGCGGGCACTGCGAACACTGCATCACCGGCTGGGAAACGCTGTGCGACCACCAGCAGATGACCGGCTACACCGTCAATGGCGGCTACGCCGAGTACGTGCTCGCCGACCCCGGCTACGTCGGGCGGCTGCCTGCCAACGTGGGCTTCACCGAGATCGCGCCGGTGCTGTGCGCCGGCGTCACGGTCTACAAGGGCCTGAAGATGCTCGACTGCAAGCCGGGCGACTGGGTGGTGATCTCGGGCGTCGGGGGGCTCGGGCATCTTGCGGTGCAGTACGCGAAGGCCATGGGCTTTCACGTGGTGGGCGTCGACATCCACGACGGCCAGCTGCAGCTGGCGAAGGCGCTCGGCGCGGACATGGTCATCAACGCCGCCACCGAGGACCCGGTGGCGCAGTTGCAGCGCACCTTGCGCGGCGCGCACGGCGTGTTGGTCACCGCGGTGTCGCGCAGCGCCTTCGGCCAGGCCCTGGGCATGCTGCACAAGCGCGGCACCATGGCCCTCGTCGGCCTGCCGCCCGGCGACTTTCCGCTGCCGATCTTCGACATGGTGCTCAACGCCAAGACGGTGCGAGGCTCGATCGTCGGCACGCGCAAGGACCTGCAGGAAGCACTGGAATTCGCCGGCGAAGGCAAGGTGCGGACCGTGTGCACCGAGGACAGCCTCGACAACATCAACACCGTGCTCGACCGCCTGCGGCAGGGCCGCGTCGAAGGACGCGTCGTCATGCGGATCACCGATGCGCCATAGGAGGGCCCGGCACTGGGCACGCTGACCGTGGCGGCAAGAATGGCGTGCCGCGCACCGGGCGGTGCGTGCTACGCTTGTACAGTTCTTAACATTGCTGTGACATTCGAATCCACGCCTTCCGAATGAAATCCGCCTTTCACATCGCGGTACTCGACGACGAGATCGACATCACGCAGCTGCTGGCCAACTACCTCCAAAGCCATGGTTTCCGCGTGACCCAGCTGCACGACGGCAGGTCCCTCATGACGCTGATGGACAGCGACCCGGCCGACCTCGTGCTGCTCGACCTCGGTCTGCCCGGCGAGGACGGCTTCTCCATCGCCCGGCGCATGCGCGAGAACTGGCGCTGCGGCCTGGTCATCGTCACCGGCCGCGGCGATGCGGTGGACAAGGTCGTCGGCCTGGAGGTCGGCGCGGACGACTACGTGACGAAGCCCTTCGACCTGCGCGAGCTGGTGGCGCGGGTCAAGGCCGTGCTCCGGCGCCTGGCGCCCGACGAGGCACCGGCGGCCGGCGTGCCCGCCCCGGCCGCGCCGGCCGGCCTTGCCTCGACCGACAGGCTGCGCTTTGCCGGCTGGCAGCTCGACCTCGCGGCCCGCAGCCTCACGAACCCGCAGGGACAGAGCGTGGCGCTCACCGGCGGCGAATTCGACCTGCTCAGCGCATTTGCGCGGCACCCCGGACGCGTGCTCTCGCGCGACTTCCTGCTCGAGCAGACGCGCGGACGCGAGGCCGCGCCCTTCGACCGCACGATCGACGTGCAGGTCGGCCGGCTGCGCAAGAAGATCGAGGCCGACCCGGACGATCCGCAGATCGTCAAGTCGGTGCGCGGCGCGGGCTACATCCTGGTTCCGCCCGTCGTCCAGGGCTGAGTCCATGAACACGCCCCCTTCTCCCCCGGCCGCCCCCACCCTGCCCGGGCTGCCTTCGGGCGTCGAGGAGAGCAGCGTCTTCCGTTCGCTCTTCATTTCCTACCCGGACTCGCTGCTGCTGGTCGACCAGGCCGGCCGCATCGTGCTGGCCAACCCCGCAGCAGCCACCCTGCTGGGCTACGCGGTCGACGAACTGGTGGGCCTGAACGTCGACGCGCTGGTGCCGGACAGCATCCGCCCGCGCCACGCCGCCTACCGGGAAGCCTACGGCCAGGCGCCGCGCCCCCGGCCCATGGGCACGCAGATGGAGCTGGTCGCCAAGCGCAAGGACGGCAGCGAGGTGATGGTGGAGATCGCGCTCAGCCCGCTGCAGAGCCAGGGCTTGCCCTTCGTGGTGGCCGCCATCCGCGACATCGGCGCCTATCCCCGCGTGAAGCAGGCGCTGCAGCGGGCGCGCTACAGCGACCACCTCGCGCAGCTGGGCCGCCTGGCCGTGGACACCCGCGACCTGCAGGTGGTGCTCGAGCACGTGCCCGCCATGGCCGCCCAAGCGCTGGAGGTCGAGGTGGCCATGGTGCTGCTGCTGGACAGCAGCCGCCTCGAATTCCGTGTGGCCAGCGGTGTGGGCCTGGTGCCCGGGGAAGAAATCGGCGTGCGCATTCCCAGCCATGCGAACACGCCGCCCGGCTTCGTGTTTGCCGAGGGACGGCCGGTGGTGGTGCCCGACTACGGCAGTGAGCGGCGCTTCGCGGTGCCGCAGGCCTACCTCGATGCCGGGCTGGTCAGTGCGCTGGCCGTGCCCTTCTACGACCGCGGCCGTTTCATCGGCGTCCTGACCGTGCGATCGCGCGAAGCCAAGCGCTTCGGCGACGAGGAGCTGCGCTTCCTCGAATCGCTTTCGAACCTGCTGGCCACCAGCCTGCAGCGCGTGCAGACCGAAGAGGCGCTCAACCATGCCCAGCGGCTCGAAAGCGTCGGCCAGCTCACGGGCGGCATCGCGCACGACTTCAACAACCTGCTCACCGTCATCCAGGGCAACCTGCAGGTGCTCGAGGAACTGCCCGCCATCGCGCAGGACGGCTATGCCCAGCAGTTGGTGGGCGCCGCGGCGCGGGCCTCGCGGCGCGGCGCCGAGCTCACGGGCAAGCTGCTGGCCTTCTCGCGCCGGCAGATGCTGCAGCCCAACGCGGTGGACACGCATGCGATGCTGCACTCCCTGGCCGACATGCTGCGGCGCACGCTCGACCAGCGCATCGGCATCGCGATCGAGGCCGCGGCGGATTGCCCGCCAGTGCTCGCCGATCCGGGCCAGCTCGAATCGGCATTGCTGAACATCGCCATCAACGCCCGCGACGCCATGCCCGAGGGCGGCACGCTGCATTTCCGCGCCCAGGCCTGCGGTGCGCTGCCGCCGGAGGTGCACAACGAACTCAGCGACCACGACGCGCACGGCAGCTTCGTTGCCATCTCGGTGGCCGACAGCGGCACCGGCATGACCGAGGAAGTGAAGGAGCGCGCCTTCGAGCCCTTCTTCACCACCAAGGAGGCCGGCCGGGGCACCGGCCTGGGCCTGAGCACCGTGTACGGCTTCGTGAAGCAGTCCAAGGGCGCCGTGGCCATCGCGACGCGGCCGGGCGCGGGTACCACCGTGACGCTCTATCTTCCGCAGTTGTACGACCCGGCCCCTGCGGCCGCGGAGGAAGAAAACGGCGACCAGGCGATTCCTGCCGGCCTGCGGGTCCTGCTGGTCGAGGACGACGCCGAAGTGCGCAGGGTCGTCCACACCTTTCTCATGACGCTCGGCTGCAGCGTGGTGACCGCGGGCAATGCCGAACAGGCGCTGCTGAGCATGGAAACGGATGCGGATTCCTTCGACGTGCTGCTGAGCGACATCGCGCTCGGCCCCGGCATGCGCGGAACCCGGCTCGCGGCCGAGGCGCAGCAGCGCTTTCCGCGGCTCGCGATCCTTCTCATGTCCGGCTTCTCGTCGGAACTGCTCGACGCCGACCGGGACGTGCCGCAAAGCTGGGAGCTGCTGCGCAAGCCCTACACGCGCGGCGAACTCGCGCGCGCATTGGCCAGGGTGCTGGCGGCGGCCCGGCCCTAGCCGCCGGCCGGGCGTTCACAGCTCGCGCGACTCGCGGTAGTCGGGCACGGTGCACGGCCAGCCGTAGCGCTCCTCGATGGCCAGCCGCAGCGCGTCCGCGGCCACGGGCTCGCCGTGCGTCACGAACACGCGGCGCGGTGCCTTCTGGGACGAGAGCCATGCCAGCAGCTGCTCGCGGTCGGCATGGGCGGACAGGGTCTCGAGGTTGGCGACCTCGGCCCGCACCGGCACATAGGCGCCATGGATCTTCACCGCGTCCGCGCCGCCCACCAGCGCCGCGCCGCGGGTGCCGGCGGCCTGGAAGCCCGCGAACAGGATCGTGTTGCGCGCATCGGGCGCGTAGGCCTTCAGATGATGCAGCACCCGCCCGCCCGTCGCCATGCCGCTGGCCGACACGATGATCGACGGATAGCTCAGCCTGTTGAGGCGCTTGGACTCCTCCAGCGTGTTGACGATGATCGTCTTCCCGCTCATGTCGGCGCATTGCGCGGCGCTCATGCGGTGCTCGTCCAGGTGCGCCTTGTAGAGGCGCGTGGCATCCGCGGCCATCGGACTGTTGAGGTACACCGGCATGTCCGGAATGCGGCCTTCGCGCTTGAGCATCTGGATGCAGTACAGCAGGGTCTGCGCGCGTCCCACCGCGAACGCCGGCACGACCAGCACGCCGCCGCGTGCGGCAGTGCGGTTGATCACGCCCGCGAGTTCGCCGAGGGTGTCCGCGTCCAGGTGCCGCCTGTTGCCATAGGTGGACTCCACCACCACGTAGTCGGCCGGCACGGCCTCCTGGGGCGGCCGCATCACCAGGTCGTCGCTGCGGCCCAGGTCGCCCGAGAACAGGATGCTGCCTTCCTTCCATTCCACACGCAGGCTGCCCGCGCCGAGGATGTGGCCGGCCCGCGAGAGCTGCCACGACCAGCCGGGCCAGGGCGAACATTCCTCGTCGAAGGCCACGCACTCGAACCGCTTCAGCGCGGCGCGTGCTTCCTGCTCGGTGTACAGCGGCAGCGCCGGCGTGTGCTTCGAACGGCCGTGCCGGTTGGCGAAGTCGGCCTCCTCCTCCTGCAGCCGGCCGGAATCGGGCAGCAGCAGTTCGCACAGGTCGCGCGTGGCGGCCGTGCAATACACCCGTCCCTTGAAGCCGAGCTTCACGAGCCGCGGCACGAACCCGCTGTGGTCCATGTGGGCATGCGTCAGCAGCACGGCATCGACGGCCGATGCGTCGAAGGGCAGAGCGTCCCAGTTGCGCAGCCGCAGCTGCTTCAGCCCCTGGAACAGCCCGCAGTCCACCAGCAGCCGCCGGCCTTCGTGCGTCAGCAGGTACTTGGAACCGGTCACGGTGCCGGTTCCGCCCAGAAAATCGATGCGCATGGCTGCTCCTGCGTGGGGGGTCGGTGCGTCGTCAGTGCGACATCAGCACGGGCAGCGTCATCGACGCGAGCATCGTGCGCGTGGCGCCGCCCAGGATCCATTCGCGCGCCCGGCCGTGGCCGTAGCAGCCCATCACGAGCAGGTCCGCGCCCAGGTCCGCGGCCATCGACAGCAGCCTGTTGCCGGCATCCCCCTCGCCGGTGCCGTCCGCATGCAGCGAGACGTCGGCAATCCCCTGAGCGGCAAGATAGCGCTGCAGTTGTTTCAAGGATGCTTCGGCGCCTTCGCCATAGCAGGCTGCATGCACCTTCGAGGCGGCGCGCAGCCAGGGCAGCGCGGCCGACACCGCGCGCGCGGCCTCTGGGGTTTCCTTCCATGCCAGCAGCACGGTGCCGGGCACCGCAACCAGCGGACCCGCATAGGGCAGCACCAGCGCGGGCCGCCCGCTTTCCACCAGCAGGTGCGGCAGGAAGTCACCGGGCAATTCGGAGGCCATGGGGTCTTCGGGATTGCGCTGCCCCAGGATCACCAGGTCGGCGTAGAGCGCACGGCGAGCGAAACCCCATGGCGCGTCGCGCTCCTGTTCGGTCCAGTGCATGCGGGGCGAGCCGGCGGCCTGGGCCGTGAAGCTCGCGTACATCCTCTGCCACGCGGCCTTGTCGCCCTCCCGCATGATCGCCACGGCCTCTGCGGCGCCTTCCAGCGCAAACGGATAGCGCATGAGCGTGGACAGGGTGCACGGCGCGCCGGTCACCTGCGCATCGAAGGCCTCGGCCAGGCGGCGCGCAAGCGCGATGCGTTCCGCCGTGCGGGCCGAGCCGTCGAGGTGCAGGAGGATCGATTTCGGGGTCTGCATGGCGGAAGCTCCTTCGGAAATACGGCCCACGTGCGGGCGTATTCGCAGACCTTAGGCCCCGCGGACGGCGCGGGCCTTGCGCCATATCAATCCGAGCGACGGCAGGGTCGTCTGGATTGCCGGAAAATGGCTTCCTCCAGGCATTTTGTCCATTTTTGCTATTTTTGCCATAATGGCACTCAAAGGAGCACACCATGGCCGCCATCCTGCCCAACCTCGATGAACTGCCCCGCCAGAACGCATCCCACGTCAAGAACCGCTGGGGCGACGTGGTCCGCCAGGTCCAGAAGACCGGCAGCCTGGCCGTGACCAACCATTCGACGGTGGAGATGGTGCTGCTGACCGCGGCCACCTACAACCAGCTGGTGGAAGACGCGCAGGCGCTCAAGGCACGCGAGCAGTCGGTGCTCGACGAACTCGGGCGCCGCTTCGACGTGCGACTGGGCGTGCTGCAGCAGCCGGAAGCGGCGGCGCAGATGGGCAAGCTGTTTGCCGCCAAGGGCAAGCTCGGGCGCCGCCCGAAGGCGGGCGACACCTTCTGATGACGGCGGCCACGCGCCCATTCATCCTGGTGCTGGCCGGCGTCAACGGCGCGGGCAAGAGCTCGGTCGGCGGCGCCCTGCTCGCCGAGCATGGCCTGACCTGGTTCAACCCGGACACCTGCGCGCGGGAGCTCATCGCGCAGCTCGGGATCACGCCCGAAGAGGCGAACGCCCGCGCATGGAACCTCGGCCGCGAACGGCTGGAAGCGGCCATCGCGCAAGGCTCCAACTATGCCTTCGAGACCACGCTGGGCGCGAGCACCATTCCCGCGCTGCTCGCCCGCGCCGCATCGAGCCACGACGTGGTCATGATCTTCTGCGGGCTGTCCTCGCCCGAGCAGCACATCGCCCGCGTGCGGGCGCGCGTGGCGCGCGGCGGCCACGACATCCCCGAGGCCAAGATCCGCGAGCGCTGGATCGCATCGCGCGCCAACCTCATCAAGCTGCTGCCCAAGCTCACGCGGCTGCAGGTCTTCGACAACAGCGCGGAGGCGCCGCCCGGCGGCGACATCGCAGACCCGGTGCTGGTGCTGGAGCTGAGCGCGGGCGAGCCCGTCTTTCCGCAGCCGGGCGACCTGGCCGCGCTCGCGGCCACGCCGGCCTGGGCGCGGCCGATCGTCCAGGCAGCGATCGAACTGCTGGGCTGACGAATCACCGCGGTGTGTCCGGTCTTTCGGAAGTTGGTGGACATGCGCATGGGCTTGGTTTTTGACTCGATATCGATGCCCGGGAGCATCGACGGTCGCGAAGGTGCGGGAACGAATGCGACCACCAATCCGGCGGCTCTCAGAATCCTGACCTTGTCGATGTCTTGGGCGAGGTGATCGACTTCGGCAGGCGGGTCGACGCGATGCTTCGGAGCTGGTCCAGTGATCGCCCCGATGTGCGATCGATGAGATGCCGCCGGCCTCGAGGACCCCCACTGCAGGTGGGTGCCAAAGGCAACCTCTACCAGCGCCGACGAGCATCTTCTGCAGTATTGCTCCCCGACGTGAAAGGTCGATGACGGTGCGATGAGCGGCCAGGCTTGGCGGCGCAACGACGCAAAACTCGCCCGGCCCATTGCGGCGTGCATTTGTTCACGCATGGCGCACCCAGTCGCATGCATTGCTACTTTCGGGTGCTTAAGCGGCCTCGAACAGGACGTACATAATCAAACGACGGACCGCCTGCCGCAGAGACGGTCATCCACGGGAGGGCCCATGTCAATTCACGGTGGCGCGCGCACGCGCGCAGGCTTGTCGCATGGACAGCCAGCAGCAGCCAATGTGCAGTGGAAGACCATGGACAATGCTCCGCGCGTCATGGTCTCGTCCGGCGATCTGTTCATGCCAGTTGATGGCGCCTGAGTTCTCTTTTCCATCATGAGTTCCCAAAAAATCATCATCGACCACGACCTCTGGCGCAAAGGCGCGGGAGGCGCGCCCGCGGGGCTGGTCGGGCAGGCCGACAGCCTGGCCTATGCCGGCCTCGATCTCGACCTGGCCCAGTTCGCCCATTCCACTTTCGCTGGCAGCAGCTTCGCGGCCACGACCTTCAAGCAGGCCGTCTGGCGCTCGTGCGGCTTCACGGGCTGCAACTTCACCGGCTGCGACTTCGAAGGCATCGCGCTCACCGACTGCGTCTTCACCGGCTGCGTGTTTTCTCGATCCCAGCTGCGGCACAGCCGGCTCAGCGGCTGCCGGTTCAGCAACTGCCAGTGGGATGCCCTGAACTTCGACAGCAGCCACTGGACCCGGGTCGCCATCCTGGGCTGCACCGGAACCAGCGTGCAGGCCGACGGTCTGTCCGGCGAGCAGGTCGACTTCACGGGCAGCCATTTCGAGCAGCTGGAGTTCCGCAACGCGCGGATCAACTGACGCGCCTTCTTTCCAAGGTGCGGGGCGCTATATTGCGAACAGCCCGTGCCCGCCGGCACGGGGCAGGATCATTCGCTCGAGGGGCTGGCGCCATGCGTCGCGCAAGGGCAAACCAGGAGACATTTTGGATCTGCGCGATCTGCAGTATTTCGAGGTCATTGCCGAACTCGAGCACATGGGCCGCGCGTCCGAGCGGCTGCACCGGACCCAGCCCGCGCTGACGAGCTGCGTCAAGCGTCTCGAGGAGGCCTGTGGCGCGGCACTGTTCGAGCGAACGGGGCGTGGCATCCGCCTCACGGCCGCGGGCAAGGCCCTGCTCAAGTGGGCGCAGCGCACGCGCTTCGACGTGGAGAGCGCGCGCCGCGAGATCGGCGACATCGGCCGCGGCCTGGCCGGCAACATCCGCATCGGCATCGTGCCCACGGCCGCGCAGTTTCTGCTGCCGCCGGCGGCACGAGAACTGATTGGCGAGGCGCCGGGCATCACGCTTCGCACGACAGTCGCCCTGGGCGACATCCTGACGCCGCTGCTGCGGGCCGGCGAGATCGACCTGATGGTCGGCACCGAGGGCACGCAGGAGCCGGGCTTCACCTCGAAGCTGCTTGCCGAAGACCCGATCGTCGTGGCCGCAATCAGTTCGCACGAGATCTTCAAGAAGACAAGGCCGACGCTCAAGGACCTGGCGGGCTACCGCTGGGTGCTGCAGCCGCCCGGTGCGCCGACGCGCGACTGGCTGGACCAGACCTTCGACCGCAGCCACCTGCCGCGGCCCCAGGTGCAGGTGGAAAGCACGATGCTGCTGATGCTGCCGAGCCTGATCGCCGAGACCGGCCTGCTGAGCTTCATCTCGCGGCTGCACCTGCAGGAAGGCCGCTCGGGCGCGGCGCTGCGAGAGGTGAAGGTCCGGGGCGTGACCATGCGCCGCCGCATGGTGGTCACCTACCGCGAGAGCGGGTACCTCTCGCCGGCGGCGCAGCGCCTGGTGGTGCTGCTGTCCAAGCACGGTCGCTTCCGTTCCCGCTGATACCCCAAGCGGCATTTATCGATTCCAAGAAATTATCGATTGGACCGTTGAAGCTCCAGCGCGAATACTTGCCTCCATCGAACGCACCGGACCCGCTTCACAGGGCCGGGCAGTTCGGCCACTGGAGACAAGTTCATGCCCTCTTTCCCGCTTCGTGCCGGCGCTTCGCGTCGTCTCGCCATCGCCGCCGCAAGCCTGGTTGCCGGCGCCACCCTCCTCGCGCCCGCCGGGGTTCTTGCGCAGGCCTCGTATCCGTCGCGGCCGATCCGGCTGATCGTGCCCTTCCCGGCCGGCGGCGGCACCGACCTGATCGCGCGTGAGGTCGCCAACAAGGTCGCCACCAGCAACGGCTGGTCGATCGTCATCGACAACAAGCCCGGCTCGGGCGGCAACCTCGGGGTCGATGCGGCCGCCAAGGCCGCGCCCGACGGCTACACGCTGGTGCTCGGCCAGACCAGCAACCTGGCGATCAATCCCACGCTCTACGCCAAGCTGCCCTACAACCCCGAAAAGGACCTGACACCGGTCGGCCTCGTTGCCAGCGCGCCGCTGGTGCTGGTGGTGGCGGCCGACTCGCCGTACAAGACGCTGGCCGACGTGGTGGCCGCGGCCAAGGCCAGGCCCGAGACGCTCAACTATGCGAGCTCGGGCAGCGGCACGGTGGCGCACCTGGCGACCGAGCTGTTCCAGAAGACCGCCAACGTCCGGTTCACCCATGTGCCCTACAAGGGCGCCGCGCAAGGATCGACCGACCTGATCGGCGGCCAGATCCAGATGTACATGTCCTCGGTGCCCACGCTGATCGGGCACATCAAGAGCGGCAAGATGCGCCCGATCGTCGTCACCTCGCGCAAGCGCACGACCGATCTCCCGGATACGCCGACGGTGGACGAGTCGGGCTACAAGGGCTTCGAGGCCGCCACATGGTTCGGCATCGCAGGCCCGGCCGGCCTGCCCAAGGACGTGGTCGCCAAGCTCAACGCGGCGTTCAACAAGGCGCTGCAGGACCCCGAGGTCAAGCGCAAGCTCGCGAGCCAGGGTGCCGAGGTGAAGGGCAGCACGCCGGAAGAGTTCGGCGCCTACATCCGCGAAGAAACCGTGCGCTGGGGCAAGGTCGTCAAGGACTCGGGCGCCAAGGTCGATTGACCACAAGTCGCCGCGGATCGAGACTCGCCATGCAGACGCTGGATGAAGAGAAGGTGACGGCACCGTTCTCTGCGGGACAAGGCCGCACGCAGGTCCGCGTGCCCGCTGGTGCATGCGATTGCCACGTGCACGTGTACGACGGGCGCGTTCCCGCCGTGCCGGGCGCGCGACTCATGCCGCCGGACGCGAGCGTCGCGGACTATCGGCAACTGCAGCAGCGCACCGGGACCGAACGGGTGGTATTCGTGACGCCATCGACCTACGGCACCGACAACCGCCCGATGTGCCAGGCGCTGGCCGGCTACGGCGAAGGTTCGCGTGGCGTCGCCGTGATCGACGAATTCGCCGGTGATGCGGAACTCCAGATGCTGCATGCCGCGGGTGTGCGCGGCATTCGCCTCAACCTCTCGCTGGGGGTCGCGAATTCGCCGCGGCAACTCGAAGCGCTGGCGGCGCGTGCAGCGCCGTACGGATGGCACCTCCAACTGCTGGCTGCGCCGGATGCGCTGGCTGCACTCGAAAGCCGGCTCTTGCAATTGCCGGTCCACCTCGTCTTCGACCATCTGGGGCGCATCCCGCCGTCGCTTGCACGACGGCATCCGGCCCATCGGCTGATCCATCGCCTGCTCGACGCAGGCCGCGCCTGGGTGAAGCTGTCGGGCGGCTACATCGTGAGCGAAGCCGGCCCGCCAGCCTATGCCGACGTCGCGCCGCTGGCGCGCGGCTACCTGCAGGCCGCTCCCGAGCGCGTCGTATGGGGAAGCGACTGGCCCCATGCGTCGGCCACTGCGGGTCACCAACCGCTGCCCGACGACGCCCAGCAGATGGAACTGCTCGCGCAGTGGGCCGGCGACGCAGCTGCCCTGCGGCGCGTGCTGGTCGACAACCCGGCCGTGCTCTACGGCTTCGATCGCGCTCCCCGCAAAGGACAATCATGACTCTGTACCCCCTGTTCCGCCGGCGCGCACTTGCCGCCATCGCCCTGTCGCCTCTGGCCATTGCAACAGCCCCTGCCAAGGCGCAGGGCGATTGGCCAGCTGGCCGGCCCTTGACATGGGTGGTGCCCTATCCGCCGGGGGGCACGACGGATATCCTGGGCCGCGCGATTGCCTTGCGCCTGGGCGCGTCGCTCGGCGCAACGCTGGTCGTCGACAACAAGGCTGGTGCCACGGGCACCATCGGTTCCGCCTTCGTCGCAAGGGCCGCGCCCGACGGCTACACCCTGCTCGGAACCTCGATCGGACCGCAGGCCATCGTGCCCAACCTGGTGCCGAAGATGCAGTACGACCCGATCAAGGCCTTCGAGCCTGTCGCGCTGATCGGAACGATCCCGCACGTGCTGGTGGTTGGCAGCAGCCAGCCATTCCGCACGGCGAGCGAACTCGTGGCGCAGGCCAAGGCCCGGCCCGACGCATTGACTTTCGCCTCGGGCGGCACCGGCACCATCTTGCAGATGCAGGGCGAACTGCTGCGTTTGCAGACCGGCGCACGCATGACGCATGTGCCCTACAAGGGCGATACGCCAGCCCTCCAGGACGTTCTCGCGGGCCACGCGAGCTTCATGTTCGCGCCAGTGGCCGCGGCGCTGCCGCACATCCAGGGCGGCCGGCTCCGTGCACTGGCCGTGACCTCGGCGGCGCGGCTCAAGGCCCTGCCCGACGTGCCGACCATGGGCCAGGCGGGCTTCAAGGACTTCGTGGTGGAGCAGTGGCAGGCAGTCTATGCCCCCGCTGGCACGCCCGCAGCGGTGGTGCAGCGCCTCAACAAGGAGATCGTGCACGTCCTGAAAGACGCCGAGCTTGCCGCCATGGCCGACCGGCTCGGCATCACGCTGGTCGGCAGCACGCCGCAGCAGCTTGCCGATACGCAGAAATCCGACCTCGCCAAGTGGGGCCGGGTCATCAAGGACGCCGACGTCCGGATGGACTGAGTCCGTCCACCCCTACCTGTTCCATCCCCGAAAGAAAGCCCATGTCCTCCAACCCTCCCGACATCATTCGCAATTTCGAGCGCGTACCCGCGCACATCGTGGCGCAAGCCGCGCAATTCCAGCCTGCCATCCTGGCCGACGTGGCCGGCCGCCGAGGCGCGATGCACGGCCGCATCAAGGCGCTGCGCCCCCGCATGAAACTCGCCGGCCCCGCCTTCACGGTCGAGGTGCGTCCCGGCGACAACCTGATGATCCATGCCGCCATCGCGATGGCCAGGCCCGGCGACGTGCTGGTGATCGACGGCAAGGGCGACCAGGGCTCGGCGCTCATGGGCACCATCATGATGACGGCCTGCCAGAAGCTCGGCATCGCTGGCGTGGTGATGGACGGCGCCTGCCGCGACAGCCTCGAGATCGACGAGATGAACTACCCGGTGTTCTGCGTGGGCACCAACCCGAACGGCCCGACCAAGAACATCGCCGGGCGCATCGGGCATCCCGTCTCGGTCGGCGATGTCACGGTGCGCGCGGGCGACTTCGTGATCGCCGACGGCGACGGCGTGGTGGTGGTGGAGCGCGAGAAGATCGAGGCGCTGCTGCCCGCGGCGGCCCGGAAGGTCAGCGACGAGGCCGCGCGCATTGCCGCGATCAAGGAAGGCGACACCGCGGCCAAGTGGCTGAACGGCGCGCTGCGCACGGCCGGCGTGCTCAAGGAAGGAGAGGTCCTGTGAGCACCATCCTCGTGACCGGCGCCGACCTGGCGCCGCAGGCCGTCGCGCTGCTCGAGGGCCACGAGATCGTCTATGCCGGCAAGGCCCCGACCGAGGACGACCTGGTGGCGCTGTGCCGCGCGCATGATCCGGTGGCCATCATCGCGCGCTACGGCAAGGTCGGCGCCGCGGTGATGGACGCGGCGCCCTCGCTGCGCGTGATCTCCAAGCATGGCAGCGGCACCGACACCATCGACAAGGCCGCGGCCCAGGCGCGCGGCATCGAGGTGGTCGCGGCCGTGGGCGCGAACGCCGCCGCGGTGGCCGAGCAGGCGCTGGCCCTGCTGCTGGCCTGCGCCAAGTCAGTGGTGCAGCTCGATGCCCGCATGCATGCCGGCCACTGGGACAAGGCCACGCACAAGAGCCTCGAGCTTGGCGGCCGAACCATCGGGCTGGTCGGCCTGGGTGCGATCGGACTGCGCTTTGCCCGCATGGCCGATGCGCTGGGCATGCGCGTGATCGGCTTCGATCCCTATGCCGGGAATCTTCCGCCCCATGTCACGGCCGTCGACCTGCCGACGATCTGGCGCGAGTCCGATGCGATCTCGCTGCACTGCCCGCTGACGGAAGACAACCGCGGCCTGGTCAACGCCGACACGCTGGCCCGGTGCAGGCGCGGCGTGATCCTGGTCAACACCGCGCGCGGCGGCCTCGTCGACGAGGCGGCGCTGCTGGCCGC
The DNA here is from genome assembly GCF_007828835.1 of Variovorax beijingensis. Taxonomy (GTDB): domain Bacteria; phylum Pseudomonadota; class Gammaproteobacteria; order Burkholderiales; family Burkholderiaceae_C; genus Variovorax; species Variovorax beijingensis_A. Next base: position 178,333 of record NZ_VIVL01000005.1, on the reverse strand, counting down.
TGTGCGTTCGGGCCAGGTGGGCATGGCGGGCCTGGACAGCTTCGCGGTGGAGCCGATGGCCGCGGGCCACCCTTTCCAGGGCGAGAAGAACTTCGTGCTGAGCCCGCACATCGGCGGCGTGACCGGTGACGCTTATGTGAACATGGGCATCGGCGCGGCGAAGAACGTGCTGCAGGTGCTCGCCCGGCAGCCGGTCGCGGGCTGAACCGCCGCGGCGCCGCGTCCGCCGAATGGCGTGCCTGGCAAACGCGCCGCAGCTTCCAACAACGAGAGACAAGCCATGAAGATCTATTTGATGACGGTGTCGCTGGCCGTTTCGGTGGGGCTGTGCACGGCACTGCCCGCCGCTGCACAGACCGCCTGGCCCGCCAAGCCGGTCCGAATCCTCGTGGGCTTTTCCGCGGGGGGCCCGACCGACACCGTGGCGCGTGCATTCGCCGAGCATGCCGCACGCGCGCTCGGCCAGCCTTTCGTGGTCGACAACAAGCCGGGCGCCAACACGATCCTGGCGGCGGAAGCCGTGGCCGGCGCCGCACCGGACGGCTACACATTGCTGCTGGGCGCGACCAACCACACGATGATCCCGGCGCTCTACAGCCATCGGGTGAAGTTCGACACGGTCCGCTCGTTCGCCCCGGTGTGTTCGCTGGCAGTAAGCCCGACGGTGCTGGTGGTCGGGCCGTCGATGGCCGCCCACACGGTCGGCGAGTTCCTGCAGGAGGTGAAGGCAGCGCCCGGCAAGCGCACCTATGCCACGCCGGGAAGCGGCAGCTCCGGCCATTTCGCGAGCGAGCAGTTCACGCGACTGACCGGCACGTCGATGAACCACATTCCCTACAAGGGCGCGGCCCAGGCCACGACCGACCTGATGGGCGGACAGGTGGACAGTTCCTTCGCAACCCTGGGGTCGGTCCTCCCGCAGGTGCAGGCCGGCAAGCTGCGCGCACTCGCCGTCGCCGCGCCCAGGCGTTCGGCACTGCTGCCGGGCGTGCCGACCTTCGAGGAGGCCGGCATCCAGGGCTACGCCGCCGACGCCTGGTACGGCTTGCTGGCGCCGGCGCAGACGCCGCCCCAGGTCCTGGCCGCGCTGCGGCGCGTGGCGACCGAATTTGCCGGCGCGCCCGCAACGGTGGAGAAGTTCCGGATGCTCGGAATGGAAGCGCGCAGCACCTGCGCCGACGCGTTCGGCGCGCAGCTCGCCCGCGAAGTGAAAGCCTACGACGAGCTCGCGCGCGCCCTCGACCTGAAAGCAGAGTGAGCGGATGCGCTGCGCTCTTTTCCACCCGATCATTCATCGAGACCACACATGAAAACCTTCATCCGCCGCGTGCTGGCGATCTGCGTCCTGGCCGCAGGCTCGGCCCATGCCGCCTTTCCCGAACGTCCGATCACCCTGGTCGTCCCCTACGCGCCCGGCGGTTCGGCCGATGCGCTGGCGCGCGTGCTCGCCGTGCGCATGGGCGCGAAGCTGGGCACGAGCGTGATCGTCGACAACCGCCCCGGCGCGAGCGGGACCATCGGCGCGAGCTTCGCCGCCAAGGCCCCGGCCGACGGCTACACCGTGCTCTACGACGCCACGCCCTACTCCATCAATCCGCACCTGTTCCCGCGCATGCCGTATGCGAGCAATGCGCTGCAGCCGCTGGCGCTGGTCTCGCTGGCGCCGAACCTCCTCATCGTCAGGGCCGAATCGCCGATCAGGGACGTGAAGGACCTGGTCGCCAGGGCCAAGGCCGCGCCGGGCAAGCTGAACTTCGCCTCCGGCGGCAGCGGCACGGTGCAGCGGCTGGCGGCGGAGCTGTTGCGCCAGCGGCTCGACCTCGACATGGTGCACGTCGGCTACAAGAGCGGCGGCCCCGCGATCGTCGATGTGACCGGCGGCCAGGTCGACTTCATGTTCAGCACCATCGCGGCGTCCTATCCGCTGGTCTCCTCGGGCAAGCTGCGGGCTCTCGCAGTCTCGTCGCCCGAGCGCTCCAAGCGCCTGCCGGACGTGCCGACGGTGGCCGAATCGGTCGTGCCGGGCTACGAGGCCTTCGAATGGAACGGGCTGCTGCTGCCGGCCGGCACGCCCGAACCGGTGGCCGCGAAGCTGCACAAGGCGCTGGTCGACGTACTGAAGGAAGACGAGGTGAAGCAGCGCTTCGCCGACGTCGGCGTGCAGGCCGTCGGTTCCACACCGGCCGAGTTCGCGGCCTTCCTGAAGAAGGAAGACGCGAAATGGGCCGAGGTGATCCGCAAGGGCAACATCAAGCTCGACTGACACGCCGATGGCCGATCTCCCGCTCACGCATCCCGTGCCGCATTCGGTCGGGCTCGAGCGCCCTTCGCGCGCGCTGCCCGCGGGTGCCTGCGACAGCCACATGCACATCTTCGATCCGCGCTTCGCGCCCTCGCGGCACTGGAAGCGGCAGCCACCGCGCGCCGAGGTCGCCGCCTATCGCCAGCTCCAGGAGCGGCTGGGCACGTCGCGCACTGTCGTGGTGAACCCGTCGACCTATGGCACCGACAACGCCTGCATGCTCGACGCGCTGGCGCAGCTCGGCACGAGCGCGCGCGGCGTCGCGGTGGTCGGCGCCGAGGTGGACGACGCGCAGCTCGAGCGCCTCGCGGCGCAGCGCGTGTGCGGATTGCGCGTGAACTTCGTGACGCCGCAATCCTGGGGCGCCACCACGCCGGACATGCTGACGGCGCTCGCGCGCAAGGCGGCGCGCCTGGGATGGCACATCCAGGTCTTCGTCCACCCCGGGCAGCTGGTCGAACTGGCGCCGCTACTCGAGGCCCTGCCCGCCCCGCTCGTGGTCGACCACATGGCGCGCATCGATCCCGCCGAAGGGCCGGCCGGCGCCGCCTTCGCCACGCTGCGCCGGCTGCTCGACAGGGGCAACACCTGGGTCAAGCTGTCCGGCGTCTACATGCGCTCGCGAGAAGGCGCCCCGGCCTACGGCGACGCGCAGGCACTGGCCCGTGCGCTGGTCCGGGCTGCGCCGGAGCGCATGCTCTGGGGCAGCGACTGGCCCCACACCACCGAGGCGCCGGGCACGGTCGACGACGCCGGCCTGCTGAACGTGCTGCGCGCCTGGTGCGGCGACGATGGCGTGATGGACCGTATCCTCGTCGACAACCCGGCGAGGCTCTACGGCTTCGGCCAACCCTGATTGCGGCCCGTGCCGCGACGGAGACTCCCTTGTTCCTTCTTCAGCCCCCCGAAGTTCGAGACCTCGAAGTGTTCACGCGCATGCCTGATGACTTGCGCCGGCGCGAACCCAGCGCCTGGGCCGACGCCAACCGGGGCGGCCAGGCCACCGACTCATTTCTCGAAGGGCCGGTGTTCGACGATGCCGGCAACCTGTACGTGGCCGACATCCCGTTCGGACGCATCCTTCGCATCGACCCGGCCGGCGCATGGACGCTCGTGGCCGAATACGACGGCGAGCCCAACGGCATGAAGTTCCTGGACGCGCACACGCTGCTCGTCACCGACTACAAGAACGGCCTGATGCGCGTCGACGCGCGCACCGGTGCCGTCACGCCTCACCTGCAGCGGCGCAACACCGAGCGCTTCAAGGGCGTGAACGACCTGGTGCTGGACGCGCAGGGAAACATCTACTTCACCGACCAGGGCCAGACCGGGCTGCACGATCCCACGGGCCGCCTCTACCGGCTGCGGCCCGACGGCCAGCTCGACCTGCTGCTGGGCAACGTGCCCAGCCCGAACGGCGTGGCGCTCTCGCCCGACGGCAGGCTGCTCTACCTCGCGGTGACGCGCGGCAACGGCGTCTGGCGCGTGCCGCTGCTGGCCGACGGCAGCGTCGCCAAGGTGAGCCAGTTCTTCACCTCGTACGGCCCGAGCGGCCCTGATGGCCTGGCGGTCGATGCAAAAGGGCGCGTGATCGTCGCCAACCCGGGCCTGGGCTACGTCTGGCTGCTGAACGCCCGTGCCGAGCCGGTCGTCGTGCTTCGGGGACCGGCGGGGGCTTCCACGACCAACCTTGCCTTCGGGGGCAAGGACCGCAGCACGCTCTACGTGACCGATTCCACGCACGGGAACATCCTGACGGCGCAGCTCGATGCGCCGGGATTGATGCTGCACCGCGGACGGCCCGAGGCCTGAGGCCTTCGAAACGTCACGCGCCTTCGTCGAAACGGCGAAACGAACCGCGCCTTCGCCGTTCTGCTCTCTACCGCCTGCCAGCCTTCGCTTCTACATTTTCTCCATGGAGCCTGAGCTCCTTTCTGGAGAAACAAAATGTCGAAGCTGCAAGTCAAGAATGTTCTGGTGCTGGGTGCGGGCAAGGTGGGCAGCACGGTGGCGGACATGATCGCCGAATACCACCGCATCCCGGTGACGCTGGCCGACCAGCGCACCGGCACGCCGTCCAATGATCCGCTGGTGCGGCAGATCACGCTGAACGTCGAGGACGAGGCGGCGCTGGCCGGCGAACTGGCCTCGCACACCGTGGTCATCAACGCGCTGCCGTTCTTCCTGGCGGCGCGCGTGGCCACGCAGGCGGCGCGACTGGGCGTGCACTACTTCGACCTCACGGAAGACGTGGCGGCCACGCATGCGATCCGCCAGCTGTCCCATGAAGCCACGTCGGTGCTGATGCCGCAAAGCGGCCTGGCGCCCGGCGTGATCGGCATGCTCGGCGGCCACCTGGCGGGGCACTTCGACGAGCTCTACGACCTGCGCCTGCGCGTCGGCGCGCTCACGCGCAATGCCACCAACAGCCTGCGCTACAACTTCACCTGGAGCATCGACGGCGTCATCAACGAATACTGCAACGCCTGCGATGCGATCGTGAACGGCCAGGTCGTGTCGGTGCAGCCGCTGGAGGGCCATGAGACCTTCACGCTCGATGCGGAAGCCTTCGAAGCCTTCAACACCTCGGGCGGACTGGGCACCCTCTGCGAGACGCTGCGCGGCAAGGTGCGCAACCTCGACTACAAGACCATCCGCTATCCGGGCCACCGCGATGCGATGAACTTCCTCTTGCACGACCTGCGCCTGATCGAGCGCCGCGACCTGCTGCGCCAGGTGCTCGAACATGCGGTGCCGCACAGCCGCGAAGACGTGGTCATCGTGTTCGCCTCGGCCTCGGGCATGCGCGGCGGCCGGTTCGAACAGGAAACCCGCCTGGGCCGCGTGTTCGGCGCCAGGCTTCGCGGCAAGGACCGCACCGCCATCGAGCTCACGACGGCCGCCGGCGTGGTCGGCGTGTTCGAGCTACTGCAGCAGGGCACGCTGCCCCGCGCCGGCTTCGTCGGGCAGGAGCAGGTGCCGCTCGAGGCCTTTCTCTCGACCCGCGTGGGCCACTACTACCAGGGACTCGGCGTGAGCGCCTCCAGCCCTTCGCGGCCGGAACTCGCCGAAGCCTGAGCGCTTCGCGCAAGCCGAGGCCGGGGCGCGCAAGGCCCCCGCCCGGCCCTGTCTCTCTTTCCTTTTGAACCCGGACTGGAGTTTTGCCATGCGTGGTGCAGACGTGCTCGTGCAGATGTTGATCAACTACGGCGTCGACGTGCTCTTTGGTGTGCCCGGCGACACCAACGTGCCGTTCTACGAGGCGCTGCAGCGCCGCCAGGGCGACATCGAGCATGTCATGGCCCGCGACGAGCGCTCGGCCGGCTACATGGCCGACGCCTACGCGCGGCTGACCGACAAGCCCGGCATTTTCGAATGCCCCTCGGGCGCCGGCGCGATGTATTCGCTGCCCCCGCTGGCCGAATCGAATGCGTCTTCGGTGCCGGTCATCCTGCTGACCATCGACCTGCCCTTGCCGGGCGAGGGCCGCGGCATGATCACCGAGCTCGACTGCGCCAGGCTGTTCGAGCCCGTCACGAAAATGTCGGTGCAGGTGAAGTCGCCCGAGAAGCTCCCCGAGATCGTTCGCCGCGCATTCCGCGTGGCCTGCTCCGGCACGCCCGGCGCCGTGCACCTGCAGATTCCGGAAGACATGCTGCTGGCGGAGATCGACCCCGATGCCATCTCGCTGCACGCCGAGCCCGAATGCAGGACCTTCCCGGCCTTTCCGATGGCGCCCGCGCCCGGCAAGGTGGGCGAGCTTTTCGCCCTGCTGCGGAAAGCCTCGAAGCCGCTGTTCGTCGCGGGCGGCGGCGTGAACCGCTCCTGCGCCGGCAGTGCGCTCACCGAGGTGGCCGCGAAGCTCAACGTGCCCGTGGTCAACACGATCACGGGCCAGGGCGCGCTGCCCGACGACCACCTCCTGGCCATCGGCGTCATCGGCGACAACGGCTTTCATCCGCATGCCAACCGCGCGCTCGAGGAATCGGACCTGGTGATCTTCGTCGGCTCGCGCATGGGCTCCGTCGTCACCGTGGGCTGGACCTTCCCCAAGTCGACGCTCAACAAGCGCGTCGTGCAGATCGACATCAACCCCGAGCGCCTCGCCAACAACTACGAGAACCTGCTGTCGATCGCCGCGGACGCGCGGCTGGTCCTCACGCAGATCCTGAGCGAAGCGCCCGTCGATTTCGATGGATCGAAGCACACGCCCTGGGTCGACCACCTGAATGCCTACCGCGCAAACTTCTGGGACCACGCCGAGGGCGTGCTCTCGCTGGACGACGTGCCGCTGCGGCCCGAGCGCGTGGTGCGCGAGTTCGGCAGGCAGCTCGAGAAGTACGGCCAGGCCGTGCACATTCTTTCGGATGCCGGCACGCCCACTCCCTACATGACGCGCTTCCTGCGCATCGGCGACCGCCGCACGCGCTTCGTGATACCGCGCGCCTTCGGCGGCCTGGGCTCGGCGATTCCCGCGGTGGTCGGCGCCTGGTATGCCGACAAGACGCGCCGGCCGATCGGCATGTTCGGCGACGGCTCTTTCAACATGGCCGTCGGCGAGTTCGAGACGCTGGTTCGCAAGAAGGTGCCGGCGCTGCTGATGCTCTTCAACAACGGCTGCTTCGGCTGGATCAAGGGGTTGCACCGGCTCAAGGGCCACGATGAATGCTTCGGCGTGGACTTCCTGCCGCCGCGCGGCCAGGCCATTGCCGAGGCCTTCGACATCAAGGCCTGGACGGCCGCCACGCCCGGCGAACTGATGCAGGCGCTCGATGAAGCCTTCGCCTACGACGGCCCCTGCCTCATCGACATCCACATCGAATCGCTCGCGGACCGCGTGCCGCCCGTGTATTCCTGGCTCGCGAAAAAGAAGCTCGATCCGCTGGCACTCGCGCCGGAAGACGTGGCCTATCTGTAGATCGGATCGCGGCGCCAACGGTTCACGATAGACTTTTCGGCGAATGAACCGATTGGCCTGAATGAAGAACACTGTTGCCGTGCTCGGCGCCGGAATCGTCGGCGTGTCGTGTGCCCTCGAGCTCCAGCGGCGGGGTTTCGACGTGACGGTCTTCGACCGCGCCGCGCCGGGCCGCGAAACCTCCTACGGCAATGCCGGCGTGATCGCTCGCAGCTCGCTGATGCCGTTCAACCATCCGGGGTTGTGGTCCTCGCTTCCCAGGCTGCTGAAGAACAACGCCGCGGGCTTTCGCTACAACCCGCTTTTCCTCGCGAAGAACCTGCCGTGGGCGCTGAAGTTCCTGGCCAACACGCGCGCGGCAGTCTTTCATGAAACGACCGCGGCGCTCGATGCACTGATCCGGCTTTCGACAGCGCAGCACCTGCGGCTGCTGGGCGAAGCGGGCGCGGCGCACCGCCTGCGCACGAACGGGTGGCTCTTTCTCTATCGCAGCGAGGAAGGCTTTCTCGGCAGCCAACTCTCGCGGGACACCTTCAAGAAGTTCGGCATCGCCACGCAGCTGCTCGATGCGCAAGAACTCGCGCAGCTGGAGCCGCATCTGAAGCCGCTGTTCCCGCGCGCGCTCTGGATCCAGGACACGGCGTCGGTGGACAGCCCGGGCCAGGTGGTCGAAGCCTATGCCAGGCTTTTTGTTGCGCGCGGCGGCCGCATCCGGCAGGCATCGATCGGCGGACTGCGCCGCTCGGAAGCAGGCGATGCCTGGCAGCTGAGCGAAGACGGCGGCACGCGCCACGAGGCCTCGCGCATCGTGCTCGCGCTGGGGCCGTGGACCCGGGAGTTCGCGAAGAAGGCCCTGGGCCTGTCGGTGCCGATGGCGTACGAGCGCGGCTACCACATGCACTACCGCGCTGCCGGCGGGGCCATGCTCGGTCGGCCGGTCTACGACACCGGCGGCGGCTATGTGCTGTCGCCGATGGAACAGGGCCTGCGCCTGTCCACCGGCGTGCAGCTGGCCGACCGCGAGGCACCCAAAAACCTCGCGCAGCTCGATCTGGCGGAGCGCGCCGCACGCGAGGCGTTTCCGCTCGAGGCGCGCCTTGACAAGGAAGCCTGGCTCGGCAGCCGCCCCACGCTGCCGGACAGCCGGCCGGTCATCGGCGAATGCCCGGGCCGCCCAGGCCTTTGGCTCGCATTCGGCCACCAGCACATCGGCTTCAACACCGCCCCGGGCACGGCCGCGCTCCTTGGCGCGATGATGGCCGGCGAAGCCTGCGCCTTCGATCCCGCGCCGTTCCGGCCTTCACGCTTCCTGGGCTGAAGCCGCCAGCGCATCCGCACCCGAACAAGACGGAGTGCACCGATCTGGCACCCCGGTCGTGCCCATGTGCGACCAGGACATTCAGGCGCCGCCCAACGGAAATGGTCGTTTCGCATGCCCGCGGTGACGGTATGACGAAAACTTCGCGCGATCCTGACGAACTGCCGCATTGCTCGTGACTATCATGGCTCCTAGACTTCATTCGCGAGTCGAAGCCTTCCTTCCTATTCAAATGGCGAGCTTTTTGCTTGGAGACCCCATGACTACAAAACGAGCGATCCTTCGCACCCTCCTCGCGCTGACGAGCGCATGCACCCTCACCCTCAGCCTCGCCCAGGAGCCGGAAAGCTCGATGACCCGCGTCCAACGGACCAAGGTCCTGCGGGTGGGCGCGATCGCCGGGGCCATTCCGTACTTCAGCAAGGATCTGGTCACGGGCAAGTGGGAAGGCTTCGGGCCCGACTTCTCCGAGAGCCTGGCCAGGAAGTTCGGCGCCAAGGTCGAATACGTGGAAACGACCTGGGGCAACGCGGTGCTCGACCTGCAGTCGAACAAGATCGACGCGATGTTCGGCATGGCGCCGACGCCGGCGCGCAAGGAGGTCGTGAACTTCTCCGACACGCTGTTCGACAACACCTACACCGCCGTGTGCAAGAAGGGCTTTCCGACCAAGACCTGGGAGCAGCTGAACGCGCCCGAGAACAAGATCGTGGTCGACGTGGGCTCGAGCCATGACCAGCTCGCCACGCGCATCCTCCCGAAGGCCGACGTCCAGCGGCTGGAGAACTCGGGCTCCGCAACGCTCGCGCTGCAGGCCGGCCGCGCCGACTGCCAGATCCTGGTGATCCTGCTGGCGCAGCCGCTGCTGGCCAAGCGCGCCAACGTGGGCGTGATGCAGATCCCCACCCCGATCTACACCGCTCCCGTGAGCATCGGCCTGCGCAAGGAAGCCGATCCGGCCATGCAGGCGGCCGTCAATGCCTGGCTGGGCGAAGTTCGCGCCAAGGGCGAGGTCCGCAGCGTGATCCTGAAGAACATGGAAAAACTCGCCGGCGTTCCCGCCAGCGCCTTCCCTTCCGAAATCAAGTTCTGAGCCCGGGCCATGGAATACGCCGAATCGCAGGGGGCGCCCCGCTCGCGCTCTCGCCTGGGCATGGCCCTGATGGTGGTTCTCGCGCTGGCCGGTGCCTGGGCGCTGGTCAAGCACTTCGCCGGCGCAAGCGCGGCCTCCGCCGGCTACGACTGGGACTTCGCGGTGCTCTGGAAGTACCGCTCGCTGCTCATCAGCGGATTGCTCTATACGCTGCTCTTCACGGTGGTCTGCGTGGTGCTCGGGCTGCTGGTGGGCGTGGTCACTGGCCTGGGGCGCCTGTCCACCAACCCGTACATCACCGCGCCGCTGCGCGCCTACATCGAGGTGTTCCGGTGCACACCGGTGCTGGTGCAGCTCGTGTGGTTCTACTACGCGCTGCCCGTGCTCACCGGTCTCGAGCTCTCGGCCACGGCCGCCGCCACCCTGTGCCTGACGCTCTATGGCGGCGCGTTCTATTCCGAGATCGTGCGCGGCGGGATCATCTCGATCGAGTCCGGCCAGACCGAAGCCGGCAAGGCGCTGGGCATGACGCGCCTGCAGCTGCTTCGCCGCATCCTGCTGCCGCAGGCGTTCAAGAAGATGGTGCCGCCGCTGATGAGCCAGTCGATCATGCAGCTGAAGAACACTTCGCTGCTCTCGGTGCTGGCCGTGCCCGACCTGCTGTACCAGGGCCAGGTGATCGCGCACGACACCTACCGACCGCTGGAGCTCTACACTTTCATCGCGATTGCCTATTTCGCCGTGCTGCTGCCCATCACGATCTGGGCCAAGCGCATGGAATACGGCGTTGCCAGGGAAGCCTGACATGACGACACCCACCGTGATCGAGATCGCAGGCCTTCGAAAGTCCTTCGGCGCCCACGTGGTCCTCAAGGACATCTCGCTGAAGATCGAACGTGGCCAGGTTGTCGCGATGATCGGGCCTTCGGGCTCCGGCAAATCCACGCTGCTTCGCTGCATCAACCTGCTGACGGTCCCGGACGGCGGACGCATCGCCGTGGGCGACCAGGCGATCCAGTTCAGCGGACGCGACACCGCGCTGCCGAGCGAGCGCAAGCTCGCGAAGTTCCGCGCCTCCACCGGGATGGTGTTCCAGCACTTCAACCTGTTCCCCCACATGACCGCGCTGCAGAACGTCATGGAAGGCCCGGTCACGGTGCTCAAGACGCCGAAGGCGCAGGCCGCGGCCGAGGCCCGGGCGCTGCTGCAGAAGGTGGGCTTGCTCGAGCGCGCCGACTACTACCCCGACAAGCTCTCGGGCGGGCAGAAGCAGCGCGTGGCCATTGCCCGCGCACTGGCCATGAAACCGAGCGTCATGCTGTTCGACGAGGCCACCTCGGCGCTCGACCCCGAGCTCGTCGGAGAAGTGCTGACCGTCATCAAGGGCCTCGCGAAGGAAGGCATGACCATGATCCTGGTCACCCATGAGATCGGCTTTGCGCGCGAAGTGGCGGACCAGGTGATCTTCATGCGCGACGGCGTCGTCGCGGAGTGCGGGCCGCCCGGCATCGTCATCGACAACCCGCAGCAGGAGTCGACGCGCGCGTTCCTCGGCCGCTTCAAGGCGTCCGCCGGCGCGTCCGAGCCCGCCGTTGCCGCCGCCGTCATCGCCTAGTGGGCGGCGAGGCTGCTCCCGCAGAAGCCGGTGCATGGCAGCAGGGGCACTGCCACTGCGGCGCGGTGCGCTTCGAATTCTTGCTGGCTTCGCACAAGGGCGTGAGCTGCAACTGCAGCTATTGCGTGCGCAAGGCGGCACTGCACCACCGCGTGCCGGCCGGGAACTTCCACCTGCTCGCGGGCGCGCAGCAGCTGTCGAGCTACCGCTTCGGGACGATGCGCGCACGCCATCTCTTCTGCAGCATGTGCGGCATTCATACGCACTGCCATCCGCGATCGGCCCCCGAGGAGGTCAATGTCAACCTGCATTGCGTCGACGCGCTGCTGGATGCGCACATCGAGCTTTCCCTGCACGACGGCCGCGGCTGGGCCGCACTGCCGTAGCATGCCGGTGAAACTCCAGAACTTCATGAGACAACGCGATGGACGGAAGACTTGACGACCTCGACCGGCACCTGCTGAGCCTGCTCCAGGCCAATGCCAGGGAGCCCGCCGCCAATCTGGCGCGAAAACTCAAGATCGCGCGCACCACTGTGGTCGCGCGCATTGCGCGGCTCGAGCGCGAAGGCATCGTGGCCGGCTACGGCGTGCGCCTGGGCCACAAGCTCGAGCATGCGGCCGTTCGCGCGATCTGCGGGCTCAGCGTCAACGCCAAGAATGCGCCCGCGGTGATCCGGGCGCTCGAGCGCGTGCCCGAAGTCGAGGAGCTTTCGGCCGTGAGCGGCCAGTTCGACTACATGGTGTTCCTGCGCTGCGACACGCCGGAAAAGCTCGATGTCCTGCTCGACCAGCTCGGCCAACTGGACGGCATCAACCAGACGCAGACCTCGATCGTCCTGAGCCGGAAGATCGACCGGCGCAGCGCCCTTCCCTCGGTCTCCTGAGTTTTGTTTGACATGAATGCCGCTGCGCCTGGTTTTCTTGGTGTGCTGATGCTCGACACGCGCTTTCCGCGGCCGCCGGGCGATGTCGGCAATCCGCAGACCTATGCGCGCGCCGGCATCCCGGTGCGCTTTCTCGCGGTGGAAGGTGCGTCACCCAGGCGCATCGTCGAAGAAGCCGATCCACGCCTGGTCCAGCCCTTCGTCGACGCCGCGGTGCGGCTGGTGGCGGAAGGTGCGTCGATGATCACCACCAGCTGCGGTTTCCTGGCCGCCTACCAGGACGTTCTTTCCCAGGCGGTGCCCGTGCCGGTGCTGACCTCGAGCCTGCTGCAGGTGCGGCACTGCGTCCAGCCGGGCATCGTCACCTTCGACGCGCAATCGCTGACGCCGCAGATCCTGCAGGCTGCCGGCGTGCCCGCGGGAACGCCGGTCATGGGCGTGCGCCCGGGCTGCGAATTCCATCGCCGCATCCTGGACAACGACACCGTGCTCGACCTGGCCGAGGCGCAGCGCAATGTCGTCGAAGCGGCCGTGCATCTGGTGCAGGCCTTCCCCTGCGTCGAGCGCATCGTGCTCGAATGCACGAACATGCCGCCGTACCGGGAAGCCGTGGCTGCGGCGGTCGGGCGCGAAGTGCATGACATCGAGACGATGATCCTGAAGGCGTGGCGCGACCGGTCACCGGAGTGATTCACGCCTTCCCCAGCGCCGCAATCGGCGCATGGCGCGCCATCAGCTCGTCGATCCAGTCGATGAACACCCGCAGCTTCGCGCTGGGCCACGTGGGGCGCGGCCATGTCATGCGGCAGCCAGAGGATGCCCATGCCCGCCACGCCGGCCGCGAGGTAGGCATTGCCGTCGTCGACCGCGACCACATGGCGGCCCTGCAGTTCGATGTGCTTGGCGCCCCGCTGCGTGCGCAGTGCGGCGACCTTGCCGCTGCGCGTGCTCAGGTAGCCCGCGATGCGGTGGCGGGCGTCTTCGATCTCGCTCTGGTGCACGGGCGTTCCGGCGCGCTCCAGGTAGCACGGCGCCGCGTAGACGCCGAGCCGCAGCTCGCCCACGCGGCGCGCCGTCAGCGATGAATCGGTGAGCCCGCCGCCGCGCGGCACGCAACCGACGTTGTCGCCGATCACGTCGACCAACCTGTCCCTCACGCTCGTTCCGCGTTCGGTGCTCCTCATCCCAAGGCTTCGGCGCAATACCCGATCCGCGCGCGGTGCCCATGATCATCCGCGATGCGGCAGGTGTAGCAGGGAGACCGAAAACAAATAGGGCCCCGCGAATCCGATCGGGCACGGCTGCCGTATGGACAGTTGCCGCCGCCATTCCGGCATCGGTTCAAACCACAGGAGCCTTCCATCATGCGCAACCAATTCCACCGCCTTGCCTCCATCACCCTGGCCGTTGCCATCGCGGCCGGGTCCACCCTTGTCTCCGCGCAGGTCATGGTCGGCGGTGCGCCGATGTTCGCGACCAAGGACATCATCGACAACGCCGTCAATTCGAAGGACCACACCACCTTGGTCGCCGCGGTCAAGGCAGCCGGCCTGGTCGAGACCCTTAAGGGCCCGGGTCCGTTCACGGTGTTCGCGCCGACGAACGCGGCCTTCGCTGCCCTGCCTGCCGGCACCGTCGACTCGCTGCTCAAACCCGAGAACAAGACCAAGCTGGCCGCCGTGCTGACCTACCACGTGGTGCCCGGCAAGCTCGACGCCGCCGCACTGGGCGGCCAGATCATGGACGGCAAGGGCTTGGCCACACTGAAGACCGCGGCCGGCGGCACGCTCACCGCCAAGGAAAGCGGCGGCAAGATCATGGTCGGCGACGAGAAGGGCGGCTGGGCCACCGTGAGCACCGCCGATGTCTACCAGTCGAACGGCGTGATCCACGTGGTCGACAAGGTACTGCTGCCCAAGTAAGCAAGGAGAGCCGGTGCAAGGACGAAGCGAAGTCGTCCTGCACCCGCAGCCTGCGCTGGGGGCTTGTTACATGGGCCGGTAGAAGATGTAGTCGGCCTGGTACTGGACCACCTGCTTCTGGCCCATTGAGGACGCGCCGCAGGCCATCGCCGGCGCGGTGCCGCCCCGCGTCGCGACGCGCTGGATGTAGCTGACGCCCTGCATGGCGCCGTTGCCCATGGCCGGGTTGGCCTTCACGAGCTGGTAGGGAATGTTGCCGTTGCCGTTCGGTGCGACGGCGACCTGCGCGCCCGTAAGCTTCGAGCCGTCCATGCTCTGCCAGGTGGCCGGCGGCCCGAAGTACTTGCCGATCTGCTTGCCGCTGCGGTCCATCAGCTTGGCATCGGGCCCCACGAAGACCCATTCGTGCTGTCCGGGTGCGTTCGCCTTGGCGCGGCATTCGTAGGTGATGTCGCCGGCGCCCACGGTTTCCAATGCGACGCGATGGCCGGCGGGCACCATGACCGCGTCCGGCAGGCCGGCTTGCGAATAGACCATCGACTTGTCCATGCCGGTGCCTGCGCATGCGGCCAGGCTGATGGCGGCGGCGAGAACGCCGAGGGTGTGAAGGATCGTCATGATTTGCCTTTCAGGGTTGTGATGCGGGATGACCCGGCGGTCGCTCTGGTTCGTTCGCGAACGCGCGGCCCCGTCCCTCTACGCAGCGCGGTCCCGATCGGATTCAACTTTCCGGTGCACGCTGAATCCGTTCGCCGTTCTGCGTCGTATGGCTCCTTGTGACAACCGATGCGCCACAATCCGCCCATGCCCGACTCCAGCCCCGACGCCGAACTGATGGCACTCATCGACCTTGTAGGCCGCCGGGACGAAAACGCGCTGCGCCTGCTCTACGAGCGGACCTCGCCCAAGCTATTCGGCTTGGCGATGCGCGTGCTGCGCCAGCGCGAATGGGCCGAGGACGTGCTGCAGGAGTCCTTCCTCACGATCTGGCGCGTAGCCGGCGACTACCGCAGCACGCTGAGCCCGCCGCTGGCCTGGATGGGACTGATCGTGCGCAGCCGATCGCTTGACTTGTTGAGGCGCCGCAGCGCCGACCGGGCGCATTTGACGCAGGAGTTCGACGAGCAGATGGCCGAGACATTCGAATCCAGCGCCGCGAACCCGATGGACACCACCGATGCCAGCGAACAGGCCTGGGCGCTGCACCAGTGCCTGAGCCGGCTCGAGGACGGCCAGCGCGAGGTGCTGAGCCTGGCCTACCTGCGCGAACTCAGCCACAGCGAGCTGGCCGGGCAACTCAAGCTGCCGCTGGGCACGGTCAAGACCTGGATCCGGCGCGGGCTCGAGAAGCTGCGCAGCTGCATGCAGCAGTTCACATGAGAGGGGCATCGCCATGAAGTTTTCCGCCCATCCCGAACTGCTGGAACTACTGGCCGCAAGCTATGCGCTGGGCACGCTGCGCGCTGCCGCGCGCCGCCGCTTCGAGACCTTGGCGCGCGAGCAGGCGCCGGTGCGCGCCGCCGCGCTGGCTTGGCAGAGCCGCCTGGCCAGCATGGCGGAATTGCAGCAACCCGTGGCGCCCGACCCTGTCGTCTGGACA
The DNA here is from genome assembly GCF_007828835.1 of Variovorax beijingensis. Classification (GTDB taxonomy): domain Bacteria; phylum Pseudomonadota; class Gammaproteobacteria; order Burkholderiales; family Burkholderiaceae_C; genus Variovorax; species Variovorax beijingensis_A. Next base: position 162,679 of record NZ_VIVL01000005.1, on the reverse strand, counting down.
CGTATCCGCAATCTGATCGCGGCCGAGCAACAGCAGCAGGCCATCGGACGCCAGCGCATCGCCGCTGCGGCACCGGCACCGGAATCGGTACCGGCGCGCGGCGGCTGGCTGCGCAACCTCGCGCTGTGGCGTGGCGCGGCGGCCGCCGGCGTCGCGGCGGCCGTGATCGCCACGGTGGTCGGGCTCCGGTTTGGCGAGCAGCTGCGCAACGCGCCGGCCGAGCAGTACGTGGCAGTGCTGTCGGATGACTCCGCCAGCGCATCCATGCTGGTGACCTTCGATCCGAAGAAGCAGCGGCTGCTGCTGCAGCGCCTCGGCAACTACCGCGAGGGCGAGGACAAATCGCTGCAGCTGTGGGCCCTGCCCCCGGGCGGCGCGCCGCGCTCGCTCGGTGTGCTGGGCCGCGACCGGACCCTGAGCCTGCCTGCGCACGAGGCCGATATGCGTGCGGTGCCGGCACTGGCCGTGAGCCTCGAGCCGCGCGGCGGCGTGCCCGGCGAGGGCGGTCCGACCGGGCCGGTGCTCTTCAAGGGGGCGCTGATCGAGAAAACGCTGTGAGCCGAGCGCGGCGCTACGCTTCCGCGAGCGGCCGTATTACCGAGCACAGGCTGACGGCGTAGCGCATGCATATGCGCAGCCGCCGCTTGCCGAGGTCTGCTTCAGACTGAGGATTACGGTAGGGGCCTCCAGCAATGGGCGTCCCTACCGTGATCCTCGGCCAAATTCTGTCATCAGGTAATCGCTTGCGCTGGTTGCTTGACCGCGATGATTGAGGTCGGCTGCACCAGGCCCCCCCGTGAAGTGGTGTCCCATGTGCGCGGGAAACAGAGTTTCGGTCACCGTGACGCGCTTTCCCTTGAGGGTCTTGAATTTCGCCATCTTCTTTTGGTCCAGCGCCGTCTGCATCAGGACGTCGTTCGACTGGGTCGGGATCGGCACCGGCTCCTTGGACCGTGACCGGCTGAATTAACTGAAGAGCCGGTACGGCGACATCTCGACCGTCGACCTCTTCTCCATAGGCAGCGAGCAACCAGCTGCGGGGGCACAGAGGCAGGTTCGTAGCGAACAACCTTGCCAGCGCAGTGGGCCGTCTTCGCCGGGGCGGTAGTTGGCTTGGTGCTGTTGCAAGAGTGGGGGGCGCAGTCGCCCGCCGCCTCGCCGACCGTCACAGCGACAGCAAGCTTCGAGCGTGTGATCGCGTTGCCCTAAAAGTCCGTGACGTGCGCCACGTTGATCAAATGGCCGCACATGTGCACGGTCATTCCTGCTTCGAACTGGAACCGCCGGACCGGCTGCGATCTCGCGGGCGGCGGTGCGCACAATGGCCACCGCGACTCGAGACAGAAGCGCGGATGAATCGCCCAGACCTGCGCGCTCGAACGCAGCGGCCGTCGCTTGCCGGCTATTCGATGCGGAACACGAACTCCTGCGTCGCCAGCACCTCTGCGTCGCCCGTGGTCTGACATTCGTAGCGCATCACGGCCGCGCGCACGGCCGAGTGGTACACGCGCGGTCCCGACAGGAAGCGCACCTCCTGCACGTGGCCGCCCTTGATGCGCACCTCGGCCTTCACCACGCCGCCGATGCCTTCGTCCAGTGCCTTGCGCGGCATCTCGGGCTTGACCTGCCGCGGGCACGCCACCGCGATGTCGGTGGAGGTCGCCTTCGGCGGGGCCGGCGGCGTGGGCGGCGTGGGCGGTGCGGCCGGCGGCGGTGCCACCGGCTCGATGTTCTGCACGGCGGTGATCGCGGGCGTGGACGTGGCCGGCGGTGTCACCGCAGGCGGCGGCACGTAGGCCGGGCGCGACGGCGGCGGTGGCTTGAGCGTCTCCTGCCGCACGATCTTCTTGGGTGGCGGGGGCGGTGGTGGGGGGGGCGGCGGTGGCGGCTTGATCTCGCTGATGATGGTCGCCTCCATCGGCTTCTTGATCGCCTCCACCGTCTGGCGCGCGAGCCCCGACACGAGCGCATAGCCCACGCCGACATGGAACAGCACCATCACGGCGATGCCGACCGGCCCGAAGCGGGACTTGGGATTGAAATCCTTGCGGGAGCGCTTCATGGGATGAACTGCTCCGCGCCTACGATGCCCAGCTTGCTCACTCCCGTGCGCTGCGCCGAGGCCATCACACCGGCCACCACTTCGTATTTCGCGCGCCGGTCGGGGCGCAGGTGCACCTCGGGCTGCACGGCCTGCGCGGCGACCTGCTCGAAGCGCCGTTCCATCTCCGCGCGGTCGGCCAGCGGCTCGCCGTTCCATTGCACGACGCTGAGCGCATCGATGTCGATGCGCAGCACTTCGGGCTTGAGGTCGCTGGGCGGCGGGTTGCCCGTGGGCATGTTCAGGTTCACCGAATGCAGCTGGATCGGGATGGTGATGATCAGCATGATCAGCAGCACCAGCATCACGTCGATGAGCGGCGTGGTGTTGATGTCCATCAGGGGCCCGTCGGAGGGCGCGCTACTGCGCCGCCCCTGCTTTTCTTTTCTTGGCATGGCTTGTCTCGCTGTCTGCTCGTCAGTTCCGCGCCGGCGGCTCGGTGATGAAGCCCAACTTGGCGATCCCGGCCGCCTGGCAGGCGTAGATGATCCGGCCCACTGGCTCGTAGTCGGAATGCCAGTCGCCGCGGATGTGCACCTCGGGCTGCGGGTTCATCGCCGCCACCTTGGTGAGCCGCGCGACCAGCGCGGGGGTGTCGCGCACCGGCATGTCGTACCAGTAGGTGCGGCCGGCGGCGTCCACCGAGATCACGACGGTCTCGGGCTTGCTCTCGCGCACCTCGTTGCGCTCTTTCGGCACCGCGACGGGCACCGAGTAATTGACCACAGGGATAGTGATGAGGAAGATGATCAGCAGCACCAGCATCACGTCGACCAGCGGCGTGGTGTTGATGGCCGCAATGGCCTGTTCCTCGTCTCCCCCGGAAGCCGGGATGTTCATCGCCATGGCGCGATCCGCTTGCGTGTGCGCGGGCGTCAGACCGCGGCGCTGCCGGCCAGGATCACGGAGTGCAGCTCACCGCTGAACTCGCGCACGTCGTCCATCACGGTGATGTTGCGGCGCAGGAGCCAGTTGTAGCCCAGCACCGCGGGCACGGCCACCGCAAGGCCGATGGCGGTCATGATGAGCGCCTCGCCCACCGGGCCGGCGACCTTGTCGATCGATGCCTGTCCCGCCACGCCGATGGCGGTGAGCGCGTGGTAGATGCCCCAGACCGTGCCGAACAGGCCGACGAACGGTGCCGTCGAACCCACGGTGGCCAGCAGCGACATGCCGTTGCTCAGACGGCGCTGCACGCGCTCGGTGGCGCGGTGGATGCACAGGTCGACGAAGTCGGCGAAGTCGACCTTGCCGCGCAAGCCGTCGTGCTTCTGCGTGGCCTGCATGCCGGCGTCGGCAATGAAGCGGAACGGGCTGCCCTCGGCCAGCCGCGCGGTGCCGGCCTGCACGGTGCCCGCGTTCCAGAACTCGTTGTCGACCGCGCGCGCCTGGCGGCCCATGCGCATTTGCTCGAGCAGCTTGGTGACGATCACGTACCAACTGCCCATCGACATGATCGCCAGGATGGCGAGCACGGCCTTGGCGACTGCATCGCTCTGCGACCAGAGCGCGCCCACGCCGTAGGGGTTGTCCATCTTGGCCGCGGCAGAAGGTGCAGCGGCGGGCTTCTCGGGCACGGCCACCGGCGCCGGCGCGGCGGCAGCACTGGCCGCGGCCTGCGGTGCCGGCGGCGTCTGGGCGCCCGCGATTTGCGGCGCGCTGCCCAGGCCGAATGCCAGAACGAAAGGCGCGGCCACTGCCGCGAGCCGTGCAAGAAATGTCTTCGTCATCGTTGTCTTCTCCGAAAAAATTGGTTCTCTGCAGGCCGCGGTTCACCAGCCCCGCGCCTTGTCCCAAACCGCCTGCACCCCGCTGTCGGCGCCTTCGACCACGTGGTAGCGGTCGTAGGGCGCGGCGGTCATGCAGGCGTGGTGCGGCAGCACGCGCACGCGGGCGCCGACGGGCAGTGCGCGGAACATGGCCTGTGCATCGGGATTGCCCTCGCAGGCAATGAGCCCGTGTTCCTGGTGCAGCTCGGCCACGCACACCCCGGGCAGCGGCACGGTGTCCTCGGCCTGGCACACCAGCCCGAAGCCCAGGCCTCTGCGGAACTCGGCCGCAGACTGGTCCTTCGACAGCGCGAGCGCGCCGGCGTCGATGAGCACGCGGCGCGAGCGCAGGTTGTGGCCGATCACGGTGGCCAGCACCGACAGCGCGATATCTTCCACGCCGCAGATGCCGCGCGCCACCTGGTCGAGGTCGCAGAAGGTGTAGACGCCGGGGCGCATCTCGGTGACGCCTTCGAGCGTCAGCGCGCACACGGCCGTGGGCGTGGAGCCCACGCTCACCACCTCGACCGGAATGCCGACCGCGCGCAGCCGTTCGGCCGCATGCACGGCGCCGGCGCGCTCGGCCTCGGCAATGGCGCGGATCGCCGTGCCGCCCTGCACGTGGTAGCTGTGGCCCGCATGCGTGAGCACGCCGGCGAGTGTCAGCGATTCGCTGCGCTGCACTTCGCGTGCGAGCGAGAGCAGTTCGTCGTCGTCCGGCCCGACGCCGCCGCGACCGCCGCCCGTGTCGATCTCGAGCAGCATGCGGAAGCGGGCGCCCAGCGTTCGCGCGCGCGCGCCGGCCGCCTGCACGGCTTCAATCGAATCGGCCAGCAGCGTCACGCGCGCGCCGCTCGCGCGCTGGATGTCGTACAGCGCCTCGATCTTGTTCGCGTCGATGCCCACGGCGTATGTCAGGTCGGTGAAGCCGTGGCGCGCGAAGTACGCGACCTCGGCCACGGTCGACACCGTGAGGCCGCCGGCCTGCCCGCGCGTGGCGCGCCGCGCCACTTCCACCGACTTGGCGGTCTTCAGGTGCGGACGCAGCGACACGCCGTGGCGCGCCGCGCGCTGCGCCATCGCCTCGCAGTTGCGTTCGAGCACGCCGACGTCGAGCACCAGCGCGGGCGTGGTGAGTTCGCCCAGCGGCGTCATCGGCCGTTTCCGGACGCGATCTGCGCCATCACGCGATCGATTTCCTCGGCCACGCGCTGCACCAGCGGTGGCAGCAGCACCAGCGTCATGTGCGCGGCACCTTCGATGCAGGCCAGGCGGCGTTGCGTCGACAGCGCCGCATTCGATTCCTGGAACTCGGGCCAGCGCTGTTGCACCGCGGCGATCGCCGGGTCGGCACCGGCCGGCAGCGGCTGCTGCTTGGCCCACAGCACGGCGAGCGGACGCGCGCCGAAGTCGGGCGACGCAGCCGCCTGGCGCGCGACGTGCGGCAGGCCGCGCACTTCGGCCAGCATGGCGTCGAGCGCTTCGGGCGTGTAGGTCGCCTTCATCTGGCGCAGCACTTGCGGCATGTCGGCGAACAGGGCCTCGATGGGCGCCTGCTCCGGCGGCGGCGGGCCGCCGGCCTGGAAGTTCGCGCGCTTGTCGCGCTCGGCCGCGAACTGCGTTTCGGGCGGGTGCTCGTACATCGCGAACTGGTCGGGGTGGCTGGCGTCGAGCATCACCACACCGGCCACCTGCTGCGGATACAGGCCCGCGTAGACCCGGTTCAGCAGGCCGCCGAGCGAATGGCCGACCAGCACGATCGGGCCCGTCACGCCGGCCGCTTCAAGCAGCGCATGCAGGCGGTGCGCGTTGCGCTCGCCGTCGAAGGGCGCGTCGTCGGCCTCGCTCCAGCCCATGCCGGCGCGGTCGTAGCTGATCACCGGATGCTTCGTCGCCAGCGCCTGCTGCAGCCGTGCGTAGGTCGGCGAGGCGCAGCCGCCGCCGGCTTCGATCACGAGCGTGGGCTGCGACGCACTGGCGGGCGCGGGGCCGCTGCGCTGCAGGTGCATGCGCAGGCCGTCGACGGTATAGACCTCTCCGGGCGCGGCCATGTGGTACGGGCGGCCGGGCTGTTCCAAGCGCGGCCAGTAGTCGAGGTCGCGCACGCGGTACGGCAGGTTGGCGAAGTCGGTGCTCAGCGAGGCCGGCGTCGACACGTACAGCACCGACTTGGCAATGGGGGCGAACTCCGCATGAAAGTGCTGCGCCGACTTCACGATGACCAGCTTCTTGGCCGTGAGGTCGATGCCCAGGCCCGTGAAGAGGTCGACGCCGATGACCTGGTTGCGCTTGCTGATGAGCACGATATCCACACCGTCGGCGGCCTGCACCCACACGCACGGGCCCATGGGCGTGCGCACGCCCGAGAGGCCGCCCTGCGAGTGAGCCTCCACCACGTTCTTCACGGTCACGTGCAGATCGATCGGGGCGCCCGAGGCCGGGCCGCACTTGCCGCCCAGGCGCAGCTCAAAGCTCGCGCCCACGCCGGCGTCGCGGCACAGCTGCACGGCGCCCAGGTCCCACACGCCGCCGAAGGCCACGTCGCCGATGCCGCGCTCGACCACCGCGCGCAGCACGAAGGTGCTGTCGCTGGTGGCGCCGCCGCCGGGGTTGTCGGCGGTGTCGGCAATGACAATAGGGCCGTCTGGCGTGGCCATGGCGCGGGCGAGCGTCTCCTCGATCGAGAGCGAGGGCACGCCGGTCGCGTGGCGCAGGTCCCAAAAGGCGCGACCCAGTTCTTCGGCGAGCTTCGCGGCGAGTGCAGGGTCGTTGTCGGTCACCACCCAGAGCTTGGCGCCCGACTCGGGCACGTCGGCCCATGGGAAGCCATGGCCCAGCGATACCGAGAGCACGCCCGGCTGCTGTTCGGCGGACTGCATGCGGCGCACGAAGCCGGCCATCGGTTCGCGCGTGGTGTGCCACTTGCCGACCATGCGGCAGTCGTGCACGGCCGTCACGGGCCGCACGCGGCCTTCAGCGGTATCGACCACGATGCGGATCAGTTCGCGCAGGCGGTCGAACGCGTCGGTGTGCGGATATTCCTTGTAGCAAATGATCGCGTCGGCCGCGTTCAGCATCTTCTGCGTGAAGTGGCAGTGCAGGTCGAGCGACACGCCGATGGGCACGTTCGGCCCGACGATGTCGCGCACGCGCGAGATCACGTCGCCTTCGCAATCGTCGTAGCCGTCGGCCACCATCGCGCCGTGCAGCACGAGGATCACGCCGTCGACCGGAACGGCCTTGCGCAGGTCCTCCAGAATTTCGTCGCGCAGGCGCTCATACACGCTGCGCACGGTACGACCGAGCGGCTGGGCAAAGGCCAGCAGGCTCTCGACCGTTTCATGGCCTTCGGCGGCCAGTTGCCTGCGCACCTCGACCGCGTACAGGCCGTAGCCGGTCGCATCGCGCGTGCTCGCGTCGCCGCGGAAGATGCCGTATTCCTCGTAGCTGCCCAGACCGGTGGGGGCCGAGACGAAGGTGTTGGTCTCGGTGGCGAACAGGGTGGTGAAGAACTTCATGCGCGGGGCTCCTGGCGGGCGAGGTGGATGTTTCGGGTGCGCATCGTGTCCAGCCGCAATCCCACGACCCGGCCGGCCTTGCGCTCCACGTTGAGGATCGATTTGCCCAGCTGCGCCAGCACCGGGTCGGCCGAAGCCAACACCATCACGTCGGCCGACAGCGGTGTCAGTGCGCACACGTGCTGGCCGTGGCGGCCCTGCACCGTGAGCAGCAACTTGCCTTCGGCCAGCGCCATCTGCGCGGTGGCGTCGAGATCGGGACTGGTGTAGTCGCCGCACAGCTGGTCGGCCAGCGTCGCGGCATCGGGTGCGGTCTCGGGCAGGCGCTCGAAGCGGCGCGGCTGGCCGCCTTCGTGCAGCACGAGCGCGTCGGGCGCGCGCCGCGGGTCGATGTCGCCGGCCTCGATCACGAGATCGTTCACAGGGATGTCCTGCAGGCCCAGCCAGAGCTTGCCGTCGCCCTGGTGCATCGCCTGCGCGCCGCTGGCCTGCCACGACATGCCCAGCTTGCCGCCCACATCAGCGAAGCTCAGCACGCTGCCCGTCGACGGTGCGTGGTAGCGCTGGCCGACCAGCGCGGGGAAGTCGCTGGCCAGCGGCCGCACTTCCGGCGGCGCGAGCGTGTCGCCCAGCAGCGCCTCGACCACCTTGAGGACCAGCGACCCCGGCGACACCGGCGCGCCGTTCACCATGGCGATGATGTGCAGCCCGTGGCTCGGCACGCTGAGCATCTGCGACTGCGCGCCGAGCACGGCGCCCGCGTGGTGGACGATCTCGACGCCGCGGTAGGGGTGGCGCGCGAGGCCGAAGCCATAGGTCACCTTCGAGCCCGACGACAGCGTGGTGGGTTCGGACAACAGGGCCCAGCTCTTTGCGCTGCCCACGATCTTTTCGCTGCCGTGCATGTGCGCGAGCCAGCGCAGCATGTCGTCCGCCGTCGACACCAGCGAACCGCCACCGTCGAGTTCGCACGGGTACATGCCGCGGCGCCACCCGCCGCCGGGCGCGGGCATGTACAGGCCGGCCATGTGCGGCACCACGTCGAGGTCGGTCTGCACCGACGACGTGTCGGCCATGCCCAGCGGGGCGAAGAGGCGTGCCTTCAGGAAGTCGTTGAAGCTCTGGCCGCTCACGCGCTCGACGATCTTCGCCAGCAGGAAGTAGCCGCCGTTGCTGTAGACCATGTGCGTGCCGGGCTCGAAGTTGAGCTCGCGCTGGCGCGCCATGGCCGGCAGGCCCGGGCCGGGCAAGGTGAACGTGAGGCCGTGCGCGATGGCCCACAGCTCGTCGTGGCCGCGCCAGCCGCTGGTGTGAGTGAGCAGCTGACGCAGTGTGGGGCCGTTGGCGCTCAGCTGCGGCAGCTCGGGCAGGTATTTCTGCACCGGGTCTTCCACGTCGAGCAGGCCGTCTTCGGCCAGCAGCAGCACGGCCATCGCAGTGAAGTGCTTGCTGGTGGAGGCGATGCGCATGCGAGAGGTCGGGGTGAGGGCCACGCCCATCTCCAGGCTGGCCATGCCGACGGCGCGGCGGTACAGCAGCCGCCCGTGCTGCGCGATGCCCAGCACCAGGCCGGGCGCGTCGCTGCGGTTCAGGGGCGCCACCAGCGCGTCGATGGCAGCCAGTGCGGAAGCGGTATCAGGAAGGGAAGCGGAGGATTCGGGTTGTGACATGGAAGGACGACAAGCGATGAAAGATCGGAGCGGGAAGAAAAGTCAGGTCGGCTGCGCTTCGCGCATCAGGCGAACGAACGGGCCTTCGGTGGCGCGCAGCACCATGGCGCCCAGGCAGCCGCCGACCAGCGTGGTCGCGACGATGGACACCGCCAGCCCGTTGGGCATTGACTTGAGGGCATCCGACAACATGCCGACCATCAGCGGACCCACCACGCCGAAGGGCAGGCTGGCCAGCGTGAGCATCGCGATGGTGCGGGCGCGCAGGTGCGGCGGCGCCGCGTCCTGCAGCACGTTGGGCAGCAGCACCGCGCTGCCGATGAGCGGCACCACCAGCAGCCCCAGCAGCATGAAGTTGTGGTTGGCCGAACTCGTGAACAGCAGCAGCGTCGACATCAGCGCCGCCGAGAGGTTGCCCAGCATGATCAGGCGCAGCGCAGCGGCCGGCCCCATGCGCGGCTGCACGTAGCGCATCGACAGCACGCCCAGCAGGCCCCCGGCCACCGTGCCGCAAAGGAAGGCCACGCCCATGCCCTGCCCCATCTGCACCGGCGTGACGCCGTAGGTGCGTGCCGTGACGATCGGCAGCCAGGTGCCCAGCGAGCTCAGGCCCACGCTGGTCAGGCCCACGCCAGTCACCAGGCCCGCGAAGGTGCGCCAGTGCAGGCGCAGGTGCTCGCGCAGGGTCGTGATGCCCGCCGCCTCGGCGGTCGGGACGGCCGGCTTAGCTTCCTGCGCGCCGCCGCGCGAGGTGCGCCGGATCGACAGCACCAGCAGCGTCACCGGAATGCCGGCCGACGCCAGCACGAAAAAGGTCAGGCGCCAGGCCTCGAGCTGCTGCATCGACACGGGCAGCCAGGGCCGCAGGTCGTCGGTGAGGTGCACGATGGTGCCGCCCAGCAGCGCACCCAGTGCACTGCCGAAAATGGCCGACAACGCGAACACCGCATTCGCCAGCACCCGCTGCGCACGCGGGAACAGGTCGGGGATCATGCTGTTGGTGATGGGCGTGAGGCCCGCCTCGCCCACGCCCAGGCCGACGGAGGCGACGAACAGCACGCCGTAGTCCATGGCCGTGCCGCGCATGGCGGTGGCGGCGCTCCATAGCACCACGCAGGCCGCGAGCACCACGCGCCGGTCGTAGCGGTCGCTGAGCCAACCCAGCGGCAAAGTGGCGATGCCCGTGAACAGCACGATACCCGCGCCCTGCAGCAGCCCGAGCTGCGTGTCGGAGAGCGACAGCGTCTGGCGGATCGGCTCCGTCAGCAGCGTGAGGATGACCTTGTCGATCGACCCCAGCACGGTGGCGATGATGAGCACCGACAGCGCATACCAGGCGCTGGTGGGCGCCTTCCGGTTCGTTTCGAGGGCCGCAGGGGCGGCCGTATCCAGCGGCACCGGTGCCGCGAACGGTGAGAGGCCCGCCATGTCAGAACGGAACGTTGACGTTCACGCCTATAGTGCGCGCCGGCACGAGTGCCGCGGTCACCAGGTTCGGGTTCGCGTTGAGTCCGGTTTCGATCGACACGATGCCGCGCCGGTTCGTCAGGTTGCGCACATAGGCCGAGACGCTGAAGCGCTTGAAGTCGATACCTGCCTGCAGGTCGACCAGCGTGTAGGCCGGCATCATGATGCTCGGCAACGCCGTGCTGCCGCGGTAGCCCGCATCGCGCTTGCCGGTGTAGCGCGCGCTGATGCCGACGTAGGCCGGGTGATCGGCGAGGCTGAAGTTGCGCGTCACGCCCAGCGTGGTGGCGAAGCGCGGCGTGTGCGGCAGGCGCGTGCCGGCCTTGGCGCCCAGGCCCGTGGCGTCCTCGGTCAGGCGCGCGTCGATGGCGGCGGCATTGGCGGTGAAGCGCCATTCCTTGCTGGGCTTCCAGTTGAGCGTGAGCTCGCCACCCTTGATGCGGGCCGCACCCGCATTGGTCACGAAAGTGAAGCCGCCGCTGCGCGTGGGCTGCTGAACACCGCTCCACTCGATGTCGTACAGCGCGGCTTCCAGCGACAGCGTACGGTCGAGCAAGTCGGCCTTGTAGCCCAGCTCGTAGCTCCACAGCGAGTCGGAGTTGTACATCGGCTGTACCACGTTACGGTCGGTGCTGGCCTTGAGCACGTTGGGACCGCCGGGGCGGTAGCCGCTGGCCGCGCGGAAGTACACGGTGCTCGTGTCCGATAGCGTGTACTTGGCCGCAGCCAGATAGGTGGTCGGGCTTTCCGACGAGGTTCCGGCGGCATTGGCGGCGACCGAGCCGATCAGCTGACCGGTCTGGCGGCTGGCGTACTTCTGGTGGTTGCGCGCCAGGCGCACGCCACCGGTGAGCGAGAACGCTGGCGTCACGTTCCAGGTGATGTCGCCATAGGCCGCTTCCTCGCGGTAGCGCGACGACTGCGTCGATGTCAGCAGGCCGAGGCTGCCCCGGCCTCCGATCAGGTCGGCGTCCATGCTGCCGTTGTTGCTGCCGCGTTCACGGTTCAGGTACAGGCCCGCCAGCCACTCGATGGTGGTGCCCGAGCGCGAGGTCAGGCGGAACTCCTGGCTGACGCGATGCTGCTCCACAGTGCTGATGATCGGCACCGAGGCCACCGGCACCCGCATAGCGCTCAGCAGCGGCCCGTACAGGCCGGTGACGTCGACGCTGTTGTTGATCTTCACGTCCTGCGCGGAGGTGATCGAGTTCAGGCGGGCCCAGCCGAAGTCGTACTCCACGTCCAGCCCGAACAGCTGCGTGAGGTTGCGGTACGACTCGCTGGCCGACAGCTGGCGCGAGCGCTCCCGGTTCCAGGGGCGCAGCGTGCGCTTGTCCATCTCCTCGAAGCCCAGGCCCTTGCGATGCACGTCCTGCACGGTGCCCGTGAGGCGCACCGTGAGTTCGCGCGTGGGCGTGAGCAGCAGCGAGACCCGTCCGCCGTCGGTGTGGCCGCGGTCGATGTTGCGGCCGCTCGCAAGGCCCGTGGCGTCGTAGCTGCCGCCGATCTGGTCGGTGAAGGCGGCGAAGCGGATGGCCGCCACGTCTTCCTTGAGCGGCACGTTGAGCACCGCGCCGGTCATGAAGCCGGGGCCGCCGCCCTGCGTCCACGAGGTGCCGAACCGCACCGAGCCCGCGAGCTCCATGGTGTCGGGCTGGTTGGTCACGTACTTGAGCACGCCGCTCATGGCGCCGGCGCCGTACAGCGTGCCCTGCGGGCCGCGCAGCACCTCGATGTGGCTGAGGTCGAGCATGCCCATGTCCAGCGGCGTGTTGCCGCCGTTCGCGCCGGCCGAGCTCAGGCCGGTGGCCACGTCATCCACGTACACACCCACGGTTGCGATGCCCTGCACCGGGCCCATGGTCAGTCCGCGCATGGTGAGCGTGCCGCCCACGCTGCCGCTGCTCGTGAGGTTCACACCCGGTTGTTCGGCCACGTAGTCGGCCAGGTTCTTGGCGCCGGCGCGTTCCAGCGCCTGCGCCTTCATCACGTTGACCTGCATCGGAATCTCGCGCACCGGCTCGCGGCGGCGCGTGGCCGTGATCGTGACGCTGTCGAGCGACTGCGGTGCTTCGTCGGCCAGCGGCTTGGCAGCCGCAGCGGCCGTGTAGATCACGATGGCGCCGTCGTCACCGCGACGCGTGCGCAGCTGCGTGCCTTCGAGCAGCTGCGCCAGCGCATCCTGCGGCGAAAGCGCCCCCTTCACGCCACGCGTGGCCACGCCCTTCACGTCGTCGACCTTGTACAGCAGTTGCACGCCGCCCTGCGCGATGTAGGCATCGAGCGCGGTCTTGAGATCGCCACCGCCCACGTCGAAGCTATGTGCCGGCATCTGCGTCTGTGCCTGTGTCTGCGCGTGTGCGGGCATGCCGCTCGCCAGCGCCCACGCACCGCCGATGACCCATGGGCGCAGCGCAACAGCCGCGTACGTTCGCTTCTTCTTGGACGGCATACCGGGGCGAGGTGCGATGCGATTCATGGGGTATCTCTCCAGCGTGGTTATTTGTCGGGATACCCACTGAGACGAACGCCCCGTCACATTCCGGTAATTTGTTAATTCGAAATTCTGATCTCGTTGCCGCGCTCATGCGCCGCAAGGCCGAAGCCCTGCTTGAGCAACGCTACGAAGCCGCTCATGTTGTTGGCATCGAAGCTGCCGCCGATGCGCACCTGCGCGATCGCCGGATCGACGATCACGAGCTGGCGCGTGTTGTATCGGTTGAACTGCGCGGCCGCGTCGGCCAGCGTGGTCTGGTCGAACACCAGCTTGCCTTCGCGCCAACTCAGTTCGTCGTCGACCTGCTTGGGCGCCTTCGAGATCACCAGCACGTTGTCCGCGTGCGTGACGGCCGCCTGGTTGCGCGTGAGCACGGTGGGCTCGGCGCTCTTGGCGCCCGGCTGGGCCGATGCAATCTGCACGCGACCTTCTTCCACCGTCACGTTCACCTGTTCGCCCTGGCGTCGCACGAGGAAGCGCGTGCCCAGCACGGTGATGCGGCGGTCGCCGGCGATGACGACAAAGGGCCGCTTCTTGTCGTGGGCGATGTCGAAGTAGGCTTCGCCTGCATCGAGCCAGACCTTGCGCCCGCTGTCATTCACAGCGGTGCGCACCTGCGTGGCGGTGTTCAGCGTGAGCCTGGAGCCGTCGGCCAGCGCCACCGACTGGCGCGCGCCGACGGCCGTGGCGTACTGCCGGCCCTGTTCTTCCTGCATGTACTGCCAGCCGAACCAGGCGGTGCCCGCCGCGGCCACCAGAATGCCGGCGGCAATACGTTGCAGCGAGAAGCGCGACAGGCGTGAGACCGGGCGTGCAGCCTGCTGCTGCGATGCCGGAGCCGGCGTGGGGACAGGAATCGGGATCGCCGGTGTGCGCAGTGCGCCCAGCCGGTCGCCGCGCTCCCAGGCACTGGACAACCGGAGCCACGCCACGCGGTGAGCAACCGACGCGGCGATCCAGGCGTCCAGCAGCTGCTGGTCGGCGTCGGTCCATGCGCCGCTGTCGCGGCGGGCCAGCCAGTCGGCAGCCACGGATTCGGTGCGCTGCGCTTCGCTCATTGGTTTAGCTCCATGCTTCGCATTGCGGTGCGCGCTTGCTTGAGGCAGCCCGACACGGCGCTCATGTCGAAAGCCTCCGCTCGTTCTGCGCTCGCCCGAAGGCCTTGGTGTCCAGCTGCACGCCGCCCGAGAGCAGCGCGTCGGCCAAGGCGCGCACGCCGCGCGAGACCTGCCGCTCGACCGTGTCCTCGGTGATGCCCAGTTGCGCGGCAACCTCGCGCTGCGAGAGCCCGTCGATCTTGCGCATCTCCACCACGCGGCGGCACTTGGCCGGCAGCGCATCGAGCGCCGATTGCAACAGTCGCAGCTCGCCGCGGCCGGCGGCATGGCGTTCGGGCGTGAGCTCGTCGGCCGAGAAATCGAGCGCGTCGAGGTCGGCAATGATCTCGATGGAGACGATCTGCGCGCGCCGGGCGCGGTCGATCAGCAGGTTGCGCGCGGTGGCGAAGACGAAGGGCTTGACTTGATCGGGCATGGATCTGGAGGCGGATTCGTAGATGCGCACATAGACGTCCTGCCGCAGGTCGGGCACTTCGGCCTCGTCGCGCCAGTTGCGGCGAAGGAAACGCGTGAGCGCGGCTTCCATCGGCAGCACCTCGCTGACGAACCAGGCGTCCAAGTCACTGAGAACCACTAAGCGCTCCTGGAAAGTGAAGGGCCGAAACGAAAGGGCGGCAGCCGCCGGGATTGGCGACAGACAGTGAGACGAACGGCTCGAGGATTTCCGGTAACGCGCGAAGACACGACGGGCGAATTTGCCGAAATTCCTGCGAATTCCGGTGCCCGCAACGGCCCCTGAAATTCTAGAAGGTCCGGGCCGCAGGCTTTTCCGCCTTGCCCCTTTACCGGAAAGTGCGCCCGAACTCGTCTTACCGGGGCACAAGAAAAACCAATTCGCGGAAAACAGACCGACATGATTCCAAACTGGAGGCAGCCCCCCACCCTCTTCGCCCTCTTGAAACGCACTCGCCTTGCCCCCGCTGCCGCAGCCGGCCTGCTTCTGGCGGGCCCGGCCTTTGCCCATGTCATGGAGTTCGATGTGAAGGGCGGCGAACTGCGACCGGCGCTCGATGCCTACATCGCGCAGTCGGGCGTACAGCTCATCTACAAGGTGGAAGACATCAAGGACCTCTCGACCCGGGGCTTCAAAGGAAAAATCGCCGCCGACGCGGCGCTGGATCGCCTGCTCGAAGGCACCCGCCTGCGGGTGCGGCGCGGCCAGGACGGCGCGATGGTGCTCATTGCGCCGTCCCCGGCACGCGCGCCTGTGCGCATCGAGTAAGACGATCGACCACAGCTGCACGCGCAGCGCTTGCTGAACGCGGCGCAGGGAAGATACCGCGGTTCACCGCCGTCCGACACCGCACCTGGCCATCGGCCCTTCTGTTTGAAGATGTCTTCGGCCAAGTCGTTGACCTCCAGCAGGTGGTGTACTTCACGCAACAGTTCTTCACCATCGACGACAATGACTTTCGAGGCTGGCCTTGAGTCAATCAGTTCGACAACTATGGGCCGAGGCGGCCGACGGCATCCTCTGAGCTCAACTTGCGGTCGGCGCCAACACCGGACGACGTTCAGTAGCCGCGGTCGGCGAGGCTTAGCCACCCGATTGGATGGACCCGAAGTGGGCGCGCAGACATTCCTGCAGGGCCTCTTCACTGGAAAGCTCTCGCACCTGGGCGTTATTCAAGAACTCGCGCTTCAACTGCTCCAGCGCCGCAGTGCCGTAAACGATCTGGCGGCACTCCTTGGTCTCCCCAACTTCACTTTCGCGCCTGATCAGAAAGCCCTTGCGGGCTTCTCTGCTGGGGGCAGCCTGCATTGGCAGCATGAGCGAGAGGTGCCCATGCGCCCAACAATTTGCTCGAGACTAATTGATGCGTGGTCATGAAAGTTGGGACTGAAAAAATAGTTAACAGGGTCCTGATCTCACGGATGAACGATTTGTTCGCAAGGCGCGCAGGCATCTTGATGATCAATGTAGCGGGCGGCACCCTTCTTCAAAACCTCCACACCACAGTACTTGAGAATTGGTGTTAGTGGTATGTGGAGAAGTGCGCAAGCTGAATGGCTGCGAGCGATTGCTCAACACCAGCCTGCAATTCATCCATCTCGCATTCATGGCTCTCTTGCTTAGAAGATCGTAAGCACGTTCTAAGGGCTGTCTGTCAGCCTTCTTAGCGCATCCCGATCGAGGACTGTGATCGCGTTGTAGTTCAAGCTGATCGCGCCATGTGCCACCAACACGCGGAGCGCCTGGTTGACTGTCTGCCTGGTGACCTGCAGGAGGGCCGCAAGATCCTTCTGTGTCAAGCGCAGGCGCAGGTTGATTCCCTTTCCGTCATTGCCCCCGTACAGCACCGCCAGACGTTCGATCGTCGCGACCAACCGCTGCTGAAACGAGCCGACGCTCTGGCTGAGCAACGAATCGAGCACGACCCTGTGCTGTTTCATCAGCATTTTTGCCATTCCCATCCAGAGGACAGGCTCGTCGTCGAGGATTTTCTGAACCAGCAGGGTTGGCATCCGGACGACCGTGACCTCGTTCAGCGCGCAGAAGTCGTAGATGATGCGACTCTCCTCCTCCTCACCCGCTTTTGGGTCAATGGTCCGGGTGAACCCGGCCACATAGCTGGGCCCGAGGACTGCCACCGGAGTCCGACGTCCTCCAGGTGGAATGTGACCGACAAGCAGATGTCCCGACACGATCACAAACGTCTCAGGCATTCCCTGCTCGATCGACACCATCTCGCCCCTGGCGTATCTGCCGAGGCGCGCGTTCACGAGAAGCTTGCTCATCGCCGAGGCGGGCCACCGTGCGAAGCCCTGCGTGAGACGCAGCGTGCGTTCCACCAACGCGGCGTCCTCCAAAGTCGCTGCGGTCACTTCCCCGCTGCCTGCCCCAGGATGTCCACCACCACGCGGCGATCCGGCTGCAAGCAAGCCACCAGCCGCGCCGAGCGCTGCAAGCCCTGGCAATCGCGCGTCACCGGCTCGCGCTCGCCCATCGAGCGCACCTCCATGGGCGCGCGCACCCCGGCATCCTTGAGGTAGTCGCGCACCGTGTTGGCACGCCGCAGCGCCAGTTGGTCGTTGTAGGCCGCATCGCCCAGCCGGTCCGTGTGCCCGGTGATCGTCAGGCTCTGCACCTGCATCTCCTGACTCTGCAGCCCGCGGGCCAGCGCATCCAGCTCGGCGCGGCCCTGGGGCAGCATGTCCGCCGCACTGGAGCGGTCGAACTTGAACATCGCGTCGGCGCTCAGGTTCACCCGCCGCGTCGTCGGCTGGGCCGGGGCCGGTTGCGGAGCGGGGGCGGACGCCGGCGTCACCACCGGCGTGAGCGCGCAGTTCTGACCCTGGCACCAGTTGTAGCGCTCGTCGTGCAGGCTGCCGCAGCCGGCCAGCGTGAGGGCGGCGACGGCGGCCGCGAGCAGGTTCAAAGTGTTTTTCGATTGCATGGTGTGTTGTTTCCTTCCAGCGGTCAGTGGTGCGGGTGCGGTTGCATTTCCAGCGGCGCTCA
Organism: Variovorax beijingensis; assembly: GCF_007828835.1. Taxonomy (GTDB): domain Bacteria; phylum Pseudomonadota; class Gammaproteobacteria; order Burkholderiales; family Burkholderiaceae_C; genus Variovorax; species Variovorax beijingensis_A. Next base: position 145,079 of record NZ_VIVL01000005.1, on the reverse strand, counting down.
CCACGCCACCCGCACGCCCAACTGCCCCGAGACGCCTTCGCGGCTCTTGCCGCTGAGCGAGCGCTGGTACTGCAATCCGCCGTACAGGTAGGCCGCCTTGCTCAACGGCAGCTGCGCCCCCACGCCCAGCTCGGCCCAGGTCTGCTTGGCCCATTCCTCGCTCACCGTGGTGGCATCAATGGTCACGCCCTTGGGGTCCTTGAACTCGTGCAGCACATTGGCCGTCACATAGAAGGTGTTGGTGCGCGTGAGCTTGTCGGCGCGCTCGGCCTTGTCGTTCCAGGCCAGCCGCGCGCCCAGGCGACCGCGCAGGCTCTGGCTGGTGAAGCCGTCCACCCAGGAGATGTTGTCGGCAAAGCCGCGGTAGCGAGTGACCTGGTAGCTCAGTTGCGCCTGCGGCTCGATCAGCCACTGGCTTTCGCCGATCTGCCAGGGGCGGCCCACTTCCACGCTCAAACCGCCGCCGGCGCCCTTTTGCGTGCCCTCGCCGCCGTACTTGTCGGTGTACTTGTTCTGCACCGCATGCAGCTGGCCGACCAGGTCGAAGTAGCTGCCGTTGTCGGCATAGCGCGTGTGGTACGCGCCCAGGGTGAGCATCTGGCCCTTCATCTTGCCGGTGTCGTAGCCCATGCCCGCGTCGCCGCGGCGGCGGTCGTTGAAGTTGGTGTTGGTGCGCCCGTAGCCCACGCTGATGCCGGTGTGGCTGCGCGACTTGTCGCCGGCGTCGCCGCTGTAGCGGATGGCCAGGTCCTTGCCGATCTGGAAGTACTGCAGCTCCTGCTCGAAGCCGAACTGGCGCTTGCCGTCCAGGTCCAGGCGCTGCGCATGCAGGCGCATCCACGCCTGGTCGGCGGGCGCCTTGTCGTCGCAGCCGCAGTGGTCCCACTTGAGGGTCTGCTGCTCGCCCACGCGCTGGTGCAGCGTACCCAAGAGGCCCAGGGCCAGTTCCTGGGTGGCGACCTGGCCCATCACATAGCCGGCCACGGCAGGGCGCAGCACCTCGGGCGCCGGGATCGGCGCAGGAGCAGGCGCAGGAGCGCCGGGCACCGGGACGGGCGCTGGCGCCGGCGTGTTGTAGAAGCTGCCCAAGTAGAAGCTGTTGGCGTCGCCGTCGGTACGGCCGCCGCGGTGCAGGCCGTATTCGTAGGCGCCGGCCTGCACTGGGGAGGCCAGGGTGAAGTTGCCTTCGCTCGAGGTGCCGGACACCTGCACCACCTGGATGCCGTTGATGGTGGCCGCGCCGGCACCGCCGGCGTTGGTCACCAGCACGCGCGTGGTGCCGCTGGTGTTGCCGTTGACCACCAGCTTGTCGGTGGCGCTGGCATCGCCGCCCAGGGCGGTGTTGATCCTCAGCAGGCCGTTGGTGCCCGCGTAGTTGCCGTTGACCGTGAGCGCGTTGCCGGGCACGCCGGCAGCGCTGCGCAGGTCGATGAGGCCGGCGTTGTGCACGTCGCCGGTGACGGTGAAGGCCGGCTGCCCCATGAAGACGCTGCTGGTCGGCTGGATGAACAGGCCCATCGGGGCGCCGGTGCCGTCCACGCCCGCGCCCACGGTGAGCGGGCTGCCGGCCAGGGTCAGGCGGGTGTTGTCCAGGGTGATGGACTCCCAGTTGGGCAGTTGGGCGCCGCCGGCCGTCGCGGTCACGCCCTGCAGGGTGAGCTTGTCGACCCAGCCGTCTGCGGCCGACACGTCGTCGCCGCCGTCCAGCACCTGGCTGCCGTTGTAGGCGGGGGCGGCCACGAGGGCGGTGTCCGAGCCGTTCTGCCCGTAGAAGCCACCCGCGAGGGTGCCGCCGGTCCAAGTGAAGATGTCGTTGTCGGCACCGGCGTCGACCTTGCCCTGGACCGAGCCGCCGATCAGGTTGATCGAATCGGCTCCGGCGTTGGTGAGGATGTCTCCGGTCAGGGTGCCCGATGTCGTCACCGCGACCGCACCGGCTTCATCCAGCACGGCAATGCCGGAGCGCGAGCCGTCGAGCACGGCGGTCGAGGCGATGTCGATGGTGCCGCCGCCGGCACCGGAGGTGTGTACCGCCGCGGCGGTGCTTCCGGAGCCGCCGATCGCCAATCCGGCCGCCGAGACCGCGTAGCGTCCGGTTCCCCTCGCATAGGCCGCAATACCGTTGCTTCCGGCTCCCGTCGCTGACGCTGTGAGTCCGGCAGCCTGTACGGCTGTTGCCGTGCCCGCACCGTCAGTGACAGCACCGATGCCGGTTGCACTGCTCCCGTTGGCGGTGACGCTGCCACCGCTTTGCTCCGCCGTGGCGTTGCCGCTGCCGCTTGCCACGGCACTGATCGCGCCGCCTGACCCGTTGGTGACGATGGTGCCGCCGCTTTGTGCCGCGCGCGCATCGCCACTGCCCAGGGTCTGGGCGACGATGCCGGCGTTGGTGAATGTGGTGGACAAACCGGTGATCGACCCGCCCGTTTGCGTTGCCGTGGCGCTGCCGTTGCCGCGCGCCAACGCATAGACGGCATGGGATCCGTTGGTGGTGATCGAGCCGCCGTTCTGGGTGGCGATGGCCGCGCCCGTGCTGTAGGTCTCGACGAGCATCGCCACGCCATTCCCGCCCGTGCCGTTGGTCGAGATCGACCCCCCGTTCTGGATCCCGGTCGCGGTGCCACTGCCGTCTGTGCGCACGGCGATGCCGAAGGCGTTCTGGCCGTTCGCCGTGATCGTGCCGCCGTTCTGAACCACCAGGGCGTTGCCGCCCTGCTGCTGATAGGCCTGCGCGCCGATGGTCGGACCGCCGGCCGTGCCCGCCATCGTGGTGATGCGTACGTCGCCGTTGATCTGCACCTCGCGCGTGCCGACCCCGGCGCCGCCGCGGTTGGCCACGGCAATCACCGGTGTGGCGGGCTGCACGGTCAAGGTCCCGGCGGTCCCGTCGACGGCCAGCCTCACATCGGGCGTCGAATAGAAGATGCCGCTTGCATAGGGCGCCGCATCGGTTGCGGGGGTTCCATCACCGTTGCAGGTGACGGTGCCGCCCGCCGCCACGGCGCCGCATTCGTTGGCCGCCCAAGCGGAAGAAGCGCCACCGAAAGCCGCCGCCGCCAAAAGGGCCGCGCCGATCGTGACGCTTGAAGATTTCTTGCCGCGCGCGCTGCAAACCTCGCTGGCTGCCACCCACGCGCCGAGCGCCTCACTCCAGATGCTGCGAAATGACTTGTTCACATTTTCCCCTCGTGCTCGATAGAAATAGATCGCCGAATACTTGTGCTGGTTGAGTTGCTTCAATGGCTGAAGCACTGCACTTCGAACCTCCGGCCGATCGCGCTTTCGGAGGCCGAGCGACCGTGCAAGACCTCGAAGTGGGCGGAATCTATCGCTGTGAAACGTCGAGGTGCGAACCGATTGAGCGCGTGTGTCGGCTACCCGACATTGGCGATATTCATTTGTTTTCAATTGTGAAAAATGTCCAAGGCCGCAGGAGAAGCTGGAGCGATCCATGCGTCCTTCGCCGAATCACCTCCTGCCTCGCGTCAGGCGATAGCCCGGCTTTTCCCGCTCGGACCGTCCAGCCGATATCCCATGCCGTGGACCGCCCGGAGGTCCCAGCCATTGGCCTCAAGATTCAGAACGCGCCGCAAACGGGAAATGCTGACGTCGAGGGTCCGTGACTGCGTGTCTTCGCGTTTGTCCCAGACGGTCGAGTACAACCACTCGCGCGTGAGCGTGTGGCCCGCATGAGAGAACAGTTCGAACGCAACGTCGAAGTCGATCGCACGAAGGTGAACCCTCTCGCCCGCAACCTCCACGGTATCGCTCGTCAGGGAAAAGCGATAGCAATCCCACACCGGATCGGATTCGGACACACTCACACCGAAGCGCCGCATGAACATGCGCGCGACACAGCAGAATTCGACGAATGAAACCGGGCTCACGATCACTTCGTTCGTCGCATTCCAATGCAGATCCGATAGCACCGGCACTTGGTTTCGCGAAGCCAGGCACAGCACTGGCGTCCAATGCCCGACCAGTGCCTTGACCTCCTTGAGTTGCATGAGGGACGACTCGGCGTCGCCCTCTACTGCCAGGAAGACCATGTCGAATTTCGACGCGGTCGCGGCGCCGCAGCGAGCAATCTCGGCAGTGCTCGCGAATGCCTGGGGCTGATGCCCGAGTCTTCGAACGGCTCGGCGTGCGTACTCGCGAGTGCGCATCGCCGGGTCGAGCACCGCGATGCGCGCGCCTTCGGATCTTACGAAACTCATCGGTCGCACCGCCCTTCGATTCCACGCTGGTGTAGACCGTGCATCCGATTCGCTGCGGTCGTCGACGGCTCTTGGCAAAAGGTTGCTCATGCTCAGTTCACCTTGACAGTGAAGAGGGCTGTGCCCGACGCGCCAGGGTCCAGCGGCCCCGTGAACTTCCAGCTCAGCGCACCCGTTCCACCCTCCGTTTGCACGGCACTGCAATCCACGGCCGGAGCCGGGGCCGGGTTGGCGGGCGTGTTCTTCTGGCAGCTCGCGAGCGTGGCCGGCGTCGTGTCCGCCTGCGCTGCAATGAACGCCGTGTACTGCGGCGTCGTGTCGTTGACCGTCAAGCCGCTGATCGGCGTCGTGCCGTTGTTGGTGTAGGTGATGCGGTACTCCAGCGTCTCGCCGGGCTTGGCCTGGTTGTTGATGCCGAAGCTGCCGCCCTGAGTCACGTTGCGCACTTCCTTCCGGAGCTCCAGCGCGCTGGTCGACACGGTGGTGACATCGGTCACCGTGTAGGTGGCGTTCAGACCTGGTCTGGCGTTGGTAAAGACGAAGCTGGCCTGCACGGTGCTGGCGTTGCTGTTGCCGCTCATTGCGTTGGCGGGAATGAACTCCTGCATCACGAGGCACACGTTTTGCCCCGCGGACACCGTCACCGGCACGGCCGGCGGGTAGAGCAGCGCCGCGCCGGCCTGCAGCGCGCCGGTGCAGCCGGTGTCGGCAAAGATCTTGCCGCTCCAGCCGCTGAGCGCCGGCGTGTCCACGGAGTTCGAGATGTCGAAGCTCACTTCGCCGCCGGTGCGGGCGGTGAAGGTGTGCGGATAGCTCACCGTGCTGCCCGGAAGACCGTTCTTGGCGCCGTCCGTGGCAAGCGTGTTGCGGTCCACGTCGCCGAAGTTCAAATCCGCGTGGCCGCTGCTGTTCCAGGCAAAGGCGATGCGGTCCGGCGTGCCATCGCGGGTGTAGGTGTAGGCGATGCCCGCGTTGGTCACGGCCTGGCCGGATGGCAGCTGCACGACGCCCAGCGAGGCGCCGGTGGAGATGCGCGACACCGTGTTGGTTTCTTCCACGCACAGCGCGTCACCGGTGCCGATGGTGAAAGGAACGGCCAGCGCGTACTTGCCCGTACCGTCGGTGACGGCGGTCGACAAGATCGTTGCCGCGCAGTCGGTCAGGCGCACGCCAATGCCGCTGAGCCCGATTTCGCCGCCATTGATGAGTCCGTCGTTCGCGATGCCGCCCGCCGTGCCGTTGTCGAGGAACACCCGGCCTGTCACGTTCTTCGGATAGCCGTTCACGAACGTGCATGTGATGGCCGCCCCAGCGACCATGTTGCTCGCGGGAATGGCTAGCTGATTGCCCGTCAGCGCGCCGAACGTGGCGGCCGGGGTGGCGCTGTTCAAGTCCACGCAGCTGGCGCTCACCGGGTTGGCCGGCCAGCCCTCGGGCGAGGTTTCGCTGATCGTGACACCGACACCGGCCGTGCCAGTGATGTTGGCTGCACCCTCCACGGTGTCCTCACCCACCACCGTGATGCTGTCGCTTGCCGTTGAAAGTCCGCTGAGCGCGAAGCGGAACAGGTTGCTGCCGGTGCCGCCGATGGTGGTCTTGACGATCTGCACCCGTGGATACGGCGGCGTGTAGGTGTTGGTGAAGGTACACGCAATGTTGCTGCCCGGCGCCGTGGCGGCCGCATCCAGCGTCACCTTGCGGTTCGGCAGGTCGGCCGTTGCCGTGCCGCCCGCGCCCAGGCCGGTACAGCTGACGCCGGTCAGCGCGTAGTCGGCGGGCAGCGGGTCTTCGGTGATGGTCGTCGCCGTGCTCGGCACCGCCACGGTCTGGATGGCGCCTGCCACCGGCGTGCCGAGCGCGGTGGTGGTGAGGCTCTGCGCACTCAGGCCGTTGTTCCCGCTGAAGCCGAAGGTGCCGGTCGCGCCCAGCGACACCTTGCGGATGGTCACGGTGGCCGAAGCGGAGTTCGTGAACACGCATTGCAGCGACTTGCCCAGCTGCACACTGGCCGCGGGAATGGTGTAGGTGCGCCCGCTCGCGCCGGTGCCCAGGCTGCCGACCGGCACCCCGGCGTCGGTACAGCTCGCCCCTGTCAGATGCCAGCCGGGCACCGCGGGTTCGGTGATGCTGATGACCTTGTTGCTCGCAGTGGCGCTGAAGGTCTGCACGCCCGCAGCGGCCGTGTTGCCGTCCACTTGTGCCGGCGTACCGACTGCGATGGTACTGACCGTGCCGCTGGCCTGCGTGGTGTTTGTCAGGTTGAAGCCGAAGGGTCCGCCGGCACCGTTGAGGGTGGTTTTCTGCAGGTTGACCGTCGCAGGCGCACACAGCGCACTGGTGGTGGCCTGGGCCAGGAAGCCCTGCGCGGGGGCGCCGCTCTTGACGTGGACGACGACGGTGTTCGAACCCGACTGCCAGTTGTTGACCAGCGTGGTGCTGGCGCCGGTGCCTGCCTGGAAACCTGCGTACGTGTAGGGCGTGGCACCACCCTGCGGCACACCCGGAAGGCTCTGCAGAACCCCGTTGATGTAGACCCCCGCGACCGAGTTGTCGGAATAGAAGTCCAGCTTCAGCGCGAAGCTCGCCGGGTTGACCGACGGCGCCATGTTGAAGGTGAACCGGTGGTAGACGTCGACGTTGCCTGTATGGGTCGTCGGGTATTGCGAGATCCAGTTCGCATTGCCGAAGGGGGACGCGATCCAGTTGCCCGGCGCCTTGTTCCCGACATATGAACGAGCCCACGCGGCAACGCTGCCGGGCCCGCCCGTGGCGGTGCCCACACCCGACTCCCACACCGGATCGCGCCCGGTGGCCACCGGCGGGCCGGCGGGGCCGTCGAAGCCTGTGTTGAACACGGCGGCATTCGTCGAGCACATCACAGTCGGTGCAACCGGCGGGGGCGGCGGGTTCGCATCGTATGCATTGGTGAAGGTACAGACGATGTTGCTGCCGGGCGCGGTGGCCGCTGCATCGAGCGTAAGCACGCGTCCATTGCGCGAAGCCGATCCGCCGGCGCCCAGGCCGGTGCAGGAGGCATCGATCAGCGCATAGCCGGCCGGCGGTGCGCCTTCGGTGATGGTGGTGGCGATATTCGCCGCCGTGAGCGTCTGCACCGCCGTTGCGACCGGCGTACCGGCCACGGTGGTCGTGATGTTCCGTGCCACGAGGCCGTTGCTTCCGGTGAAGCTGAACGTGCCGATCCCTCCGAGCGAGGTCTTGCGGATGGTCACGGTCGGCCGGCTGCCGAACCGGTAGGGCTGCGGACTCGGCAGGTAGCTGTCTTCGCCGACGCTGAAGTTGCCGCTCAGCACCGCGCCGCCGACCGTGACCTGCGTGGTGCTGTAGACCGCGGCCACGGTGCTGGTTGCCCTCACCTGGCACAGGCCCGCCGCCGTGGTGGTGCAGCTACCGGCCGCGCCGACCGCGCCGCCGTTGAAGGCGACGTCCGGCGTGGCGCCGAAGGTCACCACCGTGCCGGCCTGGACCGGATTGCCGGACTCGTCGCGGATGAACGCTTCAAGCACGTCCTGCGCGGTGCCGTTGGCCAGCTGGTTGTCCGTGACGATGCGCACGCCCGATTGGCTGCCGGCCGCGGGGCCGACCACGATGGTGGTCTGTGCGTTGGCGCAGCTCACCGTGCCGCTGGAGAAGCAGCCGGCGCCGGCGGCCGTGACCGGCAGGCCCGCGCCGCTCACATTGGTGCTGGCGTAGTTGGTCAGCACGGTACCCGTGTCGACGATCGGCGCGGTCGCGTTCAGGGTGAAGCCGCGCACCCCGGTGCTTGCCGGAATGCCGCCGGCGGGCAGCGTCATGGTGCAGTTGAGCAGCGCACCGGCAGCGCTCGGCAGCGAGCCGCAGCTCACCGACGTGACACCCGTGCCGGGCACCACCGAATTGGCCACCACGCCAGGCGGCAATTGCTCGCTCACCACCAGCGAAGTGCCGGTGGCCACCGGGCCGGTGTTGGCAAAGCTCAGGCCGTAGACGATGCTGCCGCCGGCTCCGGCGGTCGCGGACGCGGTCTTGTTCACCGCGACGCGCGCGGTGGCCGTGTTGGTGAAGGTACAGGCAATGGCCGCCGCGGGCCGCATCACGCTCGCCGGCAGGGTTGCGGTGTTGCCGTTGAGTATGGCCAGCTGCGTGGTCGAATTGCCGCTCGTTGCGGCTGCGGAGTCCAGGCAGGACACCGACACCGGGTTGGCCGGCCAGCCCGCGGGCACGCCCGACTCCTGCACCGTGGCCTCGACGCCCGGCGTGCCCACGTGCACCGTGGTGGAGGCCTGCGGCGTGGCCAGCGCGGTCACGGCGATGCTGTCCGTCGGGTTGGTCACGCCGGTCAGCGTGAAGCCGAAGGTGTGCGTGCCCGTGATGTTGGTCTTGGTCTTGCGCAGGGTGATGCGGGGCTCTCCCAGCACCGGCGTGGTCGCGCTGCTCGTGCAGTTGCCGGTCGCATTGCACAACGGGTCGCCACCGCCCGTGGCCGTCGCGGTGTTGGCCACGCTCGGCGAGGCGCCCGGCAACGGCGTGACCGGAATGACGAAGGCGGCCGAACCGGTGGTGGCGGCAAGCCCCGCGGGCACGGTACAGCTCACGACCTGCCCGCTTGCGCTGCAGCCGGCGGGCATGGTGCCGAGCGCCAGCGTGGCGGGCACGGTGTCGCTGATCGTCGCGGGAGCGGTGGTTGCGACCGGACCGATGTTGTTCAGCGTGAGCGTGTAGCTCGAAGGCACACCAACCGCGAAGCTCGCAGCGCCGGCGGTCTTCACCAGCTTGAGCTGCGGCTGGACCGTGTTGGTGAAAGTGCAGTTGATGTCGCTGCCCGGTGCGGTGGCCGCGGCGTTCAGCGCGACGGTGCGCGTCGCCAGGTTCGCCGTGGCCGTGCCTCCCGGGCTCATGCCCGTGCAGCTGATGCCGGTCAACGCATAGGGGACCGGCGGCACGCTTTCGGTGATGCTGGTGGCGGTATTCGCGGCCGTGAGCACCTGTTCCGCTGCGGCGATGGCAACGCCGTCGTCTTCCGTCGTCACGTTGGTGGCGGTGAAGCCGTTGGTGCCGGTGAAGGCAAAGCTGTCCGTGCCGCCGATCGAAACCTTGCTGACCGTCATCGTCGGCAGCTTGGTGTTGGTGAAGGTACAGGCAATGTTGCTGCCGGCCGCCGTGGCCGCCGCGTTCAGCGTGACGGCACGCGCCGCGAGATTCACGGTGGCCGCGCCGCCCGCGCCCATGCCCGTGCAGGCGATGCCCTTGAGCCGCCAGCCGACGGGCGGCACGCCTTCGGTGACGGTGGTCGCGGCGCCCACGGTGGTCAGGCCCGACGGATCGCCTTCCTCCGGCGTGTTGGCCGCGGAGGTGGTGATGCTCTGCGCGGCGAAGCCGTTCGAGCCGGTGAAGGAGAAGCTGCCCGTTCCGCCCTCGGTCACCTTGCTGACGGTCACGACCACGCGGGTGTTGGTGAAGGTACAGGCAATGTTGGCGCCGTAGTCAGTGGCGGCCGCATCCAGGGTCACGCGCCGCAGCGCGAGGTCGTAGGTGGCGGTGCCACCCGCAGCCATGCCGGTGCACGAGATGGCGCGCAGCGCAAAGCCCGCAGGCGGCGCCGCCTGCTGCAGGAGCGTCGCGCTCCGCGTGACCGCCAGTTCCCTGGTCGGCCCCGACTCCCCCTGTCCAGCCACCGTCGTGACGATGGGGCTGACAGGCGCCGCGTCGTTCGTGCCCGTGAACGCGAAGGAACCCACGCCGCCATTCGAGACGACGGTGGTCGTGACGCGCGGCGGCATCAGCGGCGGCGTGAGATAGGCGAGGACGATGGTGTCGGTTTCATCCACCGCGATGCCGTCGTCGTTGTTCACGGTTGCATCGTTGGGCACCGTGCAGTAGTGCGGGTTGCCCGGCGATGCCGCTTGAACGCAAACCCGCGCGCCATTGACGACCGGGTAGCTGCCGGCCGCCACGGTGGGCTGGGGAAACACGGGGATGTCGAAACTGGCTTCGCCGCCGTCGGTCATGCCCGGTCCGCTCGAACCCTCGAGCGGCGTGGGGTTGAGCTGGCACGTCACCACCACCGGCGAGCCGGCCTTTGCGCAATTGGCGGGCAAGGTGCCGGTGTTCCAGCCGGCGGGAAGGGCCAGCACCGCCGTCGCGTTGTCCGTGGCCGTGGTGCGCCCCGGGCCGAAGTTCTTGGCCGTGAGCCTGACGTTGCGTTCCTGCCCATGGCTGGTCCAGGCGTCGGGCGGCACGGAGACTCGCACCTGCAGGTCGGGCCGGCCGGTGATGATGTTCGTGCACGTATAGTCCTCCTGCGTCGCGAGCGTGTGCGCGGTGGTGCAGGTGCCGGTCCTGACGAAGTTGTAGGCGCTGACCCCGCTGGGTGCCAGGGCGCCGCCGCTGTAGCTGGTGCCTGCCGACGCATAGGTCTCGTAGTTGTCCTGGTAGCGAGCGGTGTTGTTGGCCACCGTCGGCGGGTAGAACGGCAAGCGGCCAGCGGTCGGGCGCCACGTGGCCGTGTTGGTGCTGGGGCCGAGCGCCTGGCTCCAGGCGTAGTTGACGAAGCTGATGCGCTGCGACACGCGTGCGTCCGGGAACTCGCTTCGCACGCCGGAGAAGCCGTCGATCAGCTCCCCGCCGCCAAGGTCTTCCAGGCCGTTGCAGGTGTTGGTGGCCGAATAGGGGCAAACAGTGCGCGGCGCGCGCAGGGGTCCCGGCACTGCAGAGCCGGGACCGGTGCCGCCGTCGTTCGTGGTGATGCCCAGCGTGTAGCTTGCTCCGCCGGTCGCGGCCACGCGGAACCAGTCGCCTGCCACCACGGTGACCGGCCGGCAGGTGAATGTGATCTGCGTCGGGTAAATGTTGCCCGAGGCGCCGTTGAACATGCGGTCGACGCCGCCGAGCACCGCGATCACCGTGCCGGCCGGGCACGCCTGCGGGCCGCGCCGCGTCATGCCATCGATGGGACGGCCTGCAACCCCGCGCTGGGTCGCCGCGCCCCAGGTGATGGTCGCGGCGGCCGCGCCCTCGGTGACGGTGAACGGAGAGCAGCGCAGTTCGTATGCGCGCAAGCCGCCGGTGAGGTTGGCAAAAGTGCCGTTGACCACGGCGCTGTGATAACGCTCCCACATCGTCAAGCCGGTTGGGAAACCGCTGATGCAGGAAGTCCTCCACGATCCACCCGCATTGACGCCCACGATCGTGCCGTTGATCAGCGTGCCGGTCTGCGGCGTGAGCACCTGCTGCGCATGCCCGGAAAACGGCACGGCCGCGAGCCATGCCCCGCACAGGAGCCACCACCATGCCATGCCCGCGATGGAGCGCAGCGTGTTCTTGAGTCTTTGCATGTTCATTTTTCTGAACCGGTTTTTTCTTCTGGCGATACGGGCGCAGCCGCAGGCGCCGCAGCGGCACCGGCCGAGGGAAAGCCCAGCCCCGTTTCGTCGAACTTGAAGCGCAGCCGGATGTAGGCACCCTTGCTGGTGTATTCGTTGGCCGTCAGCTCGCGGTCGTTGAGGCCTACGAAGTTGTAGCCGGCGGAAATCCACAGGTCCTTCGCCACCTGGTAGCCGAGCTCCACGCCCGCGGTCTTCTGCAGCGAGCCGCCCTTGCCGTAGAGCAGGCCGGCCTGGATGCCGAAGTCCCAGTCCTTGTTGAGGTCGCGGGTGTAGCGCGCGTGCAGCAGGTGCGCCCAGTAGGTGCTGGCCAGGAAGCCGTCGTCGACGCGCGAGATCTTTCCCGCGTAGCGTGCGCTCAGCACGCTGCCGCGCTGCGGGTTGTAGTTCAGGTGCGCCGAGAGAATGTCCGCGCTGGTACTGCCCGGCAGGCTGGCGTTGCCGAACCCGCTGCCGAAGGCGCTGCCGCCGGTCAGCGCGCCGGCAGCATTGCCGTGGCCCACGATACGCTCCGAGCGGCGCTCGTAGCGCAGCAATGCATTCCACGTGTCGCTGTCCACCGGACGATAGGCCATGCCGATCTGGTGGCGCTGCAGGTGGCGCTCGTTGCCGCCGTTCGCGCCCTGCCCTTCGCTGTCGCTCACCACGCTGCGCGCCAGCAGGCTCCACGCCGGGCTGATCTTGTAGCCGAAACCGGCGCTGAAGAGGCGCGTGTTCGCGTCGTCGCCCTTGCGACCTTCGAGAATGCCGCTGAGCTTGTAGTTGTCCGTCAGGTACTCGACGCCCGCCGTGACGGCGGTGGATTCGCCCAGCCCGCCCGCGTAGCCGGTGCCGCTGTTGGCGCTGTTGGTGTAGCCGCCCATCTGGCGGGTGTGCTCCAGGCCGCCGGTCAGGCTGAAGCGGTCGGTGAGCTTGAAGGTGTTGCGCACGCCCATGGCAGCCTGCGCGGCGCGCCCGTCGATGCTGTCGGACAGCCGGTACTCGTTGTAGATGCGCCCGCCGTCCATGTAGTTGCTCTCGATGCCGAGGACGCCGACGTTGTTGGACTGGGTCGCGTCCAGCCGTGCATCGCCGTACAGGCTGGAGATGAGCTCGTAGCGCGCGTAGGCTCGCGTCTTGTCGGTGATCGCGTAGTTGCCCCCGACGGCCAGCGTGTGGCGATCGGAATGCTTCAGGTCCTGCTCGCCCTCGACGAAGACCTGGGCCAGCGGCACGCCGGGCACCTGCGCCGAGAGGCGTGCGCGCACGGTGGTCAGGCTTTCGCGTTCAGCGCTGCTGTTGGCCGTGGCCGCGGCGCCCAGCGCCGTGACGCTGGCGGCGCCGACACGGCTGCCGAGATTGCCGTTGTAGGTGGAGATCTCGCCGTAATCGAACCCGGACCCCGAGGCCAGGCCGCTGTTGCCCTGGCCGTGGCGCACGCCGACCTCCGCAACCACGTTGTCGTCCAGCTTCTTGCGCAGGCTCGCGCTCGCGCCCTTGCGGTCGCCTTCGAGCAGCGCATCCTTGCTGTAGAGCACTTCGGCGCGTGCCGCCGTGTTGTCGTCGATCTTGTATTCGGCACGGCCCGACACTTCGGTGCGGCCCGCCGAGAAACTCGCGCCCGGGTTGTCGAAGCCGGTGCTGGTCTTGCTGGCCAGCGCCACCACGGCGAGCTTCTCGTCCTGGTGGCGCACTTCGATGCGACCGCCCTCGCCCTTGCCCTTCTCGTCCGATTCGGTGCGCACCAGTTCGGCCGCGGCCGTGGTGTTATCGCCAAGGCGGGCCACGGCCGTCAGCGCGCGCAGCTTGCGGTGGTTTTCCGGGTTCTGGTCGGTGCTGGCGACCACGCCCACCTGCAGGCGCTCGCCCACCTTGACCTGCACGTCGGTCCCGGCCACGGTGAACTTCGGCCCGCCGCTGTCGACCTCGTAGGTGACGCGGATCGATTGCGGGTTGAGATTGGCGTCCACCGACGCGATGGCGCGCGTGAACAGCACGCGGCGCGTGAGCGGCTCGACCGTGTAGTCCACGAAGCGCGTGACCGCCGTGCGCTGCAGCACGATGTCGGGCTGGTTGCGGTCGCGCACCACCACCTCGATCTGCTCGCTGTTGTCGACGAACTCGCCGCCGATCGCGCTCAGGTAATAGGGGCCGGAGGTGCCCACGGCGCGAAACTCCTCCACTTGCTGCGTCTGGGCGGTGCGGGACGCATAGCTGGTGGCGCGCACGTTGGCGGTCTCGTACACGTGCTTCAGGCCGGTGAGCGCGCGATTGCTCTGGCTCAGGTTGCGCACCTCGGTGCTGCTGCTGGTGGTGAAGTCGCCGTACAGCAGGAACGAACGGTTCTTGTCGATGCGCACGTAGAGCTTTTGCGTGCTCTGCGCATCGAAGCCCTTGACGGACGAGTCGCCGTACACGGGGTAGAACTCGTCGGGCCGGATGTCGCGGAACAGGCGGTCCTTGCGCGCCTTGTCGGAGTCGAAGGCGGCAGTGAGCAGGTACTCGCCCTTGACCGTGCCCTTGAAGAAGAAGGCGGCGCGGGCGCCCGCGCGCCGGTTCTCGCGCTCGTCGGTCAGCCCCGTCAGCTCGGCCTCGAACGCCGCGCCCGCGGGCATGGCGCCGAGCGGCACGCTGCCGCGCTTGGTGAAGTCGAGCACGCCTTCGACGATGCCCACGCCGATCATCGGTCGCATCTCGGGCAGCAGCGCGAGCCGCACTTCCTTGACGAAGCTGCCGGCGGTCACGCGAATCCGCACATCGCCCGCCTCGCCCGGCGGCAGCAGCCGGAACTCGGCGGCCCCGCCTTCCATGAACACCTGGGTGCCGGGCTCGGCCGGATTCAGGTCTTCGTCGAACCACCGGCCGCGGTCGGCTTCCAGCGTGAGCTGCGTGCGCGCGGTCACCGGCACACCTGCGGCGTCGACCAGCCGCACCTTGACGGCCACGGGCGTGCGCAGGTCGGCATAGGCGGTTTCGGGCAGGTCGATTTGGATGCCGCCCAGCTTGTCGGGCGCGACGATGCCGATCTGCTCGCTGCCGCGCACATTGCCGAAATCGTCCACCGCATCGAGCTGCAGGCGATTGATACCGGGCTGCAGCACCACGCCGATGTATTCCCAGGCGCCGATGCTCTTCGATGGCAACTGGGTTTTCTTGCCGACACGCCGACCGTCGATGGCCTGGCCGTTGACCATGAGGCGCAGCGTCATGCCAGCCTCGCCCTTGACGCGCACGTTGATCGACTGGCCAGGAACGGTGTCGCCGTCCTTCAGGCCGAGGAAGCCGAGCGCATTGCTTTCGATCTGCGGCAGCAGCGCCTCCAACTCGATGGGGCTGGGCACCGCCTCGGGCAGCAGCGGCGCGCTGCGCGGCTCCAGCATGGCGGCGGAAGTGTTGACCGGCCGGCTCGCAAACGCGCCGACGCCGCTCGCCGCGCCGCCCGCGGCCGATGCACCCTGCGCCGCCGTCGGCAGGCCGTTGAGCGCCGCGAAGAGGCTGCCGGCGGGCGTCGGCGAGGCCGATGCGGCAGTCCCGAGCGTGCCGCTCATGCTGCCCGATGCAGCGCCGACGAAGCTGCTGGCATTGGCCGGCGCATCGGGCATGGCGATCAGCGGTGCGGACGTGGTCATGGTCGAGCCGGTGCTGCCGCTGGCGAGCGCCTGGCCGCTGGCGGGCAGCGAACGCAGGTCGCCCACGGGAACGATCTGCCCTTCGGGGTTCAGGCGCATGCGCACCTGGGCTTCGGCCTCGGTGTCCGGAATCGCGGCGATGGCCGCGCGGCGCGCGACCACGTCCGCCAGCGTCGCCTGGCTGTCGCAGTTGCCGATGATGAAGTTGGCCTTGTGGAACTCGCCCTTCTTCAAGTCGACGAAGCGGCTCTCGGGGCTGCCGGCGTTGCGGTTGTCGAGTATTTCAAGCCGGGCGCCGGGCGGCAGCGTCGTCTGGTCCACGCGCAGCACGTGGGTGAGCGGCTTGAGTCCGTAGAGGCTCCACTTGCCCTCCACATCGGTGACCACGTTGGTACCGTCTTCCATGAACAGCCGCACGCCAGGCACGCCGATCTCATCGCTGCCCTCCTGCCTGCCGTCGGCCTTGCAGTCCATGTAGACCTTGCCGAACATGAAGGCCTCGTCCGAGAACACGCCGCCCGTGACGCGCACGGTCCAGTTCGCGAGGTTGGACTGCAGCGGGCCCGAATAGGCACGCGCGCGGTTGATCGCGTCTGCGTTGGTTGGGGCGCCCACGCCGACGCGCACGCGGTAGCGCATCATGGCCATCTGGTCGACGCCCAGGGTCAGCGTCGGGTAGTTGAACACCAGCTTCGGGCCCGCGCCGCCGACGGGGTTGGCAGTGGCCGCGCCGTTCAGGCGCGCGCTGTTGCTCACGTAGGCAAAGCCCGGCGGCAGGCTGTCGCTGATCGAGATGCCGGTCACCGGCGTACCCGTCTTGTTGCTCACGGTCAGCGCGTAGTCCATGAAGTCGCCGAACTCGACCTGCCGCTTGCTGCCTTCCTTGCGCAGCACCAGGCCGAGCACATTGCCCGGGTCCAGCGGGATGTGGTTGTGCACCACGTCGCACGCTTCGTTCGAAGCGTTGAAGCCGGACGTGACCGAGAAATAGTGCGTGGTCGGATCCGCGCCCTTGGGCGGCAGGGCGCTGGACACGACCGGGCCGCAACTGCCGAAGGTGCCGGCCGTCACGGGGATCAATTGCGACGGGTAGACATAGCCGCTGCCGGCCGGCGGAACCACGTGCAGCGAGTACGTGCACAGGCCCGCGGCCGGCGGCGACTGCAGGTAGAACTGGTAGCTGCCGTCGGCGCCGGTGGTCATCGACACGCTGCCGTCGGCATTGAAGGTGTAGGTGTCCGAGGAGCCGCCGTAGATTTCTGCCGCGGTCATCGGCGTGACCGACCCGCTGCTGCACGACTGCCGGGTGAACGTGACCACCGCGCCGGGAACAGGCGCCCGCGTGACGGCGTTGTAGACCGTGCCGGCCGGGTCCGCCAGCAGCGATTGCACCGAGTTGGCAGTGGCCGCGACCAGCATCGCGGGCGTGACGTTGATGGTGTTCTGGTCGAACGCCGCCGCCCACGCCTTGTTGTGGATGGCCACGCGGCGGTCGCCTGCGCCTGGCTTCTGGGTCAGGCGAACGGTGAAGCCGATTTCCTCGCTCTGCCCCGGCTCCAGCCCGCGGCTGCCGTCGGTGAGGCTGAGCACTGCCTCGGTCGGCAGCCGGAAGGCATCGGCGCTCGCGAGCGCCTCGCGGTCGCAGGCGGCGCGGCCGGTAAAGCTGCCCGCGGGATTGAGCAGCCCGCTGCGGACCTTGGGCGCGCCGACCAGCTCCCAAGAGGCGACCGGCCCCTCGGGCTTGTCCATGTCGAAGGTGCAGTTCAGGTTGTCGATCACGCGCACGTGGGGCGCCGGGGCGACACCGGTGTTCGTGACGAGCAGCCGGTAGTCGATTTCGTAGACGCCCTGCGCCACGCGCCGCGGCAGCGACGCGCTCTTGGCAAGCGACAGCGATGGAAGCTGCATCGAGACCGGTGTGGGCGCGGTGTTGTTGTTCGGGTTGCCGTCGCCGTCCGGATCGGGGGTGGTGCCGTCGACCGAATCGTCGAAAGCCACCGGCGCGCCGCCAGGCGTGAGCGCGCCCTGCGCACGCACGCTGTTGAGAAGCGTGCCGGTGCGGCCGTTGACGTTGATGCGAACATCGAACTGCACCGTGACCTGCGCGCCGACCGGCAGCACGGCACCCGGCGCCAGCAGGTTTTGCGCGGCGGCGGTGCCGGTGAACGCGTTGTTGGCCGCGGCCACGGTGCCGCCCGTGCCGCTGCCCTGGTTGCCCGCAATGGCGATCGAGCCAGGCACGACGGTGTATTGATTGGGGCCGGGCACGGCCGCGCTGGTGTAGCTGCCGAACTGGGTGGCGCCGCTGCCTTCGAGCAGGTCGGTCGCCTGCACGCCGTAGAGCCACACGGCCCCGTAGTTGCGCACGTCGACGCTGAAGCGCACGGTCGCGGTTCCGTCGAGCAGGCCGTCGGCGCCGCGGTTGGCGCGGGGTGTCGAGGCGGCCTTGGCCACCCCGATGCGGCTCTGGCTGGTGGTGATGAGTACGGTGTTGGACGGCGACACCACCGGTGCGGTGCCGTCGTTGTAGTAGCTCTGCGCGGTGTTGCGGATGTCGCCGGTCTGGTCCGCCCGCACCAGCACCGCGAACTGCATTGCGATGGATGCGTTGCGCGACACGGCCGCGGGCACGCCGATTGCCACTTCGACGGCTGCGGCGTCGTCCGCCGTGCGGTAGCTGAAGGCCGGATCGCCCGGCATGCGGAACAGCCGCACCGCGCCCGCGGCCGTGCTCTGCAGCGTGCCGGCGATGTACTGCGTGCCGGCGGGAATGAGGTCGCGCACCAGCACCAGGCTGGTGGGCGCGCCGTTCACCAGCACGGGCGTGCCTGTCGGCGCGGCGACGTTGGCGGGTTGTGCATCGCGCGCGCCGATGTTGGTGCCCGAGACCGCAAAGTCGATGCGGGTCTGCCCCGGGATGATGACGCCCGGGTAGCTCGCACTCTTGGTGATGGCGATGACCGCCATGTCGCCGACCGTCACGGTGTCGCGGTTGGTGGCGCTCAGGTTCTGCAACGCGGTGGTCGCCGTCAACGCCGTGCAGGCAACACCGGCACCGGTGGCCGGAACCGTTCCCTGCACCAGCAGCGAGGCCGTTTCGCCGGGCCGCAGCGTCAGCGCGCCGGGCACGCCGAGCGGCAGCACCGGATCGCCGGGGTCAGCCACGCCGTTGTTGTTGATGTCGCGCACGACCCGCAGGGTCGAAAGGTCGAGTGTGTCGGCCGCGCAGCCGCCCACGTTGTTGGCAAAGGCCAGCGCATAGCTCGACGGCACATTGCCGGTGTTGGTGAGCAGGTGGTTCAGCGTGACCACCGTGGCGGGCGGCCGGTTGACGGCCTGGTCTTGCGTCAGCACCAGCGCCTCGACCGCAAGGACATTCGCCACCACGCTGTTGGAACTGGAGGTTTCGGTCTGCGCAAAGCCGGCCGGCACATAGCTGGCCTTTGCCACGTTGCGGATGACGCTGCCGCCGGGCGCGGGTGCCGCATGCACCGCGGCGGACGCCAGGAACAGCGTCAGGAAGAGCGCCAGGAACAGCGCCAGGCCGATCGCGAGCGTGGCGCCGGCTTGGCGCCATCGCTGCGAGCGACAGCCCATCAATGAGTCAGACAAGAATTGCACTCCGCTTAACCTTCCGTCGGCGCCTGCCGGTGCCGTGAATACCTGGGTCTTTTTCCTCTGCCGCTGCCATGCGCGCGTGCGAGTGCGCTCGCGCCAAAAAGCAGCAGGGGAAAAAGGCGAAACGCAGCCGTGAAGGCGGCGCCTCGCGTAAAGCCGGCAGTCCCGGAGAGGCCTGCCGGCGACTCAATCGCGCGTTACTGGTTGATCCGTACTGCGAAGGTCAGCGTGGCCGTGCCACCCGGGGCCACGGTGTTGGCCGCGCTGCCGCAGCTCACCGCTGTGGGGGTCTGGGCATAGGCCAGCGCGGTGCCAGTCACGCCGGTCGAGACGCACTGGTTGGCCGGCTGGGTGGCGCTCATTGCCGTGTACGCGGGCACTGCGTCGTTGATCGCGATGTTGGTGATCGGCGCGGTGCCTTCGTTGGTCGCAACGACCTGGTACACGATGCACTGGCCGGGCTTCAGCGACAGCGGCGTGGCGGCGAAGGCGCCGTCAGCCGTGCCGTCGCAGGCGATGTCGGCAGCCTGCGTCTTGAGGACGCGGATCTGGCCCGTGATCACGGTGCTGATGTCGTTGGCCGAGGGCGTGCCGCAGTTCGGCGCCGGATCGGTGAACGTGGCCGTCACGGTGGTCGTGTCGGTTGCGCCGGCGCTGGCGCCGCCCGGTGCGAACACGCGCACCAGCAGCTTCTGCGTTGCGCCTGCAGCCAGCGGTCCGGCGAGGGGGCCGGTAACCAGCGTGTCGCCCGCATCGATCTGCCCGTCGCCGTTGACGTCGAGGTAGATCGCGGTGGTCCAGCCCAGCGCCGCATCGGCGGCCGGTACGGTGGCCGTGAGGGTGTACGCGCCGCAGCTCTGGTTGCCGGTGTTGGTCAGCGTGTGCGCATAGACGACGGTGCCGCCCGGAGCGACCTGGCCGACGTTGTTGGGCGTCAGGGTGGCGCCCAGCGTTGCTGCCGTGGTCACGGTCACCGCGTCCTGCTTGGCGTCGGACACGAGCACGCCGGTCGATGCCACGGCGGTCGACTGCACGCGGAAGTAGATCGGCTGGGCCGTCACAGGCGTTTGCGTGGCGGGAGGCGTCACGCAGGCATCGACCTGCTGCTGCGCACCGGCAGCCACGGTCACGTTGGTGATGGCCGCGGCGGCACAGGTGCCGCCCGCTGCCACGAACTTCACCGTCCATCCCGCCGGCAGCGTGCCCGGAAAGCCGATGGACTGGCTGGCCGCCAGCGTGTAGGTCTGCGTTGCCGGGCCGGCCGCATCGTTGTTCTTGACGAACAGCGTGAAGATCGTGCCGGTGCCCGCAGGCGTGGTGTTGGTCGTGGTCGGCTGCGGACTCGGGCCTGGGCCCAAGTCACCGCCTGCCACCGAACCCGAGCCGGTACCGGCTGCGCTGTTGGTCAGGTCGACGAGCGAACCGACGACGATCGTGACCTGATCGAGCGTGGCGTCGAGCTTGGTCGGGTCGTTCGCCGAGCGGCCGGTCAGGATCGCGTTGAACGGACCCGAGCCCACGGTGGCGCTGGCCGGAACGTTGGCCTGCACCACGATGTTGGCGCTGCCGCCGACCGGAATCGGGCCGGTGTCGGGAACGCCGTCGCCGGTGGTGTCGAGCAGCGGCGTCACGCCGTCCGCCGCGAACAGCAGAAAGGTCGTGCCGGCCGGGAACGTGCCGTTGGCAATGCTCAGGTTGATGCTGTCGACGCCGCTGCCGGTGTTGAACACCGTCTGCGGGAACTTGACGCTGCCGCCGGCAACCACCGACGGCTGCGTGGTCGTGTCGGCCGCCGTGCCGTTGGGCGTGCCGGCCACCGTGTCAACTGCCGTTGCCGCGGTCGAGGGGTTGGTACCCACGACGAGGCCGTAGCTGGCGACGACGGCGTAGGCCGCCGGGTTGGTGGTCGAGCCCAAGGTGCCGATCGCCGCTGCGGTGGCGGTCGGGGAGTCCGTCGGGTTGTACTGGCCCACGTTGGTCGTGGTCGACGTACCGACCACGGCCGTGTTGTTCACCAGTACCACGAAGCTGATCGTCTGCGTGACGTTCTGGCCGAGCGAGTTCACGACGGCATTCAGCGTGTTGCCTGCCACCTGGAAATCGATACCCACCGGATCGCCACCGGCACCGTCGCCGAGCGCCACGCCCGGAGCGCTGCTCCAGACGGCGGAACCCGCGACATAGGTGAAGCCGGAAGGCAACGTGTCCGACAGGGCGAACTTGCCAGGCGCTCCGCCGGTGTTGTTGAAGGTGAGCGTGTAGACCGTGTACTTGCAGGTGTCGCTGGAAGCCAGGCCTGCCGCCCAGGTCGTCGAGCAGGAAGCCGACGACGAGCGCGGACCGCCGGTGCTCGCGAGCGGCCAGGCCGCGCCGCCGGGACCGGCCACTGCCGGAACGCCGATCGACTTGGTCGCGCCGAAGGCGGCCACGGTAGTCAGGTTGACCTGGTCCTTGTCCGCTGCCGATGTGTTCGGTGCCGTGTACAGCGCCGGCGTGCCCGGGGTGGCCGTGATGGTGGCGGTATCGAACGGCGTGGTCGGCGTGGTGGCGGTGCCGGGGATCGTGTAGGCCACGACAAACTGGAACGCGCCGTTGTTGCCGGGCACGGTCTGCGCGGGCACGCTGCAGACTGCGGCGGGCGCGGCGGTACACAGCGGCGTGGTGCTGTCGGGCATGCCGTCGCCGTTCGCGTCGGGATAGACCTCGACCTTGGAGAAGGCATCGTTGTCGGCGTCCACCGTGATGGTGAAGGTGTCCGAGCCGTTGCCGGTGTTGGTCAAGATGTGCGGTGCATACACCACTGAGCCTGCGGCGCCGAGCTTGGTGTTGACGATTGTCGTCGTGACTTGATTGAACGTATCCAGCGTGAACGAGCCGACCTGCTGCACCGTGGTTTGCACCAGGTTGGAGGTGGCCAGCTGCGTGGTGCCGGACGAATCCGAATAGGTGGCTGAAGCCTGGTTACCGATCACGGTATTGGCAGGCGGCGGCGCTGCAAGTGCGCTCGAGCTTCCAAACAGGAAGCCCAGCGAAAGAACTGCGGCGCCAGCCCATGTGGCTCTCGGCCTGAAGCCGATGCGCCGGGTTGGCAAGGTGGGACTCACGTGGTTTCTCCTCGGTTGTCAAAAAAGGAACAAAAAAAACCCGGCTCAGGCATTCCGCGAACGGAAGACAGCGGCCGGGTTGCGCGCAATAGCAAAGGAATCAAGGAAACAGAAAAACGGAAGCCAGGAGGCAAAACCACCGTCGACCGGTCAGCGCGAGGCAGCGCCTGCAGCGGACTGCACCATCACAGGTGGCGCCTGCGGCGCCGCGGCGGAGGTCTTCGGCTCTGGCGGAACGACGATCTCGACCTTGGCGCGCGCAGTCACGGCGGTCTCGCCGCCGGCGGGCAGCTGGCCGAGCGTCCAGCGCAATGCGCGGTAGTCGCCGTAGGGCACGGGCTCCGTCTTGTTGTTCGCGGCCTTCCGCGTCAGCGGCTCGGCGCCGTAAACGCCATCCTTGGTGGCCGCCTTGACCAATGCGGCACCGGGCTTGGCGCTGCGCGGCAGGTACTCGAGCCCCTCGGGGATCGGCAGATCGGCGACCAGGCCGGAAACCGCCTTGCCGGTCTTGTTGACGTAGGTTGCGCGATATTCCAGGATGTCGCCCGGCTTGACGGAGGAAGCATCCAGCAGCTGCTCCTTGCCGTCCGCAGCCTTCACCACCTTGAATTGCGTCAGGGCGACCGCAACGGTTTTCTCGGGAGCGAGCGCGGACGGAGTTGCGACAGTCTGCGCCGAGGCCGGCGCAGCCAGGCTGGCCACGGCGATCATTCCGGCGCCAAAGCTTGCAGCCAAAGCAGGGAGTCTGCCTGCGACGTGGAAAAAAGATTGAGTCAATTTTTGTATAAGCATGATTGCTCCAGTTCAAAGATCACGGCAATTCGGCACGAATCGCCAGCAGGGCCACAAATACCTGGAAATAAATCACATTGCAGCGAAACTTTTTTCTGCGGACGGATCCATCCGACGTGACCCCCTTATTCACAGCAATGTACGTTCGCTTTCACTTGTAACCTACATCGATTGTGCCTGCAGCGGTCAAAGGAAACGGGGTTCCAATCTTGAAAGTGGAGGTTTCAATTTTGGAACCTCTTTCGATTTGCCCGCTAAGACCGCGCACCATCCTGTCAATGCGTGGAACTGCCTGCGACAACGCAGGGGCGTGCGAAAGCCCGGCTGCATTGCCGTTGAAAAATGGAACGTGGGGAAACCGCCGGAACCACGAAGGCCTCCGATGCGGCGAAGGCGCAAATCAGGCTTGCTCTAGCGCCTTGGATATGAAGTCGACGAAGGCTCTGATTTTTCGAGTATTGCGCCGCGCGGGCAAATACGTCAGATTCACTTCTTCCGGCATCAGCTCGAATGACGGAAGGACAGTGACCAAGGAGCCGCTCTGGATCGCGGCTTTGGCACAAAGAAGAGGGACCAAGGCAACTCCGCCGGCCGAGCAGGCGAGTCTCAGCAGCAATTCCGGATCGTTGGCTCGGAATACGCCCGCAGCCCTGACGATGTACTCGCGGTCAAGACCCGGAACGACCATTTCCATGGCCTGCCGCTCCGGACCACAGGTCAAGAAATAGTGTCCCGCGAGATCGTCGACCGTCTCGATCACCGGATGGCGCTCGAGATACCAGGGTGCGGCGCACAGGACAAGGATCTGCCTCTTGATGCGTCTCGCGACGAGGTCTTCGCAGCCCTCGAGCCCCACCCGGATGGCCACATCGGCATCTTCGCGAAACAGATCCACGCGATCGGAGTTCACGTCGACGGTGAGTTTGAGCAGAGGATGCGCGGCCATGAAGCCCGACAGGTGCGAGGAGAGCAATTCGCGGCCGAGATAACCGGGAACCGAGATCCGCAGTTGGCCTGTCAGAGCTTCGTTGGTGTCGGAGAGCCGCGAGAGCGCCTGGTTCACCGCTTCCAGAACTTCCTTCGCCGTGGAAAGGAACTCGCGCCCTTCACCGGTAAGACCGAAACGACCTGCCCCCCGGTGCAGGAGCGTGTGGCCGACCAAGGCCTCCAGCCTCTTGAGTTGCCGGGACGCAGATGCCTTGGGCACGCTTAACGCGTCGGCCGCTTGCGTCAACCCTCCCACCTCGACGGCTTTCACAAAAAGCCGCACATCGGACATCAATAAATCCATGTTTCCTCGAACTTGAGTGCAACGCGTGCCCCCTCCGCACCTTTCTTCCGGGAAGAGGCATTGTTCAGCTCAACAAAAACCGCTTCTACGAGCGACGCACCATTCCCAGCTTGCATCCACAATCAATCAGGCAGCCAGTTTGATTTGTCCCCAACACCAAAGCGCTTCAATATCCGTTCAGCACTCAATTCAACTCATGGAATCTATTTGTTATTTGACTCACCCTTCATCAAATCGCAGCTGCGCAAACAGTTCATGCGCTTACCTGCAATGAGATGTCTCAGCGAATTCATCACCGGCGAACACAGTGAGCTGCGACCCTCCATAATTTCATCGCGCACCAAAATGGTGTCAACCGCTGGATTAAATATATGCAAATCTTAACCAATGTAACAATGTTGTATTGCGCGAATTTTGAGGAATTTTTGGCAATCCTGCGACATAAAGCGTGTGAGTTGCACCACTGTCGCTAGACAGTCACACGGCTCCGGCGATACGAATGTCGGGTTCCTGATGCAAGGAGAAACAGCACCTCCATGCCGATGCTCGCGTACGGAGTTGGGGGAATTGTTCATCGCCGGCTCCGCGCCGTTATCGCGGCGGTGGAATTGAGGAGAGAGAGATGAACTCCAAGCAGCCACTCCCCGAAGGCGGTAGGACGATTTCGAACCTGTGTGGTACTTATCCCGGACCGGGCGCCAACGCGGCAGGCCTCATCCAGGCCACGAACGCGTTCGGTGGCATCACACATCCTTTCGGTGCCCGGAATGACCCGCGCACACAACGTTCGGATCGAACTGGCGGACGCCGCAGCAGCTTGCGCTGCGCGACCAGTGCGCGCTCCTCGCGGCGGACATTTCGCAAATTTCGGACTTCGGAAGACGGGGAAACTTCTTCATGGCGCAAATGATTGACGCGCCGCACCATCGGGTCCAATACTGTTTTCTTGAAAAGGCTTATGCACAGCGTATGGCAGCACCTGACTTCAGGACGCTGCGCTACTTCGTGGCCGTGGCCGTGGCCGAGGAATGCAGCGTCGGAAAGGTGGCGCGCCGGCTCAACATGGCCCAGCGGCCGCTGTCGGTGCACATCAAAAATCTGGAGGCTGCGGTGGGCACGCCCTCTTTCGCAGGTCGGCGCGCGGCATGGAAATTACCGATGCCGGCAATGCGCTCTTCCAGCGCGCAAGAGAAGCGCTGCTCCTTGCCAACGAAGGGTTCGACGCCGCGCGTGCCATCGGGTCGGCAGCAGGGGCCGGCTCATGGTCGGAACCATGGTCGTGCTTTCCTACCTGGCGCTCCCCTGCCTCAAGAACGCGCTATCCGGGTGCGACTCTTTGGATGGCTTTTGGAAATCAATAGGTTAGCCGCGTTTGAGTCCAGTGGAATATTCCTCAGAGTCAGCCGCGCACTCTAGAGTCCACCGATCACAACCTCCCTTTTCAGGAAAGAAAGCCAATCCATGTCCGCACGCAACGTTGTCTTTCCCGCCGGCCGCCAGGCGCTCTACGAGCGCAACCGCTATTCGCCCGCCATCCGCTCCAACGGTTTTCTCTTCGTATCGGGGCAGGTCGGCAGCCGGCCCGACGGTTCGCCCGAGCCCGACCTGGAGGCGCAGGTCCGGCTCGCGTTCGAGAACCTCAACGCGATCCTCTCGGCCGCGGGCTGCAGCTTCGACGACGTGGTCGACGTGACGGTCTTCATCGTCGACCCCGAATCGAAGTTCGAGACCATCTGGAAGGTGGTCGCAGAATATTGGGGCGAAGCGCCGCACCCGACGCTGACGGGCATCGGCGTGACCTGGCTCTACGGCTTCCAGTTCGAGATCAAGGTGATCGCGAAGCTTCCGGACGAGTGCGCGGCCGGCTGAGAGCCCGCCCACCCAGGCCCGGCGTCCGAGTCCAGACCTCGTCGAAGGCCTCGCAGAAGGCGCGCTGCACGACCGACATCGGGCGGTACCGGTTGCGGATGACGTGGACGTCGAGCCGCTCGCTGCTGCTGAAGGGCCGCACCGCCAGGCCGTGGAAGGTCTGCCCCGCGATGGCGGCGCGGTCCACCACCGCGATGCCGACGCCGGCCTGCGCGAACCAGCAGGCGGTCGTCGACGAACGTACCTCGACATCCAGGTGGAGCTCCTCGGCTTCCTTGCCGTAGGCCCGGTGCAGGCTGCGGCCGTAGGCGCTGCTTTCGGGGGACGTGATGATGCGATGGCCTCGCAGGTCTGCCGAACGGACGATCTTGCGCGCCGTGACGGGATGGTCGCTGCGCATGACACAGGCAAGCGTGCACTGGTAGCGCTTGACGACAATGAGGTTCGGATGGTCGTTGGGCAGCAGGCCGATCGCCAGATCCATCGAGCGATCGAGCAGTGCATCGACCATGATCGGCGCGACGAGCACCTCGACCCGGCACTTGAGCCGCGGGTATTGCGCATGGAGAAGCGCCATGGCCTGTGGCACCAGGTAAGGCGCAAGACTTGCGGACACCGCGATGCGCAGCATGCCGGTGTCGGGCTGCGCCAGGCTGCGCGTGACGTCGCGCACCCGGTCCACGCCGCGCCACAGGATCTCGATCTCCTGGTGCAGCAGATGGGCCTCGGGGGTCGGGATCAGCCGGCCCTTGATCCGCTCGAACAGGGTCAGGCCGGTCTGGCGCGCGATCTGCCCGAGCAGCTTGCTTACGGCCGGCTGCGAAACATGCAGCAGTTCGGCGGCGCCGACGACGCCGCCCGTGAGCATCACAGCGCGAAAAACTTCCATGTGGCGCAGGTTCATGCCTGGATTCTCCATCGCATGCCGCCGGACGAGGATCGGCGGGTGCATAACCAAAAGTTAAGCCCTCGCCAATTCTTTTCATTTGCGGGGCCGAGCAGGCCTCACAACAATGAAGGCACTCCGACAAGACCAGAGACAAAGAAAGATGAATGCACACGAGGACGGACGGCTGTCTCGCCGGCGCCTGCTGCAGGCCGCATTGCTGGGCGCGCTGGCGCGGACCCGGGTGGCGCACGCCCAGGAGTTTCCGACCCGGCCCGTCAAGCTGATCGTTCCGCAGCCCCCGGGCGGTGCGGCCGACCGGCTGGCGCGGATCTTCGCGCAGGCGCTGGAAGCCCGGTGGAAGCAGTCCGTGGTGGTGGAGAACAAGCCGGGCGGCGGCGTGGTGATCGGAACGCTCGCGACCGCGCGTGCCGCGCCCGATGGCCACACCTTCGCCCTGCTCGGAAGCTCGCTCAGCATCAATGCCGCCCAGCGCAAGGACCTGCCCTACGACGCGGCCCGGGATCTCGGGCCGATCGCGCGTGTCGGCTATTTCACCGTCGTCCTCGTGGCGCCGGCCGACTTCGGCGCCGACAACGTGCGCGAACTGATCGCCATGGCAAGGAAGAACCCGGGGACGCTGTCGTTCGCATCGAACGGCATCGGCACCTCCGCGCAGCTGGCCGGCGAGATGCTCAACCACATGGCGGGCATCCAGCTTCAGCACGTGCCCTACAACGGCGCGGCCAAGATGTACACCGACATGATCGGCAAGCAGATCCCGCTCGGCTTCTCGGTGGCGTCCTCCGCGGAAAGCTTCATCCGGTCGGGGCAGCTCAAGGTGCTGGGCGTGACCAGCAAGGAACGCAGCCCACTCTATCCGCAGTGGCCTGCCATCGCCGAGACGCTGCCGGGTTTCGAAGCCGTGAACTGGGCCGGCTTTGCCGCGCCGGCCGGCGTGCCGCGCGCGGTGACGGCCAGGCTGGCCGACGACATCCTTGCCGTGCTGGCGACCGCCGACGTGGCCAAGGCGATGGCCGACATGGGCATCGAGGTCAGGCCGCAAGGGCCGGACGAGTTCCAGGCCTTCATCCAGTCCGAGATGCGGCGCTTTGCCGAGATCTCCAGGCCGCTCAACAAGCCATCCAACTGAGCCCACAGAATTCCTCCAGCGATGACCCAGCCCATGATCTCTCCGTCCGAATATTCCTTCAGCCGCACCATCCCCGTGGATGACAGCTACGACCTGGTGGTGGCCGGCGGCGGCCCCGCCGGCACGGCCGCGGCCGTGTGCGCGGCCCGGCTGGGCCTGAAGACCCTGCTGGTCGAGGCCACCGGCTGCCTGGGCGGCATGGGCACGTCGGGCCTGGTCGCGTCCTTCGGCCCGGTGTCCGACGGCGAGCGCATGCTGGTCGGCGGCTTCATGAAGGAGCTGCTGGAGACGATGTGGCGCCAGAAGGCCTTCGGCCCGCACGTGGTTCGCGAATTCCTGGACGGCCAGCTCAATCGCTGGGTGCCCTTCAAGCCCGAGCACCTGAAGCGCATCCTCGACGACTTCGCGGTCGAGGCCGGTGTCGAGCTGCGCTTCTTCACGCGGCTGATCGAAGCGGACGTGCAGGACGGGCGCGTGCGCGGCGTGGTGCTCAGCAATGTCGAGGGCCTGCGCTACGTGCGGGCGCGGACCTTCGTGGACGCAACCGGCGACGCCGCGCTGGCCGCGCTCGCGGGCGCCGAATGCAAGGTCGTGCTGCGCGACACGGACACCGTCGCGCCGAGCACGCTGTGCTCGCTCTTCGGCGGCATGCGCTGGGACGATCCGGCCTACGGCGACGACTGGCGCGGCATCGACGCGGCCAAGGCCCGCACCAAGACCGAGCTGCTGGAACGAGCCATCGCGGACGGCCACTTCACGCAGGCCGACCTCTTCATGCCAGGCATGAACAAGATCGGCGAGCGCACGGCCAGCCTGAATGCGGGCCATGTGTTCAACCTGAATCCGCTGTCCAACCGCAGCCTGTCGGACGGCATGGTTTTCGGGCGCAAGCTGGCGGTGGAATATCTGGAGTTCTTTCGCAAGTACGTGCCCGGCTGCGCCGACCTCGAGCTGCTGACCACCGCGCCGGTGATGGGCGTGCGCGATTCGCGGCGCATCGTCGGCGAGTTCGAGCTGGGCATCGAGGACTTCCGCAACCAGCGGCAGTTTCCAGACCAGATCGCGGTCTACAACCGGCCCACGGACGTCCACCCCACCGACACCTCCAAGGCCGAGTACGAGCGTTTCCTGCGCGACTTCGACGGCAAGGACAACCTGGGCCGCGGCAACAGCGTGGGCATTCCGTACAGCATCCTGGTGCCGCGCGGCTCGCAGAACCTGTGGGTGGCGGGGCGCTGCCACTCGAGCGACACCAAGGTGCATGGGTCGATCCGCGCCCAATCGGCCGCCTACATGATGGGACAGGCCGTGGGCACCGCCGCCGCGCAGTCGATCGCGAGTGGCGAGCCGGCCTGCGACCTCGACACGCAGGTGCTGGTCGAAAAGCTCCGGGCGCACGGCGCCTACCTGCCGCAGAAGACGCTGGCGAGAACGATGACGCGCTGAGCGGCTGCCCGGTTCGGAGGGCGGGCACCGGCATGGCAAAACAAGATGCCGCCACGGCACCGATTGCGGAATCACATGCCGATTCGCATGCCCACTTCGATCTGAAAGGGAACAGCGAGGCTCCTATGCTCGTGTGGAACGACATCCGTCGTCGTCTCTTCGCCGCTGCGCGCCTTTTCCATTTCGATTGGAGCTGTTCCCATGTCCCTGCAGGATTTCAAGGTTCTCACTTTCGACGTCGTCGGCACGTTGATCGATTTCGAGGTCGGCATGCTTGCCTACCTCCGCTCGGCGGTGCCCGATGCCCGCGTGAGCGACGACGAATTCCTGGCCGCCTACCGCCGGGCACGCGCCGACGGCCAGGCCGGCTGGTACCCCGACGACCTGGAGCGCTGCTGGCACGCCATCGCGCCCGCGCTGGGCCTGCCCGACAGCGATGCGCTGGCCCGCGGCCTGCGCGATTCGGTGGCGCAATGGCCAGCCTTCCCGGACTCGGTGGAGGCATTGAAGCGGCTGCGCACGCGTTTCAAGCTGGTCACGATGACCAACGCGCAGCAATGGGCGCTGGCCCATTTCGACCAGACGCTGGGCTCGCCCTTCGACATGCTGCTGAGCTGCGACGACGCCCTGTGCGAAAAGCCCGACGCGCGCTACTTCGCCTACGCGCGCGGCCGCTTCGAAGGCGCCTGGGGCTATAAACAGGCCGACAACCTGCACGTGGCGCAAAGCCAGTACCACGACATCGGCATCTCCAAACAGCTGGGCATCGCCACCTGCTGGATCGAGCGCCGCCATGCGCAGAAGGGGTCCGGCGGCACCATCGAATCGAAGCACACCGAGCCCGACTACCACTTCCGCACGCTGGCCGAACTGGCCGATGCCGTCGAGGCGGGCCGCTGACCATTGCGCCGCAGCGACCTCCTGCGGGGCATCACCGCTTTCCCAGGAGCGGCGAGCGGCCCATCTTTTCCCGCGGGGCCGATATCGCGGGCTTCGCATCCGAGAAACGCGCCCGCTTGATCGCGACGTCCAGCGACGGCAGGCTCCAGGTCCTCTGCAGGCGCAGGCTGTTCATTCCGGCGTTCCAGGCATGCAGCATCCGCTTGGCCGTCTCGCGGAATCCGGGATAGCGGCCGGCCGCCTCGACCACCTGCGGGGTCACGCGGACGATGGACTCGCAGAGGCGGTCCACACGCTCTTTGGTCTGCGCAGGCATCACGCCGCAGCGTGTCTGCAGAAACCGCTCCAGCGCCTTGCCCGGCATCCAGGTGCTGCGCCCTTCGACAGGCATACCCGGCGGATTCTTCGCATAGTCGTCGTAGACCGTCGTGGTCAACATGTCGTAGACGGGAGCCAAGGCAATGCTCTCGCGCGACGTGTAGAGCAGCGCGATGTTCTTGGTGTGGCAGTCCGCGTTGCGCAGCGCATAGGTCAGCAGCAACAGATCCGCCAGTTGCGACAACGCCGCATTCTGTTGTGCCGGCGAATCCACTACATCCTTGATGCGGCCGACCACACGCTCCCAGGTCGACTGGTACTTTTCTTCAGGCCGCAGCGACAGCAGGCTGCAAAGGTCTTCCATGCCTTTGCGCATGGTGCCGTCCTCGTCGAAGTCGAAGCGATGCACCACAAGCGCTTGGCCATCCTCGGAGACTTCGGTCATCGCGGCAGGAATGCCGGCCTGGCGCGACACTTCCATGCACAGGTGTTCATTGAGCGCAACGCCCGGGAGCCGGGCGGTGGCCCCCTTGATGATGTACCGATCGGTGGCCAGCGTCCCTTTGCCGTACTCGGTCAGTGCGTTCGGCGACAGGAACTTGGGGACGACGCCGGACACCCCGGACACGGCATATCGGCGCACCAGGTCGACAAAGGCCGCCTCGGAGTTGTCGCCGCGCAAGATTTCCCTCAATTCGAAGGGTACGGGCGGCTGGGTCGGATCGGCGCCGGGCATGGCGACCTTCACGCGCCCGATGGCGTTGCGCCCCACCACCGACAGCAGGTTGAGCGGCGATGCACCGACCTGCGGCCCCAGTTGCTCCTGCAGAATCGACAGCAGGAAGCCCTCCGGCAGGTTCATCCGAAAGACGGGATGAAGGTCGGGATAGGCATAGGACTCCGTCCGCGCAGGCATCAGCAGCGAAACGAGCTGCGTGGGTTCGACATCAGGGTGATAGGCCATGACGTGGCGGAAACCATCGGCAGACTCCAGGGTCGCCACCGGCTTGTCATGAACGAAGACGTGCAGCTTCATCGGCGCGCTTCACTGTCCTGCGCGAAGGCGCGTTGCCGCTCCGCCAGCGCGTCATCGAGCGTGAAGCTGCGCTTCATCGGCATGTAGCTCATCTCGTGGCCGAGCACTTCCAGCAGACGCAGCAGTTTGCGTGAGCCGAACTCGGCGACACCGCCCGTCTCGAAGCGTGCAAGGGTGGATTGGCCCAGGCCGCTCAAGGCGGCGAGTTCCTTTTGGGTCATGCCACGCTCTTTGCGCAGTTGCGCGAGTGCGCGGCCAAGATCAGGCAGACTGTTCATATGCTTTATTTGCTATAAAAACTCATGTGAAATTTCTAACGGCGCCCTGGCTGACGCATTGCCTACACCTGCACAAATTATAGCAAATAGAGCACTATTTTGCGGCGACTTAATGCCGTATATGTAATGAGGTACCGCCGACGGATCAGGGAATCGGTCGCGTGTCTGGTCATTTTTATAACAAATACAGCACCATCCGATTCAATCCCTCGCCTCCGGGGCCGCGGTCGCCCGGGCCATCGCGCAAATGCCCACAACGCAGCACGCGCAGGCAACGATTCCCGCGCGCAGCGCATGAATGCTTTCGTCTGCTGGCGGGCATACTCGCACGCGTTCAGAGAAAACCCATTTCAATAAGGATCCCATGTCAGGACACGGCTTTCACGTGCACGGCCCGCACGACCACGAACTTGAACACGCGGCATCCGGCGCTGGCCATGGCGACGGCCATGGGGACGGCACGGCGGCCTCACCGTCGGGTGGCATGAGCATGACGAGCAAGATCGCGGTGTGCACCGCCGTGATCGCCACCGTCGGCGCAATCTTCTCGTACATGGGCGGCGCCACGCAGGCCAACGCGGGCCTCTACAAGAACAACGCCGCGATCAAGAAGACCGAGGCGTCGAACCAGTGGAATTACTTCCAGTCGAAAAGCACCAAGCAGGCCTTGGCCGAATTCGCGCGCGACACCGCGACCGACGACGGCCGCAAGCAGGACTGGCAGCTCAAGGTGGCGCGCTACGAGCAGGAGAAGACCGACATCCAGGCCGCCGCAAAGAAGCTGGAAGCCGAGGCGAGCCAATGGGACGCCCAGTCGGAAGAGCAGATGCACCAGCACCATCGCTGGGCGCAGGCGACGACCGTGCTGCAGGTGTCGATCGCACTGGCCGCCATTGCGTTGCTGACGAAGAAGAAGTGGCTTGAGCGCGCGATGTTCGGCGTGGCGGCTGGGGGGCTTGTGGTGGGGGCGCTGGCGGCGTTTCACATCTAGCAGCCAGGCCGGCGCGAGTCGGAGGCGACGCATGCAGCTGCCGCCTCGACCTCCCGGCCCTCCGCTAGGCAGCTTGCCGCACAGAGGCGCGCGCGCAGGCCAGGAAGGGCTCGATGAGCGGGCTCTGCCAATCGCTGCGCCAGCAGGCGGCGATGTCCATCTTTGCATCGACGTTGCGAAGCGCCCTGAACACCACACCCGGAGGCCGGCCGATCCGGGCGCAGGCCGGCAGGATGGCCACGCCCTTGCCCGCCAGCACGAGCGCCAGCGCCGACATCATGGTCTCGACCCGCTGCGCGATCGGCATGCTGACGCCGTGCCGCCGAAGCATCGAGGCGACGACGGATTTGTCGACGTCTCCATCCGGCACAGGCAGCCCGATGAGGGGCAGGCCTGAGAGCCGCTCCAGTGGAATGCTGGACATGCGGGCCAGGGGCGAGTCCGCATGCATGGCCAGCATCAAGGGCTGGGTTCCGATGCGCTCGACCGCGATGCCGGCCTGGGCCACGGGCGGGATGCAGATCGCCACCGACACGTCCGAGTCGACGAGGGCCGAGACGTTGTTGAGGGCGTTCAGTTCCACGTACTGGACTTCCACATCCGGCAGTTTCGCCCGCAGCGCGTTCTCCAGGCGAGGGAGCACCAGGTAGGACAGCACGACCATGGTCCCGATCGTGAGCCGGCCCCTGCGGCCCGAGCCGATCGCCCGTGCCGCGTCGAAGCCTTCGTTGGCGAGCAGCAGCGCTTCCTTCGCACGCTGGAACAGCGCATTGCCGGCATCGGTGATCTCCATGCCGCGCGCCGCCCTGCGGAACAGCGGCGTGCCCACCGCCGCTTCCAGGTTCTTGATGTGGACCGACAGCGGCGGCTGGGCCATGTTGAGCCGGCGTGCCGCCTTGCCCACGCTGCGTTCCTCGGCGACCGCCACGAAGTAGCGAAGCGTTCTGAAGTCTGGTGCTGCCATACGCTGCTCGTATGCCTTTTCAAGAAAACAGTATTGGACCCGATGGTGCGGTGCGTCAATCATTTGCGCATGAAAAAGTTTCCGCGTCTTCCGAAGTCCGAAATCTGCGAGATGTCCGCCGCGACCATGCGCACGCTCGTCGCGCAACGAAAGCTCTCGCCGGTGGAGATCGTCGAAGAAGTATTGCGCCGGGCCGACACCGTGCAGCCGCACCTCAACTGCTTCATCACGCTGTGCCACGAGCAGGCGATGGCGCAGGCCCGGGAGGCGGAACGTGCCGTGACGAGGGGCGAGGCACTGGGCCTGCTGCACGGCCTGCCTTTCACGGTGAAGGACATCGTCGACACCGCGAACGTCAGGACGACCTACGGCTCCCTGCTGCATCGTGACCACGTTCCCACGCAGGACGCCGTGGCGGTGGCGCGCATGCGCCAGGCGGGGGCCATCCTCATCGGCAAGACGACCACCTCCGAGTTCGGCGCCAAGTGCCTGACCGACGCTCCTCTTTTCGGCAGCACCCGCAACGCCTGGGATGGAACGCGCACCAGCGGCGGCTCGAGCGGCGGCGCGGCCGCGTCCATCGCGGCCGGCATCGCGCCGCTGGCCATCGCCACCGACGGCGGCGGCTCGACCCGCATTCCCGCCGCCTGCAACGGCGTGGTCGGCCTGAAGCAGAGCCTGGGCGTGGTGCCTCACAGCCAAGTACAGGACGCTTTCGGCAACTACACCTACGTGACGCCCACCACGCGCAACGTGGCCGACACCGCGCTCATGCTGCAGGCCATGACCGGCGCCCACGGGTCCGATCCCTGGTCATTGGGCGTGCCGGCGCAGCGCTACTTCGACGCTCTGCAACCCGGCGGCGATCTGCGCGGCAAGCGGATCCTCTACTGCGCAACGCTCGAGGGGCGTCCGATCTCCGACGACGTCGCCGCCGCCTTCGAAGCCGCCCTGGACACCTTGCGTTCCATGGGCGCGGAGCTCGAAGAGATGTCGAGCGACGGATACGACGTCGAGCCGGTGTGGCGGGTGATCAACCACACCAGCTGGCGCGGCCGCTTCGCCCCGCTGGCCGCGGCGCATGCCGACCAGTTGAGCCCGTCGTTGCTGCAACAGCTCGAACTCGCGCAGCACGTCGACGGGGTCGCCTTCCAGCAGGCCATGTTTGCCAGGACCGCGCTCTTCCGCAAGGTCCAGGCCCAGCTGGAGAGCCACGACTTCATCTTCACGCCGACGCTCTCGCGCACGGCCCTGCCGATCGACCAGGACCTGTTCGGCCGCATCGAGATCGATGGCGCGGCGTATGCCGAAGTGCGGCCGAACTGGTTTCCCTGGACCATGCCCTTCAACCTCACGGGCCACCCCGCTATCAGCCTGCCGTGCGGCGCGGGCCGCGATGGCCTGCCCATCGGCATGCAGCTCGTCGGCCGGTTCCGCGAGGACCTGCAGCTGTTGCAGGCCGCGGCGTCCTTCGAAGCCGCGCACCGGCCGGCGAACGCGCTGCCCGCCCTGGCCTTCTAGATCCCCTCTCCCGCTCCCATTCCACAACTTTGGAGGTACTCCACCATGGCCTCGTTTCTCAGGACACTTTTCCTCGGCGCGTCGATCGCACTGATCGGCGCCGCCGCGCATGCCGACAGCAATGCGCCCATCCGGCTGGTCATCGGCTTTCCGCCGGGCGGCGCGCTCGACAACCTGGCGCGTTCGCTGGCCGAGGACTTGCGCACCACGCTCAAGGAACCCGTGCTGGTGGAGAACCGGCCCGGCGCCTCGACCCGGATTTCCATCGAGGCCGTCAAAGCCGCCCGGCCCGACGGCCGCACCATCCTGCTGGGCGCGACGCCGCCCTTCGTCCTCTTTCCGATGACCTATGCGCGGCTGAACTACGACGTCGACAAGGACTTCATCCCCATTGCGCATCTGGCGAACGTGCCCAGCGTCCTTTCGGCCGGCGCAGGCCAACCGTTCAAGACACTCCCCGAATATGTGGCCTGGGTCAGGAAGAACCCCACGGGTGCGAGCGTGGGGTTGACCAACCTCGGCGGCGCGCTGCACTTCAGCGTGCTGCAGCTGTCCAAGGCCATCGGCGTGCCGCTCGCGCCGGTCACCTACAAGGGCGGTGCGCCGCTCGCGACCGACCTCATCGGAGGCCATGTGCCGTTCGCTGCCGACGCGCTGGCCAGCCAACTCGAGCTCCACCGCGCGGGCAAGCTGCGGATCCTGGGTGTGGCAGGGACCCGGCGATTGAGCTGGCTGCCCGACGTTCCGACCATCAAGGAATCAGGCTACGACGCCTTCGACCGCGCCAACGCCGCCTATGCCGCCTTCGTGCCGGCGGGCACGCCGAAGGATGTGGCCGCGAAACTGGAAGCGGCCCTCCTCGCGGCCATGCGCAATCCGCAGGTGCGCGCGCAGGTCGACCGCATGGGCCTCGAGGCCACGGGGCTTCCCGGCGCCGAAGTGACGCGCATCATGAGGGAGGACCGGGCGTACTGGCGCCCCATCGTCAAGGCCTCGGGGTTCAGGAGCGAAGACTGAATCGATGATGGCCGACGACGACGCCGACCGGGCGGGCTGGGCGGTGCTCGTGGCCGCCAGTTCGGGCGCGCTGCTGTGCTTCCTGAATCTCAGTGCGCTCAATGTCGCGCTGCCTGCCGTGGCGCGGAGCCTGCATGCCTCGCCGGCGCAGGCGAGCTGGATCCTGCTGTCCTACATGCTGGTCAGCACCGTCTGCATTCTCAGCTTCGGACGGCTGGCCGATCTCTGGGGACGGCGCCGGCTCTTCCTCGCAGGACTGGGGCTTTTCGTGGCGGCGTGTGCGGCATGCGCCTTCGCACCCACCGCCGAACTGATGTTGGCGAGCCGCATCTGCCAGGCCGTCGGTGCGGCCGGCGTCATGGCCAACGCCAGCGCGCTGGTGGGCGATGCCTTCGGCCGCCGCAGGATGGGGCTGGCACTCGGCGTGCTCGCCATGGTTGCGGCCCTGGCCCAGGTCGTGGGCCCGCTGGCGGGCGGTTTCGTCGTCTCGTGGTGGGGATGGCGCGTCCTCTTCATGCTCAACGTGCCGATCGGGCTCGGCGTGCTGGCGTGGTCCTGGAAGATCCTGCCAAGAAGTGCGCTCGTCCAGGCCGAGCGCTTCGATCTGGCCGGCGCGGCACTGTCCTTCGTCGGCATTGGATGCGTGACCTATGCACTCTCGATGGCCGGTACCCGCGGATGGACCAGCCCGCCGGTGTGGGCCTTCATGCTCGCGGGGCTGTGCGCCATCGCCCTCTTCTCCGGCGTTCAAATGCGCGTGGCCAGTCCGCTGGTCGACCCCTCGCTGTTCGGCGACCCGGGACGCCGCACCGCCTACGCGGCCATCCTGCTCCTGTCGATGACGCAGGCGGCTCCACTGCTGCTGGTGGCTCTGTATCTGCAGGCTTGCGCGGGCCTGCAGCCATCGCAGGCGGGCCAGCGCATCGCACCGGTGGCATTCGGCATGCTGATGGCTGCGCCGGTGGCGGGCATCCTGCTTCGCCGCTTCGCGGCCGAATCCATCTGCGTGGGCGGCATGCTGCTCGCAGCCTGCGCCTTGGCACTGCTGGCGGCGCTGCTGCAACCGATGATCGGCGCCGTGCAGCTGTCGCTGTGCCTCTGGATGCTCGGCCTGGGCATCGGGAGCTTCGTGACGCCGAACAACGCATCGATCCTCCAGAGCGTGGTCCCCCAGCGCCGGGGCATCGCCAACGGCGTCCGGTCGACGCTGCAGAACACGGGCATCATGGTGGGAACGGCGCTGACGCTGAGCGTGGCGCTGGCACAGCTTCCTTCCGGCTCGCAGCGCATGATTCTGGGAGGCGGTGGCGCGGGACTTTCGAATCCGGATGTGGCGGCCTTTACGCAAGGCGCCTGTTCTGCGCTGATCTTGCTTGCGGTCCTTTGCCTTGCCGGCGCGGCCTTGATCGCCGCGACCATCTACAGGAACGCCAGCGCAGGGCCGCCAGTCAGCGCGGGCGCCTAGCGCGAATTGCAAAAAGCCTTGGTGTCGTTCTGGGCGACTTCACGATCGTATTTGTCGGTCGGCCTGCCGTTGCCCTGCCGGACAGCCCCGTTCAAAACATTCCGCGCGAGCACGCATTGCGATGCATCGGTGCGGTGATCTCGTCCGTCGAAGAGTGGCTTTGGCCTTGCCACGGGCGGCCCGTAAGGCCCCACTGCCAGCGGCCGCGGCGGCTGAGCGAACCTGCAGCGCGCCCGGCAATGGTCTGATGAGGGCGCGGAGCCTGGCGGCGCCGCAGGCGGCGAGATTTTTTGCCTCCACCGCCTTGGCTTCGCCCGCGTCGGCTTTGCGCTCCGTAGTGTGTCTGGCCTTTGGCATCCACCCATTTGTGATCTCTGCATGGCCGGCAGTAGGGAGAAGCAGCGTCGCGAGGACGGCGCCGAGCGCCAGCCAGAGTTTGAACGTTGCGTGACTTCAGGTCGGTTTGATGCCGCCAACTTTGCGGGTGTGAGACAGGCAGATAAATCACTAACCATCGAACCGAATCTCGTTGGCTTCGGTTGAAGCGCTGGATCCCGATGGTTTTCCTACGTCTGCATCCATGCAGGTATGTCGCGCTGGCCGTGGAGGAGGCGCCAGACGTCGATGCAGTCGGGCTGTTCGAAGTAGAAGACCAGGTACGGAAAACGAGTCAACGGCCAAAAGCGAAGCCCCGGCAGACTGAGCTCATATGCGTAGCTCGCAGAACCCGTTCCGGGATTCCGGCTGATGTGGTCGTAGGCCTTTTCGAGTGCATCGATGAAATTCATTGCGGCAGCTGCCGCATCTTCTCTCAGGTAGTAGGCAATGGCTTCATCAATGTCTCGGTTCGCCTGTTCCCGCGGAACGACTGCTTTCGCCTTCACCTTCCGCCAGCCCTAGCGCCCTTTTTTCCCGCGTTGCGAACCCTCTCGCGCAAGCCATCGAAGTAGGCCTTGTCTGCCCTGCTGGTGGGCGCCGAGAGGCCTCCTTGGAGCAACAGACTGCGCAGCTGAAGCCGCTGCTGGTCCTTGCGGATGAGCTCGCGCACATATTCACTGCTCGTGCCATACCCACGTTCGACCACTTGCTCATCCACGAACGACTTCATGGCTTCGGGCAGGGATACGTTCATGGTGCTCATATGCGAAGCTTAAGCCTTTTGGCAAATTTTGGCAAATCAACCGCCAGGGTTCGCCGTTCCCGGTCCAGAGCGAGCCGCACGAAGCGGGCCGGCGGGCGAGAGGATCTGGACGAGGGTTGTCGGGCGTGGGCAGTCGAAAACGCCAGTCATCGCGGGTGGGGAAACAGCCGTTCGATCGGGCAGTGCGTCTTGATGAACGGCGACTTGATGACGATGTAGCTGAAGTACTTCGAGATGCCGATGTTGCGTTCGAGCAGTTCCTCGATCACTTCCTGGTAGTGGTTGACGCCGCGCGTCAGGAAACGCAGCAGGTAGTCGTAGCCGCCGCTCACCAGGTGGCACTCGAGCACCTCGTCCACCTCTCGGATCGCGGCCTCGAAGCGCACGAAGTCCTCGCGGTGGTGGTCCTGCAGCGTGACTTCGGTGAACACGGTGAGCGTGTCGCCGAGCTTCTCGAGCCGCAGGTGCGCGCCGTAGCCGGCGATGTAGCCGGCCTGCTCGAGCCGCTTCACGCGGATCAGGCAGGGGCTGGGCGACAGGCCGACCGCATCCGCGAGGTCGACGTTGGTCATGCGCCCGTTCTGCTGCAGCTGGGCCAGGATGCGCAGGTCGAGTCGGTCGATCTTGAAAGCTTCAGACATGGCAGTCCTGAAAAAACGAAAGAGGATCCGATTCTGCTTTGCCGGCGAGGTCCCGGGGCAGTGCTTTCCCGCCCGCTCAGGCCCCCAGGGCCGCGCGCACGTCGGTGGCATCCAGCACCTCGTCGAGCGTCTTCTTCAGGCGCGCGAACATCTGGGCGAACTCATCCTCGGTGAAGGTCAGCGCCGGCGCAAAGCCGAGGATGTGGTCGCCGAAGGATCGGAACACCAGGCCGTTGCGGTAGCCCGCGGCAAAGATGCGGTCCGCGAGGCCCAGCGCCGGATCGAAGCCGCGCTTGCCCTGTTTGTCGCTCACCAGTTCCAATGCGCCCAGCAGGCCTCGGTGGCGCGCATCGCCCACCAGTGGATGCGCGCGCAGCGCATCGAGCCCGGCCGCGAAGTGCGCCGCGCCGCGCTGGCCATTGGCGAGCACGCCGCCCTCTTCGTACAGCCGCAGCACCTCGAGCGCGACCGCGGCGCTCACCGGGTGGGCCGAATAGGTGGCGCCGTGGCCGACCGGCACGCCCGCGGGCGCGCCGTCGGCGATGCCGGCGTAGACCTTCTCCGACATCATCGTCGCGCCCATCGGCACGTAGCCCGAGGTCAGGCCCTTGGCCATGGTCATCAGGTCGGGCTCCACGCCTTCGGCCTCGCAGGCGAACATCGGGCCGGTGCGGCCGAAGCCGGTGATGACCTCGTCGACGACGAAGAGGATGTCGAGTTCGCGCGCGGCATCGCGCATGGCCTTGAGCCAGCCCTTGGGCGGCACGATGACGCCGCCCGAGCCCTGGATCGGCTCGCAGAAGAAGGCGGCCACGTTGTCCGCGCCGAGCTCGGCCACCTTGGCGCGCAGCGAGGCCACCGATGCGGCGATCAGGGCCTGCGGGTCGCCGCCGTCCGCATGGCGGTACGGGTTGGGCGACGGGATGTAGTGCTGCGTGGGCAGCGGCAGATCGAAGCCGCGATGGAAGGCGGGCAAGGCCGTGAGGCCCGCGCCGGTCGACGAGGAGCCGTGGTAGCCGCGCCCCAGTGCGATGAACTGTTTCTTCGACGGCTTGCCGATGGCGTTGTAGTACTGCACGATGAAGCGCACGGCGGCATCGACCGCCTCCGAGCCGCCGAGCGTCATGTACACGCGCGTCAGCGATGCGGGCGTGATCTGCACCAGCTTTTCCGCAAGGCGGATGGCCGGCTCGCTGCTGAAATGGAAGTAGCCGGTCGCGTAGGGCAGGCGCCGCATCTGCTCGGCCGCAGCCTGCACCACGCTCTCCTGGCCGTAGCCCACGT
The DNA here is from genome assembly GCF_007828835.1 of Variovorax beijingensis. GTDB lineage: Bacteria > Pseudomonadota > Gammaproteobacteria > Burkholderiales > Burkholderiaceae_C > Variovorax > Variovorax beijingensis_A. Next base: position 104,160 of record NZ_VIVL01000005.1, on the reverse strand, counting down.
TCACGCACCACAGGCCCGCGAAGGCGTCGAGCAGTTCATGCCCGTTCGCATCGGTGAGCCACACGCCGCGGGCCGAGGCCAGCACGGTGGGGCCGCGCTGCTCGTGCGTGCGCCAGGGCGAGACGGGGTGGATCAGGTGGGCACGGTCGATGGCGTCGAGCGTGGCGTGGTGCGGCAATGCGGTGGGATGCGTCATGGCGGTGTCGATGGAAGCGAGAGCGAAGAAAGCTTTCGATGCCTTGAGCTTAGGCCGCGTGCCGCACGGCGTGGTGCTGCTTTGGGGGTGCTGCGCGAAGCAGGCTGCGGTTATGCGGCCCGCTACGGCACATCATGCGGCAGGCCCTTTCTCTTCTTCATCTTCAGTAGCCCCGCGCGCGGTCCACCACTCCAGCCATCGGCTCGCCGGCTTCGAAGCGGCGCAGGTTGTGGAGCACGGCTTCGGCGGCGCTCAGCGGCTGCGTCATGCTCGCGATGTGCGGCGTGAGCTGAATGCGCGGATGGCGCCAGAAGGCATGCGCAGGCGGCAGCGGCTCGGGGTCGGTCACGTCGAGCACCGCATCGCCGACCCGCCCGCTGGCCAGCGCCGCCAGAAAGTCGGCCTCGACCAGGTGCGGCCCGCGGCCCACGTGCACCAGCCCCGCGCCCATGGGCAGCATCGAGAACAGTCTTGCATCGAGAAAGCCGCGCGTCGAATCGGTGAGCGGCAGCAGGCACACAAGGATGTCGGTGCGCGCAAGAAAGGCAGGCAGTTCGTCGCTGCCCGCATGGCATTGCACGCCATCGACCTCATGCCGCGAGCGGCTCCATCCCGCGCAGTCGAAGCCCAATGAGACCAGCTGCGCGAGCACAGCCTGGCCGAGCGAGCCGAGCCCCAGCACACCCACGCGCCGCTCGCTTGCGGGGCGCACCGGCAGCGGCTGCCACTGGCCTTGCTGCTGCTGGCGCCGGTACTGCGGCATGTCGCGGTGCAGGCCGAGCACGGCATGCGTCACGTATTCAACCATGCCCTGCACGATGCCGGGCTCGACCATGCGCACCACCGGCAACCCGGGCGGCAGCGCCGCGAAGTCGAACTGGTCGACACCCGCGCCCGAAGAGAACAGCACCTCGAGATTCGGAAAGCGCTCGGCAAGATCCTCCGGCGGCACCCAGGCTGCGAGAAAGCGCACCTGCGCCGGATCGCCAACGTCGGGCCAGATGCGGAAGTCGATGTCGGGGCGGTGGCGGCCGAACACTTCGGCCCACTGGCGGCCGCGTACGGGGTCTGACTTGTAGAGGAAGGTGGTCTTCATGGTCCGGGCCTAGCCCACAGCCTGAGTCACGAGAGCAAACAGCGACGGCCCCTGCGCCGCCACAGCAAGTGGCGCACCGCGCACCATCGTCGTCGGCGCATCCACGCGCAGCAGGCCGATGCTCTCGAGCCATTCGGCCAGGCCGCTGTCGAAATCGATGTCGATGCGCGTGAAGTGCCCGGCGTTGAGCCCGGCAAGGTGCGCGATCAATGCCTTCGCACCCTCGGCATCGGGCGCCACCACCGGGCCGATCGAATGGCCGCGCCCGAAGCGCCGCAGCATTGCGAAGCCCTTCGGCTCGTTGTCGTGGTCGAGCACCACGCAGGCATCGGCACCTTGCAGCAGCTCGGCGACCAGCGCATCGCGCGGCATGCCTCGCGCGGCCGCGTCGAGCGCCTGCAGCGCGGGCAGCTCGTTGAGACCCGCCGGCCGCAGGCGCCAGCCCGGCTGCAGCGCGACCAGCGGCGCCGGCTGCGCAATGCCCTGGTGCTGGCGCACCTCGCCGGCGCGCACAAAACCGAGCCGCTCATAAAGCCCCCGCCCTTCCGCGGTGGCGTGCAGGAGCACCGTGCGGTCTTCAAGCCCCTCGAGCAGCGCGCTCATCAGGCGATGGCCGATGCGGCGGCCCTGGCAGGCGGGCGTGACGATCACCAGGCCGATGGTGGCGTGGCGCTGGCCCCAGCGCCAGCGCAGGCCGGTCGCAATGATCTGGCCGTCGCGCTCCACCGCAATGCCGTCGGCATGGGGGAACACCTGCTCCCAGTCTGCGGGACGGTGCGGCCAGCGCTGTTCGGCCGAGAGCGCATGCGCTTGTGGAAGGTCGGCGGCCGTCATCGGCCTGAGCACCACGCCATCCATGGCGGGTGCGTTCGAAGTGGGTTCAGGCATAGGGAAAACTCTCTGTTGCGGCGGAATGGCGCATCCATCTTGGACGACATTGCGGCGCCGCACCAGAGCGAAACGGGCCTCTTTCACAACTTGCAAGCTTCGGTTGCAGCACCCCCCTGTTTCGCAATTCGCTGCGGCGGCGCGCCCGCATACGCACACAAATGCTGTGCCACCCTGCCTAGGATCGACCGCCACTTTCCTCGCCCCCCGCCATGCAAGCCTTCCATCCGAGAAACACCCATCAGCAACGACCTGGAACACCAGATGGTCGAGGCCAGGCTGAGCTTCAAAAGCGTGCTCGTCGACTTTGCCGCGACGCACGCAGGTGCATGGACGCACACACGCTGGGCACACCGCACGGCATGCCGTCGCCGCCCCCGCAAACCGCAGCTTCGTTTCGCCAGGCGCCGTTTTTCCCTACATACCTCGAGCGATGGCGTGCTGCAATCGCTTCGTAATGAGTTTGTCGCATTTGCCACCCTTCACAGAGGATTCGAGACCATGACCTTCCGTCCCAAGTACGTGACCTTCGACTGCTACGGCACCCTCACGCGGTTCCGCATGAAGGAGCTGACCACCGACCTCTTCGCCGACCGCATCCGGCCAGAGCAGATGGATCAGTTCGTCGCCGACTTCACCGCCTACCGCTTCGACGAAGTACTGGGCGCCTGGCAGCCCTACGAAGTGGTGCTGAAGAACGCGGTGCGGCGCCTGTGCAGGAAATGGAAGATCCAGTACTTCGACAGCGACGGCCAGAAGTACTACGACGCCGTGCCCACCTGGGGCCCGCACGACGACGTGGCCGCGGGCCTCGCCAAGGTGGCCAAGGAAATCCCGCTGGTCATCCTGTCGAACGCCTCGGACGACCAGATCCAGAAGAACGTGGCGATGCTCGGCGCACCGTTTCACCGCGTCTATACCGCACAGCAGGCGCAGGCCTACAAGCCGCGGCTGCAGGCCTTCGAATACATGCTCGATTCCCTCGGCTGCAACCCGGAAGACGTGCTGCACGTGTCGTCGAGCCTGCGCTACGACCTGATGTCGGCCGACGACATCGGCATCGTCAACAAGGTGTTCGTCAATCGCGGCCATGGTCCGGGCAATCCGGCCTACCGCTACACCGAGATCCAGGACATCGGCGGCCTGCCCGGCGTCGTCGGTCTCTGATCTTTTCTTTCATCCAGCACAGGCCCCACGCCATGAAGCTCGACTCCTACTGGACCGATTCGGCACCTGCGTTCGTGCCGCAGACGCACGAGCTGCCGGCGCAGGTCGATGTCGCGATCGTCGGCGGCGGCTTCACGGGCCTGTCGGCGGCGCGGGCGCTGGCGAAGCGCGGCGCGCGTGTCGCGGTGCTGGAAGCCGGCAACCGTGTGGCGGCCGAGGCCTCGGGGCGCAACGGCGGGCACGTGAACAACGGGCTGGCGGTCGACTATGCCGACGTGGCGGCCAAGGTCGGCATCGACAAGGCCCGCGCCTGGTACCGCGCTTACGACGACGCGGTCGACACGGTGGCGCGGCTGGTGCGCGACGAAGCCATCGACTGCGACTTCATGCGCCACGGCAAGCTCAAGCTCGCCACGCGTGCCAACCAGATGGCCGCGCTCGAACGCAGCGCCGAGCGCCTGGTCGGCGACGGCGTGGACACCGATGTGGAGATCCTCGGCGCGGCACAGGTGCGCAGCGAGGTGCAGAGCGAGCGCTTCCACGGCGGCCTGCTCTACAAGCGCAGCGGCCAGATGCACATGGGCCGCTTCGCCCAGGGCCTGGCGGAGGCCGCACAGCGCCATGGCGCGCAGATCCACACCGGCACCATGGTGAGCCGCATCGAGCGCCTGGGCCAGGGCCATGCGCACCGGCTGCACACCGCCGGCGGCATCGTCAGCGCGCAGCAGGTGCTGCTGGCCACCGGTGCCACGCGCCATGGCGGCTACGGCAGCTTCGGCTGGCTGCGCCGGCGCATCGTTCCGATCGGCAGCTTCATCGTCGTCACCGAGCCGCTCGGCGCGGAGCGCGCGCAGGCGCTGCTCGCGGCCCGGCGCACCTACACGACGGTGGCCAACATCCACCACTACTTCCGGCTCACGCCCGACCACCGGCTGGTGTTCGGCGGCCGTGCACGCTTCTCGGTTTCCAGCCCGCAGGCCGATGCCGCGAGCGGCGAGATCCTGCGTGCCGGGCTGGCCGAAACCTTTCCGCAGCTCGGCGCCGTGCGGCTCGATTATTGCTGGGGCGGACTGGTCGACATGACGCAAGACCGCCTGCCCCATGCCGGCGAGCGCGACGGCCTCTACTACGCGATGGGCTACAGCGGCCACGGCACGCAGATGTCGGTCCACATGGGCGAGCGCATGGCCGCCGTGATGGACGGCGACGCCGCCGCCAACCCCTGGCGGGACCGCGGCTGGCCCGCCATTCCCGGCCACTTCGGTCCGCCCTGGTTCCTGCCCGCAATGGGCCTCTACTACTCGCTCAAGGACAAGCTGGCCTGAGCGCCCCGCGAGTGCACCGTTTTCGTTCCGTGTTTGTTCCACAACCTTCAGTCACCGGCCCACAGGAGTACCCCATGAGCAACAGCAGCAACACGAGGTTCGAAGACCTCGTCGGTCCCGGCGAAAGCCTTCGCGTGATGGATTCGATCAAGCGCGGCGCATCGCGGCGCGACATCCTCACGATGCTGATGGCCGGCGGCATGCAGGCCACCCTGGCGGGCAGCCTCGCGGGCGTGGCGATGAGCGCCCATGCGCAGACCCCGCGCAAGGGCGGCCGGCTGCGCGTGGCAGGCGCCACGGCCGCCGCCACCGACACGCTCGATCCGGCCAAGCAGTCGAACCAGACCGACTACTCGCGCTGCAACATGATCTACAACGGCCTGACCTCGCTGGACGGCAGCCTCACGCCGCAGCCCGCGCTGGCTGAATCCTTCACCACCAAGGACGCCAAGACCTGGGTCTTCACCTTGCGCAAGGGCGTGAGCTTCCACGACGGGAAGGCGCTCGCGCCGGCCGACGTGGTGTTTTCGGTGATGCGCCACAAGGACCCGGCCACCGCCTCCAAGGCCAAGATCCTTGCCGACCAGATCGAAAGCGCCAAGGCCACCGGTCCGAACGAAGTGACCTTCGTGCTCGGCGCGCCGAACGCCGACCTGCCCGTGATCCTGGGCACCTTCCACTTCCACATCGTCAAGGAAGGCACCACCGACTTCAACGCCGGCATCGGCACCGGCCCCTACAAGCTCAAGGAATTCAAGCCCGGCGTGCGCTCGCTGATGGTGCGCAACGACGCCTACTGGAAGCCCGGCAAGCCCTACCTCGACGAAATCGAGTTCGTGGGCATCGGCGACGAGAGCGCGCGCGTCAACGCGCTGCTGTCGGGCGGCATGGACCTGGTCGGCTCGGTCAACCCGCGTTCGGTGGAACGCGTGAAGGGAACCCCCGGCTTCGGCATCTTCGTGACCCAGTCGGGCCAGTACTCCGACCTCATCATGCGCAAGGACGTGGGCCCCGGCGCCAACCCGGACTTCGTGCTCGGCATGAAGCACCTGTTCGACCGCGAACAGATGAAGAAGACCATTGCGCTGGACTACGCGGTGCTCGGCAACGACCAGCCGATCGACCCGACCAACCGCTTCTACTTCGCCGGCCTGCCGCAGCGCCCCTTCGACCTGGACAAGGCGAAGTTCCACCTGCAGAAGTCCGGCATCACGGGCAAGGTGCCGATGGTGGCATCGCCCGCGGCGCTCTATTCGGTGGAGATGTCCCTGCTGCTGCAGCAGACGGCCCAGCGGGCGGGGCTGGAGCTCGACATCAAGCGCATGCCGGCCGACGGCTACTGGTCGAACCACTGGCTCAACAGCCATGTGGGCTTCGGCAACGTCAACCCGCGCCCGAGCGCCGACGTGCTGCTGACGCAGTTCTTCCAGTCGGGTGCGGCATGGAACGAATCGCGCTGGAAGAGCGAGAAGTTCGACCAGCTGCTCGTGGCCTCGCGCGCCGAGACCGACCTGGCCAAGCGCAAGCAGATGTATGCCGACATGCAGACCATGATCCACCAGGACGCCGGCATCGGCATTCCGCTGTTCCTCGCGAGCATCGACGGCCACAGCTCCAAGCTCAAGGGCCTGTCGCCCATCCCGCTAGGCGGCCTCATGGGCTACAACTTCGCCGAGAACGTCTGGCTCGAAGCCTGATCCGTGCATCGGAAGATCCTTCATGAACCATGTCATCCTGAAGCTTCTGGCCCAGCGCATCGCGCTGGCGCTCGTGTCGCTGCTGGCGGTCTCGGTGGTCGTGTTCTCGATCACCGCGGTGCTGCCCGGCGATGCCGCGCAGGAGCAGCTCGGCCAGGACGCCACCCCCGAGGCGGTGGCCGCGCTGCGCGCCCAGATGGGCCTGGACGTGCCGGCGCCCGCGCGTTACGCGAAGTGGCTGCTCGGCATGGTGAAGGGCGACCTCGGCCGCTCCACGACCACGCAGATGCCGGTGTCCGAGCTGGTCGCCAGCCGCCTGCCCAACTCGCTGCTGCTGGCCGCGGTCACGGCGCTGTTCTCGGTGCCGATTGCGCTGGCGCTGGGCATTGCCTCGGCGGTGTGGCGCGGCTCGTGGTTCGACCGCGCGGCATCGACGGCGGCCGTGGGCGTGGTGTCGGTGCCGGAGTTCCTGGTCGCGACGCTGGCGGTGCTGGTGTTCGCGGTGCAGCTGCGCTGGCTGCCGGCGCTGTCCTTCGTCAACGACATCGAGTCGCTGGGGCAGCTGCTGCGCGCCTTCGCCATGCCGGTGCTGGTGCTGTGCTGCGTGATCGTGGCGCAGATGATGCGCATGACGCGCGCCGCGGTGATCGACCAGCTCGAGGCGCCCTACATCGAGATGGTGCGGCTCAAGGGCGCCTCGCCGATGCGCATGGTGCTCGCGCATGCGCTGCCCAATGCGGTGGGGCCGATCGCCAACGCGGTGGCGCTGAGCCTGTCGTACCTGCTGGGCGGCGTGATCATCGTCGAGACCATCTTCAACTATCCCGGCATCGCCAAGCTGATGGTCGACGCTGTCTCGCAGCGCGACATGCCGCTGGTTCAGACCTGCGCCATGATCTTCTGCTGCGCCTACCTGATCCTGGTGACGACGGCCGACATCTGCGGCATTCTTGCCAACCCGCGGCTGCGGCACCGCTGAAGGAAGCTTCATGGAAACCTCCACCTCTCCAACGGTCGTGAGCGCTGCGGCCTTGCTGCCGCAGGTGCCGCAGAAGCGCCGCGGCGGCCCGCTGCACTGGCTCGCCGGCTTCGGCGTCTCGGGCCTGTTCGGCCTTGCGGTGCTGCTGTTCTGGGTGCTCGCGGCGCTGCTCGGGCCCTGGCTGCTTTCGCACAGCGCGGCGGCCGCGGGCACTTCGAATGTCTTCGCGCCGATCAGTGCCGCGCACTGGCTCGGCACCGACTACCTCGGCCGCGACATGCTCGCGCTCGTCATCGAGGGCGCGCGCTACACCGTCGGCGTTGCATTGCTGGCCACGCTGCTGGCCAGCGGCACCGGCACCGTGCTGGCGCTGCTGGCCGCGGCCAGCGGCCGCTGGATCGACGCGGTGCTCAGCCGCGGCCTGGACACACTGACCGCGATCCCGAGCAAGATGTTCGCGCTCATCATGGTGGCGGGCTTCGGCTCCTCGGTGCCGATGCTGGTGGTCACGGCGGGCATCATCTACGTGCCGGGCGCCTACCGCATCGCGCGCTCGCTGGCCGTCAACATCAACGCGCTCGATTACGTGACCGTGGCTCGCACGCGCGGCGAAGGCACGCTCTACATCATGCTGCGCGAGATCCTGCCCAACATCGCGGGCCCGATGCTGGCCGACCTGGGTCTGCGCTTCGTCTATGCCGTGCTGCTGCTGGCGAGCCTGAGCTTCCTGGGCCTGGGCATCCAGCCGCCGGCGGCCGACTGGGGCTCCCTGGTGCGCGAGAACATCGGCGCGCTCGCCATGGGCGGCGCCTCGGTGATCGTGCCGGCACTGGCCATCGCGAGCCTGACCATCGCGGTCAATCTCGTCATCGACAACCTGCCCGGCCGTTCGGCAAGAGAACGAGGAGCACGCTGATGGGCGCACCACTCACTGTCCAGGGCCTGAGCATCTGCGCCGGCGAGAACACGCTGGTCGACAACCTGAGCTTCTCGGTGCAGCCCGGCGAAGTGCTGGCGCTGATCGGCGAATCCGGCTCCGGCAAGACCACCACCGCGCTCGCGCTGATGGCCTATGCACGCCACGGCTGCCGCATCTCGGCGGGCCGGGTGCAGATCGGCGACACCGACGTGCTGGCGCTCGATGCGGCGCGGCAGCGCTCGCTGCGCGGCCGCACGGTCTCCTACATCGCGCAGAGCGCGGCCGCGTCGTTCAACCCCTCGCGCACGATCATGGACCAGGTGGTCGAGCCCACCGTCATCCACGGCCTGTGCAAGCGGTCCGAGGCCGAGGCCAAGGCGGTGCAGCTGTTCCGCGAGCTGGCGCTGCCCGATCCTGAAACCATCGGCGCGCGCTATCCGCACCAGGTCTCCGGCGGCCAGCTGCAGCGGCTGATGGCCGCCATGGCGCTGATCGGCGACCCCGAGCTCGTGATCCTCGACGAGCCCACCACCGCGCTCGACGTGACCACGCAGATCGAGGTGCTGCGCGCCTTCCGCCGCGTGGTGCGCGAGCGCCGCGCCACCGCGGTGTACGTGAGCCACGACCTGGCCGTGGTGGCCCAGATGGCGGACCATATCCTGGTGCTGCGCAACGGCAGGATGAGCGAGATCAACGCCACCGGGCAGATCCTCTCGGCGCCCGCCGACGACTACACGAAGTGCCTGCTCGCGGCCGCGCGGCCCGCGGTGCGCGCGTCGGGCCAGGCCTCGGGCGATTCCGAACTGCTGCTCGATGTGCAGGAGCTGTCGTGCGGCTATGGCGCGGTGGACGCGAAGGGCCAGCCGGCCAAGATCATCCTCGAGGACATCAACCTCAAGCTCTACCGCGGCCAGGCCATTGGCGTGATCGGCGAATCGGGCTCGGGCAAGACCACGCTGGCGCGCGCCGTTGCCGGCCTGCTCAAGCCCTGCCACGGCAGCGTCATGTTCGATGGTCATGCGCTCAAGCCCACGCTGCAGCAGCGCAGCCCCGAGGAGCTGCGCCGCATACAGATCGTGTTCCAGATGGCCGACACGGCCTTGAACCCCTCGCAGACCATCCGGCGCATCCTGGCGCGGCCGTTGCAGTTCTACAAGGGCTTGCGCGGCGAGCCGCTCAAGCGGCGCATCCATGAACTGCTCGACCTGGTGAAGCTGCCGCACACCGTGGCCGACCGACTGCCCGGCGGGCTCTCGGGCGGGCAGAAGCAGCGCGTGAACCTGGCGCGCGCGCTGGCGGCCGAGCCCGACCTGATCCTCTGCGACGAGGTGACCTCGGCGCTGGACACCGTGGTGGCCGCGGCGGTGCTCGACCTCATGGCCGAGCTGCGGCGCGAGCTCGGCGTGTCCTATCTCTTCATCAGCCACGACCTGCACACGGTGCGCTCGGTGTGCGACGAGATCGTGGTGATGCAGCACGGCCGCAAGCTCTCGCAGGTGGCGCGCGCCGACTACGAGCGCGGGCCGCACCACCCCTACTACCAGCTGCTCGCCCGCTCCGTGCCCGAGCTGCGCCAGGGCTGGCTCGACGACATGGACCGCAAGGCTGCGGCAGCCGCATGAAGAAAACCGAAATGACCCCCACGTTCCGCATCGCGCTGATCGCCGGCGACGGCATCGGCAAGGAAGTGATGCCCGAGGGCCTGCGCGTGGTGCTGGCCGCCGCGGAGCGCTTCGGCTTCGAGCTCGACTGCCGCACCATCGCCTGGGCCAGCTGCGACTACCACGCCGAGCACGGCCAGATGATGCCGGACGACTGGAAGGAGCAGCTCCAGGGCGTCGACGCAATCTATTTCGGCGCCGTCGGCTGGCCTGCCACCGTGCCCGACCACGTCTCGCTCTGGGGATCGCTGCTGAAGTTCCGCCGCGAGTTCGACCAGTACATCAACCTGCGCCCGGTGCGCCTGTTCGAAGGCGTGCCCTGCCCGCTGGCCGGCCGCAAGCCCGGCGACATCGACTACCTGGTGGTGCGCGAAAACACCGAGGGCGAATACACCTCGCTCGGCGGCGTGATGTACGAGGGCACCGAGCGCGAGATCGTGATCCAGGAGTCGGTGTTCTCGCGCCACGGCACCGACCGCGTGCTCAGGTACGCCTGCGAACTCGCCCAGTCGCGCAAGCGCAAGCACCTCACGGTGGCCACCAAGAGCAACGGCATCGCGATCAGCATGCCCTGGTGGGACAGCCGCGCCGACGCCATCGGCCGCGACCACCCCGAGGTGACCGTCGACAAGCAGCACATCGACATCCTGTCGGCGCGCTTCGTGCTGCAGCCCCAGCGCTTCGACGTGGTGGTGGCGAGCAACCTGTTCGGCGACATCCTCTCCGACCTGGGCCCGGCCACCACCGGCACCATCGGCCTCGCGCCCTCTGCCAACCTCAACCCCGAGCGCAAGTTTCCCTCGCTGTTCGAGCCGGTGCACGGCTCGGCGCCCGACATCTACGGCCAGAACATCGCCAACCCGATCGCGATGATCTGGTCGGGCGCGCTGATGCTGGACTTCCTCACGCAGGGACAAGGCGCGGGCCGGGCCGCGCACGATGCCATCCTCGGCGCGATCGAAGCGGTGCTGCGCGACGGGCCGCGCACGCGCGACCTGGGCGGCACGGCCTCGACCACCGACATTGGAGTGGCCATTGCCGAACGCGTGGCGGCCGCCTGACCTCCCCATTCATCCAGGACCTTTTCGACCATGACACTGACACTTGAACGCCAGGACCTGATGCCCGGCCAACAGCTCATCGGCGCCGACTGGCGCGAAGCCAGCGACGGCCGCCGCCTCGAGGTGACCGATCCCGCCACCGACGGCGTCTTCGCGAGCGTGCCCGACGGCACCGCCGCCGACGCGCGCGCCGCAGTGAACGCCGCGCATGCCGCCTTCCCCGCCTGGCGCGCCGTGCCGGCGAAGCAGCGCGCGCAGATCCTCAAGCGCTGGAACGACCTGATGCTCGCGCACCAGGAGGACCTGGGCCGCCTCATTTCGCGCGAACAGGGCAAACCGCTGGCCGAAGGCCGCGGCGAAGTGGCCTACGCGGCCAGCTATGTCGAATGGTTCGGCGAAGAGGCCACGCGCGCCAACGGCGACGTGATTCCGGCCCCCGTGACCGGCCGCCGCATGCTCGCGCTGAAGGAGCCCGTGGGCGTGGTTGCCGCGATCACGCCGTGGAACTTTCCGGCCGCGATGATCGCGCGCAAGATCGCGCCCGCGCTGGCCGCGGGCTGCACCGTGGTGTGCAAGCCGGCCGAGGACACGCCGCTGACCTCGCTCGCGCTCGTCAGGCTCGCGCAGGAAGCCGGCGTGCCCGCGGGCGTGCTCAACATCGTCACGGCCTCGCGCGAGCGCACGCCCGAGGTGGTCGACGTGTGGCTGGCCGATGCGCGGGTGCGCAAGATCAGCTTCACCGGCTCCACGCCTGTCGGCAAGCACCTGGCGCGCGCCTCGGCCGACACGCTCAAGAAACTCTCGCTCGAGCTCGGCGGCAATGCACCGTTCATCGTGTTCGAGGATGCCGACATCGATGCCGCGGTGGAAGGCCTGATGGCCGCCAAGTTCCGCAACGGCGGGCAGACTTGCGTGTGCCCGAACCGCGTGTTCGTGCAGGCCCGGGTGCACGACGCCTTCGTCGACAAGCTGGCCGCGCGCGTCGGCGCGCTGAAGGTCGGCCCGGCCACCGAGCCCGACTCGCAGATCGGCCCGATGATCAACGCGCGCGCGGTCGACAAGATCGAGCGCCACGTGCGCGACGCCGTGGCCCGGGGCGCGCGCATCGTGGTCGGCGGCGAACGGCTGCGCTCGGCGCGCTGCGACGGCCCCAACTACTACGCGCCGACCGTGCTCGTGAACGCCGATGCGGGCATGGATTGCAGCTGCGAAGAGACTTTCGGACCCGTGGTGCCGGTCACGCGCTTCGACACCGAGGCCGAGGTGATCGCCGCCGCCAACGACACGCCCTTCGGCCTGGCCGCCTACTTCTACTCGACCGACGTGCGGCGCATCTGGCGCGTGGCCGAGGCGCTCGAATCCGGCATCGTCGGCATCAACGAAGGTGCACTGGCCGCCGAGGCCGCGCCCTTCGGCGGCGTGAAGGAATCGGGCTACGGGCGCGAAGGCTCGGTGCACGGGCTCGACGACTACATGCACACCAAGTACCTGTGCCAGGGCGGGCTTTGAGGCGGCGACCGCGCCTTTTCGGCATTCGGGCTTGACCCGGCCCCAGGGGCATCCTCTAAAAGGGGAAGATCCACCGAAAGGAACACTTCATGCGATCTTCCGCCCCGCACCTGAATCCCTCCGAAGCAGCGAGACGGCTCGGCGTCTCGGCCAAGGCCCTGCGGCTGTACGAGCAGCGCGGCCTGGTCGAGCCCGGCCGGACCGCGGCGGGATGGCGGACCTACGGCCCGGCCGAGATGACGCGTGCAGGCGAGATTGTCGCGCTGCGCGCGCTCGGCTTCAGCCTGGCCCAGGTGGCACGGGTGCTCGCGGGCAATCCTGAAGGCCTGGAGCAGGCGTTGGCCGCGCACCAGACGGCGCTGGAAGCGCAGCTTCGCCAGCTCGCGCACACCGTCGAGAAGGTCCGCGGCCTGCGAAGCGGCATTGCGCAAGGCCGGACACCGACCATCGGCGAACTCACGGGCCTGCTGGCACCCGCCTGCGAAGTCCGCCTTGCCTTCGACCTGCCATGGCCCTGGGGCGGGGAGCGCTTCGAGCTTCGCGAGATCCGGCCGCTCAACTACATCGTCGGCCCGCTCGGCAGCGGCAAGACCCGGCTGGCGCAGCGCATTGCCGAGGCACTGCCCAACGCGGCCTGGCTCGGGCTGGACCGGCGGGCGGAGGGCGGTGCCGCCGTGCCCGAGCCTCGGGTCGAGCGCACGCTGGCCTGGCTCGTGGAGGACGGTGCGACGCCATCGGACGCGCTGATTGCACTTCTGGCCGGGCTGGAAGCGGAAGGGCCCCATGCCGTGGTCGTGGACCTGATCGAACACGAGCTGGACCAGGCCACCCAGGAGGCGCTGATCGCCCGGCTGCGCCGCCGCGGCCCCCACGCGCGGCCGATCTTCATGCTCACGCGCTCCTGCGCGATCCTCGACCTGGCGGCCGTCGGGCCGGACGAGGCGATCATCCTGTGCCCCGCGAACCACAGCCCGCCGAGCCTGGTCGCACCCTGCCCCGGCGCGCCGGGCTACGAGGCCGTCACCACCTGCCTGGCGACGCCGCAGGTGCGGGCGCGAACGGCGGGACTTGCGGCGTGGCGGCAGGCGGCCTGATCACGTCGAGCCGCGCTCCATTCAGCGCACCGCCGACAGCTCCGCGCGCATGGCGGCGAGGGCATCCACAGGATTCGAAGCGCGTGATATCGGACGGCCGATGACCACGTGCGTCGCGCCGGCGCCGACGGCCTGCGCCACCGTGGTGAAGCGCGCATGGTCGCTCTTCGAGTCGCCGGCCAGCTGTATGCCGGGCGTGACGATCAGCATGCCCGGCGGCAGGGTCTCGCGAAGCAGCCGTGCCTCCAGCGGCGAGGCGACGACGCCGTGGCATCCCGAGTCCGCGGCAAGCCGTGCAAGGCGCAGCACCTGCTCGGTCACCGTCGAGCCGACGCCCACTTCGTGCAGGGCTTCGTCGTCCATGCTGGTGATGACGGTGAGCGCGAGTACCTTCAGGTGGGGAAAGCGGCGCGCGGCCTCGACCGCAGACCGAAGCACCGCCGAGCCGCCCGAGGCATGGACCGTCACCATCGAGGCGCCGATCTGCCCCGCCGCGGTGACGGCCGCGGCGACCGAACTCGGAATCTCCAGCAGCTTGAGGTCCAGAAAAACATGCTTGCCGCCCTCCACGAGCTCGCGCACGATCGAAGGCCCGGCCGCTGTCAGCAACTGCAGGCCGACCTTGTAGAACGTCGCTTCGGCGCCCAGTTGCCGCACGAGGCCCGTGGCCGATGCAGCGGCGGCGAAGTCGAGCGACACGATGATGCGGCTGTCCAAGCGCTTACCTCGTCTGGAAGATCGGTCCAGCATAAGCGATCGTGCCGCTGTCCGCGCGGGCGCGGCGGAGATGGCGCGGCCGCCTCCGCCTGGCGACAATCGTTCGACCATGAAAACCATCTCCTACGGCGTGCTCATCGTCAACGAGCAAGGCCAGCTTCTCATGGCGCACGCGACGGGCCAGAAGCACTGGGACATCCCCAAGGGCGGCGGAGAAGCCGGCGAGTCCGCGCGCGAAGCAGCCATCCGCGAAGTCCGGGAAGAGACGGGCATCGAGCTGGCCGCAGATTCGATGGAAGAGCTCGGGCGCATGCCGTACCGTCCCGGCAAGGACCTGCACCTGTTCCGCGCCTTCGTGCACACGCGCGACTGCGACATTGCGGCCTGCAAGTGCACGAGCTTCTTTCCTCACCACGCTTCAGGCGTGATGACGCCCGAGGTGGACCAGTTCAGGTGGGTGGACCCCGCGGACGTACCGGCGCTGGCCGCAAAGTCGATGACGGCGGCGCTTCGGACGCTGCCCGGCTTCGGAACGGCGAGGGACATCTGACGCCGCTGGCACCTCGATGCGCCCCGCTCAATCGGCATCCGGCGGCAGCACCAGCGGACCGCAGTTCTCGTCGGCAACGAACACTGCCACCAGCTTTGCGGGGCGCACCGGATCGGGGTTCTCCGCAAAGAGATGCAGCGTGCGCGGCGGCTCGAAGAAGGTCTCGCCGCTCCTGTAGGTGCCCACCGGAGCGCCGCCGAGCTGCGAGCGGATGGTGCCTTCCAGAATGATCGCGGTCACCGAGCCCGGATGCCGGTGCGCCGGCGAATAGGCCAGCGGCGGAAAGTCGACGAGCACGGTGGTCACCGACTTGCCCGGCACGTTCGGCAGCGCCTCGCACGAGAGCACCTTGACCGAGGTCGCGGGCCTCGCATCGGCACCCGAACCCGCGGGCGCCGGGGCCGACGAGAACATGGGCCGCGCCACGCTGCTGCACACATCGGCGAACCATTGCGCCGCCTCCTGCCGGTTGCCGTGCGGCATCAGCGCCCAGCCGGCGGCCAGCACCAGGGAGAGCGCCGCAATGCCCGCGCCGAGCGGGCCGCGATGAAGCCTCGCCGCATTCACGATGCAACCCTCTGGCGCAGCCGCAGCGACGCACTCCAGCCCAGCTCGCGCCTGGCCTTCTCGCTGCTGACTTCGGGGTTGTGCTCGGCAATGTTGAAGACACCGCCCTGCGCATGCCGCAGCGCCAGCACCGCGGCCCAGGCCGCAGCCTCCACATGGACCGGGCACGCGCCCCTGGGCTCAGCGCTCGACGTGCCTGGACCGTAGAACTGCCCGTAGCGCAGCACCGTGCCCGTGAGGCCCGCCGTGCCCAGCACACTGCGCTCCAGCGCCGCCACGCCGGCCACGCTGACGCCGCGCGTGCCTTCGGCCGCGAGATCGAGCGGATCTTCCTCGACGTGCGGGGTCGCGCCGGACGCATAGAGCCAGGCGATGCTCTGCGCCACCAGCCGGCGGCTGCCGGCCGCCACCGCCGCGGCCACGAGGTTGCGCGTGCCCTCGTCTCGCACGCGCGCATTGCGATGGGCCGCATCGGCCATCAGCCTGGGATCGAGGTCCGGCGGCAGGTCGGTGAGCTGGTGGATCACGCTCGCTGGTGCTATGCGCCTCAGCGCCGCGCGCAGCGCTGGCGCGTCGAACACGTCGACGACGACGGGCACCGCGCCGCGCGCCTCCAGCGCATGCGCGCGCTCGGGGCGCCGCGTGCTGCCGTACACGGCGTAACCCGCGTCGAGCAACAAGGGCACGAGTGCGCTGCCGATGGCACCGGCCGCACCCGCCACGAATATCTTCTCGCTCATCGCACGTCCTTTTCTACTGGCTGTGCGAAGCTTAGGTTTTCGATGACCCATTCCAAAGAGCCAAGATTCGTCAAAATGAATGGGCCATGATTCAAGAGAAGAAATCTTCCGCCGCCCTCCTCGCGATCGACCGCGCAACGTCCACGCCGCTGCACCGGCAGATCTACGAGCGCTTTCGCACGGCCATCGAGCAGGGCCTGCTGCGCCCGGGCGATCGCGTGGCCTCGGCGCGCAGCCTGGCCAGCGAGCTGGGCGTGGCGCGCGGCACCGTCGAGGCGGCCTACAACCAGCTCGCGGGCGAAGGCTATTTTTCACCGCAGGGCCAGGCGGGCACGGTGGTCTCGCCCTCGCTGCCTTCCCCACGGTCGGCGCGCCGCGCCCCCCGGCCGGCCGAGGCGCGGACCGTGGAGCAGGAACTCGCCGAACCCGCGCCGCCACCGCCTTTGCAGCTGGGCATTCCCGCGCTCGATGCCTTCCCGCGCAAGCTCTGGGCGCGCCTGGTGTCGCGCCGTGCCAGGGCAACGGCCGCGGCCGACATGTTCTATGGCGATCCCGCGGGCCATCCGTCGCTGCGCACGGCCATTGCCGCCTACCTGCGGGTGTCGCGCGGCGTCGCGTGCCATCCGTCGCAGGTCTTCGTGACCGGCGGCTACCGCGCATCGCTCGCGCTCATCTCGCACGCACTGCTCGCAAGGGACGACCGCGTGTGGGTGGAAGACCCGGGCTATCCGCCGACGCAGGAAGTGCTGCGCAGCGCCGGCCAGCGCACGGTGCCCGTGGCGGTGGATGAAGAAGGCCTGGTCGTTGCGCGCGGCATGCGCAAGGCAGCGAAGGCGAAGATGGCCATCGTCACGCCCTCGCACCAGGCGCCGCTCGGTGTCTCGATGTCGCTCGCGCGCCGGCTGCAGCTGCTCGACTGGGCCTCGCAGGCAAAGGCCTGGATCGTCGAGGACGACTACGACGGCGAATACCGCTACGCCGGCCCGCCGCTGCCCGCGCTCAAGAGCCTCGACCGCCACGACCGGGTGCTCTACGCCGGCAGCTTCTCGAAAGTGCTGTACCCCGGCTTGGCGCTGGGCTACGTGGTGGTGCCCGATGCGCTGCGCGGCGCCTTCGGCGAGGCCGCGCGGACAGGGTCCAACGGATGTCCGCAGCTCACGCAGGCGGTGGTGGCCGACTTCATCCGCGAAGGCCACTTCTCGCGCCACCTCAAGAAGATGCGGCTGCTCTACGCGCGCCGCCGCCAGATGCTCGCGGCCGCACTGCTGAAGGTCTTCGGCGAGGACGTGCGCATCGACCTGCTGGGCGGCGGCATGCACCTGATCGCGCGCTTCGACCGGCGGCGAGACAGCGATGAGACGCTGGCCCGCCGGGCGCAGCGTGCCGGCCTGAACTGCCAGCCGCTGTCCGTGCGGGGCACGGCAAGCTTCCGCGACGCGGGGCTGCTGATCGGCTTCACCAACATCGGCTCCGCGATACGTGCGCAACAGCTTGCAACGATGTTGCGGGCAGCCCTGGACCGAAAGCCCTGAGAATTCACCGGCCTGTCATGCACGCCGCCTAAGGTCCGTCCGCACACCAGCGAGGAGACATCCATGCACACCCTGAAAAAGATCTGCAATGCGTTCTTCGGCCTGGGCCTGCTGCTCGCCGCCGCGGGCCCGGCCACCGCGCACGAGGAGAACGCAAGGCGCCGCGCCGACAATGCGCCGCTCGTGATCGGCCATCGCGGCGGCGCCAACGGCTACCTGCCCGAGCACACGCTGGAGGCCTACGCGCTCGGCATCTCGCTGGGCGCCGACTACATCGAGCCCGACCTGGTCGCCACCAAGGACGGCCACCTGATCGCCCGGCACGAGCCCAACCTGATCGACACCACCAACGTCAAGGACCTGCCGCAGTTTGCCAACCGCCGGCGCACGGTCATGCTCGATGGTGTCGCGACCGACGGCTTCTTCGCCAGCGATTTCACGCTGGCCGAGATCAAGCAGCTGCGCGCCGTGCAGTCCTTCGCGGAGCGCGACCAGTCGTTCAATGGCAAGTTCCAGATCCCGACGCTGGCCGAGGTGATCGACCTGGCCAAGCGCAAGTCCCGCGAAGAGGGGCGGCGCATCGGGATCTATCCCGAAACCAAGCATCCCACCTACCACCAGAGCATCGGCCTGCCCCTGGAGGACAGGCTGCTGAACGTGCTGAGCGCGGCCGGCTGGAACCAGCGCAACGCCCCTGTCTTCATCCAGTCCTTCGAGACCGCCAACCTTCGCTATCTGCGCAGCAAGACGAGCGTGCGCCTGATCCAGCTGGTGGACGCCAACGACGTCAAGCCCGACGGCACGCTGGACCTCAGCAAGCCTTACGACAAACCCTACGATTGGGTGGTGTCGAACCGCGACGGCCTCTTCAGCGATCTGCTGACGCCGCGCGGCCTGCAGGAAGTGAAGGGCTATGCGGACGGCATCGGCCCGTGGAAGCCGTACTTGATTTCGAGCGCGTGCAAGTCCGTGCAGGCCGGGGCGTGCGCCGACGTGACCGGCGACGGCGTCATCGACGAGCGCGACCGCGTGCTGCTGCCCCCCACCAACGTGATTGCCAATGCGCACCGGCTGGGACTGCTGGTCCATCCGTACACCTTCCGCAGCGAACAGAAGCGCCTGACCGGCAGCTTCAGCGGCAACGCGGTCAATGAATACCTTGCGTTCTACGAGGCCGGCGTCGACGGGCTGTTCAGCGATTTCGCGGACACGGCGGTCGCGGCACGCGCGATGTTCCTGCTCAAGCACGATCCCGACTACGCCGCCTGCCTCGTCAATTCGCGCAGGTGCGAACGCAATAACGATTGACCCGACGCTACCGCAGCCCTCCGCGGCATCCGTGGTGCCGTGTTCGGGAGCAACCAGAGAGCCATCCCAGGGGATCGCTACCATCTCGACATGCTCATGAACGGGTTTGCGTATGTCTCCATGGTCCTGGCTCGGCTTGGCATTTGCCGCGGCACTGCTCGTGTACGACGTGTACGACGTGTACGTCGTTACGCTCGTGCTGCGATCGGATGCATTCGGCCGGTCGCAGAAGTTGGCGCAGATCGCACTTGTCCTGCTGCTGCCGGTGATAGGCGCCGCCATCGTTCACTGGTTTGCGCGGGAAGGCGTCGCGCCGCTGCCGCGCCCGGATCGGGAGTTCGTGCCGCAGGATCGGCCGACGCTGGGTCAGCGCTAGCAACCCCATGACTCTGCGGCAAGTCGGATCGTGGATGCCTTTTGCATGCGCATCCATCCTCAGCTTTTTGGCCTACAGGACCCTTTCCGCAAGCGAGTGGTACTACGTGTGGCTGTGGTTGCTGACGGGCCTGAGCGCCGTGCTTGCGGCGAGACTCCTTTGGCAGGCCGGCTTCAAGTGCGCGGCTGCGGCAGGAACAACCATCGGCTTGCTGGTCGGCCAATGGTGGCTGGTGGAGGCTCTGATCCTGCGAGCGTTCTGGCGCATCAACGGGTTCGCCCCCTGAGGTTGCAGGACGGCCATTGCCCGTCGAAAACCGGTCGCCCCGAGTCGCAAGGCGATCTTCGCTCCCGCCTCAGCCGCCTTCGCTGCCGTCCGGCCTTCCTGGCTGAAGATCCATTCGCAGCCCCGCGACTGTGCCGTTCTCTACATCGAGTACGAAGCGCATCGCCGGACCTTCGACAAGGATCTCGATCTCCAGTTTCGCCGTCGCCCGGTCGAAGCCCATCTGCGCACCCTGCCAGGCCGCCGCGGCATCGCGGGCCGCGAGTGAAGCCATCTCCACCTTGAGGCCGCGGCCGACGGAATGGGAGTGCAGTCCGATCGCATGGCGCCCTTCCAGATGCATTTGCAGGCCCGGCACGGCAACCAGCCCCTCGCCAAGCCGCAGCTCGCCCGAGAGCGACGTGCGGCTCAGCAGCAGGCGCGCCTGCTGCGTCAGCCCATGGCCCGGGCCCCTGTGGCCCTGGCGCAGCATCGACTCGGCAAAGGCCTGCAACTGCAACTTGCCGCGCTCGGAAACCCAAGGCCCCAGCAAGGCCCCGCGGTGCTCGAACACCACGCCCGCGAGCGGCGCCGAGGCGAACTGGTACAGGTAGCTGCGCCCATTGGGCGCGTCGACATAAACGCCCATGCGGCTCACGCCCATGCGCGAGTCGGGGCCGACATGCTCGACCGTCGCATCGTTGAAGTCGATCTGGCCGCCGCGAAAGGGCACCGTGACGTCGGCATCGAACAGCAAGTGCGCGTCGGTGATCTGGCCGCGGATCGTGCCTTCGGCTTCGCCGAGGGGAGCAAGGTGCCATGCATCGGCTGCAGTATGGCCGGCCGCGTCGCCGGGCGTTGCCGCCGCTGCGTCCGTCGCGCCCTGGCTCGCCTCGCGGATCTTCCGGATCCGGGGCGGCAGGACCAGGGGGCCGTGCAGCTTCAATCCCGAGAACTCGGCTCTGTCCGCCTGGACGGAAACCAGGCGCGGCACGCCGGCTTCGACGCGCAGCCGGGCCACCAGCTCATGCGCGTCGATGCGGCCGATTTCAAGGACGAACGGATCCGACGCCAGCCGCAGCGCCATCGCCTCGAACCGCCGGACGCGGAGTTCGACGGCGCCGTCCGGCAGGGATTGCCACGTCACGCCATCGAGCGTGCAGCGATTGCGCCCGGCATCGCCGGAGGCGCCGAGTTCCGATCCGAATGCGAGTTCGATGAGGGAGGCCGCGAGCGAGACGGTCATGGCGTGCTTCTACCAGAGCTCGCGCCGCCTTTGCCATCAGAAGTGAGCAGGCGGCCAAACCTTCGAAGTGCGAAATTTAGTCATTTATTGACAACTGACTAGTAATTGCAACAAACTAGCACAGTGGCACTGCACTCCAATCCGACCCTTGAACAAGCCGCGCTCGCACTCGCCGAGCGCCAGCCGCTGCTGCGCGCGCGGGATCTTGCGAGGCAGGGCCTGCCGACGGCGGTTCTCAGCCGGCTCGTGGCGGCCGGCAAGCTCGAGCGCGTTGCCCGCGGTGTCTACGGCCTGCCGGGACGAGCGCTCAGCGAGCACCGGTCCCTGGCCGAGGTGGCGCTGCGCGTGCCGCGCGGCGTGGTGTGCCTGCTCTCGGCTTTGCGCGTCCACGGCATCGGCACGCAGGCACCGTTCGAGGTCTGGATGGCGATCCCGCATCACTCGCCCACACCGCGACTGGACCAGCCCGCGCTGCGCGTGGTGCGCATGTCGGGGGCGGCCTTGACCGAAGGCGTCGAGCCCGTCGAAATCGACGGCGTGCAAGTGCCTGTGTTCAATGCCGCCAAGACAGTCGCCGACTGTTTCAAGTACCGCAACAAGATCGGGCTGGACGTGGGGCTGGAAGCGCTGCGCGACGGCTGGTCGCAGCGCAAGCTGACGATGGATGCGCTCTGGCAGTACGCCACGGTGGATCGCGTGACCAATGTCATGCGCCCCTATCTGGAAAGCATCACGGCATGAGCCGCAACCTCGCAGCGTCCATCCGCGCCCGCTTGAAGCAGCGCGCAGACGCCACGAGACAGGACTTCAACCTGACGCTCACCCACTATGGGCTGGAGCGGCTGCTGTACCGGCTGTCGATCTCGCCGCATGCCGCCAACTACCTGCTCAAGGGCGCGCTGCTGTTTTCGCTGTGGTACGACCAGCCGCATCGGCCGACCCGCGATGCAGACCTGCTGGGCTTCGGTCCGGACGACATCGACACCGCCACTTCGGTGTTCCGCGATATCTGCCGGATCGAGCTGGAGGATGGCATCGCGTTCGATCCTGCCTCGGTCAAGGGCTCGGTGATCCGCAAGGAAGCGGGTTATGGCGGCGTACGGATCGATCTGCGGGCACAACTGGATGGCGCGCGTCTCGCGCTGCAAGTGGATATCGGCTTTGGCGATGCGGTCACACCGGCACCGGAATCGGTGCAATACCCGGTGCTGCTCGAAGACCTGCCCGCGCCGCAACTGCGCGCTTATCCGAAATACACGGTAGTCGCCGAGAAGTTTCATGCGGTGTGCCTGCTGGGCATGGCCAATACCCGCATGAAGGACTACTTCGATCTCTGGGTGCTGCTCACCGAAGGTTCGCTGGAAGCCGCCGAGATGCGCCGGGCCGTCGATGCCACTTTCGCGCGGCGGCAATTGGTGATGCCCAACAGCCTGCCCTCGGGGTTGAGCGATGCGTTCGCGCAGGATCCAGCGAAACAAAGGCAATGGGCCGCCTTCCTCCAGAGGAACCAGCTGGGTGACCTGGATCTCGCCACTGTCGTCGTGCGGCTGCGCAGCGAATTTCAGAAGCTCCGAACCGCCTGAAGAGCCGATACCGCTGCTAGCGCACGCGCGGGGCCGCGCCCTGCAGGCTGCTGCGCAGCGCCAACTTGCGCACGATGGTCGAGAACGCGCGCGTGGCTGCCGCGTCGCGCGCCACCGGTGACCACAGCATGCCGGGCGTGCGCACGGGCGTGGGGCTTTCCAGCCGGATGACCACGAGCCCCGAGAGCGGGTTCACCACGTTCGCGGCCACGATGGACGCGAGCTGCGTCTTGGCGACCAGGTCCATCATCGGCGCGAGCGTGTTGATCTCCGCCACCACGTGCGGCTGCGCACCGCAGGAGCGGAAGCACTCGTCCAGCATCTGGCGCGTCGCGAAGCTGGCCGGCAGCAGCACCATCGGCAGGCGGTGCAGCTCCACCATGCGCACACGCTTGCGCCGCGCGAGCGGATGTTTTTTGGCCACCACCAGGACCATCTCCTCGTTGTAGAGCGGCTCGAACTGCAGCGGCCCGGGCACGCTCGGCCGGTAGGCGATGCCCAGGTCCAGCGTGCCCTGCTGCAGGCGCGCGGCGATCTGGTCGGCCGACAGCTCCTCGACCACCACCTTCACGCGCGGGTGCCGCGCCTGGAAGCTCGCGATGCAGTCGGGAATGAAGCCGAGGTTGAAGGTGTGCGTCGAGCCCACGCGCAACTCGCCGGTCACGTCGGAGCTGTCCTGGCGCAGCGCGCCCAGCCCCAGGTCGATCTCGTGCAGCGCCTTGGTGCAGTAGTGCAGGAACTCGTCGCCGGCGTCGGTCAGGCTCACGCGCTTGCCGATGCGGTCGAACAGCGCAACGCCGATCTCCTCTTCGAGTTGCTTGATCTGGTGCGACAGCGTCGACTGCGTCACGTGCAGGCGCTCGGCCGCACGCGTGAAGTTCAGCGAGCCCGACAGGGCGATGAAGTAGCGCAGGTGCCGGAGTTCCATGGCGTTCCTCGGGATCAATGATCGATGACATCGATGCTAACGATGGAAAACAATCATTTCCGAGATTCGCGGATGCAACCTAAAGTTTCTCCGGCCCCCACAACGACCACAGGAGACCTCCCGGTGCAAAAAGTCCTCAGCGGCATCAAGGTGCTGGAGCAAGGCACGTTCATCACCGGACCGGCCGCCGGCATGTTCCTCGCGGACCTGGGCGCCGAGGTGGTCAAGATCGAGCAGCCCGGCGCGGGCGATCCGTTCCGCGCCTTTCGCGGCGGCCTCTACAGCCCGCACTTCCAGACCTACAACCGCAACAAGCGCAGCGTCACGCTCAACCCCAAGCTGCCCGAGGACGCGGCCGTGTTCGACGAGCTGGTCAAGGACGCGGACGTCTACATCCAGAATTTCCGCCCCGGTGCGGCCGAGCGGCTGGGCGCCGGCGAGGCCAGGCTGCGGGCGCTCAATCCACGGCTCGTGTATTGCGCCATCAGCGGCTTCGGGCAGACCGGCCCCGCAGCCGGCCGCCCTGCCTACGACACGGTGGCGCAGGCCGCGAGCGCCTTCCTCAAGCTGCTGGTGAACCCGGCCAACCCGCGCGTGGTCGGCCCCGCGCTGGCCGACGCCATGACCGGCTTCTACGCCGCCTACGGCGTGCTCGGCGCGCTGGTCGAGCGGGGCCGCACCGGCCGCGGGCGCGCGGTCGAGGTGTCGATGCTGGAGGCGATGTGCCACTTCAACCTCGACGCCTTCACGCACTTCTTTTCGGAGGACGAGGTCATGGGCCCGTTCAGCCGGCCGAGCGTTTCGCAGTCCTACGTGCTGGAGTGCGCGGACGGCCTGTGGATCGCGCTGCACATGTCCTCGCCCGAGAAGTTCTGGCAGGGCCTGGCCAACGCCATCGAGCGCCCCCGCCTGTTCGCGGACCCGCGCTTCGCGTCGCGCGAGGCGCGCATCGCGCACCAGGAAGACCTGATCGCGCTGCTCGGCGGCGTGTTCCGCCAGCAGACCCGCGCTGCGTGGTGCGCGCGGCTCGAGGCCGAGGACGTGCCGCATGCGCCCATGTACGACACGCGCGAGGCCATGGAAGACCCGCAGGCGCGGCATCTGCAGCTGCAAGTGAGCGCGCCGCACCCCGAGGGCGGCGAGTGGCACACCATCCGCTCGCCCGTGAGCTTCGACGGCGAGCGCGCGCTGGAAGTCACGGCACCTCCCATGCTCGGGGCCGACAACGCGGCCATCGTCGACCCGATCCGCCAGCGCCTGGGGCAGCCTCCCAACGCCGCGCGCTGAGCCCGGCACGGCCTTCCGAAAACACAACGAGCCAGGAGACAAGACAACCATGACGCCATCGAACGAAAGCGAGCTGACGCAGACCGTGCTCAAGAGCCTGGAGGGAACGCGCGACGCGCGCTTCCTGCAGCTCATGCAGTCGCTGATCACGCATCTGCATGCCTTCATCCGCGACGTGGACCTGAAGCCGGACGAGTGGATGCAGGCCATCGAATTCCTGACGGCCACGGGCCAGACCTGCACCGACAAGCGCCAGGAGTTCATCCTGCTGTCGGACACGCTGGGCGCCTCGATGATGGTCGTGATCCTGGACCAGCTGCGCGCTGCCGCCAGCAAGCGCGGCCGCGCCGTGAACGAAGCGACCGAAGCCACCGAGCTCGCCGAGGCCACGCACGCCACCGTGCAGGGCCCCTTCTACTGGGAAGGCGCGCCCGACCTGCCGCTGGGCGCCGACGTGGCTCAGGGCGCCCGCGGCGAGCCGACCTTCTACAGCGGCCGCGTCACCGACACCCACGGCCAGCCGCTCGAAGGCGCGCTGCTCGACATCTGGTCGGGCGACGGCGAAGGCGTGTACGACATGCAGCTCGAGGGCGCCGCGATGCAGGCACGCGGGCGCATCCGCACCGATCACGAAGGCCGCTACTGGTTCTGGTCGATCCGCCCGAGCTTCTATCCGATTCCGGTCGACGGGCCCGTGGGCCGCATGCTGGAGGCCATGGGACGGCATCCGAACCGCCCCGGGCACATCCACATGATGGTCTCGGCGCCGGGCCATGTGCCCGTGACCACGCACCTGTTCGTGGCGGGCAGCCCGTACATCGAATCCGATGCCGTGTTCGGCGTGCGGCCGCGGCTCGTCGTGGACTTCGAGTCCCACCCGCCGGGCCGCGCGCCGGACGGCCGGCCGATGGAGACGCCCTACTGGTCCGCGCACTACGACTTCCGCCTCGAACCCCGACACGCCTGAAAGACCACGCCCATGAAAATCGGAAAGTCCACCGTCCCGCGCACCGCCATCTGCACCTCGGACGAACACACCATCGTCGTGCGCGGCCAGGACCTGTGCCAGGAGTTGATCGGGCACCTGTCGTTCAGCGACTATTTCTTCCTGCTGCTCACCGGGCGCCGCCCCGATGCCGCGTGCAGCGCCGTGCTCGACGCCACGCTGGTGGCGATCGCCGAGCACGGCCTCGTGCCGAGCGTGCAGGCCAGCCGCATGACCTTCGCGGCCGCGCCCGATGCGCTGCAGGGCGCGGTGGCGGCCGGCATCCTCGGCTGCGGCTCCGTCATCCTCGGCGCATCGGAAACGGCCGGGCGCCTGTTCATGGATGTGGCGGCGCGCATGGATGCAGGCGCCACGCTGCAGCAGGCCGCCGCCGCGGCCATCGCCGAACTCAAGGCCGCGCACGCGGCGATCCCTGGCTACGGCCATCCGCTGCACAAGGAACGCGATCCGCGCGTCGACCGGCTGATCGACGTGGCGACACAGGCCGGTGCCGACCTGCGCTACGTGCGCATCGCGCAGGCGCTGGAAGAAGCGATCCCGGGCATCGTCGGCAAGGACTTGCGCATGAACGTCTCCGCGGCAATTCCGGCGGTGCTGCTGGGTGTGGGCTTTCCGGTGGCGTCGCTGCGGGGCGTGCCGATCCTTGCGCGCACCGCGGGACTGATCGCCCACCTTGCGGAAGAGGCCGAGATGCCGAGCGGCTTTGCGCTCTCTTACCAGGCCACGCGCGAACTGCAGTACGAAGGCACGGTGCCCGCGGCCTTCGGGGAGGCGCGGTGACGAAGCGCCGCGCCATCCTGGCCGCGGCGGCTGTGGCCGCGGCGCTGCTTGCGCAGGGCAGCGGCAGCGCATGGGCGCAGGCAGGCGATGCGCGCCCCCTCAAGCTGGTCGTGCCCTTCGCTGCCGGCACCACGACCGACATCGTGGGACGCGTGCTGGCCGAAGCGCTGGGGCGCCAGCTGTCGCAGGCGGTGATCGTCGACAACCGGCCCGGCGCGGGCGGTGCCATCGGCAGCGAACTCGCGGCCCGCTCGGGGGCGGACGCACACACCGTGCTGCTGGGCACCGTGGGCACGCATGCCATCAATGCGACGCTCTACAAGCGCCTGTCCTACCAGCCGCAGCGCGACTTCGTGCCGCTGGGCTTCGTCGGCGCCACGCCCACGCTGCTGGTCGTGCCCGCCGCGGCGCCGTGGAAGACGGTGGCGGACCTGCGCCAGGCCAGCGGCAAGTCGGTGAGCTTTGCTTCGGCCGGCAATGGCACCTCGGGGCATCTTGCGGGCGAGTTGCTCAACCTGCGGCTCGGCAAGGACTTCGTCCATGTGCCCTACCGCGACGGCGCCCAGGCGCTCACCGAGGTGATGGCGGGGAACGTGCAATTCATGTTCTATCACCCGGCCGCCGTGCTGCCGCAGATCCGCGCCGGCAAGCTGCGCGCATTGGGCGCATCGAGCGCCCGGCGAAGCATGGCCGCGCCCGACGTGCCCACGCTCGCCGAGCAGGGCATTCCGGACTTCGACCTGGTCGCGTGGTTCATGTTGTATGCGCCGGCCGACATGCCCGCCGCGCAGCGCGACCGCCTGCGCGAAGCCACGCAGGCGGTGCTCGCCCAGCCTGCGGTGCGCGACAAGCTCGCGGCCCAGGGCATCGAGCCCCTGGCGATGAACACATCGGAAATGGCCGCCTTCGGCGCGGCCGAGATCGCGAAGTGGGGCGAGGCCGTGCGCCGCTCCGGCGCGCAGGTGGATTGAAGAAGACAGAACAACCCAACAAACGGGCCCCCATCGGCCCAAGGAGACAAGCCATGCGTTCGACAACAACCCTCGTCAAGAAGATGCTCGGCCTGGTGCTGGGTCTCGCCGGCATCCTGGCCACGGGCCATGCAGCTGCCCAGAATGCGGAATGGCCGAGCAAGCCGATCCGTATCGTGGTGGGCTTCGCGCCCGGCACGCCGCCCGACATCTTCGCGCGCATGTACGGCGACTATGCGAGCCGCAAGCTCGGCGTGCCGGTGCTCATCGACAACAAGCCCGGCACGGCCGGCAACCTGGCGTCGGACACCGTCGCCAAGGCGCCGGCGGACGGCTACACCTTCCTCTACAACCTGTCGACGGCGTTCACGATCAACCCGTACATCTACAGCAAGCTGCCGTTCGATCCGGAGAAGGACCTGGTCCCCGTCGCCACCACGATGCGCCAGGGCCTCGTGCTGATCGCGAACACCAAGTTCCCGGCCAGGACCATCAAGGAGCTTGTGGCCGCGGCCAAGGAAAAGCCCGGCATCTACTCGCACGCCTCGTATGGCGCCGGCAGCCCGTCGCAGCTGATCGTCGAGTCCCTGAAGGACGAGGTGGGCATCACGATGCTGCATGTGCCGTACCGCGCGAGCCCCATCGCCGATCTCGTCGGCGGACAGGTCGACACGCTGATGGAACCGATCGCCACGGGCTATCCGCTGATCAGCAGCGGCCGCGTGCAGGCGCTGGCCTACTCGGGCCCCACGCGCCACCCCGCTTTGCCGGACGTGCCCACGCTCTCGGAGGTGATGCCGGGCTTCTCAATGATGTCGTGGCACGGCATCTGGGCGCCTGCGAACACGCCGGCCGCGCTGCTCAACCGGTTCAATGCGGTGTTCGTCGAAGCCAGCAAGGACCCGGACCTCGCCAAGCGCATCAAGGACCTCAACAGCGAGCCGCTGGGCGTCACGCGCGCCGAGATGAGCGCGATGGTGCGCCGCGATGCGGAGATCTACAGCCGCGTGGTGAAGGCGCGCAACATCCGCGTGGATTGATCCGCCGCGTTCATTGCCTGCCCGTTTCCGCGGCCCTTAACATCGGCCGCGAT
Source organism: Variovorax beijingensis (assembly GCF_007828835.1). Taxonomy (GTDB): domain Bacteria; phylum Pseudomonadota; class Gammaproteobacteria; order Burkholderiales; family Burkholderiaceae_C; genus Variovorax; species Variovorax beijingensis_A. Next base: position 75,620 of record NZ_VIVL01000005.1, on the reverse strand, counting down.
GACCGCTTCACTGTCACTGCCCCCTGAAATCATCCCGCAGCTGTCGCAGGCGCGCACCGTGCTCGAGCGCCACCTGGCCGGCACGCTCCAGGCCATCCACCTGTTCGGCTCCGCCGTCGATGGAGGGCTCAAGCCGCACAGCGACATCGACCTGATGGTGACCGTGGGCGCCCCGCTGGCCGCATCGGTCCGGCAAGCACTGATGATGGACCTGCTGTCGGTCTCGGGCAGCCCCGGCGCCGGCGCACCATGGCGCCCGCTCGAAGTGACGCTCGTCGTCCGAGGCGAGGTCGTGCCCTGGCGCTATCCGCCGCTGCGCGAACTGCAGTTCGGCGAATGGCTGCGCGAGGAACTGCAGACCGGCATCGTGGAGCCCGCCATGCCCGACCATGACCTTGCGATCCTGCTCGGCAAGCTCAGGCAGCACAGCATCTGCCTGCTCGGCCCTCCCGCGGACGAACTGTTCGACCCGGTGCCGCGCGCCGATTTCACGCGCTCGCTGCTGGACACCGTGGCGCAGTGGAACGACGCGCCGGACTGGCAGGGCGACGAGCGCAATGTGGTGCTGGCGCTCGCGCGCATCTGGTTCAGCGCGAGCACCGGCGAGATCGCGCCCAAGGATGCCGCAGCCGCATGGGCGCTGGAGCGCCTGCCGGACGAGCATCGGCCCGTGCTGGCGAGTGCGCATGCGGCTTACCTGGGCCGTGCGCCGGACAACTTGGCCGATCGTCCTACCCAGGTTGCGGCGTTCGTGCGCTACACCAAGGCACTGATCGTGGACATGGTCTGCGCAGGCCCTGCGCCCGCGCGGTGAGCCATTGCGCCCGATCGCACCTCAACAGACTTTCCTCCAGGCACGACGAAAAGGAGAGACACGGATGTACGTCATCATGGGTGGCACAGGACACGTAGGCTCGGCGGTCGCGCAGGCACTGCTCGACCGCGGCGAACCAGTGACGATCGTCACGCGCGACGCGAAGCGCGCCGGCGCATGGCGCGCAAGGGGCGCCGAGATCGCCGAGGCCAACGTCGAAGACGTGGCGTCGCTGCGCGCGGCGTTGCAGCGCGGTCGCCGCGCCTTCCTGCTCAATCCATCCGCGGACACGTCGGCGGACACCGACACCATCGAGCGGCACACGGTCGCCAACATCCTGTCTGCGCTGGAGGGCTCGGGGCTGCAGAAGGTGGTGGCGGAATCGACCGGCGGCGCGCAGCCCGGCGAGCGCATCGGCGACCTGAGCGTGCTGTGGGAACTCGAAGAGGGCCTGCGCCGCCAATCCATTCCGGCAGCCATCAACCGTGCGGCCTACTACATGAGCAACTGGGACGGACTGCTCGACGCCGTGCGCAGCACGGGCAGGCTGCCCACGATGTACGACCCCGGCCTTGCCATTCCCATGGCCGCGCCGCACGACCTCGGCGAGATCGCGGCCCGCAGGCTGGTGTCCCCGCTCGACGACGTCGGCATCCGCTACGTGGAGGGCCCGCGGCGCTATACCTCGGCGGACGTGGCGAAGGCGTTCTCGCAAGCGCTCGGCCGGCCGGTGGAGCTCGACGTCACGCCGCGCAACCAGTGGAAGGCGGCGTACCGCGCCCTCGGCTTTTCAGAAGCGGCCGCAGACTCGTATGCGCGAATGGCCGCGGTGAGCGTCGACAGCGGCTTCGAGATGCCAGGCGATGCCCTGCGCGGCTCGACGACGCTCGATGCCTACATCCGCGGCCTGGTGGCGCGATCCTGACGGTGGCGCGCCACCAACCACCCATGTTCAGGCAGCGAGCACCTGCAGGTTGCCCGCGCCCGGCAGCGCGCGCAGCGTGGCGGCGAGCCGTACCGAATAGTCGCGGCTGAACACCGTGCTGACCTCGATGTAGTCGCAGCGCGCCTCGGCCGGCGTCAGGGTCAGCACCACATAGCCGCGCTTGCTGGTCTCGGCATAGCGCAGGTCGTCGACCATGCGCCGGAAGCCGTCGGCCAGCAGGTCGTTGGCGATCAGCGGCAGCGCCCGCTCGAAGCCCGGCGACGACACCGACGAGGTGCCGAACTCCACGCCGACCCGCTGCCCGGTATTGTCGGTGAGGTTCCCGGCCCATGAATTGTGCGTGTCGCCGGCCAGCGAGATCAGGTTCTTGCCCTGGTTGCGCGCCATGGCCAGCACCGCGTCGCGCGCGGCCGGATAGCCGTCCCACGCGTCCAGGTTGTAGGGCACCTTCTGCTGCGTGACCAGGGCCCGCTGGCTGTCGCTGCGCGCGGAGTCCGGAAGCGCCAGCGCCGCCAGGTAGGCGGTCAATGTCTCGAGGCTGAAGTCGGTCGCGATGCTCAGGGGAATGGCCATGCGCATCATGAGCACCTGCTGGCCGAGCACCTGCCAGGTGCAGGGCGATGCAGACATGCGCTGCGACAGCCAGTCCACCTGCGGCTGGCCCATCAGCTGCCGCGTCGGCGCCGACGCTTCCCCGGCCAGGTACTGCTCGAGCGTGACCTGCTTGTCGCGGCCGATCAGCCGGGTGTCGAGCATGTGCATCGAAGCCAGCGTGCCGAAGTCGAAGGAGCGGTAGATCCGCAGCGGGTTGGCGGGGTCGGGCAGCCGCGTCGGCAGCCACTCGTGGTAGGCCTGCACGGCGGCCGCGCGCCGTGCGGCAAAGCTGCCCTCGGTCGCTTCGTCATGGTTCTCGGCGCCGCCGGACCACGCGTCGTCGGCCACGTCGTGGTCGTCCCACACCGCGATCATCGGCAGCCGCGCATTGAGGGCCCGCAGGTCCGCGTCGGTGCGGTACTGCGCATGGCGCAGGCGGTAGTCCGCGAGCGTCAGGATCTCGTGGTCGGGGTTCGACTCGCGGTCGATGGCGATGGCGAGCTGCGACGCATAGCCCACGCGGCCGTACTCGTAGATGTAGTCGCCCAGGTGCAGCACCAGGTCGATGTCGGTGCGCTTGGCAATGTCGGCATACACGTTGAAGTAGCCGCTCGGGAAATTGGAGCACGACACCACCGCCAGCCTCGCCTGCGATACGCCGCCCACCGGCAACGTGCGCGTGCGGCCGATCGGCGAGTGGTCGTTGCCCATGGAGAAGCGATAGAAATAGGTGCTGGCCGGCTGAAGCCCCGCGGCGTCCACCTTGACCGTGTAGTCGCGCTCGGGGCCGGTGCTCGCGGTGCCGCGCGCAACGATGATGCCGAAGCGCTCGTCGCTGGCCACCTCCCAGTCGACATTGAGCGTGCCCGGCGCAGGCGCCGTCACGCGGGTCCAGAGGATCACGCGGTCGGACAACGGATCGCCGCTCGCGATGCCGTGCTTGAACACCGAGTCCGAACCCTCGGGCGGGCTTCCGCCCCCACCTCCCCCGCCGCCGATGCCGCCGCCGAAGCCACCACCTCCTCCGCCACCGCCGCCACCACAGGCGCTCAGGCCAATGCCGCTGCCCGTGAACATCGCGAACAGCACGGCGCTGCGCAGCAGCGAGCGCCGGGTGGTGCCGGTCAGGGCTTGCGGGGGATCGCTGTCCTCGTCATGGAAGGCATGGCTTGTCTCGCCGTTGTTCTTCTTCTCGTCGTGGGTGCGCATGGCTGTCTCCTGATCCGCCGACGGCAAGACGCACGGCACGCCTCGGTCCCCGTTCGACGTCGGCGCCATTTGAATGTGAAGCCCTTGGTTTTCAACGTAGGCTGCCGCCGATGCGCGCGTCAGCCGGGAACGCAGGGGTACCCTCAGTTCAACGTGTCGAAGAGCCTGAAGATCCACGACAGCTGGTAGACCAGCGTGGCCGCCACGAAGACGGTGTGAAAGCGCTGGCTGGCTGTCCTGGCCGCCACGATGCACAGCGTCACGAGAACGGGCGTGCGGATCAGGTATTCCAGCGCAAACCGGGCGAAGTGCGCCTCGCCCTTGATCAGCGTGTCGACCACGTCGAGCAGGTAGGTCGCGCCCAGCAGGCCGAAGAACCAGGCGCGCCGGGCATAGAAATAGTCTTCATAGCTCGCGTAGTCGCGCATGCTGTCCGGAAAGAGCAGCGCGCACAGCAGGAACAGCACGATCGCGTAGCTCACGATGAAGGCATAGGTGCCGAAGGTCCAGCTCTCGATCTGGTAGAGGCCGAACTCCCACCACCAGAAATGCACCAGCGCCAGCAGGACCGAAGCCACCCAGGCAAGGTGCACCGCATAGAGCCGGTACTGCGCCGGGTGTTGCACGATGCGCGCCACGCCCGACAAGAGCCGCGTGACGCCAAGGCCGATCACCATGCCCATGACGATGCGGATGTGCGGGAAGATGTCGTGGGCGGAGATGGCTTGTTGCTGCATTCGGGGGCTTCATGGTGTTGGGACGGTGCCAAGGGATGGCCAGGCTGCCCATGCCACGCTACAGCACCTGGAGGTGCGGCTCAGCGCAAGACCCTGCTGCGACCGGGCGTTTTGCGCCCATGGCATGGCGCATTCCCGGCCGCGAACGCCTTCTATGCCTGGGCCATTCCCCGCATCAATGTGAGCAGGGCATGTTCGAGGTCTTTTTCGAAGTCGTACCGCAGGCTCTTCAAGTCGGGAAGCTCGATCACTTGTGCGGCCATCCCGGCCGGGTTGCTGAGCGGCCACAGCCCGATGATGAGCGGCAGCGCATGCTTCACCACCTGTTCGAAGGCTCGCACCGGCACGGCGGGCACGCGGGCATGGAAGTCCTGCGCTGTCCGTTGCCGGATGGCCAGCAGGCTGCCCTTGAAGTCGACCATGCGTTCGTACGACACCTTGCGCTCGAGGATGGACGGCAGGATGCTGATCAGCCGGCAAAGCAGGGGCCGGGCAGAAATGGTCGAGGCGAAGACGCGGGCAATGTGCTCGACGCTCGCGCCGGCCTTGCCGCCGCGCGCCAGCGCCGTGCCCAGCTCGGCATGCCATCCTGCAAATTCTTCGACGAGCAGGTCCATCAACACGGCCTCGCTGCTTTCGAAATAGCGGTAGACGTTCGACTTGGTCATCTGCGCCTCGCGCGCGAGTTCGTTGATGCCCAGGTCCAGGGCCTCCGGGCTCTGTTGCAGCATTTTCCGGGCGGTGACCAGCAGGTGGCGGCGCCGCTCTTCCTTCTGCTCGGCAGAGCGGGCGCGTACGTAGGGGATGGGCGAATTCATGCGGTGATCACGTTCCATTTGCTAAAAGACCGATGGTCTGTTAAATTACAGACCATCGGTCTCCAATCTTGCCTGAAAGCAAGGATGCCGGCCACCTCCAGCGTCACTGCAACTTCAACAAAGGCGAACATCATGGCTACCAACGTCGACTCCTGGGTTCTCATCACTGGTGCGTCCAGTGGCTTCGGCGAAGAATTCGCAAGGCAATACGCAGCCAAGGGCCACCCGCTGATTCTGGTTGCGCGCCGACTCGATCGGCTGCAGGCCCTGGCTGCGGCGCTGCAACAGGAGTGGGGCATCAAGGTCATCGTGGAGCAGGCAGACCTGTCGGACGTGGCCGCCGTCCACAGGTTGCACGCCAACCTTCGCGAGCGCGCCATTGCGGTCGAGATCCTGATCAACAACGCGGGTCACGGCCTGCAGGGCGCTTTCCTCGACACGCCGATGCAAAGCGCCCTGGACATGTTGCACCTGGACATCGCGAGCCTCACGGTCATGACGCGGCTCTTCGGCGAGGACATGCGCGCACGCGGCCACGGCAAGATACTGCTCGTGGCCAGCATGCTTGCTCACTTCGGCGTGGAAAACATGGCCGTCTATGGCGCCGCCAAGGCCTATGTGCTGCGCCTTGGCGATGCCTTGCACCGTGAGTTCAAGCGCGATGGCGTGACGGTGACCTCGCTGTGCCCCGGCATGTCCGACACCGGTTTTGCGCAGGCCGCGAAACAGAAGATCACATGGGGGCTCAAGCTTCTGATGATGAAGCCGGCACCGGTGGTGCGGGCGGGAATCCGTGCGCTGCACGCCGGCCGCGTCAGTGTGGTTCCGGGCTTCAACAACAAGGCTGCCGTCGCGATGGTGTGGGCAACACCGCGATGGCTGCACCAGGCCATCTTTGCGCGCGTCATGAACAGTTGAGCGCGTTGCACGCGCCACCAGGGCTGCCGCGGGCCGTCATCGCGACGCCACAACACGTGAGGCGGACTGCGGCGGAAGTCCTGTCTCCGATTGGGAATTTGTCGAATGCGACAGACCATTCTTTCCATTGCTTTATGTCACTCATTCTGGACAAATCTCCTGGCTTGTCTAATATGAGATACACATATGCCTTCTGCAGCCCCGCCTCTCACCCCCGCGGCCGATCGCCGCCTCGCAGCATTCGGCCGGCGCATCCATGCTCGCCGCAAGGCCCTGAAGGTCAGCGCCACTGCGGCGGCAGAGGCTGCAGGCGTGTCCCGCATGACGCTGCATCGCATCGAACGCGGCGAGCCCTCGGTCACGATGGGGGCCTACATGAATGCAATCGCAGCGCTGGGCCTGGATGTCGACGTGGTCCCGTCAACACAATCCGCACAGCCGGCGCCGATTCCTGGCGGCGTTCGTATCGCCGATTACCCCCAACTGCGCCGACTCGCCTGGCAGCTGGCACCGGGCACCGAACTCACGCCCGAAGAGGCGTGGGCCACCTACGAACGCAACTGGCGCCATGTCGATGCATCGGTGCTCCATGCGCGAGAGCGGCGATTGCTCGATGAACTGGCACGCGCATTAGGCAGGAAGCCGCTGCATGATTGAACGCCCACACCATCAACGGGCGTGCTCGAAGCACGCATCGAACTCACCCGCGCTGCTTCGCCAGCGCATCAAGGCTTTACTGCCTCGAGTCCCAGACGCCAAAGGCGAAGCCCCCACCCCCTGACAGCAGGCCCCGCCCACTCAAAGAAACCCAATCGACAGCCAAGGAATCGCCGCCACCGCAATCGTCCCCACCAGCAGCGCGACCATGTAGCCCGCGATCGGCCGGATGCCCGCGTCGGGATGCACGCGCCCGATCGCGCAGGCCGCGTAGTAGCCCACGCCCAGCGGCGGCGCGAACAGGCCGAGCCCCATCGACAGCACCACCACCATCGCGTAGTGCACCTCGTGGATGCCCAGCTGCCGCGCTATCGGGAACAGGAGCGGGCCGAACAGCACGATCGCCGGAATGCCCTCGAGCACGCTGCCCAGCACCACGAAGATCACCAGCGACACCGCCAGGAACATCGGCGCGCCGCCGGGCAGGCCGGTCATCGCTTCGGCCAGCAGGCGCGAGAAGCCCGACTGCGTGAGGCCCCAGGCCATGGCCGTCGCGGTGCCGATGATCAGCAGGATGGCGCCCGACAGCGACGCCGTCGCAACGAGCATCGGCCCCAGCCGCTTCCAGTCGAACTGGCGGTACACGACGAGCCCCGCGACCACGGCGTACATGATGCCGATGGTCGAGACCTCGGTCGCGGTGGCCACGCCCTCGACCACCGCCGCGCGGATCACGAACGGCAGCGCCAGCGCCGGCAGTGCCACGACGGCCAGCCGGCCGACCTCGCGCCAAGGCGTGCGCATGACCTCGCGCAGGTCCTCGCCGCGGCAGCGGAAGTACACGACCACGCACAGCATCAGACCCAGCACCACGGCCGGCAGCAGGCCGCCCGTGAACAGCGCGGCGATCGACACGCCCGTGACCGAGCCGATGGTGATCAGCACCAGGCTGGGCGGCACCGTCTCGGTCTGCGCGCCGGTCGCGGCCAGCAGCGCGACGAGTTCGCCCTCGCTCGCGCCGCGCTGCTTCATCTCCGGAAAAAGCGCCGGCGCCACTGCCGCCATGTCGGCCGCCTTGGAGCCCGAGATGCCCGACACGAGGTACATCGCGCCCACCAGCACGTACGACAGCCCGCCCTTCACATGCCCCAGCAGGCCTGCGAGGAACGCGACCATCGCCTTGGCCATGCCGGTCATCTCGATCAGCAGGCCGAGGAACACGAACAGCGGCACCGCGAGCAGGATCAGGTGCGACATGCCCTCGTCCATGCGCCCCACGATCACCGGCAGCGCCGTGTCGGTGGCCAGCGCGAGGTAGCCGAAGGTGCCGAGGCCGAACGAAAAGGCAATGGGAATGCCCGCGAGCACGCCCGCCAGCACCACGCCGACGAAGAACACCAGCAGGTTCAGCCGCCCGAGCTCCTGGAACACCGAGCGGCCGAGCGTGAACGCCACGATCAGCGTGGCGACGATCGCCACCGCCTTGGCCGTGACCCGCCACTCCAGGTCGCGCAGCAGCCTGAGCACCGCGAACAAACCCATCAGGCCGATGCCCACCGGCAGCGCCGCGGCCCGCCATGCATTCGAGATGTTCAGCGCGGGCGTGGTGATGAAGCGCTCCTCGGACGCGTACTCCCAGGCCGGCCATGCCACCATCGCCAGGAACGCGAGCGAAGCGCACAGCGCCAGGGCTTCGAACAGCGGACGCCGCGACGGCGGCTGCATCGAGACCAGCGCCGTCATGCGCATGTGCTCGCCGCGCCGCAGCGCGACCACCGCGCCCAGCATCGCGAGCCAGATGAACAGGATCGACGCGAGCTCGTCGGACCAGACCAGCGGACTGTGGAACACGAAGCGTGCGAGCACGCCCGCGAGCAGCACCACCACGTCGGCCAGCACCAGGCCGCCGGCGGCGATGTCGACCAGCGCGCCGAGCCGGCGCTCGATGGCCGACAGCCGGGGCGCGTCGACGCGCGTGCCGGCCGCCAGGGCGAGGGCCGGCCCGCTCATGCAAGCTTGCCCGCGCTGCGCTCGAGCAGCGCCCAGGCCTCGTCGCCGTACTTGGCCTTCCACTCGCCGTAGAAGCCGGCCTTGCGCAGCTGGTCGCGGAAGGCGGCCGCGTCGGGCTGGTTGAAGGCCATGCCCTTGGCGGCCAGCTCCTTCTGCAGCCCGGCGTTGAGTTCAGCCACGTCGGCGCGCTCCTTCATGCCGGCCGCGTTGATGTGCCGGGCCACCACGGTGCGCAACTCGGCAGGCAGCTTTTCCCAGGCGCGCCGGTTGGCCAGGAACCAGAAGCCGTCCCACATGTGGTTGCTCAGCGAGCAGTACTTCTGCACCTCGTAGAGCTTGGCCGTCGCGATGATGGCCAGCGGGTTCTCCTGCCCGTCGACGATCTTCGTCTGAAGCGCCGAATAGACCTCGGCAAAGTTGATGGAGGTGGGCGCGGCGTCGAGCGCCTTGAACATCGAGGTCCACAGCGGCGAAACCGGCACGCGGATCTTGAAGCCCTTCATGTCCTGCGGCGCGGCAATGGCGCGGCTCGACGAGGTGATCTGGCGGAAGCCGTTGTCCCAGATCTTCTCCATCGGAACGATGTTGGCCTTGGCGATCTGCTGGCGGATGTGGGCGCCGAGTTCGCCGTCCATCGCCTTCCACACGCTCGCATAGTCGTTGAAGGCAAAGCCCACGCCGCTGATCGATGCGGACGGCACGAGCGTGGAAAGGATCAGCCCCGACAGCGTGAAGAACTCCACGCCGCCCGAGCGCAGCTGGCTCAGCATGTCGGTGTCGGAGCCCAGCTGGTTGCTCGGGAAGATCTGGATGTCGACGCGGCCGCCGGTCTCGGCGCGGATGGCGTCGGCCATCTCCTTGGCGCGGATGTTGAGCGGATGCGTGACCGGCAGGTTGTTCGCGTACTTGTAGTTGAACTCGGCCTTCTGCGCGAAGGCCCGGTGCATGGGAACGGCGAGGCTGGCGGCCAGTGCCGTCGAGCGCAGCACGGTGCGGCGGGAAATGCTCATTTTTTGTCTCCTGGTCCTTTTGTGAATGGATCTGGTCGTGCGGGGCGGCGTCGATGGGTGCGCTCAGGTGGTGGCGGCCTCCTTCACGTCGCCGCGTTCGAACAGCTGCTTGCGGATGTCGGCCTTGGCGACCTTTCCGTAGCCGGACTTCGGCAGCGCATCCCAGAAGAAGATGTACCGCGGCCAGCGGTATTTCGCGCAGCGGCCGTCCAGGTGCTGCAGGAGCTGCTCGGCCGTGAGGCCGGGCTGCGAGGCCACGATCACCGCCACGCCCACCTCGCCCCATTTCTCGTCCGCGATGCCGAGCACCGCCGCCTCGCGCACGGCCGGATGCATCAGCAGGATTTCTTCGACCTCGCGCGGGTATATGTTCGAGCCGCCCGAGATGTACATGTCCGATTCGCGACCCGTGATGTAGAGCAGCCCGCGCGCATCCATGCGGCCGAGATCGCCGGTGTGGAACCAGCCGCCGCGCAGCGCCTTCCCGGTGGCTTCGGGGTTGTTGAAGTAGCCCGCAAACACGGCCGGCCCGCGGCAGCAGATCTCGCCGACGGTGCCGGCGGGCACCGGCTGCATCTGCGCATCGAGGATGGCCACCTCCATGCCGGTGCGGGCCCGGCCGCAGCAGCCGATGTGGGCGTTCGGATCATCGTCGTCGGCGGAATGCATGGCCGGCGGCAGCACCGTGATGCAGCCCGTGACCTCGCCCAGGCCGAAGTACTGCACCAGCACCTTGCCGAGCTTCTGCAGCGCGCGCTTCTGGTCCGCGCGGTACATCGGCGCGCCCGCATAGACCACGTAGCGCAGCGAGCCATGATCGAACCGGTCGACGGCCGGGTCTTCCACCAGCATCTTGACGATGGTCGGCACCGTGAAGACATTGGTCACGCGGTGCCGCTCCACCAGCGCCCAGAAGGTGGCGGGCTCCAGCCTGTCGGACGCGAGCAGCACGGTGGCCGCACCGCGCGCCACGTTGAGCAGCGCATGGATGCCCGCGCCATGCGACAGCGGCGCCACGGCGATCGAGCAGTCGTGCTCGGTGGTGCCCGGGATGAGATCGGCCAGGTGGTTGGTCACGACGAAGGCGAGCTGCCCGTGCGTCAGCACGGCGGCCTTCGGGCGGCCGGTGGTGCCCGAGGTGTAGAAGTACCACAGGGGGTGGTCGGCATCGACCTGCGCCATCGCCGCGGGCGCACCGGCGTTGGCCGCGAGCAGCGGCTCGTAGCCGAGTTCACTGGCGCGCGGGAGGCCGATGGTGACGACCGAGCGCAGATGCGAAGACGCGGCTTTCACCGCCGCCACATGCTCGGCAAAGCAGTCCTCGGCCAGCATCACGCTGGCCTCGCTGGCGCTGCCCAGGTAGGCGACTTCCGGCGGCGTGAGCCGGAAGTTGACCGGCACCCAGACCGCGCCCAGGCGGAAGGCGGCCCAGCAGCTCTCGAACAGCGCCGGGTTGTTGCGCGACATCACGAGCAGCTTGTCGCCCGGCCGCATACCCAGCGAGCGCAGCCCCTGCACCAGCGCATCGACGCGCGCGTCGATCTCGCGCCAGGTCCACTGCCGCTCGCCCTGGATCAGCCCCGGCCGGTCGGGAAACAGCGCGGCCGTCTGCGACAGCAGCGCGGACAGGTTCATCGCCCGCGCTTCGTTCACGGGTGCACCTCCAGCACGCTCAGGTAGTTGGCAACTGCGGCGCCGCCCATGTTGAAGACCGCGCCCGGCTTGCCCGAGCCCACCTGCATGTCGCCCGCCAGGCCCGCCAGTTGCATGGCCGCCATCACATGCTGCGACACGCCCGTGGCGCCGATCGGATGGCCGCGCGACTTCAGACCGCCCGACGGATTGACCGGCAGCTTGCCGTCCTTGCGGCTCACGCCGTCGAGGATCACGCGTGCGCCCTGCCCGTGCGGCGCCAGGCCCATGGCCTCGTACTCGAGCAGCTCCGCAATGGTGAAGCAGTCGTGCGTCTCGACGAAGCCCAGGTCATGCAGCGACAGCCCCGCCGCGGCCAGCCCCCGCTGCCACGCGAGCGCCGCGCCCTCGAAGCGCGTCGGGTCGCGGCGCGACAGCGGCAGGTAGTCGTTGACCTGCGTGCGCGAGCGCCAGCGCACCGCCGGGACCGTCGCCGATGCGATCGGCGCGGCCGAGATGACCAGCGCCGCCGCGCCGTCGGAAACCAGCGAGCAGTCGGAGCGCTTCAACGGACCGGCGACGAACGGATTCTTCTCCGACGGCTGGCGGCAGAAGTCGAAGCCCAGGTCGCGCCGCATGTGCGCGTAAGGGTTGTGCACGCCGTTGGCGTGGTTCTTGGCCGAGATGGCGGCCAGCGCATCGCTCTGGTCGCCGAAGCGCTCGAAGTACTGGCCCGCGATCTGGCCGAAGACGCCCGCAAAGCCCGCCGGGGTCGCGCCCTCTTCCTTCACGTAGGAACAGCGCAGCAGCGTCTCGGCGATGCGCGGGCCGGGCACGGCATTCATGATCTCGAAGCCGACCACCAGCGCATGCCGCACGCGCCCGCACTGCACCGCATCGAGCGCGGCCCAGATCGCGGCCGAGCCCGTGGCGCATGCGTTCTCCATGCGCACCGCGGGAACGTGGCGCAGCTCGGGCAATGCCAGGCCGACGAGCGACGCGCTGAAGTCCTGCGGCAGGAAGCCGCTGTTGAAGTGGCCGACGAAGATGCCGTCGATGTCGGCCGCGGCGAGGCCCGCGGTCTGCAGCGCGGGCTCGACCGCTGAGCGGATGAGCGCTTCGCTCTCCACTGCGTCGAGCTTGCCGAAAGGCGTGTGTCCCCAGCCGATGATGCAGGCGTTGGTGGCCATTGGGCGGTCCTTCTTGTCAGGCGTGATCGGCGGCGGGCGCGGGCATGCCCCGGCGCAGGGTCGGCAGGCCGACACCCGCGGCATCGAAGCCGCCATCGACGGCCAGCACCTGGCCATTGATGAAGCTCGCCTCGTCGCTGCACAGGAAGCCCACGGCGTTGGCCATTTCCTCCGGCGTGCCATAGCGGCCCAGCGGAATGGTGTCGTAATAGTCGGAGCGGATCGCCACGCTGTGCACAAGCTTGGCCATCTCGGTTTCCACCGGCCCCGGCGCAATCACGTTCACGCGCACGCCCGCATTGCCCAGTTCCACCGCATGCTGCTTGGTCAGGTGGATCAGCGCCGCCTTGCTGGTGCCATAGGCGACCCGCAGCGTGCTGGCGCGCAGGCCGGAGATGGAGGCGATGTTCACCACCGCGCCGCTCCCGCGTTCGACCATCAGCGCGCCGAAGGCCTGGGTGCACAGGAACGCGCCGTCCAGGTTGGTGCCGAGCACCGTACGCCATTCCTCGAACGAAGTCTGGAGCACCGGCTTGAACACCGCCACACCGGCGTTGTTGACCAGCGCGTCGACGTGGCCGAAGCGCTCGACCACGGCCTTTGCCGCGCGCTCGATCTGCGATGGCTTCGACACGTCGCAGTGCAGGCCAAGCACCTTTGCAGGCTGCGCGAGTTCGGCCACCGCCTGGTCGAGCGTGGCGCCGTCGATGTCGAGCAGCGCGACGCTGTAGCCGTGCGCCAGGAACCAGCGGCCGATGGCCAGGCCGATGCCGCGCGCGCCTCCGGTGACGACGGCGACGCGGGAAGCAGATGAAGTGGGGAGATCGGTCATTGATGGGAATTTCTGCAGTGGACGAAATCAGGGGTTGTCGGGCGAAGGCAGCCACTCTTCGAGCGTGACTTCGAAGGTGACGCAGACGGCATTGGCGCCCGCCACGAACGGGCCGCCGTACAGGTGGCCGTGCGTGTCCGCCACCACGCCGGTGAGCGCGGCGCGCAGCGAGCCGTCGGGCTGCGAGCGCACCTCGCCGGCCAGGCTCACGATTTCGGCGGCCGGCCCGCGGATCACCTGGCAGGAACCGTCGGCACGCTCGAGGCAGGCATCGACGAGGCTGCCCAGCGCGCCGCGCACGAACGCATGGCCGAAGCCTTCCGCGAGGCAGAGCTTCTCGACGCTCGAGACGAGGTCTTCGTTCGGTGCGATGCGCGCATAGGCCACGCGGCCCATGCGCCCGCTTTCGATCAGGCGCATCTCAGCCATGGACGCGCCTGGCCTGGGGCCGCATCAGCGGCATGCGGGTTTCGTCGTCGTAGACCACGCGCAGCTCGAAGCTGTCGAGCGCGGTGACCACGGCGGTGACGCTGCGGCGTCCGACCACCGTCCGGTCGGTCAGGATGTGGCCGCCGCGCACCGCGCCGTCGGCGGTGCGAAAGGCGCCGTGGCAATGGACCACCGGCGTGCCGCTGGCGGAACTGCCGAGCGTCGCGTTGCCGAAGATGAAGCAGGCGCCGTGCACCGTGTGCGGTGCGCCGTAGGTTGCGAGCACCCGGCCCGTGGGATCGGGCAGCGCCAGGCAGAAGCCCAGCTCGGCCAGTTCGCCGCCGATCAGCGTCATCGATGCGCTGGCCACGCCTTCGTTCGCCAGCGCCTGCACGAGGCTCTCGTGCAGCGTTCGGCCGCCGGGCAGCGAAAGCCGGAAGTGCCGGCCCTTCTGGTCGCGCATGCGATCGATGCGCACGGGCCGGAAAGGCCCCGGATGCACCACGGTGCGCGACCGTGGCAGCCCCACCAATTTCTCGACCATCGCGTTGTCTCCTTGCCGCGCCGTTCGGATCGACGGCGCTGGTGGAGGCAAAGTCTAGAAGTTGACATCGATAGCAACAAATTTAGAATTCGTATCGATCAATACAAAATTCAGATCGATGGAAATCCGCCACCTCCGCTGCCTGGTCGCCGTGGCCGAAGAGCTGCACTTCGGGCGCGCGGCGCAGCGCCTGAACCTGTCGCAGCCGCCCGTGAGCCTCGCGATCAAGGAGATGGAGGAAGAACTCGGCGTCACGCTGTTCGAGCGCACCTCGCGCCGCATCGCGATCACGCGCGCGGGAGACGAAGCGCTTCGCGATGCGCGCGCGGTGCTGCTCGGCATGGACACATTGCGCCGGCGCGCGCAGGAGGCCGCGGCCGGGCTCATGGGATCGATCTCCATCGGCTTCATCAGCCTGCCGGCCTACTCCTTCCTGCCGCGGGTGCTGCGGCAGTTCTCGGACGAGAACGAGCGGGCCGAGATCGCGCTGTGGGAAGGCACGACCGACCAGATCATCGGCGACGTCGAGTCCGGCCGGCTCGACGTGGGCCTGGTGCTGCAGCCGTCCAGCATGCCCGCCTCGCTGGGCTCGCGGCTGGTGCAGAAGGATGCGCTGATCCTCGCGATGCCCGAGTCGCATCCGCTGGTGCGGCCCGGCAGCATCGCACTCGAAAAATTCTCGGGCGAGCGCTTCCTGGGCTTCGAGCGGCACTTCGGGCCGCAGGTGTTCGATGCGATCGTGGCCACCTGCATGCGGCGCGGCTTCAGCCCGCGCTTGTTTCCGGCGCGCCAGATGCACACCATCGTGAGCCTGGTCTCCGGCGGGCTGGGCGTGGCGCTGGTGCCGGCCTGCGTCAAGGCGCTGCACCGCGAAGGCGTTGCGTACCGCTCGCTCAAGGGCGAGAAGACCTACATCGACACCCTGGCGGTGTGGCGCAAGGCGGACGATTCGCCGCTGGTGCGCGCGCTGCTGGCGCTGCTGCCGACGCTCAGCAGCGTCTGAGGTCGCTCAGGCGCCGTCCCTCACCAACTCCCACAGCGCCTCGGCCACCGGCGCCATGTGCGCGAGCTGCCGGTACAGCCGGATGTCCACCGGCACCCGCCAGCCGCCCGCGCCGGCATCCACCAGTGCGCCGCCGCGCAGGTCCTCCGCCACCAGGCTCATCGGCAGCCACGCGAGGCCGCGCCCTTCGAGCGCCATGGTCCTGAGTAGCGCGGCATGGTGGGCCGTGAAGACCACCGACAGCGACGGCCCGAAGTCCTTGCCGAACTCGCTGTCCTGGATCGCCCGCATGATCCGCCCCAGGCCCGAGGCCTCGCTGTAGGCCAGCACCGAAGGCGCCTGCCCGGTGCCCAGCCCATGCTGCGGCAGGCCGCGCGCGTCCGGTGCCGCCACCGGCACCAGCACGTCGTCGCTCAGGCGCTGCATCGGGTACTGCGCCTCGTCGAGCCGGCCGGGCGCTCGCGCATGACCGTGGCACAGCACGAACTGCACGCGGCGCTGCAGCATCAGGTCTTCGCAGGCCTGCGAGCTGTCGGAGATGGTCTGGATCGGCCCCAGGCTCAGCCGCGCCTCCACGCTGGCCAGCCAGCGTGGAAAGAAGGTCAGCGACAGCACGTGCGTGGCGGCGAAGCTCAGGCTCGCCGCGGCCAGGTCGTGCGCCGCACGCGCCTTGATGCGCGCGGCCTCCAGCGCGGCCAGCACCTCCTGCAGCAGCGGCTGGAAGCGCTTGCCCGCCGCCGTGAGCGCGGCCGGATGCGCGCTGCGGTCGAACAGGTCCACGCCCACCCACTCCTCGAGCGCGCGGATGTGGCGGCTGAAGGCCGGCTGGGCGATGGAGCGCGCCTGCGCCGCGCGCGAGAAATTGCCGCTCTCGGCCAGGGCCAGGAAGTCTTCCAGCCATTCGAGGTCGAGGGGTCGGTTGCCGGGGCCCATGCGCGGTGCGAGCGATTGAATAGTTGTATGCGATTCGAGTATTGGACGGTGCATGCCCCGCCGGCCAAAGATGCGGGCAGTCCTGCACCTTGAACCCCAACGGAGACACAGCATGCCTTCCATCGCGAATTATCGCGGGATCATTCCCGCCATTTCCTGCCCCTTCACCAACGACCACCGCATCGACGAACCGGCGCTGCGCAAGCTGGCCTCGTGGCTCGCGGGCCACGACGGCGTGGTGGCGGTCATGACCAACGGCCACACCGGCGAGGTGTTCTCGCTGACCCCGGCCGAACGCGCCGAGGTGACCCGCATCGTCGCCGACGAGCTGCGCGGCCGCATGCCGGTGATCTCGTCGATCGTGTGCGAAGGCCTGGCCGAGGCCGCCGAACATGCGCGCGCCGCCCAGGCCGCCGGCGCGGCCGCGCTCGACGTGATGCCGCCGCACCACTGGCTGCGCTTCGGCTTCACGCCCGGCCATGCGCTGCAGTATTTCGAGGCCATCCACCGCGCCGCGCCGGAGCTCGACCTGGTCTGCCACGTGTACCCGGCCTGGACCCGCGCCTCCTACTCGTCGCAACTGCTGGCCGAGCTGGCCCGCCTGCCCTACCTGCAGGCCTTCAAGGTCGGGCAGCGCGACATGAACAAGTACGCCCGCGACATCCAGGCGATCCGCGAGGCCGATGCCTCCAAGGCCATCCTCACCTGCCACGACGAGTACCTGCTGGCCTCGATGGTGCAGGGCGTGGACGGCGCGCTGGTCGGCTTTGCCACCTTCATTCCGCAACTGATCATCGACCTGTGGAACGCGGTCAAGGCCGGCGACCTGAAGAAGGCGATGGCGGTGCAGGCCCTGATCACGCCGCTGAAGGACGCCGTGTATGGCGGCGGCGAACCGACCGGCGAGGCGCATGCGCGCATGAAGGGCGGCATGTACCTGGCCGGCGTGCTCGACAACGCCACGGTGCGCCCGCCGACCGAGGCGCCGAACGCGCGCGAGATGGACGCACTGCGCGCCGCCGTCGCGCAGGCCGGGCTGTCGAGGCGCTGAGCGAAAACACGGAAGGCGCCCGGAAAGAACGCGCCCTCCCCCAAAAAACATCAGGAGACAAGAGACATGCAACGCACCCATTTCCTGCGCGCCGCGCTCGCGGCCTTCGCACTCGCCGCGGCGTCCTCCGGTTTTGCACAGGCACAGCCCTGGCCCACCCGGCCCGTGCGCATGGTGATTCCGTTCCCGCCCGGCGGCACGCTCGACACCGTCGGGCGCCTGCTCGCGCAGAAGCTCGGCGATCAGCTGGGCCAGCCCTTCATCGTGGAGAACCGGCCCGGCGGCAACGGCGTGATCGGCGCCGACGTGGTGTCGAAGGCGCCGGCCGACGGCTACACGCTGCTGTTCAACGCCTCGACCTTCACCACGGCGCCCATGACAATGAAGTCCGTGCCCTACGAGGTTGCCAGGGACTTCACGCCGGTGGCGCTGGTCGCCAAGGCGCCGCTGTCGGTGGCCATCAACAAGAACCTGCCGATCACCGACGTCAAGTCGCTCATCGCCTACGCCAAGGCGCATCCGGGCAAGATGACCTTCGCGGTGGGATCGATCGGCTCGGCGGGCCACCTGTCGACCGAGCTGCTCAAGCGCGCGGGCGGGCTCGACTACCTGATCGTGCCGTACAAGGGCACGGCGCCGGCCTTCCAGGACCTGATCGGCGGGCAGATCGACGGCTTCATCGACCCGATCCTGGGTTCGCTGCAGTACCACAAGAGCGGCATGCTGCGCGTGGTGGCCGTCACCTCGGCCCAGCGCGCCACCAGCCTGCCGAACGTGCCCACGGTGGGCGAGAGCATTCCGGGCTACGAGTTCTACAGCTGGTATGGCCTGTGGGGCCCGGCCAGGCTGCCGGCCGCGATCACGCAGCGGCTCAATGCCGAGGTGAACAAGGCGCTGGGCACCGACATGCGCGAGACGCTCAGCGCGCAGGGCCTGCTGCTGACGCCGGGCAGCGTCGACGACTTCGCGAAGTTCCAGCAGTCCGACATGGAGCGCTCGAAGAAGATCATCGTGGAGGGCAACATCCGTGTCGAATGATGAAGCCGCGCCGCATGCCGTGGTGACGGGCAGCAGCAGCGGCATCGGCCGCGCCATTGCGTCGCACCTGCTCGAAGAGGGCTGGCGCGTGCGCGGGCTCGACCTCGCGGCGCCGACGCTCTCGCATCCGGGCTTCGCGCATGCGGCGGTCGACCTGTCGGATGCCGCGGCCATCGCGCGCGCCGCGGCCGCTCTTCAGGACGCCGATGCGCTGGTGCATGCGGCCGGCGTGCTGCGCGTGGGCCCGCTCGGGCAGCTCGACCATGCCGGCGGCGAATTGATGTGGCGCCTGCATGTCGACGCTGCCACGCGGCTGGCCGATGCGCTGGTGCCCGCGATGGCCGCGCGCGGCCACGGCCGCGTGGTGTTCGTCGGCAGCCGCGTGGCGCACGGCATGCCGGGCCGCGGCCAGTACGCCGCCACCAAGGCGGCGCTGGTCGCGCTTGCGCGCAGCTGGGCGGCCGAGGTCGCGGAGCGCGGCGTCACCCTCAACGTGGTGTCGCCCGGCGCCACGCAGACCGCGATGCTGCAGGACCCCGCGCGCGCCGGCAGCGCGCCGCGCCTGCCGCCCATGGGCCGGCTGATCGAGCCCGCGGAAGTCGCCGCGCTGGTCGCCTTTCTTCTCTCGGCGCCGGCCGCGGCCATCACCGGCCAGGACATCGCCATCTGCGGCGGTGCGTCGCTGCACCGCTGAGTTCCTTTTTTTCTCAAGCACAAGCACCATGAAGATCGTCAACATCCTCGAGTCCACGCGCCCCATCAAGTCGGACATCCGCAACGCCTACATCGACTTCTCCAAGATGACCCTGAGCCTCGTGGCGGTGGTCACCGACGTGATCCGCGACGGCCGGCCGGTGGTGGGCTACGGCTTCAACTCCAACGGGCGCTACGGCCAGGGCGGGCTGATCCGCGAGCGCTTCCTGCCGCGCCTGCTCGAGGCCGAGCCGGCCTCGCTCGTCGACGAGACCGGCGACAACCTCGATCCGCACAGGATCTGGGCCCGCATGATGATCAACGAGAAGCCCGGCGGCCACGGCGAGCGCTCGGTGGCCGTGGGCACCATCGACATGGCCGTGTGGGACGCGGTCGCCAAGATCGCCGGCAAGCCGCTCTACCAGCTGCTGGCCGAGCGCTACGGCAGCGGCACACCGAACCCGCGCGTGTTTGTCTATGCGGCGGGCGGCTACTACTACCCCGGCAAGGGCGTCGAGGGCCTGCAGCGCGAGATGGCCAGCTACCTCGAGCGCGGCTATTCGGTGGTCAAGATGAAGATCGGCGGCGCCACGCTCGCGCAGGACTGCGAGCGCATCGAGTCGGTGCTGAAGATCCTCGGCCCCGGCCAGCAGCTGGCGGTGGACGCCAATGGCCGCTTCGACCTGGCCACCGCCATCGACTACGGCCACGCGCTTTCGCAGTACCCGCTCTTCTGGTACGAGGAAGCCGGCGATCCGCTCGACTACGAGCTGCAGGCCAAGCTGGGCGAGGTCTACGCCGGCCCCATGGCCACGGGCGAGAACCTGTTCTCGATGCAGGACGCGCGCAACCTCATCCGCCACGGCGGCATGCGGCCCGACCGCGACTGGCTGCAATTCGACTGCGCCTTGAGCTACGGCCTTGTCGAGTACCTGCGCACGCTCGACATGCTCAAGGAAAACGGCTGGTCGCCCTCGCGCTGCATTCCGCACGGTGGCCACCAGATGTCGCTGGCCATTGCGGCGGGCCTCGGGCTCGGCGGCAACGAGAGCTACCCCGACCTGTTCCAACCCTACGGCGGCTTTCCCGACGGCGTGAAGGTGCAGGACGGCTACGTCACGCTGCCGCCGCTGCCCGGCATCGGTTTCGAGGGCAAGGCCGACCTGATTGCCGAGATGCGCGCGCTCGCGGGTTAACCCGAAGGGTTTCATCGGGCTCCACGGAATGCGCCCTGTGTAGCCCGTATGGATTACATCTTTCGGCAACTGCGATCAAATAGCCCCGATCCGTGCCGAATTACCAGGAAATGAGTAAAGGCCTCTTGCATAATCCAGCTGTTTGATGCGTCCTGTCACACACATTGCATCCAGACAGTTGATTGGCTAGTTTCTTCTCCGAAGAAGAAAAAGATCAGGGAGGTCACATGGACACCACGTTCCTGCAAGGTGGCGGCTCGTGAAGCGCCGCGTCACCATCCAGACGCCGCTGGGCGAGGCCCTGCAATTCCACCGGCTGGCGGGGCGCGAGGCGCTCAGCCAGGCCTATGCCTTCGACCTCGAGCTGCTGGGCAGCAGCAACGCCATCGATGCGAAGGCCCTGCTCGGCCAGCCCGCCACCGTCGTGATGGAAACCGAGAGCGGCGCCCCGCGCTACCTCGCCGGCCTTGTCACCCGCTTCGGCCTGTCGCACGAAGACGACCGCCAGGCCTTCTACGGCATGCGGCTGCGCCCCTGGCTCTGGCTGGCCACGCGCCGCAGCGACTTCCGCATCTTCCAGGACCAGACCGTCCCCGAGATCGTTGCGGCCGTGCTGGGCCGCTACGGCCACCCGATGGAGCAGAAGCTCCACCGCAGCTACCGCCCCTGGACCTACTGCGTGCAGTACCACGAGGACGACTTTTCCTTCGTGTCCCGCCTGTGCGAGCACGAAGGCATCTACTACTGGTTTCGCCACGAGGCCGGGCAGCAGGTGCTGGTCTTCGCCGACGACATCGCCAGCGCCCATGCCCCCTTGCCCGGCGGCGAGGCCGTGCGCTACCACCCGCACGAGAAGGCCGGCATGACCGGCGGGCTGGAAGCCAGCGAGCGCATCACCGAATGGGCGCAGGCCGAGGAGATCCGCCCGGGCCACCACTTTCGCAACCACTACGACTTCGAGAAGCCCCAGGCCGACCTGGCCAGCCGGCGCCAGATGCCCCCGGGCCACGCGCACGACGGCTTCGAGCGCTACGAATGGCCGGGCGACCACCTGCAGCACGAGGACGGCGAAACCTGTGCGCGCATCCGCACCGAGGAGCAGCTGAGCGAACGCAGCCGCGCCAGCGGCCGTTCCAACCGGCGCGACCTGGCCCCGGGCCACCTCTTCAGGCTCACGCACCATCCGCGCGAAGACCAGAACCGCCAGCACCTGCTGCTGGCGGTCGACTACGAGCTGCAGGAGAACCTGCAGGCCAGCGAAGGGGTGGATGCCTCCGAAGGCTCGGTGCAGCGCTTCGCCTTCGAGGCCCAGCCCACGAGCTACGCCTGGCGCCCGCAACGCAGCACGCCCAAGCCCCGCACCCGCGGCCCGCAGACGGCGATGGTGGTCGGCCCCGCGGGCGAGGAGATCTGGACCGACCGCTACGGCCGCATCAAGGTGCAGTTCCACTGGGACCGGCTGGGCCAGCGCGATGAACATTCGAGCTGCTGGGTGCGCGTGTCCACATCCTGGGCCGGCGCCACTTTCGGCGCGGCCGCGCTGCCGCGCATCGGGCAGGAGGTGATCGTCGATTTCCTCAACGGCGACCCCGACCACCCGATCGTCACCGGCCGGGTGCACAACGCCGACGAGATGCCCGCTTGGGCCCTGCCCAGCCAGAAGCAGCTCACGGGCATCCGCAGCCGCGAGCTCGGCGGCGGGCGCAGCAACCACCTGGCGCTGGATGATTCCAGCGGCAAGGTGCAGGCCCAGCTCAAGAGCGACCACCAGAGCTCCAGCCTGAGCCTGGGCCACGTCGGGCGCATCGAGGACACGGCCGGGCGCAAGGACGACCGGGGCCAGGGCTTCGAGCTGCGCACCGACGGGCACGGCGCGGTGAGATCGGCCAAGGGCCTGCTGCTGAGCACCGAGGCGCGCGCCAATGCGCAGGGCCACATCACCGACATGCGCGAGACGGTGGCGCGGCTCACGCAGGGGCGCGACCTGCACGAGAGCCTGGCGCAGGTGGCGCAGCAGGCCCAGGCCCATGAGGCGGGCGACCAGGACGAGGTGGCCCGGGCGCTGAAGGCGCAGAACGACGCGA
The DNA here is from genome assembly GCF_007828835.1 of Variovorax beijingensis. Taxonomy (GTDB): domain Bacteria; phylum Pseudomonadota; class Gammaproteobacteria; order Burkholderiales; family Burkholderiaceae_C; genus Variovorax; species Variovorax beijingensis_A. Next base: position 53,282 of record NZ_VIVL01000005.1, on the reverse strand, counting down.
TCAAGGGAAGCGGCGGCAGGCCGGGCCAGGGCGAGTTCCCGGAGTTCCAGGAGCCGCACCTGACCTTGGCGAGCCCCGCGGGCATCCAGGCCACCACGGCCGCGAGCACCCACCTCGTGAGCGTGGAACACACGGCCCTCACGAGCGGCGCGCACACCAGCGTGGCCACGGGCAACAGCTTCCTGGTGAGCGCCAAGGATGCGGTGCGCATGGTGGCCTTCAACAACGGCATCCGCATGGCGGCGGCGGCGGCGGACATCGACCTCACGGCGCTCAGGGACAGCATCCACGCGCTGGCCAAGCTGGACATCAAGATGGAGGCCAACCGGATCACCATCACGGCGAAGGAAGAGGTGCTGATCAACGGCGGCTCCAGCTACACGCGCTGGACGGCCGGCGGCATCGAGAGCGGCACCAATGGCCTGTGGCGCGCGCATGCGGCTTCGCATTCGATGGTGGGGCCGAAGAGCGACGGACAGCCCCGGCTCCCGCAGCCGGCCCAGCTTCCCAGGGGGCAGCTCGACCTGTACCACCAGTACGTCAAGGCCGACGGCGCGACGCGCCAGGGCGTGAAGCAAGGCGACTACACGGTGGTCGACTCCGACGGCGGCACGCACACCGGCAAGCTCGACGCGAACGGCTTCGCCTCCGTGGCGGGGCTTCCGCTCGGCCAGGCCAAGGTCACGTTCGGCGGCGATCCGAGCGATCCATGGGATACGGGCAGCTACTTCGGCCAGCCGAACCGCTGGCCCGCCCAGCCCGCGAACGACAAGTCCATCGATGCGGGAGGTGGCGGATCGAGCTTGCTCGGCGGAGCGGCAACGGGCCTGCTGGGCCAGGCTGGCGGCGCACTGGGCAGGGCGGCCGGCCTCGTGAGCCAGGCCAGCGAGGCGGCAAGCACGGCGCAGCAGGCCGTCGGCGCCATGCAGGCCATCCAGCAAGGCGGCGCCAAGGCATTGCTGGGCCAGGTCGGCCAGGCGGCCAGAGGCATGGCCGCGCAGACCGTGGGCGCCATGGTGCCCAAGCTGCCCGCGTCGCTGCCTTCGATGCCGACGCTGCCGCTCGGCCAGACGCCGGGCTTCGCGGGCTGATCGCCGGCGCCGCTCGACGACGACCACCAGAGAACACGGGAGAGATTCGCGAATGGCTGACCAGGCCCCCCAGAGCGATGCGCAAGGTGCGCAAGCCACCGAGCGCGCGCGCCAGACCGCGGTGGCGCCGCTCAACACCATCGGCGAGGAAGACATCGGCGCCGGCGCCGCCAAGATCGACAAGTGGCTGCGCAAGCTCACCAACGACTACGTCACGCTGAACGTGCTGACGACCTTCGCGGGCAGCCTGCCGGTCATCGGCAACATCATGGCGCTCATCGACGCGGTCTGGGACCTCGTCGAGATGGTCACCAAGAAGGCGTACAGCGACGTGCTGCAGTGGGTGAGCCTGGCCATCAACCTGCTGGGCGTGATCCCGTTTCCGCCCGCCACCGGCGCGGCGCGCATGAGCCTGCGGCCCATGCTGCACCTGCTCAAGCAGGAGATCGCCAAGTCGGCCAGGAACGTGGTGCCGAACATCGGCGAGGCGTTCATCGCCGTGCTCGTCACCCACCTGAACGACACCATTGCCGGCACGCTCGACAAGTTCGTGGACGAGGCGCTCGGCTACCTCGACGACTTCCTGCAGTCCTGCGCGAAAAAGGTCGACGGCATCGCCGACGCGCTGATCGGCGCGCTGCAGGTGGCGCTCGGCGAGAAACCGGTGTTCGCAACCGGCGCCGCTGCCGAGAAGAACACCTACGACCCCAAGACCCAGAGCACCTGGAGCCGCATGATGGCCGCCGCGGCCGAGGCCGCGAAGAAATCCGCCAACTACGTGGCAGCCACCACAAGCCACTATGCGCTGCCCGACAGCGCCAAGGCGATGATCCGGGACACCGTCGCCAGTTTGACCGACCTCAAGGGCGCGGCCCGCCGGCAGATCATGCGGCTGGGCGACGAGAGCCTGCAGTACGGCATCAAGTGGATGATCAAGATCCTCAAGGATGCGTTGCTCAGGCGCAAGGGAAAGCACAGCGCCAACATTTCCGCAAACAACGGAACGCAGGTGGAGAGCAAGAAGCCCGGCGGTGAACAGGGGGCCACATCTGCCCAGGTGCCGGCCAGCGGCGACCCCAGCTGCAAGAACTGCACGAAAGCCGCCGCGGGCGGCGCCATCAGCCTGGCCACCGGCTGCGAGAGCTTCGACCACACCGACTTCGTACTCGGCGCACCCCTGCCCATCACCTGGACGCGCACCTACCGCAGCGACTTGGCCGCCTTCGACCAGGGCAGCCTCGGCGCGCGCTGGATCACGCCCTACGGCACGCGCGTGGACGTCGCCAAGGCCGCCAAGGGCCGCCGCCAGGGCCAGATGAGCCTGATCTATCACGGCGCCGACGGCCGCAGCCACGCCTTTCCGCTGCTGGCCGTGGGACAGAGCCATCGCAACCCGATCGAGGAGATTACCCTCACGCGCCTGAGCGAGCGTCTGCTGGCGGTCGACTTCGGCAAGCCCATGCCGGCCGGCGAAGCCGCCGACTGGCGCGAGACCTACGAGCTCGTCGACACCATCGCCGCCAAGGCCGGCTCGCAGGGCAGGCAGCACTTCCGGCTGGTGGCGCAGCACACGCGCAGCGGCGCTGCCATCGGCCTGCGCTACGACCACGTGATTGCCGCCACCGGCGAGCAGGTGCTGAGCGACATCGTCAGCAGGCAGGGCGAGGCCATCATCGCCCACGTCGGCACCCAACCCGATGCGCAGACCGGCCTCATCAAGGCGCTGTGGGAGCTGAAGGACGGCCGCGTCGTTCGCCAGCTGGCCGCCTACACCCACGATGGCGAAGGCGATCTCGCCACCGCGCAGGACGAGAACGGCGCCGGCTGGCACTACAGCTACAGCCACCACCTCGTCACGCGCTACACCGACCGCACCGGCCGCGGCATGAACCTGCAGTACGACGGCACCGGCGCCGACGCCAAGGCCGTGCGCGAATGGTCCGACGACGGCAGCTTTGCGCTCACGCTCGAGTGGGACAAGAACATCCGCCTCACCTACCTGACCGACGCCCTCGGCGCCGAGACCTGGTACTACTACGACGTGCTGGGCTACACCTACCGGATCATCCACCCGGACAAGCGCGAGGAGTGGTTCCTGCGCGACGACGCCAAGAACATCACGCGCCACATCCACACCGACGGCACCACCGACGACTACGTCTACGACGCCAACGGCAACCTCAAGACCCACACCCGCGCCGACGGCAGCAGCGTCCATTACGCCTACGACGCGCGCCACCGCATCACCGGCATCCTCGATGCCGAGGGCGGCGCCTGGAAGCGCGACTACGACGCGAACGGCAACCTCACCGAAGAGATCGATCCGCTCGGCCACAAGACCGAATACGCCTACGATCCCGCCGGGCGCCCCGTGCGCATCACCGACGCCAAGGGCGGCGTCAAGACCCTGGCCTACACCCCCGACGGCCAGCTGGCCAGCCACACCGACTGCTCGGGCAAGACCACCCAGTGGGCCTACGACGGCCGCGGCCGCCTGGCCAGGATCACCGATGCCCTGGGCCACGCCACCCGGTACCGCTACACCGAACCTGGCGAAACCGCGCGGGCCGCAATGCCGGCGGACCACGCCAACCACCCGGGCCAGCTCGAGGAGATCGTCCACCCCGACAACACCAGCGAGCACTTCGCGCACGACGCCGAGGGCCGCCTGCTCGCCCACACCGACGCGCTGGGCCGCCGCACCAGCTACAGCTACACCCGCGCCGGCCTCGTGTCCCAGCGCACCGACGCGGCCGGCCACACCCTCAAGTACCACTGGGACCTGCTGGGGCGCCTGCGCGAACTGCACAACGAGAACGGCAGCCGCTACGACTTCCGCTACGACCCGGTCGGCAGGCTGCTCGAGGAAACCGGCTTCGACCGCAAGACCACCCAGTACCGCTACGACGAAGCCAGCGGCGTGCTGGCCGAGGTCATCGAGGCCGGCCACAGCACCCGGCTCGAATTCGATCCCCTGGGCCGCCTGAGCGAGCGCCAGGCCGGCGACCAGGCCGAGCGCTTCGCCTACGACCGCAACGGCCGCCTGGTCGAGGCCACCAACGCCGAGGCCAGGCTCCAGTGGTTCTACGACCGCGCAGGCAACCTCGTGCGCGAGCACCAGCACTACCTGGACCATGGCCACACGGCGGTCTGGCAGCACGGCTACGACGAGCTCCACCAGCGCGTCGCCAGCGTCCGCCCCGACGGCCACATCACCCAATGGCTCACCTACGGCTCCGGCCACGTGCACGGCCTGCTCGTGGACGGCCAGGACATCCTGGGCTTCGAGCGCGACGACCTGCACCGCGAGACCGGCCGCGACCAGGGCAACGGCCTGCACCAGGGCTCGAAGTACGACCCGGCCGGCCGGCTGCTGGAGCAGCAGATCTCGCAGACGAAACCCGGCGCGATCGAGGCCGTGGGCATCCGCCGCAGCTATACCTACGACAAGGCCGGCCAGCTGGTGGCCATCGGCGACAGCCGCCGCGGCAACCTGAGCTACCGCTACGACCCGGTGGGGCGCCTGCTGGAAGCCCACAGCCGCCTGGGCCGCGAGACCTTCGCCTTCGATCCGGCGGGCAACATCGGCGACCCTTCCGACACCGATGCGGACACGCAGGCGGCCGGCCGCATCACCACCCGCGTCGCGGTGCGCCTGAACGGCGATGGCCGCAGCATGGCCGGCCGGCTGATGGACAACCTGCTCAAGGACTACGCCGGCACCCACTACACATGGGACGAGCGAGGCAACCTGATCGAGCGCAGCCGCAACGGAGAAAAGACCACCTTCACCTGGGATGGCTACAACCGCATGCGCAGCGCCGAGACCTTCGGTGAGACCACAAGCTTCAGCTACGACGCCCTGGGCCGGCGCATCGCCAAGCGAAGCTCACACGCGACGACCTTGTTCGGCTGGGACGGCGACACGCTGGCCTTCGAGAGCACGCAGAGCACCGAGGGCCAACAGGAGCTACAGGCCTGGCGCGGCGACAGCGTGCACTACATCCACGAGCCCGGCTCGTTCGTGCCGCTGGTGCAGATCCGGCAGGCGCAGGCCGTGGCATTGAGCCAGACCACCGACGTGAAGGCGCTGATCGCGGCCAACGGTGGGCACTACGACATCGAGCAGGATCCGCTGTGGAACGGGCAGCAGCTCAGAACACCGCAGGCCTTCGCAAGGGAAGAAATCGCGTTCTACCAATGCGACCACCTGGGCACGCCGCAGGAGCTGACGGACCATGAAGGGCGCATTGCCTGGTCGGCTAGCTACAAGGCCTGGGGTGAAGCCAGGCAGGCGATCAGCGAGGCGGGGCGCAAGGCGGGGTTCAGGAATCCGATCCGGTTCCAGGGGCAGTACTGGGATGCGGAAACTGGGCTGCACTACAACAGACACAGGTACTACGATCCGGTGAGTGGGCGGTTCGCAAGCAGAGACCCGATTGGGTTGGTTGGTGGGCTCAACTTGCACCAGTACGCGCCGAATTCGGTCGAGTGGGTGGATCCGGTAGGGTTAGCGCGTAAAAAGACTGCCGAACCGTCTGCGCCTTCTGAGCCCAAAAAATGCACGGCCACAAGATCTTCAAACGACGCCCGTCGAGAGGCAATGCGCCGCGCCGGCATAGCGACGTCCTCTACACCGTTTGCCCAACGAACTCCCCCCAAGACTGCACCGGGATTCGAACAATATCTCTATAAGACCACTGGTGAAGGCGGCAGAGAGCGAACAATGGTGGTCTCTCACCACAAACCCGACAGCGACCACGCTTGTGCTCATTGGCATGCCGCAGAAGCCAAAACTATCGAATCCAACGGATTGCCATCCACTTTTTCCAATGGCGCATGGAAATATCAAGCAAACGGGCCCGTCGTGGAACACAAATAATGACGTTCAATTTGACAAAAGCTCAAGAGAAGAGGCTTTTTCTTCTGCAGCAAAAAAACTTCAAGGAATTGGCTCTCAGTTCAAATTCAATTTTTGATTTAATTCAATTTCCCGAGTCCTCGATTCTTCTTGAAAAAATAAAAAAAATCACAGACTCCAAGAGCGGCACAGAGGTGCAAAGTGCAGCACGTCTATTTGAACGCCTATTCGATTTCTCAGCCAATCAAAGCAAGGCGCTGTTCCTTATTCTTCCCGGCCTTTCACCTCAAACGGGGTTCATTTATACGCAGTATCCTGCGATCAAAGTCGATGCAACGCAATTACGCTCGCTCCTCGAAGCAATGCAAGGAAAATTTATTAATGTAGACTATTTGGCCTTGGTTTCCGAAAATCTTAAGCACGGCATCACTCTAGATGTTTACGCAGGAAATCCGGAAATTCATGGCACAGACAAGGAAATTTGCCGAATTACCACGTGGTAGGGAAATGGGATTTTGAAATGAGCCATGGCAAATGATCACCAGCTTCTCTCGAATCGAGGACCCTCACTTTTCCCCATTCGATCTAGGGAACATCAATATAGTCAAGGACGCTTCTCCACTAAATAATCCGCCATGCAAGCGCAATCGCCCAGCCAAACTGCAGCCCCGAATAAGAAATGAACGCCTCTCATAGGATTTTGAATCCCCAAGCGCTATTGTCGCTGTACGGAGAATTTCCACATTTAAATGATTCGGAAATAATAGAAATCCTTTTGAAGCGCGATGAGCCCAAGGTTTCTCTAAAAATCATGACCAACAAGAAGCCGAAGAACACGCCTGCCAAGTGGCCTCAAAGTTATGACGTGATTTATCTTGGGATATCTTTTATTGGAGTCAAGAAAATGACCGCAAGCAGTTGGGAGCACGCCAACATCGTGGATCAGTTCAGCATCAGGGACTCAGAGGACTCGGTGTCCGTGCGCATATCCTGTAAAAAGGATTTTTCAATCTTCATTGATTGCGACTGGATTTCAGTTGACAGCCTTGTCCCCGGCACAATCGGAGGTCCGTAGCAGTCAACCATTGACCTAACCAGGATCGCCCAACCGGGTTGAGGGGCGACGACAGCACGCGCACTACATCCACGAGCCCGGTCCTTCATGCCGCTGCTGCGAATCCGCTAGGCGCAGGCCGTCGCATTGCGCCAGACCGGGGGCTCGGCGCTGGACGCAGACGGCTCCTCAGCGCACAGGCTCGATGTGCGTCACCACGATCTTCCCGTCCATCTTCCCCGCATCAAAGCGCACCTTGTCCCCCGCCTGGAACTTGTCCAGCACGGCCTCGTCGCTCACCCCAAAGACCATGGTCATGCCGGGCATGTCCAGGCTCTTGAGCGGGCCGTGCTTGATCGTGAGTTTCTTGTTGTCCTTGTCCACCTTGCGGATCTCGCCGTCGGCAAGCTCCGCGGCGGAGACCGTGAAGGCCAATGCGGCCAGCGCCGCCATGAGTGAAATGCGAATCTTCGACATGGTCATGTCTCTCCTGGAGGTTGGGGTTTCTTACTTGGCGGCAGCGGTCTTGGCCACGGTGACGGCGCCCTTCATGCCGGCGTCGTAGTGGCCCGGCTGCAGGCATGCGAAGTCGACCTTGCCGGCCTTGGTGAACTGCCACACGATCTCGCCGCTCTTGCCCGCGGCCAGGGTCACCATGTTCGGATCGGCATGTTCCATCTCGGGGTTCTTCTTCATGGCTTCGTAGTGCTCCTTGAGTTCCTTCTCGGTGCCGAGCACGAGCTCATGCTTCAGCTGGCCCGAGTTCTTGACGACGAAGCGCACGGTCTCGCCCTGCTTCACCTTGATGTCGGCGGGCGTGAAGCGCATGCCGTCGGTCATGTCGACGTTGATGGTTCGCGTGGCCTTGGCGGCCACGCCGGGTTGGCCGATGGCCGCTTCGGCGTCGCCATGGCCATGGCCCCCGGCGTGGTTGCCGGCAGCGGAGGCGCCTGCGGCCGCCAGGGCGGTGAGCGCGGCGAAGGCGGTGTTGCGGAGGATGTTGTTGTGCTTCATGGTTGGATTCCTTCTGAGGGTTGGAGGTTGGAAGAAGAGAGAAAGGAGAAATGAAAAATCAGTGGCCGGTGTGGCCGCTGCCGGGCTTGCGGATCTGGACTTCGATGTTCTTCGCGGGCATGTTCTGCGCGGGCATCGCGGCCGCACCGGCATCGCGCCGGCGCGAGGTCTCCGGTGGCGGGCCGTCGAGCTCGTAGGCCACGGTGCCCTTGGGATGCTTGAACCAGCCGGGGTTGCTGTAGTCGCCGGGCTTCTGGTTCCTGCGCACCTTGACCACGCTGAACATGCCGCCCATCTCGACCGAGCCGAACGGCCCTTCGCCGGTCATCATTCGCGCGGTGTTGTCGGGAATGGGCATCTCCATCTCGCCCATGTCGGCCATGCCGCGCTCGCCCATCACCATGTAGTCGGGCACCAGGTTCGTGATCTGCCTGGCCACGTCCTTGTGGTCGAGGCCGATGAGGGTGGGCACGTCGTGGCCCATCGCGTTCATGGTGTGGTGGCTCTTGTGGCAGTGGAAGGCCCAGTCGCCCTCCTCGTCGGCCAGGAACTCGATCTGGCGCATCTGACCGACGGCCACGTCGGTGGTCACCTCGTACTGGCGCGTGCTCTTGGGGGTCGGCCCGCCATCGGTGCCGGTGACGAGGAACTCGTGCCCGTGCAGGTGCATCGGGTGGTTGGTCATCGTGAGGTTGCCGATGCGGATGCGCACCTTGTCGTTGAGCCGCACGTTGAGCGAGTCGATGCCGGGGAAGATCCGGCTGTTCCAGGACCACAGGTTGAAGTCCAGCATCGTCATGATCTTGGGCGTGGCGCTGCCGGGCTCGACGTCGTAGGCGTTGAGCAGGAACACGAAGTCGCGGTCGACCTTCTCGATCAGCGGATGCTCGGCCTTGGGGTGCGTCACCCAGAAGCCCATCATGCCCATGGCCATCTGCGTCATCTCGTCGGCATGCGGGTGGTACATGAAGGTGCCGGGCCGGCGCGCGACGAACTCGTAGACGAAGGTCTTGCCCGGGCGGATCGCCGGCTGGGTCAGGCCGGTGACACCGTCCATGCCGTTGGGCAGGCGCTGGCCGTGCCAGTGCACGCTGGTGTGCTCGGGCAGCTTGTTGGTCACGAAGATGCGCACCCGGTCGCCTTCGACCACCTCGATGGTCGGGCCGGGCGACTGGCCGTTGTAGCCCCACAGGTTGGCCTTGAAGCCGGGGGCCATCTCGCGCACCACGGGCTCGGCCACCAGGTGGAACTCCTTCACGCCGTTGTTCATGCGCCAGGGCAGCGTCCAGCCGTTGAGCGTGACCACGGGGTTGTAGGGCCGGCCGCCGGGTGGCATGAGCGGCGGCATGGTGTTGGGCGTGGTCTGGGTCACGGGCTCGGGCAGCGCGGCCATGGCCACCTTGCTCACGCTCGCGGCCGCGAGGGCGCCGGTGATGGCACCGGCGCCGCTCAGGAAATTGCGTCTGTTTGTCATGTCGTTCGAATCGTTGGTGAGTGCAGGTGGCGCATTCAATGGGCGGCGCCGGCGGAGGCGGCTTCGCCCCCCGCGCTGGCGGTCGGTGTACCGACGGCCGTGGGCTTGCCGATCACCGAGGCCGCCAGTGCGGCATCGGCCAGCCAGAACTGCTGCTGGGCGTTGATGGCGTTGCTCACGCTGGCGATCTGGTCGCGCGCCTCGGCCAGCAGCTCGAAGACGCCGATCAGCATGCCGTTGTAGCGAAGCACGTTCTCGTCGGCCATGGCCTGGCGCAGCGGCACGATCTCGTCGCGGTAGTGCCGCGCGATGTCGTAGGCGGTGCGGTAGGCCGAATAGCCTTCGCGCAACTGCGACGAAGCACCGCGCACGGTGGCGTCGTAGCGGTTGGCCGCGGCCAGGGATTGCGCGTTCAACGCATCGCGCTGCGCCGAGCCCCAGTCGAACAGCGGCAGCCGGATGTCGAGCTCGAAGCCGCGCCGCGTGCTCCGGGTGCCTTCGGCGTTGTCGAACACGGTGTCGCGCCGGCCGCCGACTTCCACATCGACGAAGGTCGACAGCAGGTTGATGCCCTGCGACTTGCCCGCCACGTCGAGCTGGGCGCGCGCGAGCTGCACGTCCAGGCGCTGCTCGGTCGCGGTGGCGGCCACTTCCTTGGCCTCGCGTGGCGCTTTCGGCAGATCGGGCAGCCGCTCGGGCAAGGCCAGCCTGGCGGCCTGCGCATCATCGAGACCCAGGGCGCGCACGAGCTCCTCGCGCGCGGCGGTGGCGGCGTGCTGCGCCGAGGCCAGCTGCGTGGTCGCGTCGGCATAGAAGACCTGCTGGCGCGCGCGCTGCAGCTTGCTGAAGTTGCCGATCTGCTGCATGCGCCGCGCGAGTTCCGCGCTGGCCTCGGCCGAGCGGTTGACCTGCTCGGCGTAGCGCAGCATCTGCTGCGCGGCCACCGCGCGGACCCAGGCCTGCCGCACCTGCGTGACCTGGTCGACCACCGCGCCGGTGAGCTGCACCTTGGCCTGGCTCGACTGGCTGCGCGAGATCGACAGGCGCTGCGGCAGCAGGAGGAGGTCCACGAGGCCGAAGGACAAGAGCCGCCCGATCTCGAGTTCGCTGCCCAGGCGCATGCGCTCGAAGCTGAAGACCGGGTTGGGCAGCCGGCTCGACTGGTTGGACGCGGCGATGTCGCCCCAGCTCCGCGCGACCAGCGCCTGCACCCTGGGGCTGTTGGTGAGCGCGAGCTGCACCGCGTCGCTTTGCGACAGCGGCCTGGACAGCAGCTCCTGCGCGAGCGCGGCGCGGCGGTCGCGCTGCTCCTGCGTGCGGCTGAGCTCGAGCTTGCCGCCGGTGAACTGCCCGGCCTGGGTGTTGGTGTCCTGCAGCGCGTCGTCGATGCCGACCGAGGCGCAGCCGGCCAGCAAGACGGCCGCCGCCGCGAGGGCCGTGAGGCGCACGGCGCGCTTCATGGCTTCTGCTCCTTTTTCGAGGGAGGCATCAGCATCGTGTGCCCCTGGTGCGCGGCCGGTGCATCGGAGGCGCTGCCACCCGCGGCCTCCTCTGCATAGGCCTTCCAACCGCCGCGCTGGCGGACGGTCTCGTTGGCCTGCTTCCACGGAATGGGCTTGTCGTCGGTGAAGGGCCGGTAGCCCTCGAACGCGGACCGGTAGCTCAGGGCGGTGGGCGCGCCGGCGGCGCCTTCGTCAGCCGATGGGACGGACGCCGGCTGGGCCGCGGCGGCGAGCGCGGCCGCCACGGCTGGAAAGACAGCCAGCCAACGGGCCGGCAATGAATGGAACATGGGAACCTCGCATGGTCATGAACGGAATGCGTCACGGCACCCGGAGGGGCATGACGCAGGCGATGCATGCGCGTTCGCTGCTGTGCTGCGGCGGCCCGATGACCGGGCGCACGCAGGCGCACGAACGCTTCAGGCGCGAGGAGGTCTGTCGAGAAGGCGCGGCGCGACCGAGGCCACCGTGCTGGCGGGCTCGATCAGGTCGGCACGCGGAAGGCCCTGGAACACGATCAGTTCCAGCGTGCTGGTGAGCGCGGTGGCATGGCAGGCGCCGCAGGTGCCGCACTTGTGCATGCCATCCGGATCCGCATGGGCGGTGGTGCCGGCGCTGTGATCGCCGGCGGATGGCCCGGCGTCCTGCGTGGCGGCTTCGTGGTGGTGATGGTCTGCATGCCCATCGCCATGCGCCTGCTGGGCATGCCGATGCGCTGCGGCCGGCGCGGCGGTTGCCGCAACCGCCAAGGCAGCACCCTCATGGCCCGGCCCGCAAAAGACCATGGCTGCCGCCGCGTACGCCTGGAAGGGCACGGCAAACATCACGATCCAGAGGACAAAGAGGCGAACCCGGTGCATGCGGAGATTGTAGATAGGGCGTAGAGCGGCAATGCCTGTCCGTATTCGACGGGCATGCATGCCACTCTAGCCGTCCAGTCCGACGGTTTCCCGTCGGCTGGATTACAGCGCCGTCATCTTCGGGCGCCGCCGTGCCGTCAGAAGAACCCGAGCTTCTTCGGCGAGTAGCTCACGAGCAGGTTCTTGGTCTGCTGGTAGTGGTCGAGCATCATCTTGTGCGTCTCGCGGCCGATGCCCGATTCCTTGTAGCCGCCGAAGGTGGCGTGCGCCGGGTAGGCGTGGTAGCAATTGGTCCAGACGCGGCCGGCCTGGATGGCGCGGCCCATGCGGTAGGCGGTGCTGCCGTCGCGCGTCCACACGCCGGCGCCCAGGCCGTAGGGCGTGTCGTTGGCGATCTCCAGCGCCTCGGCCTCTGTCTTGAAGGTGGCGATCGCGAGCACGGGCCCGAAGATCTCCTCCTGGAAGATGCGCATCTTGTTGTGGCCCTTGAACAGCGTGGGCTCGATGTAGTAGCCGCCGGCCAGCTCGCCGCCGAGCTGCGCGCGGCCGCCGCCGGTCAGGCACTGCGCGCCCTCTTCCTTGCCGAGCGCGAGGTAGCTCATGATCTTGTCCATCTGCATGGCCGAGGCCTGGGCACCCATCATGGTGTCGGTGTCCAGCGGATGGCCCTGCTTGATGGCCTTGATGCGCTCGAGCGCGCGCGCCATGAACTTGTCGTAGATCGACTCCTGGATCAGCGCGCGCGACGGGCAGGTGCAGACCTCGCCCTGGTTGAACGCGAACAGCACCAGGCCTTCGATGGCCTTGTCGAAGAAGTCGTCGTCCGCGTCGGCGATGTCCTCGAAGAAGATGTTGGGGCTCTTGCCGCCGAGCTCCAGCGTGGCCGGAATCAGGTTGCCGGCCGCGGCCTGCGCGATGACGCGGCCGGTGGCGGTGGAACCCGTGAAGGCGATCTTCGCGATGCGCTTGCTGCCCGCCAGCGCCATGCCGGCTTCGCGGCCATAGCCGTTCACGATGTTGAGCACGCCGGGCGGCAGCAGGTCGGCCAGCAGCTCGGCCATCACCATGATGCTCACGGGCGTCGATTCGGCGGGCTTGAGCACCACGCAGTTGCCCGCGGCAATGGCGGGCGCGAGCTTCCACGCGGCCATCAGGATCGGGAAGTTCCACGGAATGATCAGCCCCACCACGCCCAGCGGTTCGTGGAAGTGATAGGCGATGGTGTTCTCGTCGATCTCGCTCAGTGCGCCTTCCTGTGCGCGCAGGCAGCCGGCAAAGTAGCGGAAGTGGTCGATGGTCAGCGGAATGTCGGCGTTGAGCGTCTCGCGGATGGGCTTGCCGTTGTCCACGGTTTCCGCATAGGCGAGCAGTTCGAGGTTCTGCTCCAGGCGGTCGGCGATCTTCAGCAGCACGTTGGCACGCTCGGCCGGCGAGGTGCGTCCCCATCGGCCCGCGGCGGCATGGGCCGCGTCGAGCGCGAGCTCGATGTCTTCGGCACCCGAGCGGGCGGCGCGCGTGTAGGGCTTGCCGGTGATCGGCGTGATCACGTCGAAGTACTGGCCCTTCACCGGCGGCACGAACTTGCCGTTGATGAAGTTGTCGTAGGCCGGCTTGAAGTCGATCTTTGCACCGGGGGTGTTGGGGCTGGCGTATTGCATGGTCTCTTGTCTCCGTCGGGTAAGGGGTGGAAGGCGACCGCGCAAGCCGGATGCCGCGCGGTCCCGCGTGCTGCATTGCACACGCCATGCCACCCCCTCTTGGGCGCGAATGCTCTGATCTGGCGCAAGAACCGGGTCAGTTTCTTACGCCAGACTGCGCAGCAGAGCGTGCCGCGCTGAGCAGCTGTCACGAAACGGAACAGTGCACCGCCGCATTCATGCTCGAACGTTCGATGCCGTGACACCAAGGCCCAGAGAGGCCCTATTGGAGACAACCGAGATGCAGACGACTTCACACCACGTCGCCGCGCGCACGCCGGGCTCGCGCCTGCGCGAGGCGCGCCGCCAGCTGACCACCACCGGCGAAGTGGCCGACGGCCTGATCGATGCCGCGTTGCGCCGAAGCTGGGAGCGCAGCCGCGGCTTCGGCCTGGCACCGGCCGGCCGCGCGCCGGGCGCGCCCCATGCCTCCGCGGCGCAGCTGGCACGCGCGCTCGAGCAGCAGCGCGAACTGGCCTCCCATGCGCGGCCGGTGATGGAGTTCCTGTTCGAGCAGATGCGCGACACCGACAGCCTGGTGATCCTTGCCGACGCACAGGGCATGCTGCTGGAGGCCATGGGCGATGCGAATTTCGCGGACCGCGCGCAGCGCGTGGCGCTGCGACCCGGCGCCAACTGGCATGAACGCTGGCGCGGCACCAATGCCATCGGCACCGCGCTGGCCGACGCGGCGCCGCTGGTGGTGCATGCCGGCGAGCACTACCTCGACCGCAACGGCTTTCTCACCTGCACGGCCGCGCCGATCACCGGCCCCGACGGCCACATGCTGGGTGTGCTCGACATCTCGGGCGACCACCGCGGCCACCACCGCCATGCGCTGGCGCTGGTGCGGCTGGCGGTGCGCACGGTCGAGCAGAAGCTGTTCGACACGCGCCACGCCACCGACCTGCGACTGCGCCTGCATCTGCAGCCCGAGGGCATCGGCAGCGTGGCCGAGGGCCTGCTGGCGCTGTCGGACGACGGCCGGCTGATGGGCGCGAATGCGGCCGCGCTCGCCATGCTGGGCCTGACCCGCGCCGACGTGGGCGCCGCCGCCGTCGAGCAGCTGCTGCAGCTGGATATGACGACGCTGATGGCCTGGTGCCGCCAGCCGGGCAGCGCGCCACGCACGGTGCGCCGGCACGACGGCAGCGCGCTCTGGCTGCGCGTGGAGGCCGGCCGCCATGTGCTCACGTCCTCGCCCGGCGCGGCCCCGGCGCCGCGTGCGGCGGAAAAAACACACGCCGACGCGCTGGCCGCGCTGGACACCGGCGACCCGGCCATGCAAGCCGCCGTCGAGCGCGCCCGGCGGGTGCTCGACAAGCCGATCTCCTGGCTGCTGCTGGGCGCCTCCGGCGTCGGCAAGGAAGTGTTCGCGCGGGCGCTGCATGCGAGCGGAACGCGCCGGGACGGGCCGTTCGTTGCGGTCAACTGCGCCGCGCTGCCGGAGCAGCTGATCGAGGCCGAGCTCTTCGGCTACCGGCCCGGCGCCTTCACCGGCGCGAGCCGCGACGGCGCAGCCGGCCGCATCCGCGAGGCGCACGGCGGCACGCTGCTGCTCGACGAAATCGGCGACATGCCGCTCGCACTGCAGGCACGGCTGCTGCGCGTGCTGCAGGACCGGCAGGTGACGCCGCTGGGCGGCGGCAAGCCGGTGGCGGTGGACTTCCGCCTGGTGTGCGCGACGCACCGCAACCTGCGCCGCGAGATCGAGGCCGGGCGCTTCCGCGAAGACCTGTACTACCGGCTCAACGGCCTGTCGCTGCAGCTGCCGGCGCTGCACGAACGGCAGGACCTGCCGCACCTGGTCGCGCAGATGCTGCGCGGCATCGAGCCCGGGCGCGAGCTGCGGCTGGCGCCCGAGCTCGCGCTGGCCATGTCGCGCTACCGCTGGCCCGGCAATTTGCGCCAGCTGAACAGCGCGCTGCACACCGCCTGCGCCCTGCTGGGCGAACACGAGGCGCAGATCGACTGGTGGCACCTGCCCGACGACCTGGCCGACGAACTGCGCGGCATTTCCGCGGAGGAGCCCACGGCGCCCGCGATGCCCGCCGGCGGCGCAGCGGACCTGAAGGCCGTCTCGGCACGCGCGGTGTCGCAGGCGATGCAGTCGTGCGCCGGAAATCTCTCCGAAGCCGCGCGCCGCCTGGGGATCAGCCGGAACACGCTCTACCGCAAGCTGCGCCAGCTGCCGCCCGGCTGACGCCGCAACCAAGCGGCGGCCGGATGCGCGGGGCGTCGCCTTCGGATACATTGGGGCCGCATTCGCCTCCGGCGAGCCACCCCATCATTCCCCCTTCCGCCGCCATGCTTCTTTGCCCTGAAAGCGCGTAGTGCTTCGCGGACCCTCCATCACCGCCCGGACCATGGCTTTCGTGGCCGTCGTCTGCCTCAGCCTGCTGGCGATCGACTTCTGGAACAGCTGGGAGTCCCGCGCCGACCAGCTCCAGCAGATGAACGTGGCCGCGTCGAACCTCGCGCGCGCCATGGCGCAGCAGGCCGACGACGCCATCAAGAAGGCCGATACTGTGCTGGTCGGCATGGTCGAACGCGTCGAGCAGGACGGCACCGATCCGGCCAGCGTGGCCCGGCTTCGCCGTGTGCTGTCCATGCGGGTCGCTGAACTGCCGCAGCTCGACGGCCTGCACATCTACGACAAGGACGGCAACTGGGTTGCGAACTCCCGTTCCACGCCGCCAGAAAACCTCAACAACGCAGGCCGGGAGTATTTCGTCTATCACCGAACGCACGTGGATCGCGGACCGCACATCGGCATTCCGGTGCACAGCCGCACCAGCGGCCGGCTGCTGGTTCCGGTTTCGCGGCGCATCAACCATGCGGATGGCAGCTTTGCCGGCGTGGCGCTCGCAACGATCCACGTCGAGTTCTTCTCCAGGTTCTACGACAGCCTGGACATCGGCCAGGCCGGCGCCGTCGCGCTGGTGCTCGAAAACGGAACCATGATGACGCGCCGGCCCTACAGCCCCGACATGGTGGGCCGGAACATGCAGGAAACCGAGCTCTTCCGCGCCTACACCGCACAAGGGCCGGTCGGAATGGCTTTCATCAAGTCGGCGCAGGACGGCGTGACGCGGTTGAACAGCTTCCGGCGCCTGGCCAACTATCCGCTGTTCGTTTCCGCGGCGCTGTCCAAGGACGAGATCCTGGCCAACTGGTGGCGCGAAATGCTTTGGCATTCGGGCGGCGTTCTTCTGCTGACCTTGATCGTCGGCTTCATCGGGTGGCGGCTGGTGCGGCAGTTCCAGCTCCAGACCCGCACCGAGGCAGAGCTGCGGCAGGCGCGCGATGCGCTGGAAACGCTCAACAAGACCCTCAACACCCTGGCCATGGAAGACGGCCTGACCGGGCTCGCGAACCGCAGGCAGTTCGACGTGGCGCTGGACAGCGAATACAGCCGCGCGGCGCGCACGGCGAGCACGCTGGCCCTGATCATGATGGATGTGGATTGCTTCAAGCAGTACAACGACATCTACGGCCACGCGGCAGGCGACGAGTGCCTGCAGACCATCGGCCGCACCATCGCCCGCGTCGCGTCGCGGCGCCCGGGAGATCTTGCGGCACGCTATGGCGGAGAGGAACTCGCGGTGCTGCTGCCGAACACCGACGTGGCGGGCGCCGTGATGCTGGCCGAACGCATCCGCAGCGCCGTGCGCGACCTCAAGATCGAGCACGCCGGCTCTGCCGACGGGTTCGTGACGCTGAGCGCGGGCGTGGATGCGCTGAGCCCCGCGGCCGGGAAGGCGGGCCAGCCCAAGGAACTGATCCGGGCCGCCGACAAGGCGCTGTACGCGGCCAAGACGGGCGGGCGCAACCGGGTGTGCGCACCGACGGTGCAGCCTGTGCCTGCGTGACCCCGCTGGCCAGGCGCTTCAGCCAAGGGTAAACCCCAGTCGATGAGCCCTTGATTCCACGCGGGATGATTCAGTACACTGATTGTCATTCAGTGTACTGAATCAAGGAGCGCCAGCAATGTACTTGGCTGCCCTGCACAAGGAGACACATTGACCCACGATCTACGCAAGACCTTCGATGAAGGCCCCATGAGCCGCTTCCAGTGGAGCGCCATCACGATCTGCATCACGCTGATCATGCTCGACGGCTTCGACGTGCTGGTCATGGCCTTCACCGCCGCCAGCGTGTCGGCCGAATGGAAGCTCGGCGGCGCGCAGCTCGGCGTGCTGTTCAGTGCCGGCCTGTTCGGCATGGCCGCCGGCTCGCTGTTCCTCGCGCCGCTGGCCGATCGCTTCGGACGCCAAGCCGTCATCCTGCTGTGCCTGGTGGTGATCGCGCTCGGCATGGGGCTGTCGGCGCTGTCCCGGAGCAGCACGCAGCTGGCCGCGCTGCGCGCGCTCACCGGCCTGGGCATCGGCGGCATGCTGGCCAGCGTGGGCGTCATCACCTCCGAATACGCATCGAACAAGTGGCGCAGCACCGCGGTGGCCCTGCAGGCGACCGGCTATCCGATCGGCGCGACCATCGGCGGCAGCATCGCCGCCGTGCTGCTGGAGCGCTACGGCTGGCGTTCGGTCTTCCTCTTCGGCGGCCTTGCCACGGCGCTGATGATTCCGCTGGTGCTGTGGCGCCTGCCCGAATCGGTCGACTTCCTCGTCTCCAGGCGTCCCGCCGGCGCGCTGCGCAAGCTCAACGCGCTGCTGCGCCAGATGGGGCGTCCGGCACTGGCCGAACTCCCTCCGCTGCCGCCGGCCGGCGAGCGCTCCGCCTCCACGGTGGCGAGCCTGTTCAACGCAGGCCTGGCGCGCTCGACACTGCTGCTGTGGGCCGCGTTCTTCCTGTTGATGTTCGGTTTCTACTTCGCGCTCAGCTGGACGCCGAAGCTGCTGGTTTCGGCAGGGCTGTCGGCGCGGGAAGGCATCACCGGCGGCGTGCTGCTGAACATCGGCGGCATCGTCGGAGGCAGCCTGTTCGGACTGCTGGTCGCGCGGCTGGACCTCGGGCGCCTGACGGCCGCCAGCCTCGCCATCACGGCGCTGGCCATGGCCGCGTTCGGCGCGGCCACCGGCCACCTGGGCGCATCGTTCGCGATCGCCTTCCTGATCGGCGGATTCATCTTCGGCTCGATGGCCGGGCTCTATGCCTTCGCACCGGTGATCTATCCGGCCGCCGTGCGCACGACCGGCATGGGATGGGCGATCGGCATCGGCCGCATCGGCGCCATCCTCGCGCCGCTCATCGCAGGGATGCTGCTCGACCGCGGCTGGCAGCCGCCGCATCTCTACTACGCCTACGCGCTGCCACTGGTGGCAGCGATGGCTGCCGTCCTCGCGCTGCGCCGCAGCGCCGCGGCGCAGCCGGCCGGCCGCGCGGCCGCCGTCCACTGATCCCTCGTTCCAACCCAGCCATCCGAAGGAGAGCTACATGTTCCCGAAAAACACCTGGTACGTGGCCTGCACCGGCAACGAAATCGACGACAAGCCCCTGGGCCGCAAGATCTGCGGGGAGAACCTCGTGCTGTACCGCGCCGCCGAAGGCAAGGCCACGGCGCTGGAGGACTTCTGCCCGCACCGCGGCGCGCCCCTGTCCCTGGGCCGGGTGGTCGAGGGCAAGCTGGTGTGCGGCTACCACGGCCTGGAGATGGGCTGCGACGGCAAGACGGTCGCCATGCCCGGACAACGCGTGCGCGGCTTCCCCGCGATCCGCTCCTTCCCCGTGATCGAGCGCTACGGCTTCGTCTGGATCTGGCCCGGCGACCCCGCTCTGGCCGACCCGGCCAAGCTGCATCACCTCGAATGGGCCGAAAGCCCCGACTGGGCCTACGGCGGCGGCCTGTTCCACATCCACTGCGACTACCGCCTGATGATCGACAACCTGATGGACCTGACGCACGAGACCTACGTGCACTCGACCAGCATCGGCCAGAAGGAAATCGACGAGACGCCCACCACCACCAAGACCGAGGGCGACCAGGTCACGACCAGCCGCTTCATGGAGAACATTTCGGCGCCGCCCTTCTGGCGCATGGCGCTGCGCGGCAACCACCTGGCCGACGACGTGCCGGTCGACCGCTGGCAGATCTGCCGCTTCACGCCGCCGAGCCATGTGCTGATCGAAGTGGGCGTCGCCCACGCCGGCAAGGGCGGCTACCACGCCGATCCGGCGCACAAGGTGTCGAGCATCGTGGTGGACTTCATCACGCCCGAGACCGAGACCTCGCACTGGTACTTCTGGGGCATGGCGCGCAACTTCCAGCCGCACGACAAGGCGCTGACCGCGTCGATCCGCGAAGGCCAGGGCAAGATCTTCAGCGAAGACCTGGAGATGCTCGAATCGCAGCAGCGCAACCTGCTCGCCCATCCGGACCGCGCGCTGCTGAAGCTCAACATCGACTCGGGCGGCGTGCAATCGCGCCGCGTGCTGGAGCGCCTGATCGCGCAGGAAAGCCAGGCCCCGGCGACTACGGCAGGTGCGGCATGAACGCCTCCGAACTGAACGTGCGCGTCGCCCGCAAGCATGCGGAGGCGCTGGACATCTGCACCTTCGAGCTGGTGCACGCCGACGGGCATGCCCTGCCTGCCTTCTCGGCCGGCTCGCACATCGACGTGCATCTGCCGAACGGCCTCACGCGCCAATACTCGCTGTGCAACGATCCGCAGGAGAGCCACCGCTACCTGATCGGTGTGCTGCGCGATCCCTCGTCGCGCGGCGGCTCGCAGGCCATGCACGAGCTGGTGCAGGAGGGCAGCCTGCTGCGCATCAGCGCACCGAAGAACCATTTCCCGCTGGCCCATGCGGCCGCGCGCAGCGTGCTGATCGCGGGCGGCATCGGCGTGACGCCGATCCTGTGCATGGCCGAGCGGCTGGCACTGAGCGCGGCGCCTTTCGAGATGCACTACTGCACGCGCTCGCGCGAGCGCACCGCCTTTGCCGGGCGCATCGCGCAGTCCGCGTTCGCCTCGCAGGTGCAGTTCCACTTCGACGACGGCGACGCGGCACAGAAGCTGTCGCTGCCCCAGGCCATCGGCACGCCGCAGCCGGGCGTGCACCTGTACGTCTGCGGCCCGAAGGGCTTCATGGACTGGGTGCTGGATGCCGCGCGCACCGCCGGCTGGCCGGCCGAGCAGCTGCACTACGAGTTCTTCTCGGCCGAGATCGCCGCCTCGGACAGCGACGCGGCGTTCGAGGTCAAGCTGGCGAGCTCGGGGCGCATCGTCAAGGTTCCCAAGGACCGCACGGTGGTGCAGGCGCTTGCCGAGGCGGGCGTCGAGGTGGCGACCTCCTGCGAACAGGGCGTGTGCGGCACCTGCCTCACGCGCGTGCTGGAAGGCGAGCCGGACCACAAGGACATGTACCTGACGCCGGAAGAACAGGCCGCCAACGACCAGTTCACCCCGTGCTGCTCGCGCTCGCGTTCGGCAATGCTGGTGCTCGATCTGTAGCGGCCCGCTCGGCGGTCGACCCCCTAGAATCGCAGGCTCCGCCCTTGCCGCCGGAGACCCGATTCAGCTTTCGACATCCATGCCCAGCCCCACTTCCGACGCCGCCGAGATCGACATCAACGACCAGCCGGGCCACCTGATTCGCCGGGCCCACCAGATCGCGGTCTCGGTGTTCCATGAGAAGCTGGGGCGCGACATCACGCCGGTCCAGTACGCGATCCTGCGCACCCTGCAGAAGAAGCCCGGCATCGACCAGGTCACGCTGGCCCAGCAGGTGGCGCTCGACACCTCCACCGCTGCCGACATTGCCGCGCGCCTGGAGACCAAGGGATGGATCACGCGCCAGGTGCTGGCACGCGGCCAGCGCGAACTGCGCCTGACCGCCGCGGGCACCGAGCTGCTCGCGCAGACGGTGCCGGCCATGGCCCAGATGCAGGACGCGCTGTTCAGCACCATGAGCGAGCAGGAGCGCCACGATTTCATGAAGCTGCTCGCCAAGTTCGTCACGGCCAACAACGACAGAAGCCGCGCGCCCATGCGCGCGTGAATGGAAATCGGGCGCCCGCCGGCTTCGCGGCGCGGGCGCTTCAGCGGGCCTTCAGGCCCCCGTCCGACCGGGGCCGCGACGTCGATTCGCGCACCACCAGCGACACATCGACCTCATGGTGCAGCGCGGCCGCGCGGCCCGACAGCGACCGGACCAGGTACTCCCCGGCACGCGTCCAGACCTCGTCGGTGGGCACGTGCATGGTCGTCAGGCTGGGGCGCAGGTGGCGGCTCCATTCGAGATCGTCGAAGCCCATCACCGACAGGTCGTCGGGCACGTTGAGTCCGCGGCGCTCGGCCTCCAGCAGCACGCCGTAGGCGATCACGTCGTTGCCGCAGACCACCGCCGTGGGCCAGCCTTCGCGCGGCGACGACAGCAGCGACCGCGCGCCCTGGCGCGCATCGTCCAGGTGGTAGGGCACCTCGATGTACCACTCGGACTTCAGCGCAAGTCCGCTCTCCGCCAGCGCGCGCCGCACCCCCGACACGCGGGCCGTGGCCCGGTCGTTGTTGG
Organism: Variovorax beijingensis; assembly: GCF_007828835.1. Taxonomy (GTDB): domain Bacteria; phylum Pseudomonadota; class Gammaproteobacteria; order Burkholderiales; family Burkholderiaceae_C; genus Variovorax; species Variovorax beijingensis_A. The sequence continues at coordinate 31,254 of NZ_VIVL01000005.1, read as the reverse complement.
ACGAGATCGCCGCCACCATGCCGATGCGCGTATGGCCGAGTTCGATCAGGTAGCGGCAGGCGCGGTAGGCGGCGGCCTCGTTGTTGCCGCCGACCGAGGCATACGGCTTGTCGGGGTGGTACACGCCCACGTTGACGAAGGGAATGCGCTGCGACGCGAGCAGCCGGCGCAGCGCATCGGTGTGCATGTCGCCGCGCAGGATGAGCCCGTCGATGCCGCGGCTCACCATGTTCTGCGCCTGCCGTGCCTCGGTCTCGGGGTCGTAGCCGCTGGTCGACAGCAGCAGCAGGTAGCCCTGCAGCGACAGGTAGCTCTGCAATGCCTCGATGCCGCGCGCGAACATGGCGTTGTCCACCGTGGGAATGATCGCGCCGATGGTGCGCGTGCGGCGCGACGACAGCGCGCGCGCCGCCGCATCGGGGATGTAGCCCAGTTCGGCGATGGCCGCGTCGATGCGCATGCGCAGCTCGAGGCTCACCGACTCGGGGTTGTTGAGGGTGCGCGAAATCGAGGCCGTCGAGACGCCCACGTGCTTCGCGACGTCGCGGATTCCTACGGATTTCGGCTTCATGGTGAAACAGTTTACAGGAAACGATACGTAGCCGTTTACAGCCGATTTCCAGGGAAATCCCCTATCAAATCATCTCCGTAATCGCCTTTTTCGCGTTGACATCGAAGAGGCCTGTTCCGATAATTTTGTAAACGGTTACATGACGAATTGCTCGCCTCGAAGACCGCCTTCGACACGTCAAAGGAGACAAGGAAATGAGCCAGGCCTTCCGCCATCCGGGCACCCGCCCGAGCGCCCGCACCACCGTGCGTGCCGTCGCCCTCCTCGTTGCGGCTTCCTGCGCCGGTGCCGCCTTCGCGCAGGATTTCAACTGGAAGAAACACCAGGGCAAGACCCTGACCTTCCTTGCCAACAACAACCCGGTGGCCAACGCGCTGCTCAAGTACAAGGCCGATTTCGAGCAGCAGACGGGCATGACGCTGAAGGTCGACTCCTACCAGGAGCAGCAGATGCGCCAGCGCCTGGTCACGGTGATGAACTCGCGCAGCGACGAGGTCGACGTGTTCATGTCGCTGCCTTCGCGCGAGGGCATGCAGTTCGCCAAGGCCGGCTGGTATGCCGACCTTTCGGAGCTGGTGAAGACCGCCAGCGCCAAGGACTACGACTTCGCGGACCTGAGCGCCGGCATGCTCAAGGACGCCACCTACGACAAGCAGCTCACGGGCATTCCGATGAACGTCGAGGGGCCGGTGCTGTACTACCGCAAGGACCTGTTCCAGAAGTGCGGCGTGACGCTACCTAAGAGCCTGCCCGAGCTCGAGGCCGTGGCGGCCAAGCTCAAGAGCTGCGAGCCCGGCGTCACGCCCTTCGTGTCGCGCGGCCTCAAGCCCGCCCTGCCCTTCACCTACAGCGTGTTCCTGCACAACATGGGCGGCCAGTACATGAAGGACGGCAAGTCGCAGCTGTGCAGCAAGGAAGGCCAGGCCTCGCTGGCGCTGTACGCCAAGCTGCTGAAGGACTACGGCCCGCCGGGCGTCGTGAACTACAGCTTCTATCAAATCTCCTCGCTCTACCGCGAAGGCAAGGCGGCGATGGCCTTCGAGTCGTCGAACGAGCTGCGCAACGTGATGGACGGCGGCGCGCGCCTGAAGGACACCGCCGTTGCCGTCCTGCCCGCGGGCCCCGGCGGTTCGCATCCGACCGTCATCGGCTGGACCATGTCGGTGTCGGCGCACAGCAAGAACAAGGAAGCCGCCTGGTACTTCGTGCAGTGGGCCACCAGCCCCGCGGTCCAGGCCAAGCTGGCGCTCGACGGCGTGGCGCCGCCGCGCACGGCCGTTGCGAAGTCACCCGGCTACAAGGCCTGGACGGACGAGCAGCCGGTGCGCGCCGAATGGGTGGCGGCGGTCAACGAACTGGCCCGCACCGGCACGTCCGAGGTGGGCTATCCCATCGTCGCCAATCCGGCTTCGCGCGAGTTCATCGGGCAGGCCGCGACCGAACTCCTGCTGGGCCAGAAGACGCCCGCGCAGGCCTGCGCGGACGCCGACAAGCAGCTCGACGCGCTCATCGCCAAGGACTGACGGATGGCCGTGTTCGACTTCCCCGCAGGCCACCGCGTGCTGGTGGTCGGTGGCGCCGGCGACATCGGCGCCGCCATCTCGCGCGCCTTCCTCGAGATGGGCTGCAGCGTCGTCGCCACGGGCGTCGACGAGGCGGCGCTCGCGGCCAGTTCGCTGGCGCCGCAGCCGCGCCTGGCGCTGCGCACGCTCGACGTGACCGACGACGCCCAGGTCGCGGCCTTCGCGGGCGGTCTCGACGGCCTCGGCACGCTGGTCAACTGCGCGGGCATCCTGGCGCGCTTCAAGGAGTTCGAGATCCAGACCTTCCAGCGCGTGCTGGACGTCAACCTCACCGGCACCTTCCGCCTGTGCAATGCCTGCCTGCCGCTGCTGGAAGAAAGCAAGGGCAGCATCGTCAACGTGGCATCGATGAATGCCTTCGTCGCGCTGCCGTTCATCCCGGCCTATTGCGCGAGCAAGGGCGGCGTCGTGATGCTGACCAAGTCGCTCGCGCTCGCCTGGGCCGACAAGCGCGTGCGCGTGAACGCCATCGCGCCGGGCTATGTCGAGACCGCCATCAACGCGGCCGGCCGCCAGGACACGGCGCACTACGAGCGCATCCGCGCGCGCATTCCGCTGGGCCAGTGGGCGCAGCCGGACGACATCGCGGGCAGCGCCGTCTACCTGGCCTCGCCGGCGGCGCACTACGTGACCGGGACCGTGCTGGCGGTCGACGGCGGCTTTCTCGCGGGGTGAATGCATGAGCCAGTCGATCGGCACGCGCGGACAGCTCGCGTTTCTCTCGCTGCCGGCCGTGATCTTCACGACCGCGATGATCGCCTTTCCCTTCGCCTACACCGTGTGGTTCAGCCTGCACGAGTACAGCTTCGGCGGCAAGCCCAAGCTCAACTTCGGCATGAACTACGTCGAGATGGCGGGCGACGGCGAGTTCTGGAACGGGCTGAAGATCACGCTCGTGCTGTACCTGCTCTCGCTGGTGCTGCAGCTCGCGCTCGGCACCTGGATCGCGCTGCTGCTGCACGGCTCGAAGAAGCTGTCGGGCATCGTGCGCACGCTGATGATCTCGCCCTTCGTGCTGCCGCCGGTGGTGGTCGGCATGATGTGGCTGGTGGTGCTCGACCCTTCCATCGGCGCCGCCAACTACCTGCTGACGGCCGCGGGCCTGCCGCGCTCCGACTGGCTGGCCTCGCCCGTGTGGGTGATCCCCACCGTGGCGATGATCGACACCTGGCAGTGGACGCCCTACGTGGCGCTGATCGTGCTGGGCGGCCTGCAGTCGCTGCCGCCGAACGTGTACGAGGCCGCGCAGATCGACGGCGCCTCGCGCTGGAAGACCTTCTGGCGCATCACGCTGCCGCTGCTCGCGCCCACGCTGGTCACGGCCGCGATCCTGCGCAGCGTGGACCTGCTGCGCTTCTTCGACATCATCTACATCACCACGCAGGGCGGGCCGGGCAACGCCTCGAACACGCTCAACATCTACGGTTTCCGCAAGGGCTTCGAGCTGTTCGAGATCGGCTATTCGAGCGCCCTGATGATCACGCTGTCGGCCATCGTGCTGGGCGCGGTGATGGTGCTGACCCAGGCGCGCAGGCGCGTGGCCTGGTGAAGGAGGCCACGCCATGAACGACAAGCTGGTGCAACGCCTGAACCTGCTGCAGATCGCCTTCGTGGCGCTCTTGATCCTGCTGCCCATCGCGTGGATGGTGCTCTCGTCCTTCAAGCCCTCGGCCGAGGTGACGGCCTACCCGCCCAAGCTGCTGTTCTCGCCCACGCTGGAGAACTACCGCACGCTCTTCGGCACCACGCCGTTCCTGCACTACACCTGGAACAGCACGGTGATCACCGTGGGCTCGACCGCCATCGGGCTGCTGCTGGGCATCCCGGCCGCCTTCGCGGTTTCGTGGACGCGCATCACCTGGCCCGCCACCGTCACGCTGCTGGCGCGCATGGCACCGGGCACGCTGTTCCTGCTGCCCTGGTACGTGATGTTCCGCGAAGCCGGAATGATCGGCAGCTACTGGGCGCTGATCCTCACCCATGCGGCCATCACGATGCCGATCGTGATCTGGGTGCTGCTGCCCTTCTTCGACAACATTCCGCGCAGCGTGCTCGAAAGCGCGCAGGTCGACGGCTGCAGCGTGCCGCGCATCCTGCGGCGCATCGCGCTGCCGCTGGTGATGCCGGGCGTGGTGGTGGCGTCGATCCTGTCCTTCGTGTTCTCGTGGAACTACTTCCTGTTCGCGCTCGTGCTGTCGAACGGCGACACCAAGACGCTGATTGCGGCGTCGTTCAACTTCATCGGCGAGGGCGCATCCAACTGGGGCGCACTGATGGCCGCGGCTTCCCTGATCGCGCTGCCGCCGCTCGTCCTCGCATTCATCGTCCAGCGCAGGCTCGTGTCGGGCCTGGCGATGGGCGCCGTCAAAGGTTAGGAGACTCTTCATGCAAGCTGCGATTTTTCATGGCGACCGACGCATCACCATCGGCGAGGCGCCTATGCCGGTGCCGTCGGCGGGCGAAGTGCTGCTGCGCGTGCGGCGCACCGCGCTGTGCGGCTCAGACACCAAGCTGTGGTTCAGCGGCGCCAGCTTCACGCCGGGCCACGAGATCTTCGGCGTGGTGCAGCAGCCGGGCCATGCGCTCGACGGCAGGCGCTGCCTGGTCTACATCCCCGTGCACTGCGGCCATTGCGACGCGTGCCGCGCGGGCGACACGCAGATGTGCCTGAACGAATCGGTGCTGGTCGGCTGGAACCGGCCGGGCGGCTATGCCGAGTACCTCGCGGTGCCCGAGCAGTGCCTGCTGCCCGTGCCCGACGACATCGAGGACGAGCTCGCGCCGCTGCTGCTGGACACCATCGGCACCGCCGCGCACGGCATCCGCTTCGTGAAGCCGCTGGTGCCGCCCGAAACCACGGGAGCGGTGCTCGTGACGGGCGCGGGCCCGGTGGGGATCGGCGCGCTGATCGCCCTGCAGAACATGGGCTACACCGACGTGTACGTGTCCGACCTGAAGGAAGAGCGGCTGCAGCTGGCCGAATCGTTCGGCGCCCGGCGGCATCCGGTGGGCGACGCGAGCAAGCGCTTCAAGCTCATCGTGGAGTGCAGCGGCGCGCATGCCGCGCGCAGTCTGGGCATGGAGATCGTGCTGCCGCGCGGCGTGCTCATCCTCATCGGCGAGAGCGACAAGCCCTGGCCGGTGCAGGAGAACAAGGCCATCCGCCGCAAGGACTTCTACATGGTGCGCACCTTCTACTTTCCAAAAAGCGACTTCGCGCTCAACGTGGAACTGCTGCGCGGCGAGAAGGCGCGCTACCGCAAGCTGGTGGATGCGCAGTTCGGCCTCGACCGGCTGCCGGAGATGTTCGGCCGCTTCGTGGCGGGCGAGCTCGTCAAGCCGCTGCTGGCGTTTGCCTGAGGACGCACCGGCATGGCAGCCATCCGCATGAACGGCCTGGTCAAGCGCTTCGGCGACGTGGCCGTGATTCCCTCGCTCGACCTGGAGATCCGCGACGAGGAATTCGTCGTCTTCGTCGGCCCCTCGGGCTGCGGCAAGTCGACCTTGCTGCGCATCATTGCCGGGCTCGAGCCGATCGACAGTGGTGACCTCTACATCGGCGACAGGCGCGTGAACGACGTGGCGCCGGCCCAGCGCGACATCGCCATGGTGTTCCAGGACTACGCGCTCTACCCGCACATGACGGTGCGCGACAACATGGGCTTCGGCCTGGAGATGCGCAACACGCCCAAGGACGAGATCGCGCGCCGCGTCGACCGCGCGGCCGGCATGCTGCGCATCGAACCGTACCTCGACCGCAAGCCCAAGGCGCTGTCGGGCGGCCAGCGCCAGCGCGTGGCCATGGGCCGCGCGATGGTGCGCAACCCGAAGGTGTTCCTGTTCGACGAGCCGCTGTCGAACCTCGACGCCAAGCTGCGCGGCGAGGTGCGCACCGAGATCAAGGCGCTGTCGCAGCAGCTCAAGACCACCATGGTCTTCGTCACCCACGACCAGGTCGAGGCCATGACCATGGCCGATCGCATCGTGGTGCTGAAGGCCGGCGTGGTGCAGCAGTTCGGCACGCCCGAAGAAGTCTACAAGTCGCCCGCGAACCAGTTCGTGGCCGGCTTCATCGGCTCGCCGACGATGAATTTCTTCGACGTGAACGCCGAAGGCACCAACGTGCGCATGGACGAGGGCGTGCGGTTCCCGATGCCGCCGCGCTGCGGCGGCGTGACCGGCCCTGCCGTGCTGGGCGTGCGGCCCGAGCACATGCGGGTGCTGCCCGGCAACGCACCGGGCCTGCGCGTACAGGTCAGCGTGGTCGAGCCGCTGGGCTCCGACACGCTGGTGTACTTCGACCGCGCCGGCCAGCGCCACGTGGCGCGCGTGGCGCCCGAGCTGCAGGTGCGCCCGCGCGACACCATCACGCTGGATTTCGACATGGACAAGTGCCACCTGTTCGACAAGAACGACGGTGCTGTGCTGAGGTGCTGAGGTGAGTCCCGTGGAACGCCCCGCCCCGCGCGTGATCTGCCTCGGCCTGTCCGCGCTCGACATCACCTGGCAGGTCGACACCCTGCCGCAGGGCGGCGGCAAGACCCGCGCAAACGATGTGCGCGAGGGCGGCGGCGGCATGGCGGCGAATGCCGCCGCGGCGGCCGCGAAGCTCGGCGCATCGGTACAGTTCTGGGGCCGCGCCGGCTTGGACAGTGCGGGCCACGAGATGAAGGCGCAGCTCGCCGCGCTGGGCGTGGACGTGTCGCGCTTCAGGCTGTTCGAGGGCGCACGCTCGTCGCTCTCCGGCATCGTGGTCGATGCGCGCGGCGAACGCATGATCGTGAATTTTCGCGGCGCCGGCCTGCCGGCCGATCCGGCCTGGCTGCCGCTCGACGCACTGGCCGCGACCGACGCCGTGCTGGCCGATCCACGCTGGCCCGAAGGCGCGCTCGCGCTCTTCGGCGCAGCGCGCACGCGCGGCCTGCCCACCGTGCTCGACGGCGACGTGGCCGATGCCGCCGTCTTCGACATGCTGCTGCCGCACACCGACCACGCCGTGTTCTCCGAGCCCGGCCTTGCCGGCTATGCCACCGGCGCGCGCACGGTCGACGAGCAGTTGAATTTCGCGCTCTCGCGCGGCTGCCGCCTCGCGGCCGTCACGCTCGGCGAGCGCGGCCTGCGCTGGGCCGATGCCCGAGGGCTGCACGCCCTGCCCGCCTTCGCGGTCGAGCCCGTCGACACCACCGGCGCCGGCGACGTCTTCCACGGTGCGTTGGCCTTCGCGCTCGGCGCCGGCTGGCCCGTGCCCCGCGCCTTCCAGTTTTCCGCCGCGGTGGCGGCCATCAAGTGCACACGACCCGGCGGACGCGCCGGGGTGCCCGACTTCGCCACTGCGATGTCCCTCGTCTATTCCATCAAGGAGTGATCCCCCTCATGACAACGCCCCCCCTCCACCTCGGCAAGAAATGGGGCCTGCGCCGCATGGCCACGCCCCAGGGCCACTTCACCATGGTCGCGCTCGACCAGCGCCCGCCGATCGCGCAGTTGATCGGCGCCAAGCGCGGCATCGCACCCGCCGACGTGAGCTTTGCCGACATGGTGGCTGTCAAGCGCACGCTGGTCGACACCCTCGGTGCGCACGCCAGCGCCATGCTGTTCGACCCGAACTACGCCTTCCCCGCGGCGCTGCAGAAACTGCCTGCGCACACCGGCCTGGTGGTCACGCTCGAGGACCACCGCTTCCGCGACACCCCGGGCGGCCGGCTCTCGCACTCGATCGACGACTGGAGCGTGGAAAAGATCAAGCGCGCCGGCGGCGACGGCGTGAAGGTGCTGGCCTGGTACCGCCCCGATGCCGAACCCGAGGTGCTCGCGCACCAGCAAGCCTATGTGCAGAAGATCGGCGAGGAATGCCGCCAGTGGGATATTCCGCTGGTGCTCGAACTGCTGGTCTATCCCTTTCCCAGGAGCGAACGCCACACCGTCGACTACATCGAGTCGCCCGAGAAGATGCCCGAACTGGTGATCGAGAGCGTGCGCGAGTTCGCCAAGCCGAAGTATGGCGTCGATCTCTTCAAGCTCGAGAGCCCGCTGCCCGGCGCCACGCTGCCCGCGCGCGACGGCAGTGCCGCGCCACAGGCCGCGCAGGCCTGGTTCGACCAGATGGGCGCGATCTGCAAGGGGGCGAACATTCCCTGGGTGATGCTGTCGGCGGGCGTGACGCCGCCGCAGTTCCTGCGCGTGATGGAATACGCCTACGCCGCCGGCGCCCACGGCTTCCTGGCGGGCCGCGCCGTGTGGTGGCAGGCGCTGCAGCACTTTCCCGACCTCGAGCGCTGCGCCGAGCAGCTGCGCCGCGAAGGCAGCGCCACGCTCGCACAGCTCGAAGCGCTCACGCTGCGCGCGGGCAACGCCTGGCAGGCCGACTACAGCGCCTTCGATGCCATGACGGCCGAGGGCGAACTCTGCGCGGCCTACGCCTGAGCCCAGGCATCAGGCCTGCGCGATCGCCAGCCACGCGCTCGCGACCAGCGTCGAGCCCGCCGCGGCCAGCAGCCCGCCCACCAGCCATTTGAGGGTGCGCGGCTGCAGCTTGTTGGGCAGCCGGTGATGCAGCCGCGTCACGCCGTAGACCACCGGCATCGCGCAGGCGGCGAGCAGCGCCGCGCGCCACGAGAAGTGGCCCGTGGGCAGCACGATCACCAGCCGCACCAGCGAATTGAACGCGAACATCAGCAGCAGCGCGCGGCGCACCAGTTCGCGCTCCAGCGGCTGGCGGTACATGTGGAAGACGATGGGCGGCCCCGAGCTCGAGAACAGCCCGCCCAGCACGCCCGAGAGCCCGCCGATGACGGCAAAGCTCGTGCGGCCCGACACCGCAGGCTGCGGCCGGCCCTGCAGCACCAGCAGCAGCGCGCAGCCCAGGATCGACACGCCCAGCAGGCCGCGCAGCCAGTTCACCGCGCCGCCGCTGAGCCATGTGAGCAGCATGAGCCCCGCGATCACGCCCACCGTGCTGCCGTTGAGCGCGGGCTTCATCAGCCGCCACGGCACCACGCCGGGCCGCGCGCGGAAATAGGTCCATGCATTGATCAGGCTCAGCACCGTGGCGGCGTTGGCCGTGTCGCCGACGCTGGCGATGTGGAACACCGACACCAGGCCAAGCAGGATGAGGCTGAATGCGAACCCCGTGAGGTTCTGCGCGTAAGTGGCCAGCGCCACGCAGGCCATGAAGACCAGCACGGGGCCGGCTTCGGAAAGAATCGCTTGCACCGGAAATGAAAATCGTCGAGAGGCCGCGTCGGGCCCGAATGTCGCAGGCCGTATTGTCCTCGAACGGCCGTTGTGTCGATTCCGGTGCGCCGCGCGCAAGGCGCGGGGCTTTTTTCAATAGATCGGCGGCTCGGGCGTGGGCGCGTTGCCCGCCAGGCTTGCGAAGTCGCAGCCCAGGTGCGCCTGCGTCACCTCGTGCTGGAAGATCCTCGTGTAGCCGCGCGCGTAGGCCGGTGCGGGTGGCGTCCACTGTTTGCGGCGCTCCGCCAGTTCCTCGTCGGGCACGAGCATGTCGAGGCGCCGCTCGCCGATGTCGAGGCGGATCGTGTCGCCGGTCCTGAGCAGCGCCAGCGGCCCGCCCACGGCCGACTCCGGCGAGACGTGCAGCACGCAGGTGCCGTAATGCGTGCCGCTCATGCGCGAATCGGAAATGCGCAGCATGTCGCGCACGCCCTGCCGCAGCAGCTTCTTCGGGATCGGCAGGTTGCCCCACTCGGGCATGCCGGGCCCGCCGACCGGGCCGCCGTTGCGCAGCACCAGCACGGTCGAGGCATCGCAGTCGAGCGCTTCGTCGGCCATGGCCGCGAGCATCTCGGCGTTCGAGTCGAACACCAGTGCGCGGCCGGTGTGGCGCAGCAGCTCGGGCGTGGCGGCCGAAGGCTTGATGACCGCGCCGTCGGGGCACAGGTTGCCGCGCAGCACGGCCAGCGCAATGCCGGCCTCGGGGCACTCGGGCGTGCCCTGCTTGAGCGGCGCTGCGGGGTCGAGGATGGTGCCGTCGTCCTCCGCGGGCCAGCCCGCGATGTCCTCGCCGAGCGTGCGGCCCGTGACGGTGCGCACCGACAGGTCCAGGTGCGCCGCGATCCTGTTGAGCACGGCGGGCAGGCCGCCGGCATAGTGGAAGTCTTCCATCAGCTTCTCGCCCGACGGATAGAGATTGGCGATGACGGGCACGCGCCGCGCAACCGCGTCGAGTTCGTCGATGTTCAGCTCGATGCCCGCGCGCCCCGCCATCGCGGGCAGGTGCACCGCCGCGTTGGTCGAGCCGCCGAGCGCCATGTAGGCGGCCACGGCATTGAGGAACGAGGCCTTGGTGACGATGCGCGAGGGCTTCAGGTCTTCCCACACCATCGAGACGATGCGCTCGCCGCAGCGCCAGGCCATGCGGCTGTGCTCGGAGTCGACGGCCGGGATGCTCATGGCGCCGGGCAGCGACAGGCCCATGGCCTCGGCGATGGCGGTCATGGTGCTGGCCGTGCCCATGGTGTTGCAGGTGCCGGGCGTGCGCGTCATGCGCGCCTCGAGGCGGATCCATTCGGCCTCGTCGATATTGCCGATGGTGCGTTCGGCCCAGAACTTCTTGGTGTGCGTGCCCGCGCCCACGGCCTGGCCCTTGTAGCGGTCGTTCATCATCGGACCGGCGGGCAGAAAGATGGCGGGGATGTCCATCGAGAGCGCGCCCATGACCAGGCCGGGCGTGGTCTTGTCGCAGCCGCCCATCAGCACCACGCCGTCGATCGGCAGGCTGCGCAGCAGCTCCTCGCATTCGATGGCCAGCAGGTTGCGGTAGATCATGGTCGTGGGCTTGACCATCACCTCGCCCAGGCTCAGCGCGGGCAGCTCGAGCGGGTAGCCGCCGGCCTGCAGCACGCCGCGCTTGACGGACTCGGCGCGCTCGCGCAGGTGCGCATGGCAGGGCGAGAGCTCGCTCCAGGTGTTGACGATGCCGATGACCGGCCGGCCCATGAACTCCTCGCGCGCGAGCCCCTGCTGCTGCATGCGCTGGCGGTGCGCGAAGCCGCGGATGTCGTCGCTCGCGAACCAGCGCTGGCTGCGCAGTTCCTGCAGGGTCTTGGGGCGGGCGGCTTCGATGGACATGCGGTGCGTTCTCTGGATCTCTGGGTTCAATAGGTGGCGGGGGCCGGGGCCGAAGCGGGAGCGGCGGGTGCGCCGCGCTGCTTGAAGCGCGCCGCGATGTCGTCGGCGCTCCTGCGCAGCAGCAGCTGGTCGTTGGCCACCGCCACGAACAGCGCGCCAAGGTCGAGCAGCTCGCGCGCGCGCGGCTCGTCGTTCATGAGGATGCCGGGCGCCTTGCCGCAGGCGAGGATGCGCGCGATGGCGCGGTCGATGGCGGCGCGCACCGTGGGGTGGTTGACCTGGCCGGCCACGCCCATGCTGGCCGACAGGTCGCCGGGGCCGATGAAGACGCCGTCGACACCGTCGACGTTCGCGATGCCCTCCAGGTGTTCGAGCGCTTCGACGGTTTCCACCTGCACCAGCACGCAGATCTCGCCGGAGGCCTCGGCCACGTATTTGGTGTCGCGCCCGAAGCGCGTGGCGCGCACCGTGCCGCCCATGCCGCGGATGCCGTTCGGCGGATAGCGCGTGGCGGCCACGGCGGCCTCGGCCTCGGCGCGGTTCTGCACGAAGGGCAGCAGCAACGTCTGTGCGCCGATGTCCAGGTACTGCTTGATCAGCACCGGGTCGTTCCAGGGCGGACGCACCACGGCCGAGGTGGGCCGCTCGCGCTCGGCCTGCACCGCCTGCAGCTGGCGCAGCATGGTGGTCGGATCGCCGGGCGTGTGCTCGGCGTCGAGCAGCATCCAGTCGAAACCGGCGCCCGCGAGCAGCTCGGAGACATAGGGGTCGGGCAGCGTCGACCAGAGGCCGATCTGCGGGGTCTTCGCCGCAAGGGCGTGCTTGAAGGTGTTGCGCGAGGGCATGGATTCAGTCCTTTACTGGGTCAATCGATCTTCACGTTGCCGGCCTTGATGACCTCGCCCATCGCGGCGTGGTCGGCCTTCAGGCGCTCGGCGAACGCCTCTGGCGTCGATGAGAGTACATCGAAGCCCTGCGCTTCCAGCGGCTTGCGGAACGCGGGCTCCTTGAGGATCGCAACCATCTCCCTGTGCAGCCGCTCGACCACCGGCGCGGGCGTGCCGCTGCGCACCAGCATGCCGCTCCATGCGAGCTGCACCACACCCGGCGCGCCGGCCTCGGCCATGGTCGGCACGTTGGGCAGCAGCCTGGAGCGCTGGGTGTCGGCCACGGCCAGCACGCGCACGCGGCCGCCCTTCTCCTGGCCCAGCACGGCCGAGAGGTTGTGGAACATCATCGGGATCTGCCCGCCCATCACGTCGTTCAGCGCGGCGGGCCCGCCCTTGTAGGGCACGTGGATCAGCCGGGTGCCCGTCTTCGCCTCGAACTGCAGCCCGGTTAGGTGCATGGTGTTGCCGTTGCCGGCCGAGCCGAAGCTCAGCGTGTCGGGCTCCTTCTTCGCAGCCGCCACCACGTCGGCCACGCTCTTGTAGGGCGTGCCCGCGCCCACCACCAGCACGTTGGGCGTCTGGTTGGTGAGCGTGATCGGCTGGAAGTCCTTCAGCGCGTCGAAGCCCGTGGCCTTGTAGAGGTGCGGGTTCACGGCCAGCGTGCTGATCGAGCCGAAGAAGATGGTGTAGCCATCGGCCGGCTGGTTGCGCGCCACGTAGGCGGCCGCGATGTTGCCGTTGGCGCCGGGCCGGTTGTCGATGACCACCGGCTGGCCCAGCCGCTGCGACAGCGCCTGTCCGAAGGGCCGCGCGAACTGGTCGGCCGCACCGCCCGCGGGCTGCGGCACGACGAGCACGATGGGCTTGTGCGGATAGTCGTCCTTGGGCTGCGCCGGCGCGGGTGCGGCGGCGAGCGCCATCGCCGACAGGGCCATCGCTGCCCTTGCGAATTTCATCATGGGGTCTCCTGGATCACGTGTTGTTCATGCGGCAGCGCCGCGCCAGAACGCGATCTGCGCGGCGACCTGGTGGTCGATCATGGGTTTGCCGCCGACCACCCGCAGCCCGCGCGCGGCGCATGCGGCCATGAGCTCGGTGTCGCGCGCGGCGATGATGTCGAACAGCGCCGCATCGGCCGGCAGCAGCGCCGGGTCGAAGGGCATCGGGTCGCCCGCGTGCAGGCCGAGCGAGGTGGCGTTGATGGCGAGGCCGGCACGCCCCAGGCTCCCGGCGTGCGTGTCGGCATGGGCGTCCGGATACGCCTTGCGCAGTTCGGCGCACAGCTGCTCCGCGCGCTCGGCTTCTCGGTTGACGATGTGCAGCTCGCGCACGCCGGCCGCGGCCAGTGCGAAGGCGATGGCGGTGCCCGCACCGCCCGCGCCCACCAGCACCACCGGCCGATCGGTGCACAGCACGCCATGCGCGCGTGCGGCGTCGACAAAGCCCACGCCGTCGAAGCTCTCGCCCGACCATTGGCCGTCGGCATCGATGCGCATGGTGTTGACCACGCCCGTGCGCTGCGCCTCGGGCCCGAGGCGCGCGCACAGCGCATGCGCCGCGGCCTTGTGCGGGATCGTGAGGTTCAGGCCCTGCAGGTTGCCCACGCGCGCGAGCTGCGCCACGGTGGCCGCGAAGTCGCCGGGGTGCACGCCCATCGGCACCACGCACCAGTCGAGGCCGGCGGCTGCGAAGGCCGGGTTGTAGATGCGCGGCGCGCGCACGTGGTCGACCGGATGCGCGAGGATCGGCACGAGGCGCGTCGCGCCGCTGAGGTTTGCGGGGACCATCGCCTCAGCCCTTCACCGCGCCGGCCGTGAGGCCGCTCACCAGGTAGCGCCGCACCAGCATCGAGAACACCAGCACGGGCGCCATCACCAGCGAGCCGCCGGCGGCGATCTTGCCCCACTCCCAGCCTTCGTAGTTCATGAAGTTCACGACTGCCACAGGCGCGGTGCGCGCGTCGGTGCGCGTGAGGATGAGCGCGAAGAAGAAGTCGTTCCAGGCATAGAGGAAGCACAGGATCGCGGTGGCCGCGATGCCGGCCGCCGCCATCGGCATCACGATCTCCATGAACACGGTGGCGTAGCCCGCGCCGTCCATCAGCGCCGCCTCTTCGAGCGAAGCCGGCACGGCGTCGAAGAAGGGCTGCATCATCCAGATCACCAGCGGCAGGTTGAAGGTCATGTAGATGAGGATCAGGCCGGTGCGGGTGTCGAGCAGGCCGAGGTAGCGGTACGCCAGGAAGAATGGAATCGTGAAGGCGATCGGCGGCGCCATGCGCGTCAGCAGGATGCCCAGGCCCAGGCCGAAGCGTCCGCGCCCGGTCCAGCGCGACAGCGCGTAGGCCGCCGGAATGCCGAACACCAGCGCGAGCAGCGTCGACACGATGCTCGTGACCAGGCTGTTGAGGAAGGACTCCGGAAAGCCGGCCTGCCAGAGCCCCACGTAGTGCTCCAGCGTGGGCATGAAGAAGACCCGCGGCGGAAATTCGAGGATCAGCGGCGTCGGCTTGAACGACATCTGCAGCAGCCACAGGAACGGCAGAAGCATCGCGAACAGCACGAGCGGCACGGCCCAGCGCGCGAGCGGCCAGCGCCGGCGCAGCAACGTCATTCGATTCGAGCTCATTCGGCAGCTCCCGCATGGCGGCTCACGCGCATCGCGCCCCAGCTGATCAGCACGGTGGCCGCGAGCAGCACGACGGTGATGGCGCTCGAATAGCCGAGTTCGCCGAAGTTGAAGGCCACGAGGTAGGCGTAGTAGTTGGTCACCTCCGTCACCGAGCCCGGTCCGCCGCCGGTCAGGAGGAAGATCAGCGGAAAGGCCTTGATGCTGTCGATCAGGCGGAACAGCGTGCACACCAGCAGCACCGGCGCGATGTAGGGCAGCACGATGTGGCCGAACACGCGCCAGGCGTCGGCGCCGTCCATGCGCGCGGCCTCGACGTATTCGGCCGGCAGCGTCTGCAAGGCGGCCAGCACCATCAGGAAGGTGAACGGCGCCCACTCCCAGGTGTCGGCGATGACGATGGACCACAGCGCGAAGTCGACGTGCGTGGTGAGCGCCGGCAGCGTCACGCCCAGCATGCGCGCGGCCTGGTAGATCGGGCTGATGTCGGGCGTGTAGATCAGCTTCCAGATCACCGCGACGACGATCGGCGGCAGCACCATCGGAATCACGAACAGGTGGCGCAGCGATTTCCAGCGCTCCTGCCCCGAATGCACGAGCAGCGCCAGCCCCGTGCCCAGCAGCACCTGCAGCACGACCGTGTAGACCGAGAGGCGCGCCTGCACGCCCAGCGAGCCGACGAAGCGCTCGTCGCTGCCCAGTAGCCTGTAGTTGCGCAGCGGCTCCGAGAAGTCGCCCAGCGAGCCCGGGTTCACCAGCGCCCCGGGCGTGAGGCTCGTGACCAGCAGGAAGACGGTGGGCAACCCCGCCACCAGCAGCAGGAACAGCAGGCTCGGCGCCATCGCCAAGCGCACGAAGCGGCGGCGCTGCGCCTCGTAGGACGCTCCTCTCGCGCTCACTGGTGCACCCTTGGCGCTGCCGCTGCGCTCATACCTTGGCTCCGGCGCGCCGCAGGCTGCCGAGCGCGGCCTCCTGCGCCGTCTTCATGGCATCGGCGGCCGGCGCCTGGCCCGAGACCACGCGCTCCACGGCCTTGTTCAATACGTCGCCCACCAGCGGAAACTCCTTGACCGTGCGATAGGCCATGTAGTTGCGCGTCTTGCCGGGCTGCTCGAGCACTTCGAGATAAAGCTTGCCGATGTCCTGGCCGTTGATGGTGTTGATGCGCTTGTACTCGGCGCTTTCGATCACCGAGCGCCGGCAGATCGATGGATGCCCGGTGTCTTTCACGATGCGCGCGGTGAGCTCGGGGCTCAGTGCCCATTTGATGAACTCCCAGGCCGCTTCCTTGTTCTTCGCGTTCTTCGGGATGCCGAGGCCCTGGCTGTTGGCGGCGGGAAAGTCGCCCTTCGGGCCGGCCGGCATGCGCACCACGCGCGCGGTGTCTTTCACCTTGCTCTCGGGCGAGCTCAGCATCGCGGTGACCCAGGAGCTCGAATGGATGAAGATGTTCGAACGGCCGCCGATCAGCGCGGCGCGCGCCTGGTCCTCGGTGTAGCCGAGCACGCCCTGCGGGCTGTATTTGGACAATAACGTCGAATAGAAGGCCGTGGCCTGCACCGCGGCGGCCGAGTCGAGCGTGGGCTTGATGTCCGCCGGCGGATTGGCGAACAGGTCGCCGCCGAAGCCGTGGATGTACGGCGGCAGGAACCAGTGGTGCAGGTTGGAGCTCACGAAGCCCGTGACACCGTCCTGCCCGTGCACCGCCTCGCAGACCTTCATCAATTCGTCGAAGGTCTGCGGCGCCTCGACCCCGCGCTTCTTCATCAGGTCGGTGCGGCTCATGCCCATGAGCATCGCGCCGCCTTCCCACGCAAAGCCATGGGCCTTGCCGGCCTTGTCGAGGTACGGCAGCTGCGCGCCCTTGACGAAGTCGTCCGGGTTCCAGCTGGCCGGCGTGAGCCTGCGGTCGGCCGCGAAATCGCTCAGGTTGGCGAGCAGGCCGGCCGCGACCCAGCGCGCGGCAAGGATGAAGGTGACGTTGCAGAAATCCCAGGCGCTGCCGCCCGAAGACAGCTCCAGGTCGGCCTGCTGGTTGTAGACCGGGAAGGCCGACAGCTGCAGGTCGACCGTCATGCCCGTCTGCTGCTCGAACTCCGGGATGTACTTGCGCAGGATGTTGAAGAAGCCGTGCTGGTATGCGGCGCCGCGCAGCTTGAGGCCGGCAAAGGGCTTGGCTTGCGCGATGGCGGGAAACGCCAGCGCAGTGCCGGCGCCGGCCACTGCCGTGGCAGCCGCGGCCTTGATCAACCGGCGGCGCTGCGTGTCGACAGCGAGGGAGTACAGGAGGCTCATGCTTGTCTCTCTTTCGATCAGAATCACGCGGCGCAACGAGGGTGGCCGGCATGTTCCACTTGCTTGTGGAAGCGAATATGACAGACAAATAAGACTTCACAGCTCATGGAAAACCAGAGATTCCCTGCGACTTTCCCAGATATAAGCTCATCGCATCAATAAATATGTCAGACCATAAAACAAAAACGTCGAAGAAACCCGCCGCTACGGACACGCCCGCCCGGCGCGGTCCGCTGGCCGTGACGGAGGCGCTCGCGCGGCGCGTGATCGGCGGCGAATGGGATGACGAATCGACGCTGCCGACCGAGGTCGAGCTGGCCGAGCAGCTGGGGGTGGCGCGCACCTCCGTGCGCGAGGCGCTGACCCGGCTGAAGGCCAAGGGCCTGCTGGCGTCGCGCCAGAAGGCCGGCACGCGGGTGCTGCCGCGCATGCAATGGAACATGCTCGACGAGGACGTGCTGCGCTGGACCTGGTCGGGCCACGACCGCGCGCAGATGGCGCAGCACCTGATGCAGCTGCGCCGCATCGTCGAGCCGGCCGCCTGCGAGATCGCGGCCGCCTCGGCGCCCGATGCGGCCATCGCTGCGATCGAGCGCGCCTACCGCCTGATGGACGCCGCGGGCATGGATCCGGTGGCCTATGCCGGGCCGGACCTGAGCTTTCACCAGGCCATCCTCAGCGCCACCGGCAATCCGTTCCTGGTGGCCTTCGGCGCCACCATCGAGGCGGCGCTGCGCATGTCCTTCGAGCTGTCGACGCGCCAGCCGGGCGCGCCACGCAAGAGCCTGCCGATGCACCGCGCCGTGCTCGACCAGATCTGGGCGCGCAAGCCGGCCGCGGCGCGCAAGGCCATGGAAGAGCTGCTCGGCCTCACCGAATCGAACATCCAGCGCGGAGTCGCCAGGTCGGGCGCCACGCCGCCGGCCTGAAGACCTCCCCACCCTTCCCTCACCAGCAAGCACCACCATGGCAGAGATCCAGCTCCAATCCATCAGCAAGCGCTTCGGCGACGTCGAGGTGATCCCCGGCATCGATCTCACCATGCCCGACGGCCAGGTCACGGTGCTGCTCGGGCCTTCGGGCTGCGGCAAGTCGACCTTGCTGCGCATCATCGCGGGGCTGGAGACGCCGAGCGGCGGCCAGGTGCGGGTCGGCGGCCGCGTGGTGAACGACGTTCCGCCCGCCGAGCGGGGCTGCGCCCTGGTGTTCCAGAACTACGCGCTCTATCCGCACAAGACGGTGCGGCAGAACCTCGCCTTCCCCTTGCGCATGGCCAAGGCCACGGCCGCCGAGCAGGAGCGCAGCGTGGACGAGATCGCGCACAAGCTCGAGCTCACGCCGCTGCTGGAGCGCTATCCGCGCCAGCTCTCGGGCGGCCAGCGCCAGCGCGTGGCGATGGGCCGCGCGATGATCCGCAAGCCCGAGGTGTTTCTCTACGACGAGCCGCTGTCGAACCTCGACCTCGAGCTGCGCGTGAAGCTGCGCCTGGAGATCGCGCGCATGCAGCGCACGCTGAAGGCCACCGCCGTCTACGTGACGCACGACCAGACCGAGGCCATGACGCTGGCCGACCAGATCGTGGTGCTGCGCAAGGGCCGCATCGAGCAGGTGGGCTCGCCGCTCGCGCTGTACCGCTCGCCCGCCAACCTGTTCGTGGCGGGCTTCATCGGCACGCCGCGCATGAACTTCTTCAAGATCGACAGCGCGCAGGCTGATGCAAACGGCACGCTGCTGCGGCTCTGCGACACCCGCTTGCAGATTCCGCGCGGCGTGCCGGGCCAGCCGGCCACGCTGGGCTTTCGCGCCGAGCAGGCACGCATCGGCGAACCCGCGCCCGGCGAGGTGCTGCTCGAACTCCAGGGCTGCGAGACACTGGCGGTCGAACAGCTGGGCGACCGCGCGTACTGCTACCTGCGCTCGTCGCTCGGCGAGCTGGTGCTCATGGCACCGGAGGCGGACGCGAATCTCTCGGGCACCCTGCGGCTGGCCATAGCGCCCGGCGCGCTTCACTTCTTCGATGCAAACGGCATCGCTGTGGACAGCGAAGAGCGCCTGCTCGCGGCCTGAAGTTCTCCGTCGAACGCGGTAGACGGCAGGCGGTTTGTCCTCCGTTCCCCGGGCCCGCTTGCAGGAAAGGGCTGGAACGAGGGTGCAGCCACATCCAAGTTGCCGCCGCCTGGCGAGGTCCGACTCCTAAGCCCGGATGAAGGCCAGCAAGTCTTCGTTCACCTGGTCCTTGTGCGTGGTGCAGGTGGCATGCGGCGCACCGGCGTAGACCTTGAGCTGGCTGCCCTTGATCATCTCGGCCGCGAGCTTGCCGGTGGCCTCGAGGGGCACCACCTGGTCGTCGTCGCCGTGGATCACGAGCGTGGGCACGTCGATCTTCGCCATGTCGGGGCGGAAGTCGGTTTCGGAGAAGGCGGTCACGCAGTCGATGGTAGCCTTGATCGAGGCCTGCAGCGCGATCTGCAGCGTCTGCTTGAAGATGCCCTGCGACACCTTCGCACCGGGGCGGTTGGTGCCATAGAAAAGTGTGCTGAAGTCGTCGAGGAACTGCGGGCGATCGGCGGCCAGGCCGGCGCGGATGCCGGCGAACAGCGAGGCCTCGGGGCCGACGGGATGGTCGGCCGTCTTCATGAACAGCGGCGTCACGGCGCTGATGAGTGCGAGCCTGGCCACGCGCGCGCTGCCCTTGCGCGCGATGTAGCGCGTCACGTCGCCGCCGCCCATCGAGAAGCCCACGAGGATCACGTCCTTCAGGTCGAGCGTCTCGACCAGCTCGGCGATGTCGTCGGCGAAGGTGTCGTAGTCGTAGCCGGTCCACGGCTGGCTCGAGCGGCCGAAGCCGCGGCGGTCGAAGGCGATCGCGCGGTAGCCGCGCTCGGCGAAGAACAGCATCTGGGCGTCCCACATGTCGGCGCTCAGCGGCCAGCCGTGGCTGAAGAGGATGGGCTGGCCCGAGCCCCAGTCCTTGTAGTAGAGCTCGGTGCCGTCGCGCAGTGTGAGTGTGGTCATGGTTTCTCCAGGTTGACGAAAAAAAGAAAGGAAGAAAGGAAATCAGAGCGACAGGAAGTGATGCACCTCGGGCCGGCCGGGCCCGGCGTGGAAGCGCATGGCCTCGCCCTGCAGGTCGGCATCGGCATGCGACACGCGGTGGTGCTGGCGCAGGTGCTCGGCCCAGGACTCGACAAGGAACCACTCCATCACGCGCTCGGGGTCGCCGGTGTGTTCGGTGAGGCCCCAGGCATAGGCACCGTCGCGGCGGCGTTCCAGCGACAGCCGCTTCATCACGGCGAGGAATGCGGCACGGTCGTCCTGGCGGATGCGGTATTCCACCTGCACCATCACCGGGCCGCGGTCGTTCGCCACGGGCTGGGCGAGCAGTGGTTCGGGCCAGTGGTTCGAGGGCTGCAGGTCGGCTTCGCCGGCGGGCAGTCGCACCCGATGGAAGACCAGGCCGGCGACGGCCAGGCCCAGCGCGCCCGCCACCAGCGTGGCCGGCACGCCGACCTGCTGCGCGACCAGGCCCCAGCCCAGGCTGCCGGCCGCCATCGCGCCGTTGAACACCGTGAGGTACACGGCCAGGCCGCGCCCGCGCACCCAGTTCGGCAGGATCGATTGCGCCACGCCATTGAGCGTGGTGAGCGCGATGATCCAGCCCAGGCCCAGCACCATCAGCAACAGCACAGCGAGCCACTGCGGCGGCGCGAAGACCAGGCTGCCCATCACGCCGGCGGTGAGCAGCGAGGCCAGCAGCAGCATGCCGTCGGCGTCGAGCCGTGCGCGCAGCCGCGGCATCACGAGCGCGCCGCCGATGGCACCCGCACCCACGGCACCGAGCAGGATGCCGTAGAAGCCGGCGCTGCCGCCGAGCATCTGGCGCGCCACCAGTGGCAGCAGCGCCCAGACCGAGCTGGCAAAGAGAAAGAACACCGCCGCGCGCAGCAGCACGCGGTGCAGCTCGCGGCTGGCGCGCGTGTAGCGCAGGCCGGCGCGGAAGGCACCGAGAAAGTTCTCGGACAGGCCGCTGTCGACGGCCGCCGGACGTTTCCACCACAGCAGCGCCGCGATCACGAATGCGTAGCTGAGCACGTCGATGCCGTAGGTGACGGCGGCACCGAAGCTCGCGAGGATCAGGCCGCCCGCGGCCGGCCCGATGGAGCGTGCGATGTTGATGCCCAGCGAGTTCAGCGCCACCGCGCCCTTGAGCTCGGCGCGCGGCACCAGCTCGGGCACGATCGACTGCCAGGTCGGCCCCATGAGCGCGGCGCCGATGCCGCCCACGAACGTCAGCGCGACCAGGTATTCGACCGTGAGCGCGCCGGTGTGCGAGAGCACCAGCAGCGTGCCGCTCACGGCCGCCAGCACCAGCTGCACGAAGATGAGGAAACGCCGCCGGTCGAGGATGTCGGAGAGCACCCCGGCCGGGATCGCGAGCAGGAAAATCGGCAGCGTGGCCGCGGTCTGGATCAGCGCCACCGCCGTGGGGCTGGCCGACAGGTCGGTCACCAGCCAGGAACTCGCCACGTCGCGCATGAAGCTGCCGATATTGCCGAGCACGGTGGCCGCCCACAACACGGCAAAGACCGGCTGGCGCAAGGGCGCGAAGGCGCCGGGCGGTGCGGGAGCGACAGCGGCGCCTTGGGGTGAATCAGACATGGGCATGCTCTTTCAGGTCGAGCCAGGCGACGAGCAGAAAGCCGCCGACCAGGCCCAGGTGTTCGAAGAAGGAATTGGCCGCCATGAAGCGCTCCGGCTGCGGCATCTCCCAGAAGCGCAGCGCAACGAAGGTCGCCATCAAGGTGAAGCCCGCCAGCGCCAGTGCGCCAAGCCAGCGATGAAAGCCCGTGAGGATGAGCGCCGCCGCGCCGAGCTCCAGCACGATCACCGCCGCGGCCAGCGGCCCCGCGGGCGAGAGGCCGAAATGGTTCATCTCGGCGATGGCCGCGTGGAAGTCCATCGCCTTGTTGAGCCCGCCCTGCAGGTAGGCCGCGCACAGCAGCAGCAAGGCGACCCAGCGCACCGCGGCTGAGGTGGTCCAGCGTATCGTCGTCATCACACCGCCCAGCAGGCGCAGCCCAGCGCGCCCCAGAAGCTCTTGAGGTCGGCGATCGGCAGCTTGCTGCTCCAGGCCGTCGCATGCCGGTGGCCGTGCACGTTGCAGTTGTTGGCGCAGGCGCAGGCCGCGGCGGCGTTGCGCAGCACCTTCTGCATCGGGGCGCCTTCGGCGCTGCCCGCGGCATCGGCCCAGCCGGCATAGCCGCCGAAGGTGCGCGCGGGCGACCAGTCCGGCATGGCCGGCGGCGGCGCGCCTTCGTCGTGCGCGGCGAACGGGCCGGCGCCGTAGACCACCTTGCCGCCGACCATGGTGAGCAGCGCGGTGGTGTCGGCGATCTCCGATTCGGCACAGGCGAAGTAGTCGCGGTCGGGCACCACGAGGTCAGCGAGCATGCCGGCCTCGATGCGGCCCTTCTTGCCGACCTCGTTGGAGAACCAGGTCACGTTCTCGGTCCACATGCGCAGTGCGCCTTCGCGGTCGAGGCAGTTGCGCTGCGGATACAGCTGCATGCCGCCCACCGTCTTGCCGGTGACCAGCCACGACAGCGACACCCACGGGTTGTACGAGGCGACGCGCGTGGCGTCGGTGCCGGCCGACACCTTCAGGCCGCGCTCGAGCATGCGCTTGACCGGCGGCGTGGCCTCGGCCGCACCGTGGCCGTAGCGCTCGACGAAATACTCGCCCTGGTAGGCCATGCGGTGCTGCACCGCCACGCCGCCGCCCAATGCAGCGATGCGGTCCATCGACTGCTCCGAAATGGTCTCGGCATGGTCGAAGAACCAGTTCAGGCCCGCGAGCGGCGTGTCCTGGTTGACGCGCTCGAACACGTCGAGCGCGCGGCTGATGGTTTCGTCGTAGGTGGCGTGCATGCGCCACGGCCAGCGGTTCTGCGCGAGGATGCGCACCACGTCCTCGAGCTCGCCTTCCATCTCGGGCGCCATGTCGGGCCGCGGCTGGCGGAAGTCCTCGAAGTCGGCGGCCGAGAACACCAGCATCTCGCCCGCGCCGTTGTGGCGGAAGTAGTCGTCGCCCTGCTTGTACGTCGAGTTGGCGGTCCAGTTGAGGAAGTCTTCCTTCTCGGCCTTGGGCTTCTGCGTGAACAGGTTGTAGGCCAGGCGAATGGTGAGCTGGCCGTCGTCGGCCAGCTTCTGGATCACGGCGTAGTCGTCGGGATAGTTCTGGTTGCCGCCGCCCGCGTCGATGGCGCCGGTCACGCCCAGGCGGTTGAGCTCGCGCATGAAGTGGCGCGTGGAATTGAGCTGGTAGTCGAAGGGCAGCTTCGGGCCCTTGGCCAGCGTGGCGTAGAGGATGGCGGCATTGGGCTTGGCCAGCAGCAGGCCGGTGGGATTGCCGGCGCTGTCGCGCACGATCTCGCCGCCGGGCGGCGCGGGCGTGTCCTTGGTGTAGCCGACGGCGCGCAGCGCGGCGCCGTTGAGCAGCGCGCGGTCGTACAGGTGCAGGATGAACACCGGCGTGTCGGGCGCCACCGCATTGAGTTCCGCAATGGTCGGCAGGCGCTTCTCGGCGAACTGGTGCTCTGTGAAGCCACCGACCACGCGCACCCATTGCGGCGCCGGCGTGACGGCCACCTGGCGCCTGAGCATGCCCATGGCGTCGGCCAGACTCCTCACGCCGTCCCAGCGCAGCTCCATGTTGAAGTTGAGCCCGCCGCGGATGATGTGCAGGTGGTTGTCAATCAGGCCCGGCAGCACGCGCTTGCCCTGCAGGTCGATCACGCGGGTGTGGCTGCGGGCGAGCGGCAGGATGTCCTCGGCCCGGCCCACGTGCGTGAAGCGGCCGTCCTTGATGGCCACCGCATCGGCCGTGGGATTGGCGCGGTCGAGGGTGGTGAACAGCCCGCGGTGCAGGATCAGGTCGGGGGTCTCGGTGTCAGCCATTGCGGGGCTCCTTCGAAGATGCGGCGTCGGTTGCAGCGGTGGGCAGGCATTTCGGCAGCTCGCCGAACACATGCGGCTTGACCTGGTGGTGCAGCCAGGACGCGGCCACGGCCTGCGGCCCGACCAGGCTCTTCACCAGCGGCGGAATCTGCTCGCCCAGCAGGATACCGAGCAATCCCACCAGCGCAATGACCGGCGGCGCCGGCGAGCGCACCTGGAAGAGCGCATAGATCACGCCGACCAGAAGGCCGAGCGCAAGGGAAACGACATAGGGCTTCATGGCCGGGCCTTCCTTCTCTTCTATCCCGCTCAACCTTCGTGCGCGCCGAACATGGTCTTGGCGTAGGTCACGCCCAGGCCGTAGGCGCCGCCCACCTTCTTCGCGATGCCGGTGGTCAGCTCGTAGGTGTCGCCGCGCGCCCAGTCGCGCTGCAGTTCGAGCAGGTACTGCAGCGAGGTCATCGGCTGCGCGCCGGCCTGCACCATGCGCTCCATCGCGCGGTTGTGGGCCTCGGCCGAGACATCGCCGCAGGCGTCGGCGATCACGTACACCTCGAAGCCCTGGTCGAGCGCCGACAGCGCCGGGCCGACGATGCACACGCTGGTCCACAGGCCCGCGAGCACGATGCGCGGCTTGCCGATCTCGTTGACGCGCTCGATCACGGCCGCGTCTTCCCAGGTGTTCATCGAGGTGCGGTCGAGCATCTTCTGGCCCGGGAAGGCGTCGGTGATCTCGCTGAACATCGGGCCCGAGAAGCTCTTCTCGGCCACCGTGGTCAGGATGGTCGAGACCTTGAAGCCGGCCGCGGCCTGCGCCACCAGCGCGGCGTTGTTGCGCAGGTTCACGGCATCGATCGAGTGCGTGGCAAAGGCCATCTGCGACTGGAAGTCGATCATCACCAGCGTGTGGTCGGTGGGGGTGAGCAGCTTGGCGCCGGCGGTGGGGGTGGCTTTGATGGACATGGGAAGCTCCTTTGGGGTTGAGTGGATGTTCGATTCGATTCACAATTGCTTTCGGAGGAAATCTCCTTGGCATGGGCTCAATCATCGGGGCCATTTCATCCGTCATCGACGAAAGTTTTCACCATCAATGATCGAAGTTTTCGATCATTGCCTTTTCGAGGATTGCCGCGTGCTCAAACTCAGCCTGGAAGCCATCGAGGTCGTCGACGCCATTGCGCGCCACGGCTCCTTCGCCGCCGCCGCCGCGCGCCTGAACAAGGTGCCCTCCACCATCTCGTACGCGGTGGGCAAGCTGGAGGAGCAGCTGGGCATGCTGCTGTTCGAGCGCAACGGCCCGCGTGTGACCCTCACCGGCGCGGGCGAGGAAATGCTCAAGGAAGGCCGCTGGCTGCTCAGCGCCGCGAGCGACCTCGAATCGCGCATGCGGCAGATCGCCACCGGCTACGAGTCGGAGCTGCGGCTGGTGCACGACTCGCTCATTCCCACCGAGGCGCTGATCGGCGACATCCGCGCCTTCGAGGACCTGCGCTGCGGCACGCGGCTGCGCGTGGGCTGCGAGGCGCTCACCGGCAGCTGGGAGGCGCTGCGCGAGGGCCGCGCCGACATCGTGATTGCCGCGGGCGAAGGCCCGGCCGGCGGCGGCTACCAGGCCGTCGCCGTGGGCAGCCTGGAGTTCGCGTTCTGCGTCGCGTCCACGCACCCGCTCACGCGGCTGGGCCGGCCGGTGCAGCGCGGCGACCTGCTGGAGTGCAACGCCATCGTGGTGGGCGACAGCGCGCGCACGCTGTCGGAACGCACGGTGGGCCTGCTCGCGGGCCAGCCGCGCATCACCGTGCCGTCGATGGCCGCGAAGATCGCCTGCCAGGTGGCCGGGCTGGGCCATGGCTTCCTGCCGCGCGCCTGCATCGTGAACGAGCTCAGGCGCGGCACGCTGGTGGAACTGCCGACCGAAGAGCCGCGCCCGCCCGAGGCCTTCTGGCTCGCATGGAAGACCAATGCGCAGGGCCAGGCGCTGCGCTGGTGGCGGGAGCGGATGAACCGCACGCTGGTGCCGGCGCTGCTGCCGCGCTCGCCCTGAGCGGCCGCACCGGCAAGCCCGCCACGAGACTCAGTCCGCGGTCGCGCCCGACTTCTTCACCAGCTCGGCCCAGCGCGGGATCTCGCGCGCCATGTGGTCGCGCAGTTCCTCCGGCGTGCTGCCGACGATCTCCATGGCCAGCTGGCCCGAGAGCTTGGCCTGCACGTCAGGCTGCTTCAGCGCCTTGACGATCTCGGCATTCAGGCGCTGCACGATGGGCCTGGGCGTGCCCTTGGGCGCATACACGGCCTGCCAGGACGACATCTCGAAGCCCGGCACGCCCGACTCGATCATGGTCGGCAGTTCCGGCACCAGCGCGATGCGCTTGCCGGTGGTCACGGCCAGCAGCTTGAGCCGGCCGCTCTTGACGAGCGGCAGCGCGGCCGTCACCTGGTCGAACATGAAGGGCACCAGGCCCGACGCGACATCGGTCATGGCGGGCGGCGTACCCTTGTACGGCACGTGCGTGAGCTTGACGCCGATCATGTCGGCGAACATCTCGCCCGCCAGGTGCGTCGAGGTGCCGGCGCCGGACGAGGCGAAGGTGCGCTTGGACTCGTCCTTCTTGAGCAGCGCGATCAGCTCGGCCACCGAGTTCACGCCGAGCTGGCTGTTGACGATCAGCACGTTGGGCAGCCGGCCGACCAGCGACACGGGCTCGAAGTCCTTCATCGGGTCATAGGGCAGCTTCTTGTAGAGGCTGGCGTTGATGGCGTGCGTGCTGATGGTGCCGCCGAACAGCGTGTAGCCATCGGGCGCGGCCTTGGCCACGTAGGCCGCGCCGATGCCGCCGGCCTGCCCCGGCTTGTTGTCCACCACCACCGACTGGTGAAGGCTCTCCTGCAGCTTGTTCGACAGGATGCGGCCCACGATGTCGGTGGAGCCTCCGGCGGTGAAGGGCACGACGTAGGTGATGGGCTTGGCCGTGGGCCACTCGGCCTGCGCGAGGACCGCGGCCGGTGCCAAGGCGAGTGCGGATGCGAGTGCGGCGGACCAAAGGCCCGCGGCGCGTTGGATGAAGGGCATGGTGTTGTCTCTCTTGTCGTTGTCGGGGAGGAAAAACCGGCGTCAGCGCCCGCAGGCCTGGCGCCAGGCGGCGAACTCGGTGCGGCTTTGCTCCTCGGTCGGCGGATAAAGGCCGAGGATGGAACGGCCTTCGAGCACTTTCTCCTGCACGAAGTCCTCGAAGACGGTCATCTCGGTGGCCTCGGCCGCGATCTCGTCGGCAATGCCGGCCGGAATCACGATGACGCCTTCGGCATCGCCCACCACCACGTCGCCAGGCCACACGGCCACGTCGCCGCAGCCGATCGGCACGTTGATGTCGATGGCTTGGTGCAAGGTCAGGTTGGTGGGCGCGCTCGGGCGCTGGTGGTAGGCCGGAAAGCCGAGCCTGGCGATGTCGGGGCTGTCGCGGAAGCCGCCGTCGGTGACCACGCCGGCCACGCCGCGTTTCATGAGCCGGCTCACCAGGATGCCGCCGGCCGAGGCGGCGCGCGCGTCCTTGCGGCTGTCCATCAGCAGCACCGCGCCCACCGGGCACTGCTCCACGGCCTGGCGCTGCGGGTGGTTGCGGTCGTTGAACACGGTGATGGGATTCAGGTCTTCGCGCGCCGGCATGTAGCGCAGCGTGAAGGCCTCGCCGACCATGTTGGGCAGGCTCGCATCGAGCGGATGCACGTCCTGGATGAACTGGTTGCGCAGTCCGCGCTTGAACAGCGCCGTGCACAGGGTGGCGGTGCTGACCTTCATCAGCTTCTCGCGGGTTTGGGGATTCAAGTGGGTCTCCGTTGGGGTCTTCAGAAGATGTCCGGCTCGGGCACGGGGCGGCCGAACGCGGTTTCGAGGAAGTCGAAGTCGCAGCCCTCGTTGGCCTGCAGGATGTGGCGGCCGAACATCCAGCCGTAGCCGCGTTCATAGCGCGCGGGCGGCGGTGTCCAGGCCGCCTTGCGGCGGGCCAGTTCCTCGTCGCTCACTTCGAGATGGATCGTGCGTGCGGGCACGTCCACCGTGATGCGGTCGCCCGTGCGTACCAGTGCCAGCGGCCCGCCCACGGCCGCCTCGGGCGAGCAGTGCAGCAGGCAGCCGCCGTAGCTGGTGCCGCTCATGCGCGCATCCGACAGGCGCAGCATGTCCTTCACGCCCTGCTTCAGCAGCTTGGTCGGGATCGGCAGCATGCCCCACTCGGGCATGCCGGCGCCGCGCGGGCCGGCGTTGCGCAGCACCAGGATGTCGTCGCCGGTCACGTCGAGCGCGGGATCGTCCACCGCCTTCTTGAGCGACGGATAGTCGTCGAACACCAGCGCACGGCCGGTGTGCTGCAGCAGGTGCGCCGCGCAGGCGCTGGGCTTGATCACCACGCCATCGGGCGCGAGGTTGCCGCGCAGCACGGCCAGCGCGCCTTCGGCATAGATGGGGTTGGCGAGCGGCCGGATCACGTCGTCGTTGAACACCTCGGCGCCCTCGATGTTCTGGCCGAGGGTGCGGCCGTTGACCGTGCGCGCCTCGGTCTTCAGGTGGCCGCGGATGCGCCCGAGCATGGCGGGCAGGCCGCCCGCATAGTAGAAGTCTTCCATCAGGTAGGTGTCGCCGCTCGGCCGGATGTTGGCGACCACCGGCACCCGGCGGCTCGCGGCGTCGAAGTCGTCCAGCGTGACCGGATGGCCCGCGCGGCGCGACATGGCGATCAGGTGGACGATGGCGTTGGTGCTGCATCCCATGGCCATCGCGCAGGCGATGCCGTTCTCGAAGTTGGCACGCGTGAGCATCTTCGCGGGCGTCAGGTCGTCCCACACCATCTCGACGATGCGGCGGCCGCACTCGGCGCTCATGCGCACATGGTTGGCATCGGCCGCGGGAATGCTGGAGGCACCCGGCAGCGTGAACCCCACGGCCTCGGCGATGCCCATCATGGTGGCCGCGGTGCCCATCGTCATGCAGGTGCCGTGGCTGCGCGCGATGCCCGCTTCCATCTCCTGCCAGGCCTGGTCGCTCAGCTGGCCGGCGCGGCGCTGGTCCCAGTACTTGAAGGCGTCCGAGCCCGAGCCCAGCACCTGCCCGCGCCAGTTGCCGCGCAGCATGGGGCCGGCCGGCAGGTAGATGAAGGGCAGGCCCATGCTCAGCGCGCCCATCGTGAGGCCCGGCGTGGTCTTGTCGCAGCCGCCCATCAGCACGGCGCCGTCCACCGGATGGCTGCGCAGCAACTCTTCCGTCTCCATCGCAAGGAAGTTGCGGTAGAGCATGGTGGTCGGCTTGACCATGCTTTCGCTCAGCGAGATGGCCGGCAGCTCGAGCGGGAAGCCGCCCGCCTGGAAGATGCCGCGCTTGACGTCGTCCACGCGCTGCTTGAAGTGCGAATGGCACTGGTTGGCATCGCTCCAGGTGTTGACGATGGCGATGATCGGCTTGCCCACCCAGTCGGCGGGCGCATAGCCCATCTGCATCACCCGCGAGCGATGGCCGAAGGAGCGGAAGTCGTCGGGCGCGAACCAGCGGGCGCTGCGCAGGGTGTCGTAGGAACGTGGCATCGGAGGCGGAACCGGCATTCTTTGTGGGATCCGCTACATTAAAACACTAATATATTACTTGGTCAAAGCGAAAATTCGAACGAATGACAGCCCTCCCCCGGATCCGACTCGACCGCACACGCCTTGCAGCGCCCCAGGTGCTCGAAAAGCTGCGCGATGCCATCCTTTCTCTCGAACTCGTGCCCGGCACGGTGCTGGTCCGCCAGGAGCTGGCCGACCGCTTCGGCGTGAGCCAGACGCCGGTGCGCGAGGCGCTGCTGCGCCTGGCCGAGGAAGGCTTGGTGGACGTGTTCCCGCAGCACGCCACGCTGGTGAGCCGCATCGACGTCGATGCCGCGAGGCAGGCGCACTTCCTGCGCCGCTCGATCGAACTCGAGATCGTGCATCAGCTGGCCGAAGAGGCGCCGCCCGAACTGGCGGCCCAGCTGCAGGCCCAGGTCGCGCTGCAGGCCACGCTGGCGGCCGCGCGGCAGTACGGCGACTTCGTCGGCGCCGACCGAAAGTTCCACCAGCTGATGTATGAAGCCGCGGGCGTGCCGAGCCTGTGGGACATGGTGTGCCGCGTCTCGGGCCACGTGGACCGACTGCGCCGCCTGCACCTGCCCACGGCCGGCAAGACCGAGGCGATCCTGCGCGACCACCGCGCCATCGTGCGCGCCATTGCCAGGCACGACGGCGCCGCGGCGCAGAAGGCACTGCGCGAGCATCTCTCCGGCACGCTGAGCTCGCTGCCGGAGATCTGTGCGCGTCATCCGGATTTCATTGCAGGGAAATAGCGCGGCCAGCCAGCCTCTCCGATTCACCGGCGGTCGATCTCGTGCGGCTGAATTCGAAATCCACCAGAAACGAGGAACTGATACTTGGCGTCAGGAGCTTCGCCTGCGGATCGTTCCCGTCAGTACATATCGGCTGCCAGCGCCGTCACGCTTTCCGCGCCATCGACGATGCTGTCGCGCAGCCCGGGCGCCTTGGCGAGGATGTGCTCGGCATAGAAGCGGGCGGTCGCGATCTTGGCCTGCATGAAGTCCACGTCGACGTTGTGCGACGCAAGGTCCTGCGCAATGATCAGCGAGCGCGCCAGCTGCCAGCCGGCCACGAGGTTGCCCGCGAGCATCAGGTAGGGCACGCTGCCCGCGAACACCGCGTTGGGCGAGGCCTTGGTCTGGCCCGCCACGAAATCGACCACCTGCACAAAAGCCTCGCGCGCGGCCTTCAGGCGCTTGAGCACCGCCGCCGCGGCCGCGCTGCTGTCGCTCTTGGCCAGTTCGGCTTCGGTCTTCTCGATCTGCGCGGCAATCGCCTTCGCGGTCTGGCCGCCGTCGCGCGCCGTCTTGCGGCCCACGAGGTCGTTGGCCTGGATCGCGGTGGTGCCTTCGTAGATCGTGAGGATCTTGGCGTCGCGGTAGTACTGCGCCGCACCGGTCTCCTCGATGAAGCCCATGCCGCCATGCACCTGCACGCCGAGCGAGGTCACTTCGAGGCTCATCTCGGTGCTGTAGCCCTTGACCAGCGGCACCATGAATTCGTAGAAGGCCTGGTTCTGCTTGCGCGCCTCGGCATCGGGATGGTGGTGCGCGGCGTCGTAGGCGGCGGCGGCCACCGAGGCCATGGCGCGGCAGCCTTCGGTGTAGGCGCGCATGGTCATCAGCATGCGCTTGACGTCGGGGTGGTG
>NZ_VIVL01000004.1 GCF_007828835.1 Variovorax beijingensis | reverse complement strand
CGGATCTGCAGCTGCGCATCGGGCGGCAGCGACAGGTGCTTGTTCTTGAGCGTGCACAGCGTGCCCAGCGGGCTCATCTCGGTCATGCCCCAGGCGTGCAGCACCTCGACGTTGTAGTTCTCCTGGAACGCCGTGATCATGGCCGGCGGACAGGCCGAGCCGCCGATCACGGTGCGGTTGAGCTTGCTGAACTTCAGGCCGTTGGCCTGCATGTGGCCGAGCATCATCTGCCACACGGTGGGCACGCCGGCCGCGAAGGTGACACCTTCGGATTCGATCAGCTCGTACACCGACTTGCCGTCGAGCGCGGGGCCGGGAAACACGAGCTTGCAGCCCACCAGCGCGGCCGAGTACGGAATGCCCCAGGCGTTGACGTGGAACATCGGCACCACCGGCAGCACCGAGTCGCGCGCCGACAGCCGCATGACGTCCGGCAGGGCCGCGGCGTAGGCATGCAGCATGGTCGAGCGGTGGCTGTAGAGCGCGGCCTTGGGGTTGCCCGTGGTGCCGCTCGTGTAGCACATGCTCGAGGCCGAGTTCTCGTCGAAGGTGGGCCAGTCGTAGCCGGTGGATTGCCCGCCGATCCAGCTTTCGTAGCTCACGAGGTTGGGCACGCCGCTGTCCGCCGGGAGCTTGTCGGCATCGCACAGGGCAATCCATTTGCGGACCGTGGGGCACTTGGCATGCACCGCCTGCACCAGCGGCAGGAAGCTCAGGTCGAAGCACAGGATCTGGTCTTCGGCGTGGTTGGCGATCCAGGCGATCTGGTCGGGGTGCAGGCGCGGGTTGATGGTGTGCAGCACGCGGCCGCTGCCGCTCACGCCGTAGTACAGCTCCAGGTGCCGGTAGCCGTTCCAGGCCAGGGTGGCGATGCGGTCGCTGAACAGCAGCTGCTCGCCGTCCAGCGCATTGGCCACCTGCCGGGCGCGAGATGCGATACCGCCCCACGTCGTGCGGTGGATGTCGCCCTCGACCCGGCGCGAGACGATCTCGCCGTCGCCGTTGTGGCGCTCGGCGAACTCGATCAGCGACGAGATCAAAAGCGGTTGGTCTTGCATCAAACCCAGCATCTACGGACTCCTTTTTGAAATGACTTCATGAAAGCTTGCGGACAACGGATTCACGCAAGCTTCGGCCACTTCCACAATGACACAAACCCGCACTGCCGGATTGAACGCAGCGGCTCATTGATGCGCCTGATCAAGGCACGGCCTGCACCGGCGTGACCACGGCCGCCGAGGGCGCGGCGTCGAGCCGCAGCTGCGACGGCCATGTCGCCCAGGTTGCACCAAGTTCGGGCGTGTTCGGGTCGCCCTTGCGCATGAAGGCACCGACGCTGGCCATCACGGCCCTGGACAGCGCGAGCCGGCCCGGCTGGTTGGCCTTGCCGCCCATCACGTTGCTGAGCAGCGAGCCGCTGAAGTTGCCGAACACGAACGGCAGGTCGAACGCATGCGCAGCCCCGTACACGTCGCTCCACGGCGAGGGCTCCTGCGCCCAGTCGAGGCGGTAGTGCCAGATGTTCGACTGGTGCGTCTTCATCGTGTTGAGCAGGTTGTCGCGGTTGGCCTCGAACAGGCCCTTCGTGATGACGGCGGTGGCCGCGTTGTAGCCCGTGCCGGGCGTGTCTACCGGAAGGTAGGACGGATCGATGATGTCGGCCGCCGTGAGCGTGGACTGCGCATCGGGGTCGAAGTTGAACATCATCGAGAAGCGCTGGGCATCGGTGACGATCCAGCCCGGCTTCGGGAAGCCGATGGTTCCCAGCAGCGAGGCGAAGAGCTTGCCCTCGTCGCGCGTATTCCCGGCGAGCATCGGCACCTTGGCGTAGTTGCCAGCCGCGATCGCGCCGATGGGATCGGCAGGTAGCACCGTGCCGTCGGGAATGGGCGCAACGCTGCCCAGGCCATTGGCGACCACCGTCGCCAGCATCGCGCCGCCCTCCTGCGCGCGCAGGTATTCGGCAATCTGCGCCGGCGTGCGCGTGCCGATGTAGGCCTTGGCGGCGGCTGCGTCGGCGGCAGTGCCATCGGCCACGAGCAGCTTCTCGAGGATCGACTGGCCCTGCGCGAGCGAAGCCGAGGCCGGCGCCAGCGTCGGCAGCGTGCCTGGCGGCAGGTTGCTTGCGAGCGAGATCCCGCCGCTCATCTCGAAGGCCTTGTGGAACAGGCCCTTCGCCATCGGCGATGTCATCACAGCCAGCAGGTTGGTGGCGCCGGCCGATTCGCCCGAGAGCGTGACGTTGCCCGGATCGCCACCGAAGTTCGCGACGTTGTTCTTGATGAAGCGCAGCGCCGCCATGACGTCGAGCAGCGCAAAGTTGCCCGAGTCGTCGCCCGCGCTGCCGCCCGGACGCAGTTGCGGCATGTTCAGGAAGCCCAGGATGCCCAGGCGATAGCTGGCGGTGACGACCACCGCGTTGGCGGCCTTGGCGAGCCGGGCGCCGTCGTAGAGCGGATCGGCCGTGTAGCCCGAAATATTGCTGCCGCCGTGCACGAACAGCAGCACCGGCAGGTTCTGCTCGTCCGTGGCCGGGCGCCAGATGTTGACGAACAGGCAGTCCTCGCTGCCGACCGGCTTGCCCAGCATGGTGCCGATGGTGGCGTCGTAGGTGTTGTTGGCACCGGGGCTGAAGAGGCGGCCGATCTGCAGGCAGGCATTGCCGAACTTCGCGGCCGGGCGGATGCCGCTCCAGCCCTCGGGCTCCACCGGCGCACGCCAGCGCAACGCCCCGACCGGTGGCTGCGCGAAGGGAACGCCCTTCCAGAACCAGGTACCCGAGCTGGCGCTGTCGTCCACGCCCTCGACCTTGCCGGCGGTGGTCTGGCGCACCATGGGGCCGTCGGCGGCCGGTGGCGGCGCGGCGGGCGGCGGCGCAGGCGGCGCGGCCGGCAGGAACGAGAACGACCCGCCCGAGGAGCCGCCGCCGCAGGCCGCGAGGGCCAGGCAGGCGGCCGCGGCCAGTGCCCGCGCCGCCGCCGTGGTCGTTGCCGCCACGCCCTGGTTTTCTGGCCGGGCGCGTACCGCTGCTGTCAGTGCCGTATCCATTTTTTGTCTCCACACCGGGTTAATCGGAATTCCTGCCTGCGCGTCCGGTGGCCATACTCCGGCCCGCCGAACCCCTTAAAAATTCTAGGAACGCACGCCGTTTCCGCCGCTATCGCAAGCGCGCCAATTCAATGACTTCAGGAGCCTCCATGCCGCATGCCCAGCGCCGGCCGCAACGCCGGTCCGGCTGCGCGCAGCAGCCCGAGCTGCGGACCAGTTCGGCCGCCTGGCTCGAAGGCGTGCTCTCGATGTTCGAGGCCGAGGGAATCGACGTGCCCTCGCTGCTGCGCGATGCGGGCTTCGATCCCGATTCGCTGCATCGGCAGAACGCCCGCATCCCGGTGGACGAGATCTCCGTGCTCTGGCAACTGGCAGTGGCGCGCGCCGGCAAGCCCAC
The DNA here is from genome assembly GCF_007828835.1 of Variovorax beijingensis. Taxonomy (GTDB): domain Bacteria; phylum Pseudomonadota; class Gammaproteobacteria; order Burkholderiales; family Burkholderiaceae_C; genus Variovorax; species Variovorax beijingensis_A. The sequence goes on along the minus strand of NZ_VIVL01000004.1, from coordinate 546,860 downwards.
GCTGGGCCTCGCCCGCGACCTGGCCGCCACGCACAGCAAGCTGGGCACGGTCGGCCACGCCATGGCCTGCAGCGCCGACCTGGGCGCGGCGCTGGTGCGGCTCACGCGCTACATGGCCGTCATCTCCGACGCGACCGCCTTCTCGCTGCAGCGCGAGGCGCGCGGCTGCTGGATGGTGATGGAGCACACCGGCGGCAGCCTCCCGATTCCGCGCCAGCGCGTCGAATACGCCCTGCTGACCGTCTTCATGCAGTGCCAGTGGCTCACGCGGCGCGAGCTGCAGCCGCTGGCGCTCGACTTCGTCTATCCGCCGCCCGTCGACGACCGGCTGCACCGCGAGGCCTTCGGCTGCGCCATCCGCTACAACGCGCCGGCCAACCGGCTGCTGCTGTCGGCAGCCGACATGGCGATGCCGCTGCCCACCCACCACCCCACGCTGGGCGAGATGCAGGAGCACCTGCTGGACGACCAGCTGAACCTGCTGGGCCAGACCACCACCAGCACCCTGGTGTGCGCCGAGATCGCACGGCGGCTGCCGCAAGGCGAACCGCGCCGGCAGGACGTGGCCGCCGGCCTCGGCCTCGCGGAGCGCACGCTGCAGCGGCGGCTGCAGCAGGAATCGGTGTCGTTCCAGTCGCTGCTCGACCGCACCCGCCGCGAACTGGCGCAGCAGTACCTGGCGGAAGACCGGCATACGCTCACCGACGTGGCCGACATGCTCGGCTTCGTCGACAGCAGCAATTTCTTCCGGGCCTGCAAGCGCTGGTTCGGGCTGCCGCCCGCCCAATACCGGGCGCGCATCTGGGACACGCCGGCGCTGGCCCACTGAACGGGCCTCGACCCGCCGATGGCCCGCATCGCCAGGGGTCTCGCGCTCTGCCGGACAATCCGGGCATGAGCTTGCTTGCTGAAGACACGGCCGCCGCGGACCTGGGATTGCGCTGGAAACCCGGATTCCGGGCGCTGGGCCCCGCCTTTCTTACCGAACTGCGGCCGACGCCGCTGCCCGATCCCTCCTACTGGGTGGGCCACAGCGAGGCGACGGCCCGCATGCTCGGCCTGCCGTCCGATTGGCGGCAATCGGACGGGACGCTGGAGGCATTGACCGGCAACCTGCCCGTGGCCGGCACGCAGCCCTTCGCCACCGTGTACAGCGGCCACCAGTTCGGCGTCTGGGCCGGCCAGCTCGGCGATGGCCGCGCCATCATGCTTGGCGAAACCGAAGGCGGGCTCGAGGTTCAGCTCAAGGGCGCGGGCCGCACGCCCTACTCGCGCGGCGCCGACGGCCGCGCCGTGCTGCGCTCCAGCATCCGCGAATTCCTCTGCAGCGAGGCCATGCACGGCCTGGGCATTCCGACCACCCGCGCGCTCTGCGTCACGGGCTCCGACGCCCGGGTGTATCGCGAAGTGCCCGAAAGCGCTGCCGTCGTGACACGCGTGGCGCCCAGCTTCATCCGCTTCGGCCACTTCGAGCACTTTTCGGCCAACCAGCGCGATGCCGAACTGCTTGCGCTGGCCGACTACGTCATCGACCGCTACTACCCGGCGTGCCGCACCACCGATCGCTTCAGCGGCAACGCCTACGCGGCCTTCCTGGAAGCCGTGAGCGAGCGCACCGCCGCCCTGCTCGCGCAGTGGCAGGCCGTGGGCTTCTGCCATGGCGTGATGAACACCGACAACATGAGCATCCTCGGGCTCACCATCGACTACGGGCCGTTCCAGTTCCTCGACGGCTTCGATCCGCGCCACATCTGCAACCACAGCGACACCAGCGGGCGCTACGCCTTCAACCAGCAGCCCAACGTGGCCTACTGGAACCTGTTCTGCCTCGCACAGGCCCTGTTGCCGCTGATCGGCGACCAGGAAATCGCCGTCGCGGCGCTGGAGTCCTACAAGACGGTGTTCCCGCGCGAATTCGAGGGCCGCATGCGCGCCAAGCTCGGCCTCGCGCAACCGGCCGAAGGCGACCGTGCGCTCATCGAGGGCGTGCTGAAGCTCTTGGCCGCCGAAAAGGTCGACTACACCATCTTCTGGCGCCGCCTTTCGCAGCACATGGCCGACAGCAACGCCGAACCGGTGCGCGACCTGTTCCTGGACCGCGCGGGCTTCGATGCCTGGCTGCTATCCTTTTCGCAGCGCCATGCGCAGGCGCCGCGCGCGGAAGCCGCAGCCCTGATGCTCGAATCCAATCCGAAGTACGTGTTGCGGAACCACCTGGGCCAGCAAGCCATCGAAGCGGCGAGCCAGAAAGACTTCTCGGCTGTGGCAACCTTGTTGGCCCTGCTCGAAACCCCATTTGAAGAACATCCCGGCGCCGATGCCTATGCCGGGTTCCCGCCCGACTGGGCTTCCACGATCGAAATCAGCTGCTCATCATGACCACTCCCATCGAGAAAACCGACGCCGAATGGAAGGCCCTGCTTGCCGAAAAAGGCGCCGAGCCCGCGGCCTTCGAGGTCACGCGCCACGCGGCCACCGAACGGCCCTTCACCGGCAAGTACGAGGCGCACTGGGACGACGGCACCTACCATTGCATCTGCTGCGGCGCCAAGCTGTTCGAATCATCCACCAAGTTCGATGCGGGCTGCGGCTGGCCGAGCTTCTCGCAAGAAGCCGTGCCGGGCGCCATCCGGAACATCGTCGACCGCTCACATGGCATGGTGCGCACCGAGAATGTCTGCGCCAATTGCGGCGCCCACCTGGGCCACGTGTTCCCCGACGGCCCCACCGAAACCGGCCTGCGGTACTGCATGAATTCCGCCTCACTCGACTTCAAGAAAAAATAAGCAACCGAACCGGCCCGCCCAGCGCATGAAACTGATCCTCGACTTCTTTCCGATCCTGCTGTTCTTCGGCGCCTACAAGCTGGCCGACATCTACACCGCCACCGGCGTGCTGATGGCCGCCACCGTGCTGCAGATGGGCATCATCTACGCGCTCGACCGCAAGCTGCAGGCCATGCAGAAGGCCACGCTGGTGCTGATCCTGCTGTTCGGCACGCTCACGCTCGCGCTGCACGACGACCGCTTCATCAAGTGGAAGCCCACGGTCCTGTACGGCGCCATGGCCATCGCGCTGGCGGTGGCGCTCTGGGCGCTGAAGAAGAACTTCCTCAAGATGCTGCTGGGCTCGCAGCTGCAGCTGCCGGACCGCATCTGGGGGCGCCTGAACGTGGCCTGGATCGGCTATTGCCTCTTCATGGCGGCCATCAACGGCTACGTGGCGGCGTACTTCACGACCGAGGCATGGGTCAACTTCAAGCTCTGGGGCTACGCGTTCCCGATCGTGTTCCTGGTGGCGCAGGGACTCTACATCTCGCCGCATCTCAAGAACGACGAACCCTCCGTATGAGCACCGCCACCACCCATCCGCTGCCCACGGCACGCGAGCTCGAAGCGGCGCTGCGCCAGGCGCTGCAGCCCACCATGCTCGAGGTGATCGACGAGAGCGGCGCCCACGCCGGCCATGCGGGCGCCAATGCCGAGGGCCGGGGCACCCATTTCCGGGTCCGCATTGCTTCCCCACTGTTCGAAGGGAAGCCCCGCGTGGCGCGCCATCGCCTTGTGTATGATGCCCTCCAAGTTTTTATCGCACAGGGTCTGCACGCCATCGCCATCGAGGTGCTCTGAGTCGTTCGATTGCCGGCACGCGCCGAGACGGCCGCGGCGGCCCGACCCCTTTCTTCCCGCTCCTTCGCTTTTTTTCCACGCGCTTTTCCTATCCGCGCATTTCCCTCCAGCCTGATATTCATTTCATGAAAAAACAACTCTTGCAGGCCGTTGCGGCCGCAGCGCTGCTCGGTGCGATTCCTCTGGCGGCCCAGGCGCAGAACGCAGCCATCGTCAACGGCAAGCCCGTGCCCAAGGCGCGCATGGACGTGCTGGCCCAGCAACTGGCGGCAGCCGGCCGGCCAGTCACGCCGGAGATGCAGGGCCAGCTGCGCGAGGAAATCGTCGCGCGCGAAGTGTTCATGCAGGAAGCGCAGAAGCAGGGCCTCGACGCCACCGAGGACTACAAGAACCAGCTCGAACTCGCCCGCCAGGCCATCCTGATCCGCGCCCTGTTCGAGAACTACCGCAAGACCAGCCCGGTCTCTGACGCCGACGTGAAGGCCGAGTACGACAAGTTCGTGGCGGCCAATGGCGGCAAGGAATACAAGGCGCGCCACATCCTGGTCGAAACCGAAGACCAGGCCAAGAAGATCATGGCCGACCTCAAGAAGGGCGCCAAGTTCGAGGACATCGCCAAGAAGCAGAGCAAGGACCCGGGATCGGGCGCCAATGGCGGCGATCTCGACTGGGCCAACCCCGCGAGCTTCGTGCCCGAGTTCTCCGAGGCGATGATCAAGCTCAAGAAGGGCGAGACCACGGCCGCCCCCGTGAAGACGCAGTTCGGCTACCACATCATCCGCGTCGACGACATCCGCCAGGCGCAACTGCCGAAGCTGGAAGAAGTGCAGCCGCAGATCACGCAGCAGCTGCAGCAGCAGCGCCTGCAGAAGTACCAGGAAGAGCTGCGCGCGAAGGCAAAGGTCGAGTAAGCCCCGCGGCTTTCCTGCCCCATGAAAAAAGCGGCCCGCGGGCCGCTTTTTCGTTTCGGGCTTTTTCCTTCAGCCTACCCAGCGGCGCGCATTGCGCCAGATGCGCATCCAGGGGCTCAGCTCGCTCTTGTCGCCGCCGGTCCAGCTCATCTGGATGTTGCGGAACACGCGCTCGGGATGCGGCATCACCGCGGTGAAGCGGCCGTCCGGCGTGGTCACCGAGGTCAGGCCGCCGGCGCTGCCGTTCGGGTTGAACGGGTACTGCTCGGTCGGCTGGCCGTGGTTGTCCACGAAGCGCATGGCGGCAATGGCCTTGGCGGCATCGCCGCGGTGCTTGAAGTTGGCATAGCCCTCGCCATGCGCCACCGCGATCGGCAGGCGCGTGCCGGCCATGCCCGCGAAGAAGATGCTCGGCGATTCGAGCACCTCGACCATCGACAGGCGCGCCTCGAAGCGTTCGCTCTGGTTGGTGGTGAAGCGCGGCCAGGCTTCGGCGCCCGGGATGATGTCGGCCAGCTCGGCAAACATCTGGCAGCCGTTGCACACGCCCAGGCCGAAGGTGTCGGTGCGGCCGAAGAAGGCCTTGAACTGTTCGGCCAGCTTCGGGTTGAAGGTGATGCTGCGCGCCCAGCCGATGCCGGCGCCCAGCGTGTCGCCATAGCTGAAGCCGCCGCAGGCCACCACGCCCTTGAAGTCGGCGAGGTCCGCCCGGCCCGCCTGCAGGTCGGTCATGTGGACGTCGAAGGCTTCGAAGCCGGCTTCGGTGAAGGCGTAGGCCATCTCGACATGCGAGTTGACGCCCTGCTCGCGCAGGATGGCGACCTTGGGGCGCGACGACAGCAGCCCCGGGCCGAGTTCGCCCCAGCCGTTGCCGAGCGGCGGCGAGACATGCCAGTGCAGGCCCGGGTCGCCCGGCTCGCCGGCCGCGGCGTGCTCGGCATCGGCGCAGGCCGGGTTGTCGCGCTCGCGGGCGATCTTCCAGCTGACCGAATCCCACACCTGGTGCAGGTCCTGCAGCGTCGCGCTGAACACCGACCTGGCATCGCGCCAGACCTCGAGCTTGCCCTTGCCGGCCTCCATCGTGGAGCTGGCAGGCCGCGTCTTGCCGACGAAGTGGCTGTGGGCGCTGAGGCCGTGGGCGCGCAGCACCTGCATCACCTCGTTGCGCTCGGCCGTGCGCACCTGCAGCACCATGCCGAGCTCTTCGTTGAACAGTGCCTTGAGCGTGAGTTCCTCGCGCCGCGCGCTGACCTGCTGCGCCCAGTTCTTGGCGTCGCCGGTCTCCATGCGGCTGTCGGAAATGCCGTCGCCTTCGGTGACCAGCATGTCGACGTTGAGCGCCACGCCCACGTGGCCCGCAAAGGCCATTTCGCAGGCAGTGGCGAACAGGCCGCCGTCGCTGCGGTCGTGCATGGCCAGGATCTTGCCGTCGGCGCGCAGCGCGTTCACGGCATTGACCAGCGCCACCAGTTGTGCCGGGTCGTCGAGGTCGGGCACCGTGTCGCCGCTCTGGTTCAGCGTCTGCGCCAGGATGCTGCCGGCCATGCGGTGCTGGCCGCGGCCCAGGTCGATCAGCACCAGCGTGGTGTCGGCCTCCGTGGCGTCGAGCTGCGGCGTGAGCGTGCCGCGCACGTCGGCCAGCGTGGCGAACGCGCTCACGATCAGGCTCACGGGCGAGGTGACGTTCCGGGCTTCGTCGCCGTCTTTCCACTGCGTGCGCATCGACAGCGAATCCTTGCCGACCGGGATCGACACGCCCAGCGCCGGGCACAGTTCCAGCCCCACGGCCTTGACGGTTTCATACAGCGCGGCGTCTTCGCCGGGCTCGCCGCAGGCCGCCATCCAGTTGGCCGAGAGCTTCACGCGCGAGAGCTCGATCGGCGCGGCCAGCAGGTTGGTGATGGCCTCGGCCACGGCCATGCGGCCCGAGGCCGGCGCGTCGAGCGCGGCCAGCGGCGTGCGCTCGCCCATGCTCATCGCCTCGCCGGCAAAGCCCTTGTAGTCGGCCAGCGTGACGGCGCAATCGGCCACCGGCACCTGCCAGGGGCCGACCATCTGGTCGCGGTGGCTCAGGCCACCCACGGTACGGTCGCCGATGGTGATCAGGAAGCGCTTGGAGGCCACCGTCGGGTGCGACAGCACGTCGATGGCGGCCTTCTGCAGGTCGACGCCCGTGAGGTCGAGCGGCTTGAAGGTGCGGGCAACGGTCTTGACGTCGCGGTGCATCTTGGGCGGCTTGCCGAGCAGCACGTCCATCGGCATGTCGACGGGTTGTACCTCGGCGCCCTCGTCGGCCACCAGCAGCTGGCGGTCTTCGGTCGCCACGCCCACCACCGAGAACGGGCAGCGCTCGCGCTCGCAGAAGGCCCTGAACTGTTCGAGCGATTCCGGCGCGATGGCCAGTACGTAGCGCTCCTGGCTTTCGTTGCACCAGATTTCCTTGGGCGCCATGCCCGACTCTTCGAGCGGCACGGCGCGCAGGTCGAAGCGCGCGCCGCGGCCGGCGTCGTTGGTCAGTTCGGGGAAGGCGTTGCTCAGGCCGCCCGCGCCCACGTCGTGGATCGCGAGGATCGGGTTGGCCGCGCCCTGCTGCCAGCAGTGGTTGATGACTTCCTGGGCGCGGCGCTCGATTTCGGGGTTGCCGCGCTGCACCGAGTCGAAGTCGAGTTCGGCCGCGTTGGCACCCGTGGCCATGGAACTCGCGGCGCTGCCGCCCATGCCGATGCGCATGCCGGGGCCGCCGAGCTGGATCAGCAGCGAGCCGGCCGGGAACTGGATTTTTTTCGTCTGCGTGGCGTCGATGCTGCCGAGGCCGCCCGCGATCATGATGGGCTTGTGGTAGCCGCGCTGCACCGTGTCGACGTCGCTCGCCACGGTCTGCTCGTATTCGCGGAAATAGCCCAGCAGGTTGGGCCGGCCGAACTCGTTGTTGAAGGCGGCGCCGCCCAGCGGGCCCTCGGTCATGATCTGAAGCGGGCTCGCGATGTGCTCGGGCTTGCCGTAGTGGCCCTCTTCCGGCCAGAGCTTCGACACCGTGAAGCCGGTCAGGCCGGCCTTGGGCTTGGAGCCGCGGCCGGTGGCCCCTTCGTCGCGGATCTCGCCGCCCGCGCCGGTAGAGGCGCCCGGGAACGGCGAAATGGCCGTCGGATGGTTGTGCGTCTCGACCTTCATCAGCACGTGGCTCAGCGCGCTATCTTTTTGATAGCCTTGCGAATCCGAAGCCGGAATGAAGCGCTCGACCGTCGTGCCCTCCATCACCGAGGCGTTGTCGGCATAGGCAATGACGGTGTGTTGCGGGTTCTGCTTCTCGGTGTGGCGGATCATCGAGAACAGGCTCTGCGGCTGGGCCTGGCCGTCGATCGCGAAGCTGGCGTTGAAGATCTTGTGGCGGCAGTGCTCGCTGTTGGCCTGCGCGAACATCATCAGCTCGACGTCGCTCGGGTTGCGCCCGAGCCGGGTGAAGGCTTCGACCAGGTAGTCGATCTCGTCTTCCGCCAGCGCCAGGCCGAAACCCGTATTGGCCGCCACCAGCGCGGCGCGGCCGCCGCCCTGCACGTCGACCAGCGCCATCGGCTGGGCCGGCAGCTCGCTGAACAGGCTGGCGGCCTGCTCCACCGTGGCCAGCACCGATTCGGTCATGCGGTCGTGCAGCGGGCCGGCCACGGCAGCCAGCAGGTCGCCTTCGAGCACGGGCGCCTTGCCGATCAGCGGGGCCTTGAGCTTCAGGTGGTACTGGGTGACCCGCTCGACCCGGCGCAGCGCCAGGCCGCAGTTGTGGGCGATGTCGGTGGCCTTGGAGGCCCAGGGCGAGACGGTGCCCAGGCGCGGCGTGACGACCACCGAAGCGCCCGCCTTGGCCGGGGCCTCGAAGGGCTCGCCGTAGGTCAGGAGCGCCGCGAAGCGCTCGCGGCCGGCCGCATCGAGTGCCGCATCGGTGACCACCAGGTGCACGAAACGGGCACCGATGCCCTCGATGCGCGCATCGATCGCCTGCAGCTTCGGCAGCAGCTGCCGCGCACGGAAATCGCTGAGTGCGCTGCCGCCCTCGAAAAGGGTTACGACGGGAAGGGCTTGAGGTGCGGGCTGCGTCACGGTCGATGGGGCCTGGGGCCGCGTTGGGAATCAAGAAAATCGGGGGGGATGGCCGCTGACTGGGGCCATCCGCGTAAGCCCTGAATTTTAGCCGGGTGAATGGGATAATTCCGGGATGAGCATTACCTACAAAGACGCCGCAGGCATCGAAGCCATGCGCGTCGCCTGCCGCCTGGCTTCCGAGGTGCTGGATTACCTCACGCCCTTCATCAAGCCCGGCATCACCACGAACGATGTCGACCGCCTGGCCGCCGAATACATGGTCAAGCAGGGCACCACCTCGGCCACGGTGGGCTACATGGGCGCGAGCAGCGTGCCCTTCCCGAAGTCGCTCTGCACCTCGGTGAACCACGTGGTCTGCCACGGCATTCCCAATGACAAGCCGCTGAAAAAGGGCGACATCATGAACGTCGACGTGACCGTCATCAAGGATGGCTGGTTCGGCGACAACAGCCGCATGTACATCATCGGCGATGCCTCCATTGCCGCCAAGCGCCTGTGCAGCATCACCTTCGAAGCCATGTGGCACGGCATCCTGCAGGTGCGCCCCGGCGCGCACCTGGGCGACGTGGGCCATGCGATCCAGAAGTTCGCCGAAGGCCAGGGCTATTCGGTGGTGCGCGAATTCTGCGGCCACGGCGTGGGCCAGCGCTTCCACGAAGAGCCGCAGGTGCTGCACTACGGCCGTCCGGGCACGCTGGAAGAACTCAAGCCCGGCATGATCTTCACCATCGAGCCGATGATCAACGCCGGCAAGCGCGAGGTGAAGGAAGACTTCAAGGGCGGCCAGTACGACGGCTGGACCATCGTCACGCGCGACCATTCGCTGTCGGCGCAGTGGGAACACACGGTGCTGGTCACCGAAACGGGCTACGAGGTGCTCACGCTGTCGGAAGGCAGCCCACCCCTGCCCTCGTTCGTCACCTCCACGAAAACGTGAGCCGCGCGAGCGGCGCGCGGCCGAGGACACAGCCGTGATCGAACCCGCCAAGATCGATGTCGCCACCCTGCGCGAAGCCTATCGCGCCAGGAAGCTGGCGCTGTTCGACACCCTGCGCTTTGCGCGCGCGCCCACGCGCAGCGTTCACACGGTGCTGCGGCAGCTGTCGGCGCTGGCCGACCAGACGCTGTGCGCGCTCTGGCGCGAGGCCGATTTCGGCGACGCGCTCGCGCTGGTGGCCGTGGGCGGTTTCGGCCGCGGCGAACTGTTCCCCTACTCCGATGTCGACGTGCTGCTGCTGCTGCCGCCCGAGGGCGAGGCCGGCGCGATCGATCCGGCCCGCATCGAGGCCTTCATCGGCCACTGCTGGGATGCGGGGCTCGAGATCGGCTCCAGCGTGCGCACCGTCGACGAGTGCCTGGCAGAGGCCGAGAAGGACGTCACGGTCCAGACCTCGCTGCTCGAATCGCGGCTGATCACGGGCGACAAGAAGCTCTTCGTGGGCTTCCGCAGGCGCTTCGCTCGCGCCATCGATCCGCAGGCTTTCTTCGTGGCCAAGTCGCAGGAAATGCGCCACCGCCACCAGAAGTTCGACAACACGCCCTACGCGCTCGAACCCAACTGCAAGGAATCGCCGGGCGGCCTGCGCGACCTGCAGACCATTCTCTGGATGGCCAAGGCCGCCGGCTTCGGCAGCCGCTGGGACGATCTGGCCAAGAACGGCCTGGCCACCTCCTTCGAGGCGCAGCAGATCAAGCGCAACGAAGCGCTGCTCTCGCTGATCCGCGCGCGCCTGCACGTGATTGCCAACCGGCGCGAGGACCGCCTGGTGTTCGACCTGCAGACTGCCGTGGCCGCGAGCTTCGGCTATGAAAGCGAATCGCAGCGCAAGTCGAGCGAGGCGCTGATGCGGCGCTACTACTGGGCGGCCAAGGCGGTTTCGCAGCTCAACCAGATCCTGCTGCTGAACATCGCGGAGCGGCTGCAGCCGGTGGACGAGCAGCACACGCCGATCAACGAGCGCTTCTTCGAGCGTGCGGGCCTCATCGAGATTGCGAGCGACGACCTCTACGAGCGCGAGCCGCATGCCATTCTCGAGACCTTCCTTCTCTATCAGAAGACCATCGGCGTGAAGGGCCTGTCGGCACGCACGCTGCGCGCACTCTACAACGCGCGCCACGTGATGGACAGCAAGTTCCGCAACGACCCGGTCAACCACCAGACCTTCATGCGCATCCTGCTGCAGCCCTACGGCATCACGCATGCGTTCCGGCTCATGAACCAGACCTCGGTGCTGGGGCGCTACCTGCGGGTGTTCCGCAGCATCGTGGGACAGATGCAGCACGACCTGTTCCACGTCTACACGGTGGACCAGCACATCCTGATGGTGCTGCGCAACGTGCGGCGCTTCTTCATTGCCGAGCATGCGCATGAATACCCGTTCTGCTCGCAGCTCGCGGCAGGCTGGGACAAGCCGTGGATCCTTTATGTGGCGGCGCTGTTCCACGACATCGCCAAGGGCCGCGGCGGCGACCATTCCACGCTCGGCGCACGCGACGTGCAGCGTTTCTGCAAGCAGCACGGCATCGCGCGCGAAGATTCGAGGCTGATCGAATTCCTGGTCGCGGAGCACCTGGTGATGAGCCAGGTCGCGCAGAAGCAGGACCTGAGCGACCCCGAGGTGATCGGCGCCTTCGCCAAGCGCGTGGGCAACGAGCGCTACCTCACGGCGCTCTACCTGCTGACGGTGGCCGACATTCGCGGCACCTCGCCGCGCGTGTGGAATGCCTGGAAGGGCAAGCTGCTCGAAGACCTGTACCGCTTCACCCTGCGCGCGCTCGGCGGCCGCATGCCCGACCCCGACGCAGAGGTGGAATCGCGCAAGCGCGAGGCGCTGGTGCAGCTCGCCCTCCGCGCACAGCCCTTCGAGGCCCACAAGGCGCTGTGGGCCACGCTCGACGTCGGCTACTTCATGCGCCACGATGCCACCGAGATCGCCTGGCATGCCAAGCAGCTCTCGCGTTTCGTGCCGCCGCCCAACGTTCCCGTCGATCCGAAGGCGCCGCCGATCGTGCGGGCGCATCTTTCACCGGTCGGCGAAGGCCTGCAGGTGGTGGTCTACACGCCCGACCAGCCCGACCTGTTCGCGCGCATCTGCGGCTACTTCGACCAGTCGTCGTTCAGCATCCTTGACGCGAAAGTACACACCACGAGCAATGGCTACGCGCTCGACACGTTTCAGGTGGTGACCACCTTCCTGCCCGACCACTACCGCGATCTCATCAGCATGGTGGAGTCGGGCCTGGCGCAGACGCTGACCGAAGCCGGCCCCCTGCCCCCACCCAGCGTGGGCCGCGTGTCGCGGCGCGTGCGCAGCTTCCCGATCAAGCCGCGCATCAGCCTGCTGCCCGACGACAAGGCGCAGCGCTGGCTGCTCAACATCTCGGCCAGCGACCGCACCGGGCTGCTTTATTCGGTGGCGCGCGTGCTCGCCCGGCATCACCTGAACCTGCAGCTCGCCAAGGTCACGACGCTCGGCGAGCGCGTGGAAGACACCTTCCTGATCAGCGGACCGGAACTGCAGGGCCAGAAGACGCAGCTGGCCATCGAGACCGAGCTGATGGAAGCGCTGGCCTCCTGAGGCCCTGAGGCACGCTTGCCGCTTGTTTCATCCGCAGGCACATCCTGCGGCATGATGGTGCCGACTTGATTCAACTCGAACGGCAACCCTCGACATGAGCCAGAAAACCAATCCCCTCGCGGGCCAGCCCGCACCGCTGGACCTGCTCGTCAATGTCCCGCGCCTCGTCTCGGCCTACTACGCGGGCCGGCCCGATCCCTCGGTGCCCGCGCAGCGCGTGGCCTTCGGAACCTCGGGCCACCGCGGTTCTTCCTTCGACAACGCATTCAACGAATGGCATGTGCTGGCCATGAGCCAGGCCATTGCCGACTACCGGCGCCAGAAGGGCATCGACGGGCCGCTGTTCCTCGGCATCGACACGCATGCGCTTTCCACGCCCGCCTTCAACAGCGCGGTGGAAGTGCTGGCGGCCAACGGCGTCGAGCTGATGCTCTCGAAGGACGACGAATACACGCCCACGCCCGCCGTCTCGCATGCGATCCTGGTCTACAACCGCGGACGCACGGCGGGGCTGGCCGACGGCATCGTGATCACGCCTTCGCACAACCCGCCCGAAAGCGGCGGCTTCAAGTACAACCCGCCCAACGGCGGCCCCGCGGGCACCGACATCACGTCGGCGGTCGAAGCCGCGGCCAACGCCTTTCTTGCGGCGGATCTCAAGGGCGTGAAGCGCCTGCCGCTCGCCCAGGCGCTGCACGCCCCGACCACGCACCGCCACGACTACCTGAACACCTATGTCGAAGACCTCGCGCAGGTGCTCGACATGGATGCGATCCGCGGCGTGCAGATCGATTTGGGCGTCGATCCATTGGGCGGCGCGGGCGTGCGCTACTGGCCGGCCATCGCCGAGCGCTACAAGCTCGGGCGGCTCAACGTGCTGAGCCAGGAGGTCGATCCCACCTTCCGCTTCATGTCGCTCGACTGGGACGGCCGCATCCGCATGGACCCGTCGTCGCCCGATGCCATGCACAAGCTGATCGGCCTGCGGGAGCGCTTCGGCATCGCCTTCGCCTGCGACACCGACCATGACCGCCACGGCATCGTCACGCGCAGCGCGGGGCTGCTGCCGCCCAACAACTACCTGGCCGTGATGGCCGACTACCTCTTCACGCACCGGCCCCAATGGGCGGCGCATGCGGCCGTGGGCAAGACGGTGGTCAGCAGCCAGATGATCGACCGCGTGGCCGCCAGGCTGGGCCGCAGGCTGTACGAAGTGCCGGTCGGCTTCAAGTGGTTCGTCGACGGGCTGGTGGATTCGTCGCTGGGCTTCGGCGGCGAGGAAAGCGCGGGCGCCACCTTCCTGCGGCGCGACGGCTCGGTCTGGACCACCGACAAGGACGGCATCGTGCCCGCCCTGCTCTCGGCCGAGATCGCCGCACGCACCGGACGCGACCCCGGCGAGCGCTTTGCCGAACTCGCCCAGGCGCTGGGCCAGCCGGTGGCCAACCGCGTGGACGCAGCGGCCACCGTCGAGCAGAAGAAGAAGCTTTCGAGCCTCTCGCCGCAGCAGGTGCTGTCCACCGAGCTCGCAGGCGAGAAGATCCAGAACGTGCTGAGCCACGCCCCCGGCAATGGCGCGGCCATCGGCGGCGTGAAGGTGGTCACCGAGAACGGCTGGTTCGCCGCGCGGCCCTCGGGCACCGAGAACATCTACAAGATCTACGGCGAGAGCTTTCTCGGCGCCGAGCACCTGGGCCGCATCCTCGAGGAAGCGCAGCAGCTGGTGGACAAGGCGCTGGCGGCGGGCTGAAACCTTCATCGAGCGTGCGGCGCCGCCATGAACACCGAACTGTCGCGTCTTGCCGCCGAGGTCGGCCTGAACGATCCCCGGCAGGCATCCCTGCGCCTGGCCTTCGGCCTGGCCTGCGCGGACCGCATCGGACATCTGCTGGAAGACCCGCGCGCCATCGAAGGCCTCGCGGTGGCGCATGCCTTTCTCGACGGCAAGGCCGACGAAGCGGCCTTGAAAGCGGCTCGCGCGGAGTTGGCGGCCGTGGCGAACGGGCACCGTGGCTCGAACTCGATCGATGGCTCGGCGCATGCGGCGGTTTCCGCCACGTATGCGGTGGCCAATGCCCTGGCAAGCCGCGCCCTCGAGGCCGCGAGCTACGCAGCCTACGCGGCGGTCTATGCCTACGGTGGCTATGCGATCACCGACCCGACGGCCTTCGAGGATGAATTCGCGTGGCAGGTCCAGACTCTCAAGGCACTCGCGCAACCGAATGCGAAGGCATCCTTGGCCGACCCGGCCTAGCGCGTGCCCTTTGCCAGCCGCCGCTCGAGCCACACGCTGTAGCGCGACAGCCCGAAGCACAGCAGCCAGTACACGGCCGCAATGAAGAGATAGCCCTCGAGATAGAACGGCCGCCAGGTCGGGTCGCCGCCGAGCGCGAGGCCGAGCGCACCGGTCAGCTCGAACAGGCCCACCACCGTGACCAGCGAGGTGTCCTTCAGCGTGCCGACCACACTGTTGGTCAACGCCGGCACCACGAGCCGCAGGGCCTGCGGCAGCACGATGTCCCGCTGCACCGGCCAGCGGCCGAAGCCCAGCGCCATCGCCACTTCGGTCTGGCCGCGCGGCACGGCCTGCAACCCGCCGCGGATGATCTCGGCCAGGTAGGCCGCCACGAACAGCGTGAGCCCCGCCAGCACGCGCACCAGCACGTCGGGCTGCCAGCCCGCGGGCCACAGCAGCGGCAGCAGGAAGGAAGCCATGAACAGCACCGAGATCAGCGGCACGCCGCGCACCAGCTCGATGTAGCTCGCGCAGAGCGTGCGAACCACCGGCCAGCCCGAGCGGCGTCCCAGCGCAAGCAGCAGCGCCAGCGGAAAAGCCAATGCCAAGCCCACCACGGCAAGGCCGATGGTGAGCGGCAGACCGCCCCAGCGGCTGGTCGGCACGAGGACAAGTCCCGCCACGCCGCCGCGCATCAGCAGCACGAACAACAGCAGCGCCGCAAGCCAGAGCGGCGCCAGCCACCAGCGCCAGCTGCGCGGCCAGGCGCTCAGCACGGTCACGGCGGACAGCACGGCCACGGCAATGGCCGGACGCCATTGCTCTTCATAAGGGAAGCGCCCGAACAGCATCGGCCGCCATTTCTCGGCCACCACGCCCCAGCAGGCGCCATGCTGCACCGCGCGGCAGGCTTCTGCATCGGGCCGGAACACCGCGTGCAGCACGCCCCATTCAATGGCGTGGAAGCCGCCCCACGCCAGCAGCGCGAGCAGCAGCACGGTGGCCAGCACCCGCAGCGGCGAACCCCAGAGTTCGCTGCGCCACGCAACAGGGCCCTGGGCCGCGTTCCTCATCGCCAGCCCCTGAGCGCGACGCGCGCGTTGTAGCGGTTCATGCCGAAGGAGATCACGAGCGACAGCAGCAGGTAGACCGCCATGATGATGGCAATGCACTCGAAGGCGCGGCCGTTCGAGCCGATGGTGGTGTTGGCCACCGACACCAGCTCCGGATAACCCACGGCCACCGCAAGCGATGAATTCTTGACGAGGCTCAGCAGCTGGTTGGTGAGCGACGGCACGATCACCCGCAGCGCCTGCGGCAGGATCACGATGCGCAGCTGCTGCACCGGCGCGAGCCCGAGCGCCTGCCCGGCCAGCACCTGCCCTTGCGGCACCGAGAGGATGCCGGCGCGCACGATCTCGGCCACGAACGCGGCCGAATAGAAGGACAGGCCCGCGACGATGGTCACGTACTCCGGGCTCAGCGCCGCGCCGCCGCTCACGCCGAAGTCGCCGCGTTCGGGCCATTCGAGGTGCGTGGGCCACCAGCCACCGCCCTCCCCCGACGCCGGCCAGGGCACGCTGAGGCCGCCCTTGCTGAGCCACACGCCCGGTAGCAGCCGCACAGGCTCGGTGGGATCGGGCAGCAGGTTGGCAATCGCAAAGGCCAGCATCAGCAGTTGCACGAGCAGCGGCACGTTGCGCAGCAGTTCGACATACGCGGTGCAGATGCCGCGCAGCAGCACATGCGGTGCGAGCCGGCCGATGCCGATCAGGGTGCCGAGCACGACCGAAAAGATGGCGGCGGGCACCGAGGCGCGCACCGTGTTGACCAGGCCCGCGAGAAAGGCGCGCCAGAACGGCTGGCTGGCCTCGAAGCCGAGCCAGCCTTCGCTGATGGAGAAGCCTGCGGGCTCGGCGAGAAAGTCGAAGCCCGAGCGCACGCCCCGCGCCCGCAGCACTTCGAGCGCATGGTTCACGACCCAGGCCGCGCCGGCCACGACGGCCAGCACCAGCAGCACCTGGACGACCCAGGCCAGCCAGGCGCCGCGGCGCGAGGCTTGACTGCTCATCGAACCGGTGGTGCGTAGATCAGGCCGCCCTTGTTCCAGAGGTTGTTCGAGCCGCGCGGCAGCTTGAGCACCGACTTGGGGCCCACGTTGCGCTCGAACATCTCGCCGTAGTTGCCCACGGCCTTGATCGCGCGGAACGACCAGTCCTTGTCCAGGCCCAGCAGCTTGCCCAGGTCCTCGCCGGTGCCGACCAGGCGCTGCTGCGCCGGGTCCTTGCTGCTGGCCTTGAGCTCGTCGGCATTGGCCTGCGTGACGCCGAATTCTTCGGCCTCGATGAGCGCGTTGGGCACCCACTTGGCAATGGCAAACCATTCGTCGTCGCCGCGGCGCACCAGCGGCGCGAGCGGTTCCTTGGAAATGAGCTCGGGCAGGATGATGTAGTCGTCGGGGTTCGGCGCTTCCTTGTTGCGCAGGCCGGCCAGCGCGGAGGCGTCGGTGGTGAAGGCCTGGCAGCGACCCGAGAAGAAGGCCTTGAACGAGGCTTCGAAGCTTTCGAACACCACCGTCTTGACCGGAATGTTCTGTGCGCGGAAGTAGTCGGACACGTTCTTCTCGTTGGTGGTGCCCGACTGCGTGCAGATGGTCGCGTTCTTGAGCTGCCTGGCGCTCGTGACCTTGAGCTTCTTCGGCACCAGGAAGCCCTGGCCGTCGTAGTAGGTGATGGTGGTGAAGTTGAAGCCCAGCGACGCATCGCGCGTGAGCGTCCAGGTGGTGTTGCGCGCGAGGATGTCGATCTCGCCGGCCTGCAGGGCCGAGAAGCGCTGCTGCGAATTGAGCGGCACGAAGTCGACCTTCTTCGGATCGCCCAGCACGGCCGCCGCAATGGCGCGGCAGGTGTCGACGTCCAGGCCCGACCAGTTGCCCTGCGTGTCGGGCGCGGAAAAGCCGGCCACGCCATTGGTCACGCCGCACTTGACGGTGCCGCGCTGCTTGACGGCATCGAGGGTCTTGCCGGCAAGGGCAGGCGCGGCAGTGGCAAGCGCGGCAACGGTTGCGGCAGCGGCCAGCGCGGGACGGAATCGATTCTTCATTGGTGTGTTCTCCTCAACAACAAGCAAAAGGCAGTGTACGAGGCTGCGCGCCGCCCTGCCAAGGAACCAGCAGTTGAATGCATATGCTGCGTGCGCCGCTGTCCACGGGTTTTTCTTGCCGGCTGCATTCACTAACATACGGGCCTCCAACAACTTCACCAGGAATCTGCACATGACCAAATCCGATGACACCGGCAAGCTCGTTCTGCGCGTTGCACTCGGCATCCTCATCCTGCTGCACGGCATCGCGAAGGTCGGCAAAGGCGTCGACGGCATCGGCGGCATGCTGGCGTCCCATGGCTTGCCGGCGGCTTTGGCCTACCTGGTCTATGTCGGAGAGATCCTTGCGCCGGTGCTGCTCATCGTGGGGCTGTTCACCCGTCCGGCGGCGCTGATCGTCGCCCTCAACATGCTGGTGGCGATCTGGCTCGTGCATCAGAAGGACCTGGGCGCGCTCAATGGCCAGGGCGGCTGGGCGCTGGAACTGCAGGGCATGTTCATGTTCTCGGCGATCGCGATCGCGCTCTTCGGCGGCGGCCGGTTCGGCCTGGGCGGCAAGTACAACTGAAAGAAAGAAAGAAGGCACGCGGCCGGCGGTGTACCGGCCGTTCTTTCGTCAATCGTCGTCGTTGGCGTCCAGCCCTGGAAACAGGACGTCGGTATAGCCGAAGCGCGAGAAGTCGCGCACCCGCATCGGATAGAGCTTGCCCAGCAGGTGATCGACTTCGTGCTGCACCACGCGCGCATGAAAGCCGCTTGCGATGCGGTCGATCGGATCGCCGTAGGGATCGAAGCCGGTGTAGCGGATGTTGGCGAAGCGCGGCACCACGCCGCGCAGGCCCGGCACCGACAAGCAGCCTTCCCAGCCTTCTTCTTCCTCGTCGCCGATCGGCGTGATGACCGGATTCAGCAGCACGGTGCGAGGCACCGGCGGCGCATCGGGGTAGCGGGGATTGACGACATCGGTGCCGAAGATCACGAGCTGCTGGTCGACACCGATCTGCGGCGCGGCCAGGCCGGCGCCGTTGGCGGCCAGCATGGTCTCGAACATGTCGCGCACCAGCAGGTGCAGCTCGTCGGTGTCGAAGGCAGCCACCGGCTGCGCAATGCGCAGCAGCCGGGGGTCGCCCATTTTCAGGATTTCGCGGATGGCCATGGCGGGGATTATCGCGAGCGGCCCCGCCGTCCGGTCATGGAGGGGTTTGCCCCTTGGAGTCCGGCGACGTCCACAACCGCTCCGAGCCGCGCGGCGGCTGCGACCGGTACTGCGGAAGCGGCGACACGCCGGCGGCATTGCCCGACGGCCGTCCGCCGCCGCCCCAACCGGGACGAGAAGGCACCGGCACAGGGACCGGCACTGGCACCGGGCGCACCGCCGGATAGCCCGGACGCCCGTAGTAGCGTCCGTCGTAGTAGGGACGGTCGTAATAGCGGCGTCCGCCTTCGTAGTAGCCGCCACCCTGGATATAGACTGGCGCCGGATTCACCACCACCGGGTCCGCGTAGTACGGCTGCGAATAGCCCCCACTGTAATAGGGGTCGCCAGGAACAGCCACGCAGCCGCCGAGCAGCGCGAAGCCGCCAACGGCGACACAGATACCGAGAACACGAATTTTCTGCATGAGGGACTCCTTGTCAGCCTTCTGTTTTCAACGCCGGCTTGTAGACCCTGTTGACTGCGCGGGTGTGAAGTCGCGTAACTGCCGGTAAGAACCGCGCTTCACCCCTTCAACCCGGCACACCGCTGGCGAGCAGCTCCAGCATACGCGCCTCGTCGATCACCTCCACACCGATCTCGCGCGCCTTGTCGAGCTTGCTGCCGGCCTCCTCGCCAGCCACGAGGTAGCTTGTTTTCTTGCTGACCGAGCCCGCCACCTTGGCGCCGGCTGCCTCCAATTTATCCTTCGCTTCGTCCCTGCTCAGCGTAGGAAGGGTGCCGGTGATCACGAAGGTCAGTCCCGCCAATGGCTTGGGCGCCCGGGCGGCGGGTTCGCCCTCTTCCCACGCCAGCCCGCATGCGCGCAGCTGCTCGACCACTTCACGGTTGTGCGGCTGATCGAAGAAGGTGCGCAGGCTTTGCGCGACGACCGGGCCGACGTCGTTGACCTCGAGCAGCTGCTCCTCGGTCGCATCCATGATCGCGTCGAGCTTGCCGAAGTGCTTGGCGAGATCCTTGGCGGTGCTCTCGCCCACGTGCCGGATGCCCAGCCCGAACAGGAAGCGCGGCAGCGTGGTCTTTTTCGAGGCCTCGAGCGCGTCGACGAGGTTCCTGGCCGACTTGTCGGCCATGCGGTCCAGCCCCGCCAGCGTGGTGAACCCGAGCCTGTAGAGGTCGGGCAAGGTGCGGATCAGGTTGGCGTCGACCAATTGCTCGACCAGCTTGTCGCCGAGCCCGTCGATGTCGACCGCGCGCCGCGCCGCAAAGTGCAGGATGGCCTCCTTGCGCTGCGCCGCGCAGAACAGGCCGCCGGTGCAGCGGTAGTCGACCTCGCCTTCTTCGCGCAGCGCCTCCGATCCGCACACCGGGCATTGGTGCGGCATGGTGAACAGCGGGCCCCGCTCGCTGTCGGGCCTGGCGAGGCTTTCGGGCACCACGCCGACCACTTCGGGGATCACGTCGCCGGCACGCCGCACGATGACCTTGTCGCCCACGCGCACGTCCTTGCGGCGTGCCTCGTCCTCGTTGTGCAGCGTGGCATTGGTCACGGTCACGCCGCCGACGAACACCGGCGCCAGCTTGGCCACCGGCGTGAGCTTGCCGGTGCGCCCGACCTGCACCTCGATGCCCAGCACCTCGGTGATCTGTTCCTGCGCCGGGTACTTGTGCGCCACGGCCCAGCGCGGTTCGCGCGACACGAAGCCCAGCCGCCGCTGCAGCTCGATGCTGTCGACCTTGTAGACCACGCCGTCGATGTCGTAGGGCAAGGCATCGCGCTGGCGTCCGATGTTCTCGTGGAAGGCAATCAGTTCGATGGCACCGATCGCACGGGCGGTCTGCGTGGCCACCGGAAAGCCCCAGGCATGGAACTGCTGCAGCCATTCGAACTGGGTCGGAAAATCCGGCCCGCCTTCGCTGGCCGGCGTGACCTCGCCGAGGCCATAGGCAAAAAAGCTCAGCGGCCGCGCCGCCGCAATGGCCGGGTCGAGCTGGCGCACCGCGCCGGCCGCGGCATTGCGCGGGTTGACGAAGACCTTCTCGTTCTTCTGCCCGGCCGCGATCTTCTCGCGCTGGCGCTCGTTGAGCGCCTCGAAGTCGGCGCGCTTCATGTAGATCTCGCCGCGCACCTCGACCACCGGCGGCGCCTTGCCGTTGAGCCGCAGCGGAATCTCGCGCACCGTGCGGATGTTCTGCGTGACCTCCTCGCCGACCTCGCCGTCGCCCCGCGTCGCGGCCTGCACCAGCACGCCATTCTCGTAGCGCAGGTTCATGGCCAGGCCATCGAACTTGAGTTCGCAGACGTACTCGACCTGCGGACCGTCCTCGGCCAGGCCCAGTTCCTTGCGCACGCGGGCATCGAAGGCGCTGGCGCCGCCGGGCGAGATGTCGGTCTCGGTGCGGATCGACAGCATCGGCACCTTGTGGCGCACCTTCACGAAGCCTTCGAGCACCTTGCCGCCGACGCGCTGCGTGGGCGAATCGGGCGTGCGCAGTTCGGGGTATTCGGCTTCCAGCGCCTGCAGCCGCTGGAACAGCCGGTCGTACTCGGCGTCGGGCAGCTCGGGGGCATCGAGCACGTAGTAGAGATGAGCGTGTCGGTGAAGCTGTTCGCTCAGTGCGGCGGCTTCGCGTGCCGCTTCGTCGCGCGTGGTCATGGGTGTCTCCCGAACGATCGGATCAGCTGAAAAGGCGGCGCGCCAGCGGCGAGCCGGCGGCCAGGTCGCGTGATTCGAGCGTGTCGTAGAGCTGCTCGAGATCGGCGCCGATCACGTCCATGGTTTCTTCGCGCAGCAGCTGGCCGTCGCTGTCGGTGACCACGCCGTCCATCTCGCGCGCCAGCGTGGCGGCGGCTTCGCGCATGCGGCGGAACGGCTGCTCGGCGCGGTCGACCTGCGGCACGTCCAGGCTCAGGCTGAGCTCGCGGATGGCCGACTGCGCCGGATCGTCGGCCAGCGCAGCCTGCGTGTCGAACGAAAGTCCGAGGATCGGCGGCAGCCCGGCCTCGCTCGTCGGCAGCACCATGCGTCCCGGAATGATGCCGGCCACGAAACCCAGGCGGGCGGCGTTCTGCTGCACGTAGCCGGGACTCCAGGCCGCATGCAGTGCGCGCAGCACGAAGCCCAGCTGGGCATCGTGCGCACTGGCGAACTGGTCGAGCTCGCGGGCGCGCGCCACCTCGTCGAGCATTTCGGGAAACTCGAGCGCGCCGTTGACCGCATCGGCAAAGGCCTGCGCCTTGACGACGAATTCGGAATACTCGATCTCGTTGAGCGCCCCGGTGCGGTTGGCCAGCTGCACACCCACCTGGAAGGCGCTGTAGCGCTGGCCCGGCACTGGCGGCTCCCACTGGCCGGTGTGCTCGTTCAGGCCTTCGATGGCCACGGGCTTGCTGCCTGCGCGCCGCGTGGGCGGCATGGCGGCAATGGCTGCGTCGCCCGACGCGAGCCCGTCCAGCGACACCGGCGCGATCACGTCGATGAGCGGATCGAGCCCGCCGCGCCGCTCGGCCGTGGGCACCGGGCTCGCGCTGGGCGCGGGCAGGTCGGGGTCGAACAGAGGCTCGTGGCGTTCCTGGCTCGGCAACTGGTGCGGATCGACGTGCAACGTCGGCTCCACGCCGTCGGACGAGGACGATGGCCGATGGTCCGCTTCGGACGGGTCGCGCTCAGCGGCGTCGGGCTGGCGCGGCGCGTTGCGGCGCGAGGTCACGGTGTTGTAGGCAACGACGGCCGCGAGGACGAGGCCGCCGAGGATGGCCAGGGCGAGAGTGAGATTGCTCATGCGCTGCCCGGCTCAAGCAGCTTCGACCATGGAGGCGGCCGCTTCCATGTCCACCGCGACGATCCGCGAGACGCCCTGCTCCTGCATGGTGACGCCGATCAGCTGCTCGGCCATTTCCATGGCGATCTTGTTGTGGCTGATGAAGAGGAACTGGGTTTCGCGGCTCATGGCGGTCACGAGTTTGGCATAGCGTTCGGTGTTCGCGTCGTCCAGCGGCGCGTCCACTTCGTCCAGCAGGCAGAAAGGCGCCGGGTTGAGCTGGAAGATCGCGAACACCAGCGCGATGGCCGTGAGCGCCTTCTCGCCGCCCGAGAGCAGGTGGATGGTCTGGTTCTTCTTGCCGGGCGGCTGCGCCAGCACCTGCACGCCGGCATCGAGGATCTCGTCGCCTGTCATCACGAGCCGTGCATTGCCGCCGCCGAACAGCTCGGGGAACATGCGGCTGAAGTGCTCGTTGACGATCTTGAAGGTGCCCCCCAGCAGGTCGCGCGTCTCGGCGTCGATCTTGCGGATGGCGTCTTCCAGCGTGCCGATGGCTTCGTTCAGGTCGGCGGACTGCGCATCGAGGAAGGTCTTGCGCTCGCTGGCCACGGCAAGTTCGTCGAGCGCGGCCAGGTTGACCGCGCCCAGCGCCACCACTTCGCGGTTCAGGCGGTCGATCTCGCCCTGCAGGCCGGTGAGGCGGACCTTGTCGGCTTCGATCGACTGGGCAACGGCCTCGAGGTCGGCGCCGGCGTCGTCGAGCAGTTGCTGGTACTGCTCGACACCCAGGCGCGCGGCCTGCTCCTTGAGCTGGAATTCGGTGATGCGCTGGCGCAGCGGATCGAGTTCGCGCTCCAACTGCAGCCGGCGCTCGTCGCTGGCGCGCAGCTTCAGCGTGAGGTCGTCGTACTGGCTGCGGGCCGCACCCAGCGCGGCCTCGCGCTCGAGCTTGAGCGCCAGCGCGTCCTGCAGGCCGGCCTGGGCCGCGGCGTCCGACAGGCGGCCGAGTTCGGCGCGGGCGCGCTCGTCTTCGTCGGTAAGCGACAGCACCTGCTGCGATGCGGTTTCGATCGCGCGGTTCAGCTCGCCGCGGCGGGCTTCGAGCGTGCGCTGCGAGAAGGTGGCCTCCTGCGCCTGCCGTTCGAGGCTGCGGTGCTGCTCGCGGCTCGCGGCCAGCGCGCGGCCGGCTTCGATCACGCGTTCGTCGAGCTGCGCGTGGCGCTCCTGGCTGTCGGCCAGCTGCATGTCGAGCTCTTCGAAGCGGCCTTCGGCGGCCATGCGCTTTTCCTGCAGTTCCTCGAGCTGCGCGTCGACCTCGGCCAGGTCGGCGGCCAGCTGCTGGCTGCGCGCGCGCGTCTGCTCGGCAAGCTGCGTCATGCGCAGCGTCTCGACCTGCAGTTCATGCGCACGAGATTGCGTTTCGGCCGCTTCGCGGCGTGCCGTGACGAGGCGCTGCGCGGCATCGGCGTAGGCAGCTTCGGCGCGGACCAGCGCCGTGCGCGCCTCTTCGCTGATGAGGGCCTGGGCGCGCAGTTGGCGCTCGAGGTTTTCCATTTCCTGCTGGCGCGCCAGGAGGCCGGCCTGCTCGGAATCCGGGGCATAGAAATTGACGCTGTGCGAGAACACGGCGTGGCCGCTCTGCACATAGATGACTTCGCCCGGCTGCAGCGTCGCGCGCTGCGCGAGCGCCTCTTCGAAACTCTGCGCGGTGTAGCAGCCGTGCAGCCAGTCGGTCAGCAGGGCCTGCAGGCCGGCATCGTTCAGGCGCAGCAGGCTCGACAGGCGCGGCAGCGCGGCAGCGCCTTGCGGCACGCCGGCTTCGGGCGGGCTGTAGAACGCGAGCTTGGCGGGCGGTGCATCGTTGCCGAAGGCGCGCACCATGTCGAGCCGGCTGACCTCGAGCGCACCCAGGCGCTCGCGCAGCGCCGCTTCGAGCGCGTTTTCCCAGCCCTGCTCGATGTGGATGCGGCTCCAAAGCCCCTGCATGCCTTCGAGCCCGTGCTTGGCGAGCCAGGGCGCCAGCTTGCCGTCGGTCTTGACCTTTTCCTGCAGCGCGCGCAGCGCCTCGAGCCGCGCCGAGAGCTCGGCATGGCGCGCGCCTTCGGTGTTGACGGCCTGCTGCTTCGCGCGGCGGTCGTCATCGAGCTGCGGCACCGATTCCTGCAGCTCATGCAGGCGGGCGTCGGCCTCGCTCGCGCTTTCCTGCGCGGCCGCGTGCTCTTCCTGCAGGGCTTGCAGGCGTGCCTCGTCGGGCGCGGCCAGCGCGTTCTGGTCGGCACGCAGGCGTTCGCTGCGCTGCGTGAGCTGGCGGCTCTGCTCTTCGATGTTGCGCTGGTCGGCGGCCAGCACCTGGATCTGCTGCTGCACCTGCGAGACGGTGCTGCGCTGGGCATTGGCCTCGTCCTGGGCG
Source organism: Variovorax beijingensis (assembly GCF_007828835.1). GTDB lineage: Bacteria > Pseudomonadota > Gammaproteobacteria > Burkholderiales > Burkholderiaceae_C > Variovorax > Variovorax beijingensis_A. The sequence goes on along the minus strand of NZ_VIVL01000004.1, from coordinate 521,978 downwards.
CGCTGCACGGCTTCCTCGAGCTCGGGCATGCGCGCGTCGTGTTCCTCGAGCTGCGCGGCCAGCAGGACGGCCTGCTCTTCCGCGTCGACGCCCTGGCCGGCCAGGGTTTCGATCTCCGCCTCGGCCTCTTCGCGGCGGCGGCCCCACTGGCCCATCTGCTCGCGCAGCTGGACCAGCCGCTGCTCCACGCGCTGGCGGCCTTCGACCACGAAGCGGATCTCGCCTTCGAGGCGGCCCACTTCGGCACTGGCTTCGTAGAGCTTGCCCTGGGCCTGGTTGACCTGGTCGCCGGCCGCGTAGTGGGCCTGGCGCACGGTTTCGAGTTCGGATTCGATGCGGCGCAGGTCGGCGGTGCGCGACTCGAGGTCGTTGATCGCCTTTTCCGAGTCGGCCTTGATCCTGGCCTGATCGGCATCGCTTTCGCTGCGCTTGAGGAACCACAGCTGGTGCTGCTTCTTCGTGGCTTCGCCCTGCAGCGCGTTGTAGCGCGCGGCCACCTCGGCCTGCTTCTCGAGCTTTTCGAGGTTGGCGTTGAGTTCGCGCAGGATGTCTTCCACGCGCGTGAGGTTCTCGCGCGTGTCGCCCAGGCGGTTCTCGGTTTCGCGCCGGCGCTCCTTGTATTTGGAGACGCCCGCCGCCTCCTCGAGGAACAGGCGCAGCTCTTCGGGCTTGGATTCGATGATCCGGCTGATCGTGCCTTGGCCGATGATGGCGTAGGCGCGCGGGCCGAGGCCGGTGCCCAGGAACACGTCCTGCACGTCGCGGCGGCGCACCGGCTGGTTGTTGATGTAGTAGCTGCTGGTGCCGTCGCGCGTGAGCACGCGCCGCACGGCAATTTCGCCGAACTGGTTCCACTGGCCGCCTGCGCGGTGGTCGGCGTTGTCGAACACCAGTTCCACGCTCGAACGGCTGGCCTGCTTGCGCGTGGTCGTGCCGTTGAAGATCACGTCCTGCATCGACTCGCCGCGCAGCTCCGACGCGCGCGACTCGCCCAGCACCCAGCGCACCGCATCCATGATGTTCGACTTGCCGCAACCGTTGGGCCCGACGACGCCGACCAATTGGCCCGGCAGCAGGAAGTTGGTGGGTTCGGCGAACGACTTGAAGCCCGAAAGCTTGATGGAATTGAGACGCACGACTTGTCGGCCTGCCTTGGCACGACGCCAAGGTGTTGATTTGTAAGGAAAATTGCACGGACCTGCCGTTCGAGACAGGCCGCCGCCCCAGCCGTGGATGATAACGTCAGGGCATGAGCGATTCCCTGGTTTCATCCCCCCTTGCCGTACGCCGCGCTTACGTGCTGGCCGGTGCGGCCACGCTGCTGGGCCTTGGCGGCTGCGCGGCCGTGCGTTCCACCGACCGCGCCGAGCCCTATACCAACCAGGAATGGTTGCAGTCCAGCGCCAACCGCATCGCCAACCTCTCCCTGCGCGACAACCTGCAATCGATCCGGCGCGTGCAGACCACGCTCTACCGGCGCAACCCGCGCGAATGGCGCAAGTCGGCAGCCAGCGTCGAGGCGGCTGCCCAGCGCGCCTGGGATGCGGTGCTGACCGGGCCCGCCCTGCCCGAGTTGCGCGGCGCCACCGGCATCGATGCCATCCGCATGGCCTTCGACACCGGCCCGCAAGGCTACCAGGGCGACCGGGTGGCGGCGCTGGTCGTCGGCTGGGCCACGATGCTCAAGCAGGCCAACGGCGACACCTGGGACCAGACCATGCTCGACGGCGTCAACGCCGAGAACAGCTTCCGGGCCGCGCGCAACTTCGAGATATCGCTCTGGCTGATCGCCTCCAAGACCGGCCCCGACGGCCAGCCGCTGCTGCTGGCCACCGAGATCAGCGAGCGCGGGCGCAACCTCGTGGCCGACCGCGAACTCTCCAAGGTGGTGGCGCGGCTCGACCTGCTGGCCGCCCAGGCCGACGAGAAATACCGGCGCGCGGCGCTCGATTTCGGCCAGAACTGGGTCATGGGCGTCGTGATGCCGTTTTTCACGCTCATCCCCCGGTAGGGATCGCGGTCAGTCGAGGAAACATATTTCCAAAACCCCGGTTTGCGGTAATATATTTCCATGAACAAGCAGGAACTCATCACAGCCCTGGCAGCCCGGCGCGAGGCCGCGGGCCTCGGCAACGCAGAAATCGCGCTGCGCTCGGGCCTCACCGAGCGTTCGGTGCGCAACGCGCTGAGCCTGAAGGGAAATCCGCAGCTGTCCTCGCTGCTGGCGCTGGTGGATGCCCTGGGCCTCGAGTTGCAGCTCGCGCCCAAGGGTTTCGGCGAACGTGCGGACACCGAGCCCGGCTATCGCCCGGTGCCCACGCGCATCGGCAATGCCGTCGGCGCTGCGGCTGCGCCGACGGCTCCGGCTTCCGGGCCCCATGCGAGGAAGCGTTGGCCATGAACGTCAAGATCCTCGAGATCTCGCTCGGCACGCGCCGCTTCGGCAAGCTGTTCCAGTACGCCGACCTCTGCCGCTTCGTGGCGGAGCCCGAACTGGTGGCCGCGCCGCCGCCCGAGGTGCTTTCGCTTTCGATGGTGGCCAGCGACCCCTCGGCGCAGGCCGCCCTGTGGAGCGACGTCAAGAACCCGCTCTTCAACGCACAGGGCGGGCAGCTGCCACGCTTCTTCCAGAACCTGCTGCCCGAAGGCGTCCTGCGCAGCCACATCGCGCAATTGCGCGGCTGCCGCGACAACGATCACTTCGAGTTGCTTGCGGCCTGCGGCGGCGACCTGCCCGGCGCGGTGAGCGCCCGGCCGGTTGCGGTCGACCGCGGCACCTTGCAGCGGCTCATCACACAGGACCAGGACGCGCTCGAGATGTCCGTGGTCGAACTGCCGATGCCGCAGGGCATCTCGGTGTCGGGCGTGCAGCCCAAGCTCGGCCTGCGCCGGCAGGGCGGGCGCTACGTGGCCCGCACCCGCGCCGGCGCGAGCACCCGCGTGATCGCCAAGCTGCCCGTGGCCGGGCGCCCCCACATGCCGCAGCTGGAGATGCTCTCGCTCCAGCTGGCGCGGGCGGCCGGCGTCGAGGTCTGCCACGCTGAACTTGCGCCGCTCTCGGCCATTGCGGCCGAGCACAGCTACGCGCTGCCCGACGAGCCCGACTTCCTTGCCGTCACGCGCTTCGACCGCGAGGGCGCGCGCCGCATCCATTTCGAGGACTTCGCGCAGGTGCTCGCGGTCGACCCGATGCACAAGTACAGCGCCAGCTACCTCGACATGGCACTGGCCATGCGCGCCTTTCCATCGCTCGGCGAGGAAGCGGTGCTCGAACTCGTGCGGCGCCTCGCGGTGAACGACCTGCTCGGCAACCCCGATGCGCATCTGAAGAACTTCGGCGTGCTGTACCCCGACGGCATCGCACCGCGGCTGGCCCCGGCCTACGACATCGTGGCCTATGCCGCGCTTCAGGGTGTCGACGGCCATGCCCTGCCTCTTCTGCCGGCGTCGCCGGGCGAGGCTGCCCCCCGACGCACCGCCCTCTTCACGCCCGCCAACGTGCGCGCCTTCTGTTTCTCGACGGGGCTGCACGAACCGCTGATGCGGCGCGCCGTTGCGGACACGGCGCGGCTCGCGCGCAGCCGCTGGCCCGAAATGATCGAGGCCTCGACGCTGCCGGCCGCCTGGAAAAAACGGCTGCAGCAGCGTTTGCAGGCACATCCCTTGCTGCAGGGCATGGCCAGGCGCGGCAAATAGAAAAACGCGGCCCCTAGAATGATCCGGCCCTTCACTCCTCCACCCTTTCGAGGCAGCAGCAACTCATGAGCTCCATCAATTTCATCGGCGGCGAAAAAGGCGGTGTCGGCAAGTCGGTCACGGCGCGCGTGCTGGCGCAGTACTTCATCGACCACAGCAAGCCTTTCACGGGCTTCGACACCGACCGCTCGCACAGCTCGTTCACGCGCTTCTACGAAGGCTTTGCCTCGCCCATCGTGGTCGACAGCTTCGAGGGCCTGGACACCGTGGTGAACGGCTTCGAGACGAATCCGCAGCAAAGCGTCATCGTCGACCTCGCGGCCCAGACGCTCGCGCCGCTGTCGCGCTGGATCAAGGAATCGGACCTGTTCGACGTGTTCGACGAGCTGGGCGTGGCCGTGAACTTCTGGCACGTGCTGGACGACGGCAAGGACTCCACCGACCTGCTCGGCACGCTGATCGACACCTTCGGCAACCGGCCCAACTACATCGTGGTGCAGAACTACGGCCGCGGCAGCGACTTCGGCATGCTGCTGGCGTCGCAGTCGCTTTCCAAGGCCACCGCGAACGGCGCCCGCGTGATCACGCTGCCGCGCCTGCATGAGGCGAGCATGCGCAAGATCGATGCGCAGAACACCAGTTTCTGGAAGGCCGTGAACGACCGCGAAGGGCCGCATGCGCTCGGCCTGCTGGAGCGCCAGCGCGTGAAGTCCTGGCTGGCGACCGCCTACGCAGCCTTCGACACCCTGCCGCTCTAGCTAGCGCGCCGCGGGCCGGCGAAAAAGCAGCACGAGCAGCAGCACCGCCAGCACCACGAAGGCGATGAACGACCAGTTCGCGAGCGTCAGGCCGAACAGCGACCAGTCGACCTTCGAACAATCGCCGCCGCCGCGGAAGATCATCGGCAGCGCCCGCTTGAGCGGAAAGGTCTCGATCATTCCGTAGAGGTCGCGCCCGCAGGTCACGACCTCGGGCGGGTTCCACTGGAGCCAGCTTTGCGCCGCCGCGGTGTAGGCGCCGCCCGCGGCCGCCACCAGCGCCAGCACGCCGCCCGTTGCCTGCAGGCCGCGGCTCCTGAACACGCCGGCCAGCCCGGTGAAAAGCGCCACCAGCACCAGCGCATAGCGCTGCACGATGCACATGGGGCAAGGCTCGAGCCCGACCACGTGCTGCAGGTAGAGCCCGAAGGCCAGCATCAGGACGCAGGCCAGGCAGACCAGCCCATACGCGCGGCGCGGCGCGCCGAAGTACCAATCGATCAAGGGGAAACCCAATCTTCTTCTACGAACACCCGGGCCTTGCGCGGCGTGGCGACGACCGTGTCGCCCTCGTGCAGGCCCAGTTCACGGAACTGTTGCGCAGGAAGTTGCGCCTCGATGATGGTTCCGGAGCCCGGATTATCTGGATTCGTTTCGGTGGGCTCAAGTTCCAGCCGCGCGATCGGGCCGACCACGATGGCGCGCGACAGGGTGGCGACGATGCCGGTGGCGCCGGCGGTGTAGCGCTCCACCGTGAGATCGTGCGGGCGCACGTAGGCCATGGCCTTGGCGTCGCGCGCGCCGCTGTGTTCGGGCGAGTCCAGGCGCATGCCGTCCAGCTGCACCGCGCCATTGTCGGCCCGGCCGTGGAACAGGTTCACGTCGCCCAGGAAGCCATAGACGAAGGGGCTCGCGGGCTGGTCCCACACCTCTTGCGGCGAGCCGACCTGCTCGATGCGGCCCTTGTTGATGACCACCACGCGGTCGGCCACTTCGAGCGCCTCTTCCTGGTCGTGCGTGACGAAGATCGAGGTGACGTGCAGCTCGTCGTGCAGCCGGCGCAGCCAGCGCCGCAGCTCCTTGCGCACCTTGGCGTCGAGCGCGCCGAAGGGTTCGTCGAGCAGCAGCACCTTGGGTTCCACCGCCAATGCGCGCGCCAATGCGATGCGCTGGCGCTGGCCGCCCGAGAGCTGCGACGGGTAACGGTCGGCCAGCCAGTCGAGCTGCACCAGCTTGAGCAGGTCGGTCACCTTCTGCTTGATCTGCGCGTCGCTCGGGCGCTCCTTGCGCGGCTTCACGCGCAGGCCGAACGCGACGTTCTCGAACACCGTCATGTGGCGGAACAGCGCGTAATGCTGGAACACGAAGCCCACCTGCCGCTCGCGCACGTGCACGTCGGTGGTGTCCTCGCCCGAAAAGAGAATGCTGCCGGTGTCGGCCGTCTCCAGCCCCGCGATGATGCGCAGCAGCGTGGTCTTGCCGCAGCCCGAGGGGCCGAGCAGCGCGACGAGTTCGCCCGACTCGACGTCGAGGTTCACGTTGTTCAGTGCGCGGAAGTCGCCGAACTGCTTGCTGATGTTGCGGATTTCGATGCTCATGGTCTTGTTCTTTCTCTCTCAGGCCGCCGAGGGCTCGGGTGGCCGCTCTGGCGGCAGCTCGGCAATGGCCTTCATTTCGCGCTCATGCCGCCATTCGATGACCGACTTGATCACCAGCGTGACCAGCGCCAGGATGGCGAGCAGCGAGGCCACGGCAAAGGCCGCCACCGACTGGTATTCGTTGTAGAGCACTTCCACATGCAGCGGCATGGTGTTGGTCTGGCCGCGGATGTGGCCCGACACCACCGACACCGCCCCGAACTCGCCCATGGCGCGTGCGTTGCACAGGATCACGCCGTACAGCAGGCCCCACTTGATGTTGGGCAGGGTCACGCGCCAGAAGGTCTGCCAGCCGGTCGCGCCGAGCACGATGGCGGCCTGCTCCTCGTCGGTGCCCTGCGCCTGCATCAGCGGCACGAGTTCGCGCGCGATGAACGGGAAGGTCACGAACACCGTCGCCAGCACGATGCCCGGCACCGCGAAGATGATCTTGATGTCGTGCTCCGCGAGCCACGGGCCGAGCCAGCCCTGCGCGCCGAACACCAGCACATAGATCAGCCCCGCCACCACCGGCGACACCGCGAACGGCAGGTCCACCAGCGTGGTCAGGAAGGCCTTGCCGCGGAACTCGAACTTGGCGATGGCCCAGGCTGCGGCCACGCCGAACACCAGGTTCATCGGCACCGCGATGGCGGCCGTGATCAAGGTGAGGCGAATCGCGCTCCAGGCGTCGGGCTCCTTCAGTGCTTCGAGATAGGCATCGAGGCCCTTGCGCAGCGCTTCCGTCGCCACGGCGGCCAGCGGCAGCACGAGGAACAGGAACATGAACGCGAGCGCAATGCCGATCAGCGTCCAGCGCACCCAGGCCGATTCGGTGGTGCCGGCCTGTGCGCGGCGAATGATCTTGGACGGCGCACTCATAGCGAACTCTCGATGAGGCTGCGCGAAGGAACACCGCAGAACCGGCTTTGCCGGGCTGCTGGTGTTGCCCCCGGCGAGGGGGTTGGCGAAGCGACACGAAGTGCGCGAAGACTGGGGGAGTGCAACATTCCTAGGCTCCTGCGCGGCGACGCTGCCAGGCCTGCAGGCCGTTGATGACCAGCAGCAGGACGAATGAAAGGACCAGCATCACCAGCGCGACCGCGGTGGCGCCCGCATAGTCGTACTGCTCCAGCTTGCCGATGATGATGAGCGGCGTGATCTCCGAAATCATCGGCATGTTGCCGGCGATGAAGATCACCGAGCCGTACTCGCCGATGGCGCGTGCAAAGGCCATGGCAAAGCCCGTGAGCAGCGCCGGCGCGATCGACGGGAAGATCACCTTCGTGAAGGTCTGCAGCCGCGTCGCGCCCAGCGAGGTGGCGGCTTCCTCGAGTTCCTTCTCGGCGTCTTCCAGCACCGGCTGCACCGTGCGCACCACGAAGGGCAGGCCGATGAAGATCAGCGCAATCACGATGCCCGCCGGCGTGAACGCCAGCTTGATGCCGTGCGGCTCGAGCAATTGCCCGATCCAGCCGTTGCCCGCGAGCAGCGCCGTGAGCGAGATGCCGGCCACCGCCGTGGGCAGCGCGAACGGCAGGTCGACCAGCGCATCGACGATGCGCTTGCCCGGGAACTTGTAGCGCACCAGCACCCAGGCCACGAGCAGGCCGAACACCGCGTTGACCACGGCCGCGATCAGCGAGGCGCCGAAGGTGAGCCGGTACGAGGCCATCACGCGCGGCGCGGTCACGGCCACCCAGAACTGTTCCCAGCTCAGCGTGAAGGTCTTGAAGACCAGCGCCGAGAGCGGGATCAGCACGATCAGGCTCAGGTAGAGAATGGAGAAGCCGAGCGTGATGTGGAAACCGGGCAGCACCCGCTTGGAGCCCCCTGCCCGGTTCACATGCGAAAGCGGCGCTCCCGCGGACGGGAGCGCCGAAGAAACAGCGCCGCTCATTTACTTCGCGCCAGGGGTGTAGAGCTTGTCGAACTGGCCACCGTCGTTGAAGTGCACCTTCTGGGCGTCGCCGAGGCTGCCGAACAGTTCCTGCACCGTGAACAGCTGCAGCGGCTTGAAGGTGGCGGCGTACTTCTTGAGCACGGCCTGCGAGCGCGGGCGCAGCGCGTGCCTGGCGGCAATTTCCTGCGCCTCTTCGGAATAGAGCCAGTCGAGGTAGGCCTTGGCGAGTTCGCCGGTGCCCTTCTTCTTGGTGGTGCGCTCGACCACGGCCACCGGGTTCTCGGCCACGATGCTGATCGACGGATAGACCGAATCGACCTTGCCGGAGCCGAACTCGCGGTCGATCGACACCACTTCGGATTCGAAGGTGATCAGCGCATCGCCGATGTTGCGCTGCAGGAAGGCGGTGGTCGCGTCGCGGCCGCCGCGCGCCAGCACCGGCACGTTCTTGAACAGCTTGCCGACGAACTCGGCCGCCTGGGCGTCGGTGCCGCCCTTCTTCTTGACGTAGCCCCAGGCCGCCAGGTAGGCGTAGCGCCCGTTGCCGCCGGTCTTGGGGTTGACGATCACGACCTGCACGCCGGGCTTGACCAAGTCTTCCCAGTCCTTGATGCCCTTGGGGTTGCCGTTGCGCACCAGGAACAGCATGGTCGAGGTGGTGGGCGATGCGTTCTCGGGAAACTTCTTGTTCCAGTCCTTCGCGACCACGCCGGCGTTGGCCAGGAAGTCGATGTCGGTGGAGGTGTTCATGGTCACCACGTCGGCATCGAGGCCGTCGGCCACCGCGCGCGCCTGGGCGCTCGAGCCGCCATGCGACTGGTCGATCTTCACGTCCTTGCCGGTGGTCTTCTTGTAGTTGGCCACGAACGCCGCGTTGTAGTCCTTGTAGAACTCGCGCGCCACGTCGTACGAGGCGTTCAGCAGCGTGCTGCCCTGCGCGAAGGCGCTGCCGCCGGCGAGTGCGGAAGACGCCAGTGCGAGCACGGCGGCAAAGGTCTTGAATCTGGAAGTCATGTGGTTGCCAAGTTTTCTGAAAATTCACGGCCTGCCGGCCAAGCGGCGGGCTCGTCGGTCAGCGACTGGAGCAAGGCGAGGCCGAGCGGCCAGTCCCCATGCCCCGAATCGATGTTGATATGGCCCGCATTCTGCATGCGGACAAACTCACTGCCCCAGGCGCGGGAATAGGCGCCGGCCAGCCGGATCGGGCAATACGGGTCGTTGCTGCTCGCCACCACGATGCTGCGGTACGGCAGCGCCGCATAGGGCACGGGCGCGAAGTCCGACAGCACGGCCCGGCGCTCCGGATCGGCCGGTGCCACCAGCAGCGCCCCGCGGATGCGCGCCGCCGCCTCGGCCGGCAGGTGCGCCGTGGCAATGCAGCCCAGGCTGTGTGCGGCAATCACCACCGGCCCGGGGCTTTCGAGCACCAGCCTGGCGAGCGTGGCCACCCAGGCCTCGCGCTTAGGCGAAGCCCAGTCGTCCTGCACCACGCGCGCCGCACCCGGAATGCGCTCTTCCCACAGGCTCTGCCAATGGCCGGGCCCGGAGTCGCGCCAGCCGGGCACGATGATCACGGAAGTCTGCATGAAGGCGCTGCCCTGCCCGCTTACTTGTTGGGCTGCGGCGTGATGCGCAGGTAGGGCTTCACGGCCTTGAAGCCCTTGGGGAAGCGCTCGGCCAGTTCGGCCGGGTCCTGGATGCTCGGGATGATGACCACGTCGTCGCCATCCTTCCAGTTCACGGGCGTGGCCACCTTGTGGCTGTCGGTGAGCTGCAGCGAGTCGATCACGCGCAGGATCTCGTCGAAGTTGCGGCCGGTGGATGCCGGGTAGGTGATGGTCGCGCGGATCGCCTTCTTCGGATCGATGATGAACACGCTGCGCACCGTGGCAGTGGCCGATGCGTTCGGGTGGATCAGGTCGTACAGGTCGGCCACCTTGCGGTCATGGTCCGCGATGATCGGGAAGTTGACGGTGGTGTTCTGCGTCTCGTTGATGTCGCCGATCCACTCCTTGTGCCTGGTGGCCGGGTCGACGCTCAGCGCGATCGGCTTCACGCCGCGCTTGGCGAATTCGCCCGACAGCGCCGCGGTCTTGCCGAGCTCGGTGGTGCACACGGGCGTGAAATCGGCCGGGTGCGAGAAGAACACCACCCACGAATCGCCGGCCCACTGGTAGAAGTCGAGGGGGCCTTCGCTGGAGTCCTGGGTGAAATTGGGGGCTGTGTCGCCGAGTCGCAGGGTCGCCATGGTCGCTCCTTGGATGGATGGGAGCCTGGGATTGTGCGAAGCGCAGCTTCAATGCCAAACGAATATCTACTTGTTTGGTTATGGCGTTTTTCGCATAAGAAGCCCCGATCCGCTAATACATGCCCGATTGGCTCCCGCTCATGTGCTCGGTCAGGAAATCGATCAGCTGGCGAACCGCCGGCACCAGGGCCCGCCGCGGCGGGAAAACCATGTGGGCGATCACCGGCGCAGGCCCCCAGCCGGGCAGCACCTGCGCGAGCCGGCCCGCCTCCACGTCGGCGCGGCACATGTAGCCGGGCAGCAGCGTCGCGCCCACGCCTTCGAGCGCGACCAGCTGCAGCGTCGCCAGATCGTCCGCCACGCAGCGTGGCGTATGGACGTGCACGTGAATCTCGCCTTTCGGCCCCTCGAGCCGCCATTCGCTGCGGCCCTCGGCGTTGGCCGACATGGCCGTCGTCGGCAGCCGCGCAAGGTCGTCCGGCGTGCGGACCGGCCCGAGGCGCTGCAGCAGCTCCGGCCGGGCCACGAGCACGGCGCGGCTGGTGCCCAGCACCTTGGCCACGAGCGTGGTGCTGTCTTCGATGGCGGGGCGCACGCGCAGCGCGATGTCGATGCCCTCCTCGATCAGGTCCACGGGCCGGTTCATGACGCGCAGGTCGACGCGCACCGCCGGGTAGCGCTCCATGAAGCGCGGCAGCAGCTGTGCAAGCCCGCTGTGGGCGATGGTGATCGGGCAGCTCAGGCGGACCGTGCCGCAGGGCTCGGTGTGCACCTGCGCCACCGCCTCGGTCGCGGCCTGCGCCGCGTCCCGCACGGCGGCCGAATGCCGCAGGAAGATCTCGCCCGCAGGCGTGAGCGACAGGCGCCGCGTGCTGCGCTGCATCAGCTGCACGCCGAGCCGATCCTCCAGTTCCGCCACACGGCGCGACAGGCGCGACTTGGGAATGCCGAGCGCGCGGCTGGCCGCGGCAAAGCCGCCGCGCTCTGCCACCTCGGCGAAGAAAACCATGTCGTTGAGGTCTTGCATGCGTTCATTGTCCTGCACATGGGACGATGTAGTCAAAATTTGGCTACTTATCATCCACTCGCATCAAAAATAGAATTACGCCATCGCCGGCCACCTTTGAGCGCCGACCTCCACACGAAAGTGATCGACCATGAAGCTGCTCCATATCGACTCCAGCATCCTGAGTGCCAATTCGACCTCCCGCCTCCTCACGGCCGAGATCGTGGCGGCCTGGAAAGCCGCGCATCCCGACACCACCGTCGAGTACCTCGACCTCGCCGCCAACGCCCCGTCGCACTTCGGCGCCGATGCCCTGGGCATCAAGACCGGCGTGCAGGCCCAGCCGACCGAAGCCCAGCAGCGCGAGAACGCGCTCTCGGAACAGCTGGTGAGCCAGTTCCTGGCTTCGGACGTCATCGTGGTGGGCGCACCGCTGTACAACTTCTCGGTGCCGACCCAGCTCAAGGCCTGGATCGACCGGCTCGCGCAAATCGGCCGCACCTTCAAGTACACCGACAAGGGCCCCGTGGGCCTGGCCGGCGGCAAGACCGTGATCGTGGCGTCCAGCCGCGGCGGCATCTACTCGACGACCGAAGGCGGCCAGGCCGCGGAGCACCAGGAGAGCTACCTGAAGGTGGTGTTCGGCTTCTTCGGCATCACCGACGTGCGCTTCGTGCGTGCCGAAGGCGTGGCCATGGGCGATGCCACCAAGGCCGCCGCACTGGCCGCGGCACGCGTCGACATCCGGGCGGCAACAGCCGAAGCCGCCAACCAGAAGGACGTGGCGCAGGCTGCCTGAGCCTCGGTTCCACCCCAATGAAAATGCCGCCCCCAGGGGCGGCATTTTTCATTGGCGGATTCGGCTGCCTCAGGCGGCCGCGTGGCTCTTGACCCAGGCCACGTACTTGTCCATCCAGCCCTGCAGGAACTTCTTCGTGCCTTCGTTGCCGATGTGGCCCGTGTCATCGAACAGGCCTTCCTTGACCTGAAGGAACGCCTCGGGCTGCCCGAGCGTGGGGACATCGAGGTACGCCAGCACAGTGCGCAAATGCTGCTGCGCCACCGCGGTACCGATGGCGCCTACCGAAATGCCCAGCACGCCCGCCGGCTTGCCAGCCCAGGCGCTCTGGCCATAGGGACGCGAAGCGTGATCGATCGCGTTCTTCAATACGCCGGGGAACGAACGGTTGTATTCGGGCGTGACGAACAACAAGCCCTGGGCCGCCGCGATCTCGGTCTTGAGCCGCTTCACCGAAGGCGCCTGGTTGCCGTCGTCGTCCTGGTTGTACAGGGGCAGATCGTCGATGCGCAAATGCTCGAACGTGAAGTCAGAGGGCGCGAGGTGCGCCAGCGCAAGGGCCAGCTTCTGGTTGAACGAATCCTTGCGAAGGCTGCCGACGATCACGGCAATTCGGGTCTGGCTCATGGATGAAGCTCCTTTGAAGTGGGGAAAACACGAACGGAAAGGAATGACCGGGGCGATTATGCGAAGCGCCCAAGACCTTTTCCAGAAAAGCTCTTGGGCCCCGCCCCGGCTTTGCGGCATGCGCAGCAGGCTTGCGCAATCGCGTGCATCATCGCCCGAGACCTTTGATCCCAGGAGCAGTTCACGATGCGATTTCTAGTAGTGGGTGCCGGTGCACTCGGTGGTTATTTCGGCGGCCGGCTGCTGGAGGCAGGACGCGACGTCACCTTTCTGCTGCGAGCGCGACGCGCGGCACAGATCGCGAAGACCGGACTGGTGGTTCAAAGCCCGTTCGGCAACCTGCAACTGCCCTCGCCGCCCCACCTGCTGGCCGAGGACATCAAGGCGCCCTTCGACGTGGTCGTGGTCGGCAGCAAGGCCTACGACCTCGACGCGACCATGGCGTCGTTCGCGCCGGCCGTCGGCCCCGGCACGGTCATTCTTCCCCTGCTCAACGGCATGAGCCACATCGACCGCCTGGCCGAGCGCTTCGGCAGCGAACGCGTGCTCGGCGGCCTGTGCATGATCTCCGCCACGCTGGACGACGAAGGCCGCGTGCTGCACCTCAACGACATGCACGGCCTTGCCTTCGGCGAGCGCGCGGGCGGACGCTCGGCGCGGGTCGATGCCATTGCCGCGCAGTTCGCGGGCGCGAAGTTCGATGCCACGCCGAGCGAGAACATCTCGCAGGACATGTGGGAGAAGTGGGTCTTCATCGCCTCGGCGGCCGGGCTCACGAGCCTGATGCGCGCGTCCATCGGCGACATTGCGAGCGCGGGCGGACAGGACGTGGCGCTCGCGATCTTCGACGAATGCTGCGCCATTGCCGCGCACAACGGCTTCGCGCCGCGCCCGGCCGCCGTCGAGCGCGGCCGCGCCATGATGACGGCGCCGGGCTCCCCTATGACCGCCTCCATGTACAAGGACATCGTGCGCGGCGCACCGATCGAGGCCGACCACATCGTCGGCGACCTGCTCGGCCGCGCGCCTGCCGCCTCTTCTTCCTCGGTGCCTTCGGTGCTGCGCACGGCCTACGTCCACCTGAAGGCCTACGAGGCGCGGCGCGCGCGCGAAGCGGCCTGAGCCTCTCGTCTCGATGAACGACGCCATCGCCTTCCTCCACACGGCGCAGGCCCATGTGCCGACCTTCGAGCGCCTGGCCCGCGAGATCGCGCCCGAACTGGAGGTGCGCCACCTGGTGATGGAGGAACTGCTGCACGAAGCCCGCACCCTAGGCATCGACAACCCGATGCTGGCCGCGCGCGTGCACGAGGCCATGCGCGAGGCGGCATCCGAGGGCGCCGCCGTGGTGGCATGCACCTGCTCGACCATCGGCGGAGTCGCGGAAAAAACCCCGACAGGCGGCGCCTTCGCAGCCCAGCGCATCGACCGCGCGATGGCCGACCGCGCCGTGCGCGCCGGCCCGCGCGTGCTGATTGCAGCGGCGCTCGAAAGCACACTGGAGCCGACCACCGCGCTGGTTCTTTCGGCCGCTGCGCAGGCCGGCGTCGGCGTCCGGCCGAGCACGCTCCTGGTCGCCGGGGCCTGGCCGCACTTCGAGGCCGGCGATACGGCCGGCTACATCGAGATGCTCTCCGGTGCGATCCGAAGCGCCGCCACCGGCGCCGACGTGGTGGTGCTGGCGCAGGCCTCGATGGCCCCCGTTGCGGATGAGCTCGCAGACCTCGGCATCGAGGTGCTCGGCAGCCCCGGCCCGGGCGTGGCGCATGCCGTGGCCACGCTGCGCGCCTCGCGCTCGGCGTGGGCGACCTGAGTCGCTACTCCGACTTGAGGATCGTCTCGCCCTTCAGTGCGCCCATGTCGCGGATGTTGAAGCGGTGCCGCTTCCAGCCAGCCCAGGTGCGGCGCAGGTGGGTGATCGAGATGAAGTAGTAAAGAAACTTGAACATGCCGAGCGCGCGCCACATCGGCGTGCCGCGGTAGATGTCGCCGGCCAGCAGCGACATCAGCCCCTCCTTCACGCGGAACGGATTGCCCGGGTGCATGAACATGTCGCGGATGGTCGGGTTGGTCACGCGGTAGATGAACCACGAATATTCGCGCGGTCCCTTGCGCATCATGGCTTCGAAGCTTTTTCTCACCAGCGCCAGCTCGGCCGGCCGGTCGAGCGCGGTGGCCACCAGCTCGGCGCCGTCGAAGGCGCTGTGCATCGCGAGGTACACGCCCGACGAGAACATCGGGTCGATGAAGGTGAAGGCATCGCCCAGCATCAGGTAGCGGTCGCCCGTGGCGTGCGTGCTCGAGTACGAGAAGTTGCCGGTGGCGTGCACCGCATCGTCCACCAGCGTCGCGTGCTTCAGCCGATCCACCAGCACCGGGCACAGCGCGATGGTGTCGTAGAAGAACTCCTTCAGCGGCTTGTCGCGCGTCTTCAGGTAGTACGGCCAGCAGACCGCGCCCACGCTGGTGGTGCCGTCGGCCAGCGGAATGAACCAGAACCAGCCGTGCGGGAACCAGCAGATGCTGATGTTGCCTTCCTTCTTGCCCTCCAGCCGCTCGGCGTTGGTGAAGTGGCCGAACAGCGCCGTGCTGTTGTGGTCGGGGTTCTTTTCCTTGCAGCGGAATTTGTTGGCCAGCAACGTGTCGCGTCCCGTGGCATCGACCACGAAGCGGGCGCGCCAGCTGCGCCTGGCACCGTCGTCCATCTCGGCCTGCACCGTGGCGCCATCGGCGTCGAAGGCCACGTCGCGCACCTTGCAGCCTTCGAGCGTCTGCGCGCCGCGCGTGGCGGCATTGCGGAACAGCAGTTCGTCGAGTTCCGAGCGGCGCACCTGCCAGGCGGAATCGAGCGACTTGTCCATGCCTTCGGCAAATTCCACATAGCTGCGGTGCTCGTGCTCCGGCGAGACGAATTCGATGCCGAACTTGGGCATGCCGATTTTGTCAACCTGGTCGCGCACGCCGAGCCTGTCGAACAGCTCGACGTTCCCGGGCAGCAGCGATTCGCCGATGTGAAAGCGCGGGTGATGCGCCTTCTCGAGCAGCACCACCTTGCGGCCCTGCTGCGCGAGCAGCGCGGAAATCGTGGAGCCTGCGGGGCCGCCCCCGATCACGAGCACGTCGCAGGACGCGTCGCCCGCCGGGGGGGCGGAAGAAATGGAGGAAGTGGCTTGAGGCAATGACATGCGAAGGCAAGCTACATAGTTGACAACGGCCAAGCATAGCGCGGCCGAAGCCGCCCGCTCCTCGGTGCCGTTCCTATGCCGCGTTCGCCTTCGGCGCGTTCTGCAGGCTCGCCTGCGTCACGCTCGCGCCCGCGGGCACGTTGTCGGTGATCCACACGTTGCCGCCGATGACGGCGCCCTTGCCCAGCGTCACGCGCCCGAGGATGGTGGCGCCGGCATAGATCACCACGTCGTCTTCCACCACCGGATGGCGCGGCAGGCCCTTCTGCAGGTTGCCGTCGGCATCGGTCGGGAAGCGCTTGGCGCCGAGTGTGACGGCCTGGTACAGGCGCACGCGCTTGCCGATGATCGCCGTTTCGCCGATGACCACGCCCGTGCCGTGGTCCATGAAGAAGCCCGCATCGATCTGCGCACCGGGGTGGATGTCGATGCCGGTCTGCGCATGCGCGAGCTCGGCCACGATGCGCGCCAGGAGCGGCAATTCAAGCTTGTAGAGCTCGTGCGCCAGCCGATGGTGGATCATCGCGAGCACGCCGGGATAGCACAGCAGCACCTCGTCCACGCTGCGCGCCGCCGGGTCGCCCTGGTAGGCGGCGAGCACGTCGGTGTCGAGCAGGCGGCGCAGGCCCGGCAGCGCGTTCGCGAACTGGCGGATGGCCTCGGTGGCGAGGCCTTCGACTTCGCTCGCGGGGCGCGGCTCGTGGCGGGCGTTGTAGTTGAGTTCCAGCCGCGCCTGCACCAGCAGCGCCTGCAGGGCGGTGTTCAGCGTGTGGCCGACGTAGAAATCCTCGCTCTCGTGGCGCAGGTCGGGCGGGCCGAGCCGCATCGGAAACAGCGCGCCCTTGAGCGATTCGATGACCTGCGCCAGCGCATCGCGCGACGGAAACTCGCGCGTGCCGGGCTCGCGCGAGCGGCGCTGCGAATCGCGCCATTCATCGCGCGCGGCGTGCAGCGCGCGGACGATGTCGCCTACTTCGAAATTGGCCATGGCTTCTCTCCGGGCGTTGTGCAGATCACACTGTAGAAGCCCATGGCCGATGTGCCAAGAACTGAAAACCCGGCGCCACGGTGGCACCCGGGTTGTTCGCAAGCCCCGGGATCGTCAAAGCTTCGCGATCGAAACCTCGGTCGACTTCACGAGCGCGACCACGTCGGAGCCCACCTTGAGCTGCAGTTCGTCGACCGAGCGCGTGGTGATGACCGAGGTCACGATGCCCCAGGCGGTTTCGACGTCGACTTCGGAGACGACGTCGCCGCGGATGATCTCGCGGACCTTGCCCTTAAACTGGTTGCGGACGTTGATGGCTTGGATGGACATGGTGTTTCTTTCTCTTTGGGGTTGAAGGAAGGGTTCGGGCAGGAGAAACAAGGGCAAGGCGGTCACCCGGCGGCAGCCAGCGCCTGGTCGAGGTCGGCAACGAGGTCGTCGATGTGCTCGATGCCGACCGACAGGCGCACGGTGTCTTCCGTGACGCCGGCCCGCGCCAGCTCTTCTGGCGAGAGTTGCCGGTGCGTGGTGGAGGCCGGGTGCGTGGCGAGCGAGCGCACGTCGCCGATGTTCACGAGCCGCGTGAAGAGCTTGAGCGCATCGAGGAACTTCGCCCCGCCCTCGCGGCCGGCGCCGATGCCGAAGGTCAGCACGCCGCTGGAGCGGCCGCCGAAGTACTTCTTCGCCAATGCATGGTCGGGGTGGTCTTCGAGCGCCGCGTAGTTGACCCAGTTGACGGCCTTGTGCGTCTTCAGGTGCTGGGCCACCGAAAGCGCATTGCTGCTGATGCGGTCCATGCGCAGCGCCAGCGTCTCGATGCCCTGCAGGATCAGGAAGGCGTTGAACGGCGAGATGGCCGCGCCGGTGTTGCGCAGCGGCACCACGCGCGCACGGCCGATGTAGGCGGCCGGGCCCAGCGCCTCGGTGTAGACCACGCCGTGGTAGCTCACGTCGGGCTCGTTCAGGCGCCGGAAGCGCTGCTTGTGCTCGGCCCACGGGAACTTGCCCGAATCGACGATGGCGCCGCCGATGCTGGTGCCGTGGCCGCCCAGGTACTTGGTGAGCGAGTGCACCACGATGTCGGCGCCATGCTCGATGGGCCGGCTCAGGTACGGCGAAGGCACGGTGTTGTCCACGATCAGCGGCACACCGTGGCGGTGCGCGATCTCGGCGATGGCCGCGATGTCGGTCACGTTGCCGGCCGGGTTGCCGAGCGATTCGACGAACACGGCCTTGGTCCTCTCGTCGAACAGCTTCTCGAAGCTCGCTGGATCGCGGTGGTCCGCGAAGCGCGTGGTGATGCCGAACTGCGGCAGCGTGTGCGCGAACAGGTTGTAGGTGCCGCCGTAGAGCGCGGTGCTGCTGACGATGTTGTCGCCGGCCTCGGCGATGGTCTGGATCGCATAGGTCACGGCCGCCTGGCCCGAGGCCAGCGCGAGCGCCGCGATGCCGCCTTCGAGCGCCGCCACGCGCTGCTCGAGCACGTCCTGCGTCGGGTTGTTGATGCGGGTGTAGATGTTGCCGGGCACCTTCAGGTCGAACAGGTCGGCGCCGTGCTGCGCGCTGTCGAAGGCATAGGCCACCGTCTGATAGATGGGCGGCGCCACGGCGCGCGTGGTCGGCTCGGGCGAATAGCCGGCGTGCACCGACAGGGTTTCGAATTTCCAGTTCTGCGACATGCGACTGCCTTTTTCGTTGTGATTGGATGAACGATGGATTCAGATCGCCCAGCGCAGCGTGTGCGCGGAAGGCTGCAGCCAGCTGGCGTCCGTGGCGGCGGATTCGGCCTCGCCGGGCTTTTGCAGCACGCGGTCGAGAATGCGTTTCTCGATGGCCGCGAACGCCGGGTCGCCCTGCGAGCGCGGCCTGGCAAGCGCAATGTTCTCGTCGAGCGCGATGCGCCCGTCCTCAATCAGGATCACGCGGTCCGCGAGCGCCACGGCCTCCTGCACGTCATGCGTCACCAAGAGCGCGGTGAAGCGGTGGCGCTGCCACAGGTTCTCGATGAGGCGATGCATCTCGATGCGCGTGAGCGCGTCCAGCGCGCCCAGCGGCTCGTCGAGCAACAGCAGGCGCGGGTGATGCACCAGCGCCCGTGCGAGCGCCACCCGCTGGCGCTGGCCGCCCGACAGCCGCGCCGGCCATTCGTTCTCGCGGTCGGCCAGGCCCACCTGCGCGAGCACCTCCTTGCCCCGTGCCTTGGCTTCGTCGGGCAGGCCGAGCGTCACGTTGTCGAGCACCCGGCGCCAGGGCAGGAGGCGCGCTTCCTGGAACATGATCCGGGTGTCGTCGTGCAGGCCGTCGATGGCCTTGCCGTCCGTGAAGAGCCCGCCGGCGCTGGCCTTCTCGAGCCCGGCAACCAGCCGCAGCAGCGTGCTCTTGCCGCAGCCGCTGCGCCCGACGATGGCGATGAACTGCCCCGGCTCGATGGCGAGTTGCGTGTTGCGCAGCACCTCGCGCTCGCCATAGCGCTTGTGCAGGCCGCGCGCCTCCAGGCGAACGCCGCCCGAGATGGCCAGCGGCCGTGTGTCTTTCAGAACGGCATTCATGATGATTTGAGGCCCGGTTGGAAGAGCGCCACGTCGAGCGCGTTGATCTTTCTCGGCAGCAGCTTTTCCGCAAAGAAGGCATCGGCGATGCGCTGCTGTTCGACCAGCGCCTCGGCCACCACCGGGCGCACCGCGTAGCTGCGGCGGGCGTTGGCCTGCTCGATCGTTGCCGCGTCCAGGCCCCAGACGGGCGACAGCAGCGCCGCGGCATCCTTCGGGTTCTGCTTGACCCATCGGCCGGTTTTCTCGAGCTCGGCATAGACCACGCGCAGCACGTCCGGGCGCGCCTTCGAGAACTTGGTGCTGGCGAGGTAGTAGCGCTGGTATGAGGCGATGCCCGTGCCATCGGCCAGCACGCGCACCCTGGCCTGGCGCTGCGCAGCCGCCAGGAATGGATCCCACACGACCCAGGCGTCGATGGCGCCGCGCTCGAAGGCGGCACGGCCGTCGGCCGGTGTCAGGTAGGCAGGATCGATGTCCCTGAAGGACAGGCCGGCCTTCTCCAGCGCCGCGATCAGCAGGTAGTGCGCGCCGGCCGCCTTGGCGAAGCCGACCTTCTTTCCCTTGAGATCGGCCACCGACCTGAGCGGCGAGTCCTCGCGCACGAGAATGGCCTGTGCTGCGGGCGAAGGCGCTTCCTGCGCGACAAAGGTCAGGTCGGCGCCGGCAGCCTGCGCGAACACCGGCACGGTGTCGGCCACGTCGGCACTGATGTCCAGGTTGTCGAGGTTCAGGGCCTCGAGCAGCGGCAGCCCGCTGGTGAACTCGTGCCAGCTCAGCGTGGCGTTGAGCGGGGCAAGCTGCTTCTCGAGCGTGCCCTGCACCTTCAGCAGGGCGATCAGCGTCGAGGACTTCTGGTAGCCGAGCCGCACGGTGACGGGCCGCGCGGCCCCGCCCTGCGCGAACACGGCACCGGCGCCCAGTGCGCCCAGCATGGCGATGGCCGCGCGTCGCGAAATGATGTTCTTCATGCGCCCGGCCCTCACTTCGCCGTCTTTTTCTGATAGCCGGGATGCCAGCGCAGCCACCATTGCTCCAGCCCGCGCGCGAACAGGTCGGCCAGCTTGCCGAGCAGCGCATACAGCAGGATGCCCACCAGCACGATGTCGGTCTGCAGGAATTCGCGGGCGTTCATCGTGAGGTAGCCGATGCCGGCCTGCGCCGAGATGGTTTCGGCCACGATCAGGATCACCCACATCAGCCCCAGCGAAAAGCGCAGGCCCACCAGGATCGACGACAGCGCGCCGGGCAGGATCACCTCGCGGTACAGCTGCCAGCGCGAGAGGCCGTAGGTGCGCCCCATCTCGATCAGCTGCGGATCGACGTTGCGGATGCCGTGGAAGGTGTTGAGGTAGATCGGGAAGAACACCGACACCGAGATCAGGAACAGCTTGGCCGACTCGTCGATGCCGAACCACAGGATCACGAGCGGAATGAGTGCCAGCGCGGGAATGTTGCGCACCATCTGGATGGTCGAGTCGAGCAGCGTCTCGAAGAACTTCACCGAGCCCGTCAAGAGGCCCAGCACCAGCCCCGTTCCGCCGCCGATGGCGAGGCCCGCGAGCGCACGGCCCGCACTCACCTTGACGTGCGTCCAGAGCTCGCCCGATACGGCCAGCGCCCAGGCAGCCTTGACCACGTCCACCGGCGCCGGCAGCACCCGCGTGGAGAGCCAGCCCAGCGACGAAGCGATCTGCCAGAAGACGATCAGTCCCACCGGCACCAGCCACGGCACCAGCCGAACCACCACGCTGGCGCCGAAGGCCTTGAGCGCGCCGCCGGCGTTTTCTTCCGAAGAAGGCGCAACCGCCGGCAGTTCCTGTACTTGTTCCGTCATGAAGTTCCTCAGCTTTGGGAAACGAGGCGCGAAGGCGCATCGAGATTGGCGACCACTTCGCCGAACGGCCCGCTCAGCGATCCGCCCGCGAGCCGTGCCTGTGCCTTGCGCGAGAGCAGCGGGAACACCAGCTCGGCGAAGCGGTAGGCCTCTTCAAGATGCGGGTAGCCCGAGAGAATGAATTTGTCCAGGCCCAGCGCCGCGTATTCCTCGATGCGCGCCGCCACCGTCTGCGGGTCGCCCACCAGCGCGGTGCCCGCGCCGCCGCGCACCAGGCCGACGCCGGCCCAGAGGTTGGGAGAAATCTCGAGCTCGGCGCGCGAGCGCCTCGCGCCGCCTGAATGCAGCGCGGCCATGCGGCGCTGGCCTTCGGAATCCATGCGCGCGAAGGCGGCCTGGGCGCGGATCACGGTCTCGTCGTCGACGCGGCTGATCAGTTCCTCGGCGGCCTTCCATGCGGCGTCGTCGGTCTCGCGCACGATCACGTGCAGCCGGATGCCGAACTCCACCGTGCGGCCCTTGCGCGCGGCGCGGTTGCGCACGTCGGCAATCTTCCTGGCCACCTCGGCGGGCGGCTCACCCCAGGTGAGATAGGCATCGACCTGCTCGGCCGCAAGCTCGTGCGCGGCAGCCGACGAGCCGCCGAACCACACCGGCGGATAGGGTTCCTGCACCGGCGGATAGAGCAGCTTCGCACCCTTCACGCTCAGGTGCCGGCCTTCGTAGTCGAAGGCCTGGCCGCCATGGCTGCGCGCGAGGATCTCGCGCCAGATGCGGATGAACTCGGCCGATTGCTCGTAGCGCGCCGCATGGTCGAGATACACGCCGTCGCCTTCGAGTTCGGCCTGGTCGCCGCCGGTGACCAGGTTCACCAGCAGGCGGCCGCCCGACAGGCGATCGAAGGTCGCGGCCATGCGTGCGGCCAGGCTGGGCTGGTGCAGGCCGGGCCGCACCGCCACCAGGAACTTGAGCTTCTTCGTCGCGCCGATCAGGCTCGAGGCAATCACCCACGGGTCTTCGCACGAGCGGCCGGTGGGAATCAGCACGCCTTCGTAGCCGAGGTTGTCGGCCGCGCCCGCGATCTGCTGCAGGTAGGCCAGGTCGATGGGCCGCGCGCCTTCGCTGGTGCCGAGATAGCGGCTGTCGCCATGGGTGGGGAGAAACCAGAATATCTGCATGTCGTCTTTCGGTGGTGCTGCGTCAAATGGCGAAGAAGACGCCGCGCACGCGGGGCAGCGCGCAGCGCGAGCGCGGCAATGCAGTCCGCAGGCGCCGCGGCTCCGCAATGCCCCAGGCGCGCGTGGTCGTGGCGAGCACGCGGGCGGCGCGATGGCGCAAGGCTTCCTGCATCACGCGATGCCCGCCGCAGCGGCCTCGAGCACGCTGATCCTTCGGGGGATCAGCTTCAGGTCGAAAAAGGTGTCGGCGATCTTCTGCTGCTCGGCGAGCACAGCCTTGCTGATGGGACTGGTGCCATAGGCCGCGCGCGCCACCGTCAGTTCGGCCACCGGCTTCGGCAGGCCCCACAGGGCAGCGAACTCGGCGGCAAGATCGTTCCTGTGGGCGGTGCCCCAGACGTCGACCTTGTTGATCTCCTCGATCGCGATGGCCAGCACGTCGGCGTTCTTTGCGGCGTAGCCGAGCGACGAGAAGTAGTAGCCGCGGTTGCCCACCACACCGGTCGCGTCGGCCAGGACGCGGGCCTCGAGCGATTTTTCGGCGGCGGCAAGGAACGGGTCCCAGATCACCCATGCATCGACCGAACCCTTCTCGAAGGCCGCGCGCGCATCGGCCGGCGGCAGGAAGACGAGGTTCAGGTCGCTGTAGGCAAGGCCATGCTTCTCGAACAGCTTGACGATGAAGTAGTGGACGTTCGAGCCCTTGTTGAGCGCAACCTTCTTTCCCTTCAGCTCGGCCACGGTCCGGATGGCCGAGCCCCTGGGCACCAGCACCGCTTCCGACTGGGGCCGCGGCAGCGTGGTGGCCACGTAGGCCAGCGGCGCGCCCGCGGCCTGCGCGAAGATCGGCGGCGCCTCGCCCACGTCGCCGAAGTCGATGGAGCCGACGTTCAGTGCCTCGAGTTGCACTGGGCCGGCGGTGAACTCGGTCCACTTCACGGCCACGCCGAGCGGGGCCAGGCGCTTCTCGAGCGTGCCGCGGCCCTTGAGGATGCTCAGCGCGCCCTTCTGGTGGCCGATGCGCAACTGGCGCGCCGGCGCCTGGGCCAGCGCGGCGAAGGAAGGCACTGCGATGGCGGCGGCGGCACCCTGCAGCAGGCGGCGGCGCGGGAGGGAGAGGAAAGTCATGGGCTGTCCTTTTCGAATGCGGGTGGAGGCGGCCTCAGGCCGAGATGAAGCCGACGATGAGCGCGATGGCGGTCACCACGATCGTGCTGATGGCCAGGTCCCGCAGCGCCTTCCAGATGGAGCGCGGCTGCGTGTCGAGCGCGGAGTCTTCGGTGGCAACGGGGTTCATGGGTGGATTCCTTGTGCAAGAACTTCAGGCAAAGCTGCGCCCTCGCCGCGCAGCGGCGACTTGAAAAAACGGGAACAGGAAATGGGGCTGGCCGGACTCGGGTTCGATCAGGAACCCGTTCTAGACGCTACATCGCACCCTGGAGAAAGGCACGGGCTCGAAGCCATGCGTGGCCGGCAGCTTCAGTCCTTCGGTAGTGAGCACCTCGACGGCTTCGTTGAGCCGCTCAGCCAGGTCGGCATGCACCTGGTAGGCGTTCTCGGGCGTCAGCGTGATCTGCGAATCGGTCGCATAGACACCCGGCAGGATATGGCGCGCCGAGAGCGCATGCAGCACCGGCCGCAATGCGTAGTCGAGCGCGAGCATGTGGTGCGGGCTGCCGCCGGTGGCCAGCGGCAGCACGGTCTTGCCCTTGAGCGCGTTCTGCGCCAGCAGATCGAGAAAAACCTTCAGCACGCCGCTGTAGGCGGCCTTGTAGACCGGCGTCGCCACCACGACTACGCGCGCATGCGCCACCTGCGCAATCGCACGCTCGATGGCCGGATGGTTCCAGTCGGCCAGGAGCAGCGCCTGAGCCGGCAGTTCGCGGATCGCGAGCCGCTCGACACGCGCGCCGCGCCCGGCCAGCCGTTCGCCCACGGCCTCGAGCAAGGCGGTGGAACGAGAAGGTGCGGAGGGACTGCCGGCAATCAGGAGAACGGACACAAGAGGCTTTCGGTTTTTCTTCGGGAGTGCGCTTCGAGGGAGCGAGGCGAATTACTTCTGCTTGGCGGTGTAGATCTGGTCGAACGAAGCGCCGTCGGCAAAGTGCTCCTTGTCGGCCTTGGCCCAGCCGCCGAAGGCCTGGTCGATGGTCACCAGCGTGAGCTTGGGAAACTGCTTGTCGTATTTGGCCTTGGCCTTCTCCGAGGTCGGGCGGTAGAAGTTGCGGCCCGCAATGTCCTGGCCTTCGTCCGAATACAGGTACTTGAGGTATTCCTCGGCCACCGCACGGGTGCCCTTCTTGTCGACCACCTTGTCGACCACTGCCACGGTGGGCTCGGCCAGGATCGAAATCGACGGCACCACGATCTCGAACTTCTCGGCGCCGAATTCCTTCTGCGCCAGGAAGGCCTCGTTCTCCCAGGCCAGCAGTACGTCGCCCACGCCGCGCTGCACGAAGGTGATGGTCGAACCGCGCGCGCCGGTGTCGAGCACGGGCACGTTCCTGAACAGGCTGCCGATGTATTCCTTGGCCTTGGCGTCGCTGCCGTACTTGCGCTTGGCGAATTCCCAGGCGGCCAGGTAGTTCCAGCGCGCGCCGCCGGAGGTCTTGGGGTTGGGCGTGATCACCTGCACACCGGGCTTGACCAGGTCGTCCCAGTCCTTCAGGCCCTTGGGGTTGCCCTTCTTCACCAGGAACACGATGGTCGAGGTGTAGGGCGCCGAGTTCTGCGGCAGGCGCTTCTGCCAGTCGGCCTTGACGAGCCCGCCGTGCGTGGCGAGCGCGTCGATGTCGCCGCCCAGCGCCAGCGTGGCGACGTCGGCATCGATGCCGTCGATGATCGAGCGGGCCTGCTTGCCCGAGCCGCCGTGCGACTGCTTGATGGTCACGTCCTGCCCGGTCTTGCCCTTCCAGTATTTGGCGAACGCGCGGTTGTAGTCGACATAGAGTTCGCGCGTCGGGTCGTACGACACGTTGAGCAGCGTCACGGGCGCCGCGCCCTGCTGCGCGAACGACGGCAATGCCGTCAGGGCCATGGCACCGGCCACGCCGGCACCCAGGGAAAGCTTGATAAAGTCGCGGCGAAGGCTCATGGTGTCTTGCTCAAAAAGGCATATCAATGAAGCTGCGTATTCTCAATACGACATATGGAAACTGGAACGACCGAGTTCTCAGTTCTAAATAGCCAAATCAACTAAGCAACCGCTTTCCCCACCAGAGGCAATCAAAATGGCACGCATGGTTCAGTGCATCAAGCTCGGCAAAGAGGCCGAAGGGCTCGACTTCCCGCCCTATCCCGGGGAGCTGGGCAAGCGCCTGTGGGAAAACGTCAGCAAGGAAGCCTGGGCCGCCTGGCTCAAGCAGCAGACCATGCTGGTCAACGAGAACCGGCTGAATCTGGCCGATCTGCGCGCCCGCCAGTACCTGGCCCGGCAGATGGAAAAGCACTTCTTCGGCGAAGGCGCGGACGTCGCGCAGGGCTACGTCCCCCCCTCGAACTGAGTCCGCCTTGGCCGCCGAGCCCGTCGCCTGGCGCGCCGACGGCGTGCCGCACAGCGAGCGCTTCGGCGACATCTACCACACCGAAACCGGGGCACTGGCGCAGTCGCGCCACGTATTCCTGGGCGGCTGTGGCCTGCCCGCCGCCTGGTCCGGACTCCCTCAATGGCGGATTCTCGAAACCGGATTCGGGCTGGGGCTCAATTTCCTGACAAGCTGGCAAGCCTGGCGCGCCGACGCAAACCGGCCGCGGATGCTGCACTTCGTCTCCATCGAGGCCCACCCGGTCGGGCCCGAAGACCTGCTGCGCGCCGCCGGAGCCTATCCGGAGCTGATGCCGCTGGCCGAGCAATTGGCCGCGCAGTGGCACGGACTGCTGCCGGGCTTTCACCGGCTGGCCTTCGACGCCGGCCGCGTACTGCTCACGCTGTGCATCGGCGACGTGCAGGCGATGCTGCGCGCGCAGCGCTTCGAGGCCGACAGCATCTTCCTCGACGGCTTCAGCCCGCAGCAGAACCCCGCGATGTGGTCGCCCGACACGCTGAAGGCGGTGTCGCGCTTTGCGCGCCAGGGCACCGGCCTGGCCACCTGGACCTATGCACGTGCGGTGCGCGATGCGCTCTCCCAGAACGGCTTCCAGCTCGAAAGGCGGCCGGGCCTGCCGCCCAAGCGCGACTGCCTGGGCGGCGTGTTCGCGCCGGCCTGGACGGTTCGCCGCCGCGGCCCCGCACCCGGGCACGTCGAATCGCCGGGCCGCTGCGCCGTGATCGGTGCCGGGCTGGCCGGCGCGGCGGTGGCCGCCAGCCTGTCGCGGCGCGGATGGCAGGTCACGGTGCTCGACGCGGCGGGCCACCCCGCCGCCGGTGCCTCCGGGCTGCCGGCCGGCGTGATGGCACCGCATGTCTCGCCCGACGATGCCCTGCTGTCGCGGCTCACGCGTGCCGGCATCCGCGCGACCTGGCATGAACTGGAACGGCTGCTGGAGGAAGGCCGCGACTGGCGCGCCAGCGGCGTGCTGGAGCGCCGGCCCGAGGGCGGCACGCGCGTGCCCGCCGGCTGGAGCGACAGCGGCCCCAACGAGTCGTGGCCCGCGAGCGCCGCCCAATTGGCACAGGCCCGCTTGCCGGCCGATGCGCCGGCCCTCTGGCATGCGCGCGCGAGCTGGGTGCGGCCGCATCGGCTGATCACGGCCTGGCTGCGCGGGCCGGGCATCGAGTTCCGCGGCAACGCACGGGTGGCGCGCATGGCGCACGGCGGCGGCGCATGGCAGCTGTTCGATGCGGCGGACCAGCTGCTGGCCGAGGCGGAACGCGTGGTGGTCGCCGCGGGCTTCGAATCCGGCCGCTTCGCGCCAGGGCTTCCGCTGCAGCCCGTGCGCGGCCAGGTCATGTGGGGCGCCATGGCTGCGGATGAGGGGCTGCCCGCGACCCCCATCAATGGCGATGGCCACCTGATCGCGCATGTACCCACCGACAACGGTGCCCAACTCTGGCTGGCGGGCGCCACCTTCGACCGCGACAGCACCAAGCTCGAGGCGAGCAGCGCCGATGCCGCCGCCAACCGCGAGCGCCTGGAGCGGCTGCACCCCGCCGCGGCCGCCGCGCTGGCCGCGAGCCTCGACCGCGGCGAGGCCCGCGCCTGGGTCGGCGTGCGCTGCGCATCGGGCGACCGCCGGCCACTGATCGGCCCGCTCGATGCCGATGGCGCGTCCGATGCACCCGCTCCCTGGGCCTGCACCGCGCTGGGCTCGCGCGGCCTGAGCTTCGCGGCCCTGTGCGCCGAGCTGCTGGCCGCGCAATGGCATGGCGAGCCGCTGCCGCTGCCGGCCAATCTGGCCAAGGCGCTCGCGACCGATCGAACGCAAGCGTAGGCGCTGCCGCGCCAAGGCCCCAGAATGCAGCGCATGGCCATCCAATACGACATCATCCACACCACCGTCTACCGCTACAGGAAGCCGGTCACCTTCGGCCTGCACCGGGTGATGTTCCGTCCGCGCGACAGCCACGACCTGCGCGTGCTCGCCACCGACCTGCAGGTGAGCCCCGAGTCGTTCACGCGGCTGATCCAGGACCCGCATTCGAACTCGGTCGCGCTGGTGCAGCCCATGGGCGAGGCCACGGAGCTGCGCATCGTGTGCTCCTTCACCATCGAGCACGTGCCGGCGCAGCAGGACCAGCTCGCGCTCGATCCGGCCGCCGAGTTCCTGCCCTTCGCCTATTCGGTGCAGGAGCGCCTCGACCTCGAGCACTACCTGCGCCCGCACCACGACGACGATGCCAACGGCACGCTGATCCGCTGGGCCCACCAGTTCCTGCACATCGACCAGCCCAACAGCACGCGCGAAGTGCTCGCGCGCATGAACGCGCACATCGGCCAGAGCCTCGAATACAAGGCACGCGACGAGGAAGGCACGCAGACGCCGCTGCAGACGCTGGCGCTCGGCAGCGGCAGCTGCCGCGACTACGCGCTGCTGATGATGGAGGCCGCGCGGCGCCTGGGCATTGCCACGCGCTTCGTCTCGGGCTACCTGTACGACGCCGCGCTCGACCGCGCGGCCCAGGCGCCCGGCGAATCGATGACCGGCGCCGGCACCACGCACGCCTGGCTGCAGGCCTACCTGCCGGGCATCGGCTGGCTCGCCTTCGATCCCACCAACAACCTCATGGGCAGCGGCCAGCTGATCCGCGTCGGGGTCACGCGCGACCCGGCGCAGGCCGCGCCGATCTCGGGCAGCTGGTATGGCGATGCCGAGGCCTATGACGGCCTCGAAGCCACGGTGGTGGTGACGCGCCGCAAGGGCTGACACGCCGCGCGCGGTGTCGCGCAGGAGATAGCAGCTACGGGAAAGCCCGGGCCGGTGCGCCCGGCAACGCCCCTACGCTGCGCCGCCGGTCCAGCGAAATAGCACGGTCGTTCTCTACGGCCGCGCAAGGCTGTGCTGCGCCGGGCTTCTTCCCAACAACACAAGAACAGAGAGAGACATCCCATGCATTCCGCGCGCCTGACATTTCTTGCCCTTGCAGCCAGCCTTGCCGTCGCATCCTGCGGCGGGGGCGGCGGCGGCAACGGCTTCGCCTTCACCCCACTGCCGCCGGCGCCGGCACCCGCGCCGCCGGCGCCGCCTCCTCCACCTGCGCCACCCCCGCCGCCCGAAGAAACGCGGCTGCAGGACAGCCGCAACTCCTTCGCCCCCGCCGACCCCGCGGCCACCACCTTCGCGGCGCTGGCTCCCGATGCAGGCGACACCGTCGACAACACCACCACCAGCCGCTGGGCCGGCATGCTCGGCGGCGCGCAGTACCACGTCGAGGTGCCCGCCAACTGGAACGGCAAGCTCGTGATGTACGCGCACGGCTACGCCGGGGAAAGCAACGTGCTGCAGGTGAACAACCCCTCCATCCGGCGCCACCTGATCCAGAACGGCTACGCTTGGGCCGCCTCGAGCTACAGCAAGAATTTCTACGACGTGCGCGCGGGCGTGGAAGACACCAACGCGCTGGCCCTGCAGTTCAATGCCATCGCCAAGGCCAACGGCCGCGAGCTCGCGGCGCCCTCGAGGATCTACATCACGGGCCATTCGATGGGCGGCCACATCACGGCGGCGGCCATCGAGGACGAGGCCTTCGCCACTGCCAACCACAAGCTGAAGTACCACGGCGCGGTGCCGATGTGCGGCGTGATGGGCGACACCGAGCTGTTCGACTACTTCGCGGGCGCGCAGGTCGCCGCGCAGGCGCTCGCGGGGCTGCCGAAGTACCCGACCGTCAACTGGCTGGACATCCGGGCGCAGGTCACGGGCACGCTGTACACCGCCTTCCCGGGCACGCCCACGGCCACCGGCCTGAAGTTCGGCTCGGTGGTGAAGAACCTCACGGGCGGCGAGCGGCCGATGTTCGACCTCGGCTTCACGCAGGGCGGCTCGTTCGCGGCGGTATGGGGAGTGTTCGGCAGCGACGGCACGGTCAACGGCATCCTGAACCGGAGCACGCTCGACACCAACCGCTTCACCTACACCATCGACGGCGATGTGCCGGGGACCACGGCGCTGAATGCCTCGGTGCTCAAGCTCAGCGCGGCGGCCGACGCCAACCGCCTGCGCACCGATGGCCTGCGCTGGATTCCCAAGGCCAACGGCGAGTTCAGGATCCCGGTGGTCACGCTGCACACGCTGGGCGACCTGTACGTGCCCTTCAGCATGGAGCAGATCTACCACCAGCGCGTGGCGGCCAAGGGCAACGGCGGCTGGCTGGTGCAGCGCGCCGTGCGCGGCATCTCGCATTGCGACTTCACGATCGCCGAACAGGTCGAGGCCTTCGATGCCATGGTCAAGTGGGAGCGCGACGGCGTGAAGCCGGCGGGCGACGACGTGGTCACCGCCGCCACGGTGGCGGACCCGGCCTATGGCTGCACGTTCACGCGCCCGCTCGGCACGGTGGACGAAAGCAGCACCAGCAAGGCCACGCGTCCGGGCGCGGCCGCCGCACGCCCCTGCCCGCCCTGAGCGATGTGATCGGCAGCCGAACATTGACGTGGGCTGGAATCAGCGGCAATGTCGCTCCCATCGGCCTGGCATCCAGCCTTCTTCAAGGACAGCCCATGAGATTCCCCGCACTCACCGCCGGCATGCTCGCCGCCGCGGCGCTGGCCTGGCATGCCGCGCCTTCGTTCGCAGAGCCGGCCCGGCGCGTGCCGGCACCCGCGATCGACCTGCCGGCCTCGCCCACCATGAAGTACGACACTGCCGTGTTCGCCGGCGGCTGCTTCTGGGGCGTGCAAGGCGTGTTCCAGCGCGTCAAGGGCGTGAACAACGCCGTGTCGGGCTATGCCGGCGGCGACGCGAAGACGGCGCGCTATGAGCACGTGGGCTCGGGCCGCACCGGCCACGCCGAAGCGGTGCGCATCACCTACGACCCGCGGCAGATCAGCTACGGCAAGCTGCTGCAGATCTATTTCTCGGTGGCGCACGACCCGACCCAGCTGAACCGGCAAGGACCGGACACAGGGCCTCAATACCGCTCCACCGTGTTTGCCGAGAACGCCGAACAGGCCCACATCGCGAAGGCATACATCGTGCAGCTGAACCAGGCCAGGACCTTCGGCAAGCCGCTGGCGACCACCATCGAGATGGGGAAGCCGTTCTATGCGGCCGAGGCCTATCACCAGGACTTCCTCACACGCCATCCAGGCAACGAATACATCGTGTTCAACGATCTGCCGAAGATCGAAGGCCTCAAGAAGCTGTTTCCCGAGAGCTATCGGCCGACGCCCGTGCTGGTGAATGCGGCAAAGGGCGGCTGAAGCTCAGCCTGGCGTCGGCGCATCCGCCCGCGCATCGTAGGCGCCGCGGCGCGCAGCCTGGTTGCAGCGGGCGCGGTGCACCAGCGCCTGCTGCGCCACGGCAACGTTGGCGGCATCGCCCTTCCAGGCGTCGAGCGCCGGCTGCTGGACCGCGCGCGAATAGGAAAACGCCAGCGCCCACGGCAGGCGCGAGCCGGATCTCGCATTCATGGCGTTCAACCGGGCCGATGCAAGCTGTGCCGACTGGCCGCCCGACAAAAAAGCGATGCCCGGCACGGCCGCGGGCACGGTGCGCAGCAGGCAGGTCACCGTAGCGTCGGCGACTTCTTCCACGCTCTCCTGCTTCGGGCTGTCCTGCCCCGGCAGCACCATGTTGGGCTTCAGCAGCATGCCTTCGAGCAGCACGCCCTGCAGGCGCAGCTGGGCGAACACCGCGTGCAGCGTCTCTTCGGTGATTTCCGCGCAGCGCGCGAGGGAATGGTCGCCTTCCATCAGCACTTCAGGCTCGACGATGGGAACGAGTCCGGCCTCCTGGCACAGGGCCGCATAGCGGGCCAGCGCATGGGCGTTGACCTCGATGCATGCGCGGCTGGGCAGGCCGAGGCCGGGCGTGATGACGCCGCGCCATTTGGCGAAGCGAGCCCCCATGCCGGCATATTCGGCCAGCCGTTCGCGCAGGCCGTCCAGGCCTTCGGTGACCGTCTCGCCGGGATGGCCCGCCAGCGGCTTCGCGCCAGTGTCGACCTTGATGCCGGGAACGATGCCCGCGCCGCTGAGCACCGAGACGAAGGATGCGCCCGTGCTGGTTCGCTGGCGGATGGTTTCATCGAAGAGAATCGCGCCGCTGATGCAGGCGCCGAGGCCCGGCGCGGTGACGATCAGCTCGCGCCAGTCGCGCCGCGCGTCCTCGGTCTGGGGAATGCCCAGTTTCACGAAGCGCTTGTGGCAGGTGGCGTTGCTCTCGTCCATCGCGAGCAAGCCCTTGTCGCCGGCGACCAGCGCCCGGGCGGTGTCGACCAATGCCTGTGCAGTCATGATGCTGAGACCCTCGCTTGCTTGGCAAAAGATCGTACGCCTCCACCCGCGCCGAGGCTAGATCACGTTCTTCTCGACCAGCGGCCGGTTCTCGAGAATACGGGCGAACGACACCGGCGACAGGTCGAGGCTGCGGTACTCGCCATAACGGATGAGTTCCGCCACGCCGCGCCCGGCAGCCGGGCATTGCTGGAGCCCGTGCCCGGAGAAGCCGTTGGCGAAAAACAGGTTGTCGCAGTCCGGATGCAGGCCGAGGATCGCGTTGTGATCGAACAGGTTCATCTCGTAGTAGCCGGCCCATGCGCCGGTCATGCGGATGGCTTCGAAGGCCGGTACGCGGCGCGCCAGTGCGGGCCAGATGAAATCGTCGAAGACGCGGTAGTCGACTTCGAGCGGCGCGTCGTCGCGGTCGCGGTCCTGGGGCGGCGCAAAGCCGCAGATGAAGCGCCGGCCTTCGGGGCGCAGCCAGATGCCCGAAGTGTCGATCACCAGCGGGCAGCCCGGCAGGGTCTCGGGGCACGAAAAGCTGAACACCATGCGGCGGCGCGCGCGCACCGGCAGATCGATGCCGGCCCAGCCCGCCACCCTGGCAGCCCAGGCGCCGGCGGCGTTGACCACCACGTCGGCCTCCAGCAGGTTGCCGATGTCCAGTTCCACGCCCGCCACCGCGCGGCCGCTGCGCTTCAATCCCGTGGCCTGCAACTGCACATAGCGCGCGCCCTGCGAAATGGCTTTCTTGCGAAAGGCCTGCAACAGGCTGTAGCCGTCGTACCAGCCCTCGCCCGAAAGGCCCAGCGAGGCCAGGGCAATGCCCTCGGTCGAGATCCACGGGAAGCGCGCCTGCAGCGCGTCGGGCGCCAGCAGGACCACGTCGACGCCGTGCGCCTTCTGCACCGAGTGGTTCTCGCGCAGTACGTCGAGGCCCTCCGGCGGCGCCAGGTACAGGTAGCCCGGCTCGACCAGCCCGATGTCGGGCACGTTGTCGCCGACGCGCAGGTTTTCGCCCAGGTGGCGGAAGAAGTCGATGCCGTAGAGCGACATCTCGATGTTGATGGCGCTCGAAAACTGCTGCCTGATCGAACTGGCCGACAAGGCCGACGAAGCCTGCGTGTACGAAAAATCGCGCTCGACCACGGTGACGTCGAACGGTTCCTCCTGCGGATCCCGGTTGAGAAAATAGGCGATGGCGGAGCCGATGGCACCGCCGCCGATGATCACCACACGACGCATGAAATTCCTTTCTTGCTGTTCGCCGACAGGTCCAATCCGCGCAAGCCGCCGCAAAAAACCGCGAGCCCGGCACGCAGAATAGCAACGATGAGAAAAGACATTCCCAACCTGGGTGCCTTGCAGGCCTTCGAGGCCTCGGCGCGCCTGGGGAGCTTCACCCGCGCGGCGGCCGAACTCGCGCTGACGCAAAGCGCCGTCGGGCGGCAGGTGGCCACGCTGGAGCAGCGGCTGGGCGTGGCGCTGTTCTCGCGCGTGCGGCGGCGCCTCACGCTCACCGACACCGGGCGCGAGTACGCGGCGCGCATCCGCCGCCACCTCGACCAGATCCGGCGCGACACGCAGGAGATCAGCGCCGGCCACGACATGGGCTTCGTGCTCGAAGTGGCCGTGGTGCCCACCTTCGCCACGCAATGGCTGATCCCGCGGCTGCCCGATTTCAGCCGGCGGCATCCCAACATCACCGTCAACCTCTCGGCGCGCTCGCAGCCCTTCTCGTTCCAGGAAAACGCCTACGACGCGGCCATCTATTTCGGCGACCAGTTCTGGCCCGGCACCCAGGGCGGGCTGATCTTTTCCGAGGGCCAGATGGTGCCGGTCTGCAGCCCCGCCTTCCGCGACGCCAACGGGCCGTGGGACGAATCGGCCTTCGAGCGCTGCCGACACGTGCACCTGGGCACCCGCGCCCATGCCTGGCGCGACTGGTATGCGCAGCAGGGCTGGGACTACACGGTGCACGCCTCGCGCGGCCCGCGCTATGAGCTCTTCACCATGGTGACCGCCGCCGCGGCCGCCGGCATGGGCGTGGGCCTCGCGCCGCGCATCCTGATCGAGCGCGAGCTGCGCACCGGCGAGCTCGTGATCCCGATCGACCGGCACCTGGAAGTGCGCCAGGGCTACTACTTCGCCTATCCCGAGGGCCGGCCGGCTTCCGGGGCGCTGGAGCACTTCGAGCGCTGGGTGCTCGGACTCGCGCCGTCCTAGACCGGGTTGGGATTGCGCTCCAGGAAACCCTGCTGGTGCCAGTACGGATAGGCGCGCGTCGTGGCGCTGGCCGCATCGAGCTCGGCGACCTGCGCGGGCGTGAGCTTCCAGCCCTCGGCGCCCAGGTTCTGGCGAAGCTGCGCCTCGTCGCGCGCGCCGATGACCACGCTCGACACGGTCGGCCGCTGCAGCAACCAGTTGAGCGCCACCTGCGGCACGGTCTTGCCGACTTCGGCCCCGACCTTCTCGAGCGCATCGACCACGCGAAAAAGCAGCTCGTCGGGCACCGGCGGCCCCATGTCGGCCGTCACGTGCAGGCGGCTGGTGGCCGGCAGCGGCTGGCCGCGGCGGATCTTGCCGGTGAGCCGGCCCCACCCCAGCGGGCTCCAGACCACCGCGCCCACGCCCTGGTCCTGCGCGAGCGGCATCAGTTCCCATTCGTAGTCGCGCCCGACCAGCGAGTAGTAGGCCTGGTGCGCCACGTAGCGCGCGTAGCCGTGGCGTTCGGCCACCGCCAGCGACTTCATCAGGTGCCAGCCCGAGAAGTTCGACACGCCCACATAGCGCAGCTTGCCCGCGCGCACCAGGTCGTCGAGCGTGGACAGCGTCTCCTCCACCGGCGTGCTCGCGTCGAAGCCATGCAGCTGGAACAAGTCGATGTAGTCGGTGCCCAGCCGCCTGAGCGCGCCATCGACCGCGCGCACCAGGTGGTGGCGTGACGACCCCACCTCGTTCGGCCCCTCGCCGCTGCGAAAGGTGGCCTTGGTCGAGATGAGGATCTGGTCGCGCGGGCGGCCCTTGATCGCCTCGCCGAGCACCGACTCGGCCGCGCCGGCCGAATAGATGTCCGCGCTGTCGAACATGTTGACGCCCGCCTCCAGGCAGATGTCGATCAGCTTGCGCGCCTCGGCCACGTCGGTCTGGCCCCAGGCGCTGAAAAGCTCGCCCTTGCCGCCGAAAGTGCCGGTGCCGAAACTCAATGCGGGGACCTTGAGGCCTGATTTTCCGAGGTGACGGTATTCCAAGGTGCTGCTCCTTCGCAATTGCAGATTCAGGAAGAAAGCCGAAAGGTTGACCGGCTTGTCGGCGGCCATTGTTGGATCAAGCGATGAACCCATCCGGGCGAATGGGCTTTGCAGCATTGGCCAGGAGTAGTTGACAAAGCCTTCACAGAAACCCCTTCGGTGGCCTGTAGCATGTGCCGCGAGGTGGTGATCTGTGTGGCATCTGATCTCGCAAGAAACGCCTCTCAAGAGAATCGACAACTAATAAATTTTCAGGAGGAACCGCATGCTTGTCGAAATTGACGCAAACGGAATGATTAATCACGCGCGAGTCAGAAATGCTCGCAGCCCCGAAATCGAACGAGGCAGGCGGACCAGTGCAATCACGGGCATCGTCGTGCATCAAACCGACGCCGATACCTCGGCGTCTTCACTGAACAGCTACAAGCGCCCGAAGGCGAACGGCGCACACTTTCTCATCGATACGGATGGGACGATCTATCAGACCGCGGCGATCTATCAGCGCACGAATCACGTGGGGCCGCTGAAGGCGAGATGTCTGGCACGTTATCCGAGCAACATGGAGGCCATCGGGATAGAGATGGTTGGCAGGGCAACGCTGCCGGTAGGATTCAAGCCACCAGGTGAAACAGCAAAGTGGCCGCTCGAAAAACAACGAGGTGAATTCGGCATATTCGGTACCCCGACTGCAGCTCAAAATCTATCTCTCGTGGCTTGTCAAGGCGCTCGAAGATTCCATGCAGATT
Source organism: Variovorax beijingensis (assembly GCF_007828835.1). Classification (GTDB taxonomy): domain Bacteria; phylum Pseudomonadota; class Gammaproteobacteria; order Burkholderiales; family Burkholderiaceae_C; genus Variovorax; species Variovorax beijingensis_A. The sequence goes on along the minus strand of NZ_VIVL01000004.1, from coordinate 485,752 downwards.
CCTTCGAGTGAAATCTTTCGTCATCCCGTAGTCAGCAGAAAGAATCCAACGGAAGCCCAGGGTGCGAACTGGAATCCGCCCGTACCAACGCCATGAGCAAAACCCACATTCGCGTGACCGTGGCGGCGCTGATCCTGGCCGCGATCGCATCTCCGGCGCAGGCAGCCGACAGGCGCTATTCCCTTGCATATGTGGAGAAAGTGGAGATTACAGAACCTTCAGGCCAAACTGCCTGGGAAAACAAGGATGTCCTGGACTGCGACGACGTCGTGTTGACAGAAGAGGATGTCCGCCATGCCTTGCAGCACATGCGCAGAGTTCCGTGGAAGGCCTACAACCCCGCAAACACCGACACCACAGGGTGTAAAGGGAGCGCGCTCGTTACCTTCCAGAACGGGAAGGTCCTCGCCATGGGCGTTGAACCCACAGGGCGGATCAACACCCAAGAGTACGACGCGAAGATGAAGCTCGCGGCCAGTCCACCGGGCTTCTACGATTGCGCTCCTTGCGGTGAGCGCAAGATGGCACTCTTGAAGGACGCGCAGTATCGAGCGCACGAGCGAGCACTGAGGAAACTGGCGGCTGAAGGGAAGTTTCCGCCTGACGAGGTGGAGCGCCGGCTGAAGTGGTTCCGGGCCAGCCGCGAAAAGCCCTGACGCGCCAACCACGGCCAAACCTCCCAAACCCGCCTCGGCGGGTTTTCTTTTGGCCGCAGGAGCACCATAAGATTCCGCGAACCAACGGAATCCCTCCGCATGAACATTGCCCTTGAACGCCCCGGCCAACCCGACGTCATCGAGCTCATCAATGACCTCGATGCATACCAGAAGCCGCTGTACCCGCCCGAGAGCCACTACGGCATCGACATTGCGGCGCTGTCGGCGGCGCACGTGCTCTTTGCGGTCGCGCGCGACGAGGCGGGCACGGCCATCGGCTGCGGCGCCCTCGTCATGAACCCCGGCTATGGCGAACTCAAGCGCATGTACGTGCGGCCGCAGAACCGCGGCCAAGGCGTTGCCGCGAAGGTGCTGGGCTATCTCGAAGCCGAAGCGGCGGCGCGCGGATGCGCCGTGTTCCGGCTGGAGACGGGCGTGCGCCAGCCCGAGGCGCTCGCGTTCTATGCGCGTGCGGGGTATGCGCGGCGCGAGCGCTTCGGCGACTATCCCGACGATCCGCTGAGCGTGTTCATGCAGAAGGAGAAGGCGGCGCCGTAACCTTACCCGCGTCGCGCCTCGCAGCCGGCGAACCCCTCGAGCCCGGCCAGCTCATCCAGGATGGGACATTCCGGGCAACCGTCGCCGTCGCAGCAGTGGGCCAGGCGCTCCAGCAATCGCTGCATGTGCGCGAGCTCCTCGATCCGCTGGGCCAGATCGTCGGCCCGTTCGAGCGCGATGCGCTTCACATCGAAGCTCGCGCGATGCCCGTCGCGCCACAGCGCGTGCAACTCGGCGACTTCCGGTGTTTCGAATCCCAGCGCGTGCGCCCTTCGCGCGAAGCGCAGTGTGGACACGGCGCGTTTGTCATAGCGGCGGCCGTCCTCTTCGTTGCGCGCCATGCCGTCGAGCAGCCCGAGCGACTCGCAGTCGCGCAGCAATTGCGCGGACGCGCCGGACCGGGCAACAACCTCGGCAACAGACAAGCGCGCCCCAACAGCCAGTGCCATGGGGTGTTCCATGGAGTTCTCCTTCGAAAGCCAAAGAACGGAGTCTTGGCCTTCACACCGTGGGAGAGTCAAGAAGCCGCACGGCGGGCCTCAAAGGCGACATCAGGGTAATCCCTTGGTTTTGCCTCAAAGCCGCTCGTTCCTGGCCCGCTACTTGCAATATCGTCCGAAAATGACAGAAAATTTTCTTAACTGACATATATTTGTAAATTCATTTTCATTGCGCGCACCCTTCGAGGTGCATCGCCCGCCCCATGAGCACCAACGTCGACACCAATGGCACCACCGTGGCCCAGCGCATTGCGCAGGCGCTGCCGCGGCTGACGCGTTCGCACCGCCAGGTGGCCGACTTCGTGCTGGAGCACCCGTTGCAGGTGGCCACGCTGCCCATCGACGAACTGGCGGCCGCGGTGGGCGTGTCGGTGGCCACGGCCAACCGCTTTGCGCGGGCGCTGGACTTCGACGGCTACGCCACCTTCCGTGCCGAACTCGTGCGCGGCTTCGAATCGCTGGTGGCGCCGGTGGAGCGCCTGCGCGGCAACCTCGAGCACCCGACCACGGTGGCCGAGGTGTTCGCCACCGCGCTCGACGAGAGCCGCCGCAACATCGAAGCCACGCGCCAGTCGCTGGACTACGCCGCCTGCGAAGCCGCAGTGCAGCGCATCCTGAAGGCGCGCTCGATCTACATCGGTGGCTTTGGCGCCAGCGCCTGGCTCGCCGGGCTGCTGCAACACGGGCTGGACGGCAGCTGCAGCGACGTGCGGATGCTGTCGAGCGTCAGCGGCGTCACGCATGCGGCGCGCACGCTGATGCATGCCGGCCCGCAGGACCTGTTCATCGGCCTGACCTTTCCGCGCTATCTCACCGACACGGTGGCGCTGGCTCAGATCGCCAAGGGCCAGGGCTGCGCCGTGCTGGCGCTGACCGACCGCCCGAGTTCGCCGCTGGCGCCGCTGGCCGACGTGGCGCTCTATTGCCAGACCGAGACCAGCTACCGGCCGAACTGCGAAACCAGCGTGCTGGCATTGATCGAGGCGCTGACCAGCGCGGTGGCGCTGCGTGCGCCGCGCGCGGTGCAGTCCGCGAGCCGCATCCTGCAGGCGGTGCGGCCCTGGCTGCACGGCGCGCAGGGCCTGCCGCGGGCGGAAGTCTCCTCGGCACTGCCCGTCGGCGCGTTACCGGCCGGCGTTCGCCAGAAAAAGAAGAAAGCTTCCCGATGAAGAACATCACACCCGTCATCGCCATCCACGGCGGTGCCGGCACCATCAGCGCCGCCACGACCAGTGCGACGCAGGCGCAGGCCTACCACGACGCGTTGCAGGGCATCGTGCAGGCTGCACAGGCACAGCTGCTCAAGGGCGCATCCGCGCTCGACGCCACCTGCCTCGCGGTCGAACTGCTCGAAGAGTGCCCGCTCTTCAACGCGGGCCACGGCGCGGTCTTCACGCACGAGGAAACCCATGAGCTCGATGCCGCCGTGATGGACGGCGCCACGCTCGCCGCCGGCGCCATTGCCGGCGTCTGCCACATCCGCCGCCCGGTGCGCGCCGCGCGTGCCGTGCTGGAGGACGGCGCCCACGTGCTGCTGGCCGGCGCGGGCGCCGAAGCCTTCGCGCGCGAGCACGGCCTCGAAATGGTCGAGCCCTTCTTCTTCTCCACCGAGGCGCGCCGCCAGCAGCTCTACCGCGTGCGCGACACCGGCCGCGTGGTGACCGACCACGAAGGCGCGGCCATGACGCCGCCGCTCGACGAAGACAAGAAGTTCGGCACCGTCGGTGCGGTCGCGCTCGACATGCACGGCCACCTCGCCGCCGCCACCTCGACCGGCGGCATGACCAACAAGCGCGTCGGCCGCATCGGCGATTCGCCACTGATCGGCGCCGGCACCTATGCCGACGACCGCACCGCTGCCGTCTCGTGCACCGGCAGCGGCGAAATGTTCATCCGCGTCGCTGCCGCCTACGACATTTGTGCGCGCATGGCCTATGGCGGCGCCACACTCGAAGCCGCCACGCACGCCGTGGTGCACCAGTCGCTGCCCGCCATCGGCGGCACCGGCGGGCTGATCGCCATCGACCGCCACGGCAACCTGAGCCTCGCCTTCAACACCGAAGGCATGTACCGCGGCCACGCGCGCGGCGACGAAGCACCCCGCACCGCCATCTTCGCCTGACACGCACACGTTTTTTTCTCGCACCATGTCCTCCCCTGCCCTCGCCCTGCCAGACGGCCGCGTTCTCGCCGTCGACGACCTCACCGTGCGCTTCTCGACCTCCGAGCGCACCGTCGATGCGGTCAAGAACCTTTCCTTCCACGTCGACCATGGCGAAACGCTCGCGGTGGTCGGCGAGTCGGGCTCGGGCAAGTCGGTGACTTCGCTCGCGCTGATGCGGCTGGTGGAACACGGCGGCGGCCGCATCCTGGACGGGCGCATGGCGTTTCGCCGCCGCAGCGGCGAAGTGCTCGACCTCGCGCAGGCGCGCGACGCCGAGATGCGCAACATCCGCGGCGCCGACATCGCGATGATCTTCCAGGAGCCGATGACCTCGCTGAACCCGGTGTTCACCGCCGGCGAACAGATCGCCGAGGCCATCCGCATCCACCAGGGCAAGAGCAACGCGGCCGCGCGCGCCGAGGCATTGCGCATGCTGGAGCTGGTGCGCATTCCCGAGGCGCGCAACGTGCTCGACCGCTTTCCGCACCAGCTTTCGGGCGGCATGCGCCAGCGCGTGATGATCGCGATGGCGCTGTCGTGCAAGCCGCAGCTGCTGATTGCCGACGAGCCCACCACCGCGCTCGACGTGACGATCCAGGCGCAGATCCTCCAGCTCATCCGCGAGCTGCAGAAGGAGATGCGCATGGGCGTGCTCTTCATCACGCACGACATGGGCGTGGTGGCCGAGATTGCCGACCGCGTGCTCGTGATGTACCGCGGCGACAAGGTCGAAGCAGGCAGCTCCGATACGGTGTTCGCTTCGCCGCAGCACCCCTACACCAAAGCGCTGCTGTCGGCCGTGCCCAAGCTCGGCGCGATGCAGGGCACTGACCTGCCCGCCAAGTTCGAGCTGCTGCGCACCGAGGGCACGCCCGAGACCGTGCCCTGCACAAGCACCACGCCGCAGAGCACCGTGCGCGAAGGCGCCGGCCCGATCCTGCGCGTGCGCGACCTCGTCACGCGCTTCGACGTGCGCAGCGGCTTGTTCGGCCGCGTGAAGCGCCGCGTGCATGCGGTGGAAAAGATCAGCTTCGACCTCTACCCCGGCGAGACGCTGGCGCTGGTCGGCGAATCGGGCTGCGGCAAGTCGACCACCGGCCGCTCGCTGCTGCGCCTGGTCGAGAGCCAGAGCGGCGCGATCGAGTTCGGCGGCCAGAACATCCGCGACCTGCCCACGCGCGAGCTGCAGGCCCTGCGCCGCAACATCCAGTTCATCTTCCAGGACCCGTTCGCCTCGCTCGATCCGCGCGTGACGGTCGGCTTCTCGATCATGGAGCCGCTGCTGATCCACAACATCGCCAAGGGCGCGGAAGCGCAGCAGCGCGTCGACTGGCTGCTGCAGAAGGTCGGCCTGCCGCCCGAGGTGGCGCAGCGCTATCCGCACGAATTCTCGGGCGGCCAGCGCCAGCGCATCGCGATTGCGCGCGCCCTCGCGCTCAACCCCAAGGTGGTGGTGGCGGACGAATCGGTGTCGGCGCTGGACGTGTCGATCCAGGCGCAGATCGTCAACCTCATGCTCGACCTGCAGCGCGAGCTGGGCGTGGCCTTCCTCTTCATCTCGCACGACATGGCGGTGGTCGAGCGCATCAGCCACCGCGTGGCCGTGATGTACCTCGGGCAGATCGTCGAGATCGGTCCGCGCCGCGCGGTGTTCGAAGCGCCGCAGCATGCCTACACCCGCAAGCTGATGGCCGCGGTGCCGGTGGCCGACCCGTCGCGCCGCCACAAGGCGCGCGCGCTGCTCGAAGGCGAGATCCCCAGCCCGATCCGCGCCGTGGGCGACGAACCCGACGTGCCGCCGCTGGTGCAGGTGGCGCCGGGCCACTTCGTGGCGCGGCACGCCATCGGCGGCGCCTTCTGAGCGACCGGCAGATTTTTTCAACCCGCAGGCCCTCCTGCTTTTTTTCTCGAACCGACTGGAGTTTCTTTCCATGAAGCAATCTTCTTCCTCCCTGCGATGGGCATCGGCACTGCTGGGCCTGGCCGCACTGGCTGCATCGGGCACGGCACTGGCCGCGAAAGACGTGGTGCTGTCGATCGGCTACCAGCCGGAAACGCTGGACCCGTACAACACCAACACCACCATCACCACGGCCGTGACCAAGACCTTCTATGAAGGCCTGTTCCAGTTCGACAAGGACCTGAAGGTGCAGAACGTGCTCGCCGAGAGCTACGACGTCTCGAAGGACGGCCTGGTCTACACCATCAAGCTGCGCACCGGCGTCAAGTTCCATGACGGCACCGACTTCAACGCCGAGGCCGTGAAGTTCACGCTCGACCGCGTGCTGAACCAGGACAACAAGCTGCTGCGCTACAACCAGTTCAACCGCGTGAGCAAGGTCGACGTGGTCAACCCCAGCACCGTTCGCATCACGCTGAAGGAGCCCTTCGGCCCCTTCATCAACTCGCTGGCCCACGCATCGGCCGCCATGATCTCGCCCACCGCGCTGAAGAAGTGGGGCAACAAGGACATCGCCTTCCACCCCGTGGGCACCGGCCCCTTCGAGTTCGTCGAGTGGAAGCAGACCGAAGCCGTCAAGGCCAAGAAGTTCGACGGCTACTGGAAGAAGGGCTTCCCGAAGATCGACAACGTCTCGTGGAAGCCGGTGCTCGAGAACAACACGCGCGCCGCGATGCTGCAGACCGGCGAGGCCGACTTCGCATTCCCCATTCCCTATGAGCAGGCCGACCTGCTGAAGAAGAGCGAGAAGCTCGAAGTGGTGGCCACGCCCTCGATCATCACGCGCTTCCTGGCATTCAACATGCTGCAGAAGCCCTACGACAACCCGAAGGTGCGCGAAGCCATCGGCTACGCCATCAACAAGGAAGCGCTGGCCAAGGTCGCCTTCGGCGGCTATGCCTTTCCCGCGCAGGGCGTGCTGCCCCAGGGCGTGAAGTACGCCGAGAAGATGGCTCCCATTCCCTACGACCTGAAGAAGGCCAAGGAACTGATGAAGGAAGCCGGCTACCCCGACGGCTTCGAGTCGGTGCTGTGGAGCGCCTACAACAACACGACCAGCCAGAAGACGATCCAGTTCGTGCAGCAGCAGCTCGCGCAGATCGGCATCAAGCTGCAGGTGCAGGCGCTCGAAGTGGGCCAGCGCACCGAGCAGGTCGATGCATGGCCCGATCCGAAGACGGCCAAGGTCCGCATGTACTACACCGGCTGGTCGTCGTCGACCGGTGAAGCCGACTGGGGCCTGCGCCCGCTGTTCGCCTCGGAAGCCTGGGCGCCCAAGCTGAACAACATGTCGTTCTACAAGAGCGAGGTGGTCGACAACGCGCTGGCCAAGGCGCTGGTGACCACGGACGAGAAGGAACGCACTGCGCTGTACAAGACCGCGCAGGAAGAGATCCGCAAGGACCTGCCGCGCGTGCCGATGATCACCGAGCAGAACCTGTCGGCACACGCCAAGCGTCTCTCGGGCGTGTTCGTGATGCCTGACGGCAACATCAACATCGACGCCATCGCCGTGTCGAACTGATCCCGGCTCCTTCGTTTCCTGACTGACTGCCCGGCGGGCGGTGGCACTGCGCCATCGCCCGCTCGCGGCAACCGCACCCCATGCTGAATTACTTCCTCAAACGACTGTTGGGCCTGATCCCCACGCTGCTCATCGTGGCGGTGCTGGTGTTCCTGTTCGTCCACATGCTGCCCGGCGATCCGGCGCGCCTCGCCGCCGGCCAGGACGCCGACGAGCAGACCGTGGCCATGGTCCGCGCAGAACTCGGCCTCGACAAGCCGCTGCCCCAGCAGTTCGTGAGCTTCTTCACCCACATGCTGCAGGGCGACTTCGGCACCTCGATCCGCACGCGGCGGCCGGTGTCGATGGAGATCGGCGAGCGCTTCTTCCCGACGGTGATGCTGACCATCACCAGCATGGTGTGGGCCGTGATCTTCGGCATGGGCATCGGCATCGTCTCTGCGGTGTTCCGCAACCAATGGCCCGACCGGCTGGGCATGACGCTGGCCGTGTCGGGCATTTCGTTTCCCGCATTTGCCCTCGGCATGCTGCTGATGCAGATCTTCTCGGTCCAGCTCGGCTGGCTGCCCACGGTGGGCGCGAGCAGTTGGAAGCACTACATCCTGCCCTCGATCACGCTGGGCGCCGCGGTGGCCGCGGTGATGGCGCGCTTCACGCGCGCTTCGTTCGTCGAAGTGATCCAGGAAGATTTCGTTCGCACCGCGCGTGCCAAGGGCGTGCGCGAGCGCACCGTCATCATCAAGCATTGCCTGCGCAACGCGCTGATCCCGGTGGTCACGATGATGGGCCTGCAGTTCGGCTTCCTGCTGGGTGGCTCGATCCTGGTCGAGGCGGTCTTCAATTGGCCGGGCCTCGGCCGCCTGCTGGTCGATGCCGTGCAGATGCGCGACTACCCCGTGATCCAGACGCTGGTGCTGCTGTTCTCGCTCGAATTCATCCTGATCAACCTCGTGGTCGATGTGCTCTACGGCTACATCAATCCCACCATCCGCTACAAGTGAGCAGGAAGCCATGACGCAAGCTACTGGCGTGACCGCCGAATCGATCACTCCGCCCGTGGTGGCGGTTCAAACCGCGGGCAAGGTCCGCACGCCCTGGGGCGAATGCTGGCGCCGCTTCAAGAAGCAGCCCGTGGGCATCGTTGCCGCGCTGTTCGTGCTGCTGCTGGTGTTCGTCGCGGTGTTCGCGCCGTGGATCGTGCCCTTCGACCCGGAGAACTTCTTCGACTACGACATGTTGAACACGGGGCCTTCGGCCACGCACTGGTTCGGCGTCGATCCGCTGGGCCGCGACATCTTCAGCCGCATCCTGATGGGGGCGCGCATCTCGCTGATGGCGGGCTTTCTCTCGGTGCTGGTGGGCGGTTTCGTCGGCACGGCCTTCGGCCTGCTCGCGGGCTACTACGAAGGCTGGTGGGACCGCATCGTGATGCGCATCTCCGACGTGCTCTTTGCCTTCCCCGGCATTCTTCTGGCACTGGGGGTGGTCGCCATCCTCGGCAGCAGCATGACCAACGTGGTGGTGGCGGTGTCGGTGTTCAGCGTGCCGGCCTTCGCGCGCCTGGTGCGCGGCAACACGCTGGTGCTCAAGCAGCAGACCTACATCGAGGCCGAACGCAGCATCGGCGCGTCGGACTGGACCATCATCGTGCGGCACATCCTGCCGGGCACGATCTCTTCGATCGTCGTGTACTTCTCGATGCGCGTGGGCACCTCGATCATTACGGCCGCCAGCCTCTCGTTCCTGGGCATGGGCGCGCAGCCGCCCACGCCCGAATGGGGCGCGATGCTCAGCGAAGCCCGCGCCGACATGGTGACCTCGCCGCACGTGGCGCTGTTCCCGAGCCTGGCCATCTTCTTCACCGTGCTGGCGTTCAACCTGCTGGGCGATGCGCTGCGCGACGCGCTCGATCCGAAGATCGACCGCGAATAATTCGATCTGTCTTCATGCCAGCGACCCCCCTGCCCTACATCGGCACCCTGCTGCAAGGCGCGCGCAACGCCATCACCGACGTCGAAGGCATCACGGTCGGCCACCGGACGCTCGACGACGGCGGCGTGCAGACCGGCGTGACGGTGATCCGTCCGCATGCGGGCGATCCGTTCCGCGACAAGGTGCCGGCCGCCGCCGTAGTGCTCAACGGCTTCGGCAAGAGCGTGGGGCTGGTGCAGCTCGCGGAGCTCGGCGTGCTGGAGACGCCGATTGCGCTGACCAACACTTTTTCGGTCGGCACGGTGGCGACGGCGCAGATTCGCCATTGCCTTGCGGCCAACCCCGAGAGCGGACGGTCGCTGCCGACGGTGAATCCGCTGGTCTTCGAGTGCAACGACGGCTTTCTCAACGACATCCAGCGGCTGGCCGTGACCGAGGCGGACTACCTGCACGCACTCGAGAGCGCCGGCGCCGACTTTGCGCAGGGTTCGGTCGGCGCGGGGCGCGGCATGTCGAGCTTCCAGCTCAAGGGCGGCATCGGCAGTGCCTCGCGGCGCATCTCGGCGCCCGGGGGCGGGCTGCACACCGTGGGCACGCTGGTGCTGGCGAACTACGGGCGCCAGCCGCAGCTGGTGCTGGCCGGCCATCCGGTCGGCGAACGGCTGGCCGCGCACGGCACGCGCGAATGCAGGGAGCCCGAGAAGGGCTCGATCATCATCGTGGTCGCCACCGATGCACCGCTCGACGCACGCCAGCTGCGCCGCCTCGCGCTGCGCGCGGGCGCGGGGCTGGCGCGCACCGGTTCGGTCTTCGGCCATGGCAGCGGCGACATCGTGCTGGCCTTTTCGACCGCCTACACCGTACCCGACCGCGTCGACCGCCCGATGCCGGCCATCGCGATGGTGCACGACGGGTTGCTCGACGGCCTCTTCCAGGCCGCCGCCGACAGCACCGAGCAGGCGATCCTGCATGCGCTCTGGCGCGCCACGGCCGTGACGGGCCGCGATGGCCATCACCGGGCGGCGCTGTCGGAACTGCTGCCGCCCTCTTCCCTTTCCTCTTCCTTCGCGCAACCGCACCCCCTCCCATGAAAGTCCTGATCTCCACCGACATCGAAGGCGTTGCGGGCGTCTACCACCACGAGCAGGCCCGGCCGGGCAACCCCGAGTACGAACGCGCGCGCCTGCTGATGGCGCACGAGGCGAGCGCGGCCGTTGCCGGCGCCTTCGAGGCCGGCGCCACCGAGGTGCTGGTCAACGATTCGCATGGCGGCTTTCGCAACATGCCGCCCGACGTGCTCGATGCGCGCGCCCGCGTGGTGCAGGGCAAGCCGCGCTACCTGAGCATGGTGGCCGGCGTGGAAGAGGAAGGCGTGGACGCCGTCTGCATGGTGGGCTACCACTCGCGCGCTCAGGGACGCGGCATCCTCGCCCACACCATCAACAGCTTTGCCTTTGCAGGCATCCGGCTCGGCGACCAGGAACTGGGCGAGGCCGGGCTCTATGGCGCACTGGCCGGCGAATACGGCGTGCCGGTGGTGATGGCCAGCGGGGACGATGTGTTCATTGCCGAGAACCGGGCGCTCTTTCCGCACGCGACCTTCGTGCAGACCAAGCGTGCCACGGGGTTCAACAGCGGGGTGTCGCTGTCGCCCGAACAGTCGCGCGCCGCCATCCGGGCCGGCGTGGCCGAGGCGCTGGCTGCGCGCGGCAATGCGAGGCCATTGGTGTTCAAGGGACCGCAGGTGGTCACTCTGCGCACGCAGTCGCCGATGATGGCGGATCTGTTCTGCCAGTGGCCGTCGTTCGAACGCATCGACGGTGTCACGCTGCGGTTTTCCGCTGAGACAGTCGAGGCCGCGGTGCGGATGCTGAACTGCTGTTCGGCGATGTCTTCGATGTTGCGTTGAGTTTTTTTGGGGTTCCGGGGCCGGGACTCGCCCCGGCGGGCGACTCACTTTCTTTGCTTCGCCAAAGAAAGTAAGCAAAGAAAGGCGACCCCTGCTGTCTGCGTCCCTCCGCTTCGCTGCGGGCAACCTGCGGTGCTCGACTCCGGCGGGGGTCCGCAGAACTCGCTCCACTGCGTTCCGCTCAGACAGCTGCGGCCCTGATCCCGCCTCCATCTGCGCTCCTCGGCGCAGCCAGAAGGGGTGGGAGCGGGCAGCCTTCGCTTCGCTCGGCCCCAAGACCAACAGCCCAACTCAATCCCAACCACCGCAGGCGCTGCGCGCCTGCGGTGGCTTGGCGGCCGAGCGCAGCAATGGCCCGTTCGGTTTGCCCTCCCCTCTGGCTGCGCCGAGGAGCGCAGGGTTTCGCGGATCAGGGCTCGCAGCTGTCTGAGCGAAGCGAGTTCTGCGAGACCCCGCGAAACCCGAGCACCGCAGGTTGCCCGTAGCGAAGCGAAGGGTCGCAGACAGTGGGGTCGCCTTTTCTTTGGCTACTTTCTTTTGGCGAAGCAAAAGAAAGTAGCTCGCCCGCCGGGGCGAGACCCGGCCCCGGAACCCCAAAACACCCCGCCCCAAAACCCCTCATCCACCCCCAACCAAGCCCCTTCCCCCTTATCCAGAATAAGCATCCAACCGCCCCGAAACCCGCATACCCATTGAAGAATAAGCTTATCCGCATAAAGCCCGAACCAAAAAATAGTTTGCTTCCATAAGGCCGGGTTTCAGAATCTCGGCTTCTTGCTGGGGCGCCCCGTTGTACGTGCGGCACCGCACTTCTTCAAGAAGATCACACGATGTACCAATACACAGAATTCGATCGCCAGTTCGTCCATCAGCGGGCTGCCCAGTTCCGAGACCAGCTCGAACGCTGGCAAAAGGGCCGCCTCCACGAAGACGAGTTCCGCCCCCTGCGGCTGCAGAACGGCTGGTACGTGCAGCGCTACGCGCCGATGCTGCGCGTGGCCGTGCCGTACGGCGAGCTTTCGAGCCGCCAGCTGCGCGTGCTGGCCAAGATCGCCCGCGAGTACGACGAGCCCGAAGCCGAGGTCTACCGCAAGGCCATCGAGACGCAGGGCCTGCTCGGCAGCCACAAGCTCCCCACGCACTACGCCCACTTCTCGACCCGCCAGAACGTCCAGTACAACTGGATTCCGCTGTCGAAGTCGGCCGACGTGATGGACCTGCTGGCTTCGGTCGACATGCACGGCATCCAGACCAGCGGCAACTGCATCCGCAACATCACGAGCGACGAGCGCGCCGGCATCGCGGTCGACGAAATCGCGGATCCGCGCCCCTACGCCGAAATCATGCGCCAGTGGAGCACGCTGCACCCTGAATTCGCCTTCCTGCCGCGCAAGTTCAAGATCGCGATCACCGGCGCCGCCGAAGACCGCGCCGCCACCGGCTGGCACGACGTGGGCCTGAAGCTCGTGAAGAACGAGGCGGGCGAGATCGGCTTCCGCGTGCAGGTGGGCGGCGGCATGGGCCGCACGCCCATCATCGGCACCGTGCTGCGCGAGTTCCTGCCGTGGCAGCAGATCATGAATTACCTCGAAGCGGTGATCCGGGTCTACAACCGCTATGGCCGCCGCGACAACATCTACAAGGCGCGCATCAAGATCCTGGTGAAGGCCGAAGGCCAGCGCTACATCGACGACGTCGAGGCCGAGTACAAGCAGATCATCGAGCACGACGGTGCGCCGCACACCATCACGCAGGAAGAGTTCGACCGCGTGGCCGCCTCCTTCGTGCCGCCGACGCTCGCCACCCGCGTGCTGCAAAGCGCCGAGAAGACCGATGCCGAGCTGCGTGCCCACGCCGCCGACGACGTGATGTTCGCGCGCTGGCTGGCCCGCAACGTGGCCGCGCACAAAAACCCCGCGCTGCGCGCCGTCACGCTCTCTTTCAAGCGCCTGAAGCAGGCGCCCGGCGATGCATCGGCCGCCCAGCTCGACACGCTCGCCGAACTGGCCGACCGCTTCTCGGCCGGTGAAGCCCGCGTCACGCACGACCAGAACATCGTGCTGCCCTGGGTGCATGCCGAAGACCTGCACGCGCTGTGGCTCGCCGCCCGCGCGGCCGGCTTTGCGAGCGCCAACGTGCACCTGCTGACCGACATGATCGCCTGCCCCGGCGGCGACTTCTGCGCGCTGGCCAATGCACGCTCCATTCCCATCGCCGAAGCCATCACCGAGCGCTACCAGGACCTCGACGAGCTCGACGACCTGGGCGAGATCGACCTGCACATCAGCGGCTGCATCAACTCCTGCGGCCACCACCACAGCGGCCATATCGGCATCCTGGGCGTCGACAAGGACGGCAAGGAGTGGTACCAGGTCACCCTCGGCGGCTCCGACGGCTCGGCCCTCAGCGGTGCGCCGCAGGCCGGCAAGGTGGTCGGCCCCTCGTTCTCGGCGGCCGAAGTGCCGGGCGTGATCGAGGCCGTGCTCACCACCTACCGCGACACCCGCGAAGGCGGCGAGACCTTCATCGACACCCTGCGCCGCGTCGGCCACGACCCGTTCAAGGCCGCGGCCAACGGTGCGCGCTTCAAGGTGGAGGAAGCGGCATGAATCGGCGCCTCAACATCCTTTCGGCCGAAGAACACATCGACGATGGCGACCCGAAGGTGCTGCAGCTGCCCAACGATGCCGATCCGCTCGCCATCGAGGTGTGCCTGGAAGACATCGAGCGCATCGACCTGAACTTTCCGAAGTTCACCGATGGCCGCGCCTACAGCCAGGCCTTTCTGCTGCGCCGCCGGCTCGGCTTCAAGGGCGACATCCGCGCCACCGGCGACGTGCTGATCGACCAGCTGGTGCAGATGGAACGCACCGGCTTCTCGAGCGCCGTGCTGAAGGAAGGCGTGGACGCCACCGATGCACAGCGCCAGTTCGACCGCTTCTCGGCCTTCTACCAGGGCGATGCGGTGCAGCCCGCGCCGCACTTCGCGGCCGGCACCTGAGCCCGCATGGGAACCATCGACATGAGCATCGCCACCACGGACATCGATTTCGCACGCATCAACGCCGAGCTCGGCCGCAACGCCGAGGGCCTGGTGGACTGGGCCATCGGCCTCGGCCAGCGCGCGATCGTCACCACCAATTTCCGCCCGTTCGAGGCCGTGATCCTGCACATGGTCACGCGCGCCAGGCGCGACGTTCCCGTGGTCTGGATGGACAACGGCTACAACACCGAGGCCACCTACCGCTTTGCCGACGAGGTGACGAAGCAGTTGGGCCTGGACCTGCACATCTACCTGCCGCGCCGCTCGCGTGCGCATCGCGAAGCGGTGGAGGGCCCGACGCCGGCGCTCGACGATCCGCGCCATGCCGCCTTCACGGAAGAGGTGAAGCTGGAGCCCTTTGCCCGCGCGCTGCGCGAGACGGCACCGAAGGTCTGGTTCACCGCGCTTCGGGCCACCGACACGGCCGTGCGCGCGCAGATGGACCCGGTCAGCGTCAACCCCGACGGCCTGATCAAGGTCGCGCCGCTGCTGCACTGGTCGTCCAAGGACCTGTACGCGTACTGCGAAGCGCACGGCCTGCCCAACAACTTCGACTACGTGGACCCTACCAAGGGCGAAGACAACCGCGAGTGCGGACTGCACCTCTCTCACTGAGAGTCCGCGCCGCACCGCTCCTCCGCATTCAGCACACCACCCGATGAACGCCCGCACCGAAACCGAACTGCTGCTGCCGCCCATGCACTCTCCCGCGCGCCTGTCCAACACCCACCTCGATGCGCTGGAAGAGGAAACCGTCTTCATCCTGCGCGAAGTGGCGGCCGCCTTCGAGCGCCCCACGCTGCTGTTCTCGGGCGGCAAGGATTCGCTGGTGCTGCTCAAGTGCGCCGAAAAGGCCTTCGGCGCCGGCCGCATTCCCTACCCGCTGCTGATGATCGACACGGGCCACAACTTCCCCGAAGTGACGGCCTACCGCGACCAGCGCGCGAAGGAACTGGGCGCCGAGCTGATCGTGCGCAGCGTCGAGGACTCGATGGCGCGCGGCACCGTGCGGCTGGCGCACCCCGGCGAATCGCGCAATGCGCACCAGTCGGTCACGCTGCTCGAAGCCATCGAGGAATTCCGCTTCGACGCGCTGATCGGCGGCGCGCGCCGCGACGAGGAAAAGGCGCGCGCCAAGGAGCGCATTTTTTCGCACCGCGACAGCTTTGGCCAATGGCAGCCCAAGGACCAGCGCCCCGAGCTGTGGACGCTGTTCAACACCCGCCTCGCCCCGGGCGAGCACTTCCGCGTGTTCCCGATCTCGAACTGGACCGAGCTCGACGTCTGGCAATACATCGAACGCGAGCATGTGGGCCTGCCGTCGATCTACTACACGCACAAGCGCGAGGTGGTCGAGCGCCGCGGCCTGCTGGTGCCGGTGACCGACCTCACCCCGGCGCGCGACGGCGAAACCGTGCAGGTACGCGACGTGCGCTTTCGCACCGTGGGCGACATCACGACCACATGCCCGGTCGAGAGCCTCGCGGCCGATGCGGGCGATGTGGTGCTCGAAACGCTGTCGGTCGACGTCAGCGAACGCGGCGCCACCCGGATGGACGACATGACTTCGGAAGCTTCGATGGAAAAACGCAAGAAAGACGGTTACTTCTGATGAGCGCGACGACTGCAACCCCTGCCGGCACCGACATTCACGGGGACACCGGCACCGCCCTGCGCTTCATCACCTGCGGCTCGGTCGACGACGGCAAGAGCACGCTGATCGGCCGTCTGCTGGTCGACAGCAAGACCGTGCTGCAGGACCAGCTCGCCGGCGTGCAGCGCGGCGGCGAAACCGACCTGGCGCTCCTGACCGACGGCCTCTCGGCCGAGCGCGAACAGGGCATCACGATCGACGTGGCCTACCGCTACTTCTCGACCGCCAGGCGCAAGTTCATCATCGGCGACGCGCCGGGCCATGAGCAGTACACCCGCAACATGGTCACGGCCGCCTCGGCCGCCGATGCCGCCGTGGTGCTGGTCGATGCCACCAAGCTGGCCTGGGCCGCCGAGGTGGAAGACGGCACCGTGGTCAAACGCGAACTGCTGCCGCAGACGCGCCGCCACACGCTGCTCGCCCACCTGCTGCGCGTGCAGTCGATCGTGTTCGCGGTCAACAAGCTCGACGCCATCGACGACGCCGGCCTCGCCTTCGAACGCATCTCGACCGCGCTGAATGCCTTTGCCGAAGCGGCTGGCGTGCAGGTGGCCGCCATCGTGCCGATCTCCGCCCTGAAGGGCTGGAACGTGGCCACGCGCCACGCCGACTGGGTCGGCTACGAGGGCCCGAGCCTGCTCGAGCTGCTCGAAGAGCTGCCGGTCACCGTGCAGGACGAGGCCGTGCCTTTCGCCTTCCCGGTGCAGTGGGTCGAGAAATTCTCGTCCTCGGCCGACACCTCGCAGGGCCGCCGCGTGTTCTGGGGCCGCGTGGCTGCCGGCCATGTCGAACCCGGCCAGCGCGTGACCGTGCTGCCCAGCAACCAGACCGCCACGGTCGCGCAGGTGCTGAGCCACACGCGCCAGCCCAAGGTGGTGCATGCAGGCCACAGCGCCGGCATCGTGCTCGACCGCGAAGTGGACGTGTCGCGTGGCGACTGGCTGCTGGCGCCCGGGGCCTTCGAGCCGGTGCGCGAAATCACCGCCACCGTGGCCTGGCTCGACGACGAGCCGCTGGTCGCAGGCCGCGTCTACTGGGCGCTGCAGGGCCACCGCTGGGTCAAGGCCAAGGTGGCGCGCATCGTCGACCGCGTGAACATCACCACGCTCGAATCCGAGCCCGCAACGCAGCTGGAAGCCAATTCCATCGGCGATGTGGTGCTTTCGCTGCAGCAGCCGCTGGCGGTGCTGCCCTTCACGCAATCGCGCGCCCTGGGCTCGCTGGTGCTGGTCGATACGGCCTCCCACAAGACCGCTGCCGCCGTGCTCGTGCAGCCCGCCGCCGCAAAGGCCTAAAATCTGGGGTTTTCCCCGACCTCACATTGACGTTAGAAGACAAATGACCCACGTCGTCTCCGAAGCCTGCATCCGCTGCAAATACACCGACTGCGTGGACGTATGCCCCGTGGATTGCTTCCGCGAAGGCCCCAACATGCTGGTGATCGACCCGGACGAATGCATCGACTGCGCGGTCTGCATCCCCGAGTGCCCGGTCAATGCGATCTATGCCGAGGAAGACCTCCCGGCCAACCAGATCGCGTTCATCAAGCTCAACGCCGAACTCGCGGTGGCCGATGGCTGGAAGAGCATCACCAAGCGCAAGCCCGCGCTGCCCGACGCCGAAGAGTGGAAAGACAAGACCGACAAGATCGGCGAACTGGTCCGTTGAACCCCGAAGGCCGAGCCCCCGTCGAAACCGATGCGCTGATCATCGGCGCCGGTCCGGTCGGGCTGTTCCAGGCCTTCCAGCTCGGCCTGCTTGAGATCTCCTGCCACATCGTCGATGCGCTGCCCGCCGCGGGCGGCCAGTGCGTGGCGCTCTACGGCGACAAGCCGATCTACGACATTCCGGGCACGCCGGTCACCAGCGGCCGCGGCCTCGCGCAATCGCTGCTCGAGCAGATTGCGCCGTTCAAGCCCCAATTCCATTTCGGCGAGCAAGTGGCCACGCTCGAAAGGCAGGCCGACGAGCGCCTGCTGCTGACCACCTCGGCCGGCACGGCTTTCCTCGCGAAGACGGTGTTCATCGCGGCGGGTGTCGGTGCCTTCGTGCCCAAGCGCATCGCGCTCGAAGGCATCGCGCAGTTCGAAGGCCGCTCGCTTTTCTATCACCCCGATTCGCTGGACCGCTTTGCCGGGCAGGCGGTGGTGGTGAATGGCGGCGACGACGTGGCGCTGGAAACCGCCGCCGCGCTCACGGCCATTGCGAAGCAGGTCACGCTGGTCCACCGCCGCGACGGCTTCCAGGCCGATGAAGGCCTGGTCGCCTCGATGCGCGCGCTGGTGGCCGAGGGCAAGCTGGCCTTCAAGGTTGGCCAGCCCACCGCCTTCGACGGCAGGCAACTGCAGATCACCACGCCCGATGCAACCACTGCCGATCTGCCGCTCGACGCGCTGATCGCCTGCCTGGGCATCTCGCCGCGCCTCGGCCCCATTGCCGATTGGGGCCTGGAACTCGAGCGCAAGCAGGTGCCGGTCGACACCGAGAAGTACGAAACCCGCGAACGCGGCGTGTTCGCGGTGGGCGACATCAACACCTACCCGGGCAAGAAGAAGCTCATCGTCTGCGGCTTCCACGAGGCCACGCTGGCCGCCTGGGGCGCCACTGCCATCGTGTTCCCGGGCAAGGCCGTACCGCTGCAGTACACGACTACCAGCACGCGGCTGCACGAGCTGCTGGGCGTGGCTAGTTCGCGCTAGGCAGCAGCAGCAGCGCGCGGTATTCGCCGATGAAGCTGCCGATGGCGGCGGCGAATCGGTCGATGTCCGCGTCGGTCAGCGGCAAAGACAGCACGATGAAGCCGCGCGGCGAGGCGTAGATGCCTTCGCCCAGCAGGTGAAAGAACAGCAGCTGCCGCAGCCGCCCGTCGACCGCCGCCAGGTCATCCACGCACCGCACCTCCCCGCGCACGAAATGCGCGTTCATCAGAGAGCCGGTGCCGGTGAACTGCATGGCCACGCCCTCCTTCGTGCACAGCGCATTGAGCCGCGCGCGCATCGCCTCGCCGCGCTCGGCCAGCGCGCCGGCCGCTTCAGGGGTGAACAGCTTCGTGAGGCCCGCGTACCCGGCCGCCATGGTCATCACGTTGTTGTTGAAGGTGCCCGAATGGGAGAGCGATCCCGTGCGCGGATCGAACTGCGCCATCACGTCCGAACGCCCGCCGAAGGCGCCGAACGACATGCCGCCGCCGATGTACTTGCCGAGCGTGGTGAGATCGGAACGGATGCCGAGCCTGTTGGCCAGGCCCTGCGGCCCCAGGCGCGAGGTCATGACCTCGTCGAAGATCAGCAGCGCACCTACCTTCGCCGCGCCATCGCGAAGTGCTTGCAGGAAGTCGAGGCGCCCCGGAATGCAGCCGCTCGCGCCCTGCATCGGCTCGACCAGGATCGCGGCAATCTCCGGCCCGTGCCTGGCGATCTGCTCGCTCGCAGCCTGCGCATCGTTGTAGGGCAGCACCAGGAAGTCGAAGGGCACCGTGGTCGGCAGCGGCTTGGCGCCGAAGCCGAGCACGCCGCCGTGGTAGCCGCCCGAGAACACCACGATCTTTCGCCTTCCCGTGAAGTGCAGCGCGGCCGTGAGCGCCATCAGGTTGGCCTCGGTGCCCGAGTTGGTGAAGCGCAGCTGCTCGATCTGCGGAAAGCGCTCGCAGATGGTCTTCGCGAGCCGGCCTTCGAGCAGGTTGTGGCCCGTGAGGTTGATGCCGCCCTGCATCGCCTCGAGCACCGCATCGCGGATCTCGGGTGCCGAGTGGCCATAGACGCCGGCCGTGTACTCGGCGATGAAGTCGGCATAGCGGTGGCCGTCGGCATCCCAGAGCGCGGCGCCCTCGCCCTTGGCAATGGTGAGCGGAAACGGCGCATAGAAAAGCACCGAGCGGCTGTTGGCGCCGGGCATGTAGCGCGCCTGCGCCTCGAACTGGCGCCGGCTGGCCGGGTTGGCCTCGGTGAAGCGCTGGAAGGCCTGGGCAAGAGACTGGTCGATTGCGGAATCGCTCATGGAACACATCCTCGAAGTGGTGGCATGCAGGTTGCCATATCCGGACCATGATCGATGGTTTGGAGGCAGGGCGCACAGGCTCGTACAATAGTTTCCGCTCTGCGCCACGGCGCGGAGCACCACCGCTAGGGGTGTCGAACCGGAATCCGTTCCGGGGCTGACTGAGAGAGTCCCTTTGAACCTGACTGAGGTAATCCTCGCGCAGGGAAGCTGGTCCGGCGGCCTGTCGCGTTGTCTCGCGCGATGGCCCCACCGCCGGAGCCTCGCCCACCTGCCAAACCTTTTGCACTGGAGCAACTGGATGGCACACGACGACGAACCTTCTTCCGCCAACGAGGCGCTGGCGCCCCTGCCCGCGTCGCAGCGCGCGTTCGGCTGGCACGACCACGCATCGCTCTGGTTCAGCCTGGGCGTCGGGCTGCTGGTGATGCAGATCGGCGCCTACCTGGTGCCGGCGGTGGGCACGCGGGACGCGGCCATCGCGATCGTGCTGGGCTCGCTGCTCGGCGCGGGCCTGCTGGCCTGGACCGCACGGCTCGGCTGCGAGAGCGGCCTGGCGAGCGCCGGGCTGATGCACGCCACCTACGGCAGCGCCTTCGCGCGGCTGCCGGTGCTGCTCAACATCGTGCAGCTGGTGGGCTGGACCACCTTCGAGCTCGTGATCATGCGCGAGGGTACGCAGGCGATCGGCCAGCAGGCCTTCGGCCTGGCGCTCGGCGGACCGCTGGGCGGCGCCCTCACCACGCTGCTCTGGGGCGCGGTGCTGCTGGCGCTTCTGGCCGGCTCCATGGTCAAGCTGGTGCGGCGCTTCGTGAGCCGCTTCGGCCTGCCGCTGGTGGTGCTGTCGCTGCTCTGGCTGAGCTGGCAGTTCGCAACCCGCCTGCAAGCCAAGGGCCTCGACGCCTTCTGGGCCCGGCCGGGCGATGGCGGCATGGGCATGTTCGGCGCGCTCGACCTGGTGATTGCCATGCCGGTCTCATGGCTGCCGCTGGTGGCCGACTACGCGCGCCACGGCAAGCGCAGCGCGGGCGGCCTGGGCAGCGCCTTCAGCGGCACCTGGATCGGCTATGCGCTGGCCAACGTCTGGTGCTATGCGCTCGGCGTGATGGTGGTGAGCGTGGCGGAACCGGGCACAGGCCTGGTCACCGCCCTGCTGCTCGCCCAAGGCGGGCTGGTGGCGCTGGGCCTGATCCTGATCGACGAACTCGACAACGCCTACGGCGATGTGTATTCGGGCTCGGTGTCCACCCACAGCCTGCTGCCGCGCTGGAGCGTGCGGCGCTGGGGCCTCCTGCTCGCGGCGCTGTGCACCGCGCTCGCGCTGGTGCTGCCGATGCATACGCTCGAGCCGTTCCTGCTGATGCTGAGTTCGGTGTTCGTGCCGCTCTACGGCGTGATCCTGGGGCGGCTGGGCACGCGCCAGGCGGTTTCGTCGGTGGGCATGCGTCGGGTCGACCTGGGCGCGGCGCTGATCTGGATTGCGGGCATCGCGGCCTACCATGCGCTCGCCGGGTGGGCGCCGCAGTTCGGCTCGGCACTGCCGACGCTGGCCGCGACCTTCCTGCTGGCCTGGGCCAGCCGGCCCAAGGCTACGCCGACGACGGCAGGCGGTGCGTCGGCACTGGCGCAAAGCCGTGGTTGAGCGGACCGTGTCCCGCGCCGGTCTTCACATGCGCGCCGGCGGCCATCGCGCCGAGGATGTAGGCGCGTGCGCGCTCGACGGCCTCGGGCAACGCCAGCCCCAGCGCCAGGTGCGCGGCAATGGCGGACGACAGCGTGCAGCCCGTGCCATGCAGGTTGCGGCTCGCGATGCGCTGCGAGGCCAGCCGCTTGCGCGTGCCGTCGGATTGCAGCAGCACGTCGACCACCTCGTCGCCCGGCAGGTGCCCGCCCTTGAGCAGCACGGCCTGCGCGCCGAGTGCCAGCAGTTCGTTGGCCGCAACGTCGAGCGCATCGATGCCGTCGATCGCATGGCCGATCAGCAAGGCCGCTTCGTCGAGATTGGGCGTGACCACCACGGCGCGCGGGAACAGCTCGCGCACCAGCACCTGCACGGTTTCCGAAGCTATCAGCCGGTCGCCGCTGGTGGCGACCATCACCGGGTCCAGCACCACGTTGGGCAGCCGGTAGTGATCGATGGCCCAGGCCACCACCTCGACCACCTCGGGTGCATGCAGCATGCCGAGCTTGACCGCATCGACGCCGATGTCCTCGACCACGGCCTGGATCTGCGCCTTGAGGAAAGCAGGCGGCACGCCATGGATGCCCGACACGCCGAGCGTGTTCTGCGCGGTGAGCGCCGTAATGGCTGTCATGCCGTAGCAGCCAAGCGCCGCGAAGGTCTTCAGGTCGGCCTGGATGCCGGCACCGCCGCCGCTGTCGGAGCCGGCGATCGAGAGCACGCGTGCGTAGCGCAGGGGCGCTTGGGGCGCGTCGGAAAGTGCTTGGGTCATGCTGAAAATTATCGGCGACCGGCCCTGCCTTTCTCCCTCCCCTCCCGGGGGAGGGCTGGGGTGGGGGCAAGCGGCGTGTCTACCGCGCGCTCTGCCCGCCCCCATCCCAACCTTCCCCCAGCGCGGGAAGGAGCAAGGCCATGAGCCTCCCATTCCAATCCGCCGCCATCCTCGGCGCGGGCCTCATGGGCCGGCTGCTCGCGGTCACGCTCGCTCAAGCCGGCTGCAAGGTCGAGCTGTTCGAGGTGGGCAGCCCCGAGGCCGAAGGCGCCGCCGCGCGCGTGGCGGCCGCCATGCTCGCGCCGCTGGCCGAATCGGCCGTCGCGCCGGTGCCGGTCGTGCGCATGGGGCAGTACGCGCTGGGCCGCTGGCCCGAGCTGCTGGCGCCGCTGGCGCAGCCTGTGTTCTTCCAGCGCGAAGGCACGCTGGTGCTGTGGCACCGCCAGGACGCCGCCGAGGCCGCGCGGCTCGCGCGCGTGCTGGCGCGCACCGGCACGCAGGTGTCCGAGCTCGCCCCGATGCGCACGCTCGACGGCAGCGGGATTGCCGCGCTCGAGCCGTCGCTCGGCCAGCGCTTCGCACAGGGCTTGTTCCTTCCGGGCGAAGGCCAGCTCGACAACCGTGCGCTGCTCGCTTCGCTGCTTGCCACGCTGCAAGCCTGCCCGGGCGTGAAGCTGCATTGGCAGTCGCCACGCGAACCCGGCGATTTTTCTCCGGGCGCGCCGGGCCAGCCCGACTGGGTGATCGACTGCCGCGGCCTCGGTGCCAAGCCGCAGTGGAGCGCGCTGCGCGGCGTGCGCGGCGAGGTCATCCGCGTGCACGCGCCCGAGGTGGCGCTGCAGCGGCCCACGCGGCTGGTGCATCCGCGCTATCCGCTCTACATCGCACCCAAGCCGGGCAGCGTGTTCGTGATCGGCGCGACCGAGATCGAGTCGGACGACATGTCACCCGCCAGCGTGCGCTCCACGCTCGAACTGCTCAGCGCGGCCTACGCGGTGCACAGCGGCTTCGCCGAAGCCCGCATCCTCGAGATCGCGACCCAATGCCGGCCCACGCTGCCCGACAACCTGCCCGCCATCCGGCAGCCGCAGCCGCGCGTGCTGCAGATCAACGGCCTGTACCGCCACGGTTTCATGATCGCGCCCGCGGTGCTCGATTCGGCCATGGAGCTGCTCGTGCACGGCCGCTCGGCACTGGCGCAGAAGCTCGGCCTGGAGACCTCCCAAGCATGACGATGAACGTCCTGATCAACGACAAGCCCTACACGCTGCCGGACGGCGCCACCGTGATCGACGCGCTGGCCGCACTCGATGCCGTGCCGCCGTTCGCGGTGGCCGTGAACCGCGAGTTCGTGCCGCGCTCGGCCCATGCGGCGCGCGCACTGCAGCCCGAAGACCGCATCGAAGTGATCCGCCCCGTGACCGGCGGCTGAGCCAGGCAACCCACAGAGATGGAGACAACACACACCATGACAACGACCGCATCTTCCAATCCGGACAACGACCCGCTGGTCCTCTACGGCCAGACCTTCCAGAGCCGCCTGCTGCTGGGCACCGCGCGCTATCCCTCGCCGGACCTGCTCGAAGCCGCGGTGAAGCGCGCCAAGCCCGCCATGCTGACGGCCTCGTTGCGCCGCCAGTCCGCCAGCCCCGGCGCGAGCGACAGCGGCAACGGCTTCTGGGAGCTGCTGCGCCGGCTCGCGGTGCCCGTGCTGCCCAACACCGCCGGCTGCCACAGCGTGCAGGAAGTGATTGCCACCGCACAGATGGCACGCGAGCTGTTCGACACGCCGTGGATCAAGCTCGAACTCATCGGCGACGACTACACGCTGCAGCCCGACACGCTGAACCTCGTCGACGCCGCATCGCAGCTGATCCGCGACGGCTTCCAGGTGCTGCCCTATTGCACCGAGGACCTCGTGCTGTGCCAGCGGCTGGTCGACGTCGGCTGCCAGGCCGTGATGCCCTGGGCGGCACCCATCGGCACCGGCCGCGGGCCTGTCAATCCCTACGCGCTGCAGCTGCTGCGCGAGCGGCTCGACGTGCCGATGCTGGTCGATGCGGGCCTGGGCCTGCCATCGCATGCCTGCCAGGTCATGGAATGGGGCTACGACGGCGTGCTGCTCAACACCGCCGTGGCGCTGGCGCAGGACCCGGTGTCGATGGCCGGCGCATTTGCCGACGCCGTGCAGGCCGGCCGCGCGGCCCACCGCGCCGGTGCCATGGCCGCGCAGGACTCGGCGCAGCCCAGCACGCCGGTGCTCGGCACGCCCTTCTGGCATCACGCAGCATGAACGCTTCAACCGATTCCCGCGCCATCTCCCACCCCATCGTCGCAGCCCACGGGCTGCGCTTCGGCGCCGCCACGGCCGCGGCCATTTCGGCCGGCCGCTTTTCCTCGGACGATCCGGTGTATCGCGGCGCGAAGCAGGCCTGCACCGCGCTCGGCTTCATCGAGATCGATGCCGAATGCCTGGCGCGGGCCTGGCAGGCGCAGACCGTGCGCAACGGCACCTTCGATGCCAACCAGTGGCCCGAGACGCCCGCCGATTTCGGCATGCGCGCGTTTCCGCCCACCGAACGCGCCGACGCCTTCGCGCCCTGCCCCGAGCGGCTCGGCCTCTACGCCGTGCTGCCCGATGCGCAATGGGTCGGCCGCATGGCGCGCGCCGGCGTTCCCACGGTGCAGCTGCGCTTCAAGTCCGACGACGCGGCAGCCACTGAACACGAAGTGCATGCGGCCGTCGATGCCGTGCGCGGCACGGGCGCGCTGCTCTTCATCAACGACCACTGGCAGACGGCCATCGCCGCGGGTGCCTATGGCGTGCACCTGGGCCAGGAAGACCTCGACGCGCTCTCGCCCGAACAGGTGCGGCAGATCCGCGATGCGGGCCTGCGGCTCGGCGTCAGCACCCACGGCTATGCCGAGATGGTGCGCGCCGATGCGGTGAGCCCGAGCTACATCGCGATGGGCGCGGTGTATCCGACCACCCTCAAGAAGATGGCGACCGCGCCGCAGGGCGTGGCGCGTCTTGCGGCCTATGCGCGCCTGCTGCGCGGCTATCCGCAGGTGGGCATCGGCGGCATCGATGCGGTGCGGCTGCCAGAGGTGCTGGCCACCGGCGTCGGCTCGGTCGCCGTGGTACGCGCGCTGGTCGCCGCAGAAGATCCCGAGGCCACGGCCGCGCAATGGATGGCGGCCATGGGCGCCGCCTCCGCATGAATGAACCAATGACACAAAAGCAATTCCGATCCTGGCCGCTGTTGCCGATCTCTCATGCAGTGGGCATCGCCCTTCTTCTGGCGGCCGGCGGCGCGCAGGCCCAGCAGCCAACCGATCTGCCCGCCATCACGGTGAACGAAAGCAGCGCAGCCCCGCAAGCCGACGTGAGCGGCTTCGGCGACGTGCCGCTGCGCGAACTTCCGCTCTCGGCCACGGTGGTCGACAGCACGCAGCTTCGCGCGAGCGGCGCGCGCCGCCTCGCCGACCTCACGCAGTTCGATTCGTCGGTGACCGATGCCTACAACTCGGCCGGCTACTGGGACTACCTCACGGTGCGCGGCTTCGTGCTGGACAACCGCTTCAACTACCGGCGCGAGGGCCTGCCGATCAGCGCAGAGACATCGATCCCGCTCGACAACAAGGAGCGCATCGAGATCCTGCGCGGCACCAGCGGCATCCAGGCCGGCACCAGCGCGCCGGGCGGCCTGGTCAACTACGTGGTCAAGCGGCCCACCGAGCAGGACCTGCGCACGCTGCGCATCGAAACCACCAGCCGCGGCAGCGTGCTCGGCGCGCTCGACCTGGGCGGGCGCTTCGGTGCGAACCGCGAGTTCGGCTATCGCCTCAACGTGGCGAACGAAAACCTCAGGCCGCTCGTGCACAACCTCGACGGCAACCGCAACCTGTTCTCGCTGGCGGGCGACTGGCGCATCACGCGCGATTCGGTGCTCGAGTTCGAAATCGAGCGCAGCCACAAGACGCAGCCAAGCCAGAACGGCTTCAGCCTGCTGGGCAGCACGCTGCCCGCGCCAGTGGACCCCAAGATCAACCTCAACAACCAGCCGTGGTCGCAGCCTTCGGAGTTCAACGCGCTCACAGGCAGCGTGCGCTTCAGCCAGGCGCTCAATGCCAACTGGCGCTGGAGCGCGCAGATCGGCCAGCAAAGGCTCAAGACCGATGACCGGCTGGCCTATGCCTTCGGCTGCGGTGCCGAGGGCAATTACGACCGCTACTGCTCCGACGGCACCTTCGACTTCTACGACTTCCGCAGCGAGAACGAGCGGCGCACGCAGACTGCCGGCAGCCTGAATCTCAAGGGCAACGTGATGACCGGCAGCGTGCGGCACGAGCTCGGCTTCGGCCTGCTCGCGAGCCGCGTGCGCAACCGCTTCCAGGACCAGGCCTACAACTACGTCGGCACCGGCAACGTCTGGGCCACCGCCATCGTGCCGCCCGACCCCACGCTGACCGACGCCAACACCAACCGCGACGAGCGTTCCACCGAGCTCTCGGTGCAGGACGCGATCCGCTGGAACAGCCGTTTCACCACCTGGCTCGGCGTGCGCCACACGCGGCTGGACCGCGACAGCATCCGCACCGATGGCACGCGCCCCACCGGCTACAAGGACGGCATCACCACCCCATGGATCGCCGCCAGCTTCGCCATCCAGCCGGGTCTCCTGGCCTATGCGAGCTGGGGCAAGGGCGTCGAGTCGCAGGTGGTGCCGAACAAGAGCTCGCAATACACCAATGCCGGCGAGGCGCTGCCCGCGCTGACCTCGCGCCAATGGGAGCTCGGGCTCAAGGGCGGCAGCGACGCCTTCGCCTGGCAGCTCGCATGGTTCGACATCAAGCGCCCGATGACGAACCTCGATGCCTGCAACCGGCTCGGCACCACGCCCTGCGACGGACGCTACGACGGCAGCGCCGTGCACCGCGGACTCGAAGCGGGCGCGCAGTGGAACACGGGGCCCTGGCGCCTTGCGGGCAGCCTGACATTGATCGATGCCAAGCGCCGCGGAAGCACGGCCGAGCCCGTCACCAACGGCCAGTCGCCCACCAACGTGCCCAAGCAGGTGCTGCGCGCGCAGGCCGGCTACCGCGTGGCTTCGGTGCCGGGCCTCGAGCTGCTCGGACAGCTCTCGCATGAAGGCCGCCGCAACGTGCTGCCCGATGGTTCGATCGCGCTGCCCTCATGGACACGCGTCGATGCGGTGCTGCGCTACGACACGCGGATGCGCGGCGTGAACACGAGCTGGAGCATCGCCATCGACAACCTGTTCGACCGCCGCTACTGGAAGGAATCGCCCTACCAGTTCGGCCACGTCTATCTCTTTCCAGGTGCGCCGCGCACGCTGCGCCTGGGGTTGAGCGTGTCGCTCTGAGCGCGGGCCCAAAAAATTTTCAGAAATTTATTACGTCCGCATTGGTGTACTCAAACGACGCAAAAAACCACGCTATAATCTGAGGCTTGTTCCTCGATAGCTCAGTCGGTAGAGCGCCGGACTGTTAATCCGTAGGTCCCTGGTTCGAGCCCAGGTCGAGGAGCCACTACAAGCCGCAAGGCCTCTGGATGCCCCGCTACTCACAAGGTAGCGGGGCATTTCCTTTTGGGGCGCCTCACCCCATCTTCGGCAGCCCGAATCCGAAGCCGAAGACGGATCCGCTCTTCTTGGCCTTCGCCGGCTCGGGCTCATCTTCTCGCGGCCCGACATCGAGATCCTCGACCAACTTCTGCAGTTCGAGCAAGCCGGCGGCCATCGCGGCCTTGTAGGTCTTCATGGACCTCGACTGCTGGCCGAGAACATGCCAGCCTTCGCCCTCGAACTCGATCAGGCGCCAGCGGTAGGCGCCCTCTTCCTCTTCGATCACGGTGACTGCAATCCGGCGGAGTGGCTGCATGGCGCGATGCTCGTCCGGATCCGCGCTTCGGCATGTCGGACAACCTCGACTGTCCGGTCGCATCAGACAAAAAAACGCCCAGCACACGGCTGGGCGGAATCCTCGGCGATGTCGCCAAGGGCCCCGCAAAACCAAGATTCGGGGGCAACTGCAAAAGGGGGTTCGAGCGCAATATTACTGTATATTCATACAGTCTTGATGCGGAGGGTCGAGATACCCGTTCGAAGGTCAGGCGCTTTCCAGCAAGAAGACGCAGGAGAAATGAACATGAACCAAGCCGAACTCTTTTATCCCCAGGCTCCGGCTCCAACCCAAGGGGCCGCGCTCCCGCAGGCCGATGTTTCGGAAGACCCGCCCTTCAGGTTCGAAGACATCGAGCCCGAACCCCGGGTTGCCTATACCGTGCGGCTTGCCGACTACCCGCACCCGGCAGCGGACGCCGTCAAGGTCTCGGAGCAGCGCTTCCGGCGCGAACTCGACCGGCATCTCGGCGGCGACGTCATGCGCGCACTGCGCGCGTTCCACAATGCCAGCGAGTCCAGCGAAACCGACCTCACCAGAGAAGAGATGGCGCTCGCCAGGCGATGGATGAAGGCCTACGACGCGGCCCGAACTGCCGGCTTTCGCGACCTTGGGGACACCGATGAAGCGTTCTTCGACGTGCGGCCAGTCTGAGTGAGCATCCGGCCTGTTGTGGCCGTGCAGCCGGTCCGACGCCTGTAGGGTGATCCGCACGAATCTCATCGACGCAGGCTGAACACGAACCGCCACGGTTGGGTCATGATGTTCTCATCGTGCCAGCGACACCCATTGAGTACCTGCTCGAACTCGAACATGCCAGGTTCCCGGTTCACGTCCGGGATCCGGAGTTGATCCAGGCCATCGCGACGCTCAAGGCCCTGGGCTGCGTCGAAGCGGACATCTCCCCGCCGCTCGATCTTCGCAGTTCGTTCAGGAACTACGAATCCGCGGTGGTCGTGAAGATCACCTCGGAAGGAATCACGGAACTCGCACTGGCGTACGGGTAACCGCCTCCTTCACCCGCTTCAGGTTCTTCCAGCCTGGGACGAGTGGCTCATCCCTTCCTTCGAGTTCGTCTGCTCACCGACACGGTGGAACGGGCCGCACAAGCCCCATCGATGGAGTGCTACGTCCCTGCGGCAAAGCAAAAAAGAGGGTATATCCCAGAATACAAATTGGGCGCCGAACGGTAACGACGCGTACATTAGCGCCAACGTACTATCGCCTTGCGCCATGCACTTGAAATCTCTACTCATCACCGCGCTGCTGCTTGTTGCAGGCGGTCTGTTCTGGTGGTGGGCCTCCGGCGGCGGATTCATTGCCGTGATTGTTGCCATTGGCCTGGGCGCCGTGCTCTTCCTGGTCCTTCGAGGAAACCGGTCCGTCAAGGACGAACTCGACGCGCAGGCCCCCGACAAGGATCCGGGCAACAAGGAATCCTGAGCCGGGGCGCCGGCCTCAGCGCAGCGCAAACGCCAGCGTCACCGCACCCAGGGCCAGCAGCGCGAGGCCCGCGATGAAGACCATCTCGCCCCAGGCTTCCAGCCGCACGCCCGAGCCGCGCGAGCGCATCGAGATGAAAGACAGCAGTGCACTGGCCAGGAAGACCAGCGCGTCGATGGCCAGCAGGCGGTCGATCAGCAGCCGCAGGTCGTCGCGCGGGCCCAGGTGGCCGATCGACATCACGGTCATGCACACGCCGATCATGGTGGCCGACGTGGGCAGGATGTGCGCCGAAAGGCCGCCCTCGGATGAAGCCATCTTTTGTACTGGCGCGGGCTTCAGCCGATCCGCACCGGCACGAAGATCTTGTCCTCGCCGCGCTGGATCAGCAGCGCCACCGACTTGTCGGCCTTGGCCACCACCTCGCGCACCTGCTCCAGGCTCCTGGCGGGCGTGCCGTTGATGGCCAGCAGCACGTCGCCCGCCTGCACCCCGGCCATGGCGGACGGCCCCGCCACATCCTCGACGAGCAGCCCGTTCTCGATGGCGGCTTCGCGCTTTTCCTGAGGCTGCAGCGGCCGTAGCGCAAGGCCGAGCTTGCCCTGCCCCGCCGCACTGTCGTTCTTGGCAACCTGCACCGGCTTGTCGCTCGCATCGCCGAGCTTGGCCGAAAGCTCCTGCCGCTCGCCCTGGCGCCAGACTTCGAGCGTGACCTTCTTGCCCGGCGTCTGCTGCCCGATGACCGCAGGCAGGTCGCCCGACGAGACGATGGGCTGGCCGTCGACCTTGCGGATCACGTCGCCCGCCTTCAGGCCGGCCTTGTCGCCGGGGCCGCCCTTCTCGATGTTGGAGACCAGTGCACCCTCTGGCTTATCGAGCTTGAAGGAATCGGCAAAGGCCTGGTTCACTTCCTGCACCGCCACGCCGAGCCGCGCATGCGTGGCCTTGCCGGTCGCGACGATCTGGTCTTTCACCTGCACCGCCACATCGATCGGAATGGCAAAGGACACGCCCTGGTAGCCGCCGCTGCGGCTGTAGATCTGCGAGTTGATGCCAACCACTTCGCCACGCGTGTTGAGCAGCGGGCCGCCGGAGTTGCCGGGGTTCACCGCCACGTCGGTCTGGATGAACGGCACGTAGCTGTCGTCGGGCAGCGAGCGGCCCTTGGCGCTCACCACGCCGGCCGTCACCGTGCTCTCGAAGCCGAAGGGCGAGCCGATGGCCAGCACCCATTCGCCGACCTTCAGGTCCTTGGTGTTGCCGAGCGCGAGCGTGGGCAGGTTCTTGGCGTCGATCTTGAGCACCGCGATGTCGGTCTTGGCGTCGGCGCCGAGCACCTTCGCGCGGTATTCGCGCCGGTCGGTCAGCTTGACGGTGACCTCCTTGGCATCCTTCACGACGTGGGCGTTGGTCATGATGATGCCGTCGGGGCTCACGATGAAGCCCGAACCCTGCGCCCGCACCGGCACCTCGCGCTGCTGGGCGCGCGGGCCCATCTGGCCCTGGAAGCGGCGGAAGAACTGGAACATCGGATCGTCCGGATCGATGCCCTGCATCTCGGCTGCGGCCTGGTCCTCGGACGCCTTGGCGGTGCCGGTCACGCTGATGTTGACCACCGCAGGGCCGTCACGCGAGGTGATGGTGGAGAAGTCGGGCAGCGTCACCATGGCCGCGGGCGCCACGCTCGTGGCATTGGTGGTCGGCGCATTCACGGCGCGGGCACTGGTGTAGGCGCCGGCACCGACGGCACCGATCACCCCGGCGGTCGCCAGGGCAAGAACCAGGGCATGGGGAGAAGTCAGGCGGGTGTTCATTTCTAGCTTTCCTTTCAATGCGTCTGCACGCAAACACGATGGAAGGAATGTCGGCCCGCCGGCTTAAGCGCGGCTTAAACCGCGGACGGCGGTTCAGGCCTTGGCGGCAAAGCGCACCAGTACCCGCAAGCCGCCCAGCGCCGGCGAAGCCGCAAGCGCGACCGTGGCGCCGTGCATCTCGGCGATCGACTTCACGATCGCCAGCCCGAGGCCGCTGCCCGGCGCCTGCGGCTCGCCCGAGCGGTAGAAGCGGTCGAGCACGCGCTCGCGCTCGTCCTCGGGCAAGCCGGGGCCGCTGTCGTCCACGCTCAGCTCCACCGCCGTGCCCAGGCTTGCTATGCCGACGTCGACCCGTCCCTCTTCGGGCGTGTACTTGACGGCGTTGTCGATCAGGTTGCGCAGCAGCATGCGCAGCGCCTCGGGCTGGCCGTTCACCACGGCCGGGTCGGCATGCGAGATGCCGATGTCGATGCGCCGGGCCTGCGCGGCCGCGACTGCATCCGAGATGGCCAGGCGCGCCACTTCGCTAAGGTCGACCGGTTCCGGCTTGGCCCCCGCAGCCATGCTGGCCTCGTGCCGGGCCAGGGCGAGCATCTGCTCGACCAGGCGCGTCGCGCGGTCGATGCCTGCCACCAGCCGGCTCACCGCGAGTTCGCGCGACGCGGCATCGGAGGCGCGCTGCAGGCCCTGCACCTGCAGCTTGAGCGCGGCCAGCGGCGAGCGCAGCTCGTGCGCGGCATCGGCCACGAAGTGCTTCTGCGCGTCGAAGGCCTGCCGCACCCGGTCGAACAGGAGGTTGAGCTCCTGCACCAGAGGACGCACCTCGTCGGGCAGGTTCTCCTCGCTCACGGGAGAAAGATCGTCGGCCTGCCGCGACGCGACCTGCCCCCGCACGCGCGCCACCGGCGCGAGCGACCGGCTCACCACCCACCACACCACCAGCATGAGCAGCGGCGCCATCAGCGCCACCGGCGCGATGGTGCGCAGGGCCAGTGCGCCGGCCATGTTGCGGCGCGCCGCCATGTCCTGCGCGACCTGGATCACCAGCCCGCTCGTCTGCATCGAGAACACGCGGTAGGTGGTGCCGCGCGCGCGCACGTCGGCAAAGCCCAGCACCGCCAGCTGCGGCAGCGCGGCCTGCTCGGCCGATTCGAAGATGCGCACGCCGTCGGCGGTCCACACCTGCACCACGAAGTCGAAGTTCTGCTCGCCGCTGCCCAGGCCGCCCACGGCCGCGCTCGGCGGCAAGCCCGCGCGCAGCGACAGCGCCATCTGCTGCATGTGGTAGTCGAAGATCTCGTCGGCCTCCTTCAGCACCGTGCGATAGGCCACCAGCGCCTGCGCGCCGGCGGCCAGCACGATGGCCGCGAGCAAAAACCACAGCAGGCGCGCACGCAGCGATCCGGTCAGCGTGCGGATCATGCCTTCGGCACCATGTAGCCGACGCCTCGCACGTTGCGGATCAGCTCTGCGCCGAGTTTCTTGCGCAGGCCGTGCACGTAGACCTCGACCGCATTGCTGCTGATTTCATCCTTCCAGCTGTAGAGCTTTTCCTCGAGCTGGGCGCGCGACAGCACCATGCCGGGCCGCGCGATCAGCGGTTCGAGCACGGCCCATTCGCGCGCCGAAAGCACCACCGGCTGGCCATCCACCGCGACCTCGCGCGTGGCGGGGTTGATGCTCACGCCCATGTGTTCGTAGACCGGCTCGGCGCGCCCCGCGGCGCGGCGCAGCAGGGCGCGGATGCGGGCCAGCAGCTCGTCGAGGTCGTAGGGCTTCAGCACGTAGTCGTCGGCCCCCGCGTCGAGCCCTTCGATGCGCTGCTGCACCGAGTCGCGCGCGGTGGCAATCAGCACCGGCATGCGCTGCTTGCGGGCGCGCAGGCTGCGCAGCACCTCGAGCCCGTCGCGGCGCGGCACGCCCAGGTCGAGCAGCACGAGGTCGTACTGCTGGGTGCGCAGTGCGGACTCGGCCGCCTCGCCGTCCTTCACCCAGTCCACCGCGTACTGCTCGGCACGCAGCAGGTCTAGCACGGCCTCGCCGATCATCACGTCGTCTTCGAGAAGCAGGAGTCGCATGGTGTTGTCTTGTCCATTTCGGGATTCGAGGCGGCGGCCGTGCGGAAGTTCATCTCACAGCAGCGACCGGACTTCGCGCGCCGCCTCGAAGAGCAGCGGCAGCATCTCGCGCTGGAGCGTCTCCTCCTGGTAGCGCGTGCCGGACAGCACCACGTTGAGCGCGGCCACCGTGCGGCCCTGCATGTCGCGCAGCGGCACCGCCAGCGCCTGCACGCCGAGCTCGTGCTCTTCGCTGGCAAAGCAGTAATCGTCCTTGCGCACGCGGGCGATCAGCTGGCGCAGGCCGCGCGCCTGGGTGGTGGTGTGCGGCGTGAGCCGCGCAAGGTGGCGCCCCTTGAGCCACTGCGTGAACTGGGCCGGCGCCATGGCCGCGAGCAGCACCCGGCCTGTCGAGGTGGCATGGGCCGGCAAGCGGGCGCCCAAGTGCAGGCCATAGGCCAGCACGCGGGTCGGCGTGCCGTAGGCGCCGCTGCGCGCGATGATGACCGCCTCTTCGCCATCGAGCACCACGGCCGAGAACGATTCGCCGGTCTGCGCCGCCAGCCGGTTCAGCGTGGGCTGCAATGCGCGCGGCAGGCGCGACGACGCCAGGTAGCTGCCCGAGAAGCGCAGCACCTTGGGCGCCATCCAGAAATAGCTGCCGTCGGTCTCCAGGTAGCCCAGGTGGGCCAGCGTGAGCAGGTGCCGGCGCGCAGCGGCACGCGTGAGGCCGGCGCGCTCGGCGGCCAGCGTGGCGTTGAGGCGCTGGCGCTCGGTGTCGAAGCTTTCGAGCACGGCCATTCCCTTGGCGATGCCCTCGATGAAGTCGGCCTTGGCGATGGTCATTTCGGTCAAATCTGCGAAGTGTTGCGCGATGATCGCGCAGCCATTCGCATGATCGCACAGAGCCTTGCCGCACGCCGCGACATCCGGCCGCACACGTCCTACGCTCTCGGAAAACCATTGGAGACACGA
Organism: Variovorax beijingensis; assembly: GCF_007828835.1. Taxonomy (GTDB): domain Bacteria; phylum Pseudomonadota; class Gammaproteobacteria; order Burkholderiales; family Burkholderiaceae_C; genus Variovorax; species Variovorax beijingensis_A. The sequence continues at coordinate 451,188 of NZ_VIVL01000004.1, read as the reverse complement.
ACATGCGCACACAGGTCGCGATCATCGGCGCGGGCCCGGCAGGCCTGCTTCTCGGGCAGCTGCTTTTCAAGGCCGGCATCGACAACATCATCGTCGAGCGCCAGAGCGGCGACTACGTGCTCGGGCGCATCCGCGCCGGCGTGCTCGAACAGGTCACCATGGACCTGCTGGCGCGCGCGGGCGTCGATGCGCGCGCCAAGGCCGAAGGGCTGCCGCACGAAGGCATCGAACTGCTGTTCAAGGGCGCCCGGCACCGCATCGACATGCACGGCCTGACAGACGGCAAGCAGGTCACGGTCTACGGCCAGACCGAAGTGACGCGCGACCTGATGGAAGCGCGTTCGGCCGAGGGCCTTGCCACCATCTACAGCGCCGCCAATGTCAGCCTGCACGACTTCGATTCGCAGCGCCCGCGCGTGCGCTACGAGAAGGACGGGCAGACGCACGAGATCGAATGCGATTTCATCGCCGGCTGCGACGGCTACCATGGCGTGAGCCGCGCCAGCGTGCCGGCCGACGCCATTCAGACCTACGAGAAGATCTATCCCTTCGGCTGGCTCGGCGTGCTGGCCGAGGTGCCGCCGGTGTCGCATGAACTGATCTACGCCAACACCGAGCGCGGCTTTGCGCTGTGCAGCATGCGCAGCGCGCATCGCAGCCGCTACTACGTGCAGGTGCCGGCCGACGAGAAGGTCCAGAGCTGGAGCGACGAGGCCTTCTGGAACGAGCTGCGCGCACGGCTCGACCCCGAAGCCCGCGAGCGGCTGGTGACCGGCCCCTCGCTCGAGAAAAGCATTGCGCCGCTGCGCAGCTTCGTGGCCGAACCGATGCGCTTCGGCACACTGTTCCTGGCCGGCGACGCCGCGCACATCGTGCCGCCGACCGGCGCCAAGGGCCTCAACCTGGCAACGGCCGACGTGGGCTACCTCTCACGGGCGCTCGAGATCTTCTACGGCGAGAAATCGGCCTCCGCGCTCGACCGGTATTCCGACCTCTGCCTGCGCCGCGTCTGGAAGGCGGAACGCTTCTCATGGTGGTTCACCTCGCTGATGCACCGCTTTCCCGAAACCGGCGCCTTCGGCCAGAAGATCCAGGAAGCCGAACTCGACTACCTCGTGCATTCGCACGCGGCCTCCACCGCGCTGGCGGAGAACTACGTGGGCCTGCCGCTGGAAGACTTCTAGGCCGCTTCAAGCGTCTTTTTCATCGCCACGCCGCCCTGCGCCATCATCGGTTCGATGTGGGCGGCCAGTTCGTCGGGCAGCACGTCGGTGATCCAGACGAAGCGCGAGCGGCCTTCACCCAGCGCGAACACCTGGGCCGAGGCGTGGTGGTGGCTGGCCTTGCCGCCGGTCACGGTGTAGGCCAGCCGGCGGTTGGGCTCGTCGATGCCCACGAGCAGTTCGCGCGCCACCAGGCCGTTGGCAAAGCTGACGATGCGCGCGCCCTTGCCGTCCAGCTCGCAGCCGGTGAGAAAGCCGGGCGCAAGGCGCGTGTGCACGGCGCCGAAGTCGCGCAGCGCATCCCAGACGTGCGACGCATCGGCTTCGACGATGAATTCCTTGTAGATCGTTGCCATGGTCGTTCGCCTTCAGGGGCAGACCGCCTCACGGAAGCGCCGGCTCGCGGCAAGGTCTCTGGCTTTCAGTCCGATGTGGTCGTGCATGGCGATGGCTTTCTGCTCGATGGGTGGATCAGGCGGTCATCATCGGAGAGTGCGGCCAGGCGGTCTTGGAAAATCTTGCGGTCGCCCTTGGCAGCCTGGCGAAAGCCGCGCGGCGACACGCCGGCCGCGCGGTGGAAGGTGCGAACGAAGTTGCTCAGGTCGGCAAAGCCGACCTCGAAGGCCACGTCGGTCACGGGCCGGTCGTCGTCCACCAGCAGCCGCGCCGCGTGGCGCAGGCGCGAGCGGACCAGGTACTGGTGCGGCGTGACGCCGAGCACCTGCGAAAACAGGCGCAGGAAATGGAACGGACTCAATCCAGCTTCGGACGCCGCGGTTTCGAGGCCGATGTCGTCCTGCGAATTCGCGTCGATCCACATCGCTGCATCGACCGCACGGCACCTGTCGCGTGCGGCGGCGGATGGCGGCGCGGGTTTGCCGCGCCCTTCCACCACCTCGACGAAACGGCTCGCGAACCACATGCCCAGCTCGTCGAGTCCCGCATCGCTGCGCCCCTCCGCCGCGGCCTGCGCAAGCTCGCCAAGCACCATCAGTTCGGGCAGCGGCGGAAGTCCTGCCGTGTGCCAGGCCCGCTGGTCGCCGCCGATCAGGTCGACGAAGCCCGGCGACAGATGGAACGCCAGGCATTCATCGCCACAGACATGGTGATCGTGGGTGCAGACGTACTCGTCGCCCGGACAGCCCACCAGCACGGACCCGGCCACCAGCTCGTAGGCGTTGCCGCGCGTGCGGTAGCCGAAGCTGCCCTTGCGTACGTACGAAACCGAATGCTCGGTGTGCATCTCGGTGAACGGCCGCGCGCCGGGCCGGGCGTCGCAGCGGTAGCTCGACACGCGGATCGCATCGGTCTGCAGTTCGGTGGTGACGAGCATGGTGCGCGAGAGCTTCGATCACCCGGCTTGAAGGTGCTCAGTCGACGGTGTGCATGGCCTGCCACACGCGCGCCGGGCTCAGCGGCATGTGCAGGTGCGGAGCGCTGGCCGCAAGGCCGTTGCGCGCGAAGGCATCGGCCACCGCGTTCACGATGGCCGGCGTGGCGCCAATGGTGCCCAGCTCGCCCACGCCCTTCACGCCCAGCGGATTGTTGGCGCACGGTGTCGACTCGTCCATTTCCATGTGGAACATGGCCTGGACGATGTCCGCGCGCGGCGCGGCGTAGTCCATGAGGCTGCCGGTGAGCGGCTGGCCGGTTTCGTTGTCGTACACCACCTGCTCGTAAAGCGCCTGGCCGATGCCCTGCACTGCACCGCCTTCGAGCTGGCCGCGAACGATCATCGGGTTGATCACGCGGCCCACGTCGTTGACCGAGCTGTAGGCCACCACGCTGATCTCGCCTGTGGGCGGATCGATTTCGATCTCGCAGACGTGGCAGCCGTTGGGCCAGGTCGGCCCGGCCACGGTGCTGGTCGAGTCGACGAAGATCTCGCGCCCGGGCTGCTTGCCCGCCAGCGCGAACAGGTCGAGTTCCAGGTCGGTGCCGGCCACGGTGAAGACGCCGCGGGTGTAGGTGATGTCGTCGATGGCGGCTTCGAACTCCTGGGCCGCGAGCGTGCGCGCCTTGTCGATGGTGCGCTCGGCGCCGATGCGAACCGCCGAGCCGCCGGTGAACAGGGAGCGCGAACCGGCGCTGCCGAAGCCGTCGCCGCGGTCGGTGTCGCCGAGCACCACGCGCACCTTCTCGATCGGCACGCCGAAGGCATCGACTGCCAGCTGCGCGAGCGAGGTGGCAATGCCCTGCCCCATGGCATTGACTGCGGAGAACACCTCGATCACGCCATCGGCCTGCACCGAGACCGTGACACGCTCCTCGAACACGTTGCCACCGGTCCATTCGAGAAAGGTGGCAATGCCCAGCCCGCGATGCTTGCCGTTCTTCGCCGACTCGGCGGCGCGGGCCTCGAAGCCCTGCCAGTCCGCCAGCGCCAGTGCCTGGTCCATCACCGACTCGAACTTGCCGGTGTCGTAGGTCTGCGCCATCGGGTTCCTGTAGGGCATCTGCTCGGGGCGGATGAAGTTGCGGCGGCGCAGCGCGACGCGGTCGATGCCCGTCTGGCGGGCGGCCTCGTCCATCAATCGCTCGATGGTGAAGATCGCCTCGGGACGGCCCGCGCCACGGTAGGCGCCGGTGGGCGCGGTGTTGGTGAGCACCGCCTTGAAATGGAAGTCGATGGTCTGGATGTCGTAGACGCTGGTCTGCACCCAGGGGCCGATCAGGAGCTGGATCGCCACGCCGGTGCCGGTGGCATAGGCGCCGACGTTGGCCAGTGTCTTGATGCGCAGCGCAAGGATCTTTCCGTCGGCGTCGAGTGCGAGTTCGGCCTTGGCTTCGATGTCGCGGCCGTGCGCGCTCGAAAGAAACTCCTCGCTGCGGTCGGCCACCCACTTCACGGGGCGCTTGACCTGCAGCGCGGCAAAGGCCACGGCGATGTCTTCGGGATAGGCGCCGGTCTTCATGCCGAAGCCGCCGCCCACGTCGCCCACCACCACGCGCACCTTTTCCTTCGCGAGCCCGATGGCGGCGCAGATCGAATCGCGCACGCCCGAAGGCATCTGGGTGCTCATGCGGATGGTCAGGCGGCCGGATTCGGCGTCGGGCGCCGCGAGCACCGAGCGCGGCTCGATGGTCAGCGCCACCACGCGCTGGTTGACCACGTCGAGCGCGACCACGTGCTTCGCCTTGGCAAAGGCGGCTGTTGCGGCGTCGCTGCTGCCATGGCGCATTTCGGCGGCGACGTTGCCGGTGGCTTCATCGCACAGCAGCGGCGCACTGTCGGCGGTGGCGCTTGCGAGGTCGACCACCATGGGAAGCGCCTCGTAGTCGACCACCACCGCCTCGGCGGCATCGCGTGCCTGCTGGACGGTTTCGGCCACCACCGCGGCCACGGCCTCGCCCACGAAGCGGGCTCTGCCATGCGCCAGGGCCAGGCGCGGGGGGCTGGCGCAGTCGCTGCCGTCGGCCCGCTTGAAGCCCACGGCGCCCGGCATCGGCTTGACGCCGGCCTCGGCCAGCTCGGCGCCGGTGATCACGCGCAGCACGCCGGGCATGGCGGCGGCGGCGGCCGTGTCGATCGACACGATGCGCGCATGCGGATAGGGCGACCGAAGAAAGACGAGATGCGTCTGACCGGGGAGCGCAACGTCGTCGGTGTAGCGGCCTGCGCCGGACAGCAGGCTCTCGTCCTCGAGGCGGCGCACTGCCTGGCCGCTGCCGAAACGGGTGGGGATGGAATCAGTGGTCAACGTGGTCCTCTTGGGCAGGCCGGTACCGGGCAACGCTGGCCCGGCGGGTCCGCATGGAGTGCGAATGGGAAGCAGCACTATATGGGCTTCGGATAGTCTTGTGCGCTTCACGGGCGGCGCCTGTGGCGCGCGGGCTGCAATCGTTTGCCTTCCCGCTGTTTGCCTTCCCGCTGCAGGACGGGCATTTTTCCGGCCTCGGCCGAAGCGCGGGCGAAGCCGTGTATACCTACGGCCATGCAACAACTGCCCTGGCTCGAACCCGGCGACGCACTGCCCGACCCCGCCTCCGCCTGGGGCGAGCACGACCCCGTACCCGGCCTGCTCGCCGCCGGCGGCGCGCTCGACGTCGACACCCTGGTGCACGCCTACGGCCGCTGCGTGTTCCCCTGGTTCAGCGAAGACCAGCCGATTCTCTGGTGGAGCCCCGACCCCCGCATGGTGCTGCAGGTGGCCGAATTCAGGCTCCACAGGTCGCTGCGCAAGACCCTGGCCCGCTTCACGCAGACCGCCGGCTGCGAGGTGCGGATCGACCATGACTTCGCCTCGGTCATCGCGGCCTGCTCGCAATCGCCGCGCACCGGCCAATCGGGCACCTGGATCGTGCCGGACATGGTGCAGGCCTACATGGCGATGCACCGGGCCGGCCACGCGCACAGCGTGGAAACCTGGATCGACGGCAAGCTCGCGGGCGGCCTCTACTGCGTGGGGCTGGGGCGCGCGGTGTTCGGCGAATCAATGTTCACGCGCCGTCCGGACGCCTCCAAGATCGCGCTGGCCGCGCTGGTGTGCCTGTGCCGCCGCTTCCAGGTGAAGATGATCGACTGCCAGCAGAACACCTCCCATCTGGCCAGCCTGGGAGCCCGCGAAATATCGCGCAGCCGCTTCGTCGCGCACGTCGCGAGGGCCCGGGAACAACAGGGGCCACAGTGGCATTTCGAGCCCGTATACTGGGCAGAACTCCTTTCCGCGCGACCTTCCGGACCGACGTGACGCACCTCAAGGATCTTCCGCTTCACACGCTGCAGTTCTACGCGACGGCGCCCTACCCCTGCAGCTACCTGCCGGACCGCCAGGCCCGCTCGCAGGTGGCCACGCCCAGCCATCTGATCCACAACGACGCCTACTCCGACCTGGTGCTCAGCGGCTTCCGGCGCAGCGGCATGTTCACCTACCGGCCCTACTGCGACGGTTGCCGCGCCTGCATACCGCTGCGCGTGCTGGTCGATAGCTTCCACCCCAGCCGCAGCCAGCGCCGCGCCGTGAAGCAGCACCAGAACCTGCTGGCGCGCGTGCTCAAGCTGTGCTTCGTGCCAGAGCACTACAAGCTCTATCTGCGCTACCAGACCGGCCGCCACGCCGGCGGCGGCATGGACCACGACAGCATCGACCAGTACACCCAGTTCCTGCTGCAGAGCCGCGTCAACTCCAGGCTCGTCGAATTCCGCGAGGCACTGCCCGACGGCACGGCCGGCGCGCTCAAGATGGTGTCGATACTCGATGTGCTGAACGACGGCATTTCTGCGGTCTACACCTTCTACGAACCCGACAGCAGCGCAGGCTACGGCACCTACAGCGTGATGTGGCAGATCGAGCAGGCGCGCAAGCTCGGCCTGCCGCACGTCTATCTCGGCTACTGGATCGAAGGCAGCGCCAAGATGAACTACAAGGCGCGCTTTGCGCCGCACGAACTGCTGATCGACGGACGCTGGCAAGCACCATCTGATTTCACAAGGTAAAATGGCGCCCGGTCCACACCGCATCGCGCCATGAGAAAAAACCAATCCGACGTTCCTGCCGTTCCAGTCATCCAGGTGATCGAGCGCATGTTCGCGCTGATCGACGTGCTCGCCTCGCGCGAGGAGGCCATTTCGCTGAAGGAAATCAGCGAGAAGACGGGCCTGCACCCCTCCACCACCCACCGCATCCTCAACGACCTGGCGGTCGGCCGTTTTGTCGATCGGCCCGAGGCCGGCAGCTACCGGCTCGGCATGCGGCTGCTGGAACTTGGCAACCTGGTCAAGGGCCGGCTCAACGTGCGCGACGCCGCCCTGGGGCCGATGCGCGAGCTGCACAAGCTCACCCAGCAGCCCGTCAACCTCAGCATGCGCCAGGGCGACGAGATCGTCTACATCGAGCGCTCGTACAGCGAGCGTTCGGGCATGCAGGTGGTGCGCGCCATCGGCGGGCGGGCTGCCCTGCACCTGACCTCCACCGGCAAGCTGTTCCTGGCGGCCGATGATCCGCAGCGCGTGCGCAGCTACGCCACGCGAACCGGCCTGGCCGGCCACACGCGCAACAGCATCACGCAGTTGCCCGCACTCGAGCGCGAGCTATCGAAGGCGCGCCAGTACGGCATTGCGCGCGACAACGAGGAACTCGAACTGGGCGTGCGCTGCATGGCCGCCGGCATCTACGACGACCAGGGCAAACTGGTGGCGGGATTGTCGATTTCCGCACCTGCGGACCGGCTCGACGAAGGATGGCTGCCCAAGCTGCAGGCCACGGCCAACGAAATCTCGGGGGCGCTTGGCTACAAGGATGCTGGAGCAGCGGCCTCGACGGGTTCCGCGGCGGCCAGCACAAGCGGCACTTCAGGCTCCGTGGCAGGCTGACGACCCCGTCAGCGGGCCGCGCCGCGGCCCTGCTGCCTGCCAACGCGCCCTGCTCAGGGCGGCCAGCCGATCAACCGGCGACCTGGTAGGCCGACGTGCTGCGCGATGCAGCCGGCGAGCCCGTCGAAGCGTGCGTGGCCTCGACCCAGCGGCGAACGCGTTCCGCATCGGCAATGCGGCTGAACTTGCCGGCCGAATCCAGGAACACCATGATCAGCTTGCGCCCCGCCACCTTGGCCTGCATCACGAGGCACTGGCCGGCTTCGGAGATGTAGCCCGTCTTCTGCACGCCAATTTCCCAATCCGGGCTCTTCACGAGACGGTTGGTCGTGTTGAACTGCAGCACGCGGTTGCCCACCTCGACCTGGTATTCAGGCGAGGTCGACAGCGAGCGCACCGTGGCGTCGGAATAGGCGGCATTGACGAGCAGGGCGAGGTCCTGCGCGCTCGACTGGTTGCGGCTCGACAGGCCGGTGGGCTCCACGTAGCGCGTGTCCTTCATGCCGAGCATCTTTGCCTTGGCGTTCATGATGCTCACGAAGGTGGCGAGGCCGCCGGGATAGGTGCGGCCCAGTGCATGCGCCGCGCGGTTTTCGCTCGACATCAGGGCCAGGTGCAGGAGCTCGCCGCGCGACAGCGTGGTGCCGACCGTCAGGCGCGAACGGCTGCCCTTCTCGGTGTCCACGTCGTCCTGGGTGATGGTGATCAGCTCGTCGTTCGGAAGATGCGCTTCGCTGATCAGGAGGCCGGTCATCAGCTTGGTGAGCGACGCGATCGGAAGCACCGCATGGTCGTTCTTGCTGAACAGCACTTCATGCGTGTCCTGGTCGATCACGAGCGCCACGCTCGATTTCAGGTCGAGTGCGTCGTCGGTTCCGTGCAGGCCGGCCAGTTGCCCGAAGGACTGGCGTGCCGGCGTCTCGACGCGGACCACCGAACGGCGTTGCACGGCAACCACCGTCTTGCCGTTCTTCTGGCGAATGGAAGCCACCACGTTGCGGCCGCCACGGACGACCTTCTCGCTTCGATCGGCGACCTTGGCGCCACGCGGCGCCTTGGCAGAACGCTTGACTTCGACCGGCACCGGTCCTGCGGCCTTCTTGGCCACGGCGGTCTTGGCCGCGGTTGCTTTTTCCTTCTTGGCGGCCTGTGCACCGGACAGCAAAAACGCCGTGGCGCAGAGCGCGACGGCGACGAATTTGACTGCGGGCAAGAACCGCTGGCTGGAAACTCGGCGGGGGCGGGTTTCAGACATTATTAAATCTCCAGCGGCGAAAATGAGAACCGCAGTGTATCCAAATCAAAAAAGGCACGCAATATCAGTTACTTGCGACCTGTTCTTCAATCGAATAACAAGAACCGCCTGTCACCTAACCTTGTGCCGCCACTTTCTCAGCTTGGCTCTGTAACTTGTTGAGCGCACTCAAATAAGCCTTTGCCGACGCAACCACGATGTCCGGATCTGCCCCGACACCGTTGACCACCCGCCCCGCATTTTGTAACCTAATTGTAACCTCTCCTTGGCTTTCTGTCGAGCCACTTATCGCATTGACCGAGTAAAGCACCATTTCCGCGCCACTCTTGACATGCGATTCGATAGCCTTGAGAGAAGCATCAACCGGGCCATTTCCGTCGGATTCACTGGTGACTTCCTTGCCCTGAACGGTGAAGACAACCTTGGCCTGGGGACGTTCGCCGGTTTCGCTGTGCTGCGAGAGCGAGACAAAAGCAAACTGTTCGTCAACGTTCGAGTGCTCTTCCGCGCTGACCAGCGCGAGGATGTCCTCGTCGAAAATTTCGGACTTGCGGTCGGCCAGCTCCTTGAAGTGCATGAAAGCCGTGTTGATGTCGGCCTCGCTGGCCATGGTCACACCCAGTTCCTGCAACCGCTGCTTGAATGCATTGCGGCCGCTGAGCTTGCCCAGCACGATCTTGTTGGCGGCCCAGCCCACGTCTTCGGCCCGCATGATCTCGTAGGTGTCGCGGGCCTTGAGCACGCCGTCCTGGTGAATGCCCGAGGCGTGCGCGAAAGCGTTCGCGCCCACCACGGCCTTATTGGGCTGCACCACGAAGCCGGTGGTCTGGCTCACCATGCGGCTCGCGGCCACGATGTGCCGTGTGTCGATATTGATGTCGAGGCCGAAGTAGTCCCTGCGCGTCTTGACCGCCATCACCACTTCCTCGAGCGAGCAGTTGCCCGCACGCTCGCCCAGGCCGTTGATCGTGCACTCCACCTGGCGCGCACCGCCGATCTTCACGCCCGCCAGCGAGTTGGCCACCGCCATGCCGAGGTCGTTGTGGCAGTGCACCGACCAGATCGCCTTGTCGCTGTTGGGCACGCGCTCGCGCAGCATCTTGATGAAGTTGCCATAGAGCTCGGGAATGGCGTAGCCCACGGTGTCGGGCACGTTGATGGTGGTGGCGCCCTCGTTGATCACGGTCTCCAGCACGCGGCAGAGAAAGTCGGGATCGCTGCGGTAGCCGTCCTCGGGGCTGAACTCCACGTCGGACACGAGGTTGCGCGCAAAGCGCACGGCGAGCTTCGCCTGCTCGTGCACTTCGTCGGGCGACATGCGCAGCTTCTTTTCCATGTGCAGCGGCGAGGTCGCGATGAAGGTGTGGATGCGCCCGCGCGCCGCGCCCTTGAGCGCCTCGGCCGCGCGCGCGATGTCGCGGTCGTTGGCGCGCGACAGGCCGCACACCGTCGAGTCCTTGATGGCGTTGGCAATGGCCTTGACGGCCTCGAAGTCGCCGTTCGAACTGGCTGGAAAGCCGGCTTCGATGACGTCGACCTTGAGCCGTTCGAGCTGCTTGGCGATGCGCATCTTCTCGTCGCGCGTCATCGAAGCGCCCGGCGACTGCTCGCCGTCGCGCAAGGTGGTGTCGAAAATAATGAGTTGGTCGGTCATCGTGGATCTCCTTGGTTCATTTACACCTTGCGCGTACGGCGGGGGACGGCGTCAGGCGAGCTCAGCCACCGATTGTGCGCTGTGCGCGCCGCGGGTCCGCGCGCGCTGCACGCCCGAGACGATGGCCTTCAGCGAAGCGGAGATCACGTTCGCGTCGATGCCCACGCCGAACAGCGTCCGGGCCTCGTCCACGCGCAGTTCGAGGTACGCCACCGACTTGGCATCGGCGCCCGCGCCGATGGCGTGCTGGTGGTAGTCCATCACGCGCACGGAATGGCCGGTGGCCTTGCTCAGCGCCTGCGTGAAGGCGTCGATCGGCCCGTTGCCGCGGCCTTCGATGGAGCGGATCTCGCCGTCCCAGGGCAGGTCGCCGCGCAGCACCACCGAGGCGCTGGCGCCCTCGCCTTCTTCCTCGATCACGCGGTGCTGCAGCGAATGCGCGGCCTCAAGGCCGTATTCGCGCACGAACAGTTCCCAGAGGTCGGCGGCGGTGAGTTCCTTGCCGGCCACGTCCATCACGCGCTGCACGGTCTGCATGAACTCCATCTGCAGGCGGCGCGGCATCTCGAGACCGTACTCGCTCTCGAGCAGGTAGGCCATGCCGCCCTTGCCCGACTGACTGTTAACGCGGATCACGGCCTCGTAGCTGCGGCCCACGTCCTTCGGGTCAATGGGCAGGTAGGGCATGTCCCAGATATCGCCGTCCTTGCGTGCCGCGAAGGCCTTCTTGATCGCGTCCTGGTGCGAACCGGAGAACGAGGTGTAGACGAGGTCGCCCACATACGGGTGGCGCGGATGCACCGGGATCTGGTTGCAGTGCTCGACCGTCGCGCGGATCTCGTCGATGTTCGAGAAGTCGAGTTCGGGCGAAACGCCCTGGGTGTAGAGGTTGAGCGCGACGTTCACGAGGTCGAGATTGCCGGTGCGCTCGCCGTTGCCGAACAGGCAGCCCTCGATGCGCTCGGCGCCTGCCATCAGCGCCAGTTCGCCGGCCGCCGTGCCGGTGCCGCGGTCGTTGTGCGGGTGCACGCACAGCACGATCGAATCGCGGCGCGCGAGGTTGCGGTGCATCCACTCGATCATGTCGGCAAAGATGTTCGGCGTGGAATGCTCGACCGTGGTGGGCAGGTTGACGATGCACTTGCGCTGCGGCGTCGGCGCCCAGACTTCCGTCACCGCGTCGACCACGCGCTTGGAGAACACGACATCCGTGCCCGAGAACATTTCGGGCGAATACTGGAAGGTCCACTGCGTGCCCGGCTGCTTGGCGGCGAATTCGTTGAACATGCGCGCATGGCTGCTCGCGAGTTCGACGATCTGGTCTTCATCCATGCCGAGCACCACGCGGCGCATCACCGGCGCCACGGCGTTGTAGAGGTGGACGATGGCGCGCGGCGCGCCCTGCAGCGATTCGAAGGTGCGCGCAATGAGGTGGTCGCGCGCCTGCGTCAGCACCTGGATCGTCACGTCGTCGGGAATGCGGTCTTCCTCGATCAGCTTGCGCACGAAATCGAATTCGATCTGCGAGGCGGAGGGAAAGCCGACCTCGATTTCCTTGAAGCCGATGGCCACGAGCGTCTCGAACATCCGCATCTTGCGGGCGATGTCCATCGGCTCGACCAGCGCCTGGTTGCCATCGCGCAGGTCGGTCGACAGCCAGATCGGGGCCTTGGTCAGCACGGTATCGGGCCAGGTGCGGTCCTTGAGGCCGATTGGGGCGAATGCGCGGTATTTGGCTTGGGGTTGCTTCAGCATGTCGATTTCTCTGTGATGGTTGGAATCAACCAGCAACCCCAAAGACAAACGGCCCGTTGCTGGTGCGAACGGGCCGTGGTGAGGGATTTGCGCGTGCGCTACCGTCTCCGCCCGTGAGGGAGGGCTAGTAGGGCCAGCAGCGAAATCTTGGTCATGAGGGTTGTGAATGTAGCACAAGCCGGCTTCAGTTATGCAAGCCCCGCTCGTCGGGCTCTTCGGTCGAAGTGCTGATCACGCTCGCCTGCTGCCCCTTGGCCTTGCGCCAGGCGTAGACCACATAGCCGCTCAGGCCATAGGCCACGAACAGGCCGAAGAGCACCGTGGGCGGATGGATATTGATGACCGCGATGCCGAGCGCGATGAGCACGATCACCACGAAAGGCACGCTCTTCTTCATCTGGACGTCCTTGAAGCTGTAGAACGGCGCATTGGTGACCATCGAAAGCCCGGCATAAAGCGTGAACGCGAAGGTGATCCACGTGATCTGCGTCCAGGAGAGATACAGCACCTCGCCGCCGCGCTTGCCCCACTCGGTCATGAGCCAGATGAAGCCGGCCACCAATGCGGCCGCGGCCGGCGACGGCAGCCCCTGGAACCAGCGCTTGTCGACCACGCCGGTATTGACGTTGAAGCGCGCCAGCCGCAGCGCCGCGCAGGCGCAGTAGACGAAGGCCGCAATCCAGCCCCATCGGCCCAGGCCCTTGAGCGACCATTCGTAGGCGATGAGCGCAGGAGCGGCGCCGAACGACACCATGTCGGACAGCGAATCCATCTGCTCGCCGAACGCGCTCTGCGTGTTGGTCATGCGGGCCACCCGGCCGTCCAGGCTGTCGAGGATCATTGCAGCGAAGACGCCGAGCGCCGCAAGATCGAAGCGCGCGTTCATCGCCATCACGACCGAATAGAAACCGCCGAACAGCGCGGCGAGCGTGAACAGGTTCGGCAGTATGTAGATGCCCTTGCGGCGCTTGCGCGGCGGCACTTCGTCGGGAACCGTGTCGTCATGCATTGAATTTGCCTCCGTCCCTCGTGGGCACTGCGCGAACAGCCATCCATCCGATAGCTTCTTGATCTGTAAATCGCATGGGTTCGCAGTGTAGTTCAGGGGGATGGTTCGCCCCCTCATGAAAAAAGGCCACCCCGTCGGGTGGCCCTCGGAAAACGGGTGCCGCGGCACCCGCTTCATTGGCGGATCAGTTGCGGGTCTGGTCGACCAGCTTGTTCTTCTTGATCCACGGCATCATCGCGCGCAGCTTCTCGCCGACGACTTCGATCTGGTGCTCGGAGTTCAGGCGGCGGCGGCTGATCAGCGTGGGGGCGCCGGCAGCGTTTTCCAGCACGAAGCTCTTGGCGTATTCGCCGGTCTGGATGTCCTTGAGCACTTGCTTCATGACCTTCTTGGTCTCTTCGGTCACGATGCGTGGGCCGGTGACGTACTCGCCGTACTCGGCGTTGTTCGAGATCGAGTAGTTCATGTTGGCGATGCCGCCTTCATAGATCAGGTCGACGATCAGCTTGAGCTCGTGCAGGCATTCGAAGTACGCCATTTCGGGCGCATAGCCGGCTTCCACCAGCGTCTCGAAACCGGCCTTGATCAGCTCGACCGTGCCGCCGCACAGAACCGCTTGTTCGCCGAACAGGTCGGTCTCGGTTTCTTCGCGGAAGTTGGTCTCGATGATGCCGGCCTTGCCGCCGCCGTTGGCGGTGGCGTAGCTCAGCGCGAGGTCACGCGCCTTGCCGGTCTTGTCCTGGTGCACGGCCACGAGGTGGGGCACGCCGCCGCCTTGGGTGTAGGTGCTGCGCACCGTGTGGCCGGGGGCCTTGGGAGCGACCATCCACACGTCGAGGTCGGCGCGCGGCTGAACGAAGCCGTAGTGCACATTGAAGCCGTGCGCGAAGACCAGCGAAGCGCCTTCCTTGATGTTCGGTGCGACGTCGTTCTTGTAGACGTTGGCGATCTGCTCGTCGGGCAGCAGGATCATGACCACGTCGGCGGCCTTCACGGCGTCGGCCACTTCGGCGACCTTGAGGCCGGCCTTCTCGACCTTGGGCCACGAAGCGCCGCCCTTGCGCAGGCCGACCACGACCTTGACGCCGCTGTCGTTCAGGTTCTGCGCATGCGCATGGCCTTGCGAGCCGTAACCGATGATTGCGACCGTCTTGCCCTTGATGAGGCTGAGGTCGGCGTCCTTGTCGTAGTAAACCTTCATGATGCGTCTTTCCTATTTAATCTCTGGCACCCCCTGCGCGGAGGTGCGTTCACTCACAGTTGGCCGGAGGGATTCCGGTCCTTCATTTGCTGGTTGATGGACACGAGGTTGTCGTGAATGCGGAACAGCAGGATCAGCAATTCGCTGTAGACGCGAACCATGATCGCGCCAAAAATCAAGATGGCGAAGCCGGAAAGAATGCCTCTGAAGCCGCCGCTGAAGAGCGCGCCCACGCCGGAAATCAATACCACCAGCAACCCCAGGAAATACAGTATCCGGATGACGATCGGGGTGACCATCTTCTCGAAGCCCAGCAAGTCTTGCATTACCTTCTCCTCGTGCATTGGTTTAGAACAGTGGAACTGAGGGGATCTTCACCCCCTACACGCGCAGGATGCGCTCGCCGCGCCCGATGCCGCTGGCACCGGTGCGGACAGTCTCGAGGATAGCGCTACGGTCGATCGCTTCCAGGAAAGCGTCGTTCTTGCCGTGGTCGCCGGTGAGTTCGATGGTGTAGCTCTTGTCCGTGACGTCGATGATGCGGCCGCGGAAGATCTCGGCCATGCGCATCATTTCCTCGCGCTCCTTGCCGACTGCGCGCACCTTCACCATCATGAGTTCGCGCTCCGTGTACGCGCCTTCGGTCAAGTCGACGACCTTCACCACTTCGATCAGCCGGTTCAGATGCTTGGTGATCTGCTCGATCACGTCGTCCGAGCCGGCCGTGACGATCGTCATGCGCGAGAGGCTCGCGTCCTCGGTCGGTGCGACGGTCAGCGATTCGATGTTGTAGCCGCGGGCCGAGAACAGGCCCACCACGCGGGAAAGAGCACCCGGCTCGTTTTCCAGCAGCACTGCGATGATGTGTTTCATGTTTGCGTGACTCCTCTTTTCGCCTGCGCGGAAGCTTTCGCTTTCGCCGCCCTCCCCCGCGCACGGTAATGCGCGGGCTCGGCGGGCAATAGATTCGTCAGTAAAGAGTTGAGCGAATGTTCCGCGGATCAGAGATCTTCGGAACCCAGCAGCATTTCGGTGATGCCCATGCCGGCCTTGACCATCGGGAACACGTTCTCGGTGGGGTCGGTGCGGAAATCCATGAACACCGTGCGGTCCTTGAGCTTGCGTGCTTCGCGCAGCGCCGGCTCCACGTCCTGCGGGCGCTCGATCAGCATGCCGACGTGCCCGTAGGCCTCGGCCAGCTTCACGAAGTTGGGCAGCGCATCCATGTAGCTGTGGCTGTAGCGGCCGGAGTATTCGATCTCCTGCCACTGGCGCACCATGCCCAGGTAGCGGTTGTTGAGCGAGCAGATCTTGATCGGCGTGTTGTACTGCAGGCAGGTGGAGAGTTCCTGGATGCACATCTGCACCGAGCCTTCGCCGGTGATGGTGAACACTTCCGAATCGGGCTTCGCGAGCTTGATGCCCATGGCATACGGAATGCCCACGCCCATGGTGCCCAGGCCGCCCGAATTGATCCAGCGGCGCGGCTCGTCGAAGCGGTAGTACTGCGCGGCCCACATCTGGTGCTGGCCCACGTCCGACGTGATGTACGCGTCGGCGTCCTTGGTCATGTTCCAGAGGGTTTCGACCACGTACTGCGGCTTGATCACGTCCTTGTTGCCGCGGTCGTACTTGAGGCAGTCGCGCGAGCGCCAGGCCTCGATGGTCTTCCACCAGTCGGCCAATGCGCCGGCATCGGGCTTGGTGGTGCTCTCGCGGATCATCGAGATCAGCTCGGTGAGCACGTCCTTCACGTCGCCGACGATCGGGATGTCGACCTTCACGCGCTTGGAGATGCTCGACGGATCGATGTCGACGTGGATGATCTTGCGTTCGTTCGTCGCGAAGTGCTTGGGGTTGCCGATCACGCGGTCGTCGAAGCGCGCGCCCACGGCCAGCAGCACGTCGCAGTTCTGCATCGCGTTGTTGGCTTCGATGGTGCCGTGCATGCCCAGCATGCCCAGGAACTTGCGGTCGCTCGCCGGGTAGGCGCCCAGGCCCATCAGCGTATTGGTGACCGGGTAGCCGAGCATGTCGACCAGCGTGCGCAATTCGTTGCAGGCGTTGCCCAGCAGCACGCCGCCGCCCGTATAGATGTAGGGGCGCTTGGCGTTCAGCAGCAGCTGCAGCGCCTTGCGGATCTGGCCGCCGTGGCCCTTGCGCACCGGGTTGTACGAGCGCATCTCGACCTTGTCGGGATAGCCGGCGTAGGCCACCTTCTTGAAGGAAACGTCCTTGGGCACGTCCACCACCACCGGGCCGGGCCGGCCGCTGCGTGCGATGTGGAAGGCCTTTTTCATCGTCATGGCCAGATCCTTCGGGTCCTTGACGAGGAAGTTGTGCTTCACGATGGGGCGGGTGATGCCCACGGTGTCGCATTCCTGGAAGGCATCCAGGCCGATGGCGGCGGTGGGTACCTGGCCCGAGATGATCACCATCGGGATCGAGTCCATGTACGCCGTGGCGATGCCGGTGACGGCATTGGTGAGGCCAGGGCCCGAGGTAACCAGCGCCACGCCGACCTCGCCGGTGGCGCGCGCATAGCCGTCGGCCGCGTGGACGGCTGCCTGCTCGTGGCGTACCAGCACGTGCTGGATGGTGTCCTGCTTGTAGAACGCGTCGTAGATGTACAGAACCGCGCCGCCGGGGTAGCCCCAGATGTATTGGACGCCTTCGGCCTGCAGTGCCTTGACCAGCACTTCAGCGCCCATGAGTTCTTGCGTTGGGTTGCCGGCGCCAGAGGACGCGGCTGCCGCGGAAGCGAGTTCCGCCTTCGAGATTTCCATGATCAACCTTTGGAGTTTTTTCGGGAACGAAAAACCTTGGGTGCCCCTTGCCAGCCCTTGTGGGGCCGCGCCAGGACTTGAGGCCAAAGCCATGGGCGGACTGATGTTCCGCCGGACCTTGACCCGTTTGCCTTTTGACTTGCAGCGCGGATTATGACATTGATGGGCCCGCCGCCGCGCAAAAATCCCCGTGAAAAGGCACGGGGGCATAATCCGCGGCAGAAAAACACAAGCGCTTCCCGACATCCCCATTTCCCATGCGGCGTCCGCGGCGCCCCCTCTCGCTTGGCCACTGAACAAGAACTTTCCGACTTTCTGAAGAGCGTCGAACGGCGCGCTTTCAAGCGCTCGGTCTACCACGTGCGGGACGAGGAGGCAGCGCTCGACATCGTGCAGGACAGCATGATGAAGCTGGCGCAGCACTACGGCGACAAGCCGCCGGAAGAGCTGCCGATGCTGTTCCAGCGCATTCTTTCGAATTGCACGCTCGACTGGTTCCGCCGGCAGAAGACCCGCCGCGCCCTGTTCTCCAACCTTGGCGACTTCGAATCTGCCGGCGACGACGGCGATTTCGATCTGCTGGAGAACTTCGTCTCGCCAACCGACTCCAGAGAAACGGAGAGTGCCGAGGACACGACCCGCCGCGCCCAGATCTTCCATGAGATCGAAGAACAGATCGCGGCTTTGCCTGGTCGTCAACGCGAGGCTTTCCTGATGCGTTACTGGGAAGAAATGGATGTGGCGGAGACGGCCGCTGCAATGGGCTGCTCCGAAGGCAGCGTCAAAACCCATTGTTCGCGGGCCGTGCACGCCCTGAGCAAGGCGCTCAAAGCCAAGGGAATTTCGCTATGAACACTAAGGTTCCAACCTCTTCTTTTGCTGCCGAGGATCAATTCGGCCAGCGCGTCGCTGCGCGGCTGTCCGACGGCAGCCAGGAGCTGCCGCACGACATCGGCGAGCGGCTGCGGGTGGCGCGCGCGCAAGCCGTCGCCATGCGCAAGCAGGCGCCCCAGTTGCGGTCGGCTTCGGTGGTCATGCAGTCCGGGCATGTGGCAACGATGGGCGGTGGCTGGTGGACCCGCATCGGTTCGGTGGTGCCCCTGATTGCGCTGGTTGCAGGGCTGATCACCATCAGCGTGATGCAGGACGAGGACCGCGCCAGCGAACTGGCCGAAGTCGATTCCGCCCTGCTGACGGACGATCTTCCCCCGTCCGCCTACACCGACCCTGGTTTTGCCCAGTTTCTCAAGGCTGATGGCGCTTCCGACTGAGCCATCTTTCTGTTGAACGAATGCGACGCCCCCCCGTTTCCCGCACCGATACGCCTCGCCCGCTGCGCCCGCCCACGTCGGGCGCTGTCATTTGGGCGGGCGTCCTTGCCGCTGCGTTGTTCGGCCTGACGCTCGCCGACGCCCAGACGCATTCGGAGCCCAAATCCGCCGGCAGCGGCGCGCAGGCGGCGTCGCCGTCTTCGGCCTCGAAAACCGCCCCGGCCACCAAGCCCTACTGGAGCGAACTCACCGCGGAGCAGCAGCAGGCGCTGCGGCCGCTCGCGTCGCATTGGCACGCCCTGAATCCGGGCCACAAGCGCAAATGGCTGGCACTGTCACGCAACTACGCGAACATGTCGGCCGATGACCAAAGCACCCTGCACAGCCGAATGATCGAATGGGCGGCCCTGAGCAATCAGCAGCGGGCCCAGGCGCGCCTGAACTTCGCCGAGGTGAAGCGTGTCCCTGCCGACGAACGCAAGGCCAAGTGGGAGCAGTACCAGGCCTTGAGCGAGGACGAAAAGCGCCGACTGGCGGCTCGCGCCCCCGCCAAGCCGCGCGGCGCTGCCATTCCGGTGCGCCCCGTGCCCGCCCAGAAGCTCGTGACGGTGCCGGCCGTGACGCCGGCCGGGCAGCACACGCCGCGCATCATGCTGGCCCCGCCCGCTTCGCCGGCGGCGGCGCCTTCCGCGGCCATCATGGTGGCCTCGCCGCCGGAGCGCGTTCCGCCCGTGGTGTCCACGCCCTCCCCGTCGGGCGCATCCGGTGCGCCCGCCGCAACCTCCGCCTTGCAGCCGATTCCGGCCGAAGCGCAAGTGCCCATGCCTTCGGCTGCGGTGCAGGTTTCGCCGCCAGCATCCGCTTCCAATGCCGCGGGCCGTGCCGTCGAGCAGGCCACGCCCCCCTGATTCCCAAGGCTTCGATGGCTTCAAATTCTTCCGGCATACCGGAATCGAATCCCTCCTCTCCGCTCGCAGACAATCCCCCCAGCGCTCCTCTTCTGATAGTGCCCGGCCTGTGGCGGCGCATGGCTTGCGGGCTCTATGAGGGCATGCTGCTGTTCGCGGTGGTGTTCGTAGCAGGCTGGCTGTTCAGCACGCTCGGCCAGATGCGGGACGCCATGGATTCCCGCCGGCACCTGCTCCAGGCCTTCCTGTTCGTGGTGTTCGGCGTCTATTTCGTCTGGTTCTGGACCCGGGGCCAGACGCTGGCCATGAAGACCTGGAACATCCGCATCGTCGATGTGCACGGGCGCCCCATCACCCAGGCCCGGGCGCTCGCGCGCTACCTGCTCAGCTGGATCTGGTTTTTGCCGCCGCTGGCCGCCATCGCGCCTTTCAAGCTTTCGGGGGGAGAATCCACGGTGCTGATCTTCGGATGGGTCGCCGTCTGGGCATTGCTGGCGCGCTTTCACCCCGAGCGCCAGTTCTGGCACGACGCCTGGGCCGGTACGCGGCTCATAACCTCCAAGCCGATGAGCCGCCGATGAGTGCCCTGCCCAAGCTGCCCGACCCCGCCGTGAACCCGCAAAAGGCCCGCAAGGGCCTGGAGCGCGTATGGCATGCCACCCTGATCTCGCTGCACGGCCTTCGCGCGGGCTGGAGTGAGCCGGCGTTCCGCCAGGAAGCCATCATGGCCATCGTGATGATCCCGACGGCCTTCTGGCTCGGCCGCAGCTGGGTCGAAGTGGCCCTGCTCGCCGGCAGTGCCATCCTCGTGATGATCGTCGAGCTGCTCAATACCGCGGTCGAAGCCGCCATCGACCGCATCGGGCCCGAATGGCACGACCTCTCCAAGCGCGCCAAGGACATGGGCAGCGCCGCCGTGCTGCTGTCGCTCACCCTGTGCGGCGGCATCTGGCTGGCGGCGCTGTGGCATCGCTTCGCGTCATGAAGACGCCCGCCGCACGAGGCATGATGGCGGCATGAATCCTGAATTTTCGATCTGTGTATATTGCGGCTCGCGCCCCGGCGAGCGAGTCGAGTTTTCCAGGGCCGCGCAAGCGGTCGGCCAGTGGATCGGCCAGCACGGCGGCCAGCTGGTCTACGGCGGTGGACGCACCGGCCTCATGGGCACGGTGGCCGAAGCCACCCGCAACGCCGGCGGCCGCGTGGTCGGCATCATTCCCAAGGCGCTGGTCGACCGGGAGCTGGCCAACCCCCTGTGCGACGAGCTCCATGTGGTCGACACCATGCACGAACGCAAGGCCATGATGGGTGAGCGCGCCGATGCCTTCGTCGCGCTGCCGGGCGGCATCGGCACCTTCGAGGAACTGTTCGAGATCTGGACCTGGCGCCAGCTCGGCTACCACGACAAGCCCACCGGCATTCTCAATACCGCGGGCTACTACGACGGTTTGCTGGGATTCCTGGCGCACAGCGTGCGCGAGGGCTTCATGGGCGATTGGCAGATGGAACTGATCCGCACCGGCACCAACCCCACCGAACTGCTCAGCTCGCTGCGCGCCGAAGTGCCCCTGCACCCCCGAGACGACCGCCTGGCCGAAAACCTGTAGCGCGCCTCCTGGACCGAGCCGTTTTCAGACGGCGTTCTCGTTTTCCTCGCCGGTGCGGATGCGCACGATGCGCTCCACGCCGGTGACGAAGATCTTGCCGTCGCCGATCTTGCCGGTGCGCGCGGAATTGACGATGGCTTCGATACAGCGCTCCACGTCGCCTTCGTTGACGACCACTTCCACCTTCATCTTCGGCAGGAAGTCGACCACGTATTCCGCACCACGATAGAGCTCGGTGTGCCCCTTCTGGCGCCCGAAGCCCTTGACCTCGGTCACTGTGAGCCCGGTAACGCCCACCTCAGCCAGGGCTTCGCGTACGTCCTCGAGCTTGAAGGGTTTGACGATGGCGGTGATCTGCTTCATGGTTTTTGCGCTCCGGCGGTTTCGTTGAACTTGCTGGTGATAGGGTAACGCCAATCCTTGCCGAAACTCCGGTGGGTCACCCGAATGCCCACAGGCGCCTGGCGCCGCTTGTATTCGTTGAGCTTGATGAGCCGCGCAACCCGCTCGACCACCGCGCGCTCGTAGCCGGCGGCGATGATCTCGTCGATGCCCTCGTCGTCCTGCATGTAGCGTGCCAGGATGCCGTCGAGGATGTCGTAGGGCGGCAGGCTGTCCTGGTCGGTCTGGTCGGGCCGCAGCTCGGCGCTCGGGGGCCGCGTGATGATGCGGTCGGGAATCGGCGAGGCGCCGGTGCCGTACGGGTCGTGGGCATTGCGCCAGCGGGCCAGCGCGAAGACGGTGGTCTTCAGCAGGTCCTTGATGACCGCGAAGCCGCCCGCCATGTCGCCATAGAGCGTGCAGTAGCCGGTAGCCATCTCGCTCTTGTTGCCGGTGGTGAGAACGATCGAGCCGAACTTGTTCGACAGCGCCATCAAAAGCGTGCCGCGGATGCGGGCCTGGAGGTTCTCCTCGGCCGTGTCTTCGGGCAGGCCCTTGAACTCATCAGCGAGTGCGCCCTTGAACGACTCGAAGGTGTGCTTGATCGAGATCTCATCGTAGCGCACGCCCAGGCGCGTGGCCATCTCGCGCGCGTCGATCCAGCTGATGTCGGCGGTGTAGGGCGAAGGCATCATGACGGCACGCACCTTGTCCTTGCCGAGCGCATCGACCGCGACGGCAAGCACCAATGCGGAATCGATACCGCCCGAGAGCCCCAGGATGGCGCCGGGAAAGCCGTTCTTGCCGATGTAGTCGCGCACGCCCAATACCAGTGCATCCCACAGCTGGGCTTCCGCTTCGCGCGGCGCAGCGATGGCCGAAGGCGCCGCCACCACACCCACGCCCTGGGGCGAGCGCTCCAGCTGCATGAAGACCAGGCTCTCCTTGAAACTCTCGGCCTGCATGGCCAGCTCGCCGTCGGCCTGCAGCGCAAAGGAGGCGCCGTCGAAGACCACTTCGTCCTGCCCACCCACCAGATGCGCGTAGGCCAGCGGCAGCCCGACGGCGCGGGCGCGATCGGCCATCCGCGCCACGCGCTCGCCCTCCTTGCCGACGTGGTACGGCGAAGCGTTGATGACGGCCAGCACTTCGGCGCCCGCAGCGCGGGCCAGTTCGGCCGGCTCGTCGAACCAGGCGTCCTCGCAGATCAGCACGCCCACCGAGACGCCGCCGGCCTCGAACACGCAGGTGCCCTGCCCCGGCGTGAAGTAGCGGCGCTCGTCGAACACCTGGTAGTTCGGCAGTTCGCGCTTGGCGTAGGTCTCGAGGATGCGGCCTTCCTTGATGACGCTGGCGGCGTTGTAGCGCATCTGCACCGCCACGGAGCGGCTGCGCAGGCTGCCGCCCGTCGGATGCCCCACCACCACGACCATGTCTTTGAGATCGGCGAGTGCGGCGGCAATGCCTTTCACGGCATCATCGCAGGCTTCGGTGAAGGCGGGACGCAGGAAAAGGTCCTCCGCCGCATAGCCGGCGATCGAGAGTTCGGGCGTCAGCAGAAGACGCGCGCCTTGGGCGTGGGCCTGGCGCGCGGCATCGACGATTTTTTTCGCGTTGCCGGCGAGGTCGCCCACCACAAAATTGAGTTGCGCGATGGCGAGCTTGAGCGTCATACGGAAGGAAGAAAAAGGCTTGAACGATTATGTCATCCGGGTGGTGGCGTCGGTGTCGGACCTGGACCCGAAAGCATGGAACGCCCTCCTCTCAGCCGAGGCGCAGCCCTCGCCCTTCATGCGCCATGAATATCTTTCGGCGCTGCACGACAGCGGCAGCGCCTCGCCCGAAAGCGGCTGGATGCCGCAGTTCATCACCCTGTGGCGCGGCGACGAACTGCGGGCGGCCTGCCCGGCCTACATCAAGACCCACTCCTATGGCGAGTATGTCTTCGACTGGGCCTGGGCCAATGCCTACGAGCAGCACGGGCTTGCCTACTATCCCAAGGCGGTGGTGGCCGTGCCTTTCACGCCGGTGCCCGGCGCACGCCTGCTGGCGCGCGATGCGCAAGACCGCACGCTGCTGGTGCAGGCGCTGGTGGCCTGGTGCAGGAAGGAAGAACTCTCGTCGCTGCATCTGCTGTTCGGCGCGGAGGCGGACATCGCCGCCTGCACCGAAGCGGGCCTGATGCTGCGCAACACGGTGCAGTTCCACTGGACGAATGCCGCCCCGGGAGAGTCGGGCGAAACAGCCGGCTACGCGGACTTCGAGGCCTTTCTCGCCAGCCTGTCCCACGACAAGCGCAAGAAGATCCGCCAGGAGCGCCGCAAGGTGGCCGAAGCCGGCGTGACCTTTCGCTGGTCGCGCGGCGCCCACATCGCCCGCGCGGACTGGGACTTCTTCTATCGCTGCTATGCGCGCACCTATCGCGAGCATGGCAACCCGCCCTACCTCTCGCGCGACTTCTTCCAGCGCATGGCCGACACCATGCCCGAAGCCTGGCTGCTGTTCGTCGCCGAGCGCGAGGGAAAGCCGATTGCCGCGAGCCTGATCGCGCTGTCCACGCACGGGGAGGACGCGCTGGTGGCCTACGGCCGCTACTGGGGCGCCGTGGAGCGCGTCGACTGCCTGCATTTCGAGGCCTGTTACTACCAGCCGCTGGCCTGGTGCATTGCGCATGGCGCCAGGCGCTTCGAAGGGGGCGCGCAGGGCGAGCACAAGATGGCGCGCGCATTGATGCCGGTAAAGACCACCAGCGCCCACTGGCTCGCGCACCCCGGCTTCGCCGACGCGGTCGAGCGCTTTCTCGAGCGCGAGGGCGAAGGCATCGAGAACTACATGGACCACCTGGGCGAACGCAGCCCGTTCAAGGCCGGCTGAGGCGCTGCGGATTGCGGCCGTTCGCTGCAATCGGGGGCTGCTATAAACGCGCCCCGATACAACAACAGAAAGAAACCAATGCCGTTCGTCGGACTGGGGCTGCACATCCTCATTGCGCTGTTCTTCGCCGTGCATGCAATGCGCCATGGCAAGCAGATGTACTGGCTCATCATTCTTTTCAGCTTCCCCCTG
The DNA here is from genome assembly GCF_007828835.1 of Variovorax beijingensis. Taxonomy (GTDB): domain Bacteria; phylum Pseudomonadota; class Gammaproteobacteria; order Burkholderiales; family Burkholderiaceae_C; genus Variovorax; species Variovorax beijingensis_A. The sequence continues at coordinate 426,759 of NZ_VIVL01000004.1, read as the reverse complement.
CTGGGCAGCATCGTGTACTTTGTGGTCGAGTACCTGCCTGCTTCCCGCATGCAGCGTACCGCCGGCAAGGTGGCAAGCGCAGCCATCGGCCTCATCGACCCCGAGCGCGAGTACCGCGCGGCCACCGAGGCCTACGATCTGGCCCCCACTGCCCAGAACAAGCTGCGCCTCGCCAAGGCCGCGCTCGGCAGGGGCCAGGCTGGCGATGCGGTCGGACACTATCGCGACGCCCTGAAGGGCCCGCTCGCATCCGATCCCGAGTTGCAATTTGGCTTGTCCAGCGCACTGCTGGCCGCGGGCGGCGCGGCTTCAGGCCGCGAAGCGCTGCAGGCGCTCCAAGCCCTGCGCGCCTCGCGCGACGACTACCGCCGGGACGAAGTCGCCGTGCTCACCGCCCGCGCGCTCGCTGCCGATGGGCGCCATGCAGAGGCACGCGAGGCCTTCGAGGCTGCGTTGAGCCAGTACAACACGGTCGAGGCCCGCGCCCGCTACATTGCCTGGCTGGCCGAACAAGGCGACGCCACCGGCGCACAGCGCCAATGGAGCGAACTCCAGCAGGCCGCGCGCCACTGGAACTCGCACGCCCGCTCCGTCAATCGCGAGTGGATGCGGCTGGCCGGCGACGCGGCCCAGCGCTGAGGCAGCCGATTACTTCTTGTAGGCAGCGATGCCGTCGACGACTTCCTTCTTGGCCGCGTCGATGCCTTCCCAGCCCAGCACCTTGACCCACTTGCCGGCTTCCAGGTCCTTGTAGTGCTCGAAGAAGTGGCTGATGGCCTTCAGGCGCATCGGGTTCACGTCGTCGACCGACTTCCAGTGGCTGTAGATCGGCAGCACCTTGTCGGTGGGCACGGCCAGCACCTTGCCGTCCACGCCGGCTTCGTCTTCCATCATCAGGATGCCGAGCGGGCGGCACGGCACCACGACGCCGGGCAAGAGCGGGTACGGCGCGATCACCAGCACGTCAACCGGGTCGCCATCGCCGGAGAGGGTCTGCGGCACGTAGCCGTAGTTGGCCGGGTAGTACATCGCGGTCGTCATGAAGCGGTCCACGAAGATCGCGCCCGATTCCTTGTCGACTTCGTACTTGATCGGGTCGGCGTTCATCGGGATTTCGATCACGACGTTGAAGGCGTCGGGGATGTTCTTGCCGGGGGAGACTTTGTCGAAGGACATGACGTTTTCGAGTAGTTGAAAGTATGAGGAGGAGATGGGGACAAACCCGGAGTTTACTTTCCGTGTCGCGGCCCGGTCGCACACGTTTTGGTTTTTGCCTGTAAATTGCACCCGTTGGCCAATCGGCTCCGCACCTTGGTGCTGCGAGCTTCGAGGAAGCAACGCGACGGAAAACCTGGGTCCCGTACGCGTTGCGCGCAGGACCCATGCTGTCCGTCTCCACTAGTCACAACGAACGAATGGAGAAGCAAAGCATGATCGGCAACACCCCCCTGATACTCGCCATCGTCTGCGGCCTCGTGGCCGTCGGCTACGGTTTCTGGGCCCGAAGTTGGATTCTCGCCAAGGATCCCGGCAACGCGCGGATGCAGGAGATCGCGGCCGCCATCCAGGCCGGCGCGTCGGCCTACCTCGCCAAGCAGTACACCACCATCGCGGTGGTCGGCGTGGTCCTGGCCATCCTCATCGGCATCTTTCTGGATGCGACCACGGCCATCGGCTTCGTGGTGGGCGCGGTGCTTTCGGGCGCCTGCGGCTTCATCGGCATGAACGTGTCGGTGCGCGCCAACGTGCGCACCGCGCAGGCGGCCACGCAAGGCATCGGCCCGGCGCTCGACGTCGCGTTCCGCGGCGGCGCCATCACGGGCATGCTGGTGGTGGGACTGGGGTTGCTGGGCGTCTCGGTCTTCTACTGGTTCCTGGCGGGCAACGGCAACCTCACGCCGGACCGCAGCCTCTCGGCCATCCTCAATCCGCTGATCGGCTTCGCCTTCGGCTCCTCGCTGATCTCGATCTTCGCGCGGCTGGGCGGCGGCATCTTCACCAAGGGCGCCGACGTGGGCGCCGACCTGGTGGGCAAGGTCGAGGCCGGCATTCCGGAAGACGACCCGCGCAACCCGGCCGTCATTGCGGACAACGTGGGCGACAACGTCGGCGACTGCGCCGGCATGGCGGCCGACCTGTTCGAAACCTATGCCGTCACGCTGATCGCCACCATGGTGCTGGGCGCGCTGATGGTCACGGCAGCGCCGCTCAATGCGGTGCTCTATCCGCTGGCACTGGGCGGCGTGTCGATCATCGCGTCGATCATCGGCTGCTTCTTCGTCAAGGCATCGCCGGGCATGACCAACGTGATGCCGGCGCTCTACAAAGGCCTGGCGGTCGCGGGCATCCTCTCTTTGATCGCGTTCTGGTTCGTCACGAGCTGGCTCATTCCCGACAACGCCATTGCCCCGAGCGGCAGCCAGCTCAAGCTGTTCGGCGCCTGCTTCGTGGGCCTGGCGCTGACCGCCGCGCTGGTATGGATCACCGAGTACTACACCGGCACGCAGTACAAGCCGGTGCAGCACATCGCGCAGGCCTCGACCACGGGCCACGGCACCAACATCATCGCGGGCCTGGGCGTCTCGATGCGCTCGACGGCATGGCCGGTGATCTGCGTCTGCGTGGCCATCATGGCCTCGTATGCGCTCGCCGGGCTGTTCGGCATTGCGGTGGCCGCGACGGCCATGCTCAGCATGGCGGGCATCGTGGTGGCGCTCGATGCCTACGGCCCCATCACCGACAACGCCGGCGGCATCGCCGAGATGAGCGAACTGCCCGACAGCGTGCGCGCCGTGACCGACCCGCTCGACGCGGTCGGCAACACGACCAAGGCCGTGACCAAAGGCTACGCGATCGGCTCGGCCGGCCTCGCCTCGCTGGTGCTCTTTGCCGACTACACCCACAAGCTGGAGAGCTTCGGGCTGAACATCAGCTTCAACCTGAGCGACCCGATGGTGATCGTCGGCCTGTTCATCGGCGGGCTGATTCCCTACCTGTTCGGCGCCATGGCCATGGAGGCCGTGGGCCGCGCGGCCGGTGCGGTGGTCGAGGAGGTGCGCCGGCAGTTCCGCGAGATCCCCGGCATCATGGAAGGCACCGGCAAGCCCGAATACGGCAAGGCCGTAGGCATGCTGACCGGCGCGGCCATCAAGGAGATGATGATCCCCTCGCTGCTGCCGGTGGTGGTGCCGATCCTGGTGGGGCTGGTGCTGGGGCCGAAGGCGCTCGGCGGCCTGCTGATGGGCACCATCGTCACGGGCCTGTTCGTCGCCATTTCGATGTGCACGGGCGGCGGCGCGTGGGACAACGCCAAGAAGTACATCGAGGACGGCCACCACGGCGGCAAGGGCTCCGAGGCGCACAAGGCCGCCGTCACCGGCGACACCGTGGGCGACCCCTACAAGGACACGGCCGGCCCGGCGGTGAATCCGCTCATCAAGATCATCAACATCGTGGCGCTGCTGATCGTGCCGCTGGTGGTCAAGTTCCATGCCGGCGATGCGGCCGCGGCCGTGCCGCACAAGGTCGAGACGCCGCCGGCAGCGACTGCGCCGGCCGCCGCTGCCCCGCCCTCTGCGCCCGCAGCGCCGGCGGCAGCGGTGGCCTCCGGCGCCGTGGCAGCCGCCGACGCCGCGGCCGTGAAGGTCGAGAACGGCGTGGTGAAGTTCTACTTCGAGAGCGGCAAGGCCGAGCTCGCGCCCAATGCCAAGGAGGCGCTGGCCGACGTCATCAGGGCCGTGCAGAGCGGCAGCGTCCTGCTTGTGAGCGGCTACCACGATGCAAGTGGCGATCCGGCCAAGAACGCCGAGCTCGCCAAGCAGCGCGCCATGGCCGTGGGCGATGCGCTGAAGGCCGCCGGCGCCCCTGCGGACAAGATCGAGCTTGCCAAGCCCGAGCAGACCCAGGCGGACGGGCCCGCGAGCGAAGCCCGCCGCGTCGAAGTGAAGGTCAAGGCCTGATGCCCTCCGCAGAAAGACTCGAGGCCTTTATTGCCGCCGTGGAAAGCGGCGCGCACGCCCGAGCCATCGAGAACTACTACACCGAGGACGCGACCATGCGCGAGAACCAGGCCGAGCCCCGGCGCGGCCGCAGCGCGCTGGTTGCGCGCGAGCAGGCGACGCTGGACCGCACCGCCTCGGTGGTTTCGACCTGCGTACGGCCGGTGTTCGTGAACGGCGAACACGTGGTGATCCGCTGGGTCTTCGATTTCCGCTTCAAGGACGGCAAGGCCATGCGCATGGAAGAGCTCGCCTGGCAGCGCTGGGAGGGCGAGCGCATTGCGCAGGAAGAGTTCTTCTACGACCCGGCGCAGGCCAGGCCCGCCTGACGCTCTCGCTATCTGGCGCTCTCGGCCGCCACCGCGCGCACCAGGCGCGTGGCCGGCGCCACCAACTGGCCGAGTTCACCGACCCGGTCCTGCTCGATGGCCTGGAGCACCAGTTCGTTGATGCCGCCCACCACGGTCATCGCCAATTCGCTCGTCAGGTGCCCCACCGGGCCGCTGTTCGCGCCGCCGCCGTTGATGGCCGCCTGGATGAAGCCGGCGATTTCGCCGTTCACCCGGCGCCGCGCCGCCAGCCCCGGCATGCCCAGGCCGAGGATCTCGACGAACAGCGTGCGCAGCAGCGCCGGGTCCTGCGCGAGGTAGTCGAAATACGCGGTGATCGTCCGCTCCACCTGCGCATGCCAGGGTTGCGCCGGATCGAAGGCCTCGCTCACGGCGCGCAGCGCCAGCTTGCTGGCCGCCTCGTACAGCGCAATCAGGCACTCCGACTTGGTCGTGAAGTGCTCGTAGAAGGTGCGGCGCGAAACAGCGGCCTCGCGCACGATGTCGGCGATGGTGGTGTCCGCGTAGCCCTTCGCGGCCACGGCGCGCGCCATGCCTTCCAGCAACCGGGCGTAGTGCTCAGGGGCCGGTTCTGCAGAGGGGGCGGCAAGGGCTGGTTTTTCGGTCGCGATGCTCATGGAAAAGACATTGTCCTCCGCATTGGTACTTGACGGTACCAGCCGTGGGGCGCACCATGCCGGAAATTGGTACGAACATGTACCACATTGCATTTTCCAAGGAAAATCCGCCATGACCGATCTTGTGGTGCGCCGCCTTCTGATCGACCTGCAGACCCCATTCGACCGCAACTGGTGCGGCGGCGACGCATTCTCCACCGCCTTTTTCAATGCGCTGTCGATGAGCTTCCCGTTCGGCGAGCAGTTCTTCATCGATGCCGTGCGCGACGCGGCGGCCACGCTGCCGGCGCAAACGCAGGAAGCGCTTCGTGCCGACGTGCGCGGCTTCATCGGCCAGGAGGCCACGCACCGGCGCATTCATTCGCTTTTCAACACCCACCTGCAGGATCAGGGCCTGGTGGACGGCTGGACGCTCCGCGCCGCCGGGCGCATGCAGTTGCTGGAGGGTGCCGATCCGCGCCATGCGCTGGCGGCCACCGCGGCCACCGAACACTTCACTGCCATGTTCGCCGAATGGCTGCTCGCCCATCCCCAAGTGCTCGACGGCGCCGAGCCGCGGCTGCGCACCATGTGGCTCTGGCACAGCGCCGAAGAACTGGAGCACAAGGCGGTCGCCTTCGATATTTACAGGGCTGCGCAAGGGTCCGACGCCTGGCGCAAGCGCTGGTTCCGGCGCGTGACCCTGATGTTCCTGGGCGACCTGATGCGCCAGACCGCCGACAACCTGCGCCGCGAAGGCCAGCTGTGGACATGGGCGACCTGGAAGAGCGCCGCGCGCATCCTGCTTGGCAGAGGCGGCCTGTTCAGCAGCAACTGGCGGGCCTGGCGCAGCTACTTTCGCGCCGATTTCCACCCGGCGCAGCAGGACAGCAGCCTGTCGGCACGCTGGCTCGAGAACAACCGCGCGCAATACACGCCTGTGGGCGCGGCGGCCGAGGCTCTTCAGTAGAAACTGGCCCGGTGGGTGGGAGGAGTGGCGGCGGCCCGCTGTTCGGGGCGCATGGCCAGGTCGTGCAGGGTGTCGAAGTCCGAAGGGGCATCCGGAACGCGCATCACGGTTTCCTGTTCGGTCAGCGAAGCCACCCACAGGCCCGCGGCCGACTCGGCGGGCTCGTCGTTGGCAAAGGTGCCGTCGCGGATGTAGAGGGTTTCGCCATCGGGGCGTTCGGCGTGCAATTCGATCAGGCGCGAAATCGAAAAGTTGTAGGTCACCAGCTTTTCGCGCGTATTGCGGTCCTTGCCGCCGCAATTGAACGAGCCTTCTGCCGCAATGACGATGCAGGAGCCCTCCACGCCCTCGTCGACGTGGCTCCCGGTACGCCAGATGGCATTGGGGAGCCGCGCGCGCACCTTGTCGATCACCAGGTCGCGCTGCTTGTTGAGGCTGCCCAGCGGTGGAACCAGCGAGCGCAATTGGCGCAGGCGCTCCGCAAAGATGTTGTCCATGAGGAATTCCACATGGTGCGTCGCACTGCCGGAGGAACGCTTGACCACCTGCATGACCACGTGGCGCGACTTGTTCATTGCAGATTCCTTCCGCAAATCGCCCGGCCTCGGGCGTTATTGCATATACACAAAATCATTTGCCATCGACTACAAATTAGAACTTTTGACTGATGCAATAAATGCATCAATTGTGTCCAACTGTATATCGATTGCAGGGGATTTGGAAAGAAAATCTGCAATGCGCGCGCTCGGGCATGTCGCCAAGGCGTCGCCCGGCCCTGCTAGGCCGGCGAATCCGGTTTATTCAAGGGATTCGTCGAGCGCCTTGCACGAGGGTGCGCAAACGGTTTGCGACTTGCCCAGCACCTGGCGGGTGCGCAATTGCGACCGCACACGGTGCTTTCCGCACATGAAGCAGGACATGGTCGCCCCGCTGAACGACGCCGAAGCGCGGAACGGAGAGCCCGGCGCCTTCGATTTGTAACGCAGGCCATCGGCCACGACGGCGGTCTTGACCTCAGCTTTGGCCATCGGCTTTGTCCTTTTTCGGTTCAGTGTTGCGCATGGCGCGTGCAATGGCTTCTCTCGCGCTGACTTCGGCTGCAAGCGCCGTGTCGAGCGCCGAGCGGCAGAGGCCGGCATGTTGGTAATTGAGGTTTTCGTAGACCTCGGCGGCAGCAGGATAGGCGTCGAGCAGACGGCCGAGGTCGGCGCCCGGTTCGACGTCGTTGAATTCGTGCACCAAGTGTTCTACCACCGAGCGGTATTGCTCGGCGCCTACGGGGACGGCACTGTGCTCAAGCCGCTCAAGCAGTTGAGCCAGCACGTGGGTCACTGCCAGATCGGTCTTGGGAGACGGATTATGGGTCGTGTTCATGGATTGCATCTGGGGGCAGCATACGCTTATGCAAGTGGCTGCTCTGGCATGGGGGTTGCCCCGTGCGCAGCCTGCATGCGCCGCAGCAGGCTGTGCAGCATCTCCGTCGACAGCCCGTGAATGACCAGCCGGTGCCCGGCCCGCAGGGTCGAAAGCGGCACCAGCGGATGCTTGTTGTTCACCAGGATGAGGTGCTCGGGGGCGCCCAGCAAGGTGGCCGCGTAGATGCCGATGGTTTCATCCAGTTGCAGCGAATTGGCGGCGCGCCAGAAATCGTTGTCGGTCAGCATCAGCTGGTACAGCGGCGTGAAAAGCTCGATGGCGCTCTGCAGGTCGAGGAAATTGAGCCTGCCGCGCGGCATGTCCGAAAGCCGCAGGCCCGGATCCTTGATCATCGAAAAATCGACCTGGGGCGCCTTGCCCAGCACCAGCCCCTTGTCGCGCAGCGCCTGGTTCAGCCGGATCACGAAATTGAAGAGATTCAGGTCGTGCTTCAGGAAGGTCTCGTCCTTGAGCGCATCGATGTCGGCCGGCTCCAGCGGCGACGTGCCCACGGGCGCCGGCGAATTGCGGCCGATGAAGCCCAGCACCTGCGAGCCGAGGTGGAAATGCCGCAGGATCAGCCAGTTCGCTTCCGGCGAGACGAAGCGCTTCAGCCCCCAGGCCAGCAGCCGGTGCAGCAGCTTCGAATGCGACCAGTTGCGCGGCACGAACACCTTCACCACCTGGATCAGGATGATCGTGAGCCGCGCGACCGGGCGCAGGAACGGCAGCAGGTACTGGCGCGAGCCCGAGCTCGAGTCGACCAGCCACGCTGCCTTGACCTCGTCGGGCAGCGGCGTGCTCTGGTCCAGGTAGAGGGCGAGCCAGGGACTGGGATCGCGCTCGTCGTGCCCCCGGGCAAGAAAATCAGGCGTTCGGCTCATGTGGCATCCGCTCCGTGATGTGCTGAAACTGCATCAGGTACAGCGCGGCTGTGTGGCGCGCCGTATCGATGATCTGGCGGGCCGCCCGGCCCCGGCCTTCGGCGCCCTCGCAGCCTTCCACGGCCATCACCATCTCGACCGCGGCGAGCCAGCGGTTCAGGTGGTTCTCGTCGTTGTGGCCGTGGTATTCGAGAAAGCGGAAGGCGTCGGGCGGCAACTTCAGGCCGGCCTTGATCAGCGGCAGCAGCGCGGGAACGATGCGCTGGCCCGTGCCCTCGATGATGTAGATCGCGCCCAGCAGGCCGATCGGGTTGCGCGTGGCGGCCAGGCCGTGCAGGTAGGCGTTGAGCGCCTCCCCGCCGGGGTTGCGGCGCAGATCGTCGATCCGCGCCACGGTGCCGCCGGCCTTGCGGTAGTCGCTGAAGAGGATGTTGAAGTCGTCCTGCTCCTCGCCCGCATGCACGTCGATCAGCGCGGCCAGCGCCTGGTACGGGCCGGTCAGCGACGCGGCGCCCTCGCGCATCCAGCGGCTGCCTTCGCGGACCTGCGGGACCCACTGCTCCATCCAGTTCAGGTAGTCGGGCAAGGCAAGGCGGCGCTCGCGGATCTGGCGGATCAGCGGCGTGCGCCAGACGCGCGAGCGGTAGTCGTGCCAGATGCCGGCCAGTTCGGTCAGCAGTGCACCGAGCCCTTCGGGCGCGGCGGCCGGATCGTGAGGCGGCGCGATCGCGGCTTCGTCGTCCGCGGCCGCGCCGGCCGTCGTGCGCGGCCCGGCCAGCGCCCCGGCGGGCGCCTCGGCAGCCTCGACCTCCAGCAGCATGTAGGCGGCCATGAAACGCCCCGATTCCGGCACGTAGCAGAAGATCTGTTCCCCGGGCTTCAGCGCCTTGGTGTGCAGGAACTCCGACAGCATGATCAGGATCGACGCGGCCCCCGTGTTGCCACGCCAGGCCAGGTTGCTCCACCAGCGCTCGCGTGGAATGGCGAGGTCGGCCTTGGCCATCAGGTCCTCGACCACGGGGATGAATTTCTCCGACGAGTAGTGGCACAGGAAATGGTCGATCCGCTTCGGATCGAGCCATCCGCCCTGCACCAGCGTTGCGTATTCATGAATGCCGATGTCGAACAGGTGCGGCAGCAGGCGGATGTCCTGCCGCAGCGACAAGGCACCCGCCGCCTCCGCTTCGGCCCACGAGCCGAAGTCGAGATGGCCGCGCGCGCGGTCCTCGGTCAGGCCCAGCTGCATGCAGACCGGATAGTCCCCCGAGAACGCGCGCTGGTGCACCCACTTGAGCCGCAGGCGCAGCCCGGGGTTGCCGGCCAGCGCGGGCGTGCCGCCCGACAGCAGCAGCGCGCCCGCACCGTCGGAGAGCATCCAGCGCAGGAAGTGCGAATCGAAGTCGGTTTCGTAGCCGCGCGCTGCAAAGCGCGAGCGCTTGAAAAGCCGCGACGGCATTTCGCTGGCCACCGCCAGCGCGCTGCGGTGCGCCCCCAGTTCGATGCCCTGCGCGGCCGACTGAATGGCCGACACGCCCGCGGCGCAGATGCCGTGTACCGACAGCGTCTCCATGGGCGGTGCCGCCAGTTCGCCCTGGATCATGTTGGCAAAGCCGGGCATCAGCGCGTCGCCGCCCGAAGAGCCGCTGGCCAGCAGCGACACGCGCGACAGCTCGGCACCACCGCGCTGCAGGCAGTCGCGGATCGCGCCTGCCGCCAGCTGCGCATTGGTGTGGCGCGTCACGCCCTCCTCGTCGATCGCATAGTGCCGCGTGAGGATGCCGTTCTCGGCCAGGATGCGCCGCTTGATGCGCTCCGACATCCGGTTGAGCGGCGCGATGTAGGCGTCCATGCGCTCGTTGGGAATGGGCTCGCCGGGCATGAAGTAGCCGGCGCTCTCGATGTACACGCGTTGGAATGGGACGGGCATGGTTCAGTGGGTTGAAGACTCGGGCGGCACGGGCACGGACGGCATCAGCGAGCGGCTGCGAAAACGCGGCCACAGCGCTCCGAGCACGAACACGCGAACCATGTAGGGCACCAGCCCCTGCTCGTTGAGCGCAGGGTCGACTTGCGCGCGGTAGCGCGTGCGGTGCAGTTGCGCGAGCTCGGACCAGTGGACATGCGGGTTCTCGTGATGTGCGGTGTGCAGGCCGATGTTGAACAACAAGGGGTTCACCAGCCCCTCGAAATTGCGCGCGTAGTTCAGTCGGGTACCCGCGGTATCGCGCCGCGCCTCCTCGTCCGGCCCGAGCCGGCGTCCGTCGGCATGCGCATGCTGCAGATAGTTGGTCGCCAGCAGCCAATGCAGCCCGTGGAGCTGGGGCACGATCACCAACAGCAGGGCCTTGCGCCAGTCGAGCAGCAACAGCGCGCCCCAGCTGCCGAGCCACAGGGCGTACTGCGCCATGCAGTAGCGCCAGGGTCCCGGCCGGTAGCTGCGAAGCCGGCCGAGCCAGCCGAAGAACACCGGCACCAGCACCCACACGGCCTGGAACGGATGCAGCAGGTAGCCCCGCAGATGGTTGGTGTCGCCGCCGAAGCGGTAGGTGCGCGCGACGTCCTGCGGCCCATGCCGATGGCGATGGTGGTTGGCCACGTGCGCCGGCCAGAAGACGAAGGTCGGGTGACCCTGCAACAGCGTGATCCAGAAGTCGGTGATCCGGTTCATGCGCCGCCCGCGCCACATGCGCAGGTGCACATGGTTGTGGTGGATCACACCCACGCCCAGCGTCAGGAACAGCATCGGCGCGTAGAGCAGCACGGCAAAGCCATGCACCCACTGCCAGGCCGCCAGCGCCGGAAGTGCCACCAGGTACGCCAGGCTCTGCCAGTCGCGCCCATGGCGAAGGCGCGCCGGCCGGCGCGGCGCCTCAAGCCGGCGTGCCATGCTGCCGTTGGCGTTGCTGCTTCTCGCGGAAGGCCAGGAACTGCGGCTCGGCCGCATCGGCGGCAATGCGCGTGCCGAACAACCGGTCCATGAAAGTGAACTGGAAGCCGTAGTTGCCGCTGTGGCAGGCGTGGTGCAAATGGTGCCGGCGGCTCGCGGCAAACCAGTGGCTGTACGGCGCCCGGGGAAAGAAGTCGTAGTTCGAGTGCCCGACGCTGTTGAAGAACAGGCTGAACAGCGGCACCGACGCGAGCGACCAGAAGCTGAAGTCATGCAGCAGCATCGGCAGCAGGATCACGTTGCCGAGCATGGCCGCCTCGATCGGATGGAAGCTGTAGGTGGCCCACGGCGTGGTCACGACCGAGCGGTGATGCGGCCCGTGGAAGCGCCGCAGCCAGCGCGTGTGCAGCAGCCGATGGTTGAACCAGAAATGAACGTCGTTCCAGATCGCGAGCGCCAGGATTTCGATGGCGACCTGGCGCCAGCCGGCGTCGGCATCGAGCCGCGCCCAGCCCAGCTGGAGCAGGCCCCACGGAAACACCATGCCCAGCCCGAACACCAGCACCGACACGCCCGACTGCGCCAGTTCGCGGCGCAACTGCCCCGGCTGCAGCGGCCGCGGGTCGAGCACGCGCCCGATGCCGAGCGCGGGCAGCACCCGCCGGGTCAGAAGCCAGTTGAAGGCGCCGAATCCCAGGTAGATGCCGCCGAAAAAAATCAGCCCCCAGAACATCACCTGCAGGGCCGACAACGAAATGAAGCTTTGCGCCATCCCCCGAGGCTACAACAGCATTTCGGGAACCAGGGGCGCAATGATCAGGTTGTGAAGCCGCTGGAAGAAGCTCGATTCCGGCTCCGAGGTGAGGATGACTTCCTTTTCGCCATCGGTCGTGAGCCACTGCAGCGTGCCGGTCTCCTTGGCAATGCGCAGCCGGTACGAGTTCTGCAGCTTGCTGATGTTGATGACGCGCAGCATCTCGCGCGCCAGCTGCGGGCTGTCGACCACCACGCCCATCTCGGTGTTCTGGCTCGCCGAGCGCGGATCGAGGTTCATCGAGCCGATGAAGATGCGCGTCTTGTCGATGGCGGCGGTCTTGGAGTGCAGCCGCCCCAGCGACTTGCCGAACATGCCGAAGCGCTCGCCCGCGGTGGTGCGCTGCGGGCTCAGCTCGTACAGGTCGGCGCCGCTCCTGAGCAGCCGCTCGCGGTAGCGCGCATAGCCGGTGTGCACCAGCGGTTCGTCGTTGGCGGCCAGCGAATTGGTCAGCAGCGTGAGCTTGACCTTGCGCCTGGCCAGGTCCTCGAAAGCCGCCATGCCGCGTTCGCCCGGCACCAGGTAGGGGGAGGTCAGGTCGACTTCGAACTTGGCGTCCATCAGCAGCGTCCAGACCTTCATCGTCACGCTGGTGGCAATGGCTTCGTCCTCGGTCATCGTGGTGGGCTTGGTGGGCGGATCGGCAATGGCGCGGGCCTCGCCCCACAACAGCCCCATGCGCCCGCCGTCGAGCTCTTCCGCGATCGGCCCGTAGCCCAGCACGTCGGACGGCGGCAGCACGATCTTCGGCGGCGGCGCGGCCATGCCGATCCAGGCGTCGAAGTCGGCGACCGTGGGCTTGCGGCCGCCCTCGCCGCGCACGATGTCGGCAATGGGCCAGACCTGCTCGCTGTTCCAGTAGGCATCGAAGATCGATTCGAGCTGCGGCAGCACCTTGCCCACGACGAGCGCGTCCATGTCGATGAAGTTCTGCGCCTCGCTCAGCACGAAATACTCGTCGGCGATGTTGCGCCCCCCCACCACCGCCATGACGCCGTCGGCGATGAACAGCTTGTTGTGCATGCGGTGGTTGAGCCGCCCGATCTCGTGCGGCGAGGCCACGAAGCGCGAGAGAAAACCGTTGCGTCCGCAGCAGAACGGATTGAACAGCCGCACCTCCATGTTGGGCGTGGCGGAAAGCGCGAGCAGCGGCTGCTGGCTCTTGACGGTATAGAGATCGTCCACCAGCAGCCGCACCTGCACCCCGCGCCCGGCCGCCTCGCGCAGCGCACGCATCAAGAGGCGGCCGGTGGCGTCGTTCTCGAACTGGTAGTACTGGACCACCAGCGAGCGCTGGGCGCGCTGCGCCAGCTGGACGCGCGCGTCGAGCGAATACACGCCGAGCGGCATCAGCCGGAAGCCCGAGTGCTCGCCGGGCGGCGTCGAGGCGGCCGCGATGCGTGCCAGCGTGGTGGACGGATCGGCCGCTGCGGCATTCACCGCCGCCCGCTCGCGCGCCGGCGGCAGCGAGCCGCACGCCGCCAGCGCCGCGGCCATGGCGCCGGCAAGACAGATACGCAGAAGTGGGGTCCAGAGGTTCATGATGGCATCCTAGAATTCGTTTCACCCCTGCTCGGAGTTACACCATGGCAAGACCGATCCTCTCACGCATCGCCCTGATGTCGATCGCAGCCGGGCTGGCATTCCCCGCCGGGGCCGCACTGGACATCGGCGACCCGGTGCCCAGGTTCACCGCCAACGCCGCGCTGGGCGGCAAGACTTTCCGCTATTCGCTGGCCGAGGCGCTGGCCAAGGGCCCGGTGGTGGTGTACTTCTTTCCGGCGGCCGACTCCAGCGATTGTTCGATCGAAGCGCATGCCTTCGCCGAAGCCATCGACCAGTTCGCCGCGCTCGGCGCCACCGTCATCGGCGTGTCGGCCGACGACATCGACACGCTCTCGAAGTTCTCGGTCAAGTCCTGCCAGAGCCGCTTTCCGGTGGCCTCGGACGAATCGAAATCCGTGATCAACGGCTTCGACGCCCTGATGCAGACCCGGCCCGACTTTGCCAATCGCCTGTCCTACGTGATCGCGCCGAACGGCACCGTCGCGTACTACTACCAGAACCTGAATCCGGACAAGCACGTGGAGCGCATGCTCAACGCGATCCGGGCGCTGCCCCGGCCGGGCACACCCAGGTAGCGGGTGCAAAATCCCGTCCCATGCAACTCAACTTCATCGCCAACGCCGACGTCCCGTCATCCTCCGGCCGCACCCTGCAGGTGCTCGACCCTTCCGACGGCCAGCCTTTCGACGAAATCCAGCGCAGCAATGCCGCCGACATCGACTCCGCCGTGCGCGCGGCGCGCGACTGCTTCGAGGGCGTCTGGCACAAGGTGAGCGCGGCCGACCGCAGCCGCCTGCTCTACAGGCTCTCGCAGAAGATCGCCGAGCACGTCGACGAGCTCGCGCTCATCGAGCAGCGCGATTGCGGCAAGCCGGTGAAGCAGGCCCGCGCCGACGCGCTCGCGCTGGTGCGCTATTTCGAGTTCTATGCCGGCGCCTGCGACAAGCTGCACGGCGAAACCATTCCCTACCAGGACGGCTACAGCGTCTTCACCTGGCGCGAGCCGCACGGCGTCACCGGCCACATCATTCCGTGGAACTACCCGATGCAGATCTTCGGGCGCAGCGTGGGCGGCGCCCTGGCGGCCGGCAACGTGTGCGTGGTGAAGCCGGCGGAAGATGCCTGCCTTTCCCTCATTCGCGTGGCGCAGCTCGCGGCCGAGGTCGGCTTTCCGGCCGGTGCGCTCAACATCGTGACGGGCTACGGCCACGAAGTGGGTGACGCGCTTGCGCGGCACGAAGGCATCGACCACATCAGCTTCACCGGCAGCCCGAAGATCGGCACGCTGATCCAGCAGGTGGCGGCCGAGCGGCATTGCCCGGTCACGCTCGAGCTCGGCGGCAAGAGCCCGCAGATCATCTTTGCCGACGCCGATCTCGACGCGGCCATTCCGGTGATCATCAACGCCATCGTGCAGAACGCCGGCCAGACCTGTTCGGCAGGCTCGCGCGTGCTGATCCAGCGCGGCATCTACGAGCCGCTGCTCGAGCGCCTCGGCCGTGCCTTCGAGGCCCTGCGCGTCGGCCCCGCAGCCATGGACCTGGACGTCGGCCCGCTGATCCGCCAGACGCAGCAGCAGCGCGTGTGGGATTTCCTGAGCGATGCCCAGGTGGCGGGAATCCCCATGGTGGCCCACGGCATCGTGGTCGACGAGGCGCCCGAAACCGGCTTCTACCAGGCCCCCACCCTGCTGCGCGACGTGCCGGTGAACCACCGACTGGCGCAGGAAGAGGTGTTCGGCCCGGTGCTCGCCGCGATGCAGTTCACCGACGAGGACGAAGCGGTGGCGCTCGCCAACGCCACGCAGTTCGGCCTCGTGGCCGGTGTCTGGACGACCGACGGTGCGCGCCAGTTCCGCATGGCCAAGCGGGTGCGCAGCGGCCAGGTGTTCATCAACAATTACGGCGCCGGCGGCGGCGTGGAACTGCCGTTCGGCGGCGTCAAGTCGTCGGGCTACGGGCGCGAGAAGGGCTTCGAGGCGCTCTACGGCTTCACCACGCTCAAGACCGTCGCCGTCAAGCACGGCTGAGGCGCGCGCTGCGTGCGGGGCCGGGTTCCGGGCGGCACTCGCCGAGGAGTAGCCCTTTCGGGATCGGCCCGCGCCCGATGGAGTAAATTGGCCGCTGTCCATGAACCGCAAAAGCACCACCGTCATTCCGCTCTCCGAAATCGGCCGCGCGCGCCCCGCCGTGGCGGTTCCGGAGGTGGCCGTGCCCGCCACCGGGCGGCTGCTCGACCGCCTGGGTCGGCCGCTGACCGACCTGCGCATCAGCGTGACCGACCGCTGCAACTTCCGCTGCAGCTACTGCATGCCCAAGGATGTGTTCGACAAGGACTACCAGTACCTGCCGCACAGCGCGCTGCTGAGCTTCGAGGAAATGACCCGGCTCGCGCGCCTGTTCGCGGGCCACGGCGTGCGCAAGATCCGCCTGACCGGCGGCGAGCCGCTGCTGCGAAAGAACATCGAGGCGCTGGTCGCGCAGCTGTCTGAAATCCGCACCCCGGGTGGCGAACCGCTCGCGCTCACGCTCACCACCAACGGCTCGCTGCTGCAGCGCAAGGCGGCCG
The DNA here is from genome assembly GCF_007828835.1 of Variovorax beijingensis. Classification (GTDB taxonomy): domain Bacteria; phylum Pseudomonadota; class Gammaproteobacteria; order Burkholderiales; family Burkholderiaceae_C; genus Variovorax; species Variovorax beijingensis_A. The sequence goes on along the minus strand of NZ_VIVL01000004.1, from coordinate 410,710 downwards.
CGCTGGCCGCTGCCGGCCTGCAGCGCGTGACCGTGAGCCTCGACAGCCTGGACGACGCGGTTTTCCGCCACATGAACGACGTCGATTTTCCGGTGGCCGACGTGCTCGCCGGCATCGAGGCGGCGCTGGCCGCGGGCCTGGGCCCGCTGAAGGTGAACATGGTGGTCAAGCGCGGCACCAACGAGCAGGAAATCCTGCCGATGGCGCGCTACTTCCGCGACCACCACGGCGGCAAGGTGGTGCTGCGCTTCATCGAATACATGGACGTGGGCGCCACCAACGGCTGGCGCATGGACGAGGTGCTGCCCTCGGCCGAGGTCATTGCCCGCATCGGTGCCGAGTTTCCGCTGGTGCCGCTCGAGCCCAGCGCGCCGGGCGAAACCGCCCAGCGGTGGGCCTACGCCGATGGCGGCGGTGAGATCGGCGTGATCAGCAGCGTCACCCAGGCCTTCTGCCGCGACTGCAGCCGCGCCCGCCTCTCCACCGAGGGCAAGCTCTACCTCTGCCTCTTCGCAAGTGCGGGCCATGACCTGCGCCCCCTGCTGCGCGGCACCGCCACCGATGAGGACATCGGCTCCGCCATCGGCCACATCTGGCAGGGCCGCGCCGACCGCTATTCCGAACTGCGCGCGCTTCGCGGCCCTGAAAGCGGCGAGCACGACGCCAACGACCCCGCGCCTCGCCGCGTCGAAATGAGCTATATCGGCGGATGACCCCAAAAACACAAGATTCCATTTCCCCCAGCGAGATCACCGGCCTGCTGCTGGCCGGCGGCCGCGGTTCGCGCATGGGCGGTATCGACAAGGGCCTGCAGAACCTCAATGGCTCGCCGCTCGCCATGCATGCCGTGCTGCGCCTGGGCATGCAGGTGGGCGAGGTCATGATCAATGCCAACCGCAACCTGGCGGCCTACGAATCCTTCGGCGTTCCGGTCTGGCCCGACAGCCTGGCCGACTATGCCGGCCCGCTGGCAGGCTTCCTGACAGGACTGGAACGCTGCGAAACGCCCTACCTGCTCACCGTGCCCTGCGACACGCCGCTGTTTCCGCTCGATCTGGCGAGCCGGCTGGCCGAGGCCCTGAGGGCCAACGACGCGGAAATCGCCATGGTCAGCGCCCCCGAGGCCGCCGCCGAACCCGGCGCGGCGCCGGTGCTGCGGCCGCAGCCGGTGTTCTGCCTGCTGCGCACCACGCTGCTCGAAAGCCTGGTGAACTTCACCCAGTCCGGCGGCCGCAAGATTGACGCCTGGACCGCGCAGCACCGTACCGTGCTCGTGCCCTTCGACCGCCCCGGCGACGCGCCCGACGCCTTCTTCAATGCCAACACGCTGGCCGAATTGCACGCGCTGGAAAACCGATGAGCCGCATCGCCGACATTGCCGCCGCCCTTGCCGGCTATGACCCCCAGGCGCTGAGCGTCCAGGGCGTCCAGGCCTTCCTGGCACAGCTCGTGGCGCCCGCCGTGGTGGCCGAGCGCGAAGAAGTCGCGCTGCGCGAAGCGCTGGGCCGCGTGCTGGCCGAAGACATCATCTCGCCGGTCAGCGTGCCGCCGCACGACAACTCCGCGATGGACGGCTTTGCCTTCGACGGCGCGATCCTGCGAGACGATTCGCCCACCGACGCTTCCATCGAGCTGCGCGTGGTGGGCACCGCCTTGGCGGGCGCGGCGTGGCGCGGCACGCTGGCTGCCGGCGACGCGGTTCGCATCATGACGGGAGCGGTCATGCCCGAAGGGCTCGACACCGTGATTCCGCAGGAATTCTGCAAGGTCGACGGCGACCGCGTGCGCTTTCCCGCCAAGGTGCTTCGCCGCGGCGACAACCGCCGCTTCGCAGGCGAAGACCTCATGCAGGGCCAGCCGGCCTTGCGCCGCGGCGAACGCCTGTCGCCCGCCGCGCTGGGCATGGTCGCCAGCCTGGGCCTGCCTTCGGTGCCGGCGCTGCGCCGGCTGCGCGTGGCCTATTTCTCGACCGGCGACGAAATCCTGAGCCTCGGCGAGCCGCCACGCGAAGGCGCGGTGTACGACAGCAACCGCTACACGGTGTTCGGCCTGCTCACGCGACTGGGCTGCGAAGTGGTCGACCTGGGCCTGGTGCGCGACGACCCGGCCACGCTCGGCGCCGCGCTGCAACAGGCCGCGGGCCAGGCCGACGCCATCATCACCAGCGGCGGCGTGAGCGTCGGCGCCGCCGACCATACCCGGGCCGTGATGCAGCAGCTCGGCGACATGGCATTCTGGCGCGTGGCCATGCGCCCCGGCCGGCCGATGGCCGTCGGGCTCGTTCCCCGCAGCCCGCAGGCCTCCCCGCGGCCAGGCTCGGCCGTGCTCTTCGGCCTGCCCGGCAATCCGGTGGCGGTCATGGTCACCTTTCTCGCCTTCGTGCGGCCGGCCTTGCTGCGCATGATGGGCTGCCACGAGATTGCCGCGGCGCCGCCGCCCCTGCTGCGCGCGCGGGCCGCGAGCGCCATCCGCAAGAAACCGGGCCGCACCGAATACCAGCGCGGCTTCGTGCAGGCCGTGGCCGGCGCGCTGCCTGAGGTTCGCATCGCCGGCAACCAGGGCTCCGGCGTGCTGAGTTCGATGGTCGAAGCCAACGGGCTCGTGGTGCTGCACCACGACCAGGGCAATGTGGCCGCGGGCGACGAGGTCGACGTGATGATGCTGGAGGCTTAGAGGGCCAAGGCTCAGATCCGGCCCAGTGCCCTGTCCACGCCTTTGTTGGCGAGCATGTCGGCGCGTTCGTTGCCGACGTCGCCCGAATGGCCCTTGACCCAGCGCCATTCGATCACGTGACCTCCTTCGGCCACCAGCTTGTCGAGTTTCTGCCAGAGCTCGACGTTCTTGACCGGCTGCTTGGTCGAGGTGCGCCAGCCCTTGGCCTTCCAGCCGCGGATCCATTCGGTGATGCCCATGCGCACGTACTGGCTGTCCAGGTAGAGGATGACCTTGCAGGGCCGCTTGAGCGCGGCCAGTCCCTCGATCACGGCGGTGAGCTCCATCCGGTTGTTGGTGGTGTTGAGTTCGCCGCCGAACAGTTCCTTTTCGGTGGCGCCCGACTTGAGCCACGCGCCCCAGCCGCCAGGGCCGGGATTGCCTTTGCACGCACCATCGGTGTAGATCACGACTTCGTTCAAAACGCTCTTTTCCTTCTTCTTTCAATACTTCAATATCAATCGGCGCGGTCGGCCTTGGCCTTGTGCATCTTGCCTGCAATGGGTACCGGCGCGGTGGCGCGCGCCGCTGCGCGGCGCCAGTCGGCGCTCAGCAGGCGCATGCCGCGCACGCGCTTGACGGCCACCAGGAAGTACGCCGCGCCGAAGATGGACCACCAGCGCTCGCCGGCGGCGTCCATCCAGCGGCAGCGCTCGAGCCACGCCTCGCTGCGCACCGCGGGCCGGTAGACGCCGAAGCGCCCCGACTCCACCTCGAAGCTCAGGAGCCGCAGCCAGTCGCGCATGCGCCAATAGCCGATGAACTCGCCGCCCTCGGGCAAAAAGAGATCACCGAAGCCGAGCCGACGGTACAGGTGCGCGCGGCGCTGCCGCATGCCCCAGAGGCTGGCCGGATTGAGCCCGCAGATCACCACGCGGCCCTCGGGTACCAGCACCCGCTCCACTTCGCGCAAGGCCGCGTGGGGGTCCTCGCTGAGCTCCAGCGCATGCGGCAGCACCACCAGGTCGAGGCTGTTGGCAGCAAACGGCAGCGCCGCAAAATCGGTGAACAGCGCCGCCCTGCCGGACGGCTGGATCGGGTCGGGCAGGGCCAGCCAGCGATGCGGCATGCGGTTGGTGCGCAGGCCATCGACGCCGGCGGCGCCGAGCTGCAGCGCGTGGTAGCCGAAAACATCCGCCACGGCCTCGTCGAACTGGGCCTGCTCCCACGCGAGCAGGTAGCGGCCGGGGGGGGTCGCGAACCAATCCTGCAAACCTATAATTTGACCGCTCATGACCCTTGTTCCGCTGCCCGCCTTCGCTGACAACTACATCTGGATGCTGCAGGACGGGTCCAACGCGATCGTGGTGGACCCGGGCGACGCCCAACCCGTGTTCGACGCCTTGGCGCGCGACAAGCTGCAGCTCGCCGCGATTCTAGTCACGCATCATCACCCCGATCACACGGGCGGCGTGGCCGCGCTCCATGCGGCCACCGGCGCACCGGTCTTCGGTCCGGCGCGCGAACGCATTCCGGAGCCGTTCAAGCCGCTGTCGCACGGCGACACGGCCGAGGTGCTCGGGCTGCGCTTTTCGGTCATCGACGTGCCGGGCCACACGGCCGGCCACATCGCGTACTTCCTGCCCGCAAACGCCGGCCGGACGCCGCTTCTTTTTTGCGGCGACACGCTGTTCTCCGGCGGCTGCGGTCGGCTGTTCGAAGGCACGCCGGCGCAAATGCTGGCTTCGCTCGATGCGCTCGCCGCACTGCCGGGCGACACACGCGTATGCTGCGCGCACGAATACACACTTGCTAACCTGCGTTTCGCCCGCGCGGTGGAACCCGGCAATGCCGATCTGACTCAGTACAGCGCGCACTGCGAAAGCCTGCGCGCGCAGGGGCGGCCCACACTGCCCTCGCAACTGGCCACCGAACGCCGGATCAACCCCTTTCTTCGCAGCCGCGAAGCCACTGTCCTTAGAGCGGTGCGCGAGCACGCCGAGCTTTCCGCAGATGCGGCCGAAGCCGACGTGTTTGCTGCGCTGCGCCAATGGAAAAACGACTTCCGATGAAACTTATCGCTGCTGTCTGCCTTGCAGGCTCACTGTTGCTCGCGGGCTGCGCGGGCACCACCAGCTCGTCTTCCTCCACCGCCGCATCCGCGCCATCCTCCGCCGGCGGCACCGGCGCCAAGGCCTCCGGCAGCGCCGCGCCGGTCTACCCGGGTGGCCCGCTCACTCCCATCACCAACAGCGAAGCCCATTCGCAGAGCGTCGTCACGCTGGCGCCGCCCGCCGACATGTGGGACCGCATCCGCCGCGGCTTCAAGATGCCGAACCTCGAGAGCGACCTGGTGCGCGACCGCGAGCAGTGGTATGCCAGCCGGCCCGACTACATCCAGCGCATGACCGAGCGCTCGAACAAGTACATCTTCCACATCGTCGAGGAACTCGAGCGGCGCAACATGCCGACCGAGCTCGCGCTGCTGCCGTACATCGAGAGCGCGTTCAACCCGCAGGCCATTTCCAGCGCGCGCGCCGCGGGCATGTGGCAGTTCATGCCCGCCACCGGCACCGACTTCGACCTCAAGCAGAACATCTTCCGCGACGACAGGCGCGATGTGGTGGCCTCGACGCGCGCCGCACTCGACTACCTGCAAAAGCTCTACGGCATGTTCGGCGACTGGCAGCTCGCCCTGGCCGCCTACAACTGGGGCGAAGGCAGCGTGAGCCGCGCGATCGCCAAGAACCAGCGCCTGGGCCTGCCCACCACCTACAGCGATCTTTCCATGCCGGCCGAAACGCGGCTCTACGTGCCCAAGCTGCAGGCGGTGAAGAACATCGTGGCCAATCCGCAGGCGTTCAACACCGAGCTGCCGCTGATCGCGAACCACCCGTACTTCCAGACCGTGACGCTCACGCGCGACCTCGACGTCGAACTCGCCGCCAAGCTGGCCGACATCCGCCTCGAAGACTTCCGCGCCCTCAATCCGGCCGCGCACAAGCCCGTGCTGCTGGCGGCCGGCACGCCGCAGATCCTCCTGCCCTGGGACAACGCGGCCGTGTTCCAGCGCAACTTCGATGCGTACTCGCAAGGCCAGTACGCCAGCTGGACGGCATGGGTGGTTCCCAACACGATGACGGTGGCCGATGCGGCCCAGCGCTCGGGCATGAGCGAGGCCGACCTGCGCGCGCTCAACAGCATTCCGCCGCGCATGCTCATCAAGGCCGGCTCGACGCTCATCGTGCCGCGCAGCGCCCGCGTCAAGGAGGACGTGACGGCACTGGTGGCGGACAGCGGCCAACTGAGCTTCCAGCCCGAAATCGTCAATCGCCGCACCACCGTCAAGGCCGGACGCAACGACAGCGTGGCCAGCATCGCGCGCCGCTACAAGCTCAAGCCCGACAGCGTGGCCGAGTGGAACGACGTCAAGCTCAACCACGCATTCAAGCGCGGCTACAGCGTGGTGGTGTACCTGCCGGTTCGTGCTGCGCCCGAAGCGCGCGTCGGGTCGGGCGCGGCACGGGCGCACGGCCGAGCCGCCGTTGCCGACAAGCGCGGCGGCAGCCAGGTGAAAGCGGTTGCCGCGCGCGGCCGCAACGTGGTGGTGAAGACGCCGGCAAGCAAGCAGGTGGTGCGCGAGAAGCGCGGCGGCACGCCGTCGAAGAAAAAGCGCTGAGCCTTGCCTGCGAGCCGGCGGCAACCGAGGCGCTGCGCTAGAGCTTTTCGGTTTCGCCGCTGCGCGGCTGCCACTTCATCAGCCGCTTCTCGATCAGGCCGACCAGGCCGTCGAGCAAGAGCGCAAAGCCTGTCAGCACCACGATGCCGGCAAAGACGGTGTTCACGTCGAAGGTGCCCTCGGCCTGGAGGATCAGGTAGCCCACGCCGCGTGCCGAGCCCAGGTACTCCCCGACCACCGCGCCAACGAAGGCCAGGCCCACCGAGGTGTGCAGGCTCGAGAACACCCAGCTCGTCGCGCTCGGCAGGTAGACCGTGCGAAGCAGCTGCCGCTGGTTGGCGCCGAGCATCTTCGCGTTGGCCAGCACCACCGGGCTCACCTCGCGCACGCCCTGGTAGACGTTGAAGAACACGATGAAGAACACCAGCGTGACGGCCAGCGCCACCTTGCTCCAGATGCCCAGGCCGAACCACAGCGCGAAGATGGGCGCGAGGATCACGCGCGGCATGGAGTTGGCGGCCTTGATGTAGGGGTCGAGGATCAGGCTCGCGGTGGGTGCCAGCGCCAGCCAGAGCCCGCAGGCCAGCCCGAGCACGGTGCCGATGCCGAAGGCCAGCACCGTCTCGAGCAGCGTGGTGCCCAGGTGCCGGTAGATGTCGGCATTGCCCTTCAGGCCTTCAGGAAACAGCAGGTTCGGCGGCACCTCGAACGGCAGGAACCAGCTCCAGATGCGCCCCGCCACCTGGATCGGCTCACCCAGGAAAAAAGCCACCTGCTGGTTGCGCGAAGCCAGGTGCCAGCCCACCAGGATGATCGCGAGCAGCACCAGCTGCCAGAAGCGCGCGTTGCGTTCGTTCAGGCGCGGCATCATGCGGCCTTCCTCAGCTGCTGCGCATAGCCCTTGAGCACTTCGTCGCGCAGCACCTCCCAGATCTGCGTGTGCAGCTCGACGAAGCGCGGCTGCGTGCGCACCTCGGCCACGTCGCGCGGGCGCGCAAGATCGATCGCGAACTCGCCGATCGGATGCGTGGCCGGCCCGGCCGACAGCACCACCACGCGGTCGCTCATCGCAATGGCCTCGTCGAGGTCGTGCGTAATAAAGAGCACCGCCTTCCGTCCGTGCGAGCCCCCGGGCACTGTGCGCCCACCCCCCGAGGGGGTGAGCTCCTGCCTTGGGGCGGCCCGGCGGCCCTCGCTCGGCGCACTCCAGAGTTCGAGCACCTCGTTCTCCATCAGCTGGCGCGTCTGGATGTCGAGCGCGCTGAAGGGCTCGTCCATGAGGATGATGTCGGGGTCGAGCACCAGCGTCTGCGCGAGCGCCACGCGCTTGCGCATGCCGCCCGAGAGCTGGTGCGGATAGCGGTCGCCAAAGCCCGAGAGGCCCACGCGAGAGAGCCAGGCCTCGGCCTGCCCGCGCGCATCGGCATCGGGCACGCCGCGGTACTGCAGCCCCACCATCACGTTGTCGATGGCGCTTCGCCACGGCATCAGTGCCTCGGTCTGGAACATGTAGCCGGCGCGCGCATTCACGCCCGCGAGCGTCTGGCCGAAGACCTTGACGGTACCCGACGAAGGCTCGAGCAGGCCCGCGCCCACGTTCAGCAGGGTCGACTTGCCGCAGCCCGTGGGGCCCACCACCGAGACGAATTCTCCGGCCCGCACGCGCAGCGTGGTGTCGGCCACCGCGGTGTAGCGCTGGCCCGGATCGTCCTTCGAATGGAAGGTGCAGCTGATGGAGAGAAGCTCGAGTGCGTAGTCGGACATGTCTGGCAGGAATTCTGGCATTGGCCGCCACAAGAAAAAACCCGGCCGAAGCCGGGTCGCGGGGACGTTCGGAATCAGGCTTTGAACCTGTCTTTCGCGCGCCTTGCAAAATCGTTGGTGTAGGTCTTCATGAGATCGATCTTGTCGGGCTTCACTGCGGTGTCGAAGCTCGAGATCGCGGCGAGCGCCGTCTTGGGGCCGTCGGCCGGCACGAGACCGTCGGTGGCGATCGATTCGCGCACCTTGTCGAAGGACGCGAGGTACAGCGCGCGGTCGCCGAGCAGGTAGGTTTCGGGCACTGTCTTGATGATGTCGCCCGGGCCGGCAGTCTGCAGCCACTTGAGGCCGTGCACGATCGCATTGGCCAGCGCCTGGCAGGTGTTGGGATTCTTCTGGATGAAGTCGACCGGCGCATAGAGGCAGGCCGCAGGCATCGGCCCGCCGAACACCTGCTGCGTGCCCTTGAGCGTGCGCGTGTCGCTGATGATCTTCACGTCGCCCTTCTGCTCGAGCATGGTCATGACGGGGTCGGTGTTGCTGATGGCGTCGATCTGGCCCGAGCGCAGCGCCGTGAGCGCGCCGGCCGCCACGCCCACGCCGATGTAGCTCACGTCGCTGGCCTTGAGGCCGCCGCGCGACAGCACCAGGTTGGCCACCATGTTGGTCGAGGAGCCCGGTGCCGAGACGCCGATCTTCTTGCCCTTGAGATCCGCAATGCCGGTGTAGCCCGCCATGTTCTTGGTCGACACGCCCACTGCGATCTGCGGCGCGCGGCCCTGGAGCACGAAGGCCTGGAAGAACTGGTTCTTTGCCTGAAGGTTGATGGTGTGCTCGTAGGCACCGGAGCACACGTCTGCCGATCCGCCCACCACGGCCTGCAGCGCGCGTGCGCCGCCGGCGAAATCGGAGATCTCGACGTCGAGGCCTTCGGCCTTGAAGTAGCCGAGCTGTTCGGAGATGGTGAGCGGCAAATAGTAGAACGCCGCCTTGCCGCCCACCGCAATGGAAATCTTCGTCTTCTCGAGCTTGGCTTGCGCAAAGACCCGCGGCAGCGCGATGGTTGCCGCAGCAACTGCGGAGACTGTCATGAGGGTTCTGCGGTGGAGCATGGAGCAATCCTGCGGGCACTTGATTCTGGTGGACTGAATCGAGCTTAGGGGTGCGCCCCCGTTGCCTGCATCGGGGTCATCCCGTGCGGGTTTCCACGTAAGCATGAAGACCTCCGCGAGGCCTGTGCCAAACGGCCTGTTGCGCGCTGGCGCAGCGGCCGTTTGCGCTCTTAGCGCGCGAGAAAAAGGATCGCGATATTGATCACGAAACCGAGCGCCCAGACCGCACTGCGCACGGAGCCGATGCCCTTGATATAGACCGCGATATAGATCACACGCAGTACGACATAGGCCGCCGCCAGCATGTCGAGCCGCGCCTGATTGGCGCCGAGCTGATGCGCAATGATCACCGCGCCGATGAAGAACGGAAGGCCTTCGAAGCTGTTGGCCTGCGCGCTGTTGGCGCGCGCCCGCCAGCCGCTTTGCCTTGCGGCCCAGTCGCGCGGCTGCACGTTGTCGCGCGGACCAAAGCTGCCGGCCTTGGCGATCCATGCCGCGAAATACGGCAGGCCGCAGGCGATGAACACGCACCAGTAAGCGACGGTGAGCAAGGAAAAAGTCATGGGGATTGCTTGTCTGCTTTCAGCACGGCGGCTGCAGCGGCCGCTGCGCGCTATCGGCGGTCCACCAAGGCATGCGCGATGGTGCCGAGATCCACGTATTCGAGTTCGCTGCCCGCGGGCACGCCGCGCGCGAGGCGCGTCACGTTCAGGCCCCGCTGCCGGAGCGCTTCGCCGATCACGTGCGCGGTGGCTTCGCCCTCTGCCGTGAAGTTGGTGGCCAGGATGACCTCGCTCACCGTGCCGTCCAGCGCGCGGTCGAAGAGCTTCTGCAGGCCGATGTCCTTGGGCCCGATGCCGTCGAGCGGGCTGAGCTTGCCCATCAGCACGAAGTAGTAGCCGCGGAAGGCCCCGGTGCGCTCGAGCGCGGCCTGGTCGGCCGGCGTCTCGACCACGCAGAGCTTGCCTGCGTCGCGGCGCGTGTCCAGGCACACGTTGCAGACTGGTGCTTCGGTGAAGGTGTTGCAGCGCTCGCAATGCCGCACGTTGCCGGCCGCCTGCTGCAAGGCGCGCGCAAGCAGCTGTGCGCCCTCGCGGTCGTGCTGCAGCAAGTGGAAGGCCATGCGCGAGGCCGACTTGACGCCGACGCCGGGCAGGCGGCGCAGCGCATCGACCAGGGCGTCAAGCGAACTGGCGTCGGCCATCAATGGCTCAGAACGGCAGCTTCATGCCGGGCGGAAGGCCCGGCATGCCCGCGGTGAGCTTGCCCATCTTCTGTTCGCTGGTTTCCTCGGCCTTGCGCACCGCGGCATTGAAGGCGGCGGCCACGAGGTCTTCGAGCATGTCCTTGTCATCGGCCAGGAGGCTCGGGTCGATGGTGATGCGCTTGACGTCGTGCTTGCAGGTCATCACGACCTTCACGAGGCCTGCGCCCGACTCGCCTTCGACCTCGATGGTGGCCAGTTCTTCCTGGGCCTTCTTGAGGTTGTCCTGCATTGCCTGCGCCTGCTTCATGAGGCCGGCCAGTTGTCCTTTGTTGAACATCGTTGGTCCTGATTGGTTGAAATGGAGGAAGGATAAGAGAGATGGCGGCCGATGCCGAATGCCGCAAGTGCCGGCACGGTTTTTCAGTGGCGTTCAGTCAGGCGGGCTTGAGTGTTCCGGGCACGATCTTCGCATCGAATTCGCGCATCAGCATCTGTACTTCGGGATCGCTGCGGATGGCCTCCTCGGCCACGCGCTGGCGCTCGTCGGCCGCCTGCTTGTTGCGGCGCGCGGGGCTGTCGACCACGGCGCCGATCTCGATCGCGAGCTTCACGCCGTGGCCAAGTGCGGCCAGGGCATCGGTGAGCTTCTCGCGGGCCGAAGGCTGGTTGAGCAGCTCGCGCTCGACGCGAAGTATCCACTGGTCGACATCGCGCGCCACCAGCTGCGACTGGAGCGCGAGCTCGCGCGCCAGCGCGCTGATGCTCTCGGCCGCGATCATCTGCGTGACCGCGGCGTGCCAGAAGTCGCCGTCCTCGCTCGGCGGAATGGGCGGCGCCGGGCCGCGCTGCTCGTCGGGGCGCGGCGCGTCGCGCTGGCTCGGCGGCGGCTGCACGCGCATCGGAACGGCAAGCACCCGCGGCGCTTCCGCAGCCGGCGAGGGTTCGGCCTCGGCGGAAGGCCGGGCCCCGCCCTGCCGCACCGGCTCGCTGACCACGGCCAGGCGCTGGCCGGCCGGCGCCGGGTTGGATCGAGGCACCGGCGCAGCGGGGGGATTCGACGCTGGCGGCGCGGCGATCACCGCCGTGTGCTGATGAGCCGGTGCCACGGCCGCAGGGACCGAAACCGCCCGGGCGGCTTCATTCAGAGTTTTTTTTTCCGCGAAGGCCGAAGCAGCGGCCGCGTTGGAAGGCTTGAAAGCCAGAAGCCGCAACAGCACCATGGTGAGCGCCGCGTATTCGTCGGGCGCCAGGCCCAGTTCGCCGCGCCCGTGCAGGCACAGGCTGTAGAGCAGCTGGGTTTCGTCGGCCGGCATCAGCGACGCGAGGCGCGCCGTGTCGGCGGCATCGGGATCGGTCGCCGAATCGGCCGATTCGGCCCGCGAGGGCACTGCCTGCAGCACGGCCATGGCCTGCAGCACGGCGGTCATTTCTTCCAGCGTGGACGCGGCGGACATGCCGTCGCGCCGCAGCGCTTCGGAGGTGTCGACCACCGTCCGGCCGTCGCCCAGTGCCAGCGCCTCGATCAGCTTGAACACATGGCCGCGGTCCACGCTGCCGAGCATCTGGCGCACGCCGGTTTCGAGCAACTCGCCATTGCCGAAGGCGATGGCCTGGTCGGTGAGCGACAGCGCATCGCGCATCGAGCCGCGCGCCGCGCGCGCCAGCAGGCGCAGCGCCTGCGGCTCGGCCGGCACCTGCTCGGCCTGCAGCACGCCCGTCAGGTGCTCCAGCACCGTTTCGGGCGCCATCGGCCGCAGGTTGAACTGCAGGCAGCGCGACAGCACCGTGACCGGCACCTTCTGCGGATCGGTGGTCGCGAGCACGAACTTGAGGTATTCCGGCGGCTCCTCGAGCGTCTTCAGCATCGCGTTGAACGCGGTGTTGGTGAGCATGTGCACCTCGTCGATCATGAAGACCTTGAAGCGCCCCTGCACCGGCTTGTAGACCGCCTGCTCGAGCAGCGACTGCACCTCGTCCACGCCACGGTTCGATGCCGCGTCGAGTTCGGTGTAGTCGACGAAACGGCCCGAATCGATGTCCTTGCAGGCCTGGCACACCCCGCAAGGCGTGGCCGTGATGCCGCCCTGCCCGTCCGGGCCCTGGCAGTTGAGCGACTTGGCCAGAATGCGGGAGACGGTCGTCTTGCCCACGCCCCGCGTCCCGGTGAAAAGATAGGCGTGATGCAGCCGCTGCGTGGTCAACGCGTTCTCGAGCGCCTGCACCACGTGCCCCTGACCAACCATCTCACCGAAGGTTTTCGGACGGAACTTGCGAGCGAGCACGAGATAAGACATTGCGGGCATTCTAAAAGGCGCGGCGGCCCCTCTTGCCCTCACCCCGCAATCAAAAAAGGCCCTGTCTTTTCGCGGGATACCGCGGAACCGGCTCAGCCGGGCCGCTGGTATCGCCCCCAGCAGGGGGTGGGCGAAGCGACACGAAGTGCGCGCAGCCTGGGGGGTTACAATAGCCTTTGACGGGCCTCCCTGCATGGTGAAGTGGCCAACCGGGTCAGGTGGGGAACCAAGCAGCCCTAACTGCGTAGTCAGTGCCAGGGGTAAGGCTCGTCAACCTAACATCCAGGAAGCCGTGAGCTCTCAAGAGCTTGCGCGCTGAACAGGGGCCACGAGTCCCGGTCCGCAGAACCTGCCTGCAGACTTTCGCACAGCTGCCCCCGCTATCCAATCTGTCGCAAGCCGGCCATGACCTCTTCGGCAGGCGGCAGTTCGCTGGTACGCCAGACCAGGCGGGCGCGGCGATCGAACAGATAAACCTGGCCGGTATGCCGGTCGCCCGCTGCCGCGCCTCCCGTGAAAAGCCTGAACATCGACTCGAGTGCTTCGGGGGCTGGCGCCGCCGCGCTCCATGTCGGTCTTGCGCCAAAACGCCGCAGCCAGGCGCTCAATGCCGCGGGGTCGTCGGCCAGCGGATCGATGCTCAGCGACAGCAGACGCACCGCTGCATTGCGCTCGGTCAGCAATGCCGCCTGCAGCGTCGAGAACAAGGCCCCCTGGATCGGGCAGACCGTGCTGCAACCGGTGAACATCAATTGAACGGCCGTCAGGCTGCCTCGGAGCTGCGCCGCGAGCATTGGCGCGGCGCCATCATGGCGCCGCAGCGGCAAGGCCGGGGCCGCCACCGCCGGCATCACCGGGCCGGTGCTGTCGTTCGCGCGGGCCGGAGGCACACCCAGCCACGCCAGCGCGCTCGCGGCAAGCAGGCGCCGGCGCCCGAGGGATGCAGCCCTGCAGGTTAGGAAGCGGCTAGGCGCGTTCATTCGGAGGGAGCCTGCGTCAGATAGTCCCACAACGCCGCGCACTGGCCATCGTCGGCATCGAAGCGCGGCATGGCTCGGGGCAGCGTGACGTGGGCCGGGTCGACGCCGGTGCGCAGCGTGCGGCAGAAGGATGCGCGCTCGTACGCGACGGGCGGGCCGCCGCGCCGCGGGAGGGTTTCGCGCAACTGGCGCCGGTCGAGCGGCGGCGCGAATCCGGGGACCGCGGCGGCGGACCTGCCGGGCCCCGCATGGCATTGGATGCAGCGCGTCGCAGCACTCGGCAGCGGCGCGTTGTGGCCGGACAGTGTGCCGGCCAGCGGCTCGGCGCCATCGAACAGGCGCACGCCGCGCGCCACCGAGGAAGGCACGGCCGCTTCAGGCTCTTCGGACCACGCCGGGCCAACAGCCAGTGCGGTTCCGAAGGCCAGCGCCAGCATCATCATCGAAGGCCTCGGCTTCGCGAAGCGCACCGGCCGCTACCGGATGTTGATGGTGCGCGCCACGCTTGGCACGCCACTGCTGTCGAGCGCAAACAGCATGTAGTTGCCCGGCAGCACCGTCCCGCGGTCGGCCGGAATGCCCAACTGGTAGTTGCCTGCCGTGCCCGTGAATGACAGCGGGATGCGGCGCTGATCGGTGTTGACCGAGTGAGTGGCCGATGCCATGCGCACCAGCGCAAAGCGGGCCGCCGCGCGATCGGTCGTCACGGCGATCTGGCTTCCCCATGTGGCGCTGGCCGGCGCGGCCGTGATGGCCGGGCGGGGCGCCGGCGAACCGTCGCTCGCCAGCAGGTACGGCGGCGTGTAGATCTCTGCATCCGGGTGGTCGCCCGCACAGTCGCACAGCCCACCGCCGCCCGACAGCACGCGTCCGTCCATCAGCAGCAAGGCCATGCTGTGATAGTTGCGCGGTTTCTGCATCGGCGGCACGGTGATGAAGGTCTCGAGCTCCGGGCTCCACAACTCGGCCGCCAGCACGCTGTAGGAGTCGGAGAACGGAACGGGCTGCGTCTGCCCGCCTATCACGAACACATCGCCGTTGGGCAGCACCACGCTGTTCACGAAGGTTCGGCCATAAGCCATCGGCGAGAGCTTGCGCACCGTGGGTGCCATCGGCGCGCCCGCGCTGATGTCGATGATGTAGGCGGTCTTGAAGGCGTCGCCGCTGTCGTGGTTGGGCGCGCCGCCGAGCTTGAGGATCTTGCCGATGTCGTACATCACGGCGCTGGCCGTCATGGCATAGGGGTCGTCGCTGCGTGGACCGGCCTGCAGGATCGCGCCGCTGCCGCGTGTGTCGATCCAATGCATTGCCGCCGCGGGACCGGCGTGGAATACCCAGCCGTCGGCGGCGCCGAACAGCCACATGTGGTTGTCGCCCCGGTAGACCCCGGCCGCGTCCGGGCCGGCCAGCGGCGGGTTCGAGACATTGCTCGCATCGGGCATGTTGGCCGGTACGCCGGACAGCGTGCGCCAGGTCCTGGTGGCGGCCGACCACACCTCGCCGTACTTGCCGCCCTGCCCGCCGTTCCACGACCCGCCGACTGTGAACACGGAGCCGTCGGACATCGTCGTGCTCGCCTGGTAGGCGCGTGCAATGCCGAGTTGCGCACCCGTCACCCAGCCGCCCAGCGCCGGGTCGTAGATCGAGGTCTTCGTCGCATCGCTGCCGCCGCTGACCAGCACGCTGCCATCGGCCAGCATGCTCAGGCCGGGGCAGAACATCTGGTGGCCGGTCGCCGTGATCGACAACGGGCTGGCGCTTCGCGTGACGGGGTCGAACACCGTGGTGTAGGTGTAGGCCTCGCTGCTGCTCGTGCTGAAGCTGTTGGGCGAGCGGGCTGCCCACAGCAGCAGCTTGCCGTCCGGCAGGTTCGCGGCCGACGCGGGCACGAGTGGCAACGCGATCGGGTCGGACCAGGGCTTCACCGCGGCGGTCGATTGCGCCGCGGTGTAGCCGGCTGCCGTGAACAGGTACTCGTTGGCCGGCAGCCACTTCCCCTTGAATCGGGAGCGCAGCCGGACCACGAGCCCCGCACCGTCTATGGGAAGGTTTGTCACCGTCAGCGTTGTCGCGCTGGTCGATGTGTCCACAACGGGTGTCGCCGAAGAGGCCGACAGGATCGTCAAGCCGTACTGGTTGGCACCCGTGTTGGTCCAGACGAAGGTCGCGCTGCGGCTGGCGAACTTGGTGCCGGGGGACGGACTGGTGAGGGACGCCGGCTGTCCGTCTGGCGGCACCGGCTTGCTTGCCGATGCGGACGCGCCCGCCAGCGTCGGATTTGCGCCCTGCGCGCGGGCGCCGCCTCCTGCGTCACCGCCGGACCAAACCAGGAACACCAGGGATGCATAAGCAAGCCCGCGCGCGGCGCGCGGCGATGGAACGCTGGTCATCGCTGCTCCTTTATTTTTTGTCTGGTCGCAGCTTAATCCTTGCGCGTGCAATAAACAATACAAAAGTATTCAGTCATGCCCTCAGAGGCCCAGCTGCTTGATCGCTCCGCGCGCCGCGGCCGCCCCACTGGCCATGGACGCCGTCAGCAGGTAGCCGCCGGTCGGCGCCTCCCAGTCGAGCATTTCTCCTGCCACGAACACGCCCGGCGCCGCGCTGACCATGAGCCGTTCGTCGAGCGCCTCGAAGCGCACGCCGCCTGCGGTGCTGATGGCTTCGTCGATGGGCCGGGTCGCGACCAGCCGCAGCGGCACGGCCTTGATCGTCGCCGCCAGTTGCACGGGATCCTGCATGGCTTCGCGGCTGAGCGCCTCGTGCAGCACGCCGGCCTTGATGCCTTCCAGTCCGAGCCGGCTCTTCAGATGGCTGCTGAGCGAGCGGGCGCCGCGTGGATGCTTCACGGCCGCCAGCACCTGCTCGGCACTGCGGTCGGGCAGCAGATCGAGCAGCAGCGTCGCGCTGCCGTGCACGGCGATCTCGTCGCGCAGCAATGCCGAGGCCGCATAGATCAGGCTGCCTTCGATGCCGGTCGCGGTTGCAACGAACTCGCCCTTGCGCGCAAAGCGGCGCCCCTGGCTGTCGGTGAACGCAATCGCAACCGACTTGAAGGGCTGGCCTGCGAAACGGCTCGCGAAATGTTCGCTCCACCCTGCCCCGTCGAAACCACAGTTGGCAGGCAGCAGCGGCGCGATGTCGATCCCGCGCGCCTGCAGCCACGGCGCCCATGCGCCATCGGAGCCCAGCCGCGCCCAGCTCGCACCACCCAGGGCGAGCACCACCGCATCGGCCTTCGCGATGGCCTCGCCCGTCGGTGTGGCAAAGCGCAATGAGGCCGTGGCCAGTGATGCGTCACCGAGCCAGCGGTGGCGCATATGGAACTGCACGCCCGCCGCACGCAACCGGTGCAGCCAGGCGCGCAGCAGCGGCGCGGCCTTCATGTCGGTCGGAAACACGCGGCCCGAGGTGCCGACGAAGGTCTCGATGCCGAGGCCCGCCGCCCAATCGCGCACCTGCTGCGGACCGAAGCGGGCGAGCATCGGTTCGAGCTGCGCGCGGCGCTCGCCGAACCGGCTCATGAACACGTCGAAGGGCTCCGAATGCGTGAGGTTCAGCCCGCCGCGGCCGGCCAGCAGGAACTTGCGGCCCACCGAGGGCATGGCGTCGTAGACGTGCACCTGCACGCCGGACGCGCTCAGGACTTCGGCCGCCATCAGGCCGGCCGGTCCGCCGCCGATCACGGCAACGGTTTGGGAAAGAGTCATTCGAGAGTTACCAGTTCGCCCTGCCCGGTCAGGAACGCGGCGCGCACCAAGGCACCGGGATAGGCATGTTGCACGGCCGCGCGGTAGCGCTGCATCTGTGCGATCAATTCCGCGTCCCGTTCGGGGCGCGCAGCGGATTTGTAGTCGAGGATCCACCAGGCACCGCTGGCGCGCTCGCGCACCAGCCGGTCGATGCGCAGCGTCTCGCCTTCGTGGACCAGCGTCACTTCGTTGCCATGCCAGTCGATCATGCGCTCATCCCACGCCCAGGCGCCGGCGCCCGCGCGGATGCGCTCGGCCAGCACTGCAGCGCCGCGCGCCTGCTGCGCATCGAGCATGAATTCGCGGGCCGCGGCACGCACGTGCGCAGGCGGCAGCGCCTCGCCCTGCCGGGCCCATTCGAGCAGCCGGTGCATCGCCTGGCCGAAGGCCGCAGCCCGCGCATCGACGGTAGCGCCTGCGGCTTTCCTGGTGGCCGGTGCTTCCTTGGCCGCAGATGCGAGGACGGGCATCTTCTTCATCGAGAAACTTCCGGCCCCGGTCTCCACGGGCAGCGCGAGCAGCGGCTCGTCGGCTTCAACGGGCTCGCACATCGATTCGAGCCGCGACCACCAGCTGCCCTCGTTGGCCCGGGCCGGCTGCACCGACGACAGCACGAGGCGCTCGCGCGCCCGCGTGGTCGCGACGTAGAGGCCGTTGAGCTCCTCGCGATGGCGCGCGCGCTGTTCTTCCTCGAGCAGGGTGGCCGCGCAACCCGGCGGCGTTTTTTCGCTTGCCAGGAACACGAAGCGCGTGGGCGCGCTGTCGCTGCCCTTCCATTCGACCAGCACGCCCATGGTCTGGGCGCGCGGCGGCGGCGCGTCGCAGTCGAGCATGAGCACGGTGTCGGCTTCCAGGCCCTTGGCACCGTGCACGGTGAGCAGTTGCACCGCATCGGGCACGGCGACGGAAGGCGCCCTGACGCCGCCGGCGCGCAGCGCACGCACCAGCGCATAGGGCGTGGCAAAGCGCGCGCCCTCGATCTCGAGCGAAGCCGCCAGCAACCCGCGCAGATTGGCCAGCGCGCTCTGGCGCATGGCCGAAGGCATGGCGGCGCCGAACCTGGCCAGCACGTCGCCATCGTGAAAGATCGCACTGAGCGCATCGTGCGGCGGCAATGCGGCGAGCCAGCGCTGCCACTGCCTGAGCCTGGCGCCGGCCTCGGCCAGTTCCGCCGGCAGGCCCTCGCCTTTCTGGATCAGCGCGAACCAGCTTGAAGAGGAGTGCTCGCGCTGGCGCAGCGCCAGCTGCACCAGCGCCTCGTCGCTGATGCCGAAGAGCGGCGACTTGAGCGCGCGCGCCAGAGAAAGGTCGTGCGCGGGCGACACCAGCGCATCGATCAACGCCACCACGTCCTGCACTTCGGGGGCGTCGTGCAGTTCGTTCTTCTCGGGCTGCTGCACGGGAATGTGGCGCTGGCGCAGCGCGTCCTGCATGGCGGACAGCCGGTTGCGGCGGCGCGCCAGCACCATGATCTGGCGCGGCGGCGTGCCATCGGCAATGCGCTGCGCGACCCAGCGCGCGGCCTGCTCGCATTCCTTTTGCAGCAACTGCTCTTCGGGCAGCACCCGCGGCGTGACGAGGCTGTCGCGCCAGTGCAGCATGCCGTCGTCCGCGGGCGCGGCCTCGGCTGTGGTATCGAGGGCGCCGCGGTCGATGGGCGGGAGCTTGAGCAGATCGCCCGCGTCGCTGCGCTCGGTGGTGTGCGCGCGGTAGCCGTCGAACTCGCCGGCGTCCTGCGCGGCCAGCATGGACTGGTTGACCAGGCCGACCACCGCGCGCGCGTTGCGGTGGGTGTGGTCGCAATTGAGCAGCTCGCCGCCCAGCCCTTCGCGCACGAATCTCTTCGCGGCGATGAAGACCTGCGGCTCCGCGCGGCGGAAGCGGTAGATGCTCTGCTTCGGGTCGCCCACGATGAAGACGCGCGGCGCCTTGCCGCCCGCGCCGGTGTAGGCGCTGAGCCAGCCGTAGAGCGCCTGCCACTGCAGCGGATTGGTGTCCTGGAACTCGTCGATCAGCAGGTGCGCGATGCGCGCATCGAGCCGCTCCTGCACCCAGCCCGACAGCGCCGACTGGCCCAGCAGCAATTGCGCGGCCTGTTCCACGTCGTTCATGTCGACCCAGCCGTGGGCGCGCTTGACCTCGGCGAAGGCGGAGATCAGAAGGCGCGTGAGGCGCGTCATGCGCTGTTGGTAGAGCCAGGCCGCGTGCTGGGCCTGCGCGGCGCACAGGGTCTGGAGCTCGGCCTCGGCTTCTTGCGCGGCGGGGTATTTCTGCAGGTTCTTGTTGAGCCGGTCTTCGGTGGCGACGAAGAAGTTCTTGCGCAGATGCGCGAGCGCGGCAGGGAGCGACTCCTGCGGCGGTTCGCCATTGCCGAACACGTCGATGATCGCCTCGGCCGCTTTCTGCGGCGTCTTGTTGGCTTCGCGGCCGAGTGCGGCGGCGCGGTCCAGCCAGCGGCGCCGGACCTGCTCGCCGCGCAGTGCTTCGGGCGGTTCGTCGAGGCCTTCGAGCGACGGATGCATGGCGCTGAAATGCTGCACCGCCGACGCCGGGTCGGACAGCGAGAACTCGACCCGGCGTGTGAGCGCTTCGCCCAGGGCCTTGGCGGTCTGCGACCGGCCATAGGTGGCGACGACGGCGTAGTAGTCGGCCAGCGCCTCCTTGTCGGCCGTCACCGCTTCGAAGAAGGGGCGCCAGGTGCGCGAGCGCGCCTCGGCATCGTCCTCGAGCAGCTCGTAGTTCGCGGGCAGGCCGAGCTCGCGCAGCACCGCCAGCGGCGCGTTGCGCAGCAGGCCCGCGAACCAGGCGTGGAAGGTGCGGAACTGCACCGGCCGGCCGCCTTCGAGCAGGCGCCTGTAGAGGCCTTGCAGGCGCGGCACGGCGGCCAGCGCGGCATCGGGCTCGACGCCGCGGATCACGAGTTCGCGCACCAGCTCCTCGGGGCTGCGCTCGGCGAACTGCTCGAGCCAGTGGTCGAGCCGCTCGCGCATTTCGCCGGCGGCTTTCTTGGTGAAGGTGATGGCCAGGATCTCGTGCGGCTCGCAGGCGGACTCGCCCTCTTCGAGCAGCGCGCGCAGGATGCGCGACACCAGCATCCAGGTTTTGCCCGCGCCGGCGCAGGCTTCGACGGCCACCGAGCGCCGCGGATCGCAGGCGACGGTGTAGAAGGCCTCGCGCGTGACGTGCCGGCCGTTGTGTTCGTAGGCGGCGCCATTCATTTCGCAGGCCCTCCCTCGGTCGGAGACGAAAGTACAGGCTGTTCGATCTCCCAGAAATCTTTTCTGCAAAGCCCGCGTGCCGCGCAGTAGTCGCAGACTGCGCCCTCCCCCAGCGGCGGCAGCGCCGCGCCCTGGGCAATGCGGGTGAAGTCGTCGAGGATGCCCGCCACCAGCGCATCGCGCGCCTCCACCACCACGGGCTGCTCGACGGTCTGCGTGCCGGACGACTTCTCGCCGACGTTGACGTAGGCCGCGCGCAGCGTGTCGTCGGCCACCAGCGCGGCATAGAAGGCGAGCTGTGTGTCCTCGGTCGGATCCTTCACGCGCTCCTTGGTCACCGCGGCCGATTCGGTCTTGTAGTCGATCACGAAGGCTTGGCCGTCCGGCATGCGGTCGATGCGGTCGAGCCGGCCGACCAGTTGCAGGTTGCCCAGCGGCTGTTCCATCCAGGGTTCGGATTCAGCGAACACGGCGCCACTCGCCTCGTGTCCGGCAAGCCATTGAAGGTAGCCGTCGCGCACTGCGGGCCACGCCGCCGCGAAGGGCAGGAACTCGGCATCGGACAGTCCGAACTCGCGCGTGGCGCGCTCGGCCGCCACGCTGATGTACGCCGCACGCTCAGCGGCATCGCTGGTTGGCTTCTCTTTCAGCGCCTCATGGAAATGGCCCAGCACGGCATGCAGCCAGTTGCCGAAGTCTCGCTTGTCGACCTCGGCATCGAGCTCGTCGGCGCTGCGCAGGCCCAGTTGCCGCAGCGCGAAGAAGCGGTAGGGACAGCGGCGCAGGTCTTCGTAGACGCTGGTGGAGATGTTGCGCAATGGCAGCAGCGCCCCCGACGGCGTCGGGTAGGCGGTCGGCTGCAGCGCCACCTCGCGCGGCGTGCGCGGGTCCGCCATCATTTGCAGGGCGTGGTCGAGCTGCAGCGCCTGCACCAGCGGGCTGGGGCGGACCGGCTCGCCGCTCGCATCGGACTGGCGCCACAGCACTTCGCAATTCGGATTGCACAGGGCCGCGGCCCATGCCGAGCGTTGCGCGGCCTCGAGCGTCTCGCGCGCGGGCAGGCCCAGTTCGGCGCGCTGCGCGGCGCTCCAGTTGCCGGGCGGCTCGGGCGATGCGGGCAGGCGCCGGTCGTCGCAACCGGGAATGACCACGGCGCCGAATGCGCGGCCCAGCAATTGATGCAGCGGCAGCACCACCACCTGTGGCGCCTCGCTGCCGGCGGGCGGCACGAAGCTCGCGTCTTCCAGCACGTCGCGCACCCAGGCCGTGAACTCGGCCAGCGTGTGGCGTCCGCCGGGAAATTCGTCGTCTTCGCCATGGACATCGGCATCGAGCCACAAGGCGCCGATCACCTTGGCGCCGGCCATGTCGGCTGCGAGCGGCTCCCATTGCTCCCCGGCCTCCAGCAGTTGGCGCAGGGCGCGCAGCCAGTCGGCCAAGGGCCGCGAGCGGGCCATGTCCATGCGGCGGCCTTCGACAGCCTCGGTGAAAGGCAGCAGCGCGATGTCCTGCGGCTTCTCGCTGCGCGCGGCCTGGCCGCACCAGGCGGACCACTCGCGCACGCCTTCGCGCCGCAGCCGGGATTCGAGCGCCTGTACGGCGAGCGCATCGCCGTCGGCGCCGCTCTTGAGCCATTCGAGCACCTGGTCGCTGCCGGCGTCGTGCGCGCAGGCGCGCAGCGCGCTCATCACGGTGGCGGCGGCGCGCGTGGTGGAAAGCTTCCAGCCGGTTTCGTCGTGCGCCGTGACACCCTGCGCCTGCAGCTGCGCGCCGATGCGCCGCGTGAGCGCCCGGTCGGTCGCGATCAGTGCCACCGGCGCGCGGCCTTCGGCCAGGTGCCGCAGCACGCAGGCGGCCGCCAGTTCGGCTTCGTCTTCCGGATCGGCGGCGACATGCGCGGCTGCCGTAGCGGCCGCAGGGCTTGTGGGCACCAGCGAGAGATGGATGGCGCGATCGCCCCACAGGCTGCAGAGTGTCTGCGTGAGTGGATCGGCCTGGAAGCCTTCGAGCACGATCAGCGCATCGACCTGCGCACGCACCGTGTCGCGCAGCAGCACGTCGGTGGCATAGCCCGAATTGGCGGCCCAGGCCATCGCGACGCGGATCAGCGCGCTCTCGATGCGGAACCATTCCGACTCGCTGCCCGCATCGGCCACCTGGGCCGCGCGCTGCGCCCATTCGCTGCCGCGTCCCCCGGGCAGCGCGGCCGCCGCCAGGGGCGCCAGCTGGTAGGCCAACTCGACCACACGCCCGGCCAGCGCGAAGCGTTCGGCGGCAAAGCCGGCCTGCGACAGCAGCGCCTGGGCCGTGACCAGGTCGCGCGCCATGTCGAAAGCAATGTCGTAGCCCGTGGGCAGGAAGCCGCCCGCGCTGCGCGCCCAGTTGCGCGTGGTCTCGAAGCGCGGCGCGAAGCCGGGGCCGCCGCAGCGCGACCACATGCCGTGGGCCACACCCATCAATTGCGCATACGGCACCAGCACCACGGTGCGCGCCGCATGCAGCCCGTGCTGCGCAATGGCGCCAGCGATGCGCGCGACGACGCCGCCGGCGGGGTCGCACCACAGGGCCTGGACGGGGTGGCCTTCGTTCATGTTCTATCGAGGGGTTGGAGGGCGTGGAGGCGCAACGCGCAAAGGGCTTTTGCTATCGGCGCCATAGCGTTCCCGCATGGCACCCCACCCCTTGGTTTCTGTCACAATGACCAGCACTTTAGCTGCACCGAAACTCTCTGCGCACAAGGACACATCACATGGCCAGCGACCTGATCAAACACATCTCCGATTCTTCCTTCGAAGCCGACGTGCTCAAGTCCAGCCAGCCCGTGCTGGTCGACTACTGGGCCGAATGGTGCGGCCCCTGCAAGATGATCGCCCCCATCCTGGACGAAGTGTCGACCGCCTACGAAGGCAAGCTGCAGATCGCCAAGCTCAACGTCGACGAGAACCGCGACATCCCGGCCAAGTTCGGCATCCGCGGCATCCCCACGCTCATGCTGTTCAAGGACGGCCAGCTGGCCGCCACCAAGGTCGGCGCCATGAGCAAGGCGCAGCTCACGGCCTTCATCGACCAGCAGCTCGCGTAAGGCATTTCACCCGGCCAGCGCGCAATGCGTTGGCCGGACGGATTTTTGCTGTCATAATCTCCCACAGATCACCGGCCCCTTAGAGGTAACCGGTTCGAGTTCCCCGGTTTGTGAGGCAGCTCTCGCCTCACATCAAACCTCCCCCCGTTTTTCCGATCGATTGCCCCGCAAGGGGTCATTCCATGCACTTAAACGAACTCAAGGCACTCCACGTGTCTGAAGTCCTCAAGCAGGCTGAAGCGCTTGAGATCGAAAACGTCGGCCGCATGCGCAAGCAGGAGCTGATGTTCGCGATCATCAAGAAGCGCGCCAAGGCCGGCGAACAGGTCTTTGCCGACGGCGTGCTCGAAATCCTGCCCGACGGCTTCGGCTTCCTGCGCAGCCCCGACACCAGCTTCACGGCCAGCACGGACGACATCTACATCTCGCCGAGCCAGGTGCGCCGTTTCAACCTGCACACCGGCGACATGATCGAAGGCGAAGTGCGCACGCCCAAGGACGGCGAGCGCTACTTCGCGCTGACCAAGCTCGACAAGGTCAACGACGGTCCGCCCGAGCAGAACAAGCACAAGGTGATGTTCGAGAACCTGACGCCGCTGTTTCCCAAGGAACAGATGAAGCTGGAACGCGACGGCGTCAAGAGCGACGAGAACATCACGGGCCGGATCATCGACATCATCGCCCCCATCGGCAAGGGCCAGCGCGCCCTGCTGGTGGCGCCGCCCAAGAGCGGCAAGACGGTGATGATGCAGCACATTGCCCACGCCATCAGCGCCAACTACCCCGAAGTGCACATGATGGTGCTGCTGGTGGACGAGCGGCCTGAAGAAGTGACCGAAATGCAGCGCACCGTGAAGGGCGAGGTCATTGCCTCGACCTTCGACGAACCCGCGGCGCGCCACGTGCACGTGGCCGAGATGGTGATCGAGCGCGCCAAGCGCCTGGTCGAGCTCAAGAAGGACGTGGTGATCCTGCTCGACTCGATCACCCGCCTCGCCCGCGCCTACAACAACGTCGTACCCTCGTCGGGCAAGGTGCTGACCGGCGGTGTCGACTCCAACGCGCTGCAGCGTCCCAAGCGCTTCCTGGGCGCGGCGCGCAACGTGGAAGAAGGCGGCTCGCTGACCATCATCGGCACCGCGCTGATCGACACCGGCAGCCGCATGGACGAAGTGATCTTCGAAGAGTTCAAGGGCACCGGCAACTCCGAAATCCACCTGGACCGCCGCCTCTACGAAAAGCGCGTGTTCCCCTCGATCCAGCTCAACCGCAGCGGCACCCGCCGCGAAGAGCTGCTGCTGGCACCCGAGATCCTGCAGAAGACCCGGATCCTGCGCCAGCTCATGTACAACATGGACGAGATCGAGTCGATGGAGCTCATGCTCAAGAACATGAAGGCGACCAAGACCAATGTCGAATTTTTCGACATGATGCGTCGCGGCGGCTGAGCACCACGCTCGCCGCAAAAAAAGCGCGTTGGCCCCCGGGCCAACGCGCTTTTTTCATGGGCAACCGATGAGGCTGATCGCCCGGCCCTCGGCCGCGCTCTGCTGGCCGATGTCGAGCAGTTCCATCAGTGCGACGGCCTGCTCGGGCGGCACCGGGTTCGGGCCGTTGCCGAGGATCGCATCGCGCACTGCGGCGTAGTACTCGACGTAGTTGCCGGCCCGCGTGGGCCAGGTCCGGCGCTGCGGCTCGCCGCCGTCGTTGGCGGGCACCACGAGTTCGCCGTCCTTCGGATCGGCGCCCCACCCCGCCATCGGCGGCCGCTGGCCGGCGCGCAGCGCGTCTTCCTGCGGATCGACGCCATGCTTGATGTAGCTGCCGCGCGTGCCGTGCACGATGTAGCGCGGCGCGGCATGGGCCGCGAGCGTGGTGGCGTGCAGCACCACGCGCAGCGGCGCATGCGGGCCGCTTTCATAGCGCAGCACGGCGTGGAAATAGTCCTCGACCTGCGCGCCCTCGCGCAAGGCCGCGGTGTCGAGCTGCAGCGTGTCGGGCGTTCCGAACAGCTGGACCGCCTGGTCGGCCAGATGGGAGCCCAGGTCGACCCAGAGGCCCGCGCCCGGCACCTTCTGTTCGCGCCAGCGGTCGCGCACCTCGGGGCGGAAGCGGTCGAAGTGCGATTCCAGGTACACGAGCCGGCCGAGTTCTCCGCTCGCCAGCACGTCCTTGAGCGTGAGGAAATCGGCATCGAAGCGCCGGTTCTGATAGACCGCCAGCAGGCGATTGTTGCGCCGAGCCAACAATTCGAGCTCTCTGGCCTCGGCCACGTCGAGCGTGAACGGCTTGTCCACCACCACGTGCTTGCCGGCCTCCAGGGCGGCCTTGGCCACCGGATGGTGCTGGGCGTTGGGGGTCGCCACCACCACCAGGTCGATGTCCGGCCGGCCCACGAGCGCGGCCGCATCGGGCACCACGGCCACGCCGGGCCAGTCGGCGTGGACCTTGTGCGGGCGGGAGCTCGCCACGGCCGCCAGTTCGAGCCCCGGCACGGCCGAAAGCACCGGCGCATGGAAGGTCTGGCCGGCAAAGCCATAGCCGACGAGGCCGGCGCGCAGGGTTCTGGAGGTCATCTGGAGGGCCGTCCTTCGCTCAAATCGGGACAGTATGCGATAATCGGCGGCTCCGCGAAAAGTGCAGCCGGGCGTCTTGCCCTGCGATTTCCCTCCCCGGAACGGCGTGTCCCCTTGGGCGCGCTTGTGGCTCTCGCATCGACCCCAAAGGAAAGACCATGGCAAAAGAAGGCATCCACCCGAACTACCGCGAAATCCTGTTCGTCGACATGTCGAACGGCTTCAAGTTCGTGACCCGTTCGTGCGCGAACACCAAGGAAATGGGCAAGACCGACGACGGCCGCGAGCTGCCGCTGTTCAAGCTCGACACCACGAGCGAATCGCATCCGTTCTACACGGGCACGCAAAAGTCGGTCGACAACATGGGCGGTCGCGTCGAGAAGTTCCGCAACCGCTTCGGCAAGACCACCGGCGCTGCTTCCAAGTAAAGCACGCGCTTTCGCATCGAGGGCAGCCCGGTTTACCGCGCTGCCCTTTTTTTCTTTCCCAAGACCGACGTTCGTTTCCACCCTGTGAATCAGCCCACTCCCGCGATCGTTGCCCAGAGCGCCGTGCGCCGGCTGCCGCGCCTGGCACTGCTGCTGCTGTGTGCCGCCTATCTCCTGCCGGGCCTGTTGGGGCGCGGCCCCTGGAAGAGCGCCGACATCACCTCCTTCGGCTACATGGCCGAACTGGCGCGCAACACCGAAGGCATCGCCCGCTGGTTCGATCCCCTGCTGCTGGGCCTGCGCCCTGAAACGCCGGCGCTGCTTCCCTACTGGATCGGCGCCTGGGCCATCAAGATCGCGCCATCCTGGGTGAACCCCGACCTGGCGGTGCGCATCGCCTTCGCGCTGCTGCTCTGGGGCACCTTCACCGCCACCTGGTACGCCGTCTACTACCTCGCGCGCACTTCGCGGGCCCAGCCGGTGGCCTTCGCCTTCGGAGGCGAAGCACGGCCCACCGACTACGCCCGCGCCATTGCCGATGGCGGACTGCTGGCGCTGATCGCCTGCCTGGGCCTGGCCCAGCTGGGCCATGAAACCACGCCGGCGCTGGCGCAGCTGTATTTCGCGTCGCATCTGTTCTACGGCGTGGCGGCACTGCCCTACCGCCGCGTCGGCCCGGTCATCGCATTGCTGGTCGGCACCATCGGCATGACCTTGAGTGGCGGTCCCACGGTCGGCCTGGCGCTGGCGGTGGGCAGCGCGCTGTTCATCGCCTACGAGCGGCGCACCGCCGGCGCCGCCTCCGACGAAAGCCCCGGCTATACCCGGGGCGCGCTGGCCACGATGATCGCGGCCGCGCTGGCGGCCGCCGCACTGGCGCTCGGGCTGGGCCTTTTGCAATGGAAGATCCAGTTGCCGGGCCATCATCCGAGCAGCACCTCGGCGCTGAGCGACGTGCGCAGCCAAGCCAAGCTGCTGGTGTGGTTCACCTGGCCGGTCTGGCCGCTCGCGATCTGGACGCTGTGGCGCTGGCGCCGCCAGCTCACGGCGCGCCATGTGGCGCTGCCGTTCTGGTTTGCACTGGTGCCGCTGGCCGCGACCTGGACCACCGACTATTCCGACCGTTCGCTGCTGCTGGCGCTGCCCGCACTCGCCACGCTGGCCGCCTTCGCCCTGCCCACCTTCCGGCGCAGCGCGGCGGCGCTGATCGACTGGTTCAACGTGCTGTTCTTCAGCGGACTGGCCGTGCTGGGATGGATCTACTGGATCGCGATGCAGACCGGCGTGCCGCCCAAGCCGGCGGCCAGCGTGGCGCGGCTGGTGCCGGGGTTCGTGCCGGAGTTCTCGGCCATCCCGTTCGTCCTGGCGCTGGCCGCCACCATCACCTGGTGCTGGGTGGTGCGCTGGCGCACCGGGCGCCACCGCGCGGCGCTCTGGAAAACGCTGGTGCTGCCGGCCGGCGGCACCGCGCTGTGCTGGATGCTGCTGATGACGTTGTGGCTGCCTCCCATCGACTATGCGCGCAGCTATGCCCCCCAGGTGCGGGCGGTGGCCGAGCGCGTCGGGCAGCCGAGCTGCATTGCCGAGCTTGCGCTGAGCCGCGCGCACATCGCGGCGCTGCGGCACCACGGCCAGTTCAACCTGCAGCCGCTGCTGCTCGGCACCGATTGCCCCTGGCTGCTGGTCAGCCCCGAAACCATCGAGCGGCTGCACACCATCATTCGCCTGGAGCACTGGCGTTTCAGCGGCACGCTGCGCCGGCCCAGCAGCGCGACCGACGACCTGCTGCTCTACCAGAAGATCGCGCCCTAGCAAGTGAGCGGCGAACGAGGCCTGATTGCGCGGCACGCCGGCACGGTGCTGGTGGGCCAGCTGGCCGTGATGGCGTTCGGCGTGACCGACACCATCGTGGCCGGCCGCTATTCGGAGAACGCGCTCGCCGCGCTCTCTGTGGGCGCGGCCGTCTTCATCAGCGTGTTCGTCTCGCTGATGGGCGTGCTGCAGGCGCTGCTGCCGGTCTGGGCGGAACTGCACGGCGCGGACCGGAGAAGCGAAGTCGGCCGCTCGGTGCGGCAGTCGCTCTACCTGGCTGCCATCGCCATTGCCGTCGGCATGGCCGTGCTGCTGCTGCCCGGTG
Source organism: Variovorax beijingensis (assembly GCF_007828835.1). Taxonomy (GTDB): domain Bacteria; phylum Pseudomonadota; class Gammaproteobacteria; order Burkholderiales; family Burkholderiaceae_C; genus Variovorax; species Variovorax beijingensis_A. The sequence goes on along the minus strand of NZ_VIVL01000004.1, from coordinate 381,832 downwards.
CGGTGCTGCGCTGGACCCAGGTGCCGCCCGCGATGCGCGGCGAGGTGGAAACCTATCTTGGGGTGCTCGCCTTCGCATTGCCACCGGCCCTGCTGTTCCGCCTGTTCAGCACCCTGAACCAGAGCCTGGGCAAGCCGCAGGTCGTGACCTGGCTCCAGCTGGGCTCGCTGTGCGTGAAACTGCCACTGTCGATCTGGTTCGCCTTCGGCGGCGCGGGCCTGCCGGCCATGGGCCTGGTGGGCTGCGCCTGGGCCACGCTGTGCGTGAACTGGGCCATGCTGGCCTGCGCCGTGTGGCTGCTGCGCAGCAGCACCTTCTACCGCGACTACCGGCTCTGGGAACGCATCGAAGCGCCCGACTGGCGCCAGATCCGCCAGTTCGCGAGCCTGGGCATTCCCGGCGGCCTGGCCGTGCTGGTGGAAGTGACTTCGTTCACCCTGATGGCGCTGTTCATTGCGCGCCTGGGCACGGCCGCGGCGGCCGCGCACCAGATCGCCTCGAACCTGCTGGCGGTGGCCTACATGGTGCCGCTCTCGCTGGCCATTGCCACCAGCGCGCGCGTGAGCTTCTGGCTCGGCGCCGGAAAGGCCGCCAAGGCTCGCCGCGCCTGCCGCATGGGCTTCGAACTCACCGCCCTTTGCGCGCTGTTCTTCGCGGGCGCCATGGTGGCGCTGCGCTTCAGGCTGGCCCACGTGTATTCCGACAACCCGGCCGTCATCGCAATGGCCGCGGCGCTGCTGCTGGTGGTGGCGGCTTATCACTTTGCCGATGCGCTGCAGACGCTGTGCGTGTTCGTGCTGCGCAGCTACCGCGTCACGCTGGTGCCGCTGGTCGTCTATTGCACGCTGCTCTGGGGAGTGGGCCTGGGTGGCAGCTACCTGCTGGCCTACCGCGGGCTGGGGCCCTGGCCTGCGATGCAGTCGCCGCTCGCCTTCTGGATCATGAGCGCCGGAGCGCTCGCAGTCACGGCCCTGCTGTTCGGCGCGCTGCTGCGCTGGACGATGCGCCGCTCACTTCGCTAGCAGCCGCGCTTCCCGCACACGGATTGCCGGGAACACCAGCGCGAAACGCGAGCCCTTGCCCACCGTGCTCTGGATCCGCAGTTCAGCGCCATGCCGCTGCGCGATGTGCTTCACGATGGCCAGGCCCAGGCCGGTGCCGCCGGTTTCGCGGGAGCGGCTGCGATCGATGCGATAAAAGCGTTCGGTCAAGCGTGGAATGTGCTCGGCGGCAATGCCGGGGCCGGTGTCGCGCACCGCGTATTCGCCGCGCCCGTCGGGCAGCAGCCGCCAGCTCACCGCCACCTCGCCGCCGCCGGGCGTGTAGCGGATGGCGTTGCTCAGCAGGTTCGACATGGCGCTTTGCAGTTCGGTCGGCGCGCCCGAAATCTCGGATTCGGCCTCGATCGTGAAGGAAAGGCGGTGGCCCTGCGGCGTGAGCCGGCCCGACAGGCCCCGTCCCTCGTCTTCGCACTGCGCGAGCAGCGCACGGATGCGGATCCACTGGTTGCCCGAGGGCGCCGCGCTGCCCTCGAGCCGCGAGAGCGTCAGCAGGTCGTTGACCAGGGTTTCCATGCGGTGCGACTGCTGGCTCATGAGCGAGAGATAGCGCGCGCGCTCGTCCGCATCGAGCGGCAGGTTCTGCAGGGTCTCCACGAAGCCCGCCAGCACGGTGAGCGGCGTACGGATCTCGTGCGAAACGTTGGCGACGAAGTCGCGCCGCATGGCTTCGGCCTGCTCGACCGCCGTGATGTCGCGCGTCAGCAGCATGCGGCGGTTGCCCGCATAGGGATGCACCTGCACCGACAGGCGCACCGGATGGCTGCGCTGGTGCCCCTGCCCCGGGCCGGAAGCATCGATGACCACATCGCGGCTGTAGTTCCACGAGGCCAGGTAGGCCACGAAGGCGGGGTCGCGGACCAGGTTCGCAAGATGCTGCAGCAGATCCCGCTCGGCATCGATGCCGAACTGGCTGGCCGCCGTCTGGTTGCACCATTCGATGCGGCCCTGTTCGTCGAGCAGGATCACGCCGTTGGGCGACGCCTGGATGGCGGCCAGGAATTCCTGCAGGCGGTCCTCGGCCTGGCGGGTCTGCTGTTCGCGGTCGCGCAGCAGCTTGCGAATGCGTTCAGAAAGTTCGCCCCAGACACCGGCGCCGCGGGTCGGCAGGCCCGCCGCGTTGTTGCGCAGCACCTTGAGCAGGCGCTCGGCGCGCCACGCGTCGAGCGCGAGCCACAGCACCGCGCCCAGCCAGGCGCCCAGCCATCCGAATTTCCAGCCAAAAATGGCTGCAGCGCCCGCTCCCATTAGGAGAGACGCTATTAGAAATGTAGCGATACGGAAAGGCATGGCGGGCGATTATCCGCGCCCGCGGCCCGTGAAAGCAGCGGAGCTCAAACCGTGACTTGGGCCGTCAGGCGATAGCCGGCGCCGCGCACCGTCTCGACCATGGGCGAGGCGGCGCCCAGCGATTCGCGCAGGCGCTTGACGTGCACGTCGACCGTACGCTCCTCGATGTAGACGTGGTCGCCCCAGACCTTGTCGAGCAGTTGCGCACGGCTGTGCACGCGCTCGGCATGCTGCATCAGGTAGGCCAGCAGTTTGAATTCGGTCGGCCCCACCTTGAGCGCATTGCCCTGCCAGGTGACGCGGTGCGTGGCGGTGTCGAGTGCGAGCTCGCCGATCTCCACGCGTTCGGTCACCACTTCGGGCGCCCGGCGGCGCAGCACGGCGCGGATGCGCGCGAGCATTTCCTGCGTCGAGAACGGCTTGGTGATGTAGTCGTCGGCACCTGCGTCGAGGCCGGCCACCTTGTCGGGCTCGTCGCCGCGCGCGGTGAGCATCAGGATCGGGATGGCCTTGGTGCGCGGGTCCTTGCGCCATTGGCGCGCGAGCTGCAGGCCGCTCTGTCCAGGCAGCATCCAGTCGAGCAGGATCAGGTCCGGCAGGAAGGCGTCGATCTCGCGTTGCGCCGCCGCGCCGTCTTCCGACCAGATCGGCTCGAAGCCGTTGTGGCGCAGGTTGACGGCGATCAGCTCGGCGATCGAGGACTCGTCTTCGACGATCAGGACTCGGGGTTTCTTCATGCTTTCTTGGGAGACTTGGGCTCGCTCTGTTACTGCAGCGCCGATTCGATCTCTTGCATCGAAGTGTGCCGCACATCGGCGCCCTTGACGATGTAGATGATGAATTCGGCGATGTTCTTGGCGTGGTCGCCGATGCGTTCGATGGCCTTGGCCAGGAACAGCAGGTCGAGGCTGGCCGAGATCGTGCGCGGGTCTTCCATCATGTAGGTGACCAGCTTGCGCACGAAGCCGTCGAACTCCTTGTCGATCAGGTCGTCGTCCTTCAGGATCGACAGCGCCGCGGCCGTGTCCAGGCGCGCGAACGCGTCGAGCGCGGTGCGCAGCAGGCCCGAGGCCAGGTCGGCCGCGATGCGCAGCTCGTTCGAGGGCAGCGCGCGGGCCGAGCCGCTCTCGATGATCGACTTGACCATGCGCGCGATCTTGTTGGCCTCGTCGCCCACGCGCTCCAGGTTGGCCGTGGTCTTGGAGATGGCGATCAGGAGGCGCAGGTCGCGCGCGGTCGGCTGGCGCCGCGCGATGATCGACGACAGCTCGCGGTCGATCTCGATCTCCATGGCGTTGACGCGCGTCTCGGTTTCCATCACGCGGTCGGCAGCGTCGGGATCGAACTGCAGCAGTGCGTACACCGCCTGGTGGATCTGCGCCTCGACCATGCCGCCGAGTTCCATCACGCGCGACGAGACGCCGTTGAGTTCGCTGTCGAACTGGCTGGAGAGATGTTTTTCAGTCATGTGTGCCTCCTTGGCATCAGCCGAAACGGCCGGTAATGTAGTCCTCGGTCTCCTTGCGCTGCGGCTTGAAGAACATCTGTTCCGTCGCGCCGAACTCGATCAGGTCGCCCAGGTACATGTAGGCGGTGTAGTCGCTGCAGCGTGCAGCCTGCTGCATGTTGTGCGTCACGATGACTACGGTGTACTCGTTTTTGAGCTCGGCGATCAACTCTTCGATCTTTGCGGTCGAGATCGGGTCGAGCGCAGAGCACGGTTCGTCGAGCAGCAGCACTTCAGGCTTGATGGCAATGCCGCGTGCGATGCACAGGCGCTGCTGCTGGCCGCCCGAAAGGCCCGAGCCGCTTTGCTGCAGCTTGTCGCGCACTTCGGTCCAGAGCGCCGCCTTCTTGAGCGCCCACTCGACGCGGTCGTCCATCTCGCTCGCGCTGAGATTTTCGAACAGCTTCACGCCGAAGGCGATGTTGTCGTAGATCGACATCGGGAACGGCGTGGGCTTCTGGAACACCATGCCGACCTTGGCGCGGATCAGTGCCACATCCTGCTTGGAGGTGAGCAGGTTCTCGCCGTCCAGGGCGATGGTGCCCTCGGCGCGCTGCTCGGGGTAGAGCTCGAACATGCGGTTGAAGGTGCGCAGCAGGGTCGACTTGCCGCAGCCCGACGGGCCGATGAAGGCCGTCACCTTGTTCTCGGGGATCTCGAGGTTGATGCCCTTGAGCGCATGGAACTTGCCATAGTAGAAGTTCAGGTCCTTGACCGAGATCTTCGAGCGCGACGGTTGTGCGACGGTGTTTGGCATGGTTGCTACTTCTTCTTGAATCAGAGTTTGTTGCGCGTGAGGACCCGCGCCAGGATGTTGAGGGCGAGGACGGCCACGGTGATCAGGAACACGCCGGCCCAGGCCAGCTGTTGCCAGTTCTCGTACGGGCTCATCGCGAACTTGAAGATCGTCACCGGCAGGCTGGCCATCGGCTGGCTGATGTCGGCGGTCCAGAACTGGTTGTTGAGCGCGGTGAAGAGCAGCGGCGCGGTTTCGCCCGCGATGCGCGCCACGGCCAGCAGCACGCCTGTGACCACACCGGCGCGCGCGGCGCGCAGCGTGATGCTCAAAATGACCCTCCACTTCGGCGTGCCGAGCGCATAGGCCGCTTCGCGCAGCCCCGGCGGCACCAGCTGCAGCATGTTCTCGGTGGTGCGGATGACCACCGGAATCACGATCAGCGCAAGCGACAGCGCACCCGCCAGGCCCGAGAAGGTCTTGAAGTACGCCACCACCACGGCATAGACGAACAGGCCGATCACGATCGACGGCGCCGACAGCAGGATGTCGTTGACGAAGCGCGTCACCGACGACAGCCAGCCCTTGGGGTTGTACTCCGCCAGGTAGATGCCGGCCATGATGCCGATCGGCGTGCCCACGAAGGTCGCGAGCATCACCATCACGAACGAACCAAAGATCGCGTTGGCGATACCACCCGCCTCGTTCGGCGGCGGCGTCATCTCGGTGAAGGTGGCGAGCGCCAGGCCGCCCAGGCCCAGGCGCAGGGTTTCCCACAGGATCCAGATAAGCCAGAACACGCCGAACACCATCGCCGCGAGCGACAGCGTGAGCGCGATCTTGTTGACGCGGTTGCGCGCGGCAAACTTGGCCTGGCGCGTTTCGGCGAGCGCCTTCGCATTCAGCAGGTTTTGAGCCGTACTCATGACTTGGTTCCTTCGCTCTTCTTCATCTGGGCCAGCAGCACCTTCGACAGCGCCAGCACGACGAAGGTGATGAAGAACAGCACCAGGCCGAGATACATCAGCGCAGCCTGGTGCAGGCCCGCGCCGGCTTCGGCGAATTCGTTGGCAAGTGCCGAAGTGATGCTGTTGGCCGCCTCGAACACGGAAAGCGAGTTGAGCTGGTTCATGTTGCCGATCACGAAGGTGACCGCCATCGTCTCGCCCAGCGCACGGCCCAGGCCGAGCATGATGCCGCCGATCACGCCGGCCTTGGTGTAGGGCAGCACGACCTTCGACACCACTTCCCAGGTGGTGGAGCCCAGGCCGTAGGCCGACTCCTTGAGCAGCGGCGGCGTCACTTCGAACACGTCGCGCATCACCGAGGCGATGAACGGAATGATCATGATCGCGAGAATGATGCCGGCCGAGAGAATGCCGATGCCCACGGGCGGGCCCGATACCAGCGCGCCAAGGTACGGCACGCCGGCCAGCAGCTTCTGCAGCGGCTGCTGCACCCAGGTGGAAAGGATCGGGCCGAACACCAGCAGGCCCCACATGCCGTACACGATCGACGGCACGGCGGCGAGCAGTTCGATGGCCGTGCCCAGCGGGCGCTTGAGCCAGCTGGGCGAGAGCTCGGTCAGGAACAGCGCAATGCCGAAGCTCACCGGCACCGCGATCACCAGCGCGATGATCGAGGTGGCCAGCGTGCCGTAGATCATGACCAGGCCGCCGTACTCGTTCTGCACCGGGTCCCAGACGCTGCTGGTCAGAAAGCCGAGGCCGTACTTCGAGATGGCGGGCCATGCGCCGGCAATCAGCGACAGCAGGATGCCGATCAGCATCGCGAGCGTGAGCAGCGCGGCGCCCTTGGCGGCCCAGCCGAACAGGCGGTCGGCCATCGGGCCCGAACGCGGCGCCTTGGCGGGCGGTGGTGCGGTGACGCGGCCGCGTTCGGCCGCGAGGTCGAGCGAGGATGCGGAGGCAGGATAGGTGGATGACACGGGTCGCTCCGGCAATGACGAAAGCGGCGCATCCTCGAGCGAAGTGCTGCTCATGGCTGCGCCGTCCTGGGCTTGAGGGGGTTGCTTACTTGAACGCGACCGGCTTGCCCGATGCGTCCTTGACTTCGCCCCATGCCTTGGCGATCGTGGCCTTCACGCCGTCGGGCATCGGCACGTAGTCGAGCTCATCGGCCGTCTTGTCGCCGCCCTTGTAGGCCCAGTCGAAGAACTTGAGCACGGTCGTGGCGTTGGCGGGCTTGTCCTGCACCTTGTGCATCAGGATGAAGGTGGCACCGGTGATGGGCCACGCGCCCTTGTCGGCCTGGTTGGTCAGCACCTGGTAGAAGCTCTTGTTCCAGTCGGCGGCGGCGGCGGCGGCCTTGAAGGCGCTGTCGTCCGGCGAGACGAAGTTGCCGGCCGCGTTCTGCAGCTGGGCGTAGGTCATTTTGTTCTGCTTGACGTAGGCGTACTCGACGTAGCCGATCGAGTTGGGCAGGCGGTTCACGAAAGCGGCGACGCCTTCGTTGCCCTTGCCGCCCGCGCCGGTGGGCCAGTTCACGGCCGTGCCTTCGCCGACCTTGGTCTTCCACTCGGCGTTGACCTTGCTCAGGTAGTTGGTGAACAGGAAGCTGGTGCCCGAGCCGTCGGCGCGGCGAACCGGTGCAATGGCGGCGTCAGGCAGGGCCAGCGAACCATTGAGCGCCTTGATGGCGGGGTCGTTCCACTTGGTGATCTTGCCCAGGTAGATGTCGCCCAGGACCTGGCCGTTGAGCTTCAGCTCGCCGGGCTTGATGCCGGGAATGTTCACCACGGGAATCACGCCGCCGATGACGGTGGGGAACTGCATCAGGCCCTTGGCCTGGAGCTCGTCGTCCTTGAGGGGCGCATCGGAAGCGCCGAAATCGACCGTCTTGGCTTCGATCTGCTTGAGGCCGGCGCCCGAGCCGACCGACTGGTAGTTGATCTTGACGCCGGTGGCCTTGTTGAAATCGGAGGCCCACTTGGCATACAGCGGTGCCGGGAAGCTGGCGCCGGCGCCGGTCACGTCTTGTGCGAAGGCGGGAACCTGGGCGAAGACCGCGGCCACGAGGCCGGCAGCTGCAAATTTGAAAGTCGTTTTCATGGAGGCTTCCTTTTAGAAGTAAGAAGTAGTCCCTTTCGGGCTTGGAACGGACTCTAGAAAGCTTGTGTGACATCGGTGTGACACCCCGCTGTCGAGGGAAAATGCCGCTCTTTCCCCTTCGGATCGTGTGACGCTGTCACACAACCGTCATGCGCCGCACCTAGCCTTGCGAACCTCGCCACCGGCGATTTGGAAGGCCGCGCGCCCGCCACGGCGCTACGATCGAAGCCACCCGCCTTCTTCCACGACAACTACATGCAAAACGGCACCCGCCTCGCCGCCGTCGATCTCGGCTCGAACAGCTTCAGGCTCGAAATCGGACAGGTCGACCACGGCCAGATCCACCGCACCGAGTACCTGAAGGAAACGGTGCGCCAGGGCAACGGCCTGGACAGCGCCCGCAACCTCACGGCCGAGGCCATGCAGCGGGGTTGGGACGCGCTTGCCCGCTTTGGCGAGCGGCTGGCCGGTTTCAAGCGCTCGCAGGTGCGCGCCGTCGCCACCCAGACACTGCGCGAGGCACGCAACCGCGAGGAATTCCTGCTGCGCGCGCGCACCATCCTGGGCTTCGGCATCGACGTGATCCCGGGCCGGGAAGAAGCCCGCCTCATCTACCAGGGCGTGGCGCACATGCTGCCCCACACCGACGCCTCCGACCGCGAGCGCCGCCTGGTGGTGGACATCGGCGGGCGCTCCACCGAAATGATCATCGGCCGCGCGCTCGACGCCGAACTGATGGAGTCCTACCGCGTCGGCAGCGTCGCCTGGTCGATGAAGCACTTTGGGGAAGGCCTTTTCACCCAGAGCGCCTTCCGCGCCGCCGAGGTGGCCGCCAAGGCGGTGCTCGACGACGCACTGTCCAGCTACACCCGCGACCAGTGGGACGTGGCCTATGGCGCCTCCGGCACCATCGGTGCCGTCGGCGACGTGCTGGCCGCGGCGGGCGGCGAGCCGGGGCTCATCACCCGCGACGGCCTCGACTGGCTGGTCGACCGCCTCCTGAAGGCCGGCAGCACCGACAAGCTGCGCGTCGACGGCATGCGCGAAGACCGCAAGCCTGTCATCGGTGGCGGCGTGAGCGTGCTGCGCGCGGTGTTCGACCTGCTGGACATCGAGGAAATGAGGGTGGCCCAGGGTGCGCTGCGCCACGGCGTGCTCTATGAGCTGCTGGAGCGCGACGAAAGCGTGGCCGACATGCGCACCGCCACCGTGGCGCGGCTGGCGAGCCGGTTCGCGGTCGATGCGGCGCAGGCCAGGCGGGTGGGCGAAACCGCGGCCGCCCTGTTCGTGCAGCTCACTCCGGCGGCGCGCGGCGGCAGCCCCGGCAGCCGTGCCGGGCGGGCGCTGCGCAAGCTCGGCTGGGCAGCGCAGCTGCACGAGATCGGCACGCTGGTCTCGCACAGCGACTATCACAAGCACGGCGCCTACATCCTCGACAACACCGACGCCCCCGGCTTTGCCGTCAATGAACTGCATGCGCTCGGCCAGCTGGTGCTGGGCCAGCGCGGAAAGCTGCGCAAGCTCGACGCCGCGCTCGAGGACGAGACCTTCGTGATGCAGCTGCTGTCGCTGCGCCTGTCGGTGATCCTGTGCCATGCGCGCCGCGATCCCGATCCGCGGGCGCTGCACCTTGCGGCACTGGGCGCCAGGGCCTTCACGATCGCCTGCGCGCCCGACTGGGCCGAGGCCTATCCGCAGTCCGCGCACCTGCTGCGCGAGGAAGTGCTGGCCTGGCAGAAGACCAGCAGCTGGCGCGTGGAACTCAGCGGGGCCTGAGCCGCCTCACTTCGCGTCGAGGCCGGCGGTGCGGGTGCTTTCCGCAGGCAGCGCGCGCGGCTGGTCGCCCCCGAACATGCCGGCATAGGCGGGCTGCACGACCCGGTCCAGCCCCTGCTTCAGCCCGCCATGGGCCACCGCGGTGTCCTTGAGCAGGCCGTCGTAGCTGAAATAGGTGGGCTCGCTCACGTCGGCGGTATGGGCCGTCTGGTGCACGACGGACTGCCGCTCGTCCCTGAGCAGCTGCTCCACCGAAATGAAGGGCTTGAAGCTCGAGGTCGCGTCGGCCGCGCCGTACGCCGTGGTGATCCGCAGGATCAATGTGCTGTAGCCGGGCGTGGGCTGGAGCTCCGGCACCTTCATCTCGCTGGCCGGTCCGGTGGCGCGCATGAAAGGCGTCAGCTTCACTTCGCGGCCGCTCTCGCGCAGGCGCGCCGCCAGCTGCTCCGCGAACTGCCGGTTGAGCGTCATGGCCGCGCCACTGTTCTTCACCGCGGCCGTGAATTCCTTGCTGCGCTGATCGGTCCGGGCGGCCATGGTCATGCGGCTGTTGGTGTCGATGCTCAGGGCCAGCAGTGCGCCGATGGGTCCCAGGAGCAGCCCGGCAAAGCCCGTGAGTCCCGAACCGCCGCCATCGGTGACGATCAGCTGGTCTTCCTCGTTGTAGATGAGCTCGACCTTCGCGGCCGAACGGGTGGCGGCATCCTGGCGCGCCTGCAGCGCGGGTTTGGACGCTTCGGCCGCGCACCCCGCCAGGAGGGCGGTGGCGACGAGCAGGGACGTCAGCTTCTGCAACGACATGCCCGCGTCCAGGCGCAGCAGATCCATGAAGCTTCTTGGCAGCGGGTTGAGCAGTTTCATGCGTATTCCCCAGTGGTATGGCCGATGTGAAGCCACTGTAGGAATCGCGCCGCCCGCGCACATGAGCGGTGCGCACTTTCTCCGGGGAGACAAGCGCCCCGCCACCTCTGCCCGCGGCCATGACAAAGCGCCTGCGCCGGCCCCGGATGCGGCTATCCGAGCCGTTTCACCTGGCGTGGAAGCTGGCGGTCCGGGTGGTTTCCGAACCGGCGAGGCGCGGCGGCCCGTCTTCGCCGAACATGCCGGCATAGGCAGGCTGGACGATCCGGGCAAGGCCTTGCCGCAGGCCGTCCTGCGCCCTGGCCGGGTCCTGCAGCAGGCCGTCGTACGCCAGGTAGGCCGGCTCCTCCAGGTCGGAGGTATGGGTGGTCTGATGGAGAACGGCCTGCTGCTCGTCCCGCAGCGACTGCTCGATTGCCACGAAGGGCTTGAAGCTCGACGTCATGTCGGGTGCCCCGTAGGTCGTGGTGACCCGCACGAGCAAGGTGCTGTAGCCCGGGGTGGGTTCGAATCCAGGCGCCTTCATCTGGGCGAGCTCGCCGTCCATGCGCGCGGCGGGTGTCAGCTTCACTTCGCGGCCGCCGGCCCGCAGGCGCGCCGCCAGTTGCTCCGCGAACTGCCTGTTGAGAGGCATCGCGCCGCTGCTTTTCACGACGGCCGTGAACTCCTTGCTGCGCCGCTCGATGCGGCTGGCCAGCGTCATCCGGGTGCCGACCTCGACGCCAAGGGCCACCAGCGTGCCGACAGGGCCGAAAACCCCGGCCCAGCCCATGATCGCGGACCCACCGCCATCCATCACGGACAGCTGGTCCGGCTCGTTGTAGACGAGTTCGATCTTCGTGATCGACCGGGTCGCATCGTGGCGAACTTGCGGCGCCGGCTCGGGCGCGCCCGTCGCGCAGCCGGCCAGCAGGGCCGCAGAGATCAGCAGCGATACAAGCGTCCTCACGGAGGCGTAAACGTAAGCCATAGTTTCAATTTGCATCTAAATGCATCAGATGCAACTATTGTGCCTACAGACCGCTATCGCACCCCATCGGATTTCGTCAATTAGTTTACAGATCCGGGCAGATTTTCAGCCTGCGGATCGCCCGTCAGAGCAGCTCGGGCGACTGCACAGTCACCACGACGGTCTGCACGTCGCCGTCGCGTTCGCGCGTGCGGATCCACCAGAGCGAACCCTTGCGCACCGGACAGCTGTCCTGCTTCAGGCCGAGAAGCAGCGAGATGGCCTGCCCCACCGAAGGCTGGTGCCCGACCATCAGCACCACCGACTTGCCGTTGGGCCAGCCGGCCGCAGCCAGCATGGCCTCGGCGGTGGTGTCGGGGGCGAGTTCGGCGCGCAGCTTGTATTTGCGGCCGAGCGCGAGCGCGGTCTGCTCGCAGCGCCGCGCGGGGCTGCAGATGATGCGCGTGCCATCCGGCAACTGCCGGTCGAGCCAGCTGGCCATGCGCTTGGCCTGCTTTTCGCCGCGCGCGGTCAGGGAACGCTGCAGGTCGTCGCAGCCTTCGGTCCAGTCCTCGGCTTCGGCATGGCGCCAGAAGATCAAGTCCATGGTTGTCGTCTTTCGGTCGTCAGTTGCTGGGTGCATCGGGGTGATGGCCTCGCGATGCATACCGGTTCATGAGTGCAGCCTGGGCACCGTGCGCCTCGATGGCGCGCGACGCGCCCGCCTCGCCGGCATGGGTGTCGTGGTCGACGCGCGTGTAGATGCCGTCGCCGCCCAGGTCCCAGGCGTCGCGGCCGTCGTGCAGGTAGGCGACCAGGCATTCGTCGATCAGGCGCTGGCGAAGGCTGGGGTCGGTCACCGGCCAGGCCAGCTCGATGCGCCGCATCATGTTGCGGTTCATCCAGTCGGCGCTCGACAGGTAGAGCGACTCGTCCTCGCCATTGCGAAAGTAGAAGACGCGCGAGTGCTCGAGAAAACGCCCGATCACCGAGCGCACGCGGATGTTGTCGGTGAGCCCCGGCACCTGCGCGGGCAGCGTGCAGGCGCCGCGCACGATGAGGTCGATCTTCACGCCATTCTGGCCGGCGCGCATCAGCGCGGCCACCAGGGCATCGTCGGTCAGCGCATTCATCTTGGCAACGATGCGGGTCGGCTCGCCGGTGGCAGCGGCCAGGCTCAGCGCGTCGATCTGCGCGATGAGGTTCCGGTGCAGGTCGAACGGCGCGAGCCACATGCGGTTGAGCTTGGGCAGGCGGCTCTGGCTTGCCAGGTGCACGAACACGGCTTCCATGTCCGCCGTGAGCAGCGGGTCGGCCGTCAGGTGGCTGATGTCGGTGTAGAGCCTGGCGGTGCGCGGGTTGTAGTTGCCGGTGGACAGGTGGCCGTAGCGGCGCATCTGCTTGCCCTCGCGGCGCGTCACCAGCAGCATCTTGGCGTGCGTCTTCAGGCCCACCACGCCATACACCACCTGCGCGCCGATCGACTCGAGCATTTCGGCCCAGTTGATGTTGGCCTCTTCGTCGAAGCGGGCCTTGAGCTCCACCACCACCGTCACTTCCTTGCCGCGGCGCACGGCTTCGCGCAGCAGGTCCATCAGCTCCGAATCGGTGCCCGTGCGGTAGATGGTCTGCTTGATGGCCAGCACCTGCGGATCCTGCACGGCCTCGCGCAGGAATGCGAGCACGCCGTCGAAGCTCTCGAAGGGCTGGTGGATCAGCACGTCGCCATGCTGCAGCCGCTCGAAGAACGACTGCGCCGGCGACAGCGTGACCGGGTAGGAGGCCGAGTACGGCGGAAACAGCAGCTGCGGCTCCTCCAGCAGATCGATCAGCTGGGTCAGGCGGGCCAGGTTGACGGGGCCGTGCACCCGGTAGAGCGCCTGCGCCGGCAGGTTGAATTGCGCCAGCAGGAAACTCGCGAGCGACTCCGCGCAACTGGCCGACACCTCGAGCCGCACGGCCTGTCCGTAGTGCCGGTGCTGCAGCCCCTGGCGCAATGCGGTGCGCAGGTTCTTGACGTCTTCCTCGTCCACCGCCAGGTCGGAATGCCGCGTGACGCGGAACTGCGAGAAATCGCCCACCTCGCGCCCCGGGAACATGCTCGAAAGATGGGCGCGCACCACGCTCGACAGCGCCACGAACAGCGTCTTGCCGTCCGACACCTTGGCCGGCATGCGGATCACGCGCGGCAGCACGCGCGGCACCTTCACGATCTGGATCGGGTTCTCCCGTCCGAAGGCGTCCTTGCCGCCGAGCCGCACGATGAAGTTGAGCGACTTGTTGGCCACCTGCGGAAACGGGTGTGCCGGGTCCAGCCCGACCGGGATCAGCAGCGGGCGCACTTCGCGCTCGAAATATTCGCTGACCCACTTGCGCTGCGCCGGATTGCGTTCGCCGTGCGAAATGATGTGGATGCCGTGCTTGGCGAAGGTCGGCATCAGATCGTCGTTGTAGAGCGCGTACTGGCGCGCCACCAGCGCATGGGCGGCCTCGGCAAGGCGCTCGAACGATTCGATCGTGTAGGCGCCCTTCTGGTCGCCGGCGCTGCTGGCAATCAGGTGCGGCGCGGCGCGCACTTCGAAGAATTCGTCGAGATTCGATGAAACGATGCAAAGGTAGCGAAGGCGCTCGACCAGCGGCACTTCAGGCCTGCGGGCCCAGTCGAGCACGCGCTCGTTGAACGACAGGATGCTGTGATCGCGGTCGAGCAGCGTGAGGGCCGTTGCCGCGACCGCGGGCGTGCGGTCAGCGGGAGCAGGTTGCATGGGCACTGATTCTGGAGCAAGCGGCACGGGAGCACATGTAGGCTGAAATATGACAGTGTCACCCTCGTTTGTGACGTTTTCGTGACCGCCGTGTGACGCCTGCGGGCCGCCCTTGGGCAGCCCCGTGCCGGGCGAAGGGGCGGACGGCCCGGCACCGGGCCGGGCGGCCGCTGGCTTCATGCGCCCAGAAAGTGCTTGCGGTAGCGCGGCGGCAGGTCGTCGATGCGCATCAGCATCGGCAGGTCCGCCGTGTTGAAGTCCGGGTCCCAGGCCGGCGCGCCCAGCACCTTGGCACCCAGGCGCAGGTAGCCCTTGATGAGCGCGGGAGGCTCGACGTCGAGCGCACCGTCGAGCCGCTCCACCGGCAGCGGCAGGCGCGGCTGCACCTGGTACTGGATCGGCGCCATGTGGCTGGCCGACAGCTGCCGCCAGATGCTGGCGGCCGCGTCGCCGCTGGTCACGCCGTTGTGCGACATCGGAATGCTCGCGCAGCCGATCATGGTGTCGAGCTTGTTGCGGTGCATGAAGCCAGCGAGCGCACCCCACAGCGCGAGGATCACGCCGCCCTGCCGGTGGTCGGGATGCACGCAGCTGCGGCCCAGCTCGACCATGCGCTCGCGCAGGTCGCGCAGGCGGGTCAGGTCGAACTCGGTGTCGCTGTAGGTGCTGCCCACGCGCCGGGCCTGGGCCGGCGTGAGCACGCGGTAGGTGCCGATCACCTGCCCGGTGCGTTCTTCGCGCACCAGCAGGTGCTCGCAGAAGTCGTCGAACAAATCGATGTCGTGGCCGGCCAGCGGCGTGCTCACGCGGGCGCCCATTTCGCCGACGAAAACCTCATGGCGCAGGCGCTGCGCGGCGCGCACGTCGTCCAGGTGGCGGGCCCAGCTCACGGTGATGCCTTGCCTGGCGTCGATGACGACCGGCGGCACCGCAACGGCAGCGGGCACCGACGCGGGCGCGGCTGCAGGGACGGGCCACAGGGCGGCGCGCAGTCCGAGCTGCGACAGCGGGAACGTCGGGTTGGGCAGTTCTTTCATGGGGACCCTTTCTGCTGAAGGAGTCTCGGCACCCGCAGTGAAACGGGTATGTCAGCGCCATTGCAGTTGCATGACGGTGTTACCGCGTGTTTTGGGGCTTCCTGGATGTCTAATGCGGTGGGTCCGCGACATGGAGTTTTCTCAATGGCCACAGCCGCAAGCAGCAATTTCGACAACCGCCTTCACCAGACCTTTCCTGTCCTGAGCGATACCGAAATCGCGCGCATCGCGCACTTCGGAACCGTGCAGCGCTTCGCCCGCGGGGAACGGCTGTTCACCGCCGGCGAAACCGGCCCCGGCATGTTCGTCCTGCTCAAGGGCGTGGTGGCGGTCACGCAGCGCGACGGGCTCGGGCACGTGGTGCCGATCGTGCGCCAGGGCCCCGGCGAGTTCCTTGCCGAAGTCGGCCAGCTGAGCGGCCGCCCTGCCCTGGTCGACGGCCATGCCGAGGAAGAGGTGGAAGCGCTGATCGTTCCGCCCGCGCAACTGCGCGCGTTGCTGGTGGCAGAAGCCGACCTGGGCGAGCGCATCACCCGCGCGCTGATCCTGCGGCGCGTGGCGCTGATCGAATCGGGCGCCAGCGGGCCGGTGCTGATCGGCCGGCCGGAGTCGCCCGACATGGCGCGCCTGGAGAATTTCCTGCGCCGCAACGGGCATCCCTACCACCTGGTCGACGCGGCCGAAGATCCCGGCGCCGCCGCGCTGCTGGAGCAGTACGGCACCTGCAAGCTGCTTGCCGTGTGCCCCGACGGCTCGGTGCTGGTCAACCCCGCCGAAGAGGCGCTGGCCCGCTGCCTGGGCATGGTCGACACCGCGGAGCACAACGAACTGTTCGACGTGGCGGTGGTCGGGGCGGGCCCCGCCGGCCTCGCGACCGCGGTGTATGCGGCCTCCGAAGGGTTGCGCGTGATCGTGCTCGACTGCCGCGCCTTCGGCGGCCAGGCCGGGGCGAGTGCGCGCATCGAGAACTACCTTGGTTTTCCCACCGGCATCTCGGGCCAGGCGCTCGCGGGCCGGGCCTTCGTGCAGGCCCAGAAGTTCGGTGTGGAAATGCTGATTCCTGCCAAGGTGACGTCGCTGGACTGCTCGCGCGACAACCCCATGGACGCCCTGCGCATCACGCTGGCCGACGGCCGTGCCATCCATGCGCGCACGGTGGTGATTGCAAGCGGCGCACGCTACCGGCGGCCTGACGTGCCGAGGCTGTCGGAGTTCGAGGGCCGCGGCATCTGGTATTGGGCTTCGGCCATCGAGGCCAAGCTCTGCGCGCAGCAGGAGGTTGCGCTGGTCGGCGGCGGCAATTCGGCCGGACAGGCCGCGGTGTTCCTGTCGCGCCACGCGGCCAAGGTCAATGTGCTGGTGCGCGGCCCCTCGCTCGCGGCCAGCATGTCGCGCTACCTGATCGATCGCATCGAGGCCACGCCCAACATCGAACTGCACCCCCACACCCAGCTGGTGAAGCTCAACGGCGGTTCCGGCGAAGGACTGACGGGTGCAACCTGGCGCTGCCAGACCACGGGCAACGAGCACGACTGCGACGCGCGCAACATCTTCCTCTTCGTTGGCGCCGAGCCCGAGACCAGTTGGCTCGACGGCTGCGGCGTCTCGGTCGACAAGCATGGCTTCGTGCTGACGGGCGATGCCGCCAGCAGCGGCTTTCCGGCGCGGCCCTCCACTGCGCTCGAATCCAGCGTGCAGGGCGTCTTCGCCGTGGGCGACGTGCGCTCGGGTTCGGTCAAGCGCGTGGGCGGGGCCATCGGCGAAGGCGCGGCCGTGGTCGCGCTGATCCACCAGCACCTGTCGTCCAACTCGGCCGTTGCCTGAGCGTGCTCCGCCCGTAATTCCCGGCGCTGCACACGTGCGGATGGCCGCGTATATGCTGCCTGCCTCGCATCACAACCAACCCCAACACCGGAGCCCGCGACATGCCTGCATCGCCCATCGAGGTCTATTCCTGGCCCACGCCCAACGGCCACAAGATTCACATCATGCTGGAGGAGTGCGGCCTGCCGTACAACGCCCGTCCGATCAACATCGGCAAGGGCGACCAGTTCGCGCCCGAGTTCCTGCAGATCAGCCCCAACAACAAGATCCCCGCCATCACCGACCCCGATGGTCCGGACGGCAAGCCGATCTCGCTGTTCGAATCGGGCGCCATCCTCGTCTACCTAGCCGGCAAGACCGGCAAACTGTTGCCCAGCACCGACCGCGAACGCTACGACGTCCTGCAGTGGCTCATGTTCCAGATGGGCAGCGTCGGTCCCATGCTCGGCCAGGCGCATCATTTCCGCATGTATGCCCCTGAAAAGATCGGCTACGCCATCGAGCGCTACAGCAACGAAGCCAAGCGCCTCTATGGCGTGATCGACAAGCAGCTGTCGAAGAACAAATTCATTGCCGGCAAGACCTATTCGATTGCCGACATCGCGATCTTCCCGTGGCTGCGCAGCTGGGAAAACCAGGGCATCACCCTCACCGACTACCCGCACCTGAAGGCCTGGTTCGACGGCATTGCCGCCCGCCCCGCCGTGCAGCGCGGCGTGAAAGTGCTGGCCGACCTGCGCCAGCCGATCACCGGCGACAAGGAGCGCGAGATCCTTTTCGGCAAGACCCAATACGAGAAACGCTGAGAGCCCCGATATCCGGGCTAGAATAGAAGGCTTGTCGGGGTGTAGCGCAGCCTGGTAGCGCATCTGGTTTGGGACCAGAGGGTCGAAGGTTCGAATCCTTTCGCCCCGACCAAGAAAAATACGAATGCCTGCAATGACTCACGTTGTTGCAGGCATCTTGTTTTTCGGGCCCATGGCAGCGCGCCAAAAACAATCCCCACGGTGAATTCCTCGCGTACAGTCGAATTCACATCATCACTGACCGGGGTTGGCCGTGTCCTACTACGAACTGAAGATTGGCAACCAGACAGGCCTGGTCCAGGTTACGCAGGACCTCGTCTCCCACACCGCCACCCTGTACTGGATGCCCCGCCGCCGCCCCTTGCGCGCCACGGAAGAGATCAATTCCACGCCGCTGGCGCAGCACCAGACTTACGGGCCCTCGGAAGCGCAGACGCTCGATCTGCTGCGCGCATGGGCCGTCGAGAACTTCGAGCCGGTCGGCGATTTCGTCCAGATCTGAGTGCTCTCCGGCGCCCCGGGCTCCAAGGTGGATGTGGGTAGAATCCGGGGCTCCGTTCGGCCCGGAATCTGCCCGTAGCTCAGTTGGATAGAGCACCTGCCTTCTAAGCAGGTTGTCGGGGGTTCGATCCCCTCCGGGCAGGCCAATTTCCAGTTTCAATTAGCTCAGAACCATCCTGAAACCCGCTCTCCTTCGAGGAGAAGCGGGTTTTTCTTTGCTCCGAGACGGATCGGGGCATAGCATGTCTTGTCGGTACTTTGTCGGTACTTCTGCAGGTATCTGCGCTGCCGCCAAAGCCAGGTACCGACAGCAAGGAGAAAAATCCAATGCTGACAGACACTTTCGTGAGGCAAGTGAAGCACAAGGGCAATGAGATCGGCGAGCGCTACGCGGACGGCGGCGGCATGTACCTGCGCGTCAAGGCAGCAGGCAAGTACTGGCGCATGGACTACCGGTTCAACGGCAAGGCGAAGACCCTGGCCTTGGGCGTCTACCCTGCGGTCTCGCTTGCGAAGGCCCGGCAACGGCGCGACAAGGCCCGGGAGCTGCTTGCCGACAACGTCGATCCCGGCCTCGCGAAGCGGGCAGAGAAACTGTCCCGGGCGGTGGAAGCAGCCAACACCTTCGAGGCGTTGGCGCGGGAATTCCACGCCACCAAGGCCAGCAGCTGGAGCACGTCCTATTCGGAGCGCTGGCTGCGCATCATGGACAAGGACCTGTTCCCCTACATCGGCAAGCTGCCGATTGCCTCGATCCAGGCCAAGGATCTTCTGCACGCGCTCAAGCGCATCGAGAGCCGGGGCGTCATCGAGACGGCCCACACCCTGCGCCAGTGCGCCGGACAGGTGTTCCGCTACGGCGTGCAGACGGGCCGGTGCGCAAGCAATCCGGCGCCCGACCTGCACGGCGCGCTCCGACCGGTGCTCACCAAGAGCATGGCCGCCGTTCTGGAGCCGCAGAAGGTCGGAGAACTGATGCGCGCCATCTACGGCTACAGCGGGCAGCCGATCACCCGCGCCGCCCTCCTCCTGTCCGCCCTGCTCTTCCAGCGCCCCGGCAACATCCGCGCGATGGAATGGGCATGGATCGATCTCGACAACTCGATGCTCACCATCCCGGCGCAGGAAATGAAGCGAAGGCTGCATGAAAAGCTCAACGGCCGCCCCCACTTCGTGCCGCTGGCAAGGCAGGCGAAGCAGGCACTTGAAGATATTCAGCCATTGACCGGCCATGGCCGATACGTGTTCCCCAGCATCCGCACGGGAGAGCGCCCCATGAGCGAAAACACCGTGAACGCCGCGTTGCGAAGGCTGGGGTACACCAACGACGAGATGACCGCCCACGGCTTTCGTGCGATGGCCCGCACGGTCATGGCGGAGCAACTTCACGGCATTTCGCCCGACGTCATCGAGGCACAGCTTGCTCACGGCAAGAGCGGGCCGCTGGGTACGGCCTACGATCGCGCAGAGTTCATGGACAAGCGCAAGGACATGATGCAGCGCTGGGCGGACTACCTGGGCCAACTTGCCCGAAACGCGCAAGTCCCAACGCTCCGGGTGGCCTAGCCGCGATTCCGCAAGACCTCCATCAACGCACACCACGGCCGACGGTCGGCGAGCGGCGCACAACTGGAAGAGGCGATGAATCAATTCGCGAATGCACGTCCGACGAGGTGGTGCCCTTTCCGGTCAGCGTATCGTTGCCTGCGCCATCGATATACGTGTCATCCCGCCGAGGCAACCGACGGTGGCGTTGCCGGCGCCACCATCCAGCGTGTCGTTGCGCACCCCTAGGCTGCGGATCACCCCTCCCATTGCAGGCGCCCGCCCTTGCGCATGTGGACGCCGCGCGCCGGCGATATCAACCAGCCACTGCGCACGTAGCGCGCGACAAGGCTTAGAGAAATCGGTCAAAACCGACCAGCCGCCTCACACACAGAAATCCGGACACCCCCGCGTTGAAGCCGTCAACGGTCGTCTTTTCCTTCACAAAAAACTGCCCTTAAAAGTGGCCCAGTTGAGAATCTGAACCGTTCAAACCGATCCGCTGGATTGCCGGTGTATTCGGGGCAACAACGTCTTCCCGTTCTCTTTCTTCACGACCTTGACTTATCGATGTCCAGGACGGAGACGGTAGCCCCGGTTTCATCTTCGATCCAGCCACGCCATGTGCCGCGACCCCATGAGGCTTTGACCTCGTACTGGATCACGTACGTTCGACCAGGAAGCGCCACGAATTTCAGGCGGATGTGGTCGGCCCGGAACTGCGGGTGCGTCCTGAGTCCGACTGTTACCGAGTGCTCGCCGGGCGAGAGCTCCCACCGGACGACCGGACGGAGTACATGCGGGACCTGTTTCCCGTCTATCGAAGCCAAATACGTCGCGGCGCGCGGCCCGGACTCGACGATGGCGAGGCTGGACAACGGTTGCGTCTCCGTACCGGGAAGGCGATACGGTGCGGCGGCGCAGCCCGCGAGCATCGCGGCGGTCAACGCGAGGGTCACCACGGCCTTGAAGCTTTTATTCATGCTGACTTCTTTCCCTTGCTTCCTTACCGATCGCTCTTGATCAATCTGGAAGCGAGGTTTGCCTCGGCACCTTTCCCAGTTCGACAGGTTTCAATCGCACGCTGTGACGCCAGCTCGAAGCATCGCGCCAATTCCGCGCGTGTGCCTGATTCCTTCGCTCGGCGCTCCGCGGCCGCCTCGACTTGGAACCCCACGAGCCACTTCATGAGCAACATCAGGGCGACCAGGAGGCCGCTCAGAGCCCCGACGAATGTCGATCGCCAGCTGCGAGTGCCCGAAGCCCGATCACCGGAGCCCTTAACTGTCTCGATCGCGTGGGAATGCCGCACCTGCGATTCACCGCCATGGACGCGCCGGCGCTTCTGAAACTCGACGGGGGCTTGCACTGTGCGTCCAGCCATCAACGACCCGCTTCCCATGGCATGGTTTCATGCACCGACTGGGACGCCCCACACTGCATAAACGGCGCCGGTGCCGCACGCCCGTGGGCAGTTCCTTCCTGCGAAGAACCATCCGTCACCACAGGCGCCCTTTGGTTTGCCCCAGTGTCTCGGTGCACTGGGCCAAGGCCTTGGGGCGTTCCTCGCGCAAACGCTGCCAGCCGTCGGCTTGCCAAGCAGTCCATGTCACCGGCTCGGACTGATAGAAACAGTTGGCCGGCATGGGCGGCAGGCCAAAACGCAGGCTTGCCAGGCCCAGCCCCGCACTGAACTGCAGGCGGTAAAGTTCGTCTTGTCCCGACAGGTTTTCATAGACCAGCCGCCACACGCCGGGGTTGACCGGCGCGTCGGCCTCGGCCGGCAGCTGCGCAGCAGCAAGCATGTCTTCGCGCGTCCATCCGCCTTCTTTTCGGCCCCGCTCCAGCTCCTTCCACGCCCGGGCCGCATAGACACGGGTGGCGATCTCGCCGAGCGCCTGCGGCAGCTCCTTCAGACCGGGATTGCTGGCCCATGATTGCCCCGCCAGTTCTGGGACGGCGTCGCCGATCAGCTCGTCCTTGGAGAAGCTTTGCACGAATCCTCCCCTCCCGCCTATTGCCACTGCAAGACCCACGTTGAGCGCCACCTGCGACGCCACGGCCCGGCCCGTGTGATCATGGCGCACGACGCGCAACTGCTCAAGGCCGCCAGGATACGAATTCAGACGCATCCTCGTCGTGCCCACTGGCACGAAGCCATCGGCCGCGGCGTAGCTGCTCAGCGGTGGCGCCGAGACTGCGGCTTCCTCCGGCTGCGTTGCGGTCAGCGGTGGATGGGTGACGCATGCCGATAGGAGAAGGGCGATGCCGAGTGCGCCACATCGAAGGGCAGCCGCATTCGCGGAGATTTTTGCTTTCGTTGCCTTCATTGGAATCCTCCCTTAATCAAAAATTCGCATTCAAGTCGAACCCCGGTGCGAGCCCGGCCATACCGCTCGCAGGATTGACGGGAGCCAAGCAGTTCTTGCCCTCACCGCGCAGCAAGTTTCTGACCCGTGAGCTGAAAGTAATGCCACACGTTGTCCTCCGGCCCGTTCCTCAGACGCTTCTCCACCTTTATCTGCGGCCATATCTCCATACGATCTACGCCGACATGGAATGTCGGGATGTCGTGGCTGGGATGGAGTGCGCTCTCATTGGACCAAGTTCCTCTGAACACCGATGTGCTTCACTGTCGAGGCGGGTCCAATCCCACTTTTCCCCTACCGTCACCGGAACAACAGCCCATACAGTTTCCATCCGACATAGAGGCCGGGAACCAGCAAGATCATTGACGTCCAATATCGCCACTTCGGCAGTTGCGGCGATTCCTTGTACTCCAAGGTGACAAGAATCCCGGGCGCAAGACTCGCGTATTGCTTTTTCAACGCCTCGGCATCCGCTCCTGCATTCATTGATTCAAAGACGCTCTTGAACAAGCGCTGACCTTCCAGACTCAGCTTGGGAAGTTGGACCTGGGTGCCGTCGTACAGATGAACAAGAACAGCAGCTGAGCCAATTTCCTCGATCGCCCGGATCGGGAAGCCAAGGGTGCGCAAGCGACGCCGTCGCGGGACATATCCGCAGAACCGCAGTACCCCTTCGCGCCGTATCAATCCATAGCCGGTAAGGCGTTCAATCTCATCGTTGCTGATCAGGATCTCTGTTGTCATGTAGAAATGCAGTACCAGCTGCGCAAGCAGCGCGGCATAGAACCACGGCCCCTGTATCCTGAACACGGTGTAGAGCATGAGAACGACGGCCGCTATGCTGTACACCTCAGAGAACAACAAGCCGCGCACGAGAGCGCCCCATGAAGTGTCACGCGGGGGCAAAAAGCACACGCGCATCGGTGAAATAGAACCCATTGAAGCGGGGTCGGACTTCACTACTGTTTCGTTCTGGCTAGTCATCGTTTATGTCGCGTTGATGCCGTAAGGCGCGGGCGGTCGGCGAATCAGTCTAGGCATGAGCGATCGAGAATCGACTGCGGCATTTGGCCCCTCAGAAGCTTGCATTCAGGTTGAACCCCAGCGTGACCCTGGCCGTGCGATAGCCCTCGGGCTTTCGGATCGGCGCGCCGGCGAAGAAGTCATAGCTCAGCTTGCCCCACTGCCCCCGCACGCCGACCACCGCGCCCGCCAGGTTGCGGCCGAGCAGGCCCGCCGTGGAGCGCCCGCCCACATGCCCGTAGTCGGCCCCGACATACAGCTCCGCCCCGCTCTGCCCCATGGCCCAGCCGATGTCGTTGCGGATCAGCCAGCCGCGCTCGCCCATCAGGCTGGTCTCGCCATCGAAGCCACGCACCGTGTAGCGCCCGCCGATGGCGAAGCGGTCCTGCGGCACCAGCGGGGTGCGGTTCCATTGGGCGCGGATCAGGCCCGAATAGCGCAGCTTCTGCTCGCCGAGCTTGAACGGGGCATTGAGGCTCACGTCCGCGGTGTAGAGCTTCAGCCGCGAAGTGCCCTCGCCGAATTCTTCTTCCGGCGCCGCCCTCGCGCCGAAGCCGCCCGTGCCGCGCTTGTAGGCGATCGTGCCCTCCAGCGTGGCCTCGCCGATGAACTCCTTGTGGTTGAGGCCGAGCTCCCAACCGCCCACCACGCGGTGCTGCACCTCGACCTCGGTGTCGTCCACGAAGTTGCGCGATTCGCGCCGCCAGCCCTTGAGCGCCAGCGTGGTCTTGCGGTGCTGATCGCGGTAGAGCAGGCGCGAGAGCTTGACCTCGGCGTTGTTGGTCTTGCCGGCGTAGATGTAGTCCTGGTTCAGGCCGGCCACGCGCTGGTGGTACTGGCTGTTGGAGGCCGTGAGGCCCAGCATCCAGTAGCCGTAGGGCAATGAGTAGTGAACGGTCTGGCCTTCGGTGCCCTTGGCCGGGTCGCTGAAGACGTGGTTGTTGAGGTTGTGGTTGGCGCTGACGTAGAACAGGTCGTTCAGGCCGAAGGGGTTGTCCAGCGACAGCGTGGCGCCGGCCTGGTAGCGGCCGGTGGCCTCGGTGCCGCTGTCGTCCAGGCTCAGGGTGACGCGCCATTTCCTGGCCTGGACGTACTTGACCACGAGGTCGCTGTCGCCCGGCCTGGCGTCGGATGCGGTCGAGGGTTCGATCTGGATGTCGGCCTCGGCGGTGGGGGCGCGCTTCAAGTTCTCCAGGCCCTGCTCGATGTCGCGCAGGTTCAGCAGGTCGCCGACCCGGGCCGGAATGGCGGTGGCCAGCAAGGCAGAGCTGCCGAGCAATGTCGAGGAAGCATCCGGCGTCAGGCGAATGGCCGCGATGCGGCCGGGCACCAGCGAGAGAGTCAGCGTGCCGGTGGACAGGTCCTGCGGCGCGGCCAGCACCCGGGTGGTGACGAAGCCGCGCGCGATGGCCGCCTGCTGGGCGCGGGCGAGCACCACGTTCACGCCGGCGGTGCCGAGGCACCGGCCGAGCGGTGAATCGTCGCCCTCGGGGCCGGACAGATCGGCCACGGCCCACTGGAAGGCCTCGGACTGCTCGCCGACCAGGAGCACGCGGTCGATGCGAAAGCACGGGGCTTCGGACTCGGGAACGCGCGCCGCCGGTGCGGGCGGTGCCGCCTGCAGGCGCTGGTCGACCGTGCGCTCGTTCTGCTCGCGCAGGGCGCGTTCGCGTTCCTGCTGGCGTTGCTGTTCGACGAAGGGTTGTGGTGTGCTGGGAACCTGGGCTGTGGCCAACATTGGGCCGCCCAAGAGTACGCCCGCCAGCATGGCACGCGAGTTCGTTCTCAATTTCTCTCCCTGATATTGTTTATCTGCACCGTCACGCGCAGGATCAGAGCATTTTCACCAATGCCCTTTGTGTTTTCCGGCCAACCACATCACGGCTGTTGCAACAACCGTCACACCGAGGACGACAAACAGCAGACTGCGAAGTTCAGATGAACTGACCGGGAAATAAAGTACCCCATGAATTGCCCACCGAATCAAGGGCATGGCGAGCAAGGCAGCCAAGGAAAAGCCGACACCAATGATGAAGAGGCAGGTCAAGAACAGAACTCCAAGCATTCTCAAGCCTAGGCTTCGCGATGTGTTCATCTGCCACCCCTTGTCGGGTTGCCTGTACCTTGTGGAACATTCGGGTTATTGACTCCCGCATTGGCCAACTCCTGCAAGAAGCTGCCAACGCTGGCGCCACCCATCCCGGGCAAAATACTAGGCTGCAGCCAGCTCTGCATGGTGTAACCCAAGTCTTGCCACATTGGCCGGTACCATGGATTGAAATAACCGTTCAATCCGTTTTGCGCCACGGCGCCAACTGGATAGCCAAGCGTTGTTCCCAGCGCGGCTCCCAAGATGCTGCCTCCGGACGCGGATGGCGCTTGATTCATATAGATTGTGTTCATCCCGGACCCGACGAGCGCGCCTCCTGTGTTAACGAACATCGACGACATAAATCCTGCCCCATAAGTCAATGCTCCCGTATAGAACGCCATTCCGACATCGCGTGGATTGACCTGACCAAGACTCCCGCCATTTGCGTACAACTGGCCCCCCACGTTCGCCGTTGCCCCGATTGTCCCGCCTACGGCGAGTCCTTCCCAAGTCAACGAAACGCCAGCCGGTCCTAGCAGCGGAGCCACAATCAACGCAGCAGCGGTGATCGCCTGTTGTGTGCATTGCTGGGGATTCGCTTTGCAATTGTTTAGCACATCGATCGATTGCCTTACCGTCTCTCGATAAGCGGGATCGTTCGCCAGCCGCTGCCCCGCGTACTGTCCCAGATCATTGCCGGTTCCGGCGCCGATTGGTAGTTTTCCGTCGGCAGCGAGATCGATCATGGCCTGCGTTCCATTGATCACATCCTCTCGCAACGTGACGCAGTTCCCGGTTTTCGCGCAGTTGGCCAACGCCACATTCTGTTGATTGCTGAGGTCCTGATAGCTGTTCCGGATGACCTGCTGTTCCTCTGTCGTGCAGTTGCGCGCCTGGCATCGTTTGATGTCTTCTGCGAGCGCCTCCCACTGAGTGCTTGTCAGGTAATTGTTGGTCACCTCATTGAATGCCCCCGCAGCTCCTGATGCGCTACCCAATGCACCGCCAACGGCCATCGTCAGCCCTGCGACCACCGCATCATGTACAGCACCGGTGAGGCCCAATGCGCTGACGGTCTGATCGAGATAGGACGCAACCTGCGTGCTTGCGCCTGCGCCGATAGCCCCGCCCAGACCGCCTGCGAGCCCACCGATCACCAAATGTCCGGACGCGCGACATGAGCCGCTGGCCCCCCAGCAAGCTCGCTCCTCGTCGGTCTTGGCGTCCCGCAGGCGCTCGTTGGCATACTGGCCCCAGGCACTGGTCGCTTGTGAGCTGAATTGCGCCGTGATCAGGACTTCCCCTTGAATGTCCCTCATGGCGCGCTCTCGATTGGTCCTTTGCAGCGCGTTGGTGCCGTCCACTCCAGTCCGCACTCCCGTATTCCCCGCGATACCGGAGACGCCGCTGCGGGTGGTGCTGGACCGATTGACATCGTTGCTGCCGATACCCGCTGTGCCTGAACCCGAACTCGAGGTGCTTGTGCTGAAGCTGACGCTGTACCCGCTGCCTTGGAAAGTGTCATGGTTGACCAGATCGGTCATCGTCAGGCTGCCCGTCGTAAAGCTGTTCCTGCCTGCACTTACCGCAGCGTTGGTGCTGCTGATGACGCCGCCCACGAGGTTGGTATTGCCCGCCACGTTGACACCAAAGCCTCCATTTCCTGCCAGAAAGCCGCTTTGCTGTGTCGCGCTCGCAAAATTTCCGTCCCCGTGCATGTTGTGGGCGTAGACGCTCACGCTGCTGTCGCCGTAGCAATACCAAGCGCAGATGGTGGCATTAAAGCCGCCCCCGCTGTTCTGGCTGTGGTAGGTGCTGGTGTCCTGCAGGGTCTCGATGTGCAGGTTGCCTCCCACGTCGGCATTGATGCGGCTCCCGGAAACCATGGCGCCCCGGACGGTGGTGTCGCCGCCGCTGGTGATGTTGACCTGCTGGCCCGCATTGACAGTGGTGTTCGTCCATGCACCATCGGTGCCGTTGTCGCGTCCGTTCTGGCTTCCAGCGGCCACCTCGATCGTCAGACCGTTGCTTTGCCCGAAGGTGAAGCCCACGCCGATACTGGCATTGCTGCTGCGACTTGTAGAGCTCTGCTCCCGAGTGTTCGCCGCCGCTTCGAGGGTGACGTTGTTGTCCGCCGACAGATTGACGTTCTTGCCTGCGTCGATCTCACTCCCGCGTATCAGGATGTTCGAATCCCTTCCACCCCCGGTAGCGGTGATGGTGACGTTGCCGCCCGCCTGCACACGCGAACTGGCCGACGTGTTGCTACTCTCAGTGCGCGTGGATTCGCTCGAACTGCTGCCGAGGGCTAGGGTCGCCCCCATGCTGACCACACCGGTGCCGCCCGTGCTCTGGGTCGCGGCCTGTTGTGCAATGTCCTGGTATGCCGAATAGCCGCTGAGCGCCATGCTCGCCGCGCCCAGCGCCTGCATGCGGTCGTCCTTGGTATCGCCCATCGCCTCGGTCGTTCCCTCAAAGCTTCGCAAAAGGTCGATCAACGGTGCCTTGATGCCCAGCGTGATGCCGCCTTGGGAGAAGCTCTGCGTGCTCTCGCTGCGACTGCTCTCGCGCGCCTCGACGATCTGCACATCGCGCGCCTGAATGTCGACGTCACCTCCCGGAGCGACCACATCGCTGCCCACCTGGCTGTAGCGGTTCCCAGCGGTGATGACGACATTGCCCGCGATGGCGCCCACCGTGCTGCCCACGGCCGTGTTCTCCTGGCGGTTCCTGGTGCTGCGCGTGTCCTGGTGGCCCCACGTCCAGCCCGAACTCGCATCGAACATGCCGCTCTTGGACTCCTCGCGGACATACTGGCTGTCCCGGGTCTGCGTCGCGGCCTCGATGGTGATGTTGTTGCCGGCCCAGAGTTCGGTGCCTTGGTCGCTCACCACGTTCGAGCCGCGGATGCGGATGTCGGTGCCTGCATCCAGCACCACCGTCTTGCCACCCAGGCTGCTGCCGATGACGCCGGTCGAACCGAAGGTGCCCTGCTCCATGCTGCGGTCACTACCCCAGAAACCGCTGTCCTCGGTGCGGCGTCCCACATTGAGCGCTGAGGTCGACTGGCCGGCATCGATGGTGATGTTGCGTTTGGCAGCCACTTCGAGCGCGCCATCCGCGCTGTTGATGGTGGCGGCGCGCACGTTGACATCCCGCTGAGCGTGCAGGCTGATGTCGCCGCTGGTCTCGATGCGGGTGCCGACCTCCCGCGTGCTGGCCTCGGCGCGGTAGTTGCCGGCGTCTCGAACCGTGGCATCCTGCCTGGCGGTGGTAACGGTGCCCAGGTTCAGGTCGCGACCAGCGCCAATTTCGGTTGTGCCTTCCTTGCCGCTGTTGGCGACAAGGGCGCCAATCAGGTTGACGTCGCGGCCGGCCGAAGCCACCAACACACCCTTGGAGCCGGTCACGTACAGGCCGGCCACCCGGTCGACAATGGTGGCGCCGCGCAAGCTTGCGGCGCCGGGGGCGAAGTCCAGCGCCAGCGCGCTGGTGCTGGTCGTGGTGCGCACATTGATGTCGCGTCCCGCCTCGATCTTGAGCTGGCTGGCCGCGTCGATGGTCCCACCGATGTTGTTCAGGTCGGTCCGGGCCCTGAGGTCGAGGCTGTCGCCGGAGATGCGGCCGTTCAGGTTCTGGATGTTCTCCGCGGTGATCTTGACCGTCTCGCGCCCGGCAACGGTGCCGCTGTTGACGAGATCGCCATCGAGCTTGATGTTGACCTGCTTGCCGGCCAACAGAGCACCCGAGCCGTCGATGTCGCCGTTCTTCACGCGCACATAGACCTGCGGCACGAGCACGCGCTGGCTGCTGCCGTCCGGCAGCGTGACGGTCTGCTCCACCAGCCAGACAATGTCGCTGGTCAGCTGCGCCATCTGGGCGTCGCTCAGCGCAATGCCCGGCCGCAGACCGTACTGCCGCGCAAAGGTGAGGCCGGCGTCCATCAGGGCGGTGTACTGCGCCTCGTCGCTGTCGTAGCCGTCCAGGTAGCGGTAGCCCGTCAGTTGCGCCACCTGCTCGCGGATCAGGCGCTGCTCGTAGTAGCCGTCGCCCAGGCGCTTGAGGGCGTTGTTGGGGTCCTGCCCCAGGTTGTTCAGCAGGTAGTCGCTGCTGAGCCAGTTGTGCCGGTTCGCAAAGCGCGGATCGGTTTCGATCAGGTAATGGCTGGAGGTCTCCGGATGCGTGCGGAACAGGCTGGCCGTGGGCAGCGTCAGGCCCGGCAAGGTCGTACGCACGACCTGTGTCGTTTCCGAACTGGCCGCCAGGTTCACTTCGATGATCGGGTGGACGATCGGGCCTGCCGCGCCACCCGTGCCAGCGCCGGGCGCATTCACCGGGGCGCCGGTGCCACCGGCCACGCCGGTGGGGCCGCTCCCATTGACACCGCTGGCACTGGCCACGCCCTGGCTGGTATGGCCGGGCGTCAGGGTGCCGGTCGACCCGCCGCTGCCGACCACGGTCACATTCCCTTCCTGCCGTGCGGCAGCCAGGGTCACGGTGATGGGAACGCTGGTGTTGTACGGGGTGACCTGCGTCGCGTCGCCCGTCCCCGCCTGGAAGTGCTGCCAGCCGTTGCGCGTCTGCGCGCCCGAGACCTCCACGTTGTGGTTGGCGATGGTGCCGCCCGTGACGTTGAGCGCGCCGCCGGCCAGGATCTGGCTCATGTCGTTGGTGCCGCTGCCGACGGCAATGTCCATCTTGCCGCCCGCGATGATCCGTCCGGGCGATGAGGTCTGCAGCACCGGGGTGGTGGTCGACTCGGTGTAGACCCAGGCGTAGTAGGAGCGCGCGTAGTTGTCGTAGACGTCCCGGATGAAGGCCTCGGTCGCGGCATCGAGGCGCCGGTGGGCGTCCAGGTAAGCCTGGGCTTGCGTTGAGTCAGTTGGTGTGTCCGTGGCCGGCGGCGTCACGCCGAAGGCGGCCCAGATCGGATCGGTGCGGGCGTACCAGGCACCGGGCTCGGTGTATGTCTCGGTCTGATCGATGTTGATCTGCCGCGTGCCCGTGAGATCACGGCTGTTGCGCGGCGGGTTCGCGTAGTAAGTCCCGTACCGGGACAGCGGATAGCTGGCGGACGGCACCAGGATGCCGGAGAACTGGCCGGACACGGGCCCTGCGGCGTAGCTGACGAAGCTGGGCCACAGCACGCCCATCAGGTGCTCGAAATCGACGGAGGGCCCGCCCACACTCACGAAGACCAGCTGGCTGGGGTCATAGCGCGTTGAACTGCCAGGCAGCGCATATTCGGTGTGCTGGAGACCATCGGAAGTGGTCTGCGTCGTCCAGGTCACGCCGCCGTTGGTGTTGTTCAGGACATTGGCCTTGATGGCCATGTCCTGCACCGCCTCGATGGTCGCGGCGTGGTTGTTCAATACGCCGGCGGCGTCGCTGGCTTTGCCGTCCACCAGCTTGCCGCCGATGTAGAGGTTTCCGGCGCTGAGGATCAGGGCGCCGTTGCGGTTGTTGACGGTCCCGGCGCCGATGTCGAGGCGATCGCGCGCGGCGATGGTGCCGGCCGAGGCCACGCCGTTGACCGTTTCGGTGTCGTTGTTGAGCGCGCTGACGCCGATCGAGATCTGGTCGCCATAGATGCGGCCGGTGCCGAGGTTGTCCAGCGTGGTGGCGTTGATGCGGGTGGTCTGGCCATCGATGACGCCACGGTTGGTGACCGTGCCGCTGGCATTCAGCGTGGTGGTCTTGCCCTGGATGTCGCCGGTGGCGGTGTTGTCGATATCCTTCGCGGAGAGCGTCAGGTCGTTGCCGGCGGCGAGCCTGCCGCCGTTGGTGATGTCGCCCGTCGTCGAGATCGTCAGGTTGTGGTTGGCGACGGTTTCGCTGCCCGCCGCGAAGGTGATGTCCTGGGTGACCGCCAGCGTCATGTCGCCGAGGGACAGCAGCTTGCCGTCCCATGTGACCGAGCCGGCGTCGAGGACGACGTTCTCGCCGCCGACCAGGGTGCCGCCAGTGTTGAGCACCGACAGGGTCTTGGCCGCGCCGGGGTCCTTGATGGTGAGCACCTTGCCAGCGGACACCAGGCCGGCGCTGTTGTCGATCTGCCCGCTGCTGCTGAGCGTGGTGTTCTGGTCGGCACGGATCGCGCCGGAGGCATTGACGATCGACTGCGCAGCGATGTCGACGTTCTGCCCTTCGATGCCCTGCTCTGTTCCCTGGGTGTTGGTGTTGATGACGCTACCGGCACGGAGCGTCGTCGTGGCCGTCGAGCGGATCAGGCCGGCGGTGTTGGTCAGTGTCCCGGCGTTGATGCCGAGATTGCCCACTGCCAGGGTCTGGCCGCCGGTGTTGTCGTATTTGGCACCGTGGGTGCCGATGGCTATCGTGGACTGCCCGAGCACCATGCCCCCGCCCGTGTTGGTGAAGGCCTGCGTATCGGCGACCAGCGCATTCTTCGCGCCGATGAAGCCGGCTGCGTTGTCCACATCCCCCACGTTCGTCAGCGTCAGCGTGTCCGCGCTCGTGATGCCGCCCGCCGCGTCTTCGGGCGTGGTGCGATAGCCATTGGCGTTGGTGTTGATCAGTGCCTTGCCAGCGGTATCGATGGTCAGGACGCCACCGGACTGGATCAAGCCTGCGTCGTTGTTCAGCGCCCCCGAGTTCACAGCCACGGTGGTGGTGGCAGCCATCGTGCCCTTCGCGCTGTTGTCCAGCGCATTGCCGCGTGTGTCCACGGACAGGCTGTTGCCGAAGATCTTGCCGCCGACATTGCTCAGTCCGCCATTGACCAAGTTCGTCGCGGCGCCGGCTTGCAAGGTGCCACCATTGTTGGTCGTCGCACCGGTCGTCGTGATGCTCAGGTTGCCGTTGACGGCGGCCACGGTTCCACGCGTGTTGTCCATGGTGCCGGCGACGAGCGTCGCGTTGCCATTGGCCGCCAGCATGCCGCCCACGTTGGTCGCGGCGCCGCCGATGGTGGCGGTCAGATCGCCGACAGCGGTCACGCTGCCGGCATTGTTGTTGAGACTGCCGGCGGTAAAGGTGGTGCTGCCGCCCGCGCCGATCGCGCCCTTGTTGCTGTTGTCGAGCACGCCGCCCACGGTCAGACCGAGGTCGGACGTCTCGGCCGCACGGATGGTGCCGCTCTGGTTGGTCAGGCTGCCAGCCGCGATGTTGGTGTCGCCGTTGCTGGCCAGCGTCCCGCCGCTGTTGTCCAGGGCGCCCACCACCGTGATGCGCGTGGCCTCGGTGCCGGTCTGCACGATCTGGCCGCCGGCGCGGTTGCCCAGCGAGCCGGCGTCGATGGTGATCTGCTGGGCGCTGACCGCAGCCTTCGCGCCGTCCTGGTTGAAGGCGCCCGACATGGCGACCGCCAACGCGCCGTTGCCGGTGATCTGGCCATCGGTGCCGCTGTAGCTGCCGCCCGCGATGGCGAGCGTGCCGGTGCCGGCATGCTCGATCTTGCCGCCAGCGTTGGTGATGCTTGCGCCATTCAGGCTGAGGTCCTGGCCGTTGCTGGCGATGCGTCCGCCGTCGTTGTTCAGGGTGCCACTGGTAGCGATGGCGGTGGCCCCGGTGCCGGTCTGCGCGATCTCGCCGCCATTGGTGTTGGCGATGTTCGAGACATTGAGGTCCAGTTGGCCGGCATTGAGCGTGCCCGCGTCATTGACCAGCGTCTGGCCAGACTGGGCGTTAGCCGTGATGCGGAGGGTGCCTTGCGTGGCGACCGTGGCGTTGCTGCTGGTGAGCACGTTCCCCTGCGTGGCGGTGACCGCGATGTTGGCCGCGCTGGTCTGGCCGGCCGACAGATCGACACTTGCGCCTTGCAGCGCGGCATTGCCGGCCGCCAGGTTGGTGCCGTGGGCGACCAATGCGCCGGTGCTCGTCACGTCCAGGTCGCCCGCCCCGCCGAGCGTGCCGTCGCTCTGGATGCCCGCGCCCAGCACCCCGGTGCTGCCGCCTTGCAGGCTGCCGGCCGTGATCGTGGTGTGGCGGCCGGCGGTGACGCTGCCGTCATTCACCAGCGCGCCGCCGATCGCGACATGGATATCGTTCGCGCCGCGCAGGCTGCCGCTGTTGCTCAATGCGCCGGCCTGGATACCCAGATCCGTGGCCGCGTTGATGCTGCCGCCGCTGCCGCTCGCCAACTGGTTGGTCACTGCGAGCTGCACACCGGCCTGTGCGGACTGGATGCTGCCGTTGGTGTTCTCCAGCGAGCCGCTGCTCAGCGTCAGCGCCTGGTTGGAAGCCAGGGTACCGCCGCTGTTGAGGGTGGCTCCGCCCACGCTCGCGGTCAGCGCGCTCGCACCCGAAATCGATCCGCGCGTGTTGTCCGCCTTGCCGCCGACCACGAGGTGGGCGTCGGTCGCGCTCGTCAGTACGCCGTCGACGTTGAGCAGGTCGCCGCTGGTGGCGATGTTCAGCGAGCCGGCATTCAGCCGGCCGCCCGAATTGTCGAACTGGCCGACGGTGGCCGTAAAGCCATTGCTGACATTCAGCGTGCCCCCTTGATTGTTGAAGGTCGGCTGGTTGACCGTCATGCTGGCGACGCTCAGGGTGCCGCCCTTGTTATTGATGTTGGCGCTTTGCAGCTCGATCGGGCCGCCTGCATAGATGCGGCCGCCGTCGTTGAGAATCACGCCCGCTGCCGTGACGGTCCCGGGCGATGGCGCCACATACGGTGCGGGGGTGATCGTGCCGCCGGTTCCCGCCGTTCCACCTGTGGTGGGCGCGCTCGGGTTGGTGGTGCCGCCATCGGTGCCCCCGCCTGTGCTCGGACTCGTGCCACCACCGGGCTGCGACGGGGTTTCCGGGACCGGCTCCAGCCCGACCACGCCGCCGGCCGTGTTGCTCAGGACCGGTGCCGAGATCGTCAGCCCCGTGCTGCTGGTCTGGCGGAGGGTGCCACCGCGGTTGTCGATGTCGCCTGCCGTGCTGGCGAGTTCCAGCCGTGCGCCTTCGAGCGTGCCGCCCTTGCCGTCGAGCGAGTTCGCCAGGTCGCCCTGCGAGGCGATCCTCAGATTTCCGCCGCTGCCGATGCGGCCGCTGTTGGCCAGGCTTGTGGCCGCGAGGTTCACATCGGCCGTGCCCTGGATCGTGCCGATGTTCTCCAGGCGTCCGGCACTGGTGACCACGAGCTGGCCCGCGCCTGCCAACGCAGTCGTGCCCGGCGCAGCCTGAACGGTACCGGCATTGCGCACGCCGAGGCCGGCCTCGGTGCCCACCAGCACGATTTTTCCGGCATACATGCCGCCGAGGGCGGCCACGTCCAAGGCAAAGGTGGGGGCCGCACCGGTGCCGGTCGTCGGCGTGATCTGGCTGTGGTCGGCGCTGACCGTGTTCGCGCCTGTCACCACCTTCAGTTCGCTGGCCCAGATCCCGGCATTGGCTTCCACGGCGCGCGCCAGAATGGCGGCGTAATCGGTCTTACTGGCATCCAGGCCTGCACCGTTGATCGTGATGGTGCCGCCCCGCACAAGGAAGCTGTCGAGGCCGCCGAACGCATTGAGCTGTGGCGTCCCGGTCGTGAGCGTTGCCCGGCTGGCGTTGATGAAGCCGGCACCGTCGACGCTGATGCCGGCGGGGTTGGCGATGATGACCTCCGCGCGCTGCCCCGCCACTTCCATGTATCCGCGAAGCTGGCTCGGATTTCCGCTGTTGACCTCGTTCAGGATGATGCGTGCCGGCCCGCCCGCGAGGTAGGGATTGCCTTGAACGATGCCGCCGAGCTGTGTGGCTGCATTGACGCGGCTGTTGTTGAAGATGGCCCCGTTCGGGGCCACGTTGAACTGGTTGTAGACATTGCGGGACACACCCGCTGCACTCGGGGTCTGCACGTTGATCAACGGGACGCCGTTCGGCGCAACGAGCACCGTGGGGCGCAGGTTGCCGGGAACGTTGGGCGCCCCGACGATCTGGGCAAGCGCGGACGGGGCCATTAGCACGCCCGCAAGGGCAGCGCCGATGAGCATTGGAGCAATGGCGAAGGCCCCAGCCCATGCACCGGCTGCCACGGTGGTGGCCTTGGAGGAGCCCTTGCCGGTGCTCTTCGCGGTCTCCTGAACCACCATGCGCAGCCCACGTTTGGCATTGAAAACGATGCGGTGCAAATGGCGATTCATGTTCTGGTGCTCCCTCTAGGATTGGCTGCCGGGCATCGTTATTTCTGTGACAAGATGCTTCGGCGGGCCGATTATGGGAGGGGGCCCCCTGGTTCGAGCGGTACTTGTTCACGAATCCTGCAGACTTAAGAATCACCACCGCCGCGTGTAATTCGTGAGCATTACTTTTGAGTGCCCGGCGTTGGATGGGTGCAACGGACCGAACTCGACGAGCGGGGCCAACGGCACGCGCATTCCCTGGCGCCTTTGGGAAAAACACCGTCCACCGGCACAGCCGTCCGGCGGCGGGAGGCGCCGTTCTCGGGAGCCGACAACCACCAGCGCCTGCTCGACCCAGCGGCCGCACGGCCCGTACGAGCCGAGGCAAGCTGCCATCGGCAGCCGTGAGTCAAGTCATTCCGGATGGATGGCACGACGCGATCAGACGGCCTTCGTGCATCCTGGGCGGTTCACCTGCCGGGATGCCGGCATTCGCGCCGGTGCCCCTCGTGAGCGACCGGACGGTGCGCGCCATGGCCAGGCCATCGACTGCAGCCTGAAGCGCTGGGTGGCAGCTGCGTGACTCCGACGAGCCGGCGCGGCCCGTCGGCAACGATCAGGTGACATCGACCTGCTGCTGCCGCACCTCTGGCGGCCATCCGCTGCGGCCGCGAGCGCCGACGCGCGCAAGGGATGGCCCGCGTGCGTCAGCTCCCCTGGTTTTTCCGGGGCGAAGCGCTCCCGTCCAGCGGGGCGCAGCGACGTTGCCCCTCTTCATCCCGGACCGCCGTCCTGTGACGCTCATCTCGACGAACGCAACCCTGAAGTCCAACCTGCCGCGTCTCTGTTGAAGGCGCCGGAGTCGGGGAATCCAACAGGGCGAGAAAGGAAGACATCCGGACCCCGCCCGAAGGCCCCGGAGCGCCCCGCTCCGCTCAGTTCATTCGACGCAGGTGCGCGACGGGCAAGTTCGAGTAGCCGTCCGGATCATCGATCCACCGCTGAATCGCTGCGCGCGGCCATCCGCAGGCGCGTCCTCCCAGGTGCACGGGAGGCGGGAACTTGCCGTCGGCGATCCGTCGATACACAGTGGTGCGACTCAGCGCCGTGATCCGGATCACATCGGCCATGCGGAAGAATGCGGGACCGGCCGCGGTCTGAGGATCAACATCGCCGCGGTTGGCATGGTGTTCGATATGCATGACAAATCCTCGAAATGGAGCCCGGCCTTCAAGGCGGCTTGCGTTGGAAGAGGAATGCCTTCCTTGGAGAACTCGGACAGAGCACGAACGCCCGTGCAGAGGGCAGCGCAGCAGCACCAGCCCGCCACACGTCACCAGAAGTCCCCTGCCCTCCCGTCCCGCGGGTGGGGTTTCAGGCAGGGAGTTCGGCGAGCGTGCAATCAAGCCCGCGGGCGGTCAACTGTCACTTCTGACAGGGGTGCGGGACGGCCGATCACCGGACACGCGGCGGAGGCGGCCCGGTGGGCGCGTGCTCCGGCGCACGGCGCTTCTCGGTCCCTCGCCAGCGACCGGCGATCCTCTGCGCATCGGTCTGTACACCTGGCATGCGCGCGACGAAACGATCCACCTGTGCGGCCAGATCACCTTCCCCCTGTCTTCGAAGTGCATCCGCCGTTGCGCGCCAGTCCACGACCGCCTCCCGCCGGGTGTTTCGCATCTTCTCTTGTCCGCCATCCACGGCGCCTCGCCCCGACCTCAGAGCCTGGAGCAGGCTCTCCAGCTTGGCGCGCATGAAGGTCGAGGTCTTCGGCGGTGGATGCCCGGTCCGGTCGCTCGGGGGCAGTTGGCCGAATGCCCGAAGCGCGCGCAGCCGGTGATGGATTGCATCCCTGTACGGCTTGCGGGTCTGCCCGCGCACCTGCCGCGGTGTGGCATTGGCCGCCACGCCCTGCTCCCGCATCAGCGCGGCGAACTGCTCGCGCCACTGGCGCAATGTCTCCTTGCGGATGTAGAGGCGCTTGCCGGGCTCGAACTCGTGCTCGCACTTGACCACCAGGTGCACATGCGGGTGCGGCTGGTCGGTGTGCAGCACCATGGCGTAGCGATGTTGCAGCGCGAAGTTCTCGCGTGCAAAGACGCGGGCGGCCGCCCGTACCCTGTCCGGCGGCGTGCCGGCGGGCATGGACAGGACGATGTTGTGCACCAGCTTCGCACGCGTGTCTTTCTGCCCCAGCGCGGGCCTCGGCTTGTACTGGCTTCTGCAAAGCGCCAGCTGCCAGTCGGCCGTGATCTCCCTGGCCGCTCCTCGCCCCTGCGGCGCCAGGCCCTCGTCGGTTTCGATCGGCAGCTTGCCGTGCCGGCCGATGTAGCGCAGATGGGCCTCGACGCCGCCGATGTCCCGTGCGCCGCCGGAGACCTTCACCATCACCTCGGGCGTGCGCCCCACCGTGCGCTGGATCTGCGCGATCTGGTCGGCGCCGAGGCGCAGCGTGCCGCCTGGTCCTCGCCGACCGTAGCTCACGATGTCCAGGGTCAGGTCGCGCGGCGCATCGGCCGCGCCGCGGCCGCTTCGGCCCGCGCGCGCCCTCTGTTCAGGCATTGGTCCTCCCGCCGCCGGTCTCCCAGCTGATCAGGTTGCGGCGCACGAGGGCGGCCGCGGCTTCGCGTGCCGCCTCGACTTCCCGCCGGACCCGCGCGATCGTTTCACCCAGGTCCGATGCAGGCTGAGACAGAGTGTTCGGCATGCCGAACATTCGGAGCTGCCGCCCCAGCGCGGCCAGTCGGGCGCCGGTCGCTTTGATCTGGTCCAGTTCGTTCGGCGGCAGCACGGCCGCGTCACGGACATGGTTGTGGATCAGCAGGGCGAGGTAGCTCGCTGTCTTCATCCCTCGGACACGGGCTCGCTCTGCCGCCAGCGCGCGATCGCCATTGCGAAGCCGCAGCGTGATGCGGTCCGCCACGCCAATGTCGCCTTCCGTTTCGCGTAGGGAGCGCTGACCACCCGAGCCCAGCGAGATGTCGCCGTGGGTCTTGAGCACTTCGTCGACCATCTTCGCAAGCAGGCTCGACGCACTGAGGTGATGACGCGCGGCCAGCGCGGCGAAGCGCGCCCTCGTCTCGGGCGGCACCCGGGTGCCGATCACGCGGCTGGGTCGAGAGGACTTGGTCATTGCAACGCCATGGCTGTTAACAATGTCTGACGGCAGTCTATCCTGCCCTCATGGCCGCACAAGGACTTTGCCCTCGGAATTCCAGCGTCGAACCCCTCGCGGTTTCGCCGCTCCCGGAGCGTTGCGGTCGATCGGCAGTTCGGAGCCCTCCATCGATGTTCGGCATGCCGAACATCGATGGAGCGAACTAGCACGGTCCAGCGGCAGCGAATTCGCGAGCAAACATCCAACTCAGCCTGCCTCATAGCCGCATAAGGACTTTGCCCTTGAAGTTTCGACGTCGTCCTGCGACCGCCGCGTCCAGGCTGCCGAGACCGAAAAATTCATTCCGCTCGCAGAGCGAGCCCGCCCGGCCGCCGCGAAAATTTCCTCATGGCTCCATCAAGCAGAAAACCTCCGCTGTTGCGAGCGTTCGAGACTTTCTCGGTGTTCGGCATGCCGAACATCGAGAAAAAGCGAGGGGCAGAGAAGTGAATTCGACACGTAGCGAATTCGGGGGGGAACCATCGAATGGGCATCCGCGTCGCCCGCTGCGCGGCGGTGCCGCCAAGAACAGCCTACTCTCGCAGCGTGAACACCACTGACAGGTAAGAGACCGGCTGGGTCTGAATGGCCTCGATCCCATGCAGTGCGGTCGCATCGAACAGCAGCGAGTCCCCTGCCCTCACCTCCGCAGTCCTGCCGCCGTAACGGTAGCTGACCTCCCCAGACAGGAAGTACAGGAACTTGAGACCCGGGTGCTGGAAGGTCACGTAAGGATCGGCGCCGGGCAGCAGCGTGACCAGATAGGGCTCGACGAACAGGTTGCCCGACAGGAGGTGACCCAGCAGCTCGTAGCGGTAGTCCGCCACCGCGCCGATGCGATCGACCAAGACACCCTGTCCTGCGCGCACATGGCAAAAGTCAGTGCGCCGCGCCTGGTCCCCGAAGAACCGCGACGTCGGCACGCCAAGACCCTGCGCGAGGCGCTCCAGCGTTTCCACCGAAGGCGAGACCAGACCGCGCTCGATGCGAGACAGCATCGAGGCAGAAATCCCCGAGGTCTTGGCCAATTCGCCGCCAGACATCTCGGCCGCCATGCGAAGCGCCCTCACCTGCGCGCCGATGCGAGCCGCGGACAGGCTACGCACTATAGGTGCTGGTCGCCGCGCCCGGACGCGTGTGATCGAGACTGGTAGCCGCAGGGGTCGAACCGTTGGCAGAGGTGAGGGAATTTGGTGACGCGTCATTTGAACTTCGCTGCCGGTGGCGATGCATTCATCTGCTGATGCCTCGTCTTCGATGTCACGATTAGTGTGTTCACTATTAGATCACATGACACGACCATGCGTCGCACATGAAGTCTGTGCGTCGTCGATTTGGAGAACGCATCCGCCTGCTGCGGATCGCTACCGGCATGACCCAAGAGGCCTTCGCCGATCGATGCGGTTTCGCGCGCACCTACATGAGCAGGGTGGAGACGGGCGGAGCAAACCCGTCGCTTGATGCACTACAGACCTTCGCAACTGCACTAGGAATGCCGTTGAGCGAATTGTTTGCTGGCATCTAGTCGGGCGGGCTTATTCGCTGTGCCTGGCTAAACAAGGACTTCCCGTCCGGTGCACGATCAGTATCTGAACCGATTTCCCGTTTTTGCATCGGCATGGTGATCGGGCGCCACTCCCCTTCAGCATGACCGTCACTGCTGTCTGCATCGGGGAATTTGCAGCCAACAAGTTGAGAATCCCAGGTCGCTGGCAGCGGCCGCGCATCTCTCCTCAACGTTCGGCATGCCGAACACTGGGAATCACGCACTTATCAGCCGCGTAGGGCGCTGCGCTTGCTGAGCCCGGCAACGCAAGCACCGGCGTAAGACGCGGGCGGCACCGGCTGGTCGCCAGACGAAATTAAACGCGTTCAACCCTTACCGACTTATGGTCGGTTCGTTCGTAGTACCTATTGGAGCGGAGGATCGCCGCCGGCACGTCCGCCGTCTGCAAGCGGTAACGCAGACTTCACCGCCGCCAGCTCTATCGCTGCGGGCTGCTGGGCCACCACAATTGCAGCTGCAACACCCTCTCGCCCGCTCCACAATGGGTCATCCTCCAGGCCATTCGACTGTATGTGGGCATCGCGCTTCGTTTCAAACGCCCCGTGGGTGGTTGTCATCACACCACCGTCACGCCTCAGAACTCTGCTGTACGTGTCAACGATGCGCTGGTACTCACCCGACTCCTTGCTGTCGAGCGCCTCGAGCACCCGGTCAACCTTTCCGCTCGTCAGTTCCTCACCGAAGAATTCGCCCTCAAAATGCGGAAACTGCGTGAATACATGACTTCCGTTGGACTGCGCAACCGAGTTCCGGATTTGCTCGTTGACTGTCCATGTGCCGCTCTTGACCAGCTTTTTCTTGCGCCTGATGAACGGCGTATCGGCGTCATGGATCGCTACATAGGGTACCTTGAAGTGGTTCAAGATACGCGCGAACAGGGGAACGTTAGCTTTGCCCATGCAGTCAATCACATGAACATCCGTGCCGATCAAGCCCGCCACGTGTTTGACCACCAGATGCTCGGTCGGGCCTTCCACCAACACAATGTTGTTGTAGAAGAAAAACTCGTTTACCACGGGGTGGCAGGCACGGACCATCTTTAACCGCGTACGTTCATCTTCGTCAAAGGAAATCGAATCAGTCGAGATGTAGTGTTCGCTGGCTGGGTCTGCATCGACCCGAATGATCGTTGTGTGATTCTTGGACAGATCGATGAAGACCGGCGAGTGGGTGGTCGCAATGACCTGCCAGTCTGGATTACCAGTGGCGAAGTCATAGAGCGCGTCACGCGCACTGCGAATCGTCGGTGGATGCAGGAATGCTTCAGGCTCATCAATCAACAGGATTCTGGGCGCTGCCACCGCCGCCGACTTCTTCTTGGCATCGCCCTTGTCGGCCATCACCGCCAAGGCCGACCAGAGCAAGGCCCGCTGCAAGCCGGTGCCCTGCAAAAGCAATGGAGTGGAGTCACCGCCGGCCGTGGTGACTTTCAGATAGGAATCCGCGCCAATGATGTTCTCGTTCAACGCATCCTTGGACCTGGGGATGAGCTCGACAGCCGTACCGGGAAAAATGTTGGACACGCTGGCATTGATTCGCGCAGCCACGTCGTCAAAGGCCGCCTTGGAATCATCAAAGATCGATTTCGCCAAAGCCTCGATCTGAGCAAACGCGTTCTTCGTCGCGGAAGAATCGGCCTTCAGACGAGTCTTGACGTGGTCTTTGAGCATCGCAGCAATTTTTGTCTGCGTCGTCTCCACTGACTCTGTTGGACGGATGCGCAGTGGCTGCGGTATCCGGCTTTGTATTTGTGAATCCCAGCCCCCCATACCACCGTCTTCAAAGGCATCAGCGGTGGGATTGAAAGACTGCTTCAAGCCCTTTTCACCCGGCTTGCTCCAGACCCAGCGCACCTTCAAGCACTGGCCGTATTCAGCATCGTCATAGGTCCACTTCTTTCCAACGGCATCCTCATCTGCGGCATTCACCTCATTGAACACGCCGGTGATCTCGATCGGTCGAGACAAGTCTTCGCGATGAAACTCGTCATGGTCGCGTGCTGCGCCCGCCGAAGCAAAGGCCTCGTAGGCGTCCAAGATGGTGGACTTGCCAGCATTGTTCTGGCCGATCAAGACGACGATCCCATCGATACGAAGACGCCTCTCGGTATCGCCGATGCATTTGTAGTTCTTTATATGCAGTCCAGCCAAACGCATCGAGTTCTCCAAGTCGTGACAGGTCTCGCCGCTGTGTAACCAGCGTTTTGGAAGAGCCACTTAGCGGGAATAAAACCGAGCCATCACTATGGGGTGGCAATACAACCTGCCAACGGCGAGGCAACACTTTATGTTACAACGTCTTACTCTCACTTGCTGCTGATCGCTGGCCTTCATTGGAAACGCCTGTCCTCGACTCTCTGCATGCACGTGCTCGGCGCATCGCCGCCGAGGGTCGAATTGTTTCCGTCGACGTCGAGGCCCACCCGGAAAAGAGCAACCAGATCTTCGCCGTCGGCGCCGTTCGTTCGGACAGCACGGATAGCTATCACAGCACCTGTTCTCCTGCCAAAGCAGCCGCGGTGGCGGTATCCCTCAATAGCTTTACCCGAAATGGCCAGGTTCTTCTGGGCCATAACATCAGGCGCCACGACATACCTCTGATGCGCGCCCAGCTGCCGCATCTGGAGTGCCAGTACTGGCCCGTGCTGGACACGCTGGAGCTGTCCGCCCTCGCCTTCCCCAGCAATCCCTATCACCGACTGGTGAAGGGCTACAAGCTGCTCTCGGACGAGCGCAACAACCCGACCAAGGACGCCCGGATCGCGCTTAACGTGTTCGAAGAGGCCGTCGAAGCGCTGCTGGAGACGAACGAGCAGGAGCCTTGGTGGCTGGCCCTGCTGCACTTCCTGCTTCGCAACGACGAGAGCATGGCGACGCTGCTGGCGCAGGTGCGCGAGGAGACCGCTCCCGCTGGCGAGGCGGTCGGGCCGATCGTTGCCAGCCGTTTTGCAGATCGCTGCTGTGCCACCCGTTTGCAGGCGCTGGTCGCCGAGATTGCGACTTCCTTCGATGGCCACGACCCTTGGTCGGTCGCGTTCGCGCTGGGCTGGATCCGCGTCGCAGGAGGAAACTCAATCCTTCCCCACTGGGTCTTCCACGAACTGCCCGCCGTCAGGCAATTGATCGCCGAGCTGCGGGAGATCGACTGCGGTCAGACCAACTGTCCCTATTGCCGCCAGAACCACAACCCCGAGGCGCTGCTGTCCTCGTTGTTCGGCAAACCCAGCTTCCGGGCGCACCCGACAACCGCCGATGGCTCATCGCTGCAG
This sequence comes from Variovorax beijingensis, assembly GCF_007828835.1. Lineage (GTDB taxonomy): Bacteria > Pseudomonadota > Gammaproteobacteria > Burkholderiales > Burkholderiaceae_C > Variovorax > Variovorax beijingensis_A. The sequence goes on along the minus strand of NZ_VIVL01000004.1, from coordinate 338,578 downwards.
CGTGCGATCGTCAGCGCCGGACTGGCACGCGAGAGCCTGTTGGCCGTCCTGCCCACCGGCGGCGGCAAATCCATTTGCTACCAGCTCCCCGCTCTCGTCCACTACCGCCGTTCAGGTCGACTGACCGTCGTCATCTCTCCCCTGCAGTCGCTCATGCGAGACCAGGTGGACAACCTGATGAAAGCCGACATCCAGTGCGCGGCAACCGTCAACGGGATGCTCACCCCACTGGAACGACGCGATGTGCTGGACCGCATTCGCCTGGGCGACATCGGCATCGTGCTGGTCTCACCCGAGCAGTTCAGAAGCAAGACTTTCGTTGAAGCCATCCGGATGCGGGAGATCGCGGCCTGGGTTTTCGACGAAGCCCACTGTCTCTCCAAGTGGGGGCACGACTTCCGCACGGACTATCTGTACGTCTCGCGCTTCATCCGGGAGCAGTTTCCCGGGCAGGCGCCGATCGCCTGTTTCACCGCCACCGCCAAGCCGGACGTCATCGACGACCTGTGCGACCACTTCCAGGAAGGCCTTCAGATCAACCTGAAGACATTCCTCGGCGGCCACGAGCGCACCAACCTGTCCTATGCCGTGGTGCCGACCTCGGGCGGCGAGAAGCCGCAGCGCATCGTGGAACTGCTGCGCGACGGCCTGCGACGAGACGATGCCGCCGTGGTCTTCTGTGCCACGCGCAAGAGCGCCGAAACCATCGCACAGATCGTCGCGCAACAGGGCATCGCATGCGGCTGCTACCACGGCGGGCTCACTGCTGATCTGCGCAAGGAGACCCAGCGCCGATTCCTGGACGGGGAACTGCAGGTGATCGCCGCCACCAACGCGTTCGGCATGGGCGTGGACAAACCCAACGTTCGGCTGGCGATCCATGCCGACATTCCCGGCTCCCTGGAGAACTACCTTCAGGAGGCCGGACGAGCCGGGCGCGATGGGGACGAAGCCAAGTGCGTGCTGCTGTTCGACCCCAAGGATGTCGAAACCCAGTTCCGCCTGTCCTCCACCTCCCAGCTGTCGCAGCGGGATTTTGTCGGGCTGCTCCGTGCCTTGCGCTTCCAGGCCAAGAAGCTGGGAAAAGACGAAATCGTCATCTCCGCGAAAGAGCTGCTCGCGCAAAGCGTCGGAACCGGCATCGAAATCGATGCCCCCGACGCCTCCACCAAGGTCACCACGGCGCTGTCGTGGCTTGAGCGCCATGGTTTCCTGAAGCGCAACGAGAACGCCACCAAGGTCTTCCCTGCCAGTCTTCGGGTGACCTCGCTGCAGGAAGCCAAGGACCGCATCGACAAGGCGGATTTTTCCGCCAGCGTTCAGCAAAAATTTCTCGCTGTCGCCACCGCCCTGTTCCGGTCTGACACGCCCGAGGGGCTGAGTACCGACGAGCTCATGCTCGACGCGGGCATCCGGCCGGAGGAATGCTTCCGCATCGTTCACCAACTGGCCAAGCTGGGCATCCTGGTCAATGACCTCGGACTGACGGTGCGCCTGATGCGCGGCGTGAGGGGCGCGTCCGCATCTCGCCTCGAATATCTGAGTGCCATGGAGAAGGAGCTTATCGAGCTCATGGCTGAAAACGCGCCGGATGCGGATCAAGACGAAGCGCAACAACACCTGAATCTCCGAGCGGTCTGCACGGAGTTGCGCGGTCGTCTGAAACTCGACGACGAAAAAGGCCGGCTCGACCCCACTCAGGTCCGGGCTTGTTTGCGGTCCATGGCCGACGGTTTCGGCTCCGGCAACGACAAGCGCAGCATGATCCAGCTGCAATCGCTGGGTGATGACACCCTGCGCGTCACCTTGCGTCGGCCTTGGTCCCAGATTCGCAGGATCTGCGAACTGCGCCGTGCCGTCGCCCAAGTCACGCTCACGCGGCTGCTCGCAGAGGTGCCAGACGGCGTCAAGGGCGCATGCCTGGTGGAGTGCAAGGCCCAGGCATTGATCGACGCGCTCAGTGACGATCTGGTTCTGAAGACCCAGCTGCGCGAGCCCGACGTGGCGCTGGAGAATGCGCTGCTCTATCTTCACCAGACGCGCGTGCTCGAACTGGACAAAGGCAGGTCCGTCTTCCGCTCTGCCATGACCATCCAGATGGACGAGGACACGTCCAGGCGGTTCAATCAAGCCTCGTTTGCGCCCCTGGAAGAGTTCTACAAGGAACGGACGCTGCAGACGCACGTCATGCACGAGTACGCCAAGCTGGGCGCGGAAGATCCGGCGAAAGCGCTTGCTCTGGTCAAGGCCTACTTCACCCTGCCCCACAAGCAGTTCATCAAGGAATTCTTCCGCGGGCGCGCAGACCTCCTGGAGCGCAAGACCACGGACGAGTCCTACCAGCGCATTGTCGATGACCTGCATCATCCCGTGCAGCAAGCCCTGGTCACGCAGCCGCGGACAGGCAATCAGCTCGTCTTGGCGGGTCCAGGGTCCGGCAAGACGCGGGTGATCGTCCACCGCATCGCCTACTTGCTGCGCGTATTGCGGGTGAATCCGGGACGCATCATCGCGCTGGCCTACAACCGGGGGGCGGCCATCCAGCTGCGTCGCCGATTGATGACGCTCGCCGGAGACGATGCACACGGCGTACTGGTCATGACCTACCACGCGATGGCGCTGCGCTTGACCGGAACCAGCCTGGCCGGGGCAGAGCGCACCTCCAGCAGTGTCGACTTCAAGAAGATGCTCCAGGACGCCATCGACCTGCTCGAAGGCAAGAGCTCGGCGCTGATCGACGCTGACGAAGTCCGCGATCGCTTGCTCCAGGGCTACGAATACATTTTCGTCGACGAGTACCAGGACATCGATGAACAGCAGTACGCACTGGTCAGCGCCCTCGCCGGCCGCCGGCGATCAGACGCCGACACCAAGCTGAGCATCATGGCCGTGGGAGACGATGACCAGAACATCTACTCCTTCAAGGGCGCGAACATCGAGTTCATTCGGCGCTTCCAGACCGACTATGAAGGAGAGCTCACCTACCTGGTCGAGAACTTCCGCTCTACCCAGAACATCATCTCGGCCGCGAACCATGTGATCCAGCGCGGTGTCGACCGCATGAAGGTCGATCACCCGATCCGGATCGACGCCCGGCGCAAGGACGATCCGCCAGGCGGACGCTGGGCCGCGATCGACCAGGAAAACCGAGGCGCGGTACGGCTGATCACCAGTCCGGCGGACCCGAACCTTCAGGTCCAACTGGTCCACGCGGAGATCCAGCGCATCCGGCGCCTCGATCCGACGGTCAAGCTCTCGGAGATCGCGGTGCTCTGCCGAACCCACGCCCCGCTGGAAAAGATGAGGGCCATTTGCGATGTCGAAGGCCTTCCCTGCGAGACCACCGGCCCGGAAGCTGCCAAGGGACAGATCGCGCTGATGCGCATGCGCGAAGGCTGGGCATTGGCCCAGGCACTGAGGCGGCGACAGCTGCGCATGGTGCGCCTCGGCGCGCTGCGCAGATCCCTGAGGTATCTGCAACGCGCCCAGCCCAGAAATCCTGCGTTGCTGGATCTTCTCGATATCGTCGATGACGTCGCCGCCACGCTGCAGGCAGACACCGTTCCAGCCGCCGAAGCGCTCGACCTGTTCTATGAAGCCGCCGGTGAAATGCGACGGGATGGCCGCGAGAGCGCCATCAAGCTGATGACTGCACATGGCGCCAAGGGCCTGGAATTCGACCACGTCATCGTGATGGACTGCGCCGACTGGCGCTGGGATGAAGAAGATGAACGGCGACTTCTCTACGTGGCCATGACCCGTGCGCGAGAGTCCCTGAGCCTGATGCGCGCAGAGGGCGGACGCAACCCCTATCTCGTGGACCTTGGAACCGTCAGCGGCGTCCATGACCTGCTGCCACGAGCCCGCCCACAGCATCGAGCGAATCTAGAACGCCGCTACGTCATGCTCGGCCCGGCCAGCATGGACATTGGATTTGCTGGAAGGAAGGCGCCGGCCAACCTCATTCATCGTGCAATCGCCGCCCTAAAGACCGGCGATGCAGTCGAAGTGAGAGACCGATTCATCCTTTCAACCTCCGGTCAGATCGTTGGTCGACTGGCCGCAAGCGTCGATGACGCCGCCCTTCAGCGAGGGACCGCATACGTGGTAGCCATGATGGTGCGGACACGATCCCAAACACCCGAAGATTACTGGTCATCCTTGCAGGTAGATCACTGGGAAACACCGCTTGCCGAAGTCGTGCTCGGCGCTGGCGGTGACCCGAGGGTTCGCTCGCATGATTGCCCATGAGCCGAGCGCTAAGATGGTTTCTGGATTTTTCCCGCACCTCCGCCGAATGGAATGAGCATGATCGTTGAATGCAATTTCGGCTCTGCCCCATCTCAGGGCGAGTCTTGGTCGGAACGATGGGGTGGTCCCGACAAAGGCCTCATCTGTTCTTGGCTCAGGGGAATCGAGAAGGCGAAGGAATCTCCCGAACTGGCCGCACAGGCTTCGCGCGGTGAATTGCCAAGTCTGCCGTGGGTGGGCGGAGGAAAAGCCATCAAGGCGGGCAAGCGTATAGGGGCGCTGCACTATCTGGCCATGTGGCAAGGACTACGCGGTGAAAATTTGTCCATCGATCTTGCGGCTGGAGCCAGTCGCACATGCACCTTGACCGGTATGGCGGTCACATTCACTGGCGATACCTCTGTCATCTGGAAGGCGGTAAGCGAATCCGGAGGCGCCGAATGATCAACGTCTATCAGCGCCAAGCGACGGCCTTCCGAAACGAGATGCGCACCTCATGTGCGGCGCTGGTCGGCATCGTCCAGGGCATCATGTCCGACGGCCATCTCAACGATGCCGAAATCAGATTCCTCAAATCGTGGCTCACCGGGGCCGAAACGGTCGCCCTGACATGGCCAGGCACGGTGATTAACGCCCAGGTCGAAAACATCTTGGCGGATGGGCTTGTGACCGAGGAAGAACGCAGCCATCTCGCCGAAACCTTGCGACAGCTCGTCGGCGGCAAGCTGGACGAGATTGCAGATGCGGGCTTCGTGACCGAGTTGCCGATCGATCGCCTCGAAGGGATCGAGATCCCCAACAAGCTCTTTTGCTTCACCGGCGACTTCGTTTTCGGGCCGCGCAAGCTCTGCGAGCAAGCCATCGAAACGCGCGGCGGGGCTATCTCAGGCGTCAGCAAGAAGCTGCACTACCTTGTGGTCGGGGGCCTTGGGAGCGCGGAATGGAAGCATGGCAGCTTCGGCACCAAGATCGAGAAAGCCATTCAGCACAAGGAAGCCGGCGTGCCGCTGTTCATCGTGCATGAAGATACTTGGGCCGCTTCATTGCACGGATAACGTCCATGGTCACCCGCATGAGCCTGCCACAGAGTAGGACCAAACATTCATCAGCGATCTCCGCGACTAGGCCCGGCGGGCTTCATACCGCCTACTTTTACCCATGACTCCCAACATGAGAACTGCTTCCGCCAAGGAATTACTTCAGGGCATCAACGCCTTACTCAACGTAAATGCGCTTTACGCGATCCTGATCCAGATGGGATTGGCAGAAGAGGTCGAATACAGATCGAGCACTGGAAGCGGAGAGATCAAGAGCTACACCCGGCTGACCGAAGCTGGCCTTCTCTACGGCAAGAACAAAGAAAGCGGCTTCTCCGCAAGCACAACGATGGTGTTTTACGAGAGCGCATTTCTTTCTCTTTACGCTGCAGCCTGCCAAGAAGCATCAGGGCATGCGTTATCGCTGATGCCTGTGCCCCGCATGGACGATGTGACCAAACTCTCGGCTGGGGCCGAATTGGGCGAAACACCCACTCCAGAAAGTTCCACCAAGAAGCGGAGCCGGTCGCAGCAGATCCCGGATCCGGCCGCGCTCTTCGTTGGGTGGAGCTATCGCATCGAACGCCACCATTGGGGGACATTGGGGGTGACCATGCGCACTTTCGTGAAGCAGAAGAAGCCATACACGGCCTGGGCGTTGGACACGCCGCCAGCCTACGGTTTTGAGCAGGGCTACATTTTTTATTCCGCCGATGGCACCCGCTACCTCCAGATTGCCTCCGTCAACAGCGAAGACTTTGAAGTTCACACCGGACTGGGCGGGGACGATCGGCGTGGTTACAAAATCAGTGAAGCGGAACTTGTGAAATGGCTGGAGTTTGGGTGTTCCCCGTCCGAAGACCGTCGCCTATATAAGGGCGAAGGGAAGGCTGGGGCTATGGCTTGGTTGGTTGTAAGTCCAGACCAAGATTGAATCGCCCCGGAGCGATTCAGCATGCCATCGTGGTTGGCAGCTACGAAGACCGCGAGCTGCCGCTGTCTCCGGGCGACTACAAAGTGATGCCTGGCGAGCGGTGGACCGTCCCAGCGCTAAAGACCGAACAGATCGTCTATCGCGGCATCAGACCCGTCAAGATATTGCGCGAGCGCACAGAAGTCTCAGTCGCCGGTACCAGCTCTTTATCTCCCTTCACGCCAACTCCAAAAACAACTTGCCGAGGCCATGTCTAGTAATAAGAGCTCTTAATCAAATGAGGAACGGCTTTAGGTGGGCAAAAAGATTGGCTAATCCTATTTAGCAGAGAAAACAATTGCGTCTCCATTTCAAAGTAGTCATTACGCGGGGCCATATACATCGCAATGCCAGCCTTGGCCATGTGATCTTTTATTCTCCGCTGATGATCCATATAGCTAAAGCCTCCCGGAGTCCCTACGACAGAGCGCTCATTTGATTCTTGTATGAGTAAGTTTAGCGTCTCAATAAACTGCTTATACTCTTCTGAAACCGTGGTTTTCCCAACTCTCGATTGGCTGAAGATCGTTCCATACAATAACAGGGTATCGATGTTCTGGCCGGAGAGTCTATCGCGCTTATTTATTTCAGCAACCAAATATTCACCAAATACTTTTAGATGCTCTATGTGATTCGTTAGAGCGGTGTTATTCGATGTCGTAAAGTAACTGACCAAGGCAACAAAAATACCACCAATTGTTGCGATTGCAACCCCAATGTCAAACGTCGCTTTTGCAATCAAAAAACCTTGACCAGTTGATTCCAGATAGGCAGCGACGCAAGCATTTGATAAGCAAAATGGCGCCCTAAACAATTCCTTCTCAAAGGAAGTCGCGACAATCACCGCGGCCGACAACAGCAAACCGCCAATTAAAATTATTGCAATCAATAAACCCAGCACCACAACACTGGGAGACTGATTCGCGATGAGCTTTTTTAGCTTATTCATACCCAGTTGACGGCCGAATTAGTTTCAATTGCTCGCGGAGCTCTTTCGCCTTTTTCGGAAAGGAACGCCCCAAAATCCCTAAGCGTTCAGCCGCGACATGGCACCGCTTATGAAACCAAAAACTTCCCTGATAGTTTGGCCGACTCATATCTTTTTTGAGTCTTTGGATTATTTGTTCAGCCCTCACAATATCGGAATGTGAGGGCAATGGAAGAATCTTTCGGAGTCGCGCAATAAGCACTGGGTGTTGATTGTGCTCCACACGTCGCAGCTTATTAACCCGTCCCATGCAGCGATTAAAATCTTTTCGATACGCCCTAGACGCTCTGTAGCCAGGACTCGCGGCAAGCAATTCAAGATTTTTGACAGCCGCTCGGATTCTTTTGGCCTCTTCCGGTGGCAATCTCGGCTGCTGAAAATCCACACGAAGGCCATGCACCATTAAAGGCTTCATGGAAGCGTATTGGATTCTGGTTTTCTTTGCATTAAGCGGAAGATCGGCTTCGCTAAGCATCTGAACCGCCTGCCCAAGAGCGTACGAGAAATCGTAATTTGAAATTTTTGAAGAGATGGTTATATCATCGACCAGCCTTGTATAGACCAGCCCCTTATAGCCCAATCGCTTAACCAACGCGCCTTCCTCTCGAAATAGGCACAATGTTGCAAGGTAGCTTGACGTTAGCGCACCTTGAACAATGCTGGCATCTTTGCAGCAAATGTCGGTAAGCGCCTCTGCAACCACATCAGAGTAATGAAGGAAGTTTTTGAAAATTCGAGAAACTTGATCTCGATGAATATTGTCGAAAAAGTCCTTGATATCTATTGATAAGATACTTTTCGCCCCACAATGCTGCCTTGCGCAGTTCACGTAGTCCTTCTCATACACCAAGGACTCATAGGTGTCATCGTTGGGAATTGACCCAAATATGTGATCGGGCCAACTTATGACACTGGGGTTGGAAAATATTCGCCTGTTGATCCGACGCTGAATTCTCCGCACAAGATAGTGCGGATTGTGGACTATTCGAGTTGAGCCGTCTTTTTTGGGCAGCTCTTTCTGAATGTACCGTTCAGATGGGGCCAGGCCTCGAGCTTGGGCGAGCTCAGCGGCGCCGATACCTAGCGCCCCGCAAAGTGAGTCAATAGTTGCTATTGACTCCGCTGACACCTTTATTGGGTCGAATCGCTGCGGCTGCGTCAAAACCCGTCCCTACAGATGCAAGTAGATCATAGTGGCTTGGCCAACCCATACCATAGGGTGCTGATGGGCATGCTGCTTACCTCGACAAGTCGTCAGCTACTGCCATACCCATCATGGCCAAACCCTGCGACTAACTCTCTTCGGGACGAAGGGACGGATGGTAACCCCCCTCACCCCTCAAGCCAGACTATGAACTTCATAGACTGACGTCTGCTTCCAGACTCTTATCTAACAACTTTGCATGTCGAGTGCGGCAAACAGGCGAGACGCCTGCGCATTACAAAATGCTACCACAGTGGCGGTTGGGTTAAAAGTTGTCTCCATATAGTGCGATTTTCGCAACAAGCCCGTTGTCGAGCATTGCGGTGAAGCGCATCGGGCTCGCATGTCCGCGCGACCGAACACCCTGCGACTTGCACTCGCGAGTCGTGTCCGCGAAGTGCCGATCAGCCAAGCTTGCGGCCCCTCGCCGCTATGGCGCCATCAGCGCTCGATCATTCTTGACGTACCCAACAACGCCCCTATTTCGGCATCTCGCTGCTCAACAACGAGTCGACCTCGCTCAAGTAGCTCTCGACCTCGCGCAGCCAGGCCTCCCAGGACAGCGGATCGATCCGCGATAAGGAGGCAGGCAGCGGGGTCGCTTGCGGCTTGGTCCCGATCACGGGCGGCGAAGGCAGCAAGCTGCTTGCGCATCCGCTCAGCATCGCCAGCAGCAGCGCGGCGACGGCCATCGAGCAAGGCTAGTTTCTTTTTCATAGGCATCGACGTTTTCCTTTTGGGCTTTGGCGTGGGCCGCCTGCATCGCGAGCACGCGCTGCAGGTCTTCGAGCGCGGCCAGCGCATGGCGGGTGTTCTCGGCGTGACAGTCGAGCTTTTCATCGGAGGGGCTTTCTGCGCCTTGGACACATCGGCCCTTGCCTTGAGCACTTGCGTGCGCTCCACGCCCGCCACAGCAAGCGCCAGCGCGAGCAGTAGCGCAGAGCCACGAAGGCACGATGTCGAGGAACTTCATTGGCTCAGCACCTTGTAGGCACGCGCCGTGATTGCCTTGCGCTCCGCGAGCTTCAGGCGCACCGGATCGTTGACGCGGGCGGTCACGCCGTAAACATCACCCGGCTCGGCCGCTCGCAAGCAGTCCTTGAACACGGCGAAGAACCAGCAGGCCGACTGCGCCGCGAGCTGCGGCTGCAGCAGCAGCTCGCGATGGTGCCGAAGCCCACGCCGAACGCATGGCCCGCGGCGATGCAGGCGTCTTCCCAGGTAAGCTGAATAAGGCCACGGCCGTGAGATTCAAACTGGAAGCGGACGCAGCACTCTTGCACGCCGTTCATTTTGCAGGTATTTTTGTCGGTACCTTTCTCCGCCAAAACTCAGAAATCCCAGTTCCATTCGTATCCAGCCCGGTGTTCGATCCCCTCCGGGCCATTTTGTTGCTCCGTGGTCCCACGCTCCCCCGACGCGAGGCAACGTAGGAAATCCACCGTCAGCAAGAGGCGCCAAAACGACATGGCACCGTCGCCTTGCGGGTTCAGGCTCTGTTCCATGGCTACCAAACAAGAGCACCACAAGCAAGGCGACATCGGCCGCCGGCTGATGTGGATCCTGCTGGCCGTCATTGCGGTCATCGTCGTGGCGGTGCTTTTCTTCTACGGCATCACCGATCCATCGAAAGGGCCGGGCAACGTTCCTGCAAGCGGCGCCGTGGCGCCGGCCCAGGAGAACGCCAGCCCACCCAGATCCCGCTAGGAAGAAGGCTGCTTTCGAGGGCCGGCTCCCCGCTACCCGCATGCCCAGGCCTATGCCGAACGTGGAATCGATAGGCAGCGTCGACCGGGGTATCTTCCGGAACCGGACCGGCACGCGGGACGATGCGCGCCCTTGTCACCCCAATCACCCTCAGGTCGGGAGACGTAACGTGGCGCATGCGCTTTTCAAGCAGATCCTCATGACGCGGCTGCCAACGCGGTTCTACAGTCCGTCTGAGATAGACCGGCTCAAGGACCTGCGGGATGCCGGATACATCAAGGTGGCGTTCTCGCCGCAGCAAGGCCCGGTGCCACCCTGCGCAACGGTGCACGAGATCACGAATCTGGGACGCGCTGCCGCGCGCTACTTCGGATCGACCTACGGGCCGCGTCCCGATCTGCCTTCGGTCACCTTCGCGCTTCCTTCCCCGCACAACCCGACCGGTTGATCGCCTGGCCCGGTGCGGGCCGCGCTCGCCTAGGCCACGGCCTCCAGGAACTCGAAGCCCATGGTCCGCGCGTGATAGTGCAATCCGCCGTCCTGCACGATCAGGAAGCGCGCGCCTTTCATGCCCGCGTTGTGATGCGAATGCGGCGCGCCCGGTGGCGTGACAAGGGTCGCCCATGGCATCCATGGGCAATGCACTCCGCCGACCATCGAATGGCATGCCTCGCCCCGCACCACCAGCGTGACGGCCGCGGAATTGTGGCGGTGCGATCGCTGGTGCGTATGCGGCTCCAGGGTGTTGAAGCTCAAGGTCAGCGTGGGCGTCAGGTTGCGTGCGGCCTCCTGCCGGTCGGACGAAAAAATCAGCGCGCGGCCCGAGGTTGCATCGCCCGTGGCCATCGAGAAGATCAGCTCGAACTGCCGTTCAATCTCGTCGGCGGGATAGTGCACTGCATCGATAGGCGCGCTCGAAGCCGCAGGTGGCTGCGACCCGTCGAAGGCCAACTGCGGCTCGTTGCCCACGGTCCACAGCAATGCGCCTGCGGGACCGGCGCTGAGCCGATAGCCCTGTGCCGCGGGCAGCAGGAACACGTCGCCCGCGCCGAATGCAAGATCTTCGGCCATGCCGCCAAGCTCCCCGCTCCCTGAAATCACGTACCAGACCGAGCCGGTGGCGTCCACATCGAGCGGCAGCGCCTCGCCGGGCGCAACGCGCATGTAGCGCGCGAGCATGAGCGGCGTGGTGGCCGCAAATCCGCAGCCCATCGCTTCGGACTGGTCGCAATCGAAAACGCCGAACGCATCTGCGTGCGGTGGCGCGAAGAGCCGTGCGGGCACTTCGGGCAGCTTCACGTTGAATGCATTGCCGGAGTTGAAGTAGCGTGCCCGGGCCTGCGCAGCGGTCGCGGGCACCGAGGGCCGCTGCGCCGGCAGGTCCGCCATGTCGGTGATCGGCTCGTTCCTCTTCAAGCGCCCTCCCCGCAACCCGCAAACGGCAGCAGCACGCGCAGCAGCACATCGGCACCGGCCGCCGCATGCGCCGGCTCGGCCCACTCGTGCTCCGCATGGCTCACGCCGCCGCGGCAGGGAATGAAGATCATCGCGCTCGGGCACAGCGCCGCCATATGGCGCGCGTCGTGGCCCGCGGCGGAAAGAATGGGCATGTGCGGTTCCCCAAGCTGTTGCGCCGCGGCTGCAATGGCCGCCTGCAGCGCGGGATCGAAGGCATTGGATGGCGCATCGACCAGCCGGGTCGCCGTGGCCCTGCAAGGCGCGGCATGCATGCCGCAGAGCGCGACCAGCCGCTGGCCCAGCAGGTCGAGTACGCCGTTGTCGGGATGGCGCAGATCGATGCGCAGCGTGACGCGCTCGGGCACCACCGAGGGCGCATTCGGCTCGACCTGGAGCCGTCCGATGGTGAACTTCACCGCATCGTCGTGCCCGCCGATCTCGCTGTAGCACGCCGCTGCGATGCGCGCGAAGGCGGCGAGCGCGTCGCGCCGGCCGGCCATGTCGAGCGTGCCCGCGTGGCCCCGCTCGCCATCGATCACGACGTCGAATGTCTTCTTGCCCTGGATGCCGGTGACGACGCCGATCACCCGGCCTTCCGCCTCGAGCACCGGGCCCTGCTCGATGTGCGCTTCCAAATAGGCCTTCAACGGAAAGCCAAGCGGCCTGCGCCGCAGCGACGGGAACGCAGCATGCAAGGCATCGAGTGCCTCGGCCACCGGGACGCCGTCGGCATCGCGCGCCGCGCGCACGGCCTCGAGGGTGCGGACGCCAGCGAAAGCTTCGGAGCCCATCATGCCGGGCGCGAAGCGCGAACCCTCTTCGTTCATCCACGCCACGCAGGCGATGTCCATCGGCGGACGGACGCCCTGCTCCGCGAGCACGGTCAGCACCTCGAGCGCCGCGAGCACGCCGTACACGCCGTCGAAGCGGCCGCCGCCGGGCTGGCTGTCGAGATGGCTGCCCGCGAGCACCGGCGGCGCCTCTCGATCGAGGCCGGGCAGCGCAATGAAGAGATTGCCCGCTGCATCGGTCGCGGGTTCCAGTCCCGCCGCCCGGGCCCAGCCGATCATCACGTGCCAGGACTCGACCTCTTCCGCGCTGAGCGCCTGCCGATCGACGCCGCCCCCGGCGGTGGCGCCACAGCGCGCGAGCGCCATGAGCCGCTGCCAGAGACGGTCGGCATTGACGCGGCACGCGGCCGGTGCCTGCTGCGACGTTGCCTGCGCCATCAGTCGGTCTTCATGATCTGGCTGGGCAGAGCGCGCGGATCGCGCGGCTTCCACTGGCCGGCCTCGACCTGCGCGAAGAACTCCGCCAGCAAGCCGTTGAACGCGGCCGGCTCCTCCAGGTTGAGCGTGTGGCCGGTCTTCGGCATCACGGCCAGACCGCAGGCCGGAATGGTCTTCTTGAGGAAGATGCCGGGCTGCAGGCAGTGATCGTCCTCGTCACCGACTACCACCAGCGAAGGCGCGCCCATTGCGCGCAGCTCAGCCTCCAGGTCGTAGATCGACGGACGCCGCGCCTGCACGCCGCGCATGGTGTTGGCCGAACCGACCGCGTCGTGCTGACCGAGCCAGGTCGCAAATTCCTGCCAGCCGCGCGGGTCCTTGTTCTGGAACTGCACGCGGCTCGCGCCGAGCGAATAGGTGCGTGCGAAACGCTCCGCGCCCTGCAGTTCGAACTGCTTCGCCACTTCCAGCGAGACGCCGCGGAAATATTCTTCGTGTTCCTTCTCGGCGCCGTAGCCCGCGCCGGCAATCACCAGCGACGCCGCGCGCCCGCTGTGGCGCAGGCCGAAGTGCAGCGTCGCGAAGCCGCCCATCGAAAGGCCGACGATGTGCGCGCGCGGCAGTTGCAGCGCATTCATGACGGCGGCGATGTCGTCCGCGGCAATGGCCTGCGAGTAGCTTTCCATGTCCTTCGGCACGTCCGAGGGCGGGTAGCCGCGCGCGCCGAAGGTCACGCACTGGTGGCGGCGCGAGAAGTAGCGCATCTGCGGCTCCCAGCTGCGATGGTCGCCGCCGAACTCGTGCACGAACACGATGGGTGTGCCGCTGCCGGCGGTTTCGTAGTACAGGCGGAGACCGTCCGCGGTGGTGGCGAAGCTCATGGCGTCCCCTCAGAAAAGCGCCGCGGTGGCGGGCAGGCTGCGCGCACGCTCCACGGCTTGCGGCAGCACGTCGCACAAGGCCTGCGCCCATGCCTTGGGCACGGTGGTCGAGATCTTCACGAAGCGATGGCCGAAGCGCGGCGTGTGGTACGTGCCTTGGCGCACCATGATGTCGTGCTCGCCCAGCGCGGTGACCAGCGCCTCGGGCGTCACGCCTGCGCCGCTGCACTCGACCACGATGAAGTTGGCCTGCGACGGGAACACCGGCACCTCGAAGCCCGGCAGTTTTGCGAAGGCCTCGACGATCATCCGCTGGTTCTCGCGCTGCTGCGCAATGACATCGGCCATCCACTCATCCTTCACGGCAAGGCCTGCGATGGCCGCGTGCTGCGCGAGCACGCTGGCGCCCAGCGGCGCCTGCGAGTGCGGCAGGATGCGTGCGAGCAATTCGGGCGAGGCGACGAGCGCGCCCAGCCGCAGTCCGGCCAGGCCCAGCCACTTCGAGAAGCTCACGATGGTCACCGTGCCTTCGGGATAGAAGCGCGAAGCCAGCGTATGGCTGTCGGCGAAGTCGCGGTAGGTGCAGTCGTGGATCAGCACGGCGCCGACTTCTCGAGCACGCATTGCAAACGCACGGATCTCGTCTTCGGTGTAGGTGGTGCCGAGCGGGTTGTTCGGGTCCACCAGGTAGATGACCGCGGTGTTCTCGTCGGTCGATGCAGCGAGCGCGTCGGCCGAGAGCTTGAAGCCGTACTCGGGCCCGTAGATCGGAATCTCGGTCACCACAGAGCCGGCCTTGGCCGCAAACTGCAGCGGCCATTTCCAGCCGGGGTCGGTGGTGACGAAGCCCCTGCCTTCCTTGCAAAAGGCACGGCAGGCCAGCGCCAGCGCAGACACCGCGCCGTCGGTCACCACCGCCGATTGATCCGGCACGCCCAGGTCGGCCACGATGGCTGCGCGCAGCGCTTCCATGCCCAGCGGCGGCGCATAGGCGTGAAAACTCTCGTCGTCGATGGCGTCGTGCAGCGCCTTGCGCACGGCGGGATGCAGCGGAAAGTGGTTGGTGTTCTGGCCCAGCCACATCAGGTCCGGGTTGGTGAACAGGCGGTCGAAGTACTGGTTGCGGGTTTCCGCATCGCTGGTCACCGAAGGCACGACCGCCACGGGGTTCAGCGCCGCATTCATGCCGCAATCCTCCGGGCCTGCTCGGCCTCGATCACCTTCCTGCTGGTCTTGATGATCGAGCCGCGTGCCGCAATGCCGCCGTCGATGGTCACCACCGTGCCGGTGATGTAGCCCGCGCGCGGCGAAGCCAGGAACACCATCAGTTCCGCGACTTCCTCGGGCGTGGCCGGTCGGCCGCCGGGGTAGTTGTCGAACAGCTCTTCCCAGCGGCCTTCGTCGCCATGGGTGTCGAGCGCGCGGCGCTTCATGAGCTTGACCATGCGGTCGGTCGCCACCGGGCCGGGGTTCACGCCCACCACGCGGATGCCGTCGTCCAGACTCACGCCGCCGAGCGCGCGGGTGAAGGCCATGACGGCGGCATTGCCGGTGGAGCCGGCGATGTAGTTGGCGTCCCAGTTCTCGCCGGAATTGCCGATGTCGTTGACGATGACGCCGCCGCCCGCGGCCTTCATCCGTGCGTAGTAGATCTGGCTCAATTCCATGTAGCCCAGCACCTTGAGCTGGAAGCCGCGCCGCACGGCCGCGAAGTCGAGCGACTCGATCGGGCCCGAGGGAATGTCGCCCGCATTGTTCACGAGAATGTCGACGTGGCCTGCCGCCTCGGCGAGCTGGTTCATGGCGCCGGCCGCCGCCAGGTCCATGGGATGGACCTTCACGTTGATCGGATAGATCTTCTCGATCTCTTCCTTCGCGGCCGCGAGCGCGACGCCGTCGCGCGCGGCCAGGTGCAGGTGGCAGCCTTCGGCGGCGAATGCGTGCGCGGCTGCAAGGCCAATGCCCTTGGAGGCGCCGGTGATGAGAACGGTCTTGCCTTCGAGTTCGAGTTTCATGGGTTCGGGTCCTGGGATGCGATCGGGGAAATAGGTTGGAGAGGTGGGTCAGCTCGCGCCGGCGTCCTGCTCGGACAGCGCCGCGATCAGGTCGACGATGTCGTCCTCGAGCAGGCTCACGTGATCGATGGCGGCGTTGAATGCGGACTTCGGATCGTTTCGGCGGATCGCGTCGAGGATGGCACCGTGCTCGCCGATGGTGGCCGTCATGCGGCCGGGCTGGAAGGTCACGTAGCGCCGGTAGACGCGCACGCGCTTTCTCAGTGCGCGCGTCTGCTCGGCCAGGTAGTGGGTGTTGGAGGCCTCGTACAGCGCGTCGTGGAAATCCTGGTTCACGTCGTAGAAGCGCGAGTGGTCGCCCGAAGCAAGAATGCTCGTGAGCTCGTCGTGCAGCCCGCCCATGCGCGCCTTCTGCGCCTCGGTGGCGCGGCGCGCCGCGAACTTGGCGCACAGGCCTTCCATCACGGCCATCATCTGGAACATCTCGATCAGCATCGGCAGCGAGATGCGCGCCACGCACACGCCGCCTTGCCGGCTGCGCAGGTCCACCAGGCCGGTGGCGGCCAGCGCCTTGAGCGCCTCGCGCACGGGCGTGCGCGACACCTTGAAGCGCTCCGACAGCTCGGCCTCGTCGAGCCGCGTTCCGGGCTTGAGCACGCCGCTCACGATCAGGTCTTCGAGCGTGTCCTTGAGCTCGTCGGACAGCGTGGCGCCGCCCTTCACGCGCTGCCGGTCGCGGCCGCGCAGCGCCGCGGGCTGGGTGGTATCGGATTCGTCGGGTTCCATGCTGCTCATGTCTTCTTTCTTGTGGTTGTCGTCGGGAGATGCCGCCGGACCGCTTGCCATCGCCGGCGTCAGAAGGGACGGTCGCCAGCCACGGTGGTGCGGTGCATCACGCGGCGGTAGGCCGTGTCGTCGTAGGGTGTGGCGCGGTGCATGGTGCAGCGGTTGTCCCAGATCAGCAGGTCGCCGGCGAGCCACTTGTGGCGATAGCTGAACTCGGGCGAGATGGCGTGGGCATTGAGCTCGGCCAGCAGCGCGGCGCTTTCTTCCGAGGGCAAGCCGTCGATCTGCTTGACGACGTCCTCGCCCACGTAGAGCGACAGGCGGCCCGTCTCGGGATGGGTGCGCACCAGCGGATGCACCACGTCGGGCGTGGCGGCGAGCTGCTCGGGCGTGAGCGGGTTGCGGTCTGCAAAGGCCTTGCCATAGTAGTTGGCGTAGCTGTGCGTGGCCGTGAGGTGGCGGATGCGCGCCTTCATGCCGTCGTCGAGCGCGTCGTAGGCGGCATGCATCGAGGCGAAGAAGGTGTCGCCTTCCACGGGCGGCACTTCGAGCGCGTAGAGCAGTGCGCCCATCGAGGGCTCGGCCTTGTACGAGAGGTCGGAATGCCAGTTCCAGCCCTCCTTGTGGTTGCCGATGGGCTTGCCGTTCTCCGACACGTTGGACAGCACGTACACCTCGGGATGCTCCTTCTTCAGGAACTGGGTGAGCACATGGCCCAGCAGCGGGCCGAAGCGGCGCGAGAACGCGACGTGCTGCGATTCGTTGATGCGCTGGCCGCGGAACAGCAGCAGCGATCGCTGGTTGAGCGCATCGCGCAGCACGGCAAAGTCGCTGTCGCTCACCGGCTCGCGCAGGTCGATGCCCTTCACTTCGGTGCCGATGAATGAGGTGAGATTCTCGAGTTGCATGGGAGGAAACGTGTCTGCGGGATTGAAGAAAAAATGAAGCAAGCCTCAGAGCTTGTAGTCCGGCTGGGTGCGCTCCAGCATGCGCAGGAACGCAGGCCATTCGCGCGTGCCGGGCGGCAGGATGTCGCCGGCAAATTCGGTGAACTGGCGCGCGGCCAGCGCACTCACCTCGGGCTGCGGAAGCACCAGCGCTTCGCCGGGCGCGAGTCCGCCCTGGGCCAGCAGCTGCACCTTGGCCGCCTTCTCGAAGTAGTACATGAGGATGAAGGCCTCGGGGATCGTGCGGCCCACGGTCAGGATGCCGTGGTTGCGCAGCACCAGCGTGCTGTGCGGGCCCAGGTCGCGTACCAGCCGCTCGCGCTCTCCGGTCTCCAGCGCCACGCCTTCGTAGTCGTGGAAGGCCGTGTGGCCCTGGTAGCGCATCGCGAACTGGCTCAGCGGTGCCAGGCCGTTGGGCATCGCCGCGATCGCGGTGCCGGCCTCGGAGTGGGTGTGCAGCACGCACAGCGCGTCGGGCCGTCCCGCGTGGATGGCGCTGTGGATCACGAAGCCGGCCTGGTTGACCTCTGCATCGGTATCGTCCACCTTGTTGCCGTCGAGATCGATCTTCACCAATGATGAAGCGGTCACTTCCGAGAACAGCAGCCCGTAGGGATTGATGAGAAAGTGATGCGCCGGCCCCGGCACGCGCGCCGAGATGTGGTTGTAGATGAGGTCGTCCATGCCGAAGTGCGCCACCAGCCGGTAGCAGGCCGCGAGCTGCACGCGCAGCGCGGCTTCGGTCGCCGGATAGGCCGCGGGATTCGTCTTCGTCATCATCAACGCCACCACACCAGTTTCTGATCGATCCAGACGAGCACGCCGTAGAACACCATGCTCGCCACCGAAGCGACCAGCACCGCCGACCACACGCTCAGCAGGTCGACCTGCTGGGTCGATTCATAGATCATTCGCCCGAGCCCCGCATAGGCGCCGAGCATCTCGCCGACGATGGCCACGATCATGCTGCGCGGCACGCCGATGCGCAGCGCCGTGACCACCGACGGCATCGCCACCGGCAGGCGCAGCCGCCACACGATCTTGAGCGGCCCCGCGCCGAAGCTGCGCATCAGGTTCACGGCGGCCAGGTCGGCCTGCTTGAGTCCGTGCAGCGCATTGACCAGCATCGTGAAGCCGACGGCCAGTGCCACCAAAGCGATCTTCGATGCGGCGCCGAGCCCGAACCAGATCAGGAACAGCGGCGCATAGGCCACCGTCGGCACCGCGTTCACGGCCACGGCCAGCGGCATCACGACGCGCTCGAGCGGCGGCGCGAGCAGCAGCGCCACCGCCACCAGCAGGCCGAGCACGCTGCCCAGTGCATAGCCGCCAAGCGCCTCGCCGAGCGTGGCCAGCAACGCCGCCATGAGACGGCCGGTGTCGGTGAAGGCATGCTGCACGATCGCGCCCAGGCTCGGCAGCACGAAGGGCGGAATCCTGAAGAGCAGGATCGCGCCTTCCCACACCGCGAGCAGCACGATGATGCTCAGCACCACCGGCACCACGGGCGATGCGCTCAGCTTTCGCTGCGCCACCATACGAGCCTCCTTTCCACGAAAGTGAGCGCGCCGTAGAGCAGCGCCCCCATCAGCCCGCAGGCAAACATCACGACCCACAGGCGCAGCACCAGGTCGGCGTTCATCGCCTCCATCAGCATCACGCCCAGGCCCACGGTCTCGCCGAACCATTCGCCCACCACCGAGCCGATCAGGCTCAGGCCGATGGCCACGCGCAGGCCCACCATGATCTGCGGCAGCGCCGAGGGCACGGCCAGCTTGAAGAACATGACGAAGCGACCGGCGCCAAAACTCTTCATCAGCGCAATGCGCTGCGGGTCGCACGACTTGAGGCCGCGCAAGGTGTTCACCGTCACCGGGAAGAAGGTGAGGAAGAACGCGGTCATCACCTTGGCAAGCAGCGAGTTGCCGAACCAGATGACGATCAACGCACCGAAGGCCACCACCGGCACGGTCTGGGACACCACGAACAGCGGAAACACCGAACGCTCCATCCAGCGCGAGTAGGTGAACACGGTGCCGCAGAGGCAGCCGAACACCGCGCCCATCGCGAAGCCCAGCACGGTTTCGAGCAGCGTGCGGCCAAAGCCGCGCAGGAGCTGCGGCCACACCGACCACGCGTCCTGCGCAATCGCGCTCAGCGCCGGCAGGTAGCGAGGCGAAGGCGCGAAGGCATGCACCGCAATCTCCCAGACGACAGCGAGCCCGACGAAGGCCAGCACGGGCGAGCGCAGCATGCGTTGCATCGGCAAGCTCACGAGGCGCGCTCCTCCTGGGCGAAGGTCTTGCGGCTTTCCTCCTCGATCTCCGCGAGCAGGCGCTGCTTGAGGCCGATGAACTCCGGCGACAGCACGATCGACGGATCGCGCGGGCGCGGCAGGTCGACCACCGTCTCGCTCTTGACCGTGCCGGGCCGCGCCGTCATCACCAGCACCTTGTCGCCGAGCACGATGGCTTCGTCGATGTCGTGCGTGATGAAGAGCACCGTGCGGCGATGGCGCGCCCAGATCTCGAGCAGCCAGTGCTGCATGCGGCTGCGCGTGAGCGCGTCGAGCGCACCGAAGGGCTCGTCGAGCAGCAGCAGATCGCGCTCGAACAGGAAGGTGCGCATCAGCGCCACGCGCTGGCGCATGCCGCCCGAGAGCTGGTGCGGGTAGTGGTCGGCAAAACCGGTGAGGCCGAACTCCGGCAGCATGGCGCGCGCACGCTCGCGCGCCTCCTTGCGCGGCACGCCCTCCACTTCGAGCGCGAGGATGGCGTTGTCCAGCACGGTGCGCCACGGAAACAGCAGGTCGCGCTGCGGCATGAACGACACCTTGCCCAGCAGCTGGCCGTCGCGCTGCGGCGTGCCGCCGAACAGCAGAGATCCGTCGTCGTCGGGCGGCAGCAGCCCCGCAATCATGTTGAAGAGCGTCGACTTGCCGCAACCCGAAGGGCCCACGAGCGTGACGAACTCGCTCTTCGCGATCCGCAGGTCGACGCCGGACACCGCCACCGTCTGCGCCTGGCCGTCGCCGAAGCGCTTCCACACGTTGACGAGTTCGAGCATCGGCGGTGCGGCCGTGCCTGCGGCGGCGGGCGGCATCACTTCGTGAGGCATGAACTTCATGATCGTGCGGCGGCTCAGAACTTCTTGTCGGTGGCCGGCACCTGCGTCCAGAAGCTCGGGTCGTAGGCCTTCGACAGGTCGGCCGGCGCCTTCAGCGCCTTGTAGCCCACCAACTGGGTCTGCATCTTCTCGACCGTCGGCAGGTCGATGGCGAGGATGCCGTCGGTCGTGCCCTTGCCGGCCTTCACGAGCTTCTCGAACTCGTCGAGCATCGCTTCCTGGTGCGCGCGGTTCAGGCTGGGCGATGCGGCCATGACGATGTCGATGGCTTCCTTCTTGTTCTGCAGCGCGTACTTCCAGCCCTTGATGGTCGCGTTCATGAAGGCCTGCACCTGCTGCGGCTTTTCGTTGCGGTATTTCTCGGACACGAGCACCGTGTCCTGCTGCACGATCACGCCGTAGTCATCGGGCTTGATGAGCGTGAGCTTGTCGCCCAGGCCCTGCGCCTTGAGCACGTTGAGTTCGTTGTAGTAGGTGGCGGCGGCCACGTCGAACTGCTTCTCGACGAAAGGCGCCATCGAGCCCGACTGCGGCACGATGGTCAGGTCGCCCTGCTTCATGCCGGCCGAAGCGAGCATCGAATAGAGCGTGTACTGCGTGCCGGTGAACCACGTGGCCACCTTCTTGCCCGCGAAGTCCTTCACCTGGGTGATGCCCGAATCCTTGTAGGTGACATAGGTGAAGGGCGTGGTCTGCACCGTGACGCCGATGCACACCAGCGGCAGGCCTTTCTCGCGCGCCAGCAGCACCGTCTCCGTGCCGCCGGCGAGGCCGAAGGTGTCGTTGCCCGAAGCGACGAGGGTCTCGACGTTGAGATTGGGCCCGCCCGGATTGATCGTCAGGTCGAGGCCACCCTGGTCGTAGAAGCCCTTGGCCTTGGCCACGTAGAAGCCGGCGAACTGCGCCTGCGCCAGCCATTTGAGGCGCAGCGACACCTTCTCCGCAGCGGATGCCGGCAGGCTCGCAAGAAGCGCCATCGACGCTGCGGCGAGAGTCAGGAAACGCAAGGACTTGAAAGACACGTGGAAGGCCTCATGGATACAAAAAACTATTTAAGCAGTATCCATGCCACGTCATTTCAGGCGGTTTTACAGCCTCCGGGGCGGCGAATTGGCCCGGAACATGCACTCCCGCATGGCCTCTGCCCCAATTTGAATCCTCCATGAACCGAATCCATGCGCTCACCGATCTCTCCGCCCGCGAAGCCGCGGAGCAGATGGCGCGAGGCGAGCTCCGCACCGCAGACTATGTGGATGCGCTGCTGCGGCGCAGTACCGCAGCCGCCTCCCTCGGTGGCCTGCTGCACCAGGACGCGCAGCGCCTTCGCAGTGAGGCCTTGGCGCTCGACGCAGCGCCCCGGCCTGCCGCCGGCGCGCGCGCTCTGCATGGCGTGCCGCTCGCGTTCAAGGACAACATCGACGTGGTCGGCTTTCCCACCACCGCCGGCAGCCCGTGGATGGCGGACCACCGTCCGCGCCGCGCGGCGGGCGTGACGCAGCGCCTGCTGGCTGCGGGTGCGCTGGTGCTTGGCAAGACGAATCTGCACGAGTGGTCGCAAGGCGTCACCGGCCACAACCACGCGTTCGGCCCGTCGCGCAACCCCTTCGATCCCTCGCGCATTTCAGGCGGCTCGAGCGGTGGCAACGCAACATTGCTCGGCATGCGCGCCGTTCCCGCGGCCATCGGCACGGACACGGGCGGCTCGGTCCGGGTGCCCGCCGCGCTGTGCGGCCTGGTCGGCTTCAGGCCCACCATCGGCCGCTGGCCTGGGGACGGACTTGTGCCGATCTCGCCCACCTTCGACACCGCAGGCGCCATGGCGCGCAACGTGGACGACTGCGTGCTGATCGACCATGCCATCGCCGATGGCCCCCTCCGGCTGGCGCCGGCGCCGCTCGCTGGCGTGCGCCTGGGCGTGCCGCAGCGCTACTTCTGGGACGAGATCGATCCGCCGGTGGCTGCACTGGCGCAGGACGCGCTCGAGCGGCTACGCAGCGCTGGCGCGGTGCTGGTGCCCTGCGATCTGGGCGAAGCCGGCGCGCTGTTCCAGCAGGGCTCCATGTCGATCTCTCTCTACGAGATCCTGCCTGCGCTGCAGGCCTACTTCGCGCGCCACGAGCGCCCCTTCGATGCCCGCGCACTCGCCGATGCCGTCGTGAGCCCCGACGTCCGGCCGCTGTTCGAGCGCCTGTTCGGACCGGGCGCGATCGGCACGCCGGCCTACCGCCACGCGCTCGGGGTGCTGCGCCCGCGCATGCAGGAGGCGTATCGCCGCTGCTTCGCGCAGAACGCCATCGCCGCGCTGGTGTTCCCGACCAGCCCGCTCTGCGCGGCGCGCATCGGCGAAGACGTGGAGGTCATGCTGTGCGGCCGGCCGGTATCGGCCTTCTCCGCCTACATCCGCAATACCGGTCCGGCCGGCATGGCGGGACTGCCCGCGCTGAGCCTGCCGATGGGCCTCGCGCGCGGCGGCCTGCCCGCGGGAATGGAACTGACAGGCCCGGCCGGATCGGACAGTGCGCTGCTCGCGCTGGCGCTCGCCATCGAAGCCGTTCTTCCACCCGCGCCGGTGGCGCCCGCCATCGCCTGAAGGCTTACATCGCTTCGCGCGGGCGGCTGTCGCGGCATGCCTGCGCCCTCTGCAATCGTTGCACCATGCACACCATGGACACCCGACCGATCTTTCCTTCCTGGTGGCGCGTCGGCGCGCTCGCCTATACGGCCGCGGGCGTGGTGTGCGTTGTTTCGAGCGAGGCCTTTCCGGACAGCGAGATGGCCATGCTGGTGGCGATCGCCGGGGCCCTGCCATGGTCGCTCGCCCTGCTGACGCTCGACCTTGCGCCGGGCGTGGCGCGGACCGCACTGCTCCTGCTGACCGGAGGCTGGGCCGTCAACGCGGGACTCTTCTGGTGGCTGGCGCTGCGGCGCCCGGCGCACCGGCTGCCGGCTCGCGACGACTGACGACGCATCGCCGAAGCCCTTTCGGTGCGATCATTTCGCCATTCGTTCATCGCGCCGGCGCGCGCCCCCGCAAAGGTTTCCCATGCTTCCTGATTCGCAAGTCAACAAACCGCTGATCGGAATTGCCGGCGGCCGGCAGTCGCTCGACACGCCGGCGCTGCTGCTCGATCTTGGCGCGCTGACGCGCAACATCGAGCGCATGGCCGCCTTTGCCAAGGCGCGCGGCGTCGGCCTGCGGCCGCATGTGAAAACGCACAAGTCGGTGGAGATCGCGCGCCGCCAGGTGGCCGCGGGTGCCATCGGCGTGAGCTGCGTCACGCTGGGCGAGGCCGAGGTCATGGTCAAGGCCGGCATTCCGGACGTGCTGATCACCTCGCCGGCCGTCACGCCGAGCAAGATCGCGCGCGTGGTCAGGCTGGCCAGGCTGGCCGGCCCCGGCGGAATGATGGTGGTGGTGGACGACCCGCGCAATGCCGCCGACCTGGCCGCCGCCACGCTCGGCCTGCCGCATCCTCTCGAAGTGCTGGTCGACTACGGCGCCGGCTACAACCGCACGGGCGCGGCCAGCGAGGCGCAGGTGCTCGAGCTCGCGCGCTGCATTGCGGCCGAGCCGCGCCTGAAGCTGCGCGGGCTGCAGGCCTACGCCGGCAACCTGCAGCACATCGTCGACCGGCAGCAGCGCAGCGCCGCCGCGGCCGGCCTGCGCGAAGCCATCGCGCGCATCGTCGCGGACGCCGAGCGCAGCGGCATTCACTTCGAGATCGTCACGGGCGCGGGTACCGGCACGCACGACCTCGACGCGCAGCGGGACGCCTTCACCGAATTGCAGGCCGGCTCCTACGTGTTCATGGACGCGGAATATGCGCAGGTGCTGCAGGGCAGCCCGGGGCAGCCTTCACCGTTCGAGGTGTCGCTGTTCGTCCAGACGGCGGTGGTGAGCACCAATGCGGCGGAATGGGTCACCGTGGACGGCGGCACCAAGTGCTTTGCCACCGACTGCGGCGTGCCGCTGGTGGCACGCGGTGCCGATCCGGCGAGCCGCTACGCTTTCTTCGGCGACGAGCACGGCAAGCTGTTCTGCGCCGGGCAGCGGCCCGCGCTCGGCGACCGGGTGGAGTTCATCACGCCGCATTGCGACCCGACCGTCAACCTGCACGACGCCTACCATGTGGTCGACGGCGACACGCTGGTCGCGATCTGGCCGGTGGATGCGCGCGGCAGGCACTGAAAACCCGCATCAGGGTCGCGGCGGGGCGTGCGGCCGGTTTCCCGCGCTCGTCAGGCGCGCGGCAAGGCTGCAAGAAAGGTCGCTACGACGATGGCGGCCGCACGGTCCAACTGGAGGACATCGGCCACCTCCAAGGAGTGCGGCGCATTGCGTACGCTCCCGCCGGCCGGCTCGCGGATTTCCACCAGCACTTCTGCCGCCAATTCGCGATCGCTGCGCGGCTGGCCGTCGGGATGCATCACCCACTCGTCCACCTGGTCGAACGGAATGCTGCGGAACACCGCGACGACGGGCAAGTACCTGTAGCGATCCTCGCCCACCAGCACGGGCAAACTGAGGTTGCAGAAAAAAGTGGTCGACATGCAGAGCGCCGTCGCAATCAAAAGGATTAATTGTTAGGGAATGTGACCAAGACATCCACCTTTCCCGGCCCTTTTTCCTTTGCGAGACGTGACCTTCCTCACACAAAGTGAAGCTTTGTGGTGGAGATCGCACACCTACAAGGATACTTAATTCTTACATACCGCCGGCTGGGTGTGTCGATTTGCTTGTTTTCTGCACCAAAAAGGCAAAAAAAAGACCGGAATCCGGCCTTTGGGGGTCCTCCCTGGGACGGGGCTCAGGCCGGCGAGCTGAATCGCGGCGGCCGCCGCTCGATGTTGGCCTGCACGGCCTCCTTCTGGTTCGCGCTTCCGATCAAGGCCTGCTGCTCCACCGATTCGGCGATCAGCAGCTCGGCCGCGCTGTGCGACAGCGCCGCATTGAGCAGGCGCTTGCCCGCCCGGATGGCGTCGGGGCTCTTGACCGCGATGCCGTGCGCCATCTGAAGCGCCTCGGCGAGCGGATCGGCCGCCAGCCGCGTGGCAAAGCCGAGCTGCAGGGCTTCCTCGCCCGAGAAGATGCGGCCCGTGAAGGTGAGTTCGCGCACCACGTCGCTGCGCGCGAGTTCGCGCATCAGCACCATGCCGCCCATGTCGGGCACCAGGCCCCACTTGATTTCCATCACCGACAGCTTGGTGTCGGGCGCCACGATGCGGATGTCGGCCCCCAGCGCCACCTGGAGGCCGCCGCCGAAAGCCACGCCGTGCACGGCGGCAATGACGGGCACCGGCACCTCGCGCCAGGCCATGGCCACGTACTGCGCCGCGTTCGAGATGCCGTGCGTGCGCGCGGACAGGTCGGTGCCGCCCGCGGCCGCGCCCAGCACCGCGCTGGCGGCCCCCTGCCCCATGCGCTCGAAGGAGGCCATGTCCAGCCCCGCGCAGAACGCCTTGCCCTGGCCGGAAATGACCACCGCGCGCACCGCCGCGTCTTCGCGCAGGGCCTCGCCCGCTTCGATCAGCGCATCGAACATCGCGGGATCGAGCGCGTTCATCTTGTCCGCACGTGCAAGCTGGAGTTGCACCACGCCGTCGGGGTGGCGGGTCCATTCGATTCGCTCGGCCATGGCAGTGTCTCCTTCGGTCTTCGCGCCAGTATCGCCCGGCACGGGCGCTCGGCGATGATGGCGCCTGTCACCTACTCAACACCCCCTGGACCCATGCCCCTGGACCGCCGCATCTTTCTGCAATCGGGTGCCGCCGCCGTGGTGGCGCTGCTCCATTCCCAGGGCACCAGCGCGCCCGCCGGCCCGGGCGGGCCCGTGCTCGGCTTCACCGCGGTGCCGGCGTCGCTGCGCGATGCGGTGGTGGTGCCGCCCGAATACGAATGGCAGCTGCTCTATCCCTGGGGCACGCCCACCGGCATCGCGGAGCATCCCATGCCGGCCTTCGCGCCCGACGGCAGCAACAGCGCCGCCGACCAGGCGCTGCAGGCCGGCATGCATCACGATGGCATGCACTTCTTTCCGCTCGCGTCATCGGACCGCGGCCTGCTCGTGATGAACCACGAGTACACCGACGAGCAACTGCTCCATGCCGACGGCAGCAAGGAGTGGATCGCCGAGAAGGTGCGCAAGTCGCTGCATGCGATGGGCGTCTCGGTCATCGAGATCCGCCGCACGCGCGATGGCTGGCGCCAGGTGCGGCCCTCGCCCTACGCGCGGCGCGTGCACGGGCAGACGCCCATGCGCATCGCCGGCCCCGCCGCGGGCGCGGCGCCGATGCGCACCGCCGCCAATCCGGCCGGCGACGAAGTGCTCGGCACCTTCGCCAACTGCGCGATGGGCGTCACGCCCTGGGGCACCTACCTGAGCTGCGAAGAAAACTTCCACGGCTACTTCGGCGGGCCGAAGGAAGCGGCAAAGGACGCCACGTCCGCGCAGCGCCGCTACGGCACGGTGCCGGGCTCGCAGTGGGTGGAGTACTGGCGCTTCGAGGAACGCTTCGACATGAGCCGGCATCCGAACGAGCCCCACCGCTTCGGCTGGGTGGTGGAAATCGATCCCTTCGATCCCGCGGCCAAACCGGTCAAGCGCACCGCGCTCGGACGCAAGCGCCAGGAAAGCGCGACCTGCACGCTCGCCAGGGACGGGCGTGTCGTCGTCTACATGGGCGACGACGCCAGGTTCGAATACATCTACAAGTTCGTGAGCCACGGCAAGGTCTCGATGGCCGGCGACGGCTCCCGGGCTTCCGCCAACAGCCGCCTGCTCGACGAAGGCACGCTCTATGCCGCACGCTTCGATGCCGGCGGCCGCGGCCAGTGGCTCGAACTCGTGCACGGCCGCAACGGCCTCGACGCGGACAGCGGCTTCGCCGGCCAGGCCGAGGTGCTGATCCACGCCAGGCTGGCCGCCGACGCAGTGGGCGCCACCAAGATGGACCGCCCCGAATGGATCGCAGTGCATCCGCAGACCGGCGAGGTGTACGTCACGCTCACCAACAACAGCCAGCGCGGCGAACCGGGCAAGCCCGCGCCCGATGCGGCCAACCCGCGTGCCGGCAACCTCTTCGGCGGCATCCTGCGCTGGCGCGAGGACGGCGGCGATGCCGGCAGCGCGAGCTTCGGCTGGGACCACTTCGCGCTGGCCGGCCATCCCGCGCAGGCGGGCAGCGGCGCGCGCTATCCATCGGACGACGCCGATGTCTTCGGCAGCCCCGACGGCCTGCATTTCGACAGCGGCGGCCTGCTCTGGATCCAGACCGACATGAGCGGCCAGCTCATCGGCAAGCCGCCTTATGCCGCGCTCGGCAACAACCAGATGCTGTGCGCCGATCCGGCCACGGGCCGCATCAAGCGCTTTCTCACGGCGCCGAGTGGCAGCGAGGTCACGGGCTGCGTGGTGACGCCCGACCGGCGCACGCTGTTCGTCAACATCCAGCACCCGGGCGAATCGCGCGACGACGGCAGCGCCGCACCCAACAGCGCCTGGCCCGACGGCACCGTGCCCGGCAGCGCGCGGCCGCGCTCGGCCACGCTTGCGATCCGCCGGCGCGATGGCGCTATCGTCGGCACCTGAAGCCAACTGAGAGAGAAAGGAGACCCTGCATGAGCATCCGCATCGTTCGCCTGGGCACGCCGCGCACGGCCGGAGAGGGCCTGCGCATCGGCACCGTGCGCCGTCCGCCGCGCGGCGTTCCGAAGACCGAGTTCGCATCGCAGGACTGGTATGACGTGTGGTACCCCAATCTCGCGCCTTCCGCGGAGACCATGAAGCTGGGCCAGGAGGCGGAAACCCCTGCGCAGTGGAATGCCTTCATGCGCAAGTACAAGTCCGAGATGGCCGAGGCCGATGCAAGCCGCAGCATCGACCTGCTGGCCGCCCTGTCACACACGGCGGCGTTTTCGGTCGGCTGCTACTGCGAGGACGAATCGCGCTGCCACCGCTCGCTGCTGCGCGGCCTGCTGGCCGAGCGCGGGGCGGACATCGCGAACTGATCCGTTCAGACCGGCGGCAGGGCGACGAAGGCCGGCAGTTTTTCCGCAGCGGCTGCAAAGGCTGCGAGCGACGGGCAGTCGGCTGGCGCGACCAGTTCGGGAAGCATCATTTGCGTGAAGCCCCATGCCACGGCGCTGGTCAGCCCGGCCTGGCCAAGGGCGGCTTCATCGGCCACCGCGGGCAGCTTCGCAATCTCGGCCTCGAGCCCCGCATAGGCGGCAGCCAGCTGGCCCCGCACCCTGTCGACCCAGGGCGCATGCTGCTTCTCGGGCGGGCGCAGCTTGCGCTCGTAGACGATCTGCACCGTCTTCTCGCAGGCCGCGAGCGCGAGCCCCAGCACCCGCAGCGCACGCAGCCGCTCGGCGCCGCCCGCGGGCATGAGGCTGCGGCCCGCGATGGTTTCCGCATGGTCGATGATCAGCGTGGAATCCATCAGCAGCGTGCCGTCGTCGCACACCAGCGTCGGCGCCTTGACCACGGGATTGATCGCCCGGAACTGTTCGAAAGTGCTGAAGACCGAGATCGACCGGTGTTCGAACGCAAGCCCCAGCAGGCGCAGCGAAATGGCCGCGCGGCGCACGTAGGGGGAGTCGAGCATGCCGATGAGTTGCATCTTGTTTTTTCCTAAGGGATGGGCCGCAACGATAACGCCAGTCAGCGCTGCGCCTTGTCCTTCTGGTTCTGCGCCTCGATGCGCTCGCGCGCGGCCTGCCAGTCGTCGTCGCTCCATTGCCGCAGCTCGTAGAAGTTGCCGCCCGTGGCCAACGCGTTGCCGCCGTCCATCATGATGCTCTGGCCGGTGAGCCAGTCGCACTGGCCGGGCGCCATGAGGAAGGCCGCGAGGTTCTGCAGCTCGCTCATGCGGCCGGTGCGCGCCATCGGGTTGCTCTTCTTGCTGCGCGCGCCGGGCTCCTCGCCAGGATTGAGGCGCTTGCTCATGCCCTCGGTCGGGATCTCGCCCGGCCCGACGGCGTTCAGGCGAATGCCATGGCGCGCCCACTCCACCGCGAGCGACTTGGTCATGACCTCGATGCCGGCCTTGCTCATGGCCGACGGCACGACGTAGGGGCTGCCGTTGTCGACCCAGGTCACGATGATGCTCATGACGCTGCGCATCGCATCGCCCTGCTTCCACTTGCCGGCCTTGGCCTCGGCCACCCAGCGCTTGCCCACGGCCTGCGTGACGTAGAAGCTGCCATGGAAGACGATGTTCGCAATGGCATCGAAGGCGCGCGGCGAAAGGCTCTCGGTCGGCGCGACGAAGTTGCCGGCGGCGTTGTTGACGAGTCCCGTGAGCCCGCCGCTCTGGAACAGGCTCTCGACCATCTCGTCGACGCTCTGGGCCACGCGGATGTCCACGCCGAAGGTGTCGATGCGGCGCCCGGGAAACTGCTGGCGCCACTCAGCCGCGGTTTCCTCGCAGACCGACTGGCGCCGGCCGCAGATGGCCACGTCGGCGCCCAGGCCCAGAAAGCGCTCGGCCATGGCCCGGCCCAGGCCGGTGCCGCCGCCGGTCACGAGAATGCGCTGGCCGCTCATGAGGGAAGGTTCGAACATGGTGGGTCTCCTTGGTCGTTGCGGCAGCGCCAAGGCAGGGAGCGCCGCCATCGCACATGCTACGCGCGCTGCCGTGCCGCGGCTTGCGAAATCCGGCCCCCCGCGCCGAGTCAGAATGGCAGCCGACCTGTTCCCTGGAAATCCGCCCATGCCAACTTCCAAAGCCTCCCCCTTCCAGCCGCTTGCGGGCGTGCGCGTGCTGAGCCTTGCGCTCAACCTTCCTGGACCCGCGGCGCTGCTGCGCTGCCGGGCCATGGGGGCTATCTGCGTGAAGCTCGAGCCGCCTGCCGGCGACCCGATGGCGCACTACAACAAGACCGCTTACGCCGCGCTGCACGAGGGCGTCGCCGTTCGCACCGCCGACCTCAAGACCGAGGCGGGACGGCAGCAGCTGCACGCGGAACTCGCACAGACGGACGTGCTGCTGACCTCGTTCCGTCCTTCGGCCTTGGCCAAGCTCGGCCTCGACCGGGCCGCGCTGCAGGAGCAGCATCCCCGGCTGTCGCAAGTGGCGATCGTCGGTGCGCCCGGCGCACGCGCCGAGGAACCGGGCCACGACCTGACCTACCTCGCCGAAAGCGGCCTCGTCACCGGCACCGAGCTGCCGCCCACGCTCTTTGCCGACATGGGCGGCGCGCTGCTCGCGAGCGAGGCCGTGCTGCAGGCCACCCTGCACGCGCGAACGGCGCCCGGCGCGAACGGGCTGTACCTCGAAGTGGCGCTCAACGCCTCGGCCGACTGGCTGGCGCTGCCGCGCACCTGGGGCCTCACGCAGCCCACGGGCGCAGTGGGCGGCGCGCACGCGGGCTACCGCGTCTATCCCTGCGCCGACGGCCGCGTGGCGGTGGCGGCGCTGGAGCCGCATTTCGCGGCCCGGCTCTGCGAGGCCGCGGGCGTGTCGCCGCCCGACATGATGGCGCCGGCCACGCACACCGCGCTGGCCGCCTGGCTCGCAACGCGCACGCGCGCCGAGCTCGACGCCATGGGCCGCGAGCGCGACGTACCGCTGCTCACGCTGGCCGGCTGACGCAGCGGCCGGCCAGCGCGGCCTGCGTCCTCAGGACGCCGGCAGGCGCAGCTCGCCGAGCTTGCGGTCGAGCCTGATGAGCCAGATGCGGGTCGGCCGCTCCAGGTCGGAGCCGCGCGTGATGCGCGCGCCGGTGGCGCCCGCGGGGCAGCCGCTGAGCACGCCGCTGGCGTCGGCCGTGCAGTCCTCGACGCTGCCGGCCAGGGTCTTGCCATCGGCATCGAGCAGCACCGTACCCAGGCCGAAGTCGTTGTCGTTCACCAGCGCCAGCGTCTGGTCGTCCACGATCGTCAGGCCCTCCGCCTTCTCGGCCAGCCAGCCCAGTGCGTTGAGGTCGAGCAGCTCGGTCTTGCGCATCGTGACCACGCTCGAATAGTCGGCGGTACCCGAGGGCGCCTGCGTGATGCTGCTGATCTCCAATTCGTAGTCGAAGGCCTTGATGTCCGTCGCGTTGGCCGGCAGCTCCACCAGCATCAGCTTGTTGAACACCTTGCCGTCGCTCTTGCGCGCGCCCTGCTCGATCACGATGAAGCGGCCGTTGCCCAGGCTCACCACGTCGCCGAGCTTGGCGTTGCCGGTGCGGTCCTTGTCGTACTGGCTGCCGTCGATCGGGTAGGCGTAGAGCTTCGAGGTCTCGGTGGCCGGGTCGAAGGCGAGCCAGCGCGTGAACTTCGCGATGTGGCGCACGTCGGTGTTGCTGCCGCCCGGCGGCCTGGCCTTGATCGACTTGCCGCTGCCGTCGCGCGGATCGATCGGGCTCTGCAGGAAGCCGTGCAGCACGCCGCTCGCGGCATCGATCGTCAAACCTTCCATGCCGCGGTTGGGCCGGCGCCGCGCCAGCACCGGCGGCAGGTCGGCAGCGCCGCTGCCGGGCGCGTATTTCTTCTCGACCACGCCGGTCGCCATGTTGATGCGCACGATGAAGGGGCCGTATTCGTCACTGGTCCACAGCACGTTGCGCGCCTTGTCGAGCACCAGCGTCTCGGGGTCGAGGCCGTTGGCGTCGTAGTTCGCCTTGGCGGCATCGAACACGTAGCGGTCGGTCAGCGGCGTCTCGCCGGTCGAGCCCACGCCGGACTGCGGCGGCAGTCCGGTGATCTTGCTGCCGGCATCGCGCCTGAGCGGCAGGCTCGAGGCGAGCACGGCGCCCGTCTTGCCAATGCGCACGATGCCGAAGCTCGGCGCGAACGACGGCGCCGGGAACACCTTGCTGATGCTGGTGGCGCCATTGCCGCCGGGCACGGGCGCGGTCGGGCCGTCGCCGTTCGGGCCGCGGTCGGTGATCGCATAGAACTCGAGCGTGCCGTCGTCCGCCTTGCCCTTGAACGCGAGCCCCGAGCCGTAGGCCGGCAGGAAACCCTGCGGAAAGTCGGCCCTGGTCTTCTCGTTGTCGCCCTCGTAGGGCACGTTGAAGGCGGCGTCGGCCTGCAATTGGTAGCGGGTGACGCCGAGCCCGATGGTGCCGAGCGCGTTGGTCTGCGTGAAGGCTTCGGTCACCGGTGCGGCAAGGCGCGAGGCCAGCGTGTTCTCGAAGTGTTCGCGCGCCAGCATGCGGCGGCTTGGATCGACCATGCGGGCATTGTAGGGAGCGGGCAGCCCTGCGAGCACCGCATTGAGCGCGGTGTCGAAGCTCTCGGCCGAGGCGCTGAAATCGAGCGCGCCCGCCCTCAGCGCGGCCTTGAGCGCAGGCGCCAGCCGGATGCCGTTCGAGGGATCGCGGTCCTCGTCGAAGCTCTGCAGCGCCAGCAGGCGATTGGCGACCGCATCGGCCTTCACGTCGCTGCCACCCGCCAGGGTCAGCGGCGTGATCGCGTCACCACAGGCGGCACTGCCGAGTGCGAGCGCGCCGATGCTGAAGGCCACGGTCTCGCCGTCCTTGCAGGTGAATTCGCCATTCGCGTTGGTGCTGGCCGCGGCGCTGCCGCCCGCGGTGTAGTCGAGGCCCTCGACGGCCGCGTCGAGGAAGGTGCCGGTCTTCGATTGCGCGGCCGGCGGATTGGTGGTGCCGCCACCGCCCGCCACGGGAAATGCCCACCCTCCTCCTCCACCGCCGCTGCCGCCACCGCAGGCGGCGACCAGCGCAGCGGCACCCGCGAGCGCCAGCCAGCCCATCCTCGATCCTCTTGTCTTCTTCGTCATCACTTGTCCTTGTCGTGCGCCTGCGCAACAGGCACAGGCCCCGGCGATTAGCACCGCGGCGTGTGACAAGCCAGTGAAACCAGGAAGACGAGGCTGTGGATGCTCAGCGGCCGGCGCCGTCGCGCTGCCGGTCTTCGCGCTTGATCGCGAGGTAGGTGTCCAGGTCGATCTCGTGCAGCTGCCGCGGATACTGCTCGGCCGCGGCGAACCAGGAGCGCTCCCGCCGCTCGGCCGGCACGCCGGCTCCCGAAGAGAGATAGGCGTCGAGCGTGAGGAAGTAGCGCATCGCATTGCGCTCCACCAGCCCGCGCGTGCCGCGGATGTAGTCGGGCTGGCCATCGGCGTCCCTGCCCATCACGGTGAAGCCCACCTTGTTGCGGCCGAAGGTCGCCAGGTACGCCTGGGTGGCCATGCGAACCATCATGTTGTGGTCGTAGCTGTAGCTGAAATGCAGGAAGCTCCTCTGCCCGTCGAGCGCCACCGCCTCGAGCGTGACGCGGTAGTTGCTGGTTCCGAGCGGTCCTTTGGGCGCATTCATCTCGACCGACAGGTACTCCGGCGTCGCGCTGGCCACGCGATAGGCAAAGGGGAGCTGGAACGCCTGCTCGACCGGCTTGTCGTAGCGCCGCACCACGAACAGCGTCAGCATCTCGCCGCCTTGCGGCGCGGTGCCGGTGCGGCAGCGGCGATTGTTGACGTGCAGCGTGAGCAACTCGCACCAGCGGGAGGGCTCCATGAGCGCGGCGCTGATCTCCGGCAGCGAGTGGTCCACCACCGCATAGATGTCGCCCTGCAGCCCGTTCGGCGTCTCCGTCGAGTCGAGCTGGAGCGGCCGCCCGAAACCGCTCTGCGCGAGCTTGGCCCCCATGCGCTGATGGGTGGCGCGCAGCGCCTGCGCCGCGGCCGGGGCCGGGGCCGGGGCCGGGGCCGGTGCGGGCGCGGAGTCGGGCGACGCCCCCAGCGCATGCACAGAAACCGCGAGCAGGATGGCGCCCGCCAGGGTGTGGCCCCATGAAGCCGGCAAGTGGAACGGACTGCTCATGGACCACACCATACACAAGAGACGAGACGGCCGCCGCCCCGGCAGGGGAGAATCGCGGCCATGTCTCCTCCCTTTTCCCGCACGCCATGAAGCGCCAAG
The DNA here is from genome assembly GCF_007828835.1 of Variovorax beijingensis. Taxonomy (GTDB): domain Bacteria; phylum Pseudomonadota; class Gammaproteobacteria; order Burkholderiales; family Burkholderiaceae_C; genus Variovorax; species Variovorax beijingensis_A. The sequence continues at coordinate 304,103 of NZ_VIVL01000004.1, read as the reverse complement.
GCCGGCTCGTCCGCTGGGAGGCCGAACGGGGGTTCGGCTTCATCCGCAGCCCCGGGGGTTCAGCCGACGTGTTCGTGCACCTGCGCGACTTTGTCGACCGGCAGCTGAAGCCGCAGGTCGGCATGGAACTGGGCTTCGACGAGATCCATGTGGGCGGCAAGGGACCGCGCGCGATGGCGGTCCACGCGGCGGGTGCCGCGCAGCCCCGGGCACGTCGCGCCACAGCCCACCCGCGGGGCCGCCGCGCGACAGCGGCCTCCTCTTCTTCCCCGTCGTCGATGCTGCCCATCGGCGTGCTGCTCCTTGGCTATGCGGGGCTGCTCGGGTATGGCGTATGGACCGCGCGCCTGCCGCCCATTGTCCTGGGCGTGCTGCTGCTGGCCAGCCTGCTGACCTTCGCCGTCTACGGCTTCGACAAGAGCGCCGCGCAGGCCGGCCGCTGGCGTACGGCGGAAAGCACGCTGCATCTGCTCTCGCTGGCGGGGGGATGGCCGGGCGCGTGGTGCGCGCAGCGGCTCTTTCGGCACAAGTCGCGCAAGACGGGCTTCATGGCGGTCTACTGGACCACCGTGCTGATGAATATTGCCGCCGTGGCGGCCTGGACCGGCAAGCTGCTGCCCGCGAGCCCGCTCGCGGGCTGAACTCAGCGCGGCTTGCGGATGCTGCCGCGCACCGGGCCGGCGGCGGCCTTGCGCGTCGCCGGCGCCGACCCGTTGTCCCGCGGCGGCAGGCCGGTGTGCTGCGTGAGGATGCGGCCTTTCGAGGGCTTCACCGGTGCCAGCCTGACCGGCGCCGACGCCTTGGCCGCCACCGGCGCGGAGGTCGAGTTCTTGCGCCGCGCGCTCGTGTAGCCGCCATCGGTCAGCGGCTGCCAGGTCGGGATCAGGTGGTGCTTGCCGTTGCCGATCAGGTCGGCGCGGCCCATGCTCTTCAAGGCTTCGCGCAGCAGCGGCCAGTTGTTGGCGTCGTGGTAGCGCAGGAAGGCCTTGTGCAGGCGGCGGCGCTTGTCGCCGCGCACGATGTCCACCGTCTCGCTCTCGCGCGTGATCTTGCGCAGCGGGTTCTTGTTGGTGTGGTACATCGTGGTGGCCGTGGCCATCGGGCTCGGGTAGAACGTTTGCACCTGGTCGGCGCGGAAGCCGTTCTTCTTGAGCCAGATCGCGAGGTTCATCATGTCCTCGTCGCTGGTGCCCGGATGTGCGGCAATGAAGTACGGAATCAGGTATTGCTTCTTGCCCGCCTCGGCCGAGAACTTCTCGAACATCTGCTTGAACTTGTCGTAGCTGCCGATGCCGGGCTTCATCATCTTGGTGAGCGGGCCCTGCTCGGTGTGCTCGGGCGCAATCTTCAGGTAGCCGCCGACATGGTGCTGCACCAGTTCCTTCACGTACTCGGGCGACTGCACGGCCAGGTCGTAGCGCAGGCCCGAGCCGATCAGGATCTTCTTGATGCCCTTGAGCGCACGCGCGCGGCGGTAGATCTTGATCAGCGGATCGTGGTTGGTGCCCAGGTTCTGGCAGATGCCCGGGTACACGCAGCTGGGCTTGCGGCAGGCGGCCTCGATCTCGGGGCTCTTGCAGCCGAGCCGGTACATGTTGGCGGTGGGGCCGCCCAGGTCGGAGATGGTGCCGGTGAAGCCGCTCACGCTGTCGCGGATGGCCTCGACCTCCTTGATGATCGATTCTTCCGAGCGGCTCTGGATGATGCGGCCCTCGTGCTCGGTGATCGAGCAGAAGGTGCAGCCGCCGAAGCAGCCGCGCATGATGTTCACGCTGAAGCGGATCATTTCCCACGCGGGAATCTTGGTGGCGCCGTCGTGGCTGCCGTTCTCGTCGGCGTAGCGCGGATGCGGACTGCGCGCATACGGCAGGTCGAACACGTGGTCCATCTCGGCCGTGGTGAGCGGAATGGGCGGCGGGTTGATCCACACGTCGCGCGCCGTGGCGCCCTCGCCGTGCGCCTGCACCAGCGCACGGGCGTTGCCGGGGTTGGTCTCGAGATGCAGCACGCGGTTGGCGTGGGCATAGAGCACCGGGTCGGCGCGCACCTGCTCGTACGACGGCAGGCGGATCACGCTGCGGTCGCGCGGCGGCACCTTGATCCTCGCGCGCTGATGGAGCGCGGGGTTCGGCACGAAGGTCAGCGGCTTGATGGCCGGGTTCACCGGGTTCGCCGCCGCAGCGCCTGCCTCGGCGGCCTGCGCCACGGCCTGGGCCTCGTCTTCCTTCGCGCAGGTGGCGCCGTTGGCCTTGGCCTGCTCGGACACCATCAGGTAGGGGTTGACGTGGGCTTCGACGCGGCCGGGTTCGTCGACACTGGTGGAGTTGATCTCGAACCAGTCTTCAGGTGTGTCGCGGCGCACGAAGGCGGTGCCGCGCACGTCGGTGATCTCGTGCACCGGCTCGCGGGCCGCCAGCCGGTGGGCGATCTCGACGATGGCGCGCTCGGCGTTGCCGTACAAGAGCAGGTCGCACTTCGAGTCGACCACGATCGAGCGGCGCACCTTGTCCTGCCAGTAGTCGTAGTGGGCGATGCGGCGCAGCGACCCTTCGATGCCGCCGAGGATGATCGGCACGTCGTTCCAGGCTTCCTTGCAGCGCTGCGAATACACGATGGCCGCGCGGTCGGGCCGCGCGCCGCCGACGTCGCCGGGCGTGTAGGCGTCGTCGCTGCGGATCTTCCGGTCCGCCGTGTAGCGGTTGATCATCGAATCCATGTTGCCGGCGGTCACGCCGAAGAACAGGTTCGGCTTGCCCAGCGCCTTGAAAGGCTCGGCACTCTGCCAGTCGGGCTGGGCGATGATGCCCACGCGGAAGCCCTGCGCCTCGAGCATGCGGCCGATCACGGCCATGCCGAAGCTCGGATGGTCGACATAGGCGTCGCCAGTCACCACGATGATGTCGCAGCTGTCCCAGCCGAGCGCGTCCATCTCCTTGCGCGTGGTCGGCAGGAATTTGGCCGTGCCGAAACGGGCCGCCCAGTACTTGCGGTAGCTGGTCAGCGGCTTGGCGGCACGCGCAAAAAAGGAGACGTCGACGGGGGCGTTCATCAGTGGGGAAGTTGGCAGCGGCGGCTTGGCGGGCACGGCGCAGCAGTGGGCAACCCGCGATTTTAGGGTTTTCCACCACTTCTGTCGCGTTGGCGGCTGTTGACGCGCCCGCGGCAAGGCCTTTAAATGGTTGCTTCAGTCAATCAATAATATGACAACAGCAACCATTCCAGCCGCTTCGGCCGCGCCCGACACCGCCGCGGTCAAGGCGATCCGGCGCTTCAACCGCTTCTACACGAGCCGCATCGGCGTGCTCGACCCCTATCTTGGCAGCGACATGTCGCTGACCGATGTCCGGGTGCTGTACGAGCTGGCCCACCGGGAAACGCCCGTGGCCAGCGAGATCGGCCGCGACCTGCGGCTCGACGCCGGCTACATGAGCCGCATCCTGCGCCGCTTCGAGGCGGCCGGCTGGCTCACGCGCGCGCCGCACCCGCGCGATGCGCGGCAAAGCGTGCTGCGCCTCACCGAAGCCGGCCACGCCGCATTCGCGCCGCTGCAACAGAAATCGCGCGACGAGGCAGCCGCCCTGCTCGCGCCGGTGCCTGCACACGAGCGCCAGCAGCTGATCGATGCCATGGCGCGCATCGAGCGCACGCTCGATCCCGCGGCGGCGCCGGCGGTGCGCACGCGCACCATCGTGCTGCGCGACCCGCTGCCCGGCGACATGGGCTGGGTGGTACAGCAGCATGGCGAGCTGTATGCGCGCGAGTACGGCTGGAACATCGAGTTCGAGGCGCTGGTGGCCGACATCGTGGCGCAGTTCGTGCGCAAGTTCCAGCCCGCGTGGGAGAAGTGCTGGATCGCCGAACTCGACGGCGAACGCGTGGGCGCGATCTTCGTGGTGCGCAAGTCGGCCACCACGGCCCAGCTGCGGCTGCTGCTGCTCTCGCCGTCGGCACGCGGCCTGGGCCTGGGCGCGCGCCTCACCGACGAATGCATTGCCTTCGCGCGCGCCAAGGGTTATCGCAGGATGGTGCTCTGGACCAACAGCTGCCTCGAGGCCGCCCGCGCCATCTATGCCAAGCGGGGTTTCAGGCTCGACAAGGCCGATCCCTACGAAGGCTTCGGCCAGCAGCTCGTGGGCGAGACCTGGTCGCTCAAGCTGCAGTAGATGCGGTGCGCCGGCCCTTGTGCCACAGCTTCTTGAGCAAGGGTGCGAGCCACACCAGCAGCACCACGGCCGCCAGCGATGCGGCAATCGGCCGCGACACGAAGCCGGCCAGGTTGCCGTCCGACTTGATCATCGAGGTGATGAAGTTCTCCTCGAGCATGCCGCCGAGCACCACGCCGAGGATCGCCGGCGCGATGGGAAAGCCGTTCTCCTCGAGCAGGTAGGCCACGATGCCCGCCACGAGCATCACACCCACGTCGAACAGCGAATTGTTGATGGCGAACGCGCCGACGATGCAGAACAGCAGGATGAGCGGCATCAGCACGTTGCGCGGCACCCGCAGGATGCGCTTGGCCACCTTGATGCACAGGATGCCCAGCGGAATCATGATGATGTTGGCGATGATGAACAGCATGAACACCGCATAGATGTTCTGCGGGTTGGTGGTGAACAGCGTCGGCCCCGGATTGAGGTTCTTCATGTAGAGCACGCCGATCACGATGGCCGTGATCGAGTCGCCCGGAATGCCGAACACCAGCGCCGGAATCCACGCGCCGGCCAGCGCGCTGTTATTGGCGGAACCCGATTCGACAATGCCTTCGACATGGCCCGTGCCGAATTTCTCGGGCTCCTTGGAGAACTTCTTGCTCATGGCATACGACATCCACGCCGCGATGTCGGCACCCGCGCCCGGCAGCGCGCCCACCGCCGTGCCCAGCAGGCTGCCGCGCAGTATCTGCACCGGGTATTTCTTGGCCAGCGCCCACTGTCCCGAGAGCACGCGTCCCACTTTCTCGACCACCACCTCGCCCGGCGGCAGCGTGTCGACCGCGAAGCGGATCACCTCCGAGATGGCGAACATGCCGATCATCATCGGGATCATGCCGATGCCGCCGGTCATCTCGGCATTGCCGAAGGTGAAGCGCGGAAAGCCCGCCGGATTGCCGAGCCCCACGCACGCCACCAGCAGGCCAAGCAGCAGCGTGATCATGCCCTTGAGCGGCCGGTCGGAGGTAATGAACACCGCGCAGGTCAGGCCCAGCAGCACGAGCCAGAAGTACTCGAAGGAACTGAAGTTGAGCGCGAAGTCGGCCAGCGCGGGCGCCGCCACGATCAGCACCACCGTACCGAAAAGACCGCCCACGGCAGAGAACACCAGCCCGGCGCCCAGTGCCGTCTCGGCCATGCCCTTGCGCGTCATCGCAAAGGCCTCGTCGGTATAGGCGGCGGATGCGGGCGTGCCCGGAATGCGCAGCAGGCAGCCCGGGATGTCGCCGGAGAAGATGGCCATGGCGGTGGCCGTGACCATGGCGGCGATGGCCGGAATCGGCGGCATGAAGAAAGTGACCGGCACCAGCAGCGCCACCGCCATGGTGGCCGACAGCCCCGGCACCGCGCCGACGAACAGGCCATAGAGCGAGGCCAGCACCATCACGAGAATGGTGTAGGGCTCGAAGACCATCGAGAAAGCCTGCAAGAGTGCTGCGGACATGAGTGGATGTTTCCGGTTACCAGGCGATGGGTGTCAGGACGCCCCAGGGAAGCGGAACGCGCAGCAGCTTGTAGAACGCGGCATGGATCACCAGCGTGGCGAGCAGCGCAATCAACAGTGCGCGGCCCGGCGGCACGCGCATGGCGAGCATCAGTGCCAGCAGCGAGATCGCCGCGGTCGGCAGGAAGCCGAGCCGCTCGGAGGCAAAGATGTAGAACAGCACTGCGCCGACGACCAGCGCGGCGGCCAGCACGTGGCGCGGCGAAGTGGCCCAGTCGCCCAGCCGCACCCAGGCCGCGGCATGGCGTTGGCGCCAGCCCTTGGCCAGCAGCATCGCGCCGCAGACGCACAGCCCGATGGCAATCAGCCCCGGAAACAGCGCCGGCCCCACCTGCTGGCCCGGTATGCCCGGATAGCCCTGCACCACAGCAAGCACCACGATACCGAGCGCCAGCAGGATTGCACCGAAGATCGCGTCGTTGAATTTCATCGCGCTGCACCTCCGCCCGGTGCGTGCGCACGCCCTCTAGCGTTCACTTGACGATACCCACGGCCTTCATCGTGGCGCCGAGCTCGGCATCGGACTTGGCCATGTAGGCGGCGAAGTCGTCAGGGCCCGCATAGATCACGCCAAAGCCGCGCGAGGCCATGAAGTCGGTGTACTCCTTGCTCGCCACCACTTTCTTGAGCGCGCCCGCGAGCTTGTCGCGCACGTCGGCGGGCAGGCCCTTGGGCGCGACGATGCCGCGCCAGGCCGCCATCGACCAGTCGCTGCCGATGGCCGCCTTGAGCGTGGGCACGTTGGGATACAGGGCCGAGGGCTTGTCGCTCATGATCGCAAGGCTCTTGATCTTGCCCGCATCGATCAGCGAACGCGCCTCGGGCAGCGAGACCGGCGCGATGTCGACACCACCCGCGACCACGTCCTGCAGGCCTGGGGCGGCGCCATTGCTCGGCACCCACGGCACGGCCGCCGGGTCGATCTTCTGGTCGCGCAAGAGGCCCGCGATGGCCAGGTGCCAGATGCCGCCCTGCCCCGTGCCGGAGGCCTTGAGCTTGCCGGGACTGGCCTTGATGGCCGCCAGCAGTTCGGCCACGGTCTTGTAGGGCGCGTCGGCGCGCACCTGGATGCCGGCCGGATCGAGATTGGCGAGGCCGATCGGCGTGTACGAGGCGCTGGTCAGCGGCGTCAGCCCCTGCCAGTGCATCATGCCGATCTCGACCGTGGCCATGCCGATGGTGTAGCCGTCGGGCGGCGCGGCGGCAATGGCCGCATGGCCCACCACGCCGTTGCCGCCGGTACGGTTCACCACCGTCATCGGCTGGCCGAGTTCTTTTTCGAGCAGGCTCGCGATGATGCGCGCCGTAGCATCGGTGCCGCCGCCCGCACCCCATGGAACGATCAGCGTGACGGGCCGGCTGGGATACGCCTGGGCCGCCGCGGGCGCTGCCGCGGCGAACATGGCGAGCCCCGCCGCGACAGCTGCGGCATGGGCCACGAAGGAGCGGCGCGAAAAAAAGCCGGCGGAACGAACACGCATGGTTTTTGTCTCCTGGCGAAAGTCATTGGTATGACGATTGAACGGGCAAGCAGGTTTTTCGCACAGTTCGCTCGCCGGAGACATTAGGGTGAACCATCGTGCGCCGCGCAGGGCGGCGTCATTTCGCTACTGCATGAACCAGCCGTGGCTCACCACCAGCGACTGGCCGGTCAGCGCATTGGTCGGGAAGGCCGCAAACAGCAGCGCCACGCGCGCCACATCGTCGGTGGTGGTGAATTCGCCATCGACGGTTTCCTTGAGCATCACGTTCTTGACGACCTGTTCCTCGGTGATGCCAAGCGTCTTCGCCTGCTCGGGAATCTGCTTCTCGACCAGCGGCGTGCGCACGAAGCCCGGGCAGATCACGTTGGCGCGCACACCGTGCTTCGCGCCCTCCTTCGCAACCGTCTTGGCCAGGCCGATGAGGCCGTGCTTGGCGGTGACGTAGGGCGCCTTCAGCAGCGAAGCTTCCTTGGAGTGCACCGATCCCATGTAGATCACGCTGCCGCCGCGGCCTTGGGCGTACATGTGCTTGAGGCAGGCCTTGGTGGTGAGAAAGGCGCCGTCGAGGTGGATCGCGAGCATCTTCTTCCAGTCGGCAAAACTGAATTCCTCGACCGGATGAACGATCTGCACGCCGGCATTGCTGACCAGGATGTCGATGCCGCCGAAGGCCTTGGCGGCCTCCTCGACCGAGGCATCGACCTGCTCCTCGCTGGTCACGTCCACCGCCACGCCCAGGGCTTGCGCGCCCGCCGCCTGGAGTTCGGCTGCGGTGGCGTCGGCGGCCTGCTTGTTGAGGTCGGCAATGACGACCTTGGCACCCTCGCGCGCAAACAGAATGGCAATCTCCTTGCCGATGCCGCTGGCCGAGCCGGTGATGTAGGCGACCTTGTCCTTGAGTTGCATGGTGAATGTCCTTGAGGGTTGGAAAGAAAAAAAGGATTGCAAGAATCAGGCGAGCGCAGCCCGCCGTCAGCGCGACAGCCCGGGACGCTTGACGCGCTCCACGCCGGGCTCGCCGAGGTCGAAGGTGGTCACGCCGTTCACGGTGGCGTCGCTGCGCAGCGTCTCGGGATGCGCCAGCGTGCGCCGCATGTCGCGCGCGCCGGCCTCCCAATGCTCTTCGACGGCGGCGCGCGAGAACTCGTAGTCCTTCGATTCGACCTCGTAGGGCTTGTCGCGGTAGATCAGGTGGAAGATGTCGATCGGATGGTGCGTGAGCTCAGCCTGCACCGCCAGCACCGAGGGGTCATTGCGAAGGCGCGCCGGCAGCTTGGAGATCAGGTCCGCAATGGCCTGCTGCAGGTTCAGGTTGGCGGCCAGGGCATCGGTGTTCATGCGGGTGCGGCTCGAATAGGTGATGTCCTTCTGCCGCTCCATCACGCCCGACAGCGTGCGCGGCATCTCGCCGCGTGCATTGAAAAGATCGACCTGCAGCACCACCAGCGGCTCGGAGCGCGGATGGATGTCGAGCACGTACTGCAGCGGCGTGTTCGAGACGATGCCGCCGTCCCAGTAGTCGTCGCCGTCGATGCTGACGGGCGCAAAGCCCGGCGGCAGCGCGCCGCTGGCCATGATGTGTTCGGGGCCGATGCGCTGGCGCGTGTTGTCGAAGTACACCGAGTTGCCGGTGCGCACGTCAACCGCGCCCACGCTGAAGCGCGCCTCGCAGGCGTTGATGCGGTCGAAGTCGACCAGGCGCTCGAGCGTGGCCTTCAGCGGCGTGGTGTCGTAGTAGCTCAGCAGCGGCGCCGCCGCGCCCATCAGCAGCGCGGGCGAACAGCGCGGTTCGAAGAAGCCCGGAATGCCCACCAGCATCGCCATGCTGGCGCTCCACTGGTTCTGCGTGGCGCGGTCGCCCAGCCATGCCGGCAGGCGCTGCGCCGGTCCGGAGGACACCAGGTGCCAGAACTCGCGCAGCCGGTCCACCCGTTTCTCGGGCGCATTGCCCGCGATCAGCGCCGCATTGATGCGCCGATGGAGACGCCGGCAATCCAGTGCGGCTGCAGGTCGGTCTCGCTGAGCGCGGCATACACGCCGGCCTGGTAGGCGCCGAGCGCGCCGCCGCCCTGCAGCACCAGCGCCTTGCGCGCGGCGCGCATGTCTTCGCGGCGCGCCGCAAAAGTGTTGAGGGTCTTGCCTGCCGTCCGGGGCTTCCGGGGCGTCTTCTGCGTCGTCGTCATGGGGTGTCATTTGACACCAGCCCCGCGACGGCAAGCTGACCGAGCGCCCTTACATCTTGGGCAGCATCTGCCCCCGGATCTCGCCGGCCGGATTGGCGGCGGTGTGGATGTTGGCGTACCACTTGCCTGCGATCAGGTCGGCCGCCTGCGCCGGCGTGAGCGTGGCCTGCCCCTCGATCGGGCTGGCCGCATTGGCAAAGGGCAGCACCACGCCGGCATTGGCGCCCGCGGCCGCGGGGCCATGGAAGTGCGCGGCCGTGGCCGGCCCGCTCAGGCCGCTGTAGGTGATCTTGTACTTCAGGACATTGGTGTCCTTGTTGAGCCAGGCTTCCGCCAGGCCGCTGCCGCGCGTCATGTTGGGCGGCACTTCGCTGGCGGCGTTCATCGCGCCGCTGAAGCTCGCGGTGTTCGACCTGGACATCATTCCGCAGCCGGCCAGCGCGGCACTGGCCACGCCGACGATGAGGGTTGCGCGCAAAAAGCTGCCATATCGGGTCATGAGCTTGATCTCCTGAGTTATGAAACCGCTACAGCATAGGCAGCCATTGCGCTTCGCCTTGTCGGCCACCACCGCGACTTTGGCGGCCGGGCACCGGCTGAAAGAGAATGCGGCAATGAATCCTGCCGAGCTGCCCACCGCCCGTGACATCGTCGACTTCTGGCGCAATGCCGGACCCGAACGATGGTTTGCCAAGAACGAAGCCTTCGACGCCGAATTCGCCGGGCGCTTTCTCGCCGCCCACGAAGCAGCCGCGCGCGGCGAGCTCGACCATTGGGCGCGCGACGCCGAGGGCGCCCTGGCGCTGCTGGTGCTGCTCGACCAGTTTCCGCGCAACACCTGGCGCGGAAACGCCCGCATGCTGGCCACCGACGCCAAGGCGCTGGCCATCGCGCGCCAGGCGATCGAAGCCGGCCTCGACCTGAAGGCCGGCGAAGACCTGCGGCGCTTCTTCTACCTGCCCTTCATGCACTCCGAGTCGCTGGACGACCAGCAGCGCTCGGTGGACCTCAACGCCGCGCTCGATGCCAACACTCAGCGCTTCGCAGTGCTGCACCGCGACATCATTGCGCGCTTCGGCCGCTTTCCGCACCGCAACAAGCTGCTCGGGCGCACCAGCACGGCCGAGGAGCAGCGCTTCCTCGACGAAGGGGGTTTCGCGGGATAGCTGGCGCTACGGCAGCGGGTCCGAGCGCGTCGGCGAAGGATTCGCCTCGGCGCTGCCCTCCATGTTCTTGAGCGAGCCATAGGTCTTGGCATACACCCAGGTGAACTCGGCCCCGAGCAGGAAGATCTGCGCCGAGTAGTACACCCACACCAGCACCACCACCAGCGAACCCGCGGCGCCGTAGCCCGAGGCCACGCTGCTCTTGCCGATGTACAGGCCGATGAGGTGCTTGCCGATGGTGAAGAGCAGCGCCGTGACCGCAGCCCCCACCCACACGTCGCGCCACTGTACCCTGACGCGCGGCATGATCTTGTAGATCATCGCGAAGATCACCGTCACCATCGCAAAGCTGAAGGCGAAGTTCACCGCCTGTGCCAGCGTGGCCCAGCCGCCGAACACCGGCGCCCACCACTTGCTGAGCGCTGCCAGCGCCGCACTGGCCACCAGCGACACCATCAGCAGGAAGCCGATGGCCATGATCATGCTGAACGACAGCGCCCGTACGCGCAGCAGGTTGAAGATGCCCTTGCTCTTGGTGCGCGCCGGCGCCCGCCAGATGCGGTCGAGCGCGTCCTGCAGTTCGCCGAAGACGGTGGTCGCGCCGACCACCAGCAAGCCGATGCCGACCACCGTGGCCACGACGCCTTCGGCCGGCTTGTTGACCGCCTGCAGCATCGCCTGCACCGCGGCCGCGCCCTGCTCGCCCATGAGCCCCGAAAGCTGCGCGAAGATCTCGCCGCGTGCGGCCTCCTGGCCGAACACCAGGCCGGCCACCGAGATCACGATCAGCAGCAGCGGCGCAATCGAGAACACCGTGTAGTAGGCCAGTGCAGCGCCCATGCTGGGTGCGTAATCGTTAGACCAGGAGGCGACGGCCTGCTTGCAGAGATCGAAGAGCGCACGGATTTGCATGGCGATGGAGTCTCCCTTTGAGCGTTACAGGGGCATGTCAGCCCGGTGCCCGGCACGTTGCAGGCCTGGCTACGATAATCGCACCCACATGCATCCGTCTCCTTCAGGCGCGGCGGCGCCGCCCGCCCATCCGCAACCGAAGTCGCCACGCGACCTTTTTGTTTCATTCACCTGGCTTGCGCTGCAGGGCTTCGGTGGCGTGCTGGCCATCGTCCAGCGCGAGATGGTGGAGAAAAAGCGCTGGCTCACGCCCGAGCAGTTCCTGGAAGATTGGGCCGTGGCCCAGGTGATGCCGGGACCGAACGTGATCAACCTCGCGCTGATGATCGGCGACCGCTACTTCGGCCTGCGCGGCGCCATCGCCGCGGTGGCCGGCATGCTTGCGATACCGCTCGTCGTCATTCTTGTGCTGGCCGTTCTTTATGCCCACTACGCGGCCAACCCGCAGGTGGCCGCCGCGCTGCGCGGCATGGGCGCGGTGTCGGGCGGGCTGATCGCCGCCACCGGCATCAAGCTGATTCCGCAACTGCGCAAGCACCCGCTCGGTTTTGCCACCTGCCTGGCATTCGTCGCACTGGTGTTCGGCGCCATTGCGCTGTTCAAGATGCCGCTCGGCTGGGTGCTGCTGGCCGTAGGCGGCGTGGCCTGTGCGTGGACCTGGCGCAGGATTGCCGCATGAGCCAGCTGACCATCGCGATGCAATGGCACGACTGGCTCGCGCTCTTCGGCCAGTACCTGCTGCTGTCGCTGCTGTCGATCAGCGGCGCCATCACCACCGTCCCCGACATGCACCGCTACCTCGTCGCGCAGCACGGCTGGCTCAGCGAGGCGCAGTTCAGTTCCTCCGTGGCCATTGCCCAGGCCGCGCCGGGGCCGAACGTGCTCTTCGTCGCGCTGATGGGCTGGAATGTCGGGCTCAACGCGGGCGGCGGCATCGGTGCGGGGCCGGGCGCCTGGCTGCTCGGCCTGTTCGGGCTCACGGTCACCATGGTCGGCATCATGCTGCCGAGCACCACCCTCACCTACCTGGCCACGCGATGGGGCCACCGCAACCGCGACCGGCGCGGCGTGCGCGCCTTCAAGCAGGGCATGGCGCCGGTGGTGGTGGGCCTGCTGATCGCCACCGGCTGGGTGCTGGCGGCGGGCAACCCTGCCGGCGACGCGCCTGCCTGGCATCTGTGGCTGCTGACCGCGGTGGCCGCGCTTATCGTCTGGCGCACGCGCATTCACCTGCTCTGGCTGCTGGGCGCAGGTGCGCTGCTCGGTGCTGTGGGCTTCGTCTGATCCTCGTTCTCTTCCTCAGGAAACAAACTCATGTCGCAACTCCGCTCGCTCGGCCGCTCCGGCCTCCTGGTTTCACCGCTGGCCTTCGGCGGCAACGTGTTCGGCTGGACGGCGGACGAGGCCACCTCGTTCCGCCTGCTCGATGCCTGGGTGGACGCGGGGTTCAACTTCATCGACACCGCCGACGTCTATTCGGCCTGGGTGCCGGGCCACACCGGCGGCGAGTCCGAGACCATCATCGGCAAGTGGCTCAAGCAGAGCGGCAAGCGCAACCGCGTGGTGCTGGCCACCAAGGTCGGCAAGCCGATGGGCGAAGGCAAGTCGGGCCTCTCGCCGGCCTACATCCGCGAAGCGGTGGAAGCCTCGCTCAAGCGCCTGCAGACGGACTTCATCGACCTGTACCAGTCGCACGACGACGATGCCGCCACCCCGCTCGAAGATTCGCTGCAGGCCTTCGACGAACTGATCAAGGCCGGCAAGGTGCGCGCGATCGGCGCCTCCAACTACAGCGCGCCCCGGCTGGCCGAGGCGCTCGACGTGTCGGAGCGGCTGGGCATTGCGCGCTACGAGAGCCTGCAGCCGCTGTACAACCTCTACGACCGCGCGGTGTTCGAGGACGAACTGGAGCCCCTGTGCCTGAAGCGCGAAGTGGGCGTGATCAATTTCTATGCGCTGGCGGCCGGCTTCCTGACCGGCAAGTACCGCACCGAGGCCGACGCCTCCAAGAGCGCGCGCGGCGCCACCACCATCAAGAAGTACCTGAATCCGCGGGGCCTGCGCATTCTCGAAGCGCTCGACAAGGTGGCGCAGCAGTACAACGCCAAGCCGGGCCAGGTCGCCATTGCATGGCAGATCGCACGCCCTTCGGTCACGGCGCCGATCGCCAGCGCCACCTCGATCGCGCAGCTGGAGGAACTGGTGGTGGCCACCCAGCTGAAGCTCGATGCCGGCACCATCCAGATGCTGGACCGGGCCAGCGCCGAAACCCCGGCCTGAGACGCACATGCAACGGGCGGTTTCGAGCGCCGCCTAACCGTCGACCGGATTCAGCGGCGTCGAGAGAATGCGCTGGTAGAAAGCCACGTCGAGCCAGCGGCCGAACTTGAAGCCGGCCTGCCGCACGGTGCCGGCATGCTCGAAGCCCAGGCGCTCGTGCAGCCCGATGCTGCCGGCATTCGCGGCATCGATGGCGCCGACCATCACGTGCACGTCGCGCGCCACGGCTTCGGCAATGATCGCCTCCATGAGCGTGCGGCCAAGGCCCGCGCCGCGGTGGCCCGCCTCGACATACACCGAGTGCTCCACGGTGTACTTGTAGGCCGGAAAGGCGCGGAACGTGCCGTAGCTCGCAAAACCCAGCAGCCTGCCGCTCTCGTCTTCCGCGCCGACCACGGGAAAACCGTTGGCGCGCTTGGTGGCGAACCACGCCACCATGCTCTCGGGCGTGCGCGGCTTGTAGTCGTACAGCGCCGTCGAGTTGGCGATGGCCTCGTTGAGGATGGCAAGGATGGCGCCCGCGTGGGCTTCCTCGGTACAGGGGACCAGGCGCATGTTCGTTCCTTTCAGTCGATCCAATATAGGAGAATAATAATCTCATATGAGAAACAATTCATCTCCGCCGGCCGAGCCCTCCGGCATCGATTCGCTCATTGCCAGCCGGCTCTTCGCGCTGCGCCAGGCCAAGGCGCTGAGCCTGGCCGAGCTGGCCGAGCTTTCCGGCGTCAGCAAGGCCATGATCTCGAAGGTGGAGCGCGCGGAGAGCAGCCCGACGGCCGTGCTGCTGGGCCGGCTGGCGGCCGGCCTGGGCGTGCCGCTGGCGCAGCTGCTGACGGAGGACAAGGGCTCGCTGCGCCGGCTGCGCACCCGGGCCGAGCAGGAGGTCTGGCGCGATCCCGAGGCGGGCTACCTGCGGCGCCAGGTCGCCGAGCGTGCTGCGAGCGGCGGCGTGGAGATGGTCGAGATCGAACTGCCGCGCTCGGCGCAGGTCGCCTATCCGCGCTGGAGCGGCAAGCCGTACCGGCAGTGCCTCTGGATGCTCGAAGGCGCGCTGCGGGTGGACTACGGCGACGAGCGCTTCGAACTCGCGCCCGGCGACTGCCTGGATTTCGGCGTCGACCGCCCGCTGGTCTTCAAGGCGCTCGGGCGCGCGGGCTGCCGCTACCTGCTGGTCACATCTCCCGCGTAGAGGCGCGAAAGCAGTAGGCAAGTTCCCACAGCGACTGGAGACGACGGCCTGTGCCCGCCGGGGGACCGCCCGGGATACTGCAAGGCATCCAAAGCTTCCGGGGGAACAAGCATGTCCTTTGCGCTCTACATGATCGGTTTTCTGATCTTCCTCGCCGGCGTCGCCTGGGGCGCCTCGGTGGCCGGCGTGCCGACGCTCTACATCGGCATCGGTGCGCTGATCATCCTGGGCATCGGTATCTTCAGCGCGGTGGCCCGCACGCGCAGCAAAGACCCTTCCTGATTCGAACCGCGCCCGGGTCGCAGTGCCGCGTCAGGCGCTGCGCTGCCGCATGGCCTCGTAGAGGCACACGCCGCTGGCCACGGAAACGTTCAGGCTCTCGACCGCGCCCGCCATCGGAATGCTCACGAGCTCGTCGCAGGTCTTGCGGGTGAGTTGGCGCATGCCCTCGCCTTCGGCACCGAGCACCAGCGCCAGGGGCCGCTTGAGGTCGCTCTGGTAGAGGGTGCCGGGCGCATCGTCGCTGGTGCCGACGCACCAGATGCTGCGTTCCTTGAGTTCGTTCAGCGTGCGCGCCAGGTTGGTCACCATGAAGTACGGCACCGTCTCGGCGGCGCCGCTCGCCACCTTGGCCACGGTGGCGTTGATGCCGGCCGCATGGTCCTTGGGCGCGATCACCGCATGGGCGCCGGCGCCGTCGGCCACGCGCAGGCAGGCCCCCAGGTTGTGCGGATCGGTCACGCCGTCGAGCACCAGCAAGAGCGGCACGGTGCCGGCCTCCTCCAGGTCTTCGAGCAGTTCATCGAGCGAACGGACCTGCGCAATGGGCTCGACCCGCGCGACCACGCCCTGGTGGCCATGGCTGCCGCTGAGCTTGGCGAGCCTCAGCCCGTCGGCCTCGACCAGCCGCACGCCGGCCTCTTGCGCGCGGGCGATGAACTGTTTCATGCGCGCATCGCGCCGGCTGGTGTCGAACATCACTTCGAGCACCGATTTCGGCGCGGTCTTGATGCGCACGCCCACGGCATGGAAGCCGAAGATCACTTTGGGGGAAGACATCCCCTGATTATCCCTACCCCCAGGCTTGCCCACTTCGTGTGGCCTCCCTCCCCCTGGCAGGGGGCAACACCAGCGGCCCGGCAAAGCCGATTCCGCGGTGTTCCACGAAAGATCCCGCCCCTCAAGCCAGCGGCAGACCGCTGTGCGCGCGGGTGCGTTCGTCGTGCAGCTGCTGCACGGCCAGCGCATTCGGATGAACCCGTGCGCTGTTGCCGGCGCTTTCCAGGTACTGGCAGGCGGCATGGCCTTCGGCGGCCTTTTCGTAGCGCGCGATCCAGGCATCGCGCAGCGGCAGCTTCTCGGGCGACACGGGCCACACGCCCGGCCGCGGCCGCAGGTGCTCGCCGATGCCGATGCGCCAGGGCTTGGCGCTCAGGCGGGCGCGAAAGCAGTTCTGGTTGCGGCACATGCGCGCATAGACCTTGTCGACGCCCAGCGCATGGAAGCAGTCGGCCACTGCCATGTCGGCCGGACTGAAGACGTCGTGCATCGCCATGACCCGGAAACCGGCCGGCGTGCGGTAGAGGCGCAGGTGCCAGTCGGGGTGCTGGTGGATGAAGCGCCCGATGCGCTCGGCCGCGCGCTTCTCGGGCGCGGGATTGCCGCTGGCCTCGCCGCGCTTCCTGGCCAAGCCAATGCGGTAGGCGACGGCAAAGACCACGAGGGCCGCGACCAGCCCGCCCAGCCAGGTCCTGGCGGTCCAGCCGCCGACGATGCCGGCGATCAGCGCAGGCACCAGCGCAAAGCCGAACACGCTGCCGCGCAGGGGCTCGTCGAAATCGATGTCGACGAACAGCACGTCGGGCGTGTTGAGGCAGCGTGCGCCATAGCTGTTGCGGGTGATGACGGTGTCGCCCTGGCGCTCGACGATTTCCTCGCGGATCGGCACGCCTTGGGCCCCGTTGTAGGCCAGCTTGCGCTCGCGGCGGTTGAGCGCCTCGCCCGCGGCGATCCGCTCGAACGCCTCTCGCGTGCGCTGGTCGGCATGCGCCTGCGCGGCGATCGGGCTTTCGTCGGACCAGCCGTAGCGCCGCACCGTGATCTGCTTGCCGGCGACGTGCTCCTGGATGCGGCCTTCGGCCCAGAACTGGGGAACGATCATGCCTGCAGCGAGGCCACCAGCACAGGCGTCGACTCGTTGAGCGCCATGCGCCCGGCCTCGATGGTGATGCGGCGCTCGCACTGGGCCGCAATGCCGCGGTCGTGCGTGACCAGCACGAGCGTGGTGCCGAGCTCGCGGTTCAAGTCGAACATCAGCCGCATGACCTGCTCGCCGGTCGCGAAGTCGAGGCTGCCGGTGGGCTCGTCCGCCAGCAGCAGCGCCGGCTGCACCACGAAGGCCCTGGCCAGCGCCACGCGCTGCTGTTCGCCGCCCGAGAGCACCTTGGGATAGTGGCCGAGCCGCTGGCCGAGGCCGACGCGCCCGAGCATCTCGGTGGCGGCCTTGCGCGCATCCTTGCGGTCGGCCAGTTCGAGCGGCAGCATCACATTCTCGAGCGCGCTCAGGTTGCCCAGCAGCTGGAAGCTCTGGAACACGAAGCCCACGCGCTGGGCGCGCAGCGCGGCGCGCTCGTCCTCGTCGATGGCGAAGATGTCATCGCCCGCGAGCCTGACGGTGCCGCGCGTGGGCGTGTCGAGCCCGGCAATGATCGACAGCAAGGTGCTCTTGCCTGAACCCGAGGCACCGACGATGGCGGCGGTTTCCCGCGCGCCCAGGGTGAAATCGATGTTCTGCAGAATGTCGAGCGTACCGGTCGAGTCGGTCACCGACTTGAACACATGCTCGACAGCGACAATGGCATCCGACGGGGGTTGGGACATGGAAAGGCTTTTCGTTTTGAAACGACGTGACTTTATCTTGAGCGCTGCCGCATTCGGCAGCGCAGGGGCAAGGACCATGGGCCATGCCCAGGCCGCGGCGCCCGGCAAGCCCGTGATCCTGGTGCTCGGCGATTCG
The DNA here is from genome assembly GCF_007828835.1 of Variovorax beijingensis. Lineage (GTDB taxonomy): Bacteria > Pseudomonadota > Gammaproteobacteria > Burkholderiales > Burkholderiaceae_C > Variovorax > Variovorax beijingensis_A. The sequence goes on along the minus strand of NZ_VIVL01000004.1, from coordinate 286,158 downwards.
CTGAGCGCCGAATACGGTCTCAAGCGCGGCGAAGGCTGGGTGCCCCTGCTCGAGAAGCGGCTCGCGCAGCAGAAGATCCCGGCCACGGTGATCAATGCCAGCATCAGCGGCGACACCAGTTCGGGTGGACGCGCCCGCTTTGCCTCGCTGCTGGCGCAGCACAAGCCCAGCCACGTGGTGGTCGAGCTGGGCGCCAACGACGCGCTGCGCGGCCTGCCGCTGCAGAACACCGAGGACAACCTGCTGCAGATCACCAAGGCGGCGCAGGCGGCCGGCGCCAAGGTGCTGATCGTCGGCATCCAGGTGCCGCCCAACTACGGCGGCGACTACACACGGCGCTTCGAGGCCGTGTTCGGCAAGGTGGCCAGCACCACCAAGGCGGCGCTGGTGCCCTTCCTGCTCAAGGGCGTGGCCGACGCGCCCGACGCGCTTGCGCTGTTTCAGGCCGACCGCATCCATCCCACGGCCGCCGCGCAGCCGCAGCTGCTCGACAACGTCTGGCCGGAGCTGCGCAAGCTGCTCGCGGCCAAGTAGGCCTGCCGAAACAAAAAAGCCGCTCCAGGCCCGAGGACCTGCAGCGGCATTTTTGTCGAGAGCCTTGATCTGGGATCAGCCGTTCTTGGTCGGCAGATCGGGCACCGTCGGCGGATCGCGCTCGAGCGAGGCCACGTCGGTTTCCGGGTCACCCGGGGCCAGGCCGTCGCTGCTCGGGGAGAGCTTGCGATTGGCCTTTTCGCGGAGCTTCTCTTCCTTTTTCTTCTTCTTGGCCAGCTCCTTCTGGCGCTTTTCGTAGCCGTAATTGGGTGTTGCCACTGTTCTCTCCTTGAACGAGGCAGTCAAAGCGACTGCGTGTCATCCAACTGTAAGCGATAACGGTGCACCCGCAGCCGGTGGAGCGGCCGGCCTCCGCGCCCGGAAAACTTCTCTTACATCCGCGCGAGCGCCTGCTGCAGGTCGGCCCGCAGGTCTTCCACGTCTTCCAGTCCGACCGAGAAGCGCACCAGCGTGCCCTTGTGCGGCCAGCGCGCCACGCTGGCGTCGCGCATCAGGCCGATGTCGTAGGGCACCACCAGGCTCACCGGGCCGCCCCATGAATAGCCGAGCCGGAACAGGTTCAGGCTGTCGCAGAAGCGGTCGACCTGCTCGGTGCTGTAGCTTTCGTCGAACACGACCGAGAACAGGCCGGCGGCCAGGTCGGCACCACCGCACAGCGCACGCCAGTTGGCATGGCCGGGCGATCCTTCGAGCGCCGGATGGAGCACCTGCGCGATCTCTTCGCGGCCGGCGAGCCAGCGCGCCAACTCGCGCGCCGAACGGTCGTGCGCGGCATAGCGCAGCCCGATGCTCGGCAGCGAGCGCAGCAGCGTTTCGACATCGCCGACGCCGACGCCGAAGCCCGTGCGCATGTGCGTGAGCTTGAGCGCGCGGTGCAGCCGCTCGTCGCGCGTGACCACGCTGCCCATCAGCACGTCGCCGCCGCCGCTCGGGTATTTGGTGAGCGCATGCACCGAGATGTCCACGCCCTGCCCGCTGCCGTTGAAATCGAAGGGCGCGAATGCGAGGCCCGCGCCCCAGGTGTTGTCCAGCGCCGTCACCACGCCGCGCGCGCGGCATGCCTTGGCGAGCGCCGGCAGGTCCGGAAACTCCATCGTCACCGAGCCCGCCGCCTCAAGCCACACCAGCCGCGTGCGGTCCGAGAGCTTGGCGGCCAGGTCGGCGGGGTTCATCGCGTCGTACAGGCGGTGCGTGATGCCGAAGTTGGCCAGCTCGCCGGTCGCCAGCGCCTTGTTGGGGCCGTAGGCGTTGTCGGGAATCAGCACTTCGTCGCCGCTCTTCAGGAAGGCGAAGGCAACCAGCGAAATGGCGGCCAGGCCGCTCGGCACCAGCAGGCACTCGGTGCCGCCTTCGAGCGTGGCCAGGCGCTCCTCGAGCGTGAAGGTGGTCGGCGTGCCGTGCAGGCCGTAGGTGTAGCCGGCCTTGGTCTTCCAGTCGCGCGCGCGCATCGCGGCCACGTCGGCAAAGAAAACTGTCGAGGCCTTGTAGATGCCAGGCTGCGGCGCGGCGAAGTTGGCGGGCGGCGTGTAGGGGTGATGGATCAGGGTCGTGGAGGGCTTGCTCATGGCCTCGATGCTAGCGCGGCATTCCGCCGCACAATGCGCCGATGGGCAACAGCCGGTTTTTCCTCGGGGCTGCAACATGCCGCAGCTGACACGACTCCCCGCCCCCTGCCTGCGTCCCTACGTGCGGCTGATGTGGGCCTCCGCCCCCGAAGGCGCTGCCGCCGGGCAGCCGGGCGCGCGCGAGCACGTGCTGCCCACCGGGGGCATGCACCTGGTGTTCCGGCTCTCGGGGCCGCCGCTGAAGCTGTTCAGCGGCCCGGGCGACGTGCACGGCCAGACCTGCGGCCATGCGATCGTGGGCGGTGCGCGCGCCGCCTCCTACATGCGCGACGTTTCGGTGGCCACGCGCTCGGTCGGCGCGCAGCTCCAGCCCGGGGCCGCCCGCGCGCTGCTCGGCGCACCCGAAGACGTGCTGGCCGGCCAGCACACGCCGCTCGACACGCTGTGGGGTGCGCAGCAGGCCAATGCCGCACTCGAACGGATCCATGCGGCGGGCAGTCTCGAGGCGCAGCTGGCGGTCTTCGAAGCCTTGCTCGCCCGGCGCGCCGTCGATTCGCAAAGCGCCGGCCTGCGCGGCCTGCACCCGGCCATCGCCGCAGCGCTGGGTCCGCTCGCGCGCGAGAACCCGTCGATCGCCGCGCTAGTGGTTCGCAGCGGCTACAGCCATCGCCGCTTCATCGCTCTTTTTCGCAGCGGCATCGGCCTCGGCCCGAAGGAATACGCGCGCGTGATGCGCTTCGACCGCGCGCTGGCGCTGGCCGGCGACCCTGCGCAAAGCTGGGCCGACATCGCGCTCACCGCGGGCTACAGCGACCAGGCGCACCTGAGCCGCGAGTTCTCCGCGCTGGCGGGTATGCCGCCGCAGGCCTGGCGGCAGTCCGGGGCCGTGTCGCCTCGGCATGTACCTGCGGCCACGGGTCAAAATCCTTCAAGACGCTAGCGGCGCGGCGCCGCAGAATCGGGGCCAGGACATTGCTTCCTTCCTCCCGAAAGGCAACCCGCATGGCAATCCACGAACTGTTTCCGTATCTCTGCGTCGACGATGCCGGCGCGGCCATCGACTTCTATTGCAAGGTCTTCGAAGTCAAGGAGATCTTCCGGCTCACCGAGCCGAGCGGCCGCATCGGCCATGCGGAGCTCGACTTCCACAACGGCGCGATCCTGATGATCTCGGACGAGTTCGCCGAATACAACATCCCCAGCGCCAAGACGCTGGGCGGCACCGCGGTGACGCTGCACCTGCACGTGGACGACGCCGATGCCGTGGTGGCGCGTGCCGTGGCGGCCGGCGCCACGCTCGACATGGCCCCGCAGGACCAGTTCTACGGCGAGCGATCGGGCGTGTTCCGCGATCCCTTCGGCCACCGCTGGAACGTGGGCCACAGCATCGAGAAGCTGACGCCGGAAGAAATGCAGCGGCGCTACACGGCGATGTTCGATTCCGAAGGCGCCTAGGCACCGATCGCACGGAATGTCAGCCCGCGGGCCTCTAGACTTGCCCGCTCACCGGCGAACGGCGATGTCCGCGCTTGCCTGCCGCTCCCACCTCCGTCGAGATGGACGACACCACGGCGGCCCATTCCTCCGGACTGAGCAGCAGCGCCGTGTGCGAATGCAACAGCGTGTCTTCCTTGTCCAGATGCGCGGACATCATTTGCCGGTGCTGCCGCAGCAGCGCGTCGGCCTCCGCGGCCGCACCCGTGGCGCCGGATTCGGCGCGCTCCAGGAGGATCTTTGCCTGTGCAAGGAAGCCGTTGCAGCACTCGCTCTCGGAATCGAGCTGGTCGAGAAGCCCGTCGGCCTCGCTCGACCTGCCGCGCAGCGTTTTCAGCATGACAACGCCCTTGGGGCGGTGCGTTGTTTCTTCGAAGGCCTGAAGCCGCTCGATGGCTTCGATGACCGACCTTGCCCGCTGCCGGACGCCCGCTTCGCCCCCTGCCTTCATCGCCGTTTCGAGGCGAGCCAGCAACTCCCGGGTGCGAACGTGCTCGGCGCACAAGATGGCCCACGCGCATTCGGCCGCCAACATGCTTCACTCCTTCGGAGCCGCGAACGGCTCCAGGCTTGCCTGTGAAATTGAGCCTTTAACGCGATGGTTCTACGCCGTTGCGGCGGCCGCTGCAAGCCGCGCCGGTGCATATGCGCACTGCGCCTACAGCGTGGCGGCCCGAATGCCGATGAGGCGCTGCCGCAGGCGCAGCAGCGAGGTCGGTCAGACCGACCACTTCTCCAGCAGCTTCTCGGCGCCGAGCGAGTCGTAGCCTTCGAAGGGCTGGTGGATCCACGGGTTGGTCGGCAGGTACTCGACCGAGTAGTCGGGCGTGAAGGTCGACAGTGCCTTGGTCCAGATCACCGCGCTGCGCAGTTCGGTGATCGGCCTGTAGTTGTTGCGCAGCATGTCCATCACCGCATGCAGCGTGTGGCCCGAATCGGCCAGGTCGTCCACCAGCAGCACCCTGCCCGCGATCTCGCCCTTGGGCGTGGTGATGAAGCGCGCGATGTCCAGGTGCCCCTGCACCGTGCCGGCATCGGCGCGGTACGAACTGGTCGACATGATCGCCAGCGGCTTGTCGAAGATGCGCGAAAGCACGTCGCCGGGCCGCATGCCGCCGCGCGCAAGGCACAGGATGGTGTCGAACTGCCAGCCCGACTGGTGGATCTTGATCGCGAGCTTCTCGATCAGGTTGTGGTACTCGTCGTAGCTGACGTAGAGATGCTTGCCGTCTTCGGTCAACATGGTGGGGGTTCGTTCCTGTTCAGTCCGCGAGATAGGGGTGGCGCATCATGATCGTGTGGTCGCGATCGGGGCTCGTGGAAACCATGTGGATCGGCACGCCCGTGATCTGCTCGATGCGCTGCAGGTAGAGCCGCGCATTCACGGGCAGCTTGTCGTACTGCGTGACGCCGACGGTGCTCTCGCTCCAGCCTTCGAGGGTCTCGTAGATGGGCGTGCAGCGCTCGATCTCGTCGGCCCCCATGGGCAGGATGTCGGTGGTCTCGCCGTCGAGCTCGTAGCCGGTGCACAGCTCGAGCTTTTCGAGCCCGTCGAGCACGTCGAGCTTGGTGATGCACAGGCCCGACAGGCCGTTGACCTGCGCCGAGCGCTTGAGCAGCGCGGCGTCGAACCAGCCGCAGCGGCGGCTGCGGCCCGTGGTGACGCCCTTTTCTGCGCCCACGGTGCTCATGTGGTAGCCCGGCGTGCCCGGCGTGGCCCAGTCGAGTTCCGTGGGGAACGGACCGCCGCCCACGCGCGTGCAGTAGGCCTTGGTGATGCCCAGGATGTAGTGCAGCATGCCCGGACCCACGCCCGAGCCCGCGGCGGCATTGCCGGCCACGCAGTTGCTCGAGGTGACGTAGGGGTAGGTGCCGTGGTCGACGTCGAGCAGCGTGCCCTGCGCGCCTTCGAACAGCAGGTTGGCACCGGCCTTGTGCGCGTCGTTCAGCTCGCGCGACACGTCGGCCATCATCGGCTTGAGCAGCACGGCGTGGCGCATGGCCTCGTCGAACACCAGGTCGAAGTCGATGGCGGGCGCACCGAGCACCTGCGTCAGCACATGGTTGTGCAGGTCGAGCAGCACGCGCAGCTTGGTTGCGAAACGCTCGGGGTGCTTCAGGTCCTGCACGCGCAGCGCGCGGCGCGCGATCTTGTCTTCGTAGGCCGGGCCGATGCCGCGGCCGGTGGTGCCGATCTTCTCGACGCCGCCCTTTTCGCGGTACGTTTCGCGTGCGATGTCGAGGGCCGCATGGAAAGGCAGGATCAGCGGGCAGGCCTCGCTGATGCGCAGGCGCGAACGCACTTCGACGCCGGCCTTTTCGAGCCCTTCGATTTCCTCGAACAGCTTGGCAGCCGACAGCACCACGCCGTTGCCGATGTAGCACTTGACGCCGGGCCGCATGATGCCGCTCGGGATCAGGTGCAGCGCGGTCTTCACGCCGTTGATGACCAGCGTGTGGCCCGCGTTGTGGCCGCCCTGGAAGCGGACCACGCCCTGGGCGCTTTCCGTCAGCCAGTCGACCAGCTTGCCCTTGCCTTCATCGCCCCACTGGGTGCCGACGACGACCACGTTTCTTCCGGTGGTTACGCTCATGCTCGTTCCATTACTTCAAAAATTCAGAGGGCTCGGACTTGCCACTGCCCGGCGTGCTCGACGAGCTCGCGGTCGCAATGGAATTCATCGATTTCGCTGCCGTGGCCCGGCAGCGCGCAGACCACGATCTCGCCGGCCCTGCGCAGCCCGGCAATGGCCTCGCGCAGGCCGGCCGCGTCGCTCCAGGGCGCGCGGATGGCTGCGCGCAGCGGACGCGCCGGCAGCACGCCGACCAGTTCGCGCACGTCCAGGCTGAAGCCGACCGCCGGCCGGTTGCGACCGAACACGGCGCCGACTTCGTCGTAGCGGCCGCCGCGCACCAGCGCATCGGCCGCGCCCGGCACGTAGATGCCGAAGCGCATGCCGCTGTAGTAGGCGTAGCCGCGCAGGTCGGCCAGATCGAAGCTGATCTGCCGCGCCGGCCCGGCGCCGAGGCTCGCGGCCAGCTGCTTCAATCCGGCCAGCGCCGCGCTCACCGCCGGCGTGCCCTTGAGGGCCTTGGCGGCCTCGTCGAGCACCGACGCATCGCCATACAGCTGGACCAGTGCGCGCAGGCCATCGCGCGACGCAGCCGGGAAATCGCGCGTGAGCGCATGCAGTTCGCTCGCATCCTTGGCAACCAGCGCCGCGTGCACGCGCGCCAGCACGGCGGCATCGACCGGCACGCCGGCGAACAGCGCCCGCACGATGCGCGCGTCGGCCAGGTCGACGATCACGCCGTCGCTCAGGCCCGACGCATGCAGGCAATCGAGCGCCAGCAGCAGCACTTCGGTGTCGGCCTCGAGCCCCGCATGGCCATAGATCTCAGCCCCGAACTGCAGCGGCTCGCGGGTGGCGTGCGGCCGGTCGGGGCGGGTGTGCAGCACCGGTCCGCAGTAGCACAGCCGTGCCACGCCTTCGCGGTTCAGCAGGTGGGCGTCGATGCGCGCCACCTGGGGCGTGGTGTCGGCCCTGAGGCCCATGCTGCGGCCGGAGAGCTGGTCGACCAGCTTGAAGGTTTGGAGGTCGAGCGCCTCGCCGGTGCCGGACAGCAGCGACTCGAGGTGCTCGAGCAGCGGCGGCATCACCAGCTCGTAGCCATAGCCACGGGCGGTATCGAGCAGCTGGCGTCGAAGTTCTTCGATGTGGCGCGCCTCGGAAGGCAGCACATCGGCAATGTGATCCGGGAGGACCCAGGCGGACATGGGGATCGGGGGCGTGGTTAAACCGGGATTCTACCGGGCCGCGCTACCCCAGCAGCCAAAGAAGGGCCAAACCCAGCAAGATGCTGCAAAGTCCGAAGAAGCGCAGTTGGCCGTCGCGCAGCTGCATGAGCTGCCCGAAGCCGCGCCGCCACCCGCCCGGCGAGACGAAAGGCAGGATGCCCTCGATCACCAGGACGAGCGCCAGCGCACTCCAGAAGGTCTCGGCGCTCACGGCTCCAGGACCGACTTAGCGGCGGGGAGCGTTGCCCGGCGTGCCCGAGCTTTGCATGGCCCGGAAGAAGTCCGAGGATGGGTCAAGCACCATCACGTCGCTCTTCTTGTTGAAGCTTTGCTTGTAGGCCTCGAGGCTGCGATAGAACTGTGCAAACTGCGGGTCGCGGCCAAAGGCCTCGCTGTACGCAGCGGCAGCCTGGGCATCGCCCTCGCCCTTGATCTTCTGGGCATCGCGGTAGGCGTTCGCCACGATCACTTCGCGCTGGCGGTCGGCGTCGGCGCGGATCTTTTCGCCTTCGGCCGTACCGGTCGAACGCAGTTCATTGGCCACGCGCTTGCGCTCGGCCTCCATCCGGCGGTAGACCGATTCGGTGATGGCTTCCACATAGTCCACGCGCGTGATGCGCACATCGACCACGTCCACGCCCCAGGGCTTGGAGCCCTTCACCACGGCCAGCACTTCGCGCTGCACGTCGGCCATGAGCGCTTCGCGGCGCACCGAGATCAGGTCGCGCACAGTGCGCTTGTTGATGTTTTCCTGGAAGGCATTGCGCACCACGCGGTTGAGCTGGGTGGCGCCCGCGTTTTCGTCGAGGCCGACGTTGCGGATGTAGGCCTGCGGATCGGTGATGCGCCAGCGCACGTACCAATCGATCACCACGCGCTGCTTCTCGGCCGTGAGCATCGGCTCGGTGTCGAGGCTGGAGAGCGTGAGCAGCCGCTTGTCGATGTACGACACGTTCTGGAACGGCGGCGGCAGCTTGAAGTTGAGGCCCGGCTCGGTAATGACGCTCTTGATCTGGCCCAGGGCATAGACCACGCCGAACTGGCGCTGGTCGACCACGAAGAGGGTCGAGCTCAGCAGCACGAGCAAGACGAGGATCGACGAGGCGATGAATCCGATTCTGTTCATGTTTTTCCTGGCCTTTTCAACGCACGTCGCGGTCACGCGAACGGCCATCGCGGGCGCGGCTCTCGCTCGATGGCGGCACCACCGGAATCACCGACGACTGGGCGGGCGCGGTCCCCGCCACGCTGGGACTGGCCGCATCGACCGGCGTTGCGGCCGGGTTGTTGCCGCTCAGCTGCATGAGCTTGTCCAGCGGCAGGTACAGCAGGTTGGAGCCTTGCTTGGTATCGACCAGCACCTTGGTGGTGCTGGCGTAGATCTGCTGCATGGCGTCGGTGTACATGCGGTCGCGCGTCACCTGCGGCGCCTTCTGGTACTCGGCCAGCACCGCACTGAAGCGGCCGGCATCGCCCTGTGCCTGTGCGACGATGCGCGCCTTGTAGGCTTCGGACTCTTCCTTGAGACGCGAGGATGTACCGGCGGCAAGCGGGATGACCTGGTTGGCATAGGCCTGGGCATCGTTCTTGGTGCGCTCGCGCTCCTGGCCGGCCTTGAGCACGTCGTCGAACGCTGCCTGCACCTGCTCGGGAGGACGCACCCCCCCCTGCTGCAGGTTGATGCCCACGACTTCGACACCGATCTTGTAGCGGTCGAGGATGGTTTGCATCAATTGCCGCACGCGCGGAGCGATCTGGTCGCGCTCCTCGGCCAGCGCCGCATCCATCTTCATCTTGCCGACCACTTCGCGCACGGAACTCTCGGCCACCTGCACGATGGTTTCGGCCGGCGACTTGCTCTCGTAGAGCCAGGCCTGCGCATTGCTCAGGCGGTACTGCACGGCGAACTTGATTTCGACGATGTTCTCGTCTTCGGTCAGCATGGCCGACTCGCGCAGGCCGGTCGAACGCACGATGGCGTCGCGGCCGACGTCGGTCGATCGGATCTGCGTGACCACCACCACTTCGTGGCGCTGGATGGGATACGGCAGGCGCCAGTTGAAGCCGGCATTCACCGTCGACTTGTAGCGGCCGAACTGCGTCACCACGGCCTGCTGGCCTTCGTTCACGATGAAGAAGCCGGTCCCGAGCCAGATGAGAACGGCAACCGCCGCCACCAGTCCGAGGCCGAAGCCGGCATTCTTCATGTCCGGCCGATAGCCGTTGCCGCCGCCGGTGGGACGATTGCCGCCGCCCTTGCCGCCGAAGAAGCCGCCCAGCTTGCGGTTGAGGTCGCGCCAGAGTTCATCGAGGTCGGGCGGCCCCTGGTTCGGGCCCTGGCCGCGGGGGCGGTTGCCGTTGTTGTTGCCCGAGGGTGGTGGCGTCGGCGCGCCCGGCGGGTCTGCGTCGGGAGGCCGGTTGCCGGTCGGGCGGTCGCCGTTGGACGACGGCTCGTCGCCACGGCCCCATCGGCCATCGTTCAGGTTGAACATGCCCAGAAACCCTCTCCACGCTGGCTTTGCATTCATTCGCTTCGTTCTCTTGTCAGTGGCGGGATTGTGCCCAATCAATTGGCGGTGTCGTGCAATTCAGTGTCGGCCTCTGGGGTCATCGCGTCGCCCAGGGAGCCCGACCGGCGGGCCAGCTCGGCGCGCAGCAAGGGCAGGCCCTCGCCGCTGCGGGCGCTGAGGAAGATGCGCGGAACCCGCACGCCGTCGATCTCCATGTCGTCCTGCAGATGCAGCGGGTGCTGCGCAGTTTCAAGGGCATCGAGCTTGTTGAACACCAGAAGCTGCGCAACAGAGTCGGCGCCGATGTCGCGAAGAACGGACTGCACCTCGGCCATCTGCTCCGGGTAGTGCGGATTGGAGGCGTCTACCACGTGCAGCAGCAAGTCGGCATCGACGGCCTCCTGCAGCGTGGCCTTGAAGGCATCGACCAGCCCGTGCGGCAGGTCGCGGATGAAGCCGACAGTGTCGGAAATCGAGACCTGCCTGCGGGCGTCGCCCAGGTAGAGGTTGCGCGTGGTGGTGTCGAGCGTGGCAAAGAGCTGGTCGGCGGCATACGCGCGGGCCTTGACCAGCGCATTGAACAGCGAGGACTTGCCGGCGTTGGTATAGCCCACGAGCGAGATGTTGAAGGTCTCGCGGCGCTCGCGCTGGCGGCGCTGCGTGCCGCGCTGCTTCTGCACCTTGGCCAGGCGCTCGCGCGTGCGCTTGATCGATTCGCTGATCATCCGGCGGTCGAGTTCGATCTGCTTTTCACCGGGACCGCCGCGCACGCCCGCGCCGCCCGTCTGGCGCTCCAGGTGGGACCAGCGGCGAACCAGGCGCGTGCTCAGGTACTGCAGCCGAGCCAGTTCGACCTGCAGCTTGCCCTCGTGGGAGCGGGCGCGCTGAGCGAAGATCTCGAGGATGAGGAAGGTGCGGTCGTACACCGCCACGTCGAGCTGGCGCTCGAGGTTGCGCTGCTGCGCCGGGCTCAGCGACTGGTCGAAGATGACCTCGCTGGCCTGGTGCATGGCGGCCAGTTCCTTGATTTCTTCGGCCTTGCCGCTGCCGACGAACAGGGCCGCGTCGGGCGCCTTGCGCTTGCAGACGAGGCGCGCGACAGGCGCGAGGCCCGCGGTCTGTGCGAGCAGGCCGAGTTCCTCGAGATCGCTGTCGAAATGGGGCAGCCCGAAATCGACGCCGACGAGAACGGCGGCGCCTTCCTGGCGGGAGTTCAATTCAGACAAGCGGGATCAATATGGAAAAAGCGCGGCGGGGTTAGCCGCCGCGCTCCGCGCGATCAGGCTGCGGCGTCGTCGTTCTCGGCAGCCGAGAAGTTGACGGCACGACCCGGCACGATGGTGGAGATGGCGTGCTTGTAGACCATTTGCGTCACCGTGTTGCGAAGCAGCACGACATACTGGTCGAAAGACTCGATCTGGCCCTGCAGCTTGATACCGTTCACCAAATAAATGGAGACCGGCACATGCTCGCGACGCAGGGTGTTCAGAAACGGGTCTTGTAGAAGTTGCCCTTTATTGCTCACGATATTCTCCGTGTTCAAGAGTAGTTGTTGGAGAGATGACCTTAACACAGGGTTTCTGCGCTGCAGCAATCAGGGTCAAAAGCCTTTGAAAAATAACGTCTCTCAAAAGGCGGAACTTTCGACCCGGCCATGGCTCATCGGCCGCCATCGGCAGCCAAGCGTGCTCAATCGTCCTTGTCCGCAAAGGGATTTTGCGAGCTTTTGAACTGGATGCGCAAGGGCGTCCCCACGAGGTCGAATTCCTTGCGGAAGCGCCCTTCGAGAAAGCGCTTGTAGGCCTCGGTGACGTGCTCCAGCGAATTGCCGTGGATGATGATCACCGGTGGATTCATGCCGCCCTGGTGCGCATAGCGCAGCTTGGGCCGGAACATGCCCGCGCGCTTGGGCGACTGGAACTGCACCGCCTCCAGCAGCAGCCGGGTCAGCACGGGCGTCGACATCTTCCGCGTGGCCGACTTGTGGGCCTGTGCTATGGCCTGCCACACCGGCCCGAGGCCCTGGCGCTTGATGGCCGAGATGAAATGCAGCGACGCGAACTTGAGGAACGGCAGCCGGGTCTCGATCTGGCGCTGGATCTGCTCGCGCTGGTAGCTGTCGACCGCATCCCACTTGTTGATGGCAATCACCACCGCGCGGCCGCTTTCGAGGATGTAGCCGGCAATGTGCGCATCCTGGTCGGTCACGCCCTGCGTGGCATCGAGCAGCAGCAGCACGACGTTGGCCGACTCGATGGCCTGCAGCGTCTTGACCACCGAGAACTTCTCGATCGCCTCGAACACCTTGCCCTTGCGGCGCAGGCCGGCGGTGTCGATCAGTTCGAAGCGCTGCCCGTTGCGCTCGAACGGCACCGAGATGGCGTCGCGCGTGGTACCCGGTAAGTCGAACGCCACCAGTCGCTCTTCGCCGAGCCAGGTGTTGATCAGCGTGGACTTGCCGACGTTCGGCCGTCCGGCCACCGCCAGCTTGATGGGCTTGTTGACGTCGTCCTCGTCCGCCTCGTCGTCGGGATCGGGCAGGTTCAGCGGCGCGAGCGCCAGCTCGACCAGGTCGCGCATGCCCTGCCCGTGCGCTGCGGACACGCCATGCACGTCGCCAAAGCCGAGTTCGTAGAAATCGACCAGCTTGGTGCCGTCGTGCATGCCTTCGGCCTTGTTGGCCGCCAGCACGCAGGGCTTGCCGAGCCGGCGCAGTTCGTTGGCAATGTCGTGGTCCTGCGCCGAAAGGCCTTCGCGGGCATCGACCACGAAGATCACGACATCGGCCTCGGCCACAGCCTGCCGCGTCTGCTTGGCCATTTCCTTGTAGATGCCGCTGCCCGCATCGGGCTCGAAGCCGCCGGTGTCGATCACGATGAACTCGTGCTTGCCCAGGCGGCCGTTGCCATAGTGGCGATCGCGCGTGAGTCCGGCAAAGTCGGCGACGATGGCGTCGCGCGTCTGCGTCAGGCGGTTGAAGAGGGTCGACTTGCCGACGTTGGGCCGCCCGACCAGGGCCACGACCGGCTTCATGGCCGGCCTTTCAGGGGCGCGGTTTTCATGGTCGGGCCTTGCAAAGAGTTATTCAGGGCGATATCCAAACACACCGCCATTGGCGGTCACCACGACCACCGTGTTGCCGGCCATCACCGGGGTGACGCCAATGGCGGAGCCATCGGGCGTGACGCGATTGAGAAGCGCACCGTCTTCGCGCGAGACGAAGTGCAGCGTTCCGTTGTCCTCGCCGATCACCAGCGAGCGGCCCACCGCGAGCGGCCCGGTCAGGACGCGGCTCTTGAAGCGGGTCGACTGCCAGGCCCGCTCGCCATCGGCGCGGCGCCAGGCCACGACGCTGCCGTCGGACTCGGTGCCGTAGACGAAGCCCTCGTCGCCGCTGACGCCCTCGGCGCCCACCGCAGGCTTGCTCCAGAGCAACTGGCCGCGCAAGGTGTCGACGCAGCCGACGTTGGCATAGTAGGCACGGGCGCACACGGTGTCGCCGACGCGGCTCACGCTGCCGGTCAGGTCGACCAGGCGCTCCACATCGTTGGTGCCGCGCGGCGCGGCAATGGGCGCTTCCCAGCGCGAGGTGCCGTTGGCCGGGTTGATGCCGACCAGCCGGCCGCCGATGCCCGAGATCAGCGTATCGCCCACGGCGATCAGCACGCCCGACTTCTTGAGCACGAGGTTTTCCGCCGTGCGCTGCTGCAGCCAGAGGCGGCGGCCGCTCTGGCCATCCCAGGCGCTGATGCTGCGGTCGGCGGTCTGCACGAAGACGCGGCGGCCGGCCACCAGCGGTGCGGTAAAGGCCTGGGCCGAGAGCCGCTGCTTCCACAGGACCTTGCCGCCTTCGATGGCCACGAGTTCATTGTCGGTGGTGACCACCGCGGCCAGCGAACCGTCGCTGCCGACGCCGGCTGCGAGCTTGGTGCCCGCGTTCGCGCGCCAGCTTTCGCGGCCGGCACGGGCGTCGATGGCCACCACGGTGCCATCGCTGCCGGCCACGGTGACGATGTCGCCGCTGACGTCGGTGGCCAGCGGGAAGCCCACGGCCGGGATGCGCACGCTCCAGGCCTGGCGCACGCCGAACAACGCGGGGTTGGCGGGCAGTTCGGCCGGCTTGGGCTTGCTGGTGCCCGAGCAGGCTGCCAGCATCGCGGCCAGGACAATGGCCGAACCTGCACGCAGGACGGACGACTCAGGCATGAAACGCTTGAAATTCATAGTGCGATCAGGAATTTTTGGGGGCTGCCGGCGTGACCGTGATCACAGGTGCCAGGCTCTTCGGATCGACGCCGGCGGCGTTGAGCTTGAATTCGACCAGGCGCCGGTAATCGGACGCCGGGCCAAGGCCGGTCCAGGCCTTGCGGTATTCGGCCTGCGCTTCGGCGCGCTTGCCCTGGGCCATGTAGATGTCGCCCTTGCGATCGGCCACGAGCGGCTCGAACTCCTTGGGCACGTCGCCCGAGAGCTGCTTGAGCGCTTCGTCGTACGACTTGCTGTCGAGCAGTTCGGCTGCCAGCCGAAGCTTGGCAACGGCCTTGTAGCCCGGATCGACCGCGCTTTGCGCAACCCAGCCGAGTGCCGCCTGCGAGGCCTCGAGCTTGCCCTTCTCGTACAGCGCCTTGGCGGCCAGCAGGCCGGCCTGCTGCGCATAGGCGGTGCCGGCGAAGCGTTCCTTCATGTCGCCCAGCACGCGCTGGATGCGTTCCACGTCGCCGGACTGCGTGCTGCGCTCCACCTCGTCGTAGAGCGCCGCGGCCTGCGCCGCCTTGTTGCGCTGGAAATACTGCCAGCCGTTCCAGGCCACGAAGGCACCGGCCACGAGCAACACCACCCAGGTGATCAGGGTGCCGTAGGTGTTCCAGAAATGCTTGAGCTGGTCGAGCTGTTCCTGTTCGTCGAGATCGAGATGGGTTGCCATGCGTGTCAGATGTTGGAAGCCGGCGATTGTAGGGTGGCGGCCCAGGTGGCCACCTCGGCGAGCGGCCGTGCCACCTGTTCAGCGCCGCCCTCGCGCAGTGATTTGATGGTGACTTCGCCACGCGACAGCTCGTCTTCGCCAAAGATCAGCGCATAGCGCGCTCCGCTCGCGTCGGCCTTCTTGAACTGCGCCTTCATGCTGCCGCCGCCAGCATGCTGCAGCACGCTGACCCCGGCGGCGCGCAACTGCTCGAGCACGGCCATGACCTGCGGCAGCGCGGCCGCCACCGGGACGACTGCGTAGGCCGCGGGCGCCGCGGCGGGCACCGGCAGGCGGAGTTCCTGGATCAGCAGCAGCAGCCGCTCGATGCCCAAGCCGAAGCCGACGGCCGGTGCAGGCTTGCCGCCCATCTGTCCGATGAGGCCGTCATAGCGCCCTCCTCCGCAGACGGTGCCCTGAGAGCCGAGCTGGTCGGTGACCCACTCGAAGACCGTCAGGTTGTAATAGTCCATCCCGCGCACCAGGCGCGGGTTGACGCGGTAGGCCAGCCCCGCGGCGTCGAGCACGGCACGCACCGCATCGAAGTGCGCGCGCGACTCCTCGCCGAGGAAGTCCATCAGCTGGGGGGCGGCCTCCACCACTGCCTGCATGGCGGGATTCTTGGTATCGAGGATACGCAGCGGATTGCTGTGCAGGCGCCGCTGCGCGTCGGCATCGAGCACGTCGGCATGCGCCTCGAAATGGCGGATCAGCGCTTCGCGGTGCGCCTGGCGTTCGGCCGGCTGGCCCAGGCTGTTGATCTCCAGGCGCACGTGCTCGCCCTCGACCAGCCCGAGCTCGCGCCACAGCGCCCGCACCATGAGGATCAGTTCGGCGTCCACGTCGGGGCCGGGAAAGCCCAGCGCCTCGACGTCGAGCTGGTGGAACTGGCGGTAGCGCCCCTTCTGGGGACGCTCGTGGCGGAACATCGGCCCCATCGTCCACAGGCGCAGCGGGCCGTTGTAGAGCGCGTTGTGCTCGACCATGGCGCGCACGATGCCGGCCGTGGCCTCGGGGCGCAGCGTGAGCTTGTCGCCGTTCATCGCATCGGTGAAGGAGTACATCTCCTTCTCGACGATGTCGGTCACCTCGCCCAGTCCGCGCACGAACAGCGCCGTGGGCTCGACCACCGGCGTCAGCATGTACTGGTAGCCGTAGCGGGCCAGGAGCCCGCGCACCGTCTGCTCGAACCACGACCAGAGGGCCGAATCGGGCAGGCGGTCGATGCGCGGCACGCTCGCCGGCAATATGTCGTTCATGCCTTTGACGGCATTGATCTTGTCAGCCATGGGAGGAAGTGGTCAGGCGACGTCGGCAGCCTGGTGCTGGCCGAAGCGCTTTTGAATGTAGGTTTCGACGAGCTGGTGAAACTCGTTGGCGATATTGTCGCCGCGCAGCGTGAGCGCCTTTTCGCCGTCGATGAAGACCGGGGCGGCGGGCGCCTCGCCGGTGCCGGGCAGGCTGATGCCGATGTCGGCGTGCTTGCTCTCGCCGGGGCCGTTGACGATGCAGCCCATCACGGCCACCTTCAGCGTCTCGACGCCCGGGTACTTCTTGCGCCAGACCGGCATCTGCAGGCGCAGGTAGTCGTCGATCTGCTTGGCCAGTTCCTGGAAGGTGGTGCTCGTGGTGCGGCCGCAGCCCGGGCAGGCAGTGACGCTCGGCACGAACACGCGCAGGCCCAGCGCCTGCAGGATCTCGTTGGCGATCAGCACCTCCTGCGTGCGCGACTCGCCCGGCTGCGGCGTGAGCGACACGCGAATGGTGTCGCCGATGCCCTCCTGCAGCAGGATGGAAAGCGCCGTGGCCGATGCCACCGTGCCCTTGGTGCCCATGCCGGCCTCGGTGAGCCCCAGGTGCAGCGGATAGTCGCAGCGCTTCGCAAGTTCGCGGTAGACCGAAATCAGGTCCTGCACGCCGCTCACCTTGCACGACAGGATGATCTGGTTGCCGGCCATGCCCATCGATTCGGCGAGCTTGGCGGATTCGATGGCCGAGGTGATGAGCGCCTCGTACATCACCTGCTTCGCATCCCACGGCTCGGCGCGCTGGCTGTTGGTGTCCATCAGGCTGGCCAGCAGTTCCTGGTCGAGGCTGCCCCAGTTGACGCCGATGCGCACCGGCTTGTTCCAGCGCATGGCCGCATCGATCATCTGGCCGAACTGGCGGTCGCGCTTGTCGCCCTTGCCCACGTTGCCGGGATTGATGCGGTACTTGCTCAGCGCCTCGGCGCAGGCCGGATAGTCGGTGAGCAGGCGGTGGCCGTTGTAGTGGAAGTCGCCGATCAGCGGCACGTCGATGCCCATGCGGTCGAGCTGCTCGCGGATGTACGGCACCTGGGCCGCCGCCTCCGGCGTGTTGACGGTGATGCGCACCATCTCCGAACCGGCAATGGCGAGCTCCTTCACCTGGATGGCCGTGCCGACGGCATCGACGGTGTCGGTGTTGGTCATGGACTGTACCCGCACGGGCGCATCGCCGCCCACCGTCACGGTGCGCGGTCCCCAGACCACCTGGGCCTGGCGCGAACGGCGCGCCTTGGGCGCCGCCGACTCGATGGGCTGTGGAGTGCAATCGGTCACGATTTCACCTCGAAACGCGCCACGCCGCCGCCGCGCGTGACAGGCTTCAGATCGTAGGGCTTTCCGTGCACCTGCACATCGACCGCCGATGCACGCCCCACCACCACCGACAGCGGCAGCGTTCCCGACAATGCCACCGTTTCGCCGGACTGCAGGCTGCGGCGCAGCAGCTGCTTGCCACCGGCTTCGGTGACGGTGATCCAGCATTCCTCGCGCGCGACGAAGACCAGCTGCTGGCTGCTGGCAGGTGCCGCGGCAACGGCAGCAGGCGAAGCCGCTGCCGCAGCGGTCGCACTGCCCGCCGGCAGGGCTGCCGCGGAGGGCGCGCCCGGCGCCGCGGGTGCAGCCGATGTCGGGGGGACCACCGGCGACACCGGCGCGTTCTCGACCACGACGGACGGTCCGCCCGAAGCCGGCGCAGCCGCCGGCGCCTCGGCCGCAGCACTGGTGTCGCCATCGCCGCGCGATGTCCAGCGCGACACCGAGGCCCCGACCTGGTCGAACACCGACTGGGGCAGCCAGAACAGCACGGCCGCGCCAACCAGCAGCAGCCCCACCACCGTCAGCAGCGCGCGCGACGGAAGCCCGCTGGAGCGCCCGCCATTCCAGCGCGGCGTTCCGGAAACGATATTGCCCTTGAGCGTGCGGTCGGCATCGGCCAGCGCCGCACGCTGCGCGCCCGGCAGCTTCGCGAGCACCGGACCGGGATCGATGCGCAGGGCGCGGCAGACACTGCTGGCCAGAGCCCGCGCAAAGACCGGGTCGGGCAGCGAAGCGATGTCGTCCGCCTCGAGTGCAATGAGCTTCTGCGGCGGCACCTTGAGCGCCGCGGCCACCATTTCGATGTGCAGGCCGTGCGCCTCGCGCGCTTCGCGGAGCATGTCGCCGGCTGTCTTGTGCGTGATGTCGCCTTCTCCGATCGGCAGTGCCGCGGAAGTGCCGAACTCCGAAACCCGTTCAGTCATTGAAATTCCCGCGCTCGTACGCTATTGCCTCCCGGGACTGCGGGAAGCGCCGCTGCAGTTGCCCTCCCAACTGCGCCACTGCTTCGCGGTTGTTGAGCCGTCGTTCGATCTTGATGCCGAGCCAGAGCGTCTCGGCGCTGGCCGAAGGGCTGTTGTTGACGCGGCGGATGTAGAACTGCGCACGCGACCACTCCTCGCGCTGCGCCAGCAGCGAGGCCAGGTTGAATCCGACCACCGGATTTCCGGCGTCGATCTCGTAGGCCTTCATGAGGCTGCGCTCCGCCTCGGCACGCTGGCCCGCCCTGAGCTGGCAGACGCCCTGGGTCATCAGCGTCTTGGAGCGGTCGGTGTAGCTCGGCATCGCCAGGGCCTCGGTGAACTGCTGGGCTGCGTCGCCATAGCGGTTCTGCTGGCACAGCAGCCAGCCATAGTTGTGGCGCGTGTTGGGATCGCGCGGATTGATGGCAATGGCACGGCGGAAGCTGTCTTCCGCCAGCCCGGGGT
This sequence comes from Variovorax beijingensis, assembly GCF_007828835.1. Taxonomy (GTDB): domain Bacteria; phylum Pseudomonadota; class Gammaproteobacteria; order Burkholderiales; family Burkholderiaceae_C; genus Variovorax; species Variovorax beijingensis_A. The sequence goes on along the minus strand of NZ_VIVL01000004.1, from coordinate 267,221 downwards.
CTTCCAGGCGCATGTAGACCAGGCCGCGCAGGTTGTAGGCGTCTGCGTAGTTGGGATCGGCGACCAGCGCCTGCTTGATCTCGTCGAGCGCCACGGTGGTCTGGCCTTGCTCGAAGTAGCCGGCCGCGAGCTCCATGCGAAGGCGCGCGCGGCGCTGCCGGCTGCTCTCGTCGGACTCGGTCACGATCTCGGCACCCTTGCCCGAACTGGTGTCGGCCAGGCTGGTGGTGGTGGTTCGCGTGTTGACACAGCCCGCGAGCAGAAACGCCGCGGCGACGCCGGCAAAGCTTGCAGCCAGAAGCCGCTGCGCGCTCGCGGTCGTCATCGGAAAGGCCATCCTCATTAGGTCAATGCTCCTGGGGGGCGGTCTTGCGAACCGGATGCAGAACAACGGTGCGCTCGGAGACACGGCGCTGGGCCATGCGTTCGGCCGCGCGCGTACGGTCCTTGACGTCGCCGGCCAGTTGTCCGCAGGCCGCATCGATGTCGTCGCCGCGCGTCTTGCGCACGGTGGTCACGAGGCCAGCCTCGCTCAGCGCCCTGGCAAAGGCCAGGACCCGCGGCTGCGGCGAACGCAGCAGCCCCGAGGCCGGAAACGGATTGAACGGAATCAGGTTGAACTTGCACGACACGCCATGGGTGCGAACGAGTTCCACCAGCTGCCGCGCATGCTCGGGCTGGTCGTTGACGCCATCGAGCATGCAGTACTCGAAGGTGATGAAGTCGCGCGGCGCATGCGCCAGATAACGCTTGCAGGCCTCGAGCAGCTCGGCGATCGGATACTTGCGGTTGAGCGGCACGAGGTCGTCGCGCAGCGCATCGTTGGGTGCATGCAGCGATACGGCCATGGCCACCGGGCAATCGGCGCCCAGGCGATCGATCATCGGCACGACACCGGAGGTCGAGACGGTCACGCGGCGGCGCGACAGCCCGTAGGCGTTGTCGTCGAGCATGGTGCGCAGCGCCGGCACCAGCGCGGTGTAGTTCTGCAGCGGCTCGCCCATGCCCATCATCACCACGTTGGAGATGACGCGGTCGTCGCGCTTCAGATGCTTGCGCAGGAAATGTTCGGCAAACCAGAGCTGGGCGACGATTTCGCCCGTGCTCAGGTTGCGGCTGAAGCCCTGGTGCCCCGTGGAGCAGAAGCGGCAACCTACCGCGCAGCCGGCCTGGGACGACACGCACAGCGTGCCGCGGTCGTCCTCGGGAATGAATACGGCTTCGACGGCATTGCCGTCGCCGACGTCGAACAGCCACTTGATCGTGCCGTCCTTGGATTCGTGCTGCGTGATGACCGGCAAGGCCTCGACGCGAGCGGTGGTGGCGAGCTTTTCGCGCAGCGACTTGGCCAGATCGGTCATCTGGGCGAAGTCGCTGGCGCCACGCTGGTGGATCCAGCGGAACAGCTGCGTGGCGCGGAACCGTTTCTCGCCGAGCCTTTCGCAGAACGCAGCCAGCCCCTCGAGATCGAATTCGAGCAGGTTGGCCGTGGTCATGAAATCAGCTGGCGTGCGGCTTCAGCGCGCGTAGACGTTGAGGCCGGCGAAGAAGAACGCCACTTCGTTGGCGGCGGTTTCAGGAGCGTCCGAACCGTGCACGGCGTTGGCGTCGATGCTGTCGGCGAAGTCGGCGCGGATGGTGCCCGGGGCCGCCTTCTTGGGGTCCGTGGCGCCCATCAGGTCGCGGTTCTTGGCGATGGCGTTCTCGCCTTCGAGCACTTGCACGAACACTGGGCCGGAGATCATGAAATCGACCAGATCCTTGAAGAACGGGCGTTCCTTGTGGACCGAGTAGAACTGCTCGGCTTCGTTGCGCGACAGGTGCACGAGCTTGGCGGCGACGATCTTGAGGCCGGCAGCTTCGAAGCGGGAAACGATCTTGCCGATGACGTTCTTGGCGACGGCGTCGGGCTTGATGATGGAAAGGGTACGTTCGATAGCCATTGAAGTGCTTCCTGAGCTTTGATTTTGAAGTGATTTGTCACAATTGCAACAAACATGTTGCGTCGTAAGTCGACAAAGCCTCTGATTTTAACCGGCGCAGCCCCCGGGATTGGTGAAAACCCCGCGAAAGGCTGCGCTGGAGAACTGGCTTTCAGCGCCCGCGGCGCCGGTTTCCGCCGGGGCCGCCCTGGCCGCCGAAGCCACCGCCGCCGCCCGGGCCGCCGCCGCGGCGTCCTGGACCCTGCCGCTGCTCCTTGCGCTGGCGCGAGAAGCTGTCGGCGCCGATGTAGCCGAGCGAGGTCTTCATCGGATCGGGCTGGTTTGCGCCGCTCGGCGGACGCTCCTCGCCCTGGCGGTTGCCACGGTTGTTGCTGTTGCCACGGCGCCCCTGCGGCGGCATGCCGGCGTTGCCGCCGCCACCGCCGCGGTTGCCACGCCCGCCGCGCGGCGGGCGGCCGTCGCCCAACGGACTCGGAATGGGCGCCTCGCGGCCGTCATCGCGCATGTCGCGCGGCTGCTGCTGTCCGCCGCCGGCATTGCGGTTGCCGCGCCGCTTCTTGTTGCGTCCGTTGCGCCCGCCGCCGGCACCGTCCTGGCCTGGGCCGCGCTGCTGCTGCGGCGGACGCGGCGCGCCGCCGCCCGAGGCTTGGAACAGCGCGTTGATGTCGCGCTCGTCGAGCTCCATCCAGGCGCCGCGCTTCAGGCCACGCGGCAGCACCATGGCGCCGTAGCGGATGCGGATCAGCCGGCTGACCGCATGGCCCACCGATTCGAACAGGCGCCGCACTTCGCGGTTGCGGCCCTCGGAAATGGTGACGCGGTACCAGTGGTTGGAGCCCTCGCCGCCGCCCTCCTCGATGGTGCCGAACTGGGCCATGCCATCGTCCAGGCGAACGCCTTCGAGCAGCTTCTTCTTTTCCTCGGCATTGAGCGCACCCAGCACGCGCACGGCGTATTCGCGCTCCAGGCCGAAGCGCGGGTGCATCAGCTGGTTGGCGAGGTCGCCGGAGCTGCTGAACAGCAGCAGTCCCTCGGTGTTCAGGTCGAGCCGGCCGACCGATTGCCACTTGCCCTGCTGCAGCCGCGGCAGCTTGCGGAACACCGTCGGGCGGTTCTGCGGATCGTCGTGCGTCACGACTTCGCCCACCGGCTTGTGGTAGGCGATCACGCGCGGCGGCGGCGGCGCGATGCGGTAGCGGATCGGCTTGCCGTTGATCTTGACCTGGTCGCCGTACTGGATGCGCTGGCCGATGTGGGCCGGCTCGTTGTTCACCGAGATGCGGCCCTGGAGAATGAGCGCTTCCATTTCAAGCCGCGAGCCCAGGCCCGCCTGCGCCAGCACCTTGTGCAGCTTGGGCGAATCGGCCTCCGGCAGCAGCACGCGCTTGAGCGGCGGGACTTCGGGACTCTCTTCGTCGGCGTCGAACTGGCCCGAGATGACGTCTGCGAAGCGGATCGGCTCGGGCGGCGGCGCGTTGCGCTGCTCGCGCTCGGCGGCGCGGCGTGCGCGGTCGAGGTCATCCTCTTCCTCGTCGGGTTCTTCTTCCTCTTCTTCGTCGTCGTAGGAAGGCGCGCGGGCATCTTCTTCGGCGCGGTCTTGCGCGCGATGCACCAGGGGCTCGACGGGCACGGCCGGCGCGGCGGCCGGGACAGGTTCGTCGACAACCGGCGCGGCGGCAGGCGCCGCATCGGCCACCTGGACCGCGGATTCGGAAGTTTCGGTTGCCGCAGGCGCTGCCGCGGGCTCGCTCTCGCCGGCCGCCGGTTCCACGACCTTCTTGCGGCGCGGGGCGCGCGGCTTCTTTGGAACCTCGGCCGCGGGCACGCCCGCTTCGGCGTCCGCAGACGGGCCGGAGACAGCCGCTTTCGCCTTCTTTTTCTTGGATTCGGGCTGGGCCGGCACGATGGCCGCGTCGTCGATGTCGGAGGGGCTCATGAGGTTTTTCCGGGGGGAACAGCGTGGGGATCGGTCTCGTCGGGCGACGGGGCTTCGGTTTCGAGCTCGACGGATTGCTCGACTTCCGTGGGGACCGGGATGTCGGCGGGCTCCTCGGGAGCGGCCGCGTCCTCGGCGAATTGCGCAGCGGCGGCTTCGACGGCTTCTGGAGCCTCGGCGGCGGCCAGGCCGGCTGGCGCACCCGTTTCCGAGTCGGCCTCCGGCATGGCCGAGGCATCGGCGTCGGATTCGTTCGGCACGTCCATCGGCAGCCCGGGCTGGTTGCCCGAGGCCTGATCGAGCGCGTCGACCAGCGCCGCCTGCTGGGCCGGCGTTTCGATCAGCGGCAGCTGGTCGAGCGATGCGAGGCCGAGGTCGTCGAGAAACTGCCGCGTGGTGGCGTACAGCGCCGGCCGGCCGACGGTTTCGCGGTGGCCGATCACCTCGACCCAGCCGCGGTCCTCGAGCTGCTTGAGGATGAGGGAGTTGATGGTGACGCCGCGGATGTCTTCCATGTCGCCGCGCGTGACCGGCTGGCGGTAGGCAATGATGGCCAGCGTTTCGAGGGCGGCGCGGGTGTAGCGCGGCGGCTTCTCGGGATGCAGGCGATCGAGGTGGTCGCGCATCTCGGGCCGGCTCTGGAAGCGCCAGCCGCTGGCAACGTTCACCAGTTCCAGGCCGCGCTGCGCCCAGTCTTCCTGCAGTTCGAGCAACAGCACCTTGATGGTGTCCACGCCCAGCTCGTCGTCGAACAGCACGCGCATGTCGCGCACTGGCAGCGGCTGGCTCGAACAGATCAAGGCGGTTTCGAGAATGCGCTTGGCATCCGCCGTATTCATGGTTTGCGTTATCCGGGAAAAGGCGTCTCGGGGACGCTTGTTCAGAAGGATGAAAGGAGGCGCTGCCGGCACGCGGCGAGTGCAACGCAAGGCCGGCATCGGGGTGGCCGGCGCGGCCCTCGGGCCGTCAGGCGCGATTGTAATCCAGCCCCAGGGCCTGGAACGCCTGAACCAGATCGGCCGGCGGAAGTGAACGCAGTTCCAGCGCGGCTTGCGTGACGGGGTGCACAAACGCGAGCCTGAAGGCGTGCAGCGCCTGTCGCCCCAGCCCCGCGGCCGGAGCCCCGCCATAGAGTGCATCGCCGATCAGCGGATGCCCGATGGACGCCATGTGCACACGGATCTGGTGCGTGCGGCCCGTTTCGAGCGTGCACCGCACGGCGCAGGCCTCGGCGTTGCTGTCCAGGCGCTCGATGAGCGTTCGCGCCGTCTTGCCGGCATGGCGTTCGAGGTCGACCACGGCCATGCGCAAACGGTTGCGCGGATCGCGGCCGATCGGCGCGTCGACCTGCCGGGCTGCCGCGCCGGCCCAGGGCTTGTGGCCGAGCGCGAGGTACTGCCGCTTGACATCGCGTGCCGCGATCAGCGCCACCATGGCATCCATCGCGGCCCGGGTGCGCGCCACGACCATGAGCCCGCTGGTGTCGCGGTCGAGCCGGTGCACGATGCCCGCGCGCGGCAGCAACGCGGCCTTGGGGTCGAGCGCGAGCAAACCGTTCAGCAGCGTGCCGCTCCAATGGCCCGGCGCCGGATGCACCACCAGGCCGGCCGGCTTGTCGATGATGCGCAGATGCTCGTCCTCGTGCACCGTGACGATGTCCATCGCCTCGGGCCGGAAGGCCTGGCTCTGGGGCGTCGGGCGCAGCTCGATGCGCCCGGTCTGCCCGGCGCGCACCGTCGCGGAGGCCTTCAGCAGGGTGCGCCCCTGCAGTTCCACGGCGCCGGCTTCGATCAGCTGTTGCAGATAGTTGCGAGAAAATTCCGGCACCAGGGCGGCCAGCGCGCGGTCCAGCCGCTGGCCATGCTCGGCCTGGCCCACCGTGAAGGGCCGCAGTTCGCTGGATTCGACCGGGTCGGCGCCCTCGTCGGCCTCGGCTGGGTCGGGGACCGTGTCCAGGGGGTCGGTCGATATAATTGAGGGCAACTGTTTCACGAAAGCCGTATGTGATGTTTCGCGCCAAATTATCGGTCCCCTCCTGGATCGCGCTCAGCGCGGCAGCGCTGCTTGCAGCCGGCTGCTCCTCCACCTCCGTCGACAAGACCGCCAACTGGAGCCCCAACCGCATCTACGCCGAAGCCAAGGACGAAGCAGGTTCCGGCGCCTACGACAAGGCCGTGCCGCTTTACGAAAAGCTCGAAGGCCGCGCAGCCGGCACGCCGCTCGCACAGCAGGCCCAGCTTGAGAAGGCCTACGCACAATACAAGTCCGGCGAAAAGGCCAATGCCATCGCCACGATCGACCGCTTCCTGAAGCTGCATCCGGCCAGCCCGGCGATCGACTACGCGCTCTACCTCAAGGGCGTGATCAACTTCAACGACGACCTCGGCATGTTCGCGTTCCTGACGCGCCAGGACCTGTCCGAGCGCGACCAGAAGGCCGCCAAGGAATCGTTCGAGTCGTTCAAGGAACTGGTGACGCGCTTCCCCGAGTCGCGCTACGCGCCCGACGCGCGCCAGCGCATGAACTACATCGTGAACTCGCTCGCGCAGTACGAAGTGCACGTGGCGCGCTACTACTACTCGCGCGGCGCCTACCTCGCAGCGATCAACCGGGCGCAGCTTGCGCTGTCCGACTACCGCGAAGTGCCCGCGCTCGAAGAAGCGCTGTACATCATCGTGCGCTCCTACGATGCGCTCGGCATGAAGGATCTGCGCGACGACGCCCAGCGCGTGCTGACCACCAACTACCCGAACAGCGAATACCTCGCGCGCGGCTTCAAGGGCAAGGACGATCCCTGGTGGAAGGTCTGGTAATCCGCCGGAACGAGAAAAAGCCCTTCGGGGCTTTTTTTTTCGTCTGCGCCCTTCAGGCCGAGAGCGAATTCCTGAGTTCGCCGATCGCCGCCTCGAAGTCGGCTTCGCTTTCCAGCCTGCGCATCGGCGGCAGCGCGGCCAGCAGCCGCCGGCCATAGCCCATGGCAACCAGGCGGGTGTCGCAAATGGCAAGCACGCCGCAGTCCGTTTCGCGGCGGATCAACCGCCCTGCCCCCTGCTTCAGCGCCACGGCCGCCTCGGGCAGCGAGTAGTCGCTGAATGAACTGCGTCCCTGGGCTTCAAGACGCTGCGAGCGCGCCTCGACCAGCGGGTCGTTGGGCGGAGGGAACGGCAGCTTGTCGATCACCACCAGCTGCAATGCGTCCCCGGGCGCATCGAAGCCCTCCCAGAACGATGCGGATGCCACCAGCACGCAGCCGGCGCGCCCACCCTCCGCGCCTTCGCGGAAGCGGTCCATGAGCACGCGCTTGGGCAGTTCGCCCTGTACCAGCACCTCGGGCCGCACGTCCGCTTCGAGCCGCTCGAACTGCTGCTTCATTTCGTCGCCGATCGCGCGCAGCGCGCGCAGCGTGGTCGTCAGCACCAGGGTCCGGCCGCCGAGCTCGGCGGCGCCGCGCGCGGCCAGCTGCGCAACCCGCGTGCTGTGGGCGGCATCGTTGGGCTTGGGAAAGGCACGCGGCACATAGAGCCCGGCCTGCGCGGCATAGTCGAACGGGCTCTGCACCCGCAGCACCTGCGCATCGCCCAGGCCGCACGGCTCGGTGAACCAGCGCAGCGTGGGTTCGTCGCCCAGCGTGGCGGAGGTGAAGACCCAGGCGCGTCCGTTGTCTTCCGGCGCTGCACGGCCTTCGCGGCTCTCTTCCTCATCGCCGTCTTCATGGGCAGCACCGCTGCCAATCTTGAGCACGCGCGTGCGCATGGCCTCGGCAATGTCGAGCGGCGATTCGACCAGGCGCAGTTGCGTGCCCACGTCGACCCAGCGCACCGAATCGGTTTCGCAGGGCAGAGCGAAGCGTGCCGCGCGCTTGGCGAGCTGCTGCGCCCGTTCGTACAGGCGCACGAAATCGGGCGATATCTCGCTGACGGTGTCGAGTCCTTCGGCGGCCATTTCAAAGGCATGCTGCAGGGCTTCGAGTGCGCCCTGCCAGGCCTGCGCATCGATGCCTTCCGGCGACGGCCCCACCCAGCGCAGCTTGGTGCCGGGCCACTGCTTGCCGACCGCAAGGCGCAGCTCGCGCGCGGCGCGTTCGACGGCCGCCACCAGCTGCTGCCAGTCGACCAGTCCGCGCGCATGCTGCAAGCCCGCACCAAGCAGGTCGCGCGCGAAGTCCAGGGCCTGCCCGCTGCCGAGCTGCGCGCCCAGGAACTGCACGCCGGTTTCGTTGAGCTGGTGGGCCTCGTCGAACACGACCACGCTCACGGTCGGCAGCAATTCCGCCATGCCGGTCTCGCGCACCGCAAGATCGGCGAAGAACAGGTGATGGTTGATGACCACCACGTCGGCCGCCAGCGCCTCGCGCCTCGCCAGGTTGACGTGGCAGGGCTTGAACTGCGGGCACTGGGCGCCCAGGCAGTTCTCGCGCGTGGAGGTGATCAGGGGGATGAGCGGCGAGCGCTCGTCCAGCCCGGGCAGCTCGGCCAGGTCGCCGGTTCGCGTGGCCTTGGACCACTGCTCGATCTTGGCAAGCGTTCGCAGGCTGCCGCGCTCCGGCAGCGACGCATCGTGGCGCGCCAGGTCGAGCCGGTGCAGGCACAGATAGCTCGCGCGCCCCTTGAGCAGCGCCGTTCGCACCGGCAGTTCGAGCGCCTCGACCAGGCGCGGCAGGTCGCGGCCGAACAATTGGTCCTGCAGGGTCTTGGTGGCGGTCGACAGCAGCACGCGCTCGCCGCTCAGCAATGCCGGAACGAGGTAGGAAAAGGTCTTGCCCACGCCGGTGCCGGCCTCGACCACCAGCACGCCGCCGTCCTCGATGGTGCGGGCAACGGCCAGCGCCATTTCGGTCTGCCCCGAGCGCTCGCGGAACTGCTCGGCGGCACGCGACAGGACGCCGCCCTGCGCGAAGGCGTCGCGCACCTTGTCCTCGAGTGTTTTGCTCACGCGGGTTCTTTCGGATCGAGCACGTTCTCGAGCCGCGTGATCTGGTCGCGCAGCGCAAGCCGGCGCTTCTTCAGGCGCCGCAGCAGCAGCTCGTCCTGCGGCGAAGCTTCGGCCAGGCGGTCGATGGTGGCGTCGAGGTCGGCGTGTTCGATGCGCAGCTCGATCAATTGGCGGGAAAGGGAGTGAAGATTGGAGTCCAACGTTGGCGCTGCGAACGTATTCCGCCCACAGCTCGTGTTCACTCGATAATACGTCCTGCTACGAATCCACGAGAAGACAGAAGGCGCGCCATTGGCGCATTTGCGCTCATGACACAAGGCTTTCGGCTTGCCGCCGCCACCGGTCTCCACAAGGGAGATCGCCCTTATCAGCAGGACCAGGTCCTGATGATGAGCCATCCGCGCGTGCCCGGCTGCATGCTGGGCATCATTGCCGACGGCATGGGCGGGCGCAGCGGCGGGCGCAAGGCCTCCGACCAGGTGCTGATGACGGCGCGCCAGCTGTTCACGCGCTACCACCCCGACCGCGACAGCTCCGCGGCCGTGCTGCGGCAGCTGCTGGAGGATGCGCACACCGTCATCAAGCTCACGGCCCTGTCGAGCGAGCAGGAACCCCACAGCACGCTCGCCGCCTTTCTGATGAACCCCAGGGGCGACTGCGCCTGGATCCATGCCGGCGACTCGCGCATCTATCACTTCCAGAACGGCGAGCTCGTCAGGCGCACGCGCGACCATTCCTATGTCCAGGTGCTCATCGACCGCGGCGAAATCACCGAGGCCGAGGCCAATGTCCATCCCAAGGGCAACATCCTCCTCGGATGCCTGGGCATGACCACGACGCCCCCGCCCGTCGAGCCGCACTACATTCCCGCAATGCAGCCGGGCGACCTGCTGATGGCCTGCAGCGACGGGCTCTGGCACTACTTCAGCCCCGAAGAGCTGGCCAGCGTCCTGTATGCGGAACCGCCGCGCGAAGCGGTGGAAATCCTGGTGGGAGAAGCGCGCCGCCGGGCGCGCGGCACGGGCGACAACATCTCGATCGTGGTGCTGAAGCTCGAAGCGCTTCCGCAAGGCTGAGCACCGCCGCCGCAGGACGCTCGCCCGGCGAGGTGGGCGGCTCAGCGGCTGGGCGCCGAAGCAGGCGATGCCGGCGGCGGGGGCAAGGGTGCACCGCGCGGCTTGGTGCGTTCGGCGTTCTGCCGCTCGCGGCTGGCCCGGTGCTCGGCCGCCTTTTGCTGCTTGCTTTCGAAGCGCTCGACCGCCGCCGGTGCCTCGGCGCGCCGCTGGGCGGCCTTGGCCTGCTCGTCGGCGTGGGCCTTCTGCTTGGCCTCGAACTGGCGCCGGCGCTCGTCGGCCTCGGCCGCCGTCGTGGCGCGGCTCGCCGCATGGTCGGCCGCGCGCTGCTCGCGGTCCTGCTGGGCTTTTTTAGCCTCTTCCTGCTTCTCGGGCGTGTCCTGCGGGCGCCGCGTGGCGGCCTTCTGGTCGAGCTTCTCGAGCTCGGCCGCGCCACGGCGCTGGCGCTCGATGTCGTTGATGGCCGTTTCCTGGCGCTTGATGTGGTCGGTCTCGACGCGGCGGCGCTTGCGGCTGTCGCGCAGGCAGTCCTCGACCGCGAACTTCTGGTAGCAGGCGGCCCGCTCCTTTTCGAAGCGCGCGTCGATGGCCGCGCGCTCGGCGGCCAGCCGGCTGCGCTCCGCTTCGAAGTTCGCATTGCCCGCGGCCGCGTTGGACTGTGCCCAGAGCGGCAGGCTGCCCAAGGCCATCAGCATGGCAAGAACAATTTTTTTCATGTCAGTCGAGTGTCGACGATACGGCGTTCCAGCGAGAGGAACTCGCTCGATTGCATTTCGGTGAGCCTGGAAACCGTTCGCGGGAATTCATGCGCAAGCGGCCCTTCGGTGTACAACGCCTCCGGCGGTACCTCGGCCGACATGATGAGCTTGACGCGCCGGTCGTACAAGACGTCGACCAGCCAGGTGAAACGGCGCGCTTCGGAGGCCATGCGCACCGGCATGTGCGGCACGTCGGACAGCAGCACCGTGTGGAACTGGCTGGCGATCTCCAGATAGTCGTTCTGCGAACGCGGTCCGCCGCACAGCGTCTTGAAGTCGAACCAGACCACGCCGCCGGCCTTGCGCCTGGCGCGGATCTCGCGCTGCTCGATGTGCAGGACCGGGTTTTCATCGGCCGTTTCGGCCAACCGGTCGAAGGCCTTGCGCATCTCCTTTTCGGCCGAGGCATCGTTCGGCGTCAGGTACATGCGCAGCTGCTCGAGCGTACGGCGCCGGTAGTCGGTGCCGTTGTCCACGCTCAGCACCTCGAGCTTCTGGTTGAGCAGCGCGATCGCGGGCAGGATGCGGTCGCGGTGCAGCCCGCCGGGGTAAAGATCGTCGGGCTTGAAGTTGGAGGTGGTGACAAAGCCCACGCCGTTCTCGAACAGCGCCACCAGCAGGCGATGAAGAATCATCGCGTCGGTGATGTCCGCCACGTGGAATTCGTCGAAGCAGATCAGCTTGTAGCGCTTGGAGATGCGCAGCCCCAGCTCGTCGAGCGGGTTGACCGTGCCCTGCAGCTCGCGCAGTTCGCGGTGCACCTCGCGCATGAACTCGTGGAAGTGCAGCCGGGTCTTGCGTCTGAGCGGCACCGCGTTGAAGAACAGGTCCATCAGGAAGCTCTTGCCCCGCCCGACGCCACCGTACATGTAGACGCCGCGCGGCAGCTCGGGCCGGTTGATGAACTTCTTCAGCGCGTTGGAGCGCTGGGCCTTGTACTCGGCCCACTCCCGCGCGCAGCGATCCAGCGCTTCCACGGCGCGCAGTTGCGCGGGATCGCTCTGGAACCCGCGCACGGCGAGTTCCGCCTCATAGGCCTGTTTGACGCTGGTGGTCAATGGATCAGAAGTTCAGCGTGCGCTTGTCCACGGCCAGTGCCGCTTCCTTCGTGGCTTCCGACAGCGACGGGTGCGCATGGCAGATGCGCGCGATGTCCTCGGCGCTCGCCTTGAATTCCATCGCCACCACGGCCTCGGAGATCAGCTCGCTGGCCTGCGGGCCCACGATGTGCACGCCCAGGATCTCGTCCGTGCCCGCGTCGGCCAGGAACTTGACCATGCCGGTCGTGTCGCCCAGTGCGCGCGCGCGGCCGTTCGCGAGGAACGGGAAGGTGCCGGCCTTGTAGGCGCGGCCCGCGGCCTTGAGCTGCTGCTCGGTCTGGCCGACCCACGCGATCTCGGGGCTGGTGTAGATCACCCACGGCACGGTGTTGAAGTTGACGTGGCCGTGCTGGCCCGCAATGCGCTCCGCCACGGCAACGCCCTCTTCCTCGGCCTTGTGCGCGAGCATCGGGCCGCGCACCACGTCGCCGATGGCCCAGACGTTGGGCAGGCTGGTCTTGCAGTCGTCGTCCACGGCAATGGCGCCGCGCTCGTCGAGCTTCAGGCCCACGGCTTCGGCATTCAGGCCGATGGTGTTGGGCACGCGGCCGATCGAGACGATCAGCTTGTCGACTTCCAGCACCTGGGCCTCGCCCTTGGCGTTGGTCCAGGCCACGCTCACGCCCTTCTTCGACGACTTGATCTCGCCGACCTTCACGCCGAGTTCGATCTTGAGCTTCTGCTTGTCGAAGGCCTTCTTGGCTTCCTTGGCGATCTGCTCGTCGACCGCGCCGAGGAAGGTCGGCAGCGCTTCGAGCACCGTGACTTCGGCGCCGAGGCGGCGCCACACCGAACCCATTTCGAGGCCGATGACGCCCGAGCCGATCAGGCCCAGCTTCTTCGGCACCGCGCCGATGCGCAGCGCGCCGTCGTTCGAGAGGATGTTCTCCTCGTCGAACGGCGCACCCGGCAGCGCGCGGGCGTTGGAGCCCGTGGCCACGATGATGTGCTTGCCGTCGATCGACTCTTCGGCGGCGCCCGCGACCTTGATCTCGTAGCCGGCTTCGCCCGCCTTCACGAACGAGCCGCGGCCATGGAAGAAGCTGATCTTGTTCTTCTTGAACAGGTACAGGATGCCGTCGTTGTTCTGCTTCACGACCTGGTCCTTGCGGGCCAGCATCTTGTCGAGGTCCAGCCCCAGGCCTTCGACCTTGATGCCATGGTCGGCGAAGTGGTGGCCGGCCTGCTCGAAGTGCTCCGACGATTGCAGCAGCGCCTTGGACGGAATGCAGCCGACGTTAGTGCAGGTGCCGCCCGGTGCCGGGCCGCCCTTGCCGTTCTTCCACTCGTCGATGCAGGCCACGTTGAAGCCCAGTTGCGCCGCGCGGATCGCGGCGATGTAGCCGCCGGGGCCGCCGCCGATGACGATGACGTCGAATTGTTTGTTGGCCATCTGATTCTTTCCCCTCAGATGTCGAACAGCAGGCGCGACGGATCTTCGAGCGCTTCCTTCATGGCCACCAGGCCCAGCACGGCCTCGCGGCCGTCGATGATGCGGTGGTCGTAGCTCATGGCGAGGTAGTTCATCGGACGGATGACGATCTGGCCGTTCTCGACCACGGCGCGGTCCTTGGTGGCATGCACGCCGAGGATCGCCGACTGGGGCGGGTTGATGATCGGCGTCGAGAGCATCGAACCGAAGGTCCCGCCGTTCGAGATGGAGAAGGTGCCGCCGGTCATCTCTTCGATGCCCAGCTTGCCGTCCTGCGCCTTCTTGCCGTATTCGGCGATCTTCTTCTCGATGTCGGCAAAGCTCATCTGGTCGGCGTTGCGCAGGATGGGCACCACGAGGCCGCGCGGCGAACCGACGGCAATGCCGATGTCGAAGTAGCCGTGGTACAGGATGTCGTTGCCATCGACCGAGGCGTTGATCACCGGGTACTTCTTGAGCGCATGCACCGCGGCCTTCACGAAGAAGCTCATGAAGCCGAGCTTCACGCCGTGCTCCTTGGTGAAGCTGTCCTGGAAGCGCTTGCGCAGTTCCATGACGGGCGCCATGTTGACCTCGTTGAAGGTCGTGAGGATGGCGTTGGTCGACTGCGACTGGATCAGGCGCTCGGCGATGCGGGCGCGCAGGCGGCTCATCGGCACGCGCTGCTCGGGGCGCTCGCCCAGGTCGGGCGCGCTGGCGGGTGCGACAACCTGTGGCAGCGCGGGCTTGGCGGCCGGTGCGGCCACGGTGGCCGCAGGCTTGGCGCCCGAAGCGACTGCACCGAGCACGTCGCCCTTGGTGACGCGGCCGTCCTTGCCGGTACCGGCGACATCGCTGGTCTTGAGGTTGTTGTCGGCCAGCAGCTTGGCGGCGGCAGGCATGGCAACGTCCGACTTCGCACCGCCAGTGGCGGCGGCCGCCGCTGCGGGCGCAGGTGCCGCGGCAGCCGGGGCGGCAGCGGGTGCTGCTGCAGGCGCTGCGGCACTTGCCTTGCCTTCGGTGTCGATCTTCGCGATCAGCTGATCGGCCACCACGGTGGCGCCATCGGGCTGCACGATTTCGGCCAGCACGCCGGCCGAGGGCGCGGGCACTTCCAACACGACCTTGTCGGTCTCGATCTCGATCAGGATTTCATCGACGGCGACGGCTTCGCCGGCCTTCTTCTTCCAGGTGAGCATGGTGGCTTCGGCCACGGATTCGGAAAGCTGGGGGACTTTGACTTCTACGATAGACATTTGGAGTGGGCTCCGTTTTGTTCTTCAGGTGTTCGTGTGAAAAAGAGGCTTGTAATTACTTGGTCAGCACGAAGCCCTTGAGCTTGCCAAATGCGCCATCGACGAGCGCCTTCTGCTGTTCCTGGTGCAGGTGCGAGTAGCCGACCGCGGGCGATGCCGAAGCGGCACGGCCGGAGTAGCCGAGCTTCTGGCCTTCCTGCATGTTTTCGTGGATGTAGTGCTGCACGAAGAACCAGGCGCCCTGGTTCTGCGGCTCGTCCTGGCACCAGACCACGTCGGCGAGGTTCGGGTACTTCTTGATCTCGGCGGCGAAAGCCTTGTGCGGGAACGGATAGAGCTGCTCGACGCGGATGATCGCCACGTCGTCATCGCCCTTTTCTTCGCGCTTCTTGGCCAGGTCGTAGTAGACCTTGCCCGAGCAGGCGATCAGGCGCTTGACCTTCTCGGCCTTCAGGCCCTTGCTGTCCGGGATGACCGTCTGGAAGCCGCCCTTGGTGAACTCGGACAGCGGCGAGGTCGCGTCCTTGTTACGCAGCAGCGACTTCGGCGTCATGATGATCAGCGGCTTGCGCAGGTTGCGCACCATCTGGCGGCGCAGCACGTGGAAGATCTGGCTGGCCGTGGTCGGCTGCACCACCTGCATGTTGGTGTCGGCGCTCAGCTGCATGAAGCGCTCGAGGCGCGCCGAGCTGTGCTCGGGGCCCTGGCCTTCGTAGCCGTGCGGCAGCATCATGGTCAGGCCGTTGACGCGGCCCCACTTCACTTCGCCCGAGGCGATGAACTGGTCGATCACCACCTGCGCGCCGTTCACGAAGTCGCCGAACTGGGCTTCCCAGATCACGAGCGTGTTCGGGTCGTTCGAGGCGTAGCCGTATTCGAACGCGAGCACGGCTTCTTCCGACAGGATCGAGTCGATCACGACGAACGGCGCCTGGTTCTCGGCCACGTTCTGCAGCGGCGTGTAGGTGCCTTCGTCGAACTTCTCGCGGTTCTGGTCGTGCAGCACGGCGTGGCGGTGCGTGAACGTGCCGCGGCCGCTGTCCTCGCCCGACAGGCGCACCGGGTAGCCGCTGGCCACCAGCGAGGCAAAGGCCATGTGCTCGCCCATGCCCCAGTCGACATTCACGTCGCCGCGGCCCATGGCGGCGCGGTCGTCCAGCACCTTCTTCACGAGCGGGTGCACCGTGAAGCCGGCCGGCACCGTGGTGATCTTCTCGGCCAGGCGCTTCCACTCGCTGGACGGAATGGCGGTGTCGCCGGCGTCGGTCCACTTCTTGTTGAGGTACGGATTCCAGTCGACGGCGTACTTGCTCTTGAAGTTCGTGAGCACCGGGTCGACCGTGTTGCGGCCTTCGTCGAAGGCGGCGCGCTGGGCCTTGACCATGTCGTCGCCGAGCGTTTCGCCCAGGCCCTGCGTCGCCAGCTTGTCGGCGTACAGCTTGCGCGTGCCGGGGTGCTGGGCGATCTTCTTGTACATGAGCGGCTGCGTGAGCGAGGGGGTGTCCTGCTCGTTGTGGCCCAGCTTGCGGAAGCAGATGATGTCGACCACCACGTCCTTCTGGAACTCCATGCGGAATTCGAGCGCGAGCTGGGTGGCGAGCACCACGGCCTCGGGATCGTCGCCGTTCACGTGCAGCACCGGCGCCTCGATCATCTTGACGATGTCCGAGCAATACAGCGTCGAGCGGCTGTCGCGCGGGTCGCTGGTGGTGAAGCCGATCTGGTTGTTGATCACGATGTGCACCGTGCCGCCCGTGAAGTAGCCACGGGTCTCGGCCAGCGCCAGCGTTTCCATCACGACGCCCTGGCCCGCGAAGGCGGCGTCGCCGTGCACGAGCACGGGCAGCACCTGCTTGCCCTGCGGGTCGGCGCGGCGGTCCATGCGGGCGCGCACCGAGCCTTCGACCACGGGGTTCACGATCTCGAGGTGCGAGGGGTTGAAGGCCAGGCTCAGGTGTACCGGTCCGCCGGGCGTGGTCACGTCCGAGCTGAAGCCCTGGTGGTACTTGACGTCGCCGCTGGGCAGGTCTTCAGGAGCGGTGTGGTCGAACTCGGCGAACAGGTCGGCCGGCATCTTGCCGAGCGAGTTGACCAGCACGTTGAGGCGCCCGCGGTGGGCCATGCCGATCACGATCTCCTGCACGCCCTTGATGCCGGCCTGGTTGATCAGCTCGTCCATCGAGACGATGAAGCTCTCGCCGCCTTCGAGCGAGAAGCGCTTCTGGCCCACGTACTTGGTGTGCAGGAAGCGCTCGAGGCCTTCGGCCGCGGTCAGCCGGTTGAGCACGTGCTTCTTCTGCTCGGCGGTCAGCTGCGGATTGGTGCGGGCGCTTTCGAGCTTCTGCTGCCACCAGCGCTTGTGATTCTGGTCGGTGGTGTACATGTACTCGGCGCCGATGGTGCCGCAGTACGTTTCGCGCAAGGCATTGAGCAGGTCGCGCAGCGACATGGTCTCCTTGCCGAAGAAGGTGTTGCTGGTGTTGAACACCGTCTCGAGGTCGGCATCGGTGAAGCCGTAGAACGAGGGCTCGAGTTCCGGGATGGCCGGGCGCTCGGCGCGCTTGAGCGGGTCCAGGTCGGCCCAGCGGGCGCCGACGTTGCGGTAGGCGGCGATCAGCTGCTGGACGGCGGTGCGCTTGCGGCCGAGCTCGGAATCCGCGCCGCTGGCCTGCACGACCTTGGTGGTGCCCTGCTTCGCGCGTTCGGCGAAAGCGTTGATCACCGGCTGGTGCGGAACGTCCCTGGTGTTGGAGCCATCGACCGCGGGCACGTTCTGCAGGGCGTCGAAATACGAACGCCAGTTGTCAGGCACGCTGCCGGGATTGGAAAGGTAGTTTTCGTACATCTCCTCGACATAGGGCGCATTGCCGCCGAAGAGGTACGTGTTGCCCTGATACGCGGCATACGCCGTGGGCTTTGAGGAATCGCTCATGATCCGCTGACCTTCGCTTCCCTGAAGGAAGCACTAGCTGGTTAAGAAACCTTCCGCGACACGGCTGAACCGGTTGGCGGATGCGACTGTGGCTGGGGAAGGGCCTGAGTACCTTCGCATTGTGCCACGTCAAACATATGACGGCTCGACGCGGCTTCGCAAGGCCCGCTTTGCTCACTCAGGCGGAAGAAACCAGCTGCCTGATCTGCTGCAGGGTGGCAGGGTCGTCGATGGTGGTCAGGTCGCCCGGATCGCGCTGTTCGCACACGGCCTGGATGGCGCGCCGCAGCAGCTTGCCGCTGCGGGTCTTGGGCAGGCCCGAGACGAAGCGCACCCGCGCGGGCCGCGCCAGCGCACCGAGCTGGTCGGCCACCACCTTCATGAGCTCGCCTTCGAGCTTCAGCGCCGCATCGGTGTCGGTCACGGCGATGCCGTCCTTCGGCACCACGAAAGCCATTGCCACCTGGCCCTTGAGCGCATCGGCCACACCCACCACCGCCACTTCGGCCACGTTGGCGTGGCCCGAGATGCTCTCCTCGATCTCGCGGGTGCCCAGGCGGTGGCCGGCCACGTTGATCACGTCGTCGGTGCGCCCGAGGATGTAGAAGTAGCCGTCCTCGTCGCGAATGCCCCAGTCGAAGGTCGAATAGACCATCCTGCCCGGCACGCTCTTCCAGTAGGTGTCGACGAAGCGCGCATCGTCCTTCCACACCGTCTGCATGAAGCCGGGCGGGGTCGGGCCTTCGACCACGACCACGCCCTTTTCATTGGGGGCGGTCAATTCCTCGCCGGTCGATTCGTGCAGGATCTTGATGCGGTAGCCATACATCGGGACACCGGGGCTGCCGAACTTGCTGGGCTTGGCCTCGACGCCGTTGGCAATGGTGATCATCGGCCAGCCCGACTCGGTCTGCCAGTAGTTGTCGATGATGGGCACGCCCAGGCCTTCGCTGATCCAGCGCGCGGTGGGCTCGTCGAGCGGCTCGCCGGCAAGAAACAGAGCGCGCAGGCTCGACAGGTCGTATTTCTTCAGCAGCGCCGGATCCTGCTTCTTGAGCACGCGCACCGCGGTGGGTGCGCTGAACATCACCGTCACCTTGTATTTCTCGACCAGGCGCCACCAGATGCCGCCGTCGGGCTGCCGGTCGATGCCCTGCGTGGGCAGGCCCTCGTACATGAGGGTGGCCATGCCGGCGATCAGCGGACCGTAGACGATGTAGCTGTGGCCCACCACCCAGCCGATGTCGCTGGTCGAGAAGTAGGTTTCGCCAGGCCGGCCGTCGAAGATGTGCTTCATGCTCGCGGCCAGCGCCACGGCATAGCCGCCGACGTCGCGCTGCACGCCCTTGGGCTTGCCGGTGGTGCCGCTGGTGTAGATGGTGTAGCTGATGTCGGTGGCGGCCAGCCAGGTGCATGGCACCTCGGCGTCGAGGTGCTTTTGCCGGAGTTCGCCGGCCAGGTGGTCGCGGCCGGCCGTCAGGTCCATGGGGGCCAGGCCGCGGTCGGTGAGCAGCAGCGCGGCCGGCTTGTACTTCGACAGCCGGATCGCCTCGTCGAGCAGCGGCTTGTACGCAATGACCTTGCCGCCGCGCGAGCCGGCGTCCGCGCTCACCACCACCTTGGGCTCGGCGTCCTCGATGCGCGTGGCCAGCGAGCCGCTCGCGAATCCGCCGAACACCACGCAGTGGATGGCGCCGATGCGCGCGCAGGCCAGCATCGCGAAGGCGGCCTCGGGAATCATCGGCATGTAGATGAGCACGCGGTCGCCCTTCCCCACGCCCAGTTCGATCAGGCTGGCGGCGGTGCGCTGCACTTCGGCGTGCAGTTCCTTGAAGCTGTAACTCTTCTCCACCCCGGTTTCGGTGGAAACGAAGATCAGCGCAGGCTGGTCGCCGCGCGTGGCCAGGTGCCGGTCGACCGCGTTGTGGCACAGGTTGGTGGTGCCGCCCACGAACCAGCGCGCAAAGGGCGGCTGGCTCGCGTCGAGGATCTGCTCTGCGGGGGTCTGCCAGTCGATCAGCTTCGCCTGCTCGGCCCAGAAGGCCTCGGGCGCATCGACGGACTGGCGATAGAACTCTTCGTAGCGGCTCATCTGGATATGTCTCCTGTTATTCATCCGGCCCTGGCGGCATCGCCAAAACTGAATTCATAATTATGGAGACCGATCTTGCAGCAAGCTGACGGCCGGAACAATCCGGCCGAGCCCTTGTGGTGCGCCGCCGGCCGCGGCTATCGGATCAGGGCGAGCAGTTCGGAAAACGCGGGGTGCTCCGCCGTGCGCAGCCATTCGAAGCCGACCATCTCGGTCGTCACGAGTTCAGCCCCCGCACCGGCCAGCCGGTCGAAGGCGGCGTCGCGGTTGCGCTCGGTGCGCGAACTGCAGGCATCGGTGACGACCCAGACTTCGAATTCATCCTCCAGCAGGTCGAGCGCAGTCTGCAGCAGGCAGACATGGGCTTCGCAGCCGGCAATCACGATGGAATTGCGCTCTTCGGCGGCCGCAGCAGGCTTCTGCAGGTGCTTGGGCAGGCTGCGGGCATTGCCCTGCGGCGCCTTCGCCGGCACGCGCAGCCATTCGCCAAGGCCCTCCTCCACGCCGCTGAAATGCATCTTCGACAGGGTGCGCTGGCACAGCGCGCGGATGTCGGGCACGTTTTCGCCGAGCTTGGAGGGGTTGTGCTCGGTGCCCCACACCGGCACCTGGAACAGCTGGGCCATCCTGCCGAGCCGCACCGCGTTCTGCGCGACCGCTTCGCCCTCGAAGATCGACGGCATCAGCCGCGCCTGGAAGTCGACCAGGACGAGTTGGGAAAGCGAGGCGTCGAGCAGCATGAACCGGTTCTTTCATTCAGATGGAATTGATGGGGCCAGACCGTACCACCGAAAGGGCACGTATCTCTCTAGACTCCGGTCGGATGCGGATCTTCTTTTCGGCCCGGCGCCATTTGCCGATTCTGGCCCTTGGCGCGGCGCTCGTGGCGACCGGATGCGGCGGCCTGCGCACCGCCAAGGCGCCGCTGGAGCGCACGCTCGAGAAGAGCCGCTGCACGCCGAACGCCGACACGCTGATCGTGATGCTGCCCGGCGCGTACTCGCACCCGGACGAATTCGAGCGCGAAGGCTTCATCGAGGCCCTGAACGACAACAGGCTCGCGGTGGACGTGGTGCGGGTCGACGCGCACCTTGGCTACTACAACGGCAAGACCATCCTCGACCGCCTGCAGCGGGACGTGATCGCGCCGGCGCGCAGCCAGGGCTACAAGGCCATCTGGATCGTCGGCATTTCGGTCGGCGGCTTCGGCGGGCTGCTCTACGCGCAGACCCATCCCGGCGAACTCGCGGGCATCGTCGCCATTGCGCCCTATCTCGGAGAACGCACGCTGGGCACCGACATTGCCAATGCCGGCGGCCTTGCCCGCTGGACCGGGCCGCTGGGCGATCCGCCGGGCAGCGACCCGCGAACGCCGAACGAGACCCAGCTGTGGCAGTGGCTGCGCGGCTACGTCGGCGCCACCGCCACCTTCGGGCCGCGGCCGCCGCTCTACCTGGGCTATGGCACCGACGACCGCTTTGCCTTCAGCCATCGGCTGCTGGCGGCCGCGCTGCCCGCGGGCCGCGTCTTCACGACCGAAGGCGGCCACGACTGGCCCGAGTGGACGCGGCTCTGGCGCCGCATGCTGCCGACTTTGCCGCTGCCGGGCTGCCCCGGCTGAGGGCTGGAGGCGGGCCTCAGTTCGGCCGCAGGCGCAGCAGCTTGCCGTCGGATTCGTCAGTCAGCACGTAGAGCAGGCCGTCCGGCCCCTGCTTCACATCGCGAATGCGGGCCCGGTCGTCGGCCAGCAGTTTGTGCTCGGCCACCACCTTGCCGTCCTTCAGCTCGATGCGGTCGAGATAGCCGAACTTGAGCGAACCCACGAACAGGTTGCCCTTCCATGCCGCACCGTAGCGGTCGCTGGTAAGAAAAGCCATGCCCGAGGGCGCGATCGACGGCACCCAGTAGTGCAACGGCTGTTCCATGCCATCCCTCGCCGTGATGCCCTCGCCGATCTTTCCGCCGCCATAGTTCTCGCCGTAGGTGATCACCGGCCAGCCGTAGTTGCGGCCGGCCTGCGGGATGTTGATCTCGTCGCCGCCCTGCGGACCGTGCTCGGTCATCCAGAAGCGGCCATCGGGCGCGAGCGCTGCGCCCTGTCCGTTGCGGTGGCCATAGCTCCAGATCTCGGGCAGCGCGCCCGCCCGGCCGACGAAGGGGTTGTCCCCGGGCGCCGATCCGTCCTTGGCGATGCGCACCACCTTGCCAAGGTGGTTGTCGAGCTTCTGCGCATCTTCCTTGCGGCTGAACCGCTCGCCCAGCGTGAGAAACAGCGTGCCGTCGCGCGCCTCGACGATGCGGCAGCCGAAATGGTGGCGGCTGGCCACCTTGGGCTGCTGGCTGAAGATGATTTTCAGGTTCTCGAGCCGCGTGCCGTCGGCCGAAAGCTGGGTGCTGGCCAGCGCCGTGCCGTTGCCCGCACCGCCGCCGGCTGCAGGTTCCGAGAAGCAGAAATACAGCGTGCGGTTCTTGTCGAAGCCCGAATCGGCCACCACGTCGAGCAAGCCGCCCTGCCCGCCGGCCGCGATGGCCGGCAGGCCGGCAATGGGCGCGCCGATCTTGCCGTCCGCAGCGATCAGCCGCAACCGGCCGGCCCGCTCCGTGACCACGAAACGGCCGCCCGGCAAGAAGGCCACGCCCCACGGATTCTCGAGGCCGGTTGAAATGGTTTCCGGGCGTATCTGCGCCGTGGCGGCACCCCCGACGGCCAGAACCGCCGCCAGGGCCGCCCTTCCCAGGAGGCGCCCAACTTCCTGAATTCGCAGGTTCATGTCTTTTCCGGGTAGTTGGTGCGATCTTGACGTGAAATGGAGTGCGAATCCAGGCTGTTCGCCCCCTCCAATGCGAGTACAAAAGTTCGCCTTCAGCCAATCGCTTATGGTTCATAAAGATCGGCCGTTACATTTTTTCTTTGATCGGATCAAAAAAAATCAAACAAATCAAAGACTTGAAGATACATTCACCAATTCGGATGAGGTTGACATAACTGCGCGTCATCAATATCCTACGCGCCATGCGTTTTTTCGTCCTACCCGCGTCTCTCCTGTTTGCCGTCGCCGTCCAGGCCGCCCCCCAACAGGACCGAACCGACGACGAGCTGGCCCGGTTGCTGGCCGACAAGGGCATCATCGGACAACTCAGGCAGGTCCGCCAAACCGTCGCTGAACGAACCTCCGATCTGGTGGTTACCGCCATCGGCTTCCTCGGCGTGCCCTATCGCCGCGGCGGCAACTCGGCCGAATCCGGCTTTGATTGCAGCGGCTTCGTTCGCGCGATGTACAACCAGACGCTCGGCCATGTGCTGCCGCGCCGCGCCGAGGAGCAGGCAGCCGCCACCGAGAAGATCGATCCCAGCCAGCTCAAGCCGGGCGACCTGGTCTTCTTCAACACCATGCGCCGTGCCTTCAGCCATGTCGGCATCTATGTCGGCGAAGGCAAGTTCATCCACTCGCCGCGCACGGGCGCCCAGGTGCGTGTGGAAGACATGAACGGCAGCTACTGGAGCCG
The DNA here is from genome assembly GCF_007828835.1 of Variovorax beijingensis. Classification (GTDB taxonomy): domain Bacteria; phylum Pseudomonadota; class Gammaproteobacteria; order Burkholderiales; family Burkholderiaceae_C; genus Variovorax; species Variovorax beijingensis_A. The sequence continues at coordinate 244,281 of NZ_VIVL01000004.1, read as the reverse complement.
CCGCTTCGACGGCGCGCGCCGCGTGCTCGGCGGCGCCCAGAACGACGAGATCAAGGCCGCGGCAACTGCGGCAACCCACACCGGCAACTGAGCCTTTCCCCGGATCTTCGCGTCCTCCATCAGGACGAAAAAAATCCCGCCGCGGCGGGATTTTTTGTGGCCGGCCGAAACCCCGGTCAGGCCGCCTTCTTGGCCGGCGGCAGATCGGTACAGGTCCCGTGCGCCACCTCGGCCGCCATGCCGATGCTCTCGCCCAGCGTCGGATGCGGATGGATGGTCTTGCCGATGTCGATCTCGTCGGCGCCCATCTCGATGGCCAGCGCAATCTCCCCGATCATGTCGCCGGCATGCGTGCCGACGATGCCGCCGCCCAGGATGCGATGCGTCTGGGCGTCGAACAGCAGCTTGGTGAAGCCCTCGTCGCGGCCGTTGGCGATGGCGCGGCCCGAAGCGGTCCACGGGAAATGGCCCTTCTTGATCTTGATGCCTTCGGCCTTGGCCTGGTCCTCGGTGAGCCCGACCCACGCCACCTCGGGGTCGGTATAGGCCACGCTCGGGATCACGCGGGCGTTGAACGCGGCGCTCGACAGCTCCTTGTCGCCCTTCTGCTCGCCCGCTATCACCTCGGCCGCCACATGCGCCTCGTGCACCGCCTTGTGCGCCAGCATCGGCTGGCCGACGATGTCGCCGATGGCGAAGATGTGCGGCACGTTGGTGCGCATCTGGATGTCGACCGGAATGAAGCCGCGGTCGCTCACCGCGACGCCGGCCTTCTCCGCGCCGATCTTCTTGCCGTTCGGGCTGCGGCCCACCGCCTGCAGCACCAGGTCATAGACCTGCGGCTCCTTGGGTGCCTGCTCGCCCTCGAAGCTCACCTTGATGCCCTCCTTCGTGGCCTCGGCGCCCACCGTCTTGGTCTTGAGCATGATGTTGTCGAAGCGCGGCGCATTCATCTTCTGCCAGACCTTCACGAGGTCGCGGTCTGCGCCCTGCATCAGGCCGTCGAGCATCTCGACCACGTCCAGCCGCGCGCCCAGCGTGGAATACACCGTGCCCATTTCGAGGCCGATGATGCCGCCGCCCAGGATCAGCATACGCTTGGGGTCGGTGCCCATCTCGAGCGCGCCGGTGGAATCGACCACGCGCGGGTCCTTCGGCATGAAGGGCAGGCTCACGGCCTGCGAACCGGCCGCGATGATCGCGTTGCGGAACTTGACGGTCTGCTTCTTGCCGGTAGTGTCCCAACTGGTGCCCGAGGTTTCTTCCACCTCGAGGTGATACGGGTCGATGAAGTTGCCGACGCCGCGCAGCACCGTCACCTTGCGCATCTTGGCCATGGCCGTGAGGCCGCCGGTGAGCTTGCCCACCACCTTGTTCTTGTGGCCGAGCAGCTTGGCGCGATCGACCGTGGGCGCGGCAAAGCTCACGCCGAGGTCGGCGAAGTGCTTCACTTCGTCCATGACCGAGGCCACGTGCAGCAGCGCCTTCGAAGGAATGCAGCCGACGTTCAGGCACACGCCGCCGAGCGTGGCGTAGCGTTCGATCAGCACCACCTTGAGGCCCAGGTCGGCCGCGCGGAACGCAGCCGAGTAACCGCCGGGGCCGGCGCCGAGCACGATCACGTCGCATTCGACATCGACCTTGCCGCCATAGCTCGACACCGCCACGGCCGCCGAAGCGGGAGCCGGCGCGGGTGCCGCCTTGGGTGCAGGAGCCGCGGCTACGGGCGCCGGTACGGCCGCTGCGGGCGCGGACGCGGCAGCACCGTCGACTTCCAGCGTCAGCACGACCGAGCCTTCGCTGACCTTGTCGCCCACCTTGACGGCCAGCGCCTTCACCACGCCGGCCGCCGACGACGGAATTTCCATCGAGGCCTTGTCCGATTCGACCGTGATCAGCGACTGCTCGGCCTTGACCGTGTCGCCGACGTTGACCAGCACCTCGATCACCGCGACTTCGTCGAAGTCGCCGATGTCGGGCACCTTGATTTGTTGTTCGCTCATTTGGACACTTTCAGTTTGAGTGTGAGAACGTCGACCGGTGGGGCCGAATTGCGATCGAATTCGCAGGCGGCGGCGATGCCCGCCTCCGCCACGTCGCGCGATGTGCGCGACTTGATGTCATAGGCCGCGTGCATGGCGCCGAGCGCAAAGCTGCGTCCCGAGCCGATGCTCCAGAACTGCTTGAACTCGAACACCTCGCGGTAGCTGTAGATGCCGTAGATGCCGCTCTGGTTGGCCATCAGCATCGTGAACTGGCTCGACTCGTAGGGCTCGTGCTCGTCTTCCTTGGTCTGCATGAAGAACGAGTCCTTCAGCACCGGATGCAGCAGCGTGAAGGTGCGGAAGATCTCGTGCTTGCTGCCGAACAGCAGCGCCTCGCGCGGCTGCGCGGCCAGCGCATGCTGCAGCACCAGGAAGTGCGCAGCGGCGCCGGCCACGGCGAACAGGCTCTGCCCCGCCGCATCCTCGACGGTGAAGATCTTCTGGTTTGCCTCGGCGCGGTGCGAAAGCCGCGTGTCGCCGAAGGTCACCAGTGAATCCGCCGCCATCGTGACCTGGCCGCCCTTGCGGACGGCCACTACGGTGGTCATAGCAGGATTCGGCGATAGTCCGCGAGCACCTGGCCCAGGTAGGCGTTGAAGCGCGCAGCCAGGGCACCATCGATCACGCGGTGGTCGTACGACAGCGACAGCGGCAGCGTCAGGCGCGGCACGAACTGCTTGCCGTCCCACACCGGCTTCATCTGCCCCTTGGAGAGGCCGAGGATGGCCACTTCGGGGGCATTGATGATGGGCGTGAAGTGCGTGCCGCCGATGCCGCCGAGCGAGCTGATCGAGAAGCAGCCGCCCTGCATGTCGGCCGAGCCGAGCTTGCCGTCGCGCGCCTTCTTGGCGAGTTCGCCCATTTCCTGGCTGATCTGCAGGATGCCCTTCTTGTCGGCATCCTTGAGCACCGGCACCACCAGCCCGTTGGGCGTGTCGGCCGCAAAGCCGATGTGGAAGTACTGCTTGTAGACCAGCTGGTCGCCGTCGAGGCTGGCGTTGAAGTCGGGGAATTTCTTCAGCGCCGCCACCACGGCCTTGATCACGAAGGCCAGCATCGTGACCTTGATGCCCGACTTCTCGTTCTCCTTGTTGGTGGAGACGCGGAAGGCCTCGAGCTCCGTGATGTCGGCTTCGTCGTTGTTGGTGACGTGCGGGATCATCACCCAGTTGCGATGCAGGTTGGCGCCGCTGAGCTTCTTGATGCGCGAGAGGTCCTTGCGCTCGACCGCGCCGAACTTCGTGAAGTCGACCTTGGGCCAGGGAATGAGGCCCAGCGCGGCGCCATCCGCGCCGCCGCCACCGGCCGGCGCCTTGGCCGCCGAGGCCTTGGTGCTGGCCTGGCCGCTCATCACGGCCTTGGTGAAGCTCTGGACGTCTTCCTGCGTGATGCGGCCCTTGGGGCCGGAGCCCTTGACCTCCTCGAGCGGCACGCCGAGTTCGCGTGCGAACTTGCGCACCGAGGGGGAGGCATGCGGCAGGTTGCCGCTGGGCGCGACCGTCGGCTCATGCGGCGCGGCTGCGGCAGCCGGGCTTGCAGCGGGTGCCGGCGATGCAGCGGCCGGCGCGGGTGCGCTGGCGGTTGCTGCGGCAGGCGTGGCAGCGGCAGCCTGGGCAGGCGCGGGTGCCGCGGCACCTGCCGAGCCTTCCAATATCGCGATCAGGTCGCCGACGTTGACCGTGTCGCCCACCTTGACCTTGAGCTCCTTGAGCACGCCGGCCGACGACGACGGAATCTCCATCGAGGCCTTGTCCGATTCCACCGTGATCAGCGACTGGTCGGCCGCGATGGTGTCGCCGGGCTTCACCAGCAGCTCGATGACTGCGACGTCCTTGAAGTCGCCGATGTCGGGCACCTTGACTTCGACCGGACCCGATGCTGCCGGCGCGGCAGCCGGTGCAGGCGCCGCGGCTGCCGGAGCGGCCGCCGCCGGGGCAGCAGGCGCAGGCGCGGGAGCCGGCGCGGCGCCCGCTCCCTCGGCCTCGAGCACGAGCACCACCGAGCCCTCCTTCACCTTGCTGCCGACCTCGACCTTCAGCTCCTTGACCACACCGGCAGTCGACGACGGGATCTCCATCGACGCCTTGTCCGATTCCACGGTGATGAGCGATTGCTCGGCCTTGACCGTGTCGCCCACCTTCACGAGCACCTCGATCACCGCGACTTCATCGAAATCGCCGATGTCCGGCACCTTGACTTCCACTGCTGCCATATTGTTCGTCTCCCGCCGTGAGGCGCCGTTCGTTCGTTGGTTGTTGCTTGTTGATGTTCAGGCGTAAAGCGGGTTGACCTTGTCGACATTGATGCCGTACTTCTTGATCGCCTCGACCACCTTGGCCACTGGCACCGTGCCATCTTCGCTCAATGCCTTGAGCGCAGCCACCACGATGTAGTGGCGGTTGATTTCGAAGTGCTCGCGCAGCTTGTTGCGGAAATCGCTGCGGCCAAAGCCGTCGGTGCCCAGCACCTTGTAGTTGCGGCCCTTCGGGATGAAGGGGCGGATCTGTTCCGCGTAGGCCTTCATGTAGTCGGTCGATGCCACCACCGGGCCGGCCGTGGGCGCGAGCTGCTCGGCCACGAAGGGCACGCGCGGCGCCTGGTCCGGGTGCAGAAGATTCCAGCGGTCGGCGTCCTGGCCGTCGCGTGTCAGCTCGTTGAAGCTCGGGCAACTCCACACCGAGGCCGAAACGCCCCAGTCCTTTTCGAGCAGCTCCTGCGCGGCGAAGCTTTCGCGCAGGATCGTGCCGCTGCCCAGCAGCTGCACGGTGGGCGACTTGGCCTTGAGCGCCGGGCCCTGCCTGGACAGGTACATGCCCTTGATGATCTGCTCCTCGGTGCCTGGCTGCAGGCCGGGCATCGCGTAGTTCTCGTTGAGCAGCGTGAGGTAGTAGTAGACGTTGTCCTGCTTCTCGACCATGCGCTTGAGGCCATGGTGCAGGATCACGCCCACCTCGTGCGCGAAGGTCGGGTCGTAGCTCACGCAGTTCGGAATGGTGTTGGCCAGGATATGGCTGTGGCCGTCTTCATGCTGCAGGCCTTCGCCGTTGAGCGTGGTGCGCCCCGAGGTGCCGCCCAGCAGGAAGCCGCGCGCCTGCATGTCGCCGGCCGCCCATGCCAGGTCGCCGATGCGCTGGAAGCCGAACATCGAGTAGTACACGTAGAACGGCACCATGATGCGGTTGTTCGTGCTGTACGAGGTGGCCGCCGCGATCCAGCTCGACATGCCGCCGGCCTCGTTGATGCCTTCCTGCAGGATCTGGCCGGCCTTGTCTTCCTTGTAGTACATGACCTGGTCCTTGTCGACCGGGGTGTACTGCTGGCCAGCGGGGTTGTAGATGCCGATCTGGCGGAACAGGCCTTCCATGCCGAAGGTGCGCGCCTCGTCCACCAGGATGGGCACCACGCGCGGGCCCAGCGCCTTGTCGCGCAGGAGTTGGGTCAGGAAGCGCACGTAGGCCTGCGTGGTCGAGATCTCGCGGCCCTCGGCCGTGGGCTCCATCACCGACTTGAAGGTGTCCAGCGAGGGCACCGTGAAGCTCTCGTCGGCCTTGGTGCGGCGGTGCGGCAGGTAGCCGCCCAGCGCCTTGCGGCGCTCGTGCAGGTACTTCATTTCCGGCGTGTCGTCGGCCGGCTTGTAGAACGGCAGGTCGGCGATCTTGCTGTCCGGGATCGGGATGTTGAAGCGGTCGCGGAAGGCCATGATGTCCTCGTCGCTGAGCTTCTTGGTCTGGTGGACGTTGTTCTTGCCCTCGCCGATCTTGCCCATGCCGAAGCCCTTGACCGTCTTGATCAGGAGCACCGTGGGCTGGCCCTTGTGCTTCACGGCCGCGTCGAAGGCCGCGTAGACCTTCTGCGAGTCGTGGCCGCCGCGGCGCAGCTGCCAGATGTCGTCGTCGCTCATCTTGGACACCATCTCGAGCGTGCGCGGATCGCGGCCGAAGAAATGCTTGCGGACGTAGGCGCCATCGTTGGCCTTGAAGGCCTGGTAGTCGCCGTCGTTGGTCTCCATCATGATCTTGCGCAGCGCGCCTTCCTTGTCGCGCGCGATCAGCGGGTCCCAGTTGCTGCCCCAGATCAGCTTGATGACGTTCCAGCCCGAACCGCGGAACTCGCCTTCGAGCTCCTGGATGATCTTGCCGTTGCCGCGCACCGGACCGTCCAGGCGCTGCAGGTTGCAGTTGATGACGAAGATCAGGTTGTCGAGGCCTTCGCGCGCGGCCAGGCCGATGGCACCCAGCGATTCGACTTCGTCCATCTCGCCGTCGCCGCAGAACACCCAGACCTTGCGGTTCTCGGTGTTGGCGATGCCGCGGGCATGCAGGTACTTGAGGAAGCGCGCCTGGTAGATGGCCATCAGCGGGCCGAGGCCCATCGAGACGGTCGGGAACTGCCAGAACTCGGGCATCAGCTTCGGATGCGGGTAGCTGGAGAGGCCCTTGCCGTCGACTTCCTGGCGGAAGTTGAGCAGCTGCTCTTCGCTCAGGCGGCCTTCGAGGTAGGCGCGGGCATAGATGCCGGGCGAGACGTGGCCCTGGATGTAGAGGCAGTCGCCGCCGTGGTTTTCGCTCTCGGCGTGCCAGAAGTGGTTGAAGCCGGCACCGAACATGTTGGCCAGCGAGGCGAAGGAGCCGATGTGGCCGCCCAGGTCGCCGCCTTCGGCCGGATGGTGGCGGTTGGCCTTGACCACCATCGCCATGGCGTTCCAGCGCATGTAGGCGCGCAGGCGCTCCTCGATCTCGAGGTTGCCGGGGCAGCGCTCTTCCTGGTCGGGCTCGATGGTGTTGACGTAGGCCGTATTGGCGGAGAACGGCTTGTCGATGCTGTGCTGCCGTGCATGTTCGAGCAGTTGCTCGAGAAGGAAGTGGGCCCGTTCAGGTCCCTCGCTTTGAATCACGGAGGACAGTGCATCCATCCATTCACGGGTTTCCTGGGCGTCCGCGTCGTTCGCGGCCGAGCCGAACAGGTTCTCGGGATTTGCCGACATGCTTGTCTCTCCTTTAGGGCTGTGGCTGTAATTTAGTGCGCTCTTCGATCACCGCGCGGGAGTTTCTCATAGAAATACTTCTATTTCAAATCGTGCATGCGAATTTCTTATTGTGATATTTTGGAAACAAAGTCGCCCGCGCCGGAATCAATGGCACTGCGGCCCTCTCTCCTTGGCACAAGGGTCATCACCTAAACTCGCAGCATGCCTTTTTCCTCTCCGCTGGCGGTTGCCCGCAGCGCCGTGAATGCGTCTCCGCTCTCGTGGTGGCGCCGCTGGTGGCGCCAGCAAACGCCGGTGCTGCAAGACGCGGTCGCCATGCTGGCGCCGATCGCGGCGGTGCTGCTGTTCCTGGCGGCCATCGTTTCGGCGTTCTGGTATTTGCGCACCGAGGAAGTCGAGCGCGAGCAGGAATCCGTGCGGCGGGACGTCGAATACGCGCAGCAGCGCATGCGCCTGCGCCTGCTCGAGCGCCAGGAACAGCTGATGCGCATCGCGCGCGACGCCTCCAATCGCGAGATCGACCCGATCGAATTCGCGAGCCGCGCAGAATCGCTGGTGAGCCAGTTCCCCGAGCTGCAGACCGTCACCTGGATCGACGACCGGCGCCGCTTCAAGGCCGGCTATTCGGCGCCGAGCGTGCATCCCGCGCAACAGCACCTGATCGGCGACGTGCTGCGCCCGGGGGACGTGGAAAGCAACTACGCCCTGGCCCGCGAGCTGCGCCAGCCGGTTTTCTCCCAGCCGGTGGCGGGCGGCGATCCCGCGGCGATGCTGCAGTTGCATATTCCTCTCTTCGACCAGGGCCTGTTCGCGGGCGTGGTGCTCGGCGAATTTTCGGTCGATGGCCTGCTGCGCTACGGCATGCCGTCGGAAGTGCAGGCGCGCTACGCGGTCTCGCTGCTCGACGCCAAGGGCGACGTGCTTGCGGGCAATACGGTCAACCTGAGGGAAAGCGGCAGGCGGCTCCTCCCCTGGCCCGAAAGAACCAACGAGTACGAGGTGCCGGTTTCGCCCGTCGGCAATGCGCTGGTGCTGCGCGCCCAGGCCTACCGCACTTCACAGGGCGTGGTCGGCAACGGCCTGTTCTGGCTGGTCTGCGCACTCAGCGTGCTGACCAGCTGGATGCTGATCGGCACCTGGCGCCACACCCGGCGGCGCCAGCAGGCCCAGCAGCGGCTGGTCGCCGAAACCAACTTCCGCCGTGCGATGGAAAACTCCATGCTCACCGGCATGCGCGTGCTCGACCTGCAGGGCCGCATCACCTACGTGAATGCCGCCTTCTGCGCGATGACGGGCTGGAGCGAGGCCGAACTGGTGGGCCAGTCGCCGCCCTTCCCCTACTGGCTGGAGTCGGACCGCGAAGTGATGAACGAGCGGCTCGAGGAAGAGCTGCACGGTCGCGCCCTGCCCGGCGGCTTCCAGGTGCGCGTGAAGCGCAAGAACGGCAGCGTTTTCAACGCCCGGCTCTATGTATCGCCGCTGATCGACGCGCGCGGCCACCAGACCGGCTGGATGACCTCGATGACCGACATCACCGAGCCCACGCGCATCCGCGAGCAGCTGTCGGCCTCTTATGAGCGCTTCACCACGGTGCTGGAGGCGCTCGACGCTGCCGTGTCGGTTGCGCCCATCGGCAGCGAGGAGCTGCTGTTCGCCAACAAGCTGTACCGCCTCTGGTTCGGCTCCGACACCGTGGGCCACCTGGGCATGGTGGCGCAGGCCGGCGTGCCCGCCTCCAATGCGCATGACGAGGGCCTGGACGACGTCGACCCCTACGCCGGCCTGCCGATCGACACCCTGACCGCCGCCCAGACGGCCAACAACGAGATCTTCGTGCCGCACCTGGGCAAGTGGCTCGAGGTGCGTTCGCGCTACCTGACGTGGGTCGACGGCCGGCTGGCCCAGCTGGTGATCGCCACCGACATCACGCCGCGGCGCGACGCCGAAGAGCAGGCCGCGGCGCAGGCCGACCGCGCGCAGGCCGCGAGCCGCCTGATCACGATGGGCGAGATGGCGTCCAGCGTGGCGCACGAACTCAACCAGCCGCTCACGGCCATCACCAACTACTGCAACGGAATGATGTCGCGCCTCAAGGGGCAGGCCATCGACACCGAGGCGCTGCTCGCGGCGCTGGAGAAAACCTCCAAGCAGGCGCAGCGCGCGGGGCAGATCATCCAGCGCATCCGCTCGTTCGTGAAGCGCAGCGAGCCCAACCGCACGGCCGCCGACGTGTCCACCATGGTCAGCGAAGCGGTCGAGCTCGCGGGCATCGAGCTGCGGCGGCGCAACGTGCGGCTCAACCACTACGTGGCCGCGCGGCTGCCGGTGGTGCAGGTAGACCCGATCCTGATCGAGCAGGTGATGGTCAACCTGCTGAAGAACGCGGCCGAGTCCATCGACATTGCCGAGCGTCCGCTCGCGCGCCGCAGCGTCGAGCTGCGCGTGCTGCCCAAGGTGATCGAGGGCCACAACGCCATCGAGTTCTCGGTGCAGGACACCGGCAAGGGCCTGGCGCCCGAGGTGATGGACCGCCTGTACGAAGCCTTCTTCTCCACCAAGCCGGAAGGCATGGGCATCGGGCTGAATCTGTGCCGCACCATCGTCGAGTCCCATCGGGGCAGGATGCAGGCGGAGAACATCTACAATGGTCCGGATGTGATCGGATGCCGTTTTTCCTTCTGGATTCCGGTGTTGGACGCTCCCAGTTCCGTAGCAAGCGACGAGGCAAAGGTACCTGCATGAGTTTGATTCCGAAGAAGGGCACTGTCTATGTCGTCGACGACGACGAAGCCGTGCGAGATTCGCTGCAATGGCTGCTCGAAGGCAAGGACTACAGGGTTCGCTGCTTCGACTCGGCCGAGTCCTTCCTCTCCCGATACGACCCGCGCGAAGTCGCCTGTCTGATCGTCGACATCCGCATGGCCGGCATGACCGGCCTCGAACTGCAGGACCGGCTGATCGAACGGCGTTCCCCGCTGCCCATCGTGGTGATCACCGGCCACGGCGACGTGCCGATGGCAGTCGACAGCATGAAGAAGGGCGCCATGGATTTCATCCAGAAGCCCTTCAACGACGAAGAGCTCGTCACGCTGGTCGAGCGCATGCTCGAGCACGCGCGCGGCGCCTTCACCCAGCACCAGCAGTCGGCCAGCCGCGACGCGCTGCTGTCCAAGCTCACCGGCCGCGAGGCCCAGGTGCTCGAGCGCATCGTCGCCGGCCGCCTGAACAAGCAGATTGCCGACGACCTGGGCATCAGCATCAAGACGGTCGAGGCGCACCGCGCCAACATCATGGAAAAGCTCAACGCCAACACCGTGGCCGATCTGCTCAAGATCGCGCTCGGGCAGGCGGCGCCGGCCGCCAAAGCCTAGAAGCTATCCCCCCGATAGCAATGAATGACTCTCACGCCTGCGCAAGCGGGCGTTTTTACTTGGAAAATCGAAACCGATGACCGCCCAACTGATCGATGGCAACGCCCTCGCCAAAACCATTCGCGCCGAGGTTGCCGGCCGCACCGCCGCACTGAAGGCCAAGGGCGTGGACCCGGCCCTTTCCATCATCCTCGTGGGCAGCGACCCGGCCAGCCAGGTCTACACGAAGCACAAGGTCAACGACAGCACCGAAACCGGCCTCGCGGCCACCCTCGAAACCTATCCTGCCGACATGAGCGAGGCCGCGCTGCTGGACCGCATCCGCGCCCTCAACGACGACCCCAAGGTGCACGGCATCCTGGTTCAGCTGCCGCTGCCAAAGCACATGGACAGCCAGAAGGTCATCGAGGCGATCTCGCCCGCCAAGGACGTGGACGGCTTCCACGTGGCCAGCGCCGGCGCGCTCATGACCGGCGCGCCGGGCTTCTGGCCCTGCACGCCCTACGGCTGCATGAAGATGCTCGAATCCATCGGCTACGACCTGCGCGGCAAGCATGCGGTGGTCATCGGCCGCAGCAACATCGTCGGCAAGCCGATGGCCATGATGCTGCTGGCCAGGAACGCCACCGTGACCATCTGCCACAGCGCGACGCAAGACCTGGGCGCCCTCACGCGCCAGGCCGACGTGATCGTGGCCGCGGTGGGCAAGCGCAACATCCTGACGGCCGGCATGGTGAAGCCCGGCGCGGTCGTGATCGACGTGGGCATGAACCGCAAGGAAGACGGCAAGCTCGCCGGCGACGTCGACTTCGACGGCGTCAAGGAAGTGGCCGGCTGGATCACCCCCGTGCCGGGCGGCGTCGGCCCCATGACGCGCGCCATGCTGCTCGTCAACACCCTTGAAGCCGCGGAACGCGCCGCCAAGTGATTTCCATGGCCACAAAGAACAACCCCCTCCTCGACTTCACCGATCTTCCGCTGTTCGACCGCATCGAGCCCGAACACGTTGCGCCCGCGGTCGACATCCTGCTGGCCGAAGCCGAGGCAGCGCTGCAGACCGTGACGGCCGCCGACTTTCCCGCCGACTGGAATGCGATCTCCAAGGTGCTCGACGTGGCGTCCGAACGCTTCAGCCGCGCCTGGGGCGCCGTGGGGCATCTCAACGCCGTGGCCGACACGCCGGAACTGCGCGCCGCCTACAACGAGGCCATGCCGCGCGTGACCGCCTTCTGGACCCGCCTGGGTTCCGACGAGCGCCTCTATGCCAAGTACAAGGCCATCGACGTGGCCACCCTCAACCCCGAGCAGCGCCAGGCGCACAAGAATGCCGTGCGCAACTTCGTGCTGGGCGGCGCGGAACTGCAGGGCGAGGCGAAGAAGCGCTTTGCCGACATCCAGGAACGCCAGGCCGAACTGAGCCAGAAATTCAGCGAGAACGCGCTCGATGCCACCGACGCCTTCTCGTACTACGCGGCGCTGGGCGAGCTCGAGGGCGTGCCCGAAGACGTGGTGAGCGCGGCCCGCGCAGCAGCCGAAGCCGAGGGCAAGCAGGGCTACAAGCTCACGCTCAAGATGCCCTGCTACCTGCCCGTGATGCAGTTCGCCAGGAGCAGCGCGCTGCGCGAAACGCTCTACCGGGCCTACGTCACCCGCGCCAGCGAGCTTGGCGATCCGGCCTTCGACAACACGGCGCTGATCAACGAGATCCTCGCGCTGCGGGAGGAAGAAGCCAAACTGCTCGGCTACAGGAATTTTGGCGAACTCTCGGTCGTGCCCAAGATGGCCGAGTCGCCCGAGCAGGTGGTCAAGTTCCTGCGCGATCTCGCGGCCAAGGCCAAGCCGTACGGCGAACGCGACCTGGCCGACCTGCGCGCCTTCGCTGCGGACCAATTGGGCATCACCGATCCGCAGGCGTGGGACTGGAGCTACATCGGCGAAAAACTCAAGGAGGCGCGCTATGCCTTCAGCGAGCTGGAGGTCAAGCAGTACTTCCCGGCGCCCAAGGTGATGGCCGGCCTGTTCAAGATCGTCGAGACGCTGTTCGAGGTTTCGATTCGCCGCGACAGCGCGCCCACCTGGCACCCCAGCGTCGAGGTCTACCGCATCGAGCGCGCCGGGCAGAAGGTCGGCCAGTTCTACCTCGACCCTTCCGCCCGCGCCGCCAAGCGCGGCGGTGCGTGGATGGACGACGTGCGCGCGCGCTGGCTGCGCCCTGACGACGGCATGCTGCAAACGCCCGTCGCCCAGCTCGTGTGCAACTTCGCGAGCGGCGTCGACGGCAAGCCGCCGCTGCTCACGCACGACGACGTGACCACCCTGTTCCACGAATTCGGCCATGGCCTGCACCACATGCTCACGCAGGTGAACGAGCGCGACGTGTCGGGCATCAGCGGCGTCGAGTGGGACGCGGTCGAGCTGCCGAGCCAGTTCATGGAAAACTTCTGCTGGGAATGGGACGTGCTCAGGCACATGACGGCCCACGTCGACACCGGCGAGCCGTTGCCGCGCGCGCTGTTCGACAAGATGACCGCCGCCAAGAACTTCCAGAGCGGCCTGCAGACGCTGCGCCAGATCGAGTTCTCGCTGTTCGACATGCTGCTGCATACCGAATACCAGGCCGCCGCCGCGCAGCCGGGCGGCGTGCTCGCGCTGCTGGGCAAGGTGCGCACCGAGGTGGCCGTGATGCCCTCGCCTCCTTTCAGCCGCACGCCGAACACCTTCAGCCATATCTTCTCGGGCGGCTACGCGGCCGGCTACTACAGCTACAAGTGGGCCGAGGTGCTGAGCGCCGATGCCTATGCCGCCTTCGAGGAAACCGTGGGCACCGACGGCCAGCCGAACATCGAAACCGGCCGCAGGTACCGCCAGGCCATCCTCGAAGCCGGCGGCAGCCGCAGCGCCATGGATTCGTTCAAGGCCTTCCGCGGCCGCGAGCCACAGCTTGATGCGCTGCTGCGACACCAGGGCATGGCACAGACCCGGCCCGCTTGATGCGCGCCTGAAGCTTGCGATACTCGGGCGATGCATTCGATCCACCAGAAATCCTCCTTGCATCGCCTGTCCGGCTTCGCCCTGCTGCTGATCGCCGCAGGGGCAATGGCCCAGCCGATCTACCGCAACGTCGACAAGAACGGCAAGGTCACCTTCTCGGACCGCGCGCCCACCGCAAGCACGGAACCGGCCGCGGCCCCGCAGGCCGGCATCACGCCTCCCGCCAATGCCGGGCTGCCCTACGAATTGCGGCAAGTGGCGCAGCGCTATCCCGTGACGCTCTACAGCAGCGAGGAATGCGCGCCCTGTGGCACCGCCCGTTCGCTGCTCGTCACGCGCGGCATTCCGTTCGAGGAGCGCACCGTCAAGAGCAGCCAGGATGTGGAGGCATTGCAGCGCTTGAGCAACCAGGCCTCGCTGCCGCTGCTGACGATCGGCTCGCAGCAACTCAAGGGCTACTCGGACGCCGAATGGTCGCGTTACCTCGACGCCGCGGGCTATCCGAAGAGCAACAGCCTGCCCGCGGGCTACCGCAATCCGCCGGCGCGGCCGCTGGTCGCGCTGCAGCCGGCGCCCGGCGCATCCGAGCCCGCGCCCGTTGCGCAGCCAGCGCCACAACCGCCCACGCCCGCCCCGAGCGGTCCGAGCCCGAGCAATCCGGCAGGCATCAAGTTCTGAACCGGCCGGCCGCCGGCCAGAAGAGCACGCGGTCTTCCTTCTTCAGTCGAACTGCATCGTCTGCACGCCCGAGGGCGTACCCAGCAGGCACACGTCGGCCTTCTGATGCGCAAACACGCCGACCGTGACCACGCCGGGCCACTGGCTCACTTCGGATTCGAAGGCGAGCGGATCGCTGATCCGCAGTCCCGTCACGTCGACGATGTGCTGGCCGTTGTCGGTCACGAGCGGCAATCCGTCCTTCTCGCGCACCTGTGCGATGCCGCCCATGGCCTCGAACTGCCGCATCACCCGGCGCGCTGCCATCGGAATCACCTCCACCGGCAGCGGAAAGGCGCCGAGCGTGTCTACCAGCTTGGAAGCATCGGCAATGCAGACGAAGCGCCGCGACTGCGCCGCCACGATCTTTTCGCGCGTGAGCGCCGCACCGCCGCCCTTCACCATGAAGCCGTGGTGGTCGATCTCGTCGGCACCGTCGATGTAGACGCCGAGTTCGTCGACCTCGTTGCTGTCGAACACCGGAATGCCCAGGGCACGCAGGCGCTCGGTCGAGGCCACAGAGCTGGACACCGCCCCCTTGATCTGGTCCTTGATGGTGGCCAGCGCGTCGATGAACTTGTTCACGGTGGAACCCGTGCCCACGCCGACGATTTCACCCTTGGCCACGTAGGCCAGCGCGGCGCGGCCGACCTGGGCCTTGAGTTCGTCCTGGGAGATGGCGCCCGCGCCGTTCGCGGCGCCGGAGGCGGAAGAAGGGGAAACGGGTGCAGTCATCGCGGAGAATCCTTGGCTCATTGAAGTCGAGAATTATCCGATGCCCCTGCTCCCCTCTTCGCTCTACGGCCTGGCCCGGCCCTTTCTGTTCGGCTTCGACCCGGAGCATGCCCACGAACTCACGCTCGACGGGCTGGCCCGCACGCAGAACACGCCGCTGGCCTGCGCCTACGCCGCGCCGCGCGTCGATGATCCGGTCACGCTGGCGGGGCTGGAATTTCCCAACCGCGTGGGCCTGGCCGCCGGTCTCGACAAGAACGCCCGCTGCATCGACGCCTTTGCCGCCATGGGCTTCGGCTTCGTCGAAGTCGGCACGGTCACGCCCAAGGCGCAGCCGGGCAACCCCAAGCCGCGCATGTTCCGCCTGCCCCAGCGCGACGCGCTCATCAATCGGCTCGGGTTCAACAACGAAGGGCTCGACGCCTTTCTTGCCAACGTGCAGAAGGCGCGCTTCCGCAGGAGCGGCGGCGGCAAGAAGCCGATGCTGCTCGGGCTCAACATCGGCAAGAACGCCGCCACGCCCATCGAAAAGGCCGTGGACGACTACCTGGCCTGCCTGGACGGCGTGTACCCGCATGCCGACTACGTGACCATCAACATCTCGAGTCCCAACACCGCCAACCTGCGGACGCTGCAGAGCGACGAGGCGCTCGACGCCCTGCTGGGCGCCATCGCGGAACGCCGCCATGCCCTGGCCGAGCGCAGCCGTCGGCGCGTGCCGCTGTTCGTGAAGATCGCTCCCGATCTGGACGAGAGCCAGGTCGCCGTGATCGCCGCCACGCTGCAGCGCCACGGCATGGACGGCGTGATCGCCACCAACACCACGCTGGCGCGAGACGCGGTCGCCGGCCTGCCGCATGCCGACGAAGCGGGCGGGCTCTCGGGCGCTCCCGTGCGCGAGGCGAGCAACCGTGTGGTCTTGCAGCTGCGCGCGGCGCTGGGGCCGGGTTTTCCGATCATCGGGGTGGGGGGCATCCTGAGCGCGGCCGATGCCAGGGCCAAGATTGCCGCGGGCGCGGACGTGGTGCAGATCTACACAGGCCTCATCTACCGCGGCCCGGCGCTGGTCCGCGAGGCGGCGCAGGCCTTGCTGCAAAGCCGCAGCGCCGCCTGAGCCTTCGCTCTTTCTCTTTTCTTCTCAGCGCATGCGCCAGAGCACTGGCGCAATGAACGCGGCCCAGCGCAGCAGCCGCTTGGGCCGGATCACCGCCACGGCCACCGCGGCGGCAACGCCGGTGGCCACGGGGTGCTCCCGCGCAATGCGCAAGGCCGCAGCTGCCGCCGATTCGTCGACCGGCGGTGCCTCGGAAGAAGCACCCGTTGCAGCGGCGGGCCGTGCCGGTCCTGCCCCCTGCATCGTGGCAATGCGTTCGCGCTGGCGCTCCATGCGGGCGAGCAGTTCCTCGCGCGTGGCGGGCCGCCGGGGACGCGGCGCTTCTTCGTCCTGGTCGGGATCCTTGCCGAGGCCGAAGCTGTCCTGCACCCAGGCCCAGTCGCGTTCGAATTCGCGGCGCGCCGGAATGAAGCTGTTCGAGGCATTGCGAAGGGTCAGGAACAGCCCCAGCGCCGCGCCCAGCCAGAGCAGGACCCACACGCCGGCCACCGACCACGCAGCCGCGATGCGGTGCGGTGTTTCCCAGAAATGCACCACCACCGCCATCGAGAGCAACGCCACCGCCACCGTGGTGAGCCCGAGCACGGCCACCACCAGCACGAGCATCAGCTTGAGACGCTGCTTCTCGTCCTCCCACGCCATGCGCAGGAGCTGCACGCGGTCTTCGGCCGCCAGCGCGCCTTCGGCCGCAGCGATCCGCAGCCGCCGCAAACGGGCATCGAGCCCGAACAGGGACAGCAATCTCATGCGCCGACTCCGGCTCGGCGAGGGACGGCGCGGCAACGGCTTGCGTTCAGGTCAGCGGCGGCCAAGCAGCAGGCCCACCAGCACGCCGACGGCCAGCGCAGCGCCGGCGATCTGCCACGGTTCGTCGTGGGCGTAGGCGTTGGCAGAGTTGGCCGCTTCGCGGGCCTTCTTGGCAGCCAGCTTGCTCTTTTCCGCGGCAAGCTCGCGCGCAATGGCGAGCTTGGTGTCGATGCGCTGGCGCAGCGCCTTGATGTGGGGAACCGAATCCAGGTCCTTGCTGGCCAGCACGCCGCGCACGTCGCTTGCGATGTCTTCGGCTGCCGCTTCGATATTGTTGGATGCACTCATTGGAATCTTTCCTCCGTGATGGCACCGGCACCGCGCCGGCGGCTTCACGCCAGCAAATGGCGTGGTGTCATGTTACAGGCACAAAAGCCTCTCGGGCACAGCTGTTGTGCAGACTTCTGCACGCGATGGGCCCTGATGTGCCTTCGCCGTCAGCCCGCCGCGAGCAGTCGCTCCACGTAGCGCCCGATGGCCAGGCTGCTTGTGAGCCCGGGCGACTCGATGCCAAAGAGATTGACCAGGCCCCGCACGCCGTGCGATTCGGGTCCGTCGATCATGAAGTCGCGCGCCGGCTCGTCGGGGCCCGAGATCTTGGGCCGCATGCCCGCGTAGCCGGGAATCAGCGCCCCGTCGGGCAGGGCGGGCCAGTACTTGCGCACCTCGGCGTAGAAGCCATCGCCGCGCGCCGGGTCCACCACCAGATCGTCGGCCGATTGCACCCATTGCACGTCGGGGCCGAACTTGGCTTGCCCGCCCAGGTCGATCGTCAGGTGCACACCCAGTCCGCCGGGTTCGGGCACCGGATAGACGAGGCGGCTGAAAGGCGCGCGGCCCGACAGCGTGAAATAGCTGCCCTTGGCAAAGTAGGCGGTGGGCACGGCCGCGGACGGCAAGCCTTCGAAGCGGCGGGCCAGTTCGGGCGCAAGCAGCCCGGCCGCATTGACCACGGTGTTGCAGCGCAGCGCCGTTCCGTCTTCCGCTACCAGGACGATAGCGTCCTGACCGCATTCCGCGCGTGCGATGGGCGATTTCAGCGCCAGCATGCCGCCCGCGTTCTCCACATCGCCGAGCAGGCTCAGCATCAAGGCATGGCTGTCGACGATGCCGGTACTCGGCGAATGCAATGCCGCCACGCAATGGAGCTGCGGCTCCATTTCCATGGCCTGCTGCGCGGTCAGCAACACGAGGTCGCCGACGCCGTTGGCGGCCGCCTTGGCACGGATCACTTCGAGCTGCGCCACCTGCTCGGCCGAAGTCGCGACGATCAGCTTGCCGCAGCGCCGGTAGGGCACGCCGCGCTCTGCCGCATAGGCATACAGCGCCTCCTTGCCCTCGACGCAAAGCCTGGCTTTGAGCGAGCCCTGCGGGTAGTAGATGCCCGCATGAATCACCTCGCTGTTGCGCGAACTGGTGCCGGTGCCAATGGCACCTTCGGCTTCCAGCACCACCACCTCCCGGCCCGCGAGCGCCAAGGCGCGCGCCACCGCCAGTCCCACCACACCGCCGCCGATGACGGCGCAATCGAGTTCATCCATCGTGCGAGCTTATCGCGGCTCGCGGGCGGATTTCATCAGGACGTGGTGGGGGGCGGCTCGGGATCGGTCGGCTCGTCCGGCGGCGTGCTCGGCCCTTCATCGGGCTCCACGGGCAGATCCGGCGTGATCGGAGGCGGAAGATCGGGATGGGTGGCCATGGCGGATGCTCTCCTTTGTCCTGGTTCTATGCGGTTGCTTCAGGAATGCAGCCGGCGCGCGGCGGCAGTTGGCGTCAGCACGAGCCGACAGTGCGTCCGCGCAAACAAAAAAGCGACCTGGACAGCCAGGTCGCTTTTAATTTGGAATTGGTGGGCGGTGGAGGCTTCGAACCTCCGACCCCAGCAGTGTGAATGCTGTGCTCTACCCCTGAGCTAACCGCCCGTGGCACCGCGAGTGCAGTGCCGTGGAATTAATCGCGTTGCGCGAAGCCTTCGATTATGCCACAGGATTTCAGCTGTTTTGCCGAAACAGCGTGCGCCCGTTGCTGGATTTGTCGAGCTGCGACAACACGGCCTCGTGCGCTGCGAGCTCCTGCTCTGCGGCCATGATCACCGGCAGGTCGAACTGGCTCAGGTCGATGGCCACCACCGTGGTGCCCTGCGCCGGCTCGTTCGAGGCCACGTCGATCAGCAGGGCGTCCTGGCCGCGCGTGAGATTGATGTAGACGTCGGCCAGCAGCTGCGCGTCGAGCTTGGCGCCGTGGAAGGTACGGTTGGAGCGGTCGACGCCGAAGCGGTCGCACAGCGCGTCGAGCGAATTGCGCTTGCCCGGGTAGACCTGCTTGGCCATGGCCAGCGTGTCGGTCACCTCGCCCACGAAGCTGCGCAGCGGCGGCAGGCCGGCCAGCTCGAGCTCCTTGTTGAGGAAGCCGACGTCGAAGGCCGCGTTGTGGATGATCAGCTCGGCGCCGCGCAGGTACTCGACGATGTCGTTGGCCAGCGTGGCGAACTTCGGCTTGTCGCGCAGGAAGTCGGTTGTCAGGCCGTGCACCTTGAGCGCGTCCTCATGGCTCTCGCGCTCAGGGTTGAAATAGATGTGCAGGTCGTTGCCGGTGAGCTTGCGGGCAAACAGCTCCACGCAGCCAAGCTCGATGATGCGGTCGCCGTTCTCGGCGGACAGGCCGGTGGTTTCAGTGTCGAGGACGATCTGGCGCGACATGCGGTGGCTCTTTCAATGGTTCTCTTTGGCGTGGTTGATCGAGTACTTGGGAATCTCGATCGTCACGTCTTCCTGCGCCAGGATCGCCTGGCAGCTCAGGCGCGATTGTGGCTCCAGGCCCCAGGCGCGGTCGAGCAGGTCTTCCTCGCCCTCCTCGGCCTCGTTCAGCGAATTGAAGCCCTGGCGCACGACCACGTGGCAGGTGGTGCAGGCGCAGCTCATCTCGCAGGCATGCTCGATGTTGATGTGGTTGTCCAGCAGCGCCTCGCAGATCGAGGTGCCGGCCGGCGCCGTGATTTCTGCACCCTGCGGGCAGTACTCGGGATGCGGAAATATCTTGATGGTGGGCATGTGGTTCTCAGAGGGATTCGAGCTTGCGGCCCGACAGAGCGCGCGCAATGCCCGCGTTCATGCGCTGGGCGGCAAAGGCCTCGGTGTCATTGGCCAGCGCCTTGGTGGCACCTTCGATGGCCGCGGCGTCATTGCCCTTGGCAGCTTCGCGCAACTGCGCCATCGACGCATCGATGACTGCGCGCTCTTCTTCGCCCAGCAGATCGCCGTCGGCGTCGAGCGCGCTCTGCGTCGCAAGCAGCATGCGCTCGGCATCGACGCGCGCCTCCACCAGCGCGCGCGCCTGCATGTCCTGCTGCGCGGTGGAAAAGCTCTCCTGCAGCATGCGCGCGATCTGGTCGTCCGAGAGTCCGTACGATGGCTTGACCGCCACGCTGGCCTCCACGCCGCTGCCCTGCTCCCTGGCGCTGACGCTCAGCAGCCCATCGGCATCGACGGTGAAGGTCACGCGGATGCGCGCCGCGCCCGCCGCCATGGGCGGGATGCCGCGCAGCGTGAAGCGCGCGAGGCTGCGGCAGTCGGCGACAAGGTCGCGCTCGCCCTGCACCACGTGCAGCGCAAGCGCCGTCTGGCCGTCCTGGTAGGTGGTGAAGTCCTGCGCCATGGCCGTCGGAATGGTCTGGTTGCGCGGCACGATGCGCTCGACCAGGCCGCCCATGGTCTCGATGCCCAGCGACAGCGGGATCACGTCGAGAAGCAGCAGATCGCCCGCGCCGTTGTTGCCGGCCAGCTGGTTGGCCTGGATGGCCGCGCCAAGGGCCACGACTTCGTCGGGGTTCAGGTTGATGAGCGGCTCGCGGCCGAAGAATTCGGCGACGGCACGGCGGATCTGCGGCATGCGGGTGGAGCCGCCGACCAGCACGATGCCCTGCAGGTCGTCGGGCTTGAGCTTCGCATCGCGCAGCGCCTTGCGAACCGCTGCGATCGTGCGGTCGGTGAGCGCTTTGGTGGCGGCATCGAATTGCGCGCGCGCCAGGTCGAATCGGGCGGCGCCGCCGGCAAGCTCGGCGTGGAACGCCACGGAATCGGCACCGGTCAGCGCCTCCTTGGCCGCACGGGCGGCCACCAGCATGGCGGCCTTGTCGGCGTCGCTGCCCACTTGCAGGCCGGTTTGCGCGAGCACGAAATCGGCGAGCGCGTGGTCGTAGTCGTCGCCGCCCAGGGCGGAATCGCCGCCGGTGGCAATGACTTCGAACACGCCCTGCGTGAGCCGCAGGATCGAGATGTCGAAGGTGCCGCCGCCCAGGTCGTAGACCGCGTAGACGCCCTCGCTCGCATTGTCCAGGCCGTAGGCGATGGCTGCGGCCGTGGGCTCGCTGATCAGGCGCAGCACGTTGAGGCCGGCGAGCTGCGCGGCGTCCTTGGTGGCCTGCCGCTGGCCTTCGTCGAAGTAGGCCGGCACGGTGATGACGGCGCCGTAGAGCTCGCCGTCGAAGGTGTCTTCGGCGCGATAGCGCAAGGTGGCCAGAATCTCGGCGCTGATCTCCACCGGCGACTTGATGCCCGCGGCCGTCTCCACCTTGACCATGCCGCCTTCATCCACCAGGCGGTACGACATCGACTCGCGGTTGGCGATGTCGGCCAGTCCGCGGCCCATGAGCCGCTTGACCGAGGTGATGGTGTTTGCGGCATCCTGCGCACGCGCGGCGAGCGCATCGAAGCCGATCTGGCGCCGCTCGCGGTCGAGATAGCGCACGGCAGAAGGCAGGATCACGCGGCCCTGGTCGTCAGGCAGGCATTCGGCCACGCCATTGCGCACCGCGGCCACCAGCGAATGCGTGGTGCCCAGGTCGATGCCCACGGCGATGCGGCGCTGATGCGGGTCGGGCGCCTGGCCGGGTTCGGAAATTTGAAGAAGAGCCATCAGGCCTCCCGCCGGGCCGCCCCAAGGGAGGCCTGCGCCCCCTCGGGGGGCAGCGAATACACGAAGTGATGAGCGTGGGGGTTCATATCTGGCTATTGTCCCAACTGATCGAACTTGGCTTCGACGTCCTGTCCGAAGCGCTCAATGAACATGAGGGCTCTCACCTGCTGCGCAGCGGCGGGGTAGTCGCCCTTCTCGTCGATCAGCCAGTCGAGCGATGACAGCGCGCGGGCGCGCCCGGCCTCGACTTCGGCCTGCAGCTGCTCGACCGCGGCGATGTCGCCGGCATCGTCGAGCGCCTCGCGCCACTCCATCTGCTGCATCAGGAAATCAGGCGGCATGGCCGTGTTGTTCTCGGCGTTCAGCGGTGCACCGTGGAGTTCGCAGATGTAGCTGGCCCGGCGGATCGGGTCCTTGAGCCGCTGGTAGGCCTCGTTGATGCGCACCGACCATTGCATCGCCACGCGCTGCGCCGCGGCGCCCTGCGCGGCAAAGCGGTCCGGATGCGCCTCGCGCTGCAGCTCCTTCCACCGGGCGTCGAGCACGGCACGGTCCTGCGCGAAGGTCGCGGGGACGTCGAACAGTTGAAAGTCGGTGTCGTTGAGGTTCATCAGGCGGCCTGCGCCCTCGGAGGGCGGATCAAGAAAAAACCGCCAGCACATGACATGGTGGCGGCTGTGGTCGCTATCAGCGACGGCGCATCAGATGCGGAAACTCTCTCCGCAACCGCAGCGATCCCGCTCGTTCGGGTTGATGAACTTGAAGCCTTCGTTCAGGCCTTCGCGCACGAAGTCGAGCTGCGTGCCGTCGATGTAGGCCAGGCTCTTGGGGTCGACCAGCACCTTCACGCCATGGTCTTCGAACACCACGTCTTCAGGCGCGAGTTCGTCCACGTACTCGAGCTTGTAGGCCAGGCCCGAGCAGCCGGTGGTCTTCACGCCCAGCCGCACGCCCACGCCCTTGCCGCGTTTGCCGAGGTAGCGGGTGACGTGGCGCGCGGCGGCTTCGGTCAGCGTAACGGCCATGTCAGTGGACTGCCGATGGCTCGGCTTCTGCCGTCTTGGCGCCGTGCTTGGCCTTGTAGTCGCTCACGGCGGCCTTGATGGCGTCTTCGGCCAGGATCGAGCAGTGGATCTTGACGGGCGGCAGCGCCAGCTCCTCGGCGATCTGGGCATTCTTGAGCGCCGCGGCTTCGTCGAGCGTCTTGCCCTTGACCCATTCGGTGACGAGCGAGGACGACGCAATGGCCGAGCCGCAGCCGTAGGTCTTGAAGCGCGCGTCTTCGATCACGCCGGTTTCGGGGTTGACCTTGATCTGCAGCTTCATGACGTCGCCGCAGGCCGGCGCGCCGACCATGCCGGTGCCGACCGAGTCGTCGCCCTTTTCGAAGGAACCGACGTTGCGGGGATTTTCGTAGTGGTCGATGACCTTGGATGAATATGCCATGGTGTACCTCTCAAACTTTGTTCAATGCGTCAGTGGGCCGACCACTGGATCGTGCTGATGTCGACGCCGTCCTGGAACATCTCCCACAGGGGGCTCAGCTCGCGCAGCTTGGCGACGTTGTGCTTGATGGTCGAGATGGCGTAGTCGATTTCTTCCTCGGTCGTGAAACGGCCGATGGTCATGCGCAGGCTGCTGTGGGCCAGCTCGTCGCTGCGGCCCAGGGCGCGCAGCACATAGCTGGGCTCCAGGCTGGCCGAGGTGCAGGCCGAACCCGACGACACCGCCAGGCCCTTGATGCCCATGATCAGCGACTCGCCTTCGACGTAGTTGAAGCTCATGTTCAGGTTGTGCGGCACACGCTGCGCGAGGTCGCCGTTGATGAACACCTGCTCGACATCCTTCAGGCCGTCGAGCAGGCGCTTCTGCAGGCGCGCCGCCTTGGCGATGTCTTCCTTCATTTCGAGCTTGGCGATGCGGAAGGCCTCGCCCATGCCCACGATCTGGTGCGTGGGCAAGGTGCCCGAACGCATGCCGCGCTCGTGGCCGCCGCCGTGCATCTGTGCCTCGAGCCGCACACGCGGCTTGCGGCGCACGTACAGCGCGCCGATGCCCTTGGGGCCGTAGGTCTTGTGCGAAGCCAGGCTCATCAGGTCGATGGGCAGCCTGGCGATGTCGATCTCGACCTTGCCGGTGGCCTGGGCCGCGTCGACATGGAAGATCACGCCCTTTTCGCGGCAGGCGTTGCCGAGCGCGACCACGTCCTGGATGACGCCGATCTCGTTGTTGACGTACATCACGCTCGCAAGGATGGTGTCGGGGCGGATCGCCACCTTGAACTTGTCGAGGTCGAGCAGGCCGTTTTCCTCGACGTCCATGTAGGTGACTTCGAAGCCCTGGCGTTCGAGCTCGCGCATGGTGTCGAGCACGGCCTTGTGCTCGGTCTTCACCGTGATGAGGTGCTTGCCCTTGCCCTTGTAGAAATGGGCCGCGCCCTTGAGCGCGAGGTTGTTCGACTCGGTCGCGCCGGAGGTCCAGACGATCTCGCGCGGGTCGGCTCCGATCAGCTCGGCCACATGGCCGCGCGCCTTCTCGACCGCCTCTTCAGCCTCCCAGCCCCAGGCGTGGCTGCGCGACGCCGGGTTGCCGAAGTGCTCACGCAACCAGGGGATCATGGCGTCGACCACACGCGGGTCGACCGGCGTGGTGGCGCCGTAATCGAGATAGATCGGGAAATGAGGAGTGACGTCCATGGCTGGCTCGGGCTGGCG
Organism: Variovorax beijingensis; assembly: GCF_007828835.1. GTDB lineage: Bacteria > Pseudomonadota > Gammaproteobacteria > Burkholderiales > Burkholderiaceae_C > Variovorax > Variovorax beijingensis_A. Next base: position 219,886 of record NZ_VIVL01000004.1, on the reverse strand, counting down.
TGGGGTTGTTTCTTTGATCTGGGCTTCTGGTGGCAGCGCCCGGAGGCGCTCCACGGCTTCTCAGGACTTCGCGAAGGCGTTGCCGAGGGCAAACACCGAATTCGGCGCGTTCACGCGAATCGGCTTGACCACCGGCTGCGCGGAAATGGCGCGCTTGACGACCGGCTTGTTCTCGATCTGCACGCCCTTGGCGATCTGGTCGTCGACCAGCTTCTGCAGCGTGACGGAATCGAGGAACTCGACCATGCGCTGGTTCAGCGAGGCCCAGAGCTCATGCGTCATGCAGCGGCCGGCTTCGCCCAGGCAGTTTTCCTTGCCGCCGCACTGCGTGGCATCGATGGGCTCATCGACGGAAACAATGATGTCTGCGACGGTGATATCTGCAGCCTTGCGGCCGAGGCTGTAGCCGCCGCCGGGGCCGCGGGTCGACTCGACCAGCTCGTGGCGGCGCAGTTTGCCGAACAGCTGTTCGAGATACGACAACGAAATCTGCTGCCGCTGGCTGATCGCAGCCAGCGTGACCGGACCGGTGTTCTGACGCAGCGCCAGATCGATCATTGCTGTGACCGCAAAACGGCCTTTGGTAGTGAGACGCATCGCAAGCTCCTTCAAGTGCTTACCGTTGAAATGACACCTTGGCCCGAGACCGCGGTGACTTCGTCTCCGCCCTGCCCGACCCCTGGCGCTGGTGAACCAGCCGGTGGGATCGGTTCTTCATCGCGAAGTTCTTTTTTTGTTGTTGAGTATTTCGCTCAAGTATAGCAGAAGACCTTGGAGCCTGCTCGGGTAAACCCCAGCGGAAACCGCTTGAAGGAACCGGAACCCCGTCCTAGGACGGCAGCACGGCGATATTGTCCCCGCCGGAGGCGCCAAAAGCCTGCTCCCGCAGCAGCGCCAGCTGGTCGCGCACCCGGGCCGCCTTCTCGAATTCGAGGTTCCGGGCGTGCTCCATCATGAGCTTTTCGAGCCGCTTGATCTCTCGGGCGATGTCCTTTTCGCTCATGTCCTCGACCTTGGCGCGTTCCAGGTCGAGCTTGGCCATTTCCTTGCCCGTCTTTTCGCTGTAGACGCCGTCGATCAGGTCGCGCACCTGCTTGACGATGCTGCGCGGGGTGATGCCGTTGGCCTCGTTGTAGGCGATCTGCCGGGCGCGGCGGCGCTCGGTTTCGCCGATGGCCTTCTTCATCGAGTCGGTCATCCGGTCGGCATAGAGGATGGCCTTGCCGTTCAGGTTGCGCGCCGCGCGGCCGATGGTCTGGATCAGCGAGCGTTCGGCGCGCAGGAAGCCTTCCTTGTCGGCGTCGAGGATGGCCACCAGCGACACCTCGGGAATGTCCAGGCCCTCGCGCAGCAGGTTGATACCCACCAGCACGTCGAAGCTCCCCAGGCGCAGGTCGCGCAGGATCTCGACCCGTTCGACCGTGTCGACGTCGCTGTGCAGGTAGCGCACCTTCACGCCGTTGTCGCCCAGGTAGTCGGTCAGCTGCTCGGCCATGCGCTTGGTCAGCGTGGTGATCAGCACGCGCTCGTTCTTCTCGACGCGGATGCGGATCTCGCCCAGCACGTCGTCCACCTGGTGGGTTGCGGGACGCACCTCGACCTCGGGGTCGATCAGGCCGGTCGGGCGGACCAGCTGCTCGACCACGTTGCCGGCATGGTCCTTCTCGTACTGCGCCGGCGTGGCGGAGACGAAGATGCACTGGCGCATGCGCGTCTCGAACTCCTCCAGCTTGAGCGGCCGGTTGTCCAGCGCGCTCGGCAGCCGGAAGCCGTATTCGACCAGCGTGGTCTTGCGCGCCCGGTCGCCGTTGTACATGCCGCCGAGCTGGCCGACCATCTGGTGGCTCTCGTCGAGGAACATCAGCGCGTCCTTCGGCAGGTAGTCGGTCAGCGTGGCCGGCGGCTCGCCGGGCGCAGCGCCCGAGAGGTGGCGCGTGTAGTTCTCGATGCCCTTGCAGTGGCCGATCTCGGCCAGCATCTCGAGGTCGAAGCGGGTGCGCTGCTCCAGCCGCTGCGCCTCCACCAGCTTGCCCTGGCTCACGAACTCCTTGAGCCGCTCGGCCAACTCGATCTTGATGGTTTCGACCGCGCTCAGCACCTTGTCGCGCGGCGTCACGTAGTGGCTCGACGGGTACACGGTGAAGCGCGGGATCTTCTGGCGGATGCGGCCCGTGAGCGGGTCGAACAGCTGCAGGGTCTCGATCTCGTCGTCGAACAGCTCGATGCGGATGGCCAGCTCGCTGTGCTCGGCCGGAAACACGTCGATGGTGTCGCCGCGCACGCGGAAGGTGCCGCGCGAGAAATCCTGCTCATTGCGGGTGTACTGCATGCGGATCAGCCGCCCGATCACGTCGCGCTGGCCGATCTTGTCGCCCACCCGCATGATGAAGCGCATCTGCGTGTAGTCCTCCGGGGTGCCGATGCCGTAGATGGCACTCACCGTGGCCACGATGACCGTGTCGCGCCGCTCCAGCACGCTCTTGGTGGCCGACAGGCGCATCTGCTCGATGTGCTCGTTGATCGAGGAGTCCTTCTCGATGAACAGGTCGCGCTGCGGCACGTAGGCCTCGGGCTGGTAGTAGTCGTAGTAGCTCACGAAGTACTCGACGGCGTTCTTCGGGAAGAACTCGCGGAATTCGCTGTAGAGCTGCGCCGCCAGCGTCTTGTTGGGCGCGAACACGATGGCCGGCCGGCCCAGCCGCGCGATCACGTTGGCCATGGTGAAGGTCTTGCCCGAGCCCGTCACGCCCAGCAGCGTCTGGAACACCTCGCCGTCGAGCACGCCCTCGACCAGCCCGTCGATGGCCTTCGGCTGGTCTCCGGCCGGCGGATAGGGCTGGAAAAGTTCGAAAGGCGAACCGGGGTATTTGATGAACTCGCCCTGCTTTGCCGGACCGATCGGGTCCAGTTTCTTCAGGTCTGCTATGGCTTCGTTGTTCTCTGGCATGGCTGTTCCCGACAGGTGGCGCTCGCGCCGGTAAAATTCAAGGCAACCGGAAAGGATAAAGCCTCCTCCGGTTGCAGCGAAGCTTTCATCCCAAAGGACCTTTCCATGTCTATGTTCACCGCGGTCGAAATGGCACCGCGCGACCCGATCCTCGGCCTCAACGAGCAGTTTGCAGCCGATACCAACCCCAACAAGGTCAACCTCGGCGTCGGCGTCTACTACGACGACAACGGCAAGCTGCCGCTTTTGCAGTGCGTGCAGGCCGCCGAACAGAACATGATGAAAACGCCTTCGGCGCGCGGCTACCTGCCGATCGACGGCATCGTGGCGTATGACAACGCAGTCAAGGGCTTGGTCTTCGGCGCCGACAGCGAGCCGGTGCAATCGGGCCGCGTGGCCACCATCCAGGCCATCGGCGGCACCGGCGGCCTCAAGGTCGGCGCCGACTTCCTGAAGAAGCTCAACCCCAAGGCCAAGGTGCTGATCAGCGACCCGAGCTGGGAAAACCACCGCGCCCTGTTCACCAACGCCGGCTTCGAGGTCGAAAGCTATCCCTACTACGACGCCGCCAGGCGCGGCATCAACTTCGACGGCATGCTGGCCGCGCTCAACGCAGCGCCCGCCGGCACCGTCGTCGTGCTGCACGCCTGCTGCCACAACCCGACCGGCTATGACATCACCGCCGCCCAGTGGGACCAGGTCGTCGCCGCGGTCAAGGCCAAGGGCCTCGTGCCCTTCCTCGACATGGCCTACCAGGGCTTCGGCTACGGCCTGAAGGAAGACGGCGCCGCCGTGGCCAAGTTCGTCGATGCGGGCCTGACCTTCTTCGTCTCGACCTCGTTCTCGAAGAGCTTCAGCCTCTATGGCGAACGCGTGGGCGCCCTCTCGGTGCTGTGCGAGAACAAGGAAGAAGCCGGCCGCGTGCTGTCGCAACTCAAGATCGCGATCCGCACCAACTACAGCAACCCGCCGATCCACGGCGGCGCCGTGGTGGCCGCGGTGCTCGGCAACCCCGAACTGCGCGCCCTGTGGGAAAAGGAACTCGGCGAGATGCGCGTGCGCATCAAGGCCATGCGCCAGAAGCTGGTCGACGGCCTCAAGGCCGCCGGCGTGAAGGAAGACATGAGCTTCATCACCACGCAGATCGGCATGTTCAGCTACTCGGGCCTCAGCAAGGACCAGATGGTGCGCCTGCGCAACGAGTTCGGCGTGTACGGCACCGACACCGGCCGCATGTGCGTGGCCGCGCTCAACAGCAAGAACATCGACTACGTCTGCGCGTCGATCGCCAAGGTCATCTAGGCGTCAGCAAGATGTGAGGGAATCCGCGTTTACGATTCCTTCACATTGCCGGCTTAAAACGGCCCTTCTGGCAGGGCCGATGTAGGGGTTAGGCCCCCTGCAAGTCAGCGAATGCGCTGATATATTGCATTGCAACATTCCACTCCAAGACCAGCGATGCTCTATCAACTCTACGAAGCCCAGCGTTCCCTCATGGAGCCGTTCTCGGACTTCGCGCAAGCGGCTTCCAAGCTTTATGGCCAGGGCGCGGTGTGGGGCCAGCTGCCCATGGCCCAGCGCATGGCTGCGGGCTACGACCTGCTCTATCGCCTGGGCAAGGACTACGAGAAGCCCGAGTTCAACATCAAGTCCGTGAAGGTCGAGGGCGAAGACGTGGTCATCCAGGAGGCCGTCGAACTCGACAAGCCCTTCTGCGAGCTGCGCCGCTTCAAGCGCTTCACCGACGAGCCGCACATCCTCAAGACGCTCAAGAGCCAGCCCGTCGTGCTGGTCGTGGCGCCGCTGTCGGGCCACTACGCCACGCTGCTGCGCGACACGGTGCGCACCATGCTGCAGGACCACAAGGTCTACATCACCGACTGGAAGAATGCGCGCCTCGTGCCGCTGTCGGAAGGCGAGTTCCACCTGGACGACTACATCAACTACGTGCAGGAATTCATCCGCCGCCTGCAGGCCGAATACGGAAACTGCCACGTCGTGAGCGTGTGCCAGCCGACCGTGCCGGTGCTGGCCGCCGTGTCGCTGATGGCGAGCCGCGGCGAGCCGCTGCCCCTCACCATGACGATGATGGGCGGCCCGATCGATGCGCGCAAGTCGCCCACCGCGGTGAACAACCTTGCGATGAACAAGAGCTTCGAGTGGTTCGAGAACAACGTGATCTACCGCGTGCCGCAGGGCTTCCCGGGCGAAGGCCGCCGCGTGTACCCAGGCTTCCTGCAGCACACGGGCTTCGTGGCCATGAACCCCGACCGCCACGCCTCCAGCCACTACGACTACTTCAAGGACCTCATCAAGGGCGACGACGCCAGCGCCGAGGCCCACCGCAAGTTCTACGACGAGTACAACGCCGTGCTCGACATGGACGCCGACTACTACCTGGACACCATCCGCACCGTGTTCCAGGAGTTCGAGCTCGTGAACGGCACCTGGGACGTCAGGAACCCGAAGGGCCAGATCGAGCGCGTGCGTCCGCAGGACATCCATTCGACCGCCCTGCTCACGGTCGAGGGCGAGCTCGACGACATTTCGGGCTCGGGCCAGACCGAGGCCGCGCACAGCCTGTGCACCGGCATTGCCGATTCGCAGCGCGAGCACTATGAAGTCAAGGGCGCGGGCCACTACGGCATCTTCAGCGGCCGCCGCTGGCGCGAACTGGTCTACCCCAAGGTGCAGAAATTCATCGCGGCCCACGACCAGCCCCAGCGCCGCGCCGGCGTACGCGAAAGCCTGCCGGCCGAAGACCGGATCAAGCCGGGCCGGAACACGGCGGCCGTTGCAGCCACGAAGAGCACCTCGGCCAGGAAAGCGGTGGCGGCTGCCCCCGCCAAGAAGCCCGCGGCACGCAGGAAGTGAACGGACTGGCCGCACGCATCCACGATGCACTGCCGCAGACGCAGTGCACACGTTGCGGCTACCCCGACTGCGCCGGCTATGCGCAAGCCGTGGCCGACGGCAACGCGGGCATCAACCAGTGCCCGCCCGGCGGCGCCGAAGGCGTGGCCAGGCTGGCGCGGCTCACCGGCCGCGAGGCGCTTCCGCTCGACCCGCAGTTCGGCACCGAAGGCCCGCGCGCCATGGCGGTCATCGACGAAGCCTGGTGCATCGGCTGCACGCTCTGCCTCGATGCCTGCCCGACCGACGCCATCGTGGGCATCCACAAGCGCATGCACACCGTGATCGAAGCACACTGCACGGGCTGCGAGCTCTGCATTCCGGCCTGCCCTGTCGATTGCATCTCGCTCGAAGTCGAGACGCCGGGCCGCAGCGGCTGGCAGGCCTGGTCGCAGGCCCAGGCCGAGGCCGCGCTGCGGCGCTACAAGCTGCATGGCGAGCACCGCCGCGCGGACAAGTGCAAGGGCGAGCAAGAAGCGCCCGCCGTCGCGCAGCCGCAGGCCGCCGATACGCGCAAGCGCTCCATCGTCGAAGCCGCGCTGGCACGCGCCCGCGCCGCCTCTCAACAGCAACGTCCACCCGCCGCCAAGCCATGACCCTCGACACCCTGCTCATCTACGTCGTCGCCTCGCTCGCCCTGGCCGTGATCCCCGGCCCGACGATGCTGCTGGCGCTGTCCAACGGCATCGACGGCGGCATGCGCCGCGCGAGTTGGGGCATTGCCGGCGCGTCGCTCGGGAGTGTCACGCTGATCGCGGTGGTAGCGCTCGGACTCGGTTCGCTGCTCGCCGCATCGGAATTGCTCTTCAATGCGATCCGTGCGGCGGGTGTCGCCTACCTGATCTGGCTCGGCGTCAAGCTGTGGCGCAGCGAAGCGGCCGACCTCGGCGCGGCGCTGGCCAAGTCGGCCATCGAGGTCCGCCCGCACGGCCGCGTCGCGCTCATGCGCAGCCTGCTCGTGGCGCTGTCGAACCCCAAGACCGTGCTGTTCTTCGCGGCCTTCCTGCCGCAGTTCATCGACATCACCCGGCCGCAGGGCGCGCAGTACCTGCTGCTCGGCTCGATCTTCGTGGCGCTCGACACCTGCGTGATGCTGGCCTATGCGGCCGCCGGAACACAGGCCGTGCGCTGGCTTTCGCGCCGCGGCCTCAGGGCGCTGAACCGCAGCTGCGCGGCCGGCATGTGGCTGTTGGCGGCCACGCTGGCCTTCTGGCGCCGTCCGGGCACCTGAACGGCGCGGGGTTCAGTTTTCTTGCGCCTTCTGCGGGCGCTTGAAGAGCAGCAGCAAGACACCGGCCAGCACCACGGCCACCGCATACCACTCGAAACGCGTGACGGTCTCGTTGGCAATCCACACGCCCAGCAGCATCGCGATCACCGGATTGACGAAGGTGTAGCTCGCGGCCAAGGCGGCGGGTGCTTTCGCCAGCAGCACCATGTAGGCATTGAACGCGATCAGCGAGCCGAACACCACGAGGTACAGCCAGGCCGCAGCGGCCTCGGGCTGCGGCGGCCACACCAGCTGTTCGCCCGAGAGCGCCGAGAGCATCAGCAGCACCACGCCGCCGCAGATCATTTCGCTTGCGAAGCCCATCGCGCCGGGCGCGAGCGGCAGGCTGCGCTGGCTCAGCACGCTGCCCATCGACCAGCAGATGCAGGCAATGGAAATCGCCACCAGGCCCGCGGGCGACGACTGGAAGCCGCTGCCCTGCGTCAGCATCAGCACGCCGATGAGCCCGAGCGCGATGCCCGCCGCCTCCAGCCGCGTCGGCTTCACGCCCCAGATCAGGTTGAGCAGCGCGATCAGCAGCGGCACCACCGCGATGAAGGCCACCACCAGACCGGAACCGATCGACAGCTCGGCATGGGCCGTGCCGCCCATGCCGCCGCCCAGCATCAACGTGCCGACCACGAGCGCATTGCGCCACTGCAGGCGCGAGGGCCAGGCCGCGCCGCGCCAGCGCATCCAGGCGGCGAGCAGCACGCCCGCGAACAGGAAACGCGAGCCCATCTGGAGAAAGGGCGCAAAGCTGATCAGCGCGTACTTGATCGCCAGATAGGTCGAGCCCCAGACCAGCCAGGTGGCGGCCAGGCAGAGCCACAGCAGCGGCGGCAGCGCGGTGCGCGCGGAACCGGATGCAGCTTGGGCGGGGGACGCGAGAGTGGGCATGGGGATGTTGTCTTGTCGGTATGGAAACGCCGTCCATGGTATGAAAGCGATCCTTTCACAACCATGCATATCTCATGGTTCTTTTCGCTCCATACCGTCAATTTGAAGGAGTTGCATGGACTTCACCTTGAACCCCGCGCTGGATGCCCACGACACCCGCATCCTGGCCGAACTGCAGGCCGATGCGCGGCTCACCATGGCCGAACTCGGCCGCCGCGTGCACCTGAGCCAGCCGGCCGTGACCGAACGCGTGAAGAAGCTGGAGGCCGCGGGCGTGATCAGCGGCTACCGCGCCACCGTGAACCTCGGCAAGCTCGGCTATGGCATCCGCGCGATCATCCGCGTGGGCCGCGCCGACTACGCGCGCGTGGTGGAACTGGTGCAGCAGACGCCCGAATGCGTCAATGCCTACAACGTGACCGGCGACGACAGCTGGATCCTCGAGATCGCGGTGATCGACGTGAGCCACCTCGATGCGGTGGTCACCAAGTTCTGCATCCTCACCGAGACGGCGACCTCGATCATCCTGAACCCGGCGCGCGAGCATCAGCCGATGCTGCCGCCTCAGCGTTCGGACGTCAGGCCGCCGATCAAGAAAGTACTTAACGCGTAGCGGCCAGCGCGCTGAAGGCCGCCACCACCTCGGGCGGCGCCTGCACCATCTCGATCAGCACGCCCTCGCCCGCGATCGGAAACTCGTCGTTCGCCTTCGGGTGCAGGAAGCAGATGTCGAAACCCGCCGCGCCCTTGCGGATGCCGCCGGGCGCAAAGCGCACGCCCTGCGCAGTGAGCCACTCGACGGCCCTGGGCAGGTCGTCGATCCACAGGCCCACATGGTTGAGCGGCGTGGCGTGAACGGCCGGCTTCTTCTCGGCGTCCAGCGGCTGCATCAGGTCGACCTCGACCTTGAAGGGCCCGCTGCCCATCGAACAGATGTCCTCGTCGACGTTCTCGCGCTCGCTCTTGAAGGTGCCTGTGACTTCGAGCCCCAGCATGTCGACCCAGAGCTTCTGCAGGCGCAGCTTGTCGGGTCCGCCGATGGCGATCTGCTGGATGCCCAGGACCTTGAAGGGGCGTGCGGCGGCGGTGGTCATGCGGCGCAACCTTCGGGCTGTTCCTGCACCTGCCGCGCATTGAGCCCGAGCTTGCGTAGCAGCACCGTGTCGGCCTCGACGTCGGGGTTGCCGGTGACCAGCAGCTTGTCGCCGTAGAAGATCGAATTCGCGCCGGCCATGAAGCACAGCGCCTGCACCGCATCGCCCATCTGCTGGCGCCCGGCCGAGAGCCGCACGCGAGCCGTCGGCATCGTGATGCGCGCGACCGCGATCATGCGCACGAAGTCGAAGGGATCGACCGGCTCCGAGTCGGCCAGTGGTGTGCCCGGCACGCGTACCAGGCTGTTGATCGGCACCGACTCCGGGTACGGATCCAGGTTGGCCAGCTGCGCGATCAGCCCCGCGCGGTGCACCGGCGCCTCGCCCATGCCGACGATGCCGCCGCAGCACACGCTGATGCCGGCGCTGCGCACATGGGCCAGGGTGTCGAGCCGGTCCTGGTAGGTGCGCGTGTCGACCACGTCGGTGTAGTACTCGGGCGCGGTGTCGAGGTTGTGGTTGTAGTAGTCCAGGCCCGCGGCCTTGAGCTGGTGCGCGTGGTGCGGCTCCAGCATGCCGAGCGTGGCGCAGGTCTGCAGGCCCAGCCCCTTCACGGCCTCGACCAGCACCGCCACCTTCTCGACGTCGCGGTCCTTCGGCGCGCGCCATGCGGCGCCCATGCAGAAGCGCGTGGCGCCGGCGTCCTTGGCGGCCTGCGCGGCGCGCACCACCTCGTCGACTTCCATGAGCTTCTGCGCCTTCACGCCGGTGTCGAACTCGGCCGACTGCGGGCAGTAGCCGCAGTTCTCGGGACAGCCACCGGTCTTGACCGAGAGCAGCGTCGCCAGTTCGATGTCGCCTTCCGGGAAGTGCTGGCGGTGCACGGTCTGCGCCTCGAACAGCAGGTCCATCAGCGGCTTGTCGAGCAGCGCCTGTATCGCTTCGACCGTCCATGGCCCTTGCGGCGCCTCGGCCTTCGCAGGCCGGTGCAGCGTGATCGTTTGTTGCAGGTCGTTGGCACCCATCAGTTGAACTCCAGAATGATTTGATCGACGGCGAGCGATTCGCCCTTTTCCGCCGAAATCTTGCCCACCACGCCGTCCTGCGAAGCGAACAGCACGTTTTCCATCTTCATGGCCTCGATCACGGCCAGCTTCTCGCCGGCGCGCACCTGCTGCCCCGGCTGCACCGACACCTCGACCAGCAGGCCCGGCATCGGCGACATCAGGAACTTGCTCAGGTCCGGCGGCGCCTTGTAGGGCATCAGTTCGAGCAGGCGCGCCCCCAGGGGCGACAGCACCATCGCCTCGATCTGCGTGCCGTCGTGCGACACGCGCAGCGCCAGCGGGTTCTTGCCGGCCCCGCGCTCCACCTGCGCGGTGAAGGGCCGGTCGTTGACCATGCCCTGCACGCGGATGGCGCCGAGCGCAAAGCCGCTATCGATCTTGTAGCTCTTGCCGCCCACGGCCACGGCGCTGGCGCCTGTCTTGCCATGGAAATCGGTGACCGACACCGGATGGTGCACATGCTTGCCCTCCGGCCCCAGCTCCACCACCACGAACTGCTCGCCCACCTTCACGCCGTGGCCTTCGAGCTGCCCGCTGATGCCCGAAGCGCGCGCGCGGTAGCGGCGATGCACATAGGCCGCGAGCGCAATCAGGAACGAAGGATCGGCATGCGGCACGTCCTCGGCGTGGAAGCCCTTGCCGTAGTGCTCGGCGATGAAGCCTGTGTTGAAGTCGCCCGCCACGAATTTCGGATGCGCGAGCAGCGCGGCCTGGAACGGGATGTTGCTGCTGATGCCGCGAATCACGAAGCCGTTGAGCGCCTCGCGCATGCGGGCAATCGCATGCTGACGGTCCTTGCCGTGCACGATGAGCTTGGCGATCATCGAGTCGTAGTACATCGGGATCTCGCCGCCGTCGTACACGCCGGTGTCCACGCGCACGCCGTTCAGGTGCTCGGTGTCGCTTGCGAACATGGTCTCGGCCGGCGGCTGGAACTTCACCAGGCGGCCGGTCGAAGGCAGGAAGCTGCGGAACGGATCTTCGGCATTGATGCGGCACTCGATGGCCCAGCCGTTGCGCTTGACCTGCTCCTGCGTAAGCGGCAACTCTTCACCGGCCGCCACGCGGATCATCAGTTCGACCAGGTCGAGCCCCGTGATGCATTCGGTCACCGGGTGCTCCACCTGCAGCCGCGTGTTCATCTCCAGAAAGTAGAAGCTCTGGTCCTTGCCGACCACGAACTCCACCGTGCCCGCGCTCTGGTATTTCACGGCCTTGGCCAGCTGCACAGCCTGCTCGCCCATCGCCTTGCGGGTGGCATCGCTGATGAAGGGCGACGGCGCCTCCTCGATCACCTTCTGATGGCGGCGCTGGATCGAGCATTCGCGCTCGTTCAGGTAGATCACGTTGCCGTGCGAGTCGCCCAGCACCTGGATCTCGATGTGGCGCGGCTCCTCGACGAACTTCTCGATGAACACGCGATCGTCGCCGAAGCTGGCGAGCGCCTCGTTGCGGCACGAGGTGAAACCCTCGAAAGCTTCCTTGTCGTTATAGGCCACGCGCAGGCCCTTGCCGCCTCCGCCGGCCGAGGCCTTGATCATCACCGGATAGCCGATGTCCTTCGCGATCTCGACCGCGCGCTCGGCCGTCTCGATGGCATCGTTCCAGCCCGGGATGGTGTTGACCTTGGCCTCGTTCGCGAGCTTCTTGGAGGCGATCTTGTCGCCCATGGCGGCGATCGAATAGTGCTTCGGCCCGATGAAGGCGATGCCCTCCTCCTCGACCTTGCGCGCGAAAGCTTCGTTCTCCGAGAGGAAGCCGTAGCCCGGATGCACGGCCTCGGCGCCGGTCTTCTTGCAGGCCGCGATGATGCGGTCGGCCTGCAGGTAGCTCTCGCGGCTGGGCGCGGCGCCGATGTGCACGGCCTCGTCGGCCAGCTCGACGTGGCGGGCTTCCTTGTCGGCGTCGGAGTAGACGGCGACGGTGAGGATGCCCATCTTCTTCGCGGTCTGGATCACGCGGCAGGCGATTTCCCCGCGGTTGGCAATGAGTATTTTCTTGAACATCTAGGGTCTCCGCGGGGTCTCAGCGGTTGATAAACATCGAATACACCGGCGGCGCTTGCGCGCGGTCGACGAACACGTAGGCCGTACCGTCGGAGCAGAAGTTCGCCACTTCGGCGGTGCTGCCGTCGGCAAGATCGACCCAGTTGTCGATCTGCAGGAACAGGCGCCCGGCGGGCATCTGCTGCGCGCCGTTGGCCGTCCAGTACGGCACGCCGCCGCTCTTGGTACGCCACGCGCTCGCCCAGTCGTGGGGGTGCGCGACCTCCTCCGGCAGTTCGGAATGGGCCTGGTAGTCGTAGAAGGCCTCTTCGAGTTCCGAAGGCGCGCCATCGTCGTCGGCACGCCATCCCGTGATGGAGATTTCGCGCAGCAAGGCGGGCGGTCCTTCGGCAGGATCCGAAGGCGGCGCAGTGGGCCCGGTCCCCAGCTCGGCGCGCTGCACGACGAATGCGGCGTTCGCGCCTCCGTCGGGCTCCCAGAAACTGCAGATGCTGTCCCACTCGCACTTGAACAGGAACAGCACCTCGCCATCTGCGAGCGGCAGCGCGTCGCCATCCGCCGGCAGCTGCGCGAGGTGGCTCATGGCGCGATTGCATTCGCGGCAGACCGGCCACAAACGACGGGGCAGTCCCCAGGGCAGACCGCCCAGCTTGGGCACCAATCCAGGTTCCGCACCCTCGCGGAACTGGGGGTAGTGGCTGCGCATACGGCTCAGAGCGGAATGTTGCCGTGCTTGCGCCACGGGTTCTCGAGCTTCTTCTCGCGCAGCATCACGAGCGAGCGGCAGATGCGCTTGCGCGTTTCGTGCGGCAGGATCACGTCGTCGATGTAGCCGCGTGCGCCCGCCACATACGGGTTGGCGAAGCGCGCCTTGTACTCGGCCTCGCGCGCTGCGAGCTTCTCGGGGTCGTTCTTGTCCTCGCGGAAGATGATTTCCACCGCGCCCTTGGCGCCCATCACCGCGATCTCGGCGCGCGGCCAGGCCAGGTTGACGTCGCCGCGCAGATGCTTGGAGGCCATCACGTCGTAGGCGCCGCCGTAGGCCTTGCGTGTGATGACGGTGATCTTCGGCACCGTGCACTCCGCATACGCGTAGAGCAGCTTGGCGCCGTGCTTGATGATGCCGCCGTACTCCTGGCCCGTGCCGGGCATGAAGCCGGGCACGTCGACGAAGGTGACCACCGGGATGTTGAAGGCATCGCAAAAGCGCACGAAGCGCGCGGCCTTGATGCTGCTCTTGATGTCCAGGCAGCCCGCCAGCACCAGCGGCTGGTTGGCCACGATGCCGATGGTCTGGCCTTCCATGCGGGCGAAGCCGATCACGATGTTCTTCGCATAGTCGGGCTGCAGCTCGAAGAAATCGCCGTCGTCCACCACCTTCAGGATCAGCTCCTTGATGTCGTAGGGCTTGTTCGGGTTGTCGGGCACCAGCGTGTCGAGCGAATAGTCGGGCCGGTCGGCCGGATCGCCCTGGCCGTTGTTGCCCAGGCGCACCGGCGGCTTCTCGCGGTTGTTGAGCGGCAGGTAGTTGTACAGGCGGCGCAGCATCATCAGCGCCTCGACGTCGTTCTCGAACGCCATGTCGGCCACGCCGCTGCGCGTGGTGTGGGTGACGGCGCCGCCGAGCTCCTCGGCGGTGACGCTCTCGTGCGTCACGGTCTTCACCACCTCGGGGCCGGTGACGAACATGTAGCTCGAGTCCTTCACCATGAAGATGAAGTCGGTCATGGCCGGCGAATACACCGCGCCGCCCGCGCACGGGCCCATGATCAGGCTGATTTGCGGCACCACGCCGGAGGCCATCACGTTGCGCTGGAACACGTCGGCATAGCCGCCGAGCGAGGCCACGCCTTCCTGGATGCGCGCGCCGCCCGAGTCGTTGAGGCCGATGACGGGGGCGCCGACCTTCATGGCCTGGTCCATCACCTTGCAGATCTTTTCGGCGTGCGCTTCGCTGAGCGCGCCGCCGAACACGGTGAAGTCCTGGCTGAACACGAACACGAGGCGGCCGTTGATCATGCCGTAGCCGGTGACCACGCCGTCGCCGGGGATCTTCTGCTCGGCCATGCCGAAGTCGACCGAACGGTGCTCGACGAACATGTCCCATTCTTCAAAAGTGCCGTCGTCCAGCAGCAGCTCGATGCGCTCGCGCGCCGTGAGCTTGCCCTTGGCGTGCTGCGCATCGATGCGCTTCTGCCCGCCGCCGAGGCGCGCCTGGGCGCGGCGCTTTTCGAGTTGTTCGATCAGTTCTTGCATGGTGTGCTTCCGAAGCTGTGGTCCTGAATTTCGTTTGTGGTCTTGGTCATGGCCTGGCGGTGATGGCGGCCGCCGCAAGCAGCTGGCGCGCCGCCGTCGATGCAGGCAGCGCGCCCTCGGCCACCTGCTGCGTGAGCTCGGGTAGCAGCTCGCGCACCTGCGGGTGATGCCTGAAGGCGTGCTTGAGCCCGGCGTCGATGCGCTCCCACATCCACGCGGTGGCCTGCTTCTCGCGGCGCCTGGCGAGCTTGCCATTGGCCGTCTGCAGTCGCCTGAATTGGGTGACGGCGTCCCAGAACGCATCGACGCCCGTGCCTGCCAACGCGCTGAGCTGCAGCACCTTGGGCAGCCAGAAGCGCACCTCCGTGCCGCTGTGCGCGTCGTGCACCGCATGCGCGTGCTCCGGGTTGCCCTGGTGGCCGAAGAGGCGAAGCGCCGAAGTGATCTGGGCCTGCGCGCGCGTCGCGGCGTCCTTGTCGATGTCGGCCTTGTTGATGACGACGAGGTCGGCCAGCTCCATCACGCCCTTCTTGATGGCCTGCAGGTCGTCGCCCGCGTTGGGCAGCTGCATCAGCACGAACATGTCGGTCATGCCGGCCACGGCCGTTTCGCTCTGGCCCACGCCCACGGTCTCGACGATCACGATGTCGTAGCCCGCGGCCTCGCACACCAGCATCGCCTCGCGCGTCTTCTCGGCCACGCCACCGAGCGTGCCGCTCGACGGGCTGGGCCGGATGTAGGCGCGCTCGTGCACCGAGAGGTGCTCCATGCGCGTCTTGTCGCCGAGGATGGAGCCACCCGAGACGGTGGACGAGGGGTCGATGGTGAGCACCGCCACGCGATGCCCCTTGCCGATCAGCAGCAGGCCCAGCGTCTCGATAAAGGTCGACTTGCCGACGCCCGGCACGCCCGAGATGCCGAGGCGGAACGATTTGCCGGTGCGCGGCAGAAGCGCGGTGAGCAGTTCGTCGGCCTGCGCGCGGTGATCGGCACGGGTCGATTCGAGCAGCGTGATCGCCTTGGCGATGGCGCGGCGCTGCACCATGCCGTCCGATTCGGCAATTGCGCGCTCCAGTGCGGCGGCCGGCTTGTTCAGCACGCGCCCTCCGGGGACGACACACGCCAGCGGTAGTGCAGGTCGACGCCCTCCTCGCCTTCGAGCACGAAGCCATGGCGCAGGTAGAAGCGGTTGGCGTCGCTCTGTACGAGCGCGGTGAGCTTGATGTCCAGTTGCTGCTGGCGCGCCTGCGCCTTGGCCCACTCGAGCACCCATTCGCCGATGCCCAGGCCCTGGAAGCCCGTGCGCAGGTAAAGGTGGTCGAGCCGAAGGGCGTCGGTGCCCTCGGGCTTGAGCGTGACGAAGCCAACGCGCCGGTCGCCGTCGAGCACGATGTGATGCATGAAGGGCACGACGAAACCGGCCTGCAGCCGTTCGCGCGAGCGCGCGGGATCGAAGCGCCCCACGCGCTCCAGGCTGGGACGCATCGCATCGACGCGCAGGGCCAGCATGGCCTCGAAATCGCTGGATTCCACCGGCTGCAGCGACAGCCGAGACAAGAGATCGCCCACGCTCTGCTTCTCAGGCCGAGACCGCCGCGCGGATCTGTTCCAGCACGTCCTTGGCGCTGGCCGGAATGGGCGTGCCCGGACCGTAGATGCCCTTGACGCCGGCTTCGTAGAGAAAGTCGTAGTCCTGCCGCGGAATCACGCCGCCGACGAACACGATGATGTCGTCCGCGCCCTGCTTCTTCAGTTCGTTGATGATGGCAGGCACCAGCGTCTTGTGGCCGGCCGCGAGCGTGCTCACACCGACGGCATGCACGTCGTTCTCGATGGCTTGGCGCGCGCATTCCTCGGGGGTCTGGAACAGCGGCCCCATGTCGACGTCGAAGCCCAGGTCGGCAAACGCGGTGGCCACCACCTTGGCGCCGCGGTCGTGCCCGTCCTGCCCAAGCTTGGAGATCATCACGCGCGGGCGTCGGCCCTGTTCCTCGGCGAAGGCGTTGATTTCGGTCTTGAGGGCTTCCCAGCCTTCGGCCGAGTCGTAGGCAGCTGCGTACACACCGGTCACCTTTTGCGTGTCGGCCCGATGGCGGCCGAATGATTTTTCGAGCGCATCCGAAATCTCGCCCACCGTGGCGCGCAGGCGCACCGCATCGATGCTGAGTGCGAGCAGGTTGCCGGTGCCGTTCTCCGCGGCTTCGGTCAGCGCGTCGAGCGCGGCCTGCACCTTGGCGCTGTCGCGCGAGGCGCGGATCTTCTGCAGCCGCGCCACCTGCTGCTCGCGCACCATCACGTTGTCGATGGAGAGGCTGTCGATCGCATCCTCGGTCTTGAGCTTGTACTTGTTGACGCCCACGATCACGTCCTTGCCCGAGTCGATGCGCGCCTGCTTCTCGGCGGCGGCCGCCTCGATCTTGAGCTTGGCCCAGCCGCTGTCCACCGCCTTGGTCATGCCGCCCATCGCCTCGACCTCTTCGATGATGGCCCAGGCCGCATCGGCCATGTCCTGCGTGAGCTTCTCCATCATGTAGCTGCCGGCCCAGGGGTCGAC
The DNA here is from genome assembly GCF_007828835.1 of Variovorax beijingensis. Lineage (GTDB taxonomy): Bacteria > Pseudomonadota > Gammaproteobacteria > Burkholderiales > Burkholderiaceae_C > Variovorax > Variovorax beijingensis_A. The sequence continues at coordinate 202,879 of NZ_VIVL01000004.1, read as the reverse complement.
CACGTTCGTGATGTGCGTCTCTTCCTGGATGATGAGCTGCGTGTTGCGCGCGATGCGGGCGCTGAACTCGGTGGGCAGCGCGATCGCTTCGTCGAGCGCATTGGTGTGCAGGCTCTGCGTGCCGCCGAACACCGCGGCCATGGCCTCGATGGTGGTGCGCACGATGTTGTTGTACGGGTCCTGCTCGGTGAGCGACCAGCCCGAGGTCTGGCAATGCGTGCGCAGCATCAGGCTCTTGGGGTTCTTCGGGTTGAACTTCTTCATGATGCGGCACCACAGCAGGCGCGCCGCGCGCATCTTGGCGACTTCAAGATAGAAGTTCATGCCGATGGCCCAGAAGAAGCTCAGGCGCCCCGCAAAGCCGTCGACGTCCAGGCCCTTGGCCAGCGCGGTCTTCACGTACTCCTTGCCGTCGGCCAGCGTGAAGGCCAGTTCCAGCGCCTGGTTGGCGCCGGCTTCCTGCATGTGGTAGCCGCTGATCGAGATCGAGTTGAACTTGGGCATCTTCTGCGCCGTGTACTCGATGATGTCGCCGATGATCCGCATGCTCGGCGCGGGCGGGAAGATGTAGGTGTTGCGGACCATGAACTCCTTGAGGATGTCGTTCTGGATGGTTCCGCTCAGTTGGTCCTGGCTCACGCCCTGCTCTTCGGCTGCCACCACGTAGCCCGCGAGCACCGGCAGCACGGCGCCGTTCATGGTCATGGACACGCTCACCTTGTCGAGCGGGATCTGGTCGAACAGGATCTTCATGTCCTCGACCGAATCGATGGCCACGCCGGCCTTGCCGACGTCGCCTGTCACGCGCGGGTGGTCGCTGTCGTAGCCGCGGTGGGTGGCCAGGTCGAAGGCCACGCTCACGCCCTGCCCGCCGGCGGCCAGCGCCTTGCGATAGAAGGCGTTGGATTCCTCGGCGGTCGAGAAGCCCGCATACTGGCGGATGGTCCAGGGGCGCACCGCGTACATGGTGGCCTGCGGCCCGCGCAGGTAGGGCTCGAAGCCGGGCAGCGTGTCGGTGTACTTCAGGCCCTGCAGGTCGGCCGCGGTGTAGAGCGGCTTCACGGTGATGCCGTCCGGCGTGAGCCAGTTGAGCGCGCCCAGGTCGCCGCCCGGCGCCGACTTGGCGGCGGCCTTGGCCCAGTCATCGAGGTTGGCCGGCTTGAAGGTGGGTTCGGGTGTGCTGCTCATGAGGGGCTTTTCGCAGTGTCTTGCAGGGTAGTCGCAAATTCGCCTGCAAGGGATTTGCAAGCCGGCCGCGAGTCTAACCGATCCATAATTATTAATTCAAACCCGTTTTTGCGGTACAGTCCGCCCCATGTCCGCCCTCACCCTCACCCCGCGCGCCCTCTATGAAGAAGTGGCCGAACTGCTGCGCCAGCGGATCTTCCGCCGCGAGCTCGAGCCGGGCAGCTGGATCGACGAACTCAAGCTGGCCGAGGAATACGGCATCAGCCGCACGCCGCTGCGCGAAGCCCTGAAGGTGCTGGCGGCCGAAGGCCTGGTCACGATGAAGGTGCGGCGCGGCGCCTACGTCACCGAGGTGTCCGAGCAGGACCTGGCGGACGTCTACCACCTGCTTTCGCTGCTGGAAAGCGATGCGGCCGGCGTGGTGGCCGAGCGCGCGAGCGAGGCCCAGCGCGCGGAACTCAAGGCGCTGCATGCCGAACTCGAAGCGGCAGGCGCCCCCGGCAAGGAAGACCGCGAGCATTTCTTTGCGGTCAACGAGCGCTTCCACATGCGCCTCCTGGCCATTGCGAACAACAAATGGCGCGACCAGATGGTGGCCGACCTGCGCAAGGTGATGAAGCTCAACCGGCACAACTCGCTGCTGAAGGCGGGGCGCATCGCGGAATCGCTCGCGGAACACCGGTCGGTGATGGCGGCCATCGAGGCGCGGGATGCCGCGGCAGCGATGGCGCGGATGCGCGAGCACTTCAAGAACGGCCTTGAAGCCGCTAATTAGGCTCTCCCCCAGTCTTCGCGCACTTCGTGTCGCGCGCGCCTTCCCACCCTTCCGGAGGCAACACCAGGGGACCGGCGGAGCCGGATCCCCGGTGTTTCACGAACAAATCCGGGGATTCGGGGCGCTGCGGCGTCAGTCGGTGCTGACGGTTCCGGTTTCCCGGGAGATTCGCTGGGCGATTTCCAGCAGCCTGGGAGCCACGCGGCCGAGCATGACGTCCTTGGGCAGCAGGTAGGCGGGGCCGCCGCAACTCACGCCGTAGCGCTCGCCGCGCGGGCCCTTGAGCGCGAAGCCCAGGGCGTGGATGTGCGGATGCCACTCGCCGAACGAGCTGCAATAGCCCAGGCGCGCGTATTCGTCGAGCCCGGCCGTCAGGCGCGGTTCGATCGAGGGCCAGTTCTCCCCGCTCTCCAGGCGGATCTGGTCGAGCACCTCGGCCTGCTCGGCAGCGGGTAGCGCGCCGAGGTAGGCGCGGCCTGCGGCCGAGGTGGCGATGGTCATGCGCGAGCCCACTTCGATGCGCGAACTGATCAGCGCGGAGCGGGGGCGCAGCGAATCGATGACGAGCATGTCGAGTTCGTCGCGAACGCCCATGTGGACGCTGGCCCCGGCAAATTCGGACAGTTCCGCAAGATGTGGCCGGGCCACCGTCCGCAAATCGAAATGGCGAAGGTAGCGGCTGCTCATGTCGAGCAGCGCCGGCCCGAGGCTGAAGCGGTCGCTGTCCTGCGACTGCTTCAGGTAGCCCGCGCCGACGAGCGTGGCCGTGAGGCGGGACACGGTGGCCTTGGGGATGCCGGTGGTCTCGGCGAGGTCGCGATTGCTGATGGGTGCGGCTGCCATTCCGATGACCTTGAGCAAGGCCAGCCCCCTGGCAAGCGCGCTGACCTCTTCTTTGCCGCCAATCGCGTCATTCATGTATCCAAACCCTTATTTTTTTGATGTTCGTTCATTCTTCAGCAAAAAACGGTTGACGTGCCGGTGCTCGGGAATCATTATTTCGGAACAATGTTTCATTTATACAGAAGAACAAGGCACGAAGCATCCAGGATGAAGCCCCCTCTCCCATCGCAGGACCGCCGCCTGCTGCTGCTGGCGGGAAGCGGCCTGGCGCTGTCGGGGTTTTCGGCCGCCGCCCCATCTGCAAGCGCGGGTGGCGCGGGCGACTATCCCAAGGCCCCCGTCAAGCTCATCGTCCCCTTTGCGCCCGGCGGGCCCACCGACACGGTCGCGCGCCTGATCTCGCTCAAGCTGCAGGAGATGTGGGGCCAGCCGGTGCTCGTCGACTACAAGCCGGGGGCCGGCACGGCCATCGGCGTCGACTTCGTCGCCAAGGCCCCGGCCGACGGGCTGACCTTCGGCATGGTGAACTCGTCCTTCGCGGTCAATCCCTCGCTGCGCAAGAGCTTGCCCTACGACACGGTGAAAGACCTGGCGGGCATCACGCAGATCGCCAACCTGCAGCTCGCGATCGTCGCGCGGCCCGACGCGCCCTTCAGCACGCTGGCCGAACTCGTCGCCTACGCAAAGAAGAACCCGGGCAAGCTCAGCTACGGCACGCCCGGCGCCGGCAGCACCACGCACCTGGGTGCTGAACTGCTCAAGCGCGAAGCGGGTTTCGACATGCTGCACGCGCCCTTCAAGGGCAGCGCGCCGGCGCACACCGAACTGCTGGGCGGGCGCCTCGACCTCGTGTTCGACCCCTTTCTCTCGGTGCTGCCGTACGTCAAGGCGGGCCGGATGAAGATGATCGCCACGCTCGGCGAGAAGCGGCTTCCGGGCTACGGCTATCCGACCGTGGCCGAAACCCTGCCGGGATTCCATGTGAGCGCGCTGCTCGGCTTCGTCGCGCCGCGCGCCACGCCGCCGGCGGTGGTCGCGAAGATCCAGGCCGACACCGCAAAAGTGCTGCGCGACCCCGAGATGCGCCACCGTGTCGAGGAACAGGGCATGGAAGTGGTGGCTTCCACGCCCGCGCAGTTCGACGCGTTCGTCCAGAGCGAGATGAAGCGCTGGTCGCGCGTGATCGCCGAAGCCGGCATCCAGGCCGAATAGGCCTCGCCATTTCCCATCGTCATTGGCAAGACCGCTCATGTCCCTTGAACTCACCCCCTTGCACCCGCTCTTCGCCGCCGAGGCGCGCGGCATCGACATCACGCAGCCGCTGTCGCCCTCCGAGGTAAAGCAGATCAACGCGGCCATGAACCGATATGCCGTGCTGGTGTGGCGCGGACAGCCGCTCACAGGCCGGCAGCAGATCGATTTCGCCAAGTCGTTCGGCCCGCTCGACCTGGGCCTGAAGAAGGTCTTCAAACGCCCCGAGCGGCTGGAGGACGAACGGCTGATCGACATCTCGAACGTCGATGCAGAAGGCAAGGTGGCTCGCCGCGATTCGCCCAAGAACCTGTCGAACTTCGCCAACCAGCTCTGGCACAGCGACAGCTCCTTCCAGAACCCGCGCGCCGCCTATTCGATGCTGCATGCGCTGGTGCTGCCGAGCTGGGGCGGCAACACCGAGTTCGCGGATCTTCGCGCCGCCTACGACGCGCTGTCCGAGCGCACCCGGTCGGAGATCGAAGGCCTGTGCGCCGAGCACTATGCGCTGCATACCCGCATCCTGCTGGGCGACGAGGCCTACACCGACGACCAGAAGAAAGCCATTCCACCCGCCGTGTGGCCACTCGCGCAGACACATCCGGGCTCGGGGCGCAAGCTGCTGTTCGTGGGCGTGCATGCGCGCGAGATCATCGGCTGGCCGGTGGCCGAGGGGCGCATGTTCCTTTCGGACCTGCTCGAGCATGCGACCCGCCGCGAGTTCGTCTACACGCACGAATGGCAGGTGGGCGACCTCGTGATGTGGGACAACCGCAGCACCCTGCATCGCGGCCGGCGCTACGACATCGGCGAGCGCCGCGAGCTGCGCCGCACCACCATCGAGGACGTGCCGGATGCCACGCTGATGGCGGCTTGACGCCGCCCGGCTTCAGGCCTCCTGCGCCGCGGGTTCGTGCGCGAGCGCCATCACCTCGTGCGGCGAGCGCGTCTTGAGCCGATGGTCGCTCCAGACCTGGCGCCAGCGGCGCGCGCCGGGCAGGCCGTTGCGCAGGCCCAGCATGTGCCGCGCGATCGACGACCACTGCGTGCCGTGTTCGGCCGCCTCGCGGACCATGTAGTCGCACATGAGCGATTCCACGTCCTCGCGCGTGAGCGGCTGCGGTGCGGCGCCGTAGAACTCCGCGTCCCATTCGGCCAGCCACCAGGGGTTGTGGTAGGCCTCGCGGCCTACCATCACGCCGTCGAGCAGCCGCAGGTGCTCATGCACCTGCGCGTTGGCCGAGATGCCGCCATTGATCGAGAAGTCCAGCTCCGGAAACTCGTGCTTCAGGCGGTGCACGAGCTCGTAGCGCAGCGGCGGAATCTCGCGGTTCTGCTTCGGGCTCAGGCCCTGCAGCCAGGCATTGCGCGCATGCACGATGAAGCTCTTGCAGCCGGCCTCGCTCACCGCGCCGACAAAGTCGCGCACGAATTCGTAGCTCTCGATCTTGTCGATGCCGATGCGGTGCTTGACCGTGACGGGCAGGCGGGTGGCGTCGACCATGGCCTTCACGCAGTCGGCCACCAGCACCGGCTCGGCCATCAGGCAGGCACCGAAGGCGCCGCGCTGCACGCGCTCGCTGGGACAGCCGCAGTTGAGGTTGATCTCGTCGTAGCCCCACTCCTCGCCGAGCCTGGCGCAATGCGCGAGGTCGGCCGGCTCGCTGCCGCCCAGCTGCAAGGCCACGGGGTGCTCTTCCTCGTTGAAGCGCAGGTGCCGGGGAACGTCGCCATGCACCAGCGCGCCGGTGGTCACCATCTCGGTGTAGAGCAGCGCGTGGCGCGACATCAGGCGATGGAAGTAACGGCAATGGCGATCCGTCCAGTCCATCATCGGTGCAACCGAAACGACTTTTTCTTTCAAGTTCAACAGCTTGGCGCTTTCGTTCATACAGAGGGCCTTCCGCTGTAGTTTCTCATGCAGCGGCCGCCCGGGCGCGGCTCACCGACCCATCAGGCGCCGCGCGACGTAGCTCGCGGCATCCACCAGGGCGACCAGCACGATCATCGCCAGCAGCACCGCGCTGGTCTGGCGCATCTGGAACAGCCCCAGGTGGAAGGCCAGCATCTGGCCCAGCCCGCCGGCGCCGACCACGCCCAGCACGGCCGCGGCGCGGATGTTGTTCTCCCACCGGTAGAGCGCATAGCTCATCAGCTGCGGCAGCACCTGCGGCAGCGTCGCATAAAGGAACACCCGCCCTTCCGGCACGCCGCGCACGCGCAGCGCAAAGGCGGGGCCCTGCGCCGCGTTCTCGATGCTCTCGGGGAACAGGCGGCCCAGCACGCCGGAGGTGTGCACCGCCAGCGCCAGCGTGCCCGCGAAGGGCCCGAGGCCGGCGGCAATCAGCAGCAGCGCGGCCCACATCAGTTCCGGCACGCTGCGCAAGGCATTGAGCAGCAGCCGCGTCGGGCCGCGCCAGCGCGCCGGATCGCCGGCGTGCAGCTTGCTCGCGGGCAGTGCGAGCAGCAGGCCGGCCGCCACGGCCAGCAAGGTGCCGACGACCGACATCGCCAGCGTCTCGAGCGCGGCCGGCAGCAGCTTCTGCAGGAAGGCCGCGCCAAGGGCCGGCTTCGCGAGTTCGCCGGCGAAGCGGCCCATGCGGGCCAGCGAATCGATCGAGAAGAAACGCGCCCACTGCAGGTCGAGCGACCAGAAGCTCGCGACAACCAGTGCCACCATGGCAACGACCATCCAGCAGGCGCGGCAGCGCGCGTCGAACAGCGGCGGCGGCAGCCGGTAGACCTCGTTGGCGGCGCGTGGTTTCGATTCGATCTCCGGCATGGCGAGGCTCTCAGGCCAGGGCGCGCCGCAGCCAGGCGCTCAATCGGTCGGTGGCGGCGACCAGCAGCACGAACACCAGCAGCATGGTGCTGACCTCGGCGCCATTGAACATCTTCATCGACGCATCCATCTGCTGGCCGAGCCCGCCCGCGCCCACGAAGCCGAGGACGGCGGACGAGCGGATGGCGCACTCCCAGCGGTAGACGGTGTAGCTGATGAGCTCAGCCGCGTTCTGCGGCAGCAGTCCGTAGAAAAAGGCCTGGATGCGGCCGGCGCCGTTGCGCAGCAGCGTCTCGGTCGGATGGGCATCGCCACTCTCCAGGATCTCTCCGTAGACCTTGCCCAGCATGCCGGCATAGGTCAGCGCGATGGCCAGCACGCCGGCCGTGACGCCCAGGCCGACCACGCGCACGAACACCAGCGCCCAGATGAGTTCCGGCACGCTGCGCAGCACGATCAGCAGGCCGCGCACCGAAAAGCGCAGCACCGCCGGCAACGCCGCCATGCGGCCGGCCAGCCCGGAGATCGAGAGCGAGCGCACGGACAGCAGCGTGAGCGGAACGGCCAGCACCATCGCCAGCGTGAGCCCGGCCGTCGCGATGGCCACGGTGCGCCAGGTTTCCCGCGCCACCAGCGCCAGGAACTCCGCGTCCATGCGCGGCGGCACGAAGCCGGCCAGAAACTGCAGCGCCGGCTCCAGGCTGCCGGGCGCCAGCAGCAGCCAGGGCTTGAATTCGGTCAGCACGAGCATCGGCCACAGCACCACGGCCGCGGCCAGCAGCCAGAACACGCGGTGCGCCCAGGCGGGGTCGCGCTGCGCCGGTGTCGTGCGTGATGGAACGGCGGCCATGCTCAGCGGCAGTGCATCACGACAGGCGCCGCTTCGGCCGGGCCCTCGTCAAGGACACCGGCCTGCGCCGGCTCCTGCGCATAAAGCTCGCGCAGCAAGGCTGGTGTCACCTGCGCGGTGGGCAGATCGAAGGCCAGCAACCCGTCGCGCAGGCCGATGATGCGCGGAAAGTGCTGCAGCGCGAGCGGCACGTCGTGCAGGGTGGCCACGAGCGTCGCTCCGCTGTCGCGCGCCCACTGCGTGAGGGTGTCCAGCGCCTGTCCGGCGCGGGCCGGGTCCAGCGCCGACAAGGGCTCGTCGACGAGCACCAATTGCGCCTCGGACAGCAGGCCGCGCGCCAGTCCCACGCGCTGCCGCTCGCCGCCGGAGAGGCGGTCCACGCGCGCGAAGAGCTTGTCCGCCATGTCGAAGCGCGCAAGCGCGGCGTCGGCCTGCGCGATGCCGGTCGGATAGAACAGGCTGCGCAGCGCCTGCCACAGCCCGATGCGTGGCAGCCGGCCGGCCAGCACCGCGGTCACCACGCGCTGGCGCGGCGGCAGCGGCGGCACCTGGGGCGCCAGGAACAGCCGGCCGCGCAGGCGCTGCAGTTCGCGCCGGGGCAGCCGCCACGGATCGCGGCCGTCGAGTTCGATGCTGCCGGCCGCGGGCGCGAGCGCGCAGGCCATCAGGTGCAGCAGCGTAGTCTTGCCGGCGCCCGAAGGGCCGATCACCGCGGCCTGCTCGCCCGCCGCCACGCGCAGGTCCAGCGCCCGCAGCGCGGGCGGCGCCGCGGCGGGGGCCGCCGGGTGCCGGCCGGACGCCGACCGCAGCTCGATGTTCACCGGCTTCGCTCCTGCATCGCGCCGGTCAGTTCAGCAGCCCGGCATTGCGCGCCGCGGCTTCGATGCCCTTGTAGTTCTCGGCGCGCGTCGGCACGAAGCGCGTGGCGCGCTGCAGCGCGAGGATGTCCTTGCCCTCAGGGGTGGCCGGGCTCAGCTCGACGAATGCGCGCACCAGCTGCTCGCGCCTGGCGGCCGGCATGTCGGCATGCACGGTCCAGTTGTAGTCGTAGTAGGCAGGCGTGGTGTAGAACACCCGCACCTTCGCGGGATCGACCTTCTTGTCGGCCACGAGCTTCTCCCACACCGAGATGTTGAGGGCCCCGGCGTCCACCTTGCCCGATGCGACGGCGGCCACCGTGGCGTCATGCGCGCCTGAATAGGCCACGCGCTTGAGGTCGCGGTCGGGATCGATGCCGGCCGCCAGCAGGAAGCTGCGCGGCATCAAATGGCCCGAGGTGCTGGACTGCGAGCCGAAGCTCAGATTGCGGCCCTTGAGATCGGCGAGCGAACGGACGTCCGGATTCGTCGTGATGAAGACCGAGCGGAATTTCTCGTCTTCCTCGCGCTGCACCAGCGGCACCACCTTGCCGCCCGAACGATGGCTGGCCTGCACGAAGGTGAAGCCGCCGAGCCAGGCCAGGTCGACCTGCTTGTTGGCCAGCGCCTCGACGGCGGCCGCATAGTCGGTGACCGGCGTGAACTCGACCTTGACGCCCAGCTTGCGCTCCAGGTAGGCGGCCAGCGGCGCCGACTTGCGCGCCAGCTCGGTCGGCGACTCGTCGGGGATCGCGGTGATGCGGAAGGTTTGTTGGGCCTGCGCGGCCACGGCACAAGCCAGCATGGCCAGCGCCAGCACGAAGCGCGGCAAGACAGCGAATTTCATGAGACTCCCGAAAAGCGAAGAACAAGGCGGGGATTAGACCGCAAGAGCCCTCTCACCCGCCGGCGGCCCGGCAGCTGCGGAAGCCGGCGAAGATGTCGCGGCGGTGCGGCTCGAAGAAGTTGCGGTAGCGCGCATGCGCGAGCGCCGCCGACGTGGCGTGGCATGCGCCGCGCAGCACCCGCCGGGTGCCGAACCACGGCGCCGAATAGTCGCGGTAGGGATGGGGCGTGAAGCCTGGGTAGGGCTCGAACGGGCTCGAGGTCCATTCCCAGACCCGGCTCCAGGCGAAGCCCGGCAGGGTGAGCGCCGCACACTCCCATTCGGCTTCGGTCGGCAGCCGCCGCCCGGCCCAGCGGCACCAGGCTTCGGCTTCATGCGCGTTCAGGTGAACCGCTGCATCGAGCGGGTCCAGCGGCAGCCAGCGGCCGCCGCGCCGCTGCTGCCAGCCGGTGCCCGCCGCACGCAGATGGGCGGGGTGGCGCAGCGGCTGGTGCGCGAGCCAGTCGCGGCCCGCGTCGGACCACCACGCCGGATTCTCGTAGCCGCCGCCTTCCACGAACGGCAGGAAGCGCGCCCAGCTCACGGCCTGCGCGTCGATGCGCAGCGGCTCGATGGCGACGTCGTGGGGCTGCAGCTCGTTGTCGAACGCAAAGCCGGCGCCGGCTTCGGAACCGATGCGGAAGCGCTGCGCCGGCAGGTCCAGTTCGGCGTCCGCCGCAAGCTGCGGCGCGGCCCCGCTCTCGCGCAGCGCGATGCCCAGGCCCTCGGCCATGTAGGCTGCCGCTTCGGCGTGCATGGCCTCGTGCAGGGCGACCAGGCGGAAGAAGTAGAGCGCATCGTCGTGCGCATCGGGCGGAAGCTCGTCCAGCAGAGCCAGCGTTTGCGCGAGCGTGCGTTCGAGGTAGCCGCGCGTGGCCTCGGCATCGGGCAGCGGGAGCGTCCAGCGGGTGCGGTGCGCCACGCGGCTGGAGTCGTACCAGGCGTCGGCCTGCGGCAGCAGCGACGGCTCGCGCGCAGGGTCCGGCTCGCAGGCCGCGCCCCGCGCGCGCTGCGGGTTGCGGCCGATCCACCATTCCTGGAACCAGGCCACGTGGCCCAGCTCCCAGAGCGGCGGATTGAACTCGGGCGCGTAGCCGATGCCGGGATAGGCGTCTCCCAGCGCGGCCCGAAAATCGTCCGCAAGATCGAGCGTGCGCCGCCGTGCGGCCAGCAGCGCCGCGCGCACCGATGCCGGCGGTCCCGCGCGCAACGCCAGCGCCTCGGGCGCGGCGGCCACGCTATAAACAGGCAATGTCGAATCCATCGGTTGTGATCGTAAGCCCGGCGTTGCCTGGCGCCAACAATGGCAACTGGCGCACCGCCCATCGATGGAAAACACTGCTGTCGCCTGTCTGCAGCGCACGCGTGGTGCAGCAATGGCCCGATGCAGGCGCTTCGGCCGACACCGTGATGCTGGCGCTGCACGCGCGGCGCTCGGCGGAATCGATCGCGCACTGGGCCAACGCCCATCCCGGCCGCGGCCTGGCCGTGGTGCTGACCGGCACCGACCTGTACCAGGACATCGGCAGCGACCCGCAGGCGCAGCGCTCGCTGCAGCTGGCGCAGCGCCTGGTCGTGCTGCAGGCGCTGGGCGCCGAGGCCCTGCCGCTGGAATTCCGGGACAAGGCGCGCGTGGTGTACCAGTCGACATCCGCGCGCGCCGAGCTTCCCAAGTCCGCACGCCAGCTGCGCGCGGTGATGGTCGGCCACCTGCGGCAGGTCAAGTCGCCGCAGACACTGTTCGACGCGGCGCGCCTGCTGTGCGGGCGCGAGGACATCCGCATCGACCACATCGGGGACGCGGGCGACGCCGGGCTGGGCGAACTCGCGCGCGCACTCGCCAGCGAATGCCCGGGCTACCGCTGGCTCGGCGCCCTGCCCCATGCGCAGACCCGCCAGCGCATCCAGCGCGCCCACGTCCTGGTGCACACCAGCGCGCTGGAAGGCGGAGCCCACGTGATCATGGAGGCGGTGCGCAGCGGCACGCCGGTGCTGGCCTCGCGCGTGCCCGGCAATGTCGGCATGCTCGGCGACGACTACGCGGGCTACTTTCCGCACGGGGATGCCGCCGCACTGGCGGCGCTGCTCGAGGCCTGCCGCGCCGGCCAGGGCTCCAAAGACCGCGCGGCCGGTCTGCTGGACGGTCTGCGCACACAATGCGCGTTGCGCGCGCCGCTGTTCGACCCGAGGGCCGAGCAGGCCGCACTGTTGCAACTCCTGAACGAACTCCAGCCACCACCATGAACGCTGCCCTCCCGCAAGCCCCCGCCGCCGAGCCCCGCCTCACCTCGCTGTCGCACGGCGGCGGCTGCGGCTGCAAGATCGCGCCCGGCGTGCTGTCCGAAATCCTCAAGGGCACGGCGCGCATGCCGATGCCACCCGAGCTCCTGGTCGGCATCGAGACGGCCGACGACGCGGCCGTCTACCAGCTCAACGATGAACAGGCGCTGATCGCCACCACCGACTTCTTCATGCCGATCGTCGACGATCCGTTCGACTTCGGCCGCATCGCGGCCACCAACGCGATCTCCGACGTGTATGCGATGGGCGGCAAGCCGATCCTGGCGCTCGCGCTGGTCGGGATGCCGATCAATGTGCTCAGCACGGCGACCATCGGGCGCATCCTCGAAGGCGGCGAATCGGTGTGCCGGGCGGCGGGCATTCCGATCGCGGGCGGCCACACCATCGATTCGGTCGAGGCCATCTACGGGCTGGTCGCGCTCGGGCTGGTCCATCCGAAGCGCGTCAAGCGCAATGCCGGCGCCAAGGCCGGCGACCTGCTCGTGCTGGGCAAGCCGCTGGGCGTGGGCATCCTGTCGGCGGCGCTCAAGAAGGAAGCACTCGACGCGGCCGGCTACGAACGCATGATCGCCACCACGACGCGGCTGAACACGCCCGGCCCCGAGCTCGCGGCGCTCGACGGCGTGCATGCGCTGACCGACGTGACGGGCTTCGGCCTGGCCGGCCATGCGCTGGAACTGGCACGCGGCGCAGGCCTGTCGCTGGAGATCGACTGGCAGCAGGTGCCCGTGCTGGAAGGCGTGCGCGACCTGGTTCGGTCGGGGCATGTCACCGGCGCATCCGGCCGCAACTGGGACGGCTACGGGTCCGACGTGGCGCTGCCGCAGAACTTCGCCGACCACGAGCGCGCCCTGCTCACCGATCCGCAGACCAGCGGCGGACTGCTGGTTTCGTGCGCACCCGCAGCGCTCGATGAAGTGCTGGCCATCTTCCGCCGGCATGGCTTCGACGATGCCGCGGTGATCGGTGCTGCCAGCCCGCAAGGCAGCGGGCCGCGCCTGGCGGTCCGCTGATGCGCTGGCGCGTGGGCCGGGCTGCCGAGACCGCGGCTCGGGCTACATCGCGCTCAGCCGCTTTTGGATTGCGTTCATCTCATCGATCTCCTTGCGCTGCGAGCTCGAGATCTGCCCGCACAGCCTGACCAGCTCGGGATCCTTGAGCCCGGCCTCGCGGCACATGAGAATGGCGCCCGAGTGGTGCGGCACCATCGAGGCAATGAACTGCCTGTCGCCGATCAGGCCCTGCTGCCGTGTTCCGGCAAGGGCAGCGACAAACAGGATCGCGAGCCCCGCATGGAGCGCCGCGTTGAGCGTCTTGCTGCGGTACATGCCTCGCATGGTTGCGAGCATGATGATCCCCATGGGGGCGACCATGGTGAGTGCCATGTAGAACATGTTGAGGTTGTTCCGGAAATCGCCCCAGCCGTCGATCATGGAAAACATGACAAGGTACATGACCACAAGGCTGAGCAGCATGTTCACGGCAAACATCGCGTAGGGGTGCCCGCCTTCATGCTGCGGGGCGTGGTTTTGATCTTCCATCGTGTTTTTTCCTTTGGATGCCGGTGGATGGCGATCGGGCGTGCCCGGGGCCGATGCTCGTGCGGCAAGGGCTCGCTCGCGTAGGAAAAAGACGCATCGCCTCGTGGGAAGGGAAAGTGCCCGGCCGCGCGCTGCGCTCCTCCTTTGGGCGCGTTGCCGCATGCGGATTGCCATTTCAGCCCGGCTGTCGCCTATCCTCGGACCCGCGTTCCAGCATTCCAGAGAGACCTGTCCCTTGCCTTCGTCCAAAGCAGCCTCCCCCCCGCCTCGCCCGGCGACGATGGCCGACGTCGCCGCGCGCGTCGGCGTCTCGAAGATGACGGTGTCGCGCGCGCTGAACCGCCGCACCGGCAGCGACCGCGCGACCTCGGAGGCGCTGCGCCAGCGCATCCTCCAGGCCTGCGAGGAGATGGGCTACGTGATTGACCAGACCGCGCGCACCTTCTCCAGCAAGCGCTCGGGCTTCGTCGCGGTGCTGATCCCGTCGCTGAACAACTCCAACTTTTCCGAAACCGCGCAAGGCATCGCCGCCGCCCTGGAAGCGCGCGGACTGCAACTGCTGCTGGGCTACACCGACTACCGCGTGGAGACGGAGGAGCGCCTGCTGCGTGCCATGCTCGCGCGCCGGCCCGAGGGCGTGATCCTCACCGGCGGCGCCCACACGCCCGCCGCGCGCGCCATGCTCCAGGCAGCCGGCGTGCCGGTGGTCGAGACCTGGGACCTGCCCGCCACGCCCATCGAGCACACGGTCGGCTTCTCCAACGCGGAAGCCGCCGCCGCGATGGTGCGGCACCTGCACGGCCAGGGCTACCGGCGCATCGCCTTCATCGGCGGCACCTCGAACCGCGACACGCGCGGGGCCGACCGGCAGCGCGGCTATGCCGAGGCGATCCGCGAACTGGGCCTGCCCGACGGGCGCGTCATCGGCTTCGGCCAGCCGCCGATCTCCATGGCGCAAGGCGCAGAGGCCGTGGTGCAGCTGATCCGGCAATGGCCCGATGTGGATGCGGTGATGTGCGTGTCCGACCTCTCGGCCTTCGGCGCGCTGATGGAGTGCCAGCGCCGCGGCTGGGAGGTGCCAGGGCGCATCGCGATCGCGGGCTTCGGCGACTTCGAGGTGGCCCGCGCCTCGCACCCGCGCATCACGACCGTGGCGCTGGACTGCGTGGGCATGGGCAGGGCCGCGGGCGAATTGCTGCTGCGCGTGATCGACGGCTCCCGCGACGGCCGCCGCCCGCCCGCGGAAACGGTGCTGATCCCGTTCCGCGTCGAGCAGCGGGAAAGCTCCTGAGGGCGTTCAGGCCGCGGCGGTTTCGGCGCCGGTGTCGGCAAAGTCGATCAGCACCTTCATCGCCTGCTTCCGGTCGCTCGCCAGCTCGAAAGCCTCGCGCGCCTGCTGCATCGGGAAGGTGTGCGACACGACCGGCGACAGGTCGACCCGCCCTTCGTTGATGAGCCGCACCGCCAGTGCGAATTCCGCATGGAAGCGGAACGAGCCGCAGATGCTGAGCTCCTTGGCCACCACCATGTTCTGCGGGATGCTCACGTCGCCGCCCAGGCCCAGCTGCACCACCACGCCGCGCGGGCGCATCACCTCGAGCCCGTCGCGCAGGGCACGTTCGTTGCCCGAGCATTCGAGCATCACGTCGAAGGTGCCCTTGTCGGCCGAATAGCGCGACACCCAGCCCTTGTCCTGCGCAACGTTGATGGCATGGTCGGCCCCCATGGCGCGCGCGATGGCGAGCGGCTCGTCGACCACGTCGGTGGCGGTGATCTCGGCCGCACCGTGCGCACGCGCGGCCGCGATGGCCAGCACGCCGATGGGCCCGCAGCCCGACACCAGCACGCGCTTGCCCAGCAGGGGGCCTGCGCGCGACACGCCATGCAGCCCCACCGAGAACGGCTCGGCCAGCGCCGCCAGACGCAGCGGCACATGGTCGGCCACCTTCACGCACTGGGTGGCCTCGCACAGCAGCATGTTGCGGAACGCGCCCTGCACGTGGGGCGTGCGCATGGCGCTGCCGTAGAAGCGCATGTCCAGGCACTGGTTGGGCAGGCCTTCGAGACAGAACTTGCAGGCGCCGCAGGGGCGGCTCGGATTGACCGCCACCTTGTCGCCGATGCGCACGCTGTCGACGCCGGGCGCCGTGGCCACCACGGTGCCGGCCACCTCGTGGCCCAGCACCATCGGCTCCTTGATGCGCACGGTGCCGAAGCCGCCGTGGTGGAAGTAATGCAGGTCGGAGCCGCAGATGCCGCCCATGCCGACCTTCACCAGCACCTGGCCCGGGCCGATGTCTCCGGCGTCCTGTTCCTCCAGGCGCAGGTCGTCGGGGGCATGGATCACGAGGCACATACAGCGCATACGCATGGGATTTCTCCTTCAGGCCGTCAGGCGACCGGGGTGACGAGGGGCTGGCCGCCGAAGTGGGCCTGCAGGTTGCGGCGGACCAGCTCGCCCATGGCGCGGCGCGTCTGCTCGGTGCCGCTGCCATGGTGCGGGTGCAGCACCACATTGTCGAGCGCCGCAAAGCGCGGGTCGATGCGCGGCTCGTTCTGGAACACGTCGAGTGCCGCGCCCGCGATGGCGCGCTGCTCGAGCGCCTGCAGCAGTGCGCCCTCGTCCACCGTGGTGCCGCGCGACACGTTCACGAGCCAGCCCTTGGGGCCGAGCGCCTGCAGCACCTTCGCATCGACGATGCCGCGCGTGGCCTCGCCGCCGGGCAGGATGACGATCAGCACGTCGCACCATTCGGCCATGGCCGCGAGGCTGGCGAAGTGGCGATGCGGGCTGTCCTCGCGCGCCGTGCGGCTGAAGTAGCCCAGCTCCATCTCGAAGCCCGAGAGCCGCCGCGCGATGGTGCTGCCGATGCGTCCGAAGCCGGCAATGCCCACGCGCTGGCCGAAGAAGCGGGTGGCCAGCGGCATCGGGCCCTTGGCCCATTCGCCGCTGCGCACGAAGCGGTCGCCGGCTGGAATGGACCGCTGCAGCGCGAGCGCGAGGCCCACGGCCAGGTCGGCCACGTCGCCGTTGAGCACGTCGGGCGTGTTGGTCACGCGGATGCCGCGCGCACGGCAGGCCGCAAGGTCGATGCCGTCGGTGCCCACGCCATAGCAGGCGATCAGCTCCAGCGCCGGCAGCGATGCGATCAGCTCGGCGCTGGCACCGAGCTCGCCGCGCGTGGCCACGGCGCGGATGTCCGCGGCGTGCTCGGCGATGAAGGCCTGCCGGTCCGGCGCCTCCCACCAGCGAAGCAGCGTGTAGCTCGCCTGCATCGGCTCCATATCCCATTCCGGATAGGGGCCGGGCATCAGCACATGCGGGGGTCGGGGGACAGCGGTCAAGCGGATTCTCCTGCGGGGATGGCGCGGCTGCGCAAAATAGATACCGGTAACTTTAACTGCGTTGCCACCCTGCCTGATGGAAGCCCCACGAAGGTTTCCACCATTGACGGCACAATAAGATACCGGTAACGTATTTGCATTGCCACCGCCACGCATTCCGCCATCCCTCCTGGAGCCCCGCTTGAAACTCTTCGACCTGACCGGGCGCACCGCCCTCATCACCGGCTCCAGCAAGGGCATCGGCTTCGCGCTGGCCGCGGCACTGGGCTCGGCCGGCGCGCGCATCGTGCTCAATGCGCGCGATGCCGCCGCACTCGAAGCCGCGCGCGACGCGCTGCGCGCCCGGGGCGTTGCAGCCGAGGCCATGGCCTTCGACGTGACCGACGCCGCCGCCGTGGAGGCCGGCGTGGCCCGCATCGAAGCCGAAGTCGGCGCCATCGACATCCTGGTCAACAACGCGGGCATGCAGCATCGCGGCGCGTTCGCGGAGTTCCCGATCGATGCCTGGCACAAGATCACCACCACCAACATCGACAGCGTGTTCTTCGTCGGCCGCTTCGTGGCGCAGCGCATGATCGAGCGCAAGCGCGGCAAGATCATCAACGTCTGCTCGGTGCAAAGCGAACTCGGCCGCCCGGGCATCGCACCCTATGCCGCCACCAAGGGCGCGGTGAAGATGCTCACCAAGGGCATGGCGATCGACCTCGGCAAGCACGGCATCCAGGTCAACGGCCTGGGGCCGGGCTATTTCAAGACCGAGCTGACGCAGTCGCTGGTGGCCGATGAAGCCTTCACGGCCTGGCTCTCCGGCCGCACGCCCGCCGGGCGCTGGGGCGAGGTGGAAGAACTCGGCGGCGCGGCGATCTTCCTGGCGTCGGACGCATCGAGCTTCGTCAACGGCCACATCCTGTACGTGGACGGCGGCATCACCGCCAGCCTCTGATTCATGGCCGCGCAGCCTGGCCAGCGCGTGGCCGTGATCGGCGTGGGCATCATGGGCTCGGCCATTGCGCGCCGCCTGCTCGAATGCGGCCACGCGGTGTGCGTGTTCGACCTCGACGCCGCCAAGGTCGCCGCGCTGCAGCAGCAGGGCGCGCGCGCCGCCGGCACCGCGGCTGCAGCCGCGTCGGCGAGCGGCTTCGTCATCACCAGCCTCAACTCGGCGGCGGTGCTGGAGCGCGCGCTCTTCGGCGAAGCCGGCGTGGCCGCTGCCGCGCCCGCCGATCCGCAACGGCTGCTGATCGACATGTCTTCCATCGACCCGGCCTCCACGCGCCGGCTCGCGCAGTCGCTGCGCGAGCGCACGGGCATGGGTTTCGTCGATGCGCCGCTGTCGGGCGGTGCCCCCAAGGCCCTGCTCGGGCAGCTGACGGTCATGGCAGGCGGCAGCAAGGACGACGTGGCACGCGCACGCGCCGTGATGGACAGCCTGTGCGCCAACTACACCCGCATGGGCGAAAGCGGCGCGGGCCAGACCACCAAGCTGGTCAACCAGCTGCTTTGCGCCATCGGCTTCCAGGCCGTGGCCGAGGCGGTGCGGCTGGCGGAGGCTGGCGGCGTCGATGCGTCGAAGCTGCACGCCGCGCTGGCCGGTGGCCGGGCCGACAGCCAGATCCTGCGCGAGTTCGGCCCCAAGATGGCCGCGCGCGATTTCACGCCCACCGGCCGCATCGACAACATGCTCAAGGACCTCGAGGCGGTGCAGGCCTTTGCACAGGGCGAACGCCTGCCGCTGCCGCTCGCGGGCGCGGTCTCCGAGCTGCACCGCGCCTTCGTCGCGGCCGGGCTCGGGGCGGAAGACACGGCCGCCATGATGCGGCAGTTCAACGGCTACGCGCGCGGCTGAAGCGCATATTGGCCATCCACAGAAAGAAGATCACCATGTTCATCCGTTGCGCGTTTTTCCGGGGCCGGGTCAAGGCCGGCATGGAAGAGGCTTTCGACCGGCACGTGCACGAAAAGCTGGTGCCGCTGTGGACGCGCTTTCCGGGCGTGCTCGAAGTGCGCGTGCTGCGCCAGATCGAGAGCGACGTGAGCGATCCCGAACTCGCCATGGTGCTGTCGACCCGCTATGCGAGCCGCGAAGACATCGCGCATGCGCTCGATTCGCCGGTGCGCTACGAAAGCCGCGAGGTCTCGAAGCACCTGTTCGAGATGTTCGACGGCACGGTCTTCCACACGGTCTTCAGCGCCGAGGAATTTCCGCTCGCCAGCCTTTGATGCTCAATCGCCCAGCACGCCCATTGCCCGGCGCTCGACCAGGTCGCTTGCCCGGCTCAGGTGCGAATGCATGTGTGCCGCGGCGCCCTCGAGGTCGTTGTCTTCCACCGCCTCGAGGATCTGCAGGTGTTCGCGGCATGAGGTGTGCAGCAGGTCGATGTTCACCAACGGATAGTCCGACAGGTCCGACATGCGCCGCAGCCGGTTCTGCTGCCGCACCGCGTCCAGGATGAAGCGATTTCCCGAGGCGGCGGCAAGCAGTTCATGGAACTGCGCATTGGCCTCGAAGAAGTCCATCCACGAATGCCGCGAGGCCTGCGCCAGCAGCGCGCGCTGGCGTTCGCGGCAGGCGAGCAGCCTTTCGTGGTCGACGCGAAAGCCGGGCTCGCGCAATGCCGCGCATTCGACCGTGAGGCGAAACCGGTAGCTCTCGCGTTCGCTTTCGACGGAGTCCAGCGTTTCGGTGAATTCCCAGCGCTGATAGTGCCGCCCGCGCAGCACGCCGTCCTGCAGCAGCGTGGTGAGCACGGTGCGCAGCAGCGCCCGCGCCACGCCGTAGCCTTGCGCGAGTTCGAGTTCGTTCACGCGCGTGGGCAGCTTGCCCGACAGGCGATCGCGCAGCAGCCGGTAGTAAAGCGTCTTCTCTTCGTCTTCGGGCAGTTCGCGCCGCACCAGCGCCAGCGCCTCGCGGCCGGCAACCAGCGTGTAGCCGCGGTTGGGCGCGTGCGCCAGCACATCGCGCTCATGAAGAAAGCGCAGCGCAGCGCGCACCGGCGTGCGCGAAATGCCCAGCCGGCCGGCCAGGTCGGCCTCGGTCATGTGGCGGCCGTTCTCGTAGCCGCCCGCCAACGCCTGGTCGAGGATGTAGCGGCTCACGCGCTGCGTCAGGGGCGGGATGGATGCGATCGGCTTGTTCATCGTTCGAAGGGGCCATGATCATGGCATCTTTGTATTTTTCGCCTCGAAAAACCATGTACATCT
This sequence comes from Variovorax beijingensis, assembly GCF_007828835.1. Taxonomy (GTDB): domain Bacteria; phylum Pseudomonadota; class Gammaproteobacteria; order Burkholderiales; family Burkholderiaceae_C; genus Variovorax; species Variovorax beijingensis_A. Next base: position 183,059 of record NZ_VIVL01000004.1, on the reverse strand, counting down.
TGCGTCAAAAATACAATCTTCATTCCTAAGATCGGCCCCACGGCGACCCGGGCACCGGGTCGTTTCCCAACGGAGAAACCTACTCGTGGCCCTTGCCGACACCCTGCCCCCCTCCTCTGCCGCTGCCGCGCCGACCACCGGCATTGCGCCTTCGCTCGAGGCGTTCTGGATGCCCTTCACACCCAACCGCAAGTTCAAGCAGTCGCCGCGGCTGATCGTCGGCGGCGAGGGCCTGCACTACGACCTGGCCGACGGCCGCCGTGTGCTCGACGCCATCGCCGGCCTCTGGTGCGTGAACGCCGGCCATCGCAACCCGCGGGTCAGCGCAGCCATGAAGGCGCAGATCGACGTGCTCGACTACGCCTCGAATTTCCAGATCGGCCATCCCGCGGCCTTCGAACTCGCGCAGCGCCTCGCCCGGTTCGCGCCCGAGGGCATGAACCACGTCTTCTTCACCAATTCCGGCTCGGAGTCGGTCGACACCGCGCTCAAGATCGCGCTGGCCTATCACCGGGCGCGCGGCGACGCAGGCCGCTACCGCCTGATCGGCCGCGAGCGCGCCTATCACGGCGTGGGGTTCGGCGGCATCTCGGTGGGTGGCATCGGCCGCCAGCGCAGCACCTTCGGGCCGCTGCTCAATGGCGTGGACCACCTGCCCCACACGCACGACCTCGTGCGCAATGCGTTCTCGCGCGGACAGCCCGAGCACGGCATCGACAAGGCCGATGCGCTCGAAGCCCTGTTTGCGCTGCACGACGCCTCGACCGTGGCCGCGGTGATCGTCGAGCCCGTGGCCGGATCGACCGGCGTGCTGCCGCCGCCGCGCGGCTACCTGAAGCGCCTGCGCGAAATCTGCGACCGGCACGGCGTGCTGCTGATCTTCGACGAAGTCATCACCGGCTTCGGCCGCCTCGGTGCCAACTTCGCGGCCGATCTGTTCGGCGTGACGCCAGACCTCATCACCGCCGCCAAGGGCCTCACGAACGGCGCCGTGCCGATGGGCGCCGTGCTGATGCGCGACGGAATCCACGACGCCTTCATGCAGGGAAGCGTCGGCGCCATCGAGCTCTCGCACGGCTACACCTATTCGGGCCATCCGCTGGCCTGCGCGGCCGCGATGGCCACGCTGGACGCCTACACCGAAGACGGGCTCATCGCGCAGGCGGCAGCGCTCTCGCCTTTCTTCGAGGACGCGATCCATGGCCTGCGCGGCCTGCCGGGGGTGATCGACATCCGCAACACGGGTCTGCTCGGCGGCATCGAGCTGCAGGCCTGGGCCGACGGTCCGGGCACGCACGCGCAAGCGGTGGCGCAGCAATGCGTCGAGCTGGGCGTGCTGGTGCGCTCGGTGGGAGACACCATCGCGCTCTCGCCGCCGCTCACGATCGGGCGCGAACACATCGGGCAGATCGTGGATGCCCTGCGCACAGCCATCGCGCAGACTGCGCGCCCGACGGACAAGGAAGCATGAACATGGACAACATCGAATCATTCCCCCTCTACGACATCGAAGGCGACGCGCGCCAGTGCGGCCAGCAGTACGGCCGCGCGGCCGGCGACCGCATCGACCTGAGCCTGCGGACCTATCGGCTGGCCTTCGAACGCGTGGGCCTCGGCTGGGACCGCACCCGCGCGCTCGCACGCCGCTTCATGCCGGTGATCGAGGCCTTCGACGCCGGCATGCTGCGCGAGATCGAGGGCGTGGCCGAAGGCGCGGGCGTCCCGGCCGAGGACATCATCGCGCTCAATGCGCGCAGCGAGATGCTCTATGCCTTTGCGCAGCTCGAAGCCACCGAGCCGCCCGACGGCTGCACAGGCGTGGTGGTGATGCCCTCCGCCGCGCGCGACGGCAGGCTCATCCACGCGCAGAACTGGGACTGGCGCGTCGAGAGCCTGGAGCTCGGCGTGGTGCTGCGCATCCAGCCCGCCAAGGGCCCGGCCATGCTGACCTTCGCCGAAGCGGGCACGCTGGCACGCGCCGGGCTCAACAGCGCCGGCATCGCGGTGACGGGCAACTTCATCAAGGCCGATGGCGACGGCAGGCAGCAAGGCGTGCCGCTGGCGCTGATCCGCCGCGGCATCCTGCAGTCGGAGCTCTATGCCAATGCGCTGGGCGTGGTGTGCCGCACGGCGCGCTCGATATCCAACAACATGATCCTCACGCACGCGGAGGGTGAGGCGGTGAGCCTGGAAACTTGCCCGGAGCAGGTCTTCTGGCAACAGCCGGAGAACGGCATCCTGGTGCACGCCAACCACTTCAAGACGGCGGCCGCGCTGGCACGCGTGGTGGACCGCAGCCTGGAAACCACGCCCGACTCGCTCTACCGCGACCGGCGGGTGACCGAGGCGCTGCACAAGCGCGCGGGCGACCTCACCGAGCAGGACGTGCTCGACGCACTGCAGGACCGCTTCGGCGCACCGCGCGCCGTGTGCCGAAGCCCGAGCGCGGGCCCCGGGGGTGCGTCGTCGGCCACAGTGGCCACCATCGTCATGGACCCGGCGGCACGCAGGATGCGTATCGCACCGGCTCCCTTCAAGGCCCACCGGTTCACCGAGTATTCCCTCTGACATGCCACGCCCAGCCCTCGCCAGGAGTGTTTCCATGAAACTGCCCCGACCCCGCCCGGCCGCCAAGGCGGCGCCTCTTGCACGCCCGCGCCTGCGCTGGCCGATGCGCATCGCCGCCGCGGGCCTGTGCCTCTGGACGACGGCTTCGGCCCTGGCCCAGAACGGCGCCGGCCAGACGCTGCGCATACAGATCAACTCCGACATCCGTTCCACCGACCCCGGCGGCAACCGCGACGACAACACCGACAACGTGCTGCTGCATGTGGTCGAGGGCCTGGTCGCGCTGCGCGAAGACACTTCCGTCGGCCCCATGCTGGCAAGCCGCATAGACACCTCGGCCGACGGGCTCACCTACACCTTCACGCTGCGCGACGGCGTCAAGTTCCACAACGGCGCCACGCTCGCCGCGGACGACGTGGTATGGAGCTGGCAGCGCTACCTGAAGCCCACCAGCGGCTGGCGCTGCCTGTCCGAGTTCGACGGCAAGGGAATGACCAAGGTGCTGTCGATCGAGGCGCCCAATCCGAAGACGGTGGTCTTCAAGCTCGAGCGCGCGAGCAGCCTCTTCCTGCCGATGATGGCGCGCCCCGACTGCGGCAGCGCCGCGGTGCTGCACCGCAGCTCGGCAGGCGCCGACGGCCAGTGGAAGGAACCCGTGGGCACGGGTCCGTACCGGATCAAGGAATGGAAGCGCGGCCAGTACGTGGAGCTGACGCGCTTCGAAGGCTACGTCTCGCGCGCCGAACCGCGCGACGGATACACCGGCGGCAAGAAGGCCGAGATCGAGAACCTGCGCTTCGCCGTCATTCCCGATTCGGCGGCCGCGAAGGCCGCGCTCTACAGCGGCGGCATCGATGCCTTCCTGAGCCCCAGCCCGTCGGACGTGGTCGAAATGCGCGCGCGCAGCGACGTGATCGTCGACACCACGCCCGTGATGAGCATGGTGGCGCTGCTGCTGCAGACCACCGACCCGGTGCTGAAGGACGTGCGCGTGCGCCGCGCGCTCGCCCTTGCACTCGACACGCCTGAAATCGCGCGCACCGTGACCGAGGGCCTCTCGCCCGTCAACAACTCGGTGGTGCCCTCGTCCAGCCCCTACTACAGCCCGGCGCAGGCCAGCGGCTACAAGCGCGACCTGGGCGCGGCGAAGAAGCTGCTGGCCGAAGCGGGCTACCGGGGGCAGCCGATCCGCCTGCTTGCCAACAAGCGCTACGAGGCGCTCTACTCCGCCGCCGTGCTGATGCAGGCGATGGCGGCCGAGGCCGGCATCAACGTCGAACTCGAGGTGCTCGACTGGGCCACCCAGCTCGACCGCTACACCAAGGGCCAGTACCAGGCCATGGCCTTCATCTATTCGGCGCGCATCGATCCCTCGCTCAACTACGAAATGGTGTCGGGGCCCAAGGCAACCCAGCCGCGCAAGGTGTGGGACAGCGCCTTTGCGCAAACCCGGCTCGCCGAATCGATGACCGCGAGCGACAAGGCACGGCGCCAGAGCCTCTTCGACGAGATGCATCGCCAGATGCTGCAGGACGTGCCGATGGTGGTGCTCTTCAACGCCAGCGATGCCACCGCCATGCGCAAGAGCGTGACCGGCTTCAAGGGCTGGGCCCCCGCCAAGCCGCGGTTCTGGAACGTGCGGCTCGACGCCCGCTCCTGAGGCCAGGCCACCATGCTCGCTTATCTGTTGCGCCGGGTCGCGATGACGATTCCGACGCTGCTGCTGGTCGCCGTCGCGGTCTTCACGCTGATGCGGCTGATTCCCGGCGATCCGGTCCAGCTCATGCTGGGCGAAGGTGCCGACCCGGCGCAGCTCGATCTCATGCGCCGCCAGATGGGGCTCGACCAGCCGCTGCCGGCGCAGTTTCTGGTCTGGCTGCGCCATGCGCTGGCCGGCGACCTTGGCGTGTCGACCACCAACAGCCTGCCGGTGCTGCCGCTGATCCTGGAACGCTTCCAGGTCAGCGCGGTGATCGTGCTGGCGGCAGTGGCCATTGCCACGCTCATCGCCGTGCCCGCCGGCCTGGTCGCCGCCTGGCGCAAGGACCGTGCGGCCGACCTGGCCATCGTCGGCGCCTCCACGCTGATGCTCTCGGTGCCGAGCTTCTGGCTCGGCCTGCTGCTGCTCATGTTCTTCGGCCAGTACCTGGGCTGGCTGCCCGTGGTCGGCTACGTGCCGATGGCGGAGAACTTCACGCAGGGGCTGCTCTATGTGATTCTTCCGGTGGCCACGCTCGCGCTGGTCGAAACCGGCGTGCTCACGCGGATGTCGCGAGCCAGCACCATCGAGATCCTGCGGCTGGAATACGTGACGCATGCCCGCGCCAAGGGCGTGCCGGAGAGCCAGGTGCTGCGCCGCCACGTGCTGCCCAACGCCTTCAATCCCACGCTCACCATGATCGGGCTGATCCTGGGCCACCTGCTCAGCGGCATCGCCGTGCTCGAGACGGTGTTCACCCTGCCCGGCCTCGGCCGCCTGATGATCGATTCGATCTTCGCGCGCGACTATCCGGTGCTGCAGGGCTGCCTGCTGTTCACGGCCTGCATCTACGTGGCCATCAACCTGATCGTGGACATGTGCTACCCCTTGTTCGATCCGCGAGTGTCCGTGCAGTGATGAAATTCAAGACGCATACCCTCATCGGCGGCGCGCTCGTGGCCGGGCTCCTGGCCATGGCGCTGGTGGCCGCGGTGTGGACCCCCTACAACCCGCTGGGCATCGACCTGCGCAGCAAGCTGCAGCCGCCTTCGACCGTGCACTGGCTGGGCACCGACGAGTTCGGCCGCGACGTGGCCAGCCGCGCCATGCGCGCCGCTTCCACCAGCTGCCTGGTCGCGCTGCTCACGGTGGTGCTGGCCACCTCCATCGGCCTGCTCGCGGGCGTGGTCGCGGGGTTCCTGCGCGGCTGGACCGACCGCGTGCTCATGGCACTCAACGATGCGCTGCTGGCCTTTCCGGGCCTGCTGCTGGCGCTGGGCGTGATGGTGATCGTCGGCGCCAACCAGTGGGGTATCGTGCTGGCGCTGAGCCTGGCCTATGCCCCTTCGGTGGTGCGCGTGGTGCGGGGCACGGTGCTGTCGCTGCGCGAGCGCGAATATGTCGAGGCCTCGCGCATGATCGGCAACTCCGAGGCCTACACCATGTGGCGCCACGTGCTGCCCAACTGCATTGCGCCCGTCGCGGTGCTCGCCACCAGCATGTTCGGCTGGGTGCTGCTGTCGGAAAGCGCGCTGAGCTTCCTCGGCCTGGGCGTGCCGCCGCCGGCACCCACCTGGGGCAACATGCTCTCGAGCGCGCGGCCCTACATGGCCTCCGCCGTATGGCTGTGCATCGTGCCGGGCCTGTGCATCGCGCTCACGCTGCTGGGCATCAACCTGCTGGGCGAATCGCTGCGCGACCGGCTCGATCCACGGACGGAGAAATCATGAGTGCCGCATTGCCAACCGCACAGCCGGTGCTCTCGGTCCAGCAACTGAAGATCGAACTGCGCGGAGGCGCGCAGGCGCTGGTGCACGACCTCTCGTTCGACGTGCATGCGGGCGAGTTCCTCGCGGTGGTGGGCGAATCGGGCAGCGGCAAGACCATGGCCGCGCGCGCCATCCTGCAGTTGCTGCCGCCGGGCATCGCGCAGACCGGCGGCCGCATCGTGTTCGACGGCGAAGACCTGGCCACGCGCGACGTGAAGGCGATGCGCCCGATCCGCGGGCCCGGCATCGGCATGGTGTTCCAGGAGCCGATGGTGTCGCTCAACCCGGTTCACCGCATCGGCGAGCAAATGGCCGAGGGCCTGCGCATGCACACCGCGCTTTCGGCCGCCGAGATCCGCGCGCGCTGCCTCGACATGCTGCGCCGCGTGCAGATTGCCGAGCCCGAGCGCTGCATGAACGCCTACCCGCACGAGTTCTCGGGCGGCATGCGCCAGCGCATCATGCTGGCCAGCGTGATGCTGCTGAAGCCGCGCCTGCTGATCGCCGACGAGCCAACCACCGCGCTCGACACGCTGAGCCAGCGCGAGGTGCTCGACCTGATGGTCGGCCTTGCGAGGGACCAGGGCACGGCCGTGCTGCTGATCACCCACAACCTGGGCCTGGTGGGCCGCTATGCGCAGCGCGCCATCGTGCTGGAGAAAGGCCGGCTGGTCGAGACCGGCCACGTGCCCGGCATCCTCGTCGCGCCGCAGCAGCCCTACACCCGCAAGCTGGTCGATGCGCTGCCGCGCCGGCAGGATGCGAAGGCAAAGGCTGCCGCCGCGCAGCAACCGCCGCTGCTGCAGGTGCGCGGCCTGAGCGTGAGCTACCCCGGCGCACGCGCGGGCCTGTTCAGGCGCCACCCGCCGCAGCGCGTGATCGATTCGCTCGACCTCGACATCCATCCGGGCGAGATGGTCGCGCTGGTGGGCGGCAGCGGCTCGGGCAAGACCACGCTCGGCCGCGCGATCCTGCGGCTGGCGGCGTCGCAAGGCGGCCAGATCCTGTTTCGCGGCGAAGACGTGCGCAGCGCCGGCCGCGCGGCGCTGCACCGCTTCCGCCTGGCGTGCCAACTCGTGTTCCAGGACCCGTTCTCCTCGCTCGACCCGCGCATGCGCGTGCACGAGATCGTGGCCGAACCGCTGCGCCATCTGCCCGAACTCGATGCCCCGGCGCGCGCGCGCCGTGTGCATGAAACGCTCGACGAAGTGGGTCTCGGCCCACTCGGCGCACGCTACCCCCACGAACTCTCCGGCGGCCAGCGCCAGCGGGTGGCGATTGCGCGCGCCCTGGTCAGGCGCCCGGCTTTCGTGGTGGCGGACGAACCCGTCTCGGCCCTCGACATGACCATCCAGGCCCAGGTGCTGCGCCTGTTCCAGAGCCTGCAGGCGCACCACGGCTTCGCCTGCCTGTTCATCAGCCACGACCTGGCTGCGGTGGAGCAGATTGCCGACCGCGTCATCGTGATGGAACGCGGCCGCATCGTGGAACAGGGCACGCGCGACGCGGTGTTCGATGCACCGCGCCACGGCTACACGCGGGCATTGCTCGAGGCCACGCCGCGGCCGCTGGCCTCGCTCGCATCGCCCGAAGCGGAACCCTGCGCCGAGAAAGTCTTCGCTTGAGCGGCGCGGCACAATCGCCGGCGTGCCGCTCCTCGACCACTGCCTGCCCGCCGGCCTTGCGCTGGCACTCGCTCTCGCCGCGCCCGCCGCGCGCGCGGCCGACCCCGTGCTTCTCGTCACCTCGCCGGCGGCCCTGCAGGCCGCCGAGAAATCCGGCGCCGGCTTCGCCCACTGGATCGGCGACGCACCCGCTTCAGCCGACGGCATCGCGAACAACCAGGTGCTGATGCGCACGCCGGCGTGGCAATCCATCGCCACGCCGCTCGGCGACAGCATCGCGCGCATCCAGCGCAGCGACCGGCAGGCCGGCGTCGGCATCTCGCGCTATCCGCACCGGCTGTTCGATGCGCGCTGGCTGGCGAGCCCCGACGCATTCTTCGAGCTGGTGGGCGTCGCCAACCGCATGGACCGCCGGCCGTTCCAGCGCGGCGCCTGCGGCGAGACGCGGCTGGTGTACCGGCTCGCCTACCGCACCGCCGCAATGCAGTCGCGCCTGCCGATGACCGTCAACGTGGAACTGCGCGGCGATGCGCCCGATGCCGACGGCAGCTGCGCGAGCACCGCGCGGCGCTGGCAGCCGCCGCAGCCCTCGATGCAGGACGAGGCGCTCGGCCGCTGGCTGGTGTCGGCCGACGGTCCGCTGGCGCCGCAGCGCCTCGCGCCCGCGCGCATCGCGCAGATCACCACCAACCTGCAGAGCGTGCGCTGGCCCTCGGCGGTGCGGCCCGATCTCGGCGGCCATGCGGAGTACATGCTGCGTGCCTTCCGCTGGAATGCCGGCACGCGGCGCTTCGACGTGGCCCCGCTCGAGAACACCCCCGATGTCGCGCGGCTCAAGGCCAATGCCCCGCTGCGCAAGGAGCTGCGGCAGTGGCTGCAGCAGCCCGACAACCTGCGCACGCTTGACGAGGCCACCCTGCAAATCCCTGAGAAGTTCCTGGCGACCGAGGCCATCTCGGTGGCGCCGCGCGGCCTTGCGCGGCTGGCGAACCGGCCGTTCGCACAGCTCTTCCCGCCCGGCGAATGGCAGCCCGTGCCCGGCAGCCGCACGCTGCCATCGCCGCAGGCGCTGCTGCGCCGCCTCGACGACCTCAGCTGTATGGGCTGCCACCAGAGCCGCGCGGTCGCGGGCTTTCACCTGCTCGGCGTCGACCGGCGCGGCGCATCGCGCACCTTCACGGCGGGCAATGCGCTGGCGCTGCCGCATTCGCCGCACCTGCAGGACGAACTGGCGCGGCGCGGCCGCTATGTGCACGCCGCGCTGTCCGCGCCGCAGCCCGATCCGTTCCGGCCGCTCGCCGAACCGGAGGGCACGGACGCCGCACCGGAGAAAGCCACGGTCGGCGCAAGCTGCGAGCCCACCCGCATCACACAGTCGGCCAACCCGTGGCTGGACCGCGCCGAGAAACTGCCGCGCGTCGCCTGCGAAGGCGCGCACTCCGTGTGCGAGAAAACCTCGGTCGGCTTTCCCGGCGGCATGTGCTCGGGCCCGTGCGATCCGCTGGACAGGAACGGCACCTGCGGCGGCATTGCCATCCTCAGCGACTTCAACCAGTGCCTGGCTGCGAACCGGCCTTTCGGCGAATGCCTGGGCAGGCACACGCGGCCCGGCAAGCTGCGCAGCTGCTCGGCGCAGCAGCCTTGCCGAGACGACTTCATCTGCGCCCAGGCCGAGGGCCAGCCCGAAGGGCGCGGGGCCTGCATTCCGCCCTACTTCCTCTTTCAGATGCGGGTGGACGGGCACTCCTGACAATCACTCGTTCGCCGTGGGCCGCATCAGGTACGCGGACACCGCGGCAATCAGGCCCAGCACGGCGACATAGACGCCCACCGGCACGATGCTCGAATACCTGGCCACCAGCGTCGCCGCGATGATCGGCGCCAGGCCGCCGCCCAGCGCAGCCGCGAACTGTATGCCGATCGAGATGCCCGAATATCGCAACTCGGGCGGAAACTGCGCGGCATAGAGATTGGACTGCGGCGCGAACATCAACGCATAGTTGATCGACAGTGCCACCACCATCGCCACGGTGTAGGCCGTGAGCGATCCGCTGCCGATGGCCTGGAACAACGGCACCGCCATGATCGCCAGCAACAGCCCGCCAAACACATAGAGCCGCCGCGCGCCCACCTTGTCCGCGAGCCAGCCGCTCGCCGGAATGGTGAAGACCATTGCCGCCGACCCGGCGATCAGCGCCTGCAGCGCGTCGGCGCGAGAGAACCCGAGGCGGCTGGTCGCATACGAGATCGAGAACACCAGGACCGTGTAGATCAGCGTCACCTCGGCCAGCTTGCCGCCGATGGTCAGCAGCAAGGGCTTCAGATGCGCCACGACGACTTCGCGCGCGGGCAGCACCGCCGTCTTCTGGTGCACCTTGACCTGCATGAACTCGGGCGACTCCTCCACCTTCATGCGGATGAACACGCCCAGCACGATCAGCCCCGCGCTCGCCAGGAATGGCAGCCGCCAGCCCCAACTCAGGAAGCTGGCTTCGGGCAGTTGCGTCACCAGCGCGAAGGCGCCCGACGACAGCAGCACGCCGACGGGCGCGCCCATCTGCGGCATGCTGCCGACCAGCGAGCGCCACTTGGGCGGCGCATGCTCCACGGCCATCAGCATCGCGCCGCCGAGTTCGCCACCGAACGACAGCCCCTGCCCGATGCGCAGCAGAACCAGCAGCACCGCAGCCCACAGGCCGATCGACTCGTAGGTGGGAAGGAGGCCGATCAGCACGGTGCAGATGCCCATCATCAGAAGGCTCAGCGTGAGCATCGACTTGCGGCCCAGCCGGTCGCCGAAGTGCCCGAAGACGATGCCGCCCAACGGCCTTGCCAGCATGCCGCTCGCAAAAGTGCCGAAGGCGGCCAGCGTGCCGACCGCCGGGTCGAAGTTGGGGAAGAAAAGCTTGTTGAACACCAGCGCCGCGGCGGTGCCGTAGGCAAGGAAGTCGAAGGCCTCGATGGCCGTGCCGACCATGGTGGCGGCGCCGATCTTCCACACGCTCTGGCGCTCTTTTCCCACGGTACCCTGCAATGGCGAGGCGATGCTGCTCATGCGCCCTCCTGGGGAAGCTGCCGCGCGAACATCGCAAAGCTCGCATTGACGATGCTCCGCTGCAGCAGGAAGTCGTGCGACTCCTTCGCCAGCGCCGGATCCACCAGCTTGAGCCGCCCGTAGGCCGACTGCGCAACCAGCTGGTTGCGGGCCGCGCGCTCGATGAGCACCGACAGGTAGAGCGACTCCTCGATCGTCGGCGTCGCGGCCAGGAAGCCGTGGTTGGCCAGCAGCACGCAGCGCTTCTGGCCCAGCGCGGCCGAGATGATCTCGCCCTCGACGTCGGCGATCGGCAGGCCGGGCCACTCCGGCAGGAAGGCGCAATCGTCGAAGAAAGGCGTGGCGTCCATGTGCGCGATCTGCAGCGGCTCGCCCGTCATCGACAGTGCCGACACATATGGCGGGTGCGTGTGGATCACGCAGTTCACATCGGGCCTGCGCCTGTAGACCCACAGGTGAAAGCGCACCGCGGGGTTGGGCACGCCACGGCCTTCGAGCACGCGCAGCGAATCGTCGATGCGGATGACCGATTGCGCACGGATCTCGCCAAAGGCATGGGCGAGCGGCGTGGTCAGGAAGCTGCCGTCCGCCTGCCGCACCGTGACCTGTCCGGCCAGGGTTTCGGAGTGCCCTTCCCTGGCCAGGATGCGGCAGCTGAGCGCGAGCTTCTCGGCCTCGCTCCAGCTGCCGCCGGTGAGTCCGTCGAGAGACGGGCCGGGGATGTCGTGGTTCCTTGGGTTCGTATCGCTCACGTTGTGGCTCCTGTGCATTGGCGGTCGCGCTCAATGTAAGAAGCGCCGCGCGTTTTTCTCTTGAGCGTGCGCGCCGCCGTATTGATCCAGTGTGCCAACCGGATGGATCACCGGGTACACAGGTCCTGGCTAGTGGAAAGTCTCGATCGTTGCGAGGCGCGCCGCCGCCTAGACTGCAGCCGCTTGGCACGAAGCGTGCGGGCCAACGGCAGGAGTCCCACCATGCACCACGACACCGCATCCGACCTGAGCTTCGCACCCTGCTTTCGCCCGTTCTATCCGGGAGACGTGCGGGGCTACTCGACCGCGCTCGACTCGCTGGTCTACCCCGGCGAGCTCAGCGTGCAGGACAGCAACCCGCGCATGAGCCTCGAGGCCTGCCGCCTCGTGGGCGGCGGCCTGGCCATCAGCTTCACCTCGACACCGCTCGCGGTGCGCCACGACACGGCGCTCGCATCTCCCGGCGGCACGGGCGACGTGCTGGCGATGATCGCGATCCAAGGCGAAGGCAGCATCGAGCAGGGCGGCAGGCAAATGCCCTTCCGCCAGGGCGACATCACCTTCCGCACCACCCGGCTCCCCTCCACCTGCACGCTGGCGACGCCCGGCAAGCTGGTGATGCTGCGCGTGCCGGCCAACCGGTTCTTCGGCATCCATGCAGACCTCCACGAGCGCTTCGTGCCCTCGATCGCACGGCCGGATTCGCGGCTGGCCGAGACTGCGCGCACGCACATGAACCATGTGTTCCCGGGCCCGGCACAGGCCACGCCGGCGCTGGCCTATTTTTCCGAGCAGTCCTTCGTCTCGCTGCTGGCCGCGACCTACTGCGAATCGGTGGACGAGGACGCCGCCGACGGCAAGCGCCGCGAGCGCGACCGCTGGCAACGGCTCGTGGCCTTCATCGAGGTGCACCTCGGCGACCCGGAGCTGTCGGTCGATGCGATCTCAAAGGACCTGGGCATCTCCAGGCGGCTCACGCACCGGCTGTTCGAGATGCAGCGCACGCAATACGGTGCCTACCTGAAGGCACGCCGCCTGGAACGCGCGAGGGACGAGCTGACGAACCGTAGGCTCGATCACCTGAGCGTTGCGCAGATCGCATACCGCTGCGGCTTCGGCGATGCCAGCCACTTCAGCCGCTGCTTCAGGAGCCAGTTCGGCGCCCCGCCCGGGGCTTTCCGCAAGGCGCCTCTCTGAAAGCCGACCGGCGCCCGCGTTAAATATCGCTTGCCATTAGATCGCATGCGATCTAATATCCGGCCCATGCCTTCCAAGCGTCTTGCCGCCAAGCCCCTCAACGCCCCGCAGGGCGATTCGCTGGCGCTCGACGAGCAGCTCTGCTTCGCGCTCTATTCGACGATGCTGAGCCTCAACAAGGTCTACCGCGGCCTCCTGCACGACCTGGACCTGACCTATCTGCAGTACCTTGTCATGCTCGTGCTGTGGGAGAAAGACGGCATCAACGTCTCCGAGATCTGCACGCGGCTGGCGCTCGAGACCACCACACTCACGCCCCTGCTGAAACGGCTCGAGGCACGAGGCCTGATCCAGCGCGTGCGGTCGGCATCGGACGAGCGCCAGGTCATCGTGTCCCTCACCGCCGAAGGCCGGACGCTTCGCGGCAAGGCCAAAGCCCTTCCGTCATGCGTCGCGCAGGCGATGGAACTGGCACCCAAGGAAATCGGCGTCCTGCGCGCCCAGTTGCTGGCGCTGCGGTCGAATCTCGACAGGAACGCATGAGGGTTTGCCATTTATATCGCATGCGATATTAATACGAGCGATAGTTTATTCGACCTCAACCATGTCAACAAAGGAACGCACCATGTCTGCAAACAGCAAGAATCTCACCGTCACCCCGACCCGCCGCGGCCTGCTGGCCGGCGGCGCTTCCATTGCAGCCGGAGCCCTCGTGGCGACCGGCTTCTCCAGGGCGGCATCCGCCGCTTCCACCGCCGCGCCGAAAGCCGGCGCGGTTCACGCCTCTTCGAAAGGAAAGCAGACCATGAGCAACACCATCGTCACCAAGGACGGCACCCAGCTTTACTTCAAGGACTGGGGTTCCGGCCAGCCTGTCGTGTTCAGCCACGGCTGGCCGCTCAACTCCGACAGCTGGGAATCGCAGATGCTGTTCCTGGCATCGCAGGGCTACCGCGCCGTGGCGCATGACCGCCGCGGCCACGGCCGTTCGAGCCAGCCCTGGAACGGCAACGACATGGACACCTATGCCGACGACCTGGCCACCGTCATCGAAACACTGGACCTGAAGAACGCCATCCTGGTCGGCTTCTCGACGGGCGGCGGCGAGGTGGCGCGCTACATCGGCCGCCACGGCACCAAGCGCGTGGCCAAGGCTGCGCTGATCTCGGCCGTGCCGCCGCAGATGCTGAAGACGGCCGCCAACCCCGGCGGGCTGCCGATGGAAGTGTTCGACGGCCTGCGCGCAGCGCAGCTCGCCAACCGCTCGCAGTTCTATAAAAATGTGCCCTCGGGCCCCTTCTTCGGCTTCAACCGGCCGGGCGCCAAGGTCTCGCAGGGACTGATCGACTCGTGGTGGGCGCAGGGCATGCTCGGCGGCCACAAGAACACCTATGACTCGATCAAGGCGTTCTCGGAAACCGACTTCACCGAAGACCTGAAGAAGTTCGACGTGCCCACGCTCATCATCCACGGCGACGACGACCAGATCGTGCCGATCGGCGCCTCGGGCCTGGCCTCAGCCAAGCTGGTGAAGAACAGCAAGCTCATCGTCTACCCCGGCGCGCCGCACGGCCTGACCGACACGCACAAGGACAAGTTCAACGCCGACCTGCTGGCGTTCATCAAGTCCTGAGCGTACCTCAGGCCTCTTCGTACCACCGGTCCTTCGAGAGCATCACCCGGTGGTGCCCACACCCGGCCGGCATCATCGGAAAGCAGTTCTCCTGCGCCGCGACCTGCACGTCGAGGAAGAACGGGCCTTCGCTGGCCAGGCATTCGGCCAGCGCAGCCTCAAGCGCGGCCGGGTCCGACACGCGGCGCGCTCCCCAGCCGAAGGCCTTGGCCAGCGCCACGAAGTCGGGCAGCGCCTCGTTCCAGCTGTGGCTCAGCCGGTTGCCATGGTTGAGCTCCTGCCACTGCCGCACCATGCCCATGTAGCCGTTGTTGCACAGCACCAGCTTCACCGGCGCGCGATGCTGCACGGCGGTCGAAAGCTCCTGGATGTTCATGAGCACCGAGGCATCGCCGCTCACGCAGACTGTGAGCGCATCGGGGTGGCCGATCTGGGCGCCGATGGCCGCGGGCAGCCCATAGCCCATGGTGCCGGCGCCGCCCGAGGTGAGCCAGCGGCGCGGGCGGTCGAAGCGCAGGTACTGCGCGGCCCACATCTGGTGCTGGCCCACGTCGGTGGACACGATCGCGTCGCGCCCCGCGATGGCGCGCTGCAGCGACGCCATCAGCTGCTGCGGCAGGATCGCATCGCCGCGCGGCGCAAAGCGCAGGCACTGCTCGGCGCGCCAGCGCTGGATGCGTTCCCACCAGGGTGCAAGCCGCCCGGGCGCAAGGCCTTCGGCCGGCAGCAGCGCGAGCACGGCCTCGAGGATCGCGGCGCAGTCGCCCACCATGGGCACATCGACCTTCACCACCTTGTTGATGCTGCCGGGGTCGATGTCGATGTGGATCTTGCGCGCGTGCGGGCAGAACTCGTCGAGCTTGCCGGTCACGCGGTCGTCGAAGCGCGCACCGACGCACACCACCAGGTCGGCCTCGTGCATTGCAAGGTTGGCTTCGAGCATGCCGTGCATGCCCAGCATGCCGATGAATTTCGGGTCGGACGCGGGGAAGGCGCCGAGCCCCATCAGCGTGAGCGTGCACGGTGCATGCAGGCGCTGCACCAGCTGCGCGAAAGCCTCGCAGGCGGCCGGCCCCGAGTTGATCAGCCCGCCGCCGCCATAGAGCACAGGCCGCCGTGCGGTGGAGAGCAGGTCGGCCGCGCGCTGCAGCATCGCCTTCGGCGGCAGCGCCGCCCTGCCCGTGCGCAACGCGCGCAGCGGCCTCGACGCGGTGCCGTGTGCGAGGCGCGCGAGCTGGATGTCCTTCGGCACGTCGAGCAGCACCGGCCCCGGCCGGCCCGAGGCAGCGATCTCGAGCGCGCGGCGCACCAGCGCCGGCACATCGTCCGCCGCCCGCACCTGCTGGTTCCACTTGGTGACAGGGCGAGACATGCCCAGCGCATCGCTCTCCTGGAAGGCCTGCGTGCCGATCACCGCGGTCGCGACCTGCCCGCTGATGCAGAGCACCGGCACCGAATCGCTCAGGGCGTCGAGCAGCCCCGTGATGGTGTTGCCCACGCCCGGCCCCGAGGTGACCAGCACCACGCCCACGCGCCCCGTGCTGCGCGCATAGCCCTCGGCCGCATGCACTGCGGCCTGCTCATGGCGCACCAGCACGTGGCGCAGCCGCGGTTCGCCGTGCAGCGCGTCATACAGCGGCAGCGCGGCGCCGCCCGGGTAGCCGAAGATGGTGTCGACGCCGCACGCGACCAGCGTGTCGAGCAGGGCCTCGGCGCCGTTGCGCATGCGCGCGGCGGGATTGGGAGCCTCATGGGCCGCGGCGTGGAGGGCCAGGGAGGACGGAAGGGGAAGGTCGAGCAGTCGCATGCCGTCGATTCTTCCGCTTCTGATGCAGAATTTGCTTCTTTCTTTTGGCTCTTTCGGTCCAAATCATGAAAACCCTTCGGAAAACAGCCTCCAACGAAGAAGGATCTTTCGACAAGATCGACATGGCGATCCTGCGGGTGCTGCTGCTCGACTCGCGCAAGACCCTGCAGGAGATCGGCAGCGAGGTCGGCCTGTCGCCCACGAGCTGCTGGACGCGCATCAAGAAGCTCGAGGCCCACGGGGTGATCAAGCGCTACACCATCGACGTGGACCCGGCCAAGCTCGGCTACCACGACTCGGTGATCGTTCAGGTCACGCTCGAAAGCCACACCGACGAAACGCTCTACGACTTCGGCCGCGTGCTCGCCACCATTCCAGAGATCCAGGAGGCCTACCTGGTGTCGGGCGACTACGACTACTACATCCGCATCGCGGTGCGCGACACGCGCGACTACGAACGGCTGCTGCGCGAAAAGCTCTACAAGATCCCGGGCATCCGCCACAGCAAGTCGCACTTCGTGCTGCGCGTGCTGAAGGAAACCAGCGTGCCGGTCATCTGAGGGCGACGCGCATCGCGGCTTCGTAGGAAGCTGCTGACCGCAACTCTGCGGGTGACCTTGCACGCGTGACTCCGCTGGCACCCGATCGTTGCTTTCCCAACGTACCCAGGAGACGCCTGTGCAAGACAAAAGCCGCGAACTCTTCGCTCTTGAAAAGAAATTCTGGCAGTCGATGGTGGACAGCGACACGAACACAGCCATCGACTTGCTGTGCGAACCGGCCTTCATGGTGAGCTCTCATGGCTCGATGAAGTTCGACCACGCTCGCTACCGCGAGATGGCGGAGCACGGGACCATGGTGGTCAAGTCGTTCAAGCTCAGCGACATGGAGGCCACCTTTCCCAACGATGACACCGCAGTCCTGAGCTACAAGGCCCATCAGACTCTGTCGCCGAGAGGAAAGTCCGAAAAGGTGGAACAGGACATGCTCGACACGTCGACGTGGATCCGCGACGGGGACGCCTGGCGATGTGTCATGCACACGGAAGCACCTGCGCCAACGGGGCAGGCAAAGGGCAATTAGCTCTCGCGGGCGCGATTCTCCGCCCCGGGCCTCCGCGCCCCCGCACCTACAGGCTCGCCGCGATCTGCTCCCGCAGCCAGCGATGCCCCGGGTCGCGATGCCGCCGCTCGTGCCACAGCATCGCCATCTCGTAGCCCGGCACTTCCAGCGGCGCCTCCACCACGCGCAACCCCGGCGCGCCGCGCGCCAGCCGCTCGGGCAGCATCGCGACCATGTCGGTGCCGGCCAGCACCGACATCATGAAAAGGAAGTGCGGCACCGACAGCGCCACCCGCCGCGCGAGCCCCTGCTGCGCCAGTGCATCGTCCGTGGGGCCGGCAAAGCCGCCACCGCCCAACGACACCACCACATGCTCCAGCGCGCAGAACTGCGCCAGCGTGGGCCGGCGCTTGAGGCGCGGATGGCCGCTGCGTCCGGCCAGCACGTAGCGCTCATGGAACAGCACGCGCCGGTGCAGCCCGGGCGGTGCGCCCACGCTGGTGTGGAAGAACAGGTCGATCTCCCCCTGCTCCAGCTGCCGAGCCATGCGCGATGGCACCGCCTCCACCACGGCCAGCCGCGTATGGGGCGCGGCCGCACGAAGACCGGCGAGTGCCGGCAGCAGGATCGCCGATTCGGCATAGTCGGCCGCGGCCACGCGCCAGGTGGTGGTCGCCTCGGCGGGGTCGAAAGGTTTTGTGGGCGCCACCGCGCGAGCCAATGATTCCAGCGCTTCGCGCAGCGGCTCGCGCAGTTCGTCGGCCCGCGCGGTGGGCCGCATGCCGCGCTGCGCGGGCACCAGCAGCGGATCGTTGAACACCTCGCGCAGCCGGGAGAGCTGCACGCTCACCGAGGGCTGGGAGAGGTTCAGGCGCTCGGCAGCACGGGTCACGCTGCGTTCGGCCAGCAGCACATCGAGCGTCAGCAGCAGGTTGAGGTCGATCCGCTTGAAATTGTCCATCGCTATTCCTGGAATTCCGAATATTCATTTCCAATATAGCTCGGCAACTCCTAACCTGCCTGCATGTTCATCCGACGAATCATGCAGCCATGAAAATCCTTCTTGTCCATGCCCACCCCGAAGCCCGCTCGCTCAACGGCTCTCTGAAGCAGTTCATCGTGGATCGCCTCGTGCAGTCCGGGCACGAAGTGCAGGTGTCCGACCTGTACGCCATGCAATGGAAGGCCACGCTGGCGGCCGACGACTTCGCGCACCTCGAACCAGGCGCGCCCTTCGATCCCATCACCGATTCCCAGCGCGCCTTCGAGGCCGGCACCCAGCGCGAGGAAGTCGCCGCCGAGCAGGCCAAGCTGCTCTGGGCCGACACCGTGATCTTCCAGTTCCCGCTGTGGTGGTACACGATGCCGGCCCTCCTCAAGGGCTGGGTCGACCGTGTCTACGCCTATGGCTTTGCCTACGGCGTGGGCGAACACTCCGACAGGCACTGGGGCGACCGCTTCGGCCAGGGCGTGATGGCCGGCAAGCGCGCCATGCTCGTGGTCACGACCGGCGGCTGGGCCTCGCACTACAGTGCCCGGGGCATCAACGGCCCGATGGACGACCTGCTGTTCCCGATCCACCACGGCATCCTCTACTACCCCGGCTTCGAGGTGCTGCCGCCCTTCGTGGTGTACCGCACCGGCAAGGTCGATGCCGCGGCCTATGCGCGCATCACCGAAGAGCTGGGCCGCCGGCTCGACACGCTCGCAACCACCGAGCCGATCCCGTTCCGCCCGCAGAACGCCGGCGACTACGAGATCCCCGCGCTCACCCTGCGCGCCGACATCGCGCCGGGCGAGGCCGGCTTTGCGGTGCACGCCGCGCCGGCCGTCAGGAACGCGCGCTAGGGCAGCACCGGCTTCGCCGCCGCGCTGGCAATGGCCGCATCCGCATCGGTGCGCAGCATGAAGCGCCTGGCGACCAGGTCGTTGGCCGCGGCAGTCACGGCCGCGACGTAGCCGGCCTGGTCGGTGTAGCGCTCCTGCAGCGAGAGCCGCGGATCGCCGCTGCCCGAACGCTCGGCCGCCGTCTTCGCAAAGGGAAAGTACGAACCGAACAAGCCCGCCAAGTCGATGGTGCCCGGCTTGCTGGTGTAGTTCCAGCCGGTGTTCGTGCCCACGGGCACCGCCACGTCGAGGCTGCGGATGCCCGCGATGTCGTTGCCGTCGGCATCCACCTGCGGCACGAGGATGGCGTAGTCGCGGCCAAGGTAGGCGGGCGGCACCTGCGTGGCGATGCCGCTCTCGTCCTGCGGCCGGTAGTTCGGCCCCCAGTCGAGCAGCGAATAGGTGTTGACCAGGCCCGTGTAGTTCGCGCCCGGAATGGCCGGGAACTTCAGCTGCTGCGGGCGCACCAGCGTGGCGTCGGCCAGCTTGGGCACCTGGCTGTCGGGCGGCGCCGTGCCCTTGACGACCCAGTCCTCCAGGTTCTGGTAGAGCGCGCGCACCACCGGCACCACGCCGGCGTTCGCGTTGGTGGCGTAGAGCGCCCCCGCGGTCGCGCCCGGCAGCGAGGACAGGCCCAGCAGGTGGTGCGTGCTCGCGTAGTAGTAGATGCGCGCGTTGTCCGGCTGCACGAGGTCGGCCGTGCCCCAGGCGTCGGTCAGCAGCGGCGAGCCCTGCAGCACATAGAACTCCGTGCCGCTGAAGCCGATGAAGAGCTTGGGGCAGGTGCCGCTCGCCTCGCAGCGCGACAGGATGCCGCCGCGGCGCTGCGCCACGTCGTCCACGTAGTCCTTCGAGAGGCCGCGTGTGCCGGCCTGGCCGAAGGCCGTGTGGTCGGCGCGCACGCCTCCGCCGCCGCCCGGAATCGCGAAGCGCATGTTGATGTTGGTCTGGCGCGCCGCAATCTGCGCGAACACGCCGTCGAACACCTTGCGTCCCGCGAGGTCCTGGTTGAAGCCGAGGTGCACGAAGGTCTTCATGAAGTTGCCGCATTGCGACACGCCCGAGGCAATGGTGTTTTTGATGGCGGCCGCCACCGGGTTGGCGGTGCCCGCGGCGTCGCTCGCCTCGCGATGGAAGAAGGCGATCATGTCGCGCACGGCCGCGAGCCCCAGGCCCATGACCTTCGGGTCCTTCGCGACGTAGACCAGCTCGTACATGTAGGCCGGGTCCCATTTGTCCCGGAGGCACACGTTCGTCTCGTCGGGCGTGCCGGGGAACGGTGCGGCGGCGCTGCACCTGGCAAACTTCCAGTCGCTCGCGGGAATGAGCTGGCGCGCATCGGCTTCGTTGATGCGCCGCGTGAGCACGTAGCCGGGCTGCGTATTGTCCAGGCTCGCCGTCGCGTAGGCCTGCATGGCCGCATTGAACGGGCCGCCGGGCAGCGGCAGCGAATCGTTGGTGGCCGCCGTGGGCAACAGCTCTGCACGGTAGGTGCCGGTGATGCTGCTGCCGTCCGCATTCCGGGCCACGGGCACCTGGAGCGTGAGCTTGCCGGGCGCGGCCGGCACGTCGCCCTGCCAGGCGGCCGTGAGGAACACGTAGCCGCGCGACGCAAAGTACGGATCGAGGTTGACGATGTTGCCGCGGTTCGGCGCGTCGTAGCGCAGCACGCCGCTGGCCTTGCTCATGTCCTTGGGCTTGAAGAGCACGAAGTCGGAGCTGTACTCGACCTTGCCATTGGCATTGAGCGGCGCGAGCGGCAGGTCCTGGATGATGGCGTTGCGCGCGTCCTTCGGATCGACCTCGCCCGTGAAGGTGCCGGTGATCTTCTCGTAGGTGCCGACGCTGCCGAAGCTGCCCGCAACGTCCTCGGTCTTCGAGATGGCGAGCTTGAACTTCGGCGCTTCGGCAGTTGCCGGCGGGGGCGTGGTTGCGGCCGGCGGCGGCAGCACGAAGCCACCGCCTCCTCCACCACCGCTTCCGCCGCATGCGCTCAGGAAAAGGGCGGCCGAAGCCACCGTGGCAGCCAACAGGCTCCAGCGTTTCATGGTTTGTCTCCTTCGTTGTGTGTCTGCGCGGCGCCGATCCCCGCTGCGGCCGGCGCGCGCCCTACTCGGCTTCGATGCCGGCGGCCTTGACGATGCGGCCCCACTTCTGCGACTCGGCCGTCTGGAACCTGGCGAGCTCTTCGGGCGAGGTGGTGAACACCTCGGTGCCGGTGGGTTCGTAGAAGGCCGTCTTCGCGGACTCGCTCTTCGCGGCCTTCACCAACAGTTCGTTGAGCCGCTTGACCACAGCCGGCGGCGTCTTCGCGGGCGCATAGGCGGCGAACCAGTAGCCCATTTCATAGCCCTTCACGCCGGCCTCCGAAATGGTCGGCACGTCGGGCGCGAGCGGCGAACGCGCCGCGCTCGAAACGCCCAGCGCGCGCAGCTTGCCGCCCTTGACCTGCGGCAGGCCGGTGGCCGCGTCGGTGATCATCATGTGAATCTGCCCGCCCAGCAGGTCGGTGACGGCGAGCGTGTTGCTCTTGTAGGGCACGTGCAGCAGCTTGATGTCAGCCATCTGCTGCAGCAGCTCGCCCGCCATGCGGCTGGACGAACTGCCGCTGCCGAAGCTGTACTTGCCCGGCTCCTTCTTCGCGAGCGCCACGAACTCGGCCACGCTCTTGGCGGAGAACGACGGATTCACCACCATGATCTGCCCGCCCTTGCCGAGTGCAGTGATGGGCACGTAGTCCTTCACAGGGTCGTAGGGCAGCTTCTTGAACAGGTGCTCGTTGGCGGCATGCGTGGTGTTGGTGGTGATCAGCACGGTGTAGCCGTCGGCCGCGGCCTTGGCCACCTGCTGCGAGGCGATGAAGCCGCTGGCGCCGGCCTTGTTGTCGATCACGACGGGCTGCTTCGTTTCGGCCGTGATGCTGTTGCCCAGCGCACGCGCGATCTGGTCGGTGGCGGTGCCGGCCGCAAAGGGCACGACGAAGGTGATGGGCTTTTCTGGAAAGGCCTGCGGCTGCGCGTGGCCCAGCAGCGGCACCAGTGCCAGCGCGGCGGCCGAAAGGGTCAGGGAACGTCGTTTCATTGTTTTGTCTCCGAATGGATGGCTGAGGAAAAAATGGATGGCTGCTACGGCCCTGCCAGCAGCGGCGCCAGCGCGCGCGGCACGCGGATGGGCATGTCGAGCAACAGGAAGGACAGCGCCTTGCCGTGCGCATCGAGGTTCAGTGCATCGTTGACGCCGCCGTCGAGCACGGCATCGAGCACGAAGTTCATCGCATGCAGCCGCGGCAGCAGGAAACGCTGCACCCGTGCCGGTGCGCGGTGGCGGAACTGCATCGACACGCGCTCGGGCGTGAGCTGCTCGGCCAGCACCGGGTAGAGGTCCGCGTGCCAGGCGATCACGCTGATGTTGGAGCGGTCGCCCTTGTCGCCGGTGCGGCCGTGGGCCGCGCGGTAGAGCGGCACTTCGATCATGTCTGCCGTCGTGTTCATGCCAGTTTTCCTCCACGCTGGCGCGTAACCCGCGACGCATGAAACCGACACGGCCCAGGCCAGGAACACCGCGGAACCGGCTTGGCCGGGCCGCCAGTGTTGCCCCCTGGAGGGGGGAATCGAGCTGCACGAAGTGAGCGAGGGACGGGGGTGGGTTTCATCCCTGGGCCTCCGCGCCGAGCAGTTCGAAGCGCACCGGCACCGCTTCCCGCGGCAGCAGGCATGACAGGGTGTTGAGCCGCGGCGTGAGCGCCGTGCGCACGCCGCCGCCGCCCGCAGGCCCGCAGGTGTAGAGCGCCATGACCTCGCGCGCCAGGCGCTCGGCCTGGGCGCGCTCCGCATGCGTGGCGGCCACGCGCAGGCGCACGTCGCGCAGGCCGGTGTCGGGCGTGTCCGCCAGCATGCGGCCGGCATCGTCACCCAGGATGCTCAGCGCGCCGATCAGATCCACGCGCAGGACGAGCCCGTCGAGCCGCTGGCGCAGCACCTCGGCCGCGAGCCGCGCACGCGCTTCGGCACGCGGTCCCGCATAGGAGATCTCGCCCTCGGCAAGCCAGCCGCCTTCATGGCAGACGTTGACCTTGTAGTGGCTCGGTCGCGCATGGCCGCGCACACCGGAGAGTTCGACGCGGTCCCTGCCGGGCAGCGCGCGCACCTCGGCTTCGGCGATGTCGGCCACCACGTCGGGCGTGAGGTAGGCGCTCGGGTCGTGCACTTCGTAGAGCAGCTGCTCCTTCACGGTGGCTTCGCTCACGAGGCCGCCGGTGCCGTCGGCCTTGCCGATGGTGCAGTGGCCGTCGGCATCGATCTCGGCAATCGGGAAGCCCACCTCGTCGAGCCCCGGCACGTCCTTGTAGCCGGGGTCGGCGAAGTAGCCGCCGCACACCTGCGCGCCGCATTCGAGCAGATGGCCCGCCATGGTGGCGCGGCCCAGCCGGTGCCAGTCGTCGGCGCGCCAGCCGAAGTGCGACGTGGCCGGGCCGACCGCAAGAGAAGGATCGGCCACGCGGCCGCACACCACGATCTGCGCGCCGGCGTCGAGCGCGGCGGCAATCGGCTCGGCGCCGATGTAGGCATTGGCGCTGACGATGCGCAGGCCCTCCATCTGCGCGCCCAGCGTTTCATGCAGCAGCGCGCGGTGCGCGGGGCCGGAAAGGTCGTCACCCTCCACCACCGCGATGCGCGGCGCGTCGGCGCCGAGCTCGCGCGCCATGCGGGCGATGTGGCGGGCCGCGGCGCGCGGGTTGGCCGCGCCGAAGTTGCTCACGATGCGGATGCCGTGCGCGAGGCAGCGCGCCAGCACGGGCCGCAGCATGGCGTCGAGCAAGGGCTCGTAGCCGGCCTCGGGGTTGTCGCGGCGGCGCAGCTGGGCGAGCGCGAGCGTGCGTTCGGCCAGTGTTTCGAAGATCAGGAAAGCGCGCTGCCCCGCCGGGCCGCTGGCAAGCCGCGCGATCAGCGTATCGACCACCGGCCCGGCCGCATCGGTGCGATCGCCGGAAAAGCCGGCCGCGCAGCCGATCAGCAGTGGGGGCGGTGCATTGGCATTCATCGAGGCGGACTTTAGGCAGACCGCCGTCATCCGTAAAATCGAAAATTCGGATCAATTGATCTGAATTTCAGATCGCTTAAAAAATCTCACTGGTCGAGCCGGATGCCGCGCCTGGCGATGATCGCGCCCCACTTGCGGCCTTCGCTGTCGATGAACGAGCTGAACTCCTCGGCGGAGCCGCCGCCCGCCACCAGGCCCTGGCTGGCCAGCAGTTCGCGCACGGCAGGCTCCTGCAGCACGGTGTTCACGTCGGCATTGATGCGGCGAACGACGTCGGGCGGCGTACCGCTCGCGGTGAAGAGGCCGTTCCACGCCAGCGACTCGAAGCCCGGATAGCCCGACTCCGCCACCGTGGGCAGGTCCTTCATGAGCTCGGAGCGCTTCGCGCTCGTGACCGCGAGCAGCTTGAGGCGCTTGCCCTGGATGAGCGGCAGCAGCGCGGGTGCCACGGTGAACAGCGCCTGCGTGTCGCCGGCTGCCACCGAGAGGCCCGCGGGCGGCGATCCGGCATAAGGCACATGCACCGCCTCGATGCCGGCAACGCTGCGAAACAGCTCCATCGTCAGGTGCGACGAACTCCCCGCGCCCACCGAGGCATAGCTGAACTGGCGGCCCTGCTTCTTCGCCCACGCCACGAACTCAGGCAGCGTGTTGGCCGGGTTGCCGGCCTGCACGGCCAGCACGTTCGGCTGCGAGGTCGTGAGCACGATCGGCAGCAGGTCGCGCGCGGGCGCGTACGGCATGCGGCTGTACATGTGGGGCCCGAAGGCGATCGGACCGTTGAAGCCGATGCCCAGGGTGTGGCCGTCGTTCGGCGCCTTGGCCACGGCGTCCATGCCGATCAGGCCGCCCGCGCCGGCCCGGGTCTCGATGACGATGGGCTGCTTCCACATGGGCCGCAGCCGGTCGGCCAGCGTGCGCGCGATCAGGTCGAGCGAACTGCCGGCGGGCGCGGGAACGATCACGCGCACGGGCTTCGTCGGCCACTCCTGGGCGGAGGCGGCCATCGCCGATGCACAGGCGAGGAGGAATGCGGCGAGCCTGATCTTCTTGTTCATGTTCGATCTCTGCTTGGGGCCGCAACCTTACATCGGCGCAAAAAAACCAGGCCCGCTTTCGCAGGCCCGGCCTTCTTTCTCGTACCCGCATCCTTGCGGACGGGTTGCTTGCCACTACAGCGGCAGCGCATTGCCGCGTGCGGCAGCATAGGCTTCGGCCCGCACCGTCGCGCGGTCCACCGCACCGGCGACGACCGGCGCCGTGCCCGACGAGGCACCTTCGGCGTACGGGTCGGGCGCGCGTGCAGCGGCCACCGCTTCGGCACGCACGGCATCGCGGCTGTTCATGGCAACCGGCGGATAGATCGGGCCGGCATCCGCACCCGTGGCATAGGGATCGCCCGTGTGCGCGGCCACCACGGCCCCGGCGGCCACATTGGCACGGCTCTCGGCGGAGGTCGGGGGATGGACGCCTTCATAGGTTTCGGCATGGGCGGCGCCGGCGGCGGCCGCGAGGGCCACCGCGGCGGCGCAGAGAAGCCTGGCGCTGTGTCTGGAGCTGGGGCTGGAGCTGGAGCTGGAGCTGGAGCTGGAGCTGGAGCTGGAGCTGGAGCTGGAGCTGGAGCTGGAGCTGGAGCTGGAGCTGGAGCTGGAGCTGGAGAGGGTCATTCGGATTTCCTTCGATTCAATGAATGGATGGAGGGAGGCTGCGAACCGTTCTTGCTTTTTTTGGGCCGGTCCGTGAAATCAATTTTGCGACGGCATCCAGGTACAACCTCATGCCGCACGCAATCCCGGCAATCGCGACGTGGAAACAGCCGGCCGCGCTTTGAAGCGATGCGCGAAAGCTGCTAGCGGCCGGCTTGCGCTGCGCACCACTTCACGGAGCACGGCAAGGCCCTTTGCGCAACGCAGGCATGATCGGGGTCTACCAGATCGGCCCGGAAAGCCTGAGGGCCTTCCTCTCGACCCGCCCGCTGGATCCGATGGAGCGGTACCAATGAAAGCACCACCACGACTGCAGTCGCTGGTCGACGAAGGCCTGATCGACACGGTGGTCCGCCAGCTGATGAGCGGCAAGGAAGCCATGGTCTACGTGGTGCGCTGCGGCGAGGAGACGCGCTGCGCCAAGGTCTACAAGGAAGCCGACAAGCGCAGCTTCCGCCAGGCCGTCGACTACACCGAGAACCGCCGCGTGCGCAATTCGCGCGAGACGCGCGCCATGGCCAAGGGCACGCGCTTCGGCCGCCAGGTGACCGAGGCCATCTGGCAAAGCGCCGAGGTCGATGCGCTCTATCGCCTGGCGGCGGCCGGCGTGCGGGTGCCCGTTCCCTACAACTTCCTCGAGGGCGTGCTGCTGATGGAGCTGGTGACCGATGCCAACGGCGATGCGGCGCCGCGGCTCAACGACGTGGCGTTCACGCAGGGCGAAGCGATGCAGCACCACGCCAGCCTGCTGAAGGAAGTGGTGCGCATGCTGTGCGCGGGCGTGGTGCACGGCGACCTGTCGGAGTTCAACGTGCTGCTCGCGGCCGACGGCCCGGTGGTGATCGACCTGCCGCAGGCGGTGGATGCAGCCGGCAACAACCATGCGAAGCGCATGCTGCTGCGCGACGTGGAGAACCTGCGCAACTTCTTCGGCCAGTTCGCGCCGCAGCTGCTGGACACGCACTACGGCGACGAGATCTGGCACCTGTACGAGCGCGGCCTGCTGCGCGTCGAATCGGTGCTGAGCGGCACGCATGCGCGCGACACCGGCCCCGTCGACCTGGGCAACGTGCTGCGCGAGGTGGACGATGCGCGCGAAGAGGAAGCGGCGCGGCGCCTGCGCATGCAGCTGCCCAGGCTCTGACGCGCACCGGCGCGGCTGTCAGGGCCGCTCGTTCTTCAGCTCGCGCAGCTGCGCCTCGGCATGCTCGAGTTCGGCCCGCAGCGCGCGGATGTCGTGCTCCAGCTTGTCGATGCGCGCCGCGCGGCTTTGCGGCGGTTCGGACGCCCGGCAGCGCGCCCGCAGCGCGTCCAGGTTCTCGGCGAGCTGCCGGCGGCGCAGCATCTGGCCCCTGGAGCGGGCCAGGTCCATGTCGCGCTCCAGTGCGGCTTCTTCCGCTTCGCAGGATGAAGAAGCGGAAGATGCGCCCTCTCCCGTCTGCGCGGGTTGTGCGAATGCAGGCGAGGCCAGCGCCAGCATGACGAGCCACCGCCAGGGCTTCATGTGCAGCTCCCGCCGTGCCCTCGAAGGCAGCCATGCCAGGCGAAATCCATTGCAGCAACTCCCGTTCCATCGGCCGCGCCAACGCACGCCGTGCCGCATTCTGTCTCAGGCCAGCGTCTCCACGCACAAGGCGGTGAGCTTTCCCGCGACCGAAGGATGTGCCTGCAGGGCCTGCAGCGCCAGGTCCATCGTGCCCTGCCGCACCGGCTGCGTCAGCACCAGCAGCTGCGCGCCCATGCCGGGCTGCGCAGCCGCCAGCGCCACCTGCTGCACCGGCACCTGCTGCCCCGCCAGCCAGCCCGACACCGCCTCGACATGGCTCGCGGCATGCACGGGAATGCGCAGGTAGTGCGCGCAGCATGCCTCGGCGCGGGGCAGCACCGGCAATGCGCTCATCGCATGCGCATGAAAGCCCAGGTGCGGCACCCGCTGCGCGGCATGGGTGCCATCGAGCCGCGCCACGTCGACCAGGTCAGCAATCACCGCCGATGCGGTCTCTTCGGAGCCGGCGCCCGCGCCGTAGTACATCGTCACGCCGGACGCATCGCCCTTGACCATGACGGCATTCATCGACCCGTTCACATGCGCCATCAGGTGCGACGCGGGCACCAGCGCGGGCTGCACGCGCAGTTCCACGCCCTCCTCCCGGCGCCGCGCCAGGCCCAGCAGCTTGATGCGGTAGCCCAGCTGCTCGGCGCAGGCCACGTCCACCCGCTCGAGCGCCGTGATGCCTTGCACCTGCACGTCGGCAAGCCGCACGGCGGTGCCGAAGGCATTGGCGGCCAGCAGCGTGAGCTTGTGCGCAGCATCGATGCCGTCGATATCGAAGGCCGGATCGGCTTCGGCATAGCCGAGTGCCTGGGCCTGCGCGAGCGCCGCGGCGAAGTCCAGGCCTTCATCGCGCATCTTGCTCAGGATGAAGTTGGTGGTGCCGTTGATGATGCCCGCCACCCATTCGATGCGGTTGGCCGCGAGGCCCTCCCGCAGCGCCTTGACGATGGGAATGCTCACCGCCACCGCGCCCTCGTAGGCCACGGCCACGCCATGCCGCCGGGCCGCGGCAAAGATCTCGGCACCATGCACCGCGAGCAGGGCCTTGTTGGCCGTGACCACATGCTTGCCGTGCGCGATGGCGGCCAGCACCCATTCGCGCGCCGGGCCGGTGCCGCCGGCCACTTCCACCACCACGTCGACGTCGGGGTGGGTGGCCACGCGCAGCGGGTCGTCCGTCAAGGGAATATCCCCGCCCACGACGGCGGCGGCGCGCACCAGGTTGCGCGCGGCCACCATCGCCAGCTCGATGGGGCGGCCCGCCCGTCCCGCGATCTCGGCCTGGTTGCGCGCCAGCACCCGCAGCGTGCCCGAGCCGACGGTGCCGATGCCGATCATCCCCACGCGCAGCGCACGAATGGCCGCAGGAGGGCTGGGCAGGGGTTCGAGGGACTGGACAGGATCGCGGTACATGGACATCTCCGGATGAAAAACAAGAAACCCAGCTGCCAGAGCTGGGTTTCATTCATTCGGGGAAGAAGAGCGATACACCAGGTGGCTGCCGAAACGGCCACCTGCGCGTGCTCAGGTGGCCGCGGTGGTAATGGTGGTAATCATTCGTGCAACCAATGACCCCTCCGCCCGCGCGAAGGCAGGCGGCATCATGCGGGCCATGGAGGCTGCGCAGACGGTGGCGGGGAAGAGATGGCACGGCATGAGGGTGGGAGTGTACAAGAGCCCGGCCGGCTGCGCCGCGACTGCCGCGCCAAACCTGCGGGAATACGGGGAGCAGGCCTACAGCGCCCCGCCGGCAGCAGGCCTAGTGTTGTGGGCAAAGAACTGCATCACCAGGAGGCAGCATCATGAAGAGTTTCGTCCTAGAGCCCCGCATGCGCTCGAGCATCGGCGGCGCCTTCTACCCCACAGGCTATTCGATGGTGATGTTTCCAAGCGCGGAAGACGCCAACCGCATCGGTCACAAATTGATTGAAAACGGCGTGAGCGGCGACGAGATCTACCTGCTTCCCGCGGCCACGATCCTGGAAGAAATCACCCCCACCGTGCGGGAAGCCGACGAGCCGCTGCCGTCGGCCGGAACCGATGCGGCCACCGTACGCGCCTACACCAAGCTCGCGCGCGAAGGCCACACGGGCCTCCTGGTCAGGACGAAGAACGAAGAGGCAGCCAACCACCTGATGGAGGTGGTGCGCACCGTGCCCTATTCGATCGCACAGCGCTATCGCACGCTGGTCATCGAAGACCTCTGAGACCTTTCTTCCGCCGAGGACGGCTCAGGCAGCCGCCGCCGCTGCGCGCCGCACCACGTCGCGCGCCATGGCCTGCGCCAGCTCCTGTTCGCCCAGGAAGACCGTGGCGGCCATCTCGCGCGTCAACAGCTGCGCTTCCTCTTCGTTGTGGCTGCGGATCACGGTTTCGATGGCCGGATTGAGGGTGCGGGCGGTCTCCATCATCTGCCGCACGTTCATGGTGTCCGGTATGGCCACCACCAGCACACGGGCGCGCGCGATGTGCGCCTGGATCAGCACGGCCGGATCGGCCGCATCGCCCCAGACGGCCGCAACGCCGGCCTCGCGCAGCTTCTCCACCAGTTCGCGGTTCTGCTCCGCCACCACGTAGGGAATATCGTGCGCCTCCAGCTCGGACGCGATGCGGCGCCCGACGCGGCCGTAGCCCACGAGCACCACCTGGCTGGAGAGGTACCGGGCTGCGGTGGTGGTCGGCAGCTCGGCCAGCGGATGGTCGTGCGATTCGAGGCTGCGCGCCAGGGGGAGACGGCCGTGCAGCCATTTCTGCAGCGGCGCGATCAGGCTGAACCACAGCGGATTGGTGGCAATGGAAATCAGCGCGCCGGCCAGGATCAGGCTCTGGCCTTCCACCGGCAGCAGGCCGAGCGAGACGCCAAGGCCCGCAAGAATGAACGAGAACTCCCCGATCTGCGCGAGGCTCGCGCTCACGGTGAGCGCCGTGCCCAGCGGATAGCGGAACGCCAGCACCAGCGCGCAGGCGGCCAGCGACTTGCCCAGCACGATCACGCCCACCACTGCCAGCACCTGCAGCGGCCGTTCGATGAGCACCGCGGGATCGAAGAGCATGCCGACCGACACGAAGAACAGCACCGCGAAGGCATCGCGCAGCGGCAGCGACTCCTGCGCCGCACGGTGGCTGAATTCGGATTCGCGCATCACCATGCCCGCAAAGAATGCACCGAGGGCGAACGACACGCCGAACAGCGCCGCCGAGGCGAAGGCGATGCTGACCGCGGCCGCGATCACGCACAGCGTGAACAGCTCGCGCGAGCCGGTGCGCGTGACCTGCCAGAGAATCCACGGGAACGCGCGCCGCCCCACCACCAGCATCAGCGCCACGAACCCGCCCACCTGCAGCAGCGTGACGCCGAGCGTCTGCCACAGCGGGTCGGCGGGGTTGGCCGAATTGCCGGCATGGCCGCCCAGGGCCCCTGCGAGCGGCGGCATCAGCACCAGGACCAGCACCATGGCCAGGTCCTCGACCACCAGCCAGCCGACCGCGATGCGCCCGGTGAACGAATCGAGAATGCCCAGGCTCTCGAGCGCGCGCAGCAGCACGACCGTGCTCGCCACCGACAGCGCCAGGCCGAAGACCAGCGCCTCGCTCCATGACCAGCCCCACCAGAGCGCCAGCGCACCGCCCAGCAGCGTGGCCACCGCGATCTGCGCCAATGCGCCCGGCAGCGCGATCTTGCGCACCGCCAGCAGGTCGTCGAGCGAAAAATGCAGGCCCACGCCGAACATCAGCAGCATCACGCCGATCTCGGCCAGCTGCGCCGCAATGCCCGCATCCGCCACGAAGCCCGGCGTGAAGGGCCCGATGATCACGCCCGCCAGCAGGTAGCCCACCAGGGCCGGCAGCCGCAGCCGCAGCGCCAGGAAACCCAGCACGAGCGCCAGTCCCAGGCCGGCGGCAATCGTGTTGATCAGGGAAACGCTGTGGGGCATTGCTCCATTTTGCAGGAACGATGCGCCCCTCCGGTTTCACACGGGCATCGTCAGTCGGCCATCTTGCTGATGCGCGCGGCTTCGAGCACTTCGGGCTCCTGCGACTCCACCCAGCTCTCGTTGTTGAGCCCGGCGTGCAGCCGCTCGGTGTCGAGCTCGTTGGTCCACTTGGCCACCACGATGGTGGCCACGCCGTTGCCGATCAGGTTGGTCAGCGCGCGCGCTTCGGACATGAAGCGGTCGATGCCCAGGATCAGCGCCAGGCCCGCCACCGGCACGTGGCCCACGGCCGAGAGCGTGGCCGCCAGCACGATGAAGCCGCTGCCCGTGACGCCCGCCGCACCCTTCGAGGTGAGCAGCAGCACGGCCAGCAGCGTGATCTCCTGGGTCAGCGTCATCGGCGTGTTGGTGGCCTGCGCAATGAACACGGCCGCCATCGTGAGGTAGATGGAGGTGCCGTCGAGGTTGAACGAATAGCCGGTGGGAATCACCAGGCCCACGCAGGTCTTGTTGGCGCCCAGGTTCTCCATCTTCTCCATCATGCGCGGCAGCACCGATTCGCTCGACGAGGTGCCCAGCACGATCAGCAGCTCTTCCTTGATGTACTTGATGAACTTCCAGATGCTGAAGCCATGGAAGCGCGCTATGAGCCCGAGCACCACGAAGATGAACAGCAGGCAGGTCAGGTAGAAGGTGCCCATCAGCTTGCCGAGCGAGAACAGGCTGCCCAGCCCGTACTTGCCGATGGTGAAGGCCATGGCGCCGAAGGCGCCGATGGGCGCCAGCTTCATGATGTAGCCCACGATCACGAAGAGCACGTGCGAGCCCTTCTCGATCACGTCGAACACCAGCGTGCCGCGCCCGCCGAAACGGTGCAGCGCAAAGCCGAACAGCACCGCGATCAGCAGCACCTGCAGGATCTCGCCCTTGGCGAAGGCATCGACCAGCGTGCTCGGGATCACGTTGAGCAGGAAGTCGACCGTGCCCGTCATCTTGCCCGGAGCGGTATAGGACGCGAGGGCCTTGGTGTCGAGCGTCGACGGGTCGATGTTCATGCCCGCGCCGGGCTTGAGCAGGTTGACCAGCACGAGCCCCACCACCAGCGCGATGGAGCTCACGATCTCGAAGTACAAGAGCGCCAGGCCGCCGGTCTTGCCGACCTTCTTCATGTCTTCCATGCCGGCGATGCCCACCACCACCGTGCAGAAGATGATCGGCGCGATGATCATCTTGATGAGCTTGATGAAGCCGTCGCCCAGCGGCTTCATGGCCTCGCCGAGCGCGGGCTGGAAGTGGCCGAGCAGCACGCCGATGATCACCGCCGCGATCACCTGCACGTAGAGCGAACGATAGAGCGGGAGCTTTCTGGTGGGCGTGATTGTTGTGTCTGCCATGTTGCCTCCGGAGGGGTTGGAAACTGTAGAACCGAATCGACCGCTTCTCATACGTAGAAGCCACATCGCAGAAATGAAAAAACCCGCCTCGGCGGGTCTTTTCGATCAGCTTCCCGTCAGCATGATCAGTGCATGTGCAGGCCGCCGTTGACCGAGAAGTCGGCCCCTGTGCTGTAGCCGCCCTCGTCCGTAGCGAGCCACGAGATGATGGAGGCGATTTCGCTCGGCTCGCCCAGGCGCTTGACCGGGATGGTGGCCACGATCTTGTCGAGCACTTCCTGGCGGATGGCCCTGACCATGTCGGTGCCGATGTAGCCCGGGCTCACGGTGTTGACCGTGACGCCCTTGCTCGCCAGCTCCTGCGCCAGCGCCATCGTGAAGCCGTGCATGCCGGCCTTGGCCGCCGAATAGTTGGTCTGCCCCGCCTGGCCCTTGGCGCCGTTGACCGAGCTGATGTTGATGATGCGGCCCCAGCCCTTCTCGACCATGTCGCCCACCACCTGCTTGGTGACGTTGAACATGCTGTTGAGATTGGTCTCGATGACCGCGCTCCAGTCCTCGGGCGTCATTTTCAGGAACATGCGGTCCCGCGTGATGCCGGCGTTGTTGACCAGCACGTCGATCGGGCCGTGCGCTGCCTTGGCGGCGGAAAAGGCCTCGACGGTGGATTGCCAGTCGCCGACATTGCCGACCGAGGCGTGGAACTCGAAGCCCAGGGCCTTCTGCTCGGCCAGCCATTTGGCATGGTCGCGCGTGGGGCCGCAGCCTGCGACGACAGTGAAGCCGTCCTTGTGAAGGCGCTGGCAGATGGCTGTTCCGATGCCACCCATGCCTCCGGTGACATATGCAACTTTCTTGCTCATGAATTTTTCCTTGATGTATGCGAAAAGCCTGAACGGCCGCCTTCACTCTAGCGAGTTTCAAGCCGTCGAACTCTGAGGAAAACACTGAGCCGAGCTTGCAACCAGCTGTCACGGTACGGCCGCATGTGCAACCATATTGCATAAGTCCGTACCGTCCCCGCACACCCCTATTGCTTCCAAGGAGTTCAAAAGTATGAATTTCGGAATCGCCAGGCGGCGTCCCCATGTCTGACGGCGCCGGCCTCGAGCCGCTTTCCATCCTCGCCGGCCGTGTCGGCGCCGTCCTCCGCGAGCGGCGCCAGACGGTGGCGGTGGCCGAATCCTCGGCCGGCGGCCTCGTGTCGGCTGCCCTGCTCGCCATCCCGGGCGCGTCGGCTTTTTTTCTCGGCGGCGCGGTCGTCTACTCGCGCCGGGCCGCAAAAGCGCTGCTGGGCCTGGGGGCCGAAGACATGGCGGGCATGCGCGCGGAAACCGAACCCTATGCCAGCTTCATTGCAGGCAGGATCCGGGACAGCCACCGCGCCACCTGGGGCATTGCCGAGAGCGGCGCGGCCGGCCCTTCCGGCAGCCCCTACGGCGACGCGCCAGGGCATGTGTGCCTGGCCATCGCCGGAGAGGCTGCGGCGAGCAGGACGATCGAAACCGCCCATGCGGACCGCGCGTCGAACATGGACGCCTTTGCGCGGCAGCTGCTCCTGCTGTTCGACGAGACGCTGCGGGCCCATTCAGGAACGTCTGGCTGAACCACGAGGTGCCGATGAAGAAACCGACCACCCAACCTCATGTGCAATACCACAAGGACGGCAGCGTCTGGGCGCGCGGGCAGAAGACGCCCGAGGGTGTCCTGACGGGCTATTGGGAATGGTTCCGCAGCGACGGAACCCGGATGCGCTCCGGCCATTTCGAGAACGGCGAACAGACCGGCGAATGGACGACGTACGACAAGGAAGGCGCCGTGTACAAGGTCACGCGCATGAAGCCGAAGAAGCCGCCGACCGGCGCTTGAGCCTCCGTCTGCGGCCGGCGTGTCTGGTCAGCGATATCCGGCCCGCCGTGGGCCAGGGAGCCCGGGCGGACCGAGGATCGCTCAGCCGTGCTAATCCGCCTGCACCCCCGCCGCCTTGATCACCTTCCCCCACTTCTCGGTCTCGGCCGCCAGGTGGGTGCGCAGCGCTTCGGGGGTCACCTTGTCCATGGGGACCGCCTCGGTGCTCAGTTCGGCGAAGCGGTGCTTGACCATGTCGTCCTGCAGCGCAGCGCGCAGGGCCTTGTTGAGCTTCTCCATCACGGCCGGCGGCGTGCCCTTGGGCGCGTAGATGCCGTGCCACACCTTCACGTCGAAACCCTTCAGGCCCTGCTCGTCGAGCGTGGGGATGTTGGGCATGCTGGACAGGCGCTTGGGCGTGGTCACGCCGAACACCTTGACGCGGTTGCCGTCCTTGATGACCGGTGCGGTCTGGGTGGTCTGGTCGCACAGCAGATCGACCTGCCCGCCCATCAGATCGTTGAGCGCCGGGCCGGCGCCCTTGTAGGGCACGGTGGTGAGCTGCACCCCGATCTGGTGCGCCAGCAGCATGCCGCACAGCTGCGACACCGCGCCGATGCCGGCGTTGGCGAGCGTCACCTTGTCCTTGTTGGCCTTCACGTAGGCCAGCAGTTCCTGAAAATTGTTGGCCGGAAAATCCTTGCGCGAGAGCAGGGTCATGGGCACGTCCATCACCTGGCCCACGTATTCGAAATCCTTCAGCGGGTCGTAGCTGAGCTTCTTGTAGAGCGCGGGCGCGGTGGCCATGCCCATGTGGTGGATCAGGATGGTGTAGCCGTTGGGCGCCGCCTTGGCCACGCGCGCGGGCGCAATGGTGCCGCCCGCGCCCACGGTGTTCTCGACGATCACGGTCTGGCCGAGCGACTTGCCCATGGGAATCGCGAGCATGCGCGCGACCACGTCGGTGGGGCCGCCGGCCGAATACGGCACCACCATGGTGATGGGCTTTTCCGGCCAGGGCGCCTGTGCGGCGGCCGGCGATTGCGCGGCCAGCAGGCCTGCGCCCAATGCCGCGGCCAGCAGGGTGCGGGCCTTCCAGTTCTTCTTCAGATTCATCGGGTTGTCTCCTGGGTTGTTGGATGTGTGTCTTGTTCTGCGGCGAGCGCCAGCAGCCGTTCGGCCAGGCGAACCACCGGCGCGTCGACCATGCGTCCGTCGAGGCTGGCCACGCCGCCGCCGGCCGACCGCACGGCTTCGATCACGCGGCGCGCCCATGCGAGCTCGCCGGCGCTCGGCCCGAGCGCCGCCTGCACCGGCGCGACCTGGTCGGGGTGGATGCACAGCTTGGCGCCGAAGCCGCCGCGCCGTGCGCGCGCCGTGTCGGCGGCCAGGCGCTGCGTGTCGCGCCAGTCGGCCGTCACGCCGTCGATGGGCGCGGGCAGGCCGGCGCGGCGCGAGGCCAACAGCAGCGCGAGGCGCACCGGCACGAGTTCAGCCTCGTCCGCATCGCAGGCCAGCCCGACATCAGCCTGGAAATCCAGGTTGCCGAAGGCGAGCCGCAGCACCTGTGGCACTGCCGCGAGTTCATCGACTGCCGCAAGCCCGGCGGCCGATTCGACGAGCGGCACGAGCAATCCGTTCGGGCCGACGACTTCGGCCAGCCGCCGCAGGTCGCTGTCCCGCTCCGCCTTGGGCAGCAGCACGCCCGCGGCCAGCCCTTGCGAGACCAGCCCGGCCACGGCCGCGCGGTCGTCCTCGTGCCAGGGGGTGCCTGCGGCATTGATGCGCACCAGCAGGCGCTGCCGGCCGGCCGCGGGCAGCGCGGCGAACGAGGCCGCGAGGCCTTCGCGCGCCGCAGCCTTTCGTTCGGGCGCCACCGCGTCCTCCAGGTCCACGATCACCGCGCCCGCACCGGTGGCCAGCGCGCGCGCATGGCGTTCAGGCCGGTCGGCCGGCACGAAGAGAAAGGCGCGGGCCAGCGCGAGCGCTGCCGTGCTCACACCGCGCCCGCCTCGCGCAGCGCCGCAATGTCCGCCTCGCTGCGGCCGAGGCTGCGCAGGATGGCGTCGGTGTGCTGGCCGACCGCCGGTATCGCGTCCATGCGGTAGTCGAAGGCGCTCTGGCGGCCGGCCGGCAGCAGCGCCGGAATGTCGCCGGCCGGCGAGCCCACCTGCCGCCAGCGCTCGCGCGCCTGCAGCTGCGGATGCGCCCACAGCCCGGCCATGTCGTTCATGCGTGCGTTGGCGATCTGCGCCGCATCGAGGCGCTCGACCACCTGCGCAGTGCCGATCGCGGCAAAGGTCTCCACGATGATCGCGCGCAGCGCGTCCCGGTGCTCGTTGCGCCGTGCGTTGCTGTCGAAGCGCACGTCGGTCGCGAGCCCCGCCTGCAACAGCACCTTCTCGCAGAACACGCGCCATTCGCGCTCGTTCTGCAGGCCCAGCATCACCGTGCCGCCGTCGCCCGCGGGAAACGGACCGTAGGGATAGATGGTGGCGTGCGATGCGGCGCTGCGCGGCGGCGGCGGCGCGCCGTCGTAGGCGTAGTACATCGGGTAGCCCATCCACTCGGCGAGCGATTCGAGCATCGACACGTCGATGTGCGAGCCCTTGCCGGTCTTGCCGCGCTGGAGCAGCGCCGCGAGGATGCCGGTGTAGGCGTACATGCCCGCCGCGATGTCGGCAATGGAATTGCCCGACTTGCACGGATCGTCCGGCGTGCCCGTGACCGAGAGAAAACCCGCCTCGCTCTGGATCAGCAGGTCGTAGGCCTTCTTGTCGCGGTACGGGCCGTCGTCGCCATAGCCCGAGATGTCGCAGACGATGAGCCGCGGATGCATTGCCTGCAGCGCCTCGGCGCCCAGGCCCATGCGCGCGGCGGCGCCCGGCGCGAGGTTCTGCACCAGCACGTCGGCATCGGCCACCAGCTCCTGCAGCACCGCGAGCGCGGCGGGCTGCTTGAGGTCGAGCGTGAGGCTTTCCTTGGAGCGGTTCACCCACACGAAGTGCGAAGCCTCGCCGCCCACGCGTGCATCGTAGGCGCGCGCGAAATCGCCGGCGCCGGGGCGCTCCACCTTGATGACGCGGGCGCCGAGGTCGGCCAGCTGCCGGGTGCAGAAAGGCGCGGCGATCGCGTGTTCGAGCGAAACCACGGTGATGCCGTCGAGAGGTCTTGTCATGGGCTTGTTTTCCAGTTTTTCATGCGAGCACGGCCGTGGCCTGCATCGTGAGCCAGCCGTCGGCGTCCTCGCCCCAGAGGCTGAAGGTCTTGCCGTCCGTGCTGCCTTCGGCCGGCTTGCCATGCACGCGGAACGGCGCGGTGTCGAAGGTCGGCCGCACGGCGCGGAACTCGAAGCGCGCGAGTTGCGCGCCCGGCACGTTGCGGCGCAGCAGGTCGACCAGCAACGTCGCGATCAGCGGCCCGTGCACGATCAGGCCCGGATAGCCCTCGACCTGCGTCACGTAGCGGCGGTCGTAGTGGATGCGGTGGCCGTTGAAGGTCAGCGCCGAATAGCGGAACAGCAGCACGTCGTCGGGCACGATCTCGCGGCTGAAGGCGGCGTCCTTCGGCGCCGGCGTGGGCGACGGCGCCTTCTCGCCGGGCGCGGCCGCGGCGCGGTAGACGATGTCGTGTTCCTCGGTCAGCGCGAGGCCGCGTTCGTTGCGCACTTCATGGCGCACCAGCACGAACATCAGCTCGCCGGTGCGGCCGGCCTTGTGGGTGACCGAAGCGATGGTCGAGGTGCGCTCGGCCCTATCGCCGACCTGCAGCGGGTTGCCCTGCTCCCACCTCAGCCGTCCGCCGGCCCACATGCGGCGCGGCAGCGGCACGGGCGGCAGGAAGCCGCCGCGCTTCGCATGGCCGTCCTCGCCGATCTCGGATTGGCGATGGTGCGGCAGGAAGTAGAGCCAGTGCCAGAGTTCGGGAAGGCGCGTGCCGGCGGCGGGCGGCGCGTCGTCGCGGTCGAGCGTGGCCGAGAGCGCGCGCACGGGGGCCGCGGTGATGTCGTCGGCCAGCGTCTCGCTGCCGCCCTGCCAGGCCTGCAGCCTTGCCAGCATGCCGGCATCGATCGCGCCGGAGGGTTTTTCCTGCTCGGTGTTGGTCATGGGTTCCTTCAGTCGACCGCTGCGCCGGAGGCCTTGACGATGCGCGCCCACTTGGCGAGGTCGTCCTGCAGCAGTTTCGAGAATTGATCGGGCGTGGTGGGCGCCGCGATCTCGACGCCCTGCTGTTCGAGCTTGTCGCGCAGCTCCTTCGCGGCCAGCGCCTTGCGCGTGGCGTCCTGCAGCATGGCCAGCACCTCGGGAGGCACGCCCGCGGGCGCGAACAGGCCGATCCAGAGCGTGCCGTTGTAGCCCGGCACCGCCTCGGCAATGGCGGGCACGTCGGGCAGCACCGGCGAGCGCTTCTCGCCGCTCACGGCCAGCGCGCGCAGCTTGCCGGCCTTGATGTGCGAGAGCGCCGAGGGCAGGCTCGCGAACACGATCGGCAGCTGCCCGCCCAACACGTCGTTGAGCGCGGGCGCCACGCCCTTGTACGGCACGTGCTGCATCGAGATGCCGGCCATGCTGTTGAGCATTTCACCCAGCAGGTGGTTGAGCGTGCCGTTGCCGGCCGAGGCGTACTGGTAGTTGGCGCCCTTCTGCCGCGCGAGCTTCAGGAATTCGTTGAAGTCCCTGGCGGGAAACGAGGGATGCACCAGCAGCACGTTGGGCACCGCGCCGACCAGGCCGACGGGCTTGAAGTCCTTCACCGGATCGAAGCCCGGGTTCTTGTAGAGCGCCGGGTTGATGGCCTGGCTGCTGCTGATGGTCATGAGCAGCGTGTAGCCGTCCTTCGGCCCCTTGGCGACCAGCTGCGTGCCGATGTTGCCGCCCGCGCCCGGCCGGTTGTCGACCACCACGCTGGCATTCATCAGCTCGCCGAGCTTCTGGCCCACGAGGCGGCCCACGATGTCGTTGGTGCCGCCCGCGGCCTGCGGCACGACCAGCGTGACGGGGCGCGAGGGGTAGGGCTGCGCGGCTGCCGGAACCGCAGTGCAGAACGCTGCCGCGGCAAGGGAAAGAAGCGCCAGTGCGCGGAATTTCATTGTCTTTGTCTCCATGTCTGCATGGTGTTCTGCCGTGGCAGTGCGCGCAATCTGCGATTTCGGAAGCCAGCCTTCTGAGATACCGAAGGCTTGGGCTTTCGGCTTTACGATGGCGCCATGCTTTTCGACTTGACGGATCTGCGCCTCTTCGTTGCCACGGCCGAGCTCGGCAACCTCACGCGCGCGGCCGAACGGCAGCACCTGTCGCTTGCGGCGGCCAGCGCGCGGATCAAGGCGCTCGAAAACCAGGCCGGGCTGCAGCTGCTGCAGCGCG
This sequence comes from Variovorax beijingensis, assembly GCF_007828835.1. GTDB lineage: Bacteria > Pseudomonadota > Gammaproteobacteria > Burkholderiales > Burkholderiaceae_C > Variovorax > Variovorax beijingensis_A. Next base: position 143,164 of record NZ_VIVL01000004.1, on the reverse strand, counting down.
AAGCCCGTGGCGTGCGCCTGCTGCCGCCGGGAGAAGCCTTCCTGCACCACGCGCGCCTCGTGCTGCACCAGACCGAGCAGCTGCGCGCCGACCTGCTCGAATACGGCGGCGGGCTGCGCGGCCATCTGCGCGTGTTCGCCAACACCACGGCCGTGACCGATTTCCTGCCTGAAATCCTGCCGGGCTTTCTTGCGCGCAACCCGCGCATCAATGTCGACCTTCAGGAAAAACCGAATGCTCAGATCCCGCGCGGCGTGCTCGACGGCCGCGCCGACATCGGCATCGTGGCGGGCCGCGTCGACACGCTGGGCCTGGAGGCGATCCACTTCAGCACCGACCGGCTGGTGCTCGTCACCTCGCGCCAGCACCGCTTTGCGAAGCGCCGCAGGATTTCATTCGCGGAAACGCTCGACGAAGACGCGATCGGCATGCAGCAAGGCAGCACCTTGCAGACCTTTCTGGCGCAGATCACCGACAACCTCGGCAAGCGGCAGAAGCTGCGCATCCAGCTCGGCAGCTTCGATGCCATGTGCCGGATGATCGGCAGCGGCGTAGGCATTGGCGTGGTGCCGGAGTCGGCGGCGCGGCGCAACCAGGAGAGCATGCAGCTCGCGCTGATCGATCTCAGCGATGCGTGGTGCGTACGGGAGCGCTATCTGCTGGTGCGCGACCGGGCCGCCCTGCCGATCTACGCGCAGGCGCTGGTCGAGACCCTGTGCCAGCACTACGCGGGCGAGCAGGCCGCCGTCGATTGAGCGCCCAAAAACAAGGACTTGCGGGCGAATTGTGAAGAAGTCGCCGCCATCCCCAGTTTCCGTGGACAACTTTGGGGATAACTGATGTTCTTCCTTGTAAAGGTGATCTAACTCATTGTTTTACAAGGGGAATAATCAGTTTGCTCAAAATTTGAGCGGTGAACAAAGTGGCCCGTCGGCGGGAGCGCGCTCTGAATGCGCGCCCCCAGTGGAACCTATCGCTCGATCGTCAGCGCCACGCCCATGCCGCCGCCGATGCACAGCGACGCAATGCCCTTCTTCGCGTTCTGGCGCTGCATCTCGTGCAGCAGCGTCACGAGGATGCGGCAGCCCGACGCGCCGATCGGGTGGCCGATGGCAATCGCGCCGCCGTTCACGTTGACCTTGTTCACGTCCCAGCCCATTTCCTTGTTCACGGCGCAGGCCTGCGCCGCAAAGGCTTCGTTGATCTCGAGCAGGTCGAGGTCGGCCGCCTTCCAGCCGGCGCGCTGCAGCGCCTTGGTCGAGGCGGGCACCGGGCCCATGCCCATGATGGCCGGGTCGAGGCCGGCGGTGGCATAGCTCGCGATGCGGCCCAGCGGCTTGAGGCCGAGCGCGGCGGCCTTCTTGGCCGTCATCACCATCACGGCTGCTGCCCCGTCGTTCAGGCCCGAGGCATTGCCCGCGGTCACGCCGCCGGCCTTGTCGAAGGCGGGGCGCAGGCCGGCCAGGCCTTCGGCGCTGGTCTTGCGGTTGATGAATTCGTCCTTGTCGAAGACGATCGGGTCGCCCTTCTTCTGCGCAATGCTCACGGGCACGATCTCGTCCTTGAACTTGCCGGCGTCCTGCGCGGCCGCGGCCTTGGTCTGGCTGCCGAGCGCGAGCTCGTCCTGCGCGGAGCGGTCGATGCCATACTTCTTGGCCACGTTCTCGGCCGTGATGCCCATGTGGTACTGGTTGTAGACGTCCCACAGGCCGTCCACGATCATCGTGTCGACCAGCTTCCAGTCGCCCATGCGCTGGCCGTTGCGCGAATTGGGCAGCACGTGCGGCGCAGCGCTCATGTTCTCCTGGCCGCCGGCAATCACGATCTCGCTGTCGCCCGTGGCCACGGCCTGCGCCGCGAGCATCACGGCCTTCAGGCCCGAGCCGCAGACGGCGTTGATGGTGAGCGCCGGCGTTTCCTTGGTGCCGCCGCTCTTGAGCCAGGCCTGGCGCGCGGGGTTCTGGCCCGCGCCGGCGGCCAGCACCTGGCCCATGATGGCTTCGCCGACCTGGTCGGCCGTGAGGTTGGCGCGCGCAATCACTTCCTTGATCACGAGGGCGCCCAGCTCGGTGGCTGCAATGCCCGCGAGCGAGCCGCCGAACTTGCCGACCGCCGTGCGTGCAGCCGAAACGATGACGATGTCTTCCATGAGGTTCTCCGTTGAAGTGATTTGAAGTCAGGGTTGTGAAGGATCGGGGATCAGGCTCTTGCCTTGACGTAGCGTCCGGGCGCCGGCTCGATCGCCTTGTAGGCCTTGCCGTTGCCGTAGGCCTTGGGCGCCAAAACCTGCTTGCCCGCATGGCCCTTGAGCCATTGGGCCCAGTCGGTCCACCAGCTGCCGGGGTGCTCGGTGGCGCCGGCCAGCCATTCGGCATGGGTCTTGGGGAACTTGCCGTCTTCGCGTATCCAGTGGCTGCGCTTTTTCTTGGCGGGCGGGTTGATCACGCCTGCGATGTGGCCGGAGGCGCCCATGACGAAGCGCTTCTTGCCCGGCAGCAGCTGCGTGGACGCATAGGCGCCGCCGATCGGCACGATGTGGTCTTCGCGCGAGCCGTAGATGTAGGCCGGGATGTCGATCTTGCCGAGGTCGATTTTCTCGCCGCAGACCGTGAGCGCATTGGGCTTGGCGAGCTTGTTCTCGTGGTACGTGTTGCGCAGGTACCAGGCATAGAACGGGCCCGGCAGGTTGGTGGCGTCGCTGTTCCAGTAGAGCAGGTCGAAGGGCGGCGGGGTTTCGCCCTTCAGGTAGTTGCCGACCACGTAGTTCCAGACCAGGTCGTTGGGCCGCAGGAAGCTGAAGGTCGAGGCCAGGTCCATGCCGGGCAGCAGGCCGCCCTTGCCCAGCTGCATTTCGCGGTACGCCACCATCGCCTCGTCGACGAAGATGTCGAGGATGCCGGTGTCGCTGAAGTCGAGGAAGGTGGTGAGCAGCGTGACCGAGGCGGCCGGCTTTTCGCCGCGCGCCGCGAGCACGGCCAGCGCGGTGCTCAGGATGGTGCCGCCCACGCAGAAGCCCAGCGCGTTGATCTGCTTGCTGCCGCCGATCTCCTGCACGAGGTGGATCGCCTTGATGGCGGCGTTCTCGATGTAGTCGTCCCAGGTGGCGTTGGCCAGCGACTCGTCGGGGTTGCGCCAGCTCACCACGAACACGCGGTGGCCCTGCTCGTTGGCATAGCGGATCAGCGAGTTTTCGGGCTGCAGGTCGAGGATGTAGAACTTGTTGATGCACGGCGGCACCAGCAGGAACGGCCGCTCGTACACCTTGGCCGTGAGCGGCTTGTATTCGAGCAGCTGGAACAGCTCGTTCTCGAACACCACGGCGCCCTCGGTGGTGGCCACGTTGCGCCCCACTTCGAAGGCGCTTTCGTCGGTCATGCTGAGGTGGCCCTGCTTCATGTCGTGCAGCAGGTTCTGGATGCCCTTGGCGATGCTCTCGCCCTGCGTGTCGATGGCCTTTTTCTGTGCCTCGGCATTGAAGGCGAGCGAATTGCTGGGCGACGCCGCCGCCATCCACTGCTCGACCGCGAAGCGCATGCGCGCCTTGGTCTTTTCGTCGGCGTCGATGGCCTCGGCCATGCTGAGCAGGGTGCGGCCGTTGAGCAGGTAGACGGCCGCGGAGAAGGCCGCGAGCGGATTGCTGCCCCAGGCTTCGCCGGCGAAGCGCCTGTCGCCCTCGGGCCTGGCATCGAGGCCGCGGCGCCAGAGCTCGGTGGCTTCGGCCATGTATTGCTGCTGGATCGCTTGCAGCTTCTCGGGCGCAATGGAGACTTTGGGCAATTCAGGCAGCTTCGCCCCCGGCGGCAATTGCCACAGCGGCGTGCCGCCGCCGTTGAAGGCCGAGGCCCCCTGTACGGCGGACTGCTGGAGCGATTCCAGCGCCTGGGTCCATCCCTCTGAAAGAGCCTGCTGGAAGGGCGCGAACGCATCGGCCCCCGTGGCTTGTTGCTTCATCATGTCTCCTGGTCCTCGCCTGAATCGGTACGGATGGCTTGCGTATTTTGAGTATCCTGCATTTCGCAAGGCGCCCACAACGCTCCCCGCTCACTTACCGACTGAAACTTCTTGTGTTTATCCACCTGATCGTGATTGGCTGGCTCTACGTCGCCCTGATGATGGCCGTGGCCGAAGCCACCAACACCACGGGCACCGTATTGGGTGCCATCTTCACATTTCTTTTGTACGGATTGGCGCCTGTCGCACTGGTGGTTTACCTGATGGGCACCCCCGGGCGGCGCCGCGCGATCAGGCAGCGCGAGGAAAAGGCGCAGGAAGAAGCGCGCCGCGCCGCAAGCGAGGCGGCCGCGGCGGCAGGCACGGACTCAGACCTTCCAGACCAGCGCGGCGAAGCGCCCGCTGACGCCGTCCCGCCGGTGCGAAAAGAACCGTGACGGGTTGGCGACGGTGCACCACGCGTCGCTGCCGTCGTTGCCGTGCACCGACGCCACGCCGGCCGCGCCGAGGCGCTGGCGCGCGAGCGCGGGAAGATCGGCCAGCCATTTGCCGGGGGCCGGCGCGGGCCGGAAGCAGCGTGCGGCCTCGCTCGCATGCGCCTCGAACGCGGCCTTGACCTCGGGCCCGACCTCGAAGGCCCGGGGGCCGATGCAGGGGCCGAGCCAGGCCATGACCTTGCCGGCCGCCTGCGCGGGCTCGAAGCAGCGGACCGCCGCCTCGAGCACGCCGCCGGCCAGGCCGCGCCAGCCGGCGTGCGCGGCTGCCACCCGCTGGCCCGATTCGTCGGTGAAGAGCACGGGCAGGCAGTCGGCCACCATGATCGTGCATGCCACGCCGACGGCCGTGGCGGTGCAGGCGTCGGCCGGCGTGCCATCGCCCACGATGCCGGCTTCGGCATCGAGCGCCACGAGTCCTGTGCCGTGCACCTGCTGCAGGAAGACCGGGCGCGCGCCGCCGATGGCCTGCGCCAGGCGATGGCGGTTTTCGGCAACGTGGGCGGCCAGGTCGCCCACGTGGTCGCCAAGGTTGAGGCTCTGGTAGCGGCCCTGCGAAACACCGCCGTGGCGCGTGGTGCACACGGCCCGCACGTTGGGCGGCGCCGGCCAGCGAGGCACGAGCCATTGCGCGTCTTCCATGGCGGCGGGCTCGCTCAGGCTTCCGCGTCGGGGCACTGCGAAGGCTGGGCGCGCTGGAAGGCGTCGAGCTCCATGCAGGCCTCGAAGGCGGCCATGGTGCGCGGCAGACCGCTGAAGTCGCAGTCGAAGCGGCGGCCGTTGAAGATCTGCGGCACCAGGCAGCAGTCGGCCAGCGTGGGCGTGTCGCCATAGCAGAAGCGGCCGCCTGGATGCTGGGCGAGCTGGCGCTCGAAGGCCAGCATGCCTTCGCGCACCCAGTGGCGGTACCAGGCGTTCTTGGCCTCGTCGTCGAGCTTGAGTTCCTTCACCAGGTACTTGAGCACGCGCAGGTTGTTGAGCGGATGGATCTCGCAGGCGATGGAGTCCGCGAGTGCGCGCACATGGGCGCGGCCCACCGGATCGTGCGGCAGCAGCGCCGGCTCGGGATAGGTCTCGTCCAGGTATTCGATGATGGCCATCGACTGCGAGAAGCGCTCGCCCTCGTCTTCGAGCAGCGGCACCAGCATGTCGGCCGAAATGGCCGAGAACGGTCCCGTGCGGTGCTCGCCGCGGGCGATGTGCACCGGGATGTAGTCGAACTCCAGGCCCTTCAGGTGGAGCGCGATGCGCACGCGGAACGAGGCGGACGATCGGAAGTAGTTGTGCAGCTTCATCATCCCGCAAGCATAGCGCCGCACCGGCAGCCCGCGCCTGCCTCTGGCACACTGCCGTTTTTCTCCGTTCCGCTGAAAAGGACAGACGCAATGGCTTCCGAGTTTGTTTTCGCCCCGCCCGCGACCGTTTCGGTCCCCGTGGTCGGCCAGGCCGCCCGTTTTCCGGTGCACCGCATCTACTGCGTGGGCCGCAACTACGAGGATCACGCCAAGGAAATGGGTTTTACCGGCCGCGAACCGCCTTTCTTCTTCATGAAGCCGGCCGACGCGCTGGTGGTGGTCGATGCGGGCCAGACCGGCACCATGGCCTACCCCACGCTCACGAAGAACCTGCACCACGAGATCGAGCTCGTGGTGGCCATCGGCACCGGCGGCAAGAACATTGCGGCGGCCGATGCGCACAAGCACATCTACGGCTATGCGGTGGGCCTGGACATGACGCGGCGCGACCTGCAGAACGACATGAAGAAGCAGGGCCGCCCCTGGGACATCGGCAAGGGCTTCGAGCAGAGCGCGCCCATCGGCCCGATCGTGCCGGTGGCCGAGGCAGGCGACGCCGAGAACGCCGAGATCTCGCTGCAGGTGAACGGCACCGACCGCCAGCGCAGCACCGTGAGCAAGCTGATCTGGAACGTGGCCGAAACCATCGAGCACCTGTCGGCCGCATGGGAGCTGCAGCCCGGCGACCTGATCTACAGCGGCACGCCCGAAGGCGTGGCGGCGGTGGTGGCGGGCGACACGCTGGTGGGCGAAGTGGCCGGCCTGCCGAAGCTCACGATCAAGATCGCCTGATGCCGCGGTTTCCCGCTCCATGATCCTGCGCGTCCCCATCAAGCACTGCAAGAACTGCGGCACCGCAGTGGTCTACCGCGTTCCCGACGACGGCGACACCAAGGAGCGCGCCGTCTGCCCGGCCTGCAGCACCATCCACTACGAGAACCCGCTGAACGTGGTGGGCACCATTCCCGTGCTCGGCGACAAGGTGCTGCTGTGCAAGCGCAACATCGAGCCGCGCTGGGGCAAGTGGACGCTGCCCGCGGGCTTCATGGAGCTGGGCGAGACCGCGGCCCAGGGCGCGGCCCGCGAGACCGACGAAGAGGCCGGCGCCCACTACGAGATGCAAGGCCTGTTCGCGGTGATCAGCGTGGTGCGCGTGGGCCAGGTGCACCTGTTCTACCGCGCCCGCCTGCTCGACGACCGCTTCGACCCCGGCCACGAAACCATCGAGGCCCGGCTCTTCACCGAGGAAGAGATTCCCTGGGAAGAGATCGCCTTTCGCACCGTGCGCGAGGCGCTGGAACACTTCTTCGAGGACAGGCGGCGCGGCAGCTTCGACCGCGTGCACGAACTCAGCATCGTTTGAAACAACAGCCATGACCCAGGCCCCCCGCGCTTCCCTCCTCCTTCGCGGCGCCTTCGCGTGTGGCGTGGCGCTGGTGGGCCTTGCGCTGGCCCCGGCCTCGCATGCGGAAACGGTGGGCGACGTGGACACCGCGTTCAAGCTCATCGGCCCCGACCACAAGATCGTGGTGGAGGCCTACGACGACCCCAAGGTCAATGGCGTGACCTGCTACGTCTCGCGCGCCAAGACGGGCGGACTGGCGGGTGCCTTCGGCGTGGCGGAGGACAAGTCAGAAGCCTCCATTGCCTGCCGCCAGGTCGGGCCGGTCAGCATCACCCAACCCCTGCCCAAGCGCGAAGAGGTCTACAGCGAGCGGCTGTCGATCCTGTTCAAGCGGCTGCGCGTGGTGCGCATGGTCGACGCCAGGCGCAACACGCTGGTCTATCTCACGTACTCCGACCTGCTGATCGAAGGTTCGCCGAAGAACAGCGTGACGGCGGTGCCGATCGACCGCGGCACGCCGATCCCGCTCAAGTAGATCCGGGTTCGGCCGAGTTTGCTAGCATGGACGAGGTGGCTCGCCCGGCGCGCCGACCGCGGGAACCCTCAGCAACGAATTCGTTCCAAAAGAGCCATGCACCTCCAGACTTTTGCCTTTCGTACCGGCGCCGCGCTCCTGCTGGCCGCCGGCCTGGCCGCTTGTACCACGCCGCAGCCGCCGGCGCGGCCCGGCGTGCCCATTCCGCCGCCCGTGCAGCAGCCCCAGGCCATGTTCATCCGGCCCGCCGCCGGCACCACCATTGCCCGCTTCGACGGCGTGCGCAACAAGGGCCTTGACATTGCCGGCAACCTGGGCGATCCCATCGTGGCCTCGGCGGACGGCCGCGTGGTGTACGTGGGCGGCGAGCTGCGCAGCTACGGCAACATGGTCATCATCAAGCACAATGAGACCTTTCTTACCGCCTACGCCCATGCGCAGACCATCCTCGTGAAGGAAAACGCGGTGGTCCGGCAAGGCCAGAAGATCGCCGAAATGGGCAAGAGCGAAACCGACCGCGTGAAGCTGCATTTCGAGATCCGCAAGAACGGCACCGCCGTCGACCCCGAGCCCTACTTGAGCGGTCGCCTGCAGCAATAGCACCTGCGCGGGCCGCCGGCGCGCGGCCTACAGCAGGCTCTCGGGCACCAGCGGCGCGAATAGCTCCAGCTTCCAGCGCGACCAGAAATCCGTTTCCGGCTCCACATGCAGGATGGTGTCGGCGCCGTCGCCCGTCGCCGGGCTCACCCATTCGATGCCGCCGCGCGGCCCCAGCTGCAGCTGGTAGGCACCGTCCAGCCGGATGAAGCCGATCAGGCTGGTGAGCTGCTGGGCAATCTGCGGGCTGAAGATGAACAGGCCGATCTCGGTGTTGTGCAGCATCGAGCGCGGATCGAAATTCATCGAGCCGATGAACACCATGCTGCGGTCGACCACGGCCGACTTTCCATGCAGCCGTCCGCTCGCGGAGCCGTAGATGCCGAAGCGCCTGGTCTGCTCGACGCGCTTGGGACTCAGCTCGTAGAGCTCCACGCCCAGGCCCAGCATCTCGGGCCGGTAGCGGCGGTAGCCGATGTGCACCAGCGATTCGTCCGTGGCGGCCAGCGAATTGGTGACGATGGTGTAGCTCACGCCCCGCTGCCGCACGAGGCGGATCGTCTCCATGCCGCCGCGGCCCGGAATCAGGTAGGGCGTGGTCTGCAGGATCTCCTGTTGCGCGCCGCGCAGGTAGCGCCGCACGTTGTAGAGCACGCTGTCGGTCGATTCGTCGGCCGGCAGTCCGCGGGCTTCCGGGGGCCCCAGTGCCTTGGCGGGCGCGTCGGCATAGGCTTCGGCGCGCGCCCAGACGAGCGACAGTGCGCCCTCGCCCAGGTCCTTGCCGAGCGCATTGTTGCCCAGCAGGTCGGTGGAGGTCAGCGGATCGGGATGCAGCGTGTCCGGCCCGGCGGTCATCTGCTCGAAGCCCTCGCGCAGCTGCTGCGGCGTGGCCCCGCCATTGGAGACCAGCGACTCGATCGGATAGACGTACGGGCTGTTCCAGTACATGTCGAACAGCGACGACAGCCGCGGCACGACCGTGCCGGCCACCAGCGTATCGATGTCGATGAAGTTGGAGCCGCCATCGCGCAGGAAGTATTCGTTGGCGATGTTGCGCCCGCCCATGACCGCCATCGAGTTGTCCACCACGAACAGCTTGTTGTGCATGCGCCGGTGCACGCGGTCGAAGTCGAGCAGCGACGCCGCCCAGCGCGTGCCCAGCAGGCCGCGGCCGGCCGGAAACGGATTGAAGAAGCGCACCTCCACGTTCGGATGCGCCGCGAAGCCCGCGAACAGCGGATCGGCGCCCGCGGTGTAGAGGTCGTCCACCAGCAGGCGCACGCGCACGCCACGCTCGGCCGCGTCGCGCAGCGTGCGCAGCAGGTAGCGGCCGGTTTCGTCGTTCTGCACCAGGTAGTACTGCACGTCGATCGAGCGCTGGGCGCGGCGCGCGAGCTCGACGCGCGCATGCAGCGAATACTGCGGCATCGGCAGCAGACGGAAGCCGCTCAGCCCCTGCCCCGGCGGCGAGGCCGCCGCCACCAAGCGCCCGAGCATGGTGTCGGCGCCATCGGTGATGGCCACCGATGGCTTGCGCTCCACGCCGGCCGGCAGCCCCGCGCAGCCGCCCATGAACAGCAGGGCCAGGCCGAGCAGCAGCAGCCAGGACACGCGCCCCAGGCGGGAGCCGGGGCCGGCCGGCATGACGTGATGTCGTGGATTGAAGGAAAAGTCTTCTGCCATCGGTTCGATGCAATGCGCGACGTGCGCAGGGTGGCCGGTTTCTACCACGGCTCCGGGCGAAAACTCCGCTCATGGAGTCCTCCTACACCATCGGCAAAGGCAAGCTGACGCATCCGCGGGCGCAGGCGCGCCACATTCCCGCGAGGAACCGACGAGGCCGGCCCGTCCGGCGCGACTCAGAGAGGTGACGGATGACGAAGAAGAATGAACCGCTGGCTCGCCTGGACGGCAGGCTCACGATGATCGGCTTCGGCTCCATCGGCCAGGCGCTGCTGCCTTTGCTGTTCCGCCATTTCGCACTCAAGCCAGCCGACGTCAGGATCGTGAAGCCGGGCGAGGACCGCAGCGGCCTGGCGAGGGAGCTGGGTGTCCAGGTCATTCCGGTGCGGCTCGAGGAAGGCAACTTCGCCGCCGTGCTGGAACCCCTGGTGGACAAGGGCGACTTCCTGGTCAACCTCTCGGTCGAGGTGTCGAGCCTGGCGCTCATCAAGCTCTGCCGCGAACGCGGCGCGCTCTACCTGGACACCTGCAACGAGCCCTGGGGAGGCCGCTACGACGATCCCGGCCTTCCGCCTTCGCGCCGCTCGAACTACAGCCTGCGCGAGGAGGTGCTAGCCTGGCGCCTCGACAAGCGCGGCGGGCCGACGGCGGTGATCACGCAGGGTGCGAACCCGGGACTGGTCTCGGCGCTGCTCAAGCAGGCACTGCTGAACATCGCGGCCGACACGCATGCCGAACTCGAAGCCATGCCCGCGAGCTACGAAGACTGGGCGGCGCTCGCACAGCAGCTCGGCATCAAGGTGGTACACATCGCCGAACGCGACACCCAGGTTGCGAAACAGCGAAAGCAACGCGGCGAATTCGTCAACACCTGGTCGGTGCAGGGCTTCGTCGACGAGGGCTTGCAGCCCGCCGAGCTGGGCTGGGGAACGCACGAGCGGCACTGGCCGGCCGATGCCGCGCGGCACGGCTTCGGCAGCGACGCGGCCATCTACCTGGAGCGCCCCGGTGTCGGCACGCGGGTGCGCAGCTGGACGCCGCTGGAGGGCCCGTACCACGGCTTCCTGGTGACGCATGCCGAATCGATTTCCATTGCCGACCACCTGACGCTGCGCAAGGACGGCGAGGTGGTGTACCGCCCCACGGTGCACTATGCCTACCACCCCTGCGACGATGCCGTGCTCTCCCTGCACGAGATGGCGGGAAAGAACTGGCGGCTGCAGCACCGCCAGAGGATCGTGCGCGACGAGATCGTCGAAGGCATGGACGAACTCGGCGTGCTGCTGATGGGCAATCCCAAGGGGGCCTACTGGTACGGTTCGCGGCTCACCATCGAGCAGGCGCGCGAACTGGCGCCCGCCAACAGCGCCACCAGCCTGCAGGTGGTGGCCGGCATCCTGGGCGGGATGTCGTGGGCGCTGCGCCATCCCGATGCCGGCCTGGTGGAGCCGGACGACCTGGATCACCGCGTGGTGCTGGAAGCCGCCATGCCCTACCTCGGCGAAGTGGCGGGCGTGTATGGCGACTGGACGCCGCTGAAGGACCGCAGCCCGCTCTTCAACGAGGAGAAGGACGAAGACGACCCCTGGCAGTTCATCAACTTCCGGGTGGCCTGATTGCTGCTGCGCAAAGAACTCGGCGTCGTCGAGAACTCCTACTACGAAGCCAGCGTGCAGCGGGCGGCGCGCTTCGAGCCTGCGCGCCCGCTCGAAGGCATTGCCACCGCCGATGTCTGCGTGGTGGGCGGCGGGCTCGCGGGGCTGTCGGCCGCGCTCGAGCTCGCCTTGCGCGGCTACGCGGTGGTGCTGCTCGAGGCGCAGCGCGTGGGCTGGGGCGCCTCGGGCCGCAACGGCGGCCAGGTGATCGTGGGCTTCGGCGCCGACGGCGAAGAGGCCCTCGAAAAGCAGTTCACGCCCGAGGACGCGCACCGCGCCTGGAACATCTCGGTCGAGGGCCTGGACCTGCTGCAGGACCGCATCGCGAGCCACGCGATCGACTGCGACTGGCAGGCCGGCTACCTGAACCTGTCGGTCAAGCCCGCAAAGTCGCGCGCGCTGCGCGAATGGATGGAGCACGTGGGCCGCGTGCACGGCTATCCGCTCCAGTGGCTCGGCCCCGGCGAGGTGGCGCAGTGGGTGGACAGCAAGCGCTTTGACGGCGGCACCTTCGATGCCCGCTCGGGCCATCTGCATCCGCTGAAGTATTCGCTGGGCCTCGCCTCCGCGGCGCGCGCGGCCGGCGCGCAGCTGCACGAGAACTCGGCCGCGCAGGTGATCGAGCGCGGCGCGCGGCCCGTCGTCAAGACCGCGCAGGGCGAGGTGCGCTGCAGCTTCGTGGTGCTGGCGGGCAACGTCTACCTGGCGGAGTACGGCGACGACGTGGCGCCCGAGGTGTCGTCTCGCATCATGCCCGTGGGCACCTACATGATCGCGACCGAGCCGATGGAGCCGGCGCGCGCCGATGCGCTCATGCGCGGCAGGCCGGCCGCGTCGGACACGAACTTCGTGCTCGACTACTTCCGGCTGAGCGCCGACCACCGGCTGCTGTTCGGCTCGGGCGACAGCTACAGCGCGCGGACGCCGCGCAACCTCATCGAGAAGATCCGCAAGAGCATGCTCGCGGTGTTTCCGCAGCTTGCCGACCTGGGCATCGACCATGCCTGGGGCGGCTTCGTCGACATCACGATGAACAAGGCCCCCGACTTCGGGCGCATCGGAACCAACATCTACTACCTGCAGGGCTTCTCGGGCCACGGCCTGGCGCTCACGGGCATGGCAGGCAAGCTGGCGGCCGAGGCCATCGCGGGCCAGGCGGAACGCTTCGACCTGTTCGCGCGCATCGGCCACCACGCCTTTCCGGGCGGCACCCTGCTGCGCACACCCGCGCTGGTGCTGGGGATGATGTACTACCGGCTGCGGGACTTCCTCTAGGCGGCGTCCACCACCAGCGCCCCGATCTCGCGCGCCGGATGCCGGTGCTTCGCGAGCGCCGCGACGAAGGCCTCGATGGTGGATTCGAAATTCTCCGCCGCCCCGCGCAGCACGCCCGGGTCCGCGTCGCCCGACGGCAGGGTCTCGGGAATCTTCGCTTCGGCCAGCAGCGTTGCCGAGGCCCCGAGCGCGAGAATGGTCTTGCCGTGCTGGAACTGGTCCTTGATGAACTGCTCGGTGTAGGCATTGGCGGAGAGAAGCTCCACGCCTTCGGCGCCATCGGGCAGCACGAGCGCATCGAACAGGAAGCCGGGTTCGTTTTCCATCGAGGCGTCGGCTTCCATCGTCTCGCCTTCGGCCGTACGGAACGGTCCGATGCGCGGCCCCACCAGGCGACCCACGGCGCCTTCGGCCAGCAGCGCCGCCTGGAGGGCCGCGATCTGCTCGCCCTGCACGCCGTCAGCCACCAGCAGCGCCACCTTGCGCGTGCGCACGGAACCATCGCCGGGCCGCGCCGTCAGCGACAGTGCATGCGAATGCGTCACCTCCGGCTTGGCAGGCTGCGCGAGCGCCCGCGGCAGCGCGGGCGGCACCGGGATGCCCAGGCCGTCGGCCACCTGCTGCGCGAGCAGCGGCGATGCATTGACGAGGCTCGCCACCATGCGCTCACGCACCGCAGGCACGGTGCACTTCGAGAGTTCGAAGCGGAACGCCGCCGCGATGTGGGCCTGCTCGGTGGGCGTCTGGCTTTCGAAGAAGAGCGTGGCCTGCGTGTAGTGGTCGGCAAACTTCTCGGGCTTGCCGCGCACCTTGTCCTGCTCCACGCGCTGCGGAAAAGTCATGAAGCCGGCCGAAGCCCCGGCCTGGAACGGGCAGCCGCCGCCCAACGAGTTGGGCTCGTAGGCCGCGCGCCCGCGGTGGATGGCCTGGCGGTGCATGCCGTCGCGCTGGTTGTTGTGCACCTGCGCCATCGGCGCGTTGATCGGCAGCTCATGGAAGTTCGGCCCGCCCAGCCGCGTGATCTGCGTGTCGACGTACGAGTGGATGCGCCCGGCCAGCAGCGGATCGTTGGTGAAGTCGATGCCCGGCACCACGTGCGCGGCGCAGAAGGCCACCTGCTCGGTCTCGGCAAAGAAATTGTCGGGGTTGCGGTTGAGCACCAGCCGCCCCACGGGCGTGAGCGGCACCAGTTCCTCGGGCACGATCTTGGTGGCATCGAGCACGTCGAAGCTGAAGGCCTCGGCCTCTTCCTCGGTGAAGATCTGCAGGCCGAGCTCCCATTCGGGAAACTCTCCGGCCTCGATGGCTTCCCACAGGTCGCGGCGGTGGAAGTCGGGATCGGCGCCCGAGATCTTCACGGCCTCGTCCCACACCAATGAATGCGTTCCGAGAACCGGCGACCAGTGGAACTTGCAGAACACGGAATCGCCGGCCTCGTTCACGAGACGGAAGGTGTGCACACCGAAGCCCTGCATCATGCGGTAGCTGCGCGGGATGGCGCGATCGGACATCTGCCACATCAGCATGTGCGTCGACTCGGGCATGAGCGAGACGAAGTCCCAGAAGGTGTCGTGCGCGCTCGCGGCCTGCGGCATCTGGTGGTGGGGCTCGGGCTTCACGGCATGGACCAGGTCGGGAAACTTCATGGCGTCCTGGATGAAGAACACGGGCATGTTGTTGCCCACCAGGTCCCAGTTGCCTTCGTCCGTGTAGAACTTGACGGCAAAGCCGCGCACGTCGCGTGCGGTGTCCTTGGAGCCGCGCTCGCCGGCCACGGTGGAAAAGCGCACGAACACGGGCGTGATCTTTCCCCCTTCGCGCAGCGGCGCCGCCTTGGTGAACTGCGGGATGCCTTCGTAGCACTCGAAGTAGCCGTGGGCGCCCGAACCGCGCGCATGCACGATGCGCTCGGGAATGCGCTCGTGGTCGAAGTGGGTGATCTTCTCGCGCAGGATGAAGTCTTCGAGCAGCGCGGGGCCGCGCAGGCCGGCCTTCAGCGAATTCTGGTTGTCCGCGATGGGCACGCCCTGGTTGGTGGTGAGCCGCTGGCCGCCCGAGTCGACGCGCGCCCGGTCCAGCGATTCGATGGTGGCATTCAGGCCCGGCATGGCCATGCCGCCGGCCTTGTCCGAGTTGATCTCTTCGGACAAGGTGCTGGCCGTTGCCGCAGACGACAGCGGCGGCACGGCCTGGCCTGCCTGCGGGCGAAGCGCGTTGTCGTGGCCATGCTCCAGCGGCTTGTTCGCATTGAAGGGCATCGCGGCCGCCAGCGCCTGCGCATGCGCGGCTTTCTGCGAGGGCGGATCGGGCGGCGGGTTGCCCGGCAAATGCGCGGCGCCGCTGTCGGTGTTGCGGGCGGCCGCCGCTGCGCTGGTGGCGGCGCTGTCGGAATCGGGAGGAGGCGTTCTGGAAGGCGACATGAATACTCCGTTCGATGGATGAAGGAAACACGATGGCGCGGACCATCGGCCCGATGAAGTTGTCGGGTGCGTCGCCGGCAAGGCCGGCGGAATTCAGCGCGCTGCGCGCTCGCGTCCCAGCTTGCCCTCGGCCGCCAGCTGGAGCACGCCCTCGGCAAACTTCATGAGCTCTTCCGAGAGCGGCGCGCCCGGCGCGAGAACGCCCACGCGCTCGGCCAGCGCCTGGAACGCAGCGCGCGAGGACTCGGGCGCTGCGGGCAAGGGAATGCGGGTGTCTTCTGGCATGGGGTGGTCTCTCCTGGCGCCTCAGGTGCGCGCGTGATGCGCCGGGTGCCAGCGCAGATGGCCGGAACGCCGTGCGAGCAGCAGCCCGGCCGCAGCCAGCCCGACCACTGCGATCGCGGCCGTGTTGCCGGATGCCGCACGGCCCATGTCGAGCGCGATCTCGCCGGTGCGCGGCCCGGCAAGCTGCAGACGGCGCTTGGTCATCTGCGCGCCGAGCTCGCCGAGCCGGTCGGCCAGCAGCTTCTCGGCGGCCGGCAGAAGGATGGTCTCCTCGTCGGCCACGTGGTGCATCACGTCGCGCATCAGCGCCGAGAGGGTTTCGTCGTAGTCGCGCGCTTCAGGCTCCATGGCGCGAAGCAGGCCGATGAGGCGGCGCATCCCGGAATGCTCCTCGAGCGCCTTGGTGATGCGTTCGTCGTCCTCGCAGACCTTGCGCATCTCGGGATAGAAGATTTCTTCCTCGAGCTGCGCATGGATCTCGAGCGCGGTGCAGATGGTGTTGACCAGCCCTTTCTTCACGCGTGCCGGCGCGCCGGCCTTGTACTGGTGGAAGGTGGAGAGCACGTGCGTGTGGTCGAGGCGAATCATGTTGGTCGCCGTGGGAAAGAGCCGGGAGACGATGTTTGTCATGTGGACCTCCAGGATATGACGCCCCCCGAAGCGCCTTCGGCGCTTCCCCCCACTGGGGGGCGCACCCGGCGGCCCGGCAAAGCCGGTTCCACGGGTGCGCCGGGCTAGGCCGTCGCAGGTTGCGTGCGGCCGGTCAGGCGGCTGCGGTCAGCTCTTCCATGAGCTCTTCCTTGCGCGTGGCGAGCTGCTCGCGCATGGCCATCAGGTCGAGCCCCCTGGCGGCGCGTGCCTTGACGAAGATCTCGTTGCGCTCTTCCTTCACATGGTGGTCGATGTATTCGCCCAGCACGATGACCTTGGCATCGAACTTGTCGTCCACCTCGGTGGCGGCCTCGATCTGCGCGATCAGTTCCTTGGCGCTGGCGTGCTCGACCTCGGCTTCGTCGAGAAGATCGGTTTCGCTGATCGCCTCGCGCACGGCCGGGTAGAAGATTTCTTCCTCGATCCGGGCATGAACGGTCAGCTCGGTACAGATCTGGTTGGCGAGTTCGCGCTTCTTCTGCTGCACGTCGGCAGCGCGCGAATGGGTCAGTTCCTCGTACTCCTTGAACATCTTCTTGACGTTGCGGTGGTCGGTATCGAGAAGGCTGCATGCATCAGGTGCTGCGCGCTTGGTGGAGTTGGGCATCGTGGGCTCCGGTTGGGTTGATGGAAGCCGAACGATGAAAGGGCCGCCGGCGCGGCGGCGTAGGAAAGCTGCCTGAGTGCGCGTAGCAAGGCGCACTACTCGTGCACGGTACGGCGCTGGGCCAGCAGGCATCCGGCCGCCAGGCCCACGGCGAAGAGTCCGTAGACCAGCCCCATCGAGCCTTTGGACAGGTGGTGTTCGAAGCCCGGCCTGAGCCGGTGCGGAGTGATCGTGTAGTCCACCGCGCAGGCCAGCGCAGTGGCGGCGCCGGCGCTCGCGAGCGCCGCGGGAGCCGACTGCGCGGGATGCCGGCTGGCATGCAGCCAGCCATAGATCAGCGCCCAGAAGATGGCGCTCGCATGGTGCGTGGCGTAGCCCAGCGCGGTGTGCTTTAGCGTGGGGACGCGCACATCGAAGGCCTGGTCGCCCCAGAGCCAGTGGCTGGTGGCGTTGGTCGGCGCCACCATGCTGCCGGCCTCGCGGCGGCCGCACAGCATCAGCGCGGCGGTGGAGGCAATGCTTGCAAGCGTTCCCGCGACGAGGCCGGTCCGCAGCGTCGAGCGTTGTCTTTCGCTCAGTGTCAGGGCGAGGGTCTGCATGGGAAACCTGTCTTTCTATGCGGGGCTCGCGGAAACGGGCCGCGTCATGGTGCCGGTCGCCCTAGCACCCAGCGTCATTTCCGTCATCCAGGAGACCAGGAGTTGTCCATAGGCCTGGCGGTGCGCCTGCTTCGACAATGCATGGTCGGCACCGGAGAGGACCCGGTAGGTCGCGGAGCGCACGCGCTTGAAGGCACCCAGGTAGTTCTCGATGACCGGGTGCGGCACGATCTGGTCGTGCTCGGACTCCACGATCAGCACGTCGCCCGTGAATGCCTCGCAGGCCGCGAGCGCCCGGTTGTCACGCGGGCCCACCAGGGTGCGGCGATAGGCCACGAGGTCGGGCCTGCTCAGCTGGCCCTTGGGCGCGAGCCACTCGCGGTCGCGGTAGAGCGCCGGCGCCCGCAGCGCGAGCCAGCGCACCGGCCGCATGGTGCTGACCAGCGCCGCCAGGTAGCCGCCGTAGCTGCTGCCGACGATGGCAATGGCCTGCGGGTCGACGGTCGGATGGCTGATGAGCGTGTCGTAGGCCGCGAGCACGTCGCGCAGGTTGTCCTCGCGCGTGACCTCCTGGCGCAATGAGGCATGGCGCGCATGGCCGCGCAGGTCGAAGGTGAGGCAGACGCAGCCGAGCGCGGCAATCTCGTGCGCGCGCGCGATGTACTGCTCCTGGCTGCCATCCCAGCCATGGACCAGGAGAACGCCGGGCACCATCGTGGAGGCGGCAACCAGCGTTCCGGCGATGTGCTGGCCGTCTACGGATATGTCTATGAAGTTATGTCGTGTCGCTGTCATATGGCTGGAACAATGCGTATTTGGCGAGCGGCCCGATCTGCGAATCGACGCCGCGGTAGTGCACCGTTGCGCCCGCCGGGATCGCCGGCGCCTCACCATACGCCTCGAAGCAGGAGATGCGCACGCGCTCGAGCGCCGGGTCGCGCCAGAAGCATTCGAGCGCGACCATTTCGGCCCCGGTGGCGCCGCCCACGCGCCACGACTGCTCGAGCACGCCCGAGCGCCAGGCGCCGTCCGCGCCCAGCCCCTGCGCCACGTCGTAGTTCACGCGGGAGGCAAAGAAACCCGGGTAGCAGTCGATCACCGCATGGTGGTAGCGCCGCGCCTGGTCGATGGCCAGGCAAAGCGCGGGCGGCGGGCTGGTCATGGCCAGCAGCGCATCGAAGTTGCCGCGCACGAGCGTCAGGTCGGAGCCGCCGTAGACGTTCTGGCCGGTGTTGTCGCGCGTCATCCGCTGGCGGCCGAAGTAGCTCACGATCATCTGGTCGACCAGCACCTGCCCGACGCTGTAGGTCTCCGGCGTGGCGAGGTTTTCTTCGAGCACCACGCCGTGCAGCGCAATCTCGCCCTCGTCCATGGCCCCGAGGCAGCGGTCCAGGGCATCGGCATCGGCGGCCATGGCCTGGCCACGCCCGCCGGTGGCGCACACCGGCTTGATGCGCACCGCGCCGCTTTCCAGCAGGTGGCGCCCGGCCCATCGCGCGTCTTCGAGCGAGAACGCCGAAAAGCCGCCGAGCACCGCATGCGACACGGCAGGGGCGAAGGCCGGCTCCCATCCTTCGGGGCAGACCGCCGCCCTGCCCACCAGCGGATGCGTGATCGCCTTGGTGGCGACGAAGGGGTGCGGAACCACGCCGCCGAACAGGTCGTGCAGCGTCGAGATGCCGAGCGAGCGCGCCAGCTGCGTGCTGGCGATGGTGTCGCTCGGCACGAAGTACAGCGGCGTGTTCTCGTGCGCGCGCGAGGCGTCGTATTCGCCCGCGTAGCGGAACTGCTTCAGCGCCGCGAGCCGCTGCGCGAAATTGCCGCGCGTGGCCCGTTCGTGATCGCTGCCGTAGGCCTGCGGATCCGCGCTCCAGACCACGACGCTGCCGCCGGTGCTCTTGAGGACCGTGTCCACGAGGGCGACTCCCGAGCTGAAAAGTGTGTCCATGGCATGGGCCCGGGCTTAACGGTGCGCCTCCAGGCGGATGCCGGAGGAAGCGCCGGTGACAAGGGCAAGAGGCCGGGTGAAAGCGGATCTGTTCATCGGGAGCACTCCTTGTGAACGGTTGGCTGGGTGCATGGGGGCTATCCGTGCATCTCGATGAGGCCGGCTCCTACAGAAGGCCCTCCTGCACGGGCCTAGCTTGTGGCTTCTTTGCAGCAGCCCCCAAGCGGGCGTCGTCCTCGCAGCAATGGTCGGACAGGTTTCGGCCCGGCGGGGCGGGATAACGCGCGTCGTCGTGAAAGAGGCCTCCTACGCGGCCTGCTAAACCGCCCTTCTTCCGCCGGCGCATACTCCGTTTCGTCACAACCGAGGACGAACATGCCCGCTCCTTCCAACCCGGAGTCCCGTGCGCTCGCCAAGCTGGCCTGGGAGGCCGCCTGGGAACGGCTGGGCAATGCGCTGCAGCCACCAGCCGGCTATCCGCCGGCCACGCCGGAGCAATTGGCCGAATGCTTCGAGGTCGCGCAAGCACGGCTCGATGAGGTGCGCGCGGCCTACGGCGTGCCGCAAGGCCGCTGAGCAGCTGGCCCCGGCCGTCCCCGACCAGCGCGCGTGGCGGCGACTTTCGCCGCCACGCGGGCCTTTCCTACGGCCGCGGCGCCGGCCATTGGGAATGGTGGGGCGCCATGGCGCCTCCCCGCTCCCAATCGCAGCCCCCCGCCCTCGCACCGGCTCCCGCCGCGGGCCACACGGCCCTCCTGATCATCGACATGATCAGCTGCTGGGACTTTCCCGACGCCGAAAAACTGTTGCCCGGCGCGCATGCCATTGCGGGGCGCATCGCGGCGCTGAAGGCACGCTGCACGCGCGCCGGGGTGCCCGCCATCTACGTCAACGACAACCGAGGACGCTGGCGCTCGGACTTTCCCGGGCTGGTGGAACTGTCGCTGGCTTCCGGAGGCGCGGGCGCCGAGATCACCTCGGCGCTGCTGCCCCAGGAAACGGACTACTTCGTGCTCAAGCCCAAGCAGTCCGCCTTCTTCGCGACCCCGCTCGAACCGCTGCTCGCCTACCTGAAGGCCAGGCGGCTGATCGTGACCGGCGTGGCGAGCGACCAGTGCATCTGGGCCACCGTGGCCGACGCGGGCATGCGCGACCTGGAGGCCATTGTTCCGCGCGATTGCGTCGCCTCGCAGACGAGCGCACGCAACCAACGCTTCCTGCGCCAGGCGCAGGAGGCGCTGCGCGTCTCCACCACGCCCGGGCCGCGCATCCGCCTGCCCGTGAAGCGCTGATGCGGCCCGAGGACGACCGTTCATGTTTGCGCATATCCAGCTCGGCGTGCAGGACCTTCCGCGCATGACCGCCTTCTACGACGAAGTGCTGCGCCACTTCGGCATGGTGCGCTTCACCGATCTCGCGCGCGTCGGGCCGGCGGGCGTGCTGTGGCGGCACCCGGGCGCGCGTTGGCCGCAGTTCGTGATCGACCGTCCGTTCAACAGCGAACCGGCCACCGCCGCCAACGGCTCGCAGGTGAGCTTTCTGGCCGCCTCGCGAGAGGCGGTCGATGTCGCCTGGAAAAGTGCCCTGGCCCATGGCGCCACGGACGCAGGCCCGCCCGGCTTGCGGCCGCGCTATGCCGAAGACTTCTACGCCGCCTACTGCCTGGATCCCGAAGGGCACAAGCTGTGCTTCGTGCACACGCCGTAGGCGGGCGGAACCCGCCGCGGGTCATCAGTTCGGGGACATCAGTTCGGAGACGCGCGTCATCGCATGTTTTGCCGGGGATCAGCCGCTGCGCCGCTCGGCGTTGCGCTTGCGCGTGGCCGCAGCCTTCTTCGCCGATGCCGATCGTTCGGCGGCCGTGCGGGACGCCGCCGCGGCGCCGCCCTTGTGGCCGCCGCTGCGCGAGGGCGCGTGGTTTTCCGCCTTGCCGCGTCCGCTGCCGCTCTTCTTGCCGCCGCCGGTCTCCGCATTGACGGTGGCCCAGGCGCGCCTTTCGGCTTCGCCCTTGCCCACGCCGCGATGCTCGTAGCCTTCCTCGATGTGCTCGGCCTTGCGTTTCTGCTTGTCCGTATAGGACGACTTGTCACCTCTTGGCATTGCTTTCTCCTGAAGGGTGAAGGAGCGTTTCATGCTGCGCGCTCCATCCCCCTTGCGGGTCGGAGGACACAGGCCTTGCGCGTGGGAGCAGTCTGGCGGCGGCGCCGCGCGTCGCGCCCGCGCGGGTGTCGTTGTGGGATTGCGCCGACGGTGCCTGAGGCCGGTTGAACGACATCCGCAGCCGCAGCCGGCGCTGAACATCGGGCTGCAGGTGGCCGCCCTCGCCGCCGAATGGCACATATGAACCTGTCCGACTTGTTCTCCCCCGACCAGCCGCTGCTGGAGATGGTGATCCGCGGCAGCGCCGTCTACTGGTTCCTGCTGATCGTCTTCCGTTTTGTCCTGCGGCGCGACATCGGCTCGATGAGCATGGCCGACCTGCTGTTCATCGTGCTCGTGGCCGATGCCTCGAGCAGCGCGATGCAGGGCGAATACAAGTCCATCACCAATGGCGTGGCGCTGCTGGGCACGCTGATCGCCTGGAACTACCTGCTCGACGTGCTCGCCTACCGCTACGAACTCGTCGCGCGGCTCCTGGAGCCACCGCCCGAGCCGCTGGTGCGGCACGGCAGGCTGGTCGCGCGCACGCTCAGGAAAGAACGCATCACGGTCGACGAGCTGATGGGAAAGCTGCGCGAAGAAGGCGTTGACGATCTCGGCAAGGTCCGCATCGCCCGGCTCGAGAGCGACGGCAAGGTCAGCGTCATCCGCAACGAATGAAACAACAGCCGCCGGCACCCCCCGGCAACGGATTGGAGCCTCGATGAAGAAGACAGTCAGCGATTTCGTGGTCCAGCGCCTGCACGACTGGGGCGTGCGGCGCGTCTACGGCTACCCCGGCGACGGCATCAACGGCCTCATGGGCGCGCTCGACCGGGCGGACGGCGCCATCGAATTCATACAAAGCCGGCATGAGGAACTGGCTGCCTTCATGGCCTGCGCGCATGCCAAGTTCTCGGGCGAGGTGGGCGTCTGCCTGGCCACCTCGGGACCGGGCGCGATCCACCTGCTGAACGGCCTCTACGACGCGAAGCTCGACCGCCAGCCGGTGGTCGCCATCGTCGGCCAGCAGCAGCGCAGCGCGCTCGGCGGCGACTACCAGCAGGAGGTGGACCTGGTTTCGCTGTTCAAGGACGTGGCGCACGAGTTCGTGCAGATGGCCACCAGCGCGGAGCAGGTTCGCCACCTGATCGATCGCGCGATGCGCATCGCGCGCGACCGCCGCGCCGTCACCTGCGTGATCGTGCCCAACGACGTGCAGGAGCTGCCGGCGGTGCCGGTGCCGCCGCGCAGGCACGGCACCGTGCACAGCGGCATCGGCAGCACGGCCAGCGCCACGGTGCCGAACGCCGCGGCGCTGGGGCAGGCGGCGGACATCATCAACGCGGGCGGCAAGGTGGCCATCCTGGCGGGCGCAGGCGCCCTGCATGCCACGGACGAACTGATCCATGCAGCCGAGCGGCTCGGGGCCGGCATTGCCAAGGCCCTGCTCGGCAAGGCGGCGGTACCCGACGACCTGCCCTTCGTGACCGGCGCCATCGGCGTGCTCGGCACGCGGCCCAGCTCGCGCATGATGGAGGACTGCGACACCTTGCTGATGGTGGGCTCGTCGTTCCCGTACGCCGAATTCCTGCCGCCCGAGGGCCAGGCCCGCTGCGTGCAGATCGACACCGACCCGCGCGCCATCGGGCTGCGCTACCCCGCGGAACTGGGCCTGGTCGGCGACAGCCGCGCCACGCTCGCGGCGCTGCTGCCGCTGCTCGATCACAAGGAACACGGCGCCTGGCGCCAGGGCATCGAGGCCGACGTGGCGCGCTGGTGGCGGGTGCTCGAGGCGCGCGCCCATGTGGAGGCCTCGCCGGTCAATCCGCAGCGCGTGTTCTGGGAGCTGTCGCCGCGCCTGCCCGAAGAAGCGGTGCTCACCTGCGACAGTGGCACGGCCGCCAACTGGTACGCACGCGACGTCAAGCTGCGCCGCGGCATGAAGGCCAGCCTGTCCGGCGGCCTCGCCACCATGGGCCCGGCGCTTCCCTATGCGATTGCGGCCAAGCTGGTGCATCCCGACCGGCCCGTGGTCGCGATGCTGGGCGACGGCGCCATGCAGATGAACGGCCTCAATGCGCTCATCACCCTGGCGCGCATGTGGCGCGGCTGGGCCGACCCGCGCCTCGTGGTCATGGTGCTGAACAACCGCGACCTCAACCTCGTGAGCTGGGAGCAGCGCGTGCTCGGCGGGGACCCGAAGTTCAACGCCTCGCAGGAGCTGCCCGACTTTCCCTATGCGCGCTTCGCCGGGATGCTCGGGCTTGCGGCCCTGCGCGTCGACACGCCCGAAGCCGTCGGCCCGGCATGGGACGCCGCCTTTGCGGCCGACCGCCCGATGCTGCTGGAGATGGTCACCGATTCCGCCATGCCGCCGCTGCCGCCCGATGTCTCGCTCGCCCAGGCCAAGGCCTACCTGCTGGCCCTGTGGCAGGGGGATCCCGAAGCCATGCGGACCATCAAGGCCACCATGCGGGAATACTGGGCCAGCGCGACAGCGTGACGAGCCTTCTCTCCTGCTACTGCCCGGTCTTGATGCCCGCCCTGGCCTTCGATTCTTCCTCGCTCGCGCGCGACAGGCATGCGGCCTTGTCGCCGTCCTGCCGCTCGTTGCACTTCTCCCTGGCAATCTCGTAGTTCACCGCCACCCGCGTTTCGGCGAGCCTGCGGGCATTGGCGTCGCTGGGGCTGCGCTGGTGGTCGAGTTCGGCAAGTGCAATCCTCTGGCGGCCCTGCGCTTCCTTGATGCAGACCGCCCTGGCGGGCTCGACCTGTTTCTCGCACTGTTCCAGCGCGGCCTTCAGGTTGGCGCCGATCCGCTCCCGCGCAGCGCCGTATTCGACGATGGCCGGATCGATCTCGGCCGGATGCGGCGGCGAAGTCTGCGCACCCGCCGGAATGATCATCGCCGCCCACAGCAGCGCGGCGGCGAACAACGCGTGAAGCCTTTGCATGGCGATCTCCTGTCAGTCGCTCTTGCCGCAGTGTGGGCGCCGCATCGTCCGCGCCGGTAGGACGTGCGCCCAAGCCCGCCGGAGGCACCGCCGACGCCCCCGCCGATGCATGCCCGCACGCGCGGGCAGCGTCAGCATGTGCTTACGACCGCTTCGCAAGGCGTCCTACCGCTTCGCAGCGGCCGACTTCTATATTGGCCTCGGACGCCGGATCTTCCCCCTGCAAGAAAAACCACCGGCGTCAAGGAGTTCAACCATGAAGAAACTGCTATTGATGTGTGCCGCAGCCTCCTGCATGGCGGTGGTCCAGGTGCATGCGCAAGTGAACACGCCTCCTGCGGCGGCCACCGATCCGGCCATGGCCGAATACAAGGCCGCGCGCGACAAGATCGCGGCCGACTACAAGGCCGACAAGGCGGCATGCGATGCCATGAAGGACAACGCCAAGGACGTCTGCATCGAAGAAGCCAAGGGCAAGGAAAAGATTGCCAAGGCCGAACTCGACCAGAAGCAGAAGCCCAGCGACAGCAACGCGCGCAAGGTGGCCGAAGCCAAGGTGGAAGCGGCCTATGCGATCGCCAAGGAAAAGTGCGACGACCAGAAGGGCGACGCCAAGAACGCCTGCGTGAAGGAAGCCAAGGCCACCGAGGCCAAGGGCAAGGCCGACATCAAGGCGATGAAGAAGTAAGCAGTGGCGCACAGCCCCCGGCACCGGACCCGAGAAGCGGTGAAGCCCTTGCAGACGCTCGCCATCTCCGAAGCCCTGCGCGCCCAGCTGTCGGCCGACAACCTCCTGGCCATCAATTCGCATGGCCAGGAGGTTCTTCATGGGCTCGACTTCGACGAGTCGCAGCTTCTCGTGGATTGCAGCGAGCAGCAGCCTACGGATCCTTCCATGCGCGAGCGGTGCGCGCAGCTCGTCATCAAGCACGAGCGGGCCCGGCTGCGCATTGCCACGGTCGACGACGAACGCAACGCGGCCAAATTCTAGAAAGACTCAGCGCAGCGCCGCCAGGTAGGCGGCGATGTCGCGCGCGTCCTGCTCGGACACGCCCATCTCCGGCATGGCCGTGAGCGGATCCACCTCGCGCGTATGGCGCAGCCAGCGCACCATGTTGTCCGGCGTGTTGGCGAGCTTTCCCGCGATCAGCGAACGGCCGCCCATGCCCGCGAGCGGAGGCCCCACGTTCGGCGACGAGCCCGTGATGCCCGGGATCGTGTGGCAGGCGCTGCATGCGTACTGGTACAGCGCACGCGCGCCGCGCTGCGCATCGGCCGCCCGCAGCGGTGCGACGCTTTCTGCCGGCCCGCATGCCGGCCGCGCCACTGCGCCCTGCGCGCCGGTGGGCTCCACGCGCGTTGCTTCGGCGTACTGCTGCGGCGTGAGCTCGGGCAGGCGCGCCATGAACGCCACCACCGACCACAGGTCTTCCTCGGACAACCTGAACTCCCAGGCCGGCATGCCGCTCATGCGGATGCCGTGCTTGGTCAGCCAGTAGAGTTCGCGCGGCTTCCAGTGGTGCCGCGCATCCACCAGCGGTCCCGGCAGCGGCTGCATGCTCTTCCCGATGTCGCCCTGCGCGACGCCCGGCGCACCATGGCATTGCACGCACTTGTCGCGAAAGCAGGCCGCGCCGCGCATCACCAGCCGCTCGTCGTCGAGCCGCGGCGGCTCGATGTTGCGCGCGCGCATCCTCACCGACTGGTGCATGGCGGTTTCCAGCAGCGAATAGACCGGCTGGAAATGCTGCTGCGTGGCCGCCACGTCGTACAGGCCGCCATACACCACCAGCGCGCCCGCCGCCGCGCCCGCGAGGCCCAGCGCGGCGACAGTGAGCAGGACGGTCTTGGGTGCACCCATCGGCAGCATTCAATTGGCGGCATTGTCCGACGCGCACCAGCGCCGCCGTGTCGGCGCAAGCCGCATTCCAATCCGCAGAATCGCGGCATGGTGGCCGCCCCCTCATGCCCTGCCGTGTGTCCGCTCGCCCTGCTGGTGCTGGCGATGCTCGCAGCCGGATGCACGCCGGGAGAAAGCGGCCCCGTCTTCGAGCGCGCGCCGCCCGCGCAGCGCGAGCGCGGAAGGCTGCTGCTGGCGCAATACCAGTGCGGAAGCTGCCACACCATTCCCGATGTGCAGGCCGCGCGCGGCCGCACCGGCCCCACGCTCGCCGCCTTCGGCCGCCGCAGCTACATTGCCGGCCAGATGCCGAACGGCCCCGACGCTTTGGGGCGCTGGATCGTGGCGCCGGCCGCCATGGTGCCGGGCACCACCATGCCCGCGATGGGCGTCTCGCCCCAGGACGCGCGCGACATGGCGGCCTACCTGCTCGCGCTCGAGAAATGAACGCGGCGAGCGAGGGCGCATCCCAATCCGCCCTGCGGGCCGCCGGCCCCGTTGCGCAATCGCTGCTCGAAGTGAGCGGCGTGCTGGCGGTGGGCGGCGCGGTGATCTTCGCCGGGGTCATGCTGCTGCTCGTGCTCGCCGTTGCCCGCCCGGGGGGCGACGGGGTGAGCACGCGCCGGTGGCTGCTCGGCGGGGGTCTCGCGTTTCCGACGGTAGTGCTCTCGGCGCTCTTCGCCTACAGCGAATTCCACCGGCCGCCGTGGCGGCCCATTCCACCGCCCGGTGCGCTGATCGTCGGCGTCACGGGCCACATGTGGTGGTGGGAGGTGCGCTATCGCGACGCCGCCAGCGGCGCCGAGGTCGTCACCGCGAACGAGATCCGCATTCCCGTCGGCCGGCCAATCTATTTCGGCCTTGGCAGCGCCGACGTGATCCACAGCTTCTGGGTGCCTTCGCTCGGCGGCAAGATGGACATGCTGCCCGGCCGCGTGCAGCACCTGCTGCTGCAGGCCGACCGGCCCGGCACCTGGCGCGGACAGTGCGCCGAATACTGCGGCGAGCAGCATGCGCGCATGGCGCTGCATGTGGTGGCCGAGGAACCCGCGGCCTTCGATGCATGGCTCGCGGCGCAGGCCAGGCCGGCGGCCGCGGCGTCGCGCGAGATCGAACGCGGCCGCGAGGCCTTCCTCGCGCACCGCTGCAACGCCTGCCATACGGTGCGCGGCGTGAGCGAGCAAAGCCGCCTCGGACCCGATCTCACGCACGTGGGCAGCCGGCTGCATCTGGGTGCCGGCACCGTGGCGAACGATGCCGCGCAACTCGCCGCATGGGTGGCCCATACGCAGCAGCTGAAGCCAGGCGCGCGCATGCCCTCCTCCGGCGATCGCATCGGCGAGGCCGACCTGCAATCCATCGCGGCCTGGCTCGCGCAACTGAAATGACGGCGCAGGTTTCCGAGGAAGGCCGTACCAGCGCGCCGCCGCGCCCCGCAGGCGAGCGCGAGGCGCTCGAGCGCGCGTGGCGCCCGCCCGTCGGCTGGCGGCAGCTCTCGGCGGTGAACAACACGCGCATCGGCGTGTTCTACATCGCCACCGCCATGCTCTTCTTCGTGCTGGCCGGCATCCTCGCGCTGATGATGCGCACGCAGCTCGCGGTGCCCGACAACCACCTGATCGACGCGGGCACCTACAACCAGCTCTTCACGATGCACGGCACCGTGATGATGTTCCTGTTCGCGGTACCCATCGTCGAGGCCGTGGCCATCTACCTGCTGCCGGGCATGCTGGGTGCGCGCGACCTGCCCTTTCCGCTGCTCTCGGCCTATGCGTTCTGGGCCTATGCCATCGGCGGCATCGCCTTCTTCTGCACGCTGTTCTTCGGCGTATCGCCCGATGGCGGCTGGTTCATGTATCCGCCGCTGACCGGCAAGGAGTTCTCGCCGGGGCGCGGCGCCGACTGGTGGCTGCTGGGCATCGGGTTCATCGAGATCTCGGCCATTGCGGGCGCCATCGAGCTGATCGTGGGCGTGCTGTTCACGCGCGCGCCCGGCATGACGCTGATGCGCATGCCGATCTTCGCCTGGGCCATGCTGGTCACCGCGCTGATGATCGTCATCGCGTTTCCCGCCGTGATCGCGGCCACCATGCTGCTGGAGCTGGAGCGCGCGTTCGACTGGCCCTTCTTCATTCCCGCGCGCGGCGGCGATCCGCTGCTGTGGCAGCACCTGTTCTGGTTCTTCGGCCACCCGGAGGTCTACATCATCTTCCTGCCCGCGGCCGGCATGGTGTCGATGATGGTCGCCACGCTCGCGGGCACCCCGCTGGTGGGCCACCGCGCGGTGGTGCTGGCGCTCATCGGCGTGGGGGTGGTGAGCTTCGCGCTGTGGGTGCACCACATGTTCACCGCGGGCCTTGGCAACCTCTCGCTGCTGGTGGTGTCGGCCGCGAGCTTCATCGTGGCCATACCGAGCGGCGTGCAGGTGTTCGCATGGATTGCCACCTTCTGGCGCGGCCGCGTCGCGCTCAATGCGCCGACGCTGTTCCTGCTCGGCTTTCATTTCATCTTCGTGCTGGGCGGCCTCACCGGCGTGATGGTGGCGGTGCTGCCCTTCGACTGGCAGGCGCACGACAGCTACTTCATCGTCGCGCACCTGCACTACGTGCTCATCGGCGGCATGGTGTTTCCGGTGTTCGCGGGCTTCTACTACTGGGCGCCGGTCTTCAACGGCCATCGGCTTTCCGAGCGCTGGGGCCGCTGGGTTTTCGGGCTGATGTTCGGCGGCTTCAATCTGGCGTTCTTCCCGATGCACATCGCGGGCATGCTCGGCATGCCGCGGCGCGTGTACACCTATGCCGGCGATCTGGGCTGGAACGCGCTCAACATGCTGTCGACCGTTGGCGCCTACACGCTCGCGGCCGGCGTGCTGCTCTTCATGGTGGACGCGGCGCGCATGCTGCGCCGGCCCCGGCAGGACCACGGCAATCCCTGGCGCGCGGGCACGCTCGAATGGCTGCCGCCGCGTGAATACGCCGTGCGCAGCATTCCGCAGGTGGATTCACGCTATCCGCTGTGGCGGCAACCCGCGCTGCCGCAAGAAGTGGAGGCCGGTCGCCACTGGCTGCCGGGCACGGTGTTCGGCGGCCGCGAGACGCTGGTGACCAGCCCGCGCGACGCGCGGCCGATGCACCTGCTGCGCCTTCCGACCGACAGCTGGTGGCCGCTGGCGGCGGCGGCCGGCACCGCAGGCTTCTTCCTGCTCCTCACGGTGTCGCAGACGCTGCCTGCGTTGACCTGCGGCGTGATCGCGGTCGCATGCATCCTGCGCTGGCTGTGGGACTCCGACCGTCCGCCGCCGGTGGCCACGGTCGACGTCGGCCATGGCGTGCACCTGCCGGTCGGTGCACATGGCCAGGCATCGCACTCGTGGTGGGCCATGGTCGTGCTCATTGCAGTGGACATGACGATCTTCGTGTCGCTGCTCTACACCCACGTGCACCTGTCGATGGCCAGCGACGTGTGCCCGCCGCCCGGCGCCGCGCTGCCGCCCCTGCGCTGGCCGCTGGGCGCGGCGCTCCTGCTTGCGGCCGGCTCGACCGCCATGGCACTGGCCGCACGCAGGCTGCACGCGGCCGATGTGCGCTGCCAGCGCGGGCTGCGCCTGCTTGCTGCGCTGGCCATGGCCTGCGCTGCCGGCGCGGCGGCGCTCGACATCGGCGGCCATCAGCTCGCCGGGCTCGATCCGCGCGCGCAGGGCTGGAGCGCATCGGTCGGCATGCTGCTGGGCTACCAGGCCTTCCACATCGCGGTGCTGATGCTGATGGGCGGCTATGTGCTGGTGCGTTCGTGGTCGGGCCGGCTGCAGCCTGCGGCTCGCGCGACCATCGACAACACCGCGCTGATGTGGCACTGCGTGACTGCGCAGGGAATCATCGGGGCGCTTGCGGTGCAGGGCGTGCCGCGGCTTTTGGGCTGAGCTGCCGCTACGCAGCCGGCGCCCGGGCACCGATCATCCAGCAGGCGGCGGTGAAGCGAACTTCGCTGCCGTGCACATAAGGCTCGAACGCCGCGCGCACGGCCTCGATGACCCGTGTGCGCGTTCGCTCGTCTGCATCCTGCAGAACCAGGCCGACCGGCCCGAGCCGCGTGAGATAGCCATGCAGCGCCTTCTCGGGCAATGTGCACGCCACATCGATCGGCCGGATGTCGATGCCGGCCCAGCCGCTCTCCTCCAGGATGGACACAACCCGATCGCGGTCCGCAAGGGAGAACTGTCCCGGCGCGCCCGGCTTGCGTGCCGGCAGGTTCGGCAGCAGCGGCGCGGCGGCGCGCTCGGCCGTGGTCATGAACGGGTTCTCCGCGGCGCTGCGCCATGCGATGGCCCGGAGCGCGGCGCCGTCCTTCGCGGCATGCCGCAGGTTGGCGAAAGCCTGCACCGGGCTGTCGAAGAACATCACGCCGAAGCGCGAAACGATCAGGTCGAAGCTTGCGGGCTCGAAGGCCTGCCTCTGCACGTCGCCGCAGATGAAGCTTGCCGGCGCGCCCGCCTGTTCGGCACGCGCGCGGGCCGCGGCGATCATCGGCTCGGAGATGTCGGCACCGACGCAATGCCCTGCCGCGCCGAGCACCCGTGCAATGGCCAGCGTGGTGGCGCCCGTACCGCAGCCGACGTCGAGCACCCGGCGCGCGGACGCGGCGCGCGCCTCGTCCACGAGCAGGTTCTCGAACGGCGCGAACAGCTGGTCGAGCGACTCCTGCGCGTCGACCCAGGCGCGGCCGCCGCGGCCATTCCAGAGGGCGGCTTGTTCGTTGTGTTGCTGTTGCGTGATGTCCATGATGGTTTGTCCTTGGCTTGTCTGTCCGGCGAAAGCTAGACTGTGCAACTTCAAGTCGACTTGAGGTCAAGAGGTGGCGGCACAACATTTGGACATCGCCCAAGTGGCACGGCAATCGGGCGTTCCCGCATCGACGCTGCGGTTCTACGAAGACAAGGGACTGATCGCCTCGAGCGGCCGGCGCGGCCTGCGCCGCCTGTTCGATGCCGGCGTGCTGGAACGCCTGGCGCTGATCGCCGTGGGACGCGCCGCGGGCTTCTCGCTCGACGAGATCGCGCGCATGTTCGCGCCCGAGGGCGGGCCGCGCATCGACCGGCAGATGCTCGCGGCCAAGGCGGACGAGCTCGACCGCACCATCCGCAAACTGAGCGCCATGCGCGACGGCCTGCGGCACGCGGCCGCCTGCCCCGCGCCCAGCCACATGGAATGCCCGACCTTCAGGCGCATCGTGCGCGCCGCGGCCTCCGGGGCCATTGGCGCACGCGAAAAGAAGGCGCGGCAGTTGCCGAATTAGGCGGCGCCTCACGCCGTGCGAGGTGCCAGACAGCCTCCTACAACACGACGGTCTCCCGGCCGATGCGGCAGAAATTTTCTAGATCGAAAGTTGCAATCCTGGGCACTGCAATCTATGCCGCCATTGCCCAGAAATGGCGGCCGGAGACTTTTCCATGGTGAGCGCCAATCCAGTTATTTCGTCAGAGCGTGTCGAGGGGACATCCGTCTACAACACATCGGGAGACAAGCTCGGCAGCATCGATGAACTCATGATCGACAAGATCTCGGGCCAGGTCCGCTATGCCGTGCTGGAGTTCGGCGGCTTCCTGGGCATGGGCACGGACCGCTATCCGATCCCCTGGTCCATGCTGAAGTACGACACCTCGCAGGACGGCTACGTGGTGCCGTTGACCAAGGCGCAGATCGAGGGTGCGCCGAAGTACGCGAGCGACCGCGTGCCCGAGTACGACGATGCGTACAGCGGGACGGTGGACAAGTACTACGGGCTTTGAAAGCACACGGCCGCAGGCGCCGGGCACGGCGGCCGCGGCCATCGCCGCCGCGCGATGATCATTCGCCGAACCAGAACACGAGCCAGGACGACAGTGCCGTCAAGGTGGTCATCAGGAGGAGCGCATCCTTCTGCCGCAACAGGCCGCGGCGGCACAGTTGGCTCAAGCGGAACATCATCTTGGTCTCCTCGCGGGTTTGGCCCTTTCCGGCAGTGTCGATCGCTGGGTTGATATTCGTCAATTAGGGCGATAGTTCAAAGGCCCGCGCTCGAAGGGCGAGGCGGCGGCCGGCCTAGCGAATCGGATTCGCAGGTCTCAATGCCGCCCAAGGTACGCGGCCGAACGCCTCTTCGAGCGGCACGGCGCCGCCCTGGATCCTGAGGGATTCTCCGCTCAGCAGGTTCTCCCACTCCGTGTCAGCGACACCCTCAGGCAGCACCACCCTCGACCCCCGCCACGCATCCGCATCGGGGAGCGCCGGCACACCATTCGCCCCGGCGCGCGCCACCCTGGCAAACAACCGCCCCGCCATCACCACCAGCGTCCCCCCTTCGTGCCTGCGCGCAAAGGCCACCACGTGCCGCGCCAGCGGCCCTTCGACCGCGAGCCCTTCATAGCTGCCTTCGCGGAACAGCTCCGCATGCTCGCGCCGCATCGACAGCAGCCGCCAGATGAACCAGAGCTTCGCGCGGCCATCGTGCGGCGCCTCGGCAAGCGCCTGCACACGCGTGGCCAGGTCAGGCCCATCGACCATCGCGTGGAGTTCGTCGAGCCGCCGGCTGCGCAGTTCATAGTCCACCGGGCGCCGGTTGTCGGGATCGACCAGGCTCAGGTCGATGAGCTCGCTGCCCTGATAGAGATCGGGCACGCCCGGCGAGGCGTACTTCAGCAGCGTGAGCGTCAAGCCGTTCCACGCGCCGAACCATGAGAGGCGATTGGCCATGCGCTGGATGTCCGCAAGGCAGGCGCCCTCCGACGAGTCCGACAGGATCCGTTGCACCAGGCCCTCGAGCGCCGCCTCGTACGGTGCGTCGGGCTGGGTCCAGCGCGTGTGGAGCTTGGCTTCGCGCGCGGCCTTCTGCATGTACTGCCACACGCGCGCGGCGTAGGCCGGCGCGGAGGCGGCATCCAGGCCGCCGAAGGGCAAGGTGCCGAGCAGGGTCTGGTAGAGCAGGTATTCGTCGGCGCGCGAAGGCGCCGCGTCCGCCGGCTCGCCGCCGCGGCACAGCGCGTGCCAGCGCGCGAGCGCATCGCGCCACTCGCCCGGCATTTCGGAGAGCACGTCGATGCGGTTGCGTACTTCCTCCGAACGCTTGTTGTCGTGCGTGGAGGTCGCGAGCATGGTGTGCGGCCAGTGCCGTGCACGGTCGGCGCTCAATGCATGGAACTCTGGCACGTCGAAACCGAATTGGTCGGGCTCGCCGCCGACCTCGTTGAGTGAACTGAGCGGAAAGTAGCGGTAGAACGAAGTGTCCTCCACGCCCTTGGCCGCGACCGGCGCGCTGAACTGCTGGAAGCGCATCGCGAACCGGCGCACGCGCTCGGCCAGCGCCGGTGGCGCATGCGCGGCCGCGGCCTCGCCGCGCAGCGAGCGGCGCACGAAGGCGAAGACGGAGCGGTCGGCATCGACGCTCTGGCGCTCGGCGGCCTCGGTGGCGGCGTCGATGAAATGCGCATCCTGCGCGGAAGGCCCGTCGACGATGTAGGTGCGGTAGACCGGCATGCAGGCCGCCACTTCCGCAAGCGCACGGCGCAGCGCGTTGAGCGTGTAGTCGCGCGTGCCGCGGTCGGCCCGCGCGATGCGCAGCAGTTCGGCGGAGAGCACGTTGAGTTCCGACGACAGCGCATTGCGCATGACCTCGCGCTTGCCCGAGCGGGCCACGGCGTCGAAGTCCTGCGTCTCGCCCGTGAAGCCGTGCCAGGCCTGCCGCAAGGCGTCGGCTGCGGCGGTGTCCACGAGCACGCCGTTGGCCACGTTGGCAAATCGGTAGCCGGTGGTGCCGTGCACATGCCATTCGACCGGCACCTCTTCTTCCGAGCCCGCGATCTTCTCGGCCACCACATACAGCGGGCGCGGCGGCCGGCCGTCGGGTCCGGCGGCCGGCAGCACAATGCCCGCGCGGCGCGCATAGCCCTCCTGCAGCTGCCGGAAGTAGCGTGCGGGGTCGTACAGGCCGTCGGGATGGTCGATGCGCAAGCCGTCCACCACGCCGGCCGCGGCAAGGTCGAGCGCGAAGGACTGCGTGGCCTCGAACACCTCGTCGCGCTCCATGCGCACCGCCGCCAGGTCGTTGATGTCGAAGAAGCGCCGGTAGTTGATTTCGTCGGCCGCCACGCGCCAGTAGGCGAGCCGGTAGGCCTGCAGGTCGATGAGCCGGTGCAGCCGGTCGCGCGCCTCGTCCGAGGCCAGGTTGAACTCCGCCACCGCTGCCAGCACGGCGCGTGCGAGCGACGGATGCGCCTCTGCCAGATGCGCGAGGCGGGCCTTGAACAGCTCCTTGTCGCGCACGCGCTCGGTGCATTCCGAAGGCGTCTGCGCGCGGCGGCCCGGCAGATGGCCGAAGGCCGCCGACAAGCTGGCGAGCTGCGCCGCGAGCGCGGGGTCCTTCAGATGCTGCAGCGCTTGCCCGAGAACCACGGGATAGCTTTCGGGCGCGAGCGGAAACCGGTGGTCGAAGTAGCGCAGCGCGAAGCTGCCCTGCACCGCTTCGAAGTGCAGCACCAGTTCTCCGCCAGTGAGCACCTCGCCGTAATGGCCGCCGAGCACCGGCAGCAGCACCTTGCCGGCCAGCTCCTTGTTGAGCGGCTGCCAGTCGATGTCGAAGTGATGCGCGAACAGCGAAGCCGGGCCGTTCTCCAGCACGTCCATCCACCAGGCGTTGTCGGCCCCGAGCACGCCCATGTGGTTGGGCACCATGTCGAGCAGCTGCCCGAGCCCGTGCGCCTGCAGCGCGGCGACGAAGCGCGCAAAGCCTTCGGCGCCGCCGAGCTCGGGGTTGACCTCGGCATGGGCCACCACGTCGTAGCCGTGTGTGCTGCCGGCGCGGGCGCGCTGGATCGGCGAGCAATACACGTGGCTCACGCCGAGCTGCGC
The DNA here is from genome assembly GCF_007828835.1 of Variovorax beijingensis. Lineage (GTDB taxonomy): Bacteria > Pseudomonadota > Gammaproteobacteria > Burkholderiales > Burkholderiaceae_C > Variovorax > Variovorax beijingensis_A. The sequence continues at coordinate 107,949 of NZ_VIVL01000004.1, read as the reverse complement.
GAGGTAGGGCAGCACGCGGATGGCATCGTCGAAGCCGAAGCCCTGGTGGAACTGCAGCCGGTAGGTGGCCCGCGGCACGCGCGCCTGCAGCAGCGTTGACGGCGCCGCTTCGGCGCCGAGGCTGCGACGCGGGCGAATCGCGCGCAGCTGTTCCGTGAGCCCCTGCATCGCCTCGCCCGCCGCCAGCTCCTGCACGGTGGGCGCCAGCTTGCGCCGCCAGTTGGGATGCGTGTCGGTGGTGCCGGGCATGTTGGCTTGCTCCACCTCGCCGGCCACGTCCTCGAGCTGGAACGCCATCAGGGCCGACGGGGCCGCGGCCAGGAACGCGTGGACCGCCTGCATGACGCGCGGCGAAGGCGTTGCGAGCGACAGCGCCTGTGCCGCCTCGTCCGGCGACAGCAGGCCCGCCTCGCGCACCGCCAGCATCAGCCGGATGCGTTCCTGCGCGCGGTCCAGCAGCTGCGCATCGAACAACCGGGGTTCGGGGAAGAGCCCGAGCGCCAGCCGCAGCCGCAGGTCGTGGCCCGACCACCAGCCCGCGAGCGTGGCGAGATCGTGCGTGCTGATGGCCACCAGCGCGGCCGCCGGATAGTCCGCGGGCGGCGTGAACCCGCCGCCCTGCCGCTTCTCGAAATAGAGCAGCCGGTAGGAGAGCACGTCGGCGCGTGCGAGCGCTTCGCGCATGGCGTCTTCCACCGTACCCAGGTCTTCGCCCACCACCATGCAGCGATGCCGGTGGCTCTCGACCGCCACGATGGCCAGCATCTCCTCGACCGGGTAGCGCACGTAGGCGCCGTCGTGCGGCGAGCGGCCCGGCGGAATCCAGAACAGGCGCATCAGCCCCATCACGTGGTCGATGCGCAGCGCGCCGGCGTGCCGCATGTTGGCGCGCAGCATCTGCACGAAGGGCTGGTAGTGGTGCGTGCGCAGGTGGTCGGGCCGCAGCGGCGGCAGGCCCCAGTTCTGCCCGGCCGGGTTGAACTCGTCGGGCGGCGCGCCGATGCTCGCGCCGACCGCAAAGCAGTGCCGCGCGGCCCAGGCGTCGGAGCCGCCGCGGTCCACCGAAACGGCCAGGTCCAGATAGAGCCCGATGCCCATGCCCAGGGCCTTGCAGCGTTCGCCCGCGCGCGCAAGCTGGCGTTCGGCCACCCATTGCAGGTACTGGTGGTATTGCAGCCGCTCGGCCTGCTCGGCCGCGAAGGCCTGCACCGCGGGCGAATCCGCCTGTCTGTAGGCTTCGGGCCAGGCGAGCCAGCCCCAGCATTGCGGATCGGCGGCGGCGAAGTGGGCTTGCAGTGTCTCGAACAAGGCGTGCTGGTGCAACGGCTCGCCCTGCGCCGAGACAAAGGCCAGGAAGGCCTCGCCGCGCGCATCGGGAGCGCCGGCCGGCGAAAGATGCCGCGCGCGGAAGTGCTCGAACAGCAGCTCCAGCACCTCGAACTTGGCGGCGGCCACGCCGGCATGGTCGACCAGCGGCGCGGCCCGCAGCGCCGCGAGCCGGCCCTGGAACCCGGGCGATTCGACGTGCCGGCGCGCGGCCTCGCAGGCCGCGAAGTCTTCGACCGCCTCGACGTCGACGTACAGCACGTTGATCCATTGCCGCGACGAGGGGCTGTAGGGGCTGGCGCGCGGCGGATCGGTCGGGAACAGCGCATGCAGCGGATTCAGGCCGATCAGGTCGGCGCCCTGCCCGGCCATGCGGTCGACGAGCGCCTCCAGGTCGCCGAAATCGCCGATGCCCCAGTTGCGTGCCGAGCGCAGCGCATAGAGCTGCAGCGCCGGCCCCCAGACGCGGCCGCCATCCTGCACGGCGGATGGGCGGTAGCAGCGGCCGGGGGAAGCGATGAGCATGGTCTCGCCGGCCAGCCCGTCGACCTGCAGCCAGTGATAGCCGGGCGCGAGCGGCTCGGCCAGCTGCAGCGTGCAGCTGCCGTGCGGCCACGGCTGCGCATCGGCTTCGCCCTGGCGCACAAGCCCCCGCTCGTCACGCAGCCGCCAGCGCAGGCTGCCTGAGCGCTGCGGCAGCTGCAGCGACCAGTGCGATGCATGCGCCTGCACCACCTGCGCCGGCGGCATGGCGGACGTGGAGGACGCATCGGCCTCTTCGCCGACTGCGGCACCGGGCTGCACGCCGAACTCGGCCAGCAGCGCGGCCAGGTTCTCGGGCGTTGCATGGCGCAGCGTTCCGAAGGCGTCGTGGTAGGCCGCCGAGATGCCGTAGTGCCGGCACAGGCGCTCCAGCGCATCGTGAGCCCAATGACCCGGATCAGCCACCGGCCATGTCCTCCAGCGTGGCATGCACGGCGCCGCGCTCGAGCCGCAGGCCCGCGGCAACGGCCGCGGCGCCCCGGCTGTGGAGCACCATGCCCGCAGGCGCGGCGGCTTCCACCGCAGGCTGCGCGCCAAGGTTCGCAAGCAGATGAAGACGCTTGCCCGAGAGCTTCCACTGAACCCGGATCAGCCCCTCTTCGCAGCCATGGCTTGCCGCGCCGTGCGTGCCGGCCAGGTGCGGCACCAGCAGGCGATGGCGCGCATCGAGCAATTGCTGCACCTCGCACAGCTGCGCGAAATGCGCCCGCGTGCCGCGCTCGCGCCAGCGCAGCTTCGAGGCCTGGAAGGTCTGCTCCGCATTGGGGTCGGGAATGCGCGCGCGTGCGGCTTCGTCGGCAAAGGCCGCGAAGCGACCGAACTCCGCGCGGCGCCCTTCGGCCACGGCCGAGGCCAGCTCGGGGCCGAAATCGCAGAAGTACAGGAATGGCGACGACGCCGCGAATTCGTCGCCCATGAAGAACATGGGCACATGCGGCGACAGCAGCACGCAGGCCAGCGCGGCGCGCACCAGCGCCGGATCGCCCAGCGCATGGATGCGCTCGCCGAACGCGCGGTTGCCGACCTGGTCGTGGGTCTGCAGGTAGGACACGAACGCCACCGGCGGCAGCTGCGTGCTGGGCTCGCCGCGCGGCTCCCCGCCGCGGAAGGCCGAGGGCTGCCCCTGGTAGATGAAGCCTTCGGCCAGCGCGCGCGCGAAGCGGGCCGCGGCGTCGTCTGCATAGTCGGCGTAGTAGCCGTCGCGCTCGCCGGTGGCCAGCACGTGCGCGGCGTGGTGCAGGTCGTCGTTCCACTGCGCCGTGCCCGCCACGGGCAGGCCGTTGCCGTCGCGCGCCAGCAGCGAGGCCTGGTTGGCGTCGTTCTCCAGCACCAGGTGCACCTGGCGCTCGCGTGCCGGCCCGGCGTTCAGCGCCTCGCGGATCTCCTGCACGATGTGCCTGGGCGATGAATCGCGAATGGCATGGATCGCATCCATGCGCAGGCCGTCGAAGTGGAACTCTTCCACCCAGTACAGCGCGTTGTGGATGAAGAAGTCGCGCACGGTGCGCGAGCCCGGTCCGTCGAAGTTGATGGCCGCGCCCCATGGCGTGTGCTCGCTCGCATCGAAGAACTCGGGACAGCATGCATGCAGGTAGTTGCCCTCCGGCCCGAAGTGGTTGTAGACCACGTCGAGCAGCATCATCAGGCCCAGCGCATGCGCAGCGTCGACAAGGGCCTTGAGCTCGTCGGGCGTGCCGTAGCTGGCATCGGGCGCGAACTGCAGCACGCCGTCGTAGCCCCAGTTGCGCGCACCGGGAAAATCCGCGAGCGGCATGAGCTCGACCGCGGTGATGCCCAGCTCCGCCAGCTCGCCGAGCCGTTCGCGCGCGGCCCGGAACGTGCCTTCCTCGGTGAAGGTGCCCACGTGCAGTTCGTAGACCACGGCCTCGTGCCACGGGCGGCCGCGCCAGGCGGTGTCGGCCCATGCGTAGCGGGCCGGATCGACCACCTGGCTCGGGCCGTGCACGTCCTGCGGATTGAAGCGCGAGGCCGGGTCGGGCATGGTGGTGCCGTCGGGCAGCCGATAGGCGTAGAGGTCGCCAGCGCGCGCTTCGGCGAGCGTGAGGCGGTGCCAGCCGTCCGCGTCCTGCGCCATGGCGTGCAGGGCCTCCTTCCCGCCGGCCGGCGTGTGCACCAGCGTGACGCCGTGCATGGCCGGCGCCCACAGCGCAAAGTCCACGCCGCCATCGGCGCGCAGCGTGGCGCCGAACGGCATGCGGTGGATGCGGCTGCACGTCATGGCCGCACGTCCGGCCGGCTCAGCACCACCAGCGAGCGGCACTGCAGCGGATAGGCGGGCTCGGACCAGGCGGGCGCGAGCGCGGCCACGTCCTCCGTGGCGGGCGGCGGGGTGCCGCTGGCGGTGTCGAGCAGCAGCCGCCATGCGCCGTAGGGTGCGGGCGGCAGGGTGAATGAAATCTCGTCGTGGTGCGCGTTGAACAGCACCAGGAAATCATCGTCGTGCAGCGCCTCGCCGCGCGGCCCGCGGTCGGCAATGCCGCCGCCGGACATGTACATCGCCAGGCAGCGCGCGTTGGCGTCGCTCCAGTCCTCGGGGCGCATTTCGGCGCCGTCGGGCCGGAGCCAGACCACGTCGGTCACGCTCTCGGCCTCCGAGGGCTTGCCGGCAAAGAAGCTGCGGCGCCGGAACGAAGGATGGGCGCGCCGGAGCGCGATGGTGCGCTCCACGAAGGTGATCAGCGCCTGCCGCTCGGGCGTGGGCGTCCAGTCGATCCAGCTGATGTCGTTGTCCTGGCAGTAGGCGTTGTTGTTGCCGTTCTGCGTGTGGCCGCGCTCGTCGCCGGCCAGGAGCATCGGCACGCCCTGCGAAAGCAGCAGCGTGGCCAGCAGGTTGCGCTTCTGGCGCTCGCGCAGCGCCGCGATCTCGGGGTCCTCCGCCGGCCCTTCGGCGCCGCAGTTCCAGGAGATGTTGTGGTTGCTGCCGTCGCGGTTGTCCTCGCCGTTGGCCTCGTTGTGCTTGTCGTTGTAGGAGACCAGGTCGTTGAGCGTGAAGCCGTCGTGCGCGGTGATGAAGTTGATGCTCGCGTTGGGCCGCTTGCCCGACCAGCCGTAGAGGTCTTCCGAGCCGGTGAGCCGCTTGCCGACCTCGCCGATCACGCCCGGATCGCCTTTCCAGAACCCGCGCATGCCGTCGCGGTACCGGTCGTTCCATTCGGCCCAGCCGAGCGGGAAGTTGCCCACCTGGTAGCCGCCGTGGCCCAGGTCCCAGGGCTCGGCGATCAGCTTGACGCGGTTGAGGGTCGGGTCCTGGCGGATGGCGTCGAAGAAGCCGCCCAGGTTCTCGACCTTGCCGGCCTCGCGCGCCAGCGCCGAGGCCAGGTCGAAGCGGAAGCCGTCGACATGCATTTCCTCGGCCCAGTAGCGCAGCGAATCCATCACCAGCTGCAGCGCATGCGGATGCTCCAGGTTGACGGTGTTGCCGCAGCCGGTGAAGTCGTCGTAGTAGCGCCGGTGCTCGGCGTTGATGATGTAGTAGGAGGCGTTGTCCACGCCGCGCATCGAGAGCGTGGGCCCGAGCTGGTTGCCCTCGCAGGTGTGGTTGTAGACCACGTCCAGGATCACCTCGATGCCGGCCGAGTGCAGCGTCTTCACCATGGTCTTGAATTCCTTCACCTTGCCCGAGGCGCTGTAGCGCGTCTCGGGGGCGAAGTAGGCCAGCGAGTTGTAGCCCCAGTAGTTCTGCAGGCCCTTCTCCGCCAGGTGCCGGTCGTTGAGGAAGCTGTGCACGGGCAGCAGCTCGATGGTGGTCACGCCCAGGCGCTTGAGGTAGTCGACCACGGGCGCGCAGCACAGGCCGCCGTAGGTGCCGCGCAGCTCGGCCGGCACGTCGGGGTGGCGCATGGTGAAGCCGCGCACGTGCAGTTCGTAGATCACCATGTCCTGCCAGGCCACCGAGGGCCGGCGGTCGTCGCCCCAGGTGAAGGCGGGCTCCAGCACGCGGCCCTTGGGCACGAGCGGCGCGCTGTCGCGGCGGTCGAAGGAGAGGTCTTCGCGCTTGCTGCCGACGGTGTAGCCGTAGAGCGCATCGCCCCAGCGCAACTCGCCCACCAGGTCTTTCGCGTAGGGATCGACCAGCAGCTTGTGCGGATTGAAGCGATGGCCCTCTTCCGGCTTGTAGGGGCCGTGCACGCGGTAGCCGTAGGCCTGGCCAGGGCGGGCCTCGGGCAGGTAGCAGTGCCACACGCCGTCGGTGCGCTCCCGGATCGGGATGCGCTGGATTTCATGGCGGCCCTTGTCGTCGAACAGGCACAGGTCCACCCCTTGTGCATGCTGGGAGAAAAGCGCGAAGTTCACGCCCTCCCCGTCCCAGTTGGCGCCCCTCGGATAGGGGCGCCCCGGCCAGACGGCAGAGATCGGATTGCGTTGGCTGCTGCGTGTCATCAAATGGGATGTGGGAGATAAAAATTTCAGCGCGGCGGGCGCTCGTCGAGCGGATTCGGTTTGGGCCTGGCCGCGCCGCTGTTGTTGTTGTCCTTCGGCAGGCGCGGCCACCAGCGCTCGATCTGCTCGGCCGCCCAGTCCTTGCCGGCCAGGCCGAAGGCCAGCGCCAGCGCGAACACCACGCCCGCCAGGATCACCAGGAAGCTTTCGCGCACGATGTCGCCGCCCACCTTGACCTGGTCCAGCGCGATCAGGATGACGAAGGCCATGACCGCATAGCGCGCGATCTGCCCCAGCAGCATGGCGTCGCGCATCTGCGCGCCCCGGAAGTAGCTCGACACCGCCTCTCCCACGAAGCGGGCAAAGTAAGAACCGAAGGCCAGCACCAGGAGGGCCACGAAGAGGTTCGGCACGAACCACACCACGCGCCCGAGCAGGTCGGCGATGTAGCTCAGGCCCATGCCGTTGAAGGCCAGCAGCAGCGCCGCAAAGATCACAAGCCAATAGGCCAGCACGCCGAAGAGGCTGCAGGTGTCGCCCGGCCATCCGCCCTGGCGCAGGAAGTTGTCCAGGCCCGCGCGCTCGGTCAGCACGTTGAAGTTGATCGCGCGCAGCGCCTTGGTGACCGCAAAGCGCGCGGTCTTGGCGATGAGCCAGCCGGCAAGCACCACCACCAATGCAATTGCGAGGCGGGGCACGAAGGCCCCGACCTGGTAAAGCATTGCGTTCAGCGGCTCCAGGTGAATGCCAAATCGGTCCATGTGTCTCTCCGGTAGGTGGTTGCGGTGGCGGACGAAGGCGGTGGATGCGGTGCAAGCATCAACCGGGCCGCTCCACCTGCAGCAGGGCGAGCACGCCGTTCAGCGGCACCTGCGCCCAGTCGATGCGGTTGTTAAGCTCGTAGCGCAGTTCGTACAGCGCCTTCTCGGTCTCGAACAGCGCGAGCAGGTCGGCGTCGATGCGGATGGCCTGCTCTCCCGCGCCGGCCTCCATGTAGCCGTCCAGGAAGGCCTGGCGTGCCGACTGCTCCCAGGCGGCCGCCGGCGGCCCCAGGTAGGTGGCCTCCTCCACGCTCTGCGCCACGCGCCGCAGCGCGGCCCAGCGCGCATAGTTGAACGAGCGCAGCATGCCGGCCACGTCGCGCAGCGGCGAGCCCTTGGCGCGGCGCTCATCGAAGCTGCGCGCGGGCTCGCCTTCGAAGTCGATGATGACAAAGTCGTTGTCCCGCAGCAGCACCTGCCCGAGGTGGAAGTCGCCATGGTAGCGGCTCTTGATGCCGCCCTGGGCCTGCGGCCGGCGCGCCGCGATGGCGCCCTGCAGCGCGTCCTCCATGGCGAGCAGGGCCTGGGCGTCGGGCTGCGCCGGTGTCGGCAGCTGGGCCAGCCTTTCGCGCAGCAGTGCCAGTGTGGCGGCGGCGTCGGCGCGGGCTTGCTCCGCGTAGCGCGCGATGTCGCTGTCCAGCAGCGGCTCGGGGTCGAAGGCGGCCGCGCCGGTGCGCAGCGCCAGCGCCTTGTGCAGCTCGGCGGTGCGCCGGCCCAGCGTGGCCATGAGCGCGAGAAAGCCGCCGTGCACGGCCATCGGGTCCGGCAGCGCGCCGTCGGTGGTGGCGAAGTCGCGCAGGAAGCGCTCCAGGTAGCCCAGCGTGTGGTCCCAGCCGTCGCCCTGGTTCGACACATAGGACTGCACCATGGCGAGCGTCATGGTGCGTCCGTCGTTGCCGGTGTATTCGAGCGCGCCCAGCACCGGAACGCAGTGCGGATATCTGGCCACCTCGGTCAGGAAGCGGCCCATCTCCAGTTCGGGGTTCAGGCCCTCGCGCAGGTGGCGGTAGCCCTTGAGGAACAGGGTCTCGTCGAGCGTGACCACGGTGTTGCTGCTCACGCCGCTGGGCCGGCCGACCGGCAGGCTCGCGATGTCGGCCTCCACCTCGGCGAAAGCGGCCGTCGCGCGGAACCTGAGCCGTCCCTGCGCGGTTTCCAGATCCAGGCCGCTGCGGATGGCCAGCACCAGCTCGCGGCAGAAGGCCTCGTCATAGAACGCATCGCCCATCAGGCCCACCTGCGCCTGCTGCCGCACCTTGGCGAGCGCGGCCTGCGCGACGCCGGCCATGCGCTCCTCGTCGCGTTCTTCCCAGGCCAATGCCAGCGGCATGAAGTAGGTGGCGCCGCCGGGCGGGCCGTCGAGCTCGAGCAACGGCAGCATCCAGCTGAGCGGGCCTGCCTCCCAGATGACGTGATCGGCCAGACGCGCGCGCTCGATAGCGGTGCCCTTCGATGCATACCAGCGCTGGATCTCGATGTGGCGCGGCAGCGTCTCCAGTTCGAACTGGTTGCGCATGCGCTCCGACATGCCGATGCGCCAGGGCATCACGCGGTCGCGGAAGAAGCTGGTCCAGCCGTCGAACAGCACCAGCGTGGGCCATTCCTGCAGCGCCACGCCCTCCTGGTGCCAGCTGGGCATCTCGGCATCGGAGGTGAGCCTGAACCAGTAGAAGCCATACGAGGCCAGCGTGAGCAGGTAGGGAAGCTCGCCGATCGGCGGGAACGGCGCGCGGCCCAGCATCTCGATGGGCACGCGGCCCTTGAAGGCCGAGAGGTCCAGCTCCACCGGCTGCGCGGCGCGCGACAGGTTGAACACCGTGAGGATGATGTCCTCGTCGTATTCGCTCAGGTAGGCCAGGATCTTGCGGTTGCCCGGCTTCAGGAAGCGCCGCTTGCCGCGGCCGAAGGCATGGCTGGTCTTGCGCACGGCCAGCATGCGCTTGGTCCAGTTGAGCAGCGAGCTGCTGTCGCGCGCCTGCGCCTCCACGTTGAGCGCCTCGTAGCCGAACATCGGGTCCATGATGGGCTGCAGGTACAGCCGCTGCGGGTCGGCGCGCGAGAAGCCGGCATTGCGGTCGGGGCTCCACTGCATGGGCGTGCGCACGCCGTTGCGGTCGCCCACGAACACGTTGTCGCCCATGCCGATCTCGTCGCCGTAGTAGATGATGGGCGAGCCCGGCATCGACAGCAGCATGCCGTTCATGAGCTTCACGCGGTCGATGTCGTTCTCCATCAGCGGCGCGAGGCGCCGGCGGATGCCCAGGTTGATGCGCGCGCGCAGGTCGGCCGCGTACATGGTGTACATGTAGTCGCGCTCCTTGCTGGTCACCATCTCGAGCGTGAGCTCGTCGTGGTTGCGCAGGAAAATGGCCCACTGGCAGCCCTCCGGGATGTCTGGCGTCTGCGCCATGATCTCGACGATGGGGTGCCGGTCCTCCTGCGCGATGGCCATGTACATGCGCGGCATCAGCGGAAAGTGGTACGCCATGTGGCACTCGTCGCCATCGCCGAAATACTCGCGCACGTCCTCGGGCCACATGTTGGCCTCGGCCAGCAGGAAGCGGTTCTTGTACTGCGCATCGATGGCGGCGCGCACCTTCTTGATCACCGCATGGGTCTCGGGCAGGTTCTCGTTGCTGGTGCCGTCGCGCTCCACCAGGTAGGGAATGGCGTCGAGCCGGAAGCCGTCCACGCCCATGTCGAGCCAGAAGCGCATCACCTTGAAGATGGCTTCGAGCACGGCCGGGTTGTCGAAGTTGAGGTCCGGCTGGTGGCTGAAGAAGCGGTGCCAGTAGTAGGCCTTGGCCACCGGGTCCCAGGCCCAGTTGGAAGTCTCGGTGTCGGTGAAGATGATGCGCGTGCCCTGGTAGAGCTGGTCGGTGTCGCTCCACACGTAGAAGTCGCGTTCGGGCGAGCCGGGCGGTGCGCGGCGCGCGGCCTGGAACCAGGGGTGGTCGCTCGAGGTGTGGTTGATGACCAGCTCGGTGATCACCCGCAGCCCGCGCTCGTGCGCGGCGTCGAGCATTTCGCGGAAGTCGTCCAGCGTGCCGTACTGCGGGTTCACGTCCTCGTAGGCCGAGATGTCGTAGCCGTCGTCGCGCAGCGGCGACGGATAGAAGGGCATCAGCCAGATGGTGTTGACGCCCAGCTCCTTCACGTAGTCGAGCTTGGCCGTCACGCCCTTGAAGTCCCCCATGCCGTCGTTGTTGGAGTCGAAGAACGCCTTGACGTTGAGCTGGTAGATCACCGCGTCGCGGTACCACAGCGGGTCGTCGCTGATGTCGATCTCTACCGTTTCGAGCGCGATGTGGGAGACAGGGGCGTTCATCGTTGCGGCCTCACAGGAAGTAGTCGAAGTCGCGCTCGTCGCCGTGGCGCCGCCGTACGACGAAGATGTGCGCGGGCACGCTGTGCGGATCGAGCTTGACGTAGTGCCAGCCGCCCTGCCAGATGAAGCGCTGCCCGCTCAGCAGGTCGTGCATCTGGAACGGGCGCGAACGGTCGACGCCCACGCTCTGGGGGTCGAGCTCGAGCCAGCCTGACTGCACGTTGTGCGGATCGAGATTGACCACCGTCACGACCACGTTGTCGCCGCCCTCCGAGACCTTGGCATAGGCCAGCAGCTGGTCGTTGTCGATGCGCAGGAAGCGCAGGCCGCGGTCCCGGTGCAGCGCCGGGTTCTCGCGGCGGATGTGGTTCACGCGGGTGATGAACGGCGCCAGGCTGCCCGGGTCGTCGTGGTTCCAGTGGCGCAGCTGGTATTTTTCGGAGTCCAGGTATTCCTCGCTGCCGGGCGAGCGCGGCCGGTGGTCGCGCAGTTCGTAGGCCGGCCCGTAGATGCCGTAGTTGGCCGCGAGCGTGGCGGCAAGCACCAGCCGCGCCATGTAGACCGAGGCCTCGCCGCCCTGCAGCTGCTCGTGCAGGATGTCGGGCGTGTTGGGCCACACGTTGGGCCGGAAGTAGTCCACGCCGGGCGGCGTGGAAAGCTCGGTGAAGTATTCGACCAGCTCCTGCTTGGTGTTGCGCCAGGTGAAGTAGGTGTAGGACTGCGAGAAGCCCAGCTTCGCAAGCCGGTGCATCACCTTGGGCCGCGTGAAGGCCTCGGCCAGGAAGATCACTTCCGGATGCTCGCGCCGGATCTCGCCGATCACCCACTCCCAGAATGCGAAGGCCTTGGTGTGCGGGTTGTCGACGCGGAAGATGCGCACGCCCTCGCCGATCCAGTGCTCGATCACGCTGCGCAGCTCGGCCCACAGGCCGCGCCAGTCCTCGCTCTCGAAATTGAAGGGATAGATGTCCTGGTACTTCTTGGGCGGGTTCTCCGCGTACTGCACGCTGCCGTCGGGGCGCCAGCGGAACCAGTCGGGATGCGCCTTCACGTAGGGATGGTCGGGCGCGCACTGAAAGGCGATGTCCAGCGCGATCTCCAGCCCGTGCGAGGCGGCCTCTGCGCAGAGGTGGCGAAAGTCTTCCGCCGTGCCCAGCGCCGGAAGAATGGACTTGTGGCCGCCCTCGGCCGCGCCAATGGCCCAGGGGCTGCCGACATCGTCGGGGCCGCTGGCCAGCGCGTTGTTGGGGCCCTTGCGCTGCAGGCGGCCGATCGGGTGGATCGGCGGAAAGTACAGCACGTCGAAGCCCATGGCCGCGATGGCGGGCAGCCGCGCCTCCACGTCCTTGAAGGTGCCGTGCACGCCGGGCGTGGTGCCGGCCGAGCGCGGGAACAGCTCGTACCAGGTGCTGAAGCGCGCACGCTCGCGCTCGGCCTCCAGCGGCAGCTCGAGGGAAAAGCGCACCTCGTGCCGGCGGTCGGGGTGCCGGCGCGCCAGCATGGCCAGCTCTTCGTCCAGCGCCAGCGCCTTGAGCGCCGACACGTCCGCGCCGGGGTCGGCTGCCACGGCATCGAGCTCGGTGGCCCAGTTGGCCAGCGCCTGCCGGTCCGCGCCCTCGGCCCGCTCGGCCGCGCCCGCCACCTCCAGCGCGCCCACCTGCGAGGCGATGCGCACGTCGTCGGGGTCCACGCGGCGCGTCATTTCATGGCGCCACGACTCGAAGGGATCGACCCAGGCCACCACGGTGTAGAAGTAGCGTCCGAGCGCGGGCGGCGCAAAGGACGCCTCCCACACGTCGTTGACGAGCGGCTTCATCGGCACCTCGCGGAACTCGGCCTTGCCCTGCGGACGCCAGCACAGTTGCACGCGCAGCACGTCGTGGCCATCGGTGAAGCAGTGCGCCTTCACCTGCACCCTTTCGCCGACGATGCACTTCACGGCGAAGCGGCCGTGGTCCACCGACGGCAGCACGGCATCGATGACCGCGCGGCGGTTGCCGTCGCGCACATCGGGCGCCACGGAAGCCGCGGGCGCCTGCGGGTTTGCGAACAGTTTCATCATGATGGCCGGTGTTCGAGAATCAGCGTGGACAGCGGCGGCAGGGTCATGCACACCGAGTGCATGCGGCCATGCGAACGCACGGGGGCGGCCTCGACGCCGCCAAGGTTGCCCCACCCCGAGCCGCCGAACTCGACGGCGTCGGTGTTGATGAGCTCGCTCCAGAAGCCGGGCAGCGGCACGCCCAGCAGGTAGTTGGTGCGCGGCACCGGCGTCATGTTGCTGACGACCAGCAGCGGCGGATGGCCGTCGCGCGGCTTGCGCAGGAAGGCGAACACGCTGGCGTCGGCATCGTCGGCCGCCACCCATTCGAAACCCGATGCGGAGAAATCCTGCTGGTAGAGCGCGGGCGCGCCGCGGTACACGCGGTTGAGCTGCGCCAACAGCCGCTGCAGGCCGCCATGGTCTTCGAGCTCGCAGACCCACCATTCGAGCTCGCCGTCGTGCGTCCACTCGCGCCGCTGCCCGAACTCGCCCCCCATGAACAGCAGCTTCTTGCCAGGATGCGCCCACATGAAGCCGAACAGCGCGCGCAGGTTGGCGAACTGCTGCCATTGGTCGCCGGGCATCTTGCCGAGCAGCGAACCCTTGCCGTGCACCACCTCGTCGTGCGACAGCGGCAGCACGAAGTTCTCGTGGAACGCATACACCAGCGAGAAGGTCATCTTGTGGTGGTGGTACTTGCGGTGGATGGGCTCTTGCTTCATGTAGGCGAGCACGTCGTGCATCCAGCCCATGTTCCATTTCTCGCCGAAGCCCAGCCCGTCCATGTCGGTCGGCCGCGAGACGCGAGGCCAGGCGGTGGATTCCTCGGCCACCGTGATCGCGTCGGGGAACTCGCGGTAGACCGCGCGGTTCAGCGTCCGCAGGAAGTCGATCGCCTCCAGATTCTCGCGGCCGCCATGGCGGTTGGGAATCCATTCGCCGTGCTGGCGCGCGTAGTCCAGGTAGAGCATGGACGCGACCGCATCGACGCGCAGCCCATCCACGTGGTACCGGTCGAGCCAGAACAGGCCCGACGACACCAGGAAGCTGCGCACCTCCGCGCGGCCGTAGTTGAAGATGCTGGAGTTCCACTCCGGGTGGAAGCCCTGGCGCGGATCGGCATGCTCGTAGAGGTGCGTGCCGTCGAAGAACGCAAGGCCGTGCTCGTCGGTCGGAAAGTGCGAAGGCACCCAGTCCAGCAGCACGCCGATGCCGTTCTGGTGCAGGTGATCGACCAGGTACATGAAGTCCTGCGGCGAGCCGTAGCGCGCCGTGGGCGCGAAGTAGCCGGTGGTCTGGTAGCCCCAGGAGCCGTAGAACGGATGCTCCGTCACGGGCATGAGCTCCACGTGCGTGAAGCCCATCTCCTTCACGTAGGCCGCGAGTTCATGCGCGATCTCGCGGTAGCCCATGAAGCGGCCTTCGCGGCGGCGCCACGAGCCCAGGTGCACCTCGTAGACCGACATCGGCGCATCGAGCGCATTGCGCGCGCCCCGCGTGGCCATCCAGTCGGCGTCCTTCCAGTCATAAGAAAGTTCGCAGATGCGCGAGGCCGTGGCGGGCGGCAGCTCTGCGCAGAACGCGACCGGGTCGGCCTTGTCGACCGTGTAGCCGCCGAAGCGCGAACGGATGCGGTACTTGTAGGCCTGCCCCGGCGCGGCATGGGGCGCGCGGCCCAGCCAGATGCCGGTGCCGTCCGCGGACGGCGCCAGCGGATCGGCGTCGCCGGACCAATGGTTCCAGTCGCCGACCACCGCCACCGATTCCGCGTTGGGCGCCCACACCGCGAAGCGCGCGCCGCCCTCCTTCAGAAGATGGCAACCCAGGAGGTCGTACAGGCGGGAATGCGTTCCTTCGCGGAACAGGTAGGCGTCTTGCGCCTCAGGCTCTGAAAGCAGTTGCGTCACTGGCACCGGTGTTCCTTGCTTGCATGAAGGCCAGCGACCGGGTGTCCAACGGAACACGCTTTCGGCATCTACAAGGCCTGATCACACAATTTGCAAAGAATCCGGGCGCAGCGGGTAAGGCTGAAACCTCCTTGCCGTGTCGGAGAGTTGCCCATCGCGCGATGGGGGTGAAAACCGGCCGCACAGCGGGCGCGGCGTTTTTCAGGCAGCGAGCGGCGTGGCCTGCGGTGCGGTTTGCGAGCCCCCGGACCGGGGAGAAAGGCGCCGCGGAAAATCGTCCACGGTCAGCACGATCGGCTGGTTCGGGTTGGCGCGGTAGCGCTTGAGCGCCGCGGCGCCAATGACATCGAAGTGCGCCTTGCAGGTTTCCAGCAGGCGGTCGCCCAGGTCCCTGGTGCCGAACACGTCGTGCAGGGTTTCCTCCGAAATCTGCCCGATGATGCGTGCACCATCATGGCCGTCCGGGTAGATCGCGAAGCGGACGGCCGCCGTGTCAAAGCAGTAGATGCCTTCGAAGTCCATGTCTGTCTCCTGATGAATTTCTCGCTTGCATGAGCGAATCGGATTCAGCGCGGAACCAGGCAGACGGCGGCATGGTTTTGCGCGCATGTTCAGGAAGGATGCGGCCTACAAACCCTGCGAGGGGCGCGAATCGCGGCTTCGCACCGGTAAGACTTGCTGCAATGCATGTCCGAAGCGCCTTGCGGCGAGCCAGTTCCTCCGGCCCCGGGAGCCGGTTTCATGCTGCGGCAGCTCGCCCGGGTAGCGGATCCGCGCGAGCTCCTCGCGTCCTTTCTCGGCGAGGGCCAGCACCTGCGCCGCGGGCTCGCTGCCCGCGAGCTTCAGAGGGTCGGCTGGCGCCGGAATCAGTGCAATCACGAGCCCCGCCTGGCGCAGGATCCTGACCTCGTCGATCTCCTTGGGCGTGCGGAAAGACACGGGCAGGCGGGATGCGGCAATCTGCTTGAGCAGGTCCATCGGCATGGCAAATCTCCTTCAGGTTTGGAATGACGATTGACGATTTCGACGAGGATCGATTTAGGTCCGCGCGGCGCACGTTCAAGAGGCCTCGGACCGGTTTTTTTCAATGGCGGCACCAGCCTTCATAGCACCCGGGCGATCGGGGTACCACCCCCCGGACATCCCCTCTTGAAAACCTGCCGCCAGCGCCTATTTCGCTGATCGGAAGCGCCTGGAGACACACGCTCCGGCGCGCCGTTCAACCTGTTCTTGAATGGAGGTTTTCGCCATGTACCGATCCTTGTTTCCGCGCGACATGTTCGCAGAGATGGATCGCCTGCAGCGCGAGATGCAGCAGGCCTTCGATCTGTCCCCCACCATCCGGGGCTTCGGCCGCAACGGCTTCCCGGCCCTGAACATCGGCGGCACGCCGAAGACCGTGGAGATCTACGCGTTCGCGCCCGGCGTCGACCCGTCCAGCCTCGAGGTGAACCTGGAGCGCGGCCTGCTCACCATTGCCGGCCAGCGCGCCAACAACCTGCCCGAATCCGATGCCAAGGCAGCCGTGCACATCAACGAGCGCTTCGAGGGTTCGTTCCGCCGCGTGCTCACCCTGCCCGACGATGCCGACCCCGACGCCGTGAGCGCCAAGTACCGCGACGGCGTGCTGCACATCACCGTGCAGCGCCAGGCCTCGTCGCAGCCGCGGCGCATCACCGTCCAGTGATGACGGTGAAGCAACCATGAAATGAAGAAAGGAGAGACGATCATGGACAACAGCAACACCCCCACCACTTCGTCCCGCGCGGCTGGATCGAAGGAGCTCGCGCGCAAGGAAGACAGCACGCGCTACAGCGACGCGGCGCTGACGCCGCCGGTGGACGTGGTCGAGGACAGCGGCGGCATCACGCTCTTTGCCGACCTGCCGGGCGTCTCGCGCGACAAGCTCAGCCTGCAGGTCGCGTCCGACACGCTGACCATCGAGGCCGAGTCGGGGCTCTCGGTGCCCGAGGGGCTGGAATCGAGCCATACGGAGGTGGGCCTGGGCCGCTTCCGCCGCGTCTTCACGCTCAGCAAGGAGCTCGACACCAACGCCATCTCGGCCGAGCTTTCGCAGGGCGTGCTGAAGCTGCGCATTCCCAAGGCCCAGCATGCGCAGCCGCGGCGCATCGAGATCCAGACGGCCTGAGCGAGGGGTGCCGCATGCCATGCTCCGGAGGTGAGAGAAAAGAGACGGCGAGCGGCACCGAGTGCCTGGCGCGCCTGCGCGCCGACGCCGCAGCCCTGAGCCCGCGCGCCGCGCACATCGCGCTGGCGCTCCTGCCCGCTGTCGATCACCTGCCGGATGCATGGAAGGCGGGCCTGCGCAAGACGCTGACCCACCGCGCCAGCGCGGCCGCGCCGCTCTCCCCCATCGAGTTCGACGCGATCCGCGTGACCGCGGCCAGCCTTCCGCATGCGTATCCGGAATGGGTGGTTAGCGACCCCGAGCATCCGAAGGCGCGGGCGCTGATCGTGAATGCATGGCGGGAGGCGCAGCGACATCGGCGGGGTGGGTTGGGGGCCGGCGCCTAACTGTGATGTTTCAGTAGGTTGTTCATAGCCGGGATGCGGCTCATGGGCGGCTGGTGGTTCAAGGCCAGCCTCCATTGCCGCCAATGGACACATAGGCCGAGCTGCATTGCGTCCTGTAGGGCGCCGATCTGCCGTCGCACTCGGCGGCGAACACCACGCGCGTCCAGCGTGGCGCGTTGCGGATCGCTTCGAGGGTGCGCACGCGGTCCAGCACGCCCACCGGCGGCGCAAAGACCATCAGCGACTCAGGTGCAAGGCCCTGCGCATAGGCAGGCTGCCATCCACCCAGAAGGTACGTTCGAGTTCCCACCGTTCTTTCTCTTGCTTCGGCGGCTCCGCCGCACGCCCCGGTGGCAGTGCACACCTACGCCAATGTGGGCATCGCCCTACAACATCCATGCGCCGGCAAAAATAAGGTGGCCGCAAGGACATTCGAGAAATGGCGTTCCAGTCTTTCAGAAACCGGCAGCAGGCGGGCCGGGCGCTCGCCCGGAGCTTGGCAAGCTATGCCAACCGGCCGGATGTGATCGTGCTGGCCCTGCCGCGCGGCGGGACGCCGGTGGCCTACGAAGTGGCCAAGGCATTGAACGCGCCGCTCGACGTGCTCGTGGTGCGCAAGCTCGGCGTGCCGGGGCACGAGGAGTACGCGATGGGTGCCATCGCGGGCGGCGGCGAGCGGGTGCTGGATGAAGACCTCGTGCGCGAACTCGGCATCGGCGCAAAGGAGGTCGACGAAGTCGTGCGCAACGAGCAATACGAACTCGAGCGGCGCGAGCGCGCCTACCGCGGCGACCGGCCCGCGCCCGACCTGCATGGCCGCACCGCCATCCTGGTGGACGATGGCCTGGCCACCGGCTCGACCATGCGCGTGGCCATTCGCGCGGTGCGCCGGCAGGCGCCGGCCCGCGTGGTGGTTGCAGCGCCCGTGGCGTCGCGCGAAGCCTGCGCGCTGCTGCTCGGCGAAGCGGATGACGTGGTCTGCGCCGAGACGCCGGAGCCCTTCCTCGGCGTGGGGCGCTGGTACCTCGACTTCTCGCAGACCAGCGACGAGGAGGTCTGCCACCTGATCGAAGACGCCAACCCTCATGGCGCGCTTCCTGCCTGAGGACCGTGGACGATGAATCCCTCACGCATTTCGGACGAGGCGCAGGCGCTGCGTGCCGTGGCGCACCCGATGGATGGATCTTCCAGCGACCATGACGCGCTGCTCGAACTGATCGGCGATGCGCACTACGTGCTGCTCGGCGAGGCTTCGCACGGCACGCACGAGTTCTATGCGGCGCGCGCGGACATCACGCGGCGCCTGCTGGCCGAAAAAGGCTTCAACGCCGTGGCCATCGAAGGCGACTGGCCCGATGCCTATCGCGTGAACCGCTACGTGAGGGGCGCCAGCGACGACGCCAATGCGCGCGATGCGCTCGCGGGCTTCCGGCGCTTTCCGACCTGGATGTGGCGCAACGAGGACGTCGCAAGCTTCGTCGAATGGCAGCGCGCCTTCAACGACGCAGGCCCGCCGCAGGGAAAGACCGGCTTCTACGGCCTGGACCTCTACAGCCTGCACGCCTCCATCGAAGCCGTGCTCGACTATTTCGACCGCACCGATCCGGTGGCGGCGCGCAGCGCCCGCGAACGCTACGGTTGCTTCGACCGCTTCGGCGACGGCGGACAGGTCTACGGCCTGATGGCCGGGCTCGGCAACACGCCCTCGTGCCAGCGCGAAGTGGTCGAGATGCTCGTCGAGATGCGCCGCGCCGCCGGCGACGCATGGCGCAGCGGCGGCGCAGCCAATGAGGAAGAAGCATTCGACGCCGAGCAGAACGCGCGCCTGATCAAGAACGCCGAGGCCTACTACCGCTCGATGTACCTGAGCGACGTGTCCTCCTGGAACCTGCGCGACCGGCACATGGTGGAGACGCTGGGCGAGATCGAGCGTCACCTGTGGCGCGCGAGCGATCGGCCGAAGCTCGTGGTGTGGGCGCACAACTCGCACCTGGGCGATGCGCGCGCCACCGAGATGGGCGAACGCCGCGGCGAGCTCAACGTCGGCCAGCTGGTGCGCGAACGCCAGGGCCGCGATGCGGTGCTGGTGGGCTTCACCACGCACGCCGGCAGCGTGATGGCAGCCTCCGACTGGGGCGCAGCGGCCGAGCGCAAGCAGGTACTTCCATCACGCGCGGACAGCTACGAGGGCCTCATGCACGAGACCGGGCTCGAGCGCTTCATGCTGCCGCTGCGCGGCGAGGGAAGCCATTTCTTCGCGCTGCGCGAGGCGCGGCTCGAACGCGCCATCGGCGTGATCTACCGGCCCGAGACCGAACGGCAGAGCCACTATTTCTTCGCGCGGCTGCCGGTGCAGTTCGATGCGCTGCTGCACTTCGACCGCAGCCGCGCGGTCGCGCCGCTGGAACGCGATGCGGTGGCCATGGACGCGGAAGTTCCCGAGACCTATCCCTCGGGCCAGTAGCCGCGCCTTTCATGCACCGTTTTTCGCGCACCGATCAGTGCGTGACGATCACGCCTTCGAGCGGCTGCAGCACCAGCTCGCCGGCCACCGCGCCGGTGCGGTCCGCTTGGGTGGAAGCCAGCACGACCACCTCCGCCGGCAGCAGGTCGGCGGCCACCCGGGTTTCGGTGGTGGCGAAGTTCAGCAGCACCACCAACCGCCTGTCCCCGGAGGTTCTGGCATAGGCCAGCACGTCGGCGCCGGCATCGAGCTGCTCATGGCTTCCTTCGTGCAGCGCGGGCTCGTTGCGCCGCAGCGCGATGAGCCGCTTGTAGAGCTGCAGCATCGAGGCCGGATCGGCCAGCTGCGACTCCACGTTGCGCATGCCCCAGTCACCGCCAAGGCGCAGCCATGGCGTGCCATCGGTGAAGCCGGCCGCATGTGCCCGGCTCCACTGCATGGGCGTGCGCTGCGGATCGCGCCCGAGGCCCTTGCCCGGCTCGTTCTTCTCGAACGGGTCCTGCACCTCATCGGGCGGAATGGGAACGTCGGTCAGGCCGATCTCGTCGCCGTAGTAGAGCGTGGGCGTGCCGCGCAGCGTCAGCAGCAGCATTGCCGCGAGCCGCGCCCGCTCCTGCCCCACGCGGCTCGCGATGCGCGGCTTGTCGTGGTTGCCGAGCACCCAGTTGGGCGCCGCGCCGTGCGGCAACGCCGCCTCGTAGTTGCGCACGATGCGGTCGATTTCGGCCGCATGCCAAGGCGCCGCGATGAGCTGGAAATTGAACGGCAGCTGCACGCCCTGCAACAGGCCTTCGGAGGTGCGCCCGTAGTAGGCCATGAGCCGCTCGAGCGGAAGATAGAGCTCGCCGATCAGCACCCGCGCCGAAGCCTCGTCGCTGAACGCGTCGACCACGCGGCGCATCTCGACCACGATGTCCTGCATCTCCGGCCGGTCCGTCGTGTAGAGCGCCAGCAGCCGGTGCGAGGGGTCCTGCCCCGGCTGGAACGACGGGTTGGGCGGGTTGTCGCGGAACTGGTCGTCCTTGACGAGGTGGTAGAGCACGTCGACGCGGAAACCGTCCACCCCGCGCCGCAGCCAGAAGCGCAGCACCTCGTACATCGCCTCGCGCACCTCGCGGTTGCGCCAGTTGAGGTCGGGCTGTTGCTTCAGGAAGGAGTGGCAGTAGTACTGGCCGCTGGCTTCGTCGAAGGTCCATGCCGGACCGCCGAAATTGCTGAGCCAGTTGTTGGGTGGGCCGCCATCAGGCGCAGGATCGCGCCACAGGTACCAGTCGCGCCTGGGGCTCGTTCGCGAGGCGCGGCTCTGCACGAACCAGGGGTGCTGATCGGAGGTGTGGTTGGGCACGAAGTCCAGCACCAGCTTGAGGCCGCGCGCCCTGCATTCCGCCGCGAGCGCATCGAAGTCCTCGAGCGTGCCGAAGCGCGGATCGATGTTGCAGTAGTCGGATATGTCGTACCCGAAGTCGGCCATTGGTGAGGGGTAGATCGGCGATATCCAGATGGCATCCACGCCGAGCTCGACCAGATAATCGAGCCGCTTGCGGATGCCTCGCAGGTCGCCGATGCCGTCTCCATCGCTGTCCTGGAATGAACGCGGATAAATCTGGTAGACGATTCCGTTCTTCCACCAAGCATCGGCCGACATCGGGTTTCCTTTCGTGTGTTCCGGGTTTGCGAGGTTCCGATCTTCAGGAGGTTCCCCGCCATGATCAACGACCTTTGGTACAAAAACGCCGTGGTGTATTGCCTCTCCGTGGGAACCTTCATGGACTCCAACGGCGATGGCTGCGGCGACTTCGAGGGGCTGACACGGCGGCTGGAGTACCTCCACGGCCTGGGTGTCACGACCCTGTGGCTGATGCCCTTCCATCCGTCGCCGAGGCAGGACGATGGCTACGATGTTTCTGACTTTTACAACGTCGATCCCCGGTTCGGCACGCTCGGCGATTTCGTCGAATTCACGCATTCGGCTTCGCGCCTCGGCATGCGCGTGCTGATGGACCTGGTGGTGAACCACACCTCGGACCAGCACCCGTGGTTCCAGCAGGCGCGCAGGGACCGCAAGTCAAAGTATCACAACTGGTATGTGTGGTCCGACAAGAAACCGCCTCGCTACACCGATGGTGTGGTCTTCGCCGGCGTGCAGAAATCGACCTGGACCTTCGACAAGCTCGCAAGGCGCTGGTACTTCCACCGCTTCTATGAATTCCAGCCCGACCTGAACACCGCCAACCCCGAGGTGCAGGCCGAGATCCTGAAGATCATGGGCTTCTGGACCCAGATGGGCGTGTCCGGCTTCCGCATGGACGCCGTGCCCTTCGTGATCGGCGCAAAGGGCCCGAGGGTCGTGCGCCCGACCGAGAAATTCGACATGCTGCGGCAGTTCCGCGAACTGCTCCAGTGGCGCCGGGGCGATGCGATCATCCTTGCCGAGGCCAACGTGCTGCCCAGCACCAACATGGCCTACTTCGGCGAGGAAGGCGAGCGGCTGCACATGATGTTCAACTTCCAGGTCAACCAGCACCTCTTCTATGCAATGGCCGCGGGCGACTCGCGGCCGCTGGCCAAGGCGCTGGAGGCGACCCGGGCGCGTCCCGCCACCTCGCAATGGGGCATCTTCCTGCGCAATCACGACGAGCTCGACCTGGGCCGCCTGCGGCCCGCGCAGCGCCAGCGCGTGTTCGCCGCCTTCGGCCCCGAAAAAGACATGCAGCTGTACGACCGCGGCATACGCCGCAGGCTGGCACCGATGCTCGGCGGCAACCGGCGGCGCCTCGAGCTGGCCTACAGCCTGATGCTCACCCTGCCCGGCACGCCGGTGATCCGCTACGGCGACGAGATCGGCATGGGCGACGACCTGAGCCTGCCGGAGCGCAACTGCGCGCGCACGCCGATGCAGTGGTCCACCGAACGCCAGGGCGGATTCACCACCTCCTCGAAGCCGGTGCTGCCCGTGATCACGGGCGGTGCCTATGGCTTCGAGCACGTGAACGTGGCGGCGCAGCGGCGCGATCCCGAGTCGCTGCTCAACTGGATGGAGCGCGTGTTCCGCATGCGAAAGGAAGTGCCCGAGATCGGCTGGGGCGATTTCGAGGTGATTCCGAACGAGGAGCGGGCGGTGCTCGTCATGCGCTACGAATGGCGCGGCAACGCGGCGGTCTTCGTGCACAACCTCAGCGAAAGCCCGCTGGAAATAAAGCTCGCAGCCACGGCGCTCGGCAGGCATGGCGGGCAGCTGGTCAACCTGCTCTCCAACGCGCACAGCCGCGCCGATTCGAGGGGAAAGCACTGCATGCTGCTGGAGCCCTACGGCTACCGCTGGTTCCGCGTCGGCCCGCTCGACTATCTTCTCAAGCGCGAGGAAATGTGAGGGTGCGGCGTGGGCGAGCGGCGTATGGGGGATTGCGCGCAGCGGCCCGGTTCCCGGTTCTGACACACTACGTGCAGGCGCAGCGCGGACCTCATCGCGGTGCACGTCCATGCCAATGAACTTACCCGGTCTTCGGAACATCCGCATCAGCCTGAACACACGCCTCGGCCTGGGCATTGCCGCGGTCGTCCTGGCGGCCACCCTCGCCATTGCGACGGTCGCCCTGCAGCTGGTCAAAACCAGCATAAAGGCCTCCATCGAAAGCGAAGCCTTCGCCCGCCTCTCGGCCATTGCGAACACCATCGACCAAAAGTTCATGAGCCGCCGCACGCTGCTGGAGACCTTCGCCGACAGCGTGGCACTCAGCGAGTTCCCCGACACGCCGGCGCTGCAGGCCTTCCTCGAAAAGCACCCGTCGCTTCGCAAGGCGTTCAGCAACGTCGCCTTCTTCACGGCCGAAGGCGCCCTGGTCGCGAGCCTGAGCGGCCCGCAGCAGCCCGGCAAGGTCAACATCAAGGACCGTGCGTACTTCCAGCAAACGCTCGCGGCCCGCGCCGGCGTGATCTCCGAGCCCTACCTCAACCGGCTCACCGGCCTGGCGCAGATCGCCATGACCGAGCCGGTGCTCGACGCCGCCGGCAACGTCAGATACGTGATCTCGGGCGCCATCAACCTGAAGGACCGGAACATCCTGGGCGAGCTCGCCGACGTGAAATTCGGCGAAACGGGCTACCTGTTCATCACCAGCACGGAAGGCGTGGTGATCGACCATCCGCGCACCGAGCGCATCATCAACCAGACAGGCCTGAAGGGGGTCGGCAATCCCGAGATCGAGCGCCCGGTCGAAGGCTACGAAGGCGCGACCGAAGGCTTCAACCATGCAGGCGTGCACGGCCTCTACGCCTTCAAGCGCATCCCGCAGACCAACTGGGTGCTCGGGTCTATGTACCCGAGCACGGAAGCCTTCGCCCGGGTCGACGCCATCGAGCGCTCGGCATGGATCGGCGCGGTGGTGCTCGCCATGCTCGCGGGTGCCGCGGTGCTGGGCTTCGTGCGCCAGCAGCTCACGCCGCTCAGGCACCTGCACCGGCACATGCTGGATGTGGACAACCCGGCCCTGCAGACGGCCGTGCCGCGCACCTACCGGCACGACGAGATCGGCGATCTCGCGCGCACCTTCGACACGCTGATGCAGCAGCGCAAATCGAGCGAGAAGTTCCTGCGCGACATCACCGACAACCTTCCCGCGCTGGTGTCGCACGTGGATGCGCAGGGCCGCTACACCTTCGTGAACGCCCCGCTGTGCAGGAAGTTCGACCGCGGCGCGGCCCAGCTGATCGGGCGCACGGCGCAGAACATCGGCGAGGACGAGACGGTGGATGCCGCCGTGCGGCGCGTGCTGGCCGGCGAGGCCGTCAGCTTCGAAAGCCGGGGCGAGGCGAAGCGCGGCGAGGAAGACCGCTACTTCCAGACCGAACTCATCCCCGACCGCGACCAGGCCGGCCAGGTCCGCGGCTACTACGCCATGACCTCCGACGTGACCGAGCGCAAGCGCATCGAATTCAGCCTTGCCCACAGCGAAGCGCAGGTCCGCGTCATTGCGGACAACATCCCCGCGCTGGTCTCGCACGTCGATTCCTCGCTGAGATACACCTTCGTCAATGCCCAGGTGAAGGCCCTGCACCAGGACCGAGCCATGGTGGGGCAATCGATGCCGGAGGTTCGCGGCCCGTCGGACTTTGCCATCGTGGCGCCGGCCTACGAGCGCGCGCTGGCCGGTGAAACGGTGGTGGTCGAGAAATCCGGCGATCCGGCGCTGGGCATCGGCGACCGCACCTTCAAGGCCCACTACATTCCCGACCGCGACGCGAGCGGCGTGGTGCAGGGCGTGTTCGCGATGACCTTCGACATCACCGACGAGGTGAACATACGCAAGGCCCTGACCGAACAGCAGAAGCGGCTGCGCGACGTGACCGACAGCATCCCGGCGCTGGTGGGCTATTTCGACAGCGCGGAGAACTGCCTCTTCGCCAACAGCCGCGCGCGGCAGATGGCGGGGCTGGGCAGCGGCCCGCTCGAGAACGTCACGCTGCGCTCGGCGCTGGGCAAGGCGGTGCACCGGCAGATCCGGCCCTACCTTCCGCTGGTGCGCGAGGGCAAGTCGGTGCGCTTTCCGGTGCAGGCGCCGCTGGGCGGGAAGGATGGCTTTTTCCAGGTCAACCTGGTGGCCGACATGGACCCGCAGGGCGGGCTCGTGGGTTTCTATCTCATGACTTTCAACATCACCGCGCTCAAGCGCGCGGAGCTGCGGCAAGCCGAAAGCGAAAGGCGCCTGCGCACCATCACCGACAACCTGCCGGCACTCATCACCTACATCGACCGCGAGGAGAAGATCACCTTCGCCAATGCCACCTACCGCGAATGGTTCGGCGTGGAGCCCGACGCCGTCCTGGGCCGCCACGTGAGCGACGTCGTGGGGCCCGACGTGTATCTTTCGCGCAAGCCCATGATCGCGCGCGCGCTGGCGGGCGAGCGCGTGGAGTTCGAGGCGCAGACCAGGACCACCGGCGCCGAGCGCACCACGCGCGTGAGCTACGTGCCCGACATCGGCCCCGACGGCTTCACGCGCGGCATCTTCTCGCTGAGCCTGGACATCAGTGCCCTGAAGGCGGTGGAGCGCAAGCTGATCGACCTGGCGCGCATCGACACGCTCACCGGCCTGGCGAACCGGCTCGCCTTCAACGAGTTCCTGCCCGGCGCCATCGCGCGCGCGCAGCGTTCGGGCAACGCGCTGGCGGTGCTGTTTCTCGACATCGACTACTTCAAGACCATCAACGACACGCTCGGCCATGCGACCGGCGACGGCGTGCTGGTGGAATATGCGCAGCGCCTGCTGGCCAGCGTGCGAAGCACCGACACCGTGGCGCGCCTGGCGGGCGACGAGTTCGTGGTCGTGCTGGAGAACGTGCACACGCGGGAAGCCGCGGTGGCGGTCGCGCGAAAGATCGTCGAGCGGGTAGGCACCGTCCCCTTCGAACTGGACGGCCGCAGCCTGAACGTCACGACCAGCATCGGCATCGCCTTCCACCAGGCCGCGGACGCCTCGGCCGGTGCCGCCGACCTGCTGGCACGCGCCGATGCCGCGCTCTATCGCGCCAAGGCCGCGGGACGCAA
The DNA here is from genome assembly GCF_007828835.1 of Variovorax beijingensis. Lineage (GTDB taxonomy): Bacteria > Pseudomonadota > Gammaproteobacteria > Burkholderiales > Burkholderiaceae_C > Variovorax > Variovorax beijingensis_A. The sequence goes on along the minus strand of NZ_VIVL01000004.1, from coordinate 82,036 downwards.
CACCTTCGGCTTCTCCGATTGAGAACTTTGGTAGTGGTTGCGCATCACCCTTGCCGCTGGCGGGGGGCGCATTCCTGCTGACAAGCCCGCCCTGGCGGCCTCAGAATCCCCTTCACAGGAGAAACCATTTCATGTCCCCCACCGAAGTCGTCACGCCCGAGCAATTGCTGCACGCACTGGAAGTCCAGAGCCGCATGCCCATCCTGCGCATTGGCCAGGCCCTGATGGCGCTGGGCATGCTCACGGAAGAGCAGCTGCGCGCCGGCCTTGCGCAGCAGCAGCTCGACCGCAGCGTGCCGCTGGGCGAGACCCTGGTGCGCATGGGCGTGGTGACGCGGGCCCAGCTGCAGGCCGCGCTGGTGCGCAAGATGGGCTATCCGCTCGTGAACCTGCACGAGTTCCCGGTGGCCGTGGACGCCCTGCGCACCATCAGCCATGCCGTGGCCCGCCGCCTGCAGGTGATGCCGCTCATGATCCACGAGGGGCGCCTCATCCTGGCGCTCGACGATCCGGCCAGCCGCCACTCGGCCATCGACGAGGTGGAGTTCATCTCCCAGAGGAAGGTGGTGCCGGTGATCGGCGAATGCCTGGTGCTGGACACCGTGCTCTACAAGGCCTACGGCAAGATCGGCACCGATTCGGCCGACCCGACCATCGTGCACGATCCCTCGCGGCCGCTGGACTTCGACATGGGCGGCAGCGCGGGCCCCGGCAGCAGCGCCGGTCCCGGCACCAGCCTGGGCACCAGCGACCTCCTGGTCACGCTCGAGAAGGAGGGTCCCGCGCCGGCCGTCGAGGAGACGGCCATCGAGCAATCGGACAACTCGCTGGTGCGGATGATCAACAGCATGATCGTGGACGCGCACCGCGAAGGCGTGTCGGACATCCACATCGAGAGCTATCCGGGCAAGGAAAAGACCCGCATCCGGTTCCGCCGCGACGGCCGGCTGCACACGCACCTGGAGCTGCCGGCCAGCTACCGCAACGCGGTGGTCGCGCGCGTGAAGATCATGTGCGACCTGGACATCAGCGAAAAGCGCAAGCCCCAGGACGGCAAGATCAATTTCGCCAAGTACTCGCCGCAGCACCGCATCGAGCTGCGCGTGGCCACCATCCCCACGGCCAACGGCCTGGAAGACGTGGTGATGCGCATCCTGGCCTCGGCCAGGCCGATTGCGCTGGACAAGCTCGGGCTCTCGCCGCGCAACCTCTCCGAGCTCACCAAGGCGGTGGAGCGCCCCTACGGCATGGTGCTGTGCGTGGGGCCCACGGGCTCGGGCAAGACCACCACGCTGCACTCGGCCCTGATGCACATCAACACGCCGGAGCGAAAGATCTGGACCGCCGAAGACCCGATCGAGATCACCCAGCCCGGCCTGCGCCAGGTGCAGGTGAATCCGCGCATCGACTGGACCTTTGCCAAGGCGCTGCGGGCCTTCGTGCGCGCCGATCCGGACGTGATCATGGTCGGCGAGATCCGCGACGAGGAAACGGCCAAGACGGCGATCGAGGCCTCGCTCACGGGCCATCTGGTGCTTTCCACGCTGCACACCAACAGCGCGCCCGAAACCGTGACGCGGCTGCTGGACATGGGCATGGACCCCTTCAACTTCGCGGACTCGCTGCTCGCGGTGCTGGCGCAGCGCCTGGTGCGGCGCCTGTGCAGCCACTGCATCCAGAGCCGCCCCATGCGCCCCGATGAAACCGAGGAGCTGCTGGCCGACTACATGCACGCGTTCGCGGGAAAGGAGACACCGGACGAACGCGAAGCCGTACGCAGCGGCTGGCTCGGCCAGCACGGCCGCGACGGCCAGCTGCAGGCCTTTTCGAGCCCCGGATGCGTGCATTGCGACAACACCGGCTTCAGCGGCCGCGTCGGCATCCACGAGCTGATGGTGATCTCCAGGACGCTGCGCCGCCTGGTGCAAGGCGGCGCGCGCGCCGAGGAACTGCAGGAAGCCGCCCTGCGCGAGGGCATGCGCACGCTGCGCCAGGACGGCATCGGCAAGGTCCTGTCGGGGCAGACCACCATCGAGGAGGTCCGCGCCACCAGCAACGCCTGAGCTGGCTCTTCAGGCGGCGTCCCACGCCACGGCCGGCAACGTGGCGATGCCGGGCCTGGCGAACAGGTAGCCCTGGAACAGGTCCACGCCCAGCGCCCGCAGCGCGTGCACCTCTTGCGAAGCCTCGACGCCTTCGGCCACCACCCGGATGCCGAGTTCGCTGCAGGTGCCCACGAAGCCCTTCACGATGCTGAGCCGGACCGCGTCGTTGTGGATGTTGCGCACCAGGCCCATGTCGATCTTCACCACGTCGGGCTGGAAGCCCGCCAGCAGCTCGAAGCCCGCATAGGCGGCGCCGAAGTCGTCGATGGCGGAGGTGAAGCCATAGCCCTTGTAGGTGCGGAAGGTCGCCGCCAGCGCCGGCAGGTCCGCCACGCGTTCGCCTTCGGTGATCTCGAACATCAGGTGGTCCACCGGAAAATTGCAGCGCTGCGCGGCCACCATGGCGGTATGGAAGCACTCGTCCTGATGTCCCGCCACGTCGTTGGGCAGGATGTTGAGGCTCAGCCGCGTTTCCATGCCCAGCGCCGAGGCGGTCTCGATGGCCTTCACGCGGCAGGCCTCGTGGAACGCGAAGCGGTGCCGCGGGTTCACGCGCGAGAGCACTTCGAAGGCGCCCTCTCCCGAGATGCCGCGCACCAGGGCTTCGTGCGCGAACACTTCGCGCCGCTGGAAATCCACGATCGGCTGGAAAGCCATGACGAACCCGTCATCGAAGCCGGGAAAGCAGGCATCCGCCGTTGTTCCGATGGTCACTGGAGTGGATCTCGCGGGAAAGGGGACGCGTCGTTCAGGCGGCTTGATAGGTAGTTAAATGTAACCTCTTTGTTCACGGCCCCTCCTTCGATCAACCCGCGGGCAGGTCCAGCAGGGCCCAGACCGGCGCGTGGTCGCTCGCTCCGGGCCGCCCGCGCACCTCGCGGTCCACGTTCGCATCGGCCAGCAAGGGTGCGAGTTCGCGGTTGAGCAACAGGTGGTCGATGCGCAGGCCCGCATTGCGCGGCCAGCGGTTGCGCCAGTAATCCCAATAGGTGTAGATCGCCTCATCGGGATGGCGCGCGCGGATCGCGTCGGTCCATCCCTGCTTCAGCAGGCGGGCGAAGGCCGCGCGGCTTTCGGGCTGCAGCAGCGCATCGTCCTGCCAGGAAGCCGGGTTGTAGATGTCCGCATCGGTGGGCACCACATTGAAGTCGCCGGCCAGCACGGCCGGCATGCCGCAGCCATAGAGAAGGCGCGCATGGGCGTTGAGCCGCTCGAACCATTCGAGCTTGTAGTCGAACTTGGGGCCGGGCTGCGGATTGCCGTTGGGCAGGTACAGGCAGCCGACGATCACGCCGTTCACCACCGCTTCGAGATAGCGGCTCTGGCTGTCCTCGGCGTTGCCGTCGAGCCCGCGGCCGGTTTCGATCGGCTCCCTGCCGCGCGCCAGAATGGCCACGCCGTTCCACGCGCGCTGGCCATGGAACAGCACGCCGTAGCCCGCGTCGCGGATCGCCGCCGCCGGAAAATTCTCGTCCGGGGATTTCAGCTCCTGCAGGCAGGCCACGTCCGGACGGGCCTCGGCCAGCCATGCGAGCAGCAGCGCAAGCCGGCTGTTGATGCCATTGACGTTGAAGGTCGCGATCTTCATGGGCGCTGCGTCGAACACAAGCAGATGCGCCGGATCATGGCCCCAAAGCCCACCGGCCCATGTCGGAGAACACGCCCTGCGGACCGTCAGGCGGCCCGCACGCCTTTTTCGTACCAGCCCTGCGACCGGTTGACCACCGCCACCACCAGCAGCATCACCGGCACCTCGATCAGCACGCCCACCACCGTGGCCAGCGCGGCGCCCGACTGGAAGCCGAACAGGCTGATCGCCGTGGCCACCGCGAGCTCGAAGAAATTGCTCGCGCCGATCAGCGCCGACGGCCCGGCCACGCAGTGCGCCACGCCCAGTTTGCGATTGAGCACATAGGCCAGGCCCGAATTCAGGAACACCTGGATCAGGATCGGCACCGCGAGCAGCGCGATCACCAGCGGCTGCCGCAGGATGGCTTCGCCCTGGAAGGCGAACAGCAGCACCAGCGTCAGCAGCAGCGCCGAGATCGACCAGGGCCCGAGCCGCGCCGCCACCGCCTGGAAGTGCGCCGTTCCGCGCTTGAGCAGCTGCCTGCGCAGCAGTTGCGCAATGGCCACCGGCACCACGATGTACAGGCCCACCGAGGTCAAGAGCGTGTCCCAGGGCACCGTGATCGACGACAGCCCGAGCAGCAGCGCGACCACGGGCGCGAAGGCCACCACCATGATCGCGTCGTTCAGCGCCACCTGCGACAGCGTGAAGTACGGGTCGCCCCTGCACAGCTGGCTCCACACGAACACCATCGCCGTGCAGGGCGCCGCGGCCAAGAGGATCAAGCCCGCGATGTAGCTGTCGAGCTGCGAGGGCGGAAGCAGCGGCGCGAACACGTGGCGGATGAAGATCCAGCCCAAGAGCGCCATCGAGAACGGCTTCACGGCCCAGTTGATGAAGAGCGTGACGCCGATGCCGCGCCAGTGCGCCTTCACCTGCCCGAGCGCCGCGAAGTCGATCTTCAGCAGCATCGGGATGATCATCACCCAGATCAGCACGCCGACCGGCACGTTGACCCTGGCCACCTCCAGCGAGGCAATGCCGCGGAACACGCCCGGCAGCCACTGGCCCAGCGCAATGCCCGCCACGATGCACAGCGCGACCCACACCGTGAGGTAGCGCTCGAAGAAGCCGATGGCGGGCGGCGGTGCGGAAGACGCCACGGCGGCGGCGGTGTTGGAGCTCATGGAAAGATCAGCTTTCGGAAATCGCGGCCAGCGCCGCCTGGAGTTCGGCGTCCGCCATCGATTCGATCGGCAGCGCCAGCAGTTGCAGGAGACGGTAGGCCAGGGCCTGGCGCGTCAGCTCGAAGGCCACCCGCCGGCCTTCGTCGCCGCCGGGCGCGTTCGACGGGTCGGGGTAGCCCCAATGCACCTGCACCGGGCTGCCGGGCCAGTAGGGGCAGGCTTCCTGCGCGGCACTGTCGCACACGGTGATGACGATGCGCATGGCCGGCTTGCCTTCGCCCACGAACTCGTCCCAGCTCTTGCTGCGGAAGGCCGACACGTCGACGCCCGCATTGGCGAGCGCCTCGAGCGCGAAAGGGTTCAGCCGGCCGCTCGGCGCGCTGCCGGCGCTGTAGGCCAGCACGTCCCTGCCCGCCTTTTGCGCCAGGTGGTTGAGCATGCCTTCGGCGAGCACGCTGCGCGCCGAGTTGTGCGTGCACAGGATCAGCACGTTGACCGTCATCGCGCGGCCTGCTGGACCTTGCCGATGTCGTGGAGTCGCGGATGAATGGTCACGGCTTCGCTGCGCGGTGCGCAGCATGCGGTGCCCTGGCTCGCAACCGCCCTCGTCTCCCCATACACCGGCACATTGCCCAGCGTGTGGAAGTGCTCCCAGGCAATGCCCTGCGGATCGGTGATCCAGTGCTTTTCGCTGCGCGCGTAGCAGCAGGTGGTGGCGCCCTCGTCGAAGGTCTCGATCTCGGCCATCGCGGCGCGGGCCTTGAGTTCCGCGAGTTCTTCCTCGTTCTCGGCCTGCAGCCCCAGATGGTCGATGCCCGTCGCGCCGGCGCGCGTGGACACCGCAAAATTCACCGGCGGATCGTCGAGCATCCACTTGGCGTAGTCGCTTTCCACCCGCGCCGGCTCCGAGGCGAAAAGCCTGGAGTAGAAGGCGATGCTCGCCGGCAGATCCTGGACGTTCAGATGCACATGGAATCGCTTCATGGTTGTTTCTCCTTCAGCATGGACAAGCCTGCGCCGCCTGGGGCAGGCAAGCCTCGCCCTGGCAGCAGTTTTCGGTGAGGTAGCCGATGAGCGCGTTCATTTGCCCGAAGGCCGCGCGGTAGATCAGGTTGCGGCCGCTGCGCTCCTGCGTCACCAGCCCCGAATGGGTCAGCTCCTTCAGGTGGAACGAGAGGCTGGTGGCCGGCACGTCGAGCGCCTCCACCAGCGCACCGGGCGTGAGCCCCGCCGGGCCCGCCACCACCAGCGCGCGGAACACCTGCAGGCGCACCGGCTGGGCCAGCGCGGCCAGGGATCTGACGATGTCTTGTTCTTCCATATTTCAATAATAGTTGCATAATCGCAAGAATGCAATCGACCAGCCCCTCCATCACCATCTTTCACAACCCCGCGTGCGGCACCTCGCGCAACACGCTGGCGCTGATCCGCAACAGCGGCGAAGAGCCCCGCGTCATTGAATACCTGAAGACCCCGCCCACCAGGGAAACGCTGCGCGAGCTGCTCGCCGCCATGGCCATGGCGCCGCGCGCGCTGCTGCGCCGCAAGGGCACGCCCTGCGACGAACTCGGGCTCGACGATCCGAAGTGGTCGGACGAACAGCTGCTCGATTTCATGCTCGCGCATCCGATCCTCATCAACCGCCCGATCGTCGTCACGCCGCTCGGCACTCGGCTGTGCCGGCCTTCGGAAGAGGTGCTCGACATCCTGCCCTCGCCGCAAAAAGGCCCGTTCACCAAGGAAGACGGCGAGCAGGTCATCGATGCGGAGGGCCGCCGTGTCAGTCGCGCTGCCTGAGCTTCCGAACATCGACGCCGAGCTGTTCGACCGGCCCTCGCCCGAGCGTTTCTCCAGCGCCGCGCCGGCGCGCCACGCACCGCGCTTCCTGCTGCTGTACGGCTCGCTGCGCGAGCGCTCCTACAGCCGCCTGCTGACCGAGGAGGCCGCGCGGCTGCTGCAGGCCATGGGCGGCGAAACGCGCATCTTCGATCCGGCCGGCCTGCCGCTGCCCGACAGCGCGCCGGACGATCATCCGAAGGTGCAGGAACTGCGCGAACTCGCGCAATGGGCCGAAGGCATGGTGTGGTGCTCGCCCGAGCGCCACGGCGCCATGACCGGCATCATGAAGGCGCAGATCGACTGGATTCCGCTCAGCGTGGGCGCCGTGCGGCCCACGCAGGGCAAGACGCTGGCCGTCATGCAGGTGTCGGGCGGATCGCAGTCGTTCAACGCCGTGAACCAGCTGCGCGTGCTCGGGCGCTGGATGCGCATGCTGACCATTCCCAACCAGTCGTCGGTCGCCAAGGCCTTCCTGGAGTTCGACGAGGCCGGTCGGATGAAGCCCTCCGCCTATTACGAGCGGGTGGTCGACGTGATGGAGGAACTGATGAAGTTCACCCTGCTCACGCGCGATGCGGCCGCCTACCTGGTCGACCGCTACAGCGAGCGCAGGGAAAACGCCGAGCAGCTTTCCAGGCGCGTGAACCAGCGCGCGATCTGAAGCATTGCCGCGCGGCGTCCTACGCCCGCATGCAGGCTGTCCGACATCGGTGCGACGCGGCCGCGATAAGGTGATTCACGCAAGGAGATCAGCATGAGCCCATCCAGGTCGAAAGAAGGCCGCGCCCCGCGGCTGGTGCGACCCGCACCGAGCCGGCGCGTGCCGGCGACCCCAAAATCCGAAGGCCCCGTCGCCACGCCCAAGGTCAACGAGGGCGCATCGCTCGGCAAGTCCGCCAACTCCAGCGCCGGCGGCGCCGCGGGGCAGCTGACGCCCAAGGACTGAAGCGCGGCTGCGCGGCACGGGCCCGCCAATCTGGCCCGACAATCGGCGCCCATGAATGCCAAGCCTTCGACGACAACGGCCCCGCCGGGCCCAGCGCCGTCCCTGCCGCGCCCCATCCGCGTCGCGGCCTCCCTGATCCTGCTGCGCGACGGCGCCGACGGCATGGAAGTGCTGCTGCTGCGCCGCGCCGAGAAGGCCGACGACCAGAACAGCGGCGCCAGCGTCTTTCCGGGCGGCGTGGTCGATGCGCACGACCGCCGCCTGCACCTGATGTGCAAGGGCCTGGACGACGCCGCGGCCAGCGCGCGCCTGGGCCTGCCCGATGGCGGCCTCGACTACTACGCCGCCGCGGTGCGCGAATGCTTCGAGGAAGCGGGCGTCCTGTTCGCAAGCGACGCCGGCGACCGCCTGGCCGAACTCGACGGCCTGCCGCCGGGCCGGCTCGAATCCATGCGCCATGCCGCCGAGCAAGGCACCGATGCGCTGCTCGCCATGTGCGAGGCGCAGGGCTGGCGCCTGGCGATGGACCGGCTCGCCTATTTCAGCCACTGGCTCACGCCGCCCGGCATGCCGCGCCGCTTCGACACCCGCTTCTTCGTTGCGCAGATGCCGCCGGGCCAGGCCGTGAAGCCCGACGGCCGCGAGACCGTGGCGCACATGTGGCTCAAGCCCGCGGAGGCGGCGGACCCGCGCCGCGGCCTCAAGCTGATGAACGTGACGCGGCGCACGCTCGAAGAACTCGCAGGCTTCGGCAGCGCCGCCGACTGCATGGCGCATGCGCGGGCGCTGACGCGGATCGTGCTGAACATGCCTCGCCTGGCCGACGGGCCCGCGGGCCGCCGCGCGGTGAACATCGACGAAGCCGCCTACGAGGAGATCGGCCACCTCGATCCCGACGGCAAGGGCCATGCGCACTACGCGCTCGAGCCCGGCCTCGTCACGCGGCTGTCGGCGCGCGTCGTGCGCGTGGCGGGCGCAGCGGATTCGCACCACGGCTATTTCGTCGGCGGCGAAGATGGCCATTGGGCATTGATCGACCCCCTGCCGCACGGCCTCGCGCAGAACGCAGCGCCGGGCCGGGTGAAGTGGCTGCTCTGGACAGGGGCTGGTACGCAGCCCCCGGCCGCATCGCTCGAAGCGCTTCGATCCGCATGGCCCGATGCCGCCGCGCTGTGGCCGCAGCCCGGGGACACGCTGCGCCTTGCAGGCGCCACGCTGCATGTACAAGAGCCGGGCCCGGCCGGCCAGGGCGGGCCCGCGCGGCAATTCCTGCTGGCCGAGGAACGCATGCTCTTCACCGGCCGCGCCGCGGCGCACGCAGCGCACGCCACTGGCGAGGCCGAATGGATCGCGCCGGCCAGCGGTTTCATCTACCGCGCGCCACGCTAGCGCAAGCTCTCACAGCCGGCCGATGGCGGCCTTGAGTTCATCGAGCGAAGCGGGCTTCGGCAGGTGCGCGTTGAAGCCTGCCTCGAGCGCCCGGCGCGCATCGGCGCGGCGGCCGAAGCCGGACATCGCGATGGAAGGAAGCTCGCGCGTGGCCGGCCGCCGCCGCACCTCGGCAATGAACTGGTAGCCATCCATCTCGGGCATGCCGAGGTCCGACACCAGCAGGTCGTCCGCCCGCGGATGCGCCGATGCCGACGACCGGGAAGCCCAGCGCGCTGGGCGCAAGCTCGCCTTTGTCGGCGGCAGGTGACGGCGGGGGATTCGATGGGGGCATTGGAGTCAATGCGGGACCGGAGCCTCCGGTCCTGCGGTGCGCGGCGCGGTATCTTGCCGCGGCCGCTGGATGTAGTCTGCGCTGCCACCTCAGATGCGAAAGGTTCCTACGCAGCACCTTCGATTGCCATGCAGTACTTCTTCTCGCGCGGCCTGAACCATGCGGCCGGTGGCGCCGCTCAGCGATGCGGCGCTCGCGCGCAAGGCGCGCAAGGCGCGCAAGGCGGGATGGGCGTGCCCGCGCCCAAGGAGCATTCGCAATGAACACGCAGGACGCAGCCGCCGGAAGCGGCACCGAAGAACCGGGCATCGACTTCATCTACCGGGGCTGGCACTTCAAGTACGGTGCGCAGCGCACGGGCTCGGGCGTGTACCGCCCCGTGGTCGTGTGCCTTGGCCGGGGGCATGGCCCGGAGCAAAAAGAGACGCTGCCCAGCGACACCGACGAGATCGCCTATGCCACCGAGGCGGAGGCGCTGCGGCACGCAGAGCAGCAGGCGATGCGCTGGGTGCACGACCGCACCGGCGATGGCCAGGGTCAACTCTGACGCGGCGCGCCCGGCCTCCGCCCGAATCTTCTTCGACACCACGCCGGGCCGAGGTCGTTCCGCGAAACAGTGAAGGAACATCCATGACCGCATTGGACCTGTTGAACCTGGATGTACTGCTCGCGCGCAGCGTGCTGCTGCGCGCCGACTACGTACAGGTGCAGAGCCGCATCCGAGACGCGCTGTCGCGCCACCGGCTCGCTGCCGGCAGCGTCCCGGCGGACGAAGACTTCGGCGAGCTCATCCACGCCATGAGCCGCTCGCTCTCGGCCGACGCGCGCTACCTCTGCACGCTGTCGGCCATGGTGCGCGGCATCATCGAGCGGGCCAAGGCCGAGGCCTGAACGCCCGCCCGCTCCTGTTTTCTGCGACAGGAAGCCGAGCCGCCGTCCGACACTTCGCGCCGATCCACCGGCGCAGCGTTGCAAGCATGAAGCCCTCTAGACAAGTCAAGTCCGACGAACGCGACAACGCGCGCGTGTTCCGCTGGGGCATCGGCGCGGCCATCTTCGTTTTCATCCTGGCGCTGGCCTACAACTTCCTGACCCAGACGCGCGAGGAAGGGCCGGTCAAGCCGTCGACACCAACCCAGAGCGCGCCGCAGACGGCTCCGGCCAACCCGCCGCCGGGCAAATAGCGCATCGGCCGCCGCCGGCCCGCGCCTATCCCAGCCCGAGCTGCCCGCGCATGGCCCTCGTGCGCTCGATGGCCATGCCCAGCAGCTTCAGCGCCACCTGCGGGTGCTGCTCGCAGAGCCCGCGCATGGCCGCCACGGGAATCAGGTACACCGATGAAGCCTCGGCCGCCACCAGCGTGTGCTTCGCCTCGTAGCGGTCTTCGCTGAGCGAAGGGCCAAGGAAGAAGTCGTGCTGGCAGATCAGGTCGGTGACGACATCGGCGCCACCCGCGCGTCCGTGGCTCACCACCTGGAGCAGCCCGTTCGCCACGCAATAGACCCGGTCGGTCCACTCGCCCGAGGCAAGAACGGTTTCGTCGCACTGGTAGGAGCGCAGTTCGCTGGCCTCGTCCAATGCCGTGCGGTCCGGATGCGGCAGATCGGCGACCAGGGTATGCAAATACATGTCCGAATGGTCTCCGAAGGCACTGCAGAGTGCATACCCATGAATTGGGGATGCCGCGCCGCAAAGCCGCGGCGCCGCCTCAAGCCGTGGATCTGGCCCTGGCCGCACGCCGCAGGCAATCGATCAACTGCTGCGTGCTGGGCGTGCGCCGGCGCCCGCGCATGGTGATGAGGCCCACCGGCGGCAGCTCGATCGGCACCTTGAGCGCCAGCACCTTGAGCATGCCCTGCTGCTGGAAATGCCGCGCCACCGAACGCGCCATGAAGGCCACGGCATCGCGCTGCTGCAGGAAGCTGATCTGCGCGAGGAAGGAGGCCGATTCGATGATGTCCGCCGGCGGATGCACCCCATCGCGAAAGAACATCTGGTCGAGCTTCACGCGCAAGGAGGCCCAGGGCGGCGGCATCACGCAGCGCTCCTTCGCCAGGTCGGTCCAGCCCGGCCGGCGCTTCGCGGCCAGCGCATGCCCGGGCCGCACCACCACCTGCATGGGCTCGGCATGCAGCGCCTCGGTTTCGAGGTCGGGCGCCGCGTAGCCGGGCTCCAGCCGCCCCACGAACAGGTCGAGCTCGCCCAGGCGCAGCTTGGGCAAGAGGCGCGTGAGGTCGCCCTCCTCCACCAGCACCGTGGTCTGCGAGGAGTTGGCCTTGAGCATCTCGACCGCGCGCGCCAGCAGCACCGGCATGGCCACCACCATGGCGCCCACGCTGGTGCGGCCCGCAGCGCCGCTGGCCACGGCCGCGATCTCGTCGCGCGTGCGGTCGTAGTCGGCCAGCACCGAGCGCGCGAAGCGCACCACGCTCTCGCCATAGGGCGTGGGCTCGGTGCCGCGCGTGGAGCGCTCGAACAGCGCCAGGCCGAACATGCGTTCGATCTCCACCAGCGACTTGGACACCGCCGGCTGCGTGACCGACAGGAACTCGGCCGCACGGCCCAGGTGGCGGAACTGGTCGAGCGCCACCAGCATCTGCAGGTGGCGCAACTTGAGGTTGGAACGCAGGACGCGGTCGATCTGGCTCATCGTGGTGTGTGCGGCATTTTTCTCTTCATAACCTCCGGGCTATGAAGCGAGTCCGCTATTTCATTGGATTGCAATGATTGTCTACTGAAGAATGCGCCCAGCTTTCTCGAACAACAATCGTCGGAGACACACGCATGACATTGCATCGCACCCTGCAGCGGCGCCAATTGGTGCTGGGCGGCCTCGGCGCCGCCGCGCTCGCCACTGCCGCCGGCCGCGCCTTCGCGGCCGACTATCCGGAACGCCCCATCACCTTCATCTGCCCGTGGCCCGCGGGCGGCACCGCCGACCGCTCGATGCGCACCATCTGTCAGATTGCCGCGCGCGAACTCGGCCAGCCGATTGCGCTGGAGAACCGCGCGGGCGCCTCGGGAATGATCGGCACCAAGGCGCTGGCCTCGGCCCGGCCGGACGGCTACACCATCGGCCAGATCCCCATCTCGGTGACGCGCTTCGCGCAGATCGGCACCGTGCAGATCGATCCGCTCAAGGACCTGAGCTACCTGGCGCGCACCTCGGGCCAGACCTTCGGCATCGCGGTGCCGGCCAGCTCGCCCTTCAAGTCGCTGCGCGACATGGTGGCGCAGGCCAAGGCCAAGCCCGGCGTCGTCAGCTACGCCCATGCCGGCGTGGGCGGCGCCACCCACGTGGGCATGGAGCAGTTCGCGCAAGCGGCCGGCGTCAAGTTCAACGCCATTGCCTACAAGGGCGGTTCGGCCGCGCTGCAGGACGTGCTGGGCGAACAGGTCGACATGCTGGCCGACAGCAGCTCCTGGGCGCCGCACGTCGAAAGCGGCAAGCTGCGCCTGCTCGCCACCTGGGGCGAGGCGCGCACGCCGCGCTTCAAGGACACGCCCACGCTCAAGGAGCTGGGCTACGAAGTGGTGGTGGAAGCACCCAACGGCATCGGCGCGCCGCGCGGGCTGCCGCCGGCGGTGGAAAAGAAGCTGCGCGACGCGTTCCGCATGGCCGTCAACAGCGAAGAATTCAAGAAGGTGGCCGACAGCATCGACGCGCCGGTCATGTACCAGGACGGCCCCGACTACCGCAAGTACGTCGAAGCCGTCTACAGGCAGGAGACCGAGCTGATCCGCAAGCTCAATCTCAAGGAACTGATGGAGAAGGGTTGATGAACGACAGCCCCCTGCTTCGCCTGCACCCGCACGACAACGTGCTGGTTGCCAAGACGCCCATTGCCCTGGGCGAGACGATTGCCGAGTTCGGCGTGCGCGCACGCGCGCAGATTCCCGCGGGGCACAAGATCGCCTCGCGCGCCATTGCAGCCGGCGAGCAGGTGAAGAAGTACGACACCGTCATCGGCGTGGCCTCGCGCGACCTGGAGGCCGGCGACTACGTGCACAGCCACAACCTGACGCTGGTGGACTCCTACCGCGACCCCGCCTTCTGCCAGGACCTGCGGCCGGTGGCCTACGTGCCCGAGGCCGAGCGCGCCAGCTTCATGGGCTTTGTGCGGGCCGACGGCCGCGTGGGCACGCGCAACTTCATCGGCATCCTGTCGTCGGTCAACTGCTCGGCCACCGTCATCAAGCGCATTGCGGCGCACTTCACGCCCGAGCGGCTCGCGGCCTTTCCGAACGTGGACGGCGTGGCCGCCTTCGCGCAGACCAGCGGCTGCGGCATGTCTTCGCCGAGCGAGCATTTCGACGTGCTGCGCCGCACCCTGGCCGGCTATGCGCGCCATCCCAATCTGGCCGGCGTGCTGATCGTGGGCCTGGGCTGCGAGCGCAACCAGGTCGATGCGCTGGTCGACTCGCAGGGCCTGCAGCAGGGCCGCCTGATGCGCACGATGGTGATGCAGGAGGTGGGCGGCACGCGCCAGACCATCGAGGCCGGCATCCGCGCGGTGGAAGAAATGCTGCCCGAGGCCAACGCCGCGCAGCGCACCCGCGTGGGCGCCAACCACCTGAAGATCGGGCTGGAATGCGGCGGCTCCGACGGCTTCTCGGGCATCACCGCCAACCCGGCGCTGGGCGCGGCCATGGACGTGCTGGTGCGCCACGGCGGCACCGCCATCCTTTCCGAAACGCCCGAGATCCACGGCGTCGAGTTCATGCTCACGCGGCGCGCCGCGACGCCCGAGGTCGGCCAGAAGCTGCTCGACCGGCTGGCCTGGTGGGAGCGCTACACGGCCGGCCAGAACGCGCAGTTCAACGGCGTGGTCGGGCATGGCAACCAGGCCGGCGGGCTGGCCAACATCTTCGAGAAATCGCTCGGCTCGGCCATGAAGGGCGGCACCACGCCGTTGCAGGCCGTGTACGAATATGCGGAGCCCATCGACCAGGCCGGCTTCGTCTTCATGGATTCGCCGGGCTACGACCCGGTGGCGGTCACCGGGCAGATCGCGAGCGGCGCGCAGCTGATCTGCTTCACCACCGGACGCGGCTCGATGTTCGGCAGCAAGCCCGCGCCGACCATCAAGCTGGCCAGCAACACGCCGATGTTCAAGCGCCTCGAAGAGGACATGGACATCAACTGCGGCGTGGTGATCGACGGCGAACTCTCGGTGCCCGAACTCGGCCAGCGGATCTTCGAACAGATCCTGCGCCACGCCTCCGGCGAGCGCACGCGCAGCGAAGCGCTGGGCCTGGGAGACCACGAGTTCGTGCCGTGGCACCTCGGCATCGTAAGTTGACCATCTCCCCTTTTTGACGCCGACGGACATGCCCCTTACCCTCAACCGCCCCGAACTGCAGCGCACCGCCAACTTCATTGCCGGCGAATGGTGCAGCGCCGCCGACCGCACGCTGGACGTGACCGACCCGGCCACCGGCGCGCTCATCGCGCAGGTGCCCGACTCCGGCGCGGATGCAGCGCGTGCCGCCGCCGATGCCGCGCACGCCGCCTTCCCCGCCTGGCGCTGCACGCCAGCCAAGCAGCGCGCGCAGATCCTCAAGCGCTGGAACGACCTGGTGCTCGCGCATCAGGACGATCTGGGCCGCCTGATCTCGCGCGAACAGGGCAAGCCGCTGGCCGAAGGCATCGGCGAAGTGGCCTACGCCGCCAGCTACATCGAGTGGTTTGCCGAAGAGGCCACGCGCGCCAACGGCGACGTGATTCCCGCGCCCGTTCCCGGCCGGCGCATGTTCGCCATCAAGGAGCCGGTGGGCGTGGTGGCCGCCATCACGCCGTGGAACTTTCCGGCCGCGATGATCGCGCGCAAGATCGCGCCGGCGTTGGCCGCGGGCTGCACCGTGGTGTGCAAGCCGGCCGAGGACACGCCGCTGACCTCGCTCGCGCTCGTCAGGCTCGCGCAGGAGGCCGGCGTGCCCGCGGGCGTACTCAACATCGTGACGGCCTCGCGCGAGCGCACGCCCGAGGTGGTCGACGTGTGGCTCGACGATGCCCGCGTGCGCAAGATCACCTTCACCGGATCGACGCCGGTCGGCAAGCACCTCGCGCGCCGCTCGGCCGATACGCTCAAGAAACTCTCGCTCGAGCTCGGCGGCAATGCGCCCTTCATCGTGTTCGAGGATGCCGACCTGCACGCCGCGGTCGACGGCCTGATGGCGGCCAAGTTCCGCAACGGCGGCCAGACCTGTGTGTGCCCGAATCGCGTGTTCGTGCACGAGGCCGTGCATGACGAATTTGCCGAGCTGCTGGCCGCGCGCGTTGCGGCACTGCGCGTAGGCCCGGCCAGCGACTCCGCCTCGCAGATCGGCCCGATGATCAATGCGCGCGCCATCGAGAAGATCGAGCGCCATGTGCACGACGCCGTGGCGCGCGGCGCACGCGTGCTCACCGGCGGCACGCGGCTGCCCGCGCTCGGCCCGAACTACTTTGCGCCCACCGTGCTGGTGAATGCCGACGCCACCATGGCCTGCGCCTGCGAAGAAACTTTCGGCCCCGTCGTTCCGCTGACGCGCTTCGTGGATGAAGCCGAGGTGGTGGCCCAGGCCAACGACACGCCCTTCGGCCTGGCCGCGTACTTCTATTCGCGCGACGTGCGCCGCATCTGGCGCGTGGCGGATGCGCTCGAAGCCGGCATCGTCGGCATCAACGAAGGCGCCCTGGCCGCGGAGGCTGCGCCCTTCGGCGGCGTGAAGGATTCGGGCTACGGCCGCGAAGGCTCGGTCCACGGGCTGGACGACTACCTGCACACCAAATACGTCTGCCAGGGCCAGCTGGACTGACGCCACACGCCCACGCAACACCTTCAAGAGACCTCATGCCCGCCCTCAACCCCTTCAAGACAGCACTGGCCACCCAACAGCCGCAGATCGGCCTCTGGCTCTCGATGGCCGACCCGTACATGGCCGAGGTGAGCGCCACCGCCGGCTTCGACTGGCTGCTGATCGATGGCGAGCATGCGCCCAACGACCTGCGCTCGACGCTGGCCGCGTTGCAGGCCGTGGCGCCGCACCGCGCCCAGCCGGTGGTGCGCGCGGTGCAGGGCGACACGGCCCTCATCAAGCAGTTGCTCGACATCGGCGCAAAGAATCTGCTGGTGCCCATGGTCGACACGGCCGAACAGGCCCGCGCACTGGTGTCGGCCACGCGCTATCCGCCGCTGGGCATCCGTGGCGTCGGCAGCGCGGTGGGCCGCGCCTCGCAGTGGAGCGCGCGCACCGACTACCTCGACGTGGCCGATGCGGAAGTCTGCCTGCTGGTGCAGGCCGAAACCGTGGCGGCGCTCTCCAACCTGCCGCAGATCTGCGCGGTGGACGGCATCGACGGCGTCTTCATCGGCCCGGCCGACCTGGCCGCGTCGATGGGCCACCGCGGCCGGCCCGGCCACCCCGAGGTGCAGGCCGCGATCGAAGCCGCCATGCGCACCATCGTGGCCTCGGGCAAGGCCGCGGGCACGCTGACCTCGGATCCGAAGCTGGCCCGGCGCTACCTGGAACTGGGCTGCAGCTTTGTCGCGGTGGGTGTCGACGTGCTGCTGTATGCGGGCGCGGCCCGCAGGCTCGCGGCCGACTTCAGCGGCGCGCCGCCGGCCGAAGAGCCCGCGCCGCGCGCGGCCTACTGAACGAAGGCCTCGTCGCGAGACGAACCTAAGGAAGGTTCTCGCGAAAGATCACCTGGCTGCGGGTGGTTTCCACGCCGCTGAGCGCGTCGCGCCCGTCGCGCAGGTTGGCGAAGATGCGCACGCAGTTCATCAGCGTGGTGTGCGGGCTCTGCGTGATCACCGCATCCATGCTGCCGTCGATCAGCAGCGTGCGCGTGTCGGGCGTGAGCCCGTGCCCGATGAACACCACCTTCTGCTCGCGCCCCGCCTCCTTCAGCGCGCGCGCCACGCCGTCGGATGCGCCGCCGATGTTGTAGATGCCGCCCATGTCGGGGTACTGCTCCAGCAGCGCGCGCGTCTGCCGGTAGTTCTTGCCGGCGTCGTCCTGGCCTTCGCGCAGGCCCACCACTTCGAGCCGCGGGAACATCTCGTCGATCACGTGCAGGAAGCCGGCCTCGCGCTCCTCGTGGGCCTTGTAGCTCAGGCTGCCCGCGATGAGCGCCACCTTCGCGGCGCGCGCGCCGATGAAGCGGCCGATCAGGTAGCCCGCGGTGCGGCCGGCCGCGCGGTTGTCCAGCCCCACGAAGGCGGCGCGCTCGGAGTTCGACAGGTCGGAGATCAGCGTGACCACCGGCAGGCCGCGCGCCGCCAGCGCCGCCACCGCCTCGCGCACCGCCGGGTGCTCCAGCGCCATCATCGCGATGCCGTCGCAGCGCTGGCCGTGGCGGCGCAGCGCGTCCGCGAGCTCGCGCGGGTTGAAGCTCTCGATGAACACCGTGCGGCACTGCACGTTGAACGGCGCCCAGTGCTCCTGCGAATAGCCCACCATGTCGCCCAGCATGCGGATGAAGCGGTTGGTGCCGGCCGGCAGCAGGAACACCAGCCTGAGCGGCGGCGGCGTGAGCGCGGCATAGAGCTCGGGGCCCGGCAGGTAGTCGAGCTCGCCCGCGGCCTTGAGCACGCGCTGCACCGTGGCGTCGCGCACGCCGGGGCGGCGGTTGAGCACGCGGTCGACGGTAGCGGTCGACACCTGCGCGGCCCGTGCGATGTCGACCACGCGGGCGCGCCGCGCATCGGTTGAAGGGTTATCCCGCATACATCAAAAACCATCAAGATCGAGTTTGACCCGGATCATGCATCCTTTTATCTTCGCTGTGGCTCGAATCCAATGGTGCATCAGATTGCATCAACCGCATTCCGAAGATCCTGGAGACAAAACATGACCTTGCAGACCCGCCGCAGTGCCTTGCGCACGCTTTCCGCCCTCCCCGCCGCCGGCATCGTGTCGGCCGTGCCGCGCATCGCGCGCGCCGCGGAGTTCTCGTACAAGTACGGCAACAACCTGCCGCTCAGCCATCCGCTGAACATCCGCGCGCAGGAGGCGGCCGACCGCATTGCCAAGGAAAGCAAGGGCCGGGTCGAGATCAAGATCTTCCCCAACAACCAGCTCGGCGGCGACACCGACATGCTGGCGCAGGTGCGCTCGGGCGGCATCGAGTTCTTCACGCCGTCCGCGCTGGTGATTGCCACGCTGGTGCCGGTGGCCGCCATCAACGCGGTGGGCTTCGCGTTCAACGACTACAACCAGGTCTGGGCCGCCATGGACGGCAAGCTCGGCGCCCACGTGCGCGGCGCCATCGCCAAGTCGCGCCTCTACGCCTTCGAGAAGATGTGGGACAACGGCTTCCGCCAGACCACCAGCAGCAAGGCCGCGGTCACCAATGCCAAAGACATGGACGGCCTGAAGATCCGCGTGCCCGTGAGCCCGCTGTCGATCTCGATGTTCAAGGGCCTGGGCGCCGCGCCCGCGAGCCTGCAGTTCAGCGAGGTGTATTCCGCGCTGCAGACCAAGATCGTCGACGCGCAGGAAAACCCGCTGCCCATCATCCAGGTGGCCAAGCTGTTCGAGGTGCAGAAGTTCTGCTCCCTCACCAACCACATCTGGGACGGCTACTGGTTCATTGCCAACGGCCGCGCCTGGGACGCGCTGCCCGACGACCTCAAGACCATCGTGGCGCGCGCCATCAACGATGCCGGCATGCAGCAGCGCGAGGACATCAAGAAGCTCAACGAGTCGGTCGTCGGCGACCTGCAGGCCAAGGGCCTCACCATCAACCGCCCGGCCGCCGACAGCTTTCGCGCCAAGCTGCGCGAATCGGGCTTCTATGGCGAGTGGAAAGGCCGCTTCGGCCCCGAGGCGTGGGCGCTGCTCGAAGGCGCCGTCGGCAAGCTGGCCTGACCGGCCATGGTGCATGAATCCACTTTCGAGGCGGCGCCGTTCGTGGGCGCGGGGCCGTCCGCCAACGCGCTGAGCGGCCTGGCCGGGCGCGCCGACCGCGTGCTGGGCGGCCTGGTCGAGGCTGTGGCCGCGCTGCTGGTGCTGGCCGAGATCTGCGTGCTGTTCGCGGGCGTGGTGTCGCGCTATGTGTTCCATGCGCCGCTGGTGTGGTCGGACGAGCTCGCGTCCATCCTGTTCCTGTGGCTGTCGATGCTGGGCGCGGTGGTGGCGCTGCGGCGTGGCGAGCACATGCGCATGACGGCGCTGCTGCAGAAGGTGCAGCCATCGACGCGCGCCATGCTCGATGCCCTTGCCATCGCGGCCTCGATCGCATTCCTGGTGCTGATCATCTGGCCCTCGGTCGACTATGCGCACGAAGAGTCGTTCATCGTCACGCCCGCCCTGGAGATCAGCAACGCCTGGCGCGCCGCGGCCATTCCGGCGGGCATCGGCATCATGCTGGCGATGGCGTTGCTGCGCCTCGTGCGCGTGTGCACCGGCCGTCAGATCGCGGTCGCGATGCTCGGCACGGGCGCGCTGGTGGCGGCCTTCTGGCTTGCGGCGCCGCTGTTCGCGACGCTCGGCAAGTTCAACCTGGTGATCTTCTTCGTGGTGGTGGTGGCGGCCACCGTGCTCTCGGGCGTGCCCATCGCGTTCTCGTTCGCGCTGGCCACCTTCGGCTACCTGGCACTCACCACGCGCACGCCGCTCTTGGTGATGGTGGGCCGGCTCGACGAAGGCATGTCGCACCTGATCCTGCTCGCGGTGCCGCTCTTCATCTTCCTCGGCGCGCTGATCGAGATGACAGGCATGGCGCGCGCCATGATCCAGTTCCTTGCGAGCCTGCTGGGACACGTGCGCGGCGGCTTGTCGTATGTGCTGATCGGCGCGATGTACCTGGTGTCGGGCATCTCGGGCTCCAAGATCGCCGACATGGCGGCCATTGCGCCCGTGCTGTTCCCCGAGATGGTCAAGCGCGGCGCCAAGCCCGGCGACCTGGTCGCGCTGCTGTCGGCCACCGGCGCGCAGACCGAGACCATTCCGCCGTCGATCGTGCTCATCACCATCGGCTCGGTCACGGGCATTTCGATCGCGGCGCTGTTCACGGGCGGGCTGCTGCCGGCCGTGGTGCTGGGCGCCGCGCTGTGCGTGGTGGTGTGGTGGCGCTACCGGTGCGAAGACCTGAGCGGCGTTGCGCGCCACAGCAAGCGCGAGATCGGCAAGCTGCTGCTGGTCGCGCTGCCCGCGGTGCTGCTGCCCTTCGTGATCCGCGCCGCCGTGGTCGAGGGCGTGGCCACGGCCACCGAGGTGTCGACCATCGGCATCGTCTACTCGGCCATCGTCGGGCTCTTCGTGTACCGGCAGTTCGACTGGAAGCGGCTCAAGCCGATGCTGGTCGACACGGCCTCGCTCTCGGGCGCCATCATCTTCATCGTCGGCTGCGCCACGGCCATGGCCTGGGGCCTCACGCAGTCGGGCTTCTCGCAAGACCTGGCGCGCGTCATGGGCGCGCTGCCGGGCGGCGCCTACGGCTTCCTGGCCGTGTCGATCGTGGCCTTCATCGTGCTGGGCAGCGTGCTCGAGGGCATTCCGGCCATCGTGCTGTTCGGGCCGCTGCTGTTTCCCATTGCCAAGGCCGCGGGCGTGCACGAGGTGCACTACGCCATGGTGGTGATCTTCGCGATGGGCATCGGCCTGTTCGCGCCGCCCTTCGGCGTGGGCTACTACGGCGCCTGCGCCGTGAGCAAGGTCAACCCCGACGAGGGCATCAAGCACATCTGGGGCTACATCGCCGCGATGCTGGTGGGCCTGGTGATCGTGGCCGCGTTCCCGTGGTTCTCGACCGGTTTTCTCAAGTTCTGACCACAACAACACACTCACACCAACGGAGCCAACCGCAATGAGTCGATTCCTCGGCGAGATTCGCCAGCTGGGCTATGTCGTGCACGACATCGAGGCCGCCATGGACTACTGGAGCACCACGCTGGGCGTGGGCCCGTGGTTCTACAACCCCAAGGTGCCGATCAAGAACTACCGCTACAACGGCCAGGCGCACGAGCCCCACAACTCGGTGGCGCTGGCCAACTCGGGCTACGTGCAGGTCGAGCTGATCCAGACGCGCAACGACGTGCCCTCGATGTACCGCGACTTTCTCCAGGCCGGCCGCACCGGGTTGCAGCACGTTGCCTACTGGACGGCCGACTACGACGCCGACCTGGCGCGCCTCACCGCGCAGGGCTTCAAGCCGGTGATGAGCGGCGAAGTGGGCGAGCGCGGCCGCTTCATCTACTTCGACACCGAGTACCACCCGGGCACGGTGATCGAGCTGTCCGAAGTGGCGGGGCCCAAGGGCAAGATGTTCGACCTGATCCGCAGCGCCTCCGAGGGCTGGGACGGCAGCGAGCCGGTGCGGCCCTTCCCTGACCTGAGCAAGCTGTGAACGTGACCGAACGCATCCGCGCGCGCTACCTCATCGAAACGCCGCTGGAGCCGGCCGCCGTGGCCGAGGTGATGGCCGGCGAGCAGTCGTGCGGCACCTTCACGCGCGTCGAGGGCGAGACCGACGCGCTGCGCCAACGCGCGCGCGCCACCGTCGAGGCGATCACCGAGCTTGCGCCGGCCGAGGCGCCGAGCCTGCCCAACGCACTGCTCGAACGCAAGGGCACGCGCGGCCCATGGCGGCGTGCGCACATCGACATCTCGTTTCCCGCAGCGAACATCGGCGCCAACCTGCCGACGCTCGCGGCCACCGTGTCGGGCAACCTCTACGACCTGGGCGAAGTCACGGGCCTGCGGCTCGAATCGCTGCAGCTGCCTGCCGCCTACCGCGGGCAGTTCGAAATGCCGCGCGCCGGCATCGCGGGCACGCGGCGCGCCACCGGCGTGGCCAGCGGCGCGCTGGTCGGCACCATCATCAAGCCCAACGTGGGGCTGTCCGCCGGCGAGACCGCCGAGCTGGTCGCCAGGCTCTGCGCCGCGGGCGTCGACTTCATCAAGGACGACGAGGTCTGCGCCAACCCCGCGCATGCACCGCTTGCCGAGCGCGTGCCCGCCGTGATGGCCGCGGTGCGCGCACACCAGGAGCGCACCGGCAAGCACGTGATGGTGGCCTTCAACATCACCGACGAGACCGACGCGATGAAGCGGCATGCCGACCTCGTCGAGCGCGAAGGCGGATCGTGCGTCATGGCCAGCCTCAACTGGTGCGGCCATTCGGGCATGCAGACGCTGCGCCGCCACACCGGCCTGGCGCTGCACGGCCACCGCAACGGCTACGGTGCGCTGTCGCGGCATCCGCTGCTGGGCATTTCGTTCCAGGCCTACCAAACGCTCTGGCGGCTGGCCGGCGTCGACCACATGCACGTTCACGGCCTGCAGGGCAAGTTCTCGCAGCCCGACAGCGAGGTCATCGAATCGGCGCGCGACTGCTGCACCCCTTTGACCGATGCCGCCGACGACCGCGTGATGCCGGCCTTTTCGTCAGGCCAGTGGGCCGGCACCGTGCCCGCCACCTGGGCCGCCATCGGCAGCGACGACCTGCTCTTCATGGCCGGCGGCGGCATCCTCGCGCATCCCGACGGCGCGGCGGCCGGCGTCACCAGCATCCGCCAGGCCTGGTCGGCCGTATGCGCCGGCACCGCGCTGCAAGAAGCCGCCCGCGGCGCACCCGAGCTAGCGCGCGCGCTGGCCTTCTTCGGCAAGCCGTGATGCCCGCCACGCAAGCGCCGGCCATCGTCTACTACGGCGACGATTTCACCGGCGCCACCGACACCCTCGGCACCGCCGCGCGTGCCGGTCTGCGCACCCTGCTGTTCCTGAAGACGCCCGACGCCGCGCGGCTCGCGCAGGCCGGGCCGCTCGACGTGCTGGGCATCGCGGGCGCCGCCCGCGCCATGGCGCCCGAAGCCATGCAGGCCGAGCTCGCCCCGGTCGCCGCGCTGTTCCGCTCGCTCGGCGCGCGCGTGCTGCACTACAAGACCTGCTCCACCTTCGACAGCGCGCCGCACATCGGCTCCATTGGCGCAGCCGTGCGCGCGCTGCGCGGCGCCGTCGAACAGCCCTGGACCGCCATCGTCGGCGGCCAGCCCAACATCGGCCGGCACTGCCTGTTCGGCAACCTGTTCGCCGCGGCCGGCGCGGGCGGCGAGGTGTTCCGCATCGACCGCCATCCGACGATGAGCCGGCACCCGGTCACGCCGATGCATGAGGCCGACCTGAGGCTGCACCTGGCCAAGCAGGGCCTGGCCGGCGTGCGCTCCATTCCTTTCACGGCCGCCTCGCACGGGCCGCAGGCGCTTGGCGAGGCAGTGCAGCGCGCGCTGCGCCCGGATGCCGGCAACACCGAGGCCGTGCTGTTCGACGTGGCCGATGCCTCGCAGCTCGCGGCCATCGGCCAAGTGGTGTGGTCACAGGCCCAGCGCGCCACGCTGCTGGCCGTGGGCCCGAGCAGCGTGGTCGATGCGCTGGCCGGCGCACTCGGCACGCGAGCCGATGCGCAAGCCGACCAACGCCGTATGGGCCCAGCGCGCGGCCCGGTGCTGGTGCTTGCCGGCAGCCTCTCGCCCGTCACCGCGCGCCAGGTGGCGGCGGCACGCTCGTTCGACACCGTGTGGCTCGATGCGCCCCGGCTCGCGCAGCGCGACACGGCCACGCTGGAGCAGCATGCCCGCGACATCGCGCAAGGACTCGCGCGCGGCCGCAGCATGCTGGCCTGCACCCGGCCCGCCGAACCGGCGCCTGCCGAGGGCGACAACACGGTCGACGCCCAGGCCCTCTCGCGCGCCGGCGGAGACTTGCTCGCCAGGGTGCTGGCCATGGTGCCGCTGCAGCGCGTCGGCATTGCCGGCGGCGACACCTCAAGCCACGCCGTGCAGGCGCTCGATGCCTGGGGGCTCTCCTACGCGGCCGACATGGGCGCCGGCGCATCGCTCTGCCGCGTGCACAGCGACGACGCCGCGCTCGACGGCATGGAGATCATGCTCAAGGGTGGCCAGATGGGCGCCCACGACGTGTTCGAGCGGCTGCTGCATGGCGATGCGGACAGCGCCCCGCTCGCGTGAAAGCGCAAGGCGCGTTGTTCAGGCAAACGCGTACGGCCCCGCAAAGTTTCCAATCTGGCTCAGGTGGCTGACCATGCCGTACCGCGCGTCCCACAAATGCAGCATGCAGCCGCGCGGTCCCACGTGCGACTGCGGCGGCGCATCGGCGCGCAGCTGCAGGTCGATTTCCGTGGTGGTGCTCGGGCATGAACAGATCACCGTGCCGCCCCAGCGGCGCAGCATCGTGCGGTGCACGTGCCCGCACAGCACCAGCTCGACATTCGGCGCGCTTCGCACCACCTCTTCGAGCGGCTGCGCATCCACGCAGCCGTAGGCGTCCATGTAGGGAATGCCGCTCGTGAAGGGCGGATGGTGCAGCATCAGCAGCGTGGGCTTGGCCGTGTCCTTGGCCAGCGTGCGCGCAAGCCAGGCAAGGCCTTCGGCGTCGATGTGGCCGTGGTGCTTTCCCACCACGCATGAGTCGAGCCCGATGATGCGCACCGGGTGGTCATCCACGCACCAGTGCAGCGGCCCCGCCTCGGGCAGGTAGGCCTGGTCGCTGAACGCGGCGCGAAAGCGCTCGCGATGGTCGTGGTTGCCGGGTATCACCAGAAACGGAATGCGCGAGGCCGAGAGCAGCGTGCGCGCCATCGCGTATTCGTCGGCGCGGCCCTCGTCGACGAGGTCGCCGGTGAGCACCAGCAGATCGGGGCGACGATCGAGCGCGTGCACGTGCGCAAGCGCTTCGGCAAACATGCTGTTGGAGTCGACAACGCCCTGGTACAGCTCGCCTTCGGCGCGGATGTGCGGATCGGACAGCTGTGCGATGAGCATCGGGCTCCTTCAAATCAGGCGCGTCGTTGCGCAATTATTGAAACAAAACAATTCAATAGTAATAGCCGATTTACAGCAACCATGTTGCAGTTGTCAAACAATTTGAAATACGCGGCTAAAAGTTCTAATTTCCGACCGGGTTTCTGGCTGTAACGGCGAAACGGCCCCGCTTTGGCCGCCCGCCACCTGCTCCGCCTCCCCTGTTTTAGGTACTGTTTCCCTCTGTGAAGTGGTACCATCGGGCCGTTGACTGGAGTAACAATGCGCAATCGCCGGTTACTATCGGTTGTCGACGCTGTTGCTCACTTCCAAGCTTCAACTGAACGGGGAAAGAATTCATGAAACATAGTCACCTGATTGCAGCCATGGCGCTCGCAGCCCTGGCCTCCGCGCCTGCACTCGCCCAGACACTGCCTGTGCCTCCGACCAGCGCCGCTGATGCCGTTCGCGCAGCTGGCGGTGGTGGCCTGACCACGCAGCAAATCGGTACTGCTGTTGGCGGCGGCGTGCTGCTTGGTGCTCTGGTTGCCGGCGGTGGCGGTGGCGGTGGTGGCGGTTTCTTCCTCCCCGGCGGCCCAGGCGGCACCGGCACTGGTACCACCGGAACCACCGGCACCAGGTAATGATCGGAGCCCTCCGCAAGGGGGGGTTCCCAGCGAGATTCCAACGCACCGCCAGCGCGGTGCAAAAACTAGGATGTTGCGTACTCGCATCATCCTTTTTTTTGGGCGGATGCTCCTCGGGCTCCTCGGCAATGCTTGCCACGGCCCGGCACCTCTACAACAACAACGCCTCGCCGTCGGACTCCCACACATTCCGTCCGGAATTCAGCTATTTGCGTGCCACCTTCGAAGGCCGCACCGTGTTTCTCGTGCTCGGATACGTCGACCCCCATCCCGAAGGTCCTACAGAGGTCTGGTACAGCGCCTCGGGCGAAACGGTGCGCCTGCGCCACGGCCGCCTGGTGGCCACGGCCGGCCTCACGACCGACTGGCGCGCCGTGCGCCTTGCCAACGCACCTGCCTGGCCCTCCGCCACGGCCGCCGAGAGCACGACGACAGCAACAACGCGCTTCCAGCGCGAGCGCGACCTCATGCCCGGCTACCGCTCGGGCATACGCGACGAAATCGAGCAGCGGCAAATCCCGCCGCCCACCGACACCATGCTCGCCGGCCGGCCCGCGAGCTCGCTGCGCTGGTTCGAGGAGCGCAGCAGCACGCGCCCGGCCTCGGCTTCGCTGCCCCCGGCACGCTTCGGCCTCGCCCAGGTTGGCGACAAGCTCGAGGCGGTCTATTCCGAGCAGTGCCTTTCCCGCGATCTGTGCTTGAGCTTCGAGCGGTGGAATCCCTCTGTGCCAGCCAACGTTGCCTCGACAAGCGCAGCTGGTTCATGAGCCTCCCGCCCCCGTCCGGCCCCACCACCAACCCCTTCCGCCTCAGCCTGCTGGCCGCCGCGATCGTGTTGATGACTCCCTCCGCCCACGCCGCATCCACCGACCGCATGCTTGCGGGCGCCGCGGAAGTGCGCCCGGGCGAGCGGCTCAGCGACTGGCTGCTGCGCCAACCCGAAGATGCGGCCGGCCCCGGCCTTGCATGGCAGGTGCCGCAGGAACTGCTTGCGCAGCAATACCTGAAAGAGTCGCTACTGGTGCGGGTGGAAGCAGCCGTTCGATCGGCCTCGCCCGAAGAACGGGCTTCGCGCGAGCAGCTCCTGTCGGTGCTGCAGAGCCTTCCGGCCACCGGCCGCGTGGCGCTGGGCATCGTCGATCCGCGCTGGCTGCAGGCGAATCCCGGTCAAGACCCGGTGCTCCGCGAAGGCCAGCGGCTCGCGGTGCCGCCCGCCCCGCTGCGCTCGGTGACCGTGGTGCAGCCCGACGGCAGCTTTTGCCAGGTAGCACATGAAGGCGGACGCTCGCTGCTCGACTACCTGAGCGCCTGCGGCCTTGGCAGCGGCGCAGACTGGGCCTGGATCGCGCAGCCCGACGGCCGCACCACGCGCGCAGGCATTGGCGCCTGGAATGCCGAGCCTGCCGACGAACCCGCGCCCGGCGCCTGGATCTGGGCCCCGCCGCGCCGCATGGCCGCGCTGGCGGACCTGTCGGAAGGCCTCATCAAGTTTCTTGCCGTGCAAGGCCCCTCCCCGCAGGAACCCACCACCGCGCGCCCGGTCGCCAACGCGCCCGTGTTCGCGGCCCCCACCGTGGCCGCCGCGCTGCCCGAAGCCTTCGCCTCGCAGCCGCGCCCGCTCGAGATCAGCGGCAACGACTGGGGCGAAACCGGCCTGCTGCAAACGCCATCGGCCCGCATGGGCCTGGCCGGCGACGTGCGCGGCTCGTTCACGTCGATCTGGCCCTACACGCGGCTGAACTTCATGTTCCAGCCCTTTGACTGGATGGAAGCGGGATTTCGATACACCTCCATCTCCAACCGCGCGTACGAGGCCAGCACCACGGGCCAGTCGAACAAGGACAAGAGCATCGACATCAAGCTGCGCCTGCTCAAGGAAACCGCGCTGGTGCCCGAGCTCGCGCTGGGCTTTCGCGACCTGGGCGGTACCGGCCTGTTCTCCGGCGAATACCTGGTGGCAAGCAAGCGCTGGTACGACCTCGACTTCAGCCTTGGCATTGGCTGGGGCTACCTGGGCGCGAGCGGCAACATCAGCAACCCCTTCAAGCTCTTGGGCAGCCGCTTCGACACCCGCAGCGTGTCGAGCACCAACCAATCGAGGTTCGGCTCCTACTTTCGCGGCCCGGCTGCCCTGTTTGGGGGCGTGCAGTGGCGCACCCCGTGGGACCCGCTCACTCTCAAGCTCGAATACGACGGCAACAACTACCAGAACGAGCCGCAGAACAACAACCAGCGCCAGCGCTCGCCCATCAACATCGGCCTGGCCTACCGCGTGTCACCCAAGGTCACGCTGTCCGCCGGCTTCGAGCGCGGCGACAAGTTCATGATCGGCCTCACGCTGTCGAGCAACCTGGCCGCATCGCAAACGCCCAAGACGCTCGACCGGCCCCTGCCGGAATTCAGGCCGGAGGCGGCCCCGCGCTCACCCGGCTGGGCAACCACCGCGGCGGAGATCGAGGCGCAGACCGAATGGATCGTCGAGCGCATCGCTCCCAAGGACGACGTGCTGCATGTGTGGGTGACCGACAGCAACACCGTCTACCGCACCGCCCGCGTCGAAAAAGCCATTGCAGTGCTCCACCACGATGCGCCCGACGCCATCAAGAGCTTTGTCTTCCACTACGCCGAGCGTGGCCTTGCGGTCCATGCGCAGGCCATCGACCGCGCCGAATGGGTGGCCGCGCGCATCCAGGCCCTGCCGCCGCATGGCGCGCGGGCCGTGTCCAAGCGCGACTACGAGCCCGAGCTGGCCCGCCCCGCCGACAAGACCGGCCCCGCGCAGAACACCACCGCCGCCGCCGAAGCTGCCGCCACCGAAACCAACGCCCCATGGGTGCGCCCACGCGACAAGTTCACCTTTGGCATTGCGCCCAGCTACGGGCAGATCGTCGGCGGTCCTGACGCCTTCCTTCTCTACCAGCTTGGCATCCAGGCCACCGCCGAATACCGCTTTACCCAGCGCACCTGGCTCAGCGGCGCGGTCAACCTGCGGCTGGCCGACAACTACGACAAGTTCACCTACACCGCGCCCAGCGAGCTGCCGCGCGTGCGCACCTACCAGCGCGAGTACGTCACATCGCGGCGCTTCACCATTCCGTCGCTGCAGCTCACGCACGTGGGGCAGCTGTCGAGCAGCCAGTACTACAGCGTGTATGGCGGCCTGCTCGAGAGCATGTTTGCCGGCGTGGGCGCCGAATGGATGTACCGGCCGGCACGCTCGCCCGTGGCCTTTGGCGTGGACATCAACCGCGTGCGCCAGCGCGACTTCAACCAGGACTTCGGCCTGCGCGACTACAAGGTGAACACCGGCCACGCCACGCTCTACTGGGACACCGGCTGGAACGGCGTGCTGGCCAAGATCAGCGCGGGCCAGTACCTGGCGGGCGACCGCGGCGTCACGCTCGAAGTCATCCGCCGCTTCGACAACGGCCTGGTGCTGGGCGCCTATGCCACCAAGACCAACGTCTCTTCCAAGCAGTTTGGCGAAGGCGATTTCGACAAGGGCATCTATCTTTCGATTCCGCTCGACGCGCTGCTACCGCGCTCGACCAAGTTCGCCATAGGCTTTGCGTGGTCGCCGCTCACGCGCGACGGCGGCGCCCGCCTGGGCCGCAGCAACACCCTTTATGAACTGACCTCCGTGCGCGACCGGGGTGCCTTCAACTTTGCGCCGCCGGAAGACGCAAAGCCCCGCGCCGGAGACAACATCCTGAATTTCGATCGCAGCCCATGAGCTTTTTTTGTATGGAAGAAAGGCGGACACATTGAAATCCGTTCTTGTCGTTTGCATCGGCAACATCTGCCGAAGCCCGATGGCGCATGTCCTGCTGGCTGATGCGCTGCCGGAGATCACCGTGTCGTCGGCCGGCACGGGTGCATTGATCGGCCACCCTGCGGACCCCATCGCCCAGGAGCTGATGGCCGCGCGCGGGCTCGACCTGAGCGCGCACAGGGCGCGCCAGATCACCCAGTCCATGTGCGTGCAGGCCGACCTCATCCTCACCATGGACGACGGGCAGCGCCGACACATCGAAAACAACTACCCGCTTACGCGCGGCAGGGTCTTTCGGCTTGCCGAAACCGCCAAGCTGAACATCCCTGACCCCTACCGCATGGGCCAGGAAGCATTCGAGCACGCACTTCAACTCATCGACGCCGGCGTCAAGACATGGGCCGAGCGCATTCGGCAATTCAAATGAACACTCCTGTTGTGACCACTTCCAATGCTGTGCGGGGCGGCCAAGCTGCTGCGTCCTTGACTGCACGGCCGGACGATGACGATGTGATCAACCTGTCGGAGTGGATCGACATTCTGATCGACCGCAAGTGGCTGGTTGCAGCCGTCACTGTGCTGGCGCTAGTGCTCGGCGTGGCTTACGCGCTACTCTCCACCCCGGTCTACCAATCGAACCTACTGATTCAGGTTGAGGACGCTGCACCAGATGCCAAAGGCTTCCTTGGCGAGACCTCCAGTCTCTTCGACGTAAAGACGCCCGCTACAGGTGAGATCCAGGTCATTCGCTCGCGTATGGTGCTAGGTGCAGCCGTGGACCAGACACGTGCCTATATCGACGCCAAGCCGCGTTACCTGCCGGTAGTCGGACATTGGCTGGCGCGGCGGGCCGACGGGCTTTCGGAGCCCGGCTTTCTCGGCATCGGCGGCTACGTCAACGGCAAGGAACGAATCAGCGTCGCACGCCTCGATGTGCCGACGGACCTTGAAGACGAAGCGCCCTTCCTGGTCACCGCTCAGGGCGAAGGCAAATACACGGTGACGCACGCGGAACTGGGCCAGCCTCTGACCGGCACCGTTGGCCAGCCGCTGCATCATGCGCTCGAAGACGGCGCCATCGACCTGCTGATCGACAAGCTTGAAGGAAAACTCGGCGCGCAATTCGTCGTATCGCGCGCTTCGCAACTCAGCACTATCGAAGATCTACAAAAACGCCTGCAGCTCGGAGAACAAGGCAAGCAATCGAACGTGATCAGCGTGGCGCTGCAAGACAGCGATCGCGACCGGCTTTCCCGCATCCTCAATGCCATTGGCGAGCAGTACGTGCAGCAGAACGTCGAGCGCAAGGCAGCCGAGGCACAGAAGACACTGCAGTTCCTCGATGAGCAGTTGCCTGAATTCAAGCGCCAGCTTGAAGCCTCCGAAGATGCCTACACCCGCTTTCGGAACAAGAACGGCACCGTGGCCTTTGACGAAGAAGCCAAGGGCGTGCTGGCCCAGACCATCGAGTTGCAGACCAAGCTCCTCGAAACTCAGCAGCGCCGACGCGAGGTGGCGGCACGCTTCACCGACGCCAACTCGCGCGTGAAGATCATAGATGGGCAGATCGGCGCTATCGAGAAAGAGATCAGCGGCCTCAACGCGCGCGTAAGCCGCATGCCCACAATGCAGCAAGATGCGCTGCGCCTTGAGCGCGACGTGCGAGTGAATAGCGGGCTTTACCAGTCGCTGCAGAACAATGCACTGCAACTGCGCCTGGTGAAGGAGGGCAAGACCGGCAACGTGCGCCTGCTCGACAAGGCAGTGAAGCCAAAAGAACCAATCAAGCCACAAAAGTCGCTTGTCGTAGCGCTGGCATTGGTGCTGGGCCTCTTAGCCGGCGCAGTACTGGCCATTGTGCGCAGCAACTTTTTCGCAGGCATCAAGGATCCGCAGGAGATCGAGGCCCACACCGGCCTCTCGGTCTATTCGGTCGTGCCCTTCACGCCCGACCAAACGACGCTCGATCAAAGCGTTGCAGCGGGTGCCAGAGGCATTCAGCTTCTGGCAGTGACCCACCCGGAAAGCCCCCCCATCGAGGCACTGCGCAGCCTGCGCATTGCACTGCAATTCGCCACGATGGAGGCCGGCAACAACCGCGTGCTCATCACCGGCGCAACGCCAGGCATTGGCAAGAGCTTTGTTTCAGGCAACTTCGCCGCCATCATGGCCCACGCCGGCAAGCGGGTGCTGCTGATCGATGCCGACATGCGCAAGGGCCACCTGAACAAGCAGTTCGGTCTGCCACGCGAGGGCGGCCTCTCGGAACTGCTGGCTGGCGAGCTTTCAATGCAGCAAGCCATCCGCTCGCAAGTGCTGCCCAACCTTGACGTGCTGACCACCGGCAAGCTGCCGACCAATCCGGCCGACATGCTGATGTCGGAGACCTTCATCCGCCTGCTCGACGCGCTCTCCGCGCAGTACGAGCTGGTCGTCATCGACACGCCCCCGGTACTGGTGGCCGCTGACACGGCCGCCGTCGCACCGTACATGGGTGCAGTGCTGCTGGTGGCCCGCGCAGATCAGACCCAGCTTGGCGAACTCAATGAAAGCGCCAAGCGCCTCGCGCATGCTGGAAAGGCGGTCAGCGGCGTGATCTTCAACGGCATCGACCTGACGCGGCGCCACTACGGCAGCCATGGCTACCGCTACGGCGGCTACCGGTACACGGCGTACAAATACAACGAATAGACCCGCAGGTCAGGGGCGGGGGCAGTGCGGAGACGTCGCCCAGCGCCCCGATGTGAAATCAGACTGGGGCGAGTACCTGCGGTGGCACTGCAGCAGCAGGGGCGGTGCCATCCGGCGTTGCCGATACCAGCGCTGGCAGCGCCTCGTTCTGGCGTTCAAGCTCCATGTACACCCAGTCCACCACCTCCGCATGCGGGAGGTAGCCGCCCAGAAGCTCCTGGAGTTTGCATTTGATCGCAGGCACGTCATTGCGCTCGAGCAGTGCGCCTAGCTCGTCGATCTGCTGTGCCAGTTCTGCCCAGGGCGGGCACGCCTCATGCGCCTTCATCACGCGTGGATGGGCGGTGGGCATGGCGTTGTCACCAATCAGAAGTTCTTCATAGAGCTTTTCGCCCGGCCGCAAGCCGGTAATCAGCAGCTCGATATCGCCTTCGGGGTTGCGCGCGTCGCACACCGTTCGGCCCGACAGTTCCACCAGGCGGCGTGCCAGGTCGATGATGCGCACCGGCTCGCCCATCTCCAGCACAAACACGTCGCCGCCCTCGGCCATGGCGCCGGCCTGGATCACCAGTTGCGCCGCTTCGGGAATGGTCATGAAGTAGCGCGTGATGTCTTCATGCGTGAGCGTGATCGGTCCGCCCGCCTCGATCTGCTGGCGGAACAGAGGCACCACCGAGCCGCTGGAGCCCAGCACATTGCCAAAGCGCACCATCGAAAAGCAGGTGCTCGGCTTCTGTTGGGCCAGGCCCTGCAGCGTCATTTCGGCCAGGCGCTTACTCGCACCCATGATGTTGGTCGGCCGCACGGCCTTGTCGGTGCTGACCAGCACGAACTGGCCCACGCCATGGTCCCGCGCCGCCAATGCCGCCGTGAGCGTGCCCAGCGCGTTGTTGATCAAGCCCTCCACGGGGTTGTGCTCGACCAGCGGCACGTGCTTGTAGGCCGCGGCGTGATAGACGGTGCTGGGCCGCCACACGCCCATGATCTGCCGCATGCGCGCCGCATCGCACACGGAGGCCAGCAGCGGCACCACGCTCAGAGCGGGCGCCTTCTGCTCCAATTCGCGGTGAATGGCATAGAGCGCGTATTCGCTCCACTCCACCAGCAGCAGCACCGAAGGCTTCAACTGCGCGATCTGGCGGCACAGCTCGCTGCCAATAGAACCGCCCGCACCAGTCACCAGCACCACCTTGCCGCGCACATGGCGATGCAACAGATCTTCGTCCGGCGCCACCGGGTCCCGGCCCAGCAGGTCTTCGATGTCGACCTCCATCAGGTCCTTGACCTGCACTCGCCCCTGCGCCAGGTCCGCCATGCCGGGTAGCGTGCGCACATGCAGGTGCAACGACAAGAGTTCGTTCAGGATCTGCGCCCTGCGCCCTTGCGACACTGACGGCAACGCCAAAAGCACGTCGGTAATGCCCTGAGCGGCCGCGTTGGCCTTGAGCCAGGACGGCGGGTAAATGGGCAGACCGTTGAGGGTGCGGCCTTGTAGATGCGGCGAATCGTCGACGAACAGCCGCACCACCATCTCCGGGCTGTGCGACAGCGCTGCGGCCAACTGGCGCCCGGCCTTGCCAGCGCCGTAAATCACCACCTGCGGAAGCGTCTTGCCGCGCAGCACCTGTGTGTAGAGGCCGCCCAGCCAATAGCGCGCAAACAATCGAGAGGCGCCTACCGTCAACAGCAGCAGCGCGGGCACCAGCAGGCCCACTGTTCGCGGAACGCCGTCCACCCCGACCACAGTGAACATCAGGACATAGCCCACGCTGAAAACGAAGCACGCCCGCATGATGGCCATCAACGCCGCGCTGCCGGCGTACCGGAAGATCGCTCGGTACAAACCCGTGACCACGAACAGCGGCAGCGCCAACATGATCGCCGCGCCTACGGCCAGCCAATGCGCCCCTCTCAATTCGACCCACTGCTCGTAGCGCAGGCTGAGTGCGAGCCACACGCACAAGACACACAGGCCGGCATCCACCGCCAAAGCCAAGAGCCGCTTCATGGGACGCGGCAGTGCCAACATAGGCTGGGCCAAACGATCGATCATGTGGATTCCCTCGAGAAATTCTTATCAACAAGCCGGCGATGCCGTGAATCGGTCATTTCGCCCCCTCGCTCACGGGGCACCAGCGGTCCAGCAAGAACGCCAAACCTGCGCCCAGCAGCAACCCGACCGCATCAGCCAGAAAGTCAGCGGCTTCAACAAAACGATCAGGCGTGAACGCCTGAAGCAGTTCGATGGCCCCGCCATAGGCCAGCAGTGCAGGCAAGACAACGGCGGCGCGCCCGGGCCAGGCCCAGCAGCCCAGCAGCCCCAACACCGCAAATCCCAAGCTGTGGTTGCTCTTGTCCCAGCCGGTGGTGGGCATGGATACAGTGATCGGTGCAAGCGACATCACCAGAATTCCAATGGCGCAGAACCAGAAGCCATAGCGCCAAATATTCTTGCGAACGATCGGAAGCTTGATCATTCCGTCGCTCCATGAGCGACTGCCTGAACGCAATGACTCGTCTCCTGATCGACGGACATCGCCTCACCTGCGCGCAACACCGCTCTTGCAGGCAACTCAACGCCATAGCCCAAAGAGGCACCAACCTGCATCCATGCGCCTCGACCGAGGACCGCGCCACCGGCCATGCTGGCGTTGCCTCCCAAGTGGGCAAAGTCCTCAACTACGCAATCATGGTCGACCACCGCTCCGCAATTGATGATCACACCTTCGCCAAGCTGAGCCTCAGTGCCCACAATAGCGCCAGCCATGATGACCCCTCCCGCTCCTATGGAGGCGCGGGGCGACACCACAGCGGTTGGATGCATGACTGTGGCTAGCGACAGCCCCGCGGCATGCACGCGCCGATGCAATGCCTCGCGCAAAGTGTTGTTGCCAATAGCAACTACCACTGCGTCCACTCTTCCTCTGCACTCGGGAAGCATGGCTGTCGTGCCCCACACGGGCCAATCCCATACATGCTGATGTGGCTTGGCCGCATCATCGAGAAAAGCAGTGAGTTCGAAGCACTGCTCCTGCCGTTGCTTCGACAGGAGCACAGCTTCTGCCACGGAGCGTCCATGGCCGCCTCCTCCGATGATCAGCAAACGTTTCATGATTCCCTCGTTGTTTAATGAGCAACGCCGTCACGGCGCATCACCTTGACAAAGGTGAGCCAGAGAATGCGAATGTCGAAAACCAAAGAACGTCGATGCAGGTATTCCGCATCGAGCTTGACCTTGTCGGGAATCGGCAACTCATCTCGTCCGTTGACCTGCGCCCACCCAGTGAGCCCCGGTACCAGCGCATGCACACCCTGCTCGGTGCGCAATGCGATGAGGTCTTCTTGATTGAACAGTGCGGGCCGCGGCCCCACAAAGCTCATGTCGCCCCGCAAGATGCTCCATAACTGCGGCAACTCGTCGAGACTAGACTTGCGCAAGAAGGAGCCAATGGGCGTGAGATAGACCTTGGGATCTGCGAGCAAATGGGTGGCCACAGCCGGCGTCCCCACTCGCATGCTGCGAAACTTCGGCATTCTGAAGATCACGTTATGCCGCCCTACTCGGTCCGACCAGTAGAGCGCCGGACCGCGTGAGGTCAGCCGTACCAGCAGCGCAACGAACAAGATAGGGCCCGCAAGAAAAAGCGAGGCCAGCAGCGCCAACAACAGATCAGAACACCGCTTCACGTCGCACTCCTCACAGCCCTGCGCAACGCTTCATCCAAGCCCACTGGCGGACGCCATCCAAGCAATTCGCAGGTCTTGGAAATATCCACCTGCAACGAACCGCACAAGCGTTGGGCCACAGTCCGTTTGCCCAGCACCGCTGCAGCCAACTCCAACCAAGACATGGGCACTGGCAGCAGTCGTGCACGGCGCCCCAGCGCCTCTGCGGTACGGCGCAGCAGTTCGGTCGTAGATACGTCTTCTCCGTCCGACACCATGAAGGTTTGCCCAGCCGCATTGGGATGAACCAATGCCACCGCTACAAGGTCAACCAAGTTGTCGAGTGCCACCAAGCTGCGCTGATTGACGATGGCTCCCAATGGCAACGGCACGCCCCTCTTGAGCCAGCGCGCCATCGAAGCAAAGTTGGCCTTCACGCCTGGGCCGTAAACCAACGGCGGACGAATGACGACGATCTCCATCGATGTTGTTTGCGACAGTTCTCGCAAGCCCTGTTCGGCTTCCATCTTTGAAATGCCATAGGCGTCCTGCGGCGCTGGTACCTGCTCTGCCGTGAAAGGCAAGCCAGCTTGAGTCGACTCACCGTTTACCTTCACCGAACTGATAAACACAAAGCGCCGCACTCCGGCAGCAGCCGCTTGCCTGGCTAACGTTAATGTGCCCTGCACGTTGGTGCGACGGAATTCGGCCAACGGGTCGACCGCACCTTCATTCATCACATGCACACGGGCAGCGCAGTGCACCACCGCATCCACATCAGCAAGTGCATCGCCCCAACGGTCGAAGGTGGCAAGGTCAAGAACCAGCAGTGGTCTTACACGTTCTTCGCCCCATACCGTCTCGCGCCTGGCTGGCGCCACGACCCGTCGGGACGGGTCGGCCAAGATCCGACGCATGACTGCCCGGCCGACAAATCCTGTAGCACCCGTGATCAACGTCAGGCCTCTTGCGCGGACGGGTCCTGCACCCAATTCAATTCCGGCTTCCATGCTAGGCCCGCGCCTTCAAATCCGAGTAGATCCGCAGATGAGCACGGGCCACATGCGCAACGTCGTACTCCCTCTCGGCGAGAACACGCCCAGCGTCGCCCATCCGCTTGCACTTGGCCGGATCGCCCAACAATTCCTCGATAGCGTTAGCTAACGCAGCGCTGTCACGGCACGGCACCACCACGCCCGTAACGCCAACCTCGATCGCTTCACGGCATCCTGGTACATCCGTCGTCACGACGGGCCGCGCGCAAGCGGCGGCCTCAATCAGAATCTTCGGAATACCTTCGCTGTAGGAGGGCAACACCACCAGATTGGCTGCAGCCAATACCGATTCCATGTCGGATCGCTGGCCCCACCATTCAATGACACCCTCGTCCACCCATTCTTCGATCTGACGCTCTGGAACACTGGTAGGGCTTGCTGCGTCTGGAGTACCCACCAACACAAATCTCGAGCTCACTCCACCCTGCCTGACCAACCGTGCAGCGCTTACGAACTCTTGGATTCCTTTGTTCCAAAGCAGTCGAGAAGCGAGGACCACGATCGGAACACCCTCCGGCAACGGCTGAGGTGTAAACCGAGTCAAGTCAGCACCCGATCCCCGGATTAGCACCACATCAGAGCGAGCAAGCCCGGTCATTGACAGCACGGTGTCCTGATCGCCCGTGTTCTGAAAAATGACTTTCTGATTCCTGTGTTTCAAGGCCATTCGATAGCCGGCGCGAACTAGTAGACGCTTCAAGCCGGCAACTAGCCCGTCAGCAACGAAAACCGAACCCAAGCCCGGCACAGCCGATACGAGCGACGGCACCTTTGCCAATCGCGCCACCATCCCCCCAAGAAGCACGGGTTTGATGGTTACTGTGTGGATTACATGAGGCCGTACTCGGCGAACAATCCTCAACAACTGCCAAGCGGAACTTGCCGCATTGACTATGCCTACGCCGGCGCGCTCCAACTGAAGAGGATGCACCACCAGTCCATGACGTTCTAATTCTTGCCTCCGGTCGGTCAAGCCTGTAGCTATATGAACCTGCCATCCCTGACGAATCGCCTCAAGAGCGATCGGCAAGCGATGAGACAAGAAAAACCAATCGATATTGACGACAAATAACAATGCGCCACTACCCTCGACGCCATGCTTCTCCGTCACGTCAGTATCCTAGAATTCATTTTCCCCACTGCCGACTCCAAATTTCCGCACCTCTTTGAGGTGCCCTGAGGAAGCGAAAGAAACTCAGCGTTCGCATGCTTGCCTCGCGCCGGCCTTCACCAAAAGGTTTGCTAGTAGAGGGCCTGCTTGCTGGACGCAATATTCGGCCTCCACGCTCCGACGTCCCTCACGGCCCATGGATCGTCGAAGGTCAGCATCACGCAAAAGCTGCTCGAGCTTTCCCACCCAGGCATCCGCCGACGTCACCAAAAACCCATTGACCCCGTCGCGCACGATTTTCGTATTCACACCAATCGGTGAGGCCACGACGGGCAAACCGCACGCCATATATTGAATAAGCTTGTACCCACACTTGCCGCGCTCCCACGGTGAGTCGTTTAAGGGCATAACACCTATGTCGCACTCAGCGATCGATTGCACTTCCGACTCCTCAGTCCACGGTACGCAC
This sequence comes from Variovorax beijingensis, assembly GCF_007828835.1. GTDB lineage: Bacteria > Pseudomonadota > Gammaproteobacteria > Burkholderiales > Burkholderiaceae_C > Variovorax > Variovorax beijingensis_A. Next base: position 43,506 of record NZ_VIVL01000004.1, on the reverse strand, counting down.
TCGACGTCAACCCCCGTCATCTTCAGACTGCCGCCTATCACGCGCAGCTTGAATGGGGAACGCGCAGCCAGAGCGGCCAGCGGCGCTTCAAGTGCGGCCAGATATTTGACCGTGGATGGCGAACCGATCCATACGATGTATGGGATATCGACCCGCCGCTGGTTCGGAGGCTTGGCGGCATATCGCTCCAAATCAACCACTGTAGGCAGCACTTCTACCCAGCGTGCCCCGGCTTTTCGCGCCCGTTGAGCCAAGTAATCATTACCCGCAATTACCAACCGAGCATCCGCCATCAAACGGTCAATGCGCCGCCCCAACAGCCACCGAACCCACACCGAACGATGTTGATCGTATTTATGAAAGATTGCATCGTCATAGTCGAGCACGTACGGCACGCCACTGAGCAGCACCCTTTCGCATAGCGCCGGCGTCCAAGGCAACGCCTCCTTTTCAATCCAAATCAAATCAAAATGATGCCGGTGAAGCAGCTGCGCCACGCGATTTCCGTATGCCTTAAGGACGGCACCTGCGCTGTATTGCCTTCTTTTGTACTTATTAATCAACATTGCATCCCCAAAAAGGGGGGAAATCAAACCATCCATTCCCGCCGTTTTAAGAAGCGGCAAAAATTGCATAGTACGCAGGCGAGAAGAAGCTCCTAAACGTCCATATCGGGTGAGCGCAAGAATCTTCATTTCCGTGAACTCTTAAAGATATTTGGAATATCCTGCCACAGCATCCCATAACCTCGCAACGTATTACGCAAATCTTCAACTCCACCACGCAGCAGGGAAAATATTGCACGTGATGCAGGCTCAATAAACAAGGTTATCCCTGTGAGGGCCCAAGCTGCAGCACGAGAGAAGTGTTTGAAGGCGTAAAGCAAGCGACTGCGTAGGGAGTAAAAAAGTCGATGGGCTTTAATTTGCCCCGAGGTTCCACCCCCCGCATGAAACGCTTGCGCCTCCGTTAGATAGATGCTGCGCCATCCGGCCTGCTTGGCACGATAGGAAATATCTACTTCCTCAAAATAAACAAAAAATCTTTCATCAAATCCTCCAAGCCCCTCAAAAACGGCACGACGGATAAAGAAAAATGCACCAATCACTTGGTCAACTTCGCGGTCAGCAGAATGATCCCATTCATTCATATGCGTGCTCCAAGAGTGCAACCAAGGTAATTTATTCAATCCAAGGGCCTGAGCTAGCAGCAATGGCGTTGTAGGAAAGCGAGAACAACTACGCGACACTCGTCCGACCGAATCAATTAATTGAATGCCAGAGATGCCAACATTAGAATTGTTGCCTCTTTGCATATAATTCAAGGGAACCAACAGCGATCCAGGAAACAATCTGGCATCTGGGTTCAAAAAAAGAATAAACTCACTCTCACACAACCTTGCGCCCCGATTACAAGCCGCCCCAAAACCCAAATTCTCCTTATTGAAGACCAACTGCAAAACGATCCCACAATCACCGACATCAATGCTCTTCATTGAATCGTCCGATGAATCGTTATCAACCACGACGATCTTGCCAACTACATTTTCGTGATTATTTACGATACTGCTTACAGCCTCGCCAAGCTGAAGACCCGAGTTCCAATTCACCAAAACAATATCAATCATAATAACGCCCTCCGTGTTGAACCATGAACTCGAAAACCATCAGCGCCGGGATGCACTCAATCCTCAATAGATAGGGTTTTGACCCCAATCTCATGCAACCAAATACAAAAAAATACTCGACGGCCAAAAACTCAATACCCAAGCTCGCTTGCAAAGAAATCCAAGACAAAATAGAGGTATACCGACAAAAGAACGGAGGCGAGAACAAAAAAAACTATTCCAGCTCTTATTTTTTTTCCGGCAAAAGGAAATTGAGCGACAAATACAATCCAAAGCACGGAAAATAATTCACGTCCGCGAACCGCCACCACCCCCAGATCAATAAATCCATAAAATACAGCAAACCCAAAAACCTCAATCGCCAATACCTTCTTCATTACCCCAGAAAGATCTCTCCAGCATACGAAGGACAACGCAATCAAAAAGAATTCAGGAAAAAAGACAGGAGAAAAGGCCGCATCGCGTCTTGATTCGATCCCAGCATTTATATACATTTCAAAGACGACAATGCGATCCGCCAAAAAACCTACTAAGTAGTCCGAAATAAGATAGCAAGAGACATATACGATAAGGGCGGCAAGAACAATTCTCCCCCGTGTTAACGCAGCCATTGGAGTCAAAAAAAATGGCAACACCAATCCTGCCGAATTATGAAATGCAATGGCAATCAAAGAAATCGACAGCGCAATCCAATAGCGTTCAATTGAATAATAATAAAACACCACCACCAAGAGAGACGCCGCCATCGCAGCACGAAGTTGAGTCAACTCGTGAAGTGGGAAAAACTTAAAAAAATAGAACACCAAAAATATCCAAGCATAATTTTTGGCGGAAAATCTCCCCGCGAAATACACCTTCAACCCAATTGCTATCAGGACAAAAAAACCATAAACGTGGACGTTTTCTCGAAATATCTGCGTCAGCAGATAGCTGAGATGCAAAAATCCAAGCTCGAACCTCGACTCCCTTAATTGGGAGAGATAATCCGAGCGCAATTGATCAAAAAAGTAGCTATATTGCGGATAATCAGGGCTATAACCAAACGGTTGCAACACAGAAACCAGTGCTGCAGCCGCTCCAATTGCCAGCGTTAAAACTTTGGATCTGGATACGCGCATCATCGGCACTCAAACAACCCGATGAACCGCTGCGAGACATTTTTCCAATAAAAAAAGTCGATGGCCGCCGCAGCCAGATCTAGTTTTTTCAAAACGTCAACCCGAGACGATGCAGAAATTTCAAGCACGGAAGAGACGATAGATTCGGAGTCCTCAGTCGGCACAATCCAGGAATTTTCTTTGTTTGCCGGCAAATACCCCGTGGTGATGACAGGGGTTCCGCAACTCATAGCCTCCAAGACCGGATAATGGCATGCCCCAAGTTGGACCGTTCCAGGTGCAATAAGTATGTCGATGGATCGATAAAAATCTGATAGCTCGCGGTCATTAGAAGGCACAATGATTTCCGCCCTATCATGCGTCCAATTGTCTGGCAAATTACCATATGCCACTTTCAATTGGATTTTTGAATCTATAAGCGCCAGCTTTTCAAAAGCCTCAAGAACATATTTAGTCCCCTTAGAGGCTTCCTTCCTGCCAATGGTCCCAATTTTCAATGTTTTACCAACACCAAGATCCGGAGGTGAACTGCGACGGTGAAATATCGACTCATCAACCCCCGGAGGAATCCATTGCTCAGCCTTTATATCGCGATACCCAAGATAAATAGGTGCGTTTGCGATTTGCCTCAAATTCAATCGATAGCTAAATTTTGAAAGCTTTTCAAGTACTCTAGCTTTTCGACTCTTACTAAGAGAGTAATATTCCGGCTCATAGGCCTGAACGTAATAGTACTTAGATGCCTTCCCGCCTCTGGCAAATGCCACGGGAAATGCGGTAAGTGAGTGGTTCGCTAAAACCACGTCATACTTTGCACCAATTTTCCCTAATGCACGCCACATCCCAAAATAAATCGAGGCCGCATTTCCCTTCGAAGAAAACTCTTTTCTCAGCATGTCGCCGTGATGGTCAATCAATCGCCCAAATTTATCGAAACGATGAATTCTTGCGCGAGTGGGAAAATAGGGATCCGGGGATCTTTCGTCAACGAGAAAGTCGACCTGATGACCGTCCATCGTCCAATGGTTAGCCAACTCGGAGAGGACTCTGTAGCCGCCAGCGTGGCCAAAACCAGTTATGGGGATAAGTATTTTCATAGAATATGTGTGCGATCCACCAATAGCATCAACGCCTTCTCCTTTGCATTGGCATTTTTTTTATGACTTTAGCGTATAAACGCCCGGCAGCAGTTTCAGTTGCATCAATGCTTGAAAACTGAGCTGCGGCAAGCCCCGCCAACCCCATTGCTCCCGCGAGGCCGAATATTGCACCAGCAAGGGGATCCCATTCAGCTAATAGCTTCACGAACACGCACAACCCCAAGACCGCTCCAAACTGGCGCCAAATCTTCGCAGACCATTGAAATTTTGTTTTCTTATGAGCAAGCCAATACACCATTGGTAGATAAACTGCGTACATACCGATAAATGCTATCCCAGTGGCTCGAATTCCTAGCAACGGCAAAAAAAATGCAGTCAAAATCACGAAGAAACCAAATCCTATGGTTTCGGTAATGAGATATGCTCGACCATTTCCTGCCGCTAACAAAATGAAACCAAGCGGCCAACTTAATATCTTTAGCAGATCTCCAATGATCTGCCAACGCAACACGTCTTGAGCTTCCTGAAATTCATTGGAATATAACAATCCGATGATCCAAGGTGCCAGCCCCATCATTGCTAGCAAAACTGGCCCTCCTAATATTAGAGCTACTTCTGTTTGCTCATTTACCATACGATTGGTGGCTATGTAGTCATCAATACATGCGGTTAGGCGTGGGTAGTAGTCCGTCCCCATGGCCGAAAGGACAAACCCTAGATAGGTCATAGAAATCTGCCAAGACGCCTGAAAAACGCCCAATCCGCTTGCCCCCAAATTTTTTTGAACTATCGTGCGTACTAACAATTGCGCCAATGTGGCCACCACGCCAGCCAACATAAACGCGGCACCCAGCTTCGCTAATGTTCGCCATTGAGCAACTATTAGCGGCCAAGGAGTAGTGATCGAATTTTCCCTTGGCAACCTGAGAACGAAGACGTAGCCCAATAAAAATGTGCACAGTGGCGCAATTAATACAAAAGCCACGACTCCCGTTTGCCCCCACCAAAGTAGTACACAAATTCCCACTACTGTAGACAGCAATGCAGAGAACACACTCGCGAGAGCAATGTCGCCTATCCGGCGTAACCCATTAAGCAGCGCAGTTTGTGCGCTTGCTCCCACGGTCACCGCAACCCCTATCGCCAGCCACTGAATCTGAGTTCCGGACTCTGCATCTCCAAGCACTATTACGGCCAAAATATTTCGCAAGGCCCAAAAAATCCCGGCGCCAATCAATGCCAGCAGCAAAGTACCCCAAGCCAATGCCCGGCGTGCGACCGCCACAGCGCGATCATCGTCTCGCCCGGCGGCTTCAGCAATTTGCCGGGTACCGACGTTGCCAAATCCCAAACCAACCACCGTAGACGCCACAGCAATCAGGTTCTGAAAAAGACCGATCACACCCACGCCAGCAGGTCCCAATAACACGGCCGCCACTTTAATGCGAGCCAAGCCGATCAGAATATTTATGACGGATGCTCCGCCGATAATGACCGACGAGCGCAGGATTTTCCGGTATGACTTAGCGTCAGTCATCGGCAGTGACGTTGGCACGAAGCGAAACGACCACTTGCTGCCTTTGATTCTCGGACAGATGAGGTCCCATTGGGAGGCTTAGTACCTCGTCAGCCATTTGATTTGCAAGCGGAAACTCATTAACTTGCCACCCCGCGTCGGCGTAGGCTTCTTGCCTATGCGGCGGAATTGGATAGTGAATCAAAGTGCTCACTCCCGATGCCGCTAGACGCTGATGCAACGCATCGCGCTTTGCACAGCGGACCACGAACAAATGCCAGACGGGGTCTGCCCAATCTGGTACGTAGGGCAAAACCACGCCGCTACCAATAAGATCTTTTAGGTATTGCGCCGCCGCCAACTTGCGTCGCTCGTTCCACTTGTCCAAATGAGCCAGCTTGACTCGTAAAATGGCCGCCTGCAAAGGGTCCAAGCGACTGTTATACCCCTGCATTTCATTCACATACTTCACGCGAGACCCATAGTTACGCAATACCCGCAATCGGTCGGCCAACTGCGTATCATTAGTAGTCACGGCTCCGCCGTCTCCCATCGCACCCAGGTTTTTCCCCGGATAGAAGCTCCACGCAACAGCATCGCCATGTGCGCCCAGACGCTCACCCTTGTAGCGTGCGCCATGCGCCTGAGCCCCGTCTTCGAGTACGCGTAGCCCATGCTTGCGAGCAATAAGAAGAACATGGTCTAAATCGGCTGGTTGACCATACAAATGCACGGGCAGAATTACTTTGGTGCGTGGAGTGATAGCTGCTTCAAGCAGGGCTGGGTTAATGTTGAAAGTCCGTTCATCCGGCTCTACCGGCACAGGGATAGCTCCACATTGCGTCACCGCTAGCCAAGTGGCGATATAGGTGTTGCTAGGTACGATGACTTCATCGCCCGCTCCAACATCCATGGCGCGCAGCGCTAGGTGCAAGGCATCCAAGCCGTTGGCGACGCCTATTGCGTGGGCCGCGCCACAGTACGACGCATATTCCACCTCGAATTGATCTACTTCTTCACCACCGATGAACCAACCAGAACTAACTACCCGAGCGATGGCATCATCCAGCTCTTGCTTTAGCTCAAAGTAAGGAGTTTTTAGGTCAAGAAACGGAATCACGCTGAAGCTCCGACAAGTTTACGAAACTCAGAATAGTCTCGAATGTAGTCAGCGCTATCGTAATAATGCGAAGCGAAGACCAATAAAACCGCATCCGCAGAGTATTTATACTGAATGCCCCATACCATAGGCGGCACATGTATACCAATATCAGGCCGATCCAATATGAATTCCTGACGGTTCGCCCCATCATCTGCCACTACGGCACAACTGCCACGCACGCAAACTAGAAATTGGTGACATTCGTGATGCGCATGCTCTCCGCGCGTTTCCCTGCTCGGCACGTCAAACACCATGAAATATCGCTTTGCGGAAAATGGAATACTGCGATCGAATTCACCGACCGTTAGGCTCCCGCGAATATCAGCAACGCGGTGCATTCGGTACAGCTTGACGCCCGCCACTCGCGTAACAGATTCGCTCATTCCGGCCTCAGGCACAGTCGTATCGAACAAGTCGCTACGTTCAGCGCCAGCGTAGCCAACAATCTTGGCAGGGTTGCCTACCACCACGGCATTGGGAGGCACAGACCGAGTGACGACAGCACCTGCAGCGACCATCGCCTTACTGCCGATCGAAATGCCAGGCAAGATCACAGCCCCAGCGCCGATTGAAGCGCCATCATGAATGGTGGTTACCAGAAATTTCTCTGGCGTTTGCTTGCTCCGAGGAAATCTGTCATTTGTAAATGAGACATTAGGGCCGACAAATACATCATCCCCCAATCGCAGGCCGTTCCAAAGTTGAACACCGCTCTTGACCGTGACGCGGTCACCAATTACTACATCGCTTTCGATCAAACAGTGTGAACAAATGTTGCAATCACGTCCGATTTGAGCCCCGGATAGCACAACAACGTACTGCCAAACTCGCGACCCTTCACCAATCGAAATGGACCGGACGTCCGATAGAGGATGAATAAACTGCTGCTTCATGACTTGGTTGCGGAATTGGTTTTAAAGTCCTCGGCGGGCTAAAAGGCTTGAAGTTATCCTGCGCCAAGTTCGGACTGAGTGCTTCTGGTGTTGTCGATGATGCTTTTCAAAAAAGCACATCATCAATATCTCTGCTTGATGTACCAAGGCATCGCGAGAGTCAGTCCCTCGCCGATGCGATGAGTGGGCGTGTATCCCAGCAGGCGCTCCGCCTTGCCTATATCGGCCAAGCTATGTCGCACGTCTCCGGCACGGAAGTCCCTGTGTACAGGTTGGGCCTCGTCCAGATGTGGGTAATGGGGCAGCAGCTTGCTTCGCAAGTGGGCATACAACTCGTTCAGACTGGTGCGGTCTCCCAGTGCCACGTTGTAGACCTGGTTGACGGCTTCAGTCTCCTTTACGACTGCGGCAAGCAAGTTCGCTTGAACAACATTGGCGATGAAGCAGAAGTCGCGGCTGGTTTCGCCGTCGCCATTGATGTAGACCGGTTCGCCCTGCATCAAGCTGGCAATCCACTTGGGAATGACGGCGGCGTAGGCACCGTTTGGGTCTTGCCGGGGTCCAAACACGTTGAAGTAACGCAGCCCGATAGTGTTGAAGCCGTAGCAGCGGGCAAACACGTCGGCATACAGCTCATTCACATATTTGGTGACGGCGTAGGGACTAAGTGGCTTTCCGATGGTGTGCTCGACCTTGGGCAGCGCTGGATGGTCTCCATATGTGCTGCTGCTCGCTGCATACGTAAAGCTCTTGACCCCGGCGTCACGCGACGCCACCAGCATGTTCAGGAAGCCGCTGATATTGACGGCGTTGGAGGTGACCGGGTCAGCCAAGCTGCGGGGAACGCTACCAAGGGCTGCTTCATGAAGAACGTACTCCACGGCTGCCCCGCTCTCTCTCAATGAAGTATCGGCACTGGGAAAAATCATCGCTCGATGGCAGTCCTCGAGGTTGCGGATATCGCCTTCGATGAAGTGGAAGTTGGCCCACTGCTCTGGAGTGACCAAGGTTTGAACCTCGGCCAAGTTGCGCCGGTGTCCGGTGGCGAAGTTGTCGAGCCCCACCACTTGCTGGTTGAGCTTGAGCAAGGTCTCCAGCAGATTGCTGCCAATGAAGCCAGCCACGCCAGTGACAAGCCATGTGTGAGGCTCGGCGACAAGGCGCCCCCTGAGCTTGTCGTATGCCGTCGGATTTGAATTGGATTGGCTCATGATGGCTCGGCTCCGCTTAAAGCCGACCGTCTGCGGCCCCCAAGGGCAGCAGGCTTTTCACATCGAACAGCACGGCGTTCGGTTGACCAAGGGCTTTGATGCCCGCTTCGCCCAGCGTGACGAACTGGTGGTGGCCAACGGCCAGCACAACGGCAGCGTATTCACCGGCGGTCGGCATCTCGCTCAAGCAGCGCAGGCCGTATTCGTGCTCGGCCTCGGCCACGTCGATCCACGGATCGAACACGTCGACATGGGTGTTGTAGCCCCGCAGGGTGTGCACAATGTCCACGACCTTGGTATTGCGCACATCGGGGCAGTTTTCCTTGAACGCCAGGCCCAGCACCAGCACTTTGCTGCCCAGCACCGGCACGTTCTTGCGCAGCATCAGCTTGATGACTTCATCGGCAACGTGGCTGGCCATGTTGTCGTTGATACGGCGGCCAGCAAGGATCACCTCGGGGTGATAGCCGACTTCCACCGCCTTGTGGGTGAGGTAGTACGGGTCCACGCCGATGCAATGCCCACCCACGAGGCCCGGACGAAAGGGCAGGAAATTCCACTTGGTGCCAGCCGCTTGCAAAACTTCCAATGTGTCGATGCCGAGCCTGTGAAAAATCAGGCTGAGTTCATTCATCAGCGCAATGTTCACGTCGCGCTGGGTGTTCTCGATCACCTTTGCGGCTTCCGCCACTTTGATGCTGCTTGCCTTGTGGGTGCCGGCGGTGATGATCTCGCGATATAGCTGGTCAACCACTTCCGCAACCTCGGGCGTGCTGCCGCTGGTCACTTTCTTGATAGTCGGCAGGCGATGCTCCTTATCGCCCGGGTTGATGCGCTCCGGGCTGTAGCCGCAGAAGAAGTCGACGTTGAACTTCTTGCCGCTAAATTTTTCGAGCACAGGCACGCAGACCTCTTCGGTTGCCCCTGGGTATACCGTCGACTCGAAGATCACGATCGCGCCAGTTGGCATCACCTTGCCAACGGTCTCGCTGGCCTTGATGAGAGGCGTCAGGTCGGGTCGGTTGGCGTTGTCGATGGGCGTGGGAACCGTCACGATGAAAACAGCGCTGTCGCGCAGGTCATCGGCGTGCGACGTAAAAGCCAGCTGAGCAGCGGCCTTCAGCTCTTCCGGCGTGGTTTCGAGGGTATGGTCACGTCCGGCTTGCAGTTCGGCTATGCGCTTGGCGTTGATGTCAAAGCCGATCACTTGGCGCTTCTTGCCAAACTCCACGGCCAGCGGAAGGCCCACGTAGCCTAAGCCAATGACGGCAATCGGTCGATTTGAATGGATGGCTTGCATGTTGATTACCGGAAGAAAAAATCGGCGGCACGACCCCTGACCGCCGCCCTACGTTCGCGGTTGTTCTTTTTTTGAGGCAAGTCCCTGTGCTGCTAACCGCGAATGCAGCGTGGGACTTTTTGGCCTCGACTAGCGGTGCCTGACGTACGTCTCGCTGGCGCTGTTCACCACTTGCGCAGACGGAAGAATCAAGCTGACGACGCGGTTCCACTTCACGAGCGGAACCGGGTCGATGTAGACCACGTCCTGCGGCTCCAGGCTGAACTGCCTGGCCAGCACCATGGCGGCCGGGTTCCTGGCGTCCAGGTGGAAGATCGCGGGCAAGCCGGTGGCACCTTGGCGAATCACGTAGATCTGGCCGGGGTTGGAGGTGGTGAGCACCGGCCCGCCCGCTTCGCCCAGCGCTTCGTTCAGGTTGAGGCGGCCGTTGCTGCGTACCGTCAGTGCTGACGGAACGAGGACTTCGCCCATCACGTACACCTTGGCGTCTTCGCGGTGGCCAATGCGGATGGTGTCGCTGTTCCTCAGGGGAATGTCGTTGCCGTCGCGGCCGGCTTCGCGCAGGCGCGTGAGGTCGATGTCGATGGACTTGCCGTCGCGCACCAGGGTGACGGCCGCGCGGTTGCCGTTTGCGGTGATGCCGCCGGCGCGGTTGATCGCTTCGGTGAGCGTCATGGGCACGTCGGTCACGATCTGGGAGCCTGGCGTGCGTACTTCGCCCTCGACGTAGACACGGCGGCTGCGGAAGGACTGGATGCGCACGGTCACTTCTGGCTCGCGCACCTGCGTGACGATGAGCTTGGAGATCAGGTCGCCGGCCTCGGCCTCGGTGAGGCCCGCAACCCGGACGCGGCCGACGTACGGAAAGGCGATTTCGCCGGACGAATCGACGATGAAGCCCGGCGCCACGCTCACGCCCGTCGGGTCGGCCTGCTGGGAGATGACGGCGCCGGCGTTGGGCAGCAGCTCGGGGTGGTCATACACGATGACGCCCACCACGTCTCCAGGGCCGATGGTGTAGCGCTGCGGCTTGCCGAACAGCGCCTGCACCTCGGGCGGCACGTTCTTGGGCGCGGCTTTGGCCAGCGTGCGCACCAGGGCCGGCGTGATGGGGGTGATGCGGTCTTCGGGTGCCGCATCAGGCAGGTACTGGAATTTGGGGGGCAGCTCTTCGGCGACCTGGTACGGCTCGACGGTACCCATGCCCGGAGCCACGGCGCAGCCTTGAAGCACGGCTACGCCCAACATTGCAGCGGCAATCCATGCCGTTGCGTTCACTTCTCGTCTCAAAACAGTCCCCTGGTTGTTGCGGTGAAGGCCGGCTCCGGCCCCACAGGGACTAGCTGTTGCTGAATACTCCTCCCTGTACGTATATTTTATCTTTTGTTGCTAAACGTTTGTATTCAGTAAGTGATGCGGATCACTTTTTCAGGGATATCTCACGCATATTACTTTTTGCAACCCATCTTCTGCGAAAAATGTGATGGATGTCCTTGTCGGAATAACACTGTTACTTGAGCGAAGTTGCGCACGGTAGAGCGAAGAAACCGGGAACTTGTCATCACTCGTATTGGGGAGGTCGAATCGCTTTTTTAAGCGCGCCAGGGGATTGACAGCGGCACTCAGCGGGCGGTCAGGTGCGACATGTCCAATGCTCCAAAAAGAGCTTTTCGGGAGGGCATTTGTCGTTTTTACCCATGTATACCTTCGCAATCGGCACCGGGATCTTCGTAGCTGGCGCTTTCGTGGGCGTCCTGTTCATGTGCCTGCTCCACGTTTCAAGGTCCGACGACTGAGGCCGGCAGCCTTGACCTGCTCGGGGTGGGGCGGGTAACTGTTGTTTCTTCGCATCATTGCGGGATGCCCCTCATGACGGCACGCTCAGCCGCTGTCAGGCCTTTTCCCCACGGAAATCCGTGACGGAGTTGGCAAAACTGCTTTTAAAATGTGAGCACCCGTCTGTGACAACAGGTACTTCGGGCTACATTTTGTAAGTCAGAAGTGACATTGGTCCCAGCGGAACAGGCGTCGGCACTCGAAAACGATTGCCGGCCCTGCCTGTGCCGATTGCTTCTGCACACCCCGCCTTCTGGGCGGGTTTGACAGCCAGAAGGAATGCGGCACGTACCGGAGCTCTTGCCCCTGTACCGAGGCGCCTTCGAGCCAAAACATCCATTTGCCAAGCGGCGGGGTAGCGCCTGCGTCGGCAGATTGGGTACCCCCCGGGAAACCTCAAAGCGTGTCACCACCGCGCGACGACTTGGAGCGCGTCAGTTGACTTTTTGAAACTAAAGTATCAATAATTCCATTCTGAGAACTATTTTGTTACTTTGCCACGGCAAGTTCCGCGTTTCTCAACCCCCTCTTCCAACATTTTTTTAACCAGTCGGCGTTCACCATGAAAAAACTCTCCCTCATCGTTGCAGCCACCCTTGCAGTCACCACCAGCGCTGTCCTGGCAGCCACGAGCCCGGCCACGGCCACGTTCCAGGTTCTGATCACTGTCGCCAAGGCCTGCTCGGTTGTGGCGGGCGCCGGCTCGAAGATCGACTTCGGTACGGTCGATTCCTCTGCCACCAACCTGAGCGGCAACAGCAACATCAGCGTGACCTGCTCCAAGACCACGCCTTACAACATCGGCCTGCTGCCTTCGAACAACAGCACCACCGGCGCCGGCGTGATGAGCCCCGCGACCGGTTCGGACACGGTGGCCTACCAGCTCCGCTCGGTGAGCGCCACCGGCGCCGTCTGGGGCAGCACGGCCACTTCCACGGCAGTGGGCAACGGCGTGGCCGGCACCGGCACCGGCGCGGCGCAGACGATTCCCGTGTACGCCACGGTGGCCAGCGCCAACGTGACGCCTGGCGCCTACTCGGACACGGTGACGGTCCAGGTCAACTACTGATCGATTGATCGATCGATTGCCCATGCGCCGCCTGCTTCGCCATACCGCTGTTCTCGCGCTTGCCCTGGTGCAGGCGGTTGCATCGGCCAGCGGGCTGCAGGTGTCTCCGGTCACGCTGACGCTGCAGGCCACGCAAAACGCCGAAGGCCTTTGGCTCAGCAACACGGGCGATACGGTGGTGCACGCGCAGGTGCGCGTCTATCACTGGGCGCAGGAGAACGGCACCGAGAAGCTGACGCCCTCGCGCGAACTGCTGGTCAGTCCGCCGATGGTGCAGCTGGCCGCGTCGGACCGGCAGCTGATCCGCGTGATTCGCACGGGCGTTCCGACCGGCACGGTCGAAGGCTCGTACCGGGTCGTGATCGACGAGCTGCCGGTGGAGATGAAGGAAAAGAAGGGCCTGCAGCTGGTGCTGCGCTATTCGGTGCCGATCTTCATTGCAGCGGCGGGTGCGCAGTCGTCCGAGCCGCAGCTTGCATGGTCGCTGCGCCGCGAAGAAGGCCAGGCCGTGCTCGAAGTGGCCAACACCGGCGGCGTGCATGCGCAGCTTGCCGATGTGGAATTTCTCGATACGGTGGGCCGCCGCACGCCGGTGCATGCCGGCCTGCTGGGCTATGTTTTGCCGGGTGCTCGCATGCGTTGGCCACTGAAGACTTCCGCGGAGGCTTTTGCCCTCGGCGGCATCCTGGAAACGAAGATCAATGGCAACGCGACGCAGGAAAAAATCCCGCCGCTCCCACGCGCCCGCTGAGCGCCTGCTGCCACTGCTGCTTCTTTCCGGCCTGATGTCTTTTGCCGCCCAGGCTGAGAATGCCGCAGCCGGCTCGAGCGCATCTTTGGTCGCGCCCGCGGAGGGCGAGCTGGCCGGCCCCACCGGCAGCGACCTCTATCTGGACCTGAGCCTCAACGGCAACCCGCAGGGGCTGGTGCACTTTGGCCTGCGCGGCCAGGAGCTGTGGGCCAGTGCCGCCACGCTGCGGCAGCTGGGCTTCGTGCTGCCGCCGGGCGTGTCGGATCCGGTACGGCTCAAGAGCCTTCCGGGGTTGCAGATCAAGTACGACGCCGCAACGCAGAGCGTTGAAATCAATGCCTCGGCCGAGGTGCTGCGCCTGCCCACCACGGTGGTCGACACGTCGGCGGTGGTCGTACCCAAGGCCAGTGCTTCGCCCGGCCTGCTGCTCAACTACGACCTGTATGGCACGCAGGGGCGCGGCAATACGTCGAGCCTGAACGCGCTGACCGAGCTGCGCGCGTTCACCGGAAGCACGGTGCTCAGCAACACGATGATGTCGCGCTCGGCCCGCCTTCCGGGCGAGGGCTGGACGCACGACTCGGTGCGGCTGGACACCACGCTGAGCACCTCGTTCCCCGAAGACATGCTGACGCTTCGCGTGGGCGACACCACCACGGCCTCGCTGCCGTGGTCGCGCTCCACGCGCATCGGCGGCATCCAGCTGTCGCGCAACTTTGCGCTGCAGCCCTATCGCACGACCACGCCGCTGCCGGCCTTCCTGGGGGCGGCGGCGCTGCCTTCGCAGGTGGAGCTGTACATCAACGGCTTGCGGCAGTACACGGGCCAGGTGCCGGCCGGGCCGTTCCAGCTGAAGACGGTGCCGAGCATCAACGGTGCAGGCAATGCGCAGGTGGTATTGACCGATGCCTTCGGGCGCGCGACGACGCTCGATTTTTCTTTGTACGACACGCAGCGGCTGCTGGAGGCGGGCCTGTCGGACTGGTCGGTGGACCTGGGCATGGTGCGCAAGGACTACGGCCTGCGCTCGTTCCAATATGGCAGCGATCCGGCGGCCAGCGGCACCTGGCGCTATGGCGTGAACAACAGCTTCACGATGGAAGCGCATGGCGAAGCCACCAAGGGACTGGTCAAGGCCGGCGTGGGCGGTGCCTGGCTGCTCGGCCAGAGCGGCGTGCTGGCGGGCGCGGTGGCGCGCAGCAGCTACCGCTCGGAGCAAGGTTCGCTGGTCAACCTGGGCTACAGCTGGCGCGACAACCACTTCAACTTTGCGGTCGAGGGCACGCGCACTCATGGCGAGTACCGCGACGTGGCGTCGCTGTACGGCAGTGCGCCGCCGCGCGGATCGGGCCGCGCATCGATCGGCTACACCACGGGGAGCTTCGGCAGCTTTGGCCTCAGCTACCTGTATCTGCGCTATCCGGCGCAGCAGCCGACGCGGCTGGCCAGCGTCTACTGGTTCAGCGCGATTGGCCGTGGCGCCTCGGTGAACGTGAGCCTCAACCAGAACCTGGACAACCGGCGCGAACGCAGCCTGTACGTGGGCTTCACCTGGGCGCTGGACGGCAAGATCACGGCCAGCACCGGCGTGCAGCGCGACGGCGACCGCACCACTTTCTCGGCCGACGCGCAAAGCTCGATTCCGGGCGAAGGCGGCATCGGCTGGCGCGCGGGCCTGCGCCAGGGCGGCGGCCAGAACGGCGGCCAGGCCGAGATCGACTACCTGGGCCGCTACGGCCGCGCGATGGCGGGCATCAGCGTGCTGGGCGACAGCCGCTATGCCTACGCGGGCGCCACCGGCTCGATCGCTTTCATGGGCGGCCAGCCCTTTGCGGCGCGGCGCATCGATGATGCCTTTGCGGTGGTCTCCACCGACGGCATTGCCGGCGTGCCGGTGCGGCTGGAGAACCGCGACATCGGCACCACGGACGGCCACGGCATGCTGCTGGTGGCGCCGCTGCGCGCCTACCAGAACAACCAGCTGTCGATCGACCCGATGCAGCTGCCGGCCGACGTGCGGATCGAGCGCGTGAAGACGGTGGCCACGCCGAGCGACCGCGCCGGCACGCTGGTGCGCTTTGGCATCACGCCCGTGAATGCGGCGGCGCTGCTGCTGGCGGACGAGGCGGGCAAGCCGCTGCCGCTGGGCAGCCGGGTGCGCGTGAACGGCGGCACCGGCGAGCCGGCGCTGGTGGGTTTTGACGGCGCGGTGTACTTGGAGTCGCTGCAGCCGCGCAACACGCTCGAGGTGCAGACGCCGGGCGGTGGCCGCTGCCGCGCGAGCTTCGACTATCGCAAGGATGGCGCCGGGATTCCGCAGATCGGGCCGCTGCGCTGCATCAGGGAGGCCAAGACGCCATGAGCTTTTTGACTCGCACCTTGGGGGCGCTGCGCCTGCCGCTGTTCTGCATGTTGCTGTGGTGGCTGCCGGTGGGCAGCGCGCAGGCGCAAGTCAGCTGCACCGCGAGCATGTCGAACGTGGCCTTTGGCACGGTCGAGCTGGTCGACGGGAGCACGCCCCCATCCACCACCGCCACGCTGGACTACACCTGCACCAACAGCGGCAACAACACCGTGTTCGTCAGGGCCTGCTTCAACATTGGCGACGGCGACGAGGGCCTGACGAACTTCAATCCGCGCGTGATGAAGAGCGGCACAAACAGCTTGAAGTTCCAGCTCTACCAGGGGACCAGCAACACGATCTGGGGTTCGAACGGCAATGCGTTGGTGCCGAGTCCCTTTGTGGCGACGCTCACCATTGCCCGCCGGTCGAGCGTGCCGGGAAGCGCCACCATGCGCGGCGAACTGCTTGCGCTCCAGGGCACGGTCCCTCCAGGCTCCTACCAGGACAGCTTTGGCGGGATCCACACCTCGATCACGCTCTCGTCGAGCACGAACTCCATGCCGACGAACTGCAACACCGGGGCGTCGGACAACTTTCCCTTCGTGGTCAGCGCAACCATTCCCAAGAGCTGCCTGGTCACGGCCGACCCGCTGAACTTCGGCAGCATCGACGGCCTGCCGGGCGCAGCCAACGCCGACCAGACAAGCACGGTCAACGTCACCTGCACGACGGCGACCGCCTACAAGGTCGCGCTGTCGCCATCCAACGGATCGACGACGGGCGCCGGGGCGATGACGCCGACGGGGGGTGTGCCGGGCAACACGGACACGGTGCCCTACCGGCTCTACAGCAATGCGGCCCGCACGGCGCCATGGGGCAACGTGATAGACACCAACACCGTCGCGAGCACCGGCAACGGCTTGGCCCAGGCGCTGACCGTGTATGGCCGGGTCCTTGGCAGCAGCCTCAACGTGCGGCCGGACAGCTACCGGGACACCGTGACGGTCACCGTGACCTACTGAGCCCGCGCGGGGGGCCAGCGGGCATCGTCGATAAATTGCGCGACGGCTCTTAATTTTCCGGCTACTCTGCCGATAACCCAGGTTGGGGCATCGATGCGATGCCCTCCACCGAGGTTGCGACGAGAGGAGGTCCCATGTCCGGAAACATGTTGTCCCGTGCGGGTTCGGCCGGCCCGCCGCTTCCACCGCGCGCGGCCCGCGCGGCGGCCGCCGTCGGCATGATGCTGCTGTTGCCGCTGCGGCTCGGCTCCGCAGAGCCGACGCACAGCCCGCACGGCGCCACGGCGCGGTTCAACGTGACGATGATCGTCCTCCCGACCTTCAAGGTGCTCCAGGTCACGCCGGTCAATGGCGGCCACGAATACCGCGTCTGGACCAACATGAAGTCGGTGCTCATCAAGGGCCGCGAGTACCAGTTCGACAAGATCGGCGAGACCACCTTCACGGTAGCCGGCACCACCGCCGACGGCCTCGACAGCCTCGACCCCACCTGGCGCAGCGCCACCGGCGCCATGGCCGCCATCGCGGCCCGCGCCGCGCCGCGGACGGCTGCCGCTGCTGCTGCGGATGGCGACGGGAGCAATTCGACGAGGGTGACGGTGATTTACTGAGCGCTTATTGAAGCGTTCGTCGCAACGCGCGCAGCGGCGCGGTAAGACGCCACGATTTCGACGTTTGGTGCGCCTTCAGTTGGTCGCGAGCGGCATTCAGGGCGCGTTCAACTTCCGCTACCCGGGCGTTTGCCGCTTCCAGTCCCAAGGTTTTCGCCTGGACTTCGACTTTCAGCTTTGCCACGCGCTCGCTGAGGTCAGGCATTGGCGGAGTCAAGCCATCTTGTACCCGCTTCCAGCTGTCGGCAATGGCTTCAGGGTCGGTCGAGGGGCGTAGAAATACCGAGAACTCAAGCGAGTTGCACGGGGTGTCGCAAAACCCGGCGCACTCGAAATCCAGCAGCCCATACCGGGCCGCCTCGATCATCAAGGCCGCACAGCTTTGCGGCGTGAACACCCAACAGTGAACGTCGTGATAGTTCTCCGTGGTCAACGCGTCCTGCACCATGCTCATGGCTGCCTCGAACGAATGACAGTGTTCGAGCTGTGATGGATCGAGCGGCCCGTTCCATGCCTCGTTGACATCCACATGCCGCGCATACGTCACGTGATCGAAGATGTTGGCCGGCAGCGGTCTTCTGGCACGGCGCGCATATGCATCGATCAGATCCTGCAATGCGGTTTCCCGGCGCACGTAGTCAAAGGTAAACCTTTTGTCCGGGACGACAAGGCGGATCTGGCCTCCAGGCTTGAGCACCGCCCGAAGTTCCTTCAGCCAGGTAATGAGATCGGGAACGTGCTCCACGACGTGCGAAGCAATTACGTAGTCGACCTGGCGCCCTGCGCATTCGAGCAAGGTATTGGCGCCCCAAACCGCATCCACTTCCACGATCTGATTCACGTCGATGCCGTGCCCAACCCGATACTTTTCTCGTAGCGCCTCGGTATCGACGTGATCAACATAGACGACGTCCGCTTCTGACTTACGGAAAAAGGGGCTGCACAGAGCTCCTATTTCAAGGACGGTTGAACCGGGCGTGGGGATACCCGCTCGCACGATGTCTCGAATATTCAAAGCAGTGCCCTCGCCAAGATAGTCGAGCTGCGATTTTGGCGCGGTTGGCTCGACCGAGCGCCGCGCGTTTCGACTTCTCACATCCCCCGTATGCGTCAGACCACGCGGCGGGCACCGATCGAGCAGCAAGGCCTGCCCGCCACGACCTGAGCCGAAGGCGATAAGGTATTTATCGACTACACGCCCTTGGCCTCGGGAACGGGTGATGTCCCGTCGGCGGCGATGCTCGAATTCGACGCTCGATCCACCGGTGAACAACCTGCAGAGCTGCACCCCGTTGAAGGCAAATGCGGCATAAAGCGGGGATGAGCGGCCCCCTGGACAGCCGCTCAGATCATCCTGCCTTGCCAGGCACAGGCGTGTTGAGCAGCTGCTGCTCCCAAAGGTAGGCGATGCCGCTGCCGCTGAAGTGCTGGATGAGAATCTCGGTCAGCTCCTCGACATGCTCGGTGCGCGCCCAATCGCGTTGCCATTCGCCAGCGAGCGCCATCACGGTCATCACGTTCGCGCCGGCAGCGATCATTCGCTGGATGGCAACTTCGTGAGACTCCTTCGAAATCCCGCCCGATGCGTCGGTGATCACGGTCACGTCCCAGCCTTCGCCGGCGGCCTGGATGACAGGCATGGCGACGCAAACCTCGGTCCACAGGCCGGCAATGATCAGCTGCTTGCGGCCGGTCGCCTTGACGACCTTCACCACATTCTCGTCCTGCCAGGTGTTCACCCAGGTGCGATCGATGACTTCCTGGTCCGGAAATACGTCGGTGATCTGTCTGAAGAGAAGTCCACCGCGTGCCGCGATCACGCTGGTGAGGATGGTCGGAACATTGAAGGCTTTTGCCAGCTTCGCCAGCGCGGTCGTGTTGTTGACCACAGCTTGCGGATCGTGGCTGTTCAGGTTCGCGAGCTGATAGGGCTGGTGGTCGATGAGAACGAGTACCGAGTCTTCGGGACGAAGAAGCGAAGCAAGGCCGTTGCGAAAAGTCATTGATAAATCCTTTGTTGCTGTTGAGAGCGGGACGTTGTCCCGAAGCAGGATTCTGTTGTTCCGGCTTTTGATGCGGTAGTACCATTTCGCGGCGAGCTGTGTCGCGGAATGGGGAACACCAAGTTGGACATCGAAGAGCTGCAGACATTCGTGGAAGTTGCCGACGCCGGGGGGATTTCGTCGGCGGCGCTGCGGCTCGGCGTGTCCAAGTCGATCGTCAGCCGCCGTCTCTTCCGGTTGGAAGCCGAACTGGGTGTCCAGCTGCTTGCGCGATCCACCCGCGGGGCTGCTCTCACTGAAGCCGGGGCCACGTTCCGGGACCATGCAGCCAGGGTCTGCGCCGAGATCGACGTGGCCAGGGAAGCGATCCTGCCCGCCGGCGACCTTCGCGGCCGCTTGCGCGTTGCTGCGCCGTTCTCCTTGGGCCCGACTCACTTCGCGCCCATGCTTGCGGAAATGGCGCGACGGCACCCTCGGCTTCACATCCAGACCTGCTACAGCGACCGCTTCGTCGATCTCATCGCGGAGGGTTACGACTGCGCGATACGGGTTGGTTATCTACAGGACTCCAACCTGATCGCAAGACGCATCGGCGCGGTCCACGGGAAGCTCGTCGCGAGTCCGGACTATGTCAAGGCGCATGGGTCGCCCGAGACACCGGAGGAGCTCCTTGCCCATCAGGCCCTCATGCAGGGAACCGAAGCCTGGCAGCTCACGGACGGCGGCAAGATCATCACGGTTCGTCCGCAGGGGCGCTTCAAGGCCGACAACGGCACGGCCCTGGTCGCCGCCGCTGTCGCAGGACTCGGAATCGCCTACCTGCCCGATTGGCTCACCCATGAACACGTGGCCTCCGGGGCACTGGTGCCGGTCATGACGCGCCATCCACCACCCCCGGCCGGGGCGTATGTCGTGCGGCCGCCGGGCCAGCATCCCGCACGGAAGATACGGGTCCTCACCGAACTCCTGATCGAGTATTGCGACCGGACTCCGCATCCTGCGGGAGCTGCCCCTGCCTGAGAGGTGCATCGCCATGCAAAGCCCACCCGCCTCCCCCGCAAGCGCAACCCTCCTGGAGGACGCGGCACCGATCGTCGAGCAGCTGCCCGCCGGTATCTTTCGCAAGGACACCGAGGGGCGCTTCACCTTCGTCAATGCCCGGTTCTGTCAACTCAAGGGCATGCCTGCAGAACGGATTCTGGGCCGCACGCCCGCGGAGATCGCCTCCGAGGAGGCGGCTTCCTGCCAGCTGATCGAGTCGCCGGTGCTGGGGCCTGACGGAACGGTCATCGGCAGCCAGGGGCTCTTGCTCGAGGTGCCCGAGCGCAATCAAGAAGACGCCATGCTGGCCAACGAGCGTGAGCTGCTTCGCGCGCTGCTGGACAACTCTCCGGATCACATCTACTTCAAGGACGCGCAGTCCCGTTTCATCAAGACCAGCACGGCCCAGGCCCTGGAGTTCGGAATGTCCACGCCCGAAGGGCTGGTGGGAAAGTCGGACTTCGACGTCTTTTCCGAAGCGCACGCTCGCCCGGCGTTCGAGGACGAGCAGGAAATCATCCGCACGGGTTTGCCGATGATCGGCAAGGTCGAAAGAGAAACCTGGATCGACGGGCGGCCCGACACCTGGGCCTTGACCACAAAGATGCCTCTGCGAAACCGTGCGGGGCAGATTGTCGGAACCTTCGGCATCACCAAGAACATCTCCGACCTGAAGGAGGCCGAGCGCCAGATCGCCGAGGTGCACAAGCAGCTGGTCGAGGCCTCGCACCTGGCCGGCATGGCCAGGATCGCCACCAATGTGCTGCACAACGTCGGCAATGTGCTCAACAGCGTGAACGTGTCTGCGGCGCTCATTCTTTCGCGCGTTCGCGCCTCCAAGGTGGCGGGGCTTGCGCGGGCCGTCCAGCTGATGGAGGAGCACGCGGACGACCTGGGTGCGTTCCTCGCTTCGGACCCCAAGGGCAAGGTGCTACCCGGCTATTTGCGCCAGCTGGCTTCCGCGCTGGTGGCGGAGCAGGAGGCCGCCATCAGGGAGCTGGCGGCACTGGGCAAGAACGTGGAACACATCAAGGAGATCATCGCCGCGCAGCAGGCCTACGCCGGAGCGTCCAGGCTCCTGGAAAAAGTGCAGATCCGGGAGCTGGTGGACGATGCCTTGCGCATCAACGCAGTGGCGCTGGCGCGGCGCCGGATGGTGGTGGAAAAGGAGATTGCGCCTGTGCCCGAGTTGCTGCTGGACCAGGGACGGCTACTGCAGATCCTGGTGAACCTGATCAGCAACGCCGAGCAGGCCATGGACGGCGTGACCGACCGCGAACCCAGGCTCATGTTGCGCGTGGAGCTGACGCCCGGCCAGCGGCTGCGCATCTGCGTCGAGGACAACGGCGTGGGCATTGCGACGCAGGTCCTGCCCCAGGTGTTCGTGCACGGGTTCACGACAAAAAAGACCGGCCATGGATTCGGCCTGCACAGCGCCGTGATTGCGGCGCATGAAATGGGCGGGACCCTCACGGCCCACAGCGACGGGCCGGGCACCGGCGCGGCATTCACGCTCGAGCTGCCGGTCGAAACAGAAGGCAGCCCACACCCGGCGGCACCTCTCAATACCGTCGGGTGAGGAATTCGCGCACCCTGTCCGCCCGATCGCCCACGACAGCGACCGCATTTCGCAGCTCCTGCTCGCTCACGCCGAGTGCGTGGGTCCAGTCTCTGATCTCGCAGGCTTCATCGAGATTGATGCGATGGGCGTGCTGGACGCTCGCGTGGGTCTTGCCGCCTGCCAAGTTGTCTTGTTCCTTGAGCCAATCTGCGGGATCGGGCTGCCAGCGCCGCTCCTCGGCGGACAGCTCCTGAATCAACTTCAACCGGGGAATTGACCGCTCCATGCAGGCAATTGGCGCATGTTGCTGGCAGCCTCCTTGTAGGAAGGTGGGATGCTTGGTGACGACCGCGCACCTACAAAGACAAGGCACCGGCCCCATGAAGTTTTCTCGACGTCGCGGACCCAGGAGGCATATAGTGGCCTTCGAGCCTTCGAAGCACGAGCTGCTGGCGTGCCCCGCTGCTTCGTGCCCTGACCAAGGAGGTCTTCATGCACCGCTTCCTTTTCCACAATCGGGACGAACTGATTGCGAGGTGCAAGGCGAAAGTTGCACAACGCCCCCTTCGGGCGGCGACCGACAAGCAACTGGCCCATGGCGTGCCCATGTTCCTGGACCAGCTCACGAGAACGCTCGCCGCGGAAGACGACGACGAATTGGATTTGAGCATCGCCATCTCGGGCCCCTCGGGGGGCGATGCGCTCGCCCTGTCGGAAATCGGCGTGAGCGCCACCGCGCACGGCAAGGAACTGCTCAATCTCGGCTATACCGTGGATCAGGTCGTTCATGACTACGGCGATCTCTGCCAGGCGATCACGGACCTCGCCTTCGAGCGGGACGCGCCCTTTGCCGTGGTCGAGTTCCGCACGCTGAACCGCTGCCTGGACAACGCCATCGCGGACGCCGTCACCGAATTCAGCGCTCAACGCGACGCACAGATGTCGGTGCAGCAGCTCGCAGGCGAAAAGCAACGGCTGGGATTTTTGGTTCACGAACTGCGCAACTCGCTCGGAACGGCCACCCTTGCGGTGCGGGCGCTCGAACTGGGCAACATGGCCATCAGCGGCGCCACGGGCGCGGTCCTGAAGCGAAGCCTTTCCACGCTGGGACTGTTGATCAGCAGGGCTACGGCCGAAGTGAGGGGCGAAGGGGCAGATCAACGCCAGCTCTTCTCGGTGGCATCCTTCATTGCGGACGTCGACCTTGTCGCCCGGCTCGATGTGGCGCGCAAAGGCGCCGTGTTCGAGGTGCGAGCCGTCGACCCCTCGCTGGCAATCCTGGCGAATCGGGATCTGCTGCATGCGGCGCTGGCCAACCTGCTGCAGAACGCCTTCAAATACACCCAGGAGAACTCCATGGTGACCCTGAGCGCTTACGCCTCGGGCGAACAGGTCCTCATCGATGTCGAAGACCATTGCGGAGGCCTGCCGCCAGGCGGAGCCGCAAAGATGTTCATCCCTTTCAGGCCCAACAATGACATCAGGGCCGGTCTGGGGCTCGGGCTCTCGATCGCTCGCCAAAGCATTGAAGCGGACAACGGAACATTGACGGTCCGGGACGTTCCAGGCTCAGGCTGCGTCTTCACCATCAGCCTGCCGCTTCACGCTCTTGAGTAGGCCGAGTGAGAGGGCAACCGGGGAAATCGGAGGCTCTGCTTTCCCCAGCACGACGACTGCACCATCGATTTGCGCTGCGTCAATGAAAACCAATTGCCTATTTATTCTCGGCCACGGCGGCACGACATGGCTTTATCCCTCAGACTGGGTGCAACGGCGGCATTCTGGCCGAGCACGTTCGATGAAGGAAACTTCGATGAAACAGAAACCCTCGCTTCCCCTCCGCACGCTGGGGGCCGCGACGCTCGCCTTGTTGGCTGTACTGCCCCTGCAACCCGCGCAAGCCGCGGCGGCGACCGCCACATTCCAGGTGACGGCCACAGTGCTGAAGGCCTGCCTCGTCTCGACGCCCGCCACGCTGGCCTTTGGCAGCTACGCCCCGTCGACCGGTACTGTGGCCACCGGCACCACGGCGTTCAATGTCACCTGCACTTTCGGCACGACGTACTCGGTGGGCCTGAATCCCGGCGCCAGCTCGGGTGCGACGGTGACCACGCGCAAGATGACGAGCCCGTCAGCTCCCGCGGGCAACGAAACGCTGTCGTACGCTCTTTTCAAGGAAAGCGCGATGACCACCAACTGGGACAACAGCACGACCGGCACGGGCTACACAGCCACCGGCCTGCCGCAGCCGTACACCATCTACGGTGCGATCCCCATCGGCCAATACACCGCCTCCCCTCAGGTGGACTATGCCGACACCATCACGCTCACGTTGACCTATTGAGGTCGACGACATCGCGCCGAATGGCTCCACTGCTCCCGCGCATAGCGGCTTTGCTGGCCTGGGCGCTGGCGGCCCTGGGAGCAGCGTCCGGTGCAGTCCAGGCAGCGAGCCTCTATGTCGCACCGGTGCGCGTGGTGCTGACACCATCGCGTCCCGTTGCGTCCCTCACGCTGGGCAGCGGCGAAGAAGAGGCCGAAGTCGCGGTCCAGGCGGAGGTGATGGCCTGGTCGCAGGAGAACGGGCAGGACATCTATCAGCCCACGCGTGAGGTGCTGGTCAACCCCTCGATCTTTCGCCTGTCCCCCGGCGCGCAGCAGATCGTGCGGCTCGGCCTGCAGGTTCCGGCGGCCGACACCGAGCGCAGCTACCGCATCTTCTTCCAGCAGCTGCCGCGTGACCAGGCGCTCCCGCGGGACGGAAAGGGCGGCGCGCAATTGCAGACGCTGCTGCGTCTTGCCGTGCCGATCTTCGTACCGCCCGCAGGCGCATCGCGCCAGGACGCGCAATGGCGCCTGCAGCGTGCGTCCCCTTCCTCGGCCACACCCGGAGGTCATGGCCATGTCCTGACCATCGACAACCGCGGCACGGATCATTTGCAGCTGACGCAGATCCTGGTGCGGCGCGAAGGTGACAGCGAGTTGCTGCGAAAGAGCATGTCCCGCTACGTGCTGCCTGGCCAATCGGCCGACATCGCGTTGGACCTGCCGCCGCTGGCACCGGGTAGCCCCCTCCGGATCGATGCCACCAGCGATGCGCCCACTGAGTTGCCGATGGCCATCGTGCACATTCCCCGTGCCGACACCCCGTCCCGCCAGTGACGAGACCTCCGGGTTGCAACTGCTGCGTGTGTCTTGTCACCCCGCTCGGGGCAGGCTGAGCCTTCCTGTTCGCCCATCGGCCACACTCGGCCTCTGCGTGTGCTGCAGTTGCTTCGCTGTTCAGGCCGCCACTGCGCAGACCGTTGCCCCGAATCCCGCGGAAGATGCACAGCCCGTGATCCTGGACGTGCGCATCAACGGCCAGCCGCAGGAGGCGATGCGCCCCATCCGCCGGCGTGGCGCGCAATTGCTGTTCGGGCGCGCGGACCTCGAGGCCTGGCACCTGGTCATACCGGCTGCGCCCGCCGCACGGATCGATGGCATCGACTATTACGACTTGCGCAGTGTCTCGGGCGTCAGGGTGATGCTGGACGAGGGCACCCAGACCGCGAACCTGCAAGTGCCGCCCGAGGCCTTCGTTGCCGGCGCGACAGGGGCACGCACCACGCCGCGCGTGCCCCTGTCCGAGGCCGCCCTGGGTGCATTCCTCAACTATGACGTCGCGTTGCAGCACGACCGCAAGGGCACCCGCGCCTCGGGGTACTTTGATGCAGCGGTCTCGGGCGCATGGGGGGTCATGGCCAGCAACTTCGTGGCCGGCCAGTCTTCGCTCGGCGGCAGCCATGGAGCGACCCGGCTCGACACCTACTACCGGTACGACGACCCCGACCGCCTGACCCGGCTGACCGTGGGCGACTCGATCACGCAAGGCGCCGCATGGTCCACGCCGTTTCGCTTCGGCGGCGTGCAGTTCGGCACCCGGTTCAGCCTGCAGCCGGGCTACATCAGCTATCCGACGCCGACACTCCGCGGCGGCTCGGCCGTTCCTTCGGCCGTGGAGGTGTACGTCAACGACACGCTGCGCTACCAGGACAAGGTGAATGCCGGCCCGTTTGCGATCAGCGATGTGCCGGTGCTGACGGGCGCAGGCGAGATGCGTTTTGCCGTGACCGATGCGCTCGGCGTGCGCCGCACGGTCACGACGCCGTACTACGTGAGCTCGAGCCTGCTGCGCCCGGGCCTCTCGGACTACTCGATCGCGCTCGGCTGGAATCGCCTGCGCTATGGAGAACGCAGCTTCGACTACGGACGCCCATTCGTATCCGGCAACTGGCGCAAGGGGCTGGATGACACGGCCACCGCCGAATTGCATGGCGAGGCCGATGCGCGCGGCCAGACCGCCGGTGGCGGCCTGCAGTGGGTGTGGGCCCCGATCGGCGAATTCGGCCTGCACGGCGCGGCCAGCCGCTCGTCGGATGGCAGGCACGGCACGCTGGCGCGCGCCTCTTTCACGCGCACGAGCAACGACTGGAACTTCTCCGCCAGCCGCCAGGTGGCGAGCCGGGACTTCACGCAGATCGGCTGGCAGGACAGCAAGGTGCACGTCAGCGGCCAAAGCCAGGTCTTTGCGGGACGCTCGCTGGGAAAGTTCGGAACGCTCGGTGCGAGCCATACGCTGCTGCGCTACAACTCGGGCGAGCGCGTCGGCGTGTTGACGGCCAGCTGGTCGTTCGCCGTCGCCGGCGATGCATTTCTGAGCACCTACGCAGCGCGCACCAGCCAGAATGCCACGCGCCCGGCCACGACCGTCGGCATGACGCTGATCGTGCCGCTGGGCGAACGCCGCAACCTCTCGGTCTCGACGCAGCGTGGCGAAGGACGCAACACGACCACCGCCGAAGTCAACCAGTCGCCGCCCAGCGATGCCGGCTACGGCTATCGGCTGCTGGTGTCGCGCGGCGAACTCCGGCGGACGGAAGCGAGCGTCGACTGGCTCGGCCGCTACGGCATCGTCACAGCCGAAGCCGCAAGCCTCGGCGGCGAAACGGGTCTGCGGCTGCGCGCCAGCGGCGC
Organism: Variovorax beijingensis; assembly: GCF_007828835.1. Classification (GTDB taxonomy): domain Bacteria; phylum Pseudomonadota; class Gammaproteobacteria; order Burkholderiales; family Burkholderiaceae_C; genus Variovorax; species Variovorax beijingensis_A. The sequence goes on along the minus strand of NZ_VIVL01000004.1, from coordinate 16,325 downwards.
AGTGGGCTATACGCAAGGGCTTGCGTTCGCAACCCGCCAGTCCGACGACGCCTTCGCGCTGGTCACCGTGCCGGGCGCGCCGGGCACCAAGGTCTACCGCGAGAACCAGCCCTGGACCACCACCGATGCAGAGGGACGGGCCATCGTGACCGGCTTGCGCGCCTATGAATCGAACCGCATCGGCATCGACAGCACCGACCTTCCCATCGAGGCACAGGTACGCAGCGACACGCTCCAGATAGTGCCGCGCTACAAGGGCGTTGCGATCGCGGCCTTCGATGTTTCCCACGACACCCAGGTGCTCGCGACCGTCCGCCTGCCCGACGGGCAGCCGTTGCCGCCTGGCATCGACATCTGGAGCAGCACCCGCGCGGCATCGCTCATTTCCGGCTACGGGGGGGCGGTGTCCATCGAGCGGCCGCAGGCTGGCGAACAGTTCGAAGCGCGCTGGCGTGGCGGACAATGCCGCTTCACGTTGGGCCCCGTGCTCCCGAAGAGCATCCTCTCCGGCCTTGGACCCTACCCATGCGAACCGATCGCCACGTCCCCTTCGTCGCGCTGAAGCACGGCATCCGCAACATGGCGCTGGCGGCATCCGTGCTGGCGGTGGCCGGCACGGCGCAGGCCGGGACCGGGCAGAACTGCAATCTTGTTCTGTGCGTGACCGTCATTGCAGGCGACCTTGCCTTCGGCAACTACGCGCCACTGAGCGCGCTGGTGACCGACAGCACATCGACGATCGCGATACAAGCGCGCCTGATCGCCGGGTTGCTGCCGACCGCGGTCAGCTACACCATCGGCCTGGGGCCGGGTGCGGGAACGATCGCCCAGCGCAAGATGACCTCAGGGGCCAACGGGCTGAACTACAACCTGTACACCGATGCTGCGCATGACACGGTCTGGGGCGCGAGCAGCATCTCGGGGAGCACGAGCCCCATCACCGGCAACGCTTCGCACACCGTCTACGGGCGCATTCCGGCCAACCAGACCACGGTGGTGCCCGGCATCTACGCAGACACTATCGTCGTGACCGTCACCTTTTGAGCGGCCTGTTCTTGGCGTACGCCTCCGGACGCTATTCGCCCAGTTCGGGCACCGGGATCGAGACCGTGAGGAAGTAGGAAGTAGGAAGTAGGAAGTAGGAAGTAGGAAGTAGGAAGTAGCGGACATAGAGCGCCACCGTTTCGATCAGGATGTTCTGGTCGCGCTCCAGCCGGTTGAACTGGCGCGAGAGCCGGTCCAGGCGCTTGGCGATCGCTGCCTCGCGCTGGTCGCCGCCATCGGGCGACAGGAACGACGCCAGCGCAGCAGCGATCACGGCGGATTTCGACACGCCCTTGGGCACCGCCAATCGGTCCAGCCGCTTGGCGTGCTCCGGCGCGATGAAGATGTTGAGGCGAGCCCGGCTCACAGCGCGATTGCGTCGTCAGGGTCCGGCGCCGCGAGACGCGCCGCACGCGTGAGCTGACGGTCCACGTCGCGCGCCCGCAGCAGCACGTCGTCCTCGTCATCGAGCACCAGCAGCCCGTCGCCGTCGGGCAGTGCCAGCGCGTCCCGCACGGGGTCCATTCGGGCTTAAGTTGGCAGCCGCCCTCGTCGGCAAAGCCATCCGCATCGGCTGACGACAAAGACCCGGGAGCGACCAGCGGCGCCAGTCCGCTCCAGTCGCCGGCCCGTGCCGCAGGACGGTCGACGTGAAAGCCCGCAGCCAGCACCGGTGGTGCCAGTACGCGCCGTGTGAAGTTGCGGTTCTGGTAACAGCGCAGCTTCCTGGCCTTGATCGGTGGATGACCCAAGACCCTCACCCCCGCCTCGTCGGGCGGCAAGCCGAATGTGAAGTCCGCATCGAGCTCCTCGCGTTTCAGCGCTGCAGCAAATTCTGCGGCCCGCGTGTCGACCAGGTTCAGACGGACCCCTGCGGCGCGACCGTATGCCACTTCGCGAGGCGTTCCGACAACCTGGGTTGAGCGATGCCATCGGCCTTTTCCGGGCGGGACCGTCGAATACGTCGACTTGGCTGAATCCATCGCACCCCATGTGCGAAGCCAGACGAGATGACGTCGGCGGCGAAGCCTAGTGGTACCTGCGCTGCATATGCCCTGTCACTTCCAACAGTTGACAGTGAGGAAAACAGGCTCGGTAGCCTTAACCCCGCAGCGTGAAGATGACCGACAGGTATGAGAGCGGCGCTTCAAGGATCGCTTCCACACCATGAAGCACGCTGGACTCGAAAAGAAGTGAGTCGCCCTCGCCGACGTTCACGACCTTGCCGCCGTACCGGTACTGCGCGCGTCCCGAGATCACGTACAGGAACTTGATCCCGGGGTGCTGAAAACTACTGTAGGGCTCGGCCTGCGGCAGGAGCGTCACCAGATAGGGCTCCACGAACAAGTTCCCGGACAGCAGGTGCCCGAGCAACTCGTAGCGGTAGTCCTTTAGCGCGCCCATGCGATTGACCATGACGCCGCGACCGGCCGGCACAAATGACCAGTCCGTGCGACGTGCCTGGTCGCAGAAGAATCGCGAGAGCGGAACGTTCAAACCGACAGCGATGCGGTTGAGCGTCTCTACGGAAGGAGACACGAGACCACGCTCGACGCGGGAAAGCAGCGAACCGGAGACCCCGCAACTGTGGGCCAGTTCGTTGCCCGAGATCCCGGCGGCCATCCGAAGCGCTTTGATCTGACGCCCCAGTTGCGCTGTGGACTCGCTCCGCGGAGGATGGGGAGGACGGCCGCGCGGGCGCGACAGCGCGACCGGGACGCGAAGTTTCCCTGCCGTTGGGAAGGGGGAGGCAGGAGCCAGCTTCCTCATGATAGCCAACACACCCGGCGGGCAGGACGACGCGTCCGCGCATCCAGAGGGAGATTGGCGACTGTATACGGCATTGAGCGAGCCCTCGAATCGTCCAAAAGTGATGATTAGTCTACATGATATGTGACGATAAGTCCGTGGTCAATTGGTCTACAAAGAAGCCCAATCGCGGCCGTGATTTCACTGTCCGTTCGATTCGGGAAACGTCTGCGGGAACTCCGCAAAGAACGCGGCCTTTCGCAAGAAGACTTCGCAGCGCGTTGCGGGCTCGACCGTACCTACGTCAGTGGCATGGAGCGCGGCGTGCGAAACCCCTCCCTAGCGGTGATCGATACGCTGGCAGTCGCCTTGGGAATCCGCCTCGAGGAGTTGTTCAAAGGACTGTAGCGTCAATGGTGCCGCCGTCTTCCAATGAGCGCACAGCCATTCTTGATTTACCTCATCCGCTTTTGGGCCATGACCAAGCACGGGCTCCAGCACGATCTAGGTTGCGCCACAAATGAACGATCGCGAAAACTATCGGCTGAATCGAGTTGGAGGCAGCCAACTTCAGATCGAAAGTCCGCGCTGCAGGGCCACCCCCCCAAGTCACCGACGAGCCTGCATCATCGCGGAGACCTGCTGCCCTGGGTTGGGCGATGCCGTCTGCAACGCCAATGCGAAGCGGCGCACGTCGAAGTACGGAAACAGGTCTTTTTCCAGATTGCGTTTCTCGCGTGTCGCGTAGTGACCGCTCCAGCGCGCGTGGTGCTTGTCGAACCATTCGAGAGCCGTCTCTCGAAAGGTATCGCCGCTGTTCACGGGCGCCCTGAGCTTGACCACCTGGCGCGCCTGTATGGGATTGATCCCGGAAGCCTTCTTGGCCCTGGCGGCGTCACGCGCCTTGCGCGCCGCCGCAAGGCTCGCGTGTTAGCGCCGATGTAAAACCAACCCACTGCTGGAGTGAACCCCTGCGGCTGGACCACGGGGAGTCACCGGATTTCAGTGTATGCCCCCGGATCCGATTCGCCCAGTTCCCAATGAAAAAGGGCGTCCGGTGGATAAAACCGGACGCCCTTGGACGTTTTGTTGGTCGTGTGAAACCGATCTAAAGATGTCCCGCAGCCCGTATGAATATTAGCTTTCCCCAATTCGAAAAACGTTTTGTACCCCCTTTTGTACCCCCTATCAGAGCCCCGTTTCTTACGTTGCTTCTCCGCATCAGTTCCTGCCGCCCGGATTAACGCCCGCAACAGCACCGCTGCAGCATCCAGCATTGGCAGCGCAGTGCGCAGTGGCACCGTCGCGAAGGCATCAAAGATGGAAGCCGGAGGGTTGAAACGCTATCGGTGCTCGATGCGCGTCACCACAGCCGCGGCCCGATTTTCCGGGAGATCGATGTCGCAGTGATACGCAATCATCCTCAGGAGGTCATGCGAAAGGCATACGGCGCGGGACGCTCGCCTTCGGGCATCTCCAGCGAAGATCGCAGATATTGCACGTCTCTTCCTTCGGTTTGGCGCCCGGCAATGGCCAAGTCGACGTCGACGCGCACTGGATAATCTCCATTGCGGTCTGATGAAAACGAGTCAACGCGTCTTGCACACGTTGCGGCGTGAAAACGACTTCGTGCACGGCACGCGCCGGCCGCTTGCCACTCTTAACATTGTCTTCGGAGAGTTCGTTCAGGAAGTACAAGACTGCCTTGGATGGATACGCACCGGAGCGAGCCTTGTAAAGCTCAGCATAGACGCACATCTGCCATTCGTACTCCTGCATCTCCATGTCAGTAGCCGCCGGCCGCCGGGAGCCCTTGTAGTCCCAAATTTCACGCGTTGACGCAGTGCCAATAGTACCGGGCCGGTCAACAAGGACGTCTACCACGCCACGCAAAACATAGTCGGCGCGGTCCTGCTCCAACCTGAATTCAGTGTCATGGATGAGGGGATAGAGCGTCGGGCCTTCTACGGCATTGAAAAACCTGATGATCTCCAGAGCGCGCACAGCAACGCTCTCGCTGACGGCCCGGATGCCATGTGATTTCAAGGCGGTCCTGACTTCGTTGAAGAACCCCTCGATGTCCGTGTCAGTTGGCAGTGTGCCCTTCGGCACGCCCGGACTCATTCCAGCGAAATGGCGATGGCATCGGTCGAGAACCTGGTGCACCACCGTTCCAAAGAATGCCTGCGCCGATTGAGCCGGCACAAAACCATCGTGTGCGAAGTGCCCATACTGATAGCTGCAGTGACGGTACGAAAGGATGTCGCTGGTCAGGCTCAGGCGAGGTCGAGCACCCGAATGGGACAACGCAGGGACCTGAACGTTCTGGTAGATCTTCGCAAACAAGGCATCTCCTAGAGGTTGATCAAACGCTGCGAGAGCCAGCCCTTCTTAGGACCGCAAGGCACGGCATTGCCAGTGGCATTGGCAACATGCGTTTTCGTGCCTACCAGGATCAGTGCGTACTGCGCGCGCGAATACGCCACGTAGAACTGGCGGATGCGGTCGAGTTCCGCGCGCACTTCGGGCTGTGCCAGTTGGAAGACGCGGTGTGGATTGCCCGGAAAGGCTGCCATTTGCGACTCGAGGTTATGCGCGTCTCCGACGGTCGGCTTTTCGCTCAGATGGCCTACAAACACGAACGGAAACTCCAGTCCCTTGGCCTGGTGGATCGTCATCACAGGCACATACCCAGGTGGGCAGATCACTTCGTCATCGCCGACCTCGTCCATCCCTGACCTGGCCAGGTAGCCGAAGAATAGATGGTAGAAGGTTCTGACCCAACCGGCCACGATGGCGTACGGTGCCTGGTCATCGACCTTCATGCGTCCTCGCTGCACGTTCAGGTTTCCCAGCACCGGCATGGACGCATACGACTCCAACAGCGCTGTCAGGCGTGCCAAGCGAACACGGCGTACAGGATCGCTGTGCCATTGGTCAAATGGGGGACAACTCAACACTAGGTACGCGATCTCCTGCAGGCTGGTGTCGACAAACTGGTCCTTGTGTGCCGCGATGTTCTTCACGCACTTCTGGATGTAATCGCCCAGTTTGGGATGAGCGCCGGCAAGCGCAGCATAGGTGGCGCGGCAATCGACAATGAACTGGCTCAGATCGTTGGAGGTCGGAATATGCTGGCCACTGGGGTCCAGCATGGCCAGAAGCGCGCCCAGGAATCCCTGCACTTCTTCTTGTTGCAAGAACGCTTTGTTTCTCGGGTTGTAGACCTTCAGCCCTGCCTGGCGCAGTGCTTCCACATAGGGACCCGCATTTCGAGGACTCTCCTTGGTGCTATTGAGCAGCAGACAGCACTGTGACGGGTCCTTGACAATACTGTGCTTCACCAGGTCGGCCACAGCGCTGGCGAACTTGCCTGCAGCATCCGCGATGGTCTTGCCCTCTAGAATTCCCACCGCGGCATAGTCACCGACAATGCCTGAGTTCGCCGTCATCGCCTTCTTTCCGGACACGCGAGCTCCGGGTTGGTTCATTGAAGGGAACGCAGTGATGTACTCATTGAAGAAATCCACAATGCGCGGGTGCGAGCGAAAGTTGCCGGCAAGCGGAAACTTCCCGACTTGGGCCGGCGCCATATTGAGATATACCCGGCACGCGTCATCAAAGGTCACCATGCACTCGACCGAACCGCCGCGGAACCGGTACATCGCCTGATCGTCGTCGCCCACCACGACCAGGTTGTGATGGTGATGGCCTGCCATCTCGAAATAGATTGCCTCTTGCACGAGGTTGGTATCCTGGTACTCGTCGACCAAGACCCATTTGATGCCTCCACGAGCGCCGGGCGTTCCTTTCAAGAAGGACGTCCCCAGAGGCGTCTTCAGGAACGACAAGAAGTGCGACTGGAGTTCGGAGAAATCGCAGCGGTGGTTGTTCTTGAGATGCTGGCGGTACTCGTCGTAGAGATCCGCAATTCGCCTCCAGTGCCCGTCCGCCTTGTACATAGCTGCCACGTCCACACGATCTTCGGCGATCCGATTGAACAGCTTGACCAGCGCCGTTGTTCGCAGCCATTTGCTGGGCAAGTTCTGGTAACTGGGCTGCCAATCCCTGGGGATGAACAGGTAGTCGAAAGCTGACCACAGCGCAACGTCGGCGGGATCATCACTTTTTACGGCACTTAGGTGCTCGTAGACGAACATCGCCTGCTCAAACGCGTCCATGAGCCGAACGTTCTGGTATGAGGCCGCACGATGCTCTTGAAGGATATCGTTGCACAGCGCGTGCAACGTTCCCACCTTCAACTCCGAAGTGTCGATGACGCCTAGCGTCGGATACGCGGCTACGAGGATTGCTCGATACCTTCCGATCCGATCTTCCAAATTCTTGGCTGCCTTTTCGGTAAAGGTCGTGATCAGGATGGAGTGCGGGGCTACAGGCTCCTTTTGAAAGGGCTCGTGGCCGACGTACATCAGCCGTAAGGCAAAGAGCGCCAGGACCTCGGTCTTTCCGGAACCCGGGCCTGCCAGCACCCAAGCCGGACCACTGGGATGACGAAGGATCGCAAGTTGCTCCGGCGTGGGCGTCTTTGACGAGGTCGGGGGGAACAATGCGGCAATGAGTTCAGTCAGCGATATCACCTTCCATCCTCTCGTGCTTTTAGTTACATCTATTGTCGCACCTGAGGTCAGGGCGTGCCGGCCCTTTGCACACTTTCTGCAACGTTTCGCCCTGGCCCTTTCGGTGTCGCCCGCAGACGTGCAGCGGCATCGTCCGCGCGGGATCAGGTGCTGGATAGGAAACTGCACATCTGCGATACTGCCGTAATTACAGTTTCTCAGGCATGGTTGTTCTCTCTTCTTGCAGTTTCACGAAGCGTGTCCTCGTCAACCCACAGTTGACGGTTTCAACGATTCGAGCGCGCCGTCTAGCCCCCTTCGCGCAAGAATGGGCGAGGCGTATTACCGCCGCTCCCTCAGTCGCGCGTGCAGGCGATCTATACGGAGGCCCGGGCGTCTCGTCAGCATTAGCGGCCGCGCGTCGGCTAGGCTGCCCGTCCTACTTTGTTTCCGCAGGGCTCTCTCTCGTTTCGGCGCACCGCTGGGTGCCGTCCTATGACCTGAGCGTCTCGCAGGCAGCCTCCTGCCCGCCTGCGGTGGCCAACGGCGAAGCATCCGCGGCTGACTGGTGGGAGACCCTCAACAGTGAGTTTGGTCGAAGCCAGCCGATCGCCTCCTTGGTACGGCGCTCAGATGGCCCAGTTCTCATCGCGCTGCCCGAACCCTACGTTCGCATGGTGTCGCGGGACCTGATCTCGCTGAGTACCAGTCAGCAGTCCAAATTGCGGCTGATCGTTGCGCGCAACACCCGGGTTCCGAATGAACTGCAGCCATGCGTTCTGCGCTATGACGAGCGCTTGGCAGGACTGGCCACTGCACCCGGCGGTGCGAATTCGTACTTCCCCCAGCGGGCTCTGGGACACTTCGCAGAACTCTTGTCCCGACACCGGCATGGCGATGTGGACATCGCCACTCACAGGCGTTGGGTTGAAGCCGATCTCGCCAGGGCGAAGCCTATCGAAGTGCCTAAGCGAAGTGTTCAGACCGACCTTGAGGTCTTTCGCTGGATCAAGAACGTCGACCCCTTGTCCACACGATCTGTCACAGCGTTGTTGCGCGCGTTCCGGGAGGCCGGCCGGGCCTGCGAACAAAACAGATTTCGTCGGCTCGTCGAACATAGCAGGAGACCCGTCTGATGGAACCCAGTACCAAGCGCACGCTAAAGCCCGCAGTTACCAAGACGCGTTCCGCGTCGATGACTTTGAACGCGTTGCGTTTTCGACAAGGCGAGGCCACGGTCTACAGTTTCGTTCTTCCTGGCGACAAGATCTCGCAGATCGCAGACATGAGCCGCGTAAAGCGGGAAGGTCGCAGCAACACGCTCGTCGGATTCCAGCGATCGGAGATCCAAACCCATGTGCGACAGATTGGGGAATACCTCGACAAGGGCCCGGGTTTGTTTCCGAACGCCGTCATTTTGGCTATCACTCCGAGTGTGACCTTTCAGGCCAAGCGCGGTCCCAAAGTGGATCGTGTGAGCGTCGAAGGTGTCGAGGCTGGAAGGCTTACGATCCCCGGCCGCCCCGACGGCGAGAAGGTAGCCTGGATCGTCGATGGTCAGCAACGCTCTCTTGCGCTCTCAAAGTCAAAGAACGGGGGGCTTCTTGTGCCCGTCGTGGCATTCGAATCCCAATCCATAGAGACGCATCGCGAGCAGTTCATCCTTGTGAATCGCGCGCGCCCTCTCAAGCAACGTCTCATCGACGAACTTCTACCCGCGACCGACGACACGCTCTTGCCTCGCGACCTGGCGGCCAACCGAGTCCCTAGTGAACTTTGCAACCTGCTCAACTCGAAGCCGCAGTCGCCGTTCTACAAGCGCATCGCCCGCACGTCACTGAAGCCAGAGCGGCCGGACGTCTTCATCGACTCGGCCATTGTTCGCATGATCCGCGACCGCGTGAACGGTACCAGCGGCGCGCTCCTTCATCTTAAGGCGAGTGGCGAGCGCGGGCCCGACCTGGCCGAGATGTATCGCCTGCTCAGCGCCTATTGGAGCGCAGTCGCCGAGACGTTCCCCCAAGCCTGGAACCTGCCGCCAGACAAAAGTCGGCTGACCTCCGCCGTTGGCATCACCGTCATGGGTGTCATGATGGACCGGATTTGCGCGCGGGTCGGCTTCTCGCACAAGAACCCGCAGGCAATCTACACGACCGAACTCAAGAAGATCGCGGGAGAATGCGCTTGGCACTCTGGCTCATGGCAGGGACTTGGCATGCCCTGGAACGCACTGGAAATGACCAGCAAGAGTTCAACGCGGGTCATTCAACTGCTTAGCGCAGCCTACGTTCGAGCGAGCGCGCTATGAAGTTTATCTATGCAGATTCCATCGACCAGATTGACCCCGAGTACGACTTTCTCCGGGACAAACACTCGGCTGGTCGCCGCCCGTATTGGTCCGACTCCTACCCTCACGAATACTTTGCACCGCCGCCCTACGACGGGGTACTCGTGTCCCGGGGCATCGTCGGCGACAGCCGCGTCAAGGGGAAGTACAGCGACGCACATGCAATGCGCTTCCGCAGAGAGGGCGCCCGGGCGTTCCTGCGCATGGACACCCCTCAGTTAAAGAACCTCCCAATCTTCGGAGACTGCGGGGCGTTTACGTACGTGAAGGAAAAAGTGCCGCCTTACTCCGCTGAAGAGATGGCACGGTTTTACTCCGACGGCCAGTTCACCCACGGCTGCTCCGTTGACCACATCATCTTTGCATTCAGGCCGCAGAGTCAGGGCATGGAGGGCGCAGAAGGCGATGATCGCGATCGCTTCGACATCACTCTAGAGAACGCTCGCGTATTCCGGAAGGCGACGCGAAGCATTCCCGGATTCACACCCCTGGGCGCCATACAGGGTTGGTCGCCCGACAGCATGGCCGAGGCCGCACGCCAGCTTGAGAAGATGGGCTATGACTACCTTGCGGTCGGAGGCATGGTCCCACTGTCTGCAAACGAGGTCCACATCGCACTGCGAGCGATCCGCAGCAAACTCAAGCCCTCAACTCGCCTACACATACTCGGCTTTGCGAAGGCGGAGCAGATCAGCGAGTTCTACGACTACGGCATCGAGAGCTTCGACACAACGTCGCCGTTGTACAGGGCCTTTATGGACGCCAAAGCCAACTACTACGTACCGACTGCCGGCATTGGCCTGGACTACTACACAGCCATTCGCGTTCCGCTAGCGGTGGAGGATCCAGCCCTGACTAGAGCGAGCCTGAGGGGAGAACTTCGGCAAGAGGAGGCCACCAAGGCAGAGCAAGGCGCTCTCGCTGCCTTGCGAGCTTTCGACTCTGGGAAGCTCAAGCTAGAAGCGGCAGTTGAAGCAGTCATGGTCTATCAGCGCATGTACCAGACTGCAAAGGTGAAAACCGAGAAGGCGCTGCAGAAGACCCTCGCTGACACCGAAGAGCGAGTTCGCAGAACTTTGAGTGCCTCCCCTTGGAAAACCTGTCCTTGCCGGGTGTGCAGGGAGTCTGGTGTCGAGGTCATCATCTTCCGCTCATCCAATCGCAACAAGCGGCGAGGCTTTCACAACCTGTACGTCTACTCAGAGCACGTTGCGCGCATCTCGGGAGAAGTCAAGGAACGGAACACAGAATATGTCAAAGAAAAAGCTTAGGTTTGAGGGGTTTCTGGCCGCACAGGGCAGCGAGCGGAACGTGGTGATGATCCGGGCCACGGCGTCCGAGATCGCGGAGATCGCTGCCATCGAGCGATTGGCACGCGACAGTAACGGACGGGCCGTGGGATTCCAGCGCCCCCAGGTTTCAGGGCATATCAGCGAGATCAGGACCTATCTTGAGCAAGACGACGCTGTACTGCCGAACGCCCTCGTCTTGGCTTTCGTAGAGAACGCGCGCGTAATTCCCGGCAAAGGCGCCCAGTGTGTCCTCGAAGTGACGGCGTCAAATGGCCCACCTGGTTTTGTCGTCGACGGACAGCAGCGCTTGACAGCCCTCAGTCAAACAGGCCGCGGTGACTTCCAGGTGTTTGCCTCGTGCCTTCTGTGCAAGGACATGGAAGAACTTCGGCGCCAGTTCATTCTCATCAACAACACTCGCCCTCTTCCGAAGTCGCTCATCTACGAATTGCTTCCGGGGGTTGATGAGTTGCCTGAGCGCCTGACTTCACGAGCGTTGGCCGCAGCCTTGACGGAGAGACTGAACTTTGCTGAGGGGAGTTCCCTTCGCCACCAGGTGAAGATGCAAACTAACCCTGCCGGGATCATCAAGGACACGGCGCTTCAGAAGGCGATTCTGAACTCCGAAGCAGCTGGAGCCATCCAGGTTCTGATGTCTGGCAAGGATGGGTTGAGCGAATCTCAAGGGCTCCTCAACAACTACTTCGCGGCCGTCCAGGAAGTCTTTCCGCAGGCATGGGCTCAGCGTAAGCCGACCACCTCTCGCCTCGTTCACGGCGCGGGCGTTGTCGCCATGGGTTTTGTGATGGACGAGATCTACGCACGGTCCCACTCCGCCTCCGTCGACTCGTTCGTCGCTGGCCTGCAGCCGCTTGTCGGCGCGACAGCTTGGACTGAAGGGCACTGGCATTTTGGTGATGGCGAGCAGATTCCCTGGAACCACATCGAATTCACGCCGCGGCAAATTCAGCAATTGGCTGAGCACCTCGTTTCGCTGGTGCGGCATACGAAGCAACCCAAGCGAGCAACGAGGTCAACACGATGAGTGAACGCAAAGCGCTGGTCCTCCTTTCGGGCGGACAGGATTCGACGACATGTTTGGCGTGGGCTCTGGAGCGGTACGCGTACGTCGAGACGGTTGCCTTCGACTATCGGCAGAGGCACTCCATTGAGCTCCAGCAACGGCTTGCCGTGCGGACCGCGCTCAAGACGCTGCGCGTCGACTGGGCGCCTAGGCTTGGCGAGGACCACCTCCTCGACCTGGCAGTTCTTGGCGAGATCAGCAGTACTGCGTTGACGGACGACCGTGCTATTGAGATGCAGGCTAACGGCCTGCCCAACACGTTCGTTCCTGGCCGGAACTTGCTCTTCCTGACCTTGGCTGCTGCTCTCGCCTACCGGCGAGGTCTCAGCGTCCTCGTAGGCGGTATGTGCGAGACCGACTTCTCCGGCTATCCGGACTGCAGAGACAGCACCATCAAGTCGCAGCAGGTGACGTTGACGCTTGGCCTGGACATGCCGATCACCATCGAGACCCCGCTCATGTGGCTGGACAAGGCAGCAACGTGGGGCCTTGCAGCGGAGTTGGGCGGCAAGGAATTGGTACATCTCGTCGTCGAGCACACCCACACTTGTTACCTTGGAGAGAGAGGTGCCCGTCACGCCTGGGGCTATGGCTGTGGCAGTTGCCCCGCTTGCCAACTGCGTCGCAATGGCTGGGAGCGCTATGCGGAACTCGAGGTGGAGAAGTGACCTACAGCATCAAGGAAATTTTCTATACCCTGCAAGGCGAGGGAGCGAATGCTGGGCGACCAGCAGTCTTCTGCCGCTTTGCGGGGTGCAATCTCTGGTCGGGACGCGAAGAGGACCGCGCTACCGCTGTCTGCAAGTTCTGCGACACAGACTTCGTGGGAACCGACGGCACGTTCGGCGGCAAATATAGATCGGCTGATCAACTCGCGGATCGCGTGGCCTCTCTTTGGTCCGCGCAAACTGGGAAACGCTTTGTGGTTTTGACAGGCGGTGAGCCGATGCTCCAGGTCGATGCGGAGTTGCTAAGGGAGCTTCACGCGCGCGACTTCGAGATCGCCGTCGAGACAAACGGAACGCTGGACGTCCCCGATGCAGTTGACTGGATTTGCGTGAGCCCGAAGGCCGGTGCTCCGCTACGCCAACTTTCGGGTAACGAACTCAAGGTGGTTGTTCCTCAGGATGGTCAGAACCTGGATGCACTCGTCGAACTCTCCTTTGACTTGCACCTTCTTCAGCCCATGGATGGCCCATTGCGGCGGGAGAACACGCAGCGGGCCATCGAGGTCTGTCTTCGCGACCCGCGCTGGCGGCTGAGCACGCAGACTCACAAGACCCTGGGGATCCGATGAAGTTTGAACTCACCCAGCGCTTCTACTTCGAGGCCGCTCACACGCTGGAGCGGCGATATGATGCCGAGCCAAGCAGGCGCATCCACGGCCATACATACCACGCGGCAGTCACCGTGTCGGGCCCGCGCAGTCAAGAAACCGGCATGATCGTTGATTTGGCGCTTCTCCGCCGCGTGATCGAAGACGCGCGACAGAAACTGGATCATCGCCTGCTGGATGAAGTCGCTGAACTAGGATCTCCGACGATTGAGAACCTCTGCTCTTTCATATTTAACGCCATGACGCATAGATCTTGGACCGTCGAGCGCGTTGAAGTCAGCCGCCCGACAAGCGGAGACTCGTGCTCCCTTATCGCATAGTTAGCTCAAAACCGCAGCCAAAATGCCAGGAAAGCAGCCGTACACGATCCGGGGTGACCTGCCGCGATTTCGCCCGACATCGCCCGGAGAGGATCTCTGGTTGGCTCTGCGGGATATGTACGTGTCCGACAGTGAGTCAGCCTATCCAACGCTTGAACTCGTTGACCTTCCCAGATGGCTAGAGCCACCTGGGCCGTTCGCGGAACGTCATATTGACGTGGCCGTAACCACGACCGCCTACCGGTTACTGAAGACTGCCAAACGGGTCCAGAAGGAAGCCGCACTGGACGGTGAGGCGACACGGAGTTCTGCAGGGCAGAGTCTGGTGGAAGACCACGTCTGGAGACACATGGTTGAACACATGGAGTTCGCCGCCCTGGATCCCAGACCGCGCAGAGTCTTGCCCTACCTTGTCTACCGGTCACTTCTCGCGGGTAACGCTGACATTGGAACGCAAGCACGCGCGACCACCCTCCATGAGGCGCAGGACCCGATCGACAGCCAAGTTCGTTGCTACTGCTGCGGCGACACGCTCTGGTCGCCAGACTTCGAAACGCCTCTCCGTGAAATTTCGCTCGATCACATTTGGCCTCGGACACTGGGCGGCATCAGCACGCCCGACAACCTTTTGCCGATCTGCGCCCCCTGCAATGGCGCCAAGGAAGATCGCGCATCTTGGAGCGTATTCGGCGTAGTCTTTGACCACGCGCTGTCCGAGCGAGGCGGTCATGATGAAGAGCGATTGCTCGGACTGGCACTTCACAGACGCGCCGCGGGCGCCCTCGCAACATCCGAGTATCTGACGCTGAAGGAGGCGTTTGTCAAACTCGGACCGCGCACAGACGTCGAGTTGATTGACGAGGCCGTTGATCGGCACTTCTTCAACTTCCGTGCTCATGACGCCGAGAAATTCTCTTTCACCGAGTGACGACATGCCGCAATACAACTACCCTGCCATCATCTACAAGCAACGAGGCACAGCGGAAGCTCTGTTCTGCATTTGCACGGTCGTCGTCGGAGAACTCCGGCTATGGGCCCGCGTGGACCGCCTGACGCCGGAAAATCAGCAGGGGGTACAGCGGGCACGCAAAGATGCAAGGGTCGATGCCATCGAAGACTTTCTGAAAGTCGACGAGCGCAACACCATTCCCACGTCAATCATCGTCGCACTTCCGGTGGCCGCAGCCACCTTCGGTGCCTTGGACTTGCAAACTGTCGGAACGGCACCTCAAGCGGTGACCCTCACGATTACGACCAATGAAGCGCAACCCCAACCCGGGCTCATCATCGACGGCCAGCATCGCACTGACGGCATCGCGCAGTTTGATGCGAACATGCCTGTCAATCTCGTCACCATCATCGGGCCATCCGACGACGAGATTGCTTTCCAGTTTGTCGTCATCAACAACAAGGTAAGCAAGGTCGCAGCGGAGCACATAAAAGCTCTGAAGATTGGCTACTCCTCGGCGAACCTTGATGCACGCTTGCGCAAATCCGCGCGCATGAAGTCAAGCGGCGAGCCCGCCTACCTGGATCAAATTGATACGCAAGATGACAGTCCGTTTAGGGGACGGCTGAAGTGGCCTAGAAACGAGGAAGACCCGGCACGCGCCATCCCTGTGAACGCGTTCGAAATGGCGATGGCATACATCTCGCGCCAACGCATCGACCAGACCGCATCCTCGGACCCTAACCCGGACTTTGTTGTCCGCTTCTTCATCGAAGTCTGGAAGGTAGTCGCCGAAAAGTGGGCGGATGCGTGGGCAGACCCAGCGGGGAAGCTAACCACCAAGGTGGGGGTCATCTGTATGACCGAGTTTCTTGTGGAGGCGATGGTGAGTTGGTCGACGACCCCGGGGCAAGCCATCGACTTGACTGATCTCAACCAGGTGCGCGATCTCACGTCGGCTGCTTTGGATCAACTCGAGCCTGGACTCTGGACCTCCGAGTGGAACGCGGCGAGCTTGGATACGTCGTCCGGTCGTGGCAAGATCGTTGAGACCCTAAAGTCAATCCAGCGCAACAAGCTAAAGGGGTTGCCTTGGAACCTAAAAGTCCCCTTGGTCGATTCCACCATCTAGTCGGAAGGCAACGCCGCGATGCGTCGCGGTCTCGCGTGGCGTCCTCAAAGTACGATGCCCGGGGACTTCTGCTGGAACTCCTCGTCCTTCTTCACGTAGTGTCGATGCAGCCTCACCAGCGCGATTAGAACGACCGGCGTGAGCAGATACGGAAGTGCTCGCGCAAGCTGAAAGTTGGCCAGCGGCAGAGAAAAACCGGGGATGACACGTTCGACAAAGTGATAGCACAAGACAAGGGCACCCACCGCGCCGGACAGCCAGAATTGGATCTCGAAGTGCTGCGCATACTTGCCTGGCGCTCGATGCTTGCCAAAGAAGGGATGGACAAGCTTCAGGTCATCTGAGTTCAGGAACAGACGCTCGATGTTTGTAATGATCGCAAGATTCCTGTTGAACCAATGTATGCGGTCAATTAACCACGCCCTTGTTGAGTGAACGATGAGCTGTGAGGCTACGTGTCCATGTAGAGCAACATGGACATGTAGAGATGACAGA
>NZ_VIVL01000003.1 GCF_007828835.1 Variovorax beijingensis | reverse complement strand
TCCAGCGACATCCGCAGCCTGGGCTACAAGAGCTACGTGGACTACAACGTGGGCGTGTCGTACGACTTCGGCAACGGCCTGGCGCTGGCCGGCTCGGTGCAGGGCGCCAACAAGAAGAGCTCGTACCTGGCGGTGGCCAATCCCGGCTACGACTTCGGCTTCGGCACCTTCGGCCAGACCACCTATTCGCCCAACAAGGCGCGCTTCATCGTTACGCTCAGCAAGACGCTGTAAGCAGGCACAAGAACAAGGTGCGGCCCAAGCTGCCGCACCATTCATTCCATCCAAGAAGGAGAAAGTCATGAAGCTGGTCACAGCCATCATCAAACCGTTCAAGCTCGACGAGGTGCGCGAAGCCCTCTCGGCCATCGGCGTGCAGGGCATCACGGTCACGGAGGTCAAGGGCTTCGGCCGCCAGAAGGGCCACACCGAGCTGTACCGCGGCGCGGAGTACGTGGTCGACTTCCTGCCCAAGGTGAAGATCGAGGCGGCGGTCTCCGACGACCTCGTCGACCGCG
Organism: Variovorax beijingensis; assembly: GCF_007828835.1. GTDB lineage: Bacteria > Pseudomonadota > Gammaproteobacteria > Burkholderiales > Burkholderiaceae_C > Variovorax > Variovorax beijingensis_A. The sequence continues at coordinate 634,135 of NZ_VIVL01000003.1, read as the reverse complement.
TGATCGAAGCCGTGGAGGGTGCGGCGCGCACCGGCAAGATCGGTGACGGAAAGATTTTTGTCTACAACCTCGAGCAGGTCGTTCGCATCCGCACCGGTGAAACCGGCCGCGAAGCCCTCTGATCCAGCCCGGAAAACAACAACCATGAAAAAACTGCTTGTTTCTCTCGCGCTCGGCCTGAGCCTGCTCGCCGCAGGCACGGCGAGCTTCGCCCAGGCGCCTGCTGCTGCCACGCCCGAGGCGCCCGCGGCATCGGCGCCCGCAGCCGCCGCACCGGCACCCGCGGCCGCCCCGGCCGCCGCCGCGCCTGCAGCTGCTGCCGAAGCAGCGCCCGCCGCGGCGCCTGCCGCTCCTTCGTTCAACAAGGGCGACACCAGCTGGATGATGCTGTCCACGCTGCTTGTCATCATGATGACCATCCCCGGCCTGGCGCTGTTCTACGGCGGCCTGGTGCGCAGCAAGAACATGCTGTCGGTGCTGATGCAGGTGATGGTCACCTTCTCGATGATCGTGGTGCTGTGGCTCATCTATGGCTACAGCCTCGCGTTCACCGAGGGGAATGCCTTCTTCGGCGGATTCGACCGGCTCTTCATGAAGGGCGTGTTCGATCCGGCCACCGGCGTGTTCGCGCCCGGCGCCACCTTCAGCAAGGGCGTCTACATCCCCGAGCTGCTGTTCGCCGCCTTCCAGGCCACCTTCGCCGGCATCACCTGCTGCCTGATCGTGGGTGCCTTCGCGGAGCGCGCCAAGTTCTCGGCCGTGCTGCTGTTCATGGTGATCTGGTTCACCTTCAGCTATGCGCCGCTCGCGCACATGGTCTGGTTCTGGATGGGCCCTGACGCCTATGCCAGCAAGGACGTGGTCGACGCCATGAACGGCAAGGCCGGCCTGATCTGGCAATGGGGCGCGCTCGACTTCGCAGGCGGCACCGTGGTGCACATCAACGCCGCCGTGGCGGGCCTGGTCGGCGCCTACGTGATCGGCAAGCGTGTCGGCTACGGCAAGGAATCCTTCACGCCGCACTCGCTCACGCTCACCATGGTCGGCGCTTCGCTGCTGTGGGTCGGCTGGTTCGGCTTCAACGCAGGTTCGGCCCTCGAAGCCGGCACCAGCGCCGTGCTCGCCTTCATGAACACCTTCTCGGCCACCGCCGCGGCCGTGCTCGCATGGTGCATCGGTGAAGCGCTGATGCGCGGCAAGGCCTCGATGCTGGGTGCCGCTTCGGGTGCTGTCGCAGGCCTTGTGGCCATCACCCCGGCTGCCGGCAACGTCGGCCTGATGGGCGCGATCATCATCGGCTTCATCGCCGGCTTCGCCTGCCTCTGGGGCGTCAACGGCCTCAAGAAGATGCTCGGCGCGGACGACTCGCTCGACGTGTTCGGCGTGCACGGTGTCGGCGGTATCGTCGGCGCGCTGCTCACCGGCGTGTTCAACACCCAGTCACTCGGCGGCCCCGGCCTCGTGGGCGACTGGGTCACGGCCAGCGTGGTGTCCAACGGCATCGGCGCGCAGGTCTGGATCCAGCTCAAGGGCGTGCTGCTGACCATCGTGTGGTCGGGCGTGGTGGCGTTCATTGCCTTCAAGATCGCCGACCTCACCATCGGCCTGCGTGTGTCGGAAGAAGAAGAGCGCGAAGGCCTCGACATCTCCTCGCACGGCGAGACCGCATATAACAGGTAACCCCAAAAAATAGGCAACCCCCCAGTCTTCGCGCACTTCGTGTCGCTACGCCAACCCCCCTGCTGGGGGCAACACCAGAGGCCCGGCAAAGCCGGTTCCTCGGTGTTTCTGGAAGAAGGCATGCGGTGTACAGGCTGGCTATAAGAATTACACGGAACTCTTTTTCAGCGAGGTCTCCTTTGGATGTTCAGCCCGCGAGCGCTTCGGCGCCAGCGGGCTTTTTTTTGCCTGCGTTTTTCCTCTGGAGCGGCGATGCCCGCCCATGCACAATTCCGGGCATGTGGACCTCCATCGACAACAGCCTCTGCGAGCTCGGCGAATCGCCGTTCTGGCATCCGCGGGAACGCGCCCTGTACTGGCTCGACATCCCGGGCCGCGCCGTGCTGCGAACGCGCGGCGAGATCGGCACGCCTTCCGCCACGGTCGAGCGCTGGGCCTTGTCCACCGAGCCCGGCTGCATGGCACCGGCGCGCAGCGGCGGCCTCGTGATTGCGCTGCGCGACGGCATCTACCGGGCGCGCGAGTGGGGCGGTGAACTCGTTGCCATCGCGCGCGTGGAGCACGACGTGCGCACCATGCGTTTCAACGACGGCAAATGCGATGCGCTCGGCCGCTTCTGGAGCGGTTCGATCAACGAGGCCAAGGACCGCGCCAACGCCGCGCTCTATTGCCTCGACGCGCGCCCCGGCCGCGGCGTGGCGCCGACCCTCACGCTGATGGCCAACCAGGTGACCACGGCCAACGGGCTCGCGTTCTCGCCCGATGCGCGCACCCTGTACTGGGCCGATACGCCCGCGCACCAGGTGCGCGCCTGGGACTGGGACGCCGAGGCCAACACGCTCTCGCAACCCCGCGTGTTCCGCCAGTTCGACGCCAAGCCCGAAGGCTGGACCCCCGATTCGCCGATGCTGCGCTACGCAGGCCGCCCCGACGGCGCCACGGTCGATGCGCAAGGCCACTACTGGGTTGCGATGTTCGAAGGCGCCCAGTTGCTGCGCCTCGCGCCTTCGGGCGAGACCGTGGCCGCCGTTCCCGTTCCGGCGCAATGCCCCACCATGCCCTGCTTCGGCGGCGACGACCTGAAGACCCTCTTCGTCACCACCGCCCGCAAGGGCCGGCCCGCCGCCGAGATCGAGCGGCTGCCGGCCTCGGGCACGGTGGTCTCCATGCGCGTCGACACCCCGGGCCTGCCGGTCGCCTTCTTCGAAGATTGAGCGGCCCCCGCATGGCCCTGCAGCACATCCCGCCCATCCAATGCCTGCTGACCTTCGAGGCCGTGGCACGGCTGCGGCATGCGGGCCGCGCGGCCGATGAGCTGTGCGTGACCGCCAGCGCCGTGAGCCACCGCATCCGCCAGCTCGAGGCGCACGTGGGCTTCAAGCTCTTCGGCCGCGGCGACTTCGGCCTCACGGCCGACGGCGCGGCCTACCTCGCCAACGTGCGCACCGGCCTCGCGGCGCTGCAGGCCACGCCGCTGAGCGCGGCAACGCAGCGCGCCACGCGCCTGCGCATCGCCGTCACGCCCACCTTCAGCCGCGTGTTCCTGATGCCGCGGCTCGAACTGTTCCGCAACATCTACCCCGACATCGAGCTGGTGCTGCAGGTGTCGATCCCGCTGCTCGACGTCACGGCCGAACAGGCCGACCTCGAGGTGCGCTACGGCAGCGGCGCGTACGCCGATTGCGAGCACCGGCTGCTGCTCGAGGAAGAGGTGCTGCCCGCCTGCAGCCCGAGCTACCTCAACGAATTCGGCCCGTTCGATGGCTTTCGCACCGCGGCGGAAATTGCGAGCGCGCGGCTGATCCGCAGCCCGCTCGAACCCTGGGGCACCTGGTTCGCGAGCTGCGGCCTCGACCAGCCCGAGCCGCACGTCGGCTCCCAGTTCAACGACCTGGGCCTGGTGTACGACGCCGCGGCCAGCGGCTTCGGCGTGGCGCTGGTGCGCCAGAAGATGGGCGCCGCCTGGTTCGAATCGGGCCGGCTGGTGCCGCTGTCCGACCGGCCCGTGCCCTCGCCGCACCGCCACACCATCTGCTGGCAGCCCGGCACGCTCGATCGCTGGGAATGCGCGGCTTTTGCCGACTGGCTGGCGCTGGCGCTGCGCTGAGCCGGCGGCCGGCGAAATTCTCTCAAGCCCGGCGCAAAAAAGCTTCAACCCGGCGCCGCCGCATTTTGCGTAGAGTGCAGGGCACCACGAGAGACATCCATGAACGCGCCGCTCACCGCCGCCCAGCACGATTCGCTGCAGAAAACCGACCGCCAGTCGCAGATCGTGCGCGCCCTGCAGGCCCACCTGCCGGCCCACGCGCTGATCTGGCACGCCGAGGACACCACGCCCTACGAGTGCGATGGCCTCACCGCCTACCGCCAGCGCCCGCTGGTGGTGGCCCTGCCCGAGACCGAGGCGCAGGTGGCGGCCGTGCTCAAGACCTGCCACCAGCTCGGCGTGCCCGTGGTGGCGCGCGGCGCGGGCACCGGGCTTTCGGGCGGCGCCATGCCGCATGCGCTGGGCGTGACGCTGTCGCTTGCCAAGTTCAACCGCATCCTGAAGATCGACCCGGTGGGCCGCACGGCCGTCGTGCAGTGCGGCGTGCGCAACCTGGCCATCAGCGAAGCCGCCGCGCCCTTCAATCTCTACTACGCGCCCGATCCGTCGAGCCAGATCGCCTGCACCATCGGCGGCAACGTGGCCGAGAATTCGGGCGGCGTGCACTGCCTCAAGTACGGCCTCACGCTGCACAACGTGCTGCGCGTGCGCGGATTCACGGCGGAGGGCGAGCCCGTCGAATTCGGCGGCGAGGCGCTCGATGCACCGGGCCTGGACCTGCTCGCGCTGGTCATCGGCAGCGAAGGCATGCTGGCCGTGACCACCGAGGTCACCGTCAAGCTGGTGCCCAAGCCGCAGCTCGCGCGCTGCATCATGGCCAGCTTCGACGATGTGCGCAAAGCCGGCGATGCGGTGGCCGCGGTGATTGCGGCCGGCATCATTCCCGCGGGGCTCGAGATGATGGACAAGCCGATGACCGCCGCCGTCGAAGACTTCGTGCACGCGGGCTACGACCTCGATGCGGCCGCGATCCTGCTGTGCGAATCCGACGGCACCGCCGAAGAGGTGGAAGAAGAAATCGGCCGCATGACGGCCGTGCTGCGCTCCTCCGGCGCCACCGCCATTGCGGTGAGCACGAGTGAAGACGAACGCATGAAGTTCTGGAGCGGCCGCAAGAACGCCTTCCCCGCCTCGGGCCGCATCAGCCCCGACTACATGTGCCTCGATTCGACCATTCCGCGCAAGCGCCTGGCCGACATCCTGCTGGCCATCCAGCAGATGGAGAAGAAATACAACCTGCGCTGCTGCAACGTGTTCCACGCGGGCGACGGCAACCTGCATCCGCTGGTGCTGTTCGATGCCAACGACCCCGACGAGCTGCACCGCTGCGAGCTCTTCGGTGCCGACATCCTCGAGACCAGCGTCGCCATGGGCGGCACCGTGTCGGGCGAGCATGGCGTGGGCGTGGAAAAGCTCAACAGCATGTGCGTGCAGTTCACCGCGGCCGAGAACGAACAGATGTCCGGGGTCAAGCGGGCCTTCGACCCGGCCGGCCTGCTGAACCCCGGCAAGGTGATCCCCACGCTGCAGCGCTGCGCCGAATACGGCAAGCAGGTGGTGCGCGGCGGCCGGCTGCCGCACCCCGACCTGCCGCGCTTCTGAGAACGACGACAAGAACACGGACGATGGAACCCGCCCTCCGCCAGATCGCCGAGCGCATCCGCGCCGCGGCCGCCGACGCCACGCCCCTTCGCATCCGCGGCGGCGGCACCAAGGACTTCCATGGCGAGACACCGCACGGCGAAGTACTGAGCACCACCGCGTTCACCGGCATCACGAGCTACGAACCCAGCGAACTGGTGGTCACCGTGCGCGGCGGCACGCCGCTCGACGAACTCGAAGCCGTGCTGGCCGAAAAAGGGCAGTGCCTGCCTTTCGAGCCGCCGCACTTCGGCGCGGCGGGCGCGGGCACTGTGGGCGGCATGGTGGCCGCCGGGCTCAGCGGCCCAGCGCGTGCCAGCGTCGGCGCGGTGCGCGACTACGTGCTGGGCGCGACGCTCGTCAATGGCCGCGGCGACGTGCTGAGCTTCGGCGGCCAGGTCATGAAGAACGTGGCCGGCTACGACGTCTCGCGCGTGCTCGCGGGTTCGCTCGGCACGCTGGGCGTGATTGCCGAAGTCAGCCTCAAGGTGCTGCCCGTCGCGCCGGCCGAGGCCACGCTCGAATTCGCCTGCAGCCAGGCCGATGCACTGCGCCTGCTCAACGAATGGGGCGGCCGGCCGCTGCCGCTCAATGCGAGCTGCTGGTTCGAACAGGCGGGCACCGGCATCCTGCAGCTGCGCCTGCGCGGCGCGGTCGCAGCGGTGGAAGCCGCCTGCGCGCACCTCGGCGGCGAGCGCAAGGACAACGCGCAGGCCGCGGCGCACTGGCAGGCGCTGCGCGACCAGCGGCTGCCATGGTTCGACACGGGCGCGAACGCACTGTGGCGCCTGTCGGTGCCGCAGACCGCATCGGCGCTTGCATGGGGCGATGGCGCCGCGCCGCTGGTCGAATGGCATGGCGGGCAGCGCTGGTACCAGGCGCCGCCCGCGCAGGCCGCGCGCATCCGCGAAGCCGCGCGCGCGGCGGGCGGGCACGCCACGCTGTTCCGCATGCCCGCGGGACACGCCGCGGACAACCGCGTGCCGCGCTTCGACGCACTGAGCGCGCCCGTGGCCCGCATCCACCAGGCGCTGATGCACGAATTCGATCCGCATCGCATCTTCGATCGCGCACGGCTGCTTGCCGGCGCCTGAAAAACCAAGAACACCCGCGATGCAAACCGAACTCGCCCCCGAATTCCGCGGCACCGACGAAGGCCGCGAAGCCGAAGCCATCCTGCGCAAATGCGTGCACTGCGGCTTCTGCACCGCCACCTGCCCCACCTACCAGCTGCTCGGCGACGAGCTCGACGGTCCGCGCGGGCGCATCTACCTGATCAAGCAGGTGCTCGAAGGCAAGGCCCCCACGCGCAGCACGCAGCTGCACCTGGACCGTTGCCTGACCTGCCGCAACTGCGAGAGCACCTGCCCGAGCGGCGTGCAGTACGGCCACCTGGTCGACATCGGCCGCAAGATCGTCGACGAGAAAGTGCCGCGCCCGGCCATGGAGTCGGCCACGCGCTGGCTGCTGAAGGAGGGGCTGCCGTCGCCGCTGTTCGGCCCGGCGATGAAGCTCGGCCAGTCGGTGCGCGGCCTGCTGCCCGACGCGCTCAAGGCCAAGGTGCCGGCCAAACAGGAGGCCGGCGCCTGGCCCGCCGCGAGGCATGCGCGCAAGGTGCTGATGCTCGCAGGCTGCGTGCAGCCCTCGATGATGCCCAACATCAACAGCGCCACCGCGCGCGTGCTCGATGCGGCCGGCATCCAGGCCGTGATCGCGCCCGAGGCCGGCTGCTGCGGCGCCGTCAAGTTCCACCTCAACGACCAGGAGGGCGGCAAGGCGCAGATGCGCGCCAACATCGACGCCTGGTGGCCGATGGTCGAGCGCAACGAGGCCGAAGCCATCGTGATGAACGCCTCGGGCTGCGGCGTCACGGTGCGCGAATACGGCCACATCCTGCAGCACGACGCGGCCTACGCCGCCAAGGCCGCGCGCATCAGCGAGCTGACGCGCGATTTGAGCGAGCTGCTGCCCGATCTGGTGCCTGCGCTGAAGGCCCGCGTGCGCGCGCCGGCCGGCGTGGTCGCCTACCACCCGCCCTGCACGCTGCAGCATGGCCAGAAGCTGCGCGGCGGCGTCGAGACGCATCTGCGCGCACTCGGCTTCGACGTGCGCGTGGCCTTGAACGAATCGCACCTGTGCTGCGGCTCGGCCGGCACCTACTCGGTGCTGCAGCCCGAACTGGCCTACCCGCTGCGCGACCGCAAGCTCGGCCACCTGGAGCAGCTGCAGCCGAGCGTCATCGCCTCGGCCAACATCGGCTGCATCACGCACCTGCAAAGCGGCAGCCGGGAGACGCCCGTGCGGCACTGGGTGGAACTGCTGGATGCGGCGCTGGCAGCGGCCTGATCGCACACCGAAGAGCGCTCTGGTCCGACTCGCGCCAAGGCGATTCGCGCCGCATCATGGCGGCACCGATTTTCCAAGGAGCAAGCCTCATGTCTTCCGTTCCAGCTTTCATCGCCTCCAGGACCTTGCGGCGTGCCTTGCTGGCTCTCGCCTGTGCGGCCGGCGTCTTCGCAGTGCAAGCCCAGTCGGCCATGCCGCAATGGAAGGGCGAGGGCGCGGTGCGCTATGTCTGCGGCGGCATCGGCTCGGACGAATCGACCGCGATGCGCGCGGCCATGAAGGAGCATCCGCTGGCGCTGCTGTTCGCGCGCTCCGACGGCGCCTATCTGGCGGATGTCCAGGTCGACATCAAGGGCGCCGACGGCGCGCCTTCGCTGGGCCTGCGCGCCAGCGGGCCGGTCTGCCTGGTCGACCTGCCGGCGGGCCGCTACACCATCGACGCTGCCATGGCCGGCAGTGCCAAGAGCCAGACGGTGACGGTGGGCGGCGGCTCGAAGACCGTCGATTTCAGGTTCTGAGCGGGCCTCAGCCCGCCGCCAGCGCCGCCTCGATGTCGCGCGCGATTGACGCGGGCGTGTCCAGCGGTGCATAGCGCTTGAGTACCCGCCCGTCGCGGCCGACCAGGAACTTGGTGAAGTTCCACTTGATGGCCGTGCTGCCCAGGAGGCCCGGCTTTTCCTTGGTGAGCCATTGGTAGAGCGGCGCGGCGTTGCTGCCGTTGACGTCGATCTTTTCCATCATCGGAAAACTCACGCCGTAGTTGGTGGTGCAGAACGCGCCGATCTCCTCGTTGGTGCCCGGGTCCTGCGAGCCGAACTGGTTCGACGGAAAGCCCAGCACCACGAGCCCCTGGCTGGCGTACTTTTCGTACAGCTCCTCGAGCCCTGCGAACTGCGGCGTGAAGCCGCATTGGCTGGCCGTGTTGACGATCAGCAGCACCTTGTCCCGGAAGTCCGAGAGCTTCACGTTCTTGCCGTCGATCCGCTTGGCTTCGAAGTCGTAGATGCTGGTGGTCATGGCGCTGCCTCGGTCAGGTGGGGGACGAAAGCCGATCATCGCCCCGCGCCGGCGTTCGCGCAAACGCCGACCACACGGCGGCCAGCACGATCAGCGCGCCGCCCGCCAGGATGCGCGGATCCATCTGGGCCGCGCCCAGCGCCACGGAAGAGACGCTGGCAAAAAGCACCTCCGACAGCATGATCACCGCCGTGGCGCTGGCCGCCAGCCGCGCCGCGCCGTACTGCAGGCAGACGTTGGCCACCACGAAGCCGGTGCCCAGCAAGGCCGCCCACCCGATCCAGCCCGGCTCCGCGGCAAGCGGGGAGCCGAAGGCGCCCAGCAGGGTGCCGGCCGCCGCCGCGATGGCCGCCACCGTTGCGCATCCGCAGAACATGGCCAGCGCGCGCGATTCGCCGGGCGCGTCGCGCAGGTGGCGCAGCACGATGTTGGTCACGGCAAAGCTGAAGCCGGCTGCCAGGCCCAGCCAATCCGGCAGGCTCGAGGGCACCGGCCATTCGACGCCGGGCGTCTTGAGCACCACGGCCACGCCGGTCAGCGCCAGCGCCACGCGCGCGAGCGCGCCGCCGGTGGGCCGCTCGCCCAGCACGGCCCAGCCCAGCAGCACGCTCCACAGCGGCATCAGGTAGAACAGCAGCACCACGCGCACCACGTCGCCCTGCGTCACCGCCCAGTTGAAGCCCAGGTTGGTGAAGCCCGCCGCCAGGCCCAGCAGCACCAGCATCGGATACGCCGCGAAGCCGCGCCAGGCGTGCCGGCGAAAGAAGCCCATCACCGCGGAAATGGCCACGTAGATGATGCAGGTGGTCCAGACGGGGTGCAGCCCGTGGCTTTCGATGTGCCGGAACGGGAACCACGAAACGCCCCACACAAAGGCGTTGAAAATCAATGCAAGAGCAGGCATGAAGACGGAATTTTCGTGGAACACCGCGGAACCGGCTTTGCCGGGCCGCTGGTGTTGCCCCCGGTGAGGGGGAAGGCGAAGCGACACGCAGTGCGCGAAGCCTCGGGGGTGAGCCCAGGACTACCGCGGAACCGGCTTTGCCGGGCCGCTGGTGTTGCCCCCGGTGAGGGGGTGGGCGAAGCGACACGAAGTGCGCGCAGCCTGGGGGAGGTCAATGATGCTTGTCGCTGCGGGCGATGGCGAGCAGGTGCTCGACTTCCTCGGGGTATTTGCGCAGGTTGTGATGATGCCAGCGCTGGATCAGCCACATGCAGCCCGCCACCACGCCGCCGAAGGCGCCGATGGCCGCAAAGGCCGACAGGCCCAGGCCGGTGCAGGCGCTGTAGAAGCCGCCGAGCAGCAGGATGCAGGCCTGTTCGTTGAAGTTCTGCACGGCAATCGAGCGGCCCGCGCCCATGAGGTTGTGGCCGCGGTGCTGCAGCAGCGCGTTCATCGGCACCACCAGGAAGCCGCCCAGCCCGCCCAGCAGGATCAGAAAGGGCACCGCGATCCAGACGTTGCCGATCAGGTTCATGCTGATGACCAGCAGCCCCATGCCGATGCCCATGGGAATCACGCGCGTGGCCATGTCCAGCCGCATGCGCATCGACGCGACAATGGCGCCCACCGCCATGCCGATGGTGACCACGCCGGTGAGCGCCGTGGCCTGCGTGGTGTTGTAGTCGAGCGCAAGCGCGGCCCAGGCCAGCACGATGTACTTGAGGTTGGCGCCCGCGCCCCAGAACAGCGTGGTGGTGGCCAGCGAGATCTGGCCGAGCTTGTCGCGCCACAGGCGTGCGTTGCAGTGCCAGAAGTCGGGCAGCAGCGAGAACATGTTGCGCGCCAGGCCATGCGCCGGATTGGCGCGCAGCGGCCGCATCTCGACGCCGGTGTGCGGAATGCGCGTGTTGAACCAGGCCGCCAGCATGTAGACGAAGATCAGCACCGAGATGGCCGCCTCGGCCGGTGAATCGACCCCCGTGTTGATCAAAGGCATGTCGAACGACAGCAGCCGGCTGGAGACCGCATGCCCCACCAGCGAGCCGCCGAGCACGATGCCCAGCAGGATCGAGGCGATCGTGAGCCCTTCGATCCAGCCGTTGGCTTTTACCAACTGCGAAGCGGGCAGCAGCTCGGTCAGGATGCCGTACTTGGCCGGCGAATAGGCCGCCGCGCCCAGCCCCACGATCGAATACGACAGCAGCGGATGCGAGCCGAACAGCATCATCAGGCAGCCGATCACCTTGATGGCGTTGCTGATGAACATCACCCGCCCCTTGGGCAAGGCGTCGGCGAAGGCGCCCACCAGCGGCGCCAGCACCACGTAGAAGACGGCAAAGATCGGCACCAGCGCCGCGCGCTGCCATTCGGCCGCGCCCGTGCTTCGCATGAGCTCGACCGCCACGACAAAGATCGCGTTGTCGGCCAGCGACGAAAAGAACTGGGCCGACATGATCGTGTAGAAACCGCGCTTCATCGATGGGCTGGCTGGCCAGGAAGGTGCTGGCAGTAGTGAGAAAGTGTCGCGTCTTTTGGGCGAATGGGCGGTTATAGCATGGGGGTACGACAGCGAAATCAGCGTTCCCATCCTGGACGGCCTGGTCCGGGAAGATGCTAAAACCCCATCTGTTCACCATTCGACGCCCCCCAATGCCGCGCCCCATTCTCGCCACTGTCCACACCGCCGCACTTCGCCACAACCTCGACCGGGCACGGCGTGCCGCGGTCGATGCCCGCGTCTGGGCCGTGGTCAAGGCCAATGCCTATGGCCACGGCATCGAGCGGGTCTATGAAGGCCTGCGCGGCGCCGACGGCTTTGCGCTGCTCGACCTGGCCGAGGCCGAGCGCGTGCGCGCCCTCGGCTGGCGCGGGCCGGTGCTGCTGCTCGAAGGCGTGTTCGACGCGCGCGACCTGGAACTGTGCTCGCGGCTCGACCTGTGGCACACGGTGCACTGCGACGAGCAGATCGACATGCTCGCGGCCCACAAGACGCTCAAGCCGCAGCGCGTGTTCCTCAAGATGAATTCCGGCATGAACCGCCTGGGCTTCGCGCCCGAGCGCTTCGGCTCGGCCTGGACGCGGCTGAACGCGCTGCCGCAGGTCGACGAGATCTCGCTGATGACGCATTTCAGCGACGCCGACGGCGCGCGCGGCATCGCGCACCAGCTGGAGGTGTTCGAGCGCGTCACGCACGACCTGCCGGGCGAGCGCTCCATCGCCAACAGCGCCGCCACCTTGCGCCATGCCCGGCAGACCCGCGGCGACTGGGTGCGCCCCGGCATCGTGCTGTATGGCAGCGCGCCCGATTTTCCCGAGCACGACGCGGCGCACTGGCAGCTGCAGCCCACCATGACGCTCTCGACCAAACTGATCGGGATTCAGTCGCTGAAGGCCGGCGACACCATCGGCTACGGCTCCAACTTCACGGCCGACGGGCCGCTGACCATCGGCGTGGCCGCGGTCGGCTATGCCGACGGCTATCCGCGCCACTGCAACACCGGCACGCCAGTGCTGGTGAACGGCGTTCGCACCCGCATGGTGGGCCGCGTGAGCATGGACATGATCACCGTCGACCTCACGCCCGTGCCCGAGGCGAAGTTCGGCACCGAGGTCACGCTGTGGGGCCGCTCGGCCGTGAGCGGCGCGGTGCTGCTCATCGACGAGGTCGCGCAGGCCGCCGGCACCGTCGGCTACGAGCTCATGTGCGCGGTGGCGCCGCGCGTGCCCTTCGCCCCGGCCGACGACGAATGAAGGTGCTCTCCAACTGGCGCTCGGTGCGCCTGTGGGAGACGCAGCTCGAGCGCGACCTGCACCGCAACTACAGCCTGCGCACGCATGGCATCCTGATCGGCAGCTTCACGCTGCTGCTGATGTGGGGCGTGTCGGCGCTGCAGATGCATGTGTTCGGCGTGCAGTCGCTGGCGGTGCGCTATTTCCTCACGCTGGGCGTGGGATATCTCGGCTACCTGGGGGTGCTGCGCTGGTGGGCCCGGCGGCTGGTCGAGAACCGCGCCGGCTTCAACCTCGATGCGGGTGACGTCGTCGATGCGGGCGATCTGGCGTTCGATGCGGGCGGCAGCCCGGCCGGCGGCACCGGCGGCAGCGCGCTGTCCGATGCAGCCAGCGGCGCGCTCGAGGTGGCGGGCGCCGCGGACGAAGGCGCCGTCGTCGTGGTGCCGGTGGTCGCCATCTTCCTGATCTGCACGGCCATCGTGCTCGGCGCCGGTTCGCTGGTGCTGCTCTACTTCAGCTGGGACGCGCTGCTGGCCGTGGCCGTCGAGGTGGCGTTCTCGTACGTGTCGGCGCGCGCCGCGGTGCGCGTGGCGCGCGAAGGCTGGCTGATGGCGGCCGTGCGGCTGACGTGGAAGCCGCTGCTGGGGGCTGTCTTTTGTGCGGTGGTCCTCGGCGCCGCGCTCGACCATTTCATGCCCCAGGTCAATTCGCTGCCCGAGGCGGTGCGGGTCCTGCTGAAGAAGCACTGAGCTTCTTCCGGTGGCTGCATTGTGGGTGGCCGCGATGCCTGCCTGCGCCTGACCGGTCGATCGTCATACGCAGTCCGTCGGATGGTCTGGCGCCCGCAGAGCCACCACACTCGCGGCATGGCTGAACCACTTCCCGCACCCGCATTCCCTCTCGAGTACGAGCTTTTCAACACCGTCACCGAGGCGGCGCGCGCGGCACTGGAGTCCGTGCTGATCGAGTCGATCGAACGCCGCAAGGAGTTCGGCGCCATGATCTGCCAGCAGGGCAACCAGTTCTTCGCGATGCCGCCGCGCGAGGGCGACACCAACACGGTCGACGTCGGCCACCGCCTCGGCAACGGAGGCTGCCCCGAGGGCACGACGGCGGTGGCTTATTACCACACGCATCCGGCCTACAAGGGCGCAGGCTTCAACATGGAGCCCGACCGCTTCTCGCCCGAGGACCGCGGCGTCGCGAACGACATGAAGATCGACGCCTACGTGGGCAGCGTCTCAGGCCTGTTCCTGCGCTACGACCACCGCCTGCGCAAGATCATGGTGGCCGGACCGCGCCTGCGCAACGCCCGCGACCTGCCGCAGCCGGTTCCGGTGAAGAAGCCCGCGCCGAAGACGCTGCGGCGACGCATCATCCCGGCGCCGCGGCTGCTTTGAAGCGCGTGCGCCGGCGCCCCGCGGCGCTCAATACAGCCCGAGCTGCCGCATCTTCAGCCGCGCCAGCCCCAGCAGCGCATCGGTGAACGGCGTGGCCACCGCCGTCAGCTCGCCGAGCTCGCGCACCACGGTGACCAGCGCATCGAGCTCCACCGAACGCCCGGCTTCCACGTCCTGCAGCATCGAGGTCTTGAACGCGCCGAGCTTCATCGTCACCGCATGCCGGTCTTCGGGGCTCTGGGTGATCTCGATGCCGATGCGCTGTCCGATCTCCTTGGCCTCGAGCATCACGGCCGAGATGAAGCCGCGCACGTAGTCGTCGCCCATGATCAGGTCGGTGGTGACGCCCGTGAGCGCGCTGATCGGGTTCACCGTCATGTTGCCCCAGAGCTTGAACCACACGTCCTTCTGGATCTGCGGCGACAGCGTGGCGTCCAGGCCCGCGCGCTGCAGCAGCGCGACCAGCTTCTGCACGCGCGGCGTGGCTTCGCCCGAAGGCTCGCCCACGATCAGCCCGTTGCCGAAGTGATGCCGCACCACGCCGGGCCCGTCGAGCGAACAGCTCGCGTGCACCACGCAGCCGATCACGTTGCGCGAGGGAATGGCCCTTGCGATTGCGCCGTCGGGGTCCACGGCCGCCAGGCGGTGGCCGGTGATGGCGCCGCCGAAGCCGCCTTCGAGGAACCACCACGGCACGCCGTTCATCGCCACCAGCACCAGGGTGTCGGGCCCGATCAGCGGTCCGATGCGTTCGGCCACGCCGGCCAGCGCCGGCGCCTTCACGGCGATGACCACGAGGTCCTGCGTGCCGAGCGCTTCGGGGTCGGCCACTGCGTTGACCGGCACGCGCGTGCGCACGTCGCCGCGCATCAGCGAAAGGCCGCCTTGCTGCAGTGCCTCGAGCGTGGCGCCGCGCGCCACCACGTTGAGCCGCTCGCCGGCCTGCGCCAGGCTGGCGCCGATCCATCCGCCGATCGCGCCGGCGCCGTAGATGCAGATCTTCATGTCAGTTCTTGTAGCTGGCGTCGATGCGGTCGATCTGGCGCACCAGCGCGTCGAACACGTCCTGCCCCGCGCCATGCTCGGGGCTGAACTGCAGCGCATCGCGCGTGCAGCGCTGCGCGATCTCCTCGCTCACCGGAATGGCCGCGCCCATCGAGAAGGTGGCCATCTGGATCTCGCAGGCGCGCTGCAGGGTCCAGAGGATCGCGAAGGTCTGCGGCAGCGTCTGCCCCCAGGCCAGCAGGCCGTGGTTGCGCAGGATCACGGCGTTGCGGTCGCCGATGCTCCTGAGCAGGCGCGGGCCCTCGTCGGCGTGGATGGTGATGCCCTCGAAGTCGTGGTAGGCCACCATGCCGTGCAGCTGCGCGGTATAGAAATTGGTCTGCTGCAGGCCGCCCTGCAGGCAGGCCACAGCCACGCCGGCCGTGGTGTGCGTGTGCATCACGCAATGCGCACCGGGCAGGCCGTCGTGGATGGCGGCGTGCACCGTGAAGCCGGCCGGGTTCACCGGATGCGTCGAGCCGTCGAGCACCTTGCCGTGCAGGTCGATCTTCACCAGGTTGCTGGCCGTGACCTCGCTGTAGTGCAGGCCGAAGGGGTTGATGAGGAACTGCTTCTCCCCGCCCGTCACGCTGTCGGGCAGCCGAAGGGTGATGTGGTTGTAGATCATTTCCGTCCACCCAAGCATCGCAAAGATGCGGTAGCAGGCCGCGAGCTGTTCGCGCGCGGCGCGCTCGTCGGGATGGATCGAGGGATGGACCGGCGCCGACGGCGGCACGCGGGTGGCGAGTGTGGTGTTCATTGCAGTTCCTTTCAGATGACGCTTGTCTTGTCCCCGAGCTCTTTGCGGGGAACACCGCGGAACCGGCTTTGCCGGGCCGCCGGTGTTGCCCCCTTGAGGGGGAGGCGGCTACACGCAGTGAGCCGCTTCGGGGGTGGGCTAGCCCTCCGCGGTGAAGCCGACCTCTTTCACGATCGGCGCCCACTTGGCGGTGTCTTTCTTGAGCAGATCGGTCAGCTCGGCGGGCGTGGAGGACATGGCTTCCAGGCCGAAGGTGCCGAGGCCGTCGATCACGTCCTTCTGCGCCAGCGCGTTCTTCATCGAGGTGTTGAGCTTTGCGACCAGCTCCGGCGAGGCCTTGGCGGGCAGGAAGAAGGCGAACCATTCGCTGTGCGCCATGTCCTGGATGCCCTGTTCGCCGAAGGTTGGCACCTCGGGCGCGAAGCGGCTGCGCTTGGCGCCCGAGATGCCCAGGATGCGCACCTTGCCCGAGGCCAGGTGCTGCGTGATGTCGCCGATCGGGCCCGAGACGGCCGAGATGTTGCTGCCCAGCAGGTCCAGCATGGCCGGCTGCGTGCCGCGGTAGGCCGCGTGCTTGAGCTCGACGCCGCCCTTCTTGCCCAAGAGCGCGCCGATGAAGTGCGGCGTGGAGCCCGCGGCCGGCGAGCCGAAGTTGGCGCCGGCCGGGTTGGCCTTGGCCCAGGCCAGGAACTCGGGCACCGTCTTCACGCTGGCGGGCACTGCGGGGCCGACTGCAAAGCCGAAGTCGAAGATGCAGGCGATGCTGACCGGCGTGAGGTCGACCATCGGGTCGTACGGCAGCTTCTTGTAGATGTGCGGGTAGATCGTGAGGATGGAGGTGGGCGTCTGCAGGATGGTGGCGCCGTCGGCGGGCCGGCCCTTCACGTAGCTCACGGCGATCTGGCCGCCCGCGCCGGTGCGGTTTTCGACCACGGCGGCCTTGGCGTAGTCGGGGCTGAGCTTCTGCGCGATGCGCCGGCAGGTGGTGTCCGAGGTGCCGCCGGCCGCAAAGCCGGTGACGATGGTGGCGGTTTCGAGCGAGGCCTGCGCGAAGGCGCGCTGGCCCAGGCTGGCGAGCAGCGCCGAGGCGCCGGTGGTCTGCAGCAGCTGGCGGCGGGTGAAGGTCATGGTCTGTCTCCGGGGTGTTGTGGGTTGCGTTTCACTCAAGACTCGTCGCGCAGCCAGGTGACTGCGCCCGAATGGGTCACGGCGCCCTGGTGAGCGGGCCGCACGGTGAGCGCGTATTTTTCCAGCAAGCCGCGGTGCGGGACCCCCGCGTTTACCTGACGTCGGGAGAGCCGCAGTGCAATCTCTTCCGCCGTCAGTTCCACCGAAATGGCGCGCGCTTCGGCCCGCGCGTCGATGGCGATCATGTCGCCGTCCTGCAGCGCCGCAATCGGCCCGCCGTCGGCCGCTTCGGGCCCCGCATAGCCGATGCACAGGCCGCGCGTGGCGCCCGAGAAGCGCCCGTCGGTCAAAAGCGCCACCTTGTCGCCCATGCCCTGGCCGTAGAGCAGCGCGGTGATGCCCAGCATCTCGCGCATGCCGGGACTGCCCTTCGGGCCCTCGTTGCGGATCACGATCACGTCGCCGGGCTGGTAGCGGCGGTTCTGCACGGCGGCCTGCGCTTGTTCCTCCGAATCGAAGACGCGCGCCGGGCCGCGGTGCACCAGCGTCTGAAGGCCCGCGGTCTTGAGCAGCGCGCCGTCGGGACAGAGGTTGCCCTTGAGCACGGCCAGGCCGCCGTCGCGCGTGATCGGATCGCCTGGCGCGCGCACCACGCGGCCGTCGGGCGCGGCGGCATCGGCCAGTTCCTCTGCCAGCGTGCGGCCGGTGAAGCTGAGCGCATCGCCGTGCACGAAACCCTGCTCCATCAGCGTGCGAAGGATGACGCCCGCGCCGCCGATGTAGAACACGTCGCGTGCCAGGTACTGCCCGCCCGGGCGCAGGTCGGCGATGAGCGGCGTGCGCGCGAACACCTCGGCCACGTCGTCGAGGTGGAACCTGATGCCGGCCTCGTGCGCGATGGCCGGCAGGTGCAGCGCGGCGTTGGTCGAGCCCCCGGTGGCCGACACCACGGCGCAGGCGTTCTCGAGCGCCTTGCGCGTGACGATGTCGCGCGGCAGCGGGCTGTCTCCCAGCACCGCCTTCATGAGGTTCTTCGCGGCGCGGCGCATCAGTGGTGCGCGTTCGCTGAACACCGCCGGCACCATGCTCGAGCCGATGGGCGCGAGGCCCAGCGCTTCCGACACCATGCCCATGGTGTTGGCCGTGAACTGGCCCGCGCAGGCGCCGGCCGTGGGCAGGCAGGCGCGGCTCATGGCGTCGAGCTCGCCGTGTGTGGCGGTGCCGGCCAGCACCTTGCCGATGGTTTCGTAGGTATCGACCACATTGAGGTCGCGGCCGTCCGGGCCCGGCATCTGCCCCGGCAGCGCCGAGCCGCCATGCACGAACACGCTCGGCACGTTGCAGCGCACCATGCCCATCATCAGGCCCGGCAGGTTCTTGTCGCAGGCGCCGATGGCGAAGATGCCGTCCCACTGGTGGCCGCGCGTCGAGGCCTCGACGCTGTCGGCAATCAGCTCGCGCGAGATCAGCGAGAAGCGCATGCCCGAATGCGCCATGGTGAGCCCGTCGCTCACCGACACCACCGGGCATTCGTGCGGCGTGCCGCCGCCGGCGTAGATGCCGGTCTTGGCGTGCTGCGCCTGTTCGCGCAGGTTGAGGTTGCACGGGCTCATCTCGCCGCCGGTGTGGAACACGCCGATGTGCGGGCGCTCGATGTCCTCGTCGTCCTGCCCCAGCGCATGCAGGAAGCTGCGCGTGGTCGCGCGGATCGTGCCTTCGCGGATGGTGGCGGAGCGGAATCGCTTGGGATCGGTCGGGGAGGTCATGGCGCGAAGGAGCGTCAGTAGCCGCTGGGCGTTACGGCGCTCGCGGCGCTCTTGTACCGGGACGACAGCTGCCTGGCCGCCGCCGTGAGCAGGATGGTGTCCACGCCCACCGCCACGAACTGCGCGCCGGCGGCCAGCCACTTGCGCGCCTGCTCCTCGGTGGTCGACAGGATGCCCGGCGCCTTGCCGGCCTTGCGGATGCGCGCGATGGCGTCGGCGATCATGGCCTGCACCTCGGGATGGTTCGGCTGGCCGACGAAGCCCATCGAGGCCGACAGGTCGGCCGGCCCGATGAACACGCCGTCCACGCCCGGCGTGGCCGCGATGGCGTCGAGGTTCTTCATGGCTTCCACGGTCTCGGCCTGCACCAACAGGCAGGTTTGCGCGTTGGCCTCGTGCAGGTAGCGCGGATAGGCCTGCCAGCGCGAGGCGCGCGCCAGGGCGCTGCCCATGCCGCGGATGCCTTCGGGCGGATAGCGCATGCCCTGCACCATGCGCGCCGCCTGCTCGGCGGTGTCGACCATCGGCACCAGGATGGTCTGCGCGCCGATGTCCAGGTACTGCTTGAGCAGCGTGACGTCGCCCACCGGCACCCGCACCACGGGATGCGAGCGTTCCGAATCGGGCTGTGCCGACCAGGCGCTGGAGATGCCCTGCAGCTGCGCGAGCACCGAGCGCACGTCGTTGGGCGCGTGCTCGCCGTCGACCAGCAGCCAGTCGAAGCCGGTGCCGGCCAGGATCTCGGCCGCATAGCCGTCGGCCAGGCCGACCCAGAGGCCGATCTTCTGTTCGCCGGCCTGCATGGCCTGCTTGAAGGTGTTCAGGGGTGTTTGCATGGTGTGTCTTTTAGATGAGACGAAAGGCAATGCTGCCCAGAGGGCCGTAGTCGGCATGGAAGGTGTCGCCGGGCAGGGCGGTGGTGGGCCGCGTGAACGAGCCGCCCAGCACCACTTCGCCGGCTTCGAGGCATTCGTCCCACGGCGCGAGCTTGTTCGCGAGCCAGGCCACGCCCGTGGCCGGGTGGTTGAGCACGGCCGCGGCCACGCCCGACTCCTCGATCACGCCGTTCTTGTAGAGCAGCGCGCTCACCCAGCGCAGGTCGACCGCGTCGGGCTTGACCGGCCGGCCGCCCATCACGATGCCGGCGTTGGCCGCGTTGTCGGCAATGGTGTCGAACACCTTGCGCGGCGCCTTGGTGTGGCGGTCGAACTGCTCGATGCGCGCGTCGATGATCTCGATGGCCGGCACCACGTAGTCGGTGGCGGCCAGCACGTCGAAGATGCTCACGTTCGGCCCCTGCAGCTTCCTGCCGAGGACGAAGGCCAGCTCCACCTCGATGCGCGGCGCGATGAAGCGCTTGAACGGAATGTCGCCGCCCTGCTCGAAGAACATGTCATCGAGCAAGGTGCCGTAGTCGGGTTCGTCGATCTGGCTGGACTGCTGCATGGCACGCGAGGTCAGGCCGATCTTGTGGCCCTTCACGACGCGGCCCTCGGCGATCTTCTGCCTGACCCATTCGCGCGAGATGGCGTAGCCGTCCTCGAGGGTCATTTCCGGAAAGCGCTTGGAGAAATGCTCGACCTGCACGCGCGACCTTTCGCTTTCGTGCAGTTCGGCGGCCAGCTGGGCGATGGTGTCGGCGGTGAGCATGGTTTCTACTTGTTGAAGAGCGGATGCAGGTTGCTGTGCTTGCCGTCGTACACCTGGCCCGGGCTTTCGTCGATCTGCAGTGTGATGCCGATGTGGCGCTTGTCGAAGATCGGTTCGAAATGCGTGCGCACGGCGGCCAGAAGTTCGTCGCCGGCTTTTTTCTTCACGGCCTCCGAGCGCCCCGCGGCCATGCGGATGTTGAGGTACACGAAGGCATAGTCGGCCTTGCCGTCGGCCACCGCGCAGTGCGCAGCGGGATAGGCCAGCACGCGCGTGCCGCCGATGGGGAACACCGGTTTGCCGGTCTCGTCCTGCTGCGCGAGCATGGTGTCGGCCAGCGTGCGGCACAGCGCCGACATGTCGGTCTCGGCTTCGATGTTGGGCGTGTAGAGAATGACGAGGTGGGGCATGGTGCGTGCTCAGACGGGAAGGGGTGTGACCGGGAAGATCGCATTGATCTGCCCCGTGCCCGAGCTGCCGAAGTAGGGCGTGACCACCTCCACCGGCGCGGTGTAGCGGTCCCAGCCCAGCAGGCCCAGCAGCATCGCGGTGTCGTGCATGTCGCCTTCGCCCCAGCACTTGTCGGCGTACATCGGCAGCATGCCGACGAAGGTCTGCCAGTCGCCGGCCTTCCACAGTTCGACCACGCGGCGGTCCACCTGCTCGAGGAAGGGATCGTAGACCTTGTGCATGAATTCGGGGGCGCGGCCGTTGTCCGCGAAGTGGTGCGAGAGCGAGCCGCTCGCGAACACCGCCACCGTGCCCTCGTAGCGCTCCTCGATCGCGCGGCGCACCGCGAGGCCGAAGCGGCCCGACTCGGTGAGGTCGTGCCAGTCGCACCAGCCGCTGATGCTGATCACCTTGTAGTGCTGGTCGGGGTTCATGTAGCGCATCGGCACCAGCGTGCCGTACTCCAGTTCGAGCGTGGTGTCGCTGTGCGCGCGGCTCTTCACGCCCATCTCGTTGGCCATGTCGGCGATCAGGTGGCCCAGCGCCGGGTTGCCGGGGTAGGCGTAGGGCATGTTCTTGATGAAGTGCGGCAGTTCGTTGCTGGTGTAGGTACCGCCGAACTTCGGGCCGCAGTTGATGTGGTATTCGCTGTTGACCTGCCAGTGCACGTCGAACACCACGATGGTGTCCACGCCCAGCGCGCGGCAGCGCCGGTCGATTTCCTTGTGCCCGTTGATCGCGGCGTCGCGGCAGCCGAAGTTCGGTCCCGGGAATTCCGAGAGGTACATCGACGGCACGTGCGTGATCTTGGCGGCGAGAGCGAGTTGGCCCATGTCCGTATCTCCTTGTTCCGTTCAGGCTTCGAGCTGGATGTTGGCCTTGCGGATCACGTCGCCGTACTTCGCGATCTCGCTCTGGATGAAGGCCGCGAAGCGCTCCGGCGTGCCTGGCAGCGGCGCGATGCCGCCCTTCTGGAAGGCTTCGGCCACCGCGGGGCTCGCGAGCGCGCGGTTCACCTCGGCGTTCATGCGCTGCACGATGGCATCGGGCGTGCCAGCGGGCGCCAGCAGTCCGTTCCACGAATTGGACTCGATGGGCACGCCCTGTTCCGCCAGTGTGGGTATGGCGCTCGCGTATTGCGAGCGCTGCGCGGTCGCCATGCCCAGCGCCACCAGCTTGCCGCCCTGCACGTGGCTGCGGAACTCGGGCCAGTTGCCGAACATCATCGTCACCTGCCCGCCGAGCAGGTCGGTGAGTGCGGGGCCCTGGCCCTTGTAGGGCACGTGCATGATGTCCAGGCCCATCTGCAGCTTGAGCATCTCGCCCGACAGGTGGGCCGAGGTGCCGTTGCCGAAGGAGGCGAAGCTCAGCGTGCCGGGCTTGGCCGTGGCGGCGTTGCGCAGGTCGGCCAGCGTCTTCAGGCCGCTCGCGGGATGCGTGGCCAGCACATGCTCCGACATGCCCATGAGCGCGACGGGGCGCAGGTCTTTCTGCGTGTCGTAGGGCAGCTTGCGGACCAGCGTCTGGTTGGCCGTGAAGCTGTTGGCCACGCAGACGAAGGTATAGCCGTCGGGCGCGGCCTTGGCCGCCGAGTCGACGCCGATCACCGTGCCCGCGCCGGGCTTGTTCTCGACGATCACCGGCTGGCCCAGCGCCTTCGCCACCTCGGTGCCTACGAGGCGCGCGACGAAGTCGGTGGTGCCGCCGGGCGGGAAGGGCACGATCACGCGGACCGGCTTGTGGGGCCAGGCGGTCTGTGCCCGCGCGAGCGAGGGCAGCGCGGCGAGTGCGGCCGCGCCCTGCAGCAGCGTGCGGCGCCGCGTGTTCATGCCATGCCCCAATGCGGGATGTGGTGCGAGCCCATCGATACCGCAATGTTCTTCGGCTCGCAGAACACTTCGTAGCTCCACGTGCCGCCCTCGCGCCCCGTGCCCGAGGCCTTGGTGCCACCGAAGGGCTGGCGAAGGTCTCTGACGTTCTGGCTGTTGACGAAGCACATGCCGGCCTCCACCGCAGCGGCCACGCGGTGGGCCTTGCCGATGTTCTCGGTCCACACGTAGCTGCTGAGGCCGTAGGCGATGTCGTTGGCGAGTTCGATTGCGTGCGCCTCGTCCTTGAACGGAATCAGGCAGGCGACCGGCCCGAAGATCTCGTCCTGAGCGATCTTCATGCGGTTGTCGACATCGGCGAACACGGTGGGCATCACGTAGTTGCCCTTCTTCACGCGGTCGGGCAGGTTCGCTGGCGCCTCGAGGCCACCGCACAGCAGCGTCGCGCCTTCCTTCGGCCCCAGCTCGATGTAGCTGCGCACCTTGGCCAGGTGCGCCTGCGAGATCATCGGGCCCACGATGGTCTTCTCGTCGAGCGGGTCGCCCACGGTGATGCGCCTGGCGCGCTCGGCGAACCTGGCGGCAAAGCCGGCGTAGATCGACTGCTGCACCAGGATGCGCGAGCCGGCCGTGCAGCGCTCGCCGTTGTTGCTGAAGATCATGAACACGGCCGCGTCGAGCGCGCGGTCGAGGTCGGCGTCGTCGAAGATCACGAACGGGCTCTTGCCGCCGAGTTCCATGCTGAACTTTTTCAGGCCCGCGCTCTTCACGATGCGGTTGCCCGTGGCGGTGGAGCCGGTGAACGAGATCGCGCGCACATCGGGGTGCGCCACGAGCGGCTCGCCGGCTTCCTTGCCGTAGCCGTGCACCAGGTTCAGCACGCCGGCGGGAATGCCCGCTTCGAGCGCGAGTTCGCCCAGGCGCGCAGCTGTCAGCGGCGAGAGCTCGCTCATCTTCAGTACCGCGGTGTTGCCGAAGGCCAGGCAGGGCGCGACCTTCCAGGTGGCCGTCATGAACGGCACGTTCCACGGGCTGATGAGTGCGCACACGCCCACCGGATGGAACAGCGTGTAGTTCAGGTGCGTGGGCGTGGGATAGGTGTGGCCGTCCACGCGCGTGCACATCTCGGCGAAGTAATAGAAGTTGTCGGCCGCGCGGGGGATCAACTGCTTGCCCGTTTGCGAAATGACCTGGCCGCAGTCGTTGGTCTCGGTCTGCGCGATTTCGGGCACGTGCCGGGCGATCAGGTCTCCGAGCTTGCGGATGAGCTTGGCGCGCTCGGGCGCGGGCAGGCCGGCCCACTTCGGGAAGGCCTCCTTGGCGGCGGCCACGGCCGCATTCACTTCGGCCTCGCCGCCCGAGGCGACTTCGGCCAGCACCTCCTGCGTGGCGGGGTTGACGGTTTCGAAGTAGTCGCTGCCGGCGACGGACTTGCCGCCGATGAG
The DNA here is from genome assembly GCF_007828835.1 of Variovorax beijingensis. Classification (GTDB taxonomy): domain Bacteria; phylum Pseudomonadota; class Gammaproteobacteria; order Burkholderiales; family Burkholderiaceae_C; genus Variovorax; species Variovorax beijingensis_A. Next base: position 610,196 of record NZ_VIVL01000003.1, on the reverse strand, counting down.
ATGGTCGATCTGTTGCATGGAGAAATGTCCGGTCCGGTTCAATCGAGTTTGATGTCGCGCGCCTTGATCAGGGCATGCCACTTCTTGCGCTCGGCGTCGGTGTAGCGCGTCATTTCGGCGGCGTCTGCAGGGCGGGCTTCCCAGCCCGCGTCGTAGAGCTTCTGGCGCACGCCGCCATCGGCCATGGCCTTCTGCAGCTCCGCGCCCAGCTTCGCCTGCACTTCCTTCGGCGTGGCGGCGGGTGCGACGAGGCCTTGCCAGGTGTAGGCCTCGACGTTGGCGTAGCCCAGTTCCTTGGCGGTGGGCACGTTGGGCAGTTGCGCAATGCGCTCGGCCGACATCGCGAGCAGCGGCACCACCTTGCCGGCCTTCACGGCGCTCACACCGCTGGGCAGGTCGAGCATCATCAGCGGCACCTGCCCGCCCATCAGGTCCTGCAGCGCCGGCGCGCCGCCCTTGTAAGGCACGTGCAGCATCGACACGCCGGCCTCGCGCTGGAACAGTTCCATCGCCAGGTGGTGCGGACTGCCGGTACCCGGCGTCGCGATGCTGTACTTGCCGGGCGATGCCTTGAGCGCGGCGAGCAGCGCCTTCGCATCGGCGATGCCGGCATTGGGCGCGGCCGTGATGATGAGCGGCGAGCGGCCCATCATGCCGACGAGCGCGAAGTCTTTCTCGGCGTCGTAGGGCAGTTTCCTGTAGAGCGCGGGGTTGTAGATCAGCACGCCGTTGTCGGCCGAGAACACGGTGTAGCCGTCGCCGGGCGAGCGCGCCACGTTCTCCGACGCGATGATCGCGCCCGCGCCGGGCTTGTTGTCGACCAGCACCGGCTGGCCCATCTGCTGCGACACCTGCGCGCCGACCGTGCGTGCGAGAAAATCGGTGCCACCGCCGGCCGGGTAGCCCACCACCCAGCGCACGGGCTTGGCCGGGTAGGCTGCGGTTTGCGCGGACGCGCCGAGCGCGAGCACCGAGGCGCTCAGCGCCACGAGCATGGCTGCCACGCCGGGCATTTTCTTTCTGGCTTTCATGGTGCTTGTCTCCGCTTTTTTTGTGTGTGACAGGAAAAAATTCAGGCCGCGTCGATGGTGTTGACCAGGGCCCCGATGCCTTCGATCGCGCAGACGACCACATCGCCCGGCTTGCAGTCGACCACGCCGTCGGGCGTGCCCGTGAGGATCAGGTCGCCCGGCGACAGCGTCATGAAGCGGCTGAAATACTCGATGAGGAAGGGCGCGTCGAAGATCATGTCGCGCGTGCTGCCCTGCTGCGTGACGGTGCCGTTCACCGTGGTCTTCAATGCGAGCGCCATCGGATCGGGCACGTCGGCCGCATCGACGAACCACGGGCCCAGCGGCGTACAGGTGTCGCGGTTCTTCACGCGCAGGTTGGGGCGGTACCAGTTCTCCAGGTAGTCGCGGATCGCGTAGTCATTGGCCACGGTGTAGCCGCCGATGAAGTCGCAGGCGTCATCGCGCTTCACGTGCTTTGCGGTCTTGCCGATCACGATGGCGAGCTCGCACTCGTAGTGCATGAACTGCACGCCAGCCGGCCGGTGCGTGAACTGCCGGTGGCCGATCAGCGTGCTCTGGCCCTTGATGAACACCAGCGGCTCCTCGGGCGCCTTGAACTCGAGTTCCTTCGCGTGATCGGCGTAGTTGAGGCCGAGCGCGAGGATGGTGCGCGGGCGCGGCGTGGGCGCGAGCGGCGGCAGCCAGACGAGCTGTTCCTGCGGCACGACGCGGCCGTCGTCCAGCCGCACGGCGGCGTCGGCCTGGCCGTTGAAGTCGTGTGCGGTGCCGGTGTGCTCGCGGCCTTCGAAGATGACGCGTGCGTGCTTCATGCGGCGGCCTCCTGCACGAGCGTGTTGCAGAGGCTCTCGAACCCCGGCGCGGAAATCTCGATGCGGTCGCCCGCACGCGCCAGCGGCCGGCCGGCGTCGCAGCCGAGCATCAGCACGTCGCCATGCGCGAGCGTCATGAACTCGCCCACGTCGGTGAGCAGCTGCTGCGCCGGCCGCACGAGCTGCGAGAAATCGATCGATTGCTTCAACTCCCCATTGATGCGCACCTCGACGTGGAAGTGCGCGGGGTCGGCCACCTCCTGCGCATCGCGCAGCACCGGGCCGATGCCCAGGAACCCATCGACGCACTTGAACTTCACGGGCGGGCGGAAGAAGCTCGCATGCGGAATCGAGAGGTCGTTCATCAGCACGAAGCCCTCGACGTCGCCCTCGGCACCGATCACCATGCCGATGCTCGCGCCGATCTCCACTTCTGGCACGGACGAAGGCACCGCGATGGCGCTGCCGTGCGGGCTCCAGGTGTTGGCCGTCTTCACATAGAGCACCGGCGCCTTCGGCGGTGCCTTGTAGGGTGGCTGCGTCATCTGCGGCGCGAGCGCATCGAGCTCGGCGCGGAAGTTCAGCAGCGTGCCGTACACGGTGCCGGTCGGCAGGAAAGGGGAGGAGGTCATTCGGGTTGCTCCAGCGCGATCAGTTCGTCCAGCAGCCCATACAGCTGCGTCAGCTTGGTCTTGCCCAGCGACTGCTCCAGCCACTGGTAGTGCGACTCGATGCTCGAGGACAGCTTCTTCACCAGCTTCATTCCGTGCGCCGTCGCCTCGACCACGGTGCGGCGCTGGTCCTCGGGGTCGCGGCTGCGGGTGATGAGGTCGTCTCGCTCCATGCGCGCGAGCACGCCCGTGAGGCTGGGGCCGAGGATGAAGGCCTCGCGCGCCACGCGGCCGGTTTCGACCGCACCGTTCTCGCCGAGCACGCGCAGCACGCGCCACTGCTGGTCGGACAGCGCGTGCTCGCGCAGGCTGGGCCGCGTGTGGGCCATGACGGCTTCGCGCGCCTGCAGCAGCAGACGCGGGAGGTTGCGGTGGGCGAAGGTGGTGCTCAAGCGCGGTGCCTTTCCAAATTACTTAACATGTTAAATGATTGGCAAACGCTTTCCAAGCCGTTCGGCATCAGGGTTTGTGCGGACACCTAAACTCGCTGCATGGCCAAGGACAAAACAACTTTCGTCTGCAGCGAATGCGGCGGCACCAGCCCCAAGTGGCTCGGCAAGTGCCCGAGCTGCGGCGCCTGGAACACTCTCATCGAACAGGTGGCGGGCGGCAGCGGCCCGGCCAACAACCGCTTCGGCACGCAGTACGCCGCGCTCGCGGGCGTGTCCGAACTCGCGACCCTCTCCGAAATAGAAGCGACCGACGTCGCGCGCACGCCCACCGGGCTCGACGAGCTCGACCGCGTGCTGGGCGGCGGCATCGTCTCGGGGGGCGTCACGCTGATCGGCGGCGATCCGGGCATCGGCAAGTCGACGCTGCTGCTGCAGGCGGTCGATGCGCTGCAGCGCGCGGGGCAGAACGCGCTCTACGTCACCGGCGAGGAAAGCGGCGCGCAGGTGGCGCTGCGTTCCAGGCGCCTCGGCCTGGACCACTCGCAGGTGCAGGTGCTGGCCGAGATCCAGCTCGAGAAGATCATCGCCACGCTCGACGCCACGCGTCCGGCCATCGCGGTGATCGACTCGATCCAGACGGTGTATTCCGACCAGCTCACCTCCGCGCCAGGCTCGGTGGCCCAGGTGCGCGAATGCGCGGCCCACCTCACGCGCTTTGCCAAGACCAGCGGCACGGCCGTGGTGCTGGTGGGCCACGTCACCAAGGAGGGTGCGCTCGCGGGACCGCGCGTGCTCGAGCACATGGTCGACACGGTGCTGTATTTCGAAGGCGACACGCATTCGAGCTTCCGCCTCGTGCGCGCCATCAAGAACCGCTTCGGCGCCGTCAACGAGATCGGCGTGTTCGCGATGACCGAGCGCGGCCTGAAGGGCGTGGCCAACCCGAGCGCGATCTTCCTGAGCCAGCATGCCGAGCCGGTGCCCGGCAGCGTGGTGCTGGTCACGCTCGAAGGCACGCGGCCGATGCTGGTGGAGATCCAGGCGCTGGTCGACAACGGCGGGCCGAGCCCGCGCCGCCTGTCGGTGGGCCTGGACCGCGACCGCCTCGCGATGCTGCTGGCCGTGCTGCACCGCCACGCCGGCGTGGCCTGCATGGACCAGGACGTGTTCGTGAACGCGGTGGGCGGCGTACGCATCAGCGAGCCGGCGGCCGACCTGGCCGTGATGCTCGCCATCACCTCGAGCCTGCGCGGCAAGCCGCTGCCCAAGGGCTTCATCGCCTTCGGCGAGGTCGGGCTGGCCGGCGAAGTGCGCCCCGCGCCGCGCGGCCAGGAGCGCCTGCGCGAAGCGGCCAAGCTCGGCTTCAGCGTGGCCGTGGTGCCCAAGGCCAACGCGCCGCGCAAGGGCGCGAAGGAGATCGAGGGCCTGACCATCCATGCCGTCGAGCGCATCGAGGAGGCGATGGAGATCGTGCGCCGCCTCGACTGACCGAGGGATCGATTGCGCAAAAAAATGCCCGGCGCACCACTGATGCGCCGGGCGATCCTCCCTGTCCCCCCGATATGTGTGACGTGTCTTCTTGTTGTGCTGGCAACCTCGGTTGCCTCTCCCTGAAGCCGGTGGCGTTGGCCCGTGCGGCGAAATGTGCCCGCTGGCGCCGCCGCGCGGGTCGCTTTTGGGGGCGAGTACCGTCCTGCGCGCCTGGCGGTAGCCGCGCCGGCTACCGCGCGAGGCGACAATGCGGCCCATGAATTTCCAGAAAATACTGGTGCCCGTGGGCGGCATCGTCCTGCTCGGGCTCGCATGGCGCAGCTATGGCTGGGCCGGCGTGGCGCTGACCGGCGGCGCCATCGTGATGTTCCTGCTGCTGCACTTCAACCGCGCCATGCAGGTGCTCAAGCGCGCGGCCGACCGGCCGGTGGGCTATGTCGCGAGCGCGGTGATGCTCAACGCCAAGCTCAAGCCGGGCGTGACGCTGATGCACGTCATTGCGATGACGCGCGCCCTGGGCGAACTGCGCTCGCCCAAGGACGAGCAGCCCGAGCTCTACCGCTGGACCGACACCGGCGGCTCGTACGTCGACGCCGTGTTCAACGGCGGCAAGCTGCAGAGCTGGACGCTGACGCGGCCCGAAGCCGCGCCCGACGACGCGCCGTCTTCCGAAGAGAACAACGCGGGCTAGGAAGAAGCCAGGAAGCGCCGGCCGTCAGAACGGCGCGTCTTCTTCCTCGGCTTCGGCATCGGCCGGTGTGGTGGTCGCAGGCACTTGCGCGGCAGCCTTCGGCGCTGCTGCGTCCGTTGGGGCGCCGCTGAAGGCCGCCTCGCCGCCCAGCGCGTCGAGCAGCGCCGGCACCAGCTGGCCGAGTTCGCCGGTGGCAATGGCCACGTCGGCGTCGAAGTTGTCTTCCTTCTTGCCGCCGGCCGCGCCGTCGCCCGTGCCTTCGAGGAACACGATCTTGCGGATCAGCATGCCGTGCGTCAGCTCGAAGGACACGCGGTCGTCCCAGGTGAGCGCCAGGCGCGTCGGGCGCTTGCCGTCGGTGATGTGCTTCTGCACCTCCTCGATGTCGAGCGGGTGCTTGGCGTAGCGCACCACGGCCTTGGAGTCGTCCGAGGCCTTGAGTTCGCACTCGCGGTCGATGGTGAAGCCGGCCGGCGGCTCCTGCGTCAGCAGCCAGTTGGCCATGGCGGCGGCGGGCTCGATCTGCGTGTTGATGAGGGCCACCGCAAAGCCGTCGAGCGACTTCACGAGGCTGGTGACCACTTCGTCGGCGCGCGCGGCGTTGCCGCTGTTGATCACGAGGCGGTGCTCGGCCTTGTCGATCCACACGGCCACGCGGGCGCTGCGCGTGAAGGCCATCGGCAGCAGCTCGAGGGTGATGTCCTCCTTGAGCTCCTTCTTTTCCTTCTTGCCGGGCTTGCGGCCGGTGGCGGCCTCGATCTGCGCGCAGCGCTCGTCGAGCTTGCGGCGCACCACGGAGCCGGGCACCGCCTTGCTCTCGATCATGTATTCGACCAGCCATTGGCCGTCGATGGATTCGACCAGCGGGCCATTGGCCTCGCCGCGGGGTTCGATCCAGCCGGCGGATTTTTCCTGCGAGGGGCCGCAGGGCTCGAAACGCGCCTTGGCGAGCGCTTCTTCGGCCTCGGCCAGTGTTTGGGACCAGGCAGGTTCGATGCGATAGACGATGACGTTCTTGAATACGGACACGGAAACCCTTTTTTCCACTGGTTTGGACAACCGGCCATTGTCGGGCACGGCGTTGCGGGCTCGGCCGTAAAATCGAAAGCTTTTGCGACTTCCCCTGTCGCACCCCCACAGCTCCCAAAGGAATCAGGAAATGAGCTCGATCCCCCCCTCGCTGGACGACCGTGACGGCAAGATCTGGATGGACGGCGAACTCGTGGACTGGCGCGACGCCAAGATCCACGTGCTGAGCCACACGCTGCACTACGGCTGCGGCGCCTTCGAGGGCGTGCGCGCCTACAAGACGGCCGACGGCAGCACCGCCATCTTCCGCCTGGCCGAGCACACCGAGCGCCTGTTCAACAGCGCCAAGATCCTGCGCATGAAGATCCCGTTCACGCAGGAACAGCTCAACGAAGCCCAGAAGCAGGTGGTGCGCGAGAACAAGCTCGAAAGCTGCTACCTGCGCCCGCTGATCTGGATCGGCTCCGAAAAGCTCGGCGTGAGCCCCAAGGGCAACCGGATCCACGCCATGGTCGCGGCCTGGTCCTGGGGCGCCTACCTGGGCGAAGAAGGCATGAAGCGCGGCATCCGCGTGAAGACCTCGAGCTTCACCCGCCACCACGTCAACATCACGATGACGCAGGCCAAGACGGTGAGCAACTACACCAACTCGATCCTCGCCAACATGGAAGCGCTGGACGACGGCTACGACGAGGCGCTGCTGCTCGACGCGAGCGGCTTCGTCTCCGAAGGCGCGGGCGAGAACATCTTCGTGGTCAAGGGCGGCGTGGTCTACACGCCCGACCTCTCGGCCGGCGCGCTCAACGGCATCACGCGCAACACCATCCTGCACGTGTGCAAGGACCTGGGGCTCGAGCTGGTGCAAAAGCGCATCACGCGCGACGAGGTCTACATTGCCGACGAAGCCTTCTTCACCGGCACGGCCGCTGAAGTGACGCCCATCCGCGAGCTCGACCGCATCGAGATCGGCAACCGCGGCGACGGCGGATCGCGCGGTCCCGTCACCGAAAAGATCCAGGCTGCCTTCTTCGACATCGTGAACGGCAAGAACCCCAAATACGCCCACTGGCTCACGAAAGTCTGAGAAAACCATGCCTACCAACGCAGTCGTCGAACTCCTGGCCAGGGAGCTCAACCATCAGGGCGGCGTGTTCTGCCCCAGCCCCAAGGCCGACATGAAGCTCTGGGACACCCATCCCAAGGTCTACCTGGACGTGGCGCGCACCGGTGAAGCCAAGTGCCCGTACTGCGGCACCGTCTACCGCCTGAAGGCGGGCGAGACGGTGTCGTCGCGGCATTGACCGTTCGCGGCCTGCTCGGGCGCTTCGGCGCCGCCTACCTGCTCCTGCTGCTCATCCTGGGCCTGGCGCTGAACATGTTCGGCGTCAAGGCCAACGCGGGCGTCAATACGGCCGCGCTGCTGGGCGCCGTGATGTGGGTGTGCCTGGCCTTCGGCAAGAAGAACGGCCGGTACCTCGCACGCGATGAAAAGACCCGTGCCGTGCTCGGCATGATCGCGATCGACCTGGCGATCCAGGCCGCGGTCTCGGTGGCGGCGGCGCTGGCGGCCGGTGCCTCGGTCCTGCAACTGGGGCCGATGCTGCTGGTGCTGCTTTTCGTGGGCGCGCTGCACGCCGCGGTGATCTACTTTTTCGTCGGCATGGCGGGCCGGCAGTTCGCGGCCGCTGAAGCCAAACGCAGCAGCAATAGCCGCAGATAGCTATCGGGATTGCGGCGGGACCTCGAGCGCCGCCGCGATGCGGCGCGTCGGCCAGAGGTCGCGCCAGGGCTGCGTGTCCCGCGGCTCCTGCGCGAGCCGCAGGTAGACCATCGCGATCCACAGCAGCGCGAGCCCGATCTGGGCGTCGCGCACGGCAGAGTTCACGCTCGACGCGATCAGCGCGATCAGCGTGGCCGCCAGCGCATAGCGCCCCGCGATGTCGGGCCGTTTCCATGCCTGCCAGACGGCGCCCGCCATGATGGCCAGCAGGCTCAGCAAGGCCGGCAGCCCGCCCTGCGCGCCGACCCAGAGGAAGTCGTTGTGCGGCATGTTCGAGTCGGCGAAGAGCGCCGGTCCGCGCTTGTGCCACTGGTCGGTCCAGCCGCCGATGCCCCAGCCGGCGAGCGGCCGGTCGGCGATCATGCGGCCGGTGTCGCGGTACATGTAGTAGCGGATGACCCAGCTGCCCTTGAAGATCTCGCCGGCCTGCGCCTTCTCGATTTCTTCCACGCCGGTCTCGACCTTGTGCTGCAGCTGCGGCAGCTGGTAGAGCCCCGCCGCCAGCACCACGGCGCCCAGCACCAGCGCGCTCACCAGCATCTTCAGGTGGCTGCGCCACTGGTGGATGCACACCACCGGGATCACCAGCAGCAGCGCGAGCACCGAGGTGCGCGAGGTCAGCGGCAGCGCCACCACCAGCCCCAGCCCGAGCATCAGCACGAAGGCGGGAATGGCGCGCAGCGGCCGGCGCGCGGCGATCTGCGCAATGCCCCAGACGGCCGCCGTGGACGCCACCACGCTGAACAGCAGCGCATTGCTGATCGACTTGTTGCCCACTTCCATGACCACCGCGCGCAGCGGCGCCCAGATCGGAAAGCCGATGGCGTAATAGGCCACGACCAGCAGGATGTTCAGCGCCGCGATCAGCAGGAAGCCGCGCAGCGCCCAGACCGCTTCCTCGCGCGCGAGCGCCATCGCCATCAGGATGGTGAGGCCGATGCGCAGGCCATGGAACAGGTTCGAGCCGGTCTCGGGGTAGTGCGGGCCGATGGCCAGCACGATGAAGGTCCAGGCCAGGTACGCCACCAGCGGCCACCACAGCGGATTGGCGCGCAGCCGCGCGAAGCGCTCGCGCAGCCCGCCGGCCAGCAGCATGGTGGCGAGCAGCAGCAGGGCCGAAAGGTAGGTGACGCCGACGGGCATGAACACCACCAGCCCCCAGAACATGGCCGCGGGCCTGACGATGTGCGATCTCTGCATAGGGGCGGGATTTTAGGTGGGGCCGGCGGACCCAGCCTGACTTGCCCCGGCGCACCCCCGGGGCGCGGGTTCAGTGCGCAGGTGCGCTCGCCGGCAGGCGGATCACGAAGCTCGCGCCGCCCTCCGGGCCGTCTTCGCAGCGCACGCTGCCGCCATGCCGCTCGGCGATCGACTTCACCAGCGCGAGCCCGAGGCCGACGCCGCCGTTGCGCTCGCTGGCGCCGGGCAGCCGGTAGAAGGGCTCGAAGATGCGTTCGCGCAGGGCCGGCGGCACGCCCGGGCCGCGGTCGGTGACGCGCACGGTGGCAAAGCCGTTGGCGCTGCCGAGCTCCACACTGATCTCGCCGGCGCCGTAGCGGCGCGCGTTCTCGAGCAGGTTGCGGATCGCGCGGCGCAACAGGCGCGGGACGCCGGGCACGGTGAGCCTGGCATTGTCGGTGCCTGCTACCAGGTCGAGCTCGGCATTCACCTGCGAGCATTCCTCGGCCGCGAGCCCCGTGAGGTCGACGGCCTCGATGGTGCCCATGTCGGCCTCGCTCGCGTCGAGCCGGCTGGCCAGCAGGATCTCGTCGATGAGCTGGTCGAGCTCGCCGATGTTGCGCGAGATTTCCTCGCGCGCCTTGGGGCTCGGGCGTTCGCCCATCAGCTCCAGGCCCATGCGGATGCGGGTGAGCGGCGAGCGCAGCTCGTGCGATGCGTTGGCCAGCAGCGACTTGTGCGAACGCACCAGCTGTTCGATGCGCTCGGCCGACGCGTTGAAACGTTTGGAGAGATCAGCCACTTCGTCCTGCCCTTCTTCGGTCACGCGCACCGAGAGATCGCCCTCGCCCCAGCGCTGCACGCCGCGCTGCAGTGCCTCCAGTCGCTGGGTGAGCCGCCGCACGATCGGATACACGCCCAGCGCCACCGCCATGCCCACCAGCGCAATCATCCAGCCCAGCCCGAACGGCGTGCGCCAGGGCGCGAACCCGCCGGTGCCCGAGGGCCGGTCGCGCGGCGCCACGCGCAGCGTGATGGCCTTGCCGTCGCTGAGCGTCACGTCGAACTCCAGCCCCTGGCCCGGCACGCGCAGCGCCTTGCCGCTGCCGATGGTGCGGTCCTGCGCATCGAGCACCACCACGTTGCGCGGCACCGGCGCCAGCCGTTCGCGCTCGGCCTCGGCCGCCTCGCGCACGATCCAGTTGGCCATCAGCGTGAGGATGACGACGCCACCCACCACCGCGAGCCAGATGCGCACGTAGAGGTGGCGGGAGTACAGGCCGCGCAGCATCGGCCGGTCAGTCCTGCTGCTTGGCGAACACGTAGCCCACGCCGCGCACGGTGAGGATGCGCTTGGGGTTCTTGGCATCGACCTCGATGGCGGCGCGGATGCGGCCCATGTGCACGTCGATCGAACGGTCGAAGGCCTCCAGCTCGCGGCCGCGCACGGCCTCCATGATCTGGTCGCGCGTGAGCACACGGCCGGCGCGCTCGGCCATGGCCACCAGGAGGTCGAACTGGTAGGAGGTGAGGTCGGCCAGCGCGCCGCCCACCGACACGGTGCGCGCGTTGCGGTCGATCTCGAGCGTGCCGAAGCGCATCACCGTGCTGGCTTCGGTGTCGGCATTGTTCTCGCTGCGCCGGCGCAGCACCGCGCGGATGCGCGCGAGCAGCTCGCGCGGCTCGAAGGGCTTGGGCAGGTAGTCGTCGGCGCCGATCTCCAGGCCGATGATGCGGTCCATCGGATCGCCCTTGGCGGTGAGCATCAGCACCGACACCTTGGAAGCCGGAGGCGGCAGCGAGCGGATGCGGCGGCAGATCTCCAGGCCGTCGGTGTCGGGCAGCATCAGGTCGAGGATCACGAGGTCGGGCGCGTGCTGCTGCAGCTGCTCGAGGCCGCTGGCGCCGTCGCCGGCATGCGTGAAGAGGAAACCCGACTGCGTCAGGTATTCGCCCACCATCTGTGCCAGGCGGGCATCGTCTTCGATCATCAGGAGCTGGGGGGTACTCATGCGCTTCATGGTCGTGCACCGGGGGCAACGGGGCTTGAACGCTCCGTAAAGTTGGGTAAACGCGGCTTCCGGCTGTCCTCCGGAAGTGCTGCGAAAAGCATAGCGCCGTCTTGCGCGCCGGCGGGCAGGCCGGCGATGTTTTCCGCGAGCAGCGCGGGCAGGCCGCAGCCGCGCAGGTCCGCATTGTCTGCCTGCGCGCGCGCGAGGATCTCGCCGGCCAGCTGGCGCAGCTGCGCGGCCGAGGCCCGGATGCGCGCCCTGAACTCGGCGTCGCCCAGCCGCGGATCCTTCAGGCTGCGGTTGAGCTCGGCGAACCAGGGCATGGCGGCCTGGTCGAGCATCACCGGGGTGTTGCGCCTGGCGCTGGCGGCGGACCATGCGCGCAGCAGCTGCTGCACCGCGAGGTTCAGGCGCTGGCAATGCTGCAGCTCGTCCTTCAGGCTGCCCAGCAGCATCAGGTCGGTGAGCCGCTGCTGGAAGAAGATCTGCGACAGCACGCCCCAGTAGTAGGCGTAGTCCCAGATCACCTTCACCGGCAGCACCTCGGGGTCGCCGAACAGCGGGTACTGGTCCTGGTAGAGCGCCAGCGTGCTGTCGTAGAACGAGTGGTAGATCTGGTCGTAGAGCTGCGCGCGGGCTTCCACCGAGCGGCCCGCGCGGTCGTGCGCCACCAGGTCGGTGATGTAGGTGTTGCTGATCGCGATGAAGTCGCTGCCCGGCGAATAGAAGGGGTCGAGGAACAGCCCGGCCTCGCCCGTCAGGGCCCACCGCTGGCCCGAGAACACCTGCCTGCAGCCATGCGAGAAGTGCTTGAGGAACGCGAAGTCCTGCAGCAGGTGCCGCTTGCCGTCGAGCGCGTCGTACAGCCGCGGCTGGTAGGTGGCGAACCACCGCATCGCCTTCTCGAAGGTGTCGATGGTGTCGAGCGGATGCAGCTTCGGGTCGGCCACGATGCCCACCGAGTGCGAGCCCGAGGCCAGCGGAATCAGCCAGGCCCAGTAGCCCGCGCCCACCAAGTGGTTGGTCGAGAGCCAGCGCGCCTGTGGATCGCAGCGTTCGCGCCAGGCGGTGCTGTCGCTCCACTCGTCGATGGCAATGCGCTCGCCGATGCGGAACCACACGGCGTTGACGTCGTGCGCGTTGGCCTCGGCCAGGCCCAGCTTGCGCTTGAGCAGGCCGGCGCGGCCGCAGGCATCGACCAGCCAGCGCGCCTCGGCGCTGTGGGTTTGGCTGCCGCGCGTCCATTCGAGGCGGTGCGGTGCCTCGGCGTCGGAGGCCAGGTCGACGCGGCGCACCAGCGCGGCATCGTCGAAGCGCACGCCGCGTCGCACGGCCTCCTCGGCCAGGTAGTTCTCGAAGATGCCGCGGTCGATCTGGTAGCTGGGCACCGCCAGGTAGCGGCTGGCCCCGATCTCGGTGACCTGGTCGATGTCGCGCCGGCCCTCGCTGAAGAAGAAGCGGAAGCCGAACTTGCGCAGCTGCGCGCCGTCCATGTGGGGCTTGAGGCCGAGCACCGTGTCGAAGTAGTGCGCGCCGATCTCGACCGAAGACTCGCCCACCTTGTGCGCCGCATGCGGCACCGGGTGCCTGCGCCGCTCCAGCACCAGCACGTCGAGGTCCTGGAAGCGCTGCTTCAGCTGCAGCGCCAAGGTGAGGCCCGCGAGCCCGCCGCCCATGATCACTGCGTCACATCGTTGCGCAGTGCCGGTCATGGAACTTCAGTCCCGGACCTGCCGCAGCTGCAGCCGCAGCGACAGGGTGGAAGAAAGCGGCAGGCCGATGGGCGGCGGATCGTCTTCCAGCCGCGCCAGCGCTTCGAACAGGCCGAGCGCATGGGCCATCGGGTTGATGTGCGCCAGCGTTTTCGCGGCATCGGAAAGCGGCGCCGGCACGGTGCTGCCGCCGTTGTCCTGCACCGACCAATCGAGCGCGGCCACGGTGCGTTCCGTGCGCTCGGGCGCGATCACCAGCGCCACGGCCAGCAGGCCCTGGCTGTCGGTCACCGAAGTCAGCGGGCCCACCGTGGGCGTGTCGTAGCCCACCAGCAGCACCGGTGACTGGTCGGCCGCGCATTGCACGGCCGCTTCGAGCAGGCCGGCGGCAAAGCTGTTCTCGTAGGCCGAGACCGAGTTGCTGGCCGCCATGCAGCCGGTGCCGATGGTCCAGTAGCCCACGGCCGCGTTGTGCACCGAGTTGTGAAAGCGCGTGGGCGACAGCACCGTGGGATCGGTGGCCAGCGTGCTGCACATGTAGTCGTTGATCGACAGGTCGCCATGCGCCGAGACGAACACGCAGGGCACGTCGGCCGCGTTGCGGCCCGCGCCCGCCATCGACGCGGCGGCCACTTCGAGCGCCAGCGCCACGGTGTCGGGCGCGCGGCGGCGCTCGGCCGGTGCCAGCACCTGCGGCGACGGCCGCTTGGCCGGCGGATCGGCGAGCCCGCCTTCGCCGCGGAAGGCGGCGCGCGCGGCGTCCCAGCCCGGCAGGGTGGGCGTCCAGAAGGCCGGGCCTTCGATATAGAGAGTAGGTGGCACGGGCGTGGGCTTCATGCGGTTGCCTTGCCGAAGACGAGCGAGCAGTTGTTGCCGCCGAAGCCGAAGGAATTGGTCAGCGCGTAGCGCACCTCGCCATGCGCGGGTTCGAGCCTGATCTGCGGCCCGAAGCCTTCGTCGAGCTGGTTCGTGTTGACCGTGCCCGGCATCAGGCCGCGCTCGATCGCGAGCAGGCTGATCACCGATTCGACGATGCCCGCCGCGCCCAGCGTGTGGCCCATGAAGCCCTTGGTCGAGCTGGCGTGGGTGCGCGCCGGAAAGCGCCGCGCCACCAGCGCGCCTTCGACCTCGTCGTTCTTCTGGCTCGCGGTGCCGTGCATGTTGATGTAGTCGATCGCCTCGGGCGCGAGGCCCGCGCGCGCCAGCGCCTCGTCGAGCGCGCGTTCGGCGCCCAGCCCTTCGGGGTGCGGCGTCGACATATGGTGCGCATCGCTGGCTTCGCCGTAGCCCAGGAGCCGCAGCGGCGCGGCTGCGTCGTCCTGCACGCGTTCCACCAGCGCGAAGCCGGCCGCCTCGCCCAGGCTGATGCCCTTGCGGCTCGCGTCGAACGGCCGGCACGGCTCGCTCGACACCAGTTCGAGCGAGTTGAAGCCGAACAGCACGCTGCCGCACAACGTGTCGACCCCGCCGACCACGGCGGCATCGGCCAGGCCGAGGCGGATCAGCCGCTCGGCCGAGGCGAACACCTTGGCGCTCGACGAGCAGGCGGTGGAAATCGTCTCGCTCGGCCCGGTGAGCCCGAGCACCTGCTGCACGAACATGGCCAGCGAGTGCGGCGTGTGCACGGCCGCACGGCGCTGGTCCATGGGAAAGAGGCCGTCGGCGTCGAGCTGGGTGTAGGCCAGCTCGGTTTCGCCGATGCTGGAGGTCGAGGTGCCGAGGATCAGCGCGATGCGCGAGGGGCCGTACCTGGCCCGCGCGGCCGCCACGGCCTCGGGAAAGCCGTCCGCATGCAGGCCCAGCCAGGCCAGCCGGTTGTTGCGGCAGTCCCACGAGGCCAGCGCCTCGGGCAGGCGGATGTCCTCGAGCCCGTCGACGCGGCCGATCCAGGTGGGCAGCGGCGCATCGCCGAAATCGTTGGCGCGCAGGCCGCTGCGCGAATGCTCGAGCGCCTCGGCGAGCGGCTCCTTGCCGACGCCGACGGCCGAAGTGGCCGTGTAGGCGCTGATCTGAAGGGGAGAAATGCGGGGCGGCACGTTGCTTGTGGGTTGGCAGGCGGAAGATGAATGATCGCTCTGGGAGCGAAGCGGAGGTAACCGGAAAGTGACAGCCTACCAGTTGCGCGGGCCCCGCAGCGTCAGCTGTTTTCCTATAGGGCCCGTGCCCTATTGACGCCCGGCCGGCGCCTTGGTGGTGGTGATGCGGGCGGCCAGCGCCACCAGCAGCAGCACTGGCAGGCCCAGCAGGGCGGTGGCGGTGAAGAACTGGGCGTAGCCGTGGGCGTCGACAAAAGCGCCCGAATAGCCGGCAATGAACTTGGGCAGCAGCAGCATCAGCGAGCTGAACAAGGCGTACTGCGTGGCCGAATAGCTGATGTTCGTGAGGCTCGACAGGTAGGCGATGAAGGCCGCCGAGGCAATGCCGCCGGCCAGGTTGTCGGCCGACACCACCGCGATCAGCGCCGTCAGGTCGTGCCCGCGCGAGGCCAGCCAGGCGAAGAGCAGGTTGCTCGCGGCGCTGAGCACCGCGCCCAGCATCAGCACGCGCATCACGCCCAGGCGCATCGACAGCACGCCGCCCACGAAGGCGCCGGCCAGGGTCATGACCACCCCGTAGATCTTGCTGACGGTGGCCACTTCGTCCTTGGTGAAGCCCATGTCCACGTAGAAGGGGTTGGCCATGATGCCCATCACCACGTCGCTGATGCGGTAGATGGCAATCAGCGAGAGGATCAGCGCGGCCTGCCACTTGTAGCGGCGGATGAAGTCGGCAAAAGGTTCGATCAGCACGCCTTGCAGCCATTCGGCCGCGTTCTTCGGCTTGGGCAGCACGCGGCGCACCGGCTCGGGCGACAGCAGCACGGTGAGCACGCCCACCGCCATCGAGGCCGCCATCACCAGGTAGGCCGTCTTCCAGGCGCCGTTCTGGTAGGCCGCCGCGCCCGTGGCCGCCGCAGCCGGCGCCACCTCGGCCCAGGCCGCCACCCACAGCACGCCGGCGCCGGCCCAGATCATCGCCAGGCGGTAGCCCGTTTGATAGGCGGCGGCGAGCGCGGCCTGCTTGCGCGTTTCGGCCGACTCGATGCGGAAGGCGTCCAGCGCGATGTCCTGCGTGGCCGAGCCGAAGGCCACCAGCAGCGCGCACCAGATCAGCGGCGCGAGGCCCTGGCGCGGATCGTTGAGCGCCATGCCGACCAGCCCCGCAACCACCATCCCCTGCGCCAGCAGCAGCCAGCCGCGCCGCCGCCCGAGCAGCGTGGTCAGCGGCGGCAGCGGCAGCCGGTCGACCAGCGGCGCCCACACCCACTTGAAGCCATAGGCCAGGCCCACCCAGCTCAGGTAGCCGATGGTGGTGCGATCGATGCCCGCCTCGCGCAGGCGAAAGCTCAGCGTGCCCAGCACCAGCAGCAGCGGCAGGCCGGCGGAAAAGCCCAGCGCCAGCATGCGCAGCGTGGCGGGCTCGAGGTAGACCTTCAGCGCATCGCGCCAGGGCAGGGAGGGGGCGGTGGAGGTTTCGGCGGGCTGGGCAGACATGAGCTTCGGATTGTCCATGAGCGCGCGCCGCCTGCCGAGCCGTCTTTTTGTCGGCAATTGTTCCTATGATCCGCGCATGTGCACACGATGCGAGCTCTTCCTTCCTTCCGTGGCTTCTTCGGCTTCCCGCGCCACGGCCTGGCAGCCGCGGCGGGCCTTCCTGCTGGCGGCGGCCGGCGCCGCGCTGGCCGGGCCGGCCCTGGCGCAGGTGAACGTGGGCAATGCCTCGGTGGCGCGCAACCTCGTGCCGGCCGACCGGATCGAGGCCGCCGGCGTGCAGCAGTACGGCCAGCTGCTCGAGCAGGCGCGCGCCAAGCGTGCGCTCGCGGGCGACGGCAATGCGCAGCTGCAGCGGCTGCGCACCATCGCGAACCGGCTGATTCCCTTTGCCACGCCGTGGAATTCGCGCGCGCGCGACTGGAAGTGGGAGGTCAACCTGATCGGCAGCAAGCAGATCAATGCCTTCTGCATGCCCGGCGGCAAGATCGCCTTCTTCACCGGCATCCTCGAACAGCTCAAGCTCAATGACGATGAAGTCGCCATGGTGATGGGACACGAAATGGCCCATGCGCTGCGCGAGCATGCGCGTGCCCGCATGGCCAAGAGCGCGGGCACCGGCGCGGCGCTTTCCATCGGCGCGCAACTGCTGGGCCTGGGCCAGATGGGCGACCTGGCGGCGCGCGCCGGCACGCAGCTGCTCACCCTCAAGTTCAGCCGCAGCGACGAGACCGAGGCCGACCTCGTCGGGCTCGAACTCGCGGCGCGCGCGGGCTATGACCCGAAGGCCTCGATCACGCTCTGGAACAAGATGGCCACCGCCTCGAAGAACCAGGGCGGCCTGAGCTTTCTATCGACCCACCCGAGCGGTCCGGACCGCATCCAGAAGCTCGAGGCCAACCTGCCGAAGGTCGAAGGGCTTTACCGGGAAGCCAAGCGCAGCTGAGGTCTGAGCCACCTCTTCCTCTGAAAGAGGGCTGCGTCTGACTCCCTCTCCCGCCGGGAGAGGTCGCAAATCCATTACGGCCTGTTTTCGCCTGGCACATTGCTTGCATCTCGACTTGTACACAAGTTTGGATGCCTGATGATGGTGCATGAAGAAAACGGATCGGCCGCCGCAGCGTGGATTGCCCGCTTTCCCCGGCCTGTGCCCGGTGCGGGCGCAGGCCGCCTCGCCGGCCTTCGCTTCGCGGTCAAGGACAACATCGACGTGGCCGGCGTGCCCACCACGGCCGCCTGTCCGGCCTTCGACCGACGGCCCGCGCAGCATTCGGCCGTGGTGCAGAAGCTGCTCGATGCCGGTGCATCGCTGATCGGGAAGACCAACCTCGACCAGTTCGCCTGCGGCCTGAACGGTACGCGCTCGCCGTATGGCGAAGTGCCCAATGCCTTCGATGCGCGCTACGTCTCGGGCGGCTCCAGCTCCGGATCGGCCTACGTGGTGGCCGCCGGCGAGGCCGACTTCGCACTCGGCACCGACACCGCCGGCTCGGGCCGCGTGCCCGCCGGACTCAACAACATCGTCGGGCTCAAGCCCTCGCGCGGCCTGCTGAGTGCCTTCGGCGTGGTGCCGGCCGCCCAGAGCGCGGACTGCGTGTCGATCTTTGCGCGCACCGTCGGCCTGGCCGTCGAGGTGCTTCTTGCGGCCGCCGGACCCGACGCACGCGATCCCTACTCAAGGGACGTGGCGCTGCGCCGCGAGGCACTTCCAGCCGCCTTCCGTTTCGGTGTGCCCGACACGCCGAGCTTCTTCGGCGATGCCGCGGCCGAAGAGGCCTTTCGCGATGCACAGGTGCGGCTCGCCGCCCTCGGCGGCACGGCCGTGGCGATTCCCTTTGCGCCGCTGGCGGAGGCCGCCGCGCTGCTCTACGAAAGCGCGCTCGTGGCCGAGCGCTATGCGGCGGTGCGCGGGTTCTTCGATGCGCATGGCGCTGAAGTGATCGAGCCGGTGCGCGGCATCCTCGAAAGCGGCCGCGGCTACAGCGCCGCCGACGTGTTCGAGGCGCAGACCAGGCTTCGCGCGATCGCACAGCAGGTCGAACCGATGTGGCGCGGCATCGACCTGCTGCTGGTGCCGACCGCGCCCACGCACTACACGCGCGAACAGATGCGCGCCGACCCCGTGGTGCTCAACCGCAACCTCGGCGCGTACACCAACTTCGTCAACCTGCTGGACTACGCCGCGATCTCGGTGCCGAGCTCGCTGCGCGCCGACGGCCTGCCCTTCGGCATCACGCTGATCGGCCCGTGCGGCAGCGATCTTGCGCTGGCCGAGCTGGGCCAGCGCTATCACCACGCCACCGGCCTGCCGCAGGGCGCCATAGGCTTGCCGCTGCCCGAGCCGCGCTCCATTCCGGGCCTGGGCGCTCCGCCAGTGCAGACCATGCCCATCGCCGTCGTCGGCGCGCATCTCTCGGGCATGCCGCTCAACGACCAGCTCACCGAACGCGGCGCCACGCTGCTGCGCGCCACCACCACCTCGCCGCGCTACCGCCTGCATGCCTTGCCGGGCACCGTGCCGCCCAAGCCGGGGCTGCAGCGCAGCACGGCCGGCGGAGCAGCCATCGCGCTCGAAGTGTGGTCCGTGCCCGTGGCCGAGGTCGGCAGCTTCCTGGCCCTGATCCCGCCCCCGCTGGGCCTGGGCAGCGTCGAGCTCGCCGACGGCAGCTGGGTGCACGGCTTCATCTGCGAAGGCCATGCGCTCGCAGGCGCCGAAGACGTGAGCCACCACGGTGGCTGGCGTGCCTACATCGCAAGCCGCACGACCGCCTCTTCCCAAGCCATTCCAACCTGACCGATCGAGGAGTCTTCATGAGCATCCCTGAAAAATCGCCCGCCGCCGCGTCGCGCCGCCAGTTGCTGCAGGCCGGCGCCGCGGGGCTGGCCGTGCTGGCCGCGCCCGCCATCGTGCGCGCGCAGGCCGTGCCGAAGATCCGCATCGGCTTCTGGCCCGTGGCCGCGGGCCTGCCTTTCTTTGCCGCGGTCGACCGCGGCTACTTCAAGGAAGCCGGCCTCGACGTGGAGCCGCTCAGGTTCGCGGGCGCGCAGCAGGTCATGGAAGGCATGCTCGCGGGCCGCTGCGACGGCAGCTCCAACGGCACGGGCTCGGCCAACCTCGCCATCGGCGAGATCGCGCAGCCGGGGCTCTTCAAGATCTTCTGCACCAACCCGAGCAACGCGAAGTTCGTGCTCGACGAATTCATCGTCGCCAAGGACAGCCCGATCAAGACCATGGCCGAGCTGGCCGGCAGGAAGATCGCGTCCGGCCCCGGCATCCAGAACGTGACCCTGTGCAAGACCATGCTGGAGCGCGCGGGCGCCAAGGGCGCCACCGTGAGCGAGCTTCCGATCGGCCAGCACGTGGCCGCGCTCGTGGCGGGGCAGGTCGACGCCTGCTACACGCTCGAGCCCACCGGCACCGTGGGCCGCATGAACGGCACCACGCGCGTCCTCGAGGCCGGCGTGGTCGCCAAATACATCCTCGGCGATCCGATGGCGCCCTGGCACGGCGGCGCGGCCAGCCTCACCAGCGAGTTCATCAAGAAGAACCCCGAAGCGGCGAAGAAGTACATCGCCGCCTATGCACGCGGCGTGGAGCTGGTGCGCAGCAAGCCCGACGACGCGCGCCAGCACATGAAGGGCTACACCGCCATCGAAGGCAGCCTCACGGCCGAAGTGCCGCTCGCCTCGTACATGCTCTACAACGAGTTCAAGCCGAGCGACGTCGCGTACTTCCAGAAGTTCTACGACCTGTTCACCGAGAAAGGCATCTTCGAGAAGAAGGTGCCGGTGGACGGCCTGCTCTACAAGGCCTGACCATGGCCGACGCAAGCACGACCACGGCCGCGCCGTGGACACCGCCGGCCGCCGGCGCGGCGGCGGTGGCACCGAAGCCCCCGTTGCGCGACCGGCTGCTGCCCTTCGTCGGCCCCGTGGTGCTGTTCATCGTGTGGGACCTGGCGGTGCGGCTCGGCTTCATCAAGCCGATCCTGCTGCCCACGCCCGCCGACACGGTCGCGGCGCTCATCACGGGGCTCGCGGGCGGACCGCTGCTCACCGACTTCGCGATGACCGTGTGGCGCACGCTGCAGGCCTTCGCGATTGCGGCGGTGGTCGGCGTGCCGCTGGGCGTGCTGCTCGGCAGCAATGAGCGCGCGTACCGCAGCGTCGAGTTCCTGATCGACTTCTTCCGCTCCACGCCATCGTCCGCGCTGATCCCGCTGTTCCTCCTGATCTTCGGGGTGTCGGACGTCAACAAGGTGGCCATCGCGGCGTTCGGCGCGCTGCTGATCGTGGTGTTCAACAGCGCCTATGGCGTGATCAACGCGCGCAAGCAGCGCGTGATGGCGGCGCGCGTCATGGGCGCCTCGCGCTGGCAGATCTTCAAGGACGTGCTGGTGTGGGAAAGCCTGCAGCCCAGCTTCGTGGGCCTGCGCTCGGCGGTGTCGATGGCGCTGGTGATCGTCATCGTGGCCGAGATGTTCATCGGCTCCGACACGGGTCTCGGCCACCGGATCATCGATGCGCAGCAGGTGCTCAACGTGAAGAGCATGTATGCGGCGATTCTGGCCGCGGGTGCGCTGGGCTATGCGCTGAACATTCTCTTTCTCATTGCCGAGCGTCGCATCGTGCACTGGAGCGGAAGATGATGGACCACCCCCAGGCTTGCTCGCTTCGCGTAGCCGCCACCCCCCTGCGAGGGGGCGCAGCCTGCGGCCCGGCGAAGCCGGTTCCGCGGCAGCTCACGCACAAACCGGAACAGGAACGCAACCATGCGAGCTTCAACTGAAACCGTGTTGAACGGCCCCGTGTATGCCGACGTGCCCAGGCCCGTCTTCAAGCCCGGCCCGGCCGGCACGCACATCACCATCCGCGGCCTCACCAAGTACTTCGCGGGCTGGCCGCTGTACGAGAACTTCGACCTCGACATTCCCAAGCACCGGATCGTCTCGGTGTTCGGGCCCAACGGCTGCGGCAAGTCCACGCTCATCAACATGATCGCGGGGCTCGTTCCCATCGATGCGGGCGAGATCCTGTTCGACGGAAAGCAGCGCAAGGACACCAAGATCGGCTACGTGTTCCAGAACTACCGCGAGGCGATGTTCCCGTGGATGCGCACCATCGACAACATCGCCTACCCGCTGAAGCTCGAAGGGCGCAGCAAGGCCGAGGTCGACCGCCGCATGGAAGAGTTGGTGGCGTCGTTCGACGTGAAGTTCGATCTCAAGCGGTTTCCGTACGAGCTTTCGGGCGGCCAGCAGCAGACCGCATCGATCATGCGCGCGCTCGCGCCCAAGCCCGAGGTGCTGTTTCTCGACGAGCCCTTTTCGGCGCTCGACTTCGAGATGACGCTCTTCATCCGCGAGAAGCTGCAGGAGGTGTTCATGCAGACCGGCACCACCATGCTGCTGGTCTCGCACGACCTCGAAGAGGCCGTGTACCTTGCCGACGAGGTGCTGCTGCTGACCAAGCGGCCCACCCGGGTGGCTGAGATCCTGCGCTATGGCGACGCGCGCCCGCGCACGGTCGAGACGCTGAGCACCGAGAGCTTCGTCGCAACCAAGAAGCTCAGCCTCGACATCTTCCAGCGCGAGGTCCGCCGGTGACGCCCGAGATCAACATCCCCGAGGTGCTTGCCGAAGTGACGGCCGTGTTCGCGCGCTACGAGGAAGCGCTCATGGCCAACCAGCCCGCAGTGCTCGACGCGCTGTTCTGGAACAGCCCGCACACGCTGCGCTACGGCTTCTCCGAGAACCACTACGGCCATGCCGCCATCAGCGCCTTCCGCGCATCGCTGCGGGTGCAGAGCCCGCCGCGCGAGCTGCTGCGCACGGTCATCACCACCTATGGCCGCGACTTTGCCACGGCCAACTGCGAGTTCCGGCGCGAAGGCGCCACCGCTATCGGCCGGCAAAGCCAGACCTGGCTGCGCACGGCCGACGGCTGGCGCGTGGTCGCCGCCCACGTGAGCCTGCCGGGCTGAGCGCGGGGCACATTTTTTGCACTCCCTTCAACCTCTGGAAAGAACGCCATGACAAGCCAAATCAATCGCCGCGATTCCCTCAAGTCCCTGGCCGCGCTGGGCGCCGCCGGCACCCTCGGAGGCTGGAGCGCCCTTGCGAGTGCGCAGGCCAAGCCGCTGACCGTCGGCGTGATCTACGTCGGCGCGCGCGACGACTATGGCTACAATCAGGCGCACGCCATGGCAGCCGCAGAAATCAAGAAGCTGCCCGGCATCAAGGTGGTCGAGGAAGAGAACGTGCCCGAGACCGCCGCCGTGCAGAAGACCATGGCCGGCATGATCTCGCAGGACGGTGCCAAGCTCCTGTTCCCCACCTCGTTCGGCTACTTCGATCCGCACATCCTGGCCATGGCGCCCAAAAATCCCGACGTGCGCTTCTCGCACTGCGGCGGCCTCTGGACCGAGGGCAAGCACCCGAAGAACGCGGGCAGCTTCTTCGGCTACATCGACGAGTGCCAGTTCCTGAACGGCGTGATCGCCGCGCACATGACGAAGAGCAACAAGATCGCCTTCGTCGCCGCCAAGCCGATCCCGCAGGTGCTGCGCAACATCAACGCCTTCACGCTGGGTGCGCGCTCGGTCAAGCCCGGCATCACCTGCAGCGTGATCTTCACCGGCGACTGGTCGATGGCCGTGAAGGAGGCCGAAGCCACCAACAGCCTGGCCGACCAGGGCTGCGATGTCTTCACCATGCACGTCGACGGCCCCAAGGTGGTGGTGGAGACGGCGGCCAAGCGCGGCAAGATGGTCTGCGGCTACCACGCGAGCCAGGCCAAACTCGCGCCCAACGCGTACCTCACCGGTGCCGAATGGAACTGGCTCACGGCCTACAAGACCGCCATCGAGGCCGCGCAGGCCGGCAAGCCGCATCCGAACTTCCTGCGCGGCGGCCTGAAGGAAGGCTACGTGAAGATGTCGGCCTACGGCCCGATGGTGCCCGACGCCGCGAAGAAGCAGGCCGACGAGATCAAGGCGAAGATGATCGCGGGCAGCTTCGACATCTTCAAGGACGGCATCAAGGACAACAAGGGCGCGGTCGTGGTGCCGGCCGGCAAGGTGCTCAAGCAGACCGACCTGGAGCTCGAAAAGATGAACTACCTGGTCGAAGGCGTGATCGGCCAGGCCTGATCGCAGCAGCACAGGCCCGCACGCCATGCGCCAAGCGCTCAAGGAATTCGCGCTGCCGGTGTTCGCCATTGCGGCGGCGCTGCTGCTGTTCGGCGTGCTCGCGGCCTTTGCGGGCGTCGATCCGGTGGAGGTCTGGGCGACGCTCTTCAAGGGCGCGTTCGGCGACTGGTTCTCCTGGCAGAACACCCTGCAGCGCGCCGCGCCGCTGATGCTCACCGCGCTGTGCGTGGCGCTGCCGGCGCGCGCGGGGCTGATCGTCATCGGCGCAGAGGGCGCGCTGGTGCTCGGTGGCCTGGCCTCTGCCGCGCTCGCGCATGCGGTGCCGCTGCCGGGCAATGCCGCGGGCACGGTGGTGGTCTGCCTCGCGGGCGCATTGGCCGGCGCGCTGTGGATCGCCCTTGCGGGCTGGCTGCGCCAGTACCGCGGCATCAACGAAACCATCAGCAGCCTGCTGCTGGCCTACATCGCCGTCGGCATCTTCAAGCACCTGGTCGAAGGGCCGCTGCGCGATCCGGCGAGTCTCAACAAGCCATCGACCCATGCGCTCGCCGACGGGCTGCTGATCGGCGGCATCGGCGGCTCGGACGTGCACTGGGGCTTCGTGATCGGCGTGGTCGCCTGCCTGGCGCTCGGGTGGTGGCTGCGCGCCACCGCCTCGGGCTTCTCGGTACGCGTGGTGGGCGGCAATCCGCGCACCGCGCAGCTCGTGGGGCTGCCGGCGACGCGGCTCATCCTCGGGGCCTGCGGGCTCGGCGGCGCCTGCGCGGGGCTCGCGGGCGCGGTCGAGGTGGCGGCGGTGCATACCAACGCCAATGCCTCGCTGATCGCGGGCTACGGCTATGCGGGCATCCTGGTGTCGTTCATCGCGCGGCACAACCCGGTGGCCATCGTGCCGGTGGCGATCCTGTTTGGCGGCTTCGGTGCGGCGGGCAGCCTGTTGCAGCGGCGGCTCGGGCTGCCCGATGCCTCGGTGCTGGTGCTGCAGGGCATGGCCTTTGTGCTGATCCTTGCGAGCGAGGGGTTGCGCATGGTCGACTGGAACGCCCTGCGCGCGCGCGTTCCGCGCGGCGCGGGGGCGGTGCGATGACCGCGGACCAGTGGATCGCGCTCGCCGCCGGCATCGTCGGCGGTGCGCTGCGCGTGGGCGCGCCGTTTCTCTTCGTGAGCCTCGGTGAATGCCTCACCGAGAAGTCGGGCCGCATCAACCTCGGGCTCGAAGGCGTGCTGGTGCTCTCGGCCATGGCCGCCTTCGGCGGTGCGTACCTCACCGATTCCGCCTGGCTGGGCGTGCTGATCGGCGCGGTGGCGGGGGCGGCGCTCGCGCTGCTGCATGGCCTCCTGTGCTCGCTCGACCGCGTGAACGATGTGGCGACCGGCATCGCGCTGATGCTGCTCGGCACGGGGCTCGCGTTCTATCTTGGCAAGCCGCTGATCCAGCCGCAGGCGCCGCAGATCCCCGCGATACCGCTGGGCTTCTGGAGCGACAACACGGTGGTGCGTTCGGCGTTGCAGCTCAATGCGCTGGTGCCTGTCGGCGTGGCATTGGCGGTGCTGCTCTGGTGGGGCTTTGCGCGCACGCGGGCCGGCCTGCTGGTGCGCATGGCCGGCGACTCGGCGCAGGCGACGCGCGCGCTCGGCTACTCCGTCTCGGGCCTGCGCATTGCGGCGACCACGGCCGGCGGTTTCATCGCCGGGCTCGGCGGCGCATCGCTCACGCTGTTCTATCCGGGCAGCTGGAACGAGGGCATCTCCAGCGGCCAGGGCCTGATCGCAGTGGCGCTCGTGATCTTCGCGCGCTGGAGCCCGCTGCGCTGCGTGGGTGCGGCGCTGCTCTTCGGCGGGGCGGGGGCCATCGGGCCGGCGCTGCAATCCATCGGCATCGGCTGGGGCTATCACCTGTTCAACACCGTGCCTTACGTGCTCACGCTGATGATCCTGGTGCTGACCTGCAGACCCGGCACGGCAGCTGCCGGCGCGCCGGGCGAACTTTCATCGACAAGGAGCTGAATCCCATGGCGAACACCCCATCTTCCCGCCACGTGGCTGCCGAGCCCTATGCCTGGCCCTACAACGGCGCGCTGCGGCCCGGCAACACCGCGCTCATCGTGATCGACATGCAGACCGACTTCTGCGGCAAGGGCGGCTACGTCGACGTGATGGGCTACGACCTCTCGCTGGTGCAGGCGCCGATCCAGCCGATCGCGCGCACGCTCTCGGCGCTGCGGCCGCTGGGCTTTCACGTCATCCATACGCGCGAAGGCCACCGGCCCGACCTGGCGGACCTGCCGGCCAACAAGCGCTGGCGCTCGCGCCAGATCGGCGCCAACGGCGTGGGCATCGGCGACGACGGGCCGTGCGGGCGCATCCTGGTGCGCGGCGAGCCGGGCTGGGAGATCATTCCCGAACTCGCGCCGCTGCCGGGCGAGGTGGTGATCGACAAGCCCGGCAAGGGCTCGTTCTATGCCACCGACCTGGAGCTGATCCTGCGCACGCGCGGCATCGAGAACCTGATCCTCGCGGGCATCACCACCGACGTGTGCGTGCACACCACGATGCGCGACGCCAACGACCGCGGCTTCGAATGCCTGCTGCTGTCGGACTGCACGGCCGCCACCGACCATGGCAACCATCTGGCGGCGCTGAAGATGATCACCATGCAGGGCGGCGTGTTCGGCGCGCACGCCACATCGCAGGCGCTGCTGTCTGCACTGGACTGACGAACGCATGGCCGCCACGCCCCATGCCATCGGCGCGCTGCCTGCGGGCAGCGGCGCGCTCGCGCTCGACACCTACGAACTGACCAAGCGCTTCGGCGCCTTCACCGCGATGGACCGTGTGACGATGCGCGTCGAGCCCGGCACGGTGCATGCGCTGCTGGGCGAGAACGGCGCGGGCAAGAGCACGCTGGTGAAATGCGTGGCGGGCTTCCAGCGTGCGGAAGAGGGCAGCATCCTGATCGACGGGCGCGAGCAGGACATTGCCAACCCCATCGTGGCGCGCGCACTCGGCATCGGCATGGTCTACCAGCACTTCACGCTGGCGCCGGGCATGACGGTGGCCGAGAACCTGCTGCTCGCGGGCGGCAAGACGCCGGCGCTGATCGACTGGAAGGCGAAGCGCGCGGAGCTCAAGGAATTTCTTGCGACCACGCCCTTCAGCCTCGACCTCGACGTGCGGCCATCTGAACTCGCGGCGGGCGAGAAGCAGAAGCTCGAACTGCTCAAGCAGCTGTATCTGAAGCCGCGCCTGCTGATCCTCGACGAGCCGACCTCGGTGCTCACGCCGCAGGAGGCCGACGAGGTGCTGGGCCACGTGCGCGAATTCGCGAAGAGCGGCCTGTGCACCGTGCTTGTCATCACGCACAAGTTCCGCGAGGTGATGGCCTATGCCGACAGCGTGACGGTGCTGCGCCGCGGCAAGGCGGTGCACCACTGCCGCGTGGCGGACACGAACCCGGCGCAGCTGGCGCAGGCGATGATGGGCGGCGAGGGTGCTTCGGCGCCTGCGCCGGCTTCATCGCCTGTCGCGAGAAAACCGGTGCCCGATGCGGCGCCCGTCGCCTTGCACGTCGAAGGCCTCGAGGCGCAGGGTGATCGCGGCACGCTCGCGCTGCACGGGCTGAGCCTGTCGGTGCGCGCCGGCGAGATCCTCGGCGTGGCGGGCGTCTCGGGCAACGGGCAGCGCGAACTGGTCGAGGCGCTGGTCGGGCAACGCGCGCGGCTGGCCGGCAAGGTGAGCGTGATGGGCCAGCCCTACAGCGCGCGCCGCGCAGAGAACCGCAGCCTCAAGGTCCGCAGCCTGCCCGAGGAGCCGCTGCGCAACGCCTGCGTGGGTGACCTCAGCGTGGCGGAGAACATGGCGCTGCGCGATTTCGACCGGCCGCCGCTGTCGCGCGGCGGCGTGCTGAACTTCCTGTTCTGGCGCAACCGGGCGCGCGAGTGGATTGCCGAATACGGCGTGAAGACGCAGGGCGAGGGCGCACCGATCCGCAGCCTGTCTGGCGGCAACGTGCAGCGCGCGGTGCTGGCGCGCGAACTCGCCGGCGACATCAACGTGCTGATCGCGGCCAACCCCGTGTTCGGCCTCGACTTCGCGGCCGTTGCCGAGATCCACGAGCGCATCGTGCAGGTGCGGGAAAAGGGCGGGGCGGTGCTGCTGATCAGCGAAGACCTTGACGAACTTCTGGAGTTGGCGGACCGCATCGTCGTGATGAGCGAAGGGCGGATTGTTTTCGAGACTTCGGCTGAAGGCGCCGAGCGGCATGTGATCGGGGCACACATGGGTGGCGGGCATCACGAGCCGTTGAAGGCTGCGGCATGAGTGACCTGACTGCTTTTGCTGGGCCGCGCATCGCAGCCCCCCGTCCTGGAAAACAGCGAGAACAACCATGCGCATAGAAACCGCCAACCCATTTCCCTATGACTTCGAACTGAAGAACACCGCGCTGGTCCTCATCGACATGCAGCGCGACTTCATCGAACCCGGAGGCTTTGGCGAAACGTTGGGCAACGACGTGTCGCTGCTCGAAGCCATCGTGCCCGCAACCCAGGCGGCCCTTGTTGCGTGGCGAAAGGCCGGCGGCCTCGTGGTCCATACGCGCGAGGCGCACAAGGCGGACCTCTCCGATTGCCCGCCGGCCAAGCGCAACCGCGGCAACCCGAGCCTGCGCATCGGCGACGAAGGCCCGATGGGCCGCATCCTCGTGGCCGGCGAACCGGGCAACCAGATCATCGACGCACTGGCGCCCGTCGACGGCGAAATCGTCATCGACAAGCCCGGCAAGGGCGCGTTCTACGCCACCGGCCTGAATGAACTGCTGCAGACGCGCGGCATCACGCACCTGCTGTTCGGCGGCGTCACCACCGAGGTCTGCGTGCAGACCAGCATGCGCGAAGCCAACGACCGGGGCTACGACAGCCTGCTGCTCGAAGACTGCACCGAAAGCTACTTTCCGGCCTTCAAGGCGGCCACGCTCGACATGGTTCGCGCCCAGGGCGCGATCGTCGGCTGGACCGCGCCGAGCAGCGCGCTTCTGGCGGCGCTCGGGCAGGGGCAATGACTGCGACTACCATTCCCTACGTGTCTACCGTCCGACCCCGCTCCGCTTCGTCCGCCCCTGCTTCCGACGCCACCGTTTTCCGCACGCGGGCCGACGAGGTCTACGCGCAGCTCAAGCGCGACGTGGCCGATTTCATCCTCGTGCCCGGCGACCGTTTCACCGAGAACGAGATCAGCGACCGGCTCGGCGTCTCGCGCACGCCCGTTCGGCAGGCGCTGTTCCGCCTGCAGCAGGAGGGCTTCGTCGAGGTGCTGTTCCGCAGCGGCTGGCGCGTGCTGCCCTTCGACTTCGACCAGTTCGAGCAGCTCTACGACCTGCGCATGGTGCTCGAGACCACCGCCGTGCACCGCCTCTGCGAAGCCGACCGCCGCGTCGACCGCAGCCTGCTCGACGCGCTGGCCGATATCTGGCTCGTGCCCGCGGCCCAGCGCAGCAGCGACACCGCGCAGGTGGCGCAGTGGGACGAGGCCTTTCACTGCGCGCTCGTGGCCGCCGCAGGCAACGCCGAGATGGCGCGGGTGCACGGCGACGTGACCGACCGCATCCGCATCATCCGCCGGCTCGACTTCACCCAGCAGCCGCGCATCGACGCCACCTACGAGGAGCACGGCAAGATCCTCAAGGCCGTTCGCGCCAACCGCGGCGACCAGGCCGCGATGCTGCTGCGCGCGCACATCGAGACCAGCCAGGCGGAGGTGCGCAAGATCACGCTGCACCAGGTGCACCTGGCGCGGCACGCGGGCAGGGCGGCGCCGCGCTGAAGCGGCCGGCGGCGCGTTCCCGCGCCTCAGACCATCGCGTTGTCGGCGCCCGGGATCTCGTGCGCCTTGATGCCCTTGCGATGCAGCTTGAAGTTGAGCTTGGCGATGAGGCCGTCCTCGTGGTGGATGCGCGTCATGTTCTTCACATAACCGTCGTCGGGCGCCACCGCCTGCGCGCCGAGGATCCAGCGCACGCTCTCGCGGTAGTCGTAGAGCTGCTTGTCGGCGGGGTCGGCCAGCAGGCCGGACAGCGCCGCCATGGCCGCCGGGTGGCCCCGCTGCGCGTGCTCGCGCACAAGGTCCACGTAGCGATGCCGCGCCGGAATCTCGTTCAGGTCGCCGATGAACATCAGCATGCCTTCGAGGCCGTCGGTGTGCCCCATCTCGTGCGCCTTGCGCATCGCCTCCACGGCCTCCTGCATCAGCTGCCCGCGCTCGGCGGGGTCCTTCGCGGCGAGCGAGAGGTTGTAGCAGGCGTAGCCCAGCTTGTAGGCCCCCATGTTGCCGCCGTCCTCGGCGGTCTTGCGGTAGTAGGGAACGGCCTGGCTCAGGTCGGGCGCGACATGCACGCCGTCTTCATGGAACAGTCCGAGCAGGTAGTCGCAGGAGTCTCCGCCCGCCGCCTGGCCCATCGTTGCCAGCGCGAAGGCGTCGGCCTCGCGCCCGCCGTACCGGAGGGCGGACGCCAGCTTGTTCCATGCCAGCGTGCCCGGGGCGCGCGTGCGGGCGAGTTCGAGCCAGGCCTGGCCCGCGGGCTCGTTGGGCACGAATCCCAGCACGCCCTTCAGGCTGCAGTAGCCGTGCAGGATCATCGCGGCCGGGCATTCCCCGGCATTGGCGCTGCGCACGACGGCCTGGCCCAGCCAGGACGGGTCCTGCGGCTCGAGCTGGCAGGCCAGCAGCACCGCGAGGGACATCGCGTGGTCGTCGTCGATGGGCGCGTGGACCTCGGCTTCCTTCAGGCAGGCGAGCGCCTGCGGCCGCTCGTCGCGGCCGTAGTGGCTCTTGGCGATCCAGTACAGCGTTTCCCAGCGGTGATACGGGTGCAGCGCCTCGCCCGCGCGCTGGCGGGTGGCGGCCATCCACTGGCGCACGTCCTCGGGGTCGTCGTCGCCGTCGACCTCGTTCTCCAGGTAGTCGTCGCGCCAGATCTCGTGCCGCAGGCGGTCTTTCTCGACCTCGTCGAGGTGCGCGCAGGCCGGCGATGCGATGAAGGCGCGCACCCGGTCGTGGCTGCCGCCCCAGCGCGGCTGCATGAACCAGATGCACTGGCGCAAGAAGAAGAACAGCCGCGGATGGATCTGCATCGTGGCGTGCATCCAGTACTGCTTGCCGGTCAGCATCTTCTTGCCCTGCATCGGCGACGGCAGCGCCGCGGGCGCGCTGGACGGACAGGCGATGCGTTCGTCCGCCTGCAGGCCGGAGCGCGCGAGCATGGCCAGCAGTTCCTCGCGCGCCTCGGGGGACATGCCGTCGAGCGGCAGGTCGTGCACGAGCGGGGCTTCGGGGCCGCGTCCGCTGCGCACGAGCTCCGTGAGCCAGTCCGGCTCATTGAAGGCCGACACGCTCTGCATCATCAGTGCGGTGGCGTTCCACAGGGTAGGCTCGCGCTCGAGCGCACGCATCGCCGACACGGCCGCATGCGTGGCGCAGGCGTGGGCGCAGGTCCATCCCAGGTCGGTCACCGAACCGGCCCAGCCCGAGCCGCGGTATTCGTAGGCCCAGTGGAACCAGTAGTGCGCCTCGCACAGCCATGCGTGGGCCGATTGCGGGCGCGCGGCCTGCCAGGCGCGCAGCCGCGCCAGGCCTTCGGCACCGGCCCCGGTGCAGCCCAGGAGGTCGGCGGGCAGCGCGGCGTGGTAGCGCTCTTCGGCGGCGCGGTCGTGAAAGCTCGCGGCCAGCGCTTCGTCGAACAGGCGGTCGAGCGCGGCGTGCTCGCCTGCGCGCAGCAGCGCATCGACGTCGCAGATCTTCCATGGCGAGGGAATGGACAGGATCGGGTTCGTGGTCATGGTGTGCAGCGAAAGATCAAGGGGCACCGGCCGTCTCAGGCTGGCAGCGTTTGCGGATCGAAGATGCGGTAGCGTTTCCAGGGCAGCATGAGCCAGCTGCCCTCGACGTTGTGCAGGTGCTCGCGCACCTCCATGGCGGCGCGCGTAGAGGCGGGGCCGTCCTGGGTGCTGATGCGCAGCCAGTGCTCGCGCGCCCGTGCGTAGGCCAGGCCGAAATCCTCCCAGCCGTCGAAGCTGTCCTGCGCGCGCTGGGCGTTGAGGAACAGCACGGGCCACGCCTGCGCCTCGGGCACCCAGCCGAGCAGTGCGATGCAGCGCACCAGGAAGGCGGTGCGCGCGCAGTCGAAGGCCAGCGCATCGCGCACACGGCCCTGGGCCGCAAGCTGCTCGTAGAAGCCATCGTGCGAACGGCCGAGGCCGCCGACCCAGCCGGTGAGCGCGGCCTGCATGCGCGCGGGAATGGCGGCGGCGGGCAGGTCGGCGGGGAAGTTCATTTCCCTCAGCACCTGGCGCGCGAGTTGCTCACTTTTTTCGGCAGGCAGTTCGAGCGCGAGCGTGTCGCCGTTGCACGGCAGGCCATTGCGAATCAGCAGGATGTCCGCGAGCGCAAGGGCCCAGCGGCGCCTGTTGGGCGCCGCGTTGTCGGCTGCGGCGCGGGCGGCGCGCAGTGCCGGGTCTTCCCTGGCGGGGGCGGCAGCGCCCTGGCTGCCGGGAGCGGTGGTTTCGCGGTCCTCGCGCATCAGGCCGGACAGCACGACGGCCACGCGCCACGCGAAGAACAGCAGGCCCAGCCCCACGAGCCACAGCAGCAGCTTCAGCATGGCAGCGCGCCCGGGACGATGGCCGTGAGCGGAATGCCTTCGATCTCGCAGGCGGCGGTCGGCAGGTCGCGCAGCATGGGTGGCAGGGATTTTTCGGGCAGGGTCAGGCGCGCGGCCGCGGCGACGGCCGGATCGACGTACCGCAGCCGGTCCAGTTCGTGGGGCGCAATGCGCAGCAGCAGCCATTGCAGTGCCGCCGGCGGGCGTTCGAAGTGTTCGATCAGGTGGAAGTTGGCACTCATCACGCTGAGCAGGAAGCCGGCGTCGGCCACGTCGGTCACGAATTTCCACTGGCCGGCCGCGGCGCCTCCGGCCGGCGCGGACGCATCGGGCTCGAACACCAGGCCCATGCCTTCGCAATCGGCATGGCGTTCGCCGCGCGGCGGCAGGGTGCGCAGGAACTGAAGCACGTCGTCGGCGTACTTGCGCACCGGGTGGCGGTTCTGCTTGCCCTTGATCTGGTCCACCCGCAGGCCGTCGGCGGCCACGCCGAAGCTGATCGTCACATGCGGCAGGTTGCCCGCGCTGCGCAAGGTGAAAAGACGCAGCCGGCCGTCCTGCGCGGCCTGCGCGTACTGCTCGCCATAGCCGCCGCTGAGCTTCTTCAGGCTCGCGAACTGTCCGAGGCAGTGCTGCATGTGGTAGGACTCGTAGGCCATCTCTTCGCGCAGCGCTGAATGGCTGCCATCGAACTCGAAGAAGGTGCCGTTGGGCGTGCGCAGCACTTCGCGCAGCGCGAGCCCGCTGCTGGGCACCCAGCCCTTGCTGCGCCGCGCCTGCATGCGCTGGTGCTCCCGCTCCCACATCGCCAGGGCCATGAAGCAGGTGATGCGCTGCAGCTTCTGCTCGAGCCGCGTGCCGCGCCGCGCGCGCAGGAACTCCACCAGCACGCGCTCGCGCTCGATCAGCAGCAGATGGTCGGGGTCGAGGTAGTGGCAGGCCGGGGGCTGCGCATCGGCGCGCGGCTGCAATCGCCTGGCCAGCCAGTCGGGCACCGGCTTTGCGGGGCCTGCGGCCGCGAGGTAATCGGCCATCGAGTGCACCGTCAGCACGTGCTCGAAGCTGCCGATGGCCCAGCGAAAGAAATGATTGCGCAGCCAGGCCGCCATGTCGGCGTCGTCGCCGCGCTCGCTGCTGCGGCGTGCGATGGCCGCCTTGACCTCGGGCGCGTTCACGACGTCGCGCGGCAGGTAGGCTGCCGGTGGCGCGGGATCGGCGACGGGCGTGGTCAGCGGCATCGGCCGGCGCGGCTACAGCGTGAAGTCGTAGTCCACCGTGATCGGCGCATGGTCGCTGAACTTGATGGTCTTGTAGATCTGCTCGCTGCGCGCCAGCGCGCCCAGGGCCGGCGTGGCCAGGTGGTAGTCCAGCCGCCATCCCACGTTGTTCGCGTAGGCCTGGCCGCGGTTGCTCCACCAGGTGTAGGCCTCGGCCGTGGTGTCGGGCTTGAGCAGGCGGTAGACGTCCACCAGGCCCGCGCCGTCGGCGCCGGCGTCCAGCAGCCGGGTCATCCAGGCGCGCTCCTCGGGCAGGAAGCCGCTGTTCTTCTGGTTGCCGCGCCAGTTCTTGAGGTCGATTTCCTTGTGGGCGATGTTGATGTCGCCGCAAAGGATGAATTCGCGCTCCTTCTTGAGCGCGATGAGGTGCGGGAAGAAGCCCTTCAGGAAGCGGAACTTGGCTTCCTGCCGCTCCTCGCCCGAACTGCCGCTCGGGAAGTAGCAGCTGATGATCGAGAGCTTGCGTTTGGGCGTGTCGAAGCGCAGTTCGAGGTAGCGGCCCTCGGCATCGAATTCGGCGTCTCCCCAGCCCACCACCACGGCGCTCGGCGCGTGCCTGGTGTAGATCGCGGTGCCGGCGTAGCCTTTTTTCTCGGCGAAGTGGAAATGGCCCTTGAGGCCGGCCATTTCCTCGAATCGGCCTTCGATGTCGCTCGCCTGCACCCGGATCTCCTGCATGCAAATACAATCCGGCGCAAGTTCGGCCACCCAGTCCGCCACCCCCTTCGTGGCGGCCGAACGCAGGCCATTGAGATTGAGGCTGGTCAGTTTGAACACAAGGAATTCCCGATGGCTGTAGATGGTGTGCAAGGCAGTGCGGTGGCGCAGGATTTCGTCCAGTTCGCGCTCGACGCAGGGGTGCTGCGCTTCGGCGAGTTCAAGACCAAGGCCGGTCGCATGAGTCCTTATTTCTTCAATTCGGGGCTCTTCGACGACGGCGCCAAGATCGCGCGGCTCGCCGGATTCTATGCAGACCGGCTGATCGAGAGCGGCGTCGAGTTCGACATGATCTTCGGCCCCGCCTACAAGGGCATTCCGCTGGGCGCCACGGTGGCGGCCGAACTGGCCCGGCGCGGGCGCAACCATCCCTTTGCCTACAACCGCAAGGAAGCCAAGGCGCACGGCGAGGGTGGCAACCTGGTCGGCGCGCCGCTCAAGGGCCGCGTGCTGATCGTCGACGACGTGATGTCGGCCGGCACCGCGGTGCGCGAATCCATTGCCGCCATCGAAGCCGCGGGCGCCACGCCGCACGCCGTGGCCATTGCGCTCGACCGGCAGGAAAAAGCCACCGAGAACGGCGTCGACGTGGACCACAGCGCCGTGCAGTACGTGCGCAACCAGCTGGGCCTGCAGGTGGTGGCCATTGCCACGCTCGACGACCTGCTGAACTATCTCTCGGGCAGCGCCGCCGCCGACCTCGGCGTGCATCGCGAGCGGGTGCTCGCCTACCGGGCGCGCTACGGCGCCAGCTGAGACCGACGCCGTGCCCATGCGCAAACTCGACCTGGCGGCCCGGCCGTTCGCAGCCCCGTGGGTGCTGCTGCTGATGGCACTGTGGGCCGGCGCGGCCCCGGCGCAGCCCGCACCGGCGCCGGCCGCGGGCATCTATTCGTGCACCGATGCACGCGGCCGCACCCTCACGGCCGACCGCCCGATTGCCGAATGCATCGACCGCGAGCAGCGCGAACTGAGCCCGAGCGGCACCACGCGCCGCCGCATCGAGCCCACGTACACCGCCCGAGAACTGGCCGAGCGCGAAGACCGCGCCCGCGAGGCCGCATTGCAGGCCGCGCGCCTGACCGACGAGCGCCGCCGCGAGCGCGCGCTGCTGGTGCGCTATCCCAACGCCGAGGTGCATGACCGCGAGCGCGCCGAGGCGCTGGTGCAGATCGATGCGGTGATCCAGGCCGCGAAGAAGCGCCTCGTCGAGCTGGCCGAAGACCGGAAGCGAATCGACGAGGAGCTGGAGTTCTACAAGCACGACGTGAGCAAGGCGCCCGGCGCCGTGCGCCGCAAGCTCGAGGACAACGCGCAGAGCGTGGCGGTGCAGAACCGCTTCATCGGCGAGCAGGAAGACGAGAAGAAGCGCGTCAACGCGCGCTTCGACGAGGAGCGCGCGCGCCTCAAGCAGCTCTGGTCTCCCCAGAACGGCGTCAGCAAACGCTGAGGGCCGGCGTCAGCCCAGCTTTGCCTTGAGCAGTCCGGTCACCTGGGCCGGGTTCGCCTTGCCGCCGCTGGCCTTCATCACCTGGCCCACGAGGCCGTTGAGGGCCTTTTCCTTGCCGCCGCGGTACTCCTCGACGTTCTTCGCGTTCTTTGCGATCACCTCGTCCAGGATCCTGTCGAGCGCGCCGGTGTCGCTCATGGGCTTCAGGTCCTTGGCCTCGATGATGGCGTCGACATCGCTGCCTTCGCCGGTCCAGAGCGCGTCGAACACCTGGCGCGCCGCATTGTTGGGCAGCGTGCCGTCGGCAATGCGCCCGACCAGCTGCGCCAGTTGCTGCGCCGTGACCGGCGCGGCGTCGATGCCGATCTCCTGCGCATTCAGGCGGCGCGCCATTTCGCCGGTGATCCAGTTGCTCGCGAGCTTGGGCGTGGCACCCGCCTTCACCGCGTCGTCGAAATAGCGTGCGAGCGCCGGGCTCTGCGTGAGCTGCGCCGCGTCGTATTCGGACATGCCGTGGTCGCGCACATAGCGCTCGGCCATGGCGCGCGGCAGCTCGGGCATGGTGGCGCGCACGCGCTCGATCCACTCGGCCTCGATGGCGAGCGGCGGCAGGTCCGGGTCGGGGAAGTAGCGGTAGTCGGCCGCGTCTTCCTTGGTGCGCATGGTGCGCGTCTCGCCGGTGTCGGGGTCGAACAGCACCGTGGCCTGCTCGATCTTGCGGCCGTCTTCCAGCTCGTTGATCTGCGAGTTGATCTCGTAGTCGATCGCCTGCTGCATGAACTTGAAGCTGTTCAGGTTCTTGATCTCGCGCCGCGTGCCGAGCTTCTCACCGGGCTTGCGCACCGACACGTTGGCGTCGCAGCGGAAGCTTCCTTCCTGCATGTTGCCGTCGCAGATGCCGATCCAGGTGACGATCTTGTGCAGCTCGCGCGCATAGGCCACGGCCTCGGCGGTGGAGCGCATGTCGGGCTCGGTCACGATCTCCAGGAGCGGCGTGCCCGCGCGGTTCAGGTCGATGCCGCTCTGGCCGATGAAGTTCTCGTGCAGCGACTTGCCCGCGTCTTCCTCGAGGTGGGCGCGCACCAGGCGCACGGTCTTCTTTTCCTGGCCGAGGAAGAACGAGACGGCGCCGCCCTGCACGACCGGGATCTCGTACTGGCTGATCTGGTAGCCCTTGGGCAGGTCGGGGTAGAAGTAGTTCTTGCGCGCGAACACGCTGCGCGGCGCAATGTGCGAGCCGAGCGCGAGGCCCAGCTTGATGGCGCGCTCGACCGCGCCCTTGTTCATCACGGGCAGCGTGCCGGGCAGCGCCAGGTCGACCGCGCAGGCCTGCGTGTTGGGCTCGGCGCCGAAGGCGGTGGAGGCGCGGCTGAAGATCTTGCTCGCGGTCGAGAGCTGGGCGTGCGTCTCGAAGCCGATGATGACTTCATAGCCGCGCACCAGCGGGCCGGTCGGGCGGCCTTCTTGCTGTGCTTCGAAAGTGTTCACGGGTTCGCTCATTTCAGAATCCCTCCGGCGTGCGCGTGTGCCAGTCGGTGGCCTGCTGGAAGCGGTGCGCCGCGTTCAGCAGCTTCGCTTCGCCGAAGTAGTTGCCGATCATTTGCAGGCCCACGGGCATGCCGTTTTCATCGAAGCCCGCGGGCACGCTCATGCCGGGCAGGCCGGCCAGCGAGGCGGGCAGCGTGAAGATGTCGGCCAGGTAGTCGGCCACCGGGTCGCCGCCGTGCTCGCCGATCTTCCAGGCGGTGGTCGGCGCGGCCGGTCCGGCGATCACGTCGCACTGCCTGAAGGCCTGCTGGAAGTCGTCGGCGATCATGCGGCGCACCTTCTGCGCCTGCAGGTAGTAGGCGTCGTAGTAGCCGTGGCTCAGCACGTAGGTGCCGATCATGATGCGGCGCTTCACCTCGTCGCCGAAGCCTTCGGCGCGCGTG
This sequence comes from Variovorax beijingensis, assembly GCF_007828835.1. Classification (GTDB taxonomy): domain Bacteria; phylum Pseudomonadota; class Gammaproteobacteria; order Burkholderiales; family Burkholderiaceae_C; genus Variovorax; species Variovorax beijingensis_A. Next base: position 572,688 of record NZ_VIVL01000003.1, on the reverse strand, counting down.
CGCTCGTACATCTCGGCCAGGTCCTTGTACTGTTTCGCGCGGTGGCCGAACTTGACGCCGTCGAAGCGGCTCAGGTTGCTCGAGGCCTCGGCCGCGGCCAGGATGTAGTACACGGGTATCGAGAGCTCCGTGAGCGGCAGCGACACCTCGACGCGCTTCGCGCCGAGCTTCTCGTACTGCGCGAGCGCGGCATCGACGGCCGCGCGCACGCCGGGCGCCACGCCTGCGCCGAAGAATTCCTTGGGCACGCCGATGCGCAGGCCGTCGAGCGAGTCGCCGAGCGAGCGGCCGAAGTCTTCGGCGGGCTTGTCGAGCGAGGTCGAGTCGCGGTCGAGGTCGGGGCCGCAGAAGGCCGACAGCAGCAGCGCGCAGTCCTCGGCCGAACGGGCCATCGGGCCGGCCTGGTCGAGGCTGGACGCGAAGGCCACCATGCCGTAGCGCGAGGCGCGGCCGTAGGTCGGTTTGATGCCGGTGATGCCGCAGAACGAGGCCGGCTGGCGGATCGAGCCGCCGGTATCGGTGCCGGTGGCCGCGGGGGCCAGGCGCGCCGCGACTGCAGCCGCGCTGGCGCCGGACGAGCCGCCCGGAATGCGCTCGCGGTTCCACGGGTTCTGCACGGGCACGGCCCTGTCGTGGCCCACGGCGGGCACGGCGACATTCTCGTTGGCCGAGCCCATCGCGAACTCGTCGCAGCTGAGCTTGCCCAGCGTGACGGCGCCGGCCTCGGCCAGGCGCTTGACCACGGTGGCGTCGAAGGGCGAGCGGTAGCCCGCGAGCATCTTCGAGCCGGCGGTGGTGGCGAAGTCGGTGGTGGTGAAGATGTCCTTGTGCGCGATCGGCACGCCGGCCAGCGCGGGCGCATTGCCGGCCGCGATCAGCGCGTCGGCCGCGCGGGCCTGGGCCAGCGTGACCTCTTCGTTCACGTCGACGAAGGTGCCGAGCGATTCGTGGGCCTTCATGCGGCCAAGGAAGACCTGCGAGGCCTCGACGGCCGAAACCTTGCGCTCGGCCAGGGCCTTGGCAAGGGCGGCCACGCCCATCTGGTGCAGTTCGCCGCTCATTCGATCACCTTCGGCACGAGGAACAGGCCGGCTTCGACGGCCGGGGCGCTCTTCTGGTTGGCTTCGCGGTTGTCGGGTTCGCTCGCCACGTCGTCGCGCAGGCGCAGCGTGATGTCCTCGACGGCGGCCACCGGATGGGCCAGCGGCTCCACCCCGGTGGTGTCGACCGAACGCATGCGTTCGACCAGGTCAAAAAAGCCGTTGATCTGGCTGAGCATGCGCTCGCTTTCGTCGGAGGCAAGCTGCAGCCGCGCCAGGGAGGCGATGCGTGCAATATCTGAAGCGGAAAGTGACATGGGTCGGACCGGTCGAAAAAACCGGAAGTAATCGCACGCCGGAGAGGGTGCTAACACGGGATTCAGAGGGGATTCGGGTATTATCCCGCCTTTGCCGCAACCCCCGCGAACGCGCCGGCTTTTGCGCCAAAAACGATCAATTCACCCCGTCATACGACCCAAAAAACAGAGCGACGACCTGCCGACGCGCAGGCGTGCTCCAGAGGATTCCGCACATGTTTGGAGCTTTCCGTCGGTACTTTTCCACCGACCTGGCGATTGACCTCGGCACCGCCAACACCCTGATCTTCGCTCGCAACAAGGGCATCGTGCTGGACGAACCCTCGGTGGTCGCCATCCGCCACGAAGGCGGCCCCCACGGCAAGAAGGTGATCCAGGCAGTCGGCCGCGAGGCCAAGGCCATGCTGGGCAAGGTGCCCGGCAACATCGAGGCGATCCGCCCGATGAAGGACGGCGTGATTGCCGACTTCGTGATCACCGAGCAGATGATCAAGCAGTTCATCAAGATGGTGCACCCGCGCACGCTGCTCACGCCGAGCCCGCGCATCATCATCTGCGTGCCCTGCGGCTCCACCCAGGTCGAGCGCCGCGCCATCAAGGACGCGGCCGAGGCGGCGGGCGCCACGTCGGTCTACCTGATCGAGGAACCCATGGCCGCGGCCATCGGCGCGGGCCTGCCGGTCAGCGAGGCCTCGGGCTCGATGGTGGTCGACATCGGCGGCGGCACCACCGAAGTGGGCGTCATCAGCCTGGGCGGCATGGTCTACAAGGGCTCGGTCCGCGTGGGCGGCGACCGCTTCGACGAAGCCATCATCAACTACATCCGCCGCAACTACGGCATGCTGATCGGCGAGCCGACGGCCGAAGTCATCAAGAAGAACATCGGCTCGGCCTTCCCGGGCTCCGAGGTCAAGGAGATGGAAGTCAAGGGCCGCAACCTCTCCGAAGGCGTGCCGCGCAGCTTCACCATCAGCAGCAACGAAGTGCTGGAAGCCCTGACCGACCCGCTCAACAACATCGTCTCGGCCGTGAAGAACGCGCTGGAGCAGACGCCCCCCGAGCTGGGCGCCGACATCGCCGAACGCGGCATGATGCTGACCGGCGGCGGCGCGCTGCTGCGCGACCTGGACCGCCTGCTGGCCGAGGAAACCGGCCTGCCGGTGCTGGTGGCCGAAGACCCGCTGACCTGCGTGGTGCGCGGCTGCGGCATTGCGCTGGAACGCATGGACCGCCTGGGCAGCATTTTCACGAGCGAGTAAGAGGCGCAAGCCATCATCGGCCGGCCTCTGCTTGCGCAGGCCGGCTTTTTTGCCATCTGACGTTGCACACAGCCAGGTCCGAACCATGCCCTTGGGCACGCTCGATCGCACAGCCCCACCCCTGTTCAACCAGGGGCAGTCGGCGCTCAGCAAGCTGATCTTCTTCGGCGCGCTCTCGCTGTTCCTGATGGTGGCCGACGCGCGCTTCCACCTGGTGCAGCCGCTGCGCGCGGCCGTGGGCGCGGTGCTCTATCCGGTGCAGTGGCTGGCGCTCAAGCCGGTGCAGCTGGTGGTGGGCGGCGGCCGCTATTTCGAAGACCTGCAGGCGGCCCAGCGCAACGAGGACGAGGCGCGCAAGGCGCTCATGCTGCAGGCCGAGCGCGCGAGCCAGGCCGACACGCTCGCGCAGGACAACGCGCGGCTGCGCGCGCTGCTCGAGCTGCGCCAGACCACCCAGGCCCCGGGCCGCGCGGCCGAGGTGCTGTACGACGCGGCCGACCCCTACACGCGCAAGATCGTCATCGACCAGGGGCTCACCCAGGGCGTGGCCGCCGGCTCGCCCGTGATCGACGCGCACGGCGTGCTGGGACAGGTGACGCAGGTGCAGCCCTTCACGAGCGAGGTCACGCTGGTGATCGACCGCGATCTTTCCATTCCCGTGCAGAACACCCGCACCGGCGTGCGCAGCGTGGCCTTCGGCGACGCGTCGGCGCATGGCGGCGGACTGGAACTGCGCTTCATGGCCGCCAATGCCGACCTGCAGGAGGGCGACCTGCTGTCCACCAGCGGCGTCGACGGCGTCTACCCGCCCGGCCTGCCGGTGGCGAAGATCGAGCGCATCGAGCGCCGCGCCGATTCGGCCTTTGCGCGCATCTACTGCGTGCCGCTGGCCCGCGTGACGGCCGCGCGCTACGTGCTGGTGCTCGCGCCCACGGGGGCGCCGTCGGCGCCGCCGGCCCCGGCGCCCGCCGCCGCGGTGCGCAAGAAGCCCGAGGCCAAGCCGGCCGGCAAGACAACGGACAAGGCCGACAAGAAAGCCGCGGAGCGCGCCCGATGATCAAGCGTCCAGGACAACAGCAGCTCCTGCTGCCCGTGAGCCCGCTGTTCATGTGGGCGAGCCTGGTGGCGGCGCTGCTCATCAACATGATCCCGATCGGCCGCGCCGCCTGGATGCCCGACCTGCTCGCGCTGGCCATCGTGTTCTGGGGCGTGCACCAGCCGATGCGCGTGGGCATTGGCGCGGCCTTCGTCTTCGGGCTGTGCATGGACGTGCACCAGTCGTCGATGCTGGGCCAGCATGCGCTGTCCTACACCACGCTGGGCTTCTTCGCGATCACCATCCACCGGCGCCTGCTCTGGTACCCGGTGGCCTCGCAGGCGCTGCAGGTGCTGCCGCTCTTTGCGCTGTCGCAGCTGATCGAGGTGATCACGCGGATGGTCGGCGGCGGCGTGTTCCCGGGCTGGAGCGTGCTGATCTCGCCGGCGCTGGAGGCTGCGCTGTGGCCGCTGGCCACCGCCTTGCTGCTCGCGCCGCAGCTTCGCACGCCGGACCCCGACGAGAATCGTCCGCTGTAGCCATGGCGCACCCCGGTCTTTCATTCCCGGCATTTGCCATGGCCACGGCCGGCGCCTAAGCTCGCAGCTCCGCCGCCATGACCGAAATCCGCAACGTCGCCGCCGACCTCGCGCGCTTCAAGCGCCGCGTGGTCGTGATCGGCTTGGCCGTGCTGTTCGCCTTCAGCCTGCTGTGCGCGCGCCTGATCTACCTCCAGGTGGTGCGGCACGAAGACCTCGCGGAACAGGCCGAGAGCAACCGCACGGCCATCGTGCCGGTGGTGCCCAACCGCGGCCTGATCCTCGACCGCAACGGCATCGTGCTGGCGTCGAACTATTCGGCCTACACGCTGGAGATCACGCCGTCGAAGGTGGGCGACGTCGAGGAGACCATCGAGAGCCTCACCCAGGTGCTCGAGATCTCGCCGCGCGACCGCCGCCGCTTCAAGCGCCTGCGGGAAGACTCGCGCAGCTTCGACTCCATTCCGATCCGCACTCGCCTGAGCGACGAGGAAGTCGCGCGCTTCGCCGCGCAGCGCTACCGCTTTCCGGGCGTGGAGATCAAGGCCCGGCTGTTCCGCAACTATCCGCACGCCGAGCTGGCCTCGCACGTGCTCGGCTACATCGGCCGCATCAACCAGCGCGAGAAGACCGCGATGGAAGACTGGGCCGAGGAAGACCAGGCCAACTACAAGGGCACCGACTACATCGGCAAGCTCGGCATCGAGCAGAGCTACGAGAAGACGCTGCATGGCCAGACCGGCGTCGAGCAGATGGAAACCTCGGCCGGCGGCCGCGCGGTGCGCCGGCTCGCCAGCCACCCGGCCACGCCCGGCAACACCGTGATGTTGTCGCTCGACATCAAGCTGCAGAAGCTGGTGGAAGACATGTTCGGCGACCGCCGCGGCGCGCTGGTGGCCATCGACCCCAAGACCGGCGAGGTGCTGGCCTTCGTGAGCAAGCCCACCTTCGACCCGAACCTGTTCGTCGAAGGCATCGACACCGAGAGCTGGCAGGCGCTGACCGAATCGCTCGACAAGCCGCTCTTGAACCGCGCGCTGCGCGGCACCTATCCGCCCGGCTCCACCTACAAGCCCTTCATGGCGCTGGCGGCGCTGCAGACCGGCAAGCGCGGCCCCAACGTGGTGGTGAACGATCCCGGCTACTTCAACTTCGGCGGCCACCGCTTCGGCAGTCCCGAAGGCAACATCGGCGGTGTCGACATGCGCCGTTCGATCCAGCTGTCGAGCAACATCTACTACTACTCGCTGGCCAACGAAATGGGCGTGGACCTGATCCACGACTTCATGAAGCCGCTGGGCTTCGGCCAGATCACCGGCATCGACCTCGGCGGCGAGGTGCGCGGCGTGCTGCCGAGCACCGAATGGAAGCGCAACGCCTACAAGCGGCCCGAGCAGAAGAAGTGGTATGCGGGCGAGACCATTTCGCTGGGCATCGGGCAGGGCTACAACGCCTTCACGATGCTGCAGCTCGCGCAGGCCACGGCCATCGTGGCCGACGGTGGCCGCAAGCACAAGCCGCACCTCGTGCTGGCCACGCGCAACACCGTGAGCGGGCAGGTGGTGCCGCTGCCCCAGCCGCCGGCCGAGAACCTGGGCTACACCGCGGCCAACGTCGCGGTGGTCCGCGAGGGCCTGACCAGCGTGGTCACCAGCGGCACCGCGCGCGGCGTGTTCGCCGGCGCGGGCTACCAGGCGGCGGGCAAGACCGGGACCGCGCAGGCCGTGACGCAGGCGCAGAACACCAAGTACAACGCCAAGGCGCTCGAGGAGCACCAGCGCGACCACGCTCTCTTCATGGCCTTCGCGCCGGCCACCGATCCGAAGATCGCGCTGGCGGTGATCGTCGAGAACGCAGGCTGGGGCGCAGGCGCGGCGGCGCCCATTGCCCGCCGTGTGTTCGACTACTGGCTGATGGACCAGTACCCGAGCGAGGCCGACATGGCCGCCATCAAGGTCGGCAAGGCCACCGCGCCGATCGGCAAGCCGCGCGTGGCCAGCGAAGTGGCGTGGCCGGCGGCGGCCTCTGCCGCGACCGCGCCCTGAGTCTTGCCCTAAGCCACCACGGTCCCGCTGACCTCCCCCAGCCCGATGCGCACCGCGCCCGCGCGCTCGCACCAGCCGCGGATCACCAGCGTGTCGCCGTCCTCGAGGAAGGTGCGCTTCTCGCCGTTGGGCAGCGTGATCGGCTGCTTGCCGCCCTGCGTGAGCTCGATCAGCGAGCCGGCCTCGTCGGGCTTGGGGCCCGAGAGCGTGCCCGAGCCCAGCAGGTCGCCGGGTTGCAGGTTGCAGCCGTTCACCGTGTGGTGCGCGACCAGCTGCGCGGCGGTCCAGTAGGCGGCCTCGGTGGTGTTGCCGCGCGTGAGGCGCGCGGGCGCCAGGCCTTCGGCGCGCATCTTCGCGGTCTGCAGCAGCACCTCGAGCGTGATGTCGAGCGCGCCGCCTTCGCGGTTCGAGGGCGCGTCCAGATAGGGCAGCGGCTGCGGATCTCCCGCGGGCCGCTCGAAGCGGGCGCGGAACGGCGCCAGCGCCTCCATCGTCACGATCCACGGCGACAGCGCGCTTGCGAAATTCTTTGAAAGGAAAGGGCCCAGCGGCTGGTACTCCCAGGCCTGGATATCGCGCGCCGACCAGTCGTTGAGCAGCGCCACGCCGAACAGGTGGTCTTCGGCCTCGGCGATGGCAATCGGCTCGCCGAGCGCATTGCCGCGGCCGACGAAGAAACCCAGTTCCAGTTCGTAGTCGAGCCGCTTCGAAGGACCGAAGCCGGGCTCGGCCGCATCCGGCGCCTTGGTCTGCCCATGCGGGCGCTTGAAGATCTGCCCGCTCACGCCGATCGACGAGGCACGGCCGTGATAGCCGATCGGCACCCATTTGTAGTTGGGCATCAGCGGCTGGTCGGGGCGGAACAGCTTGCCGATGGTGGTGGCGTGGTGGATGCCGGTGTAGAAGTCGGTGTAGTCGCCGATGCGGCAGGGCACGGTCATTTCGGCGCTGGCCTGCGGCAGCAGCGCCTTGGACCATGCGGCCTGCTGGCTGCTGCCTTCGGCCAGGCCCGCAGAAATGGCCGTGCGCAGGGCCTGGCGCTCCCTCACGCTCGCGTTCATCAGCACGTTCATGTCGTCGGTATCGACCAGGCCGACAGCCTTCAGGTCGAGCACCTGGTCGCCGATGGCCACGCCGATGCGGAAAGCTTCACTGCTGCCGGCTGTGCGAAAGCGGCCGAAGGGCAGGTTCTGGATCGGGAAGTCGCAGCCGGCTTCGTTGGCGGAGGCGACCCAGCTGCGCAGCTTCGGGTCGTGGGTGGCGTTCAGTACGGTGGTGCTCATGGCATGTCTTTCTTTGAGATTCGGTTCAGTCGGCGGTCATGCCGGCTTTCCTGGCGACGTCGCCGAGGCGCTGGTATTCGGTTTGCGTGAGCGTGGCCAGCTCCTGCGCGGTCGAGCCGCGCGGCGAGAAACCGGCCTGCTGCAGCCTGGCCTTCACCTCGGGCATCGCGAGCGCCTCGACGAAGGCTTCGTTCAGCGCCTTCACGATGGGCGCCGGCAGGTTCGCGGGACCGTACACGCCGAACCATGGGTCCAGCGCATAGCCCTTGAGCCCGGCCTCGGCCATCGTCGGCACCTCGGGCAGCGAGGGCGAGCGCGCCGGCCCCGCCACCGCCAGCGCGCGCAGCTTGCCGGCCTGGATGTGCGGCAGCGACGCCGGCAGGTTGTCGAACATCAGGCCGATGTTGTTGCCCAGCATGTCGGTGATGGCCGGGCCGCTGCCCTTGTAGGCCACGTGCACGAGCTCGGTGCCGGTCATCTGCGCGAACATCACGCCCGCCAGGTTCATCGAGGTGCCGGCGCCAGCCGTGGCGTAGGGCAGGCCGGGGTTCTTCTTCGCGGCCGCGATCAGGTCGGACACCGACTTGATCGGCGAGCTCGCGGGGACTTCGAGCACGATGGTCGAGGTGCCCAGCAGGCTGATCGCGGTGAAGTCGCGGCGCGGATCGAAGGCCATGGCCTTGTAGATGTGCGGGTTGAGCGCATTGGTCGAGATGGCGCCGAAGCCGATGGTGTAGCCATCGGGCGCAGCCTTGGCCACGGCATCCATGCCGATGTTGCCGCCCGCACCGCCGCGGTTGTCGATCAGCACCGGCTGGCCCAGCTTCTGCGAGACCTGGTGGCCCACGGTGCGCGCCACCAGGTCGGTGGTGCCGCCGGGCGTGTAGGGCACGATGAAGCGGATGGGCTTCGACGGGAAGTCCGCCGCGTGCGCCGCGAGCAAGGGCACGGCGAGCAGGGCGATGGCGGCCGTGCGGCGCGTGATGGCGAATGCGTTCTTCATGGCTTGAACTGGTCCTTGAGACCCGCCCAGCAGTCGGCGTAGTCGGTGTCGAGCGCGGGGCTCTTGAGCGCGAAGTCCGTCGGAATGAAGCGCAAGCGGCTCTCGAACATGAAGGCCAGCGTGTTGTCCAGCTTGTGCGGCCTGAGGTCGGCATGCGTGGCCTTGTCGAAGGCTTCCTCGTCGGGGCCGTGCGGCACCATGCAGTTGTGCAGGCTCGCGCCGCCGGGCTTGAAGCCGCCCGGCTTGGCGTCGTATTCGCCGAGCACCAGGCCCATGAATTCGCTCATGAGGTTGCGATGGAACCATGGCGGACGGAAGGTGTTCTCCATCACCATCCAGCGCGGCGGGAAGATCACGAAATCGCAGTTGGCGGTACCGGGCGTGTCGCTCGGCGAGGTCAGCACGGTGAAGATCGACGGATCGGGATGGTCGAAGCTGATGGAGCCGATCACCATGAAGTTGGCGGTGTCGTACTTCACCGGCGCCAGGTTGCCGTGCCAGGCGACCACGTTGAAAGGCGACTGCTTGGCCGGCGCCTTCCAGAAGCGGCCGCCGAATTTCTTCACCAGCTCGTAGGCGCCGCCGTCTTCCTCGAAGGCCGCCACGGGGGCCTGGAAGTCGCGCGCGTTGGCCAGGCCGTTGGAGCCGATCGGGCCGAGCTCGGGCAGGCGGAATTGCGCGCCGTAGTTCTCGCAGACGTAGCCGCGCGAGAGACCGTCGGGCAAGGCCACCTTGAACGCCATGCCGCGCGGCAGCAGCGCGATTTCGCCGGGCTTCACGTCGAGCACGCCGAGTTCGGTGGTGATGACGAGGCGGCCCTGCTGCGGCACGATGAGCATCTCGCCGTCGGCGTTGACGAAGGCGCGGCGCTCCATCGATCGGCCCGCGAGGTACATGAGCGAGCCGATGCCCACCTGCGATTCCGCATCGCCGTTGGCCGCGATGGTGCGCATGCCGTCGATGAAGTCCGCCTCGGCCGCCCCGCCGTCGAGCGGCATCGGGTGCCAGCGCAGCGGCTCGGGCGGCAGCGCGATCTCGCGGTCGGCGCCGGTGGTCCAGTGTGCTTGCGCATACGGCTGGTAGCGGCCCGACACCACCGAAGGCTGCCGGCGATACAGCCAGGTGCGGCGGTTCTCATGGCGCGGCGCGGTGAAGGCGGTGCCCGAGAGCAGCTCGGTGTAGAGGTCGAAGGGCGCGCGCTGCGGGTTGTTGCGGCCCTGCGGCAGGGCACCGGCAACGGCTTCCGAGGCGTACTCGTTGCCGAAGCCGCTCTGGTAGCGCCGTTCGGTATCGTCGATGGGGTTCGTCATGGGGTTCTCTTTCGAAAAGCGCGATGAATGAGGTTGGAGTGCGCGGGTTCAGCTGCCGCGTGCGGCCTCGAAGGCTTCGCGCAGCACGGCCAGCGAGCCGATGTGGTTGGCCAGCACCAGCACGAGCCGCGCATTGAAGGCGTGGCTCTCCTCGGTGGAAAGCCCCTGGTGCGCCTCGATCAGCGCCTCGTAGAAATCGTCGGGCGCATCGAGGTTCGGTGCGGTGATCAGTTGTCGTTGCTGTTGCATGGTGGTCCTCATGCCTTGGCCAGTGCGCGGCCGATGGCTGCGCGGATGTTTTCTGCCGTGGGTTGCCGCCAGCGCGCGCACACATGCTGGTCGGGCCGCAGCAGGTAGACGGTGCCGGGCTGCGCGTCGTAGCGCTGCACGGCGAGCTCGCCTGCGGGCGTTGCGCCTTGCACGCGCACGACGTGCAGCGGAAGGTCGCAAGCCTTCAGCGCCTGCAGGCTGCGCTCGACCGCCCCGCCGGTGCCGAACAGCAGCGCCGTGAACTGCGCCACGTGGCATTCGCGCAGCAGCCAGCCGCTGCCGCCGTCGGCGCGCACGATGGGCGCATCGGCCGCCGCGGCGCCGGGCACCATCGCACCCGCAAACACATCGGCATCGGGCGTGTTGAGCGGCGAGTCGCGCAGCACCGCAGGCACCGAGAGCCGCCCGCTGTTGACCAGCGTGCGCGCGAAGGCGTGGCGCTTGGTGAGCTCCAGCACCGCGTCGCGGAACAGCCGGCTCACCTCGCTCTTGGGCGTGATGAAGTCGGTGGCGCGCGTGGAGTTGCGGATGTTCTCGTCGGCCGCGTATTCGCGCTCGCTCGCATAGCTGTCGAGCAGCGCGTCGGGCGCCTCGCCCTGGAGCACGGCCGCGAGCTTCCAGCCCAGGTTGTCGGCGTCCTGCACGCCCGAGTTGGCGCCGCGCGCGCCGAAGGGCGACACGCCATGCGCCGAGTCGCCCGCGAACAGCACGCGGCCGTGGCGAAAGCGCTCCATGCGCTGGCACGCAAAGGTGTAGACGCTGGCCCAGCCGATCTGGAACTGCACGCCCTCGAAGCCGATGCTGTCGAGCAGCGCGCGTACGCGCGGCGTGATGTTCTCGGGCTTGCGTTCTTCCACCGGGTCGGCGTCCCAGCCGAGCTGGAAGTCCACGCGCCACATGGCATCGGCCTGCTTGTGCAGCAGCACGCTCTGGCCGGGATGGAACGGCGGGTCGAACCAGAAGCGCCGCTCCGTCGGCAGGTCCGCATCCATCGTGATGTCGGCGATCAGGAAGCGGTCGCGGAAGGTGCGGCCCTTGGCTTCGAGGCCCATCAATTGCCGCAGGTTGGAGCGCGAGCCGTCGCAGGCGCCGACGTAATCGGCGGCCAGCCGGTAGCTGCCCTCGGGCGTTTCGATGGTGAGCAGCGCGCTGTCGCCGCGCTGCTCGATGCCCGTGACCTTGTGGTTCCAGCGCAGGTCGATCAGCGGCAGCGTGGCGACACGCTCGACGAGGTAGCCCTCGACGTAGTACTGCTGCAGGTTGATGAAGGCCGGGCGCTCGTGGCCGGGCTCGGGCAGCAGGTCGAAGCGGTAGACCTGCTCGTCGTGGAAGAACACCTTGCCCACGTGCCACGACACGCCCTTGTCGACCATGCGGTCGCCGCAGCCGAGGCGGTCGAAGATCTCGAGCGTGCGCTTGGCGAAGCAGATCGCGCGCGAGCCGCTGGAAAGAGTGTTGTCGTTGTCGAGCAGCACCACGGGAATCCCGCGCAGCGCCAGGTCGATGGCCAGCGCGAGGCCGACCGGGCCGGCGCCGACGACCACGACCGGGTGATGGGCGGGCGTGGAAGCGTCCTGATCGGCGTGGCGCCTGTAGTCGAAGCGCAGGCTTTGATAGTCGATCACGTGTTGTCTCCGTGTCTTTGTATTGCTCCTTCCCCCGCTGGGGGAAGGCTGGGATGGGGGCTGGCGGCGCTCGAAATTGGCGCTCTGCGTGCCCCCACCCCAGCCCTCCCCCGGAAGGGGAGGGAGCAGGACAGGTCAGCCTTCCAGCGCCTTCCACATCTCGACGTCCCGCTCGGCCGTCCACACGCGCGGATCGGCATGGCCCGAGGCCTCGTCGTACGCGCGGCTCACGTCGAAGGGCATGCAGTGGTCGAAGATCACCCACTGGCTGTACTTGGGCTTGAGCCTGGCGTAGGTGTCCTTGTAGACCGTGTTCAGGTCGCGCCCGGCCTTCACGCCTTCCTGCACGCTCGCGTACACGTCGGAGATGAAGTTGCGTGTGCCGGTCAGGCCCTCGGCCACTTCGGCCGGCGTGGTGAGCGCGGCGCCGCGGCCCGGCACCAGCGCGGCGGGCTTGAGCGCCGCGATGTTGTCCAGCGTCTGCGGCCAGTCCTTGAAGTAGGCGTCGCCCGCGTACGGCGTCGCGCCGAACTCGACCAGGTCGCCCGACAGCAGCGTGCGCTCCTCGGGCAACCAGACCACCGTGTCGCCCTTGGTGTGGCCGCGGCCCAGCTGGATCAGCTGCACCTCGAGCTTGCCGAGCCACAGCGTCATCTTGCCCGTGAAGGTCATGGTGGGCCAGGTCAGGCCCGGCGGCACGGTCTCGACGTTCTGGAACAGGCGCGGGAAGCGGCCGATCTCGCTGGCCTTGTCCTGCTCGCCACGCTCCACGATCAGGTCGCGCGTGTCCTGGCTGGCCAGGATGTGCTCGGCACCGTAGCCGGCCGCGCCCAGCACGCGCACCGCGTGGTAGTGGGTGAGCACCACGTACTTGATGGGCTTGTCGGTCACTTCGCGGATGCGGCGCACCACGTCGGCCGCCATGGCGGGCGTGGCCTGGGTGTCGGCCACCAACACACAGTCGTCGCCGATCACGATGCCGGTGTTGGGATCGCCCTCGGCGGTGTAGGCCCAGGCGTGTTCCGAGATCTGGCTGAAGGTGATCTTCTTCTCTTCCATGTCGGCCTGGCTGGCGAATTTCTTGGCTTGGCTCATCGTGTGTCTCCGTCGGTTGGATCGAAATTTAGATTCGTCTAAAACAAATGAATTTGCGGTTAGCGAATTCCGAGAGTGTAAGCCCGAGATCAGTTCATGTCTAATCCCTTCTTCATGAACGAACAACCAGACGCCGAGGCGGGCCATGGCAGCCAGTGACACCGACCGCGCCGCCCAGCGCGGCATCCAGAGCATCGAAGTGGGTGGACAGCTGCTGCGTGCACTGGTGCACCACGGCCGGCCGATGGCGCTGAAAGACCTGGCGCGCGAAGCCGACATGACGGCCGCCAAGGCCCATCCCTACATGGTGAGCTTCGGGCGGCTGGGCCTGATCGAGCAGGACCGCGCCAGCGGCCACTATCTGCTCGGCCCGCTGGCCTTGCAACTGGGGCTCATCAGCCTGCAGCAGGCCGACCCGGTGCATATTGCGACGCCGCTGATCGCCGAGGTGGCGCAGCGCATCGGCCACACGGTGGCGCTCGCGGTCTGGGGGGCGCGCGGCGCCACCATCGTGCGCACGGCCGAATCGCCTTCGCCGGTGCATGTGAACATGCGGCACGGCACGGTGTTCTCGCTCACCAACACCGCTTCGGGCCGCGTCTTTGCCGCCTACCTGGAGGCCGATGCGGTCCGGCAGCTGCTCGACGCCGAGCGCCAGCGGCACAAGCTGCGCAAGGCCGGCGAAGAGCCGCCCGCGGCCGGCATGCCGCCGCAGCGGCCGCTGCCCTCGTGGAGCGAATTCGAGCGCCAGCTGCAGGAAGTGCGCGCGCACGGCATCAGCCGCTCCGAGGGCGAGGTGATCGAGGGCGTCAGCGCGATGGCGGCGCCGGTGTTCGACCACACCGGCGCCATCGTGCTGTCGGTCACGGCCATCGGCCCGGCCGCCATCTTCGACACCGCCTGGGACGGCGAAATCGCACGCGCGCTCAAGGCCTGCGCGGGCACGGTCTCCGCGCGGCTGGGCGCAACGTCTGCCGGAAGAAAGGCTTCCGCACCACTGGATCCATGAGCCTGGGCACCGCTTCTTCCCCCGCGTCTCCCGTCGAATCCGCCATCGCCCTGCTGGGTGCCGCCCGGCGCATCGCCGTGCTCTCCGGCGCGGGACTGTCCAGGGCTTCGGGCATTCCGACCTACCGCGACGCCGACGGCCTCTGGATGAACCAGAACGCACTGCAGTTCTCCCACGCCGAAGACCTGCAGCGCGATCCCAAGGGCTTCACCCGCTTCTGGGCCCGGCGGCTCGACACGGTCGAGGCCGCCCAGCCGAACCCCGGGCACGCGGCGCTCGCGCTGCTGCAGCGGCTGCGCCCCGCCACGCGCCTGATCACGCAGAACGTCGACGGCCTGCTCTCGATCGCGGGCGGGCTGGACGTGCTCGAACTGCACGGTTCGCTGCGCCGTTGGCGTTGCGACCACTGCGGCAACCGCCGCGGCCCCTGGCCCTTTCACCGCTGCATGCGCTGCGCCTCGCGCGCCCGGCCCGACGTCGTGATGTTCGGCGAGATGCTGAACCACGGCGTGCTGCACGACGCCCAGGTGGCCGCGCAGGAGTCGGACGTGTTCATGGTGGTCGGCAGCACCGCCGTGGTCTATCCGGCGGCCGAGTTGCCGCAGCTCGCGATGTCGCGCGGCGCCCGGCTGATCACGCTCAACATGGAGCCGCTGCCGCATCTGGACGAGGCAGCCTCGGTGGTCCTGCGCGGCGCGGCGGAGCTGCTGCTGCCGCAGCTGGTGGCGGGGATGGGCGGCTAGCTTTCGGAAGCCCTGGCCTCGCGCAGCGCACGCCAACGCGCGAGGCTTGCGGCAGGCCAGTATGCCTCGCGCTCGTAGTATTCGGTCACCGCGGGCGCGCCGGGCGGCAGCACCACCCAGGGCTGCTTCGACATCGTGAAAATGTGCAGGTCCGGCGGCAGCTGGTCGGGCGTATCGAGCGTGCCCACGCGGACGAAGCACACCGCATCGCCCGCACCGGCGTAGTGGCTCCAGAGTGCGACACGGCAATGGGGGCAGCGAACGTACTTCTGGCCGCGTCCGCTGGCCGAAGGCGTCAGCACCACATCGACGGTGCCTTGCAGCAGTTGCATGTGCGCGGGTTCGATCAAGGCGTTGAGCGCGAAGGACGAGCCCGTTTCGCGTTGGCACCAGCGGCAATGGCAGCAGTGCACGAACAGCGGCGCAGCCATCATGCGGTAGCGCACGGCGCCGCAAGTGCAGCCCCCGTCGAGGGGCACGAAGGCATTGCCGTCAACAGCGGCGGCCATGGCGCTTCCTGGAAGGGCGCTCAGCCCTTCTTGCCACCCAGCAGCACCAGCGCCCCGCCCACCACGATGGCGGCCACGCTGGCCCAGGCCGGGAAATTGACCTGCTGCTTCTCCTTCACCGAGAACTCCAGCGGCCCCAGCTTGGCCTGGTGCGTTTCCTTCGTGAAGCTGAAGCCGCCGAGCCCGAGGCCCGCGATGCCTGCGACGATGAGCAGGATGCCGATGATGCGTGTGGCGTTCATGGTGAGGTCTCCTCCGTGGATGAAAAAAGCGGGCCGGGGCCGAAGCCGAGCTTACTGCCGCGGCTGCTGGTCCACCCACTGCACGACCTCGGCCACCGCCGCATCGGTGGCCGCGGCCAGCGCCTTGACGCCGCCGGGCGCATCGGCGCTCGGGGCCGGGCGGCGCACGGTGAAGGTGCGCTGGCCCAGCACGCGGTCGCCGCCGGTGGTGCCGCGGATCAGCGTGGCGCGCAGGCGGACCAGCCCGACGCTGCTGCTGGCCGAATCGAAGTAGTGGCTGAACTCGTCGAGCGAGATGCGCAGCGTGTCGGGCACCTTGCCCTCGGCGCGCGCGATGGTCGCGCTTTCTTCCGGACCGAGCACGGTACGCCGCTCGGAGAGCGCGTCGCGCAGCCGCTGGCGCAGCAGTTGCGCCGGCGGCAGGCTCCAGCGCGACTGGCCGTAGGGGCGCAGTTCGTTGGCATCGGCATAGCCGAGCCGGTAGAGGATCTGCGTGCCGTCGAGCCGCGTGTTGCTCTCGATCTCGGCCAGCGCCAGCGTGGGCAATGCGGCCGCGGGCGGGTTGGCGGCGGCGGCGGCCGAGGCGGCCAGGCCGGGTCCGAAGTCGTACAGCGTGGCGCGCGCGGGCTTGTCGGGCAGCGCGCCGCAGCCGGCGAGCAGCAGCAGCGCGAGGCCGGCACCGGCGCAGGCGGCGAGGCGCGGACGGGAGTGGGTGGTGTTCTTCATGGTCGTCACTTCAGGGGCGTCCGAGGGACGTGGTGGCGGGCGGCGCGGAGAACCCGGGCTCGCCGGGCCCGGCAGCGGTGCCGCCATTGCCGAACAGCAGCGACTGCGGGTTGTCGTTGATGCTGTCGGCCGCGCGGCCGAGCCGGCGCACCGCGCGCGAGGTGTCGTCGGCCACGCGGTTCACGCGCGGCAGCGTGGCGGCGTTGAACGAATCGACCGACTGCGCCAGCGCCTTGGTGCCGTCGCTCAGCCGCTCGATCGGGCCGTCGGGCGCGTTGAGCCGGCCCACGGTGGTGTTGAAGTTGTTGGCCACGCGCGAGACGTCGCCGGCGGCCGTCTTCACCGACGACAGCGTGTTCGGCAGCGCTGCGAGCGCCGGGTTCAGCCCGGTCTTCACCGTGTTGTCGAGCTGCTTGAGCAGCGTGTTGGCGCTGGCCGAGGCCGCCGCGATGTTCTCGAGCGCATCGGCCGCGCGCTTCTGGTTCTCGTCGCCCAGCAGCTGGTTGGCGCGCTTGGTGGCCTCGTCGACCTGGTTGACGATGGCTTCGCCGCGGTCCTGCAGCTGCGCCAGCATCGAGGGCTTGAGCGGAATGCGCGGCGGATCGTCGTTGTTGGGCGCGAGCGCCACGTTCGATTCGCCCTTGTCGTCCAGCGCGATGAAGGCCAGGCCGGTCACGCCCTGGTAGCTCAGCGTGGCAAAGCTCGAGGTGGTGAGCGGCACGCGCTGGTCGACCGTGATGCGCACGCGCACGTTGCCCTTCGTCTTGGGGTCGAAGTCGATCGAGGTCACCTTGCCGACCGCGATGCCGCGGTAGCGCACCATGGCCTGCGGCTGCAGGCCGCTGACCGGGTCGCGCGTGGAGAGTTCGTAGATGTTGCGCACGGTGTTGTCGCGCGTGAACCAGACCACCAGCCCTACGAGCACGGCGATGAGGCCGAGCACGAAGGCGCCGGCGGCGATGGCATGGGCTTTGTTTTCCATGGTGTGGCTACCTTTCAGCGGGCCGCGCCGGCAGGGGCCGGCGGGGCTTTGGCGGGTTTGTCATGCAGGGCCTCCAGCGCGCGCTGGCCGCGCCCGCCCAGAAAATATTCGTGGATGAACGGATGCGGATACGCGATCACCTCGCGCGCCGAGCCGCTGACGATGACCTTGTGGTCGGCCAGCACCGCGATGCGGGTGCTCAGGTCGAACAGGGTGTCCAGGTCGTGCGTGACCATCACCACCGTCAGGCCCAGCTCGCGGTGCAGGCCGCGCAGCAGGTCGCAGAAGCTGTCGGAGGCCTCGGGGTCGAGGCCGGCCGTGGGCTCGTCCAGCAGCAGCAGCGGCGGGTCCATGATGAGCGCGCGCGCCAGCGCCACGCGCTTGATCATGCCGCCCGACAGGTCGGCCGGGCTCATGTTGGCATGCCGCGGTTCCAGGCCCACCATCTGCAGCTTGACCAGCGCCGCATTGCGGATCAGCTCGTCGGGCAGCAGCTTGAGCTCGCGCAGCGGAAAGGCAATGTTCTCGAGCACGCTGAAGGCCGAGAACAGCGCGCCGTGCTGGAACAGCATGCCCACGTTGGCCGCGCCCTTGGCGCTGAGCTCGCCCGGCGCCCGGCCCAGCACCTCGACCGTGCCCTTGGTCGGCTTCTCGAGCCCGAGGATCTGGCGCAGCAGCACCGTCTTGCCGGTGCCCGAGCCACCCACCAGCGACAGCACCTCGCCGCGCTCGATGCGCAGCTCGAGGTCGCGGTGCACCACGACCTCGCCGTCGGCGCTCTTGAACACCGTCCAGAGCTTGCGGATGTCGACGACGGTGTTTGAATCGCTCATTCGAATGCCTCCGCGCTACGCGCTGCGGTATTCGCCTTGGGAACGGCCCGGCGGCTCATGCCCGGAACCCCACGCCCTTGAACAGCACCGCGAACAGTGCGTCGACCAGGATCACCGCGGTGATCGAGGTCACCACCGACGAGGTGGTGCCGCGCCCCAGGCTCTCGGTGTTTGGCTTGACCTTCATGCCGAAGTAGCAGCCGATCAGCGCAATCAGGATGCCGAACACCGCCGATTTCGCCAGCGCGAGCCAGAGGTTCGAGATCGGCACCGCGCGCGGCAGCGCCGAGAGAAAGTAGGCCGGCGAAATGTCGAGCGCGGCGTCGGCCGCGAGCATGCCGCCCGCGAGCGCCGCGATCGAGGTCCAGAGGCTGATCAGCGGCATCGCGATGGCCAGCGCCATCACGCGCGGCATCACCAGCCGGAAGCCGTGCGGAATGCCCATCACGCGCATGGCGTCGAGTTCCTCGGTCACGCGCATCACGCCGATCTGCGCCGTGATGGCCGAGCCCGAGCGGCCCGCGATCAGCACCGCGGCCAGCACCGGTCCGAGCTCGCGGATCAGCGACAGCCCGAGGATGTTGACCACGAAGGCCTCGGCCCCGTACTGGCGCAGCTGCTGCGAGATCAGGTAGGCCAGCACCACGCCGATCAACAGGCCCACCAGCGCCGTGATGTGCAGCGCCGTCGCGCCGAACTGGTAGAGATGCCCCGAGAAATCGCGCCACGGCCCGCGGTGCGGCGCGCGCAGCAGCGTGAAGGCGTCGAGCGCGAGCTGGCCGATCAGCCCCACGAAATCGCGCACCACTTCCAGCCCGCGCGCGCCGGTGTGCGAGAAATGATGCAGCCGCTCGGCCAGCGTGGGCGGCGGTTCCTCGGGCGTGCCCACGGTGAACTGCGCGACCTGGTCGAGCACCGCCTTGTGCTGCGGCGACATCTCGAGCGTGGCGGGCCAGTCGTGGCGCCAGTGGTCCCACAGCAACTGCGCGCCGATGTGGTCGAGCTGCTCGATCGGGCGCAGGTCCCAGGCGCGGTCCTCGGCCGGCGGCGCGCCTGCCAGGTCCCTGGAAAGCGCCTGCCACGCACTGCGCGACGACATGGCCAGCGTGGTCCAGCGGCCGCTGGCCACGGTCCAGCTGCGGCCGTCCTGCTCGCGCTCGTCGATGCGGGGCAACACGCTGTCGGCGGCGGGTGCGTCGGCAGGCGGGGTTGCTAGGGACATGATGCGGCGGTAGGGGGCGAAGTAAGAAGAAAGAGGCGGTCTGGAAGGGCGCATCGTAACCGGATGAGTCGGCTTTTCCGGTGCGCCGCGGCGCCGCTTTGCGTAGGGCGGAACGCCGTTTCGCGGGTCATTCGTGGCCGTTTGCGCTCAGTTCCAGGCCCGCGCGAGCGCGTTCCATGCGCTCGCGATCACCGGCTCGTTGCGCCGCGCCGCCAGCGACACGAAGCGCAGCGCGCAGTCCAGCTGCACGCGGTCGGCCATCACCAGGCCGTGCGACTGGCTCTCGCGGATGGCGATCGAGTCGCGCAAGAGGCTCAGGCCCACGCCCGATTTCAGCAGGTCGAGCATCGAGGCTTCCTGGTCCACCAGCGCCACGCGGCGCGGCGACAGCCCGAGCGGGCCGAACACTTTCTCCAGCAGCCGGTGGTGCGCCGACTCCGGCGGCGTGGCCAGCCAGGGCAGCGCGGCCAGCGCCTTCCAGTCGCGGCCCAGCACCTGCGGGCCCCAGCCCGCGGGCGCGACCACGCGGTAGGTGAAGCGCGTGAGCGTGCGCGCCGCGAGCGGCGCCGGCGCAGCGGCATCGCCCCCGTCCGCATCGAGGTGAAACCCCACGTCGAGTTCGCCGCGCAGCACCTGGGCCAGCACCGTGCCGCTCATGCCGTGGCGCAGTTCGGTCTCGATCTGCGGGGCCGACTCCACCAGCTCGCGCAGGAACACGCCGAGCCGGGTGAACTCCGGGTCGAGGATGGTGCCGATGCGCAGCGCCCCGCGCACCGTGCCCTGCAGGTTGCGCGCGGCCTGCTGCAGGTCGCCCACGGCCGCGAGCACGCGCTCGGCTTGCGGCAGCAGCGCGGCGCCGTCGGCCGTGAGCGCCAGCCCGTGCGGCGTGCGCGTGAAGAGCTGCAGCCCGGTTTCCTCCGCCAGGCGCTTGAGCTGCAGGCTCACCGCCGGCTGCGTCAGGTGCAGCCGCTCGGCCGCGCGCGACACATTGCCCTCGCGCGCCGCCAGGACGAAGGCACGCAGAATCTGGAGGTCCAAGGCGGCGGCAGTCATATAAGAACGATTTATATGCCAACTGCGCCGAAATCATTGGCTTTTTGCGCATGGCTTGAGAGAAACTGCCCGCCGAAGCCCTTTGCCGGGCCCATGAGCACAAGAAATACCGTTGACCCCCGGAGACAAGCCAGCGCCATGAGCGACAACACTTTCGACTACATCGTCATCGGCGGCGGCACGGCCGGCGCCCTGATGTGCAACCGGCTGACCCGCCAATCGCAGCAGCGCACGCTGCTGATCGAGGCGGGCCGCAAGGACGACTACCACTGGATCCACATTCCGGTGGGCTATCTCTACTGCATCGGCAATCCGCGCACCGACTGGCTCTACAGCACCGAGCCCGACGCGGGCCTCAACGGCCGCGTGCTGCGCTATCCGCGCGGCAAGACGCTGGGCGGCTGCTCCAGCATCAACGGCATGATCTACATGCGCGGCCAGTCGCGCGACTACGACCAGTGGGCGCAGCTCACCGGCGACGACGCCTGGCGCTGGCAGAACGTGCTGCCCGACTTCAAGAAGCACGAGGACTACTACCTCGGCGCCGACGAGATGCACGGCGCCGGCGGCGAATGGCGCGTGGAGAAGCAGCGCCTGCGCTGGGACATCCTCGACGCCTTTGCCGAGGCCGCCGTGCAAGCCGGCGTGCCGCACAGCACCGACTTCAACCGCGGCAGCAACGAAGGCGTCGGCTACTTCCAGGTCAACCAGAAGAACGGCTGGCGCTGGAACACCGCCAAGGCCTTCCTGCGGCCGGTCTGCTATGGCCGGCCCAACTTCGAGATGTGGGTCAACGCGCATGTCACCAGGCTGATCGTCGAGACCCAGCCCGACGGCAGCCGGCGCTGCACCGGCGTGCAGGTGTGGGACGGCCACGAGATGGTCATCGCCCATGCCACGCGCGAGGTGGTGCTGTGCGCCGGCAGCATCGGCTCGCCGCAGATCCTGCAGCTCTCGGGCATCGGCCCGGCCGAGCTGCTGCGCCAGCACGGCATCGAGGTGGTGGTCGACGCGCCCGGCGTCGGCGCCAACCTGCAGGACCACCTGCAGATCCGCGCGGTCTACAAGATCAACGGCGCGCCCACGCTCAACGTGCTGGCCTCCTCGATGTACGGCAAGGCGAAGATCGGCCTCGAATACCTGATGAAGCGCAGCGGGCCCATGAGCATGGCGCCTTCGCAGCTCGGCGCCTTCACGCGCAGTTCGCCCGAACATGAGTGGCCCAACCTCGAATACCACGTGCAGCCGCTGTCGCTCGATGCCTTCGGCGAGCCGCTGCACAGCTTTCCGGCCTTTACCGCGAGCGTGTGCAACCTCAACCCCACGAGCCGCGGCAGCGTGCGCATCAAGAGCCCGCGCTTCCAGGATGCGCCCGCGATCGCGCCCAACTACCTGAGCACGGATGAAGACCGGAAGGTGGCGGCCGATTCGCTGCGCGTGACGCGCCGCATCGCATCGCAGCCCGCGCTCGCCAAATACAAGCCGGAGGAATGGAAGCCCGGCGTTCAATACCAGAGCGACGAGGACCTGGCGCGCCTGGCCGGCGACATCGCGACCACCATCTTCCATCCGGTCGGCACGACCAAGATGGGTGCCGACGGCGACCCGATGGCGGTGCTCGATTCGAAGCTGCGCGTGCGCGGCGTGCAGGGGCTGCGCGTGGTCGATGCGGGCGCGATGCCGACCATCACGAGCGGCAACACCAACAGTCCGACCTTGATGATGGCCGAGAAGGCGGCGGGGTGGGTTCTCGAAGACAACCGCTGAGTTTGTGCCCTGCGTTTTCGTGGGATGCCGCGGAACCGGCTTTGCCGGGCCGCTGGCGTCGCCCCCGGAAGGGGGTGGGCGAAGCGACACGAAGTGCGCGCAGACTGGGGGTGAGCCTATTTCTCGATCGTCTTGTTCCACCGCGCATTCCACGCTGGACGGTTCGCGTTGATGCTGTCCCAGTCGATCGTGACCGCCGTCTTCATCCACTTGTTGATGTCGGCCACCTGCTGCACCCCGTCGCCCACGGCCGGAGCCTTGGGGTTGGTGGGAATCTGCGCGCCGTACTGCAGCACGTTGGCCTGGGCCAGCGGGCTCAGCAGGAACTCGGCGAGCTTCTGCGACAGCTCGGGCTCGCTGTTGTTGGCGATCACGCACTGGCCCACCATCAGCACCACCGCGCCTTCCTTCGGCGGTGCGTACTCCACCGGAATGCCCTTGGTCTTGAGCGCCGCCACGGCCGTGGGCGTGAGCGGGAAGATCGCGGCCTCGCCGGTCTGCACCATTTCCGACAGCTTGGCCGAGCTCGGGATGTACTCGAGCACGTTCGGGCCGATGGTGGTGGGCCAGGCCTTGAAGCCGGGCTCCACGTTCTTGTCGTTGCCGCCCTGGATGCGGTTGAACATCAGGAAGCCGTGCAGCCCGAAGGACGATGAGGACATCGACTGGAACACCACCTTGCCCTTGTACTTGGGATCGGCCAGGTCCATCCACGAGGTGGGCGGCGCCCAGCCCTTTTCCTTGAACATCTTCGCGTTGTAGGCCAGGCCCGTCATGCCCAGGCTCACGCCGCTGGCCATGTCGTCCTTGAAGCGCGCGGCCGGGTAGATCTCGGCGAGCGACGGGTTGGGCCGCTGCTTCTGGCACAGGCCCATGCCGATGGCGCGCACCATGATGCCGTCGTCCAGGAACATCACGTGCATCTGCGGGCGGTCCTTGTTGGCCTGCGCCTTCGCGAGGATGTCGGACGAGGTCCCCGGCACCACCACCACCTTGGCGCCGTAGAGCTTCTCGAAGGCCGGGAACACGTACTGCGTGTACGCCTTCTCCATGGTGCCGCCGTTCATGCCGATGTAGAGGGTCTTGGTCTGCGCGCCGGCCGCGCCGCCGGCCGCGAGCGCGGCCACCGCCGCCGCACCGGTCAAGGTCCGGCGGAGAGAGAAGAAGGAAATCTTCTGGAAACGGGACATGGTGTTTTCCTTTCAGGGTGGGGTGGGGGTGAAGCGTTCGATCGAGAAGCTCTCGATCGGCGTGCTGCTGCGGCCGTCGCGCACGAGTTCGGCCAGCACTTCGCCGGCGGCCGGGCCGATCTGGAAGCCCGCGCCCGAAAATCCGAAACCGTGGAACAGGCCGGGCGTGGTGCGGCTCGGGCCGAGCACCGGCTGGCGGTCGGGCAGGTAGCCTTCGGTGCCGCTCCAGGTGCGGATGAAATGCGCATGGCGCAGCGCGGGCAGCAGCTCGACGGCCTGGGCGGAGAGCGAGGCGATGGCGTCGCGGTCGGAGCGGGCGCGGTCGGCATCGAGCGCGATGCCCTTGCCGCCGCCGCCCAGCACGAGGTTGCCGCGCGCCACCTGGCGGCAGTAGATGCCGCCGCCCTCCACGCCGAGGCTCCAGTCCATGAAGAAGGGCAGCGGCTCTGTCACTGCCATTGCGGGATGGCCCGATTGCAGCGGCACCTCTTCGCCGAACTCCGTGGCGATCGGCCCGGCCCATGCGCCCGCGCAGTTGAGCAGCGCCGGCGCATGCACTTCGAGCGCATTGCCCGAGCGCAGCATGAAGGCCTGGCCGTCGTGCGCCACCTCGTCGACCTTGTGGCGCTCGAAGACCTGCGCGCCCGCGCGCTGCGCCGCGAGCGCGAAGGCCGGCGACACCAGCCGCGGATTGGCCTGCCCGTCTTCCGCGCACAGCGAGCCGCCGACGGCGCGCGTGCCGAGCCAGGGGCAGCGCTCGCGCAGGCGGGCATCGGAGATCAGCTCGAGGCCCAGGTCGAAGTCGCGGCTCTGCGCACGGTAGCGTTCCAGCGACGCCATGTCGGCCTCGCTGCGCGCGATCTTGAAGTGGCCCGAGCGCAGGTATTCGCCGTCGGTGCCGATGGTTTCGCGCAGGCGGCCCCAGATGCGGTGCGCGCGCTGTGCGAGCGGCAACTGGTCGATCGGACGGCCCTGGCGCCGCACGCCGCCGTAGTTCACGCCGCTCGACCGCGAGCCGCACAGGTCGCGCTCCAGCAGCACCACGCCGATGCCCATCTGCCGCAAGGCCAGCGCGGCAGACGCGCCGACGATGCCGCCGCCGACGATCGCGACGTCGGTGCGCAAGGTCTTGCGCCCGCTCATTCGCCGGCTCCTTCGGCGGATGGCGCGGCGGCCAGGTGGATCGGAATCGGCTTGATCGGGGCCTGGCCGCGCAGCCGGCCCACCTGCTGCAGCGGCAGTCCCGTGGCATGTGCGAGGATCTCGGCCGCCGCCGCGCCGCACATGCGGCCCTGGCAGCGGCCCATGCCGACGCGCGACAGCGCCTTCAGGCGGTTCATCTCGTCGGCGCCGGCGGCGGCGACGGTCCGGCGCAAGGTGCCGGCCGTGATGTTCTCGCAGCGGCAGACCACGAGTTCGTCGCTGGCATGCGCGGCCCAGTCCTGCGGCACGGGGAAAGCGCGCTCCAGGCCGCGGCGGAATCCGCCGAGCTTGTGGAGCTTGCGTTCGAGTTCGGCGGCGCGCATCGCATCGACCGCCACGCCGTTGTCGGCCAGCAGCGCGAGCGCCGCGCGTTCGCCCGCCCACTCGGCCGCGTCGGCGCCCATGATGCCGGCGCCGTCGCCCGCAAGGTACACGCCCCGCACGCTGGAGCGGCCGGCCGCGTCGCGCACCGGCAGATGGGCGCGGTGCAGCGGCGCGAATTCGAAGCGGCAGCCGAGCAAGTCGGCCAACTGCGTTTCGGAGCGCAGCGCATGGCCGAAGCCGACGGCATCGCAGGCCAGCGTGCGTTCTTCGCGGCCGTCGTGCCACGCCACGCCGGCCACGCGGCTCTCCTGCGCATCGCCGAGCACGTGCAAGATCCGCACGCCGGTGTGCAGCGCCACGCCGTGCGCACGCAGCCAGGCCACGTAGTACACGCCCTTCGCGAAGACGGCGGGCTGCCGCAGCATCGCGGGCGTGGCGGCCAACTGGTCGGCGAGCCGCGCCGTGTCGAGCACCGCGGCCACCTTCGCGCCGGCCTTGGCGTACTGATACGCCACCAGATAAAGCAGGGGCCCGGTGCCCATGAACACCACGCGCTCGCCGATGGCGCAGCCCTGGAACTTGAGCGCCACCTGCGCGCCGCCCAGCGTGTAGACGCCGGGCAGTGTCCAGCCCGGCACCGGCAGCACGCGGTCGGTGGCACCGGTGGCGACGATCAGCTGGCCGTACGGAAGGCTGGACGTGCTGCGTGTCGGGCCGTGCAGCACGTCGAGCCGGCCGCCTTGCGCATTCCACACCAGGCTGTCGGGACGGTAGTCGATGCGTTCGCGCAGCGCGTCGAAAGCGGCATGCACCGCATCGGCGCGGCCGGCCTCGAAGCCATAGAGCGCCTGCGCGCTGCGCTGGGCCAGGCTCGCGGGCGGCCGCCGGTAGATCTGTCCGCCGGCGCGCGGAGCCTCGTCGATCACCACCGGCCGCAGGCCGTGCGCCACCAGCGCCTGCGCGGCGCGCACGCCGGCCGGCCCGGCGCCGACGATCACCGGCTGCACTGCGGCAGAAGAAGCCGTCATGCGCCGCTCCTTCCCGTGACCAGCGCCATGCCCGGCGCGATGAAGGTGGAGCAGGCGCGCAGGCGCTCGCCCTGCTCGGTGGCGATCCAGCAATCCTGGCAGGCGCCCATCATGCAGAAGCCTGCGCGCGGCGCACCGCTGAATTCATTGCGCCGCAACTGCGCGGCCTGCGTGAGCACGGCCGTCAGCACCGTGTCGCCGACGAGGGCGGAGGCGGGCTGGCCGTCGAGCGTGAAGGGCACCGCGGCGCGGCCGGTCTCGGCCACGCGATGCAGCAGCGGTTGGAGGGGCGGCAGGCTCGTCATCTATCGGCGCCCCACCAGCACGCGGTCCAGCCCGTAGACGCGGTCGAGCACCACCATCGCGACGGCCGTCACCGCCACCATCAGCGCCGACACCGCCGCCATCAGCGGATCGATCGACTCGGTGGCGTACATGTACATGCGCACCGGCAGCGTCACGGTGCTGGGCGAGGTGACGAAGATCGACATCGTCACTTCGTCGAAGCTGTTGATGAAGGACAGCAGCCAGCCGCCCGTGACGCCCGGAAGGATCATCGGCAGCGTGATGCGCCGGAACACCGTGGCCTGGCTCGCGCCCAGCGAGAGCGCGGCCTGCTCGGCGCTGCGGTCGAAGCCCACCAGCGCGGCCACCACGAGCCGCAGCGTGTAGGGCGTGACGATCAGCGCATGCGCCATCACCAGCCAGCCGAAGCTGCCCGTGCCGCCCACCAGCGCGAACAGGCGCAGTAAGGCCACGCCCAGCACCAGGTGCGGAATGATCAGCGGCGAGAGGAACAGACCGTTGAGGAAGTCGCGCCCCGGAAATTGGTAGCGCGTGATCGCCATGCCCGCCGGCACCGCGAGCAGCGTGGCGATGGTGGCCGAGCTCAGCGCGAGCCACAGGCTGTTCCAGAACGACTGCATGAAGTCAGGATGCGCGAACACCGCCTGGAACCAGCGCAGCGAGAAGTGCGTGGTCGGGATCGTCAGCGTGTTCTCGGGCGTGAACGCGACGATGCACACCACCACCAGCGGCGCCAGCATGAAGGCGATGACGAGTGCGTTGAACGCGAGGGCGAGGGGGCCGTTCTTGGTCATCGGATCACCCGAGCGCCTTCTTGTAGCGGCCTTCGACGAGGCGGTTGTAGCTCAGCATCACGACCAGGTTCGCAGCGAGCAGGGTGAGCGCGACGGCGGCGCCGAGCGGCCAGTTGAGTTCGCTCAGGTATTCGTCGTAGACGATGGTCGCGACCATCTTCAGGCGTCGTCCGCCCAAGAGCCCCGGAATCGCGAACGAACTCGCAGCCAGGCCGAACACGATCAGGCTGCCCGAGAGAATGCCCGGCATCACCTGCGGCAGCACGATGCGGCGCAGCGTGGTGAACGGCGAGGCCTTGAGCGAAAGCGCGGCGTTCTCCACGCCCGCATCGAGCTTCTGCAGCGAGGTCCAGACCGGAATCACCATGAAGGGCAGCATCACGTGCACCAGCGCGACGATCACCGCGGTCTCGGTGTAGAGCATCTTCACCGGCCCGATGCCCACCAGCCGCAGCAGCCCGTTCACCGCGCCCTCGGGTCCGAGCAGCATGCTCCAGCCGAAGGCGCGCACCACCACCGACACCAGGAGCGGCGCCAGCACCACCAGCAGCAGCACCGAGCGCCACGGGTTGCGCATGCGGCTCAGCACATAGGCCTCGGGCGCGCCGACCAGCACGCAGATCAAGGTGACGAGGCCCGAGATCCAGAAGGTGCGCCAGAAGATGCCGTGGTAGTACGAGTCGGTGAACACCTGCGCGTAGTGCGCGAGCGTGAACTCGCCGGCCTTCGGCCCGGTGGCCGGGTCGTAGACGTTGAACGACAGCACCGCGGTGAGCGCGAGCGGCACCACCAGCAAGGCCGCGAACAGCAGCAGCGCGGGCCCCGACAGCCACCAGGGCGTGGCCTTGTTCTTCATGCCGCCACCGCCTCGCCGGCCGGCAACAGCCGCGTGCAATGCGCAGGCCAGTCGATGCCGGCGGCATGGCCCTCATCGAGCGCGTCGCGGCCGTCGTTGGGGCTCAGCACCATCAGGTCGCCGGCGGGCGTGCCCAGGCGATAGAGCCACTGGCTGCCGAGGAAGAAGCGCTCCAGCACCTGGCCGTCGAGGCGGCCGCGGCCGGCCTCCACCAGCTGCAGCTTTTCGGGGCGCACGCTCATCAGCACCGCATCGCCCGGCTTGTAGGCGGTGTCGTCGACCTCGACCGCGAGCGCGCCCACCGCCACATGGCAGCTGCGCGCGCCGCTGGCCGTGACGCGCCCGTCCAGCAGGTTGGCCTTGCCCACGAAGGTGGAGATGAAGCGCGTGCTCGGGTGCTCGTAGACGCGGTGCGGGTGGTCGATCTGCGTGGCGCAGCCGCCTTCCATCACCACCACGCGGTCGCTGATCGACATGGCCTCGCTCTGGTCGTGCGTGACCATCACCGTGGTGGTGCCGACCTTGCGCTGGATCTGGCGCAGCTCGAACTGCATCTCCTCGCGCAGCTTGGCGTCCAGGTTGGAGAGCGGCTCGTCCAGCAGCAGCACCGGCGGCTCGATCACGAGTGCGCGGGCCAGTGCCACGCGCTGGCGCTGCCCGCCCGAGAGCTCGCGCGGGTAGCGCGCGGCATGCGCTTCCAGGTGCACCAGCGCCAGCGCCTGCCTGACGCGCTCGGCGCGTTCGGACTTCGGCATCTTGCGCATCTCGAGGCCGAAGCTCACGTTGTCGGCCACCGTCATGTGCGGGAACAGCGCGTAGGTCTGGAACACGATGCCCAGGCCGCGCGTGTTGGCCTTGGCATGCGTGATGTCCTTGCCCGCGAGCTCGATGCGCCCGCTCGACACCGCCTCGAAGCCCGCGATCATCTGCAGCGTCGTGGTCTTGCCGCAGCCCGAGGGGCCGAGCAGCGAGACGAACTCGCCCTTTTCCACCGCGAGGTTCATGGCCGACACGGCGCGCGTGGCGCCGTAGAACTTGGTCAGGTCGGTGAGCCGTAGGAATGACATGGAAGGGCCTTTCTGCGGGGTCTTGATGGCGTGCAGCACCTTGGTGCACGCCGCGGACAAGAGAGAACTTTCAATTCACTCTATTGCAACGATCACGCCAGATCGCCCCGGGTATTCCATTAATCAGAATCTTTTTCTAATTTATTCCAATCAATGGAATATCATGCGAAAAATCGAACGCAAGAATTCCACAGGAGCAAGCCATGGAAACCCCCTCGGCCGCCAGCGGCGGCGTGCCGCGTGTCTTTTCGGTGATCCGCGCGCTCGGCGCGGTGCAGGCCGAGGGCGGCCGCGTGACCCAGATCGCACGGTCCGTGGGCCTCACGCAGGCCACCACGCACCGCCTGCTGCAATCGCTCATGGCCGAGGGCATGGTCGAGCAGGACGAGCGCAGCAAGCTCTACCGGCTGAGCATCGATTTCTTCGCGCTCGCGGCCAGCGCCGGCAATCCGGGCGACCTGCGCTCCATCTGCCGCCCGGTGCTGCTGCGCCTGTGCGCGAGCCTGGGCGACAGCATCTTTCTGCTGGCGCGCAGCGGCTTCGACGCCATCTGCCTCGACCGCAGCGAAGGGCCGTTCCCGATCCGCTCGTTCACGGGCGACATCGGCGGGCGCATCGCGCTGGGGGTGGGGCAGGGCGCGCTCGCGATCCTGGCCTTCCTGCCCGAGGCGGAGCGCGAGGAAGTGATCCGCTTCAATCTTTCGCGCGTGCGCGAGTACGGCGTGTACGACGAGGTCTACCTGCGCACCGAGATCGAGCGCGTGCGCCAGGCCGGCTATGCGGGGCGCAACACCGGCCTGCTCGAAGGCATGGCCGGCGTGGCGGTGCCCATCCTCGACCGCGAGGGCCGCGCGGTGGCTGCGCTCAGCGTGGGCACCATCGCCGACCGGCTCAATGCCGACCGCATGCCCACGGTGGTGGAACTGCTCAAGCGCGAGGCGGCGGCCATCGGGCCGAAGATCAATCCCTTCGATGCCACCTTGCGGCGGCCGGCGCAGAGCCTGGCGGGCTCGCCGGCGGGGCAGCGCATCAGCCTGCCCGAGCCGCCAGGGCCTGCCGCTTAGGTGCGAGCTGTGCGCTGAATGCACGAACGCTGTGGTAGTTCATTCATGGAACGCACCAAGTCCTTCCGTTTTTTCGCTATGCAAGCAGGCCCTGTTCGCAGATATTGAGCTGTTGCCGCACCCCCGCTGCCCTTCGTTCCTGTTCTCTTTTCTCCCTGCCGGAGCCTCCATGCCAGAAGCCCAAGCCCTCCTTCCTGTCGCCACCGAAATCGCGCAGCTGCTGCAGCGCCTCGGCGTTCCGGATGCCGCCCATGCCGGCGGCGAACTCACGGTGCGCTCGCCGGTCACCGGCGAGGTGGTCGCGCAAGTGCGGCAGACCACCGCCGCCGAAGCGACCGCGACCATCGGCCAGGCGCACGAAGCCTTCAAGGCCTGGCGCAGTGTACCCGCGCCGCGCCGCGGCGAGCTGGTGCGCCTGCTGGGCGAGGAACTGCGCGCGGCCAAGGCCGACCTCGGCCGTCTCGTCACGCTCGAGGCCGGCAAGATCCCGTCCGAAGGCGCGGGCGAGGTGCAGGAGATGATCGACATCTGCGACTTCGCGGTCGGCCTCTCGCGCCAGCTCTACGGCCTCACGCTCGCCACCGAGCGCGCCGAGCACCGCATGATGGAAACCTGGCATCCGCTGGGCGTGTGCGGCGTGATCTCGGCCTTCAACTTCCCGGTGGCCGTGTGGTCGTGGAATGCGGCGCTGGCGCTGGTGTGCGGCGACTCGGTGGTGTGGAAGCCGTCGGAAAAAACACCGCTCACGGCGCTGGCCGTGCATGCCATCGCGCAGCGCGCTCTCGCGCGTTTCGGCGATGCGCCCGAAGGCCTGCTCGGCCTGCTGCTGGGCCAGCGCGACATCGGCGAAGTGCTGGTCGACGACCACCGCGTGCCGATTCTCTCGGCCACCGGCTCGACCGCGATGGGCCGGCAGGTGGGGCCGAAGCTGGCCGCACGCTTCGCGCGCGCCATCCTCGAACTCGGCGGCAACAACGCGGCCATCGTCACGCCCTCGGCCGACCTCGACCTCACGCTGCGCGCCATCGCGTTCTCGGCCATGGGCACGGCCGGCCAGCGCTGCACCACGCTGCGCCGGCTGTTCGTGCACGACAGCGTGTACGACGCGCTGGTGCCCAAGCTCGCCAGGGTTTACGGCAACGTGCAGGTGGGCGATCCACGCGGGGCCGGCACGCTGGTTGGGCCGCTGATCGACCGCGCCGCCTTCGACGGCATGCAGAAGGCCTTGGGCGAAAGCCGCGAGATCGGCGCCACGGTGCATGGCGGCCAGCGCGTGGAGGGCATCGGCACCCAAGACGCCTTCTACGTGCGTCCGGCGCTGGTCGAACTGAAGTCGCACGACGGCCCGGTGCTGCGCGAAACCTTCGCGCCCATCCTCTATGTGGTGCGCTACACCTCGCTGGACGACGCCATCGGATGGCACAACGCGGTGGGCGCAGGCCTGTCGTCGTCGATCTTCACGCTCAACGTACGCGAGGCCGAGCGCTTCCTGTCGAGCGCGGGCTCGGACTGCGGCATTGCCAACGTCAACATCGGCCCGAGCGGCGCCGAGATCGGCGGCGCCTTCGGCGGCGAGAAGGAAACCGGCGGCGGCCGCGAAGCCGGCTCCGACAGCTGGAAGGCGTACATGCGCCGCGCGACCAACACCATCAACTACTCGACCGCATTGCCGCTTGCCCAGGGCGTGACCTTCGAGATCAACGACTGACCGACTCCGGCCTTGTGTTCTTGCCGCGCGGCGTTTCGCTGCGGCGGCGGGGCGGCGGCCGTGCCCAAGAACAACAACCAGGAGACAGAGAACATGAAGATGCAACTGAAGACCATCACCGCTGCGGCGCTGCTCGCGCTCGCATTCGGCGCCGCCGCGCAGCAGGCCCCGGCCGGCGGCACGCTCGACAAGATCAGGAGCAGCGGCAAGGCCGTGCTCGGCGTGCGCGAAGCCTCGCCGCCCATGGCCTACATGCTGGGCGCGAACGACAAATACGTGGGCTACCACGTCGAGCTGTGCGAGCGCGTGCTCAAGGACATCGCGCCTTCGGCCCGGCTCGAATACATGGCCGTGACCGCGCAGAACACCATCCCGCTGGTGCAGAACGGCACGCTCGACATCGGCTGCGGCCCCACCACCAACAACACCGCGCGCCAGCAGCAGGTGGCGTTCGCACTCACCACCTACGTGAGCGAGGTGCGCATGGCCACGCGCGTCGATTCGGGCATCAGCTCGCTCGACCAATTGGCGGGCCGCACCGTGTCGGCTTCCACCGGCACCACCGCCGTGCAGCTGCTGCGCAAGCGCGAGCGCGCGCAGAACACCACCATCACCACCATGCTCGGCAAGGACCACCTCGAAAGCTTCCTGCTGATGGAGTCGGGCCGCGCCGATGCCTTCGTGCTCGACGACAACCTGCTCGCGGGCATCATCGCGAACGCGAAGAACCCGTCGGCCTACCGCATCGTCGGCGATGCGCTGGGCTCCGAGCCCATCGCGCTGCTGTTCCGCAAGGACGACCCGGCCTTCAAGGCCGCGGTGGACGACGCGCTGCGCCGCCTCATGAAGAGCGGCGAGCTCGAGAAGATCTACACCAGGTGGTTCGTCGCGCCGATTCCGCCGAAGAACACCAGCCTGAACCTGCCGATGAGCGCGGCGCTGAAGCAGCTCATTGCCGAACCCAACGACAAGCCGCTGGAGGCCTACGCGAAGTGACATCCGCCGATTCAGCGCCTTGCGCATTCGAGCCCGCGCAGCGCGTGCGCGCCATCGGGGTTTCGGAAATCCTGCGCATCACCGACCATGCCAACGCGCTCAAGCGCGCCGGCCGGCCGGTGATCGTGCTGGGCGCGGGCGAGCCGGACTTCGACACGCCCGAGCCGATTCGCGCCGCCGCGGCCCGCGCCATGGAACGCGGCGACACGCGCTACACCGTGCTCGACGGCAGCCCGGCCATGAAGGCCGCGGTGCAGCTCAAGTTCAGGCGCGACAACGCGCTGGACTTTGCGCTCGACGAGATCAGCGTGGGCGCGGGCGCCAAGCAGGTGATCTTCAATGCGCTGATGGCCAGCCTGAACCCGGGCGACGAGGTGATCCTGCCCGCACCGTACTGGACTTCCTACGCCGACATCGTGCAGATCTGCGGCGGCGTGCCGGTGAGCGTGCCCTGCGGCGAGGCCAACGGCTTCAGGCTCGATGCCGCGCAGCTCGAGGCGGCCAGCACGCCGCGCACGCGCTGGCTGTTCCTGAATTCGCCCTCGAACCCGAGCGGCGCGGCCTACAGCGCGGCGCAGCTTGCGCCGCTGTGCGAGGTGCTGCTGCGGCATCCAGCGGTGTGGGTGCTGGCCGACGACATCTACGAGCACATCCTCTACGACGGCCACGCGTTCGCCACGCCGGCAGCGGTGGAGCCGCGGCTGCGCGAGCGCACGCTCACCGTGAACGGCGTCTCGAAGGCGTACGCGATGACCGGCTGGCGCGTGGGCTACGGCGCCGGGCCGCGCGCGCTGATCGCGGCCATGGCGGTGGTGCAGAGCCAGTCGACCTCGTGCCCGTCGTCGGTGAGCCAGGCCGCCGCGATCGAGGCGCTGACAGGGCCGCAACACGTGGTGGCCGAGCGGTGCGACGAGTTCCAGGCGCGGCGCGACTTCGTGGTGGCCGCCTTGAACCGCGCGCCGGGCCTGCATTGCCGCGTGCCCGAGGGCGCCTTCTATACCTTTGCGAGCTGCGCGGGCGTGCTCGGGCGGCGCACCCGCGGCGGCGCGCTGCTGCAGACCGACAGCGACTTCTGCGGCTACCTGCTGCAGGATTTCGAAGTGGCGGTGGTGCCGGGCAGCGTGTTCGGCCTCGCGCCGTACTTCCGAATTTCGTATGCCACGTCGATGGCGCAGCTGGAAGAGGCGTGTGCACGCATTGCCGCGGCATGCGAAGCTCTCGAATGACCCCGCTTTTCTCCCTCCCCTCCCGGGGGAGGGCGGGGGTGGGGGCTCGCGGCATGTCAATTGCCGCCGGCGTATCCAGCGCCGCCTGCCCCCATCCCAACCTTCCCCCGGAAGGGGAAGGCGCAAATACCAACACCTTCATTGCATTGGACTCAGCATGACCTCTCCCCGCACCGGCGGCCAGATCCTGGTCGACCAACTCATCACCCACGGCGTCAGGCAGCTGTTCTGCGTGCCTGGCGAAAGCTTTCTGGCGGTGCTCGATGCGCTGCACGACGCTTCCATCGACGTGACGGTGTGCCGCCAGGAAGGCGGCGCCACGATGATGGCCGAGGCGCAGGGCAAGCTCACGGGCCGGCCCGGCGTCTGCTTCGTCACGCGCGGGCCGGGCGCCACCAACGCGGCGGCCGGCGTGCACATCGCGCACCAGGATTCGACGCCGCTGCTGCTGTTCGTGGGCCAGGTGGCGCGCGAGGCGCTGGGCCGCGAAGCCTTCCAGGAGCTGGACTACGGCGCGGTGTTCGGCACCATGGCCAAGTGGGTGGTGCAGATCGATGACCCCGCCCGCGTGCCCGAGCTGGTCTCGCGCGCCTTCCACGTCGCCACCTCGGGCCGGCCCGGGCCGGTGGTGATCGCGCTGCCCGAGGACATGCTGACCGAAGCCGCCGCCGTGGCCGACGCGCAGCCCTATGCAGTGGTCGAAACCCATCCGGGCGCAGCGCAGATCGCCGAGTTGCGGCAGCGCCTGTCGCGGGCCGAGCGGCCGGTCGCCATCCTGGGCGGCAGCCGCTGGTCCGAGGCCGCGACGCAGCAGTTCGCGGCTTTCGCCGAGGCGTTCTCGCTGCCGGTGTACTGCTCGTTCCGCCGCCAGATGCTGCTGTCGGCCGAGCATCCCTGCTACGCGGGCGACCTGGGCCTGGGCGCGAATCCGCGCATGCTCGAGCGCATCCGCCAGGCGGACCTGGTGCTGCTGGTGGGCGGGCGCCTGTCGGAAGTGCCCTCGCAGGGTTATGAACTGCTCGCCATTCCGCAGCCGAAGCAGGCGCTGGTGCATGTGCATGCCGACGCCGACGAGCTCGGCAAGCTCTACCGCCCGGCCCAGGGCATCCATGCCACGCCGCAGGCCTTTGCCGAGGCGGTGTCCGCGCTGCGCCCGGCCTCGCCGCCCGCCTGGCAGGCCGAGACGAAGACTGCGCGCGAAGACTTCCTGCGCTGGAGCGATCCGGCCCCGATCCGCATTCCGGGCCCGCTGCAGATGGGCGAGGTCATGCAGCACCTGCGCGAGGTGCTGCCGGCCGACACCATCTTCTGCAATGGCGCGGGCAATTTCGCGACCTGGGTGCACCGCTTCTGGCCATTCCGCGCGTTCGCGAGCCAGCTGGCGCCCACCAGCGGATCGATGGGCTACGGCCTGCCGGCCGGCGTGGGCGCCAAGCGGCTTTGGCCGCAGCGCGAGGTAGTGGTGTTCGCGGGCGACGGCGACTTCATGATGCACGGCCAGGAGTTCGCCACCGCGGTGCAGTACGGCCTGCCGATCCTCGTGGTGCTGCTCGACAACGCCATGTACGGCACCATCCGCATGCACCAGGAAAAGCACTACCCGGGCCGCGTGAGCGCCACGCAGCTGAAGAACCCCGACTTCCGCGGCTATGCCGAGGTGTTCGGCGGCCACGGCGAGCGCGTGGCCAGCACCGCGGAGTTCGGTCCCGCGCTGGCGCGGGCGCGTGCCAGCGGCAAGCCCGCGATCCTGCATTGCCTGCTCGACCCCGAAGCCATCACGCCGGCCAGCACGCTGCAGTCGATCCGCAAGGCCGCTCTCGCCGCGGGCTGAAGAAATCAGCCCAGCCCGTCCGCATAGCGCGGCAGCGGGTTCGGCAGATGGCCGTCGGGCGCGCGCGCCGCCAGCCGCGCGGCGCGCGCCAGCGGTTCCATCGCCTGCTCCAGCCGGGTGGCGAGCAGGTACAGGTCTTCGTCCTTGGTCTCGACCGCATGCGCGCGCGTCATGCGCACGATCTCCGCGGCGTATTCGGCATTGGTGGCCATCCATTCGGTGTCCGTCACGCGCCCGTGCTTTCGCCTGAGCGCCACGTGCAGGCGCGCGGCCAGCGCAATGCGTTCGCTTTCGGACATGGACATGACGGCCTCCATGGATGGATCAAGCACTTGCGTGCACAAGTCATGCCATACCGTTAACGGTCCGAAACACTTTGGTTTGCGAACCGCCCCACAGCGCTAAGGCAAAGCGGGTAATTCCCAATGCACTGGGCCGGTGCACCGCCTAAAGTCTGCCCACTCGCGAACGGGCCCAGCTCGTACTGCCGAGGGTCCGAGGAGACAAATTCGGTCTACAACAAAAATTCTTCAAGGCTTCCGCTCGAGAAGCCGTGCTGAACTTGAAAAGGCGTCGCTGGTCGGCGTCTTTTTTTTTGCCTGCCGCCACCCTCCCGCTGAGGCATTTGCTTCTCGCCGAAGAGCGCTCTCGCGCCCGTCCCACTTCTGGTTGAAGCTCCTTTTTTGATAGCAATCCGGGTGCGACAATCCCGCCATGGAAATGCTGGTGGTCACGGGCGCCTCGCTGCTCGCGGGTTTTGTCGATTCGATCGTGGGGGGCGGAGGGCTGATCCTCGTGCCGGCGCTCTTTGCCGTCTTTCCGGGCGCACCGCCGGCCACCTTGCTGGGCACCAACAAGAGCGCGTCCATTTGGGGCACGGCGGCCGCGGCGGCCCAGTTCAGCCAGCGCGTCCAGATGCGCTGGGGCGCCCTGTGGCCGGCCGCGCTGCTCGGTTTCGCGGGTTCGATGCTCGGCGCCTGGGGCGTCACGGTGTTCCCGGGCGACTTCCTGCGCCGCGCGCTGCCCATCGTGCTGCTGGGCGTACTGCTCTACACGCTGGCGCGCAAGGACCTGGGCCGCAACCATGCGCCGCGCTTCAGCGGACGGGCCGAAACCCTGGCGGCCTGCACCATCGGGCTCTCGATCGGCTTCTACGACGGCTTCTTCGGCCCCGGCGCGGGCAGCTTCCTGGTGTTCCTGTTCGTGCGCTGGATGGGCTACGACTTCCTGAACGCCTCGGCCTCGGCCAAGATCATCAACACGCTCACCAACGCCGCGGCCCTGCTGCTGCTCGCGCTCAAGGGGCACGTCTGGTGGCACTATGGGCTGGTGATGGCGGTGGCCAACGTGGCCGGCAGCCTGGCGGGCACGCGTGTTGCGCTGAAACACGGGGCCGGCTTCGTGCGGGTGGTGTTCATCGTCGTGGTGAGCGCGCTGATCCTGAAGACCGCCTACGACGCATTCCTGAAATAGCCAGACCCGAAAGTCCCTGCATGCCGCCGCCAGAGCCTCTCGAACCCCCCCCTCCCGTCAGCTTCTGGCAGGCCTTCGCCTACTGGCTCAAGCTCGGCTTCATCAGCTTCGGCGGGCCGGCCGGGCAGATCGCGCTGATGCACCAGGAACTGGTCGAGCGCCGGCGCTGGATCTCGGAGAAGCGCTTCCTGCATGCGCTGAACTACTGCATGCTGCTGCCCGGCCCCGAAGCCCAGCAGCTGGCCACCTACATCGGCTGGCTCATGCACCGCACCTGGGGCGGCCTCGCGGCGGGCGTGCTCTTCGTGCTGCCGTCGCTCTTCATCCTGATCGCGCTGTCGTGGGCCTACATGGCCTACGGCCACGTGCCGGCCGTGGCGGGCCTGCTCTACGGCGTGAAGCCCGCAGTGACGGCCATCGTGCTGTTCGCCGCCTGGCGCATCGGCTCGCGGGTGCTCAAGAACGCATGGCTCTGGGCGATTGCCGTGGCGGCCTTCGTGGCGATCTTCGCGCTGCGCCTGCCGTTCCCGCTGATCGTGCTGGCCGCCGGGGCCATCGGCTACTTCGGCAGCCGCTTCGCGCCGGCGTACTTTGCGGCGGGCGGCGGGCACGGCAGCGCCGCGTCGTCGGCCGGGCCGGCGCTGATCGACGACGGCACGCCGACGCCGCCGCACGCCCTTTTCGGCTGGGGCCGTTTCGTGCGCGTGCTGGCGGTGTTCCTTGCGCTGTGGCTCGGGGCCCTCGGCGCCCTCGCGGCGCTGTACGGCTGGAACGGCGCGCTCACGCAGATGGCCTGGTTCTTCACCAAGGCGGCGCTTTTGACCTTCGGCGGCGCGTATGCGGTGCTGCCCTATGTGTTCCAGGGCGCGGTCGACCACTACCACTGGCTCAGCGCCACGCAGATGATCGACGGACTGGCGCTCGGGGAAACCACGCCCGGCCCGCTGATCATGGTGGTCTCGTTCGTGGGCTTCGTGGGCGGCTGGGGCCAGGCGCTGTTCGGCCCGCAGGCGCTGTTCGCGGCGGGCGCGGCGGCGGCGGCGGTGGTGACCTTCTTCACCTTCCTGCCGTCGTTCCTGTTCATCCTGTTGGGCGGACCCTTCATCGAATCGACCCACGGCAACCTGAAATTCACGGCGCCGCTCACCGCCATCACCGCGGCCGTGGTCGGCGTGATCGTCAATCTGGCGGTCTTCTTCGCCTACCACGTGCTCTGGCCTGCGGGGTTGTCCGGGCCCTTCGAGGCCCCCTCCGCCGTGATCGGCGTCCTCGCGGCCATCGCGCTCTTCCGCGTCAAGGCCGGCGTGATCCCGGTGGTGCTCGCCTCCGCGCTCGCGGGCATGGCCTGGCAACTGCTTGCGCGCTGACCGCCGCAAGCGGAGTCGAGTCCAGGAACACCGCGGAACCGGCTTTGCCGGGCCGCCGGTGTTGCCCCCTTGAGGGGGAGGCGGCTACACGAAGTGAGCCGTTTCGGGGGTGGGCCAGGAACACCGCGGAACCGGCTTTGCCGGGCCGCCGGTGTTGCCCCCTTGAGGGGGAGTCGAGCTACACGAAGTGAGCGAGGGACGGGGGTGGGTTATTCCTCGACGAAGGCTTCTTCGCGCTTGGCCTTGATCGACGGCAGCAGCACGATGCCCAGCAGCAGCGCCGCCGCCACCAGCAGGCCGGCCGACAGCGGCCGCGTGACGAACACGCTCCAGGCGCCGCGCGACAGCAGCAGCGCGCGCCGCAGGTTCTCTTCCATCATCGGCCCGAGGATGAAGCCCAGCAGCAACGGAGCCGGCTCGGTGCGCAGCTTCAGGAACAGGTAGCCGATGAAGCCGAAGATCGCGACCATCCACACGTCGAAGGTGTTGTTGTTGGTCGAGTACACGCCAATCGCGCAGAACAGCACGATCGCCGGGAACAGGAACTTGTAGGGCACCGTCAAGAGCTTGATCCACATGCCGATCAGCGGCAGGTTCAGGATGATCAGCATCGCGTTGCCGATCCACATCGAGGCGATCAGGCCCCAGAACAGCTCGGGGTTGCTGGTCATCACCTGCGGGCCGGGCTGGATGTTGTGGATGGTCATCGCACCCACCATCAGCGCCATCACCGCGTTGGGCGGAATGCCCAGCGTCAGGAGCGGGATGAAGGAGGTCTGCGCGCCGGCATTGTTGGCCGATTCGGGCGAGGCCACGCCGCGGATGTTGCCCTTGCCGAAGGCCACTTCGCCGGGGCGCATCTTGATCTTCTTCTCCAGCGCGTAGGCCGCAAAAGCCGCCAGCAGCGCGCCGCCGCCCGGCAGGATGCCGAGCGCCGAACCCAGCGCCGTGCCGCGCAGCACCGCGGGCGTCATGCGCTTGAAGTCTTCCTTGGTGGGCCACAGGCCCTTGACCTTGTGCGTGAACACCTCGCGCTCGTCGTCGGGCTGCGAGAGGTTGCCGATGATTTCGCCGTAGCCGAACACGCCCATGGCGATCACCACGAAGCCGATGCCGTCGGTGAGTTCCGGAATGTCGAAGCTGTAGCGCGCCACGCCGGAATTCACATCGGTGCCCACGATGCCGAGCAGGAGGCCCAGCACGATCATGGCCACCGCCTTGAGCAGCGAGCCCGAAGCCAGCACCACGGCGCCGATCAGGCCCAGCACCATCAGCGAGAAGTATTCGGCCGGACCGAACTTGAAGGCCAGCTCGGTCAGCGGCGGCGCAAAGGCTGCGAGGATCAGCGTGCCGACGCAGCCGGCAAAGAACGAGCCCAGGCCCGCCGCGGCCAGCGCCGGGCCCGCGCGGCCCTGCCTTGCCATCTGGTAGCCGTCGATGCAGGTGACCACCGAGGACGACTCCCCGGGCAGGTTCACCAGGATCGCGGTGGTCGAGCCGCCGTACTGCGCGCCGTAGTAGATGCCGGCCAGCATGATCAGCGCCGACACAGGCGGCAGTGCGTAGGTGGCGGGCAGCAGCATCGCGATGGTCGCGACCGGGCCGATGCCCGGCAGCACGCCGATCAAGGTGCCCAGGATGCAGCCGACCAGGCAGTACAGCAGGTTGGTGAAAGTGAAGGCGACGCCGAAGCCGGTCGCGAGGTTGTGGAACAGTTCCATGGCGGTGTGCTCCTCAACCCGAGATGAAAGTAGGCCAGACCTGGATCTGGAGCTTGAGCGCCCAGATGAAGGCCACATAGCTGCCGGCCGCCAGGATGGTGGACAGCACCAGCACGTCGCGCAGCTTGAAATGTTCACCGGCCATGCTCGAGATGATGGTGAGCGCGTAGATCGCGACGATCATCCCCATGGCGGGCACGCCGATGCTCGGCAGGCCGCCCAGCAGCACGCCGAACGCCAGGTTGGCGCCGAGCACGAAGGCCAGCGGCTTCCAGGCCCATTTGCCGATCTTGTCGCCGCCGGCGGTTTCGACCACCATCGCCTGGAACATGATGAACGCCCCGAGCACGGCCAGCAGGATGCCCAGCATGAGCGGGAAATAACCGGGTCCCATGCGGGCACCGTCGCCGATGTTGTAGGTGGTGGCGCCTATGGCGAAAGCGCCGCCCACGGCTGTGAACATGACTCCTGAAAAGAAGTCAGCCTGACTCTTTATACGCATTGTCTCGACCCTCTTGATTGGAGGAGTGAGGGTCGTCGCCCACGGCTGACCGCTGGCTGACCGGCCCGGTAGGGACAAATGCGTACAAGGGTTCTCCCGCGAGCCCGGCGCAAGCGGGCAAAGGAAGAAGGCGGAAACGAAAAAAGCTCCCGAAGGAGCTTTTTTACTTGAGAGCGAGGTCTCGGTGGGAGGGCTTAGTAGCCGCCGCGGCCGCCGCCGCCGCCGCCGTAGCCGCCGCCACCACCGCTGCGGCCACCGCCGCCACCACCGTAGCCGCCGCCGCCACCACCACCGCCGTAACCACCACCACCGCCGCCGCCGCCGTAGCCGCCGCCACCGGTACGGGGGGGACGGGCTTCCATCGGACGTGCTTCGTTCACGGTCAGGGCACGGCCCTGGAGCGAATGGCCGTTCATGGCTTCAACGGCTGCCAGCGCTTCAGCGTCGGTGCCCATTTCCACGAAACCGAAGCCCTTGGAGCGGCCGGTGTCGCGTTCCATCATGACCTTGGCGCTGACGATCGAGCCGAACTCGCCGAAAGCCTGTTCCAGGTCGTTGTCACGCACGGAGTAGGCGAGGTTGCCTACGTAGAGTTTCTTGCCCATTGAGGGACTCCTAATTCAAACCAACAAGACAAAGCGATGGAGTCCCAGAATCACAACAAACAAATGCGCTGTGGCGCGAAACTGACCGATCACCGAATTACGTGCACGGGAGCAAGCTCACAGACACGTAGGCCGGATTATCAAGCCGTTCCGGAAAAAGCGTACCGAAATCAGCGCTTATTACGAAACATCACGTCCTGACGGGCGGTTTCGCAACGGTTGCAGCAGGCCGGAGAGGCCGTTGTGGTCTATTTCATGCATCAAATGGAGCAGCCGGCCAATTTCGCCCGCGGGAAAACCCTCACGTGCGAACCAATTGAGGTAATTTCCGGGCAAATCGGCAATCAGCGTGCCCTTGTGCTTGCCGAAGGGCATTTCGAGCGTGACGAGGCGCTGCAGGTCTTCGGGTTTCATTGAAATTCAGCCTCCTGCGCGCCTGACGGTGTGGCCCTGCTTCGAGAGCGCGGCGATCACCAGTTCGCGGTGGTCCCCCTGGATCTCGATGATGCCGTCCTTCACCGTGCCGCCCGAGCCGCAGGCCGTCTTGAGCTGCTTGCCCAGCGCCGCGAGTGCCGCCGCATCGAGCGCGAGGCCCTTGACCACGGTCACGCCCTTGCCCTTGCGGCCCTTGGTCTCGTGGGATACACGCACAATGCCGTCGGTGGCCGGCGCGCGCGCCTTGATCTGCCTGCAGCGGCACTGCGCCGCCGGCGCGCCGCAGTCGGGGCACATGCGGCCGCCCGCCTCGGTGGAGTACACCAGGGCGCTGGCCTGACTGCTTTTCATCGTTGCCATTCGATCGATCTCTTCTTTTTCTTCACTTCTTCACTGTCCCCGGTTCATCCCTCTGTCTGCTCACATGCCATTCGACTCACTGGGCCTGGCCCCCGCGCTCGTGCAGGCTGCCGCCGAAAGCGGCTACGCCGCGCCGACCGCCATCCAGGCTGCGGCCATTCCCGCCATTCTGCAAGGCCGCGACGTGCGGGGCTCGGCGCAGACCGGTTCCGGCAAGACCGCCGCATTTTCCCTCCCGCTGCTGCAGCGCCTGGCCGCCGAGCGTGCACAGGCGCCGCGGCGCGTGCGCGCGCTGGTGCTCGTGCCCACGCGCGAGCTCGCGGCCCAGGTCGGCGAAGCCATGCGCAGCCTTGCGCAGCACCTGCCCGAGCGGCTCAAGATCGCAATTGCCTTCGGCGGCGTGTCGATCAACCCGCAGATGATGAGCCTGCGCGGCGGCGCCGACATCGTGGTGGCCACGCCGGGCCGCCTGCTCGACCTGGTGGAGCACAACGCGCTGAAGCTCGGCGCCGTGTCCATGCTCGTGCTCGACGAGGCCGACCGCCTGTTCGACCTCGGCTTTGCCGAGGAGCTGGGCCGCATCCTCGCGCTGCTGCCGGCGCGGCGCCAGAACCTGCTGTTCTCGGCCACTTTCCCGCCCGCCATCCAGGCGCTGGCCGACGGCACGCTGCACGACCCCGCGGTGATCGACGTGCAGGGCGAGCCCGGCACCGAGCCCGCCATCGTGCAGCGCGTGATCGAGGTCGACGCGAACCGCCGCACGCAGCTGCTGCGCCATCTGCTGAAGGAAAACGACTGGGACCGCGTGCTGGTCTTCGTCGCCACGCAGCATGCGGCGCAGACCGTGGCCGAGAAGCTGTACAAGAACGGCGTGTATGCCGTGCCCTTCCACGGCGACATCGCGCAGGGCACGCGCACCGGCATCCTCGCGCAGTTCAAGGAGAGCCGCTGGGACGTGGTGATTGCCACCGACCTGGCCGCGCGCGGCATCGACATTGCACAGCTGCCCGTGGTGATCAACTACGACCTGCCGCGCTCGCCCACCGACTACATCCACCGCATCGGCCGCACGGGCCGCGCCGGCGAGAGCGGGCTGGCGATCAGCTTCGTGAGCGCAGCCACCGAGGCGCACTTCCGCCTGATCGAGAAGCGCCAGGGCCTGCACCTGCCGCGCGAGCGCATCGAGGGCTTCGAGCCGGCCGAGGCCGCCGTGCCGATGGCCGATGCCTCCGGCACCGGCGGCATCAAGGGCAAGCGGCCGAGCAAGAAGGACAAGCTGCGCGCGGCCGCCGCGCTCGCTGCCGCGCAGCATGATGCGGGTGAAAAGAGCGACTGACCGGCGCCGCTCGGTCCGGCGCGCAGTTCATCGGATGCGCGCTACGCGGGCTTGTGCAGGAAGCTCGCGAGCAGGTCCACCGGCAGCGGGAAGACGATGGTGGTGTTCTTGTCCGCGCCGATCACCGTCAGCGTTTCCAGGTAGCGCAGCTGGATCGCCTGCGGCTCCTGCGCCAGCACGCGCGCGGCCTGGAACAGCTTCTCGGAGGCCTGCAGCTCGCCTTCGGCATGGATCACCTTGGCACGCCGCTCACGCTCCGCCTCGGCCTGCCGCGCAATGGCGCGGACCATCGATTCGGTGAGGTCGATCTGCTTGATCTCCACGTTGGAGACCTTGATGCCCCATGAAGCCGTCTGCACGTCGAGCGACTCGCGCACATCCAGGTTGAGTTTTTCCCGCTCGGCCAGCATGTCGTCCAGCTGGTGCTTGCCCAGCACCGAGCGCAGCGTGGTCTGCGCCAGCTGGCTGGTCGCATTGAAGAAATCCTTGACCTCGATGATGGCCTTTTCGGCGTCGACGATGCGGAAGTAGACGACCGCGCTGACCTTCACCGACACGTTGTCGCGCGAGATCACGTCCTGGGTCGGAACCTCGAGCACCACGGTGCGCAGATCGACCCGCACGACCTGCTGGATGGCGGGAATCACCATCACCAGTCCGGGCCCCGCGACTTTCGAGAATCGCCCCAGGGTGAACACGATGCCGCGCTCGTATTCGCGGAAGATCCAGATCGCGGAAAAGAGCAGCACCACCAGCAGGACGAACATGAGGGTGCCGATGCCGGAAGTGAAAGAGAACATGGCGGCCTCCTGCGACTCAGCGACAGCGCTGGACTGTTGGACCTTCGGTGCGCGCGGGCGTTCCGCGACGGG
Organism: Variovorax beijingensis; assembly: GCF_007828835.1. Taxonomy (GTDB): domain Bacteria; phylum Pseudomonadota; class Gammaproteobacteria; order Burkholderiales; family Burkholderiaceae_C; genus Variovorax; species Variovorax beijingensis_A. The sequence continues at coordinate 528,516 of NZ_VIVL01000003.1, read as the reverse complement.
GCCGATACATGAAGCCCAGGCGCGGCGATCTTCTCGCCGCGCGGTCGGCCCGAGGTCCGGCGTCCACGTGCGCTTCAGCCGCGCGGCGGCCGCTTGGCGATGCCCATGGTCTTGGCGAGGATGCCGAGCATCACTTCGTCTGCGCCGCCGCCGATGGAGCCGAGCCGCCCGTCGCGGTACAGCCGCGAGACGCGGTTCTCGAGCGTGAAGCCCATGCCGCCCCAGAACTGCAGGCAGGTATCGGCCACCTGGCGCGTGAGCCGGCCGGTCTTGAGCTTGGCCATCGAGGCCAGTTCGAGCACGTCCCGGCCCTGCACATGCAGGTCGCAGGCGCGGTAGGCGAGGGCGCGCAGCGCCTCCACCTCGGTCTTGAGTTCGGCCAGCTTGAACTGCACCCACTGCTGGTCGGCCAGCGTGGCGCCGAACATCCGGCGCTGCTGCGCCCATTCGATGGTCTGTGCGATGCAGTCCTCCATCGGTTCGAGCGAACTTGCCGCGGCCCACAGGCGCTCTTCCTGGAACTGCTGCATCTGGTAGACGAAGCCCTGGCCCTCTTCGCCGATGCGATAGCGCTGCGGCACGCGCACCTCGTCGAAATGGATCAGGCCCGTGTCGCTCGAATGCATGCCGATCTTGCGGATCTTCTTCGCCTTCTCGATGCCGGGGCTGTCCATCGGCACGATCACGAGCGACTTGTTGCGGTGCACCGGGCCCTCGCTGGTGTTGACCAGCATGCACATCCAGTCGGCCTGCAGGCTGTTGGTGATCCACATCTTCTGGCCGCTGATGAGGTAGTCGCCGCCGTCCTTGCGCGCATGGCTCCTGAGGCCCGCCACGTCGCTGCCCGCACCGGGCTCGCTCACGCCGATGCAGCCGACCGTCTCTCCCGCGATCGCGGGCGCGAGGAACTCGCGGCGCAGTTCGTCGCTGCCGAAGCGCGCGAGCGCGGGCGTGCACATGTCGGTCTGCACGCCGATGGCCATCGGCACGCCGCCGCAGCTGATGTGGCCCAAGGCCTCGGCCATCGCCATCGCATACGAATAGTCGAGCCCGGCGCCGCCGAAGGCCTCGGGCTTGTTGAGGCCCAGCATGCCCAGCCGGCCGAGCTTCCCGAAGACCTCGTGCGCGGGAAAGATCTCGGCCTCCTCCCATTCGTCGACATGCGGATTGATCTCGTCGTCGATGAAGCGGCGCAGCGTGTTCTGGATCTCGAGATGTTCGTGGGTGTACTGCATGCGGTTGTCTCCAATCGGTGGTTCGTCTCGCCGCCGTCCTGGAACACGCGTGGCGTCTGTGCAGGATGGAAGCCGTCGAAACACCGCAACGCCGCGCACGCACACCCGTGCGAGCTGCACCGACTCTAGGGCGCTGATGCGCGCCCGGCTTGCGCCAATTAGCTGGTGCGGACCCGCCGTGGCGCAGCGGGCGCGTCCATGCTGGTGCCCGTGATCACCCAGTAGATGAAGATCAGCACCGCACCGGCCGTGCCGAACACCGTCAGGCCCATGTAGTTGCCGCCGATGGCCAGCGCGTCGGTGGGGGCGGCCGCGATGCAGATCATGCTGGCCGCGCTCATGCCCACGTAGTGCATGGTGCAGACCGCCACGCCCATCACGGCCGCCGCGGCGATCTGGTGTGTCAGCCGGCGCAGGTTGAAGGCCAGCCAGAGGGCCGCGCCGGCGGCGGTGATGGCAATGGCCACGGACAGCGCCACGATGGTGGGGTCGAAATCCATCGAGGCGCGCATGTTCATCGCGAACATGCCCATGTAATGCATCACGCACACGCCCAGCCCCGCGAGCAGGCTTCCGGCCAGCCAGCCGGCCCGGCTGAACTTGCGCCGCCCGCCCGCCATGTACAGCGCAATGCCCGAGATCAGGATGGCCGCCACCAGCGAGACCACCGTGAGCGGCACGTTGTAGGAAATGCCCACCGGCAGGCGGTACGCCAGCATGCCGATGAAGTGCATCGACCAGATGCCGATACCGCCCAGCGCCACCGCAGCGCACGCGACGACCGCGAGATTGGGTTTGCCATCGGCGCCGACCATGCGCCCCGCGCAGATCAGCGCCACCAGGGAGCCCGCGAACGAGATGAGGAACGAGAGCGCCACCAGCCCCGGCGAATACTCGGGCGACAGCAGTTGGCCAACGACGAGGGGAGTCATGTCTTTTCTTCTCCTAAAAAGGAACGCCCGCCGCCGCCGGCCACCCGGCCGAAGATGTAACGAGACGTCCGTTCAGGAGTTTGTAATAGTTGTTTTCAAAAGTAAATCACTTATTCATGGGACGGATGCGGTAGATCGCGTTGTTCCGGTCGGCCGCCATATAGATGCTCCCGTCGCTGCCCACCGCGACACCCGTGACCACGTAGGGCGGCGGCAGGCCCGGCCCCGCGGCCAGTCCGACCGGCAGGTTGTCCGCCACGGTGCGGCGCGAGCCGCTGACCGGATCGATCTCCACCAGCCGGCGCGCCGCGCTCTCGGCCACGATGAAGCTGCCCCAGGGCGTCTCGGCCACGCCTTCGGGCAGCGCCAGGCCTTCGGCAATGGCGCGCAGCGGGGCGCTGGCATCGAGCGGAATGCGGGTCAGCTTGCCTGCGGCTTCGGTGACGTAGAGCGCGCCGTCGCGGCCGACGATCATCTGCACCGGGCCGCCCAGCCCGCTGGCGAGCACTTGCTTCTCGGCAAAATGAGGGCCGCTCGCGCGGGTGATGCTGCCGGTGGCGATCTCGGCATAGATCACGCTGCCGTCGGCCATGGGAATGGCATCGAACGGCGCCTTCAGTCCGTGGATGGTTTCGACGGTCCGAAGCGTCTGGCGGTCCACCAGCTGAACGGTGCCCGTGAACCATGAGGTCAGCGCGAAGCGCGTGCCCGACAGGCCGACGGCGAACGGATAGTCGAGTTCCGGATCGCGCTGCATGCGGAACACGTCGCGCACTTCGCCGGTGCGCACGTCCACCTGCCGGAAGCCGAACACATCGGCCACCCAGAGCGTTCGGCCTTCGATCTTGAGCCCCGCCGGCGCCGCGAGCTTGCCGCTGGTGAGCGTGCGCAGCACTCCGGTGGCAGGGTCGAAGGACTGCACTTCGTTGTTGGCCATGTTCGACACGTAGATCGTGCCGTCCGGGGCAATGGCCAGGTTGTCGAGCGACGGACGCAATTGCCTGGCGACGGTCTTGCGGCCCGTGGCAAGGTCCACCCTGACCAGTTCGCCGCTGCGCGCATCGACCACCCAGAGATTGCCCTTGCCGTCGAGGTTGGCGGCCGCGGGAATCTTGAAACCGTCGGCGATCACGGCCATGCTGCCGTTCGCCGGATCGATCTTCACCACCTGGCCCTTGAACCACAGCGGCCCGTAGAGCATGCCGTCGGGGCCGACCTCGAAGCCGTTGAAGCCGCCCATGTCCTTCTTGATGAGCCGCGGCGGCTTCTGGCCCGTGCGGTCGATCTCCCACAGCGCGTCGCCCAGGAACACCTGCGAGGCGTAGAGCTTGCCGCTGCTGCGGTCGAAGTCCAGCGAATTGAGGCCGGGCAGGTCCTTGGCGAGCACGCGCATCGGCGCGCCGTCGCTTTCGCGGTAGCGCAGCATGCCCATGAGGTAGTTGGTCCACGCCAGCTCGCCCCTGGGGCCGACCGCGATGTCGTCGGCCTGGCCTTCGGGCGCGTCGATCAGGACCTTGGCCGCGCCGGTGCCGCGGTCGACCTCCCACAGCGTGTTGCCGAGCACCGAGCCCGCGAGCAGGCGGCCCTTCTGGTCGATGGCCAGGCCGTGGACGCCCGCGAAGGAGGAGGGCGCGACCAGCACTTCGGGCTCGGACCACGCGGCGGGGCGGGTGGGTGATGGCGGCGGCGGCGGCGCGATGCTGCCGCAGCCGGCCAGCAGGGCGAAGATGGCGATGAGTGCGGCGGCACGGATGAACGGGCGGCAGGGCATGTCTTCTCTCCTTCTTTTGGATGCGCGCGAGCAGTCTAGAAGGAAGGAGGGGAGGCGGGGCAGTCTCTCCCGGGACATGCGGCCTTTCGTCCGCGCGGCTCACCCGCGCAGCAGCTGCGTCGCCGTGTGGATCGAGAGCCCCACCAGCCCGCCCACCAGCGTGCCGTTGATGCGGATGAATTGCAGGTCGCGTCCGATGTGGCGCTCCAGCTCGCTGGTCATCTCGCTGGCGTTCCAGTCGGCAACGCGCTCCTCGATGTAGCGGCGGATGTCCTCGCGGTAGCGCTCGATGGCCAGCGGCGCGGCCGCCTCGATCTGCTCGTTGATCCAGCGGCGGATCGCCTCGTCGGCCTGCAGCCGCGTGCCGAGCGCGCCCGCCATCGATGCGATGCGCTGGCGGATGGTGGAGTCGCCCCGGCCGAGGTCGTCGTGCAGCCAGGCCAGCAGCTCGCCCCAGATGCCGTGCAGGTAGTCGCCGAGTGCGGGATGCGCCATCAGCTCGGCGCGGATCTGCTCGCCGCGCTGCTGGAACTCGGGGTCGAGCTTGAGCCGCACCACGAAGTCGTCGACGAAGTGGTCGAAGCGCCGGCGCATCGGATGCCCGGGCTCGGCCGCCAGTTCGGCGATGGTGCGTGCCACGGCTGCCACGATCTTGCGCGTGGCGAGCTTGGCCGCCACCTGGTCCAGGCCCACGTAGCGCAGCGTCTTGATCTCGCGCGCAATGGCTTCGGTGATGTGCGCCTGCACCTCCTCGCCCTCGAGCAGGCCGGCCACCTGCTGCAGCACGTCGTCGAGCAGCGCCTGGTGGCGCCCGCCGGCCGTGAGTGCATCCAGCGCCTGGCCCATCAGCCGCGAGAGATCGATCTTCCGGAGGCCGGCCGCCGCGGCGCGTCCCATGAAGGCGCGCACGCGCTCGTCGTCGAATGCAGCGAGTCCGTAGCGGGCGGCCGCCACGCCCCATTCGCCGAGCTTTTGGCCGCTCGCGGGCCGCGCCAGCCAATCGGCGATGCGCCCGGCCGCGTCGAACTCGCGCAGCTTGGCGAGCACCTGCTCGGTGCCGAGGAAGTTGTTGCAGATGAAGCCGGCCAGCTTGGCGCCGATGCGGTCCTTGTTGCTCGGGATGATCGCGGTGTGCGGGATCGGCAGGCCCAGCGGATGGCGGAACAGCGCCACCACCGCAAACCAGTCGGCCATGGCGCCGACCATCGCGGCTTCGGCAAAGGCCGCCACGTAGCCCCAGGCCGGATGCTCGCCGTGCAGCGCGCTGGCCAGCGCATAGAGCAGCGCCGCGGCGCACAGCAGGCCGAGCGCGACCCGCTTCATGCGCCGCAGCGCGCCGCTGCCGTGGCTGTCTTCAGCCAATGGTCGGCGTGGCGGCAAGGCGTTCCATGAACAGTTCGCAGCGCGCCAGCTGCTCCAGGCTCACGAATTCGTCGGGCTGGTGCGCCTGCTCGATGCTGCCCGGGCCGCACACCACGGTGGGGATGCCGGCGTTCTTGAACAGGCCCGCTTCGGTGCCGAAGGCCACCAGCGTGGTGCGCTCCTCGCCCGCAAGGCGCTGCGCGAGCAGCGTGACCGGATCCGTGGCCGCACCGAGGAAGCTCGGAATCTCGCAGATGGTCTCGAAGCGGAAGCCCGCATCGGGCGCCACCTTCTTCATCGACGCCTCGAGGCTGCCGGCATAGGAGACGACCTCGTCCTGCATCTTCCTGGCGTCGGCGGTCGGCAGGTCGCGGAATTCATAGCGGAACTCGGCGTCGCGCGGCACCACGTTGTCGGCGATGCCGCCGTGGAACTGGCCCACGCTCGCGGTGCTGAAGGGCACGTCGAAGCCTTCGTAGCGCGGTTCGCTGCGCTCGAAGCCTTCGGCCATGTCGCGCACCTTGCCGACCACGCGCGCCGCCATCTCGATGGCATTGACCGACTGCGGCGTGAGCGACGAATGCGCCTCCTTGCCGCGCACGCAGCAGCGGTAGCGGTATACGCCCTTGTGGGCGATGGCCGGCACCATGCTGGTGGGCTCGCCCACGATGCAGGCGAGCGGCTTGATGCCGGCGTCGCGCATATCGGCGATCAGTTCCTTCACGCCGAAGCAGCCGATCTCCTCTTCATAACTGAAGGCGAAGTGCACCGCGAAGGGCGAGTCGCTTTCCAAGAAGCGCTTGGCATTGGACAAGGCGATGGCAATGAAGCTCTTCATGTCGGCCGAGCCGCGCCCGTAGAGGCGCTCGTTGCGCAGCGTGGCGGAGAGCGGGTCGACGCTCCAGTCCTGCCCGTCCCACGGCACCGTGTCGGTGTGGCCCGAGATGATGACGCCGGCCGGCTTGCCCTCGCCGAGGGTGGCGAACAGGTTGGCCTTGGTGCGTTCGGCGTTGTAGGTGATGCGGCTCTTCACGCCCAGGGCGGCGAGGTGGCTCTGGGCCAGGTCGATCAGCTGGAGGTTGCTGTTCTCGCTGACGGTGTTCATGCGCACCAGCGACTGGGCCAGCGCGAGGCTTTGGGGGGAAAGCGTAGGGGACATGCAACACATTGTCCAAGAAGTCGGCGCCGAACGCCGACGAGCGCCCGGTCTGTCACGCGCAGCGGGTACCCTGCGCCTCTTTTGGATGGAGAAAAAGACGATGCGCACCGCTCACTTCGCCCTTGCCGCGACCGCCGTCCTTGGCCTGGCCGCCTGCAGCACCACCGGTCCCGCCAACAAGCTGCTCACGCTCGACGGCAACCCGCCGCTGGTCATCGCGCACCGCGGCGCCTCGGGCTACCTGCCCGAAGAGACGCTCGAAGCCTATGCGCGCGCCATCGAACTGGGCGCCGACGTGATCGAGATGGACCTGGTCTCCACCAAGGACGGCGTGCTCATCGCCCGCCACGACCCCAACCTGGCCATCAGCACCGACGTGGCGAAGCACCCGCGCTTCGCCTCGCGCAAGAAGACCATCAAGGTCGACGGCGAAACCCAGACCGGCTGGTTCAGCAACGACTTCACGCTGGCCGAGATCAAGACGCTGGGCGGCATCTCGACCGACCCCGAGCGCCCGCAGGAATTCAACGGCAAGTTCAAGGTCCCCACCTTCCAGGAGATCATCGACTTTGCCAAGGCCAAGTCGAAGGAAACCGGCCGCACCATCGCGATCTACCCCGAGACCAAGAACCCGACCTACTTCCGCGACCTCGGGCTGCCGCTGGAAGACAAGGTGATCGCCGCCATCAACGCCGCCGGCTGGAACAGCAAGACCGCGCCCATCTACGTGCAGTCCTTCGAGCCCGGGAGCCTCAAGTACATGAAGGCCAAGGGCCTGAACACCCGGCTCATCCAGCTGATCGACGGCGACAGCGTCGACCTGAAGACCGGCGCCGTGACCTTCGCCGTGCCGAGCGACCGCCCCTACGACTGGACCAAGGCCGGCGACAAGCGCAACTTCGACGCCATGGTCACGCCCGCGGGCCTGGCCGAAATCAAGACCTATGCCGACGGCATCGGCCCGTGGAAGCGCTACATCGTGAGCATCAAGGGCAGCATCGGCGCCGACGGCAAGCCGCTCGACGTCAACAAGGACGGCAAGATCAACGACGCCGACGCGACCTCGGTCTCGCCGACCACGCTGATTGCCGATGCGCACAAGGCCGGCCTCTTCGTGCACCCGTTTACGTTCCGCAACGAATCGCGCCGACTGGCGGCCGACTACAGCAAGGACGGCAGGAACGAGTACGCGGTCTACTACAAGCTGGGCGTGGACGGCGTGTTCACCGACTTCACCGACACGGCGCTGGCCGCTCGCGCCGACTACCTGAAGAGCCTCGGCCGCTGAGTTTCTGTTCGTGAAACACCGCGGAACCGGCTTTGCCGGGCCGCTGGTGTTGCCCCCGGTAGGGGGAAGGCGTAGCCTCGGGGGCGTGCTTATTGCATAGACTGTGCCCCATGAAACTCATCGATTCGCTCGTCACGCAGGCGGCCGGCATCGCCGCCGTGCGGCGTGACCTCCACGCCCATCCCGAACTCTGCTTCGAAGAAGTCCGCACCGCCGACGTGGTGGCAGGCAAGCTCACCGAATGGGGCATTCCCATCCACCGGGGCCTGGGCACCACCGGCGTGGTGGGCATCGTCAAGAACGGCACCAGCAACCGCGCCGTCGGCCTGCGCGCCGACATGGACGCGCTGCCCGTCACCGAGCTCAACACCTTCGCGCACGCCAGCCAGCACCACGGCAAGATGCACGCCTGCGGGCACGACGGCCACACCGCCATGCTGCTGGCCGCGGCGCAGCATCTCGCGAAGAACCGCAATTTCGACGGCACCGTCTACCTGATCTTCCAGCCGGCCGAAGAGGGCGGCGGCGGCGCGCGCGAGATGATCAAGGAAGGGCTGTTCGAGCAGTTCCCGATGGACGCCGTGTTCGGCATGCACAACTGGCCCGGCATGAAGGCCGGCCAGTTCGCGGTGAGCCCGGGGCCGGTGATGGCATCGGGCAACAAGTTCTACGTCAACGTGATCGGCAAGGGCGGCCATGCCGCGCTGCCGCAGACCGGCATCGACCCGGTGCCGATCGCCTGCGAGATCGTGCAGGCGTTCCAGACCATCCTCACGCGCAAGATGAAGCCGACCGACTCGGCCGTGATCTCGGTCACCACCATCCATGCGGGCGAGACCAACAACGTGATCCCCGACAACTGCGAGCTGACGGGCACGGTGCGCACCTTCTCGATCGAAGTGCTCGACATGATCGAATCGCGCATGCGCAAGATCGCCGAGCACATCTGCGCGGCGCACGATGCCACCTGCGACTTCCGCTTCGAGCGCTACTACCCGCCCACCATCAACACCGAGGCCGAGGCCAACTTCGCGCGCCGCGTGATGGGCGAGATCGTCGGCCCCGAGAACGTGCTGAAGCAGGAAGCCGCGATGACCTCGGAAGACTTCGCCTTCATGCTGCAGGCCAAGCCCGGCGCCTATGCCTTCATCGGCAACGGCGACGGCTCGCACCGCGACGTGCACCACGGCGAAGGGCCCTGCACGCTGCACAACGCGAGCTACGACTTCAACGACGAGCTCATTCCCCTGGGCGCCACCTGCTGGGTGCAACTGGCCGAGCAGTTCCTGAAGCCCGGGGGAGCCGCGCCTTGATCGGCGTCGGCGAGGCGTTTTCGCCGCGCTACGCCCAGGCACGCCAGAAGTTCCTGCAGGCCTGCGTGAGCGCGGGCCTCGCGGCCCTGCCGCATGCGCATCCGGGCAAGGGGCGGGATGGCGAGGAGCTTTCGATGGACGTGGCGCTCGACGGCGCCGCGGACGCCGAGCGCCTGCTGATCGTCTCCAGCGGCTGCCACGGCGTGGAGGGCCACTGCGGCAGCGGCGTGCAGGTGTTCGCCCTGCACGACGCCGAATGGCGCGAGAAGGCCAGGGCGCAGGGTGTCGCGGTGCTCTATGTGCATGCGCTCAATCCGCACGGCTTTTCGTACGGCCGGCGCGTCACGCAGGAGGGCGTCGACCTGAACCGCAACTTCGTCGATTTCTCGAAGCCGATGCCGGCCAACGATGCCTATGCCAAGCTGCATCCGCTGCTGGTGCCCGACACCTGGCCGCCCCCGCCCGAGACCGAGGCCGCCATCGAGAAGTGGATCGGCAAGCATGGCGCCGAGGCCTACCAGGCGGCCGTCACCGGCGGCCAGTACCAGTTCGAGGACGGCCTGTTCTTCGGCGGCAAGGCGCCGACCTGGAGCAACAAGACCTTGCGCGGCGTGTTGCGCCGGCATGCCGCCGGCGCGCGCCGGCTGGCCTGGATCGACCTGCACACGGGGCTCGGTCCGAACGGCCTCGGCGAGCGCATCTTTGCCTGCCGCGACGACAAGGCCGCCTACGCGCGCGCCAGCGCCTGGTGGGGCACGCCCGCGGCACCCGTCACCTCGATCTACGACGGTTCCTCGAGTTCGGCGCTGCTGCGCGGCCTGATGGGGGAGGCCGCCTACGAGGAGTGCCCGCAGGCCGAATACACCGGCATCGCGCTCGAATACGGCACGCTGCCCATGCTCGACGTGCTGGCCGCGCTGCGCGCCGACCACTGGCTGCACAAGCACCCCGAGGCGCCGGCCGACCTGGCCGCCGGCATCCGCGCGCGCATGCTCGAAGCCTTCTATACCGACACCGACGCCTGGCGCGGCCAGATCGTCAGCCAGGCGCGGCAGGCGATGTTCCAGGCCGTGGACGGCCTCTGCAGCTAGGTCCGGACGCGCCCGTCGCCCGTCAGCATCGACAGCTCGACGAACTTCGAGCCCACGTGGTTCTTGGCCGAGAAAGACACCTCGAAGCCGCCGAACTGCTGGCGGTCGATGCTTTCGAGCCCCGCGATGAGGCCGTCGCGCGAGGCCTTGCCCGGCGCGCGGCGCAGGCCCTCGGTCAACACCTTGGCGGCGATGTAGCCCTCCATGCTCGAGAAGTTGGCGCTCGTGCCGGCCCCGGCCTTCTTCACCGCCTCGCTGAATTCGCGCGTGATCGCATTGGCCGGGTTGTACGGCGAGGGCACCACCTGGGTCACCATCACGCCCGCGCCCTCCTTGCCGAGCTCGTCGGCCAGCGCCTGCGTGCCCACGAAGGACACGTTGAAGAAGGTGCCGCCGTAACCCGCCTTGCGCGCCTGGCGGATGAAGGCCGCGCAGGCCTTGTAGGCGCCCACCTGGACCACCGCGTCGGGCCGCGCCGCCGTGATGCTTTTCACCGCCGCGGCCACGTCGACCGAATTGCGCTCCACCGTGGCCAGCGCCACCGGCTTGAGCTCCTGCTGCGAGAGCGCCAGGGTCACACCGTCGAGCCCGGCCTTGCCGTAGGCGTCGTTCTGGTAGAAGACCGCGATCTTCTTCAGGCCCAGGTGCGTGAGCTGCTTCACGATCAGCGCGGTCTCGTCGTTGTACGAGGCGCGCAGGTGGAACACGTTCCTATGGAAGGGGTCGCGCAGCGACATCGCACCGGTGAAGGGCGCGACGAAAGGCACCTTCTCCTTCACCGCGAGCGGCAGCGCCGCCATGCTGGTGGGCGTGCCGATGTAGCCGAAGAGCGCGAACACGTCTTCTTCGATCAGCTTTTGCGTGTTGGCGGCGCAGCGGTCGGGCTCGTAGCCGTCGTCCAGGTTCTTGATGACCACGTTGCGCCGGCCGGCCTGGGCGTTGTACTGGTCCAGGAACAGCTTGGCGCCCTGGTGGAACTGGATGCCCAGCTGCGCGGCCGGGCCGGTGAAAGGCGCCGACTGGCCCAGCACCAGCGGCACATCGCCCTGCGCCCGGGCCAGCTGGAAGCCGCCGAGCGCCGCCACGCCGGTCGCCAGCGAAAAATGTCTGCGATTGATCATGTGAAACCTCCTTTGCGCCTGCCGCGCCACTGCCTGGAAAACTTTAGACTTGCCGGATGGTCGATACCCCGGTCTCTGCAACTGTTGTCCCCCCCACCAACACTTCCACGGTCCTGGGCGCCTGTCCGCACGACTGTCCGGACACCTGCGCCCTGGTCACCACCGTCAGGGACGGCGTGGCCGTGAAGCTGCAGGGCAATCCGGCCCATTCGCACACCGCTGGCGTTCTCTGCACCAAGGTTTCGCGCTACATCGAACGCAACGACCACGCCGAAAGGCTCGTCCAGCCCCTGAAGCGGACCGGGCCCAAGGGCAGCGGCCAGTTCGAATCCGTGAGCTGGGAGGCCGCTCTTGACGACATCGCCACGCATCTCCGTGCATTGCAGACGGATCCGGAAACAATTGTGCCTTATAGTTACGCAGGCACGATGGGCCTGGTGCAGGGCGAGTCGATGGATCGACGTTTTTTCCACAAAATGGGCGCCACGCTGCTGGACCGCACGATCTGCTCCATGGCCGGCGGCGAGGCCATGGTCCATACCCTGGGTGCCAAGGCCGGCATGCGGATCGAATTCTTCGCCGAGGCGAAGCTGATCCTGATCTGGGGCAGCAACTCCATTGCCAGCAACCTGCACTTCTGGCGCCACGCCCAGGCCGCCCGGCGCGCTGGGGCGCGGCTGGTGTGCATCGACCCGCGCAAGACCGAAACCGCCGACAAGTGCGACGAGCACATCGCCCTGCTGCCCGGCACCGATGCCGCGCTCGCCCTGGCGCTGATGCACGAACTCATCGTGCACGGCTGGCTCGACCACGATTTCATCGCCAACCACACGCTCGGCTGGGAGCAGCTGAAAGAGCGCGCACTGCAATGGCCGCCTTCGCGCGCGGCCGCCGTGTGCGGCGTGCCCGAGGCGCAGATCGTGGCGCTGGCGCAGGCCTACGGCACCACCCGGCCGGCCGCGATCCGCCTGAACTACGGCATGCAGCGTGTGCGCGGCGGCGGCAACGCGGCGCGCGCCATCGCCTGCCTGCCCGCGCTGGTGGGGGCCTGGCGCGACCGCGCGGGCGGGCTTCTGTTGAGCAGCTCGGGCCACTTTCCGGTCGACCGCGCCGCGCTGCAGCGCCCCGACCTGCTCGCGGGCCGCCAGCCGCGCACCATCAACATGAGCACCATCGGCGACGCGCTGCTCGACCAGGCCAGGCCGGTGAAGGCCATCGTGGTCTACAACAGCAACCCGGTCGCGGTGGCGCCGGAGTCGGGCAAGGTGGTGGCGGGCTTCGCGCGCGAAGACCTCTTCACCGTGGTGCTCGAGCAGTTCCGCACCGACACCGCCGACTACGCCGACTACCTGTTGCCCGCCACCACCCAGCTCGAGCACTGGGACATCCACACCAGCTACGGCCACACCGACGTGCTGCTGAACCGGCCCGCGGTGACGCCGCGCGGCGAGGCGCGCAGCAATGCCTGGGTGTTCCGCGAGCTCGCGCGCCGCATGGGCTTTGACGAGCCCTGCTTCTCGGACGACGACGAGGCACTGTGCCGCAGCGCCTTTGCGCCAGGCGCCATCGACTGCGCGCAGCTGCTGGAACAAGGCTTCACCAGCCTCAAGCTGCCCGAAGCGCCCTTTGCCGAAGGCCGCTTCCCGACGCCTTCGGGCCGCTGCGAATTCTTCAGCGCGCGACTGCAGGCGCAAGGCATGGACGGCCTGCCCGACCACGTGCCCAACTATGAAGCGGCCGGCAGCTCGACCGAGTTTCCGCTGGCCATGATCTCGCCGCCGGCGCGCAATTTCCTCAATTCGACTTTCGTCAACGTGACCAGCCTGCGCGCCATCGAGGGCGAGCCGCTGCTCGAGATCCACGAGGCCGATGCGGCCGCCCGCGGCATCGAGGACGGCGCCATCGTCCGCGTCTTCAACAAGCGCGGCGAGCACCGCTGCCGCGCCGAGGTGTCGCGCCGCGCGCGGCCGGGCGTGGTGCACGGCATGGGCATCTGGTGGCGCAAGCTCGGCCTGGACGGCACCAACGTCAACCAGCTCACCAGCCAGCGCCTGACCGACATCGGCCGCGGGCCGACCTTCTACGACTGCCTGGTCGAGGTCGAGCGCCTTGCTCCCTCTGGGAGAGGGTTGGGGTGAGGGCTGTCCCCGCATCCGCCCTGGCCGCCGCACTGCTGCTGCTCGGTGGCTGCGCCGACCTCGGCTACTACTGGCAGTCGGCCAGCGGGCACCTGAGCATCCTGCGGGTGGCCAAGCCGGTGCCCGCATGGCTCGCGGACCCCGCCGTTTCCGCGCCGCTGAAGGCCAAGCTCGAACTCGCGCAGCGCATCCGCCGCTTCGCCGTGGCCGAACTGGCGCTGCCCGACAACGCCAGCTACACCGCGTATGCCGATCTGCACCGCCCCGCGGCGGTGTGGAACGTGGTGGCTGCGCCGCCGTATTCGCTCACGCTCAAGAGCTGGTGCTTTCCGGTGGCCGGCTGCGTGGGCTACCGCGGCTACTACGACGAGGCCGCCGCCAAGGCCGAGGCCGAGGCGCAGCGCGCCAAGGGCCTGGAAACGGCCGTGTACCCCGTGCCGGCGTATTCCACGCTGGGCTGGATGAACTGGGCTGGCGGCGATCCGCTGCTTTCCACCTTCATCGGCTACCCCGAAGGCGAACTGGCGCGCATCGTGTTCCACGAGCTTGCGCACCAGGTGCTCTACGTACCCGGCGACATCGTCTTCAACGAGTCGTATGCCACCGCGGTGGAACGCATCGGCGGCGCGATGTGGCTGCAGCGCGAGGCCAGCGAGGCGGCGCGCAGCGAGTACGCGCGCTTCGACGGGCAGCGCCAGCAGTTCCGCGCGCTGGCCCTCGAGACCCGCCGCGCGCTCAACCAGGTGTATGAATCCGCCCAGGCCAAGGCCGGCGACTGGAGCGCGGTCGATGCCATGAAGAAGGCCGCGATGGACACCTTTCGCGAGCGCTACGCGAGCCTGCGTGCGCAATGGCAGGGCCCGCGCCAGGGCGCCTACGACCTGTGGGTGGCGCGCGCCAACAATGCGACTTTCGGGGCCCAGGGCGCCTACGACGACCTGGTACCGGGCTTCGAGGCCCTGTTCGCGCGCGAGAACCGCAACTGGCCGCGCTTCTACAAGGAAGTCCGCCGCATCGCCGCGCTGCCGACCATGGAAGAGCGGCGCAACGCATTGCAGACGGCCACGGGATTGCTGCAGACCAATTCCAGCCACGACGACAACAACAACGGAGGGCACGGTGCCTGACATCCATATCGAAAGAAACCACGCACTCGGCATTGCCGGCGCCCGCGAAGTCGCACGCCAGTGGATCGAGCAGGTGGGGCAGGACTACGGCCTGGAATGCACCTACACCGAAGGCGAGGCCTGCGACGTCGCGCAGTTCAGCCGCGCGGGCATCGACGGCACGGTGGAGGTCACGGCCGACACGCTGACGCTGGAGGCGACGCTGGGCTTCCTGTTCAGCAGCTTCAGCGAGCAGATCGAGCAGAAGATCGCGCGCAAGCTCGATGCCTTGCTGGAATCGCCCGGCGGTGCCCGCTTCGCCTGAGCGGCCGGCGATCAGGCGATGGTGTAGCCGCCGTCGACCGGCAGCGCCACGCCGCTGACCATCGATGCGCCATCGGAGAGCAGGAACAGGATCGGTGCCACCACCTCTTCGACCTGGGCGAACCTTCCGAGCGGAATGTTCCCGAGCGCCGCCGCGCTCTTGGCCGGATCGGCCCAGGCCCGCTCGGCCATCGGCGTGAGCGTGACGGTCGGGTTCACGCTGTTCACGCGAATGCCATGCGGCCCGAATTCGAGGCACAGCGAGCGTGTGACCGCATCCATCGCGGCCTTCGATGCGCAATAGCAGAGGTGCGCGTCGAGCGCGACCAGCGCCGCCTGGCTCGACACGTTGACGATGCTGCCGCGCACGCCGGCGGCGATCATCGCCCTGCCGCAGCGCGTGGCGACCAAGGCCGCGGCGCGCGCGTTGACGGCCATCACGGCGTCGAAGCTCTCGGCTTGCAGGTCGAGTGCCGATTCGAGCAGCGCGATGCCGGCGCAGTTCACTACCAGGTCGAAGGCTGGCAGCGTTGCGAACGTGCGTTCCAGTTCAACTGCGTTGGCCACGTCGACCATCAGTGGTGCGCAGCCGGCTTCTGCTTGCAGTGCGTCGAGCGCGGCGGCATTGCGGCCCACGGCCGTCACGGCTGCGCCCGATTGCGCGAGCCGCACGGCGACTGCGCGGCCGATACCGCTGCTTGCACCGGTGACCAGTGCGCGTCGTCCGGAAAAATCGAAAGTTGTCGTCATGGTGCTGCTGTCATGGATTGCGGCTTGTGTTCGGGGCGCGTGCCCAGGCCACCGGGTACTCCCCTCCGCGAATGTCCCCGGACGGCGGGAGCGCGCTGAATGAATGTGTTCATCTCAGCCGATGCATCGCATCGCGCAATGCCGGGTAAAGCAATCTGTAGATATCGAAGCGCTCGCGATAAACAGCCCGCGCCGCAGGCTCGGGCCGCGCGCGTTCCACCAGCGTGACCCAGCCGCGCTCGGCGGTCGCCGCATCGACCAGCCCGGCACCGAGCGCCGCGAGCATTGCCGCACCCAATGCCGCCTCGACCTCTTCCTCGATGGTGAACACCCGGTAGCCCGTAACGTCCGCCACGATCTGCATCCACAGGTCCGAGTGCGCCGCACCGCCGACCACGATCAGCCGATCGTCCAGCGGCTGGCCGCTTTGCCGCCCGGCCTCGATGTTGTGCTGCAGCGCAAAGCTCACGCCCTCGAGCACCGCGCGGTACAGATGAGCGCGGCTGTGCGCGAGCGAAAGGCCGATGAAGGCGCCCTTGGCCTGCGCATCCCAGATCGGGCTGCGCTCGCCCATCAGGTAGGGCAGGAAGACCAGGCCCTCGGCGCCGGGCGGCACCTCGATGGCCTGGCGTTCGATCAGCGCATGCGCGTCCTCGCCGGTGCGCGCGGCCTCGGCCATCTCGGCCTGGCAGAAGGCCTCGCGAAACCAGGTGACGGCCGCACCGGCCGTGATCGCGCCGCCGAACACATAGCTGCGGTCCGCGCCGCGGTAGACATGCGGCATCGTGATGAGCCGGTGGCGCGCATCCACCGTCGGGCTCACGAAGCCCCAGCACATGCTGGTGCCGATCATCGCGACGTGGTCGCCGCTGCCGGTGACGCCCGCACAGAAGGTGGCGACCGCCGCATCGACGCCGCCGGCCATCAGCGGCATGCCCTCGGCGAGGCCGAGCTTCGCGGCCCATTCGGCGTTCAGGCCGCCCACCACGTCGCTCGACTCGACCAGGCGCGGTGGCATCATGCGCGCCGGAATGCCCAGCATGCCGAGCGCCTCGTGGGACCAGCTGCGCTGCGCTGCGTCGTACACGCCGCCGATGTTGCCGGCCGAGCTGTGGTCCACCGCGAGTTCGCCGCTCAGGCGCCAGTTGACGTAGCTGTTGGGCGGCAGGAAGTAGCGCGTCTTCGCCCACACCTCGGGCAGGTGCTCGCGGATCCACAGCATCTTGGTGAAGCCGTAGTAGCTGTCGACGCCATTGCCGGTGATGGCCTGCAGGCGCGCGGCATCGATGTTCGCATTCACCGCATCGACCTCGGCGGTGGCCCGCCGGTCCATCCAGATCAGGCAGGGGTGCAGCGGCTGCATCGCCTCGTCGACCGGAATGCCTGCGCCGCCATAGAGGCTGCTCACGCACATCGCCGCAATGTCCGCTGCAGCGACGCCGCTCTTCGCGACGCAGGCGCGCACGCTCTCGCAGACCGCGCTGAACCACACATCGCAGTCCTGCTGCGCCCACAGCGGCTTCGGCGTGTCGGGCTGGTAGGCCACGCTCGCCTGCGCATGCACCTTGCCGTTGGTGGAGGCCAGCAGGCACTTGGTGCTCTGCGTGCCGATGTCGACGCCGATCACGTATTTCATGTTGCCGTGCGGGGCTGCGGCTTGAGCAGCACCTTGATGGAATCGAGCGAGTTGGCCAGTGTGAAGGCGCGCTCCCACTCGGTCAACGGAAAGTCGTGCGTCACGATGCCCTTCGAGGTGACGAGCCCGCGCGCCAGCAGGTCGATGGCAATCGGATAGCAGTAGGGCCCCAGGTGCGCGCCGCGCACGTCGAGCTCCTTGCGGTCGCCGATGATCGACCAGTCGGCGCTGGTTTCCGAGCCGAATACGCTGAACTCGACGAAGCGGCCGAGCTTGCGGATCATCTCCAGCCCCTGCGTCACGCCGATGGGCGCGCCGGTGGTCTCGATGTAGACGTCGCAGCCGTAGCCTTCGGTCAGGCCCTTGACGATGGCGTCGGCATTCTCGGTCTTGGGGTTGATCGTCACGTCGGCGCCGAACTGCTTGGCCAGTGCGAGGCGCTCGGGCACGAGGTCGATCACGATCAGCTTCTTCGGCGTCTTCAGCGCGGCCACCTGCACCATCATCAAGCCCAGCGGGCCGGCGCCGGCAATCACCACCACGTCGTCCAGCTGGATGTCGCCGCGGTTCACCGTGTGGATCGCGCAGGAGAGCGGCTCGATGATGGCCGCGTCTTCCAGCGAGATCCCGTCGGGGATCTTGTGCACGCGCGAGGTCGGCGGCAGCCGCATGTAGTCGGCCATGCCGCCGTCGGCCACGATGCGCTGGAAGCCGAAGATGTTGTGCACCTCGCACATCCAGTATTTGCCCGAGGTGCAGAAGCGACACTTGCCGCAGGGCACGATCTGTTCGGCGATCACGCGGTCGCCTTTCTCCACGCCGAAGTGCCCGGCCGCGCCTTCGCCGAGCGCCTCGACATAGCCGAAGAATTCATGGCCGGGGATGACCGGCGCCTTGACCCACGAAGGCTGGCCGTCGCCGCCCCAGAACATCTTCGCGCCCGAGTGGCACTTGCAGTCGGAGGCGCAGATGCCGCAGGCCGCGATGGAGATCAGCAGTTCGTTCGGGCCGATGCTGGGCATCGCGACGGTTTCGAGGCGGTAGTCCTTGGGACCGTGGCAGACGACGGCCTGCATGGCGGCGAGTTGGCCGATGGCGCCCGATGCGCCGGGCTGGAGCTTTTGATAAGACATGGGTTCCTTGTGGTCAGAGGGCGTTGGAGATTTCTCCTTCCCCTGGGAGGGGAAGGAGCAAGACAAGGGGTCAGCGTTTGGCTTCCCGGCTGATGAAGATCGCGAGCAGCACGATCCCGCCCTTGATGATCAGTTGCAGATACGGCGACACGCCGATCATGTTGAGCCCGTTGTTCAGCACACCCAGCAGCAGCGCACCGACCAGCGTGCCCACGATCGCGCCGCGCCCGCCGGCAATCGACGTACCGCCCATCACCACCGCCGCGATCGCGTCGAGTTCGAAGCCCACGCCCACGCCGGGCTGGCCGCTGGTCACGCGCGCTGCCTGCACGATGCCGGCGACGGCGGCGGTGAAGCCGCTCAGCGCATACACCAGCAGCTTGTAGCGCGACACGCGCACGCCCGAGAGCCGCGTCGCTTCCTCGTTGCCGCCGATGGCATACACGTAGCGGCCGAAGGGTGCCATGTTGAGCAGCACGTACGCCACGAGGTAGGTGGCCAGCATGATCAGGATCGGCACCTTGATGCCCGCGAGCACGCCGCCGCCGAGGAAGGCGAACGAGTCGGGCAATCCATCGATCGGATAGCCGCCGGTATAGATCAGCGCAATGCCGCGCGCGATGCCCATGGTGGCCAGCGTCACGATGATCGGCGGCATGCGCAGGTAGGCCACGCAGTAGCCGTTGAAGAGGCCGATCACGACGCCGACGGCCAGCCCCAGCGGCACGGCGAGCATGGGCGGCAGTCCGAACTGAACCATCATCCCCGAGGCCAGCGTGCCGGAGAGCGCCACCACCGCGCCGACCGAGAGATCGATGCCGCCGGTGAGGATGGCGGCGGTCATGCCGACCGCGATGATCGCGTTGATCGAGGACTGCAGTGCGATGTTCTGCAGGTTGCCCCAGGAGAGAAAGTTGTCGGTTGCGACGATCATGAAGACCGAGATCGCTACCAGTCCTACCAATGGAAGAAAGGCTGTGGAGCGGCGCAGCTGGGTGAAGAGTCCTCCATCAAGCGCCGGTGGTGTCGGGTGGGTTGCGGTTGCATTCATTTCAGGTGCTCCATGGCGCATTGCTTGAAGATGGGCGCTGTTGTTCAGGGTGTGTGCACAGGCCACCGGGTACTCCCCTCCGCGAATGTCCCCCGCCTTCGGCTCCTCCTTTATTTCGCTGCGGGGAGCACCCGATGCCCTGTGCACGATGGGCGCGGCCGTTGTGCTGGCCGATCAACCGGTGCTCTGAACAACGATCACGTCGATGGGGTGCCTTGCGCAGCGAAATCAAGGAGGAGGCCGCAGGCCGGGGGACATTCGCGGAGCAAGGTACCCCGTCGGCGGGAGCGCGCCCTGAAGCAACAGTCATTGCAAGCCTCCAGAAGACGTAGCGTGCCGCATGATGTCCCCCGAATTGATGGCGTCGCCCTCGAGCGTGGCCACGATGGCGCCGCCCGAGAACACCGCCACGCGGTCGCACATGCCCACGATCTCGGGCAGCTCGCTCGAGATCATGAGGATGGACTTGCCTTGGCGCGTGAGTTCGCGCATCAGGCCGTAGATCTCGGCCTTGGCGCCCACGTCGATGCCGCGCGTGGGCTCGTCGAAGATCAGCACTTCGCTCGCGTGGCCGAGCCAGCGCGCGATCACCACCTTCTGCTGGTTGCCGCCCGACAGCGTGGCCACGCGCGTCTCGATGCCGGGCGCCTTCACGCCCACGCGCTTCGAGAGTTCGGTGGCCGACTGTTTTTCCGACCTCTGGCTCACGAGCCCGCCGCGCCTGTGGCGGCCGAGGTTGTTCATCGAGATGTTGAAGCGGATCGTGAAGTCGGTGATCAGCCCCTCGACCTTGCGGCTCTCGGGCAGCAGGCCGATGCCGTTCTCCAGGGCCTCTGTCGGGTCGCTCAGCCGCACGGGCCGTCCGTTGCGCAGCACCGTCTTGCGGTGCACGCGGTCGGCGCCCATCATGCCCAGCGCGAGCTCGGTGCGGCCCGAACCGACCAGCCCCGCGAAGCCGAGGATCTCGCCTTCGTGCAGGTCGAAGCTGTTGACCGGCCCGCCCCTGGCGAGCTGGATCTCGGGCACTTCGAGCACCTTGCGTCCGCACGGCGCGGGCTGCGGCTTGGGCGGAAAGCTGTGCTCGATGCGGCGGCCGACCATCATCTCGACCAGCGCATCCACATTCGTCGCGCCCACCTCCGCATGCCCTGCATTGGCGCCGTCGCGCAGCACGCTGATGCGGTCGCACACCTCGAAGATCTCCTCCAGGTGGTGCGAGATGAAGATCATCGCCACGCCCCTGGCACGCAGCTCGCGCATGATCTTGAAGAGATGCCCGGCCTCGTTCGGCGTGAGCGTGGCGGTGGGCTCGTCGAGCACCAGCAGCTTGGCGTCGAGCGACAGCGCCTTGCCGATCTCCACGAACTGCTGCTGCGCCACCGAGAGCCGGCAGATCGGCACGCCAAGGTCGATCTGCACGCCCAGCTCGTCGAAGAGCTGCCGCGCCGAACGCTTCATCGCGGCCTTGTCCATCAGTCCGAAGCGGTTTGTCAGGTAGCGGCCAAGAAAGATGTTCTCCACCGCGTTCAGGTACGGCACCAGGCTGAACTCCTGGAAGATGATGCCGATGCCCGCCGCGATCGCATCGTTGTAGCCCGCGAAATTGCGCTCCCTGCCCTCGATGAAGATGCGCCCCTCGTCGGCTTGGTGGATGCCGCCGAGGATCTTCATCAGCGTCGACTTGCCCGCGCCGTTCTCGCCGAGCAGCGCATGCACCTCGCCCTTGCGGATCGAGAGGTCGATGCCCGAGAGCGCCTTCACGCCCGGAAAGCGCTTGGACACGCCTTCCAGCCGGAGCATCTCTTCTGGTGCGGAGGAGGAGGTCATGGCCCGCGCCGATTACCAGGTGAAGGTCTTCGCGCCCTCGGCGTCGATCAGCTTCACGTCCACCGGCACGGCGGCCGGCACGTTGGCGCCCCACTTCCTGGCAAGCGCGATGCCGATGGCCAGGCGGATCTGGTCGCGCGGGTACTGCGCGGTGGTGGCGATGAACTTCGAGCCCGGCTTCTGCATTGCCTTGATGGCTTCGGGCGCGCCGTCCACGCTCGCGAGCTTCACGTCCTTGCCGCTGGCCTCGATGGCCGCCAGCGCGCCCATCGAGCCGCCGTCATTCACGCTGAAGATGCCCTTCAGGTCCTTGTTGGCCTGCAGGATGTTCTCGGTGACGGTGAGCGCGGTGGCGCGCTCCTGCTTGCCGTTCTGCGTGCTGACCACCTTGATGCCGGGGTACTTGGCGAGCGCTTCGCGGCAGCCCTTCACGCGCTCCAGGATCGGCACCACCGGAATGCCGTCGAGGATCGCCACGTCGCCTTTCTCGCCGATGCTCTTGGCAAGGTATTCGCAGGCGAGCCGGCCGGCGTCGGTGTTCTTCGAGCCGACGAAGGAGTCGACCGGTCCCTGCGCGTTGGCATCCACCGCCACCACGATCAGCCCCGCCTTCTTGGCCGAGCGCACGGCCGACTGCACAGCGGTGGAGTCGGTCGGGTTCAGCAGCAGGATGTCGATCTTCTTCTGGATCATGTCCTCCACGTCGCCGATCTGCTTGGCCACGTCGTGCCGCGCGTCGGTGGTGACCACCGTCGCGCCGATGCTGGCCGCGGCTTCCTCGAGCGCCTGCTTCATCGTCACGAAGTAGGGGTTGTTGAGTTCCTGGAAGGTCATGCCGATGCGCAGCGGCTGCTTCGGTGCCTGCGCCTGGGCGGCGGAGGCGCCGCAGACCAGCGCGGCGGTGAGGGCGGTGGCTTTGAGGATGTTCTTCATGGTGGCTGTCTCCTTGAGGTTGTCTCTGTTTGAAAAACGCTGGCAAAGGGTCGCCCTGCGCGGCGCCTGTGCGCCGCGCCAGAAACGACGCGGGGGAACTCGGGGGCGCGCTAGGGCGGACTGGCGGCGCGCGATGCGGCGGCCTGCATGCGATGAAAACTGCGGAACTTGCTCGGCGGCATGCGCTTGTGCAGCAGGAACTGCCGGTTGAAGTTCGACACGTTGTTGAAGCCCACGTCCATGCAGACGTCGAGCACCGGCTTCTCGCTGCTGGTGAGCAGCTCGCAGGCCCGGCTGATGCGCAGCCGGTTCACGTAGCGCACGAACGACTGGCCCGTGTGCTTGCGGAAGGCACGCGAGAACGCGCTCGGGCTCTGGCCCACCAGCTCGGCCAGCATCGGCTCGCGCAGGTCGTCGCCGAGGTTGGCCGCGATGTGCGCCAGCACGTTGTTGATGGCGTGCGACATGAAGGCCTTGGGGTCGGGCTCGAACGCCGGGCTCGCAAGCCGCTGGCGGTCCTTGCTGTCCACCAGCAGTTCGAGCAGCGAGAGCAGCAGGATCACGCGGCGCAGACCGCGCGCTTCGAGCAGCGACTCCATGATCGGCTTGGCGGCAGCGGCGGTTTCGGCCGAGAACAGCAGGCCCGAGCCCGATTCGGCCAGCAGCAGCGCGATGCGCTCGAACTCGGGAAAGGTGGCCGCCATGTTCTTCGCCAGCTGCGCCGGAAACTGGATCACGATGCCGCGCCGCTCCACGCTCTGGCCCGTCGGCACGTCGCTGATCCAGTTGTGCGGCAGGTCGGGGCCCATGAGCACGAGGTTGCCGGGCTCGAAGTGGCCGACGTGGTCGCCCACGAAATACACGCCGCGGGTCTCGACGATCAGCTGGATTTCGTACTCGGGGTGGAAATGCCAGCGCACCGTGCGATACGGATAGCCGTGCGCCCAGGCGGTGAACGATTCGTCACCGCGGACTTCGACGATTTCCAGATCGGGTTGCATGGACGGTTCCTTTTCCTTGTCTCGGGGCGCACTGTACGAATCGCCCAGGGCGCCAACAACCAGAGATGGCGCCCGAAATTGATACTTTTTTGACCTTTGTGCAAGCCTGCCGGCCCAGGCATTGCATCGCAGCAAAGCCCTTTCTCCTCGGGAGAGAGGCCGTGCCGCGCGGCGATTGCTGCACTGCCGCAAGAGCGAACGGCGTGGCGTCAAGAATTCATAGGTGTTTTCCCGCCCCGCGAAGGCCCGGCGGCGGCACGGCACACTCTGGCGCCATGACGAACACCTCTTCTTCTCTCCCGGCCGCAGGCCCGCTGGCCGGCCTCAAGGTCGTCGAGCTCGGGCAGCTGATCGCCGGGCCTTTCGCGGCGCGCACGCTGGCCGACTTCGGCGCCGAGGTCATCAAGATCGAGCCGCCTGGCGCGGGCGATCCGCTGCGCAGCTGGCGGCTCCTGAAGGATGGCACCTCGGTGTGGTGGCAGGTGCAGTCGCGCAACAAGCGTTCGCTCGCGCTCGACCTGCGCCAGGCCGAGGCACAGGCCGTGGTGCGGCAGCTGGCGGCCGAGGCCGACGTGCTGGTCGAGAACTTCCGCCCCGGCGCGATGGAAGGCTGGGGCCTCGGCCCCGACGAACTGCTGGCCGCCAACCCCGCGCTCGTGATGCTGCGCATCAGCGGCTACGGCCAGACCGGCCCCTACCGCGACCGGCCGGGCTTCGGCGTGGTGGCCGAGGCCATGGGCGGGCTGCGCCACCTCACGGGCGAGCCCGGCCGCGTGCCGGTGCGCGTGGGCGTGTCGATCGGCGACACGCTG
The DNA here is from genome assembly GCF_007828835.1 of Variovorax beijingensis. Classification (GTDB taxonomy): domain Bacteria; phylum Pseudomonadota; class Gammaproteobacteria; order Burkholderiales; family Burkholderiaceae_C; genus Variovorax; species Variovorax beijingensis_A. The sequence goes on along the minus strand of NZ_VIVL01000003.1, from coordinate 504,533 downwards.
GCCTCGCTGCATGGCGTGATCGGCGTGCTGATGGCGATGCAGCACCGCCATGCCACCGTCAGCGCCGAGCATCCGAAGGGCCGCGGCCAGGTGGTCGACGTGGCGCTCTACGAGGCGGTCTTCAACTGCATGGAGAGCCTGCTGCCCGAGTACAGCGCGTTCGGCGCGGTGCGCGAGGCGGCCGGCAGCGCGCTGCCCGGCATCGCGCCGACCAACGCCTACCGCTGCGCCGACGGCGGCTACGCCATCGTCGCGGGCAATGGCGACAGCATCTTCCGCCGGCTGATGGAATGCATCGGCCGGCCCGACCTTGCGGCCGATCCGTCATTGGCCGGCAACACGGGCCGGGTGGCGCAGGTGGAAATGCTCGATGCCGCGATCGGCGACTGGACCGCGGGCCGCACGGTGGACGAGGTGCTGGCCGCACTCGATGCGGCGCAGGTGCCGGCCGGCCGCATCTACACCATTGCCGACATCGCGGCCGACCCGCACTACGCCGCGCGCGGCATGTTGCAGCAGGTGCGCATGCCCGACGGCAGCGCGCTCGCGGTGCCGGGCTTCGTGCCCAAGCTGTCGCTCACGCCGGCCAGCCACCGGCGCAATGCGCCGGCGCTGGGCGCGGACACCGACGCAGTCCTGAAGGAGATCGGCCTCAACGCCAAGCAGATCGCCGCGCTGCATGCGCGCGGGATCGTCGGCTGAGCGCTGCGGGTCAGGCGCGAAGCGACTCGATCAGGTCGATGTACTTCTGCTTCGCCTCGTCGGCGCTCAGGCCCTTTTGCGCGGTCCAGGCATCCCACTTGGCGCGCGCGACGATGTCGCTGAAGCTCGGCTTCTTGGCGGTGTTGTCGCCTTCGGTGGCCTGCTTGAAGAGGCCGTAGATCTTGAGCAGCGTCGGGTTGTCGGGGCGCTCCGGCAGCAGCTTGGAGTTGGCCTGGGCGGCTTCGAAGAGGGCGTTGAGGTCGGACATGGCGGTCGGAGTGGAAAAGCGGGAAACCCGCATCTTAAAGTGCGCGGTACCCGTGGGTACCAACGCGCGGCTCAGTCCGTCAGGCCGGCGCGCGCCAGTTCCACGTCGAGCCGTTCCTTGGCATCCGCCGGCTTCAGCGCGGCGGCCTTCTCGTAGAGCTGCGTGGCCTCGCCCAGGCGCGCATCGCCGTGCAGCATGAGCAGCGCGCGGCCGTATTCCATGAGCGCGCTCGGCGAATGGGGATGCAGCTCCAGGCCGCGCTCGAACAGCTCGACCGACATTTCGGCGCGCACGCCGTAGGTCATGCGGCCGACCAGCGCGCCCACCTTGTCGATCACTTCGGCGTGGAAGGCGGCCAGCGCGATGTGCGCATCGGCATGCTGCGGCTGCAGCTCGATCACGCGCTCGAGTGCCTCCTTGAGCTTGCTGCCGAGGCCCTGCGCCAGCGCGCGCGCCACGCTGATGCCCTGGCTGTAGCGCCCGAGCGCATAGGCCTGCCAGTAGAGCGCGTGGCAGTTGTCGGGCTCGGCGCTGGCTTGTGCGGCGGCGCGTTCGATGACCTGCCGGAACATCGAGAGCCGGACTGATTCGCGCGGCTCCAGGTAGTTGGCATAAACGGCGGTGGCCTGGTTGGCCAGCACCAGGCCCTCCGGGCCGTGCGCCAGGCCGAGCGCGGCGGCGCGCTCGAACTCGCCGTTGTGATAGAGCGCCCAGCCATCGGCCAGCGGATGTCCGCTCGGCGGGGGCGGCAGGGCGTGGCCGGCGTGCAGCCGGGGCCAGTGCCGCAGCAGGCTGTGCGCGTCATAGCGCGGCAGGTCGGCGTAGGGCAGCGGTGTCCAGGATTGCGCAGCAGCCGCGGCAACCGGGCTGGCGGACATCAGCGAGAGCGGCTTGAAATCTGGATGGGACATGGCGTTAGCGGGCCTCGGCTGCCAAATCGGCGGCGGCCTCCGCAGGCCGCACGCTTGCGGGATCATCGCCGCTGTAGGCGTTGCTCAGTGTCAGCAAATGCCGCCGCTGCTCGCCTTCGAGGTACGGCGCGAGCAGGTGCAGCGTGTGCTGGCCGCCGCGCATCAGCGCGCCCTGGGCGTGGGCCGGTTCGAGCGCCTCGCGCGGATTGCGCACGTACTCGTAGCTGAGCCAGTAGGTCAGCACCACCACCATGCTCTGGGCGAGGGTGTCGACCTCGTGCACGTCGATGTCCAGGTGGCCGGCCCGGCTCAGCCCCGCGATCAGCATGCGGATGGCGCGCGTCTTGTTCTTGAGCACCAGCTGGAACTGCGTTTCCAGGTGCCGGTTCTTGCTCAGCAGGTCGTTCAGGTCGCGGTAGAGGAAGCGGTAGCGCCAGATCAGCTCGAACAGGCTGTGCATGAAGAACCAGGCGTCTTCCACATCGTGCACGCCTTCGCTGGCATGCAGCAGCTCGTTGAGCTCGGCCTCGTAGCCTTCGTAGAGCTTGTTGATCAGCTCTTCCTTGGCGGGGTAGTGGTAGTAGAGGTTGCCGGGGCTGATGTTGAGCTCGCCCGCCACCAGCGTGGTGGAGACGTTCGGCTCGCCGAAGCGGTTGAACAGCTCGAGTGCGGCTTCGAGGATGCGTTGCGCTGTGCGGCGTGGCGCCTTCTTGGCCATGTCAGTCCCCGTTTTTTATCTCTTGGGGACACTCTAGCCTATGTGCACTGCACCATGAATGCGCCAGCGCAATGTTTTGCGGCGGCGTGCGTTGTGCACCGCCGCAAAAATGGGCCCGGAGGGAGAGCTTTCAGCCCGCCTTGGGGCTGCGCCGCACGGTCTTCTTGGTGGCGGCCGCGGGTGCTGCGCTGCGGCCCGCCGTCTTGCGGGTGGTGGTGGTGCGCCCCGTGGCCGCGGTGGGCTTGCCCGGCCGGTGATGCAGCTCGGCCTCGAGCGCGGCCACGCGGGCCTGCAGCGCGGCGTGCTCGGCGGCCGAGGGGATGCCCAGCTTTTCGAGTGCGCGCGCCACGCGCTCCTCGAAGATGTTCTCGAGCTTGCCCCACTGGCCCGCGGCCTTGGTGCCGAATTCGCTCGCGAAGCCGGCCATGCGCGTCTGTGCCTGCGCCAGGGTTTCCTCGGCGGCCTGCTGGGTCTTCTTCTGCAGGCCGGCGCCGTCCTTCACCAGCGCCTCGAAGGCCTTGCTGCCTTCCTGCTGCATCTTGGCGAAGGCGCCAAGCCCCGCAAGCCAGATCTGCTGGGCCGAGTCCTTGATGCGGTCCGAGCCCTTGTTGCCGTGGTCGTCGTCCTGGGTAGCCATGATGCGAATGTTCCTGTGAAAACAACGAGCGACTCTAGCCGCTCGGCCCGCTCATCATTAGAGCTTTATGCCTATGGCTGCGGGCTAAGCCGTTGCTCCGGCAGCGCGGCTGGCGTCCAGATGCGCCTTGGCGCGCTCCGCAAGCGCCATTTCGCCCGGCGTGCCCGGCACGTAGGGCTGCACCGGCAGCGGCCGGCCGTGCGAATCGACCGAGACGAAGACGATCAGGCATTCGGTGGTCTTGTCCATGGTGCCGCCCTTCATGTCGCCGCTGCGCACCTCGACCGAGATGTTCATGCTGGTGGTGCCGGTGTAGGCGAGCCGGGCCTCGACCTCGACCAGGTCGCCGATCATGATCGGATGGTGAAAGCGGATGCTGCCGATGAAGGCCGTCACGCAGTAGCGCTTGGCCCAGCTGGTGGCGCAGGCGTAGCCGGCCTCGTCGATCCATTTCATGACGGTGCCGCCGTGGACCTTTCCGCCGAAGTTGACGGTGCTGGGCTCGGCCAGAAAGCGAAGGGTGATGGAGGACATGCGCCGCCTTTTTGTGTGAGCCGTGGGTGGGGTTCCGATTATGCGAGCGAGCGCCGGCCGCGGCGCGCGCCGCCGGTCGGCGCGGCGCGCACGCTCAGCCGCCGCCGAACAGCTCTGCCAGCGTGCGCCGCAGCCAGGCGTTGCCGGCGTCCGCGTGGAAGCGCTCGTGCCAGTGCTGCTTGACGGCGTAGGCCGGCAGCTCGAAGGGCGGCTCCAGCAGCTTCACCGGCTCCTGCGTGGCCAGCACCTTGCCGAGGATGGCGGGCACGATCACGATCAGCTCCGTGTGCGCCACGATGCGCGCCACGCTCAGGAAGCTCGACAGGCTGGCCACCACGTTGCGCCGTAGCCCCAGCCGCGCGATGGTCTTGTCGACGATGGCGTGGCCGGTGCCCGACGAGGCCACCACCGCATGCGCCTCGCTCTCGAAGCGCTTGCGCGTGAGCCGCTCGCCGATGCGCGGATGGTTGCGCGCGGCCAGGCAGACGAAGTTCTGCATGAAGAGCGTCTGCTGGTAGAAGCCCGCGTCCAGCTGCGGCATGAAGCCTACCGCCAGGTCCACCGCGCCGTCCTCGAGCCGGCGCCCGCTCTCGGTGGAGATGATCTCGGTCTCGATGCGCACCCCGGGCGCCGTGCGCCGCAGGTGGTCGAGCAGGCCGGGCAGCAGCACCACCTCGCTGATGTCGGTCATGCAGATGCGAAAGCTGCGCGCCGCGGTGGCGGGGTCGAAGCTGGCGCGTCCGCCCTTGGCCCGGTTCAGCTGGTCGAGGATGCCGAGCACCAGCGGCTGGATCTGCCGCGCATAGGGCGTGGGCTCCATGCCGCGCGAGGTGCGCACGAACAGCCTGTCGCCGAAGTGCGTGCGCAGCCGGGCCAGTGCGGTGCTGGCCGCCGACTGCGACATGCCGAGCCGTTCGGCGGCGCTCGACACGTTGGCCGTCTTGTAGACCTCGTCGAACACCAGCAGCCATTCGAGATCGAGCTGGGCCATGGAACATCTCCTTTGCGGCAATCACTATCAAAAAACCAGATCGGGCCTATCGTCAGGGACCCGTTGCGCCAATAGTAGTGCCGGCGGAAGATCGCACTTCCCCGGAGACAACCGCCGCACGACGGCCGGAACTGCTGCTGCCCATGAACCCCACCGCCCAGAAACCCGCCGCCCCGGCGCCTGCCAATGCCGCGGAGCGCCGCAACTACTACGAGCGCATCCGCCCGCTCCACCTCACGCCGCTGTGGGAGTCGCTACATGCGCTGGTGCCGCGCGAGCCCGCCACGCCCTGCGTGCCGGCGCTCTGGCGCTACGACGAGATCCGCCCGCTGCTGATGGCGTCGGCCGCGCTCATCACCGCCGAGGAAGCGGTGCGCCGCGTGCTCGTGCTTGAGAACCCGGCGCTGCCCGGCAGCTCGTCGATCACGCAGTCGATCTACGCCGGCCTGCAGCTCATCATGCCGGGCGAGGTGGCGCCCTCGCACCGCCACGTGCAGTCGGCGCTGCGCTTCATCGTCGACGGCAAGGGCGCCTACACCACGGTGGGCGGCGAGCGCACCACCATGTACCCGGGCGACTTCATCATCACGCCGTCCTGGGCCTGGCACGACCATGGCAACGAGGGCGTCGGCGGCACGGTGGAGCCGGTGGTCTGGCTCGACGGGCTCGACATTCCGATGCTGCGCTTCTTCGACGCCGGCTTTGCCGAGAACGACGACGCCAAGGTGCAGCACGTGGCGCGCCCCGAGGGCAACAGCCTCGCGCGCTTCGGCCACAACATGGTGCCGGTGCGCCACGACCACGTGTCGCCCACCTCGCCGATCTTCAACTACCCCTACGCGCGCAGCCGCGAGGCGCTGGCCCTGCTGCAGAAGCAGGAAGCGCCCGATGCCTGGCTGGGCCACAAGCTGCGCTACATCAACCCCCTGACGGGCGGCGCGCCGATGCCCACCATCGGCACCCAGCTGCAGCTGCTGCCCAAGGGCTTCGCGGGCAAGGCGCACCGGGCCACGGACGGCACCGTCTACAGCGTGGTCGAAGGCCGCGGCATCGCGGACATTGCGGGCCGGCGCTTCGAGTTCGGGCCGCGCGACACCTTCGTGGTGCCTTCGTGGGCGCCGCTGCGCCTGTCGGCACCGGCCGACGACGTGGTGCTCTTCAGCTTTTCGGACCGTCCCGTGCAGCAGGCCATGGGCATCCTGCGCGAAGCCTTTCTCGAAGACGCCTGAAAACCGTCCGCACCATTTTTCTTTCTTCTCTTGTCTTGACCCTGTGCCGCCGCGCGCGGCAGGAGCCCACATGTCCTTCGTCTTCACGCCTCCTTCCATCGTCGGCCTGCCCATCGTGGGTTCGAGCGAGCTGTTCCCGGTGCGCCGGGTCTATTGCGTGGGCCGCAACTATGCGGCGCATGCGCGCGAGATGGGCTTCGACCCCGACCGCGAGCCGCCGTTCTTCTTCTGCAAGCCCAACGACGATGCCTCGGTGGTGCCCGTGGCCGAAGGCGAGACCGGCGCCATTCCCTACCCGCCGCTCACGAGCAACTACCACTACGAAGCCGAACTCGTGGTGGCCATCGGCAAGGGCGGCAAGGACATTGCAGTGGCAGAGGCCGCCGGCCACATCCACGGCTATGCCGTGGGCCTGGACATGACGCGGCGCGACCTGCAGATGAAGATGCGCGAAGCCGGCCGGCCATGGGAAATCGGCAAGGCCTTCGACTTCTCGGCGCCCATCGCGCCGCTGCGCACGCTGGCCGAGGTGGGCGAGATCAACGCCGGCGCCATCACGCTCGAGGTGGACGGCCAGGTGCGCCAGAACAGCGACATCACGCACCTGATCTGGTCCGTCAACGAGGTGATCGCCAATCTCTCGACGTTCTTCACGCTGCAGCCCGGCGACCTGATCTTCACGGGCACGCCCGAAGGCGTGGGCGCGGTGAAGCCCGGCCAGACCCTCAAGGTGAGCATCGACAAGCTGCCTTCGCTCACCGTGCGCATCGACTGAGCAAACGCAGCGCAGCAGAGGCCCCGCGATGAGCACATCTCCCCCGAAGAATCCCCCCACCGTGCTGCTCGTCGGCGGCGGCATCGGCGGCATGGCGGCCGCGCTGGCGCTCGCGCGCATCGGCGTTTCCATCGACCTGCTCGAGCAGAGCGCCACCATCGGCGAGATCGGCGCCGGCCTGCAGCTCGGCCCGAATGCCTTCGCGGCGCTCGATGCGCTCGGCGTGGGCGAGGCGGTGCGCCGCAACTCGGTCTTCACCGACCGGCTGGTGATGATGGATGCGGTCGACTGCGGCGAAGTGGCTTCCGTGCCCGTGGGCGAGGCCTTCCGCGCGCGCTTCAAAAACCCCTATGCCGTGAGCCACCGCGCCGACCTGCACGGCGCCATCCACGAAGCCGTGAAGCGGCATCCGCTGATCCGCTTCCACACGTCGGCGCAGGTCGAGTCCCTCGACATCGGCGCAGGCGGCGCGAAGGGCGTGGTTGCCACCACGCGCGACGGCCGGCGCTTCAAGGCCGATGCGATCGTGGGCTGCGACGGCGTGAAGTCGGTGGTGCGCGCCCAACTGGTCGGCGACGAGGCGCGTGTTTCGGGCCACGTGGTGTACCGCGCGGTGGTGCCGGTGGCCGACATGCCGGCCGACCTGCGCTGGAACGCGCCCGTGGTCTGGGCCGGGCCCAATTGCCACCTGGTGCACTATCCATTGCGCCATGGCGAGCAATACAACCTGGTCGTCACCTTCCACAGCCGCGAGCAGGAAGAGTGGGGCGTTTCCGAAGGCAGCAAGGAAGAAGTGCTTTCCTACTTCGAGGGCGTGCATGCGCGCCCGCGCCAGCTGCTCGACCGGCCGAGCTCGTGGCGGCGCTGGAGCACGGCCGACCGCGATCCGGTGGCGCGCTGGAGCGACGGCCCGGCCACGCTGCTCGGCGACGCCGCGCATCCGATGATGCAGTACCTCGCGCAGGGCGCCTGCATGGCGCTGGAGGACGCCGTCACGCTGAGCGCCGCGGTGCGGGCCTGCGATTTCGACATGCCGGCCGCCTTCAAGCTCTACGAGGCCGCGCGCATTCCGCGCACCGCGCGCGTGGTGCTGTCGGTGCGCGAGATGGGACGGCTCTATCACGCCAGGGGCGTGGAGCGGCTGGTGCGCAACAGCCTCTGGGTGGGCCGCACGCCCGAACGCTTCTACGATGCGGTCGAGTGGCTCTATGCCTGGCGGCCCGAGCATTGCCTGGACGACGCGCCGCTGCCGCTGCAGCGCCCCGTCGCGGCGCCCGGCGCCGATGTGGCCGCGGTGCTTTCGCCACACTGAGCGAGCGGGTTTCTTTCATCATCACCATTCGAGGCCACAGGCCCAGGAGACAACAAGCCATGACCTTTCCATCACGCGCATTGCTGGCAGGCGTCCTTGCCCTGGCCGGCGCCGTCGCCAGCAGCGCTGCCCTGGCGCAGGCCGCCGACTACCCGAACAAGCCGGTCACGCTGGTCACGCCCTTCGCGGCCGGCAGCGGGCCCGACGCGGTGCTGCGGCTGGTCTCCGACAAGCTCTCGCGCCTGTGGAACCAGCGCGTGCTGATCGACAACCGGCCGGGCGGCGGCGGCTTCATCGCTATCGACCAGGCGCGGCGCGCGGCGCCCGACGGCTACACGCTGCTGCAGCTCGACAGCGAACACATCGCCGCGCTGCCGCACCTGTACAAGTCGCGCAACTTCGTGACGCTGCAGCACTTCGACCCGGTGGCCTCGCTGTTTCGCACGCCCTTCTTCGTGGCGGTGTCGAGCGAGTCGAAGTGGAAGAGCATGGGCGACCTGATCGCGGCCGCCAAGGCCAATCCCGATGCCATCGTGTACGGTTCGTGGGGCGTGGGCAGCCCGGGCCACCTGGGCGCGCAGCAGCTCGAGGCGCTCACCGGCATCCGTATGCGGCATGCGCCGTTCCGCGAGGTATCGCAGCTGTTCTCCAACGTGGGTACGGGCGAAGTGCCATGGAGCTTTGCCAGCATTCCGTCGAGCCAGGGCATCTACAAGGCCGGCAAGCTGCGCTACCTGGCCATTGCCGCGCCCCGGCGCATTCCGCAGATGCCCGACGTGCCCACCATGGCCGAGGCCGGCGGGCCGGCCTCGCTCGAGGTCAACTCCTTCGTCTCGCTGCTCGCGCCCAAGGGCGTGCCGGTGGCCGTGAAGGCCAGGATCAATGCCGACGTCGCCAAGGTCATTGCCGACCCCGAGATCCGCGCGCGCTTCGACACCTTCGCCTTCGAGCCGCTGGCCTGGTCGCCCGAGGAGATCGAGCGCAACGCCGAGGCCAAGTCCAAGGTGTATGGCGAACTGGTCCGCCGCGGCAACATCAGCCTCGACTAGCGGCTCTCATTACCATTACGTTTTTTCACATTTCCTTTTCAGCTTCCATGCACGCCACCAAGAGAGCCCTCCTGATCGCCTGCGGCCTGGCCGCCGCCGCCGCGCTGCCGCTGGCGGCCAGCGCACAGAACAATGCCTGGCCGACCAAGCCGATCCGCCTGCTCGTGGGTTTTCCGGGCGGCTCCACGCCCGACATTGCCGCGCGCACCATCGCCGAGCCACTGGCCAAGGCGCTGGGCCAGCCCGTGGTGGTCGACAACAAGCCCGGCGCCTCCGGCAACATCGCCGCCGACATGGTGGCCAAGGCCACCGACGACCACACGCTGGGCATCGTCATCAACGGCAATCTCACCTCGTCGAAGATGCTGTACCCGCGGCTGCCCTACGACCCGGCCAAGGATTTCACCTACCTCTCGCTGATTGCCACGGCCCCGCTGGTGCTGGTGGCGCAGAACAACCTGCCCTCGGGCACGGCCTTCTTCGACGCCGCGCGCAAGGGCGGCGACAAGTGGAACTACGGTTCGGTGGGCGTGGGCTCGGTCGGGCACCTGGGCATGGAATTGCTCAAGAGCCGCGTGGCCGGCTTCAACCCGGAGCACGTGCCCTACCAGGGCAACCCGCAGGTCGTGACCGCGATGCTCGGCGACCAGGTGCAGATGGGCCTCATCCCGCCGGGCGTGGCCATGCCGCAGGTTCGCGCCGGCAAGCTCAAGGCCATCGGCCTCACGGGCGGCCGCAGCGCGCTGGTGCCCGAGCTGCCGCCGCTCGCCGACGCCGGCGTGCGCGACTTCAACCTCGAGGTGTGGGTGGCGCTGCTCGGCCCCGCCAACCTCTCGAAGGCCGCGCAGGCGCGCATCAGCCGCGAGATCGAGGTCATCATGAAGCAGCCCGAAGTGCGCCAGAAGCTGTTCGAGCAGGGCTGGCAGGCCGTGGGCACCTCGCCCGACGGCATGCGCCTGCGCGTGAAGGAAGAGGCGGCGATCATGACGCGCATCATCTCGGCCCGCGGCATCAAGATCCAGTGATGACGGCCGTGCAGCACAGGAAGACCCTGTCCGAGCCGGCGCGCGAGCTGCCGGTGTTCGGCGAATACGACGTGGTGGTGGTCGGCGGCGGCCCCGCCGGCATTGCCGCCGCCGTGAGCGCGGCGCGCCACGGCGCGAACACGCTGCTGGTGGAGCGCTACGGCTTTCTCGGCGGCATGGGCACCGCGGGCGGCGTGACCAACTTCGCGGGCCTCTACGGCAAGCGCCGCGGCGAGATGACGCTGCTGGTGCGCGGCGTGGCCGACGACCTGTTGGCGCGCATCGATGCGCTGGGCGGCCTCAACACCCCGCAGGACGGCATGCAGGGCCGCATCCGCGTGCGCTCCTACGACACCTCGGCCTACAAGATCGCGGCCGACCAGCTGCTGCTCGATGCCGGTGTCAAACTGCTGTTCCACGCCTGGGCCGCCGCGGTGGTGCGCGAGGGCGACCGCATCGCGGCGCTTGTCGTGGAAACCAAGTCGGGCCGGCAGGCGATCCGCGCCAATGCCTTCATCGATGCCAGCGGCGACGCCGACGTGGCGGCCTTTGCAGGCGTGCCCTTCGAAGTGGGCGACGGCCATGGCAGCGGCCTGTTTCCGACCACCATGTTCCGCGTCGGCCAGGTCGATGCGCAACCCGCGCTTGCGGCCGTCGGCGAGTTCAAGGCCATCAACGAGCTGATGGCACGGGTGCAGGCGCAGAAGCCGGGCGCTTACAAGTTCCCGCGCGAAGGCGCGATCCTGCGGCCCAACATCGATCCGCGCGAATGGCGCGCCAACGTCACGCAGATCCGCAACGCGGCCGGCCGCGCGATGAACGGCGTCGACGCGCGCGAACTCACCGAAGGCGAGCTCGAAGGCCGGCGCCAGATCGCCGAGTACTTCAAGTTCATGAAGGCCGAGGTGCCGGGCTTCGCGCAATCGGCCATCGTCGAGATCGCGCCGCAGGTCGGCATCCGCGAAACGCGCCGCATCGAGGGCCTCTATGCGCTCACGGGCGAGGACATCCTGTCGTCGGCCAGCTTCGACGACAGCATCGGCATCAACGCCTGGCCCATGGAGATGCATGCCGACGGCCGCATCGAGTGGGCCTTTCCGCGCGACGAGAGCCGCACCTACAACCAGCTGCCGTGGCGCATGCTGGTGCCGCGCACCGTCGACAACCTGCTGGTGGCCGGCCGCTGCGCCGCCATGACGCACGAAGGCCAGTCGGCCGCACGTGCGAGCGGCGGCTGCTTCGTGATGGGGCAGGCGGCGGGCACGGCCGCGGCTTCGCTGGGTGCCAGCGCGAAGTTCGCGGACGTCGACGTGCCGGCGCTTCAGAAGAAGCTGGCGGCCGACGGCGCCGATCTCGATCGCTGAGCCCCTGGCGGCGCGCTGACCGCCCCGCGACAGCCCGCGGGCGCGGCCTTTGCTATGGTCGAGGGTTGCTTCCTTCGCATTGAACGTTCTTCCTCCGATGACCACCGATCCCGCCACCGCTGCCCGCCTTGTCGCCGAACTCGTTGCGCTCATGCAGCTCGAGCCGCTCGGGGGCGACCGCTTCCTGGCGCAGAGCGAAGACATCGGCACACCCGCCGTGTTCGGCGGCCAGGTGCTCGGCCAGTCGCTCGCCGCCGCCAGCCTCACGGTGGGCGCCGAGCGGCCGGTGCATTCGATGCATGCCTACTTCCTGCTGCCGGGCGAGCATGCGCCCATCGAATACAGCGTGGACCGCGTGCGCGACGGCCGCAGCTTCACCACACGGCACGTGGTGGCGCGCCAGCAGGAACGCATCATCTTCGAGATGTCGGCCTCCTTCCAGACGGTGGACGACGGCGTCGAGCACCAGTTCGCCATGCCGGCGGTCGAAGGTCCCGAGGGGCTCGCGAGCGAACTCGACCAGCGCATCGCGCTTGGCGACCGCCTGCCCGAGCGCTGGCGCGTCAAGGGCCTGGAGCCGCACGGCATCGAATACCGCGGCGTCGAGGCCGACGACCTGCTGGCGCCGGTGGTGCGCTCGTCCGACAGCGCTATCTGGATGCGCGCCATCGCGCCGCTGCCCGACGATCCGGTGGTGCACCGCGCGCTGCTCGCCTACGCCTCCGACCACGGCCTGCTGCGCGCCGCGATGCTGCCGCACGGCCTGAGCTTCATGAGCGGACAGGTGCGCCCCGCGAGCCTCGACCACGCGATGTGGTTCCACCGCGATTTCCGCATGGACGACTGGCTGCTCTACGTGCTGGATTCGCCGAGCGCCAGCGGCGCGCGCGGCCTGTGCCGAGGCAGCCTGTTCACGCGTGACGGGCGGCTGGTGGCGTCGACGGCGCAAGAGGGGATGCTGCGCGTGAGGCGCTGAAGGGCTGGTTGCCGCTATGGCGGCGTTTCGGTGGTCATCGGCCCCGAAGCGCCGTCGCGGCTGCGCTCGTCGAGCAGCCGCTGGTAGTTGTCGCGCAGCAGGATGCCCGCGTAATACACGTGCTCGCGCATCAATTGCTCCGCGCGTGCCGCATCGCCCGAGATCACCGCATGCACGATGCGGTGGTGGTCGTCGTGCGAACGCAGGATCACGCCGTGGTCGTTCCACAGCATGATCCGGTCCGATGCGAAGGGAACCGCCTGCGCCTGCGCGCCGAAGCGCATGACCCACGGATTGCGGGCACCCTGCATCAGCGCGTTGTGCAGCCGCACGTTCATCTGCTGGTAGGGCGCCAGGTCCTCGACCAGCAACTGTCCCTTGGCCAGGATCTCGTCGCCTTCTCGCAGGCAGTCGTGCAGCAGTGCTGCGGTTGATTCGTCCACGCCGAGCGCGGCAAAGCGTCGGCATGCCAGCCCCTCGAGCACGGAGCGCACCTCGTAGGCCGCCAGGATGTCCTCGAGCGCGAACGAGCGCACCAGGTAGCCCTTCTTCGGCTGGTGATCGATCAGCCCTTCCATCGCAAGCGCGGCCAGTGCGGTACGCACCGGCGTGCGCGACACCTTGAGGCTTTCCGCGATCGGCACTTCCTCCACGCGCGTGCCGGGCGCCAGCCGGCCGCGAAGGATCCAGGCGCGCAGCGTCTCGGTGACCTGTTGGGAGAGTGTGTCCATATCAGGTATACATGATGCCAGTAGAAATCGTGAAGATAGCGCGATATTAGGGAAAACGAGGGAGATTTGAGGCTGTCATGTATACACAATGCGACCCTTCGATCAATATTCACGCTGCATCGCGCAGCCGGAGACATCGCAGCCCATGGCGGAACATCATGCACAACCCCACGGCCGGCTGGCCCTCGTGACCGGCGGCGGCCGGGGCATCGGCGAGGCCGTGTGCCGCCGCCTCGCGGCCAGCGGCTTTCGTGTCGTGGTGGCCGACATCGACGGCGGCAACGCGCGCACCGTGGCGCGGTCGCTGGGCGAGGGCCACCACTTTCGCCAGTTCGACGTGAGCGAGGAAGCAGCGGTGGAAGCGGCGTTCGAGGACATCGAAGCCCATCTGGGCCCGGTCGCCGCACTGGTCTGCGTCGCCGGCGTGCTGCTGATGCCCGGCGGCGAGCGTTCGCCCATCAAGGACACCACGCTGGAGGACTGGGAGCGCACCTTCGCGGTCAACGCGCGCAGCGTGTTCCTCTGCGGGCGCGCCTACCTGCGCCGACGCGAGGCCAGGCCGGTCGCGCACGGCCGCATCGTCACCTTCGGCTCGGTGGCGGCGCAGCTTGGCGGCTACCGCTCGAGCGCGACCTACATCGGCGCCAAGTCGGCGGTGCTCGGCCTCACCAAGGCCATGGCGCGCGAATCGGCGCACCTGGGCGTGACCGTCAACGCGGTGGCGCCCGGCCTCATCGACACCGACATGCTGCGCGGCACCGTGCGCAGCAGCGGAGCGCTGGAGGCGGCGGCCGCCAACATCCCGCTCGGGCGCATCGGCACGGTGGACGACGTGGCGGGTGCGGTCGACTACCTCGCCTCGGAGCAGGCGGCCTACATCACGGGCAACGTGATCGATGTCAACGGCGGTTACCGCATGCAGTAGGGCCCACGCCCCGCCTTCCCTTTATTCCAACGGAGACAGCACCATGAAGAAGAATCTGCTTTCGGCCCTGGCCGCCAGCGCGGCACTGTGCGCGCTGGCGCCCGCCGCGTTCGCGCAGTCCGAACCCGGCCTTACCGACAAGACCATCAAGATCGGCATGTTCTCGCCGATGTCGGGCGCCTCGATGAACTACGGCTTCGACGTGATCAACGCCGCCAGGATGTATTACGACAAGGTCAACAAGGAAGGCGGCGTGAACGGCCGCAAGATCGAGCTTGTGGTGGAGGACGACCGCTGCAATGCCAACGACCTGCTGGCCGCGGTGAAGAAGCTCACCGAGCAGGACCAGGTGTTCCTGCTCAACGGCGGGTCCTGCTCGGCGGCCGTGGTGGGCGCGCGCGAGTATGTGGAGCGCGCAAAGATCCCGCTCGTGATGCTCAACGCCTCGGGCGACGGGGCGCTGTATCCGCCGTCGAAATACATCTACGGCGCGTTCTCCATCTCGCAGCATGCGGTGGGTGGCTCGATGGTGCAGTTCGCGAGCGAGCAGCTCAAGGCGAAGAAGATCGGCTACATCAACCACGACGACGCCTACGGCGGCTGGAACCTCGAGTCGGCCCAGGCGCAGGCGAAGGCGCTCGGCGGCGTCGACCTGCAAGTGCAGTCGGTCAACCCCAACATCACCGACGTCACGGCGCCCATGCTGAAGATCAAGGCCGCCAACCCCGACGTGCTGCTGCTCACCACCTACGCGCGGCCCGTGAGCCTGATCGTCAAGCGCGCCTTCGAGCTGGGTTTCAACAAGCCCATCGTGCTGGCCGTGAATTCCACCGCCGACCTGAAGCAGCTGGTGGAGAACGTGGGCAACAAGGACGCCTTCAAGAACGTCTACATCCAGGAAGTGCTGGCCGATCTTCCCGGAGGCCCCAAGCTCAAGTGGGTGTACGACATGTACAGGGCCGCCTACCCCGACCTGGCCTCGAAACCCGGCTATCCGCAGACCTACATGCCCTACGGCATTCCCTCGGCGATGGCGGTGGTCAACGCGCTGAAGGCCGCGGGCCCGAACCCCACGCGCGAGAAGGTGCTGGCGGCGCTCTCGACGATGAAGTTCGACTCCGGCGTGATGGCCGGCCCCATCGAGTTCGGCCCGGACGACCGCGCGGCGCAGGAGGCGGCGATCTACATCAAGTTCGACGGCAGCAGCATGGCGCTGGTGCCGGGCAGCTACAAGAGCGTATGGAAGTACAAGCCCTGAGGGCGGCGGGCATGACATGAGCCTTTCGGACATCTGGCTTTTCGTGCAGCAGGGCGTGCTGTCCGGCGTCGTCACGGGCAGCGTCTATGCGCTGCTCGCGGTGGCGATCGTGATGGTCTTCAAGACCACCGACGTGCCGAACTTCTCGCAGGGCGAGATCTTCATGGCCGGCGGCTACGCGGCGCTCTTTCCCATGGTGGTGTGGGGCTGGCCCTATTGGGGCGCAGTGCTTGCGAGCATCGCCGTCACCGCGCTGCTGGCCGCACTGTTCCAGCGCGTCGTGATGCAGCGCGTGACCGCCTCGCGCGGGGTGGGCGTGCAACTGGTCATCGCCACGCTGGGCTTCGCCTACCTGCTCAAGGGCCTGGTGCGCAAGACGGGGCTGGGCGACACGCCGCGCTCGCTGCCTTCGCTGGTGCCGCAGGACCCGGTCATGATCGGGCAGGCCTCGCTCACTCTGCTCGACCTGGTCATCCTCGGTTCGGCCCTCGTGGTGATGGTGCTGCTCTACCTGATGTTCACGCGCACCCGCACCGGGCAGGCCATGCGCGCGGTGGGCATGAACCCGCGCGGCGCACAGATCGTGGGCGTGAAGCTTGGCACCATCCGCATGAAGATCTGGGCGCTCACGGGCGTCATCTCGGCCATCTCGGCGCTGCTCATCACCCCCAAGATCCTCATCACGCCCGACATCGGGCACATCGCGATCCTGGCCTATGCGGCCGCCATCGTCGGCGGCTTCACCAGCCTGCCGGGCGCGGTGGTCGGTGGCTTCATCATCGGTATCGTCGAGAACCTGGTGGGGCTGTTCATCTCGTCCAACGCCATCGTGGTCGCGCCCTTCGTGGCGATCATGGTGGTGCTGCTGGTGCGTCCGCAGGGGCTGCTCGGCGGCAAGCCGCAGGTGAAGAAGGTATGAGTACCTCTTCGATTTCTTCGCCCTGGTGGGATCGCACGGTGCTGCTCGCCATGGCGGTGGTGCTCGCGGTGCTGCCCTTCGCCACCAGCGGCTATGTGCTGTACGTGGTCAACCTGCTGATGGTGTTCACCGTGCTCGCGCTCGGCATGCATCTGGTCATCGGCGAGACGGGGCAGTTCGCGCTGTCCCATGCGGCCTTCTTCGGCATCGGCATCTACACGGCCGGGCTCATCAACAACCAGTGGCAGCCGCCGTTCTTCGTGTCGATCCTCGCGGGTGCCGTGCTTTCGGCCGCACTGGGCTGGGTCATCGGCCTGCTGGCCCTGCGCATGCGCGACATCTACCTGGCGCTCGCGACCTTCGCCTTCGGCGAGGCGATGCAGTGGGTGTTCCTGAACTGGGAGCAGGTGACCAACGGTTCCAACGGCCTGCAGATGAAGCCGGCCTCCCTTGGCGGCTACCAGCTGATGAACGACCTGCAGGCCTACCCCTTCGTGGTGGCCATCGCGGCGCTGATGCTGTGGCTCACGGTGGCGCTGTCGCGCTCGCGGCTGGGCTCGTCGTTTCGCGCGGTGCGCGAGAGTGACGTGGCGGCCATTGCCATGGGTGTGAACACGCGCGCGGTCAAGGTCGCGGCTTTCGTGCTGTCGGCGGCCTTCGCGGGCGTGGCGGGCGGCATGTATACGCTGTTCACCTCGTTCATCCATCCCGAGAGCCTGGGCTTCCAGACCACCATCCTGATCCTCACGATGGTGGTGGTGGGCGGCCTCGGATCGGTGCGCGGCGCGGTGGCCGGCGCCATGGTGTTCGGCCTGGTGTCTGAGCTGCTGCGGCAGGCCCCTTCGTACCAGGAAATCATCTACGGCGGCATCCTCATGCTCTTCATGATGTTCCTGCCCAAGGGCATGGCATCGCTCTTCGCGGTGCGCCGCAGTGAGCAGCGCACCGCATCGGTGGCCGTGATGGAGAAGCAGGCATGAGCGCGACCGCATTCCTCGACGTGCGCGACGTCAGCGTGGTGTTCGGCGGCCTCAAGGCGGTGAACGGGCTGTCGTTCCAGGTGGAGCAGGGGCGCATCCATGCGCTGATCGGGCCGAACGGCGCGGGCAAGTCGACCACCTTCAACTGCATCTCGCGCTTCTACACGCCCAGCAGCGGCAGCGTGGTCTTCGAAGGCCAGGAGCTCACGCGCGTGTCGCCGCACCGCATGGCGTCGCTCGGCATCGCGCGCACCTTCCAGAACCTGGAGCTGTTCGCCGAACTGTCGGTTCTGGAGAACGTGCTGCTCGGTACCCACGCGCGCGGGGCGAACACGCTCGGGCGGCTGCTGCGCCGCTCCGACCGCGAGACCGAGGACTTCGCGCTGCACCTGCTGGAGCGCGTAGGCCTGGCCGGCGAGCGGCATCAGCCGGCGCGCGATCTGGACTTCGGCCGCCAGAAGCTGCTCGAACTCGCACGCGCGCTCGCCATCAGGCCCAAGCTGCTGCTGCTCGACGAGCCCGCGGCCGGCCTGCGCAACCGCGAGATCGAAAGCCTCGACCGCCTGCTGAAGGAGCTTGTCGCGCGCGACGGCATCACCGTACTGCTGGTCGAGCACGTGATGCAGCTCGTGATGTCGATCTCGGACCGCATCACCGTGATGGCTTTCGGAGAAAAGATCGCGGAAGGCACGCCTGCGGAGATCGGCCGCAACGCCCGCGTCATCGAAGCCTACCTGGGAAAAGGAAATGGGAAAGGGACCGCACATGGCTGAAGCCCTGTTGTCGCTGCGTTCGATCTCGGCCGCGTATGGCCGCATCCAGGCGCTGTGCAGCGTGTCGGTCGACGTGCCCGAAGGCGAGATCGTCGCGTTGCTCGGCAGTAACGGCGCGGGCAAGACGACCACGCTCAACTGCATCTCGAACATCGTCGAGTGCACGCATGGCGAGGTGCGGCTGGCCGGCGAGCGCATCGATCGCCTCGGCTCCGACGCGCTCGTGAAGCGCGGCATCGTGCAGGTGCCCGAGGGTCGGCAGGTGTTCCGCGACATGAGCGTGCGCGAAAACCTCGACCTCGGTGCCTACCTGCGGCGCGACCGCGCGGGCATTCGAAGCGACCTCGACGCGGTGTACGAAATGTTCCCGCGCCTCAAGGAGAGACAGGGCCAGATGGCTGCCACGCTCTCGGGCGGCGAGCAGCAGATGCTGGCCATCGGCCGTGCCGTGATGGCACGTCCGCGCGTGATGCTGTTCGACGAGCCGTCGATGGGCCTGTCGCCGCTGCTGGTGGAGCAGATGTTCGGGATCATCGAGCAGCTGCACCGCGAACAGAAGATCACCATCCTGCTGGTCGAACAGAACGTGCAGCTCGCGCTGGCGGTGTCGAGCTACGGCTACATCCTGGAGAACGGCGAAATCTCGCTGCACGGGCCGGCCGACCGGCTTGCCAACGACGAGGCCGTGCGCCGCGCCTACCTCGGCGTCTGACGGCGCCTGCGCAAAAGGAAATCCCGATGCTTCTCGAAGACAAACTCGCACTCGTGACTGGCGCCGCGCGCGGCCTGGGCGAGGCCATCGCGCGCCGCATGGCTGCCGAAGGCGCGCATGTGCTGGTGGTGGACCGCGATCTTGAGATCGCGCAACGGGTGGCCGAATCGATCCGCGCGGCGGGCGGCCGCGCCGATGCCGACAGCGTCGACGTGAGCGACGCGGCGGCGGTCGATGCGCTGGCCGCGCGCATTGCAGCCTCTCGCGGGAACATCGACATCCTCGTGAACAACGCCGGCATCTCCGCGCGCTCGAAGTTCGACGAGCCCGGCGCGCGCGAGGCCTGGGACCGCGTGATGTCGGTCAATCTGCAGGGCGTGTTCAACGTGACGCAGGCCTTCGTGCCGGCGCTCAAGCGCACGCAGGGCAACATCGTGAATCTCTCGTCCATCGTGGCCTTCGGCGCAGGCATCTCCTCGGCCGGCTACGTGGTGGCCAAGGGCGGGGTGCGATCGCTCACGCAGGTGCTGGCGCGCGACCTCGCACCCTATGGCGTGCGCGTGAACGCGGTGGCACCGGGCCTGATGGTCACCGACATGACGGCCGGCCAGCGCGAGACCGAGCACGGCACCGACTGGTACCTGAGCCGCGTACCCGTCAAGCGGCACGGCGAGGCCGACGAAATCGCCGGGCCGGTTGTCTTTCTGGCTTCCTCGATGGCGAGCTACGTCAACGGCGTGGTGCTGCCGGTCGACGGGGGCTACCTGGCGGTCTGAAGGCCGCATTCCAACGGAACAAGCATGAACAACAGCAGTGAAGACAAGCCGCTCATCCTCGTGACCGGCGGCGCCAGCGGCATGGGCCGCGCCATCGTCGAGCGCATGGCGCGCGACGGCTGGCGTGTGGTGATGGCCGACCACAACGGCGAGCTCGCCGAGCGCGAGACGCAGGCGCTGCGCGCCGCGGGCCTCGACGTGGAATGCCGCGCCATCGACCTCACCGACGAACCGGCGGTGCGCGCGATGGTGCAGGCGCTGCCGCCGCTCACCGCGCTGGTCAACAATGCGGGGATCTTCGACGAGCGCAAGTTCATGGACGTGAGCTCGGCCGACTTCCGCCGCATGTACGAAGTCAACCTGCTGGCCGTGGCCACGCTCACGCAGGAGGCCGCGCGCAAGATGGCGGACGGCGCGCGCATCGTCAACATCGCGTCGCGTGCCTACCTGGGTGCGAAGAATCATCCGCACTACGTGGCCTCGAAGGCCGCGCTGGTGGGTTACACGCGCGCCAGCGCGATGGAGCTGGCGCCGCGCGGCATCATGGTCAACGCCATCGCGCCGGGGCTCATCGACACGCCGCTGCTGCGCGCGCTCACGCCCGAGCGGCTGGCCGCGCAGCTCGCGCTGCAGCCCACGGGTGCCGCCGGCCGGCCCGAGGACATCGCCAACGCCGTGGCCTTCTTCGCATCGCCATCGACCGGCTTCGTGACGGGGCAGGTGCTTTTCGTCGACGGCGGCAAGTCGCTCGGCGGCTCGGGGGCCTGATGGCGCGGCAGCAGGATGAGAAGACCACGTACGACGTCGTGGTGATCGGCAGCGGCGCGGGCGGACTCTCGGCCGCGCTCACCGCGAAGCTCGAAGGGCTCGACGTGCTTGTGGTCGAGAAGACCGACCGCATCGGCGGCTCGACCGCGATCTCCGGCGGTGCGGTGTGGGTGCCGCTCAACGACCAGGCGGAGGCGGCCGGCCACCCGGACACGCGCGAGAAGGCCCTGGCCTATCTGCAGAACACCGTCGGCAGCGCCGGCGACGAGGCGCTGCGCCATGCCTTCCTCGATGCCGGTCCGCGCGCGCTGCGCTACCTGCGCGAGCGCACCGACGTGCAGCTGGCCGCACGCACCTACTCGCCCGACTACTACCCCGACCGCGAAGGCGCAGCCATGGGCGGGCGTTCGCTCGATCCCATCGAGTTCGACGGCCGGCTGCTGGGCCCGCACTTCAAGACCCTGCGCGACCCGCTGCCGGAGTTCTGCGTGCTCGGCGGAATGATGGTCAACATGACGGACGTGAAGCACCTGCTCGGCGTCTGGCGTTCGCTCACCTCATGGAAGCACGGCGTGAAGCTGGTGCTGCGGTACTTCGGCGACAGGTTGCGCGGCCATCACCGGGGCACGCGCGTGCTGCTGGGCAATGCGCTGGCGGCGCGGCTCTTCCACAGCGTCCTGAAGCAGGGCATTCCGTTCTGGACCGGCACGCCGGCGCTGGGCCTGGAGCAGGACGCTGGCGGCAAGGTCGCCGGTGTGAAGCTGCGCCGCAATGGCAAGGAGATCACGGTGCATGCGCGTCGCGGCGTCGTCGTCGCCACCGGCGGCTTTCCGTGGAATGCCGCGATGCGCGGCCAGCACTATCCGGCGCCCACGGGTCCGTATTCGATGTCCCCGCAGGACAACGCAGGCGAGGGCATCGCAATGGCGCGCGAGGCCGGCGGCACGCTGGGTACCGGCCACGCGGGGCCGGCACTGTGGGCGCCGGTGTCGCTGCTGACGCGGTCCGACGGCAGCGTGCTGCGCTATCCGCATCTGGTGTGGGACCGCGCCAAGCCCGGCCTCATCGCGGTCGATGCGCGCGGCGAGCGCTTCGTCAACGAATCCACCTCGTACCACGAGTTCGTGCGCGGCATGTACCGCGCGAACGATAAGGCACCCGCCATTCCCGCGCTGCTGGTGTGCGACAGCGACTTCATCGAGAAATGGGGCCTGGGCCTCGCCCTGCCCGGCGGGCGCCCGCGCGAGCACCTCGTGCGCGCGGGATATCTCTTTCGCGCCGACACGCTGGAAGCGCTGGCGAAGCTGGCGGGCGTGGACCCCGCCGGCCTCGCGCGCACGGTGGCCGCCTACAACCCGCCCGCCGCGCAGGGACAGGACCCGGCCTTCGGCAAGGGCGGCGACGCCTACAACCGCTATCTTGGCGACCCGGATCACCAGCCCAATGCCTGCCTCGCTCCGCTGCGGAAGGCGCCGTTCTACGCGGTGAAGGTGTACCCAGGCGACATCGGCACCGCGCTTGGCATCCGTGCTGACGGCAGCGCCCGCGTGCTCGACGCGCAGGGCGCGCCCATCGCCGGCCTCTACGTCGCCGGCAACGACATGCACTCGGTGATGGGCGGCGAGTACCCCGCGCCCGGCATCACCCTCGGCCCCGCGCTAACCTTCGGCTGGGTCGCCGGCATGCATCTGGCCCACGGTTCCGAGGCATGCGCCTGAACGAACACAACCCGCTTCCACCCCATCATGAAAATCTTCTTCTCCCCCGCTTCCCCCTTTGTGCGCAAGTGCATGGTCGTGGCGCACGAACTCGGCGTTGCCGACCGCATCGAGAAGCTGCCCAGCGCGGCCGGCCCGGTGAAGCGCGACACCACCATCATCCCGAAGAACCCGCTCGGCCAGGTGCCCACCTTCATCACCGACGACGGCCAGGTGCTGTTCGACAGCCGCGTGATCTGCGAATACCTGAACGCCGCGCAGTCGGGCAGGCTCTTTCCCGCCGGCGGCAAGGAACGCTGGGCCCGCCTCACCGAACTCGCGCTCGCCGATGGCATGACCGGCGCCGCGCTGCTCGCGCGCTACGAGACCGTGCTGCGCCCCGAGGAACTGCGCTGGTCCGACTGGACCGATGGCCAGCTCGCCAAGGTGCACACCGGCCTCGAATGGCTGGAGACCGCCGCGCCTTCCTTCGGCGACCGCGTCGACATCGGCACCATCGCCTTCGGCTGCGCGCTGGGCTACATGGACTTCCGCTTCCCCTCGGTGGACTGGCGTGCCGAGGCGCCGAACAGCGCGAAGTGGTTCGAGGTGTTCAACCGGCGGGCTTCGATGCAGGCGACCCTGCCTGCTGCCTGATTTGCGTTCGATTCCGTGCGGGGCGCGATCACGCCGGCAGGGCACCATTCGCACACTCCCGAACGCAGGTGCAAATCCTCGCCTGGCAGGGGAAACAATTCCTTGGCTAAATGCGGGGTTCCGCATGAACGAACCAAGGAACCAAGCATGTCTTCCGAAGAAAACAAGAAAGTAGCCATCGTCACCGCCGGCGGCAGCGGCATGGGTGCCGCCGCGGCGCGCAAGCTTGCGGACGACGGTTTTCGCGTCGCCATCCTCTCGTCGTCGGGCAAGGGCGAGGCGCTCGCCGCCGAGCTCGGCGGCATCGGCGTGACCGGCTCCAACCAATCGAACGACGACCTCCAGCGGCTCGTCGACAAGGTCGTGGCCCAGTGGGGCCGCGTCGACGTGCTGGTCAACAGCGCCGGCCATGGTCCGCGCGCGCCGATCCTCGACATCAGCGACGAAGACTGGCACCGCGGCATGGACGTCTACCTGCTGAGCGCGGTGCGGCCGGCGCGGCTTGTGGCGCCGCTCATGGTGAAGCAGGGCGGCGGCGCGATCATCAACATCTCGACCTTCGCCGCCTTCGAGCCCGACCCCGTGTTCCCGACCTCGGGCGTGTTCCGCGCCGGCCTCGCGGCGTTCACCAAGCTGTTCGCCGACACCTACGCCGCGCACAACGTGCGCATGAACAACGTGCTGCCCGGCTTCATCGACAGCCTGCCCGAGAAGGCCGAGTTCCGCTCGCGCATTCCGATGGGCCGCTACGGCAAGAGCAGCGAGATCGCGGCCGTGATCGGCTTTCTCGCGTCCGAGGGCGCGGGCTACATCACGGGGCAGAACCTGCGCGTGGACGGCGGCATCACGCGTTCGGTGTGAAGCCCTGAGCGCGGGGGAGGGCGGCTGCCGCTCCTTCCTGCAATCGAGACCCTCTGCCCGTGAGGCGCGGCGCGGCCTGTCGCCGCGCACGGGCTGTTCTCCATCCATGTCTTCCCCACACAGCCGCCTGCGCACCGAGTGGTGCCCGAGCATCCCGCGCGAGCTCATGGCCGTCGCCGTCGCCACCTTCGCGCTCATTCCCGATGTCATCGCCTTCTCCTTCGTGGCTGGCGTCGACCCGGCGGTCGGGTTGTTCGCGTCTTTCATCATCGGCATCGTCATTGCCTTCACGGGCGGCCGTCCGGCCATGGTGTCGGCCGCGGGCGGGTGTCGACGCTGTTCGCGGGCGCGTTCCTGCTGATCTCCATGGTGCTGCTCAAGCCCTGGGTGTCGCAGGTGCCGGTGGCGGCGCTGGTGGCGATCATGGTGATGGTCTCGGCCTCGACCTTCGACTGGGGTTCGCTGCGCGCGCTGGTGCGCCATCCGCGCATGTCCAGCGCGGTGATGCTCAGCGGCGTGTTCTTCACCTTCAAGGTGGCGCGGCTGCTGCACCTGCATGCCGCACAGGACGCCGATAACGCGCGAATCTACCGCGTCACCGGCCAGGTGTTCTTCGCTTCCGCCGACATGCTGGGCGACGCCTTCGACGTGCGCGAGATCGACCGCAGCGGTGCACGTCGGTCAAGCGGGCGCCGTGCCTTCCCGCGCACGAGCTTGCGTGCGAAAGCGTCCGGGGCTTTCGCCCACCATGCGCCGGAAGGCAGCGCTGAACGCCGTCTCCGACTGGTAGCCGATGCGCTCGGCAATGCGCGCAATGGCCTCGTCACTGTTGCGCAGCGCATTGCGCGCCACCGTCATGCGCCAGCCGCCCAGGTAGTCGAGCGGCGTTGACCCCGTCAGCGTCTTGAAGCGCACCGCGAAGGCCGTGCGCGACATGCCCGCCGACTGCGCGAGGCGCTCCACGGTCCACGGTTGCGCGATGTCGCCGTGCATGCGCGACAAGGCCTCGCCGATGCGCGCATCGGCCATCGCGCCCAGCCAGCCTTCGGGCTGCGGCGCATTCGCCAGATGCACGCGCAGCGCCTGTACCAGCACCAGTGCGGCGAGATTCGTGCGCGCGATCGACGCACCCGGCCGCATCTCGGCCGTCTCCCAGCCCAGCAGGTCGAGCAGCCCCACGAGCGGCCGCGCGCCGGGGTCGCTCGCGCGCAGGTGGATCAGCGGCGGCAAGTGGCGCAGCAGCAGTTCGCCGGCCTCGCCGTCGAGCGTGAAGCGGCCGCTGGCCATGGTGACTGCCTCGGCATCGCCCGCACCCCGGCCGTCGTAGCGCAGCACGCCGTCGGGCCCGCGATGGTCGCGGCTGACCTGCATGCCGTCCTGTACCGGGCCCGGCGGATCGCTGGAGGAAGTGAATGGCTGGCCGTTGGTCAGCAGATAGAAATCGCCGGCTTCCAGTGCAGCCGGCGCGCCCGTGTCTCCGATCTGCAGCAGCAGTCGGCCTGTGAGCACGCCGCCCAGCTTGATGTGCGAGTCGTAGTGCGGGTAGCGAAAGGCCCAGCGCCCGAACGCCTCGAAGCGCGAAGACAGCGTGCTGCTCACCGTGAGCATCGAAAGCACGTCGGACAAGGGGTCCATGGTTTCTGTACGGATGAATAGGAAACGCGGCCTGTTGATTATTCAATCATCCAGCCCCAAGCGCGACCATTGGCGCATGTCCTCATCGAACGCTCAACTTTCCCGCTACGCCGTCGTGCTGGGCCTGCTCACCGCGATCGGACCTTCCGCCATCGACATGTACCTGCCCGCGTTGCCGGCCATCGGGCACGCGCTAGGCGCCGACCCGCATGCGGTGCAGGCCAGCCTGATGGCCTTCTTCATTGCCAGCGGTGCGGGCCAGCTCGTGGCCGGCCCGCTGTCGGACATGTTCGGACGCAAGCGGCCGATGTACGCTGGCCTTGCCGTGTTCGTGGCCGCAAGCATCGGTTGCGCGCTCGCACCAAGCATCGGCGTACTGATCGCCTTCCGTTTCCTGCAGGGACTCGGCGCCTGCGCGAGCATGGTGACGCCGCGTGCCGTGGTGCGCGACCTGCATGCCGGCACCGAGGCGGCGCGTCTGATGTCGCTGCTGATCCTGGTCTACAGCGTGTCGCCGATCCTCGCGCCCCTGGTGGGCAGCTTCGTGGCGGAAATGGCCAGCTGGCGCGCGGTGTTCTGGGTGATTGGCGTACTGGCGGTGCTGGCCGCGGCGATGGTGGCGGTGCTGCTGCCCGAGACGAGGCCACCGGCCGCGCGGGCGCAGAGCAGCCTGCGCGCCGCCATGGCTGCCTACGGGGCGCTGTTGCGCGACAGGCATTTCCTGGCCGTGGCTTCCATGGCCTCGATCACGCTGTCGGGCTTCTTCGTCTACGTGGCGAACTCGTCGTTCGTAATGGGTACGCACTACGGAATCTCGCCGCGCACGTATGCCGTACTGTTCTCATTGAACGCGGTGTCGATGATCGCGGTCTCGCAGGCCAACGGCCGGCTCGCCGCGCGCTTCGGCATCCGCCGCGTGCTGCGCACGGCGGTCGTCGCGCATGCCGCCGTCGCGGGGCTGCTGCTCGCGCTGACCCTGTCGGGCGTCGATCGGCTCGGCGCGCTGGTCGGCCTGCTGATGGTTGTCTACGGACTCAACGGCGTGATCGTGCCGTCGGCCTTCGTGGTCGCAATGGAAGGGCACGCTGTGCGGGCCGGCACCGCCTCGGCGCTGCTCGGTACGCTGAACTTCGCCGGCGGCGCGGTGGTGGTCGCGCTGGTGTCGCCATTCGCCAACGGCACGCCGCTGCCGATGGTGGCGGGCATCGCGTGCTGCTCGGCCGTCGTGCTGGTACTGGCCCTGCGCACGCTGGGTCGGCCGCGCGCTGCCGCGATGGCGGGCGCCTAAACGCCCAGGTAGCGCGTCCAGAGCGACCGGTCGGCGTCGAGCGCGGCCGAATCGCCCTGCCACACCACGCGCCCGCGCTCGAGGATCACATGGCGGTCGGCCAGCGGCAGCAGGCGCTGCACGTACTTGTCGACCACCAGGATCGCTTCGCCCTCGGCCTTGAGCGTGGCGATGCAGTGCCAGATCTCCTCGCGGATCACGGGGGCCAGGCCCTCGGTGGCCTCGTCGAGGATCAGGAGGCGCGGATGCGTCGACAGCGCGCGCGCGATCGCCAGCATCTGCTGCTCACCGCCCGAGAGCTGGTTGCCCGCATTGGCCTTGCGCTCCGCGAGGCGCGGGAACAGGCCGTACAGCGCCTCGACCGTCCAGCGCGGCGCGCTGCCGGGGCGGGGCCGCGCGAAGGCGCGCAGGTGCTCGTCGACGCTGAGGTTCGGAAACACGTGCCGCCCCTCGGGCACGATGGCCACGCCGCGCCGCGCGATGGCATCGGGCTTGTGGCCGCCGATGGCGGCGCCGCCAAAATGCACGCTGCCGCGCATCGGCGACAGCGTGCCGGTCAGCACCTTCAGCAGCGTGCTCTTGCCCATGCCGTTGCGACCCAGCAGCGCGAGCACTTCGCCCGCGCCGATCTTCAGGTCGATGCCGAACAGCACCTGGCTGGCGCCGTAGCCGGCCTCGACGGATTTCGCGTCGAGCAATGTGGTGGCCGCGTTCATGCGTGTCCCTCCGCTTCCGTACCGAGGTACACCGCCTGCACGTCGGGATGCCCGCGCACTTCGTCGGCCGTGCCGCTCATCAGCACGCGCCCCTGCACCAGCACCGTGAGCCGGTCGGCCAGGCGGAACACCGCGTCCATGTCGTGCTCGATCAAGAGGATGGCCATCGACTCGCGCAGCGATTCGATCAGCTCCACCATGCGCGCCGATTCGTCGGGGCCCATGCCGGCCATCGGCTCGTCCAGCAGCAGCAGCTTGGGTTCGGCCGCAAGCGCCAGCGCCACGTCGAGCGCGCGCTGCGCGCCGTGCGGCAGCGTGCCCGCGATGCGGTGGCGTTCGCTGCCGAGGCCCACGCGGTCGGCCAGCGCCACGGCGCGTTCCACCAGGCCGCGTTCCGCCGCGCGCGGCGCCATGAAGCGCAGGCTGCTGCCGGCATGGGCCTGCGCCGCGAGCATGAGGTTGTCGTGCACCGTTTCCTTGGCGAACACGCGCGTCACCTGGAAGCAGCGCGACATGCCGGCCGCCACGCGCTGGTGGTCCTTGAAGCCGGTGATGTCCTTCTCGTCGAGCAGGATGCGCCCGGCATCGGCCTTGAGCAGCCCGGTGATCAGGTTCACGAGCGTGGTCTTGCCCGCGCCGTTCGGCCCGATCAGCGCATGCACTTCGCCGCGCTCCACCGTGAGGTTCACATGGTCGGTTGCGAGCAAGCCGCCGAAGCGCTTGACCAACCCTTCGATTCTGAAAAGGCTCATGCTTTGCTCCCTCGCCCCTCTGGGGAGAGGGTTGGGGTGAGGGGCAAGCGGCGCTTGTACAAAGCTGCGAGTCCTTTAGGCGCCCACAGTGCAACAGCAATCAACAACAACCCGAGTGGCATGTGCCAATGCTCGGTGTGCTGCTTCAAGGCCTCTTCGAGCACCAGCCAGACCACGGCGCCGACAGGCCCGCCCCAGCTGCGCCCGAGCCCGCCGATGACGACCATCACCAGCAGCGTGGCCGACTGCGTCCAGTGCATCGTCGCCGGGCTCACGAAGCCATTGCCGCCCGCGAGCAGCGCGCCCGCCAGTCCCGCGATGCCGCCGGCGATCGCAAAGGCCACGAGCTGCAGCTTGAACACCGGATAGCCCAGGGCCCGCATGCGCGTCTCGTTGTCGCGGATGCCCATCAGCGCATGGCCGAAACGCGATTGCGTTGCGCGCTGCAGCCACCAGAGCGCGAGCGCCACGATGGCCAGCACCGCCCAGTAGAAGTTCGATTCGTTGCCCAGGTCCAGCCCCGGCAGCAAACTGGGCCGGCTCGTCAGCGTGTAGCCGTCGTCGCCGCCATAGCGCCGCAGCGACACCACCGCGAAGTACAGCATCTGCGCAAAGGCCAGCGTGGTCATGATGAAGTACACGCCGCGCGTGCGCAGCGCCACGGTGCCGATCAGCGCCGCGACGAGGCCGGCGACGAGCACGGCCGCAGGCCACATCACCCAGGCCGACACCACGCCCGCATCGCTGAGCGCCACCACCGTGTAGGCGCCCATGCCGATGAAGCCCGCATGCCCGAGCGCCACCATGCCGCCGAAGCCCAGGATGAAGTTGAGGCTGGCCGCAGCCAGCGCCACCACGAGCACGCGCCGCACGAAGCCGATGTAGAACTCGAGCCCGAACAGCGGCGCGACCAGTGGAAAAGCCGCGAGCAGCAAGAGGAGCAGCCCGAGGCCAAGAGAGCGTGGGGAAGGCTTCATGATCGGGCCGAGAAGAGACCCGAAGGCCGGAAGATCAGGACAACCACCATCAGCGCGTACATCGCGACTTCGGCGAACAGCGGTCCCAGGTCGGCGGCGGTGGCGGGCGGCAGCGTGGCGCGCAGCAGCATCGGCACGAAGGCGCGTCCGACCGTGTCGACCACGCCCACCATCAGTGCGGCCACGAAGGCGCCGCGCACCGAACCGATGCCGCCGATCACCAGCACCACCAGCGCCGGGATCAGGATGGCCTCGCCCATGCCCACCTGCACCGCGACGATCGGTCCCATCAGCGCGCCGGCCAGCGCGGCCAGCGCCGCGCCGAGCAGGAACACGCCGTTGAAGATGCGCCCCACGCGCACGCCCATCAGTTCGGCCATCGGCCGGTCGGACGCGCCTGCGCGCACCCGCATGCCGATGCGCGTGTGGTTCACCAGCAGGTAGAGCGCGAGCGCCACCAACAGGCCGCCGGCGAGGATCACGAGGCGGTAGGAGGGGTAGGGCAGGCCGTCCACGAGCTCGATCGGCCCCGACAGCGCGGCCGGCGTCGGTGCCATCACCGGCGACGGGCCCCAGGCCATCTTGACGATGTCATCGGCCACCAGGATCACGCCGAAGGTGGCCAGCACCTGCGCGAGGTGGTCGCGCGTGTAGAGGCGGCGCATCAGCAGCACTTCGAGGAGCAGCGCCACCACCACCGTGACCGCCACCGCGATGACGATGGCTGCCGTGAACGAGCCGGTGCGCGTGTGCGCCTCGGCCGCCAGGTACGCGCCCGACATGAAGAGCGAGCCATGCGCGAGGTTCAGCACGTCCATGATGCCGAACACCAGCGTGAGCCCCGCTGCCAGCAGGAACAGCATCAGCCCGTAGCCGAGGCCGTTGAGCAGCTGCTCGAGAACAAGAATTCCACTCATAGGATCCAATGAATTGCCCGCATTTCATTCGGGAAACACCGAGGAGCCGGCTCCGCCGGGCCTCTGGTGTTGCCCCCGGTAGGGGGAGGGAGGAGCGACACGAAGTGCGCGCAGCCTGGGGGCGAGCCTATTTCAGCGGGCACTTGTCTGCGTAGCTGTCGCCGTAGTTGGTCAGTACGGTATTGATCAGCTTGTTCGTGACCTTGCCCTGCGCATCCTTGCCGATCACGCGCAGGTAGAAGTTCTCGACCGGATAGTGGTTGTTCGCGTACTTGAAGCTGCCGCGCGTCGAGGCGTAGTTGGCCTTCTTGAGCGCGGCGACCACGGCCTCGCGGTTCTGCGCGTTGCCACCGGCCTGCTTCACGGCCGCGTCCATCGCGAGGATCGCGTCATAGGCCTGCGCCGCATACACCGACGGATAGCGGCCGTTGTATTCCTTGCGGAACGCGGCCACGAAGGCCTTGTTGGCGGCGTTGTCGAGGTCGTGCGCCCAGTGCGAGGTGTTGAACAGGCCGAGCATCGGCTCGCCCACCGCGCCGATCACGTCCTCGTCGGCCGAGAAGCCGCTGGTCACGAGCGTGATGTCCTTCGACAGGCCCGCGCCCACGAACTGCTTGATGAAGTTGATGCCCATCGCGCCGGGCAGGAAGAAATAGATCGAGTCGGGCTTGGCAGCGCGCAGCTGCGCGAGTTCGGCCGCGTAGTCGATCTGGCCGAGCTTGGTGTAGAGCTCGTCGGCCACCTGGCCCTTGAACTGGCGCTTGAAGCCGCCCAGCGCGTCCTTGCCGGCCGGGTAGTTGGGGGCGATCAGCACGGTCTTCTTGAAGCCGCGGTCCTGCGCGAACTTGCCGGCGGCCTCGTGGAACTGGTCGTTCTGGTAGGCCGTGCCGAAGAAGTAGGCATTGCACTGCGCACCCGCGAACTGGCTCGGGCCGGCATTGGCCGAGAGGTACGGCACCTTGGCGTTGAACAGCGTTGGGCCCACGGCCAGCGCCACATTGGAGCCGATCGGGCCGCTGAAGAGGTCGATCTTGTCGCGCTGGATCATGCGGTCGACCAGCTGCTTGGCCTGGTCGGGGCTGCCCGCCATGTCGGCCTGCACGAATTCCACGTCCTGCCCGCCGAGCTTGCCGCCCAGCTGCTTGATGCCGAGCGCGAAGCCGTCGCGCGCCTCGGCGCCCAAGGCCGCGAACGGGCCCGAGATGTCGAGCGCGAGGCCCACCTTCACGGGTGCGGCCATGGCCGATGCCGCGCCGCCAAGGGCTGCACCGCAGAGCAGCAGCGAAAGCAGGGTGCGCGGCAGCAGCGCGGGCGACTTCGGGGACGGGTGGCTCATGGATTCTCCGGCAGAGGAAGGGTGAAACGACGCCCCGGCGCTGCGCCATGCAGCACCGAAGACACCGAACCGTTGATAGCTAAATACTTTAACCATAAACAATTCGCTGTCAACGGTGCTAGCACGAATGGTGCCAATGGTCCGTGCCGCTTCCTGGTGCGCGGGCTCCGTTTTCCGGGGCCTTTCGCCGGCTTCAGCCGAAGGGATTGGCCGTTGCGAACCACAGGCCGATACCGGTGGCGATGATGAACGCGCCGTCGGTTACGCCCGCCACCAGGAAGAACTTGGTCTGCAGCGTGTCGACCAGTTCGGGCTGGCGCGCGGTGCTTTCGAGAAACTTCTGGCCGACCAGCCCGATGCCCAGGCAGGAGCCGAGCGCGGCCACGCCGATGAGCAGGGCGACTGCGAGGGGAAGGATGTTGAAGCCGGTCATGGTGTTTTCTCCTGTGGTTGATCGATGGAGGTACTTTCCCAGAGCGGGTGCGTGCGGTCCATGACGTGGGAGGTCATCGGCGGGACGAAAAAAAAGCCGGCCGCGGGAGGCGGCCGGCTTTCAGTGGAGCGCCGGTGCGTCAGGGCAATTGCGTCCAGTTCTGGTTGTTGCCGCCGTTGCAGGTCCACGTGATCAGCGCGGTGTCCTGCGCCGTCGAGCCGTTGGGCACGTCGAGGCACGAGCCCGAGGCGCGGTTGCGCAGCGTGCCGCCGACCAGGCTCCACTGCGCCGTGTTGCCCACCGTGCACGCCAGCTGCACCACCGGCGCATTGGTCGTCGCGGTGCCGTTCTGCGCCAGGCACAGGCCGCTGTGCTCGGCCACCAGCTGCACATAGCCGCCCGTGATCGAAGTCACCGTGAACCTCTCGTTGCTCGCAGTGCCGCAGGGCCACTGCACCGCCACCGTGCCGCTCGCGGTCGACCCGCCCTTGATGTTCACGCACATCGTCGGGTTGAGGTCCGAGCGCAGGCGCGTGACCACCGCCGGGGACGTGTCCAGCGAGCGCACGTATTCGCGCAGCGCCACGACGTCCGTTGACGGCAAGCTCGATGCGTTGCCATGGCCGCTGTTCAGCACGTCCTGCAAGGTGGCCGCCTGCCCGTTGTGGAAGAAGGCCGTCGTGTTCCAGGTGCCCGAGAGCGTCGGCGTGTCGAAGCCCACGCCCGCCAGCGGCTGGTTCATGCCCTTGCCCGACGAGAGCTGGATCGTGCCCACGTCGTGCCGCAGCCCGTCGCGGAAGGTGCCGCCGGTGTGGCAGGTGGCGCACTGCGCAGTGTTGAACACCGTCTGGCCGCGCGCCGCCTCCACACTCAGGCTGCCGTCGCTGGCACGCGCCGGGCTGCGCATGTACTTGTTCAGCGAACTCAGGTAGGCCGCGAGATCGTCGAGTTGCGCACTCTTGCCGGCCTTGGGCGCACCCAGGGGGTCGGCCGTGGCGGCGAAGTCGGCATTGGTGAGGAAGCCGGTGCCGCCGAACTCGTTGCGGATGTCGTTCTCGAAGTCCTGCACCTCGTCGAAGTTGGCGGTCCAGTGCATCTTGCCGTGGCCCGCGCCGCGCCGGCCCTGCAGGCTGATGGTGCGCCGCAGCCCCTCGCCGCGCTGCGTGAAGTCCCACACCATGCCGTCGTCGCCGCCGTCCGCATGGCAGCTCGCGCAGGAGATGTAGTTGTCCTTGCTCATGCGCCGGTCGGAGGCGTTGTAGAACACCTGCTTGCCGCGCAGGGCCGCGGCCGCCATCGGCTCCTGCGCCACCGTCGCCACGTTCTGCAGGAAGGTCGCCGCCGCCGATTCCGACGACAGCACCAGGGCCACGTCGTGCACCGACACCGAGCGCGCCAGGAAGTTGTTGACGAACAGCCGCTTGCGCGCCGCGTCCAGGTACAGGCCGTGGGGCGCGCTGCTCGCGTTGATCTCGCCGCGCACCGTTCGGCTGTACGGGTCGACGATGGCGACGCGGTTGCCTTCCATCTGCGCCACGAAGAGGTAGTCGCCGGGCGGAGAGAACAGCGCCGCGTGCGCCGGTGCGCGGTCGTCGAAGTCGATCTGCTCGTCGAACACTTCCGCGGCCGCCTGCAGGTCGACCTGCGAGAGGATGGAGCGCACGCTCTGGTCGTGCGTCAGGTCCACGCCGTCGCGGAAGCGGCCGCGCACGATGTTGTCCTTCTTCGAAGGCAGCACCGCGCGCCTGCCGTCGGGCGAGATCACCACCTGGCTCAGGTAGTTGGCCACGCCGCGCGCGCGGCTCTCGGTGTCTACCGTGGTGGTGTCCACCGGCAGCGCGATCGCGGGCATCGCGCTCATGCTCTGCAGGTTCACCTTGTGCAGCTGGCCTCCCGTCATCTTCGACTTGAAGCGCGTGACGTAGGCCACCTGCGCATCGGAGCTCACGGCGATGCCGCGCAGGTTGCCTTCGAGGGCGACCGCGCCGGTGGTGGCGCCGTTGCTCGGGTCGAAACTCATCAGCACCGACTTGCTCTCCAGCGTCAAGAGGCCCTTCGCGCCGTCAGGCGTGAAGGCCACGCCGTAGGGGCCGCTGCCGTAGGCCAGCGGCACGGTGGCCGAGAGGCTGCCATCGGCCGCGCTGAGCGCCACCAGCTTGTCCTCGCCCTGCACAGTGACCCAGATGCGCCCGTCGGGGCCCACGGCCAGCGTCTTCGGCTCGTCGCCCACGCGCACTTCCCAGCGCTTGGCCAGGGTCTGCGCGTCGATGGCGGCGACCGTGCCGCTGTCGGGGTTGAGCGAGTAGACCGAATTCGCATCGCCCGCGATGTTGGTGGTGTGCGTGGGCGCCCGCGCGGTGACCGGCATGATCACCGTGAGGTTGTAGGTGTAGAAGGTCTCGCGGCCGCTCGCGTCCTTTACCGTCAGCGTCACCGTGTAGTGGCCGGGGCGGGTATAGGTGTATGTGTAGTTCGGCTGGGTCGAATAGGCGGTCTGCGTGCCGTCGCCGAAGTTCCAGCGGAACTGCGCGCCGCTGCTGCCGAGCGTGGCCGGGTTGAACACCAGCTGGCCGTTGACGATCTTCGGTCCGCCGCCGATGCCCGGGTCACCGATGATGGCCTGGCCGCGCAGCGTCGCCACCTCGCCGTCGGTGAGCACGCGGCTGTACACGCGCACTTCCGCCAGCGTGCCCTTGAACAGGTCGGCGTTGCCCTGGATCTGGCCCAGCACCTGGAACTTGTTCGCGAGGCCCTTGGTACCCGTGAGCCCGGTGGAAGTGGTCTTCACGCCGTCGACGTAGACCGCCTGCGCGCCGGAGGCCGCGTCGCGCGTCAACACCACGTGGTGCCAGTTGCCGTCGTTCACCGCCGCGCCGGAGGCGGTGCCGGCGTCATTGCCGACCGACAGCTTGATGCGCCCGTTGCCGTCGAGCCAGCCCCAGAACACGTCGTCGGCGCCGCCGGCCTGGTCGCGCCCGAAGATGCCGGGCGCGGTCCATGAGCTCGCGCCGCCCGCCTGCGAGGTCTTCATGTAGAAGCTCAGCGACGCGGTGCCGCCGAGCACGGTGGCCACGGAGTCGTTCTTCAGCGGCACGCCGGCGGTGCGGTTCGCGAAGTTCATGCCGATGCTCTCGAACGCGTCGCCCGACACCGGCGTGCCGTTGTTGCTGCCGATCTGGTCCGAGAGGTTGCCCGCCAGCGTCCAGTAGTGCTGCAGGTTGATGTCGGTCGCATTGCCGGTGTTGAAGGTCGACTTGTAGTCCGCGCCGATGGCGTTGCCCGCATAGTCCTTCACACCGTTGGCCGGCAGGAACACTTCATAGCTGGTGCCCGGCGACAGCGGCTGCTCGGGATGGAAGTTGATGATGCCCAGCTGCACGCTGTAGGTGCCCGCGAGCGTGTTGCCGCCCACCGGGCGCACGATGAAGGTGTTGGCGTTGACGCTCTCGGGCCGGATGTTGTCGGTCATGCCCAGGCCGATGCGCGAGGTCAGCGCCTGCTGCTTCGCGCCGTTGGCCGGCGAGACCTGTTTCACTTCGGGCCGGGTGGTGTCGGGGTCCACCGCATGCACGACGAAGCCGCTGCCCGAGCCGTGGTCGTTGCCCACGAAGACGAGGTTGCCGAACATCGCGACCTGGCCGTTGTCCGAATGCGAGAAGTTCGGATCGTCCTCACGCAGGATGCTGCCGCGGCCCACCTCCACGTGGTTGAGCGGATTGCTCACGTCGACCTTGTGGATGCGCGTTTGCGCGCCCTGGATCACGTAGTTGTCCTGCGTGGCGCAGTACAGCTGCTCGTCGATGACCAGCCGGTTGTCCTCGGCCACGAAGCGCGAGCGGTCGCCCAGGTCATAGCTGTACATTTTGGCGCCGCTGCCGCGCGTCGAGACGTGCAGGTTCCTGCCGTCGAAGCAGGTGGCGTAGTAGAACGGCGTGGTGCCCACGATGGAATCGAGCACCTTGGGGTTGAGCGGGTCGGAGATGTCCAGGCTCGCGAATCCGCCGTTGCTTTCCATCGCGGTCAGCACCATGTGGTTGCCCATGGTGAAGATCGGACCGATCCGGAAGTTGCCGAGTTCGCCCGTGGGCACCGGGTTGGGCTTGCCGGCGCCGCGGTTCGCAACCACGGCGTTCGCGGGGTCCCTGGCATCGACGATGAAGATGCCGCGGCCCGCCGAGGCCACGTAC
Organism: Variovorax beijingensis; assembly: GCF_007828835.1. Classification (GTDB taxonomy): domain Bacteria; phylum Pseudomonadota; class Gammaproteobacteria; order Burkholderiales; family Burkholderiaceae_C; genus Variovorax; species Variovorax beijingensis_A. The sequence continues at coordinate 468,744 of NZ_VIVL01000003.1, read as the reverse complement.
AGGTAGGGTGCCTGCCACCAGAGCTGCCAGGCGACGTTCTCGTAGTCGCCGGCGTTGACGCCGGGCAGCGCCAGCTTCTTCACCTGCTGGATGTCGTTGATGTCGGTGAAGTCCCAGAATTCGACCCCGTTGATGCTGGGCAGAACCACGTAGGTCTTGCCGCCGATCTTCGCGGTGCCGAAGGAGTGCGTCTCGCGGAACTCCTTGGTGCGGCCCTCGGGTTCGTAGATCTTCTTGACCAGCTGGATCTGGCGCGGGTTCGACACGTCGTACAGCAGGAAGCCGCCCGGGCCCAGGCCGCTGTCCGGCGCGAAGGAGGTCAGGAAGTAGCCGTTGATCATGATGCCCGCGTTCATGCCGTAGTCCTTGCGGCCCGGGTAGGTGGCGGGCACCTCGCGCGATTCGTAGGCGTCGCTGTGCGCCGGGTCGAGCGGATGCGCCGCGCTCGTGATCATCGACACCGGCTTGAACAGTTCCGCCGATGTGTATGTGAGGTTGCCCAGGCCCGGCCCCTGCAGCGGGAGCGGGTCGGCGACGGCTTCGGAAACCGCTGCCGCCATGTTGCCAAGGGTGGTCATCGGGCTGACCCCGGTGATGGCCGCATGCGTCAGCAATGTGACGAGCGGGGCCAGGAACGCCATCAGGAAATACCGGATCTTCATCGTCGCCTCCAGGTTGTTGGAAATTCGCAGGGCAACCCATTTGCTCGATCCCTCTCCAGTGCGCGCGCAGGACGCACCCCGGCTGGCGACGGGTGCATCGCCTGCCGTGCTGATTTCTTCTTGGTTCTGCGCCGGCGCTCGTTCTTTGTCTTACTTCGCGCCGCCCGATTCGTAGAGCGCCCAGGCCGCCTCGGCGCTCGCGCCGCGGTGGATCATGGCCATCAGCGCACTCACCACCGCGGAAGGGTTGGCGTGCTGGTAGACGTTGCGCCCATACACCATGCCGACGGCACCCTGGTCCAGCAGCACGCGAGAGCGCGCGAACACCTGCTGCAGGTCTTCGCGCCCGCCGCCGCGCACGAGCACGGGGCAGCGCGCGGCCTGCACCACGCGGTGAAAGTCTTTCGGGTCGCTGGTCGGGTCGGCCTTGACGATGTCGGCGCCCATCTCGCGCGCCAGGCGCACCAGCGTGACGATCTTCTCTGCGTCACCGTCGACCTGGTAGCGGCTGCCGGGCGTGGGCGACTGCATCACCAGCGGCTCGATCATCAGCGGCATGCCATAGCGGTCGCAGTCGGCGCGCACGCGCGCGATGTTCTGTACGCACTGGCGGAACAGGTCGGGCTCGTTGGGCAGCATGAAGAGGTTGACCACCACGCAGGCCGCGTCGCGCTGTACGGCGGGCAGCACCGGGTCGTGCTCGTTCTGGAGCTGGGCCCACATCACGCGATGCAATGTGGCGTTGTAGGGATTGCCCATGTCGATGCGCATCACCAGCGCGGGCTTGTTGCGGCCCGGGCGGTCCTGCAGCAGGTCGGACTGGCCGTAGTTGAGCTGGATCGCATCGGGGCCGGCGGCCAGGAGCTTGTCCATGACCTGGGGCATGTCTTCCAGGCCATCGAGGAAGGAAGGTTCGTTGCACACGCCGTGGTCCAGCGCGATGTCCAGGCAGCGGCCGTTGGTGAGCAAGCGGTTGAGCCGCGCTGTCTTGTCTTTCGACATGGGAAAGAACTCCTTGTTGGGGATGGAAAAAAGGGGAAGTGAAGCTCAGGCGAGCGCGCCCAGGTGGCGCTTGGCCGCGGCGTCGATCAGCCGCAGCGCGTCGTCGCCCAGTTCGACCGCGCCGGCGCCCGCGTTCTCGATGGCCTGCTGGCGCACGCGCGCGCCGCACAGCGCGACAGCCACGGTGCCGCGCGCGATGGTCCACGCGATCATCATCTGGCCGAACGAGCAGCCCAACTGTTCGCGCAGTGGATCGAGCGCCTCGAAGAAGGCTTTGAGCTTCGCGCGGTTGGCTTCGCTGAAGCGCGGGTTGCTCGCGCGCTGGTCGTCGCCCTTGAACTCGCGTGCCGGATCAATGGGCCCCGCGAGCAGCCCGAGCGCCAGCGACGAGTAGCCCAGCACCGCCACGCTGTGCTCGCTGCACAGGGGCGCGAGCGTCTGCTCGATCTCGCGGTCGATCAGGCTGTAGCGCTCCTGCGCCGCATCGACCGGGCCGTGGCGCAGGTATTCGGCCAGCGTCTCGGGGCTCACGTTGCTCACGCCGATGGCGCGGATCTTTCCCTGCTTCTTGAGCGCCAGCAGCGCGTCCATGGTCTCGGCCACGGGCGTGGTGCCGTCCTGCCAGTGCGTGATGTAGAGGTCGATGTAGTCGGTCTGCAGGCGCTTCAGGCTCTCTTCGCATTCATGGAAGATCGACTCGCGGCCGAGGTAGCGGTACACCGGATGCCCGTCTTCCTCGAAGAAGTGCGTGCCCTTTTGCGTATGCCACACCAGTCCGCACTTGGTCGCGATCACGGCCTCGTGGCGGCGGCCCTTGAGGGCGGTGCCCACGATGCTTTCGGAACGCCCCAGGCCGTAGGCCGGCGCGGTGTCGATCAGGTTCACGCCCGCGTCCAGCGAGGCCTGGATCGCCACCACAGCCGCCGCGTTGTCGCCGCCGCCCCACATCCATCCGCCCATCGCCCAGGTGCCCAGGCCGATGGCCGAGCATTCGATGCCCGACGGGCCCAGCGTTGTCTTCTTCATCATCGTCTTCATCGCGTCGTCTTTCTCGTGTTCAGCAGGTGGTCGATGGTCACGGCCGCGAGCAGGATCAGGCCCTTGATCACGTCCTGCCAGTAGGGCGAGACGTCGAGCAGGATCAGCGAGCTGGTCACCACCGACAGCAGCGCGAGGCCCAGCACCGCGCCCAGCACCGTGCCGGAGCCGCCCTTGAGGCTCGCGCCGCCGATCACCGCGGCGGCAATCACGTTGAGCTCCATGCCCACGCCGAAGGTGGGCGTGGCGGCGCCGAAGCGGGCCGTGTAGATCACGCCGGCCAGGCCCGCCGATGCGGAGCACAGCACCGTGACCCAGAACTTCACCCGGCCCACGCGGATGCCCGAGTACAGCGCGGCCTTCTCGTTGCTGCCGGTGTAGAACACGCGCCGCAGCAGGGTCGAGCGGCGCAGCACGAAGTCGCTCACGACCACGATCGCCACGAAGATCAGGATCACGGCCGGAACGCCGAGCAGCGTGCCCTGGCCGATGAACTTGAACTCCGCCGGCAGCGAGAACAGCGACTGCGGCGTGCCCTGCGTGAGCGCCAGGCACAGCCCGCGCACGATCACCATGAAGGCCAGCGAGGCGATGAAATGGTTCAGCCCGATGCGCGTGACGCAGCCGCCGATCATGGCGCCGACGAGCCCGCTCGCGCCGATGGCCACCAGGCTCGCGATCCATGGGTCCACGCCCATCAGGAACAGCTTGCCCGTGACCACCATCGCAAAGCACACCACCGAGCCCACCGACAGGTCGATGCCGCCGACGATCAGCAGGATCGTCATGCCCACCACCACGATGCCTTCGATCGAGAAGGACAGCAGCATGGCGCGCACGTTGTCCCAGGTGAGGAAGTAGGGCGACGCGAAGCTCATCGCCACGCACATCGCCGCAATGATCAGCAGCAGGCCCATCTCGCGCATGCTCGTGAACTTGTTGGCGGGCTTCACGGGGCCGCCTCCCGATGGGCGCGGTGCCAGGCCCGCATCGAGTTGTGCCGGGTAGTTCATGCCATCTCCTGTTCGCAGAGTCCGGAGGCGAGCCGCAAGAGGGCCTCCTCCGTCATTTCGTTGGAATTCAATTCGCCGGCCAGCCGGCCGTCGCGGATCACCAGGGCCCGGTCGCACAGGCCGATGATCTCGGGCAGCTCCGAAGAGATCACGATCACGCCCACGCCCTGGTCCGCGAGCTCGCGCAGGATGTGGTGGATCTCCGACTTGGCGCCCACGTCCACGCCGCGCGTGGGCTCGTCCATCAGCAGCACCGACGGGTTGGTGGCCAGCAGCTTGGCAATCGCCACCTTCTGCTGGTTGCCGCCCGATAGGCTGGACACTTCGATGGCCACGCCGTCCGACTTGAGCTTGAGCCTGGCGCCCAGCTCGCGTGCCAGGCGGTGTTCGGCCGAGCGCTGCAAGAGGCCCCAGCCGGAGCTCACGCGCCGCAGCGCCATCGACGAGATGTTCTGTGCGATCGGCAGGTCGAGAAAAACACCCGCCGCCTTGCGGTCTTCGCTGAGGTAGGCAATGCCTTCGCGCAGCGCATCGCTGTACTTGCGGATGGAAAGCGTCTTGCCGCGCAGGCGCACCGTGCCTTGCGTGGCGGCGCGCAGGCCGCACAGCGTCTCGGCCAGTTCGCTGCGGCCGGCGCCCATGAGTCCGGCAATGCCGAGGATCTCGCCGCGCTGGAGCGCAAACGAGATGCCGTGCACGCGCTCGCCGTCGGCGATGCCAACCGCCTCGAGCACGGGCTCGGACGATTCCGTGGTCTCTTGCTTGGGCGGGTAGTAGTTGCCGAGCTCGCGCCCGACCATGCGGCGCACCAGCTCGTCCGCGCTCAGGCCGGCCAGCGGGCCGCTGTGCACGTTGCGCCCGTCGCGCAGCACGGTGACGCGGTCGCAGTGCGTGAATATTTCAGCCATGCGGTGGCTGATGTAGATGATGCCGATGCCCTGCGCCTTCAGGTCGTGCAGCACGCGAAAGAGCGCGGCCGACTCGTTGTCGGTCAGCGCGGCCGTGGGCTCGTCGAGGATCAGCACCTTGCAGTCGAGCGTGAGCGCCTTGGCAATCTCCACCAGCTGCTGGCTCGAAATGCTCAGCTCGCGCACGGGCGCGGCGGGATCGATGTCCTGCCCGAGCCGCGCCAGCACCCGGGCGGCGCGCGCGTTCAGGCTGGCGTAGTTCATCCAGGCCTGCCGGCCGGCGTTGATCTCCGGCATGAAGATGTTTTCGGCCACGGTGGCGTCGGCGCACAGCGCGATCTCCTGGTGCACCAGGCCGATGCCCAGGCGCATGGCGTGCGCCGGGCCGTCGATGACCACCTTCTCGCCGTTCAGCAGGATGTCGCCTTCGTCGGGGCGGTGGATGCCGTCGATGATGTTCATCAGCGTCGACTTGCCCGCGCCGTTCTCGCCGCACAGCGCGTGGATCTCGCCCGCCGAGAGCGAGAAATCCACGCCCGAGAGCGCGCGCGAAGCGCCGAAGCGCTTGCTGATGCCGCGCAATTCGAGCAATGAAGAAGAGCCCACAGCGCTCACTCGCCGATTCCCTTGGTGCCGCGGCGCGCGAGGTACTTGTCCCAGTAGAAGTCGTCGGCGTTGGCCTTGCTGACCACCGACAGGCCGTTGTCCAGGAACGGCACCGACATCGGATTGGTGCCGTTGCGCTTGGCGTCGTTCATCGGATCGATGAGCTGCGGGTTCCTGGCCAGGAACAGCATCATCATGCCCATGTAGCCCTGCATGCCCTGGTTGGGGTTGATGGCGCCGAACACGTCGCCGGCCTTGATCATGTCGAGGATCTTGGCGTTCACGTCGCAGCACATCACGCGGATGTTCTTCTTCGACTCGATCTTGGCCTGCGCGGCGCCCAGGGCCGAGTTGGCCTCGGGCATGAACAGCGCACCCAGGTTCGGGTTGGCCTGCGCGAGGCTCAGCACCGCCTGGTAGGCCTTGCTCGGGTCCTGGTTGCTGGCGGCGCGGCCGACCAGCTTCATGCCCGTGTGCTTGGTCTTCATGCGGTTGACGAAGGCCGCGATGCGGCGGTCGTGGTTGTCCTGGCCGGGGTTCTCGAGCACCGCGTATTCGCCCTTGCCGCCCAGCGCCGCGGCAATCGCGTCGGCCGCCTGCGTGCCCTCGCGGTCGTTGTCCGAAGTGACGAAGGAGGCGCGCTTGGAGTTGGGCGAGTCGGCCGCAAAGGTCACGACCGGGATGCCCATGGCCACCGCGCGGTTGATCGGCTCGATGAACGGATCGGGGTTCATCGGGTGCAGCAGGATGCCCGCGGGCTTGCGCGCCAGCTCCTGCTCGAACGAGGCCAGCTGCTTGTTGACGTCGTACTCGGGCGTGCCGGTGTAGCGCGTGCGCACGCCCAGCGTGCGGCCGAGCTGCTTCATCATTTCGTAGACCGGAAACCAGTATTCGACGCCCGACACCATCACGTTCATCACGTAGACGTCGCTGGCGTTGCCGCGCAATCCGGTGGCGGCGGCCGTGGGGGTGGACTGCGCAAATGCGCTGGCGCCGGCCAGGCCGATACCGGCGGCCGCAGCGGACTTCAGGAAATTTCGCCTCATTCTTTGTCTCCTCGCGTTGACTGGCAGAGCTTGCGACCTGCTTTTGCGAGCAGATCTTCGGACCTCATTGTCACGACAGTTGTTATGACAGGTAGAATGTAATCGCGGGTTGTTTGCCGCGATAACTAGGGGAAACGCTACTGGCAAGTGGCTTTCAACTCGCCGAAGCTGTTATGACATGAAGCCAAATATACTGATCGGCGTCGACATGGGCTCGAGCAGCCTGAAGGCGCTGGCCCTCGAAGCCGCGAGCGGCCGCACCGTCGCCTTGTCCCGCATGTCCCTGCCGCACGACCGGCTGCCCGGCGGAGGCTGCGAGGTGGGCGCGCCAGCGATCCGCGCTGCGCTGACCCGCGTGCTGCAGGACGTGGCCCGCCAGCTCGGCCCGCGCGCGGCCGAGGTCCGTGCCATGGCCTGCACCGGCCACGGCGCCGGCCTCTATGCGCTCGATGCCGGCAACCAGCTCGTGGGTGGACGCGCCGTCGCCTCCACCGACCAGCGCGCCGATGCCCGGGCGCGCGCCCTGGCCGCAAGCCGCGGCGCGCAGTTGTTCGAGGACGTGGGCTGCAGCCCCTGGCCCGGGCAGCCCACGGTGATCGCGGCCGAGCTGCTGGGCGCGGATGCGGTGCAGCGCGGCGAACTGCACCGCCTGCTGTTCGCCAAGGACTACCTCGGCTTTCTGCTGACCGGCCAGATCGCCACCGACGCCAGCGATGCGAGCACCGCCGGCCTGGTGTCGCTTGCCACCGGCAGCTGGTCGCGCGCGGCTTTCGAGGCCTCGGGCATCGCGGAGCTCGGTGCGCGCGCCTTCGGCCCCATCGTGCCGAGCGGCACCATGATCGGAAAGCTCCTGCCCGCCGAGGCCGCGCTGTGCGGCCTGCCCGCGGGCATTCCGGTGGCCATGGGCGCGATCGACCTGCTCGCCTCGATGACCGCGATCCGCGCGGAAGGGCGCGGCCGCGCCGTGTCGGTGCTCGGCACCTGGTGCGTGAATGCGGTCGTCGGGCCGGTGATGGCGCCCAAGCCCGCCGTTGCCGCCATCGTGAACTTCGGCCGCGGCAATGCGCGGCTCTACATGGAGAACAGCCCGTCTTCGATGGCCAACATCGCCTGGCTGGCCGGCGCGCTCGCACTGGCCGATGCGCGCGCGGTGGTCGACCTGGCCATGGCGGTGCCGCTGGGCGCCAACGGCCTGCGCTTCCTGCCCTTCGTCAATGGCGGCGGCGGCGTGACGGCCGGCTTCGTGGGCATCAAGAGCCACCACACGCGCGCCGACATGGCGCGCGCCGTGGTCGATGCCGTGGCGGCGCTGCATGCGCGGCACACGGCGCGCCTGGCCGCGGCCGGCCTCGCGGTGGGCCAGACGACGGTGCTCGGCGGCGGCGCGGGCGATGCCCGCCTCGTGCGGCTGCTGGCGGCCTTCCTGGGGCGGCCCGTCGAACGCTGCGCCGACGACGAGACCGGCGCACGCGGCGCTGCGATCTACGCCGCCATGTCGCAGGGGCTGGACGACGCGTCGCAGGGCAGCGCACTGCTCGCGCCCTGCGAAGTGATCGAGCCCGATGCGCGGCAGGCCCGCGCCCATGCGGATTTCAACGCCGGCTTCAACGAACTGATCGACAGCATGTCACCTGTATTCACCCACCTCGCGGGCGGTGCCGAATGAGCGCCTGGCAACTTCCCTTCGTGCGCCCGGCCTCGCTGGCAGGCCGCCATTTCTCCACCGTGATCGTGGGCGCCGGCATCAACGGCGTGGGCGTGTTCCGCGACCTTTCGCTGCAGCGCGTCGACTGCCTGATCGTCGACAAGGGCGACTTCGGCGCCGGCGCCAGCAGCGCGCCCTCGCGCATGATCCACGGCGGCCTGCGCTACCTGGAAAACGGCAGCTTCTCGCTGGTGGCCGAAGCCACGCGCGAGCGCAACCTGCTGCTGCGCAATGCGCCGCACCTGGTGCAGCCGCTCAAGACGGTGGTGCCGCTCGCGAGCTTCTTCGGCGGGCTGATGAGCAGCGCGCTCAAGTTCTTCGGCCGCACGCCGCCGCAGCGCACGCGCGGCCTGCTGGCCGTGGCGCTGGGCCTGCGGCTCTACGACCTTTTGGGACGCCGCCAGCGCGTGATGCCGGGGCATCGCATCAGCCGCGTGCCGCCGGCCGACCGCGGCCTGTTCCGCGCGGCCATCCGCTGGACCGCGACCTTCTTCGATGCCTGGATCAGCCATCCCGAATGGCTCATCCTCGAACTCATAGCCGATGCCTGCCGCGACCAGCCGCGCTCCGCGGCCGCCAACTACTGCCGTGTGATGGGCTGCGCGGGCAACATCCTCACCTTGCGCGACGAGATCACCGGCGCACTCGTGCGCGTGACCGCCGACAGCGTGGTGAATGCCACCGGCGCCTGGCTCGACCGCAGCGCGGCCGTGCTCGGCGGTGCCGGCCCGCGCGTGATGGGCACCAAGGGCTCGCACCTCGTGCTCGACCATCCCGCGCTGCGCGATGCGCTCGACGGCCGCATGGCCTACTTCGAGGCGGTCGACGGGCGCGTGTGCATCGTCTATCCCTTCCTCGACCGGGTGCTGGTGGGCTCCACCGACATCCCGGTCGAAGACCCGGACCAGATCGTCACCGAGCCGGCCGAGGTCGACTACCTGATCGACGTGCTGCGCGAGGTCTTCCCGAACATGGCCTTCGGGCGCGGCGACGTGGTCTACACCTATGTCGGCGTGCGGCCGCTCGCGCGCTCCGAGGCCGACAAGCCGGGGCAGATCTCGCGCGACCATTCGGTGGTGGTGGATCCGCCGAACGCGACGCGCGACATCGCCATCGTCGGCCTGGTCGGCGGCAAGTGGACCACTTTCCGCTCGCTGGCCGAGGAGGCCACCGACGAAGTGCTGCAGCTGCTGGGCCGCTCGCGCACCGCCTCGACCCAGCTGCTGCCCATTGGCGGCGGCGCGGAACTGCCGGCCGATGGGCCGGCGGCCGATCGCTTCGTCGAAAAGATGATGGCCGCCTGCGGCATCGGCCGCGCCCGCGCGCTGACCCTGCTCGGCCGCTATGGCTCGAAGGCGCTGCCGCTCGCGCAGCGCCTGGCGGCCTCGGGCGACCAGCCGCTGCTGCATGCGCCGGACTACTCGGCCGCCGAGCTTTCCTACCTGTGCCTCGAAACCGGCGTGGTGCACCTCGACGACCTCGTCATCCGACGCACGCTGCTGGCCATTCGCGGCCTCGTCACCGATGCCGCGCTCGCCCAGATCGCGGGCGTGGCGGCCGAGGCGCTGGGCTGGGACGCCATCCACGCCCACAACGAGCTGTGCGCCTGCGCCACCGCGCTGCGCGAGCGGCACAACGTGCGCCTGCATGCCGTGGCCGCCGGCGAGGCGCCTTCTTTCGATGCATCATTGATGGCCAGCTCAGTCCTCGGCCAAGCCTAAAAGTGAACAGTCCCAACGACATGTCGACCGTGCTCGACCGCAATTCCGAATCGCCGCTGTGGGCGCAGTTCCGCGACGCCATCCGCTTGCAGATCCTGCAGGGCGTGCTGCCCATCGGCGCCAAGCTGCCTTCGGAGGCGGAGCTCGGCGAGCAGTTCGGCATCTCGCGCATCGTGGTGCGCGAGGCCTTGGCCGACCTCGTGCGCAACAACCTCATCTACAAGATCAAGGGCCGCGGCGCCTTCGTGTCGGCGCGCGAGCGCGACGAGGATTTTGTTTCCACCGTGCTCGGCTTCTCCGACGAGATGGAGCGCAAGGGCCGCTCGGTGCGCACGCAGATCCTCGCGCAGGAACTGCGCGCACCCACCGAGCATGAAGCCGCATCGCTGGGCCTGGCCGACGACACCCAGGTGGTGGCCCTCAAGCGCCTGCGCAGCGTGGATGGCGAGCTGCGCCTCTTGGTCGAGACCGCGGTGCCGGCGGACCTGGCGCCCGGCCTGCACCGCGCGCGGCTGGAAGACCGCTCGCTCTATGACGTGCTGCGCCGGCAGTACGGGCTGCGCCTGGTGCGCGCCGAGCGCTGGATCGATGCGGTGCTGCCCGACGCCGAAACCTGCAGGCTGCTCGACCTGCCGCAGCCCGAGCCGCTGCTGCGCATCGAGTCGATCGCCTACGGCGCCAACGGCCGGCCGCTGGAGCACTACCGTGCGCTGCACCGCTGCAAGACCAGCCGCCTGCACGTGCAGACGACCACCTGATTTTTCCTCAGGCCTTGGCGGCGCTGCGCGAGGGCCAGAGCACCGAGGCAATGGCCACCACCATCAGCGCGACGGCGACCCAGTCCTGCCAGTGCACCACTTCGCCAAGCCACACCGCGCCGCTGAAAACGCCCAGCACGGGGATGAACATCACGCTCAGGGTCGAAGCCACCGGCGGCAGGCCGCGTGCCAGGTAGAACCAGGCCGCGTGCGCGAAGCCGAAGATCAGCACCGCGTTGTAGGCGATCGAGCCCCAGGTCACGGGGCCGGGCCAGCGCCATGGGCCGCGCTCGAACAGCAGCGACAGCACCGTCATCACCACGGCCGTCATGGCCGTCATCCAGAACGACAGCGTGAGCGTCGCCAGCCCGATGCGCGAGTGGCGCAGCAGCTGCGTGCCCAGCGCCCAGGTCGCGGCCGCCACCAGTGCGAGCGCCACGTAGCCGGGCCGGCCCGCGAGGTCGGTGAGCTCGTGCCACAGCAGGAGCCCCACGCCGATCGCGCAGGCGCCCACGCCGAGCCATGAGCGCCGCGTGAGCACGGCCGAGAACAGCAGCGCGCCGATCACCGCGGAGAACACCGGCATCGTGTAGCCCAGGATCGCGGCGCGTCCGCCCGACAGCGCCTTCACCGCCAGGATGATGCAGGCGTGCCAGATGAACATGTTGGTGGCGCCCAGCCGCACCAGTTCGGGCCAGGCGCTGCGCGGCACGCGGAACGGCACCTTCATCCACACCAGCGCGAGCCCCAGCACAGGCACGCCGAGCCAGATCGATATCGCGCGGAAGGCCAGCGGCGGATAGTCCGCCACGCCGAGCTTCATCACGGGCCAGTTGAGGCCCCAGGCAAGCGTGAGGAGAACGAGCAGGACGAACTGGCGCGGCGTGAAGGAAGGCATGGGCCGCGATTGTGGCGCGGCCCGCGCATCCGTGCCGGGAGCAGGCGCCGCTACAGCAGCCGCTTGAGGTAGCGCCCCGTGTGGCTCGCCTCGTTGGCCGCGATGTCTTCGGGTGTGCCTTCGCCCACCACCGTGCCGCCGCCGGCGCCGCCCTCGGGGCCCATGTCGATCAGCCAGTCGGCCGTCTTGATGACGTCCAGGTTGTGCTCGATCACCACGATGGTGTTGCCCGCGTCGCGCAGCTGGTGCAGCACCTTGAGCAGCAGCTCGATGTCGGCAAAGTGCAGGCCGGTGGTCGGCTCGTCGAGGATGTAGAGCGTGCGGCCGGTGTCGCGCTTGCTGAGCTCCAGCGCGAGCTTCACGCGCTGCGCCTCGCCGCCCGAGAGCGTGGTGGCCGACTGGCCGAGCTGGATGTAGGACAGGCCCACGTCCAGCAGCGTGCGCAGCTTGCGCTCGATGGTCGGCACGGCCTTCAGGAACTCGTGCGCGGTCTCCACCGTCATCTCGAGGATCTGCGCGATGTTCTTGCCCTTGTAGAGCACCTCGAGCGTCTCGCGGTTGTAGCGCTGGCCGTGGCAGACCTCGCAGGGCACGTACACGTCGGGCAGGAAGTGCATCTCGACCTTCACCACGCCGTCGCCCTGGCAGGCCTCGCAGCGCCCGCCCGCCACGTTGAAGCTGAAGCGGCCCGGGCCGTAGCCGCGTTCGCGCGCGGTGTTGGTCTCGGCCATCAGCTCGCGGATCGGCGTGAACAGGCCCGTGTAGGTGGCCGGGTTGCTGCGCGGCGTGCGGCCGATGGGACTCTGGTCGACGTTGATGACCTTGTCGAAATACTCGATGCCCTCGACCGACTCGTGCGCGGCCGGCTCTTCGTGCGCGCGGTAGAGCGTGCGCGCCACGGCCGTGTAGAGCGTGTCGTTCACGAGGGTGGACTTGCCCGAGCCCGAGACGCCCGTCACGCAGGTCAGGAGGCCGACCGGGAAGGCCACGCTCACGTTCTTCAGGTTGTTGCCGGTGGCGCCGACCACGCGGATTTCCTGCAGGTCGGTCTGCGAGGCCAGGTGCGCCGCTTCGCGCGCGGCGCGGCGTTCGGCCGCGGGGCTCGGCGGAAAGCGCGAGGCCTTCCTGCCTTCGTTGAAGGCCGGCTTCTTCACGACCGGCAGCCAGGCGGTGCGGCGCTTGGGCACCTCGATCTTCTTCGTGCCCGAAAGGTACTGGCCGGTCAGCGAATCGGGGTTGGCCGCCACCTGGGCGTAGCTGCCCTGCGCCATCACGCGCCCGCCGTGCACGCCCGCGCCCGGGCCCATGTCGATCACGTGGTCGGCCGCGTGGATCATGTCCTCGTCATGCTCGACCACGATCACGCTGTTGCCGATGTCGCGCAGGTGCTTCAGCGTGCCGATGAGCCGGTCGTTGTCGCGCTGGTGCAGGCCGATGCTGGGCTCGTCGAGCACGTACATCACGCCCGTCAGGCCCGAGCCGATCTGCGAGGCCAGCCGGATGCGCTGCGCCTCGCCGCCCGAAAGCGTCTCGGCGCTGCGGTCCAGGCTCAGGTAGTTGAGGCCCACGTCGTTCAGGAACTTCAGCCGCAGGCCGATCTCGCGCACCACCTTGTCGGCGATGTCGGCCTTGGCGCCGCGCAGCTTGAGCTTCTGGAACCAGGCGAGCGAATCGCGCAGCGTGAGGTGGCTCAGTTCGAAGATCGCCATGCGCGGAGGCTCGCCGCCATCGGCCGGACGCGCCGACTCATCGACCAGGAACACGTTGCGCGCCTCGGGCCGCAGCCGCGAGCCGCCGCAGTCGGGACACGGCTGCAGGTTGCGAAAGCGCGCGAGGTCTTCGCGCACCATCACCGAATCGGTCTCGCGGTAGCGCCGCGCCATGTTCGGGATGATGCCTTCGAAGGGATGCTTCTTCGTGAGCTTCTTGCCCGCGAAGTTGCCCGACTCCATGGTGTAGTTGAACTTGATCTCCTCGGCCGCCGAGCCGTGCAGCAGCACCTGCTGCACCGAGGCCGGCAAGGATTCGAAGGGCGCGTCGACGTCGAACTTGTAGTGCTTCGCGACGCTCTCGATCATGCTGAAGTAGTAGCCGTTGCGGCGGTCCCAGCCCTTGATGGCGCCGCTTGCGAGCGAGAGTGAGGGAAAGGCCACCACGCGCGCCGGGTCGAACACCTCGCGGTGGCCGAGGCCGTCGCAGCTGGGGCAGGCACCCACCGGCGAGTTGAACGAAAAGAGGCGCGGCTCCAGCTCCGACAGCGAGTAGTGGCAGATCGGGCAGGCGAACTTGGCGTTGAACAGGTGCTCCTTGTCGGGCGCCCCCTCGGTGCCCAGCTCCAGCGCGATGGCGCGGCCTTCGGCCAGCCGCAGCGCGGCTTCGAAACTCTCGGCCAGGCGCTGCTGCATGTCGGGACGCGCGCGCAGCCGGTCGATCACCACGTCGATGTCGTGCTTCTCGGTCTTCTTGAGCTTGGGCAGGTCGTTGTATTCGCAGGTTTGCCCGTCGACGCGGAAGCGCACGTAGCCCGCGGCCTGCATCTCGGCGAAGAGTTCGAGGAATTCGCCTTTCTTCTCTCTTGCCACCGGTGCGAGGATCATCAGCCGCGGCTCGTCGGGAATGGCCAGCGTGGCATCGACCATCTGCGAGACGGTCTGCGCCTGCAGCGGCAGGTGGTGGTCGGGGCAGTAGGGCGTGCCGGCGCGCGCATAGAGCAGGCGCAGGTAGTCGTGGATCTCGGTCACCGTGCCCACGGTGGAGCGCGGGTTGTGGCTGGTGGCCTTCTGCTCGATGCTGATGGCGGGCGACAGGCCCTCGATCACGTCGACGTCGGGCTTGTCCATGAGCTGCAGGAACTGCCGCGCATAGGCCGAGAGGCTTTCCACGTAGCGCCGCTGGCCTTCGGCGTACAGCGTGTCGAAGGCCAGGCTCGACTTGCCCGAGCCCGACAGGCCGGTGATCACCACCAGCTTGTTGCGCGGGATGTCGAGGTCGACGTTCTTCAGGTTGTGGGTGCGCGCACCGCGGATGCTGATGCGCTGCTGCGCGAGCACCGCGCCGAGGTAGGTGTCGCGTTCGAGTTCCGCGTCGCGTGCGCGCTGCGCGTCGTCGTCGGCGTATTCAATGGCTTTGGAATTCAAGGGGGCGATCGTCCGAGGGCAACCGGACATGATAGACCGCCGACGATTTCATGGCGAGGGAGAGGGAACCGGCGGTTCGGACTTCGGGGTCTCTGCCGGCGCCGGGTGCACCGCTTCGGTGCCGCCTCCGCTGCTGATCGCGCGGCCCACCATGTACTCGGCCAGCGTGTCGTACAGCGGACGGCTGATCATCCGGGAGACCAGGCTGGCCAGCATCGCGGCGGCCATCAGGCTCAGCACCATCGAATGGCCGTCGACCATTTCCATCACGATGATGAAGGCGGTGAGCGGCGCCTGTGTCACTGCGGCCAGGAAGCCCGCCATGCCCATGGCGATGAGCGCCGGGCCCAGGTCGCTGCTGGCGAGGCGGGCCACCGCGTCGCCGATGCCCGCACCGATCGACAGCGACGGCGCGAAGATGCCGCCCGGCACGCCGCACCAGGCGGTGAGCCAGGTGGCGACGAACTTGAGCACCGTGTAGAGCGGCGTCAGTTCGTCATGGCCCTGCAGCATCTGCTTGACCGCCTCCGAGCCCGCGCCGAAGGTGACGCCGCCCGTCGCCAGCCCGATGAGCGCCACGGCCAATCCGCCGGCGGCCGCGAAGCGCACCGGAAAACGTGCGCGCCAGCGGTTCAGGCGCCCGGGCGCGCCGGTCAGCGAAGCGGTCAGCAGCCGCGCGAACAGCCCGCCGGCCGCGCCGCTCAGCAAGGTGGCCAGCAGGCCCGGGCCGAGGGCATCCCAGCCGAGCCGGGGCACGCGGATCACGCCGAAATAGCTGGTATTGCCGAAGGCCGACACCGCCACCAGGCCCGCCAGCACGATGGCCGTGATGATGAGTCCGCTCGAGCGTGCCTCCAGCCGGCCCGAGAGTTCCTCGATGGCGAAAACCACGCCTGCCAGCGGCGCATTGAAGGCCGCCGCGATGCCGGCCGCCCCGCCGGCCACCAGCAGCGCGCGCCCGTCGATGGCGGTGTTGGGCGAGAGCCAGCGCCGCGCGTGCTGCATCACGCCGGCCGCGACCTGCACCGAGGGCCCTTCGCGGCCGATCGACAGGCCGGCCGCGAAGCCCGCGGCGCCCAACCCGATCTTCGCCACCGTCAGCCGCAGCGACGCGAAGGCGAAGCGCCGCTCCTCGGGAAGCGCAGGATGCAGCGCCGCCTTGATCTGCGGAATGCCCGAGCCGCCCGCGCCGGGGAAGAAGCGCAGCGTGAACCACACGATGCCCGCCGTGACGAGCGGGGTCGCCAGCAGCACCGCCCAGGGATGGGCCGCATAGAGGCGATGGAAGCGGCCGAAGGCCCAGTCGCTCGCGTACGTGAAACCCACGACGAAGAGCCCTGCCGCAATCGCATAGCCGAGCACGATCGCCCGGTCGAGCCAGACGCGGCCGCCCCGCAGCTCGGTGCGCAGATGCTCGAAGAAGTCTGGTTCTCTGTTCATGCCGAAGACGCATTCTGGCATCGGCCGGGGCTGCGGCCGGCCGCCTTGGGGCACAATCGAGGGTTCCTTTCAACCTTCTCCTTCATCCACTTATCAGGGGCAGTGCATATGGCATCGGTCAACAAAGTCATCGTCGTCGGCAACCTGGGGCGCGACCCCGAAATGCGTACCTTCCCGAGCGGCGACCAGGTCGCAAATGTCACCGTGGCCACCACCGATCGCTGGAAAGACAAGCAAAGCGGCGAAATGCGCGAAGCCACTGAATGGCACCGCATCGTCTTCAACGGCCGCCTGGCCGAAATTGCCGGCCAGTACCTGCGCAAGGGCTCGCAGGTGTACGTCGAAGGCAGCCTGCGCACGCGCAAGTGGACCGACAAGGACGGCATCGAAAAATACACCACCGAAATCCGCGCCGACCAGATGCAGATGCTCGGCAGCCGCCAGGGCCAGGGCGGCCCCTCGGGCGGTCCCGAGGACGACGGCGGCTATTCGCAGGGCGGCGGCTACTCGCAAGGCGGCGGTGGTGGTGGCGGCGGCTACGCCCCCCGTGCACCGGCCGCGGCACCGCGCGCTCCGGCGCCGGCACCGCGCCAGGCTCCGGCCAAGTCGTCGTCGGGCTTCGACGACATGGACGACGACATTCCGTTCTGAGCTGAATCGCAGCACCGTGGCTGAAGCCGTTCCATCGCTGCTTCAGCCGCGCGGCTTGCCGGGAACGCACCTGTTCCCGGCTGTTTTTTCCTGAACCGGAGCGGGCAGGCCGCACGCCGATGAGCCTCGGATCTGCGCGGCGGCTGCTCGAGCACTTCGCCAGATACCGTCTTGCCTCGTTCTGGGCGAACGGGGTGCTCGTGGTTTCCATCGCACTGCTGGTCGCCATGGCCGCCTTTTTCGGCACGACCGGCGCCGCGCAGCCCAACGCGGCGCTGCACCTGACGCAGGCCGACTGGCAGGTGGAAGACGCACCCGGCTTCCGCGCACTGCCGCTTGCCGTGGACAGCGAGGCCCTGCCTCCCGCCTGGCAGCCGGTCGAGTTGCCGCTGGCGCTGCCCATCGCCTTGCTGCGCCAGGCCGATGGCAGCGCGTCGACGGATGCAACCCGCATCACCTGGCTGCGGCTTTCCACGCGCAATCTGCCCCTCACGACGGCGCCGCTCGCGCTCTATGGCGCGCGCATCAAGACCGACGGCACCATTGCGGTGTATGCCAATGGACGGCTGGTCCACCGCGCGCAGGTGCAGGGCCCGCTGTGGAACAGCACGCGCACGCCGCTGTGGGTGCTGCTGGGCAAGACGATCGACGGCGCGCCGTTGAACGAGATCCTGGTGCGGATGGAGCACACGCGCGGCGCGCAGGTGGCGGTTTCGTCGCTGTGGCTCGGGCCCGCCGAAGCGCTGGAGCCCCGCTACCGCATGCGGCAGTGGCTGCAGCAGGAGCTGCCGGCCATGCTCAGCGCGGCCTTCATGGCCGTGGGCGTGTTCGCGCTGTTCGTGTGGTTCAGGCGCAGCCACGAGACCGGCTACCTGCTCTTCTTCAACCTCGCGACCACCTCCTTCCTGCGCAGCCTGCACTTCTATGTCGGCGTCCCGGTCGCCAACGACTGGTTCGCCTGGCTCACGGTCAACTCGCTGTTCTGGCTGGTGGCGGTGGTGCACTTCGCGCTGCGCCAGCTGCACGGCCGTCCGCTCCGTTGGTTCACCGGCGCGGTGGTGGCGTGGACGGTGCTGACCGGCGTGTTGACGCTGCCGGGCCTGGCGATCCTGAGGAACACGCCGCAGGTCACGCCGCTGATCTACCTGGGCGCGGCGCTGATGGGGGTCGCCGTGGCGCTGGTGGGCGGCATCAGCGCCTGGCGCCGCTCCGGCGAGGGGCGGCTGGTGGCCGTGGGCATCGGCTTGTGCGTGCTGCTGGGCGTGTCCGACTGGCTGCTGCAGAACAACTTCGTGAGTCCCGAGGGCTGGTACCTGGGCGCCTACACCAATGCCGTCACGTTCAGCGTGTTCGGGGTGCTGCTGTACCGGCGCTACGTCAATGCCATTGCCGAGGTCGAGCGGGTCAACGCCAGCCTGGCCCAGCGCCTTGCGGCGCGCGAAGCCGAGCTCGAGCTCAGCCACCGGCGGCTGCGCGAGGTCGAGAAGAAGCAGACCATCAGCGACGAGCGCCAGCGCCTCATGCAGGACATGCACGACGGGCTGGGCTCCTCGCTGATCAGCGCCATCCGCTCCGTGGAAGGCGGCAGCATGAGCGACGACAAGGTCTCGCAAATGCTCCAGAGCTGCCTGGACGACCTCAAGCTCACCATCGATTCGATGGAGCCGCTCGAGGACGACCTGCTGCTGCTGCTCGCCACGCTGCGCTACCGGCTCGGGCCGCGGCTCGAGAGTTCGGGCGTGGCTCTGCAATGGCAGGTGCAGGAGCTTCCGGCGCTGGACTGGCTCGACCCGACCAGCGCGCTGCACATCCTGCGCATCGTGCAGGAGAGCATTGCCAACGTGCTGCGCCATACCCGCGCCACCGAGATCCGGGTGGCCACCGAGCCAGAAGCGTCGGGCGTGCGGGTGAGCATCGAGGACAACGGGCAGGGCTTCGACGTCGAGAAGGCCCTGGCCGGCGCCGGCGGCCGCGGCATGCAGAACCAGCAGCGGCGGGCGCAGGCGGTCGGCGGCGAGGTGTCGTGGCGCTCGGGGCCCGGGGGCACGCTGTTCACGCTCTGGCTGCCGCTCCAGCGCGGCGGACGGGCGGCGTAGCAAGGCCGAGGCTCAATCGGCGTCGGCGTGGCCCGCGTATTGGGGCAGGTCGTCGGTGATCGTGAACCAGGGCGCCTTCGAGCCCACGAAGATGTGCGCGCGCGGGCGGATCGACGGCTCGTCGGCCAGCGTGCCCAGGGTCACATGCACGAACAGGCCTTCGCGCACCACCGAGTAGAGCAGCGAGCCGCAATGGCGACAGTGCACGTCACCCGCGTCTTCCTTGCCGAAGACCAGGAGTTCGGCCTGGCCTTGTGCAATGGCCAGCTTGTGCCGCTCGATGCCGGCGAAGGGCTTGAAGGCCGATCCGGTCGCGCGCCGGCAGTCGGCGCAGTGGCAGTTCAGCGCATAGGCGAACGCGTCGGCCACGGTGTAGCGCACCGCGCCGCAGAGGCACTGGCCGGCGAGCGTGCGGGGGGCCGCATTCTCGGGGCGGGTCACCGGACTCTCCATCGGATGAGAGGCAGCGGCTCAGCCCGCCAGGCCCACGAACACGTTCTGCACGTCGTCGTTCGCATCGATGGCCGCGAGGAACACTTCGACCTCTTCGAGGTGCTCCGCACTGAGGCTGGCCGGATCGACCGGGTTCCTGGGCTTGTAGCCCAGCTTGGCCGACAGCACCGTGAAGCCCTGGGCCGGCAGCGCGCGGCTCACGAGGTCGAGATCGGTCGGGTCGGTCAGGAACACCGTGGCGCTGCCTTCGCCGGCCGCCTCGAAGTCCTGCGCGCCCGCTTCGATGGCGGCCACTTCGGCATCGGCATCGGCACGCGAGGGCTCGGCCTCGATCATGCCCACGTGGTCGAAGTCCCACGACACCGAGCCCGAGGTGCCGAGCTGGCCCTTGCGGAACAGCACGCGCATTTCAGGCGCGGTGCGGTTCACGTTGTCGGTCAGGCATTCGACCATCACAGGCACCTGGTGCGGCGCAAAGCCTTCGTAGATCACATGCTCGAAATGCACCGCCTCGCCGGTGAGCCCCGCGCCTTTCTTGATGGCGCGGTCCAGCGTGTCCTTGGGCATCGAGACCTTGCGGGCCTGCTCCACCACCAGCCGCAGGCGCGCATTCGAGGCCGGATCGGCGCCGCTGCGCGCGGCCACCATGATTTCCTTGGCCAGTTTTCCGAACAGGCGGCCCTTGGCATTGGCCGCCAGATCCTTGTGTTTTGCTTTCCACTGTGCGCCCATGGCTGATGTTCCTTGTGTTGTGTGTGGCTGGATGGGCCGTTTGGGGCGACTACTTTAGCCGCAGCGCTGGGGGGCGGCAGTTTTTTCCAATCTGCGAAGGCCGGTGTCCATGGCCCCGGTCTTTCGCTTTGGCGATGCGATTGTTTCCTTTCCGTGAACGCCGTGGTTCTTTTTGCTAAGGGTTTTTACGTAGAAGACGGCGCACAATTCATCTCACAGACCGGCCCCCAAGCCGATCTGGGTGAACAGGGCCCCGAGCGAGGTGGCCGCCCCCCAGAAGAGGGACGGTGACCCACCCAAGACCGGTTCGAAATCATCCAAAGCCAAAACTGAACTGAATTGAAGGAAATCAAAATGACCGCCTCGAAGATCCTCTCCGCCGTTGCTGTTGCCCTCATGGCCGTTGCCGGTGCCGCCCATGCCGAAACCTACGAAGGCGTGCATCAGCTGACCTCGGCCGCCAGCCGTGCCGACGTCGCCGGCCAGGCCGTGGTTGCCGCGCACAGCGCCAACCCGTACGCCACCGGCGCCAATGCAGGCCCGGCCCAGGTGTTCGTTTCGTCGACCAGCCGCGATGCGGTCCGTGCCGAAGCCGTGGCTGCCGCCCGCAGCGCCGATCCGTACGCCGAAGGCGCCTCGTCGGGCGTGGCCCCGATCGTCGCCAGCACGGTGGACCGCGCCACGGTGCGCGCCGCAGCCCGCGCTGCTGCCCGCGGCGACGCACTGCCGCTGTAAAAACGGCCTCGGCGCTCGGCGAGCGCCAACCCTCCCAAAAGCCGGCCATGCGAAAGCATGGGCCGGCTTTTTGCCGTGCTGGCCGCCCCGGACGCGAAGGCGCGGCCCGGGCGTGGTTGATTTGCCACGCAGGCAAATGCTTTCGCCTTACAAAACGGCCGCCGCCTTCGCGGGCGGACATCGAGCTTTGGCCGCAGCCCGGTACGATGGTGCCCGCCGCGGCGGGGCTGGCCGGCGCGGCTTCGATGGCCTCCCATCCGCGAGATTCCCACAACGTGAGCTGCACCCTGGTTCTGAAAGACGCCGCCGGCCGCTTCGAAGCCGATGCCTTCGCGTGCCTGGCAGGTTGAGCCGAGCACGCATGGCCCTCACGCTCGACCCCGAAGACACGCGCGCACGCATTCACGGCCTGGCGTGGTGCGGCTTCCATCCCGACGGCGACATCGAATGGATGATCACCGACGAGTACCTCGATCCCGACGAGCTCACGGCCGAAGACCGCGCCTGGGTCAGGGCCGAGGCGGCGCGCGCCTGCGCCGCCAAGCGCGCCGCCGAGGCTTCGTGGCCCGCGCAGACCGAATACGACCGGCTCGAAGCGGTGTTCGCCCAGCTGCGCAGCGAGAAGATCATTGCGCTGCACCGCGCCGGCAACACGCTGGCCGACGGCCACGACGACGTGCGCGAGCAGTGGCGCGCCGCAGGCCGGCTCGCTTCGGGCATTCGCGGCTGCTGCTTCTATCACGCGCAGGATCTCGACACTGCGGTGCGCACCGGCCGCCTCTACCTGGCGTTCAGCGGCGGCATGATTCCCGAGATCGACCAGCGCGAGGCCAACACCGTCGCGGTCGGCCGGCGCATCGTCGAGCTGCTGCGCGCGGCCGGCTTCGGCGCCCAGTGGAGCGGCAACATCAACGAACGCATCGAGGCCGACCTGGGCCAGTGGCGCAAGCGAAGCCCGTAGCCGGGCCGCGGCCAGCCCTAGCAGAGCGGGCAATGGCTTGCACGAGCAGGGATCGCCGGATCGCGCCATCATCCGGTCCATGATTCCGTTCTCGATCCTCGACCTTTCCCCCATCACCGAAGGCAGCGACGCCGCGCAGTCGTTCCGCAACTCGCTTTCGCTCGCGCAGCACGGGGAGAAGCTGGGCTACACGCGCTACTGGCTCGCGGAGCACCACGGCATGCCGGGTATCGCGAGCGCGGCCACGGCGGTGCTGCTGGCCTACATCGGCGCCGGCACCTCGACCATCCGCATCGGCGCCGGCGGCGTGATGCTGCCCAACCATTCGCCGCTGGTGATCGCCGAGCAGTTCGGCACGCTGGAGTCGCTGTATCCGGGGCGCATCGACCTGGGCCTGGGCCGCGCGCCCGGCTCCGACCAGCGCACGGCGCGCGCGCTGCGCCGCAACCTCGAATCCGATGCCGACCAGTTCCCGCAGGACGTGGTCGAGCTCATGGACTTCATGTCGAAGGCGCCGCAGCAGCCCGTGCGCGCGGTGCCGGGCGCGGGGCTCGAGGTGCCGGTGTGGATCCTCGGGTCGAGCACCTTCGGTGCCCAGCTGGCTGCGCACCTCGGCTTGCCCTATGCCTTTGCCTCGCACTTCGCGCCGCAGCAGCTGATGCAGGCGATCCAGATCTACCGCGAGACCTTCAAGCCCTCGGCGCAGCTGCAGAAGCCTTATGTGATGCTGGGCTTCAACGTGTTCGTGGCCGACACCGACGAAGAGGCCGAATTCCGCGCCACCTCGTGGCAGCAGGCCTTCGTGAACCTGCGCAGCGGCCGGCCGGGGCGCCTGCCGCCGCCGGTCGAGGGCTACCGGCAGAAGGTCGGCCCGGCCGAGAACGCGCTGCTCGACTCGGTGCTGTCGTGTTCGGCCGTGGGCTCGCCCGCCCGGGTGCGCGAAGGCGTGCAGGCCTTCATCGAGCGCACGGGCGCCGACGAGCTGATGATCACCTCGCAGGTGTTCGACCACGCGGCGCGGCTGCGTTCCTACGAGCTGCTGGCCGGCCTGCGCCGCCAGGGCTGATTCCCCCACGCCGGCCGCCCGGGCGCCGGGGCTGGGACAATGGCGGGCTTATGGCAAAGCAACGAATCGTGGTGGGACTGAGCGGCGGGGTCGATTCCGCGGTCACGGCGCACCTGCTCAAGCAGCAGGGGCACGAGGTGGTCGGCATCTTCATGAAGAACTGGGAAGACGACGACGACAGCGAATACTGCTCGTCGAACATCGACTTCGTGGACGCCGCCAGCGTGGCCGACGTGCTGGGCATCGAGATCGAGCACGTCAACTTCGCGGCCGACTACAAGGACCGCGTGTTCGCCGAGTTCCTGCGCGAATACAAGGCCGGCCGCACGCCCAATCCCGACGTGCTGTGCAATGCCGAGATCAAGTTCAAGGCCTTCCTCGACCATGCGATGCGCCTGGGCGCCGAGAAGATCGCCACCGGCCACTACGCGCGTGTGCGGCTGAACGAGGCCACGGGCCGGCACGAACTGCTCAAGGGGCTCGATCCCTCCAAGGACCAGAGCTACTTCCTGCACCGGCTGAACCAGGCGCAGCTGTCGAAGACGCTGTTCCCCGTGGGCGAGCTGCACAAGACCGAGGTGCGCCGCATTGCCGAAGAGATCGGCCTGCCCAACGCGAAGAAGAAGGATTCGACCGGCATCTGCTTCATCGGCGAGCGGCCGTTCCGCGAATTCCTCAACCGCTACATCTCCAAGGAATCAGGCCCCATCAGGGACGACCGTGGCCGCAGGCTCGGCGAGCACCAGGGCCTGAGCTTCTACACGCTGGGCCAGCGGCAGGGGCTGGGCATCGGCGGCGTCAAGGAAAAGGGCGCGCAGCGCGGCTCGGGCGACCACTCGCCGTGGTTCGTGGCACGCAAGGACGTCGAGAAGAACACGCTCTGGGTGGTGCAGGGCCATGACCATCCCTGGCTGCTGTCCTCGGCGCTGGCGGCCGGCGATGCGAGTTGGATCTCGGGCGAGGCGCCCGCGCCGGGCCGCTACGGATCGAAGGCGCGCTACCGCCAGGCCGATGCGGCCTGCGAGCTGGAAGCAGGCGGCGGCGACCCCGCGGCGAGCTTCAGCCTGCGCTTCGGCGAGCCGCAATGGGCCGTCACGCCGGGGCAGTCGGCCGTGCTCTACGACGGCGAGCGCTGCCTTGGCGGCGGGGTCATCGTCTGAGCGCCTGAGGCCGGCGCGCGGCAGCCTTCAGCGCACTGATTCGTGGACGTGGATCAGGTCGAGCGGATACCGCTTGCCGGCCAGATGGTCCTCGACGCACTGCAGCAGCAGCGGGCTGCGGTGGCGCGGCACGCTGGCGCGGATTTCGTCGGCGCTCATCCAGACCGTGCGCACGATGCCTTCGTCGAGGGCTCGGCCCGCTTCCTGCGCGCCGAGCGTACCGGCAAAGGCAAAGCGCAGGTAGGTCACGTCTTCCTTGCTGCCCGTGCGGTGGCTCGAGCGCGCCATGTAGATGCCGACCAGCGCGGTGGGCGTGAAGGCATGGGCGGTCTCTTCGAGGGTTTCGCGGGCACAGCCTTCGATCGGCGATTCGCCCGGATCGAGGTGCCCCGCCGGGGTATTGAGCCTGAGTCCCTGGGCGGTGTGTTCTTCCACCAGCAGGAAGCGGCCGTCCTGCTCGATCACGGCGGCCACGGTGACATTGGGTTTCCAGCGCGGGGTCGTCATGGTCTTGGGCTCTTGGTTCAACGCAGCACGTAGCCGCTGAAGCGCCAGATGCGGTCGCGATCGAGATGGAAGCTCACGAGTTCGCGCAGGGTGCCATCCGGCTTGTTGCTGAAACGGGTCTCATACTCGATGCTGACATACTGGCCGGCCGTTTCGGCATCAGGGTCGGCCACGGCCCGGCGGTTGACCGCCACCCAGGTGCGCTGCAGCGGCGCCCCCAGCGGCGAGCGGCTGCTGGAAACCTTGGCGGCGAACTCGGTGCGCGCGATGCGCTTGCGGGTGGCGGCCGTGGCGCCGTCCCAGAGCTCGCCGATCCTGCCCTGGTCGATCATCCGGATGGCCTGCATGCCGCCCTGCACCATCTCGCTGGCTTCCACATCCTGAGCGGCGGCCGTGCCGAAGGCGCCCCAGCACAGTACGGCGGCCAGCAGCAGCCTCGTGAGAACTTTCATCGGCTTCATTCCTTGGGGCGGCCCACGGCAAGGGCCCGAAGCCGTTTGGAGCCCGTATCGGGGCGGAGATTCCCGGGCGGGCCTCAGCGCGCGAGGCTGTCCGGGTGTGTGCTGGCGTCGACCACTTCGAGCCGGTAGCCCAGCCCGTAGATGGCCAGCAGCAGGAAGCCGCTCGAGGGCCCGAGGCCCAGCTTGGTCCGCAGGCGGGAAACGTGGGTGTCGAGCGACCGCGACAGCGCCGCCGTGCCGGCGCCCCACACCGCCTCGTGCAGATGCTCGCGCGACAGCAGCCGGCCGAGGTTCTGGAACAGGAACAGCGCGAGCGCGTATTCGCGGTTCTTCAGCTCGACGGTCGCGCCATTCACCTTGAGGACCCGCGCGGGCGGGTAGAAGTGATAAGGGCCGAACACCAGCTCCGTCTCGTGCTGCGCGGGATAGGACCGGCGCAGCAGCGCATTGACCCGGGCCTCGAGCTCGGTGGCGCGAACCGGCGCGATCATGAAATCGTCGGCGCCCGCATTGAGCCCTTCGACCACGGCGGCCTCGTCGCGCGTCGTGGTCACGAAGAGAATGGGCGCGCGGCTTCGCAGCTCGTTGCGGGCGGTCTTCACGAGCTCGATGCCGTGCACGTCCGGCGGGTTCCATTCGAGGATCAGAAGATCGAAGGTTTGCCGGCGCAGCGCCTGGAGCAAAGGGCGCCCTTCGGTGTACGAGTGACATTCGTGGCCGAGCCCCGACATCGCCTGGGCGATCAGCTGAAGCTGATCGGGCTCGTGATCAAGTACTGCAATACGCATTCCATCCCCCCAAATTTGCCTCTGCGGGCTTTCGAGTGAAAGAAGTGTATCTATCTGCGTCTTCGGAAAAAAGCCTTGGTGCAACTTATGCACGAAATGAAGGTATCTTTCTTGGAGTTGATAGCAATTGCAAACAAATACGTGCCAATTGACGACAAGGGTTGCCGGCCGCCGCTGCCTGGCAGCCGGGCGCATCCGCGCGCGGGGAGCGCGGTGCTGGGGAAACAACCGATGTACGGGCGTGGCGGCTTCGAGGTCGCCAGCTTCGCTACCATTTATATAGCTACACATGCAATGACTACGGTCATCAAGCGGCGAACAGGCGGTGGATTTTGGCGACAGCGCGGCCGTAATCTTGCTGTAAGCTCTGGCCGCGTTCCCGTATTGCCCTTGCCCTGAGGAGATCTCTATGCTGATAGGCGTGCCTGCCGAGACAATGGCCGGCGAAACCCGCGTGGCCGTAACGCCCGAGACGGTGAAGAAACTGGCCGCTTCCGGGCACACCGTGCGCGTGCAGTCCGGGGCCGGCATTGCGGCCAGCGTCACCGATGCCGCCTACCAGGCCGCCGGTGCCGAGATCGTCAACATGAACGCCGCCTTCGCGGCCGACATGGTGCTCAAGGTGCGCACGCCCAGCGATGCCGAAACCGCGCTCATGAAGCCCGGCACCGTGGTCATCGGCATGCTCAACCCCTTCGACGCGGCCGGCCTGCAGCGCCTGGCCACGGCCGGCCTCACGGCCTTCGCGCTCGAAGCCGCGCCGCGCACCACCCGCGCCCAGAGCATGGACGTGCTCTCGTCGCAGGCCAACATCGCGGGCTACAAGGCCGTGATCATTGCGGCCGACAAGTACCAGCGCTTCTTCCCGATGCTCATGACCGCCGCCGGCACCGTGAAGGCCGCGCGCGTGGTCATCCTGGGCGTGGGTGTGGCGGGCCTGCAGGCCATTGCCACCGCCAAGCGCCTGGGCGCCGTGATCGAGGCCTCCGACGTGCGTCCGAGCGTGAAGGAGCAGATCGAATCGCTCGGCGGCAAGTTCATCGAGGTGTCCTACGACACCGACGAAGAGAAGGAAGCCGCGGTCGGCGTCGGCGGCTACGCCAGGCCCATGCCCGCGAGCTGGCTCGCGCGCCAGCAGGTCGAGGTGGCCAAGCGCGTGGCGCTGGCCGACATCGTCATCAGCACCGCGCTCATCCCGGGGCGCGCCGCGCCGACGCTCATCACCGAGGACATGGTCAAGGCCATGAAGCCCGGCTCGGTGATCGTCGACATCGCGGCCGGCAAGGGCGCGGACGGCGTCGGCGGCAACTGCCCCTTGTCGGAGGCCGACAAGACGGTGGTCAAGCACGGCGTGACCATCGTCGGCGAAACCAACCTGCCGGCGCTGGTGGCGGCCGACGCGTCGGCGCTCTATGCGCGCAACGTGCTCGACTTCCTCAAGCTCATCGTCACCAAGGAGGGCGCCCTGAAGATCGACCTCGAGGACGACATCGTCGCCGCCTGCCGCGTTGCGCAGGACGGCCAGGTCACGAAGCAATAAGCGGTCACGCGAGGAGAAGAAATCATGGATCCCGTTTCCCATACCGTCATCAACCTCATCATCTTCGTGCTGGCCATCTACGTGGGCTATCACGTGGTGTGGACCGTCACGCCTGCGCTGCACACGCCGCTGATGGCCGTGACCAACGCGATCTCGGCCATCGTGGTCGTGGGCGCCATGCTGGCGGCCGCGCTCACCGAAACCCCGCTGGGCAAGACCATGGGCGTGCTCGCGGTGGCGCTCGCGGCGGTGAACATCTTCGGCGGCTTCCTGGTCACGCGGCGCATGCTCGAGATGTTCAAGAAGAAGGACAAGAAGGCCGCACCCAAGGCCGAAGCGGGAGCCTCGCAATGAGCATGAACGTCGTCACGCTGCTGTACCTGGTTGCCAGCGTCTGCTTCATCCAGGCCTTGAAGGGGCTGTCCCATCCCACCACCTCGATCCGCGGCAACATCTTCGGCATGGCCGGCATGGCCATCGCGGTGGTCACCACCGGTGCGCTGATCTACAAGATCGCCGGCGGCCAGCTGACGGGCCTGGCCTGGGTGCTGCTCGGGCTGGTGGCCGGTGGCGGCTACGGCGCCTACCGCGCCAAGACGGTCGAGATGACCAAGATGCCCGAGCTGGTGGCCTTCTTCCACAGCATGATCGGCCTGGCGGCGGTGTTCATCGCGGTCGCGGCCGTGGTCGAACCCGCGGCCATGCTCGAAGGCATCGCCAAGGGCGCGCCCATTCCCGCGGGCAACCGGCTCGAGCTGTTCCTGGGGGCGGCCATCGGCGCCATCACCTTCAGCGGCTCGGTGATCGCCTTCGGCAAGCTCTCGGGCACCTACAAGTTCCGGCTGTTCCAGGGCGCGCCGGTGCAGTTCGCTGGCCAGCACATGCTGAACCTCGTGCTCGGCCTGGCCATGATCGGGCTGGGTCTGGTGTTCATGTTCACAGAGAGCTGGCCGGCCTTCTTCGCGATGCTGGCGCTGGCCTTCGTGATGGGGGTGCTCATCATCATCCCGATCGGCGGGGCCGACATGCCGGTGGTGGTGTCGATGCTCAACAGCTACTCGGGCTGGGCGGCCGCGGGCATCGGCTTCAGCCTGAACAACGCGATGCTGATCGTGGCCGGCTCGCTGGTGGGATCTTCGGGTGCCATCCTGAGCTACATCATGTGCAAGGCCATGAACCGCTCGTTCTTCAACGTGATCCTGGGCGGCTTCGGCGGCGAGGCGGTCAGCGCGGCCGGCGGCGCCAAGGAGCAGCGCCCGGTCAAGAGCGGCAGCGCGGACGATGCGGCCTTCGTGCTGGGCAATGCCGAGACGGTGGTGATCGTGCCGGGCTACGGCCTGGCGGTGGCGCGCGCGCAGCATGCGGTGAAGGAACTTGCCGAGAAGCTCACGCACAAGGGCATCACCGTCAAGTACGCGATCCACCCGGTGGCCGGGCGCATGCCGGGCCACATGAACGTGCTCCTGGCCGAGGCCGAGGTGCCCTACGACCAGGTGTTCGAGATGGAAGACATCAACGGCGAGTTCGGCCAGGCCGACGTGGCGATCATCCTGGGCGCCAACGACGTGGTGAATCCGGCGGCGCTGCAGAAGGGCAGCCCGATCTACGGCATGCCCATCCTGGAGGCCTACAAGGCCAAGACGGTGATCGTGAACAAGCGCTCCATGGCGGCGGGCTATGCGGGCCTGGACAATGAGCTCTTCTACATGGACAAGACCATGATGGTCTTTGGGGATGCGAAGAAAGTAGTGGAAGATATGGGCAAGGCCATCGAATAGGCCCAAGGTCCGCGCCCGCGCAGTGCGGGCAGATCATCACCGCGGCGCCACTTGTGCGCCGCTGTCGTTTCAAAACACGCGATTCCGAGGAGACACACCCATGACCGACCGCCCCTGGCTCAGCAGCTATCCGCAAGGCGTGCCCGCCGACATCGACGCTTCGCAGTATTCCTCGCTGGTCGGTCTCATGGAGGAGAGCTTTGCCAAGTACGCCGACCGCACGGCTTACAGCTTCATGGGCAAGGACGTGAGCTATGCGGAGACCGACAAGCTCAGCAAGGCCTTCGGCGCCTACCTGCAGGGGCTCGGCCTCGCCAAGGGAGACCGCGTCGCGGTCATGATGCCCAACTGCCCGCAGTACCCGATTGCGGTCGCGGCCATCCTGCGCGCCGGCCTGATCCTGGTGAACGTGAATCCGCTGTACACGCCGCGCGAGCTCGAGCACCAGCTCAAGGACTCGGGCGCCAAGGCGATCGTCATCATGGAGAACTTCGGCACCACGCTGCAGCAGTGCATCGCGGCCACGCCCATCAAGCACATCGTGCTCGCCGCCATGGGCGACCGGCTCGGCTTCCTCAAGGGCGCGCTCGTCAACTACGTCGTGCGCAACGTGAAGAAGCTGGTGCCGCACTACAGCCTGCCGGGCGCGGTGCGCTTCAACGATGCGCTCGACCAGGGCGCGAGCCGCACGCTGAAGGCGCCGGCCATCGGCCCCGACGACGTGGCCGTGCTGCAGTACACCGGCGGCACCACTGGCGTCTCCAAGGGCGCGGTGCTGCTGCACCGCAACGTCATTGCGAACGTGCTGCAGTCCGAAGCCTGGAACGAACCCGTGATGGCGCAGGTGCCGATGGGCGAGCAGCCCACGAGCGTCTGCGCGCTGCCGCTCTATCACATCTTCGCCTTCACCGTGGGCATGATGCTGAACATGCGCACGGGCGGCAAGCTGATCCTGATTCCGAATCCGCGCGACCTCGCGGGCGTGCTCAAGGAACTCTCCAAGCACACGATCCACAGCTTTCCCGCGGTCAACACGCTGTTCAACGGGCTGGCCAACCACCCCGACTTCAACACCGTCAACTGGAAGAACCTCAAGGTCTCGGTGGGCGGCGGCATGGCCGTGCAGGCGGCTGTTGCGAAGCTCTGGCTCGAGAAGACCGGCTGCCCGATCTGCGAGGGCTACGGCCTGTCCGAGACCTCACCCTCGGCCACCTGCAACCCGACCAACAGCAAGGCCTACACCGGCACCATCGGCCTGCCGCTGCCGAGCACCTGGCTCAAGCTGCTCGACGACGAGGGCCGCGAAGTGGCGCCGGGCCAGCCCGGCGAGATCGCGATCAAGGGCCCGCAGGTGATGGCCGGCTACTGGCAGCGCCCCGACGAGACCGCCAAGGTCATGACGCCCGACGGCTACTTCAAGAGCGGCGACATCGGCGTGGTCGACGAGCGCGGCTACTTCAAGGTGGTCGACCGCAAGAAGGACATGATCCTGGTGTCGGGCTTCAACGTGTACCCCAACGAGATCGAGGACGTGGTGGCGCAGATTCCGGGCGTGCTCGAATGCGCGGCGGTCGGCGTGGCCGACGAGAAGACCGGCGAGGCCGTCAAGCTGGTGATCGTCAAGAAGGACGAGTCGCTGACCGAAGCGCAGGTGCGCGAATACTGCAGAGCAAACCTTACGGGTTACAAGCAGCCGCGAATCGTGGAGTTTCGTACCGAGTTGCCGAAGACGCCGGTCGGAAAGATCCTGCGGCGCGAACTGCGCGACGTCAAGAAGTAAGGGTTCGGCCCGGGTAGGGCCACGGCATCGATCTTGCATATTGCGGGTCGATGCTTCGCTTCCTCCTCACGCGCGTGAGCCTGCTGGTGCCGACCTTCATCGGCATGACGCTGCTTGCCTTTTTCCTGATCCGGCTGGTGCCGGGCGATCCCATCGAAACCATGGCCGGCGAGCGCGGCATCGACCCCGAGCGCCACGCCCAGCTGCGCGCGGCCTATGGCTTCGACAAGCCGGTGATCGTGCAGTACGGCATCTACATCGGCCGCGTGCTGCATGGCGATCTCGGCAAGTCGCTCATCACGCAGGAGTCGGTGGCCAGCGAATTCCTCGCGCTGTTCCCCGCGACGGTCGAGCTTGCCGCGTGCGCGATTGCCTTTGCGCTGCTGCTGGGGCTGCCGGCGGGCATCCTGGCGGCGGTGCGGCGCAATTCCATCTTCGACCACGGCGTGATGGCCACCTCGCTCACCGGCTATTCGATGCCGATCTTCTGGTGGGGGCTGCTGCTGATCCTGTTCTTCTCGGTGCAATTGGGCTGGACGCCCGTGTCGGGCCGCATCTCGGTGCAGTACTTTGTCGAGCCTGAAACGGGTTTCCTCTTGATCGATGCGCTGCGCGCCGGCGACACCGGCGCCTTCTGGTCGGCGCTGCATCACCTGATCCTGCCGGCCATCGTGCTCGGCACCGTGCCGCTCGCGGTCATCGCACGCATGACGCGCTCGGCCATGCTCGAGGTGCTGGGCGAAGACTACATCCGCACCGCGCGCGCCAAGGGCCTTTCGCGCCTTCGCGTGGTGGGGCTGCATGCGCTGCGCAATGCGCTGATTCCGGTGGTCACGGTGATCGGGCTGCAGGTGGGCGTGCTCTTCACGGGCGCGATCCTCACCGAAACCATCTTTTCGTGGCCCGGCGTGGGCAAGTGGCTGATCGAGGCCATCGGCCGGCGTGACTACCCGGTGCTGCAGGGCGGCATGCTGCTGCTGGGCGGCATCGTGATGCTGGTCAACCTGCTGGTCGACGTCACCTACGGCGTCATCAATCCGCGCATCCGGCACTGACTGATTCCATGGCAACGACGACAACACACGCAGTTTCGGGCAGCGCAGCGCCACCCGGTCCCTGGCGCGAGTTCTGGACCGCCTTCTCGGCCAACCGCGGCGCGGTGGCCGGCCTTGCCACCGTCGCGCTGCTGCTGCTGGTCGCGCTGTTCGCGCCCTGGATCGCGCCGCATGCGCCCAACCAGACCAACAGCGCCGTCTTCCTGCTGCCACCGGCCTGGCAGCAGGGCGGCTCCGCGAGCTATCTGCTGGGCACCGACGCCATCGGGCGCGACATCCTTTCGCGCCTCATGTACGGGGCGCGGCTGTCGCTGTCCATCGGCGTTGCGGTGGTGGCGCTGTCGGTGCTTGTCGGCGTGGTGCTCGGCCTGGTCGCGGGTTTCTTCCGCGGCGTGCTGGAGATCGCGATCATGCGGCTGATGGACATCGTGCTCACGATGCCGAGCCTGCTGATGGCCATCGTGATCGTCGCGATCCTCGGGCCGGGGCTGGTCAATGCCATGGTCGCGGTGGCCATCGTCGTGCTGCCGCACTACGTGCGCATCACGCGCGCCGCGGTCATTGCCGAGATCTCGCGCGACTACGTGACCGCCGCGCGCGTGAGCGGCGCCGGCACGCTGCGCCTGATGTTCCGCGAAGTGCTGCCCAACTGCGCGGCGCCGCTGATCGTGCAGGCCTCGCTCGGCATCTCCACCGCCATCCTCGATGCGGCGGCGCTGGGTTTCATCGGCCTCGGCGCGCAGCCGCCGTCGCCCGAATGGGGAACGATGCTGGCCGATGCGCGCGAGTTCGTGCTGCGCGCCTGGTGGGTCGTCACTTTTCCGGGGCTCGCGATCCTCGCGGCCGTGCTGGCCTTCAACCTGCTCGGCGACGGCCTGCGCGATGCGCTCGACCCGAAGCTCAAAAGATGAACATGCTTCTGGACATCAAGGACCTGCACGTCGAGTTTCCGACGCAAGGCGGCGTGCTGCACGCGGTCGACGGCGTGAGCCTCACGCTGGAGGAGGGCGAGGTGCTCGGCATCGTCGGCGAGTCGGGTTCGGGCAAGAGCGTCACGATGATGGCGCTGATGGGCCTCGTGGGCTTTCCGGGCCGCGTGCGCGCGCAGCACATGCGCTTCGCGGGCAAGGAGCTGCTCGGCATCTCCGACAAGGCCCGCCGCGCGCTGGTCGGCAAGGAGGTCGCGATGATCTTCCAGGAGCCGACCACCAGCCTCAACCCCTGCTTCACCATCGGCTTCCAGCTGATGGAGACGCTGCGGCTGCACCTGCATCTGGACCGGCGCACGGCGAAGAAGCGCGCGACCGAACTGCTCGAGCAGGTCGGCATACCCGCCGCATCGTCGCGCCTGGGCAGCTATCCGCACCAGCTCTCGGGCGGCATGAACCAGCGCGTGATGATCGCGATGGCCATTGCCTGCAACCCGCGCCTGTTGATCGCCGACGAGCCGACCACCGCGCTCGATGTGACGATCCAGGCCCAGATCCTTGACCTGCTGCGCGAACTGCAGAAAGAGCGCGGCATGGCGCTGGTGCTCATCACGCACAACATGGGTGTGGTCAGCGAAATGGCGCAGCGCATCGCCGTGATGTATGCGGGCCAGGTGATGGAGCAGCAGCGCGTCGACCGGCTCTTCGCGGACCCGCAGCATCCCTACACCGAGGCCCTGCTGGCCGCGCTGCCCGAGCGCGCCGCGCCCGAGGGGCGGCTGGCCACCATCGCGGGCGTGGTGCCGGGCGTGCACGACCGGCCGGCCGGCTGCCTGTTCGCGCCGCGCTGCAGTTATGTGACCACGAAGGCCTGCAACGTGCGGCCAGCGCTGCGCGCGGTCGCCTCGCCGCCGGGTGCCGAGGTGCGCTGCCATTTCCCGCTCGGCGAGCCCGGGCGGATGGCGGCCATCGAGGCCGACCGGCCGCGGCCGCAGGCCCCGGAGGCGCTGCCATGAGTGGCGATCCCGTCGGCGATGTCGTCGTGGAGGCGCGCAACCTGAAGCGCACCTATGCCGTGCGGCGCGGCATGTTCCGCGCGCCTGCGCAGTTGCGCGCGGTGGGCGACATTTCGTTTCGCATCGAGCGCGGCCGCACGCTCGCGGTGGTCGGCGAATCGGGCTGCGGCAAATCGACGCTCGCGCGCATGGTCGCGCTGATCGAAAAGCCCACGGCCGGGCAGCTCACGCTGGTCGGCCACGATGCGGTGGAGCCGCCGCCCGCGTACCGGCGCGAGCTGCGCCAGGCCGTGCAGCTGGTGTTCCAGAACCCCTATGGTTCGCTCAATCCGCGCAAGAAGATCAGCGCCGTGCTCGAGGATCCGCTCGCCATCAACACCGCGCTCGGCAGGCCCGAGCGGGCCGCCAAGGCGCGCGAGATGCTCGCGCGCGTGGGCCTGCGGCCCGAGCATGCGAACCGCTATCCGCACATGTTCTCCGGCGGCCAGCGCCAGCGCATTGAAATTGCGCGCGCGCTCATGCTGGAGCCGCGCCTGCTGGTGGCCGATGAGCCGGTGTCGGCGCTCGACGTGTCGATCCAGGCGCAGGTGCTGAACCTGCTGGCCGACCTGCAGGCCGAACTCGGCCTGGCCTATCTCTTCATCTCGCACGACCTGGGCGTGGTGCGGCACATCGCGCACGACGTGCTGGTGATGTACCTCGGCCATGCGGTGGAGCAGGGGCCCAAGGCACGCATCTTCGCGCGGCCGCTGCATCCCTACACGCAGGCGCTGCTGGCGTCCACGCCCGGGCTCAGCAGCCAGCGCATCGTGCTCAAGGGCGAGCTGCCGTCGCCGCTCGATCCGCCCGCGGGCTGCGTCTTCAACACGCGCTGCCCGCATGCGACGCAGCGCTGCCGCGAGGAGCGGCCGCTGCTGCGCGCGCTCGACGAGCGGCTGGTGGCCTGCCACTACGCAGAGAAATTCCTCGATGGCACGCCGCCGGTCAGCGCCGATGTGCCCTTGTCCCCGCCGTTCGCCGCGCCCCTGGCGGCGAACCCCTAGTTCACTTCAACCGTGCCCAAGGAGTTGCCATGAAGAAGACCGCTCAGCCTCTCGTTTCGCGCCGCTCGCCCAGGCTTGTTGCGCTGCTCGCGCCAACGGCACTCGCCATACTCGCACTGGCCGCGGGCGCCGCGTCCGCCAAGACGCTGGTCTATTGTTCGGAGGGCAGTCCCGAGAACTTCTATCCGGGCGTGAACACCACCGGCACCTCGTTCGACGTGACCACGCAGGTCTACAACACCATTGTCGAGTTCGAGCGCGGCGGCACCAAGGTCGTGCCGGGCCTCGCGGAAAAATGGGACATCTCGGCCGACGGCACGGTCTACACCTTCCACCTGCGCAAGGGCGTGAAGTGGCACAGCACCAGCAAGAGCTTCAAGCCCACGCGCGACTTCAATGCCGACGACTTCATCTTCATGCTAGAGCGCCAATGGAAGGAAAGCGATCCCTTCTTCAAGGTCACGAGCCAGAACCACTCCTACTTCAACGACATGGGCATGCCCAAGCTGCTGAAGTCGGTGGACCGCATCGACGACCTGACCGTGAAGATCACGCTCAACCAGGCCGAGGCGCCGTTCCTTGCCAACCTTGCCATGCAGTATGCGGGCATCCAGTCGAAGGAATATGCCATTGCGATGCTGAAGGCCGGCACGCCCGAGAAGGTCGACCAGGACCCGATCGGCACCGGCCCGTTCTACCTCGTGCAATACCAGAAGGACGCAGTCATCCGCTTCAAGGCCTTCCCGCAGTACTGGGCCGGCAAGGCGAAGATCGACGACCTGGTGTTCGCGATCACGCCCGACGCCTCGGTGCGTTGGGCCAAGCTGCAGAAGGGCGAATGCCACGTCATGCCATATCCGAACCCGGCCGATCTCGACGCGATCCGCAAGGACCCGAACGTGCAGGTGCTCGAGCAGCCCGGACTCAACGTCGGCTACCTTTCGTACAACACCACCAAGAAGCCCTTCGACGACGTGCGCGTGCGCAAGGCCCTCAACATGGCGATCAACAAGAAGGCGATCATCGACGGCGTGTACCTGTCGACCGGCGTGGCCGCGAAGAACCCGATCCCGCCGACCATGTGGTCCTACAACGACTCGGTCAAGGACGATCCCTACGACCCCGAAGCCGCGAAGAAGCTGCTGGCGCAGGCCGGATTCCCCGATGGCTTCGCTACCGACCTGTGGGCCATGCCGGTGCAGCGGCCCTACAACCCGAACGCCAAGCGCATTGCCGAGCTGATGCAGGCCGACCTTGCCAAGATCAACGTCAAGGCCGAGATCAAGAGCTTCGAGTGGGGCGAATACCGCAAACGCCTGCAGGCCGGCGAGCACCAGATGGGCATGCTGGGCTGGACCGGCGACAACGGCGACCCCGACAACTTCCTCTACACGCTGCTGGGCTGCGCCTCGGCCAAGTCGGCCAGCGGCAGCAACATCTCGAAGTTCTGCTACCAGCCCTACGAAGACCTCGTGCTGAAGGCCAAGAGCGCGACCAAGCAGGCCGACCGCGATGCGCTCTACAAGAAGGCGCAGCTCATCTTCAAGGAGCAGGCGCCGTGGTTCACCATCGCGCATGCGGTGCAGCTGAAGCCGGTGCGCAAGGAGGTGGTCGACTTCAAATTGAGTCCCTTCGGCCGCCACACTTTCTACGGCGTGGATATTAAGTAAACCCCCAGGCTTCGCGCACTTCGTGTCGCTACTCCCACCCCCTTGCAGGGGGCAACACCAGCGGTCCGGCAAAGCCGGTTCCGCGGTGTTCCTGGAAAGAGAATGATGAGTTCCTCGGTACATGCGCCCGTTGCCGTCGTCGCTGCAATGCACGAGGAGCTGAGTGCGCTCCTCGCGCAGATGCCCGACGAGCAGCGCGTGCGCGCTGCGGGGCGTGACTTCTGGGTCGGCCACCTGCACGGCCAGCCGGTGGTGGCCGTGCTGTCGCGCATCGGCAAGGTCGCGGCGGCGGTGACGGCCACGGTGCTGCTCGAGCGCTTCGGCGTGCGCGCGATCGTGTTCACGGGCGTCGCGGGCGGGCTCGCGCCGGGCGTGGAAGTCGGCGATGTGGTGGTCGCGACGCAGCTGCTGCAGCACGACCTCGATGCCTCGCCGATCTTTCCGAAGTACGAGGTGCCGCTGATGGGCCTTTCGCGCTTTGCGGCCGATGCCGCAGTCAGCGATGCGCTGGCGGCCGCGGCCGAAGCCGCGCTGCGCGATCCGGTGGCGCTGGTGGGGCAGGCGGCCGTCGATGAATTCGGCCTCCGGTCTCCGAAGGTGCATCGAGGCTTGCTGGTGAGCGGCGACCGCTTCGTCTCGACCGCGGCCGAAAGCGATGCTTTGCGGCGCAGCCTCCCCGATGCGCTCGCAGTAGAGATGGAAGGCGCGGCGGTGGCGCAGGCATGCCACGACTACGGCGTGCCGTTTGCGGCCGTGCGGACCATCTCGGACCGGGCCGACGACGCCGCGCATGGCGACTTCGCGCGCTTCGTCGCCGAGGTGGCGAGCCGCTACAGCCTCGCGCTGGCGAGCGCGTGGCTGGCCACGCTGCCTTCTTGCCGCGAAACGCCCGCGGCTACTTGAGCCAGCCGCGCCGGCGGAAGTACCACATCGGCACCAGCGCGCTCGCCGCCATCAGCGCCAGCGCATACGGATAGCCCAGCGACCAGTCGAGTTCGGGCATGAGCTTGAAGTTCATGCCGTAGATGCTCGCGATCAGCGTGGGCGGCAGCAGCGCCACGCTGGCCACCGAGAAGATCTTGATGGTCTTGTTCTGGTTGATGTTGATGAAACCGACGGTCGCATCCATCAGGAAGTTGATCTTGTCGAACAGGAAGGCCGTGTGGTTGTCCAGCGATTCGATGTCGCGCAGGATCTGCCGCGCCTCCTCGAACTGCTCGGCGTTGAGCATGCGGCTGCGCATCATGAAGCTGACCGCGCGGCGCGTGTCCATCACGTTGCGGCGGATGCGGCCGTTCAGGTCTTCCTGGCGCGCGATGGCGCCCAGCACCTCGCCCGCCAGCTCGTCGCTCACGTTGCCCTCGAGCACCTTCTTGCCTGCGATCTCGAGCTCGTCGTAGATGTTCTCCAGCGTGTCGGCCGAGTATTCGGCGTCGGCATCGAACAGCTTGAGCAGCACTTCCTTCGCGTCTTCGATGAGGCCCGGTGCGCGGCGCGCACGCATGCGCAGCAGCCGGAACACGGGCACGTCCTCGTCGTGGATCGAGAACAGCACGCCGCGGCTGCGAAGCTCGGTGTTGTGCTGGTTCAGGATGAAGGCCACGCGCACAGAGCGCGGGTCTTCGTCGTCGTCGATCAGGAAGTCGGAGCGGATGTGCAGTTCGCCGTTGTCTTCTTCATAGAAGCGGGCCGATTCCTCGATGTCCTCGTCCATCGCGTCTTCGGGAATCGAGAGGCCGTAGTACTGCTTGATCCAGCGCTTTTCCTCGAGCGTGGGCGATTCGAGGTCGACCCAGATCGGCTGGAACTTGGAAAGCTCCTCGAGCGCCTCGATCTCTTCCTGGACAAGGCGGCCGTTGGCGAGCGTAAAGATATTGAGCATGGGCTCACTCCCGTGAAATGGCTGAGGCGATGGGGCGAGGGGAGGGGTGCTTTCAATCCCCGGGCCCTGGTGTCAGCGATCGAGGCGCGTCAGGACGCGGGAGTTGAAAGCTGCCGAGACGGTGCGGTTTCCATGATGCGGTCTCCAGTTGCAGCGAGCGGCAATTATGTCATCGGCCATGTGACGGCAGGTCCATCGATCTGGATGGACATACAGTAAAGTTGCGGCCATGCAGACTGCTGCGCTCCCCGTTTCCCACACCCCCGGCGCCACCCAGGCCGAGCGCCTCGCCGCGGCGCTCTCCGCCCTCAACGACGAGCAGCGCGCTGCCGTCGAGCACGGCGTCGGCACGCTGACCGGGCGCGACGAGCGGCCGCTGCTGGTGATTGCCGGCGCGGGCTCGGGCAAGACCAGCACGCTGGCGCACCGCGTCGCGCACCTCATTGCCGGCGGCGTCGATCCGCAGCGCCTGCTGCTTTTGACCTTCTCGCGCCGCGCGGCGCAGGAAATGGAGCGCCGCGCCGGCCAGGTGCTGGCGCGCGTGCTCGGGCTCAAATCCGACAAGCCGCCCGCGCTGCCCTGGGCCGGCACGTTCCACGGCATCGGCGCGCGCCTGCTGCGCGAATACGCCGCGCACATTGGCCTGAACGACCACTTCACGATCCACGACCGTGGCGACGCCGAGGACCTGATGGGCCTCGTGCGGCACGAACTCGGCCTGTCGTCGAGCGTGAACCGATTTCCGCGCAAGGGCACCTGCCTGTCGATCTATTCGCGCTGCGTCAACACGCGCGCGCCGCTGGCCGATGTGCTGGCCGAGGCCTTTCCGTGGTGCGCCGAATGGGAGGCCGAGCTCAAGCGCCTGTTCGGCGCCTACGTCGAAGCCAAGCAGCAGCAGAACGTGCTCGACTACGACGACCTGCTGCTCTACTGGGCCGGCATGGTGGCCGAGCCCGCGCTGGCGGCGCTGGTCGGCGCGCGTTTCGACCACGTCCTGGTCGACGAGTACCAGGACACCAACCTGCTGCAGGCCTCGATCCTGCTGGCCCTCAAGCCCGATGGCCGCGGTGTGACGGTGGTGGGCGACGACGCGCAGTCGATCTACTCGTTTCGCGGTGCAACCGTGCGTAACATCCTCGACTTTCCGTCGCAGTTCTCGCAGGCTGCGCGCGTGGTCACGCTGGAGCGCAACTACCGCTCGACCCAGCCCATTCTCGACGTGTCGAACCGGGTCATCGCGCAGGCGGCCGAGCGGCACGCCAAGACGCTCTGGACCGACAAGCCCTCCGCGGGCCGGCCGCAGCTGGTGCTGGTGCCGGACGAGGCGCAGCAGGCCGTCTGGGTGGCCGACAAGGTGCTGGCGCACCGCGAGGGCGGCCTGGCGCTCAAGTCGCAGGCGGTGCTGTTCCGCGCTGCCACGCACAGCGCGCCGCTCGAATTCGAACTGGCGCGCCGCAACATCCCGTTCGTGAAGTACGGCGGCCTCAAGTTCCTCGAAGCCTCGCATGTGAAGGACCTGCTCGCGGTGCTGCGCTTCGCCGAGAACCCGCGCGGGCGCATGGCGGGATTCCGCGTCACGCAGCTCATTCCGGGCATCGGGCCGGCGACCGGCGCGCGGCTGCTCGATGCCATGGACCAGGCCGCCGATCCGGTGGCGGCGGTGCGCGAGTTCGTGCCGCCATCCGCCGCCCGCGTGGAATGGGCGGTGTTCGCCGAAGCCTATGCCGCGCTGTGTGCGCCCTCGCTGCCGTGGCCCGCCGATGTGGAACTGGCGGTGCGCTGGTATTTGCCGCACCTCGACCGGCTCTACGACGACCCCTCCGGCGTGCGCCGCGGCGACGTGGAGCAACTGGCGCGGCTGGCCTCGGGCTACGGCTCGCGCGAGCGCTTCCTGACCGAGCTCACGCTCGATCCGCCCGAAGCCACCAGCGACAAGCCGGGTCCGCCCTCGCTCGACGAAGACTACCTGATTCTTTCGACCATCCACTCGGCCAAGGGGCAGGAGTGGAATTCGGTGCACGTGCTCAACGTGGTCGACGGCTGCCTGCCGGCCGACGTGGCGCAGAGCGCGCATGAACTCGAAGAAGAGCGGCGGCTGCTCTACGTGGCGATGACGCGGGCGCGCGACCACCTGCATCTTCTGGTGCCGCAGCGCTTCTACGTGACGCAGCAGGCCGTGCGCGGCGACCGGCACCTGTATGCCAACCGCACGCGCTTCATTTCCGAACGCGATCTTGCCGGCTTCGAGCAGCAGACCTGGCCACCGCCGCCCGAGCGTCCGCCCGCAGTGCCGCCGCCGGCCGCGGTGATCGACCTGCGCAACCGCATGCGTGCGGCCTGGAGCTGAGCCGGCAGGCCCTTCGCCTGGCAGGGTCACCGCTGGTGACGCACTGAAACACTTGCTGCCAAAGAGCCGCACCGGCGGGCCAGCATGCGCCGGCAGCTATGGAATCGCTAGCGTGAGTGGCGCATGGCCCATTGGCGTCCGCCACCCGGAGAAGTCAGCTATTGCAATACCGTGACAGCTTGGGCATAGTGAATCGACAGCTTCTTCTTTTCTCTTCTCCCTCTTCCCTCCCCAACCCATACCTGTTTCGCCGGCCACGCCCCATCCCGGAGCGGGGCCATTTTCCCAACCGTCAATTCTCAGGAGGTCATTCATGAATTTGACGATCAGCGGTCATCACCTCGACGTCACACCTGCCTTGCGCACCTACGTCACGAGCAAGCTGGACCGGATCACACGGCACTTCGACCAGGTGGTCGATGTGAAGGTGCTCCTTACGGTGGAAAAGCAGAAGGAAAAGGAACGCCGTCAAAGGGCGGAGTGCAACATTCAC
The DNA here is from genome assembly GCF_007828835.1 of Variovorax beijingensis. Lineage (GTDB taxonomy): Bacteria > Pseudomonadota > Gammaproteobacteria > Burkholderiales > Burkholderiaceae_C > Variovorax > Variovorax beijingensis_A. The sequence continues at coordinate 427,667 of NZ_VIVL01000003.1, read as the reverse complement.
GTCAAGGGTAACGACATGTTCGCGGAGTCGAGCCACGCTGATCTCTATGCTGCGGTCGATGAACTGGTCGACAAGCTCGACCGCCAGGTGGTGCGCCACAAGGACCGCCTGCAAGACCACCATCACGCCGCCCCCAAGCGCGTGATGTAGGCCACGGGCAAAGGGCTGCGGCCCCTGCTGATAAGCCGCCTCCGGGCGGCTTTTTGCTGCCTGCTCCTGTTACCGGCACTGACAGGGACGCGAGGCCTCCGGGCAACATGTAGCCAAAAAGTAAGTAACGGGAGTGGGGGTTTTTACCAAGCGGGTGCATAATCGCCCCCGCCCTTCCCCCACCATGAATCGCCTCGCGTCCATCCTGCCGCCCGCTCAAGTGCTTGTGAGCGTTGACGCCACCAGCAAGAAGCGTGCTTTCGAAGAAGCCGGCTTGCTGTTCGAGAGCCTCCACGGCCTCGGCCGCGCGCTCATCACCGACAGCCTGTTCGCACGCGAACGCCTCGGCTCCACCGGGCTCGGACACGGGGTGGCCATTCCGCACGGCCGCATCAAGGGCCTGAAGGCCCCCATGGCCGCGGTCTTCCAGCTGGCAAACCCGATCGGCTTCGACGCGCCGGACGAGCAGCCCGTCGGGCTGCTGATCTTCCTTCTGGTGCCTGAGGCGGCCACCCAGAAGCACCTTGAAATCCTCTCCGAGATCGCCGAGCTGCTGAGCGACGCCAACCTGCGCGAGCAGATCAAGTCGAGCACCGACGCGGCCGAACTGCACGGACTCATTGCCGGCTGGCAGTCGACGCAAGTCGCCTGAAGTGCCTGCCCGCAGGCTCGCGCGGCCCCGCCGGGCCGGTTCCGCGGTATTCTGGCCGGCCTCCAACTAGGCGCGCAGCGCCATCTCCCTACGCATGAAGCCGACCGTCATCAGTGCCGACGCCATGTTCGAGGAATTCCGCGGGTCGCTCCGCTGGGAATGGCTCGCCGGGCTCGGGGCGTCAGAGCGCCAGTTCGACCCTGAAGTCATCAGCCGCGCCCAGTCGGCGGCCGATCTGGTCGGTTACCTCAATTACATCCATCCGTACCGCGTGCAGATCCTGGGCGCGCGCGAAGTGGCCTACCTGACGCGCGGCAGCCAGGAAGACTGCGCCCGGCGCATTGCCCGCATCGTCACGCTGGAGCCGCCCATGCTGGTGCTGGCCGACGGCCAAGCCGCGCCGGACGAGCTGCTATCGATCTGCGAGCGCGCGCAGCTGCCGCTGTTTGCCACCCGCGAGTCGTCGGCCTTCGTGATCGACCTGCTGCGCGCCTACCTGTCCAAGCATTTCGCGGAACGCACCTCGATGCACGGGGTGTTCATGGACATCCTGGGCATGGGCGTCATGATCACCGGCGAATCGGGGCTCGGCAAGAGCGAGCTCGGGCTGGAGCTGATCTCGCGCGGCAACGGCCTGGTGGCGGACGACGCGGTCGACCTGTTCCGCATCAACCAGAACACCATCGAGGGCCGCTGCCCCGACCTGCTGCTCAACCTGCTGGAGGTGCGCGGCATCGGCCTGCTGGACATCCGCGCGATCTTCGGCGAGACGGCGGTGCGGCGGAAGATGCGGCTCAAGCTCATCGTGCACCTGGTGCGGCGCGACAGCTTCGAGCGCGACTACGAGCGCATGCCCTCGGCGCCGCTCACGCAGGACGTGCTGGGCATTCCGGTGCGCAAGGTCATCATCCAGGTGGTGGCCGGGCGCAACATCGCCGTGCTGGTGGAAGCCGCCGTGCGCAACTCGATCCTGCAGCTGCGCGGCATCGACACCTATGCCGATTTCGTGGCGCGCCACCACAAGGCGATGGAAAGCGGGCGCGACGGCGACTGAACGGGCGCGCGGCGCTGCGGGACCGTGCGGCCGCCGCCGGGCCGCCCCAAGGCGGGCCGCGCCTCCCCCTCGGGGGGTGGAGTTACACGCAGCGAAGCGAAGTGAAAAGCCGGGGGGCCTTACCTCTTGCTGGCGCAGTCGCCGCACAGGCCGTAGAGCGACATCGCGTGGTCCTGCAGGATCCAGCCCTTGTCCTTGGAGATCATCTGCTGGCGGCGCTCGATCTCGGCGTCGTAGAACTCCTCGACCTTGCCGCACGAGGTGCAGATCAGGTGGTCGTGGTGCGTGCCCTCGTTCAGCTCGTAGACCGCCTTGCCGCTTTCGAAATGGCTGCGCTCGAGGATGCCGGCCTGCTCGAACTGCGTCAGCACGCGATAGACGGTGGCCAGGCCGATGTCGGAGTGCTCGTTCAGCAGCACGCGGAAAACGTCTTCGGCCGTCATGTGGCGCTGGCTGCCGGTCTGGAAGATCTCTAGGATCTTCAGGCGTGGCAGAGTGGCCTTGAGGCCGGTGTTCTTGAGTTCGTCGATGTTGGCCATGATGGTTCCTGCGCCCTGGGCTGCGGACGGGCCCCAAAAAGGGCCAGCCGCTACAATGGCCGATCATATCGCTACCCCCTTTTTTTCCTCCCATGCCTGCCATTCTCCAACGCCGTCCCTGGCTGCTGGCCGCGGCCGTCGCCGCGACGTTCAGCCTCGGTGCCTGCAGCGGCTTCAGCGATCGCACGCGTGGTGCGCTGACGGCCATCACGCCCTACAAGGTCGAAGTGGTCCAGGGCAATTTCGTGTCGAAGGAACAGGTCGAGGCGCTCAAGCCCGGCATGTCGCGCCAGCAGGTGCGTGAAATCCTCGGCACCTCGCTTTTGACCGACGTCTTCCACAAGGATCGCTGGGACTACGTCTTCACGATCAGGCGCCAGGGCGTCGATCCCCAGGAACGCCGACTGACGGTCTTCTTCAACGGCGAACTGCTCGAGCGCTTCGAGGGCGACCCGATGCCCAGCGAGGAAGAATTCGTCGCCGCGCTCGACACCCGCAAGAAGAGCGGCAAGGTGCCGCCGCTCGAGGCCTCGGAAGAAGAGCTCAAGAAATTCGCTCCCAAGGACGACGGCAAGAAGGCCGATGCCACCGCCACGGCAACCAGCCTGCCGCCGCTTCCCGCCGCATATCCCCCGCTCGAAGCCGCGCGCTGAGCACGCGCCAAACACAGGGCGAGGGCGGGCGCACCCGCCGGGTCAGGCGGGGCGTGCCGGTTTCCATGCCAATTTCGAAGGCTGAATCCGCGTGACTGAATCCATTTCCACTTCTTCGCACCTTTCCGAGTCTTCCACGCCCCCGCTGCGGCGCATCGCGATCGCGGGCGCCTCGGGCCGCATGGGCCGCATACTGGTCGAGGCGGTGCGCGAGGCGCCCGATTGCCGGCTGGCCGGCGCGCTCGACATGGCGGGCAGCAACGCCATCGGCGCCGATGCGGCCGCGTTCCTCGGCTTCACGAGCGGCGTGCCGATCGTGGCCGACCTGCGCACCGGCCTCAAGGACGCGCAGGTGCTCATCGACTTCACCCGCCCCGAAGGTACGCTCGCACACCTGGCAGCCTGCCGCGAGCTCGGCGTGCAGGCCGTGATCGGCACCACCGGCTTCAGCGATGCGCAGAAGGCCGAGATCGCCGAGATCGCCAAGGACATCGCGATCATGGTCTCGCCCAACATGAGCGTGGGCGTCAACGTCACCTTCAAGCTGCTCGAAATGGCGGCCAAGGCGCTCTCGACGGGCTACGACATCGAGATCATCGAGGCGCACCACCGCCACAAGGTCGATGCGCCCTCGGGCACCGCGCTCAAGATGGGCGAGGTGATCGCCGGGGCGCTGGGCCGCGACCTGAAGGAGTGCGCCGTGTACGCGCGCGAAGGCATCACCGGCGAGCGCGACCCGTCCACCATCGGCTTCTCCGCGATCCGCGGCGGCGACATCGTGGGCGACCACACCGTGCTGTTTGCGGGCACCGGCGAGCGCATCGAGATCACCCACAAGTCGGCGAGCCGCGTGACCTACGCGCAGGGCGCGCTGCGCGCCGTGCGCTTCCTGGCCGGCCAGAAGGCGGGCCTGTTCGACATGTTCGACGTGCTGGGTTTGCGCTGAAAGAACGATGAGCGTCCTCGAACTGCTCACCCACGGAGACAGTGTCAGCCGCTCGGTGGCGGCGCTGCTGCTCGCGATGTCGATAGCAAGCTGGGTGGTGATTCTCTGGAAGGGCTGGCTGCTGCGCGGCGGCACGCGCGATGTGTTGCGCAGCATCGCGGCATTCTGGCAGTCGGCCACGCTCGCCGATGCGCAGCAGCGGCTCCAGGCCTTCGACCGCGCCACGCTGGTGGGGCCGGCCGTGAGCGCCATCAGGAATGCGGCGGCAGCAGATGCAGGCGAGTCCACGCTCGGCGCCACCACCGGCGACCGCAACCAGCGGCTCACGCGGGCGCTGCGCGGCGCGCTGCATGGTGCGCTGCGGCGCCTGCAGTCCGGCCAGATCCTGCTGGCCACGGTCGGCGCCACGGCGCCCTTCGTGGGCCTGCTCGGCACGGTGTGGGGCATCTACGGCGCGCTGTCGGGCATTGCCGGCCAGACCGGCGGCTTCACCATCGACAAGGTGGCCGGGCCGGTGGGCGAGGCGCTGGTGATGACGGCCTTCGGCCTGGCCGTGGCCATTCCGGCCGTGCTGGCCTACAACGTGTTCGGCCGCGTCATCGGCCGCATCGAAGCCGAGCTCGAGGGCTTTGCGCACGACCTGCTCGGCAGCTTCGGCAGTCCGCCGCCGCCGCCCGCGCCGCCGCCCGCGCGGCCCATGCCGGTGTCGGCCTAGCCGAACGGAGCACGCGCACCATGGCCTTCGGTCGCACCTCCCTGGGCAGCAGTGCCGCCGGCGGCGGGCGCGCGACCGGGGCGGGCGGCCAGCGGCCGCTGTCCGACATCAACGTCACGCCGCTGGTCGACGTGATGCTGGTGCTGCTGGTGATCTTCATCATCACCGCGCCGCTGATGGCGAGCTCGATCAAGCTCGACCTGCCGCAGACCGATGCCGGCCAGCCCAACGACACGCCCAAGTTCGTGAGCGTGTCGGTCGATGCCGCGGGCAAGACCTTCCTCAACGACCAGCCCGTGACCGACGAGGAACTGGCCGCCCGGCTGCAGAAGGCCGCCGCCGACAGCAAGGACACCGAGGTGCAGCTGCGCGCCGACCAGACCGTGCCTTACGGCAAGCTGGTGGCGCTGATGGGCATTGCGAACAAGGCGGGCCTGAACCGCATCGGCTTCGTGACCGAGGCGCCCGCGCCAGGCCAGCCGCCGCCCGCCCCGCGCTGACGCCCGGGACTCCCGGCCGACCTGTCCGATCAGCTCAATCGGGTGCCGATGGCGCGCGCTTCTTCAGGCCCGGCAGCGCCCAGCCGAGTGTCATGCCCGCGGCCGCCAGCAGGATCGCGGCGGCGCCCAGAAGCTGCGCGGGATGCAGCCGCTGGCCGAAAGCCAGGTAGTCCACGCCGATCGCCACCACCGGATAGATGAAGGACAGCGCGCCCGCCGTGTGCGTCGGCAGCTTCTGGATCGCGCCGTAGAGCAGCGTGAAGACCAGCCCCGTGTAGACCACGCCCATGGCCAGATGCGTGCCCCAGACGCCGGCGTCCTTCGGAAGCCCCGCCAGGTTGGCAAACGGCGCCAGCAGCACGCTGCCCACGCAGACCTGGACCAGCGCGATCAGATGGGGCGGCGTGCCGTCCAGCTGCTTCGCGACGATGGCTGCAATGGCGTAGAAGAACGCAGCTCCCAGTGCCATCAGAATGCCCAGCACATACGAGGCGCCATGGCTGCCGCCGCCCGGCTTGGCCTCGGCAATCAGCAGGACGCCCGCGAACGCGATGCCCAGCCAGGCCAGCTTGGCGGCCGTCAGCCGCTCCGAGAAGAACAGGGCGCCAAGGCCCACCAGCATGAACGGCTGGGTGTTGTAGACCGCCGTGGCGATGGAGATCGACGCATGCGAGAACGACGCGAAGATCAGCAGCCAGTTGAGCACCAGCGCGGCGCCACCCAGCGCCGCCAGCGCAACGACGCGCAGCGTCAGCAGCCGCCTGCGAAGCAGCCCGAGCGCGGCGCACACTGCAACGAGCGTGAGGGCGCCGAAGGCGCAGCGCCAGAACAGCAGGTCGGCCAGCGGCTGGCCGGAGCGGATGACGAACCAGCCGATGGTTCCGGAGATCACCATGGCCGCACTCATCTCGAGCGCGCCCCGCACTTGTCTTTGCATGATCCGGATTCTTGTGAAGCAAGCCTCAGGTTGCCATCGAAGCGCCGCCGGGCCTATGATTTTCCGAAGGGAAAAATCCATTCGAGGCTAAGAAAACAAGGCAAGGCCCCGTTGTCTCCAAAGGATCTGAAATGCTGGACGAGGTCGAACAAAAGATTCTCGAGGTGATGCTGCAGGACGCACGCATCTCGCTGAAAGACCTGGCCGCTCGCGTCGGCATGTCTTCGCCGAGCGTCTCGGAGCGCCTGCGGCGGCTCGAGGAGCGCCGCGTGATCCGCGGCTACACGGTCGAAATCGATCCCAAGGCGCTGGGCTACCAGCTGCAGGCGATCGTGCGCATCCGCCCGTTGCCCGGCCAGTTGCAGGTGGTGCAGAAGCTGATCGAGAACACGCCCGAGTTCGGCGAGTGCGACAAGGTCACGGGCGAAGACTGCTATATCGCGCGCCTGTTCGTGCGCTCCATCGAGCAGCTCGACCAGGTGCTGGACCGCATCGTCGACAAGGCCGAGACGCACACGGCCATCGTCAAGATGCAGCCGATACGCCGGCGCGCGCCGCCCTTGCGCATCGGCTAGCGCCGCATTGCAGCCGGCTCAGCCCAGCACCACCGGCTTCGTGTGCCAGATCTCGTGCGCGTACTGCGCAATGGTGCGGTCCGACGAGAACGCGCCCATGCCCGCCACGTTGAGGATGGCCATGCGCGTCCAGGCGTCGGGGTCGCGGTAGAGCGCATCGACCTCGGCCTGCTTCGCGACGTAGCTCGCGTAGTCGGCCAGCAGCAGGTAGTGGTCGCCCCAGTTCACCAGTGCGTCGTAGATGCCCTGGTAGCGCGAGGGCTCGCTGGCCGAGAAGGCGCCGTCGCGGATCGCATCGAGCACGCGCTTGAGCTCGGCGTTCTCTTCGTAGATGTCGCGCGGCTGGTAGCCGTGGGCGCGGATGTCGGCCACCTGCGGCGTGGTGTTGCCGAAGATGAAGATGTTCTCCGCGCCCACGTTGTCGCGCATCTCCACGTTGGCGCCGTCGAGCGTGCCGATGGTGAGCGCGCCGTTGAGCGCGAACTTCATGTTGCCTGTGCCCGAGGCCTCGGTGCCCGCGGTCGAGATCTGCTCCGACAGGTCGGCCGCGGGCATGATCACCTCGGCCAGGCTCACGCTGTAGTTGGGCAGGAACACCACTTTCAGCAGCTTGCCCACGCGGCTGTCGTTGTTGATGGTGTGGGCCACGTCGTTGACCAGCCGGATCACGAGCTTGGCCATCTGGTAGGCCGAGGCCGCCTTGCCGGCGAACACCACCACGCGCGGCACGATGTCGATCGGGCCGCCCGCGGCCTGCGCATCGAGGATGCGGTGGTAGCGCGTGACCACGTGCAGCACGTTGAGCAGCTGCCGCTTGTATTCGTGGATGCGCTTGACCTGCACGTCGAACATCGCGTCGGTGTCGAGCACGATGTCCATGTGCTGCTCGATCCAGTTGGCCAGCCGCAGCTTGTTCTCGCGCTTGGCATGGCGGAAGGCGCGCACGAAGGCCGGCTGCGCGGCCATGGGCCTGAGCGCCTCCAGCTGCGAGAGGTCGCGCCGCCAGCCCCTGCCGATGCGCTGGTCGAGCAGCGCCGCCAGCGGCGGATTGGCCTGCGCGAGCCAGCGCCGCGGCGTGACGCCGTTGGTCTTGTTGTTGAAGCGCTCGGGGAAGATCTTCGCGAAGTCGGCAAAGATCGATTGCTTCATGAGCTCCGAGTGCAGGCCCGACACGCCGTTGATCGAGTGGCTCGCGAGCACTGCCACGTAGGCCATGCGCACGCGGCGCTCGCCCGCCTCGTCGACCAGCGAGAGCCGGCGCAGCAGCTCGACGTCGTTGCCGGCCTTCTGCGTCACGGCCGCGAGGAACTTCGCGTTCATGTCGTAGATGATCTGCAGGTGCCGCGGCAGGATGCGCCCGAGCATCTCGACCGGCCAGGTCTCCAGCGCCTCGTGCATCAGCGTGTGGTTGGTGTAGCTGAACACCTTCTGCGTGTGGGCCCAGGCCGCGTCCCAGGCCAGGCCGTGCTCGTCGAGCAGGAGGCGCATGAGCTCGGGCACCGCGAGCACCGGGTGCGTGTCGTTCAGGTGGATGCTGACCTTGTCGGCCAGTTGGTCGAAGCTCTTGTGGTTGCGCAGGTAACGCCGCAGCAGGTCCTGCACGCTCGCGCTGCAGAAGAAATATTCCTGGTGCAGCCGCAGCTCGCGGCCCGAGGGCGTGGAGTCGTCGGGGTAGAGCACACGCGAGACGTTCTCGGAGTGGTTCTTGCTCTCCACCGCCGCCATGTAGTTGCCGCGGTTGAAGGCCGAGAGGTCGATCTCCTCGGTGGCGCGCGCCGACCACAGGCGCAGCGTGTTGGTGGCCTGCGTGCCGTAGCCCGGAATGATGGTGTCGTAGGCCACGGCCAGCACGTCGTGGGTGTCGACCCAGTCGGCCGCGCCATAGGGCGCGTTCTTTCCCTCGCGCTTTTGCACGCGGCCGCCGAAGCGCACGCGGTAGTTGACCTCGGGCCGCTGGAACTCCCAGGGGTTGCCGCGGGTGAGCCAGTAGTCGGGTGTCTCGACCTGCTGGCCGTCGACGATGCGCTGGCGGAACATGCCGTATTCGTAGCGGATGCCGTAGCCCATGCCCGGCACGCCGAGCGTGGCCATCGAGTCGAGGAAGCAGGCCGCGAGCCGGCCGAGGCCGCCGTTGCCAAGGGCCGCGTCGGGCTCGCGCTCGGCGAGCGCCGCCATGTCGACGCCGAAGTCGGCCAGCGCTTCGCGCACCGTGTCGTAGAGGTCGACCGCCAGCAGCGCATTGGTGAAGGTGCGCCCGATCAGGAACTCCATCGAGAGGTAGTAGACGCGCTTCAGGTCCTGCGCATAGTTGGCGCGCGTGGTCGCCATCCAGCGCTCGACCAGCTGGTCGCGCACGGCCAGCGCGGTGGCGTGCAGCCAGTCGTCCTGGCTGGCCGCGACGGGGTCCTTGCCGACCGCATAGATCAGCTTGTTGGCGACGGCGCGCTTGAACGCGGCCACGTCGCGGTCGGGATGGTCGTAGGCGAAGTCTTTGATGGTCATGGGCTTCGGTGAAGAGTGGTGGGGTGGTGCGCCGTGGCGCTTCATTCAGGTGCCGGCGGACTCGAGCGCCTGCCGGTAGACCTCGATGTACTGGCCGGCCGCAGTGGCCCAGTCGGCCGGGCGCCGCATGGCATTGCCGCGCACGCGGCGCCAGTCGGGCGCGCGCTGGTAGAGCGCAAAGGCCCGCCGCAGCGCGCGATGGTAGTCCGCGGCGTCGAAGCGGTCGAACACGAAGCCGGTGGCGTCGCCGCTGGCCATGTCCTCGAGCGTGCAGTCGACCACGGTGTCGGCCAGTCCGCCGACGCGGCGCACCAGCGGCAGGCTGCCGTACCTGAGGCCGTACATCTGCGTGAGTCCGCAGGGTTCGAACAGCGAGGGCACCAGCGTCACGTCGCCGCCGCCGAAGAGCTGGTGCGCCAGCGTTTCGTTGTAGCCGATGGTGACGCTGACCGAGCGCGGCGCGGCCGCCGCGCGCTCGCGGAAGGCGTCCTCGAGCCAGGCCTCGCCGCTGCCCAGCAGCGCGAGCTGGCCGCCTTCGGCCAGCAGGGTGTCGAGGCCGCCGAGCACAAGGTGCAGCCCCTTCTGCTCGGTGAGCCGGCTGACCACGATGAACAGCGGCGCGTCGGGGCGCTCGGCCAGGCCGAGCTGGTGCTGCAGCACCGTCTTGCAGCGCGCCTTGCCCGCCATGTGGCGGCCTTCGGGCGTGTGGTAGCCCTGCACCAGCGCGCTGTCGGCGGCCGGATTCCAGACCTGGTCGTCGACCGCGTTGAGGATGCCCGTGAGCACGCCCCCGCGCAGGCGCAGCAGGCCGTCGAGCCCGAAACCCTGCTCGGGCGTCTGGATCTCGCGGGCGTAGGTCGGGCTCACCGTGGTCAGGCGGTCGGCGAAGTAGAGGCCGCCCTTCATGAACGACACCTGCCCGTGGTATTCGAGCCCGTCCATGTGGAACGCGGGCCCGGGCAGGCCGAGGTCGGCAAAGTTCCACGGCGCCGAGATGCCCTGGTAGGCCAGGTTGTGCACCGTGAACACGCTGCCCGCGCGGGTGGCGCCGGCCTGCCGCGCGAAGTGCAGGTAGGCCGGCGCCAGCCCCGCATGCCAGTCGTGCGCATGCACGACCTCGGGCTGCCAGGTGGGATCGAGCCCCTGGGCCAGCTGCGCCGCGGCCCAGCCCAGCAGCGCGAAGCGCCGGTGGTTGTCGCCATAGGGCTGGCGCGTGGCGTCTTCATAGGGGTTGCCGGGCCGGTCGTAGAGCGCCGGCGCATCGATCACGTAGGCCGGGATCGGCGCGGCCGCGCCGTCGATCGCGATGCGGCCCGCGCGCAGGCCGAAGCGTTCCGGGCCCCAGGGCGCCGTGAACTCGGCCACCGGCGCGAGATCGCGCACGCCGGCCAGGATGGCCGGGAAGCCGGGCAGCAGCACCCGCGCGTCCTGCCCGGCAGCCATGAGTGCGAGCGGCAGCGCACCGGCCACGTCGGCGAGGCCACCGGTCTTGAGCAGGGGAAAGAGTTCGGCGCTGACCTGGAGGATTCGCATCGGGAAAGCGGTGCGGCTTCAGGCAGCCAGCAGGCGCTTGAGCATTTCGCGGGTGACCAGCACCACGCCGTTGTCGGTGCGCTCGAAGCGCGCGGCATCGGCCGCGGCGTCTTCGCCGATCACCATCTCGTCCGGAATGACGCAGCCGCGGTCGATCACCACGCGGTTGAGCCGGGCGCCGCGGCCCACCTCGACGTCGGGCAGCAGCACGGCCTCGTTGATGTCGCAGAACGAATGGATGCGCACGCCCGAGAACAGCACCGAGCTGCTGACCTTGGAACCCGAGACGATGCAGCCGCCCGAGACGATGGTGTTGACCGTCATGCCGTGCCGGCCCTCGCGGTCGAGCACGAACTTGGCCGGCGGCAGCTGCCGCTGGTAGGTCCAGATGGGCCAGTCCGTGTCATAGATGTCGAGTTCGGGCGTGATGGAGGCCAGGTCGAGGTTGGCTGCCCAGAATGCATCAATCGTGCCCACGTCGCGCCAGTAGGCCTTGGCGCCGGGCCCGCGCGAGGCACGCGTGACGCAGGACATGCCGAAGGGATGCGCGAGCGCGCGGCCCTGCGCCACCGCGCGCGGGATGATGTCCTTGCCGAAATCGTGGCTCGAATCGGGGTTGGCGGCGTCTTCCTCGAGCAGCTGGTAGAGGTACTCGGAATCGAACACGTAGATGCCCATGCTGGCCAGCGCCGTGTCGGGCCGCCCCGGCATGGCGGGCGGGTCGGCCGGCTTCTCGAGGAAGGCCGTGATCTGGCGCCCGTCGTCGATGGCCATCACGCCGAAGGCGGTGGCCTCCATGCGCGGCACCTCGATGCAGCCGACCGTGCAGCCCAGGCCGCGCTCGGCATGGTCCTTGACCATGATCGAGTAGTCCATCTTGTAGATGTGGTCGCCGGCCAGCACCACCACGTAGTCGTGCCTGGTTGAGCGGGTCTGGATGATGTCCAGGTTCTGGTAGACCGCGTCGGCCGTGCCGCGGTACCAGTGCTCGTCGCCCGTGCGCTGCTGCGCGGGCAGCACGTCGACCATCTCGTTGAGCTCGGCGCGCAGGAAGCTCCAGCCGCGCTGCAGGTGGCGCATCAGCGAATGCGACTTGTACTGCGTGACCACCGCCATGCGCCGGATGCCCGAGTTCAGGCAGTTCGACAGCGCGAAATCGATGATGCGGAACTTGCCGCCGAAGTACACCGCCGGCTTGGCGCGCCGGTCGGTCAGCTGCTTGAGGCGCGAGCCGCGGCCGCCGGCCAGCACCAGGGCGATGGTGCGGCGGACCAGTTGATGCGCCTGCAGAGGGGCCTGCGGCGCGCTGTTGCTGATGCTGTGGTTGTCCATCCTGTGTCTCCGTTCGTTCGTCGGTTTGTCGTCTTCTCTTCGTCAGCGTTTCTGCAGCCAGCCTAGCACCGTGCGGCGCGGCTGGCTTCTACCTTCTTGCAATCCGGATGCTCGAATGAGGGACCTCCACCGTGCCGGCATGGGGCTGCTGCAGCGCGGCGCCGGCATCGGGCGCCGGATCGTCAGTTGCGAGCCGCCACCGCCACGAGCCCGCCGGCAGCCTGAACGGCACGGCCGCCGGCCCCGCATTCACCAGCACCAGCCAGGCGCCTGCCTCCGCCGCCATGGCTTCGAAAAGGATTGCAAGGGCCGTGCCGCCATGCCAGTCGGCCTCTTGCATCGGCTCGCCGTCGGGCCGCAGCCAGCGGATGCCCGGCGCACCCTCTGCCGGCAGCGCCGGCCACCAGCGCGTGCTGCGCAGCGCGGGCGCTTCGCGGCGCAGGGCAACGAGCCGGGCGACGAAGGCGCTCAGGCGCGCTGCTTCGCTCGCGGGATCGTGGGCGCCGATCCAGGCGAGCCAGGTGGTTTCGTTGTCCTGGCAGTAGGCGTTGTTGTTGCCTTGCTGGCTGTGGCCGAGCTCGTCGCCGGCCAGCAGCATGGGCGTGCCCTGCGACAGCAGCAGCGCGGCGAGCAGCGCGCGCTGCAGGCGGCCGCGTTCGGCCTGCACGGCGGGGTCGTCGCTTGGGCCTTCGACGCCGCAGTTGTTGCTCAGGTTGTGCGCATGGCCGTCGCGGTTGTTCTCGCCGTTGGCCAGGTTGTGCCGCTCTTCGTAGCAGAGCAGGTCGCGCAGCGTGAAGCCGTCGTGCGCGGTGATGAAGTTGACGCTCGCGGTGGGCGCGCGGCCGTGGTGGGCGAACTGCGCGCTCGAGGCGGTGAAGCGGTGCGCGAAATCGCCGAGGCCCGCCGCGCCCTCGCGCCCCTGCCGCAGCCAGAAGCCGCGCTGCGTGTCGCGGTAGCGGTCGTTCCATTCGAGCCAGCCCGGTGGGAATTCGCCCAGGCGGTAGCCGCCCGGACCGATGTCCCAGGGCTCCGCGATCAGCAGCGTGCGCGAGAGCACCGGGTCTTGCGCGATGGCCGCGAAGAAGGGCGCGCGCGGGTCGAAATTGCCATCGGCGCCGCGCCCCAGCACCGGTGCGAGATCGAAGCGGAAGCCGTCGACGCCGAGCTCGCAGGCCCAGTGGCGCAGGCTGTCCATGACCAGCTGCAGCACGCGCGGCTCGGCCAGGTTGAGGCAATTGCCGCAGCCGGTCCAGTTGGCGTAGAGCGCGCGGTCGTCGGGGCGCAGGTGGTAGTACAGCGCGTTGTCGATGCCGCGCAGCGAGAGCGTGGGGCCGAACTCGTCGGTTTCGGCGCTGTGGTTGTAGACCACGTCGATCACCAGCTCCATGCCGCGCGCATGCACCGCGTCGGCCATGGCGCGGAATTCGCTGGCCGGCGTGGTGCCGGCGCGGCCGCTCCAGTAGCGCGCCTCGGGCACGAACCAGCCGATGGTGTTGTAGCCCCAGTAGTTGCTCAGGCCCATGGCGAGCAGCCGCTGCTCGTCGGCGCGGTGCTGCACCGGCATCAGGCTCAGCGTGGTGACGCCGAGGCCCTGGAGGTGGTCGAGCACCACGGGCTCGGCCAGGCCGGCATAGGTGCCGCGCAAGGCAGCGGGCACGCCCGGGTGCAGCCGGGTCTGTCCGCGCACATGCAGTTCGTAGAGCACGCGCTCGCCGGCCGGGATGCGGGCGTGGCCCGGCGCGTCCGGGCTGCTGCCGGCCGCCGCCACGCGGGCCTTGAGCGCGACGGCGCCGTTGTCGCGCGTGTTGCGCTGGTCCGGATTCGCGGGATCGTGCCCCGCGAACAGATCACTGCCGTCGTAGCGGCCGAGGATCTCGCGCGCATACGGGTCGAGCAGCAGCCTCGCGGGATTGAAGCGCTTTCCCTCGTGCGGCGCCCAGGGGCCATGCACGCGAAAGCCGTAGACCAGGCCGGCGCGCCCGCTCGGCAGCAGGCCGTGCCAGACGCCGTCGGTGAAGGCGGGCAGCCGCAGGCGCTGCTGCTCGTGCTGGCCTGTGCTGTCGAAGAGGCAGAGCTCGACCGATTCGGCGTTCGGGGCGGCGAGGGCGAAGTTCACGCCGCTCGGCGACAGCGTCGCGCCCAAGGGGGAAGGGTTGCCTGGGCTCAGCATGTTGCTGGCCTCTTTGAGGATTTGCTTTCGGGGGCCGGGATTCCGCCCGGCGGCGGCCTCACTTTCTTTTGCTTCGCCAAAAGAAAGTAAGCAAAGAAAAGGCGACCCCACTGTCTGCGACCCCTTCGCTGCGCTACGGGGCAACCTGCGGTGCTCGGGTTTCGCGGGGTCTCGCAGAACTCGCTTCGCTCAAACAGCTGAGAGCCCTGATCCGCGAAACCCTGCGCTCCTCGGCGCAGCCAGAGGGGAGGGCAAACCGAACGGGCCATTGCTGCGCTCGGCCACCAAGCCACCGCAGGCGCGCAGCGCCTGCGGTGGTTGGACTGTTGGTATTGGCTGTTGGAGTTGGGGCCGAGCGAAGCGAAGGCCACCCGCTCCCACCCCTTCTGTATGCGCCGAGGAGCGCAGATGGAGGCGGGATCAGGGCCGCAGCTGTTTGAGCGAAGCGAGTTCTGCGGACCCCCGCCGGAATCGAGCACCGCAGGTTGCCCGCAGCGAAGCGAAGGGACGCAGACAGCAGGGTCGCCTTTTCTTTGCTCACTTTCTTTTGGCGAAGCAAAAGAAAGTGAGTCGCCCGCCGGGGCGAGACCCGGTCCCGGGAAAAAAACCAAAGCCAAGAACCTCAAACCAGCACCCACATCACGGTAGCCAGCGGCGGCACGCTGATGACGATCGAATCGGCCCTTCCATGCCACGGAACCGGCGAACTCTCAACCACGCCATTGCCGACGCCGCTGCCGCCATACACCGCGCCGTCGGTGTTGATGGCCTCGCGGTACGCGCCCGCCGCAGGCACGCCGAGCCGGTAGCCGTGGCGCGGCAGCGGCGTGAAGTTGCACACCGCCACCACGAAGGAGCCGTCGCGGGCCCGGCGCACGAAGGCGAACACCGACTGCTCCCAGTCGTCATGCACCAGCCATTCGAAGCCGGCCCTTTCGGTGTCGAGCTCGTGCAGCGCGGGAAAGTGCCGGTACACATTGTTCAGGTCGCGCACCAGCCGCCGCATGCCCTGGTGCGGCGCCTGCTCGAGCAGGTGCCAGTCGAGGCTGCGGTCGGCGTTCCATTCGGCCACCTGGGCGAATTCATTGCCCATGAACAGCAGCTTCTTGCCCGGATAGGCCCAGAGGTAGCCATAAAGATTGCGCAGCCCCGCGAACTTCTGCCACTCGTCGCCGGGCATGCGCCCGAACATCGACCCCTTGCCGTGCACCACCTCGTCGTGCGAGAGCGGCAGCACGAAGTTCTCGCTGTGCGCATACATCAGGCCGAAGGTGATCTGCTGGTGGTGGTGCTTGCGGTGGACCGGGTCGATGCCCGCATAGGCGAGCGTGTCGTTCATCCAGCCCATGTTCCATTTGTAGTGGAAGCCGAGGCCGCCGTCCTCGGGCGGCCGCGTCACGCCCGGAAAACTCGTCGACTCCTCGGCCAGCGTGATGGCGCCCGGGCGCTCGATGCCCACCACCCGGTTCATGCGCCGCAGGAAGTCGATGGCCTCGAGGTTCTCGCGCCCGCCATGGACGTTGGGCACCCATTCGCCGGACTTGCGGCTGTAGTCGCGGTAGAGCATGGACGCCACCGCATCGACGCGCAGCCCGTCCACGCCGTAGCGCTCGAGCCAGTACAACGCATTGCCGACCAGGTAGTTGCGCACCTCGGTGCGGCCGTAGTTGAAGATGAAGGTCTTCCAGTCGTTGTGGAAGCCTTCGCGCGGATCGGCGTATTCGTAGAGTGCAGTGCCGTCGAAGCGGCCGAGGCCGTGCGCGTCGGTGGGAAAGTGCGCGGGCACCCAGTCGAGGATCACGCCCAGCCCCGCGGCATGCGCGGCTTCGACGAGATGGCGGAAGTCGCCGGGCGTGCCGAAGCGCGAGGTGGGCGCATACAGGCCGATCGGCTGGTAGCCCCAGGAGCCGTCGAACGGATGCTCGCTGACCGGCAGCAGCTCGATGTGCGTGAAGCCCATGTCGCGCGCGTACGGCACCAGCGTGTCGGCCAGTTCGCGGTAGTCCAGCCATTCATGGCCGTTCTTGCGGCGCCAGGAGCCCAGGTGCACCTCGTAGATGCTCATCGGCGCATGGCGGCCGTTGGCCGCGGCGCGCTCGGGCGGCATCGCCACCGGCGCGGGCAGCGGCGCGACCACGCAGGCGGTCTCGGGCCGCAGGCGCGAGGAGAAGGCGAAGGGGTCGGCCTTGCGCAGCACCTCGCCCTGGGCCGAGAGGATCTCGAATTCGTAGCTGTCGCCCGTGGCCACCTGCGGCGCGAAGATCTCCCACACGCCGCACTCGCGGCGCAGCCGCATCATGTGGCGCCGGCCGTCCCAGTTGTTGAAGTCGCCGACCACCGAGACGCGCCGCGCGTTGGGCGCCCAGACTGCGAAGGCCACGCCCTTGACGCCATCCATCTCGCACAGGTGCGCGCCCAGCCGCTCCCAGGGCCGCAGGTGCGTGCCTTCGGCCAGCAGCCACACGTCGGTGGCGCCCAATACGAACGCAAAGCGGTACGGGTCTTCGAGCCGCGAGCTGTGCGTGCCCCAGTCGACCTGGAACGAATAGCCCAGCAGCGCCTCCGCCGCGGGCACCAGGCCCGCGAAGAGATCGGAGCCTTCCTGCCGCGACAGCATGGCCAGCGGCCAGCCCGTGCGCGTGTGCACCACGGCCACGCTCTGCGCGCCCGGCAGCAGCGCGCGCACCAGCAGGCCGTCGCGCGTCTCGTGCGGGCCGAGCACCGCGAACGGATCGCCGTGCTCGGCGCGCATCAGCGCATGGACTTCGCGTTCGGGCAGCAGCAGGGAAGGCATGTTGTTCTTCACATCGGTTCTTCTTCGCCGGCGGGTCGGCCGAAAAAGACGCCGTACGGCGCCAGCTTCAGCATGCGCCTTTCGCCGCCGGCCTGCAGGGACGACGACGATGACAGCGGATGCCCCGCGAGCGGCTCGAGCGCCTCGCGCAGCGCGATGGACACCGACTCGCCTCCCAGGTTGAAGACGGCCTGCAGCGATTGGTTCCCCTCGCGCCGCTCGAACCACAGCACCGGCTCCGGCGCATCGATGAAGGCGATGCTGCCGGTGCGCAGCAGCGGCTGGGTGCGGCGCCAGCGCAGCAGCGCGCGGCTGAATGCGAGCATCGAGTCGGGATCGGTGGACTGGCGGTCGACCGCCAGCGGCAGGTGGCGGCCATAGACCGGCAGCCAGGGCCCGCCGGTGGTGAAGCCGGCGTGCAGTTCGTCGGCCTTCCAGGGCATGGGCGTGCGGCAGCCGTCGCGGCCCTTGAACTCGGGCCAGAAGGCGCGGCCGTACGGGTCTTGCAGCAGCTCGAACGGCACCTCGGCTTCGGGCAGGCCGAGCTCCTCGCCCTGGTAGATGCTGGCGCTGCCGCGCAGCGCGAGCAGCAGCGCGAGCCAGAGCCGGTCGCGCCGCGTGTCTTCCGGGCCGCCGCCGCTCCAGCGCGTGGCCACGCGCGGCACGTCGTGGTTGGACACGGCCCAGCAGCCCCAGCCGCCCGTCGGCGCGAGTGCGTGGTCCAGCGTCTCGACCTGGTGGCGCAGGTGCCTGGCGCTGTGCTCGGCCGTCAGCAGGCTGAAGCTGTAGGCCAGGTGCAGGCGCTTGCCAAGTTCGGTGTACTGCGCCATGACGGGCGGTGCGTTCTCGTCGCCGACCTCGCCGAGCGCGACCGCGCCGTAATCGTCGAGCAGCCCGCGCAGGCTTTCGAGAAAGAGCAGGTTCTCCATCTGGCTCTTGTCGTAGAGGTGCTGCTGCATGGCATAGGGGTTGTCGGCCCGCACCGTGCTCACCTCGTCCAGCGAGGCGGCGCTGGCCGGCGGGTTGTCGCGCAGCAGCGCGTCGTGGAATTGATGGTTGCAGGCATCGAAGCGGAAGCCGTCCACGCCGCGCTCGCACCAGAAGCGCACTTCGCCGAGCAGCGCCTGCTGCACCTCGGCGCAATGGAAGTTCAGGTCGGGCTGCTCCTTGAGGAAGCTGTGCAGGTAGTACTGGCGGCGGCGCGAATCCCATTGCCAGGCCGGCCCGCCGAACACCGACAGCCAGTTGGTGGGCGGCGTGCCATCGGGCCGCGCGTCGGCCCAGACGTACCAGTCGGCCTTGGGGTTGTCGCGGCTCGCGCGGCTTTCGGCGAACCAGGCGTGCTGGTCGGAGGTGTGCGAGAGCACCTGGTCGATGATGATCTTCAGGCCCAGCGCATGGGCGCGCGCCAGCATCTCGTCGAAATCGGCCAGCGTGCCGAAGATCGGATCGACCGCGCGGTAGTCGGCCACGTCGTAGCCGAAGTCCTTCATCGGCGAGCGGAAGAAGGGCGACACCCAGATCGCGTCGACCCCCAGGCTCGCCACGTGTTCGAGCCGCGAGGTGATGCCGGGCAGGTCGCCGATGCCATCGCCGTTGCTGTCCATGAAGCTGCGCGGATAGATCTGGTAGATCACCGCGCCGCGCCACCATTCGCCATTGCTGCTGTCGTTGCTGCGCATGCTGCCCCTGTGGTCTGAAAATCATTGTGGCATGCGAGATCCGGGCCCGGTCTGTGCATGGGCCTGTCCCGGTCCCGCCTGAAAAGCTTTCTACACTGGGCGGGGTTCCATGCGAACCCGCCTCCCGTTTCGTTTTGCAAGATGACCATCGACGCCGCTTCCCCCGCCCCATCCTCCCACCCGCAAGGCCTTGCCGCGCTCGAGCAGCGGCTCGCCCGGGATCTCGAATGCCTCGGCTGGCCCGCGCGTGCGTGGATGCCGGTTCGCACGCACGGCGGCGAACCCGTGCTGGACGTGGCCATCATCGGTGCCGGCCAGGCCGGGCTGGCGGCCGCCGCCGCGCTGGCCCAGCAGGGCATCCGGGCCGTGGTGTTCGACCGCTCGCCCGCGGGCAGCGAAGGGCCGTGGGCCACCACAGCGCGCATGGAAACCCTGCGCTCGCCCAAGGAGCTGACCGGGCCCGCGCTGGGGCTGCCCGCGCTGACCTTCCGCGCCTGGTTCGAGGCCCAGTTCGGCACCGAGGCCTGGGAGTCGATGGACAAGATCCCGCGCCTGCAGTGGATGGACTACCTGCGCTGGTACCGCCGCGTGATGAACGTCGATGTGCGCAACGACACGGCCGTCACCGGCATCCAGCCGCTCGCCGATGCGGCGGCGGTGCGGCTCGCGCTGCGCACGCCGGCGGGTGCAGCGCAAGTGCTGGCGCGCCGCGTGGTGCTGGCCACGGGGCGCGACGGGCTCGGCGGCCCCGCGGTTCCGGCCTTCGTCAACGCACTGCCGCGCTCGCAATGGGCCCACTCGTCCGACGAGATGGACTACGGCAAGCTGGCCGGACTGCGCGTGGGCGTGGTCGGCGCGGGCTCGTCGGCCATGGACAGCGCCGCCACCGCACTGGAGGCCGGCGCGCACAGCGTCGAGCTGCTGATCCGCCGGCCCGACCTGCCGCGCGTCAACAAGGGCAAGGGCGCCGGCGTGCCGGGCCTGACGCAGGGCCACTACGACCTGCCCGATGCATTCAAGTGGCGCATCCGCCACTACATCAACGTGGCCAACGTGCCGCCGCCGCATGGCAGCACGCTGCGCGTGTCGCGCCACCCGAACGCGTTCTTCAATTTCGGCTGTCCGGTGCTTGCGGTCGAGCCGCAGGGCGCGGCAATGCGCGTGGCCACGCCCAGGGGCGACTTCGTGTTCGACTTCCTCGTTGTTTCCACCGGTTTCAAGATCGACTGGCGCTGCCGTCCCGAGTTCGACACCATTGCATCGCATGTGCGAACGTGGAAGGATCGTTTCGTGCCCGCGCCCGGCGACGAAGACCAGGAGCTGGCCGATTCGCCCGATCTCGGGCCGGTGTTCGAATTCCGCGAGCGCGCAGCGGGCCAGTGCCCGGGCCTGGACCGCATCCATTGCTTCTGCTATCCGGCGGCCCTGTCGCACGGCACGGTGTCGGGCGACATTCCCGCGATCAGCGATGGCGCCAGGCGGCTTGCGAGCGGCATGGCCAGCCTGTTCTATCGCGAAGACTTCGAGCAGCACTTCGCCAACCTCGAGGCCTACAGCGAGCCCGAACTGTTCGGCGACGAATGGGTGCCCGCGCCGCCGCCGTCCGAACGCGGCTGAACTCCAGACTTCTTCATCGAAACGCATGACCACTCTTTCCGAATCTTCTCTTGCCCTCGACGTGATCGACGCCGCGGTGCCGCTGGTGCCCGGCCACGCCACCCGCCTGCTGCGCCAGCAGCGCGACAAGGTCGTGGCGGCCACGCAGGGCAGCTACGACGCGATGTTCTCGTCCTCGGTCGAAGGCCTGTCGGTGGCCGAGCGCCTGCTGGTCGCGCTGCACGCCTGCAGCGTCTCCAAGGCCGCGACGCTCGCCGCGCACTACCGCGAGCGGCTGCTGGCCGAGGGCGTGGACCGCGAGCTGATCGCGGCCGTGGGCAGCGGCGCGCCGGTGGCCGATGCGCGGCTGCGCACGGTGCTGGCGTTCACCGCGAGCCTGATCGAGCGCCCCATCGAGGGCGACAAGGCCGCGGTGCAGTCGCTGGCCGACGCAGGGCTTTCGACGCCCGCCATCGTCGCGCTGGGCCAGCTGATCGCCTTTCTCTCCTACCAGGTCCGTCTGGTCGCGGGGCTGCAGGCGCTGGCCGCCGTGGAGGTCGCAGCATGAGCAGTACGAACGCGCCGATCCGCATCAAGGGCTTCACCAACGAGGTGCTGAGCTGGAAGCCCTGGCTCGACCCGGTCGACGTCGCCTCGGCCACGCCGGCCCAGCTGGCCGCGCTCGACGAGATGAGCCCGCAGGCGCGCAGCTCGCCGTATTTCCTGGTGCTCGCGCACCAGCCCGAGATGCTGCTGCAGCGCTCCATCGCCTTCAACGCGATCATGTTCGCGCCGGGCGGCATGCCGCGCGCGGAGCGCGAGCTGGGCGCCACGGTGGAGTCGCGCGTCAACGGCTGCGTGTACTGCGCCTCGGTGCATGCGCAGCGCTTCGAGCAGCTGGCCAAGCGCAGCGACGTGATCTCGCAGGTGTTCGAGGAGCCGGCCTCCGCGGGCACCACGGCGCGCGAGAAGGCCATCGTCGAATTCTCGATCCGGCTCGGCGCCGAGCCCGGCAAGGTGTCGGCCGACGATGTGCGAACGCTCAAGGAAGTGGGGCTCAGCGAACTCGAGATCCTCGACCTCGTCCACTCCGTGGCGCTCTTCGCCTGGGCCAACCGGCTGATGCTCAACCTCGGCGAGCCGGTCTTTCCGGCCGCTGCCGCCTCGTCATAGGCGGGCGAGCAGGCCGGCCACGGTTTCGCGGGCCAGGCCCAGCGGCGCCAGCAGGTCGTTGCGCTGCCGGAAGTCGATGCCGCTGACCAGCGAGGCAGCGTCCACGATGGTGCGCGTCGCGGGTGTCGCCACGCCGGCGATGGCGCCGAGCGCTTCGACGAAGGCCAGGCCGTAGGGCATGTCTTCGCTCAGGTAGCGCGTGTCGGTGCGCACGGGGCCGGGCGGTCCGCCGCGCTTGGCATGCAGCTCGGCCGCGATGTCCTCGAGCCGCGCCGATTCCGTGCCGAAGGAGCGCGCGAAATGCTCCTCGATCGGCCCGAGCGCGATGCCGAAGGCGCCGGCCACGGCCCGCCGCTCCCGGTCCAGCGCCTCGATCGCGCGGGCCACGCCGGGCGTCATGCAGTGGTACTGCGGCCAGTTCTCCGCGTGCTCGATGCGGGTCCAGTTGAAGACGGCCAGCGGTCCGTGCGACTGCGGGTTGACGTTCGCGAGCGCGCTGGCGAGCGTGTTGTCCTGCGCGAAGAAGCCGCCGCCGAACAGCGCGGTGCACAGTTCGATGGCGCGCTCGATTTCCGAGCTCGGCAGCGCGGAGACGCCGACCGCCTGGCGCCGCGTCATCACCCGGACCTGCGTGGCGGATTCGCGGCGCGCGGTCAGCACCGTGGTGCCGAAGCTGGCGACCGTCACCCGCTTGCCCGCGCGCCCTGCGCTTTCGTGCAGATAGAGCGAAGACAGCGAGGCCATCGAGCTGACGATCACGGTCTGCCCGTCGCGCAGGAAGGGCAGCAGCGCATCCATGACGCGCTTGTGGCCGTTGACCGGCAGGGCGATCAGCAGCACATCCGATGCGCCGCAAAGCTGCGCCGCATCGCCGGCCACTTCGACCGCCACGCGGCAGGGCTGCACGCCGACGGCTTCGAGCGGCTGCGTGCGCAGGACCTCGGCACCCTGGCCGCCCGGCGACCAGAGCATGGCGCCGTGGCCCGCCTGGCGCAGCCACGCCGCATTGGCCAGGGCGATCGCCCCGGCCCCCGCGATGCCGACGCGATACAGCCCGTCAGCCTCCGTCACCCTGCGGGCCCCTTTCGCGAACACCGCGGAACCGGCTCTGCCGGGCCGCCGGTGTTGCCCCCGGTGAGGGGGAGGGAGAAGCGACACGAAGTGCGCGGAGCCTGGGGGAGAGCCACGTCAATCAACCTTGATCCCGCCTTGCTTGATGACCTTCGCCCAGCGCTGGCTGTCCTCCGCGATCACCTTGCCCAACGCCGCGCCGCCGCCGCAGGTGTTCACCGCGCCCAGCTGGGCGAAGCGCTGCCGGGTCTCGGGCAGGTTGCACACCTCGACCAGCGCCGCGGAGAGTTTTTCGATGCTGGCCGCCGGCATGCGCGCGGGCGCCATCACGCCCACCCACACCGGCACGTCCATGCCCGCGAGGCCCGCCGCCTCCGCGACCGTCGGCGGCGTGCCGAGGCTGGGCAGCGCCGCGCGGGAAAAGGTGCCGAGCACGCGGGCCTTGCCGCTCGCGACCATCGGCTCGATGGAAGCGGCGCTGGTCACGATCAGCGCCACCTGGCCGCCCAGCAGGTCGGTCAGCGCCGGCGCCGCGCCGCGGTAGGGCACATGCAGCAGGTTCACGCCGCTCGCCTGGGCCAGCAGCGCGCCCGTGAGGTGCGACACCGTGCCGTTGCCGGTGGAGGCATAGGTCACCTGGCCCGGCTTCGCCTTGGCGTCGCGCAGCACGTCGGCCAGGGTCTTGTAGGGGCTTTCGGTGCGCACGGCCACGGTCATGGGCGTGTCGCCGACCAGGGCCACGGGCGCGAGGTCTGCCATGGGGTCGTAGGGCAGCTTGGCCTGCAGGTGGGGCGCGATGGTGATGGCGCCGCCGGTGGCCAGCAGCACGGTGGCGCCGTCGGTCGCCTTGGCCACCGCGTCGGCCGCCACGATGCCGCCCGCGCCCGCCTTGTTGTCGACGATCACGCTGCCGCCGAGCTTGTCCGAGAGCTTGGCGCCCAGGTAGCGGGCGATCACGTCCTGCGCCCCGCCGGCGGCGAAGGGCACCACGATGCGCAGCGGCTTGTCGCCGGCCGGCTGCGCATGCAGCGGCATCACGGCCAGGCTGGCGGCGGCCGCGAGGCCCAGGGCGAGGTGTTTCAGGAACAATTTCATGGCATTCCAGGCGGTGCGAAAAATCTGCCGAAGGGTAGGCGTAACCCGTGCAACACGCAGGTTACGTGCCTCAAGTCTAGAGTCTGCCGGCCGGGCGCGATAATCCGCCTTCCCCGGCCGCTCCGAGCCGGGCTCCTGCCGAACCGTCATGAACCCCAGCTACAAACCCAGCGACGTCGAGTCCGCTGCCCAGGCGCAATGGAGCGCCGCCGATGCCTACCGCGTCATCGAGGACGCGAGCCGTAAAAAGTATTACGCCTGCTCGATGCTGCCGTACCCCAGCGGCAAGCTGCACATGGGCCACGTGCGCAACTACACCATCAACGACATGCTCACGCGCTACCTGCGCATGAGCGGCTACAACGTGCTGATGCCCATGGGCTGGGACGCCTTTGGCCTGCCGGCCGAGAACGCGGCGCTCAAGAACGGCGTGCCGCCGGCCAAGTGGACCTACGAGAACATCGATTACATGCGCGGCCAGCTCCAGGCCATGGGCCTGGCGATCGACTGGAGCCGCGAGATCGCCACCTGCGATCCCAGCTATTACAAGTGGAACCAGTGGCTGTTCCTGAAGATGCTCGAGAAGGGCATTGCCTACCGCAAGACCCAGGTCGTCAACTGGGACCCGGTCGACCAGACCGTGCTGGCCAACGAGCAGGTGATCGACGGCAAGGGCTGGCGCACCGGCGCCACGGTCGAGCGCCGCGAGATCCCCGGCTACTACCTGAAGATCAGCGACTATGCCGAGGAATTGCTCGAGCACACCCAGCACAAGCTGCCGGGCTGGCCCGAGCGCGTCAAGCTGATGCAGGAGAACTGGATCGGCAAGAGCGAGGGCGTGCGCTTCGCCTTCACGCACGACATCAAGGACGCGGGCGGCCGGCTGATCCAGGACGGCCGCATGTACGTGTTCACCACCCGCGCCGACACCATCATGGGCGTGACCTTCTGCGCCGTGGCGCCCGAGCACCCGCTGGCCGTGCACGCCGCCACGCTCGACCCCAAGGTCGCGGCCTTCATCGAGGAATGCAAGAGCGGCGGCACCACCGAGGCCGAGCTCGCCACGCAGGAAAAGAAGGGCGTGCCCACGGGCCTGACCGTCAAGCACCCGATCACCGAGGAGCAGGTGCCGGTGTGGGTCGGCAACTACGTGCTCATCAACTACGGCGACGGCGCCGTGATGGGCGTGCCGGCGCACGACGAGCGCGATTTCGCCTTCGCCAACAAGTACGGCATCGAGATCATCCAGGTGGTGCTGGTCGACGACGAGCCGCACTTCGACTATCACAAGTGGCAGGACTGGTACGCCGACAAGCAGCGCGGCGTGACCATCAACTCCGACAACTTCAGCGGCATGACCTACAAGGAGGCCGTGGCCGCCGTGGCGCATGCGCTCGCCCAGAAGGGCCTGGGCGAGATGCAGACCACCTGGCGCCTGCGCGACTGGGGCGTGAGCCGCCAGCGCTACTGGGGCACGCCGATCCCGATCATCCACTGCGACGAGCACGGCGCGGTGCCGGTCCCCGAGAAGGACCTGCCCGTGGTGCTGCCCACCGACTGCGTGCCCGACGGCTCGGGCAACCCGCTCGCCAGGCATGAAGGCTTCCACGCCGGCGTGGTCTGCCCCGTCTGCGGCAAGCCCGCGCGGCGCGAGACCGACACCATGGACACCTTCGTCGACAGCTCCTGGTACTTCATGCGCTATTGCGACCCGAAGAACGACCAGGCGATGGTCGCCGAGGGCGCCGACTACTGGATGCCGATGGACCAGTACATCGGCGGCATCGAGCATGCGATCCTTCACCTGCTGTACGCGCGCTTCTGGACCAAGGTGATGCGCGACCTGGGCCTGGTGAAGGTCGACGAGCCCTTCAGCAAGCTGCTCACGCAGGGCATGGTGCTCAACCACGTCTACTACCACCGCGACGAGAAGGGCGGCAAGAACTACCACCCGCCGCTGGAAGTCACGCCCACGCTCGACGCGCAGGGCCGCATCGTCGGCGGCGTCGCCGCGGACGGCACCAAGGTCGAATACGGCGGCGTCGGCAAGATGGGCAAGAGCGAACGCAACGGCGTCGACCCGCAGGACCTGATCGAGAAGTACGGCGCCGACACCGCACGCCTCTACACCATGTTCACCGCGCCGCCCGAGGCCACGCTCGAGTGGAACGACGCGGCCGTCGAGGGCAGCTACCGCTTCCTGCGCCGGGTCTGGAACTTCGGCGTGGCGCAGGCCGACGTGGCCCCGGTGGCGTTCGGCGGCCAGGCCTTCGGCAAGGCCGCGCAGGCGCTGCGCCGCGAGGTGCACACCGTGCTGCGCCAGGTCGACTACGACTACCAGCGCATGCAATACAACACGGTGGTGTCGGGCGCGATGAAGCTGCTCAATGCGCTCGAGGGCTTCAAGCCCGATGGCAGCGCCGGCGATGCCGCCGCGCTGCGCGAAGGCCTCGGCATCCTGCTGCGCTGCCTGTATCCGGCCACGCCGCACATCGCCTGCCAGCTCTGGCAGCAGCTTGGCTACGACAAGGAGCTGGGCGGCCTGCTCGACGCGCCCTGGCCCGTGGTGGACGTGGGCGCGCTGGAGCAGGACGAGATCGAGCTCATGCTGCAGGTCAACGGCAAGCTGCGCGGCGCGCTGCGCGTGCCGGCCGGCGCCTCCAAGGCCGAGATCGAAGCGCTCGCGCTCTCGTGCGACGACTTCGTCAAGTTCGCCGAGGGCGCGCCGGCCAAGCGCGTCATCGTGGTTCCCGGCCGGCTGGTCAACGTGGTCATCTGAACGAAACGATCGATAGAAGCATGAACAATCGCAACGCCCCGCTGCCGCGCCGCGGCTTTCTCCTGGGCCTGGCCACGGCGGGCGCCAGCCTCGCGCTGGCCGGCTGCGGATTCGAACTGCGCAAGGCGCCGGTGTTCGCGTTCAAGACGCTGTCGGTGTCGGGCAATTCGGAGCTGATCAACCGGCTGCGGCGCGAAATGCGCGCCGCCGGCACCGTGACGCTGGTGCCACCCGAGCAGGCCCAGAGCGCCGACGCGATCCTCGAGATCCTGGGCGAGAACCGCGACCGCATCGTGATCTCGACCAATTCGGCCGGCCTGCTGCGCGAGCTGCAGCTGCAATTGCGCGTTCGCTTCAGCCTGCGCACGCCGGGCGGCAAGATGCTGCTCGCGCCCACCGAGGTGTCGCAGTCGCGCGACCTGAGCTTCAACGAAACCAACGCGCTCGCCAAGGAAGGCGAGGCCGAGCTGCTGTACCGCGACATGCAGGCCGACATCGCACAGCAGATGATGCGGCGCCTCGCGGCCGTCAAGGAACTCTAGGATTCCATGCAACTTGCCAGCGCCCAGCTGGGCTCCCATCTGCAGAAGGGTCTGAAGCCTCTCTACACGATCCATGGCGACGAGCCGCTGCTCGCGCAGGAAGCGGCCGATGCCATCCGCGCCGCGGCGCGCGTGGCGGGCTATACGGAGCGCAGTTCGTACACCGTGGCCGGCGCGCACTTCGACTGGAGCGCGGTGCTCGCGGCGGGCGGCTCGCTCTCGCTGTTTGCCGACAAGCAGATCGTCGAGATCCGCATTCCCTCGGGCAAGCCCGGCAAGGACGGCAGCACGGCGCTGCAGCAGCTGGCCGAGGCGGCGCAGGGCAACGACAGCACGCTCACGCTGGTGATGCTGCCGCGGCTGGACAAGGCCACGCGCACGGGCGCCTGGTTCTCGGCGCTCGAGAACAATGGCGTGAGCCTGCAGGTCGACCCGATCGAGCGCAGCGCGCTGCCGCAGTGGATCGCGCAGCGCCTGGGCCTGCAGGGCCAGCGCGTGATGCCCGGCGACGAAGGCCAGCGCACGCTGCAGTTCTTTGCCGACCGCGTCGAGGGCAACCTGCTCGCCGCGCACCAGGAAATCCAGAAGCTCGCCCTGCTGCATCCGGCGGGCGAACTGAGTTGGGAGCAGGTCGAAGGCGCGGTCAACAACGTGGCGCGCTACGACGTCTTCAAGCTCTCCGAGGCCGTGCTGGCCGGCAATCCGCAGCGCGTGGCGCGCATGCTCGACGGCCTGCAGGCCGAAGGCGAGGCCGAGGTGCTGGTGCACTACACGATCGCCGAGGACATCCGCGCCCTGAAGCGCGTGAAGGACGCCATGGCCGCGGGCCGGCCGCTGCCCATGGCGCTGCGCGAGAACCGCATCTGGGGCCCGCGCGAGCGCGCCTTCGAGCGCGTGCTGCCCCGGCTCGACGACCGCATGCTGGCGCGGCTGCTGCGCGCGGCCCATGTGGTCGACGGCATCTGCAAGGGACTGAAGCAGCCCGACTGGCCGGCCGGCGGCTGGCAGGCGCTGCAGCGCCTGGCGCTGATGCTGTGCCGCGCCTGCAGCAGCGCGCCGGCTGCCGCGCGCCGCGCCTGATCCCTGACGAGCGCAGCCAAAAGGCCTGCGTCAGCCGTGCAGCAGGTCCGCGTGGGAAAATAGCTGCATGAACGCGTTCAACGTCAGCGAGCACATGCAGACCCTCGGCCTGCAGGCAAAAACCGCTGCATTCCTCATGGCCCGTGCGGATGCAGCTACCAAAAACAGAGCATTGAAGGCCCTGGCCAAGCGCCTGCGCGAAGCCGGCCCGGACCTCGCCGAGGCCAACCAGAAGGATCTGGCGCGCGCCACCGCCGCCGGCCTGTCGGCGCCGATGGTCGACCGCCTCAAGCTCACGCCCAAGGTCATCGAGACCGTGGCGCTGGGCTGCGAGCAGCTCGCCGGCATGGCCGACGTGATCGGCGAAATCATCGGCATGAAGCAGCAGCCCAGCGGCATCCGCGTGGGCCAGATGCGCGTGCCGATCGGCGTCTTCGGCATGATCTACGAGAGCCGGCCCAACGTGACCATCGAGGCCGCGAGCCTGGCCATCAAGAGCGGCAACGCGGCCATCCTGCGCGGCGGCTCGGAGGCGATCGAGTCGAACAAGGCGCTGGCGCTGCTGGTGTCCGGGGCGCTGGCCGAGGCCGGCCTGCCGGTGGATGCGGTGCAGCTGGTGCAGACCACCGACCGCGAAGCCGTGGGCCAGCTCATCGCGATGCCCGAGTTCGTCGACGTGATCATCCCGCGCGGCGGCAAGGGCCTGATCGAGCGCATCAGCCGCGATGCCAAGGTGCCGGTCATCAAGCACCTGGACGGCAACTGCCACGTCTACGTGGACGACACGGCCGAGTTCGAGATGGCGCTGCGCATCGTCGACAACGCCAAGACGCAGAAATACAGCCCCTGCAATGCGGCCGAAGGCCTGCTGGTGTCGGCCGCGGTGGCGGAAGACTTCCTGCCCCGGATCGCCGCCATCTTCGCGGCCAAGGGCGTTGAAATGCGCTGCGACCCGGTGGCTGCCCGGATCCTGCGCGCCGACGAGGCGCTGGCCGGCTCGGGCGCAAGAATCGTCGATGCGGCCCCGTCCGACTGGTCCGAGGAATACCTTGCCGCGGTGATCAGCATCAAGGTGGTCGAAGGGGTCGACGAGGCCATCGCGCACATCAACCGCTACTCGAGCCACCACACCGACGCCATCGTCACGCGCGACCACGTGCATGCACAGCGTTTCCTGCGCGAGGTCGATTCGGCCAGCGTCATGGTCAATGCGAGCACACGCTTCGCGGACGGTTTCGAGTTTGGCCTGGGGGCGGAAATCGGCATCAGCACCGACAAGTTCCACGCGCGCGGACCGGTCGGCATCGAAGGGCTGACCTCGCTCAAGTACGTGGTGCTCGGGCAGGGCGAAGTGCGCAGCTGATGCGCCGGAGGCGGGCGGACTGAACCAAGTCCGCTCTACGTAGTCTTGTCATTGGGGCGGCCATCCCCAAATCCTACAATTCCGCTCTACCTTTCAAGTACAAATCCAACAAGGCCGCCGCATGGTTCCGCATCTCGTCACCGCCCTGACCGGCCCGATCAACGAACTGGAACAGCGGGTACTCGATTCCACGCCCGCCATCGAGCGCTGGTTCCGGCTCGAATGGATGGAGCACACGCCGCCGTTCTACAGCGCGGTCGACATCCGCAACGCGGGCTTCAAGCTGGCGCCGGTCGACACCAATCTCTTTCCCGGCGGCTGGAACAATCTCACCAAGGAGATGCTGCCGCTGGCGGTGCAGGCCGCGCAGGCGGCCATCGAGAAGATCTGCCCGGAAGCGCGCAACCTGCTCGTCATTCCCGAGAACCACTCGAAGAACACCTTCTACCTCGCCAACGTCGCCCAGCTGGTGCGGATCTTCCACATGGCGGGACTCAACGTGCGCGTGGGCTCGATCGATCCGGCCATCAAGTCGCCCAAGAAGATCGAACTGCCCAACGGCGAAACCGTGTGCCTGGAGCCCGTGGTGCGCAGCAAGCGCCGCCTCGGGCTCAAGAACTTCGATCCCTGCACCATCCTGCTCAACAACGAGCTGTCGGCCGGCACGCCGGGCATCCTGGAAGACCTGCACGAGCAGTACCTGCTGCCGCCGCTGCACGCGGGCTGGTCGGTGCGGCGCAAGAGCAACCACCTGCACAGCTACGAAGAACTGTCCAAGCGCTTCGGCAAGCTGCTGGGCATCGACCCCTGGCTGATCAACCCGATCTATGCGCGCGCCGACGGCGTCGATTTTTCCGAAGGCCGCGGCATCGATGTGCTGACCAGCCACGTGGACGCGGTGCTGACCAAGGTGCGCCGCAAGTACAAGGAATACGGCATCAACGAGAAGCCCTTCGTCGTCGTCAAGGGCCATGTCGGCGGCGACGGGCCGGGCGTGGTCACCGTGCGCGACGCGAAGGAAGTCGAGGGCCTGGTCGGCAAGCCGCGCAGCGCCCCGGCAGGCAAGGCGGGCGCGGCCGCCAGGGAACTGCGCGAGCCCGGCGAGGTGATCGTGCAGGAGGGCGTGCTGACCAATGAGCGCGTGCACAACGGCGTGGCCGAGCCGGTGGTCTACATGATGGACCGCTACGTGGTGGGCGGCTTCTACCGCGTGCATGCCGAGCGCGCCCCCGACGAGAACCTCAAGCTGCCGGGCGCGAGCTTCGTGCCGCTGGCGTTCTCCGAAAGCGCGCATCTGCCGCAACCCGGCGCCAAGCCCGGCGCGAGCGCCCCCAACCGCTTCTACATGTATGGCGTGGTGGGCCGCCTGGCCATGGTGGCTGCGAGCTACGAAATGGAAGCCACCGATCCGGACGCCGAAATCTACGAATGATTTTCCCGGGCGGCTTGCGCGGGCCTCGGTCGGCGGCAAAATAGCGGCCCCACAGCAAAGGAAACAAGAGGGCGGAGGGGTGCGCGCGGCGGCTGGAAATTCCATCGCGGCAGCATCTCGGTGCGTGTGACGTCTGGTTACGCGCGAGCAACCTCCCTTTTTCCCATCGACTTCGTGTCACCTCCCAAATCCACTTCCGCCGCCGCCTTGATCATCGGCGCCATCGGTGTCGTCTATGGCGACATCGGCACCAGCGTGCTGTATGCAGTCAAGGAAGTGTTCGGCCACGGCCACCTGCCGTTCACTGTCGAAAACGTCTACGGCATCCTTTCGATGTTCTTCTGGACGCTCACCGTCATCGTGTCGATCAAGTACGTGGTGCTGGTGCTGCGCGCCGACAACGAAGGCGAGGGCGGCCTGGTCGCCATGCTGGCGCTGGCCTCGCGCGCGGTGGCCGACAAGCCCAAGCTGCGCCACGTGCTGCTGCTGGTGGGCATCTTCGGCACCTCGCTCTTCTATGGCGACGGCGTCATCACGCCGGCCATCTCGGTGCTTTCGGCGGTCGAAGGCCTCGAAGTGGTGTCGCCCCACTTCAAGCACTATGTGCTGCCGGTCACGCTGGTGGTGCTGTTCGGCCTCTTCGTGGTGCAAAAGCGCGGCACGGCGGGCATCGGCAAGTTCTTCGGGCCCATCACGCTCGCGTGGTTCCTGGCGATTGCGGTGCTCGGGGTGTCGCAGATCCTGCACCACCCTGAAATCCTCAAGTCGCTGAACCCCTGGTTCGCCCTGAAGTTCATGTGGGACAACCCGGGCACCAGCTTCATCCTGCTGGGCGCCACGGTGCTGTGCGTGACGGGCGCCGAGGCGCTCTACGCCGACCTGGGCCACTTCGGCAAGCGTCCGATCCGCGTGGCCTGGTTCACGGTCGTGATGCCGGCGCTCACGCTCAACTACTTCGGCCAGGGCGCGCTGCTGCTGGAGAACCCCGAGGCCGTGAAGAACCCGTTCTTCATGATGGCGCCCGAATGGGCGCTCGTTCCGCTGGTGCTCCTGGCCACGGCAGCCACGGTCATCGCGTCGCAGGCGCTCATCACGGGCGCCTTCAGCGTCACGCGCCAGGTCATCCAGCTGGGCTACCTGCCGCGCCTGAACATCGAGCACACGAGCGTGCGCACGGCGGGGCAGATCTACATTCCGCTGGTCAACTGGGGGCTGTTCGTGGCCATCGTGCTCGCGGTGGTCATGTTCCGCTCGTCGAGCAGTCTGGCCGCGGCCTACGGCATTGCCGTGACCACCGACATGCTGATCACCACGATCCTGACCTTCTTCGTGATCCGCTACGCCTGGAAGCTGCCGCTGGTGCTGTGCATTGCGTCGACCGCGGTGTTCTTCGTGGTCGACTTCCTGTTCTTCGCGTCGAATCTGCTCAAGCTGTTCGAGGGCGGCTGGTTCCCGCTGGTGATCGGCGGCGCCGTGTTCACCCTGATGATCACCTGGAAGGAAGGCCGCCGCCTGATGGGCGAGGTGCAGCGCGCCGATGCGATCGAACTGAAGGCCTTTCTCGATTCGGTGTTCGAGAGCCCGCCCGCGCGCGTGGACGGCACCGCGGTGTTCCTCACCGCGGAACCCGGCGTGGTGCCCAATGCGCTGCTGCACAACCTCAAGCACAACAAGGTGCTGCACGAGCAGAACATGTTCGTGACCGTGCGCAACCACGAAGTGCCCTGGATCCCGATGGACAAGCGCATCGAGATCGAGGCGCTCGGCCACCATTGCTGGCAGGTCATCGTGCACTATGGCTTCAAGAACGATGTCGACCTGCCGCGGGCGCTCGACAACGCGCGCATGCGCGGCTGCCAGCTCGAGCCGATGACGACGAGCTACTTCCTCTCGCGCGACGTCGTCATTCCCACGCTGGGCAGCGGCATGGCGCCGTGGCGCGAGAAGCTGTTCGCGCAGATGCACCACAACGCGAGCGGCGCTGCCGCGTTCCTGGGGTTGCCGAACAATGCGGTGGTGGAGCTGGGCTCGAAGATCGAGATCTGACCGGCGGCGGCCCGCGCAGCCGCCGGCCCCTGCCCCGCCTCAGCCCAGTCCCAGCATCTGCCCCAGGCTGCGCTGCGAAGCGGGCCTGTCGAGGGCGATGTTCTTCTCGAGCACCAGCAGGTGCTCTTCCATCAGGCGCACGGCCTCGTCCGAATTGCCGCGCGCAATGGCATCGACCACGTCCGCATGCTCGCCATGTTCGCACGATGCATTGCCGGGCGGTTCGTAGAGCGCCACGATCAGCGAGCAGCGCGACATGAGTTCGGTCAGGTAGCGTTCCAGGATCGGATTGCGCGCGAGCTTCGCCACGCGCAAATGAAAGGTGCTGGCCAGGCGCGCCCACTCGGGCTGCGCGTAGCGGTGCATCGCCGCATGCTCTTGCTTCAGGTGGCGCCGCAGTTCGGCGATTTCGGCGCGCGTGGCGTTGCGCACGGCCATGCGCACCAGCGCGGCCTCGAGCGCGCGGCGCGCCTCGAAGATCTGCCGCGTTTCCTCGGGCGAGGGCATGGCCACGATGGCACCGCGGTTCGGACGCAGTTCCACGATGTGGTCGTGTGCGAGCCGCTGGAGCACCTTGCGCACCAGCGCGCGGCTGACGCCGAACAGCTCGCACAGCGACGCCTCCGGCAGCTTGGTGCCGGGCGCGAGGCGCTGGTTGGTCACGCCTTCGAAGACCGAGCGGTAGATGCGTTCCTCGATGTCGCCGTGGTCGTCGTTCTTCGCCGCGGCACCGTCGGTGGGCGGCAGCTTGCGCCGGGCGGGGCGCGGCGCGATGGCGGGCTTGGATGGCGAGGATGAGCGGGGCATGGAGCAGGCGATGGGGGAACCCGCCCATTATCGAACGCGTGCGGCGTGCATCCGGCTGCTCATCAGATGAACTCCGCGGGCCGTTGCGCTGCAAGCTGCTGCACGTGCGATGCGATCCTGCCCGGCGTGGTGAGCCAGATGTCGCCGCGGTCGCGCCCGCGTGCCAGGTGCGTCAGCGCCGTGCGCAGGTGGCGCAGCCGATAGGGCTGCCCGACGATGTAGGGATGCAGCGCGAGGCCCATCACCAGCGGCTGCGCGCGCGACTGTTCGAGCATCTCGTCGAAGTTGTCGACCACCATCGCGCTGAAGTCCCTGGCGTCCATGAGGCGCCCCACGATCATCGGAATGTCGTTGAGCTCCTGCGGATACGGCACCGACCAGATCGAGCCGCCGCCGCGCGTGCGCATGAGCACCGGCTGGTCGTCGTGGCACCAGTTGAGCGTATAGCCGTAGCCGGTCTCGGCCAGCAGGTCGGGCGTCACGGCGCTTTCCGAGATCCACGGCGACAGCCATCCGGCCGGCGCCTGGCCGCTCTCGCGCCGCATGCGTTCGCGGCAGCCTGAGAGCAATGCGCGTTCGTGCGCCTCGTCCCATGCGCCCTGGCGCTCCGCGTTGCTGTGGCCGTGGCCGATCAACTCGTCGCCGCGCGCCACGCAGGCCTGCACCAGTTCCGGGCAATGGTCATAGAGCGCCGTATTGACGAGCGCGCCCGCCGGCAGCGCCAGCGCGTCGAACAGTTCGAGGCAGCGCCAGGCGCCCACGCGGTTGCCGTATTCGCGCCAGCCGTGGTTCAGCACGTCGGGCTGCGGCGAGGCCGGGCCGATGCAGGCGCCCAGGCCGTCGCCGAAGGCGAAATGCTCGATGTTGAAGCCGATGTACACGGCCAGCCGTGCGCCGTTCGGCCACGCGTAGTCGGGCCGGCGTGTGATGGGGCTGTAGTCGAAGCGGCCGTGCGTGGGCAGCCGCTCGGGCCAGCGTGCAGTCATGCGCCCGCCCTCACAGCACCGCCAGCCCGGCGCGCACCAGCAGCCATTCGGCGCTGTCGTTCCACACGTCCATCCGGCTGATGAGGCCGTAGCGCACCACGTAGCGGTCGACGTAGCGATTGCCCTCGAAGGCGGTTCCGTCGGGCCAGGCGCCGTACAGCGTGCCCAGGCTGTAGACCACCGTTTCATCGGGCGTGCCGCCGGCCACCACTTCGGTGCGTTCGATCTTCTTCTTCACCCAGGCGTAGCGCTTCGCATTGAAGGCCGAGGTGTCGCCGGGCGCCCGCATCTCGCGGTTGCCGGTGAAGCGGATGCGGATGTCGGGCGCGGTGAAGCGCGACGCCGATTGCGGGTCGGGAATCATCACGAGACGAAGGAATTCGTCGACCACTTCGGCGGGCGTGGAAGGGCCCGGCAATGGTGGCGCATCGGAGGAGGCAGGCGTGTTCATGGGTTCTCCAGCATGTGGGCCATGGCGGTGCATGGCGGGAAGCACGACGGTGCTGCAGCAATTCTCGTGCCGATTGTCGACGTTAATTTATGAAAATTGTCGACAATCAATGGGCGCGCCGGCGGACCCTGGAGGCTGGGCGGGCCCACGGCGTCCCCGGCACAATCGCCCGATGCGTTTCTTCAAGGATCTGAGCCTATCGGCCTTCACCGCGGGCTTCGTCGCGGTGCTCGTGGGCTTCACGAGCTCGGTGGCCATCGTGTTCCAGGCCGCACAGGCCTTTGGCGCCACGCCCGAAGTCTCGGCTTCGTGGATGTGGGCGCTGGGCATCGGCATGGGCCTGCCTTCCATCGTGCTGTCGCTGTGGTGGCGCAAGCCGGTGATGATCGCCTGGAGCACGCCGGGCGCCGCGGTGCTCGCCGTGGCGGCCGGCAGCTATGGCATGGGCGAGGCGGTCGGTGCCTTCATCGCCTGCGCCGCGCTGGTCGTGCTGGCGGGCGCGACGGGATGGTTCGAGCGCGTGATGAACCGGATCCCGATGGCCATCGCCGCCGCGCTGCTGGCCGGGGTGCTCGCGCGCTTCGGCCTCGACGCGTTCATCGCCGCGAGAACCGCGCTGCCGCTGGTGCTGCTGATGCTCGGCACCTACCTGGTGGCCAAGCGCCTGCTGCCGCGCTATGCAGTGCCGCTCACGCTGCTGGCCGCCTTCGCCTTCGCGGCGGCGCGCGGCGAGATGAGCGTGTCCGCAGTGCAGTTCTCGCTCACCTGGCCGGTGTTCACCATGCCCGTCTTCAGCTGGCAGGCCATCGTGAGCCTGGCGCTGCCGCTCTTCATCGTCACCATGGCCTCGCAGAACCTGCCGGGCGTGGCCACCATCCGCGCCGCAGGCTACGGCGACCTGCCGATCAGCAAGCTCATCACGTTCACCGGGTTGACAACGCTGGTGCTCGCGCCCTTCGGCGCCTTTGCCTTGAACCTGGGCGCGATCACCGCCGCCATCTGCATGGGCCGCGAGGCGCACGAGGACCCGGCGCGCCGCTACACGGCCGCGGTGAGCTGCGGCGCCCTCTACGTGCTGATCGCCTTCTTCGGCGCGGCGGTCACCGGGCTGCTCACGGCCTTTCCGAAAGAACTGGTCGCCGCCATTGCCGGCCTGGCGCTGCTGGGCACCATCGGCAGCGGGCTGGCCGCCGCGGTGCGCGACGAGCCGCACCGCGAGGCCGCGGTCATCACCTTCCTGGTCACGCTCTCGGGCGTGGCCATCGCGGGCATCGGCTCGGCCTTCTGGGGCGTGGTGGCGGGCGCGCTCGCGCTCGCGGTGCAGCAGGCCGGGCGCGCAAAGGCCTGCGCCGGCAAGGGCATCGCCGCTTCCGGCAACATCGCGCCAGACAGCAGCAACATGGCGGCCACCTCTGGCGCCGGAAAGACTCCCAGATGAAAAACATCCTCTTCGTCGCCGATCCGCTCGATCACTTCAAGATCTACAAGGACACCACCTTCTCGATGATGCGCGAGGCCCAGCGCCGCGGACACCGCATCGCGGCCTGCCTGCCGGAAGACCTGCAGTGGGTGTCGGGCGGGCTGGTCACGGCCAACGTGCAGCAGATCACGCTCACCGGTGACAGCAAGGCCTGGTACCGCGAGGACATCCGCGAGTCGAAGGCGCTGAAGGACTTCGACGCGGTGCTCATGCGCAAGGACCCGCCCTTCGACGCCGAGTACATCTACGCCACCCACCTGCTCGAGCAGGCCGAGCGCGAAGGCGCACGCGTGGTCAACAAGCCGCGCGCGCTGCGCGACCACCCCGAGAAGCTCGCGATCATGGAGTTTCCGCAGTTCACCACGCCCACGCTGGTCACGCGCAGCGCGCAGGCCGTGCGCGACTTCCATGCCGAGCACGGCGACATCATCCTCAAGCCGCTCGACGGCATGGGCGGCATGGGCATCTTCCGCGTCAGGCAGGACGCGCTGAACCTCGGTTCCATCGTCGAGACGCTCAACAAGAACGGTGCCGAGACCATCATGGTGCAGCGCTTCGTGCCCGACATCGTGCAGGGCGACAAGCGCATCCTGATCATCGCGGGCGAGCCGGCGCCGTTCGTGCTGGCGCGCATTCCGCAGGGCTCCGAAGTGCGCGGCAACCTGGCGGCCGGCGGCAAGGGCGTGGCGCAGCCGCTCACGCCGCGCAACCGCGAGATCGCCGAGACCGTGGGCCGCGCCCTCGCGCCGCGCGGGCTGCTCCTGATCGGGCTCGACGTGATCGGCGATTCGGTCACCGAAATCAACGTGACCAGCCCGACCTGCTTTCAGGAGATCACCGAGCAGACCGGCTTCGATGTGCCGAAGATGTTCATCGATGCGCTTGAAGCGCATCTGGCCGCACTGCGCTGAGCTCCTTCGGTGCCAGCTCGCGCTGGCGGCGCACCTGCACCAGCCGCGCGCGCCGCTTGCGCCACCAGATCACGATGCCCGTGATCGAAAGGCCCGCCACCGCGAGCCCCATGAGCGACATCAGGATGCGCCCCGGCAGCCCGAGGATGCGGCCGCCATGCAGCGGCAGCTGCAGCTGCGCGAACACGTCGGCCGCGGTGCCGTGCCAGGGCCGGTTGCTGCTGATGACGCGGCCGTCGCGGCCGTCCAGGTAGAGGTTCGACAGGCCCATGCCGTCGCTGCTGTCGTGCGTGGCATGGTCGAAGAACGACACGTTGTAGAAGCCGCCGCGCTGGTTGTAGAACACCCCGCCGAGCGGCGTGGTCCAGCCGCGCCGCCGCGCCTCGGCCTCGGCGTCGGCAACGATCTGGCGAAATCCGATCGTGGGCTCGATGCGCGTGCCCAGCGGTGCGAGCGGCACCAGCGCCGACGGGCCCGGCGTGGTCTTCGAGACCAGCGACAGCATCGGATGGAAGATCTCCTTGTAGAGATTCAGCGAGAACGAGGTGAAGGCGATGACGATGATCAGCGCCCACATCCACAGCCCGCCCGCGCGGTGCAGGTCGAAGTTGAGCCGGTAGCCGCCGGCCGCCCAGCGCACGGCCCAGGCCGGCTTCCAGCGTTTCCACCATTCGCGCGGGCCGCGGTGCTCGGGGTGCGCGGCACGGCGCTGGCGGCGTGGTGTCGTGAGATACAGCGCAACGCAGCTGTCGAGCAGCCACACCAGCGCCACGCCGCCCATGATCCAGTAGCCCAGCCGGTCGGTGCCCCAGACGGCCGGCACGTGCAGCATGTAGTGCAGCTTGCGCAGGAAGGGCATCAGCGTCTCGGGCTTGAGCGAGATGGCGCTCGCGTCGCGGCGGCCGCGCACCTCGGCCGTCACCGGATCGACGAACACCTGGTTGTAGCCGAGCCGGAAGGGCTTGCCGGTGGCGGGGTCGGTGCGCGGCTGCACGAAGTAGCGGGCGGTGTGGCCCTCTTCGAAACCCAGCGGCAGGTACGCGACCCGCGCGCGCGGGTCGTGGGCCTCGACCGCGGCCACCAGGTCGAAGGGATCGCGGAACGGCCCGCGCGAGGCGGTGTCGTAGAGCTTGCGGTTGAGCCAGCCGTCGATCTCGTGGTCCCACGAGATGACGGCGCCCGTCAGCCCCGAGACGACGAGGAACAGGGCCACCGCCAGTCCCGCCCAGCGGTGCACGGCGGTCGCGAAGGCGCGCATCAGAATTCGAGCGTGGCCGACAGGTTGAACGTGCGCGGGGCGCCGAGCACCAGGTAGCCGGAGCCGGGATAGCCGCCGACCGAGGACCAGTAGTTGCGGTCGGCCAGGTTCTCGATGCGCGCGCGCAGGGTGAGCAGCTTGCCGCTCACTTCGGTCACGTAGCGTGCGCCGATGTCCATGCGGGTCCAGCCCGGCACGCGCAGCGTGTTGGCGGCATTGGCGTAGCTCGATCCGCTCGCCACCACGCGGCCGTCGAGCGAGAGGCCCGGCACGCCCGGCACGTCCCACTCGACGCCGATGCTGCCCTGCGCCCTGGGCACGCCGATCACGCGCTTGCCGTCCGTGACGCTGCTGCCCGTGTCCTTCTGCCTGGCGTCCAGCCAGGTCACGCCGCCCAGCAGCCGCAGGCCCTTGCTGACCTGGCCGAAGACGCTGAGCTCGGCGCCCTGGTGGCGGTCCTTGCCATTCGCGGAGAAGTAGTTGCCCTGCACGAAGGCGCGCGGCTTCTCGGTGGAGAAGAAGGCGAGCGTGCCGCCGACCTGGCCGGCGTCGTACTTGATGCCGACCTCCTTCTGCTTGGAGACGTAGGGGCGCAGCTGCTGGCCGGCATTGAGCACCGGCTGGCCGCCGGACTGCGCGGGCGCGGTTTCGCCCTGCGCCAGCCCTTCGATGTAGTTCGCATAGACCGACAGCCGGTCGTTGGCCTTGAACACGAGGCCCGCCAGCGGGCTGGTGCGGCTCTGGTCGTACGAGGTGACGGTGCCGCCGGCGGCGGTCTGGAGGCCGCTGCTCACGACGCGGTAGCTGATGTCGCTGGTCTCGATCGTCTGGTGGCGCGCGCCGAGCGTCAGGCGCAGGCGGTCGTCCATGAAGGACAGCGTGTCGCCGATCGCCAGGCTCTTGAGCGTGGTGGTGCCGTTGAGCGCGGGGTTGGCGAGGTCGTTGCCCAGGTAGGTCAGCGCCGGCGGGAAATAGCTGCGCGGATAGTAGATGCCGGTGTTGAGCGTGCCGCCGGCGCCCAGGCCCATGCCGTAGGCGTTCTTCTTCTCGAGATCGAAATAGGAATAGCCCAGCACCCATTCGTGGCCCACGCTGCCGGTGCGCAGCTTGCCGCGCACGCCGATCTCGGCCGTCTTGACCTTGTCCTCGCGCGTGTTGTCGAAGCGGGTCATCGTGGCCGCTCCCGTGACGCCGTTGGAGACCGTCGGGCCCGCGAGGGAATTGTTCTCGTAGCTGCTGCGCGCGCCGGCGGCGGCCCAGGCCGTGATGTCCGGCGTGATGTCGTACTCGCCGCGCACCGAGCCGAAGGTGTCGCGCTCGTAGGAATAGGTCCAGGGCTGCGCGAAGTTCGTGCTGTTGTCGGGCGCCCTGGGCACCACCGTGACGCCGCTGCCGAGCGTCACGTTGGGACGCGTGTTGCGCAGGCGGTGCTCCTGGTGGCCGATGTCGGCCGAGATGCGTGCGTCGCGGCTGCGCCAGTCCAGGCCCACCGAGAGCACGTCGAGCTTGACGCCTTCGCCGTCCACGCCGGTGCCGCCGTCGCGGTGCGCGGCGTTCAGGCGCACGCCCACGCTCTGGTCGGGGCCGAAGCGGCGCGCGATGTCGGTCGCGGCATAGGCCTGCGAGCCGCTGGCTGTGCCCAGCGTGATCTGCGTGAGCGCATCGTTCGGCGCGCGCTTGGGCAGCAGGTTGATGTTGCCGCCGATGCCGCCGCCCGAGGGCGTGGCGCCGTTCAGGAATGCGCTCGCACCGCGGAACACCTCCACGCGCTCGAACAGTTCGGACGAGATGTACTGCCGCGGCAGCAGGCCGTAGAGCCCGTTGTAGGCGATGTCGTCCGAATTGACGATGAAGCCGCGGATGAAATACGACTCCTGGAAGTTGCCGAAGCCGCGCGCCACGCGCACCGTCGGGTCGTTCTGCAGCACGTCGGCCACGCTCCTGGCCTGCTGGTTCTGGATCAGCTCGTGGGTGTAGCTGGTGCTGGAGAACGGCGTGCTCATCATGTCCTGGTTGCCCAGGATGCCGACGCGGCCGCCGCGCGCCACCTGGCCGCCCGCGTAGGGCTTGGTCAGGCCCTCGGCCGAGGCGTCGGCGCTGGCTTCGACGGTGACGGTGGCCAGCGTGCCGTTCGATGACGGCGAGGCTGCCGGCGCTGCGGGCGCCGGCTGTGCCGGGGTGGTCTGTGCAAGGGCTGCCACGGCGTGAAGCGCGAGCAGCGAGGCGGCCACGGTCGGGCGAAGCCGGAGAAACGGAGCAGCGGACATGGAACGGTTCAATCTGTAATACAAATGAGAACCGTTATTATTCGATAACAAAACCCATGATTTCGAAACTTTCCCGCAATGTTGCGGAAAAGTGTCAGATAAAAGTTGTCAGGCGGGGCGGCTGAGCGGGGCCCGGTTCAGAACGCCGCCAGCTGCCCGTCCACGAACACGTGCAGCTCGCCCGGCGCGAAGGCCGTCCAGCTTTCGTTGGTGGTGAGCGGCGCGGTCACGACCACTGCCACACGGTCGTTTGGCGTGGTGTGCTGGGCGAAGTCGATCTCCAGGTCTTCGTCCGACAGCTGCGCCGTGACGAAAGGATGGCGCCGCTCCACGTACCAGAGATGCGTGGAGGCATGGGCCCAGAGCGCCTGGCCGTTCGACAGCATGAAGTTGAAGGTGCCGTGGCCCGCAAGCTGCGGCGCCAGTTCGCGTAGCGTGAGCGTGAGTTCCTCGATGCTCGGCACGCCCGCATGCGACTTGGCCAGCTCCTGCATGATCCAGCAGAAGGCGTGCT
The DNA here is from genome assembly GCF_007828835.1 of Variovorax beijingensis. Lineage (GTDB taxonomy): Bacteria > Pseudomonadota > Gammaproteobacteria > Burkholderiales > Burkholderiaceae_C > Variovorax > Variovorax beijingensis_A. The sequence goes on along the minus strand of NZ_VIVL01000003.1, from coordinate 386,082 downwards.
CGCTGTCGGTGTTGCCCACCGGGTGGAAGTTGCCGTGCAGGCGCGGTCGGAAATCCTTCAGGTCGCCGTTGTGGGCGAACACCCAATAGCGGCCCCACAGCTCGCGCACGAAGGGGTGGCAGTTCTGCAGGTTGACGGCGCCCTGCGTGGCCTTGCGGATGTGCGCAATGACGTTGCGGCTCTGGATCGGGTAGCGCCGGATCAGCTCGGCCACCGGCGACTCGCTCGCGGGCATGTGGTCGACGAAGTGGCGCAGCCCGCGGTCCTCGAAGAAGGCGATGCCCCAGCCGTCGGCATGGTGGTCGGTGCGGCCGCCGCGCTGCGCGAAGCCCGTAAAGCTGAAGGTCACGTCCGTGGGCGTGTTGCAGTTCATTCCAAGCAGTTGGCACATGGCGCTATTAGAGCGCGAGCGCCGCCCGCCCGGCGAACCCGTGCGCCCGTTCAGCGCACGAAGCGGCCTTCGGGCGTGACGCGCACCATCTCGATGAAGCGCGAGCCGGCATTGGCGCCGGTCGAGAAGTCGATATCCATGCCGGCCAGGCGCAGCCTGAGGGCGCGCAGCGTCGCATGCAGGCGGGCGCGCGTCAGGTCGCGGCCGGTGCGCTTGAGCGCCTCGATCATCACCAGCGCGTTCAGGTAGCCCTCGAAGCTGCCGTAGCCCACCGGCACCTGCGCGCGCTCGGCCAGGCGGCGGTAGTCGCGCGTGACGGATTCCACCTCGCCCCAGGGATAGGGCATGACCTGCGAGATGGCCAGGCCGCTGGCCTGCAGCTGCACCACCTTGGCCGTGACCTCGCCCGGCACGATCGACATGCCATAGAACATCGGCTTGCTGCCGGACCCGTAGGTCGCCTTGATCACCTCGCCGGCCACGGTGCCGGCCAGGTACATCAGCACCGCCTGGGACTGGCTGTCGGCCAGCGTCTTGCCGGCGGCGGCGGAGGTCGAGCCATCGCCCTTCACCGACACCACCAGCGCGGGCGCCTGCTTGTGCGTGGCCATGGCCGCCTCGATCAGCTTCACCGCCTCGACGCCGCCGGGATTGTCCAGGTGGGCGATCGCGATCTTGTTCACGCCGATGGTCGACAGGTGCTCGACCAGCGCCTGCGCCTCGCGTGCATTGCTGGCGCGCACGAAGTAGGCCGAACCCGCCACGCGTTCGCGTGCGCTGTCGCCCACGCCGTAACCGCCGACGCTGGGCGCGCCGCTTTGCTGCAGCAGCTTGGCCGCGGCGGCCGTGGTGCCCGAGCCCACGCAGCCGAAGAAGGCGAACACGCGATGGTCGTTCAGCAGCTTGCCGTAGTTTTCGACCGCCTTCTCGGGCTTGAGCTCGTCGTCCAGCGCCACCAGCTTGATCTTGCGTCCGCCTACGCCGCCCTGTTCGTTGACGGCGTCGAAGGCCAGCGCGGCGCCGTTGTGCACGACCTTGATCTGCGAGCCGAGCGGACCGCTCAGCACGGCCGAGCTGCCGAGCACGATTTCGGTGTCGGTCACCCCGGCCTCGGCGGCCTGCGCGGAGGAGAGATGGGCCAGGCCCGCTGCGAAAACGGCCGTTCCGGCGACAAAACTTCTGCGTTGCATGAAACCCATCCCATCATTAGCTAACAAATGCTAACAATTAGAAACGATGGGTGCTTAAGTATTACTAAGTGCTTACCCTTGCGGGGCGGGCTGCCGAAGCTGCCAGGCCGCGCAGATGGCCAGCGCGCACAGCCCGGCCAGCATCAGGAAGACCTCGTCGAAGGCCGCCAGCCGCGCGGGGCTGCTGGCAGCATTGGCCAGCGAATCGCCATGCGCCGCCAGGCGCCACTCGAGCACGATGGCGCACAGGCTCACGCCGGCCGCGCCGCCCAGCATGCGCAGGAAGTTGATCGCGCTGGCGCCCTGCGGAATCAGCGGCTTGGCCAGCGGCCGCATCGATCCGAGGTTGAGCGACGGCAGGATGAAACCCAGCCCGATGCGCCCGATGACGGCAAACGCCACCAGCAGCCAGAGCGCGCTGTCGAGCCGCAGCACCACCATCAGCGCGAACGAAGCCGCCAGCAGCACCAGCCCGATGCTCACCAGCATCCAGGTCGGCTGCCGGTCGGCCAGCCGGCCCACGCCGGCAATGGTCAGCGCCAGCACGATGCCCGCCGGCAGCAGGATGGTGCCCACGTGCGATGCAGACAACTGCAGCCCGACCTGCATGTACACCGGCAGCAGGTAGGTCGAGCCGAACAGCGCCGTGCCGTAGATGAAGGCGACCACGCTGCCCATGGCGAACTGGCGGTACTGGAACAGCGCCAGGTTCATCAGCGGTTCGCCGCCGCCGGCTGCGTAGCGGCGCTGCCACCAGACGAAGGCGCCAAAGGCCAGCACCGCGGCCGCCAGCAGCAGGCCGGCCTGCGCCGGCGAATCGCCGCGCAGCTCGACCAGGCCGTTCAGCAGGCAGAGGGTGCCCACCGTGCCCAGCGCGAGGCCGCGCCAGTCGAGCCCGCTGCCGCGCGAGGCCGCCACGCCGCCGGGCGCCGTGGTGGGCACGAACCTGTAGGCCAGCCAGAGCGAGGCCAGGCAGAACGGCACCACCATGAAGAAGATCGAGCGCCAGCCGAACAGGTCGACCAGCACGCCGCCGATGCTCGGGCCGATGGCCGGCGCCAGCACCACGCCCATGCCGAAGATGCCGCTCGCCCGCCCCTGCTCGTGCGGCTCGAAGGCGCGCAGGATGATGATGGCCGGTATGGGCTGCACCACGCCTGCCGCCAGCCCTTCGGCCACGCGCGCCAGCAGCACCAGCGAGAAGTTGTTGGCCAGCCCGCCCGCAATGCCGCCCGCGAGCAGAAGCACCATGGTGCCCGCGTAGGTGCGGCGGTAGCCGTAGCGCGACAGCAGCCAGGGCGTGGTCAGCATCGAGACCGTCATGGCCACCATGAAGCCCGAGCTCACCCACTGCGCGCGCTCCTGGCCCAGCGAGAAATGATGGCTCATGCCCGGGATCGCGACGTTGACGATGGTCGAGGACATGATCGACGCCATCACCCCCACCATCACCGAGAGCAGCAGGTACCAGCGGTAGCGCGGGCCGTAGCGTTCGCGCAGGGTGCCGATGGAAGGCGGGGCCGGCGAAGCGGCTTCGGGCTTGGGAGTGGTGGTCATGGGCGGTGGCCCCGGCTTCTCTTGTTGCGGGTCCGTCGTCCTACAAGCATATCGGGCTTTGCGCGGCGGGTCCGGCGCCTGCGCGTCCCACAATGCACCGCTGCCCCGCACTGCCTTCCCAGAACAATGAAATGAATACGCCAACTGATCCCGCCGGCGCTCCCGAACCGGGCGCGGCCTCCCACCTTGCCTCCGAGCTCGCGGCACCGACGGTGAGCCGCGCCTACCGTTGCCAGTGCGGCCGGCCGGTGTTCCTGCGCAACAGCCAGTGCCTGGCCTGCCGCACGCCGCTCGGCTATGTGATCGAGCGCCTGGGCGTCGTGCCGCTGGCGCCCGTCGAGGCCGAGGACAAGGCCGGCGACAACGACGAGGCCGACGGCGCCGAGCCCGAGCTCTTCACCGTGTTCGGCAATCCGGACGGCAAGAGGTACCGCCGCTGCGCCAACCTCATGACCGCCGCCAGCTGCAACTGGATGGTGCCGGCCCCGCGCGAGGGGGACGAGCCCTCGTTCAACACCGACGGCCTCGCGCCCGGCTTCTGCCTGGCCTGCAGCGTCACCCGCACCATCCCAGATCTTTCGGTGGAAGGCAACGGCGAGCTCTGGCGCAAGCTCGAGCATGCGAAGCGCAGGCTCATCTCGCAGCTGCTGGCACTCGGGCTGCCGGTGGTCAGCCGCCATGCCGATCCGGTGCACGGGCTGGCTTTCGACTTTCTGGGCAACATGCCGGGCGGCCCGCATGTGATGACCGGGCATGAACAGGGCGTGATCACCCTCAACGCCGAAGAGGCCGAGGACGCGGTGCGCGAGCGCATCCGCGCCGAGATGCGCGAGCCCTACCGGACGCTGCTCGGGCATTTCCGCCACGAGGTCGGCCACTACTACTGGGACCTGCTCGTGCAGCCCACGCCCTGGCTCGACGAGTTCCGCGCGCTCTTCGGCGACGAGCGCGCCGACTATGCCGCGGCGCTCCAGCGGCACTACGACCAGGGCCCGCCGCCCGACTGGGCCAACCGCTTCGTGAGCAGCTACGCAAGCATGCACCCCTGGGAAGACTGGGCCGAGACCTGGGCGCACTACCTGCACATGGCCGACACCACCGACACCGCCATGAGCTTTGGCGTGGACGCCACCAACGTCGAACTCACCAGCGACCTGTTCACCACGGACGACCTGTGGCAGCCCGAGCATCCCGGCGCTGCCAGGTTCCTGGATTTCCTCAACGGCTGGGTGCTGCTCACCAACGTGCTCAACGAGCTTTCGCGCAGCATGGGCCAGCCCGACTACTACCCCTTCGTGCTGCCGCGCGTGGCCGTCGGCAAGCTGCAGTTCATCCATTGCGTGATCACGCAGCAGCGCGACCGCACGGGCGACGCAATGGCGCCGGCGCAGATACCGCCGCAGGCCCAGAGCCAGCAGCAGGACGCCGCTCAGTCCTGAAGAGGCTCGGCGGGCACTCCCGCGGCGCAGCGGGCGCACATGCAGGCCTTGCCGCGCGATGCCGGGGGCAGGGCCGCAAACGGTGCCTTGCCGAAGTCGGCCGCCATGCACCAGCAGGGCGGTTGCGGCTGGCCGGTTGCGCGCGCGGTTTCCATCGCGCAGCGGTTCTGTTCGCCACACAGCGGACAGCGCGTGGTGTCGATGACGGTGGCTGTTTCCATCGCGTCAGGCGAGCTCGAAGGCCGGCAGCTTCCTGGGCACGGCCACGTTGCGCAAGGTGGCGTACACCGGCAGGCCGTTGCGGTAGGCGGGATAGTCCTCGCCTTCGATCAGCGGCAGCAGGTAGCGCCGGCACTGGTCTGTGATGCCCCAGCCGTCGTCCGAGATGAAGTCGCGCGGCATCGGCTTTTCGACGTTCGCCACCGCATCGAGCGGGGCGCTGCCGATGCGGTAGGTGTAGGGCGCATCGGAAGTGCGCTCGATGGTCGGCATCACCGCGTTGCGGCCCTCGAGCGCGAGCTCGACCGCGCGCTGCCCCAGCTCATAGGCCTGCCGCACGTCGGTGGCCGAAGCAATGTGCCGCGCCGCGCGCTGCAGGTAGTCGGCCACCGCCCAGTGGAACTTGTGGCCCAGCGCCTCCTTGACCATCTGCGCCACCACCGGCGCCGCGCCGCCGAGCTGCGCATGGCCGAAGGCGTCGCGCGTGCCCTGCTCGGCCAGGAAGCTTCCGTCAGGGTAGTGGCAGCCCTCGGACACCACCACCGAGCAGTAGCCGTGCTGCTTCACCAGTTCGTCCACGCGCGCGAGAAAGCGCGCCTTGTCGAACTCGATCTCGGGGAACAGCACCACCACCGGAATGCCATGGTCGGCCACCAGCCCGCCGGCCGCCGCGATCCAGCCCGCATGGCGGCCCATCACCTCGAGCACGAACACCTTGGTGGAAGTGGCCGCCATCGAGCGCACGTCGAACGAGGCTTCGAGCGTCGACACCGCCACGTACTTGGCCACCGAGCCGAAGCCCGGGCAGCAGTCGGTCAGCGGCAGGTCGTTGTCGATGGTCTTGGGCACGTGGATCGCCTGCAGCGGATAGCCCATCGACTGCGACAGCTGGCTCACCTTGAAGCAGGTGTCGGCCGAGTCGCCGCCGCCGTTGTAGAAGAAGTAGCCGATGCCGTGCGCCTTGAACACCTCGATGAGGCGCTCGTACTCGCGCCGGTTCTTCTCGAGCGACTTGAGCTTGTAGCGGCACGAGCCGAACGCGCCCGAGGGCGTGCTGCGCAGAGCCGCGATGGCTTCGGCCGGCTCGGCGCCGGTGTCGATCAGCTCCTCGGTCAGCGCGCCGATGATGCCGTTGCGCCCGGCGTAGACGTTGCCGATGCGGTCCGGGTGTTTTCGTGCCGTCTCGATCACGCCGCAGGCCGACGCATTGATGACCGAGGTGACGCCGCCCGACTGGGCGTAGAAGGCGTTGAGGATGGGCATGCGGCCATTCTCCCGCAGCCTCAAGTCGGGCGCCAGGGGTTCTGTTTCAGCGCCCGCCGAGGCCCATCGCCCGCGTGATCACCTCTTTCATGATCTCGTTCGTGCCGCCATAGATGCGCTGCACCCGCGCATCGGCATAGGCGCGCGTGACCGGGTACTCCCACATGTAGCCATAGCCGCCGTGCAGCTGCACGCAGGCGTCCATCACCTTGCACTGCAGGTCGGTGGTCCAGTACTTGGCCATGCTGGCGGTAGCGGTATCGAGCTTCTCGGCCATCAGCAGCTCGATGCACTTGTCGACGAACACCTGCGCCACCTGCACCTCGGTCTGCAGCTCGGCGAGCGTGTAGCGCGTGTTCTGGTAGCTGCCCACCGGCTGGCCGAACACCTTGCGCTCCTTCACATAGGCCACCGTCTGGTCGATGGCGGCCTGCGATGCGGCCACCGCGCTGATCGCGATCTGCAGCCGCTCCCACGGCAGCTGCTCCATCAGGCAGACAAAACCGCGGTTCAGCTGCGCCGCATCGCCGAGCAATGCGTCGGCCGGCAGCCGCACGTCGTTGAAGAACAGTTCGGAGGTGTCCTGCGCCTTCAGCCCGAGTTTCTTGAGCCGCTTGCCCTTCTCGAAGCCCGGCATGCCGCGCTCGACCAGGAACAGGCTGGTGCCCTTGGCGCCTGCGGCCGGGTCGGTCTTGGCCACCACGATCACGAGGTCGGCATGCCAGCCGTTGGTGATGAAGGTCTTGCTGCCGTTGAGCAGGTAGCTGCCGTCGGCCTGCTTCAGCGCGCTGGTCTTGACCGCCTGCAGGTCGCTGCCGGCGCCGGGCTCGCTCATCGCGATGGCGCCGACCATCTCGCCGCTCGCAAGCTTTGGGAGGTAGCGCTGCTTCTGCGCCTCGGTGCCGTAGCGCAGGATGTAGGGCGCCACGATCTCGCTGTGCAGCCCGAAGCCGATGCCCGTGAAGCCGCGCGCCCAGAGCTCCTCGAACTGGATCACCGAAAAGAGCAGGTCGGCGCCCGCGCCGCCGTAGGCCTCGGGCAGCGCCATGCAGAGAAAACCGTTCTCGCCGGCCTTGGACCAGACGGCGCGGTCCACGTAGCCCTGTTCTTCCCACGCCTCGTGGAAGGGCGCGATCTCCTTGTCCATGAAGCGGCGGAAGCTGTCGCGGAAGGCCTCGTGGTCGGCGCTGAAAAGCGTGCGTTCGATCATGGCCTCAGCGCCCGGGGAAGCTTGGAGGGCGCTTCTGCAGGAAGGCGCTCACGCCTTCGCGGAACGTGGGACGGTCGATCAGTTCGCGCTGGCGTTCGCTTTCGTAGTGCAGCTGCTCGGCCAGCGTGTGGCGCTCGGCGGCTTCGAAGGCTTCGCGCGCCTCGACCACCGCATGCGCCGGCAGCCGGGCGAGCCGCTGCGCGATCGCGCGTGCTTCTTCCAGCAGCTGTTCGTCGTCGGCGCAGGCCCAGATCAGGCCCCATTGCACGGCGCGAGCGGCGCTCAGGCGCTCGTCGAGCAGCGCCATGCCCATCGCACGCGCCCTGCCGGCGCGCCTCGGAATGGCCCAGGTGCAGCCCAGGTCCGGCACGATGCCGAGCTTGGGCAGAAAAGGCAGGTAGAAGTAGGCGCTGCGCGCGGCAATCGTCACGTCGGCCGCCAGTGCCAGGCCCGCGCCGGCACCGGCTGCGGCGCCGTTGACGGCTGCCACCACCGGCACGGGCAGCGTGCGCAGCGTCTCGATCAGCGGGTTGCTGAGCGACTGCATCCACTCCGCGGTTTGCGCGCCGAGCGACTTGCCTTCTTCGCCGGGTGCCATGGCGCTGAGGTCCGCGCCCACGCAAAAGGCCTTGCCGGCGCCGGTCAGGATCACGGCGCGCACCGCGCGGTCGCCGCGGATGCGCTCGAGCGTGTCGCGCAGTTCGACCTGCAGTTCGCGCGCAATCGGGTTCAGCTTGGCCGGCAGGTTCAGCGTGAGCGTGGCAATGCCGTCGGCCAGCTCGTAAAGCACATAGGGCTGCTGTGCGGTCATCAGAGCCTCTCCACGATGGTGACGTTGGCCATGCCGCCGCCTTCGCACATCGTCTGCAGGCCGTAGCGCTTGCCGCGCCTGCCCAGCGCGTGGACCAGCGTGGCCATGAGCTTGGTGCCCGAGGCGCCCAGCGGATGGCCGAGCGCAATGGCGCCGCCGTTCACGTTGAGCCGCGCCGGGTCGGCGTCCAGCGCCTCCAGCCAGGCGATGGGCACGGGCGCGAAGGCTTCGTTCACTTCATAGAGGTCGATGTCCTGGATGCGCATGCCGGCCTTCTTGAGCGCGCTCAGCGTGGCGGGCAGCGGCGCTTCCAGCATGATCACCGGGTCGTGCCCCATCACGCTCATGTGGTGGATGCGCGCGAGCGGCTTCACGCCCAGCGCCTTGAGGCCGCGTTCGTTCACCACCAGCACGCCGCTCGCGCCGTCGCAGATCTGGCTCGCGGTGGCGGCGGTGCAGCGGCCGCCCTCGGCAATCAGCTTGACGCCCGCGATGCCTTCGAGCGTGGCATCGAAGCGGATGCCTTCGTCCACCGTGTGCTGCTCGCCCGTGCCGCGGCCGTCGGCCTGCAGGATCTCGATGGGCACGATCTCGTCGTCGAACGCGCCCGCGCGCGTGGCGGCCATGGCTCGGCGGTGGCTTTCGAGCGCATAGCGGTCGAGCGCATCCTTGTCGATGCCGTAGTTGGCCGCGATCATCTCGGCGCCGGCGAACTGGCTGAACTCCACGCCGGGGTAGCGCCTCTTCATGGCCGGGCTCATGTAGGTGCCCAGGCCCGCCTTGGCCGGCAGCGCGTTGGGCGTGAACATCGGCACGCGCGTCATGCTCTCGACGCCGCCCGCAATCACCGCATCCATGGCGCCCGACATCACGGCCTGCGCCGCGAAATGCAGCGCCTGCTGCGACGAGCCGCACTGCCGGTCGACCGAGGTGCCCGGCACCGATTCGGGCAGCTTCGACGCCAGCACCGCATTGCGCGCCACGTTGGTTGCCTGCTCGCCCACCTGGCTCACGCAGCCGAGGATCACGTCCTCCACCGCGGCCGGGTCGATGCCGCTCTTCGCCACCAATGCGTCGATCACCTGCGCCGCCAGGTCGGCCGGATGCCAGCCCGCGAGCTTGCCGCCGCGCCGGCCGCCGGCCGTGCGCGCGGCGGCGACGATGTATGCCTCTGCCATGGTCATGTCCCTCTAGAAAAGAAAACAGCGCGGACCATGCGGCGCCCACCGCAAAAAAGCCGCCCGTCACGGCGGCGGCGTTCGGTGCAGGGGAGGTCCATGGCATCGAGGTTCGATGCCGGGGCCGCTCAGGTCAAGCCGGGGACAACCCGAGCGGCAGCAGTCGCCAAGGCGACCGGCGCCGCGCCGGCGCGGGCAGCGGCATGGCCGCGGGCTGCGCGTCCGAGACCGTGATGCACGAGGCCTCCAGCGCCGAGACCAGCACGCGCCGGTGTTCGGTGCTCTCGAAGCGTTCGCCCGGCGCAAGCACGATGTCGCGCGGGTCGCGGTCGAGCGTCACCCAGACCGAGCCGCTGCGGCATTCGATGCCCACGCCGGCGCCATCGGGCACGGCAAAGATGGAACGGGTCGGCAGGCTGACTTGAAAGCGGGAAGAAAGAGGCTGGGTGCTCATGGCAAGCTCCATTGCATTCGTGATACGAATGAATATAGTGAGTTGACCCCGCTCTTACACACGGTCGTTTGGAACTCGTTGCATGCATCCAGAGAATGCGAAAGCCTCCGTGGGCGAACTGCCGCCGCTCGAGCTGCTGCGCAGTTTCGAGGCCGCGGCGCGCCGGCTGAGCTTCACGCTCGCGGCCGGCGAACTGCACCTGACCCAGTCGGCCGTGAGCCGGCAGATCCAGCAGCTCGAAGCCAGCCTGGGCGTGCTGCTGTTCGAGCGCCGGCACCGCGCGCTGGCGCTCACCGAGGCGGGCGGCGTGATGCAGCGGGCCGTGACCGACAGCCTGGAGCGCCTGCGCGACGCCACGGCCCGGGTGCGTGCCAGCTCTGCGCCGCGCCAGGTGGCGATCACCACCACGCCGGGTTTCGCGTCGCTCTGGCTCATTCCGAAGCTGGCGCGCTTCACCGGCAGCCATCCCCAGGTCGACGTGCGCGTGTCGGCCACGCTCGACGTGCTGGACCTGGAGAGCAGCCGTCTCGACCTGGCGGTGCGCTTTGCGCCGATCGGCCGCGGCGCCGGCCCGGCGCTGTTCGAGGAATCGGTGATCCCACTGTGCTCGCCGCAGCTCGCGGCCTCCCTGCGCACGCCCTCGGATTTCGCGAACCTCACGCTGCTGACGGTGGAGTACCCGGACCACAGCGAGGCCCCCACAGCCGATTGGGAACCCTGGCTCAAGGTGATGGGGCTCGATGACCTGCGCATGAAGAGCACGCTGCGCTTCACCCAGTACGCCGATGCGGTGGCCGCCGCGGTGGCGGGGCAGGGCGTGGTGATCGGCCGGCTGCCGCTGCTGCGCGAGCTGGTGCGCGACGGCCGGCTGGTGGCGCCGCTGGGCGAGGGCGCGGCCTCGCATCGCGGCTATTTCATCGAGGCCTCGCGCCGTGCCGCGGGCAATCGCGACGCACAGGAATTCGCGCAATGGCTGCGCGACGAAGCCGAGGCGGCGCAGCGGAGCTGACGGATTTGCGCGAAGCGAGGCGTGGGCTCTGCGCCACAGGCGCACGCGCCGCGCTTGCACACAGCGTGCGTGCTCGCCAGAATCCGCCCTTCGTTTTTCAGCAACAGTTTTTTATCCGCGCCTGGCGACGACCAACCTCCCGGGCGACACAACCACTCAATGAACCGTTTCCTGAACACCTGACCCGCACACCGACCGCCCCGGCCGGATGTGCATCCACGCATCCGCCGAGGCCCATCGACAAAGGCCCCGCGCAGCCATTCGCCGGGGCTTTTGCATTTTTTGGAGTGTGCGCACATGAGTGCTCAACGAAAGGCCCGCGACGACGACAAGCGTCTGGGCCGGTTCTATTTTTCGGTGCCGAACGCGGCACCTCGCAATCCCGTGGTGGCCGCCATCGCGCGAGGCGAATCCAACCAGAAGGCGGGGCGCCATCTGCGCACGCACCGCGCGGAGCGGCGCGCGCAGAAGGTCGCGTTGCAGAAGGCCGCGCGCGGCTTGGCGCGGGAGGGCTGACGATGCGCGAAGACATGCTCAGGGCCGCGCGGATGCGAGGCTCGTGCCTTCGTGTGCACGCGGCAGCAACAGGAACGCCAGCGTGCCCACCGCCAGCATGGCCGTGATCGTGAGGAACACCGCGCGGAACGGCTCCACGCCGTTCGACGCGGCCCACGATGCGGCCACGCCCGTGGTCCACTGCATCAGCGACACGCCGAGGAACATCGCCATGTTGAGCAGCGACAGCGCGCGTCCCGTCATGGCCGCCGGATAGGCGGCGCGCGTGTACGAATACTGCAGCACCGAATAGCCAGAGAGCAGGCCGTAGAGGATCGGCAGGCCGATGTCGACGGCGAGCGAATGCGTGAGTGCCATCAACGCGAACATCACCGCGGCCGCGAACGCGCAGCCCGTGAGCCAGCGGCCGCGCCGCGCGCCGCCCGGGTCGAGGCGGCCGAACATTGCGGGGCTGATCATGCCCGCGATGGTCATCACCAGCGCCACGTTGCCGCTGCTGACCAGCGACAGCCCGTGGCGGTCGTGCAGCACGGGGCCGAGCCAGAGGCCGCGCAGGGTGATGAACGCGGCATACGACACGCAGGCAAAGCACAGCAGGCCCAGCGTGTGCGGCATGGCAAAGAGCGGCAGCAGTTCGCGCACGGCCTTGGCGAGCGTCTGGCGTTCGTGCGGCGCCGCGCGCGGCGGCTCGTGCACGCGCCAGAACACGAAGCCCCACGACAGCACCGCGAAGCCCGCGAGCAAGGCGTAGCCCGCGCGCCAGCTCGCGGCTTCGATCAGCAGCGCGAGCGGCGTGCCGGTGAACAGGATGCCGAGCCCCGCCATGCTCATCACGAGGCCCGACATGGCCGTGAAGCGCGCGGCCTCGAAGTGCCGCGCGATGAACACGGTGCAGGCGAGAAAGGCCGGCGCGCAGCCGACGCCGATCATGGCCTGCCCGAGCAGCAGCGCATGGAAGCTGGGCGCCGCTGCGCACAGCACCGCGCCCGCAATGGCAAGCGGAAAGGCCGTGAGCACCGTGCGCCGCACGCCGTAGATGTCGATCGACACACCCATCGCGAGCTGCGTCGCGCCGAACATGAAATGGAAGGTGCCGGCCCACAAGCCCAGCGCCTGGGCCGTGAGGCCGAAATGCTGTGCGAGCGGCGTGGCCATCATCGCGCCGACGGTGCGAAAGGCCTGGCTCAGCGCGAAAGCGGAGGCCAGCACGATCAGCATCGATGTGGCCGAACGTGCCGAAGCGGGGGAGAGGGTCATGGGAGAGGCGCAGCGCTGGAGACGGAGGCAGCACGGATCCTAACGGCATGCCAAAGAAAAAAACGGCGCCTCGGGCGCCGTCGTTTTCAAGAGCCGATGCACGGCCGCGGTCAGGCCTCGCCCTTCACCTTCAGCCGCCACGCATGCAGCAGCGGCTCGGTGTAGCCGCTGGGCTGCTCGATGCCCTTGAACACCAGGTCCTGCGCCGCCTTGTACGCGGCCGAGGTGTCGAAGTGGCCGGCCATCGGCTGGTACACCGGGTCGCCGGCGTTCTGTTCGTCGACCACCTTGGCCATGCGCTGGAAAGTCTGGTCGACCTGTTCCTTCGTGACCATGCCGTGCAGCAGCCAGTTGGCGATGTGCTGGCTCGAGATGCGCAGCGTGGCGCGGTCTTCCATCAGGCCCACGTTGTGGATGTCGGGCACCTTGGAGCAGCCCACGCCCTGGTCGATCCAGCGCACCACGTAGCCGAGGATGCCCTGCACGTTGTTGTCGATCTCCTGCTGCTTCTCGGCTTTGGTCCAGTTGGCGGCGGGTGCAATGGGCACCTGCAGCAGCGCGTTCAGGATGTTGTCGCGTTCCGCGTCGGCATCGATCTTCTCGAGCTCCTGCTGCACGGCCGTCACGTTCACCTGGTGGTAATGCAGCGCATGCAGCGTGGCGGCGGTGGGCGAGGGCACCCAGGCGGTGTTGGCGCCGGCCTTGGGGTGCGCGATCTTCTGCTCGAGCATGGCGGCCATCAGGTCGGGCATGGCCCACATGCCCTTGCCGATCTGCGCCTTGCCGCGCAGGCCGCACGAGAGGCCGACCAGCACGTTGTTCTTCTCGTAGGCGCCGATCCACGCGCTGGACTTCATGTCGCCCTTGCGGATCATCGGGCCGCCGTGCATGGCGGTGTGCATCTCGTCGCCGGTGCGGTCGAGAAAACCGGTGTTGATGAAGGCCACGCGCGCGGCGGCCTCGGCAATGCAGGCCTTGAGATTCACGCTGGTGCGGCGCTCCTCGTCCATGATGCCGAGCTTCACGGTGTTGGCGGGCAGCCCGAGCAGCTGCTCGACGCGGCCGAACAGCTCGCTCGCAAAGGCCACTTCGGCCGGGCCGTGCATCTTGGGCTTGACGATGTAGATGCTGCCGGTGCGCGAGTTGCCCTTGCGCTTCAGGTCGATCATCGCGATGGTGGTGGTGACCACCGCGTCGAGGATGCCTTCGGGAATTTCCTTGCCGCCCGCGTACAGCACGGCCGGGTTGGTCATCAGGTGGCCCACGTTGCGCAGGAACATCAGCGAGCGGCCGTGCAGCTTCACGGGCTTTCCGTCGGCGCCGGTGTATTCGCGGTCGGGGTTGAGGCCGCGCGTGAAGGTCTTGCCGCCCTTGGCGACTTCTTCCGTCAGCGTGCCCTGCACGATGCCGAGCCAGTTCGAGTACGCGACCACCTTGTCGGCTGCGTCGACCACGGCCACCGAGTCCTCGAGGTCGAGGATGGTCGAGAGCGCGGCTTCGAGCACCAGGTCGCTCACGCCGGCCGCGTCGCCCTTGCCGATGGGCGTGCTGCGGTCGATGCGGATGTCGAGGTGGATGCCGTTGTGCTTGAGCAGCACCGACGACGGCGCAGCCGCATCGCCCTGGTAGCCGACGAACTGCGCGGGGTCGGCCAGGCCGGTGCTGCTGCTCTGCAGCGCGACGACGAGCTTGCCGTCCTTCACGCTGTAGCCGGTGGCCATCTTGTGCGAGCCGTTTTCCAGCGGTGCGGCCTGGTCGAGCACGTTGCGCGCGTATTCGATCACCTTGGTGCCGCGCACGGGGTTGTAGCCCTTGCCTTTTTCGGCGCCACCGGTTTCGGGAATGGCGTCGGTGCCGTAGAGCGCGTCGTACAGCGAACCCCAGCGTGCGTTGGCGGCGTTGAGCGCATAGCGGGCGTTCAGGATGGGCACCACCAGCTGCGGCCCGGCCTGCAGCGCGAGCTCGGAATCGACGTTCGCGGTGGTGGCCTTCACGCCCTGGGGCTGCGGCAGCAGGTAGCCGGTCTTCTCGAGGAAGGCGCGGTAGGCCGGCATGTCGGTGATGGGACCAGGGTTCTTCTTGTGCCAGGCGTCGAGCTCGCTCTGCAGGCGGTCGCGCTCGGCCAGCAGCGCGATGTTCTTCGGCGCGAGGTCATGGACGATGGCGTCGAAGCCTTTCCAGAAAACCTCGCTGGCCACGCCGCTGGCGGGCAGGACCTTGTCCTCGATGAAGCGGTGAAGCTCGGTCGCAACCTGGAGGCCGTGGGTGGTGGTGCGGGCGGTCATGTTTTTCTCTCCTTGAGAACGGTGCAATGCTGAATGAATCGAGGGGCGGTGTCTGTCAGAAGAACCCGAGCACGTCGCGCAGGCTGGTGCCGATGCGTTCGGGCTGCGTGCCGAGTTCTTCGAACGGGAGCTGGTAGCGGTTGACCCAGAGCGTGCGAAAGCCGAACCAGGTGGCGCCGAGCGCGTCCCAGCCGTTGCAGCTGACGAAGGCGATCCGCCCGGGCGGCAGGCCGGTGGCGGCGACGCCGAGCTGGTAGGCATCGGGATGCGTCTTGTACTTGCGGATGCCGTCGACGCTCAGCACGTGGTCGAGCAGGCCGTCGAGCCCGGCGCTGCGCACGGCGGCATCGAGCATGCCGGGGTCGCCGTTCGAGAGGATGCCGGTGGCCACGCCGCGGTTCTTGAGTGCCTGCAGCACTTCGCGGCATTCGGGAAAAGCCGCGAGCGTGCGGTACTGGTCCATGAGCTGCTGCTCGGCGGCTTCGGCCAGGCCGAGGCCCAGCCGCTTGCAGGTGTAGCGCAGCGCGGCGCGCGTGAGTTCGCCGAAGGGGCGGTAGTGCGCGCCGTGGTTGCTGGTGGTGACGAGGCGCGTGTATTCGATCTGCTTGTCGCGCCAGCCCGCGGCCAGCGCCTGCCCCTGGCCGGCGAACAGCCGCTCGGCCGCCTGCGCGACGCTGTAGACGTCGAACAGCGTGCCGTAGGCATCGAAGAGCACTGCGCCGGGTTGATCCATGGCTTGGACTTTATTCGATACTTTGCTGATCAGTAATAACCAGGATCGGGATTTATCAGTGACAAAAATGATGGTAATCGCAGTGCGGCTGCGTTTTTCCCCTTTGTTTGTCAGAGGATTCCGCTGAGCTCGCGGGCGGCGGCGCGCACCGGCTCGATGTGGCGCGCGTCGTAGCGGTGCGCCGGCATCGTCAGCGTGACGGCCGCGGCGAGGCTGCCGTCGGCATGGAACACCGGTGCCGAGATGCCGGCCAGCTCGGCCGTGCGGTCGCCCACCAGCGCGCAGTAGCCCTGGGCGCGGATCGCGTCGTACAGCTTGCGCTCTTTGGCGCCGCGGGGGCGCCCGGCTTCGGGGCCGAAGGCGATCAGCACGCGCGCGCCCGCGCCGCGGTCGTTGGGCAGCAGATCGCCCGCGCGCACGTGGTCGCGCACCACATGCGACGAATCGACCCGGAACTGGCACAGCCGCCCCCAGCTGTCGCCCTGGTCCTGCCGCACGTGGTACGCGGCGCTCTCGCCCGTGGTTGCCGCCAGCGAGCGCAGCACCGGCAGCACGATGCGGTCGAGCGACAGCGACGCCGCATAGAGGCCGTGCAGCCGCGCGATCTCCGCGCCCAGTGCATAGCGGCCATCGTCCTGCCGGCGGATCAGCCGTGCATGTTCGAGCGAGGCCAGGAGCCGCAGCACCGTGCTCTTGTAGAGCTGCGTGCGCTCGGCGAATTGCGCGAGCGTGAGCGCCTCGTCGCCGGGCCGGAACGCCGAGAGCAGGCTCAGGGCGCGGTCGACCGCGGCGGCCCCGCCGGGCGCGGCGTTGAGGTCTGGAACCGATTCGGTTCGGGCTTTGCGAGGCATGGGCGGGCTTGACAGTGAAAGTCGATCGGCAGTTTAATTCTGTTTAACAGAATTTAGTTCTGCAAGATAGAACTGTCAAGCGGTCGATGCCGCGACCGCTCAACGGAGATGAAGCCAATGACACCCCCCGATGTCCTCATCAGCGAGGTCGGCCCGCGCGACGGCCTGCAGTCGGTCAAGGCCACGATGCCGACCGCCGACAAGCTGCGCTGGATCGATGCGCTCCACGCGGCCGGCGTGCGCGAGATCGAGGTCGCCTCCTTCGTGCCCGCCAAATTGCTGCCGCAGATGGCCGACGCCGCCGAGGTGGTGCGCCATGCCGTCACCTTGCCCGGCCTCACCGTGATGGCGCTGGTGCCCAACCGCAAGGGCGCGCAGGCCGCGCTCGAAGCGGGCGTGCACAAGCTCACCATGCCGGTCTCGGCCAGCGTGGCGCACTCGCTCGCCAACGTGCGCAAGACGCCCACCGAAATGGTCGAGGAGGTGCGCGCCATCTCCGAGCTGCGCCGCGCGATCGCGCCGCATGTGAGGCTCGAGGCCGGCATCTCCACCGCCTTCGGCTGCACGCTGCAGGGGCTGGTGCCGGAGGACGACGTGATCCGCCTCGCCGCGCAGTGCATCGAGGCCGGCGCGGAAGAAGCGGGCCTCTCGGACACCGTCGGCTACGCCAACCCGGCGCAGGTGCGCCGGCTCTTCCGGCGCCTGCGCGCCGAGCTCGGCGCGCACGCCGGCGCCGCCCACATGCACAACACGCGCGGCCTCGGCATCGCGAACTGCCTCGCGGCGTGGGACGAGGGCGTGCGCACCTTCGACGCCTCGCTCGGCGGCCTCGGCGGCTGCCCCTATGCGCCCGGCGCCTCGGGCAATGCCGTCACCGAAGACCTCGTCTTCATGTTCGAGGCGATGGGCGTGCGCACCGGCATTGATATTCAAAAACTCATCGCGGCGCGCGCGCCGCTCATGGCCGGCCTGCCCGGAGAACCCGTCTACGGCATGACGCCCGAAGCCGGCCTGCCCAAGGGCTTCGTCCAACAGGAAACCACCCCACATGCCTGAATCCCACCCCCTGCCGTACGCCGGCGTCCGCGTCGTCGAGTTCACCCACATGGTGATGGGCCCCACCTGCGGCCTGCTGCTGGCCGACCTCGGCGCGGAGGTCATCAAGGTCGAGCCCATCGAGGGCGACAGCACGCGCCGCCTGCTCGGCTCGGGCTCGGGCTTCTTCCCGACCTTCAACCGCAACAAGAAGAGCATCGCGCTCGACCTCAAGACGCCCGAAGGCGTGGAGGCCGCGCTGCGCCTCGTCGCCACGGCCGACATCGTGAGCGAGAACTTCAAGCCCGGCACCATGAAGAAGCTGGGCCTGGACTACGACAGCCTGAAGCAGCTCAACCCGCGCCTCATCTACGTGAGTCACAAGGGCTTTCTGCCCGGCCCCTACGACCACCGCACCGCGCTCGACGAAGTGGTGCAGATGATGGGCGGCCTGGCCTACATGACCGGCCGGGCCGGCGACCCGCTGCGCGCGGGCACCAGCGTGAACGACATCATGGGCGGCATGTTCGGCGCCATCGGCGCGATGGCCGCGCTGCGCCAGCGCGAGCTCACCGGCAAGGGCTGCGAGGTGCAGTCCGCGCTGTTCGAGAACAACGTGTTCCTGGTCGCGCAGCACATGATGCAGTTCGCCGCCACCGGCCGTGCGGCCGACCCGATGCCCAGCCGCATCTCGGCCTGGGCCGTGTACGACGTGTTCACCGTGAAGGACGGCGAGCAGATCTTCCTCGCGGCGGTGAGCGACAAGCAGTGGGCGATCTTCTGCAAGGCCTTCGGCCTGGAAGAAATGCTGGCCGATCCGCGCCTCGCGACCAACAACGACCGCGTGCTCGCGCGCGACTGGATGATGCCGATCCTGCGCTCGCACCTGGCCGGCTACAGCGCCGCCGAACTCAGCGCGGTGTTCGAGCAGAACGAGCTGCCCTTCGCGCCCATCACCAAGCCGCAGGAGCTGTTCGACGACCCGCACCTGAACGCCACCGGCGGCCTCACGCCCGTGCGCATGAACGACGGCCACATGGCCAAGGTGCCGCTGATGCCCTTCACGCTCGATGGCGAAAGGCCCGGCATCCGCCTGCAGCCGCCGCGCATTGGCGAGCACACGGGCGAGCTGCTGAGGGAAGTGGGCTACAGCGAGGAGGAGATCGCCGCCTTCGAGGCGCGTCAGGCCGGCATCACCGGATGAGCCCGGGCAAAACCCTGGCGATATAGTTCGGGCGCCATGGACCGCCTGAAGCAACTCGAATCCTTCGTCTCCGTGGCGACCCGCGGCGGCCTCACGGCCGCGGCCAAGGCCGAGGGCGTGGCGCCCGCGATCATGGGGCGGCGGCTCGATGCGCTCGAGGCGCGGCTGGGCGTCAAGCTCCTGGTGCGCACCACGCGGCGCATCACGCTGACGCACGAAGGCAGCGCCTTTCTCGAAGACTGCCAGCGCCTGCTGACCGAATTCGCCAATGCCGAGGCGAGCGTGAGCGCGGGCGGCGTCAAAGCCAGCGGCCATCTGCGCGTGACGGCACCGGCCGGCTTCGGCCGCCGTCACGTGGCGCCGCTGGTGCCGCGCTTCCATGCGCTGCACCCGGAGGTCACGATCTCGCTGAACCTCAGCGACCGCGTGGTCGACGTGCGCGGCGAGAGCTTCGACTGCGCGGTGCGCGTGGGCGACATGCCCGACTCGTCGCTGGTCAGCGTGCGGCTGGCCGACAACCGCCGCCGCTGCGTCGCCACGCCGGAGTTCGTGCGCCGCCATGGCATGCCGCGGCATCCGAACGAGCTGTCGCGCTTCGCCTGCCT
Organism: Variovorax beijingensis; assembly: GCF_007828835.1. Classification (GTDB taxonomy): domain Bacteria; phylum Pseudomonadota; class Gammaproteobacteria; order Burkholderiales; family Burkholderiaceae_C; genus Variovorax; species Variovorax beijingensis_A. Next base: position 366,875 of record NZ_VIVL01000003.1, on the reverse strand, counting down.
CACGCTGTCGAGCGATGCCTCGCAGACGCGCGGCTGGGCATTCCGCGTTCCGCGCGCCGCTCAAAGCCAGGAACAGGAGCGCACCCCGGCCGGCGCCGGCGAGGAGGGCGGCAAAGAGCTGATCTACCTGCGGCCCGAGGGCCCGCTCGATTGTTCCGACGGCCAGGTGCTGCACGACTGGTGCCTGGCCGGCCACGGCATCGCGTGGCGCAGCACCTGGGAGGTGGAAGCCGAGATCGATGCCGGCCTGCTGGTGCCGCTGCTCGACGAATTCGCCGCGCCGCCCAATGGCATCTACGCGGTCTTCGCGGGCACCAAGCACCTGCCGCTGCGGGTGCGGCTGTGGCTTGATTTCCTCAAGGAGCAGTACGGACGGCCTGAATTCTGGGGCGGCAGGGGGTAAAGCGCGCGAGCGGCGGCACAATCTGCAAGCATTTGCAACTCATTGAAGAAGAAAGCCATCGATGACCCTCGAAGCCATCCTCGCCTACCTGCATCTGCTGGCCATCCTCACGATGGTCGTGTTCATCTCGAGCGAAGCGGCCCTGTGCCGCGTGCAGTGGATCAATGCCGCCGTGGTGGAACGGCTCGCCAAGGTCGACATGGTCTACGGCATGGCCGCCATCGCGGTGCTGGCCACCGGCATCGCGCGCACGGTGTGGGGCGTGAAGGGCACGGCGTGGTATTGGACCAACCCGCTGTTGCATGTGAAGCTCGGCTTGTTCATCATCGTCGGCGTGCTCTCGATCTTTCCGACGCTCACCTACTTCCGCTGGCGCAAGGCGCTGCGTGCCAACGGCACGCTGCCGGCGGAAGCCGACATCCGCAAGACGCGCAGGCTGGTGATGGTGCAGGCCCACCTGATCGCGCTGATTCCGCTGGTCGCCGTGTTCCTCGCGCGCGGCTTCGGCAAGTAGGCGCATGGAACGCGCCGGCATCCAGCTCCTGTTTGCCGGCACCATCTTCAGCAGCGCGTTCCTGCTGTTCCTGGTGCAGCCGCTGATCGCCAAGCAGATCCTGCCCTGGTTCGGCGGTTCGGCCGCCGTCTGGTCGACCTGCATGGTGTTCTTCCAGGCCGTGCTGCTCGCCGGCTATGCGTACTCCGACTGGGTCACGCGCCGCCTTCGCGTGCGCGCGCAGGCCGCGCTGCACGTGGGGCTGCTGCTGGCGAGCCTGGCGTTCCTTCCGCTCGTGGTGGCTGCGCGCTGGAAGCCCACGGGCGCCGAAGACCCGGCGTGGCTGATCCTCGGGCTGCTGCTTGCGACCATCGGCCTTCCGTACTTTCTTCTGTCGACCACCGGCCCGCTGGTGCAGTCGTGGGTGGCGCGCACGCCCTGGAGCGCGCGGGTGTACCGCTATTTCTCGCTCTCCAACCTGGCATCGCTGCTGTCGCTGCTGAGCTATCCGGTGCTGATCGAGCCGCGCAGCTCGCTGCTGCAGCAGGCGACGGGATGGTCATGGGGCTACGGCCTGTTCGTGGGGCTTTGCGCCGGCACGACCTTGCTCGTGGCCTGCCGCTGGCCCGCGGCCGTGCCGGTTGCCGCGGCGCCCGGCCTGGGCGCGGCCGCCGACGGCAGCGACAAGCCGCCGCGCTGGTCCGATGGCCTGCTCTGGCTGGTGCTGCCGGCGCTGGCCTCGTGGCTGTTGCTGGCCGTGACCAACCATATCACCCAGAACGTCGCCGCGGTTCCGTTTCTCTGGATCGTGCCGCTGTCGCTGTACCTGTTCACCTTCGTCCTGTGCTTCGAAAGCGACCGCTGGTACCGGCGCGGCGTCTTCCTGCCGCTGGCGGCGGGCGTGCTGCTGCTGTGCGCCTTCGGGCTGCAGCACCACGTCGGCTCGGCCGTGCGCACGGGGCTGCCGATCTATGTCGGCGGCCTGTTCGTGCTGTGCATGTTCCTGCACGGTGAAACCGCCAGGCTGCGGCCGGCGCCGCGCTATCTCACGCGCTTCTACCTGATGCTCGCGCTCGGCGGCGCGCTGGGAGGCGCCACGGTCGGGCTGGTGGCGCCGCATGTGCTGCCGGCGTATTACGAGCTGGGCATCGGCCTGGTGCTGACGGCGCTCGCCGCAGCCGCCGTTCTGCGCCAGCGGATCTGGCTGCGGGTTTCCGGCGTGGCATTGGCGGCCGGCTGCGCGTACTTCCTGATGGCGCAGATCGCGAGCGACAGGTCGGACGCGCGCCACCTGCTGCGCAATTTCCACGGCGCGCTGATCACCTTCGACGTGCGGCGCCTCCATCCCTCGGACAGCGTGCGGGTGCTGTCGCACGGCTCCATCAAGCATGGCGAGCAGTTCCTCGATCCCGCCCGCCGGCGCGAGCCCACCACCTACTACGGCGCCACCTCGGGCATCGGGCGTGCGATGGCCGCCGCGCCGGCCGGACCGCGCCGCGTGGGGCTGATCGGCCTGGGCGCCGGCACGCTCGCAAGCTACGGCCGCAGCGGCGACGCCTACCGCATCTACGAGATCAACCCGCAGGTGTTCGAGCTGGCGGACAGTGAATTCAGCTTCCTGCGCGACAGCCCCGCGCGCATCGAGCGCGTGCTCGGCGATGCGCGGCTGGCGCTGGAGCGCGAGCCGTCGCAGGGCTTCGACCTGCTCGCGGTGGACGCCTTCTCGGGCGATGCGGTGCCGGCCCACCTGCTCACGGCGCAGGCCATGGACGTCTACCTGCGGCACATGAAGCCCGATGGCATCGTGGCCTTCCATGTGACCAACCGTTTCCTCGAGCTGGCACCGGTGGTCGCGCGGATTGCCGGGCTGAAGGGCCTGCATGCCGTGCTCGTGAGCGACGACGCCGAAGCCTCGAGGTGGCTCAATCCGACCGACTGGGTGCTGGTGGCGCGCGATCCGGCCGTGCTGGCGCGCGATCCGGTGCGCGCCGCGGCCTCGCCGATCGTGCTGCGCGCGGGCGTCCGCCCCTGGACCGACGACTTCAACAACCTGCTGAGCGTGCTGAAGTAGCCGGCCTCGCGGCCATGAAAAAGGCCCGCACGCGGCGGGCCCTGTTTGCGCAGGCTGGAGCGCAGTGCTGCTTCAGGCCTTGGCGTCCTTTTCGCACTTCTTCATGAAGCTGCTCTTGGCGGCGCCGGCCAGCGGCTTGCCGTTCTTGTCGACGGCCTTGGCTGCGCAAGCAGGTGCTGCGGCGGCCTTGGCGTCTTTTTCGCACTTCTTGATGAAGCTGCCCTTGGCGGCGCCGGCCAGCGGCTTGCCGTTCTTGTCGATGGCCTTGGATTCGCAGCTTGCGCCGGCGGCGGGGGCTGCTGCGGTGGCGGGCGCCGCGGGGGTGGCCGCCGCAGGAGCGGCGGGGGTGGCAGGCGTAGCGGGCGTGGCCGCGGGAGCGGTGACAGGTGCTGGAGCCTTGGCCGGGGCCTTGTCTTGTGCCTGCGCGGCGCCGAAGGAGAGACAGGCGCCCAGGGCGACCAGGGAAAGGAACTTCTTCATGGTGATATGTCCTTGCAAGGTGGGTTGTGACAGGTGCCCCGCCCCGGGGCCGAGGCTTCTAACGGCCGAAGGCGGCAATCGGATGACGATGGTCAACGGCGCCCGGGTTTGCCCCCGGTAAAATTCGCAGATGCTATTGGTCAAACAGGAGCTGCTCGCGGCGCTCGCGAACACGCTCGAATCCCTCTCGCCCGGCGCTGGCTCCAAAGCCGCGTTCGAGTCGCCCAAGGTGGCTGCCCACGGCGATTTCGCCAGCACGGCCGCCATGCAACTCGCCAAGCCGCTCGGGCGCAAGCCGCGCGAACTGGCCGAGGAGCTCAGTGCCGCGCTGCTCGCCACCCCGGTTTTCGGCCAGTGGGTCGAAGCCATCGAGGTCGCCGGCCCCGGTTTCCTCAACATCCGCCTGAAGACCTCTGCCAAGCAGCAGATCGTGCGCGAAGTGCTGAATGCGGCCGATGCCTTCGGCCGGCAGCCCGCCACCGGCGAAAAGGTGCTGGTCGAGTTCGTCTCGGCCAACCCGACCGGGCCGCTGCACGTCGGCCACGGCCGCCAGGCCGCGCTCGGCGACGCCATCTGCAACCTGCGCGCCTCCCAGGGCGACACCGTCTGGCGCGAGTTCTACTACAACGATGCCGGCGTTCAGATCCAGACGCTGGCCCACAGCACCCAGCTGCGCGCCCGCGGCTTCAAGCCCGGCGACCCCGAATGGCCGAGCGGCGAGAAGGCGCCCGCCTACAACGGCGACTACATCGCCGACATCGCCGAAGACTTCAAGGCGAAGAAGACCGTCAGGTCGGACGACCGCGAATACACCGCCAGCGGCAATATCGACGACCTCGACTCCATCCGCGAATTCGCGGTCGCCTACCTGCGCCGCGAGCAGGACCTGGACCTGCAGGCCTTCCGCGTGCGCTTCGACAACTACTACCTCGAATCGAGCCTCTACACCAGCGGCCGTGTCGAGGCCGCGGTACAAAAGCTCGTGGCCGCCGGCAAGACCTACGAGCAGGACGGCGCGCTGTGGCTCCGGTCGACCGACTACGGCGACGACAAGGACCGCGTGATGAAGAAGCAGGACGGCACGTACACCTACTTCGTGCCCGACGTCGCCTATCACATCGCCAAGTGGGAGCGCGGCTTCCACAAGGTGGTCAACATCCAGGGCACCGACCACCACGGCACCATTGCGCGCGTGCGCGCCGGCCTGCAGGCGGCGGGCGTCGGCATTCCCGAGGGCTACCCCGACTACGTGCTGCACACCATGGTGCGCGTGATGAAGGGCGGCGAAGAGGTCAAGATCAGCAAGCGCGCGGGCAGCTACGTCACGCTGCGCGACCTGATCGAGTGGACCAGCACCGACGCCGTGCGCTTCTTCCTGCTGAGCCGCAAGCCCGACACCGAATACACCTTCGACGTCGACCTGGCCGTGGCCAAGAACAACGACAACCCGGTGTACTACGTGCAGTACGCCCATGCGCGCATCTGCTCGGTGCTGGCGGGCTGGGGCGGCGACGCGGCCGCCCTCAAGGACGTGGACCTGTCGCCGCTCGAAAGCCCGGCCGCGCAGGCGCTCATGCTGCTGCTGGCCAAGTACCCCGCCATGCTCACGGCCGCGGCCAAGGATTTCGCGCCGCACGACGTCACCTTCTACCTGCGCGAACTGGCGGCCAGCTACCACAGCTACTACGACGCGGAGCGCATCCTGGTCGACGAGGAGCCGGTCAAGCTGGCGCGGCTCGCGCTCGTCGCGGCCACCGCGCAGGTGCTGCACAATGGCCTCGCGATTCTCGGCGTCAGTGCGCCGAGCAAGATGTGAACCTCACCATGAAGAAGACAACCAGACAACGCGGCAACATCGTCATCGGGCTCATCGTCGGCCTGGTGCTGGGGTTGGGTGTCGCGCTGGGCATCGCGGTCTACGTGACCAAGGTGCCGATCCCGTTCGTGACCAAGACCCAGCGCGGCGGCGCCGAGCAGGACGAAGCCGAAGCCCGCAAGAACCGCGACTGGGACCCCAACGCGCCGCTGGCAGGCAAGGCCGGCGCGCCCAAGCCACCGCCGGCCGCGGCCGGTCCGGTGGCGCCACCGGCCGGCGGCGACACCGCCGCCGTGGCGCCGGGTGCGGCGCCGCCGCCCGCCCCGCCGGTGCCGGTGGTGGTGGCTCCGAAGCCCGCGCGCCCGGCCCCGGTGCCGGCCGAGGCCAATTCCCTGCCGCCATCGAACGATCCGCTCGGCGACCTGGCCCGCGCGCGCGCCGGCGGCAACAGCGGCAGCACTGCCACGGCTTCCGCCGCGCCCGGCGGCAACAGCGCGGCGGCGGGTGCCGATCCGTTCATGTACTTCGTGCAGGCGGGCGCCTTCCGCACCACCGACGATGCCGAGGCACAGCGAGCCAAGCTGTCGCTGATGGGCGTGGAGGCCCGGGTCACGGAGCGCGAGCAGGCCGGCCGCACGGTCTACCGGGTGCGCGCGGGCCCGTTCAACAAGAAGGACGAGGCCGATCGCCTGAAGGAGCGGCTCGACAGCGGCGGCCTCGAATCGGCGCTCGTGCGCGTGCAGCGTTGAGCTTGCCGGCAGCCGTCACGGATATTCTTTAAGCTTCGCCGCGCGGCATGGGCCGCCGCCAGGATCGTCCTGGGCATGCCGCTTGCGGGAACTCCGCGCGGCGCGCCGGCTCAGTCTGCCGTACCCCACAGGAGAACTCTTTCAATGAAACGTCGTGACTTTTCGCTGGCCGCCACCTCGCTGGGCCTGCTTTCGCTGGCTGGCAACACCGCGCACGCCCAGGCGCGTGCGCCCAAGGCCGGCACCGAGTACCTGGTGCTCGACAAGCGCGTGCCGGTCGACGCGCCGGCGGGCAAGGTCGAGGTGATCGAGTTCTTCTCGTACAACTGCCCGCACTGCAACGACTTCGAGCCGCAGCTGGAAGCCTGGCTCAAGACGGCCCCCAAGGAAGTGGCGTTCCGCCGCGTGCCCGTGCCTTTCGTGGGCAACGACGTCGAAGCCAAGCAGCGCCTGTACTACGCGCTCGAAGCCATGGGCAAGGTCGACGAATTCCAGCCGAAGGTCTTCGACGCCATCCACAAGCAGCGCCAGAACGTGAACGGCGACGCCAACATCATTGCCTGGGCGGGAGCCAACGGCCTGGACGGCGCCAAGTTCAAGGAAGTCTTCACCTCCTTCGGCGTGGCCAGCAAGGCCAAGCGCGCCGCGCAGCTGACCGACGCCTACAAGGTGGCCGGCGTGCCGGCGCTGGCCGTGAACGGGCGCTGGTACGTGGACGGCGAGCTGGCCGGCAACATGACCAAGGCGCTGCAGGTCACCAACTACCTGATCGGCGAAGCCAAGAAAGGCTGACCCCGGACTGCGCGGCACTTCGCGTCCGCTGCGCGCCCACACCCCCTTGCAGGGGGCGGCACCTGCGGCCCGGCAAAGCCGGTTCCGCGGTGTCTCCCGGATGGGATGTCAAGCCCGCATTTGGCGGGCTTTTTCATTTGCGGTTGAAGGCTTGGCGCCATCCGCCGCATACAATGCAGAGCAAGTTTCGTGCCTCTATGACATTGCACTCCTACTCCCACACCACCCCTCTTCTTCGCAGCACCGGCCGCCTGGCCCGTCTCGCTCGCGCGGCTATCGGTGCGCTGCTGCTGGCCGGCCTGGCGTCGGCCGCGCTGGCCGAGACCGCCGACCGCAGCAAGCCGATGAACATCGAATCCGATGCGATGCGCTACGACGACCTCAAGCAGACGAGCGTGTTCACGGGCAACGTGCTGGTCACCAAGGGCACGATCATCATCCGCGGCGCGCGCATCGACGTACGCCAGGATGCCGAGGGCTACCAGTACGGCGTGGTCACGGCGGCGCCCGGCAAGCGGGCCTACTACAAGCAGAAGCGCAATGCGCCCGACGAGTGGATCGAGGGCGAATCCGAGGTCATCGAGTACGACAGCCGCGCCGACAACGTCAAGTTCATCCGCAATGCCGTCATGCGCCGCCTGCTCGGCGCCACGCCGAACGACGAGAGCCAGGGTGCGCTGATCGTCTACGACCAGAGCAACGACACCTACACCGTCAATGGTTCCACCGTGCCGCCGAACACCGCGGTGAACGCGCCGGCGGGCGGACGGGTGAAGACCATCCTGACGCCCAAGAGCGCCACCGCGCCGGCGCCCGGCGCCTCGGCCCCGGCCGGGGGACGGGCCGCACCGGCCGCGCCCCAGCCGGCGCCCGGCGCCGGCCTGCGCTCGACCACCACGCTGGGCGGCGAAGGGGAAGGGCGCAAGTGATCGAAACCGCTGGAACCCAGAACGCCGACGGCACGCCGGGCAGCCGCCTGGTGGTGCGCGGACTGCAGAAAAGCTACGGCAGCCGCAAGGTCGTGCGGGACGTCTCGCTCGACGTGCAAAAGGGCGAGGTTGTCGGGCTGCTCGGCCCCAACGGTGCGGGCAAGACCACGTCGTTCTACATGATCGTGGGCCTGGTGCGGGCCGACGCGGGCGACATCACCATCGACGGCGAGCCCATCGCCCACATGCCGATCCACCGGCGCGCCCGCATGGGCCTGAGCTACCTGCCGCAGGAAGCCTCCATCTTCCGCAAGCTCACGGTCGAGGAAAACGTGCGCGCCGTGCTCGAACTCCAGCGCGAACCCGACGCCAGCGGCAAGCCCGCGCCTTTGACGAAGCAGCGCATCGAGGAGCGGCTCTCGGGGCTGCTGGCCGACCTGCGGGTGGACCATCTTCGCGATTCGCCCGCGCTCGCGCTCTCGGGCGGCGAGCGGCGCCGGGTCGAGATCGCCCGCGCGCTGGCCACGCAGCCGCGCTTCATCCTGCTGGACGAGCCCTTCGCCGGCATCGACCCGATCGCGGTGATCGAGATCCAGCGGATCATCAGCTTCCTGAAGGAGCGCGGCATCGGCGTGCTCATCACCGACCACAACGTGCGTGAGACGCTGGGCATCTGCGATCACGCGTTCATCATCAGCGACGGGCATGTGCTGGCACAAGGCACACCCTCGGAGATCGTCGACAACGCCGAAGTACGCAGGGTGTACCTCGGCGAGCACTTCCGGATGTAAGGGAGGAGTCGGTCTCCATGAAGCAAGGGCTGTCCCTTCGCGTTTCGCAGCACCTGGCGCTCACGCCCCAGCTGCAGCAGTCGATCCGGCTGCTGCAGCTGTCCACGCTCGAACTGAGCCAGGAGGTGGAGCAGATGCTGGACGAGAACCCGTTCCTCGAACGCACCGCGGAAGAAGCGGCGCGCGAGGAGTTCGGGCTCGACGCCATCGACACGCCGGTGCCGCGCGACGAAGCCGGTGAAGCCGCCGAGGGCGAATTCGCCTCGGCCCCGGCCAGCAGCGCAACCACCACTTCGAGCGAAACCTCCTCGGCAGCCGAGGCCGACGTACCCGCCGCCGACGCCACCGAGCGCGAGCCCGACTGGGAAGGCGACGGCACCGTCGACATGGCGCCCGACGACAGCGAATGGGGCAGCGACGCCCCCGCGCGCCAGAACAACCTGGGCGACGACGAACGCGCCGACGCCACCGAGCTCGCGCGCAGCCAGGAGTCGCTGCAGTCCTTCCTGCACCGGCAGGCGCTGAGCCTGCGGCTCAACGAGAACGACAGCGCCGCGCTGCGCTTCCTGATCGAATCGCTCAACGACGACGGCTACCTCGAAGACTCCCTGCCGGCGCTGGCCTCGGGCCTCGCGGGCGACGACAACGACCAGTTCGACGAATTGGTGCACCACTTCCAGGTGGCGCTCGGCCTGCTGCAAAGCCTGGAGCCGGCCGGCGTCGGCGCGCGCGACCTGGGCGAATGCCTGTGCATCCAGCTGCGCGCGCTGGCCAGCGAAAGCGAGACCGAAGAGCAGGCCCTGGTGCGCAAGACCGCCATCGCGATCTGCAAGCAGCCGATGGAGCTGCTCGCGCGGCGCGATTTCAAGCGCCTGGCCACGCTCACGCGCACCAACGAAGAGGTGGTGCGCTCGGCGCTGCAGATCATCTCGCGTCTGGAGCCCAAGCCGGGCCGCCGCTTCGTCGACGTCGAGCGCAACATCGTGATTCCCGACGTGATCGTCACCAAGATCGGCCGCGGCACCAACGCCAAGTTCCGCGTCATGCTCAACCCCGAGGTGATGCCGCGGCTGCGCGTGCACGACATCTATGCCGGCGCGCTCAAGTCGCACAAGGGCGAGGGCAGCCAGGCGCTGTCGCAGCGGCTGCAGGAGGCGCGCTGGTTCATCAAGAACATCCAGCAGCGCTTCGACACCATCCTGCGCGTGAGCAACGCCATCGTCGAGCGGCAGAAGAGCTTCTTCGTGCACGGCGAGCTCGCAATGCGGCCCTTGGTGCTGCGCGAGATCGCCGACGAACTCGGCCTGCACGAATCGACCATCTCGCGCGTGACCACGGCCAAGTACATGGCCACGCCTTTCGGCACGGTCGAGCTCAAGTACTTCTTCGGCTCGGCGCTCGGCACCGAGACCGGCGGCAATGCGTCGAGCACCGCGGTGCGCGCGCTGATCAAGCAGTTCGTGAGCTCCGAGAGCATCAAGAAACCGCTGTCCGACAGCCAGATCTCCGAAATGCTCAAGGAGCAGGGCATCGAGTGCGCACGCCGCACCGTGGCCAAGTATCGCGAGGCCTTGCGCATCGCGCCCGCCAACCTTCGCAAGGCCCTGTAGAAAGCCGCCGATGGCCCGCCGCCTGCTGTCGCGCTGTGGGCTCGCGGTCTTTGCCATGCTGGCGGCGCTGCTCGTCGCCGGCTGCGCCACCCTGCCCGACGAGGCACCGCGCCCGCCCACCAAGGCCATGGCCGCGTCGGCCGACACCGCGCTCGGCAAGATCGCGCTGGCCTCGCAGCCCGACCCGGACCTGAGCGGCTTTCGCCTGATGCCGGGCGGCGACTTCGCCTTCGACACCCGCATCCAGCTCGCGCGGCGCGCCCAGCGCACGCTCGACGTGCAGTACTACCAGATCGAGAACGACGAGACCGGCCGCTACCTGCTGCGCACGCTGCGCGATGCGGCCCGGCGCGGCGTGCGCGTGCGGCTCCTGATGGACGATCTCTACACCTCGGGCGAGGACGAACTGCTGCTCGGCCTGGCCGCCACGCCGAATGTCGAGCTGCGCCTGTTCAACCCGTTTCCGGCCGGGCGCGGGAGCCTGCTCAGGCGCTTCACCGCTTCGCTGTTCGACTTCAGCCGCGTCAACCGGCGCATGCACAACAAGCTCTTCATCGCCGACGGCGCGATGGCGGTGGCGGGCGGGCGCAACATCGGCAACCAGTATTTCAGGCGCACGGCGGGCGAGAATTTCCTCGATCTCGACACCTTCGTGGCTGGTGCGCTGGTCCCGCGGCTGGGCGCGCTGTTCGACCAGTACTGGAACAGCGTCTATGTGCGGCCGGTCCAGTCGGTGGTGGCCAGCGAACTTCCGCAGGGCGAGCTGCAGAAGCGCTTCGAGACCGCCACCGGCCCCGACACCACGCCGCCGCCGCCCAGGCCCGCGCCCAACGACCTGCTCGGCTACAGCCCGATCGCCGAAGACCTGGCTGCCGGCAAACTCGACCTGATCTGGACCCTTGCCGAGGCCTACGCCGATTCGCCCGAGCGCGTGATCGGCAAGACCGCCTCGTACGGCGGCGTGCCGCTGCTCGATGTCGACAGCGTGCGCTACAACGTGGTCGAGCAGATGCGCCGCGCGCGCTCCGAGGTGACCATCGTCTCGCCCTACCTGATTCCAGGCAAGGCGGGGCTCGAAGTGATGCGCGAGATCCGACGGCGCAACGTCAAGATCAGCATCGTCACCAATTCCTTTGCCGCCACCGACGAGCCGCTGGTCCACACCGCCTACCGCCGCTACCGGCCCGAGATGCTCGAGCTCGGCGCCGAGCTCTACGAACTGAGCACCACGCGCACGCGGCGCAGCGTGCGGCTCGGCCTGTTCGGTACTTCGGTGGGGCGGCTGCATGCCAAGTCGGCGGTGATCGACCGGCAGATTCTTTTTGTCGGCTCGATGAACTTCGACCCGCGCTCCGAGACGCACAACACCGAGATCGGCCTGTTCATCCGCAGCCCCGAGATGGCGCAGCAGACGCTCAAGCTCATCGAGGTGCTGAAGCAGCAGGGCGCCTACCGGCTGCGCTTTGCGAAGGACAGCGGCAATTCGCGCATCGAGTGGATCAGCGAGGAGGAAGAAGCCGGCCGGACCACCGTGCTGAACGAGGAGCCCGACTCCGATTTCTGGGGCCGCACCATGCTCGAGATGCTGGCGCCGCTGACGCCCGAGAGCCTGCTGTAGCCCGGGCGGCTCAGCCGCTGCGCACGCCCGACAGCAGCTTGAGGCCCAGCAGCACCATCACGCCGCCGGCCGCGCGGTCGATCCAGGCCTTGTAGCGCAGGTAGGCCGAGCGCGGCGCCGCCGACGAGAGCGCCAGCGCGACGACCGCGTACCAGCCGGTCTCGATGCAGAAGATCACCGCCGGCACCGCGAGCGCCAGTGCCAGCGGCACCTCGCGCGGCAGGAAGGCCGCGAAGATGCTGGCGTAGACCACCGCGGTCTTCGGATTGCTGATCTGCGTGCCCATGCCCAGGAGAAACGCGCGCCGCGCATTGCTGCCCGAGCCCGCGGCCGCGCGTTCGTCCTGCACGGCGGACAGCGGCTCGCGCGCACCGCGCCAGATGCGGATGCCCAGATAGACGAGATAGGCGCCGCCGAGCAGCTTCACCGCCAGGTACAGCGCCGGAACCGCGAGGAACGCCGCCTGCAGCCCGACCAGCGCCGCAATCGCGAACACCACGCCGCCTGCGCCCATGCCCAGCGCCGCGGCCAGGCCATCGGCGCGCGACGACGACACGGCGGTGCGCGCCACCATGACGAAGCTCGGTCCGGGGCTCATGGCCCCGACGACCATAGCGCCCGCGATGCCCAGCAACGGAACCGTGATGCCGCTCATGGCTTTTCCCGGGACTACTGCTGCACGTTGACCGCTTCGACCTGCACCAGCAGCTTCACCTTGTTCTCGAAGCCGAAGTTCAGGCCCCAGGTGATGCCCCAGTCGCTGCGCTGCACGGTCGTCTCGAAGTCGCCGCCGCAGACCTGGCGGTTGATGAGCGGATTCAGGTAGCAGTTGAAGCGCACGGCCCTGAGCGTGACCGGCCTGGTCTGCCCCATCAGCGTGAGCGTGCCCGGCACGTCGACCACCTTGTCGCCATTGAACTCGATGCGGTCCGCCACGAAGCGGCCGGTCGGGAATTCGGCCACGTTGAAGAAATCCTTGCTCTGCACGTGGCGGTTGAGCAGGTCGACGCCGGTGTTGATGGAGCCGATGTCCATCGTGATGTCGACCTTGCCGCTGCTGCCGGTGCCGTCGATCTGCACCGAGCCGTCCTTGGTGCTGAAGCGGCCGCGGTTGGTGGTGGTGCCGTAATGCCCCATCTCGTACATCACGAAGGTGTGCGTGGGGTCGATCACGTAGCTGGCGTTCTTCACCGGGCCGCCCGCGGGCTTGGCGGCCACGGCCGGCGCGGTGTAGTCCTGTGCCAGGGCAGGGGTGGCAAGGGCCGCCGCGGCAGACAGCGCGGCAGCGAGGAGGAGCTTCTTCATGGCAATGGGCGTGCGTGGCGTGGGAACGAAACAGGAAAAATTCAAAGCGGACCGAAGCCCGCGAGCGTGAACTTGAAGCGAACCAGCACCTCGTTGGCGACCACCGAGGTGTCGGTCCACTCGCCGTCGCCCACCTTGTAGTCGAGCCGCTGGATCGTAAAGCTTCCGCTGGCCACCGCGTGGCCGTTGGCCGGCGCAATGCTCACCGGCACCGTGACCTGGCGCGAGATGTTCTTGATGGTGAGCTTGCCCGCCATCTCGAAGCGGCCGTCGCCCAGCGCCTTGATCGCGCTCGACTGGAAGCTGGCCTGCGGAAAATGCGCCGTGTCGAACCACGGCGCCTTGGGCAGTTCGGCATCGCTCATGGGCACGCCGAGCGATGCGCTGCCGGTGTCGATCTGCAATGCGACGCTGCCGCCTTCGGGCTTGCGCGGATCGAAAGCCACCTGGGCATCGAACTTCTTGAACGTGCCCTCCACGGGCACCCCCATCTGCTTGCTCACGAAGGCGATCTGGCTCTTGTCCGGCACCAGCCGGGTGGCCGCGGCCGGCTCGGCGAGCGCGGGCGCAAGAGTGGCCAACGCCAGGGCTGCGAGCAAGGGGCGGGCGGTGCGCTTCATCTGGCGGATTCCTTGCGTGGCGCGGGCCACATGCGTTTCAAGATGCCGTCGCGGTCGATCCAGTGGTGCTTGAGCACCGCCGCCACATGCAGCAGCGCCGCCGCGGCGAGGGTGAAGGCGCTGCCCTTGTGCAGCGGCTTGAGCACGACCTCGGCCCATTCCTTGTCGACCGGCACGAAGTCGGGCAGCGGCAGCAGGCCGAACCACACGACCGGAAAGCCGAGCGCCGAACTGTAGGCCCAGCCGAACAGCGGAACCGCCAGGAACAGCAGGTACATCAGCGCGTGGCTCGCGCGGTAGCCGCTGCGCTGCCAGCGCGGCATGGCCGCCGCCGCAGCGGCCGGCAGCGGCGGCGGCGGATGGCGCAGCCGCCACAGCAGGCGCACGGCCGACAGCAGCAGGATCGTCACGCCGGCCCATTTGTGCCAGTTGTAGAGCTTGATGCGCGCCGGCGACAGCGGCAGGCCGGTCATGTAGAGGCCGACGCCGAGCGAGCCGACGATCATGGCCGCCAGCAGCCAGTGCAGCGCGATCGCGACCGGGCCGTAGCGCAGTTCGCGCAGGCGTGGATCGGCGGGTGCATCGGCCATGGCGGCGGGGTGGGAAGGTGTGTCGATGGACATCGGAAGCAGGACCGGCGGCCTGTGCGCGGAGCATATATCGGAAGCGGCGGAGGCGCCGCGGCCCGATCGGCCGGAGCGACCATGGACGCAGTGGTGGAATTGCTCGTCCGGTCCCCTGTGTGGAGAAGCGGCCCGGCGCGGCGACAATGGCGTTCCCCTGCGGCCGAATGATGGCGAACCTCCTGTGAACGATCTCTCTCTCTTTTTGCCCTGCGCCGCCGGCGTCGAGGAATTCCTCGCGCAGGAAGTCCATGCGCTCACCGGCCGCGTCGGCCAGGACCTGCTCACGCTGCGCGGCGGCGTGCGGGTGCGCGCCGAATGGCGCGACGCGCTCAAGCTCAACCTGCACAGCCGGCTCGCGCAGCGCGTGCTGGTCGAACTGGCGCACGCGCCCTACCGCAGCGAGAACGACCTCTACGCCATCGCGAGCGGCGTGGCCTGGGAGATCTGGTTCACGCCCAGGCAGACCTTCAAGATCGAGACCACGGCGCAGCACAGCCCGCTGCAGAGCCTGAACTTCGCCACCCTGCGCATCAAGGACGCCATTGCCGACCGCTTCCGCGCCAAGGCCGGTGGCGTGCGCCCGAGCATCGAGACCCAGTGGCCCGACTGCCGCGTGTTCGCCCACCTGACCACCGAACACTGCACGCTCTACATCGACACCTCCGGCGAGCCGCTCTTCAAGCGCGGCTGGCGCCAGGACAAGGGCGATGCGCCGCTGAAGGAAACCCTGGCCGCCGCCATGCTGGCCGCCAGCGGCTGGTGGAACCCTGAAACCGGCGCCGTGGCCGCCGAGCCGCTGTACGACCCCTGCTGCGGCAGCGGCACCATCGCCATCGAGGCGGCGCAGATCGCGCGCGGCATTGCGGCCGGGTCGCTCAGGCGTTTCGGCTTCGAGAAGCTGCTGCCGTTCCAGGCCCATGTCTGGGACGCCATCAAGAAGGACGCCGCATCGTCGGCGGTGCCGCGCGATGTCGCCATCTTCGGCTCCGACGTCTCGCACCGCATGGTCGACTTTGCCGAGCGCAATGCGGAGCGCGCCGGTGTCGCCGATGCCATCGAGTTCCGCGGCGGCGACGCGCTGCAGCGCATGCCGCCGGCCGAGGGCGGGGTGATCATGCTGAATCCGCCGTACGGCGAGCGCATCGAGGTCGGCGGCGTGGCGCGCTTCGGCGCCCGTGAAGCCGCGCAGACTTCGGGCGACGCTGGCGGTGAAAGCGGCGGCGGCGGCGAGTTCTTTCCGCAACTCGCCACCCACTGGAAGAAGAACTACGCCGGCTGGACCGCCTGGGTGCTCACGCCCGACCTGAAGCTGCCCAGGCAGATGCGGCTGAAGGAATCGCGCCGCGTGCCGATGTGGAACGGCCCCATCGAGTGCCGCCTGTTCCGCTTCGACATGGTCGCGGGTTCGGCCAGGAAGTAGCTTCGCGCCCCTGCGGGTGCACGCCACCATGACCGTTCCGGAATCCGGCCTCGTCGTCATCGACACCAACATCGCGCTCGACCTGCTGGTCTTCGAAGACCCCGCCTGGCTGCCGCTGATCGCCCTGCTGGCCGCGGGCGAACTGCGCTGGCTCGCAACGGCCGCGATGCGCGCCGAACTCGAGCGCGTGCTCGGCTACCCGCTGATTGCCCGGCGCATGGCGCAGCGCGGCCTGCAAGTGCCCGCCGTGCTGGCGGACTTCGATGCGCGGGTGCGCATGGTCGAAGGCGTTCCATTGCGCGCACCCTGCGTCTGCAGCGACCCCGACGACCAGGTCTTCATCGACCTTGCGGTGGCGCACCGCGCGCTGCTGCTCAGCAAGGACCGCGCGGTGCTGTCGATGAAGAAGCGGCTGGCGCTGCGCGGCGTGGTGGTGCAGGCGGCGCTCGGGGCCTGACTGCACCCACAGTCTCGGCCAGTTGCCGCTGCGCGCCGAGAAGCGCGAAATCCGGCGGCTTGACGACTTCCTTCTCATCGACACCTGCCAGGGGCGGTGTTAGCTTTCCGGCAAGGCGAGGATGGTTGCGGCGAACGGCATCGCAGTTCCTTGCCTTGTGCGGCCCTCATCCAGTGGCGCATTTCTTGGGAAGGGGTGCTCACCGACATGCGCCATGCGCAAGCCATATGGTTTTGGCCTGTTCTATGAAAATCCTCATTCGACTGCTCTGCATTTTGGTCGGAGCGCTGATGCTCAGTTTTCTTGTTGCGAAAGTCGTGCTCGTCCCCATTGGGCAATGGTACGAAATGAGCAAGGCCCAGAGCTTCGATGATGTGTCCGACGCTTTCGTTCTCTCCTTGCTGTGCAAGCGATTTGCGCCATCGCGGGTGGCTGGTTAGGCGACTGGGTATTTCGCAAATGGCGGCAGAAGCAACTTGATCGTCAATAGCCCGAGGCGTGCTCTTGGGAGGGATGTCATCGAAATGGCCAGAAGTTTTAGCCGGTCCAATGAAACCCCGATTCGACTGCTTTGTATTTGGACCGGAGCAATTGCGCTCGGCCTTGTTTTCTACAAGCTCATTGGCCCTGTGGGCCATTGGTATGAGCTCAAATTTGCAAGGAACGACGGTGACTTGGGCCAGGCGTACATGGTCGCGCTCGCCGTTCAATTCCTCGCATTGATAGTGGGCGGCTGGCTCGGCGACTGGGCATTTCGCAAGTGGCGGCAGAAGCGGCCGGATCGCCGGTAGTTCATGTGGCGACTGCTGGCCGAGCCGTGAAAATACTCATTCGACTGCTCTTCATTTTGGCCGGCGCACTTGCGCTCAGTTTTCTTGTTGCGAAAGTCGTGCTCGTTCCCATTGGACAGTGGTACGAAATGAACAGGGCCCAAAGCGAGAGCGATTTGTCGCGAGCCTTCGTCATTGCGCTTGCGGTACAGGCTCTTTGTGTCGTTGTGGGCGGCTGGCTCGGCGACCGCGGATTCCGCACATGGCGGCAGAAGCAGCTTGACCGTCAACAACGCATGTGACGACCGCCGCTAGTTCCGGAGCGCAGCGGCCGGCGCCAGGTGCCAGCGCCCCAGCAGCCGCGCCACCGCCCGCACCCGCTGCGTGTCGCGGCCCCACCGTCGGCTCGCGGGCAGCTTCTGCGCCCATTTCATGCGCCGCGCCGCCTCGGCGATGCGCTCGCGCACTTGTGCGTCCACCTCGGCCAGCGCGGCGTGCCAGTGCTGGCCGGCGGCTTCGGGCGCGGCGGCCTCCAGCATCATGGCCGTGGAGTGCAGGTAGCTGAGCCAGTCGCGCGCCTGGCACTCGGCCAGGGTCATGACCTCGGACGGGTCGTCCTCGAAGTCGATGTAGCCGATCACGCCGTCGGGGCACTGCACCAGGTTGCGGTCGAAGGCCTGGCTCAGGTGCTGGCCGCGCACATGCACCCTGGCGATCGCGGCCAGCCCTTCGCGCCAGACCGCGAGCAGCGCGGCCGGTCCGGCCGCGGCGGCCTGGTCGAGCCGCTCCTGCAGCACGACAGTGCTGCGGCCGCTTTCGCCGAGGTCGGAAATCAGCAGGCCGTCGGGCTGCTGCGCCAGCACCGCCGGCACGCGCAGGCCCGCGGCCGCGAGCTGCCGCAGGCGCCGCGCCTCGGTGGCGATGGCGGCCTCGCCGCCCGGGTTGGGCACCGGCTTGATGATGTCCAGCCGGGCCATGCGCGCGACCGCCGCCATCACGCGGTAGCCCCACTTGCCATGGCGCGGGCCGGCCTTCTTGAGCCACACGCGCTCGCTGCCCAGGCGGTGGCTGGCCACGTTCTTCTGCTGCTTCGGCAGCATGAGTCGCAGGAACTCGGCGTAGTCGCCGGGCGCCGGCCCGACGGGCTGCGCGTCCAGCGGTGCAGGGGCGGAGGCCGCGCCCTTGGCGCTGTGCAGCCGCGCCGAAGAACCACCGCGTCGCAAGGGGTTCATGCGGCCAGCGGAAGGTTCGACACCAGGCCGTGCGGCCCCTGCGTCAGGGGCTGGAAGCTCTCGGCGCTGGCCAGCGGCCAGTAGGTGCGGAACACGTTGTGCTGCTTGTCGAGCGGGCCGAGCAGCGCACCCGGCTGCACCTGCATCACCAGGTTGCTCAACAGGCGCACCTCGGTGTCGGAGATGCGCCGCACGATGTGGTGCGCCGTGATCTGCTGCGGATGGTCGAGGCCGGCGGCCTGTACCAGCTCCTGCAGCGCATGCAGCGTGCTGCGATGGAAGTTGCGCACGCGCTCGGCCTTGGTCGGCACCACCAGCGCCTGCTGGCGCACCGGGTCCTGCGTGGTCACTCCCGTGGGGCAGTGGCCGGTGTGGCAGCTTTGCGCCTGGATGCAGCCCAGGGCCATCATGAAGCCGCGCGCCGCGTTGCACCAGTCGGCGCCCAGCGCCATCATGCGCGCCAGGTCGAAGGCCGTGATCACCTTGCCCGCGCAGCCCAGCTTGATGCGGTGGCGCAGGTTCACGCCGATGAGCGTGTTGTGCACCAGCAGCAGGCCTTCCTGCAGCGGCGCGCCCACGTGGTCGCTGAACTCGACCGGCGCCGCACCCGTGCCGCCCTCGGCGCCGTCGACCACGATGAAGTCGGGCGTGATGCCGGTGGCCTGCATGGCCTTGACGATCGCGAACCACTCCCACGGGTGGCCGAGGCAGAACTTGAAGCCGGTCGGCTTGCCGCCCGAAAGCTCGCGCAGCCTGGCGATGAAATGCATCATCTCGATGGGCGTGGTGAACGCGCTGTGCGATGAGGGCGAGACGCAGTCGATGCCGATCGGCACGCCGCGCGCGGCCGCGATCTCGGGCGTGACCTTGGGCGCGGGCAGCACGCCGCCGTGCCCGGGCTTGGCGCCCTGGCTCAGCTTGATCTCGATCATCTTGACCTGCGGGTCGCGCGCGTTGGCGCTGAAGCGCTCGGCGTTGAACGTGCCGTCCTCGTTGCGGCAGCCGAAGTAGCCCGAGCCGATCTCCCAGATCAGGTCGCCGCCATGCACGCGGTGGTGCTGCGAGATCGAGCCTTCGCCGGTGTCGTGCGCAAAGCCGCCCAGCCTGGCGCCCTGGTTGAGCGCGAGGATCGCGTTGGCCGACAGCGCGCCGAAGCTCATGGCCGAGATGTTGAACACGCTCGCGCTGTATGGCTGCGTGCAGGGATGGTGGGACGACGCCCCGGCCGCGCCCGATGGCGGCGGGTTTGCGTCGGCGGTATGCGGCGTGCCGCCGATCACGATGCGGAAATCGTGGTTCTCGAGCTTCGTGGGCTGCATCGAGTGGTTGATCCACTCGTAGCCCGCGATGGTCACGTCGAGCTGCGTGCCGAAGGGCCGGTTGTCGGGCTCGCCCTTGGCGCGCTGGTATACCAGCGAGCGCTGCGCGCGCGAGAACGGGGCCGCTTCGGAATCGCTCTCGATGAAGTACTGCCGCATTTCCGGCCGGATGAATTCGAGCAGGAAGCGCAGGTGGCCGATGACGGGGTAGTTGCGCAGGATGGCGTGGCGCGCCTGCCGCAGGTCGTGCACGCCGGTGCCCGAAAGCACCGCGAAGACGGCCACGCCCACCCAGGCCAGCCACAGGTGGGGCGACACCAGCACCAGGGCGATGCAGGCCGCCAGGCCGACCACGCACAGGGCGAAGGCGCTGTAGCGCGTCGGAAACGGAATAATCGTGGGCATAAAAAATAGTGTCGACCGGAGGCCTGCTGCATCATAGAGGGCTGCCCCGAACTTGCCATGACCAACAACCACGACACCCCCCAGGCCGCAGCGGCCGCTTCCGCCCCCCTCGGCCCCGACGATTTCGATGCTCTCGACCAGGCGCTCGACGCCATGCGCGAGCACGATGAGGAAATCCCCCAGTGGGAGTTCTGCGAAGGCTTCATGGCCGCGCTGATCTGCACCCGCCGGCCCATCGAGCCCGCCGAATACTGGCCGGTGCTGCTGGGCGAGGGCTTCGTGCCGGCCCAGCACATGGAGTTCGTCTGGAACTGGAAGCGCCGCTGGCTCGAGATCGAAGAGGGCCTGGACGCCGACGTGCAGTCGCTCGACGACGAGCGCAGCTGGCAGCCCGAGGTGCTCGACACCCGCGGCGCCATCGCCTCGCTGCCCGAGGAAGAGCGCGCCGAGGTGGCGGGCGAGGAGATTCCCTCGTTCGCGCAGGTCTGGGCGCTCGGATTCATGTATGCGGTCGAGAACTGGCCCGAGGACTGGGCGACGCCGCGCGACAAGGAAGCCGCCCAGATGCTCGACGACGCGCTCGACAACATCGTTGCGCTGACCGAGGACGACAAGGCCAAGCCCACGCTCTCGATGTTCAGCGACGACGGCCCGCCCAGCGTGAGCCAGCAGCGGCTGGACGATTTCGGCGCCGCCATCTGGGCCGTGTACGACCTGCGCCAACTCTGGAAGAGCCTGGGCCCGAAGGTCGAGACCGTGCGCAAGGAAGCCACGCCCGGCCGCAACGATCCCTGCCCCTGCGGCAGCGGCAAGAAATACAAGAAGTGCCACGGTGCCTGACAGCGGCCCTGCCAGTGCACGGCTGACGCCACGCGCGGCGTGGGTCATGGTGCTGGCGCTGTGCGCCGGGGTGGCGCTGAGCCAGGCCTTCCGCACGGTGGGCGCCATCATGGCGAGCCCGCTGCAGGCCGACTTCAGGCTGTCGGCCCAGGCGCTGGGCATTTTCTCGGGCGCCTTTCATTTCGCCTTTGGCGCGATGCAGCTCTTCATGGGCATCGGCATCGACCTGCATGGCGTGCGGCGCACGGTGCTGGTGGCCTTTCCGGTCGCCATCGCGGGCGCGCTGCTGTCGGCGTTCGCGCCGAGCTACGCGGTGCTGGTGGCGGGGCAGGCGCTGATCGGCATCGGCTGCGCGCCGGCCTTCCTGGTGTGCACCGTGTTCATCGCGCGGCACTTTCCGGCCGCGCGCTTCGCCACCGTCTCCGGCCTGGTGCTGGCCATCGGCGGCCTCGGCATGCTGGCCACCGGCACGCCGCTCGCGTGGCTGGTGCAGGCCTATTCGTGGCGCGCGGGCTTCCTGGTGCTGGCCGTGGCCTCGGCACTGGCGTGGCTCGCGATCTGGCGCTGGGTGCGCGAGCCCGCCTCGGCCGTGCCGCAGGCGAACGAGTCCATTCCCGAGGCCATCCGCCAGTTCGGCGCGCTGCTCGCAATGCCGCACACGCTCGGCATCGTCGTGCTCGGGGCCGTGACCTATGCCGCCTTCATCTCGCTGCGCGGGCTCTGGCTCGGGCCGCTCATGATGGAGCGCCACGGCTACTCGCTGGTGCAGAGCGGCAATGTCGCGATCGCGGTGTCGGTGATCTCGCTGTTCGGTGCGCCGCTGTTCGGCCGCTTCGACCGCGACGGCGCCGCGCGCCGCCGCCGGATCGTGGTCTGCGCGCTCGGCTATGCGGCGCTGTTCGCGCTCATCGCCTTCACGCACTCGGCCTGGCTGGACATCGGTGGCATGGTGCTGATCGGCGTGCTCTCGGGCTTCATCGTCTGGCAGTACGCCGACGTGCGCGTGGCCTATCCGGCCACGCTCACGGGCCGCGCGATGGCGGTCTTCACGATGGCGATGTTCCTTGGCGTCGCGCTCATGCAATGGGGCACCGGCGTGGCGGCCTCGGTGGCCGCGGCGCATGGCGGCGATCCGCTCACGGCCGTGCTGGCCACCATCGCCGCGCTGCTGGTGCTGGGCATCGCGGCCTTCGCGTGGCTGCCCGCGCCGAAGGCGCAAGCCCTCAGATCTTGAAGGCGCGCTGGATGTCCGGCCGCACCAGGTCGGCGTACTCGCGGTGCTTGCGGATGTAGCCCGCGATGAACTGGCACACCGGAATCACGTGCAGCCCCCTGGCGCGCGCCTCGTCGAGCACATGCCGTGCGATGCCCGAGCCCACGCCCTTGCCCTCGTGCTCGGGCAGCACCTCGGTGTGGGTGAACATGATGGCGTCGGTCAGCAGGTTGTATTCGGCGTAGGCCGCGAGCTGGCCCTCGAGTGCGGCTTCGTAGCGGTGCTGGGCTTCGTTGTTGGTGATGACGAGGTTGCTGTTGCTCATGGTTGGCGTGCGAGATAAGTGGCGAGATTGGCGGCGGCGGTGGCGCGCACCTTGTTGCGCAGCATCGGCGTCCAGCCGAGCAGCAGGCCCGGCGCCCCCAGCGCCTGGCGCGACCAGGTCCAGAACGCAAAGCTGTCGCGGTGGGTGGCAATCAGCCCGTCGGGGGTGAAGCCGAAGCGCGCATCGACGCTGTTGTCGACCAGCCGGCCGGTGGCGCTGAAGCGGTAGTGCGCGTCCCAGTGGGCCTGGCCGCTGGTGTCGTCGGCGTGCACGTCGCGCCAGGTCAGCCGCCAGACGTCGGCCCCCTTGGCCTTGGTGGCATTGCAGAGCATGCGCCACATGCCGCCCACCTGTTGCCGGCCGCGCAGCGAGAAGGCCTCGTCGTCGAACGCCGCATCGCTGGCATAGCAGGCGGCCATGGCGGGGGCGTCGAGCCTGGAGAAAGCCTCGTAGAGGCGCTCGATGGTCTGGGCATTGGCTGCTGCTGTCATGTCATGGGGCCTTTGTTGTTGTGCCGGCGTACGGGCCGAGCAGGCCCACCAGCGTCTGCAGAGCGTAGTGCACCGTGGCCGCGCGCACCGCGGCGCGGTCGCCGTCGAAGCGGCGGCGCTCGGTGCGGACCTGCCCGTCGACCGACCAGCCGAACCACACGGTGCCGACCGGCTTCTCGGGGCTGCCGCCGCTGGGGCCGGCCACGCCGGTCACGGCCACTGCCGTGCGCGCTGCCGAGCGCGCGATGGCCCCCTCGGCCATGGCGCGCGCCACGGGCTCGCTGACCGCGCCATGGGCTTCGATCAGCGCGGCATCGACGCCCAGCAGTTCGGTCTTGGCCGCGTTGGAGTAGCTGACGAAGCCGCGCTCGAACCATGCGCTGGAGCCCGCGAGCTCGGTGCATGCGCCGGCGATGAGTCCGCCGGTGCAGCTTTCGGCGGTGGCCAGCATCCAGCCCTTTTCCAGCAGCAGTCCGGCCAGGGCCGCAACGAGCGCGGGTGTGTCCTGGTCGGCAAGAAAATTCGCCGGGGTCGAGGGTTCCATCAAGTTCACCATGCGCGCCAGAGAGCGATGACCAGGAGCGTGCAGAACGCCGCCACGAGGTCGTCGAGGATGATGCCGAAGCCGGCGCGCCACCAGCGCACCTCGGTCGCGTCGCGCTGCTTGAACAGCGCATCGGCCCAGGCCACCGGCCCCGGCTTGGCGGCATCGAAGAAGCGGAACAGGCCGAACGCGATGGCCTGCGCGAAGAGGCCGGCCGGCGTGACGAGCCACAGCACGATCCAGAACGCGACCACCTCGTCCCACACGATGCTGCCCGGGTCGGCCACGCCCATGTCGCGCGCGGTAATGCTGCAGGCCCACCAGCCGACGGGCAGCGAGGCCAGGATGATCCAGCCGATGGCGGCGGGCGTGAACCACAGCTGCATCACGGCAAAGGCGGCCCAGGCCCAGAGCGTGCCGACGGTGCCGGGCGCCACGCGCGGCAGGCCGGAGCCGAAGCCCATGGCGATGAAATGCGCCGGGTGGGACAACAGGAAAGCGATCGAGGGACGGCGGGGCGTGGCTTGCGGCATGGGGCCTGCGGAGGAAGAAGCGGCTTGCATCAGGCCAGAGTGTCGCGCATTCGCGCGGCTGTCCAAGACCCTCTATTTATCAAAGCAATAGCTTGTTTAATTCCGGGGGCGGGCCTAGTATCCAGGCCTTGCCTTGCCACCTGTCGTCCGCCACGGACCGCGCCCTATGCCTGCTGCCTCATCCAACGCCCCTGCTTCGCTCCACCCCGCTTCGCCCGCCGCCGACTGGAGCGAACTGTTCAGCGGACGCAACGGCTGGCGTGCGCTGGCGCTCACGGGCGGCGTTGCGCTGCACGCGGTCAACGTGCACATCGTGACGACCGTGCTGCCGTCGGTGGTGAGCGAGATCGGCGGGCTCGACTGGTATGCCTGGAGCACCACGCTGTTCGTGGTCGGGTCGATCCTCGGCGCCACGCTGTCGGTGCGGCTGCTCGCGCGGCTGGGCCCGCGCGGTGCCTGCCTGGCGGCGCTGGCGGTGTTCGGCGCGGGCTCGATGGCCTGCGCGCTCGCGCCGGCCATGCCCTGGCTGCTCGCGGGCCGCACGGTGCAGGGGCTGGGCGGCGGACTGCTCGCGGCGCTGAGCTACGCGCTGATCCAGCGGGTGTTCGCGCCGCGGCTGTGGCCCCGCGCGGTGGCGCTGGTGTCGGGCATGTGGGGCGTGGCCACGCTCTGCGGACCGGCGGTCGGCGGCCTGTTCGCGCAGGCGGGGCACTGGCGCTGGGCCTTCTGGTCGCTGCTGCCGCTGGCTGCGGTACAGGGGCTGCTGGTGGCGGTGCAGCTGCGGCCCGCGGCCGGCGTGCGGCACGAGCGGCCGGCGGCCATGCCGCGCATCGCGGCGCTGCAGATCGGCTTGCTGGCGGCCTCGGTGCTGGTGATCGCGGCCAGCGAATTCCTGTCGGCAATGGCCTGGCAGGCCGCGGGCGTGGCGCTGGGCCTGGCGCTCGGCGTGGCCGCCACGCGGATCGACCGGCGCGCCGCAGTGCGGCTGCTGCCCGCCGGCGCCTACGCGCTGCGCACGCCGATGGGTGCCATCTATGCGAGCGTGGTGCTGCTGCTGATCGGCACTACCACCGAGATCTTCGTGCCGTACTTCCTGCAGCTGCTGCATGGCCATTCGCCTTTGTCGGCCGGCTATCTCACGGCCGCGATGGCCGGCGGCTGGAGCGTGGGTTCGCTGCTGTCGTCGGGGCGCAGCGGCGCGGGCGCCGACCGCATGCTGCGCGCCGGGCCGGTGGCCTGCACGCTGGGGCTGGCCGCGCTCGCGCTGCTGCTGCCGGCGCCCGGACGCTTCGCGCCGGCGCTCGAAATGCTGCTGGCCGCCATTGCGCTGGCGGCCGTGGGGCTGGGCGTGGGCATCGGGTGGCCGCACCTGGTCACGCGCCTGATGTCGCTGGCGCCGGCCGGGCAGGAAGGGCTGGCCTCGGCCTCGATCACCACCGTGCAGCTCTACGGCATGGCCGTGGGCGCGGCGCTGGCGGGGCTGGTGGCCAACGCGGCCGGCCTGGCCGAACCGGGCGGTGCAGAGGGCGCACGCTCGGCCGCCGCCTGGCTGTTCGCGAGCTTCGCATTCGCGCCGGCGCTGGCGGCATGGCTGGTGGCGCGCTTCGTTGCGGCGCGCGGTTCCCTCGACGTGCCCAGGCCATCGCGCTAGGCCTTGCTGCATGCCGTCCGACGTATTTGCCGGAGCTATCGGCCATCGTATGCTCGGCGGCCCATCCAAGCGCGAAAGCCTCTTCATCATGAAAAGAACCCTGGTCCGTTTCAACGCGTTGTGGCTGTGCCTCGCGTTCAGCTTTCTGCTCGCGGCCTGCGGCAACAAGGAGGCCGAGCAACGCACCGCCTTCATCGCCTTCCTGCAGGCCCGGGTGCTCGACAAGCCCGGCCTGCGCGTGCCCACGCCCAATGCCGAGGAGAAGGCCTCCTTCGGCGACTATGCGCAGCACTATGCGGTGATCGCCGACTTCAACGAGGGCATGAACAAGTCGGTCAGCCAGCCGATGGGCCAGGTCATGGCCAAGGGCGCGCTGCGCTCGATCGCCGACCTGGCGTCGCGCCGCGACGACCTCAAGGCCGCCAAGGACGGCCTGCGCGGCCTGCGCACCGCACTCGACCAGGAGCTGGCCAAGGCCGATGCCGCGCATGCGAAGCTCAAGCAGCCCGACGACCTGAAGCAGGTCTACGACAAGGCCTACGAAAAAACCGTGTCGGCGCCGGCCGCCACTTTCAAGGAGGTGTTCCCGGCGCTCGACAAGGTGTTCGACGGCGCGCTCGCGTTGGGCGACTACCTCGAGCAGAACAAGTCGAAGGTCCAGGTCTCGGGCGCGTCCGTGACCGTGAGCGATCCGGCCGTGCAGGCGCAGCTCAACAAGATGCTGCAGGAACTCAATGGCCAGTCGAAGGACATCAACGCCGCCCAAGCCAGGATGCAGGCGATGGTCCGGGGGTCCTGATCAGACGAAGTGGTCGAAGGAGCCGAAGCGCTGCGATACCGGCGTGCCGCCGGCATCCACGATGCGCAGGCCGGCTTCGGCGTCGATGCGGCCGATGCGCGCCACGCGCGTGGCGCTTTCCTTGCCGGCCTGTTCGACCGCCGCGCGTGCGGCGGTCGGCGCGGTGAAGACCAGTTCGTAGTCGTCGCCGCCTGAAAGGGCGCAGGTGCGAAGGATCTCGGTGCCGAGGCCGGAGGCCGCGGCGGCGGCGATCAGGCCGGTGGCCGCGTCGGCATCGAGCGTGGCGCCCACCTTGCTCGACGCGAGGATGTGGCCCAGGTCGCCCACGAGGCCGTCGCTCACGTCCACCGCCGCGGAGGCCGTGCCGCGCAGCGCCTGGCCCAGCGCCACGCGCGGCGTGGGCTGCTCCATGCGCCTGCGCGCCTGCGCGAACACGTCGGCAGGCAGCGCGAGCGTGCCGCGGAACGCTTCGAGCGCCAGCCGCGCATCGCCGAGCGTCCCGCTGACCCAGATGTCGTCGCCGGCGTGCGCGCCCGAGCGCAGCAGCGCCGCGCCGGCCGGCACTTCGCCGAACACGGTGATGCAGATGTTGAGCGGGCCGCGCGTGGTGTCGCCGCCCACCAGCTCGCAGCCGTGTTCGTCGGCCAGTGCGAACAGGCCGCGCGAAAAAGCTTCGAGCCAGGGCTCGTCGACACCGGGCAGCGCGAGCGCGAGCGTGAAGGCCAGCGGCTTCGCGCCGCAGGCCGCCAGGTCGCTGAGGTTCACCGCCAGCGCCTTGTGGCCGAGCCGCGAGGGATCGACGGTCGAGAGAAAGTGCCGGCCCTCGACCAGCATGTCGCAGGACACGGCAAGCTGCATGCCGGGCGCGGGTGCGAGCAAGGCGCAGTCGTCGCCCACGCCGAGCGGGGAGCGCGTGGCGGGGCGCTGGAAGTAGCGTGTGATCAGGTCGAATTCACCCATGGGGTGAGCATAAGCGCTGGAACGCTCAGCCCCGCGCGCGCCGGTTCGACATCACCACGTTGTCCTTCTCGATCGGCTGGCCGGCCTGCAGCGCCGCGATCCAGGCCTCGGTCGTCGTCACGGCCGCGAAGTTGCTGTGGAACACGACGCTGAAGACGCGGTGGATCTCTTCGGCGCTCACGCGGCCGGCCGCATTCTCATAGGGCAGCGCGCCGCTCGCGTCCGACAGGAACTCCACGTTGAGCCCGCGGTGCATGGCCTCGAACACGGTGGACGCATCGCAGTTGTGGGTCATGTAGCCCGCCACGCTGAGCGTGTCGATCTGGTGGCGCGCGATCCAGTCGGCGAAGTCGGTGCCGGTGAAGACGCTCGGGAAGGCCTTGGTCACGAGGTGGTCGTGCGGCCGCCTGGCAATTTCAGGATGCAGCTGGCCGTTGTGCGCATCGGCCTGGAACACCGGCGCGCCCTTGGGTGCGTGGTGCTGCACCACGACCACCGGCGTGCCGGCCGCGCGGGCAGCGTCCATGGCCTGCGCGATCTTCGGCAGCGAGCTTTCGACCGGCGGGTACTCGATGGGCAGTCCGCCGCCTTCGAAGTATTCGTTCTGCACGTCGATCACGACAAGGGCTCGGCGCGGTGCGGGATGGTTGCTCATGGTGGTGGCTCCGTGTTGCAAGTGGTTGGGATGGCGCAATTGTTCGCGCTGGAGCCCCTGGGAGAAAGTGGCCCGAAAGCCATTCATCGATAAAATCGGGCCATGGCCAGAAAAACCGCGGAAACCATCGCCGTCGTCGCCGTCGTCGCCTTCGACGGCATCAGTCCCTTTCACCTGTCCGTGCCGTGCATGGTCTTCGGCGAGGACCGCACCGAGGCGGGCGACCTGCGTTTTCGACTGCAGGTGTGCGGCACCGAGCCGGGCCCGCTGCATACCAATGCGGGCTTCACGCTGGTGGTGCCGCACGGGCTCGAAGCCATCCGGCGCGCGCAGATCGTGATCGTGCCCTCCTGGTGCGACGACGGCCGGCCCGCACCGCCGGCGCTGATCCGCGCGCTGCAGGCGGCGCATCGGCGCGGCGCCATCGTGGTCGGGCTGTGCCTGGGCGCCTTCGTGCTGGCCGAGGCGGGCCTGCTGGACGGCCGGCCGGCCACCACGCACTGGAACCTGGCCGAAGCCTTTGCCAGGCAATATCCGAAGGTCAGGCTGCAGCCCGAGGTGCTGTATGTCGACGATGGCGACGTGCTCACCTCGGCCGGCACGGCCGCGGGCATCGACTGCTGCCTGCACCTGCTGCGCGTGCGCCATGGCGCCGAGGCGGCGAACCGTGCCGCGCGCCGCATGGTCGTGGCGCCGCACCGCCAGGGCGGGCAGGCCCAGTACATCCGCCAGCCGATGCCCGCCGCGGCCGACGGCGACCGGCTTGCGCCGCTGCTCGAATGGCTGGGCCGCCACCTCCAGAGCCCGCATGAGCTCGACAGCCTCGCGCGGCGCGCGCTCATGAGCCGGCGCACCTTCACGCGGCGCTTTCGCGAGGCCACCGGCACCACGGTCGGCCAGTGGCTGCAGAACCAGCGCCTCGCGCTCGCGCAGCGGCTGCTGGAGACCACCGACCGCCCGATCGAACGCGTGGCCGGCGACGTGGGCTTCGGCTCGGCGGTGTCGCTGCGAAAGCACTTCGCGGCGGCGTTCAAGGTGTCGCCCACGGCCTATCGCAGGCAGTTCTCCCAGGGAGCCTAGGCCCCGCCGCGAAAGCGCAGCGCCGCCTGCCGCACCACCTCGGCCAGCAGGCGCTCCTTGCCCTGCTTCTCGCGCAGCCAGCGCGCGTCGTTGCGGTTGGCTTCCACGCTGGTGCGCAGTTCGCCGAGCGCCTGCGTAGCGTTGAGCGCCTCGCTGTGCCATTCGAGCTGCGTCATGGTCATGAGGATGTGGTCGCGCAGCGGCATGTGCTGGCCGCTGGCCGGGTCCACGTACACCGCATCGAGCCCGAAGCGGCAGGCCTGGAAGCGGTTGTAGGTGTAGACGAGGTAGTCGTCCTCGGTCGGCTCGAAGGGCTGCTCCTGCAGGAACCACGCGGCGAGCGACTGCACGTAGCCCGCGAGCGCGGCCGCGCGCTCGACGGTGAGCGGCGTGTCGAACACGCGGATCTCGATGGTGCCGAACTCGGGCTTGGGCCGGATGTCCCAATAAAAGTCTTTCATGCTGCGCACGACGCCTGTGCGGGTCATGCGCTCGAAGTAGGCTTCGAACTCCTTCCAGCTCAAGGTGAAGGGTGCGCGGCCCGAGAGCGGGAACGCGAACACCGAGTTCAGGCGCGCCGAGTCGAACTGCGTGTCCTGCCCCTGCACGAACGGCGACGAGGCCGACAGCGCAATGAAGTGCGGGATGTAGCGCGACATGCGGTGCAGCATCAGCAGCGCCGCATCGGCATCGGGGCAGCCGATGTGCACGTGCTGGCCGAAGATGGTGAACTGCTTGCTCAGGTAGCCGTACAGCTCGGACAGCTCGCGAAAGCGCGGCTTGTCGTAGATGCGCCGCTCGTGCCACTGCTGGAAGGCATGCGTGCCGCCGCCCACCACCGCGATGTTGAGCTTGTCGGCGTTCCTGATGAGCGCCTCGCGGATCGGCGAGAGCTGCGTGATCACGTCCTGCGCCGAATGGCAGATGTCGGTCGAGATCTCGATCATGCTCGAGGTCATCTCGGGCACCACGCTGCCGGGCAGCGGGGTCTGCGCCATCAGCCGCAGCATGTCTTCCGCATAGGGGGCCAGGTCGTAGTCGTGCGTGTTGACGAGCTGCAGCTCGAGCTCCACGCCGAGCGACAGCGCTTCGGAGCGGTTGAAAGGCTCGAGCTTGACCACGCGGCTCGCGGGGTCCGCGGGCAGGGCGGGCGAGCGGAAGTCGTCGCTGTCGGGAAAAGCCATGGCCGCGGTCATCGCTGCGTGTCCTCCGTGGTGCTGAAGGCCTGGGGCGTCCAGGGCACCGAGCTTTCGCCCACCGCGTGGATGGCCACGGTGGCGAGCACGGCGCCCATCACTTCCATCAGGAGAATCGAGGGCAGGGCCACCTGCGTGATCATGGTGCCGAGCAACGGCGACGCGGTGGTGAAGTTCGAGGCGATGAGCAGCGCGATCGACGACAGCGGCGACATCGCGCAGCCGACCCAGAAGGCCTGGTTCCAGCTGGCGCCGCTGCCCGGGTTGGCAATGGCCACGCCGGCGATCTTGGCGAACAGGCGGATGCCGATCACCGCCAGCACCACGCTGGCCACGGGCAGGGTCCAGTCGGCCTGCGCCGCCACGATGGACACCAGCACGAACATCAGCATGGTGAGCAGCGACGAAGCCGTGCCGAGCTGCCGCTGCCAGGCCCAGGGCTTGGGATTCAGCGTCTTGAGCAGCACCCCGCCGATCAGCGCGGCCAGCGGCGCCGAACCGCCGACGTGGGCCGTGAGCGCGCTGGCGGCCGCAATCAGCGCGAGCAGCAGGATCGAGGTGTTCTCGCTCGTGGGGCTCATGAAGCGCAGCGCCGTGCGCAGCGCCAGCGCGAGGATGCCGCCGACCACGAACGACAGGCCCAGCACCACCGCCACCGGATAGAGCTTCTGCAGCAGCGTCTGCGGCGCCCGCTCGATCAGGCCGGCCTGCGCATAGCCGAGCGCCAGCGCATAGAAGGTGTTGAGCGTGGCCAATGTCATGGCGCGCTCGGTTACCGGGCCCGAGGCGCGGGTGTCGATGATCACGCGGCTCAGCACCGCGGGCGAGGCGACGATGGCCATCAGCGCGATCGGGTTGGCCACCGGATCGGGCAGGCCCAGCAGCTGCAGCATCCAGAACACGCCGAAGTAGGTGAGCGTGGCTTCGAGCAGGCTCTGCACCAGCACCATCGGGTTGTGGCGGAACCAGCGCAGCGGCAGCCGGCCGCCGGCCTCGAACAGCACCACGGCCGCGCCGAGCTCCAGCAGGAACAGGCTGATGCCGCGCAGCGGCCAGATCGCGCCCTCGAAGCCGGCCAGGCCGGCCACCGCGCCCACCATCGAATAGCCCACCACCTTGGGCAGGCCCAGGTAGCGCTGCACCAGATGGCCGGAGGCCGCGGCCGCGGCCAGCAGCAGCGACCACAGCACGGTGGGCAGGCCCGCCGAAGGGCGCAGCCACTCGGACCAGAAGCCCAGCAGATCGTTGATGAGATTCGTCAGGTTCATGCAGGTAGAAAAAAGCTGATGGGCCGGCTGCGCCAGCGCGCCCGGATGGCGCTGCGGATGCGTGCACGGTCACCCAGGCTGACGCTGTGCGCACGCAGCGCCAGCCTGAATGCGAAATAGAAACTCACGCTCACATTGAGCGCGCCGATCACCGGGATGGCCGCCACCGCCCACCACAGCGCAGGCTGCTGGAGTACCGCCGTGCCGATGGAGGCCGCGGCGGCCGCGATCTGCCCGGCCGACAGTGTCACGTGGCGCACGTCCAGCCCGAGCCCGAAGAAACCCGCGATTGCGGGCAGCAGGCCGAGCATGAGCCCGAGCGAAATGTTGGAGGCAAAGCCCGATATGTTCGTGCGCATGAAGGTGGCCCACCGGCGGGCGCGGGCGGCACCCAGGAAAGCGCCGATGCGAGGGTTGTAACGCATGGCGGAGTCCAGGCGATGCAGGACAAAGGCGTTTTCTGTCCAGCCCGCGACGATGCTCGCCGCGAACAGCAGCACGCCGGTCATGGCCGCGAAGAGCGCGGTGGGGCCCAGTAGCGAGAGTGATTGCAGCGTGGCCGCGGCGTGCGCTGCGTCCAGCAGCGGCCGGCCGAGCGCGAACTGCACCAGCAGGGCGAGCGCCAGCATCGCGGGCACCACCACCCCCACGTTGCCCAGCACGGCCGCCACCTGCGAACGCACCAGGTTGGCCACTTCGTCGACGAAATCGGCCACCGCGGCATCGGTCTTGATGTCGCGCAGCCGCGCCGCCATGGCGGGCGCCGTCATCGCGGGCTGCTTGGTGGCCAGCGTCAGGTGCAGCAGCTGGATCGCGACGAAGCTCGCGGCGTACATCAGGCCCGACCAGAGTCCGCTCCAGAAAGCCGACAGGGCGAGCGAATAGATGCCGAACTTGAGCAGCACCGTCAGCGCGGTGAGCGCGCCGCCGCCCGCCGCCTTGCGCACCATCTGCAGGTAGCTGGCGCGGTCGCGCGTGATGTAGTGCTCGCCGGTCTCGGCGCTGCGCTCGGTCACCTTGGCCGCCAGCATCGACGAGTTCGACGCGATCAGCGCGCGGATGCTGTTGCGTTCGCCGCCGGCCAGCACCAGGCGGCCCACCAGCCGTGCCACGCTGGGCGCGGGCGTGGCCGACACCAGGCAATCGAGCAGTTCGCGGATGCGCAGCACCCGCTCGCGCAGCTGGCGCAGCCGGAACACCAGGCCGACCGAGATGCCGTTGTCTTCCAGGTGCGCGTAGACCGAGGAGGCGCTGGCACGGCAGGCGTCGAGCCGGTCGCGGAAGGCCACGAACGCAGCCTGCAGCGCGTCTTCGTCGCGAGGGGCGCGGAACATCTGCTCGCGCAGCGCGTCGAGGTCGGACATCAGCGCATGGAAGGCGCGGCTCTCGCTCGCGGCGCTCATGCGCAGCCGCAATTCGGGCGAGAAGCCGGCCGCCACCACCTGGCTGCTGCAGTAGGTGACGGCGTCCATCACGGTGTGGCGCCAGCGCGGGGTGCCGTCGTCGTCGAGCGCGGCGTCGGCCAGCAGAGTGCCAATGCGCGCGAGCTGTACGTCGTCCAGCAGCGCGATCCAGCCCGCATCGAACGCGCCGGGCAGCACCATGCGGAAAAGATCCGAGGCATCGGTGGTCTCGGGCGTGCCGGGCAGGATCTTGCGGCGCAGCCGTTCGGTGAGTTCGCTCACGAAGGCGGTGCGCGGCGCAAAGCCGTAGTCCGCGAGCAGCGCGGTCAGGTCGACCGCCCGCGTGAAGGCGCGCCACCATGCGCGCAGGCGCTCGCGCAATTCGGGACGCGCCTCGACCGCGTCGAGCAGCAGCGACACGCGTCCCACCGCAGCCTGCGGCGAGGCGCGGTCGCCGCGCAGCCAGTCGAAGACGTCGATCAGCCAGATGTGGCGCTGCGCCACGTCCGCCGTCGGATCGAGCCGGGCCAGCAGCCCCTGCAGGTCAAGCGATGCAGCAGCCATTTGATAAA
This sequence comes from Variovorax beijingensis, assembly GCF_007828835.1. Classification (GTDB taxonomy): domain Bacteria; phylum Pseudomonadota; class Gammaproteobacteria; order Burkholderiales; family Burkholderiaceae_C; genus Variovorax; species Variovorax beijingensis_A. The sequence goes on along the minus strand of NZ_VIVL01000003.1, from coordinate 333,439 downwards.
AGAACAAAAAATGTAATCAGACCAGGAACACCGCGGAACCGGCTTTGCCGGGCCGCTGGTGTTGCCCCCGGTAGGGGGTTGGCGAAGCGACACGAAGTGCGCGAAGACTGGGGGCGAGCCAAGTGCACCGCGGAACCGGCTTTGCCGGGCCGCTGGTGTTGCCCCCGGCGAGGGGGAGGGAGAAGCGACACGAAGTGCGCGAAGCCTGGGGGAGTACTAGTGAAGCACCCGTGAAACGGGGGTCCCGCCGATGTCGGCCTCCAGCACGAACATCGGGATCGGCACGTCGAAGCGCTCGCCGTCCTCGGTCACCATGAAGTAGCTGCCGTGCATGGTGCCGCTGGGCGCCTGCAGGCGGCAGCCGCTGGTGTAGCGGAACGATTCGCCCGGCGCCAGCAGCGGCTGCTGGCCGATCACGCCCAGGCCCTTGACCTCCTGCGCATGGCCCGAGGCGTCGTTGATGAGCCAGTGGCGGGCGATGAGCTGGGCGCTGGTCTCGCCCTCGTTGGTCACGGTGACGGTATAGGCGAAGGTGTAGATCTTGTCCTTGGGCGAGGACTGGTCTGCGAGATAGCGCGGTTCGACCTGGATGCGGATGGGGCTGTGCGGCATGCGCGCGATGGTAACTGGAGCCTTCTCTTGCACTGCTTTCCGGGTTTTCCGCCCGCTGCGACAATCGGCGCATGAGCAGCACGCCGTTCCGCATCGCCCCCTCCATTCTCTCGGCCGATTTCGCCCACCTGGGCGACGAACTGACCAAGGTCATCGCCGCCGGCGCCGACTGGATCCATTTCGACGTGATGGACAACCATTACGTGCCGAACCTGACCTTCGGCCCGATGATCTGCAAGGCCCTCAAGCCCTACGCCAAAACGGCCGACGGCGAGGCGGTGCCGATCGACGTGCACCTGATGATCCAGCCGGTCGACGCGCTGGCCGCCTCCTTCGCCGAAGCGGGCGCCGACTACATCAGCTTCCACCCCGACGCCTCGCCGCACGTGAACCGCAGCATCCAGGCCATCAAGGCCGCGGGCTGCAAGGCGGGGCTGGTGTTCAACCCGGGGCTGGGCCTGGAGGCGCTCGACTGGGCCATCGACGACATCGACCTGATCCTGATCATGTCGGTGAACCCCGGCTTCGGCGGGCAGAGCTTCATCGATTCGGCGCTGCGCAAGATCGAACTCGCGCGCAAGCGCATCGAGCAGAGCGGGCGCGACATCCGCCTGGAGGTGGACGGCGGCATCAAGGCCGACAACATCGCGCGCGTGGCTTCCGCCGGCGCCGACACCTTCGTGGCGGGCAGCGCGATCTTCAACGCCAAGGACTACGCGGCGGTGATCTCGTCCATGCGCGACCAACTTGCAGGCGTGGGCCGCAAGTAGGAACTTCGGTCAGCGCTTGACCTTGTCGTTGTAGACGCGATCCGCCACCGGCCCGCGGTCGGTGTCCACGCTGCCGCGCTCGATGTCCTCGTGGCCCTTGCGGCCGACTTCGGGCGGCTGCCCGTCCTGCGCTTCCTGGCTGTCGGAAGACTGGTCGTGCTCGTGCGGCAGGCGCGGCGCCGAATCGCCGCCCTGTTCGATCTTGGTGTTGCCGCCGCCGGCGTCCCGCAGCGGGTCGCTCGGTTCGACCGGATCCTTGGTGCGGGGCTTGCTGCTGTTCATGGCCTTCTGTTCCTTCGCGGTGTCTGTCTGTCTGTCCTGCCTGCATCTGCCGCGAGCCTGCATGGCGCCACGGCCGCGGCCGGTAGGACAGGCCAGGCACGCCCTGTAGGCACGGCACGCCGGGCCGCGCTCGACGCGCCGCTATGAAAGGAGTAGCGGCTTTGCGCGCAGGGGAAGGCCTCCGCAATAATCGCCGGGATGTCCTCCGATTCCCTTGCCGCCGCCGCAACCACCGACAACCTGCGCATCCACACCTTCGCCGCGCTGGAGCCGGGCCCGCGGCTGCTCGTGCTCGGCGGCGTGCATGGCGACGAAACCTGCGGCACCGCGGGCATCGAGCGCGTGCTGGCCGAGCTCGACGGCGGCAGCTTCGGGCTGCGGCGCGGGCAGCTCACGCTGGTACCGGTCGCCAACCCGCTGGCGCGGCGGCGCCTGCAGCGCGAAGGCGAGCGCAACCTCAACCGCCTGTTCAAGCCGAGCGAGGCGCCCGCGGACTACGAAGACCGGGTCACCAACGTGCTGTGCCCCATCATCGCGCGGCACGACGTGCTGCTCGACCTGCATTCCTTCCAGAGCGAGGGCGAGGCCTTCGCGATGATCGGCCCGCGCGACAACACCGGCACGCTCGAGCCCTTTGCGCGCGCCAGCGAGGAAGGGCTGCTGGCGCTGCACCTGGGCACGCCGATCGTGGTGGAGGGCTGGCTCGACATCTACGCCGCCGGGCTCGCGCAGCGCTCCGCCGGCATCGCGGTCGGCGACGATGCGATCGACTTCGGCCGCGGCACCAACGAGTACATCCGCAATTGCGGCGGCTACGGCGTCACGCTCGAATGCGGCCAGCACCGCGACCCGAAGGCGCCCGAGGTGGCTTGGCGCGCCATCCGCCGCGCGCTCGCGCTGCTCGGCATGGCGGCATTGCCCCGGGGCCTGGCGGGCACGCCGCCCGCGCCGCCCCGGCTGCTGCGCCTGGCGAGCGTGACCGACCGGCTGCACGAGGACGACAGCTTCGTGCGCGACTGGGCCACCTTCGATGCGGTGCAGCGCGGCGAACCCATCGGCATGCGCCACGACGGCACGCTGGTGAGCGCGCCGGACGACGGATTCATCGTCTTTCCCAACGCGCTCGCGCTGCCCGGCGCCGAATGGTTCTACTTCGCGCGACCGAGCGAGCGGGTGCTCGGCTCTGTGGCCTGAAGCATCCGCTCCTTCCCCCTCTGGGGGAAGGCTGGGATGGGGGCGGCAGAGCGCCCGGTAGACACGCCGCTTGCCCCCACCCCAACCCTCCCCCGAAAGGGGAGGGAGAAAAATGCCGGTGAGCCCTACGGCAGGCGCCGCCGCGCTCCTACATCGCGCAGCGGCGCGCGGCGCAGAGTCTCGAGGCTGAAGGAGTGTGCCCATGGCAGTCTCGAAAAAAGCCCCCGCGCCGCGCGTCCTGTGGAAGGGCGCGATCAGCTTCGGCCTCGTCCACATCCCGGTGGCGCTGTACTCGGCCACCACCGACCACGGCATCGACTTCGACTGGCTCGACAAGCGCACGATGGACCCGGTCGGCTACAAGCGCATCAACAAGAAGACCGGCAAGGAGATCGCGCGCGAGAACATCGTCAAGGGCATCGAGTACGAAGACGGCGAATACGTGGTGCTGAGCGACAAGGAAATTGCCGACGCCTACCCCAAGACCACGCAGACCATCGAGATCGAGAGCTTCGTGCCCGCCAACGGCATTCCCTTCGTCTATCTCGAGCGCCCCTACTACGTGGCGCCCATCAACCGCGGCACCAAGGTGTATGCGCTGCTGCGCGAAACGCTGCAGCGCACCCAGCGAATCGGCGTGGCGCGCGTGGTGATCCAGACCAAGCAGCACCTGGCCGCGCTCGTGCCCGTGGGCCCGGGGCTGGTGCTGAACCTGCTGCGCTGGGGCGCCGACATCCGGCCCTGGACCGAGCTCCCGCTGCCGTCGGAAGACGCGAAGAAGGCGGGGCTGCGCGAGCACGAGATCAAGATGGCCGAGCAGCTGGTCGAGGACATGAGCGCAGAGTGGGACCCGGACGACTACAAGGACGAGTTCAAGGACGAGATCCTGCGGCTGGTCGACCGCAAGGTGGCGGCGGGCCAGACCGAGACCGTGACCCAGATCGAGCCCGAGGAGGGCCAGGCGCTCGAGAGCCGCGGCGCAAAGATCATCGACCTCACCGAGCTGCTGCAGCGCAGCCTGCGCAAGGGCGGTGGCGCCGGCAAGGCGGCTGCGGCCAGCGAAGACAGCGACGATGAAGAAGAGGCGCCAGCGGCCACCAGGGCCAAGCCCAGGCCCAAGGCCAAGCCCCGGGCTCATGGCAAGACCGCCGCAAAAGGCAGCAGCGGCAGCGCCGCACGCAAGCGCAGCGCGGCCAAGAGCGCCACCACCCGGCGCCGCGCGGCATGAGCGGGCGCATGGCCACGGCGCAGAAGGCGCCGCGCATCACCCACGCGGAGCGCGTGATCGACGCCGCCAGCGGCCTCACCAAGGGCGATCTCGCGGCCTACTACGCGCGTGTTGCGCCGCTGATGCTGCCGCACCTCGAGGGGCGCCCGGTGGCGCTGGTGCGCGCCCCCGACGGCGTGGGCGGCGAGCTGTTCTTCCAGAAGCATGCGCAGCACAGCGACATCGCGGGCATCAGGCTGCTCGATCCTGCGCTCGACCCGGGCCACGACCCGCTGCTGCAGATCGACACCGCCGAGGCGCTGGTCGGCGCGGCGCAGTTCAACACCGTCGAACTCCACACCTGGAACGCCACCTCGCGCGCCATCGGCAAGCCCGACCGCATGACCTTCGACCTCGACCCCGGCGAAGGCATCGACTGGCAGCAGATGCAGGAAGCCGCGCTGCTGGTGCGCGTGCTGCTCGACGAGCTCGGCCTGCCGTCGTTCCTCAAGACCAGCGGCGGCAAGGGGCTGCACGTGGTGGTGCCGCTGCGGCGCCAGTTCGGCTGGGACGAGGTGCGGGGTTTCTCGCGCGCCGTCGTCGAGCACCTGGCGCGCACGGTGCCCGAGCGCTTCGTGGCCAAGAGCGGGCCGCGCAACCGCGTGGGCCGGATCTTCGCGGACTATCTTCGCAACGGCTTCGGCGCCACCACCGTCAGCGCGTGGTCGGCGCGCGCGCGGCCGGGCATGGGCGTGTCGGTGCCGCTGGCGTGGGAGGAGCTGCCCGACCTGGACAGCGCCGCCCACTGGACGGTGGCGAACATCGGCCCGCGCCTGGCCACCGGCAACACGCCCTGGGACGCGATGGAGCGCAGCCGCACCGGCCTTCGCGCTGCCATGGAGATGCTTGGCTTCCTGCCCGCCTGAGCGAAGCCGCGGACCTACTGCGGCACTTCTTCGGTCGTCACTTCGAAGCGCTTGAGCGAGTTGGCGCCGAACACCATGGTGATCGGCACGTCGGCCGCGTCGCGTCCGCGCGCAATCACGATGCGGCCGATGCGCGGCACGTTGTGGCGCGCATCGAAGGTGTACCAGCGCTCGCCCAGGTACACCTCGAACCAGGCGCTGAAGTCCATCGGGGAGGGCACGGGCGGCACGCCGATGTCGCCCAGGTAGCCGGTGGCATAGCGCGCGGGAATGTTCATGCAGCGGCACAGCGTGATCGCCAGGTGGGCGAAGTCGCGGCACACGCCCGTGCGCTCGCGGAACCCCTCGAGCGCGGTGCGCGTGGAGCGCGCGCTCTGGTAGTCGAAGCGCAGGTGCTCGTGCACGAAGTCGCAGATGGACTGCACGCGGTGCCAGCCCGGTGCCACGCTGGAAAAGTTGCTCCAGGCGAACGCGAGCAGTTCGCTGTCGACCTCGCAGTAGCGGCTCGGCAGCAGGAAGGGCAGCGTGGAGACCGGCAGGTCCGCTGCCGTGTGCTCGACGGCGCTGAAATCCACCGGGTCGGCCCAGCCCGGATCGAACACCACCGCATGGTTGCGCAGCCGCACGCTTTGCACGCCCGCGGGAATCCGCACGCGCGCGCAATGGTTGTCGAAGCCGTCCATGTAGTAGTCGGTATGCAGCGGCGGCGTGAGGGTGACGTGCTCGCCGTCCTGCAGGTCCGCCGCGCGCGAGGGGTGGACATGCAGCATGTAGACCAGTGCGGTGGGGGCCGTGACGGCGAGTTCGATGTCGTAACCGATCTTGATCTGCATGTTCTTTCTTTCTTCCCTGAGTGAATGGCTTCGGTCCACGGATGCCCAAGCAGGCTTCGTGCCGCCTGCGTTCGATGGTACGGCTGCGCTTGCGGCGCGGATGCGGGCCGACACGCCGGCCCGCGTAGGCGGCAGCCAGCCGCTGTCGGTGCGCTCCTACCGCGTAGACGCCGCCTCTCCCACAAGCGCGGGCGAGGCGCCACTACGGGTAACAGTGTGAGAAAAACATAACCTTTGGATTCGCTCGCAACTGCCCCCGCGAACCCGCTTTCGTGGCTTCATGGAGGCCGCAGCGCAAGCATCGAGTGTTCAATCTGATCTGCTGGAGCGAATCATGGATCTGTCGTCGCTGTTCGATTCACTCACCGGTGCTTGGGGGGATGAAATCCTGTTCTGGGTGGTGGCCGCCGTGGCGGGCTTCATCTGCCTGATTGCGCTGGTGAACGTGCTGGACCTTTTTATCGACAACGAAGCTGACCCTCCCATGAAAGACCCTCGATGACGCCTCAGAACAAGGCCGCCGCCGGACGCCGCTCGAAGGCCACCGACGGCAGCAATGCCAAGCAGCAGCAGCTCGATGGATTCGCAACCGATCATGCGCCCAATCTGACGACCAACCAGGGTCTTCAGATCCCTGACAACCACAATTCGCTCAAGGCCGGGGTGCGCGGGCCCACGCTGCTCGAAGACTTCATCCTGCGCGAGAAGATCACGCACTTCGACCACGAGCGCATTCCCGAGCGCGCGGTGCATGCGCGCGGCTCGGCGGCGCATGGCTATTTCCAGGTCTACAAGTCGATGTCGCAGTTCACCTGCGCCGACTTCCTGCAGGACCCGGACGCGAAGACGCCCGTTTTCGTGCGCTTTTCCACCGTGGCCGGCTCGCGCGGCTCGGCCGACACGGTGCGCGACGTGCGCGGCTTTGCCGTCAAGTTCTACACCCGCGAGGGCAACTACGACCTCGTGGGCAACAACATCCCGGTGTTCTTCATCCAGGATGCGATGAAGTTCCCCGACCTGATCCACGCCGTGAAGCCCGAGCCGCACCACGAGATGCCGCAGGCCGCCAGCGCGCACGACACCTTCTGGGACTTCGTCTCGCTCATGCCCGAGAGCACCCACATGCTGATGTGGGCGATGAGCGACCGTGCCATTCCGCGCAGCCTGCGCATGATGGAAGGCTTCGGCGTGCACACCTTCCGCTTCGTGAACCTGCGCGGCGAGAGCCACTTCGTGAAGTTCCACTGGAAGCCCAAGCTCGGCATCCACGGCCTCGCATGGGACGAGGCACAGAAGGTCGCGGGCAAGGACCCGGACTTCCACCGCCGCGACCTGTGGGAGGCGATCGAGCAGGGCGACTTTCCCGAGTGGGAGCTCGGCGTGCAGCTGGTGCCGCCCGACAAGGCCGATTCGCTCGGCTTCGACCTGCTCGATCCCACCAAGCTGATCCCCGAGGAGATGGTGCCGGTGCAGCGCATCGGCCGGCTGGTGCTCAACCGCAATCCCGAGAACTTCTTTGCCGAGACCGAGCAGGTGGCCTTCCATCCGGGGCACGTGGTGCCAGGCATCGACTTCAGCAACGATCCGCTGCTGCAGGGGCGCCTGTTCTCCTATACCGACACGCAGATCTCGCGCCTGGGCGGTGCCAATTTCCACGAGCTGCCCATCAACAAGAGCGTGTGCCCGTTCCACAACTTCCAGCGCGACGGCATGCACCGCCAGGCCATCGCGCGCGGCCAGGTGGCCTACGAGCCCAACTCGCTGGGCGACGGCAAGGAGTTCAGGGTCGACGGCGGCAGCGTCGGCTTCCAGCCGCATCCCGACGAACTCGAGTCGCCCAAGGTACGGCGGCGCAGCCCGAGCTTCGACGACCACTTCACGCAGGCGCGGCTGTTCTTCAACAGCCAGAGCGCGGCCGAGAAGGAGCACATCGTTGCGGCCTTCCGCTTCGAGCTCTCCAAGGTCGACGTGCCGGCCATCCGCCAGCGCATGGTCGACAACCTGGCGCACGTCGACGAGAAGCTTGCGCGCCGCGTGGCCGAGCCGCTGGGCATCGGCGCGCCGGACGCCAAGGCGGCCGCGGGCCGCGCGGGCTACCGCGAGCACCGCATGATCCTGCCCATCGAGGAGTCGCCCGCGCTCAGCATGGCCGACAGCGGCGACGGCTCGATCCGCACGCGAAAGATCGCGATCCTCGCGGCCGACGGCATCGACTCCGCCTCGCTCAAGCCGATCCGCGATGCGCTCGAGCAGGCCGGCGGCAAGTGCAAGGTGGTGGGCGCGCGCCTGGGCACCATCGCCAGCGCGTCGAAGCGGCAGATCGACGTCGACATGACCTTTGCCAACGGGCCATCGGTCGTGTTCGATGCCGTGCTGATCCCCGGCGGCGCCCAGGGCGTCGCGTCGCTGGCGGGCATGGGCGATGCGGTGCACTTCGTGCTCGAGGCATACAAGCACTGCAAGGCGATCTGCACCGTGGGCGACGGCGTGCAGCTGCTCTCCACGCTCGGCATCGGTGCCAACGCGCAGCAGGGCGATGCACCGGCGGGCGTCATCGTCGCGGCCACGCCGGTCACCAACCTCGGCGACACCAGCGAGGCGACGCAGATCGCGCAGGCCTTCATTGCCGCGATTGCCAAGCACCGCCACTGGGACCGCGCCAACATCGATGCGATTCCTGCGTGAACAGGTCCTAGTCCGTTCGCGCTAGGCCTTCTTGCGAATAGGCGCGGCAGGGGGCCGCTCCTAGACTTTCCCCACGAGGCCTGAACGGCGCGCACTTCCGCGGCGTCGACCCCCGCAACCGCGGGCACACGGGCCGCGCGCGGGGGTCCAATGACGTGGTTTTCGAGAAGAACGGAACGGGAGCGCTCGGCACGTCGTGCAGGGGCCGCGGGTGCGCTGGGACTGGCAGCCATTCTTCTGCTGGGCCATGGGTCCCTGGCGTCGGCGCAGCAACAGCAGGCGCCGAATGCCGAGGCCGCGGCCGGCCGGGCGGAGCAGGCCCGGCTCGCCGACACCGACACCTTGCTCGCGTTGACCAGCGAGGGCGCGGTGCTCTATGGGCAGGATGCGGTCAAGCTGTCGGGCTACCAGTACTGCAGCCAGGCAGTGGCGCTGGCCGAGGCCGGCGAATTCCGCCAGAGCGTGCGCGCCGCCAGCAAGGCGCTGCACCTGGCCAATGCCACGCGCGATCCGAACCTGCTGGCCATGGCCAACCGCGACCTGGCCATCGTCTACAGCTATTCCGGCCAGCTCGAGAAGGCCGAGGAATTCGCGCGCGAGGCGCTCAAGCATCCGGCGCGCGACCCCAAGCTGGTGGTCGGCCCGGTGCAGAAGGTGATCGGCGATGTGCGCACGCGCCGCGGCGACTACGCGGGCGCCGTGATCAGCTATGACGAGGCGCTGGCCAACAGTTCGCCGCGCTACGCGCCGCTGGTGCAGGCCTCGCTCGTCAATGCGCTGATCGAAGCGGGCGACGCCACCAGGGCGCGCGAGGTGCTAGGGGGCATGGCGCCGCCCCGGGACGCGCCGCTCACGGCGCAGCTCGACCGCACCCGCGCGCGGCTGCTGCTGGCCGAGAACAAGCCGGCCGAGGCGCGCGACCTCTACCGCGCGCTCACCGCGCGGCAGGTCGGCACCGACACCGAGTACTACCGCCTCTGGGCCTGGGACGGCGTGGCGCGCAGCGAGCTCGCGCTCGGCCAGAAGCAGGCCGCGGCCGAGGCCGTGGCGCGCGCGCTGGGCGGCATCGACCAGGTGCGCGCCAGGTTCCGCAGCGAAGAATTCAAGATGGGCCTGTTCTCGGACCTGCAGTCGGTGTTCGAGCGCGGCGTTGCGATCTACAGCGACGCGGGCGATGCGCGGCAGGCCTTCGAGGTGAGCGAGCGCAGCCGTTCGCGCGCGCTGCTCGATGCGGTGCGCGGCCGCGCGAAGATCAACGAGCGCGCCGCGACCACCGTGGACCTGGCCGCGCTGCAGGGCATGCTGGCGCCCGACGAGCGCGTGGTGCAGTTCCATTCGCTGCCCGACCGGCTGCTGGTGTGGGTGGTCGGCCCGGCCGGCATCGAGGCCAGGACGGTGGCGGTGCGCCGCGAGGAGCTCACCGAGCTGGTCGAGGTGTTCCGCAACTCCATCGTGCGCGGCCGCCGCGCGGCCATCACCAATGCCGACAAGCTGGGCGCCGCGCTGCTCGGGCCGCTGGCCCTGGCGCCTGGGCAGCGGCTGATCGTGGTGCCGCACGGGCCGCTGCACTACCTGCCGTTCCAGGCGCTGCGGCTCGACGGACGCTACGTGATCGAGACGCATCCGGTGGCGGTGGCGCCTTCGATCAGCATCGCGGTGCAGCTCGCGCAGCGCTCGCCACGCGTGGGCGCATCGCTCACCGCCTTCGGCAATCCGCGCATCGAGGACAAGTACGACCTGCCCGGCGCCGAGGTCGAGGTGAAGCAGCTCGCGCAGCTGTTCCCGCGCAACGCGGTGTACATGGGCGCCGCGGCCACCAAGACGCAGTTCCGCGACGTGGCTGCGCGCTCGCCGCTGATGCACGTGGCGGCGCATGCCGAGGCCGATGCGGTCGATCCGCTGTACTCGCGCATCCTGCTGGCCAACGAGGGCGGCAAGCAGAATTTCCTGGAGGCGCACGAGATCCTCGGCCTGCCGATGGACGGCACCGCGCTGGTCACGCTGTCGGCCTGCGAGTCGGGGCTCGGGCGCATCGCGCAGGGCGACGAGGTGCTGGGCTTCACGCGCTCCTTTCTCTCGGCCGGCAGCTCGAGCCTGATCGCATCGCTGTGGCCGGTGTCGGACGACGCGACCGCGGTGCTCATGAGCACCCTCTATGGCGAGCTGGCCAAGGGCCGCGACATCCAGAAGGCGATGCAGGCCGGGCAGCTGGCGGTGCTGAAGGATCCCAAGATGTCCCACCCCTTCTTCTGGGCGCCGTTCAACCTGATCGGCAACTGGCGTCTCACGGTGGGGAGCTGACATGAAAAGAACAACCGGGATGCGCGCCATCCAACGCTCCACGCCGGTCGCCCTTGCCGCCACCGCCCTGGTGAGCGCCACGCTGCTTGTTGCCGTCCAGCGCGCACATGCAGCAGAACCCGATGCCAACGCGCTGCTGCCAACCAAGGACCCCTGCGGCAGCTGCGACCGCCCGCTCGCGCAGGCCACCGGCACCGTGGCACCGCAAAGCCTGCCCGCGCCGCCGCAAGCTCCCGCCGCCAAGTTCAAGCTCAACGACCTGCGGCTCAACGGTGTCAAGGCACTGAGCAACGAGGAACTGCAGAGCATCACCGCGCCCTACATCGGGCGCGACGTCACGCTCGGCGATCTCGAAAGCCTGGCGCAGGCCATCACCGCGCGCTACAAGGAGCGCGGCTACTTCCTCGCGCAGGCCGTGGTGCCCGTGCAGACCGTGCGCGACGGCATCGTCGAGATCAGCGTCATCGAAGGCCGGCTCGGCAAGGTCGAGGTGATCGTTGCACCCGATGCGCCCGTCGGCGAGGCGCGCGTGCGCGGATTCCTTGCGCCATTGCAGCCCGGGGAGGCCGTGAACGCGCCGGCCTACGAGCGCTCGATGCTGCTGCTGTCGGACCAGCCCGGCATCAAGGTCTCGTCCGCGCTGCAGGAAGGCACGCAACCGGGCACCACCGACCTGTCGGTGGAAGTGGCGGCGGCGCCGCGCTGGGCCTTCGCGGCCGAGGCCGACAACCACGGCACCAAGGAATCCGGCCGCTACCGCCTCGGCGGCACGATGCGCTGGGCGAGCCCCTTCGGCATCGGCGACAACCTGGACGTGCGCGCCATGGTCTCCAACGGCAATGCGCTGCAGTTCGGCCGCGTCGCCTACGAGGCGCCGATCGGCAGCAGCGGCCTGCGCGCCGGCGTCGGGCTGGCACGCGTCAACTACGAGCTGGGCGGCGAGTTTTCGGAGCTGGGCGCCCAGGGCAAGGCCGACGTGTTCGACGTCTCGCTGAGCTATCCGCTGATCCGCCAGCGCCAGCACAACCTCTTCCTGCGGCTGTCGGCCGACAGCAAGAAGCTCACCGACGAGTACACGGCGGTCGACTTCTCGGCGCGCAAGCGGGTGCGCGGCTTCGGCCTGGGCTGGACCTGGGAGCGCCGCGACGACTGGCTGGGCGGCGGCTACTGGGCGAGCACCGGCAATCTCTATCACGGCCGGCTCTCGATCCGCGATGCCGACAGCCTGCAGACCGACCAGGGCCCGGGCGGCCACCGCACCGAAGGCGGCTTCACCAAGGCCACCTTCCAGCTCTCGCGCCTGCAGGCGGTGCTGCCCCGGCACTCGCTGTACCTGGCGCTGGGCGGGCAGTGGGCCAGCAAGAACCTCGACGCCTCGGAAAAGCTCTCGCTGGGCGGCGCGCGTGCCGTGCGCGCCTACCCCTCGGGCGAACTGCTGGTGGACCAGGGCGTGATCGGCACCGTGGAATGGCGCTGGTCGTTCGACGCCGAGTTCACGCCCTTCGTGTTCTACGACGCGGCGCGCGGCCGCCCGACGAAGAACCCGACGATCTTCGATGCCGGCTCCCATTCGCGCAGCTTGCGCGGCGCGGGCATCGGCCTGAGCTGGACGCGGCCCGGCAACTTCACCATCAACGCCACGCTGGCCTGGCGCGCCGGCACCGACCCGGCGCGCACCGACGGCGGCGGGCGCAACCCGCGGCTGTACGTGCAGGCGCAAAAGACCTTCTGAGGGCAGCATGAGAAACCATGATCTTTCCGCGAAAGCCCTGCCGCGGCACTGGCGCGTGCGGCCGCTCGTGCTGTCGCTGGCCTGCATGGGCATGGTGCCGGCCTGGGCGCAGCTCAACCTGCCGACGGGCTTTCCGCAGAGCGGCAATGTGGTGTTCGGCAATGTGAGCGTCGCGCCCAATGGCACGGCGGCCATGCAGAGGCTCAACCAGAGCACGATGAACGCCATCGTCAACTGGAATGCGTTTTCGCTGGCCGGCGGCAAGACGCTGGACATCAACCAGCAGATGGGCGCCGCGAGCGTGATGCTCAACCGCGTGGTGGGCACCGGCGGAGTGATCGAGCAGTCGGTCATCAACGGCACGCTGTCGGCCAACGGGCACGTGTTCGTGGTCAATCCCTCGGGCGTTCTCTTCGGCAGCACCGCCCAGGTGAACGTCGGCGGGCTGGTGGCGTCCACGCTGGACATCAGCGACAGCCAGATCGCCAAGGAGGGCAGCGTGGTGGGCAAGGGCAGCCAACTGCTGTTCGGCGGCGGCCTCAACGATGCCAACAGCATTGCCCGCGTGACGGTCCAGCCCGGTGCGGTCATCAGCGTGGGCGAGGGCGGCACGCTCGGGCTGATCGGCGCGCTGGTGCGCAACGAAGGCGAGATCAACGTGGCGCGCGGTTCGGCGGGCCTCGTGTCGGGCGCCCGGGTGACGCTGGACTTCGAGGGCGACGGGCTGACGAAGTTCACGGTGCCGGTCGAAGGCGGGCTCATGAACACGTCGGTGGCCAGCGTTCAGGCGACCGATCCCACCACCAAGGCGCTGGTGATGAACACCGGCACCATCACGGCCGACGGCGGGCGCGTGGTGCTGGTGGGCGCCTCCGGGCTGGTGCAGCAGGTGGTCAACCAGAGCGGCACGGTGCGCGCGCGTTCGCTGGTCGAGCGCGGCGGCGAGATCGTGCTCGAGGCCATCGGCGCGCAGGTCGACAGCGGTGCGGGCCTCGAGGTGAGCGGCACGCTGGATGCGCGCGGCACTGCGGCCGGCGTGGCCGGCGGCAGCATCCGCACCACGGCCGGCAACCTGAGCGTGCTGGCGGGCGCGCAGATCGCCGCCGGCGGCAATGCAGGCGGCGGCAACGGCAGCTGGACGGCCGAGGCGGGACGCAATCTCTCGATCGTGGCCGATGCCGACGCCGGCAACATCGCGGCCAGCGTCATCGGCAAGGCGCTGAGCCAGGGCACCGACGTGACGCTGACCACGCGTTCGTCCAGCAAGGTGGCGCAGATCAACGACGCCGTCGTGTTCCAGCCCGGCGCCCAGGTGATCAAGGACGGCGGCGGCACGGCCACGCTGCGCGTGAATTCGGTGGGCAACATCGACATGCGCTGGGCGGCCGAGGGCCAAGGTGCAACGATCGCTTCCACCAGCGGCGCGCTGAACGTCGAGTTCAATGCCGACGCGCAGGGCCTGGCCGCCGCCGAGGCCGGCCAGGCCAACGGCATTGCGGCGGCCATCCGGCTGGACCGCGCGCGCATCGATGCCAACGGCGGGAACATCCGCTTCTTCGGGCAGGGCGACAGCGACAACGGGCGAGCGATCGGCGGGCAGGTCAAGGGCCCGGACGCCGATGGCGCCGGCGATATTCGCAGCGGCGTCTGGCTGGGCGGCAGCACCTTGAGCACGCTCGGGGCGGGGCGCATTTCGCTGCGCGGCGAAGGCGGCACCGCCGAGGTGGGCAGCGGCTTCCTGAGCGCCACCGATGGTGTGCGCATCGACGGCGACAGCACGCTCCGCACGCAGGCCGGCGGCATCACCCTGGCCGGCCGCGGCGCCGCGGGAGGCTCGGGCGTGCGGCTGAACGGCGACGACTATTCGGTCGCACTGTCTTCGGCGAGCGGCGACATCGCCCTGACCGGGACGGTGCGCGACTGGACCGGCGGCGGCCCGGTCGGCGAGCCCCCGGACGGCGCCGGCGTACGGATCACCGGCGCGAAGCTGGCCACCGGCGGCGATGTGCGCATCACGGGCCAGGGCGGCGACCTGTCGGGCATGGCCGCCGGCCTGCGCACGCAAGCTGTCGAATTCGGTTCCAGCTACACCGTGGGCGCTTCGAATGGCGTGATGATCGATGACACGCGGGTCGAGGCCGGCGCAGGCCGCAGCATCGCGATCACCGGCACGGCCGGCAGCGCGGGCTTCGGCTATGACGGCAACGGCGCGGCGCTGGGCTTCGCGCCGCTGGACGCGACGGTCACCCCCTTTGGTGTGCGGCTTTCGTCGTCCCAGCAGACCGACGGGCTGCATGCCGCGGGCGGCAGCATCCGGGTCGCGGCCGGCACGGGCGATGTGAGCCTGACAGCCGGCGCCTTCGAGGGCACGCTGCTCGATGCCGCCAGCGCCACCGGCATGGGCGGCAGCATCGGCGTGACGGGGCGCAACATCCTCGCGCAATCGACGGCGGACGCCAGCGGCCTCGCGGACGCCAGCGGTACGGGCGGCGGCGGCAGCATCGAGATCCGCGGCAGCACCGCGGCCGGCGCCGGCAACGAGAACACGGGCGTGGTTTCGGTGGGCCCGAACCTCACGCTGCTGGCCAACGCCCTGGGCAGCGGCAACGGCGGCAGCATCACCGTCGTGGGCGAGCGTTCGGTGCGCGCCTTTGGCGACCTGCAGGCCCGGGGCGGCAGCGCCGGCGGCAACGGCGGCATGATCGAAACCTCGGGCGGCTCGTTCGACGTGAGCGGCATCCGCGTCGACGCCTCGGCGCCGGCCGGCCTGGCGGGGCGGTGGATCGTCGATCCCTATGACGTCACCATCGTCCACGGCGCGGCAGGCGGCGGCAGCCTGCCGACCAACCCCTTCGACCCGGTGGCCACCTCGACCATCCAGGACGGCGACATCAACAGCGCGCTGAACACCGGCACGAGCGTGACCATCACCACGGGCACTGCGGGAACGGATGCGGGCGACATCCGCTTCGGCAGCGGCATGCTGATCGAGCGCACGGCGGGCAGCGCGCCGCTGGTGTTCGAACTGAATGCGGCGCATTCGATCGGCGACCGCGTGTTTTCCAGCTCGTATCTGGCGCCGATCATCCGTTCGACCACGGGGCCGATGGACGTGATCTTCAATGCCGGCTCGGGCGGTGCGCTCGACGGCTATGTCCATTACTTCGGCAATACGGGGGCCGACCAGGCCGTCATCTCCACCAACGGGGGCCGCGTGCTGGCGCACGCCACGGGCACGGGCTATGCCGAAGTGGTTTTCAATTCCGCCAGTATCGATACCGGCGGCGGCGAGCTGCGCCTGCAGACGGACGGGCCGAGCACCACCCAGTTCGTCGCGCTCAGTGGCGACGTGCACACGCGCGGCGGCAGCGTGACGCTGGACTCCGGCTTCGTCGGCGGCAGCCCCGCATTCAGCGACATCAACATCGACGTGGACGGCACCATCGACACGGGCGGCGGCGCGGTGTCCATCCATGCGCATGGCGTCGGCGGCATCTACGATTCGGTGACCAGCAGGTTCAACAACCAGATCATCACCAACGGCGGGGCGGTGTCGATCCTGAATGGGCAGACCGGCGCGCCCTCGGGTTTCGTGCTGCTCCAGGGCACCCGGATCGACACGCGCGTCGGCCAGTCCGATGTGGGCGCCGGCGGCGACGTGAGCATCGCCGGCGGCGGCGTGAGCCTCAACGGAGCGCGCATCGACAGCGCCACCGGCGACGTGGCCATCACCGGGACCGGCGGCACGGGCCAGAGCGGCAGCGCGGTGCAGCTGGATTCGCTGTTCCTGCGGGCCGTGGGGGTCCCGGTTCCCACCGCCATCTCGACCACCAGCGGCAACGTGCTGGTGCGGGGCGTGCAGGACTTCGACCGCGGCTCGAGCGCATTCAACGCGACGCACGGCGTGCTGGTGACCGGCGGCAGCAGCATCACCACGGGCAGCGGCAGCATCGCGCTGCAGGGCCTGTTTGCCAGCGCGGTGGTCGATGGCACCGACAGCGGCGTGCGGCTGGAAAACGGCGCGCGCCTGGCCACCACCGGCGGCGGCAGCATCGAGCTGACCGGCAGTTCCCTGCAGGGCACCCCCGGCGTGTCGATCCAGCCCGGCCTCTTGTCCACCGGCGCTCCGGGCGCGGCGCCGCAGGTGCAAAGCAGCGGCAACCTGGTGCTGCGCGCCAGCAACGACGGCAGCGCGCCGGCCCTGGCCATCGACGTGCCGGTGAGCGCCGCCGGCACCATCAACCTGCGGCCGGGCGGCATGGACGCGTCGCTCAATGCCTTCGACGCCACGGCCGCCGCCATCACCGTGGGCGGTGCGGCGGGGGGCGGGTTCACGCTGTCGGATGCGCTGATGTCGCGCCTGAATGCGCCCAGCGTGGTGGTGGGCAGCAACACGCACGCAGGCACCATCACCGTGGCCGGCGCGCTGGCGACCGGCGGCGCACTCACGCTGCAGAACGAAGGCGTGGGCGGCGGCGCCGGCGGCATCGTGCTGAACGGCGCCGTCACGGCGGACCGACTGGGCCTGCTCTCGGCCGGCGACATCACGCAGACGGTGAAAGCACCGATCACCGCCCAGCACCTGCTGGCGCGCTCCAGCCGCGGCAGCGTGCTGCTGGACCAGGCGGCCAACAACGTGAGCGAGAACACGCTGGGCGGCGGCGCCGCCGGCGCCTTCCGCTACCAGGACGTCGATGGCGTGCGCATCGGCGCGCTGTCGGTCACCGGCTTCGACGCCGGCACCAACCAGCCGCAGGTGGTGTCGGCCACCTCGATGGCGGCCGACACGGTGTTCGTGCGCACGCTCTCGGGCGACCTCACGCTGGACACCGCCGTCACCAGCACCTCGGGCACCGACCTGGTGGCCGCGGCCCGCTTCCAGAATGCGGGCGGCGGCAGCCTGGGCGGCGCGCCCTGGCGCATCTGGGCCGACACCTGGGTGGGCGAGTCGCGCGGCGGCCTCGCCGGCTCGGGCGCCACCCCCAACCTGTTCCACTGCGCCTACCTGGGGCTGTGCACCGTGAGCATCACGCCGGGCGACAACCATTTCATCTATGCCCAGCAGCCGCGGGCCACGGTGGTCATCGGCGACGCCAGCCGGCCCTTCGGCATGGCCAACCCGCCCTTCGGCTTCACCATCGGCGGGCTGATCCTGGGCGACGGCACGGCCGGCTTCATGGGCACGCCCACGAGCCTGGCCGGCATCTTCAGCCCCGCGGGACGCTATGCGATCAACGGCAGCTTCACCTCGGCGGCCGGCTATGCGGTGGACGTGGTGCCCGGGACGCTGACCGTGACGGCCAACCTGCGCCGGCCGGACTTCCCGGGCTCGGACCTGGTGCGCGAGCTGCCCAACACCAACACCTACACCTTCGACCGCAACCTCGGCGCGCCGCCGATCTGCTTTGCCACCGGGCCGCTGGAGGGTGAACGTGCGCAGCAGGACGGCGACCTGCTGGCGCGCGAATGGTCGCGCGTGCGTTCGCGGCCCAACCTCACGAGCTGCGTGGCCACGGACCGCAAGAACGGCTGCGCGGATTTCTGAGAGCGGACCTGGCCGTGGAACTGCCGCCGCCCCTGTTCCTGTTCCTCCAGACCAACAAGCGCTGCAACCTGCGTTGCGAGCACTGCGACTTCTGGAAGCTCGACGACGCCGACCGCGCGCGCTACCTCGGCCCGGCGCGCCGGCGCGAGCTGCTGGCGGAGTTCGCCGGGATGAATCCCCGGGGCAGCGTGGTGATCTGCGGCGGCGAGAGCATGCTCGACCTGGAAGACTACTTCCACATCTCGCGCGGCTGCCGCGAACTGGGCCTGACCTGCCTGTCGGTCGTCAACGGCACCCGCGTGCGCGACGAGGCCATGGCCGAGCGCATGATCCGCGAGGGCCCGCATGGCATCTCGGTGTCGCTCAACAGCCATCGGCCGGCCCTGCACGACCGCACGCGCGGCGTGAAGGGCGCCTTCGGCAAGGCGGCCGATGCGCTGCGCCTGCTGCTGGCGGCGCGCTCGCGCGCGCCGGGCAGCGATACGAAGATCAACGTGATGGGCCTCATCTTCGACGAGAACTACCTCGAGCTGGAGGACTTCTACGCCTTCGTGCTGGACGAGCTGGGCGCCGACAAGCTGAAGCTGAACTTCCTGCAGCCCAGCTTCGGCCAGATGGCGCTGGTCGATCCGTTCTTCGCCGCCCACCGCGACGTCGATCCGGACCGGCTGGTCGAGGTGATCCGCCGCTGCGACCAGCGCTTCCGCCTGGGGCTGAACCCGCTCTGGCTGCATCAGGTCCACATGTACTTCTCCACGCTGCGCGCCTGCCCGGACGCGGCGCGCGGCTGGGGCTCGCACACGCGCACGCCGGAACACATCTGCAACACCTACGAGCGCAACATCATGGTGGACCACTATGGCGTGGCGCGCCTGTGCTTCTCGGGCAGCTTTCCGGGCATGCGGCTGGACAAGCCCGGCGACTTACGCCTGTTCTGGCGCGAGGCGGAGTTCGTCCGCACGGCGATGCGCGGGTGCAACCAGTTCTGCGGCATCAGCCACAGCGTGCGACGGGAGACCAGCACCTGCGCCTCGCGCCGCCCGGCCGCGCTCTTTCCCGCGGCGCGGCCCGCGGCCCGCACCATCCCCGTACTGGCGGACCGCGGAAGCTGAGGTGAACGACGCGCCGCTCAGGGTGGCTGTGGTCACCCCCTATCACCGCGAGCCGCCAGCCGTGCTGCGCCGCTGCATGCAGAGCGTGCGCGCGCAGGGCCATCCGCAGGTGGTGCACTACATGGTGGCGGACGGTCTTCCGCAGCCCGGGCTGCTGGCCGAATGGCCGCAGGTGAGGCACATCCCGCTGCCGCACGGCAACGCCAACTTCGGCTGCACGCCGCGCGGCATCGGCGCGCTGTGCGCGCTGGCCGACGGCGCCGACATGGTGTGCTTCCTGGACGCGGACAACCTGTTCCTGCCCGGCCACGTCGCCTCGGTGGTGCAGGCCTATGCCGAGGCCCGGGAGCGGGGCCGGCCCGTCGATGCGGTGTTCTCTTCCCGGTACATGTTCCTGCCGGGCCACGAGCACCTGCGCATCGTTCCGCCGGACGAGGCGCCGGGCTCGGATTTCGTGGACACCAACTGCATCAGCCTGGCCCGCTCGGCCGGGTTTCTCTGGGGCGCCTGGTCGCAGCTGCCGCGTTCGCTGACCCCCGTGTGCGACCGGGCGATGTGCTGGCTCATGCAGCACCACGGGCTGCGCGTGCGCTGGACCCGGCAGAGCACCGTGCTGTACGAATCGCACTGGCGGGCCACCTATCTGCAGGCCGGCCTGCCGCCGCCCGAGGGGCTGCACGACGAGCTGCTGCGCTCGGCCGGAGTTGGCCTGACACCGGAGGAACTCTGGGGCCTGCTGCGGGTGCGGTGGACCTTCGATCCGCCGGCCCGGCGGGCATGACGGACCCGGCGCGCCGGCTCATCCCGGGAGGCCGTGGTCGCCCAGTGCGCCCAGCGCGCGCGGCAGGTCGCCGTGCCAGGTCTTCAGGCCCTGGTGCGACAGGCGCGACTGCAGGTCGACGAACACCTGGCCGCCCAGCTGCTGCCAGCGCCGGCAGAAGGCGAAGTCCTCGCTCAGGTAGCGGCCGGTGGCGGGCTCGAACTGGGTGTCGAAGAAGCGCCAGTGCGGCAGGTGCGCATTGGCGTGGTCGCCGGCCTCGGGGGTGTAGCGCAGCTCGGGCATGGCCGCGGCCATGCGTTCGAACACGCCGCGGGCGATCAGCATGAAGCCGGTGGGTGCGTCCAGCACCTCGACGAAGCCGTCGGCGTCGGCCTGCGTCGGCGTGTGGCGCAGGTTCAGCGGATAGCGCGCATGCAGTGCGTCGAAGTCGGCCTGCGTGGCGCCCGCCGGCAGCGGCCGCGCCAGGCCCTGGGCCGGCCAGCCATCGTGCTTGTGCGGGTAGACGCCGGCCACCACCTCGCGGCCGGACAGCAGCAGGCGCAGCGCCGCATCGGGCGCGAAGCCGACGTCGGCGTCGATCCAGAACAGGTGCGTCCACTGCGCATCGGCCATGAACTCGGCCACCAGCCGGTTGCGCGCGCGCGTGAGCAGGCTGTCGCCGTCGAGGAAGCGCGTCTGCATCGCGAAACCATGCGTCCACGCCGCATTGACCAGGCCCAGCAGGCTGCGCACGTAGAGGCTGGTCATGGCGCCGCTGTAGCTGGGCGTGGCGACGAAGGGGCGGATGTCCTTGAGGGCGGCGGTGTCGAGCATGGCGTCGTCGAAGGTGATGGAGGAGGGCGTGCCATTCAGGCCGCGTGCGCATGGCGCCGCGTGGTGAGCAGCGCGCGCAGCTTGGCCGGCGCGACCGGCTTGGTCAGCAGCATCACGCCGCCATGGCGCAGCCGCTGCAGCACCTCGGGCCCGGTGGCGCCCGAGACCAGCACCGCGAGCGCATCGGGCTGCAGGCGCCTGGCGGCGTCGATCACGTCCATGCCGTCGCCGTCGCCGGCCAGCTGGAGGTCGCACAGCACCGCGTCGAAATGCACATCGCCCGTGCCCAGCCGCGCGATGGCCTCGGCGCCCGTGGCCACGCATTCGACCTGGCAGCCCCACTGCTCCAGCAGCGCGCGGCTGCCGTCGAGGATGGCGGGGTCGTCGTCCACCACCATGCAGTGCAGGCCGGCCAGCGGCGTCAGCGCGAGCGGCACGGGCTCGGGCGCGATGGCGTCGGCCGCATGGGCCGCGGGCAAGGTGAGTGCGAAGGTGCTGCCTGCCTGCAGCGCCGAGCGCAGCGTGATGCGGGTGCCCAGCAGCGCCGCGATGCGCGCGCAGATCGCCAGGCCCAGGCCGAAGCCGCGGCGCCGGTCGCGCTCGGTGTTGGCCACCTGGTAGAACTCCTCGAAGATGCGGCCCTGGTGGATGGGCGCGATGCCGATGCCGTTGTCGCGCACCTCGATGCGCACGCTGTCGCCGTTCTTTCCGCGGGCGCGGCGCGCGGCCACCAGCACGGTGCCGCCGGCCGGCGCATGGCGCAGCGCATTGGCCACCAGGTTGCCGACGATGCGCTGCAGCAGCGCGGCGTCGCTGCGCACCGCCAGGCCGCGGTCGCTCCAGCGCAGGCGCACATGCGTTTCGACCGCGGTGGCGGCATGCTGCGCATCGAGCTGGTCGAACAGCGCCGCGAGCGGCACCTTGGTGATCGCCGGCGTCAGCACCTGGGCATCGAGCCGCGAGATCTCCAGCAGGTCGTCGAGCAGCACGCCCATGAACTCGGTGCTCTCCTGCAGCCGCAGCATGGCGGGGCGCTGCGCGGGGCTGGCGCCCGGCAGCAGGCCGTCGATGAACAGGCCCATGGCATGCAGCGGCTGGCGCAGGTCGTGGCTGGCCGCGGCCAGGAAGCGGGCGCGCGAGAGCGCCGCCTGCTCGGCCTCGGCCATGCGCTGCAGCGCCACCGCGGTGGCCTCGCGCACGCGCTCCTCGCTGATCTGCCGGTTGCGCTGCAGGCGTTCGGCCAGGCGGTCGATGTCGTGCGCGAGCACCGTGAGCTCGTGCGCGCGGCCCCTGCCGGAATTGCCGGTGGACGCGCGGCTGTCGCCCTCGGCCACATCGCAGCGCGCCTCGAAGTGCCCGGCCTCGAGCGCGGCCACGGTGCGCGAGATGCGCCGCAGCGGCCGTGCCACCGTGCGCGCCATGTGGCGCACCGAGGCCCAGGCTGCGAGCAGCGCCACCAGCGCAATGCCGATGCTCGCGATCAGCGAGCGGCTGCGTTCGCGCGCATAGGCCGTGGTGTCGCGGAAGGTCTGCACCAGGCCGATGGGCGTGTCGCCGGCGGCGGTGGAGCCGGCCGGCGCGAAGGCGCTGGCACGCGAGGCTTCGCGCAGCGTGACCGGCGAGGTGAACATGCGCAGCTGCGCGAGCGACGAGGCCTTGGGACCGGCCGTCACGTAGACGCCGGCGCTGTTGCTGATTTCCACGCGCATCACCTGGCCGCCGCGCAGCGCGGCATTGGCCACGTTCTGCAGCGCGGGCAGGTCGCCGGCATAAAGGCTCAGGTCGGACATGGCCGCCACCTGGCGCGCCACCGCCTGGCCCTCGGCGTCGAAGGCGGCCTCGAGCGTCTGCAGCCGGCTGTGGGTGAACCAGCCCGTGAGCGCGAGCGCCACCGCGGCGCACGGCACCACGCCGAGCCGGAACAGGTCGCGCTGCAGGTTGCCGCGCACCAGCAGCGTGGGCGTCGGCGCGGTGGGGTGAAGCGGCGCCGATGCATCGGCGCGCCCGCCCGGGGAGGGCAGCGTCTCGCTCATCGGACGACCGTGAGCCGCTCGGTCAGTTCCCGTTCCTCGGGCAGGCGCAGGCCGAGTCCGCGCGCCACGGTGACGTTGACCCGCACGGTCGCGGGCGCAGCCGATTCGACCAGCGGGTTGGTGCTGCCGCCGGCGCCGCTCGCAAGCTTCTGCCCGAGCTGGCGCGCCTGCTGGGCCAGCTGCGCCGGCGTGGAGACGGCGGCGGCCAGGCCGCCCGAGCGCACCAGCCCTTCGCTGGCACCGAACACCGGCAGGCCCGCGCCGGCGCCGGCGCGCAGCACCGAGAGCGTGGCGGCCTGGTTGTCGCCGATCAGGTCGGGCAGCACCAGCAGGGCATCGCTGCGCGGCAGCACCGAGTGCAGCGCGCCGGCCAGCGACCTGTTGTCGGGTGCGTACTCCACCTGGATGTCCCAGGGCGGATTGCCGTTCTGCGCGGCGCGCTGCAGCTCGCGCACCAGCGGTTCGGATTCGAGCGTGGCGACCACGCCGATGCGGTGCTTCTGCGGCAGCACCGCGCCGATCAGCGCGAGCTGGTCCGCCATGGCCGGATCTCGCAGCAGCACGCCCACACGCCGGTCGCCGCGCTTGAGCGCCGGGCTGCTGGCGCGAAGGCTCTCGTAGTCGAGCCGGCTCAGCATCGCGAGCACCAGCGGCTGCTGGCCCGGGCGCTCCAGCGCGGCGCGTGCAGCGGGCGCGCCCACCGCGAGGGTGAGCGCGGCGTTCGCGGGCGCGGTGCGCAGGCTGCGCGTGCGCACGCCGGCATTGGCGCCGCGTTCGGACTCGGGTTCGGCGCGGGCCGTTTCCACCGGCTGCGCGGCTTCGGCGCCGCCCGGGGCCAGCCGCACCAGTTCGAAGCGGCTGCCGGGCTCCTGGCTCGCGCGCAGGTGCTGCACGAACTCGGCATGCGCCGGGAGCTCGTCGCCCACCAGCACCGTGAGCTCGGCCGCCGCGGCACTGGCCGCGGGCTGCGCCATGCACACCAGGGCCAGCACGGCGCAGGCGCCTTGGCGTCGCCGTTTCCGGAGGAGCGAGATGAGAGGGTTCACGGCAACAAACTTGGGCTGCGGCTGCAGCAGGTGCAGCACCCAATGTACGGAAGCCGCCTGCTTCGCGCGATAAGGCAGAGGGCTTATGTCGGTGTCCGCAGCCCCGCGCCGCTGTGATGAAGATCACAGCGCGGCAGCCGCTTGGCCTATGTCCGACGCACTACCCTCGTCAGGCGTCGGCGTTCGACAGCACCGCCGCGCGCTGCGTCTGGATCGCCTGGCGCAGCACGCGCGGCGACACCGGCTTGTAGAGCACTGCGATGCCGGCGCTCGCCACTTCGCGCAGGCGGTCCGGCTTGGTCTCGCCCGTGACCAGCAGCCGTGCCGTGCCCGGCCCGATGCCGCGCGGGTGGCGCTCGAGCGCGGCGATCACGTCCAGGCCGTTGTCGCCGCCCTGCAGCAGCAGGTCGCTCACCACCACGTCCGGCGGCTGCTCCCAGGCGTCGGCCAGCGCCAGCGCTTCGGCGCGCGTCTGCGCGGCCAGCACTTCGGCGCCCCAGTTGGCGAGCACCACCGTCAGGCCCTCGAGGATGGTGCGCTCGTCGTCGATCACCAGGATGCGCAGGTTCTCCAGGCTCGCTTCTTCTTCGGCGGCGCCGGGGGCGGGCGCGGCGGCCGGTTGCGGCAGCGCGGCCGGCGCCGAGCGCACGAGCACGCGCACGCAGGTGCCCTTGTGCGGCCTGGACGTGAGGTCGACGCGCGTGTTGAGCAGCTCCGCCAGGCGCTGCACCGTGGCCAGCCCGAGGCCCATGCCGCGTGCGCCGCGCGGTGCCTGGCGGCCCGCGGTCTCCACCTGGTAGAACTCCTCGAACACGCGCGCCTGGTGCTGCGGCGCGATGCCCACGCCCGTGTCGACCACGTCGATGCGAACCCCCTTGCCGCGCCGCCGCGCACCGATCAGCACGCCGCCCTCGAGGGTATGGCGCAGCGAGTTCGACACCAGGTTGTTGAGGATGCGCGAGAGCATCACGTAGTCGCAGCGCACCCAGAGTTCGGTCTTGCGCGCCACCAGGCGCAGCCCCTGCTGCTCGGCCACCGGCCGGAAGTTGCGGCTGATCTCGTCGAACAGCCGGTCCAGCGGAAAGTCGGCCCACTGCGGCTGCAGCACGCCGGCGTCGAGTTGCGAGAGATTGAGCAGCTCGGAGAACAACCGGTCGAGCGAGTCGACACACTCGCGGATGTGGCCGATGCGCTGCAGGCGCGCCGGATCGGTCTCGCCGTTGGCCAGCCCGTCCGAAAAGAGCGTGAGCGCATGCAGCGGCTGGCGCAGGTCGTGGCTGGCCGCGGCCAGCAGGCGCGTCTTGGCCTGGCTTGCCACTTCGAGCTGCTGGTTCTTGCGCGCGAGTTCGGCGGTGGCCTCGCTGATGCGGCTTTGCAGCAGGCGATGGCTCTCGGCCAGGGCGCGCGCCGCCTGGTTGAAGCCGTGCTGCAGGTGCCGGATCTCGGAGGTGCCTTCGATGGTCACGCTCGCGTCCTCGCCCGCGCCCAGCCGGTCCACGGCCTTGCCGAGCGCGCGGATCGGCTCGCTGATGCGCCGCGCCGCCCACCAGCCGGCGAGCCCCACGCCCACCAGGCTGATCGCCAGCACCAGCACCACGTTGAGCCAGACCGAGCGCCGCGCGTCCTGCACCGCGTCCAGGCTCATCTCCACCATCACCTTGCCGCTCTGGCGGCCCTCGTCGCTGACGATCGGCACCACCACCTGCAGGCCCTCGCCGCGCGCGCGGTCGACGGTCTCGGAATTGGCGACGATCTCGCCGTCCTCCGACCAGATCTGCACCTGCTGCACGTGCGGCTGGTAGGTGCCCGACTGGGCGGTGCGCTGCAGCATGCGGCGGTCCATGCGCAGCAGCGGCGTCTGCGCCGCGGTGGCCACCTGCATGGCCACCGTCTGCGCGTTGGCGCGCATCAGCTCGGTCAGGTTGCCCAGGTGCTGGCGCGTCAGCACGGCAATGGCCGCCAGCGTGGCCGCGGTGGCCGGCACCAGGGCGAGCAGGATCAGCTGCTGGGCGAAGGTGAGGCGCGCAAGCCCCCGGAGGACGTGGAAGTTCCAGTTCATGGGGGAATTGGGCGCATGAAGGTCGAGCTTAGAGGGACGGCCGTACGAGCGAAAGGTGGGAAAAACATCACGAAAATCACTTGTATTTGGTATCTAATTGCGACGCGTTGCCCATGTTAGACCCGCTGGTCCGCAGCGGCCCCATGTCTTCGTGTTCCAAAAATGCTGGCCTCCCCATGCCGCGTCCGGAAGGCTTCCGGCGCTTCCGATGCCTCCCGCCGTCCGAAGTCCGGGCGCGCCGCCGCCATGGTACGCATGGTGTGCCGCGGTGCTGCAACCGCCGCGCTGGCGCTGCTTGCCGGCCTGCCGCTGGCGGCCTCTGCCCAGCCCGCGCCGCAGCCCGATGCGCCGGTGCGCTTCGGCATCCTGCCGCTGGGCGGCGCCTTCGAGTCGCGCAGCGACTGGGATCCGCTGCTGGCCGAACTCAGCCGCGCCATCTCCAGGCCCGTGAGCGTGCTGTCGGTCAACTCGTACGAAGCGCTCGAGCAGGCCATCCAGCGCGGCGAAGTCGACATGGCCTTCCTGTCCGGCAAGATGGCGCTCGACGCCGTCACGCAGCGCCGCATGAAGGTGGTGGCCCAGGTGGTGCGGCACGACGGGCTGCCCGGCTACCGGGCGTTGCTGCTGACGCGCAAGGCGCCTCCTTTCAACAGCATGAAGAGCCTGCTCGCGGAGCCGGAGCGCTGGCGCCTTGCGCGCGGCGAGCGGCAGTCGGTGTCGGGCTTCATCGTGCCGCAGCTGCAGCTGTTCCTGCCCAACCACATCGCGATGGAAACGCGCTTCCTGAGCGAGGTCGTCGGCACCCACCAGACCAACGCGCTGGCCGTGGCCAACAACGAGGCCGACGTGGCCACCAACAACACCGCCGATTTCGAGCGCTTCAAGCAGCGCTTTCCGGCCGAGGCCGAGCGGCTGCAGGTGCTGTGGGAGTCGGAGCTCATTCCGCATGCGCAGATCGTGGTGCGGCGCGAATATCCGCCCGAGCTGCGCAGCCGCGTGCAGGCCTTCCTGGTCGGCTACGGCCGCGCGAAGGGGCCCAAGGGCGACGCCGAGCGCGTGGTGCTCAAGTCGCTGCACGACCTGGCCGGCTTCGTGGCGGCGGACAACAGCTCGCTGCAGCCCGCCGCCAAGCTGGCCTACCAGCTGGCCCGGCAGAACGCCATGAGCGCGCAGTGGGTCAACGATGCCGCGCGGCAGGCGCGGCTCTCGCGCATCGAAAGCGGGTACGCGGAACAGACCGCCGTGCTGCGCGACCTGTCTCCCTGACGCGGGCCCCGTCCATGCTGCGTCTCCTGCGTTCGGTTGCCGCGGCGCTCGCGCTCCTGGCCGTTGCCGCCGCCTGCCTCGCACAGGGCCGCGCCGGCACGGCGGACAAGGCAGGTGCCGCGCCGGTCAAGTCGATCCGCTTCGGCGTGCTGCCGCTGGGCGGCGCCGTCGAATCGCGCGCCCTGTGGACGCCGCTTCTGGCCGACCTGAGCCAGGCCATGGGCGTGCCCGTGAGCGCCTACTCGGTGGCGTCGTACGAGGAGCTCGACCGCGCTATCAAGCGCGACGAGATCGACATGGCCTTTCTCTCGGCCAAGATGGCGCTCGATGCCGTGATGCAGCGGCGCATGAAGGTGGTGGCGCAGATCGCGCGCCGGCCCGGCATGCCGACGCACCGCGCCGTGCTGCTGACGCGCAAGACCGGCCTGCCCAGCACGCTGGAGGCCGTGCTCGCCGAGCCCGAGCGCTGGCGGCTGGCGCGCGGCGACAGCCGCTCCGTGACCGGCTTCCTCGTTCCGCAGAGCCAGCTTTTCCTGCCGCGCGGGATTGCGATGGAAACGCGCTTTCGCGGCGAGATCGTCGGCACCCACCAGGCCACCGCGCTCGCCGTGGCCAACGGCGATGCCGACGTGGCCACCAACAACACCACCGACTTCGAGCGCTTCAGGGAGCAGTTCCCCGTGGAGGCCGCGCGGCTGCACATCGTCTGGGAGTCCGAGCCGCCGCCCGGTGCGCAGATGGTGGTGCGGCGCAGCTATCCGCCCGAGTTCCAGGCGCGGCTGCAGGCCTTCCTGGTGGGCTACGGGCAGGGCAAGGGCCCGCGCGCGGATACCGAGCGCGAGGTGCTGAAGACCCTGCGCGCGGCCTACGGCTATGCCACCGCCGACGACAGCGCGCTGCTGGCCGAGGCCATGCTCGAATACCAGCTCGGCAAGCAGAGCGCCATGGCCGCCGCCTGGGTCAACGACGCGGCGCGCGAGAAGCGTCTGCAGCGCCTCGAGAAGAACTACCGTGAGCAGGTCGAGGCCTTGCGCGCCGGCGCTGGCACCGCACGCTGACCAATTGCGGCCAAGGCGCCAAGCCGGCCGAGCACTGAAGGGGACGGCCCCTGTCGAAGCGGTAGCGCATATCCGAGTCGATATCATGTGCCGGGCCCGCCAGGGCAGCGGGTCATCCAAGGGAGAACATGCCACGTCGACGAACGCGAATTCGGTTGCGCATGACGGATTGGGAGAGCCCCATGCCGGCGCATTACTACAAGGGCGAGGCGATCCGATGAAAACGCGGTGGTGGTGGCTGCCGCTGAACATGCTGGCCTGGACCTTGGCAATGCCCTTGCTCAGTGTCGGCCTGCGCTTCCTGGACCAGCACCGGATCCTGGCGATGTCGGGGAGCGTCGTGGCGGCCGGAGCGCTTGCGCTTGTGCTGTGGGCCGTCTTGATCTACGCGAGATGCGTTCCGGCAGCGCCCGGACTCTCGCGCCGCATCGGGTACTTCGTGGCGTTCGTCGCCGCGATGCTTGCGCTGGGCGCAGGAGCCCTTTGGCTGACCTTCTGGGCGATCGTCGCGATCTACGGGCTGTAGCACCCGCCCGGAGGTGCCCGCTCCTTTTGCGGTGCATCTACTCCCTTCGCCGTAGCTCCAAAACCCCGCATCTAGGCCGTTAGGCGGATTTGCCCGCCGCGGCGCGCGCCGGAAACTTCGTGTTTCTTTCAGGCAGCCCTTGCCGTTGACGGAGTGCGGATGAGTTGGCGAACAAAAGTGGTCTGGAGCGAGGGGATGCTGCTGCAGCCCCAGCACCTGCAGCAAAGCGAGCGTCATGCCGACCATGCGAGGCATGTGCTGTTGCGTTCCACCACGCCCTATGCCTGGGGATTCGCGGAGATCGAGATCGATCAGGCCGCGCTCACGCTGGGCAAGCTCGCACTGGTGCGCGCGGTGGGCCTCTTCGGCGACGGCACGGTGTTCGACATGCCGGCGGTCGATCCGCTGCCCGAGCCCATCGACATTCCGCCCGCCATGCGCGACGAGGCCGTGGTGCTGGCGCTGCCGCTGCGCCGCGCCGGCGCCCGCGAGGCCGACGCCGAAGACTATGAAGAGCTGGTGCGCCATCGCGTGCTGGAATCCGAGGTGCCCGACTCCAACACCGCGGGCGAGCGCACCGCGGTGCTGCAGCTGGGCCAGCTCCATACGCGCCTGATGCGCGCCAGCGAAGCCACCGACGCCTGGACCACGCTGGGCGTGGCGCGCGTGCTGGAGCGCCGCGTCGACAACCAGGTGCAGCTCGACCGCGCGATGCTGCCGCCGCTCCTGGACGTGGCGGGCCATGCGGTGATCCGTTCCTGGCTCGACGAGCTGCTGGGCCTCCTGCGCCAGCGTGGCGAGGCGCTGGCCGGCCGCATGACGCAGGGCGGCACCGGTGGCGTGGCCGAGATCGCCGACTTCATGCTGCTGCAGACCGTCAACCGCAACGAGGCGGTCTTTGCGCACCTGGCCCGAAGCGCCATGCTGCACCCGCAGCATTTCTTCGAGCATGCGCTCGGGCTGGCCGGCGACCTCGCGAGCTTTCGCGATTCGCGCCGCGTCACGCGCTTCGGCCCCTACATCCACGACGACCTGGCGCTGAGCTTCCGCCCGCTGATGGACGACCTGCGGCGCAGCCTGTCGATGGTGCTGGAGCAGTCGGCCATCCGCATCGACCTGCACGACCGCAAGCACGGCGTGCGCGTGGCGGTGGTGACCGACGTGGAGCTGCAGCGCAAGGCGACCTTCGTGCTCGCGGTGAATGCCAACATGCCGAGCGAGGCGCTGCGCGCGCGCTTTCCCACGCAGGTCAAGATCGGCCCGGTCGAGCGCATCCGCGACCTCGTCAACCTGGCGCTGCCGGGCGTCACGCTCACGCCGATGCCGGTGGCACCGCGGCAGATTCCCTTTCACACCGGCGCCAACTACTTCGAGCTCGAAACGCGCAACAGCGACCTGTGGCGCCAGCTGGAGCAATCCGGCGGCATCGCGATGCACATCGCGGGCGACTTCCCCGGCCTCGACCTCGCGTTCTGGGCCATCCGTTCCTAGCCGCACCGGGCTGACGAAAACGGAACACCATCATGAGCACACCTCCGGATCCCTTCGCCGCCTTCGAGTCGGAGCGCACGGTCATCAAGCCGAAGCCGCGCACGCCGGCCGGCACGCCGCCGCCTGCCGCCGCGCCGGCGCCCTTCTTCGGCGGCGTTGATCCGACACCCGCCGCCGAGGTCGGCGAGATCGGCCTGCTCAATCCGCTGGTCTCGGCCGCGGGCAAGCTGCTGGTGCTGATCGGAAAGCTGCGCAACCTGGTGCAGCCGCCCAACGTGCCGGCGCTGCGCGCCTCCACCGCCGACGCGGTGAACCAGTTCGATGCCGCCGCGCGCCGCGCCGGCGCCAGCAACGAATCGGTATTGGCCGCGCGCTACGTGCTGTGCACCGCGCTCGACGAGGCCGTGGCCAACACGCCCTGGGGCGTGCAGGCCGGCTGGAACAAGCAGAGCCTGCTGGTGCAGTTCCACAACGAGACCTGGGGCGGCGAGAAGGTGTTCCAGCTGCTCGCCAAGCTCGCGCAGGACGTGCCCACGCACCGCCAGCTGCTGGAGCTGATCTACAGCGTGCTCGCGCTCGGCTTCGAAGGGCGCTACCGCGTGGTCGACAACGGCCGCGCCCAGCTCGATTCGGTGCGCCAGCGCCTGGCCGACCTGATCGCCAAGGACCGTCCGCCGCTCGAGGCCGAGCTGTCGCCGCACTGGCGCGGGCAGGGCGCGGGCACGGTGCGGCTGCGCGAATCGCTGCCGCTGTGGGTGTTCGCGGCCGGCTTCGCGCTGCTGCTCGCGCTGGCCTGGTTCGGCCTGCGGCTCACGCTCAACTACCGCTCCGACACCACTTATGCCGCGGTGTCGAGCCTGCGCGTGCCCAACATCCAGATCGCGCCGCCCGCCGCGCCGGCCAAGTCGCCGCGGCTTGCGCGCTTTCTCGAACCCGAGATCAAGCAGGGCCTGGTCACCGTGACCGACGAGGCCGACCGCAGCGTGGTGCGGCTGCGCGGCGATTCCTTCTTCGGCTCCGGCAGCGCCGAGCCCATGGCTGCCTCGCTGCCGGTGCTGCGCCGCATCGGCCAGGCGCTGGCCGAGGTGAAGGGCGAGGTGCTGATCACCGGCCACTCCGACAACCAGCCGATCCGCTCGCTGCGCTATCCCTCCAACTGGCACCTGTCGGCCGCGCGCGCCGATGCGGTGAAGGGCGCGCTCACCACGCTGGTCGATCCGGCGCGCATGCGCTCCGACGGCAAGGCCGACGCCGAGCCCGTGGCCGCCAACGACACGCCGGCCAACCGTGCGCGCAACCGGCGCGTCGACATCGTGCTCCTGTCCGAGCCGGACCGCGTGGCTGCCGCGGCGGGAGTGACGAAATGATCAAGAAAATCTTCGGCTTCCTGTTCAGCCCGCTGCTGCTGACCCTGCTGGCGCTCGTCATCGTTGCGCTGCTGATCTGGTGGATCGGCCCGCTGGTGAAGATCGGCGCGTGGGTGCCGCTCGAAAGCGAGCTCGCACGCGCGCTGCTGATCGGCGCCATTGTGCTCATCGTGGTGCTGCGCGCGATCTACCGCAGGTGGCGCGCGCGCCGTGCGAGCCAGCACCTGACCGACGGCCTCATGAAGGCGCCCACCGTCAAGACCGATGCCCCCGTCAACGGCGAGCAGAAGATCCTCGACACGCGCTTCAGCGAAGCCGTGGCCACGCTCAAGCAGATGCGCCTGCATGCCGCGGGCAAGAAGCCCGGCTGGCGCGACTGGCTCTCCATTTCCGGCGGCAGCTACCTGTACGACCTGCCGTGGTACGTGTTCATCGGCGCGCCGGGCGCGGGCAAGACCACGGCGCTGGTCAACTCGGGCCTGTCGTTCCCGCTGGCCGAGAAGTTCGGCCCCGGCGCGATTCGCGGCGTGGGCGGCACGCGCAACTGCGACTGGTGGTTCACCGACGAGGCCGTGCTCATCGACACCGCCGGCCGCTACACCACACAGGACAGCCATCAGTCGGAAGACAAGAGCGCATGGGAAGGCTTCCTCGGACTGCTCAAGAAGGCGCGCCCGCGGCGGCCGCTCAACGGCGTGTTCCTGACCGTGAGCGTGGCCGACCTGCTGAGCCAGGGCCCCGAGCAGCGCACGCAGCTGGCCGCCTCCATCCGCGCGCGGCTGCTCGAGCTCGACGCCAAGCTCACCACGCGGCTGCCGGTGTACGTGCTCGTCACCAAGAGCGACCTGCTCTATGGCTTCACCGACTACTTCGACGATCTCGGCAAGGAGCAGCGCGCGCAGGTCTTCGGCTTCACGCTGGCGGCCGACGAGAACGTGCAGGCCGACGAGAAGGGGTTGTCCACCGCCTTCCACCGCGAGTTCGCGCTGCTGCACAACCGCGTCAACGACGGGCTCATCGCACGCATGCAGCGCGAGACCGACGGCACGCGGCGCGCGGCGATCTTCGGCTTTCCGGCGCAGTTCGGCTCCATCGGCTCGATGCTGTCCGACCTGCTCGACCAGGTCTTCACCGGCTCGCGCTTCGCGCAGCCGCCATGGGTGCGCGGCGTGTACTTCACCAGCGGCACGCAGGAAGGCAGCCCGATCGACCGCGTGATGGGCAGCCTTTCGCGCAGCTTCGGCATCGAGCGCGCGATGCTCGCGCCGCAGAAGTCGAGCGGCCGCAGCTACTTTCTCACCGCGCTGCTGCGCGAGGTGGTGTTCCCCGAGCAGCGCCTGGCCGGCGCCAACGTGAAGCTGGAGCGCAGGCGCCATGCGCTGCGCATGGCGGGCGTGGCGGCCATGACGCTAGTCACGATCGCGCTGCTCGCGGGCTGGGGCTACAGCACGCTGCAGAACCTCAACTACCTGAAGTCGGTCGAGGCGCGCGTCGAGCCCGCGCGCCAGACCCTGGCGGCGCTGCCTTCGCGGGTGCAGAACCTGGTCGAGGTGGCGCCCGTGCTGCAGGGCCTGCGCGACATCTGGAAAACGCCCGACAACCGCCAGGGCGACGAGCCGCTGTCGATGACGCTCGGCCTCTATCAGGGCGACAAGCTCGACGCCGCCGCCATGCTCACGCACCAGCGCGCGCTCAACGACGCCTTCCTGCCGCAGATCGCCAAGCGCATCGAGGACCAGCTGCGCACCGCGCAGAAGGACAACCTCGAGTACACCTACGAGGCGCTCAAGAGCTACCTCATGCTCTACCAGCCCGAGCACTTCGATGCCGAGGCGCTCAAGGCCTGGATCACGCTCGACTGGGCGCGCAGCCTGGACCGCGGCATTCCCGAGGACCAGCGCCAGGCGCTCGAGGACCAGCTCGACGTGCTCATCGCGCAGGGCCCGCCGCGCTCGCCGCTCAAGATGGACGAGAACCTGGTGCGCAGCGTGCGCGCCGTGCTCGCGAGCTACCCGCTGGAGCAGCGCGTGTTCAGCCGCCTGAAGCGCCAGCGCGCCACCAAGGACATTCCGGCCTTCAGCATCGCCACCGCCGCCGGTCCCTCGGCGCCGCTGGTGTTCGAGCGCATCAGCGGCAAGCCGCTGACCGAAGGCGTGCCGGGCATGTTCACCTACGACGGCTACCACAAGCGCTTCCAGAACGAGGTCACGGTGCTCACCGGCCTGCTCGCGCAGGAAGACCCGTGGGTGCTCGGGCAGGATCGCAGCGCCACCGACCGCATGCGCGACGTGGCGGCGCTCGGCGCGCTGACCGACCGCGTGCGCCGGCTCTACCTCGCGGAATACGTCAAGGTCTGGGAGGCCCTGCTGGCCGACGTGCGGCTGATCCGCGCCAGCGGGCTCGAGAAGAACATCGAGGCCGCGCGCATTCTCTCGGGCGTGGGTTCGCCGCTGGCGAACTTCCTGCGCGCGGTGGTGAAGGAAACCACGCTCATTCCCGCCGACCAGCCCAAGGACGTGGTGAGCAAGGCCACCGCCACGGTCGCCAACACCCGCAAGGGCCTGGAAGACCTGTTCGGCGGCGATCCCAACAAGCCCGTGGCCAGCGGCAAGCGCATCGAGAGCATCGTGGACGACCGCTTCGAGCCGCTGCGCCGCCTCGTCACCGCCGCCGGGCCGAACCAGCCCGCGCCCATCGACGACGCGCTCAAGCTCTTCAACGAGGTGTACGTGTACCTCAACGCCGTCGACACGGCCGTGAAGGGCCGCACCTCGCCGCCCCCCGGCGACGTGGCCGGCAAGCTCAAGTCCGACGCGGGCCGGCTGCCCGAGCCGGTGCGCACGATGGTCGAGAACCTGAGCCAGTCGGGCGCGGCGCAGGCCCAGGTGGCCGAGCGCGGCAACCTGAGCCAGGATCTGAAGCCCGTGACCGATTTCTGCAACCGCGCCATCGCGGGCCGCTATCCCTTCGTGGGCAGCAGCAAGCGCGACGTGCTGCCCGAGGACTTCGGCCAGATGTTCGGCGCCGGCGGCCTGATGGACGACTTCTTCCAGAAGCGGCTGGCCGCGCTGGTCGACACCAGCACCAAGCCATGGCGCTACAAGCCCGTGGCCGAACGCGGCGCCGTCACCACGCAGGCGCTGGCGCAGTTCGAGCGCGCCGCGCGCATCAAGGACATCTTCTTCCGCGGCGGCGGCCGCGGGCCGTCGATGCGGCTCGACTTCAAGCCGGTGGAGATGGATGCGGGCATCACGCAATTCATCCTCGACGTGGACGGCCAGCTCGTGAAATACGCGCACGGCCCGGTGGTGCCCATGGCCGTGCAGTGGCCCGGGCCCAAGGGCAGCAACCAGGTGCGCATACAGGTGAGCCCGCCTTCGGCCACCGGCAGTTCGGGCGCCGCGGTCGACGGGCCGTGGGCGCTGTTCCGCGCGCTCGACGACGGCCAGCTCGAAGCCGGCGATGCGCCCGAGAAGTTCTTCATCACCTTCCAGATCGGCGCCCGCAAGACGCGCTTCGAGGTCACGACGAACAGCGTGCAGCATCCGATCCGTTTGAAGGAACTGCGCGAGTTCTCCTGTCCGGAGGGGCTGTGAGCGTAGCCACTGCCTTGCCCGGATGGTTCGGCAAGCTGCCGGGCATGGGCGACTTCGCGCACCGGCGCCTGCCCGAGTCGTTCCGCTCGGTGTGGGACCCGTGGCTGCAGCGCGGGTTGGCGCGGCTGCGCGATCGGCATGCCGACTGGACGTCGCATTACCTCGAGGCGCCGGTCTGGTGCTTTGCACTGGGGCCGCAGGTGGTGGGGGATGGCGGGTGGATCGGCGTGCTGATGCCGTCGGTCGATGGGGTGGGGCGGTACTTTCCGTTCACGCTGGCGGTGGAGCTCGATGCTTCCGCGGGCGGGGCGCTGCAGGGCGAGGCGCTGCAGCAGGCGCTGCGGTGGTGGGCGCAGGGGACGCGGGCTGCGCTCGAAGGGCTCGAGGGGGATCTGGATGCGCTGCGGTTTGATGCGGTGCTGCAGAGGCTCTTTGCTGCGGATGGCCTCGCACCGCGCGAGGGGGCTGTGGAGTCGCTGGCCTTGCCGGGAGTGGGGGAGTCTTTGTGGATGGGCGATCCGGGCGCTGGTGAAGGGGCTCGGATGCTCGTTGCCGGATTGCCTTTGGATGTTCGGTTTGAAGCCTTGTTTTTGGGGGGTGGGGAATGAGTTTCCTGCTTCCTTTTGTTGTCGGAGGCCGGGTCTCGCCCCGGCGGGCGACTCACTTTCTTTTGCTTCGCCAAAAGAAAGTAAGCAAAGAAAAGGCGACCCTACTGTCTGCGTCCCTTCGCTTCGCTACGGGCAACCTGCGGTGCTCGCGTTTCGCGGGGTCTCGCAGAACTCGCTTCGCTCAAACAGCTGCGAGCCCTGATCCGCGAAACGCTGCGCTCCTCGGCGCAGCCAGAAGGGATGGGGAGAAGACAGGCCATCGCTTCGCTCGGCCCCAATGTCAACTCCAGCAGCCAATACCAACCACCGCGGCGCTGCGCGCCGCGGTGGCTTGGTGGCCGAGCGAAGCAAAGGCCCGTTTGGTTTGCCCCCCCCTCTGTATGCGCCGAGGAGCGGAGCGTTTCGCGGATCAGGGCTCGCCCTTGTTTGAGCGAAGCGAGTTTGGGCGAGACCCCGCGAAACGTGAGCACCGCAGGTTGCCCCGTAGCGCAGCGAAGGGGTCGCAGACAGTGGGGTCGCCTTTCTTTTGCCTACGTTTCTTTGGCGAAGCAAAGAAAAGTAGGTCGCCCGCCGGGGCGAGTCCCGGCCCCGGAAAGCAAACACGCCAAGCAATACAAAAAGGAGCCAGTCAATGACCGAAGCTCCAGGAACCAGCATGCCCCCCGAAGACGACCGCACCCGCGTCATGTCGAGGCCCGCCCAGTCCGCGAGCAACGAGACCGAGACCGACACCGCCGCCACCGTCATCACATCCGGCTCCACAAGCCTCTCCAATGCGCCTGCAGCCGCCGCTGCAGAAACCAGCGAGGCCGGCCTCCTCCCCGTGGGCAGCCGCCTCGCAGAATTCGAGATCACGCGCGTCGTCGGCCAGGGCGGCTTCGGCGTCGTCTACGAAGCCTGGGACCACACGCTCGAACGCGTGGTCGCCATCAAGGAATACCTGCCGACTTCGCTGTCGACAAGGCAACAGGACGGCACGGTGGTCCCGCTCTCCGAGCGCCACCGCGAAACCTTCGACCTCGGCATGCGCAGCTTCATCAACGAAGCCCGC
Organism: Variovorax beijingensis; assembly: GCF_007828835.1. Lineage (GTDB taxonomy): Bacteria > Pseudomonadota > Gammaproteobacteria > Burkholderiales > Burkholderiaceae_C > Variovorax > Variovorax beijingensis_A. The sequence goes on along the minus strand of NZ_VIVL01000003.1, from coordinate 296,545 downwards.
CTGCTCGCGCAGTTCGACCATCCCTCGCTGCTGAAGGTCTACCGCTTCTGGCAGGAGCGCGGCACCACCTACATGGTGATGCCGTTCTACCGCGGCGACACGCTGCGCCAGGCGCTGGTCTCCATTCCCGCGGGCGTGGACGAGGCCTGGCTGATCCGCATCATGGACGGCGTGACGCAGGCGCTGGCGGTGATGCACGGCGCCAACTGCTACCACCGCGACATCGCGCCCGACAACATCATCCTGCTCGAAGGCTCCGGCCGGCCGGTGGTGCTCGACTTCGGCGCCGCGCGCCGCGTGATCACCGACAAGACGCAGGCGATCACCGTCATCCTCAAGCCGGGCTACGCGCCCATCGAGCAGTACGCCGAGATGCCCGACATGTCGCAGGGCGCGTGGACCGACGTCTACGCGCTCGCGGCGGTGATGCACGTGGCCGTCTGCGGACGCGCGCCGCCGCCCTCGGTGGCGCGGCTTTTGTCCGACAGCTACGTGCCGCTCGCGGGCAACGACATCCTGCGCCAGCGCTACAGCCTGCGTTTGCTGCAGGCGATCGACGCGGGCCTGGGCGTGCGGCCCGAGTCGCGGCCGCAGTCGATGGCCGAGTTCCGCGCCGCGCTCGACCTGGAGGTGGGCCACAGCATCGCGCCGCCGCCGCGCACCACGCCCGGCGGCTCCGGTGCGCGCGGCACCAGCAACGCCGACCTGCCGACGACGATCGGACGCGGCAAGGCATCACCCGCGCCGGCACCTGCTGCGGGCGTGGGCGCCGGCGGAAAGAACAACGGCAAGGCCCTGGCCGCGATCGCCACGGTGGCCGTGCTGGCCGCCGCCGGTGGCGGCTGGTGGTGGTACCAGGGCCGCACCACCGCGGGCGCGGAAGGGGACAACAACAGCGGCAAGCAGGTCGCCGTCGCACCGCCGCCACCACCCGAACCGCGCGTGGTCCAGGCGCCGCCGCCGCCACCGCCTCCTCCCCCGCCGGCGCCCCGCACGCCGCTCGAATCGCTGCAGTCGCTCGCGGCCGGCGCCGCGCCGGGCTTCGACGTGACGGCCGCGCCAAAGAAGCCCGAGGTGTCGATCGGCAAGGACAAGCTGGCCTTCGAGGTCCGCAGCAAGCGCGAGGGTTTCGTCTACGTGTTCCTGCTGTCCAGCGGCGGCGAGATGTTCCTGCTGTTCCCGAACCTGCTCGACAAGTACAACAAGATCACCGCCGGCAGCCCGCTCTCGCTGCCGCGTGCCTCCTGGCCGATGGATGCGGGCGGCCCGGCCGGCACCAACCAGTTCGCGGTGCTCGTGAGCCAGCACGAGCGCGACTTCAGCGCCTCGGGCGTGCAGAACGACGGCGTGTTTCCGCAGTTTCCGCTGCCCGTGCTGGCGGCGCTCGAAGCCAGCCGCGGCACGGGTCCTTCGCCTTTGCTGGGCAAGCCGGTCTGCGCGCCCGGCACCCCGTGCAACGACGTCTACGGCGTCGCGAATTTCAAAATCGTCGAGAAGTAATCGTCTGCAGAGCGTTGGCCCGATGGGCCGTTCTTTTCGGACAAGGAGGCTTTCATGAACACACCACAGTCGCCGGTCTTCACTACCGCCCTGCGCTGGGCCGCTGCCGCTGCCGCCGTGCTTGCCGCGGGCTGCGCCGGCACGCCGCCGGCCGCGACCTCCGGCGCCGCCGCCGCAGACATGGCGGCCGGACAGTCGACAGCCGCAACGCCGCCACCACCACGACCGGCCGCCTCGAACACCGCCGGCCAGGCGCGCACCTTCTCGACCCAGCTGGCCACCTACACATCGGTCAGCTTCGATGCCGTGCCTGGCTGGGCGCGCGACGACTTCTCCGAAAGCTGGCCGGCCTTCCTCGGCAGCTGCAAGGTGCTCACCGGCCGCGGCGCCGAGTGGAAGGAGGTGTGCGCGCGCGCCCTGCGTGTCGACAGCAAGAACAACAGCGCGATCCGCGCCTTCTTCGAGCAGGAGTTCTCGGCCTACCAGATCCGCGACGACGACCGCAAGCCCGATGGCGTGGTCACCGGCTACTTCGAGCCCGAGATCCCGGGCAGCCGGCAGTACGCGGCGCCGTTCATCTACCCGGTCTACGGGCAGCCCGAGGACATGCTGTTTGCCGACGCGCGCAAGCTGCCGGCCGGCAACGGCACGGTGGCGGCGCGGGTCGAGGGCCGCAACGTGGTAGTGCAGACCGGCCTCAGCACGCGCGACATGGGCGCGCCGGGGCTCTATGCGCTCGACCTCTCCGGCATCACGCGCGACACGCTCGACCGCAAGGTCCGCCTGCGCATCGAAGGCAAGCAGCTGTTGCCCTACTACACGCGCGAAGAGATCGAGACCAAGGGCGCGCCCAATGCGCGCGTGCTGGCCTTCGTGAGCAGCGCCACCGCGCTCTACGAGATGCAGATCCAGGGCTCGGGCCGCATCAAGCTGGCCAACGGCGACATCATCCGCGTGGCCTATGCCGAGCAGAACGGCCAGCCCTTCCGTCCCACGCTGGCGCAGGCGGCCAACGGCAAGCCGCGCAGTCCGGTCAAGGTGCGCGGCTCGTCCATCGAACTGCAGCTCGATGACGGCGACGAGGACGACGACGTCGGCGACACCTCGACCAGCACCATCCGCACGCGCGGCTTCACGCTTGCGCGGCCCACCGCCAGCGGCGCGGTGCTGGTGCCAGGGCGGCGCACGGCCGGGCCGGTGATCGGCTCGGGCATCAAGGACCCGAGCTACGTGTTCTTCAAGGAGTCGCCCTCGCCCTCGGGCGGGCCGGTGGGCGCGTTCGGCGTGCCGCTGTCGGCGGGCCGCTCGATCGCGGTGGACCCGCGCAGCACGCCGCTCGGCTACCCGGTGTTCGTCTCCACGCGTGCACCCGGCACCGGTGCACCGATGCAGCGGCTGACCATTGCGCAGGACACCGGCGGCGCGATCCGCGGCGCGGTGCGGGCCGACTACTTCTTCGGCAACGGCCAGCAGGCCGCGAACAACGCGCGCCGCATGAAGGAGCGCGGCCAGCTCTGGATCTTGCTGCCGCGCGGCCTGGCCGTGGCCACGGCGGCGGTGTCCTCGGCCATCCGCACGCGCGGCGGCCCGGCGGGCGCCGGCCTGCCGCAGTGCCTGGTGCCGACCGAAGGCGTATGCGTGGACGACTGATCGACTCGGGTCTTCAACCATGGGCGCGACAGGGCTTGTTCGGGAAACACCGCGGAACCGGCTTTGCCGGGCCGCTGGTGTTGCCCCCTGCAAGGGGGTGGGCGAAGCGACACGAAGTGCGCGGAGCCTGGGGGTGAGCCAATGAATGAAACGCTGTCGTCCGCGGAAAGCACCGAGCTCGTGCGCCTCTGGCGTCGCCGGCAGACGCTGTCCCCCGACGACATGGGCACCATGTACCGCATCGTCGGCAATGCGCTCGTGGCCTGCAACCCGCCCGAGCTCCAGGTGCTGGGCGAGGGCCGGCAGGAGCTGGTGGCGCAGTTCATCTACGTGAAGGTGCTGCGGCTCGATGCCGATCCCGACGAGGCCGACGAGCGCGCGGGCCACAGCGCACCCTCCAGCGCCTTTGCGCTGTGCGCCTACTTCCGCCGCTACCTGATCGACTGCACGCGCGCCAGCGCGTTCCGGCGCAAGCTCTCGATCGGCGAGCAGGTCAGCGAGGCGCAGCTCGAAGAAGCACTGGGCGCCGGTGAAGACCTCGAGGGCTGCCTCGCTGAGCACGGCCTGAGCGCGAGCGCGGTGCAGCTGGCCGCGCGCGCCTTCATTGCCGGACTGCCCGAGCCCGAGCGCATCCTGCTGTGCGAGGGCTTCGGCAGGGAGGCCGAGGGCGGCCTCTCGGGCATTGCCTCGCGCCACGCCATCGCCTCCTACCACTACCGCGCGGGCCGGCTGGGCCTGGTGCACAAGCGCGAAGGCCTCACCGCCGACTACGCCAGGACCCGCCTGGGCGGCTGGATCCAGCAGACCCTGGGCATTGCGATCGAGCCCGGCAACATGGCGGCGATCCTGCAGGTTTTCAAAATCCTCGGTGCTGAAGCGTCTTATGCCTGAAGACATAGCCATTCAGGAACAGACCGCCATGAACACCGACCTCTGGCCCCCGCTCAGCGTGATCCGAAGCGCGCTCCAGGCCGCGGGCGCCGCGCCTGCAATACCTGGCATGTCCGGCGCACCCGGCCAGGAAGCCGCCGTGGCGGCCGTCGCGATGCCCGGTGCCGCACCCCATGCCGTGCCGCAGGGCACCGCGGCTGCGCCGCCGCGCGCGGTGCTCGATCTTGTGCTTCCGCTCACCGAATTGGCCCGGCGCCGCGAGGCTGTCGCCCAGCGCGCCTTCAGTGCGCGCTGGGCGCCGGGCCGCCTCGTGAGCGTGGTGCATGAAGGGCGGCTGCTCGGCGTGCTGCTCGACCGCTGCATCCACGGCAACCTGTGGCAGGGCTGGATGGCCGCGGGCGAGGCCGACTGGGCCGGGCCTTTCGACGTGCTGCTCGAGCCCGACGACGAGCCCTTCGAGCCGGCTTTCGGCCTGGTGCAGGCCTGGAACATGCTCACGCTCGAACCGAGTCCGCAGCTGTGCGCGCGCGTGCTCGGCGAAGTCTCGGCGACCCGGCTCGCCGCGATCCGCGCGGTGCATGACGAATGGGCCGCGCAGGCGCCGCTGGCCATCGCGCCCGAGCCCGGCCGCATCGCGCTGCGCACCGTGGGCGGCGTGTTCTCGGTGCTGTCCGGCACGCCGCTCGGTGCGCAGGACCCGCGCGCCGACTACCAGGCGCTGTACCGCGCGGCCGGCCTGCAGCTGAGCCCGGCGCGTGTGCCGTCCCCCGGCGCGACGCCGGCCACCGCACCGGCTTTCCCGCGCGCCCGGCCGCAGGAGCGGCCCGAGGGCGGCTGGTGGGGCAGCATCCGGCACTGGTTCGGTTCCGGCGGATGGCTGCGTCCCGCATTTGCGGTACTGGCGCTGTTTGCGGTGGTGCAGAACGCCGGCCTGCTCGGCAGCCGGGATGCGGAACAGGACGATGTGCGCTTTCGTGCCGTGCCCGCAGCGCCCGCTGCAACACAGGCCAACCTGGTGGTGCGCTGGAAAGACGGCGTGCGCGTCGACGAGGCCGACCGACTCCTGCAGGCGGTGCCGGCCGAGGTGGTCGGCGGCCCGGGTGCGAACGGCGTCTGGCGGCTGCGCGCGGCCGATCCGGTCGGCGGCCTTGCGGTGCTCGCGGCATCGCCACTGGTCGAATCGGCCGGGCCCGCGACGGAACGGCCATGACGTTCACGCTGCGTCCGCTTTTCTCCCTCCCCCGCCGGGGGAGGGCAGGGGTGGGGGCAGGCGGCGCATCCATCGGGCGCTCTGCCTGCCCCCGATCGCGTTGCTTGCGGCTGCTGCCGGTGCTGGCGCTGATCGCGTTCGCCGGCAGCGCCTTCGCCACCCAGCGCGCGCTGCTCGTCGGCGTCTCCGAGCTCGTCAACCAGCCGCAGTCGCTCTGGCTGCAGGCGCCGCGCAACGACGTGATGCTGATGCGCGATGCCTTGCTGAAGCAGGGCTTTGCGGCATCCGACATCACCGTGCTCGCCGACGGCGTGGGCGGCGCGGTGCTGCCCGAATCGCAGGCCATCCACGATGCGCTCGGCCGGCTGCTCGCGCAATCGAGAAGCGGCGACTTCGTGCTGCTCTACTTCTCGGGCCACGGCACCCGCCTGCGCGACACCAGCAAGCTTTACCAGGAGCCCGACGGCCTTTCGGAAAACTTTCTCGCACGCGATGTGCGCGGCACGCTCGGCAGCGACGGCGCGCTCACGGGCGACCTGCGCGATGCCGATCTCGATGCCTGGATCCAGGCCTTCCTGGCACGCAACGTGTTCGTCGCCTCCGTCTTCGATACCTGCTCGGCAAACTCGATGACCCGCAGCAGCACGGCCGAGAGCCCGCTCGTTGCCGAAGGGCCGGCCGACGACGAGGTGCGCTGGCGCGGGCTGCGCATCGGCCAGCTGATCGGCGCATCCGGTCCGGCCGCGCGCGCCGCCGTGGCGCGGCCTGCCGCGGCCGAGCCGGTGCCGCGCGCGCGCTATGTCGCGCTCTTCGCTTCCGAGAGCCACCAGATCACGCCCGAGCTGCGCCTGCCGCGCAAGAGCCGCAATGCACGCCCGCAGGGCCTCTTGACCTGGGCCGTGGTGGAGGCGCTCTCGCGCAGGCCCGCCACCTGGCGCGACCTGTTCGATGGCGTGCTCGCGAGCTATCCGCCGGTGATCGACGAACTCGCGCAGCGCTTTCCCACGCGCGAGCTGCCATCGCCTGTGGCCGAGGGCAACCTCGATGCGCCGATCTTCGCCAACCGCGCACAGCCGGTTTCGACGCGGCCGGTCTGGCGCGCGCAGCGCTCCGGCGACACACTGGTCCTGCAGGCCGGCCAGCTCGACGGCCTGGTGGCGCAGCAGCCGCTGCGCGTGCTGGCCACGATGGAAGACGGCACGGTGCGCAGCGCCGAGGGCCTGCTCCTGCAGGCCTACACCGACAAGGCGCGCATGGCCGTGCCGCCCGCGCTGCGCGAGCTGTCCGGCGCCGCGCTCTGGAACATCACGCCGCTCGGCGAGCCGGCTTCGGTCGCGCTGCGCGTGCGCGCGGAGCAGGGCTTGCCGCCCGGGCTGAGTCTCGACTACCCCGCCTCGGTCGTCGCCGTGGCCGAGGCGGACGGCGCCGACGTGCACTGGAGCGCCACCCGGCTCGAAGTACTCTCGGCCGCGCTCGGTGCGGGCGCAAGGCCTTTGCCGACCGATTCCGCAGCCGCCCGCCGGCATCTCGAAATGCTGGCCCGGCTCAAGTGGCTCAACCAGCTCTACACCATTGCCAGGGATGCGCAGTTCGATGGCTTCGAGGCGCTGTTCGAAGTGTGGAACGGCGATCGCCTGGTGCGCAGCGGTCCGGCGCGGCAGGCCGGCGCCGGGCTGCTGCCGCTGCGCGGCGGCGAGCGCGCCGTGCTCAACGTGCGCAACACCACCGGGCGCTCGGTGGACCTTGTCGTCGTCGGCATCGATCCGCAGGGCGGCGCGCGCCAGGTCTATCCCGGCGACCCGGGCGAGACCAACCGCTTCAAGCGCGGCACGCGCGACGCGCCCGCCGTCAAGCGCTTCGAGCTGCCCTGGTTCAACGCCGAAGGCGGCCGGCTGCTGGTGCTGGCCGCGCCGGCAACGCCCTACAGCGCGCCGCGCCTGTTCGGCGCGGGCACGGCCGACGGAGTGGCCCAGGTGCGGGTGCGCGGCGCCCTGCAGCCGGACAGCGAACGGCAGAGCTTTGCCGCGATGGTGCATTGGGCGGGCGAAGCCTTGCCCGCCAGGTAACGACAGACAACCGGATTTTTTTCAGGAGATCGACATGAGCTGGACCTACGATGGAAAACTGGACCCCGACGAGGCCCTGCGCCTGCTCGACTACCTGTCGGGCGAATCGGGCAACGACTTCGCGATGATGATCGAGAGCAAGGGTTCGCCGATCGAAGGGGAGTCCAAGCGCACGTACGAGGATGGCAAGCAGCGCATGGACATCGGCGGCTATTCGTACAAGTCCGACGTCGTCGTGCCGCCCGGCTCCAGCAAGGGCAAGCTGCGCAACCATGCCTTCATCGTGATCCGCGACTGCGATGCGGCCACGGCCTCCATCGCGAGCCTGCTGAAGAGCCAGGACAGCGACCTGAAGGTGACCATCTCCGTTTTCAAGGCCGGCGGCGACAGCTCGAAAGACCTGCAGTCGCACCTCGAATTCGTGCTCGAGGGCGCGCGCGTGAACTGCCATGCCATCGTCACCGGCGGCACGCCCAAGCGGCCCTGCGACATCATCTTCTTCGACTACACGAAGCTGGAGATCCGTTCGGCGCCGCAGCAGCAGACGGGCGCGCGGGGAGCCGTGCGCACCTGCACCTTCGCGGGGAACTGACATGGCCACCTCCGCTGAACTCCTCAAGTCCGCCGACCCTGCCGCCGCGCTCAAGGCCCTGAGCGACGAGGTCCGCGCCAGGCCCGCCGACAGCAAGCACCGCGTCTTCATGGCGCAGCTGCTGTGCGTGCTGGGCCAGTGGGAACGCGCGCTCAACCAGCTCACCGTCGCGGCCGAGCTCGATGCGCTTGCCGTTCCCATGAAACAGGTGTATGGCGACGCCGTGCGCTGCGAAGGCCTGCGCGCCGAGGTGTTTGCCGGCACGCGCACGCCGATGGTCTTTGGCCAGCCCGACGAATGGCTGGCGCTGCTGATCGAATCGCTGCTGCGCCAGGGCCGTGGCGAGAACGAACTGGCCGAAGACCTTCGCCAGCGGGCCTTCGACGGCGCACCCGCCATCGCCGGCACCATCGACGGCGCGCCCTTCGAATGGCTGGCCGATGCCGACATGCGCCTGGGCCCCGTGCTCGAAGCCTTCGTCAACGGCAAGTACTACTGGATTCCCTACGCCCGGCTCGCGCACATCAAGATCGATCCGCCCGAGGACCTGCGCGACTGCGTCTGGATGCCCGCGCACCTGCAGTTCGAGAACGGCGGCGAGACGCTGGCGCTCATTCCCACCCGCTACGAAGGCACCGAGAAGAGCCAGGACGGCGAGCTGCTTCTCGCGCGCAAGACCGAGTGGCGCGAACTGCGCCCCGAGGTCTGGGCCGGCTGCGGCCAGCGCGTGCTCGGCAGCGATGCCGGCGAATACGCGCTCATGGATGTGCGCGAGATCCTCTTCGAAAGCCAGGGCGCATAGCCATGGCCGAACTCACCGCCCAGGAACGCCTGCAGCCGTCGCTGCTCGACCGCCTGGTGGACGACGCGCCCACCGAGAAGCGCGAGAGCGACGACAAGCGCACGCTCACCAAGCAGGCGCTGCGCTCGGCCGTGCTGCGCGACCTGAGCTGGCTCTTCAACGCCACCGGCTTCGGGCTGGCCATGGACGACAGGCAATACCCGAACGCGGCGCGCTCGGTCATCAACTACGGATTGCCTATGCTGTCTGGCCAGTTCACCTCGTCGGTGCAGCGTGTCAGCATGGAACAGGCTTTGAAGAACGCAATCCTGCAGTTCGAGCCGCGCATTTTGTCCCGCACTCTCGAAGTTGAACTCGTCATGGAAGGCTCGGCACTCGACTCGCACAACAGCATCGGCCTGCAGATCCGCGGCATGCTGTGGGCGCAGCCCGTGCCGCTCGAGTTCCTGATGCGAAGCCGCGTAGACCTGGAAGAAGGACGCATCGAGATCGTGGACATGGCGCAAAACCCAAGGTGAGTCCGACATGGACCCTCGGCTGCTGAACCTGTATGAACAGGAACTGCGCTATTTCCGCGAGAGCTCCTCGGAGTTCGCGCGCGCCTTTCCGAAGATCGCGCACCGCCTGGGCATCGAAGGCCAGGAGGTCGCCGATCCGTACGTCGAGCGGCTGATCGAGGCCACGGCCTTCCTGTCGGCGCGCGTCAATCTCAAGCTCGACGCCGAATACCCGCGCTTCACGGGCCACCTGCTCGACATCGTCTATCCGAATTTCCTCGCGCCCACGCCGGCGATGGCGGTCGTCTCGTTCTCGCCCGATCTCGACGACGCCAACCTCGCGACCGGTCCGAAGCTGCCGCGCGGCGCTGGGCTGCGCGCGCGCCAGGCCGTGGGCCAGAACACGCATTGCGAGTTCCGCACGGCGAGCGCATTGCGCATCTGGCCGATCGAGGTGCGGCGTGCCCAGTACTTCACCTATGCGCCCGATCTGCCGCTCGCCACGCACCCCCAGTCCCGTGCCATCCGCGGCGGCCTGCGCATCACGCTGCATGCGACGGCGGGGCTCAACTTCAGCCAGATCGCGCTCGACGAGCTGGTGCTGCACCTGGGCGGCGCCGAAGACGTGGCCTGGCAGCTGCAGGAGTGCGCGTTGGGCCAGCCCATCGGCGTGATGGTGCGGCCGCTGTCGCCCACCGGCGCCTTGCAGGGCGCCGCGCAGAGCCTGCCGGCCACGGCGATCCAGCCGGTCGGCTTCGAGGACGACGAGGCGCTGCTGCCGGTCACGGCCACCGGCTTCTCGGGCTTTCGCCTGCTGCAGGAGTACTTCGCGTTTCCACAGCGCTTCCAGTTCCTGCGCATTGCCGGGCTGCAATCGGTGCTCTCGGCGATGCCGGTCGCCGAGGTCGAGCTCGTGCTGCTGTTCTCGCGCGGCGATGCGGCGCTCGAAAAACTGGTGAGCGCCGACAACGTGCAGCTGCACTGCGTGCCGGTGGTCAACCTGTTCAACAAGCGGCTCGACCGCGTGCCGCTGACCGAAGGCGTGAGCCAGTTCCACCTGGTGCCCGACCGCACGCGGCCGCAGGACTTCGAGGTGCACACCGTCACCGAGGTGATCGGCCATGGCGCGCCCGGTGCCGATGCCACGGCGGCCGAGCAGGTGTTCCGGCCGTTCTACTCGGCCTTCCACGGCACGCGGCACAGCCACCCGGCCTACTTCACGACCACGCGCGAGCCGCGCATGCTGTCGGTGCGCCAGCGCACCGAGGGCCATCGCAGCAGCCACATCGGCTCGGAGGTCTACATGCAGATCGTCGATCCGCAGCAGGCGCCGTACGCGGCCACGCTGCGGCAGCTCGCGGTGACGGCCATGTGCACCAACCGCGACCTGCCGCTGCTGATGCCGCTGGGCCGCGACAACGACTTCGATTGCGTCGATTCCTTCCCCGTGCAGCGCGTGCGCATGGTGCGCGGCCCGTCGCGGCCAGTGTCGCCGGTGGTGAGCCAGGGGCTGGGCTGGCGGGTGGTCGATCACCTGGCGCTCAACTACCTCTCGATCTCCGACAGCACGCCGGAACAGGGCGCCGCCGCCTTGCGCGAAACACTGATGCTCTATGCCACGCACGCCGACGAGATGCGCCAGGGCCAGGTGCGCGGGCTGCTCTCGGTGAAAGCCAAGCCCGTGGCGCGCCGCCTGCCGCTCAAGGGGCCGATCGCCTTCGGGCGCGGGCTCGAGGTGACGCTCGAGGTCGACAAGGACGCATTCCACGGCCACAGCGTGTTCCTGTTCGGCGCGGTGATGGCGCGCTTTCTCGCGCGCCACGTGGAGGTCAACCATTTCGTCGAGACCGTGCTGCGCGTGGCGGGCAAGGGCGAGACCATGCGATGGAGGCCGCTGTGCGGGACCCGGCAGATTCTGTAGCCGGGAGAGTCGACACCGCGCTGCGCGGGTGGTCGGCCGAGCCGTGGTCCTTCGACTACTTCGCGGTGCTGCGCCGGCTGGAGTCGGTGGCCGCGACCACGCCGCGCTGGGGCCGCGCATTGCTGCCGAGCGCGGAGCCGGTGCGCGTGGGGCAGGAGCCGTCACTGTCGTTCGCGCCGGCCAGCTTCAGCCGCTTCGAGCCGGCAAGCACGCATTCGCCGCCGCGCCTGCGCCAGCATTTCTTCAGCTATGTCGGGCCCAACGGTCCGCTGCCGGTTCATTTGAGCGACTTCATCCGCGAGCGCAGCCTGAACCATGGCGATCCGACCTGGCTGGCCTTTCTCGACAGCTTCCTGCACCGCTTCTCGCTGCACTTCTATCGCGCATGGGCGCAGGCGCGGCCCGCGGTGGCGCTCGACCGGCCGGGCGAGGACCGCTTCCGCCTGCAGGTCGGCGCCTTCGTGGGCATTGGCACGCCGGGGCGCATCGAGCGCGACGAGGTGCACGACGATGCGCGCCTGCATTTCTCGGGCTGGCTCGCGCGCCGCGTGCACAACGCAGAGAGCGTGGAATCCGTGCTGAGCAGCTATTTCGGCGTGCCGGTGAAGCTCGAGCGCTGGGTCGGCCACTGGATGAGCCTGCCCGCCGGCGAGCTCACGCGGCTGGGGCAGGGTGAGAGTTCGCGCTCGATGGGCATGGGCGCGATGCTCGGCAAGCGCGCGTGGGACCGGCAGCACCGCGTGCGCCTGCACATCGGCCCGCTCACGCTCGCGCAGTACCGCATGTTCCTGCCGATCGGCAATGCGCAGCCGGTGCTGCAGCGCTGGATGCAGCAGCTGCTCGGCGACGAACTCGAATGGGACGCCGAGCTGGCGCTCGAGAAGGCCGAGGTACCCGCCACGCGCCTCGGCCAGGCCAAAGGCAGCGCGCCGCGCCTGGGCTGGGTCTCGTGGCTCGGCCAGCGCACGCGCGCGAAGGACGCGGCGGACGTGCGCATCGGCAGCCGCCCGATGAGCGCCCGTACCGCCCGGGCCACCGCGGGAGCCGCCGCATGACGACGACGCCCGTGCACCCGGACACGATGACGCACGCGGCCGCGCTGGCGCAAGCCGCGGCCCTGGTCAAGGCGCAGCAGCTGGACGCGGCGGACGAATTGCTCGACCGCCTCCTGGAGGCCGCGCCGGCCGACCCCGACGCCCTGCACTACCGGGGCCTGCTGCGCCATGCGCAAGGCCGCAGCAACGAGAGCATCGCGCTGATCGGACGGTCGCTCACGCTGCAACCCGCGCAGAGCGGCGCCTGGAACAACCTGGGCAACCTGCTGGTCGAGGCCGGCCGCATCGACGATGCAATGCGCGCCTACGGCAACAGCGTCTCCTTCGCAAAAGGAGGCGACGAGGGCGCCGATGCGCTGAGCAACATCGCATCGCTCGAACGCCGCAAGGGCCACTGGCAAGCCGCCGAGCGTTTCAGCCGACAGGCGATCGAACTGCGGCCGGAATTCAGCGAGGCCTGGTACAACCTGTCGATCGCGCTGATGGAACAGGGGCGCATCCATGAGAGCGTCATTGCCAACAGCCGTGCGGTGCTGCTGCAGCCGCGCAACCTGAGCGCCCGCTCGCAGGTGATTCGCGCGCTGGAACTGCTCGGCGAGCATGAGCAGGCCCTCGGCATGTACCGGGAATGGCTGGCCGAAGATCCAGGCAATCCCGTGGTCACGCACCTGCTGGCTGCCTGCGAGGGGCATGCGCCCGCGCGCGCCAGCGACGGCTATGTGGAGACCGTGTTCGACAGCTACGCCGGAAGCTTCGACGCCAGCCTGGAGAAGCTGCACTACCGCGCGCCCGAGCTGGTGGCGCAGGCGGTGCACCAAATGCATGGCGCGCCGGCCGCGAGTCTGGCGGTGGTCGATGCCGGCTGCGGCACCGGACTCTGCGCGCCGCTGCTGCGGCCCTGGGCCGCGCACCTGGCCGGTTGCGACCTGTCGGTCGGCATGCTGCAGCGCGCCGAGCAACGCGGCGGCTACGACGTGCTGCACAAGGCCGAGCTCACCCACTACCTGCAGACCCAACCCGGCCGCTTCGACCTGGTGGTGTCGGCTGACACGCTGTGCTACTTCGGCGACCTGCACGAGGTGCTGGCAGCCGCCGCGCGCGCGCTGCGCCCGGCAGGCGGGGTGGTGTTCACGGTCGAGGCCATGCCCGGGGGCCAGGACGACTTCAGGCTCGAAGGCAGCGGCCGCTACCGCCATGCGGCCGCGCATCTCGAGGCCTGCCTTGCGGCCGCCGGTTTCGGTGCCGTGCGCATCGAGCCGATCGTCCCGCGCCGCGAAGCGGGGCAGGACGTGCAGGGATGGCTGGCGAGCGCAAGGCTTTCTGCGCATTGACGCCGGATACGGATCGCCGAACTTCGAATTTACCGGCATGAATCGTCTTCAACAGATACGGAGTCTTCCATGAGTGAAATCAGTCGCACCGCCCTTTTCGGCAAGCTCAACTCGCTGGCCTACAAGGCCATCGAAGGCGCCACGGTGTTCTGCAAGATGCGGGGCAATCCGTACGTGGAACTGGAGCACTGGTTCGCCCAGCTGCTGCAGGCGCAGGACTCCGACCTGCACCGCGTGATCCAGCACTACGGCCTCGACGTGTCCGTGATCGCCAAGGACATGACGGCCGCGCTCGACCGCCTGCCGCGCGGCGCCACCGCGATCAGCGACTTCTCCCCGCACATCGAGAACGCCATCGAGCGCGCCTGGACCTATGCCACGCTGCAGTTCGGCGAGGCGCAGGTGCGCACCGGCTACCTCCTGGTGGGCATGCTGAAGACGCAGAGCCTGCGCAATCCGCTGTTCGGTTTGTCGAAGCAGTTCGAGAAGGTCAAGGTCGAGGATCTGGCCGACAACTTCGCGAGGATCTGCGACGCCTCGCCCGAATCGCAGATGCGCGCGCAGGACGGCACCGGCATGGGCAGCGGCGCGCCGGGCGAAGACTCGGGCGCCATGGCGCCCGCCGCCATGGGCAAGGGCGATGCGCTCAAGAAGTTCGCGGTCGACCTCACCGAGAAGGCGAAGAAAGGCGAGATGGACCCGATCACCGGGCGCGACGAGGAGATCCGCCAGATCGTCGACATCCTGATGCGCCGCCGCCAGAACAATCCGCTGCTCACAGGCGAGGCCGGCGTCGGCAAGACGGCCGTGGTCGAAGGCTTCGCGCAGCGCCTCGCACGCGGCGACGTGCCGCCGCAGCTGAAGGATGTGAAGCTGCTCACGCTCGACATCGGCCTGCTGCAGGCCGGCGCGAGCATGAAGGGCGAGTTCGAGCAGCGCCTGCGCCAGGTGATCGACGAGGTGCAGAGTTCGCCCACGCCCATCATTCTCTTCATCGACGAGATCCATACGCTCGTGGGCGCGGGCGGCGCGGCGGGCACCGGCGATGCGGCCAATCTGCTGAAGCCGGCGCTGGCGCGCGGCAACCTGCGCACCATCGGCGCCACCACCTGGGCCGAGTACAAGAAGTACATCGAGAAGGACCCGGCGCTGACGCGGCGCTTCCAGGTCGTGCAGGTGCCCGAGCCCGACGAGGTCAAGGCCATCCTGATGCTGCGCGGCGTGGCCAGCGTGCTCGAGAAGCACCACCGCGTGCAGCTGCTCGACGAGGCCATCGAGGCGGCCGTGAAGCTGAGCCACCGCTACATTCCCGCGCGCCAGTTGCCCGACAAGGCCGTGAGCCTGCTGGACACGGCCTGCGCGCGCGTGGCCGTGTCGCAGCATGCGACGCCGCCCGAGGTGGAGGACTGCATGCGCCGCATCGAGGGACTCACGGTCGAGCAGGAGATCATCGGCCGCGAGGAAGCCATCGGCATCGACGTGACCAAGCGCGCTGCGCAGGTGTCGGCGCTGCTGGCCGAGTCGAAGGTGCAGCTCGAGGCGCTCAATGCGCGCTGGCAGGAGGAGAAGGGCTTGGTCGACCGGCTGCTGGAATTGCGCAGCAAATTGCGCGCGGGGAGCAAGCCGGTGGACACTGCTTCCGCCGAGGGCGATGCGAAAGCCGATGTGCCCCCACCCCAGCCCTCCCCCGGCGGGGGAGGGAGCGAAGACCGGGCTGCGCTGCTTGAAGAACTGCATGCGCTGCAGGCAAAGATCCATGCGGTGCAGGGCGAATCGCCGCTGATCCTGCCCTCGGTCGACGAACAGGCCGTGGCCTCGGTGGTGGCGGACTGGACCGGCATTCCCGTCGGCCGCATGGTCAAGAACGAAGTCGAGGCGGTGCTCAAGCTCGCCGACACGCTGAACCAGCGCGTCATCGGCCAGAAGCACGGCCTGGAGATGATCGCGCGCCGCATTCAAACGTCTCGCGCGCGGCTGGACAACCCGCAAAAGCCCATCGGCGTGTTCATGCTCTGCGGCACCTCGGGCGTGGGCAAGACCGAGACCGCGCTGGCACTCGCGGAGGCACTCTACGGCGGCGAGCAGAACATCATCACCATCAACATGAGCGAGTTCCAGGAGGCGCACACCGTCTCCACGCTCAAGGGCGCGCCGCCGGGCTACGTGGGCTACGGCGAGGGCGGCATCCTGACCGAGGCCGTGCGCCGCCGGCCCTACAGCGTGGTGCTGCTCGACGAGGTGGAAAAAGCCCACCCCGACGTGCACGAGATCTTCTTCCAGGTGTTCGACAAGGGCTGGATGGAAGACGGCGAGGGCCGCATGATCGACTTCAAGAACACGATCATCCTGCTGACCACCAACGCCGGCAGCGAGCTCGTGATGAGCATGTGTCGCGACCCCGAGCTGCTGCCCGACTCCAACGCGCTGGCCGATGCACTCAAGGCGCCGCTGATGAAGGTGTTCCCGCCCGCGCTGCTGGGCCGCATCGTCACCATTCCCTACTACCCGCTGTCGCCCGAGATGATGAAGAAGATCGTGCGGCTGCAGCTGGGCCGCATCAAGAAGCGCGTGGAAACCAACCACGGCGTGCCCTTCGAGTACAGCGACGCGGTGGTCGACCAGGTGGTTGCGCGCTGCCAGGACCCGGAGTCGGGCGGGCGCGTCATCGACGCGATCCTGACGAACACCGTGCTGCCGACGATTTCGGTCGAGTACCTGCAGCGTCTGGCGTCGGGCGGCGAGATCCGCCGCGTCGCGCTGGACGTGAAGGATGCCGACTTCACCTACGCCTTCGACTGAGCCGCTTCCACCTTCAAGAGAAAAAGAATGGCCGACCACGAGTTCCGCATCGAGACAGATTCACCCGCCAAGGACGACCTGATGTTCTGGCGCATCGTGGGCCACGAGGCGCTGGCGCGTCCCTCGGCCTACGAGCTCACGGTGCTGTCGAAGAACAAGGCGCTCGATGCCAAGGACATTCTCGGCCGCGCCTTCGACGTGGTCATCCAGTTCCAGGACAAGGACGGCGGCATGCACGAGCGCCACTGCCAGGGCCACGCGGTGCGCTTCGTCCGGGCCGGGCATGTGGGCCGGCATTTCGAATACCGCATCACGCTGCGCTCCTGGTTCTGGCTGCTCACCAAGCGCACCAACTCGCGCATCCTGCAGGACAAGAAGGTGCTCGAGGTGCTCGACGCGGTCTTTGAAGACAGCCCGATCAAGCGCTTCAAGAAGACCAAGGCCGGCAACGTCATCGGACCGCACAACCCGCGGCGCTATTGCGTGCAGCACCAGGAGAGCGACTACCGCTTCCTCTCCCGTCTGCTGGAGGACGAGGGCATCTATTACTGGTTCGACGCGCACGACGCGCCGGGCACCATGCACCTGTCAGACGCGAGCGACCTGGCCCACGAGAAGCTGCCGGTGGAAGGCACCTTGCGCTACATGCCCAGCGACGCCAGCGAAGCGCGCCACAACGAGATTTCGCGCTGGGTGAGCTCGCGCCAGTTCGACACCGGCAAGCAGGCCTCGCGCGACAGCGATTTCAAGGCGATCAAGAAGAAGCTGGGCGCCGTCATCGATGCGAAGGACGATCACGAGCTCGCCGATTTCGAGGAGTTCGAGTTCCCGGGCGGCTACTTCACCGGCGATGACGGCGAGAACCGGACCAAGCTGCGCGGCGAGGAACTCAATGCGCGCCGCGACCGCCACTGGGCGCTGACCTCCTGGCCCGACGTGACGGCCGGCCGCAGCTTCAAGTTCGAAGGCGATCCCGATGGCACGCGCAACGGCGAGTACGTGATCGCGGCCTGCACCTTCATGGCAAGCCACCCCGGCTATGAAAGCGTGGGCGCCGGCGCGGCCGTTTCGCAGGATGTGCACTCGGCGCTGGCAGACGTGCTGCGCGACGATGCGGTGAACGCCGACACGCTGCAGGTGCTGGAAGACCTGATCGCCAGCACGCCGATGCTCAACACGTCGCAGCCGGGCACCAGCGCCTTCCTGATCACCGCGATCCCGATGGAGCGCGCCTACCGGCCGCCGCGCCTCACGCCGCGCGTGACCATGCCCGGTCCGCAGACCGCCATCGTGGTCGGCCCCGACGGCGACGAGCTGCACGTGGACGACCACGGCCGCGTGAAGGTGCACTTCCACTGGGACCGCTACGACGAGAGCAACGAGAAGTCGACCTGCTGGGTGCGCGTGTCGCAGCCCTGGGGCGGCAAGGGCTGGGGCGGGTACTTCATCCCGCGCATCGGCCAGGAGGTGATCGTCGACTTCATCAACGGCGACCCCGACCGTCCGATCATCGTCGGGCGGGTCTACAACGACGACCAGCCCATTCCCTACAAGTCGCCCACGCAGAGCGGCTTCAAGACCCGCTCCACGCCCGGCGGCGGTCCCGCGAACTACAACGAGATCATGTTCGAGGACAAGAAGGGCGAGGAGAACATCAACATCCATGCCGAGCTGGACATGAGCCGCAGCGTGGAGAGGGATGACTCGACCACGGTGGACCGCGACCAGACGGTGACGGTCAAGCGCGACCAGACGAACCACGTGGACCGCGACCGCAAGAGCACAGTGACGCGCAACGACACCAACATGGTGGTGGTCAACCAGAAGAACACGGTCAAGGGCAACCAGAACAACCAGGTGGTGGGCAACCGCGAGACCTTCGTCGACAGCAACGACACGTTGACGGTGGCCGGCACCCGCACCACCGACGTGACTGGTGCACGCAGCGACACCTCGCGTGCCGGCGAAACGCGCAATGTCATCGGCAACCAGACCATCAGCGTCACCGGCAATGTGACCTACAAGGCCGCGAAGATGAGCTTCGAGGCCGGCCACATTGACTGGCTGGTGACCGGCGCCAGCAGCAAGTACATCACCGTTCCCACCGGGCCGCTGGGGTTGATGGCCAACAAGATCAAGCTCATGAGCAACACCGGCATCGAGATGATGGCGGCGGGTAACATCGATGCGACCTCGGTCGGATCGAACACCACGGTGCTGGGGCCCAACACCAGCGGCTACATCGGCAACAACAGCGAAGCCAACATCGGCATGGCGCGATCGACCTTCATGGGACTGAGCATCGATAACGCGCTGGCGCTCGCCATCTCGAACTTTGCCGGCGTGGCGATCGAGAACACGCTCGGCATCAAGCTGGTGAACTGCGTCGCGCCCGAGATCGAATCGGTGGGGATGGACTTCAAGCAGGCGCCGCTGCACACCTTCACGCCAGGGGTAGGCGCGGGCGCCGCGGCTGGAGCAGCCGCGGCCGGCGTGCTGGGTGCGGTGGCGGGCGCTGCGACTGCCTTCAAGGACGTGAAAGCCACCCTCAAGCAGTATGCCGACGCGGCCAAGGCGCTCGACGAAGCCGCAGCCGAGGCACTCGACCAGAAGTTGCCGGGTCTCGCGGGCCGCCTGTCTTCGCTGGCGGGCGCGACGCGCAACCGGCGCATCGAAGGCATCATCGGCGCGATCCCGGTGGTGGGCACGGTGGCCGTCGCGGCGGCTGAAGGCATCATCGAACACGAGGGCATGAAGACCACGGCCGAGCAGACCGCAGACCTTGCCAAGACGCGAAACGCGGACGACACGGCAGCGCCTCCCCCACCGCCCGAAGACGACTGACCAGGCAGCGCGCACGCAACCATGCAAGTCCTCAAACCGCAGGCGCTGGGCCTGTCGACCCGCCCCATCGAGTTTCGCAAGCGTTTCGGCCTGAGCGTGAGCGCGTACCTGCACCTGCCCTTCGAGCAGGGCGCGCGCGGCACGCTGTGGGCCGAGCAGTCGATGTGGTCTTTCCTGGCCAAGGAAATGGCGCAACCGCTGATCGACGAAGGCGTGGCCAAGCTCACGCCCGAATACCTCGTGCATGGCAGGGCCTTTCCGCCGCCCGAGCGGCCCAACGGCTGCGCGGTGCGTGCCCGCTTCGGCTCGCTGGAAAAAACCCTGCTGGTGCTCGGCGAACGTCATTGGGACGGCACCCGCGCCAGCGAAGCGCAGCCCTTCGCCGAAATGGCCATCGATTGGACGCGCGCCTACGGCGGCACCGACTTCGCGGACAACACCGCGGGACGCGGTCGGCAGGCACAGGATGGCGTGACCTGGCTGCCCAACATCGAACTGCCGAACGATCGCCTCTTGCGACCCGATCAAGCCGTCGCGCCTGCCGGCTTCGGTGCGCTCGACGCCATGCATCCCCAGCGCGCCCGGTACCGCGGCACATACGACGCCGACTACCTGAAGCAGCACGCGCCGGGTTTCGCGCCCGACACCGATTGGCGCTACTTCAATCTCGCGCAACCCGACCAGTGGGTGGCCGGCGCCATTGCGGGCGACGAAGTTTTCTCGTTCGAGCACATGCACCCTGCCAAGGCGAAGATCGAAGGCCGGCTGCCCGGCATGCGCGCGCGCGTGTTCGCCGGCTACAGGATCGCGGGCAGCGACGAGCCCAAGATGCGCGAAGTGCCTCTGCGGCTGACCACCGTGTGGTTCTTCCCGCATGCGGAGCGCTGCATCGCGATCTTCCAGGGGCTGGCCGAAGTGGCTACCGACGACGGCTCCGACGTGGCCAGCCTGATGGGCGCGGTCGAGCGCTTCGGGGAGGAGAAGCCCGACGCACACTATCTCGAAGCGGTCGCAAAGCGGGCCGATCCGAAGATGGGACCGATCTACGCCATCGTCGACAGCGATCTCCTGCCCGAAGGAGTGAGCACCGCCGATCCCGACATCGAAGCCGCGAAGGAACCCTTCGGTTCCGACGGCCTCCAGGGCGAAGCGCAGTACCGCCGCGCAGCCATGGACGTGGTCTTCGCTCGCGACCGGGCCACCGCCATGGGCCAGGACCCCGACGCGCTCGGCCTGCGCGTTCCGCCGCGCGAGAAAGTGCCCACGGGCGATGCGTTGCCGGCCTACCTCGAAGAGAAGATCAAAGAGGCCGAGGCGCAGCAATGGGCCGCAGTGGAAGATGCGGTCGTGGTTCTGGAGCGTGCGCTGGCCGTGTCGGACACCTACGGTATCGACATCGCGAAGCTGCAGCACCGCGGCCCGCCGCTCTTCAACGCCGCAACGCAACTGGCCGCCATGCAGGCGCAAGCGGCCGCCAGCCCGAATCCGCCCGACCTGTCGCCGGTGTTCCGAAAGCTCTGCCAGATCGAGGAGACGCAACGCGCAGGCTACCTGCAGGCCGCGCACAAGCAGCCGCCCGCCGACGCGATGGCAAAGGAGGAGGCGGCCACGCTGCGCTCGGAGATGTCGCGCGCGATCGCGGCGGGAATCAAGTTCTTTGCAGGGGTCGATTTCACGGGCGCCGATTTTTCGGGGCTCGACCTGCGCGAGGCGAACTTCGAAGGCGCGTGGCTGGAGAGCGCGGACTTCTCCAACGCCAACCTGTCGGGCGCGAACTTCGCATCCGCCGTGCTCGCTCACGCGAGCCTGGAAGGCGTCGTCGCCATCGGCACGAACTTCGCCAAGGCCAATCTCGGCAACGCCCTGCTTGCGCGCGGCGTGTTCGATGACGCCGTTTTTTGCGAGGCCATGCTCATGGGCTGCGGCTTTGCCGGCACGCAGGCGCGGCGTGCGAAGTTCAGGCAGTCCAACCTGCTCGAAACCACCTGGGGCGAAGCCGACTGGACTGGCGCCGATCTCGCCGGCCAGACCTTCTACAAACTCGACCTGAAGGGAGTGCAGTGGCCCGAGGCCGACCTGTCGGCCTGCAACTTCATCGAGTGCGACCTGTCCGGTGCCCATATGGACGCGGCACTGCTGGTGAGCGCTACCTTTGCGTCGTGCAGGCTCGACGGCGCCAGGCTTCTGGCCGCGCAGTGCATGGGAGCGGTGGCGGTAAAGGGCTCGAGCCTGGCCGGGGCCGACATGAGCCAGGCCGACATGCGCAATTTCAACTTCGGCGCCAGCGACCTGCGCGACGCCAAGTTCGTCCGTGCGGTGTTGGACGGCGCGAACCTATGCGACACGCTGCTGACAGGCGCCGATCTGCGACTGGCCAGCGCCAAGGGCGCGTTGATGCGAAAGGCTGCCTGCGGCAACGCGCTGCTGTCGGGCGTGAACTTCGCCGATGCGGTCTTCCAGTCGGCCGACCTGCGCGGCGCCGACCTGCGGCGCAGCAACCTCTTCGGCGCTGACCTCAGCCGCGTGCGCCTTGACGGCTCGACCAGCTTCGACGGTGCCCTGCTGAAGCGCGCACGCACCTATCCGCGACTGACTGCCGAACAGCAGGCCTCGCCATGAATATCGCGCCCATCTGCCCCGAGCAAGTTTTTTTCCGCTTGATGGGAAGGCGCGCAACGCCGAGGGTGAACCCGTGAGCAGCATGAGCCCTGATCTGCTCGAGATCGCGGTGAGCATTGGCGAGACGCTGGAGAACCTCGACCTGTCGAAGGGCGCCTACGCCGGCCGGTCGCTTGGTGGCGGCGTGTTCTCCAGGGTGAATTTCGCGCAGGTCGACTTTCGTGGTGCAGACCTCCGCGAGACCGTGTTCGATCAGTGCGACCTGCGCGGTGCCATCGTCCCCAACGCCAACCTGCGCAGGGCCGTGTTCAACCGCTGCGTGCTCGATCACGCCGACCTGCGCGCTTCGAACCTGCATGGGGCCGTATTTTCCGAGTGCGATCTCGTGCACGCCCAATTGGCGCAATGCACGATGTCGATGGCAATCGTTGCAAAGTGCAAGCTCGACCATGCCGTGCTGCGCGGAGCGCAGCTGGATGCGGCGCTGTTCAGCCAGTCGGTGCTGCTTGACGTATGCGCAGACGACACCAGCTGGCAATACACTGCGTTGAACGAATGCGACGTGTCGCACCTCACCTGGACCGGTGCGCGCATGTTGCGCAACGTGTTCTTCAAGACCTCGTTGAGGGGCATGTCCTTCGCGGGGACGCAACTCGAGGGGTGCCAGTTCTCGTCGGCCGACCTGAGCGGCGCTGACTTCAGTGGCGTGTTACTGCAACAGTGCAACTTCCAGGGCGCACTGCTCGACGGCGCGTGCTTCGCGAAGGCTGTGGCACCGTCGACCATTTTCTGCGAAGCCGGCGGCAAGGACGTCGATTTCTCGCAAGCGCGGCTGAGGCAGGCGCTGTTCACGGGCGCGCGCTTCGCGGGTGGCAACTTTGCCGGCTGCGATCTCTATCAGACGCACTTCGCAGGCGCGAAGCTGCGGGGGGCGAACTTCGGCGGAGCCGAACTCACGTATGCAGATTTTCGCCATGCCGACCTGTCCCGCGCCGACCTGCGCGGCGCCACCATGATGCGCACCGTGCTGCACGGTAGCCTCACAGACGAGGCGCAGATGGGCGACCGCGCCGGCGCGATCGAAACCGATGCCGATCTCGCCGCGTCCGAACGCTGGCAACCGCTCGTGGCCTGAAACCGCGGGACAACTCACACACCAGGGAGCACTTCCATGAACGACACCATCGCACGCAGCGCACCGGCCAGGGGCCGCAAACAGCAACCTGCCGAGGCCATCGGTGGCACTTGGTGCGTGGGCATCCTGTCTTTCGACGAAACCGGGGCATGCAGCGTGTCGAGCGGCCCACTGCGCCTGCACGCCAAGCGTGCCGCCAGTTGCTTGCTTGAACCGGCGGCCGGCGACAGCGTGGCCTGCCTGCGCATCGCGCCCGACGAGGTTTGGATCATGGCGGTGCTGCAGCGCGAAGAAGGCACGGTGAACGTGCTGGGTTGCGGAGGCGACCTGACAATTGCGCCGGCGGGCGTACTCCAATTGCAAGCCGCACGAGTCGGCCTGAAAGCCGGCACGCTCGAAATCGCCACGCAGACGGCCACGCTGGCCACCGATACCGCCGACGTAGTGGGCCGCCGGTTGACGCTGGCCGGTACCACCGTCAAGGTGATCGGCTCCGTTCTGTCGACCGTGATGGACCGCGTGCAGCATTTCAGCCGCCACTACCTGCGCACTACCGAAGGCATCGACCGCGTGGCCGCAACGCACGTGGAGGTCGAGGCCAGGCAGCTGATGCGTCTCGAAGGCGAGCACGCGTTGGTCAATGGTCGTGAGCTCATCAAGGCGCGCGGCGCGCAGATCCATTTCGGCTGAGGCGCCAGAAAGGAGGTCGCGCCATGTTTGCCAACTGCCAGCTCATGGGCACCGACATGGGTTTTCCCGATGTCTGCATCACGCCCGCCGCGCCGTCGCCGATCCCGGTGCCGTACCCGAACATCGCGATGGGTCCGATGGCCATACCCAACTGCCCGACGCTCCTGATCATGGGTGGACCGGCCCACAACCTGGGAACCACCATCCCGATGACCAACGGCGACAACCCCGGCGTGCTGCTGGGCGTGGCCTCGGGGACCGTCATGGGGCCGAGCCGGCACCTGACGGGCGCTTTCACCGTTCTCTGGAACGGCATGCCTGCGACGCGGCTCACCAGCATGTCGCTGCAGAACAGCACCAACTGTCCGGGCGTGCGCACGGTGCCGAGCCAGCCGCTCGTGGTGCTGCTGGCACCGTAGGACAACACAGGGCGCGTGGGCGCCGAGGAAGGGGAGAGGAGCCTGCATGGCCGATCACGAATTCCGCATCGAAAGCGATTCGCCCGCCAACGGCGAACTGATGTTCTGGCGCATCGTGGGCCACGAGGCGCTGGCGCGCGCGTCGAGCTACGAACTCACCGTGCTCTCGAAGAACCATGCGCTCGATGCCAAGGACATCCTCGGCCGCGCCTTCGACGTGGTCATCCAGTTCCAGGACAAGGACGGAGGCATGCACGAGCGCCACTGCCAGGGCCATGCGGTGCGCTTCGAGCGCACGGGCCACGTGGGGCGGCACTTCGAATACCGGATCGGCCTGCGCTCCTGGTTCTGGCTGCTCACCAAGCGCACCAACTCGCGCATCCTGCAGGACAAGAAGGTGCTCGAGGTGCTCGACGCGGTGTTCGAGGACAGTCCGATCAAGCGCTTCAAGAAGACCAAGGCCGGCAACGTGATCGGCGCCCACAATCCCCGGCGCTATTGCGTGCAGCACCAGGAAAGCGACTATCACTTCCTGTCGCGGCTGCTGGAAGACGAAGGCATCTACTACTGGTTCGACGCGCACGACGCGCCCGGCACCATGCACCTGTCGGATGCGAGCGACATCGCGCACGACAAGCTGCCCGTGGAGGGCACGCTGCGCCACGTGGCCACCGACACCACCGAGGCGCGCCACAACGAGATCTCGCGCTGGGTGAGCGCGCGCCAGTTCGACACGGGCACCTACGCCTCGCAGGACAGCAACTTCAAGTCCATCAAGAAGAAACTCGAGGCCGCAGGCGGCGAGCCCGACAAGCACGAGCTGGCCGAGTTCGAGGCCTTCGAGTTCGCGGGCGGCTACTTCACGGGCGGCGATGCGGACGACAAGGGCAAGCTGCGCGGCGAAGAGATCGTCGCGCGGCGCCAGCGCCATTGGGCCCTGACCACCTGGCCCGACGTGGCGGCCGGGCGCAGCTTCAGCTTCGAGGGCGACCCCGACGGCACGCGCGATGGCGACTACGTCATCGCCGCCTGCATCTTCGCGGCGAGCCACCCCGGCTACGAGAGCATCCCCCATGCCACGCCGAGGATGCCGATCGAGCAGGCGCTGCGCGAGGCGCTCGACGACGATGCCGTGAACGCCCAGGCGCGGCCCGCGCTGGAGGCGCTGATCGCCGATGCGCCCGCGCTGCGCACCGACCTGCAGGGCACCAGCGCCTTCCTGATCACCGCGCTGCCGATCGACGTGCCGTTCCGCCCGCCGCGCCTCACGCCGCGCGTGGTCATGCCCGGGCCGCAGTCGGCCATCGTGGTGGGGCCCGCGGGCGAGGAGATCCACGCCGACGACTTCGGCCGCGTCAAGGTGCACTTCCACTGGGACCGCTACGACAAGAGCGACGAGAAGTCCACCTGCTGGGTGCGCGTGTCGCAGCCGTGGGCCGGCAAGGGCTGGGGCGGGTATTTCATTCCGCGCATCGGGCAGGAGGTGATCGTCGACTTCCTGAACGGCGACCCCGACCGGCCGATCATCGTGGGCCGCGTCTACAACGACGACCAGCCGATCCCGTTCGGCTCGCACACGCAGAGCGGCTTCCGCACGCGCTCCACGCCCAAGGGCAGCGCCTCGAACTGCAACGAGTTCCGCTTCGAGGACAAGAAGGGTTCCGAGCAGGTGTACCTGCACGCCGAGAAGAACCAGGACATCGAGGTCGAGAACGACGAGACCCACTGGGTCGGCCACGACCGCACCAAGACCATCGACCACGACGAGACCACGCACGTCAAGCACGACCGCACCGAGACGGTGGACAACAACGAGACCATCACCGTGCACGGGCAGCGCACGGAAACGGTGGACAAGAACGAGACCATCACGATCCACCAGAACCGTACGGAGACGGTGGACCTGAACGAGACCATCTCCATCGGCCAGAACCGCACGATCACGGTGGGTGCGAGCGAGACCGCGACGGTGGCGCTGCAGCGCACGCATTCGGTGGGGATCAACGAGACCATCACCGTGGGTGCGGCGCAGGAGATCACGGTGGGGGCGATGCAGGCGGTGACGGTGGGGGCGAGCCAGACGATCAACGTGGGGGCGAACCAGTCGAGCAGCATCGGGGCGAACCGGTCGGTGGATGTGGGGGCGAACCTCTCCACCAATGTGGGCGCCGACGAATCGCGCACCGTAGGCGCAGGCCGCACGACCAGCGTGGGAAAGGACGACGCGCTCAACGTCGGAAAGAACCTCGTGATCGACGCGGGCGACTCCATCTCGATCACCACGGGCAGCGCGAGCATCACGATGAAAAAGGACGGGACCATCGTCATCAAGGGCAAGGACATCACGGTCGAGGGCTCCGGAAAGATCAACGTCAAGGCGAGCAGCGACATCGTGATGAAGGGCTCGAAGATCCTGCAGAACTGAACACCATCGACGGAGCACACACCATGAGCGGCAGAGACCTGATCGAGAGCGGAATGCAGCAAGCCCTGGCCACCCTGCCATGCGGCGGCGTGGTGACCGGCGAGCTCGTCGCCATCGCCGACGAGGGGCGCGCGCCCCTTGTCATGTTCCCGGGCCAGACGGGTACCGCGGCCGTGCGCGCGCGCAGCGTGGTCGACCTGCACGGCGCGCACATCGGAGCGGCGGTGGTGCTGATGTTCGAACAGGCCGATGCGGGCCGACCCATCGTGATGGGCGTGCTTCGCGGGAACGAGGGCTGGCCGCTTGCCGAGAGGCCCGCGCAGGTGGAGGTCGACGCCGACGGCGCGCGCATGGTGGTGAGCGCCCGCGAGCAGATGGTGCTGCGTTGCGGCAAGGCCAGCATCACGCTCACGCGCGCCGGCAAGGTGCTGATCCAGGGCAGCTACGTGCTGAGCCGGTCCACGGGCGTGAACCGGGTCAAGGGCGGGGCGGTGCAGATCAACTGAACAATCGATCGGACGGGCCCGCCATGGAGATCGTGAATGCCACCGGAATGACCGCCGGCTACACCATGGGCGTGGAGCCCTCCGGTCGCGAGCTGCTGGTCGTGGTGGTGAAGGGCACGTTCGCGATTCCCCAGGACGGCGGCACGGCGGAGCTTCTTGCAGTGCAGCGCCCGTTGATCACGGCCGACACCTTCACCGGCGCGCCGGGGTATTCGGCGCCCGCGGAAGAGGTCGACTTCGCGCCGCGCAAGCTGCGCTGCGACGTGCTGGTGTCGGGCAGCGCGCACGCGCCGCATGGCGAGCCCGCGCAGCGCATTGCGGTGGGCGTGCGGCTCGGGGGCTGGACGAAGGTGTTCGCCGTCGTCGGCGACCGGCACTGGGAAGCGGGGCTCTCCGGTTGCCGGGCGTCCGCGCCGCTGCTCTTCATGACGAAGGCCATCACCTATGACGTGGCGTTCGGCGGCGTGGACGAGCGCCACGAAGATCCGGCCCGGCACGCCGCCTACATGGCCAACCCGGTGGGTCGCGGCTGGCACCACAACCTGCAGGCCCGCTTCGTGGACGGTGCACCCTTGCCGAACACCGAGGAGCTCGGCCGCCCCGTCGACGCGCCCGACGGGGTCTTCGCACCGATGGCACTCGGCCCGCTCGGCAGGGGCTGGTCGGGCAGGCTGCCGCATGCGGGCACGTACGACCAGGACTGGATCGACAACACCTTCCCGTTCCTGCCGGCCGACTTCCGCGACGACTACTACCAGGCGGCGCCCGCCGACCAGCAGATCGCCTATCCGCTCGGCGGCGAGGAGATGGCCTTGGCCAACCTGACGCCCGAGGGGCACACGCGGTTCAGCCTGCCGTCGCGCGACGTGCCCGTCACCTTCTTTCACCGCAAGGGCGGGCATGAGGAAACGCGCGCGGTACTCGACACGATCGCCATCCATGCGGACCAGGGCTTCATGACGCTCGCCTGGCGCAGCACCGTGCCGCTTCGCAAGAACATGTTCGAGATCTCCAGCATCCTCGCGGGTACGAAGTCGCGCGGCTGGTGGCGCGCCCGCGCCCTCGGCAAGACCTACCACCCTTCGCTGGGCGACCTGGTGCGCGGCCGGCGCGAGGCGCCGCAGGAGGCGTCATGAGCGCGACCCCGATCGTGGTCAGCCGCACCGGCATGGTGACGGGCGTCGGGCTCGACGCGGCCACAAGTTGCGCCGCGATCCGCGGCGCCATCGACAATTTCCAGCAGACAGCGTTCAGAGACCGCAACGGCGAATGGGTCATGGGCTGCGAGGTCGCGCTACAGGCGCCATGGCGCGGCGAGAAGAAGCTGCTGGCGATGGCCGCGCGCGCGATCGGCGAATGCCTGGAAGGCTTCGGCCGGGCGGCCTGCGAGGCGACGCCGCTGTTGCTGTGCCTTGCCGAAGCCGATCGGCCGGGCCGCGCCGTGCGCGACGATGCGCGGTTTCTCGAAGCCTTGCAGCAGGAGATGGGCTTCGGCTTTCATCCGCAGTCTGCGGTCATCGCGCAGGGCCATGTCTCGGCCGCGGTGGCGCTGTACCGCGCGCGCCAGCTCATGGATGCGTCGGTCGCCTCGCAGGTCGTGGTGGCGGCGAGCGACAGCCTGCTCGACGGCGCGGCGCTCGCCGATTGCGAGGCGCGCGACCGGCTGCTGACGAGCGCGAACTCCGACGGCTTCATTCCCGGCGAGGGCGCGGCCGCGCTGCTCGTGGAGCCGCTGCGCGCGCAGCCGTGGGGGCAGCTGGTGTGCCGCGGCATCGGCTTCGCGGTCGAGAAGGCCCACATTGATTCCGAGGAGCCGTTGCGCGCCGACGGGCTGACCTCTGCCATCAAGCAATCGCTGCAGGAAGCGGGCTGCGGCGAGAGCATCCTCGACTTCAAGATCATTGATGCGTCCGGCGGACAGTACGTGTTCAAGGAGGCCACGCTCGCGTTCGGCCGCATCGACCGCACCAAGCGCATCGAGTTCGACGTGTGGCATCCGGCCGATTGCATCGGCGAAGTCGGCGCACCCGTGGGGCTCGCGATGATCGCCGTGCTCAAGGCGGCCTTCGAAAAAGCCTATGCCCGAGGAAACAACGTGCTGCTGCACCTGGGCAACGACGACGGCAAGCGCGCGTCGATGATCTTCTCCTGGCATTTCACGGGAGGCTGAGCATGGCCAACCAGGTCTTCGCGAACGGGCGGGAGGTGGCATGCAAGGCCGGCGCGGGCAAGACCATCTGCGCCACGCCCGACGTGTGCATGACGCCGCCCGAGAACCCCGCGACGCCGCCGGGCGTGCCCGTGCCCTACCCGAACACGGGGCTCGCATCGGACACCACCGACGGCAGCCGCAGCGTGCAGATCTCCGGCCAGGAAATCATGTTGAAGAACAAGTCGTACTTCAAGACTTCGTCGGGCGACGAGGCGGGCAGTGCGGCCAAGAAGGGCGTGATCTCCAGCAAGAACAAGGGCAAGGTGTATTTCATCGACTGGTCGATGGACGTGAAGTTCGAGGGCGAGAACGCGGTGCGGCACCTGGACAAGACCACCAACAACCACGGCAGCCCGACGGCCAACGAATCCATCCCCTGGCCGTTCGTCGATTCGATGGCGGACGGCAATATCGACAAGACCGCGTGCGACGGCGACAAGGCGCGCGAGGAGCGCGCCTGCGCCGAGTACAAGCCGGCCAAAAAGGGCGGCAAGGACGTCTGCGCCGAGACCGGCCTTGGCGGCGATTTCGCCTCGATCAAGGGCGACCTGCCCGGTGCCGCGAAGCGCGCGAGCGAGAACGAGTGCGCTGCGGCGCGGCGCTGCCGCCTTGTGCCCTACCAGGCGTCGCCCAAGGTGGAGGACGGCATCAAGGGCTGCTGCCCCGCGCAGACCGGCGACCACATCGTTCCGAAGAGTTCGTTTTTCAAGGACAGCTATGGCGGCAGCCCCATGACGGGCTGGAAGAAATATCGCATGGAGGACGCACCCTGCATGTGCACCGAAGGCGGCAGTTGCTCCGGAACGCACGGGCTGCGGCACACGCACCACAAGACGACCTCGAGCGTGCCGAACGGGACGCACCGGCCGTTCGACGAGGAGGTGACGCACTGTGCCGCGGGCGCGAAGGCCGTGGCGCCGCACTGCGACCAGAAGTGCATCGAGGCCCAGCTCAAGGAAGGGCACAAGGGGCTGGGCGATACGAGCAAGGACGTGAAGCATTCATCGACCGGCAAGACGGACATCGAACACTACTCGTCGCTGCAGGACACCATCAACAAAACGGCCGGCTCGCTGGGCGCGCCGCTGCCATGAACACAAGGAGCCGCCGTGGCCGAAAAGGTTTCTATCAAGCGTGAGTTCGTGCGGGGCGCGGCGCGCCTGGCGGACCTGGTGTACGTCATCAGCCAGATGAAGACGCTGCTGGAGCAGGACATCGCGCACGTGAGCCTGGTGGGGCTCTACAAGGGCAACTGGGGCGACGCCTTCAACACCACCTGGAACGCGACCGCGATCGCCGTGGCGAAGCTGCCGTTGGAGAAAGTGGTGCTCATCGGCGAGGACGGCGACGTCGCTACCTACGTGGGCGGGCGGCGCGAGGACGAGACGATCGCCCCGCAGCCCGTGATGATCCGCAACGCCCGCGAGATCGGGGGGCACGTCCATGCGTGCGGCAGCAAGCGGCAGGTCTTCAAGCGCACCGGCGAGCGGCAGTGGATCGACATGAGTGCGCCGCGCGCTGCGCAGACTGAGGTGTTCGGCTTCGAGGCGATCGACGGCTATGCGGACAACGAGATCTACGCGGTCGGCTGGGCCGGCGAGATCTGGCGCCACGACGGCGCGGCGTGGACGCAGTGCGGCAGTCCGACCAACGTCATCCTCACGGCCGTTTGCTGCGCGGGCAATGGCCTCGTGTATGCGGCCGGACAGGGCGGCGTGCTGGTGAGCGGACGCGGCGATGCGTGGACGCCGGTGGACTGGGAAGACGAAGTCACGGCCGACCTGTGGGACCTGTGCTGGTTCCAGGACAGGCTGTACGTGGCGACCATGTCGGGCCTCTACACGCTGGACGCGAATCGTCTCGTGCCCGTGGACTACGGTGCGATGGGGCCGGTCACCGGCTACAGCCTCAGCACGGCGCAGGGCGTGCTCTGGTCGGTCGGAAAATCCGACGTGGCGTCGTTCGACGGCACGGCGTGGCGCAAGTACGACTGAGCGGGCGCCCCCTCGCATGACCACCGACACCATCGCACGCAGCGCGGCCGCGCCGATGACGCTCGTCGTGCAGCGCCATGCGGAGGAATCCGCGCTGCTGTGCAACCAGCGGTTCTTCCTCGCCGCTTCCGGGCACACCAGGTTGCATCACCTGCGGCGCCTCGACGACAGGCTGGCCGCGCACCTGGACGGCCTGGCGGTGGCGCGCGATGCGGGCAGCAGGGCATGCGACGAGGCGCTCGCCCGCGCCGGGCGCGGCGAGGTGTTCGCGGCCATCGTTCTGGCGCTGGAGAACCACGACCTGCCGCGGATCGAACGCCTGCTGGCCATTGCCGAGCTGTTGCCCGATGTGCGCGATGCGGTCGCGCTGGCCGGCGGCTGGGCGTCGGGCGAGTCGCTGCGCGGCATTGCGAAGGACATGCTCGATTCGCCTCACGCATTTCGCCGCGCTGTCGCCATCGCCGCTTGCGACTTCCACATGGTCGACCCCGGCGATGCGCTGCACGCCGCCGTCGCCGATGCCGACGTGGTATTGCGCGGGCAGGCGTTGCGCGCCGCGGGCGAGTGCGGCAGGCGCGATCTCGCGGCCGTGTGCATCGCCGCGCTGCAAGACGAAGATGCCGGCTGCCGCTTCTGGGCCGCGCGCTCGGCCGTGCTGCTCGGCGAGCGCCACAAGCCCGTCCACCCGCTGCACGACGCAACGCTGCTGCCCGGAACGCTCCACGGCCGGCTCGCGCTGTCGCTGCTGTTCAAGCTCGCGACGCCTGCGCAGGCTGCGCCGCTGCTGGCGGAGATGCTCGACAAGCCCGCCCACGTGCGCGACGCCGTGCGCTGCGCGGGCACGGTGGGCGACACGCGGCTGGTGCCATGGCTCATCGCACAGATGGAAGAGCCGGCGCTCGCGCGTCTCGCGGGCGAAGCGTTCAGCACCATCACCGGCCTGGACCTGGCCTGGCTCGACCTGGAGCGCAAGCCTCCCGAGGGCGTCGAATCCGGTCCCCGCGACGCGCCGGAAGACGACGACGTCGCCATGGACGAGGACGACGGACTGCCTTGGCCCGATCCCGCGCGGATCAGCAGCTGGTGGGCCGCCAACGGGCGCGGCTTTGTGCCGGGCGAGCGTTATTTCCTGGGCCAGGTGCCGTCGTGGGCGCATTGCGTGGGTGTGCTGAAGCACGGCTTCCAGCGCCAGCGCCTGGCGGCCGCGGAATACCTCTGCCTGCTGCGCCCCGGCAGCAAGCTCTTTCCGACGGGAGCGCCGGCATGGCGCCAGCAGCGCTGGCTCGACCAGTGGCCGGACGAATAAATGAAGGATCGCCGATGGCTGCGAAATACATCCTCGCCGCGCTGGCTGCGGCATTCCTGTTCGCGGCGGGGCTGCGCTGCGCGAGAGGCGGTTCGGTGCGCGACCCCGCCACCCGCACCTGGCTCCTCATCGCGTTGATCTTCACCGCCGTCGCCGCCTGGCTGCAATGGCATACCTCTTAAGGCGAGATTGCCAACCCGCTCCACGGAATGAATACTCCTTCTGAGTTTTTTCGCCCGTGCGTGCGCGGGCTGTGTTCGGGCGTAGAAGGGCATAGAGCCCCGGGGGCAGATTCATGATCCATATCGCTGTCATCACCCGGCAAGGCGCTCCGGCGGGGCAGCCCATCGCTGCCGATTTCGGGCCCAACGGGGGCACCATCGGACGCGCCGACACCAACACGCTGGTGCTCGTCGATCCCGACCGCACGGTCTCGCGCGTGCACGCCCAGGTGCTGTGCCGCGACGGCCAGTACTTCGTCATCGACCGCGGCAGCAATCCGATGCAGTGCAACGGCGTGCCGCTGGGCTCGGGCAAGGAGGCCCCGCTCACCGATGGCACGCGGCTGGTCGTCGGCAGCTTCGAACTCAGCGTGCGCATGACGGCCGCGGCGCCGCCGCCGTCGCTGGCGATTCCCAACACCATCATGTCGGCGCCGACCGGCGCCGCTGTGGCCGCGAGCACCAGCGACGATCCCTTTGCCGACCTGCTTGCGGGGCTCGGATCGCCGGCCGCGGCCGCGCCTGCCGCGGCCCGTGCGCCGGGTGCCAGGGCGGCCGCGCCAGCAAGCGCGGATCCGCTGCTCTTTCCCGACCCGATGGAAAGCGGCTCGCGCAACGCGCAGGCCGCACAGGTCGATCCGTTCGCCAACCTGCTCGGGCCCACGCCATCCTCCGCGCCGGCCGCGGGCCTCGGTGCGCTCGACGATTTCTCCGACCTCGGTGCGCCGCCCGCGCATGGCAAGGCCTCGGGCATCGACGAGCTCTTCGGCGGCATGGGCGGTGGCGGCGGCATCGGCGGCGATCCGCTCGCGCTGTCGCCGCTGGCCGACCCGCTGCTGCAGCCGAACACGGCTTCTTCCGCCGATCCGCTGGCCGCGTTGCAGAGCGCGGCGCCGGCCACGCCGACGCCCCGTTCCGACCACCTGCCGATCGACCAGTTCGGCTTCACGCCGCCGAAGGCGATCACGCCGGCACCGGCCGCCGCGCCGGCGGAAGCGCCGCCGCGCTTCGACGACATCACGGGCCAGCCGATACGCATCAGCGGCCCCGAGGTCGCCAGCCGCCCGTTCGAGCCGCCGCCGCCACCGCCACCGCCACCCATCCAGCGGGCACCCGCCGCGGCCCCGCGCACCGCCTCCGACGACGAACTGCTCGCCGCCTTCCTGCGCGGCCTCGCCAGCACGCACCAGCCGCCCGAGATGCTCACGCCGGGCCTCATGGAGCGCATCGGCTCCATCCTGCGCAGCGCCACCGAGGGCACGCTGCAGCTCCTGCTCACGCGCCAGGAATTCAAGCGCGAGGTGCGCGCCGAGGTCACGATGATCGCGGCGCAGGCCAACAACCCGCTCAAGTTCTCGCCGACCGTCGAGGTCGCGCTGGCCCACCTGCTGGGGCCCGGCGTGCGCGGCTTCATGCCGCCGGAGGCCGCGATGCGCGACGCCTTCAACGACCTGCGCGCGCACCAGTTCGGCGTGATGGTGGGCATGCGCGCGGCGCTGGCCCATGTCATTGCGCGCTTCGAGCCCGAGGAGCTCGAGAAGAAGATCAGCGCGAAGTCGGCGCTCGACACGCTCTTCAGCGCCAACCGCAAGGCCAAGCTCTGGGACCAGTTCGTCGCGCTCTACGGCGGCATCGCGAGCGAGGCGGAAGACGATTTCCACAACCTCTTCGGCAAGGCCTTCCTCGAGGCCTACGAAGAGCAGATGGCGCGCCTCAAGTCGGACACCTGAAGAACAGCTCCCTCAGGCACAAGTACAACAGCACCAGCAAACGCGAGGCACCCCGCTTGGAAATCGAAATCGTCACGCTGTCCCGGCAGGGCGGCCGCAACTACAACGAAGACGTCCATGGCCACTGGCACGACGAGCGCTACGTCGCCTGCCTGGTGGCCGACGGCGCGGGCGGCCATGGCGGCGGCGACGTGGCGGCGGCAACGGCGCGCAGCAGCGTGCTGGGCGGCTTCTCGGCGGCGCCGGGGCTGGACGAATTCACCTTGCGCACGCTGGTCGAGCAGGCCAACCGCGACGTGGTGGCGCGGCAGGCCGAAGGCGGCAAGCTCGCCGGCATGCGCTCCACGGTGGTCTTCGCGGCCATCGACCTGGAGAGCCAGGCGCTGGCCTGGGTGCACAGCGGCGACAGCCGCGCCTACCTGTTCCGCGGCGGCGCCATCGTGGCGCGCACCACCGACCACAGCCTGGTGCAGCAGATGGTGGCCGGCGGCATGCTCGACGAGGAAGGTGCGCGCCTGCATCCGCAGCGCAACATGCTGCTCTCGGCGCTCGGCTCGGTGGAGGAAGCGCCCGACATCACGGTGTCCGACCGCATGCGCCTGATGCCGGGCGACGTGCTGCTCCTGTGCAGCGACGGCGTGTGGGAGCCGCTGGGCGACGAGTGCCTGGTCGACACGCTGCACGCCTCGCGCACGCCCAGCCAGTGGACCGAGCAGCTCGACGCGCAGATCAAGGCGCGCGCCAAGCCGGGCCACGACAACTACACGGCGCTCACGCTGTGGGTGATTCCCGATGACGTCGACGACGCCACGCGCCTGATGCCGGCGGCCGAGGAAGAGACGATGCCGGCGTCGATCGAAGAACCTTCGGCGGCGCCCGGCAAACTGCCGGATTGACCAATTGGGGCCGGACCCGCGGGGACCTAGCCGTTCAATCCCACGGCGGCGTCCACGATGTCCTGCAACTGCGCGATGACCGGCTTGCCGGGGCAGGGCTTCGACTTGGTGAACATCGCGTGATACGAGAGGCCGCTGTCGTCCGGCGTGGTCGCGAGCTTCAGCGGTACGCCGTATTCCCCGTTGAGCCACGCGAGCAGGTAGCCGTTCATCCGGATCTGCATGTCGGTGAGCGTCTCGCCGTGCACCGCGACGTTCTCCACGCTGTACCAGATGTTGTCCACCTTCCAGCCATCGACAGCCCAGGAGCGCTGCGACAACGGAATGTACTGCGCGATCGTGCCGCCCTTGTCTACCGCGAAGTGGGCCGAGGCCGCGCGGTTCTCCCAGGTGGTCTTAAGGGAGCTGAGCAGGCTGTTGCCGTCGGTGATGTGGACGATCAGCCCCTTGATTCCGGTCTTCTTCATCAGGCCGGCAGCCCCCGGGCCACCATAGTGCTTACTCAGCGGGTAGTACTCATCCGCATACGGGTGATAGTCATTGTCGTTCCACTTGCTGCTCATGCTCGAACTCCTGTTCGTTGGCAGGTGTCAAGGCTTCTTCGGCCGATAGGCCTTGAGTTTTCCGCTCACCGTCACGTCCACCGTGACCACCACGAGCGCCGACTCCGTCTTTCCGTTGTCCTGCCGCTTCATCGGCTTGCGGGTGGTGGTGGAGGTCGAGCTGCCCTTCCAGCGGATCGTGCTCGAGCGCACGGGCTCCTTGTTGCCCTTGTGGTTCTGCTCCAGCACCGTGATGGCGCCGGTGCCCGGGTTCTTGGAAAGGATCGAGGTGTGGTGCGGATGGCCGACGGTCACATAGGGGCTGTCGGTCCAGCCCGAGCCATCGGCAAAGGTGACGTCGGTGGTGGTGGTCGTCGTCATCTCGTAGTCGCGGTACTGGAGGATGTCGCCGGGCAGCGCATCCTTGAGCGCGACCTCGTCGCCCCAGATGTAATCGTCGTCGTCGCCCATCGGGCCGAAATCCGACGAGGTGCCGGCGCCGGCGTGGCCCAGGGCCGAGTTGGCCAGGTCCCAGCATTCGCCCGCGCCGATCTGCTTGCCCAGCTGTGCGCTGGCCCACTGAAGGACCGTGGTGTTGAGTGTGGCCATCGCGTCTCTCCGGCTGGAAGGTCAAGGGGCGGCCGCCGTCCGCCGGGCGGCCGTGGCGCAAGGCGCCTCAGACCTTCTTGTTGGCGGCGATGTCCCAGCCGGTTTCCTTGGTGCCGTCGCCGGAACCATCGGCCTTCTGCGGCGTGTACTCGTACTTGAACTTCGAGAAGTTCAGCGTGATGGTCTCGGTCAGGCGGTCTTCGCCGCCGCTGCCGCCGGTGTGGATGTTGCTGACGATGATGTCTTCCATCGTGAGCTTGATGTACTCGAGCGGTGTGGCGCCGGCCTTGCGGACCACCAGCGTGCCCTTCTTGATGTGCTGGCCGTTGCAGCAGTCGAGCAGCAGCAGGTGCGAGGAGGCATCCACGTACTTGGTGACCGAGAGGTCCTGCACGCTCACCTTGCCTGCGCCCGAGCCGCCGCCGACGTGGCCGGTGCCGGACTGGCTGGCACCCCAGCTCCAGGAAAGAACGTCGATTTCCTTCTTGTGCGAATCGTCCTTGGATTCACCGTCGACGCCCTCGAGCTTCAAAAACATGTCTGCAGCCATGATGCTTACCTTTCAGTTGTGTGCGAGTCAGAGAAAAAAAGGGCTTCCGTGCGGTGCCTGGTCGGCGGTGGTGCCCGGGAGCTATGGAGAGAACGAGCAATGGGCCCCGTTTTCAAAGGCCCACCTACGGCATATGCCGCCCGTTACTTGCCGCCCTTGGCCGAAGGCAGCTTGGACACCAGCCGCAGCGACACCGTGAGGCCTTCGAGCTGGTAGTGCGGGCGCAGGAAGAACTTGGAGGTGTAGTAGCCGGGGTTGCCCTCGACCTCTTCCACCACCACCTCGGCCGCGGCCAGGGGCTTCCTGGCCTTGGTCTCTTCGGAGGAGTTGACGGGGTCGCCGTCCACGTAGTTCATGATCCATTTGTTGAGCCAGCGCTGCATGTCGTCGCGCTCCTTGAAGCTGCCGACCTTGTCGCGCACGATGCACTTCAGGTAGTGCGCGAAGCGGTTGCAGGCAAAGAGGTAGGGCAGGCGGGCCGCCAGGTTGGCGTTGGCCGTGGCATCCGGGTCGTCGTACTCGGCCGGCTTGTGCAGCGACTGCGCACCGATGAAGGCCGCGAAGTCGGAGTTCTTGCGGTGGATCAGCGAGAGCAGGCCGGCCTTCGACAGTTCCGCCTCGCGCCGGTCGCTGATGGCGATCTCGGTCGGGCACTTCTGGTCCACGCCGCCGTCATCGCTCGGGAAAGTGTGCAGCGGCAGGTTCTCCACCGCGCCGCCCGACTCGATGCCGCGGATGCGCGAACCCCAGCCGTAGAGCTTGTAGGAGCGGTTGATGTTGGTGGCCATCGCATAGGCTGCGTTGGCCCAGGCGTACTTGCTGTGGTCGGCACCGGCGGTGTCTTCCTCGAAGTCGAACTCCTCCACCGGATTGGTGTTGGCGCCATAGGGCGTGCGCGCCAGGAATCGCGGCATGCACAGGCCCAGGTACTTGGCGTCGTCGGAGTCGCGCAGCGAGCGCCAGCCGGCGTACTCGGGCGTGAGAAAGATCTTGGTCAGGTCGCGCGGGTTGGCGAGCTCCTGCCACGATTCCATCTGCATGAGGTTGGGGCTCGCGCCGGTGATGAAGGGCGCATGCGCCGAGGCCGCGATCTTGGACATCTCGCCGAGCAGTTCGATGTCGGGCGGGCTCTGGTCGAAGTGGTAGTCGCCCACCAGCGCGCCGAAGGGCTCGCCGCCGAACTGGCCGTACTCCTGCTCGTAGATCTTCTTGAACATCGGGCTCTGGTCCCAGGCCGCGCCCTTGAACTTCTTGAGGCTCTTGGCGAGGTCGGTCTTCGAGATGTCCATCACCCGGATCTTCAGGTGCTCGTCGGTCTCGGTGTTGTTCACCATGTAGTGCAGGCCGCGCCACGCACTCTCGAGCTTCTGGTAGTCGGGGTGGTGGATGATCTTGTTGACCTGGTCGGTCAGCTTGGCGTCGATCGCGGCGATCATCGACTGGATCGACTTGGTCACGTCCTTGCCGATGACGGTGCTGTTGCTCAGCGCCTGCTGCGCGAGCGTGAGCACCGCGGCTTCGACGGCGCTCTTGGCCTCGTCGCTGCGCGGCTTGAATTCCTTCTGCAGGAGCGACGAAAAATCGCTGCCTGCATAGGCGACATCCTTGAGTGCGCTCTGCTCGAGTGCTTCGGCCATGGTGGTTCTCCTCGGGGTCCGGTGTGTCGGGTGGTGGGGATCAGGCGGCCGGCTTGGCCGCTTCGTCGTCGGGCTTGGCGGTGGCCGCCAGCGACTGCAGCAGGGCCGGGTCCTCGAGCACCTTGGCCAGCAGTTCCTCGGCGCCGTTCTTGCCGTCCATGTAGGTCACGAGGTTCGACAGCTGGGTGCGCGCCTCGAGCAGCTTGTTGAGCGCGCCGACCTTCCTGGCCACGGCGGCGGGCGAGAAATCTTCCATGTTCTCGAAGGTGAGCTCGACCTTGAGTTCGCCCTCGCCGGTCAGCGAGTTTTCCACCGCGAAGGCGGCGCGCGGCTTCATGGCCTTCATGCGCGAGTCGAAGTTGTCCACGTCGAACTCGAGGAACTTGCGGTCGGCCACGGGTGCGAGCGGATCGGCCGGCTTGCCCGACAGATCGGCCAGCACGCCCATCACGAAGGGCAGCTGGATCTTCTTCTCGGCGCCGTAGAGTTCCACGTCGTATTCGATCTGCACGCGTGGCGCCCGGTTGCGGGCGATGAATTTCTGACTGCTCTTGGCCATGGCGATGCTCCTTGCGGGGGTAGATGGGGCGGTTCGATCAACAGGAAAAAAAAAGGGGAACGGAAAGGGCGGCTACTCGGACGGGCGCTTGCCGGTCACGGTCTCGATCGTGTCCAGCGCGCCGGGTGCGAGGTTGGCCATGATTTCGAGGAAGCTCACGCCGATGAGCTTCTTGGCGCGCTCGATCAGGAGCGGCGCGGGATTGCCGGGCTCGGTCTGTTCGAGAAAGCGGATCACGCGGTCCAGCATCTGCAATGCGTCCTGCCGGCTCTGGATCTCGCCGCGCGCGGCAGCGGGCCGCGGCGTGCCGCCGGCCTGCGGCGCATCGCCTTGCGCTTCTTCAGCGGTGCCCGCATCTTCGGGCGCACCGATGGCAGCGCTGCAGGCCTTCTGCAGCATGCGGCCGATGGCGCGCAGTGGGGAAAGGTCGATCGCGTCCGAGCGGCCGGTGCGCTCCACCAGCAGGGCCTGCAGCTTCTCGACCCGCCCGGGCACGCCGATGGCGGCCTGGATCAGCTCGGGCCGCTCGGCATGGAGCGCTTCGAGGCCGCCCTGGATCTGTGCCGGCGAATAGGTGGCTTCGCCGCCCACCGCATTCAACGCGTTGTTGGCCACCGCGATGTCGCGCACGCGGATCGCGCCCACGCCCGGCGCCACGCCCACCTGCGCGTCGTACAGGTCGCGCAGCACCATCGTCTCGTCGCCGAGCGGCGCGAGCGCGTTCAGGCGCATGGTGGGATCGTTGTCGTCCTCGGCATCGAGCTTTGGATGTATGCCGTCCCAGAAGGTGTCGAGCAGGCGGGTGAGCAGTTCGAGCCCGGCAACGAAACCGGCAAGCCCCTGCAGCCGCGTGGAGGCGCGCAGCAGCAGCACGGCGGCGCGCACGTCCTTGCTGCGGCGCAGGATCGCGTCGGACTGTTCGGCCACCTCGCGCCACTCCGGCTCCACCGCCGGGATGACGGTGTCGCCGAACTGCTGCTCGGGCTTGCCCTGCGCTGCGGTGGTGAGCGCGGTGAAGGCCGCGTCGTACTCCAGATCGTCGCCGCATGGCGAGGCCTCGCCGATGGGCGTGAGCAGGGCTTCGACAAGTTCGTTGGTCAGCATGTTGCCTGTTCGAGTTGGCTGGTGATAATCAAAGATGCGTCCGAACCGGTCAATGCAACGAAGGGAATAGCATGCGCACGCTGGGTACACACCATTCGTCCTATGGACGCTCTTTTGCTGCGGTCTCGCGGCGCCTGGCATTGGCCTGCGGCCTTGCATTGACCGGCGCCCTGGTCGCGGGCTGCGCAAGCAAGCCCGTGGTCACGCCGGTGTCGATCACGCTCACGGCCGGTGCCGATGCCAACCCCGATGCGCGCGGCCGCGCTTCGCCGCTCACGGTGCGCATCTATGCGCTGAAGTCGCCCGGCCCCTTCGAAGGGGCCGACTTCTTCTCGCTGTTCGAAAAGGACCAGGCCACGCTCGGCGCCGAGCTGGTGCAGCGCGAAGAGATGCTGCTGCGCCCGGGCGAAAGCAGGAAGCTCGACCTCACGCTGCCGGCCGATGCCAAGGCCATCGGCGTGATGGCCGCGTTCCGCGACCTCGACCGTGCACGCTGGCGCGAAGTGCGCGCGGTGGAAGCCGGCAAGCCGCAGACGCTCACCGTGACCTTCGGCGCGCGGCAAATCCGCATCGAGAGCAAATAGCCCGACCCTTTCAGGAACGCGCGGCGCTGGCGTTCGGCGCGCGGCCCGGCCGTGCGAGCGGCTGGTCGGCGGGCAGGAAGCGCTCGAACAGGTCGGCCACGAAGGCGCCGCCGGCTGCGCCCGATGCAGCGGCCGTCACATAGAGGCCGCGCCACCGCGGAACGCGCGAGCCGCGGCCATGGCCTTCGAACAAGGCCTCGGCCACCTCGCGCAATGCGGGCTGCAGCGCACGCAGCGCCTCGATGAATTCATGGATCGCGAGCTGGCCCGATGCACCCGGCTGCTCGCGCAGCAGCGCCATCCGCAGCGCATGCAGCTGACGCGCCATGGGATCGAACAGGGCGTCGAACCGTTCGGCCGCGCTCTCGCCGTGGGCGGCCGGTCCGGCCAGGCGATGGCCGATCACCTGTGCGAGCACCTCGGGCGGCAGCGCACCGCGCAGCGTGGCATAGCCGGCCAGCTGCTCCAGGCCGGTCACGACCAGGTAGACCGGCAGCTGCAGGCGCAAGGTGTCCGCGGCCTCGTCGAGCAGCCGGCGCATCCTGGTGGCCAGCGGCTTCATGCCTGCGCTGGCCGGGTGCAGCAGTTCGCTCGCTGCCACGCAGGCCACTACGCCGTTGATCGGCACGCGGTCGCGCCGCTCGGCCAGCGCGAGGAGCGCCTGGAGCCACAGCGCGCGCGTGTGCGGCGCCGCCGCCGCGTCGCTGACGGCGCTCGGGTGGAGCTCGATGGCCGTCAGCGAGCCGGTGAGCCACCAGCGCCAGTAGGGTTCGCCGAAGGGCTCGCTGCCTGAAGGTGCCAAGTGCTCGGCATGGGCCGCCGCCAGCAGCCCCGGCAGGTTGGCCGCCGCGTCGCCGAGAAAGAGAAACCAGGGCACCGGCGCGGCTTGCTGCCGCAGTGGCTGGCGCAGGAGCTGGCGTGCGTGCGACATGGCTTCCCTCATGGCTTCGATCGCGGCTTCGTCGGCTTCGGCCGCCGGCGGGCCGAGCGCGGCAATGCGCCGGCGCAGCGCCCGGCGGCGCGCACCGCGGCCCGCGTCGCGGACCGCGGCGTACAGCAGCACAAAGCCGGCCAGGCACAGCGCGAGCAGGAGCCAGAAAAAGTGGGCAGGCAACAACGCGGCGGGCATGCTGCGGCTCTCAACGTGCAGTGGTCTCGAAGAACTCGAAATCGGCAAGCAGCCGCTCATTGCCCTTGTTGGCAGCGAGCGCTTCGCGCAGCCGCAGCAGGTAGGCCGAAGCGAGTTCGTACGGCGGCCGGTCCGCGGCGCCGTCGAACGGCGTGGGCGACGAGAGCACGGTGACCAGCACGGTGCCGAAGGGCGGGGCCACAAGCCAGCTCGCCGGGATGTCGCGGCCCAGGTCCAGCTTCTCGCCGGCGCGCAGCCGCACCGGCTGGCCGGTGTTCAGGTGCATGACCGAACCCTCGGCGGTGTAGTAGTCCACCCACAGGTAGCTGTCGTGCCTGGGCGCGGCCACCTGCATGCGCACGTCGTCTCCTTCGCGCAGCCGGCCGTTGCGGGCCGTCACGGCCGTCACGCCCAGTCCGTGGGCCTTCTCGCGGTTGCGCAGCTGGTAGGGCTTCAGGATGGCGAACACCTCGCAGTGGGGCCACACGCGCAGCCTGACATCGAACGTGGGCGAGCCGGCATCGGGCAGCAGGCCGGCCACCTCGCGCTCCACCCGCTGCAGGTCGGCCGGCAGCGAGACGAAGCCGCTCACGTGCAGCCTGCCGCCCTTGTCGGCGGAAGCCGAGAGATCGGCGCAGGCATAGCTTTGAAGATGCTGCTCGATGCGCTGCGCCGGTCCCGGCTCGCCCGCGTGCAGCCCGGCCGGCCACTGCCACCACAGCAGATAGAAAAGCGGCAGCAGCAGCGCGAGCGCGCCGAGCGCGCGCAGCAGGCTGCGGTCGCGGCGGCGCAGGTCGTGCGGGCCCGGCGGATCCGCCACGCCATAGGGCTGCGGCGTGATGCGGTCCTGCACCAGGCTGCCGAGCGCCAGCGGCCTGAGCCGCAGCTGATGGCCGTGCAGCGCCTTCAGCTTGCCGAGCTCGCCGCGGTCGTCGCTCTCGAAGTAGTACTGCCCCTTGAAGCCGTGCACCAGCGCATGCCAGTAGACCTCGCGCAGTTCATCGTCTTCGGCGCCCAGCGCCGACAGGTGGTGAAAGAACTCGCTGTGCGCGTTGTTCGAGTTGAACAGCTGCACCTGCAGCGGCGCCGCACCTGCGGCCGCTCCAGGGTGGCGCGCCAGGATCTCGTCGATCCAGGCCACCATCGCAAAGACCGCCGACTCGACCTGCGCGGCGGGCTGGCCCGAAGCGCAGGCGCGCGCCGCGTCGAGCAGCCGGCGCGCCTGCTGCTGCGCGGCATCGTGCGAGGGCGGCGCGGCGCGGCCGGCCGCGATCGATGCGTCGAGGGCGAGGCCGAAGGAGACGAATGCGGAAAAACAGTCGAGCAGCCGGACCATGGATGACCGCGCCCGCTCACCGCGCCTGCGTTGCGGAGGATGCCTTGCACCGGCGTCT
This sequence comes from Variovorax beijingensis, assembly GCF_007828835.1. Classification (GTDB taxonomy): domain Bacteria; phylum Pseudomonadota; class Gammaproteobacteria; order Burkholderiales; family Burkholderiaceae_C; genus Variovorax; species Variovorax beijingensis_A. Next base: position 253,126 of record NZ_VIVL01000003.1, on the reverse strand, counting down.
GCTGCGATGGCACATCCCCATGTCCCCGGTTCCTTCGAGTAAGGATTCCATCTTCCGAACGCCGGGCGGCGGGCGCCATATCGCTTGGGGACTATGCCGTTCGTCGGGCAAACCGGCTTGCTGCGCGGGGCAATCGCCGGTATCTTCGGCATCCGCTGAGTTCAATGCACGCTGGGACACTGGGACATGCCATGAAAATTCTGATCGCCGACGACCACCGGCTCGTCATCGAGGCGGTCAAGGCCAAGTTGTCGGAGCTCGAGCCCGGCATCGAGTTCGTCCTGGCGATGAGCGTCGACGAATTGCTTGCCGGCGCCACCGACGAGCTCGACCTGGCCCTGATCGACCTCAACATGCCCGGCGCCGATGGCCAGGCGCACATCGACGAGATCCGCCGCCGCCATCCGGCCGTGCCGGTCATCGTGCTCTCGGGCTACGAAGACCCGGCCATCATGCGCAGCGCGCTCGAGCGCGGCGTGCTCGGCTTCATTCCCAAGGCCTATTCGCCCGAGGTCATGCTGTCGGCCGTGCGGCTGGTGCTGGCTGGCGGCGTGTACGTGCCGCCCATGATGCTCACGGCGCTGCCGCCCGGCATCGTGGCCGGCGTGGCGCCCACGCAGAACGGCGATGCGCGCCCTGCAGGCGCTTCCTCGCAGACGCTCGAGCATCTGCGCAGCGTGCTCACCGAGCGCCAGGTCGAGGTGCTGCAGCTGCTCTCGCAGGGCAAGCCCAACAAGCTCATCGGCCGCAGCCTCGGCATCAGCGAAGGCACGGTCAAGATCCACCTGGCGGCCATCTTCCGCGCGCTCAACGTGCGCAACCGCACCGAGGCGGTGGTGGCTGCGCAGGCGCTGACCGAGGCGCAGCAGGCCTGAGCCGTGCTCTAGGCCGCGCGCAGTTGGGCGCCGGCCGGCGCCTCTTGCGCATCGGCCCGGCCCGTCGCTGCCGCGTTCTTCCTCTCTTCGATCGCCTCGGCAAGAAACTCCGCGTCGCGCGCCACGCCCGAGAAGCGGCCCGACCCCCATGTGTGCAGCCAGGGCAGCCCCAGGAAGTAGAGCCCGGGCACGCCCGTCACGCCGCGCTGGTGCACCGGCGCGCCGCGGCCGTTGAACACCGGCGCATCCACCCATTCGAAGTCGGGCGAGAAGCCGATGCACCAGAGCACGCTCGCGATGCCTGCCTCGGCAAGGTCCAGGCGCGTGCGCTCCTCGGGCGGCTCCCACACCGGCGTGTAGACCGAGGGCGGCGGCGCCTCGATGCCCCGGGAGGCAATGAACTTGTCGATCGAGGCGTTGATGCGGTTGTAGGTGGCGTCGGCACTGTCCAGGTGCTCGCGCAGGTTGGGCTGGAACTCCAGCGTGCCGTCGCTGCCCAGGCCGGTCAGCAGGCCGTACAGCTCCATGCCCTCGAGCGCGAAGCGGCGCAGGTCGATGTCGCGGCCGCCGTCGCGACCGGTCACGTAGTGGTTGGTGTTGTCGCGCACGCCCTCGCGCAGCGGATGCTCGGTCACGGGCATGTCGTAGTACTTCATGTCGGCGAGCCAATCGACCACTTCGCGGCCGCGGTAGAAGCGGGCGCAGCGCGGCGCATCGCCGGTGGCAAGGTACACCTTGCGCCCGGCCAGGTGCAGGTCTTCGGCGATCTGCGAACCCGACTGGCCGCAGCCCACCACCAGCACCGCGCCCTCGGGCAGCTGCGCCGGATTGCGGTACTGCGCCGAGTGGTACTGCACCACGTGCGGCGGCAGCTTCTCGGCCAGGCGCGGCACGATCGGGCGGTGGTAGCCGCCCGAGGCCACCACCACCTGGTCGGCGGTGTAGAGGCCGGCGTCGGTCTGCACCATGAAGCGGTCGCGCTCGCCCGTGCCGGGCACGCGCGCCACGCGCTCGACGGTCACGCCCTCGATGGCCGGCGCCTTCACCTGCGCGACGAAGCCGGCCAGCCATTCGTTGATCTGGTCCTTCACCATGAAGCCGTGCGGATCGTCGCCGCGGTAGGCCCAGCCCGGCAGCTGGCACTGCCAGTTGGGCGTGACGAGGCAGAACGAATCCCAGCGCTGTGTGCGCCAGCTGTGCACGAGGCTGCGCTTCTCGATCACGAGGTGGTCGATGCCGCGCTGCTGCAGGCAGTGGCTCAGCGACAGGCCGGCCTGGCCGCCGCCGACGATGACGACGCTGTAGTGGCTGCGTCCGCCGTAGGGATAGGACATGGGTCTTCTCTCTTTGTTTCTCTATGAATGCAGGGCGCGTCAATCAACGGCGACGACGGTGACTTCGGCATCGGCGGCGCCGGTGAAGCGGGTGGCGATGCGCTCGATCTCGGCGAGCTGGTCCATGGCCTGCGAGCACGCGAAGCCGTACCTGGCGCGAACGCGCTCGGAGGCGATGCCCAATGCCTCGCGCGAGCGCCGCAGGAAGTCTTCGAGCGCGTAGCGTTCGCCGGGCGCGAAGAAATCCTGCACCACGGACGAGGGCGAGTAGCAGCGCGTTTCGCTGGCATCGGGCCAGCGCACCTGGAAGTGCATCACGGGCATGCGAGCGCCTCCTTCGGTGGCTGGATGAAGGCATCGTGGCCGAAGTCCCACAACAGGGCCTCGTTGCCGCCCGCCTGCAGCCGCACCTGCCGCGTCGCATCGACCTCGCCGACCACCGCGCAGGCGATGTCGCGCGCGGCGAAGCGGCCGAGCACCGGCGCGACCTGCGAAGGCGGCACGCTGAGCACGAATCCGTAGCTCGGAAAAGAAGAAAGCCAGCGCAGCAGCGGCACGCCACCGGGCCTGGGCAATGCCTCGAGGTCGATGCGCGCGCCGACGCCCGAGCACTCCAGCAGCATCATCGCGGTGCCCACCGCGCCGGCCATGCTGATGTCCTTCGCGGCGCGGCAGAGGCCGTCTTCCGCGATGGAGGGCAGCAGTTCGAGGTCCGCGCGCAGCCGCGCGGCCGGCGCCGTGGTCGATGCGTTCCAGTAGGGAAAGGGCTCCTCGTAGGCGCCGCGCAGGTCGGCCGCCATCACCAGCAGGTCGCCGGGCTTCGCATCGAAGCTCGTCAGCAGGCGCCGCGCATGGCCGAGGATCGCGACCGCGAGCTGCGGCCGTTCGCTGCGGTTGTTGCTGTGGCCGCCGACCACCGGCACGCCGTAGCGCACCGAGGCCTCGGCCATGCCGCGCAGCACCTCGTCGGCAGGGTCCATGCCCATGCTCCAGAGCGCATCCACCACCGCCGTCGGGCGGCCGCCCATCGCATAGATGTCGCTCACGTTGACCATCACGCCGCAGTAGCCCGCGAACCAGGGCATGCGCACGATGAAGTCTTCCACCAGCCCTTCGATCGCGAACAGCAGGTAGCCGCCGTGGCCGTCGGGGATGGCCGCGCAGTCGTCGCCGATGGGCACCGCCTGCGCGAGCGCGGCATGGCCGCCGGGCAGCGAGCGGCCGAGGGCCGACACCACGTCGCTGATATCGCGCTTGTGGGCGAAGCCGCGCGTGGCGCGCAGCGCTTCGGCAATGTCGTGGACGCTCGTCATGACAGCACCTTCGCGCGCGTGACGAAGCCGCTCACCGGGTCATGGCAGGGCGGATAGAAAGCGAGCCCCGCCTGCATGCGTGCATGCGGGCGGCCGTGGATGGCGCTCTCCTCGAGCAGCTGCCAGCCGAGCTTCTGGAACAGCGGCACGTTCTGCATCTGCACCTGCGCGAAGAATTCCTTGCAGCCCAGCGCATTGGCGCGCGACACCGCGAGCCGTATCAGCGTGGCGCCCAGGTGGCCCTGGCTGCGGAACGCGGGATGCACCGCGAGGCGCGAGCCCCACCATTCGCCAGCTGCCTCGCCGCGGTGGATACGCACGGTGCCCACCACCTGCTCGGGCATGCCGGCGTTGCACGACATGGCGACCAGCAGCCGCGCATGGCCGTCGGTGGCGTCGCGGTCGTCGCGCGCGAAGATGCCCTGCTCGATGCAGAACACCGCGCGGCGCAGCGCCATGGCTTCGTCGCGCTCCCACTGCTGCGCGGCTTCGCGCACCAGGTATTCGACCGGCGTGTAGTGCGGGTCGAGTTCGCTGAGGTCGTCGATGCACAGCATGTTCAGCCCTCGCTTTCCTTTTCGTAGACCGACAGCGACGAGCAGGCGCCGCACTTGCCGCAGCCGGCCTTGATGTCGGCCGAGCGCAGCCCGGCCGCCACCACGCGCTCGCCCAGCGGCGCGAGCAGCGACTTCATGAACTCCGGCGATGGCGCGGGATGGTCTTCGAGCGGCGTGCCGCTGATCGGCACGAAGGGCACCACGAAGGGGTAAACGCCGCGCGCGAGCAATTGATCGCAGGTGTCGAGGATGGCCTCGCGCGTGTCGCCCAGCCCGGCCAGGATGTAGCTGCTGACCTGGCCGCGCCCGAACACGCCCACCGCCGCCTCGAAGGCGCTCATGTAGCGCGAGACCGGCACGCTGGCCTTGCCCGGCATGATGCGTTCGCGCACCTCGGGCGTCACCACTTCGAGGTGCATGCCCAGCGTGTCGATGCCCGCGGCCTTCATGCGGTGGAACCACTGGTCGTCGTCGGGCGGCTCGCACTGGCCCTGGATCGGGATGTCGACCGCAGCCTTGATCGCGAACGCGCTCTCGCACAGGATGGCCGCGCCGCGGTCGGTGGCGTTGGGCGTGCCGGTGGTCATCACCATGTGCTTGACGCCGTCGAGCAGCACGGCTGCGCGCGCCACTTCGGCCAGCTGTTCGGGCGTCTTGCGCGCGATGGTGCGGCCGGCCGCGAGCGACTGGCCGATCGCGCAGAACTTGCAGCTCTTCCTGCGGCTCTCGTAGCGGATGCAGGTCTGCAGCACGGTGGTGGCGAGCACGTCGCTGCCGTGCAGCGTGGCGATTTGCGAGTAGGGCACGCCGTCGAAGGTCTGCATCGCGTAGAAGCGCGGCTGCTTCGGAAAGCTGATGTTCGCGATGGGAATGCTGCCGCGCATCACGCGGCTCACGCCCGCTGCATCCGGCGCCTCGGCCGTGAACGGCGAGTGCCAGGCGCTGGAAGTGTGGACCGGCACCATGATCGTGTGGCCGTCCACTGTCACGGCCTTGTGGTCCGACGGGCCCGCGCCGCCGCGGCGGCTCGCCGCGCCGGCCGAAGGATCAACCAGCCGCAACCCGAAGGACTGGAGCTCGGTCATCAGCTGCCGGCTCTCCGGCGGGGTCGTGGTGGTGGTCATGGTCGGGGCTCCGTTGAACGAGGGGTTGCGTGAGATGCATCGGCACGGTGGTCTGCGCGGGCCGGTCGTTGATGGCGAGCGACAGCAGTTCGGGCCGCGCGTAGTGGCCGACCGAATCCATCATTCGCTTGCGCTTGGCGATCAGTGCCATGTCGAGGTCGGCCACCACCATGCCTTCGCCCTCGGTGAGCGGCGGCGCAAGGTGCTTGCCCTCGGGCGAGACGATGGCGGTGTGGCAGCCGCCGCGCAGCGCCTTCTGCAGGTTGGCGTCGGGCGTGACGCTGCGGATCTGCTCGTCGCTGAGCCAGCCGGTGGCGTTGACCACGAAGCAGCCCGACTCCAGTGCGTGGTGGCGGATCGTCACTTCCATCTGCTCCGCGAAGACCGGGCCCACCAGCGAGCCGGGAAACTGCGCGCAGTGGATCTCTTCGTGCTGCGCCATCAGCGCGTAGCGCGCGAGCGGGTTGTAGTGCTCCCAGCAGGCCAGCGCGCCGACGCGGCCGACGGCGGTGTCGACCACCTTGAGGCCGGCGCCGTCGCCCTGGCCCCAGACCATGCGCTCGTGGTAGGTGGGCGTGATCTTGCGGCGCTTGAGCGCCAGCGTGCCGTCGGCGTCGAACACCAGCTGCGTGTTGTAGAGGCTGCCGTGGTCGCGTTCGTTCACGCCCAGCACCACCACCATGCCGTGATGCCGCGCACGCTCGGCCACGGCCTGCGTGACCGGACCGGGCACGACCACCGCGCGCTCTGCCAGCCGCAGGTGCGGCGCGCCCTGCAGCACCGGCGGCAGCACGAAGCTGAAGTAGGGGTAGTAGGGCACGAAGGTCTCGGGGAATACGGCCAGCTGCGCGCCCTTGGCCGCGGCCTCGTCGATGGCGCCGCACACCCGCTCGAGCGTGCCGTCGGGCCGTTCGAAGTCGGGCGCGATCTGGATCGCCGCGGCACGCACGATGCGTGGGGAAGAGTTCATGGTCACCCCCTGTCCACAGCGGCAGGCGAAGCGACACGAAGTGCGCGAAGACTGGGGGTGGACATGTTCACAGCGTCCAGGTGTCGAGGATGACCGCGCCGGCCTTCTTGTGCAGCAGCACGAGGTCCAGCACGTCGAGCGGGTTGATCGGCGTGATGCCCTCGATCAGCGCGCCTTCGCCGTGGCCGTACAGCGCCTGCAGCGCGAAGCGGCACGCATACACCTTGCCGCCTTCTTCCATGAACTTGCTGATCTGCTTGTTGAAGTTCTGGTGGCCCGGAAAGGCCTCGTCGCCCAGCGTCGGAAAGCCGCGCTGCACGCCCAGCGTCACGCCGGGGCCGTACAGCAGGACCGAGGTCTCGTAGCCCTTGCGCCGCAGCCGCGTGGCCTGCAGCAGGTTCACGAAGCCGATCGAGCCCTCGAAGGCCACCGTGTGGAAGGTGACGAGCGCCTTCTCGCCGGGCTCGGCCTTGACGTCTTCGAACACCTTCTCTTCGTAGTCGACGAGGAACTCGCCTTTCTCGTTGCGGGGGCGGGTGACTTTGGGCATGGGGTACTCCGGTTGAAAGGGGGATGAACGCAGGTCTTGCGTGCCTTTCTCTTCGCAGGCGATGTGCCAGCGCCTGGCGCGGCGCGTGCGATCAATGCGCGATCAATCCGCCCGGGTGCGGCCTGGGCGCCCGAAAACTTTTTTCGGGTCCCGTGAAAAGTCGCTGCAGAGGCGGTCGGCGCGGCCCTTGCCGCACCGGAAAGACGCATCCGCCATGCGATCAATGCACCCGATCAATGGAGTTGATCGCACCTGATCGAGGCGCCCGGCCCCCTGGAGCGGGCGCGATTCCTGCGTGCCTGATCGGTGGCCCGATGCAATCAATGGATGCAATCAACTCCGCCGATGACCACGATCACCGCCCACTGGCGCAAGCAGCTGCGCAACACCACCAAGCCGGCCTACCTGCTGCTGGCCGAATTGATTGCCGACGACATCAAGACCGGCCGCCTCGCGGTGCGCGACCGGCTGCCTACCTTGCGCGAACTCGCGGCCGAGCTGGAGCTCAACTACACGACCGTGGCGCGCGGCTATGCCGAGGCGCGCAAGCGCGGCCTGATCGATTCGCGCGCCGGCACCGGCACCTTCATCCGCTCGGGCAGCCCCAGCCTGCGGCTGCGCGGCGGCAGCGGCGCCGAGATGACGATGAACATGCCGCCCGAGCCCGACGACCCGCACCTGATGGCGCGGCTGCACGACAGCGCCAGCCGCGCATTCGCAGAGGCCGACCTGCACGACCTGCTGCGCTACCAGGACTTCGGCGGCACCGCGCACGACCGCGAGGCCGCGATGCACTGGCTGCGGCCCTTCGTGCCCGATGCCGGCATCGACCGCATCCTCGTGTGCCCCGGCATCCACGGCGTGCTCACGGCGCTGTTCTCGCAGCTCGCGCGGCCGGGCGAGCTGATCTGCGTGGAGTCGCTCACCTATCCGGGCGTGAAGGCCATCGCGGCGCAGCTGGGCGTGCAGCTGCATGCACTGCAGCTCGATGACGACGGCCCCATCGCCGATGCCTTCGAGCACGCCTGCAGGACGCTCAAGCCCAAGGCGCTCTACTGCAACCCCACGCTGCTGAACCCGACCGCCGGCACCGTGTCGCGCGCACGGCGCGAGGCGCTGGCCGACGTGGCGCTGCGCTACGCGGTGCCGATCATCGAGGACGACGCCTACGGCATGCTGCCGCGCCAGACGCCGGCCGCGCTCGCCACGCTGGCGCCCGGGCTCACCTACTACGTGAGCGGATTCTCCAAGTGCTTTGGCGCGGGCCTGCGCAGCGCCTATGTGTGCTCGCCCACCGTGGTCCAGTCGCAGCGCCTGGCTGGCGCGATGCGCGCCACCACCGTGATGGCCTCACCCATCACCAACGCGTTGACCACGCTGTGGGTCGAGGACGGCACCGCCGAGGCCATGCTGCAGGCCGTGCGCGGGGAATCGATGGCGCGGCAGGCGCTGGCCGCGCGGCATCTCGGCGGCAGCGGGCTGCAGGCGCATCCCGAGGGCTTCCATGCCTGGCTGCCGCTCGCGCCGGGCTGGAGCCCGGTGGAGTTTGCCTCCTACCTGCGCACGCAGAACGTCGGCGTGGTGGCGAGCGCGGCCTTTTCCACCGATGGCGATCCGCCCGAGGCGGTGCGCATCTGCCTGGGCGGCCCGATGTCGCGCGAGCAATGCGACCAGGCGCTGCGGCTCATTGCCGACACGCTCGCGCATCCGCTGCATCCGCACGCCACGCTGCGCGGCGGCTGAGCGCAGCGGCCGTGGCCGTGTTCAGGAGCAGTCGAGCTTCATCGCCTCGATGCGGCCGCCGAAGCCCAGCTTGCGCATCAGGCCGCCCTCGCGGCTGTTCGCCGGGAAGTCGACCGTGCGGTCCCTGAACATCGCGTGCTCATACACCTTCAGCGTGGCGCGCGGGCCCACGCTCACGCTGTCGATGTCGCGCTTGAGCTGCCTTGCGGTGCCGCGGTCCATGCTCTGGACTTCGGCCGGCCCCACCAGCGTCAGCATGTCGCCCTGGAAGTTGCGGCCGGTATAGAACTGGGCCCAGCAGCCCGAGGCCAGCGCGGGGTCCTCGATGCGCACGGGCACGAGCAGGATCGTGGGATCGGGCTGGTTGGCCGCGGAGGCGGCGGGGCTGGCCGAGCGCGTGGGGCCGGACATCTGGGAGCAGGCGCCGAGCGCCACGGCGCCGGCAATCAGGAGATAGCGGAAATTCTTCATTGGATGGGATGGTGATTTGCTGTTGGTTGGGTTGCGGTTGGGAAGCGAGCCGCCCAGGCTACCGGCCACGGCTCCCCGCCGCGTAGGAGCAAGGCCCAAGCTCCCGTCCCCGCGACGCGACGGAGGCGTTTGTCGCGCGCAACGCCGGGCGCGAAATCTCCGCGAATGGCTGCGGCCCGGATGCGCCCATTTCCTACGCTGGCCGGTGCCGAGGATGCCCAGTCTGGCGATTCGCATCCATCCGATTTTTTTCATCATCGAAGGAAGCCATGGCCACGAGCAGCATCCTGGGAGGCGACCGCCCGCCGGAGGAGCCGAAGGGAAAGGACGTCGACAGCCTGGGGCCCAGCGACACGAGCGACAGCGGAAGCGACGTGTGCACCTCGCGCGAGCGCAGCGCCATTCCCGAAGACGCCGCGGAAGGCGCCATTCCCATTGCGCATGAAAGCAGCACCGATGCCGAGGGCACCGGCGAGCGTGCGTCGGCGGACGCGCCGCCCTCGGCGCCCGATGCGGACATCCTGCCGGACCGCACCGAGGACGCGGGCTCGGCCGCCGGGCTTGCCGGCACGGAGGAAGAAAACGACGACAACGACGACGATGAAGCGGAGGACGCCGGCAACAAGCCCGCCTGAGGCGAGTTCGGCGCAACGCCATGCACGGCCCACTTGACTGCGCGCTCCACGGGCTCCAGCAGCTGGCCTACGCACGGATCACGCGCGAATTCCACCGGGCCTGGCAGGCGAGGGCGGACTGTCCCGCGACGTGCGAAGCCGCGATCGGCGAGTCGCACCGCCGGGTGCAGCAGTGCGAGCAGGTGCTCGCGCAACTGCGCCTGCTGATCGACGCCATGCCAGATCGCAGAAATCAAGATTGCGCGCGCGCTGTACCTGCGCCTGCTGCTGGAAAGCGCGCCCGTGCGCCTGCAGTCGTGGAGCGACAGCGAAAGCTTCGACGACATGCCCAGATCCCACCTGTTCGAATGGATTTCCTACGACTTCGAACGGCTCGAACTGGCCGAGCTCGAGGGCTCCATGACGCCCGAGGAAGCCGCTTCGTACGCGCAGGCCCTCGACGCGCGCGCCAGCAGCCTGCGCGAGGAGTGAGCGCGCGGGCAGGCCCCTCAGCCCCGGCCCAGCACGATCGCGCCTTCCTGGATGTAGCGGTCGAATTCGAGCTTGGGAATGGCCGCGGTCAGCGACTGGCCCTGGTCGGTCCAGGTGAGCACGACGCTGTCGTCGGCCATCATGATCTGGCAGTTGCCCTTCGGAATCTTCAACTGCGGGCCGTCGCCGGCGCGAAAGGCCACATCGCCCGCGATGCGGGCGTCGATCTGCGTGGTGGAAGTCATGGGACTTTAGATCCTTCGAAAAGCTGCAAGCCTCATTTCTCGCGCGCTCCTGGCTCGCACGTGTAGGCAAGAACACCATTCCCGCGCCGGCCGCAGGCCTGCGGAGATTCGCAGGCCGGGGCGTGCCCCGAAGAACGCTTACAGCGGACGTCAGGCCAAACCGACACCGGTCCTCGTTCGCTCGAACACCATTTCTCCCGGGACCAGCGCAATGAGGCTGCCTTCGGCACCGCCTTTGCTGGCAATTTTCAACCCGCCTCCCTATCGATGAGGCATACGAAGGAGTCAGACATGGCCAATTACACGAACACCGCGGACACCGCCACCACCGAAGACGTGGTCAAGGTGCTGAACGATCTTCTGGAGAACTCGCGCGACGGCGAATACGGTTTCCGCGCCTGCGCCGAGGAGGTGGATTCCCCGCAGCTCAAGCAGGTCTTCCAGAGCCGCTCGGCCGAGTGCGCCAAGGCCGCGGCAGAGCTGGTCCAGCTCATCCAGCGTTTCGGCGGCTCGCCCGACAAGGGCGGCACGGCGACCGGTGCCATGCACCGCGGCTGGGTGCACGTGAAGGGCTCGGTGGGCGCCAACAGCGCGCTCTCCATGCTCGAGGAATGCGAGCGCGGTGAAGACGCCGCGGTGGCGCGCTACCGCAAGGCGCTGAAGGAAGACCTGCCGGCCGACGTGCGCGCCGTGATCCAGCAGCAGGCCGATGGCGCCAAGCGCAACCACGACCAGATCAAGCGGCTGCGCGACGAGATGCGCAGCAAGAGCAAGTAAGGGGCTGCGCCGCCCGGCGGGGCCGCACGGGGCAAAATGGACGGCGTCCTGCAACTCCGGCGGCCTTGCCCTTGACCTCCTCCATTCACCACGACCTCACGCGCTTCGATGCCGCCATCGTCGATCTCGACGGCACCATGGTCGACACCCTCGGCGATTTTGCGGTGTCGCTCAACCACATGCTGGGCGACCTTTCGCTGCCGCCGGTGGCGCCGGCCGCCATCGAGAAGATGGTGGGCAAGGGATCGGAGCATCTGATTCTTTCGGCACTCGCGCATGCGATGCCGTCCGCCGGCGCGGCGTCCGAGAGGGCCGACGCGCGGGCGCTCTTCGACCGGGCCTGGGAGCGTTATCAGCACCACTACCTGGCCATCAACGGACAGCATTCGGCGGTGTACCCGGGCGTGGTCGAAGGGTTGAAGGCGCTGCGCTCGCGCGGCCTGCGCCTGGCCTGCCTCACCAACAAGCCGACCTCGTTCGCCAAGCCGCTGCTGGCGGCGAAGGGGCTCGACGGCTTCTTCGACTTCGCGTTCGGCGGGGATGCCTTTGCAACGAAGAAGCCCGACCCGCTGCCCCTCCTGAAGACCTGCGAAGCGCTGGGCACCGCGCCCGCGCGCACGCTGATGATCGGCGATTCCAGCAACGACGCCAAGGCCGCGCGCGCCGCGGGCTGCCCGGTGGTGCTGGTCACCTACGGCTACAACCACGGCGAACCGGTACGCGGCGTCGATGCCGACGGCTTCGTGGACTCGCTCGCCGACATCGACCGAAGCGTTTCCTGACGGCGCCGCGGCTACTTGCCGAGCAGCGCGTCCTTGAGCTTCCAGTCGGCCGGCGCCGGCCCGAGCCAGATGCGCAGCAGCGCGTTGAAGAATGCCGGCTCCTTCACCGGATCGGGCTGCGGCACGCCGCGCACCGTCACCAGCGTGCCCGTGCCGGGCAGCCAGTCGATGGTGAAGGTGTCGCCGGCCTTGAGCTGTTTCTGGTCGGAGAACATCTGGCCCATGCGCAGCAGCCCCGGAATGAGGTTGACCATTTCGCTCTTGGGCGAATTCTCTTCCACGCCCTTGGTGAAGAATCTGCCCAGCTCGTCGGCATCGATGTCGCGCAGCATGGTGATGGCCACGCGCTTGGGCCCGGGCGCGGCCAGCGCCTCCTCGGGCGTGGAGACCTTCTTGCCGACGTACAGCCCCGCCGCGTACACCTTGAAGACCGCCTTGTAGCGCACCCCCGCGCCGTTGAGCTGCAGGGTCGTGCCGCGCAGGTCGAGGGTGTCGTTCAGCTTGACGCCGGCCACATCGACCTGCGCGGCCGAGGCGCCGAGCGCGAACCAGGCGCAGGCCAGCACGGCCAGGCGGGAGAACGACAGGGTCGGGAGCGAAAGGGCAGCGGGCACGTGGCTTCCTTGATTTGCGAACGATCGTTCGAATGTATCTTTTCGTTTTACTCGCGGTCTTCGGGGGAACCCTGAAGGCGGCGGTTGCACCCGGCGGCGTTTTCGTGGGCTAAACTCCACGCTCCATGTTCGTTCATCACATCATTCAAACAGGTGAAGGCAGCCGGGGAGCCTGGCCCTGGCGTCGCCATACATCGCTGACTGTTTGACTGCACGGCGCACGCCGTGCGCCCGCGGCACCGGATCGCTTTTCTCGACTCCGGGCCACCAGTGAATGACCTTGCCGCCGGCCAAGAAGCGCCGGCAGGCAATTGGAGAACGAATCCGTGATCACCGAACTTGAATTCAAGAGCCTCAGCGCCCAGGGCTACAACCGCATTCCGCTGATGGCCGAGGCCTTTGCGGACCTCGAAACGCCTCTTTCCCTCTATCTCAAGCTCGCCCATTCGCAAGGCGGCGGCAAGCACAGCTTTTTGCTCGAATCGGTGGTGGGCGGCGAGCGCTTCGGGCGCTACAGCTTCATCGGACTGCCGGCGCGCACGCTGCTGCGCGCCAGCGGCTTCGGCGCCGAGGCCGCCACCGAGGTGGTGACCGACGGCCAGGTGGTCGAGACCGCCGCGGGCAATCCGCTGGACTTCATTGCCGAATACCAGAAGCGCTTCAAGGTGGCACTGCGGCCCGGCCTGCCGCGTTTCTGCGGCGGCCTCGCGGGCTACTTCGGCTACGACACCGTGCGCCACATCGAACGCAAGCTCGAAAAAAGCTGCCCGCCCGATGCGCTGGGCTGCCCCGACATCCTGCTGCTGCAGTGCGAGGAACTGGCGGTCATCGACAACCTGTCGGGCAAGCTCTACCTGATCGTCTATGCCGACCCGAAGCAGCCCGAGGCCTACGCCGCGGGCAAGCGCCGCCTGCGCGAGCTGAAGGAAAAGCTCAAGTATTCGGTGAGCGCGCCCGTCGTGAAGCCCACGCAGCCGCATCCGCCCGAGCGCAGCTTTGCCAAGGCCGACTACCTGGCGGCCGTGGAGCGCGCCAAGGACATGATCGCCGCCGGCGACTTCATGCAGGTGCAGGTGGGCCAGCGCATCAGCAAGCGCTACACCGAGTCGCCGCTGTCGCTGTACCGCGCGCTGCGTTCGCTCAACCCCTCGCCCTACATGTACTACTACCACCTGGGCGATTTCCACGTGGTGGGCGCTTCGCCCGAGATCCTGGTGCGCCAGGAGAACACCGGCGACGGCGAGCAGAAGATCACCATCCGCCCGCTGGCCGGCACACGCCCGCGCGGCGCCTCGCTCGAACTCGACAAGGCGGCAGAGGAAGAACTCATCAACGACCCCAAGGAGCGCGCCGAGCACGTGATGCTGATCGACCTCGCGCGCAACGACATCGGCCGCATCGCCAAGACCGGCACCGTCAAGGTGACCGAGGCCTTCGCGGTGGAGCGCTACAGCCATGTGATGCACATCGTGAGCAACGTCGAAGGCACGCTGAAGGACGGCATGACCGCCATCGACGTGCTCAAGGCCACCTTCCCCGCCGGCACGCTCACCGGCGCGCCCAAGGTGCATGCGATGGAACTCATCGACCAGCTCGAGCCCACCAAGCGCGGCCTCTACGGCGGCGCCTGCGGCTACATCAGCTACGCCGGCGACATGGACGTGGCCATCGCCATCCGCACCGGCATCGTGAAGGACCAGATGCTGCACGTGCAGGCCGCGGCCGGCGTGGTCGCCGATTCGGTGCCCGAGCTGGAGTGGAAAGAAACCGAGGCCAAGGCGCGCGCACTGCTGCGGGCGGCCGAACTGGTCGAGGAGGGGCTGGAATGAGCAACGTACCCGACATCCAGAACGACTTCTCGCACGAGATCATCGGCGCCGCCGTCGAAGTGCAGCGCGTGCTCGGCACGGGGCTGGGCGAAGAGGCCTACGCCGCCGCGCTGGCCATCGAACTCGCCGAGCGCGAGATCGGCTTCGCGCAGGGCGTGGCACTCTCGGCCAGCTACAAGGGCCGCTCGCTCGGCGAGGTGTACCGCGCGGGCTTCGTGGTCGAGCAGTCGGTCATCGTCGAGCTCAAGGCGGTCGACGTGCTGACCGACCTGCACCGCGCGCAGGTGCTCGCCGCGCTGCGCCTCTCGGGCCTCAAGCTGGGCCTTCTGATCAACTTCAACGTGTTCCCCGTCGTCAAGGGTGTGCACCGGATTGTGAGCAAGCCATGAAACTGCTGATGATCGACAACTACGATTCCTTCACCTACAACATCGTCCAGTACCTGGGCGAGCTGGGTGCGGATGTGCAGGTGCACCGCAACGACGAGATCACGGTGGCGCAGATCGGCGAGCTGATCGCCTCGGGCGTCACGCGGCTCGTGGTGTCGCCGGGGCCTTGCTCGCCGGCGGAAGCGGGCGTTTCGGTGGCGGCCATCACGGAGTTCGCGGGCAAGCTGCCGATCCTCGGCGTCTGCCTGGGCCACCAGGCCATCGGCGCGGCCTTCGGCGGCAGGATCGTGCGCGCGCAGCAGCTGATGCACGGCAAGACCAGCGAGATCACGACCACGCAGGAAGGCGTGTTCGCGGGGCTGCCCGAGAAGTTCATCGTCAACCGCTATCACTCGCTTTCCATCGAGCGCGAAAGCTGCCCGAAGGCGTTGGCGATCACCGCGTGGACCGACGACGGCGAGATCATGGGCGTGCGGCACACCGGCTTTGCGCATGACGTGCGCATCGAGGGCGTGCAGTTCCACCCCGAGTCGATCCTCACCGAGCATGGCCACGCCATGCTCAAGAACTTCCTGGACTGACCCGCCATGACAGACCGCTCCTGCCTCGTCGACCTGCGCAGCGACACCGTCACGCAACCCACCCCGGCGATGCGCGAGGCCATGATGGCGGCGCCGCTCGGCGACGACGTCTTCGGCACTGACCCGAGCGTCAACGCGCTGCAGGAGAAGATCGCCGCGCTGCTGGGCTTCGAGGCGGCGCTGTTCGTGCCCACGGGCACGCAGAGCAACCTGTGCGCGATCCTTTCGCACTGCGGCCGCGGCGACGAGTACATCGTGGGCCAGCAGGCGCACTGCTACCGCTGGGAAGGCGGCGGCGCCGCGGTGTTCGGCAGCGTGCAGCCGCAGCCGCTCGACCATGCACCCGACGGCACGCTGCCGCTCGCGCAGATCGAAGCCGCCATCAAGCCCGACGACGCGCACTTCGCGCGCACGCGGCTGCTGGCGCTGGAGAACACGCTGGGCGGCAAGCTGCTGCCGTTCGAGTACGTGCAGGCTGCGACCGATCTGGCGAAGGGCAAGGGACTGCAGCGGCACCTCGATGGCGCGCGGCTCTTCAATGCCGCGACCGCGCAGGCCGCACAGAACAAGCGCAGCGACATCCGCGCCGAAGCCCGCCGCATTGCGCAGTGCTTCGACAGCGTGTCGGTCTGCTTCAGCAAGGGCCTGGGCGCGCCCATCGGCTCGGCGCTGGCCGGTTCGCGCGAATTCATCGCGCGGGCGCACCGCATCCGCAAGATGGCGGGCGGCGGCATGCGCCAGGCGGGCCTGCTCGCCGCGGCGGCTTCGCATGCGCTCGATCACCACATCGATCGGCTCGCCGACGACCATGCACTCGCCCGGCGCCTGGCCGAGGGGCTCGAAGGCATCGAGGGACTGAAGGTCGAGACGCCGCACACGAACATCGTGTTCGTCGACCTCACGGGCGCGGCGCAGGCGCGTTCGGCCGAACTGCTCGCGAGCCTCAACGGGCAGGGCATCCTTGCCACCGGGCTCTATCGGCTGCGCTTCGTGACGCACCTCGATGTCGATGCGGCCGGCGTGGACCGCGCCGTGGCGGCGATCCGCGGTTTCTTCAACGCCTGAACCTCAAGGAGCTGTGCGATGCCCGATCTTCCGCATCTGCTCGCCTTCATCGCCGCCGGCTGGCTGCTGAACCTGACGCCGGGGCCCGATGTGCTCTACATCGTCGCCAACTCGCTGCGCTCCGGCGTGCGCGCGGGCATCGTCGGCGGCTTCGGCATCCTGACCGGCTGCTTCGTCCACATCTTCGCGGCGGCGGTCGGCGTCGGCACGCTGCTGGCCACCTCGGCGGCGGCCTTCGCGGTGCTCAAGTACGTCGGCGCGGCCTACCTGCTGTACCTGGGCGTGCGCATGGTGTTCTCGCGCGCCAAGGCGCCGGCCGATCTGCAGCAGGCGGCGGCCGCATCGGGCGAGCGCGGGCTCAGGGAGATCTTCCTGGGCGGCTTCTGGACCAACGTGCTGAACCCCAAGGTCGCCTTGTTCTTCCTGGCCTTTGTGCCGCAGTTCATCGCGCCGGACGCCGACAGCAAGGGCCTGTACTTCGTGCTGCTGGGCGTGCTGTTCAACCTCAATTCCATCCCCGTCATCGTCGGATGGGCCGCGTTCGCCGGCTGGATGGCGCGCAGGAGCGCCGTGCAGAAGGGCATGCACTGGCTCGACCGCGCAGCCGGCGTGCTGTTCATCGGCTTCGGCCTCAAGCTTGCATTCACGGACGCGCCGGCCGGACGCACCGGCCCCTGAAAACCCCGAGGAGACTCCCCATGATCACCCCCCAGGAAGCGCTCCAGCGCACCATCGAGCACCGCGAGGTGTTCCACGACGAGATGCTGCACATCGTGCGCCTCATCATGAGCGGCGAATGCTCGCCCGTGATGATGGCGGCGCTGATCACCGGCCTGCGCGTCAAGAAGGAAACCATCGGCGAGATCACCGCGGCCGCGCAGGTGATGCGCGAGGTGTCGACCAAGGTGCCCGTGAAGGACACCACGCACCTGGTCGACATCGTCGGCACCGGCGGCGACGGCTCGCACACCTTCAACATCTCTACCTGCTCGATGTTCGTCGCGGCCGCGGCAGGCGCCAAGGTCAGCAAGCACGGCGGGCGCAGCGTGTCGAGCAAGTCGGGCAGCGCCGACGTGCTGGAGTCGCTGGGGGTCAACATCAACCTGCAGCCCGAGCAGATCGCGCGCTCCATCGAGCAGGTGGGCATCGGCTTCATGTTCGCGCCCAACCACCATCCGGCCATGAAGAACGTCGCTCCCGTGCGCAAGGAACTCGGCATCAAGACCATCTTCAACATCCTCGGGCCGCTGACCAATCCGGCGGGCGCGCCGAACATCCTGATGGGCGTGTTCCACCCCGACCTCGTGGGCATCCAGGTGCGCGCATTGCAGCGCCTGGGCACCGAGCACGCGATGGTGGTGTATGGCCGCGACGGCATGGACGAGATCTCGCTCGGCGCCGCCACCATGGTGGGCGAGCTCAAGGACGGCGAGATCCGCGAATACGAACTGCACCCCGAGGATTTCGGCTTTGCGATGTCGAGCAACCGCGCGCTGCGCGTGGAAACGCCCGAGCAGTCGAAGGCCATGCTGCTCGGCGTGCTCGACAATCAGGCCGGCCCGGCACTTGACATCGTGCTGCTCAACGCCGGTGCGGCCCTGTACGCCGCCAACGTGGCCGATTCGATGGCCGCGGGCATCGAGCGTGCGCGCGAGGCCGTGGCATCGGGCGCGGCGCGCGCCAAGCTGACCGAACTGGTCAAGGCCTCCACGGTCGCCGCGTGAAGCAGGAAAACAGCCAGGAACGCAGAAAAATGTCCGACATCCTCGACAAGATCATTGCCGTCAAGCGGCAGGAAATTGCTGCAGCGCAGAAGAAAAGCCCGCTCGAAGCCGTGCGCTTCGACGCCGAAAGCCGCGTGCTGACGCGCGATTTCGAGGGCGCGCTGCGCGCCAAGATCGCCGCCGGCCATGCCGCGGTGATCGCCGAGGTCAAGAAGGCCAGCCCGAGCAAGGGCGTGCTGCGCGAAGACTTCATTCCCGCCGACATCGCGCAGAGCTATGCCGAGGGTGACGGCCAGGTCAGTGCGGCCTGCCTTTCGGTGCTGACCGACAGGCAGTTCTTCCAGGGCGGCGTCGACTACCTCAAGCAGGCCCGTGCCTCGTGCGACCTGCCCGTGCTGCGCAAGGACTTCATCGTCGACGCCTACCAGGTGTACGAATCGCGCGCGATGGGCGCCGACGCCGTGCTGTTGATCGCCGCCTGCCTCGACGACGCGCAGATGAAGGACTACGAAGCCATCGCGCGCGGGCTCGGCATGGCGGTGCTGGTCGAAGTGCACGATGCGGGCGAACTCGAGCGCGCGCTCAAGCTCAAGACGCCGCTCATCGGCGTGAACAACCGCAACCTACGCAACTTCGAGGTCTCGATCCAGGCCACCATCGACCTGCTGCCCAGGCTGCCGGCCGACCGGCTGGCCGTCACCGAATCAGGCATCGCCACGCGCGAGGACGTCGCAACCTTGCGTGCGGCCGGCGTTCACGCCTTCCTGGTCGGCGAGGCCTTCATGCGCGCCAAGGAACCCGGCGAGGCGCTCGCCGCATTGTTCAAATGAACCGGCCCGATCAGCTGGCGAGCAGCGATCCCGCCGACTGGCCCGTCGCGCCGGGCTGGCAACCGCTGGTGGACGGCTTCTTTGCCGGCATCGTGGGCCAGAAGCTGCGCAGCTTCCTGCGCGAGCGCCTCGATGCCGGCGCGGTCATCTTTCCGCCGCAGCCGCTGCGGGCCCTGGAGCTGACACCGCCCGAAGACGTGCGCGTCGTCATCCTGGGGCAGGACCCGTACCACGGGCGCGGCCAGGCCGAAGGGCTCGCGTTCTCCGTGGCGCCCGGCGTGGCGCTGCCGCCGTCGCTGCGCAACATCTTCAAGGAGCTCCAGCGCGACCTGGGAACGCCACCGCCGCAGTTTCCGAACCCCGGTGGCAGCCTGGTGAAATGGGCCACCCACGGCGTGCTGCTGCTCAACACCTGCCTCACGGTCGAGGAAGGGCAGCCGGCCAGCCATTCCGGCCGCGGCTGGGAGGTGCTGACCGATGCGGTCATCCGCCATGTATCGGATGGCGAGAAACCTGTTGTTTTTATGCTCTGGGGCTCGCATGCCCAAAGTAAGCGTGCGTTGATCGATATTGGCCGCCATAAGGTGCTGATGTCGAATCATCCGTCGCCGCTTTCCGCGCTGCGCCCGCCCGTTCCGTTCATCGGCTGCGGCCACTTCGGCGAGGCGCGCGCCTGGCGGCTCGCGCACCAGCCGGGCGGCGAAATTCACGGATAATGCCGGCTGTTTCGCCTCGTGCAGTTCCCCGCATCTTCTTGGTGCTGAGTTCTGCGTAGTCACAAAACCGTGCTATATTTCGAGGTTCGCCGGAGAGGTGGCCGAGTGGTTAATGGCAGCAGACTGTAAATCTGCCCTCTAACGAGTACGCTGGTTCGAATCCAGCCCTCTCCACCAGCGATGAATTTGGTTTCTAAGAGCGATTGGATCTAGCGCTTTGGGTGCCTTGAAGTGCCCCCGATGCGGGAGTAGTTCAATGGTAGAACCCCAGCCTTCCAAGCTGATGACGCGGGTTCGATTCCCGTCTCCCGCTCCAGAGACCCGGTTCGGCGCCGGAAAGCGATTGGTTAGACAAAGCCCTTTTGGCTCAGTGGTAGAGCACTCCCTTGGTAAGGGAGAGGTCGCGGGTCCGATTCCCGCAAAGGGCACCAGTTTTTAGGGGGTTGCAACGGCAGGTTTGCAACCCATCTGCATACGTTGAAATCGTTTTTTTCGGAGTCGAAAAATGGCAAAAGGTAAATTCACCCGCACCAAGCCGCACGTGAACGTGGGCACGATCGGTCACGTTGACCACGGCAAGACCACGCTGACGGCGGCCATCGCCACGGTGCTGTCGGCCAAGTTCGGCGGCGAAGCCAAGGCCTACGACCAGATCGACGCGGCGCCCGAAGAAAAGGCCCGCGGCATCACCATCAACACCGCCCACGTCGAGTACGAGACGGCCAACCGCCACTACGCGCACGTTGACTGCCCCGGCCACGCCGACTACGTCAAGAACATGATCACCGGCGCTGCCCAGATGGACGGCGCCATCCTCGTGTGCTCGGCCGCCGACGGCCCCATGCCCCAGACCCGCGAGCACATCCTGCTGGCGCGCCAGGTGGGCGTGGGCTACATCATCGTGTTCCTGAACAAGTGCGACATGGTGGACGACGCCGAGCTGCTCGAACTCGTCGAAATGGAAGTGCGCGAACTCCTCGACAAGTACGAATTCCCGGGCGACGACACCCCCATCATCCACGGCTCGGCCAAGCTCGCCCTGGAAGGCGACAAGGGCAAGCTCGGTGAAGAAGCCATCATGAAGCTGGCCGAGGCGCTGGACACCTACATCCCGACGCCCGAGCGCGCCGTGGACGGCACCTTCCTGATGCCTGTGGAAGACGTGTTCTCGATCTCCGGCCGCGGCACCGTGGTGACCGGCGCCGTCGAGCGCGGCGTGATCAAGGTCGGCGAGGAAATCGAGATCGTGGGTATCCGCCCGACCGTCAAGACCACCTGCACCGGCGTGGAAATGTTCCGCAAGCTGCTGGACCAGGGCCAGGCGGGCGACAACGTGGGTGTGCTGCTGCGCGGCACCAAGCGCGAAGAAGTCGAGCGCGGCCAGGTGCTGTGCAAGCCCGGCTCGATCAAGCCGCACACGCACTTCACCGCCGAGGTGTATGTGCTGTCCAAGGACGAAGGTGGCCGTCACACGCCGTTCTTCAACAACTACCGTCCGCAGTTCTACTTCCGCACGACGGACGTGACCGGCGCGATCGAGCTGCCCAAGGACAAGGAAATGGTCATGCCTGGCGACAACGTCAGCATCACCGTGAAGCTGATCAACCCGATCGCGATGGAAGAAGGCCTGCGCTTCGCCATCCGCGAAGGCGGCCGCACCGTGGGTTCGGGCGTCGTGGCAAAGATCCTCGACATCTGAGCCGAGCAAAGAGTACCGGAGGGGTATAGCTCAATTGGCAGAGCGTCGGTCTCCAAAACCGAAGGTTGTAGGTTCGATTCCTACTGCCCCTGCCACTTAGGTGGCGCCTCCGAAAAACCCCCGTCGTTCGCCCGGCGGGAGGCTAAAAAGCCCATCGTGACCCGATGGGCTTCGGCGTCTCAAGAAGGCGCATTGAATTGAAGGCCGAAAGGCCACAGGAAATCAGCCGAACATGGCCACTTCTCAAATCGAAACCGTGAGCACGGGTGCCGACAAGGCCAAATTGGCCGCGTCGGTGCTGCTGGCAGTGGGCGCCATCGTGGCGTTCTACCTGCTGGCGCGCCAGGGCTCGCTGGTGCAATGGGCTGCGTTGCTGGTCGGCCTGGCCGCGGCCGTGGGGGCCTTCGGCAGCTCCGAGAATGGCCGCCAGTTGTGGGCTTTCGGCCGCGACTCGTGGCGCGAGGTCAAGAAAGTCGTCTGGCCGACCCGCAAGGAAGCCATGCAGATGACGGCCTACGTGTTTGCCTTCGTGGCGGTCATGTCTGTTTTCCTCTGGCTCACCGACAAGACGCTCGAATGGGTGTTTTTCGACCTCATTCTGGGCTGGAGAAAATAAATGACCGACGACGCAGTTGAAACCACGCCGAGCAGTCCCGAGGAGGAAAACACCTCGGTGCTGGCCCCCGCCGCCAACCCCGATCTGCGCTGGTACGTGGTGCACGCCTATTCGGGCATGGAAAAGGCCGTCGAGCGCAACATCATTGAGCGCATCAACCGTGCCGGCATGCAGGACAAGTTCGGCCGCATCCTGGTGCCGACCGAAGAAGTGGTCGAGATCAAGAACGGCCAGAAGCGCACCACCGAGCGCCGCTTCTTCCCGGGCTACGTGCTGGTCGAAATGATCATGGACGACGAGAGCTGGCACCTGGTGAAGCACACCAACAAGGTGACGGGCTTCGTTGGCGGCGCCAAGAATCGTCCGGCCCCGATCTCGCAGAAAGAGGTCGAGGGCATCGTCAGCCAGATGCAGCAGGGCACCGAGAAGCCGCGCCACAAGGTCGAGTTCACCGTTGGCGAATTCGTGCGCGTCAAGGAAGGCCCGTTCACCGACTTCAACGGCACCGTCGAGGAAGTCAACTACGAGAAGAGCAAGGTCAGCGTGTCGGTCATGATCTTCGGCCGCGCAACGCCTGTGGAGCTCGAGTTCAGCCAGGTCGAGAAGACCTGAGTCCGCCGGTCCTCGGACCGGAACCATTCCCGGCTGCGCGTTGTCCGACTCGGCGCGCGGCCTTGATCGAAGAGTCGTTCAACCCCGGGGAGCCGCGGCGAAAGCCAAGGCGATATCACCCGCAAGGAGCAAAGCATGGCGAAAAAAATCGTCGGCTTCATCAAGCTGCAAGTGCCAGCTGGTAAGGCCAACCCGTCACCACCCATCGGTCCCGCACTGGGCCAGCGTGGTTTGAACATCATGGAGTTCTGCAAGGCGTTCAACGCGCAGACCCAGAGCGTCGAGCCTGGTCTGCCGCTGCCGGTGGTCATCACCGCGTTCGCTGACAAGAGCTTCACCTTCATCATCAAGACGCCGCCGGCGATCACCTTGATCAAGAAGGCCATCAAGCTGGACAAGGGCTCGGCCCGTCCGCACACCGACAAGGTCGGCAAGATCACGCGCGCACAGCTCGAAGAGATCGCCAAGACCAAGATGAAGGACCTGACTGCCGCCGACCTGGACGCAGCAGTTCGCACCATCGCCGGCTCTGCCCGTTCGATGGGCGTGAATGTGGAGGGCGTGTAAATGGCCAAGATCACCAAGAAGCAAAAAGCGCTCGCAGGCAAGGTCGACAGCAACAAGCTGTATCCGCTGGCTGACGCGATCGGCATCGTGAAGGAAGCCGCCACCGCCAAGTTCGACGAATCGATCGACGTGGCCGTGCAGCTGGGCATCGACGCGAAGAAGTCTGACCAGGTCGTGCGTGGCGCCGTCGTGCTGCCCAACGGCACCGGCAAGACCAAGCGCGTGGCCGTGTTCGCCCAGGGCGCCAAGGCAGAAGAAGCCAAGGCCGCCGGCGCCGACATCGTCGGCATGGACGACCTGGCTGCCATGGTCAAGGCTGGCGACATGCCTTTCGACGTCGTGATCGCCGCCCCTGACGCCATGCGCGTGGTCGGTACGCTCGGCCAGATCCTCGGCCCGCGCGGCCTGATGCCCAACCCCAAGGTTGGCACGGTGACCCCGGACGTTGCCACGGCCGTGAAGAACGCCAAGGCTGGCCAGGTCCAGTTCCGCGTCGACAAGGCCGGCATCGTGCACGGCACGATCGGCCGCCGCTCGTTCGACAACGACAAGCTGCAAGGCAACCTCGCCGCGCTGATCGACGCTCTGGTCAAGGCCAAGCCGGCGACCAGCAAGGGCGTGTACCTGCGCAAGGTGGCGGTGTCGTCGACCATGGGCCTGGGTGTCCGCGTGGACACGCAGACCATCGCGGCGAGCTAAGCAAAGAGATTTGCCTCGCCCGCAAGGGCAGGGCGAATGTGGTGGGTCGCGGCAGCTCCGGTTGCCGCGAGCCATCCAAGACCGCTGGTGTGCAGGGCGCTGCACTTAATCGCCGGATCGATCCTTCCGGTATCCAGCGCAGATGGCGACCCCACTGCAAGGAATTTGATTTTTGTTCCTGACAGTTGGTCGCTGCATGAAGCGCGATCCGAGGCCTCGGCCGAAGGTCGCATTAAAAGGAGTAGACCTTGAGTCTGAATCGCAGTGAGAAAGAAGCGGTCATCAGTGATGTGACCAGCCTCGCCGCTAAAGCTCAAACGCTCGTGATGGCGGAATACCGTGGCATCACGGTGGCCGATATGACCAAACTGCGCAGCGAAGCTCGCAGCAAGGGTGTGACCCTCAGCGTGTTGAAGAACACGCTGGCACGCCGTGCTGTCGCTGGTAGCGCATTTGAGATCGTTGGCGACCAGATGACCGGCCCGCTGATCTATGGCTTTTCCGAAGACGCAGTGGCCGCCGCCAAGGTGGTGGCCGATTTCGCGAAGACCAACGACAAGTTGGTGATTCGCGGCGGCGCATTCGGCGGCAAGGCCCTGGACGTGAACGGCGTGAAGCAACTGGCCAACATCCCTTCCAAGGAAGTGCTGCTGGCGCAATTGCTGGGCTTGATGCAATCCCCGATCTCTCGTACCGCCCGCGTGCTCGCGGCGCTGGCCGAGAAGCGCGGTGGTGGCGAAGCTGCACCCGCCGATGCACCGGCCGAAGCGCAGGCTGCTTGAAGCTTGCGTTTGAAATATTCAACCCAATTGTTAGGAAACAAAAATGGCATTCGATAAAGACGCATTTCTGACCGCGCTCGACAGCATGACGGTCCTGGAACTCAACGACCTGGTGAAAGCCATCGAAGAGAAGTTCGGCGTGAGCGCCGCTGCAATGGCTGCCCCCGCCGGCGCTGGCGGTGGTGCTGCCGCTGCCGTGGCCGAAGAGCAGACCGAGTTCAACGTCATGCTGATGGATGCAGGCGCGAACAAGGTTTCGGCGATCAAGGCCGTGCGCGAAATCACCGGCCTGGGCCTCAAGGAAGCCAAGGACCTGGTGGAAGCCGCTCCCAAGGCTGTCAAGGAAGGCCTGTCGAAGGCTGACGCTGAAGCCGCCAAGAAGAAGCTGGAAGACGCCGGCGCCAAGGTGGAGCTGAAGTAATTCAGACCCGCTAGAGGGCTGGAGGTGCCTGAAAAGGCCCTCCAGCCTTTGCCGCTTTCAGAGCGCACCCGAAAACCGGAAAGAAGACGGTTTTCGAGTGTCTTCTGACCCCGACTGCAGAAGACCCCTTGGTTCGGGCGATGTGCAACGCATCGCTGTCCGCCAACGGCTGGTAGTGGCCAGCCGCCAAGCAGTGGTGCCGTTCGCCCGGCACCGCTGACAAGTCGCTGAAGATCTCAAGCTCCGGAGCTCTCATGGCCCAATCGTCCGCGTACAGTTACACCGAACGCAAGCGCATCCGAAAAAGTTTCGGCAATCGCGACAGCGTCGTAGAAATCCCCTACCTGCTGCAGATGCAGAAAGACGCGTACACCGCGTTCCTGCAAGCCGGCATTCCTCCCAAACAACGCACCGTCGAAGGCCTGCAGGCCGCGTTCGACGCTGCCTTCCCGATCGTCTCGCACAATGGTTTTGTCGAGATGAAGTTCCTCGAGTACAACCTCGCGAAGCCGGCCTTCGACGTGCGCGAGTGCCAGACCCGCGGCCTGACCTTCGCCTCGGCCGTGCGCGCCAAGGTCCAGCTCATCATCTATGACCGCGAATCGTCGACCTCGCAGTCGAAGGTGGTCAAGGAAGTGAAGGAACAAGAGGTCTACATGGGCGAAGTGCCGCTCATGACCGAAAAGGGTTCGTTCATCATCAACGGCACCGAGCGCGTGATCGTCTCGCAGCTGCACCGTTCGCCGGGCGTGTTTTTCGAACACGACAAGGGCAAGACGCACAGCTCGGGCAAGCTGCTGTTCTCGGCCCGCGTGATTCCCTACCGCGGTTCGTGGCTCGATTTCGAGTTCGACCCGAAGGACATGCTGTACTTCCGCGTCGACCGCCGCCGCAAGATGCCGGTCACGATCCTGCTGAAGGCCATCGGCCTGAACCCGGAATCGATCCTCGCGAACTTCTTCGTGAACGACAACTTCCGCCTGATGGACAGCGGCGCCCAGATGGAATTCGTTCCCGAGCGCCTGCGCGGCGAAGTCGCGCGCTTCGACATCACCGACAAGTCGGGCAAGGTCGTGGTCGCCAAGGACAAGCGCGTGACCGCGCGCCACACGCGTGAACTCGAGCAGTCGGGCACTACGCACATCAGCGTGCCGGAAGACTTCCTGGTCGGCCGCGTGATCGCCCGCAACATCGTCGACGCCGACTCCGGCGAAATCCTGGCCAAGGCCAACGACGAACTGACCGAAGCGCTGCTGAAGAAGCTGCGCACGGCCGGCGTGCAGGACATCCAGGTGATCTACACCAACGAACTCGACCAGGGCGCGTACATCTCGCAGACCCTGCGCATCGACGAGACGGTGGACGAGTTCGCAGCCCGCGTGGCCATCTACCGCATGATGCGCCCCGGCGAGCCGCCGACGGAAGACGCGGTGCAGGCCCTGTTCCAGCGCCTGTTCTACAACCCGGACACGTACGACCTGTCGCGCGTCGGCCGCATGAAGTTCAACGCCAAGGTCGGCCGCGACGAATCGACCGGCCCGATGGTGCTGACCAACGAAGACATCCTGGCCGTGGTCAAGATCCTCGTGGACCTGCGCAACGGCAACGGCGAAGTCGACGACATCGACCACCTGGGCAACCGCCGCGTGCGCTGCGTCGGCGAACTGGCCGAGAACCAGTACCGCACCGGCCTGGCCCGCATCGAGAAGGCCGTGAAGGAACGCCTCGGCCAGGCCGAGCAAGAGCCGCTGATGCCGCACGACCTGATCAACAGCAAGCCGATCTCGGCCGCGCTGAAGGAGTTCTTCGGCGCCTCGCAGCTGTCGCAGTTCATGGACCAGACCAACCCGCTGTCCGAAATCACCCACAAGCGCCGCGTGTCGGCCCTTGGCCCGGGCGGTCTGACGCGCGAACGTGCAGGCTTCGAAGTGCGCGACGTGCACGTCACCCACTACGGCCGCGTGTGCCCGATCGAAACGCCCGAAGGCCCGAACATCGGCTTGATCAACTCGCTGGCCCTGTACGCCCGCCTGAACGAATACGGCTTCATCGAGACGCCGTACCGCCGCGTGGTCGACAGCAAGGTCACCAACGAGATCGACTACCTGTCGGCCATCGAAGAAGGCAAGTACGTCATCGCCCAGGCCAATGCGGCCCTGGACAAGGACGGCAAGCTGACCGGCGACCTGGTTTCGGCGCGTGAGGCCGGCGAGTCGATCCTGGTCGGCGCCGAACGCATCCAGTACATGGACGTGTCGCCCGCGCAGATCGTGTCGGTGGCTGCCTCGCTCGTGCCGTTCCTCGAGCACGACGATGCGAACCGCGCGCTGATGGGCGCCAACATGCAGCGCCAGGCCGTGCCCGTGCTGCGTCCCGAGAAGCCGATGGTCGGTACCGGTATCGAGCGCGTCTCCGCGGTCGACTCGGGCACCGTGGTCACGGCCACCCGCGGCGGTATCGTCGACTACGTCGATGCGACCCGTGTCGTGGTGCGCGTGAACGACGCCGAAGCGGCAGCCGGTGAAGTCGGTGTGGACATCTACAACCTGATCAAGTATCAGCGTTCGAACCAGAACACCAACATCCACCAGCGTCCGATCGTCAAGCGCGGCGACAAGATCGCCAAGGGCGACGTGATCGCCGACGGCGCATCGACCGACCTCGGCGAACTGGCTCTCGGCCAGAACATGCTGATCGCGTTCATGCCCTGGAACGGCTACAACTTCGAAGACTCGATCCTGATCTCGGAACGCGTCGTCGCGGAAGACCGCTACACCTCGATTCACATCGAGGAACTGGTGGTGATGGCCCGCGACACCAAGCTCGGCGCCGAGGAGATCACGCGCGACATCCCGAACCTGGCCGAGCAGCAGCTCAACCGCCTGGACGAATCCGGCATCATCTACGTGGGTGCCGAAGTGCAGCCGGGCGACACGCTGGTGGGCAAGGTCACGCCGAAGGGCGAGACCACGCTGACGCCTGAAGAGAAGCTGCTTCGCGCCATCTTCGGCGAGAAGGCTTCCGACGTGAAGGACACGTCGCTGCGCGTGGACCAGGGCTCGCAAGGCACCGTGATCGATGTGCAGGTCTTCACCCGCGAAGGCATCACGCGCGACAAGCGCGCCCAGCAGATCATCGACGACGAGCTCAAGCGCTTCCGCCTCGACCTGAACGACCAGCTTCGCATCGTCGAAGCCGACGCGTTCGACCGTATCGAGAAGCTGCTGACCGGCAAGGTGGCCAACGGCGGCCCGAACAAGCTGGCCAAGGGCACCAAGCTCGACAAGGCCTACCTGTCGTCGGTCGAGAAGTTCCACTGGTTCGACATCCGCCCGGCGGACGACGAAGTGGCCACGCAGCTCGAGTCGATCAAGAACTCGCTCGAACAGACGCGCCACAGCTTCGACCTCGCGTTCGAGGAAAAGCGCAAGAAGCTCACGCAGGGCGACGAGCTGCCCGCGGGCGTGCTCAAGATGGTCAAGGTCTACCTGGCCGTCAAGCGCCGCCTGCAACCCGGCGACAAGATGGCCGGCCGGCACGGCAACAAGGGTGTGGTGTCGAAGATCGTTCCGGTCGAAGACATGCCCCACATGGCCGACGGCACGCCGTGCGACATCTGCCTGAACCCGCTGGGCGTGCCTTCGCGGATGAACGTGGGCCAGGTGCTCGAAGTGCACCTGGGCTGGGCCGGCAAGGGCATCGGCAACCGCATCGGCGACCTGCTGCAGCAGGAGGCCAAGGTGGCCGAGCTGCGCAAGTTCATGGAGCAGCTGTACAACGGCTCGGGCCGCAAGGAAGACCTCAGCCTGCTGAGCGACACCGACGTGCTCGAAATGGCGGCCAACCTGTCTTCGGGTGCCACCTTCGCCACGCCGGTGTTCGATGGTGCCTCGGAGGAGGAAATCCGCGGCATGCTGAAGCTCGCCTATCCGGACGACATCGCCAAGCTCAAGGGCCTGACCGAGACGCGCACGCAGGCCTACCTGTACGACGGCCGCACCGGCGACCAGTTCGAGCGTCCCGTCACGGTCGGCTACATGCACTTCCTGAAGCTGCACCACTTGGTGGACGACAAGATGCACGCCCGTTCGACCGGCCCGTACTCGCTCGTCACGCAGCAGCCGCTGGGCGGCAAGGCGCAGTTCGGCGGCCAGCGTTTCGGCGAAATGGAAGTGTGGGCGCTGGAAGCCTACGGCGCCGCCTACGTGCTGCAGGAAATGCTGACGGTGAAGTCCGACGACGTGCAAGGCCGTACCAAGGTGTACGAGAGCATCGTCAAGGGCGAACACTCCATCGAAGCCGGCATGCCGGAATCGTTCAATGTGCTGGTCAAGGAAATCCGTTCCCTGGGCCTGGACATCGAACTCGAACGTTCTTAAGTTGAAAAGGGAAAGAGTCTTATGAAATCGCTACTCGACCTGTTCAAGCAATTCACGCCCGATGAGCATTTCGATGCCATCAAGATCGGCATGGCTTCGCCCGAGAAGATCCGTTCGTGGTCCTTCGGCGAGGTGAAGAAGCCCGAGACGATCAACTACCGCACGTTCAAGCCCGAGCGCGACGGCCTCTTCTGCGCCAAGATCTTCGGCCCCATCAAGGACTACGAGTGCCTGTGCGGCAAGTACAAGCGCCTGAAGCACCGCGGCGTGATCTGCGAGAAGTGCGGCGTCGAAGTCACGCAGACCAAGGTGCGCCGCGAGCGCATGGGCCACATCGACCTGGCCGCGCCCTGCGCCCACATCTGGTTCCTGAAGTCGCTGCCGTCGCGCCTGGGCCTCGTGCTCGACATGACGCTGCGCGACATCGAACGCGTGCTGTACTTCGAAGCCTACGTGATCACCGACCCCGGCATGACCCCGCTGAAGAAGTTCGGCATCATGTCCGAGGACGACTATGACGCGAAGCGCAAGGAATACGGCGACGAGTTCGTCGCCAAGATGGGCGCCGAAGGCATCAAGGATCTGCTCGAGGGCATCGAACTCGACAGCGAGATCGAACGCCTGCGCGGCGACCTGACCGGCTCCGAAGTCAAGGTCAAGAAGAACTCCAAGCGCCTCAAGGTGCTGGAGGCCTTCCGCAAGTCGGGCATCAAGCCCGAGTGGATGGTGCTCGACGTGCTGCCCGTGCTGCCGCCGGACCTGCGTCCGCTGGTGCCGCTGGACGGCGGCCGCTTCGCGACCTCCGACCTGAACGACCTGTACCGCCGCGTCATCAACCGCAATTCGCGCCTGCGCCGCCTGCTGGAGCTGAAGGCTCCGGAAATCATCGCGCGCAACGAGAAGCGGATGCTGCAGGAGGCTGTCGACTCGCTGCTGGATAACGGCCGCCGCGGCAAGGCCATGACGGGCGCCAACAAGCGCGCGCTCAAGTCGCTCGCCGACATGATCAAGGGCAAGAGCGGCCGCTTCCGCCAGAACCTGCTGGGTAAGCGCGTCGACTACTCGGGCCGTTCGGTCATCGTGGTGGGCCCGACGCTCAAGCTGCACCAGTGCGGCCTGCCGAAGCTGATGGCGCTCGAGCTGTTCAAGCCCTTCATCTTCTCGCGCCTCGAAGCCATGGGCATCGCGACGACGATCAAGGCTGCGAAGAAGGAAGTCGAATCGGGCACGCCGGTGGTCTGGGACATCCTGGAAGAAGTGATCAAGGAGCACCCGGTGATGCTGAACCGTGCGCCTACGCTGCACCGTTTGGGCATCCAGGCGTTCGAGCCGATCCTGATCGAAGGCAAGGCGATCCAGCTGCACCCGCTGGTTTGCGCGGCCTTCAACGCCGACTTCGACGGCGACCAGATGGCCGTCCACGTGCCGCTGTCGGTGGAAGCGCAGATGGAAGCCCGCACGCTGATGCTGGCCTCCAACAACGTGCTGTTCCCGGCTTCGGGCGAACCCTCGATCGTTCCTTCGCAGGACGTGGTGCTGGGTCTGTACTACACGACCCGCGACCGCATCAACGGCAAGGGCGAGGGCCTGATCTTCTCCGACATCGGTGAAGTGCAGCGCGCGCTCGACGCCAACGAGGTCGAACTCACCGCCAAGGTGGCAGTGCGCATCACGGAGTACACCAAGGACAAGGAAACCGGCGAATTCACGCCTTCCACGTCGCTGGTGGACACCACCGTGGGCCGCGCGCTGCTGTCCGAGATCCTGCCCAAGGGCCTGCCGTTCTCGAATATCAACAAGGCGCTGAAAAAGAAGGAAATCTCCAAGCTCATCAACGTCTCGTTCCGCAAGTGCGGCCTGAAAGAGACCGTGGTGTTCGCCGACAAGCTGCTGCAGAACGGCTTCCGCCTGGCCACCAAGGCCGGCATCTCGATCGCCATCGACGACATGCTGGTGCCCGCCGAGAAGCACGGCATCATCGAGCGCTCGGCCAAGGAAGTGAAGGAGATCGAGCAGCAGTACGTCTCCGGTCTCGTGACCTCCGGCGAGCGCTACAACAAGGTGGTGGACATCTGGGGCAAGGCCGGCGACGAAGTGTCGAAGGTCATGATGGCCAAGCTGTCCAAGCAGAAGGTCATCGACCGCCACGGCAAGGAAGTGGAGCACGAGTCGTTCAACTCCATCTACATGATGGCCGACTCCGGCGCCCGCGGTTCCGCAGCGCAGATCCGCCAGGTGGCCGGCATGCGTGGCCTGATGGCCAAGCCGGACGGCTCGATCATCGAGACGCCCATCACCGCGAACTTCCGCGAAGGCCTGAACGTGCTGGAGTACTTCATCTCCACTCACGGTGCCCGTAAGGGTCTGGCCGACACGGCGCTGAAGACGGCGAATTCGGGCTACCTGACGCGCCGCCTGGTCGACGTGACGCAGGACCTGGTGGTCACCGAGCAGGACTGCGGCACGCACGGCGGCTACCTGATGCGCGCCATCGTCGAAGGCGGTGAAGTGATCGAGTCGCTGCGCGACCGTATCCTGGGCCGCTCGGCTGCCGACGACGTGCTGCACCCGGAAAACCGCTCGGTGCTGCTGAAGGCCGGCGAGATGTTCGACGAGGACAACATCGAAGAGCTCGAGGCGCAAGGCGTCGACGAGGTCAAGGTGCGTACCGCGCTGACCTGCGAAACCCGCTTCGGCATCTGCGCGACCTGCTACGGGCGCGACCTGGGCCGCGGCGGCCTGATCAACATCGGCGAAGCCGTCGGTGTGATCGCTGCGCAGTCCATCGGCGAACCCGGCACGCAGCTCACGATGCGTACCTTCCACATCGGTGGTGCGGCATCGCGTGCAGCGGTGGCCTCGAGCGTCGAAGCCAAGTCCAACGGCGTGATCGGCTTCAACGCCACGATGCGCTACGTGACCAACAGCAAGAACGAGCTGGTGGTGATTGCACGTTCGGGCGAGATCGTCATCCATGACGAACACGGCCGCGAGCGCGAACGCCACAAGGTGCCGTACGGCGCGATCCTGGCGGTCAAGGCCGACCAGCAGATCAAGGCCGGCCACGTGCTTGCCAACTGGGATCCGCTGACGCGCCCGATCATCACGGAATTCGCCGGCAAGACGCAGTTCGAGAACGTGGAAGAAGGTCTCACCGTCGCCAAGCAGGTGGACGAAGTGACCGGCCTGTCGACCCTGGTCGTGATCGATCCGAAGCGCCGCGGCGCTGCCAAGGTCGTGCGTCCGCAGGTGAAGCTCATCGACGCCTCCGGCGCCGAAGTGAAGATCCCGGGCACCGACCACTCGGTGACGATCGGCTTCCCGATCGGCGCCCTGGTGCAGATCCGCGACGGCCAGGACGTGGGCCCCGGCGAAGTGCTGGCGCGCATCCCGGTCGAAGGCCAGAAGACCCGCGACATCACCGGCGGTCTGCCGCGCGTGGCCGAGCTGTTCGAGGCCCGTTCGCCGAAGGACAAGGGCATGCTGGCCGAGATGACCGGTACCGTGTCGTTCGGCAAGGAAACGAAGGGCAAGATCCGCCTGCAGATCACCGATCCGGAAGGCACGGTCTGGGAAGACCTCGTGCCGAAGGAAAAGAACATCCTGGTGCACGAAGGCCAGGTGGTGAACAAGGGCGAAAGCGTGGTCGACGGCCCGGCGGACCCGCAGGACATCCTGCGCCTTCTGGGTTCGGAAGAACTCGCGCGCTACATCGTGGACGAAGTGCAGGACGTGTACCGCCTGCAGGGTGTGAAGATCAACGACAAGCACATCGAGGTGATCGTTCGCCAGATGCTGCGCCGCGTCGTGGTCGACAACATCGGCGATACCAGCTACATCTCCGGCGAACAGGTCGAACGCAGCGAAATGCTCAACACCAACGACGCCCTGCGCGCCGAAGGCAAGATCCCCGCGACGTTCACCAACCTGCTGCTGGGTATCACGAAGGCATCGCTGTCGACCGACTCGTTCATCTCTGCCGCTTCGTTCCAGGAAACGACGCGCGTGCTGACCGAAGCCGCGATCATGGGCAAGCGCGACGAGCTGCGCGGCCTGAAGGAAAACGTCATCGTCGGCCGCCTGATTCCCGCGGGCACCGGCATGGCCTACCACCAGGCGCGCAAGGCCAAGGATCAGATGGACGAGGCCGAGCGCCGCGCCATCGCCGAATCCGAAGCCGCCGAACTGGCTGGTTCGACCAGCGATGTTCCCACCACGGCCGACGCCAGCGAAGGCGCCGCGTCCGAATAACTGGGTAGCATCACCGGCCATGACCGGTATCCGACGCCCCCCGACCGCCCCCGGTTGGGGGGCGTTTTTCTTTGAGTTGTCTATTGCGAAGCGTTTTTGTCGATGAGCGTGTTGCCCGATTCGATGGTCGGCTGGATCGTCATTGCCGTGCTCCTGTTCTGGTTCGTGGGCGCTTACAACCGGCTCGTGCGTCTGCGCGCGGCCGTGCTCCAGGCCTATGCCACGCTCGATGCGGCCTTGCGGAAGCAGCTGGATTTCGTCCAGGCCAGCATCACGGCCGCCCTGCCGGAAAAGGATGCGTCCAGCCATTCGTCGGCCGTGGCGCCGCTGCAGGCCGCCACCACCCAGCTGGCGACCCTGCTGGGCGCCACCCGGCTGCATCCGCTCGACCCCGGCGGCATGGCCGCGCTGGCCACGGCGCTGCAGGTGTTGATCACGGCCTGGCAGCGCCAGCATCCGGACGCGGTGACGGTCTTCGAGGCGGACGGAACGCTCTCGCGGCCGGCGCCGCTGCTGCCGGCCGGCGCCGGTGCGGCCTCCGGCACGCTCGAACCCATGGCCTGGCCCGAGCCTTCGGCCGCGGCGGAAATCGCACGCAGCCAGTTCAACCTGGCGGTGGGGCAGTACAACGCCGCCATCGTCCAGTTTCCGGCGCTGCTGGTGGCATGGATGGTGCGTTTGCGTCCGGCCGCGCCGTTGCTTTGAAGCCGCCCGGACGCCGGCGCTGCATTTTTTCTTCGTACGCTCGCGGGGCGCCGCGCCTGCGGCGCGCCCGTTGACGCCCATTACCATCGCCCCAACTTGTCAGAACTATCTTCCGATCATTCCGCCGGCACCGCGCCGCCGATGCAACCGCCGCTATGGCGCCAGCTGCAGCTGACTGCGGCGGCGCTCGCGTCGATTCGCGCCGGCAGCTCGGGCAACGTCGCGTTCGAAGCCGTCGAGCCCGCCATGCGCCCCGGCGTGCAGGCGCTCGGTTTCCAGGTGCTGCGTTGGCTCGGCCGCGCCGAGGCCCTGCGCCGCCACCTGGCCAAGCGCACGCCGCCGCCACTGCCCGACGCGCTCCTGTGCACCGCATTGGCGCTGGCCTGGGATGCGCAGCACGCGCCCTACGAGCCCTTCACCCTGGTCGACCAGGCCGTCGAGGCGGCCAAGCGCAATCCAGCCACGCGCGCGCAGGCGAGCTTCATCAATGCCTGCCTGCGCCGCTTCCTGCGCGAGCGCGACGAGCTCGTGGCCGCGACCGACCACGAACCGGTCGCGCAGTGGAACCATCCGCGCTGGTGGATCGAGCGGCTCAAGCGCGACCACCCGCGCGACTGGCAGCGGGTGCTCGCCGCCGACAACGCGCAGCCGCCGATGACCCTGCGCGTCAACCTGCGCAAGACCACCGTGGCTTCCTATCAGCTCGCGCTCCAGGCAGCGGGCCTCGAGGCCGTCCGGGTAGGGCAGGCGGGCCTGCAGCTGGCGCGTGCGCGCCCGGTGCAGCAGCTGCCCGGCTTTGCCGACGGCGAATGCTCGGTGCAGGATGCCGCCGCGCAGCTGGCGGCGCCACTGCTGCTCGAAGGCCTGCTGCCCGCGGCCGGAGCGGCACCCCTGCGCGTGCTCGATGCCTGCGCCGCCCCCGGCGGCAAGACCGCGCACCTGCTGGAATTCGCCGGCCCGGCGGCCGTCGAGGTGACGGCGCTTGAGGTCGATGCCGCCCGCAGCCGCCGCATCGACGAAACCCTGGGCCGGCTCGGCCTGTCCGCCAGGGTGCTGGTGGCCGACGCCGCGCGGCCGTCCGCCTGGTGGGACGGCACGCCATTCGACGCCATCCTGCTCGATGCGCCGTGCACCGCCTCGGGCATCGTGCGGCGCCATCCCGACGTGCGCTGGCTGCGCCGCGAGAGCGACACCGCCCAGCTGGCGGTCCAGCAGGCGGCGCTGCTCGCGGCCCTCTGGCCCCTGGTCCGGCCCGGCGGCCGGCTGCTCTATTGCACCTGTTCCGTCTTCCGGGAAGAGGGCTCGCAACAAATCGATGCGTTCCTTGCGCACAACACCGACGCCCGATTGGGGGCATCGCCAGGCCATTTGCTTCCCCAAAGCGGGGCGAATGCCCGCGCCGTCCCGGACAATCCCTCAGGTGACCACGACGGCTTCTTCTACGCCCTGCTTGAAAAACGTCCGCGCTGAGGCTCGCAGGCGGCGCATCCTGGCGCCGCTGGCCGGGCTCCTGATGGCCTGGGCATTGCTCTTGACCTGCCTGCTCCCGATTGCGGTGGCGCAGGGGCGCGTCGTGCCATCGGTCACCCAGATGCGGCTGGAGCAGGCCGACGACGGCGTCTATCTCACCGCGGCCGTGCAGTTCGAGCTGCCCTCGCTGGTCGAGGAGGTGCTCGACAAGGGCATTGCCATCTATTTCGTGGCCGAGGCCGAGGTCTTCCAGGAGCGCTGGTACTGGACCGACCGCAAGGTGGCGCAGGTCACGCGCCACATGCGGCTGGCCTACCAGCCGCTCACGCGCCGCTGGCGGCTCAACGTGTCGCCGGTGCCCATCACCGGCGCCGCGGGATTCGGCGTTTCGCTGAACCAGAACTTCGACAGCCTGGCCGACGCCATGGACGCCGTCAAGCGCGTCGGCCGGCTGCGGCTGGGCGACGCGGCCGAAGTGGGCGACGAGCCGCTGCACCAGGTCGTGTTCCGCTTCCGGCTCGACACCTCGCAGCTGCCGCGCCCGTTCCAGATCGGCGTGGTCGGCCAGGCCGACTGGAACATCGTGGCCGAGCGCAGCGCCAAGCTGGCGCTGGAGAAGCAGCGGTGAGCAACAAGCCGCGCAGCGGCGCAGCGGCCACGCCCGCCGCCCGCCGCGCGCGCGCGCTGCGCTGGGCCGTGGGCGTGGGCGCCGCGCTGGTCACGGCCATCGGCCTGGTGCTGATGTTCCTGCTGGCCCAGGCCACCAACAACCGCGCGCTGTACGAGCGCTACTACGTGCGCCTGTTCGGCATCAACGTGGTGGTGGCAGTGCTGCTGGTGCTGGTGATCGGCTGGGTCGCCTTCCGGCTGCTGCGGCGGCTGCGCCAGGGCAAGTTCGGCAGCCGCCTGCTCATCAAGCTCGCGGCCATCTTCGCGCTGGTGGGCGTGGTGCCGGGCGCGCTGGTCTACGTCGTGTCCTACCAGTTCGTCGCGCGTTCGATCGAGAGCTGGTTCGACGTCAAGGTGGAGGGCGCGCTCGACGCCGGCCTGAACCTCGGCCGCGCCACGCTCGATTCGCTCGCGGACGACCTGGCCGCCAAGACGCGCGTGGCCAGCGCCCAGCTGGTGCAGGTGCCCGATGCGAGCGCCGGCCTCGTCCTCGAGCGCATCCGCGACCAGCTCCAGGCCAGCGACGTGGTGCTCTGGACCGGCACTGGCCAGCTGGTCGCCGGCGCCGGCGCCTCGCGCTTCCAGCTCAACCCCGAGCGGCCGACCACCCAGCAGCTGCGGCAGGTGCGCGCCGACCGCGCCATCGCCCACATCGAAGGCCTGGACGAAACCGCGCCGCCGGGCGCCAATGTGCCGCCTGCCAGCGTGCGCGCCCTCGCGATGGTGCAGCGGCCGGGCTTCGACTTCGACACGGCGCCGCGCTTCCTGCAGGTGACGCAGCCGCTGCCGCCTGCGGTGGTGGCCAACGCGCTCGCCGTGCAGGAAGCCAACCGCGAATACCAGGAGCGGGCCCTGGCCCGCGAGGGCCTGCGGCGCATGTACATCGGCACCCTCACGCTGAGCCTTTTCCTGGCCGTGTTCGGCGCCGTGCTGCTGGCCGTGCTGTTCGGCAACCAGCTCGCGCGGCCGCTGCTCGTGCTGGCGGACGGCGTGCGCCAGGTGGCCGGCGGCGACCTGCGGCCGACCGCCGTGCTGCAGGGCAAGGACGAGCTGGGCGGCCTCACGCGCTCCTTCGCCGTCATGACCCAGCAACTGGCCGATGCCCGGGGCGCCGTCGAAAAGACCATGGGCCAGCTCGACGCCGCCCGCGCCAACCTGCAGACCATCCTGGACAACCTGACCTCCGGCGTGATCGTGCTCGACGCCAAGGGCACCATACTTTCCACCAACCCAGGCGCCACCCGCGTGCTGCGCGCGCCTTTGGCCGCCTACGAGGGCATGCCGCTCGCCCAGGTGCCCGGGCTCGCGGACTTCGGCAACAGCGTGCAGCAGCAGTTCGACGAGTTCCAGGTCGAGCGCCTGCAGCATGGGCTGGACCACTGGCAGCACGCCTTCGAACTGCATGCCAGCGGCACCGACCTGCCGCAGCAGGACAGCGCCATCAACATCGTGGCGCGCGGCGCGGAGCTGCCGGGGGCCGCGCGGCTGCTGGTGTTCGACGACATCTCCGAAATCGTTTCCGCCCAGCGCGCCCAGGCCTGGGGCGAAGTGGCACGCCGCCTCGCCCACGAGATCAAGAACCCGCTCACGCCCATCCAGCTCTCGGCCGAGCGGCTCGAAATGAAGCTCTCCGGCAAGGTCGCGCCGCCCGAGCAGGCCGTGCTCGTCAAGTCGGTCAAGACCATCGTCGACCAGGTCGACGCCATGAAGCGGCTGGTCAACGAATTCCGCGACTACGCCCGCCTGCCCGCGGCCGACCTGAAGCCGGTCGACCTCAACGCGCTGCTGGCCGACGTGCTCCAGCTCTACAGCGCCGAGAACGCGCCCATTGCGCTGCGCTCCGAGCTGGACGAGCGCTGCCCGCCGATCCGCGGCGACGCCCAGCAGATCCGCCAGGTCATCCACAACCTGCTGCAGAACGCCCAGGACGCCGCCGAGGCCGCCGCCAGCACCACCGGCCGCGCCGGCGAGGTCGTCATCCGCACCCGCCTGGGCGATTCGGGCCAGCGCGTGCGCCTGACCGTGCAGGACAGCGGCCCGGGCTTTGCCGAGAACATCCTCAAGCGCGCCTTCGAGCCCTACGTCACCACGAAAACAAAAGGTACAGGTTTGGGACTGGCCGTGGTCAAGAAGATCGCGGACGAGCACGGCGCCCGCATCGAGCTTTCCAACCGCGTTGTCGATGGGGCTGTAGCAGGGGCGCAAGTCTCGCTATCATTCGCGCTGGCAGGCGAGCCGCAAACAGCGGTCGCTCACACCGAAGATCCGAAGTCTTCCGCCGCCTGAGCGTGAAAGAAACCCGTCGCGCACAGACGATGGGGCGGCTGGCGGACCCTACACACATTGCAGATACCGGCGCATACAACAAGCAGCACTCATGGCAAACATTCTCGTGGTCGATGACGAGCTGGGCATTAGGGACCTGCTCTTCGAAATTCTCAATGACGAAGGCCACAACGTGGAGTTGGCGGAAAACGCGGCCGAGGCCCGCGCAGCGCGGCAGCGCGCACGGCCCGACCTCGTGCTGCTCGACATCTGGATGCCCGACACCGACGGCGTTACGCTGCTCAAGGAATGGTCCACCGCCGGGCTGCTGAGCATGCCCGTCATCATGATGAGCGGCCACGCCACCATCGACACCGCCGTCGATGCCACCCGCATCGGTGCCTTCGCGTTCCTCGAGAAACCCATCACGCTGCAGAAGCTCCTGAAGGCCGTGGAGCAGGGCCTTGCGCGCGAAAACGCCAGGCGCGCGGCGGCCGGCGTGGTGCCCCCGGCCCCGGGCATCAATCCCTCGGCCGCCATCACCACCACCGGCGACAGCCTGCTGCTGGCCTCGCTCGCCTCCGTGCCGGTGCCCGACGCCGGCCCGCAGTCGACCCAGAGCTTCGACCTCGACCGTCCGCTGCGCGACGCGCGCGACGGCTTCGAGAAGGCCTACTTCGAATTCCACCTGGCCATGGAGAACGGCTCGATGACCCGGGTGGCCGAGAAGACCGGCCTGGAACGCACCCACCTCTACCGCAAGCTCAAACAACTTGGCGTCGATCTTTCGAGAGGGCGCAGAAGCGCTGTATAATTTAAGGCTGCACACCAAGGCCCGGTAGCTCAGTTGGTAGAGCAGCGGATTGAAAATCCGCGTGTCGGTGGTTCGATTCCGCCCCAGGCCACCAAATTACTGCGTCTCTCAAAGGCGCAACCCCAAAAAGCCCCAAGCAAATCAACAGCTTGGGGCTTTTTGCATTCCGAAGCGCCTCAGTTTTCGAAACCCCGGGTTTACGCCTGGGTCCGAACCCTCAAGTTTCCGCACAGCACTGCCGATATTCCTGGCAACTGGCCCCGCGTCGGCGGCCGTCATGGAAAAGCACATGCGCAATTGGAAGATCAGTGCCCGGCTGGGCGCGGCGTTCGGGATCGTGTTGCTGTTGATGGCGACGGGGCTCGTGATCGGGATCGCGGGCCTTCAGGACATCGCCGCCGGCGTCGCCCCGGAACTGGCATGGCGTATCGGCTCGGCACAGAAGCTCATGGCCGGCTTCGGGCTCGCCGCGCTGCTGGCCGGCGTCGGCTGCAGCGTCTGGCTTGCGCGCAGCATCATGCAGCCCCTTGGCGAGGCGATCTTCATTGCCGAGACCGTGGCCTCGGGCGACCTCAGCAAGGAATTCGAGACAGAGCGCGGCGGCGATTTCGGGCGGCTGCTGCGCGGCATGGGCGAGATGGAAGATACGCTGACGGACGTGGTGACGCGCATCAAGGCGTCGACCGATTCGATCGTGGTGGCATCCGGGCAGATCGCTGCCGGCAACCAGGAGCTGTCCTCGCGCACCGAGGAGCAAGCGAGTTCGCTCGAGCAGACCGCGGCCTCGATGGAAGAGCTCACGAGCACCGTCAAGCAGAACGCCGACAACGCTCGCCAGGCCAACCAGCTCGCGCTCTCGGCTTCCGAAGTGGCGGTCAAGGGTGGCAGTGTCGTGGGGCAGGTGGTCGACACCATGGCGTCGATCAATGCCTCGTCCAGGAAGATCGTCGACATCATCGGCGTGATCGACGGCATCGCGTTCCAGACCAACATCCTGGCGCTGAACGCCGCAGTGGAAGCCGCGCGTGCAGGCGAGCAGGGCCGCGGCTTCGCAGTCGTCGCGTCGGAAGTGAGGAGCCTTGCACAGCGCTCGGCGGCGGCGGCCAAGGAAATCAAGGGCCTGATCGACGATTCGGTGGGCAAGGTCGACGTGGGCAGCGCGCTCGTCGGCGAGGCCGGCAAGACGATGGAAGAGATCGTGAGCGGCGTCAAGCGCGTGACCGACATCATCGGCGAGATCACGGCCGCGAGCCATGAACAGGCGCAGGGCATCGAGCAGGTGAACCAGGCGATTGCGCAGATGGACCAGGTGACGCAGCAGAACGCGGCGCTGGTCGAGGAGGCGGCGGCCGCGGCCCAGTCGCTGCAGCAGCAGGCCGACAGCCTCTCGCAGGTGGTCGCAACCTTCAAGCTCGACGACGATGAAGAGGACGGACTCGCCGCCGCGCCGCCCAGGCCCGCACCCGTCCAGGCGCGTGTCGTGCAGCCGATGCAGCCGGCTCGGCGTGCCCTTGCCGCCGCAACGCAGCGCAAACCGGCGGCTGCCATTGCGGGAGCATCCGCTGCCATCGGAGACTGGGAGACCTTCTAAGCCCGTGCGTGCGTGCCGGCCGCGGGCGGCCAATGACTGTCAGGCCGGCTGCCAGCCAGCCTTGTGCGCATCGGGGTTCTTGTCCGCGACAAGATTCAGCCTGATGCCATGCTCGAGAAACGCCTTGAGCCCTGCAAGCGTCCAGGTGAAGCCTTGAGTCGACTCGGCAACGTACTTGAAGAGTTCGTCTCCATCACCTGTCCATCCAGACTCCGTGATGACGACATAGGTCGTTCCATCCTCGCGCGCGGAGAACTTCCATTCGACCGTCGTGCGGCCGCTGTACCCATCCCACTCGATCACGATGCGCTTGTCGGGTTCGATGTCTTTCACGAGCACCGACGTGGATGTTCCATACATCTCCCAGTCCCATCTGACCTCATGACCGGTCTCGAGCCGGCCGCTGCTTTGGGTGAACCAGAAGCTGGTTGTCACACGGGGGTCGATGAACGCCCCGAACACCTCTGCGACAGGCTTGCGGATGAGCATCTCCGTTTGTGCGACAGGTGCTTTCGTGATCTCGACTTTCATGGAGGACCTCCGTGCCAGTTGATATTGGCATGGAGAGCTCCGCACCATGAGCACTCGGCGCCATGGACCCGCCCGCAGTGCAGTTTTCTTTCAATATGCAACGCTGCACTCCACCTACGCCAATGTGAGCATCGCCCTACAGAAGAAGCGCTGCAAAAAAATAAGCTGACCGATGGCGAGGCCGAGCAGATGAGATGAAGTGCCTCGTGCAAGGAAGCCAAAAAATTGGACCCCCCATCCAGAACCTTCGAGCGCCGCGCGCTCCGCATTCCGCTGCGCTCTTCCGTGACGCTGGAGGCTGACCTGTGCCTGCCGGCGGCCTCGCGCGGGATCGTGCTGTTTGCGCACGGCAGCGGCAGCAGCCGCTTCAGTCCGCGCAACCGCCAGGTCGCGGAGAGCCTCAACGAGGCCAAGCTGGCCACGCTGCTCGTCGACCTCCTGACCTCCGACGAAGAGGCCATCGACGAGCGCACGCGTGAGCTGCGCTTCGACATCGACATGCTGGCCGACCGGCTCGTCGGGCTGACCGACTGGCTGGGCGACTGCGAGCCCGCCGCGGGCCTGAGGATCGGCTACTTCGGCGCGAGCACCGGCGCCGGTGCCGCGCTGGTGGCGGCGGCGCAACGGCCCGACGCGGTGCACGCCGTGGTCTCCCGCGGCGGACGGCCCGACCTGGCCGGGCAGGCGCTCGAGCGCGTGCGTGCACCCACGCTGCTGATCGTCGGCGGCAACGACGGGCCGGTGATCGACATGAACTGGCAAGCCCTTGCGGCGCTGCGCGGCGAGAAGCGGCTTTCGCTCGTGCCCGGTGCAACGCATCTTTTCGAGGAACCCGAAGCGCTGGGCGCGGTGTCGAAGCTGGCGCGCGACTGGTTTCGGGACCATCTCGATCCCTCCAGGAGTACGAAGAAATGAGCAAATCACCCGGACACCAGAAATGGCCCGACCACCAGGTGCGCGAAGAGCCGCTTCGCCAGCCGATGGAGGTCGAGGTCGAAGGCGTGGTCGTCGCGAGCTCGGCGGACGTGATCAAAGTTGTCGAAGACAAGTCGCCGGTGCGCTACTACTTTCCGCGCACCGACGTCCGCACGGACAAATTGAAGCGTTCGCAGACCACGACCGAATGCCCGTTCAAGGGCACCGCGAGCTACTACAGCCTGAACGTGGGCGAGCGGCAGCTGGCCGACGCGATCTGGTCCTATGAAGATCCGTACGACGAGCACCAGGCGCTGAAGGGCCGCATGGCTTTCTACGACGAGAAGTTTCCAGAGATCCATGTCCGTCCGAAGAACTGAGACGCCGGAACGCACGCATAAGGCTGCCCGCGCATGAATGAAGCGCTTGACGCGCTGGCCGATGCAACGCTGCTGGGGCTGGCCGTGCCCGACCTGGCGCTTGCAGCGGCCGCAGCCCTTGCCGCCTACCTGGCGATGCGGCTGGTGCTGCGCTACGTGATCGGGCGTGTGCGCAGCCTCGCCCAGCACACCAGCAATCGCGTCGACGACACGGTGGTCGAGGTGCTGGCCGGCACCAATCACGCGTTCCTGGTGCTGGCCGCGCTGCTGGTCGGCGTGAGCATGCTCGACCTGCCCGAGCGCTGGAACCAGCGCGTCGGACAGCTGTGGTTCATTGCGCTCGCGCTGCAGGCGGGCCTGTGGTTCACCCGGGCCATCGGCTTCGGGCTGCGCCGCTACGAGCAGCGCCACTCCTCCGCGAGCATGACGCAGATCAGCGCGTCGGCCATGCTGATGTCGTGGTCGATGCGCACCGTGCTGTGGGCGGTGATCCTGCTGGCGGTGCTGTCGAACCTGGGCGTCAACATCACCGCCTTCGTGGCCAGCCTTGGCGTGGGCGGCATTGCGATCGCGCTTGCGATGCAGAACATCCTGGGCGACCTGTTCGCCTCCCTCTCCATTGCGGTCGACAAGCCGTTCGAGGTGGGCGATGCGATCGGCATCGGCGATCTCTCGGGCACGGTGCAGCACGTGGGCCTCAAGACCACGCGGCTGCGCAGCCTGAGCGGCGAGCAGATCGTGATCGGCAACACCGACCTGCTCAAGCAGACCGTGAAGAACTATCGCCGCATGGACGAGCGCCGCATTGCCTTCAAGTTTGGCGTGAGCTACCACAGCACATCCGAACAGCTGGAGGCCATACCGGGCATCGTGAGGCGGTTGATCGAGTCGCGGCCGTCGCTGCGGCTGGACCGTGTGCACTTCCAGGCCTTCGGCGAAAGCTCGCTCGACTTCGAGGTGGTGTACTTCGTGACCACGCCGGACTACGGGCTCTACATGGACGAGCAGCAGCGCCTGAACCTGCAGATGATGCGCGAGTTCGCACGCCTGGGCGTGGAGTTTGCGATTCCGGCGCGATCCCTGCATGTGCTGTCGCCCGAGGGCCGGCGCGCGGTGGCGAAGGAACTGGCCGCTCAGGAGGCGTAGGAACGCTGCAGGCAGTGCGCCACCGACGCCAGCAGGTCGTCCGGATGCAGCATGGCCGCGCGTGCCTTCTGCGCGGTTTCGTACTGGTGCAATGCGGCCTGCAGCCGCGGTGCCGTGGCCAGCGCGTGCCAGACCGGGGCCAGCGCGGCATGCGTTGGCGCTTCGCCGCGCGCGAGCTGCTGCGCGAAGACGAGGCTCGCGGGCTCGGCGAGCAGCACGGCCTTGGTTGCGGCGCCCAGCGGCTGCGGCAGGGCTTCGGGCGGTGCCGAGCAGCAATAGATCACGTGGGGCGGCAACAGGCGGCGGATCGGGCGCAGGCCCTGCAGCGATGCGCCGGCGATGCGCTGCTCGCCGTCGGCCGATGCAAAGGCGTAGACCGCTTCGGCACGGGCCTGCGCAAGGCGCCGCAGGCCGCGCAGCAGGCGCGGAAAGTCGGACGTGGCGGCGGCCGGCGATGCCTTGGTTTCGGCGAGGAGAACGAGGTCGGCGCCGCCCGCATCGCCGCGCACGATGGCGGCATCCCATTCTTCCTTGGCCTTGTTCGCTTCTCCCGGAAACCCGCGCGGCGTGCGAAGGCCGCGTGCGACGCGGTAGGTGGCGGCTCCCTTGCGATGGCGGTTCAGCATGCCGGCGATCTCGCGGAACGCCTCGACCGCGGCCTGCTCGGCGATCCGGCCCTGCTGTGCCGATGCGCGCCCTTCGGCGGCCGCGGCATCGCTGCCCGCGAGTGGCCCGCGCCGTTCGCACAGCGCCTGGTAGCGCTGCACGCTCTCGCGCCGGAGCAGTTCGCTGCCGCGTACCAGCCGCTG
Organism: Variovorax beijingensis; assembly: GCF_007828835.1. GTDB lineage: Bacteria > Pseudomonadota > Gammaproteobacteria > Burkholderiales > Burkholderiaceae_C > Variovorax > Variovorax beijingensis_A. The sequence goes on along the minus strand of NZ_VIVL01000003.1, from coordinate 208,210 downwards.
CAGTGCGGGGCTGGAGCGGATCGCTTCCAACGGCGCGCCAAAGTTTCCGGTGCCGCGAAGTTCCTGCGCGAGCGGCTGTGCGAGGGCTTGCGCAAGCTCCGGCCACGCGCCCGCTGCCGCGAGGCCGTGCAGCCGGACCAGCGCGTCGCGCACGGCGCCGGCCGCTTCGTGCCGCAGCTTGCCGGGATGCGCGATGGCATCGACGGCCACCCTCAGGGTGCGCAGATCGGCCGCGCGCTGCCGGGACAGCTGCACATGCTCATGCACCTGCGCGTCCTGCGCCTGCAGCATGGCGGCCTGAAATGCCGGGTCGCCGCCTTCGGGCGCGAGCGCCTCGCGGATCAGTTGCGCCAGCGCGCGGGTGAAAAGCGCCTGCATCGCCTCGTGGCTGGGCGCAGTTGCGGGCGATGCCTTCTCGGTGCGCGCAGCCTCGATCGCAAAGGCGAGGGTGGCATCGGTGCCGCCCGCCACGGCCGCCTCGGCATCGGCCGGCAGGGGCGGCAGGCGGTACCTGCGCGGCGCGGTGCGCAGGGCAGCCAGGAGAAGGGCGTCGAGGTGATGCTGTTGTTGCTGCTGCAAATCCATTCGAATCCTGCTGCTGGATGTCGCCCGGGGGCTCCGGTCGGAAGCCACCGTGCACTCTACGCCGTCCAGGCGCGTTGGCGCAGGCGGCGCGGCCTCCGCGGCGGGCATGCCGATTGAGCCAACTGCGCCAAGGCTGCTTGCTTGACGCGCGGCGCGAAGGACAAAAAAAGCGGCGCCCCGCGAGGGACGCCGCTTCTTGCTTCATGGCGAATCGGCCGGGCTCAATAGTCCATGCCGCCCGCCGGCATCGCGGGCGCCTTCTCGGCCGGCTTCGGCAGCTCGGCCACCGTGGCGTCGGTCGTGAGGATCAGGCCCGCGATCGACGCCGCGTTCTGCAGCGCGGTGCGCGTGACCTTGGTCGGATCGACCACGCCGAGCTGCACCAGGTCGCCGTACTCGCCGGTGGCCGCGTCGTAGCCATGATTGCCCTTGCCTTCGAGCACCTTGGCCACGACCACCGAGGGCTCGACGCCCGCGTTCTCGACGATCGCACGCAGCGGCGCCTCCAGCGCGCGCAGCGCGATGCGGATGCCCGCGTCCTGGTCGGCATTGGCGCCCTGGAGCTTAGACACCGCGGCGCGTGCGCGCAGCAGCGCCACGCCGCCACCGGGCACGATGCCTTCCTCGACGGCCGCGCGCGTGGCGTGCAGCGCATCGTCGACGCGGTCCTTCTTCTCCTTCATCTCGACCTCGGTCGCGGCGCCCACGCGGATCACCGCCACGCCGCCCGCGAGCTTGGCCACGCGCTCCTGCAGCTTCTCGCGGTCGTAGTCGCTGGTCGCCTGCTCGATCTGCGCCTGGATCGACTTCACGCGCGCATCGATCTGCGCCTGGTCGCCCGCACCGTCGATGATGATGGTGTTCTCCTTCTGCACCTCGACGCGCTTGGCGCGGCCCAGGTCCTCGAGCGTTGCCTTGTCGAGCTGCTTGCCGGTTTCCTCGGAGATCACCGTCGCGCCCGTGAGCACCGCGATGTCCTCGAGCATCGCCTTGCGGCGGTCGCCGAAGCCCGGCGCCTTGACGGCCGCCACCTTGAGCACGCCGCGCATGGAGTTGACCACCAGCGTGGCAAGCGCCTCGCCCTCGACTTCCTCGGCCACGATCAGCAGCGGCTTGCCGGCCTTGGCGGCCGCTTCGAGCACCGGCAGCAACTCGCGGATGCTGGAGATCTTCTTGTCGTGCAGCAGCACCAGCGGCTCGTCCAGGTGCGCCACCTGCTTCTCGGGGTCGTTGATGAAGTACGGGCTCAGGTAGCCGCGGTCGAACTGCATGCCCTCGACCACGTCGAGTTCATTCTCGAGCGACTTGCCGTCTTCCACCGTGATCACGCCTTCCTTGCCCACCTTCTCCATCGCGTCGGCAATGATCTTGCCGATGGACTCGTCGGCATTGGCCGAGAGCGCCGCCACCTGCGCGATCTCCTTGCCGGTGGAGATGGGCTTGGAGAGCTTGCGCAGTTCCTCGATCACCGCGGCCGTGGCCTTGTCGATGCCGCGCTTCAGGTCCATCGGGTTCATGCCCGAGGCCACGTGCTTCATGCCTTCCTGCACGATGGCCTGCGCGAGCACGGTGGCGGTGGTGGTGCCGTCGCCGGCCACGTCGGCCGTCTTGGAAGCCACCTGCTTGACGATCTGTGCGCCCATGTTCTCGAACTTGTCGGCCAGTTCGATCTCCTTGGCCACTGACACGCCGTCCTTGGTGATGGCGGGTGCGCCGAAGCTGCGTTCGAGCAGCACGTTGCGGCCCTTCGGACCGAGCGTGACCTTCACGGCATCGGCAAGGATGTTCACCCCCGCGACGATGCGCTGGCGGGCGTTGTCGTGGAACCGGACGTCCTTGGCAGTCATTTTTTCATCACTCCTTTCTCAACAGGTCTGGGACATCTTCTTCGTCATCGTCAGGCGACGCGCTTGAGGCCGCCGCGCTCGCTGGTCTCGATGGTCGCGAGCACGTCGTCCTCGCGCAGCACCAGCAGTTCCTCGTCGTCGACCTTGACCGTCTGTCCCGCGTACTTGCCGAAGAGCACCTGGTCTCCGGCCTTCAGCTGCAGGGGCCGCAGCGTGCCGTCGGCGAGCAGCTTGCCCTGGCCGACCGAGAGCACCTCGCCCTGTTCGGGCTTCTCGGCGGCCGAGTCGGGGATCACGATGCCGGAAGCCGTCTTGCGCTGCTGTTCGATCCGCTTGACGATCACCCGGTCGTACAGAGGATGAAGTTTCATGTTCGATCTCCTAAGCGATGCAGGTCATCAAAAAGAGAACCTGCGCCGGCACGCGGCCGGCGCATGTGGGTTCACGTTGCTGCCGGCCGCAAGAGGCCGGCGCGCGAGAGCTATGGGCGCGCGCGCGGCGCTTCAAGGGCCTGTCGCGCGCATTTTTTTGTGACGATTTTTTTCAGGGCCCGCCCAGCACGAGGCGGTGGCTGCGGCCCAGCCGGTAGACGGTGGTGCGGCGTGCCGCGGCATCGGCCTGCCGCGGCTGCGGCATGACGGGGCAGGGCAGCGCGCGCCCGCCGCTGTCGTCGAGCGTGTCGTCGCCGCCCTGCGGCTCCTGCACCGCGGCCCAGATGCCGCGCTTGCGCGGACGGAACAGCCAGCGCAGGTAGCCGCGGTGCGCCGCCAGGCGCATCAGCTCTTCGCGGTCGGGGGCATCGGCCATCAGGTGCTCGCCGTCCTGCGCGTCGTCGTCGTAGTAGCCGAAGGCGCGCCGCCCATCGCTGACTTCGGTGGCCGGCGCGCCCAGGCGCCACCACGCGGGCCGCTCGAGCCGCTCCACGTCCCAGGCGCCGAGCTGCCAGGCGGCTTCGAGCAGCGAACGCTCGAGCTCGTCGAACGCATCGAGCCGGCCCGCGGGCACGTCCAACTGCGCCATCGACTGCGGCACCGGCCGCGCCGGCAGCGGCACGCCCGGCAGGCGAAGCGGTGTCCGCCGGAAGAAACCGTGCCAGTGCAGCGACAGCAGCGCCGGCGCCTGTTCGCGCGCCACCGCGGTCACGGTCACCGCATAGAGCGGCAGACGCATCGCATCCGACTGGTCCGCGACGGTTTCAAGAATGTTCATCGAAAAACCTCCTGTCACGAGCTGAAAAATCTAGAGCAAGCCCGCGCCGCGCGCAAGCGGCGCAGGCCGCGCAGGCGGCTCTTGAAAGCGGTCGGGCCCACCCCAAAATATGCGCACGGAGGCTGCGCCGCCTCCATTCTTCGCCTTGTTCCTTGTTCATTCATTCCCTTGCGAGGAGATTGTCTTGACGATGAAGATCGCGCAGATCGCGCCCCTGTACGAAGCCGTTCCGCCGCGGCTCTATGGCGGCACCGAACGGGTCGTTGCCCACCTGGCCAATGCGCTGGTGGACCAGGGCCACGAGGTCACGCTGTTCGCCTCCGCGGACACGCAGACCCGGGCCCGCCTGGCGCCCATGCGGGCCCAGGCCCTGCGGCTGGACCCGGCGCCGCTGAAGTCCGACCTGGCCAGCCACCTTTGCATGCTCCATGAGGTGCGGCGACGAGCGCACGAGTTCGACGTGCTGCATTTCCACGTCGACCTGTTGCACTTCCCCTTCTTCGAGGACATGGCCGGCCGCACGCTCACCACGCTGCACGGGCGCCTGGACATTGCGGACCTGCCCGGCGCGTACATGCGCTGGAACCAGTTTCCGCTGGTCTCCATCTCGCGGCACCAGCGAAAGCCACTGCCCTTTGCCAACTGGCTCGCGACCATTCCGCACGGACTCGAAGAGACCCCCTATGCCTTCGAACCGAACCCCGGCGGCTACCTGGCCTTCCTCGGCCGCATCTCGCCCGAGAAGCGGCCCGACCGCGCCATCGAGATCGCCAGGCGCGCGGGGCTGCCGCTGAAAATCGCGGCCAAGGTCGACGCGGCGGACGCGACCTACTTCGCGCAGAAGATCCAGCCGCTGCTGGACGATCCGCTGGTCGAGTTCATCGGAGAGATCGGCGACGCCGACAAGGCCGCCTTCCTCGGCGGTGCGCGGGCGCTGCTCTTTCCGATCGACTGGCCCGAGCCCTTCGGCCTGGTGATGATCGAGGCCATGGCCTGCGGCACGCCGGTGATCGGCTGGCGCTGCGGCTCGGTGCCCGAGGTGATCGAGCACGGCGTGAGCGGGCTCATCGTCGAGGACGAGGCGCAGGCCGTCGAGGCGGTGCATGCCATCGGCGGGCTCGACCGCCGCCGCGTGCGGCAGGCCTTCGAGCGGCGCTACACGGCGCAGGGCATGGCCAGCGCCTATGTCGAGCAGTACGCGCGCCTGGCCGGCGGCGGCAAGCTCCTGCCGCAGGAGCCGCAAGAGCTGCAAGAGCCTCTCTACCGCGAGGCCGCCTGAGCATGAGCATGAGCGCCGAAGTGCCCGCCACCGAGCAGGCCGAGACCGCGCCCGAGCGCGCGGTGCAGCATGCCTTCGTGCTCAAGGAGGGCGACACCTACTTCGTGATGGACGGCCACGGCGACGTGGGCGGCGGCGTCGACGGGCTGTTCCACGACGACACGCGCATGCTGTCGACCTTCGTGCTGAGGCTGGCTGGCGCGCGGCCGCCGCTGTTGTCGAGCGGCGTGAGCCACGACAACGTCTTCTTCACCGCCAACCTCACCAACCGGCCGCTGCCGGTGCTCGGGTCGACGTCGATGCCGCAGGGCGTGATCCACATGGAGCGCAAGCGCTTTCTCTGGGGTGCGCGGCTGTTCGAGCGCATCCGGCTGGTCAACTACGGCGACCAGCCGGCGCAGGCGCCGCTCGCGCTGCAGTTCGGCGCCGATTTCCGCGACATGTTCGAGGTGCGCGGCCAGCGGCGCGCGCGGCGCGGCGAGATCGGCACGCCCGAGGTCGGTGCGCAGGGCGTGGTGCTGCGCTACCAGGGGCTGGACACGGTCACACGGCTGGCCTGCATCGATTTTTCCGAGGCACCGCAGCGCCTGGACGCGGGCACCGCGGAATTCGCCGTGCCGCTGGCCGCGCGCGGCCACTGGACGCTCTACCTGGAAGTGGGCACCGAGCCCGCGCGGCCCGGCGCCGAGCGCTTCCGCGAGGCCTGCGTGCTCGCGCGCTGGCGCATGCGCCAGCGCCAGCGGCGCGGCTCGCGGCTGCACGCCTCGGGGCGCCTGTTCCAGGCCTGGCTCGACCGCTCGCGCGCCGACCTCGCGCTACTCACCACCGATCTGCCCACCGGCCCCTATCCCTATGCGGGGATCCCGTGGTTCTCGACGCCGTTCGGGCGCGACGCGATCGTCACGGCCTTCCAGACGCTGTGGATCGATCCGAGGCTGGCGCAGGGCGTGCTCGAATTCCTGGCGGCGCGGCAGGCGCACCAGACCTCGAGCTTCCGCGATGCGGAGCCCGGAAAGATCATGCACGAGACCCGCAAGGGCGAGATGGCCGCCGTCGACGAACTGCCCTTCGGCCAGTACTACGGCGGCGTCGATACCACGCCGCTGTTCGTGGCGCTGGCCGGCGCCTATGCGCAGCGCACCGGCGACCGCGCCACCATCGACCGCATCTGGCCCGCGCTCGGCGCGGCCTGCGAATGGATGGAGCGGAACATGGCGCGCCATCCCGATGGCCTGCTCGCCTACCAGCGCGGTGAAGCCAGCGGCCTGGTCAACCAGGGCTGGAAGGACAGCCACGATTCCATCTTCCATGCCGACGGCCGCACACCCGAAGGGCCGATCGCGCTGGTGGAAGTCCAGGGCTATGCCTATGCGGCCTTTCTCGCGATGTCGGCGATGGCCGAGTGGCGCGGCGATGCGGGCGCGAGCCGCTGGCGCCAGCGCGCGGCGGCCATGCGCCTTTCGGTCGAGAGCCGGTTCTGGCTCGACGACCTGGGCTTCTATGCGCTGGCCATCGACGGCGCCAACCAGCCTTGCCGCGTGCGTGCTTCCAATGCGGGCCACCTGCTGTTCGCCGGCCTGCCGAGCGCCGAGCGGGCCCAGGCCGTGGGCCGCCAGCTGCTGTCGTCCGCCTTCGCATCGGGCTGGGGGGTTCGTACCCTGCCGGCGGAGGCGGTGCGGTTCAATCCGATGTCCTATCACAACGGATCGGTGTGGCCGCACGACGCGGCCCTGTGCGCGGCCGGCCTCGCGCGCTACGGCGAGCGCGACGGCGTGGTGCGCATCCTGGACAACCTGTTCGAGTCGGCCACGCACTTCGGCATGCGGCTGCCGGAACTGTTCTGCGGCTTCGACCGCGAGCCGGGCCAGTCGCCCGTGGCCTATCCGGTGGCATGCCTGCCGCAGGCCTGGGCCGCCGGCTCGGTCTTCATGCTGCTGCAGGCCTGCCTCGGCCTGCAGGTGGACGGCATCCGGCGCGAGGTGAAGATCGTGCAGCCGCGGCTGCCGGCCGACATCGACCAGCTGCACGTGCAGCGGCTGCGGGTGGGCCAGGCGCGGGTGGACCTGCATTTCCAGCGGCTCGAGGAGCGCATCGTCGTGGTCGCGCAGACGGCACCCGGCACGCCGGGCGTCCAGGTCAACCTGCAGCTCTAGCGCGGCGGCCGGCCGGCCCGCACGCTAGACCGCGCCGTGCGCCTCCACGTAGAGCGCATAGAGCGAATGGCTGCTCGCCATGTAGAGGCGGTTGCGCTTGGGCCCGCCGAACTCCAGGTTGGCGCAGCGTTCCGGAAGGCGGATGAAGCCGATCGGCTTGCCGTCGCGGTTGAAGACCTTCACGCCGTCCATCTCTTCGGATTTTCCGAGCGGCAGGTGGGCCTTCAGGCCGCCGCCGACGTCGGTGGGTTCGGGCGCGAATGCGCCGTTGAAGCCCCATCCGCACCAGAGGTTGCCGTCGCGGTCGACGCGGAATCCGTCGAGCGCGCCGGGGCCGTCCGCGTCGATGAGCTTGGTCTTGTTCGACACGCTGGCGCCTTCGGCTGCAACGTCGTAGCTCCAGATGCTGCGGTTGGGCGTGCCCTTCCACTCGACCACGTAGAGCTTCTTCTCGTCCGGCGAGAACGCGAGCCCGTTCGGGTTCACCAGATCGGTGATGACGGCGCTGAGCTTGCCGTCGCTCGCGATGCGGTAGACGTTGGTGGTGGCCTGCTCCGGCGTGGCCTTCGATCCTTCCCACTCGCCGTTGATGCCGAAGGTCGGGTCGGTGAACCACACGCTGTCGTCCGACTTCACGACCACGTCGTTGGGCGCGTTGAGCTTCTTGCCCTCGTAGCTGTCGGCCAGCACGGTCATGCGGCCGTTCTTCTCGGTGCGCACCACGCGGCGCGTGACCGAATGTTCGCAGGTGACGAGGCGGCCCTGTCGATCGCGCGTGTTGCCGTTGGCATAGTTGGCGTTCTGCTTGTGCACCGTGAACTTGCCGGTCTTCTCGTCGTACTTCATGAGCCGGTTGTTCGGAATGTCGCTGCACAGCAGGTAGCCGCCTTCCGGAAAGTACACCGGCCCCTCGGCCCAGCGCATGCCGGTGCCCAGCTGCTCGACGGTGCTGCTGTAGATGCGGTACTTGGCAAAGCTCGGATCCAGGATCAGCACCGAAGGGTCCGGGTAGCGCTGGTTGGGCTTGAAGTCGAAGGACTGCGCGCCGGCCAGCCCGGCGAAGGCGGCCAGTCCGGAGCCCGCGGCATTCTTCAGGAAGCGGCGGCGAGGCTCGAGGGCTTTGTTCTGCATCTGTAGATCTCCTTTTTCGTCGTTGTGGAAAACCGGCGGACGCCGATCTTACGTACCCGCCGTGCGCAGCCGGGCCCTTCGCTGCGCGAAGTGCGACATGGCTTACTTGCGGTGAGCTTGCGATCCGACTCTGCTGCAGAAGGGACATGCGATGACTCAGGTTCATGAAGTGATGACGCGCGGCGTTCGCACGGTCGCACCGGGCGACACCATCGTGCAGGCGGCCAAGGCGCTCGAGGAGCTCGAGGTGGGCGTGCTGCCGGTCTGCGACGGCAACCGGCTGGTCGGCGTGGTGACCGACCGGGACATCGCCGTGCGCGGCGTGGCCCGCGAGATCGATCTGGGCGCCTCGCCGGTCAAGCAGATCATGACCGCCGACGCGTACTGGTGCTATGCCGACGACACCGTCGACGAAGCGCTCAGCCAGATGAGCGCGGTGCAGATCCGCAGGCTTCCGGTGGTCGACCGCGACAAGCGCCTCGTGGGCATCCTGTCGCTGGGCGACGTGGCGGCCAAGGGCGAGGCCGGTGCGGCGGCCGATCCGCTCGGAAAGATCTCCGAGCCTGCGCGGCCGAGGCACTTGTAGCAACGGCCCGCGGGCCGCGCGTCAGCGGCTGGTTTCTCTCAGGCGCTCTGGTTGGCGGGCTGGCTGGGCGCGCGCCGGCGAATCTCGCTGTGGAGCGCGCGCTGTCCCGCGGCCAGCGCGGCTTCATAGGTGTCCGCCGGGTCGAAGGCGTCGCGAAGCACCTTGGGGTTCGCTCCTTCCGCATCCGTTTCGAGCAGGCGCCAGACAAATGAACCGAGGGCTGGCTCCTCGATGATGAGTTCGATGGGCTGTGTCATCCGTCCAACTTGCATGAATCCGCGCCAGATGTATGTAGGCCGAATTCGAATGCTGCCGGCCCGGCGCCCGATGGCGCGGCAAGATCAGCCGGGCTTGCCGCCTGCGCCCTCTGCCCTCAGCCGCAATGCATTGCTGATGACCGACGCCGAGCTCAGGCTCATCGCCAGCGCCGCGATCATCGGCGACAGCAGCCAGCCGGTGAACGGGAACAGCACGCCCGCGGCCAGCGGCACGCCGAGCGCGTTGTAGACGAACGCGAAGCCCAGGTTCTGCTTCATGTTGGCGATGGTCTTCTCGGAGACGATGCGCGCCTGCGCAATTCCGCGCAGGTCGCCCTTGACCAGCGTGACCTGGGCGCTGTTCATCGCCACGTCGGTGCCGGTGCCCATCGCCACGCCGACGTCGGCCCTGGCGAGCGCGGGCGCATCGTTGATGCCGTCGCCGGCCATCGCGACGATGCGGCCTTCTTGCTGCAGCTTCTCGACCAGCGCCAGCTTGTCGGCCGGCTTGACTTCGCCGTGCACTTCGTCGATGCCCAGCCTGGCGGCCACGGCGCGCGCGGTGGTCAGGCCGTCGCCCGTGGCCATGATCACGCGCATGCCCGATGCCTTGAGCGCCGCCAGCGCTTCCACGGTGGTGGCCTTGATTGGATCGGACACGGCAAGCAGGCCGGCAAGCCTGCCGTCGGCGGCCAGGAACATCACGCTGGCCCCTTCGGCGCGCAGCGCCTCGGCTTGCGGCCGGAGCGCGTCGACCGGCACGCCAAGCTGATCCATCAGCGCGGTGTTGCCGAGCGCCAGCCGCTGGCCACCGACGCTGCCGTTCACGCCGATGCCGCTCGCGGACTCGAACTCGTCGGCCGCGGCCAGTGAGAGATTGCGCTCGCGCGCCGCACGCACGATGGCATGCGCCAGCGGATGCTCGCTGCCCTGGTCCAGGCTTGCCGCGAGGCGCAGCACATCGTCCTCGGTGAAGCCGGGCAAGGCCACCGCGCGTTCGAAGCTCGGCCTGCCTTCGGTCAGCGTGCCTGTCTTGTCGACGATGAGCGCATCAACCTTGCGGAAGTTCTCGATGGCGGCCGCATCGCGGAACAGCACGCCCTGCGTGGCGGCCTTGCCGGTGGCCACCATGATCGACATCGGCGTGGCCAGGCCGAGCGCGCAGGGACAGGCGATGATGAGCACCGCCACCGCATTGATGAGGCCGTGGGTCCAGCTTGGCGCCGGCCCGAAGAATCCCCACGCGAAGAAGGTCAGCAGCGCGATGCCGATCACGGCCATCACGAAGTAGCCGGCCACGTGGTCGGCCATGCGCTGCATCGGCGCGCGGGAGCGCTGGGCCTGCGCCACCATCTGCACGATGCTCGCGAGCACGGTCTGCGAGCCGACCTTTTCCGACTGCATCACCAGCGCGCCGCTCGTGTTGAGCGTGGCGCCGATGAGCTTGTCGCCCGCCCGCTTGGTCACCGGCAGCGGCTCGCCGGTGAGCATGGACTCGTCGACCGCGCTCGCGCCCTCGACCACCACGCCGTCCACCGGCACCTTTTCGCCGGGCCGCACGCGCAGTTTGTCGCCGACGTGCACGTGGGCGATCGGCACGTCTTCTTCCGTGCCATCGGCGCCGATGCGCCGCGCCGTCTTGGGCGCGAGGCCCAGCAGCGACTTGATCGCGGCCGAGGTCTGCGAGCGCGCCTTGAGTTCGAGGATCTGGCCGAGCAGCGTGAGCGAGATGATCACCGCGGCCGCCTCGAAGTACACCGCCACGCGGCCCATCGACATGAACGCGTCGGGAAACACGCGCGGCGCCACCGTGGCCACCACGCTGTAGGCGAAGGCCGCCGCGGTGCCCAGGCCGATGAGCGTCCACATGTTGGGGCTGCGGTTGGCGACCGATTGCACGGCGCGCCTGAAGAAGGGCCATCCCGCCCACAGCACGATGGGCAGCGAAAGAACCAGCTCGATCCAGCTCTGCGTGGCCATCTCGAACCACTGCAGCCGGTGCCCCGCCATTGCGAGCACGGCCACGGCGAGCGTGAGCGGCAGCGTCCACAGGAAGCGGCGCTTGAAGTCGCGCAGCTCGGGGTCTTCGCCCTCGTCGAGCGTCGGCATCTCGGGCTCCAGCGTCATGCCGCACTTGGGGCAGCTGCCCGGATGGTCCTGCCGGATCTCCGGATGCATCGGGCAGGTGTAGATGGTGCCGGCGGGCGCAGGCGCGTGCGCATGCGGCGCGCGGTGGCCTTCGTGATGCGGATGCTGCGGTGCCCCGGAATGCACGTGGTTCATCGAGTGCTCCAACGAGAAAACAAAAAGATGCTGCGCACCACGCGCAGCGCATCGCCAGTTTCCAGGTTGACACCGTGTCAAGGTCAAGGCCGGCACGGTGGCCGGCCGCGCGGCTTTCTCAGACGGCGGAGGTGGCGGCTGCAGGCGCGCTGCTGCCCGCACCGGGCGGCGCCGTGACAATCGACGTGAGCGCGGGTTCGGCCGCGCGCAGCGATGCGATGTCGGGCCGCGGGCGGCGCAATTGCGCGTCGGCCGCGAAGGCCTTTTCCATGGCGTGCGCCGCGGCCAGCACCTGGTGGTCGGCCCTGAACGCGCCCACGACCTGCAGCCCGAAGGGCATGCCCGCGTGGTCGAGGCCACAGGGCAGCGCCAGCGCCGGATGCGTGGTCAGCGTGACCACGTAGGTCAGCGCGAGCCAGCGGTAATAGTTCGCCTGCTTTTCGCCGTTGATGGTGTCCGCATACAGCTGGGTCCATGGAAAGGGCGACACCGGCGTGGTGGGCGAGAGGATCAGGTCGTAGTCGGCGAAGGCGGCCTGGAAGCGCTTGATGAGCCGGGTCTGCTCGGCCTGGGCCCAGGCGCTGTCGAGCAGGCTCATCTGCGCACCCATTTCGTAGTTGGCGCGGGAGTTGGGACCCAGGCTGGCCGGGTCGCGCTGGTAGGCGGCATGCATGCCGGCCACGAAGGCCTCGGCGCGCAGCACGTCGAAGCAGCGGTGCGCTTCGCCGAGGTCGAATTCGACCTGGTCGCAGCGCTTGAACAGGTGCTGCATCGCGCCGATCTTGCTGCGCATGGTGGCACGGATGCCGTCGTCCACCGCGCAGGTGCCGAAGTCTTCGGTCCATGCCACGCGCAGTTGGCTCAGGTCGATGCCGGCGGGCTTCAGGAAGCTGAGCGGATCGAGCGGATAGCTCAGCGGATCCCCCGCGTGCATGCCGGCGGAAGCGGCCATCTGCAGGCATGCGTCTTCCACCGTGCGGCCCATCGGGCCCACGACCGAGATCGGCGTCCAGCCCAGCGGCTTGCGCACGCTCGGCACGATGCCCGGCGAGGGCCGGAAGCCCACCACGCCGCACTTGGCGGCCGGAATGCGCAGCGAGCCGCCGGTGTCGGAGCCGGTGCACACGGGCAGCATGTCGCAGGCCAGCGCGGCGGCCGAGCCGCCGGAGGAGCCGCCGGCATTGAGGTTCGGGTTGAAGGGATTGCCGGTGGCGCCCCACACCTCGTTGCGCGAGTTGGCGCCGGCGCCCATCTCCGGAACGTTGGTCTTGCCCGCCACGATGGCGCCAGCCTTGCGAAGGCGTGCCACCAGCTCGATGTCTTCCTGCGGCACGTGGTCGCGGAAGATCGCGGAGCCCCAGGTGGTGAGCAGGCCTTCGGTAGGTTCGAGATCCTTCACGCCGAGCGGCAGGCCATGCAGCAGGCCCAGCGCGTCGCCGCGCATGACGGCGCTTTCCGCCGCCCGGGCCTCGGCCCGCGCGCGCTCGAAGCAGGTGGCGGTCACGGCGTTGATGAAGGGGTTCACGCGCTCGATGCGCGCGATGCAGGCTTCGAGCAGCTCGACCGGCGAGACCGCCTTGCTGCCGATGAGCCGGCGCAGTTCGACGGCGGAGTGTTCGATCAATTCGGTGTGGTTGCTCATGTCGGTTGTTGTTCCATCGGGCTGAGGCCAGCGCGCCCGCGGAACGGGCTTTGCCCGGCCGCCGGGTGCGCCCCCCAGTGGGGGGAGGCGCCGAAGGCGCTTCGGGGGGCGTCCATCAGTCAGCGGTGATGTTGGCGCGCGCGGCGATGGCGCGCATCAGCGGCAATTCCTTGGCGATCAGTTCGCTCACGGCGGCCGAGTTGCTGTAGCCCGGCTCCAGGCCCTGGGCGGCGAGCTTGGCGCGCGTGTCGGGATCGGCCATGGTCGCGGCCAGCGCCTTTTCGAGCCTGGCCTTCACGTCGGGCGGGAGGCCCTTCGGCGCCGCCAGCGCCAGCCAGCTGTCGGTGTTGATTTCGGGGTAGCCGCTCTCGGCCATGGTGGGCACGTCGGGCAGCAGCGTCGAGCGCTTGGCCGTGGTCACGGCAATGGCCTTGATCTTGCCGCTCTTGAGCTGCGGAATGGCCGCGCTCACGGTGTCGATGCTGAACGGAACCTGCCCACCCATGAGGTCGGTCATGGCCGGCGCGCTGCCCTTGTAGGGCACGTGCGTCATCTTGAGGCCGGCGGCATGCAGGATGGTCTCGCCGGCGAACTGCGAGGTGGTGCCGGTGCCGAAGGACGCGTACGAATACTTTCCGGGCGAGGCCTTCACGTAGTCGACGAACTGCTTGACGGTCTGCACCGGCACTTCGCTGTTCGCAAGCAGGATGAGGCCCACGCGCCCGGCCAGGCCGATCGGCTCGAAGCCCTTGACCGGGTCGTAGGGCAGGTTGGGGCGGATGGCGGGATTCACCGTGAAGGTGGTGCCCGAACTGATCAGCAGCGTGTAGCCATCGGGCGCCGCCTTGGAGACATAGCTCGCGCCGATCACCGTGCCGGCGCCGCCGCGGTTCTCGATGACCACGGGCTGGCCGAGCTCCTTGCCCAGGCGCTGGGCAATCACGCGCCCGTTCACATCGGTGGCGCCGCCGGGCGGAAAGGGAATCACGAGCGTGACCGGGCGCGACGGAAACCCGGTGTCGGCGGCCAGCGCGGCGAGCGGTGCCAGGCCAAGGCAGGACAACAGCAGCACCATGCGGGCGAGTGCGGGGAGGCGTTTCATGAAGGACTCCTGGAGGAACAGAGCGGGGATGCAGGTTCATCCTAGGAGCCGCAAAGCGCTGCCACAAGCGCAATGTTTAGAATTGTGGATTGCCGATTCGGCAATCGACAAACGCGCGTCGCCCCGCTGCGACAAGGAAGAAACATGTCGCTTCACACGCTGCAGGAGACCGCGGTCCGCTACTTCCTGGAGGTGGTCAGGACCGGGTCGGTGAAGGAGGCCGCGCTCAAGCTCAACGTGGCGCCTTCCGCCGTGAGCCGGCAGGTGGCGCGCCTGGAGCGCGAGCTCGACACGCTGCTGTTCGACCGGCACGCGCGCGGCATGGTGCCCAATGCGGCCGGCGAGCTGCTGGCCGCGCATGCCAAGCGGGTGCAGCAGGATATCGAGCGCGTGGCCGGCGAGATCCAGGGCCTGCGCGGCCTGCGCAGCGGGCGCGTGCGCGTGGCGAGCACCGAGGGCTTCGCGTTCGACTTTCTTCCCACGCTGATCTCGCGCTTTCGCGCCAGGCACGAGGGCATCCGCTTTCATCTGGAGGTCTGTCCGCCCCACGAGATTCCCGGCCGCATCCGCGACGGCGAAGCGGACGTCGGCATCACGCTGAGCGCGGTGCCCGAGCCCGGCATCCGGATCGAGCTGCGCCACCCCAGCCCGATCCTCGCCGTGATGGCCAGCGACCATCCGCTGGCGGCGCAGCGGCAGCTCTCGCTGCGCCAGGTGGCGGCCTATCCGCTGGGCCTGCCGCCGCGGGACAGCTCCATCCGGCAGCTGCTCGATATCAGCTGCAGCCGGCAGGGGCTGCAGTACGTGCAGGCCATGTCGAGCAACCATGCGAATGCGCTGGTGAGCTTTGCGGCCGCGGGCGGCGGCACCATCGCCTTCTATGGCGAGCTGTCGATCCGCACGCAGCTGAAGTCGAAGGCGCTGGTGGCCATCCCGCTGAAGGACCGCGAGATGAACGAGCGCCACCTCGAAGTCGAGACGCTCGCGGGCCGCTCGCTGCCCGATGCGGGCAAGGCTTTCGTGCGGTTTTTGACGGATGCCATCCAGGCCTCGGCCTGAGGGCGGCCGCGCGTGCGCTACACTCCGCGCCGCTTGCAGCCGGCCTCAGCCGCTGCGCCGTCATTGGCAACATGACGAGAACAAACCAAAGGAAATTTTTCAAGTGAACCGTATCGAACTGGTCGAAAAGATCGCCACCGCCCACAACGTCAGCAAGGCCGAAGCCGCCCGCATCCTGGAAACCGTCACGGGCTCCATCGTCGCCGCAGTAAAGAAGGGCGACCCCGTCCAGCTCATCGGCTTCGGAACCTTCAAGCAAGTGGCGCGCGCTGCACGCACCGGCTTCAACCCCCAAGCCGGCGCAAAGATCAAGATCGCCGCGCAGAAGGTGCCCAAGTTCGTGCCGGGCGCAGCGTTCAAGGCCGCCATCGACCCCAAGGCTGCAAAGCGCAAGGCCGACAAGGCAGCCGCCAAGCCCGCCGCCAAGAAGGCAGCACCGGCCAAGAAGGCCGCACCCGCCAAGAAGGCTGCCAAGAAGTAATGAATGGATCGCAGCCGCAAGGCTGCCTCCACGCAGGACGGCCCTCGGGCCGTTTTCTTTTTTCCGGGGCGGCTCTCAGGCCGGCGTTCCCAGCCGCGCGAGGACCAGATCGTGCAGTGTCTGCGCCGCCACCGAGAGGCTGCCCTCCCGGCGCTGCACCAGGTAGATGGTGCGTGTGAGACCGGGCAGCGGCAGCGGCCGCGTCACCAGCGTCTCGCGCTGGAAGTGGAAGAGCGTGAGCTCCGGCACCACACTGATGCCGATGCCGGCCTCGACCAGCCCCATCACCGTGGCCAGGTGCTCGACCTCGAACACGGCGTTGAGCCGCAGCGGGTGCAGCGCCGCGTCGAGCGACTGGCGCACGCTGCTGTTGCGCGCCATCTGGATGAAGGGCCATGGCGCGAGCTGCCGTGCCGTGAGCCTGGCGGCGCTGGCGAGCGGATGGTCCTTGCGGCAGACCAGGTGAAAGCGGTCGCCGCAGAGCTTGCGGCCGCGCAGGTCGCTGGCTGCGGCGGCGCCGGCGCCGGTTGCCGCGAGCGCGAAATCCGCCTGGTGGCTGCGCAGCTGGGCAATGCAGGCGTCCGACAGCGCGTCGTGCAGCTCGACCGTGATGCCGGGCCACGCCTGCATGAACTCCGCCAGGATCGCCGGCAGCCGTCCTGCCGCCAGGGAGGGCAGGGCCGCCACGCTCACGCGGCCCTTGCGCCGCTGGGCATGGTCGGCCAGGTCGCCGATGGCGCCCTGCATGTCGTCCAGCAGCCGCCGCGCCGAGGGTTCGAACAGCCGGCCCTCGGGCGTGAGCTGCACGCTGCGCGTGTCGCGGTCGAACAGCCGCGCGCCGAGCGTTTCCTCGAGCGTGCGGATCAGTGCACTGAACGCGGGCTGCGACAAGTGGCAGGTCTGTGCCGCGCGCGTGAAGTTGCGCTGCTCGGCCAAGGCCGTGAACGCGCGCAGTTGGCGGCTGGAAAGCTCGGGCGCTGGCATCGGTCTGGAATCTGGGTGAGTGGAGCCGGGAATCCGGGCCTGTGGATGGTATTCCTGTGCCCTGTACGCAACGTGCCTTGGCGATTCCGGCCGGTGGGCGCCAGAAACGGCGTTTTTGTAAAAAATTTGTGACTTAAGGCCCAATTCGGCATCATGATCCGGGCCATGAGGTCCGGCGAAGTTTCTCCCGCTTGGCGACGCGTGCTCTGGGCGCATGTTGCCGTTCTTTTTTTTCTTGCTTTCACTGCAACGAACAGCAAGGCTCAGCAGCCGGCGTCTGCGCAGGGTCTGCGGATCGTGGGCGGGCTGGCGAGCGTGAGCCAGTACACGCTGCATGAAGAGCGCTTCTGGAGCCAGGACCTGCGCCGCCTGAGCGGCGGAAAGTACAGCGCGAGCATCGTTCCGTTCAACCAGGCGGGCGTGCCGGGGCAGGAAATGCTCAATCTGATGCGGCTGGGCGTCATTCCATTCGGCACCGCGTTGCTCAGCCAGGTCAGCAACGAGTATCCCGAGCTGGGCACGCCCGACATTGCCGGACTGAATCCCGACATGCCCACGATGCGGCGGGTGGTCGCAGCCTTCAGGCCCTACCTCGAGAAGACGCTGCGCGAACGCCATGGCGTCGAGCTTCTCGCGGTGTACGTCTACCCCGCCCAGGTGATCTTCTGCAAGCGGACCCTGACGCGGCTTTCGGACCTGGCGGGGCGGCGCGTCCGCGTTTCGGGCAGCAGCCAGGCCGACTTCATCCGCGCGCTCAACGGCGTGCCCGTCTTCACCGAATTTTCGGAGCTCATGGCCAACATGAATTCGGAGAACACCGAATGCGCCATCACCGGCGCGATGTCCGGCAACACGCTGGGCCTGCACAAGATGACGAGTTCGCTCTACACCATGCCCATCAGCTGGGGCCTGGCCGTCTTCGGCGCCAACGCGGATGCCTGGAATGCGCTGCCTGCGGACCTGAAGGCCCTGTTGAAAGCCGAGCTGCCGAAACTCGAGGCCGCGGTCTGGAACGAGTCGGAGCGCGACACCGGCAACGGCATCGCGTGCAACACGGGCGCCGCGACCTGCACGAAGGGCACCAAGGGCGCGATGGTCGAGGCGCGCCCGTCCGCGGATGACGAGCGGCGCCGGCGCGAGATTTTCGCCACCAGCGTGCTGAGCCGGTGGGTGCAGCGGTGCGGGGCCGTGTGCGCGGAAGTGTGGGACCAGACCGTCGGTCCCATCGCCGGGATCAAGGCGCCTGTCGGGCAGTGACCAAGCCTGTGCCCAGCCGCATCACCGGCTTCGTCTACGGCGTTTCGGCGCTGTTTCTCGCGGCCGTGCTCGCCATTGCCGGGCTGATGGCATGGCAGATGTACCAAAAGGAGATTGCCGACAGCGAGGCCCAGGCCGTGCGGTTCATCGGCACCTCGGAGGCTGCGCTCAACCGCAGCCTGCTCGGGGCGAACACGCTGCTGGCTGGCCTGGGGCAGTTTCTGCGCAAATCCGGCGAAGGCAGCATCGCAAGCGACCTCGCGCAGGCCGAGACCGCGCAATTGATCGAAACCAGCGTTCGCCAGAGCCTGCTGGCCCGGTACGTCGCCTTCCTGACGCCCGAGGGCCGGGTGATCGGGTCTTCCGACCGGCGGGGAGCGAAGCTGGCGGTACAGCTGCCCGACGGATTCCTGAAGGAGGCTCTGGCCCATCCGGGATCCGTGATGTCGATCAGCACGCCCTCGATCAGCCCGGTGACTTCCCAGCAGGTGCTGTATCTTGCGCGCGTCCTCACGCTCGCGGACGGCGGCAAGCTGGTCGCGGTGGCCGAGGTGCAAGTCTCGATGCTCACCACCATCCTTGCGCAGGGGGCCAACATCAGGGGGCTCGAAGTCACGCTGGAGCGCGAGGGCGGGCTGATGCTGGCCAGCATGCCGCCGCGCGACGATCTTGCGGGGCGCACCATCAGCCCCGCCCTGACGGACCAGGCGGACGGGCGTCCCCGGCGCATGCTTTCCCGGCTCAGCGGCGCGCCGGCCATCGTCGTTGCCCGGCCCACGCTGCACCGAAGCCTGCTGATCGTCGCGAGCATTCCGCTCGAGTCCGCCCTCGCGGACTGGCGCAGGGACAGCAATGTGGTTGCGGCCGCGGCCCTGGCCTTCATGCTGATGATCCTTGCGGTCACCTACTTCGCCCTCGCGCAGCTGCGGCGACAGTGGCGCGCGCGCGCCGAGCTGCTGCGCTCCAAGGCCACGCTGGACCAGGCGCTCGAATCCATGGTGGACGGTTTCGTGCTGCTCGATCCCAATGACCGCGTCGTCACCTGGAACCGCCGCTTCGTCGATTTCTTTCCCTGGGCAGAGCCCTTGCTGGCCCCGCAGGTGCCGTTCCAGCGCATCACGGAACTGAACGCGCGCCACCTGATGACGCAGAACGAGCAGGAGATCACGCTGCTGAACGGGCAGGTGATCGTTGCGGTGAACAGTCCCACGCCCGACGGCGGCCTGGTGTGCGTCTACCGCGACGTGACCGAGAAGAAGCGCCACGTCGCCGACATCCTCGAAGGCAAGGCGCAGCTGCAGGCCACGCTGGATGCCTTGCCCGACGTGCTGATGGACGCCGGCATCGACGGCCGCTGCTACAGCTTCCATTCGCCGCGCCGCCCCAGGCCCGCGTTCAAGGTGCGCGAGCCGGTGGGCAAGCTGATGTCGGACCTGCTGCCGGCGAATGCCGCGGCCGAGGTGATGGTGGCGCTGCGCGATGCCTTCGAAACCGGCTTTTCCACCGGCCGGCAGTTCGAGATCCGGACCGCGCGGGGCGTCACGTGGTTCGAGATCTCGGTCTCCCGCAAGGTAATCGGCGAAGGCGCCGCCGCGCGCTTCATCGTCATCCTGCGCGACATCACCGAGAGCAAGCTGGCGGCCCGCGAGATCGAGCACCTGGCCTTCTACGACATTCTCACGGGCCTGCCCAACCGCCGGCTGCTGCTGCACCGCCTGCAGGCCACCATCGACGCGAACGTGCGGCGCTCGCGCCACGGCGCGCTGCTGTTCTTGGACCTGGACGATTTCAAGACGCTCAACGATGCGCTCGGGAACGCCACGGGCGATGAACTGCTCAAGCAGGTGGCGCTGCGGCTGCAGGACAGCCTGAAGGAGGGCGGCACGGTCGCGCGGCTGGGAGGCGACGAATTCGTGGTGCTGCTGGACAACCTCAGCGACGACGCCGGCGTTGCCGCGATGCAGGCCAATACCGCCGGCGAGGCCATCCTCACGGTGCTGAACGAGTCGTTCCAGCTCGCGGACCACCAGTACCACAGCACCGGCAGCATCGGCGCCGTGGTGTTCAGCGCCACGCAGCAGTCGCTGGAGGATCTGCTGAAGCAGGCGGACATCGCCATGTACTACGCCAAGTCCGCAGGCGGCAACGCGCTGCGTTTCTTCGAGGCCTCGATGCAGACCGCCATCACGGCCCGCGCAACGCTGGAGAGCGAGCTCCACGCGGCGCTGGCGGGCGAGCAGTTCGTGCTGCACTACCAGTCCCAGGTGGCCTCCAATGGCCACGTGGTGGGCGCCGAGGTGCTGATCCGCTGGCAGCATCCGGTGCGGGGCGTGGTGCAGCCCGGAGGCTTCATCGAGCTGGCGGAGGAAACCGGGCTGATCGTGCCGATCGGCATGTGGGTGCTGGAGACGGCCTGCATCCAGCTCGAGCGCTGGAGCCACGATGCGAGGCGCCGGCACCTGCGGCTGGCGGTGAACGTCAGCGCGCGCCAGTTCCGCACCGACGACTTCGTGGACCGCGTGCGCGACGTGCTCCGGCGCACCGGCGCCGACCCGACGCGGCTGGAACTCGAGCTCACCGAAAGCCTGCTGCAGGACAAGGTCAGCGAAACAATCTGCAAGATGCAGTCGCTCGCGGCGTTGGGCGTGCGCTTTTCCATGGACGACTTCGGCACCGGCTTCTCGTCGCTCTCCTACATGACCCAGCTGCCGCTGAACCAGATCAAGGTCGACAAGTTCTTCGTGCAGAGCATCGGCATCGATCCGAAGGTCGAACTGATCATCCAGGCCATCATCGGCATGGCCCGCAATCTCGATCTCGAGATCGTGGCGGAGGGGGTCGAAACGCAGCAGCAGTTCGAATTCCTCCAGGCGCACGGTGCCATGCTGTGCCAGGGCTACCTGTTCAGCAGGCCGGTGCCGCTCGATCAGTTCGATGCCCAGCTGGATGTCGAGATGGCGAGCTGAACGCACGCCGCGCTCTCCAGGCCACTGCGATGCGCCTTCCATTCCCCGCCGTCCCCCGCCTGAGCCTGCGCGCGCGCCTGTCCGCCGGCGTGCTGGCGATCGTCTTCCTGACGACCATGGGGGTCACCGCCGCCGCGCTCCATTTCCTCAAGCGCAACATGGAGGCGGCCATCGCCGGTGAGGAGTTCGAACGGATATCGGCCATTGCCGGAGCCGTGGACCAGAAGTTCCTGAGCCGGCGCACCCTACTCAAGGCCTTCGGCGACGGCATCGAGAGCCGCAGCCTGGCCGGCCCCGGGGAACTGCAGGACCTGGTCATGCAGCACGGCTCGCTGAGGGAGGCGTTCGACAACGTGGCCTTCACCGGCATGGACGGCGAACTGGTGGCCAACCTCAACGGCACGCAGCCGATCGGCAAGGTCAACATCAAGGACCGCGAGTACTTCCAGCGCACGGTTGCCGCCCGCGCGGGCGTCATATCCAAGCCCTTTCGCAACCGCGTGAGCGGCCTGGCGCAGATCGCCCTGACCGAACCCGTGCTCGATCGCGGCGGCAACGTCGTGTATGTCATTACCGCCTTCGTCAACCTCAAGGAAAAGAACTTCCTGGGCGAACTTGCCAACGTGAAGTTCGGCAAGAGCGGGTACATGTTCATCACGGACACGGACGGCATCGTCATCGACCACCCCGACAGGTCCCGGCTGCTTCAGCGCGCGGACGCCGGCGGGGCCCGCAACCCTGCCACCGAGCGCGCCATCGCCGGCTTCGAGGGCACGATGGAGGCCGTCGATCCCGCGGGCGTCCATGGCCTCTACGCCTTCAAGCGCATCGGCCAGACCAACTGGGTGCTGGGCGCGATGTATCCGCGGAACGAGGCCTTTGCCCGGATCGACCGGATCGAGCGCTATGCCTGGGCCGGCGCACTGCTGCTGACGCTGCTGGCCGGGGGGCTGGCCTTCATGACCGCGCGGGCGCAGCTCGCACCCCTGTCGCGCCTGCGCGAGCACATGCAGGTCTCGCGCGCCGCCACCGCCTATGCGCCCATGCAGGAGGCGCCGCCGGACGACGAGGTCGGCGATCTCTCGCGGACCTTCGACCTGCTGATGTCGGAGCGGCAGGCCGCCAACGAGAAGCTGGCCGCCAGCGAGAGATTCCTGCGCGACGTGACCGACAACCTGCCGGCGGTGGTGGCCTACTTCGACAGCAGCCAGCGCTGCCTTTTCGCGAACAAGGCCGGGCTCGGGATGCGCGGCAGGACCATGGCCGACATCGGGCGCATGACCATGCAGGAGTCGCTGCCCGACCACGTCTACCAGCAACTCGTGCCCGGCATCGCCAAGGTGCTCGCGGGAACGCCGACGCGCACCGAAGGCACCTACGAGCGCAACGGCAAGCTGGGCTTCTTCGAATGCCATCTGGCGCCCGACATCCGCGACGACGGCGTATTGGCCGGCTACTACGTAATGACCTTCGACGTGAGCAAGCGCAAGCAGGCCGAAATGCACAGCGCCGGAAGCGAGCGGCGCCTGCGCGGGCTGACCGACAACGTGCCGGCGCTTCTTGCCGAGCTGGACCTCGAGGAACGCGTGGTCTTCTGCAACGGCAAATACCAGGCCTGGCTCGGCGTCTCGCCGGAGGCGATGACGAACCGCCCCATCCACGAGGCCATCGGCGAGGCGCACTACGAAATCCGCAAACCGCTGCTGGCGCGGGCATTCGCGGGCGAGGTGGTGTCCTTCGAGCAGACCGCCAGCCTGCTGATCGGCGAGCGGACCTTGCAGACCACCTATCTGCCCCAGCGCAATGCGCAAGGTGCGGTTACCGGGCTGTACATCCTGTCGAACGACGTCACCGAGCTCAAGCAAAAGCAGATGAAGCTGGATGCCCTCGCGCGCGAGGATGCGCTCACCGGGCTGCCCAACCGCCGCTCGTTCGAGGAGCATGCGCGCGACGCCATGGCCAGGTCCCGGCGCGCCGGCCTGCCGGTCTGCCTGCTGTTCCTGGACATCGACTACTTCAAGTCCATCAACGATTCGCTGGGCCATGCGGCGGGCGATGCGGTGCTGCGGGAATTTGGCCGCCGGCTGAGGGAGAGCGTGCGCGAAACCGACATGGCGGCGCGCTACGCGGGCGACGAGTTCGTGATCCTTCTCGAAGGCGCCAGCGGCGCCGCCGAGGCGCAGGTGGTGGCCGGCAAGGTGCTGGCCGCCATGCGGCCGCCTTTCCACCTGCCCGGCCGCACGCTGCAGGCCACCACCAGCATCGGCGTCGCGATTTCGGAGGAGGACGAGGATTTTCCGTCCCTGTTCGTGCGCGCGGACACCGCGCTCTATGCGGCCAAGAAAGAGGGAAAGAACCGCTTCATGATGGCGGCGCCCAGGCCTGGAAACCCGGGCGGTGCGCCGTGGCCGCGCGAAGAGCCTTCCAGCGCCTGAGGCCGGCAGCACCGCGCATGCGGTGCGCAATCTGGACCTTGTCCTACGCGAAAAGTAACCATGGCTGGCCTAAATTGGCACCACCGTTTCACGACGGGCACCGCACGCCGTGGCATCGATCGCGCGGCCACTGAAGGGAAAAGAGCAATGGCAGATCACGGCGCTGGGAGTGCACCCCTGAACCAACGCACTCTGACCGACGCCGATTTCAGGCTGATGGTCGATTCGGTCACCGACTACGCCATCATCGTCCTCGATCCTGGCGGCATCGTCATCAGCTGGAACGAGGGCGCCCGCAAGCTCAAGGGATACGACGCTCCCGAAATCCTGGGGCGGCACTTCTCGCTTTTCTATCCGACCGAGCTGCTCGAGCAGAACCGGCCGGAACACGCACTCGAAACGGCACGCCGCGATGGCCGCATGGAGGAAGAAGGCTGGCGCCTGCGCAGCGACGGCACGCGCTTCTGGGCCAGCGTGGTCATCACGCGGATCACCGGCTCGGGCGGAGAAACCCGCGGCTTTTCGCTGATCACCAGGGACCGCAGCGAGAACCGCCGCCAGGACGAGATGCTGCGCATGAGCGAGGAGCGCTTCCGGCTGCTGGTCGAGGGCGTGAAGGACTATGCGATCTTCATGCTCGACCCGGGCGGCCACATCGTGAGCTGGAATCTCGGCGCGCAGAAGAACAAGGGCTATGAGGCCTCGGAAATCATCGGACAGCATTTCTCCAGGTTCTATCCGCCAGAGGTCGCTGCCAGCGGCTGGCCCGAACAGGAACTGCGCAATGCGCTGCGGGACGGGCGCTTCGAGGACGAGGGCTGGCGCATCCGCAAGGACGGCAGCCGGTTCTGGGCCAGCGTGGTGATCACCGCGCTGCACGATGCCACCGGCAGGCACCGCGGCTTTGCCAAGGTCACGCGCGACCTCACGGAGCGCCGCCGCGTGACCGCGCTGGAGGACGAAGGGCGCCGCGTGACGAACTTCCTTGCGATGCTCGGGCACGAACTGCGCAATCCGCTGGCGCCGATCTCCAACGCGCTCGAGCTCCTCAAGCGGGAGAAGACGGAGTCGGCCGCGGTCGTGCACACCCGCGACATCATCGGCCGGCAGCTGCGCCAGATGACCCGGCTGGTGGACGACCTGCTCGACGTCGGCCGCATCACGAGCGGCAAGATCCAGCTCGAGAACAAGCCGGTCCGGCTGCGCGATGCCATCGCCGAGGCCATCGAGGCGGTGCGCCCGCTGATCGACGGCAAGTCGCAGACCCTGCACCTTCAGATGCAGGATGCGGACCCCTGGATCGCGGGAGACAGCGCGCGCGTCATCCAGATCGTCAGCAACCTGGTCCACAACGCCGCAAAATTCGCCGGGAACGGCGGCAACATCCACGTGTCGCTCTCGCGAAGCGCAGCGGATGCGGACATCAGCGTGCGCGACGACGGGCCCGGCATACCGCCGCAGGACCTGCAGCGGATCTTCGACCTGTTCGTGCAGGGCGAGCAGAACCTGGCCAGGACGCAGGGCGGACTGGGCCTGGGGCTCAGCCTGGTGCAGCAGCTGACGACGCTGCATGGCGGGCGCGTCAGCGCGTTCAGCACCGGCAGGCCAGGCGAGGGCAGCGAGTTCGTGGTGCAGTTCCCGACCACTCAGGCGCCGGTCGCCATGCTCGAGGCGCAGCCGCGGCCGGTGGGCGAGCAGCGCGTGCTGGTGGTGGACGACAACGTGGATGCGGCCGAGACCATGGCGATGCTGCTGGAGGCGCTGGGCTACAAACCCAGCGTCGTGCATGGCGGGCTGGCCGCCATCGAGGCGGTGAAGGCGCAGGACCCGGATGTGGTGCTGCTGGACATCGGCCTGCCCGACCTGAGCGGCCATGAAGTCGCGCGGCGCGTGCGCGCGGAGATGGTCAACCCCCCGCCGCTGATCGCCGTCACCGGCTACGGGCAGGCCAGCGACAGGGACACCAGCCTGGAGGCCGGCTTCCGGGCCCATCTGACGAAGCCGGTCGATGTCGACAAGCTCTCGGCGCTGCTCGAGCACCTGCTGGAGCCGCCTCGCTTCAAGGCCGCATAGAGGCGCGTAGAGCCGCGCAGAGCCGGGCTGGAAAGCTAGGCCGGGTGCGGCGGCTCCACCGGCAGCGCGCGCTTGTGGGCGCTCTTGCGGTGCGTCGCAAGAATGATCTCGCGCGCCGCCGCAGCCACCGGCTTGCCTTCGAGGAAATCGTCGATCTGCTCGTAGCTCACGCCGAAGGCGTCTTCGTCGGGCTTGCCCGGCACCAGCGACTCGAGGTCCGCCGTGGGCACCTTGAACACCAGCTCGTCGGGCGCGCCGAGCCGCTGCGCGAGGGCCCGCACGCGGCGCTTGTCGAGGCCGGTGAGCGGCGTCACGTCGGCCGCGCCGTCGCCGAACTTGGTGAAGAAACCCATCAGCGCCTCGGCCGCATGGTCGGTGCCGATGACGATGCCGTCGTGCGCGCCGGCCACCGCGAACTGCGCGATCATGCGCTGGCGCGCCTTGATGTTGCCGAGCACGAAATCTTCGTGCGCCGCGTCGCGGAAGGCCAGGTCCCCCTTCTTGAGCGCCGCGAGCATGCCGTCGGCCGCGGGGCGGATGTCGACGGTGAGGATGCGGTCGGGCCTGATCACTGCGAGCGAGGCCTGCGCCTCGTCCTCGTCCTTCTGCACGCCGTAGGGCAGCCGCATCGCGATGAAGGTGGCGCCGTAGCCCTGCGCGCGCAGCCTTTCGACGGCGCGCTGCGCGAGGCAGCCGGCGGTCAGCGAATCGACGCCGCCGCTGATGCCGAGCACCAGCGCCTTGAGGCCGGTGCCTCGCAGGTAGTCCGCAAGAAAGGCGGTGCGCCGCTCGATTTCCGCCGCGGCATCGAAGACGGGCGCAACATGCAGCGCCGCGATGATCTCGCGCTGTGTGGCGTCGACGGGAGTCAGGTGCTGATCCATGAAGCGATCCTTGCTTGCCTAGAAATCCACCAGGCTCAGGCCGATGCTGAGCACGGTGCGCTTGCGGTTGTAGTCCACCAGCGTGTCGCCGTAGCCGTGGAACAGCTGCGTATGGAAGCGCAGGTTGCTCTTGGTCGAATCGCCGATGGCCTTGAGCCATTCGAGCCGCACCGAACCGCGGCCGCTCTCACGCAGGTTGTTGCGCACCGTGATGCCCAGGGTGTTGTCGCGGTTGAAGTTCCAGCGGCCCGTGACTTCGGCGCGGCCGATGTAGTTGGAGATGTCGGGGTTGTCGTCCTTCGCGGCCTCCTCCGACATGCGCTGCCAGATGCGTCCGGTGACGGTGAAGCGGTCGCCCAGTTCGGCGCCGCCCATCAGGTAGACGCGGTTCCAGCTGCGCGACAGCGGCAGGCTCTGGCCGTTCGACTGGTGCACCACGCCCACGCCCGCATAGCGCCAGCGCCAGCCGCCGGGCAGGTTGAAGTCCAGCGGATAGACATACATCAGCTCGGGCTCGTGGTCGGTGGTGCGGAACGGCCGCGAGATCGAGCCGTTGAACAGCTGCCAGGTCGACTGCTGCGAGTAGGCGAACCACAGCGAGTCCTTCCTGGCGGGCTCGTTCTGCGTGAGCAGGCCCTGGGCGATCTTGGTACGCACCGACAACCCGATGCGCATCTCGTTGGCCTGGTAGGCCACGGGCGTGCCGGTGTGGCCTTCCGAGGGCGAGGTGGGCGTGCCGGGCTTGCTGCTGGCGGCCGAGGCCGACACGTTCAGCGGCCGGTAGCCGCGGAAGCCGAAGGTGCCGCAATCGGTGCCGTTCTCCAGTTCCCAGAAGCGCGACAGCGCCGAGTACTGGCGGTCGCGGCAGCCTTCGTTGGTGTCGACCGAAATCACGCGCGTGGCCGGTATCGAGGCGTCCACCGGCGGTGCCGGCTGCGTGTTGGCCAGCACCGGCGGCGCCACGGGCACCGAAACCGACGGCAGCGTCTGCTGCTGCGCCCAGCGGTCGAAGCAGGCCAGGCGCGCTTCGTTGCTGTTGCCGAGCGCGGCGCACTGCTGCCAGGTCAGCTGCGCGTCGGCCAGCGGGCTGCGTGGCTGGTCGACGGCCTGCGCATGCGCGGTGGCGGTGCCCAGGCAGGCCGCGAGGGTCGCCAGCCCGGAGAAGATGGCGTGTGTTCGTTGGGTCATTGGTTTCCTTGCGTCCCCCCTGTTTTGTTCAGCACGAACGGATGCGTGCTTTCGTCCGCGGCGTTGCGCCACGTGCCCCTGAATTCCCGGCCGCAGGAGCCGGGCTGCAGGGTGCCGGCCCAGACGCCGCTGATGGCGCGGCCATCCAGCGATTCGTCGATGGAGAGGGCGCCGTCGTCGTCGACGTCGCCCGCGAGCTGCGCCACCTCGGGCCGGGCGCTGCCGCCCGCGGCGTCGCGTGTGATGGTGCCGCGCACGCCGGCGTAATCGGGGTGTTTGCCGAGCTGCACCGTGGCCGCGGCGGGAGCGCCGTCGAAGCGCGCCTCCCAGCGGCCGTAGAGCGACTGCAGCGGCAGCTCGCGCGCATCGGCGGGGCAGCCGGCGCCGCCGCCCTGCGTTGCCGTGGCACAGCCCGTGGCGGCAAGAAGAACGGCGAGGAAGGCGGGCAGCAGCCTCTTCATGGTGCCGCCGCGGCCGCGGCCTTGGCGGCCGCGCTGTCCTGTGCCTTGCGCGCGAACTCGGCGCGCAGCGCCTTGAGCTTCTCGCGCGGGTCTTCGCGGGTGGTGGTCTTGTCCAGGCCCATCTCGGCGATGAAGCGGCTCGGGACGCAGGGCACCATCTCGCGGCCCTGCTTGCGCTTCTTGGTCCAGCTCACGGCCAGGCTGCGCTGCGCGCGCGTGATGCCTACGTACATCAGGCGGCGCTCTTCCTGCAGCCGCTGCAGCGTGTCGTCGCTCACCTGGAGCTGGCGGCCGTTGTCGTCCTCGAGCTTGAAGGGCAGCAGGCCCTCGGTCACGCCGATCAGCATCACGTGCGGCCATTCGAGGCCCTTGGAGGCATGCAGCGTGGACAGCGTGACCACGTTCTGGTCCTGCTCGCGCTCGCTGATGGTCGACAGCAGCGAGATGGTCTGCGCCACCTCGAGCAGGCTCTTGCGCTCAGTCTCGATGTTGCTGTCGGCGCCCGAGGCATCGTCGAGGGTGCCGCCGGCGCGCTGCGACATCCAGTCGACGAACTCCATCACGTTGGTCCAGCGCGCGGCCGCGGCCTGTTCGCTGTCCTCGCCGTCGTAGAGATGCTTCTCGTAGTCGATCTCCTTGAGCCAGTCGAGCATGAAGGTGCGCGAGTCTTCCGCGCCCATGGTGCGGCGCGCGCGGTATTCGAGGTCGTTGATGTAGCGGCCGAACTCGTGGATGCCCTCGAGCGTGCGCTTGGGCATCACGCTCGGCAGCGACGGGCTGAACAGCGCCTCGAACAGGCTCAGCTTGTACTGGCTGGCAAAGGTGCCCAGGCTCGCGAGCGTGGTGTGGCCGATGCCGCGCTTGGGCGTGGTGATGGCGCGCAGGAACGCCGGGTCGTCGTCGTTGTTGACCCAGAGGCGGAACCAGCCGCACAGGTCCTTGATCTCGGCGCGGTCGAAGAAGCTCTGGCCGCCCGACACCTTGTAGGGAATCTGCGCCTTGCGCAGCGCCTGCTCGAACACGCGTGCCTGGTGGTTGGCGCGGTAGAGGATGGCGAAGTCGCGGAACTCCTTGTACTGCTTGCCCTGCACGGCGGTGTCGCCCGCGCGCAGGCTGATGATGCGCGCCACCGCGCGCTCGGCCTCGTGCGCCTCGGAGTCGGCATCGACCACGCGCACCGGCTCGCCTTCGCCGAGCTCGGAGAACAGCGTCTTCGGAAACAGCTTGGGGTTGGGGCCGATCACGTTGTTGGCCGCGCGCAGGATCGCGCTGGTCGAGCGGTAGTTCTGTTCGAGCTTGATGACCTTCAGGTTGGGATAGTCGACCGGCAGCTTGCGCAGGTTGTCCAGCGTGGCGCCGCGCCAGCCGTAGATCGACTGGTCGTCGTCGCCCACCGCGGTGAAGCGCCCGCGCTCGCCGGCCAGCGCCTTCAGCACCTCGTATTGCGTGGCGTTGGTGTCCTGGTATTCGTCCACCAGGATGTGGCCCAGCGCGGCCTGCCACTTGGCGCGCACTTCGTCGAAGTCGCGCAGCAGCTTGAGCGGCATGCCGATCAGGTCATCGAAGTCGACGCTCTGGTAGGCCGTGAGCCGCTCTTCGTAGCGCGCCATGATGCGCGCGGTGATGCGCTCGTTGTCGTCCACCGCGGCCGCCTCGGCCTGCGCGGCGTTCAGGCCCATGTTCTTCCACTTGCTGATGGTCCACTGCCAGATGCGCGCGGTGGCGGTGTCGGTGGTGCCGCCCGCGTCCTTGAGGATCTTGGTGACGTCGTCGCTGTCCAGGATGCTGAAGGCCGGCTTCAGGCCGAGCACGGCGCCGTCCTCGCGCATCATGCGCACGCCCAGCGCGTGGAAGGTGCAGATCACCACATGCTTCGCCTCGCGCCCGATCAGTCCCTTGGCGCGCTCGCGCATTTCGCTCGCGGCCTTGTTGGTGAAGGTGATGGCCGCAATGCGCTTGGGCTCGAGCCCGGCCTGGATCAGCCGGCCGATCTTGTGCGTGATGACGCGCGTCTTGCCCGAGCCCGCGCCCGCCAGCACCAGGCAGGGGCCGTGCAGGTAGTTGACAGCTTCTTGTTGCGCGAGATTGAGACCGGAGGACATGGGGAGTGGGGACGGAAGGCCGCGAAGGAACGGCTGGCGCAAAGCGCGCAATGATACGGGGCGCATGTTTCCGGGAAGGCCGCCAGAGTTCACGATGCGGGACGCGGCGACAATCAGCGCGTGCTGCCTGTATTTCTCGTAACTTTTCCTTTCTTCGCGCTGATCGCGGCCGGCTACGGCGCCGCGCGCGCCCGGATCCTGCCGCTGGACGCGATTCCGGGCCTCAACACCTTCGTGCTGTACTTCGCGCTGCCGTGCATGCTGCTGCGCTTTGGCGCGGGCACGCCGATCGGGCAGCTGCTCGATGGCAGCGTGGCGCTGGTCTGGGGCCTGAGCGCGCTGGCCGTGGTGGCGGGCGTGGTCGTTTTCACCCGCAACGCACGCATCGGCTGGAACGACGGCGCCTTCGGCGCACTGGTCGCGGCCTTTCCGAACACCGGCTTCATGGGCGTGCCGCTGCTGGTGGCACTGCTGGGCGCGCAGGCTGCGGGGCCGATGATCATCACCATCGCGTTCGACCTGGTCGTGACTTCTTCGCTGTGCATTGCGCTGTCGCGCCTGGACGGCGCCGGCGGGCCGCATGGGCCGCGGCTGGCCGCGCGCCAGGCGCTGCGCGGCGTGCTGGTCAATCCGATGCCGTGGTCGATCCTGCTGGGCGTGCTGCTCTCGGCGGCGCACTGGCGCCTGCCGGGGCCGGTGGAGCGCACCATCGCCATGCTGGCCGACGCGGCTTCGCCGGTGGCGCTGTTCACCATCGGCGCGGTGCTGGCGCGCTCGGCGCTGCTCGCGCGCGAGCATGGCGCCAGCGCGGCGGTGGCAGCCGCCATGGGCACGAAGTCGGCGGTGCCTTCCAGGGCGCCGCTGGCCGACGTGCTGCCGGTGGTGGCGGTCAAGCTGCTCGTGCATCCGGTGCTGGTCTGGGTGCTGGGGCAGGGGGCCATGGCCCTGGGCCTGCCGCTGTCTTCTTCGGCGCTGATGGTGATCGTGCTGGTGGCGGCGCTGCCGAGCGCGAGCAACGTCTCGATGCTGGCCGAGCGCTTCGGGGCCGACAACGGCCGCATCGCGCGCATCATCCTGTGGACGACGGTGGCGACCTTCTTCAGCTTTCCGTTCGCGGTCGGCGTGCTGCGCTGAGCGGCCTCAGGGCGTCAGCACGCCCAGCTTGAAAGGATCGGCATCGGACAGGCGCTCGCACTTGGAGAAGTCGCGGCCCTGGGTGCCGTCGCAATAGAACGCGTTGTAGATGCGGCCGAACAGCGTCGGGCTGGCTGTGAAGAGCACGCCGTGCTCGGGCTGCCAGTTGTCCCTGGAGTTCTCCCTGGGTGTCCCGGCGGCGCGGGTTTCCGTGGGCTGGACGGGCGCGGCCGCCGCAATGGGCGTGAATTCCGCCAGCGTCTTGTGGGCTTCCTCGCCGCGCCAGCGCACCGCCAGCTCGGCGGCCGTGGGCCTTGCCGCCACCGGCAGCAGCACGCCGTTCACCTGCAGGCCGTAGCCGAAGCGATGCGCCTTGCCGGCCAGGAAGGCATAGGCGCAGGCGGCCATGCACTGGCCGCGGATCTCGGTATCCACGCCGCTCGCGCGGATGGCGTCGGCAAAGGCGCCGGCCGCCTCGGCGGTGCCGCCGAACGAATCCTCGAACACCACGGTGCGCACGGTGCCCCTGCCCAGGTGCTCGGTGAAGGTCTTGATGGCGCTGCCGTCGAGCATGCCCGACACCACGAGACGGCTGCCCTGCAGGTCGAGTTCGGCCGCCGGGCATGCACATGCAAGGCATGCAAACAGGAAAACCGCAACCACAGCAGATGAAGGCAGTTTCACGACAGACGACCCCGAGGACCAGCGCGCTTTGCTTGAGGTGCGCCGCCGGAACGGGCGTCGCACAGCGACAGCTTGTGCAGCGCGCGGGGGCGCAGTCAACGGTTTTTTCAGAATATTTCCGCTGCCGAGTAACGGCCGTAAGGCATAGCTACTGCTACTACTTCAGATGAATACTTGAGTTTGCATAATGCCTGCTAGAGTGTTAACAAACCAATGTTTGAATGGGGCAGCACGATGGCAATACTTATTCGTATCCTGCTGTGGCTGGCCTGGGTTGCCGGCGTGAGCTGGTCCTGGCATGCCGACATGCTCGGCGCCGGCACTTCGCTTGCGCTGGGTGCCCTGAGCCTGGTGGTGTTCGCATGGCCCGCCAGCAGCGCGCGGCGCCGCAGCACCGAATTGCGCTACGTCGACGTCGGCAAGGAGCCTGCAGGCCTGTACTGAGTGTCGCGGCCGGGGTCTGCGAGGCAGGCCCTAGATGCTGTGCGGGTCGACATCGACCAGCCAGCGGATCACGCCCTTGCCTTCGGGCGTGCGCCTGAGGGCGTGCAGCAGCGGCTGCCACTGCGCCAGCAGGCGCTGCAAGGCGGCACGCGAGGGGCTTTCGATCAGCATCTGCGCCCTTTCCACGTTGGCCACGCGCTGGATCGCCAGCGGCACCGCGGGGTAGCGCACCACCCGGTCGGCGCCTTCCAGCGCCTCGGCGGCGGCGCTGGCTGCGTTCAGGAACGCCTGCGCGGCTTCCTGGGTGCGCGCATCGGCCCGCAGCAGCGCCTGGAAGGCAAAGGGCGGCATGCCGGCGGCGGCGCGCTCCTCGAGCTGCTGCCGCGCGAAGGCCGTGTAGTCGTGCTTGCGGAGCGCGGAAAAAAGCGGGTGCTGCGCGTGGTGGGTCTGGATCCACATCTCGGCCGTGGCGCCCTGCGCCGCCAGGTAGGCGGCGTCGCGGCCCGCGCGGCCGGCCGACTGCATCAGCAGGCTGAACAGGCGCTCGGGCGCACGGAAGTCGCTGGAGAACAGCGCGCCGTCGGGGTTCACCGCCGCCACCAGCGTGATGCGCCGGAAGTCGTGCCCCTTGGCGATCATCTGCGTGCCCACCAGCACGTCGACCTCGCCCGAATGCACGGCCGCGAGCTGCGACTCGAGCGCGCCCTGCTTCCTGGTGCTGTCGGCATCGATGCGCGCAATCCTGACGGGCCCGGGCACCGCGCTGCCGTCGGGCCGCCTCACCGCGGCGAACAGTTCCGCGAGGTGTTCTTCGAGCCGCTCGGTGCCGCGGCCCACGGGCGCGATGTCGGGGTTGCCGCAGGACGGGCAGGCGCGCGGCACGCGCTCGGTGAAGCCGCAGTGGTGGCAGCGCAGCGTGCGGTCGATCTTGTGGAACACGCGGTAGGCGCTGCAGTGCGGGCATTCGCTTTTCCAGCCGCAGTCGGCGCAGGCCAGCACCGGCGCATAGCCGCGGCGGTTCAGGAACACCATGCTCTGCTCGCCGCGCCCGATGCGCTGGCCGATGGCGTCGAGCAGCGCGCCCGAGATCACGGTCTTGGGCGGCTGCAGGTTCATGTCGACCAGCCGCACCGTGGGCAGCTCCCCGGCGCCGATGCGCGACGGCATGGCCAGCCGCACATAGCGCCCGCCCGGGTCCTCGCCCTCGGCGGGGCGGCTTTGGTGCCAGCTTTCGAGCGAGGGCGTGGCCGAGCCGAGGATGACTTTCGCGCCCTCGCGCTGGCCGCGCCAGACGGCGAGGTCGCGCGCCGAATACCGCGCGCCTTCCTGCTGCTTGTAGCTCGGGTCGTGTTCTTCGTCGACCACCACGAGCTTCAGGCCCGGCATCGACGCGAACACCGCCATGCGCGTGCCCAGCACGATGCGCGCGGCGCCGCTGTGCGCCGCGAGCCAGCTCGCGAGCCGCTGCGGGTTGGTCATGCCGCTGTGCAGCGACACCACCGCGTCGTCGCCGAAGCGCGCCTTGAAGCGCGCTTCGAGCTGCGGCGTCAGGTTGATCTCGGGCACCATCACCAGCGCCTGCGCGCCGGGGTCGGCCGCGAGCAGGTCGGCCACGCAGCGCAGGTAGACCTCGGTCTTGCCGCTGCCGGTGCTGCCGACCAGCAGGAAGGTGCCGGCCTCGCCCGCCTCGATGCGGGCCAGCGCGGCGGTCTGCTCCGCGCTCAGCGCGACCGGGTGCGCGGCCTCGGCCGTCTCGGCCACGGGGCCGGCCGCCGTCTTGCGCTTGAGCCGGCGCGCCAGCTGCGTTCCGCTCAGGTCGCGCAGCTGCGGCGGCAGCGCGGCCAGGGCGATCTCGCCGATCGAACGCTGGTAGTAGCGCGCGGCAAAGGCCGCGAGGTCGCGCCAGGCCTCGCCGAGCGGGGCCAGCGCGTCCAGCGCGGCGCCCACGGGCTTCAGCGCCATGTCGGGCTCGGCATTGTCGAGCGGGACCGGCGGATTCCAGACCACGCCCAGCACCTCGCGCCGGCCCAGCGGCACCCGCACCAGCGTGCCGGGCACGAGGGGGATCGGGCTGGCATAGCTCAGCAGGTCGCCGAGCGCCGCATGGGCGGGCGTCTGCACCGCGATGTCGAGCCGCCAGGCCATTGCGGCCGGCCCGCTTGCCGCCGCCGGCGCGGAGCCGGCCGCTGGCGCTGCGGCTGTTTCGGAGGCAGGGTCGACGATGGGAATGGACGTCCTTGTTGGCAAGGTTTGTTAATGCGACTTTGAGCAAGATCGCTTAAGTCGTTGATTTTCCAGCGCTTTGGGAGCCATCCAGAGTTTCTGTGGATAACTTTGTTGACAACCGGGCTCGACACGCCGGCGAGCCTTGAAAATCAAGCCTCTGGCTGGATTGCCCTCAAAAAAAGCAAAGTTCAATTCCTATATAAATCAACAACTTAGCGTCGCTACTGGTTTAGGAGCAAAGAGGGGAGACCTACAGATAATCTTGCGCAGTGCAACACGTGTTTTGTGCATAAGTCGGTGTTCCTACACCGTTTTTATGCTTGACAAACGCCAGGAAATCGATTTTTGGGGCCGCGGCCGCGTCCCTGCGCGGCGGGCGGCTCGTTTACCGTTTTTAACCTTTGCGCAGGGCGCGCGATTGTGCATGCACCGCCTGCACCAGCGCCGCCACATGGTCCGGCGGCGTGAACTGGCTGATGCCGTGGCCCAGGTTGAAGATGTGGGTCGGGCCCTTGGAAGCGGCATCGGCATGCGGCTTGCCGAAGGCCCGCAGCACCTTTGCCACCTCGGCCTCGACCTGCGCGGGCGGTGCGAACAGCACGTTGGGGTCGATGTTGCCCTGCAGGGCCTTGGCCCTGGCATCCGAGCCTTCGCCGACCAGCCGGCGCGCGGCCGAGAGGTTCACGGTCCAGTCGACGCCGAGCACTTCGCAATCGAGTTCGCGCATGGCCTCGAGCCAGAGGCCGCCGCCCTTGGTGAAGACGATGCGCGGCACCGGCTGGCCGTCGGCGCCGTTGCGCTTGAGGCCGGCCAGCACGCGCGCCGTGTAGGCGAGGCTGAATTCCTGGAACGCGCCGTCGGCCAGCACGCCGCCCCAGCTGTCGAACACCATCACGGCCTGCGCGCCGGCGTCGATCTGCGCATTGAGGTAGGCGGCCACCGAATCGGCATTGACCGCGAGCAGGCGGTGCAGCAGGTCGGGACGCGCGTAGAGCATGCTCTTCACGAGCCGGTAGTCGCTCGAGCCCGCGCCTTCGACCATGTAGCAGGCCAGCGTCCAGGGGCTGCCCGAAAAGCCGATCAGCGGCACGCGGCCGGCCAGCGCCTTGCGGATCGACGCCACGGCGTCGAACACGTAGCGCAGCCTGGCCATGTCGGGCACCTCGAGCGCCGCAACGGCCGCTTCATCCTGCACCGGGCGCGCGAAACGCGGGCCTTCGCCGGCCTCGAACGACAGGCCCAGCCCCATCGCGTCGGGCACGGTGAGGATGTCGGAGAACAAGATGGCCGCGTCGAGCGGATAGCGCGCGAGCGGCTGCAGCGTGACTTCGGTGGCGTAGTCGACGTTGGTCGCCAGCCCCATGAAGCTGCCGGCCCTGGCGCGCGTGGCCACGTACTCGGGCAGGTAGCGTCCGGCCTGGCGCATGAGCCAGACGGGCGTGTGGTCGGTGGCCTGGCGCCAGCAGGCCCGCAGGAAAGTGTCGTTTTGCAAGGGGGCGAAAGGCATCCCCCGATTGTCGCAGGCGCCCGCGCCCGCGCCTCAGGCAAAAGCCTTGCCGCCGAAGGTCCCGGTCAGCAGGCCGATCAGCCATTGCAGGCCGGGATCGGCGTCGTGCACCGAAGGCCACATCGCCGACACCGCGTAGCCGGGGCTGTCGAAAGGCAGCGGACTCACCGCGAGCCCGAGCGCGTCGCGCCAGCTGCCGGCTGCGAAGGTCGGCACTGTGGTGATCGCGGCCATCTGCCGCACGATGAAGGGGCTGGTCGCGAAATTGCGGCTCGAGAACACGACCCTGCGCGTGAGCCCCTTCCGCTGCAACAGTTCGTCGACCAGTCCGCTCAGGTCGGCGCCGAAGGACGTGAGCAGATGCGGGTGGCTGAGGTATTCCTTCAGCGTCAGGTGCTTGCCGCGCGCCTTGACGAGCGCGGGGTTGTACACGCACACGAAATTCCAGTCGAACAGCGCGCGCTGCCGGTGCCAGGCCGCGCATTCGGTGAACACGCCCAGCGCAAGTTCGATCTCGGCCGCATCGAGCAGGTCGCGCGCCGTGGTGCGGTCCGCCGCCCGTGCGATCAGCCGGATGCCCGGCGCCTCGGCCGACAGCCGTTGCATGAGCGGTGGCATCAGCGCGATCTCGAGCGCATCGCTCAGGCCGATGCGGAACACCCGCTCGGCCGTTGCGGGATCGAAGGCGGGTTTCGAATGCAGCGCCTGCTGCAGCGACAGCAGCAGCGGCTCGATCGCACGCGACAGTTCGATCGCGCGCGGCGTGGGCGTCATGCCGTGCGAGGTGCGCACGAACAGTTCATCGCCAAAGGCCGCACGAAGGCGCTTGAGTGCACCGCTCAGGGCCGGCTGCCCGAGGAACAGGCGGTTGGCTGCGCGGGTGACGCTGCGCTCCTGAAGCAGTGCATGGAACACCAGCAGCAGGTTCAGGTCGAGCCGCCTGAAATCACTTTGATTGATGTTGTTCATGATTCCAAACGATTGGAATGATAAGCCTGCGATCCCTACGCTGAAGTCCTTGCAAAACATCTTGTGAAGGATCTGACATGGCTTTGGAACACCAGACAGTGGCGGTGATCGGCGGCTCCTCGGGCGTGGGGCTGGAAACCGTGCGGCGGCTCGCGGCGGCCGGCGCGCGCGTCTTCGCGGCGGGGCGCGACAGGGACAAGCTGCGGCAAGCCACCAGCAGCCTGGGCGGCAGCGTGAGCGCGCATGCGTTCGATGCCTGCGATCGGGGGGCACTCGATGCGTTCTTCGAGACCACGGGGCCCATCGACCATCTGGTGCTCACGCTCAGCGGCGGCGAGGGCGCGGGCGAGTTCGCGCAGCTCGACCTGTCATCGCTGCGGCGCGGCTTCGAGGCCAAATTCTGGCCGCAGCTCGAAGCCGCGCAGGCCGGCCTCAAGGTGCTGCGAAAGGGCGGCAGCATCACTTTCGTGACGGCGATCTCGGCGCGCAACGCATTGCCCGGCACGTCGGGGCTCGCCGCCATCAACGGGGCGCTGGAGGCCATGGTCGGCAGCCTCGCGCGCGAGCTCGGGCCGAGCCGCGTGAATGCGGTGTCGCCGGGGCTGGTCGATACGCCCTGGTGGAACCGCATGCCTGCTGCAGCCAAGGACGAGCTGTTCCGCCAGCAGGTCGAGCTGCTGCCCGTCGGCCGCGTCGGCCAGCCGCAGGACGTTGCGCATGCGATCGAGTTCCTGATCGGAAACGGCTACACCACGGGCACGGTCATCGAGTGCGATGGCGGCCTGCGGCTGGTCTGAAAAGAACTCAGACCAACGGTACGCGCTGCGCATCCTCCGGGTTCACGTTGCGCCGGTAAAGCATCAACGTCGCCACCAGCCCGCAGGCGGCGGCGGCCGTCATCCACAGGCCCGGCGCGCCCTTGTCGCCGGTCATCTCGATCAGCCCGGTGGCGATGGCCGGCGTGAAACCGCCGAACAGCGCCGTCGCGAGGCTGTACGCGAGCGAGAAGCCTGCAGTGCGCACATTGACCGGCATCACCTCGGTGAGCGCCACCACCATCGCGCCGTTGTAGCTCGCGTAGAGGAACGACAGCCAGAGCTCCACCTCCAGCATGCGAGCGAAGCTCGGCGCGCCGACCAGCCACTTGAGCGATGGGTACGCGGTGAGGATGGTCAGCACCGTGAACAGGATCAGCAGCGGCCTGCGGCCCACGCGGTCGGACAGTGCGCCCATGACCGGCAGCCAGATGAAGTTGGAGATGGCCACGCACAGCGTGACGACCAGCGCATCGGTCGTGCTCAGGTGCAGCACCGACTTGCCGAAGGTGGGCGTGTAGACCGTGATCAGGTAGAACGACACGGTGGTCATCGACACCAGCATCATCCCGGCCACGACGAGGCCCCAGTTGGCCACCATCGACTGGAAGATCTCGCGCGCATCGGGCCGGTGCTTGCGCGCCATGAACTCCTCGGTCTCCTGCAGCGATCGGCGGATGATGAACAGCACCGGCACGATCAGGCAGCCGACGAAGAACGGAATGCGCCAGTAGAAGTCGCCGATCTCCTGCGAGGTGAAGGTCACGTTGAGCCAGTAGCCGAGCGCGGCCGCCACGATGATCGCCACCTGCTGGCTGGCCGACTGCCAGCTCACGTAGAAGCCCTTGCGCCCCGGCGTGGCCATCTCCGACAGATAGACCGAAACGCCGCCCAGCTCCACGCCGGCCGAGAAACCCTGCAGCAGCCGCCCGACCAGCACCAGCAGCGGCGCCGCGAAGCCGATGGTGGCGTAGGCCGGCACGCAGGCGATGAGCAGCGTGCCCACTGCCATCAGCGCGAGCGTGGCGATCAGGCCCTTGCGGCGGCCCACGCGGTCGACGTACGCGCCGAGGAAGATCGCGCCCAGCGGCCGCATCAGGAAGCCCGCGCCGAAGGTCATGAAGGTCAGCATCAGCGAGGCGAATTCGTTGCCCGCCGGGAAGAAGGCCTTCGAGATCTGCGTGGCGTAGAAGCCGAACAGGAAGAAGTCGAACATCTCCATGAAATTGCCGCCCGTCACGCGCAGCACGGTGGCGAATTTCGAGGAGGAGGAAGAAGAGGCGCTGGAAGAAGCGGTGCCTGAAGCGGCGCGGTCGGCGGCCGCGGCCGATGGTTGCGCGGCGGATTGCGCAGGATTCATCTCGTTGTCCCCTTGGGCGGTGTCGTTCACCCGAGGGTAGGCCGGGGTTCCCGACCACCGCCTGACCGCGCGAGTCAGGTACCTGTCACTGCCCGTGGGGCGTCGTCAGCTCTTGTACTTCACCGAGCAGCCGTAGGGCCGCGTCGAGGCCGTCGAGATCGGCTTGCCGCCGAAGGCCTCGCCGAGCGCCTGGTTCACGTAGTTGGTCGCGCTCTTGATGTCGTCCGGCCGCGCCGAGGCGATGCTGTCGATGCCGCCGGCATACACCAGCATGCCCTTGGGATCGATGATGAAGATGTGCGGCGTGGTGCGCGCGCCGTAGGCCTGGCCGATCACGCCGTCCTCGTCCATCAGCACCGCGGTGGGCGCGGCCTTCTGCGACTTCATCCAGGCGTCGAGCGCGGCGGGCTGCAGGTAGTCGCTGGCCGCGCGCTCGGTGGAATTGACCGACAGCCAGACCACGCCCTGGGCGGTGGCGGCCTTCTGCGTGGCGGGCATGTTGCCGCTGTTGTAGTGCTTGCGCACGAAGGGGCAGCCCGGGTTGGTCCACTCGAGCACCACGAACTTGCCGGCAAAGTCGGACAGCTTGTGCTTGGCGCCGCTGGTGTCCACCGCAACGAAGTCGGGCGCCTGCTGGCCCACGGCGGGCGCGGCGAAGGCATGGTTGCCCATCAGGAAGGTGGCGCCCAGCGCCACGGCGGCCGCCACCACGGCGCGGCGCGAGGCGCGGCTGAGGGCCGCGCGGGCGTGGCGCGCGGCACGAATGGAACGCGAGTCGGACGATGGCGAAAGTGTCATGGCCAGCTGGAACTCCAAAAGAAAAAACGAACAACGGCGACAGCTTAGGCCGCTTTGCTCATGTGGATGTGACAACCCATGTCACGCCGGGGGTCAAAGCGCGGCGAGCGCGGCGCGCACCTCGTCCTTGCCCAGGATCTCGGTCAGCACGACCGGCGCCTTGCCGGGCGCCTGCAGCACATACAGCGGCACGCCGCTGCGTCCGAGCGCGGTCAAGGCGGCGGTGATGGCGGGGTCACGGCGCGTCCAGTCGGCGCGCAGCATCGCGACCTTCCTGCGGTCGAAATCGGCCAGCACCTCGGCATCCGCCAGGGTGGCCTTCTTGTTGTACTGGCAGGTCACGCACCAGGCGGCCGTGAAGTCGATGAACACCGGCTGCCCGGCGCCCGTGAGCTCGGCCACGCGCTCGGCCGACCAGGGCTGCCAGCGCTGCCCCGCGGTGGCCGCCATCTTGGCCGGCTCCACCGTCTGCAGCACGTTGCGTCCGATGGCCGCGGCCAGCACCGCGGTGAAGGCGACCATCAGCGTGGCAATGACCAGCCGCGTGCGGCCGCGCAGCGTCAGTGCCCAGACGATGGCGGCCATGCACACCAGCAGCGCGAGCAGCGTGCCCGCGCCGTCGATGCCGCTTTGCTGGCCCAGCACCCAGACCAGCCAGGCCACGGTGGCGAACATCGGGAACGCCAGCAGCCGGCGCAGCGTGTTCATCCAGGGGCCGGGCCTGGGCAGCAGCAGCGCCACGGCCGGGATGAAGCCCGCGATCAGGTACGGCAGCGCCAGGCCCAGGCCCAGCGCGGCGAACAGCAGCAGCGCCTGGGTGGCCGGAAGCCCG
Organism: Variovorax beijingensis; assembly: GCF_007828835.1. Taxonomy (GTDB): domain Bacteria; phylum Pseudomonadota; class Gammaproteobacteria; order Burkholderiales; family Burkholderiaceae_C; genus Variovorax; species Variovorax beijingensis_A. The sequence continues at coordinate 167,477 of NZ_VIVL01000003.1, read as the reverse complement.
ATGGCAAAGCCGAGCGAAACGCCCATGAACGGCGCGGTGCAGGGCGAGGCGATCACCACCGCCAGCACGCCCGAGAGAAAGTCGTTGGCAATCGGATGCCGGGCCTGGGCCGAGCACAGCGACAGGGGCGCCGCGCGGCCGAACTCGAACATGCCCGCCAGGTTGAGCCCGATCAGCGTGAACAGCGCCGCCAGCGCTGCCACCACGGCCGGCGATTGCAGCTGGAAGCCCCAGCCGAGCTGGGCGCCGGCCGCGCGCAGCGCCAGCATCGCGCCGCCCAGCGCGAGCACCGAGAGCATCACGCCGGCGGTGTAGGCCAGGCCCGCGGTGCGGTGCGCGCGGTGGTTGCCGGCCTGCCGCGCGAAGCCCAGCACCTTGATCGCGAGGATCGGGAAGACGCAGGGCATGAGGTTCAGCAGCAGCCCTCCGAGCAGCGCACCGAGCAGCGCGGCCATCAGCGTGACCGTGGGTTGCGGCGGCAGTTCCGCAGAGGTCGATGAAGGAGCGGCGGCCGCATTGGCGGCAAGGGCCGCCTGCAGCGCGGGCGACACCTCCGCGCGCGGCGCAGCAGCGGCCGGCCAGCTGCCGCTGACGGGTGCCTCGACGCGCCAGGCCATGGGCTGGCCCGGCTGCCGGTCGGATTCGGCCAGCGCCACCACCAGCGGCAGGGTCGTCGGGCTGGCGCTGCGCTGGTCGGCCAGCGGCAGCGTGGCGGTCCAGGTGCCGCCTTGCCAGCTTTGCGTCCAGTCCTTGCCGGATTCGGCGGCAGTACGGATCAGCTCGGGCGTTTCGGGGAAGAAGCCCAGGGTCTTGCCGTGGATCGAGGCGGGCAGGCCTTCCAGCCGCACCTGCAGCGTGTTGCCGCTGACCTCGACGGCGCCCGGCTTGCCCAGCGGCTGCGGCTGCGCGGCCTGCGCCGCGTCGAACTCGGCCTTGTGCAGCGCGGTCGAGCCCTGCAGCGGCAGCGCCAGGGTGAATTCGCCTTCCTCGGGAATGCATTCCTTGCGGCACACCAGCCAACTGGCCTTGAGCCGGACGTCGAGCGCCGATGCGCCGGCGCCCAGCGCCAGCGGCGGCTTGAAGTTGCTCGACACCTCGAGCGGCACCGGCAGCAGCACCGTGCCTTCGTAGCCGTAGTTGGCGAGGTTGCCGACCGGGATCTTGCGCGGCACCGGCCAGGCGATCTCGCCGGCCGCCACGCCGCTCGGCAGCGTCCAGTTCAGCTCGGTGGGCAGGCCGGAATCGCCGGCATTCTTCCAGTAGGTGTGCCACTCGGGCTGGTGGGTGATCTGCAGCCCGACCCAGACCGGTGCGCCCGGCGCAACGCCCTCGGGCGCATGCGCCACCAGTTCGGCGCGCACGTGGGGGGTGGTGACCACCGCGCCCGGTTTTGATGCCAATTGGGCCGCAGCCGGCATGCAGGCTGCGGCGGCTGCTACCAGAAACGTAGCGATGTGAAAACGGGAAAAGATCATGCCGTCAGTCGGAGCAGGGGAGCGGTGCGAAGTTCCGGTCGATTGCGCGGGCTCAGGCGGCCCAGCCCAGCACCACGCGGCGGCTGTTGGCGCTCTTTTTCTCGATCTTGGTGACCATCACCGCGCCGATCTCGGCGGTGTTCGCAACATGCGTGCCGCCGCAGGGCTGGAAGTCGATCTGCGCCTCGCCTTCGCCGCCGATGCGGATGGTGCGCACCGTGCCCGTACCGCGCGGCGGCTGCACGCTCATGCTCTTGACCAGCGCGGGATTCGCGTCGAGCTCCTCGTCGGTGATGGCGCCCACGATCAGCGGATGCGCGGCTTCCACCAGCCGCGCGAGGCCGGCCGTCAGCGCTTCCTTGTCGAGCGGATCGGTCATGTGGAAGTCGATGCGCGCGTAGTCGGGCGTGATCGAGCAGCCGTTCACCGGCACCGGCACCAGGTGGCACAGCAGGTGGCTCGCGGTGTGGAAGCGCATCAGCCGGTGGCGGCGCTCCCAGTCGAGGCGCGCGGTCACTGCGGCGCCGGGTTCGAGCGCGGCCAGCAGTTCGGCCTGGCCCGGCGCGGGCACATGGACGACTTCCTGCGTGGGCTGGCCTTCCTCGTTCTTCGCCTTGCGGGTGTCGGCAATGACGATTTCGCGGCCGTCGGCCAGTGCCAGCACGCCGGTGTCGCCGGCCTGCCCGCCCCCCAGCGGATAGAACACCGTGCGGTCCAGCACGATGCCGGTATCGTCGATGCGCAGGATGCGGGCTTCGCAGGTGCGCAGGTAGGCGTCGGCGCGGAACAGGTCGTCGGTCATGCGGCCGATGGTAGCGGCGATGCGTGAATGGGGCGCGCCCACGCCCAAAAGCGCCCATGGCCGACAGCCCATGCGGGCACCGTCCTCATGATTTGCCGAAGAAACGGCGATGAAACGCCGAAAGAAAGGCGGCCCCTGCGCCGCAGCAACCAAGGAGCGCGAATGAAGATACCGAGCATCGCCATTTCCCCGCTGGCGGCGATGGCCGCCGTGGCTGCAGCGCTGGCGCTGGCCGGCTGCGGCGAAACCGCCAAGCTGGCGCCCGAGGCCACCATCGGGCCGCGCCCGCAACTGGCCGAACCCCACAAGACGCTGATTCCCACCGTCAACGTGGCTGCGGCGGTCGGCTGGACCGACACGGCCGCCCCCAAGCCCGCCCCGGGCCTGCGCGTGAACGCGCTGGCACGCGGGCTGGACCATCCGCGCTGGGTCTACACGCTGCCCAACGGCGACGTGCTGGTGGCCGAAAGCAACAAGCCGCCCAAGCCCGAAGGCAGCGACGGCGCCGGCGGCCTGATGGGCAAGATCCGCAACTGGGTCATGGGCAAGGTCATGGGCCGCGCCGGGGCCAACGTGCCCAGCGCCAACCGGATCACGCTGCTGCGCGATGCCGACGGAGACGGCGCGGCCGAGGTGCGGCAGGTGTTCCTGTCGAACCTGAGCTCGCCGTTCGGCATGGCGCTGGTGGGCAACGAACTGTTCATCGCCAACGCGGACGCGCTCGTCAAGGTGCCCTACACCGAGGGCCAGACCACGATCGGCGCAACGCCCACCGTCGTCACGCCGCTGCCCGCGGGCATCAACCACCACTGGACCAAGAACGTGATCGCCAATCCCGAGGGCACCAAGCTCTACGTCACGGTCGGCTCCAACAGCAACATCGGCGAAAACGGGATGGCCGCCGAAGAAGGCCGCGCCGCCATCTGGGAAGTGGACGTGAAGAGCGGCCAGAAACGCCTGTTCGCGGGCGGCCTGCGCAACCCCAACGGCATGGCCTGGCACCCGGAGGCCAAGGCGCTGTGGACCGTGGTCAATGAGCGCGACGAGATCGGCAGCGACCTGGTGCCCGACTACCTGACCTCGGTGAAGGACGGCGCCTTCTATGGCTGGCCCTGGAGCTACTACGGCAGCAAGGTGGATGCGCGCGTCACGCCGCAGAACCCCGAAATGGTGGCCAAGGCCATCGCGCCGGACTATGCGCTCGGCGCCCACGTCGCGGCGCTGGGCCTGGTGTTTTCGGACGGCCGCGGCATGCCGCCCCAGTTCGCGAGCGGCGCCTTCATCGGCGAGCATGGCTCCTGGAACCGCAAGCCGAAGTCGGGCTACAAGGTGGTGTTCGTGCCGTTCGCCGGCGGCAAGCCAAGCGGGCCGCCGGTCGACGTGCTGACCGGCTTCCTCTCGGCCGACGAAAAGGCGCACGGCCGCCCGGTGGGCGTGGCGCTCGACAAGAGCGGCGCGCTGCTGGTGGCCGACGACGTGGGCAACGTGGTCTGGCGCGTGTCGGCGCAGGCGAAGTAGCGCGCGGCCTTCATCGTTGTTGCGGCCGCGCGATGCGATAGAGCCGGTGCCGCCGCAACGCATGCCCCTCGGGCACGGCCGGGTGATCGAAGGCGCCCTCCAGGTCCTCGCGCATGCCCAGGCGCTCCATCACCGCCGCCGAGCGGTGGTTGCCGAGCGCCGTGAACGCCACGATCTCTTCGAATCCCAGCCGCTCGAAACCCATCTGCAAGGCGGCGCGCGCGGCCTCGGTCGCCAGCCCCTGGCCCCACCATTGGCGGGCGAAGCGCCAACCGACCTCGACGCAGGGCGAAAAGGGCAGCGCGGCCAGCGGCACGTTGAGGCCCGTGAAGCCCGCGAACTCGCCCGATGCCTTGTGCTCCACGGCCCAGAGGCCCCAGCCCTGCTCGGCGATGCGGGCGCTGATGCGCGCGGCCAGCGCATCGCTGTCGGCCCGCGTGGGCACCGGCAGCAGGAATTCCATCACCTGCGGATCGGCCGCGAGCGCGGCAAATGGCGCGAGATCGCTCTCGCGCCATTGCCGCAGCCGAAGGCGCGGGGTTTCGAATTCGATCGGGGGCTGGATGCTGTCGGCCATGCGGCCGATTGTGCTCAGAACCCCGCGAGCACCACCTTGCCCTGCGCCTTGCCGCTCTCGATCAGCGCATGCGCCTTCCTGAGGTTGGCGGCGTTGATGGTTCCGAAGCTGGCGTTCGCGGTGGTGCGGATGCGCCCCGCATCGACCAGCGCCGCCACCTCGGCCAGCAGCGCGCCCTGCTCGGCGATGTCCGGCGTTTCGAAGCGCGAGCGCGCGAACATCATTTCCCAGTGCAGCGAGATGCACTTGGTCTTGAGCGGCATGGCGTCGAGCGCCGGCAGGTCGTCGATCACCGCGAGCTGGCCCTGGGGCTTCAGGCTTTCGATGATCTGCGCATAGTGCTGGCCGGTCTGCGTGAGGCTCGCGACCATGTCGACCTCGCCGATGCCCGCGGCCTGGAGTTCGGCCGCGAGCGGCTTCGAGTGGTCGATGACCGCGTGGGCGCCGAGCGCGAGGCACCAGGCCCGCGTCTCGGCGCGCGAGGCCGTGGCCACCACGCGCAATTGCGTGAGCTGGCGCGCGAGCTGGATCAGGATCGAGCCCACGCCGCCGGCCCCGCCGGTGACCAGCAGCGTCTGGCCCGCGCCGCCGTTCTTCGGCACCTGGAGGCGGTCGAACAGCAACTCGTAGGCGGTGATGGTGGTCAGCGGCAGCGCCGCGGCCTGCGCATCGTCGAGGCTCGTGGGCGCGAGCGCCGCGATGCGCTCGTCCACCGCATGCAGTTCCGCATTGGCACCGGGCCGCACGATCGAGCCGGCGTAGTACACGCGGTCACCCACCTTGAAGTTCTTCACGCCGGCGCCGACGGCCTCGACCGTGCCCGCGGCATCCCAGCCCAGCACCTTGGCCTGGCCGGCTTCGGGCGCCATGTTCCTGCGCACCTTGGTGTCGACCGGGTTGACCGAGATGGCCTTCACGCGCACCAGCAGGTCGCGCGGGCCGGCCACGGGGGCGGGCAATTCGATGTCCTGCAGCGACTCGGGGTTGTCGATGGGCAGGGGCTGGTAGTAGCCGATGGCTTTCATGGGGAGGACCTTTCCTTTGTGTGTTTCCCGGACGATGGCTCGACTGTAGGATGGCAACCAAGAATTGATAAGACCGACTCGATGAGCAACACTTTCAAATGAAGATTGAAAATCTCTCGGACCTCCAGGTGCTGGTGCAGACCGCGCGCGGCGGCACGCTCACGGCCGCGGCCCATGCGTTGGGCATGACGCCGGCGGCGGCCAGCGCCACGCTCAAGCGGCTGGAAACGCAGCTCGGCGCCCGGCTCTTCGAGCGCTCGACCCGCGCCATGCGCCTGACCTCGCAGGGCCAGACGCTGCTCGACTACGCCGTACGCGCCTTCGAGCTGCTCGCCGAAGGCGAGTCGCTGGTCACGGCCGAGCGCGGCGAGCTGGTCGGCACCTTGCGCGTGGCCGCCCCCTCGGACCTCACGCGCAGCACGCTGCTGCCCTGGTTCGACGAATTCCTGGCGCTGCATCCGGGCGTGCAGCTGTCGCTGTCCGTCGGCGACCGGCTGCTCGACGTGACGCGCGACGAGGTCGACGTGGCGCTGCGCTACGGCGCGCTGGCCGATTCGCGGCTGGTGGCGCGGCCGTTCGCGCTGACCCATCCGCTGCTCACCGCATCGCCAGACTACCTGCGCCGCCACCCCGCGCCAAAGACGCCGCAGGACCTGGTGCATCACAACTGCCTCACCTTCGATCGCGGCGGGCGCCGCCATCGCACCTGGCGCTTCGCGCAGAACGGGCAGTGGACCGAAGTGCGCGTGAAGGGCGACCGCAGCGTGGACGACGCCTCGCTTGCGCGCGAGTGGGCGGTGGCCGGCCGCGGCATCACGTTGAAGTCCGCGCTCGACGTGCGCAACGACATCAGCACCGGCCGGCTGGTGCACCTGCTGCCCGAATGGGACACCGAGCCCTATCCGCTGCACGCCCTGCTGCCGAGCGGGCGCTTCGTGCCCGCGCGCGTGCGGGCGCTGGTGGATTTCCTGGCGCTGAAGTTCGAGGCGCTGACGGCCGTCAGATCATCGGCGTGACCGCGCCGTCCATCGCGACGATCGCGCCCGTCACATAGCTTGCCCTCGGCGAGGCCAGGAACACGACCGTGTTGGCAATTTCCTGCGGCGTGGCGATGCGCCCGAGCGGCAGGCGCGCCGTGGCGCGCTGCAGTGCCTCGTCGCTGCCGATGCCCTGCAGCTTCGCGTCCGCCTTCAGGCCTTCCTGCAGCCGCTCGGTCAGCGTGAGGCCGGGGTTCACCGCGTTCACGCGCACGCCCTTGGCCGCATAGGCCGCGGCCATGCCGGCGCTCACCAGCATCAGCGCCGCATTGGCCGCGCCGCCGGCCATGTGCACCGGGCTCGCCACCTTGCCGCCCTGGCCGATCACGTTGACGATCGCGCCGCGGCCGCGCCGGCCCATGCGCTTGACCACCGGATCGATCATGTGGATGTAGGTGAAGTACTTGGCATCCATCGCGTCGTGCCAGGCGGCGGCATCCAGCTCGTCGGGCGGCGTGCGGCGCGCGGCGCCGGCCGAATTGACCAGCACGTCGACCGGGCCGAAGGCCTGCTCGGCCGCATCGAGCGCGGCCACGGCGCTGGCCGGATCCTTGAGGTCGGCCGCATGCACCGAGACCCGGCCCCCGGCCTGCGCGAACGCTTCGGCCAGCGTCTTGCGGCCCCGCTCCAGGTTCTGCAGGTCGCGCGACACGAGGCTCACGCGCGCGCCCTCCTGCAGGAAACCCAGCGCGCAGGCCAGGCCGATGCCCTTGCTGCCGCCGGTGATGAGAACGTGCTGGTCCTGGAGCTGGAGATCCATTGAAAAATCCTTGAAGGGTTGCTGCGAACCCGGGCGATTGAATCACCGACGCGAAACCCCTGCAGCGATGCGGCCGTACCGGTCAGCGCGCGGCGGCGGCCGTTTGCAGCGCGGACTCCGGCAGGCCGCGGGCCGCGTCCTCGGCATGGCGCAGCTGACCGTCGCGGTCGTGGTGCACCAGCAATTGGCGGGCGCGCTGCCAGGTGGACAGGCGCGCCGGCGGCACCGCGATGTAGGAGGCCAGCGCGAACAGCGACGACTGCTCCTGGTCCGGCGGCGTCTCGCGCAACTGCTGCAGCCGGCGGAACGGCGCCATCAGCAGCATCGAGACCAGGATCACGCCGATCACGGTGGCATAGAGGCCCAGCAGGTGCAGCACCTCGGGCTGCGAGCGAGCGCCGAGCACGTAGGGCCATGCGTACCAGACTGCGCAGAACCAGATCGCCACCGTGACGGCCGGGCGCAGCACGCGCAGCCACAGGTACATGGCCAGCGTGCGCCGCGGCGAGCGGCCGCTGCCGAAGGCGCGCAGCGAAATGCGCGCGGCATCGATGATCGGCTCTTCTCCTTTGGGCTGGCCCCAGGAGCGGCGCCGTACCGGCGGCGGGGTGTGGGATTCAGGGTGGTGGTGCATCGGAAACTCCTCGGTCAGGGCTCGTCCACACCGCACGCTTGCCGCGGCGGCGCATCAGGGCTTTGGGAAGGGCGATGACGGTGGCCGCCATCGTGATGGTCCAGAAAGCGATCGGGTACCAGATCGTTCCGGCGAAATAGCGCAACAGGTCGCGGTCGTAGCGGCGATCGATCCACAGGCTCAGCAGCATCTGCAGGATGCAGGTCATGGCCAGCAGCGTGCCCTGCCAGTGCGGCAGCAGCGCCGAATGCCAAGCTGACGCCGCGGGCAGCCACGGCCGCAGGAAGCCGATGACAAGCACCAGCGCCATCGCATAAGCCCACACCACGCTGACCATGTACTCCGCATAGATCAGCCACATGCGCCATTGCCGCGGCCGCAGGATGCGCGTGGTGTAGCGCAGCATGGTCTGGATGCCGCCGACGGCCCAGCGCAGGCGCTGCTTCCAGAGGCCGCGCAAGGTCTCGGGCATGAGGATCCAGCACAGCGCGCGCGGCTCGAAGCGCAGCTGCCAGCCGCCGAGCTGGAGCTTCCAGCTCATGTCGATGTCCTCGGTGAGCACGTCGGGGCTCCAGAAGCCCACGTCGATCACGGCGCGGCGGCGGAACATCGCGATCACGCCCGACACCGTGAACAGCGTGCCCACCAGCTGCTGCGAGCGCTTGATGAGCCCGATGATCGAGGAGAACTCGCCCACCTGCATGCGCCCGAGCAGCGTGGTGCGGGTGCGGATGCGCGGATTGCCGGTCACGGCGCCGATGCGCTCGGACTCCAGCATCGGGTTCAGCATCCAGGCAATGGCGTTGGCGTCCACCAGCGCATCGCCGTCGATGCCCAGGATGTACTCGCCGCGCGCGAGCTGGCAGGCGGTGTTCAGGCCCACGGCCTTGCCCTGGTTGCTGGCGTTGTGGATCACGCGCAGGCAGCTGTATTCCTGCGTCATCGCATCGAGCAGCTCGCCCGTGCCGTCGGTGCTGCCGTCGTTGACCGCGATCACCTCGAAGTTCGGATAGCGCGTGCGCATCAGCTGCTCGATCACTTCGCGCAGGTGGGGCGCCTCGTTGAAGCAGGGCACCACCACCGTCACCAGGGGGCGCGACGCAAGCAGGTCCAGCGGATCGATTTCGACGTCGCGCCGGCGTTCGAACACCCAGGCATGCGACAGCCCGCCCGCCATCCAGACATAGGCCATGAAGAAGGGGTAGTAGAAGACAAAGCCGAACAGCAGCGGTGGCAGCGCCTCGGACAGGGCGTGGAGGGTGTTCATGGCGAGCGGCCTTCTTCGGGCGGCGGCGCCAGTGCGGGCAGCGCGCGCGGCAGCAGCGCGCGCACCGAGATCGCGCGGCGCACCACCTCGAGCGAGGGCTGGTTGGCGAGGAAGTCGTCGGGGTAGTAGCCCAGGTGCCGCACGCCCATGCGGTGCAGCAGCGCCCACTGGCGCGCGAGCTCCTCGTCGGGCACAGGCCGGCCGGTGCGCCAGTCGCGTGCCTGCAGTTCGAAGACGGTGCCGTCCAGGCCGCGCGGCGTGCCGGCCGCGCGGCGCGCAAGGCGTGCGAGCCAGGCCTGCGCATCGGCCTCGCGCTCCATGCGCGGCATGGCCATCAGCGCCACGTAGTCGTAGGCCGCGAGCGCGGCTTCGTAGTCCTGCGCGAACCATTGTTCCGCCGCGGGTTCGAGCATCGGCCGAGCATAGAGATTGCGCGCGGTTTCCAGGCCGGGCCGCCATGCGCCCGCGCGCGCGGCGAGCTCCTGGGTGAATGCCGTCAGGTACCGCGTCTTGGCACGGGTCCAGCGCGCCATCAGGGCCGGATCGGCACGGATGGCCGCGACATCGGCCGGCAAGCCCCAGCGACCGTATTCGGCGAGCGCGGGCGGGCTTGCGTCTTCGTCGTCCGACAGCATCGCGTCGTCGTGGAACAGCAGGCCCTCGAAGAAGGCATGGCGCGCGAGGTCTTCGTAGATGCCGCCGATCAGCGCACGCACTTCGGGGTCGAAGGGCGAGAGCCGGTGGTAGCGGTCCGCGGGTGTGCCGCCGTCCGCGGTGCGTACCGTATGCGCCGCGAGCGGGTTCGACGCCGGCAGGCGAAACGCCATCACCGGCATCCAGGCATAGACCTTCACGCCGGTGCGGCTACGCAGTTGCCAGGCCGCGCGGCCGAAGAGGTCGGCGCGCATCGGCAGCTGGCGGTTCGGAAAATAGAGCGCATCGGCCACGCCGTCGCCATCGGGATCGGCATAGGCCTGCAGGAACACGGCGCGCGGACGTATGGCCGCGACGCGGTCGAGCAGGGCCGAGAGGTTGCGCTCCTGCTGTGCCGGATCGGGGTCGTAGACGTAGTCCAGGTCGACGTGCATCACGCGGTTGACCGGCCGCAGCTCGCCGCCCACGGGGCTGCTCAGCAGACGGGCGTATTCGGGCGCCTCGTTGTCGTAGGCCACCAGCGCGCGGCGGATCCGCGACAGCGGCACCGAGGCCGTGTTCGGCCCGTCGTCGAGGGTGAAGGTGACGGGCATCCCCGCGCGCTCGGCGGCCTTCAATGCCGCGCTGTTGTAGGCGCCGTAGGGCCACACCATCGCGCGCACCCTGGCGCCGGTGCGGGCCTCGATGATGCCGCGGCTGCGGCGCAGGTCGGATTCGATGCGCTGCACGTAGGCGTCGTCGTCCTCGTAGCGGCCCGTGGCCGGGTCGTAGCGGTGCGTGGCGGCGGCCGGCAGCATGTTGCCTTGTGGATTGGCCTGCACGCCGTTGTGCATGGCATGGCTGTGGCTGGCCAGCTCGACCAGGCCGGAGCGCGCCATTTCGGCGGCCTCGCTCCAGCGCAGGAAGTCGCCGCGCGGCGCGGGCTTGTCGCCGTAGGGAACGCTTGCGCCCTCCGGCACGTCGAGCCAGCTGGTCACCAGCGCCAGCAGCGCGGGATAGCCGAAGCGCTTGAGCAGCGGGAAGACCTTGGTGTAGGCGCTGCGGTAGCCATCGTCGAAGGTCAGCAGCACGGGCTTGGGGGGCAGCGGCCGGCCGCCGGCGCGCGCATCGATCGCCTGCTGCAGGCTGATGGGGTGGTAGCCGTTGTGCCGCAGCCAGGCGAACACCTCGGCCAGCTTGCGCTCGTCGATGGCGGTGCCGTCGGGCGAACTCTCGAAGCTCGCGCGCACGTTGCTGCGCACGTCGTGGAAGGAGAGCACGCGAAAGCTCAGGCCGTCGTCGGTATCGGCGGGCGGCAGCGGCTGGGCCGCGCCGGGCAGCGCGAGCGCCAGCAGCAGCCAGGCCATGGCCGCGCGCAGCAGGGTGGTCAGGTTGGTTCGCATCAGGGCAGGGGCATCGAAAGATTCAGGAAGACGCTGCGCTGCCGTTCGCGCACGCCGTCATAGGGATGGCTGGAGATACCCAGCCCGTAGCGCAGGGTCAGCTTCGGCCCCAGGTTCCACTTGTGCTCGTAGCGCACGCTCCACAGCGGGCCAGTGCCGAAGCCGGCCTGGCGATAGCTGCCGCCGCCGATCTCCACGGCCTGGAAGAACTGCCTGTCGTCGCTTTTCCAGTGGAGCCATTGCGCGCGCACGGTGAGCAGGGCGCTGGCATCGCGGGGCGGGTTGAAGTACGCGGCCTCCTGCTGCCGGCCGCGGCTGGCGCCGGCGCCGAGCCGGGTCTCGAGCTGGAAGCGCGGCGTGCTGACCCAGCGTTCGCGCCAGGTGAAGTCGAGGCCGTTGCGCCGGTTGCCATCGCTGAAGTCGAGCCGCTGCCATTGCAGCTCGAAGCGGCGCGACTCGTCGACCACGTAGTTCACGCCCAGGCCGGTGTCGCGCGCGCCGATGCGTGCAATGCGTGCCTTCCAGGGCAGTTCCTTGCTGTCGCCGTCGAAGGTGGCCGAGAGCCGCCATGCGTCCCCGGCGCGGTAGTCGACGCGTGCGGCTGCGCTGGTGCGATAGGGCCCGGTGTTCGAATGCTGCACGGCGCCCTCGGCCAGCCAGCGGCCGCGCTGCCAGGCGAGTCCGATGCCGCCGCGTGCCCAGTTTCCGTTGCCGTCCGAAGTGTCTGCGCGGCCCAGCACCTGGTCGTAGAAGATGCGCCATTCGTCGTCGATCAGCCCCGAGCTGAGCCGGCTCGCAACGCGCCATTCGCGGTTCGCGATGGCGGCGGCGCCGGAGGCTGCCTCGGCATCGAGGTCGAGCCGCGGGCCGGTGGCTGCGCGCCGCTTGCGGGCCAGGTCGCGCACCTGGGCGGTGTCGGGTGCGTCGGCCTCGAGCGATTCGGCGCGGCGGCGGGCCTCGCGGAATTCGCCGGCATCGAGCAGCGCCTCGACATGGCCGGCGCGTGCGCCGATGTCGTGCGGGTGGTCGGCGGCCAGTGCTTCATAGCGCGCGAGCGACGCTTCGGGGTGGTCGCGCAGCCGTTCGGCCAGGCCTGCGCCGGCCGCGAACTCGGCGTTGAGAGGCGCTTCGCCGGTCAGCAGCGCGAAGCGCCGCTGCGCGAGCGCATGCCGGTCGCCGTAGAGCAGCAGCATGGCGCGCATGCTGTTCGCTTCGGTGTACTCGCCATTCGGCAGGCCCGCTTCCGGCGCGAGGCGCAGCGTGGCGGGCGTGGCGCCTTCGATGCGCGCGAGCAATGCATCGGCGTCCTCGAAGCGGCCGGTATCGAGGTAGGCGTAGGCCAGTCCCTGGTAGATCGGATCAGCCGCCGGCAGTGCCGGGCCGCTGCCGGCCACAGCCGCCTCGAACAGCGGCACCGCATCGACCGAGCGGCGTTCCTGCGCGAAGGCGCGGGCCGCGGCGCCGAGCGCATAGGGCGGCAGGGTCGATCCGTCGGCGCGCAGTGCCTCGAACAGCGCAATGGCGTCGGCCGGGCGGCCGCGCTCGACCAGCGCCAGCAGCCGATCGGACTGCAGCTGCAGGCGAACGGAGCGCCACGCATCGGCATCGGCAGGGTCGGCGTGCAGTGCCGATGCATCGAGCCGGGCCAGCGCGATCTGCTGCTGCGCCAGCACCTTGTCGAGCGCGGCCACGCGCGCCGTGCCGATGCGCTCGTCGCGCTCCAGCACGGCCCAGCGCAGTTGCTGTGCGAGCGCCTGCTGTTGCAGCGTGGACAAGACCAGCGCCATGAAGGTGCCGGGATTCGCGCGCTCCGCTGCTTCGGCCTCCTCGAAGGCCGCAGATGCGGCGCCGCTCGACGCCAGCAGCAGTTCGGCTTCGCGCTGCGCATCGCGCGAAGCCGGCAGGCGGGCGCGCCAGACGGCGATGGCCTCGCCCTGCAGCGCGAGGTCCTGCGTACGGCGCGCTGCCAGGGCCAGCGGGCCGAGCGCGTAGTCGTGCAAGCTGGCAGGCGGCCCCTGCCGGCCCAGGGCCGCGGCATCGGCGAACCGGCCGTCTGCAGCAGCGATCGCCACGGCGTCGGAAATGATGCGTTGCCGCTCGGCATGGCCCGGTGCTGCCGCCAGCCATGTTCTCAACTGCTGCAGCGCCTGCAGCGGCGCGATGCGATTCGCGCGATAGGCGTCAATCAATGCATCGTGTTGCTGCGGCGTATAGGAGGCCGCAGCGTGATCGGCCGCCGCGGGCGAGGCGATGGCAACCGGGGCCGCCGGTGCGGCGGAGGCGCCGAACGCCAGCAGGCAGACGACCGGAGGCAGCTTCCGCAAAGCCTGTGTGAGGTATCGAGGCCATGGGTCGGCCGGCGCCGCATTGCGTCCAGCCACGACCGTGCCTCCATCGTTCTTGTGGATTGACACTCTGCTCCCTTTGATAGCACTCCTGCACGGCGAATCGCCGTTCAGGGCAGAACTTCTCGAAGCCACGAAAGCTGTATTGAAAAGTTCCTAGAAAGTGACTCTATGGGAGTTTGTTAACAAACTACTCACAAGCGATGAAAGATGTGACCAGAGCGTGAACTGATTCGCAGATCAAGGGGCATCGAGGCTTCCACGTGCGCTTCGCACGGGCCATCTGGGCGCCGGCAGCGCCTCAGCCTAAGATCGCGAGATGCACGCACAACCGGCCTCCCTGCCCCGCTTCTGGTCCCAGCTCACCACGCGCGATTTCGCGGCGCTCGACGCGGCTGCCACGGTCGCGGTGCTGCCCCTCGGCGCCACCGAGCAGCACGGGCCCCATCTGCCGCTGGGCGTGGACACGGTGCTGGCCGACGGCATCGTCGCCGCGGCGCTGCCGCTGCTGCCGGCCGCGCTGCCGGTGCTGTTCCTGCCGACGCAGCAGATCGGCCTGAGCCCCGAGCACGCGCGCTTCGCGGGCACGCTCACGCTGTCGGCCGAGACCTTGATCCGCATGTGGAAGGAGATCGGCGCCGGCGTGGCGCATGCCGGCGTGAAGAAGCTGGTGCTGTTCAATGCGCACGGCGGCCACGTGGGCGCGATGGACATCGTGGCGCGCGAGCTGCGCGCGGCGCACGGCCTCATCGTCTACAGCGTGAGCTGGTTCAACCTGCCGCTGGGCGATGCGGGCGCGCAGTTCGGCGCCCACGAACACCGCTTCGGCGTGCATGCGGGCGAGATCGAGACCTCGATGATGCTGGCCCTGGCGCCGCAGCAGGTGCGCATGGGCGAGGCGAAGAATTTCCGCTCGACCTCCGAGCAGCGCGCGGCCGGCTACGCGATTCTCGGCAACGGCAAGAGCGCCAAGCTCGGCTGGGCCATGGAGGATTACAACGCGCAGGGCGCAGCGGGCAACGCCGCCGCCGCGACGGCGCCGCGCGGGCAGGCTGTTGTCGATGCGGCTGCGGAGCAGCTCGCACTGTTGCTGGCGGAGGTGTCTCGGCTGCCGCTGGATACGGCCCGTACGGGGCCGCTGCCGTAGCGTTCAGGCCGCCGCGTCAACGCCCCCCAGCACCTCGGCAAACATGCCGGAATCGACATTGCCGCCGCTCAGGCAGATGCCCACCGTCTTCCCGCGCCAGCGCTCCTGCTGCTGGAGCGCGCCCGCCAGTGCCGCGGCGCCTGCGCCTTCGGCCACGTTGTGCGTGTCGCTGAAGAGAATGCGCATGGCCTCGGCCACTTCGTCGTCGGTGACGGCGATCACGTCATCGGCCTCGCGCAGGATCACCTCCAGCGATTCAGGCACCGGTGTGCGGCAGGCCATGCCGTCGGCCAGCCGCGTGCCGGCCGGCGACTCGACGGGCCGGCCTGCGCGGAACGAATCGCGGTACGCCGTGGCATGCGCCGACACCACGCCGACGAGCCGGGTCGACACGCCGCAGTGCGCCCGCGCGGCGGCCGCGGCTGCGAAGCCGGAGCCCAGCCCGATCGGGATGAACAGCACGTCGGGCGGTGCATCTTTCAGTGCGCTGAAGAATTCGACATACGCCGTCGACACGCCGCGCACCAGCTCGCGGTGGAACGAGGGCACGCGGTGCATGCCGTCGCGTTCGGCGAGCAGGGCCGCATGCTCCGCGGCCGCCTGGAAGTCGTCGCCATGCTCGACCAGCTGCACGCCCAGCGCGCGCATCGCGGCGTTCTTCTCGACCGAGTTGCCGTGCGGCACCACGATGGTGGCCGCGAGCCCGTGGCGCCGCGCCGCAAAGCCGACCGACTGCCCGTGGTTGCCGCGCGTGGCGCTGATGGCATGGCGCACGCCGGGTTGCTCGCGCGCCAGCGTCTCGAAATAGGTCAGCCCGCCGCGGATCTTGAAGGCGCCCGCCGGCGTGTGGTTCTCGTGCTTGGCCCACACCGTGCAGCCGAGGCGCCGCGCGAGCAGCGGCCATGCATATTGCGGCGTCGGTGGCATGGCGGCGCCGACGGTGCGCTGCGCGTCTTCGATTTCTTCGCGGCTGAATCTCACGCGCTTTCCTTTTTCACTTGCGTTCCGTCAGCGCCACGCGCACCGCCAGTGCGGCCAGCACGCTGCCCATGACGTAGCGCTGCGCGCGCAGCCAGCCGGCGCTTTGCGAGAGCACGGCCGTGATGCTCGCGGCGCCGAGGATCATCACGGTGTTGACCGCGGCGCTGCTGGCCATCTGCGCGACGCCCAGCTGCATGCTCTGCAGCAGCACCGAACCGCGCTCGGGGTGGATGAACTGCGGAAAGAACGAGAGGTAGAACATCGCGACCTTCGGGTTCAGCAGGTTGGTGAGAAAGCCCATGCGAAACAGCTTGCCCGGCGGATCGGCCGGCAGCGCGCGCGCCTCGAAGGGCGCATTGCCGCCGGGCCTGACCGCCTGCCATGCGAGCCACAGCAGGTAGGCTGCGCCGGCCAGCCGAATGGCGTCGAACGCGAGCGGCACGGCCAGCAGCAGCGCGGTGAGGCCGAGCGCGGCTGCGAACAGGTGCGCAAGAAAAGCCATCATCACGCCGCCGAGCGAGACCAGTCCGGCGCGCCGGCCCTGGATCAGCGTGCGCGACACGCAATAGATCATGTTCGGCCCCGGCGTGAGCGCCAGCAGCAGCGAGGCGAGTGCGAACCAGGCGATTTCGGTCAAGCTCAGCATGTCAGAGTCCTTCGGATTGAAGCGTGACGGGGCCGCGGGGCGTGTCGAGCACGGCCGCCAGGTTGGGCGCGCCGGCCTGCACCGCCAGGCCGGCCATGCCGATGGCCGACAGCGCCGCAGAAAGGTCGGCCGCGCGCGGATGCGTGGCCTGCAGCGAGCGCATCGCCAGCCCCGAGGCCGGCATGGCGTCGGTGGGGTGCACCGGGCCCCACTGGATCAGCGTGGGCAGCGCGCCGTAGAAGAGGCGCTGGCCATCGTCGCGCACCGTGATCTGCCATTCGAGCCGGCCGGCGGGCGTGTCACGCGAGGCTTCGAGCAATTGGCCGCGGTCGATGTGCGCGTGCTCCTCGCGCGCCAGCGCCTGCAGCGCGGCGTGGGCGTCGGGCACGCGCGCGACGAAGTGCACCAGCCGCGGTCCGCGCCGCACAAGCCCGGCCTGCAGCACGGGGTCGTCGAGGTCGAACCAGCGGCGCGTGCCGGGGCGCGAGGGCCGCTTGCCGGGCTCGATCGCGATGATTTCGAGGTAGGCCTGCGGGAACGCCTCGGCCGCGATGTTCAGCAGCCGGTTGTGCGTGCCCATCAGCGGATGTGAGCCACCAGGGCCGGGCGTGACGCCCAGCGTGGCCTCGCACCACGCCACGCCCTCAGCCAGCGAGGCGGCGGCGATCACCAGATGGTCGAGTTGCGCGCGCATGGTGCTTTGCCTTACAGCGTGACCTGGCCGTCGATGCAGGTCACGGCATCGCCGCCGACCCACACCTTGCCGTCGGCGTCGCGCTCGATGTACACGCGCCCGGAACGGCCGAGGCACTGGCCCTGCGCGGCCGTGTAGCGCGCGGGCATGTGGCCGTCGGCAATCAGCCATTCGGCGAGGCTGGCGTTGAGGCTGCCGGTGACCGGGTCTTCCTCCACGCCGATGGGCGCGGCAAAGGCGCGCACTTCGAGGTCGATCTTCGGGCCGTCTTCGTCTCCGGTGGCAACGGCCTTGCCGCCGAAGGCGCGTGCCTCGCGGTTCGAGCGGCCGATCAGCATCGACGAGCCCTGCTCGGCGGGCATGCCCGCCACGCCGGCCTTCACGCCCAGCTCCTTGAGCATGCGGTGGTCGGGCACGAGCCGCAGGACCGTGTCCGCATCGCTCAGCAGCAGGCCGAACCACACCGGGCCGTTGTCGAGCACCTGGGCCGCGACCACCTGCTGCGCCTTCAGGCCCAGCGCGCCCGCCACCTTGGCCAGCAGCGTGGGGCTGGGCGCGCTGCGCTTGAGCGGCGGGGCCGAGAAGGCCAGGCGTTCGCCTTCATGGCGCAGCGGCACCAGGCCGGCCGCGCACTGCTGCACGATCCGGCCCGCCGCCTTGGGCTTGCCGCCGGCCTGCAGCCAGGCGTGACAGCTGCCGATGGTGGGATGGCCGGCAAAGGGCAGCTCGCCGCCGGGCGTGAAGATGCGCACGCGGTAGTCGGCCGTGGGCTGCGTCGGCGGCAGCAGGAAGGTGGTTTCCGACAGGTTGGTCCACTGCGCAAAGCGCTGCATCTCGGCGTCGTCGAGGCCACCGCCGTCGAGCACCACGGCGAGCGGATTGCCGAGGTAGGGCGTGGCGGTGAAGACGTCGACTTGTTTGAACGGGCGGGGTTTCATGTTTTTCATTCGAGCGGGAGATCGAGCACGCCGCGCGTGCCCGGCCGGGAGATCAGTTCGCCATACCAGCGTTCCAGGTTCGGCCAGCTGGGCCGCTGGTACTCGGCCGGCGGCAGGCCGAACCAGCGGTGCGCCTCGCAGCCGATGGGAATGTCGGCCATGGTGAAGCGGTCGCCGGCCATGAAGGGCTGGCGTGCAAGATGCGCATCGAGCATGGCGAACAGCGCCTCGCTCGCATGGACCGAGGCAGCGATCAGCGCCGGGTTGCGCTCGGCCGGCAGCGTGCGCACCCATTGCACGAAGGCGTCGCGGCTCGCGCGGTTGAGCGTGGTCTGCTGCCAGTCCATCCAGCGCTCGGCATCGAAGCGCGCGGGCAGCTCGCTCGGGTAGAACTTGCCATGCGAATGCCTGGCGCAGAGATAGCGCACGATCACGTTCGATTCCCAGAGCGTGACGCGATCGCTGCCTTCGCCGTCGTCGATGGTGGGCACCATCGCGTTCGGGTTGAGCGCCAGGTATTCAGGCGTCTGCACCACGCCGAAGCGGCCGCCGGCCTCGGTGCGTTGGAAGTCGAGCCCGAGTTCCTGCGCGCACCAGACGACCTTGCGCACGTTGATCGAACTGATGCGGCCCCAGATGTTGAGCATGGTGTTTTCAGCTTCCTTGGACAGGTGTGGCGGACAGGGCGGATGGCACGGCGGGACGGTCGAGCAGCAGCAGGCGGATCGCCAGGCCGACCATCACCAGGGCCAGCAGGCCGCGCTGGAACTTTTCAGTCCCCGGGCGCCGCTGCAGCCATCGGCCGACCTGCCCGCTGCAGGCGCCGAGCAGCGTGTTGAACGCGAGCGCGGCTGCCGACAGCATGACGCCGAGCTGCACCAGTTGCAAGGGCACGCTGCCGCGCGCCGGGTCGACGAACTGCGGCAGAAACACCATGAAGAACAGCAGCGCCTTCGGATTGACGAGGTTGTTCAGGAACGCCATGCGCACGATGCGTGCGAAGGCGGACGGCTGCGCACGCGTACCCGTGGGGAGGCCGCCGCCGCTGCGAACGGCCTGCACCGCAAGCCACAGCAGGTACAGCGCGCCCGCGTAGCGCAGCAGGTCGAACGAGGGCGGCCAGGCCGCCACCAGCGCGGTCACGCCGGTGGCGGCGAACAGCGTGTGCACCAGGTCGGCCGACGAAATGCCGAGCGCCGCCGCGAAGCCGCCGCGCGGGCCATGGGCCACGCCGTGCGAGAGCACGAAGGCCATGTTCGGTCCCGGCGACAGGAACAGCGCGAGAACGGCCAGCAGGAAGAGCGCGAGCGTGGCGAGGCTGATCATGATGAGTGTCGTGCAGCGCTTCCTTCAGGCCGCGTCGGCCGTGGCCGCCGCAACCGTGGGGAGATAGGGCGCGATGTTGCGCAGGGCGCGCGCCACGTAGTCTTCCTTCTCGCCCACCGGCGCAACATAGTGCAGCGCGCTCCTTGCGGCCTCGATGCCTTCGCTGCGTGCGATGAGCCAGGCCGCAAGGTAGGGCGCCGACAGGCAGCCGCCCGCCGTTGCCACGTTGCCGCGCGCGAAGAAGGGCTGGTTGAGCACCTCGACGCCGGCTTCCTGCACCCAGGGCTTGGTCGTGAGGTCGGTGCAGGCCGGCACCGCGCCCAGCAGGCCCAGCTTGGCCAGCAGCAGCGTGCCGGAGCACTGCGCGCCGATCAGCTGCCGCTTCGCATCGAGGCGGCGCAGCGCGCCCATGATGGCCGGATCGGCCGCGATCTCGCGCGTGCGGATGCCGCTGCCGACGAGCACCGCGCCGGCTTCGGCGGCCGCTTCGAGCGTGGAGCTCGCATGCACGGTGACGCCGTTCATCGAGGTGACCGTGGCGCTGGGCGCAGCCAGCGTCACGCGCCAGCCCGGCCTCTTGATGCGGTTGAGCACGCCGAGCGCGATCAGCGAGTCGAGTTCGTTGAAGCCGTCGAAAGTCAGGATGGCGATGTGCATGGTGGTCTGCCTTGTGCTGCGCCTCAGACGGGCTCGGGCGCGAGCCTGCGTTCGCCCAGCAGCGCCAGTTCTTCGCGCAGCGTCAAGGCCAGCGCGGCGATGGCGGTATCGATTTCCTCGACGCTGGCCGTCACGAACGACAGCCGCAGCGTGCGCGGATCGCCCTGGTCCGCATAGAAGGGCGCACCCGGCACGAAGGCCACGTTGCGCTCCACCGCCTTGGGCAGGAGCGCCACCGTGTCGATGCCCTCGGGCAGGCGCGCCCACAGGAACATGCCGCCCTTGGGCGCGTTGAACTTCACGTCCAGCCCGGCCATCTCGCGCGTGAGCGCGGCCATCATCGCGTCGCGCTGGCGCTTGTAGAGCGCGCGGATGGTCGGCACGTGGCGCTCGAGGAAGTTGTCCTTCATCACGGCCGAGACCATGCGCTGCGTGAAGATCGGCGTGTGCAGGTCGACCGCCTGCTTGGCCTGCAGCAGCTTCGGGAAGATGGCCTTCGGCGCCACCAGGAAGCCCAGGCGCAGGCCCGGTGCGAGCACCTTCGAGAACGAGCCCAGGTAGATGCAGCCTTCGGGGTTGCGCGCGGTCAGCGGTAGCGGCGGGGCTTCGTCGAACCACAGTTCGCCGTAGGGGTTGTCCTCGACGATCGGCAGGCCGGCGGCGGCCGCGGCGGCCGACACGGCGGCGCGGCGCGCCTCGGTCATGGTGCGGCCGGTGGGGTTCTGGAAATTGGGCAGCAGGTAGATGAAGCGCCCATCCTTCGCCTTGGCCACCAGGTCTTCGACGATCACGCCCTCGTCGTCGCTCGCCACGCTCACCGGGTTCGGCTCCATCGGGCCGAAGGCCTGCAGCGCGCCCAGGTAGGTGGGCGTTTCGACCAGCACCTTGCTGCCCGGATCGATGAGCACCTTGGCCACCAGGTCCAGGCCCTGCTGCGAGCCGGTGGTGATGAGCACCTGCGCGGGATCGACGTTCCACGGCAGCATGTCGGCCACGGCCTGGCGCAGCGGCGCATAGCCTTCGCTCGCGGCGTATTGCAGCGCCGCCTGGCCGTCGTTGTGCAGCACCTCGGCGCAGGCGTCGGCAAAGGCCTGGATCGGGAAGGTCTTGGGCGAGGGCAGGCCGCCGGCCAGGCTGATGATGCCGGGGCGCTCGGTGACCTTGAGGATTTCACGCAGCACCGACGGATTCATCTTGGCGGCGCGGGCGGCGAGTTTCCAGTTCATGGGGTTTTCTTTCAGGCGGGTGAGGTGAGATCAGGATTGTTCGGCATGCGCTGCACGCGGTGAAACGGCAGGAACGGGCTGCGGCTGCGAAAGGCGCTTGCCGAGCACCACCGTGCAGACCACGGCCATGGCAAAGCCCAGCGTGACCACGTCGAGCGGTTCGCCCAGCAGCGGAATGGATGCAAGGATAGAGAGAAAAGGCTGCAGCAGCTGGGTCTGGCTCACGCGCAGCGCGCCGCCCAGGGCCAGGCCGCGGTACCAGGCGAAGAAGCCGATCCACATCGAGAACACGCCCACGTAGACGAAGCCCAGCCAGGCCGACGTGGCGATGGGCTCCGTGGGCCACATGGCCAGCGTGGCGGGCAGCGTCACGGGCAGCGCCATCACGCAGACCCAGCAGATCACGCGCTCCGCGCCGAGCGACGGCGTGACCTGCGCGCCGTAGATGTAGCCGAACGACGCCGCGACCACTGCGCCGACCAGCAGCAGGTCGGCCCATTCGAAGCCGAAGCCATGGCCGCCCTGGCTCGCGCGCAGCACCGAGAACACCACCACCAGCAGGCTGCCCGCGATGGCGCAGAGCCAGAAGCCGAGCCGCGCGCGCTGGTGCAGCACCCAGGCCGCGACCGCCGCGGTCACGAGCGGCAGCAGCGCCGTCACCACTGCCGCGTGGCTGGCCGTGACGACGCGCAAGGCGTAGCCCAGCAGCAGCGGATAGCCGATCACGTTGCCGAGCACCGCCATGCCAAGCGGCTTCCACTGGTGTGGCGCGGGCCGCGGCGAGCGCGTGGCGAGCAGGAAGACCGCGGAGAGAATGCCCGCCAGCGCGGCGCGTCCGAGCGTGACGAACCAGGGCGACAACTGCGGCGCGTCCTGCGTGCCGGTGGCCAGCCGCGTCATCGGCAAGGTGACAGCGAACAGCGCCACGCCGATCACGCCCAGCCACATGCCCAGCGTCTCGTCCTTGAGGGGGAGGCGGCTGCTCATTGGATGACCTCCGTGCTTCGCACTGCGGTGCGAGCTTGCTTGGGGCGGCCCGGCGCGGCGCTCATACGCTCAGCATCCACCAGGCCGTGAGCACCAGCACGAGCCCCATCGCACGGTTGAACCACAGCAGGCGCTTGCCCTTGGAGAGCCATTCGCGCAGCAGCGCGCCGGCCAGCGCATAGGTGAAGTTGCTGATGAAGGCGTAGACCAGCATCACCGGCGCGACGATCGCAAAGCGCCCGATCGCATCGGGCTGCCCCGCGATCCAGCCGGCCACCAGCGTGAGCGCGAGCAACCAGGCCTTGATGTTGACGAACTGCAGCATCACGCCCTGGCCGAAGCCGACGTTCAGGCCGGCGCCGTCCGCGCGGCCGAGCGTGCCGCTGCCGCTCAGCTTGTAGGCCAGCCACAGCAGGTAGCCCACGCCCAGCGCCTTGATGGCCAGGCGCAGCGAAGGCACCGCCACCACCAGCGCGCCGATGCCGGCGGCGCACAGCACCAGCAGCAGCGTCCAGCCGACCGGCACGGCCACCACGAAGCGCATCGCGCGCGGCAGGCCGCCATTGGCCGCCAGGGCGGTGGAAAGCGTGGTGTTGGGACCGGGCGAGAAACTCATCGCCGTGGCCAACACCAGCAGCGCGGTGAATTCTTGCCAGTTCATTGCATACACTCTAAACTTTCACACCATTACAGTTCCGATACAGTTGGTCGAACATATACCAAAACTGTATTGGTCTTTCTTTCGACACAGAAGCCGGGCCCAGATGCTGACACGAACCTCCACCCAGTCGCTCACGGGGCAATTGGCCGACCGGCTGGCCGAACGCATCCGCACCCGGCTGCTGCCGCCCGGCGCACGCCTGCCCTCGGTGCGCGAATGCGCGCGCCAGCAGGGCGTGAGCCCCTACACGGTGGTGGCCGCCTACGACCAGCTGCTGGCGCAGGGCCTGGTCGAGGCGCGCCGCCAGCGCGGCTTCTACGTGCGCGATTCGGCGCCGGCGCAGGAGGGCCGCCCGCCCAATGCGGCGCCCATGGTCGCCCAGATGATGGCCTCGCGCGTGCCGGCCGATGCAAGCTCGCTCATCCGCAGCATGTTCCACCGGCCCAGCGACAAGCCGCAGCCGGGCATGGGCGTGTTCCCGCCCGAATGGATGTCCTCCACCTTCATGCCGACGGCCGTGCGCCGCATGACCAGTACAGCGGCGCTGCAGGAGCTGTCGCTCCAGTACGGGGAACCCTCGGGCGACGCCGCGCTGCGCCGCAGCCTCTCGAACAAGCTCGTGGGCATCAACGTGCCCGCCGCGCCCGACCAGATCGTGACCACGGTGGGCGCCACGCATGCGCTCGACATCGTGAGCCGCACGCTGCTGCGCGCCGGCGATCCGGTGATGGTCGAGGAGCCCGGCTGGGCGCTGGAGTTCGCGCGGCTCGAGGCGCTGGGCATGCGCATCCTGCCGGTGCCGCGCCGCGCCGACGGGCCCGACCTGGAGGTAATGGCGCAGTACTGCCAGCTGCACAACCCCAAGCTCTTCGTCAGCGTGAGCGTGCTGCACAACCCGACCGGCTACAGCCTCACGCCCGGCAGCGCGCACCGCGTGCTCAAGCTCGCCAACGAGCACGACTTCCACATCGTCGAGGACGACACCTACAGCCATCTCGCGCCCGAGCACGCCACGCGGCTCAGCGCCCTCGACGGGCTGCAGCGCACCATCTACGTCAGCGGCTTCGCCAAGATCCTGGCGCCCAATTGGCGCATCGGCTTCCTGGCCGCCTCGCCAGAACTGAAGGAGCGGCTGCTCGAGACCAAGCTGCTGGCCACGCTCACCACGCCCACGCTGTTCGAGCGGGCGCTTTCGTGGTGCATCGACCAGGGGCAGCTGCGGCGGCATGCCGAGCGCATCCGCATCCGGCTCGACGGCGCGCGCGGCCGCGCGGTGAAGCTCGCGATGGCGCACGGTTGCAGCTTCGCGTCGGAGCCGGCGGGCCTGTTCGGCTGGGTCGACACCGGCGTGGACACCGACGCGCTCACCCAGCGCATGCTCGACCAGGGCTACCTGCTCGCGCCGGGCTCGCTGTTCCATGCGCGGCGGCCGCCGAGCACGATGATGCGGATCAATTTCGCGACCTCGCAGGACGCGGCGTTCTGGAAGGTGTTCAGCAAGGTGCGCGCGGAACTCTGACGGCTCGAACGGGCGGGGCTGGCAGGCCCAAAACGGCGGTGCCTTGGAGTAAGCTGGCATCACAAGAAAACCCAACCCGGAGACCTCCGCATGAGCAATGCCAGCCAACCCTTCGACTTCAGCCAATTCGTCCCCGGATTCGATTTTCTGAAGAACCTTGCCGGCGGTGGCGCCGGCGGTTCGGCGGGCGGCGCGGTGCCCGGGTTGCCAAGCCTCGCGAGCTGGGTGGCCCCCACGCTGAGCGTGGAAGAGGTCGACAAGCGCATCCAGGAACTCAAGACGGTGCAGTACTGGCTCGAGCAGAACGGCCACGCGCTCAAGGCCACCATCCAGGCGCTCGAAGTGCAAAAGATGACACTTTCGACCTTGCGCGGCATGAACGTGCGGATGGAAGATATCGCCAGCGCGTTCACCAAGCAGGCGGCCGCCGTGGCGCCCGCTGCTGCTGCGCCGGCACCCGCACATGCGGCTGCCGCGCCGGCCGAACCGGAAGCCGAGCCCGAGGAAGAGGCTCCGGCGCCTGCGAAGAAAGCGCGCAGCAAGCCGGCTTCAGGCGGTGGTGGCGGCAATGGCGGCGCCGGCGTGATCGATCCGATGCAATGGTGGGGCTCGCTGACCGAGCAGTTCCAGCAGATCGCGAGTTCGGCGCTGCAGGATGCGGCCCAGCTCAAGGTGCCGGCCATGGCCCAGCCGATGGCCGATGCGGTGGGCAAGGCCATGGGCAAGCCGGCGGCGGCTCCCACGGCCTCGAAGCCCGCGGCCAGGAAGGCGGCAGCGCCCGCCGCCGCAAAGAAGGCATCGGCCGCCGCGCGCAAGCGAACGGCCGGCCGGCGCTGACGTCATACACACACATTTCTTGAAGAGAACGGGTTGGCACGCATCATGAAGCTGTTTCCTTCCGGCCATGCCACCCACCCGCAATGGCGCATGGCAGCCGGCCTCGTGCTGGCCCAGTTGCGCGCGCAGATGGC
Organism: Variovorax beijingensis; assembly: GCF_007828835.1. Taxonomy (GTDB): domain Bacteria; phylum Pseudomonadota; class Gammaproteobacteria; order Burkholderiales; family Burkholderiaceae_C; genus Variovorax; species Variovorax beijingensis_A. The sequence continues at coordinate 142,248 of NZ_VIVL01000003.1, read as the reverse complement.
GCTGCCCGACTACGCGGCGTCGCCCACGCTCGGGCTGCTCTATATCACCGACCACTACGCGTCGGATGCGCAGGACATCCTCGACCACCTGAGCGCCGAACTGCCCGAGGTCACCGACTGGTCCGGCACGGTCGGCATCGGCGTCTCGGCCAACAATGCCGAATATTTCGACGAGCCCGGCCTGAGCCTGATGCTCTGCGCATTGCCGAGCGACCAGTACCGCGTGTTCTCCGGCGTGGCGCCGCTGGGCAATTCCGAGATGAGCGGCTTCGAGGCCCATACGGCGCTGGTGCACGCGGACCCCGCCACCCCCGACCTGACCGAACTCATCGGCGAGATGGCGGGCCGCACCAACACCGGCTATCTGTTCGGCGGGCTCTCGTCGGGCCGTGCGGGCGCGCTGCAGTTCGCGGTCGGCGGCAACGGCAACATCCGCGGGCACGGCGCCGCGGGCGGCGTCTTCTCGGGCGGCTTATCGGGCGTGGTGTTCGGCGAAGGCGTGCGGCTGGTGTCGCGCGTCACCCAGGGCTGCCAGCCGCTGCGCTCGGGCGCGGGGCGCGAGCGCGAGATCACCGAAGCCGACGGCAACCTGCTGCTCAAGCTCGACGGCGAGCCCGCGCTCGACGTGCTGCTGGCCGACCTGCAGGTGTCGCTCGAGCGGCCGCAGGAAGCCATCGACGCCGTGCGCGCCACCCTGGTGGGCCTCGCCGACGCCGGCAGTGACGGCATCCGCCGCACCGGTGACCTGGGGGCCGACGTGCTGGTGCGCCACATCATCGGACTGGATCCCACGCGCCGCGGCATCGCGATTGCCGACGTGGCGGAGGCCGGCATGCGCCTGACCTTCTGCCGCCGCAATGCGCAGGCCGCGCGCGCCGACCTGATGCGCATCTGCGCGGAAATCCGCGAGGAACTCGAGCCCGAGGAGCAGACGCTGGCCACCGCACGCGCTGTCGCGGCCGGGGAGGCTGAAGCCGCGCCGCATCCGGCGCGCCGCATCGCGGGCGCCGTGTACGTGAGCTGCTCGGGGCGCGGCGGGCCGCATTTCGGCGCGCCGGGTGCCGAGCTGCAGATCGTGCGGCACGCGCTGGGCGACGTGCCGCTGGTCGGCTTCTTCGCCGCGGGCGAAATCGCCCGCCATCACCTGTACGGCTACACAGGCGTGCTGACGGTGTTCACCAGCAAGGACTGAACCAAGCCCTGCCTGTATTCAGGCCGGTTGCAGCATGGCCGCTGCCGGCGCTGGCAGGCCGGTGAACGCAAAGTCCACCTCGGGCGCGAGCCCGCTCACGATGCGCGCGATCGACTTGCCCGAGCCGCAGGCGTGCGTCCAGCCGAGCGTGCCATGGCCGGTGTTCAGGTACAGGTTCGGCAGTTTCGTCTTGCCGATCAGCGGCACGTTGCTCGGCGTCGCGGGGCGCAGGCCGGTCCAGAACTGGGCCTGCGCGGTGTCGCCGGCGCCCGGAAAAAGTTCTTCGACGCGCCGCACGATCGCCTCGCAGCGCACGCGGTTCAGGTCGCGGTCGTAGCCGTTGAGCTCGGCCGTTCCGGCAATGCGCAGGCGGTCGCCCGAGGCCGAGGTGTAGCGCGAGAACACGAGCTTGAACTCGTCGTCGGTCAGCGAGACCTGGTGCGCCTTGGAGGTATCCTTCACCGGCAGCGTCACCGAATAGCCCTTGGCCGGATAGATCGGCAGCCGAATGCCCAGCGGCGCCGCGTAAAGCGGGCTCAGCGAACCCATCGCGAGCACGAAGGCGTCGCCCCGGATGCGCTGGAAGCGGCCTTCACTGTCGGTGGCTTCGACATGGTCGATGCTGCCGCCGGCCTCGCGCAGCGCCGTGACCGTGTGGCTCATGAGGAACTTCACGCCCGCTGCGGCCGCGCGCTTCGCCAGCTCGCGCGCAAAAAGGTTCGCGTCGCCGGACTCGTCCTCCGCCGTGTAAGTGGCGCCGGCCAGCTTCGGGCGGATGTGGGCGAGGGCGGGCTCGATCTTCACAGCCTCATCGGCCGAGATCACCCGCCGCTCGCAGCCGAGCGCGCGCATCTGCTCGGCCGGCTCCAGGGCGCCGTCGAACTCCTTTTGCGTCGTATAGAAGTGCAGGATGCCCTGCGTGCGCTGGTCGTAGTCCAGGCCGGTGTCGCGGCGCAGCTGCTGCAGCACGTCGCGGCTGTAGGTGCCCAGCCGCACGATCTGCTCGATGTTGTGCCGGGTGCGCGCCGGCGTGCATTCGCGCAGGAACTGCAGGCCCCAGAGCCACTGGCGCATGTCGGCGCGGATGCGAAAGAGCAGCGGTGCGTCTTCCCTGCCCAGCCATTGCAGCACCTTGAGCGGAGCGCTCGGGTTGGCCCAGGGCTCGGCATGGCTGACCGAGATCTGCCCGCCATTGGCAAAGCTGGTTTCGGCGGCCGGCGTGGCCTGCCGGTCGATCACGGTCACTTCGTGGCCGAGTTGCTGGAGGTAGTAAGCAGAAGTCACGCCGAGCAGGCCGGCGCCAAGAACGAACACGCGCATTTCAAGTACCTTTTGAAGATGGGCACCTGAACGGCGGACTTGGTGTGCTACTGATTCAATAGCAAGCAACCGGACGAACGCCGTCCAAGTTGCCGCTCCCCCTGTCCTTGGTACCTGAGAGATTCACCTGTTGCACCTTGCAACGGGTTTGCTCCTTCGGTGCATCGCGCGGGGCGATGGCTCTCCAGACGGCATTTGATGTGGTGCAGTACAGGCCCCTTGTTCGGGCCGACCTGAGCGTTTATGGGAGTTTGCGCCTTCGGTAGGGCAACCCGGGGTTGCCCGCTCTCCTGCAGTGGGGGCAATTGTAGGCGGTGCCTGCGGACAGGCCAACCCTTGAAACTGGCGCTGCGGGGCCGATGGGATAATCGCCCGTTCATTCGCCACAGGGCGATCGTTCGACAACAACAGGGGACCTCATGATCCTGGTAACCGGCGGCGCGGGCTTCATCGGCGCCAACTTCGTACTCGACTGGCTGGCGCAGAGCGACGAGCCTGTCGTGAATCTCGACAAACTGACCTACGCCGGCAATCTCGAGACGCTCGCGTCCCTCAAGGGCGACCCGCGGCACATCTTCGCGCAGGGCGACATCGGCGACAGCGCCCTGGTCGATCGCCTGCTGGCCGAGCACAAACCGCGGGCCATTGTGAACTTTGCCGCGGAATCACACGTCGACCGCTCCATCCACGGCCCCGAAGACTTCGTGCAGACCAACGTGCTCGGCACCTTCCGCCTGCTCGAGTCCGTGCGCGGCTACTGGAGCGCGCTGCCGGCCGAGCAGAAGGCCGCCTTCCGCTTCCTGCACGTGTCCACCGACGAGGTCTACGGCTCGCTCTCCAAGACCGACCCCGCCTTCACCGAAGACAACAAGTACGAGCCCAACAGCCCCTACTCGGCCAGCAAGGCCGCCAGCGACCACCTCGTGCGCGCCTGGCACCACACCTACGGCCTGCCGGTCGTCACCACCAACTGCTCCAACAACTACGGGCCCTTCCACTTCCCCGAGAAGCTCATCCCGCTGATGATCGTCAACGCCCTGGCCGGCAAGCCCCTGCCCGTGTACGGCGACGGCATGCAGGTGCGCGACTGGCTCTACGTGAAGGACCACTGCAGCGCCATCCGCCGCGTGCTCGAAGCCGGCAAGCTCGGCGAGACCTACAACGTCGGCGGCTGGAACGAGAAGCCCAACATCGAGATCGTCAACACCGTCTGCGCCCTGCTCGACGAACTGCGCCCGCGCGCCGACGGCCAGCCCTACAAGGCGCAGATCAGCTACGTCACCGACCGCCCCGGCCACGACCGGCGCTACGCCATCGACGCGCGCAAGCTCGAGCGCGAGCTCGGCTGGAAGCCCGCCGAAACCTTCGACAGCGGCATCCGCAAGACCGTCCAGTGGTACCTCGCCAACGGCGAATGGGTGCGCAACGTGCAAAGCGGCGCCTACCGTGCATGGGTCGAGAAGCAATACGACGCCGCCCCCGCGGCCCAGGCCGCGGCATGAAGCTGCTGCTGCTGGGCAAGGGCGGCCAGGTCGGCTGGGAGCTGCAGCGCAGCCTCGCGCCGCTGGGCGAGCTGGTCGCGCTCGACTTCGACAGCACCGACTTCCACGCCGACTTCAGCCGCCCCGAGCAGCTGGCCGACACGGTGCGCAAGGTGCGCCCCGACGTCATCGTCAATGCCGCGGCCCACACCGCCGTCGACAAGGCCGAGAGCGAGCCCGAGTTCGCGCGCAAGCTCAACGCCACCTCGCCCGGCGTGGTGGCCGAGGCCGCGCAGCAGATCGGCGCGCTCATGGTGCACTACTCCACCGACTACGTCTTCGACGGCAGCGGCAGCACGCCCTGGCAGGAAGACGACGCCACCGGTCCGCTCAGCGTGTATGGCCGCACCAAGCTTGAAGGCGAGCAACTGGTGGCCCAGCACTGCGCGAAGCACCTGATCTTTCGCACCAGCTGGGTCTATGCCGCGCGCGGCGGCAACTTTGCCAAGACCATGCTGCGCATCGCCAAGGAGCGCGATCGCCTGACCGTCATCGACGACCAGTTCGGCGCGCCCACCGGCGCCGAGTTGCTGGCCGACGTCACGGCGCACGCCATCCGCGCCACCTTGCAGGACCCGGCGAAGGCCGGCCTGTACCACGCCGTCGCCGGTGGCGAGACCACTTGGTGCGGCTATGCACGCTTCGTGCTCGAACAGGCCAAGGCGGCGGGCGTCGAACTCAAGGCCGGGCCCGCAGAGGTCGATGCCGTTCCCACCAGCGCCTTCCCCACACCCGCAACACGTCCGGCCAACTCGCGCCTGGACACGCACAAGTTGCAGTCCACCTTTGGCCTGGTGCTGCCGCACTGGCAGCAGGGCGTGGCCCGCATGCTGCGCGAGACCCTTTGACAGCAGCGCTAGCGAAGCACGCAAGAAGCGGAGAACACAACACAATGACCACCACAAAGACCACGCAACGCAAGGGCATCATCCTGGCCGGCGGCTCCGGCACCCGGCTGCACCCCGCCACGCTCGCGCTCAGCAAGCAACTCCTGCCGGTGTACGACAAGCCGATGATCTACTACCCGCTCAGCACGCTGATGCTCGGCGGCATGCGTGACATCCTGATCATCAGCACGCCGCAGGACACGCCGCGCTTCCAGCAACTGCTGGGCGATGGCAGCCAGTGGGGCATCAACCTGCAGTACGCGGTGCAGCCCAGTCCCGATGGTTTGGCGCAGGCCTTCATCATCGGCGACGAGTTCCTGGGCAATGCGCCGAGCGCGCTGGTGCTGGGCGACAACATCTTCTACGGCCACAACTTCGCGAGCCTGCTGGCCGATGCCGATGCGAAGCCCTCCGGCGCCACCGTGTTCGCCTACCACGTGCACGACCCTGAGCGCTACGGCGTGGTGGCCTTCGATGCGCAGGGCAAGGCCAGCAGCATCGAGGAGAAGCCGCTGAAGCCCAAGAGCAGCTATGCGGTGACTGGCCTGTACTTCTACGACAACCAGGTGGTCGACATTGCCAAGGCCGTAAAGCCCAGCGCGCGCGGCGAGCTGGAGATCACGGCCGTCAACCAGGCCTACCTGGACCGGGACCAGCTCAACGTGCAGATCATGCAGCGCGGCTATGCCTGGCTGGACACCGGCACGCACGAGAGCCTGCTGGAGGCCGCGCAGTTCATCCAGACCCTGGAGCATCGGCAAGGCCTCAAGATTGCGTGTCCGGAAGAGATCGCGTGGCGCAACGGCTACATCGACAGCGAGCAGCTGGCCAGGCTTGCCGCGCCGCTGCAGAAGAACGGCTACGGCAAGTACCTGAACCACCTGCTGGCCGAGGAGGTGCGCTCGTGAAGGCCACGCCGACCGCGATCCCCGAAGTGCTGATCATCGAGCCGAAGGTGTTCGGCGATGCACGCGGCTTCTTCTACGAGAGCTTCAACGGCAAGGCGTTCGACGAGGCCGTGGGGCGCCACGTCGAGTTCGTGCAGGACAACCATTCGCGCTCGGCCAAGGGGGTGCTGCGCGGCCTGCACTACCAGATCCAGCAGCCGCAGGGCAAGCTGGTGCGCGTGGTGCGCGGTGCGGTGTTCGACGTGGCGGTGGACATCCGCAGGTCGTCGCCGACGTTTGGCCAATGGGTGGGGGTGGAGCTCAGTGAGGACAACCACAGGCAGTTGTGGGTGCCGGAAGGGTTTGCTCACGGATTCCTTGTATTGAGCGAGACGGCGGAATTTTTGTACAAGACTACCGACTACTACGCGCCGGCGCATGAGCGCTGCATCAAATGGGACGACGCCAAGCTAGGAATTGCATGGCCAAGCGTCGACGCTCATCCGCAGCTATCGGCCAAAGACCAGGCCGGTGCCGCTTTCATCCAAGCTGAAGTCTTCAGTTGATTGACGCCGCAGTCCTGCCCTTGGCCGCCAGGAGCATTCGTGCGAGTGTTTCCTCGAGTGCAGGCTCGGTCAGAACAGCACCTTGCTTCGCCAGCAATACCCGGAGCTTGTTGGGGTTGCCGCACAGCCGATGCACCTCGTTTGCCCTGACGAAGGCCGGATTCACTTCAATTCGAGGACTGTGTGAGGTCATGCGGGCCAACGTCTCGATCACGTAGCGCAGCGCATAGGGGCGCCCCGAACATATGTTGTAGGCCTCGCCCGGCTCCCCATGGGCGAGCAGCAGCAAATAGGCATCGCAGACCATTTGCACGTCGTTGAACTCGCGCTCGACATCGAGGTTTCCAAGGGCAATCGATGGTGCATGCGCCGCAAAGTGCATGGCGAGTTTCGGAATCAGGAAATTCGCATCTTGTCCGGGACCGGTGTAGTTGAATGGGCGAGTGATCACCAGATTCAATCGATCTCGGTACGTTCGCGCCATGTACTCCATTGCCAGCTTGCTCATCCCGTAATGGTTGACTGGCGCTGGTGGCTGGTTCTCGTCGATGGGCGAACGTGCTGTGTTGCCGTAAATATTGGCGCTGCTGGCCAGAAGGACGCGATCAGGTCGTTCAGGCAGCTGCACAAGGGCATCCAGAAGGTTGGTGGTGCCGACCACGTTGACCGCATAAAACGCGGCATCGTTTTCGTGTCCCACGAAGCTTATGGCTGCCAGATGCACCACAGCCTCTGGTGCAACCTCCAGAACTTCCTTGCGGACTGCTTCGCCATGAGTCAGGTCCGACTGAAGCGGGATGATGGTGTGGCCAGCCGCTACAGCTCTCTTAGCGAACAGACGGCCAGTGAATCCCTCTGCGCCCGTCAGCAAAATCTTCAAAACGAAAACCCCTGCCCGTTGCGTCGAATGTCCGCCTCAACCATCATTTGGCAGAGCTGTTCCAAGGTTGTGGAAGGTTCCCAGCCGAGTTTTGCCTTGGCCTTTGCAGGATTGCCAATCAAGAGCTCCACTTCGGCCGGACGATAGAACTTCGGATTGATCCGCATGACAGTCTTGCCGGTCGCTGTGTCGACCGCAGACTCTGCCTCGCCTGAACCTTTGAATTCGACGGTGATGCCGGCGCCTTTGAAAGCCATGCTGACAAAATCACGCACCGTTTCCGTACGGTTGGTGGCAAGCACGTAAGTGTCGGGCTCGTCGACCTGCAGCATCCGCCACATACCTTCGACGTATTCCTTGGCAAAGCCCCAGTCGCGCTTGGCGTCGAGGTTTCCCAACTCCAGCACATCAAGCTTGCCCAACTTGATTTTTGCAACGCCGTCAGTGATCTTGCGGGTGACGAACTCACGGCCACGCAGTGGGCTCTCATGATTGAAGAGGATGCCGCTGCAGCCGAAGATATCGTAGCTCTCGCGGTAGTTGATGGTCATCCAGTGGGCGTAGAGCTTGGCGACGCCGTAGGGGCTGCGTGGGTAGAAGGGAGTGTCTTCTATCTGGGGAATGGCCTGTACCTTGCCGAACATTTCAGAGGTCGAGGCTTGATAAAAGCGAATCTTGGGATTGACCAAGCGGATGGCTTCGAGCAGGTGGAGCGCGCCGACTCCCGTGATTTGCGCCGTAGCGGCGGGCTGATTGAAGCTGACACCGACGAAGCTCTGGGCCGCGAGGTTGTAGACCTCGTCGGGATTTGCATCTTTGATCAGCGTGATCGAACTGCCCAGGTCCGTCAGGTCGTATTCCACGAGATGAAGGTCGGGATGAGCCTGAATGCCAAGCTCCTCGATACGCCAGAAGTTGACCGAACTGGTGCGGCGGTAGGTGCCGTGGACGATGTAACCTTTTGAGAGCAGTAGTTCGGCCAGGTACGCGCCATCCTGGCCTGTAATACCCGTGACAACCGCGCATTTCTTTTCCATGTGATCTTTCATTCCCCGGGGGATCGTTGCCCCTTGATTTAACTTTGAGCCAAGGCCGGTATTTTCCACCAGCCGCTTCTGGACAGCATTTTCCACCAACTACGTCCCGCACCAGATGCGCAGCGAGGCTGGGCAAGTCCCCCCTCAGTTGCGGCTCGATCGGAAAAGTGCATCTACGTCAATCAGAGACTTGAGAAAGGCCTTGGCTGCCTGCTCATCGGGACGGTCGTCAGGTGTGGTTGTTGGACTCAGGTAGAGCGGGTGAACCTCGACGTCCAGTGAATGCTGCCCAACCCTGCCACCGGGATTGGTAGCGATCTGGAAAAACCGAACACGCACGCCTGATTGGCGCAATTTTCGGTAGAACTCCGCGTGTTCGACGGTCGAGTCTGGCGAAGCAATGAGGACGGCAAAGAAATCCCCCGCACGAAAGTCGATCGGTTCGTCGGCGAGTGCGTCGGCGGGAAGCTTTCGAAGCGCGAGCGCATATCGTCTGGCATAGCAATAGTCCGGCTTGCCGCTCTCTGATGCGCAAACAGGTTCGACCCTGTAGCCCTCGAGATCGACGTCCAACGACCCTCGTATCAAGCAATCCAGCGTCTGCCGTGTTTGTGTGCCGTTCTCGGCCAAGCCGGAGACATCAATGAACAACTGCCGCCGTGACATTGGGAGCGGAAGGGTCTCGGCGATTGCCGAGGCAAGTTCGAGGGCTTCGTGATGACCGTCCGTGGATTGGACCAGAGGATCAGCCTCCCCAATAGCTCGAATCAATGCTGTGCGGCCAGTACTGGCGCGCTGCATGAAGCGCTCAATCACCTCAGCATAGAGCTTTGCACAGGTTGTTGGCGCATGCAGTGTCTCCACGATGGCCTGACCTTTTGCGCCCAATGCGAGGCGTCCGGCCAAATCGTGCCACTGGCTCTCGAGGGCTTCAATCAATTGAGCGTCATCGAAATCATCCTCGAGCATGAAGACGGCATCGCGAGGCAGAAAGGCCATGGAGCCATGGGCGTTGACGATGGTCGGTATGCCCCGACTCATCGTATCGAGCACGGCCGCAGAGGTTTCTCCTCGCGACTGTGCCCGAAGTTGGACCGCTAGATCAGCTGCTGCAAGATAACGGCGATACGTTTCGGAGGAAGCCCAACCCGTGATCTCCACGTCTTCGTCCCGGCCACCCTGCGCAATCTGTCGCAGCAACTCGGCGCCATACTCATCTGAGGGGTTCTCTCCCACGAAGCGCAGCTTGCAACGCGGGTCTTTCGCAAGAGAGGATGCTTGCCATGCTTGAAGCACTCGATGGGCCAGTTTTGCGGGGCCAAGGAGCCCGAAGCTGCAAACCAGAAAATCATCCGGTTTTAACCCCAGATCCTCGCGCGCCCGCTGCCGCTCGCCAGGATCCCTTGGTGCCGGTGCGCGCAGCAGCGGCACCATCTCCATATTCTCAGCAATGGAGCCATACCAGTTCCGAGCAAGGTCGATCGCGTGCGGCGAGTGCACGATCACGCCCTGTGCATATCGCAGGATGTCGAGGCTGCACGGATATTTGTAGATCGTGTCCTTGACATCATTAGTCCGGAACCGCTTGATGACTGCCGGATAGCCGTGCGAGCTGTAGAGTGCACGGACCCATGCATGCGGCTGTCCAGCGCCGAACTCTCTGAATGCCTGAGCCCCGCTCAGGTAGAAATCGTGCAAAACAACAACACCAGGTATTTCCTCCAAGAGGAGAAACATGTGCTCGTGAAATTCCGAATTTCCGAAGTGATAGAGCACTCTATCGAAGAGGGCTGAATGCCTTCGGAACCACTCGAGCGAACGAACAGGAAAGGATGTTGTCAGGTAGGCATCGGTCGTAGTGCCCAAGGCAGCCACGAGATCTATCTCGTAGTGTTGCGCCAAGGCTGGAAGTAATTCGGCGCTGTAGTCGGCTATGCCGCTTGGTTGGGGAGGCAGCGGCGAGAGAAAGGCCAATCGCGGACGGGGATGCTGCAGCGCTGGTGGTCCGGATGGCGCGCGGTTCGATGACCGATGGAGCGCCTCGAATCCTTCGATCGCGCGCCGAGCCGATTCATCCCAAGAGAACTTCCGGGCCTGCGTCAGCCCATGTTCTCTCAAGGCCGATCGGAATCCTTCATCGGTCAAACCTTGGGCCATCTTTGTAGCCATGGCCAAGTCGTTTCTCGGCTCGAACAGTGCATCTCGACGGCCAATGACTTCCGGAAGGCTTGACGTATTGGCTGCGATCACAACGGCACCGCAATGCATGGCCTCCAGTGCGGGGAGACCGAAACCCTCGTGCCATGAAGGAAAGACGAACAGGCTGCACAGGTTGTAGAGATCCACGAGATCTTGCTCCGGCACAAAGCCGGTGACAACGAGTTTGCCGCCTTCCAACCCCGATTTTTCTGCCAGTTCTAGCAGTGCCTTGCGATCTTCAGGGCGGGCAGAGCAGACGATCGCCAGTTGATGTCGCGCCACGATTTCGGGCGGGAGAAGCCCGAAAGCCCTTACGAGGCCTTCGAGGTTCTTTCGCACGTCGATGCCGCCCGTGTACATCACAAATGGTTGGTTTAAACCGTAGCGGTCGCGAAGCTCCTGCTCACGCTGCGCGGTTGGTCTTGCCATTTTGAAGTGGTCGTAGGCAGCAGTCGAAATATTGATGCAGCGGTCTCCCGCCAGGCCGAGATGATCGATGCCTTCCTGGCGAGAAGACTCCGAGATTGCCAACCACATGTCGGCGCGGCGGAGCGATTCGACTTTTCGCATATACCACGAGCGGATCCTGTCCTGCTCCAGATAGGGGCGGGCATTGATCAGGGGAATCAGGTCGTAGAGCGTGACGGCGGTGGGCTGACGAACGAAGCTGCCAATACTGGTGACGGCAGCATCATCCAGCCCCTCGAACAGGCTGGAGACATGCACCACATCCGGCTGGAGCGAGGCTAGAAAAGCTTCATAGAGTTTCTCTCTCGCCCTGCGGCTGCCGGGGCTCGCACGATCCGAATAGAGAGGAGGGTGCCAAACGCGAAAATTGCGCGGCTCGATTATTCCGTCGAATGTGGACTGGATCTCGTCAATGGCATCCGGAAAGCGTCCGTTCAATGCCAAGACAATTTCGTGATTCCGTGCCCGCCGGGCGATCGCCTGGGCTAATGAGGACGTATAGCGTCCGATGCCGCGTTTTCTGTTGCCCAGGGACAGGGCGCCCTGGAGATCGATGACGATGCGCATCAAGTGCCTTCCATGCGCTCTTGCTGCCGCATCAATTGGCGAAAGAGGACGCTGGCGTCCGGTGATAGCCGCGCAGGTAGTGCGTGCACTCCCTGGACTTCGTTCTTAAGCGGCGCTGTCGAAGGGGTGGTAGCGATGGCGCGCAAACGCTGCGCCAGCGGCGGAACCAGCGCCACCCCGCCAGCGGCCATGCGCCTGAGAGCAGGGTAGTGTGCAAGTGCCTTTATCGTCGTGCGCAAGAGTGTCTTGACGCGCCGCTTTAGGCCACTCGTGAGTCGGCCGTCGCGGATGGCTGATCCGAGCCGTGGAGCGAATTTTCCGGCGAGGCGCAAAGGGGCTGTGATACGCCATGATGTACTGCTCATGATGGCCTCGCCCTGCTGTCGGACAACCTCGAGTTGTGTCTCGACAAGCGCAGTCCGCGCCTCTGCTTGCGCCGCCTGTTCTGCGAAGGCGGCGGCTCGGGCTTGCGATTGCTCCTCACGAGACACCGCACAATGGAGCTGCATCTCGACGTCCGCAATCCGCTCGCGCAAGGCGGCCATTTCTTCCATGAGGGTTGCCTGTGCTTCTTGATGCCCTTCCATGAGAGCTGCTATGGCTTGTTGGTGCCCTTCCATGAGAGTCTCTTGGGCTTGTTGGTGCCGTGAGATCAGTCCTCTACACCAGAGGCTCGAAGCGGTGCCGCTGAGTTCGGCATTGTCGAAGACATTGGGAGGCAACTTCAGTTTGTCGGCCAAGTCCGCGTGCTCGGATGCCGTGTAGAAACGATTCAAGCCATCGAAATATACAAAGTGGTAGCCGGCATCGATCAACAGACTGTCGGCACCGGCATAGTTGAGTTCTTCTGAAAGAGGGATGGTCGCTTCGATCACTATGATCCAAGGGCGAAGGGCCTTGCTGTCCCAGCCTCGGAGCACTTGCTCTTCAAATCCTTCGACATCGATCTTGAGCCAGTGGACCTGCTGCCCGTTCAGCGACGCCAGAGCGGTCGACATCGGAAGCATGGGAACCTGAACGACTTCCGTCGCGAAGCCATGTTCCGACGAATGGGTGTTGGCATAAGCCTTCACCCCGGTGCTCAAACCAGTTCCAGCTATGACATTGAGGTCGAGCACGCCCGCGTGATCGGATAACGCCACCTGAAGCACCGTCTCGTCTGGCCGATCCTGCCGCAGTAACGCCGCGTAGGCGGGAACCGGCTCCACATGAACGCCACGCCAGCCGCGCTCGTAGAAGGCCTTGCTGACAGAGTCCACAACAGGATGCTGGGCCCCGACGTCGACGTACGTACCCTTAGGAATGTGCCCGAGCGCACGCCAAAGGATGACGTCCTCAAAATTCTGAGCGTAGGAAGTTGTGGTCATGAGGGCGCGTTCGAACTCATCGGAGAAAGAAGTCACGGCCACGGGCGATCCCGCATGGAAGCCGCCGGAATGTCCTACCTGATCGTGATGTTACGGAGCGTGCGTAGAAATGCCGGGCCGATGCGATCGGGTGAAAATCGACGCGCATACTCTCTGCCTGCGTCGGCGTACCGGGTATAGCTTTTCTCTCCTCGGCCTTCGCGCCAGTCGGCCGACTGTACCTGACTCATCACCGACTGCAGCGCATGCGCGAATTCTCCAATATCACCGGTTCGAACCATCGTACCGAACTTGCCCGCGACATCGTGGGTGTTCGAGTTGTCATAGACAACCACGCGACAGCCGCTCGCGATGGCTTCGATGATCGGAACGCAGAAGCCTTCGTGATAAGTCGGCAAGGCAAAGACATCGGCTTCGCTGAGGAGCCTGTGTTTCATTTCATCCGAGGCGCTCCCATGGATTCGAATCAACAAATTCGCACTATGTCGCTGATGGATGTCTGCAATCATCTTCTCCATGGTCGCGATCATGTCGGGATTCGAGAAGGCGAGGTTGCCGACGAAGTCCAACTGCACTGGTGCACTCATTTGATGGCTTGAGGCCAAGTGGTCGATCGCTGCGAGCAATTCGTGGGGGCCCTTGGACTGGGTGAATCGGCCGATAAAGACGATTCGCACAGTGCCATCGGAAAAACTCGGTTTTCTTTCCGGCACGCTGATCTTTGAATGAACCGCCAGCGGGACTATCGAGGCCGGCGTACTCAATCCGTGCGATCGCAAGACGTTGAGATTGGTATTGCTATCGCAAATGACATGATCGGCCCACCGAATGTTGTCGAGTTGAGCAATCGATTTATCAATGAGCCATCGATCTTTCTCGGGAACCAGGGCGCGGGGAGTGATATTGTGGAAGACAACGACTTTTTGCGTCTGCTTAGGAACGATCGGAAAAAGATTGAAAAGCGAATAGTAGATGCCAAAATGGAAAACGACGAGATCGCTTTTTAAGAAATGCGGATGGCTTGCGATATCGGCAACACTTCGGCAGAGTGTGAAAGGCAGTTCAGAGTGATCGCATTGGAATGCGAAGAGCCGAATGTCCTCGTGCCCCGCTTGCTTTAGGAAGCCGAACTCATCCTGAATTGCATTGGAAATCGCGTCATTTCGTACGCAGACGCTGTTCACGTACGATATTTTCATCGTTCGTTCTGTTGGGTGAGCCGGATGTTTCGAGCAGTCTTGTAGAGAGCGGCACTCTGTGCGGCCATTCGGGCTACAGAGAAGTGTTCACGGAATCGCTCATGACCCGCTTGGCCGAACTGCTGCCTGAGGGATTCGGATCGCACCAGCCGCAGGATGGCCTCTGCGAGTTCTTTGGTGTTTCCGGGGGGGACAAGCAGGCCACATACGCCGTCTTCGACCACCTCCGGCATGCCGCCCGCCGAGCATCCGATGACCGGTTTTGCCGCGCGCATTGCTTCGAGAAAAACCAAACCGAATGACTCGAATCGGCTCGGTGCCACAAAAACATCGCAACTCGCATAGGCTGAACTGAGCGTCGTCGCATCGACGTGACCCTCGAAACGGACCTGCGCGGCGAATTTTCTACCGCTCTCCGATGCAAGGAAGTCCTCGGCGTAGGTCTTCCCGGAAGGCGAGAGCTGGCTTTTGTCCCCGATGATCCTGAAAACCAGGGATGGGACCTCTTCGAGTACGCGCGGTATGGCGGCGAGTAGCACGTCGATGCCTTTGCGTGCTTCCAAGCGGCCTACAAAGAGAACGACGGTTGCGGCATCGTCTGTTGCCGTCTCGACGATCTTCGCTGGCTTCAATCCGTGCGGTATGACTTGGACTTTTGTATCGTCGAATCGGAAACCGTATGCCTTCTCGATTTCTGTACGGATCGCTCGGCTGTTGGCTCGAACCCCGTCGGAGTTCTCCATCAGCAATCGCTCGGCTTTCAGCAGCGGCGTACTGTAGGACGCCATCCACTCGGGATCTTGTCGCCGTTCTGGATGCGAGTCCAACCAGAAATGGTGCGTCGTATGAAGACTCGTGATCAGCGGCCACCGGCGGTCGAACAAGAAGGCCGCACCCTCGCAATCCCAGATCGGAGCTTCAACGACGTCGACTGTGCGATGCGTTGCGATCCGTGCGGTTTCGGCATGCGCACTCGCCGACCAGTTCCAGATGTCCTGGGGCAATCCAATTTCTGCGGACTCCGGTAAATGAAGGTGTTTTTTGGGAACGATGCGGTGGACCCATACCCCATTTTCGAAATCGACGCGATTGATGTCAGGGCTCTGAGCAATGACATGGACGATGTTGCCGCGCGCCGCATAGGCCTCCGCTAGGTCGCGACTGAAGGTGGCGATGCCGTGGCTGTGGTCCGGTGGGTAGCCTTTGGAAATCAGTACCAGTGTGCACTGATCGGCATCAGGCAATGGGGGGAATGGCATGAACTCCCCGGACCATGCGCTTCGCTTGGCCCCATCGATCATTGCATCCGGCTTCGGACCTTCTAGGCCGCGGCGCAGCCCGGTTTCGACCGCACGCTCGACATCCCGATTGAACGTTGCGACGTCTTCGGCGGAAACCAGACCTGCTTCGAAGGCCGATGCCATCTCCGTGCGCTGGTATTCGATGAATGTCGACTGCTCGCGCAACAGGACTTCGGGTGGATAGAACTCTCGCGCATGCTTCAGGATGAAGTAGATTTTGTTCTTGATGATCGGATAGCGATGGCGTGGTACCCGATTGACCCCGCGAATATTGCTCGGCGCGAACTTGTGATGAACGTACGCATTGGGGAGCTGTGCAATCAGATACCCGGCATCAACGATGCGCGCGCAAACGTCGGTTTCGTCGAGAAAATATTCGAACTCTTCGTCGAATCCCCCGATCTCGAGCAGTGCGGAGGTCTTGAACGACGAGTTCGCGCCAAGAAGGTGGGGGAAGCGCAGGCTCTTGGGATAGGACAGGTGCGGCATCGGCGTCCGGACTGAGGAGTCCCCATGGCCGAAGCGATCAATTACGCAATACTGAGCCTGAAAGTCGTATCCGGTGTGATCGAACACGAAGCCGCCGGCGGCACCGACTTGCGGATCTTCGTAGGCGGCCGCCAGCTGTTCCAGCCATTCCGGTTCGGGGATGGCGTCGTCGTCGATGAACGCGACGATCTCACCGCGCGCGAGACATATGCCGATGTTCCTTGAGACGGAGAGATTGGCAGCCGGACACCGTGCGGCCCGGACACGGCCTTTCCAGCGGGCAATGACTTCTTCGGAGTTGTCTGTCGAAGGACCGTTGACGACGATGACCTCGAAATCCCCTTGATAACGGAGCCACTGAAAGCTCTCGATGGTTGCGTGAAGGCTTGGCCCCCGGTTGAGGGTGTTGATGACGATCGAGATCGCGGGTTTCTTTTCTTGTCGAACCTTCATTGAAGAGCCTTCCCCTTCTGGGCAATGACCTCGAATTCCAGGTCGTTGCCATTGCGACGAGCTTCACCAACTAATTGGATGTTGGCAAAGCCTGCCTCCAGAAGCAACTGCGTCAACGTCTCTGCCGTAAACACATTGAGGCGAGGTCCATCATCTTCCGTGGTGTGCAGGCCGAAGAGCGAGTTGCGCAGATCGTCGTGCGAGATGGTGCCAAGTGAGTACCCGCGCATCATCGCCTCGGAGTCCAAAGCGGTTACATGAAGCCGTCCCTCGGGGGCGAGCAGTTTGTACAGGCGTGGCAGGAGCGACTCGCTCAACTGCTCGGGGGAGAAGCGCTCCAGAACGCGAGACGCGTAGATGTCGTGGACCTGGGCATTCTCGAGGGACAAGTTGTCGAGGTGAGAAACATTAGCGGTGTGCGGTAAGGGATAATCCATGATGAACTGCCCGTTCTGTGGCCCGCTGCCACTTCCTAGCTTGACTTGCCGATTTCTATCTGCAGGAGATGGCCTGTTAGCCGGCTGCACCGTAGACTGACCGGCCTCGGGCTTTAGTGCCTCAATCTCTCGACGGAGTGCTAGTACGTCACGCGTCAATTGTCGGAGTGTGATCGGTGCAGTTTTTGTGAGATTTTCTTGATCGCGATCAAGGTTGGCTTGACGATGATTGATATCGGACAAGGTGTCGAGCAGTTGCGGCAATTGCTGCGTCAAAAAGACCTGCTGTCGATCATTGGAGACGGGAAGGCGCACCACTGCGATGCCGATTCGCACAAAGCGACCGATACCAGGCTTCGAGGCTAACCAACGTGCAGCGCGTCTAAGTAGTTGCTTCATCTTCTCAATTTTTGAATGTTATGGGTTGCGCGCCGAGGAACCATCCTTGGTTCATGCATAGGGGGAGAGGTGGAAAAATTTGGCGATGGACTGCACTCTCTACTTTGATTGTCTACGAATTTCAACAGGTCAGATCGACGCGGTGCGGCTCGACGGCGGGAAGGATCAGGGACTGGTACTCGGTATCGTTGCCTTTTCACTCTCGATGTGCGGGGCGTGCTACATGTCAGAGTTCACTCCCATCCAAACTAGATTATCCGTTTGCCACTGATGAATCCAATAGTGACACAAGTAAGAGAAGTGTTTCGTTCGATCAGCCCCTACGTTCGAAAGGCTGCGAAGGCCATCTGGTGGATGCTGACGCCTTGGCGCCTTCCAAAGCGTTTTCGCTTTCTGCGAGAGCGATCGCTCCGGGAATTGCGGAATACTGCGTTGGCGAGATTCTTGGAGCGAGAGCGAGCCGCAGCGGAGCGGCGCTTGGCCGGCCTGTCGAATGAGCCGGCTAAAGAGGTCAACTGGTTCGATGACGTCGACGTCGCGGCTGCCGCGGGCCTCGCGTTGGAAGATGTCCTGTGGCCTCGTCAGACTGCAGCAACTATTGGCGACCGCTGGACCGCCGCTCGTTTTTGCATTGACTTGCTGCGCGCGCGCAGGAGCATATATGAGCAATTCCCATCCGCCCTGAGCGACGGCGCCGACAGCCCGTTCCTGGTGTGGTTGAAGAGGGTTGGGGTTTCGGAACTTGGGCTGACACCCGACGGTTTGGAGCAGATCACCGCGCTCCTAGGTTCGGACGTCGGAGCTCGAGCTCGCCGAGTCTTTCTCGACAACGACGAATTGCGACTCGTGATGCCGCATGGTTTGACGCCGGCGGGGCACAGAGGATTGTTTGGGTGGTTCATGCAGTTTGGTCGAACAGCGGGAGAGCTGCGACTTGAGGAAATATGGTGGTTGTTTCTGGTGGCGCGAGAGCAGGCCCCACTGGAACTAGCGCGGACGTATTGGTTTACGCCCTCGTGGCAGAGCCGCTTTCCGGATGGCTTGACGCATTTCGGCCGAGGGGCTTTCATTGCATGGTGTGAAAAGGCCTTCGGAATGCGCGGAGCGTGGTTGAAGGAGGTGTCATGGAGCGAACTGTTGCCGCCAGCAGACGAGCAGTTGCGAAACGCCTATTGGGCAAGGCCCGAGTGGCGTGATCTTCATCCACACGCCATGCAGGACGTCGCGGCCGCGCGCGCTTTCATTGAATGGTTGCGGTCGCCAAATGCCAGGCTTGCCCCCGAGGCGTCGATCTGGGTTCGGCAACTCGATGCGACTGCTCAAGCCGAGCAGTTGGCGGCGCTTGGCATCAACGTCGTCGGGCATTTCTGCTATCCGTCTGGGCTTCGTGTTTCCGCAGAGTCCATCGTCGAAGGATTGAGGCTTGCCGGCGTGCATACCTCGCTCCGTGATGTTCGAACCGATGTCGACGACGAACCCCGTCATATAGAGTTTCATGGCAGCGAGTGCCATGACATCACCCTTGTACACACGCAGCCGGAGCCGTTCTTCGAAACGGCCTATCGACGCGCCGATCTTCACGCACGCGCGCCTCGGACCTACCGTATTGGATACTGGTATTGGGAATTCGATTCGGTGCCGCCATCTTGGCAGACGCATGCTCAACAAGTCGACGAGGTTTGGACAGCCACGGAGTTCGTGGCGCGCGGGTTGCGAGAGCGTCTGTCTGTGCCTGTCAGGACACTATTTCCGGGTGTGCGTCTGGCGCCTTATCAGCGTCGCGAGCGGACGGCGTTTGGGTTGGACCCCGAAAGATTCACGTTCCTCTTTACCTTTCACATGATGAGCGTGATGGAGCGCAAGAATCCCTTGGGCCTTCTTCAGGCGTTCAAGCGCGCATTTGCCGAAGACGAGCCCGTTACACTGGTTCTCAAGACTTCTTTCGGCGATCGGCATCCCGAGCAGTTCGCGATGCTGGAGAATGCTGCGGTGGGCCGCAATGTTAGGTTGATCAACGAGGTCTACTCCCCAGATCACGTTCTGTCGCTGATGGACGCCTGTGATGCTTACGTTTCGTTGCACCGCAGCGAGGGACTGGGGTTGACGATGGCGGAAGCGATGCTCATGGGTAAGCCCGTCATCGCCACGAGATTCTCCGGCAACGTCGATTTCATGGACGATAGCAACAGCTTGCTCGTTTCATATGAGTTGGTCCGGCTCGACAAGCCAATCCCGCCTTATGACGTAGACCTTGAGTGGGCTGAGCCATCGGTCGAGCACGCTGCGCAACTCATGAGGCGCGTCTATGACAACCAAGTTTGGGCCCGTGAGTTGGGCCAAAGAGCCAAGTCGAGTGCCGAAGCCAATCTTTCGCTCGAGGTCGCAGGCCGAAGAATTGCGAAGCGTCTGGAGGAAATCAGAGCCCTGCGCAGGCATCCGCAGAGCTAAGCATGCGATCTATTGTTCGACGATTCGTCCATGCTCGAGATGGATTACGCGATTGCACTCCTTCGCAATCAACTCAGGTGAGTGCGAAGCGAGCACCAGAATGCCCGACTTGGACACTACGTCCCGCATCCGCTTTTCAGCTTTCTCTGTGAACTCTGCATCGCCGACTGATAGCCATTCGTCCATCAACAGGATGTCGGCCTCGACGCTAGTCGAAATCGAGAATGCCAGACGCATCATCATGCCCGTCGAATAGGTGCGCACCGGCATGTTGACGTATTCGCCCAGCCCACTGAACTCGCAGATTTCTGGCGTCAGCTTGTCGAGTTGCTTCTTGCTCATGCCCATGACGAGGCCGCGCAGCATGATGTTTTCGATGCCGGTGGCATCCATCTCGATGCCCAGCGATGGGTCAATCAGGCTCGCCACGGTACCTTGGCGCGTGAATTCGCCCGCGGATGGTTCGTAGACTCCGGCCAAGGTGCGCAGCAGCGTCGATTTGCCCGCACCGTTGTGTCCCACCAAGCCAAGCCGATCGCCGCTCTTGAGTTCGATGTTGACATCACTGAGCGCCTGCACGACTGTGACGCCGGTTTCCTTGCCGAAGCGGCCGCCTGTGACCGATGCTGCTAGCGTCTTCTTGAGCGACGCCGCGCCTGCCCCATAGATCGGGAAGTTGACTGCGACGTTTTTGAGGGAGATGAATGCCATGGGTCAGAGCCAATAAACGACGCGGCGACGGTATTTCGAAAAGAGGGCCGTGGACGTCGCGAGGCATACAACCGTCCAAACGAGGATGCCTAGCCAGCTGTGCAGTTCGGCGACGCCGCCCATCAACGGCGTACGTAGCAGGTCCAGCATCTGCGCAAAGGGGTTCCACAGGATGTACTGAGCACGCCCCGGAAGGCTTTCGGGAAGCCAGAAAACGGGCGTCAGGAACATCAGCATCTGCATCACGCTGGTCACGATCTGGGTCACGTCGCGGTAACGCGTGCAGATCAGGCCGAGCAGCAAGCCGAGGGCATGTGCGTTGATGACCAGGATCGCGAAGGCCGGCAGCACAAGTAGAGCCGACCATGACAGCGAAATGCCTGCCCAGAGCGCCACCGGGATATACAACACGATCTGGTGAGCGAACTGAATCAGGTTGCGCGCGATGCTGCGCCAGACGAACAGGCTGATCGGAAAGTAGCCTTGCTTGAGGTAGTTTGACGACCCGACGAAGGCGTTGCAGGCATCCGTGACTACGCTGGAGAAGAAGCCCCAGAAGATGATGCCCAGCGCAAGATGAGGAAAGAACTTGGAAAGCTCTGTGCCAAAAAGGGAGCTGTACAGCGGGCCCATGCCGCCGATCATTGCGCCCATGCTGAGCGTGAGCCACAGCGGCCCCAGCATCGAGCGCCGGTAGCGCAGAACGATATCGAACCAGGCCAAGGTCCACCAGATATCTGTTCGGCGGGTGCCTTCCCACCAGTCGGAGAGCGCACTTCGGTGAAGATTGGAATGAACTTGACTCATGCACGTCCGTAGGTGTCTGCGAGACGAACAATGTCGTCTTCGCCAAGGTAGTCGCCACACTGGACTTCGATGAGTACCAGCTCTTCTTGCCCTGTATTGGTCAAGCGGTGTTTCTCTCTCAATGGAATATAGCGGTACTGGCCGGGAAGGGTCTCATGCTCCACTTCGCCGATTTGCACGATGCCGCGCCCTCGAACCACAACCCAGTGTTCTGCGCGTTGATGGTGATACTGCAATGACAGCGATTCACCGGGTTTTACGGTGATGCGCTTCACTTTATAGCTGTCTTCTTCCTTCAGCGCAGCATAAGTCCCCCAGGGGCGATGGACCACTGCAGGCAGAGTGACGGCTTCGTGCTTTCGTTCTTTCAGAATGTCGACGACTTTCTTGACTTCCTGGGCGCTGCTTTTGTGGGCAACCAGCAAGGCATCAGGCGTGTCGACAATCACTAAGTCGTGCACGCCCAACGTGGCGACCAGCTTGGGGCCGTGGCTGTCGACTTGCACGTGGGTTCCCGTGGTGTCGATTGCAACAGCATCCGAAGGCATCGTGTTGCCGCTCGCGTCAGGGGTGTGCGCATGGGCAACTGACGGCCAGGAGCCCACGTCGCTCCAACTGAATTTGGCCGGTACCACATGAACGTTGTCTGCCGCTTCCATAACGGCATAGTCGATGCTGATGTCCGGTTGAAGTCCGAAGGAGTGCAGGTCGAACTGCATCGCGCCGTTGGCTTCCTGTGCCGAGTCGAGCGTTCTGCGCGCTGCCGCCAAAAGCTCGGGCGCATACTTTTCGAAGGCTGCGACGATGGCATCGGCCGTGAAGCAGAACATCCCGCTGTTCCAGTAATAGCGTCCGGTGGCCAGGTATTCCTGCGCAGTCTGGAGGTCGGGTTTCTCTACGAAACGCTTGACCGGCTGCGCTTCTCGCGAAACCTTGGCAACTTCGACATAGCCGAAGCCTGTGTCCGGACTGGTCGGGTTGATCCCGAAGACCACCAGGGCACCCTTTGTTGCGAGACGGAATGCCTGCTGCGCGCTGGCCACGAAGGCCTCGACGTCCGGCACCAGATGGTCGGCAGAGAGCACCAGCATGACCGTGTCGCCGCTGTACTGGCGGATGCATTGCAATGCCGCAAGAGCGATGGCCGGACCCGTGTTTCGGCCCTTGGGCTCGAGCAGCAGCGTCGTTTGAGGCGGGTCTACCATCTGGCCCAGCACGTCTTTCGTGAGGAAAAGGTGGTCCTTGTTGGTGACGATCATCAGGTCACCGGTCCCGCAGGCCTGACCGCGTTCGATGGCCTGCTGCAGCAGGGTCGACTCTCCAAGCTTCATGAACGGCTTGGGAAAAGCCTGCCGCGATGCTGGCCAAAGCCGGGAACCGGCTCCCCCCGAGAGCACAACTGAAAGGACGCGCATTTTTTATAGGTGTGTGAAGAAGAGGATAATTTTACCGGCTCCGGTTTCCGGGGCCGGTAACCAGTGGAAGCCGCTTCTTTCGTGATGACCTCGAGCAATGTCCAGTAAGCCCACGCTGCCAGCCGCGCAGCCCCATATCCGGCGACGCGGGCTTGAGGGCGGATTGAGCAGTGCGCAGCTTCAGCGCCAGATCGCGTTGCTCGAGCACGAGACAAAGTCCTTGAAAGCGCAGATGCAGGGGATGCAGCGGTCCACCAGCTGGCGCATCACGGCGCCGCTGCGCTGGGCGAGCCGGCATTTTCAACGCATCGTGCGGGGTGCGTCCTTGCCGCAGGTTGAGAAACGCGGAGACTACACCGATTGGGTCGAGCGCTACGACAGGATCGATGCGGCCGACTGCGATCGCAAGCACCGGGAAATCGATGCCTGGTCGAAGCGTCCGCGTTTGCTGCTGATGCCCGCGGGCGAATTGGGCGCAGGCTCGCTTGACGCACAGTTGTACAACGAATGGACGAGGCGGCCGGCCGGATCATTGCCCAGCGGCCTCAAGGCTGCGGCTAGCGCCGACTGGGTCATCTGGATTGAACCGGGCTGCACACTGCCGCCCCACGCGCTGCGGGCCATTGCCCAGCAGGTCGTTGCGCACCCCGAGGCTCGCCTGATCTATGCCGATGAAGACGAACTGGATGCGAACGGGCGGCGCATCAATCCCTTTTTCAAGCCCGACTGGAATCCGGACCTCTTCCTGGGGCGCAATCTCTTTTCCTCATGGGTTGCCATCGAGGCCCACCTGTTCGAGGAAGCCGGTGGAGTTCGTGCGGAGCTGCCGCCCCTCGAGCAGGGCTATGACCTCGCGCTGCGCTGTGTCGAGCGGGTTGGCAGCAAGCAGATACGCCACATCCCAAACGTGCTCGCCCACCGCAGTGCTTTCGAGGTCAAGTTCGCCGGCCGGCCGGAAGGCGTTGCGGTGCTGAATGCCCATTTCGAACGAACTGGCACCGCAGCCTGGGCCGAGGCCACGCAGTTTGGCTACCGTACCCACTATGCATTGCCATCTTCGCCGCCACTGGTCTCGTTGATCATCCCGACGCGCAACGCGTTGCCGCTGGTACGGCAGTGCATTGAAAGCATCGTGCTCGAGACGGACTACCCGAACTACGAAATCCTGCTGGTCGACAACGGATCGGACGACCCCGAAGCGCTGGCCTACTTCGCTGCGCTGGATGCGCAGCAGGGCATCACGGTCATCCGCGACGAGCGTCCGTTCAACTATTCGGTGCTGAACAATGCGGCGGTTGCAAGGGCGCGGGGCGAGCTTGTTGGGCTGCTCAACAACGACATCGAGGTCGTCTCGCCCGACTGGCTCGCAGAGATGGTGTCGATTGCCCTGCAGCCGGGAGTGGGTTCTGTCGGGGCGAAGCTGCTTTACCCCGACACGACTGTCCAGCACGGGGGCGTGATTCTCGGAGTCGGCGGCATTGCAGGCCACGCCCACAAGCACCTGGCGCGCTCGGATCCCGGCCACGGTGGGCGTGCGCAGCTCGCGCAGTCTTTCAGCGCCGTGACTGCCGCCTGCCTGGTCGTGCGCAAGGCGCTCTATGAGCAAGTGGGAGGGCTCGACGAGGCGCATCTTGGCGTCGCCTACAACGACGTAGACTTCTGCCTGCGTTTGCGCGAGGCTGGTTTCCGCAATGTCTGGACGCCCTGGGCCGAGCTGCTGCACCACGAATCGGCAACGCGTGGGCTCGAGGTGGCGGCCGAGTCGCGGAATCGGCTGGCGGCCGAGGCGGCGGTCATGCAGGACCGCTGGGGCAAGCTCATCGCGCACGATCCAGCCTACAACCCCAACCTGACGCTCGATAGCGAGGATTTCGATCTTGCGTGGCCGCCGCGTACATCCCTATGAACACCGCCCGTCCCCTCGAAGTCTCTGTCGCACTTTGCACGCACAACGGTGCTCGTTTTTTGCGCGAGCAGGTGCGCAGCATCTGCCTGCAGACCTTTCCGCCGGTCGAAATCGTGCTTTCAGACGATGCCTCCCGAGACGGCTCCGTAGAGGTAGTTCGCGCAACGGTTGCTGAATGCGCGGCCGAGCGACCCGGGCATCCCGTGGCGCTGCGGGTGTTCGAAAACGTCACCCCATTGCGGGTCGTCAAGAATTTCGAGCAGGCCATCAGTGCCTGCACCCGCGAACTGATTGCGCTGAGCGACCAGGACGACGTGTGGGCGCCCGATCGGCTTGCGCAAATGGCAATGCGCTTTCAGCAGGATGACAGTCTGCTGCTGTTGCACACCGATGCGCGCCTTGTCGACGCGGGTGGAAACGACCTTAACCAGTCCCTGTTCCACGCGCTCGAGGTCACCCGGTCCGAGGTCGAGCGTATCCATGGAGGCCGCGCTTTCGACGTGTTTCTTCGACGGAATCTCGTCACCGGAGCGACGACGGTATTTCGCCGGTCGCTGCTTGCAGACGCCTTGCCGTTGCCGGTCGAATGGGTCCACGACGAGTGGCTGGGCATCGTGGCATCGGCGGTGGGGCGAGTCGATTTTCTGGAGGAGCCGCTCATCGACTATCGGCAGCATGAATCCAACCAGATCGGTGCGCGGCGCGATACCTTCGTCGGCAAGGTCCGCAAGGCGCTCGCGTCGAGGGGAGATACGCATATCGAGCGTGCCATCAAGGCCGAGCTTCTCCTTGCGCGCCTGCTGCAGCTTGGCGACCGCGTCTCGCCAGAAATCATCGCCAAGGTCCGCAGCAAGATCGAGCATCAGCGTTTTCGGGCCGCATTGCCCGCGTCGCGGCTCGCGCGGTGCATCCCCATCTTTCGCGAAGCCATGACGGGCCGCTACGACAAGTTCGGCCGCGGCGTACGCGGCGTGGTTCGCGACCTTTTCGAATCTGTGTAGGCTCGCCCCAACAGAGTCAAGCCAAAAAACAATGACCCCAACGAACGCCCCCGCCGTGCCCGCCGTCGACTCCATGCCCCTGTGGCCCAGCGTGGTGGTGATCATCCCGTTCTACAACGGCGCCGATTTCATCGAGCGTTCGGTGCGCAGTGTGTTCGAGCAATCGGTACCTGCGGCCGAGGTGATCGTGGTGAACGACGGTTCGCGGCCGGAGGAGCGCGCGGCGCTCGACGGGCTTGCAAAGCGCTATCCCTTCCGCATCCTGGACAAGGAGAACGGAGGCCAGGGCTCCGCGCGCAATGCCGGAGTGGCAGCCTCCACCTCCGACTTCATCTGCTTCCTGGACCAGGACGATTTCTATCTGCCCAATCACATCGAGACGTTGGCGTCCTCGATCCCGCAGGACGACCGGCTGTTCGGCTTTGTCTATGCCGACCTGTATGAAGCCGACGCCGATGGAAACGTGATCCGTACCGGCGTTGTGAAGGAGCATGCGACGCATCCCAAGCGAAACATCAACGACCTGCTGCGGCACGACATGTTCGTGCTGCCCTCGGCCACGTTGATCAGCCGCAAGGCTTTCGAGGCGGTGGGTGGATTCGACTCGCAATTCATGGGCTTCGAGGACGATGACCTCTTCCTGCGCGTGTTCCGAAAGGGCTACAGCAACTACTTTGTCGACAAGGCCGTGACGGTGTGGTGCATCCATACGGCAAGCACCTCGTTCGGCATTCGCATGATCCGCAGCCGCTTCAAGTACTTCAAGAAGCTGGTGCAGATGTTCCCCGACGAGCACCAGCGCGGACGCTATTACTTCCGCGACTGCCTCGTGCCCCGGTTTCAGCCGTACTTCGTCAACCATGCGATCGAGTCGATCAAGAACGACGACCAGTACCGCGAGGAAATGACCGCGATCCTCTTCGAGTACGGCGCGATGGTGCTGGCCAACCCCTATGTCGGCCGCAAGAAAAAGCTGCGCCTGCGGGCGACGCTCTTTTTGCTGAAGCACAGCTCGCCCGGCATGGTGCGCCTGGTCGGGGCGATCACGCGGCTGCCGGGCGTGCGCAGCCTGCGAAAGCTCTATTCCTGAGCTCTAGCGCCCTGTGACCGGCACGGTTGCGGGTGTTTGCTGCTGCTTCTGCGTGCTCATCGCCACGTCGATGTACGTAGCAAACTTGCGAACGTACTCGGCCCGCAAGTGCCCCGCGTCCTTGTAGATCGGCGTGGCGTCGGCGTCCGCCCGGGTGCACTGGTTGCCTTTGCAAAGCGTCGGAATCGGGTCGATCACGATGGCGCCGCTGCGTATCGCGATCTGGCGCATGCGTTCGTGAAGGGCCCTTTGTGCTGAAACCCATTCCGTCGTGGGCGACATCGGCGCCACGCTCATGTTGCCGAGCCGCCCTCCCTTCACGAATTCTTCCGGCCCATACCCTTCCCCCACCGGATTGTCCAGCACCAGATAAACCTGTTTGTGCTTGGCAAGATTCGTCATCACCGCCTCCAGCATGTTGAGCGCAAGGTCCACGCCGCCGCCGCCCATGAAGCGGTGTTTGGTCTTGCCGTCGGAGTAGTAGTAACGGTCCGCGTCAGCGTTCGCGGCATTGGGCTTGCCGGTCTCCGAGAAGTAGCAGTTCCAGCAGCCGCCGAACACCACCGCATCGAACTTGTCGCTGATGGCCAGGCGCATGGCGCCATCGCGGCGCTCGCCGCACAGGTTGTTCTTTTCGTCGACCACGTTGGGAATGGGCGGGCAGGCGCCCCAGGTGGCGAAGGAGAGCGAATCGAGCGTGTCGGGCGCGATCTTGCTCAGTTCCACGGCGCGCGGGCCGTATTGCTCGATGTGGCTGTCGCCGAAGAGCAGCACCCGGCGCTTGCCGTGGCCGATCTGCTGGAGCACCTCGCCGTCGACCTTGATGGGGCTCAGCCCGTCCGGGTAGCCCCAGTCCTTGGCGGCCGCGGCCGTCTTGTTGAAGTAGGGGTCGCTGTGCCGCCCCACGTAGTAGCGCGTGGCCGCCAGGGTGCCCAGCACCACGAAGCCCACCATCAGCGCCACCAGCACCGAGATGACGGTGTCGTTCTCGCTGCGGCGCGTGCCGCGCTCGACGAAACGGTAGGTCAGCCAGGCCAGCACGACGGCCGCCAGCAGCATCAGCGCGCGCAGCCCGTTGGAGGGCAGGTCGCCCTCGACGATGCGCGCATACACCAGCAGCGGCCAGTGCCAGAGGTACAGCGGATAGCTGATCAGGCCGACCCATACCATCGGCTTCGAGGCGAGCACATAGCGGTTGAGCACGCCGGTCGGGCCGGCCGCGATGCAGTAGAACGCACCCAGCGTGGGCAGGATGGCCCAGAACCCCGGGAATGCCTTGCCGCCGCGGATGAACGCGAGGCCCAGGCCGATCAGCACCAGGCCGGCGATCGACTGCGCATGGCGGCCCCAGCCTGGCTTGGGCAGGGGGCGGTGCAGCCGCATGTACGCCAGCATGCCGCCGATCATCAGTTCCCAGAAGCGCGACAGCGGCGAATAGAAGGCCGCCGTGCGGTGGCTGTGGATGGTCGTGACGTTGAGCAGGAACGACAGGGCTGCCACCGTGCCCACCACCGCGAGCACGCGCCACTTGCGCTTCCAGGCCAGGCCCAGCAGCACGGGCCAGAAGATGTAGAACTGCTCCTCGATGGCCAGCGACCACAGGTGCAGCAGCGGCTTGGTCTCGGCCGCGTTGTCGAAGTAGCCGGCTTCGCTCCAGAAGGCGAAGTTCGAGACGAAGCCGGCGCCCGCCGCCACGTGCTTGCCGAGCTGCTCCCACTCGTGCGGCAGCAGTGCATACCAGCCGAAGGCAAAGGTGGCTGCCAGCACCAGCACCAGCGCCGGGAAGATGCGCTTCACCCGCCGGGCGTAGAACTCGCGGTAGCTGAACCCGTCGCCCTCGAAGCTGCCCAGGATGATGGTGGTGATCAGGAAGCCCGAGATGACGAAGAAGATGTCGACCCCGATGAAGCCGCCCTTGATCCACTGCGGAAACGCGTGGTAGCCGAGCACGGAAAGCACGGCGACGGCGCGCAGGCCGTCGATGTCGGGTCGGTACTTGGGATGGAGCAGGTGGGCGTGTTCCTGCGGGGCTGTCGGGCTGCTCGTGGTCGTCATCGTCGTGGTTGGGAGGGGACGGCGCCTGCGGTCTCTGCTGGCTTCCCGGCCCCGGATTGTCGGCGCAAACGCGGGGGCGGCTTTTTCAGGTCCCGCGGGAGCGGGCCCGCAGGTAGCGCCAGAACGCACCCGAGGTCCACACCTTGAACAGGCTGGTCACGTGCCAGTAGAGATGTTTTCTGCTGGTGCGGCTGGCGCGCTGGGCCTCGTGGCGCGCGAGCAGGTCTTCGCCCACCTGCAGCTTCCAGCCCGCCAGCTGGGTGCGGGCGCAGATGTCGAAGTCTTCGCCGTACATGAAGAAGCGCTCGTCGAAGCCCCCGATCTGGCGGTAGGCCTGGCTGCGGAACAGCATGAACAGGCCCGGAATCCAGTCCGGCACCGCCGGGCGCACGTACCCCGGCTTGCGCCGCGTGAGGATCTCGAGCGGCGTGATGATGGCGCGGTGCTGCTCGGGCGTGCTGCGGCCGGGCTCGAGGATGCGCGGCGTCAGCAGGCCGGCATCGGGCGCGGCCTGGGCCATCAGCGGCGCCAGCACGTCGCCGTCCAGGCGGATGTCGGGGTTGAGCACCAGGAACCACGGCGTATCGCAGTGCCCGAAGGCCTGGTTGTGGTTGGCGCCAAAGCCCTTGGGGCTGGCGTTTTCGATCCGCTCGACCGCAAAACCCCAGTCCAGGCCGGCCAGCACGTCGGGTTCGGGGATGTTCAGCGTGAGCACGACCTTGGCGGTCGAACTGCGGCAGAAACGGTCCAGCTGCTCGAGCAGCGGGCGCACCAATGCCAGCTGGCCGTGGCTGACGATCGAAATGGTGATCGGGGGGGAAGAAGAGGAAGGAGGCGCTGGCATGGTCTAATTTCGCTCGGGAATTCTAGGGTTCCCCAACACCCACACATGATTGCTCTGATCGTCATCAGTTTCTTCGTCTCCGCCTTCGGGGTCCAGGTGTTCATGCGCCGCGCGCGCAGGCACGCCCGGCTCTATGGCGCCGACATGCCCCAGCGCTTCCACAAGGGCCACGTGCCGCGGCTCGGGGGGGCGGGCATCCTGCTCGGCATGGGCGTGGCCTGGATGGCCTCTGGCATCACCGGCACCGACCCGTTCAACGTGTCCTGGCCGCTCAAGACCTCGATGCTCACGCTGCTGTGCATCGCGCCGGCGGTCCTCGGCGGCATCGTCGAAGACGTGACACAGAACGTCAAGGTGCGCTGGCGGCTGGCGCTGACCATCGGCTCTGCGCTGCTCGCGTGCTGGGTGCTGGGCCTGGGCCTGTCGCGCACCGGCATCGAGGCGGTCGACGGCTGGTTGGCCATGGTGCCGTACGGCGCCGTGCTGTTCGCGGCTCTGGCCATCGGCGGGCTGCCGCATGCCTTCAACATCATCGACGGCTACAACGGGCTGGCAGGCACGGTGGCGGTGCTGGTGTGCCTTGCCATTTCGCACGTGGCGCTGCAGGTGGGCGACCGCCAGCTCGCGGCCATGATGGTCTGCCTGGTCGGCGCCACCATCGGCTTCCTGATCTGGAACTATCCGCGCGGCAAGATCTTTGCCGGCGACGGCGGCGCCTACGTGTGGGGCATGGTGATTGCGCTGGCCTGCGTGACGCTGGTGCAGCGCCACCGCGTCGTCTCGCCGTGGTTCCCGATGCTGCTGCTGATCTACCCGGTCTGGGAGACGCTGTTCTCCATCTACCGCAAGCTGGCGCGCGGGCAGTCGCCTGGCACCGCCGACGCGCTGCACTTCCACCAGCTGATCTTCCGGCGCATCGTGCGTGTGGCGTTCGCGGACGACGAGGCGCGCCAATTGCTCGCCCGCAACAACCGGACCTCGCCCTACCTCTGGATGTTCGCCGCGCTGTCGGTGGTGCCGGCCGTGCTGTTCTGGAACAACACGATCGTGCTGATGCTGTTCTGCCTGCTGTTCGTCACGACCTACGTGGGCGCCTACCTGATGATCGTGCGATTCAAGGTGCCGCGCTGGCTGCGCCCGTGACGGCTTCCTTGCTGCAAGAATTCCTTCCTCCCATCGTCCTCACCGTTTTGGAGCCCGCCCGCCCATGACCGATCCCGTCCTCAACATTCCCCCGCGCGACAAGGCCGAGATCCTGGCCCAGGCGCTGCCGTACATCCGCAAGTTCCACGGCAAGACCATCGTCATCAAGTACGGCGGCAACGCCATGACCGATCCAGCCCTGCAGGCCGACTTCGCCGAAGACGTGGTGCTGCTCAAGCTGGTCGGCATGAACCCGGTGGTGGTGCACGGTGGCGGCCCGCAGATCGAGGCGGCGCTCAACCGCCTGGGCAAGAAGGGCAGCTTCATCCAGGGTATGCGCGTGACCGATGCCGAGACCATGGAGGTGGTCGAATGGGTGCTGGCCGGCGAGGTGCAGCAGGACATCGTGGGCCTGATCAACCAGGCCGGCGGCAAGGCCGTGGGCCTGACCGGCCGCGACGGCGGCATGATCCGCGCGCAGAAGCTCAAGATGGCGGACCGCGCCGACCCCACCCTGCACCACGACGTGGGCCAGGTGGGCGACATCGTCTCCATCGACCCCAGCGTGGTCAAGGCGCTGCAGGACGACGCCTTCATTCCCGTGGTGAGCCCGATCGGCTTCGGCGAGGAGAACGAGAGCTACAACATCAACGCCGACGTGGTGGCCGGCAAGCTTGCCACCGTGCTCAAGGCCGAGAAGCTCATGCTCCTGACCAACACGCCCGGCGTGCTCGACAAGGACGGCAATCTGCTCACCAACCTGAGCGCGCGCGAGATCGACGACCTGTTTGCCGACGGCACCATCTCGGGCGGCATGCTGCCCAAGATCGAGGGCGCGCTCGATGCGGCCAAGAGCGGCGTCAACGCCGTGCACATCATCGATGGCCGCGTGCCGCACGCGATGCTGCTCGAGATCCTGACCGACCAGGCCTACGGCACGATGATCCGCGCGCGCTGAGGCCGCAGCCTCAGCCGTTCACGTTCACCCTCCCAACCGCGGGTTTCCGGCCCAGGAATTCGAACCCCGCGGCGCCCACCTCCTGCACCGACTGCGGCAGCTTCTCGAAATCGGTCCAGAGCGGCGTGCCGCGCAGCGACGGATCGCGCCACAGGTCCACGAGCTCGCCCGCGGGGGCCTCCCGGAAGCGTTCCGCGGCCTCGTCGGACACGTTGGCGCGCAGCGCCTGCTCGCACTCCGACGCCA
Source organism: Variovorax beijingensis (assembly GCF_007828835.1). GTDB lineage: Bacteria > Pseudomonadota > Gammaproteobacteria > Burkholderiales > Burkholderiaceae_C > Variovorax > Variovorax beijingensis_A. Next base: position 110,435 of record NZ_VIVL01000003.1, on the reverse strand, counting down.
GCCAGCTGACGGAGTGATTCGGCGCGAAATTCTCCGACACCCGCACGCGCTCGGCCTCGAACTCGCGGAACCACTGCTCCAGCCCGTAGCGGGTGCAGTTGAAGAAGTGCCAGGGCCGCTCGTGCAGCGGCTGCATGAAGGCCGTGCGCACTAGGATGCGGCCGCCGGGCTTGAGCACCCGCAGGAGCTCCGCCGCCACCTTCTGCGGTTCGCGGTAGTGCTCGAAGGCGTTCATGACGATCGCCGCATCGAAGACCGCGTCGTCGAACGGCAGCACGTGGGCGTCCGCGACCACGTCGGTGTGCCTGAACAGGCTGTACTCGACTTCGACCAGGTTCTCGATCTTTTCCTGCGAGCCTCCGCCGCTGAGATTCAGCACCCACCCCTTGGTGCTCTTTGCGAGCTTCAGGGCTTCGGGCGGCAGCGCATTGCTGACGTGCTCGGCGGGCTTGACCTCAGGCTCGCCGATGTCCTCGCAAAGAACCGCCCGGCCCTGGACGACGGGCCAGCGCCGCCAGCCGTCCACGGTCACCAGCGCGCCGCTTGCCGCATCGGCCGTCAGCTTGAGCCCGGTCTTGGGGCAGCGAAGAATCGGCAGCAGCGCCTGGAGCCGCGACTTCGCGCCGTCGTCGCTCAGCGCCACCTGCAGCGCCGGCGGCTTGCGCGCGAGCCGCTCGTCGATCAGCGACACCCAGGGATACTGGGCCTTGAAGTTCTCGATCAGCCGCTGGTAATTCTGCGGGACCGTCGTCTCGGCCTTGAGCATCGAGCCCGCATGCACGCGGTAGTCCGCGAGCGTTTGTGCCTCCCACACGCCGCGCTGGCCCTGCTCCGCGAGCCGGCACCAGAAGTCGAAGTCTTCCCAGCCGTGGCGAACGTGGTTGTAGCCCCCGACGATCGCCCACGCCTCCTTCGAGACCAGCGCCATCGCATCGATGTAGTTGCCGGCCACAAAGCGCTGTGGCTCGTAGCGGGAGTCGCCCAGCAGCGCACTGGAGGCGCCGAAGTGCTGGATGGTCGGGTAGGCGAAGGCCACGCGCTCGGTGCGGATGGCGCGGCGCAGCTCCTCGCAGCATTTCGGGCGCAGCCGGTTGTCCGCATCCAGCGGCAGCACGTAGGGGCTGTCCGCGAGGTGGAAGCCTGCATTGCGCGTGAGGCCCAGGCCGCTGTTGGCCTCATGCCGGGCAACTGCCACGCGGTTGAAGCGCCTGGCGTGCTGCCGGACCCATGCCAGCACGGCGTCCAGCGAGCCGTCGGTCGAACAGTCGTCCACCACCACCAGGTCCAGCACCGCGAGCGTCTGGGCACACACGGATTCCAGCGCCTCGACGATGAACTGCTCGTAGTTGTAGAGCGGAATGACGACCGTGACATCCGCGAGCTCGACCTCTTCGGCCCGGTGCTCGAACAGCACTTCCAGTGGCATCAGCTGGGGCCGGCGGATTGGCGCAGAACGCACGCGCGCATCGAGCGCGAAGGCCCGCGCGGCCAGCGCATCACCTTGCAGCTGGTCGAGCACCCGGCCGAACTGCGCGGCCCGCTGCAGCGGGCCGTACGAGGCCATCGCGCGCAGGAACGCGGCCGAGCCGATGCTGGCCCTCAGCGCAGGGTCTGACGCCAGCGCCGACAGATGGTGGTACCAGTCGTCGGCGCTCGGGGCCAGAAAGCCCGACACGCCGTGCTCGATCGCCCGCGTGAACGGCCCGGTCGGCGATGCGATGGTGGGAACGTCGACCAGCGCGGCCTCGAAGAACTTCAATTCGCTCTTGGCCTCGCAGAAGGGGTTGCCGAATTCCAGCGGAGCGATGTTGATGTCGAAGCGCGCAATTTCGCGCGGCAGTGTCTCCAGGGTCTGGAAGGGCCGCCATTCGATGCGGTGCGCCAGGCCGGCCATCACCGGATATTCCTCCACGTCGACCAAGCGCATGCCGGACTCGGTCTGGAACAGCACCAGACGGCACAGCTCGTTTTCGCGCAGCACGCGCGCGATCGCCTCGATGGCCAGGCCCAGGTCGCGCTGGTGCGTCCGCGATCCGCCGGCATAGCCGATGCGCACCAGGTTATCGGTGCGCGCGCTGCGCCACTGCCTCGCACTGCGGCGCGACAGCTCGAAGGTCTGGTCGTCGAAGCCGTTGAACAGCACATGGGTGGACTTGCCCGCCCAGCGCATGTGGTAGGCCAGTTCCTGCGTGCTGGCAATGCAGACGTCGGCCGCGAGCATGGACCTGCGTACGCTCGCGAAGAGCTCGCGCACCGCGGCTTCCGGATGGGCGTTGGAGCGGATGCCGTCGATCACCTTGGTGTCGGCCAGGTCCGGCTCGATCATCAGGTCGTCGATGTCAAACACTACCTTCTTGCCCTGCGCATGCATCAGCCCGATGGCTTTTTCGAGGGCGGAGCTCCACTGGGTGCGCCAGAGAATCATCACGTCGTGCCGCGAGGTCAGCTCGAGCCGCGCCTCCAGCTCTTCCTGCCGGACCCATTCCGCCGGCACGCCGTTCATCCGCGCAGCCTCGATGTAGCGCGCCACGCGGTACAGATGGCCGGGCGTATCCGCCTCGCCCGAGACATAGAAGATCGAGAACACCCGGCTCGGCAATACAGGAAGGGGCGGCGGCTCCGTGTCGTCGCTGCCGAGCAGGCCGGCGCGCCGCCCCTCTCGGGCGCCGACCAGCATGTAGTGAAGCAGCGGGTTGAAGCCCGCCGCGTCCCCGTAGCGCGCTGTGTATTCGGTGCCCGAGAACCACGGGCCGGGCTGGCGCCCTTCGGCCGCGCCGTGGGTGACGTAGTGCTCCGCGGGGTCCGTGCCGGCCGATGCGACGTCGGAGTAGGTCTTCAGGTACCACTCGCGATCGAAGTAGGGCGAGAACCGGACGATCTCCACCGCGCCCAGGTCCACCCGCTTGCCGGCAAGGCGGCGGGCAAGCAGCCGCAGACGCCTGCGCAGCTTGGCCTTGACGCTCAGGGACGGGTCCACCCGCAGGCGCGTGAAGCGCTCCATCAGCGATTCGACCCGGTCTTCCTTCCGGTCGGCGAGGTTCTTCCAGGCCAGCGCGGTGCGCTGCTGCAGGCTCCTGGCGTCGCTGGTCTCGTTCAGGTCATCGCGGGTCTTGTTCAGGTCGGAGGCCAATTGCGCCACGACATTCCGCAGCTCCGCCACGCGCCGGTTCGCCTGCTCGTGGGCGAAGCCGGTTGCGCGGGCGGCGGCTTCGGCCTGGGCGGCCTTCGCCTGCGCATCGCTGGCCTGCCGGTTCAGGTCTTCCAGCTGCGCGGCCTTCTCGGCCACCTCGTGGGCCAGGGCGTCCAGCTTGCCTTCGGCGCTGGCGCGGGCCTCGGCCTCGGCCGCGCGGGCGGCCGCCACCTGGGCCAGTTCCGCTTCCACCGGCGCGCGCTGGGCATGGGCCTCGTGGATGCGCTGATGCAGTTCGGCCGAACCGAGCTGTTCGCGCGTGGTGACGAACCAGCGCGCGCCCAGATGCGAGAAGCGCGACCTGGCGGCGTCGGCGCGCTCGGGCTCGAGGTTGCACAGCGCCATGGCGGCGGCCGGCGCGCGGTCGCCCACGGCCAGCACGCCGAGGCCGTGGCCGTGCAGGAATTCGAACGAGGGATAGTGCCGCGCCTGCTCGGCGAAGAAGCGGAAGACGCCGAAATTGCCGCTGCGCACATTGGTGTCGTGGAACAGCACCACGGCCTTGTCCGACAGCTTGGGAAGCCAGGTCTCGAAGTCGTGCTTGACCGCCTCGTAGGTGTGGAAGCCGTCGATGTGCAGCAGGTCGACGGAGCCGTCGGCAAAGTACGGCAGGGCGTCGTCGAAGGTGGACTTGAGGAGTTCGGAGAAGGCGCTGAAGTGCTTGTCGTGGAAGTCGCGCAGCTCGTGGTAGACCTGCGCGTCGAAGTGCCCGGCATGCTCGTCTCCGGCCCAGGTGTCCACGGCGTAGCAGCGCGTGGCCGACTTGAGCCGCGCGACGGCCTCGCAGAACGCCGCGTACGACACGCCGTTGTGCGTGCCCAGTTCCACCAAGAGGTCCGGCTTGCAGGCGGCCACGATCCAGAACGCGAACGGCGTGTGGGTCCACCAGGCGCTGGCCTTGCCGAGCAGGTGCGGCGTCCAGAAAAGCGGATCCAGCACCGGGTGCGTCAGCACGTCGAGCGACCTGTCGACCGTCGGAAGAATGAGGGTGGGTTCTTTCATTTGTATTCCTGCCCGGACGAGTCCGGGCCTCCGCTAGAAAGTCGATGAAACCGCCGCGCCGCCTCAGCGCGCGAGCTGCCAATGCTGGCAGGCGCTGGGGGCCAGGCGCGCGCCGGTGACCCAGTCCAGCTGGACATTCGGGTTGTGATAGGGGTCGTGCTCGAAGCGATCGATCCACTTGGCGCTGGCATGCGCCTGCTCGCGCGCTGCCCGCTGCTGCTTCTCTTCGGAAACATGGTCGTGCCCGCGCGAGGCGCTCTCCAGGTGCAGCAGCGAGGCAAACGGCGTGCAGATGTTGCGGTAGCCCGCATCGTTCACCTTCAGGCACAGGTCGATGTCGTTGTAGGCCACCGGCAGGTGCTCGCCGTCGAAGCCGCCCACCTGCTCGAACACCGAGCGCCGAACCGCAAGACAGGCTCCCGTGACCGCCAGGTAGTCGCGCGTGCCGGCGAGCCGCCCGTCCAGGCCGGTGTCGGCGGCGCCATCGGTGCGGCAGACATGCATCGCCAGCGGGCCGTGCTGCAGCATGACGCCGGCATGCTGGACCGTGCCGTTGCCGTACAGGAGCTTGGCGCCCACGCAGCCGATGTCCGGCCGCATGGCTTCGCCGACCATCTCCCTGAGCCATCCGCCATCGAGGATCTCGATGTCGTTGTTCAGGAAGAGCAGCACCTCTCCGGTCGAGGCTTGCACGCCGGTGTTGTTGATGGCCGAGAAATTGAACGGGCCAGGCACGCGCAGCACGCGCACGCGAGGGTCCGCGGCCAGCTCGGCGAAGAGGGACAGCGTCGCCGGCTCGACGCTGTCGTTGTCGAGGATGAGGACTTCGAAATCCGGATAGTCGGTCTTGCGCAGCAGGCCGTCCAGGCAGGTCCTCACCAGATGGGCGCGGTCGCGCGTCGGCACGAGCACGCTGACCCGTGGCGCGGGGCTGGGCAGTGGGCGGCGGACATGGTTGACGAACTCCGCGATCGGCGAGGGCCGCACCTCGGCCGCCATACCCGTCTGCCGGAACGCCGCTTCAGCCGCCACTCGCCGGGCCGCCGCTGCATAGGCCTCGACGGCCTGCCGGGTGTCGCTCGCATCGATGATCGGCGGAACCTGCCGGTGGTACAGCACCGAGGGAATATGGCGCACCTGGCTGCAGGGCAGCGGCATCGCCACCCTGCAGTGCAGGTCGTAGCTGGCGGCCGGCTCGAATTCGGCGCGAAAGCCTCCGGCCTCCAGGACGTTGGCGCGCTTCATCACGCACAGGCCGTCCAGCAGGTCGAAGCCGAGCTGGGCCTCGGGGTCCCATGCCGACTTGAAGCGCGGCTTGCAGCGGGCCTGGCCCTCGGCGCTCCAGTCCTCGTCCGCATAGATGACCGCCGCATCGGGCCATTTCGCGAGCGTGAGCTGGATCGACGAAACGGCCTGCGCAGCGAGCCGGTCGCCCGCGAGGATCACACCGAACCAGGGTTCGGCCGTGTGCGCGAGCGCGAGCTTCTGCAGTTCGAGCCGGCTGGCCGGCGCGCTCGCGGCCACCAGCCGCACGTTGATCGAATCGCGAACGAACAGGAGCGCACGGGCGGCCGCTTCGGCGCGCGAAGGCTCGCAGGCCACCACCACGTCGAAGCGATGGCACAGTTGCGCGGCGAGCGAAGCCAGCGTGTTGCGCAATGCCTCGTCGCTGCCGCTGTCGGCAACGGCGAAGGTCAAGCCCTCGCGGTACGGAAGATTCTCCAGCTCAGAGCGAAGCGCCGGCTGTTCTGCCTTGTGGCGGGACGCTTCTTCGCGTGTCCACGCGCTGTAGGCGGTGTCGGTGAAGGCAGAGAACCGGCACGCCGCGGCCCATTGGGCGTATCGCGCTTGATCAATCGGCAAATCATTCCCCCTACTCTGCAAAGAGATGGCACAACCCTCGGGGCTTGCCGGCATGCAGAGCCCCCCATCAATTCAGAATAGCGAGGCGAAAGATTGCTTTGGGTAACAATCGACTTAACATTTGTTGCGGCCGGGTTCCGGGGTGTGCATTCGTTACATGCCCGGTGGCACCTGAGGGCCTTCTTTCCGGGGAGGCCGGCAGGCCCGGTCAGCCGGCGGTCAGTGACCTTTCGTAGCCGTTCGGATTGCCCTGCTGCCAGCGCCAGCTGTCGGCGCACATCTGGTCGAGCCCGCGGTGCGCGCGCCAGCCGAGCGTGGCTTCCGCCAGCGAGGGATCGCCCCAGTAGGCGGGCACGTCGCCGGGCCGGCGCGGACCGATCTCATAAGGCAGCGGACGCCCGCTCGCGCGCTCGAAGGCATGCACCACCTCCAGCACCGAGGCGCCACGGCCGGTGCCGAGGTTCAGCGTGACCAGGCCCTCTTGGCCTTGCGCATGCCGAAGCGCCGCCACATGCCCCTCGGCGAGGTCCATCACATGCACGTAGTCGCGCACGCCGGTGCCGTCGGGCGTGGGGTAGTCGTTGCCGTGGATCAGCAGCTTGTCGCGCTGCCCCACGGCCACCTGGCACACGAAGGGCATCAGGTTGTTCGGCTTGCCCTGCGGGTGTTCGCCGATGAGCCCGCTTTCATGCGCGCCGACCGGGTTGAAGTAGCGCAGCAGCGCAATGCGCCAGCCGGGCTGCGCGCGCTGCAGGTCGGCCAGCGCCTCTTCCACCATGCGCTTGGAGCGGCCGTAAGGATTGGCCGGCCTGCAGGGCGCGTCTTCCGGAATGGGCGAGTGGTCGGGTTCGCCGTACACCGTGGCCGAGGACGAAAAGATCAGCGTCCGCACGCCCGCCTGCTGCATGGCCGAGGCGAGCACGAGGCTGCCGTGCACGTTGTTGTCGTAGTAGGTGAGCGGGTCGGCCACCGAGTCGCCCACGGCCTTGAGGCCCGCGAAGTGGATCACGGCCGAAAAGCCTTCTTCGCCCAGCACGCGGTCGAGCAGGGCCCGGTCGCGCACGTCGCCCTCGATCAGCCGCGGCGCGCTGCCGGTGATCTGCCGCAACCGCTCCAATACCCGGATGTCGCTGTTGCCCAGATTGTCGAGAATCACCGGTGTGTATCCGGCGGTGGCCAGCGCGACGCAGGTGTGGCTGCCAATGAAACCTGCACCACCCGTCACCAGAACGCTTTTTGGGGCCATGAGAACTCTTGCTTGGTTGGATGGGCCGATTCTGTACGAGCTTTCCCCGGGGCCGGTTTGCGCGCGCTCACTGCGCGGCCCTGTGCGAGAATCAATTGATTACATCTTTGCACGCGCTTCCATGCAGAACGAAGAGACAAGCCATCCCGGCACAGAAACCCCTACCGAGACGTCGACGCCCGTCGCGCCGGTCCGAAAGCGTCCCAAGCCCGGGGAGCGGCGCGTGCAGATCCTGCAGGCGCTGGCCGCCATGCTCGAGCAGCCCGGCGCCGAGCGGGTGACGACCGCGGCACTGGCCGCGCGGCTCGACGTCAGCGAAGCCGCGCTCTACCGCCACTTCGCGAGCAAGGCCCAGATGTTCGAAGGCCTGATCGACTTCATCGAGCAGAGCGTCTTCACGCTGGTGAACCAGATCCTCGAGCGCGAAGGCGCGACGGGGGCCCAGCAGGCCGCAAAGATCCTCACGCTGCTGGTGCAGTTTGCCGAGCGCAACCCCGGCATGACGCGCGTCATGGTGGGCGACGCGCTGGTGTTCGAGAACGAGCGTCTCCAGCAGCGCATGAACCAGTTCTTCGACAAGATCGAAGCCACCCTGCGCCAGGTGCTGCGCGGGGCAGCCGCCGCGGACGGCTCGGCCACCCCGAGCGTCGATGCGCAGGTGCGCGCCGCCGCGCTCACGGCCTTCGTGGTCGGGCAGCTGCAGCGCTTCACGCGCTCGGGCTTCCGCCGGGCGCCGTCGGAGCACCTCGAAGCCACGATCGCGCTGATCGTCTAGGTCGGCCGCCTATCGAGGCGATAGCTCAATGTGATGCAGCAGGGCTGCGTCCATTGAGAGAATGCATGGGCTCATCAACTCAAGAGGAAGCCCACCCATGACCGATTCCCGCAAGCTCACCACCGAAAACGGCGCGCCCGTCGAGAACAACCAGCAGTCGCAGACGGCGGGCCCCGGCGGCCCCGTGCTGATGCAGGACCACCACCTGATCGAAAAGCTCGCTCGCTTCGACCGTGAGCGCATTCCGGAGCGCGTGGTGCATGCGCGCGGTTCGGGCGCCTTCGGCACCTTCGAGGTCACGGCCGACGTGTCGAAATGGACCAAGGCCAGGTTTCTGAGCCAGGTCGGCAAGAAGACCGAGGTGCTGGCGCGCTTCTCAACCGTGGCGCTCGAACTCGGCTCGGCCGACACCGTGCGCGACCCGCGCGGCTTCGCCCTCAAGTTCTATACCGAAGAAGGCAACTACGACCTCGTCGGCAACAACACGCCGGTCTTCTTCATCCGCGATCCGCTCAAGTTTCCCGACTTCATCCACTCGCAGAAGCGCGATCCCTACAGCCATGTGCAGGAGCCCAACAACGCCTGGGACTTCTTCTCGCATTCGCCCGAGGCCACGCACCAGTTCACCTGGCTGTTCGGCGACCGCGGCATTCCGAAGAGCTACCGCCACATGGACGGCTTCGGCTCGCACACCTTCCAGTGGGTGAACGCCAAGGGCGAGGCCTTCTGGGTCAAGTACCACTTCAAGACCAACCAGGGCATCGAGACCTTCGTGGCCGAAGAGGCGCAGCGCGTGGGCGGCGAAAACCCGAACCACCACCACCTCGACCTGCTGCATTCGATCGAGCGCGGCGAGTTCCCGAGCTGGCGCGTCCAGGTGCAGATCATGCCGGTGGCCGAGGCGCAGACCTACCGCTTCAACCCCTTCGACCTGACCAAGGTCTGGTCGCACAAGGACTATCCGAAGATCGACATCGGCATCCTCACGCTCAACCGAAATCCCGACAACTACTTTGCCGAGATCGAGCAGGCCGCGTTCAACCCGGCCAACTTCGTGCCCGGCATCGGCCCTTCGCCCGACAAGATGCTGCAGGGCCGGCTGTTCAGCTACGGCGACACGCAGCGCTACCGCCTGGGCATCAACCACACGCAGCTGCCGGTGAACCGCCCGCACGCCACCACGGCGCAGAACTACGGCCGCGATGGCGCGATGCGCGGCGACGGCAACGGCGGCCGCGGTCCCAACTACGAGCCCAACAGCTTCAGCAACGCACCCAAGCAGAGCAACGAGCCGGTCTACGCACCGCTCGAGATCCATGGCTGGACCGGCAGCCACCAGTGGCAGAAGCACCCCGAGGACAACGACTTCGTGCAGGCCGGCGACCTCTACCGCCTGATGGACGAAGCCGCCAAGGAACGGCTGGTGAACAACATCGCGGGCGGCCTGGGCGCGGTGACGCGGCAGGACATCATCGACCGTTCGGTGAGCTACTTCCGCCAGGCCGATGCCGACTACGGCGCGCGGCTCGACAAGGCCATCAAGGCCGTGCAGGCGAAGCTCAAGGGCGAGGAAGTGAGCGTGCAGGTCGGCAAGCCGGCGCACGACGCGAGCCGCAGCTGATCCGAGGCGGCAATGGGGTACCCAGGGGAGGGCGCGGGGCGCGGCATCGCACTCGACTTGCTTCATCGCGAAGCGTAGGATCAGCGCCCCCTTGCCGCTGAGTCGCGGCGACAAGCCTGTGTTCGTGTGGCTTCTGAACGGAGGTTCGTATGAGCTATCACCTGGAAGGTCGCCTGCTCGAGGTATGCAACTGCAACGTTCTGTGTCCCTGCTGGATCGGCGAGGATCCTGACAACGGCACCTGCGACACCATCGTCGCGTGGCGCATCGACAAGGGAACCATCGACGGCGTCGACGTCGGCGGCAACACCATCGCGGCCGTGGCGCATGTGCCCGGAAACATCCTCGAAGGCAACTGGACGGCGGCGATCTTCGTCGACGAAAACGCCTCCAAGGCGCAGGAAGAGGCGCTGCTCAAGGTCTACACCGGGAAGGCCGGCGGACCCATCGCCGATCTGGCCGCCCTCATCGGCCAGGTGGTGTCGGTCGAGCGGGCGCCGATCCGCTTCACCGTGAACGAAGGCAAGGGCGAGTTGGAAATCGGCAAGGACTACTACGCCGAACTCGAGCCCTACCGCGGCGCCACCGGCGGCCAGACCACGCTGTCGGACACCGTGTTCTCGACGGTGCCGGGCGCGCCGGTGTTCGTCGGCAAGGCGCCAACCTACCGCTCGAAGAACCCTGCCCTCGGCATCGATCTCGACATCAAGAACCACAACGCCCTGCAGAGCACCTTCGTCTTCGACGCATGAGCCTCCGCCCGGCCGTTCCGAAGGGGGCTGCTCGCACTGCCGTGAGCCACCGACGCGTGTTCCTGCCGGTTCTTGCCGCGCTGGTCATGCTCGCGTGGGTGGTGTTGTGGGCCTGGGCGCGCAGCCCTTACGGACGCTATCTCGAACACGGCGACTGGACCGCCTCCGGGCCGGCCGCGTTCCTGTGCCAGGCCATTCCCGCCGGCGGCGTGGTCGTGCCTGCTGTGCTCTATGCCTTTGCGTGGATCCTCATGACAATGGCCATGATGCTGCCGACCACGCTGCCGCTGTTCAACGCCTTCGACCGCCTGACCGCGGCGCGCTCGGACCACGCGCGCCTGCTCGTGATGCTGGGGCTCGGCTATATGGCCGTGTGGGGTGCCTTCGGGCTGCTGGCGCACGGGCTCCACAGCGCGGTGCTGGCGCTGCTCGCGAGTGCGCCCACGCTGGCCTGGCACGGCTGGGTGATCGGCGCCGCGACCATCGCGCTGGCCGGCGCCTTCCAGTTCAGCAGCCTCAAGCACAAGTGCCTCGAGAAGTGCCGCACACCGCTCGGCTTTGTCATCGAGCACTGGCGCGGCCGTGCGCAGGCCCGCCAGGCCTTCGCGCTGGGCCTGCACCACGGCCTGTTCTGCGTCGGCTGCTGCTGGGCGCTGATGCTGCTGATGTTCGCGCTCGGCACCGGCAGCCTGGGCTGGATGCTTCTGCTGGCCGCGGCCATGGCGCTGGAAAAGAACGTTCCCTGGGGCCATCGCCTGAGCGCACCGATGGGCTTCGCGCTGCTGGGTTGGGCGGCTTTCATGGTGGCGACGCATGTCTGAAGCCATCTCCGAGGTGCGCCGCGCGCCGTCCACCCTGCAGACCGTCGCGCTGACCGCGGTGGCCATGGTGGCGTTCGCGGCCAATTCGCTGTTGTGCCGGCTGGCGTTGCAGCAGCGCGGCATCGATCCGGCCAGCTTCGGCAGCATCCGGCTGGTGTCCGGTGCGCTCACGCTCGCGCTCGTCGTGCAGTTCCGGGCGCGGCCTGCTGTGCCCGGCCGCGCCGACTGGCTTGCGGCCGCCATGCTGTTCGCCTACGTCGCGTTCTTCTCCTTTGCCTACCTCAGCCTTTCCGCGGGCACGGGCGCGCTGATCCTGTTCGGCGCTGTGCAGCTCACGATGCTGGGCGCGGGCCTGGGCTCCGGCGAGCGCTTCGGGCCCGTGGCATGGCTCGGCTTCGTGCTGGCGGCCGGCGGGCTCGTCTACCTGGTGCTGCCGGGCGTCGCGGCGCCGCCGCTGCTCGGCGCCGTGCTGATGGCCATCGCCGGCGTGGCATGGGGCGTGTATTCGCTGCGCGGCCGCGGCGTGCCCGATCCACTGGCCGCCACCGGCCGCAACTTCATGCGGGCCGTGCCGCTGGCGCTGGCGCTGAGCCTTGCCTTCATGATGCGCGCCCATGCGGATGCCACCGGCATCGCGCTGGCCGTGGCCTCCGGCGCATTGACCTCGGGCCTCGGTTATGTCGTCTGGTATGCGGCGCTGGCGCGCCTGTCGGCCATGCAGGCGGCCACCGTGCAGCTGTCGGTGCCGCTGCTGGCCGCGTTCGGCGGCGTGCTGCTGCTGTCGGAGGCGATCACGCCGCGGCTGGCGGCCGCCTCGGTGGCCATCCTGGGCGGCATTGCGATCGTGCTGAGCCAGAAGTCGCGCAACGCGCGCCGGTAGACACCAGCGCCCTTTGCTACGCGACGGCCACGCCCACCTTGGCCCCGGCCGCGACGATCTCGCTCCACGTCGCATCGTCCAGCCAGATGCCGTCGCGCTCGCGCGCCACGCGTGCGGCGCGCTCCGGCTCGCCCGCGATCTGCACCTGGTCGAAACCGGCGCCCGGCGGGCTCTGGCGCAGCCAGTCGACGAAGGCTGTCGCTTCCTGCGCGAAGCTCTCCTGGGTGCCGAGCCTGGCGGGGTCGATCAGGATCGTCAGCATGCCGTTGAGCACCGTACGCGCCGTGTCGGCCGGGCGGTGCCAGGTGCCGCCGCCGGTGAGTGCGCCGCCCAGCAGCTCGCAGGCCATCGCCATGCCGTAGCCCTTGTGTTCGCCGAAGGTCATGAGCGCGCCGAACAGGCCATTGGACTGCGGCACTACGACCACGCCCGGGTCGTTGGTGGGCGCGCCGCGCTCGTCGATCAGGTAGCCGTCGGGCACGCGTTCGCCCTTGTTGTGGGCGACGCGCATCTTGCCCTGCGCCACGCGGCTGGTCGCGAAGTCGAGCAGGAAGGGCTCGGCGCCCGCCAGCGGAATGCCGATGCAGCACGGGTTGGTGCCGAAGCGTCCGTCGCCGCCGCCCCATGGCGCCACCACGGGCCGCGACAGCACGTTGACGAAGTGCATCGAGACCAGGCCCTCGGTCGTCGCCATTTCGGCGAAGTGCCCGATGCGGCCCAGGTGGTGCGCATTCGCGAGCGTGAAGATGCAGCTGCCGTGTTGCTTCGCCCGCTCGATGCCGAGCGCCATCGCCTGCACGCCGACGATCTGGCCGTAGCCATGCTGGCCATCGAGTGCGAGCAGGGTGCCGATGTCGGTGTTGACCTTGACCGCGGCATTCGGCACGAGCCCGCCTTCGGCCACGGCGTCGACATAGCGCGGCAGCATGCCCACGCCGTGCGAGTCATGGCCGCTCAGGTTGGCCAGCACGAGGTTCGCGGCCACCTGCGCGGCTTCGGCCGGCGTGCTGCCGGCGGCTTCGAGGATGCGGGCGCATTGCGATCGCAGAACAGAGGCGGGAAGGGTTTGGGACATAGGTTCCTTACATGACTGCGCCGACTTGCCACGGCACGAATTCATTTTGGCCGTAGCCATGTTTCTCGCTTTTCGAGGGTTCGCCGGATGCCGTGGCCAAGACCAGTTCGAAGATGCGCTGCCCCATCTCCTGGATCGAACTGGTGCCATCCACGATCTCGCCGCAGTTGATGTCCATGTCCTCTTCCTGCCGCTGCCACAGCGCCGAGTTGGTCGCGAGCTTGAGCGAGGGGGAGGGCGCGCAGCCATAGGCCGAGCCGCGTCCGGTCGTGAAGCAGATGAGGTTCGCGCCGCCCGCGACCTGCCCGGTGGCGCTCACGGGGTCGTAGCCCGGCGTGTCCATGTAGACGAAGCCGTGCGCCGTGACCGGCTCGGCGTATTCGTACACCGCCTCGAGGTTGCTGGTCCCGCCCTTGGCCACCGCGCCGAGCGATTTTTCGAGGATGGTCGTGAGGCCGCCGGCCTTGTTGCCCGGCGAGGGGTTGTTGTTCATCTCGCCTTCGTTGATTGCGGTGTAGTGCTCCCACCACTTGATGCGGTCCACCAGCTTCTGGCCGACCTCGCGCCGGACGGCGCGGCGCGTGAGCAGGTGCTCGGCGCCATAGACCTCGGGCGTTTCGCTCAGGATGGCCGTGCCGCCGTGCGCCACCAGCAGGTCGACCGCTGCACCCAGCGCCGGGTTGGCGCTGATGCCCGAATACCCGTCCGAGCCGCCGCACTGCAGCCCGATCGTGATGTGCGCCGCGCTGCAGGGTTCGCGCTTGACCGCATTGGCGCGCAGCAGCATCTCGTTGATCAGCGCGATGCCTTTGTCGACCGTCTTGCGCGTACCGCCGGTGTCCTGGATGTTGAAGGTGCGGAAGTTCTCGCCTTCGGCCAGGTGGCCGGTCGCGAGCCAGGCATTGATCTGGTTCGCCTCGCAGCCCAGGCCCACCACCAGCACGCCCGCGAAGTTCGGGTGCGTGGCATAGCCCGTGAGTGTGCGCTCCAGGATCTGCATGCCCATGCCCTGCGTGTCCATGCCGCAGCCCGTGCCGTGGGTGAGCGCCACCACGCCGTCGACATTCGGGTAGCCGGCCAGCGCCGATGGATTGGTCTTGCGCGAGAAGTGGTCGGCAATGGCGCGCGCCGCGGTGGCCGAGCAGTTCACGCTCGTGAGCACGCCGATGTAGTTGCGCGTGGCCACGCGGCCGTCGGCCCGCTTGATGCCCATGAAGGTGGCCTCGCGCTTCGCGGGCGCAGGCTTCACGTCGGCGCCGAAGGCGTAGTCGCGCTCGAAGTCGCCCTTGTCGGGGCCCATGTCGAGGTTGTGCGTGTGCACGTGCTCGCCGGCCGCGATCGGCTTGCTCGCGAAGCCGATGATCTGGTTGTAGCGGCGCACCGGTTCGCCAACGGCAATGGCGTGCGTCGCCACCTTGTGCCCGGCGGGAATCAGGCCGCGCACGGCAAAGTCTTCGACCTTGGCGCCGCCGACCAGCTGGCTGCGCGCGATCACGACATCGTCGGCCGGATGCAGGCGAATGAAGGGATTCATCGTGGAACTCGTGTTGTGTTGGGGATCAGAAGAACATTTTCGGCAGCCAGAGTACCAATGAAGGTACATAGGTGATCACCACCAGTGCCAGCAGCAGCGGGATGAGCCAGGGAAGAATGGCCATCGTCGTGCGCTCGAAGCTCAGGCCCGCCACGCGCGCCAGCACGAACAGCACCATGCCCATCGGCGGATGCAGCAGGCCGATCATCAGGTTCAGCACCATCACCAGGCCGAAGTGGATCGGGTCCACGCCGAGTTGCGTGGCAATCGGCAGCAGGATCGGAACCAGAATGGTGATGGCGGCCGTCGGCTCCAGGAAGCAGCCCACGAACAGCATCAGCAGGTTGGCCAGCAGCAGGAACACCCAGGCTTCCTTGGTGAAGCCCAGCACCCAGCTCGCGATGTCGGTGGTCACGCCGGTGGCGGTGAGCATCCAGCCGAAGATCGACGCGGCCGCCACGATGAACAGCACGGTGGAGGTGGTCTCGATGGTGTCGAGGCAGACCTTGACGAACATCTTCCACGACAGCGTCTTGTACCAGCCAAAGCCCAGGATCATCGCCCACACGCAGGCGGCAATCGCGCCCTCGGTGGGTGTGAACAGGCCCGTGCTCATGCCGCCGATCAGCAGCACCGGCGTCATGATGGGCAGCAGCGCCTCGAAGCGGAAGATCCGGTCGAGCACGAACAGCGATGCGAGGCCCGCCAACACCGTGAGCTGCGGCGGCGTGCCCAGCTTGGCCACCAGCAGCCACATCAGCAGCGGCCAGGCGATCACCACGGCGAGCTCGCACATGGCCTTGAAGAAGCGCGTGCTCGAGAACTTGACGTCGCCGCCCCAGCCGTTGCGGTGCGCAAAGTAGGCCACCGTGAGCATCATCAGGATGGCCAGCAGTGCGCCGGGCAAGATGCCCGCGAGGAACAGCGCCCCCACCGACACATTGGCCATCATCCCGTAGATCACGAAGGGCAGGCTGGGCGGAATGATCGGGCCCAGCGTGGCCGAGGCGGCCGTCACGCCTACCGCGAACTCGGTCGAATAGCCGTGCTCCTTCATCGCCTTGATCTCGATGGTGCCCAGGCCCGCGGCATCGGCAATGGCGGTGCCGCTCATGCCTGCGAAGATCACCGAGCCGAGCACGTTCACATGGCCCAGGCCGCCCTTGAGCCAGCCCACCAGCGCGAGCGCGAAGTTGTAGATGCGGGTGGTGATGCCCGCGTTGTTCATCAGGTTGCCGGCCAGGATGAAGAAGGGCACCGCCAGCAGCGGAAAGCTGTCGATGCCGCTCACCATGCGGTGGATCACGACGAAGGGCGGCAGGCTGCCGCTCGCGAGGATGTAGGCCAGCGAGGCACCGGCCATGGCCACGGCCACCGGAATGCCGCCCGCCATGAAGACAAGGAAGAATATTTTCAGCATGCAGATGTTCTCGGGGGCTCAGCGGTCGGCGAGCGTGGACTCGGGGCGTTCGAGCACGCTGTAGCCGCGTTTCCAATGGACGCGCGCGACCTGGACCGAGCGCCAGGTCATCGCGACGAAGCCGAACAGGCACAGGCCGTAGACGATGTTCATTGGCGCATCGACGATCGTCATGCGCGTGGTGTTGCCGATCTTCAGCATCATCTGCACCGTCATGACCACGGCCGCGGCAAAGAAGGCAGTGCGCAGCACATCCACCGCGCGCGAGATCCAGCGGCCCATGGCCGCCGGCATGTGGCGGTAGAAGAAGTCGACCTGGATCTGGTTGTTCTTCGCGACCCCGATCGCGGCGCCGATGAAGACCACCGCGATCAGCATGTAGCGCGCCACCTCCTCGGTCCATGCGGCCGAGTCGTTCATCACGTAGCGCGTGACGAACTGGTAGAACACCGTGAGCGCGAGCATCCAGAAGATCGCAAGCGAGATCCAGCCTTCGGCGATGGTGTGGGAAAGGTCGACGGCCTCGTCTTCTGCGTGGAAGTGCCCTTCGTCGTCGATGATCTTCGGTTCAGTCATGCCGGCGCCCTGGGTTTACTTGATGCTCGTGATGCGGTCGTAGTCCTGCTGGCGGTAGCCATGGTCCGTGGGCTTGGTGTTCTTCAGCACGGCTTCGCGGAACGCGGCCTTGTCCACCGTGATCACGTTGTTGCCGCGCTTCTTGAACTCGTCGACCAGGCGGATTTCCGAGGCGATGATGTCGCGGCCGGTCTTTTCGGCGGCCTCCTGCATCACGTCGGCGAAGATCTTCTTCTCGTCGGCCGAGAGCTTGCCCCACAGCTGGCCGGAGACCACGGTCAGCAGCGAGTCGACGATGTGGCCCGTGAGCGAGATGTTCTTCTGCACCTCGAAGAACTTCTTGGCCTCGATGGTGGGCAGCGGGTTCTCCTGCGCATCGACCGTGTTGTTCTGCAGCGCCAGGTAGACCTCGGCGAACGCGATGGGCGTGGCGTTGGCGCCCAGCGCCTTGGGGAAGGCCAGGTAGGCCGGTGCGTCGGGCACGCGGATCTTCAGGCCCTTCATGTCTTCGGGCTTGGCCACCGGCCTGGCGGCGCTCGAGGTGACGTGGCGCGCGCCGTAGTAGTTGAGCGCCGTGATGTGGTTGCCGCTCTTCTCGTCGTAGCCCTTGGCGAGCTCCTGGAACACATCGCTCTTGGCGTACTTCAGCAGGTGCTCCGCATCGCGGAAGATGAACGGAAAGTAGGTCACGGCCAGCGGCTTGTAGGTGTTGCCCGCGAAGCTGGCACCGGTCAGCACGATGTCGACGGTGCCCAGCGTCAGGCCCTGGTTGATGTCCGACTCCTTGCCCAGGCTGGAGGCCGGGAACACCTGGATGTCGTACTTGCCGTTGGTGCGCTTCTTGATTTCTTCCGCGGCCCACACCGAGTACTTGTGGAACGGCTCGGAGGTTTCGTAGACGTGTGCCCACTTGAGCTTGGTCTGCGCGCCGGCGATGCCGGCCGTGCCCAGCACGGTGGCCGCCAGGGCGCAGGCGGCGATGGCCTTGAGGGTGTTGCGTTTGCTGTTCATCGGTTTGTCTCCGTTGGTGTGATGTGTTGAAGAAGTCGCTGGCGGTTCAGGACGAGGCTTTCCTGGCGCGGCGCCAGCTCGCGCTGAACCGCTGGTGCGAGTTGTCCATGTGGGCGTGCATGGCGGCGCGCGCGGCCTCGGCATCGCGTGCGGCCACGGCGTCGCGGATGGCCTCGTGCTCGGCAATGGCGGAGCGCCAGGAGGCCACCGTCTCGAAGTAGCCGCCCAGCCGCGTGAAGATCGGTCCGTTGCGCGAATCCCAGAAGCTCTGCACCGTTTCCACCAGCACGGCGTTGCCGCTGGCATTGACGATGGCCACGTGGAATGCGCGGTCGCCTTCGAGCGGCAGTATTTCGCGGTCGGCGAGCCCGCGCATCGTTTCGATGGCGCGGCTCATGGCGTCGATGTCCTTGCGCTTGCCCACCGCGGCTGCAATGGCGGCAGTCTCGCCCTCGATCACGCGGCGCGCGCGAATCAGCTCCAGAGGCCCCCATTCGGTGGGCGCCACCGGCTTGCTCGCGCGATGCGAGCGGTCCAGCACGTAGACGCCCGAACCGGTCCGGACCTCGACCCAGCCCTCGACCTCGAGCGCGATCAGCGCCTCGCGCACCGAGGGCCGGCTCACGCCGAGCTGCTTGGCCAGGTCGCGCTCGGCCGGCAGCCGCGCGCCGGCCAGGAACTCGCCCTTGCCGATCAGTCCTCGGAGCTGGTCGGCAATCTGGCGATAGAGGCGCTGGGGTTCGACGGTCTGGAGCGGCACGGCGGGGGGGGGTTAAGGGTTGTCCTGAATTGGACAAGTGGTAAGGCCAATTCAGAATACGATCCGCACTGCGCCGCTGCCATCGGGCCAAACCCTGAACGCCCGGCAGCCAGCGCCCCATTTTTCCAAGGAGACATGCATGAGACTCAAGGGCAAGACCGTGCTCGTGACGGCGGCCGGACAAGGCATCGGCCATGCGAGCGTGCTCGCGATGGCCGCCGAAGGCGCGCAGGTCTGGGCGACCGACGTGAACGAGAAGTTGCTCGAGCGCTACACGGGCGTCGCCAACGTGCGCACGGCCCGGCTCGACGTGCTCGACAAGGACGCGATCGTCGCCTTCTTCAAGAGTCTTCCCGCGCTCGACGTGCTGTTCAACTGCGCCGGCGTGGTGCACAACGGCACCGCGCTCGAGGCCACCGACAAGGACCTCGAATTCGCGTTCGCCCTCAACGTGCGCGCGCAGTTCTGGACCATCCAGGCCGCGCTGCCGGGCATGCTGGCCGCAGGAAGCGGCAGCATCATCAACATGGCGAGCGTGTGCTCGAGCATGAAGGGCCTGCCCAACCGCTTCGTCTACGGCACCACCAAGGCCGCGGTGCTGGGCCTGACCAAGAGCGTGGCGGCCGACTTCGTGGCGCGCGGCATCCGCTGCAATGCCGTGTGCCCCGGCACGGTCGACACGCCCTCGCTCGGGGAGCGCATCAATGCCAACGAGGACCCCGAGGCGGCGCGCCGCGCCTTCATCGCGCGCCAGCCCATGGGCCGGCTCGCGCAGGCCGAGGAAATCGCGCCCGTGGTGGTGTTCCTGGCCAGCGACGAATCGGTGTTCGCCACCGGCCAGGCCTTCACGGTCGACGGCGGCATCACCATATGAACCAGCTCGATTTCGCGGGCCGCCACGCAGTGGTGACCGGCGGCGCGAGCGGGCTGGGCTACGGCATCGCCGAGCGGCTGATCGCGTCGGGCGGCAGCGTCACGCTGTGGGACCGCGACGCAGCGGCCGCGCAGAAGGCCGCAGCGGCTCTGGGCGGCAAGGCCTTCGCCGTGACGGTTGACGTGGCGCAGCAGCCTTCCGTGGCCCGGGCAGTGGCGGCCACGCTGGCGCATGCGCCGCGCATCGATGCGCTGGTCAACAGCGCCGGCATCACCGGCCCCAACACGAAGCTGTGGGACTACCCGGTCGACGACTGGCGGCAGGTGATGGAGGTCAACATCAACGGCGTGTTCCTGTGCTCCCGCGAAGTGGTGGCGCAGATGCGCGCGCAAGGCTACGGACGCATCGTCAACATCGCCTCGGTGGCCGGGAAAGAAGGCAACCCCAACGCCAGCGCCTACAGTGCGAGCAAGGCCGCCGTCATTGCGCTCACCAAGTCGCTCGGCAAGGAACTGGCCGACACCGGCATCCGCGTCAACTGCGTGACGCCCGCGGCGGTGAAGACCGCCATCTTCGACCAGATGACGCCGGAGCACATTGCGTTCATGCGGTCGAAAATACCGATGGGCCGCTTCGGCACGGTAGAGGAAGTGGCCGCAATGGTCGGCTGGCTCTGCACCGAAGATTGCTCGTTTTCCACCGGCGCCGTGTTCGACCTGTCCGGCGGCCGCTCCACTTACTAGATAGTCAGTCTCCCCCAAGAAAGGACCACATGAAACTCGTTCGCTATGGCAATCCCGGCAAGGAAAAGCCCGGCCTCATCGACGACAACGGCCAGCTGCGCGACCTGAGCGCGCTGGTCAAGGACATCGGGCCCGAGCAGCTCGGCGACGCCGCGCTGGCCAAGCTGCGCAAGCAGAAGGTCGACAAGCTGCCGCTGGTCAAGGGCAAGCCGCGCTTCGGCAGCCCGGTGGCCAACGTCGGCAAGTTCATTGCCATCGGCCTGAACTATGCCGACCACGCGGCCGAGTCCGGCCTGCCGATTCCGAAGGAGCCGGTGGTCTTCATGAAGGCCACCAGCTGCATCCAGGGCCCGAACGATCCGGTCATGCTGCCCAAGAACTCGGTCAAGAGCGACTGGGAGGTCGAGCTCGGCGTGGTCATCGGCGCGCGCGCGCGCTACGTCTCGCAGAAGGACGCGCTCAACTTCGTGGCCGGCTACTGCACCATCAACGACGTGAGCGAACGCGAGTTCCAGATCGAGCGCGGCGGCACCTGGGACAAGGGCAAGGGCTGCGACACCTTCGGCCCGATCGGCCCGTGGCTCGTGACGCGCGACGAAGTGCCCAACCCGCAGAAGCTGTCGATGTGGCTCGACCTCAACGGCAAGCGCATGCAGACCGGCAGCACCAAGACGATGATCTTCAGCATCGCCAAGATCGTGAGCTACCTGAGCCAGTTCATGACGCTCTTGCCCGGCGACGTCATCACCACCGGCACGCCGCCCGGCGTGGGCCTGGGCATGAAGCCGCCGCTCTACCTGAAGAAGGGCGACGTGATGACGCTGGGCATCGAAGGCCTGGGCGACCAGCGCCAGGAAGTGATTCCGTTCAAGCTGTAAGCGGCAAGCGAGCAGCCCCAAACGGCGCGGCGGGCATTGGCCCGGCGCGCCGTTCTTCTTTGTGCCGCTGCGGTTTTAAATGTCCCATTGACAGAACATTGAAACTGCAAAAACATCAAAGGCATGTCGCAGATGCCTTTGCCGAAGTACCACCAGATCTACCTGGTCCTGCGTGAGCAGCTGCACGAAGGCCGATTTGCGGAGGGGCTGCCCGGCGAGCTCGCGCTCATGGCGCAGTTCAACGTGGCGCGCGTCACGGTGCGGCGCGCGCTCGAGCAGCTGTCTTCCGAAGGCCTGATCGCGCGCAACCCGGGGCGCCGCACGCGCGCGCTGCCGCCCGTGCCCGCGGGCGAAGCGAACAGCGGCAGGAGCATGGAGCGTGCCAATCTGCGCGGCCTGCTCGAGAACCTGGTGACGATGGGCCTGCACACCTCGGTGAAAGTGATCGAGGTCGCCACCATCACGGCCTCCACCCAGGTGGCCGAGGCGCTGCAGCTGCAGCTGGGCGACCCGGTGCAGAAGGCGGTGCGCGTGCGCTCCACCAAGGAAGGCCCGCTTTCGCACATCACCACCTACGTGCCCGATTCCATCGCGCGCCGCTTCGGCCGCCGCGAGCTGTCGAAGAAGCCGATCCTCGTGCTGCTCGAGGAGTCGGGCGTCAAGGTCGGGCGCGCGCACCAGACCATTTCCGCGCGCCTGGCCGACAGCCTGATCGCGCAGCACCTCGACGTGTCGGTCGGCTCGGCCCTGCTCGCGGTGCGCCGCCTGATCTACGACGAGGACGAGCGGCCCGTGCAGTGGCTGCACGGCCTCTACCGCCCCGACCGTTACACCTACGAGATGCAGCTCTCCCGCGTGGGCGGCATCGACGCGAAGGTGTGGGTCAGCAAAGACGTGTCAGCCAAGTTCAACTGAAGAGAAAAAGGAAAGCCCCATGCAGAACCGCCGCAGTTTCGTGTCGCAGTCCGCCGCCCTGGCGACCGCCGTCGCCTTCCCGCTCGTGGCCGGCGCGCAGCCCAAGACCGTCAAGGTCGGCGTGCTGCATCCGGTCACCGGGGCGCTGGCCTACTCGGGCCAGCAGTGCCGCCTCGGCGCGCTGATGGCCATCGAGGACATCAACGCCGCCGGCGGCATCAAGTCGCTTGGCGGTGCGAAGCTCGAGGCCCTGCTGGGCGACGCGCAATCGCAGCCGCAGGCCGGCGCGGCCGAGGTCGAGAAGATGAACGAAGCCGGCGTCTCGGCCATCGTCGGCGCCTACGCCTCGGCCATCTGCCTGGCGACCACGCAGGCGGCGGCCAAGTACAACCTGCCGCACGTGGTCGACGTGGGCGTGGCCGACCAGATCGTCGAGCGCGGCCTGAAGAACACCTTCCGCTTCGGCCCCGGCTACAGGAAGTCGACCGAGGTGGCCATGGCCAACCTGCTGGTGCTCAACAAGGCCGCGGGCAACCCGGCCAAGACGGTGATGATCATCCACGAGGAGTCGCTGTTCGGCGCCGGCACCGCGCAGCTGCTCTCGCGCGAACTGCCGGGCTACGGCTTCGAGGTGAAGGAGGTGGTGAAGCACGCCAACCCCACGCGCGACTTCAACAACATCGTGCTGCGCATGAAGTCGGTCAACCCCGACATCGTGATCCCCGCCAACTACTACAACGAGTACGCGCTGCTGGTGCGCACCATGCAGCAGCAGAAGGTGGTGCCCAAGGCGATCTTCTCGGTGCTGGGCGGCGCCGCGTCGAGCTACAAGTTCGTGAAGGAGTTTCCGGACGCGGCCAACGGCATCATCGACTGCAACCACTGGTTCAACCCGAAGGACAAGCGCTCGCAGGAGCTGCGCAAGCGCGTGGAGGCCAAGGGCCAGTTCTTCAGCTACGAGGTCTTCATGACCTACACCTCGATGTGGCTGCTGGCCGATGCGCTGGAGCGCGCGAAGTCGGCCGAACGCGCCGCCATCGTCGATGCGCTGGAGAAGAGCACCTTCTCGAATCACATCATGCCGTACGGTCCCACGAAGTTCGTCAATGGACAGAACGAGGGCGCACAGCCGTTGATGACGCAGGTGGTGAAGAACGACATCAAGGTGATCATCCCGCGCGACTACCGCGAGGTGGAGCCTGTGTTTCCGCTCAGGGCATGAACACGTTACCGCATGGTGTGGGCACGCTGCGGGTGCGCCCTTCGTATTCCGGCCGCGCCTGTTCCACCCTGGAGCCCGGTATGCGGTGCGGGCCGGGCGATCCCCTCTGCGCCGCCGAGGAGCGCAGCGTTTCGCGGATCAGGGCTCGCAGCTGTTTGAGCGAAGCGAGTTCTGCGAGACCCCGCGAAGCGCGAGCACCGCAGGGCAGCCCGAAGGGCCGGCGCAGTGGGGTCGCACGGCCCGCACCGCATACCGGGCGGACCCAATAAAAACGCAG
Source organism: Variovorax beijingensis (assembly GCF_007828835.1). Lineage (GTDB taxonomy): Bacteria > Pseudomonadota > Gammaproteobacteria > Burkholderiales > Burkholderiaceae_C > Variovorax > Variovorax beijingensis_A. The sequence continues at coordinate 87,000 of NZ_VIVL01000003.1, read as the reverse complement.
CGTCCCACGCAAATGCTCGACTTCAACATCCTCTTTCCCTCGATTCTGAATGGCCTCACGACAGGCGCCGTGTACGCATTGATCGCGCTGGGGCTCACGCTGATCTATGGCGTGCTCCACATCATCAACTTCGCCCACGGCGCGAGCCTGATGCTGGCGCTGTACGCGGTGTACTTCCTCAAGGAGCGCTGGGGCATCGACCCGTACATGGCACTGCCCATTGCGGTGGCAGGCATGTTCGCGCTCGGCTACGCGCTGCAGCGCGTCGTCATCAACCGCGCGGGCCACGGCAAGGACGAGAACATCCTGCTCGCCACGCTCGGCATCGCCATCGTCATGGAGAACCTCGCGCTGCTGTTCTTCAAGTCGGACACCCGCAGCATCGACACCGCCTATTCGCTCAGCACCGTCGCCATCGGCCCCGCGATGATCGCCGTGCCCAAGCTCGTGGCCTTCGCGGGCGCGCTTGTCGTCTCCGGCATCCTGTTCTGGATCATGGGCCGCACCGATCTCGGCCGCGCCATCCGCGCCGTCGCCAAGGAGAAGGAAGGCGCCAAGCTCATGGGCATCGACGTCGACCATGTCTACGCCATGAGCTTCGGCATCGGCCTGGCGTGCCTCGGCGCGGCGGCCTGCTTCCTGCTGCCGGCCTATTACGTCAACCCGCAGGTAGGCGGCGGCTTCGTGCTTGTGGCCTTCACCATCGTCGTGCTCGGCGGCATGGGCAGCTTCGTCGGCGCGCTCGCCGGCGGCTTCCTGGTCGGCGTGGTCGAGTCGCTCGGCGGGCTGTACCTCGGCGAATCGCTCGGGCAGATCGGCATCTTCGCGATCTTCATCGGCGTGGTGCTGTTCCGGCCCCAGGGCATGTTCGGAGCCAGGGCATGAGCAGCGCGCACAGACAACTCGCGGGCATCGCGCTCTTCGCGGTGCTGGCCGGCTGCGTGCCGCTCGTCACGAAGTCGGGCTTGACGCTGAACTTCGTGATGATGGCGCTCTACGCCACGCTCATCGCGCAGGCCTGGAACATTCTCGGCGGCTTCGGCGGGCAGTTCTCGTTCGGGCATGCGCTGTTCTTCGGCACCGGGGCCTACATCCAGGCCATCGCGCAGCTGCAGGGCGGCATCAACGCCTGGGTCGCGCTGCCGCTGGCGGTGGCCGGCGCCGCACTGGTCGGGCTCTTCGTCGGCGCGCTGAGCTTCCGCTACGGCCTCAAGGGTTCGTATTTCGCGCTCGTCACGCTGGCCTTCGCGGAAGTGTTCCGCATCCTCGCGCTGTCGGTGAACTTCACGGGCGGCGGCGTGGGCCTGATGGTGCCGCTGCGCGAATCGGCGGCCAACCTGCAGTTCGCCTCGCGCGCCGGCTACCTGTGGGTGGTGCTGGCCATGGTGGTGCTGGCGCTGCTCGTGACCTGCTGGCTGCGCAACGGCCGCTTCGGCGCCTACCTCCAGGCCGTGCGCGACAACGAGGATGCGGCGCGCGCCGTGGGCGTGAACCCGTTTCGCGTCAAGCTCGCGGCCATCGGCATCTCGGCCGCCTTCATGGGGGCGGCCGGCGCCTTCTACGTGCAGGTGTTCCAGTACATCGACGCCGGCATCGCCTACGGCCCGGCCGTGTCGGTCGAGGCGCTGGTGGCAGCCATCGTGGGCGGCATGGGCACGCTGTGGGGCCCGGTGCTGGGCGCGGTCGTGCTGCACCTGCTGTCGGACCTCACGCGCAACCTGTTCGGCGAACTGCCGGGCATCAACATGGTGATCTACGGCACGGTGCTGGTCGTGATCGTGATCTTTTTGCCGCGCGGCGTCGCGGGGCTGGGGCTGTCGGTGCGGCAGCTGTGGAGCGCGAAGGGAGGCCGCCATGACTGAGGCGCTGCTGGCCGTGGGCGGTCTCTCGCGTTCCTTCGGCGGACTGAAGGCCGTGCAGGACGTGAGCCTGTCGGTGAGGGAGGGCAGCCTGAGCGCGCTGATCGGCCCCAACGGTGCCGGCAAGACCACGCTGTTCGCGCTGATGTCGGGCTTCCTCAAGCCCGATGCCGGCAGCGTGCGCTTCGCGGGCCAGGACATCACGGGCCGCGAGCCGCACCGCAATGCGCTGCTCGGCATGACGCGCACCTTCCAGATCGTGAAGCCCTTTGCGGCGCAGACGGTGCGCGAGAACATCGCGGTCGGTGCGCACCTGCACCTGCGCGGCCGCCGCGAGGCGCTGGCGCATGCCGAGGCCATCGCGCTGCGCGTGGGCCTCGCGCCGCAGCTCGACAAGCCCGCGTCGGACCTCACCGTGGCCGGCCGCAAGCGCCTCGAACTGGCGCGTGCGCTGGCCACGCGCCCGCGCCTGCTGCTGCTCGACGAAGTGCTTGCCGGCCTCAACCCGCAGGAGATCGCCGAGATGATGCCGGTGGTGCGCGGCATCGCCGACAGCGGCGTGACCGTGCTGATGATCGAGCACGTGATGCAGGCCGTGATGCACCTGGCCGAGCATGTGTGGGTGCTGGCGCAGGGGCAGCTGATTGCCGAAGGCAGCCCGGCGCAGGTGACCTCCGACGACAAGGTCGTCGAGGCCTACCTGGGCCATGGCACCGCGGCGCGGCTGCGCAAGGCCGCTTCGGGAGCTGCCGAATGACCGCGTTGCTGGATATCCAGGGCCTGCGCGGCGGCTACGGCCGCGTCGAGGTGCTGCGCGGCGTCGACCTGCAGGTGAACGCCGGCGAAATGGTCGCGCTGCTCGGCAGCAACGGCGCGGGCAAGTCCACCCTCAACAAGATGGTCTGCGGCCTGTGCCCCGCCTGGAGCGGCAATGTGCGCTTCGACGGCAAGGACCTGAGCGGCGCGCACTACCGCGACGTGGTCAAGGCCGGCCTGATCCAGGTGCCCGAGGGCCGCAAGGTGTTTCCCAACCTCAGCGTGCTGGAGAACCTGGAGCTCGGCTCCTTCACGCGGGCGCGCGAGCGCCGCGCGGCCAACATCGAGAAGATGTTCCACATCTTCCCGCGGCTGCGGGAACGCATGGCGCAGCACGCCGGCACCATGAGCGGCGGCGAGCAGCAGATGCTGGCCATCGCGCGCGGACTCATGGCCGAGCCCGTGCTGCTGATCCTCGACGAGCCCTCGCTCGGGCTCTCGCCGCGGCTGGTGGAAGAGATGTTCTCGCTGATCCGCGAACTGCGCGAAGGCGGCCTCGCGGTGCTGCTGGTGGAGCAGAACGTGGGCCAGTCGCTCGAGATCGCGGACCGCGCCTACGTGCTGGAGAACGGCAGCGTTCGTTTTTCGGGCCTGCCCGGCGAGCTGCTCGGCAGCGACGAACTGCGGCGCGCCTACCTGGGGCTCTGACGTGCCCTCAAAAAAAATGAGCCAGGAGACTTCATGAAACGCCGCGACATCCTCATTTCGTCCACCGCGCTGGCCTCGCTGGCCATGGCCGGCGGCGCACGCGCGCAGATCGGCAATGCGCCGGTCCGCATCCTCGTCGGCGCACCCGCCGGCGGCTCGACCGACACGCTGGCCCGTTCGCTGGCCGTCAGCATGGGCCCGGCGCTCGGCCGCACCGTGATCGTCGAGAACCGGCCCGGCGCGGGCGGCAACATCGCAGCCGATGCCGTGGCCAAGGCCGCACCCGACGGCAACACGCTGCTGATGAGCTTCACCAGCCATGCGATCAACGCCACGCTCTATCCGGCACTGCCTTTCGATCCGGTGAAGGACTTCACCGCGCTCACCTGCGTGGCGACCTCGCCCTCGATCCTCGTCGCGCATCCGTCGGTGCCCGCGAAGGACGTGCGCGAACTCATCGCGCTCGCCAAGGCGAAGCCGGGCCAGCTCAACTTTGCGATCGGCGCGGTGGGCTCGTCGCTGCACATGGCGGGCGAGGCCTTCAAGATGCAGTCGGGCGTCGACATCGTGAACATCCCCTACAAGGGCACCTCGCCCGCCGTGCAGGACGTGCTCGCAGGCCAGGTGCAGCTGATGTTCGCGGCCGTGGGCAACGTCAAGGCGCACATCCAGGCCGGCAAGCTCAGGGCACTGGGCGTGACCACGGGTAAACGGCTGCCGGCCTTTCCCGACGTGCCCGCGATCGCCGAGGCGCTGCCGGGCTACGAGTCGAGCGCATGGTTCGGCCTCTTCGGCCCGGCCCGCATGCCGGCGGACCGCGTGAAGCAGATCGGCGACGCCGCGCGCCATGCGCTGCAGCAGGCCGACATGCGCCAGCGCCTCGACACCGAGGGTGCGATACCGGTGGGCAACTCGTCCGAGCAGTTCGCCGCCTTCGTGCAGAGCGAGATCACGCGCTGGGCCAAGGTCGTCAAGTTCTCGGGAGCCAAGCCGGAATGACCTTCAACGCTTCAGACCGCGCGCCGGCGCAGCAGACGCTGGCGCAGAAGCTCATCGCGCGCGCCAGCGGCCGCGCGCAGGTGGCGGTGGGCGAGATCGTGACCTGCGGCGTCGACATGGCCATGTTCCACGACTCCTCGGGTCCGCGCCGGCTGCAGCCGATGCTCGAGGAGCTCGGCGCGCAGATCTGGGACCGCTCCCGCGTGGTGCTGGTCATGGACCACTACGTGCCCGAGCGCGACGACGACTCGCGCCGCATCGTGCGCATCGCGCGCGACTGGGCGCGCGAGCAGCAGCTGCCGCACGTGTACGACAGCCAGGGCATCTGCCACGTGGTGGTGCCGCAGCACGGCCACATCCGCCCCGGCATGCTGTGCGTGGGCGGCGATTCGCATTCGCCCACGGGCGGCGCATTCGGCGCCTACATGTTCGGCATCGGCAGCACCGAGATGCTGGGCGTGATGGTCACCGGCGAGATCTGGCTGCGCGTGCCCGAGACCATCCGCATGTGGTGGGACGGCGCGTTGCCCGCCGGCGTGACTGCCAAGGACATGATGCTGCACATGATCGGCCGCTTCGGCATGAACGGCGGACGCTACCAGGCGGTGGAGTTCGCGGGTCCGGCCGTCGCCGCGCTGTCGATGCAGGAGCGCATGACGCTCTCCAACATGAGCGCCGAGCTGGGTGCGCAGGCCGGCCTGATCGCGCCCGATGCCACCACCGCCGCGTTCCTCGCACAAGCCGGCGCCCCGCCGGTCGACATGGCACCCTGGTTCACCGACGAAGGCGCCGCGCTCACGCACCACCGCTTCGACGCCGCCACGCTCGAGCCCTACGTCGCCGCGCCGCACAGCCCGGCCAACGCGCACGGCGTGAGCCGGTACCTGGGCACGCATGTCGACGTGGCCTACATCGGCGCCTGCACCGGCGCCAAGCTCGACGACCTGCGCGCCGCAGCCCAGGTGCTGCGCGGCCACAAGGTGGCGAGCGGCATCCGTCTCATCGTGGCGCCCGCGAGCCTGCACGACCAGGAGCAGGCGCGCGAAGAGGGCGTGCTGCAGGTGCTGATGGACGCCGGCGCCGAACTGTTCCCGACCGCGTGCGGCGCCTGCTCGGGCTACGGCGATCCGATGGGCGACGGCATCACGGTGATCTCGACCACGGCACGCAACTTCAAGGGCCGCATGGGCTCGCCGACCGCGCAGGTGTACCTGGGCTCGCCCTACACGGTGGCGGCGGCCGCACTGCGCGGCTGCGTGACCGATCCGCGCGAGGTGCTCGCATGACCGCCGACATCCTGCACCGCCCGCATCGGGTCTGGCGCCTGGGCGCCGACATCGACACCGATGCGCTCGCGCCCGGCCATGCGATGAAGCACGGCATCGACGTCATCGCGAAGCATTGCCTCGAAGCCATCCGCCCCGAGTTCGCAAGCAAGGTGCAACCGGGCGACGTGATCGTGGCCGGCCCCAACTTCGGCATCGGCTCGTCGCGCGAGCAGGCCGCGGCCGTGCTCGTTCAGCTGGGCGTGGCCGCGGTGATTGCGCCTTCATACAGCGGCCTGTATTTTCGCAATGCCTTCAACGTGGGCCTGCTGCTGCTGACCTGCGCCGAAGCCGAGTCGCTGCAGGACGGCGAACGCATCGCACTCGACACCCGCACGCCCGCCGTGCGCACCGCCGATGCGCGCACGCTCGCCTGCGAGCCCGTGCCGGGCTTCCTGATGGAGATGGTCGATGCCGGCGGCCTGCTGCGGCTGTTGCGCCGGCGCATGGCCGCGAGGAAGGAAGCCGATGCACAGCACTGACACTGATCACGATCCGCAACGTGCCGTGCTGCAGGCCACGGTAGCGCTGCACGCGGCGCAGCCGGCCACCGCCGAGGCCGCGTCGCAGGCGCGGCGCCTGCTGGTCGACACGGCCGGCTGCGCACTCGCGGGCCGGCATGCGAGCGAGGTGCAGCGCCTCGAAGCCGCGCTCGCGGCTTGCGAGCCCGGCGATTTCGCTTTCCCCGGCGGCCCGCCGATGGCGCTGCAGGCCGCCGCGCAGGTGCTGGCCATGGCCGCGACCTGGGACGAGGCCTGCGAGGGCCATGCACTCGCGCACGGCAGGCCCGGTGTGCCGCTGGTGGCGGCGCTGCTGCCACTTGCGCTGCGGCGCGGCGCCAGCCTTGGCGAGTTCATCGATGCCTTCGTGCTCGGCTACGAGGTCGGCGCGCGCTGCGGCGCCTGGCTGCGCATCCGGCCCGGCATGCATGTCGATGCGAACTGGCCCGCGCTGGGCGTCGCGGCCGGCGTGGCGCGACTGCTCGCGCTGCCGCCAGCGGGCATCGTGCAGGCCATCGACATCGCGGCCTGCCAGCTCGCGACCAGCCTCTACTTGCCGGTGCAGCAGGGCCGCACCGCGCGCAACACCTACCTCGGCCACAGCGCATCACTGGGGCTGCAGGCGGCCTTTGCCAGCGCAGCGGGCATCGACGCGCCGGACGGTGCGCTGGCTCACTACGCACACACGCATTCGGCCGCGACCGCGCAGCCGATGCCCGGTGCGGCGACGCCGCTGCTGCGCGATGCCTATCTCAAGCCCTTCGCGGCCGTGCGCCACGTGCACTACGGCGCGGCTGCCGCGCGCCAGGTCCGCGAGCAGCTGGCCCGGGACACCACCGGCATCCAGGGCATCGTGCTCAAGATATACGAAGAGGCGATCGTCTACTGCGGCAACCGCGCGCCGCGCACGCCGATCCAGGCGCAGTTCAGCCTGTCTTTCGGCGTCGCGGCGATGCTGCGCTTCGGCGATGTCGATCCCTCCGTTTATGCCGTGCCGCGTTTCGACGACCTCGAACTGCGTCGGCTCGAAGCCCTGGTCGTGCTCGAAGCCGATGCCGGACTGACGGCACGCGGGCAACGCGGTGCCACGCTCCGGGTGTCGCACGCGGGCGGCACGCTCGAGGCAGCCGTCGGCACCATCGCGGGGGACGCTGCCCGTCCGCTCGACCGCGCGGCGCTCATCGCCAAGTTCGCGCACTACGCCGCGCACAGCGTGCCGGGCCCGAAGGCCGCGCGCTTCTGCGAAGGCGTGCTGGACGCGCCCGCAGGCACCAGTCTCCGCGAGCTGTGGCAGCAGCTTGCCGACGCCTGAACCACTCATCACTCTCACCACCTACCCACCATGAAACTCCTGCGCCATCTCGCGAGCACGCTCCTTGTCTGCCTGCCGCTGGTCGCCGCCGCGCAGGCGGGCGATTTTCCGAACAAGGCGATCCGCATCGTCGTGCCGTTCCCGCCGGGCGGCGCCACCGACGCGGCGGCGCGGCTGGTTGCCGTGAAGATGGGCGAGCACTGGGGCCAGCCGGTGGTGGTCGACAACCGTGCGGGCGCGGGCGGCAACGTCGGCTCCGACCTCGTCGCCAAGGCGCCGGCCGACGGCTACACGCTGGTGATGGGCGTGACCGGCTCGCATGCGATCAACACCTCGCTCTACAGCAGGATGCCCTACGACCCGGTGGCCGACTTCGTCGCCATCAGCCAGGTGGCGGTGGTGCCCAACGTGCTGGTGGTGCATCCCTCGGTGCCCGCGAAGAACCTGGCCGAGCTCATGGCGCTTGCGAAGAAGGAGCCCGGCAAGCTCAACTACGCCTCGCTCGGCAACGGCACGGCCGCGCACCTGGGCATGGAAATGCTCAAGTCCGAGGCCGGCGTCGACATCACGCACGTGCCTTACAAGGGCAGCGCGCCGGCCGTGTCCGACCTGCTCGCGGGGCAAGTGCAGATGATGGTGGACGGGCTCCCGTCGGCGCTGCCGCACGTCAAGGCCGGCAAGCTGCGCGCCATTGCGCTCACCAGCCTGCGCCGCGCGCCGTCATTGCCCGACTTGCCGACCATCGCCGAGACCTACCCGGGCTTCTACGCCGATGCATGGTCGGGCCTGTTCGCGCCCAAGGGCACGCCGCAGCCCGTGGTGGACAAGCTCTCGGCCGAGGTGCAGCGCATCCTGAAGCTGCCCGAGGTGCGCGAGAAGCTGACGGCGCTGGGCGCGGAGCCCGTGGGCTCCACGCAAGCGGAATTCGCCGCGCACGTGAAGCGCGAGATCGACAAATGGGCCAAGGTCGTCAAGACCAGCGGCGCGAAAGTGGACTGAACATGAACGACACCCTCGACCCCGTCACGCTCGTCGTGCTGCGCGGCCGCCTCGAACAGGTGGCCGACGAGATGGACGCCACGCTCTACCGCAGCGCGTTCAATCCCATCATTGCCGAGGCGCACGACGCCTGCCACGGCCTCTACGACGCCACGACCGGCGACACGCTGGTGCAGGGCAAGTCGGGCCTGCCGGTGTTCGTGGGCGCGATGGCCTTCGCGGTGCGCGCCACCGCCAAGGCGGCCGCGCCGCGCGGCGGCATGAAGGACGGCGACATCTGGATCAGCAACGATGCCTACGACGGCGGCACGCACGCCAACGACTTCAAGCTGGTCAAGCCCTTCTTCCGCAACGGCAAGCTGTATTGCTACATGGCCTCGGCCGCGCACTGGCACGACGTGGGCGGCGCGGTGCCCGGCAACTACAACCCCGCGGCCACCGAGTGCTGGCAGGAGGCGGTGCAGATTCCGCCGGTGCGCATCGTGCAGGGCGGCGTGCTCGATGCCGACGTGCTCGCCATCCTGCAGGCCAACACGCGCCTGCCCGACAGTCTCTGGGGCGACCTCAACGGCCAGCTCGCCGCGCTGGAGCTCGGTGCGAAGCGGCTGCACGGCCTGCTCGACGAATACGGCGACGGCCTGGTGCTGAATGCGCTCGGCGAGCTGCGCGGCCGCGCGCTGCGCCTCATGCGCTCGCACATCGCCTCGCTGCCCGACGGCCGCTACAGCTTCGAGGACGTGCTCGACAACGACGGCATCGTCAACCAGCCGCTCACCATCGCGCTCGACATGACGGTGGCCGGCGACCGGCTCACGCTCGACTTCTCGCGCACCTCGCCGCAATGCGCGGGGCCGGTGAACATTTCGCGCGCCACGGCGGTCGCGGCCTGCTACGTCGCGCTCAAGCACCTGTTCCCCGACGTGCCCGCGAACGCCGGCGTGCTGGACGCGGTGGACTTCGTGATTCCCGACAAGCTGGTGATCAGCGCCGAGCGCCCGCGCCCGGTCGGCGGCTACACCGAGACCATCCTGCGCATGATCGACGTGATCTTCAGCGCCGCCGCGCAGGCCGACCCCACGCGCGCGGTGGCGCAGGCCTACGGCACCATCAACGCGCTGTCGATCGCGGGCCACCGCAGCGACAAGGGCCGCGAAGGCCAGCGCTGGGTGATGTTCAGCTTCTTCGGCGGCGGGCACGGCGGCCATTCGGGCGGCGACGGCCTGTCGCACGGCAACGCGCCGATCTCGACCGCGACGATTCCGCCGCTCGAAATCCTCGAGGCCGCCTACCCCGTGCGCTTCACCGAATGGTCGCTGCGCGCCGACTCGGGCGGCGACGGCCGGCACCGCGGCGGCCTCGGCGCCGTCTACGAGATCGAACTGCTCGAGAAGGATGCCGAGGTGTTCGTCTTCGGCGAGCGCGGCACCTCGCCGCCCAAGGGCATAGCGGGCGGCGGACCGGGCGCCCTCAACGTGTTCCGCTACGAGAACGCGGGCGAATGGCACACGCCGCCCATGGTGTCGAAGATGCGCGGCATCCAGCTCGCGCGCGGCGAGCGCGTGCGGCTCGAAACGCCCGGCGGCGGCGGCTGGGGCCGTTCCGGCGAGCGGCCCGCTTCGCAGCGCGAAGCCGATGCTGCCATGGGCTACGTCACGGCCGCTAGCGGCGGCAAGAAAGCATCCGAATGAGCACCACAAGCAAATCCCTGGTCGTCGGCGTCGATGTCGGCGGCACCTTCACCGACCTGTTCGTGCTCGATGAGGCCAACGGCAGCGCGCGCATCGTCAAGGTGCCCTCCACGCGCGGCGAGGAAGCGCGCGGCTTCATGAACGGCGTGGCGCGCGTGGCCGATTCGGCCGCGGCCATCGCCACCATCGTGCATGGCACCACCGTCGGCACCAATGCGCTGCTCGAACGCAAGGTGGCGCGCACCGGCATCATCACCACGCGCGGCTTTCGCGACGTGCTCGAGATGCGCCGCCGCGACCGGCCCGAGACCTGGGGCCTGCGCGGCAGCTTCGTGCCCGTGGTGCCGCGCGACCTGCGCCGCGAAGTCGACGAGCGCGTGCTGGCCGACGGCACGCTGCACACGCCGGTCGACCTGGACCAGGTGCGCGCCGAAGCACGCTCGCTGCTCGAGGCCGGTTGCGAGGCCGTCTGCGTATTCTTCATCAACACCTACGCCAACCCCGAGAACGAACGGCTCGCCGTGGCGGCCGTGCGCGCGCTCTGGCCCAACCCGCACGTCACCTCGGCCAGCGAGGTGCTGCCCGAGATCCGCGAGTTCGAGCGCTGCTCGACCGCCACGCTCAATGCGGCGCTGCAGCCGGTGGTCGGCAGCTACCTCGGCCGCCTCGAAGCCGACCTGCGCGCGCAGGGCTTCGCGGGCGAGCTGCTGGTGGTGCAGAGCAACGGCGGCGTGATGTCGCGCCAGACCGCGAGCGACCTGCCGGTGCGCACCGCGCTCTCGGGCCCGGCGGCCGGCGTGATCGCCTGCGCGGCCATCGCGCGCGCCGCGGGTTTTCCGAATGCGATCACCGGCGACATGGGCGGCACCTCGTTCGACGTGTCGCTGGTGGCCAACGGCGAGGCTGCGCTGGCCGCGCAGACCGCGATCGAGTTCGGCATGGTGATCCGCTCGCCGATGATCCAGATCGAAACCATCGGCGCGGGTGGCGGTTCCATCGCTTCCGTGGATGCGAGCGGCATGCTGCAGGTTGGCCCCGAGTCCGCCGGCAGCGTGCCGGGACCGGCGTGCTACGGGCGCGGCAACATGCGCCCGACCGTGACCGATGCCAACGTGCTGCTCGGCCGCATCGCCGCCGACCGGCCGCTCGGCGGCGGGCTGCTCGCGGCGTTGGACGCAGAGAAGTCCCGGCAGGCCATCGAGGCGCACGTCGCGCGCCCGCTGGGCCTCGATGTGCACGCCGCGGCCGAGGCGATCCTTACCGTGGCCAATGCGCGCATGGCGGGCGCGATCCGCCTCGTGTCGATCGAGCGCGGGCACGATCCGCGCCGCTTCGCGTACATGCCCTTCGGCGGCGGCGGTGCGCTGCATGTGTGCGCGATGATGCGCGAGGTGGGCGTCGCCACCGGCATCGTGCCGCGCTATCCCGGCGTGACCTCGGCGCTGGGCTGCGTGATCGCCGACATGCGCCACGACGCGGTGCAGACCCTCAACAGGCCGCTGGCCGAACTCGACGTGGCCGACCTGCAGCGCCGCATCGACGAACTTTCGGCCGCCTGCCAGCAGCGCCTCGACTCCTCGGGCGTGCGCTTCGACGAAGTGCGCGAAGTGATCGCGCTCGACATGCTCTATACGGGCCAGACCCACACGCTGCCCGTGGTGCTGGCCGATGCGGGCCGTACGCCGATCACCGCGCAATCCATTCGCGCCGCATTCGAGGCCAGTTACAGCGCCGCTTTCGGCCGGGTGCTCGACGGCATCCCGATCCGCGTGATGAACCTGCGCTATGCGCGCATCGGCGTGCGGCCCAAGTTCGACCTGAAGGTGCTGGCCCCCGAAGGGCAGGGCAGCACCGCGCCGCTGGGCACGCAGCGCGTGTTCCACCATGGCCAGTGGCACGAGGCCGTGCGCTACGCGCGGCTCGAACTGCCGGTGGCCGCGCGCATCGAAGGGCCTGCGATCCTCGAGCAGGCCGACACCACTGTGTGGCTCGAACCCGGCTTCCACGCCGAGGTCGATGCGCACGGCAACCTGCTGGTGAGGCCGTCATGAGCGCAGCGAAGACGGCGCTGGTCATCATCGACCTGCAGAACGACTTCCTCGATGCCAAGGGCGCCTATGCGCGCGGCGGCGACACCAACCCGCCGGCCTTGCTTCTGCCGGTGCGCGTGGCCGAAGTGGCGCGCGCGCTCAAGGCCGCGGGCGGCCTCGTGGTGGCCAGCCAGTTCACGCTGTGGCCCGATGCGGCCGGCGAGCCGATGGTGTCGCCGCACCTGAAGGCGCTGCGTCCTTATCTGAGGAAGGGCGACTTCGCGCCCGGCAGCTGGGGCCAGGCGAATGTCGATGCGCTGGCCGGACTCGTCGACGTGGCGGTCAGCAAGGTCGCGTATTCGGCCTTCTTCAACACCCAGCTCGACTGGGTGCTGCGCCGCGCGGGCATCGACACCGTGGCGGTGTGCGGCATCGTGACCAACGGCGGCGTGGCCAGCACCGTGCGCGATGCGCACATGCGCGACTACCGCACGCTGGTGCTGGCCGACGGCTGTGCGGCCTTCGGCGAAGAGCGCCATCAGACCTCGCTGGCCGATATGCGCAACGTGGCCGAGGTGACCGACTGCGCGGCTTTCATCGCGCTGCTCGCATGACGGCAAGCCCTTCGCGCCTCGTCCGCCGCGCAGCGCAGCTCGAGGCCGATGTGCAGGTGCCGGTGGCCATCGTCGGCGGCGGTGCCTGCGGGCTCACGGCCGCGCTGATCCTGGCCGATGCGGGCGTGGACTGCGTGGTGCTGGAGCGCGATGCGTTGCCGAGCGGCTCGACCGCGCTGTCCTCGGGCTTCATTCCCGCGCCCGGCACGCGCACGCAGCGGGCGCATGGCGTGCAGGACGACAGTGCCGAGCGCTTCGCCGCCGACATCCAGGCCAAGGCCCATGGCCGCGCGGCGCCCGCGCTGGTCGAGGCCTATGCGGCCGCCATCGGGCCGGCGCTCGATGCGCTGCAGGAGCGGCACGGCCTGCAATGGATGCTGCTCGACGGCTTTCTCTATCCGGGCCACAGCGTGCATCGCATGCACGCATTGCCGCAGAAGACCGGCGCATCGCTGATGGCGGCGCTGCAGACGGCCGTCGAGGCGGCGGGCATTCCCGTGCTGACGCAGGCGCTGGTCGACACGCTGGTGCTCGACGACGAAGACCGCGTGATCGGCATCGACTGTGCGCGGCCCGGCGGCAGCCGCGAAACGCTGGGCTGCGGCGCACTGCTGCTCGCCTGCAACGGCTTCGGCGGTAATTCGGAAATGGTCCGCACGCTGCTGCCCGAGATGGCCGAAGCCACCTTCGGCGGCCATGCCGGCAACGACGGCAGCGCGATCCTCTGGGGCGAAGCGCTGGGCGCACGCCTGCGCGACCTGGGCGGCTACCAGGGCCATGGCTCGTGGGTCACGCCGCAAGGCGCGCTGATGTCCTGGGCCGTGATGATGGAGGGCGGCGTACAGCTCAACCGCGAGGGGCGGCGCTTCCACGACGAGACGCAGGGCTACTCGGAAGCCGCCGTGCACGTGCTCGCGCAACCGGGCGGCATTGCATGGAACGTGTTCGACACGCCGCTGCTTGCACTGGCGCGGGGCTTTCCCGACTTCTGCGAGGCCGAAGCGGCAGGTGCGCTGCGCCGCTGCGAATCGGTGGCTGCGCTGGCGGATTGCATCGGCTGCGAGCCTTCCGCCTTGCAGGGCACGCTCGACGCCATGCGCGCCGGCACGCCGCCGCCCGATGGCCGCGTGTTCGCACGCGCACTCGAAGTGCCGTACTTCGCAGTAAAGGTCACGGGTGCGTTGTTCCACACCCAGGGCGGCCTCGACACCGCGCCCGACATGCGCGTGCTGCGGCACGACGGCACGCCCTTCGCCAACCTGTTCGCCGCCGGCGGCGCGGCGGGCGGCGTGTCGGGCGATGCGGTGTGGGGCTATCTCTCCGGCAACGGCTTGCTGAGCGCCGTGGCCGGCGGCTACATCGCGGCGCGCACGGCGGCCGCACTGATCCAATCGACGGAAGCATCCGCATGACGAATCCATCCTTCAAGACCCGGCTCGCGCGCAACGACATCGTGCTCGCACCCGGCGTGTACGACGCCCTCAGCGCCCTCGTGGCCGAGCAGGCCGGCTTCGAGGCGCTGTACCTCTCGGGCGCATCGATCGCCTACACGCGGCTCGGCCGCTCCGACATCGGCTTGACCACCTTCACCGAGGTGGCCGACACGCTCGCGCGCATCACCGAGCGCGTGAACCTGCCCGTGATCGTCGATGCCGACACGGGCTTCGGCAACGCGCTCAACACGCAGCGCACCGTGCGCGGATTCGAGCGCGCGGGCGCGGCGATGGTGCAGATCGAGGACCAGACCTTTCCCAAGCGCTGCGGCCACCTCGACGGCAAGACCGTGGTGCCCGAGCGCGAGATGGTCGGCAAGTTGAAAGCCGCGCTGGACGCGCGCACCTCGAGCGACACGCTGATCCTCGCGCGCACCGATGCGGTCGCGGTCGAAGGGCTGGAGGCCGCGCTCGACCGCGCCGAGGCCTACCTCGCCTGCGGCGTCGATGCGCTCTTCATCGAGGCGCTGCGCTCGCCCGGGCAGATGGACGCCGCCTGCCGGCGCTTCGGCGACCGCGTGCCGCTGCTCGCCAACATGGTCGAAGGCGGCAAGACGCCGATCCAGGATGCCGATGCGCTGCAGGCCCATGGCTTTCGCATCGCGATCTTTCCGGGCGGCACCGCACGCGCCGTGGTCCACACGCTGCAAGGCTACTACGCGAGCCTGCACCGGCACCGCACCACGCAGCCGTGGCGGCCGCAGATGCTGGACTTCGACGCCCTCAACGAGGTGATCGGCACGCCGGAGCTGAT
The DNA here is from genome assembly GCF_007828835.1 of Variovorax beijingensis. Classification (GTDB taxonomy): domain Bacteria; phylum Pseudomonadota; class Gammaproteobacteria; order Burkholderiales; family Burkholderiaceae_C; genus Variovorax; species Variovorax beijingensis_A. The sequence continues at coordinate 71,963 of NZ_VIVL01000003.1, read as the reverse complement.
GCGCACCGGACAGAAGTACGACTGACCTGCCACCTCAGCGCAGCACGCGGACCAGCTCGTCATACACCAGCCGCACGCGCGCCGGCACCGGCGCGCGCTGCGAGCGGTAGACGTGGATCGGCCAGGGCTCGGGGGCGTCGGCCTCGAGCACCGCCACCAGCTCGCCCGAGGCCAGCAGCGGCTCGGCCAGCGGCCCCACGAGCTGGCCGAAACCCAGGCCCGCGCGCACCGCGGCGCATTCGGCATCGACGTCGTCGGTGACGAAGGCCGGCGCGGCGACCGGCACCTGCCGCCCCTTGCTGAAGAACCAGGACCAGGGGCGGCCCGAGCTGCGGTCCATCAGCGCGGTGAGCGGAAAGCCGGACAGCATGTCGAGACTCTTCGGGATGCCGGTGCGCTCGACCAGCGCGGGCGCGGCCACCACGTGGAGCCGCATCTTGCCGACCGTGCGCGCAACGAAGCGTGCATCGCGGATCGGGCCCGCGCGCACGCCGATGTCGATCTGTTCGTCGACCACGTCGGCATGCGCCTCCGACAGCCGCAGGTCGAGCACCAGGCCCGGATGCGCGGCCAGCATCGGCGCGAGCGCTTCCGGGATCAGGCGCCGGCCGAACACGTTGGGCGCGGTGACGCGCACCGTGCCCGCGTGCTGCGACAGCGCGCGCCGGTCGGCGCGGTGGAACAGCGCATCGACGCCGCCGACCGCGGCACGCGCGCGCTCGGCGAGCTGCCGGCCGAAATCGGTGAGCTGCACGCCGCGCGTGCTGCGGTGGAACAGCGGCTCGCCCAGTTCTTCTTCCAGCTCGCGCACCGCGCGCGTCACGACCTGCGGCGAAACGGACAGGCGCGCGGCGGCCTCGCGGAAATTGGCAGCGGCGGCGGCGGTGCAGAACACGCGCAGGGCTTCGAGACGGTTGGCCATGGGGGGCTTTCAAGAGAAGGTGTATTCCAGGTCAAGGAATTCTGAAGTCGCCAGAGTTTCATTTACGGGAACGCGTGGATTTTCCACACTGCATGCACTTCTTCAACAACACATCCGAAAGGAATTTCCCATGACATCCGTTCAAGACAACATCCGCGGCAAGGTCGCCATCGTCACCGGCGCGAGCAGCGGGCTCGGCGAATCGACAGCGCGCCACCTGGCCGCGCGCGGCGCCAAGGTGGTGCTCGCGGCGCGCCGCACCGACCGGCTGGAGAAGGTCGTCGCCGAGATCCGCGAGGCCGGCGGCGAGGCCATCGCCGTGGCCACCGACGTGGCCAAGCGTGCCGACCTGGAGCAGCTTGCCGCAGCGACGGTCGAGGCCTTCGGCCGCATCGACGTGCTGGTCAACAACGCGGGCGTGATGCCGCTGTCGCCGATCGAGAAGCTCAAGGTCGACGAGTGGGACCGCACCATCGACGTCAACATCAAGGGCGTGCTCTACGGCATTGCCGCGGTGCTGCCGCGCATGCAGGCCCAGGGCGGCGGCCACATCGTCAACGTCGCGTCGATTGCGGGGCTCAAGGTGTTCACGCCGATCGGCACCGTCTACAGCGCGACCAAGCATGCGGTGCGCGCCATCTCCGAAGGGCTGCGCGTCGAGATGGGCAACAGCGGCGTGCGCGTGACCATCGTCTCGCCCGGCGCGGTGGAGTCGGAGCTGAAGTTCGGCAGCACCGACGCCGAGAGCGCGGCCGGCGTGAAGGCGTTCTACGAGGCCAACCAGATTCCCGCCGATTCGGTGGCGCGCGCGGTGGTCTATGCCGTGGAGCAGCCCGCGGACGTGGACATCAACGAGGTGGTGCTGCGGCCGGTCTCGCAGGAGTTCTGATTCGGGAGGGCGGGGCTTGGCGGCCCCGCTGCGCACCCATTAACCTTCAACCGTAGAAGGTCATTGCCAGCCAAAAGTGCAAAGCCCCTGCAAAATAGAACGACCGTTCGTTTTATTCCGGAGCTTTCACGATGTCTGTCAATGCCGTTCCCGCCAAGCCGGCCCGCGCCGCCCAGAAGGGCCAGCAGACCAAGGCCGTGATCGTCGACGCCGCGCTGGCGCTGGCGGCGCAGATCGGGCTCGAGGGCCTGTCGATCGGTGCCGTGGCCGAGCTCACCAAGATGAGCAAGTCGGGCGTGTTCGCCCACTTCGGCTCGCGCGAGGAACTGCAGATTTCCGTGGTGCGCGAGTATCACGCACGTTTCGAACAGGAAGTGTTCTTTCCCGCCCTCGAGGCGCCGCGCGGCCTGCCGCGCCTGCGCGCCATGTTCGCCAACTGGATGAAGCGCACCTCGGCCGAGATCGACTCGGGCTGCATCTACATCAGCGGCGCCTCCGAATTCGACGACCGTCCCGGCCCGGTGCGCGATGCGCTGGTGGAGTCGGTCAGCATCTGGCAGGCGGCCGTGCTGCGCGCGATCGTGCAGGCCAAGAGCGAAGGCCATCTGCGCGCCGATGCCGATGAGCGGCAGCTGGCCTTCGAGATCCACGGCCTGATCCTCGCGCTGCACTACGAAGCGCGCTTCCTGCAGGTACCGGGTTCCATCGGCCGCGCCAACGTCGGCTTCGACAACATCCTGGCGCGCAGTGCCACGCCCGATGCGCCGCCCGCCGAAGCCGCGGCAGCGGCCAAGCCCGCCGCCTCCCGCCGGCTCAAGCCGGTGCGCTGAGCGGCCCCGTTTCCCTTTTTTCTTTTTCCCTTTCAGTTTTCGACCAGGAGAGTCCCGGATGCCCAGCTACAACCCACCCTTGCGCGACATGCAGTTCGTGCTGCACGAAGTGCTCAACGTCGCCGACGAACTCAAGGCGCTTCCGGCCCATGCCGAGACCGATGCCGACACCATCAACGCGGTGATCGAGGAGGCCGGCAAGTTCGCCGCCGAGGTGACTTTTCCGCTCAACATCAGCGGCGACGAAGAAGGCTGCACGCTCGACAAGGCCACGCATGAAGTCAAGACGCCCAAGGGCTTCAAGGACGCTTATGCCAGGTACGTCGAAGGCGGCTGGCCCGCGCTGTCGTGCGACCCGGCCTTCGGCGGCCAGGGCCTGCCCTTCGTGGTGAACCAGTGCCTGTTCGAAATGCTCAACAGCGCCAACCAGGCCTGGACCATGTACCCCGGCCTCTCGCACGGCGCGTACGAAGCGCTGGTGGCCCATGGCACCGACGAACAGAAGAAGACCTACCTGCCCAAGCTCACGAGCGGCGAATGGACCGGCACCATGTGCCTGACCGAGCCGCACTGCGGCACCGACCTGGGCCTGCTGCGCACCAAGGCCGAGCCGCAGGCCGACGGCACGTACCGCATCACCGGCAGCAAGATCTTCATCTCGGCCGGCGAGCACGACATAGCCGACAACATCATCCACCTGGTGCTGGCCCGCCTGCCCGATGCGCCCAAGGGCAGCAAGGGCATCAGCCTGTTCGTGGTGCCCAAGTACAAGGTGAAGGCCGACGGCTCGCTCGGCGAGCGCAACCCGATCTTCTGCGCCGGCCTCGAGCACAAGATGGGCATCCATGGCAACGCCACCGCGCAGATCGTGATCGAAGGCGCCGCCGGCTCGCTGGTGGGCGAGCCCAACAAGGGCTTGCAGGCCATGTTCGTGATGATGAACGCCGCACGCCTGGGCGTGGGCAACCAGTCACTCGGCCTGACCGAAGTGGCTTACCAGAATGCGCTGGCCTACGCCAAGGACCGCATCCAGATGCGTTCGCTCTCGGGCGTGAAGGCCAAGGACAAGGAAGCCGATCCGATCATCGTGCACCCCGACGTGCGCAAGATGCTGCTCACGGCCAAGGCATACGCCGAAGGCGGCCGCGCGCTGCAGATCTTCTGCACGCTGCTGCTCGACAAGGCGCACAACCATCCCGACGAGAAGGTGCGCAAGGATTCGGACGAACTGGTGGCGCTGCTGACGCCGATCGTCAAGGCCTTCATCACCGACAACGGCCACATCGCAACCAACGCCTGCATGCAGGTGTTCGGCGGCCATGGCTTCATCAAGGAATGGGGCATGGAGCAGTTCGTGCGCGACAACCGCATCAACATGATCTACGAGGGCACCAACACCATCCAGTCGCTGGACCTGCTGGGCCGCAAGGTGCTGGGCAACAACGGCGCGTCGCTCAAGAAGTTCGGCAAGCTGGTTGCGAAGCTGGTGGAGGAAGAAGGCGTGAACGAGAAGATGGCCGAGTTCATCAACCCGATCGCGGGCCTGGGCGACCAGCTCACCAAGTTCACCACCGAGATCGGCTTCAAGGGCTTCCAGAACCCCGACGAAGTGGGCGCCGCCGCGGTCGACTACCTGCGCGTGGCCGGTCACTTCGTGTTCGGCTACCTGTTCGCGCGCATGGCGCAGGTCGCGCTGCGCCAGATCGCGGCCGGCAACACCGACCCGTTCTACGTCGCCAAACTGCAGACCGCGCGCTTCTACTTCGCCAAGCTGTTCCCCGAGACCGCGACGCTGATGCGCACCGCGCGCGCCGGCAGCAAGGTGCTGATGGATACCGACGCGGCGCTGGCCTGAGGCCTTCGTCCTTTCTTCATCGTCCGACCGGGAGCCGCCCATGAAATCGACGCTTGCAGCCATCGTCCTCGCCGCCACTTCCGCCGTGGCCGCGGCCCAGACCACGCCGGTGGGGCTGTGGCGCAACGTCGACGACAAGACCGGCGAGGCCAAGGCCGAGATCCGCATCGGCGAGGCCAACGGCGCGCTCATCGGCCGCATCGAGAAGTCGCTCAAGAAGGACGCCAAGCCCGACGCGATCTGCGACGAATGCAGCGACGACCGCAAGGGCAAGCCCATCACCGGGCTCGACATCATCCGCGGCGGCAGGAAGGCCGAGGGCAAGGACGTCTGGGAAGGCGGAAAGATCCTCGACCCCGAGAACGGCAAGGAATACCGCGCGAGCTTCACGCCGATCGAAGGCGGCAAGAAGCTCGAAGTGCGCGGCTACCTGGGCCCCTTCTGGCGTACCCAGACCTGGAATCGTGCCCAGTAAACCACCGCACTTTCAATCCAAGAAATACCAATCAACATGTCCCGATTCCAAGTGAAGAAAGTCGCCGTGCTCGGCGCCGGCGTGATGGGCGCGCAGATCGCGGCCCACCTCGTCAACGTGCGCGTGCCCGTGGTGCTGTTCGACCTGGCCGCAAAGGAAGGCCCGAAGAACGGCATCGTCTCGCGCGCCATCGACAACCTCAAGAAGCTCAAGCCCGCGCCGCTCGGCGACGTGGCCGACGCGGTGCTCATCGAGCAGGCCAACTACGAAGACGACCTCGCCAAGCTCGGCGAGTGCGACCTCGTCATCGAAGCCATTGCCGAGCGCATGGATTGGAAGCTCGATCTGTACAGGAAGATCGCGCCCCATGTCGCCAAGCATTCGATCCTGGCCTCCAACACTTCGGGTCTGTCGATCACCAAGCTCAGCGAGGCGCTGCCTGAAGCGCTGAAGCCGCGCTTCTGCGGCATTCACTTCTTCAACCCGCCGCGCTACATGTTCCTGGTGGAGCTGATCAACACGCCCACCACCGAGCCGCAGGTGCTCGACGACCTCGAGGCCTTCGTCACCAGCACGCTCGGCAAGGGCGTGGTGCGCGCGCACGACACGCCCAACTTCATTGCCAACCGCGTCGGCATCGCCGGCATGCTGGCCACGCTGAAGGAAGTCGAGAAATTCGGCCTGACGCCCGACGTGGTGGACGACCTCACGGGCAAGAAGCTGGGCCGCGCGAGCTCGGGCACCTTCCGCACCGCCGACGTGGTGGGCCTGGACACCATGGCGCACGTCGTGAAGACGCTGCAGGACAACCTCAACGCCGAAACCGATCCGTTCTATGCCAACTTCTCGACGCCGTCGGTGCTCGCCAAGCTGCTCGAGCTCGGCAACCTGGGCCAGAAGACCAAGGCCGGCTTCTTCAAGAAGGTCGGCCGCGACATCCTGCGCTTCGACCTCCAGAGCGGCGAGTACGTGCCCGCCGGCGCCAAGGCCGACGAGGTGTATGGCCGCATGCTGAAGAAGCCCGCGGGCGAACGCCTGAAGCTCTTGCGCGAGAGCGAGGGGCCGCAGGGGCAGTTCCTCTGGGCCATCCTGCGCGACGGGTTCCACTACGCCGCGGTGCACCTGGCCGACATCGCCGAGAGCGCGCGCGACATCGACTTTGCGATGCGCTGGGGCTTCGGCATGAAGCAGGGCCCGTTCGAGCTCTGGCAGGAAGCCGGCTGGGCGCAGGTCGCCAAGTGGGTGCAGGAAGATATCGACGCCGGCAAGGCGCTGAGCACGGTGCCGCTGCCCAAGTGGGTGTTCGAAGGCCCGGTGGCCGAGGCCGGTGGCGTGCACACGCCCGAAGGCTCGTGGAGCGCGTCGCAGAACAAGTTCGTTCCGCAGCGCAAGCTGCCGGTACACGGGCGCCAGCTGTTCCCCGAAAGCGTGCTCGGCGCGAACGCGGCGGATGCCAACACGGCCGGCACCACCATCAGCGACGAAGGCGATGTGCGCGTGTGGACGCTCGACGGCGAAGTGCTGATCGCGAGCATCCATTCGAAGATGCATGCGATCAGCCCCGACGTGGCCGAGGCGCTGGGCGCCGCGGTCGACCTGGCCGAAGCCGAATACAAGGGCCTCGTGATCTGGTCGCCCGATGAGATGTTCTCGGTCGGCGCCGACCTGCAGGCGATGCTGCCGGCCTTCGTGGTCGCGGGCATCGGTGCGGTCGAGGGCGCGGAAGAAGAGCTGCAGAACGTGATGCTCAAGATCCGCTATGCCAGCGTGCCGGTGATCTCGGCCGTGCGCGGCATGGCGCTGGGCGGCGGCTGCGAGCTGGCCATCCATTCGGCCAGGCGCGTGGCCGCGATGGAGAGCTACATCGGCCTCGTCGAAGTGGGCGTGGGCCTGATTCCGGGCGCCGGAGGCCTGACCTACATCGCACGCCGCGCGGCCGAGAACGCCGCGGCCTCGACGGGCACCGACCTGCTGCCGTTCCTGACCGAAGGCTTCACGGCCGCCGCGATGGCCAAGGTGGGCACCGGCGCGCTCGATTCGAAGAAGCTGGGCTATCTGCTCGACAGCGACGTGATCGTGCCGAACAAGGACGAGCTGCTCTACGTGGCGCTGCAGCAGGCGAAGGCCATGGCCGATGCCGGCTACCGCCCGCCACTGCGCCGCAGCTTCCGAGTGGCCGGCCGCAGCGGCGCCGCGACGATCAAGGGCCAGCTCGTGAACATGCGCGACGGCGGCTTCATCAGCGCGCACGACTTCCACATCGCGAGCCTGATCGCGAACGTGGTGACCGGCGGCGACGTGGACGCGGGCTCGCTCGTGACCGAGGAATACCTGATGGCACTGGAACGCAAGGCGTTCTGCTCGCTCATCGTGCATCCCAAGACGCAGGAGCGGATCATGGGGATGCTGAGCACGGGGAAGCCGTTGCGCAACTGACGCAGTCCTTCTCTTCCTCCTTCCCCCTCTGGGGGAAGGCCGGGATGGGGGCACGCAGCCGATGCAGAACCAATCCACTCCCAACGCGCAAAAGAATGCTCGCGTTCTCCGACGCGAGATGACCGACTCCGAGCGCAAGCTGTGGAGCGGGCTGCGCAGCGAACAACTGGGGGTGAAGTTCCGTCGGCAGCACCCACTCGGGAACTACATCGCCGACTTCGCTTGTCTCGATCCGAAACTGATCGTCGAACTGGATGGATCGCAGCACCAAGCGCAAGAAAGCTATGACGCGCGACGCGATGCCTTCTTGCGTGGGCAGGGATTCGAGGTCCTGCGTTTCGGATCGAACGATCCATTTGTCAATTTTGAAGGGGTGCTTCAGGCCATCGTCAATCGACTTGCCGAATTGAAGGCCGCTTGCCCCCATCCCAACCTTCCCCCAGAGGGGGAAGGAGCCAAATCCAGGAGCTATCCATGAAACAAGTCCAAGACGCCTACATCGTCTCCGCCACCCGCACCCCCATCGGCAAGTCGCACCGCGGCTACTTCCGCAACTACCGGCCCGACGACCTGCTCGCGACCACGCTCAAGGCCGCACTCGCCGCCGTTCCCGGCCTCGATCCCAAGGCCATCGAGGACATCATCTGCGGCTGCGCGATTCCCGAATCGCAGCAGGGCCTGAACGTGGCGCGCATCGGCGCGGTGCTGGCGGGCCTGCCGACCAGCATCGGCGGCATCACCGTCAACCGCTTCTGCGCCTCGGGCCTGTCGGCCGTGCAGATGGCAGCGGACCGCATCCGCGTGGGCGAGGCCGACGTGATGATCGCGGCCGGCGTCGAAAGCATGAGCATGGTGCCGATGATGGGCAACTCGCCCTCGCTGTCGCCCTCGATCTTCGAGCGCGAGGGCGACGTGGGCATTGCCTACGGCATGGGCCTTACGGCCGAAAAGGTCGCGCAGCAATGGAAGGTGAGCCGCGAAGCGCAGGACGCGTTCGCGCTCGCCTCGCACCAGAAGGCCCTGGCCGCGCAGAAGGCCGGCAAGTTTGCCGACGAGATCACACCCATCGAAGTGACCGACCGCACGCCGGACCTGGAAACCGGCGAATCGATTGCCAAGACGCGCACCGTGAATCTCGACGAAGGCGCGCGTCCCGACACCAGCCTCGAAGGCCTGGCCAAGCTGCGCACCGTGTTCGCCGCCCGCGGCACGGTCACGGCCGGCAACAGCTCGCAGACCTCCGACGGCGCGGGCGCGCTGATCCTCGCGAGCGAAAAGGCGGTGAAGCAGTACGGCCTCACGCCGCTCGCGCGTTTCGTGAGCTTTGCCAGCAAGGGCGTGCCGCCGCACATCATGGGCATCGGCCCGATCGAGGCCATTCCGGCCGCGTTGCGCTATGCGGGGCTCAGGCACGAGGACATCGATTGGTTCGAGCTCAACGAAGCCTTCGCCGCGCAGTCGCTCGCCGTGATCGACACGCTGGGGCTCGACCCGAGCAAGGTCAACCCGATGGGCGGCGCGATCGCCCTGGGCCATCCGCTCGGCGCGACCGGCGCAATCCGTGCGGCCACGGTGGTGCATGCGCTGCGGCGCGAGAACCTGAAGTACGGCATGGTCACGATGTGCGTGGGCATGGGGCAGGGCGCCGCGGGAATTTTCGAACGCGTCTGAGCGTTCCACCCCTGCCGCATGCAAGCGCACCAGCACCAGAAACTTCGGGTGGACGACGAGACGCAGCTCGCCGTGCGCCGCTATGAGCCGGCGGGTGAGGCTCGTGCCAGCATCGTCATCGGCGGTGCGATGGGCGTGCGCCAGTCGTTCTACGAACCCTTCGCGCAGTGGCTCGCGCAGCAGGGCCTGCGTGTCTGGACCTTCGACTACCGCGGCTCGGGCGATTCGCGCAACGGCGCCTCGCTGCGCGGCTTCGAGGCCGACCTGTTCGACTGGGCGCGCGACTACGAAGCGGTGATCGACGCCGCCAAGGCCGCGCTGCCCGAACAGCCGCTCTACCTCCTCGGCCACAGCCTGGGCGCGCAGCTGCCGGGTTTCCTGCGGCGGCCTGAACAGGTCGACGGCCTCGTCAGCATTGCGGCCGGCAGCGGCTACTGGCGCGAGAACGCGCCCAAGCTCAGGCGCAGCATCCTCTACTTCTGGTTCGTGCTCGTGCCGCTGGCCACGCGGCTGTGCGGCTACTTTCCGGGCCGCCGGCTCAAGAAGGTGGGCGACCTGCCGCGCGGCGTGATCCTGCAGTGGCGGCGCTGGTGCCTCCACCCGCGCTACAGCGTGGGCGCCGAAGGCGATCTGGCGCTGCAGAGCTACGGGCGCGTGCGCTTCCCGGTGCTCGCGCTGTCGATCACCGACGACGAGCTCATGACGCTCGCCGGCACCGAAAGCCTGCTGAGCTTCTATGCCGGCGCGCCGCGCGCCATGGAGCGCATTGCGCCGGCCGACGTGCAGGCGCGGCGCATCGGGCACTTCGGCTTCTTCCGCGAACAGTTCAGCCAGAGCCTGTGGCCGAGCACGGTCGAGAAGCTGCACCGGCTGGCCGCGCTTACCGCAGTGCAGCAAGCCGGCGTCCCGCACACGACTGCGTGACGCCATCCACCGGAGGCACACTGCAAATCATCATGAGCATGCAACACCCCTTCGACAAGGCCATGGCCCTGCAGCACAGCGACATCCGCGTGGGCCATTTCACCGGCGCCACGAGTCCGGACTACTGGAACATGGTCGGCCCGTTCGGCGGCGCCACCGCGGCCATCGCGCTGCAGTCGGTGATGCAGCATCCGGATGTGCTGGGCACGCCGATCGCGCTGACCGTCAACTTTGCGGCCGCGCTGGAGGCCGGCGCATTCGACGTGCAGGCCACGGCGGTGCGCACCAACCGCTCGACCCAGCACTGGACCGTGCAGATCACGCAGCCCGGCGCAGGCGGCGCGCCGAACATGACCACCACTGCCACCGTGGTGACGGCCGCGCGCCGCGACACCTGGGGCCAGAGCGACCTGCCGATGCCCGAGGCGCCCCGGCCCGAGACGGTCGAGCGCCTGAGCATCGGTCCGTCCGGCGTGGCCTGGCTCGACCAGTACGAGATGCGCCTGTTCAGCGGCCGCATTCCCGCGAAGTGGGACGCGAGCCTGCATCACAGCGAAAGCCGGCTCTGGCTGCGCGACGCGCAGGCGCGGCCGCTCGACTTTGCCTCGCTGGCCGCCATGAGCGACGTGTTCTATCCGCGCGTCTGGCTGCGCCGCGCCAAGCATGTGCCGGCCGGCACGGTGTCGATCACCACGTATTTCCATGCCGGTCCGGCGCAGCTGGCCGAGGTCGGCACGGGCTACCTGCTGTGCCGGGCGGCGGGGCAGCAGTTCTTCAACGGCTTCTTCGACCAGGCGGCGCATCTGTGGAGCGAGCAGGGCGTGCTGCTCGCCACCTCGAACCAGATCGTCTACTACAAAGAATAGCGATCGATGACTTCCATGCAAAAGACCGCACTCATCGTCGGCGCCGGCGACGCCACCGGCGGTGCCATTGCCCGCCGCTTCGCACGCGAAGGCTATGCCACCTGCGTCACGCGCCGCAGCCTCGACAAGCTGCAGCCGCTGGTCGCGCAGATCGAGGCCGCGGGCGGCCGTGCCCCCGCCTTCGGCTGCGATGCGCGCAAGGAAGAAGAAGTGGTGGCGCTCGTCGAGCAGATCGAATCGACGATCGGCCCGATCGAGGTGATGGTGTTCAACATCGGCGCGAACGTGCCCGAGAGCATCCTGAGCGAGACCGCGCGCAAGTACTTCAAGGTGTGGGAGATGGCCTGCTTCTCGGGCTTTCTGAACGGGCGCGAGGTGGCCAGGCGCATGGTGGCGCGCGAGATGCCGAAGAGCGGGCATCGCGGCACGATCATCTTCACGGGCGCCACGGCCTCGCTGCGCGGCGCGGCCAACTTCGGCGCGTTTTCGGGTGCGAAGATGGCGCTGCGTGCGCTGGCCCAGTCGATGGCACGCGAGCTCGGGCCGCAGGGCATTCACGTGGCGCACGTGGTGGTCGACGGCGCCATCGACACCGAGTTCATCCGCAGCAATTTTCCCGAGCGCTATGCGCTGAAGGAAAGCGACGGCATCCTGAACCCCGAGCACATCGCCGACAGCTACTGGATGCTGCACTCGCAGCCGCGCGACGCCTGGACGCATGAGCTCGATCTGCGGCCTTGGTCGGAGAAGTTCTGAGATGACTTCGTGCTGTTCGATTCGTCGTGTTGTGTTTGAAGTTCTTCGTTCAGGGCGCGCTCCCGCCGACGGGGTACCTTGCTCCGCGAATGTCCTCCGGCCTGCGGCCTCCCCCTTTATTTCGCTGCGCAAGGCACCCCATCGACGGGAGCGTTGGACAGAGCGGTCGTTGATCGCAAGATCATTAGCAGCGTGCCCTGTGCACGCGCCCTGAACAACAGCGCCAAGAACAAGAGCACCTCATAAGGAGACCCCAATGACAAAAACAGTCGAGTTCTATTTCGACTTCGGCAGCCCCGCCGCCTACCTGGCCGCCACGCAGTTGCCGCACGTGTGCGCCGACACCGGCGCCGAGCTGGTGTGGAAGCCCATGCTGCTGGGCGGCGTGTTCCAGGCCACGGGCAACCGGTCGCCGGCCGAGGTCGTGCCCAAGGCGCCGTACATGACGATCGACCTGCAGCGCTTTGCTAAACGCTACGGCGTGCCCTTCGTGCACAACCCGCACTTTCCCATCAACACGCTGCTGCTGATGCGCGGCGCCACCGGCATCCAGATGAAGGAGCCGGCACGCTTCGGCGCGTATGTCGATGCCGTCTTCCATGCGATGTGGGTCGAGCCGAAGAACATGAACGACCCGGCCACCGTGGCCGCCGTCTTGCAGAATGCGGGCTTCGACGCCGCCGCCTTGCTTGCGCTGGCCGGCACGCAGGACGTGAAGGACCGCCTGAAGGCCGTCACGCAGGAAGCGGTGGCGCGCGGCGTGTTCGGCGCGCCCACCATGTTCGTCGGCGACCAGATGTTCTGGGGCCAGGACCGCCTGGATTTCGTGCGCGAAGCCCTCGACGCCTGATCGCGCCGCCATCAAAACCGTTTTATCCAAGGACCATTCCCATGAGCGACATCCTCGTCCACACCGAAGCCGGGGTGATGACCCTCACCTTCAACCGCGTCGACAAGAAGAACTCCATCACCAGCAGCATGTACGGCGAACTCGCCGATGCACTGGCCGCAGCCGAGGGCGATGCGGCCGTGCGCTGCGTGCTGATCCAGGGCGACCCCACCATCTTCAGCGCGGGCAACGACATCGGCGACTTCCTGAACGCGCCGCCCGCCGGCAAGGATTCGCCGGTGTTCCGCTTCCTGCGCGGCATCGCGGCCTTTCCGAAGCCCATCGTCGCGGCCGTGTGCGGCCCGGCCGTGGGCATCGGCACCACGATGCTGTTCCATTGCGACCTCGTCTATGCGGGCGACAACGCAGCGTTCTCGATGCCTTTCGTGAACCTGGGCCTGTGCCCCGAGGCGGCGTCGAGCCTGCTGGTGCCGCAGATGCTGGGTTACCACCGCGCGGCCGAGGCACTGCTGCTGGGCGAGCCCTTCATGGCCGAGGCCGCGCTCGAAGTGGGCCTGGTCAACCGCATCGTGCCGCCCACCGAAGCCAATGCCATCGCGCAGGTGCAGGCCCGCAAGCTCGCGGCCAAGCCGCTGAGCGCGCTGGTCGAGACCAAGCGCCTGCTGAAGAAGGCGCAGATGCCTGCCGTGCTCGAACGCATGGACGAAGAAGGCGCGAGCTTCGGCCGCATGCTGCGCGAACCCGCCGCACGCGAAGCCTTTGGCGCGTTCATGGAAAAGCGCAAGCCCGATTTCTCCAAGGTTTGAGGCGCGTTTCGCGCTTGCCCGCAAACGGTGCATGCGTACACTGTCGCCGTGCAAGTTTTCGAGACAAGATCGCCGGCAACGCCCACCCAGCGCACGAATGATGCTACTGAAAAAGTAGCAATCGACACCACGCGCAGGCGTACTTTAGGCCTGCTCGCAGGCACCCTGGCCGCGCCTTCGCTGGCCTTGGCCCGCGTGCGGCCGCTGCGCATCGGCCTCATCGGTTCCTGGTCCGGCCCCTATGCCGCCGGCGGGCGCCAGTTCGATGCCGGCATGTCGGTCTGGCTCGCCGCCCATGACCAGCGCATTGCGGGGCGTCCGGTCGAGCTGCTGCGCCGCGACGTGCCCGGCAGTGCGCCCGAGCAGGCGCGCCGCCACGCGCAGGACCTGGTGGAGGGCGAACGCGTGGACCTGCTCGCGGGGCTGGACTTCAGCTCCAACGCCTATGCCGTGGGTGCCGTGGCCACGCAGGCCAAGGTGCCGCTGCTGGTGATGAATGCGGCGTCGTCGGGCATCACGGCGCGTTGCCCGTTCGCGGTGCGGGTGTCCTTCACCATCGCGCAGGTCACGATGCCGCTGGCGCGCTGGGCGATCCAGCAAGGGCTGCGCGACGTCTGCACCGTGGTGGCCGACTATGCCTCGGGTGTCGATGCCGAGAGCGCCTTCGTCTCGGCCATCACCGCCGGCGGCGGGCGCGTCGGCGCGATGCTGCGCGTGCCGCTCAACACGCTGGACTATTCGGCCTACATGCTGCGGCTGCGCGAGCTCAGGCCGCAGGCGGTGTTCTTCTTCCTGCCTTCGGGCCAGATGCCCGCGACCTTCCTCAAGTTCTGGCGCGACCGCGGCATGGCCGACACCGGCATCCGCCTGCTCGCGACCGGCGACGCCACCGACGACCACTACCTCGAAGGCATCGGCGAGCTGGCCGATGGCCTCGTGACCAGCCACCACTATTCGTTTGCCCACGAGTCGGCGGCCAACCGCCGCTTCACCGGCGTCTTCGAGGCCGAGTACGGCAGCCACCTGCGGCCCGGCTATTTCGCTGTGGCGGCGCACGATGCGCTCGCGGCGGCCGATGCCGCGATGAGTTCGCCGGCCGCGCGCAGCGGCTTGAGCGGCGAACGGCTGGTGGACGCTTTCCGCGGCCTCCAGCTCGAGAGCCCGCGCGGCCCGATCGAGATCGACGCCCACACGCGGGACATCGTGCAGGCCGTCTACATCCGCCGCACCGAAAGGCTCGACGGGCGCTGGGTCAACCGCGAGTTCGAACGCTTCGAGCGGGTGCGCGAGCCGGCGCTGTGAGCGCGCTCAGGGTTGCTGCTCGATCGGCCGGGGCCGGCCGTTGTCGTCGATGGCCACGTAGGTGAAGGTGGCTTGGGTCACCTTGACGTATTCGCCCTGCGCCTTGAAGCGCTCGGCGAAGACCTCGACCGTCACCGTGATCGAGGTGCGGCCGATGCGCACCAGCTTCGAATAGAAGGACAGGATGTCGCCCAGCCGCACCGGCTGCTTGAAGATGAATTCATTCACCGCGACGGTGGCCATGCGCCCCCTGGCGTAGCGTGCCGGAATGACCGAGCCGGCCAGGTCGCACTGCGCCATGACCCAGCCGCCGAAGATGTCGCCGTTGGCATTGACGTCGGCCGGCATCGGAATGACCTTGAGCACCAGCTCCATGTCGGCGGGCAGGCTCTTGAGGGTTGCGGCAGCGGCGGTGCTGGAAATGTCGGACATGGGCACAATCTGGAACAAACGAAGCAACCACGATTGTCCCTCATGCGCCGCAGCGGCGAAGCCCTACCTCCTCCCCCCCACAGCGCCACCGGCCATGCGCCGGCGCGCAGCGACCGCTCCGACTGGGCGACGCTGCGCCGCCTTTTCCCCTATCTCTGGCAGTACAAGTGGCGGGTGATCGCCGCGCTCGGCTTCATGGTGGGCGCCAAGGTGGCCAACGTGGGCGTGCCGGTGCTGCTCAAGAACCTGATCGACACGATGACGCCCAAGCCGGACATGGCGCAGGCGCTGCTGATCGTGCCCATCGGGCTTTTGCTGGCCTACGGGCTGCTGCGCTTTTCGACCGCGCTGTTCGGCGAACTGCGCGAGCTGATCTTCGCCAAGGCCACCGAGGGCACGGCGCGGCGGATCGCGCTGGAGGTTTTCGGGCACCTGCATTCGCTGAGCCTGCGCTTCCACCTGGAGCGCCAGACCGGCGGCATGACGCGCGACATCGAGCGCGGTACGCGCGGGGTGCATTCGCTGATCTCGATGTCGCTCTACAGCATCGTGCCGACCCTCATCGAGCTGGCGCTGGTGCTCACCATCCTGGGCGTGAAGTTCGATTCGCTGTTCGTCTGGATCACGGGCGCGGCGCTGGTGCTCTACATCACCTTCACGGTCACGGTGACCGAGTGGCGCACCCAGTTCCGCAAGACCATGAACGAGCTCGACTCCATGGCCCAGAGCCGCGCGGTCGATTCGCTCTTGAACTACGAAACCGTCAAGTACTTCAACAACGAGGAGTTCGAGGCCAGGCGCTACGACGCCAGCCTGGACCGCTACCGCAAGGCCGCCATCAAGAGCCAGCGCACGCTGAGCATGCTCAACACCGGCCAGCAGCTGATCATCGCGACCAGCCTGGTGCTGATGCTGTGGCGCGCGACCTCGGGCGTGGTGGAAGGGCGCATGACGCTGGGCGACCTGGTGATGGTCAACGCCTTCATGATCCAGCTCTACATTCCGCTCAACTTCCTGGGCGTGATCTACCGCGAGATCAAGCAGAGCCTGACCGACCTCGACAAGATGTTCGTGCTGCTGGAAAAGGAGCGCGAGGTGCGCGACGCGCCCGGCGCGCCGCCGCTCGCGGGCGCCGACTCCACCGTGCGCTTCGAGGACGTGAGCTTTGCCTACGAACCCGCCCGGCCCATCCTCAAGCACGTGAGCTTCGAGATCCCGGCCGGCAAGACGGTGGCCGTGGTGGGCCCCTCGGGCTCGGGCAAGTCGACGCTCGCGCGGCTGCTCTACCGCTTCTACGACGTGCAGCAGGGCCGCATCACCATCGGCGGGCAGGACATCCGCGAAGTGCAGCAGTCGAGCGTGCGGCGCGCGATCGGCATCGTGCCGCAGGACACGGTGCTGTTCAACGACACGGTCGAATACAACATCGCCTACGGCCGCCCCGGCGCCACGCGCGAAGAGGTGGAAGGCGCAGCTCGCGCCGCGCGCATCCACGACTTCATCTCGGCCACGCCCAAGGGCTATGAAACCACGGTCGGCGAGCGCGGCCTCAAGCTGTCGGGCGGAGAGAAGCAGCGCGTGGCCATTGCGCGCACGCTGCTCAAGAACCCGCCGATCGTGATCTTCGACGAGGCCACCTCGGCGCTCGACTCGGCCAACGAGCGCGCCATCCAGTCGGAGCTCAGGAGCGCCGCGCAGGACAAGACCACGCTGGTGATCGCGCACCGCCTGTCGACCGTGGTCGACGCGCACGAGATCCTGGTGCTCGAAGCGGGCGTGATCGTCGAGCGCGGCACGCATGCCGAGCTGCTTGCGAAGCAGGGCCGCTATGCGCAGATGTGGGCCTTGCAGAAGAGCGAAGCCACACCGCTGATGTAGCCCGACCATTTTTGATATCGATGAGGAGTTCAGACGTGTCGACCAAGATTCCCCTGCTGGTGCTCAACAGCCTTTCGAGCGCCCACCAGGCCCAGATTGCCGAGGTCTACGACATGACCTATGCCTTCGACCCCGCCGCGCGCGCCGCGGCGATTGCCGAGCACGGCAAGAAATTCCGCGCGGTGCTGACCATCGGGGTGATCGGCATCACGCCCGAAGAGATCGCGGCCATGCCGGCGCTCGAGCTGATCTGCTGCCTGGGCGCGGGCTACGAAGGCGTGCCGCTCGAAGTGACGCGTGCGCGCGGCATCGCCACCGCCAATGGCGCAGGCACCAACGACGACTGCGTGGCCGACCATGCCTTCGGTCTCTTGATCGGCATCGTGCGCGAGTTCCGCAAGCTCGACCGGCTGTGCCGCGAGGGCGTGTGGCGCGAAGCCATTCCGCAGCCGCCGAACGTGTCGGGCAAGAAGCTCGGCATCCTGGGGCTCGGCACCATCGGCCAGAAGATCGCGAAGCGCGCGGCTGCCTTCGACATGGAGATCGGCTATCACAACCGCAAGCCGCGCGAAGGCGCAGCGCACCGCTACTTCGATGACCTGAAGTCGCTGGCCGCCTGGGCCGATTTCCTGGTGCTGGCCGCGCCGGGCGGGCCTGCCACGCGCCATCTCGTGAATGCCGAGGTGCTCGATGCGCTCGGGCCGCAGGGCTACCTGGTCAGCATCGGGCGCGGCAGCGTGGTCGACACCGAGGCGCTGGCGTCGGCGCTGCGCGAGCACCGCATTGCCGGGGCCGGCCTCGATGTGTACGAGAGCGAGCCGAATCGTCCCGAACCGCTGGTCGGCCTCGACAACGTGCTGCTGACGCCGCACATGGCGGGCTGGTCGCCCGAGGCCACGCAGAAGTCGGTCGACCATTTCCTTGCGAATGCCGAAGGGCACTTCGCGGGGCGCGGCGTCCTCACCCCCATCTGAATCCTTGCTCCTTCCCCCTCTGGGGGAAGGTTGGGATGGGGGCAGGCAGAGCGCTCGATGGATGCGCCGCGTGCCCCCACCCCAGCCTTCCCCCAGCGGGGGAGGGAGTCAAGCCAATACGGGGGGGTGACGAGAGCCCCAGCCGCAGGCCTGGTCATAGGCATGCCCCAGCCGCAGCACCTCGAGGTCCGCATGGATCGGCCCGGCCAGCTGCAGCCCCATCGGCAGCCCGCCTTCGCCGAAGCCGGCGCGCACGTTCAGCGTCGGCAACCCGGCCAGCGTGAACGGCGTGACGATCTCCATCCAGCGGTGATACGTGTCGCTCGCCACGCCAGCGACTTCCTTCGGCCAGTGCAATTCCGCGTCGAACGGAAACACCTGCGCGGTCGGCGCCAGCACGAAATCGAAGCGCTCGAACAACTTGAGGAATGCACGGTACACGTTCGAGCGGTAGAGCGAGGCCTGGTAGAGCGAGGCCGCATCGAGATGCCGGCTCTGCTCGATTTCCCACTGCGCTTCCGGCTTGAGCTGCGCGAACAGCTTCGGGTCGCTCAGGTAGGCGCCGAGCTTGCCGCCCACCAGCAGCTGACGCAGCCGCAGCCAGGCGCTCCAGTTGTGCTCGCGCGGCACGTCGAGCGTGCAGGGCTCGACCTCGCAGCCGATGGCGCGGAAGGTGTCCAGCGCCTTCTCCCCGAGTTCGCGGATGCCGGGCGCGAGCGGCAACTCGGGCCAGAGGCTGCCGAGCCAGCCGATGCGCAGGCCTTTTCCATCGCCGTCAAGCGCGATGGCGTCGGGCGAGGGCAGCGCCTGCGGCGACGACAGCGGGACGCGCGTGTCGAAGCCCGCCTGCACCGCGAGCAGCCGCGCGGCGTCTTCCACCGTCCGAGCCATCGGGCCTTCGGTGCCCAGCTGCTGGAAGAACAGCTCCTGCTCGGGATCGCCAGGCACGCGGCCGCGCGAGGGCCGCATGCCGATCACGTTGTTGAACGCGGCCGGGTTGCGCAGCGAACCCATCATGTCGCTGCCGTCGGCCACCGGCAGCATGCCCAGGGCCAGCGCCACGGCCGCGCCGCCGCTGCTGCCGCCGGCGCTGCGCTCGGGCGCATAGGCGTTGCGCGTGATGCCGAACACCGGGTTGTAGGTGTGCGAGCCCAGGCCGAATTCGGGCGTGTTGGTCTTGCCGATCACGATGGCGCCGGCCGCGCGCATGCGCGCGACGTGCAGGCTGTCGGTGCGCGCCGGCGAGCGCGGCGACAGCGGCGAGCCCATCGAGGTCGGCAGGCCGGCCGCGTGGCTCAGGTCCTTCACCGCCAGCGGAAAGCCATGCATCCAGCCACGCCGTTCGCCGCGCGCCAGCTCGGCATCGCGCTCGCGGGCTTCGGCCAGCAGGGCCTCGGGCTCGCGCAGCGAAACGATGGCGTTGAAGCGCGGGTTGAGCGCCTCGATGCGCGCCAGCGAGGCTTGCATCAGTTCTTGGCAAGACACGCTGCGGGCCGCGATGCGGCGCGAGAGTTCGGTGGCGCTGAGGTCGAGCAGGTCGGCTGAAGGCATGGCGAATGCGGGAAAAGGAGGGGGAGCCCAGTATGGCGCGGCGCTCGCATAATCGCCGCGTATGGAAACAAAGTGGCTCGAAGACTTCATCAGTTTGGCGGAAACGCGCAGCTTCAGCCGCTCGGCCCAGTTGAGGCACGTGACCCAGCCCGCGTTCTCGCGCCGCATCCAGGCGCTCGAAGGCTGGGCCGGCACCGACCTGGTCGACCGCAGTTCCTACCCCACGCGCCTCACGCCTGCGGGCCAGACGCTCTACAGCCAGGCCATCGAGATGCTGCAGTCGCTGCAGAGCACCCGCGCCATGCTGCGCGGCCACTCGGCCGCCGGGCAGGACGTGATCGAGATCGCGGTGCCGCACACGCTGGCCTTCACCTTCTTTCCTTCGTGGGTGACCAGCCTGCGCGAGCACTTCGGCCCCATCAAGAGCCGGCTCATCGCGCTCAACGTGCATGACGCCGTGCTGCGCCTGGTCGAGGGCAGCTGCGACCTGCTGATCGCCTACCACCATCCGTCCCAGCCGCTGCAGCTGGACGCCAACAAGTACGAGATGGTCAGTCTGGGCGAGGAAACCGTGGCGCCCTGGGTCAAGGCCGATGCCGACGGCGCGCCGCGCTTCCGGCTGCCCGGCCGGCCCGGCCAGCCGCTGCCCTACCTGGGCTATGCGCCCGGCGCCTACCTGGGGCGGGTGGTCGACCAGCTGCTGAAGGAGTCGGGCACCGCCATCCACCTCGACCGGGTCTATGAAACCGACATGGCCGAGGGACTGAAAGTCATGGCGCTCGAAGGCCACGGCATCGCCTTTCTGCCGCAGAGCGCGGTGCGCAAGGAGATCAAGACGCGCAAGCTCGTGAGCGCGCTGCCGCCCGAGATCGACAGCCTGGAGGCGACGATGGAGATCCGCGCCTACCGCGAGCGGCCCGGCGCGCCCGCGCCGGTGAAGACCGGCACAGGCCGCGCCGCGAAGGCTTCGGCCTCCGAGGGCCTGCAGCCCAAGCGCACGGCCGATGCGCTATGGTCGTATCTGGTTGGCGCCCAGCCCGGACGCTGACATCCATCGATTGACGCGCGGAATTTGTGCGCTGCACAATCTATAAATGCAGCGCATAACACTCCCCGCAAACGGCATTGGCGCCGCGGGCCGGGCGGCACTACAGTCGCGGCAGTTTTTTGCCGCTGTCACACAGCAATCTTTACGGCACGCGCCATCCGCGTGCTTTTTTTTAGCCGAGGAACCTGTATGAGCCCCAATTTCAGGACCGAACACGACTTTCTCGGCGAGAAGCAGATTCCTGCCATTGCCTACTGGGGCGTGCACACGGCGCGCGCGGTCGAGAACTTCGCCATCTCCGGCACCCGGGTGTCGGCCATGCCCGACCTGGTGCGCGCGCTGGCCTTCGTGAAGAAGGCCGCCACCCGCGCCAATGCCGACCTCGGCGCCATCGACCGCGAGCGCGCAGCCGCCATCATCCTGGCCTGCGAGGACCTCATCGAGGGCAAGCTGCTCGACGAATTCGTGGTCGACGTGATCCAGGGCGGCGCCGGCACCTCCACCAACATGAATGCCAACGAGGTGATCTGCAACCTCGCGCTCGAGAAGCTCGGCCATGAAAAGGGCCGCTACGACGTTCTGCATCCCAACGACCACGTCAACGCCTCGCAGAGCACCAACGACGTCTACCCGACGGCGGTGCGGCTGGCGCTGTGGTTCGCCATCGACAAGCTGCTCGAATCCATGGCCGAGCTGCGCCGGAGCTTCGAGGCCAAGGCGCTCGAGTTCAAGGACATCCTGAAGATCGGCCGCACCCAGCTGCAGGACGCCGTGCCCATGACGCTGGGCCAGGAGTTCCTGACCTACGCCATCATGATCGGCGAGGACGAGGCCCGCCTGGGCGAGGCGCGCGCGCTCATCGAGGAAATCAACCTGGGCGCGACCGCCATCGGCACCGGCATCAACGCGCCGCACGGCTACGCCAACCTGGCCTGCCAGTACCTGGCCGAGCAGACCGGCGTGCCGCTCAAGCAGTCGGCCAACCTCATTGAGGCCACGCAGGACACCGGCGCCTTCGTGCAGCTGTCGGGCGTGCTCAAGCGCGTGGCCACCAAGCTCAGCAAGACCTGCAACGACCTGCGCCTGCTCTCCAGCGGTCCGCAGGCCGGCTTCGGCGAGATCCGGCTGCCCGCGCGCCAGGCCGGCTCGTCGATCATGCCGGGCAAGGTGAACCCGGTGATCCCGGAAGTCATGAACCAGGTGGCCTTCGAGGTCATCGGCAACGACATCACCGTGACCATGGCGTCCGAGGCCGGCCAGCTGCAGCTCAACGCCTTCGAGCCGATCATGGGCTGGAGCCTGTTCAAGAGCATCAAGCACCTGGGCAATGCCTGCACGACGCTGCGGCAGAACTGCGTCGACGGCATCGAGGCAAACCGCGAATTCCTGGCCAAGCGGGTGCGCGAATCGGTCACGCTGGTCACAGCGCTCAATCCGCTGATCGGCTACGAGAAGGCGGCGCTGATCGCAAAAACCGCGCTGGCCACCGGCGGGCCCATCGACCTGGTGGCCGAATCGCTCGGCATCATGACGCGCGCCGAGATGGAGGCGCTGCTCGTGCCCGAGAACCTGACCCAGCCCGTGCGCCTGTCCGCGCCGGTGCCGGCGGCTGCCGAGCCCTCGGGCACAAAGGCTGCTTAGTGAAAGTCGGACAATGCCAATGGGTCCACCTGCACCACGACGGCGCTTCGATGCGCGTGGTCGGTGCTGTCGCCATCGAGAATGCACCGGGTTGGTCCGGGTATTCCCCATGACGTGAATGTCTAGAATTTCGTTGTATCTGTATCTTCCAGTCACCTCAGGAGTTTTCCGTATGAACAAGCAAGTATTGGCATTGGCAATCGCAGCCCTGGCTGCCGGCGGCGCCTTTGCACAGGCCAATGACACCCTGGCCAAGATCAAGGCCTCGGGCGCTATCACCGAAGGCGTGCGGGAATCCTCCGGTCTGTCGTACACGCTGGGCAATGGCCAGTACACCGGCTTCCACTACGACGTGTGCGCGAACATCATCAAGGACATCCAGAAGCACCTGGGCCTTGCCAAGCTGGAAACCAAGTACCAGCCCGTGACCTCGCAGAACCGCGTGCCCCTGGTGCAGAACGGCACCGTCGACCTCGAGTGCGGCTCCACCACCAACAACGCCACGCGCCAGAAGGACGTTTCCTTCGCGGTGACCACCTACGTGGAAGAAGTGCGCATCGCGGTCAAGGCCAACTCGGGCATCACCTCCATCAAGGACCTCAACGGCAAGACCGTGGCCACCACCACCGGCACCACCTCGGTGCAGACCCTGCGCAAGAACGAGCGCGCCGGCGGCATCGACTTCAAGGAACTCTATGGCAAGGACCACTCCGACAGCTTCCTGCTGCTCGAATCGGGCCGCGCCGACGCCTTCGTGATGGACGGCTCCATCCTGGCGTCGAACATCGCCAAGTCGAAGTCGCCCGCCGACTACAAGATCGTCGGCGAGGTGCTCAGCGTCGAGCCCATCGCCATCATGATCCGCAAGGACGACCCCGCCTTCAAGAAGGTGGTGGACGACAGCATCAAGGCGCAGATCAAGAACGGCGACCTCGCCAAGCTCTGGGACAAGTGGTTCCTGAAGCCGATTCCGCCGTCGAACGTCACGGTGAACCTGCCGCTGTCCGAAGCCACGAAGGCGGCCTGGGCCAACCCGAACGACAAGCCGATGGAAGACTACGCGGCCAAGAAGTAAGCACGGCAAGGTCATCTGCGCAACGCCCGCCGCCCCCGGCGGGCGTTTGTTTTCGCAAATGCGGCGCGCGGGCACGGCCTTAGCTAGCCAGCAGTCTGGAAATCTGAAAAAAGGAGAGTCCCCGATGGGATCAAACTGGGATTGGCAGGTCTTCTTGCAAGACCCGGGCGGGAAGTTCCCGACCTACTGGCAGTGGATGCTGTCCGCATGGGGCTGGACCGTGTCCGTGGCCCTGCTGGCACTGATCGTCGCGCTGGTGCTGGGTTCGCTCATCGGCATCATCCGCACCTTGCCCGACAGCCCGTGGCTCGTGCGCTTCGGCAATGCCTGGGTCGAGCTGTTCCGCAACATTCCGCTGCTGGTGCAGATCTTCCTCTGGTACCACGTGATCCCGGCGCTGGTGCCGGTCATGAAGGGCGTGCCCAGCTTCGTGCTGGTGGTGCTGGCGCTGGGCTTCTTCACCTCGGCGCGCATCGCCGAACAGGTGCGCTCGGGCATCCAGGCGCTGCCCAAGGGCCAGCGCTACGCGGGCATGGCGGTGGGCTTCACCACGCCGCAGTACTACCGCTACGTCATTTTGCCCATGGCCTACCGCATCATCATTCCGCCGCTCACCAGCGAGACGATGAACATCTTCAAGAACTCGTCGGTGGCGTTTGCCGTGTCGGTGACCGAGCTCACGATGTTCGCGATGCAGGCGCAGGAAGAAACCTCGCGCGGCATCGAGGTGTACCTGGCGGTGACGGGGCTCTACGTGATCTCGGCCTTTGCGATCAACCGCATCATGGCCTTCATCGAGAAGAAGACGCGCGTGCCGGGCTTCATCGTCTCGGCCAGCGGCGGCGGGGGACACTGACATGATGAATCTCGACCTGTCGTTCTACAACTGGGACGTCATCAGCAACTTCGTCGTCAAGGGCTTCTACTTCAGCATCATGCTGACGATCGTCGCCACCATCGGCGGCGTGCTCTTCGGCACCGTGCTGGCGCTCATGCGGTTGTCGGGCAAGAAGTGGCTCGACGCGCCCGCCGCCATCTACGTCAACGGCATGCGCAGCATTCCGCTGGTGATGGTGATCCTGTGGTTCTTCCTGCTGGTGCCGGCCTCGTTCTACGCGGCCTTCGGCTCCGTCGGCTCGAACTACCGCTCGGAAATCTCGGCCGTGATCACCTTCATCGCGTTCGAGGCCGCCTATTTCAGCGAGATCATGCGCGCCGGCATCCAGTCGATTCCGCGCGGCCAGGTGTATGCGGGCCAGGCGGTCGGCATGACCTACGGCCAGAACATGCGCCTCGTGGTGCTGCCGCAGGCCTTCCGCAACATGCTGCCGGTGCTGCTCACGCAGACCATCATCCTGTTCCAGGACACCTCGCTGGTCTATGCCATCGGCGCCTACGACATGCTCAAGGGCTTCGAGACCGCGGGCAAGAACTTCGGCCGCCCGATCGAGGCCTACCTGCTCGCGGCCGTGGTTTACTTCATCATGTGCTATGCCTTGTCGTGGCTCGTCAAGCGCCTCCACAAGAAGATTGCCATCATTCGCTGATCGAGTGGCTGAACCGGAGAGAAAGAAATGTCCGAAAAAATGATTGAAATCAAGAACGTCTCGAAGTGGTATGGCCCGGTGCAGGTGCTCAACGATTGTTCGGTGAGCATCTCCAAGGGCGACGTGGTGGTGGTGTGCGGGCCCTCGGGCTCGGGCAAGTCCACCCTCATCAAGACCGTGAACGCGCTCGAGCCCTTCCAGAAGGGCGAGATCACCGTCAACGGCATTCCGCTGCACGACCCCAAGACCAACCTGCCCAAGCTGCGTTCCAAGGTCGGCATGGTGTTCCAGCACTTCGAGCTGTTCCCTCACCTGTCGGTCACCGAGAACCTCACGATCGCGCAGATCAAGGTGCTCGGCCGCAGCCCCGACGAAGCCAAGGCCCGCGGCCTCAAGATGCTCGACCGCGTGGGCCTGATGGCGCACAAGGACAAGTTCCCGGGCCAGCTCTCGGGCGGCCAGCAGCAGCGCGTGGCCATTGCCCGTGCGCTCAGCATGGACCCGATCGTGATGCTGTTCGACGAGCCCACCTCGGCGCTCGACCCCGAAATGGTCGGCGAAGTGCTCGACGTGATGGTGAGCCTGGCCAAGGACGGCATGACCATGATGGTGGTCACGCACGAAATGGCTTTTGCCCGCAAGGTGGCGAGCCGCGTGATCTTCATCGACGTGGGCGGCAAGATCCTGGAAGACTGCCCGAAGGACGAGTTCTTCAGCCATCCGGAGAACCGCCAGCCGCGCACCAAGGACTTCTTGAACAAGATCCTGCAGCACTGATCCGCTGCGGCGCAAGGACAAGAGCCACGCTGTTTTGCAGCGTGGCTTTTTTATTGCCTACGGCAGCCGTGCGATGTGCTCCGTCAGCAGGTCGAAGAAGCCCTGCGCATCGCCATCGGCGATCCAGTTCACATTGGGCGTGCGATGCAGGCTGCCGTGCCAGTCGGCCGCCGTCTGGCCAAAGCCCATGCCCTCGCGGCTGTCGATCTCGACGTGGATGCGCCTGCCCTTGAAGAGCGAAGGCCGCAGCAGGTAGGCCGTGACGGTCGCGTCATGCACCGGCCCGCCGGGCATGCCGTAGTGCTGCATTTCCTGCGGCGCGTAGGCGTCCAGGATGTCGGCGACGATGGCGCCGGCCCGGTTGCCGAGGCCGCGCAGCCGCGCGATGCGCTCGTCGCTCGTGAGGATCTTGTGCGTGACGTCGAGCGGCAGCATGGTGATTGGCACGCCGCACTTCAGCACGGCCTCGGCCGCATGCGGATCCGCAAACACGTTGAACTCCGCCGTGGGCGTGATGTTGCCGCCGTTGAAGTGCGCGCCGGCCATGAGCACCAGTTCGCGCAGGCCGCGCGCGATGTCGGGCGCTTGTTCAAGGGCCAGCGCCAGGTTCGTCTGCGGCCCGAGCATCGCGAGCGTGATGCTCTTTTCGGGCGCGGCGCGCAGCGTGCGGACCAGGTAGTCGACCGCATGGCCTTCGGCCAGCGGTGCGGCGGGCTCGTGCACCTTCACGCCGGTGATGCCTTCGCGGCCATGGATGTTGGCCGCGTAGATCGGCGTGCGCCGCAGCGGCCGTTCGGCGCCCGCATACACCGGAATCTCCGGCCGGCCGGCCCATTCGCAGGCGAGCCGCGCGTTGCGCGAGGTCTTGGCCAGCGGCACGTTGCCGGCCACCGTGGTCAGCGCCTGGACCGCGAGCGATTCGGGCGCCGCCAAAGCGAACAGCAGCGCGATCACGTCGTCCGCGCCGGGGTCCGTGTCGATGATCAGGGTGTGCATGGCCGCATTGTCGCGGCCCCCGCCCCGGTCCACGGGGACGCGGGCTTTACTTCTGGCGCGCCGCGATGGCTTTCTCGGCCTTGGCCACGAGGTCCGCGCCCACGGTCGACTTCCACTTGTCGTACACCGGCCGCGTGGCCTTCACGAAGGCGTCGCGCTCGGCGGGCGTGAGTTGGGTCACGGTGACGCCCATGGCGGCAATGTCCTTGAGCACCGGCTTGTCGGCTTCCACCAGGCCCTTGCGCGCGAGCGCGATTTCCTGCTTGCCGGCGTCGACGGCGGCCTGGCGCACGATGGCCTGGTCGGCCGGCGTCCACGAGGCCCAGATCTCCTTGTTGACCACGAACACCAGCGGGTCGGCCACATAGCCCCAGGTGGTCACGAATTTCTGGCCCACGGTGTGCATCTTGAGCACGGTGAACAGGAACAGCGGGTTCTCCTGGCCATCCACGGCGCCGCTGGCGAGCGCGGGCTGCGCGTCGGCCCAGCTCATTTGCGTGGGATTGGCGCCGAGCGCGGTGAACATGTCGGAATAGATCGGCGAGCCGACCACGCGGATCTTCATGCCCTTCAGGTCGGCCGGCGACTTGATCGGCTTCTTCGAGTTGGTGATCTCGCGGTAGCCGTTCTCGCCCCAGGCGAGCGGCACCACGCCGGCCTTGTCGAGGGTCTTGAACATGTCCTTGCCGACCTCGCCCTGGGTGAGCGCGTCGATGGCCGCGTAGTCGGGCATCAGGAAGGGCATGGAGAACAGGTTGAGCTGCTTGACCTGCGGCGACCAGTTGATGGTCGAGCCCACGGCCATGTCGATCACGCCCTGGCGCAGCGCGCTGAACTCGCGCGTCTGGTCGCCCTGGATGAGCGACACACCGGGGTACAGCTTGATGTTGATCCGGCCCTGGGTGCGCTCCTTCACGAGGTCGGCCCAGATCTTCCCGGCCTGGCCCCAGGGCGTCGGCGGGCCGAGCACCAGCGACATCTTGTACTCGGGCTTGTAGGCGGCCTGCGCCATGGCGCCGGTCGAGAACAGGCCCAGGGCGGTGGCTGCGGCGGCAAGGCCGAGCAGGGTGCGGCGGAATTTCATGAGAGGTCTCCTTGTTTTCTGAACACAACTAAGCGATGGATGTTTTCGGGAACGGTACTGGGCTGGAGGTGTTCTTGGCGGTGTTGTTCAGGGCGCGTGCACAGGCCACCGGGTACTCCCCTCCGCGAATGTCCCCCGGCCTGCGGCCTCCTCCTTGATTCGCTGCGGGGAGCACCCGATGCCCTGTGCACAGTGGACGCGGCTCTGGTGCTGGCCGATCAACGACCGCTCTGACCAACGATCACGTCGATGGGGTGCCTTGCGCAGCGAAATCAAGGAGGAGCCCGAAGGGCGGGGGACATTCGCGGAGCAAGGCACCCCGTCGGCGTGATCGCACCCTGAACAAAGCATCCAAACGCACCGCCCCATTTCAGTACCCCAGCTTCCTCGGAAGCCACAAGGCAAGTTCCGGGAACGCGATCACCAGCACCATCACCACGAACATCGAGAACAGCATCCAGCCGACCCACTGCACGGTCTCTTCCATGCGCACCTTGGCGATGCGGCACGACACCATCAGGTTGACCGCGAGCGGCGGCGTGAACTGGCCGAGCGCCACCTTGAGCGTGAGGATCACGCCGAACCACACCGGGTCCCATTTGTAGTACTGCACGATCGGCAGCAGCAGCGGCACGAAGATCAGGAAGATCGATACGCCGTCCAGGAACATGCCGACCGTGATGAGCAGCAGGATCAACAGCGCCAGGATGCCGTATTCGCCCAGGCCCGAATTCACGATGGCGCGCGTCACCGGGTCGATGATGCCGAGCGTCGAGAGCGAGTACGCGAAGATGCCCGCGAGCGACACCACCAGCAAAATCACCGCCGAGAGCTCGCCCGATTCGCGCAGGATGACGAACAGGTCGCGCACCTTGATGGTCCGGTGCACGCACATGCCCACGAACAGGCCGTAGAACACCGCCACCACCGCGGCTTCGGTGGGCGTGAACCAGCCCGCGCGCATGCCGCCCAGGATCAGCACCGGCGCCGCCAGGCCCCAGCTTGCATCGCGAAAACTCTTCCAGAACGGCGGGCGCGGCAGCGTCGCTTCGAGCGCGCCCATCTTGTGCTGGCGGGCCAGCAGCACGGCCGGGATCATCAGCGCCAGGCCGGCCATCACGCCCGGAACCATGCCGGCCGCAAAGAGCGCCGGCACCGAGGCGCCGGGCACCAGCACCGAGTACACGATGAACGCGACCGAAGGCGGAATCAGGATGTCGGTGGCCGCCGCGGCGCCCACCACGCTGGCCGAGAAGGCGGCCGGGTAGCCCGCGCGCGACATGGCCGCGATCATCACCGCGCCCACGGCGGCGGCATTGGCCGGGCCCGAGCCCGAGATGCCGCCGAGGAACATCGCCACCGCAATGGCCACCAGCGGCAGCATGCCGGGCCCGCGCCCGACGATGGCGACCGCAAAGTTCACGAGCCGCAGCGCCACGCCCGAGCGGTCGAAGATGGAGCCCACCAGCACGAACATCGGAATGGCCAGCAGCGGGTACTTGCCGAGGCCGGCATAGAAGTTCTGCGGCACGGCCAAGAGGCCGAACCACTGGGCGTCGCTGTTGGCGAGCGCGATGCAGGCGGCGCCCGCCAGGCCCAGCGCGGCGCCGATGGGCACGCCCACCAGCATCATCGCGACGAAGGCGACGAAGAGCAGGGTGGGGATCACGATGCGTCGCCCTTGCCGCCCGGGTTCTTCGTGTCGCTGCGGTATTCCTTGCGGCCGCGGCGGACCATGAGGCCCACCGCGCGCAGCGCGATGGCGAACGACACGACCGGCAGCCAGATCGAATACCACCAGGCCGGCAGGCCGATGCCCGGCGTGGTCTCGTCGAAGCGGTAGTCGTCCCACACCATGCGGATGCTGAGCGCGCCGATCAGCGTGAACAGGATGGCGATCATGAGCGCGCCGAACTGCGCGAGCCGCTTGCGCCGCGCCATCGAGCCGCTTTCGGAAAAGTATTCGATGCGGATGTGACGGTCGCGCGCCACCGCGGCCGAGCCGGCCACCAGCGCCAGCATGATCATCAGGAAGACCGAGAACTCTTCGGTCCATGCGAACGAAGAGTCGGTGAAGTAGCGCACCAGCACGTTGGCAAAGGTGATGAGCGCCAGCGCGCCCATGATGATGACGGTGAGCCAGTCCTCGATGGCGAGCGGCACCCGGGTGGGCTCGTCGGCGGCTTCGATGTCTGGGGGAAGGGGGCTGGCGGCGTCCAGCAGGGGGCCGGACTCGTTGGGAGTGGTCATCGAGAGGGAGGGGGAAAGCAGCTATGGATGGTAACGATCCATGTCCATTCGTTCATCGGGGTTTTCCTAAGCTGCGGCCCCGCTCCGCTCTCCTCCGGCCCTCCCGGAACGGGCTACTCGAGCTTGGCGCCCGACTCCTTGATCAGGCGCTCCCAGACCGGGCTTTCCTTCTTGTACACGGCGGCAAAAGCCTCGGGCGAACTCTCCTTCAGGTCGAAGCCCATCGCCGCCACGCGCGCCTGCACGTCGGGCTGGCGCGTGGCCTTGCCCACCTCTTCGGCAATGCGCTGCACGATCGGCTTGGGCGTGCCGGCCGGCATGGCAATCGCGAGCCAGCCGGCCACGCGGTAGGCCTCGTCGTCCAGGCCCTGCTCGGCCAGCGTGGGCACGCTGGGGAGCGTGGCCATGCGGCGCTCGCCGCTCACGCCGATGGCCTTGAGCTTGCCGGCCTCGATGTGCGGCTTGGCCACCAGCGCGCTGGCAAAGGCCATCTGGATCTGGCCGCCGATCAGGTCCTGCAGCATCGGCGCCTCGCCCTTGTAGGCGACGTGGTTCATCTCGGCCTTCTGCGTGAGGCTCATGTGCGCGCCGGCCAGGTGCGGGTAGGCGCCCACGCCGTACGAACCGTAGGCCACCTTGCCCTTGTTGGCGGCCACGTATTTCAGGAGCTCGGGCCCGCTCTTCACGGGCACGCTGGGGTGCACCACCAGCACCAGCGGCGCGGTGGCGATCTGGTAGACCAGCGTGAGGTCGCGCTGCGTGTCGTAGGGCAGCTTCTGGTAGAGGAACTGGTTGGTGAGCAGCGAGTTGCTCAGCGCCAGCACCAGGGTGTAGCCGTCGGCCGGCGCCTTGGCCACCGCGTCGGTGCCGATGATGCCGGCGGCGCCGGGCTTGTTGTCGATGATCACGGGCTGGCCCAGGCCCGCCGCCATCTTCTCGCCGATCACGCGAGCCAGCACGTCGGTGGCGCCGCCCGCGGCAAAGGGCACCACCATGCGGATCGGCTTGCTCGGATAGGCCTGCGCCCAGGCGGCCGTGGAAGTGGCCGCGATCGCGAGCGAGGCGATGCCGCAGTGCAGGGCGCGGCGGGTGATCCCGCGCATGGTGGTGGTGAAAGTTGCGCTCATGTTCGATGTCTCCGGCTGTCGTTGTTGTCTGTCGAAAAAAAGAAGCGGGGCGCGCGGCTATTCGGCCAATACCTGGGTCTTGAAGGGAAGCGCCTCGAGCGCCGTGCGGATTCGCGCCTGCAGCGGCGCCGCGAGCGCGCCCGCGGCCGCGGCATCGATGCGCACCTGCACCAGGCTGTCGCCCTCGCTGCGCACGCGCGGCCGGGCGGCCGGCGCCACGCCGAGCTCGCTGCAGACCTGCGCCACCGCGTCTGCCACCACGCGGCTGGCGGCCATGGCGCGCAGCTCGGGCTTGTAGATCTTGCCGACGTTGGTCATCGGCATCTGCTCGATGACGGTCACCGAGCGGGGCCTGGCGGGCGCCTCGTCGACGCGGGCGGCGGTGAAGGCCAGCAGTTCGTCCTCGGTGGCCGAGGCGCCGGGCACCAGCGTGGCGAAGACCACCGGCAGCTCGCCCGCATAGGCATCGGGCGCACCCACCGCGGCGCACAGCTGCACCGCGGGATGCGCGCCCAGCGCGTCCTCGATCACCTTCGGGTCGATGTTGTGGCCGCTGCGGATGATCAGGTCCTTCGAGCGGCCGCTGAGGTTGAGCCTGCCCTCGCCGTCGATCCAGCCCAGGTCGCCGGTGGCGAGCCAGCCGTCGGCCGTGAAGGCCTTGGCGTTGTCGGCCGGATCGACGAAGCCCGAGAACAGGTTGGGCGACTTGAACAGCACCATGCCCTGCTCGCCGGGCGGCAGCTCGCGGTCGCTGGCGTTGCCGTTCTCGTCGAGCGCCACGATGCGCATCCGCATGTAGGGCAGCGCAAAGCCGACGCAGCCCGCGGGCCCGTCCACGCCCGGCGGCGTGATGGTCGAGATGCCGGCCATCTCGGTCATGCCCAGGCTCTCGTGCACATGCAGGCCGAACAGGCGCTCGAAGCGCGCGGCCAGCTCCGGCGAGAGCACGGCGGCGCCCGTGCGGCAGTAGCCGATCGAGGAGATGTCGGCGCCGTCCAGCGGCACGTTCGCCAGCGCCGCCAGCACCGTGGGCACGGCCGAGAGCGAGGTCGGGCGGTACTTCTCGACCAGCTTCCAGTAGTTGGCGAGCACCTCCTTGTTGCGCAGCAGCGAGGTGGTCGGAATGATCACTTCCATGCCCGCGGAGAGCGAGGCCAGCGAGGCCGGCAGCACGCCCGCCACATGGAACAGCGGATAGCCGTTGATCGAGATGCCCTCTTCGTTCATGCCCGCGACCTGCACGCTGGCCCAGGCCGTGAACGCCTGCGCGCCGTGGCTGTGGCGCGCGAGCTTCGGCGCGCCGGTGGTGCCGCCGGTGTGGAAGTAGGCGGCGATGTCGGCCGGCGCGATGTCGCGGCCGCTCACGAGGCGGTCGGCCGGCTGTGCCGAACGCAGCACGTCGAAGTCGGCCACGCCTTCAGGCAAGGGACCTGCTCCGCCCGGCGCTTCGTCATGCGGCGCCACGCGCAGCACGGTCGCGAGCGTCGGTACCTGGCTGCGCAGGCGCATCGCCTTCGACCACATGCCCGATTCGCCGTCCGAACCGTAGGCGACCAGCACCTTGGCGCGGCCGGCGGTCATCAGCGCCACCAGCTTCTCGTCGGTCAGCAGCGGGTTGAGCGGCTGCACGATGCCGGCCGCCTCCCCGCCCCAGAGCGCGAGGTGGTATTCGAGGCAGCCCGGCAGCAGCACCGCCACCGCATCCTGCGGGCCCACGCCCAGGGCGTGCAGCATGTTCGCGGTCTGGTGGATGCGCGCCAGCAGTTCGGCGTACGACCAGCGTATCGGCGCGTCGGCCGGGTTGCCGGTGCGCAGGAAGGTCAGCGCGGTCTTGCCGCCGAAGGCCGCGCCCGCGTTGCGGAAGATCTCGTAGGTGCTGCGGACCGTCAGCGCCTCTTCGAGCGGGGTCTCCTCGAGCTTGCGGATGTCGGCAAGGCTGCGGACCGGGAGCGTCGGGCGGAAGGGTGCGCCGGCCGCGTTCGTCTTGTTGCTGTCTGCCATGGCGTGTCTCCTGGATATTGTTGTGTTGCCGGCCGCGCGCAAAAGCGCTGTTCTACTGGTTCGTGATCTTGTTGTCGCGGATGACCTTGCCCCAGCGCTCGAAATCCTGGCGCATGCGCGTGCCCGTCTGCTCCGGCGTGCCGTAGGCCGCGAAGGAACCGACGCCCTCGAGCTTGTCCTGCACTTCCTTGTCGGCGAGCGCGGCCTTGAGCTCGGCGCTCATGCGATCGACCACGTCCTTGGGCGTGCCCGCCGGTGCCAGCAGGCCGCCCCACGAGGTCGCATCGAAGCCCGGGAAGCCCTGCTCGGCGACCGTCTTCACATCGGGCAGCAGGCTCACGCGCTTGCCCGAGCCGACCGCGATGGCGCGCAGCGTGCCCGAGCGGATGTGCGGCATCACCGCCACCAGGTCCGAGAACATCGCAGGCACCTGCCCGCCGATCAGGTCGGTCACCGCCGGTGCGCTGCCGCGGTAGGGCACGTGCTGCATCTCGAACTTGCCGATGTTCTTGAGCTGCTCGGTCGTCAGGTGGCCGAAGCTGCCCGCGCCGGCGGTCGTGTAGTTGAGCTTGCCGCCCTCGGCCTTGGCCTTGGCGATCAGGTCCTGCAGGCCGTTCACGCCGGGCAGTACCTTCGGGTTGACCACCATCACGATCGGCAGGTCGTACACCGTGCCCACGGGCGTGAAGCTCTTGAAGATGTCGTAGGGCGTCTGGCCGTACAGGTGCGCGGCCAGCAGCGTGGGCGTGGCCAGCATCACGAAGGTGTAGCCGTCGGGTGCGGCCTTGGCGGCCACCGCTGCGCCGATGGTGCCCGAGGCGCCGCTGCGGTTGTCGATCAGGATGTTCTGCTTCAGGCCCTGCGACATCTTCTGCGCCACGATGCGCGTGGCGACGTCGGTCGGTCCGCCGGGCGGAAAGGGCACGATGACGGTGATCGGCTTGGCCGGCCAGGCCTGCGCGAAGGCAGCGCCGGCGACGAGCGGAAGGGCGAGTGCGAGAAGGGCGCGGCGAAGGGGACTGCGGGGGGAGGAAAGGGATGCCATTGGGTCTTGTCTACTTTGGAAATGCGGGCGCCTGTCTTGTTCAGACGACACCACTTGTCTTCAATGCCGCCAGCTTCTCGTCCGACAGGCCGAGCAGGGACTGCAGCACCTCGTGCGTGCCTTCGCCCAGTTGCGGCGGCGCGCTGCGCACGGGCAGGCGCTCGCCGTCGAAGCGGTAGGGCGGCGCCAGCACGTTGACCTTGCCGGCCACCGGATGCGGCTGCTCAGTGACGAGGCCGGCATCGGTCGCGCGCCTGGAGTTGAGCGCTTCGAGCAGGCCCAGCACTTCGCCGCAGGGAATGCCCGAGGCGCTGAGCTTGGCCAGCAGGTCGGCGCGCGGGCGCCTGGCGAGCTCGGCGTGCAGCTCGGGCAGCAGCACCGCGCGGTTCGCCGAGCGCAGGATGTTGGTCTTGAAGCGCTCGTCGGCCGCAAGGTCGGGCCGCTCGATCACCTCGGTGCAGAAGCGTGCGAACTGGGCGTTGTTGCCCACCGTGATGACCAGCGGGCCGTCGGCCGCATCGAACACGCCGTAGGGCACGATCGAAGGATGCGAGTTGCCGTAGCGCGGCGGGTCTTCGCCCATCAGCAGCGCTTCGAGGCCGTAGTAGGCGGTGATCATCAGGCCGCAGTCGAACAGGGCCATCTCCACATGGCGCCCCTTGCCGGTCTTCTCGCGCTGGTAGAGCGCCGCGAGCACGGCCTGCGCCGAGTACATGCCGGTGAACAGGTCGACCATGGCCACGCCGAACTTCAGCGGCGGCTGGCTGGCCTCGCCGTTGAGCGCCATCAGGCCGGCCTCGCCCTGCACCACGAGGTCGTAGCCCGGGCGCGCGGCCTCGGGGCCGGTGCGGTCATAGCCCGAGATCGAGCAGTAGATGAGGCCCGGATGCTCCTTGCTGAGCTGCTCGTAGCCCAGGCCCAGCTTGTCGATGCCGCCGAACTTGAAGTTCTGGATCACCACGTCGCACTGCTTGGCGAGGTCGCGCGCGATCTGCTGGCCTTCGGGCGTCTGCAGGTCGAGCGTGACCGAGCGCTTGTTGCGGTTCACGCTGTTGAAGTAGGCGGTCTCG
Source organism: Variovorax beijingensis (assembly GCF_007828835.1). Classification (GTDB taxonomy): domain Bacteria; phylum Pseudomonadota; class Gammaproteobacteria; order Burkholderiales; family Burkholderiaceae_C; genus Variovorax; species Variovorax beijingensis_A. The sequence goes on along the minus strand of NZ_VIVL01000003.1, from coordinate 36,885 downwards.
GTCTTGCCGACGCGCAGCCCCCAGTCGCGCGTGTCGTCGCCGCGGCCCGGATGCTCGACCTTGATGACCTCGGCGCCCATGTCGGCCAGCACCATGCCGCACCAGGGGCCCGCAAGGATGCGGGACAGATCGAGGACACGCACGCCGGCCAGCGGCAGCGAGGAATTCAGCATGGGCATGAGAGCAGCTCCCTTGAAACGAGAAAGCCCCGCGGCGTGCGCGAGGCGTGAAAGTGGGGTCGTGCGGCCGGCGTCAGGGTGCGTCCTGCTTCTTGCGGCGCAGCGCGGAAAAGTCCGCGCGGCGCTTGCCGAGGAAGGCGCCGATGCCTTCGGCCGCCTCGTCGTCGGCCTGCGACTCGACCATGAAAACGGCCTCGGCTTCGAGCTGCTGCTCGAGCGTGGCGCGGTGCGCCTGGCGGCACAGCGCCTTGATGCGTGCGCTTGCGCGCTCGGGACCGTCGGCCACCTTGGCCGCGAGCGCGATGGCCTCGGCCAGCGCGGCGCCCTTGTCGGTCAGGCGGTTGACGGCGCCCAGCGCATGCAGGCGCTCGGCCGTCATGCGGTCGCCGGTCAGGCACATCTCGGTCAGCACCTGGCGCGAGACGAACTCCGCGAGGAAGGCGGTGGCGCCGCCGTCGGGCGTGAGGCCGACCTTGACATAGGCGACCGTGTAGAACGCGTCGCGCGCCGACACCAGCATGTCGCAGGCCAGCGCCATCGACAGGCCCGCGCCCGCTGCACCGCCTTCGACGGCCGCAATGACCGGCTTGCCGAAATCGCGGATGTCGCGGATCAGGTCGTGCAGGCCTTCGAGCTTTTCGCGGCGTTCCGCAGCGGGCAGTTCGCGGCGCTTGGCCAGCAGGTTCAGGTCGCCGCCCGAGCAGAAGAAATCGCCCGCGCCGGTGAAGACGACGGCGCCCACTTCGGGGTCGTTTGCGGCATCGGCGAGCGCGGCGCTCAGCTCCGCGTACAGCGTTGGCGTGATCGCATTGCGCGCGCCGGGATTGCTGTTGGTCAGGATGCGGACGGCACCCTGCTGCGAGATCAGGACGGTCTTGTCCGTCATGCGCTCATCTCCTTGCCCAGCGCAATGTAGCGCTGCAGGTGGTGGTCTTCGTCGCCGAGCTGATGGTCGATCATCACGAGCCGCTTGGCGTAGTGCGGCAGCGGCAGCTCCCAGGTCATGCCGATGCCGCCGTGCATCTGGATGCTCTCTTGCGCCACCAGCGCGCCGATGCGGCCGATGCTGAACTTGGCAGCCGACAGCGCGCGCTCGCGCGCCACGCGGTCGGTGCCGTCGATGGCGGCGGCGGCGTTGATCACGGCCGAGCGGGCCTGTTCGATCTCGAGCAGCAGGTCGGCCATGCGGTGCTGCAGCGCCTGGAAGCTGCCGATCAGCATGCCGAACTGCTTGCGCGTGCGCAGGTAGTCGAGCGTGGCGGCCTTGGCGGCTTCCATCGCGCCCAGCGCTTCGGCGCAGAGCGCGAGCACGCCGCGGCCGATGGCGCGTTCCAGCGTGGCATGGCCCTGGCCTTCGGCGCCCAGCAGCGCATCGGCGCCCAGCTTCACGCCGTCGAGCGTGAGCTCGGCGACCCGGCCGCCGTCGATGGCGGGGCAGCCGCGTACCGAAAGGCCTGCGGTCTTCGCGGGCACGAGGAACAGCGAGATGCCGGCTTCGTCGTCGACCTTGCCCGAGCTGCGGGCCGAGACCAGGAACAGGTCGGCCTGCTCGCCTTGCGGCACCACGGCCTTGGCGCCGTGCAGCACCCAGTCGTCGCCGCTGCGTTCGGCCTTGGTGGCCACGCGTGTTCGTTCGTAGTGCGTGTCGGCCTCGTCATGTGCGAAGGCCGCGACGGTCACGCCGTTGATGATGTCGCCGAGCATTTGCTTCTGCGCATCGCTGCCGGCCGCGCTGATCGCCTCGCCGACCATCACCGCACCCAGCAGCGGCTCGACCACGAGCCCGCGGCCCAGCGCCTCGAAGACCACCGCAACGTCGAAGCCCCCGCCGCCGAAGCCGCCATCGGCCTCGCTGAACAGCGCGCCGATCACGCCCAGTTCGGCGAACTGCTGGAAGATCTCTTTGCTGAAGCCGTGCTGGGACTTCGCGATGCGGTCGCGCGCATCGAAGGCGTACTGCTCGGCGATGAAGCGGTTCAGGCTGTCGGCGAGCATGCGCCGGTCTTCGGTGTGTTCGAAGTTCACTGCATGTCTCCTTTACAGGCCCAGGATCATCTTGGAGATGATGTTCTTCTGGATTTCATTGGAGCCGCCGAAGATCGACAGCTTGCGGTTGTTGAAGTAGCGCGCGGCTGCGGCCGATGCATAGGCCGGGCCGACGGTCTCGCCCTCGAAGCCGTCGTGCAGCGCTTCCTCGATGAAGGGCCGGCCGTAGACGCCCATCGCGCGGCGCGCGAGCGACGAGATCTCCTGGCGGATCTCGGTGCCGCGGATCTTGAGCATCGAGCTTTCCGCACCCGGCACGCCGCCGCCGGCCACCGCCGCGATCACGCGCAGGTTGGTGGTCTTCATGTTTTCCAGGTCGATCTCGACACGCGCCATGCGCGCGGCAAACGCCGGGTCTTCGGCCAGCGGCTTGCCGTTCTTCGTCTGCGTGGCCGCAATGCCCTTGAGCTGTTCGAGCGCCGCCACCGAGAAGCCCACGCCCGCGATGTTGGTGCGCTCGTAGGTCAAGAGGTACTTGGCGCAGGTCCAGCCCTTGTCCTCTTCGCCGACGAGGTTCTCGGCCGGCACGCGCACGTCGGAGAAGAACACCTCGTTCACTTCATGCTCGCCATCGAGCGTGATGATCGGCCGCACTTCCACGCCGGGCGATGTCATGTCGATCAGCAGGAAGCTGATGCCTTCCTGCTTCTTCGCCTCGCGATTCGTGCGCACCAGGCAGAAGATCATGTTGGCATGCTGGCCCAGCGTGGTCCAGGTCTTCTGGCCGTTCACGATGTAGTGGTCGCCCTGCGCGTCGATGCCGCGCACGGCCGAGGTCTTCACGGCAGCCAGGTCGGAGCCCGCGCCGGGTTCCGAATAGCCCTGGCACCACCATTCGTCGCCGTTCAGGATGCGCGGCAGCCAGTACTTCTTCTGCGCCTCGTTGCCGTACTTGATGAGCACCGGGCCCAGCATGTTCACGCCGAAGGGCACGATGCGCGGCGCGAAGGCCAGCGCGCATTCGTGCTCGAAGATGAACTTCTCCACCGCCGTCCAGCCGGGGCCGCCGTACTGCTCGGGCCAGTGGTTGGCGAGCCAGCCGCGCGCGTTGAGGATGGCGTGCCATTCCTCCATGTCGGCCTTGGCGAGGATCTTGCCGCTGCGCACTTTCTCGGACAGCCGCACCGGCAGCTTGGCCGCCAGGAAGGCGCGCACCTCGCTGCGGAAGGCTTCTTCTTCGGTCGTGAAGTTCAGGTCCATCGCAGGCTCCTCAATAAATTTCGAACAGGCCCGCGGCGCCCATGCCGCCGGCAATGCACATCGTGACCACCGCGTACTTCACGCCGCGGCGCTTGCCTTCGATCAGCACATGGCCCGTGAGGCGCGCGCCGGTCATGCCGAAGGGGTGGCCGATGGAGATTGCGCCGCCGTTCACGTTGAGCCGTTCCGACGGAATGCCCAGCTTCTCCTGGCAGTAGATCGACTGCGAAGCGAAGGCTTCGTTGAGTTCCCACAGGCCGATGTCCTCGACCTTCAGGCCGTGGCGCGCGAGCAGCTTGGGCACCGCGAACACCGGGCCGATGCCCATCTCGTCGGGTTCGCAGCCGGCCACCGCAAGGCCGCGGAAGGCGCCCAGCGGCTTGAGGTTGGCGCGCTCCGCATCCTTCGCTTCCATCAGCACGCAGGCCGAGGCGCCATCGGACAGCTGCGAGGCGTTGCCGGCGGTGATGAACTTGTCGTCGCCCATCACCGGCTTGAGCTTGGCGAGCGCCTCGTAGGTGGTGCCGCGGCGGTTGCAGTTGTCTTCGGTGGCGGTGACTTCGCGGTAGCTGACTTCCTTGGTTTCCTTGTCGGTCACCGCCATGGTGGTGGTGCAGGCGACGATCTCGTCCCTGTAGCGGCCGGCCAGCTGCGCCTCTTCGGTCTTGCGCTGGCTCTCGGCCGAGAAGCGGTCCTGCGCTTCGCGGCTGATGCCGTAGCGCTGGGCCACGATGTCGGCGGTCTCGATCATCGCCATGTAGAGCGCGGGCTTGTGCTGGACGATCCACGGGTCCATGCCGCTGTCGCCGGCATCGGTGGCGCTGCGCGAGCGGATCTGCGAGATGCTTTCCACGCCGCCCGCGATCATGGCCGGCGCGCCGTCCACCACGATGCGGCCCGCCGCCATCGCGATCGCCTGCAGGCCCGAGGCGCAGAAACGGTTGACCGTGGTGCCGGCGATGGAGATCGGCAGACCCGCGCGGATGATGGCCTGGCGCGCGATGTTGCGGCCCGTGGTGCCTTCGGGGTAGCCGCAGCCGAGGATCGCGTCCTCGATCAGCGCGGGGTCCAGGCCGGAGCGCTCGACCGCGGCCTTCACCGCAAAGGCCGCGAGCGTGGGGCCCGGGGTGATGTTGAACTCGCCGCGGTGCGCCTTGGTGAGCGGGGTGCGGGCGGTGGAAACGATGACGGCTTCGCGCATGGGGATGGCTCCTGGACGGCTGGCTCTTACTCGGATTGATTCAGGCTGGCGAAATCGGCACCGCGCTCGACCAGTTCCACCAGCAGCGGCGAAGGCTTCCAGAAGATCGGGTCTTCTTTCGCGAACTCGCGGATGTCGGCCAGCACTTTCGGCAGGCCCACGGTGTCGGCGTACTTCATCGGGCCGCCGCGGTGCCGCGGAAAGCCGTAGCCATAGAGGAAGGTCACGTCCACGTCGAGCGGGCGCAGCGCGATGCGCTGGAGCACCACGTTGGCGCCCTCGTTGATCATCGCGGCCATGTAGCGGCGCATGATTTCTTCCTCGGTGAAGGCGCGCGGCGTGATGCCGGCGCGCTCGCGCTCGGCGTCGATGATGGCCAACACCTCGGGGTCGGGCTGGCCGGTGCGCGCGCCTTCGGGATACAGGTAGTAGCCGCGCTGCGTTTTCTGGCCGAACCAGCCGCGCTCGCAGATGCGGTCGGCCACCTGCACGTAGCGCGCCTGTGGATCGCGCGTGGCGGCCTTGCGCTTGCGCGTGGCCCAGCCGATGTCGCCGCCCGCGAGGTCCGACACCTGGAACGGGCCCATCGGGTAGCCGAAGTTGCGCACCGCCTCGTCGATCTGGTACGGAGACGCGCCGTCTTCCATCATGTGGTCGGCGGCCTGGCGGTACACCGCGAGGATGCGGTTGCCGATGAAGCCGTCGCACACGCCGGCGCGCACCGGCACCTTCTTCAATTTCTTTGCGAGCTCGAAGCCGGTGGCGACCACGTCGGCGCTGACCTTGGCGGGCACCACGATCTCGAGCAGCTTCATGATGTTGGCCGGCGAGAAGAAGTGCAGGCCCACCACGTCCTGCGGACGCGAGATGCTGTCGGCGATCTCGTCGATGTCCAGGTACGAGGTGTTGGTGGCGAGCACCGCGCCGCGCTTGCACACGCGGTCGAGCTCGGCGAACACGGCCTTCTTGACGCCCATCTCTTCGAACACGGCCTCGACCACGATGTCGACCTGTGCCAGCGCGTCATAGCTCGTCGAGCCCGAGAAGCGCGCCATCACGCTGTCCTTGGCCTCGGGCGTCATGCGGCCCTTCTTGATCAGGCCGTCGTACACCTTCTCGACATTGGCGCGGCCGCGCGCGAGCTGGGTATCGTCGCGCTCGATCATGGTCACGGGCAGGCCTGCGTCGAGCATCGCCACCGCAATGCCCGCACCCATGGTGCCGCCGCCGACGATGCCGGCCGATGCGAGCGCGCGCGGCGCGGCGGACCGGGTCTCGGGCGCCTTCAGCACTTCGCGCTCGGCGAAGAAGGCGTGGATCAGGCCGGCGCGTTGCGGGCTGTCGATGCATTGCAAAAACAGCTTGCGCTCCAGCGCCATGCCTTCGTCGAAGGGCAGCGTGAGCGCGGCCTCGACGGCCTCGATGATCTTCATCGGCGAGAACAGGCCGCGGCTCTTCTTCGCGGTGTCGGCGCGTGCGGCTTCGAGGGCGGCGCGGCTGGCTTCCTTGTCGGCCAGGCCGCCAGCCTCGCGCGTGCGGCGCACGGGCGCCTTGGCGGCGACCAGTTCCTTCGCATAGGCGAGGCCTTCGGCGCGCGCGTCGGCCTCATTGCCGAGACGGTCGACGAGGCCGAGCGACAGCGCTTCCTTCGCGCCCGCATGGCGGCCGCTGAGCATCAGTTCGAGCGCGGGCTTCACGCCGATCAGGCGCGGCGCGCGCTGCGTGCCGCCCGAGCCGGGCAGGAGTCCGAGCTGCACTTCGGGCAGGCCGAGCTTGGCCGACGGTGCGGCCAGGCGGTAGTGGGCCGACAGCGCCACTTCGAGCCCGCCGCCGAGCGCGGCGCCGTGGATGGCGGCGACCACCGGCTTCGTGCAGTTCTCGATCTTCAGGCACACCTCGGGCAGCGAGGGCGGCTGCGGCGTCTTGCCGAACTCGCGGATGTCGGCGCCCGCGATGAAGTTGCGGCCCGCGCCGACGATCAGCACCGCGGCAGCGGCGCCGTCGGCCTCGGCCGCCTCGATGGCGGCCACGAGGCCGCGGCGCACGTCCACGCCCAGGGCGTTGACGGGCGGGTTGTCGATGGTTACCACGAACACGTCGCCAAGACGCTCGAAGCTGACGGGACCGGAAGACGTGGAGGGGCTGGAGGATGTGGTGGCCATGTGCTTTGTCTCTTGCGTGGCGAGCCCTGCTGCAAACGCGAGGGGCCCGAGGCTCTGGGGTGAACCCCGCATTCTTGGCCCGTGCCGGTGCTTTGACAATTGCATAGGCCATTGACAGACTGTCAAAGGATTTTTGACACAATCCGCTGCATGGACCTCCAATCGCTGACCCTGCTGGTGGAAATCCTTGACGCCGGCAACCTGAGCGCGGCGGCGCGCCGGCTCAAGATGAGCCGCGCCAACGTCAGCTACCACCTGAACCAGCTGGAGCGCTCGGTCGGCGCGCAGCTGGTGCGGCGCACCACGCGGCGCGCCGAACCGACCGAGATCGGCCTGCGCCTGTACCAGCATGGCGTGGCCATCCAGGCCGAGCTGCTGGCCGCAAAGGAATCGGTCACCACGCTGGGCCAGGGCCTGCAGGGCCGCGTGCGGCTGAGCGTGCCCAGCGGCTATGGGCAGCTGGTGATGGCCGGCTGGCTGATCGACTTCAAGCGGCAGTACCCCGGCATCGTGCTCGACGTGGTGTTCGAGAACCGCATCGAGGACTTGCTGCGCGACGAGGTCGACATCGCGATCCGCGTGATTCCCGAGCCGCCGCAGAACCTGGTCGCGCGCGAGATGGGGCCGGTGCGCTACGTGGCTTGCGCTTCGAGCGGCTATGCGCAGAAGCATCCGCTGCCGGTGCAGCTCGACGAACTGCAGGGCGCGCCGGTGGTCACCGCCGCCGTCATCGGCCGGCAGCTGCGCGTGTCGGCCTACCAGGGACAGAATCTGGGAGAGGTGCGGCGCGAGGTGATCCTGGAGCCGACGCTGATCTCGGAGAATTTTTTATTCCTGCGCCAGGCCATCCTCGCGGGCCTGGGCATCGGCCTGGTGCCCGACTACGTGGTGCAGGAGGACGTGCGCAGGGGCGACGTGGTGACCACGCTCGACGACTGGCGCCTTTCGATCTTCGGCACGCAGATGTTCATGCTCTACATGCCCAACCGGCAGCACACGCGGGCGATCCGCACCTTCATCGATTTCATCCTGGAGCAGGTGCGGGCGCCCGGCACGGAACCGGGCGATCAGTCGCAGCGGTAGCTGACTTCGCCCGCCGGCGCGCCGGTTGCCGCCGCCTTCGGATCGAGGAAGCGCATCGGCGCGCCGAAGTTGCGGCAGTAGGCTTCGGCTTCCTGCACGGTGGGCGACTTGAATACACCGTCGCCGAGCCAGCTGACGCGCGGCGCGGGGCCCGATGCGCACGCTGCGACAAGAAGAGCGGCTGGAACGGGGAGGCAAAGGATGAGGGAGCGTCGCATCGGGAAGCGCTGGCTGCGCAGGTGAGGGCGAAAGAGAAAAGGGGCCCGCGGACTGTAGCGCCTGGTGACCATCGGCATGTTTTCTGCTGTACTCCGCCGCATGAACGATGCTGCTCCCCACGCCCCGGTAATGCTCGCGGCGCAAGCGCTGACACCCGAGGCCTTCGCGCCCTACGGCACGGTACTGGCTGCGCCCGCCGGCACGGGACGCCTGATCAATGGCGGCAATGCCGAACGCTTCGACCTCGTCGGCGACCTGCAGCTCGGCGCGCAGGGCGGCCGGCCGATGCTCGCGCTGTTCCGCGCGCAGGCGCGGCGTTTTCCGCACGAAGTCGCGGAGTTGGAGCGCCACGCGCTGGGCAGCCAGACTTTCGTGCCGCTGGGCGAGCGGCGCTTCGTCATCGTCGTGGCGCCGGCCGGCGAAGCGCCCGCGCCTGGTGCGCTTGCTGCGTTCGTCACCGACGGGCTGCAAGGCGTGACGCTCGCGCCCGGCACCTGGCACCACGCGCTGCTGGCGGTGGATGCGGGCGACTTCGTGGTGGTGGAGCGGGCTGCGGCGAGTGTCGATTGCGATACCTGCGCGCTGGCGGCGCAGGTGGTCGTCGACTGGCACAACTAGGCGCTCTTGCCGGCCGGTTTCTTTTTCTTCAGGCCTTGCGCCGCGAGAACGGATTCCCTTGCCAAGGCGGCCAGCGCCTCATGGTCCTCGATGATCTCGATGGGCACCTCGAAGTACTTCCTGACCTGGACCCGCCGCGCCCTGGTGTCGTAGGCAAAGCAGGTGCTGCCGAGTTTCTCGTACCTGGGCCGGGTGTTCTCGTCCACGACGAAGTAGAGGCTGCCGCCCATGACCATCGCGAACTGCGTGGCGTGGGCCGAGAGGCCGGTGCCGCCGAAGAAGCGGTTCGTCGTGATGCCGCCGATTCCAGAGAGCCGGTCGACGATGAAATCCACGAATTGCGGCGAGGCCTGCGACATGTTGCTGTTCCTGCGCTCAACGCATGATGGAAGGCAGCAGTGTCGCCCAGTTCAGGGCGCAATCGGCTCGTCAGCCGCCGGCAATGCGCTCCGCCAGGGCGATCAACGACCGGTCCGACCCCGCCGGCCCGAGCAGCGAAATGCCGAGCGGCGCACCGTGGCATTGCGCGAGCGGCATCGACAGCTGCGGAAAGCCGGCAAGGCCCGCGATGCACAGCATCTGGATCGCGCGGTTGCGGTAGTCCTCCAGGCCGGCCTCGCCTTCGCTGCGCAGCGGCGCGATGTCGGGCATGGTCGGCATCAGCAGCACGCCGTCGCTGCCGAGCAGCTTGGCCAGATGGCTGCGGAAGGCGGCGCGGAAGGCGCGGCCGGCAACGATCTGCGCATCGGTCACGCCGCGCGACCAGGCAAAGCGCTCGGCCACGCCCGGGCCCAGCGGCGGCGCGTAGCGCTCGATCAGCGGACCGTCGGTCAGCCAGGCCTCGTGCGCTTGCACGTAGCGGAAGTTCCAGTACATCGCATCGAAGGAGTCGAGCGCGACCTCGATGCCTGCCGCATCGCCGAGCACGCGCTGCACGCGCGCGGCGGCATCCGCCAGCGCATCGGCCGCGGCCGGCACCGCGAGCGACCACACGTCCTCGGGGCGCAGCAGCCGCACGCGCGCGGGCAGCGCGGCCGTGTCGGCGCCCAGCAGCACGTCCGCCACGCGCGCGAAGGTGCCGATGTCGCGTGCGAACCAGCCGCAGGTGTCGAGGCTGGGCGCGAGGTCCAGCGCGCCTTCGAGGCTCACGCGGCCGTGCGTGGGCCGCAGGCCGTACAGCCCGCAGTGGTTGGCCGGCGCGCGCACCGAGCCGCCGGTGTCGGTGCCGAGCGCGAAGTCGCACAGGCCCGAGGACACGGCCGAGGCCGAGCCGGACGACGAACCGCCGGTGATACGGTCCTTCGCGGCGCCGTTGACCGGCGCGCCGAAGTGCGCGTTGTTGCCGTTCATCGAGAACGCGAGTTCGTCGGTCACGGTCTTGCCCGCGAAGCGCGCGCCCGCATCGAGCAGCTTCTGCACGGTGGGCGCGGTGCGGGTCTTGATGCCCGACATCGCGAGCACGATCGGGCTGCCGCCGCCGGTGGGATAGCCGGCCACGTCGAACAGGTCTTTCGCTGCAAAGCGCAGGTCGGCCAGCGGACCGGTGGGCGCATGCGGCACCGGTGCGTCGGGGTAGGGAACGAAGGCGTGGGCGGGGTCGTGCAGGGGCATGGCGTGTTGTCGTGTGTGTGCAGGGGCGGGTCAGGCCACCAGCGTGGGTGCGATGGCGGCGGCGGCATCGGTATGGATGCAGCGCGCGCGGTGGTTCGGCGCGAGCTCGACCACCGGCGGCTGCGCGGCGCGGCAGGCATCGGTGGCGAGCGTGCAGCGTTCGGCAAAGGCGCAGCCGGGCGGCAGCGCCGAGAGATCGGGCGGCGCGCCGCCGATGGTCTCCAACCGCGCGCCGCGCGCCAGTGCGCCATGCGCGCGGCTCTTGAGCAGCGCGATGGTGTAGGGGTGGCGCGGCGAGCGGATCAGCTCGCGCGCGGTGCCTTCCTCGACGATGCGGCCGGCATACATCACGGCAATGCGGTCGGCCACCTCGACCGCGGCGCCGATGTCGTGCGTGACGAAGATCACCGACAGGCCGAGGTCGCGCTGCAGCTCGCGCAGCAGCAGCAGGATCTGGATCTGCACCGTGGCGTCGAGCGCGGTGGTCGGCTCGTCGGCCAGCAGCAGCTGGGGCTTGCAGGCCAGCGCGAGCGCGATCATCGCGCGCTGCCGCATGCCGCCCGACATCTCGTGCGGATAGGCCGCCAGGCGCCGCTCGGGGCTCGGGATGCGCACGCGCTCGAACAGCGCGAGCGCACGCTGATGCGCCTCGGCCTTGCTCACCGACTCGTGGCGGCGGATCGACTCGACGATCTGCGCGCCGACCGAATACACCGGGTCGAGCGCGAGCAGCGGCTCCTGGAAGATCATCGAAGCGACCTTGCCGCGGAAGTCGTCGAGCTCGCGCGCGGGCATCGCGAGCACGTCGCGCCCGGCCACCTGCACCTGCCCGCCGATGCGCGTGCGGCGCTCGGGATGCAGGCGCAGCAGCGTGCGCAGGGTCACGCTCTTGCCGGAGCCCGATTCTCCGATCAGCGCGACCACCTCGCCGCGCCGCACCTCCAGGCTCACGCCGCTGACCGCTTGCACGGGCTTGCGGCCGCCGCTGAAGCTGACGCTGAGATCGCGCAGGCGGACCATCGGCTCGGAGGAGGAAGAAGTCGGGTTGTTCATGGTCGTCATGCGTTCACGCCGCCCTGGCCAGCGGCACGGCCATCGGATGTCCGCTGCCGGCCTCATGGACCAGGCAGCTCGCTGCATGCCGCGCCCCGGTGGCGATGGGCTCGGGCACCACCTGGCTGCACACCGGTGCGGCCAGCGCGCAGCGCGGATGGAAGCGGCAGCCCGTGGGCGGGTTGATCGGATTCGGCGGGTCGCCGGCCAGCGCTGCCTCTTCGGTGCGGTGGTCGGGGTCCATCGAGGGCATCGACGAGAGCAGGGCGCGGGTGTAGGGATGCGCCGGCGCATCGTAGAGCGCGTCGGCCGGCCCGATCTCGGCCACCTGGCCCAGGTACATGACCATCACGCGGTCGCTCACGTAGCGCACCACGTTGAGGTCGTGGCTGATGAAGAGGTAGGTCAGGCCGAACTCGGCCTTGAGGTCGAGCAGCAGGTTGATGACCTGCGCCTCCACCGACTTGTCGAGCGCCGACACGGCCTCGTCGAGGATCACCATGCGCGGCTGCAGCGCGAGCGCGCGCGCGATGTTGACGCGCTGGCGTTGGCCGCCCGAGAGTTCATGCGGATAGCGTTCGGCAAAGCGCTGCGGTTCGAGCCCGACGCGCGCGAGCAGGTCGCGCGCACGCGCCACGGCCTCGCGCCGTCCGACGCCGTGCACCTGCGGGCCGAAGGCAACGGAGTCTTCGATGGTCAGGCGCGGGTTGAGCGAGGCATAGCTGTCCTGGAACACCATCTGCACCTGGCGCCGGAATTCCTTGAGCGGCAGTTCGCGCCCGCCGACCTCGCGGCCGTCGAACACCACTTCGCCCCGCGTGGGGGCAATCAGCTGCATCAGCAGCCGCGCGGTGGTCGACTTGCCGCAGCCCGATTCGCCGACCACGCCGAGCGTCTCGCCCTTGAGCACTTCGAAATCGACGCCGTCGACCGCGCGCACCACGCCACCGCCGCGGCCCAGCGGATCCTTCTTGAGCGGAAAGTGCTTGACCAGGCCGGTGATGGTGAGCAGCGGCTGTGCGGGGCCGCCGATGTCTTTCAGTGCGTCCATGTTGTCACGCTCCTTCGTTGCTTTGTTCTTGGCGCTGTTGTTTCAGGGCGCGTGCACAGGCCACCGGGTACTCCCCTCCGCGAATGTCCCCCGGGCTTCGCCCTCCTCCTTTATTTCGCTGCGGGGAGCACCCGATGCCCTGTGCACGATGGGCGCGGCGCTTGTGCTGGCGGATCAACCACCGCTTTGTCCAACGATCCCGCCGATGGGGTGCCTTGCGCAGCGAAATCAAGGAGGAGCCCGAAGGGCGGGGGACATTCGCGGAGCAAGGTACCCCATCGGCGGGAGCGCGCCCTGAATAACCCGCATCAAACACAACGCGCAGAACAAAAAGAAACCCCATCCCTACCCCTTGTTGTCCATCGCCGACCGCAACCCATCGGACAGAAGATTGAAGGAGATCGAAGTGATGAAGATCATCGCGCCCGGCAATGCCGCGACCCACGGCTGCACATAGATCGCGGTGCGCAGCGTGTTGAGCATCAGGCCCCACTCCGGCTCCGGCGGCTTCACGCCCAGGCCCAGGAACGACAGGCCCGAGGCCAGGATCATCGACACCGCGATCAGGCTCGTGGCGTAGACGAAGATCGGACCGAGCACGTTGCCCAGCACATGCACCCGCACGATCGTGAACGGGTTCGCGCCCGAGGCGCGCGCCGCCTCCACGTAGTCGCGCGTGCGCACCTGCGTGGTCACGCTCTCGGCCACGCGCGCGATCTGCGGAATGAACACGATGGTCAGCGAGATCAGCGAGTTGACCACCCCCGCGCCCAGCGTGCCCGACAGCGCAATCGCCAGCAGCACCGAGGGAAAGGCGTAGAACACGTCGATGGTGCGCATGATCAGCGTGTTGGTGAAGCCGCCCGCGTAGCCCGCGACGATGCCGATCACCGTGCCGAGCACGAAGGCGCAGATCACCGGCGTGATGCCGATGAACAGCGACAGCCGCGCGCCGACGATCAGGCGCGACAGCATGTCGCGGCCCAGTTCGTCGCTGCCCAGAGGCAGGCCCTCGGTGCCGATCGGCTTGAGCCGCTTGAGCATCGAGGAGGCGTAAGGGTCGGCCGGCGCGAGCCACGGCCCGAACACGGCCAGGCCGATCAGCAGCAGCACCACGAACGCCGCACCCATGGCGACCGGATCGCGCGTGAAGCGCAGCAGCGCCGAAGTCCAGTAGCCGCGCGAGCGCTGCATCGGCAGCAACGGCTTCACGTCGGCGGTGGCCGAGGAAGAAGAGGGGAGGGGCAGTGCGCTCATGGTCGTCAGGCCCTTGCAATCCGCGGGTCGAGCAGCGTTTGCAGCACGTCGACCAGCAGGTTGAGCACCACGAAGAACAGCGCCAGCACCAGGATGGTCCCCTGCAGCAGCGGCAGGTCGCGCTGGAAGATCGCGGAGTTCAGCAGAAAGCCGGTGCCGGGCCATGAGAACACGGTCTCGATCAGGATCGAGCCGCCCAGCAGGTAGCCCAGCTGCAGGCCCATCACCGCGAGCGCCGTGGGCGCCGCGTTCTTCACCATGTGGCGGAACACGCCCAGGTGCGTGAGGCCCTTGGCGCGCAGTCCGACGATGAATTCCTGGTCGAGGATGTCGGCCACCAGCGCGCGCACCGTGCGCGCGACGATGCCCATCGGGATCACCGACATCGTGAGGGCCGGCAGGATCAGGAACTGCACGTGCGCCCAGTCCCAGGCCCAGTCGCTGGAGCCGCCCGGGCCCGCGCCGGTGGCCGGCAGCCACATGAGCTGCGACGAGAACACGATCACCATCACCATGCCCAGCCAGTAGTGCGGCACGCTCACGCCCAGCACCGACAGCATCGAGGCCAAGCGGTCGAGCCACGAGTTGCGGAAGTAGCCCGCCACGAAGCCGAACAGGCAGCCCAGCACGAAGCCGATGAAGGTCGCCACCACCGCGAGCCGCAGCGTGTTGCCTACGGCCGTGAACACCTCGCCCGCCACCGCGCGGTTGCTCGCGATGGACACGCCGAGGTCGCCATGCAGCGCGCGCCAGACCCACATCGCAAACTGCTCGGGCAGCGATCGGTTGAAGCCGTAGAGCTCGCGCAGCTGCGCCTGCAGATCAGCCGAGGCGTCGGGCGGCAGGATCGACACCAGCGGATCGCCGGGCGCGATGTGCACCAGCAGGAAGCACACGAGCGCCACGCCGACCATGATCGGCACGGCGTAGATGATGCGGCGCAAGAGGTAGGCGAGCATGGTGGCTGGCTGGGATGAGGTCAGTCCATCGCCATCGTCGCGATGTCGATGAACCAGCTCTTGGGCTGCACCACGTTCTTGACCTTGGCCGACATCGCGCGCGGCCCCACGTCGTGCGCGATCCAGACGAAGGGCGCGTCGTCCACGATGTGCGTGTGCAGTTTGGCGAGCGCGGCGTCGCGCGCCTTGTCGTCGAAGCTGGTGCGCGCGTCGGCCACCAGCTTGTCGACCTCTGCGCTGCCATAGTAGCCCCAGTTGTTGGACACCGGCGGGAAGGCCTTGGTGCTCACGAAGCGCACCATCGCGAAAAACGGGTCCATCGCCGCAAAGCTGATGTTGACCGCATTCGCACCGTTGGCCGACGGGTCCTTCGCGCCCTTGCGCCAGTTGGTGAAGAGCGTGTTCCATTCGATCACGTCGAACTGCACGTCGAAGAAGCACTGCTTGAGCGATTGCTGCGCGAACTCGTTCATCGGCAGCGGCTGCATCTGGCCCGAGCCCGAGGCCGAGATCTGCACCTTCACCTTGATCGGCTTGGCGGCCGAGTAGCCGGCCTGCGTCATCAGCGCCTGCGCGGCCTTCACGTCGTAGCGGATGTCGAAGCCCGGCTTGCCGAACCATGGATGGCCCGGCGGCACCGTGCCCTTGGGCTCGGCCATCATGCCGCCCAGCAGCTGCTTCATGCCGCCGCGGTCGATGCAGAGGTTGGCCGCCTGGCGCACGCGCTTGTCGAGCCAGGGCGAGCCTTCGGCGAACGACAGCTGCCACGGCCACACGTGCGGCTGCGCGTTCGAATAGATCTTGAAGCCGCGCTGCGTGATCTGCGCCATGGCGTCGGGTGCGGGCGCCTCGATCCAGTCGACCTGGCCGCCGAGCAGCGCGGCGGTGCGCGCATTGGCCTCGGGCATCGGCAGCATCACGACCTTGTCGATCTTCGGCACGCGCCTGGCGTCCCAGTAGGCCTTGTTGGCGGCCAGTTCCAGGCGCTCGCGGGCCACGAAGCGGGTGACCTTGAACGGGCCCGAGCCCGCGGGGTCGGCCGCGAAGGCGGTCCATGCGGCCTTGGACTTGTCGGCGGGCGTGGCGCCGGCCGCGGCGTCGAACTTCTTCTGCCAGTGGGCGGGCGAGGCCATGAACAGGTTCGTGAGGTTGATCGGCAGGAAGGCGTCGGGTTCGCTGGTGGTGAGCTCGACCGTCATGTCGTCGATCTTGCGCGCGGTGCGCAGCGTGGGCATGCGCGAAGCGGTCACGCCGACCTGGCTCGGGTCGAACTGCGGGGCGTCCTTGTCGAGCACCTTCTGCACGTTCCACACCACAGCGTCGGCATTGAAGGCGGAACCGTCGTGGAACTTGACGCCGGGGCGCAGCTTGAAGACCCACTTGGTCTTGTCCTTGGCGTCGACGGCCCACGAGGCGGCCAGCGCCGGGATCAGCACGCTCGGCGCATCGGCCTTGGACAGGTCCCACTGCGTGAGCGAGTCGTAGATCGGGATGCCGGTGAAGCGGTTGCCCTCGAAACCCTGGTCGGGCTGGCCCAGCGTGCGCGGAATGTCGGCCGCGGTCATGGCGATGCGCAGCGTTTTCTCCTGTGCCAGGGCCGGCGCCGCAAAGGCCAGGGTGGCGAGCGCCGCGCAGGCGGCCAGGGGTTTCAGGATCGAGTCAGGAACGGCACGCTTCACAGGAGCTCCTAGGGGTGAAAGGGCGAAGGGATCGAACCGGTGGTGAAGCACGACGTGTGCCAGCCGCAAGGCCGCGATGCGACAATGGCCTTCCCATGACAGACACCCTCACCATCACCCGCCCGGACGACTGGCACCTGCATGTGCGCGACGGCGCCGCCCTCGAAGCCGTGGTCCCGCACAGCGCGCGCCAGTTCGGCCGCGCGCTGGTCATGCCCAACCTGCGCCCCCCTGTGACCACCGCGGCGCAGGCCATGGCCTACCGCGACCGCATCCGCGCGGCGGTGCCGCCGGGCACGGCCTTCGAGCCCGTGATGTCGCTCTACCTGACCGACAGGCTGCCGCCCGAGGAAATCGCGCTGGCCGCGGAAGCCGGCGTGCGCGCGCTCAAGCTCTACCCGGCCGGCGCCACCACCAACAGCGATGCCGGCGTGACCGACATCCGCCACACCTACAAGACGCTCGAGGCCATGCAGAAGCACGGCCTGCTGCTGCTGGTGCATGGCGAGGTCACCGATCCGGCGGTCGACCTGTTCGACCGCGAGGCCGTCTTCATCGACCGCGTGATGATCCCCCTGCGCCGCGACTTTCCCGAGCTCAAGGTGGTGTTCGAGCACCTCACCACGAAAGAGGGCGCCCACTACGTGCGCGATGCCAACCGCTTCACGGCCGCCACCATCACCGCGCACCACCTGCTGTACAACCGCAACGCCATCTTCACCGGCGGCATCCGCCCGCACTACTACTGCCTGCCCGTGCTCAAGCGCGAGACGCACCGCGTGGCGCTGGTGGAGGCGGCCACCAGCGGCAGCGACCGCTTCTTCCTCGGCACCGACAGCGCGCCGCATCCGGCCCACCTGAAGGAGCATGCGCTCGGCTGCGCCGGCTGCTACACCGCGCTGACCGCCATCGAGCTCTATGCCGAGGCCTTCGACAACGCCGGCGCGCTCGACAAGCTCGAAGGCTTCGCGAGCTTCCACGGCCCCGACTTCTACGGCCTGCCGCGCAACAGCGGCACCATCACGCTGAAGCGCGAAAGCTGGACTGTGCCGGAAACCGTGCCCTACGGCGACGCCACGCTCAAGCCGCTGCGCGGTGGTGAAACGCTGAACTGGCGCATGGGCTGAGTTCGACCGTCGCCCCGTGCGTCAGGGGGGATCGCTCAATTGCCGGCCCCCCATAACAAGTTGCAGATAGCCTTGCGTGGCTGGATTGCCGGAACGGCCCACCACCATCAGCAATGCACTGGGCTCGACGGTAGCATCGTATTGGTCTGCGGGCGAGGCGGTGTCCCATCCGATGCGAATGCCGCTCGCGTGGGGGCGCGCAGTAGGGTAGGTTGATATGGGCTCAAGGGTGATGGAAAAGGGAAGTGAGCTGCCGTCGGGCTGATTGAAAACCGTGTTTATCGCGTTGACGGAAGTTCCACCGCTACCATAGCCGCCGAGCGTCGATACCGTCAGCGGAAATGAGTTTGCCGGCCACTGGAAGGGTGCCCAAGTCGTGAGGCCAACCTCAAAGACCGCGCGGTTCGATGAATCAACGGCGGCGCGCAGGTAAACATTTTTGCCCCCGATGCGTGCCACGGAGAAATGGAAGTTGTCGCTCGCGTTCGCCGTGTTGGTGGCGACCCAATCTCCGGCTTCCGAGCCCGTGGTGACTGAGTAGTTCCGATCTGGCGTACACATTGGCTTCAACGGATCTGTGGAACAGACGCCAAGCGTGGGCGTGTTGGCACCGCTGTAGTACAGATCGAACGTGCTGGTCGTCGAGTCGGCTATTCCTGCGCCACGCGCCACGCTAAACATGTTGAAACGCGGGAGACTGCCAACAAGATGAAATTCTGTTGCGTCAATGACCAGATTGCGAGCCGCGACGAATGGTTGGAGCGCATAGCGACCCGAACCGTTCGACTCCAGAAATGGAAAGGCGCCGATGACAGCGTCAATAGTGACCTGGAAGCGCGCAGCTGACGAAGGGGCTACCCTATCTGTGGCAAATACATAGACATTTTTTTGCACCGGATCGGCAGCGAAGGGCCCGCGAACCGAGTGGCCTGACTCATCCACCATCTCGTATTGATGCATGTCGAAATCAAGTCGCAAGCGCTGCTTGGTGCCATTGGAGGCGAACACCGTGTAGCTGTCGTTGCGTGGATCCACGGCCACCCCTTCGCCGGTTCCCCATAAACCGATCACTCCATTCTGGTAAGGCTCGCTAGTACCCGGCCGCGGGAGGGCTACCATGGCCCACAGTCCGGCGCCGCGTGCACCGTACAGCGTCGAGTTACCCGATTGGAGTCCGCGCGCACCGATCGGTGCATCGTTGGCTAGCGTGACCAGCGGGCGCTGTTCGACGGTCCAATTACCGTCTGCATACACAGCGGATTGTCGGACACTGTCCGCATGCACGCTTGTTCGGGTCCACGCGTCACCGACTTGGAGCGCAGGCTCGTTTCCGCTGGTGCTACTCGCGGTAAAAGCGCCGTACATCGTGGCGGCTGTCCATTCGGTAGTTTCTGGCAAGCCGATACGAAACTGGAGATCAAGGTTCGGCAGCCGGCCGGCAGCCAAATAGACGTTCTGCCCCCCCACTCGGGCCACTGAAAAATCGATCTGCTCTGTTGTGTCGGCCGTTGTTAGACGCCAGATGCCGGGACGCTCTGTAGCGACGATGGCATAGGTCTTCAAGAGCTGCGTGGGACAAACCTCGAGTCGGTAGAAACCGGTATCCGAGCGGCACACCCGCAGTTGCGTCCCGCCGCCGGAAATGCTGATTTGGTGTGCCAGCGAGTAAGCGACGTTTTGAAACGGTGTACCGTAGGTGAAGCGGTTGTAGGTGCCGTCCATTGCGGACTGGGCGCTAACCAGGTTCGTAACGCCCAAGAAGGGATAGGAGATGCCAACCGTGCCTTCCAAGGATGTCCGAGCCAGTGGAAACGTACCGACGATGGCATCACCGAGAAGACGAAAGCGAGCGAGGTTGACTACGGAATTGACTTTGCTACGCTGAAGCACAAAGGTGCCTGGCTGCATAGGATCATCAGAAAACTCACCAGATGCGATCATGCCAACAACGGGCGAGTTGATCGGCTGTAGTACGTTGCTATTTCCTCCATCGCTTGGAGCAAATACGTAGCGTCGATTGCTGAAATCGAGGTCAAGGGTGTACTGCCCTCCGTTGGCGGAAAAAACCCGATAGCGGCGCTTAAAGGGACTTTTCGCGAGCGGACGCAGAGGCGTGGCCAGTTCCTTGTTGGCAACGGGATCCTCGATGAGCGCGCTAGCCTGCGTCTGCCCTGACGCTGTGATTGAAGCGGGGAGCACGGAACCATCCCCTCCGCCGTTCCCGCCACAACTTGTGAGACATATCGCCGAGAACCCGCCAAACAGTATGCGATGCACTTGCACGCTTCCTCCGTTTTGAGATTTATCCGATCAATCGTAACTGAATGTCTTTGATGGATGCGACATGCTGCGCGGGACTGCCTCATGGGCCGCGCAGGTGGGTCTGCATAGAGGAAGCGGGAGATACTCGTCCTTCGACTTTGATAGGAACTTCATATGACCTCCACGCCGTGCGTGATGCTCCTGATCGACGCCGACAACGTCTCCTCCGACGTGATCGAGCAAGCCGTGCAGCGCACGCTGACGGAGCACGGCGCCGTGCACGTGCGCCGCGCCTATTGCAACGCCGAGACGGCGGTCAAGCAGCAGGCGCTCTTCAAGCGGTTGTCGGTGCGGCCGATGGTCAATATTTCGGCCGGCAAGAACAGCACCGACATCGCGCTCGCCGTGGATGCCATCGATCTCGTGATCGCCGAGCGCCCCGACGTGGTGGTGCTGGTGTCTTCCGATTCCGACTTTGCGCCGCTCGTGATCCGGCTGCGCGAGAAGGGCTGCCGCGTCTGCGGCCTCGGCCAGCAGGGCAAGACCGGCGAAGAGACCGTGGCGGTCTACGACGGGTTCACCGACCTGCAGCACCACGGCGCGCCGGTCGCGCCCCGCAGCGCGCCCGCGAAGAAGGCCGCGGCCAAGGTGGCCGCGAAGCGTGCGCCGGCCAAGACGGAAAAGACGGAGAAGAGTGCGGCCGCGACGGCCCGCAAGACCGCGGCCAAGGCCCCGGTCCGAAAGACCGCCAAGGCCGCAGCGAAGCCGCTCGCGCCGCAGCCGCCTTCTGAAGCCGCCGAATTCATCCTGCGGGCGGCACCCGCGCTGCGCAGTGGTGCCGACGTGCCGCTCAACGACGTGGCCCAGGCCCTGCGCGCGGCCGGGCTGCTCGGCAAGCACGGCAGTTCGCTCAAGCTGTTCGACAAGCTCCCGGCGGAGTTCGCCGTGCTGCAGCACCCCGACCGCATCCGCTGGACCGGAGCCGCCACGCCTTGAGCCTGGCGGCGGTCGACTGGGCGCAGCCCTGGCTCGCGCCTTATCGCGCCATCGGCCAGGCGGCGGCGCAGACGGCGCTCGACACCTCGGTCGCTGCCGCGCTGCAGCGGGAAGCAGCGCCGGGTTTCAGGCCCGCCTTCGTGCCGCAGTCGGCGCTGCCCGCGGGGCAGGCCTACGAGGCCCACATCTTCCAGACCGGCACCGTGCCGACGCGCGACAACCTGCACGACTTCTTCAACGGCCTCGTCTGGCTCGCCTTTCCGGAGGCCAAGCGTCGCCTGAACGAACTGCAGGCCGCCGAGATCGCCCGTGCGGGCATCGGCGCCACGCGCGGCCCGCTGCGCGACGCGCTCACGCTGTTCGACGAGAACGGCGCCGTGCTCGATGCGCCCGAGCCGCTGTGGCAGGCGCTGGCCGCGCGCGACTGGCACACCCTTTTCGTGGCGCAGCGCGCGCTGTGGTCCCGGGCGCGCCTCTGGATCTTCGGCCATGCGCTGCTCGAGAAACTCGCCACCCCGCGCAAGGCGCTCACCGCGCATGTGCTGCGGCTGCCGCCACCCGCTGCCGGCGGATCGGCGGCGCCCTGCGATCGGGCGCTGGCACGCAGCCTCGATCCGCATCAGCTGGCGCAAAAACCCTTCGTTCCGCTGCCCGTGCTGGGCGTGCCGGGCTGGTGGGCCGGCAACGAGGAGGCGAATTTCTACGACGATCCCAAGGTCTTCAGGCCCGGTCCGTAGAACTTTTGCTCCTATCATCGCTCTACCCGCGAGCCGCGGTGCGGCTCCTCCAGAATCCAAACAACAACACAGGAAGAGCGCCATTCCTGCACGGCTTGAAGAGGGCCATCCGGTCCTCATCTAGGCGGCAGCATTCCCCCACGGAGAATTCAACTTGAAACGTATCCTTCTGTTCGTTTTGACCAATGTGATGGTCGTTGCAGTGCTCGGCATCGTCGCCAGCCTGCTCGGCGTCAACCGCTTTCTGACGGCCAACGGGCTGAACCTCACGGCGCTGCTCGGCTTCGCGCTCATCATGGGCTTCGGCGGCGCGATCATTTCGCTCCTGATCAGCAAGCCCATGGCCAAGTGGACGACCAAGCTGCACATGATCGACAACCCCCAGTCGCCCGACGAGGCCTGGATCGTCGGCACGGTGCGCAAGTTCGCCGACAAGGCCGGCATCGGCATGCCCGAGGTCGGCATCTTCGAAGGCGAGCCCAATGCCTTCGCGACCGGCGCGTTCAAGAACTCGTCGCTGGTGGCGGTGTCCACCGGCCTGCTGCAGAACATGACGCGCGAAGAAGTCGAGGCCGTGATCGGCCACGAGGTGGCGCACATCGCCAACGGCGACATGGTCACCATGACGCTGATCCAGGGCGTGATGAACACCTTCGTCGTGTTCCTGTCGCGCGTGATCGGCTATGCGGTCGACAGCTTCCTGCGCCGCGGCGACGACCGTTCGTCGGGCCCGGGCATCGGCTACTACGTGAGCACCATCGTGCTGGACATCGTGCTGGGCTTTGCCGCCGCCATCGTGGTGGCCTGGTTCTCGCGCCAGCGCGAATTCCGCGCCGACGCCGGCTCGGCCGCGCTCATGGGGCAGAAGCAGCCGATGATGAATGCGCTGGCCCGCCTGGGCGGCCTGCCGGCCGGCGAACTGCCCAAGGCGGTGGAAGCCATGGGCATCACGGGCAGCATCGGCAAGCTCTTTGCCACGCACCCGCCGATCGAAGAGCGGATTGCGGCGCTGCAGAACGCGCGCGGCTGATCGATCGAATCGCACTGCAACAGCAAAAGAAAAGCCGCCACGGGTTGCCGTGGCGGCTTTTTCATTGGGGCCGGCGCGGGCGTGGCGGCCCGGGCGATCAGGCCGCCGGAGCCGCCGGCTGCCGCTCGGCCCGTGCGCGGGCGAGCGTGCGGCCCACTTCGCCGGCATCCATGCCGTACATCTCGGCGAACTCGTGTTCGCTGCTGCGGCCGCTGGCCTCGAAGGCGCGCAGCAGCGCCTCGCGCTTGGCGGCCTGGCGGGCCAGCTCGGCCAGCGCTTCGTCGAGCACGGCGTTGGTTTCCTCGTCGCGCGAGCGCACCAGCACCGCGTAGGCCTCACGGTCCAGGCCCGAGGCTTCCACGGCACGGGCGATGCGCGCCACGAGCTGCGCACGCAGGTCCTCGCCGGGGTTGCGCTGCACGCGGCGGCGGTGCAGCTCGAGGATGGCGTGGTGCACATGCTCGGGCGCGACCGGCTCCACTGCGTTGCCGTCGAGGTCGTGGCGCGCAAGGCCCGCGGCCACCGCCTCGAGGTAGCGCGTGGAGCGTGCGTGCAGGCCCAGCGCAACCTTGAGCTCGTCCTTCTTGAAGTCGTCGGGGTGCTTTTCGAGCAGGTCCTGGAACACGCCGAGCTTGAGCGGCAGGAAGCGCGCGCCGAACATGTGGGGGTACAGCTCGAACAGTTTCTCCAGCGCGGGGTGCACCTTGCGCGCGCGCTGCGGCTGTTGCTGCTGTGCCGCCTGCTTGGGCTTCTGCTTTTGTGTCTGCTGCTGCCGCGGCTGGCGCGGCGCGCGCGGCGCCCGGGGCGGGCGTCCGTCGGCGCTCGGCTGCTGCTGCGCAGCGGTGCCCTCGGCTTCCGCCGGCTGGACTTCCTGGATTTCTTCTTGGGGCGTGGCGGTGTCGGTCATCGGTCGGTCTTGTCTGGTTGGCTGGCAGCGGCGGAAAAAATGGATGCCGCGCGTTCAGCGCGGGCGGAACATCTTGAAGAGATTGTCGGGGCTGATCTCGAAGTAGTCGGCCGGGCCGCCGCCGCGCAGGATGGGCTGCGCCGCGGCGGTGTCGTAGATGCCGTTCTTCAGCAGGTGGCGCGCGATGTGCACGCCCACCACTTCGCCGAGGATCAGCCAGGTGGGCACCGGCACGCCGTCCACGCCCTCGAGCTGCAGCAGTTGCGTGAGCCGGCATTCGAAGGACACCGGGCTCTCGGCCACGCGCGGCACCGCGATGCGGCGCGACGCCGCGGGCGTGAGGCCGGCGAGCTCGAACTCGTTCACCTCGGGCGGCACGGGGGCGCACGACTGGTTCATCTGCTCGGCCAGCGGCCGGGTGGCCAGGTTCCAGCCGAACTCGCGCGTCTGGCGGATGTTGTGCAGGCTGTCCTTGGCGCCGATGCTCGCAAAGCCCACGATGGGCGGCGTGTAGTTGAAGGCGTTGAAGAAGCTGTAGGGCGCGAGGTTGAGCCTGCCGTTCTCGTCCTGCGACGAGATCCATCCGATCGGCCGCGGGCCGACCATCGCATTGAACGGATCGTGCGGCAGGCCGTGGCCCTTGGCGGGTTCGTAGAAGTGGAAGTCGTCGTTCGGCACGGCCATCGGTTCCTTGCTCATGTTCCGGCGACGCTGCGCGCCACGGCTTCGGCGACCTTGATGCCGTCGACGCCGGCCGACAGGATGCCGCCCGCATAGCTCGCGCCTTCGCCGGCGGGATAGAGGCCGCGCACGTTGAGGCTCTGGAAGTCGTCGCCGCGCGTGATGCGGATCGGCGAGGAGGTGCGCGTTTCCACGCCGGTGAGCACCGCATCGTGCAGGTCGAAGCCCTTGATCTTGCGGCCGAAGGCGGGGAAGGCCTCGCGCATCGCCTCGATGGCGTAGGCCGGCAGCGCCTGGTTCAGATCGGTGGGCGTGACGCCGGGCTTGTACGAAGGCAGCACGCTGCCGAGCGCGGTCGAGGGCCGGCCCGCGATGAAGTCGCCCACCAGCTGGCCGGGCGCGCGGTAGTCGCCGCCGCCGAGCACGAAGGCCTTCGACTCGAGCTCGCGCTGCAGCGCGATGCCGGCGAGCGCGTCGCCCGCGGCCTCGGGCGTCCAGCCGGGAAAGTCGCGCGGGTCGATGCCCACCACGATGCCCGCGTTGGCGTTGCGCTCGTTGCGCGAATACTGGCTCATGCCGTTGGTGACCACGCGGCCCGGCTCGCTGGTGGCCGCGACCACGGTGCCGCCCGGGCACATGCAGAAGCTGTAGACCGAGCGGCCGTTGCTCGCGTGGTGCACCAGCTTGTAGTCGGCCGCGCCGAGCAGCGGATGGCCCGCATGGCGGCCCCAGCGCGCGCGGTCGATCAGGCCCTGCGGATGCTCGACGCGAAAGCCGATGGAAAAGGGCTTGGCCTCGATGTGCACGCCGCGCGCATGCAGCATCGAAAAAGTGTCGCGCGAGCTGTGGCCGAGCGCCATCACCACGTGGTCGGCGCGCAGCTCGCTCGCCTGGCCGGTGGCCTGGTCGAGCACGGTGAGGCCGCGAAGCTGGCCGTTCTCGATCTGCACGTCGGTCACGCGCTGCTCGAAGCGGATCTCGCCGCCGAGCGCCACGATCTGCTCGCGGATGTTCTCCACCACCTTCACCAGCTTGAAGGTGCCGATGTGCGGATGCGCGACGTAAAGGATCTCGGGCGGGGCGCCGGCCTTCACGAACTCTTCCATCACCTTGCGGCCGAGGAAGCGCGGATCCTTGATCTGGCTGTAGAGCTTGCCGTCGGAGAAGGTGCCGGCGCCGCCTTCGCCGAACTGCACGTTCGACTCGGGGTCGAGCACGCTCTTGCGCCACAGGCCCCAGGTGTCGCGGGTGCGCTGGCGCACGGTCTTGCCACGCTCCAGCACGATGGGCTTGAAGCCCATCTTCGCGAGCATCAGCGCCGCGAAGATGCCGCAGGGGCCGAAGCCGATCACCACAGGCCGAGGCGCGCCTTCGGGCGCCTGCGCGGGCGGGGTGTAGCGCATGTCGGGCGCGGCCTGGATGTGCGGATGCGCAACGTGCTTTGCGAGCAGCGCGGCTTCGAGCCCGGCGTCGGCGATCTGCACGTCGGCGATGTAGACCGTGAGCAGGTCGGCCTTGCGCGCATCGAAGCTGCGCTTGAAGACGGTGTGGGAAGCGATCGCTTCGAGCGGGACGTCCAGCGTCCGGGCGATCAGGGCGGCCAGCGCGTCGGGGGCGTGGTCCAGCGGGAGTTTGAGTTCGGAGAGTCTCAGCATGTCGTGGGGCTTGTGTTTATCAAGCAGGCCACGGATTTTACGCGCCGAGGCGCTATGAAAGGGATAGCTGGGTCAGGCTGGCAGGAAGCCTTCGACCGAGAGATAGCGCTCGCCGGTGTCGTAGTTGAACCCCAGCACCACCGCATCGGGCGCCAGCGAGGGCAGCTTCTGGGCGATGGCCGCGAGCGTGGCGCCGGAGGAAATGCCCACCAGCATGCCTTCCTCGACCGCGCAGCGGCGGGCCATTTCGCGCGCCGGTTCGGCGTCGACCTGCAATACGCCGTCGAGCAGCGAGGTGTCGAGGTTCTTCGGGATGAAGCCCGCGCCGATGCCCTGGATCGGGTGCGGCGAGGGCTGGCCTCCCGAGATCACCGGCGAGGCCACCGGCTCCACCGCGAACACCTGCAGCTTCGGCCACTTCTTCTTGAGCACCCGCGCCACGCCCGTGATGTGGCCGCCGGTGCCCACGCCGGTGATCAGCACGTCGATGCCGTCGGGGAAGTCGGCCGCGATTTCCTCGGCCGTGGTGCGCACGTGCACG
This sequence comes from Variovorax beijingensis, assembly GCF_007828835.1. Classification (GTDB taxonomy): domain Bacteria; phylum Pseudomonadota; class Gammaproteobacteria; order Burkholderiales; family Burkholderiaceae_C; genus Variovorax; species Variovorax beijingensis_A. The sequence goes on along the minus strand of NZ_VIVL01000003.1, from coordinate 10,631 downwards.
TCGATGTTGGCGGGGTTGTTGAACTGCTGCGGCATCCAGGCGCCCGGCGTGCCGGCCACGATTTCCTCGGCCCGCGCAATGGAGGCCTTCATGCCGCCGGCGCGCGGCGTCAGGTCGAAGGTGGCGCCGTAGGCGAGCATGAGGCGGCGGCGCTCGACCGACATGCTGTCGGGCATCACGAGGATCAGCTTGTAGCCCTTGACGGCGGCGACCATCGCCAGGCCGATGCCGGTGTTGCCCGAGGTGGGTTCGACGATGGTGCCACCGGGCTTCAGCGCGCCGGACTTCTCGGCGTCTTCCACCATCGACAGCGCGATGCGGTCCTTGATGGAGCCGCCGGGGTTGGCGCGCTCGGACTTGATCCACACCTGCTGCTTCGCATTGCCGAACAGGCGGTTGATGCGGATATGCGGCGTGTTGCCGATGGTCTGGAGGATGTTCTGGGCCTTCATGGGATCTCCTTGGGCTTTTGTCGGGGCAGGGCTGGTCGGTCGAAGCGCCATTGTGGAGCGGACGGCCGGCGCCTGCGAGGGTATCGAGCGATAATCCCCCTCGTGAAGCACGCCAGACCGCCGCTGGTGCAAGCCCGAAAGGGGCGACGCCGCAAGGCGCCGCGTCGAAAGACCGCACTGGAGGAACGTCCGGACTGCACAGGACAGCGCAGGAGTTAACGACTCTCCACCGTGAGGTGAGGATCAGAGCAACAGAGACGAGCCGATTCAGTTCGGGTGAAACGGGCAATCTCTGCGCGCAGCAACACCAAGTAGGCCAGTATCGAGGTGGTTCCGCTGAGCTGGCGGGTAGGTGGCATCGAGCCGTTTGGCGACAAGCGGCCCAGAGTAATGGCGGTCACGTTGGGGGCAACTCCAACGCACAGAATCCGGCTTATCGGCGGGCTTCACACTTTTCTTTTTCCTTCTCCCTGATTCGCCGTGGGGTTCTTCCATGGGCAGCAGCGGTGCCGCGGCTTTTCTCCTAAAATAGATAGCAAGCTAACTAATTGGAGAGAAGCCATGGCCCATGTCTCGAAGACGCGCGAAGCCGCGCTGATGTCGCTCGGCATGGCGCTCTCGCTGCTGCAGCGCGGCTACCGGGCCGCGGCCGACAAGGCGGTGGCGCATGTCGGGCTTTCGCAGTCGCTGGCGTGGCCGATCGTGATGATCGGCCGGATGCACGGCGGCGTGCGCCAGGGCGTGCTCGCCGAGGCGCTGGGCATCGAGGGGCCTTCGCTGGTGCGCTCGATCGACCAGCTGGTGGAGGCCGGTTTCGTGGAGCGCCGCGAAGACCCGGCCGACCGCCGCGCCAAGACGCTGCACCTCACGCCGGCCGGCGAGGCCGCCTGCCAGCCCATCGAGGCCGCGCTGCGCGGCATGCGCGCCACGCTGTTCGAAGGCGTGGCCGACGAGGACATCGCCGCCTGCCTGCGCGTGTTCGCGGTGCTCGGAGAACGGCTCGGCCGCGCAGCGCCGGGGCCGCAGGAAGGGCGCAGGTAGATGGCCGCGTTCCGGCTGCCGCGCTTCAGCCGCGCGGAGCTTCTCTTTTCTGCCAAGAGCTTTGCCGCCGCGATGCTGGCCATGTACCTGGCCAGCCGCGCCGGCCTGCCGCGTCCGTTCTGGGCCTTGATGACCACCTATGTCGTGGCCCATCCGCTGGCCGGCGCGGTGCGCTCCAAGGCCCTCTACCGCTTCTGCGGCACCTTGATCGGATGCGTGGCCACGGTGCTGCTGGTGCCCGCGCTGTCGAATGCGCCGGAGCTGCTCACGCTGGTGCTCGCGCTGTGGGTGGGGCTGTGCCTGTGCATTTCGCTGTTCGACCGCACGCCGCGCTCGTATGTCTTCATGCTCGCGGGCTACACCGCCGCGCTGATCGGCTTTCCTTCGGTGCAGACGCCGCTCGCGCTGTTCGACACCGCGGTGGCGCGGGTGGAGGAAATCGGCCTGGGCATCCTGTGCGCCACGCTGGTCCACAGCATTGCGTGGCCCACGGGCCTGGCGCCGACCGTGCTGGGCCTGCTCGACCGCACGCTGCTGGATGCGCGCCAGTGGCTCACCGACCTGCTGCAGCCCGCGGGCCGCAGCACCGACGCCGATCCGCAAACGCTTGCTGCCGACCGCCGCCGGCTGGCCGGCGACATCACCCAGCTGCGGCTGCTGTCCACCCACGTGCCGTTCGACACCACGCACCTGCGCTGGACCGCCGGCGCCATCCGGGCCATGCAGGACCGCGTGGCGGCACTCACGCCCGCGCTGTCGGCCGTGGAGGACCGGCTGCTGGCGCTGGAACAGGCCGAAGGGGCGCTCGCGCCGGACGTTGCGGCGGTGCTTGCGCAGGCCGCGCAATGGCTGCAGGAAGACGATGCCGCGCGCGCGCAGTCGCTGCAACTGCTGCGCCGCTCGATCCAGGCGCTGGGCGCCACGCCGCAGCACAGTCCCTGGAGCCGCGCCTTGCGCATCGGGCTCGCGGGCCGGCTCGAGGAACTGGTCGAGGGATGGCGCGCCTGCGCGCGGCTGCGCATGGACATCGACGAGGGCCTCCAGGGCGCTCTGCCGCCGCGCCGCACGGCCGCGCTCGGCAGCCGCGTGCTGCACCGCGACTACGGCATGGCGCTGCTGTCTGCGCTGGCCGCGGTGCTCGCCATCTGCCTGTGCGGCGCCTTCTGGATCGTGACGGGCTGGCCCATGGGCTCGGCCGCCACCATGATGGCCGCGGTGTTCTGCTGCTTCTTCGCGACCATGGACGACCCGGTGCCCGCGATCCACGGCTTCCTGAAGTACACGCTGTGGTCGATTCCCGTCTCCGCGCTCTATGTGCTGGTGCTGATGCCGCTGGTGCAGGACTTCGGCATGCTGGTGGCGGTGTGCGCGCCGGCCTTCCTGCTGCTGGGCGTCTACATGGCGCGGCCGGCGCATTTCATGGCGGCCATGGCGCTGCTGTTCGGCGTGGCCGGCACGCTGGCCCTGCACGACACCGCCAATGCCGACCTGGTGAGCTTCATCAACAGCATGCTCGGGCAGGTCATCGGCGTGGTGGTTGCTGCGCGCGTCACGCGGCTGGTGCGCTCGGTGGGCGCCGACTGGAGCGCACGGCGCATCCAGCGCGCCACCTGGCGCGAGCTCGGCGAGATGGCCGGCGTCTCGCAGCGCCAGGGCGCGCAGGGCGACGCCTACGCCGTGCGCATGCTCGACCGCATCGGCCTGCTCGCACCGCGCATCGCGCAGGCCGGCGGCAGCATCGAGGGTGTGGCCGCCAACGACGCGCTGCGCGACCTGCGCACCGGCGCCGACATCGACGTGCTGCAGCGGGTGCGCGCGCAGCTGCCGCCGGCGTCGGCCTCGGCGCTTCTGGGCGGCATCTCGCAGTTCTTCCTCCAGCGCGGCAGGGGCCGCATGCAAGCGCGCCCCGCCAGCCTGCTGCCGCAGATCGACGAGGCGCTGTCGGCGGTGCTTGGCGCGCAGCATGCGCCGTCATCCGCATCGCGCAGCGCAGTGACCGCGCTGGTGGGCCTGCGCCGCAATCTTTTCCCCGATGCACCGCCGCGCCTCGCCGTGGCCGGACAAGGAGCCTCCAGATGATTGGCGAAGCAAGTTTCTACGGCCTCTACGTGCCATGGCTGCTGGTGCTGGCCGGCATTGCGCTGGCCGCCCTCTGGGGCGTACGCCATCTGCTGGCCCTGGCCGGCCTCTACCGCTGGGTGTGGCATCCCGCGCTGTTCGACATGGCGCTTTATCTGCTGCTGCTCTACGGCATCAGCCGCGCGGCCTCCTTCCTTCAATGACGAGATCCAGATGAAAGCCCCTTTTCCCACCGACAGCTCCTGGCCGATGCGCCTCGGGCGCATTCTTCTCACCGCGGCCGTGGTGGCGGCCGCCGCATGGGCCGGCCTGCAGCTCTGGGACCATTACGAGCTCGCTCCCTGGACGCGCGACGGCCGCGTGCGCGCCAACGTGGTCCAGATCGCGCCGGACGTGTCCGGGCTGGTCACCGCGGTGCCTGTGCGGGACAACCAGGCCGTGCAGGCCGGGGCCCTGCTGTTCGAGGTGGACCGCGCGCGCTACGACCTTGCCGTGCGCCAGGCCCAGGCCGCGCTGGCGGCGCAGCGTGCCGCCAGCGCACAGGCGCAGCGCGAGAACGCGCGCAACGCGGGGCTCGATGCGCTGGTGTCGCAGGAGGCCCGCGAACAGGCCCGCGCCCGCGCGGAGCAGGCGCGCGCCGCCGTCGCACAGGCCGAGGTGGCACTCGATGCGGCGCGCCTCAACCTGCAGCGCGCCGAGGTGCGCGCGCCGGCCGACGGCCTGGTGACCAACCTCGACCTGCGCACCGGCAGCTATGCATCGGCCGGGCGGCCGGTGCTGGCGCTGGTCGATGCGCATTCCTTCTTCGTCGAGGGCTACTTCGAGGAAACCAAGCTGCCGCGCATCCACCTGGGCGATCGCGTACGCGTGACCCCGATGGGCGGCGGCGCAGTGCTCGAAGGCGCGGTCGACAGCGTGGCCGCCGGCATTGCCGATCATGACCGTTCGACCAGCGCCAACCTGCTGCCCAGCGTCAACCCGACCTTCAACTGGGTGCGGCTCGCGCAGCGCATTCCGGTACGCATCAGGCTCGATCCTTTGCCGCAGGGCGCGCGGCTCGTGGCCGGCCAGACCGTGACCGTGCAAGTGCTCGAGCATCCGCCGGCGCGCCATGCGGGTGCACCGGCCGCCGAGCCGAAGAAGGGATGAGCGCCATGTCACCTGCTTTTCGCATGGCTTCGCTCATGGTTGCGGCGGGGCTGGCGGCCTGCGCGGCGGTCGGCCCCGACTACCGCCAGCCGCCCGAGGCGCTGGCCAGCCAGCCCGGCGCCGCGCGCCCGTTCGCCGAGGCGCCCGCGCACGCCGCGCCGCTGCCCGCGCACTGGTGGCGGCTGTACCGCGACCCGCTGCTCGACCAGCTGGTCGCGCAGGCCCTCGCGCACAACACCGACTTGCGGCAGGCCGTCGCGAACCTGGAGCGCGAGCGCGCCATCGAGGCCGAGGTCGCCGGCGCCCGGCGCCCCACGATCGGCGTGAACGGCGGCCCTTCGTTCGGCCACGCGTCGGGCCTGTCGATGCTGCAGAAGGGCTACGAGCCACCGGATCGGTTCAACTACAGCGCGGGCGCTTCGCTGTCCTACCAGGTCGACCTGTTCGGCCAGATCCGCCGCAGCATCGAAGCCGCGGGCGCCAGCACCGAGGCCGCCGCGGCCGCGCTCGACCTCGTGCGCGTGAACGTGGCCGCGGGCACCGCGCGCGCCTACGCTCAGGCCTGCTCGACCGGCCTGCGCCTGCAGATCGCGCAGAAGTCGGTCGCGCTGCAGCAGGACGCGCTGGATGCCACCGAGCGCCTGCAGCGCGCGGGCCGTGCCGGCGCCATTGACGCGAGCCGCGCACGCGCGCAGCTGGAGCAGTTGAACGCCGCACTGCCGCCGCTGCAGGCCGAGCGCCAGGGCGCGCTCTACCGCCTGGCCACGCTGACCGGTGCGCTGCCGCAGGACTTCCCGCGCGAGGTGGCCGGCTGCGCCGTGCCCCCGCGGGTGGCCGGCACGCTGCCGGTGGGCGATGGCGCGGCACTGCTGCGGCGCCGCCCGGACATCCGCCAGGCCGAGCGCAGCCTGGCGGCAGCCACCGCCCGCATCGGCGTGGCCACGGCCGATCTCTATCCGAAGGTGACGCTGGGGCTCTCGGCCTCGTCGGCCGGGCCGGCCAGCGATTTCGGCCGCAAGGACACCGTCGGCTGGAGCATGGGCCCGCTGATCTCCTGGACCCTTCCGAACACCGGCATCGCGCAAGCCCGCATTGCCCAGGCCGAGGCCGGCACGCGCGCCGCGCTCGCGAAGTTCGACGGCACCGTGCTGACCGCATTGCGCGAAACCGAGACCGCGCTCGGCACCTATGCGCGCGAGCTCGACCGCCGCGCCGCGCTGCAGGCCTCGCGCGACCAGAGTGCCAAGGTGGCCGCGCAGGCGCGCCAGCTCTACCAGAGCGGCCGCACCGCATACCTCGACGCGCTCGATGCCGAGCGCTCGCTGGCCGCGAGCGACGCGGCGCTCGCGGCCAGCGAGGCGCAACTGGCCGATGACCAGGTGGTGCTGTTCATGGCGCTTGGCGGCGGGTGGGAGCCGGACGATACGGCCGCCGTTGCCGCGCCCGCATCCGGCCCCGCCACCACGATCCGCTGACCGCGGCGGCCGCTTCCCGGCCGCGCGCGATGCCCACGCGCCTCAGCGCGTGAAGAGCCAGCCGCCCTTGGGCTGGCGCGTCAGTTCATGCCGCCGCACCGAACGCTCCTCGCCGTCGTCCCCCACGTACACCACCTCGAAGCGCAGCCGCTTCGGCGAGACCATCTTCCAGTTCTGGATGCGCTTGACCGTCACGCAGGCGGTCCTGTCGTGGTACTGCATCTCCGCCATCGGTCCGCCCTGGAAGCCGGTGCCGTCGAACAGCCGGCCCGGCGCCGCGAACGGATTGAGCACGGCGCCGTTGCGCGCGGTGATGCAGCCTTCGGTCCGCACGAAGGATTCGATGGTGGGCGCGGCGCTTTGCACCACCTTGGCCACGGCCGGCGAAGGCGGCTTGGTCACGATGGCCTCGCGGATGCGTTCCACCTGCTCCTCGGTGATCGGCGCGAGCCCGCTGGGCGACACGACCGGCGGCGGTGCCGGGGGCGGTGGTGGCGCGGACAAGGGCAGCAATGGCGCGAGATAGCTGCAGCCCGCCAGCGCCAGCGGCGCGGTGCAGGCGAGTGCGGCGATCCGGGTTCCGAACTTCATGGACGGGTCTCCTGTCGTCGATTCCTCTTCGGGCCTTGTTCGTGCCTCTTCTTCGATGTCAAAAGCGCTCGTGCGGCGAAAGATAGCGCCACTGGCCGGGCTCCAGCCCCGCCAGCGGCACGCGGCCGATGCGGATGCGCCGCATGGCCAGGATGCGCAGGCCGGCTTCGTCGCACAGGTGCGCGATCTGTCCGGGCCGCGCGCCCTTGAGTGCAAAGCGCAGGCCGGTCTGGTCGTCGGCCTGGCGGCCGATGCTCACGCGTGCGGGCGAACGCTCGAAGCGCGCGAGCTGCTCGGGGCTCACCTTGCCGGCCACGTCGACCATCACCTCGTGTTCGAGCACGCCCGCATCTTCCTGCAGCTTGCGCTCGATGCGCCATTCCTGCGTGTAGACCACGAGCCCGCTGGCGCCGGTTTCGAGCGGCGTCATGCAGCGCTGCGCCTTGGCGTGCGCCGGCAGGAAGCGCATGCCCGCGCGCTCGGGCTCGTGGTGGTTGGCGGCCACCAGCAGCCGGTGCGCGGAGTCGGTGGCCATGCCGGCCGGCTTGTGCAGCAGCAAGGTGACGGGCAGCACCGGCTCGGGCTTGGCGCCGGGCTCGATCTCGACCTTCTGGTGGCCCTGCACGCGCGACTGCGGCAGCAGCGCCGGCACGCCGTCGACGCGCACCGCGCCGTTCTCGATCAGCAGCTCGGCCTCGCGCCGCGAGCAGCCCGCGATGGCGGCCACGCGCTTGGCAAGGCGGATGCCTTCTTCTTCGGAAGCGCCGCTCATGGCGTGGAGGCCCGTTGCCGGATGCGCGCCACGTGCGCGGCCAGCGAGCGGGCGGCCACTGGCCACATGCGCTCGGGCACGTCGTCGTAGGCCAGCGGCAGCCAGTCGTCCGGCGTGCCCCCGGGCAGCCTCTGCATGGCCGCGGCGATCTTGGCTTCGCGCTTCAGGCGGTGCGCCTTCAGCTGCGCGATGGCGCTGCGCGCGCTGCCGATGACGTGGCCGTGCGCCGGCAGGATGAAATCGATGCCGCCGGCCTCGCAGGCCGCATCGAGCTTGTCGAGCGAATCGAGATACGCGTTCATGTCGCCGTCGGGCGGATCGACCACCGTGGTGCTGCCGTTCAGGATGTGGTCGCCGGAGAACAGCAATCCGTCTTCCTCCAGCACCAGGCACAGGTGGTTGGCCGCGTGGCCCGGCGTGTGGATGGCACGCAGCGTGTGGGTGACGGGCTCGCCTTCGGCCGTGCTGCCGCTGATCACCAGGCGCTCGCCGTCGCGCAATTCGCGCTCCGCGGCAAAGCGCGCCGAGGAGCGCGCCGTGGGCGCCGAAGACAGCCCGAGGATCTGCGGCTTCGCCTTGCACAGCGCCTGCAGCGGTGCCGCACCGGGCGAATGGTCGGCATGCGAATGGGTGCACACGATCATGCGGATGTTTCCTTCGGTGGCACGCCAGAGCCGATCAATATGCGCCGCGTCGTTCGGGCCCGGGTCGATCACGAGGTAGCCCGTGGCTGCGTCGCCCACGATGTAGCTGTTGGTGCCCGGGCCGGTCATGGCACCGGGGTTGGGCGCGGTCAGGCGCTGCACGTTCCTGAGCAGCGGCACGGCGCGCTCGCTCTGCCAGTCGAGTGCATGCAGCAGCTGTCCGTCGGGGCACACCAGCGCGAGTTCGCCATAGGGCGAGTCGCTTTCCATGTAGCGCGCGTCCTGGCCGCGCAGCAGGCCCGCGCGCGGGCAGCTGGTCCACAGCGGCTGCTCGGCGGCGCAGGCTTGCAGCACCGCGTCGACGCTGGCATAGGCCGCGAGCCGCTGCAGCGTGCGCACCGTCGGAAAGATCATGAAGAAGCTGCCCGCCGCATGGCGCGCCAGCGCATCGGCCGGCCGCACCCAGCAGGGCTCGAACTGCTCGCTCTCGTCGGCCGTGGGCGTCTGGCCTTCGGGCATGCGCGCCACCAGGAAGGGCACGTCGAAGCGCTTGGGCAGGTCGCGGTCGGTGATCCAGTGCGCGAAGCTGAACACCTGGTCGCACGCGAGCACCAGCCCGCGCGCGGCGCACTGCTCGGCAAAGGACACGGGCGACGTGGTGCTGCGGTCCATCGACGCGATGTCCTGCGCGCTCACGGGCCGGCCGTCGGCATGGCGCGCGAGCAGAACGCCGAGCTCCTCGAAGCCTTCGCGGATGGCCGCGATGGCTTGCGTCAGCTGCAGGCCGCTCTGGGTGGGCCGTCGCGCGGCGATGCGGCTGGCGGCTTCGTCGGCTGCATCGATCTGCCCGCCGGGGAACACATAGGCGCCTGGCGCGAAGCTTGCAGTGCCGGAGCGGCGCGTCATCAGCACTTCGACGCCGGCCTCCGAATCGCGCAGCAGCAGCACGGTGGCTGCCGCGCGCACGGGTGCGGGCTCGCGTGCGGGGTGGAGTTGTTGGGTGGGACGGACCATGCGGCGATTATGGAGAGATCGTTCGATGCAGTTGCGTGCCGCATAAGCTCATACCGGATCGGGCATGAACCGCGCGCCACAATCCCGGGCTGCACCGCCCGCATCGAGGAAAGACAGTCATGATCCATTCTCCCTTCTCTCACCACCTCAGGTTCTCGTCGTCGTTCTTCACGCGGCGCCTGCGCCCGGCCCTGCTGCTGGCGGGCGCCGCCCTTGGCGCAGCCGCATCGTCCGCCGCTTTTGCGCAGGGCGACTGGCCGCAGCAGCCGGTCACGCTGATCATGGGTTTTCCGGCCGGCTCGGGCGTCGACGTGGTGGCCCGCGCCATCCAGGAACCGCTCGCCCGCCAGCTGGGAAAGCCCGTGATCATCGACTACAAGTCGGGCGCGGCCGGCAACATCGCGAGCGAGTACGTGGCCCATGCCAAGCCCGACGGCTACACGCTTTCGTTCGGCACCGCCGCCACCCATGGCAGCAACGCCGCGCTCTACAAGAAACTGCCGTTCGACGTGGAGGCCGACTTCGTGCCGGTGGCGCCGGTGCTCGACGTCTCGAACGTGCTCACCATCAACCCGGACGTGATCAACGCCAGGACCTTGAAGGAGTTCGTCGATCTCGTCAAGGCCAACCCCGGAAAGTACAACTATGCGTCTACAGGCAACGGCGCCGGCACGCACATGGCCTTTGCCGAATTCAATTCGCGCCTCGGCTTGAACATGGTGCACGTGCCCTACAAGGGCGGGCCCGAGGCCATCACCTCCGTGGTGCGCGGCGAGACCTGCTGCATCATGAACCAGGTGCAGACCGTGCTGCCGCACTACAAGGCCGGCAAGGTGCGCCTGCTGGGCGTGACCACCGCCGCGCCGGTGGCCGCGGTCAAGGAAGTGCCCACCATCGCCTCCAGCGGCCTCGCGGGCACCAAGGGCTTCGACAGCTCGATCTGGTTCGGCATCTTCGCGCCCAAGGGCACCGATGCGCAGATCGTCGACAGGCTCAACGCCGCGGTAAAGGCCGTGCTCGAACAGCCCGAGATCCGCGAGCGCTTCGAAAGCCAGGGCAACACCGTGCGCATCGAGTCGCCCGCGCAGTTCAAAAAGACGGTGCACGACAACCGCGTGAAGTGGGCCGAGGTTGCGAAGGCCGCGAACATCAGCATCGACTGAGGGGCCGCTGCCGTGCGCTACAGCGTCTTGCTGAGCGTAACGATGAAGCGCGCCTTGTTGGGCGAGTAGATGGTCTGGCCGAAGGTGCCGAAGCCGAAGTCGTAGCCGGGGTTGGCCACCGCCAGGTACGAGCTCTTCTTGTTGGCGCCCTGCACAGAGCCGGCCAGCGCCAGGCCGTTGCCGAAGTCGTACGACACGCCCACGTTGTAGTCCACGTAGCTCTTGTAGCCCAGGCTGCGGATGTCGCTGGA
>NZ_VIVL01000002.1 GCF_007828835.1 Variovorax beijingensis | reverse complement strand
TTGCGCGTGAAGAACGGGCCGTGCGCGCCGCTCAGGTTCATGAGCATGCTGTCGTGGCCTGCGACGGGCACCACGCGCATGGCGGTGACGACGGGCGCGCCGGAGATGGGAGAAGCGGAGTCTGGAAGTGTCATTTTTTGCGCGGACCCTGGAAGAAAAGTGCGGCTAGATCCGCACGGCCTGGCGGGCCAGCATCTTCCACTCGCCGCCCTGCTTTTGCCAGATGCCGAGGATCTTGAGCGCCACCTTGCCGGGCTTGCCCGAATCGTTGGTGTCGGCCGCGAGCGTGTGGCGCACGATCGCAACGTCGCCCGCCACCTTGATGGTCTGGTCGGTGATCGCGATGCTCACGAAGTCCGACTTGCCGGCCACCAGGTCGCCGATGAAGCTGGCCTTGGTGTCGACCTTGCCGCTCGAATGGCCGTAGCTCAGGTCGTCGGCCACCAGCACGCCAAGGGCGGCGGGCGTGGGGTCGATCATCGCAAGGCGCAGCCGCTCGGCGGCCGCGGCCACGGCCGGCTCGGCCGAAGCGCCGCCGCCCGCGGGCGCCATCGCACAGCCCGAGAACAGAAGGGCCGATGCGGCCATGAGGAAGAACTTCTTGATGGACATGCGTTGTCTCCGTTGTTGTTTGTTGTCGTCGTTCCCGGCTCGGCCGCTTACTGCGGGCCGAGCGCGTCGATCAGCACCTTGAGCTGTTCCATCTCGGCGGGCTTGAGGTCGGTGAGCGGTGCGCGCACCGGGCCGGCGTCGTGGCCGACGATCTTCGCGCCGGCCTTGACGATGCTCACCGCATAGCCCGGCACGCGGTTGCGCAGTTCCAGGTAGGGCATGAAGAAGTTCTTCAGCAGGCGGTGCTGCGTGGGCAGGTCGTCGGCGGCAACGGCCTGGTAGAAATCCATCGCGGTCTTCGGGATGAAGTTGAAGACAGCCGACGAATACACCGGCGTGCCCAGCGCCTTGTAGGCCGCGGCATAGACCTCGGCCGTGGGCAGCCCGCCCAGGTAGGCGAAGCGGTCGCCCATCTTCTGGTAGATGGCCACCATGGCCTCGATGTCGCCCACGCCGTCCTTGAAGCCCACGAGGTTCGGGTTGCGCTCGGCCAGCGCGGCCAGCGTCTCGGGCTTGAGGCGGCTGGTGGCGCGGTTGTAGACGATCACGCCGAACTTCACGCTCTTGCACACGGCTTCGACGTGCGCGGCCAGGCCTTCCTGGCCAGCTTCGGTCAGGTAGTGCGGCAGCAGCAGGATGCCGTGCGCGCCGGCCTTCTCGGCCGCCTGCGCGCACTGGATCGCAAAGCGCGTGGGGCCGCCGGCGCCCGCAATGATGGGCACCACGCCGCGGCAGGTGTCGACCGCGGTCTGGATGATGCCGGGGTACTCGTCGCCGGTCAGCGAGAAGAACTCGCCGGTGCCGCCGGCCGCGAACAGCGCGCTCGCGCCGTAGGGAGCGAGCCATTCGAGACGCTGCTCGTAGCCCTTCTTGTTGAAGTCCCCGTTCGCGTCGAAGTCGGTCAACGGGAACGAGAGCAGGCCGGAGCCCATGATGGATTTGAGTTCTTGAGGGTTCATCGAGACACCAATGAGAGTGAGTTGAAAATGGATCCTGGGGCGCTTAGTCGAGTTTGATGCCCGCGTCGGCCACCACCTTGGCCCAGCGCGCGCGTTCCTTGCCGAAGAACTGCTCTTCCTCGGCCGGCGCCATGGTCACGACCTCGGCGCCCTGGCCTGCGAGGCGCGAGCGGATGTCGGCTGAGCGGATGACGGTGATCAGTTCCTTGTTGAGGCGCTGCACGATGGCGTCGGGCGTGCCCTTGGCCACCCGCACGCCTTGCCAGGTGCCCGACTCGAAGCCGGCCACGCCCTGCTCCGCGATGGTGGGCACTTCGCCGATCAGCGGCATGCGCGTCGCTTTCGAGACGCCGAGCACCTTGAGCTTGCCGCTCTGCACATGAGGCAGGGTGGCGAGCATGCCGTTCATCAGGATCTGCGTCTGGCCCGCCACCGTGTCCTGCACCGCCTGCACGCCGCCCTTGTAGGGCACGTACTGCCAGCGCGCCCCGCTCGCGCGCTCGAGCGCCACGCCGGCCAGGTGCGGCGCGCTGCCGGTGGCGGTCACGGCAAAATTGATTTCCGACTTCTTCGACAGCGCGACCAGTTCCTTCAGGTTGTTGGCCTGGACCGACGGGTGCACCACCAGCAGATGCGGCGAATAGGCCAGCATGGTCACGCCGCGCAAGTCCTTGGAAGGATCGAAAGGCAGCCGCGTGTAGACCGAGGGGCTGATGGCGAGCGCGCCGACGTCGCACAGCAGCAGCGTGTAGCCGTCGGGCTTGGACTTGGCGACGAAATCGGCGCCGAGGTTGCCGTTGGCGCCCGGCTTGTTCTCGACGATGACCGGCTGGCCGAGCGCCTCCGACAACTGCTGGCTGATGGAGCGGGCAATGATGTCGGACGAACCGCCCGGCGGGTACGGTACCACGATGCGCACGGGCTTGGACGGCCAGTTGTCGGCAGCATGCACGCCACCGGCCGCAAGCACGCCGCCGCCGAGGGCGCCAAGCATCAGATCACGTCGTTTCAAGCTCATTCCAAGTCTCCTGCTGAGTTGTGTTGTCAGTCATCGTACAACTAGGAATGACACTTGTCCAGCATCTGCCCGAAATTTCTTCTCAGGAAGCCGCTGGCGGCGTCTTGGCCGCGGCCTGCTGGGCCGCTTCCTGCGCCACGCGCAGCCGTTCGCGGCTGTTGGTCAGGTGGATGCGCATGGCCGCCCGGGCCGACTCGGGATCGCGGCGGGCGATGGCCGCGTAGATTTCTTCGTGCTCGCGGTTCACGCGGCTCAGGTACTCGCCGCGCCGGTCGTAGTTGCGGATGGCGGTGATGCGCGTGCGCGGAATGATCGTGGTGCCCAGATGGCTCATGATGTCCGCGAAGTACGGGTTGCCGGTGGCCTGGGCGATCTGCAGGTGGAAGCGGAAATCCGGCGCCACGGTGTCCCCCGCCACCGCCACGTTGCGCTCGAAATCGTCGAGCGCCTGGCGCATCGCGAGCAGCTGCTCCTCGGTGCGGCGCGTGGCGGCCAGCCCGGCGGATTCGGTTTCGAGGCTGATGCGCAGCTCGAGCACCGCCAGCACGTCCACCGAGGTGGCGATGTCGGCGGAATCGAGCCGGAACATGCCGGCCGCGCGCGGCTGCAGCACGAAGGTGCCGACGCCATGGTGCGTTTCCACCAGCCCGGCGGCCTGCAGCTTGGACAGCGCCTCGCGCACCACGGTGCGGCTGACGCCGAAGGATTGCATGATGGCCGACTCGGTCGGCAGCTTGTCGCCCGGGCGCAGCTGCTGGCTGCGGATCTTCTCGCCCAGGTCCTCCACCAGCCCGTGGGCGAGCCCCCGCGCCCGCGGCCGCGGGCGCCCCACGAAGGGCGTGCCGGCGGCAACTTCTGTCGCCGCGTCGGAAATTGAGGGATTACCCGCAGTCGTCTGGACCATGGTCACGATAATAATCCCGCATTAGTTGTACGACAACAGATAACTTATCAGGCCAGCAAAAATGTCGACGTCCCATCAAGCCCCCCACCCCCCGCTCCACCGGATTCTGCTGACCGGCGCCGCCGGCGGACTGGGCAAGGTCCTGCGCGAACGCCTGCACCCCTATGCCCGGATCCTGCGCCTGTCCGACATTGCCGCCCTCTCCCCTTCCGAGGGTGCGCACGAAGAAGTCGTCCCCTGCGATCTTTCGGACAAGGCCGCGGTCCACGCGCTGGTCGAGGGCTGCAGCGCCATCGTGCACCTGGGCGGCGTTTCGGTCGAGCGCCCGTTCGAGGAAATTCTCGAGGCCAACATCAAGGGCGTCTTCAACGTCTACGAAGCCGCGCGCCGCCACGGCGTGAAGCGCGTGGTGTTCGCCAGCTCCAACCATGTGATCGGCTTCTACAAGCAGACCGAGCACATCGACGCCCATGCCCCGCGCCGGCCCGACGGCTACTACGGCCTGTCGAAGTCCTTCGGCGAGGACATGGCGCAGTTCTATTTCGACCGCTGGGGCATCGAGACGGTGAGCATCCGCATCGGCTCGTCCTTCCCCGAGCCGCTCAACCGCCGCATGATGAGCACCTGGCTCAGCTACCGCGACCTGACCACGCTGATCGAGAAATCGCTCTTCACGCCCGACGTGAAGCACACGGTGGTCTACGGCATGTCCAACAACCGCGACGTCTGGTGGGACAACAGCGCGGCCGCCCACCTGGGCTTCGTGCCGCAGGACAGCTCCGAGGTGTTCCGCGACAAGGTCGAGGCGCAGCCACCCGTGGCGCCGACCGATCCCAACGCCATCTATCAGGGCGGCGCGTTCACGGCGCAGGGACCCTTCGGCGATGCAGGCTGAGCTCGTCCTCGATGCGCGCAACGGCACCGGCGAAAGCCCGGTGTGGCATGCCGCGGAACAGGCGCTCTACTGGGTCGACATTCCGGCGCGCGCGCTGAACCGCTGGCATGCGAGCGAAGGCCATGCCCGTTGGCATGCGGATGAAATGATTGCCTGCATCGCGCCACGCGCCGATGCGCCCGGCGCCTGGATCGCCGGCATGGAAAGCGGCCTCTTCTCGCTCGCGCCGCAGGCCGGCGGCACGCTGGCCGCCACCGCGCTCGCCCCCGTGGCGCACGCCATGCCCGCGATGCGCTTCAACGATGGCCGCTGCGACCGCCAAGGCCGCTTCTGGGCCGGCACGATGCTGCAGGACATGGCCGCCGGCGCACGCGTCGGCCGGCTCTACAGCTACGCCAGGGGCAGCGCCGCAGCCGCCATGCGCCTGGACGATTTCATCGTGCCCAACGGGCTTGCCTTCAGCCCCGACGGCCGCACGATGTACCTCTCGGATTCGCATCCCGCGGTGCAGGCCATCTGGGCCTTCGACTACGACACCGACGCCGGCACGCCGCACAACCGCCGCCTGTTCGCCGACATGACGCCGCTGCCCGGCCGCCCCGACGGCGCGGCAATCGACGCCGACGGCTGCTACTGGATCTGCGGCAACGACGCCGGCCTGGTGCACCGCTTCACGCCCGATGGCAGGCTCGACCGCTCGCTCGAGGTGCCGGTGAAGAAGCCCGCGATGTGCGCCTTCGGAGGCCCGGCGCTCGACACGCTTTTCGTCACCTCGATCCGGCCCGGCGGCATCGACCTGTCGGACCAGCCCCTGGCCGGCGGCGTGTTCGCGCTGCGCCCCGGCGTGGCGGGCGTTCCCGA
This sequence comes from Variovorax beijingensis, assembly GCF_007828835.1. Classification (GTDB taxonomy): domain Bacteria; phylum Pseudomonadota; class Gammaproteobacteria; order Burkholderiales; family Burkholderiaceae_C; genus Variovorax; species Variovorax beijingensis_A. The sequence continues at coordinate 898,576 of NZ_VIVL01000002.1, read as the reverse complement.
GCCGGCGTTCGGCGGCTGACTTTTTTCTTCTTTCCTTTTTACGACAACCACCAAGCAGAGGACGAGACAATGAAACTCCACAAGACCCTGATCGCACTTGCCGTGGGCGCCGCAGCCGCGCTCACCACACTGGCTGCCAGCGCCACCGAGTTCCGCTCGGCCGACATTCATCCCGACGACTACCCGACCGTGACCGCGGTCAAGTTCATGAGCGAGCGGCTCAAGGCGCTCTCGGGCGGCAAGCACAGCATCAAGGTGTTCAACAACAGCTCGCTCGGTAGCGAAAAGGACACCATCGAGCAGACCAAGATCGGCGCGCTGCAGATGGTGCGCGTGAACATCGCCCCGATGAACAACATCTGCGCCGAGACGCAGGTGCCCACCATGCCCTTCCTGTTCCGCTCGGTCGACCACCTGCACAAGGTGCTCGACGGCCCGATCGGCGAGGAGATCCTGAAGTCGTGCGAGAAGCAGGGCTTCGTCGGCCTCGCCTACTACGACAGCGGCGCGCGCTCGATGTTCACGGCCAAGAAGCCGGTGCGCAGCTTTGCCGACATGAAGGGCCTGAAGGTGCGCGTGCAGCAGTCCGACCTGTGGGTGTCGATGCTCGAAGCCATGGGTGCCAACGCCACGCCGATGCCCATGGGCGAGGTCTACACGGGCCTGAAGACCGGCCTGATCGACGCCGCCGAAAACAACTACCCGACCTATGAAAGCGCCCGCGCCTTCGAAGTGGCCAAGTACTACAGCAAGACCGAGCACTCGATGGCGCCCGAGATGCTGCTGTTCTCCAAGCGCGTGTGGGACAAGCTCTCGGCCGAGGAGCAGGGCTGGATCCGCCAGGCCGCGAAGGAGTCGGTGCCCTACATGCGCAAGCAGTGGGAAGAGCGCGAGATCAAGTCGCTCGCCACGGTGAAGGCCGGTGGCGCCGAGATCATCGAGGTCGACAAGGCGCCGTTCCAGGCCGCGATGAAGCCGGTGTACGACAAGTTCATCACGGACGCGAAGCTCAAGGACCTCGTCAAGCGCGTGCAGGACACGAAGTAAGCAAATCCATCTGCTGATTGGCTCCTTCCCCTTCCGGGGAAGGTTGGGATGGGGGCACGACGGCACTGACATAGAGATGCTGCTTGCCCCCACCCCTGCCCTCCCCCGGAAGGGGAGGGAGAAAGACAAAGAAGAACTTTCATGTACACCAAACTTTGCCGCACCCTCGCCCGTGCCTGCATGTGGTTAGGCATCCTCGGGCTCGTCGCGGTGATCTGCGCCGTGAGCTGGCAGGTGTTCGGCCGCTATGTGCTCAACAACACCCCCACCTGGGCTGAAAGCCTGGCGCTGCTGCTGGTGCTCTACGTCACGATGTTCGGCGTCGCCGTCGGCGTGCGCGACGCGGGCCACATCGGCCTCGAATCCTTTCTCGTGCTCGCGCCCGACTGGCTGCGGCTGAAGATGGAATACCTGATCCACGCGCTGATCCTGCTGTTCGGCCTGGCCATGGCCTGGAATTGCGCCTCCCTTGCCGAATCGGTGTGGGACTACCGGCTGCCCACGCTCTGGATCTCCGAGGGCTGGAAATACGTGCCCGCCTCGGCGGCCGGCGTCCTCATCGTGATGTTCTCCATCGAACACATCATCGCGCTCGCCCAAGGCCGCGAAGTCGAACCCGCCTGGGGATAACCAATGCACACCCCCAGGCTTCGCGCACTTCGTGTCGCTTCTCCACCCCCCTTGCAGGGGGCAATGCCTGCGGCCCGGCAAAGCCGGTTCCGCGGCATTCCCCGAACAGTCCATTGCGCCCCCACCACCGGCGAGGCGGCCAGATCATGACCATTCCTCTGTTGATTCTTTGCCTCTCGTTCACGCTCTTCCTGCTGCTGGGCGTGCCGGTCGCCTTCTCGATCGGCCTCTCGGCCCTGTCCACGCTGCTGTATGAAGGCCTGCCGCTGGAGGTCGGCTTCCAGCAGATGACCTCGGGCATGGGCATCTTCTCGTTCCTTGCGATTCCGTTCTTCATCTTTGCCGGCGAGCTGATGCTCTACGGCGGCATCGCGGACCGCATCGTCAACTTCGCGCGCAACCTCGTGGGCCACGTGCGCGGCGGGCTCGGCATGTCGAACGTGGTGGCCTGCACGCTGTTCGGCGGCGTCTCGGGCTCGCCCGTGGCGGACGTCTCGGCCATGGGCGCCGTGATGATCCCGATGATGAAGAAGGAGGGCTACCACGCCGACTACGCCGTCAACGTGACGACCCATGCGGCCCTCGTCGGCGCGCTGATGCCGACCAGCCACAACCTGATCATCTATTCGCTCGCGGCGGGCGGCAAGGTGTCGATCGCGGCACTGATCCTGGCGGCGCTGCTGCCGGCGGCGGTGCTCACCCTCAGCAACCTCGCGGCCGCCTACCTGGTGGCGGTGAAGCGCGGCTATCCGGCCGGCAGCTTCCCGGGCTGGGCCATCGTGGCGCGCTCGTTCGCGGCGGCGCTGCCGGGCCTGTTCATCGTGGTGCTGATCCTCGGCGGTATCCTGTCGGGCATCTTCACGGCAACGGAGTCGGCGGCCGTGGCGGTGCTCTATGCGCTGGCGCTCACCATCTTCGTCTACCGCACGCTGAAGTGGGAGCACTTCGTGAAGGCGGCCTCGAAAGCAGTGCGCACCACCGGCGTGATCCTGCTGCTGATCGGCATCTCGAGCACCTTCGGCTACCTGATCAGCCTGTATGGCGTGGCCGAGCTCACGGGCCAGATGCTGTCGCAGATCACGAGCACGCCGTGGGTGATCTTCCTGCTCATCAACATCATCCTGTTCGTGCTGGGCACCTTCCTCGACATGGCGGCAACGATCCTGCTGTGCACGCCGATCTTCCTGCCGATCGCACAGCACTACGGCATGAGCTCGGTGCAGTTCGGCATCGTGATGCTGATCAACTGTGCGCTCGGCCTGAACACGCCGCCGGTGGGCACCACGCAGTTCGTGGGCTGTGCGATCGGCGGCGTGTCGGTGGGCACGGTGATGAAGACCATCTGGCCGTTCTACGGCGCGCTGATCTTCGCGCTGGCGGTGGTCACCTTCGTGCCGGCGTTCTCGACCTGGCTGCCGAGCATGTTCATGGTGGTGAAGTAACAGCAGCCAAGACAGAGGTTCCGCGATGACCGATCCGAACACCCGAGCACCGCTCTTCATCCGCATGCACGCGGCGGACAACGTCGCCATCGTGGCCAACGACGGCGGCCTGCCCGCCGGCACCGTGCTCGCGTCCGGCCTCGTGCTGGTCGACAAGGTGCCGCAGGCACACAAGGTGGCGCTGGAAGACATTCCCGAAGGCGGCGTGGTGCGGCGCTACAACGTGCCGATCGGCTATGCCCTGAAGCCGATCCCGGCCGGCAGCTGGGTGCACGAGCGCCTGCTGCAGATGCCCGCCGCGCGCGAGCTCGAAGGCCTGCCGATCGCCACCGTGCGGCCGCCCGCGCAGCCGCCGCTGGAGGGCTATACCTTCGAGGGCTACCGCAACCTCGACGGGTCGGTGGGCACGCGCAACATCCTCGCCATCACGCAGACCGTGCAGTGCGTGGCGGGCGTGGTCGATTTCGCGGTGCAGCGCATCAAGGCCGAGCTGCTGCCCAAGTACCCCCACGTCGACGACGTGGTGGGCCTGTCGCACAGCTACGGCTGCGGCGTGGCCATCGATGCGCCCGATGCCGTCATTCCGATCCGCACGCTGCGCAACATCAGCCTCAACCCGAACTTCGGCGGCGAAGTGATGGTCATCAGCCTGGGCTGCGAGAAGCTGCAGCCCGAGCGCCTGCTGCCGCCGGGCAGCATCGCGCTGGTGGACGAGCGCAATGTGGCCGACGTGGGCGAGACGGCCAATGCCAAGCTCGACGTGGTGTGCCTGCAGGACGACGCGCACGTCGGCTTCATGTCGATGATCGACTCGATCATGCGGCAGGCCGAGGAGCATCTGGAGCGGCTCAACGCCCGCCGGCGCGAAACCGTGCCGGCCAGCGAGCTGGTGGTGGGCGTGCAGTGCGGCGGCAGCGACGCGTTTTCGGGCGTCACGGCCAATCCGGCCGTGGGCTTCTGCACCGACCTGCTGGTGCGCGCCGGCGCCACCGTGATGTTCTCGGAAGTGACCGAGGTGCGCGACGGCATCGACCAGCTCACCTCGCGCGCCACCACCCCCGAGGTGGCCGAGGCCATGATCCGCGAGATGGCCTGGTACGACGCCTACCTGGACCGCGGCCGCGTCGACCGCAGCGCCAACACCACGCCCGGCAACAAGAAGGGCGGGCTCTCGAACATCGTGGAGAAGGCCATGGGCTCGATCGTCAAGAGCGGCAGCGCGCCGATCTCCGGCGTGGTCTCGCCGGGCGAGAAGGCCAGGCAGAAGGGCCTGCTCTATGCCGCCACGCCTGCCAGCGACTTCATCTGCGGCACGCTGCAGCTGGCCGCCGGCATGAACCTGCACGTGTTCACCACCGGCCGCGGCACGCCCTACGGCCTGGCCGAAGTGCCGGTGATCAAGGTGGCCACGCGCAGCGACCTGGCGCGGCGCTGGCACGACCTGATGGACGTGAACGCGGGCCGCATCGCCGACGGCGACGCCACCATCGAGGACATCGGCTGGGAGCTGTTCCGCCTGATGCTCGACGTGGCCAGCGGCCGCAGGAAGACCTGGGCCGAACAGTGGAAGCTGCACAACGCGCTGGTGCTGTTCAACCCGGCACCCGTGACCTGAACCCACCGACCTCGAAAGGAACATCCATGGAAGACCTCAAGGGCAAGACAGCGCTGGTTACCGGCGCCAGCACCGGCATCGGCGCCGCCGTGGCCATTGCGTTCGCGGCGCGCGGCATGCGCGTGGCGGTGCACTACAACAGCTCGGCCGACGCCGCCAACCAGGTCGTCGAGACCATCCGCAAGGCCGGCGGCGACGCCTTTGCACTGCAGGCCGACGTGCGCGACACCGCCGCGATCCGCGAATGCGTCAAGCAGGCGGCGGCGCGCTTCGGCCGCATCGACGTGCTGGTGAACAACGCCGGCAGCCTGGTCAAGCGCGTGCCCATCGCCGAGTTCGACGATGCGCTGTTCGACGAGGTGATGCACATCAACGCACGCTCGGTGCTCGCGTTTGCGCGCGAGGTGGTGCCGCTGATGCGCACCCAGGGCGGCGGCAACATCATCAACGTGACCTCGGTCGCGGCGCGCACCGGCGGCGGGCCGGGCGCCTACCTGTACGCGGGCTCCAAGGGCTTCGTGAGCACGGCCACGCACGGACTCGCGAGGGAGCTCGTCGGCGACAGCATCCGCGTCAACGCGGTGGCGCCCGGCGTGATCCAGACGCCGTTCCAGGACCGCTTCTCGACGCCCGCAATGCTCGAATCGTTCCGCACTGCCATTCCCATGGGCCGCATCGGCACACCCGACGAATGCGTGGGCGCCTTCCTCTACCTGGCTTCGGAACAGCTTTCGGGCTACGTGACGGGCCAGGTGATCGAAGTGAATGGCGGGCAGTACATGCCCTGACGCGGCAGAGCGCGCTTTTTCGAGACACGGGAATCAGATCAATAACGGAGACAACAACTGATGAAGAGAAGCAGATTCCTTGGCGGCCTCGCCACCCTTTCGGCCGCGTGCGCCCTTTCGCTCGGGTTCGCCGCGCCTGCCGCGGCGCAGGCGGGCGACTTTCCGAACCGCACGATCGAGCTGCTGGTGCCCTACCAGCCGGGCGGCGGCACCGACGGCCTGGCGCGCGCCTTCTCCGAGGCCAGCCGCAAGCACATCTCGCAGAGCATCGTGATCGTCAACCGCCCGGGCGCGGGCGGCGCCATCGGCTGGACCGAGGTGATCAACGCCAAGCCCGACGGCTACAAGCTCGCGGTGCTCACGGTGGAACTGCTGACGCTGCCGCACCTGGGCCTGGCCAAGTTCAACTACGACGACTTCCAGCCCATCGCGCAGCTCAACGCCGACCCGGCCGCCATCACCGTCAAGGCCGATGCGCCGTGGAACACGATCGAGGAATTCCTGGCGGCGGCAAGGAAGTCGCCCGAGGGCGTGCGCGTCGGCAACTCGGGCAACGGCTCGATCTGGCACCTGGCGGCCGCAGCGCTCGAAGACAAGACCGGCACCAGGTTCGGCCATATCCCGTTCCAGGGTGCGGCGCCCGCGGTGCTGGCGCTGCTGGGCGGACACATCGAGGCCGTGGCGGTAAGCCCGGCCGAAGTCACGACGCATGTGCAGTCCGGCAAGCTCAAGGTGCTGATGGTCATGGCCGACAAGCGCGTGAAGGGCTTCGACAAGGTGCCTACCGCCAAGGAGCGCGGCATCGACCTGTCGATCGGCACCTGGCGCGGCCTCGGCGCCCCCAAGAACACGCCGCCCGAAGTGATGGCCAAGCTGCGCGAGATCACGGCCAAGACGGCCGCCGAGCCGCTCATGCATGAAGTGATGGACCGGCAGAACCTCGGCTACGTCTACACGGACGGCGCAGTGTTCAAGGAAACCCTGGCCAAGGACAACGCCTACTTCAAGGCGCTGATCGCCAAACTCAACATCAAGCCATGAACCGCCGCACTCCCATCCTTCGCGCGCTTCAGGGCGCGGCTGCGCTGCTGTCCGTTGCCGCCATGGGCCACGCCTGGGCCGCCACCTGGGTCTACGTGTCCAACGCCGACAGCCAGGAGATCTCGGTGCTCGAGCTGGATCGCGCGGAAGGCGTGCTCAAGCCGGTGCAGACGCTCAACGTCGGCGGCACGGTGATGCCGATGGCCGTGAGCCACGACAAGCGCGTGCTCTACGCCGCACTGCGCTCGCAGCCGTTCCGCGTGGTCAGCATGTCGATCGACGCGGCCACCGGCAAGCTGCAGAAGCTCGGCGAGGCGCCGCTGGCCGACAGCATGGCCAACATCGACCTCGACGCGAGCGGCAAGTGGCTCTTCGCGGCTTCCTACCAGGGCGGCAAGATTTCGGTCAACGCCATCGGCAAGGACGGCGCGGTGGGCCCGATCCAGCAGCTGGTCCAGACCGGGCCGAACGCGCATGCGGTGCACGCCGATGCGGGCAACCGCTTCGTGCTTGCCACCAGCCTGGGCGGCGACCACGTGTCGAGCTGGCGCTTCGATGCGGACAAAGGGCTGCTGTCGGCCAACGATCCGCCGCTGACCATGGGCACCGCCAAGTCGGGGCCGCGCCACTTCGTCTGGGACAAGGCGCAGCGGCACGTCTACCTGCTGAACGAGCTCGACGCGTCCCTGCAGGTGTACGCATGGGACGCGGCGCGCGGCACGCTCAAGCTGGAGCAGAGCACCACCACGCTGCCGCCGGGCTTCACGGGCAAGCCCTGGGCGGCCGACCTGCACCTGTCGCCCGACGGGCGCTTCCTGTACGCCTCGGAGCGCACCTCGAGCACGCTCTCGGCGTTCAGGGTGGACGCGGCGAGCGGCCAGCTGCAGCCGCTGGGCCAGACGCCGACCGAGAAAGGGCCGCGCGGCTTCGCGATCGATTCCAGCGGCCGCTACCTGATTGCCGCCGGGCAGGAGTCGCACGGCGTTTCGCTGTACCCCATCGATTCCGCGACCGGTGCGCTGGGCAAGCCTTCGCGCATCGCCGCGGGCAAGAACCCGAACTGGATCGAAATCGTCGACGCACCGTGACGCGACGACGGCCATCAACATCATCAAAGGAGATATCGCCATGCAACGCCGCACATTGATCCGCACCGCCCTCGCCTCTTCGCTCGCCGCGGGCCTGCCCGCGTTCGCGCAGGGCCCCGGCAACTGGCCCACGGGCAAGGCCATCACCTACCTCGTGCCCTTTCCCGCGGGCGGCACGACCGACGTGCTGGCCCGCCTGATCGGCCAGAAGCTCGGTCCGGTGCTGGGCACGAGCGTGATCATCGACAACAAGGGCGGCGCCGGCGGCAGCGTGGGCTCGGAAATCGGCTCGCGCGCAGCACCCGACGGCTTCACGATGGTGGGCGGCACGATCAGTTCGCACGCCATCAACGTGAGCCTGTATCCGAAGCTCGGCTACGACCCGCAGAAGTCGTTTGCCCCGGTGACGCTGATCGGCACCAACCCGCTGGTGCTGGTGGTCAACCAGGCCAGCCCCTACAAGACGCTGAAGGACGTGCTGGAAGCCAGCAAGACCAAGTCGGGCGGGCTCTCGTCAGCCTCGGCCGGCACCGGGACCTCGCAGCACCTGTCGCTCGAACTGCTGGCGTTCAAGTCGGGCGTGAAGTTCACGCACATTCCGTACAAGGGCAGCGGCCCGGCGATCCAGGACGTAATCGGCGGCCAGGTCGACATGATGTTCGACACCACGGTGGTGGCGGGTCCGCACATCCAGAGCGGCAAGCTGCGCGCCATTGCCGTGACCTCGGCCAAGCGCCTGGCCTCGATGCCCGACGTGCCGACGGTTGCGGAGTCCGGCATCGCGGGCCTGCAGGACTTCGAGGTGCTGTCGTGGCAGGCGATCTTCGTGCCCGCGGGCACGCCGGCGCCCATCGTCGAGCGGCTGCACACCGAGATCCGCAAGATCCTCGCCACGCCCGAGATGCAGGAAAAGCTCAAGGGCTTCGGCATGGAGCCCGCCGACCTCGGCACGGCAAAGATCGCGGCCTTCCAGAAGGCCGAGGTCGAGAAGTGGGCGCAGGTGATCAAGGCCGCGGGCATCAAGGCCGACTGACGCCGGCCGGGGCGCCCGCAAGGCGCGTCCCGGACACGGGAAACGGCGCGCCGGATACAAGGGAAGCCTCCTACTTCCGGGCCGCCGGGCGCTTTATAGAATGCCCCTCCGATTCGCACTCCAGGCATTCCACGCCTCCCACACGTGTCCGACCGCTCTGCCGTACTGCCCCAATACCTGTTCCCCAAGCAGGCCCTGACGAACTTCGCCGGCTGGGTCGCGGGCAAGGAACGCGGCGCCGTCACCACCTGGATCATCCGGCGCTTCGTTGCCAAGTACGGCGTCGACATGGACGAGGCGCTCGAATCCGACATCAACCACTACAAGAGCTTCAACCAGTTCTTCACGCGCGCGCTCAAGCCCGGCGTGCGGCCGCTCGCGCAGGCCGACCTCGTGTGCCCGGTGGACGGCGCGATCAGCCAGTTCGGCGCCATCGAGGGCGACCAGATCTTCCAGGCCAAGGGCCACAACTACAGCACCACCGCGCTGGTCGGCGGCGACGCGGTGCTCGCGGCGCGCTTCGCGCACGGCAGCTTCGCCACGCTGTACCTGAGCCCGAAGGACTACCACCGCATCCACATGCCGTGCGACGGGCGCCTGGTGCGCATGATCCACGTGCCCGGCGACCTGTTCTCGGTCAACCCGGTCACCGCGCGCGGCGTGCCCGGGCTGTTCGCGCGCAACGAGCGCGTGGTGTGCGTCTTCGAATCTGCGCATGGCCCCTTCGTGCTGGTGCTGGTGGGCGCCACCATCGTCGGCAGCATGGCCACCGTGTGGCACGGCGTGGTCAATCCGCCGCGCGGCGGCGAGCTGCGCGAATGGCACTACGCCGACCAGCAGATCGTGCTCGGGCAGGGCGAGGAGATGGGCCGCTTCCTGCTCGGCTCCACTGTCGTCATGCTGTTCCCGCCCCCCCCGCTGGCCTTCAACCCCGACTGGGCGCCCACCCGGCCGGTCCGGCTGGGCGAAGCCATGGCCAATTTCGCGAATTTGTGAAGCTTTGTCTCAGGGCCCGCATGCAGCATGCACCCGTAGCTATAAAACTAGTAGCATCGTGATCCTTGCGCTATAGTCGCCCGCCAACGCGCGGTCCTGTAGCGAGCCAACAAGAACGCGAGGCACCGGCCCTGCCCAGGACCGATGGCCCGCCCAGCCCCGAGGAGATGATGTCGATGAGTACCAAGGAAAACGCAGCCGTCAGCCAGCTGCTTGCGCTTCTCGAGGCCCGCTACGCACTTCGCGTGCTCTGGGCGCTGCGCGACGGCCATGCCCAGACCTTCCGGCTGCTGCAGGACAGCGTCGGCAGCATCACCCCCAACACGCTCAACACCCGCATCAAGGAACTGCGCGAGGCCGGCCTCGTGAGCCACGGCGGCGACGGCTACAGCCTCACGGTGAGCGGACAGGACCTCCTGAAGCGGCTCTCGGACCTTCAGGCCTTCGCGGGCAAGTGGCAGCTGGGCCAGGTCAAGAAGGCCGCGGCACCGGCGGCGCCCACGCCCGCGGCACCTTCGTCGTCTTCGCCTTCGGCGCCTTCTTCTTCCTCCTCCCCGGGCGCACCGCCCTCTGCCCCGCCTGCGGCGCCGTCCCCGCCTTCCTCCGTCCCGCCTCTTGACACCGGCAATTGAGCAGGCCGGCGGGGCCGCTGCCGGGCGTCGGTAAACTCCGCGCCTTCGGTCCGTTTATCCATCCACCTTCCATCCTCCCATTGACGCAAGGAGCGTTCAACATGCCTACCACTCCCTCCGGCCTGCAATACGAAGACACCACCGTGGGCGACGGCGCAGAAGCCAAGGCCGGCCAGCACGTGCACGTGCACTACACCGGCTGGCTCTACAACGACGGCGTGCAAGGCGCCAAGTTCGACTCGAGCCGCGACCGCAACGACCCGTTCGCGTTCTCGCTGGGCGCCGGCCAGGTCATCAAGGGCTGGGACGAAGGCGTTGCCGGCATGAAGATCGGCGGCAAGCGCACGCTGATCATTCCGGCTTCGCTGGGCTACGGCGCGCGCGGCGCGGGCGGCGTGATCCCGCCGAACGCCACGCTGAAGTTCGACGTCGAACTGCTCGACGCGCACTGAGATCGCCCCCCCGGGGGCCGCGCGCACGGCGTGCCGCGGCACCCTTGCGTCGGCGCCTTTGTTCCCGTTGCGGCCTCCCGGCCGCATTTTTTCGCTTGAAAAGCCCCTGACCAGCCCCAAGTGGCTGGCTATCGTTTGTTTCCCGGCCCCCGCCGGTTCTTTGAAAAATGTCTGACCCGCAACAATCCGCACAGAATTCGCAAATGCTGCAAGGCGAGCCAAGCCCCGAAGAACTGGAAGCCGCACAGGCTGCCAACGAAGCGGAGGCGCAGGACGCGCTGGCCGCGGCCCAGGGCGAACTCGCTGCCCTGCAGGCCAGGAACGCCGAACTGTCCGACCAGTACCTGCGCGCCCAGGCCGACGTCCAGAACGCCCGCCGCCGCGCCGACGACGAAATCACCAAGGCGCGCAAGTTCGCGGTCGAAGCCTTTGCCGAGAGCCTGCTGCCGGTGACCGACAGCCTCGAAGCCGGCCTGGCCATCAAGGACGCCACGCCCGAACAGATCCGCGAAGGCGCCGAAGCCACGCTGCGCCAGCTCAAGAGCGCGCTCGAACGCAACAAGGTGATCGAGGTGGCCCCCGCTCCCGGCGCCAGGTTCGACCCGCACCAGCACCAGGCCATCTCGGTGGTGCCCGCTCCCGAGCAGGAGCCCAACACCGTGGTGACCGTGCTCCAGAAGGGCTACACCATCAACGACCGCGTGCTGCGCCCGGCGCTGGTCACGGTCAGCGCCCCCAAGTAAGCGGCGCGGCACACACGATTCCCACAGGAAATCCCCGCTTCATACCTTGAATCGCGCCGGGTTATCCACAAGTTCATAACAACATATTTTTCAGGCTTTCAGGAGTAAGAACATGGCAAAGATCATCGGCATCGACCTCGGCACCACCAACTCGTGCGTGTCGATCATGGAAGGCAACACCACGCGTGTGATCGAGAACTCGGAAGGTGCGCGCACCACGCCGTCGATCGTGGCCTACCAGGAAGACGGCGAAGTGCTGGTCGGTGCCTCGGCCAAGCGCCAGGCCGTGACCAATCCCAAGAACACGCTGTACGCGATCAAGCGCCTGATCGGCCGCAAGTTCGAGGAGAAGGAAGTCCAGAAGGACATCGACCTGATGCCCTATACCATCGCGAAGGCCGACAACGGCGACGCGTGGGTGGAAGTGCGCGGCAAGAAGATCGCGCCCCAGCAAGTCAGCGCCGACATCCTGCGCAAGATGAAGAAGACCGCCGAAGACTATCTCGGCGAGCCCGTGACCGAAGCCGTGATCACGGTGCCGGCCTACTTCAACGACGCGCAGCGCCAGGCCACCAAGGACGCCGGCCGCATCGCGGGCCTGGACGTCAAGCGCATCATCAACGAGCCTACCGCTGCTGCCCTGGCCTTCGGCCTCGACAAGCAGGACAAGGCCGACCGCAAGATCGCCGTGTATGACCTCGGCGGCGGCACCTTCGACATCTCGATCATCGAGATCGCGGACGTCGACGGCGAGAAGCAGTTCGAAGTGCTGTCGACCAACGGCGACACCTTCCTGGGCGGCGAAGACTTCGACCAGCGCATCATCGACTACATCATTGCCGAGTTCAAGAAAGAGCAAGGCGTGGACCTGGGCAAGGACGTGCTCGCGCTGCAACGCCTGAAGGAAGCGGCCGAAAAGGCCAAGATCGAGCTGTCGAACAGCGCGCAGACCGACATCAACCTGCCCTACATCACGGCCGATGCCTCGGGTCCGAAGCACCTGAACATCAAGCTCACGCGCGCCAAGCTCGAAAGCCTGGTCGACGAGCTGGTCGAGCGCACCATCGCGCCCTGCCGCCTGGCCATCAAGGACGCCGGCATCAGCGTGTCGGACATCAACGACGTGATCCTGGTCGGCGGCATGACCCGCATGCCCAAGGTGCAGGAAAAGGTGAAGGCCTTCTTCGGCAAGGAGCCGCGCAAGGACGTGAACCCCGATGAAGCCGTGGCCGTCGGCGCCGCCATCCAGGGCCAGGTGCTCTCGGGCGACCGCAAGGACGTGCTGCTGCTGGACGTGACCCCGCTGTCGCTGGGCATCGAGACCATGGGCGGCGTGATGACCAAGATGATCACGAAGAACACCACGATCCCGACGAAGTTCGCGCAGACCTTCTCCACCGCCGAGGACAACCAGCCGGCCGTGACCATCAAGGTGTTCCAGGGCGAGCGCGAGATCGCCTCGGGCAACAAGCTGCTGGGCGAATTCAACCTCGAAGGCATTCCGCCGGCAGCGCGCGGCACGCCGCAGATCGAGGTGAGCTTCGACATCGACGCCAACGGCATCCTGCACGTGGGCGCCAAGGACAAGGGCACCGGCAAGGAAAACAAGATCACCATCAAGGCGAACTCGGGCCTGTCGGAAGACGAGATCCAGAAGATGGTGAAGGACGCCGAGCTCAACGCGGCCGAGGACAAGAAGAAGGTCGAGCTGGCGCAGGCCCGCAACCAGGGTGAAGCCATGGTGCACAGCGTGAAGAAGTCGCTCGGCGAGCACGGCGCGAGCCTGGACGCCGGCGAGAAGGAAAAGATCGAAGCCGCGATCAAGGACCTGGAAGAAGTCCTCAAGGGCGAGGACAAGGCCTCGATCGAGGAAAAGACCAACACGCTGATGACCGCGAGCCAGAAGCTCGGCGAGAAGATGTACGCCGATGCGCAGGCCGCGGCCGGCGCCGCCGGCGGCCCGGGTGCCGCTGCTGCTGGCCCGGAAGCTGCAAGCGCACCGGCCGACGACAACGTGGTCGACGCCGAGGTCAAGGAAGTCAAGAAGGGCTGATCCTCAGTCCTTCGAACGAGGCTGGACCACCTGACCGGGTGTTCCAGCCTTTCTCGCTTCAAGTTACGGCTTCCCGCCAGCCCCGACCGAACCAGCCATGGCCACAAAACGCGACTACTACGAGACCCTCGGCGTTCCCAAGAACGCGAGCGAGGAGGAAATCAAGAAGGCTTATCGCAAGCTTGCGATGAAGCACCACCCGGACCGCAACCACGGCGACACCACCAAGGACGCCGAGTCCAAGTTCAAGGAGGTCAAGGAAGCCTACGAAATGCTGTCGGACGCGCAGAAACGCGCGGCCTACGACCAGTACGGCCACGCCGGCGTCGACCCCAACATGCGCGGCGGCCCGGGTGCCGAAGGCTTCGGCGGCTTTGCGGAGGCCTTTGGCGACATCTTCGGCGACGTGTTCGGCGGCGCGCGCGGGCGCACCAGCGGCGGGCGCCAGGTGTTCCGCGGCAGCGACCTGAGCTATGCGATGGAAGTCACGCTGGAAGAAGCGGCCGAGGGCAAGGAAGCGCAGATCCGCATCCCCAGTTGGGACGACTGCGGCACCTGCAAGGGCACCGGCGCCAAGCCCGGCACCAAGCCCATCACCTGCACCACCTGCCACGGCGCCGGCGCCGTGCAGATGCGCCAGGGCTTCTTCAGCGTGCAGCAGACCTGCCCCACCTGCCACGGCAGCGGCAAGATCATTCCCGAGCCCTGCACCGTGTGCCATGGCCAGGGCAAGATCAAGAACAACAAGACGCTCGAGGTCAAGATCCCGGCCGGCATCGACGACGGCATGCGCATCCGCAGCACCGGCAACGGCGAACCGGGCACCAACGGCGGGCCGCCCGGCGATCTCTACATCGAGATCCGCCTCAAGAAGCACGAACTGTTCGAGCGCGACGGTGACGACCTGCACTGCGTGGTGCCCGTGAGCATGACCACCGCGGCACTCGGCGGAGAGATCAGCGTGCCCACGCTCAAGGGCGCCGCCGCCATCGACATTCCCGACGGCACCCAGAGCGGCAAGCAGTTCCGCCTGCGCGGCAAGGGCATCAAGGGCGTGCGCTCCAGCTATCCGGGTGACCTGTACTGCCACGTGCGCGTCGAAACCCCGGTCAAGCTCACCGAGCACCAGCGCAAGCTGCTCAAGGAGCTCGACGAATCGCTCAAGAAGGGCGGCGACAAGCACAGCCCGACCGACAAGGGCTGGTTCGACAAGGCCAAGGAATTCTTCAGCTGAAGAAGAGGCGCCGGCATGCAGCAAGGCGCACTTCGCTGCGCCCTGCCTCGACCTCCGGCCGGCGCCATCCTGAGGCCCGGCGCTGCCGATTCCCCTGTCTTTTCAAGTAGTTGGAAAGCGCGGCACGGACTCGCGCCGATGCCGCGCCGCTTCGCGCACGCGAACGGTGCCTGCCGACCTCGTTCGGTGCCGCGCACCATGACGACGCCGCCCCGGAACCTCGCCGACCACGCCTTGGCGCGCTTTCCCACGCCCACATGCGCGACATGCCCATCAAAAGATGGCGCGGGGATTGCTTTTATATATTTTTCGATTGAGCAATAAACCTAAACGCGACCCGGCGCGTTATTGGTCTGTAACCGCTTTGAGCAACCGGGAGCTCATTAGGAGGTGCTTTCGCCGGAAAAGATGCAATGACTGCATATGCCGATCGCCATAGGTATTTTCACTGGGCGGCAGGGTGGCGCTGAGTTCGATAGCCCGAACCCTGAAATTTAGCTGGAATTGCCAAATGCTGCGGGTTTTTCTCAGGAACTTTACTCGGCACTGTGGTTCTGATTTAACAAAGAATTTTCCGGGTGCACTCTTTGCTTTATGCTGTTTGTGCAGATGGAGATTAAGGGAGTTTCGATGGCTTGCAGCCATGGGCGGTACACCTTTAAAAAGTTGCTACGCGTTGCGGCTGCCGGCTTCGGGCCAATAAACCCGCAGACCTGATGGAGGCGTGACCATGGATGTGATCAGCAACTTTGCCGCCCGTTACGAGCGCACCCGCGAGGAAGTCCTCTCGCTGCAGGACTTCCTGGATATCTGCAAACGCGATCCCACCGCGTATGCCACCGCGTCCGAGCGGATGCTCAAGGCCATCGGCGAACCCGAGCTGGTCGACACGCGCAACGATTCCCGGCTTTCGCGAATCTTCGCGAACAAGGTCATCAAGATCTACCCGGCGTTCAAGGAGTTCTACGGCATGGAGGACGCCATCGAGCAGGTGGTGTCGTACTTCAGGCATGCCGCCCAGGGCCTGGAGGAAAAGAAGCAGATCCTCTATCTGCTCGGCCCCGTCGGCGGCGGCAAGAGCTCGATCGCCGAGCGTCTGAAGCAGCTCATGGAGCATGTACCCTTCTATGCCATCCAGGGTTCGCCGGTCAACGAAACGCCGCTGGGCCTCTTCGACGCCGCCGAAGACGGCGAGATCCTCGAGAAGGAATACGGCATCCCGCGGCGCTACCTGAACCGCATCCTCTCGCCCTGGGCCGTGAAGCGGCTCGAGGAGTACGGCGGCGACATCCGCCAGTTCAAGGTGGTCAAGCGCTACCCGTCGGTGCTGCGCCAGATCGCCGTGGCCAAGACCGAGCCCGGCGACGAGAACAACCAGGACATCTCCTCGCTGGTCGGCAAGATCGACATCCGCAAGCTCGAGACCTACGCCCAGGACGACCCCGATGCCTACGCCTATTCGGGGGGCCTGTGCCTGGCCAACCAGGGCCTGCTGGAGTTCGTGGAAATGTTCAAGGCGCCCATCAAGGTGCTGCATCCGCTGCTCACGGCCACCCAGGAAAGCAACTTCAAGGGCACCGAGGGCTTCGGCGCCATTCCATTCGACGGCATCGTGCTGGCGCACAGCAACGAGAGCGAATGGAAGGCCTTCCGCAACAACAAGAACAACGAGGCTTTCCTCGACCGCATCTACATCGTCAAGGTGCCCTACTGCCTGCGCGCCTCCGAGGAGATCAAGATCTACGAGAAGCTGGTGCGCAACTCGTCGCTCGCCAAGGCGCCGTGCGCCCCCGGAACGCTTCGCATGATGGCCCAGTTCTCGGTGCTCACCCGGCTGAAGGAGCCCGAGAACTCCAGCATCTACAGCAAGATGCAGGTCTACGACGGCGAGAACCTCAAGGACACCGACCCCAAGGCCAAGTCGATCCAGGAATACCGCGACTATGCCGGCGTCGACGAAGGCATGAGCGGCGTCTCGACCCGCTTCGCGTTCAAGATCATCTCGAAGGTGTTCAACTTCGACAGCTCCGAGGTGGCGGCCAACCCGGTGCACCTGATGTACGTGCTCGAGCAGCAGATCGAGCGCGAGCAGTTTCCGCCGGAAACCGAGCAGAAGTACATCAGCTACATCAAGGAGCTGCTGGCGCCGCGCTATGCCGAGTTCATCGGCAAGGAAATCCAGACCGCCTACCTGGAGAGCTACAGCGAGTACGGCCAGAACATCTTCGACCGCTACGTCACCTATGCCGACTACTGGATCCAGGACCAGGAGTTCCGCGACGTAGACACCGGCGAAGTGTTCGACCGCGCCTCGCTCAACGCCGAACTCGAGAAGATCGAGCGGCCCGCGGGCATCGGCAACCCGAAGGACTTCCGCAATGAGATCGTCAACTTCGTGCTGCGCGCGCGTGCCGGCAACGCCGGCCGCAACCCGGCGTGGACCAGCTACGAGAAGCTGCGCGCGGTGATCGAGAAGAAGATGTTCTCCAACACCGAGGAACTCCTGCCGGTGATCAGCTTCAACACCAAGAGCAGCGCCGACGAACAGAAGAAGCACGAGGACTTCGTGACCCGCATGGTCGAGAAAGGCTATACGGCCAAGCAGGTCCGCCTGCTCTGCGAGTGGTACCTGCGCGTGCGCAAGAGTTCATAGCGGGCAGTTCACAGCGGCGGGGCCCCAAAGGCTTCGCCCCCTTTTTGCAAGGAGCTTTGACAACATCGTGGCCATCCTGCAGCAGATCATCGACCGCCGGCTTTCGGGCAAGAACAAGTCCATTGGCAACCGCGAGCGCTTCCTCAGGCGCTACCGAGGGCAGATCCAGGAGGCCGTGCGGCGCGCGGTCAGCGGGCGCAACATCCGCGAACTGGAGCAAGGCGAAGATGTCACCCTGCCGCGCCACGATGTGTCCGAACCCGTCTTCGGCCATGCGCGCGGCGGCGACCGCGAATACGTGCACCCGGGCAACCAGGAATACCTGAAGGGCGACCGCATTGCGCGTCCCGAGGGACAGGCCGGCGGCGGCTCGGGAAGCGGCGAAGCCGGAGATGGCGGTGAGGGCGAGGACGACTTCGTCTTCCGCCTCACGCGCGAAGAGTTCATGCGCGTGTTCTTCGACGACCTGGCGCTGCCGCACCTCGTTCGCACCCAGATCGCCGAAGTCCCCGAATGGAAGAGCCACCGCGCCGGCTTCACGAGCGACGGCTCGCCCAACAACCTGCACGTGGTGCGCTCGATGCGCGGCGCCCTGGCGCGGCGCATCGCGCTGGGCGGCGAGCCGCGCAAGGAGCTGCGCCGCCTGGAGGCGCACCTGCTGCACCTGCGCGGGCACCCGCAGGCCGAGCAGCCTTTCATCCAGAAGGAAATCCTGGAGACCGAGGAGCGGATCGCCGAGTTGCGCCGCACGTCGCGCCACGTGCCCTACATCGATCCGATCGACCTGCGCTACCGCAACCGCGTGAAGACGCCCGTTCCCAGCGCCAAGGCCGTGATGTTCTGCCTGATGGACGTGTCGGGCTCGATGGACGAGGCGCGCAAGGACATGGCCAAGCGCTTCTTCATGCTGCTGTACATGTTCCTCACGCGCCATTACGAAACCATCGACCTCGTGTTCCTGCGCCACCACACGCAGGCGCAGGAAGTCACCGAGGAAGAGTTCTTCCATGCCACCGAAACCGGCGGCACCGTGGTGTCGAGCGCGCTGGTGCTGATGGACGAGATCATCAAGGCGCGCTACCCGAGCGGCGAATGGAACGTCTACGGCGCGCAGGCGAGCGACGGCGACAACTGGCACCAGGACAGCGGGCGCTGCCGCGAGCTGCTGGTCGACCACATCCTGCCGGTGGTGCGCTACTACGCCTATGTGCAGGTGGCCGAGACCGAGCAGAACCTGTGGCAGGAATACGCGCAGCTCGAAGGCATCGAGCCCAATTTTGCGATGCGCAAGGTATCGGACGCACGGGACATCTATCCCGTCTTCCGCGACCTCTTCAAGAAGGAGGGAGTGCCCGCATGACCTCCGACCACCCTCCCCTCGAGCGCGGCACCGAGCGCCTGGAGCGCCTGCCCAGTCCGTCGGACTGGACCTTCGATCTCATCGAGACCTACCACGCCGAGATCGCGAAGACGGCCAGGAGCTTCGGCCTGGACGTGTACCCGAACCAGCTCGAGGTGATCACCGCCGAGCAGATGATGGATGCCTATGCCAGCGTCGGCATGCCCATGATCTACCGCCACTGGTCCTACGGCAAGCAGTTCATCGCCACCGAGAAGAACTACCGCCGCGGCCACATGGGGCTGGCCTACGAGATCGTCATCAACTCGGACCCCTGCATTGCCTACCTGATGGAAGAGAACACCATGGCCATGCAGGCCCTGGTGATCGCGCATGCGGCCTATGGCCACAACAGCTTCTTCAAGGGCAACTACCTGTTCCGGATGTGGACCGATGCGTCCTCGATCATCGACTACCTCGTCTATGCGCGGCACTACATCGCCGAATGCGAGGAACGCCACGGACTCGACGCAGTGGAGCAGTTGCTCGACTCCTGCCACGCGCTGATGAACTACGGCGTCGACCGCTATCGCCGTCCGCAGAAGCGTTCGCTGGCGCAGGAGAGTACGCAGCGCGCCGAACGCGAGCGCCACATGCAGCAGCAGGTCAACGACCTCTGGCGCACCCTGCCGCGCAAGAGCGAACACACGGCCGAATCCGACTCGTCGCGCCGCTTCCCCTCGGAACCGCAGGAAAACCTGCTCTACTTCATCGAGAAGAATGCCGCGCTGCTCGAGCCCTGGCAGCGCGAGGTGGTGCGCATCGTGCGCAAGATCGCGCAGTATTTCTATCCGCAGCGCCAGACCCAGGTCATGAACGAGGGCTGGGCCACGTTCTGGCACTACACCCTGCTGAACACCATGTACGACCGCGGCCAGCTCGCCGACGGCTTCATGATGGAATGGCTCAGCTCGCACACCGGCGTGATCTTCCAGCCGCCCGTCGGGCATCGCGCCTACAGCGGCATCAATCCCTATGCGCTGGGCTTCTCGATGTTCACCGAGCTGCGGCGCATCTGCGAGAAGCCTACCGAGGAAGACCGCCGCTGGTTCCCTGACTTTGCGGGCACCGACTGGGTCAAGACGCTCGACTACGCGATGCGCAACTTCAAGGACGAGAGCTTTGTCGGCCAGTTCCTGAGCCCCAAGACCATGCGCGATTTCAGGCTGTTCGCGATCCGCGACCACCAGAGCGAACCCGAACTGGAGGTGTCCGCCATCCACGACGACAGCGGCTACCACGCGCTGCGCGAATCGCTGTCACGCCAGTACGACATCGGCAGCAGGGAGCCCGACATCCAGGTGTGGAACGTCAACATGCGCGGCGACCGCGCCCTGACGCTGCGCCACACGCAGCGCAACAACCTGCCGCTGCACGATGATGCCGAAGAGGTGCTCAAGCACGTCGCACGGCTGTGGGGCTTCGATGTGCACCTGGAAAGCGTCGACGCCCAAGGCCACATCAGCCGCAGCTGGAAGGCCGCCGCGCCGCGGCAAACCGACTGACCGGCAGCGCCGCCAGGCTCGTCAGGGCACCAGGGCCGCAATGGCCAGCGCGTAGCCCTTCACGCCAAGTCCCACGATGATGCCGCGCGCCGCGGGCGAAATGTACGAGCGGTGGCGAAACTCCTCGCGCGCATGCACGTTCGAGATGTGCAGTTCGATCAGCGGCACGCTCGCGCCCTTGATGGCATCGTGCAGCGCGATCGAGGTGTGGGTGTAGGCGCCCGGGTTCATCACCACGCCGAGCATGTGGCCGGCGGCCACCTCGCGGCCGGCCTCGTGGATCCAGTCGATCAGTACGCCCTCGTGGTTCGACTGGCGGCATTCGATCTCCACGCCGTGCTTCGCGCCGGCGTCCTGGCACAGGCGTTCCACGTCGGCCAGCGTGTCGCGTCCGTATTGCTCGGGTTCGCGGGTGCCGAGAAGGTTGAGATTGGGGCCGTTGAGGACGAGTATTTTCTTCATGATGAATGCCAAGGTGCGATGCCGCCATTATGGTTGCGCTAAGGTGGCGCGCATCATGAGCACAGACAGCATTCCAACCTGGCACCCCGTGGCCCGCTCGGCCGATCTGCGCCCCGGCGCCAACATCGTCGCGGGCCTTGCCGAAGGCCAGGAACTGGCCCTCTGGCGTTCGGCCAGCGGCGCTGCGCAGGCCTGGGAAAACCGCTGCCCGCACCGCAGCGTGCGCTTCACGCTGGGGCAGGTGGTGCAGGACCGCCTCGCCTGCGCGTACCACGGCTGGCAGTACGACGCCGATAGCGGCCAGTGCGCGAGCATTCCCGCCCATCCGGGCATGCCGGCGCCGCGCAACGTGTGCGCGAAGGTGTTCCACGCAACCGAAGCGGCCGGCATGCTGTGGGTGAGCCTCGCGGCCGAGGCGCCGCCTTCTCCGCCGCCGGGCGACGCCGTGCCGCCCGGCTGGTCGTTCTGCCGCACGCTCTGCGTGCGCGATGGCGCGACCCGCGTGCGCGATGCGCTCGCGGCGCGCGGATTCGCGGAAGAAGCGCCGGCGCTCGCCATGCGCGGCGCGCTCGACCACGTCGACGCCACCGCGCTGGTGCTCGACGCCCAGCCGAGCCTGACCTTCATTCACCTCTGGACGCCTGCCGCACCCGGCAGCGACGCGATGAAGAACCTGCACATCGCCGCGCGCGCACTGCGCGGCGAAATCGAAGCGCGGCAGCAGGCGGCCTGACCGGAAGAACACCATGCCCTTCGCCACCGATGACCCCAACATGCTCGACGACTGGCTCGTCGCCGGCCCCGCGGCCGCGCTCGCCGGCACCTCCGAAACACAGCCCCGCGCAGTTCGCCTGCTCGGGGAAACGCTGCAGTTGTGGGCCGATGCCGCCGGCACCCCGCAATGCCGGCTCGGCGCGCAGGCGCTCTCGGTCCAGGCGCGCCACGGCTATCTCTGGGTCTGCCCGAGCGGCCGGCCGGCACGGCCGCTGTTCGACTTTCCCGAATACGACGAGCCCGGGCGCCGCATCGTCGATTGCGGAGGCATCGGCGTGGCGGTGTCGGGCTTGCGCGTGATCGAGAACTTTCTCGACATGGCGCACTTCCCCTTCGTGCACGCCGGCTCCCTGGGTCAGGTGCCGCACACCGAGGTGGCCAAGTACCAGGTGCAGGTCGATCCCGCCACGGACGAGATCTGGGCCACAGACTGCCGCTTCTGGCAGCCCCGCGCCTCGGCCGCCCACGGCAGCGGCAGCGAAGTGCTCTACAAGTACCGGGTGATGCAGCCACTTTCCGCCATGCTCTACAAGTCGAGCTCGCGCGCCGGCGAGCTCGACGCCATCGGCCTGTTCCTCCAGCCGCTGGACGACGAGCACGTGATCGCCCATACGCTGCTGGCCTGCTACGACGACACCTCCACCGATGCCGAGCTCATCGCGTTCCAGCAGACGATCTTCGGGCAGGACAAGCCGATCCTGGAGAACCACGCCTTCAAGCGCATGCCGCTCGAAGGCCGCGCCGAAACGCCAACGCGGGGCGACACCTCTTCGGTGACCTACCGGCGCTGGCTGCGCGAGCGCGGCATGCGCTTCGGCGTGAGGCAAGCCGCATGATCCGGCTCTACGACTACGCCCTGTCGGGCAACTGCTTCAAGGTGCGGCAGATGCTCGCCTGGCTCGGCCTTGACTACCAGCGCGTGCCGGTCGACTTCCATCCGGGCCGCGAGCACAAGTCGGCCGCGTTCCT
Source organism: Variovorax beijingensis (assembly GCF_007828835.1). GTDB lineage: Bacteria > Pseudomonadota > Gammaproteobacteria > Burkholderiales > Burkholderiaceae_C > Variovorax > Variovorax beijingensis_A. Next base: position 876,020 of record NZ_VIVL01000002.1, on the reverse strand, counting down.
GGCGCACGTCAACCCGCTGGGCCAGCTCCCGGTGATCGACGACGGCGGCTTCCTGCTGCGCGACGCGCAGGCCATCCTCGTCTATCTCGCAAGCAGGCACGACGCGCAGAGCCGCTGGTATCCGGATGATCCGCAGCTGCGCGGCCAGATCGCGATGTGGTTCGCCACCGCCGACGAGCTCACCCGCACCGCCTCGGCCGCGCGGCTGCACGACGCCTTCGGCTACGAGAACATCGACTTCGAAGCCTGCCGGCGCGGTGCACACGCAGCCTTCCGCCTGCTGGACGACCACCTGGCCGAGCGCGCCAGCGAGGGCCAGCAGTGGCTGGCCGGCCCGCATCCAACGGTGGCCGACCTGGCCTGCTTTCCCTATGCGGCGCTGGCCGGCGAAGGCGGCATTTTGCTGGACGAGTATCCCGCCCTGCGGCACTGGATCTGGAGCTTCCGCCACCTGCCCGGCTTCATCGGAATGTCGGGTATCTTTGCCGCCGGGGCCGCCTGAACGCCGGCCTCGCTATCCTTGTCCCTTTGCCCTGAAACGCCATGAAAACCAAAGCTGCCGTCGCCTGGAAATCCGGAGCTCCGCTCACCATCGAAACCGTGGACCTCGAAGGGCCGAAATTCGGCGAGGTGCTGGTGGAGATCAAGGCCACCGGCATCTGCCACACCGACTACTACACCCTCTCGGGCGCCGACCCCGAAGGCATCTTCCCGGCCATCCTCGGCCATGAGGGCGCGGGCATCGTGGTCGACGTGGGCCCCGGCGTCACCACGTTGAAAAAGGGCGACCACGTCATTCCGCTCTACACGCCCGAATGCCGCCAGTGCAAGTTCTGCCTGTCGCGCAAGACCAACCTCTGCCAGCTGATCCGCGGCACGCAGGGCAAGGGCCTGATGCCCGATGCCACCTCGCGCTTCAGCCTGGACGGCAAGCCCATCTTCCACTACATGGGCACGTCAACCTTCAGCAACTACACGGTCGCTCCTGAAATTTCGCTGGCCAAGATCCGCGAGGACGCGCCCTTCGACAAGGTCTGCTACATCGGCTGCGGCGTGACCACAGGCATCGGCGCGGTGATCTTCACGGCCAAGGTGGAAGCCGGCGCCAACGTGGTGGTGTTCGGCCTCGGAGGCATTGGCCTGAACGTGATCCAGGGCGCGAAGATGGTGGGTGCCGACAAGATCATCGGCGTCGACCTGAACCCCGAGCGCGAAGCGATGGCGCGCAAGTTCGGCATGACGCACTTCCTCAACCCGAAGGAGCACGAGAACATCGTCGATGCGATCGTGCAGCTGACCGACGGTGGCGCCGACTACAGCTTCGAGTGCATCGGCAACACAAAGGTGATGCGCCAGGCGCTCGAATGCACGCACAAGGGCTGGGGCCGCAGCATCATCATCGGCGTGGCCGAGGCGGGTGCGGAGATCAGCACGCGGCCGTTCCAGCTCGTCACGGGCCGCAAGTGGGAAGGCTCGGCCTTCGGCGGCGCGCGCGGGCGCACCGACGTTCCGAAGATCGTCGACTGGTACATGGAAGGCAAGATCAACATCGACGACCTGATCACGCACACCATGCCGCTCGAAGACATCAACAAGGGCTTCGACCTCATGAAGCGCGGCGAATCCATTCGCGGCGTGGTGCTTTACTAGCCTTCGAGGAGAACGCCCGCCATGAGCCGCATAGAACCCCTGCGCAAGATCGAAGCGGGCGTCCTCGAAGTCGCCTACTACGAGACAGGCCCGTCCAGCGGCCCGCCCGTGCTGCTGATGCACGGCTTTCCGTACGACATCCACACCTACGCGGAAGTCGCGCCGATGCTCGCCGAGCAGGGCTGCCGCGTGATCGTTCCGTACATGCGCGGCTACGGCGCCACGCGCTTCCTGCACGACGCCACGCCGCGCTCGGGCGAACAGGCGGCGTTCGGCGCCGACCTGCTCGCGCTGCTCGACGCGCTGAAGATCGAACGCGCGGTGCTCGCCGGCTACGACTGGGGCGGCCGCGCCGCCTGCGTGGTGGCGGCGCTGTGGCCCGAGCGCTGCGCGGGCCTGGTTTCGCTCAACAGCTACAACATCCAGAACATTGCCAAGGCGATGGAGCCGGATACGCCAGAAAGCGAGCACAGCCTCTGGTACCAGTACTACTTCCACAGCGAGCGCGGCCGCGCCGGCCTCGCGAAGGACCGCAGGGCGCTCACGCGGCTGCTGTGGCGGCTCTGGTCGCCGACCTGGACGTTCGACGAGGCCACCTTCGAACGCAGCGCCGCGGCCTTCGACCATCCTGATTTCGTCGAGGTGGTGATCCACTCGTACCGGCATCGCTTCGGCCTGGTTGCGGGCGACCCGGCCTACGCGGACATCGAGCGCCGGCTGGCCGCGCAGCCCGCGATCAGCGTGCCCGCCATCACCTTCGACGGCATCGACGACGGCGTGCGCCCGCCTGCCGATGCCTCGGCCCATGCGCACCGCTTCAGCGGCCCGCGCTCGCACCGCCTGGTGCCCGGCGCGGGCCACAACCTGCCGCAGGAGGCGCCGCGCATCTTTGCCGACGCCGTGCTCGAACTCGTGCCCGCATTGCTGCACAACAACACTCCCCGATGACCGACACCCTCAAGACCCTTTCCGAGCACCATGCCTTCGGCGGCGTGCAGAGCTTCCACGAGCATGCCTCGCACGAGATCGGCCTGCCGATGCGCTTTTCGGTCTACCTGCCGCCGCAGGCCGCGCACGAGCGCGTGCCGGCCCTGCTCTATCTTGCGGGGCTGACCTGCAACGAGGAAACCTTTGCAGTGAAGGCCGGCGCGCAGCGCATGGCCGCCAGCCTGGGCCTGGCGCTGATCGCGCCCGACACCAGCCCGCGCGGCAGCATCGCCGAAAACCTGCCCGGCGCCACCGCCCACTGGGACTTCGGCATTGGCGCGGGCTTCTACCTCGACGCCACCGAATCGCCCTGGTCCACCCACTGGCGCATGGAAAGCTGGATCGTGCATGAGCTGCTGCCCCTGGTGGGACGGCACTTCGCCATCGACGACCAGCACCTGGGTATCTTCGGCCATTCGATGGGCGGCCACGGCGCGCTCACGCTGGCGCTGCGGCATCCGGGGCGCTTCAAGTCCTTGTCGGCCTTCGCGCCCATCTGCGCGCCCACGCAATGCCCATGGGGCCAGAAGGCGTTCGGCGGCTACCTGGGTGAACCCGGCGGCGACCGGGCGCAGTGGCTCGCGCACGACGCCAGTGCGCTCATGACGTCGCAGACCGCCGCACCCTATCGGCAAGGCCTGTTGATCGACCAGGGGCTGGCCGACAAATTCCTGGCCGAGCAGCTGCATCCGGAAGCCTTCGAGGCTGCCTGCTTTGCCGCCGGCCAGCCGCTCACGCTGCGCCGCCATGCGGGCTACGACCACGGCTACTACTTCATCCAGACCTTCATGGCAGACCACATCGCGCACCACGCGCAAACACTGCGCGGCTGATCGACCGCGGCCCACGGGCGGCTTATCATGGGACGCATGTCCGCAGCACAGATTCCCGCCTTCCAGTTGCGGTCCCGCGACGGCGCCGCCGAAGAGAGCCTGGCGCTGGCCGGCATCTGGCGCCGCGCCTGGATTGCGGCCAACCGGAATGCCGCCGTCATCGAGCCGATCACGCATTGGCTGCGGCGCGTGCAAACCGAATTCGTGCCACCCGCCGACGTGGTGCTGGCCGAACGCGAAGGCCAGGTGCTCGCCTTCATGGTGCTGCTGGTGCGGCGCGAATACGTGGCGCAGCTGTTCGTCGAACCTCATCTTCGCAACCAGGGCCTGGGGCAGGCGCTGCTCGACGAAGCCAGCGTGCGCATGCCGCTCGGCTGGAAACTTCACGTAGCCACCAGCAACACCGCGGCGCAGCGCTTCTACGAACGCTACGGCCTGGTGCGCGGCGCGGTCGACCGGCACCCGGCCAGCGGACGCGAACGGGTCGCCTACCATTGGTATCCGGCAAGCCCGCCGCGGCAGCCGCGGCGCACCGGCTGAGCGCCTTCCTTCCCTGTCCTTTCTCCATGCGCATCGATCACATCGCCCTCTGGACCACCGATCTCGAACGCTGCAAGCGCTTCTACGTCGACTACTTCGGCGCCACGGCCGGTGCGGGCTATGTCAATCCGGCCAAGGGCTTCGCGTCCTGCTTCCTGAGCCTGGGCGATGGCGCGCGCATCGAGGCCATGAGCACCCGCACGCTCTCGCCGGTGCCCGCCGAACCCGGTGCCCAACGCATGGGCTGGACGCACCTGGCCATCAGCGTGGGTTCGGAGGCTGCCGTCGACGAACTGACGCAGCGGCTCAAGTCGGACGGCTACCCGCTGCTCGACGGTCCGCGCCGCACCGGCGACGGCTACTACGAGAGCGTGGTGCTCGACCCCGACGGCAACCGCATCGAGATCACTGCATGAGCCGCACGAAGCCTGACCGATGAGCGCATTCGTCCAAAGCCTGCACGAAGTTTTCGAGCGCCTCGGCCGCATCGAAACGCGCCGCATGTTCGGCGGCCACGGCGTGTGGCACGAGGGCCGCATGATTGCGCTCGTTGCCAAGGACACGCTCTACCTCAAGTCCGATGCCGGCAGCGCCGAGCATTTCGACAGGCTGAACCTGCCGCCCTTCACCTATGTCCGCGAAGGCAAGGCCATGCCGATGTCGTACCGGCTGGCGCCGGCCGATCTTTTCGAAGACCGCGAGGAAGCCGCGCTCTGGGGGCGCCGCGCCTATGAGGCGGCTCTGCGTTCAGGCCAGCCGCCGAAGAAGAAAACCGCCAGGAAAGCCCCAGTGAAGAAAAAAAAGAAAGCAGCCTCGTCGTGAGCGACAACCCTCCCGCGCTGCCGCCCCTTCCCGAACGCGAGCAGATCGCGCTGCTCGAACCCTTCGAAGGCCTGGGCCTCAAAGACATCGTGGTCGTTTCCACGCTGCAGGACGCCGAGCATGCCGCCGCCGAATTGCTGGCCGCCGGCGTTGCGGGCTTCGACACCGAATCCAAGCCCACCTTCGCGAAGAACGAGGTCTCGGGCGGCCCGCACGTGGTGCAGTTCGCAACGCGCGAAACCGCCTGGCTGTTCCAGTTGCACCGCACCGAATGCAACCCGGTGGTCGCAACGCTGATTGCTTCCACCGAACTCCGGAAGGTCGGCTTCGGCCTTTCGACCGATCTCACGCTGATCCGCAACCGCCTCAACATCGAGCCGAAGGCGGTGTTCGACATCGACAGCGAGTTCCGCCACCGCGGTTACCGCAAGTCGGTGGGCGTGAAGGCGGCCGTGGCGCTGGTGTTCAACCGGCGCTTCGTGAAATCGCGCAAGGCGACCACCTCGAACTGGGCCAACAGGCAGCTGACCGAAGCGCAGATGCGCTACGCGGCCAACGATGCCTATGCGTCGATCCGCGTGTTCGACGCGCTGTTCGGCGGCTGAACCGCCGGCGCCCCTGCGTCCCACCCGGCCTTAGGCGCCTGTGGCTTCGGCTCCGCGGCGCGCCCGGCACAATGTCAGCCACATCGACCGCACACGAAAGAAGGGCCATGAGCAACAACAAAAGCGATTTCGGATTGATCGGCTTGGCCGTGATGGGCCAGAACCTGGTGCTGAACGTGGAAAGCCGCGGCTTCCAGGTCAGCGTGTACAACCGCACCGAAGCCACCACCGAAGCCTTCGTGGCCGCCAACCCCGGCAAGAAGCTGGTCGGCGCGAAGACGCTCGAGGAGTTCGTGCAGAGCCTGGCCCGGCCGCGCAAGATCCAGATCATGGTGAAGGCCGGCGCACCGGTCGACCAGGTCATCGAGCAGCTGATCCCGCTGCTCGACAAGGACGACATCGTGATCGACGGCGGCAACAGCCTCTACACCGACACCGAACGCCGCGACGCGTATCTCCAGACCAAGGGCCTGCGCTTCATCGGCGCGGGCGTGTCGGGCGGCGAGGAAGGCGCGCGCAAGGGCCCGTCGATCATGCCGGGCGGGCCGCTCTCCACCTGGGAAGTGATGAAGCCGATCTTCGAGAGCATCGCAGCCAAGGTGGACGGCGAGCCCTGCGTGATCCACATCGGCCCCGGCGGCGCGGGCCACTACGTGAAGATGGTGCACAACGGCATCGAGTACGGCGACATGCAGCTGATCTGCGAGGCCTACAGCCTGTTCAAGGCGGCCGGCTTCAGCACCGACGAGATGGCGGCGGTCTTCAGCGAATGGAACGAGGGCGAGCTGCAGAGCTACCTGATCCAGATCACCGCCAAGGCCCTCGAACAGAAGGACCCGGAGACCGGCCAGCCGATCGTCGAGCTCATTCTCGACAAGGCCGGCCAGAAGGGTACGGGCCAGTGGACGCTGGTCAACGCGGCCGAGAACGCGGTGGTCATCAGCACCATCAATGCCGCGGTCGAGGCGCGCGTGCTGTCGTCGCAAAAGAAGGCGCGCGTGGTGGCCAGCAAGCTGCTGCAGGGGCCGAAGATCGCACTGTCGCTCGACAAGAAGGCGCTGGTGGCCAAGGTGCACGACGCGCTTTATGCCTCGAAGGTGGTCAGCTACACGCAGGGCTTCGACCTGATCCAGACCATGGGCGAGAAGAAGGCGTGGAAGCTCGACCTGGGCCGCATCGCAGCGATCTGGCGCGGCGGCTGCATCATCCGCGCGCGCTTTCTGAACCGCATCACCGACGCCTACCGCAGCGATCCGTCACTGGGCAACCTGATGCTCGACCCCTTCTTCAAGGACCTGCTCAACCGCACGCAACAGAACTGGCGGGAGGTGGTGGCGCTGGCGGTGGGCAACGGCATTCCGGTGCCGGCGTTCAGCGCCTCGCTCGCCTACTACGACAGCTACCGCACCGAGCGGCTGCCCGCGAACCTGCTGCAGGCGCAGCGCGACTTCTTCGGGGCCCACACCTACGAGCGCGTGGACAAGCCGGCCGGCGAGTTCTTCCATACCAACTGGCCGGAAGTCATCGGCTGATCCCTGCAAATCAGCCCGCGGGCAACCAGGCCTTCACCTGCCCGACCAGCCCCCCCAGCGGCTCGGTTGCGTCCACCGCGAGCACGCCCGGCTCGCCGACCGGCGACTCCAGCGTCGCGAACTGGTTGGCCACCAGGCTTGCGGGAAACGTGTGCTCGCCTGCACCCGCCCGTGCGGCCACGCGGCGCTCGGCTTCGGCGCGCTCGATCTCCATGAACACGAAGCGCAGGCCCGGCACGGCCGCGCGCAACTGCTCCCGGTAGCTGCGTTTGAGCGCGGAGCAGGTCAGCACCGCCCCCTGCGGCGCAGCCGCCAGCTTCTGCCCCAGCGTCGCGAGCCAGCCGGCGCGGTCCGCGTCGGTCAGTGCGATGCCGCGGCTCATCTTCTCGACATTGGCCGGCGGGTGGTAGTCGTCGCCCTCGATCAGCGGCAGCCCGAACCCCACCGCCAGCGCGGCCCCGAGGCTCGACTTGCCGCAGCCCGAAACACCCATCACGACCAGCCATGGCCCGTTCATACATACCCTTCCTGGTGAGACCGCGGAGATATTCTCCGCGCTTCAGTGGAACTTGAATCCACTTCCTCATGATGCAGCGCTTTTTCGCCGGAACAGGACCACCGCCGCGGCCGCCCTTAGAACAGGCTGCCCTGCCCCGCTGCGCCAGGTGGCCGGAACGCGCCGAGATCGAGCGCAATGCGCTCGCGGTTGAAGCCGATGCGGTTCGCCGCCTTTTCGAAGCGCTGGCGGATCAGGTCGGCCCAGAGGCCGGAGCCCTTCATGCGGGTGGCAAAGTCGGCGTCGTAGTCCTTGCCGCCGCGCATCTCGTGGATGCGCGCCATGATGCGGTCCGCGCGCTGCGGGTAGTGCAGTTCGAGCCATTGCTTGAAGAGCGGTGCCACTTCCCAGGGCAGCCGGATCACCGTGTAGAAGGCGTTGCGCGCACCGGCGTCCCAGGCGGCTTCGAGCACCTGTTCCATGTCTTCGTTGACGAAGGGAATCTGCGGCGCCACGCTCACGCCCACCGGCACGCCCGCCTCGGCCAGCGTGCGGATGGTGCGCAGCCGCCGGTGCGGCGCGGCAGCGCGCGGCTCCAGCTTGCGGGCCAGCTCGCCGTCGAGCGTGGTCACGGTGATGTACACCGCGGCCAGGTGCTCGGCGGCCATGGGCGCGATGAGGTCGAGGTCGCGCTCCACCGCGCTCGATTTCGTGACCAGCGCGAACGGATGGTGCGTTTCCTTCAGCAGCTCGATCACCGAGCGGGTGAGCCGCAGTTCGCGTTCGATGGGCTGGTAGCAGTCGGTGGCGGTGCCGATCGCGATGTGGCTGGGCCGGTAGCTCCTGCGGCCGAGTTCAGCACGCAGCACCTCGACGATGTTGCGCTTGGCGATGAGTTTGGTTTCGAAGTCGAGCCCCGGCGAGAGATTGAGGTAGCTGTGCGTGGGCCGCGCAAAACAGTAGATGCAGCCGTGCTCGCAGCCGCGGTACGGGTTGAGCGAGCGGTCGAAGGAAATATCGGGCGAGTCGTTTTGATTGAGCACCGATTTCACGTCCTCGAAGCGCACTTCGGTGGCGAGCGGCAGCAGTTCCTCGGCTTCGGCCGCACCTTCTTCGAGCGTGCCCCAGCCGTCGTCGAAGGCATTGCGCTCGTCGCGCGAAAAGCGGTGCGCCAGGCGCGTGGCCGCGCCGCGGCCCTTGATGGCGTGGATGGGGATCCGGGCGGCGGGCATGGCAGGTCCTTCTCTCGAATACTGTATGTTTACACAGTATTCCAAAGCTTTTCCGGGATCAAGCTGATTTTGAATTTCTCTCTTGACAGAAATTTATAAAATCCTAGACTCCAACGCATGGAACTCACCGACATCCAACGCAAGTTCGTTCTCCACTGGGGAGAAATGGGCTCCATGTGGGGCGTCAACCGCACGGTCTCGCAGATCCATGCGCTGCTGTTCGCGCGCGGCAGGCCCATGCATGCGGAAGAGCTCGCCGACACGCTGGGCGTGGCCCGCTCCAACGTGAGCAACAGCCTGAAGGAACTGCAGGCGTGGAACCTGGTGCGCGTGACGCACATCCTGGGCGACCGGCGCGACTATTTCGAAACCAGCGTCGACGTCTGGGAGCTGTTCCGCACCGTGGTACGCGAGCGCAAGGAGCGCGAGTTCGACCCGACCATCCGCGTGCTGCGCGAGATTGTCTCGAGCCCTGACTTCCAGAAGGAGCCCGCCGATGCGCAGGACCGCATCCGCTCCACCATGGACCTCATGAGCAAGCTCGCCACCTGGGCCGACGAAATGCTGCGGCTCTCGCCCGGCACGCTCGACAAGGTGCTGACGCTCGGCGCCAGCGTGCAGAAGTTCGTTCGCGGCGATGCGGTGCAGGTGGCAGCTCCTGCAGCGCCAAAGAAGGACAACGACGACCCCGATGCCCACCATGCCAGCCTGCCGATGATTTGAGCCGCTCTTTTTTTGCCTCATTATTTCTGTTTTGACAGAAACAACGAAAACAAACCTCATGCGCGCCATCGCCACCTACCCGCTGACCGTCTACTTCGATGCCACCTGCGCCTTGTGCATGGCAGAAATGAACGCAATGAAGGCCCGCGATGCCGCAGCCCGCCTGACCCTCGTCGACTGCTCGCCCGCCGGCTTCGACGCGGGCCCGGCCCCGCGCGAGGCGCTGATGACCGCCATCCACGCGGTCGACGCAGCGGGGCAGCTGTTCGTGGGCGTTCCCGCCATCTGCGCCTGCCGCGACGCCGTCGGGCTGCCGAGCGGCAGCTTCCTGCTCGACCTCCCGCTGCTCGCGCCGCTGGCCGACCGCGCCTATGCGGTGCTTGCGCGCAACCGCTACCGGCTGCCGCGCTGGCTGGTGGCCCTGCTCGCGGGCAAGGCCGCGCGCTCATCCCGCACCTGCGCCGGCGGCAATTGCCGGATCTGAAAAAAAGAAAAGGAGCTCTCGTGACCAACGTCTTCCAGCCCGATTTCCCTCCCTCCGGCGCCCGCACCGCGCCTCGAACCTCCGCGGCGCCCGAAGCCTCCATCACCAAGGCCGACACGCAGGACTATTTCACCGAGGTGGCCGACGACTACCGCGCATGGAGCCCCAGCTACAACATGCACTTCGGCTTCTGGCGGCCCGGCCTGAACCCGCTGCGGCGCGAAGGCATGCTGGTGGAAATGAACCGCGCCGTCGGCCGCGCGCTGAAGCTCGACGAGCCCCGGCCAGCGCAGGAAAGCACGCAGCGCCGCTGCGTGGTCGACCTTGGCTGCGGCGCCGGCGCCACCGCGCGCACGCTGGTGGGCGACGATCCGTCGCTGTTTGCCGTCACGGTCACCAACGTGGCCGTGCAGAACAGCATCGCCGTGCGGCTCGATGCCGGCGCGGGCGTGGCCGACCGCGTGGCGCACATCGAAGCCGACTACACCCGCACCGGCCTGCCCGCCGCGCAGGCCGATGGTGCCTGGGCCGTGGAAAGCGCCTGCTACGCGAGCGGCACGGCCAAGGCCGATTTCGTGCGCGAGGCGGCCCGCCTGCTGAAGCCCGGCGCGCGGCTCGCCGTGATCGACGGCTTCCTGCTGCGCGAGAAGCCCGGCCGCAGCGCCGGCTGGCTGCACCGCCTGTGGGCCGACAGCTGGGCCGTGCCCACGCTGGCCGTGCGGGACGATTTCGTTGCCGCGCTGCGCGACCACGGCTTCGAAGACATCGAGGTGCAGTCGCTGCGCTGGCGCGTGGCGCCCAGCGCGCTGCACATCCCGGTGCTTGCCACGCGCTTCGCGCTGGCCGAACTCTGGAAGGCGCGCGGGCGGCTCAGCCCCTGGCGCCGCAAGCACATCGTGGCCAGCTACTGCGCGCTGGTGCTGGGCCTTTTCTGGCGCGATTTCGACTACTGCATGGTGACGGCCAGGCGCAGCGAGGAGAAGCAATTTTCATGAGCACCGAACCCGGCCAAACCACGCCCCCCGAGCCCCCGCCCACCGACGCGCAGGTGCGCGACATGCCCAGGCACCCTATTCCCTTCGCGTGGTTCTGGCCACTGCTGGTCGGCGCGGCCGCCGCGCTGGTGCTGCGCATTGCCTTCAGCGGCCTGCCGGGCCAGCGCTTCTCGGCCATGCTGGGTTCGTTCATCTACCTTGCCCCCGCCGTGTGCGGCGCGGTCACGGTCTACATGGCGGAGCGCATCGAGCGGCGCAGCTGGGGCTACTACATCTGGGCACCGTGGGTCTCGACCGCGCTGTTCGTCGTGGGCACGCTGCTGGTCTTCATCGAAGGGATAGTCTGCGCGGTGGTGATCGTTCCCCTCTTCGGCGTCATGGGCAGCCTCGGCGGGCTTGCGATGGGCATTGTCTGCCGCATCACGAACTGGCCCAGGCCGGCGCTCTACAGCTTCGCCTTGCTGCCGCTGGTGTTCGGCGCCATCGAGCCACAATGGCCCAACCCCGAACAGATCTCGAGCACTTCGCGCACCCTCTTCATCGCCGCACCCGCCGAGCGCGTGTGGCATGAGCTCAACGATGCGCAGGACATCCGCCCGAACGAAGTCGGCGATGCCTGGGCCTACCGCATCGGCGTGCCGATGCCGGTGGCGGGCGTGACCCAGAACACCCCCGAAGGCCGCGTGCGCAAGGTGCAATGGCAAAAGGACGTGCACTTCGACGAAATCATCACCGAGTGGCAGCCGCTGCAGCGCGTGAAGTGGCGCTACCGCTTCTCGCCCGACTCCTTTCCCGCCGGCGCGCTGGACGACCACGTGGTGATCGGCGGCCACTATTTCGACCTGCGCGATTCGGCCTACACGCTCACGCCGCGCGAAGGCGGCACGGAGCTTCGCATCGATGTTTCCTGGCGCGTGAGCACGCGCTTCAACTGGTATGCCGACCGCGTGGCGCAGTTCCTGCTGGGCGACTTCTCCGAGCACATCCTGCGCTTCTACAAGGCGCGCAGCGAAACCGCTGCGGCGGCCGCGGCCTGAACAGTCCACAATGAGCGGACCATGCCGCGCCGCCCCGAAAACCTCTATCCGCAATACCACGCCCACGTCTACTTCGGCCCCGCCACGGTGGCGCAGGCCAGGCAGCTGTGCGAAGAGGCGGGCCGCGAACTGATGGTGGTGGTCGGCCGGGTGCACGAGCGGCTGGTGGGCCCCCACACGCACTGGAGCTGCCAGCTGGCCTTCGACGCGGCCGAGTTCGACCAGGTGATCGAATGGCTCGAGACGCACCGCAACGGCCTCGACATCTTCGTGCACGGCGTCACGGGCGACGACTTCGCCGACCACACGGCGCATGCCATGTGGCTCGGCGAGGAAAGCCCGCTCGACCTGCGGATGTTCCGGCGCTAACTCGACTGCTCCGCGGCGCTGCCGTGCACCTTGAAGAATTTCGCGCCTTCCACCTTCTGGCCGATCGCGCTTTCGTAGGCCGCGCGCACATGCTCGGGCTGTCCGGCCTGGCCGAAGAAATCCTTCAGGTAGGGACCGAGCAGCGGATGGGCGGCAAGCTGCGCGCGCGGCAGGCCGTGGAGCATCTCGTCGCGGCAGGCCGAAGGCAGCCGCAGGTCGCGGTTCATCGCGGCATCGCGGATCAGGCCCTTGGGCTCGTGCGCCGGATCGGCCTGCATCGCCTCGATCTCCTCGAAGAAGCGGCGGCGCATCATCACGATGCCCTTGTCGCTCTGGCCGAGCTTTTCGCGGGTGCGGTCGGTGACCGTGCCCTGCCCCACCCAGACGACGAAGTCCTGGTTGGCCACGTGGCTCGTGATCCAGCGGCCGGTGGCCGGGTCCTTGATCGGGCCGTACCAGGACGGGATGCGCTCCTGCACGTAGGGCTCCTGCTCGGTCGGCACGCGGCTCAGGACCCACAGCACGCTCAGGGTGTTGTGGTCGTCGATGGGCACGCGCCATTCGAAGTGATGGCCGAGAAAAAATCCGTTGGGCCACAGCGTGACGCGGCCCGCTGTCCACATGACGTTGTCCTCGCTCTCGCCGCCGCGCAACCGCCTGTAGACGAAGCCGTGCTCGAACTCCTCGAACGCGAGCTTCAGATGGGTGGGCACATAGGGGCCCTCGTCGCCCTGCAGGCGGGTGGTCCAGTTGTTGTGCGTCCACTCGAAATGCACGGGGTCGATGGAGTTTTCCTGGCACTGGAACCAGTTGCACGGTATCTCGGCGAACACGGCCTGCGCGAAACCGTTCCTGAAATTGAACAGCTCCCAGTCGGGCAGCAGCGGTGCGGGCTGCGGCCCCATGTAGGCCCAGAGCAGCCCGGCCTTCTCCTGCACGGGGTAGGCCTTGATCTTCGTGTTCCTGCGCATGCGCGCGCCCGGGTCCATCGTTTCCTCGAAGGGCTGGTGCACGCACTGGCCGCTCTGGTCGTATTGCCAGCCGTGATAGCTGCAACGCAGGCCGCACTGCTCGACGAAGCCGTAGGACATGTCGGCATTGCGGTGCGGGCAGCGGCGGTCCACCAAGCCGTAGTTGCCGCCCAGGTCCTTGTAGAGCACCAGGTCCTCGCCCAGGATGCGCAGCGGCTTGACGGCCTGGTCGTCGAACTCGCTCGCTCCGGCAATCGGATGCCAGTAGCGGCGCAGGTAGTCGCCCATCGGCTTGCCGGGACCGACCTCGGTCAGCAGGCGGTTCTTCTCTTCGCTCAGCATGTGCTTGTCTCCTTGTTCCGGTTCATTCGGCGCGAATGCCGAATTCCTTCACCAGCCTGCCGAAGCGCTGGTCGTCGTCCGCGATCTGCTGCGCCAGCACCGACGGCGCGCCGCCGACGGGTTCGATGCCGAGCGCGGCCATGCGGGCCTGCACGTCGGGCATCCTCAGCACTTCGTTGAATTGGCGGTTCAGCGCCTGCACCAGCTCCGCCGGCATGCCCCTGGGGCCGAGCAGGCCCATCCAGGCGCTGACGTCCACGTCCTTGTAGCCAAGCTCGACCAGGGTGGGCACGCCGGGCATCAGCTTCGTGCGCTGGCGTTCGGCCACGGCCAGCGGGACCAGCTTGCCGCTGGCGATGTGGCCCGCCACCGCGCCTGGCGTGATCCAGCCCACGCCCACGTGGCCGCCGAGCGCGTCGTTCACCACCGGCGCCACGCCGCGATACGGCGCATGGGCAATCTGCGTTCCGGCGTCCTTGTTGAAGAGTTCGCCCGCGATGTGCATCGGCGAGCCCGCGCCCGGCGTGCCGTAGCTCAGCGCCTTGCCGGCCCTGGCGTCGGCCACCAGCTGCGCCACGGTCTTGATGCCGGTCGATGGGGCGGTCACCAGCAGCAGCGGTATGTTCCCGGTCTTCACGATGGGCGTGAAATCCTTGACCACGTCGTGCGCCACGCCGGGGCCGGCCTTCAGCACGTGCTGCGCGATCGCAAAGGTGCTGGGAGTGAACAGCAGCGTGTAGCCATCCGGCGCGGCCCTGGCAACCCAGGCGTTGCCGATCATGCCGCTGGCGCCGGGCCGGTTGTCGACGAGCACAGGCTGCCCGAGGCGCAGCGAGAGCTTCTCGGCATAGATGCGCGCGACCGCATCGGTGTCGCCGCCCGCGGGATAGGAAACGACGACGGTGATCGGCCTGGCCGGCCAGGCCTGCGCCATGGCGCTGCCGGCGGCCAGCAGCGCAAGGCTCGATGCGGCAATGGCGGCAGCGGTACGGACCGCTTTGCGACGGGTGAACTTCATGCTCGGTTTCCTTTTCAGTGGGACGACGGGTGGGGTCGATGCACTGTAGGAACGCGCTGCCGAAGCCAGAAGATATAGTTTCACCAGGTGAACTTTTTTCTGGAGCCCTGCATGGCAGACACCGCCGGAGTCCGAGGCGTGAAATCGATCGATGCGCTGCGCCGCGGGCTCGACGTGATGCTGGCCATCCAGCGCTCGTCGGCCGCCACGCTGTCGGAGCTGCATCGCCAGACCGGCCTCTCGAAGGCCACGCTGCTGCGCATCCTGAAGACACTGCAACAGGCCGGATGGGCCGAGCGCAGCGAGCTCGACAAGCGCTACGTGCCGGCCCCGGCCAGCGGCGAATCAGGGCCCGCGGTGCAATGGCGCGCTCGCCTGTCAGCGCTCGCAGCGCAGCCCCGCGCCACGCTGCAGCGCCTGGTGCCGTGGCCCACCGACCTGGGCGTGCGCGACGGCGCGGCCATGCTCATCCTGGACACCGACCGGCCGCGCAACGGCCTGGCTGTGAACTACCGCGTACTGGGCTTCAGGCCGCCCATGCTGCTGTCGTCGCTCGGCCGCTGCTATCTGTCGTTCTGTCCCGAGGACGAGCGGCGCGAGATTCTCGCGGCGCTGGCCCGTTCGCCGAACGACACCGACCGCGCCGCGCGCCGCCCCGAGAACATCCGGCGCATGGTGGCCCATGCCAGAGACCAGGGCTACGTGGTGCGCGACCCGACGTCGACCAGCATGGATTCGCCCGACCGCTTCGGCGCGCTCTCGGTGCCGGTGCGCCTGGACGAACGCGTGGTGGGCTGCCTGAGCTGCGCGTGGCTGCCGGCCGTGAAGACCGAGCGCGAGATCGTCTCGGCGCACCTGGCCGACCTGCAACAGGCGGCGCAGGGCATCGAGCGCAAGCTGCGGCAGGTGGGCTTCGGGCCACCCCCGGCCTGAAGAACCGGCGCAGAAAATCGGCCTAGAACTCGGCGTCGAGCTCGTCGATTTCCTCGGGCTCCTCCTTCGCGGCGGCCACCCACTCCTGCATGGCGGGCAGGTCCATCACGCGCTTGCAGTAGGCGGCGCAGACGCTGTCGAGCGGCACGTCGTAGCTCAGGAAGCGCGTGACCACCGGCGCATACATCGCATCGGCCATGCCCGGCTGCTTGCCGAACAGGAAAGGACCGCCGTAGGTCTTCAGGCACTCGCGCCAGATGGCGACGATGCGGTCGATGTCGGCCTGCGCCCGCGACCAGATCTTGAAGCCGCGGAACCGGGCCTTGATGTTCATCGGCAGTGCGCCGCGCATCGAAGCGAAGCCCGAGTGCATCTCGCCGCAGATGGCGCGGCAATGCGCGCGGGCCTGGATGTCGGCCGGCAGCAGCCCGCTCTTGGGCTTGATCTCGTTCAGGTATTCGCCGATGGCCAGCGTGTCCCACACCTTGACGCTGCCGTGCTGCAGCGAGGGCACCAGCATCGACGAAGAGAGCAGCAGCATCTCGGCCTTCATGGCCGGGTCGTCGGGCGGAATGATCTTCTCGCTGAAGTCGAGCCCTGCCAGCCTGCACATCAGCCAGCCCCGCAGCGCCCAGGCGCCGTAGTTCTTGCTGCTGATCGTGAGAACGGGTTTGGCCATCGTGGATCTCCTTGACGGGCTGCCTGCTGCCGGTTGGCTCCATGGGGCGTGCAAGGCCTGTGCCACCGCTTGGCCCGCAACTTGCCTGTACTACTTTCATGTTGTACCGGGCCTACCAGAACCAAGCCGATCTGCTTTCGCCCTCCCGGCTCGCAGCCCAGTACCTCGCCCGGGCCCTCTGGAAGGACGGCACCGAACGCACCATGTTGCGGCGCATGGCCGCGCAGTTCGAAGTGTTTTCGCGCATGCGGCTGACCCATTCGCGCCCCGACTACGGCATTGCCAGCGTGCCGGTCGATGGCGCGGAAACCGCGGTGCACGAAGAGAAAACGCTGGTCTCGCCCTTCGGCACGCTGCTGCATTTCCGCAAGGACACGCAGGCCGTGCACCCGCCCGTGCTGCTGGTCGCACCACTGTCGGGCCATTTCGCGACGCTGCTGCGCGAAACCGTGCGCACCCTGCTGCGCGACCACGACGTGTACCTGACCGACTGGCACAACGCGCGCGACGTGCCGCTCTGGCATGGCGGCTTCGGCCTGGACGACTACACGCTGCAACTCATGCGCTTCCTGGAAGCCGTGGGCCCGGGCGTGCACATGGTCGCGGTCTGCCAGCCCTGCGTGTCCGCACTGGCCGCCACCGCGCTGATGGCCGAGGACGACAACCCCGCCACGCCACGCAGCCTCACGCTGATGGCCGGCCCGGTCGATTGCCGGGTCAACCCGACGGGCGTGAATGCGCTTGCCACCAGCAAGCCGATCGAGTGGTTCCGCCGCAACCTCATCAGCCACGTGCCCTGGCCGCATGCCGGCATGATGCGGCGCGTGTACCCGGGATTCCTGCAGCTCTCGGCCTTCATGAGCATGAACCCCGAGCGCCACAGGAAGCAGTTCCAGGACATGCTCCGCCACCTGGTCGAGGGCGAGGTCGAGAAGGCGCGCACCATCGGCAGCTTCTACGACGAGTACCTGGCGGTGAACGACCTGCCGGCCGAGTTCTACCTGGAGACCGTGGAACGCGTGTTCCAGACCTACGACCTGCCGCGCGGCGTACTCACCGTGGGCGAGCGCACGGTGAACCCGGCGGCCATCCGCCGCACCGCGCTGCTCACGGTGGAAGGCGAGCGCGACGACATCTGCTCGGTCGGCCAGACGGTGGCGGCGCAAGACCTCTGCACCGGCATCCGACCGTACCTCAAGGTGCATCACCTGCAGGCCGGTGTGGGCCACTATGGCGTTTTCAGTGGCAGCAAGTGGAACGCGCAGATCTATCCGCGCGTGCGCGAGACCATCCACGCCGCGGCCGAGCTGCACTGAGCCTTCGGGGCGAATGCCCGCCTTCAGCGCCGGCTGCGCTTCCCTTTCGTCGCCACGCGCCGCACTGTCGCTTCGCCTGCCTGCGGCAGCCGCTCGCGCAGGAACGCGATCAGTTCCTGCGCCGCCACGTTGCGGATCGGCCCCGGCAGGTAGGCCAGCACCACGCGGCGCTCGACGCGCGGCTTCGAGAGCGGCAGCACCACCAGTTCAGGGTCGCGCAGCGACGAGGTGTAGAGCCGCGGCATCAAGCCCAGCGCCTGGCCGCTGCGCACAAGCGCATAGAGCGTTTCGGAATAGCTCACGCGGTAGGGCTCGGGGCCTTGCTCGAACTGCGCGCGCGCCGGGTTGCCGAGCGCCGGCATGCTGCCGCTCTCGAACAGCACCAGCCGCTCGCGGCCGATGGCCTCCCAGCTCGCGTCCGCGGCCGTGGCCAGCGCATGGTCGCGGCGCACCACCAGCACCAGCGGGTCGCGGAACAGGTCGACGCAGGCCAGCCCGCCCGGCGGCTCGGTGATGGCGGCCACCGCCATGTCGAGCTGCCCGCTGCGCAGTTCGGCCAGCAAGGTGGTCGAAGGCGCATCGCGCCAGGCGATCTCGACCTCGCGCTGCCCGGCTTGCAGAAACTCGCTGGCCGCGGCCGTCACGCGCGCGCTGGCCGAGGGGATCACGCCCACGCGCACGAAGGCCCGCCCGCGCTGCACCGTGCTTTCGATGTCTCGCAGCGCTACCTCGAAGGTGTTGACCAGGAAATCGGTGCGCGCCAGCACCTCGGCGCCCACCGGGGTGAGTTCGAGGCGGTGGGTGGAACGGGTCAGCAGTTCGGCGCCGAGCAGTTTCTCCATCTGCTTGATCGCGTTGCTCAGCGCCGGCTGGGTGATGGCCAGCCGGCGCGCCGCGCGGCCGAAATGCCCTTCTTCCACCAGCACCGAGAAGAACTGGAGCTGGCGCAGGGTGAGCGCCCGGAGCGGCAAGGAGGCCATGGCGTTCCTGTTATCGATTCAATGAATCAAATTATAGAAATTCAAAATTTTGTTTATGAGCTGACCTTCCCTAGACTGGCCGACATGACCAGCCCCGCCTCGCCGCCGCTCACGCTGGAATCCATGCTGCATGCGATTCCCAAGGTGGAGCTGCACTGCCACCTGTTCGGCACGGTGCGCCATGAGACTTTCAAGCAGCTCAACCACCGCGCCGGCTCGCCGCTCGCGGCCGAGGAGATCGAAGGCTTCTACACGCGCGGAGAAAAGCCGGTCGGCGTGCTGCGCGTGCTGCGCGCGCTCGACGCGCAGCTGGTGCGCAGCCCCGGCGACCTCTACCAGCTGACGCGCGAATACCTCGAGGACGCGGCGGCCCACAACGTGCGCTACGCCGAATTCTTCTGGAACCCGACCGGCACGGTGCACGGCTCCGGCATTGCCTACCCGATGGCGCAGGGCGCGATCGTGCGCGCGATCCATGACGCGCAGCAGGAGTTCGGCATCACCGGCCGGCTCATCGCCGCCATCGACCGCGAGGCCAGCCCCGAGGCCGCCGTGGAAATGGTGGCGTGGGTCAAGGTGCACCGCTGCGACGAGGTGATCGGCATCGGCATCGACTACCGCGAAGTCGACCGGCCGCCCGAACTCTTCGCCCAGGCCTACGCCGAGGCGCGGCGCGCCGGACTCAAGGCCACCGCGCATGCGGGCGAGTTCGGCATGCCGTGGACCAACGTGCGCACCGCGCTCGAGGTGCTGCAGGTGGACCGCATCGACCACGGCTACACGGTGGTCGACCAGCCCGACTTCGCGCGCCAGTGCGCCGAGCGCGGCGTCATCTTCACCGTGGTGCCCACCAACTCCTACTACCTGCGCACGCTGCCGCCGGAACGCTGGGCGCTCGACCATCCCATCCGCCGCATGCCCGGCCTGGGCCTGCGCATCCATCCCAATACCGACGACCCGACGCTGCACAAGGTCACGCCCACCGAGGCCTGGCTGATGATGGCGCGCGACTTCGGCTTCGGGCTGGACGAGCTGCGCGGCTTCATGCACAACGGGCTCGACGGCGCATGGATCGACGACACCCAGCGCCGCGCCTGGCGCACGCAATGGAGCCGCGAGTTCGACACGCTGCGCGCCGGCCTTGCGCAAGCGCCGCAGCATCCCGCCCACCCGCAATGAACCACGCCATGAACAACCCTCGCCGCCTTCTTCTTGCCGCCACCCTCTGCTCGGTGCTGCCCGCCGCGGCGCTCGCACAGGGCGCATGGCCCGCCGCCAGGCCCGTCACGCTGATCGTTCCCTACACCGCGGGCGGCAGCGTGGACGTCAACGCGCGCCTCGTCGCCACGCGGCTGGGCGAGCGGCTGAAGCAGTCGGTCGTCATCGAGAACGTGAGCGGCGCAGGCGGCGCCATCGGCGTGGCCAAGGCCGTCAACGCAGCACCCGACGGCTACACGCTGGTGGTCGGGCCCGACAGCGCGATCGCCATCGGGCGGCTGGTCAACCCCTCGGCGTTCAAGTTCGATCCGCTCAAGGACCTGGCGCCGGTCGGCATGCTCAACACCGCGCCGATGGTGCTGGTGGCGCGGCCCGGCCTCGAGGCCCGGACCTATGCCGACTTCGTGAAGCTCGCCAAGGCCAAGCCCGGCGCCTACAACTACGCCACCTCGGGCGTGGGCACGGTGCTGCAGCTGGCGATGGAGCTGCTCAAGCAGAAGAGCGGCATCTTCGTGACCCATGTGCCCTACCGCGGCGGCGCCCAGATTGCCACGGACGTGATCGGCAACCAGGTCGACCTGGCGATGCTGGTCAGCACCAGCGCCATTCCGCACGTGAACGGCGGCCGCCTGAAGGCGCTCGGCATCACCGGCAGCCAGCGCCTCGCCGCGCTGCCCGAGGTGCCCACCTTCAACGAGATGCCCGGGCTCAAGGGCTACGACATGGTGAGCTGGACCGGCATCTTCGCCCCCGCCCGGACTCCGCCCGCCATCGTGGCGCGCCTCAACCAGGAATTGAACGCCGTGCTGGCCGAGGAGCAGGTGCGTGCCAAGCTCAATGAGCAGGGCGCCCTGCCCGGCAGCGGCACGCCGGAGCAGTTCGGCCAGTTCGTCCAGGCCGAATACGCCCGCAATCAGAAGATCGTGCAGTCGGCCAACATCAAGGAATAAGCCAGCCGGCCAGAGCCGGCGCGTGGCTGGTTACTGCTCTTCGGGCCAGTCGCGGATATAAGCCTTGAGCATCTTGTTCTCGAAGTTCTGGCTGTCCACCACCGCCTTGGCCACGTCGTAGAAGCTGATCACGCCCATCAGCATGCGCTTGTCCATCACGGGCATGTAGCGCGCATGGCGCTCCAGCATGATGCGGCGGATTTCGTCGAGATCGGTTTCGAGCGTGCAGGTCACGGGCGCGTCGTCCATGGCCTTGCGCACCAGCGTGCCGCCCACCTGGCCGCCGTTGTCGACGATGGCCAGGATCACTTCCCTG
This sequence comes from Variovorax beijingensis, assembly GCF_007828835.1. Classification (GTDB taxonomy): domain Bacteria; phylum Pseudomonadota; class Gammaproteobacteria; order Burkholderiales; family Burkholderiaceae_C; genus Variovorax; species Variovorax beijingensis_A. Next base: position 854,992 of record NZ_VIVL01000002.1, on the reverse strand, counting down.
AAGGTGAGCATGCCGACCAGGTCGCCGTGTTCCATGACCACCAGGGAGCCGATGTCCTTTTCCGCCATGGTGTTGACGGCTTCGGCCAGCAGGTCGTCGGGCGTGATGGTGAAGAGCGTGTTGCCCTTGACGCGAAGGATGTCGCTGACTTTCATCGTGTGCTCCTCTCGGAAATCGTTCTCGGCGGCGGTGCCGATTTGAATATAGCCCACAATCGGCGCCGACTCCCACGCCCATGTTGCGCTCGCATGATTAGCAGACGTAACGGGGCATTGCGAACGAACCCAGAAAGGCTCCCATGCCCGGCTATTCCGACCCCGGCTTCGACACCCTGGCGCTGCATGCCGGCGCCGCGCCCGACCCCGCCACCGGCGCGCGGGCGGTGCCGATCCACCTCACCACCTCCTTCGTCTTCGAGTCGAGCGACCATGCGGCGGCGCTCTTCAACCTGGAGCGCGCGGGCCATGTCTACTCGCGCATCAGCAACCCGACCAACGCGGTGCTCGAACAGCGCGTCTCGGCGCTCGAAGGCGGCATCGGCGCTATTGCCACCGCCAGCGGCCAGGCGGCGCTGCACCTGTCGGTGGCCACGCTCATGGGCGCGGGCTCCCACATCGTGGCGAGCACCGCGCTCTACGGCGGCTCGCAGAACCTGCTGCACTACACGATGCGGCGCTTCGGCATCGAGACCACCTTCGTGAAGCCCGGCGACCTGGACGGCTGGCGCGCCGCGATCCGGCCCGAAACCAAGCTCCTGTTCGGCGAAACCGTGGGCAACCCGGGCCTGGACGTGCTCGACATCCCGGCCGTGAGCGACATTGCCCATGCAGCCGGCGTGCCGCTGCTGGTCGACTCCACGCTCACCTCGCCCTACCTGATCAAGCCCTTCGACTGGGGAGCCGACCTGGTCTACCACTCGGCCACCAAGTTCCTTTCGGGCCATGGCACGGTGATTGGCGGCGTGGTGGTCGACGGCGGCAGCTTCGACTGGGAGAAATCGGGCAAGTTCGCCGAACTCACGCAGGCCTATGACGGCTTTCACAACATGGTCTTCAGCGAGGAAAGCACGGTCGGCGCGTTCCTGCTGCGCGCCCGGCGCGAGGGCCTGCGCGACTTCGGCGCCTCGATGAGCCCGCACACGGCGTGGCTGATCCTCCAAGGGATCGAGACGCTGCCGCTGCGCATGGAGCGGCACATCGACAACACGCAGAAGGTGGTCGAGTTCCTGTCCACGCACCCGTTCGTGTCGCGCGTGGGACATCCGCTGATCGAATCGCACCCGAGCCACGTGCTCGCGCAGAAGCTGCTGCGCCATGGCGCGCGCGGCGCAGGCGCGGTGTTCAGCTTCGACATCAAGGGCAGCCGCGCGCAGGGCAAGGCCTTCATCGAGGCGCTCAAGCTCTTCAGCCACCTGGCCAATGTGGGCGACTGCCGCAGCCTGGTGATCCATCCCGCGAGCACCACGCACTTCCGCATGACCGACGAGGCGCTGGCGGGCGCGGGCATCTCGCAGGGCACGATCCGCCTGTCCATCGGCCTGGAAGACCCCGCCGACCTGATCGACGACCTGAAGCGCGCCCTGAAGGCCGCGGAAAAGGCGGGTGCCTGACATGAACTACACCGTCAACGGCCACACCACATATTGCTACACCGGCGGCAAGCCCTTCGATGCGGTAAAGCCCACGGTCGTCTTCATCCATGGCGTGCTCAACGACCATAGCGTGTGGATCCTGCAGAGCCGCTGGTTCGCCAACCACGGCTGGAACGTGCTCGCGGTCGACCTGCCCGGCCACTGCAGGAGCGAAGGCCCGCCGCCGGCCAGCGTGGAAGAGGCGGCGCAGTTCGTGATCGCGCTGCTCGATGCGGCCGGCGTGCAGAAGGCCGCGCTCGTGGGCCACAGCTTCGGCTCGCTGATCGCGCTCGAGACCGCTTCGCGTGCACCCGAACGGGTGACCCATCTGGCGCTGGTGGGCACTGCCTACCCGATGGCCGTGTCGCCCGCGCTGCTCGACGGCGCGCTCAACGACCCGCAGCGCGCCATCGCGATGGTCAACACCTTCTCGCACTCGCTGCTCGCGCCCCCGCCCTCCTCGCTCGGCCCCGGCACCTGGCTCTACGGCAGCTCGCGTGCGCTGATGCGGCGCGTGTTCGCGAGCAACCGCTACGCCAACGTGTTCCACATCGGCTTCAAGGCCTGCAACGACTACGCGAACGGCGAGAAAGCGATCGAAGCCGTGCAATGCCCCGTGCTGTTCCTGCTCGGCGATGCCGACCAGATGACGCCGCCGCGCGCGACCAGGGCGTTGGTGGGCAAGGCCCGCAACGCCAAGGTGGTGACGGTGCACGCCGGCCACGCACTGATGAGCGAGGCGCCCGACGAAGTGCTGTTCGCGCTGCGCGACTTCCTCGGCGCGCCCGCCTGAAGAGCCGCTTTTATTCCGCCGCGATGCCTGCGCGGTGCGCCAGCGCGCGGTAGCGGGAAATCTCGCCTTCCATCTGGGTTCGAAACGGCGCTGCGCCGATGGCGACGGGCTCCATGCCCTGCGCGCGCAGCTGCGCCTGCAGGGCCGCGCTGCCCATCGTGGCCGCGACCACGCGCGCCAGCTTGTCGAGCACCGGGGCCGGCGTGCGCGCCGGCGCGGCAAAGCCATACCAGGCGTCGAACGTGGCGTCAGGCAGCCCCTGCTCGGCCAGCGTGCGCACCTCGGGCAGCATGCTCGAGCGCGCCGCGCCCACGATGCCTAAGGCGCGCAGCTTGCCCGAGCGCACATGGGGCGCGACGGCCGCCACGGTGTCGATGCCGACCTCGATCTCGCCGCCGATCACCGCCATCGAACCCTGGCTGCTGCCCTTGTACGGAATGTCCTGCAGCTGGATGCCCGCGGCCAGCGCGAGCAGCTCGCCCGCGAGGTACGGGCCCGAGCCAGAACCGAAGGTGGCGTAGCGGATGCTCTTCGGCTTGGCCTTGGCGGCGGCGATGAGCTCGGGCAGCGAGCGCCATGGCGTGCCGGCACCCACCACCAGCACCAGCGGCGTGCGCGCAACGATGGCAATGGGCGCCAGGTCGCGCACCGGGTCGTAGGGCAGTCTGGCGCGCAGCGCGGGGTTCACGCTGTAGCTGGTGGAACCCGAGAGCAGCAGCGTGTAGCCGTCGGGCGCAGCCTTGGCGACCGCGTCGGTACCGATGATGGTGGCGGCGCCTGGCTTGTTGTCGATGACCACGGGCTGGCCGAGCCGCTCCGACAGGCCCTGCCCCATCGCACGCGCGACGATGTCGGTGCCGCCGCCCGGCGGAAAGGGCACGACCAGCTTCACGGGCCTGTCGGGCCATTTTTCTTGCGCGAGCGCGGGGGCATGGAAGGCGACGAGCGCCGAAGTGCAGACCAGCAGGCCACGAAGCCGACGGAAGAGAGCAGTTTTCATGGGTTCGTCCAGGAAGAGAAATCAGGCGGCAGCGGCGTGCAGCGTCTTACCGGCGGCCCAAGGCGCAAGCCCCGGCTCGCCCAGGTCCCAGTAGAGGCCAGCCATGATCTGCAGGCCTTCGCGCGCCAGCGGCGCGAGCAGGTGCTCGTTGGGCGCGTGCTGCGCGCAGGCCGGGTAGGAATGCGGCACCCACAGCGTGGGCAGGCCCAGCAGGTCGGCGAACACGTCGTTGGGCAGCGAGCCCGCGAGGTTGGGCAGCAGGTCGACGCGCTGGCCGCTGCTCTCTTCGATGGAGTGCCGGGCCCAGTCGACCCAGGGGTTCTCCACGTCGAGCCGCGTTGCCGCGCCTTCCAGCGTGACCTGCACTTCCACCTGGCCGAAGCCATGCGCATCGAGGTGGGCGCGCACGATGCTCGCCAGTTCGCGCCACGGCGTTCCGACCACGAAGCGCAGCTGGCAATGCGCCACCGCCTCGGACGGAATCGCATTGACGGGCCGCTGCGGCGAACCGGCGCCGAGCGCGAGTACCTCGATGGTGTTCCACGCCACCAGCCGCTCGGCCGGGCTCAGGCCGGGCTCGCCCCAGCCTTCGTCGAGCGCGGGGTCGTCGGCGCCGCCGCCGATGGCGATGTCGGCCAGCGCCTTGCGCACGCCCTGCGGAATTCCAGGCGGCCGCAAGGCCTCGACCAGGATGCGCCCTCGCGCATCCACCAGCGAGGCCACCGCGTGGCTGATCACCGCGCCCGGATTGACGAGCACGCCGCCCCAGTTGCCCGAGTGGTAGCCCCGCGCCCGGGCGCGCAGCCGCAGGCTGAAGTTGACGGCGCCGCGCGAGCCCAGGAACAGCGTGGGCCGCTCGGCACTCACGCGCGGCCCATCGCTGGCGATGAACAGGTCGGCGCGCAGACGGTCGCGCTGCTGCTCGCACACTGCGTGCAGGCCCGGCGACGCGGCCTCTTCGCCGGTCTCGATGAGCCAGGTGATGTTGTAGCCCAGGCACCCGCCCCGCGCGCGCAGCGCGGCGGCCAGCCCGCCGAGCGCGATGCTGTGCTGGCCCTTGTTGTCGGCCGTGCCGCGCCCGTACCAGCGGTCGCCGCGCACGGTGAGCACCCAGGGGCCGAGGCCTTCGTCCCACTGTGCGTCCTGCCCGCTCACCACATCGCCGTGGCCGTAGCTCAGCACGGTGGGCAGGGCAGGGTCTTCGATGCGGCGCGCGATCAGGAAGGGCCCGCCGCCGGCCACGGGGTTCTCGACGATTTCGCACGCGAAGCCCAGCGCGGCCAGCGGCGGCACCAGCTCGTCGCGCAGGTAGGCACCGAGCGCGGGCGTGGCGGCGCCGGTGTCGCTCTCGGTGCGAAAGGCGATGCGCCGCTGCAGGTCGGCAAAGAAGCCGCCATCGTCGAAATAGGCGGCGGCAGCGGCAAGGCTGTCGGTACGTTGCATGGAGGGATTTCCTGTTGGCGTGGGATGCAGCAAGTACAAGGCCTGAAGGGCGATGCTTCCAGCACCGATTTCGCAAGCTACCATTGCCTTCAAGGCAACGCTTCAATCGCCATGACACCACCGCTCCTCAGCATTCCGATGCGCCATTTCCTGGAGGTGGCGCGCAGCGGCTCGGTCAGCCAGGCCGCGGCGCGGCTGTTCGTGGCCTCGTCGGCGGTCAGCCGGCAGATCGCCAAGCTCGAGGACAGCCTGGGCACGCCCTTGTTCGAGCGCCACGCCAGGGGCATGGCGCTCACCGCGGCCGGCGAGCGGCTCGCGGCGCACCTGCGCAATGCGCAGCTCGACATCGAGCAGGTCATCGAGCAGGTGCGCGACCTCGGCGGCCGCAGCGCGCACTGCATCCGCATGGCTTGCACCGAAGGCTTTGCCGCGCACTTCATGCCGCAGCTCATGCGCAGCTTCGAGTCGGCGCATCCGGGCACGCAGCTCGAACTCCATGTGGGCTCGCCCGATGGCGTGAGCGCGCTGCTCGCGCGCGGCGAGGCGGACATCGCACTCAAGTACGTGGTGGCGCCGGAGCCCGGCCTGAAGATCGAGCACTCGGCCAATGCGCCGGTGTTCGCGGTGCTGCGCCCCGACCATCCGCTGGCGCGGCAGCGCGTGGTGTCGGTGGCGGACGCGGTGCGCTACCCGCTGGCCGTGGGCGACAAGGGCGTGACCGCGCGGCAGCTGTTCGACCAGGCGTGCAGCCTGCAGGGCCTGCAGTACCGCGCGATCTTCGTCAGCAATTTCTCGTCGGTGCTGCTGCCGCTGCTGCGCACACCGGACGTGATGCTGTCGGGGCACCTCACGGTCACGCACCTGATCGATGCGGGCACGGTGGTGGCGCGCCCTTTCGCCGAGGCACCGCTGCAGCAGCGGCAGCTTCAGGTGCTGGCGCTCGAAGGCCGCACGCTCACGCCATTGGCGCAGGAGTTCGTGCAACACCTGGTGCATGCCATTGCCAGCGCAGGCCGGCGCAAGCTGGGGCGTGCGCGTTCGAGCGTCTGAGCCTCAGCGGCCCAGCGCGTTGATGTCGGCCGGATCGAGCAGCACCTTCGGCGCGCCGTGCCGCGCCACGGCCAGCATGGCGCGGCCCACCTTCTCGGTGGTCGTCACCTTGTCGGGCCAGAGCCGGTAGGCCAGCCCGAGCACAGGCTTGAGCACCATGATCGCGGCCTGGTAGAGCGGCGTCTTCGAACGCACGCCATGTAGCGGCTGGATCATGCCGGGGCGGAACATGTAGGCGGCCTTGAACGGCAGCTTGAGCAAGGCGTTTTCGGTCGCGCCCTTCACGCGCGCCCACATGCTGCTGCCGCGCTCGCTGCTGTCGGTGCCCGCACCCGTCACGTAGGTGAAGGTCATGCCCGGGTTGAGCCGCGCGAGCACGGTGGCGGCAGCCATCGTGAGGTCGTAGGTAATGCGCTTGTAGTCGGCCTCCTTCATGCCGACCGACGACACGCCGAGGCAGAAGAAGCAGGCGTCGAAGCCCTGCAGCTGCGGCTCGAAGCCGCTGTAGTCGAACATGTCCGGAATGACCAGGTCCTGCAGCTTCGGGTGCTGCTGCGCCGTGGCCCTGCGGCCGACCGCGAGCACGCGGGCCACGTCGGGCGCGAGCAGGCATTCGCGCAGCACGCCCTGCCCCACCATGCCGGTGGCGCCAAAGATCAGGATGTTCATGGGATGCGGCGCGGTCAGACCGCGAAGTCGGCGGGACGCTTCTCGAGCACCGCCAGCAGCAGGTCGACGTTGAGGCTGGAAGGCTGCGGCGCCTGCAGCGCGCCGAGCATGCGCGAGAGCGTCTCCGCATGCGGCAGCAGCGGGCCCAGGAAGCGGGTGCCGTCGGCACCGGCGATCAGCAGCGTCGGAAAGGTCTCGACGTCGAAGGCATCGGCAATCTCGGCGTGGTCCTCGATGTCGACCCAGGCGAAGCGGAACTGCGGATGCGCCCGCGCCACCTGCTCGAGCAGCGGCCGGTAGTCGCGGCAGGTGCCGCACCATTCGGCGCACAGGCACACGACCCACGGCGCATCGCTGGCGGGCTCGGCGGAAACGGGGGCGGCAGGAAGAGCGCTCAAGGCTGATGCGGCGAAGGTGTGAATACGAAGCCGCAGTGGTGCGGCCGGGAGGTCGTGGCTATTATGGACAAAGCGCCTCCGGCGTTCAGGAGACCCGCACGATGAACACCACGACTGCCCCGGAATCTGCTGTCGATCCGCGACGTTTCAAGAGTTTCGCGGAGTTCTACCCCTTCTACCTGAGCGAGCATGCCAACCGCACCTGCCGGCGCCTGCACTTCGCGGGCTCGACGATCTCGCTGCTGTGCCTGGTGGCGCTGGTCGTCACGCTCAACCCGCTCTGGCTGCTGGCCGGGCTGGTTGCGGGCTACGGCTTTGCCTGGGTCGGGCATTTCGGCTTCGAGAAGAACAAGCCGGCCTCATTCAAGCGCCCGCTCTACAGCTTCATGGGCGACTGGGCGATGTACCGCGACATCTGGCTGGGCAAGGTCAAGATCTGAGGGGCCACTATCAAATCAGGAGCACGTCGCCCAGGCGCAGCGAGTGCAGCGGGCCTTTGCGCCAGAGGTCTTCGAGCGGTTCGGCGCGCGGCATCAGCAACTCCCTGAGCAGCGGCTCGATCGGCGTGGACGGATCGGCCAGCAGCACGTAGCGCGGGTCTTCATGGGCGGTTTCCTCGGCGAGCGGCGCGATCCAGTCCAGCGCCACCAGCGTTTCGAGCACCGGCACCACCTGCAGCGCATCGACCCGCATGCGCGTGACGAGTTCGGTGGCACCCATGCCCTTGGCCGGCGTGGCGCGCGCCCGCGCCAGGTGCTGCAGCACCTCCATGGCCAGCTGCAGCGGCCATCCGGCCCGCCCGCCCCGGCGCGCAACGCCGGTCAACAGGCTCGGCAGGTAGGCCGCGATGACCGCGCCCAGCAGCACGATGACCCAGGCCACGTAGATCCACACCAGCAGGATCGGCACGGTGGCAAAGGCGCCGTAGAGCACCGAATAGGTCGGCACCAGGCTCAGGTAGTAGCCCAGCACGCGCTTGGCAATCTCGATGGCGGCCGCCACGAAGATGCCGCCGGCCCAGGCATGCGACCAGCGCACGTTGGTGTTCGGCACGTAGTGGTAGAGCGAGGCCATGCCGGCCGCGAGCAGCACGAATTCGAAGGTATCGAAGAACAGCTTGAGGATGCTTCCGCCCACCACGTCGCGCGATGCCGCGAACACGTACGAGGTGGTCGAGAGGCTCACCGCCAGGATCAGCGGCCCGAGCGTGATGGCGGCCCAGTAGATCAGCACGCGCTGCGCAAAGGGCCGGGGCGAGCGCACGCGCCAGATGTTGTTGAGCGTCTTGTCGATGGTGAGGATCAGCGCAATGGCGGTGATCAGCAGCACCACCAGGCCCGCGATGCCGAGCCCGCCGGCCTTGCTCGAGAACTGGTTCAGGTAGCCCAGCACCTGGCGCGCGATGTTGTCGGGAATCAGGCTCTCGATAAGCCAGCGCTGCAGCCGCCCCTGCAGCTTGGCGAACATCGGGAACACGGTGAAAAGCGCGAGCGCCACCGTGAAGAACGGCACCATCGCAATGGTGGTGGTGAAGGTGAGGCTGCTGGCCGTGAGGCCCAGCCGGTCTTCGCGGAAACGCTCGCCCAGCACCGCCGCGGTGTTGCCCCACGGAAAGCGCGAAAGATCCCTCCAGAGCTGACGACGATTCATGGCCGGTATCATAAGAACCCGATCCCTTCCCCCGTCTTTGCGCACTTCGTGCCTCAGGTTCCGCGGTGTTCCGCCCATGACAACCATCACGCCGCAAACCTCTTCTTCCGTCAGCGCCACCCGCTGGCTCGCCGTGGGCAGCCTCGCCGGTCTGATCGTGCTGGGCCTGGCCTGGGAGCTGTGGCTCGCGCCGCTGCGGCCCGGCGGCTCGCTGCTGGCGCTCAAGGTGCTGCCGCTGGTCATTCCGCTCGCGGGGCTCTACAAGAACCGCATGTACACCTACCGCTGGGTCAGCCTGATGATCTGGCTCTATTTCACCGAGGGCGTGGTGCGCGCCTGGAGCGACACCAACGGCGTGGGCCAGGTGCTCGCGCTCATCGAGGTGCTGCTGTGCCTCGCGCTCTTCACCGCCTGCGCATTGCACGTCAGGCTGCGCCTGCGCAACGCCAAGGCGGCCCGCCAACTGGAGACTTCCACCCCATGACGACTTCTTCTTCCGCTTCCCTCGTCGATCAGCTGCGTGCCATCGTCGGTGCGCAGCACGTGCTGAACGAGGGCGACCTTAGCGCCTACGAACAGGACTGGCGCAAGCGCGCGCGCGGCAAGTCGCTGGCCGTGGTGCGGCCGGCCAATGCGCAGCAGGTGGCCGAGGTGGTCAAGGCCTGCGCCGCGGCCGGCACGGCCATCGTGCCGCAGGGCGGCAACACCGGCCTCGCCGTGGGCTCCATTCCCGACGACAGCGGCACGCAGGTGGTGCTGAGCCTGCAGCGGCTGAACGCCATCCGCACCATCGACGCCGCCAACCTCACGATGACGGTGGAGGCCGGCTGCATCCTGCAGACGCTGCAGGAGGCGGCCGAGAAGCAGGGCTTCCTGTTCCCGCTGAGCCTGGCGGCCGAGGGCAGCTGCACCATCGGCGGCAACCTGGCGACCAATGCCGGCGGCACGCAGGTGGTGCGCTATGGCAACACGCGCGAGCTGTGCCTGGGCCTCGAGGTGGTCACGCCGCAGGGCGAGATCTGGGAAGGCACCAGCGGGCTGCGCAAGGACAACACCGGCTACGACCTGCGCGACCTGATGATCGGCAGCGAAGGCACCCTGGGCATCATCACCGCGGCGACGATGAAGCTCTACCCGCTGCCCGCCGCGCAGCTCACGGCCTGGGCCGCGGTGCCCTCGCTCGACCACGCGGTCACGCTGCTGGGCCTGGCGCACAGGCAGCTGGGCTCGGGCCTCACGGGCTTCGAGGTGATGGGCCGGTTTGCATTGAGCCTGGTCGACAAGCACATGCCGCAGTTGCGCGTGCCGTTCATCGGCGATGAGGCCGTGCCGTACTGCGTGCTGCTCGAGAACTCCGACAGCGAATCCGAAGACCACGCGCGTTCGCGCTTCGAGGCACTGCTCGAAACGGCTTTCGAAGACGGCTGCGTGACCGATGCGGTGGTGGCCGAGAACCTCGCGCAGGCGCACCAGCTCTGGCACATCCGCGAGAGCATTCCGCTCGCGCAGGCCGAGGAAGGCCTGAACATCAAGCACGACATCTCGATTCCGGTGTCGCGCATTCCGGCCTTCGTGGAAGAAACCGACGCCCTGCTGGCGCGCGAGATCGCCGGCGTGCGGCTGGTGAACTTCGGCCACCTGGGCGACGGCAACCTGCACTACAACGTGCAGGCGCCCGAGAACATCGACACCAAGGCTTTCCTGAAGAACGAGGAAGAGCGCATCAACACGCTGGTGTACGACGCGGTCGAGAAGTTCGGCGGCTCGTTCTCGGCCGAGCATGGCGTGGGCTCGCTCAAGGTCGACAAGCTCGAGAAGCACAAGTCGCCCGTGGCGCTGGAGATGATGCGTGCGATCAAGCGCGGGCTCGATCCGAAGAACATCCTCAATCCGGGGCGGGTGATCCGCGTCTAGGCGAAGTCTTCGCCGCGCAGCTCGATGGGCTGCCCGTGCGGCGTGCGGTCGGCCGCGTGGTCCCAGGCGTGGCGGTAGCGCGCGAGTTCGTCGCCCGAGCTCACGCCCTTGCGCGCGACCAGGCCTTCGAGCGCGGCGAGCCAGTGGCGGTAATAAGTGTTGCCGGTGTCGGGGTCGCCCGCGGCCTGCGCGGCGGCGATCTGCGCGGCGAGCGCCTCGGCCCACTCGGCCCAGGTGAAGAGGCCGCGCTCATGCAGTGCCAGCGTCATTGCGAAGGCCTGGGCTTCCCAGGGTGCGTTGAACACCGGCCCGTCGGCATCGCGCGGCATGCCGGGCGCCAGCGCGGGCGGTGGCATGCCGCCGCTGTTCATGCGGCAGGCTCCAGGTAGCTTTCCCAGGCATCGACCGACACCGCGAGGTTCTGGCGCGGCGCGTCCTCGCCCCAGAGCTCGGCCTCGTCGAAGACCACGGTGTAGAGCCACTGCGGCTGCTCGCCCCGGCCCTGCGCATTCGAATCGGCGAACACATGCGCGCCATGCACATGTTCGATCACGCCGCGCTTGCCCTGCACGTAGCCCGGCAGCCGCGTGTGGTGGTCGACCTTGCCGCGGTGCATGCGTACGCGCTGGCCGACGGCGAAGCGCGCCGGGCCGGCCTCGGGGCGCCGGGTGGGCGAGCCCTTGGCCAGCACGGCCGGAACGCCGGCGGCCTGCAGCACGCGGGCGACCGGTGCAGCGGGATGGCGCATTTCGCCCGATGCGAGTTCGTCCGCAAAGACCTGGCCGCGCTTCAGCATCAGCTGCTCCAGCGCGCCGAGCCATATCTGGTAGTAGCTCAGGTTTGCGTAGTCCGGCAGCGTCTCGCGCACGGCGCGGCTCGCATCGATGTTCCAGGAGCCGGTCGCGCCCATGGCGAGCGTGAGCGCCAGCGCGCGCGGCTCCCACGCGGCATGGAACAGCTCGCCTTCGGGCTCGGGCGTGACCGCGCCGAAACCGGGCTGGCCGCCGAGGTCGGCATGCGTGAGATAGCTCATGCGGCGCTCCCCGGCGTTGCGGGTGCTTCCACCCGCCGCGTGCCGATCATCGAATCGCGCGTGACCAGCGCGGCAAGCTCTTCTTCGCTCAGGCCTTCGGTGCCTTCCGGGCGCTGCGGTATGACGAGGTAGCGCACCTCGGCGGTCGAATCCCAGACGCGGATGCGCGTCGACTCGGGCAGCACCGTGCCGAAATCGGCCAGCACGCCGCGCGGATCCTTCACGGCCCGCGAGCGGTACGGCGCGCTCTTGTACCAGGTGGGCGGCAGGCCGAGCACCGGCCAGGGATAGCAGCTGCACAGCGTGCACACCACCATGTGGTGCTGCTCGGCGGTGTTTTCCACCGCCACCATGTGCTCGCCCTGCCGGCCTGTGTAGCCCAGCGAGGCGATGGCCGCGGTGGCATCCTGCAGCAGCCAGTCGTGGAACTCCCGGTCGACCCAGGCCCTGGCCACCACGCGCGCGCCGTTGCGCGGGCCGATGCGGGTCTGGTAGGTATCGATCAGCACGTCGAGCGCGGCCGGATCGATGTAGCCCTTCTGGGTGAGCACGCTTTCGAGTGCCCGCACGCGCAGGTCCATCTCGCCGAGTTCGCTGTGTCCGTGGACGTGGTCATGGCCGGTCATCGGCCAATGCTAGCGCCGCCCCGTAAAATTCCCAACATGACCTCGCCCAGCCGCCCCGTCCGCTCCCAGTACGAAGATTTCATGCGCCATGTGGACACCCATGGCGTCCACAAGAGCGACCGCACCGGCACGGGCACCAAGAGCGTGTTCGGCCACCAGATGCGCTTCGACCTGAACGAAGGCTTTCCGCTGGTGACCACCAAGAAGGTGCACCTGCGGTCCATCATCCAGGAACTGCTGTGGTTCCTGACCGGCTCCAGCAACAACAACTGGCTCAAGGAGCGCGGCGTCACCATCTGGGACGAGTGGGCGCGCGAGGACGGCGACCTGGGTCCGGTGTACGGGGTGCAGTGGCGCAGCTGGCCCACGCCGGACGGCGGCCACATCGACCAGATCTCCGAAGTCATCAAGACCCTGAAGACCAACCCCGATTCGCGCCGCATCATCGTGAGCGCATGGAACGTGGCCGAGCTCTCCAAGATGGCGCTCATGCCCTGCCATGCCTTCTTCCAGTTCTACGTGGCGCCGCCGCAGGCACCCGGCGAGCGCGGCAGGCTGAGCTGCCAGCTCTACCAGCGCAGCGCCGACATCTTCCTGGGCGTGCCCTTCAACATCGCAAGCTACGCGTTGCTCACCCACATGGTGGCGCAGCAGTGCGAGCTCGACGTGGGCGACTTCATCTGGACCGGCGGCGACTGCCACATCTACAGCAACCACGCCGAGCAGGTGGCGCTGCAGTTGAGCCGCACGCCCTACCCGTATCCCACGCTGAACATCAAGCGCAAGCCGGCCTCGATCTTCGACTACCAGTACGAAGACTTCGAAGTGCTCGACTACCGGCACCACGATCCCATCAAGGCACCGGTGGCGGTGTGAGCCCATGTCCGGCCTCATGACGACACCGCGCATCCACCTGATCTTCGCGCGCGCCGCCAACGGCGTGATCGGTGCCAACGGCTTCATGCCCTGGCACCTGCCTGAAGACCTGGCGCACTTCAAGCAGCAGACCGGCGGCGCGCCGGTCGTCATGGGCCGCAAGACCTGGGATTCGCTGCCGCCGCGTTTCCGGCCGCTGCCCGGCCGCTGGAACATCGTCGTGACGCGGCAGGACGATTGGAAAGCCGAAGGCGCGCAGCGCGCGGGCAGCCTGCAGGAGGCGCTCTCGCTGTGCGAGGATTCGCAAGTGCCCGATGTCTGGATCATCGGCGGCGCGCAGATCTATGCCGAGGCGCAGCCGCTGGCACAGCAGGCCGTCGTCACCGAGATCGCGCGCGACTACGAAGGCGATGCGCATGCGCCGGAACTGGCTCCTTCCGAATGGCGCGAAACCAGGCGCGAATCGCACGTCTCGGCCAAGGAAGGCCTGCACTACAGCTTCGTGACCTACGAACGCATCGCCGCGCCGAAGGCATGAACGCAGGCGAGCCGCGCACCATCGCCGCTGCGCCGCTGCGGCGCCGCTCCCTGGTGGTCGGCGCCGCATTGCTTTGCGGCCTGGCGCCCATGCAGGCGCTGCGCGCGGCCGAGCGGCTCGATCCCGACGAAGAAGCGCTCTTCATCCCCGGCACCGCGCGCCCCACCGGCGATGGCCGGCTCGAGGTCGACATCCATGCCTGGGTCTACGAACCCGAGCGCCGCTGGGGCCTGAATGCCGCGTTCGCGCGCTACCTGGGCCTGAGCCTCAAGAAGCTCTCGCCCGCGGCACGGCTGCGCTTCAACCAGCGCACCGCGCTGTTCCACGCCGAATCGGAAGAAGGCAAGGTGTTCGAACTCGACTTCGAAGGCAGTGCCGCGCGCGTGCCCACGCCGCCTTCGGGCGCCGACGGCCGCATGAACATGCGCATCGTCATCGACCCGCCCCGCATGCCGCCTTCGAGCGAGTGGCTGAAGTTCCATGCCGTGACCGGGCCCGGCGAACTGCTGCACCGCTTCAGGGGCGAGGCATTGATCGTTCCCGCGCAAGGCCTGTCGATCATTTCGGACATCGACGACACCATCAAGCGCACCCAGGTGCGCGATCGGCGCGAGATGCTGCTGAACACGTTTGCACGGCGCTTCGAAGCGGCACCGGGCATGGCGGCGTACTACCGCACGCTGGCCAAGGCGCCGGACACGCGCTTCCACTATCTCTCGGCCAGCCCGATGCAGTTGTACCCCGCGCTCGCCGATTTTCTTCGCGATGCGGACTTTCCCATGGGCAGCATGCACCTGCGCGAAAGCACGACCTGGCGCACGCTCATTCCCGGCGAGCAGGATTCGCGCACGCACAAGCTCGGCGTGATCGAGCGCCTGCTGGCCGACTTTCCGCAGCGCCGGTTCATGCTGGTGGGCGATTCGGGCGAGAGCGATCCCGAGATCTACGGGCAGGTCGTTCGCACCCATCCCGGCCGCATCGACAGCATCGCCATACGCGACGTGACCGGCGAGGACAGCCGCGCCGAGCGCTACGCGGCCGCCTTCGAAGGCGTGGCCCCCGGCCTCTGGCAGATTCTTTCCCCCGAACGGGCCCCGGCACCGATCCAGCGGGCAAGGTGAGCGCCCGCCGCCGAAACACCTTCGGCACCTTGGTTTCCAGCACCGGCGACAAAAGAACACTTAGGTACACATCGGAAAGTCATGTGCCTCACAGGGATTAGGCAAAACTGTGATTTTTTCCGCAGAATGTTCTCTCCACCACCCAGACAAGGAGACGGCTCATGTCCATGGAGTTTCTTCGGGTCATCGCCGAGCAGAAATTGCCATACGTCGTCCACACGCCAGCCGACATCGACAGGCTGCGCGTGCTGCGTGCGGCCGAGCTGGTGACCGCTTTCATTCCGCCGTCCAGCCACGCGCCGGACGATCGCGCGATACGCCAGCTCGCCCAGGTGGAATCGATCACCGCCAAGGGCAAGCTGGCGCTGAACAAGGCCACCTCGGCCTTCATCGAACTCTGAACGCCATCGCCGCGCTCGCGGGCCCCGCGTTCCGCGCGGGATCCGGCTAGCGCTTGCGCACGTCGGCCTCGAACCCCAGCAGCTTCATTGCGGCTCCCGGACTCTTTGCAGCCTTTGCATACGCGGCCCATGCATCGTTGCCGCGGTCGAGCCGTGCATGGATGTTCCGCAGGGTCCACTGCGCACCGCTCGCGAGCGTGGGAACCTCCTGCCATTCCACCGGCACCGACACGCCCATGCCGGGACGCGCCCGCACCGACCAGGCGCAGACGGTGGTCGCGCCGAAGCCGTTGCGCAGGTAGTCGATGAAGATGCGGCCGACGCGGTTGCCCGGCCCGCTCTTGGCGACGAACATCTGCGGCAGGGTGCGCGCCATGTGGCGCACGATGGCCTGGGAAAAATCCTTGATGGTGTCCCAGTCGTACTGCCGCTTGAGCGGCACCACCACGTGCAGCCCCTTGCCGCCGCTGGTCTTGCAGAACGGCGCGAGGCCCAGTTCGTCCAGCACCACACGCATCAGCTCCGCCGCCTGCAGCACCATGGGCCAGCCGACGCCCTCGCCCGGGTCGAGGTCGAAGGTCATGCGGTCGGGCTTGCCGATGAGCGTCTTCAGGCCGTTCCAGGTATGGAACTCGATGACGTTCATCTGCGCCGCGCTCAGCAGCCCGAGCGGGCCCGCGATCTCGATCAGCTCGGGGTGCTTCGGCCACAGTGCCGCGTCGAGCTGCCGCACGCCGGCCATCTGGCCGAGCTCCAGGTGCTTCTGGAAGAACAGCTGGCCGTTGATGCCCTGCGGCGCGCGCACGAACGACACGGGCCGGCCCTTGAGGTGCGGCATCATCAGCGGCGCGACCAGGCCGTAGAAGCGCACCACTTCCACCTTGGTGATGCCGGTCGACGGGTCGACCACGCGGTCGGCGTGCGAAACCTTGAAGTTGGCGGGCATGGTGGCGGCAGGTTCGGGCTCGGGCCTGGGTTCACGGCCGGCGCCCGCCTGGTGCACCGGCTTCTCGCGGACGATGGCCCTGGCGGGCTTGTCCGAGCGCACGCTGTGGAACACCGGATGCCGCACATGGCCGTCCTTGGTCCATTCGGAAAACGTGACTTCGGCCAGCAGCACCGGCTTGACCCAGTGCGCACGCCGGTCGTTCTCGGTCGGGTTCTTGAACGGCCGCCGGTCGATGCCGAGCGGCTTCAATCTTTCGAGCATGTCGGCGAGCGTTCGGCCATTGAAGCCCGCGCCCACCGCGCCAGCGTAGACCAGCTCGCCCTTGTCGTCGTGCACGCCAATCAGCAAGGCGCCGATGCCCACGCGCGAGCCCTTCGGATCGGTGTAGCCGCCGATGACGAACTCCTGCCGCTGCGAGCACTTGAGCTTGATCCAGTCGGGCGAGCGGCGCGAGGCATAGGTGCTGTTCTTGCGCTTTCCGATCACACCCTCGAGCCCGACCTTGCAGGCCGAGGCCACGATGTCCTCGGGCGGCGCATCGAAGATCTCGCTGAAGCGGATTTCGGGCGGCGCCTTGGCAAGCAGCGCCTGCAGCAGGCCGCGGCGCTCCACCAGCGGCACGCCGGTGAGATCGAAGCCGCCGTAGTAGGGCAAGTCGAACAGGAAGTAAACGATGTTGCGCGTGTTCTCGCTGTCGAAGGCGTTCTGCAAGGCCTGGAAGTCCGTGCCGCCGGACTCGTTGAGCACCACGATCTCGCCATCAAGCCAGCCGGGCGCGAGCTTCATGCGCTCGATCGCGCGCAGCAGGTGCGGCATGCGGCCGCTCCAGTCATGGCCATTGCGCGTGAGCAGCTGCACGCCGCCTTTCGCATCGATGCGCGCGAGCAGGCGGTAGCCGTCGAACTTGATCTCGTAGATCCAGTTCTGCGGATCGGGCGGCGGGCCGTCGACCAGCGTGGCGAGCAGCGGCGAGAGCTTGGCGGGCATGGCGGCCTTCACCGCATCGGCGGGCATGCCGCCGGCCGATGCCTTGCCGCGCTTTCTTGCCGGTGCGGGCGGTGCCTCGGCGGGCGCCGAGACCGCCGCAGCGGGCATCGGCATCTGCGCCACGCTGTCCGGGAACTGGTCGACCACGCTGAATTCGGCGGCCGGGCGGGCGTACTCGTCGTGCTCCTTGATCAGCAGCCACGCGTCCTGCTTGTCATCGGCCTTGCCGTGCATGCGCACCAGGGCCCACTTGCCGCGCAGCTTGTAGCCATGCAGCTCGAACTTGAGGTGCCCCGCCTTGTAGCCCTTGCGCGGATCGCCAATGGGCGTCCAACTGCCCTTGTCCCAGATGATCACCTTGCCCGCGCCGTACTGCCGGGGCGGTATCTCGCCCTCGAACTGGTTGTAGGCGATGGGATGGTCTTCCACATGCACGGCCATGCGCTTGTCGTGCGTGTCGTAGCTCGGGCCCTTGGGCACCGCCCAGCTCTTCATGGCGCCATCGAGCTCGATGCGGAAGTCGTAATGCAGCCGGGTCGCCCAGTGCTTCTGCACCACGAACTGCAGCACGCCGGGCGCCGATGCGCCGCCCTCCTCGGGCTCGGGCGTGGCGCCGAAGTTGCGCTTTGCCTTGTAGCGCTTCAGGGGGTTTGCGCGCGCCATGGTGTGTCGGCCTCCACGTCCAGCGGATGGCCCGCCGCGTAGCGTTCGAGCAGCAGGTAGAGCACCAGGCCGCCGGCCAGCGGCAGCAGGTAGTAGAGCGCGCGGTAGGCCAGCACGGCCCCCATCAGCTCGCCCTGGCGCACGGTGCCTGAGAGCAGCGCCAGGTAGACCGCCTCGAGCACGCCGAGCCCGGCCGGGATCGGCGTGATCACGCCGACGATGGACGCGGCCAGCAGCACGCTCAGCGTGGTGGCGTACGGCACCTGCCGGCCCAGGAGCAGGTACATCGCGCAGCCCATCAATGCCCAGTTGGCGGCGGAGAGCGTGAGCTGGACGACCGCAAGCTGCGCCGAAGGGAGCCTCACCCGCCGCCCCCGCAGCTGCCACTGCCGCCCGCGCGAAAAGGCGCAGGCCACCACATACGCTGCCGCGAGAAGAATCATCAGCACGCCGAGCGCGCGCAACGCGTCCGCCCCGATGCTCGCCTGGCGCGGCGGCGTGATGACGCCAGCGGCGAACAGGCCGCCGGCCAGCAGCCCGTAGCCGAGCCAGTTGGTGGCCAGGCTCACGCCGACGATCTGCGCCACCACGGCTTCATCGAGGCCCGCGCGCGCATAGAGCCGGGCACGCATCGCAATGCCGCCGACCAGCGAGCCCAGGTTGAGATTGAAGGCATAGCTCGTCACCGCAATGGCCCAGGTGCGCCAGCGCGGCACCCTGTGGCGCGTGTGCCGCCGGCCGATGAGGTCGAAGCATCCGTAGAGCGCGTGGCTCGCGGTTGCGATGGTCCAGACCCCCAGCAGCAGCATCGCCGGATAGCGCTGCAGCGCCTCCCATGCGCCTGCCCAGTCGACCTTGTGCGCATGCGACAGCAGCAGGCCCAGCACCGCGAGCCCCAGCAGCGGCAGCAGCCATCGGCGGCAGCGGCGCCAGAGCGAGGGCCTGCCGGCCGGATGGTCCGCCGCCGAAAGCATGGTCGCGTCATGGTTCATGGCGCGGCCCCCAGGGTCGAGATCAGCGCCGGCAGGTCAAGCGGCTTGAGCAGATGGTGGTCGAACCCGGCCACCGCAATGCGCTCCTTGTCGCCGTGCTGGCCCCAGCCGGTCAGTGCGACGAGGATCAATCCGGCCAGCGCGGGGTTGGCGCGCAGCCTGGTTGCGAGCTCGCAGCCGTCCATGCCCGGCATGCCGATGTCGAGGATCGCGAGCCCGGGCGCCAGACCCTCGGCCACCATGCGCAGCGCGGCATCTGCGCTGTAGGCCACGCGCGTTGTGGCGCCCATCGAGCGCAGCAGTTCGCCCAGTGCATCGGCCGCGTCCCGGTTGTCGTCGACGATCAGCACCGTGCCCGGCAACGAGGCCGGCCAGCCGCGAACGGCCGGTGCCGACGACGCGGGCACGCCGGCCTCGACGCGGGCAAGCGGCAGGCGCACGCAGAACATCGCGCCCTGGCCCAGGCCCGCGCTGGTTGCCTCGACGCTGCCGCCATGAAGCTCGACCAGGCTCTTCACCAGCGTGAGGCCGATGCCCAGGCCGCCCTGCGCCGCCTTGGAAGTGCCGCTCACCTGCACGAACATCTCGAAGATCGACTTCAGCATGTCCGGCGCAATGCCGGTGCCGTTGTCCCAGACCTCGACCACGGCGTCGCGCCCTTCCCGGCGCAGCACGATGCGGATTTTTCCGCCGGGCGCGGTGTACTTTGCGGCGTTGTTGAGCAGGTTGGAGAACACCTGCGTGAGGCGGACGCCATCGCCCCGCACCACGACCGGCTCGCTGCACAGCCGCGTGCTCAGCGTGTGCCTGGCGCCTTCGAGCAGCGGCCGGCTCAGCTCGATGGCGTCCTCGATCACCGCTTCGAGCGAGACCGCCTCCATGCGCAGCTCGATCTTGCCGCGCGTGATGCGCGAGACCTCCATCAGGTCGTTCACGAGCCGCACCATGTGGTCGATCTGCCGCCCCATGAGCTCGTAGTAGCGCCGGGCCTCCGCGGGCTCGTGCGGCTTGCGCATCAGGAGCGTGAGCGCAGTGCTCATCGGCGCGAGCGGGTTGCGCAGCTCGTGCGCCAGCGTTGCAAGGAACTCGGTCTTGCGCTGGTCGGATTCGCGCAGGCCGTCGAGCAGCTCGCGCAGCTGGTACTGCCGGTTGCGCGCCCTGAGTGCCGTGCGGACCGTGCTGATCAGCGAGGCCACGCGCATCGGCCGCTCGATCACGGTGACGTTCGCGAGCCGGTCCATGGCCTTGACGATGACGGGCGAATCCGCGCCCTGGCGAGCAAGAACGAGCACCGGCAGATCGGACCACGGCGGCTGCGAACCCAGCACTTCGGCCAGCGCGGCCGCGGCCGGATCAGCCAGCACCTCTTCCGCCAGCATGATGGCGCCGGCGCCTTCCTGGATAGCCCGCACGAGCTCGCACAGGCTGTCGCAGGTGTAGGCCGCAATCTGCGCGCGGGCCAGCACGGCACTTGCCATGAGGGCGTCCCTGGAGGTTGCGGTCCGCAACAGGATGCGCTGCTCGGCGGATGCGGCGGGCGGGCTCACGATGCGCGCTGCACGCCGTCGGTGGGAACGGGAATGCCCGTCAGGATGCCCCTGAAATGACGCAGCGGCTCGCCGACCTTGAGGCCTGTGGCGGTCATCGAGAAATCACGGATGCTGCGCTCGTGCGCGCCGCCGCGCTTCTTGAGCACCGAGATCGCCTGGCGCACTTCGCCCTCGAGCTCGAAGTAGCGAAGCAGCACCACCGCATCCGCCAGGTAGCTCGCATCCACCGGCGTCTTCATCTGCATGCCGATGAGGCCATGCTGCGCGCCCACCAGCAGCGTGGCGACGCCGGCCTGGCCCAGGTAGGAAAGCAGCTCGTGCAGCTGCACGATCAGGAAGCGCTCGTCGGGCATCGCGTTGAGGTAGCCGTTGAGGCTGTCGATCACCACCACCGCCGCACCGCACTCCGCCACCGCCAGCCGGATCAGGTGCACGAACTCGCCCGGCGACAGTTCGGCGGGGTCGACCTGCCGCACCTTGATGCGGCCGGATTCGATGAACGGCCCCAGGTCCATGCCCATGCTTTCGCAGCGCGTGCGCAGCGTGTGGATGCTCTCGTCGAAGATGAAGAGGGCCGCGCATTCGCCGCGCCGCGCCGCCGCCAGCGCGAACTGCACGGCCACCGTCGATTTTCCCGTGCCCGGCGCGCCGACGAACAGCGTGCTCGTGCCGCGTTCCAGGCCGCCGCCCAGCAGCGCGTCGAGCGCCTCCAGGCCGCTGGGAATGCGCGCCTGCGTGGCCGCCGGTGCCGAGGGATGCTCGGAAGCAACCAGGCGCGGAAAGACGCGCAGGCCGCCGCGCTCGATGCGGTAGTCGTGGTAGCCGCCGCGGAACTGCTGGCCCCGGTATTTGCTGACCACCAGCCGGCGCCGCGCGGCCCCGTAGTCGGAACTGATCTGCTCGAGCCGGATCACCGCATGGGCAATGCTCTGCACCTGCAGGTCGTGCTTCATGGCGGTCATGTCGTCCAGCAGCAGCACCGTGCACTGGCGTCCGGCAAAGAACTGCTTGAGCGCGAGGATCTGCCGCCGGTAGCGCAGCGAACTGCCGGCCAGCAGGCGCAGTTCGGACAGCGAGTCGAACACCACGCGCGAAGGCTTGAGCACATCGACGTCCGAGAGGATGCGCAGGGTCGTCTCGCTGAGCTCGACCTCGGATGGATGGAACATCGTGTACTGCTCGTCGGGCTCGAGCGCGGCCTCGGACGGCAGCATCTCGCGCACCTCGATGCCGCTCAGGTCCCAGCCATGGGAACGCGCCACGCCCTTGAGCTCCTGCGCGGTTTCCGACAAGGTGACGTACAGCACCGACTCGCCGCGCTTCGCGCCTTCGATCAGGAACTGAAGCGCGATGGTGGTCTTGCCGGCACCGGGCGTGCCTTCGACCAGGTAGAGGCGGTTGGACGTGAGCCCGCCGCCAAGAACATCGTCGAGGCCGGGAACACCGACTTTCATCAGGCCGTCCTGGGCGGACGGCAAGGCCGTGCCGTCGAGTTTCATTTTTCTTCCTCCATCGTCGGACAGACAGTCCTTTCTGCCCTGTTCTGCTTGCGATCTGCTGGCGCAAGAATTTTTATCAGGAGCTGCGGCCCCTGGGTTGTAGGGCATCACCCTTCTTCGGGACAAGACAACGCCACTGCGCCGCGGCCGCTGCGCGCCGGCCGCGGACGGCCTCAGGACTTGTCCGGCGTCTTGCGCTCGGCATCGCCGGGGTCCTGGAGTTTCTTGTTTTCGACCTTCTTCATCTGCTTCTCGCCCTCGGTGTCCTTTCCATCCGTGGGCACGGATTCCTCCTGGGTGATTTCCGGTTCGTCGGGGGAACGCTCGCGGCGCTCGGGCGGTGGCTTGTTCATCGCTGGACCTCCTGAATGAGCCCCGACAGTGGAGTGCCTGCGGCACGGCAGCGCTCAGGCAATGGCGCCAGCGGCCGTCAGCCAACGCCGACGATCCCGCCGGCCCGCGCGGAAGCCGCGTCTTCCACGGGCGCCTCGCTCGCCTCGATGAAGAGCCGCCGGATCATCGGGAAACGCCCGCGCACCTGCTGCTCGATCGCGGCGATGGCATCGGCGGCTTCGCCGGTCGCCGTGCCCTCCCTGAAATTCAGGTCGACCACCGCCAGCACCTCGTCGGGGCCGATGTACATCGACAGCACGTGGCCGACGTCCTGCACGCTCGGCTGCTCCATGGCCAGGCTGCGGATGGCGCGCGCGGTTTCGGGGCGGATGCCCTCGCCGATCAGCAGCCCGCGGGCCTGGCTGATCAGCAGCACCGCCACGCCGGCCAGCAGCAGCCCGATCACCACCGAGGCCGCGCCGTCCAGCGCGGGCATGCCGAGCCGGTGGCTGAAGTAGATGCCCAGCGCCGCCACCGCCAGCCCGGCCAGCGCCGCCGAATCCTCGGCCAGCACGGTGTAGGTGGTGGGGTCCTTGCTCTGCCCGAGCGCGCGCCAGAACGGAGCGCCGTGCGACTGGACACGGAACTGCCGCAGTGCAACCAGGAAGCTCGCGCCTTCGAACAATGCGGCCAGGCCCAGCACCAGGTAGTTCCAGCCCGGATCGCGCATCGGCTCCGGTTTGCGGATGTGCTGGATGCCCTCGTAGAACGACACGCCGCCGCCCAGCCCGAAGATCAGCACCGCGACGATCAGGCTCCAGAAGTACAGCTCCTTGCCGTGGCCGAAGGGATGCTCGGTGGTCGCGGGCCGCTGGCTCAACCGGATGCCCACCAGCAGCAGGACGCCGTTGAAGGTGTCGACCGCCGAATGGATGCCTTCGGACAGCATGGCCGAACTGCCGGTGATGCCGGCGACCGTGAACTTGGTGGCGGCAATGGCCACATTGGCCGCGATGGCGCCGTAGATCGCAAGCTTCGATTCGGCGGCCATAGGGATTCGGACGGCGGTGCGCCGCTCGGCCCTTGCGTTCAGCCCGGCCTTCAGGGAAGGCCGAGGTAGATCCGCAGGTCGTCCTTCATGGTCCCCGCTGACGCGACCGCCATGCGCAGGCGGGCCTCGCTGACGCCAAAACACTTCGTCCAGTAGTCGACCTCTTTCAGGTCGGTGATGTCGATTCGCTCGTCGTCCTGTGGGACGCGGATCTCCATGTCGTCCGGCATCGCGGGGTCTCCAGGTGGGTTGGAGACGGGAGTTTCACCGCCCGGCGAAGCCGCCATGCCAGCCGGACGCCATGGCTGATGCAGGACATGTTCTACATGCTGTCGTCTGCTGCGGTTTCGGGATGTTTCATGAAGCCAGTTCCGCTTCTTCCTCGGACGTGCCGCGGTGCGCGTGGCCGTGGGGAATACCGCATCCATCGGATGGCGCAGCAGCGGCTCGTCCAGGCAACTGCTGCCGAGAGAGGGAAATATCTCCACCGGCTCGCCCTGCACCGTGTGGCCAAGATGCACGACGGCAGGATCTGCTGTCGCGGCTCGCACAACGGCAGCCTGCTTTGTTCAAGACCCCCATTGAAGCACCGGCCCGCGGGATGCACGGCCTAAGATTTTGGACATGCAAAGGCCCCATCAATCCATGAACTCCTCGATCGTCGAGCACCTGAGGCGCGCTGGGCGCCTGGACCGCATGTTTGTCGACGGCGAGTGGGCCGTGCCCGAAACGCAGGCTCGCAGCAGCGTCGTCGACCCGTCGACCGAGGAGCCTGTGGCGGAGATCGCGCTGGGCAGCGCAGGAGATGTCGCTGCGGCCGTGGCCGCGGGCCGGCGTGCATTCGCGGCCTGGTCCGTGCGTTCCGCCCAGAGCAGGGCCCTGCTCCTCGATCGCGTCCACGCCCTGATCCTCGAGCGCGCAGAACTGTTCGCCCAGGCGATCTCGCTGGAGATGGGCGCGGCCATCGACTTCGCGCGCCGCACACAGGTGCCGTCAGCAGCGGAGCACATCCGCGTGGCCCGCGACAATGCGCGCGGCTATGCGTTTGTCACCCATCGCGGGGACATGGCCATCCTGCGCGAAGCCATCGGCGTGTGCGGCCTGATCACACCCTGGAACTGGCCGCTCTACCAGATCACAGCCAAGGTCGGAGCCGCCCTGGCAGCAGGCTGCACGGTCGTCCTGAAGCCCAGCGAGCTGTCGCCCCTGAGCGCCTTGCTCTTTGCCGAAGTGATGCAAGACGCCGGCATCCCGCCCGGTGTGTTCAACCTCGTGAACGGGAGCGGACCGGAGGTCGGCGCGGCCTTGGCGCAGCATCCGGAGGTGGACATGGTCTCGTTCACCGGTTCGACAAGGGCCGGCGTGCTGGTGGCCCAGGCGGCGGCCCCGACGGTGAAGCGCGTGGCCCAGGAACTCGGCGGAAAATCTCCCAACCTCATCCTGCCGGATGCGGACCTGGCGCGCGCCGTACCAGGAGGCGTGGCGGCCGGCTTCCGCAACGTCGGCCAGTCCTGCAGTGCTCCGACCCGCATGATCGTGCCCCGTGCGCGCCTGCAGGAGGTCGAGCGGATCGCGCTCGAGGCGGCATCCGGCATGGTCGTGGGCGACCCGCGTTCGCAGCAGACCACGCACGGCCCCGTGGCGAACCGCGCGCAGTTCAATCGCGTGCAGGAAATGATCGGTGTCGGCATCGCCGAAGGCGCGCGGCTTGTCTGCGGCGGCCTCGGCCGGCCGGAGGGCTTGAGCCGCGGCTTCTATTGCCGACCGACCATCTTCACCGCGGTGCATTCCCGGATGCAGATCGCGCAGGAGGAGATCTTCGGGCCGGTGCTCGTGTTGATTCCCTATGACAGCGTGGACGAGGCCGTGGAAATTGCCAACGACACCGTCTATGGACTGGGCGCCCACGTGCAAGGAAAGGACCTGGCCGCGGCGCGTGCCGTCGCGGCGCGGATCCGGTCCGGGCAGGTGCACATCAACTATCCGGCCTGGAATCCGCATGCCCCCTTCGGTGGCTACAAGCGCTCCGGAAACGGCCGCGAATACGGTATCGAAGGTCTCGAGGAGTACCTGGAAACCAAGGCCATTCTCGGCTTCCAGGATGCCTCGGCACCCGCGACCGAATGACAGATTTCAAAGAAGACATTGCGCATCGCGCTGGAGCAATCATGACCGTGGCCCTCGTACTGCACCGCGCCGATGGTGCGCCTCTTTCCACCGCTTTCCGCAGGGCGCCGTTCGGCAAGGACGACCCCTTTGCGCGGCATCGCGAGATCGCGTGGGAAGGACCCGACGCGATGAGCGCGGGCCGCACCAGCTTCATCGGCGAGCTCGAAGTCGCGAGCTATCCCCACATCGAAACCATCGTCGTGGTCGAGGGCGAGCTGACCCTGACAGCGGCCGGGGCAGCCCCGCTGGTGGTCGGTCCCCAGGCGGGCGCCGTCATCGGATGCGGCACCTCGCTTCATGTCCAGGCCGAATCCCGCGTGCGCTTCGTGTTCTGCGCGGCCGCTTGCGAAAGACCGACGAAGCGCGGCGTCTTCCCGCTGCACGCCGCCGCCGACTTCAAGCCCACCGCGACGCTGCCCGCGGAAGTGCTGCTGGGCCCCGCGCCGGCGTGCCGCAGCGACAAGGTCTTCATCGACGACGGCGCGCAATACAGCGCCGGCGCCTGGGACTCGACCCCCTACCACCGCATCGTTCGGCCGCATCGCATGAACGAGTTCATGCATCTGCTGGCCGGCAGCGTGCGCTTCGCAGCGCCTGACGGCAGCGTGCTTTCTACGGCGGCCGGCGACGCGCTGTTCGTGCCCCAGGGCGCACCGATCGGCTGGGAAAGCAGCGATCGCGTGGCGAAGTTCTACGTGTGCCAAAGCGTCCCGGCTTGAATCGGGGAGCGAGATGTCACCCCCGCTGCAACACATCCAGACTTCACCCACGCTGCCGGCTTCGGCCGATGTCGTCGTGATCGGCGGCGGCATCATCGGTGTCTTTAGCGCCTACTACCTGGCCAGGCGCGGCCTGTCGGTCGCCCTGGTGGAGAAGGGCCGGATCGGCGCCGAGCAGTCGAGCCGCAACTGGGGCTGGTGCCGGCAGCAGAACCGCGATGCCCGCGAACTACCCCTAGCGACGAAGAGCCTCGATCTCTGGGAACGATTCGCCGCCGAGAGCGGCGAAGACACCGGTTTTCATCGCTGCGGGCTGCTGTATCTCAGCAATGACGAGGCCGAGATTTCCCGCTGGGCCAGCTGGCGCGATTTTGCGAAGACCGCAGGCGTGACGACCCTCATGCTGAGTGCCCGCGAGGCCGCCGAGCGCGGCCATGCGACCGGCCGCGCCTGGAAGGGCGGCGTCTTCTCGCCCAGCGACGGCACCGCCGATCCCGGCAAGGCCGCGCCGGCCGTGGCTGCTGCGCTCATCAAGCTCGGCGGCAGCGTCCACCAGAACTGCGCGGCCCGCGGCATCGAGACGGAAGGCGGACGGGTCAGCGGCGTGATCACGGAAGCCGGGGTCATCAAGACCCGGACGGCCGTGCTGGCCGGCGGCGCCTGGGCGTCTTCGTTCTGCCGGCAGCTGGGCATCCGCTTTCCGCAGGCCTCGATCCGCCAATCCATACTGAGCGTGTCGCCGGTGGAGCAGCGCCTGCCGGATGCCGTGGTGAGCGCGGGCGTGTCCGCCACGCGCCGCAACGACGGACGCTATGCACTGGCCATCAGCGGCCGTGCACGCGTGGACCCGACAGGGCAGTTCATGCGCTTCGCGCCGCAATTCGTGCCCATGTTCGCCAAGCGCTGGCGCAACCTTCGCCCGGGCGGCCTGGAAGCCATTCGGAGTGGCCACGAAACGCTCGCACGCTGGCGGCTCGACGCGCCGACGCCGATGGAGCGCGTGCGCATCCTCGATCCGAAGCCCGATCTGCCCACGGTCAGGGAGACCCACCGCCGCGCCATCGAACTGCTGCCCCAGCTTCGCGACGCCAGGATCACGCATGCCTGGGCCGGCTACATCGACAGCACGCCGGACGGTGTTCCCGGCATCGGCGAGGTGCCCGGTATGCCGGGCTTCATCCTGGCCGCGGGCTTTTCCGGACACGGCTTCGGCATCGGCCCTGGCGCCGGCCACCTGATCGCGGACCTCGCCAGCGGCGCCGAACCGATCGTGGATCCCATGCCCTACCGGCCGGAGCGCTTCAGCAACTCGGCATGGGGCAAGGTCGCTGATTTCTAGGCTGCGGTATCCGCGTCTTCGAGCGGCACGAATCAGGCTGGGCCGGCCGCAGTGCAGTTCAGCGATTGAAACCACTCTCTGCGGTTCCCGGCGCATCGGGCCGGCGAGTCATGGAGCGGAGATGCCCGTTGCCACCTGGGCGATGCCTATGAACAGGCTGCAACGACGGCCACAGCGGTGGCCCGGAGGCTAAGCGCGGGGCGGCGTCTGCACGGGCGCGGCAGGCAAGCTCCGCGCATGCGCCTTCAGGCAGGCGATGAAATCCATGAGAGTGGCCGAGACGTGTTCGCGGTTCCACACCACGGTGATCGGGCCGAAGCGGATGTTCGAATCAATGGCGATCTTCCTGAACAGCCCCAGCGAGGCCATGTAGTCCGCCATGGATTGCGCACACACGCCGACATAGTCGCCCTTTTGCAGCAGTGCCTGCATCATGGCCAGCGAGGCGGTTTCTGCCTTAGGCACCAGCCACGATGCTTGTTGCTCGATGAGATAGGCATCCATCTGGATGCGAGTGAGCGTGCCAAGGGGCGGCATCACCCATTTCTCCCGCAGGACGTCGGCAAAGCCCAGCGGCTGGTCGCTGTCCCAGTGCTTGCTGCCCTGGCCGATGACGATGCTCACCTGGTCGTCGAAAAGCACGTGATGCGCCAGCTGCGGCTGGTGCGCCCTTGCATCCAGAACGCCGATCACGGCGTCCATGGCACGCGTGTCCAGGCCCTTGAGCAGGTCGTCGAACAGCCCGTCGTGAATCGACACGGCCACATCGGCATGGCGCTGCTGGAACGCGGTCACGGCTTCGGGCAGGCCGCCGGCGATGCCTGCCCAGACGCTGCCCACGTTCAGACGCGGCACGCGTCCCGCAGCCACCGCATGCATCTCGCGGCCAGTGCGGACGATATCTCCCAGCACGGTGATGGCCAGCCGCTTGAGCAGATGCCCCGCAGGCGTCAGCTGCACCTTGCGCCCGCGCACCATCAGCGGCGTGCCCGCCACGCGTTCCAGTTCTGCCAGCCAGTGCGACATGGCAGATTGCGTCATGTGCAGCCGCGCCGCCGCCTCGGTCAGCGTGCCCGCCTCGTCCAGCACCAGAAAGGATTCCAGATGCCGGACCTTGATGCCTCGCGCCCAGGAAAGGCCTTCTGAACGTTCAATCATGAGTAGATTTTCATAGTTCCATTTTGCATTTTCACTAGGCGGATAGCAGGGTTGTCATGAAAATTACTTCATCTTTTATGTCGGACCCTCAGAGGAATCCCTGTGCCCAAAGCAATCACGAACGTCTGCAAGATCCTGATGGGCGCCGCGGTCGCGGCCGCCACGGCCACCGCCGCGTACGCGCAAGCCTCCTCCTACCCCAGCCGGCCTGTGCGCCTCGTCGTATCGCAGGCCCCGGGCGGCAGCAGCGACACGATCGCACGCATGTGGGCCGAACACGCAGGCAAGGCCATTGGCGCCACCATCGTGGTGGAGAACAAGCCCGGTGCGGGCGGCCTCATTGCCGCACAGAGCGCGCTGAATGCGCCCGCCGACGGCTACACCCTGCTATTGGGCAGCGTGTCGCTGATGGTGCTCAACCAATTCACCTACAAGCCGCTGCCCTACAACCCCGAGAAGGATTTTGTTGGCGTGACCATGCTGACCACGGTGCCGTTCGTGCTGTCCGCCAACCCGGCCACGGGCATCAAGACGCTCAAGGACCTGACGGAAAAAGCCAAGGCGGCGCCCGGCAAGCTGAACTTCGCCTCTGCCGGCCTGGGCAACTCGACCCATCTGGCGGTCGAGCTCGTGTCCAACGCCCTGGGCATTTCGATGACCCACATCCCCTACAAGGGGGAGGCCGACGGCATCCTGGCCACTATCGGCGGGCAGACCGAAGTGATGGCACCGGTGTATGGCACCGCCCTGCCCCACATCAAGAACCACAAGCTCAATCCGCTGGCGGTGTTGTCGCCGCAGCGCACCCCCGAACTGCCCGACGTGCCCACGCTGGGCGAGTTGGGTGTGAAGGGCTTTGACAACATGGGCTGGAGTGCCGTGGTGGCACGCGCCGGCACGCCGCCCGACATCGTGGAAAAGCTCAACAAGGCAACGGCTGCCTTCCACAAAAGCCCCGACGTTCAGGCCAAGCTCAAGAGCATGGGCGTGATTCCCATGTCCGGCCCTTCCGCGCTGGTCATGGAAACGGCGGCGCGCGACGCCAAGGCCTGGGGGCCCACGCTCGGGGCGCTGAATCTCAGCGCCAAGTGAGCCGGCGACCTGCGCAAGCGCCGCTTCCTTTTTTTCCCCATCTTCACCCCTTGCGGTATCGCCGATGCAGCAAGGAGTTCGTCAGCACAAAGTCATGAAAAAAGAAGCAATGGTGGTCTGTCCACAGCCGGAGGCCGCCGAATCCGGCATTGACATCCTGCGCGCAGGCGGCAACGCGGTGGATGCCGCCGTGGCCACCGCGCTGGCGCAAACGGTGGTCGATCCGCTGATGTGCGGCATCGCAGGTTTTGGCACCGCCGCCGTGTACCTACCCGGCGCCCAGGTGCACGAGTATTTCGACTTTCACTCGCCCGCGCCGCTGGCGGCCAGAGAAGACATGTGGGAGCGCCTGTTGGAGGGCGAAACCAGGGACGGCTTCGGCTTCATCCTCAAGGGGCGCGTCAACGACATCGGTCCCCAGTCCATCGGCACGCCGGCCACGCTCAAGGGCCTGGAGGCCATGCACCAGGCGCACGGCCGCCTGCCGTGGCGGCAGGTGGTGGAGCCGGCGATTCGCTGGGCCGCGGACGGCTACTTTGTCCGCCCCGGCATGCACGCCTTCTGGATCGACGAGCCCAGCATGGGCCGCGTCGGCAACCTGGAGCGACTGCAGTACTGCGAGGACAGCCGCCAGCTGTACTGCCGCCCCGACGGCCGTCCCAAGCCCATCGGTGCGCCGGTGCGCAACGAAGGCATGGCCGCCGTGCTGCGCCAGATTGCCGAAGAAGGCGCGCACCCGTTCTACCAGGGCGATCTGGCGCAAAAGATGGCGGCGCACCTGCAGTCGCTGGGCGCGCTGATCACGCTCGACGACCTGGCCCGATACCAGGTGCAGCGCAACCCGCCGCTGGTGGGCCGCTACCGCGACCGCACCATCGCCACCAACCAGCCCCCGGGCGGCGGCGCCATGCTGCTGGAGATGCTCAACATCCTCGAGCACTTCGATCTGGCGAGCCTGGAGCACAACAGCCCCGCCTACCTGCAGAGGGTGTGCGAGGCCATGAAAAAGGCGACGATCGACAAGGACTGCTGCATCGGCGACCCGAAATTCTTCGACGTGCCGCTGGATCGGTTGCTGTCCAAGGACACGGCCCGCGAAGTGGCCGAGCAGATCCGCGGTGGCCATCGCTTCAACGTGGAGCGCGTGAACCCCGGCGCGCCCGTGCCGCGCGACACCACCCACCTGAGCGTGGTGGACGCCGACGGCAACGCCGTCTCCCTGACCCACTCGCTGGCCATGCCCTCGGGCATCATCACCCCGGGCATGGGCTTCCTGTACAACGGCTGCATGGGCGTGTTCGACCCGCGCCCGGGCCGTGCAGGCAGCATCCAGCCAGGCAAGAGCCGCTTCACCTCGTCCTGTCCCACCATGACCTTCAAGGACGGCGAGCTCGACGTGGTGCTCGGCGCCCCCGGTGGCACGCAGATCGCCATGGGCGTGCTGCAGGTGCTGCTCAACGTGATCGACCACGGCATGGAGATGCAGACCGCCGTGTCGGCGCCTCGCTTCTCGTCCACCAGCAACTCCATCGACGTGTGCAATCGCATTCCGCGCTCCACCACGCGCGCGCTGGAAGCACAGGGCTATGCCATTGGCCGCAACCCGTACAACTACACCATCGGCTGGGTGCACGGCGTGCAGGTACAGGCCGATGGCCTGCACGGCGGCGCCGACCCCGGCCGCGATGGTGTGGCGTACCGGCTGCGCATGGATCCTGCGCACTGATCGGCCCGGTCCGAACTATTGTTGGGGCGCTGGAGGGGATTGAAGAGCCGCTGATTCCACCTCAAGGGCACGAGCGAACGGTCATTCAGCCACCCATGGAGGTAGCTGCTCCACCAGAAACTCGTACAGGCACTTGGCCGCTCTTGGCAACTCACGGTTCGCCCGCTCCGGCCACATCTCGGACGAAGGCAACTTCGGGAAGCCCTCCTCGGGCGTCAACACCCGCACGTCCGCCACAGGCCGAATCGCCGCTTCTTGGACCCCCGCCAGGCCCGCGAGAACGGAGGCCTTCAGCATCTCAGCGCCTGTAGCACCCAATGCTGACCCCAGTTATCCCCAAACTGCCGCTGCGTCCGCTACCCTGGGGGCCAGGGGAGATTCGAAGGCTTTTGCTAAGCTGGCTAACTCTGACCTGGTGGCGAAGGACAGTGAGGCACAAAATGGGTATGCCACCGCGTACAAGCCGAGTCCAGCGCCAAAAATAAACAAAAAATCCTTTCAGAATCAACAGCTTAGAATAATTCATGAAAATAGCTACCTGGAACGTCAACTCCCTCACTGCCCGCCTGCAGCATGTGCTCGATTGGCTGATCGCCAACCCGGTCGACGTGCTGTGCCTGCAGGAGCTCAAGATGAGCGACGACAAGTTCCCGCTCGACGTGCTCAAGTCGGCCGGCTATGAGGCCGCCGTGTTCGGCCAGAAAACCTACAACGGCGTCGCCATCCTGAGCCTCGCGCCGATGCGCGACGTGGCGCGGAACATCGGCGGCTTCACCGACGACCAGTCGCGTGTGATCGCGGCCACGGTCGAGACGCCCGCGGGTCCGCTGCGCATCGTGAACGGCTACTTCGTCAACGGGCAGGCGCCGGGCACCGACAAGTTCGAATACAAGATGGGCTGGCTGCGCGCGTTGCGCGAATGGCTGCGTGCGGAAATGGCGGCCCATCCAAACCTTGTGCTTCTGGGCGACTTCAACATCGCGCCGGAAGACCGCGACAGCTTCGACCCCGTGGGCCTGGCCGAAACCATCCATCACACGACCGAGGAGCGCGAGCATTTCAAGGCACTGCTCCAGCTGGGCCTGGTCGACAGCTTCCGCCTCTTCGAGCAGCCCGAAAAAAGCTTTTCGTGGTGGGACTACCGCATGCTGGGCTACCAGAAGAACCGCGGCCTGCGCATCGACCACATCCTGGTGAGCGAGCCGCTGGTGCCGCGCGCCAAGGGCTGCATCATCGACCGCGTGCCGCGCAAGTGGGAAAAGCCGAGCGACCACGCACCGGTGGTGCTCGATCTCGACCAGGGGATTTGATGACCATGACCATCCGCACCCTCACGATCATCGCAGCGGCGCTCGCGCTCGCTGCCTGTTCCGCGTTCAAGCCCGCGGACAAGGCCGACGACGGCAAGTCGCCCACCTCCGCCACCGACGAGGCGCCCGGCACAAGGGGCGACGTGCCCACCGTGCGACTGATCACCGCGCAGACGCCTGCCGTGCGGGCCTACCGCAAGACCGGCGCGCGCCAGATCTACAAGGCCTATCCGCAGCGCATCTACAAGGGAAAGATTCCCCCTCTGGTCTATGCGGTGGTGGTGGTCGAGACCGACCTCGATGCCGAAGGCAACGTCAAGAACGTCACGTTCAGTCGCGTGCCGAGCCATGCGCCCGAGGTGCCGGGCAAGATTGCGGAGCTCATCAAGGCGGCGTCCCCGCTGCCGAGCCCGGGGCGCTTGGGCGGTCACACGTATGTGGACACCTGGCTCTGGGACAAGAGCGGCAACTTCCAGCTTGACTCGCTGACACTGGGCCAGCGCAGCCGGTGAATAAGCTCGCCCCCAGTCTTCGCGCACTTCGTGTCGCTACGCCACCCCCTGCCGGGGGCAACACCAGCGGCCCGGCAAAGCCGGTTCCGCGGTGTTTCTGGAAGGGAGACAGCCGCGCTCTCTTTACAAGGCGGCTTACTCGATTCCCAGTTCCTGGATCTTGCGGGTGATGGTGTTGCGGCCGATGCCCAGCTTCTGAGCGGCTTCGATCCGGCGGCCGCGGGTGTTGGCCAGCGCCGTGAGGATCAGCCGCGACTCGAAGCGGCGCGACAGCACATCCCAGACGTCGGTGCGCCCGGCCGCGAGCAGCGCCTGAGCTTCGATCTCCAGGCCGCTCTCCCAGCTGCTTGCGCCCACCAGGCCTTCAGTGGCTTCGGGTGCAGCGCCGCTCGCCGGTGCCGCTTCGCGCTCGAGCCCGGGCGATGGCTGCACCGCGGCTTGCACGGGTGCCGCCGCGGCGCTCGTTTCTGTGGCCTGTGCCGGCGCGCCGGCGGGCGCGGCCATGACCTCGGGCGGCAGGTCCTTGGCCTCGATCAGTTGGGCCGGCGCCATCACGGTCAGCCAATGGCAGATGTTCTCGAGCTGGCGCACGTTGCCCGGAAAGCTGAACGAAGCCAGCTTGGCCAGCGCCGCATCGGAAATGCGCTTGGGCTCCACGCCGAGCTGGCGCGCGCTCACCTGCAGGAAGTGGCGCGTGAGCGCCGGCACGTCTTCGCCGCGCTCGCGCAGCGCCGGCAGCCGCAGGCGAATCACGTTGAGGCGGTGGAACAGGTCTTCGCGAAAGCCGCCGAGCTTCACGCGTTGCTCGAGGTCCTGGTGCGTGGCCGCGATCACGCGCACGTTGGCCTTGACCGAGTTGTGGCCGCCCACGCGGTAGAAGTGCCCGTCGCTCAGCACGCGCAGCAGGCGCGTCTGCAGGTCGAAGGGCATGTCGCCGATCTCGTCGAGGAAGAGCGTGCCGCCCTCGGCCTGTTCGAAGCGCCCGCGCCGCATGGTCTGCGCGCCGGTAAAGGCACCGCGCTCGTGGCCGAAGAGTTCGCTCTCGAGCAGGTCCTTGGGAATGGCCGCGGTGTTGATGGCCACGAAGGGACCGTTGGCACGCGGCGAGTGCTTGTGCAGCGCGCGCGCCACCAGTTCCTTGCCCGAGCCCGATTCGCCGGTGATGAGCACCGTGACGTTGCTTTGCGAGAGCCGGCCGATGGCGCGGAACACGTCCTGCATGGCGGGCGCCTGGCCCAGCATTTCGGGCGCGGCGACCATGCGCTCCTCGGCCACTTCCTCGCGCTGGCTTTCATCCACGGCGCGGCGGATCAGCTCGACGGCGCGCGGCAGGTCGAAGGGCTTGGGCAGGTATTCGAAGGCACCACCCTGAAACGCCGAAACGGCGCTGTCGAGGTCCGAAAACGCCGTCATGATGATGACCGGCAGGCCGGGGTGCTTGGCCTTGATCTTGTCGAGCAGATCGAGCCCGGAACCGCCAGGCATGCGGATGTCGCTCACCAGGACCTGGGGGCCCTGCTGTTCGTCGTCGTCGGCGAGTTCGAGGGCGGCCAGCACCTCGCGCGCGTTGGTGAAGCTGCGCGTGGGCAGGTCTTCGCGCAAAAGGGCCTTCTCCAGCACGAAGCGGATCGATTGGTCGTCATCAACTATCCAGATCGGCTTCATGCATCTCCTTGTTGCCGTGGCTGCTAGGGCAGCGGAATCAATATCTTGAAATCGGTTCGGCCCGGGACGCTGTCGCACTCGATCACGCCGTGATGCTGTTGCACGAAAGTTTGTGCAAGCGTCAATCCAAGCCCTGTCCCGCCTTCCCTGCCCGAGACGAGCGGATAGAAGATACGGTCCTTGATCGTGTCCGGCACACCCGGTCCATTGTCGATGACATGCAATTCCAGTGCCAATCGATACCACTGCTTGTTGAATATCACCTGCCTGGCGATGCGGGTCTTGAAAGTGATCTGCGCATCGCCCGCGGCGCGGCGCTCGGCCAGCGCCTGCGCCGCGTTGTGCACGATGTTGAGCGTGGCCTGGATGAGCTGCTCGCGGTCGCCGCGGAATTCGGGGATCGACACGTCGAAGTCGCGCTCGATGTGCAGGTCGCGCGGGAACTCCGCAAGAATGACCGAGCGCACGCGCTCGCAGACTTCGTGGATGTTCACGTCGCCCACCACGTGCGGGCGTCGATGCGGTGCCAGCAGCCGGTCGACCAGCGTCTGCAGCCGGTCGGCCTCGTGGATGATGACCTGCGTGTATTCGATGAGGTCGCGCGACTCGACCTCCATCTGCAGCAACTGCGCCGCGCCGCGAATGCCGCCGAGCGGGTTCTTGATCTCGTGCGCGAGATTGCGGATGAGTTCCTTGTTGGCCTGCGCCTGGTCGAGCAGGCGTTCCTCGCGGTCCTGGCGCACCTGCTGCTCGAGCGGCGACATCTCGATGATGAGCTCGCCCGGCTTGTCGCCCTGCGCCAGCGTGACTTGCACCGGCATCAGCTCGTGGTTGACGCGGCGCAGGAAGGCTTCATAACGCAGCGTGGCGAAGTCGTTGCTGCGCGCCCCGTCGATGGCGGTGCGAAGCACGTGCGGCTCGTGAAAGCAGGCACCGAACTGAGAGCCTTCGAGCGTGCGGCGCGACGTGCCCAGCGCGTCTTCGAGGGCGGCGTTGGCAAACAGCACCGAACCGTTGGTGCTGACCACCGCAATCAGCGTGGACAGCAGGTCGAAGGACTGAAAGCGCGGAGTGGCGCCGGACGCCTTCTTCCCGAACGCCATGGCCCTACTGCTTGGCCGGCAGGCGGCCGAGTTCGCGGCGGATGCCCGCGATGTCGCTCTCGTTGCGCGCCAGTTCGGCTTTCATTTCAGCCACGCGGTCGAGGTACTTCTGGTAGTTGCGGCCTTCGCTGCCCTGCTTCTCGGGCTCGCCGTTGTTGTATTCCTTCTTGAGCTCCGCCTGGCGGGCCTCGGCCTTCTTGAGTTCGGCTTCGAGCACCGAGCGGGCTTCACCGTCGCGTGCGCGCTGGTCGACGCCCTCGACGCGCGGACTGCCCGCGGGCGCACGGGAAGCTGCCGGCGCCGAGTTGCCGCCGGCCGAACCACCGCCCGATGGCTTGGTGCCCTGCACCACCGTGACGTTGCCGCCTTCCATGACCTTGCAGCCCTTTTGCTGGGCGATGGTCGAGTTGTTGGTGTATTCATTGCCGCAGCGCCACACGCGCTCCTGGGCGAGCACGGGCAAGGCGGCCAGCAATGAACCGGCCAGGAAAATGAGAGAAGCAGTCTTCATGAGAATCGATCTTGGCGCGACAAAGGTGCATTTTCCTGCAATTCGACGCCACTGGTGACAAGATGTTCCGCGCCAAGCAAAAAGGACGGGCAAGCCGTCCTTTTCGAGTTCATTCCAGCAACACCGCGAAACCGGCTCTGCCGGGCCGCCGGTGTTGCCCCCTCGAGGGGGAGGCGGCGACACGAAGTGCGCCGCTTCGGGGGTGGGCCAATTACAGCGAGTAGTACATGTCGAACTCGACCGGATGGGTCGCCATGCGGAAGCGCGTGACTTCCTGCATCTTCAGTTCGATGTAGGCATCGATGTAGGCATCGGTGAACACGCCGCCCTTGGTCAGGAACGCACGGTCCTTGTCGAGGTATTCCAGGGCTTGGTCGAGGCTGTGGCACACGGTCGGGATCAGCGCGTCTTCTTCCGGCGGCAGGTGGTAGAGGTCCTTGCTGGCAGCTTCGCCCGGGTGGATCTTGTTTTCCACGCCGTCGAGGCCGGCCATCAGGAGCGCTGCGAAACCGAGGTACGGGTTCATCAGCGGATCGGGGAAGCGTGCTTCGACGCGGCGGCCCTTCGGGTTGGCCACGAACGGGATGCGGATCGAGGCCGAGCGGTTCTTGGCCGAGTAGGCCAGCTTCACCGGGGCTTCGAAGCCGGGCACCAGGCGCTTGTAGCTGTTGGTGCCGGGGTTCGTGATGGCGTTCAGGGCCCGGGCGTGCTTGATGATGCCGCCGATGTAGTGCAGCGCGAAGTCCGACAGGCCTGCATAGCCGTCGCCTGCGAACAGGTTCTTGCCGTCCTTCCAGACCGACTGGTGCACGTGCATGCCCGAGCCGTTGTCGCCGACGATGGGCTTGGGCATGAAGGTGGCGGTCTTGCCGTAGGCGTGGGCCACGTTGTGGATCACGTACTTCTGCAGCTGGACCCAGTCGGCGCGCTGCACCAGCGTGCTGAACTTGGTGCCCAGTTCCATCTGGCCGGCATTGGCCACTTCATGATGATGCACTTCGACCGGGATGCCGAGCGATTCGAGCACCAGGCACATTTCCGAGCGCATGTCCTGGAAGCTGTCGACCGGGGGAACCGGGAAGTAGCCGCCCTTGACCGCGGGACGGTGGCCGGTGTTGCCGTGCTCGTATTCCTTGTCGGTGTTCCACGAGGCTTCTTCGGAGTCGATCTTCACGAAGCAGCCCGACATGTCGTTCTTCCAGCGCACGCCGTCGAACACGAAGAATTCGGGTTCCGGACCGAAGTAGGCGGTGTCGCCCAGGCCCGAGGCCTTCATGTAGGCCTCAGCACGCTTGGCGAGCGAACGCGGATCGCGCTCGTAGGCCTTGCCGTCGGCGGGGTCGATCACGTCGCAGGTCAGGATCAGCGTCGTTTCTTCGAAGAAGGGATCGATGTTGGCGGTGTTCGGGTCGGGCATGAGCTGCATGTCCGAAGCCTCGATTCCCTTCCAGCCAGCGATGGACGAGCCGTCGAAAGCATGGCCCGAAGTGAATTTGTCTTCATCGAAAGCCGAGACGGGCACGGTCACGTGCTGCTCTTTGCCGCGGGTGTCGGTGAAGCGGAAGTCGATGAACTTGACCTCGTTTTCCTTGACGAGCTTGAGTACATCGGCGACGGTCTTTGCCATCAGTTTCTCCTGAGTTGGATGGTGGTTAGGAATACAGGGACGGAGGATGCAGTTTCTATGCCATTGTCGCCGCTCGTCGAGAGCCTTCCGCAGCGGCCGCAAACCCCAAAAAAAGGCGAAAAGTCACCAAATTGGTGCAATAAAAACTATCGCACCAATTCCGGGCCAAGCCTCGCATCATAGGCGTGCAGGCCCTCGATCAGTTGCGCGTAGGCGGCATCCAGGTGAACTGGATCGCCCTTCACGCCGAGTTCGATGTGGCGGCCGTACTGCGGATGGTCGACGCTCGGCAGGCTGAACACCTTGATGCCGGCATGCGCCGCTTCGATCGCCTGCATCAGCGGGGTGAGCGTTGCTTCCATGGCGCCAAAGACGATGACCGACTTCTCGGCCGACTTGCCGCTGGAAAACATGTGCGCATAGCGGCTGTCGAGCACCGACTCGATCATGGGCCAGGCCATCACCGGAAAGCCCGGCACGAAATGGACGTGCTCGACGCTGAAACCCGGAATCTTGTTGTACGGGTTGCGGATGATCGTGGCGCCCTTCGGGAACACACCCATGTTGAGGCGGTGAATGTTGTCGGGCCGGTCGGGCTCGTAGGCAATGCCCTGCTCGCGCGCGGTGTCCTGCATGCGCTCGCGGATCAGCAGTTCCGCCTCGGGATGCAGCTCCAGCGGCACCCCCAGGGCCTGCGCGGCGCATTGCCGCGTGTGGTCGTCCGGCGTGGCGCCGATGCCGCCGGTCGAGAAGACGATGTCGCCCGAGCCGAAGGCGCGGCCGAGCGCGGTGGTGATGCGCGCGGGCACGTCGCCCACGTATTCGGCCCAGCCGAGTTGCAGGCCGCGCGCGGCGAGCAGTTCGATGACCTTGGGCATGTGCTTGTCGGCACGCTTGCCGGAAAGGATTTCGTCGCCGACGACGATCAGACCGAATGCGCGGGTCATGGGGATTTCCAATGGGAGAGAAGGGCCTGATCGGCCTCGGCCGCGGGTAGGCCGTCGGTTGGGCCGGATGGAGCGTCGGAGGCGCCGCGCTGCGCGCGCAATTGCGCCAGGGCATCGAGGCAGTAATGGCCGAACCAGAGCGCCGAGAACGCAAACACCAGCGTGTAGATCCAGATCGCGAGCGGCACCAGCACGAAGAAGGCGGCGGCAAACAGCAGGCCGGAGGCCCAGACGATGCTGGGCGCCGCGCCCAGGTAGCCGCACAGCACCCCGATGCACAGCAGCGGCAGCCGGTGCGCGCGCAGCAGCGCGGCACGCTCTTCAGGGCTTGCGTGCTCGGCCAGCGCGTCGAAGCTCATCACGCGGTAGGTGAGCCAGCCCCAGATCAGCGGCGGCAGGATCAGCACGAGCGGCGGAATGAGCCAGAGCGGCATCGAGACCACGAGCGCGAGCAACGCCAGCAGCGTCAGGCCGAGCGAGCGCGCAACGCTGCCGAAGAAGGACGCGCCTTTCTTGCGTTCGAGCGCAGGAAAGCGGCGGTGCGCCACCAGCGCGGTGAGCGGGCCCGCCATGAGCCCGGCCACGATCAGCAGCGAAACCACCACGATCACCGGCGTGGCGGCAAACACCACCACCAGCGGGGCCAGCACGGCCGTGACGTCGCCCGAGAAGAGCCGCCCGATCCAGCTCCAGAAGCTCGACAGCAGCGGCCAGGCGTCGAGCGCGTCGCGGGTCCAGGCGACGGTCGCGTCCCAGTAGAAATAGCCGAAGCCTGCGGCCAGCAGCACCATCAGGCCCAGCGGCAGCAGCGACAGCACGATCACGCGCGGCAGCATGCAATAGGCGACCGCGCGCCAGAAGGAATCGAGGAGCAGGCGCATTGGGTGCGAGGATAACCGGGCCGGTTCGGGACCGGCGCTCAGCCGCGGCCGGCCATCCGCTTGAGCCCGAGCCACTGCTGGGCCCAGAAGCCGCGCCCGTAGTCGCGCACGCGGCCGTCCGCGCCGGGCTCGACCTGGTCGCGAATGCCGGTGGGGTCGTAGCGCTCCTCGAAGTTCGCGGTGCGAAAAAGCATGTCCCACCACGGCAGCAAGACGCCGAAATTGCACCCGCCCAGCGTATGCGCACCCCGCGATTCGTGGCCCAGCCCGATGCTGTGGTGCAGCCGGTGGAAGCGCGGGCTGATCCACAGCCGCTCGCCGATGGCGCCGAAACCGAGCCTGAGGTTGGCGTGCTGCAGGCTTTCGCTGAGCTGCGTGAACGCCACGAACGCAATGAACTGCCCCGGCGCCACGCCGATCAACTGCGCGACGATGACGATGAGCGTGTCGTGGACGATGTCGTCGAGCAGATGGTTGCGGTCATCGCTCCACATCGTCATCTGGCGCTGCGAATGGTGCAGCGAATGCAGGCCCCACCACCACCTGAACTGGTGCTGGCCGCGGTGGATCCAGTAGCCCACGAAGTCGAGCACCACGAGATAGATCGCAAAGGCCACCCACGGCACGTCGGTCACGCCAGGCCAGGCCTCGTCGAGGTGGAAGGTGCCCCAGCCCGCGGTACGCACGAAGCCGATGGCCTCGTCGAAGAGCGGCTCGAGCGTGAAGAACATCGCGAGCCGGAACAGGCCCAACCGATGGATCAGCGTGTAAAGCACATCGATGCGGATCGCGCGGCGGTCGGTGACCGGCTCGACGGCGCGCCAGCGCTGCAGCGGACCGATGACCGCGAGCAGCACCACGACCTGGATCAACCCGACCAGCAGCCAGCCGGTGGCGTCGAAGGCATCCTCGGTCCAGCCGCCCAGGCCCACCGCAAACACCAGCGGCTGGACCAGCGCCTCGAAGAACCAGCCCTGCAGCGCGGAAAAAGCGTCCGTCAACCAATCCGTCATGGCGGCAGCCTCAGGGGTGGGATGCGATCCAGGCGCGGTACTGCGGATGCTGGCGCAGCGTCTCGAAGCAGAAGCCCCTGGCCTTGAGGCCGACGATCAGCGGTTCGAGATTGGCCGGCGCCCACGGATCCTTGCGCGACCAGATGCCCAGGTGCGCGAGCAGGATGTCGCCCGGGCGGATGCTCTCCAGCGCCTGCGAAAGAAGCTTTTCATTGCTGAACTTCTCGCTCGGCAGTTCGTCCCCCAGGAAGCCGGCCGGCGACCATCCCACATGCTCGAAGCCGCAGGCCTTGGCCGCCGCCAGCAGCCGGGGCGAGGTCTTGCCGCCCGGTGCACGGAACAGCGGCAGCGGTTTCTTGCCGGTGATGGCAGCCAGCCGATCGGAGGCCTTGCCGATGTTGGCGCAGTATTCGGCCGCGCTCCAGGTGAATTCGCGCCCCGCCAGCGCCCCTGCCGTGGGCTTGATGCGGAAGCTCGGCGCCACGCCCTTGAGGTCGCCGCGCCAGTATGCGTGGTCGTAGGTGTGCGAGGCGAATTCGTTGCCCTCGGCCGCCCTCGCCTTCCACCACGGCGCCCAGTGGCTGTCGAGGCTGTCGCCGTCGGTCTGGGTGCGCTCGGCGGCGGCAAAGAAAGTGACGCGGACGTCCTGGCGCTTGAGCACGTCGGCCACCAGCGGTGCCACGCCCATGTGGCCGGTGTCGAAGGTCAGGTAAACCGGCTTGTCGCAGGAAGCGCCTTGCTGCTGCGCCCAGGCAGCCGGCATCGCCGCCAGGGCGATCGCCAGCAGGGCTGCGGCCCGGCCGCTGCGGCTAGGTGCGCTTGCCATGGTCCAGCGTCCAGACGCCGTGCGGCGAGCGGCCGACGTTGACCTGGCGCACGAGCTTGTTGTTCACCAGGTCCACCACGCTGAGCTTCTTGGCCCAGCGCGAGGTGACATACAGCGTCTTGCCGTCGGCCGACACGTCCATGCAGTCGGGCCCGCCCGGCACCGGGTAGACCGCGCCGACCTTCAGCGTCGCCAGGTCGATCCGGCTGATGGTGTTGGCCACCCGGTTGCTCACGAACACGCTCTTGCCGTCGCCGGCCGAGCGGAAGGCATGGGCGCCCTTGCCGGTCGGGATCTTGCCGACCAGCTTCGGCTCGGCGCCGGCCACGTCGAACACCTGCACGCCATCGCTGCCGGTCAGGCCGACGAGCAGGGTCTTGTCGTTATGGATGCCGAAGATGTCGGCCGGCATGGCACCGGTGGCCACGCGCCAGCGGACGGTCTGGGTGGGCAGGTCGATGGCGATCAGCTCGTCGCTGTCCTGCATCGTCACGTAGGCGATGGTGCTGGTGTTGTCGATCCAGATGTGGCTCGGGGTCTTGCCCGATGCGATGCGCTTGGC
This sequence comes from Variovorax beijingensis, assembly GCF_007828835.1. Taxonomy (GTDB): domain Bacteria; phylum Pseudomonadota; class Gammaproteobacteria; order Burkholderiales; family Burkholderiaceae_C; genus Variovorax; species Variovorax beijingensis_A. The sequence goes on along the minus strand of NZ_VIVL01000002.1, from coordinate 812,666 downwards.
CAGCTTCAGGTCCTTGCCATCCCAGCGGTAGATGTCGACGTGGTTCAGGCGGTTGCCCGCGGTGACGAACCACTTCATGTCGCGCGAAAACTGCAGCTGGTACGGATCGATGATGCCGTAGACCACGCGCTGCACCTCGGCCGTCCTGGGGTTCAGGAAAGTGAGCGAATCGCCCGCCGAATTGGCCACGATGACCGACTTTTCGTCGGGCGTCATGTAGAGGTGGTGCGGCTCCTTGCCGGTGGCGATGCGCTGCTTTTCGGTCCAGTCGGTCGGACTGATCACGCTGACGCTCGCGTCCAGCGAATTGAGCACGAAGATCGGCGGGGCTTCAGGCGGTGCGGCGGCGGCGGCTTGCGCCAGCCAGACCGCGAGGCATGAAAACAGGAAGGCCGGAAAGCGGCCATTCGGTCGGGCAGGAAATCGCAAGGGAAAGGTTCCGAGAGAGAGCTGGGAATCTTAACGGCCGCGCCTTAAGACTGGCTGACCGGGACCACGCGCTTTCTTGCCTTATTTCGGCGCTTTCGGGGGCTTGGCGGGCGCCCGCAGCGCTGCGACCTGCTCGGCCGTGAGCCAGCGCCACTGGCCGGCCGCCAGGTCGCCCGGCAGCGCCAGGTCGCCGATGCGGGAACGGTGCAGCCCCTCGACCCGGTTGCCGACCGCCGCCAGCATGCGCTTGACTTGATGGTACTTGCCCTCGGTCAGCGTCAGCCGCAGGTGCAGCGGGCTGTCGGACTCGCAGGCCGCCGCGCGCACCGGCTTCGGATCGTCGTCGAGCACCACGCCGGCCAGCAGCTTTTCGATCTGGACAGCGTCCACCGGGTGCTTGGCCGTGACTTCGTAGACCTTGGGCACATGGTGCTTGGGGGAACCCATCTTGTGGATGAACTGGCCGTCGTCCGTCAGCAGCAGCAGCCCTGTCGTGTCCTGGTCGAGCCGGCCGATGGCCTGCACGCCCTGCACCGCGCCCTTGTTGGGCCGAAGCCGCAGCGGCGACGGCAGCAGCGTGTAGATGCTCGGGTAGGTCGAAGGCTTCTGCGAGCACTCGGTGCCGGCGGGCTTGTGCAGCATCAGGTAGGCCTTCTCGTGGTACGCCCACTCGGTGCCCTGCACCGTGAAAAGCAGGCCTTCGGGATCGAGGTCGGCGAAAGGATCGTCCACCACCTCGCCCGCGATGGTCACGTGGCCTTGTTGAACCAGCCCCGCGCACACGCGACGTGTGCCGAAGCCCTGGGTGTAGAGAATGTCTTGCAGATGCATGGGAAATGAAAAAGGCGGCCGCGCCGGCGTGGCACGACCGCCCCCTGAGTTTGCAGGATCAGTACCCGGCGGCGAGGCCGGTGTTGCGGCGCGGATCGTTCGCGCCGTAGAAGCGGTTGGCGCCCACCGGCTTGCCGCCCAGCGAGGGCGCCCCGACGATGATCGCTGCGAGGTGGTTGGCCGGTTGGGGCACGCCCAGGTTGTGGCCCATGTCGGTCAGGATCTTGCGGGTATCGGGGCTCAGCGCAAAGGTTTCGACGTTGGTGACATCAGGCAGCCATTGCTGATGGAAGCGCGGCGAATCCACGGCTTCCTGCACGTTCATGCCATAGTCGACCACGTTCAGGATGGTATGCAGCACCGCCGTGATGATGCGGCTGCCGCCGGGCGTGCCGACCACGAACACCGGCTTGCCATCCTTCGAGACGATGGTCGGGCTCATCGAACTCAGCGGGCGCTTGCCCGGAGCGATGGCATTGGCCTCGCCCTGCACCAGGCCGTACATGTTGGGCACGCCGATCTTCGCGGTGAAGTCGTCCATCTCGTTGTTCAGCAGCACGCCGGTCTTGTCGGCCGTGACCTTGGCGCCGAACCAGTCGTTGAGCGTGTAGGTGACCGAAACCGCGTTGCCCTGCTGGTCGGTGATCGAATAGTGCGTTGTGTTGCTGCCTTCGTGGGGCGCGACGCCGGGCTTGATGTCCTTGGAGACGCCGGCCTTCTTCGGGTCGATGGCGGCGCGGATCTTCTCGGCGTAGCCCTTGTCGAGCAGGCGGTCGAGCGGGTTCTTCACGAAGTCGGGGTCGCCCAGGTAGCTGTTGCGGTCCACGTACGCATGGCGCATGGCCTCGATCTGGTAGTGCACCGCCTCGGCGGAGCGAAAGCCCAGGTCCTTGAGCGGATAGCCCTCGAGGATGTTGAGCATCTCGCAGATGATCACACCGCCCGAACTCGGCGGCGGCGCCGAAACCACCTTGTAGCCGCGGTAGTCGCATTCGACCGGCGCCAATTCGCGCGTCTTGTACTGATCGAGATCGGCCTGCGTGATGATGCCCTTGCCGGCCTGGCTCGACGCCACGATGGCCTGCCCGACCCAGCCCTTGTAGAACCCGTCGACACCCTTGGCGCTGACGGCGCGCAGCGTCTTGGCGAGGTCTTTCTGCACCAGCTTCTGGCCGACCGCGAAGGGCTCGCCCTTGTTCAGGAAGATGGCGCCGGAAACGGCATCTTTCTTGAAGTCGTTGGTGGAGGTGCGCAGCATGTCGACGTCGCCCTGCTCCAGCGCAAAGCCTTTTTCGGCCAGCTGGATCGAGGGAGCGATCAGCTGGTCGCGCTTCATGGTGCCGTACTTCTCGCGCGCGTATTCCATGCCCGAGACCGTGCCCGGCACGCCGACCGCAAGATGGCCGTTGGTGCTCAAACCCTTGATGACGTTGCCGTCCTTGTCGAGGTACATGTTGGCCGTGGCAGCCAGCGGGGCCTTCTCGCGGAAGTCGAGGAAAGTCTTGCGGCCATCGGCCAACTGCACGGTCATGAAGCCGCCGCCGCCCAGGTTGCCTGCCGCCGGATAGACCACCGCCAGCGCGTAGCCCACGGCCACCGCCGCATCGACGGCGTTGCCGCCGCGCTTGAGCACATCGACGCCGACCTTGGTGGCCAGGTGCTGCGCGCTCACGACCATGCCGTGCTCGGCCGCTACAGGCGCCTGCGACGCAGCGTTCGAGGCGCTAGCGCCCGCGAGCAGGAGCGCCGCCGCCACGGCGGTGCGCAAGTTCGGAGTCCAGTGGAGGTTCTGCATGGGTGAATTTCCTCTTTTGAGTTCGATGGGAACGGTAACGGTCATGCGACGAGCAGCGCCTTGCGCCGCAGGGCCGCCAGGCCAAGCACCACCTGCTGCCGTGCGAATTCCTGCAGGACGGATGGATCGGTCAGCGGCTTGTCATTCTGGATGAAGCGCAGGCGGCCGGCATCCACTTCGTTGGCCAGGTGGTCGGCCAGCATGGCGTGCGAATGCGCGCCATCGAGCAGCGGCAACAGGCAGCGCTCGAGCGCTGAAAGCCCCACGAGTTCGTGCCACTGGTTGCAGACGTTCGCCGCGCTTCCGGCCGACAACGCCAGGCCGGGCGCACTGCGCACCAACGGCAGCGCCCGCGGCAAGGCAGAGACCTCCGCGGCGGCGTGCACCGGCGCGCGCCGGACGCGCACGGCGCCGAGGATCACCAGTTCCTCGAGCATCGACAGCACTGCCGGCTCGACCGACGAACGCGGCTCGCCCAGCAGCGCGAGTACCGCGGCAACCAGCCGCTCGAATGACACGCTGGCCGGGTAGTGCGCTTCAAGCACCTGCGCCAGGGCCTTGTGCACCGGCAGCCGCAGCGTCACCGTCAGGTTGCGCAGCGCATTGCATGGCTGCTCGCGCGCATCGAGCGTCAGCGCGCTGCCGTCCGCAGCGGAGAACACGCCGGCAAACTCGAAGCCGCTGATGCGGGCTGGGTCCAAGCGGTAGCGGATGTCTCCGGCGCGGCCCTGCTTCACCAGCAGCGTCTGGCGGAACGTGCGATTCACGAGGAAGTCGAGATACTGCTCCATCAGGACCTGGCTGCCGCCGCACTCGCGCAGCAGCGGCTCGCGAACCTTCTCGCCGTAGTTCTGGACGAACATCGTCGACGGCTCCGCCTCTGCCAGGTAGCTGAGGCCATTCGCCTCGGCGCGCGCCACGAACTCCTTGAAATAGCAAGGTGCGTTGCAGGGCTCGAGGAACTCGTGCAGCAGGTAGGAGCCGTTGGCCCCGCGCACGATCGGCATCGTTTCCTCGAGCGTTTTGCCGAGCACGCTGCCGGGTCGCGCCGACTGCTCGAGAAATTCGAGCATGCCGCGCGCATAGGACAGCTTTTCCTCCGGCGTGTCACGCGGGCCGCCGCGCAGGATCATCGCGTCGCGCACGATCTCCCTCGCCTTCCAGCCGGGGTAGACGTTGTAGCTGACATAGGCAACGCCATCGGGTGCCAGATTCTCCGAGCACACGCGCAGGATCGCGTCCTGCACCGGCCCCGGCACCCAGCTGTAGACGCCGTGGCAGATGATGTAGTCGAACTGGCCGAACGATGCATCGATCTCGGCCAGATTGAACGCCCGCAGCTCCACATTCGACAGCCCGGCACGCGCAATGGCCTCGCGGCCCTGCGCGACCTGCACCGTCGACAGATCGAGGCCCAGGGCGCTGGCTTCGGGGTGGCGCGCCGCAAACGGAATCAGGTTGCCGCCGGCCGCGCAGCCGAGTTCCAGCACGCGCGCGGTGGATGGGGCCGGTGCTTCGAGGCCGAACAGAAAGGCAATGGCTTCCAGGTGCTCTACGGCGGTTTGCGGGAAAGGGTGCGACTCGTAGGGCACCGCGTCGTAGTAGCTCGTGAGCGTGGAGGTCAGTGAATCGGGCACGGCGTCCTTTGGAATCGAGGCCGGCCGCAGCACCCTTTGCCAAGGAGAAACAGCGGCCATGGTGTGTCAGCTCCCGCTGACTATAGCCTCGCGCCGGGCAAAAAAAAGCCAACCCGTCGAAGGCTGGCTTTTTGCGGTGGATGGTGGAGCTGGGGGGATTTGAACCCCCGTCCGCAAGCCTTCATCGCGCAGTTCTACATGTTTAGTGATCTGATTTGAGTCTCGCTTCCGGAGTCGCGCAGTCACACGCTAAACCGGACGCCAGCACCCTATTTTCTCGCCCCGACCCAAGGTACCCGGATCGGAGCCAGCCCATGTAATTATCCTTGCAGCCGGGAGGTCAGGATTGCTCCAGACCCCCTTGCCCAGCCCATCGGCCAACTGTTGCAAGGCTCACTGGCAATTAAGCAGCGAGTGCGAAACGTTCGTCGTTTGCAGTTAGTTTGTTTGAATCTGTTTTACGAGCGCATTCAGCTCGACATGCCCCGCTGCGACTCCGAACCCACGTCGAAACCAGTGCAGCCCCAAGCCCACCATTTTAGGCCGGGTTGAGGAATTGCAAGAGCTCCAGGGGCGAAGTAATTGCGGCATCGGCCTCCCAGAGGGTGGCGTCCGCCTGCGGCCCCATGTAACCATAGGTAGCCGCGATGGTCCGCATGCCCGCGGCCCGGCCCGCGATGATGTCGCGTTCGTCGTCCCCCACGTAGATGCAGGCGCTGGATGGAATTCCAAGCCGGCGTGCTGCTTCATGCAGGGGCTCGGGGTGCGGCTTGGCGTACGGCGTGGTGTCGCCGCTCACGATCGCGCCGGCACTGTCGAAAAGCGGAATCGCGCGCGTCAGCGGATCGGTGAAGCGTGCCGACTTGTTGGTGACCACCCCCCAGGCCAGGCCGCGCGCCCGGATGGCATCGATGAGCGATGGCACCCCGTCGAACACCTGCGTGTTGAGCAGCATGCGGTTTTCGTAGGCGACGAAGAACTCTTCCCTCAACGCAGGAAATTCCGGCGCTTCGGGCGTGATGCCGAAAGCCACACCGAGCATGCCCCGGGCACCGGCTCCCGCCATGAACCGATAGCGCTCCAGGGGGTACGACTCGAGCCCGCGATCCGTGCGCATCTTGTCGGCCGCGGCGCCGAGATCGGGTGCGCTGTCGATCAGCGTGCCGTCCAGATCGAACAGCACGGCCTGGATTGCTGCGGCCGTCACGTCTGCGAACCCGACAGCGCCGGCTTCTGCGTGGCGAACATGTAGTTGACGCTGGTGTCGGCACTGAGCCAGTAGCGCCGCGTCAGCGGGTTGTGTTCCATGCCGCGCGTGTGCCGCAGGTCGAGGCCGGCGGCGCGGCAGTGGGCCGCCAGTTCGCTGGGACGCAGCAGCTTCGCGTACTCGTGCGTGCCGCGCGGCAGCATGCCCAGAACATATTCGGCACCGACGATCGCAAGCATGAACGACTTCAGGTTGCGGTTGATCGTGGAAAAGAACACCCAGCCACCCGGCTTGACGAGCGTGGCACAGGCCTGGACGATCGACGCGGGCTCGGGCACGTGCTCCAGCATTTCCATGCAGGTGACGACGTCGAAGCTGCCGGGCTGCTCCGCAGCCAGCGCCTCGGCACTGACTTCCCGGTACTTGACGCCCTGGGTTCCGGCTTCGAGGGCATGCAGGCGCGCCACCTTGAGCGCTTTGCTCGCCAGATCGATGCCAAGCACGTCCGCGCCCTTTCGGGCCATCGAATCGGCCAGAATGCCGCCGCCGCAGCCGATATCGAGCACCCGGCGCTGCGAAATCGGCGCAATACCGTCAATCCATTCCAGTCGCAATGGATTGATTTCATGGAGCGGCCGGAATTCGCTGTCCAAATCCCACCAGCGGTGGGCAAGCTCCGAAAACTTGGCGAGTTCCGCCGGGTCGGCATTCACATGATCTGTCATGCCGTGATTATGAAACGGAGAATGCGCCGGCGAGCATCCACGGGTACCCCATCCGCGCCCGAAGAAATTCAGTGGGCATAAAAAAACCCCGCCGAGGCGGGGTTTTCTTTTAGCGATTCAATCGAATCACTTGTTGGCGCGGGTGCCAACCACTTCGATTTCCACGCGGCGGTTCTTGGCGCGGCCTTCCTTGGTGCGGTTGTCCGCAACAGGCTGCTTCTCGCCCTTGCCTTCGGTGTAGACGCGGTTGCGTTCGATGCCCTTCGAGACCAGGAAGGCCTTGACGGCTTCGGCGCGGCGCACCGACAGACGCTGGTTGTAGGCGTCCGAACCGATCGAGTCGGTGTGGCCCACGGCAATGATCACTTCGAGGTTGACGTCGCGGATCTTCGAGACCAGGTCGGTCAGCTTGGCGCGACCTTCGGGCTTGAGAACCGACTTGTCGAAGTCGAAGAATGCGTCGGCAGCGAAGGTGACCTTCGAGGCAGCCACGGCCGGCGGCGTCACAGCAGCAGGCGGCGTCACAGCGGCAGGAGGCGTAACGGCGGGAGCCGGAACCAGAGCACCGTCGCAACCGGCGGCGGCAGTAGCCGGCGTCCAGTTGGCATCACGCCAGCACAGTTCGTTCGTGCCGTTCTTCCAAACCAGTTCGCCGGTGCCGTTTTGCCAGTTGTCGATCGTAGGACCGCCGTCCGCAGCGGTGACACGGGTCTGCGCGCCGGCGGCAGTGGCGAGCGCAGCGACTGCAAACATCATCGCCACTTTATTCAGTTTCTTCATGGTTCTCCTCTTGGGGAAAAAGCCGCAGCCGCGCTGCGAATCAAGGACGCTTTAAGTGACCACCACCCAAAACGTTGAGGCGATTGTGCCATAGGGTCTTTGGCAAACAGGCCGCTGGACACCCCGGAAGCGTAGGACGGAGGCGGAATAGCGGCCTTGTGTTGCGGCGGTGCGACACCCCTCAGAGCGTAAAATTTCGCCTTCCTGCCGCCAGCCTCTTGCTCAATGACTTCCTTCGCCAAAGAAACCCTGCCCATCAGTCTCGAAGAGGAAATGCGCAGCAGCTATCTCGATTACGCCATGAGCGTGATCGTGGGCCGGGCGCTTCCCGATGCGCGCGACGGCCTCAAGCCCGTGCACCGGCGTGTGCTGTATGCCATGCACGAGCTCAACAACGACTGGAACCGGGCCTACAAGAAGTCTGCCCGTATCGTGGGCGACGTGATCGGCAAGTACCACCCGCACGGCGACCAGTCGGTCTACGACACCATCGTGCGGCTGGCGCAGGACTTTTCCATGCGCCATATGCTGGTCGATGGCCAGGGCAACTTCGGGTCGGTCGACGGCGACAACGCGGCCGCAATGCGGTATACGGAAATCCGGCTGGCCAAAATTGCGCACGAAATGCTGGCCGATATCGACAAGGAAACTGTCGATTTCCAAGACAATTACGACGGCTCCGAAAAAGAACCAAAGGTCCTTCCGAGCAAACTGCCGAATTTGCTGGTGAATGGCTCCGGCGGTATTGCGGTGGGCATGGCCACCAATATTCCGCCGCACAATCTCAATGAGGTGGTGGACGCCTGCCTGCACTTGCTGCGCAATCCGCAGGCCACCATCGACGAGCTGATGGAAATCGTGCCGGCGCCCGACTTCCCGACCGCCGGCATCATCTACGGCATCAATGGCGTGCGCGATGGCTACCGCACCGGCCGCGGCAAGGTCGTGATGCGCGCCAAGTGCCACTTCGAGGACATCGACCGCGGCCAGCGCCAGGCGATCATCGTCGACGAGCTCCCCTACCAGGTCAACAAGAAGACGCTGCAGGAGCGCATGGCCGAGCTGGTGCACGAAAAGAAGATCGAGGGCATCAGTCACATCCAGGACGAGTCCGACAAGTCGGGCATGCGCCTGGTCATCGAGCTCAAGCGCGGCGAAGTGCCCGAGGTGGTGCTCAACAACCTGTACAAGCAGACCCAGTTGCAGGACACCTTCGGCATCAACATGGTGGCGCTGGTGGACGGCCAGCCCAAGCTGTGCAACCTGAAGGACCTGATCGAGGTCTTCCTGCAGCACCGCCGCGAAGTGGTCACGCGCCGCACCGTCTTCACGCTGCGCAAGGCGCGCGAACGCGGCCACGTGCTCGAAGGCCTGGCGGTGGCGCTGGCCAACATCGACGAGTTCATCCGCATCATCCGCGAGTCGCCCACTCCGCCGGTCGCCAAGGCCGAACTGATGACCCGCAGCTGGGACAGCAAACTGGTGCGCGAGATGCTCACGCGCTCGCGCGCGGACGGCGGCGTGGTCAATGCCGACGACTACCGCCCCGAGGGCCTGGAACGCGAATTCGGCATGGGCTCGGATGGCCTCTACCGCCTGTCGGAAACGCAGGCCCAGGAAATCCTGCAGATGCGCCTGCAGCGCCTGACCGGCCTCGAGCAGGACAAGATCGTTGCCGAGTACAAGGAGGTCATGGCCGAGATCGACGACCTGCTCGACATCCTGGCCAAACCCGAGCGGGTTTCGGTCATCATCGGCGAAGAACTCGGCACCATCAAGCAGGAGTTCGGCCAGTCCAAGCTCGGCGCGCGCCGCAGCCTGGTGGAGCACAGCGCCTACGACCTCTCGACCGAAGACCTGATCACGCCCACCGACATGGTGGTCACGCTTTCGCACAGCGGCTACATCAAGAGCCAGCCGCTGAACGAGTACCGTGCGCAAAAACGGGGCGGACGCGGCAAGCAGGCCACCGTCACCAAGGAAGACGACTGGATCGACCAGCTCTTCATCGCCAACACGCACGACTACATCCTGTGCTTCTCCAACCGCGGCCGGCTGTACTGGCTCAAGGTGTGGGAAGTGCCGGCGGGTTCGCGCGGCTCGCGCGGGCGCCCCATCGTCAACATGTTCCCGCTGCAGGAAGGCGAGAAGATCAACGTGGCGCTCGCCCTGACCGGCGAGAAGCGCAATTTCCCAGCCGACCAGTACGTGTTCATGGCCACCTCCATGGGCACGGTCAAGAAGACCACGCTCGACGAATTCAACAACCCGCGCAAGGGCGGCATCATTGCGGTGAACCTCGACGAGGGCGACTACCTCATCGGCGCCGCGCTCACCGACGGCAAGCACGACGTGATGCTGTTCAGCGACGGCGGAAAGGCGGTGCGCTTCGACGAGGAAGACGTGCGTCCGCTGGGCCGCAACGCGCGCGGCGTGCGCGGCATGTCGCTCGATCCGGGGCAAGGCGTCATCGCGATGCTGGTGGCCGAGGACGAGCAGCAAAGCGTGCTCACCGCCACGGAAAATGGTTACGGAAAGCGCACAAGCATTACCGAGTACACGCGTCACGGCCGCGGAACCAAAGGCATGATTGCGATTCAACAGAGTGAGCGCAACGGCAAGGTCGTTGCCGCCACCCTCGTGCATGCGGACGATGAGATCATGCTCATCACCGACAAGGGCGTGCTCGTGCGCACCCGGGTAGCCGAGATTCGTGAACTGGGTCGCGCAACGCAAGGCGTTACGCTGATCGGGCTCGACGAAGGCGCCAAACTCAGCGGGCTACAACGTATCGTCGAAAACGACGCCAACGGCGAGAGTGAGCCTGGCGCAGACGATACTTCCTCATCTTCAACGGAGAATCCTCAGTGAAAAAATTCAAGCTCGCACTTCTGACCGTCGCCCTGGCCGGCAGCTCCATGGCCGCCATGGCGCAGGACAAGGCTGCGCTCATCAAGCAGTTCATCGACGTGCAGCGCCCCGGCATCGAATCGCTGGCCCGCGGCCTGGTCGAGCAATCGAGCGCCCCGATCGCGCAAGCCGGCTCGCAGTACCTGCAGACGCAAGTGCCCGAAGCCAAGCGCGAATCGGCCGCCAAGGCTGCCGACGCCGAACTCAAGAAGTACTTCGACGAGGCGTATCCGATCGTGCGCGACAAGGCCGTGCAACTGGCACCCGGCGCCCTGACCCCGCTGCTCGAGCAGAACTTCAGCGAAGACGAACTCAAGCAGCTGCTGGCCTGGATCAACTCGCCGCTCAGCAAGAAGTACCAGGACCTCAACCCCAAGATGCAGACCGCGCTGACCGAAAAGCTCGTGAGCGACACGCGCGCCACCATCGAGCCGAAGATGCGCGCGCTCGACGAGAACGTCGCCAAGGCCCTGGGTGCACCGACCGGCGGCTCGCAAGGCGCCGCTCCCGCCAAGGCACCGGCCAAGGCTCCCGCCAAGAAGTGACGTGACTCAGCAGCAGCACCAGCCGGCCGGCACGCGCCCGTACAACTTTTCCGCCGGTCCGGCCGCCATGCCGGAGGCGGTGCTGCAACGCGCCGCCGCCGAGATGCTCGACTGGCAGGGCAGCGGCATGAGCGTGATGGAAATGAGCCATCGCGGCAAGGAATTCGGCGCGATCTGCACCCAGGCCGAAGCCGACATCCGCACGCTGCTGGCCGTGCCGGAGCACTTCCACATCCTCTTCATGCAGGGCGGCGGCCTTGGCGAGAACGCCATCGTGCCGATGAACCTGTCGCGCGGCACTGCCGCCGACTTCGTCATCACCGGCAGCTGGAGCATCAAGTCGCAGAAGGAAGCGCAGCGCTACTGCACGGCGAACATCGCCGCCAGCAACGCCGGCGACCATCACACGCGGCTGCCCGATCCCTCGACCTGGCAGCTCAGCAAGGAGGCCTCGTACGTGCACCTGTGCACCAACGAGACCATCAACGGCATCGAATTCCAGCAGCTGCCCGACCTCGCGGCCCTTGGCAGCAATGCGCCGCTGGTCATCGATTTTTCGTCGCACGTGGCCTCGCGCAGCGTCGACTGGCGCCGTGTCGGCCTGGCCTTCGGCGGTGCCCAGAAGAACCTCGGGCCGGCCGGGCTCACCCTGGTGATCGTGCGCGACGACCTGCTCGGGCATGCGCTCGAGATCTGCCCGAGCGCGTTCAACTACAAGATCGTGGCCGACAACAAGTCCATGTACAACACCCCGCCGACCTGGGGCATCTACATGGCGGGGCTGACGTTCCAGTGGCTGCTGCAACAGACCGAAGGCGCGCTCACGGGCGTGGCCGCCATGGAACAGCGCAACATTGCCAAGGCGAAGCTGCTGTACGACTTCATCGACGCTTCTTCGTTCTACCTCAACAAGATCGACCCGGGCTGCCGTTCGCGCATGAACGTGCCGTTCTTCCTGGCGGACGAGAGCCGCAACGACGCCTTCCTGGCCGGCGCACGCGAGGCCGGCCTGCTGCAGCTCAAGGGCCACAAGTCGGTCGGCGGCATGCGCGCGAGCATCTACAACGCCATGCCGCTGGAAGGTGTACGAGCACTTGTGAGCTACATGCGAGAATTCGAGCGATCGCATGCCTAGGCGCATGCCCAGCTGCTCGCACCGATGACCGCCTCCGCTCCAACACCGCCCTCCTCTCCCGACAACTCCGAAAGCCTTGCCGGTCTGCGCGTGCAGATCGATTCGCTCGACCAGCAACTGCTCAGCCTGCTCAATGAGCGGGCCCACGTGGCAGAGCTGGTGGGCGAGGTCAAGAAGCGCGAAGGCACCCCGTATTTCCGCCCCGACCGCGTGGCCCAGGTCATCGAGAAGATGCAAAAGAGCAATGCGGGCCCGCTCAAGGACCTGCATGTGGCCGCCATCTGGCGCGAAATCATGTCGGCCTGCCTGGCGCTCGAATCGCCGCAGCGGGTCGCCGTGCTCGGCCCCGAGGGCACCTTCTGCGAACAGGCCGCCATCGAATACTTCGGCGGCGCCGCCGACCTGATCTACTGCGCCAGCTTCGACGAGGTGTTCCACGCCACGGCGGCCGGCAGCGCCCAGTACGGCGTGGTGGGCGTCGAAAACTCGACCGAAGGCGTGGTCACGCGCTCGCTCGACCTGTTCCTGCATTCGCCCACCCACGTGGTCGGCGAAGTCAGCCTGCTGGTGCGCCACCATCTGCTGCGCAGCAGCAATACGCTCGAGGGCATCGAGGCCGTGCTGGCCCACCCGCAGGCGCTGGCGCAGTGCCAGACCTGGCTGTCGAAGCACCTGCCCAATGCCGAGCGGCGCGCCGTTTCGAGCAACGCCGAAGGCGCGCGGCTCGCGGCCACCAACCCGGCCTGGGCCGCACTGGCCGGCGAACGCGCCGCCACGCGATTCGGCCTGCACATCGTGGCGCATGCGATCCAGGACGATTCGTACAACCGCACCCGCTTCTCCGTGATCTGCCTGCCGCAGACGCTGGCCATGCCGCCGGCCTCGGGGCGCGACTGCACGAGCCTGATCGTCTCGGTGCCGAACCGTCCCGGCGCCGTGCACGACCTGCTGGTGCCGCTGAAGGTCAACAACGTGTCCATGACCCGGTTCGAGTCGCGCCCGGCGCGCACCGGCCAGTGGGAGTACTACTTCTACATCGACCTGGACGGCCATCCCTCGCAGCCCAACGTGGCTGCGGCGCTGGCCGAACTGCGCGGTCTCTGCGCGTTCTACAAGGTGCTGGGCGCCTACCCTGTCAAAGCCTGAGCCGGACAAGCACCATGTTCGAGCAATTGGGATTGATCGGCTGCGGCCTCATGGGCGGCTCCTTCGCGCTCGCGCTCAAGCGCGCGAAGCTCGTGAAACGCGTGGTCGGCTACAGCAAGTCGCCCTCCACCACCGAGCGGGCGCGCCAGCTCGGCGTGATCGACGTGGCGGCGCCTTCCGCGCTGCTGGCGGTCTCGGGTTCCGACCTCGTGCTGCTGGCGGTGCCGGTGGCGGCCTCGGAAGCCACCTTCAAGGCCATCCGCCACGGCATTTCGAACGATACGCTCGTGATGGACGTGGGCTCGACCAAGGGCGACGTGATCGAAGCCGCTCGCAACGGCCTGCAGGACCAGTTCGCCCACTTCGTCCCGGCCCATCCGATCGCCGGCAAGGAAGTGTCCGGCATCGAGCACGCCGAAGCTTCGCTCTACGTCGGCCGCAAGGTCGTGCTGACACCGGTCAAGGCCACGCTGCGCTCGAACGTGCAGCGCGCCTCGCAGATCTGGAGCGGCATCGGCGCCAATGTCGTCACCATGACGCACGAGGAGCACGACAGCGCCTTCGCGGCCGTGAGCCACCTGCCGCACCTGCTGGCCTTTGCCTACCTCAACGCCCTGATCGCGCAACCGCAGGGCGACGATTTCCTGCGCCTTGCAGGGCCGGGGTTTCGCGATTTTTCGCGCATTGCGGCCAGCGATCCGGTCATGTGGCGCGACGTGCTGCTCGCCAACCGCGAGCAGGTGCTGCTGCAATCGCAGGCATTCCGCAAGGCGCTGCTCGAGCTCGAGGTGCTGGTCACGGCCGGCGACGCCCAGGCGCTGGAGCATTCGATCGCCACCGCCAGCAAGGTCCGCGCCGCCTGGCAGCCCAACACCGACGCCTCCCAGGACTCCTGACATGTTCTCGACGGCATTCCTCGATATTCCTGCGCTGGCCGGGGCTTCGGGCACCGTGCGGCTGCCGGGCTCCAAGAGCATTTCGAACCGCGTGCTGCTGCTGGCCGCACTGGCCAGCGGAACCACCACCGTCCACGACCTGCTCGACTCCGACGACACCCGCGTGATGCTCGATGCGCTGCGCGCGCTTGGCTGCGGCATCGATGTGGCCGGCAGCACGCTGCGCATCACCGGCATCGGCGGCCAGCTGAAGTCCGGTGGCCCGTTGCTGCCGCTTTTTCTCGGCAACGCCGGCACTGCGATGCGTCCGCTGACCGCCGCGCTGTCGCTGCTCGGCGGCGATTTCGAGCTCAGCGGCGTGCCGCGCATGCACGAGCGGCCGATCGGCGACCTGGTCGATGCGCTGACCCAGCTCGGCTGCCGCATCGACTACCTGGGCAACCCTGGCTACCCGCCGCTGCGCATCCGGCCGGTCGATCACGGCGCGCTGGTGCTGGACGCCCCGATCCGGGTGCGCGGCGACGTCTCGAGCCAGTTCCTGACCGCGCTGCTGCTGGCACTGCCACTCGCAGCCCGGAAGGACATCGTGATCGAAGTGGTCGGCGAGCTGATCTCCAAGCCCTACATCGAGATCACGCTCAACCTGCTGGCGCGCTTCGGCATTGCGGTGCAGCGCGAGGGCTGGGAGCGCTTCACCATCCCCGCGGGCAGCCGCTACGGCTCGCCGGGCGACATCCACGTCGAGGCCGACGCCTCGTCTGCCAGCTATTTCATAGCGCTCGGGGCCATTGCCACAGGCGCTTCCGGCCAGGACAGCATCCGGATCGAAGGCGTGGGCGCCGATTCGATCCAGGGCGACATCCGCTTCATCGAGGCGGCGCGGCAAATGGGCGCGCAGGTCGACAGCGGACCGAACTGGCTCGACGTGCGCCGCGGCGCCTGGCCGCTCAAGGCCATCGACCTGGACGCCAACCACATCCCCGATGCCGCGATGACGCTGGCCGTGATGGCGCTCTATGCCGACGGCCCCAGCAGCCTGCGCAACATCGCCAGCTGGCGGGTCAAGGAAACCGACCGCATCGACGCCATGGCCAATGAGCTCAGGAAGCTCGGTGCCACGGTCGAATCCGGCCCCGATTTCATCCGGGTGCATCCTCTGGAGCGCTCGGGCTGGCAGGCGGCAAGCATCCGCACCTACGACGACCATCGCGTGGCCATGTGCTTCTCGCTCGCGGCGTTCAACCCGGCGGGCTTGCCGGTGCGCATCCTGGAGCCGCACTGCGTTGCCAAGACCTTCCCGGACTATTTCGAAACGCTGTTCTCGGTGGCCGAGGCGCCCGAGGTGCCGGTGATCTGCATCGACGGCCCCACCGCCTCGGGCAAGGGCACGCTCGCGGCCGAGGTGGCGCGCCTGCTGGGCTACCACTACCTGGATTCGGGCTCGCTCTATCGCGTGACCGGCCTGGCCATGCGGCGCGCCGGGCTCGGCGCCGAGCCGCAGCATGAGGCGCAGATCGCCGCCCTGGCGGCCGCCCTGCCCCTGCATTTCACCGAGGGCAAGGTGCTGCTGGCCGGCGAGGACGTGAGCGACGAAATCCGCACCGAAGCCGCCGGCATGGACGCCTCCCTCGTCTCCACGCTTCCCGCGGTGCGCGAGGCGCTTCTGGCCCTGCAGCAGCGCTTTCGGCAGCTTCCGGGCCTGGTGGCCGACGGCCGCGACATGGGCACCGTGATCTTCCCCGACGCGGCGCTCAAGGTCTTTCTCACGGCCAGCGCCGCCCAGAGGGCCGAACGCCGGCATAAGCAGTTGATTTCAAAGGGTATTTCAACTACACTTGACAGTCTTCGCTCCGACTTGGAAGCGCGCGACACCAGGGATTCGTCCCGCAGCGTCGCTCCCCTCAAGCCGGCGCAGGATGCCCGCCACCTCGACAACTCCCAGCTGTCCATCGAGCAATCGATCGACCAGGTGTTGAACTGGTGGCAGGAAAAGCAGCCGTTCAAGCCCGCTTGAGCGGTTGGAAGCCACAGCCTTTCAGGCCCGCCTGAAGGGCTCGCGCCAACCGGATTCCGGGGCAGCGCATACCGCTCCAGCAGGCTCTTCTCGCGCGACAGCGCACCGGTCTGCTGGTTGTTCAACCAACCCGGGCTCACGCCCACAAAACCGCCGTCTCCAGACCTACAGCAGCCGCACGCAATTTCGCAATAGCGACTGCCAACCCTGCCTGACGGAAGGAACCATCAATGTCTGAATCTTTTGCCGACCTATTCGAAGAGTCCCTGAAGCGTTCCGAAATGCGCACCGGCGAGGTCATCACGGCCGAAGTCGTGCGCGTCGAACACAACCACGTGGTGGTCAACGCCGGCCTCAAGTCCGAAGCGTATGTGCCGATCGAGGAGTTCAAGAACGACAAGGGCGAACTCGAAGTCCAGGCCGGCGATTTCGTTTCCGTTGCCATCGGCAGCGTTGAAAACGGCTACGGCGACACCATCCTCTCGCGCGACACCGCCAAGCGCCTCGCTTCGTGGCTCGCCCTGGAGAAGGCCCTGGAATCGGGCGACTTCGTCACCGGCACCACCAGCGGCAAGGTCAAGGGCGGCCTCACGGTGCTCGTCAACGGCATCCGCGCCTTCCTGCCGGGCTCGCTGATCGACACGCGTCCGATCAAGGACCTGACCCCGTACGAGAACAAGACCCTCGAATTCAAGGTCATCAAGCTCGACCGCAAGCGCAACAACGTCGTGTTGTCGCGCCGTGCCGTGGTCGAAGCCAGCATGGGCGAAGAGCGCGCCAAGCTGATGGAAACCCTGAAGGAAGGCGCAGTCGTGCGCGGCGTGGTCAAGAACATCACCGAATACGGTGCGTTCGTGGATCTCGGCGGCATCGACGGCCTGCTGCACATCACCGACATGGCATGGCGCCGTGTCCGCCACCCGAGCGAAGTCGTTCAGGCCGGCCAGGAAATCACCGCCAAGATCCTCAAGTTCGACACCGAGAAGAACCGTGTCTCGCTGGGTCTCAAGCAAATGGGCGACGACCCGTGGATGGGCGTTTCGCGCCGCTACCCGCAATCGACCCGCCTGTTCGGCAAGGTCACGAACATTGCCGACTACGGCGCGTTCGTCGAACTCGAACCCGGCATCGAAGGCCTGGTGCACGTCTCCGAAATGGACTGGACCAACAAGAACATCGCTCCGAACAAGATCGTCTCGCTGGGCGACGAAGTCGAAGTCATGGTCCTCGAGATCGACGAAGACAAGCGCCGCATCAGCCTGGGCATGAAGCAGTGCAAGGCCAACCCGTGGCAAGAGTTCGCGCAAAACACCAAGCGTGGCGACCGCGTCAAGGGCCCGATCAAGTCGATCACCGACTTCGGCGTGTTCGTGGGTCTGGCTGCCGGCATCGACGGCCTGGTGCACCTCTCGGACCTCTCGTGGAACGAAGCCGGCGAAACCGCCGTTCGCAACTACAAGAAGGGCCAGGAAGTCGAAGCGATCGTGCTGGCCGTCGACGTCGACCGCGAGCGCATCTCGCTGGGCATCAAGCAGCTCGACAGCGACCCGTTCACCACCTTCACCACGGTGAACGACAAGGGCCAGATCGTGACCGGCAAGGTCAAGACGGTTGACGCCCGCGGCGCTGAAATCGACCTCGGCGAAGACATCATCGGCTACCTGCGTGCTTCGGAAATCTCGCGCGACCGCGTCGAAGATGCCCGCAACGTGCTCAAGGAAGGCGACGAAGTCACCGCCATCGTCGTGAACGTGGATCGCAAGACCCGCAACATCCAGCTGTCCATCAAGCAGAAGGACATGGTCGACGAACAAGGCGCCATGGCCAACCTGAGCCAGCAGTCGGCACGCGAAAACGCGGGCACGACGAGCCTGGGCGCCCTGCTGCGCGCCAAGCTCGACAACAACGACAGCAAGTAAGCTGCCCCCGAAGACAGAGCAGGCCCTGGGGCCGCTCTGTCTTTTTTTTCGTCCACGTTTTTGTTTGGCCTATGACCCGCTCTGACCTCGTCGAAGAACTCGCAGCGCGCTTCGCACAGCTGACGCACCGCGATGCCGAATACGCCGTCAAGACCATCCTGGACGCGATGAGCGACGCGCTGGTGCGCGGGCACCGCATCGAGATCCGTGGCTTCGGCAGCTTCTCGGTCACCCGGCGTCCGCCGCGCATCGGCCGCAACCCGCGTTCGGGCGAAAGCGTTCAGATCCCCGAAAAGCGGGTGCCCCACTTCAAGCCGGGCAAGGCATTGCGCGAGGCCGTCGACGCCAAGACCGCCGAGCTCGACGCCAAGGGCCGCAAGGCCTGATCGCATGGATGCAAACGTAGAATGCTCCCGGCAACGGGAACGGCTATGAAATACCTCCTGTGGCTGCTCAAGGCAGCCATTTTTTTTACGCTTTTTGCTTTCGCGCTGAACAACCAGCACGACGCGACCGTCTATTTCTTCTTCGGCACGCATTGGCGCGCGCCCCTGGTGCTCGTCGTGCTCGCAGCTTTCGCCGGCGGCCTCGTGGTGGGCGCGCTCGGCATGCTGCCCGGATGGTGGAAGCACCGTGCGGCGGCGGCGCAGGTTCCGGCTGCGCGCGGCGACGAAGCCGCGGCGCCTGCGTCATCCACGCCTGCCCCGGCAGCGCCGCCGCCGTCCATTTCCGCCACCGACCTACCCACCGTACGCCAACATGGACTTTGATCCCAGCTGGCTGCTGATCAGCCTGCCCGTTGCCTTCGTGCTGGGCTGGCTCGCCTCGCGCTTCGACATCCGGCAGCTCAAGCTCGAGAACCGGCAAGCCCCCAAGGCGTATTTCCGCGGCCTCAACTTTCTTCTCAACGAACAGCAGGACCAGGCCATCGATGCCTTCATCGAGGCCGTGCAGAACGATCCCGACACGCAGGAACTGCACTTCGCGCTGGGTAACCTGTTTCGCCGGCGCGGCGAATACCAGCGCGCGGTGCGCGTGCACGAGCATCTGCTGGGGCGCGGCGACCTGAGCCGCAGCGACCGCGAGCGCGCCCAGCACGCGCTGGCACAGGATTTCCTGCGCGCCGGACTGCTCGATCGCGCCGAAGCCGCGCTGCAAAAACTCGAGGGCACGCGCTACGAGAACGAGGCGCGGCTTTCACTGCTGGCCATCTACGAGCGCTCGCGCGAATGGGCGCAGGCCGCCGCGGTGGCGCAGAAGCTCGACGAGTCTGACCAGGCCAGCTACAGCACGCGCCGAGCCCATCACCTCTGCGAGCAAGCCTCCGAGCAGGTGGCGGCCGGCGACCTGGCCGCGGCCGGCCGGCTGCTTGCCGAGGCGGTCGCGCTGGCCCCGCAGGCGCCCCGCCCCGCCATCGACTCCGCCACGCTGCAACTGCGCAATGGCGACGGTGCCAAGGCCTTCGACACCCTCGTCGCGCTGAGCGACACCGCCCCGCTCGCCTTGCCGCTGTATGCCGCTGCGCTGCAGCAGGCCGCGGTCGCCGCCCACCGCGAGGGCGAGGCACTCGCGCTGCTGCAAAGGCACTATGACGATTCGCCCTCGATCGACGTGCTCGAAGCGCTGATCGCGCTCGGCGGCTCGCCGACCAGCGCGATTCCGGCCGCCAACGGCCAGCCGCTCGCTCCGCGCGACGGCTACATCGCGCACCTCGCCCAGCAGCCCTCGCTGGTTGCCGCCTCGCGCTGGCTTGCCGGCGAGCGCTTCGAGCACGAGCAGTTCCACCCGCAGGTGCAGCGCGCCCTCGACCAGGCCACCCGGCCGCTGATGCGCTACCGCTGCGCCGCATGCGGCTTCGAGGCGCACCAGCATTTCTGGCATTGCCCCGGATGCCAGGCCTGGGACAGCTATCCGCCGCGGCGTGTCGAGGAGCTCTGAGCCACATTCCGAACACCTTTCGGAACAATGGTGAACGCGTCTCCCGCAGGGCGCGAGGCCGTCAACGCGCCTTTTCCTGAACCGTTGAACGCGAGCCGGCGCCTTCTGCCGGCGAACTGTGATCTCAACAAATCAGGGAGTTTGAAAATCATGCTGAAGAAAATCCTGGCCGTGATGGCCATGCTGTTTGCGGCTGCCTCGTTCGCCGCGGTCGATGTCAACAAGGGCACGGCGGCCGATCTCGACGGCATCAAGGGCGTCGGTCCTGCAATGTCCAAGCGCATCCTCGACGCACGCAAGGAAGGCGAGTTCAAGGACTGGCCCGACTTCATGCAACGCGTGAAAGGCGTGAAGGAAAAGAAGGCCGGGAAGCTGTCGGCCGAAGGACTCACGGTGAACGGCAAAACCTTTGGCGGCACCGCAGGCGAAGCAGTTGCCGCCAAGGCGGAAAAGCCCGCCAAGGCAGCCGCTGCCAAGCCGGCCAAGCCCTGATCGAAACGCCCCGGGCCTGCGAGCCGATGCCGCGCGCGCGGCATGCCCCGCAACACAGTGAAAGCCGCCGCAGGGCGGCTTTTTTGCGTGCACCGCAGCAGCAAGGCAGGCCGCTGCGCAGCGCCATGTGGCAGGGAAATGCCTCAGGAGTGGCCCGGAATTTGCACGTATGCTCGCGTTCGTTTTCACTTTCATACGTTCCGGAGCGCTCATGAATCACAAGTTCGGCATTGCCCTGGCGGGCCTCACCCTTGGCGCCGCAGCCTTCGCGCAGACCAAGTGGGACCTGCCCACCGCCTACCCGGCGACCAACTTCCACACCGAGAACATCACCCAGTTCGCGAGCGATGTCGAAAAGGGCAGTGGCGGCAAGCTCAAGATCACCGTGCACGCCAATGCGTCGCTGTTCAAGGCGCCCGAGATCAAGCGCGCGGTGCAGGGCGGACAGGCGCAACTCGGCGAGATCCTGCTGGTCAACTACCAGAACGAATGGCAGATGTTCGGCGCCGATGGCATCCCCTTCCTTGCCGACAGCTATGACGCCGCCTGGAAGCTCTATCAGGCGCAGAAGCCCGTGCTCGAAAAGAAGCTGGCCGAGCAGGGCATCGTGCTGCTCTACACGGTGGCCTGGCCGCCGCAGGGCATCTTCGTGAAGAAGGAAATCGCTTCGGCCGCCGACCTCAAGGGCGTGAAGTGGCGTGCCTACAGTCCCGCCACCGCGCGCATCGGCGAACTGGTCGGTGCACAGCCGGTGACGGTGCAGCAGGCCGAGCTGTCGCAGGCCATGGCCACGGGCGTGATCGAGTCGTACATGTCCTCCGGCTCCACCGGCTACGACACCAAGACCTACGAATACATCAAGAACTTCTACGACACGCAGGCCTGGCTGCCCAAGAACGCGGTGCTCATGAACAAGAAGGCCTTCGACGCGCTCGACAAGCCGACGCAGGACGCCGTACTCAAGGCCGCCGCCGATGCCGAGAAACGCGGCTGGGAGCTCTCGAAGAAGAAGAACCTCGAGTACCTGGACCTGCTCAAGAAGAATGGCATGACCGTGCATGTGCCTTCCGCGGCACTCAAGACCGACATGAAGAAGGTCGGCGACACCATGCTCAAGGAATGGCTGGAAAAGGCCGGGGCCGAGGGCCAGGCAGTGGTCGACGCGTACAAGAAGATGTGACGCAACACCGAACAGCCACCGATGCGAAAGACGCTCGATTTCCTCTACAACAGCGCCGCCGCCCTGGCGGCGCTTTTCATGATCGGCCTGCTGGTGATGGTGCTGCTCTCCATCGCCGGTAGGCAGCTTCATTTCAACATTCCGGGCATCGATGCCTATGCCGGCTACCTGATGGCCGGCGCCGGCTTCCTTGCGCTCGCCCACACGCTCAAGCGCGGCGAGCACATCCGCGTGACGCTGGTGCTGCAGAACCTGCCGCCGGCAGCACAGCGCTGGCTGGAGCGCTGGGCCATGGGCGCAGGCGCCCTGCTCGCGGTGCTGTTCGCCTGGTACAGCGCGCGGCTGGCATTCCAGTCATACGACTTCCACGACATCTCCACCGGCAATGACGCCACGCCCCTGTGGCTGCCGCAGCTCTCGATGGCGGTGGGTGCGCTGGTGTTCGCCATCGCGGCCTTCGACGAATTCGTGATCGAGTGGCGCGGCAGGCCGGCCAAGCCGGTCGAGACGGAGGCCCTGCGCCATGAGTGACATTGCCGTTGCGGCCCTGCTGATCGCCGCGCTCTTCCTGATCCTGGGCAGCGGCGTGTGGATCGGCCTCACGCTCTCCGGCGTGGCGTGGATCGCCATGCAGATCTTTTCGTCGCGGCCCGCGGGCGATGCCATGGCCGTGACCATCTGGGGCTCGGCCTCGAGCTGGACGCTCACCGCCTTGCCGCTCTTCGTGTGGATGGGCGAGATCCTGTTCCGCACACGGCTCTCGCAAGACATGTTCAAGGGCCTCGCGCCCTGGATGCAAAGCCTGCCGGGCCGGCTGCTGCACACCAACGTGGTGGGCTGCGCGGTGTTCGCGGCGGTGTCGGGCTCGAGCGCGGCCACCTGCGCCACCATCGGCAAGATGAGCCTGCCCGAGCTCAAGCGCCGCGGCTATCCGGACGACATGGTCATCGGCACGCTGGCCGGCGCCGGCACGCTGGGCCTCCTGATTCCGCCCTCGATCATCATGATCGTCTATGGCGTGAGCGCCGACGTGTCGATCGCCCGGCTGTTCATTGCGGGCGTGATCCCAGGCATCCTGCTCGCGCTGCTGTTCTCGGGCTACATCGTGTTCTGGGCGCTGCGCAACCCCGACCGCATCCCGCCGGCCGATGCCAAGCTGCCCTTCACCGAGAAGCTCAAGGCCTCGATGTCGCTGATCCCGGTCGCGCTGCTGATCCTGTCGGTGCTCGGATCCATCTACGCGGGCATTGCCACCGCCACCGAGGCAGCGGCCGTGGGCGTGGTCGGGGCCATGGTCATCTCGGGCGCGCAGGGCTCGCTGAACTGGCACAGCTTCAAGGAAGCGCTGCTCGGCGCCACGCGGCTCTACTGCATGATGGCGCTGATCCTTGCGGGCGCGGCCTTCCTCACGCTCGCCATGGGCTACATCGGCCTGCCGCGCCACCTGGCCGAATGGATCGGCTCGCTAGGGCTCTCGAAGTTCCAGCTGATCGTGATGCTCGCGGCGTTCTACGTGGTGCTGGGCTGCTTCCTGGACGGCATCTCGATGGTGGTGCTCACCATGGGCGTCATCATGCCCACGGTCAACGCCGCCGGCATCGACCCGGTGTGGTTCGGCATCTTCATCGTGCTGGTGGTCGAGATGGCCCAGATCACGCCGCCCGTGGGCTTCAACCTGTTCGTGCTGCAGGGCATGACCGGAAAAGACCTGCTCTACATCGCGCGCGTCACGCTGCCGATGTTCTTCCTGATGGTGGCGGCCGTGCTGATCATCTACTTCGTGCCGCAACTGGTCACCTGGCTGCCGCAACAGATGGCGCCCTGAACAGCGCCAGCCGTGCCCCGACAATAGGCCCATGCTGCTTCCGATTCTTGCCATCTGCATGGGTGCCTCCGTGGGCGCGCTCGCGCGCTGGGGCCTCGCGCTCTGGTTCGGCGCGGGCGGACTCATGCCCTGGGGCACGCTGGCCGCCAACCTGATCGGGGGCTACCTCATCGGCGCGGCCATTGCCTTGTTCCATCTGCTGCCCGACCTCGATCCGGCCTGGCGGCTCGCGCTGGTCACGGGCTTTCTCGGCGGCCTGACCACCTTCTCGAGCTTCTCGGCCGAGGTCGTGACCATGCTTCTCGAAGGCCGGCTGGGCGTGGCGCTGCTCACGGCAACAGCCCACCTCGGCGGCTCGCTGTTCCTGACCTGGCTGGGCATACGCAGCGTGCAGGCCCTGGCCGCCTGATCGATCCATAGCCAGGCGGCAAGGCCGTCGATCTTCACGGGTTTTCAGGAGAATTTTCCAGGGGGCCGGTCGATAGAATCGGCCGCAATGCCCCTGGTCTTTCTCGTCGCACTCCCCTTTGTTGCCAGCGTGCTGGCCGCGTTGATGCCGTCGAACGCGCGCAATCGGGAGTCGACGCTGGCGGGGCTCGTCGCGCTGGGCTGCGCGCTGCAGACCGCATGGTTCTTTCCCCAGATCGCGCGCGGCAACGTGCTGCGTCAGGAGATCGCATGGCTGCCCGAGTTCGGGCTCAACCTGGTGTTCCGCATGGACGGCTTCGCCTGGCTGTTCTGCATGCTGGTGCTCGGCATCGGCGCGCTGGTGGTGCTCTATGCGCGCTACTACATGTCGGCGTCCGATCCGGTGCCGCGCTTCTTCTCGTTCTTTCTCGCGTTCATGGGCGCGATGACGGGCGTGGTGCTCTCTGGCAACCTGATCCAGCTGGTGCTGTTCTGGGAGCTCACCAGCCTGTTCTCCTTCCTGCTGATCGGCTACTGGCATCACAGGCGCGACGCGCGGCGCGGCGCGCGCATGGCGCTCACCGTCACCGGTGCCGGCGGGCTCTGCCTGCTGGCGGGCGTGGTGGTGCTGGGCCGCATCGCGGGCAGCTACGAGCTCGACGTGGTGCTCGCATCGGGCAACGAGATCCGCGCGCATGCGCTCTATCCCGCGGCCCTGGTGCTGATACTGCTCGGCGCCTTCACCAAGAGCGCACAGTTCCCGTTCCACTTCTGGCTGCCGCGCGCCATGGCGGCGCCCACGCCGGTCTCGGCCTACCTGCATTCGGCGACCATGGTGAAGCTCGGCGTGTTCCTGATGGCGCGGCTGTGGCCGGTGCTGTCGGGCACCGAACAGTGGTTCTGGCTGGTGGGCGGCGCGGGCGCGATCACGCTGCTGCTCGGCGGCTTCGTGGCGATGTTCCAGCGCGACCTGAAGGCGCTGCTCGCGTACTCGACCATCTCGCACCTCGGGCTCATCACGCTGCTGCTCGGCCTGAACAGCCCGCTCGCGGCAGTGGCAGCCGTGTTCCACATCATCAACCACGCGACCTTCAAGGCATCGCTCTTCATGGCGGCCGGCATCATCGACCACGAGAGCGGCACGCGCGACATCCGCAAGCTCAGCGGCCTGCTGCGGCTGATGCCGATCACCGGCACGCTGGCGATCATCGCAAGCGCGTCGATGGCCGGCGTGCCGCTGCTCAACGGCTTTCTCTCGAAGGAAATGTTCTTCGCCGAGACGGTGTTCATCCAGGCGACGCCGTGGATCAACCTGAGCCTTCCGGTCATTGCCACCATCGCGGGCGTCTTCAGCGTGGCCTATTCGGCGCGCTTCGTGTTCGACGTTTTCTTCGGCCCGCCCTGCGGACCCGAGGTACCGAGGCAGCCGCATGAGCCGCCGCACTGGATGCGCGTGCCGGTCGAACTGCTGGTGCTGGTCTGCCTGGTGGTGGGCGTGGCGCCGGCCTGGTCGATCGGCGCGCTGCTGGCGGCGGCCGCCACGCCGGTGGTCGGCGGCGTGCTGCCCGAATACAGCCTCGCCGTGTGGCACGGCTTCAACCTGCCGCTGGCGATGAGCTTCGTGGCGCTGGCCGGCGGCATGGCGCTCTACCTGTCGCAGCGCCGCCGCCGCGCAGAGGGCAAGCTCGAACACACGCCGCTCCTGCACCGCTTCGACGGCCAGGCCATCTTCGAACACCTGCTCGCGCAGCTCAGCGAGGCCGGCCGGCGCAGCCGCCGCCTGCTGGGCACGCGGCGCATGCAGTCGCAGTTGCTGCTGCTGATCGCGGCGGCGGCGGCGGGCGCCGCGGTGTCGCTCTGGACGGCACCGGTCGCCCGCGGCGAGCGCGAACTGCTGCCCTTCTCGCCGATGTTCGCAATGACCTGGCTGATCGGCGGCACCTGCGCGCTGGCGGCGGCGTGGCAGGCCAAGTTCCATCGCCTGGCCGCGCTGATGCTGGCCTCGGGCGCCGGGCTGGTGTGCTGCGTGACCTACATCTGGTTCTCGGCACCCGACCTGGCATTGACGCAGCTCGTGGTGGAGGCCGTGACCACGGTGCTGATCCTGCTGGGCCTGCGCTGGCTGCCGATGCGCAGCAAGGATGCGGTGCAGCCAGCGCGCGCCAGGCTGCGCCCCTGGGGCCGGCGCGGACGCGACCTGCTGGTGGCGGCCGGCGTCGGCGGCGGCATGGCGGCGCTGGCGTGGCTCATGATGACGCGGCCGTTTCCGCAAAGCATCTCGCCCTTCTTTCTCGAGCATGCGCTGGCCGAGGGCGGCGGCACCAACGTGGTCAACGTGATGCTGGTCGACTTCCGCGGCTTCGACACCTTCGGCGAGATCACCGTGCTCGGCGTGGTCGCGCTCACGGTCTATGCACTGCTGCGCCGCTTCCGGCCGGCGCGCGAATCGATGGCCCTGCCGGTGCAGCAGCGCGCGCAGGCCGACGACGGAAGCAGCGACCTGCTGAACCCGCGCCTGGCCAAGGACACGGCGGTGGGCTACCTGATGGTGCCGGCCGTGCTGGTGCGCCTGCTGCTGCCGCTTGCGGTGCTGGTGTCGGTCTATTTCTTCATGCGCGGGCACAACGCGCCCGGCGGCGGCTTCGTCGCGGGACTGGTGATGTCGGTGGCGCTGGTGCTGCAGTTCATCGTCTCGGGCACCGAGTGGGTGGAAGAGCACCTGCGCATCTATCCGCGCCGCTGGATCGCCGCCGGCCTGCTGCTCGCGCTGGCCACGGGCAGCGGCGCGGTGCTGTTCGGCTATCCGTTCCTGACCACCCACACCGCGCACCTGCACCTTCCCGTGCTGGGCGAGCTGCACGTGCCGAGCGCCCTGTTCTTCGACATCGGCGTGTTCGCACTGGTGCTGGGCGCGACCATGCTGATCCTCACCGCGCTGGCCCACCAGTCGATACGCAGCCACCGCTGGGCCGACGAGCAGCGCGAGAAGGAAGCCGAGGCAGCTGCCGCGGCCGCCGGCGCAACACCGGAAGGAGCGCGCTGATGGAGATCGTGCTCGCACTGGCCATCGGCGTGCTCACCGGCTCGGGCGTGTACCTGCTGCTGCGGCCGCGCACCTTCCAGGTGATCATGGGCCTCACGCTCATCTCGTACGCGGTCAACCTGTTCATCTTCAGCATGGGGCGGCTCAAGCTCGACAGCGAACCGGTGCTGGTCCATGGCATCGCCGCCACGCTGGCCAACACCGCCGACCCGATGCCGCAGGCCCTGGTGCTGACGGCGATCGTGATCGGCTTTGCGATGACGGCGCTGTTCCTCGTGGTGCTGCTGGCCTCGCGCGGCCTCACCGGCACCGACCACGTGGACGGCGAAGAGCGGCAGGAGGCGGCGGAGTGACGGGGCAACTGGTCCAGCTGCTCGACCGGCTGCTCGAGTTCGGCATGCCGCACCTCATCGCGGTGCCGATCCTCGTGCCGCTGCTCACGGCCGCACTGATGCTGCTGCTGGGCGAAAGCCGGCGCCGCACCAAGTCGGCGCTGAGCGTGGTCTCGGGGCTGGTGGGACTGCTGGCGGCGCTGGCGCTGCTGCGCTGGGTGAATGCGCCCGAGACCGGCGACGGCCCCGGCTCGGTCGGCGTCTACCTGCCGGGCAACTGGCAGGCGCCCTTCGGCATCGTGCTGGTGGCGGACCGGCTGTCGACCATGATGGTGGCGCTCACGGGCGTGGTTGCCTTTGCGGCCTCGATCTATTCAACCTCGCGCTGGGACCGCGCGGGCGTGCATTTCCATCCGCTGCTGCAGCTGCAGCTCATGGGCCTGAACGGCGCCTTCCTCACGGGCGACCTGTTCAACCTGTTCGTCTTCTTCGAGGTGATGCTCGCGGCCTCCTACGGCCTGCTGCTGCATGGCTCGGGCCGGCTGCGGGTGCAGGCCGGGCTCCACTACATCGCCATCAACCTGGCCGCCTCGTCGCTCTTCCTGATCGGTGCGGCACTGCTCTACGGCGCGACCGGCACGCTCAACATGGCCGACCTCGGCATGCGCATCGCGCAGCTCGCGCCGGCCGACCGCGGCCTCGTGCATGCGGCGGCCGCGATCCTCGCGACCGCGTTCTTCGCCAAGGCCGGCGCCTGGCCGCTCAACTTCTGGCTGGTGCCGGCCTACAGCGCGGCGGTGTCGCCGGTGGGCGCCGTGTTCGCGCTGCTGACCAAGCTCGGCATCTACACGCTGCTGCGGCTGTGGACGCTGCTCTTCGCACCGGATGCCGGCAGCTCGGCCGCGTTCGGGCAACCCGCGCTCCTCGCGATCGGGCTGGCGACGCTGTTCGCGGGCGCGATCGGCATCGTGGGCACGCAGCGGCTCTCCAATCTCGCGGGCTTCAGCGTGCTGGTGTCGGCGGGCACGCTGCTCGCAGCCATCGGGCTCGGGGAGCCGGCCGTGTGGGCCGGCGCGCTCTACTACCTGCTGAGCTCGACGCTGGCCGTGAGCGCCTTCTTCCTGCTGACCGACATGATCGAGCGCTGGCGCAACGCCGGCATGAGCGTGGCACCGCATGAAAAGGCGGGCAACGCGCCGTTCCTGGCGGAAGACCTGCGGGTGCTCGACGACGTGAACCTCGATGACGAGGCGCAGGCACTCTACGGCCGCGCCATTCCCGCCGGCGTGGCCTTCCTGGGACTGAGCTTCATCGGCTGCACGCTGCTGCTCGCGGGCCTGCCGCCGCTGTCGGGCTTCGTGGGCAAGTTCGCGATGCTGTCGGGCGCCTTCTCCACCGGCGGTACCTCGCTGCCCGCGTGGATCTTCCTGGCGCTGCTGATGGTCTCGGGACTGCTCGCGCTGATTGCGCTGAGCCGCACCGGCATGCGCCACTTCTGGACCCAGCCGCATCCCACCATGCCGGCGCTGCCCGCGCTCGAGGTGCTGCCGGTGGCCGGACTGCTCGCGGCCAGCGTGGCGCTCACGGTCTGGGCCGGCCCCGTCATGCGCCACGCCATCACCACCGCCGAAGGGCTGCGCACGCCCACCGCCTACCGCAATGCCGTGATGGGCGCGCGGCAGGTGCCCAATCCGGCGGCGCCCGCGAAAGGCCCGGCACCATGAAGCGCTGGATGCCTTCGCCGCCGCTCTCGCTGGCGCTGTTTGCGGTGTGGCTGCTGCTCAACCAGTCGCTCGACCCGGCCACGCTGCTGGCGGCCGCGGTGCTGGCCATTGCGGTTCCGCTGCTCACCAAGGGATTGCGGCCAGCCACGGTGCGCATGCGCAAGCCCTGGGTGGCGCTGCGGCTCGCGGGCCGGGCCTTGGCCGACATGCTGGAATCGGCGCTCTTCGTGGCGCGGCGGCTGCTGACGCGCCGCACCTCGCGCATCGCCTCGCGCTTCATCCACGTGCCGCTGGATCTTCGCGATCCGAACGGGCTCGCGGTGCTGGCCATGATCATGTGCCTCACGCCCGGCACCGCCTGGGGCGAGATCGCGTTCGACAGCAGCACGCTGCTGATCCATGTGTTCGACGTCGACGACGATGCCGCTTTCATCGCCATGATCAAGCAGCGCTACGAGCACCCCTTGATGGAGATCTTCGAATCATGACGCCTGTACTTTTCTGGGCCTTGAAACTGGCGCTGCTGCTGCTGGCCGTGGCCATGCTCTGCGCGCTGGCCCGGCTGCTGGTGGGCCCGAGCGCGCAGGACCGCGTGATGGCGCTGGACTGCCTCTACATCAACGGCATGCTGATGATGCTGGTGCTCGGCATCGTCTATGCGAGCAACGTGTACTTCGAGGCCGCGATGCTGACGGCGCTGTTCGGCTTCGTCGGGTCGACCGCCATGGCCAAGTTCCTGTTGCGCGGGGAGGTGATCGAATGAGCGACTTCATCGTGGGGCCGCTGCCGCTGTGGGCGGAAATCGTCACCGCCGTGTTCGCGGTGCTGGGCGCGGCCTTTGCCGCCATCGGCTCCTTCGGCCTCGTGCGGCTGCCCACCTTCTTCCGCCGCATCCATGCGCCGACGCTCGGCGCCACGGTGGGCGTGTGGTGCATGACGATCGCCACCATCGTCTATTTCTCGGTGCAGGGCTTCAGCCTCTTCCTGCACGCGGTGCTGATCGTCCTGTTCATTGCGCTCACGGCGCCCATCACCACCATCTTCCTGATGCGCGCCGCGCTCTTCCGTGAGCGGCAAAAGGGCGGCGACGTGCCGCCGGCGGCCAAGTCGGGCTGAAACCGGCGCCTCGTCAGCTCATCGCGAGCTGCTGCAGGCCCTTGGCGCGCGCCACTTCCATTTCGCGCGGCAGCGTGACCGCGTTCTTCACGGCCAGGATCTCGGCCATCACGCTCACCGCGATCTCGGGCGGCGTCTTGCTGCCGATGTAGATGCCGATCGGGCCGCGCAGCCGCGCGAGCGATTCGGCGGTCTGGCCGAAGTGCTCGATCATGCGGGCGCGCCGCGCCTCGGCATTGCGGCGCGAGCCGATCGCGCCCACGTAGAAGGCTTCGCTCTGCAGTGCCTCGAGCAGTGCGAGGTCGTCGAGCTTGGGATCGTGCGTGAGCGCCACCACGCAGCTGCGGCGATCGGGCTTGAAGGCCAGCACCGCATCGTCGGGCATCTCGGTCGTGATCTCCACGCCGGACAGCGTCCATGCGGTGCGGTATTCGGCGCGCGGGTCGCACAGCGTCACGGCAAAGCCGCTGAACCTGGCCATGGTCGCAAGGTATTCGGCGAG
Source organism: Variovorax beijingensis (assembly GCF_007828835.1). Taxonomy (GTDB): domain Bacteria; phylum Pseudomonadota; class Gammaproteobacteria; order Burkholderiales; family Burkholderiaceae_C; genus Variovorax; species Variovorax beijingensis_A. The sequence continues at coordinate 782,137 of NZ_VIVL01000002.1, read as the reverse complement.
CTGGCCGGCGCCGATCAGCAGCATGCGGTATTCGGGGCCGAAGGTGTTGGTGAGCTCGGTGTCGTTCACCTTGAGTTCGTCGGGCGCGGTGGCTTCGGCCAGGCGCACGGCGCCGGTCGAAAGCGTGACGGTGCGCTGCATGAGCCGGCCCTGCTCGAGCTGGGCCACCAGCGTATCGAGCGCGGCCGCGTCGGGGTCGTATTCGAGCAGCAGCTCCAGCGTGCCGCCGCAGGGCAGCCCGAAGCGGTGCGCCTCGTCGGCCGTGATGCCGTACTTCACGAGCACGGGCGGCGCGCCCAGGGGTACCTGTTCGCCGTTGCCGTGCGCATGGCTGTAGCGCGCGATCAGGTCATCCTCGATGCAGCCGCCGGAGACCGAGCCCACCACGGCGCCGTCGTCGGCCAGCGCCATGATCGAGCCGACCGGCCGCGGCGAGGAGCCCCAGGTGCGCACCACGGTCGTGAGCAGCGCGCGCTTGCCGGCACGCCGCCAGTCGCGCAGCGTGCGCAGCACCATGACGTCGAGATTTTCCATTGCCTGATCCGTTCCTAGCCGGCGTCGCCCGGTGCGGCGGACGCATCCTTGTCGTCCTTCTTGCCGAGCCCCATCTTCTTCATGAGGCCGGACATCATGCCGGCCTTTTCCGTGGGCGCCTCGGCCGCTTCAGCGGCGGCCGGCGGCGGACCGTAGCGGCTCTGCATCTCGGCCTCGAAGCGCTTGAAGAAATCGTCGGCGGTCGACTTGGCGGCGCCATCGATCAGGCGCTGGCCCAGTTGCGCGATCTTGCCGCCGACCTGCGCCTGCACGGTGTAGTCGAGCTCGCAGCCGGCCGGCGCCGGCGCGGCCTCGGCGGCGCCGTCCAGCGGCCGCAGCGTCACGCTGGACGAACCCTTGGCAAAGCCCGCCACGCCGCCCTGCCCCTCGAAGCTGAGCTTGTAGCCATCGGGCGCCACGATGTCCGACAGCGCGACCTTGCCGCTGAACTTGGCCGACACCGGGCCGATCTTGACCGCCAGCGCCACGCTGTACTGGTTGTCGCCCGTGAGTTCGAACTTGTCGCAGCCGGGAATGCACTTCTTGAGCGTCTCGGGATCGTTGAGCGCCTCCCAGGCCTGTTGTTGGGTGACGCCGAGGCGGCGGTTGCCGAGCATTTCCATGGTGGTTTTCCTTTTTTCCTTCCGTGAGGCACTAGCGGCCGGACCGCATGAGGGCGGCAAGGCTGGCGGCCAGCTGTTCGAGGGCACTGAGATTGTGGACCGCCAGCATCGCATCCGCATGCCGGTGCAGCACACTGGCCCCACGCGCCAAAGGGGCGTAGCCCTCGAAGCGCAGCAGCGGGTTGAGCCACAGCAGGCGGCGCGAGTGGCGCTTGAGCCAGAGCAGCTCGTTTTCGAGCAGCGCCGGCTCGCCGGTGTCGAGTCCGTCGCTGATCACCAGCACCAGCGTGCGGCGGCCAGTCAGGCGGCGGGCGTTCGCATGGCGAAGCTCGGCCAGCGAACTGCCGAGCCGCGTGCCGCCTGCGAAATCGTCGATGGCCAGACCGGCGGCCGCCAGCATCGCATCGGTGTCGGCCAGCCGGAAGGCCGGTGTGAGGTCGGTCAGGCGGGTGCCGAAGGCGAACACGTCGCGCCGCCCGGCCCGCCGCGTCGACGCATGCAGAAAGGCCAGCAGCAGCCGCGCATAGCGTTCCATCGAGCCCGACACGTCGACCAGCACCAGCAGCGGCAAGGGCTGCTCGCGGCGGCTCAGCTTCGGCAGGCGAAGTATTTCGCCCCCCGTGCGCGCCGCTTCGTGCAGCACGCCAGGCCAGTGCATGCGCGCATGCTGCGAACCTGCATCGTTGGCCGCGCGCAATCGGCGCGACGGCAGCGAAGGAATGGGCAAGGTGACATCGCGCGCAAGGCGTTCCACCAGCCGGTACTCGGACGCGCCCAGCGCATTGAAGTCGGCATGTTGCAGGCGCTGCCGATCGCTCGATGTCATGGCGGCATCGAACTCGACCTCCTTGTCGGGCTTGGCAACCGCGGCCGGGCGGGCGGGATCGCGCGGCGCCGTGAGGGCCTCGCGCACGCGCGGGCGCCGCTTCGAGGGCTCGGCCTTGCCCTCGGCGCTCGGGAGCATCTGCGCGAGCAGCTTGTTGGCGAGTTCGGGGTCGCGGAACCAGGCGTCGAAGAGCTCGCGGAACACCATGCGGTCCTGCTCGCGGCTCACCATGACGGCTTCCATGGCGGCGCTCAGGTCGAGCCTGCTTTCCACGCCCACCAGCGTGGCCGCTTCGGCGGCCAGCGCAATGCGCATGGCATCGGTGCGAACGCCGGCGCGGCGCAGCGCGCGGCCGAAGGCCGTGATGTTGCCGGCCAGCTTGCCGCTGCGTACGTCGCCGAGTTGCTGGATGCCGGCCATGCGGGCGCCTCGACCGTCGGCCGCGCTCAGGGCGCGACCGGCTCCTCGGGTTTCAGCAGCTCCGATGCGAGCTCGTGCGTGAGCGCTGCCACGTCGTCGCGCTGCTTGAACAGGATGCCGGCGGTGTCGACCACCACTTCGGGATCGAGCTCGACGGTGTCGAGCGCGATCAGCGCCCTCGCCCACTCGACGCTTTCGGCGATGCCGGGCGCACGCTGGAAGGCGTTGACGAAGGGCGCATCGCGCAGCCGCGCCACGAACGCGGCCACCTGGGCCGAGAGCTTCTCGCCGGCCTCCGGCACCTGGGCCCGCACGATGGCCAGTTCGCGTTCGCGCTCCGGATAGTCGAGCCAGTGGTAAAGGCAGCGCCGCTTCACCGCGTCGTTGAGCTCGCGCGTGCGGTTGCTCGTGAGGATGGTGACCGGCGGCACCACAGCGCGCACGGTGCCGAGCTCGGGAATGCTGACCTGATACTCGCCCAAATATTCGAGCAGGAAGGCTTCGAAGGGCTCGTCGGCGCGGTCCACTTCGTCGATCAGCAGCACGGCGCCGGGCGCGGGCGTCTGCAGGGCCTGCAGCAGCGGGCGGCGGATCAGGTAGTGCGGCTGGTAGACCTCGGCCTCAATGTCTCGTACAGCACCTGCGGCTTCGGCCGCGCGCATGTGTAAGAGCTGCGCGGCGTAGTTCCATTCGTAGAGCGCCTCGCGCTGCTCCAGCCCGTCGTAGCACTGCAGGCGCAGCAACTCGCGGTTGAGCGCGGTCGACAGTGCCTTGGCCAGCTCGGTCTTGCCGACACCGGGCTCGCCCTCGAGCAGCAGCGGGCGCTGCAGCCTGAGCGCGAGGAACACGGCCGTGGCCAGGCGGCGGTCGGCAAAGTAGCCGGCCTGCATCAAGCCTTCGGAGAGGGAATCGATGGTCGGGAAGGTCATGGCGAAGCGTAGCGGAAGACGCGGGGGTGTCGCGCCTTCCGGCCTGCGAGCGGCGGTGCTGTCTCGTTCAGCCCAGCGCCTTGGTGACGGCGCGCTGCGTGAGCACGCTGATCAGGTTGGCACGGTAGGCCGCCGAGGCATGCAGGTCGCTGTTGAGCTCGCTCGCGTCGATCTTCACGGCCGCGGCGGCTGCCGCCGTGAAGCTCTTGTTGAGCGCATCTTCGAGCCCCGCGTGGCGGAACACGCCGTTGCCCGCGCCGGTGATGGCCACGCGCACGCCGCCGTCGAACTGCGCAAGGAACACGCCGACGAGCGGAAAATTCGATGCCTTCTGGCGCAGCTTCTCGTACACGGCGCGCTTCGGAATCGGAAAGCGGATGGCGGTGATCAGCTCGTCTTCTTCCAGCGCCGTGGTGAACAGCCCCAGGAAGAAATCGTCCGCAGCGATCTCGCGCTTCGAGGTGATGACCGTTGCACCGGAACCGAGCACCGCGCTGGGGTAGCAGGCGGCCGGATCGTTGTTGGCCACCGAGCCGCCGATGGTGCCCATCGCGCGCACCTGCCGGTCGCCGATGCGCCCGGCCAGGTCGGCCAGCGCAGGGAAGGCGGCTTTCACGTCGGCATTGTTGGCCACGTCGAGGTGGCGCGACATCGCACCGATGGTGATCGTGCCGGCGTCCTTCCTGATGCCGGTGAGCTCCTTGATGCCGCCGAGGTCCACGAGCTGCTCGGGCGCCGACAGCCTGAGCTTCATGGAGGCGAGCAAGGTCTGGCCGCCGGCCAGCGGCTTGGCGCCCGCTGCAACGAGCTTGGCCGCGTCGGCCACGGTGGCCGGCCGTTCGAGTGTGAAGGCGTACATGGTGTGGGTTCCTTCGTTGTTCTAGTGGGAGGCGGCCGCCTGCATCGCTTCCCAGACGCGGCTGGCCGATGCGGGCATGTCGAAGTCCTTGACGCCCAGCGGCGCCAGCGCGTCGAGCACGGCGTTGATCACGGCCGGCGGCGAGCCGATGGCGCCCGCCTCGCCGCAGCCCTTGGTGCCCAGCGGGTTGTGCGTGCACGGCGTGCACACGGTGTCGAGCTTGAACTGCGGAAAGTCGCCGGCCCTGGGCATGGCGTAGTCCATGAAGCTGCCGGTGAGCAGCTGGCCGGTCTCGTTGTCGTACACGCAGTTCTCGAGCAGCGCCTGGCCGATGCCCTGCACCAGCCCGCCGTGCACCTGGCCCTCGACGATCATCGGATTGATGATGGTGCCGAAGTCGTCCACCGCGGTGAAACGGTCCACGCGCACCTCGCCGGTCTGCTTGTCGACCTCGACCTCGCAGATGTAGGTGCCGCCCGGGAAGGTGAAGTTGGTGGGGTCGTAGAAGGCGGTTTCGTTCAGGCCGGGCTCGAGCTTGTCGAGCGGGTAGTTGTGCGGCACGTAGGCCGTGAGCGCCACCTGGCCGAACGGGATCTTCTTGTCGGTGCCCTTGACCGTGAACTCGCCGTTCGCAAACTCGATGTCGGCATCGCTCGCCTCCATCAGGTGCGCGGCAATCTTCTTGGCCTTGGTCTCGATCTTGTCGAGCGCCTTCATGATGGCCGCGCCGCCCACCGAGATGGAGCGCGAGCCGTAGGTGCCCATGCCGAAGGGTACGCGGCCGGTGTCGCCATGCACCACGTCGACGTTGTCCACCGGAATGCCCAGGCGCGCCGCCACCACTTGCGCAAAGGTGGTCTCGTGCCCCTGGCCATGGCTGTGCGAGCCGGTGAACACCGTCACGCTGCCAGTCGGATGGACGCGGATCTCGCCGCATTCGAACAGGCCGGCCCGCGCGCCCAGCGCCCCGGCGATGTTCGACGGCGCGATGCCGCAGGCCTCGATGTAGCTCGAGTAGCCGATGCCGCGCAGCTTGCCCGCGGCCTCGCTGGCCGACTTGCGCTGCGCATAGCCTTGCACATCGGCCAGCACGCGGGCCTTGTCCATGCAGGCGTGGAAGTCGCCCGTGTCGTACTGCAGCGCCACCGGGGTCTGGTAGGGGAAGGTGGTGATGAAGTTGCGCTTGCGGATCTCGTCCTGGCCCAGGTTCATTTCCCAGGCGCAGCGCGACACCAGCCGCTCGAGCAGGTAGGTGGCCTCGGGCCGGCCCGCCCCGCGGTAGGCATCGACCGGCGCGGTGTTGGTGAACCAGGCATCGACCTCGACGTAGATCTGCGGCGTGGTGTACTGGCCCGCGAGCAGCGTGGCGTAAAGGATGGTCGGCACTGCGGTCGAGAAGGTCGACAGGTAGGCGCCGAGATTGGCGTCGGTGTGCACCCGCATCGCGAGGAACTTGCCGTCCTTGTCCATCGCCATTTCGGCGTGGCTCACATGGTCGCGGCCGTGCGCGTCGGACAGGAAGCACTCCGAGCGCTCGGCCGTCCACTTGATGTTGCGGTTGAGCTGCTTGGCGGCCCAGGTCAGGCACACGTCCTCCGCATACAGGAAGATCTTGGAGCCGAAGCCGCCGCCCACGTCGGGCGCGATCACGCGCACCTTGTGTTCGGGCAGCCCCAGCACGAAGGCCGTCATCAAGAGGCGCTCGACGTGCGGGTTCTGGTTGGACACATACAGCGTGTAGTCGTCGGTGCCGCGGCTGTAGCTGCCGATGGCCACGCGCGGCTCGATCGGGTTGGGCACCAGCCGGTTGTTGACGAGGTCGAGCCTGGTGACGTGCGCGGCATTGGCAAACACCGCATCGACGGCGGCCTTGTCGCCCAGCGCCCACTTGTAGCACTGGTTGTCGGGGGCCTCGTCGTGCAGCGTGACGCCGCTTGCCTTTTTGGCGGCATCGGCCACGCTCACCACCGCGGGCAGCACGTCGTAGTCGACCACCACGGCTTCGGCCGCATTCTTGGCCTGCTCGACGGTCTCGGCCACCACCATGGCCACATGGTCGCCCACGTAGCGCACCTTGTGGATCGCGAGGATCGGGTGCATCGGCTCCTTCATGGGCGTGCCGTCGGGGTTGTTGATGAGCCAGCCGCAGGGCAGGCCCCCCATCTTCCCCTCGATGTCCTTGCCGCTGAAGATGCCGACCACGCCGGGCATCTTGAGCGCCTCGGCGGTGTCGACCGACTTGATGACGGCGTGGGCGTGCGGCGAGCGCACGAAGACCGCATGGCTCTGGTTGGCCAGCGTGATGTCGTCGGTGTAGTTGCCCGCGCCGGTCAGGAAGCGATAGTCTTCCTTGCGCCGCAGCGCTTCGCCGATGTGGGGCAGGTTCGAGAAGTCGGAGGCACCCATGATGTTGCTCCCTTCACGCCGTGGCGGTGGTCTTGACCGGCGTGCCCGAGGCCATGGCCTCGCCGCCCATCTGCACGGCCTTCACGATGTTCTGGTAGCCCGTGCAGCGGCACAGGTTGCCGTCGAGCAGTTCGCGGATCTCCGATTCGCTCGACTTGGGATGGTGGGTGCACAGGTCGATGGCGCTCATGACCATGCCCGGGGTGCAGAAACCGCACTGCAGGCCATGGCATTCCTTGAAGGCCGCCTGCATGGGGTGCATGGTGCCGTCGGGCTGGGCGATGCCCTCGATGGTGGTGATCTGCGCGCCGGCGGCCTGCCCGACCAGGATGTTGCACGACTTCACCGCGCGCCCGTTCATGTGGACGGTGCATGCGCCGCACTGGGCGGTGTCGCAGCCGACATGGGTGCCGGTCAGGTGGAGATGCTCGCGGATGGCGTGCACCAGGAAGGTATTGGGGGGTGCGTCGACCGTGGCCGGTCGGCCGTTGACCGTGAAAGCTACCTGCATTTGGCTGTCTCCGTTGAAGGTGATGGCTGGTTCAGCGAAAGGCATCTTGGATGCCGGCCCCGTGCACTATCCTAGGCAAAACCCTCGACGCTTGCGCAGCGCGTACGAAATTCTCAAAATGAAACAACTTGCGGCCCCGGCAAGTCTGAAAAAACCGCCCCACCCGAGCGAACCGACCCGATGTCCGCCTCCATCGTTGCGCCCCTGCCCGAACGTTCCGCCGCCATTGCGCAGGCCCGACGGGAGCTGATCCACGGCGAAGCCCCCCGCTCGCGGGGCGCGGCGCGCATCGAGCCATGGATCCTGCGTTCCTGGGAGCGCTGCCTGCAGGCGGGGCGGCAGCCGCAGCAGCGGATCAACTTCGAACCGGTGGCCAAAGCGGCCGAGCGCGAGGCGTCCGAGCGCAACCGCGCGCTGGTCCTGGCGGCCCGGCCGGTGATCGAGCGGCTGTCGCGCGCCATTGCCGACACGCGCTACTTCGCCGTCCTGACCGATGCCGAGGGCATCGTGGTCGACGTGGGCCCGCTGCCCGACGGCACCGACACCGACAGCCGCTACGCCCGAAACATCGCGCGCGTGGGCGTCGACCTGTCGGAGCGCGCGGTCGGCACCAGCGCGATCAGCACCGCGCTGGCCGAGCAGGAATCGGTGTGGCTGCACCGCGGCGAACACTTCTTCGAGGACACCAGCATCTACAGCTGCGCCGGGGCGCCGCTGTTCGGCCCGCGGGGCGACTGCATCGGCATGCTCGACCTGACCGGCGTGCAGGCGGTGGAGCGGCCGGAGCTGCGGCACCTGGCCACGCTGTCTGCACGCAGCATCGAGAACGTGCTGGTGCTGAACCAGCCCTGCGAGCTGCGGCTGCATCTCTCGTGGCCGGGCTGCCCGCGCGGCGAGGCCACCGACGGGCTTCTGTGCATCGACGCCGACGGCACCGTTGCGGGCGCCAATGCCGCGGCGCGCCAGATGCTGCACCAGCCGCTGGCGCGTGCCCAGCACGCGCTGCACTGCAACGACCTGTTCGCAACGCCGCTGGACATGCTGTTCGATGCGGCCCGCCGCGGCGACGCCGTGCTCGAGGTGCCGCTGTGGTCCGGCCTGCGCGTGCAGGTCCGGCCCCAGCGCGGCGGCAAGAGTCCGGCCGTCGCGGTGGCCGAAGCCCGGCCGCGGCTGCGCGACGTCGAGGCTGCCCTGATCCGCAAGGCCGTGGCCGACGCCCGCGGCAACGTGGCCGAGGCCGCGCGCACGCTGGGCATCAGCCGCGCCACGGTCTACCGCAAGCTGTGGCGCGGCCGTGCTTCCGGCTCCGCGGACTGAAGCCCGTTCAGGCCCCGACCGGCACCTTGTCGAGGAAGCCGGTCACCGACTGCAGCCTGCCGGCATCGAGCCGGGCGAAGTCGGTGCCCTGGATCAGGTCTTCGGCGCCGCTCGGGCCCAGGGTCCACGAGAAGCGCAGGTTGTCGCCGTGCGCCTCGGGCGTACCGAACAGGTTGAAGCGGAAACCCGGATAGCGCTGCTGCACGGCCCCGATCAGCGCGCCGATCTGGTCGCGGCCGTTGGCCTGCGCCAGCGGGTCGGCGTAGTGCGCATCGGCCGTCCAGGCGGCTTCGATCAGCTGGGCGCGGCGCGCGGCATCGGTTTCGTTCCAGGCCGCGATGTAGCGTTGGGCAATGGCGGCGGCGTCGTGTGCGGCGGTGTTCATGATGACCATTTCCTTTCGAGGGTTCGGCCCGCAACATCGCGGGGTGAAGGAATGGTCGCGCCGGGCGCGCGCGGCGTCGATGACCTCGCAGGTCATGGCCTCAGTTCGCCGATGCGTTGGGAAAGAACAGCTGCTCGCCGCCGATCTTGTAGGCCGCGATGGTCTGCTGTCCGGCCGGCGAGATCACCCAGTCGACGAACTTCTGCGCACCCTTGCTGTTGAGCGAGGGAAATTTCGCCGGGCTCACGACCATCACGCCATACTGGTTGAACAACCGCTTGTCGCCCTCGACCAGCACTGCCAGGCCAGCGCGGTTCTTGAAGCTGAGCCAGGTGCCGCGGTCGGCCAGCACGTAGGCGCCCGACGAGGCCGCGATGTTCAGCGCCGGCCCCATGCCGCAGCCGCATTCCTTGTAGCCCGTGCCCTTGCGCTCGTTGGGCACCGGCTGCCCCGCCTCGGCCACGCCGGTCTGCGTCCAGAGGCGGCGCTCGGCCGCGTCGGTGCCGCTCTTGTCGCCGCGCGACACGAAAGGCGCATTGGCGGCCGCGATCTTCTTCAGCGCGGCGACGATGTCGCCACCCTTCGCGCCGACCGGGTCGACCTGCGGCCCCACGAGCACGAAGTCGTTGTACATCACCGGGTAGCGCCTGGCGCTGAAGCCCTCGGCCACGAATTTCTCCTCGGCCGCGGTGTCGTGCACGAACAGCACGTCGGCATCGCCGCGCTTGGCCATGTCGATGGCCTGGCCGGTGCCCACCGCCACCACCTTGACATCGATGTCGCTCGCTTTCTTGAATGCCGGCAGCAGGTGCGAGAACAGGCCCGATTGCTCGGTGGACGTGGTCGAGGCCATGGTGATGGTCTCGGCGCGCGCGGCACCCACGGCCAGGAAGAAAACGGCCACGGCCAGCGAGGCGCGAATGCCCGTGCTTGCGCGGTGCTGCTTGAGAAACAGGTTCATGCCAACTCTCCTTTAACGAACAGGCGGGCCTCCTCCGGCAGGGGCCCATGGAAGAAATCGTGGACGGGCAGGTCGGCCAGCACGCGGCCGTGCTCGAGGTAGACCACGCGGCTCGCGAGCCGCTTGACCTGCCCGAGGTTGTGGCTCGCGAACACCAGCGTGCGGCCGGCGGCGGCTTCGGCGATCAACGCCTCGACCTCGCGCTTGGCGGTGGGATCGAGGCTGGCCGTGGGCTCGTCGAGCAGCAGCACCGCCGGATGCAGCGCCCAGGCGCGCGCCAGCGCCACGCGCTGCTGCTGGCCGCCCGAGAGGGCACGGGCGTTGCGCTCGGCCAGGTCTTCCAGGCCAACGCGCGCCAGCGCCGGAATGGCGGCGCGGCGGGCATCGCGCCAACGCATGCCGCGCAGCCACAGCGCCAGGGCCACATTGACCGTCACCGAGGCGCGCAGCATGTGCGGGCGCTGGAACAGCATGGCCTGCTGCCGGCGCGGCGCGGCGCTGGTGAAGCTCCCTGCCGCATGCGGCACCAGGCCGTGCAGCAGCCGCAGCAGCGTGGTCTTGCCGCTGCCGTTGGCGCCGATGAGCGCCACGCGCTCGCCGGCCGCGATGGTCAGCGTCGCGCCCTGCAGCGCCGCCACCCGCCCCAGGCGAACGTCGACGCCATAGAGCGCGAAGACGGTGGCATCCACGCTCGCGAGCTGCGCGTGTTCGTTCACGGGCGCGCCTCCGGCCGCCACCAGACCGCCATGCCGCCTGCGCCGCCCCCGCCGTCGACCCGTTCGCGCCAGCCGCGCACGGCGGCAATCGCAAGGTTGAGCACCAGCACCACGCCCAACAGCACGATGCCCAGCGCCAGCGCCAGCGGCAGGTCGCCCTTGCTGGTTTCGAGCGCGATGGCGGTGGTCATCACGCGCGTGAAGCCGTCGATGTTGCCGCCCACCACCATCACCGCGCCCACCTCCGATACCGCGCGGCCGAAGGCGGCGATCAGCACCGTGAGCAGTGCGTAGCGCTCGTCCCAGACCAGCAGCAGCGCCCGCACCAGAGGCTTGGCGCCGAGCGAGCTCAGCTGCTCGCCATGCGCGCGCTCGGCATCCTCGATGGCCTGGCGCGTGAGCGCCGTCACCACCGGCAGCACCAGCACCGTCTGCGCCAGCACCATGGCCTTGAACGAAAACAGCCAGCCCAGGAAGCCGAGCGGGCCCGAGCGCGACAGCAGCAGGTAGATGACCAGCCCGACCACCACCGACGGCAGCGCCAGCAGGGTGTTCAGCAGCGTGAGCAGGCCGGCGCGGCCGCGAAAGCGCGCCACGCCCAGCCAGGCGCCCAGCAGCAGGCCCAGCCCGCAGGCCAGCACGCAGGCGCTGGCGCTGACCGCGAGCGAACGCCCGACGATGGCCAGCAGCACCGGTTCGCCGGACACGAGCAGCTGCCAGGCCGCGACGGCGCTCTGGGCAAAGGTGTTCACGCGGTGGGCTTCATGGATGGAAGCGCCGGAGTATCGGGGTGTACCTCCAATTACCTATGCAATTTTTTGCATAGGTAGACCCGCCACCTTCGGTTCAGATCGCGTCGAGTGGAAACACCGGCCTGCGGACCCGGGAAAACGGGAACAGGCCGTAGTCCGAACTGGTCACGCCCGGGCTGTCGCACTCGATTAGCGCGGCGGAAAGCGGCTCGAACACCGGCCGGCAGTACATGCGCGACTTGAGCAGCAAAAAACGTTCCTTGCGCGGATCGAGCCCCGCGCATTCGAACACGCCGATGTCCCAGGGCTCCTGCGTGCGCTCGGTCACCACGATGCGCGCCGGCCCGATGTCGAACAGCACCGTGCGGCCCATGCTGCTGCGCTGGCCGGTGTAGGTGGGGCCGGTGATCACGTATTCGCCGTTGCCGATGGTGCGAACCGTGCCGGTCAGCGTCACGGGCTTCTTCGACAGGCCGATGCCTGCCAGCGACACCTTGTTGCCGAGCGCCACTGTCACCTTGGCGCCCTCGCCCGCCGCAACCAGCGCGGCCACCGCCTCGGGGTCGCACAGCGGCCCCACGCCGATGCCGTCGAGCCCCTGCGCCAGCGCCTCCTGCAGCACGTCCATGGTGTCGCAGCTGCCGCCCGACATGCAGTTGTCGCCATGGTCGAGCAGCAGCACCGGGCGCGTCGCGCCGCCGGCGATGGCCTTGGCCCGCGCGATCGACTCGGCCAGCGGCTCGCTGCGGTAGATGAACGCCTCGCGCTCGTCCCACATCTGCCTGGCGATCCGGTCGGCCGTGGCCTGCGCGCGCTCGGGCGATTCGGCATCGACCACCACCACGCTCATGCAGGGTGCCTCGATGTCCGACAGCGAGAAGCCGGCAAAGATCGACGCCGCAAGCGACTCCGATGCTTCGGCCGCGCGCGCCGCCTCGATGGCGCGCTGCATCGCGCCGGTGAACGAGGCGCTGCGCAGCGTGTGCGCCATCAGCGGCAGCGGGTGCCAGCGCATCGCCGGCCTGCTGCGCCCCGCGAGCAGGTCGAACAGCAGGCGGCCGGCATGCTCGCCGGTTTCGTACATATCGACGTGCGGATAAGTCTTGAAGCCGACGATCACATCGGCATTGCCGACCATCGCGGGCGTGACGTTGGCATGCAGGTCGAGCGCCACGCCAATGGGCACGCCGGGCGCCGCGGCACGCAGCCGCACGAGCAGGTCGCCTTCGCCGTCCACGCTGTTCTGCGCCACCATCGCGCCGTGCAGGTCGAGCAGGATCGCGTCGCAGCCCGGCGCCGAATCGACGATGCACTGCGTGAGCGTGGTGTAGGCTGCGGCATCGACCGGCCCGCTCGGATTGGCCGAGGCCGACACCGGCGTGACCAGCGTGGCGCCGGCCTGCTCGGCCAGGTCGATGAAGGCGGACATCGCGGTGCGCATGCCCTTGTTGTCGCGATAGGCCTGCTCGCCGAACGTCGGGCCGTCAGGGCCGAAGGCCGCGAGCGGCGTGGGCACCGGCGAGAAGGTGTTGGTCTCGTGGTTGAGCCGCGCAATCAGCACCTTCATGACGACGCGACTCCCGCGCTTTGCAGCATCGCCTGCAGCAGCACATTGCAGCCGGCCTCGAGATGGCCGGGCTGCGCATCCTCGATCTCGTTGTGGCTGATGCCATCGAGGCAGGGCACGAAGATCATGGCCGTGGGACACACGCGCGCGAGGTAGACCGCATCGTGGCCCGCGCCGCTGATCACGTTCATCCAGGTCATGCCCTGCGCCTGCGCGGCCTCTCGAATGGCCGACACCAGCGCGGGCGTGAAAGGCTGCGGGGGGAAGTAGACGACCTGCTCCACCGTTGCCTCGACCTTGCCCTTGGCGGCGATGCGCTGCACCGCCTCTTTCAGCTCGGCGTCCATGGCCGACAGCACCACGTCGTCGGCCGCGCGCAGGTCGACGCTGAGCTTCACGCGGCCCGGGATCACGTTGCGCGAATTCGGATAGTTGTCGATCCAGCCCACGGTGCCGCGCGCATGCGGCGCATGGGCCAGCGCGATGCGGTTGACCTCGATCACCAGTTCGGAGGCCGCGAGCAGCGCGTCCTTGCGCAGCTCCATGGGCGTGGGGCCGGCATGCGCTTCCATGCCCTGCAGCACCACGTCGTACCAGCGCTGGCCGAGCGCGCCCTCGACCACGCCGATCACGCGCTCGTTGGCCTCGAGCACCGGCCCCTGCTCGATGTGCGCCTCGAAATACGCACCCACGGGCGATGCTGCGGCCGACGCCGGCGCGCTGCCCGCATAGCCGATGGAAGCCAGCGCCTCGGCCACGCTGATGCCGTCGTTGTCGCGCTGCGCCAGCGCATGCTCGAGCGTGAAGGCATCGGCGAACACGCCCGAGCCCATCATCACGGGCACGAAGCGCGAGCCCTCCTCGTTGGTCCACACGGCAATCTCCAGCGGTGCCTCGGTGACGACCTTGGCATCGTTGAGGCTGCGGATCACTTCCAGCCCGGCCAGCACGCCATAGTTGCCATCGAACTTGCCGCCCGTGGGCTGGGTGTCGATGTGGCTGCCGGTGACCACCGGCGGGCGCGTGTTGTCGCGGCCGGCGCGGCGCGCAAAGATGTTGCCGATCCGGTCGACGCGCACCTCGCAGCCGGCTTCGCGCGCCCAGCGGCTGAAGAGATCGCGGCCCTGGCGGTCGAGTTCGGTCAGCGCGATGCGGCAGACGCCGCCCTTCTCGGTGGCGCCGAGCTTCGCCAGTTCCATCAGCGAGCTCCAGAGACGGTCGCCGTTGATGCGCAGTTGGGTGGTTGAGTTCATGGCTTTGCAAAAAGAAGAAGGAATGCGCGAAGCCTCAAGCAAGGCCCACGCCCAGATAGCGGTCTTTCACATCGTGGTCGGCCATGAAGGCCGCATTGCCGGCCTCGTGCACGATCACGCCCTGCTCCAGGATGTAGTGGCGGTCGGCCAGCTGCACGCAGACTTCCAGGTTCTGCTCGACCAGCAGGATGGCCACGCCGGCCGCCTTGATGGTCTTCAGTTGCGCGACGATTTCCTCCACGATGACCGGCGCGAGCCCTTCGACCGGCTCGTCGAGGATCAGCAGCCGCGGATGGTTCATGAGCGCGCGGCCGATGGCCAGCATCTGCTGCTCGCCGCCCGAGAGCTGGCCGCCGCCATTGCGGCGCCGCTCCTTCAGGCGCGGGAAGATGCGGTAGATGTCGCCCAGCTGCCAGGGCGAATCGCGGCGCTGGCCGAGCAGCAGGTTTTCTTCGACCGTGAGCAGCTTGAAGACGCCGCGGTGCTCGGGCACCAGGCACACGCCGCGCGTGGCGATGCGGTGCGGCGGCAGGCCCGCAATGTCCGCGCCCTGGAAGCGCACGCGGCCGCCGGTGGGCATGACCGCGCCGGCAATGCTCTTGAGCGTGGTCGACTTGCCCGCGCCGTTGCGGCCCAGCAGCGTGACCAGTTCGGCCTCGCCCACCGTCATCGACACGCCCTGCAGCACGTGGCTCTTGCCGTAGTGCGCGTGCAGTCCTTCGACTTCGAGGATGTTCTTCCCGCTCATGCCTTGCCGCCTGTGATCATGTTGCCCAGGTAGGCCGTGCGCACGCGCGCATCGGACCGGATGTCGCCCGGCAGCCCTTCGGCCAGCACGCGGCCCAGCTGCATCACGGTGACGGTGTCGGAAATGTCCATCACGATGTTCATGTTGTGCTCGATCAGCACCACGGTGTGCGCATCGCGCAGGCCGCGGATCAGCCGCTTCATGTCGTCGAGGTCGTCGATGCCCATGCCCGAGGTCGGCTCGTCCAGGAAGATGGCCTTGGGTTTCGCGGCGAGCGCCATGCCCACCTCCAGGCGGCGCTGCTGCCCGTGCGACAGCTCGCTCGCCGGCACGTCGGCCAGCCGTTGCAGGCCCACGCGTTCCAGCACCTCGGCCACCGTCTCGGCGCAAGCGCGCTCGCCGACCGGTGTGCGCCAGCAGTTCATGGCCTGGCGCGGCGCGATGCCCTGCGCCGCCACGCGCAGGTTCTCGCGCACCGGAAGACTCGCGAACAGGCTGGTCACCTGGAACGAACGCGCCATGCCCCGCTGCACGCGCTTGTGGTCGGGCTCGTGCGTCACGTCGTGGCCGTCGAACAGGATGCGGCCGCCCGTGGTGGTGCCGGTGCCCGTGAGCATGTGGAACAGCGTGGTCTTGCCGGCGCCGTTCGGCCCGATCACCGAGTGCACGGTGTTGCGCTTGATCTTCAGGTCGACCCCGCCGAGCGCGGCGAACTTGCCGTAGTGCTTGGTGACGCCGATGGCTTCGATGAGGATGGGTTGCGTCATGCTTTTTCTCCCCGCGCGCCGGGCACGGCCGGCGCGGAAGGCGGCGCCTTGCGGAACACGCGGCGCCATGCGCTTTCTCCCAGGCCCCAGAGGCCGCGCTGCATGCCGATGCTCACCGCAATCAACATCAGCCCCAGCAACAGCAGCCAGCGCGGCCACAGCGTGGAGAGCCAATCGGCCAGCAGCACATAGAAGGCCGAGCCCAGCACCGAGGCAAACAGGTTGCCGGTGCCGCCGATCACGGTGATGACCAGGATCATCTCGCTCGTGTGGTACTCGGCATTCGACAGCGGCGCGATGCCGGTCATCATGGCGTGCAAGCCGCCCGCCAGGCCGGTGACGGCGCCCGAGATCACGAAGGCCAGCAGCTTGAAGCGCTTGAGGTCGTAGCCCACCGCGGCGGCGCGGTCCTCGTTGTCGCGGATGGCCAGCAGCGTGCGGCCGAAGACCGAATCGGTCACGCGCAGCAGCAGGCCGAAGGCGATGAGGAACATCACGGCCACGAAGGCGTAGTACTTCCAGGGCGTGTCCATGAAGGCGGGGCGCGGCACGTCGAGCAGCCCGTTGTCGCCGCCCGTGAGCCCCGAAGCGGTGTAGGCCACGAAATAGAACATCTGCGCGAAGGCCAGGGTCAGCATCACGAAGTAGGTGCCGCGCTGGCGGATCGCGACCCAGCCGACCACCGCCGCACCAAGCGCGCCCATGGCGATGGCCGCAAGCAAGGCGAGCGGCATCGGCAGCGAAAGCCGCGTGAGCAGGATCGCGATGGTGTAGCTGCCCAGCCCGAAGAAGATGCCCTGCCCGAACGACAGCAGCCCCGTGTAGCCCAGCAGCAGGTTGCAGCCCAGGGCGGCGAGCGCGTAGATGAGCACTTCGCTCGCGAGCGAACCCGAGCGCAGCACCAGCGGCAGGCCCAGTGCGACGACGAGCGCCAGCAGGAACGTGGTTTTCTTGGTCATGGCGACGTTCATCCTCTGCGGCCGAGCAGGCCATGCGGGCGCAGCAGCAGCACGGCTGCCATCGCGATGTAGATCATCAGGCTCGCGCCCGGCGGCCAGATGGTGCTCATGAGGCTCTGCACGATGCCGATCAAGAGGCCGCCGACCAGCGCGCCGCCGAAGCTGCCGAGCCCGCCGATCACCACCACCACGAAAGCGACGCCGAGTGCCTCCACACCCATGAAGGGCTCCGCGCCGCGGATCGGCGCGGCCAGCACGCCCGCCAGTGCCGCGGTGGCCGCGCCCAGCGCGAACACCAGGCTGAACACGCGGAACACGTTGATGCCGAGCAGCGACACCATCTCGGTCGATTCGCTGCCCGCGCGCACCGCACTGCCCAGGCGCGTGCCCTCGAGCACCCACCACAGCAGCACCGCCAGCACGGCGGTGAAGCCGATCACGAACAGCCGGTACTTGGGATAGATGAAGCTGCCCCACATCACCACGCCCTGCAGCAGGTCGGGCGTCGCCACGCTGTTGCCGAGCGGCCCCCAGAACACGATGACGATCTCCTGCACCGCGAGCGCAAGCCCCACGGTCACGAGGATGTGGAACTCGTGCGCCTTGGCATACACGCGGCGCAGCAGCAGCTTCTCGGCCAGCCAGCCGAGCGCACCCACGAACAAGGGCACCAGCACCAGTGCGGCCCAGAAGTCGAGCCCCCACTGCATGGCCTGGAAGCACAGGTAGGCGCCCAGCAGATAGAAGGCCCCGTGCGCGAAATTCACGAAGCGCAGCAGGCCGAACACGATGGACAAGCCAACGGCCAGCAGGAAATACAGCATGCCGATGCCGATTCCGTTGATGGTCTGGAGCAGGTAGACGGTCATAGGGGTGAGTAGTGGTGGCGCGGCCCTCCTCCCTTCCAGGAACACCGCGGAACCGGCTTTGCCGGGCCGCAGGTGTTGCCCCCTGCAAGGGGGTTGGAGGCCACACGCAGTGGGCAAGCCTGGGGGTTAGCCCAATTTGCAGCCGGTCTTGTCGACGGCAAGGAAGGACTTGCCCGAACTCACCACGTCCACATAATCCGCCACGTTCTTCATCTTCGACTTGGCCTTGCCCTTGAGCAGGTAGTAGTCCTTGACGACCTGGTGGTCGGCCTTGCGGATTTCTTCCGTGCCCGTGAGCCCTTCGTACTTCATGCCTTCGAGCGCCGCGATCACGGCCTTCTGGTCCACCGTGCCCGCCTTCACGATGCCGTCGATCAGGATCTTGGTGCAGACATACGAGCCCGCGAGGCTGTAGTTGGGCACGATCTTGAGCTTGTCGGCCGTGAGCTTCACCAGGTCCTTGTTGAGGGGGGTGTCGGCCGTGTGCCAGTACTGCGCGCCGAAGTAGACGCCATCGCACAGGTCCGCGCCCAGCTCATCGAACTGCTCCAGGCCCGAGGCCCAGGCCATGAGGATCGTCATGTTCTTGTGCATGCCGAAGCTCACCGCCTGGCGCAGCGCGGCCGACGACTGCGCGCCGAAATTCAGCAGCAGCAACACGTCGGGCTTGGCGGCCATGGCGTTGGTGAGATAGCCGCTGAACTCCTTCTCGTTGAGCGAGTGGTAGCTGTTGCCCACGTGCTCGATGCCCTTCTCCTGGAAGATGTTCTTCGCCGCGCCCAGGAGGCCTTCGCCGAACACGTACTGCGGCGTGATGGTGTACCAGCGCTTGGCCTTCGGCATCGAGGCGATCAGCGGGCGCACCGTCTGCTCGATGGCGCCGAAGGTGGGCACCGACCAGCGGAAGGTGGCGGGGTTGCAGTCCTTGCCCGTGATCTCGTCGGCACCCGCAGTGGTGATGAAGATGCCGCCGGCCTTCTCGGCCTCCTTGCCCATGGCCAGCGCTTCCGACGACAGGATGCCGCCCGCGAAGAACTTGGCGCCCTGCTGCTGCGAGGCTTCCTGCACCTTGCGAACCGCGGTGGCCGGCTTGCCCTCGGTGTCGAGCACCGTGTAGGCCAGGGGCCGCTTGAGCACGCTGCCGTACTGCTCGATGGCCAACTTCATGCCCAGGTCGGCGAACTTGCCATTGGCCGCAAAGGCGCCCGACATCGGCACCGGGCAGCCGAAACGGATCGCATCGGCCGATTGGGCGAAGGCGGCGCGGCCGGCCAGCAGGGAAGCGGGAGCGGCCGACAGGGCGGCGAGCTGAAGAAGGTGTCTGCGTTGCATGGAATTCTCCGGACGTGGGATGGGAGGTAAGAGAAAGGGCTGCCTGAGATTGGCAACGAATTTAAGCGGATAAATAGGATTAATATGCTGGTAAAAACCCGCTAGCAATGCCCGTGCCAAAATCCGGCAGGCCCGGGCCCGATACCTGCTCAGAGCCCCTCATCACCCCGAAATGACCCTTTACGCATGAAATCGACGCAGGACGCCATGACCTTTGGACACACCCGTGCCAAACGGCAGAAGCTCTCCGACGTCATCGTCGAGGACGTCAAGCGCTGGATCGTGGCCGAGCGCAAGCAGCCCGGCGACCGCCTGCCGAACGAAAAGGAACTGATCGAGCTCTTCGGCTATTCGAAGAGCACGGTGCGCGAGGCGCTGAAGGCGCTGGAGGTGCGCGGGCTGGTTTCCATCCGCACCGGCCCCGGAGGCGGCGCCTACCTGCAGCAGGTGTCGGTCGACCATGCGTCGGAGCCGCTGCGCAATTTCCTGCACTTCCATCACCTGGACGGGCACCACATCTACCAGCTGCGCAAGGTGCTGGAGCCGGAACTGGCCGTGAGCGTGGTGGGCAAGCTGACGCCCGAACATTTCGAGCGGCTCGAAGCCAACGTGCGCCTCTGCACGCTGGAGCCCACCAACGAGGACGAGCTGCGCACGCAGCGCGAGGCCGAGCTCGCGTTTCACACCATGCTGGCCGAGGCCTGCCCCAATCCGGTGCTGTCCTTCATGTGCCGCTTCCTCAACGACCTGCTGCGCGACCTGGTGGTCTACAAGAAGGCGCTGGATCATCACCACTTCGGCGAGGCCAACGTCGACTATCACACGCAGCTGCTGGCGGCCTATCGCCGGGAGGATGCAGACGAGGTGCGCCGGCT
Organism: Variovorax beijingensis; assembly: GCF_007828835.1. Taxonomy (GTDB): domain Bacteria; phylum Pseudomonadota; class Gammaproteobacteria; order Burkholderiales; family Burkholderiaceae_C; genus Variovorax; species Variovorax beijingensis_A. The sequence continues at coordinate 762,528 of NZ_VIVL01000002.1, read as the reverse complement.
GATGGCCGAGCACATGGTCGACGCCGAGGCGCACATGCACGAGATGGAGGCGCACATCGGGGCGAAGCATCTGCTGCTGCCCAGCGGGCAGCGTTAGCCGGATTGAGCGGCCCGTTCGGGGGCTGTGCACAGGCCACCGGGTACTCCCCTCCGAAGGCACCCCGTCGGCGTGATCGCACCCCGGATTCAGGCATGCGCCTTCTCCAGGCACTCCTGAAACGCCAGCACCGCCCGTGAAGGCTTGGGCGAACGCCGCAGCAAACTCACGAACCGGCATGCGTAGCTGAAGCGCGCCGGCAGCACGGGCTTCATGAGCCCGCGCTGCTCGAACACTTGCGCGTAGTGGTCGGGCAGGAAACCGAGAAAACGCCCCGACAGAATCAGCGTCGCGATCGCCTCCTGGTCGAAGCCCGTGGCCTTGCGCGACAGCTTGGCGCGATGGCTCAGCTCCATGTTGGGCGAGTGGTAGCCCAGGCCCGCGAAGTGATGCTCGCGCAGCCTGGCCCAGGTGAGCTTGGCGTTGTTGGCTTCGAAGAGCGGGTGTCCGTTGCCGCAGTACAGCAGCATCATTTCGTCGAACAGGTCAGCGTACACCAGGCTCTTGGAGGCCCGGTGCGCCGGAATGATGCCGATCTGGAAATTGCCTTCGAGCACCCCCTGCTCGATGGCGTTGATCGAGCCCACGTGCACCGCCAGGTTCACCTCGGGCGCGATCTCCGTGAAGCGCGCAATGGCCTCGCCGATGCGCGCCTTCGGGTTGGTCGCCGTCTTGTCGAACAGCGCCACGTCGAGCTGGCCGCCCATGCGGTTGTGGATGTCGTCGATGCTGCCGCGAAAGGCATCGACCGAGGCCAGCAGGCGCAGCGTCTCGTCGTACACGCGCTGGCCCTCGGCCGTGAGCGCGAAACCCGCCCGGCCGCGCCGGCACAGCACCAGGCCGAGCCGGGTTTCCAGGTCCTTCACGTGCCGGCTCACGGTGGAGGTGCCGATGTTCAGCTCCAGCTCGGCCGCCGCCATGCCGCCGCAGTCGACCACGCTCTTGAACACCTTGAGCAGGCGCAGGTCCATGTCGCTGAGCTGCCCCAATACGGCGCGATTCCGGGCACTGTTTTGGGCTTTCGCCTTTACTTGCATAAGGTGTCAAGTGAACATTGATATTGCGCCATTCTCCACACTGAAGACCCTGCCAACAATCGGCACACCTCATCACCCTTTCCGGAGCCCGCCTGCGCGGGAAGCGCCATGACCCTTGCAACGCCCGCCATCGAACCGACGCCCGCCCTGCGCACCGACGCCGCCTGGCTCGACGCGCACTGGATGCCCTACACCGGCAACCGCAACTTCAAGGCCGATCCGCGCATGATCGTGGAGGCCAGGGGCGCCTACTTCACCGATGGCGACGGCCGCAAGATCTTCGACGGCCTCTCGGGCCTGTGGTGCTCGGGCCTGGGCCACGGCCGCCCCGAGATCACCGAGGCGGTGAGCCGCCAGATCGCCAAGCTCGACTACTCGCCCGCCTTCCAGTTCGGCCATCCGCTCTCGTTCGAGCTGGCCAACAGGATCAAGGAGCTCACGCCCGCGGGCCTGGACTACGTGTTCTTCACCGGCTCGGGCTCCGAAGCGGCCGACACCTCGCTCAAGATGGCGCGCGCCTACTGGCGCACCAAGGGCCTCGCCAGCAAGACGCGCCTGATCGGCCGCGAGAAGGGCTACCACGGCGTCAACTTCGGCGGCATCTCGGTGGGCGGCATCGCGGCCAACCGCAAGCTGTTCGGCCAGGCGGTGGAAGCGGACCACCTGCCGCACACGCAGATCGCGGCCAACGCCTTCACGCGCGGCATGTCCGAGAACGGCGCCGAACTGGCCGACCGCCTGCTCGACCTGATCGCGCTGCACGACGCCTCGAACATCGCGGCCGTGATCGTGGAGCCCTTCGCGGGCTCGGCCGGCGTGGTGATTCCGCCCAAGGGCTATCTGAAGCGCCTGCGCGACATCTGCACGGCCAACAACATCCTGCTGATCTTCGACGAGGTCATCACCGGCTTCGGCCGCTGCGGCGCGCTCACGGGCGCGGATGCCTTCGGCGTGACGCCCGACATCATGAACATCGCCAAGCAGGTGACCAACGGCGCGCAGCCGCTGGGCGCGGTGATCGCCAGCAAGGAGATCTACGACACCTTCATGGCGGCCGGCGGGCCCGACTACATGCTCGAATTCCCGCACGGCTACACCTACGGCGCGCACCCGGTGGCCTGCGCCGCCGGCATCGCGGCGCTCGACGTGCTGCAGAAGGAAAACATGATCGGCCGCGTGCAGGCGCTCGCACCGCACTTCGAGAACGCCGTGCACAGCCTCAAGGGCAGCAAGCACGTGACGGACATCCGCAACTACGGCCTGGCCGCGGGCCTGACGATTGCCGCGCTGCCGGGCGAGCCGGCGCGCCGCCCCTACGAGATCGCGATGAACTGCTGGAAGAAGGGCTTCTACGTGCGCTACGGCGGCGACACGATTCAGCTCGCGCCGCCGTTCATTGCCGAGAAGGCCGAGATCGACCGCCTCGTCAACGCACTGGGCGACGCGCTCGCAGAGACGGCCTGACGCACGGCGGGCGGGCAATGGACGGCTCTGCATAATGAGCCGGCCTCCATTTCCCGCCAGCTCCCGTGCAACAGATCGATCTTTCCTACGCGATCCGGCCCCGCCGCAGCGGATCGCGGCAGATCCGCAATCCGCTGATGCAGATCCTGCAGGCGGTGCGCGAGCACGGCTCCATCTCGGGCGCGTCGCGCGCGCTCAACCTGTCCTACCGCCACGTGTGGGGCGAGCTCAAGCACTGGGAGCAGGCGCTCGGCCATCCGCTGATACAGGGCGAGCAGGGCCAGCGCGCGCAGCTTTCCGAATTCGGCGACAAGCTGCTGTGGGCCGAGCGCCAGGCCCAGGCCCGGCTGGCACCGCAGATCGAGGCGCTGCACGCCGAACTCGAGCGCGCCTTTGCCCTCGCGTTCGACGACCGCACCCATGTGCTGAGCCTGCAGGCGAGCCACGACGACGCGCTCGCGCTGCTGCGCACGCATGCGGCGGGCACCGCGCAGCTGCACCTGGACATCCACTTCACCGGCAGCGTCGATGCGATCCGCGCGCTCAACCAGGGCCGCTGCGTGATGGCGGGCTTCCACACGCTGGAGCACCCGCCGCGCGGCTCGCTGGCGCAGCGCACCTACCAGCCGCTGCTCAAGCCCGGGCAGCACAAGCTGATCGGATTCGCGCGGCGCACGCAGGGCCTGCTCGTGGCGCCGGGCAACCCGCTCAACCTGCGCTCGCTGGCCGACGCGGCGCGGCTGCGCGCGCGCTACGTCAACCGGGCGATCGGCACCGGCACGCGCCTGCTGCTGGACGAACTGCTGGCACAGGCCGGGCTCGATGCCGCCGCGCTCGCGGGCTACGAACGCAGCGAGACCTCGCATGCCGCGGTCGCGCATGCCGTGGCGTCCGGGCAGGCCGATGCGGGGCTCGGGCTCGAGTCGGCCGCGCACGCCGAGGGGCTCGACTTCGTGCCGCTGGTGCGGGAGCGTTACCACCTGGCCTGTCTCAAGTCGGCGCTCGACCAGCCCGCCATGCAGGCGCTGGTGGCGGTGCTGCGCAGCCCGAGCTGGCAGCACCTGCTGGAGACGCTGCCCGGCTATGAGGCCGCGGCCAGCGGCGAAGTGCAGTCGCTGCGCGCGCTGCTGCCCTGGTGGACCTTCGCGCGCGAGAAGAAGGCACACCACGGGCCTTGAAGAGGCGCCCGGGCACATGGGTTAAGGTTGTGCCCATGACAGCTGCGGTGCACAGCGACATTCCCGCCCGTCTCGACCGCCTGCCCTGGTCGCGCTGGCACTGGCGCGTGGTGATTGCGCTCGGCGTGGCCTGGGTGCTCGACGGCCTCGAGGTGACGCTGGTCGGCTCGATCGGCGCCGTGCTCGAGCGGCCCGACACGCTGGGGCTCAGCGCCGGCGAGATCGGCTGGTCGGGCTCGGTCTACATCGCCGGGGCGGTGATCGGCGCCCTGCTCTTCGGCCGCCTGACCGACCGGCTCGGGCGCAAGAAGCTGTTCCTGGTCACGCTGGTGGTCTACACGCTGGGCACGCTGGCGACCGCGTTCTCGCCGAACTTCGCCTTCTTTGCGCTGTGCCGCTTCGTCACGGGCCTGGGCATCGGCGGCGAATACGCGGCCATCAACTCGGCCATCGACGAACTCATTCCGGCGCGGGTGCGCGGCCGCGTCAACCTCGCGATCAACGGCAGCTTCTGGATCGGCGCGGCGCTGGGGGCCGGGCTCAGCCTGGTGCTGCTCGATCCGCGCGTGATCGGCCCGGTGTGGGGCTGGCGCGCAGGCTTCGCGCTGGGCGCGGTGCTGGCGGTGGCCATCCTGCTGGTGCGGCGCGACGTGCCCGAGAGCCCGCGCTGGCTGATGTCGCGCGGCCGCTCCGACGAGGCGCTGCGCATCGTCGAGACCATCGAGGCCGAGGTCCGCGCGCAGCACGGTCCGCTGGCGCTGGCGGAAGGCCGCGTGGCCTACGGCGGCGGGCACCACCGCAGCCCGTCGATGCGCGAGGTGGCGCACGTGCTGCTGCGCCGCTATCGCGCGCGCAGCGTGGTCGCGGTGGCGCTGATGGTTTCGCAGGCCTTCTTCTACAACGCGATCTTCTTCACCTACGCGCTGGTGCTCACGCGCTTCTACGGCGTGGCCGAGGACAACGTGGCGCTCTACATCTTTCCGTTCGCGCTTGGCAACGTGCTGGGGCCGCTGCTGCTGGGTCCGCTGTTCGACAGCGTGGGCCGGCGCAGGATGATCGCGCTGACCTACGTGCTCGCGGGCGTCGGGCTCGCGTTCACCGGCTGGGCCTTCATGATGGGCTGGCTCGACGCGCGCAGCCAGGCGCTGTGCTGGTCGGCGGTGTTCTTCCTGGCCTCGGCCGCGGCGAGTTCGGCCTACCTCACGGTCAGCGAAGTGTTCCCGCTCGAGATGCGCGCCATGGCCATCGCGATCTTCTACGCCATTGGCATGGGCGCAGGCGGCTTCGCGGCGCCCGTGCTGTTCGGCGTATTGATCGAGACCGGCAGCCGGGGCGCGGTGATGGTGGGCTACGCGATCGGCGCCACGCTGGTCATCGTCGCGGGGCTGCTGGCGCTGCGCTATGCGGCCGATGCGGAGTGCAAGCCGCTGGAGGAAGTGGCGCCGCCGCTGTCGTCGGACCCACACCCTCGCTGAGCCATTCGGGAAACACCGCGGAACCGGCTTCGCCGGGCCGCTGGTGTTGCCCCCTTGAGGGGGAGGCGGCGACACGAAGTGCGCCGCTTCGGGGGTGAATCACAGACTACAGGTCCTGAAACCAAAAAATCCATCGTCGCGGCCCGGCAGTGCAAAGCTGCGGCGGCGCGGCGACCGCAGGCGCGAGCGGGTCGCGAACGAAGCGCCGCGCAGCACGCGCGCCTCGCCGAATGCGGGCACGGGATCGAACTCGCTGCCCGCGCTCCACGGATCGGCGCGAAAGCCGGGCCAGGGCCGCAGCGTGCCCGCGGTCCACTCGTGCACGTCGGCCCAGCGGAATCCGCGCCGCGCCGCCGTGTGCGCCGCAATCTCCCATTCGACCTCGGTTGCGATGCGCCGGCCGGCCCAGCGCGCCCAGGCATCGGCCTCCCACCAGCTCAGATGCACCGCGCTGTGGTGGCCGGCCGCACGCACGGTGGCACCAAAGCGGTGCTGCAGCACCGAACCGCCGGTGCCGTTGCGCGCGGCGCCGATCTGCTCGACATGGCGCGGCCCGCGGCGCCCTTCGATCTGCGAGGCCAGCCAGCGCCAGCCCTCCGGATGCCAGAATTCCTCGCGGTCGTAGCCGCCTTCGTCGACGAATTCGATGTACTGGTTCCAGGTCACGGGCTGGGCGTCGATCTCGAACTCGGGCACGTCGATCCGGTGCGCGCCCTGCTCCTGCGCGAAGGCGAATCCGCAGCCCTCGGGCAGGCCGAGCTCCCATTGCGTTGCCGGCAGCAGCAGCGGCTCGCGCGTGACGCCCGCGGGCGTCGGCTCGATGCCCAGGGGCAGCCCCAGCGTCTGCGCCATCACGATGAACTGCTCGCCGCGCAGGTCTTCATGGAAGAGCGCGAGGCGGTAGAAGTACAGGCCCGGATCGGTCTCGGCCGCATGCTCGAGCAGTTCGAGCGTGCTCTCCAGCGTTTCGAGCAGGTAGGCCTTGGTCTGGGCCAGGTCCGGCAGGCCGGGCGACCAGCGCTGCGCGGGCGGTACCTGGGCCGGGTTCCACCAGTCGTCGGCGCCGGGCTCGATGGCGGCCAGCCGGGTCGGCCGCACCGGACAGTCGGCACCGAAGGCCCGCTGGGTGTTGCGCCCGATCCACCATTCGGCAAACCAGCCGATGTGCCCGGCCAGCCAGACCGGCGGCACCACGCCCGCATCGCCCGTGCGTTCCACCGCGAGCGCGGGCGAGCCCAGCGCCTCTTCGTAGAGCGACAACAGGTGCAGCGTATGGTTGCGCGCATCGATCAGGGCCAGCGAGAGCAGCTCGCGGCCGGCGCGCTGCATGTCGGGCGAATCGATGGAGTGCAGTGAGGAGAGGAGCGGCGCTGCCATCGCTTCATTATGGTGCTCAGGGAAACTCCCCGATGGGCATCGGCGGCCGCCCGGCACGACGGGCGTTAACATCGCAGGCTTTTTGTCGATTGCCCGCAGGGCAGCAAATTTTTGTCATCTGGTCGGGAGATTCCCCTTGTCCGCACTTCTCAAGTTTTCGTTCTGGATGGACTGGATCAGCGCTCAGCTTGGCAAGGTCGCCGCGTTCACGGTGCTCTCCGCCGCGCTGATTTCCGCAGGCAACGCCTTCGTTCGCTTCGGCCTCAACACCAGCTCCAACGCCTGGCTCGAAATCCAGTGGTACCTGTTCGCCGCGACAGTCATGCTCGGCGCACCGGTGGTGCTCAAGCTCAACGAGCATGTGCGCGTGGACATCATCTACGGCAAGCTCAAGGGCCATGGACCGGTCTATGTGGATCTGTTCGGGCTGCTGTGCTTTCTGCTGCCGGTGATGGGCATCATCGCCTGGCTCAGCTGGCCGCTCTTCTACAGCATGCTGCTGTCCGGCGAGATGTCGAACAATTCGGGCGGCCTGATCCGCTGGCCCGCCATGCTGCTGCTGCCGCTTGGCTTCGCGTTGATGTTCCTGCAAGGCGTGTCGGAAGTGATCAAGCGCGTCGCCTACCTAATGGGCCTGATCCAGATGGACACGCACTACGAAAAGCCGGTGCAGTGAACATCCCTCGCAAGGCAATACCGGCGGCTTCGCCCTACCCCGCCGCCCACGGCCAAGACAGCTGAACACGAGATAACTATGCAGATGGAAAACTTTGCGCCGATCATGTTCGGCGGGCTGGTGCTGATCATGCTGATCGGCTTCCCGGTGGCGTTCTCGCTGGCCGCGCTGGGCATGGCCTCCGGCTTCTTCGCGATCCAGATGGGCTGGTTCCCGGCGGTGTTCATGGAGAACCTGCCGATCAACATCTTCGGCATCCTGTCGAACGACCTGTTGCTGGCGATCCCGTTCTTCACCTTCATGGGTGCCATCCTCGAGAAGTGCGGGCTTGCCGAAGACATGCTCGACTCCATGGGCCAGCTGTTCGGCACGGTCAAGGGCGGCCTCGGCTACTCGGTGATCATCGTGGGCTTCATCCTTGGTGCCATCACCGGCACGGTGGCGGGCCAGGTGATTGCAATGGCGCTGATCTCCCTGCCGGTGATGATCCGCTACGGCTACAACATGCGCTACGCCACCGGCGTGCTCGCGGCTTCGGGCACGATCACGCAGCTGGTGCCGCCTTCGCTGGTGCTGATCGTGATGGCCGACCAGCTGGGCCGCTCGGTCGGCGACATGTACCGCGGCGCCTGGGGGCCGTCGATCCTTCAGGTGCTGATCTTTGCGGGCTACACCTTCATGCTCGGCGTCATCAAGCCGCATCACATTCCGGGCATTCCCAAGAGCGCCCGCACGCTGAGCGGCGCCAAGCTGTGGGCCAAGTGCCTGCGCGGCATCATTCCGTCGGCCATCCTGATCTTCGCAGTGCTGGGCTCGATGGGTGGCCTGCCGGGTATCGACACCGCCATCGCCACGCCGACCGAAGCCGGCGCCATGGGCGTGGTTGGCGCGCTGATCCTGGCGGCCATGCACAAGCGGCTGACGCTGGCGTTGATCTGGGAGGCCATGGTCGGCACCATGCGGCTCACCGCCATGGTGGTGTTCATCCTGATCGGCGCGCGCGTGTTCTCCCTGGTGTTCCAGGGGGTGGACGGCGCCAAGTGGGTCGAGCACCTGCTGACGGGCCTGCCGGGCGGACAGATCGGCTTCCTGATCGTGGTCAACCTGTTCATCTTCTTCCTGGCCTTCTTCCTCGACTTCTTCGAGATCGCCTTCATCATCCTGCCGATGCTGGGCCCGGTGGCGGCCAAGCTCGGCATCGACCTGGTGTGGTTCGGCGTGCTGCTGTGCGTGAACATGCAGACCAGCTTCATGCATCCGCCGTTCGGCTTTGCGCTGTTCTATCTGCGAGGCATCGCGGACACGCTGTTCAAGGAGAAGCGGATCGCCAAGCCGGTGCTGTCGAACGACATCTACATGGGTGCGATCCCCTGGGTGCTGATGCAGCTGATCCTGGTCGCAATCGTGATCTTCGTGCCGCAGACGGTGACGATGTTCCTGCCGCAGGAAGAGAAGATCGACATCGACAAGGTGCAGATCGAGGTGCCGGTCGACGACATGAACTCGAATCCCGGCACGGACAGCGGCGCTGGCGAAAATCCCTTCGGCGCACCGCCCAAGGAAGAGACGCCAGCCGCTCCGGCCACCGAATCCGAGAAGAAGTAGGTCGGCGCCTTGGGTCCGGCACCGTTTCGTTTCGAACCGTCAGGGGGCGATGCCGTCGAGGGCCCGGCGTTTTCGCTGCCCTTCAAGCTGCTGGCCACCGTGATCGTGGGCGGCTGCGCCTTCTGGCTGGCACAGCTCTGGTCGGTAGGTGCGCTTGGCAGCGCGAGGACCGGCGGCCTCGGCTGGTTTCTCGCGGGCATTGCGCTGATGGGCTGGACCTGGTTCCACATCATGATCAGCCGCACCCGCATCGACCGCCAGGGCCTGCACCAGCGCTGGATCTGGGACAAGCACATGGCGCTGGACGATCTAGCCTTCGGCAAGCTGATCCGCGTGCGCGGGCTCGACTGGCTGATTGCGCCGAGGCTCTACGTGCGCACGCTGGTCGGCAAGTTCGCGGTGTTCTATGCGGCCACGCCGCAACTCATCGCCGAATTCGAGCGGCTGGTGGCCGAGCTCAAGCAGGCACGCAAGCTCTAGCACTGACTTCGCCCGCACGGCGCTCGTGAAGCGCCCATAAAAAAACCGCGCAATGCGCGGTTTTTTTATGGGCGGCCTCGAAGCTCAGAGCTTCGCGGATTGCATGTAGTTGTCGAAGCGGCCTTCGGCCACGCGGAACCAGGCCACCTGGTCGCGCTGGAAGGCCAGGAAGTCGGTGTAGATCTTCTTCCACTCCGGGCTCTTGGCGGCGTTCTCTTCATAGACCTGCAGGGAGGCCTTGTACGATGCGTCGAGGATTTCCTTGCTGAAAGGCAGCAGCTTGGTCTTGGCGCCGATCAGTTGCTTGAGCGCCGTCGGGTTGCGGGCGTCGTACTTGGCCAGCATGTCCTGCGAGGCCACGGCGGAGGCCGCCGAGATGATGGCCTTGTTCTCGGGCGACAGTGCATCGAAGGCCTTCTTGTTGATGAAGAAGTCGACCTCGGGGCCGCCTTCCCACCAGCCCGGGTAGTAGTAGTTGGGCGCAACCTTGTTGAAGCCGAGCTTCTGGTCATCGTACGGGCCCACCCACTCGGCGGCGTCGATCGTGCCCTTTTCCAGCGCCTGATAGATTTCGCCGCCCGGAATGCTTTGCGGCACCACGCCGAGCTTGGTCATCACGTCGCCCACCAGGCCGCCGCCCAGGCGCATCTTCAGGCCCTTGAGGTCGGCCGCGGTCTTGATTTCCTTGCGGAACCAACCGCCCATCTGGGTGCCGGTGTTGCCGCCGTTGAAGCTCACCATTCCGTAGGTGCCGTAGAACTCGTCCATCAGCTTGCGGCCGTTGCCGTGCATCATCCACGCGGTCATCTGGCGCGCGTTCATGCCGAAGGGAATGGCCGAACCGAGCGCGAAGGCCGGGTTCTTGCCGTAGAAGTAGTAAGGCACCGTGTGGCAGGCCTCGACCGAACCCTGCTGAACGCCATCGACCACGCCGAAAGCGGGCATCAGTTCGCCAGCCGCATGCACCGAGATCTCGAACTTGCCGCCGGACATGGCCTTGACTGCATTGGAGAAAACTTCAGCGCCGCCATAGATCGTGTCGAGCGGCTTCGGAAAGCTGGAGGCCAGGCGCCAGCGAACGGCGGCCTGCGCGTGGACTGCCGGCGCAATGCCCGCAGCGAGGACGCCAGCGATGCCAGCTTTCTTGATAAGGGAACGACGATCCATTGAGATTCACTCCGAGTGCATTGAAAAAAACAACGACGCGACTCGTGGTCGCATCGCGGGACTTTTGGGTCTGCGCGATTGTAAAAACCTGCTACAGCGCCTCGGGGGGGGTTTTCCCTGCGGAATGCGCGATGCCGAAGCGTTGCGTGACGGACTGCTCGATACCCTTGGCATCGAGCCCGATCGAGGCGAGCAGCTTGGCCGGATCGCCATGCTCGATGAAGCGGTCGGGCAGGCCCAGCTGCAGCACGGGCTTTTGCACGTTGGCGGCCTGCAGCGCCTCGAGCACCGCACTGCCCGCACCGCCCATGACGGCCCCCTCTTCGAGCGTGACGATGGCCTCGTGCGTGCCCGCCACCTGCAGCAGCAGTTCGACGTCGAGCGGCTTGGCCCAGCGCATGTTGACCACCGTGGCGTCGAGCGATTCGGCCGCCGCGAGCGCCGGATACAGCAGGGTGCCGAAGGCGAGGATGGCGATGCGCCGGCCCTCGCGGCGCACCTCGCCCTTGCCGAAGGGCAGCGCGTCGAGCGCGAGGTGCGGCACCACACCGGCGCCGGCCCCGCGCGGATAGCGCACGGCCACCGGGTGGTTCTGCTCGTAGGCGCTCGACAGCAGTTGCCGGCACTCGCGCTCGTCGGCCGGGCAGGCAATGCTCATGTTGGGAATGCAGCGCAGGAACGGGATGTCGTAGGCGCCCGCGTGCGTGGCGCCGTCGGCGCCCACGAGGCCGGCGCGGTCGAGTGCGAACACCACCGGCAGGTTCTGGATCGCGACGTCGTGGATCAGCTGGTCATAGGCGCGCTGCAGGAAGGTCGAATAGATCGCCACCACCGGCTTCAGGCCCTCGCAGGCCAGGCCCGCCGCGAAGGTGACGGCATGCTGCTCGGCAATGCCGACGTCGTAGTAGCGGTCGGGAAAGCGCTGCTCGAACTCGACCAGCCCCGAGCCTTCGCGCATGGCCGGCGTGATACCCACCAGCCGGCCGTCGTGCGCCGCCATGTCGCACAGCCACTGGCCGAAGACCTGCGTGAAGGTCTGCTTGGCCACCGCCGTGGACTTGACCAGCCCCACCTGCGGATCGAACTTGCCGGGCCCGTGGTAGGCCACCGGGTCGGCCTCGGCCAGCTTGTAGCCCTGGCCCTTCTTGGTGACCACGTGCAGGAACTGCGGGCCGTCCAGGTGCTTGAGGTTCTCGAGCGTGGGCACCAGCGAATCGAGGTCGTGGCCGTCGATGGGGCCGACGTAGTTGAAGCCGAACTGCTCGAACAGCGTGGCCGGCACCACCATGCCCTTGGCATGCTGCTCGAAGCGCTTGGCCAGTTCGAACAGCGGCGGCGCGGCGCGCAGCACGCTCTTGCCGACGTTCTTGGCAGCGGCGTAGAAGTTGCCGCTCATGAGCTGCGCGAGGTAGCGGTTGAGCGCGCCCACGGGCGGGCTGATCGACATGTCGTTGTCGTTCAGGATCACCAGCAGCTTGCAGTCGCACACGCCGGCGTTGTTGAGCGCCTCGAAGGCCATGCCGGCCGTGAGCGCACCGTCGCCGATGATGGCCACGGAATGGCGGTCCTCGCCCTTCTGCTTGGCCGCCATCGCCATGCCGAGCGCGGCCGAGATGCTGGTCGAGGAGTGCGCCGTGCCGAAGGTGTCGTATTCGCTCTCGCTGCGCTGCGGAAAGCCCGAGATGCCGCCGATCTGCCGCAGCGTGGGCATGCGCTCGCGCCGGCCCGTGAGGATCTTGTGCGGATAGGTCTGGTGGCCCACGTCCCACACCAGGCGGTCGTGCGGCGTGTTGAACACATGGTGCAGCGCGACCGTGAGCTCGACGGTGCCGAGGTTCGAGCTCAGGTGGCCGCCGGTGCGCGAGACGTTGTCGAGCACGCAGGCGCGCACCTCGGCCGCCAGCTGCTTGAGCTGGGCGCGGTCGTAGTGGCGGATCGGCGATGGATCGTGAAGCGTGGGAAGCAGCGCAGCCATGGGAACGTCGTGGGTCTTCTTGTCCATCTGTGAGTTGTTCATCGGTCGCGGTCGACGACCATGTGGGCCAGCGCGCGCAAGGCCGAAGTGTCGGCGAGGCCGCTGCGGTCCAGCGCCGCAAGCGATTCGGCCAGCAGCTGCCTTGCCTGCGCGCGTGCACCGTCCAGGCCCCACAGCGAAACATAGGTGGGCTTGTCAGCGGCCGCATCCTTGCCGGCCGTCTTGCCGAGGGTCTGCGAATCGGCCGTGACGTCGAGGATGTCGTCGACCACCTGGAACGCCAGGCCGATGGCGGCGCCATAGTCGCGCAGCGCGGCCAACGCCGCGGGCGCCACGGCGCCGGCGCAGGCCGCGCCCATCTCGACGCTGCCCTGCAGCAGCGCGCCGGTCTTCAGGCGGTGCATTTCACGCAGCTGCGCTTCGTCCAGCGCCAGGCCCACGCTGGCCAGGTCGATGGCCTGCCCGCCCGCCATGCCCTGGCTGCCCGCGGCGCGCGCGAGCAGCCGGCACAGCGTGGCCTGGATCGATGCGGGAATCTCGTCGCCATCGGGCGTGAGCAGTTCGAAGGCCAGCGCCTGCAGCGCATCGCCGGCCAGCAGCGCGTCGGCTTCGCCGAACTTCACGTGCACCGTGGGCTTGCCGCGCCGCAGCACGTCGTTGTCCATGCTCGGCAGGTCGTCGTGCACCAGCGAGTAGGCGTGGATCAGTTCGGTTGCGCAGGCCGCGCGCAGTGCCGCAGCCGCATTGCCGCCGACCGCCTCGCTCGCGGCCAGCACCAGCAGCGGCCGCAGCCGCTTGCCTCCGTCGAGCACGGCATAGCGCATGGCATCGCCAAGCAGCACCGGCGCATCGACGCCGACCCAGCGCGACAGCGCCGCCTCGACGCGCGCCAGGTGCGGGTCGCTCCAGCTGGCCAGGCGCGCGGCGTCCCAGTCGGCCACGTTAACCGCGCTCATTCGGCGGTCCAGGGCTTGAGGCTGCCCGCATCGAGCACCTTGATCTGGTCTTCGACCGCCTGGAGCTTTTCGCGGCAGAAGGCAAGCAGCGCCGCGCCGCGCTGGTAGCTGCCGAGCAGCTGGTCGAGCGGCAATTGGCCCGACTCGAGTTCTGCAACCAATTGTTCCAACTCCTGGAGCCCGGCTTCGTAGCTGGCCGGCAGCGGCCCCGTATCGGGCGTGGCGGCCGGGCTGGACGTGGCGGAAGAAGGGACCTTGGGCATGCGAGGGAGCGAGTGTGAAACCGCGCATTTTAGGACGGGGAAGCAAACGGGCGCCGGCATGCGGCAAGCCATGGGCACTGCACTGCCCCCTTGGGTACAATCCGAGGTTCCCATGCCGGCCAACCCGGCACAACTCTTCGGGCCGTCGCCCTCCAGACGGCGCCTTCCGTCTTTTCTTTTTTCTCCCTGTGGGGAGCTTGGTCAGGTCCTCCATGTCTGATTTAAGTCTTCAACTGCAGCAGGCCACGAGCCAACTTCCAGTTTCCGCGTACTTCGACGAGTCGCTCTACGCGCGCGAAATGCAAACGCTGTTCGCGCAAGGTCCGCGCTATGTGGGCCACCGGCTGGCCGTGCCCGAGCCCGGCAACTTCCATACGCTGCCGCAGGAGCACCAGGGCCGCGCGCTGGTGCACACGCCAAAGGGCGTGGAGCTCATCTCCAACGTGTGCCGCCACCGCCAGGCGCTCATCCTGCAGGGCCGCGGCCAGCTCGACAGCCAGGCCGGCGGCAACATCGTGTGCCCGCTGCACCGCTGGACCTATGCGGCAAGCGACGCGCGCACCACCGGCACGCTGATCGGCGCGCCGCACTTCCAGCAGGACCCCTGCCTCAACCTGCACAACTATCCGCTCACCGAGTGGAACGGCCTGCTGTTCGAGCGCGGCCCCGATGGCGCGGGGCGCGACGTGGCGGCCGACATGGCCGAACTCGGCCCGCGCGCCGACCTCGACTTCACGGGCTATGCGCTCGACCGCGTCGAACTGCACGAGTGCAACTACAACTGGAAGACCTTCATCGAGGTCTACCTGGAGGACTACCACGTCGGCCCGTTCCACCCGGGCCTGGGCAGCTTCGTCACCTGCGACGACCTGCGCTGGGAGTTCAACCGCAACTTCTCGGTGCAGACCGTGGGCGTGGCCAACCGGCTCGGCCGCGCGGGCAGCCCGATCTACCAGAAGTGGCAGGAGCAGCTGCTCAAGTACCGCGAAGGCAAGCCGCCCAAGTACGGCGCCATCTGGCTCACCTACTATCCGCACGTGATGATCGAGTGGTATCCGCATGTGCTCACCGTGTCGACGCTGCATCCGGTGAGCCCCACGAAGACGCTCAACATGGTGGAGTTCTTCTACCCCGAGGAAATCGTGGCCTTCGAGCGCGAATTCGTCGAGGCCCAGCAGGCCGCCTACATGGAGACCTGCGTGGAGGACGACGAGATCGCCGAGCGCATGGACGCCGGCCGGCGCGCGCTCATGCTGCGCGGCGACGACGAGAGCGGCCCCTACCAGAGCCCGATGGAAGACGGCATGCAGCAGTTCCACGAGTGGTACCGCAGCGCAATGCAGAACAACGCCTGAGCCGAACACAGTGCAAGCGCTCTGGATGGTGCTCGGCGCCTTTTTGTTCGCCACCATGAGCGTGGTCGTGAAGGTCGCCTCGGCCTGGTTCAACAGCGGCGAGATGGTGCTCGGGCGCGGCCTGATCGGCATCGTGTTCCTGTGGTTTCTCGCGCGCAACCGCGGCGTCTCCATGGCCACCCGCTACCCCGGCATGCACGCCTGGCGCAGCACCATCGGCGTGGTGTCGCTGGGTGCGTGGTTCTACGCCATTGCCCACATGCCGCTGGCCACGGCCGTCACGCTCAACTACATGAGCAGCGTGTGGATCGCGGCCTTCCTGGTCGGCGGCGCGCTGCTGGCCTGGGTGCCGGTGCCGGGGCGCGACGGCCGCATCGAGCGCCCGCCGCTGCAGGGCACGCTCGCGCTGACCGTGCTCGCGGGCTTCGTCGGCGTGGTGCTGATGCTCAAGCCCACGGTCAGCGGCAGCGACGGCTTCGCGGGAATGCTGGGCCTGCTGTCGGGCCTCACGGCCGCCTTCGCCTACATGCAGGTGGTGGCGCTGTCGCGCATCGGCGAGCCGGAGCTGCGCACGGTGTTCTATTTCGCGGTGGGTTCCGCGGTGGCAGGCGCCTTTGCCACGGCGGCCACGGGGTTTTCGGGCGGAGGCTCCTGGACGTGGCAGCATGCGCTGTGGCTGCTGCCGATCGGCCTGCTGGCGGCCCTCGGGCAGCTGTGCATGACGCGCGCCTACGCCACGGCCAAGACGCAGGCCGGCACGCTCGTGGTGGCCAACCTGCAGTACTCCGGCATCATCTTTGCGGCGTTGTACAGCGTGGTGCTGTTCGACGACCGCATCGACGCCGCCGGCTGGACCGGCATGGCGCTCATCATCGTGAGCGGCATCGCGGCCACCGTGCTGCGCCAGCGCGCAGTGCCCAAGGCGCCGGCCGAAGAACACTGATCCGCATCGACCCTCATCGACAACGAAGGAACCCCGCCATGTACACCACCCTCCTCAGCGTCGAACAACTCCAGCAGTTGCAGTCCGGCGACGCGCCCCACATGGTGTTCGACTGCAGCTTCGATCTCATGAAGCCCGAAGCCGGCGCGCAGCAATATGCCGCCGCCCACATTCCGGGCGCGGTGTATGCGAACCTCGACACCGACCTGAGCGCCAAGCACGGCGTGCCGGGCGCCCAGGGCGACGTGGTCATCGCGCAGGAAGACGGCGTGCCGGCCTCGGGCGGACGCCATCCGCTGCCCAGCCGCGAAAAATTCGCGGCCTGGCTGTCGAGCATCGGCTTTTCCAACGACATGCAGGCCGTGGTGTACGACCGCAACGGCGCCAACTACTGCGGCCGGCTCTGGTGGATGCTCAAGTGGATGGGCCACGACGCGGTGGCCGTGCTCGACGGCGGCCTGCAGGCCTGGCAGGCCGCGGGCGGCGAAGTCACGAACCGCGAAGAGCCCGCGCACTTCCAGTCGAACTTTGTGATGGGCGAGCCGCTGGTGGAACTGGTGACCACCGACGTCGTGGCGCGCCGGCTCGGCCAGCCTGACCAGAACCTGATCGACGCGCGTGCCGCTGCGCGTTATCGCGGAGAGGTGGAACCTCTGGACCCGATTGCGGGTCACATCCCCGGGGCTGTGAACCGGCCCTTCGCCGAGAACCTCGGCCCCGACGGCAAGTTCAAGCCGGCATCGCAACTGCGTGCCGAGTTCGAAGCGCTGCTCGCGGGACGCGACCCGGCGACGGTCGTCCACCATTGCGGCAGCGGCGTGAGCGCTGTGCCCAACCTGCTTGCGATGCAGATCGCGGGCCTTGGGACGACCGCGCTCTATGCCGGCAGCTGGAGCGAATGGAGCAACACGCCGGGGCTGCCGACCCGGCAAGGCGCAGAACCATGAGCAAGACCCGACTTCGACGCATTTCATCCGGCTTCGCTTTGGCCGCGGCACTGTTCGCAGCCCCCTTTCTTTCCGCCCAGGCGCAGCAGCAGCATGCGCACGTGCATGGGCAACTCAAGCTCGACGTGGCGGTCGACGGGCCCACGGTGGTGATCGACATGGAGTCCCCGCTCGACAACATCGTCGGCTTCGAGCGCGCGCCCAAGACCGATGCCGAGAAGAAGACCGCCGAAGACGCCATCGCCCAGCTGCGCGCAGCCGACAAGCTGTTTGCCATCGACCCGGCCGCCAACTGCAAGCTCGGCCCGGTCGAGCTGCGCTCCAGCGCACTGGGCCTGGGCAACCCCGACCCGGGCGAGCCCGCGGGCCACGCCGACCTCGACGCCACCATTTCGTTCAACTGCACCCATGCGGCCGCGGCAAAGTTCATCGACGTGAATCTTTTCTCCGCCTTCAAGGGCACGCGCCAGATCGATGTGCAGATTGCGACTGCCCAAGGCCAGTCCAAGCGCCAACTCAAGCGCCCGGCCGGTGCGCAAGCTACCCAGCCCGTTCGCCTGAACCTGGGCAAGTGACGCCGTGAGCACCGTCCCCCAGGGCGAGGCCGCGCCGCCGCTGCGCGTGGTGCTCGCCGCCGAAGGGCTGCGCTTCTCGTGGCCCGGCATGCCAAGGCCGTGCATCGACATCGAGGCCTTGCGCATCACCGCGGGCGAGGCGGTCTTCCTGCACGGGCCGAGCGGCTGCGGCAAGAGCACGCTGCTGTCGCTGCTGGCCGGCGTGCTGGTGGCGGACGAAGGCCGCGTCATGCTGCTGGGGCACGACTGGTCGCAGCTCTCGGGCGCCGCGCGCGACCGCTGCCGCGTCGCGCATGTCGGCTACATCTTCCAGCAGTTCAACCTGCTGCCGTATTTGAGCGTGCTCGACAACGTGCTGCTGCCCTGCCGCTTCTCACAGCGGCGCGAATCCCAGGCCGCGCGCGGCGGCAGCGCGCGCGAAGAGGCCGAACACCTGCTCGAGCAGATGGGCCTCGACCGCAACCTCTGGAAGCGGCAGGCAATGCAGCTCTCGGTGGGCCAGCAGCAGCGCGTGGCCGCGGCGCGCGCGCTCATTGGCCAGCCCGAGGTGGTGATTGCCGACGAACCCACCTCCGCGCTCGACGAAGACCGGCGCGAAGCCTTCCTCGACGTGCTGCTGACGGCCTGCGCAGTCAACAACAGCGCGCTCGTCTTCGTGAGCCACGACCAGCGCATTGCGCAGCGCTTTGCGCGGCATGTGCTGCTGCCCGAGATCAACCGCGCGGCGCCTGCCGCCATGGCGGCGGACGCGTGAGATGAAGGCGCTCTTTTCCATTGCCTGGCGCAGTGCCTGGAACCGGCGTTTCACGCTGGCGCTCACGGTGTTCTCGATCGCGCTGTCGACCTTCCTCCTGCTCGGCGTCGAGCGCATCCGCACCGAGCTGCGCGAGAACTTCGCCTCGTCCGTCTCGGGCACCGACCTGATCGTGGGCGCGCGCACCGGCGCCACGCAGTTGCTGCTGTACTCGGTGTTCCGCATCGGCGCGGCCACCAACAACATTTCATGGAAGAGCGTGCAGGCGCTGGCCGCGCACCCCGGCGTCGACTGGGTGGTGCCGCTTTCGCTGGGCGATTCGCACCGCGGCTTCGCGGTGTTCGCCACCTCGCCCGAATACTTCACGCGCTTTCGCTACGGCAACCGCCAGCCGCTCGCGCTGCGCGAGGGCAAGCCCTTCAGCGCGCTGTTCGATGCGGTGGTGGGCGCCGAAGTGGCCGACAAGCTCGGCTACCACGTCGGCCAGAGGATCACGCTCGCGCACGGCAGCGGCGAACTCAATGCGTCCGAGCATGCCGACAAGCCCTTCACCGTGGTGGGCGTGCTCGCGCGCACCGGCACGCCGGTCGACCGCACGGTGCACATCGGCCTCGAGGCGATGGAAGCGATCCATCTCGAGTGGGTGGGCGGCGCGCCGATGCCGGGCGTGAAGATCCCGGCCGAGCAGGTGCGCAAGTTCGATCTCACGCCCAAGAACGTGACGGCCGCGCTCGTGGGCCTGAAGAACCGTTCCGCCGTGTTCGGCGTGCAGCGCTGGATTTCCACCTACACCGGCGAGCCGCTGATGGCCATCCTGCCGGGCGTGGCGCTCGACGAGCTGTGGAGCGTGATCGGCATCGGCGAGAACGCCCTGCTGCTGATGTCGGCACTGGTCGCGCTCGTGAGCCTTGCGGGCCTGGTCTCGGTGGTGATGGCCGGGCTCAACGAAAGGCGGCGCGAGCTGGCCGTGCTGCGCGCCGTGGGCGCCGGCCTGCGCCATGTGCTGGCGCTGCTTGCGCTCGAAGGCGCCATGGTCACAGTGCTGGGCGTGGCCTTCGGCGTGCTGATGGCGGTGCTCGGCATCGCCCTGCTCGCGCCATGGCTGCAGGCGCAGCTCGGGCTGACATTGACCCTTTCGCCACCTACACTGAACGAATGGCTGCTGATGGCGAGCCTGCTGGTCGCGGGTTGGCTGGCGAGCCTCTTGCCCGGCATCCGGGCCTACCGACTCTCTCTTGCCGACGGCCTCTCACCGAGGATTTGAACCATGCGCATCGCAAAGAAGAACCCCACGATCAAGGCTTTCACGCGGCTTTCGATGCTGCTGGCCGGCGCCGGCCTGGCCGCCGCCACATGGGCCGCCGAGCCGGCGCCCAAGGACACGACCGCATCGAACCCGCTCGGCGGAAAGGCCGCACCTGCCGCAGCGGCCAAGGCCGCGCCGGGCCAGCCGCGCCAGATCACCTGGGAAGAACTCGTGCCCAAGGACTGGGACCCGGCCAAGGAATTCAAGGGCATGGACCTGAGCGCGCTCAACGACGGCGACCCGCGCGCCAACGAGCTGCTCATGAAAATGCAGGAAGTGTCGAACAACGCGCCGACCAACCCGGCCATGAACGGCGCGGACATCAAGATCCCGGGTTTCATCGTGCCGCTCGAGGAAGCCAAGGGCGAAGTCACCGAGTTCCTGCTCGTGCCTTACTTCGGCGCCTGCATCCATACGCCGCCGCCGCCGGCCAACCAGATCCTGCACGTGGTCACGCCCAAGGGCGCCAAGTTCCGCGCCATGGACACCGTGTGGGTCACCGGCAAGCTGCAGACCCTGCGCAATGATTCGATGATGGGCGTGAGCGGCTACCACGTGAACGCAACGAGCGTCAGCAAATACACGGGCGGGGCCAAGTAGGGTTTCTGGCGACTTGTGGTTCTGCGCCGACAGCACAGGCGGCGCAACACCGACACAGACCGTTGCATCGACGATGCACGCTGGCGTCGTCGCTACAGGTAGCGCGCCGTTGAAGAGTTTCGAAGGCGTGACTTCTGCGCCCACAGGAACTCCAGATGACAACATCACTGCGCCGCACACCGCTCGCGCGGCTCCTGACGATCTCGCTGTGCACCGGCGCGCTCGCCATCGCTGGCTGCAACAGGACCGACACGCCTTCGGTGCCGGCACCCGCGCCCTCGCCTCCAGCGGCTGCGGCGCCCGCACCAGCGCCGGCTGCCCCCGCACCCGCGGCCTACACGCCGCCCCCGGCCGAGCAGCTCTACCAGCTGGTCGCACCCGTCGCGCTGTACCCCGACAAGCTGGTGGCGCAGGTGCTGGCCGGCGCCACCTATCCCGAGCAGATCACTGCGGCGCACGGCTGGCTCGTGCAGAACGCGGCCTTGAAGGGCGGCGCGCTCGCCGACGCGGCCAATCAGCAGCCCTGGGACCCGAGCGTCAAGGCGCTCACCGCATTCCGCCCGGTGCTGGACCAGATGGCCGGCAACATCTCGTGGACCGAAGCGCTGGGGCAGGCCTACTACAACGATCCGGCCGACGTGATGAACGCGATCCAGGTCATGCGCCAGCGCGCATCGGCGGCGGGCCGGCTCAAGAACAACGACAAGCTGCGCGTGGCCAGCGCCGCCACACCGCGCAACTACGCACCGGCGCCTGACATGCAGCCCGTCTACGCGGGCCCCGCCGTGGTCGAGCCGCCGCCGCAGTTCATCACCATCGAGCCCGCACAGCCCGACGTGGTCTACGTACCGAGCTACGACCCGCAGCGCATCTACGGCGAACCCGTGCCCGTGTACCCCGGCTATGCGTACACCCCGCCCGTCGAGGTTGCGCCCGGCTACGGCCGCGGCCAGGTGGCGGCAGGCGCGTTCACCTTCGGGCTCGGCGTGGTCGTGGGCGCCGCGCTCCAGCGGCACGACTGGGGCTGGCGCTCCTGGGATGTGAACTGGGGTGCGCCGCGCTACCGTGACCGCGATAGCGATCGCGACCGCGCGGTGCCGCCGGCCTATGCGCGGCCTGCCGTGATCTACAACAACAGCACCTACATCTCGCGTTCGACGACCGTGGTCAACAACGTGCGCAATGTCTACAACAACGCACCGCGCAGCCTGCCGCCAGGCGCTCCCGCGCCCAATTTCGCGGCCGCGCCGAGCCTGCCCCCGCCACAGAACGCCCAGTTCGCGCAGCAACAGCAACAACAACGGGAGCAGCAGGCACGGCAGCAGCAAGCCTTCATGCGCCAGCAGCAGGAACAGCAGCAAGCCGCGCAACAAGCCCAGCAGTTGCAGGCCCGCCAGCGCCAGCAGGAACAGCAAGAACGGCAGGCGCAGCAACAAGCACAGCGACAGGCACAACAGCAGGCACAACAGCAGGCACAGCGGCAGGCACGGCAACAGGCACAACAACAGGAACGGCTGGCACGGCAGCAGGCACACAACGCGCCCACGCAGGCGCCGCAGGCCTTGCTTCAACAACAGCAGCAGGACCAGGCACGGCGGCAGCAGGCGGCCCAGCAGCAACAGGCGCGCGCCGCCAGCCAGCAGGCTCAACAACAGCAGCAGGCCATGCAGGAGCGCCAGCAGCAAAGGCAGTCGGCACAGCAGGAGCAATCGCGGCGCCAGCAGGCACAGCAGCAGCAAGCCCAGCAACAAGCCCGCGTGCTCCAGCAGCAGCAGGCGCAGCAGCAACAGATGCAGCGGCAGCAGGCGCAGCAACAGGCCCGCCAGCAGCAGCAAGAGCAGATGCACCGGCAGCAGGAACAGCAGGCGCAAGCCGCGCGCCAGCAACAACAACAGGCGATGCAGCAGCAGCGCCAACAGCAACAGGCCCAGCTCCACCAACAACAGCAGCAGCAACAGGCGGCCCAGCGCCAACAGCAGGCCCAGCAGCATGCGGCCGCAGCCGCAGCCGCCCATCGCCGGCCACCCGGCCGCCCCGGCGAACCTCCCAAGGATCAACCCTGAGAAGCAGCGCCGCGGCGCGCGCTGCTATTGCTTGCCGATTTCGGTCAGCAGCCGGGTGACGAGATAAAGGCGCGGCACGATCGAGTCGACCTCGATGTATTCGTCGCGCGCGTGATAGCCGAAGCCCGCCAGGCCGAAGCTCTCGACCACGGTGGCCTTGCCGGAGCGGCCTGCATAGCCGGCATCGGTGCCGCCGCCGGTCATTGGCGTGAGCGCGAGCTCGCGATCGATCTCCTTGTAGATGGCCTGCGCCTTCTCGCCCAGCGCGCGGCCCTTCTCGCCCGCCACGAAAGCCGGACGGCCCACTTCCACCTTGAGCGTGGTCTCGGTGTCGGGCACCAGCTTGCCGCTCGCGATCTTCGCCTGCAGCGCGGCTTCGAGCTTCTTCTCGGCGCCAGGCTGCGTGATGCGGATGTCGCCGAGCGCCTGCGCCTTTTCGGTGATCTGGTTGATCGGCCCGGTGGCGCGAGCCACGGTCCAGTTGAGTGCGACGCCGGGAATGTCCTTTGCCACGTCGCGGGTCTGCAGCAGCTGGTACGACAGCTCGTACAGGGCGTTGCGGCCCAGCTCGGGTGCAGCACCTGCATGCGATGCGCGGCCCTTCACATCGAGCGTGGCCTGCGCGATGCCGGCCGCGCCCAGCAGCAGCGATTCGCCCTTGGCCACCGACTTGGCCGCGGTGGGCTCGAAGGACAGCACCGTGTCGTGCTGATCGGCCATGGTTGCGATGAGTTCGCCGGAGCCGACCGAGCCCACCTCTTCGTCGGGGTTCATGAGCACCGTGAGCGTGTCGTAGTCGCGCCAGCCCGCGTCGGCCAGGATCTTCAGCGAAGCCATCATCACCGCGAGTCCGCCCTTGTCGTCCGCGATGCCCGGTCCGTAGATGCGGTTGCCGTCGACCTTGTAGGGCTGGCTGTTCAGGATGCCGGCGGCGTACACCGTGTCCATGTGGCCCTGCAGCATGATCTTGCGCTTGCCGGTTCCCTTGAGGGTGCCGATGACGATGTCGGCGCCCGCACCGGATGTGGCCTTGCGCCGCTCGGTCTTGAAGCCGGCGGCCTTCAGGCGCGCTTCCACCACGTCGGCCATCTTGAGCAGGCCGTCGACGTTGAGGCTGCCCGACTCGATCAGCACCATTTCCTTGAGGTTGTCGATCACCGCGGGCTGCGCCTTTTCAGCGGCGGCGAGCAGCTTGGCATCGGGCGCGGCATGCGCGGCGGCGGCGGCACCGAACACGAGGCCGCAGGCCAGTGCAATGGAGCGCAGGGCGAAGAAAGGCGAGGAGCGCATGGTCATGAAGGTTCTCTTTGTTGGAGTGGATGGCGGGCGCCAGCATAGCGAGCCGAAGCGCGGCGCGCTGCAAATCGGCGACAGTGCCATGGCGGCCCCATGCGGTAGCGCTTCGCGCCGCTAGCCGCTGCTGCGGCCGAGCCGCAAGGAAGGCAGCAGGCACAGCGCGGCACAGGTCGCGCCGGCACCCACGAGGAAAGCTGCCGTGATCCCGAGCCACTGCGTCGCAATGCCGACCGCGGGTCCGGTCACCCCCATTGCGATGTCCGCAAACGCAATGAAGTTGCCCACCGCGCGGCCGCGCTGCTGCGGCGGCACCGACCGGGTCGCCAGCACGCCCATCGCCGGGAACACGAGCGAAAAGCCGAGCCCCGTCAGCGTGGCTCCGCACACGGCCATCGCGGGCGTGGCGGCGCACCAGACGAGCACCTGCCCCACGGCCTCGAAAATCAACGAACCCACGGCCACGCGCGTCGCGCCGAAGCGGTCCGGCAGGCCCGAACCGGCCAGCCGCACGAAGACATAGGCGACACCGAAGCCGAGCAGCGCCGTGCCGGCATGCGGCCAGCCGTGGGCGGCGTAGTCGAGCGTCAGGAAGGCCGCCATCGCGGCATAGGGCACGGTCGCCAGCGCGAGCACGAGACCTGGCCGCCAGATCAGTCCGAGCACCCGATGAAAGGGCACGCGCTGCCCGCCTGCCGCGGCCACCGCCGGAAGGCGCGCCGCGATGGCCCAGGCCAGCATCGGTGCCAGCAGCGCGGCCACGCCCACACCGGTGAAGCCATGCGACGCCTGCACGGCCAGCCCGAGCGGCGCGCCGAGCCCGAGCGCGGCGTAGATGGCAATGCCCGTCCATGACATCACCTGTCCGGTGCGGGCGGCGCCCACGCGTGCAATGCCCCAGCTCATCAAGCCGGTGAGAAACAGGCTTTCGCCAATGCCCGCCAACAGCCGGCCCAGCAGCAGGACGGCAAGCTTCGCAGCGGGATCGATGGGCAGGGCGTTCGACAAGCCATAGGCCAGGCCCGAACAGGCGGCCAGCGGAAGGCCGAGAAGCACAGCGGCCCGCGGGCCGCGCTGGTCGCAGAGCGTGCCGGCCTGGTGGCGGGTCAGCAAGGTGGCGAGCGACTGAAGGCCGATGGCCCAGCCGACGGTGGCCGTGCCGAATCCCAGGTGGTCGCGCACCTGGAGCGCGAGCGCGGCCAGCGGAACGCTGATTGCAAGGAATCCGAGGAAGACCGCCAGCACCACCGGGGCGAGCCCCGTGAAAGCAGAACGGGTCTCGAGGGGGCGAACGGAAGCGGATGAGAAAAGTGATGTCATGCCAAGGCGCGTCTTTATGGATCGAGATATTCCCCGCTGGGATCCTCTCGACAAAGGACGCGTTGGATGACGGTAACGCTTACGGCAGCGCCGCGTGGGCGACTGCGGCCGCGACTATAGCGTTGGCACCGCGCCGCAGTCAACACCTTGCAAGAGCCGTCCTTTCAATCCTTCCGGCCGCGGCGGGTCTTCCTTGCCGCGGCCTTGCGCTTCGGCTTCGGCTTCGGCTTCGGCTCCGGCCCCGGCTCAGGCGCCTCGCGCGCCGACCTCATGTGCCCGCTCTCCGCGGTGGTCATGCCCACGATCTTGGCGAGCTGCCGGCTCACGCTCACATAGGCGTGGCCGATGCGGCTGTCGAAGTACAGCGAGTCGCCGCGCGCCAGGCGCACCACCTCGCCGTTGTCGAAGTGCACCTCGATCTCGCCCGACAGCACGTAGGCGAATTCCTCGCCGGAGTGCCGCACGAAGTCTTCCGGGCCGTGGATGCGGCGCGCATGCACGGTGCCCACGATGGGGCTCATCTGCTTGCCGGCCGCCGTGGTGCCGAGGAATTCATACGCGATCGACAGGCCCCGGTACACCACGCCCTTGCCGGCGCGCGTGACGACCGGCCCGTCGAGCTGCGCGGGCTTGACGCCGGCGCCCGCGAACATGGCGTTCATGTCCATCTCCAGCGCGCGGCCGAGCGCGGTGAAGTTCTCGTAGCCCAGCGCGAGCTGGCCGCGCTCGGCGCGCGAGATGGTGGTGATCGACACGCCCGAGCGCTCGGCCAGCTGCGCCAGCGTCCAGCCGAAGCGCTTGCGCGCGGCGCGCAGGCGATGGCCGAAGGTGGTGCGGTCCAGCGTGGGCGCCTCGTCCTTCGGCCTTGTCCCCGGCTTGGTCCCTGTGTGTGGATTCACGCTTGGCTTTCTCTTGTGGTGCAGCGCAATTCTGCCAGCCCGGTGCCGCGCCGTTCCTTGCGGCCCGGGCGGTGCAGGCCCGGAAGTTGCGTATACGCAAATTGCGTTGACGCAAATTTCACCGACCAGGTGCACCATGGTTTCCCCTTGGTGCCCTCTATTTTATTTGCGTATCCGCAAATTTCTACCTACACTTTTCGCCGATGACTGCAAATTCCAAAGCGCCCACGGTGGCCGACTACCTTGTGATTGGCGGCGGCATTGCCGGGGCTTCGGTGGCCCACTGGCTCGCGCCGCACGCCCGCGTGATCCTGCTCGAACGCGAAGCCCAGCCGGGCTACCACTCCACCGGCCGCTCGGCCGCGCTCTTCATGGAAAGCTACGGCACGGCGCAGGTGCGCGCCCTCACCATGGCGAGCCGCGCCTTTCTCGAGCATCCGCCCGAAGGTTTTTCCGAACACCCGCTGCTCACGCCACGCGGCGCGATGATGGTCGCGAGCACCGAGCACCTGCCGGAGCTCGAAGCCCACTGGAACGTGCTGCGCGCCATGAACACCGGCGCCACGCGCCTGGGCAGCGAAGAGGCACTCGCGATGGTGCCGGCCCTGCGGCCCGAGCAGGTCGCCGGCGCGGTCTACGAACCCGATGCCGCCGACATGGACGTGCACGCCATCCACCAGGGCTACCTGCGCGGCATGCGGCAGGCCGGCGGCAAGCTGGTGTGCGATGCCGGCGTGACGGCCATCGAGCGCATCGGCGAGCGCTGGCGCGTGACCGCTGGCGGCGCCGTGTACGAAGCGCCGGTGCTGCTCAATGCCGCGGGCGCCTGGGTCGACACCATCGCGCAGCTGGCTGGCGTGCAGCCCATCGGCATCGAGCCGCGCCGGCGCTCGGCTTTCATCTTCGCGCCGCCCGAAGGCAGCAGCGTCGCGCACTGGCCCATGGTCTTCGGCGCCGACGAAGGCTGGTACATCAAGCCCGATGCCGGCATGCTGCTCGGCTCGCCGGCCAATGCGGACCCGGTCGAGCCGCAGGACGTGCAGCCCGAAGAACTGGACATCGCCTTCGCGATCCATCGCATCGAGGAAGCGACCACGCTCACCATCCGCCGGCCCACGCGCACCTGGGCCGGCCTGCGCTCCTTCGTGGCCGACGGCGACCTGGTGGGCGGCTTCGATCCCGACGCGCCGGGCTTCTTCTGGGTTGCGGCGCAGGGCGGCTACGGCATCCAGACCTCGGCGGCCATGGGCGAGGCCTGCGCCGCGCTGGCACGCGGGCTGCCGCTGCCCGAACGCATCGCGGGCTTCGGCCTCACGGCCGAGATGCTCGGGCCGCAGCGGCTGCGCACTGCCGCAGCCGGCTGACAAGAACACTCCCACCACCACAGAGACAAACCCATGCGTGTCTTCAGCGCCTCCCTCGCCACCGAAACCAACACCTTCGGCCCGATGCCGACCGGCCTCGCCTCCTTCAGGGACCGCGGCTACTTCCCGGCCGGCCAGCATCCGGACGCGATGACGCTGTTCTCGGGCCCGCTGTGGGCCGCGCGCATGCGCGGCGCCGACCGCGGCTGGGAGCTGTTCGAAGGCATGGTGGCCGGTGCGCAGCCCAGCGGCACCACCACGCGCCACGCCTACGAAACGCTGCGCGACGAACTGCTGGCCGACCTGCGTGCGGTGCTGCCGGTCGACATGGTGCTGCTCGGCCTGCACGGGGCGATGGTGGCCGACGGCTATGACGACTGCGAGGGCGATCTGCTCGCGCGCGTGCGGCAGATCGTCAGGCCCGGCGCGGTGATCGGCGCCGAACTCGATCCGCACAACCACCTGACGCCCCAGATGGTCGCCAACGCCGACCTGATGATCTCGTTCAAGGAATACCCGCACACCGACGTGCTCGAACGCGGCCTGGAGCTGGTGGACATCTGCGCCGCGATGGTCGAGGGCAAGGTGAAGCCGGTGGCCGCGATGGTCGACTGCGACATGATCGTTACCGTTCACACCTCGCGCGAGCCGGCGCGCGGGTTCGTCGAACGCATGCAATCGCTCGAGGGCAGGGACGGCGTGCTGTCGATCTCGCTCACGCACGGCTTCTCATGGGGCGACGTTGCCGAGATGGGCACCAAGGTGCTGGTCTACACTGACGGCGACCAGGCCAAGGCCGATGCGCTCGCCCGCCAGCTCGCGGACGAAGTCATCGCCATGCGCGACGGGCTCACGATCGACTACCCGGGCATCGACGCCTCGCTCGACCAGGCGCTGGCCTTCGACGGTGGCCCGGTAGTGCTGTCCGACGGCGCCGACAACCCCGGCGGCGGCGCGGCCAGCGACTCCACCTTCATCCTGCGCCGCATGGTCGAGCGCGGCATCGCGAACGCGGCCATCGGTCCGATGTGGGACCCGATCGCGGTGCGCATCGCCTTCGATGCCGGCGTGGGCGCGAAGCTGGCCATGCGCATCGGCGGCAAGATCAGCCCGCTCTCGGGCGACCCGATCGACCTCGACTGCACCGTGAAGGCGCTCAAGCACGACCTGGTGATGACGGGCCTGGCGGGCACGCCCACGCTCATGGGAGACAGCGCACTGGTCGAGGCCAACGGCATCGAGATCGTGCTGGTCACGCTGCGCAACCAGGCCATGGGCACCGACCTGTTCACGCAGCTCGGATGCGACCTGGCGGCCAGGAAGATCATCGTCGTGAAGTCGTCGCAGCACTTCTACGCTTCTTACTCGAAGGTTGCGAAGCACGTGATCTACGCCGGCGCTCCCGGCGCCGTGACGCTCGACCTGAACACCCTGCCCTACCGCAAGGCGCGCCTGCCCAAGTGGCCGATCACGGCATGACCCCCAGGCTTGCCCACTTCGTGTGGCCTCCAACCCCCTTCCAGGGGGCAACACCAGCGGCCCGGCAAAGCCGGTTCCGCGGTGTTTCGCGAATGAATCTGGCCCGCTTCTTTTCAGCCTCTATCGGAGTACCGACGATGAAACGACGAACGCTTGCAGCCCTTGCCACCCTGGCGCTTTCGGCCGCGTACCTGCCGGCGCTCGCCCAGACGGCGCCGCCCAAGACGCTCAAGGTGGTGGCGCATGCCGACCTGAAGATCCTCGACCCGACCTTCACCACCGCCTACATTTCGCGCAACTTCGGCTACATGGTCTACGACACGCTGTTCGCGCAGGATGCGAACGGCAAGCCGCAGCCGCAGATGGCCGAGAAGTACACCTCCTCCAAGGACGGCAAACAGTGGAGCTTCACGCTGCGCCCGGGCCTGAAGTTCTCCGACGGCAGCGCCGTGACCTCGGCCGACGCGATTGCCTCGCTGCAGCGCTGGGCCGCACGCGACAGCATCGGCCGCGCCATGGTGGCGGGCGGCGCCGAGTGGAAGGCGGTGGATGCGCGCACCTTCACGCTCACGCTCGCCGAGCCCTTCGGCCTGGTGCTCGAGGGGCTCGCCAAGCCCTCGAGCTTTCCGCCGGTGATCCTGCCCGAGCGGCTCGCGAAGATGCCCGCCACCGCGCCGCTGCCCGAGGTGATCGGCTCCGGCCCCTTCATCTTCAAGCGCGACGAATGGGTGCCGGGCAACAAGACCGTGTTCGTGCGCAACCCCAACTACCTGCCGCGCAGCGAAGCGCCGAGCGGCCTGGCCGGCAGCAAGAAGACCAGCTTCGATCGCGTGGAATGGCTCTACCTGCCCGACGCCAACAGCGCCATCGCGGCGCTCAAGCGCGGCGAGGTCGACCTGGTGGAGCAAGTGCCGCCCGACTACATCGCGCCGCTGCGCACCGACCCGGGCGTGAAGATCGGCTCGGGCGGCACCTACCAGGGCTTCCTGGTGATGAACCACCTGCTGCCGCCCTTCAACAACCCGAAGGTGCGCCAGGCGCTACTGCAGGCCGTGAGCCAGGAGCGCATCGTCGCGGCCATGGGCTATCCGCTGGACATGCGCATGAGCTACTGCCAGACCTTCTTCATCTGCGGCAGCCCCAACGACACCGCCGCGGGCGCCGAACCCTACCGCAAGGCCGACGTGGCCAAGGCCAAGAAGATGCTCGCGGACGCCGGCTACAAGGGCGAGAAGGTCACCATCCTGGTGCCGAGCGACGTCACCTACCTCAACGCCGAGGCGCTGATGGCCGCGCAGACCATGCGCAGCATCGGCATGAACGTCGATGCGCAGACCATGGACTGGGCCTCCATCGGCGCGCGCCGCGCCAAGCGCGATGCGCCCGAAGCCGGCGGCTGGAACATGTACGTCACGGTGGCCGGCGAGTTCGACGTCAACTCCCCCATCACCAACGCCTACCTGAGCGCGGCCTGCGGCAACACCCTGCCCGGCTGGCCCTGCGACAAGACGCTCGACGACCTGCGCAACGCCTGGCTCAAGGAGACCGTGCCGGCCAAGCGCCGCGAGATCCTCGACGCCTTCCAGGCCCGCGCCTACGAAACGGTGCCCTACATCAACGCCGGCCAGTACACGGCCGCGTTTGCCGCGCGCGCGAGCCTCAAGGGCACGGACAAGCTCTGGGCCGGCATGCCGACGGTCTGGATGCTCGACAAGTAAGCGGCATCGCACGGCAGCACCATGGGCTACATCCTCCGACGATTCCTCTCGACGCTGCCCGTGATGGCCGTGGTGGCGGTGGTGGTGTTCCTGCTGATCCACCTGTCGCCGGGCGACCCCGCGGCGCTGATCGCGGGCGACCTGGCCTCGGTCGAAGACATCGAGAAACTGCGCGCCGCGCTGGGCCTCAACCTGCCGCTGTGGCAGCAGTTCGCAATCTGGCTGGGCAAGCTCTTCACGGGCGACCTCGGCACCTCGATCTTCACCCAGGTGCCGGTGGCGCAGCTGCTCGCGCAGCGGCTGGAGCCCACGGTGTCGATCGCGGTGCTGACCATGGCCATCACGCTCGTTCTGGCGGTGCCGCTGGGCACGCTCGCGGCCTACCGCGCGGGCAGCTGGATCGACCGGCTCGTGATGCTGTTCGCGGTGCTCGCGTTCTCGGTGCCGGTGTTCCTGGTGGGCTACCTGCTGATCTACGCCTTCGCGATCCAGCTGCCGTGGTTTCCGGTGCAGGGCTACGTGCGCTTCTCCGACAGCCCCGGCCAATGGCTGCGCGGCCTGGTGCTGCCCTGCGTGAACCTCGCGCTGGTGTACATCGCGCTCGTCACGCGCATGACGCGCGCCACCGTGCTCGAGGTGCTGCATGAAGACTACATCCGCACCGCGCGCGCCAAGGGCCTGGGCGTGCTGCCGGTGCTGGGCCATGCGCTGCGCAATGCGGCCATTCCCATCGCCACCACGGTGGGCGTGGGCATCGCGCTCCTGATCGGCGGCGTGGTGGTCACCGAGACGGTGTTCGCCATTCCGGGCGTGGGCCGGCTCGTGATCGATTCGGTGCAGCGCCACGACTATCCCGTGATCCAGAGCGTGCTGCTGCTGTCGGCCGGCGTGTACGTGCTGATCAACCTGCTGATCGATCTGAGCTACGGGCTGTTCGATCCGCGCATCACGTACTAGATGATCCATGTCCACCGTACTTCCGATGAGTGAAAGCCCCCTGCCCGCGCCGCCCGTTGCCGCGGCCGACGAAGCGCCCTTCGTGCCGCCGCGCTGGCGCTGGGTGCGCAAGCATCCGACGCTGATCGTCGGCGGGCTGCTGCTGGTTGCAGTGGCCGCGGTCTCCATCGGCGCGCCCTGGATCGCCACCTTCGATCCGCAGGACATCGACCCGCTCGCGCGCATGCAGCCGCCCTCGGCCGAGCACCTGTTCGGCACCGATGCGCTCGGCCGCGACGTGTTCAGCCGCGCCGTGTGGGGCGGACAGGTGTCGATGATCGTCGGCGCCTCGGTCGCGCTGCTCGCCACCTTCTTCGGCGTGCTGATCGGCCTCATCGCGGGCTTCGTGCGCTGGGCCGACGGGCCGGTGATGCGCGTGATGGACGGGCTCATGGCCATTCCCGGCATCCTGCTGGCCATTGCGCTCATGGCGGTGACGCGCGCCAGCCTCACGACGGTGATCGTCGCCATCACGGTGCCGGAGATTCCGCGCGTGGTGCGGCTGGTGCGCTCGCTCGCGCTCACCCTGCGCGAGCAGCTGTATGTCGAGGCCGCGCATGCGGTCGGCACGCGGCTGCCCGTGATCCTGCTGCGACACGTGCTGCCCAACATGGTGGCCCCGCTGATCGTGCAGTCGACCTTCGTGGCCGCCGCCGCGGTGCTGACGGAAGCGGCGCTGTCCTTCCTCGGCGTGGGCGTGCCGGCGCAGATGCCCAGCTGGGGCAACATGATGGCCGAGGGCCGCAACTTCGTGGCAGTGGCGTTCCACATCATCCTGTACCCGGGCCTGCTGCTGGCGGCCACGGTGCTGGCGATCAACCTGCTCGGCGACGGCCTGCGCGATGCGCTCGACCCGCGCCTGGCGCGGCAGCTGTGAGGCCCACCATGGCACCGATGCCCCACCTTGCGCTCGCGCCCGGCGAGCCCCTGCTCGAAGTCGACAACCTGCGCACCCATTTCCATACGCTGGCCGGCGTGGTGCGCTCGGTCGATGGCGTGTCGTACACCGTGCGCGCGGGCCGCACGCTCGGCGTGGTCGGCGAATCGGGCTGCGGCAAGAGCGTGACCGCGCTCTCGATCCTGCGGCTGGTGCCGACGCCGCCGGGCCGCCACATGGGCGCCGTGCGCCTGCGCGGCACCGACCTGATGCAGCTCGGCGAACGCGAGATGCGGCAGATCCGCGGCAACCGCATCTCGATGATCTTCCAGGAGCCGATGACCTCGCTGAACCCGGTGCTCACCGTGGGCCGGCAGATCGCCGAGACAGTGCAGCTGCACCAGAAGGCCAGCCGCGGCGAAGCGCTGCAGCGCGCGGTGGAAATGCTGCGCGTGGTGCAGATCCCCGAGCCCGAGCGGCGCGTGAACGAGTATCCGCACCAGCTTTCGGGCGGCATGCGCCAGCGCGTGATGATCGCGCTGGCCCTGGCCTGCAACCCCGAGGTGCTGATTGCCGACGAACCCACCACCGCACTCGACGTGACGATCCAGGCGCAGATCCTCGATCTCATCAAGCGACTGCAGAAGGAACTGGGCATGGGCGTGGTGATGATCACGCACGACCTCGGCGTGGTGGCCGAGAGCTGCGACCGCGTGGTCGTGATGTATGCCGGCAAGAAGGTCGAAGAGGCCGATGTGATCGACCTGTTCGACCGGCCGCTGCATCCCTACACCCGCGCGCTGATGGCCTCGATGCCGTCGATGAACACCGCGAGCACCCGGCTGGCCGAGATCCCGGGGCTGGTGCCGGCCGCGCACGAGCTGGGCCGCGGCTGCGCCTTTGCGGCGCGCTGCAGCCAGGCGCGCGAACGCTGCCGCGCCGAGGCGCCGCAGCTCACGCTGCAGGGCAACGACCACGTGGTGGCCTGCTTCGCGGTCGAAGAACAATGGGCCGAGGCCGCCGAGGTGAGCGCATGACCACGACAACCGCAGCGCCGCTGCTCCAGGTGCGCAACCTGCGCAAGCACTACCTCTCGCCCAAGCGCTGGCTGCGGCCGGCCAGGCCCGCGATCCAGGCGGTCGATGGAGTCTCGTTCTCGGTGGCGCGCGGCGAGACGCTGTCGCTGGTCGGCGAATCGGGCTGCGGCAAGACGACCACCGCCAAGTCGGTGATGCGGCTGGTCGAGCCGACCTCGGGCTCGGTGCAGCTCGAGGGCGAGGAACTGCTGACGCTCTCCGCCAACGAGATGCGGCTGCGCCGGCGCCAGCTGCAGATCATCTTCCAGGACCCGTATGCCTCGCTGAACCCACGCCTGACGGCCGGCGACATCGTGGCCGAGCCCATGCGCAACTTCAGCCATCTTGGCACGGGCACGGCCGCCGAGCGGCGCGAGCGCGTGCAGTGGCTGTTCTCGCGCGTGGGCCTCAGGCCCGAGGCGGCGAAGAAATTCCCGCACGAGTTCTCGGGCGGCCAGCGGCAGCGGCTGGGCATTGCGCGCGCGCTGGCGCTCAACCCCAAGCTGATCGTCTGCGACGAGCCGGTGTCGGCACTCGACGTGTCGGTGCAGGCGCAGGTGGTGAACCTGCTGATGGACCTGCAGGCCGAATTCGGCATTGCCTACCTGTTCGTCGCGCACGACCTTGCGGTGGTGCGCCACATCAGCCATCGCGTAGCGGTGATGTATCTCGGCCACATCGTCGAGATTGCCGACCGCAACACGCTGTTCTCCGCGCCGCTGCATCCCTACACCGAGATCCTTCTCTCGGCGGTACCCGTGCCCAATCCACGCACCCCCGCGCGCCGCATGCTACTGCAGGGCGATCCACCGAGCCCCGCCAATCCGCCTTCGGGCTGCCGCTTCCACACGCGCTGCCCGATGGCGCAGGCCGTGTGCAAGGAAAAAGCGCCCGAGTTGAGCGAGCGGCCTTCGTCTTCCATCGGCGGCCACTGGGTCGCCTGCCACTTCCGCTGAAAGATCCCACCGATGAGCGACAAGACACCCCACTACGACCTGCTGATCCGCGGCGGCACCGTGATCGACGGCACCAAGGCGCCGCGCTTCGATGCCGACGTGGGCATCTCGGGCGGCCGCATCGCGGCCATCGGCAATCTCGCTGGCCACACCGCCGACCAAACGCTCGACGCCACCGGCCGCATCGTCGCGCCGGGCTTCATCGATTCGCACACGCATGACGACCAGGCCGTTCTTTCGCAGGCGCAGATGCCGTTCAAGGTGTCGCAGGGCGTGACCACGGTGGTGGCGGGCAACTGCGGCATCAGCGCCGCGCCGCTGCGCGAAGACATGGAACTGCCGATGCCGCTTAGCCTGCTCGAGACGCCGCCGGAAGACCGGTTCACGACCTTCGCGGCCTACTTCGATGCGCTGCGCGCCACGCCCTCGTCGGTGAACGTGGCCGCGATGGTCGGCCACTCGACCTTGCGCGCCGTGACCATGTCCGACCTCGACCGCCCCGCCAACGACAGCGAGATCGCAGCCATGCAGGCGCTGGTCGAAGAGGCGATGCAGGCCGGCGCCATCGGCCTGTCGACCGGCACCTTCTATCCGCCGGCCGTCAAGGCGACGACCGAGGAGATCATCGAAGTCGGCCGCCCGCTCAGCGCGCGCAAGGCGCTCTACGTGACGCACATGCGCGACGAGGCGGACCGCGTGATGGAGTCGCTGGAGGAAACCTTCCACATCGGCCGCGCGCTCGGCATTCCGGTGGTGGTGTCGCACCACAAGGTGCAGAACGCGCAGAACTTCGGCAAGAGCAAGGTGACGCTGCCCTTCATCAAGGAAGCGATGCGCCACCAGTGCATTGGCCTCGACTGCTATCCCTACACCGCGGGTTCCACCATGATCCGCACCGACCGGGGCATGATGGACGGCCGGGTGCTGATCGCGTCGAGCGTGCCGCGCCCCGAGTGCGCGGGGCGCGACCTGAAGGACATCGCGGCCGAATGGGGCGTCTCCGGCGAAGAGGCGGCGAAGCGGCTGTCGCCCGGCAGCGCGATCTATTTCATGATGGACGAGGACGACGTGCAGCGCATCCTCGCCTTCGAGGACACCATGATCGGCTCCGACGGCATCCCGCTCGGCGAGAAGCCGCATCCGCGCCTCTGGGGCACCTTCCCGCGCGTGCTCGGCCACTACAGCCGCGACGTCGGCCTGTTTCCGCTGGAGACGGCGGTGTGGAAGATGACCGGGCTCACCGCGCGCAACTTCGGGCTGCACGAGCGCGGCACCTTGAAGCCGGGCCACCACGCCGACGTGGTGATCTTCAATGCGGCCACGGTACGCGACACCGCGAACTACGAGACGCCGACACGGGCGGCCGAAGGCATCGATGCAGTGATCGTGAATGGCGCCCTCACCTGGCAGCACGGCGCGCACAGCGGCGCGCGCAACGGGCAGGTGATCGTGCGGCGCGAAACGGCGGCCTGACGAGAATCAGTCGGGGGCGTTCATCACGCGGTCGAACTCCTCGTCGGCCGGAACGTTGTCGGCGTCGAGCTCGCTCGCATCCGTGAGATCGATGCCCGTTTCCTCCGACAGGTCGTCGGAGATTTCGCTGTCGGTTTCCTCGAAATCGTCGGCTGGCGTGTTGTCGTCGTCTTCGTCGGGCAACGAGGCGGAACGCGCGGTGGCGTCGACGTTGATCATGATCGGCTCCTCAGACTGAATACTGGACTGAACGAACCCCTATAGTGCGCCTGTTTCGGCCGTTCCGCTTCACCTGAGTCGCGGCGTCGGTGTCGGAAAGTTTCTCGCCCGGCGCCGCCTGACTTGCCGGGCCCCGCCTTCAGTCCTTGTGGACGTGGCCGTGTTCCCCATGGCCCTCGTCATGGCCGTGCTCGCCATGGCCATGCTCGCCGTGGGCCAGCCGGCTCACCAGCGAAACCAGCGCAATGCCCACCACCAGCCACACGATCTGCGCCGCGGTCTGCCGCGCGGGCAACCGCTTCTGCAGCTGGGGAATCAGGTCGGCCAGCGCCACGTAGACGAAGCTGCTGCTGGCCAGCACCAGGAAGTACGGCAGCCAGCCGTGCAACTGGTCGACCAGCCACCATCCCACGATGCCCCCGAGCATGGTCATGGTGCCGGCCAGCGACACCTTGACGAGCGCCGCGCGCTGGTTGGCCGAGCTCTGGCGCAGCACGACCAGGTCGCCGATGTGGTGCGGCACCTCGTGCGCGAGCACGGCCACGGCCGCCACCAGGCCCAGGCGGATGTCCGCGATGAAGGCCGACGCAATCAGGATGCCGTCGCCGAAGCAGTGCACACTGTCGCCGGTGAGCACCGCCCAGCCGCCGCCCATGCGGGGCGCGTGGGCATGCGCATGGCCGTGATCGTGGCCGTGATCGTGGGCATGGCCGTGATCGCCGTGATGGTGCTCGTGCCCGTGATGCCAGAGCTCGGCCTTGTCGAGCAGGAAGAAGAACACCAGGCCGAACAGCAGCACGCCGAACAGCAGCGCGGGCTCGATGCGGCTCTCGAAGGCTTCGGGCAACAGGTGCATGAATGCGGTGGCCAGCAGCGCGCCCGCGGCCAGGCTCAGCAGGTGCTGCGAATTCACGCCGCCCGAACCGTTGCGAACGCCCACGCGCAAGAGCAATGCGGCCAGCCACACGCTTCCGATGCCGGCAACCAGGGTCGCCACGATGATCACTATCAAATTCATAGCTGCTTGCGCAATGTCGATGGGCATTGATGCCCGATACCGTTCATAAAAAGAGAAAGGCCGTCACTCGGACGGCCTTCGGCGGTGGGTGGCTGCTGGCCGCCGTCAGGCGACGCCATTGGCTTTGAACCAGGCCGTGGCGCGCTGCCATCCGTCCTCGGCCGCGCTCTTCACGTAGCTCGGGCGGTAATCGGCATGGAACGCGTGGCCTGCTTCGGGATACACGACGAAGCTCGAAGCCTTGGCCGCCGGGGTTCCGGTGGCCAGGGCGGCTTTCATCTTATCAACCGTGTCAAGGGGGATGCCCTGGTCCTTGCCGCCGTAGAGGCCGAGCACCGGCGCCTGCAGGCTGGCCGCGATGTCGACCGGGTGCCTGGGCGTGAGTTCGCTCGGCTGGCCAACCAGCCGGCCGTACCAGGCCACGCCGGCCTTGACCTTGCCGGTGGCGGCGTAGAGCCACACGATGCGCCCGCCCCAGCAGAAGCCGGTGATGCCGGCCTTGGCCACGTTGCCGCCATTGGCCGATGCATACGAAAGTGCACCATCGAGGTCGGCCAGCACCTGCGCATCGGGCACCTTGCTCACGATGTCGGCCTGCAGTTTCGGGATGTCGGTATAGCCGCGCGGATTGCCCTGCCGCGCATAGAGTTCGGGCGCGATCGCCAGGTAGCCGAGCTGGGCGAAGCGGCGGCAGGTGTCGGCGATGTATTCGTGCACGCCGAAGATTTCCTGCACCACCAGGATCACGGGCAGGCCGGACTCGCCGGCCGGTGCGGCCGCATAGGCCGGCACCTCGAAGCCATTGACGGTGTACTTGACGGGGCCGGCCTTCAGGCCTTCGGCCGAGGTGCTGATGGCGGTCTGCGCCATGACCGGCATGACCGCGGCCGCGTAGCCCACGCCAATGGCGGCCTTGAGCGCGGTGCGCCGCGTGGCACCCTGCTCTGTGCTCTGGCCGGGGCGAAGCGAATCGAAATCGGAACGGCTGTCGTCGCGAAGGGACATGGGTAGGGCTCCAGTTGAATCGTCGGACAAGGAGGGCATGCGCGAAAAACGCACGCCGCAATGTAGGCGAAACCAGCCCGGCCCGTCTGCCGGCAGGGTTGCTGCCGGACTAGTCGCGGTAGGCGCGGCGCGCCAGTGCGGCGGCCAGCACCTGCGCCGGGTCGACCAGGTCCAGCCCGGCCACGGCGGCCGAGCCCTGGAGCCCGAGCGGCACCTCGGTGCAGCCCATGATGATGGTGACCGGCCCGTGGCGCTGCGCGAGCTGCAGCGCCACCTGCGAAAAGCAGGCCTCGGCGAGCTGCATGTTGCCGGCCTTGACCCCGTCGAAGATGCCGCGCGTGATGATGCGCCGCTCTTCGGCCAGCGGCACATGGCAGTCGAGCCCTGCCTCGGCCAGCGCCTGCTCGTAGAGCCGCACGCGGTAGGTGCCTTCGGTGGCCATCAGCGCCACGCTGCCCGTGCCCTGCGCGGCCAGATGCCGCGCCACCTCGCGCGCCATGTGCAGCAGCTCGATCTGCGGAAAGCGCTCCTGCAGGCGGTCATGCCAGGCATGCGCGGTGTTGCAGGCGATGGCCACGGCCTGGCTGCCCAGCGCGGCCAGGCGCCCGAGCGCCTGCAGCATCGGCTCGAGCGGCTGGTGTGCGCCGTTTTCGGCCGAGCCCAGCGCGTCGGTGCGGTCGGGCACCGGCACCTGCGCGAGCCAGTGTTCCGGAAAGGACTGGTCCCGCACCGGCTCCCCGCGCGCGCGCATCTGCTGCGCGCAGGCCTGCACGAACAGCCGGACGAAGTCGGCCCCCGCCGCGGGGCCCATGCCGCCCAGAATGCCAACTACGTTCGTGGAAGCCATGATCTTTCTCTGTTTCAGGAATACCGCGGAACCGGCTTTGCCGGGCCGCTGGTATTGCCCCCGGTAGGGGGTGGGCGAAGCGACACGAAGTGCGCGCAGCCTGGGGGCGAGCTCAAGTAGCTGGCTTGTCCGAAGGCGCCTTGATGTTGTCCTTGAGCTGCTGGCTCATGGGCAGGTTCAGCGGCACGTTCTTCGGCGGGATCGGCGACATGAACCACTTGGTGTAGAGCTTCTCGAACTCGCCGCTCTTCATCATGCCGATGAAGGTGTCGTCCACCAGCTTCTTGAAGGCCGGATCGTCCTTGGGCAGCATGCAGGCATAGGGCTCGACCTGCAGCGCCTCGCCCACCACCTCGTAGTCGGCCGGGTTCTTGGCGTTGGCGATCAGGCCGTACAGCAGGATGTCGTCCATGGCAAACGCCATGGCGCGGTCGCTTTCCACGAGCAGGAAGGCGTCGGCGTGGTCCTTGCCGAGCACGATGTCCATGTCGAGGTTCTTCTCGGTGTTGTACTTGCGCATGACCAGCGCATTGGTGGTGCCGGTGGTGCTGGCCACCGTCTTCTTGGCGAGGTCGGCGTAGTCCTTGATCTTCGAGGACTTTTTCACCAGCAGGCGCGTGCCCGTGTAGAAATGGTTGACGGCAAAGGCCACGTCCTTGCCGCGCGCGCTGTTGTTGGTGGTGGAGCCGCACTCCAGGTCGATGGTGCCGTTGGTGATGAGCGGAATGCGGTTCTGCGAGGTCACCGGCATCAGCTGCACCTGCAGGCTGGGCTTGTTGAGCTTCTTCTTCACCGCCTCGACCACGGCGTTGGAGAGTTCGACCGAGAAACCGATCGGCTTGTTGGGGCCGTCCAGGTAGCTGAAGGGCACCGACGACTCGCGGTAGGCGAGCGTGATCTTGCCGGTCTCGGCGATCTTGGCCAGCGTGTCGGCGGCCTGGACGCCGGTGGCGGTAAGCAGCACCACGGCAGCGGCGGCCATCAATGCGGAGAGTTTCATGCGAGCCTTCTTCAGGTTGGTTGAACAGAACGGCCAGTGTAAGAAGGAGTGACACAGCGCGACAATTCCAATTGAACCCTAGGCCATACCCAAAGGTTATGGGTAGGGCCTGTTAACGCCCCAGGAAAACGCAGTCGGCAAGGCATGCGCTTTGGCTATGGGCCACCACGCTTTTGGCATTTCCGGCCGGCGCGGCGTGCACCTACAGTCGATGCCGTCCCCTCTTCACTCCCTCCCGGAAAGTTGCCTTCATGCATGTGTGTGTGCTGGGCGCCGGCATCGTGGGCCTGGCCACCGCCTGGCAGCTCGAACGCCGGGGCCACCAAGTCACGGTCGTCGACCGCGCAGCCCCCGGTGCGGGCGCCAGCGGCGGCAACGGCGCGCAGCTCAGCTACTCGTACGTGCAGCCGCTGGCCGACCCGTCGATCTGGAAGCAGCTGCCCAAGCTGCTGCTCTCGCCCTCGTCGCCGCTCAAGCTGCGGCCCCAGCTCGATCCGCTGCAATGGCGCTGGGGGTTGGCGTTCATGGCTGCCTGCAATGCGCAGACCTCCCGCAGCACCACGGCCCAGCTGCTCGCGCTGGCCGCGCTGAGCCGCACCGGATTCGAGGCCATGCAGGCCGACGTGGCACCCGACTGCGACTTTTCCGCCACCGGCAAGCTGGTGCTGTACGCCAGCGCGGCCTCGCTCGACGGGGCGCGCGCGCAGCTCGAACTGCAGCGCACCATGGGCAGCGCGCAGCGCATCGTCTCGCCCGACGAGTGCGTGGCCATCGAGCCCGCACTCGCGGGCTACCGCGGCCAGATGGCGGGCGCGGTCTACACGCCGAGCGAATGCGCGGCCGACTGCCTCAAGGTCTGCGCCGAACTGCAGCGGGTGCTCGGCGCACGCGGCGTGCGCTTTCTGCTCGGCACCGACGTGCATGGATTCGCACGCAGCAAGGGCCGGGTGGCGGCAGTGAACACCAGTGCCGGCAGCATCGAGGCCGATGCCTTCGTCATGGCGCTGGGCTCGGCCTCTCACCGGCTCGGGCGCGCGCTGGGCGCCTACCTGCCGGTGTATCCGCTCAAGGGCTACAGCATCACGGTGGAGGTCGATCCTTCGCCGGGCGCCGCACCCACGGTGAACGTGACCGACAGCGCCCGCAAGGTGGTGTTCGCGCGCATCGGCTCGCGGCTGCGCGTGGCGGGCATGGCGGAACTGGTGGGGCACGATGCGAGCATTCCGGCCACGCGCATCGAGACGCTGGCCGCGGCCACGCGCGCCGTCTTCCCGCATGCAAGCCGGCTCGAGGAACTGCACCCGTGGACTGGCATGCGGCCGGCCACGCCCAAGGGGCTGCCGATCATCGGGCGGCTGGCGAGCGCGCCGGCCAACATGCTGTTCAACACCGGGCACGGCGCGCTGGGCTTCACGCTGGCCTTCGGCTCGGCGCAGCGGATTGCCGAGGCGCTGGAGTCCGCGGACTCCTGAGTTTCCCCGCTGCGGCCCTCAGGCCGCCTGTTCGATCGCCTCGCGCATGCAGCGCGTGATGCCACGCACCGCCACCGAATCGGGCTTGCCCGCAAAACGCAAGGCGCGCACCGGCACCGGGATGTGCGGCTCCAGCGCGAGCACGTCGACCTTGGCGGCGTCCGCCGAGCGCGCCGTGCAGCCGTCGACCAGCGCCACGCCGAGGCCGTGGTGCGCCATCGACAGCGCCGCGTGGTAGGTCTGCACCGTGACCACCGCCTGCTGGAAGCCGACGCCCGCCTGGCGGCAGGCCTGGCTCAGGCTGGTGCCCACCGGGTCACGGCTGTCCAGGCCGATCACCGGCCGGTCGACCAGGTCGTGCAGCGCCACCGAGCCGTTGCGCACCAGTGCGCGCGGCAGCATGCCCTTGGGCGCGATGCACACCATGCGCGTGTCGGCCAGCGTCTCCTGCGTGAGCGAGGGATGCACCGCGGGGCTGAAGACAAAGCCCACGTCGGCCTCCTGCAGCAGCAGCGCCGACATGATCTGCGGCGAATGCAGCGACTCGACGGTGATCGAATAGCCGGGGTGCTTCTCGCGGAAGGCCTTGAGCGCGCGCGGCAGCACCTCGTAGCTCAGCGCCAGCACGCTCAGGATGCGCAGCTCGCCGGTGTCGCTGCCCGCCCGCAGGTTGGCCGCGAGGCGCTGCACCTCGTCGAGCTGCGCGAACAGCCGCTCGATGTGCGGATAGAGCGTGAGCGCCTCGGTGGTCGGCGTGAGCCGGCCCTTGGCGCGCTGGAACAGCGGAAAGCCCAGTTGCAGCTCGGCATGCTGCAAGGTGCGGCTCACGGCCGGCTGCGTGATGTTGATGAGCCGCGCCGCCGCGCTCACGCTGCCCGTGAGCATGATCGCGTTGAAGACCTCGATGTGGCGCAGGCGCATGGCCGGCTCAGTTGCCTGCGACCTTGCTGCGCGAGAGGTCCATCACCATGCGGGTTGCAAGATAGAGCCTCGGCTCGATGGAGTCGACCAGCACGTACTCGGCATCGGCCGAATGCGCGCCGAAGCCCTGCAGGCCGAAGCGCTCGACCACCGGCGCCTTGGTCTTGAGCGCGGCAAAGGCGGCATCGGTGCCGCCGCCGGCCACCTTGTCGTCGGCGCCCAGCGGCCGGCCGAGCTCGTCCTTGTAGATCTGCTGCGCGTGCTTCGCAAGCGCCAGCGAGGCATCGGTGGCTTCGAGCGGCGGACGGCGGCGCTCGAACTTCATCACGACCTTGGCCTCCGGGATCAGCTGCTTCTTCACGCGCTCCTGCACCTGCTGCTCGATGCGGTCGTAGTCGCTCACCTTGAGCACGCGCACGTCGGCGCCCGCGGTGGCGCTGGCCGGAATCACGTTGCGGTTGCTGCCCGAGCGCGAGATGGTCCAGTTCATCTTGAGCCCGGTGGCGGGATCGGACAGGTCGCGCATCTGCAGGATCTGGTGCGACAGCTCGTAGAGCGCGTTCACGCCCAGCTCCGGCGCCGAACCCGCGTGCGAGGCCTTGCCCGTGACGTTCAGCGTGACCGAGGCGATGCCCGCGGTAGCCAGCGAGAGCTTGTCTTCCTTGACCGAGGCGCCCTCGAACGACAGCACCGCATCGTGCTCGCCGCCCAGCCGCGTGATGAGCGCGCGCGAACCCGGCGAGCTGATTTCCTCGTCGCCGTTGATCAGCACCGTGAGCGTGCCGTAGTCCTTGAACTTCAGCGCCTGCAGCATCGCCACCGTGTGCGTGATGACGGCCACGCCCTGCTTGTCGTCGGCAATGCCCAGGCCATAGGCCTTGTCGCCTTCGACGCGGAACGGCTGCTTGTCGAGCATGCCCACGGTGTAGACCGTGTCCATGTGCGCGATCAACATGAACTTCTTCTTGCCCGTGCCCTTGAAGGTGGCGCGCACCGCCCGGCCGATCTTCTCGGGCGTGTCTTCCATGCGGTAGGCCTCGGCGCTGGTGTCGACCAGCTCGACCTCGCCGCCCATGGCCTTGAACTTTGCGGCGATGAGCTCGGAGATCTTCTCGAGGCCTTCGAGGTCGCGGCTGCCGGATTCGATGGAGACCAGCTCCTTCAGCGTCTCGAGCAGCGCGGGCTTTTCCTTGGCGGCCAGCGAGGCGATGCGGGCATCGGGCGCGGCAAACGCGGTGCCAAGGCATGCGGCGCAAACGGCGGCGAGCAAGAATTTGCGGGGCTGGAATGTCATGTGCGTGCTTCTTCTTTCTTCAGTGGGTGGGGATCAGTGCGCCTTGTCCCAGTTGGGACCGATGCCGATCTCGGCCAGGAGCGGCACCTTGAGCTCGGCCACGCCGGCCATCAGGCGCGGGATTTCGGTGCGCACCCATTCGATCTCGGCTTCGGGCACCTCGAACACCAGTTCGTCGTGCACCTGCATGATCATGCGGGTGGCGCGCTTCTCCTCGTCAAGCACGTTCTGTACCTTGATCATGCTGAGCTTGATCAGGTCGGCCGCCGTGCCCTGCATCGGCGCGTTGATGGCGGCGCGCTCGGCACCGCCGCGGCGCGGGCCGTTGGGCGAATTGATCTCGGGCAGGTAGAGGCGCCGGCCGAACACGGTCTCCACATAGCCCTTCTCCTTGGCCAGCGCCTTGGTCTCGTCCATGTACGCCTTCACGCCCGGATAGCGCGCAAAGTAGCGGTCGATGTAGGAGGCCGCGGCCTTGGTCTCGATGCCCAGGTTGCGCGCCAGGCCGAAGCTGCTCATGCCGTAGATGAGCCCGAAGTTGATCACCTTGGCATAGCGGCGCTGCTCGCTCGACACCTGGTCGGGCGTGGCGCCGAACACCTCCGCCGCGGTGGCGCGGTGCACGTCGATGCCTTCCCTGAAGGCGCGCAGCAGCGACTCGTCGCCGCTGATGTGGGCCATGATGCGCAGCTCGATCTGCGAGTAGTCGGCGCTCGCGATCACGCTGCCGAGCGGCGCGATGAAGGCCTCGCGCACGCGGCGGCCTTCGGGCGTGCGGATCGGAATGTTCTGCAGGTTGGGATCGTTGCTCGACAGCCGCCCCGTGACCGCCACCGCCTGCGCATAGTGCGTGTGGACGCGGCCGGTGCGCGGGTTGGCGAGCTGGCCCAGCTTGTCGGTGTAGGTGCCCTTGAGCTTGGACAGGCCGCGGTGCTCGAGGATCTTGGCCGGCAGCGGATAGTCCTCGG
This sequence comes from Variovorax beijingensis, assembly GCF_007828835.1. GTDB lineage: Bacteria > Pseudomonadota > Gammaproteobacteria > Burkholderiales > Burkholderiaceae_C > Variovorax > Variovorax beijingensis_A. The sequence goes on along the minus strand of NZ_VIVL01000002.1, from coordinate 718,040 downwards.
CCAGCTTCTCGAGCACTTCCTCGTCGGTGCTGGGTGCGCCGCTCGGCGTCTTCTTGACCACCGGCAGGCCCAGCTTGGTGAAGAAGATCTCGCCGATCTGCTTGGGCGAGCCCAGGTTGAAGGGCTGGCCGGCGATCTCGTAAGCCTCCTGCTCGAGCGCCATGATGCGCGTGCCGAGTTCGTGGCTCTGCGCGGCCAGCGTGGGCGCATCGATCAGCACGCCGTTGCGTTCGACGCGGTAGAGCGCCTCGCTCGAATCCATCTCGAGCTGGTAGATGAAGCGCAGCTTCTCGTCGCGCTCGATCTGGGGCCACAGCGCCAGGTGCACGTCGAGCGTCTGGTCGCTGTCCTCGCACGAATATTCGGCGGCCTTGGCGATGTCAACCTGGCTGAACGGGATCTGGTGCGCGCCCTTGCCGCACAGGTCTTCGTACGAGATGCCGCTGCGGCCCAGGTGCCGTTCGGCCAGGCTCGCGAGCCCGTGCGGCCGGTGCGCCTCGAGCACGTAGCTCTGCAGCATGGTGTCGTGCGCATAGCCCTGCACCTCGATGCCGTGGTTGGCGAACACATGGCGGTCGTACTTGATGTGCTGGCCGAGCTTCTTCTTCGCGGGGTTTTCGAGCCAGGGCTTGAGCCTGGCGAGCACTTCGTCGATGGGCAGCTGCGCGGGCGCGTCGGGATAGTTGTGCGCGAGCGGAACGTAGGCCGCCGCGCCGGGCTCGATGCTGAAGCTCACGCCGACGATGCGCGCGACCATCTCGTCGAGCGAGGTGGTCTCGGTGTCGATGGCGGCCAGCTCGGCGGCCTCGAGCTTGGCGAGCCAGGCATCGAACTGCTCCCAGGTGGTGATCGTCTCGTACTTGAGGTTGCTCGCGGGCGCAGCGGCCTCCAGCGCGCCGAGCTCGGCCGATTCGTCGAACAGGCCGCCCTGGTCGGCGCTCGCGGCGGCGCCCCGGGCCAACTGCTTCTTGATGTTCTCTTCGATCAGCTCGGGCGGCACTTCCAGCGCCTCGAGGGACTTGACCAGGCTCTTGAAGCCGAACCTCTCGTAGAAGGGCTTGAGCTCCGCGGTCTGCGGTGCACCCACCGGCAGGCCTTCGAGCGAAGGCAGGCCGGCCACATGCGCGGCCAGGTCGCAATCGGTGCGGATGGTGACGAGCTGGCGGCTCAGCGGGAGCTTGTCCAGGGCCTTGCGCAGGTTTTCACCAGCCTGGCCTTTCACCTCGGCGGCGCGTTCGATCAGCGCGTCGAGCGAGCCGTATTCGAGCAGCCACTTGGCAGCAGTCTTGGGGCCGACCTTCTCGACGCCGGGCACATTGTCGACGGCATCGCCCACCAGCGTCTGGTAGTCGATCATCAAGGTGGGCGGCACGCCGAATTCGGCCGTGACCCCCGCCACGTCGCGCTTCTTGCCGTTCATCGTGTCGATGATCGTGATGTGCTCGTCCACCAGCTGGCTCAGGTCCTTGTCGCCGCTCGACACGATGACTTCGATGCCCTGCTGCGCCGCCGTCTTGGCGAGCGTGCCGATCACGTCGTCGGCCTCGATGTCGGGCACGCAGAGCACCGGCCAGCCCATCAGCTTGACCACCTGGTGGATAGGGTCGATCTGGCTGCGCAGGTCGTCGGGCATGGGAGAGCGGTTGGCCTTGTACTCGGGGTACAGGTCGTCGCGGAAAGTCTTGCCGGGCGCATCGAAGACGCAGGCCGCGTAGTCGGCGCGCACCTCGCGGCGCAGCGCCGTCATCATGTTGATCATTCCGCGGATGGCGCCGGTCGCCGGGCTCTTCGGGTCGCCGGGCACGGCCCGCAGGTCGGGCATGGCATGGAAGGCGCGGTAGAGATAGCTCGAGCCATCGACGAGCAGCAGCGTTTTCTTGTCGGTCATCGGGCCATTTTGCCGTGCCCGGACCGGCATCCCGAACCACGCCGGCAAGCGCCGCCGGCCGACACCCCGAAAGCGCCCCCGCGCCTACAATCCCTGCATGCCTAGCCCCACACTCCTGGTCGCCCGCCGCATCCTGCTGGCGCTGGCCTTTGCCGTCCCCGTTGCCGCCGTCCAGGCGCAGCCTGCGCCCGCCGCAACGCCTGCGCCGGCCGAGCCGCTACAAAATCAGGAGCAGGCCGACGGCCGCCGCAACCAGAAGGTCGAGCACATCCACACGGAAGACAGCGGCGCCTCGGTCGACGAGGTGCGCTACGGCGGCCGCACGCAGAGCATCAACGTGAAGCCCAAGGCCAACGTGCCGGGCTACGAGGTGCGGCCCAACGATCCAGGCGCCCGTGCGGGTTCGGGTGATGCCAACTCGAACGGCAACGGCGCCCGGGTCTGGAACGTGATGAAGTTCTGACCGTGCCGCGCCTTCCATCTGCAGCAAGACGCTGAGCATCGCCATGGCAGTTTTTACCGAAGTCGAGTTCGGCGAGGCGGACGCGCTCGTGCAGCGCCTGGGTCTCGGCCCGCTGCGCGAGCTGCGCGGCATCGAGGGCGGCATCGAGAACACCAACTACTTCGCGACCACCGAAAGCGGCGAGTTCGTGCTGACGCTGTTCGAGCGCCTCAGTGCCGAGCAGCTCCCCTACTACCTTTGTCTCATGAAGCACCTGGCGGGCCGCGGCCTGCCGGTGCCCGAGCCGGTGGCCGACCCGGCCATCCAGCCGCCGTCGGGCCATGCGCTCACCATTCCCGCGAACGCCCCGTGCGAACTGCTGCTCCAGGTGGCGGGCAAGCCGGCCGCGCTGGTGCAGCGGCTCTCGGGCCGCAGCGAACTGGCGCCGGGCACGGCCCATTGCGCCGAACTGGGCGCCCTGCTCGCGCGCATGCACCTGGCCGCGCGCGACTTTCCGCGCATCCAGCCGAACTTGCGCGGCCTCGCCTGGTGGAACGACACCGTGCCGGTGGTGCTGCCCTACGTCGACGAATCGCAGGCCGCGCTGCTGCGCGCCGAGCTCGCCTACCAGAACCACATCGCCGAATCCTCGGCCTATGCGGCGCTGCCGCGCGGCCCGGTGCATGCCGACATGTTCCGCGACAACGTGATGTTCGCCACCGGCGAGACGGCCGGCACGGCGCCGCGCCTCACCGGCGTGTTCGACTTCTATTTCGCGGGCACCGACACCTGGCTGTTCGACCTGGCCGTGTGCCTGAACGACTGGGCCGTCGATCTCCCGACCGGCCGGCACGACGCCGAACGCGCCGACGCGCTGCTTGCGGCCTACGAAAGCGTGCGCCCGCTGAATGCGGCAGAGCGCGCCCTGCTGCCCGCCATGCTGCGGGCCGCGGCGCTGCGCTTCTGGATTTCTCGGCTGTGGGACTTCCACCTGCCGCGCGAAGCCAGCATGCTCAAGCCGCACGACCCGGCGCACTTCGAGCGCGTGCTGCGCGAGCGCGCCAACCATCCGCATGCCATGGCGCAGTCGCTCGAGCCGCTGCCCGCCTGACCCTTCAAAAATGAAACTCCACATCGTGCCGGCGCGAACCGGCGCCGAATGGGTCCGCCTCGGGCTCAAGACCTTCTGGCGGCAGCCGCTCGCCTTCATCTCGCTGTTCTTCCTGCTGATGGCGCTGATTTCGACGGTGTCGCTGCTGCCGCTGGTGGGCAGCGTGCTGGCGCCGGTCCTGCTGCCCTTCATGACGCTGGGCCTGATGGTGGCCACTTCGGTGGCCTACACCGACAACGCAGAGGGCGTCGGCACCGCCGGCCACGCGCAGCGGCCCACCGGCTCCGCCATGTTCGTGGCGGTGGCCGGCGCCATGCGCACCGAGTGGCGCTCGCTGGTCAAGCTCGGCGTGATCTCGGCGGCGTATTTCGTGGTGGCCGTGCTGCTCACGAGCTTCATCGACGGCGGCCAGCTGGCACGCGCCTACCTGCTCGACGACATGCCGTCAGCCGAGACCATGGCCAGCAGCGACTTCCAGGTGGCGCGCATGTTCCTGATGTGCCTGAACCTGCCGCTCTCGCTGGCGATGTGGCACGCCCCGGCGCTCGTGCACTGGCACGGCGTGGAGCCGGTCAAGAGCATCTTCTTCAGCGTGGTGGCGCTGTTCCGCAACTTCGGCGCCTACGCCCTCTTCGTGCTGGCGTGGTTCGGCGTGTTCCTTCTCGCGGGCATCGGCATGGGGCTCATCGCCACCGTGCTGATCGGCGTGGGCGCGGCGGCCGGCGGCGCGGCCCTCATCGGCAACGTGCTGATCGTGGGATCGGCACTGGTGCTCGCGGCCATGTCGCTGAGCTCCACCTGGTTCACCTTCCGCGACAGCTTCGATCCGGGCTGATCGACCTCAGGGCCGGCGCCCGTTCACACCGGCGTGAGCTTGGCCACCGACAGCGCGAGCCACTTCACGCCGTGGCGCGCGAACTTGACCTGCGCGCGCGCGTCGTCGCCGGTGCCTTCGAGCGACAGCACCGTGCCTTCGCCGAACTTGTTGTGGAACACCTGCATACCCGAGCGCAGGCCGTGCGAGGGCGCGGCCTTCTGCGGCGGCACTGGCGGGCTCGCGAAAGTGTCCTTGCTGCCGCCGTAGCCGCCTCCGCTGCTGTAGCTGCCGCCGCCGCCGCGCGTGCTCGCATAGCCGCCGCCATAGCCGAAGGCCGAGGGCGTGAAGGCCTGGTTCTTCGGCGTGAGCCACTTGAGCGCGCCTTCGGGCAGCTCCTCGAAGAAGCGGCTCTTCACGTTGTAGCGCGTCTGGCCGTGCAGCATGCGCGTCTGCGAATGGCTCAGGTAGAGGCGCTTGCGCGCGCGCGTGATCGCCACGTACATCAGGCGGCGCTCTTCCTCGAGGCTCTCGAAATCGCTCATCGAGTTCTCGTGCGGGAACAGGCCCTCTTCCATGCCGGTGATGAACACGCAGTCGAACTCCAGGCCCTTGGCGGCGTGAACGGTCATGAGCTGCACCGCGTCCTGCCCGGCCTGCGCCTGGTTGTCGCCCGATTCGAGCGCCGCATGCGTGAGGAAGGCGGCCAGCGGGCTCAGCGTTTCGCCGGTTTCGGCATCGGGCGCGAGCGGCTCGTCGATGACGGGCCGGTTCGGATCGAGCCCCTGGCTCGCGGGCGACTGGCGCAGTTCGTCGATGGGCAGCGCCACCGCATCGCGGCCGAAGCCTTCCTGCGTGACGAAGCTCTCGGCCGCGTTCACCAGTTCTTCCAGGTTCTCGATGCGGTCGGCGCCTTCGCGGTCGGCCTTGTAGTGTTCGACGAGGCCGCTGTGGTCGAGCACCAGTTCGATGATCTCGCGCAGGCTGGCGCCCTGCGTCTGCTCGCGCAGCACGTCGATCTTGGCGACGAAGGCCGTGAGGTTCGAGCCCGCCTTGCCGCCGACGGCATGCACCGCGTCGTGCAGCGAGCGGCCCGCCGTGCGCGCCGCGTCCTGCAGCTGCTCGAGCGTGCGCGCGCCGATGCCGCGCGGCGGAAAGTTGACCACGCGCAGAAAGCTGGTGTCGTCGTCCTTGTTCTCGAGCAGGCGCAGGTAGGCGAGCGCGTGCTTGATTTCGGCGCGCTCGAAGAAGCGCAGGCCGCCGTACACGCGGTACGGCACCGAGGCGTTGAAGAGCGCCGTTTCGATCACCCGGCTCTGCGCATTGCTGCGGTAGAGCACGGCCATTTCCTTGCGGTCGAAGCCGTCGCGCACGAGCTGGCGCATTTCCTCGACCATCCACTGCGCCTCGGCCAGGTCGGTGGGCGACTCGTACACGCGTACCGGCTCGCCGGGCCCCTGGTCGGTGCGCAGGTTCTTGCCCAGGCGCTTCTTGTTGTGGCTGATGAGCTCGTTGGCCGAATCGAGGATGTTGCTGTAGCTGCGGTAGTTCTGCTCCAGCTTGATCTGGTGCTGCACGTCGAACTCGCGCACGAAGTCGGCCATGTTGCCCACGCGCGCGCCGCGGAAGGCGTAGATGCTCTGGTCGTCGTCGCCCACGGCGATCACGCTGTTGTTCTGGCCCGGCACGAACTGGCCTCCCGCCGCGGTGCTGCCCGAGATCATCTTGATCCACGCGTACTGCAGGCGGTTGGTGTCCTGGAACTCGTCGATCAGGATGTGGCGGAAGCGCCGCTGGTAGTGCTCGCGCACCGCGTCGTTGTCGCGCAGGAGTTCGTAGCTGCGCAGCATGAGTTCGCCGAAGTCGACCACGCCTTCGCGCTGGCACTGCTCTTCATAGAGCTGGTAGAGCTCGACCTTCTTGCGGTCGTCCTCGGTGCGGATCTCCACGTCCTTCGGGCGCAGGCCGTCTTCCTTGGCGCCGGCAATGAACCACTGGGTCTGCTTGGCCGGAAAGCGCTCGTCGTCGACGTTGAACTGCTTCATCAGCCGCTTGATGGCCGAGAGCTGGTCCTGCGTGTCGAGGATCTGGAAGGTGGAAGGGAGGTTGGCCAGCTTCCAGTGCGCGCGCAGGAAGCGGTTGCACAGGCCGTGGAAGGTGCCGATCCACATGCCGCGCACATTCACGGGCAGCATCGCCGTGAGCCGCGTCATCATTTCCTTGGCGGCCTTGTTGGTGAAGGTCACGGCCAGGATGCCGCCGGCGGAGACCTGGCCGGTCTGCAGCAGCCAGGCGATGCGGGTGGTCAGCACCCGCGTCTTGCCCGAGCCGGCGCCGGCAAGGATCAGGGCATTGCCCGCAGGCAGGGTGACCGCGGCGCGCTGCTCCGGGTTGAGGTTGGCGAGCAGGGGCGAATCGGCCGCTGGGGATGGGGGTGCGCCGGCAGTGGCGTCGTACGAGCCGAAAAGAGACATCCCGGCATTGTAGGAAGCCGGGGCGTCCCGACGCGGCGGCGGGGTTGCCCGCGCCCTCTTACTTCGCGAGTTTCAGCGTGCCCTTCATGATCGACGAATGGCCCGGAAAGGAGCAGAAGAAGGTGTAGCTGTCGGCCGCGCCCAGCTTGGCGACCGGAAAGCTCACGCTGTCGCTTTCGCCGCCGCCGATGATCTTGGTGTGCGCCACGACGCGCGCGTCGCCAGCCTTCACATAGTTCTGCGGCAGGCCGGCAGCGATGCCGTCGGCGGCGACCGCCTGCACGTCGGCCGTCCTGGCAAGCACCCAGTTGTGGCCCATGGCCTGCTTCGGCAGCTTGCCGACGTGCTTGAGCTTGACGGTGAATTCCTTGCAGCTCTTGCTCACCTCGATGGCAGGCTTGTTGAACTGCATCGCGTCGTTGCCTTCGATCTCCACGCTGCAGTCGGCAGCGAAGGCGGAGGAAGCGGCGAGAGAAGCGAGCGCCAGAACGGCGGTGGCGGCGAGGTGGCGGCGAGGTGGCGGCGAAGCATGGGAACGATCTCCAGAAGAAGAAATGAACGGGGCGCAGGACGTGCTGCGCCAGCGGCATTGTCGAGCGCGCCCGCCGCGCGGCACTGATCTGGATCAAATGGTACTGCCGCGGGCTGCGCATCGCCGCCGCGGCCCGGCCGGGCAGACCGGCCGGCGAATAAGGTCTATACGAAAGCGCGCAGGAAGGCGGAGCACCACCTCCCTATAATCAATCACCGGGCCCAAGTTTCTTGTCGCCCGGTTTTTTTGTGCCTGCATGGCGCCAATGACCGGGCCGGGACCAAGCGCCCACGCCGCCGAAATCGTTCGGCGGCGCACCCTTCACAGGAAGCTTGGTTTCTCATGCAAATCTTCGATTACGACAACATTCTTCTGCTGCCGCGCAAGTGCCGCGTGGAAAGCCGCTCGGAGTGCGACGCCAGCGTGACGCTCGGCGCACGCAGCTTCCGACTGCCGGTGGTGCCGGCCAACATGAAGACGGTGGTGGACGAGCCGATCTGCCTGTGGCTGGCGCAGAACGGCTACTTCTACGTGATGCACCGCTTCGACCTGGACAACGTGAAGTTCGTCAGGCAGATGCACGGCAAGGGCGTGTTCGCCTCGATCTCGCTGGGTGTGAAGAAGCCCGACTACGACACCGTCGACCAGTTGGCGGCCGAGGGCTTGGTGCCCGAATACGTCACCATCGACATCGCGCACGGCCATGCCGACAGCGTGAAGAACATGATCGGCTACCTCAAGCAGAAGCTGCCGGGCTCCTTCGTGATTGCCGGCAACATCGGCACGCCCGAAGCGGTGATCGACCTGGAGAACTGGGGCGCCGACGCCACCAAGGTCGGCATCGGCCCGGGCAAGGTCTGCATCACCAAGCTCAAGACCGGCTTCGGCACCGGCGGCTGGCAGCTCAGCGCGCTCAAGTGGTGCGCGCGCGTGGCCACCAAGCCGATCATCGCGGACGGCGGCATCCGCGACCACGGCGACATCGCCAAGAGCGTGCGCTTCGGCGCCTCGATGGTGATGATCGGCTCGCTGTTCGCGGGGCACGAGGAATCGCCGGGCCGCACCGTCGAGGTCGACGGCGCGCTCTTCAAGGAGTACTACGGCTCCGCCAGTGACTTCAACAAGGGCGAGTACAAGCACGTCGAGGGCAAGCGCATCCTCGAGCCCATCAAGGGCAAGCTGGCCGACACGCTGATCGAGATGGAGCAGGACGTGCAGAGCTCCATCAGCTACGCGGGCGGCCGCGCGCTGATGGACATCCGCAAGGTCAACTACGTCACGCTCGGCGGCGACAACGCAGGCGAGCACCTGCTGATGTAGGCCCTCGCCGGGTCAGGCCTCCAGCAGCTGCGCCGCGCCGCGATGCAGCCTGTGGGCCGGGTCCGCCAGCGCGTCGACGATGCTGAAGTGGTTCAGCCCCGGCAGCGATTCGCACACGGGCACGGCGTTGCGGCCCCACGCATCGCGGATCAGCGCGTTGTGGCGGATGAACTCCTCGCTTTCGTCGCCGCCCACCAGCGCGTGCAGCTGGCCGCGCGCTGGGGCCGGCCACAGCGCCGGGCTGGCGCGCAGGGCATCCGCATCGGAGAGCTTCAGGACGTTTTCCAGGAACGGCGTGCGCTGCAGCGGGCGAAGGTCGTAGAGGCCCGAGATCGACAGCGCATTGCGCACCAGCCGCACCGGCAGATCAGGCGAGACTGCCTTCCAATCGCAGGCCAGCAGCGCGGCCGCCATGTGGCCGCCGGCCGAGTGCCCGGCCACGGTGATGCGCGAGGGGTCGGCGCCGAAGCTCGCGGCATGGCGCCAGGTCCACTCGAGCGCGCGCACCATCTGCATGAGGATGCCCGGCACGGTCACGGGCGCTTCCGCCGTTCCGGGGCACAGCGCGTAGTTGGGCATCACCACGCACACGCCGCGGTCGTTGAACGCGGGCGCAATGAACGAATGGTCCCGCTTGTCCATCGCGCGCCAGTAGCCGCCGTGAATGAACACCAGCACCGGTGCGCCGGGCACGGGTGCCGGAAAGATGTCGAGCGTCTCGTTCACGCCCTGGCCGTAGGGCACGTCGATCCGGCCAGGCAGGGTTTCGCGCACGGCTTGCGAGTCGCGGCCCCAGCGGGCGAAGTACGCCGGGTGCTCCTTCACGCGCGCAAGATTGTTGTACATGCCTTCCAGCCAGGCGGGTTCGTACGAGGCCATGCGGGTTGTGCTTTCCTTCTTTTTTCGAAGCGCGCATCTTGGCATGCGGGCCATGCGTTCCCGGGCGGGTTCTGGTTAAAATCCGGCTTGCGTTGGGGGGGTAGCTCAGCTGGGAGAGCGCCGCGTTCGCAATGCGGAGGTCGGGAGTTCGATCCTCCTCCTCTCCACCATCCCATCAGAAGGGCTCGGATCTTTCCGAGCCCTTTTTCTTTGCCCGGCCGATGGGCACTCCCTTGGGCACCGATACATCTGCTGGCCGGTGGCCGCAATTTGCATCATTCGGTAACAAAAGTACACATTGCAAACGGGGTTAACCGAAAAGTATTGCTTTCGACTACAAAAGTAGTAATGTGAAATCCTCGCAGATATTAATTTTGGCGCAAAAGTGAACCAAGGTGTTACGTCACAGAGCTTCCTTCCCAGGGGCATGGGCGTTTTGTCGTGGTTGGCTGGCAGGGCATGAGCCGCTCTATGCACTTGAAAAAAAAGCGCCATGCAAGCCCATTCCATCGACCCCGATTACGGGACCGACTCCAGCCTCACCGCCGATGCGCTCATGGTGTCGCGGATGCGGCTGGTGCTGTCGGTGTCGGCGCTGCTGGCGGTTGCGGTTGACCTTCGCGATCCGCAACTGCGCGTAGGCAGCGCCGTCTGGCTCACGTTCTCCTGCTACGCGCTCTACAGCCTCGGCGTGTACATCTGCACGCGAAAGGGCCAGCCCTACTTCCAGGGCAAGGCCATCCATTGGTTCGACGTGCTGTGGTTCACGCTCATCGTCTTCGCGAGCGGCGGCAGTGGCAGCCTGTATTTCCTCTTCTATTTCTTTGCCATCCTCACCTCGTCCTTCAGGTGGGGATACGAGGAAGGCGCCCGGGTCACCATGGCCTCGGTCGCCTCTTTTGCCGTCTGCGGCCTGGGAACGAACCTCGCGAACGACACGCCGCAGCTGCTGATGCGCACCACCTTCCTGCTGGCGCTGGGCCACATGATCGGGCACTGGGGCGGCTCGAAGGTCGAACTGCGGCGGCGCCTGTCCCTCCTGAGCCAGGTGAGCCGGCTGTCGAACCCCCGCTTCGGCGTGGCCCGCACCATCGCCAGTACCCTGGAGAAGACGCTGGCCTTCTACAAGGCAAGCCACTGCGTGCTCCTGACGCGCGACACGGCCAATGGCTGCTGGGTCATGCGTACGCTCAGGCAAAGCCACGCGGGCGAGGCGGTCGACGTCGAGACCATCGACCAGGCTTTCGAATTGCCGCTGATGGCGCTGAACCCCGGCCACATCGTGCTGCGCAACCGCCTGCCGTGGCCGCTGAGCCGGCTGTGCGTGCAGGGCCATGCCTTCGACCTGCGCCTGCGCCGCTGGTACCCGCAAGACGAGCCGGGCCTTCGGCGCAGCGCTGCGGTTGCCGCCATGCTGGAGGCGCGCTCCTTCATCAGCGCACCGCTGCCGATGCGCCAGGGAGAGGGACGCATCTACGTGTCGACGAACGAAGGGCTGTTCCGCAAGTCCGATGCGCTGTTCCTTTCGCACATGATGAGCCAGGTCTTTCCGGTGATCGAGACGATCGGGGTGCTCGACCGGATGGCCTCGGAGGCCGCCTCGAAGGAGCGCCTGAAGATCTCGCTGGACCTGCACGACACGGCGATCCAGCCCTACATCGGCCTGAAGCTGGGACTGAGCGCGCTGCGCAAGAAGGCGGGCGCCGACAACCCGCTGGTCGAAGACCTGGACAAGCTCGCCAGCATGGCCGAGGGCGTGGTGGCCGACCTGCGCCACTATGCGGGCATCGTCAAGCATGGCGGAGAAAGCCACTGCGAGTTCATTCTTCCTCACCTGCACCGCCAGGCCGCGCGCATCAAGACGCTCTACGGCATCGACATGGAGATCCTGGTCGATGGCGACGTCCACCTGGACGACCGGATGACGGCCGAAGTGCTGCAGCTGGTGCGCGAAGGGCTGAACAACATCTGCAAGCACACCCACGCGCACCGCGGCTGCATCCGCATCGGCTGCACGGACGGCAAGCTGCAGATCAGGATCGAAAACGAGTCCTGCGGCATGGACTTCTCGGACTTCCGCCCACGTTCCATCAGCGAACGCGCAGCCGCCCTCGGCGGGCATGCGCAAGTCGGCCAAGGCGCGGGCGGCGCCACGGCCGTACTGATCGAAATACCCATCTAGGAAGGCGAAGGTGTCAACATGCAAGCCACAACAACGCACCCCATCGGCGTCATGCTCGTGGACGACCACCAGACCATGCTGTGGGGCCTGTCGAAGCTGATCGACGGCGAGCAGCCGCGCATGAAGGTTGTCGCCACCGCCAACTGCTTCGAGCAGGCGCTGGAACAGACCGAGCACGTGGTGCCCGACGTCATCCTGCTCGATCTGGACCTGGGGGGCCGATGCTCCCTCGACATTCTCCCCAAGCTGCTGTCGAACGACGTCTCGCGCGCGCTCATCCTCACGGCCGAGCGCAAGCAGCAGACGCTGGACCTTGCCGTGCTGCGCGGCGCCAGGGGCGTGCTGTGCAAGGACGCTTCGGCCGAAGAGGTGCTCGATGCGATCGCGCGCGTGCACAACGGCGAGCTGTGCATCGACGCGCAGGCCATGGGCCGCGTGTTCTCCGAACTGACCGCACCGAAGAAGCCGGTGAAGGCCGACCCCGAAGCGGCCAGGATCGCGAGCTTGACGCAGAAGGAGCGGCAGATCATCCGCGCCGTGGTGGAAGGCAGCGGCGCCGCGAACAAGACGCTCGCCTCGCGGCTGTTCGTGACCGAGCACACCTTCCGCAACCACCTCACGTCGATCTACCAGAAGCTCGACGTGGCGAACCGGCTGGAGCTCTACATCTACGCGGTCAAGCACCAGCTCGACGCCACGCCCCATTGAATGCGTCGAATGCGGGCGGCGCTCCAGGGCTCACAGCCCGCCGCTGAGCATCGGCGCGATGATGCGGATCACGCGGATGGCCGCCGGCGTCAGGATGACCATCGAGATGCATGGAAAGATGCACAGCACCAGCGGCAGCAGCATCTTGGTCGGCACCTTGGCGGCCAGTTCTTCCGCGCGAACCTGGCGCTTGTGGCGCAAGTCCTCAGAAAAAACGCGCAGCGATTCGCCGATGCTGGTGCCGAACCGGTCGGCCTGGGTCAGCATGGTGGCGAAGGTGCCGAGTTCCTCCACGCCGGTGCGCAGCGCAAGGTTGCGCAGCGACTTCTCGCGCGTGCCGCCTGCGCGCATCTCCAGATTGGTCCAGTGCAGCTCCAGCGCCAGGGCCTCGCTCTTGACGCGGATCTCTTCGGTGACCTTGACCAAGGCGGCATCGAGCATCACCTCACGTCGGTCTACCAGAAGCTCGACGTGGCGAACCGGCTCGAGTTGTATATCTACGCCATCAAGCACCAGCTCGACGCCGCGCTCAACTGAGCGCGGGCTCCCGGGCTCACTGCCCGCCGCCGAGCATCGGCCCGATGATGCGGACCATGCGGATGGCCGCCGGCGTGAGGATGACCATCGAGATACACGGAAAGATGCACAGCACCAGCGGCAGCAGCATCTTGGTCGGCACCTTGGCGGCAAGCTCTTCCGCGCGAACCTGGCGCTTGTGGCGCAGGTCGTCCGAAAACACGCGCAGCGATTCGCCGATGCTGGTGCCAAACCGGTCGGCCTGGGCCAGCATGGTGGCGAAGGTCCCGATTTCCTCCACGCCGGTGCGCAGCGCAAGGTTGTGCAGCGACTTCTCGCGTGTGCCGCCCGCGCGCATTTCGAGGTTGGTCCAATGCAGTTCCTGCGCCAGGGCCGTGCTCTTGACGCGGATTTCCTCGGTCACCTTGACCAGGGCGGCATCGAGCCCGAGGCCCGCCTCGACGCACACCAGCATCAGGTCGGCGGCATCGGGAAAATTCTCGAAGATCTCGCGTTGGCGCCCCTTGATCATCACGCGCAGCACGATGTTGGGCAGGTAGCAGCCGAACAACGCAGCCACCGCCAGCCAGAGCAGGGTCGTGAGCCCCTCGCCGGCCCCTGCCGCGCGTATGGTCACAAAGACCAGGCCGGCAAGGCCGAGGGGCAGCAGCGTCTTCAGGCCGAAGTAGAACAGGCTCGCATCCGGGTGGCGGATGCCCGCGTTCAGGAACCGCAGGCGCAGCGGCGAGGTCTCGCCTTCGCCCGTGGGCGAGGACAGCTGGGCGAAGGGGCCAACGACCTTGACGGCGGTTTCGGTCCAGGCCGACTTGCCCGATGAAGGCGCCACCGCCCGCAGGCGCTGCTCGGTGCGCGTGGGCAGCATCCAGACCGCGAATCCGCCAATGGCGAGGGACACGGTAACGAACACGAGGATGGGAAACAGCATGGCATTTCTCCTTCAGACACGAATCTTCACGATCTTGCGCAGGATCAGCACGCCGACCACCATCAGGCCCAGCATGTACTTGATGGCCGTGATGCCGATCGGATCGGTCCACAGCGGCGACATGAACTCTGGATTGAAGGCGTTCATGAGCGCCACCAGCGCAAAGGGCATCAGGCCGAGGATCCAGGCCGACAGGCGCCCTTCCGCCGACAGCACCCTTACCCGCGCCAGCAGCTTGAGCCGGTCGCGGATGAGCCGGCTCAAGTTGCCGAGCACCTCGGTCAGGTTGCCGCCGGAGTCGCGCTGGATCAGCACCGACACCACGAAGTAGCGCAGGTCGGTGAGCGGCACGCGTTCGCTCATGTTCGTGAGCGCCTGCTGCAGCGAGACCCCGAAGCCGACCTCGTCAGCCACCATGCGGAACTCGCCCGCAATGGGCTCGGACATCTCGTCGCCGATCATCTGCACGCTGCTGGCGAACGAATGGCCTGCGCGCAGTGCGCGTGTCACCAGGTCCAGCGCGTCCGGCAGTTGCCTTTCGAGATGGGCCAGGCGGCGGCTGCGCCGGTAATTCAGGTAGAGCAATGGCACCGCCGCGCCAGCGGCGCCCGCGAGCATGGCAATCCACGCGGGCTGGTTCGCAAGCGACACCATCGCGAAGAAAACAAGCATGCCGGACAGCGCGCAGGCGAGCAGCACGTGGGACACCGTCCACTCCAGCCCGGCCTGAAGAATGAAGCGATCCAGGCCGTGGGCTCGCGGAAGCTTCAGCAGAACGCGCTGCAGCCACGGCGCATCGCTGAGCACGCGGTCCTTCACGAGCCGTGCCTGCGCGATGCGGTCGGTGGCGGCCGACAGCGCCTGCAGGCGCTTGCCGATCTTCTGCGCCTCGGGGCCCCTGTAAGAACGCCACAGCATGTACAGCCCCTCGATCACCATCAGCACTGTCACGAAGACCAGCACGGACAGTGTGATGAGCGTGTCGCCAACCAGGTTGTCGAGCATGATGGCCTCCTATTCGTAGTGCTTGTCGGGATCGAACATGGCGTCGGGCAGCACAACGCCGAAAGAGTGCAGGCGCTCGACGAATTTCGGCCGCACGCCCGTGGCCTGGAAATACCCGCGCACCAGGCCGTCGGGGCCCATGCCGGTCTGGCGGAACGCGAAGATCTCCTGCATCGTGACCACCTCGCCTTCCATGCCGGTGATCTCCTGGATGCTGGTGACCTTGCGCCGGCCGTCGACCAGGCGCAGGACCTGGATCACGACGGTGATGGCCGACGCGATCTGCTGGCGCACGGAGTGATGCGGAAGGTTCAGGTTGGCCATGCTGATCATGTTCTCCAGCCGCGCCAGCGCGTCGCGCGGGGTGTTGGCGTGGATGGTCGTCAGCGAGCCTTCATGGCCGGTGTTCATCGCCTGCAGCATGTCGACCGCCTCGGCGCCACGCACCTCGCCGATCACGATGCGGTCGGGCCGCATGCGCAGCGCGTTGCGCACCAGCGCGCGCTGCGTGATCTCGCCCTTGCCCTCGATGTTCATCGGCCGGGTTTCCATCCGCGCGACGTGCGGCTGCTGGAGCTGGAGCTCGGCCGCATCCTCGATGGTGATGATGCGTTCGGTGGCGGGAATAAAGCCGGAGAGAATGTTCAGCAGCGTCGTCTTGCCGGCGCCGGTGCCGCCGGAGATGAGCATGTTGATCTTTGCGCCGGCCAGGCCTTCGAGCATCAGCGCCATCTGGGGCGTCAGCGTCTTCAGGTCATTCACCAGGTTTTCCATCCTCAGCGGGATCTTCGCGAAGCGGCGAATCGACATCATCGGGCCATCCAGCGCCACCGGCGCGATCACCGCATTGACGCGCGACCCGTCCGGCAGGCGGGCATCGACCATGGGGCTCGATTCGTCGATGCGCCGCCCCACCAGCGAGACGATCTTGTCGATGATGCGCAGCAGGTGCTTCTCGTCGGTGAAACTGACATCCGTCAGCTCCAGGCGGCCCTTGCGCTCCACATAGATCTGGTCATGCGAGTTGACCAGGATGTCGGACACCGTCGGGTCCGCCATGAGCAGCTCGATCGGCCCGAAGCCGAGCATTTCGTGCTGGATGTCGCGGATCAGCGTGCGCCGCTCGATGTCGTTCAGCGCCTCGGGCTCTTCCTGCAGCAGCCGCGTGACCATCGTGGAGATCTCGTGGCGCAGCACCTCGGGCTTCAGGGTTTCGAGCACCGCCAGGTCGAAGCGGTCCAGCAGTTTCAGGTGCATCCGCTCCTTCAGGAGCTTGTAGGTGTCCGAAGCGAAGGATGAAAGCGGCGCATCGGCCAGGGGCAGCGCCGGCGAGCGCACGACCGGCTCGGCTTCGATCGCATTGAGCTGTTCTCTGAATGACATGTGGACCTGCCTTGATGTTGGAAGAAGAAGATTCGTAAGAGTGCAACGCGGGAATCAGGCGCGGCGAAAGAGCCGGCCGATGAAGCCTGGTGCTTCCTTCGGGCGTGGACTGAGCGTGTGGGAGATCTCCTCGAGCCGCTTGCAGAGCGCGCTGCCCCGCGACATCTCCGCCAGGGGCACGCCGCGGTTGATCGAGGCGTCCACATCCTTGCCGCCGTCGGGCACGCTGACCAGCGTGGCCCCGCCCAGCGAGCGGCGCATGTCGGACAACCCGATCTCCCCGCCACCCGCACTGCGGTTGACCAGCAGTTCGACCTTGCCGGCCGCATAGCCCAGCGACTTGAACATCTGCATGAGGCGCGTCACGTTGCGGATGTGCGGCAGGCTCGGCTGGAGCACCGGGAAAATGCGGTCCGCGCGGTCCAGCACGCGGATGGTGAGCGGATCGATGCGCAGGCCCAGGTCGAACAGCACGAAGTCGTACTGGGCCGCGGCCACTTGAAGGATCGCATCGACGTGCTCGGCCTTGACCTCCAAGGCGCGTGTGAGATCCTCCGGTGCGGCAAGAATGCTGAATCCCGGCGCCACCTTCACCACGCTGGCAGCGAGCAGCGAGGCATCGAGCCGGCCGATGTCGCGGGCCACGTCCGCCACCGTGGAGGTGGGCCGCAGGTCGCTCACATAGGAAAGGGCGTCGCCGAACTGCAGATTCAGGTCGATCAGCAGCACCGAGCGCCGCATGGAGAGCTGATGTCCGATGTTGGTGGCGAGAAAGGTGGCGCCGCTGCCGCCCTTGCAGGGCATGAACGCGACTACCTGCCCCGGCTCGCGCGCCTGCGTGCCGGCCATCTTGAGCGCGATGCGCTCCACGGCCGCCTCGAGCGCCGCCGGCTCGGGCGGCGAAGGCAACACTTCGCGCACGCCCGAACGCATGGCGAGAATCAGGAACTCGGGCGTCTGCATTGCGCACATCAGCACCACGGCGATTGCCGGATGGCGCATCGTGAGCTGCTCCACCATCGCCAGTTCCTGAGTATCGCAGCACATGCCGTCCACCAGCAGCAGTTCGGGCGCCGACCGTTCGACGACCCATTGCATGCGGCTCTTGCCTCCTTCGAACAGCGAGACCACGTGGGAGCGGGCCTCCAGCACCTTGCGCATGTCCTGCAGGTGGCCGGGATTGGGGGAGATGATGGAGATCTTCATGGCGGGTTCCGTTTCGTCTCTACAAGCAGATGGTTGGGCTGTGGGGGTCCTTCCGCATGACTTCGCGCGGCAGGAAGGTGGAAAAACTCGGCATCGGGATCAGCGGCGCCGTTGCCTCGACGATGGGCGAGATCCATTGGTAGTTGAGACCGGTGATGCCGACCGTGACGCCCTCGCAGGTGGCAGCCGTGCAGCCCGACGGCGTCCAGGCCACGCTCACCGCCGTGATCTGCGGCAGCAATGCCTGCATGCGGGCCAGCACCAGCGCCTGCTGTCCCGTGTCGTCGCATACCACCGCGTAACGCGCGCCGGCGCGCGTTGCCTCGCTGGCCATGCTCCACGTGAACAGCATGCGCGCGAAGTCCAGGATGCCCAGCAGCAGCATGAGGAAGATGAGCAGGCCCAGCGCAAATTCCACGGTGGTCGCCCCGGATGTGCGGTGTCTCATGACGGAGCCCTCATGGTGGCGGTGATGTCGCTGAAGACGATGTTGCCGTTCGCATCGGCAAACACGACGCCCGTCACCGACGGAAAGAGCGAATGGAAGGTGTAGCTGCTGATGCGCACCGTCACGGTCGTGATGAGCGGGTTCGCCCCCGCCGTCTGCCAGGTGCAGCAGCTGCCCACAGGCACATTCGCGAGGCTCAGGCCACGCGCGAGCGGCGTGCCCGTGCCGGTGGTGTTGCCGTACACCATGAGGTTGCGCGCCTCGGCGATGTGCGTGCCCGGCGTCTGGACCGACAGGTAGCGAACCGCATCGCGCGTCGACTTGACGACCAGGTTGTATTCGTACATGGCGCGGCCGAACTCGGTCGTGATGAATGTGAGCAGCAGCAGGAGCGGCGTGACGAGTGCCAGTTCGACCAGCGCCGCGCCGCGCTGCCTGTGGTTCGATGTTCTTTTCATTTGCATCACCTCACCAGGACCGGAACCAGTGGGCCTGCCGCGCCGCCAGCGAGCCCGCTCGTGGTGCACGGGCTAAGGGGATCGCCCGCATTGCCGCGGAATTCCAGCCACGTATCGGTCATCGGAATGCTCAGCGGCTGCAGCATCAGCAGGCAGGCGTAGTCGATCACATGCCCGGCGCCGTCGATGATCGGCGCCGTGACGATGCGACGATCGAGCCCATATTGCTTGTGGCCGCCTGCGACGTTCCCGGGCGCTGCCAGCTTCTGAAAGCTGTTGAGCGAAAGCCCGGTGATCGACTCGCAGCTGTTCGCGCCGTTCACTTTCGTGCCGGTGTCGGCGCAGGACGCATAAGCCGCCCGCTTGATCAGGAAGTTCTGGGCGCTACCGCCACCGGGGCTGCCGTCGTAGGCATTGAACTGCGCGGGCCAATTGAGCGCGGTGTAGGCATAGCCGGTGTAGTCGGGCCGCTGGGTGCTCGGATCGCCGGTGTTCTTATAGATGCCGAAGCGCTGGTTCCAGACGTCGACGATGGAGGTTTGTACGCCGGGCGTACCGAGCGTGTCGCCCACCTTCGTTCCGCAGTGATTGTTCATCTCGGACTCGGTTTCCGAGGCGCTGTTGCTGCCATCGAGATTGGCCCAGCCGATTTCGCCACCGGCGGCCCCGCTCTGCGCCTGGATCAGCTTCACCCATTCGCCGACGGCGAAGCCATAGTTTGGCGCCCCGTTACCCGGCTTGGGTTTCATGCCGACCGGAATGGGGCACGTCGTTTGCGCGCTGGCGCGGGTTGCCACTGCGCTGGCCGCAACGCTGCCCGTCGCAGGATAGTCGGCCGCATTTCCGGAGAAGGCACCCATGGCCTTCATGAGCCAGATGACGATGTTGGGCTGGGTGTGCACGCACTGTGCATAGGTGGCCACGAGGGGATCGGTCGTGGGGGCATAGGAAGCATCGCGAAAAGTGATGTCGGCAAAGACCAGCTGGCCCTGCCCGCTCCAGGTGGCCGACTGCATATTGACGCTGTTCGCGTTGCCAGCCGTTTGACCAGCGCTGCGAGCTCGATCTATCGCCGTGCCCTGCTTGTCGAGTTCGCGCGCTGCACCCAGTGCGCAACTGTCCACGGCGGTCTGCAGCTCTGTCCTGACAACGAACAGGTGGCCGAAGTCCAGCGCGATGCCCATGAATCCGAGGAGGAACAGCAGCACTAGCGCGGCGGTGATGATCATCGCGCCGCGCTGACGGCGGCCGGGAGTGTGGACTTGCATGATCGGCTTCCTGTGCAGTGGTGGCGGTTCGAAAAAGCCTTGCGCTTCAGCCGCAGTCCACGCCGTCGAGGCAGGTGCGGACCAGATCGACGAGATCGCTGAGGCCGGTGTCCGTTACCAGTGGCCGCAGCGTGATGATCAGCAGGATCGAGACCACGGCAATGACCAGCGCGTACTCCACCACCTGAGCAGCGCTTTCATCCCGCAGGAATGAACTGAACATGATGAGTACCTCGCTTTTGTGCTGGGTGGCGTTTGGACGGCGGAGGGCGGGGAATGGACAAGCCGTCCCCGCGCCGAGCCCTCGAGCTTCTTACGGGCAGGCCCCTCCCGTGAGGCACCTGCCCACGGTAGCGATGAAGGTCGAGAAGCTGCCGCCGTTATCGGTGAGCGCTCTCAGCGCAACAACCAGCGCGATCGAGACGACGGCGATGATCAGCGCGTACTCGATGACCTGAGCGCCGCTCTCGTCCTGCAGAAATGACTTGAACATGGTGACTACCTCGTTTCTGTGTTGAAAAGGACAGCGGGGGGAAGCGGACAACGCCCTGCCCGCCCCGCCCTCGAGCTGCTTACGGGCAAGCCCCTCCCGTGAGGCACCTGGTCACGGTTGCGATGAAGGTCGAGAAGCCGCCACCGTTGGCAGTAAGCGCCTTCAGCGCAACGACCAGCGCGATCGAGACGACCGCGATGATCAGCGCGTACTCGATGACCTGGGCGCCATCGTCGTCGCGGAGGAAACCACGGGTGAATTGGCCGATGGCCTGGAAGAAGTTGTTCATGAGTCTTTCCTTTCAAGGTTCAAATAAACGAATGGATTTCGTGGTTCATCAAACAGGTTGGAGAAATCGGGTTGTTGCAGATCGTGGTGTTCTCCTTTCCGAACAGGGGGGTTGGGAATGCAGGCCGCGTTCACTTGGTGCCACCACCAATCGCTCCGCCGATGTTGATGACGTTCACTGCGGGCGGCGGCGTCTTGTAGGACTCGTGGTACTGCAGCATCGACTCGCGCGCCGAGCGGCCGTCCATGCCGACAACCGGGTCCCCGTCCTTGCCGGCATCCGGATTGATCGTCATCTTCCTTTTCGCGTCGCGCACCGCATCGCCAAAGCGCGCGTCGTAGTTGGGCGTGACGTGGGAGCAGCCGGTGGCCAGCAGCAGCGTCAGCGCGAGAGTGGTCGACTTGATGAACATGGTGGTGCTCCTCGCGGGTGTCATTGGGTTTGGCCGGCCGGTGCAACCGGTGCCGGGGTGGCGCTTTCGAGGCTGCCGTTCAGGTACACCTCCGCGCGGCTGGGAACGACGTGGTTGTCGGTCGGAACGCGCGGTGCCTCGGCCAGCGGACGAACCAGGCGCGGCGTGATCACGAACATCAGCTCGGTCTGGTCGTTCTGGAACTCGGTGCTGCGGAACAGCGCCCCCATCACCGGCACTTCGCCCAACCCGGGGTAGCGCTTGATGGATTCCGTGACATTGCTCTTGATGAGCCCCGCGATGACGAAGCTCTGGCCGTCGTTGAGCTGCACGGTGGTGTCTGCGCGGCGCACCGTGAGCGAGGGCAGCACGGCGGTCACACCAGTCACGGTGGTAAAGGGCGAGCCGGTCTGCGACAGGTCCGACACCTCCGAGACCATCTTGAGGTTGACGCGTCCGCCGTTGAGCACGGTCGGGGTGAACTTGACCCCGATGCCGAACTCCTTCTCTTCCAGCGTGATGTTCGTTCCCCCGCCGCCGGCGGCGCTCTGCGCGACCGGGATGAAGATCTTTCCGCCCGACAGGAAGCTTGCCTGCTGGCCGCTGATGGCCATGATGTTGGGCTCCGCGAGGATGCGCACCAGGCCGTCGTCCTTCTGGCCGTCGATGCCGATCGAGGTGCGGCCGATCCTTATCGCCTCGAGCAGGCCGCCGCCTCCGCTCAGGAAACTGGAGATCAGCGAGTAGCTGTCGCGGCCGCCGTTACCCGAGCGGCTCAGGCCGACGCGCGCACCGAGCCGGTCCAGCAGCGTCTTGCTGACCTCTGCGATCTTCACTTCGAGCATCACCTGCTGCGGCGCCGTCACGCGCAGCAGGTTCACCACCTTCTTGCCGTCGGCGCCATAGGCCATGGCCAGGCTCATCACGTCGTCGAGCTTGAGCGCATCGCTGATCTCGCCGGTGAGCACGATCGATTTTTCGGCGCTGCGTACGCGGATGTGGTTTTCCTCCGGCATCAGCTCGGCGAGCTTGGACTGCAGCGCGCCCGGATCGATGGTGACGATCACGTCCTTGATGTAGCAGGTGCCGTCGACGCTTTGCAGTACGACGTTCATCGAGCCCGCCTGGCGGCCGCGGAAGAACAGGTCGGTCGGGCTCAGCAGCGTGACGTCGACGTCGGCGATGCCGTCGCCCGCGTTCGCCGCCGTGGCGGCGGCCGGTGCCGGCTGCCCCGCGGCTGCGGGTGCGGCGGCCGGCGCGCGGCTCGGCGGCTGGCCGCTGACCACGATGCGCGCAACGCGTGCCTTCAGCGGAATGACCACCGACTTGCCCAGCACGGCGTAGGTCGGCTGGTCGTCCGGAATGATCGCGGTGCAGCGCCGGGTGGCGGGCGCTGCCGGTGCTGCAGCCGGGGTTGCAGCCACAGCAGCAGCCGCCGGGACCGCGTCCGCGGCCATCGCGGGTGCCGCCAGCGTCATGAGTGCCGCCAAGAGCCAGGCGGGTGAAGAAGAAGAGAGATGTTGCACTTGTGGTTCCTCCTGCGGGGGTGATCAGAAGCAGTTGAGCGTGCGGGCTGCGTGCTGGATCACTTCCACGCACTCCGATTGCCGCTGCGCCATGGGGGCGGTGCGCGGCACGCGCGCGGGGGCCGGCCGCGCTGCCACGGTGGTGGAGATCGGCAGGATTTCCTTCTCGCCGAACAACTGGCCCTTGGTGATGCCTGCGGTGGCGACCGTGGTCTTGTCCATCTGGTTGCGCAGCACCAGCGAGAGGGTTCCCACGCTGCGTGCCAGATCAAGCTTTTCGGAGTCCTCGAGCGAAAGCTCAAGCGTCACGGCGCTCACGACCTTCGGCTTGGTGTCGTCGCGGTTGGCTTCCTGCGCCACCGCCAGCACCAGCACTTTCTCGAGCACGGTCTTGCTGATCTGGCGGTTCTCCTCGCCACGGTTCTTGTCCTGCTGCGCGTTGACCATCACGTCGACGTAGTTGCCCGGCAGCGCGAAGCCCGCCACGCCGACCACGTCGTTGACCCGCACGGTCATGGCGCGCTTGCCGCTGGCAATGACCGCCGAGAGCCCGCCCTGGGTGCCGACGGGCGCGAGCTTGCCTTCCAGGATGGCCTCGCCGCGCAGCACGCCGACCTTGACCACGCGGTCCTCCAGCGACTTGGCGTCCTTGAAGGAACCGGGCGGCAGCGAGCCGCTCGGCCAGTCGACCAGCGACAGCATCTGGGGGTTGACCCGGCTGCCGAGCTCGATGTCGACGGCGGCCACCACCACCTTGTTGGATGCGATGCCGCCCTGTCGGGAGACCCAGCCCGCTGCGTAGACCGCGGCCGCCAGGCCGGTCAGGAGGGCCAGCAGAAGCAGCCCGAGCGCCTTGATGTTTTTCATGCGAATCTCCGCCGTGGATGAAATGAAGAACGGGACGGGCTAGACGAAGCCCAACTGATGCGCCAGGACCTGTGCGATCGTCCCCACGCAAATGCAGATGCCGTAAGGCAGCTTTCCAATGGATTGCCGCGTGTCGATCGTTCCGCTCGGCCGTATGCCCGCAATGCCCGAGACGACGATGCCCTGCGCAGCACCCTTGACGTTGGCCAGCATGTGGCCCAGGCGGCGGCGGTGGATGGCCACCGTCACGGCCGCAAAGCCGCCGACGATGCAGGTGAACAGGATGGCCTGCAGCGTCTGGTAGGGGCCGATGAAGGCGCCGACCATCGCCATCAGCTTGACGTCGCCCGCTCCCATGATCCCCAGCACATAGAACGGCAGCATGATCGCGAGGCCGGTGCCCAGGCCGCCCAGGGCGTTCTGCACCCCGGTCATCGGCGTGCGCGCCGCGAAGGTGCCGTAGATGATCGCGAACACCATGCCGCCGAAGGTCAGCCAGTTGGGAATGCGGTAGAAGCGCACGTCGCTCACCGCGGCCATCACCAGCAGCACGAAGAGCCCGCCCATGCGGAAGTCCGAGGCCAGCATGGCCAGCAGATCGAGGACAGCGTTGAATTCCTGCATGCTGCGGCCCCCTTCAGGCGCTGCGCCGTACGGCAAGCAGCAGGAGCAGGCACACAACCACCACCAGCGAACCGATGAGCGCGGCTTCCATGAACGACATGCCCGCGTCCTCGCGCAGCAGGGTCATGAAGCTTCTTGGCAGCAGGTTGAGCGTTTCCATGCGTGTTCCCCAGTGATGGTTGTCGACTGGCACCGCTTCATTCCCCTTGCCGGGCCGAAGCGTCTTGCCGTGGAGTCACTGTAGAAATCGCGCCGCCTGCGCACATGAGCAGTGCGCCCCTTTTCCAGGGAGACAAGTGCCCCGCCCTCTTGGCCCGCAACCATGACAAACCGCCTGCCTGGAAGCGGCGCGCGGCGGAACGAAAAAAAGGGCCCTGGCGTTGCCGCCAGGGCCCTTGCTGTTGCTCTTGCCTCAGCTCAGGTGTCGAGCGTCAGGTGCTGGCCATGCAGCGCCGCGGCCGCGGGCGACGCAAGAAAGCCGATGGTCTGCGCCGCGACGGCGGTCGACACCCAGTCGGAGGGATTGGTGTCCGGCATGGCCTGCCGATTGGCCGGCGTGTCGAGCACGCTGGGCGCCACGCTGTTGACGGCCACGCCATGCGGGGCGGCCTCGGCGGCCATGGCTTCGACCAGGCGCTGCAGCGCGCTCTTCGACGCGATGTATGCCGCCATGGCCGGCAGGCCGCGCGCCGCCACCTTGGCGGTCACCGCCACGATGCGGCCGGCGCCGTGTTCGATCATCGAAGGCAGCACCGCCTGCGTCACTGCCACGAAGGACCAGGCGTTGAGGTTCATCATCCGGTCCCAGCTTGCCCGCGTGAGCGCATGCGTGGCCTCGCCCATCTCGAAGCCGCCGGCAATATGGACCAGCGCGTCGATGCGGCCGAAGGCCTTGAGCGCCTGGCCCGCAAGCTCCGACATGTCGGCTGCCGAGGTCACGTCGCCCGCCAGCAGCAGGTGCTGCGAATTGTCCAGGCCCGGAAAGACCTCGGCCAGGCGGTCCGCTCGGTGGTCGACCAGCGCCAGGCGCGCGCCCTGCTCGAGAAAATGCTGGACTACCGCGCGGCCCAGCGCACCCGCGGCCCCGGTGATCACAACATGGGACATGGTGGTCGTGTCTGTCATGGAATATCTCCTGCTGGAGGGCCGCGGCCCGTCGATGATGACGAATGCTAACCCCGCCGCGCACAAAATCGTTGAGCCCCGGAATTTTTACGCTATACTTGCGGTCTTGCCAAAAAACGCAAAACGTTTTGTGCAAGGGCTCTTAGCTCAGTTGGTAGAGCAGCGGACTCTTAATCCGTAGGTCGAGTGTTCGAGTCACTCAGGGCCCACCAACCAACATCGCGGAAACGCTGAAAAGCCTGCTACTTCATCGGTAGCAGGCTTTTTTATTGGCTGTCCAGCCAGGCCTCCACAAACCGCGACAGCACTTCCCGCTTTTCCCTGAACTCTGCAAGCAGGTATTGGCGCGCATGCTCCTGTGCCAGTTCGTTCGACAAGAACCAGGCCTCGCGCGTCGGGTCTCCATGCGGGGGCGGCGCGCCCCATGCTGCGGCGCCGTTGCCTAGAAAAGCTTCCGTCACGGGCAGGCGCCCATCGGTGCGGCCCAGTTCCGACAGCGGATTGCGCGGGCCGCCGAGTTCGATGCGGGCGTGCACGATGTCCTCGTCCACCGCGATGGACGCCCCCAGGCCGCCTCGCTGCTGCACCTGCCAGAGCTGCGCGGCACCGGCATGGCGCACCCAGCTTTCCAATGCCCGCGCAAGGCTTTCGATGATGGCTTGCTTGTTGTCCATGCGGCACTCACTCCTTCATGTTCATGTCGACGCCTTGCAGCACTACCACTCGCCGACCTCGCGCACGCGCTGGTCGAGGTCGGGATATTCAAGGCTGCGGTCCGTCGGCGCAAGCGAAGGCGCCGGTGCGCCCCGCCCGGCCGCCATGCCGATGCCCAGGCGCTGCGCAAGCGCCCACGCCATGCGGCGGCGCGGCTGCGCCGGACGGACTGCGATCATGCGGATGGGGGTGTTGCTGCGCTTGCGCATGGGGGCTCCTTGGGTTGATGGCGCGGGTTTTTTCTCCATTTCGGTTGTGTCCTCGCGCGACGGGCAGCACCCTGGGGTGCTGCCCCGTACGACGTCGCCGCACAGGAACGGTCCACTTTCCTGCACATCCCGCCAGGCCGTCCACGCGGCTGGAAACTGGCGGTGTGGCGAAGGCACACCCGAAATGGCAAAACAAAAAGGCCCGGAACCTTGCGGTGTCCGGGCCTCTGGTGAAGAGAGCTTGGGAAGTGCGCTTTAAGCGCAACCTCCGCCCGGGGGCATCTGACCTTTGAGCGCTGCAACGCGCACGAGCGATCGGCCCGAAGCGGGTCGAATGCTGGTGAGGTTCAGTGCGGCGGAGGTCACGATGATTCCTGGTGAAGTTTTTTCTTTGTGCGGCCGGAACCGCGAATGAGCCGAACTGTAAATAGTGTTTACGGCAGCGTCAACAACCGGGACAATCTTTCGTTGTCTCGTTGTTGTTGTTTTCAAACAGTGCCCAATATCACCGTCGCGCGCCGCCGCAATGTTCTTGCGCTGCACCGCCGCTTTCTCGAAGGGGCCATTGCCGCCGGCCTGCCTGCCAAGGGACTGGACCAGGCCTTTGCCAGGAAGATCGAAATCTCGCCCAGCATGTGGAGCCAGATCAAGAGCTCCCGCCCCATCGGCGACAACCTGGCACGGCAGATCGAGCAGCATTGCGAGGTGGAGGCGGGCTGGCTCGACAAGGAAGACCGCCCCTCCGAAGTGCCCGATGCGGCCGAAGAGCGCTTCATCGCGGTCGCGCGCGAAGCTTGGCGGCACGCCAATGCCAAGGGAAAGAGGGAACTCAGCGGCTGGCTCAAGCAGCGCGCGGCGCGCGCGCCCGGCGACGAGCCGCCGCCCTGATGCGCTTCAGGCGAGCGAGGGCGCGCCACGCAGGATGGCCGTGCGCAGGTCTTGCGGAATTTCCACGGCGCGATGGCTCTCGAGCGATGTGGTCACGAGCACCTGCCTGAGCTGCATGCGCAGCTCGCCGCTGGCGGGGTCGAAGCAGCGCAGCGCGAGCGCCATGGAGCGCGAGCCCAGCCGCTCCACCGCCAGGCCCAGCATGACTTGATCGCCCATCCGGCTCACGGCACGGAAGTCGGCCTCGAGCCGCACCGTCGGCAGGCCGATGCGCCGCTCGCTGATGAGCGCGTGGTAGTCGACGCCGAGCCCTTCGCTCACCCAGTCTTCCACCAGGCCGTTGAGCATGACGAAGTACTGCGGATAGAAGACGATGCCCGCCGGGTCGCAATCGGAAAAGCGGATCATCCGCGCGCGCTGGAACTCTGCCTGGGGCGCCTCGGTTCCGCCTGTGCTCATCGCCATCAGCCCTCCTCGCCCGCAGGCTCGCTGCGCATCACGTGCACGCGCAGCTGGCCGAGCTGGGCATGCATCTGCCTGACGGTCTTCATGTCGAGGCCCGAGAACATCTCGAGGATCCATTGCTCGTGCTCCTTGGCCATGGTCTCGAAGCTCGCGCGGCCCTTGGGCGTGAGGCTCACGATCCACGAGCGGCGGTCGTCGGGGCTGTGGGCGCGCGCCACCAGGCCATCGCGCTCCAGCTCGTCGGTCAGGCCCGTGACGTTGCCGCCGGTCACCATCAGGTAGCGCGACAGCACGCGCATCTTGAGGCCATCTTCATAGCGGTAGAGCTGGGCCATGTAGTCGAAGCGCGCCAGCGAGATGCCGAAGCGCTCGCGCAGCCGGCGCCGGATCTCGGCCTCGATCTGCGTGGTGCTGGCGAGCATGCGCAGCCACAGCCTGAGCATGGCGTGGTCTTCGCGGCCGGCACGGGCTTCGTGGCCGAGCTCTTCGGCATCGCTGAGCGCGGCGTGCGAGGCATCGTTGCGCATCACATCACCTCTCCGCCCGACACCGAAACCGACTGCCCGGTGACGGATGCAGCGCCGCTGCCGCAGAGCCAGCGCACCGCGTCGGCCACCTCGGCGGGCTGCACGATGCGGCGCTGCGGATTGACGCTGGAGAACTCGGCCAGCGCATCGGCTTCGCTGCGCCCGGTCTTGCCCACCACGTTGGCAACGCTCGCGCGCAGGATGTCCGTGTCGGTGTAGCCGGGGCACACCGCGTTCACCGTGACGCCCTTGCGCGCCACTTCGAGCGCAAGCGAGCGCGTGAGCCCGACCACGCCATGCTTGGCGGCCGCATAGGCCGCGACGTAGGCATAGCCCTTCTGGCCCGCGGTGCTGGCGATGTTGACGATGCGGCCCCAGCCGGCTTCGAGCATGTCGGGCAGCGCGGCCTGAGTGCACAGGAAGGTGCCGGTGAGGTTCACCGACAGCATGCGCTGCCAGAGTTCGGCCGAGGTCTTGAGAAAAGGCGCGCTCTCGGCCGCGCCCGCGTTGTTGACGAGGATGGCGAGCGGCCCGCGCTCGGCGCGCGCCAGCGCGAAGGCCGATTGCACCGCCTGCGCGTCGGCCACGTCGGCCGCGGCAACGCCGTGGCCCTGGCCCGCGAGCGACGCGGCCACACGCTGGAGCGCATCAAGGTCGCGCCCGAGCAGCGTGAGCGTTGCGCCCTCGGCAGCCAGGGTGCGGGCGATCTCGGCCCCGATGCCGCGTGCGGCTCCGGTGACGAGGGCATGGCGGCCGTTCAAGGAATTTGCGTACATACCTGAATTGTTTAGTTCTGAACCATTTTACCGTGTGCGGCGCATCGCCTGTTCAGCGCATGAAGCGGCCGCCGTTGAGGTCCAGCGTGGCGCCCGTCATGAAGGCTGCCGCGGGCGACGCGAGGTAGACCACGGCGGCCGCCACCTCTTCGGGCCGGCCGAAGCGGGCCAGCGGAATCTGCGCCTTGAGCGCCTGCCGCCGAGCCGGGTCCAGTGCATCAATCGCGGGGCTGCGAACTGCCGCCGGCGCCAGTGCATTCACCGTGACGCCATGCGGTGCGAGTTCCTGCGCAAAGCTGCGTGTCAAGGCCAGCAGCGCCGCCTTGCTGGCTGCATAGTGCACGCCGGTTGCGGCGCTGGGCTGCTGGCCCGCCAACGACGCCAGGTTGACGATGCGGCCGGCTCCGCGCTCGCGCATGTGCCGCCCGGCAATGCGGCAGCCGAAGAAGCTGCCGCGCAGGTTGACGGCCAGCACGTCGTCCCACTCTTCGGGCGTGATGTCCCAGGGCGAGGTGAGCGGCGTGCGCGCGGCGTTGTTGACCAGCACGTCGACGGCGCCGAAATGGGCCACTGCCGCTTCGAAGCAGCGGGAGAACGCCGCCTCGCTGCGCACGTCGAGCTCCATCGCGATGCAGTCGGCACCCGCGGCGCGCAAGCCCGCGGCTGCGGATTCAGCGCCGTGGGCATCGATGTCCGCCAGCACCACGCGCGCACCCGCTTCGGCCAATCCGCGCACAATGGCGGCACCCAGGCCCTGCCCCGCGCCGGTCACGAACGCGGCCCGGCCAGCAAGCGGTGGCGGCGCGGAACTCATGCCGTCTTTGCAGGGGGACGCAGGCCGGGCCGCCCGTCCCAGGTCTGTTCGCTGACGCCGCGCTCGCGCAGCTTGAACTTCTGCACCTTGCCGTTCTCGGTGCGCGGCAGGTCCGGCAGCACGTCAATGTAGCGCGGCACCGCGAAGTACGGCAGGCGGCTCTCGCAGAAGCGCGCCAGTTCGGCCGGGTCGATGCGCTGGCCCTCGCGCGGCACCAGCGCGGCCATCACCTCGTCCTCGGCCAGTTCGGATTGCACCGGGTACACGGCGCAGGAGGCCACGCCAGGGTGGCTCAGCAGCACCTGCTCGACCTCGAACGACGAGATGTTCTCGCCGCGCCTGCGGATGGCGTCCTTGATGCGGTCGACAAAACGAAAGGCACCATCGGCATCCCGCACCACGCGGTCGCCGGTATGGAACCAGAGGTTGCGCCAGGCCTCGACCGTCTTCTCGGGCATGTTGAAGTAGCCGCTCGCAAAGGCATGAGGCTCGTCCGCGCGCAGCAGCAGTTCGCCGGCCTCGCCTGCCGGCAGTTCCGCATCGCCTTCATCGGCCACGCGCGCCTGGAAGCCGGGGCGCAGCCAGCCCATGACGCCGCCGCGCGGCGAATCCGGCGCGGTGGCGATCGCGAAGTTGGTCTCGGTCGATCCATAGCCCTCGAGCAGCGGCACGCCGGTTCGCGCCCTGAAGGCCTGCCCGGCCGCCGACGGCACGCCCGGCCCGAGCCCGATGCGCACGCGGTGATCGCGCTCGCCGTCGCCCTCGGGCTGGGCCAGCAGGATGGGCACCATCGCGCCCAGCAGGTAGACCACGGTCGCTCCGTTGGCGCGCATCGACGGCCAGAAGCCCGAGGCCGAGAAGCGCGATTCGAACACCACCTCGGCCCCGGTCAGCGCGGCCTGCGCGAAGGTGTTGAGCGCATTGATATGGAACAGCGGCAGCGTGGTGCACAGCACGTCGTCGCGGCCGACGCCGAGCACCTCGGCGCTGTTCACGCCCCACCAGAAATACTGCGCATGCGGGCAGACCACGCCCTTGGCCGGGCCGGTGGTACCGGAGGTGTAGAGGATGGCGAGCGGCTCGCCGGGCTGCACCGCGGCTGGCGCAATGGCTGGCCCGCCTTCGGGATAGCTCGAGACGCGAATGCCTGCAGGCGGCACCCATGAAGCAGCCGCCTCGCCGACGACCCAGAGCTCGCGCAGCGCCGTTCGGCCGAGCTCGGCGGTCTTCAGCCGCTCGAGAAAACCCGCCTCGATCACCAGCAGCTTCGCCTCGCTGTTGGCGAGGAAGTATTCGATCTGCGGCCCCATCGACGCGGTGTTGACCGGCACCACCGACGCGCCGAGCCAGCCCGCGCCGAGAAAGGTTTCGAGAAACTCGATGCGGTTGCCGCACATCACGGCGATGCGGTCGCCGCGCGCCACGCCGGCCTGCGCCAGCGCGCCGGCACGCACCGCAGCCGCCCCGGCCGCGTCGCCATGCGTCCATTGCCGCGCCGCCATTCGAAGCAGCGGGCGCCCGGCGAAGCGTTCCGACTGCCGCTGCAGTATCGCGGGCAGCGTGCGTTGGGACGGCGGCAGCGCGCGCGCCTCACTCGTCATCGTGCGTGCCTCCGCCGAGGTAGGTGGCCTGCACCCGCGGATCGCTCGCGAGTTCGCCCGATGCGCCTGACAGCGCAATCTCGCCGGTTTCCAGCACGTAGCCATGGTCCGAGCTTTCGAGCGCGGCACGCGCGTTCTGCTCCACCAGCAGGATCGAGACGCCGTCCTCGCGCAGCTTGCGCACGATGGAAAGAATGTCGCGCACGATCAGCGGCGCGAGGCCGAGGCTGGGCTCGTCGAGCATCAGCAGGCGCGGTGCGGACATCAGGGCGCGGCCCACCGCAAGCATCTGCCGCTCGCCGCCCGAGAGCGTGTCGGCGCGCTGCGAACGGCGCTCGGCGAGGCGCGGGAAGCGGTCGTACACCGACTGCAGCCGCTTCTTCATGGCGTCGCCGCGCAGCCGCTTGGCATAGGCGCCGAGCTGCAGGTTGTCGAGCACGGTGAGCTCGCCGAACAGCTCGCGCTTTTCGGGCACCAGGCACAGGCCGCGCTCCACGCGCGCCTCCACGTCGAGGCCCTGCAGGTCTTCGCCCTCGAAGCGCAGCGTGCCCTTGCAGGGCAGCAGTCCCATGGCGGCCGCCAGCAGCGTGGTCTTGCCCGCGCCATTGGGGCCGATCACCGAGATGATCTGCCCCGGCTGCAGGTTCAGCGACACGCCGCGCACCGCCTCGACCTGCCCATACGACACGTGCAGGTCGCCAATCTCCAGCATCGCCGTCATACGACACTCCCCAGGTAAGCCGCCTGCACGCGCTCGTCGGCGCGCACCGCCGACGGTACGCCCTCCACGAGCTTGGAGCCGAAGTTCATCACCACCAGACGGTCCACCAGTTTCATCACGAAGTCCATGTCGTGCTCGACGATGAGGATGGTCACGCCCTCCTCGCGCAGCTTGCGCAGCAGGTCGCCGAGCGCCATCTTTTCCTTGCGGCGCAGGCCCGCCGCGGGCTCGTCGAGCACCAGCAGCACCGGGTCGGCGGCCAGCGCACGTGCAATCTCCAGGATGCGCTGCGTGCCCAGCGGCAGGCTGCCCGCGAGTTCGTGCGCGCGGTCCCCCAGGCCGATGCGGTCGAGCTGGCGCTGCGCCTCCTGCAGGATCTGCATCTCTTCCCTGCGGTCGAGCCGCAGGCCTGCCTTCAGGATGCCCGAGCGGGTGCGCGAATGCGCGCCCAGCGCCACGTTGTCGAGCAGGCTCATGTGCGGCCTGAGCTTCACATGCTGGAAGGTGCGCGCCAGCCCCAGCCGCGCCACCTGCCGCTGCGGCATGCCGGCGATATCGCGGTCGAGAAAGCGCACCTGGCCCGAGGTCATCGGCAGCGTGCAGGTCAGCAGGTTGAACATGGTCGACTTGCCCGCGCCATTGGGCCCGATGAGCCCGACGATCTCGCCCGCATTCACCTCGAAGCTCACGTCGTTGACCGCCACCAGCCCGCCGAAGCGCTTGACCGCGCCGTTCACCGACAGCACCTGCGTGCCGCGCGCGGGCAGCTGCCGGTGCGGCAGCGGATCGACCGCGGGCGCTTCGTGGCGCGAGGCAGCTTGCGTGCCGGCGCGGCGGCGCGTCCAGCGCCGCAGCAGGCCCATGAGGCCGCCGCGCGCAAAGTGCAGCAGCAGGATGAAGAGCGTCGCAAAGGCAACGGCCTCCAGCTGGCCGGCGCGCTGCGTGAGCATCGGCAACACGTCCTGCAGGCCGTTCTTGAGCACCAGCACCAGCGCGGCACCCACCAGCGCGCCCGCCAGCTGCCCGAGCCCGCCGGCCACCGCCATCAGCAGGTATTCGATGCTGGCGCGCACGTCGAAGGGCGACGGGCTCACGAAGCGGTTCATGTGCGCATAGAGCCAGCCCGCCAGCCCTGCGAAGAGAGCCGCCGTGACGAACAGCGTGAGCCGCACGCGGTAGGCATCCGCCCCTACGCTCGCGAGCAGCGTGGCGCCGCCGCGCAGGCCGCGGATCGCGCGCCCCGGCCGCGACTGCAGCAGGTTCTGGCTGAACAGGCAGGCCAGCCCGACCACCACCCAGATCAGGTAGTACATGGAACGCGGATCGGCCAGCGACCAGCCCGCGATGCGCAGCGCCGGAATGTTCGACAGGCCCGTGTGGCGCCCGAGCGCATCGACGTTGCCGAACAGCATCGCGATCGACAGGCCCCATGCGATGGTGCTGAGCGGCAGGAAGTGCCCGCCCAGCCGCAGCGTGAGCATGCCGATGGCCAGTGCCGAGAGGCCCGTGAGCAGCAGCGCGAACAAGAGGCCGATCCATGGCGACATGCCTTGCGTGGTGGTGAGCCAGGCCGTGGCATAGGCCGCGATGCCTACGAAGGCCGCCTGCCCGAACGAGGTCGCTCCACCCACGCCGGTGAGCAGCACCAGCCCAAGCGCCACCAGCGCGCCGATGCCGATGTCGTTGAGCAGCGAGACCGTGAAGCTGCCCGCCACTGCCGGCACCAGGGCCAGCACGGCGACCACCGCGGCGATCCCCACCATGCGTTTGCGGTTGCCGTTCATTGCTCCACCTCGTCTTCTTCCTCTTCGGAGTGCGCGGCCATGAAGGACCGCAGCATGAGCACCGGTATCAGCAGGCTGAACACGATCACGTCCTTCAGCGCCCCGCTCCAGAACGAGGCGAAGCTTTCCACCACGCCGACCGCGAGCGCGCCCACGGCCGTCATCGGATAGCTCACGAGCCCGCCGATGATCGCGGCCACGAAGGCCTTCAGGCCGATGATGAAGCCCGAGTCGTAGTACATGGTGGTCACCGGCGCGATCAGCACGCCGATGAGCCCGGCCAGCAGCGAAGCGCAGCCATAGGCCAGCAGCGCGGTGCGCACCGGCCGGATGCCGACCAGCCGCGCGCCCACGCGGTTGACGGCCGTGGCGCGCAGCGCCTTGCCCGCCACCGTGCGCTCGAACACCAGAAAGAACAATCCGCTCAGCACGATGGCCGCACCCACCATCAGCACCACCTGGCCGCTGACCGTGAAGCCGTCGCCCAGCGTGAACACGGCACTCGTGAGCGGCGTGGTGCGCGAGCCTTCAGGCCCGAAGAACAGAAGGCCCAGGCCCGAGAGCAGGAAGTGCAGCGCCAGCGAGACGATCAGCAGCACCAGCACCGAGGCATCCGCGATCGGCTGGAACACCACCCGCGCGAGCAGCGGCGCAATGGGCACCACCAGCAGCACGGCCACGGCAATGTGCACCGCCACCGGCACGCCGGGCCGCGCGGCCAGCCACGCCAGCAGGCAGGGAATGGCGGGCAGCACGCCCCACATCAACACGGCTTTCGGAATGCGTGCGGCCTCCCTGCGCCGCAGCAGGCTGCCGATCTCCGTCGCCAGGGCGAGCGCCGCGAGCACGGCGACCATGCCGATGGTCGGCGGCACGCGGCCGGTTTCGAAGGCCGCGAGCGACAGCGCCGCGAAGGCCGCGATGTCGCCGAACGGCACGAACACCACCCGCGTGACGGAAAAGATCAATACCAGCCCGAGTCCGGCCAGCAGATAGACGGCACCGTTGGCCAAGCCATCGGTGACGAGGATCAGCGCCACGTCCCATGTCATGGAAAAGCCCTTGGCAATATCGTTGTCGTTGTTGTTGCTTGCATGGGGTGGTTCAAGGTGCGAGCTTCCACTGGCCGTTGTCGAGCTTGACGATCACGCGGGCGCGTTCGTCCACACCGTAGAGGCTGCCGGGCTTGAAGGTGTAGACGCCGTGCGTGCCCACCACTTCCCTGGTGCTGAAGATGGCATCGCGCAATGCCACGCGGAATTCGGCCGTGCCCGGCTCCGCCTTCTTCATGGCACGCGAAGCGGCATCGGCAAACACCAGCCAGCCGTCGAAGGAATAGGCCGAGAACGCGTCGCTGGTGGGCGCGTTGTTGACCTTCTGGAACACGGCGCGGAAATCGGTCGCGATCTTCTTGGTCGGATGGCTGTCGGGCAACTGCTCGGCCACGATCACCGGGCCGGTGGGCATCAGTGCGTTCTGCCCCGCGGCACCGACCACGCGCACGAAGTCGGGGTTGATCAGCCCGTGCTGGCCGTACACGCCGCCCTTGTAGCCGCGCTCCTGCAGCGCAAGGAAGGGCAGCGCGCCCGGCGTGCCGGCACCGCCCGTCATCACGGCATCGGGCCGCAGCGCCACGATCTTCAGCACCTGACCGGTCACCGAAGCGTCAGCGCGCGCATAGCGCTCGTTGCTCACCACCTTGATGCCGGCTTCGGGCGCGGCCTTCATCAGTGCGTTGTAGACCAGGTCGCCCCAGGCATCGGTGAAGCCGATGTAGCCCACGGTCTTGACGTTGTTGCGCTTCATGCGCTCGACCACCGCATCGATCATCAGCTGCGTGGGCTGCGCCACCGTCATGACCCAGGGGTTCTCGGCCGGGTCGAGCAGGATGGGCGTGAGGCCGATCATCGGCACCTTGGCTTCCTTGCCGACCTGCGCCATGGCAATGGCGGCAGGCACGCCCGAGGTGCCCATCAGCACATCGACCTTGTCCTCCTCGATCAGCTTGCGGGCATTGCGCCCGGCCGTGGTCGGGTCGGAGCCGTCGTCCAGCACGATGAGCTGCACCTTGCGGCCGTTGACTTCCGGCTTGTAGGCCAGCGCGGCCTGCATGCCCTTGGCATAGGGCACGCCCAGCGAGGAGTTGGGCCCCGACAGCGACACGCTCAGGCCGACCTTGAGGTCGGCCGCGAATGCGCTCGCAACACCACAGGCGGTCAGCGCCGCGGCGAGGGCACCGCGCGTCAAAGTCTGCATCAGGCTCTTCATGTCGTAGCTCCGGTGAGGATGGATGGGTGGATGGAAATGGACGGGGAAAACTCAGATGAACAACTGGATCGCCGGCAATGGGCGCGCGGCGTTGAGCAGGTCGATGCGCTTCTCGCGGATGGCCCATCCCTCGGGCGTGCGCACGAGGCGGTGGCGGGCGGTGCCGGTCAGCAGGATCTGCGATTCGCCGCGCGCTTCGATATAGAGGAACGGCGTGCGCAGGCGCACTGCATCGCTCGTCTCTTCCTCGATGCGCGAAGACTGCAGCACATGCTGGCTGTGGCTCGCGGGATGCTGCGAATGGGCACGCGGGTTCTTCAGGCGATCCACGCGCAGCTGCAGCAGCAGCCGGTCCTCATACGCCAGCGAGTTGTGCGAGAACGGATCGGCCTGCGCGGCGCCGAGCAGCGGAATCCAGTAATGGCCGTCTTCGGTGAAGAGCGCCAGCCAGTCGTCGAAGCGCCGCTCGTCGAGCAGTGCGGCCTCATGGGCAACGAAATCGCGCGGGTCGCCATTCATGCCGCGGCCTCCATGCCCGCCACCATCGACCTTGCCCAGGCGCGGAACTGGTTGCGCATGAGCAGCTCGTTCGTGCCATTGGTGGTGAGGGTCGGCTGCGCGAGTTCGGCCGCGTCGTAGTTGCGGTGCAGGCTCACCCATTCGTTGCCGCCGGCGCGCAGGCCCTGCTGGATGCTCTCGAACAGGTGCACGTCGTCGTGCGCAACCACCGACATCGGCGAGAACACGAGCCGGTTGTAGCTCATGGCCCGTTCGAAGAGCAGATCCGGCGCACCGGCTGCGCGGAAGCTCCAGGCCTCGACGAGCGTGCGGTCGGCGGCCAGCGGGCGGATCACGCGGATGGCCTGCGGCGAGCCCTTGACCGACAGACTCGGATAGAAGACCGAGTTCTGCGGCGAGCGCTGCAGGATCTCGGCCGCGCGCTCCTCGCCATGCGCGGCGCGCATCGCAGCCTCGTACTCGGGCAGCTGCGCATAGTTGGAATGGATGCTGAAGTTCACGCCCAGCACGCTGTGGCCATTGGCGAACACCCGCCCGCCCATCCTGTCGAAGAATTCGTAGCCCGAGCCGAAGGGCAGGATCTGCTCCATCGCCATCGGCTTGGGGGCGGTGGGCGCATGGCCTTCCCACAGCGCCTCGGCCGCCTTGGTGGCCGACTCGTGCGTCGACATCGGATGCACCGTGTCGTTGATGTTCTCGAGGTACATCTTCCAGTTGCAGTGGACGATGTTGCGCAGCACGCCGCCGCCGACCGTGAGCCGGCCCTCGGGCGAGCGGTCGACCATGTTGTCGATGGCGCCGAGCACCTCGCCGAAGTAGTCCTCGAACGAGGGGCCGGTGTCCGCGAGCCGCACGAAGACGAAGTCGCGGTAGACCTTCACGTGCTTCACCACCGAAAGCCCCCGACCCGACTCGCAGGCCTTGAGCTGCGTGCCTTCGTAGCCGTTCTTCAGCGGCACACCGAGCGGTGCGCCGTCGAGCTTGTAGGTCCAGGCGTGGTAAGGGCAGCGGAAGAAGCGGCCGGTGTTGCCGCATTCGTCGGTCACCAGCTGCGTGCCCTTGTGGGCGCAGCGGTTGTACATGACGTGCACCGCGCCGTCGGGCTGGCGCACCATGAGCAGCGGCCGGCCCGCAATGTCCTGCGCCACGAAGTCTCCCGGCTCCGGCACCTGGCTCGCGTGGCCGAGATAGACCCAGGTGTTCGCGAACAGGCGTTCCTGCTCGAGCGCGAAGATCTCCTCGCTCAGGTACAGGTCGCGGTGCACGCGGTCGTCCTGCACGAGCGCGGCGATGCGGTCCGGATGATGGCGGTAGCTGGTCATCGGCGGGCGCTCAGCTTCTCAGGGAACGAGCTTCCACTGGCCCTTGTTCATCTGCACGATCACCACGCCGCGCTGGTCGGAGCCGTAGCGGTCGTCCGGCTTGAAGGTGTAGATGCCGTGCGTGCCCACCAATTCCTTGGTGCTGGCGATGGCGTCGCGCAGCGCGCTGCGGTACTGCGGCGTGCCGGGCTCGCCCTTGGTGCGCGAGGCCGCATCGGCCAGCAGCAGGTAGGCGTCGTAGGTGTAGGACGAGAAGGCATCGGTCGGCACCGCGCCGTTCACCTTCTGGTAGGCGTTGCGAAAGCCCATCGACACCTTCTTGATCGGGTTGCTGTCGGGCAGCTGGTCGGCCACCAGCACGGGGCCGCTGGGCACCTGCAGGCCTTCGATGGCGGCACCACCCACGCGCACGAAGTCGGCGTTGATGAGGCCGTGCGTGCCGTAGATCTTTCCCTTGTAGCCGCGCTCGGCGAGCGCGAGGTAGGGCAGCGCGCCGGGCGTGCCCGAGTTGCCGGCAAACACGGCATCGGGCCGCTGCGCGACGATCTTGAGCACCTGCCCGGCCACCGAGGAATCGCTGCGCGCATAGCGCTCGTTCGCGACCACCTTGATGCCGGCCTTGTCGGCGCTCTTCACGAGCGAGTCGTAGGCCAGGTCGCCGAGTGCATCGGAAAAGCCGATGAAGGCCACCGTCTTCACGCCGGACTTCTGCATGCGCTCGACCACGCCCGCGACCATGAGCTGGAACGGCTGCGACACGGTCACGGTCCATGCGCCTTCGGGGCCGGGGATGGTGACGGGCGTGGGCGAGATCAGCGGGGTGTTGAGTTCGCGCGCCACCGACGCGATGGCCATCGCGCCCGGCACGCCCGAGGTGCCGATCAGCACGTCGACCTTGTCTTCCACCACGAGCTTGCGCGCGTTGCGCCCGGCGGTGGTGGGGTCGGACGCATCGTCGAGCACGATCAGCTGGACCTTGCGGCCGCCGATTTCCGGGTGTTCGGCAATGGCGGCGCGAATGCCCTTCTCGTACGGCACGCCCAAGGCAGCGACCGGGCCCGAGAGCGAGCTGATGAAGCCGATCTTGAGGTCGGCCGCCATGGCTGGTGCGGCCGCCAGTGCCACGGCGGTGAGGCCGAGGATCCGGGCCAGGTTCTTTTTCATTGAGGTTGCTCCAGCGTGTGTTGTTTCAGGGAACCAGCTTCCACTGGCCTTTTTCCAGCTTCACGACAACGCGCGACCGTTCGTCCGATCCATAGCGGTCCGTCGGCTTGAAGTTGTAGACCGAGTGCGTGCCCACCAGCTCCTTGGTACTCACGATGGCGTCGCGCAGCGCAAGGCGGAACTGCGGCGTGCCGGGCTCGGCCTTGGTGGCGAGCGCGCGCTGGGCCGCGTCGAGGTACAGCAGCCAGGCATCGAAGGTGTAGGCCGAGAAGGCATCGGTCGGCGGCGCGCCGTTGGCCTTCTGGTAGGCCGCGCGGAAATCCATCGACACCTTGCGGATCGGGTTTTCGCTCGGCAACTGCTCGGCCACGATCACCGGGCCGGTGGGTGCCAGCAGGCCTTCGACCGAAGCGCCGCCCACGCGCACGAAGTCCGGGTTGATCAGCGCATGCATGCCGTAGATCTGGCCCTTGTAGCCACGCTCTGCAAGTGCCAGGTAGGGCAGCGCGCCCGGCGTGCCCGAGGTGCCGGTGATCACCGCATCGGGACGCAGCGCCACGATCTTCAGCACCTGTCCGGTCACCGACGAATCGGCGCGCGCATAGCGCTCGTTCGACACGATCTTGATGCCGGCCGGCTCCGCGCTCTTTTGCAGCGCGTCGTACACCAGGTCGCCCCAGGCGTCGGAAAAACCGATGTAGCCGACCGTCTTCACGCCCGACTTCTTCATGCGCTCGACCACCGCGCTCACCATCAGCGGCGCAGGCTGCGGCAGCGTGACCATCCATGCGCCCTCTTCGCCCGGCAGGTTGGCGTTGGCGATCGAGATCAGCGGCGTCTTCGTTTCGCGCGCCACGCCGGCAATGGCCAGCGCGCCGGGCGAACCTGCGGTGCCGATGATGACGTCGACCTTGTCCTCGTCGATCATCTTGCGGGCATTGCGCGCAGCCGTGGATGGATCGGAGGCGTCGTCGAGCTGCACCAGCTGGATCTTGCGGCCGCCGATGTCGGCCTTGTAGGCGATCGCGGCCTTCATGCCCTTCTCATAGGGAATGCCGAGCGACGACACCGGACCCGACAGCGACGTGATGAAGCCGACCTTGAGATCGGCCGCCCAAGCGCCCGCGGCGCTCAGGGCGCCGAAGGCCGCGGCAATGCCCGCGATGGCACGGAATCGGTTCAGGACTTTCATGGCGATGCTCCAGGGTGATGTTTTTGAATGGAACGGATGAACGCGGAAAAAACTAGAGGGCGAGGCTGCCGACGCTGGTGCCGCCGCAGACGTAAAGCACCTGCCCGGTGACGAAGCTGCTGTCGGGGTCCGCAAAGAAACGCACGGCGCGTGCCACGTCGGCCGCTTCGCCGAGCCGCTTGACAGGCACGGAGGCGGCGAGCGCGCGTTCCTTCTCGCTGCCGGCCTCGACCACGTCGTAGAACATGTCGGTGCGGATCGGGCCGGGCGCCACGACATTCACCGTGATGCCGTCCGCGGCCAGCTCGAGCGCCCAGGTGCGCGCCATGCCCAGCATGCCGGCCTTGGTGGCCGAATAGCTGGTGCGTGTGGCCAGGCCCAGCGCGGCGCGCGACGACAGCAGCACCACGCGGCCGAAGCGCTGCGCGCGCATCGCGGGCAATGCGCCCTGCACCAGCTGGATGGCACAGCCCAGGTGCAGGTCGACCAGCGCATCGAGATCGACGAGCTTCACGTCAGGCAGCAGGGCCGCGCGGATGACGCCAGCGTTGTGCACGATGGTGGTCGGCGAAAAGCGCTCGACCAGTTCGCGCACCGCTTCGCCCGTGGCGGCGCGGTCGCTCAGGTCGACCTCGATGCTGTGCAGCTTCGGGTGGCCGATCCCGGCCTTGCGGCGCGCGAGCGACACCACCTCGTAGCCCTGCGCGAGCAGGTCTTCGCAAATCGCCTTGCCGATGCCGGCGCTGCCGCCGGTGACGGCCGCGACCTTGGGCGCCGTGCTCATGTTGAAGCTCCCACCAGCGCGAGCACCCGCAACGGACTGCCGCTGCCCTTCTCGATCTTGAGCGGCGGGCAGATCAGCACCGCGCCCGAGGGTGGCAGCAGGTCGAGGTTGCTCAGGCATTGCAGCCCGTAGCGCCCCGCGCCGTGCATGTAGTAGTGGCACGGATACGGCGGCCGCAGGTGGTAGCCCTGCCCCGCGTCGGTGCCGATGGCCTCCGAGCCGAAGCCCAGCACCTCGCGCTGCTCGACCAGGAAGCGCACGGCCTCGGTGCTCGGGCCGGGCGTGTGCTGTCCGGTCTCGTCGAAGTTCTGGTAGGCCTCGGGGTCGCTGCGCTTGGACCAGTCGGTGCGCATCAGGACCCATGCGCCCTTCGGGATGCGGCCGTGTGCCGCTTCGTAGCGCTCGATGTCGGCCACGCTCAGCAGGTAGTCGTCGTTCGCCTGCACGTCGGCCGAGCAGTCGATCACGCAGGCCGGCGCCACGAAGTGCTGCACGGGAATGGTGTCGACCGAGTTGTTCGGCAGGTCGCGGCCCGAGATCCAGTGGATGGGCGCGTCGAAGTGCGTTCCGGTGTGCTCGCCGCAGGAAAAATTGTTCCAGTACCAGCCCGGGCCGCGCTCGTCGTACTTCGACACTTCCTCGATGCGGAAGGGCCAGCACTGCCCCATCTCGGGCGGCAGCGCGATCTGCGGGAACTCGGGCGTGAGCGTCTGCGTAAGGTCGATCACGCGGATGCGGCCGCTGGCCATCGCGGTCACGAGGCCGCCGAGGATTTCTGCGGCGGACATCAGTTCGGTCGTCGTGGTCATTCGTTTTGGCTCCTGTCTCAGCCGCCCGCCGCGAGTTCGCGTTCGAGCACCTTCGGGTTGTCTCGCCAGCGTTCCAGCCATTCCTGCGCCACGTCGCCGGGATACACGTCCTCGACGCCGTCGCGCAGCGCCTTCACGATGGCATTGGCCAGCGCAGATGGAGCCAGCTTGGGCGGCGGTGTGTGCTGGTTCCATTCGTCGTCGATGGGACCCGGGAACACATTGATCACGCGGATGCCGGCCGGCCGCATCTCGGCGCGCAGGCACTGCGCGAGCGAGTGCGCCGCCGCCTTCGAGGCGCTGAAGGTGCCGTGCGGCGGGAAGTTGCTGAGCGCGTAGATCGACAGCAGGTTGACCCAGGCCGTGGCACCCGTCGCGCCGTCGGCCGAGCGGCCCTTCAGCGCGGGGCCGAACTCCTGCGCGAGGCGCAGCAGACCGAAGTAGTTGATGTCCATCTCGGCCTTGGCCACGTCGGTGCCGCGGCGCGCGCCGATGCCGAAAGTGCGGTGCACCTCCGCGTTGTTGATCACGATGTCGACCTTGCCGCCGATGGAGCCTGCGAGCTCGGTCACCTGCCGGCCGTTGGTGAGGTCCAGCGGCACCAGCGTGACTTGCGGCAGCGCCGAAATGTCGTCAAGCCCGTCGCCCATCTTCTTCCACGGCTCGGCATGGCCGACCCAGACGATGTCTGCGCCGGCCTTGATCAGCGCACGCACGATGGCCTGGCCGGTCTCGGTCTTCCCGTCGGTCACCAGCACCTTGCGGAACTTCGGGTCGCTGGTCATTTCACGCAGCATCTTGTCGTCGGCCATGTGGGGACTCCCTTCAATCGGAAAACCAATGAGAACGGCCTGGCCCGCGCGGTCGAGCCGGGCGCCGACACGCACACGCTCGGGCGCATCACCGACCTCGCCGTGCAGGTGGACCATGAGCGTCGGGCCGGCATCGAGGTGCACCAGGCCCAGCCGCCAGGGCAGCCGTTCGCGGAAGAACAGGTCGTTGCTGTGGTGCAGCGTGGTGCTGCCGAGCAGCTCGCCCTCGCCGCTTTGCTGCCGCCAGCGCAGTGCGGCCGAAAGGCACTTGCGGCAGACCTCGCGCGGCGGGTACTGCACCGTGCCGCAGTCTTCGCAGGTCTGCAGTTCGAAGCGGCCTTCGGCGGCGGCGGCCGTGAGGCCGAGCGCCACGCGGCCGCGCGCGCCGGGCGGCAGGTTCATCTGCCGGGTGCGCAGCACCGGGTTCTTGCGCGGGGGGCGCATCAGGGGCATCGTCATGCCGATCTCCCGAGAATGACGGCGCCTGTGCACAGGCAGCGGTCGTAAGTGACCATGCCGAAGCCGGCGACGAGGCCCAGTCGGGCGTTCGGCACTGCGCGTTGTCCGGCTTGGTCCGTGAGCTGCCGGATCGCCTCGACCATGCCGAGGAAGCCGCCCGCCGCACCGGCCTGCCCGGCCGAGAGCTGCCCCCCGCTCGTGTTGTTCGGAAAGCTGCCGTCGAAGGTCAGGGTGTGCGATTGCACGAAGGCCGGGCCCTCGCCCTTCTCGCAGAAGCCCAGGTCCTCGAACTGCATCATCACGATGACGGGGTAGTCGTCGTAGGTCTGCACGAAGTCGAGTTCCGCGGGCTGGATGCCGGCCTGCGCGTAGAGGTCGTCGCGGTCCATGCGCCAGCCGCCCTGCACCATCACCGGGTCTTCGGCATAGGCGTTGTGGCGTTCGATGGCGCCGCGGATCACCACGTGCGCAAGACCGAGGTCTCGCGCGCGCTCCTCGCTCATCACGAGGAAGGCGTCGGCACCCGCGCAGGGCATCACGCAGTCGAAAAGATGGATCGGGTCCGAGATCGGCCGCGCGGCCATGTACTCGTCGAGCGTGAGGCCCTTCTTGAACATCGCGTTCGGGTTGCCGAGCGCATTGGTCCGCTGGTCGACGCAGATGCGGCCGAAGTCCTCGCGCTTCGCGCCGTAGGTGCGCATGTAGTTGGCCGTGATGAAGGCGAAGATCGAGTTGGGCCCGCCCGAACCGTAGGGATAGCTCGCATCGCGCGCGAAGTTGCTGAAGCTGCCCAGCGTCTGGCGGAAGGAGTCGACATGATTGGTGTCGGCCCCCACGCAGGCCACGATGTCGGCATCACCCGCCTGCACGGCGCGCGCGGCGCGGCGCAGGCACATCACGCCCGAGGCGCCACCGGTCGGCACATGGTCGAGCCAGCGCGGCGACAGGCCCAGGTGCTGCGTGACGCCCACGGCGGTGTCGGGCGCAAGCGAGAAGCTGCTGAGGCAGAGGCCATCGATCTGCTCCTTGGCCACGCCGCTGGCTTCGACCAGCGCCTCGATGGCCTGCCCGATGAACCAGTGCGCGGTGCGCGTGGAGTAGCGCACATAAGGCACCGTGACCGGCACGGCCACCGCGACGCCTTCGTAGGAGAGCCGCTGCTTCGTCATGCCTGCCTCTTTTTCATCGCGCGCGTGTCGATGCAATGGCTCTGCCCCGGCAGCGACTGCGCCATCTCGCGCAGCTGCCCGCGCTGGATCTTCTGCGACGGCGTGAGCGGCAGCGCATCGACGAAGGCCACGTAGCCCGGCGCCTTGTAGTAGGCCAGCTGCGCGAGCGCATGCTCGACGATGCTGGCGGCGAGCTGCTCGCGCTGCGATGCATCGGCGCCTTCGCGCACCACGATGCAGGC
The DNA here is from genome assembly GCF_007828835.1 of Variovorax beijingensis. Taxonomy (GTDB): domain Bacteria; phylum Pseudomonadota; class Gammaproteobacteria; order Burkholderiales; family Burkholderiaceae_C; genus Variovorax; species Variovorax beijingensis_A. The sequence continues at coordinate 673,885 of NZ_VIVL01000002.1, read as the reverse complement.
CAGCACCTCGTCTCCGCGCACCGCGTCGGGCGTGGCGGCCACGGCCGAAGCCTTCACCGCCGGGTGCTGGTTGAGCACGCTCTCCACTTCGACGGCCGAGATGTTCTCGCCGCTGCGGCGGATCACGTTCTTCTTGCGGTCGACGAAGAAGAAGTTGCCTTCGGCATCGCGGCGCACCAGGTCGCCGGTGTGGAACCAGCCGCCGGCCCAGGCTTCGCGCGTGGCGTCGTCGTCCTTCAGATAGCCCGAGAAGAAATAGCGCTTCGGGTCGCTGCCGGCCGAACGCACCAGCAACTCGCCGGGCGCATCGACGCCGACTTCATCGCCGTCTTCACCCACCAGGCGGATCTCGACAAAGTCCTCCTGCCGGCCGAAGCAGCTGGTGCCCACGAGCCGCGGCTCGCGATTGGCCATGATGCAGGCGGCCGCGCCGGTCTCGGTCATGGCCCAGGCCTCGACCAACGGGAAGCCGAAGCGTTCTTCGAAGGGCGCGTGGTTCTTGCGGTCGACGCCGGCACCGAAGCCCCAGCGGATCGCATGGTCGCGGTCGGCCGCCGATGCCGGAGCGGAAAGCAGCATCGCGGGCATCACGCCCAGGTAGTGCGCAATGGTCGCGCCGCTTTCGCGTGCGCTCGCGAGCCAGGTCTTCGGATGGAAGCGGTCGAGCTGCACCAGGCAGCCGCCCGCGACCAGCACCACCATCGTGGAGAAGGCCATCGCGTTCATGTGGTTGAGCGGCAGCGGCGTGATGACGCGCTCGGCATCGCTCCGGATGCTGCAGACGCCGTCGAGCGCCGCATACCACTCGCCGGCGCGCAGGAAGTAGGCGTTGCTCAGGATGCAGCCCTTGGGGCGGCCGGTGGTGCCCGAGGTGTAGAGCAGGCCGCATTCGGTGTCGGCGCCGATGGGCTCGCGGGCGCGCGGCGCGCTGGTCCTCGCACGCGGCACCTCGTCGTCGGGGCCCATCGTCTCGAAGGCCACGCCGGCCTGTGCAGCCGCCGCGCGCAGGTCTCCGGCGCGCTCCGGCAGCGTCACTGCCAGGCCGATTTCGCTGTGGCCGATCAGGTAGACCAGTTCGGCCGAGCGCATCTCCGCGTTGATCGGCACCACGCTCGCACCCAGTGCGTTGAGTGCGAACCAGTGGAAAAGGAATGCGGGCCGGTTCTCCAGCAACAGGCCGACGCGGTGGCCATGGCCGTAGCCCGCTTGCGCGTAGGCCGCGCGAAGGCGCTCGACCTCGGCGGCAGCCTCGCCCCAGCGAATGGCGCCTGCCGTAATGCCGTAGGCGGCTGCGGTCACCGATTCGGTGAACAGGAACTCGGCCTGTGGCGCGCGGGCCGCGGTGGCTGCGAAGACCTGGTGGACGGTGGCCCGGACTGTGGCGTCTTGCATTGCGTCCCTAGATGAAGAGCTGCACGGCCGGCAGCGCCGCGTCGCAGTTGAGCAGGTTGACGCGCTTGAGCGTCATGCGCAGCGCGCCGTCCTGCACCGTGAGGTGATGGAAGAAGGTGCCGACGTAGAACTGCAGTTCGTCGCCCTGCGATTCGGTGTAGTGGAATTCGGTGCGCACCACGAAGCGGTTGGCTTCGGCATCGAACTGCTCGACCACCGGCATCTGCAGCAGATGGTGGCAGCGGCTCGGCGGCTGCTGCGAAAAGGCACGCGGACTCTTGAGACGCTCGATGCGCAGGTCGCGCAGCAGCTTGTCCTCGTAGAGATGCGAGGTGTGGTTGAGGCCGTCTTCCTGGTCGGGAACCAGCGGCACCCAGTAGAAGGCATCGTCGGTAAAGAGCGCGTTCCACTCCTCGTAGCGGCGCGTGTCGAGCAGGTGCGCTTCGTTCACGACGAAATCGATCAGGACCTGGCGGGTGACTTCGATGCCGGCCATCACATGGTCTCCGTCATGCGCTGGACCCATGCGCGGTACTGGTTGCGCATCGGCAGCTCGTTGGTGCCGCCCGTGGTGATCTCTCCGCCCTTCAGCTCCGACGGGTCATAGTTGCGATGCAGGCTCACCCACTCGTTGCCGCTCGCGTGCAGGCCGGCCTGCATGCCGCGGTAGGCCTGCAGGTCGTCATGCCCCACCACCGAGAACGGCGAGTTGATGAGCCGGTTGTACATGGTGGTGCGCTGCAGCAGCTCGGGCGGCGCGCCCTTGAGGCGGAAGGTCCAGCTCTCGATCAGGGTCCTGTCGGCCGAGATCGGCTTGACCACGCGGATCGCCTGAATCGCGCCCTTGATCGTGAGGTTCGGGTAGTACACCGTGTTGTGGCGCGCCATGCCGAGGATCTGCGCGGTTTTTTCCTCGCCGTAGCGCGCCTTCATGGCGTCGTCATAGGCCGGGATGGCCTTGTACTTGCTGTGGATGCTGAAGTGCACGCCCGTGAAGCTGTGGCCGTTGTCGTAGGTGCGGATGCCCATGTCCTCGAAGAACTTGTAGTCGGACATGAAGGGCACGAACTGCTCGACCGCCATGGGCTTGGGCTCGTCGACGGGCTTGTCGGCCCACATGCGCTTGGCAGTGCCGGCCGAGGACTCGTGCGCCACCATGGGGTGCATGGTGTCGTTGAGGTTCTCGACGAACATCTTCCAGTTGCACTGGTGCATGAAGCGCAGGCAGCCGCCCGCGATCTCGAGTTCGCCCTCGGGCGAACGGTCGGCCATGTTGTCGATGGAGCTCAGCGAATCGCCGAAGTAGTCGTCGAAGTCCGGCCCCGCATCATTGATCTTCACGAAGATGAAGCCGCGGTGGCTGCGCACATGGCTGAGCGTGGTCAGTCCCTTGGCCGATTCGCACGCGTGCAGCTCGGTGTTCTCGTAGCCGGTCTTCAGCGGAATGGCGAGCAGCGCACCGTCGGTTTTGAAGGTCCAGGCGTGGTACGGGCAGCGGAAGAACTTGCCGGTGTTGCCGCAAGGTCCGTTCACCAGCCGCGACCCCTTGTGCGCGCAGCGGTTCATCATCGCGCGCACGCTGCCGTCGGCGTGGCGAACGACGATCAGCGGACGACCGGCGATCTCGTTGCTGATCCAGTCGCCGGGCTTCGGCAGCTGGCTCTCGTGGCCGACGTAGTTCCAGGTGTTGGCAAAGAAGTGCTCCTGCTCCAGCTCGAACAGTTCCTGGCTGGTGTACAGGTCGCGATGCACGCGGTCGTTCTGCACCAGCGCGCGGATGGCATCGGGGTTGTCTCTGTACGAGGTCATGGTTCTCGTGGCTCCTTCAGATATCGAGCACCAGGCGCGCACCTTTGGCACGCGAGATGCAGATCTGCATGACAGTGCCCTCCGCCTTTTCGCGGGCGGTCAGCACGTAGTCGCGGTGGTCGATCTCGCCTTCGAGCACGGGCGTGGCGCACACGCCGCATTCGCCGCGCTTGCAGTCGAACATCGGGTCGCAGCCGTGCTCGATCAGGCAGTCGAGGATGCTCTGGTCGGCCCGCACGGTGAAGCGCTGGCCCGATTGCGCGAGTTCCACCTCGAAGGGCTGGTCGCCCTCTTCCGCGACCGGCTCGGTGAAGAGCTCGAAGTGCACGCGGTCGTGCTCCCAGCCGCGCGCCTGGGTGCGGGCCAGCATGGCGTCGAGCATGAGCTTGGGACCGCAGACGTAGAGGCGGTCGCCGGCGGGCACGCCGTCGAGCAACGCGTCGATGTCCAGCGGTGCGCCGGCTTCGGCATCGGCATGCACGCGCAGGTCGTCGCCGAGCAGCGCCTGCAGTTCAGGCAAAAAGGCCATCAACTCGCGGCTGCGGCCGGCATAGTGCATGCGCACCGGGGCGCCCTCGGCGCGGCGGCGCGCGGCCATGGTGGCGAGCGGCGTGACGCCGATGCCACCCGCCACCAGCACCGAGCCGCCGGGGCCGGTGTGCAGCGGAAAGTCGTTCTTCGGCGCCTCGATGGCGAGGGTGTCGCCCTCTTTCAGCTGCTCGTGCATGAAGCGCGAGCCGCCACGGCCCTCGGCCTCCTTGCGCACGGCGATCACGTATTCCGTCGGCGCGTTGGTGGCGTTGCGCGCCGTTGCAAAGTTGATCAGCGAATAGTGGCGCCAGTCGGTCTTGCCGTCGGGCAACGAGACCTGCACGCGGATGTGGGCGCCCGCCGCAAAGCCAGGCAGCGCGCGGCCATCCTCGGCGTGCAGCCGCAGCATGCGGATCAGCGGATTGAGCTGGCGCGCTTCGGCAACGCGAAGCTGGAGCGTGGCGGTGGGAGCGGTCATCGTGCGTCCGTTGTGTCTCTTCAGGCCAATGCGTGCTGCGCCAGCGCAGCCTGCAGCTTGTGGCCGTGTTCGTCGGCCAGCGCCGCATCGCGCAGCTCGCGCAGCGTGGCCGGGGCCAGCGCCGCACCGGCGCGCTCGACCGCGCGCATCACGGTGTCGTAGTTGCGGATGCCGCGTTCGTGCGTGTCGCTGTAGCCCTTGACCAGGCGCTGGCACTGCGCGAGCTCGACGGCCAGTTCGGGGTTGCACTGCGCGGTGGCGGCAATGCGCTGCAGCCATTCCTCGATGCGGCGGTTCTCCTCCGCATAGCGCATGGTCGAGCGGCGCCAGCGCTTCATGGCGGCCACGGTGCGCAGCATCAGGTAGCCGCGCAGCGAGCTGGTCTGGATCACGCGGCCGCGCTGCGTGAAGCGCTCGACGATCTTCTTCGGCAGCGTGGAATTCATGAGCCAGCGGCCCAGGCCGCCCGGCAGTGTCTCGCAGATTTCCTGCAGGCGCGGATGCATGTACTCGTTGATGGCGAGCACCTGGCCGGGCTGCACTCGCGCCTCGCCGCGCACGCGCTCGAAGCGGGTGGCGCGGGTCTTGAGCGCGGCCACACGGGCCGTGTCTTCGTACGACATCCAGAGCGCGAGATGGCGCGCGGTTTCGCGCAGCAGCCGATGCTCGCCATGGCCCGGCAGCGCTGCGACGGCGGCCATGCGGTCGAGATACAGGCTGGCGTAGGCCGTGTCCTGGTAGTCGATCAGGCGGCGCACGCCTTCGAGCAGCAAGTCGTGGGCTGCACCGGGAAACTCGCGCTGCACGCGCTCGACCAATGCGCGCACGGCCGGATGGCGCGGCTGCGGCGTTGGCACGGCAGCCACCGGTTCCGGCGGCGCCTCGCCGTCGTCGCCGCCCTGCGCACGCGCAAACGCCGCACCAAAGGCCTTGAGGCTGGGCTTCACGCCCACACCACCGCGCTCGATGGTGGCCTCGAACTGCGCGCGGCTGAACGGCAGCACGCCCGAGCCGGCCAGCGCGCCGAACAGCACGGCGCTGATCACGCTGCCCGCAGCTTCGGCGGCTTGCGCCATGTCGAAGCGGATGAAGCGCTTGGCGGCCCGCGCGGTGTGCGCGAGCAGCTGCGCGCTGTCGACGCGGCCGTCGCCGAGCGCGCTCTTCTCGGCGATCGAGAACACGCGGTGCGTGGAGGCGATCAACGTGGTGCGGTCGCTCGTGACGAGTCCGCGCTGCACCGCACGCCCCGCCTCCATGAGCTCCGAGGCCAGCACCACGTCGACGTCGCCCGGCAGCGGCATCAGCGCGAGCACGGGACGGCCGCCATCCGCCTCGGCCTGCGCATTGGGATACAGCTCGACGTAGTAGATGGTCGCGCCGGTGCGCTGCGCGACGCCGGGCACCGAGGTGGTCTGCGCGACGTAGCCATTGGCCTCGCCCATGTCGACGATCCAGTCGGCCAGCACGCCGCCTCCTTCCCCGCCCATGGCAAGGATCGCGATTTTTATCGGTTGCGCCTTGTTCGTCATCGCGTCAGAGGGCATAGGTTTCGCGGCGGCGCGCTTCGCCGCGCTGCAGCCAGCCGATGATCGTGGCGCGCAGGCGCTCGCGCAGCAGGTCCCAGCGGCTCGGGTTGCTCACGATCTGCGCCTTGTAGAACGAGGGGCACAGCACCGCGGCATGCGAGACCTCGCCGCAGACGCCGCAGCCCACGCAGCTGTCGAGCACCGTGGCCACCGGATCGGTGCGCAGCGGATCGGGGTTGGGCTTGATCGACAGCGAGGGGCAGCCCGACAGGCGGATGCACGAGTGGTCGCCAGTGCAGGTGTCTGAATCGACGCCGAACTTCTCGCGCACCATGCGCTTGCCGTCGGCGATGGCCTTGCGCACCAGCGGCTTCTCGCGGCGCTGCTTGTTGAGCATGCATTCCGATTGCGCGATCAGGACCTTGGGGCCCTTCTTCGTCGTGGTCAGCGCTTCTTTCAGCGCGTCGCGCATGCCGGCGACGTCGTAGGTGCGGCGCATCGTCTTCACCCACTCGACGCCCACGCCGCGCACGGCGCGCTCGATCTCGTGGCCGGTGCTGCGCGTCCTGTTGACGGCGTTCGACGAGAGGATGTCCTGGCCGCCCGTGGCCGAGGTGTAGTTGTTGTCGACGACGATGGTGAGGTTGTCGCTCTTGTTGAAGACGGAATTCGCCACGCCGCTGGTCAGGCCGTTGTGCCAGAAGCCGCCGTCGCCCATCATCGAGATCGCGCGCTTGCCTGCCGGCGCATTGAGCGCCGAGGCGCCGGCGCCGCCGAGCCCGTAGCCCATGGTCGTGTTGCCGATGTTGAAGGGCGGCAGGATCGAGAACAGATGGCAGCCGATGTCGGCGCTCACGTGGTGCGCACCGAGCTCGCGCTCGACCAGCTTCATCGCGCTGAAGATCGGCCGCTCGGGGCAGCCGGTGCAAAAGCCCGGCGGGCGCGCATGCACGACCTCGGCAAGCGAGGAGGACGGCATGGCCGGCTCAGGTGCGGCATCGACGCCGATGGCGGCCACCTCCTTCAGCGGGATCACCTTGCGCACCGGCACGGGCACCGGCAGCGGCGCCAGGCGTTCGTAGCGCTCGCAGAAGCTGCGCGCGCCCTTCAGCAGTTCGGATGCGGTGTACTCGCCGGCCACGGGCAGCATGTCCTTGCCATGCAGCGCGGTGGTGGAGCCGGCCTGGCGCAGGATGGTCGCGAGGTTCTGCTCGACGAAGTTGGGCTGGCCCTCTTCCACGACCAGCACCGCACGCTTGCCTTCGCAGAAGCGGATCACCTCGCTCTCGATGACGGGGTAGGCCACGTTCATCACGTAGAGCGGCACCTGGGTGTTGCCGTACACGTCGGCCAGGCCGAGCCGCTCGAGTGCGCGCAGCAGCGTGTTGTAGCTGCCGCCCTGCACGATGATGCCGATGTCGTCGGCGTCCTCGGAGAAGAATTCGTTGAGCTTGCGCTCCTCGATGAAGCGCACGGCCGCGGGCCAGCGGTCCCGCACCTTCTCCTGCTCGTGCACGAAGCTCGCGGGCGGCAGCACGATGCGGCCGACGTCGCGCCGCGGATTCTCGAGCGCGTCCTTGAGCGTGAACTTCGCGCGCTTGTTGTCGCCGGCAATGAAGTGGCCGTGCACGTGGCAGGCGCGGATGCGCAGCTGCAGCATCACGGGCGTATGGCTCGCTTCCGAAAGGTCGAAGCCCTGCTTCACCGCATCGACGATGCTCGGCAGGTTGGGCCGCGGATCGAGCAGCCAGATCTGCGACTTCATCGCGAAGGCATGGCTGCGCTCCTGCATGATCGAGGAGCCCTCGCCGTAGTCCTCGCCCACGATGATCAGCGCGCCGCCGGTCACGCCGCCCGAGGCCAGGTTGGCCAGCGCGTCCGAGGCCACGTTGGTACCCACGGTAGCCTTGAAGGTGACGGCGCCGCGCAATGGATAGTTGACGGAAGCGGCCAGCGTGGCGGCCGCGGTGGCCTCGCTCGCGCTGTTCTCGAAGCGGATGCCCTGCTCGGCCAGGATGTCCTGCGCATCGGCCAGCACGTCCATCAGGTGCGAGATGGGTGCCCCCTGGTACCCCGCCACATAGGAAACTCCCGATTCGAGCAAGGCCTTGGTGACCGCCAGAATGCCTTCACCGCGAAACACATCTCCGCCAGAAAGCCGCAGCTTCTTGACTTCTTCGACGAACGAACGCTCAGCCATGTCGGTCCTTGTTCTCTCTCGTGGGACGGTGCGTGCAAGCTGCCGCACCGTGCTTTCTATAATGTTGACAAATGAATGTATCCACAATCATGAATTACCCTAGACATGCAAACAGCGTGCCCGCGGCCGGTTTGAGGCGCTTGGCCGTGAGGTGCCTTCATGGCCGAGCCCTCTCCTGAAACGCATCGCTTCGTCGACGACTACCTGCCGGCACTGCTGGCGCAGGCCAGCCAGCTGATCTCCTCGGAGTTCCACGAGGTGGCGCGGCAGCAGGGCTTCTCCGTGTCCGAGTGGCGCGTGATGGCCTCGCTCGCGGGCAGCGAGCCGATCAGCATCGGCCAGCTCGCGCAGGTGACGGTGACCAAGCAGCCGACCGTCACGCGGCTGCTCGACCGCATGGAGGCACGCGGACAGGTCGAGCGGCTGCCCCATGAAAGTGATCGCCGCATCACGCTGGTGCGCATCACGCGCAAGGGCTTGAAGGCGGTGGAGCACCTGATGGAACTCGCGCGCGACCACGAGCGGCGCGTGCTCGAACCCTTCGGCCTGCGACGCGCCGAAGAACTGAAGCAGACCCTGCGGCAGATGATCGACCTGCACGTGCATGTGCCGGTCGAGGAGCCGGAGGAAGACTAGGGCACCAGCACTGCGCGGCCGCGATGGCCGCGCTGCGCGATCCATTCGAGCGCCATGGCGGCATCGGCCAGGGCGAAGCTGCGCACCTCCAGGTGCAGGCGGCCGTCGGCCAGCCGCGCGAGCAGCTCGGGCGCCGCGGCTCGGCCGGCGGCTTCGCGCCTGAACATGTTGAGCGGCAGCAGCGACACGTCGCGCTGCAGGAAGTGCGCAATGTCCAGCTGCAGCGTGGGGCCTGCGGTGTAGCCGATGAGCACGGCACGCCCGCCAGGCCGCACGGCAGGCAAGGCCGCCGAAAGAACGCTGCCACCGACCGTGTCGATCAACAGGTCCGCACTCGCGGGCGGCGGGGCTTCGGCGTCCGGATCGACCGCCCTCACGGTGCAGCCAAGCTCGCGCACCAGCTGCACGGCGAGCGAGCCCACCGCACCGCTCGCCCCCGTGACCAGCACCTGCTCGCCGCCCTGCAGCTTCGCGACTTCATGCAGCGCCACCCAGGCCGACGTGGTGGGCGAGAAGAACGCGGCGCCGACCGTCATCGGCAGTGCGTCGGGCAGCAGGCCGAGCGCTTCGTCGGGTGCATCGATCTGCTCGCACCAGGTGCCGTCGAACAGCGTGCCCAGGCCGCTGCCGCGCAGCCACACGCGCTGCCCGGCGGCAAAACGCCCGCTGGCGATGACGACGCCTGCGGCTTCCACGCCGGGCGTGTAGGGCAGCGGCGGATGGCGCAGGAAGCTGCCGCGCCACACGGTGCGGTCGATATGGCCGACGGTGGCGGCCTGCATGCGCACGATGGTGCGGCCGGGCCGCGGCGCCGGGTCGGGCAGATCTTCGAGCACGGGCACCGCGTCGAAGCCGTGGATGCGGATGGCTTTCATGAGGGCAGCGTCGAAAGAAAGTCGAGCACCGCCTGCGCGAAGGCTTCAGGCATCTGGTCCGGCAAGGGGACCATGCCGCCTTCGATGTCGACGATGCGTGCCTGCGGCAGGTGGTGGAGCAGCTCCTCTGCATGCGGGGCGGCAAACGGATCGGCGGTGGCGCGGACGATGAGCACGGGCTGCGTCACGCGGCCGATGCGCTCTTCCATACGGTAGGACGCGACGGCGCGGTGCCCCTGCTCCACGCGATGGCCGACCTTCAATGCATCGCGCACGAAGGCCTCGAGCAGGTCGGGGCGCCCTTCGGGATAAAAGCCCTGGCGCTTTTGCCAGAGTGCGGCGAGATGGCTTCCGTCTTCGCTTGGGGCGACCTCGTCGATAGGCGGCCTCTCGGCCCTTGCGATGCGAAAGGCTTCGCCGGTGTACGGCGTGGACGACAGCACGAGGCTGCGCACGCGGTCCGGAAACGCCGCCGCGAGTTCGACCGCGATGACGCCGCCCGTGTGGTGCCCCACCACGTCGGCCCGCGCAATGCCGAGTGAATCGAGCAGCTCGCAGGCCACGCGCGCCCACTGCGCGATGCCCGCGGGCACGCCGCCGTCCGCCGAATCGCCGAAGCCCGCGGTGTCCATGGCAATGGCGCGGTACCGCGCGCCGAGCAGCGGAAGCACCGCGCGGTATTCGGCCCAGCTGCGCGGCGACTGGTGCAGCAGCAGCACGGCCGTCGCACTCGCATCGCCGCATGCCGCGTAGTGCACCTGCCCCACCGACAGGTCGGCAAAGGCGCGGCGGATGGTCACGGCAGCGTCTCGCTGGCCGGCGCGCGCCACAGGCCCGCGTGCTTCAACTCGCCGAGCGTGCGCGACAGCACGTCGCGCCGGTAGGCCGCGATGTCGCGGCCCTGGTAGTCGTAGAAGCCGCTGCCGCTCTTCAGGCCGAGCCGCCCTTCCTCGACCATGCGATCAACGATGGCCGGCGCGGTGTAGCGGCCCTTGTCGATCGAGGCCGACATCTCGCGGCTCGCGTGGTGCAGGATGTCGCAGCCGCCGAAGTCGATGAACTCGACCACACCGAGCGCGGCAAAGCGCAGGCCGAGGCCGTAGCGCGTGGCCTTGTCGATTTCCTCGGCGGTGGCGGCGCCCTCCTCGATCATGCGGGCCGCCTCGTTCATCACCAGCGCCTGCAGGCGCGGCACGATGTACCCGGGCGACGCGCCGCAGACCACGGGCAGCTTGCCGATGGCTTCCATCAGCGCCTTGGTGCGCGCGAGCACGGCGGCATCGGTGCCCGGGTGGCAGCTGAGCTCCACCACCGGAATCACATAGGCCGGATTGAGCCAGTGCATGTTCAGGAAGCGCCCGGGCAGCCGCACCAGCGCCGCCAGCTGCGTCACGAGGATGCTGCTGGTGGTGGAGGTGAGGATGGCGTCGTCGCGGCAGTGGCGGTTGAGCTGCTCGAAGGCCTCGCGCTTGGCCTCCATGGTTTCGGGCACGCCCTCGAACACCAGCTCGGCGGCGGCCAGTGCCTGCGGCGCTTCGGCGGCGCTGACGAAGTCCACGCGCGCGGCGATCGACCGCACCTGTGCCGCGTCGATTACGCCGAGCTGCGCCAGGCCTGCGAGGCTGGCTTCGATCTCGGCCTGCGCTTCGTCCTGCAACCGCTGCCAGGCTGCATCGCTGCGCTGGCGCAGGTCGACCAGCGAGATGCGGTGGCCCGCGTAGGCGAAGGCGATCGCGATGCCGCGCCCCATGCGGCCCGCGCCAACCGCCGCGAAGCGGGGCAACGACATGCGCTCATTCACCATCGTGCAGCCTCTGCGCGAGCTGCGCCGCGCTCAGGTCGGCCAGGCCCAGGCTCTCGAAAGTGCGCGGACCGTAGCGCAGGTCGCGGCCGAGAAAGCCGCCGACGATCGCCAGCAGGCCGTGCGCGATGGGCGCGTCCACCCCCGCATGGCGCGCGGCCGAGGCCAGGAAGGCGAGGCCGAGCTCGGTGTCCTCGGTGATGTAGCGGTGCGTGTGCAGGTCGATGTTCTCGCGCCAGTCGCCCGACTTGACGAGCTGCTTGTGCGCGTCGCCGTACATCCACTGGTCGTTGTTGTAGTGGTCGGCCAGCGGATAGTGCGGCGCGCGCTGCCCGAAGGCTTCGCGCACGGCCATGCGCTCCTGGTCGAGCCGGTCGGTCACGTCGCGCACGGCGCGCTGCGTGCCTTCGTTGTGGATGTCCCAGCGCTCGAAGTGCTGCAGCGGCGCGGCGTTCATCACCATCAGCGGCGGGTGGATGACGGGGCCGGCGTTCATGAGCGCGCCCGAGAGCGCATTGCCGCAGCCATGCACCGCCGGGTAGGCGCGGCGGATCAGCTCGATGGCCTCGGCCTCCTTGCGCGCCGGGTAGACGCCGGTCGGCAGGCGGATGGCGCGGATCGTGACGTTCACCTCGCGCTCGCCGTGCTTGCGCGCGAGGTACGGCAGGGTGCCGGTCTCGGCCCAGGCCACGTCGGCGCGGCTGCCGGCCTGCTTCACTGTCCTTGCCATCACATAGCTGCCGAAGGTGCCCGGCGGCAGGAAAACGACCTGGCCGTCGGCCAGGTGCGGCGCCATGGCCAGCGCGATGTCGTGCTGGGCGATGGCGGGCGTGGGAATGACGATCAGCTCGGCGCCCTGGAGCGCCGCGGCGATGTCGGCAGTGGCCAGCGCCAGCGGCACCTCGCGCGCGCCGCCGGCGTCTTTCAGCGTGATGGCGCCGGCCTGCACCACCGGCTGGAGCGCGGCCGCATCGCGGCGCCACAGGCGCACCTCATGGCCGGCTTCGGACAGGTCCGCAGCGGCCGCATAGGCGCCGTGGCCACCACCAAGAATCGCAATTTTCATGTTCGAACTTTGAAAGGCAGACGTCGATGAACCGGCAGCCGCGGTGCGGAGCGGGGAAGCAATGCCTCAATACATTACTTTTCATCGATTCATGTGTCAATCAAGTTTCGCGCCCATATTCCCCGCGGAAACCCGCAATGAAAAAAGCCCGCGCTTCTTGCGAAGCGCGGGCTTTCCTTTGGGGCGAGCGGCCGGCTGGCCGCCCTGCAATGGATCAGCGCGTGGGCTTGAACGCACGCTTTTGGGCGTCGCGCGGCACGAACACCTTGCCCGGGCCGCCATGGCCTGCGCCATTGCCGCGCGGTGCGAAACCTTCGCGCGGAGCAAAGCCTTCACGGGGCGCGAAGCCGCCGTCGCCGCGGCCACCGCCGTGGTGACCCTGGCCGTGGCCGCCGCGCGGGGCGCTGTCGCCCCAGCCCGGCTTGCGGCCGTAGCCACCGCCATTGCCGCCATCGTCACGGCCGCCGCCGAAGCCGGCGTTGTTGCCGCCCTGGAAGCCGCGCGGACCCGGTGCGGCCGGACCGCGTGCGTTGCGGTCGTTGAAGCCGCTGGCACCGGCGTAGCCGCCGCTGTTGCCGCCGCGGTAACCACCGCCGCCGCCATTGCCGAACTTGCGGTCGCGCGACTGGTTGTCGCCGCGGCCGCCGCGGTACTCGCCCATCGGCGGACGCGATTGCGGCATGCGCTGCTGCGGCTCGAGGCCGGCCACCACTTCGGCCTTGAACTGCTGGCGGCTGTATTGCTCGATGTCCATGATCTTGCGGCGATCGCGGAACTCGGCAAAGGTGATGGCCAGGCCGTCGCGGCCTGCACGGCCGGTGCGGCCGATGCGGTGGGTGTAGTCCTCGGCCTTCATCGGCAGGCCGAAGTTGAAGACGTGGGTGATGGTGGGCACGTCGATGCCGCGGGCGGCCACGTCGGTGGCCACCAGGATCTGCACCTGGCCCTGGCGCAGCGCCATCAGGCGGCGGTTGCGCAGGCCCTGGCTCAGGGCGCCGTGCAGCGCGACGGCACTGAAGCCTTCTTGCTGCAGGTCATTGGCGAGACCGTCGCACTCGACCTGCGTGCTCGCGAACACGATGGCCTGGTTGATGCTGGTGTCGCGCAGCCAGTGGTCGAGCAGCTTGCGCTTGTGCTGGCTGTTGTCGGCCCAGTACAGCGACTGCTTGATGTTGGCGTGCTTCTCCTGCGGGCTGTCGATGGTGATGCGCTGCGGCTCGCGCATCACGCGCTGGGCCAGCTGCTGGATGCGCGGCGCGAAGGTGGCGCTGAACATCATGGTCTGCTGGCGCTCGATGGTGAGCTGGTTGACTTCGGCCAGGTCGTCGGCAAAGCCGAGGTCGAGCATGCGGTCAGCCTCGTCGACCACCAGGAACTTGACCTGGTCGAGCTTGAGTTGCTGCGAGCGCTGCAGGTCGAGCAGGCGGCCGGGCGTCGCCACCACGAGGTCGGCGTTCTGCAGCTTGGCGATCTGCAGCTGGTAGGGCATGCCGCCCACCACGTTGGCCACGCGCAGGCCGCGGCAATGGCGAACCAGCTCGATGGCATCGTGCGCCACCTGCTGCGCGAGTTCGCGCGTCGGGCAGAGGATCAGGGCGCCGGGTGTGGCGGCCTTGAAATGGCGCGCGTTGGTCGGGTCCTTGCGCTTGGGCTTCTTCGGCACGGCTTCGCCGCGGGCAGCGGCTTCGGCCGCCAGGCGCTGGAATTCGGCCTTGGCTTCGGCTTCCGCCTCGGCCTGGCGCTTGAGCAGCGTGTGCAGCACGGGCAGCAGGAAGGCGGCGGTCTTGCCCGAGCCGGTCTGGCTCGAGACCATCAGGTCGACGAAGCGGGCCTTGCCGTCCTGGCCGGCTTCAGCGCCCATCGCGAGCGGGATCACCTTGTCCTGCACGGTGGTGGGCTGGGTGAAGCCAAGGTCGGCCACGGCGGCGATCAGTTCGGGTGCGAGGCCGAGCTTGATGAAGCCATTGGGCACGCGGGCTTCTTCGGCCACGGCTGCTTCAGGCGCTGCGGCGTCGAGCGCCTCGAGGATCGGCGCTTCGGACACGGTGTCCGGGGCGGCGATGAATTCGTTGTTGTTGGTGGATTGCACAGGCGCGAACTCGCCCTGCGCTTCAAAAGCGTCGGTCATGTAGATATCAATCTCAAACGCGAGCGCTGCCGTGGGCGGCGCCCCGTTGGTGGTTAAAAACATCAACCATCCAACGACATTCAACTTCTGGCTTCCGCCGGAGGCTGCGGCCCTTTTTGATCAGCGGATGCGATCGGGCGCGGTGTGCAAGATAGGGAGATGCAAGAGACGCTGACCGGAAAATCCCCCAGATCAGCGAAGCCGTCGATTATGGCACGACTCGGGGTTTTTACCTAATCCGTCAATTTCAAAAAGGTTTCCCTGTAGTGCGCGAGCTCCTCGATGGACTCGTGCACGTCGGCCAGCGCGGTGTGCGCCTGCTGCTTCTTGAAGGCACTGTAGGCGGAGGGCTTCCAGCGCTTGGCCAGCTCCTTCAAGGTGCTGACATCGAGGTTGCGGTAGTGGAAGTACGCCTCCAGCTTGGGCATGAACTTGACCAGGAAGCGCCGGTCCTGCCCGATGGTGTTGCCGCACATGGGCGAGCCGCTCCTGGGAACATAGCGGGCCACGAATTCCAGCAGCTGCTGCTCGGCGGCGGCTTCGTCCAGCGTGGAGGCCTTCACCTTGTCGATCAGGCCGCTGCGCCCGTGCGTGCCCTTGTTCCAGGCGTCCATGGCGTCGAGCACCGCGTCGCTCTGGTGGATGACCAGCACGGGGCCGTCGATGCGGGGGGTGAGGTCGGGGCCGGTGACGACCACGGCGATCTCGAGCAGGCGCTCTTTTTCGGGGTCGAGGCCGCTCATTTCGCAGTCGAGCCAGACCAGGTTCTGGTCGCTTTTCTTGAGGACAGGGAGGGTTGCGACGGTCGTGGGGTCAAGGGATTCGGACATGGCTGGATTGTCGTCGAAGGCCTGCGCCGGCCGGACCCGAGGGCTAAACTCGCCAGTCATGTCCTATTCGCTCATCTTCACCACTGCCTTCGCCGTTGCACTGGTCGCGGGCCTGCTCGTGAAGTTCTGGCTCGCCTCGCGGCAGGTGCGCCACGTGGCGCGGCACCGCGGCGCGGTGCCGGCGGCTTTCGAACACACCATCAGCCTTGCCGCCCACCAGAAGGCGGCCGACTACACCATTGCCAAGGCGCGCTTCGGCCTCGTCGAAATGGCGTGGAGCACCGCGCTGCTGCTGGGCTGGACGCTGCTGGGCGGGCTCGACGCGCTCAACCGGCTGCTGCTGGCCTGGCTCGGCGGCGGCATGGTGCAGCAGTTGGCGCTGCTGGCAGCCTTTGCGGCCATCGGCGGCCTGCTCGAACTGCCCTTCACGCTCTGGCAGACCTTCAGGCTCGAGGAGCGCTTCGGCTTCAACAAGATGACATTGCGCCTCTGGCTGGCCGACACGCTCAAGTCGACGGCGCTCGGCGCCGCGATCGGGCTGCCGATTGCGGCGCTGATCCTGTGGCTCATGGGCGCGGCCGGCACCACCTGGTGGCTCTGGGCCTGGGCCGTGTGGATGGGCTTCAACCTGCTGGGGATGCTGGTGTATCCCACCTTCATTGCGCCGCTGTTCAACAAGTTCAAGCCGCTCGACGACCCCACGCTCAAGGAACGCGTGACGGCGCTCATGAAGCGCTGCGGCTTTGCCGCCAAGGGCCTGTTCGTGATGGACGGCAGCACCCGCAGTGCCCACGCCAATGCGTACTTCACCGGCTTTGGGGCCAGCAAGCGCGTGGTGTTCTACGACACGCTGCTGCGCCAGCTCGACGCGGCCGAAGTCGAGGCCGTGCTCGCGCACGAACTCGGCCACTTCAAGCACCGCCACATCGTGAAGCGCCTCGTTGCGATGTTCGCGCTGAGCCTGGCGGGCTTCGCACTGCTGGGCTGGGTGTCGACCCAGGCCTGGTTCTACACGGGGCTCGGCGTGCAGCCCAACATGGCGGCAACGGCGCCCAACGATGCACTCGCGCTGCTGCTCTTCATGCTCGCGGTGCCGGTGTTCGGCTTCTTCGTCGCGCCGCTGCCCGCACGCCTGTCGCGCAAGCACGAGTTCGAGGCCGATGCCTATGCGGTGGCGCAAACCAGCGGTGCCGATCTGTCGGCCGCCTTGCTCAAGCTCTACCAGGACAACGCGTCGACGCTCACGCCCGACCCGGTGTTCGTCAAGTTCTACTATTCCCACCCCCCGGCCTCCGAGCGCCTCGCGCGCATGACGGCGGCCTGAAGAAGACATTTGCCGGAAAGCCCAGACCATGAGCAGCATGTTCAAGCCCAAAGACTGGAAAAACATCCCCCGCAAGGCACTGAGCGCCACCGAGATCGTCTCCGGCCTCGCCAAGCTCGATGGCTGGAAGCTCGACGGCGACGGTGCCAATGTGGCAATCGAGAAGACCTTCAGCTTCGCCGACTACTTCGAGACCATCGCGTTCGTGAACGCGCTGGCCTTCATTGCCCACACGCAGGACCATCATCCGGACCTGTCGGTGCACTACAACCGCTGCGTGGTGCGCTTCAACACGCACGACGTGGGCGGGCTTTCGAGCACCGACTTCGAATGCGCGCGCCAGGCCAATGCGCTGGTCGCTGCCAGTCCGGCACCGTGATGAGGAAACCCGCCGTTGGCTAAGCCGGGCCGCACTCCCGCCAAGGGGGCCGGCACCTCCGCGCGCATTCTTCACGACGGCCTGGTGATCGCGAGCCACGGCCGCCATTGCCTCGTCGAAACGCCCGCAGGCGAGCGGCTGATCTGCCATCCGCGTGGCAAGAAGAGCCAGGCCGTGGTCGGCGACCGCGTGCGCTGGCAGGCCAGCGAAGACGAAGGCACCATCGAGGAAGTCGTGCCGAGGCGCAACCTCTTCTATCGGCAGGACGAAATCCGCACCAAGTCGTTCGCGGCCAATCTCGACCATGTGCTGATCCTGATCGCGGCGGAGCCGGAGTTCTCGGAGCATCAACTCGCGCGCGCGCTCATTGCCGCCGAGGCCGAACGCATCACGCCGATCATCGCGCTCAACAAGAGCGACCTGGCCGAGCCCTTCGAGCGCGCATGGAACAAGCTCGCGCCCTACCGCCGCATGCACCATGGCGTGCTGCCGCTCTCGCTCAAGGCGTCGGGCGAGGCCGACTACGCATCGCTCATGAAGCTGCTCGCGGGCAAGAGTACGCTGGTGCTGGGGCCCTCGGGCGCCGGCAAGAGCACGCTCATCAACCTGCTGGTGCCCGGTGCCACTGCGTTGACCGGTGAAATCTCGCAGGCGCTGAATTCGGGCAAGCACACCACCACCAGCACCACCTGGTACTGGGTGGACGAGGCGCGCACCACCAGCCTGATCGATTCGCCGGGCTTCCAGGAATTCGGCCTCAATCACATCGCGCCGATGCAGCTCGCGGGCCTGATGCCCGACATTGCCGCGCATGCGAACGACTGCAAGTTCTACAACTGCACCCACCTGCACGAGCCGGGCTGCGGCGTGATCGCGAACGTGGACGCACCCGGCAAGCCGGGGCCGATCAGCGCCACGCGCTACAAAATCTATGGCGAACTCTTCGCCGAGCTCAGTCAGTCGCGCTACTGAACGCCCAGGATCGATTCGAGCGCCTGCACCAGTGCCCCGCACTGCTCCCGCGTGCCGATGCTGATGCGCAGGTACTGCGCGATGCGCGGCTGCCTGAAGTGCCGCACCAGCACCGCGCGCTCGCGCAGCAGCGCCGCCAGCTCGGCGGCGTCGCGCTCCGGATGGCGCGCGAACACGAAGTTGGCTTGCGAAGGCAGCACTTCGAAGCCCAGGTCTTCGAGCTGCAGGCTGAGGCCTTCGCGGGTATCGACGACCTTGTCGCGCGTGGTCTGGAACCAGGCCTCGTCTTCGAGCGCGGCCACCGCACCGGCCGTGGCAAGCCGGTCGAGCGGATAGGAGTTGAAGCTGTCCTTGACGCGCACCAGTGCCTCGATCAAGTGCGCCTGCCCGCAGGCAAAACCGACCCGCAGGCCGGCCAGCGAGCGCGACTTGGACAAGGTCTGCACCACCAGCAGGTTCGGATATTTGCCGACGAGCGGCAGCGCGCTCTCGCCGCCGAAATCGACGTACGCCTCGTCGACCAGCACCACGCGCTCGGGGCAGGCCGCGAGCAGCTGCTCGATGCGCGCGAGCGGCAGCCCGATGCCCGTGGGCGCATTCGGGTTGGCGATCACCAGGCCTGCGCAGCCGCTGCGGGCGCGGGCTGCCATGGCATCGACGTCGATGCGCAGGCCTTCGTCGACCGGCAGCAGCTCGCAGCCGATGCCGTAGAGCTGCGCATAGACCCGGTAGAAGCTGTAGCTCACATCGGGCATCAGCAGCGGCCCGGCCTGCTGGAAGAAGGCGAAGAAGGCGTGCGCCAGCACCTCGTCCGAGCCGTTGCCCGCAAAGACCTGGCCATCCAGCAGGCCGGCCTGCCGCGCCACCGCTTCGCGCAGCGCGAGCGAGGCGGGGTCCGGATAGCGCTCCAGGCCATTCGCTGCGGCCTGCTGGATGGCGTCGATGGCCCGCGGCGACGGCGGGTACGGGTTCTCGTTGGTGTTGAGCTTGACGAGGTTGGCGATGCGCGGCTGCTCGCCGGGCACATAGGGTTCGAGCGCGGCGATGCGCGGGCTCCAGAAGGCCGGTGCGGGGGTGGTCATGATTTCTGGGGGACCGCCGCTCAGCCGAGCAGGCGGGCCAGCGTGAGCAGGGCCAGCAGCACCATCCACATCACCACCGAGCGCCACACCAGGCCCACCACGCTGCGCAGGTGGCCGGGCTCGGGCTCGCGGCCCGGCGTGCTGCCGCTGTCGAGGCGGCGGCCATCGGCCATCGAATCGCCGGCCTGCGCGCGCGGCAGCGGATCGGTGACCGGGATCGGACTCAGCGCGCCGCCGCCCAGGCGCACATTGACGGCGCCAGAGGTCGCCGCGAGGATTACGCCGTCGTTCTCGCTCGGAAAGCGCCGCGCGTCGTTGCGCCAGCAGTCGATCGCCTCTTCGAAGCTGCCGACCACGGCAAAGCCCAGTGCGGTGATGCGCGCGGGCAGCCAGTCGATCGCGTGCCACGCGCGCTCCGCGGCCCGCTGCACCGAGACGCTCGAGGGCTGCACCGCCGCGCCATTCTTGTGGAGCCAGTAGCGCGAGACGAATTCACTCATGCGATAGAACACCGCACCGGCCGGCCCCAAGCCGAGCGCGGCCAGCACCGAGAACCAGGCCAGCACGCCGAATACATGGCGGTGCGCCGCAATCACCGAATGCTCGATCACGTGGCGCACGATTTCGCTGCGCGGCAGCTCGGCCGCATCGACGCCCTGCCAGTGCGCCAGCAGCGAGCGCGCGAGCGGCTCGTCGCCTTCGTCGAGCGCATCGCGGATGTCCGTGAAATGGTGGCTGAACTGCCGGAAGCCGAGCGTGACGTAGAGCACCGCAATGCTCCAGAGCACCGCGAACGGCAACCCCAGCGTGAACACCAGCAGCAGGTGGATGCCCAGCGTCATCAGCGTGGGCATGAGCACCGCAAGGCCCCATGCAACCCATCCGTGGTGCGGCTTGCCTGCGTCGAAATTGCGGCTGGTCCAGCGCGTCCAGGCCAGCACGCCGCCGTACACCGGGTTGTGGGAGGCGAGCGGCCTCACCTGCTCGATCAGCAACGCACACAGGATGGCAAAGAAGCTCATCCTTCGATGATAGCGAGGGCGCCTGCCGCGACTCGCCCCGGGGCGAAGTCAGGCGCTGAGGAAGCGATAGAGATTGCGCAGCATGCCCGCGGTGGCGCCCCAGACGAAGCGCTCTTCGGTGCCGTCCTGGTAGGGCATCGAATACCACTCGCGGCGGGTGCCGTCGGGCGCGGGCACGGTATGGCGGCGATGGTTGGCCGGGTCCATGAGCCAGGCCAGCGGCACCTCGAAGGCCAGCGCCACTTCGTAGGGGTTGATGGTGAGCTCGAATTCGGGCTTCACCAGCGCGACCACGGGCGTCACGATGAACGAGGTGATGGTGGTGTAGGTCGGAAGGCTGCCAAGCACTTCGATGTACTGGGCCGAGAGTCCCACTTCTTCCCAGGCCTCGCGCAGTGCGGCCGCCGCGATGTTGGCGTCCTCGGGGTCGACGCGCCCGCCCGGAAACGCCACCTGCCCCGAATGATTGGACAAATGCGCCGTGCGTTCGGTCAGCAGCACGGTAGCGCCTTGCGGGCGCTGCACGATGGGCACCAGCACGGCCGCCTGCGCCGGGACACGGTCGGTCAGGCGCGGCTCGCGCCGCAATTCGGGCGTCCACTCGGGCGGCGCGGCAAAGCGCCTGCGCAGGGCCTCGGTGGTCAACTGCGCGGTGGCCACGGCCGGCAGGCCGTCGGGGCCGTCGACCACAGGCGCCTCGCGCGGGTCGAACGGCAGCAGCGTGGGCGGCACCACGGCATTGACGGGTTCGACGGGAGCGAATTGCATGGGGGCGGTGGAGTGGGTCAAGTGAGAGAGTTTCAGTGAAAGAGTAGAGCGTAAAAGGGCCGCGCTGTCTTTTTGCAAGAAGCGTGCACGGCGCACAACGCAAAAAGCCGCCAGAGCGGCGGCTTTTTGCACGGCAGGAAAAGGCAGCTTACTTGGCGGCCGATGCTGCTTGCGACTTGCCCGGCAGCTTTTCCTTGATGCGTGCCGAACGGCCGCTGCGCTCGCGCAGGTAGTACAGCTTGGCGCGGCGGACATCGCCGCGGCGCTTGACTTCGATGCCGGCGATCAGCGGGCTGTAGGTCTGGAACGTACGCTCCACGCCTTCGCCGCTGGAGATCTTGCGCACCGTGAAGCCGCTGTTGAGGCCGCGATTGCGCTTGGCGATCACGACGCCTTCGTAGGCCTGCACGCGCTTGCGGGTGCCTTCGACGACGCTCACGCTGACGATGACCGTGTCACCGGGCATGAAATCGGGGATCTTCTTGCCGAGGCGGGCGATTTCTTCCTGCTCGAGGGTTTCGATGAGGTTCATGATTTCCTGATATTCGATCGTGCTCGCGCTACACAAAAGGCGCCTTCGGATCTATTGCTGAACGCAATAAAAGCCAGGCGCGGCCGGGCAGAGGATCGGGGAACCGAAGATTATAGCTTTTTTTTCAGGACCGCCTCATCGGCCTTGCTCAGGCGACCGGCGGCGCGTGCGGCGGCAATCAGGTCGGGCCGCCGGGCGGCGGTGATGGCCAGGCGCTGGTCGCGGCGCCAGCGCTCGATCTGCACGTGGTGCCCCGACAGCAGCGGGGCCGGCACGCCCTGCCCGTTCCATTGCTCCGGCCGGGTGTAGTGCGGGCAGTCGAGCAGGCCGTCGAGCGAAGGATTGAAGCTGTCCTGCACGTGGCTGGCCTCGTCGCCCAGCACGCCGGGCTGCAACCGCGCCACGGCATCGAGCAGGGCCATGGCCGCGATCTCGCCGCCCGAGAGAACGAAGTCGCCGAGGCTGATCTGGTGCGTCACGCGCGTGTCGATGAAGCGCTGGTCGATGCCTTCGTAGCGGCCGCAGACCAGCACCGCGCCTTCGCTGGCCGACCAGCGCTCGACCGCTTCGTGGCGCAAGGTTTGGCCGATCGGGGAGAACAGCACGACCGGCGCCTGGGAACCGCGCGCGGCCAGCGCCGCGTCAAGGCAGGCCGACAGCGGCTCAGCCATCATCACCATGCCGGGGCCACCGCCAAAGGGCCGGTCATCGACGCGCTTGTAGTTGCCCTGCGCGAAGTCGCGCGGGTTCCAGAGCACGACCTCGACCTGCTTCGACTCGTAGGCGCGGCGCGTCACGCCACTGGCCATGAAGGGCGCGAACAGCTCGGGAAACAGCGTGAGGACGTCGAAGCGCATGCGCGCAAGCCCCAGATCAGAAATCGGGTTGCCAGTCGACCGTGATAAGGCGGCCGGCCAGGTCGACCTTGTCGACGAAGACCGAGACGAAGGGCACCATGCGTTC
This sequence comes from Variovorax beijingensis, assembly GCF_007828835.1. Classification (GTDB taxonomy): domain Bacteria; phylum Pseudomonadota; class Gammaproteobacteria; order Burkholderiales; family Burkholderiaceae_C; genus Variovorax; species Variovorax beijingensis_A. Next base: position 651,571 of record NZ_VIVL01000002.1, on the reverse strand, counting down.
GATGGCCTTGCCGTCTTCCTCGGCCGCGAGCACCAGCGTGGTCTGCGGACCGGTGGCGAGCAGTTCGCGCACCGTGCCGAGCGCCACGCCTTCGCGGTTGACCACCGACAGGCCGATCAGGTCGACCCAGTAGTACTCGTCGTCGCCGGCCGTCGGAAAGCTCGAGCGCGGCACGAACACGCGCGCGCCGCGAAGCGCCTCGGCCGCATTGCGGTCGGGCACGTCCTCGGACGAGGCGACGATGCAGTCGGAATGTTCCTTGGCTTCGCGGATCGCGAGCCGGAAAGCTGCGGTTGCCGAGGCTCCGGGAGCCTGCAGGAACCAGCGCTTGGAAGAAAAAAGCGCCTCGGGCTGGGCGCTGTGGGGCAGGACCTTGAACCAGCCCTTGATGCCCCATGCATCGGCGATGCGCCCTACCTCGACCGCATCCGCCGGCAATTCGGCGGCTTCGAGTGCGGGCAGCATTGGCGTGCCGGACGGCTTAAGCCGCCGCCTTGGGAGCCGCTGCAGCGGCTTGCTTGATCAGGCGCAGGACCGTGGGCGAAGCTTGTGCGCCGACGCTCTTCCAGTAGGCCAGGCGGTCCTGGGCAATACGGATGCTTTCTTCGTTTTCCTTGGCGGTCGGGTTGTAGAAACCCAGGCGCTCGATGAAACGGCCATCGCGGCGAACGCGCTTGTCCGACACGACGATGTTGAAGAACGGACGGCCTTTGGAGCCGCCGCGGGAAAGTCGAATGACGACCATGATTTATCCTTGGGTGGTGCAGCAAGCCCGTTTTTTGACAAGAGGCCCGCTCACAGTGTTCTTTCAACGTCGAGACACGCGACATGGCCACCCGGCCAGCGACACGCTGAAAAGCCTGCGATTATAGCCCGACCTGCGTTTTCTCCGAATTTCCGCGCTTGCCGCATCCCGTTTGCCACCTGCATGACCCTCACCATCCGCTCCAGCCGCGACGAAGACATCGCGGCCGTCACGGCCATCTACGCCCACCACGTGCTCAACGGCACCGGCACCTTCGAGACCGAGCCTCCCTCGGCCGAGGACATGGCCGCGCGGCGTGCCGACGTTCTTGGCAAGAGCCTGCCCTACCTCGTGGCCGAAGAAAACGGCGAGGTGTTGGGTTTTGCCTACTGCAACTGGTTCAAGCCCCGCCCGGCCTACCGCTTTTCGGCCGAAGACTCGATCTACATCTCCGAAGCCGCACGCGGCAAGGGCCTGGGCGCCCGGCTGCTGGCCGCCCTCTCGCAGGCCGCCGAAGCGGCGGGCGTGCGCAAGCTGATCGCCGTCATCGGCGATTCGGCCAATGCCGGCTCGGTCGGCGTGCACCGCAGCCAGGGCTTCACGCACGTGGGCGTGCTCAAGGACTGCGGCTGGAAGTTCGGCCAATGGCGCGACGTGGTCCTGATGGAAAAAGTGCTGGGCGAAGGCAGCACCACCCAACCCGAATGAAAAACAAGACCATTGCCGCCTGGCTCTCCTTCCTGGGCGGCCCGCTGGGCCTGCACCGCTTCTACCTTCGCGGCATGGGCGACTGGCTCGGCTGGCTGCTGCCCATTCCCACGGCGCTGGGCCTGTACGGCATCGAGCGCGCGCGCATGTACGGCCTGGACGACGGCTGGAGCTGGGTGCTGATTCCGCTGCTGGGCTTCACCATCGCGGGATGCGCGCTGACGGCCATCGTCTACGGCCTCATGACGCCCGAGAAGTGGAATGCCCGATTCAACGGCAGCGCGCCTTCGGACGCCGCGCCGGGCCGCACGAACTGGGCCACGATCGGCGCCGTGGTGCTGGCGCTCCTGTTCGGCACCACGGTGCTGATGGCCAGCATCGTGTTCAGCTTCCAGCGCTACTTCGAACACCAGGTCGAGGAAGGCCGGAAGATTTCGCAGTAGCTGGCCGCTGCGCGCGCCGGAAGCTCAGAAAAGCTGCAGGCTGAGCCAGTAGGCGATGGCGGCCACGAAAGCCGACGCCGGGATCGTGAAGATCCAGGCCCAGACGATGTTGCCCGCCACGCCCCAGCGCACCGCGCTTGCGCGCTGCGCCGAGCCCACGCCGACGATGGCACCGGTGATGGTGTGAGTGGTCGACACGGGAATGCCCAGCGCGGTGGCCAGGAACAGCGTGAGCGCACCGCCGGTCTCGGCGCAGAAGCCGCCCACAGGCTTGAGCTTGGTGATCTTCTGGCCCATGGTCTTCACGATGCGCCAGCCGCCGAACATGGTGCCCAGCGCAATCGCGGCGTAGCAGCTCACGATGGTCCAGGTCGGCGGGCTCGAGTCCGTGGCCGAGGCATAGCCGGTGGCGATCAGCAGCATCCAGATGATGCCGATGGTCTTCTGCGCGTCGTTGCCGCCATGGCCCAGGCTGTAGGCGCCGGCGGACACCAGCTGCAGCCGCCGGAACCAGCGGTCGATGCGCGACGGCGTGGCGCGCCGGAAGCCCCAGGCCACCAGCACCATCATCATCGAGCCCAGCACGAAACCGAGGAAGGGCGAAACGAAGATGAAGGCCACGGTCTTCCAGATGCCCGACGCCACGAGGCCGCCGGTGCCGGTCTTGGCGATCACGGCGCCCACGATGCCGCCGATCAGCGCGTGCGACGAACTGCTCGGGATGCCGTAGTACCAGGTCACGAGGTTCCAGCTGATGGCACCCACGAGCGCACCGAAGACCACGTGCACATCGACCACGCCCGGCTGGGCAATGCCCTTGCCGACCGTCGCCGCCACGCTCAGGTGGAAGATGAAGATCGCGATCAGGTTGAAGAAAGCCGCGAACAGCACGGCATGGCCCGGCTTGAGCACGCCGGTGGACACCACGGTGGCGATAGAGTTCGCCGCATCGTGGAAGCCGTTCATGAAGTCGAACAGGATCGCGAGCGCGACCAGCACCATCACCACCCAGAGGGCGACCTGAACCGTTGCCATCGATGGTTACCGCTCAGGAATTCTCGAGGACGATGCCCTCGATGACGTTGGCCACGTCCTCGCACTTGTCGGTGATCGTCTCGAGCAATTCGTAGATTGCCTTGAGCTTGATCACCTCGCGCACGTCGGGCTCCTCGCGGAACAGCTTGCTCATGGCGCTGCGCATCACGCGGTCGGCATCCGACTCGAGGCGGTCGATCTCCTCGCAGGTCTTGAGCGTGGCCTCGGCCACCGCCGGATCGGCGATCTTGCCGAGGAACTTGACGGCGTCCTTCAGGCGGTCGCAGCACTTCACGCTCAGGGCGGTGAGGCGCACGATCTCGTCGGTCATGTGGCGCACGTCGTACAGCGCCATGGTCTCGGCCGAGTCCTGGATCAGGTCGGCCACGTCGTCCATGGTGTTGATGAGCTTGTGGATCTGCTCGCGGTCGATCGGCGTGATGAAGGTCTTGTGGATCAGCCGGTTGACGTCGTGCGTGACGCGGTCGGCCGCACGCTCGGCATTGTCGACGTCGCGGTTGTACTGCTCGCGCAGATGCACGTCGTTGTAGTTGGCCACGAGTTGCTCGAACGCCCGCGCCGCTTCGACGATGCGCTCGGCGTGCTGGTTGAACATCTCGAAAAAATTCCCCTCGCGGGGCAGCAGCTTGCCGAACATGGCGCTCTCCTGGGTTCGCGGCTGCCACAAATGCGTGACAACGTCATGAAAAACCGCGCAAGTGTAATGGGCGCAGCAAAGCCGGCCGAGCAACAGGGGTCACCGCCCCCGGCCGCTCAGTCGCGAATCCGCTCGATCACCTGCGAGGAAACGCGGGCAAGCGCCGCGCGCGGCACCTTGTCGGGCGCGATCTCGGCGAGCGGCTTCAGCACGAAGGCGCGGTCGCGCATGCGCGGGTGCGGCAAGGCCAGCGCAGGCGTGTCCTTGATCGCGTTGCCGTGCATCAGCAGGTCGAGGTCGAGCGTGCGCGGGGCATTGGGAAAGGGCCGTTCGCGGCCGGCCTGCGCCTCGAGCAGGTGCAGCTCGGCCAGGAAAGCCTCGGCCGTGAGCCCGGTCCGCACAGCCACCACGGCATTGATGAAATCGGGCCCGGCCGCATCGACCGGCGCGCTGCGGTAGAGCGACGAGCGCGCCGTCACCACGGTGCGCTCGATGGTGCCGATGGCGTCCATGGCCGCCTTCACGGCAGCCTGGGCGTCGCCCAGGTTGGCGCCGATGGCGACGAAGGCCTGCACGGTCGGATAGTCCTCGCGCGTGCGGCGGGCGGGCGCACCGGCAGGCCCGGCCCTGCCCGCGCGCCGCGCGGGCGCCGGCCCGCTGCTCTTCGGCTTCGGCGAAGGGCCGCCACGCGATGGCGGCCGGCCCTGGCCGCCGCCGCTCTTGCCGTCCTTCGGCCGGTTCGGTGCGCTCATTCGGCTGCGGCGCTCCCGCCGCCCTCGCCGCCACCACCTCCGGTGCGCGGCTTGCGGCGACGGCGGCGCTTGCGCGGCGCGGCCGGCTCGCCGTCGGGCGGCACGGCGCCGGCTTCGACTTCGACTTCCTCGGCCTCGTCGCCCTGACGCGTGTCGGCATCGGGCTGGCGCTGGCGCGGCGCCGGTTCGCCGCGGGAGGGCTTGGGAGCGACCGGGTCGCGCGTTCGCACGCGCTGGCGGGTCTTCTGCTCGTCGCGCACCTGCTCCAGCAGGTCTTGCTGGCGCACGTCGTCGGCGATGCTGAACTCCTGCCACCACTCGGCAATGGCCTCGCTGACCTCGCCCACGTCGGCGCGCAGCCGCATGAAGTCGAAGGCGGCGCGGAAGCGCGCCTGGTCGACCAGGCTGTAGGGGGTGGAGCCGGTGCGCTTGTCGAAGCGCGGCTGCATCATCCAGATCTCGCGCATGTCGGCAGCGAGCTTGCCGCGGCCCGAGACATCGCCGATGCGGGCGTTGAACACGTCGTCGATCGCGTCCTGGAGCGCCGGGAACGGCGGCTGCGGGCGCTGGCCATGCCGGCCCTCGACACGCTGCGCCCAGCCGTCGCGCACGTCGGCCCACAGCACGCAGGCCAGCAAGAAGCTCGGCGCCACGGGCTTGCCTTCGCCGACGCGGCGGTCGGTGTCCTGCAGCGCCGCCTTCACGAAGGGCTGGTCGGCCCGCTCCACCACCACGTCGAGCAGCGGATAGATGCCCTTGGCGAGCCCCAGCTTGCGCAGCTGCTCGACGGTGGCAATGGCATGGCCGGTCTGCAGCAGCTTGAGCATTTCGTCGAACAGGCGGCTTTGGGGCACGTCGGCCAGCAGCTTGCTCGATTCGACCAGCGGCGCGGCCGTCTTGGCTTCCATCTTGAAGCCGAGCGCCGCGAGCTTGGCCGAGAAGCGGATCGCGCGGATGATGCGCACCGGGTCCTCGCGGTAGCGCGTGGCCGGGTCGCCGATCATGCGCAGCGTGAGCTTCTGGGCATCGCGGATGCCGTTGTGGTAGTCGACCACGACCTGGTTGGCCGGGTCGTAGTACATGGCGTTCACGGTGAAGTCGCGGCGCGCCGCGTCTTCTTCCTGCGGGCCCCAGACGTTGTCGCGCAGCACGCGGCCGCTGGCGTCCACCGCATGCTTCATGCTCGCGAGTTCGCCCTTGCTGGTGCGCTCGTTGCCGGCTACCTGCTCGGCGGCGGCGTTGTCCATGTAGGCGCGGAAGGTCGAGACCTCGATCACTTCGTGCTCGCGGCCGCGGCCGTACACCACGTGCACGATGCGAAAGCGCCGCCCGATGATGAAGGCGCGCCGGAAGAGCGACTTGACCTGCTCGGGCGTGGCGTTGGTGGCCACGTCGAAGTCCTTGGGGCGCAGCCCCAGCAGCAGGTCGCGCACTGCGCCGCCCACCACGTAGGCCTCGTAGCCCGCCTGCTGGAGCGTGGTGACGACGTTCCTGGCACGTTCGTCGACCAGGGCTGGATCGATCTTGTGAACCTCTGCCGGCACCTCCTGGCGCTTGCCGAAGCGGCTCTTGCCCTGTGCGCCGCCGGCCGATTTGCCGAGCAGCTTGTCGATGAATTTCTTGATCATTGTTGGTTGAAGCTCTTCTCTATTCGTTTTCGAGCATGGATCGGATCAGCGGGATCGTGATCGCGCGCTGTGTCTGAAGGGCGTAGCCGTCGAGCTGCGTGAGCAGCTCCATCAGGCTGCCCAAGTCGCGGCTGAAGCGGTGCAGCATGTAGTCGAGCACCTCGTCCGACAGCATGACGCCGCGCGTGTCGGCGGCCTGGCGCAGCACCGCGCGGCGTTCGCTTTCGCTCAGCACCTGCAGGTGGAACACATGGCCCCAGCCCAGCCGGGTGCGGAGGTCTTCGCGCAGCGGCAGGTCGGCCGGCGGCAGCGCGCCCGCGGCCACCACGCCGCGCTGCAGGGTCTGCGCATTGACGAACCAGTTGAAGGCCGCGTGCTGCTGCACGGCGGTGTAGAGGTGCACGTCGTCGAGCAGCACGGCACCCCAGCGCTCGTCGAATTCGGGCGGCTCCAGCAGGCCGGCATGCAGCCAGCCCACGCTCGCGCCCTGCTCGCGCAGCGCGACACGCACCGATTCGAGCAGATGGGTCTTGCCGCTGCCGCCTTCGCCCCAAAGATAGGTGGGCACGGGAGAGTGGGGCACGGCGCTGCCGGCGCCGCCCACCCACAGTTGCAGGTGCCGCAGCGCCGCCTCGTTCGGGCCGGCAAAAAAAGCGTCGAAGCTGGGGCCCGTCGCAATGCCGATATCGAGCGCGAGCTGTTTCATCCCGGGAAGGTTCATGGAGGGGGCCCGGAGGGCCCTTAAAATCGTGAGGAATTCTATCGGCCCGGCCGCTTCGGTCGCCGGCGCCTCCACCTTCCCGCCCTTCTCGACACCGTCCGACCATGACTTCCCCCACGCCCACCCCGCTCAGCTACAAGGATGCAGGTGTCGATATCGATGCCGGCGACGCACTGGTCGACCGCATCAAGCCGCTGGCCAAGAAGACCCTGCGCGAAGGCGTGCTGGCCGGCATCGGCGGCTTCGGCGCGCTGTTCGAGGTGCCCAAGCGCTACAAGGAGCCGGTGCTGGTGAGCGGCACCGACGGCGTGGGCACCAAGCTCAAGCTGGCCTTCGAATGGAACATGCACGACACGGTCGGCATCGACCTGGTGGCCATGAGCGTCAACGACGTGCTGGTGCAGGGCGCCGAGCCCCTGTTCTTCCTCGACTATTTCGCCTGCGGCAAGCTCGACGTGGACACGGCCGCGGCCGTGATCGGCGGCATCGCCCGCGGCTGCGAGATCTCCGGCTGCGCGCTGATCGGCGGCGAAACCGCCGAAATGCCCGGCATGTACCCGGCCGGCGAGTACGACCTGGCGGGCTTCGCGGTCGGCGCGGTCGAAAAGTCGAAGATCCTCACGGGCCAGAACGTGAAGCCCGGCGACGTGGTGCTGGGCCTGGCCTCGGCCGGCGTGCATTCCAACGGCTTCAGCCTGGTGCGCAAGGTGATCGAACGCGCGGGCGCCGATCTGCCCGCCACGCTCGACGGCAAGCCGTTCCGCGAAGCCGTGATGGAGCCCACCCACCTTTACGTGAAGCCGGTGCTCGAGGCGCTGGCCAGGCACCCGATCAAGGCGCTGGCCCACATCACGGGCGGCGGCCTGCTCGAGAACATTCCGCGCGTGCTGCCCGAAGGCACGGCCGCCCACCTCAGGAAGGGCAGCTGGCCGCAGACCGAGCTCTTCGCCTGGCTGCAGAAGGTGGCCGGCATCGACGACCTCGAGATGAACCGCACCTTCAACAACGGCATCGGCATGGTGGTGGTGATCGATGCGGCCGAAGCGGCCGCCTGCGCCGCCACGCTGCGCGCGGCCGGCGAGTCGGTGTTCGAGATCGGCACCATCGCCGAACGCGGCGCGGGCGCCGCCGTCGTGGTTGGCTGATCTCCCCGCTGCCAGGCTCGCAAGCGCAGCACCCGGAACCTGATGGCCAAACCCTCCCTCGCCACCTTCGAGACCAAGCCCCAGGCCGCCTCGCGCAACGTGGTGCTGGCCAGCTACCTGCTGATGCCGGCCGCCCTGCTGCTGGTGATGTGGCAGCACCTGCTGCCCGGCCTGCTGTGCGTGTGCATCGGCTTCCTGGCCACCCGCTGGTTCGCGCGGCTGATCGGCGCCGGCCTGGCGCGGCTGAAGCTGCCGTCCGGGCGTGCCGACGTGCTGGCCCGGGTGCTGGCGGTCACGCTGGTGCTGCTGGCGCCCATTGCGCTGATCTCGCTGGGCCTGTCGCAGGCGCGCGAGTACATCCTCGACGCGCCCGACCAGTACCGCGAACTGCTCGACTACACGGCGCGCACGGTGCTCGAACTGCGGCTCAAGCTCCCGCCCGAGATTGCGGTCTACCTGCCCGAAGGCGCGGCCGAGGTGCAGCGCGTGGTCGCCAACTACCTGCGTGCCCAGGCCGGATCGCTGGCGCTGGCCGGACGGGCGTGGCTCGGCGGCCTGCTGTTTGCCTACGTGGGGCTCATCGTCGGCGGGCTGGCGGCCATCGCACCCTCGCCGCTGCAGCGCCGGCCGCTCGCCGCGCAGCTGCACCGCCGCATCGCCATCTTCGGCGAGGCCTTCGGCCAGATCGTGGCCGCGCAGTTCTGGATCGCCGCCTTCAACACGCTGCTGACCGCCATCTTCCTGCTGTTCCTGATGCCGCTCTGGGGCCGCCACCTGCCCTACACGCCGGCGCTGATCACGCTGACCTTCGTGGCGGGCCTGGTGCCCATCGTCGGCAACCTGGTCTGCAACTCGGTGATCACGCTGGTGGCGCTGTCGGTGTCGCCCGTGACGGCGCTGGCTTGCCTGGCGTTCCTGATCATCATCCACAAGGCCGAATACGTGATCAACGCCAAGGTGGTCGGCAGCCGCACGCAGATGCGGGTGTGGGAGCTGCTGGCGGTGATGTTCGTGGCCGAGGCGGTGTTCGGCCCGGCTGGACTGGTGGCGGCGCCGCTCTTCTACGCGTACCTCAAGAAAGAGCTGCAGGCCGCGGGGCTTGTCTAGATGTCCTGATTTGATCGGTTCTGGTCCGCTTCGGCGCGGACCGTGCCCTGGCGGCGCAGAAGAATAGGCGGCATCATCCACTTCGCCGTTTCGAGCCAACGCCATGAAATCCTGTCTGATTGTGATCGACGCGCAGGAATCGTTTCGCCAGCGCGCGTACTGGTCCGAGCGCGTTGCGCAGCCCTATTTCGCTGCCCAGAACGCGCTGATCGAGGGCTGCCTGGCCGCCGGTCTTCCGATCGTGCGCGTCTTCCACGTCGACGGTCCCGCTGCCGCAAGCCATCCCTTCGCGGTCGAGTCGGGCTTCGTGCGGCCGATCGACGGCCTGGCGCCATTTGAGGCAGCGGCCACCTTCACCAAGAACCGCCACAGCGCGCTGGTCAACAGCGGGCTCGACATCTGGCTCACGCAGCAGGGCATCGGCCGGCTGATCGTGAGCGGCATCCGCACCGAGCAATGCTGCGAAACCACGGCGCGCCACGGCTCGGACCTGGGCTGGGAGGTCGACTACGTGACCGAGGCCACGCTGACCTTCGACATGCCGCAACCCGACGGCCGGCCGCTTGCCGCCGCCGATATCAAGGCGCGCACGGCGGCTGTGCTGGATGGCCGGTTCGCCACGGTCTGCAGCGTGGCGCAGGCGCTCGAGCGCGCCGGCGCCCACGCCACGGAAAGCCTGGCCGCATGAGCCTTCGCGTACTGATCCTCGCCTACGACGGCGTCGAGGCGCTCGACTTCGCGGGGCCGTTCGAGGTGTTCACCACCGCGAGCCGCGTGAGCCAGCGCATGGATCCCGGTACGCCGGCGCCTTTCGAGGTGGCTTCGGTGGCGGCGAGCGCCAGCCAGCCCGTGCAGGCACGCGCCGGCCTGCGCCTGCTGGCCGACCACGACCTGGACGCGGATCCGAAGGCCGACCTGCTGATCGTGCCCGGCGGCGTGGTCGATGCGCCCATGGCAAGCGCCGCCACCCTGCGCTGGATCGCCGGTTGCGCGGCCGGCGCGCAGCTCGTCGCCTCGGTCTGTACCGGCGTCTTCCTGCTCGCCAAGAGCGGCGTGGCCACGCGCGAAGCCGTCACCACGCACTGGGAAGACATTGCAGACTTGCGCGAGCAGTTCCCCTCGCTCGACGTGCGCGAAAACGAGCGCTGGGTCGACAGCGGCCGCATCGTCAGTTCCGCGGGCATCAGCGCGGGCATCGACATGAGCCTCTACCTGGTCGAACGGCTGGCCGGCCGCACGCTGGCCGAACGCACGGCGCGCCAGATGGACTACGCATGGACCTCCAACAGCAGCAGCCCATCCGCGTAGTGTTCGTGCTGCTGCCGGGCAGCCTGGTGCTCGACTGGGCCGGCCCGGCCGAGGCGCTGCGCATCGCGAACCAGCGGCTGCACGCGGCCGGCCAGCCCGAGCGCTTCGAGATCGAATTCGCGGGCCCGCGTCCCACCTCGATCGGATCCGTGGGCGTTGCGCTCGCCAACATCGCGCCCTTGCCGACGCAATGGCCGAGCCCGGCCTGGCTCGTGCTGGTCGGGCTGCCCGGAGACGCCATCCCGATCGACAACGCCGAGACGCAGGAGCTGCTGCACTGGCTGCGCGGCCAGCGCTTCGAACCCGGCCGGCTCGAGCTGGTCACCGTCTGCGCCGGCGCGCTGCTGGCCGCGCACGCCGGTGCGCTCTCCGGCCGGCGCGCCACCACGCACCACCATCACCTCGACGAACTGCGCGCGGTGGAGCCGCGCTGCGAGGTGGTGGCCAACCGCGTGTTCGTGATCGATCCGCCGGTGTACAGCAGCGCGGGCGTCACCACCGGCATCGACCTGGTGCTGCACCGCATCGCCGATGTGTGCGGCGAAGCACTGGCCGCCCAGGTGGCGCAGACGATGGTGGTGGCGCAGCGGCGCGGTCCGCACGATCCGGAGCTGTCGCCCTTCCTGGCCTACCGCAACCACCTGCACGCCGCACTGCACCGCGTGCAGGACGCCGTCAGCGAGCAGCCGCAGGCCGACTGGAGCGTGCCGCGGATGGCGGAAGTGGCCCACACCTCGGCACGGCACCTGACGCGGCTGTTCGTCGAGCATGCGGGCGTGGCGCCGCTGGCCTACCTGCGGCGGCTGCGGCTGGCGGCCGCGCAGCTTGCGCTGGCCTCGGGCGCGAGCGTGACGCGGGCGGCGGAAATCTCGGGCTTCGGCTCGGACACGCAGCTGCGGCGCGCCTGGCACCAGTTCGGATTGCCCGGTTCGCCTTCGGCCTCGGCGTTGAAGGCGTAGCGGCCGCCGGCTTCTTGAGGAACCTCAGCCCTGCGCAGCCGCACAGGCCCGCGCACGCGCCAGCAGCAGGGTCCGCTCGCGCGTGTTGCGCGTGAGCGAGGCGGCGCGGTCGAATTCCTTCTGCGCCTCGTCGCGGCGCCCGAGCTTCAGCAACAGGTCGCCGCGCACCGCCGGCAGCAGGTGGTAGGCCCGCAGCGCCGGCTCGCCCACGAGCGCATCCACCACCTCGAGCCCCGCGGCCGGCCCGAAAGCCATCGACAGCGCCACCGCGCGGTTCAATTCGACGATGGGCGATGGCGACAGCTCGGCCAGCGCGTCGTACAGCGCAGCGATGCGCGGCCAGTCGGTGTCTTCTGCCGTGCGCGCGCGGCCATGGCAGGCGGCAATGGCCGCCTGCAGCGCATACGGGCCGAAGGCGCCGCCAAGCGCCTCGGCACGCGCCAGTGCCGCCAGGCCGCGCCGGATCAGCATGTGGTCCCAGCGCGCGCGGTTCTGCTCGAGCAGCAGCACCGGCTCGCCCGAGGCGCCCACGCGCGCGGCGGTGCGCGAGGCCTGGATTTCCATCAGCGCCACCAGGCCATGCACTTCCGAGGCATCGGGCATCAGCTCGGCCACGATGCGGCCCAGGCGCATGGCTTCCTCGCACAGCGCGGGGCGCATCCAGTCGTCGCCGGCCGTGGCCGAGTAGCCTTCGTTGAAGATCAGGTAGAGCACCTCGAGCACCGAGGCGAGCCGCGCTTCGAGTTCATGCCGGCGCGGCACCTCGAAGGGCACGCGCGCTTCGAGCAGCGTGCGCTTGGCGCGCACGATGCGCTGCGCCACGGTGGCTTCGGGCACGAGAAAGGCCCGGGCGATCTCGTCGGTGCCGAGGCCACCCATCAGGCGCAGCGTGAGCGCCACGCGCGCCTCGGTCGAAAGCACGGGATGGCAGGCGGTGAAGACCAGCCGCAGCAGGTCGTCGCCGATGTCGTCGTCGAGCGCGGCATCGACAGCCTCGGCGAAGTCGGCCTGGGCCATCTCGTGCTGCGCGTCGAGCTCGCGGCCGATCTCGGGCGCCTTGTGCTCGGCCAGCTGCCGGTGGCGCAGCCGGTCGAGCGCGCGGCGCTTGGCCACGGCGGTGAGCCAGGCGGCGGGGTTGTCGGGCACGCCTTTTTCGGGCCATTGCTCGAGGGCCGACACCAGCGCGTCCTGCGCCAGTTCCTCGGCCAGGCCCACGTCGCGCACCATGCGCGCGACGGTGGCGATGATCCTGGCGGATTCGATGCGCCATACCGCCTCGATGGTGCGGCCGACCGCTTCCTGGTTCCTGCCATTGCTCATGCGTGCGCTTCCTCATTGTCCAGGAGGTGCAATAGCATCCGCACATGAAGCAGTGCTGCCTCCTGATCCTGGCCATGGTCCTCGGCGGTGCCCAAGCCGCCGAGGTCGAACGCAACAGCCTCGGCATGGCTTTCGTCAGGCTGCCGGCCGGCGAGTTCCTGATGGGCAGCGACGAACCGCCCGAATCGTTGGCCGCCGCCTATGGGCAGCTGCCGAGAGAGCGATTCGCGCAGCTGGGCGACGAGGGGCCGGTTCACCGGGTGCGCATCACCCACTCCTTCTGGATGGGCCGGCACGAGGTGACGGTCGGCCAGTTCCGGCGCTTCGTCGAAGCCTCGGGCTACGTGCCCGAGTCGGTGGCCGACGGAACCGGCGGCTACGGCTGGCGCGCCGACTACGACCCGGCCACCACGAAGCGCGGCGACGCCTTCGAGGGCCGCGACCCGCGCTACTCCTGGCGCAACCCCGGCTTCGCGCAAGGCGACGACCATCCGGTCGTCAACGTGACCTGGAACGACGCCCAGGCGCTGGCGGCCTGGCTGAGCAAGACCGAGGGCCGCCGCTACCGGCTGCCGACCGAGGCCGAATGGGAATACGCCTGCCGCGCCGGCACGCGCAGCCGCTACAGCTCGGGCGACGAGCCGCACTCGCTGCTGGGCGCGGCCAACGTGTTCGATGCGAACAGCGCCCGGTACTGGCCGCGCTGGCAGCCGATGGCGCTGGACGGCGACGATGGCTACGCGTTCACCGCGCCGGTCGGCAGCTTTGCGCCGAACGCCTGGGGCCTTTACGACATGCACGGTAATGCGTGGGAATGGGTGGCCGACTGGCATGGCGAGAAATACTACGCGCAGTCGCCGCTCGACGACCCGCAGGGCCCCGCCCAAGGCGGAGTGCGGGTACGCCGCGGCGGCTCCTGGCACACCTGGGCCTTCTATGCCCGGGCGGCCTATCGCAACTGGAACGCGCCGGACACGCGCTACACGCTGGTGGGCATCCGGCTGGTGCGAGAGGACTGACCAGCGGATCCTATTTCTTGACGGCCTGCATCGACGCGAATTCGGTCGTCAGCGCCTGCACCTCGGGCGGGAAGTCGGCAATTTCCTGGATCTGCCGGACCTCGATGACCTCGTTCTCGCTGCCGGGGCAGCGCGTGGCCCATTCGATGGCATCGGCGCGCGAGGGCACGTCGATGATCCAGTAGCCGCCGAGCACTTCCTTGGCCTCGGCGAAGGGGCCGTCGACCACCTTGGGCTTGCGGCCCGGAAAGCTCACGCGCGCACCCATCGAGGGCGGATGCAGGCCGTCGCAGCTGATCAGCACGCCGGCCTTCTGCATCGACTCGTTGTAGGCCATCATGGCCGCCACCGCATCGACGTCGTCGGGAATGGTGCCGGGCGCGGCGGTTTCGTAGCCGTGGGGAATCATCAGCAGCATGAATCGCATGGCGGTCTCCTTCTCTTCAAGGTCTTGTCAGCTGCCGGCCTTAGCCAAGGCCTCTGCGCGCAGGCGCTCTTCCTGCGCCAGCAGTTCGGGCGTCATCGAGTCGCCGAAATCGGAGGCTTCGAACACCTGGCGGATCTCGATCTCGCCCTCCTGGAACGGGCTGCGCTTGATCCACTCGATGGCTTCCTCCTTAGATTTGACCTGAAGCAGCCAGAAACCCGCGAGCAGTTCCTTCGTTTCGGCAAAAGGACCGTCGATGACGGTGCGCTTGAGGCCTTCGCAGCGCACGCGCGCACCCCTGGAAGACGGATGCAGCCCTTCGCCCGCCAGCAGCACGCCGGCCTTGACCAGTTCCTCGTTGAACTTGCCCATGGCGGTGAGCACCTCGGTACTCGGCATCACGCCGGCTTCGGAATCCTTGTTGGCCTTGACCAGAACCATGAATCGCATGTCGTTTCTCCTGAAGGTTGATGAAATCGGGAGGTGCTGGAATTTGCGCGCTCCTGTTCACACGTCGCGCGAGCGCAAGCCTGATCGACACGCCGCCTCGATCTATTTGTAATTTTATGTATCAGAAATTCAGGGCAGATAGCCGCAGAAACGCAGCACATGCCCGTCGGGCTCGCGGATGGCGAATTCGCGCAGGCCCCAGGGCTGCGAGACGGGCGGCTCGATCACCGTGACGCCGCGCTTCGCATAGGCCGCGTACAGGCCGTCGATGTCCTTGCCCACGTGGATCACGATCTCGCCGCGCCAGGGCGGCGCCCCGCGGGTGTTGCACTGCCACAGCCGCAGGTAGACCGGGTCGCCGTAGCTGCGGTCGCCCTTCTTGACCCGCGCGTAGCTCGGTGGCTCGCCGGCGATGAAGTCGATCTCGAAGCCCAGCACGTCGCGGAACCAGCGCGCGGCGCGCGCGGCGTCGGACACCGGCAGCACGGGCTGCACGCCGTGGAATTCATGCAGGGTGCCGAGATCGGGCGCGTCGGCCACGCCGGTGCTGGTGGCCATCAGTCGGATTCGCGCCGCAGCGCCGCGACGCGCTCCGCAATGACGTCGACGTCGAGCGCGTCTTCCGCATGCTCGAGGTAGGTTTCCAGGTCGCGCACGGCGGCCGCCGTGTTGCCCTGCTCGGCATGCGCGATGCCGCGGTCGCGGTACTCGCCCCAGGCGTTGGGCAGCAGCGCGATGAGGCGGTCCTGCACGGCGATGGCGCGCTGCCAGTCTTCCTGCGCGCGGTGCACTTCCTTCAGGTTGCGCAGCATGCGCCCGATGATCTCGCGCGAGCTGGCGGGCTGCAGGTACAGGCCCAGCGGCACGTCGAAATCGCCGACCAGCCCGTTGCTGCGCTTGTAGGGTTCGAGCCGCTCGCCGAGCTCTTCGCGCGAGAGCGACTTGCCGGTGAAGGGGTCGATCACCACCTGCCCCTTGGGCAGCGTGACCTTGAGCATGAAGTGGCCCGGAAAGCCGATGCCGCGCGCCTGCAGGCCCAGCCCCTGCGCGAGCTCCATCCACAGCACCGCCAGCGAAATGGGAATGCCGCGGCGCGTGCGCAGCACGGCGTTCAGGTAGCTGTTGTCGGGGTCGTAGTAGTCGTTGACGTTGCCGCCGAAGTTCAAGTCGTTGAAGAAGAACTGGTTGAGCGCGCGCAGCCGGGCCAGCGGCGCGGCATCGGCCGGCAGCCGGCGCTTCAGGCGCGCGAGCAACTGGTCGACGTCGCCCAGCACCTGCTGCACGTCGAGGTCGGGGTATTCGTCCTGCGCGAGGCTGGCGGCAGCCTCCAGCAGCGGAAAGTGCTCGTCGCTCTGCACCAGCGATTCGAAATACGCCAGGGCCGTGGGAACCTGAAAGCTGAACGTCATGTGTCTTTGTAGAGGAGCATTCGGGGAGCGTCAAGGCGGTGTTTTCAGCTTGCGCAGTTCGAAAACGGCTGCGTTGCGGAAAGCCGCAACGCAAGGCCTCTTACCGGCGCATGAAACTGCGAAGCCGCACGCCCACGGCCGCGAGCACCGCGAAATACAGCAGCGCCGCGCCGGCGATCAGCGCGGCCAGCAGGCCGATGCGCAGGAAGCGCTGCTCGCGCAGGCCGATCCAGTCGAAGTGGCGCGAACCCCATGCCAGCAGGGCCGCGAGCACCAGCATTCCCGCCAGTACCTGCAGCGCGAACTTGCCCCAGCCGGGTTCGGGCTTGTAGCTGCCGCGGCGGATCAGCCCGACCAGCAGCCAGACCGCATTGACCAGCGCGCCGATGGCAATGGTCAGCGTGAGCGCCGCATGCTGCAGCACCGGCACCAGGAAGAAATTGAGGACCTGGGTCAGCACCAGCACGCCCACGGCGATCAGCATGGGCGTGCGCGTGTCCTGCCTGGCGTAGTAGCCGGGCGCGAGCACCTTGATGGCCACCAGGCCGATCAGCCCGACGCCATAGCCCATCAGCGCCACGGTGGTGCGCTGCACGTCCTCGCCCTGGTAGGCGCCGTTGTGGAACAGCACGGCCACCAGCGGCTGGGCAAAGAGCAGCAGCGCGACGGCGCACGGCGCCGACAGCAGCACCACCAGCCGCAGGCCCAGGTCGAGCAGCGACGAGTAGCGCGCGTCGTCCTTGGCCGCGCGGGCGCCGGCCAGCTGCGGCATCAGCACCACGCCGAGCGCCACGCCGAGCATCGCGGTCGGAAACTCCATGAGGCGGTCGGCATTGCCGATCCAGGTCACGCTGCCGACCGCAAGATGCGAGGCGATCTGCGTGTTGATGAGCAGCGAGATCTGCGCCACGCTCACGCCCAGCAGGGCGGGCAGCATCAGCTTCAGCACCTGGCGCGTGGCGGGGTCGCGCCAGGCGTCGCCCAGGGCCTTGAAGCTCGCACCGATGCGCGGCAGGAGGCCCAGCGCACGCAACGCCGGAATCTGGATGGCCAGCTGCAGCACGCCGCCGACCAGCACGCCCACGCATTGGGCATAGATCGGCTCGATGCCGTAGCGGCGGAACAACGGCGCCCCGACGACGATTGCCAGGATCAGCGCGATGTTGAGCAGCACCGGCGAGGCGGCCGGCACCGCGAACTTGCGCCAGGTGTTCAGGATGCCGCCCGCCAGCGCCACGAGCGACATGAAGCCGATGTAGGGGAACATCCAGCGCGTCATGACCACGGCGGCGTCGAAGCCCGCCAGCCCGCTGGCCATGGCCCACACCAGGAGCGGCGCGCCGGCCACGCCGGCCACGCAGACCACCACCAGCGCCCAGGTCAGCAGCGTGGCGACATGGTCGATCAGCGCCTTGGCGCCCTCCTGGCCGGCTTCGGTCTTGCGCGCCGCGAGCACCGGCACGAAGGCCTGGCTGAAGGCGCCTTCGCCGAAAACCCGCCGGAACAGGTTGGGAATGCGGAAGGCGACGTTGAACGCGTCGGTCAGCGCGCTGACGCCGAACACCGAGGCAAAAAGCACGTCGCGCACGAGGCCCGTGATCCGCGAAGCGAGGGTCAGCAGGGATACGGTGGAAGCGGATTTGAACAGGGACACGGGGGCGAGTGTAGGGCCCGGCAAGCCCCGATTCGGCGAAAAAGGCAACCCGGCCTATAATGGAGGGCTTTGCTGCATCATCCTCAGACACCTAAGGAACCAAACCATGGCATCCGCCAAGCCCAAGAAAAAGAACCCGCGCCTCGCCTCCGGCCGTAAGCGCGTCCGCCAGGACACCAAGCTCAACGCTGCGAACACCTCGCTGCGCTCCAAATACCGCACCGCCGTGAAGAATGTCGAAAAGGCCGTCCTGGCCGGCGACAAGACCAAGGCAAGCGAACTCTTCGCGAAGGCCCAGAGCATCGTCGACACCGTCGCCGACAAGGGCATCTTCCACAAGAACAAGGCTGCTCGCGACAAGAGCCGCCTGTCGGCGAAGGTCAAGGCCCTCGCCCTCGCGCCTGAAAAGGCCGCCGCCTGACACCTGTCAGGCAAGCCCGGACCGGAATTCTCCGGTCCGCCGTTTGATCGGGGTGCGCTGCAGCAAAGTGTAAAAAACCGCCTTCGGGCGGTTTTTTCATGTCCGATCGCTTCTGTCCTGCCGGAGGAGGCCGCCCGCTCAGGCCTTGGGCGGCACGTCGGGCACCAGGCAGGCCTCGGCCACCTGCAGGTCGTTGTCGCGCGCGAAATTCACACAGAAGTCCCAGGCCATGGGTTCGGCGTCGCGCAGGGCGCGGTTCACCACCACGCACTTGACCCCGTTGATGGTGGTTGGAATGCACCAGGGCGAATAGCTCAGGTGGCTGCCCGGATAGGCGCCGCCGGGGCGGAAGGAGCACATCACGCCGGCCAGCCGCTCGGCCCAGTCGCTGGGGCGGAAAGTCCGGCCATCGCGGGTGATGCCCTGGATGAAGATTTCTTTGGCAGTGGGGGAAATCATCGTTGAATGAGGCGCCCGCAGCAGGTGCTGCGGTGCAACAAGCGATTCTATCCGGGCGCCTTTCGCCTCCCGGGCAGCGGGCATTGCTGTAATGCGGAATCCTCAACGAAGCCGTCAAGGCGCACGCCTAGAATCCGCGGTTCCCTATCTGGAGAACCGAATGAGCGCTACCGCCCAGCCCACCTCGCCCCACGTCATGAACACCTACGGTCGCCTGCCGATCGCGCTGTCGCACGGCCAGGGCTGCCGAGTCTGGGACACCGCGGGCAAGGCCTACCTCGACGGCCTCGGCGGCATTGCCGTGAACACGCTGGGCCACAACCACCCCCAGCTGGTGCCCGCGCTGCAGGACCAGCTCAGCAAGCTGATCCACAGCTCCAACTACTACCACGTGCCCGGCCAGGAACAGCTGGCCGCCAAGCTGACCGAGCTCTCGGGCCTGACCAATGCCTTCTTCTGCTGCACCGGGCTGGAGGCCAACGAGGCCGCCCTGAAGCTCGCGCGCAAGTTCGGCCATGACAAGGGCATCGAGCGGCCCGAGATCGTGGTGTACGAAGCCGCTTTCCACGGCCGCAGCATCGCCACCCTGTCGGCCACCGGCAACCCGAAGGTGCAGGCCGGTTTCGGCCCGCTGGTCGAGGGCTTCATCCGCGTGCCGCTGAACGACATCGAGGCGCTGAAAAAGGCCACCGAAGGCAACCCCAACGTGGTCGCCGTGTTCTTCGAGACCATCCAGGGCGAAGGCGGCATCAACCCGATGCGCTGGGAGTACCTCAGGCAGGTGCGCGCCCTGTGCGACCAGCGCGACTGGCTCATGATGATCGACGAAGTGCAATGCGGCATGGGCCGCACCGGCAAGTGGTTCGCGCACCAGTGGGCCGGCATCAAGCCCGACGTCATGCCGCTGGCCAAGGGCCTGGGCTCGGGCGTGCCGATCGGCGCCGTGGTGGCTGGCCCCAAGGCCGCCCACATCTTCGGCCCGGGCAACCACGGCACCACCTTCGGCGGCAACCCGCTCGCGATGCGCGCCGGCATCGAAACCATCCGCATCATGGAAGAGCACAAGCTGCTCGAGAACGCCGCCGCCGTGGGCGAGCACCTGAAGGCCGCGCTCGAACGCGAAATCGGCGGCCTGGCGGGCGTGAAGGAAATCCGCGGCCAGGGCCTGATGCTCGGCATCGAGCTCGACCGGCCCTGCGGCGTCATTTTGAACCGCGCCTGCGACGCCGGCCTGCTGCTGAGCGTGACGGCCGACAAGGTGATCCGCCTGGTGCCGCCGCTCATCCTGAGCATTGCCGAAGCCGACGAGATCGTCGCGATCCTCGCGCCCATCGTCAAAACATTCCTGTCGGAGCCTGCAGCGCAATGACGACCGCCACCACGCCCAACGCCATCCGCCACTACCTGCAGTTCTCGGACTTCACGGCCGACGAATACGCCTACCTCTTCGATCGCATGGCGATCATCAAGAAGAAGTTCAAGACCTACGAGAAGCACCAGCCCCTGACCGACCGCACGCTGGCCATGATCTTCGAGAAGGCCAGCACGCGCACCCGCGTGAGCTTCGAGGCGGGCATGTACCAGCTCGGCGGCAGCGTGGTGCACCTGACCACCGGCGACAGCCAGCTCGGCCGCGCCGAGCCCATCGAGGACAGTGCCAAGGTCATCAGCCGCATGGTCGACCTCGTGATGATCCGCACCTACGAGCAGACCAAGATCGACACCTTCGCCGCGCACTCGCGCGTGCCCGTCATCAACGGCCTGACCAACGAGTTCCACCCCTGCCAGATCCTCGCGGACATCTTCACCTACATCGAGCACCGCGGATCCATCCAGGGCAAGACCGTGGCCTGGGTGGGCGACGGCAACAACATGGCCAACACCTGGCTGCAGGCCAGCGAGATCCTGGGCTTCAAGGTGCACGTGAGCACGCCCAGCGGCTACGAGGTCGACCAGTCGGTGGCGGGCCTGCGCTCGGCCGACAGCTACCAGGTTTTCAAGGACCCGATGGAAGCCTGCCGCGGCGCCGACCTGGTGACCACCGACGTCTGGACCAGCATGGGCTACGAGTCCGAGAACGAGGCCCGCCGCAAGGCCTTTGCCGACTGGTGCGTCGACGAGGACATGATGCGCATCGCCCAGCCCGACGCCCTCTTCATGCACTGCCTGCCCGCGCACCGCGGCGAGGAAGTGCAGGCCGAGGTCATCGACGGCCCGCAGTCGGTGGTGTGGGACGAGGCCGAGAACCGGCTCCATGCGCAGAAGGCGCTGATGGAGTTCCTGCTGCTGGGGCGGCTGTAGGCATCTGACCGAAGGCGCGGCCACGTGTCCCATTGCCAGCAATGCGGCGCCTGCTGCGCCAGCTACCGCGTCGACTTCAGCATCCACGAACTCGACGAGAACGGCGGCAGGGTGCCGGCGGGCCTCGCGGTCGAAGTGAACGGCGCCCTCTGCCGCATGCGCGGCACCGACCACACGCCGCCGCGCTGCGCGGCGCTCACCGGCAAGATCGGCCAGGCCGTGGCCTGTGGCATCTACGAATGGCGCCCCAACCCCTGCCATGAGCTGCAGGCCGGCAGCGACGCCTGCGAGCGGGCCCGTGCGCGGCACGGGCTGCCTGGCCTGTCTTCCTGAGACCATCATCTGGTCACGCGATGTGTTGGAAATAACCGACACCACGACCTCTCGCCCGGCGCTAACTTCGCGCCATGCGTTCCCTGCAACCCCAACCCCGCCTCTGGGACATCTCGCCGCCCGTGCATGAAGGCACGCCGGTGTTCCCCGGCGACACGCCCTACCAGCAGCGCTGGGCAGCCACCATTTCGCCGGATTGCCCGGTCAACGTCAGCGAGATCAAGCTCTCGCCCCACGTCGGCGCGCATGCCGACGCGCCGCTGCACTACGACCCCGAAGGCCAGGCCATCGGCCTCGTGGACCTCGCACCCTTCCTCGGCCCCTGCCGGGTGATCCATGCCATCGCCAAGGGGCCGCTGATCGAGTGGGAGCACATCGCCCACGCCATCGACAGCACCCTGCCCGCGCGCGTGCTGGTGCGTACCTACACCGCCATGCCCGTCGCCCACTGGGACCCGCAGCTCGCGGCCTACGCGCCCGCCACCGTCGAAAGGCTCGCGGCCATGGGCGTGAAGTTGATCGGCATCGACACCGCCAGCATCGACCCGGCCGACAGCAAGACGCTGGAAAGCCACCAGCGCATCCGCCGCCTCGACCTGCGCGTGCTCGAGAACCTCGTGCTCGACGAGGTGCCCGAGGGCGACTACGAACTCATCGCGCTGCCGCTCAGGCTGGTCAGCGCCGATGCCTCCCCGGTTCGCGCCGTGCTGCGCGAGCTTCCCCGCTGAAAACCTCCATCATGACGACCCTCGAAGACTGCCGCGCGCTCGACGCGCAAGACCCGCTGCGCGCCCTGCGCGACCAATTCACCATTCCCGAGGGCGTGCTCTACCTCGACGGCAACTCGCTCGGCGTGCTGCCGAAGGCCGCGCCGGCACGCATTGCCGAAGTGGTGGCCAAGGAATGGGGCGAAGGCCTGATCCGCTCGTGGAACACCGCCAGCTGGTTCGACCTGCCGCAGCGCCTGGGCGACAAAGTGGCTCGCCTGATCGGCGCCGCGCCCGGCGAAGTCGTGTGCACCGACAGCACTTCGGTCAACCTTTACAAGGTGCTGTTCGCGGCGCTCTCGCAGCAGAAGGACAGCGGGCGCAGGCTGGTGGTCAGCGAGCGCAGCAACTTCCCGACCGACCTCTACATCGCCGAGTCGCTGTGCCGCGAACGCGGCTTCACGCTCAAGCTGATCGATGCGAGCGAACTGCAAGGCCCGGATTCGGTGCTGACCGACGAAGTGGCCGTGCTGATGCTCACGCACGTGAACTACCGCACCGGCGCCATGCACGACATGAAGGCCATCACCGCCGCCGCGCACGCCGCCGGCGCGCTCACGGTGTGGGACCTGGCGCACAGCGCGGGCGCGGTGCCGGTCGCGCTGAACGACAGCAATGCCGACTACGCCATCGGCTGCGGCTACAAGTACCTGAACGGCGGCCCCGGCGCGCCGGCCTTTGCCTGGGTGCATACGCGGCATGCGGGCAAGTTCGAGCAGCCGCTGTCGGGCTGGTGGGGCCATGCGGCGCCCTTCGAATTCACGCCGCACTACCGCCCCGCGCCGGGGGTGGGCCGCTATCTCTGCGGCACGCAGCCGGTCATCGCGCTGGCGGGGCTCGAATGCGGGCTCGACACCGTGCTCGCGGCCGAAGTCTTCAACGGTTCAAACGGCGCGATGGCCGCGCTGCGCGCCAAGTCGCTCGCGCTCACCGACCTGTTCATCGCGCTGGTGGAAGAACGCTGCGCGGGCCAGGGCCTCGCGCTCGTCACGCCGCGCGAACACGCACGCCGCGGCTCGCAGGTGTGCCTGAGCCGCGACGAAGGCGCCTACGCCATCGTGCAGGCGCTGATCGCGCGCGGCGTGATCGGCGACTACCGCGCCGGCGATTCGCAGATGCCCGACATCCTTCGCTTCGGCTTCACGCCGCTGTACCTTGGCTTCGAGGATGTGTGGAACTCGGTCGAGCATCTGGTGCAGGTGCTCCGGACGGGCGAGTGGCAACGCGCCGA
Source organism: Variovorax beijingensis (assembly GCF_007828835.1). Classification (GTDB taxonomy): domain Bacteria; phylum Pseudomonadota; class Gammaproteobacteria; order Burkholderiales; family Burkholderiaceae_C; genus Variovorax; species Variovorax beijingensis_A. The sequence goes on along the minus strand of NZ_VIVL01000002.1, from coordinate 628,571 downwards.
ATTCAACCGCAAGAACGCAGTGACATGAGCACCGAAAAGAGCACGGGCCAGAGCCCCGAGAAGATCGTCCACGAGGAAAAGGCGCAGCTGGATTTCAGCGCGTCGATGAGCTACGGCGACTACCTGCACCTCGACGAGATCCTCAACGCCCAGCATCCGCTTTCGCCCGCGCACGACGAGATGCTGTTCATCGTGCAGCACCAGACCAGCGAGCTCTGGATGAAGCTGATGCTGCACGAGCTGCGCGCCGCCACCACCTGCATCGCCGAGGAGAAGCTGGCCGACGCCTTCAAGATGCTCGCGCGCGTGAGCCGCATCATGGAGCAGCTGGTGAGCGCATGGACCGTGCTCTCGACCATGACGCCGCCCGAGTACACGGCGATGCGACCCTACCTTGCCAACTCCAGCGGCTTCCAGAGCGCGCAGTACCGCTGCATCGAGTTTGCGCTCGGCAACAAGAACGCCGCCATGCTCAAGCCGCATGCGCACCGGCCCGATCTGCTCGCGCAGGTGGACGCGGCCTACCGCTCGCCTTCGCTCTACGACGAGTCGCTGAAGCTGCTCGCACGCCATGGCCTGCCGGTGCCCGCCGATCACCTGGAGCGCGACTGGACCCTGCCCTATGAAGCCAGCGACGGCGTGGAAGCGGCCTGGCTCACGGTGTACCGCAACCCGCACGACCATTGGGACCTGTACCAGCTCGGCGAAAAACTCACCGACCTCGAAGACGCCTTCCGCCTCTGGCGTTTTCGCCACGTGACCACGGTGGAGCGCGTGATCGGCTTCAAGCGCGGCACGGGCGGCACCGGCGGCGTGAGCTACTTGCGCAAGATGCTCGATGTGGTGCTGTTCCCCGAAATCTGGAAGCTGCGTACCGACCTGTGAGCTATCGCTTGCCCCGCTTGCCCCATCTGCCTGAAGCGCTACATTGGTTGGCAACAACAACGGAGGCCCCGCCATGAACGATGTCCAGTTCTCGCCCGACGAGCTCGCAACCCTGCGCGAGCATGGTGTGGTCCTGTTCGCGGACCGCGTGATCTTCGAGGCCCAGCCGCCCATGCCGGCGCAGCGGATCGCCGCCATCGAGGCGCTGTGCGCCGGCCCGCTGCCCGAGGCGCTGGCCGCGCTGTGGCGGCAGACGGCGGGCGGGCGGCTCGATTACGACCTGTCGCTGCCGATGGGCGGCAACGTGGAATCGATCAGCTGGTCGGAGCTGTTCTGGGACGGCAGCGACGGCTACCGCGACCTGCAGGGCTGGATCGAACATGAACAGGAGCTGGCCGAAGAGGCCGCCAAGGAGGAAGGCCGCGCCTGGAGCGGCAAGCTCACGCACCTGCCCTTCGGCGGCTTCGAATACTGCGACCGCGTCTATGCGGTGGTCGAGCCCGGCCCCGAGCATGGCTGCATCGTCGCGTGGAAACATGGGCTGCCGCCCGCCTGGACGCATGCGCTGCACGAAGACAGCGTGAGCACCATCGCGCCCGACCTGCGCGGCGCCTTCGCGGCGCTGCACCTGGACGAGGATCCGCTGGCGCCCACGGGGGACTATTTCTCGGGCCAGGATCTACTGCAATACCTCGACGACCGGCACCAGGACCACGGACTGGACCTCGACCTGATGGACAAGCTGGTGGCCTTCTATTGCCGCGCCGTGGTCGACTGGCGCACGCCGCTGGCAGACGGCACGCTGCGCCGGCTGCCGGCCATCGCGCGTGCCGCGCTGCACCACGCCATCGGCACCGACGACGCGGAGCTGGTGGCCGAACTCGCGGCCGCGGGCGTGAGCTTCGACGGCCCACAGCAGGGCAGCGCGCTGGCCACCGACGTGGCCATCGGCCAGGGCGCCTTCGCCGCGGCCATGGCGCTGGTGCGCGCGGGCGCGCCGGTGGCGCGCGATGCGCTGGGCAATGTCGACGGGCAGATCTCGCCGGAGCTCACGAGCGCGCTGCTCGCCAACGGGGCCGAACCCAGCGTGGCGGCCATCGTCAAGTGCGCGGCCTGCGGTGCGCCCGCCAGCGCGCACCTGATCGCCGACGCATGCGCCGAGGCGGGCATCGACGTGCCGCCCGCCTTTGTCATCGACCGCGATGCGACGCTGGCCGAACTCGAAGCCACACTGCTCGAGGTCCGGGAAGGCACGCATGGCCACTACCTGGGTGCCGAGGGCCTGGCCGAACGCATCGAGCACCTGCAGACATTCAGGCTCTGAACCGCCCCTGTGGCGCGGCCGCTCTCAGCCGCCATACAGCCAGGGCTGGTCCAGCAGCCGTGCGCCGAGCGTGCGCATCGCCAGGTCGCGGCCGATGCGCACCGCGCCGGCCGCATGGAAGATCTGGCCGTTGCGCCGGGCCTTGGCCTGCACGAGCGCATTGCGCTGCCAGCGCGCCTCGGCGTAGCGGGCGAAGGCGGCCGGCACGTCGGCGGCATCGCCTTGGCCCAGCGCCTCGGCCAGGGCCACCGAATCCTCGATGGCCATGCCTGCGCCCTGCGCCAGGTAGGGGACCATCGGATGCGCGGCATCGCCCACCAACGCCACGCGCTCGTGGGCCATCTCGGCCGCGGAAGCCAGCGGCGGCCGGTCGCTGAGCGTCCAGGCGCGCCAGCCGGGCATGGCTTCGAGCAGTGCCTGCAAGGCGCCTCCACTGCGGCCCGTGGCCTTCTGCAACGCGGCGAGGCTGCTGGCCTGGTCCCAGTCGCGTGCATCGCCGGCCGGTGCCGATTCCGCGATCACCACCACGTTGAGCCAGGCGCCGCCGCGCACCGGGTACGCCACCGCATGCAGCTGCGGGCCGAGCCACACGTCGATCCGGCCGCGGCGCAGGGCCTGCGGCAGCGCGGCCTGCTCGGCCATCGCGCGCCAGGCCGTGTGGCCGGTGGCGCGCGGCGGCTCGGCTGCGGACGGCACATCGAGGCGTTGCCGCGCCAGGCTCCAGAGGCCGTCGGCGCCAATCAGTGCCTCGCCCTCCCAGGCCCGCGCGCCGCTGCTCGAGATGCACACGAGATCGTCGCTGGTCTCGACCTGCGCGATGCGCGCATCGGTCACCAGGGTGCCCCGGCCGCGAGCGCGCACCGCTTCGAGCAGCAGCGCATGCAGGTCGGCGCGGTGCACGCAGAGATAGGGAGCGCCGTAGCGCTCGCGCATCGCGTCGCCCAGTGGCAGGCGGGCCAGCTCGGCGCCGCTGCCCGCGCTCTGCACCACCAGCGCATCAGGCCGCGCGGCGATGGCCGCCAGGCCTTCGGCCAGACCCAGTTGCGCGAGACGCCGCGTGACGTTGGGCCCCATCTGGATGCCGGCGCCGATCTCGGCGAACACGGGCGCCTGCTCGAAGACATCGACGCGGTGGCCGCCGCGGGACAGCGCCAGCGCAGCAGAAAGCCCCCCGATGCCGCCGCCGACGACGAGGACGTGCGTGGGCATCGGCCTCAGCGGCTGTGCGTGGACAGCGGGCTGTGGCCGGCTTTTTCGGATTCGGATGGTTTGTTGGCGGGCGTCTTCGGACCGCAGCTGCCGCAGCTGTCGCAGGAGCCGCAGCCCGAGGTCTTGGCAAGCGAAGCCGCCAGCTGCTCGGCGCGCTGCTGGTCGACCAGCCCGGCGCGGTACGTGCCGGCCGCGAGCTTGTGCGCGGCACTGCGCCGCCAGCCCGCGGGCATCCAGCGCCAGACCGCATAGAACGCGGCGGCCGCGACGATCAATCCGACGATCAATTGCTGTGTCATGTCCGTTTACTCCAAGGCGCGTTCGAGACTAACCCAGAAACATCGCGCAAACCTTGCGGCAGGTCATCCGGCGCCCAGCGCCAGCGCCACGTGGTAGGTGATGAAGCATGCCAGGTAGGCCAGCGCGAACAGGTAGCCGGCCATGATCCAGACGTACTTCCATGAGCCGGTTTCGCGCTTGACCGCCGCCAAGGTCGAGATGCACTGCGGCGCAAACACGTACCAGACCAGCAGCGACAGCGCCGTGGCGAGCGACCAGCTGCCCGCGATCAGCGGCTCGAGCTGGCCGGCCACGTCGTCGCCGCTGGCCGAGAGCGCATACACCGTGCCGAGCGCACCCACCGCCACTTCGCGCGCCGCCATGCCCGGCACCAGCGCGATGGAGATCTGCCAGTTGAAGCCGATGGGCGCGAAGATGTGCTCCAGGCCGCGGCCGATTATGCCCGCCAGGCTGTACTGGATGGCCGGCCCCGTGGCGCCTTCGGGCGGCGACGGGAAGGTCGACAGGAACCACAGCAGGATCGTGAGCGTGAGGATGATCGTGCCCACGCGCTGGATGAAGATCCACGCCCGCTCGTAGAGCCCCAGCGCCAGGTTGCGCACATTGGGCCAGCGGTAGGCCGGCAGCTCCATCATCAGCGGCGAGTGCTGCTTGTTGTCGCGGAAGCGCTTCATCACCCACGCCACCGCCATGGCCGACACGATGCCGAAGACATAGAGCGCGAACAGCACCACGCCCTGCAGGTTGAACACGCCGCCCACGGTGCGCGCCGGAATGAAGGCCGCGATCAGCAGCGCATAGACCGGCAGGCGCGCCGAGCAGGTCATGAGCGGCGCGATCATGATGGTGGTGATGCGGTCGCGCCAGTTGCTGATGGTGCGCGTAGCCATCACGCCCGGAATGGCGCAGGCGAAGCTCGACAGCAGCGGAATGAAGGAGCGGCCCGACAGGCCCACCGTACCCATCACGCGGTCCAGCAGGAAGGCCGCGCGCGGCAGGTAGCCCGAGTCTTCCAGCGCCAGGATGAACAGGAACAGGATCAGGATCTGCGGCAGGAACACGATCACGCCGCCCACGCCGGCAATCACGCCGTCGACCAGCAGGCTCTGCAGCATGCCTTCGGGCATGTGGGCCTTCAGCAGGTTGCCCAGGCCCTCGGTCGCGGCCTTGATGGCGTCCATGGGCACGTTGGCCCAGCTGAACACGGCCTGGAACATCAGGAACATCGTGACCGCGAGCACCAGCAGGCCCCACACCGGGTGCATCACCACGCGGTCGATGCGGTCGCTGGTGGCCAGGCTGCCGACCGGCTCGCGCACGGCCAGCGCCAGGATGCGGCGCACTTCGCGCTGCGTGGCCAGCACGTCGTCCAGCCCCGGCGCCTGCCAGGGCAGCGGCGCCGCGGCGGCCACCGGCGCATCGAGGGCTTCGAGCAGGCCCTGCGCGCCGCCCGACTGCACGCCCACGGTCTCGATGACCGGCACGCCCAGTTCGCGCGACAGCACGGCCGTATCGACCGCGATGCCCTGCTTCCTGGCCATGTCGGTCATGTTGAGCGCCACCACCATCGGCAGGCCCAGGCGCTTGGCTTCGAGCACGAGCCGCAGGTTGAGCCGCAGGTTGGTGGCGTCGGTCACGCACACCAGCAGGTCGGGCAGGGGCTCGCTGCTCTTGCCCGTGACCACGTCGCGCGTCACGGCCTCGTCCACGCTGAGCGCGTTGAGGCTGTAGGCGCCCGGCAGGTCGAGCACGAACACGCGCCGGCCCGACGCGGTGCGAAGCGAGCCTTCCTTGCGCTCGACCGTCACGCCGGCATAGTTGGCCACCTTCTGGCGGCTGCCGGTGAGCAGGTTGAACAGCGCCGTCTTGCCGCAGTTCGGATTGCCCAGCAGCGCGATGCGCGCCGGCTGCGCCGTGGCCGCAAGGCGCCCCGGTCCCTGGATGACGGCCTCAACCATGGCTTGCGCCCTCCGCCAGACCCGGCGCCACGTGGATCAATGCGGCCTCATGGCGCCGCAATGCAAAGGTGGTGTGGCCCAGCCGCACCGCCAGCGGTTCACGCCCCGGCAGGCCGCGGGCAACGATGCGCACGGCCTCGCCCGGCACGAAGCCGATCTCGGTCAGTCGCAGCACGAGCTCGCGGTCGTCCGCCCCCTCGGGCCGTGCCACGTCGAGCACGGTGGCCCACTGGTTGTCGGGAAGCTGGTCGAGCCGCAGGCCGGAAGATGCCGGCGCGGCCCCGAAATGGTTGGTTTGCACGGTAAGAAAGTGCGCCGGATTCCAGGCGCGCCAATGGAGCAAAAGCTAGATGCTATCAATTCTCAATCGCAGAAACCTGACGAAGCCCCTTTGACCTCGCGGACCGGGTTCTTTTTTGGCCGGATTCCGGCTGCTCACGACGCATTCAGCCCAGTTCAATGATGCGCGCCGACACGGCATCGCCATCGACAATGAGCTCAGCCATTGCAATTGGCAATTTAAATCGGCGCGGCCCGGCGCTGCCCGGGTTGACGTAGAGCACGCCACCGCGCTCCTCGATCTTCGGCTTGTGGGAGTGGCCGGAGACCACCACGCGAACCCCGGCGGAGGCGGCGGCGAGCCGGGACAGGTCGTGTATCGCATGCACGAGCACGCCGCCGGCGTTCAGCAGGGCCGTTTCCGGAATGCGCTCGGCCCAGGGCTCGCGGTCGTTGTTGCCCCGCACCACCGTCAAGGGCGCGATGGCGGCCAGCGCCTCGAGGATGCCGGCATCGCCGATGTCCCCGCCATGCACGATGAAGTCGCTGCCCTGCAGCGCCGCCACGGCCTCCGGGCGCAGCAGGCCGTGGGTGTCGGAGATGAGGCCGACGCGGGTCAAGCCGCGAGCAGCTGCCTGAGCACGAACGGCAGGATGCCGCCGTGCTTGTAGTAGTCGACCTCGATAGGCGTGTCGATGCGCAGGCGCACCGTCACTTCCTGGTGGCTGCCGTCGGCGCGGTGCACCACGAGCTTCACGTCCATCTGCGGCTTGAGCTCGCCGCCGATCACCACGTCGATCTTCTCGTCGCCCACGAGGCCCAGCGCCTGCCATGAATCGGCGCCGCGGAACTGCAGCGGCAGCACGCCCATGCCGACCAGGTTGGCGCGGTGGATGCGCTCGAAGCTGCGCGCCACCACGGCCTTGATGCCCAGCAACTGGGTGCCCTTGGCGGCCCAGTCGCGCGACGAGCCGGTGCCGTATTCCTCGCCGCCGAAGACCACCGTCGGCACGCCCTGCTCCATGTACTTCATGGCGGCGTCATAGATGAACATCTTCTGGTTGCCGGGCTGGAACAGCGTGACGCCGCCCTCTTCCTGCGTGCCGTTGACGTCGGGCGGGATCATCAGGTTCTTGATGCGCACGTTGGCGAAGGTGCCGCGCATCATCACGTCGTGGTTGCCGCGCCGCGAGCCGTAGCTGTTGAAGTCGGCCTTGGCCACGCCGTGCGCCTTGAGCCAGATCCCCGCGGGCGAGCTTTCCTTGATGGAGCCGGCCGGCGAGATGTGGTCGGTGGTGATCGAGTCGCCGAACAGCGCCATGATCCGCGCGCCCTTGAAGCCTGCGTCCGAGGCGTGCGGCTCCATCTTGAAGCCCTCGAAGAACGGCGGCTCGGCGATGTAGGTCGACTTGGGCCAGTCGTAGACCTGCCCCGTCGTGCCCTTGATGCTGCTCCAGAACTTGCCCGGGTCGGTCTTGACCTTGTCGTAGTTGGCGCGGAACGACTTGGCGTTCATCGCATGGCGCAGGTTCTGGTCGATCTCCTTCGGGCTGGGCCAGATGTCGCCCAGGTACACGTCCTTGCCGTTCCGGCCCTTGCCCACGGGCTCGGTCATCAGGTCGACCATCACGTTGCCCGCGATCGCGAAAGCCACCACCAGCGGCGGAGAAGCCAGGAAGTTGGCCTTCAGGTTCGGATGGATGCGCGCCTCGAAGTTGCGGTTGCCCGAGAGCACGGCCGCGCCGACGAGGTCGTTCTTGACGATGGCGTCGTTGATCTCGGGCGTGAGGTCGCCCGCGTTGCCGATGCAGGTGGTGCAGCCGTAGCCGGCCAGGTAGAAGCCCAGCTTCTCGAGGTACGGCAGCAGGCCCGCCTTCTCGAGGTATTCGGTGACGATGCGCGAACCCGGTGCGAGCGAGGTCTTGACGTGCGGCTTGACCGTGAGGCCCGCCTCCACCGCCTTCTTGGCCAGCAGGCCGGCCGCGAGCATCACGCTCGGGTTGGAGGTGTTGGTGCACGAGGTGATCGCCGCGATCAGCACGTCGCCGTTGCCGATGGTCACGCCGTTCTTGGGCGACGATGGCGCCGTGGCGCTCACATGGGCGGCCGCCTTGGTCGAGCGGTTGGCCACCATCTCGACCACGTCGCGCGGCGCGCCCGGCGGCGGCGGCGCGGCCTCCTCGTCGTCGCCCTGGCCGTTCACGGCGAGCGGATAACGCAGCTTCAGGCGCTCGGCCGGCTGGTTGAAGCCGTTGGCGTCGTTGGGCTTGCTGAAGAGTTCGGCGAACTTGGTCGACAGATGGCCCAGGTCGATGCGGTCCTGCGGCCGCTTCGGGCCCGCCAGGCTCGGCGACACCGTGCCCAGGTCGAGCTTGACGATCTTGGTGTAGTCGATGTCGCCGGGCGCCGGCATGCCGAACAGGCCCTGCGCCTTGTAGTAGGCCTCGAAGCGCTCGACCTCCTCCCTGGTGCGGCCCGTGCCCTCGAAGTAGGCCACTGTCATTTCATCGACCGGGAAGAAGCCCATGGTGGCGCCGTACTCGGGCGCCATGTTGCCGATGGTGGCGCGGTCGGGCACCGCGATGGAGGCGGCGCCGGGACCGAAGAATTCGACGAACTTGCCCACCACTTTTTCGGCCCGCAGGATGGCCGTGACGTACAGCACCAGGTCGGTGGCCGTGACGCCTTCGCGCAGCTTGCCGGTGAGCTCGAAGCCCACCACGTCGGGCGTCAGCATGTACACCGGCTGGCCCAGCATGGCGGCCTCGGCCTCGATGCCGCCCACGCCCCATCCGACCACGCCCACGCCGTTGATCATGGTGGTGTGGCTGTCGGTGCCCACCAGCGAGTCGGGGTAGTACACCGGCACCTCGGCGTTGTCGCTCGAGCTCTTGTAGACGCCGCGCGCAAAGTATTCGAGGTTGACCTGGTGCACGATGCCGAAGCCCGGCGGCACCACGCCGAAGGTGTCGAAGGCCTGCATGCCCCACTTCATGAACTGGTAGCGCTCGTTGTTGCGCTGGAATTCCAGCTTCATGTTGAGGTCGAGCGCCTTGGGCGTGCCGTAGTAGTCGACCATCACGGAGTGGTCGACCACCAGGTCGACCGGCACCAGCGGCTCGATGGTCTTGGGCGACTTGCCGAGCTTGGCGGCCACGCTGCGCATGGCGGCCAGGTCGGCCAGCAGCGGCACGCCGGTGAAGTCCTGCAGCACCACGCGGGTGACGACGAACGGGATCTCGTCGATGCGGTCGGCATTGGGCGCCCAGCGGGCCAGCTCTTCGACATGCTTGGCCGAGACCTTCTTGCCGTCGCAGTTGCGCAGCACCGACTCGAGCACGATGCGGATCGACACCGGCAGCCGTTCGACGCTGGGATATTGCTTGGCCAGCTCCTTCAGCGACCAGTATTTGCCGGACTTGCCTGATGCGGTCTTGAAGGTCTTGAGGGTGGACGCAAAGGCGTGCGCCGGTGCTTTGGCCATTGAGGAACTCCTGATTGTTCGTGGAAGCTCTTCAAGGATAGCGGGGAACGATGTCAGTTGCTGTAATCGGTCTTCCATCGCACGCCTTCGACACGCGACGTTCCTCATCGCGAAAAATGCCGGATGAATGGGCGTTGCCGGCATCCCGCGCACTCAGGCCAAGGCCATGCCCGCACCGCCGCGCGTGCGGCGCAGGCCGGTCCATTGCAGCTCGGCCAGCACCACCACGCACAGCGCCTGCGCCAGCACCCAGGCCGTGCCCAGCGCCGTGACCGCGAAGGCGCCGCTCACCAGCAGCGCGATGCAGGCCACGGCCCAGCCGAAGTTGCCGGCCACCACAAGGCCGATCAGCGTGCGCGGTGGCGTGCGGCGGCTGGCCATCCAGGCCGCAGCGGCGGCATAGGCCAGCAGGAACACACCGGTTCCCATGAGCAGCGGCGCCGGCAGGCCGGTCAGCCCGGCAAGCGCGCCGGTGAACCCGACCTGCAGCGCACCGGTCGCGGCGCAGGACGCGGCGTCGGCCCACATCACGTTGGGCAGGAAGCGGGGGGATGCAAAGACGGACATGAGAATCTCCTTCGGGTGGTACGCCGCAAGCCAGTCCTGCCGCGTTGGAGCCGATGATTCCGCGCCGCCTGCGTCGCGTCGATGACCTCGGAGGTCATGGCGCGGCATCGGCACCGCGCCAGAATGCCGTCCATGAACACCACCCGCACCCACTCCACCCCGGCCGGCCAGCCCGGCGCGCGCGATCCGGTCGGCGCCCACCTGCGGCACTGGCGCACCCGCCGCCGGCTCAGCCAGCTCGACCTGGCGCAGGAAGCCGAGGTCTCGACCCGCCACCTGAGCTATGTGGAGACCGGCCGCGCCGCGCCCAGCCGCGAGATGGTGCTGCGCCTGGCCGAGCGGCTCGACGTGCCGCTGCGCGAGCGCAATGCGCTGCTGGTGGCCGCGGGCTTCGCGCCGATGTACCGGCAGCGCTCGCTCGACGATCCGGCCATGGCCTCGGCCCGGCGCGCGGTGGACCTGGTGCTCAAGGGCCATGAGCCGTTCCCTGCGCTGGCCGTCGACCGGCACTGGAACCTGGTGGCGCACAACGCGCTGGTGCCGATGCTGATGGCCGGCGCCGCCCCCGAACTGGTGAAGGCGCCCATCAACGTGCTGCGACTGAGCCTGCATCCCGAGGGCCTGGCTTCGCGCATCGCCAACTTCGCGCAGTGGCGTGCCCATCTGCTCGAACGGCTGCAGCAGCAGATTGCGGCCACCGGCGACGCGGTGCTGCAGGCCCTGCACGACGAGCTCGCAGCCTATCCCGCGCCGCAGGTGAGCCACGACACGTCCGCTGCCGACACGGAGCTTTCGGGCGTGGTGGTGCCCTTTCAGCTGGCCACGCCGAGCGGCGTGCTGAGCTTCATCAGCACCACCACCATCTTCGGCACGCCGGTGGACGTCACTTTGCAGGAACTGGCGGTGGAGTCCTTCTTTCCGGCCGATGCGCAGACGGCCGCGGCGCTGGCTGCACTGGCGGCGCAGCCGGCCGGCTGAGCGCCGCGCGCGCCTGCTGCTGCGCGGGACCTTCGAAGTCGTCGACCTGGATCACCTTGTCGGCGGCCTTGAGATAGGCGAGCGCCAGTCCCGGATCGGGTGCCGAGCATGCGGCCTCCTCGAACGAGCGGGTACGCCGCAGCGCCTTGTTGAGCACGGCCGCGGTGTCGCCACCGAGCTGCTCGCCCAGTTCCATCGCGCGCATCAGGTCGCGCAGGCCGCCGGCCGCGGGCTCGCTGAGGTCCGGCGCCAGCCGCTGGACGATGCGCGGATTGGTGCGCAGCAGCTCGGCCAGCGCCATCAGCTGCACGTCGCGCAGCGGCGCCAGGTGCGCGGTGCGGCGCAGCACCAGCGCACCGATCACGCGCCGGCCGGCGGTCGGCAGGTTGGCATACAGGTCGCGCAGGATCTTCCCCGCCTCGTCCAGCTGCAGCCGGATCGCGGCCTGCGCAAAGGGCAGCAATTCGGGCGCCGCATCGACCCGATAGCGCCACACGCTGGCACTGGCCAGGTACAGGTGCGCGAGCACGTCGCCCAGCCGCGCCGACAGCAGTTCCATGCGCTTGAGCCGGCCGCCGAGCAGGCCCATGGCCAGGTCGGCGGTGAGCGCGTACTTGGCGCTCATGCGCGCGATCAGCCGCGCCTCGCAGGCCAGCGCCTCGGGCGGCTCGCCCAGCACCGGCGCACCGAACAGGCTGTGCCACAGATTGGCGGCCACGTGCTTGCCGTGCGCGATCAGCGCCCGGCCCAGCGCCGTCTCGTCCCGCGCCTGCACGGCCGTCATTTCGTCAAGCACATGCGGGTGGCAGCGGATCGCGCCCTGGCCGAACACGATGAGCGCGCGCGTCAGGATGTTGGCGCCCTCCACCGTGATGGCGATCGGCGCCTGCCGGTACGACACGCCGAGCAGGTTCGACGGCCCCGCGATGATGCCCTTGCCGCCCAGGATGTCCATGCCGTGGTTCACGGCCCGCCGCCCGGCCTCCGTGAGCTGCACCTTGAGGATCGCGCTGGCCACGCTCGGCCGCTCGCCCTTGTCCAGCGCGGCCGCGGTGAAGCGCCGCGCCGCATCGCTCGCATAGAGCTCGGCCGACATCTGCGCGACCAGCCCCGCAACCGCATGGAACTTGCCGATCGGAAGGCCGAACTGCTCGCGGATCTGGCCATAGCCGTTGCTCACGTAGAGCGCGGTCTGCTGCATGGCCGAGCCGAGCGCGGGCAGCGAGATGGCGCGGCCCGCCGCCAGGCACTCCATCAGCATGCGCCAGCCCTGGCCCACCTGCTTTTCGCCGCCGATCACCCAGTCCACCGGCACGAACACCTGGCGGCCATGGATCGGGCCGTTCATGAAGGCGCTGTCCATCGGGCGGTGGCGCCGGCCGATCTCCATGCCTTCGTGCGGCACCGGAATCAGCGCGCAGGTGATGCCGAGCTCGCGCTCGCCCTCGGGCCTGCTCTCGTCCACCGCATGGAAGGCGAGCCCCACGACGGTGGCAACGGGCGCGAGCGTGATGTAGCGCTTGTCGAAATCGACCAGGAAGCCGCGCGTGCGTCGGCCGCCGAACTCGCGCTCGACCATGACGCCGCGGTCCGGAATGGCCGCCGCATCGGAGCCCGCGTAGGGCGAGGTCAGCCCGAAGCACGGAAGCTCGCGGCCATCGGCCAGGCGTGGCAGGTAGCGCGACTTCTGCGCGTCGGTGCCGTAGCGCAGCAGCAGCTCCGCCGGGCCAAGCGAGTTGGGCACCATCACGGTCACGGCAGCGGCGATGTTGACGGTGGCGATGCGCGCCACCACCGTGGCGTGCGCGTAGTGGCCGAACCCGAGGCCGCCGAACTGCTCGGGAATGATCATTCCGAAGAAGCGCTTGTTGCGCAGGTAGCGCCACACCTCGGGCGGCAGGTCGCGCGCCTGGTCGATGGCGTGGTCGTCGAGCATGCGGCACAGCTCGCGCACCTCGTGGTCGATGAAGGATTGCTCGCGCTCGCTGAGCCGGTTGGGCCCCATGGCCGAGAGCAGGTCGAAGTCCGGGCGCCCCGCAAAAAGCAGGCCTTCGAAGCCGACGGTGCCGGCCTCGAGCGCGGCGCGCTCGGTGTCGCCGAGCGGCGGCAGCGCCCTGGAAAACGGCCGCATGGCCCATCGGCCGACCAGAGAGGCCAAAGGCATGGCGTGTCTCCTTGTTCTCCGCGACAAGCGGCGGAGACAAGCCATTCTTGTCGGAGAGGCCCGCTCTCCCGGCCGGCCGAGGGCGCCCTTGCGTGTCGGAGACGGCCGGGGAGGCAGTCAAAAGCGGCACCCCAGACGCAAGAAAGCCCCGCCGAAGCGGGGCCCCTGTCCAATGTACGAACCGCCTGAGGATCAGGCCGCGACGGCGGCGCCGGCTTCGGTCTTGTAGTCGTCGATCTTGTCGAAGTTCAGGTACTGGTAGATCTGCGCGCTCGATGCATCGAGCACGCCGGTCGCGGCCATGTACTCCTCGCGCGTCGGGATGCGGCCCAGGCGCGAGCAGATCGCGGCCAGTTCGGCCGAGCCCAGGTACACGTTGGTGTTCTTGCCCAGGCGGTTCGGGAAGTTGCGGGTGCTGGTGGACATCACCGTGGCGCCTTCGCGCACCTGCGCCTGGTTGCCCATGCACAGCGAGCAGCCCGGCATCTCGGTGCGTGCACCGGCATTGCCGAACACGCCGTAATGGCCTTCCTCGGTGAGCTGCTGTGCGTCCATCTTGGTGGGCGGTGCAATCCACAGCTTGACCGGGATGTCGCGCTTGCCTTCGAGCAGCTTCGACGCAGCGCGGAAGTGGCCGATGTTGGTCATGCACGAGCCGATGAACACTTCGTCGATCACGGCGCCGGCCACGTCGCTGAGCGTCTTCACGTCGTCAGGGTCGTTCGGGCAGGCCACGATGGGTTCGTGGATCTCGGCCAGGTCGATCTCGATCACGGCGGCGTAGTCGGCGTCGGCATCGCCCTTGAGCAGCTGCGGGTCCGCGAGCCAGGCTTCCTGCGCGGCGATGCGGCGCTGCAGCGTGCGGGCGTCGGCGTAGCCTTCGGCAATCATCCACTTCATCAGCGTGATGTTGCTGTTGATGTACTCGATGATCGGTTCCTTGTTCAGGTGCACCGTGCAGCCGGCGGCCGAGCGCTCCGCGGACGCGTCGCTCAATTCGAAGGCCTGTTCCACCTTCAGGTCCGGCAGGCCTTCGATCTCGAGGATGCGGCCCGAGAAGATGTTCTTCTTGCCCTTCTTCTCGACCGTGAGCAGGCCGCTCTTGATGGCGTACAGCGGAATCGCGTTGACCAGGTCGCGCAGCGTGACGCCGGGCTGCATCTTGCCCTTGAAGCGCACGAGCACCGATTCGGGCATGTCCAGCGGCATCACGCCGGTGGCGGCCGCGAAGGCCACGAGGCCGGAGCCCGCGGGGAAGCTGATGCCGATCGGGAAGCGGGTGTGGCTGTCGCCGCCGGTGCCCACGGTGTCGGGCGTCAGCAGGCGGTTGAGCCAGGAATGGATCACGCCGTCGCCCGGGCGCAGCGAGACGCCGCCGCGGTTGGCCATGAACTCGGGCAGTTCATGGTGCATCTTGACGTCGACCTTCTTCGGGTAGGCCGCCGTGTGGCAGAACGACTGCATCACGAGGTCGGCCGAGAAGCCCAGGCAGGCCAGGTCCTTGAGCTCGTCGCGCGTCATCGGGCCGGTGGTGTCCTGCGAGCCGACCGAGGTCATCTTGGGTTCGCAGTAGGTGCCGGGGCGCACGCCCTGGCCTTCGGGCAGGCCGCAGGCGCGGCCGACCATCTTCTGCGCGAGCGAGAAGCCCTTCTTGGTGTCGACCGGGCTTTGCGGCAGGCGGAACAGCGTCGAGGCCGGCAGGCCCAGCGCCTCGCGCGCCTTGGCCGTGAGGCCGCGGCCGATGATCAGCGGAATGCGGCCGCCGGCACGCACTTCGTCGAACAGCACGTCGCTCTTGACCTTGAATTCGGCGATGACCTTGCCGTCCTTCAGCGCCTTGCCTTCGTAGGGGCGCAGCTCGACCACGTCGCCCATGTTCATCTGGCTCACGTCGAGCTCGATGGGCAGCGCGCCCGAGTCTTCCATGGTGTTGTAGAAGATCGGCGCGATCTTGCCGCCGAGGCAGACGCCGCCGAAACGCTTGTTGGGCACGAAGGGAATGTCTTCGCCCGTGAACCACAGCACCGAGTTGGTGGCGCTCTTGCGCGAGGAGCCGGTGCCGACCACGTCGCCGGCATAGGCCACGAGGTGGCCGCGCGCGCGCAGGTCCTCGATGAACTTCACCGGGCCGCGCTTGCCGTCTTCTTCAGGGACGATGCCGGGGCGGGCGTTCTTGTGCATCGCCAGGGCGTGCATCGGAATGTCGGGACGCGTGGTGGCGTCGGGTGCGGGAGAGAGGTCGTCGGTGTTGATTTCACCGGCCACCTTGAAGATGCTGACCGTGATGCTCTGCGGCACTTCAGGGCGGCTGGTGAACCATTCGGCGTCGGCCCAGCTCTGCAGCACGCCCTTGGCGTGGGCGTTGCCCTTGTCGGCCTTTTCCTTCACGTCGTGGAACTGGTCGAACATCAGCAGGGTTTTCTTCAGGCCCTCGGCTGCCACGGCGCCCACTTCGGCGTCGTCGAGCAGGTCGATCATCGGGCTGATGTTGTAGCCGCCGAGCATGGTGCCGAGCAATTCGGTGGCACGCGCACGCGAGATGAATGCGTTCTTCTCGGTGCCGTGGGCCACGGCCGCCAGGTAGCTCGCCTTGACCTTGGCCGCGTCGTCGACGCCGGCGGGCACGCGATGGGTGAGCAGATCGAGCAGGAAGGCGCCGTCCTTGGCATTCGCGCTCTTGAGGAGCTCGATGGCTTCGGCGGTTTGCTTCGCGCTCAATGGCAGCGGCGGAATACCGAGCGCGGCGCGTTCGGCAACATGGTCAACGTAGGCTTGCAACATCTTCTTTTCTCCGGAAACTGGGCTTGCGGGTGCGCGGCACGGCAAGCAAGAGCCGCGCCGCACCCCGTGTGTGGGACTCTCTTACTTCTTGGCCGGGTCAGCGCCTTCGAACAGGCTCTTGGGCGGGTTCTTCTTCATTTCTTCGGAAAACGCGACCTGCTCGGCCGTCTGGCATTCGTCGGCAATGCGCAGGCCAGCCTTCTGGTTCATCAGCATCGACTTGTTGCCCAGCTGCAGCCACATGGCGCCGGCACGGGGGTCTTCGAGGCGGATGGCGCCGGTGCGGCTTTCGACCGGGTGCATGCGGTACTTCACGCCCTTGGTCGACACGTTGAAGAAGCCGGGCTTCTTCTCGTCGGCCGTCACGGTCACGTCCGCGCCGAGTTCGCACTGGGCCTTGCCGACCGAAACGCGCTGGGCCACGGCCAGGTCGGCGTCGGTCAGCACGATGTTGGTTTCATCGGCAATGGGCGTCACTTCCTCGACGGCCTTGGCGGCCTTGCGGGTGACCTGCTTCTTGGCGGGCGCCTTCTTGGCTTCGGACTTGGCGGGGGTGGTCTGCGCGCTGGCAGCGAACGGAAGCGCCAGGGCCAGGGCGGCGATCAGGGCAATTTTCTTCATGGGTGTGTTTCCTTGAGGCTGGATTCGGAAGTTTCAGGAGGCCGCGAGTGCAAACCACGTTTTGGCTTCTGGCGGCAGCGCGCGCCCTGTTGCGTGGGCACGCGTCAGCACTTGCCAGAAATGGCGATAGCTCGCGCGGTCGTGCAATGTGCCATCAATTTGCGTCGGCGCCCAATTTGCGAGGGCCGCATTTGTAATGATTTTTGTGGCAACTTGAATCTGCGCCTCATCGGGCGCAAAAGCCTCCAGAATGGGCCGGATCTGGTTCGGATGGATGCTCCACATGCGCGTGTAGCCGAATTCGGCGGCGGCCTTGCGGGCCGCCAGGCGCATGGCACCGGTGTCGTTGAACTCGGTGACCACGCAATGCGAAGGCACCTTGCCGTAGGCATGCGCGGCGGATGCGATGGCCAGCTTGGCGCGCACCACCAGCGGATGCGTGAACTGGCCGACCGCACCCATGCCATCGGCGGGGATGGCGCCCGCATGGGCGGAAACGAAGTCCATCAGGCCGAAACTCAGCGATTGCACGCGCGGATGCGCCGCGATCTCGAACGCGTTGTGCACGGCCAGCGGCGATTCGATCAGCACATGCAGCGGCAGCGCATCGGCATCGGCCGCCTCGAGCGCCGCCACCGCCTGCGCCACGTCGGCCACGGACTCGACCTTGGGCACCATCAGGTGGCTGAGCCGGTGGCCGGCGCGGCCGGCGATGGTGATCACGTCACCGGCAAAGGCGGGATGGTCCACCGGGTGGACGCGCACGCCCACGCGCATGCCGGGCTTGGCTGCCAATGCCAGTTCGGTCACCAGCACGGCATGCTCCGCCTCGCCGCCCACGGGGGCGCCGTCTTCGCAATCGAGGGTGACGTCGAACACGCAGGCGCCGAATTCGTCGGCCATCTCGGCCTGCAGCGCGAGGCTCTTCTTCATGCGCGCCTCGACGCCGCTGTAGTGGTCGCACACGGGCAGGCTCACCGCCCCGGCCTGCGCGCCGAGCAGCACTTCGGCGGGATGAACGGCTTTTGTCATGCTTTTCTCTGCGCCACGATGAACATGCGCGGGAAGGCCAGCAGCCGCTTGCCGTCGGTGCGCGCCGGATAGGCCTGGTCCACGCGGCGCTCGTATTCGGCCAGGTAGCTGGCCTGCAGGTCGGCCGGCAGGCGGTCGACGAAGGGCTTCAGCCCGGTGCCGCGCACCCATTCGACGATGGCGGCGGCATCGGCCATCGGGTGCTGGTAGATGGTGTGCCACACATCGACTTTGGCCGCGGCGGGCGCGAGCAGGTCGTAGTAGCCGCCCAGCGGCAGCAGCAAGGTGCGCAGCCGGTCGGCATTGCCGATGGGCTCGGCCCAGGGCGCCTCGGCGGCCACGGCGCGCATCAGGCGGTGCGTGGGCTCCTCGCGGTTGTCGGGCATCTGGATGGCGAGCACGCCACCGGGGGCCAGCGCAGCGAACAGGCGCGGGATCAGCTGCTCGTGATCCGGCACCCACTGCAGGGCTGCATTGGCGTAAATGAGGTCGGGCGCTTCGTCTTGCGGCGCCCAGGTCGCGATGTCGCTCAACTCGAAGCGCGCCTGCGGCAGGCGCTCGCGCGCGCTGACCAGCATGGCTTCGGAGTTGTCGGTCCCGACGACTTGCGCCTGCGGGAACCGATTGGCCAGCAGTTCGGTGGAATTGCCCGGGCCGCAGCCGAGATCGACCACGCGGGCCGCCTCCGGCAACGGCACCCGCGCCAGGAGTTCCTGTGCGGGGCGGGTGCGCTCGTCCTCGTAGCGACGGTAGAGCGCGGGGTTCCAGTCGAGCATGCCGGCCGGTCCTGCTTAGATCAGGTGCGCAACGCCGGCTTGTTCGCCTTGCAGCTCTTCGAGCGTCTTGTTGATGCGTTCCTGGCTGAATGCGTCGATTTCCAGGCCTTCGACCAGCTTGTACTCGCCGTTTTCACAGGTGACGGGGAAGCCGAACATCGTGTCCTTCGGAATGCCGTACTGGCCGTCCGACGGGATGCCCATGGTGACCCACTTGCCGTTGGTGCCCAGGGCCCAGTCGCGCATGTGGTCGATGGCGGCGTTGGCGGCCGAGGCGGCCGACGACAGGCCACGGGCCTCGATGATGGCCGCGCCGCGCTTGCCGACGGTCGGCAGGAAGGTGTTGGCGTTCCATTCCTGGTCGTTGATCATCTTGGCGACGCTCTCGCCCTTGATGGTGGCAAAGCGGTAGTCGGCGTACATCGTGGGCGAGTGGTTGCCCCAGACGACGAGCTTTTCGATGTCGGCCACGGGCTTGCCGGTCTTGGCGGCGATCTGGCTGGCGGCGCGGTTGTGGTCCAGGCGCAGCATGGCGGTGAAGTTCTTGCGCGGCAGGTCGGGTGCGCTCTTCATGGCGATGTAGGCATTGGTGTTGGCCGGGTTGCCGACCACCAGCACCTTGACGTTGCGGCTGGCCACGGCGTTGAGTGCCTTGCCCTGCGCCGTGAAGATGGCGCCGTTGACGGCCAGCAGCTCGGCACGCTCCATGCCCGGGCCGCGCGGACGCGAACCGACCAAGAGGGCGTAGTCGGCGTCCTTGAAGGCGGTCATCGGGTCGCCATGGGCTTCCATGCCGGCCAGCAGCGGGAAGGCGCAGTCGTCGAGTTCCATCATCACGCCCTTGAGCGCCTTCTGGGCCTTCTCGTCGGGGATCTCGAGCAGTTGCAGGATGACCGGCTGGTCCTTGCCGAGCATTTCGCCGGACGCGATACGGAACAACAGGGCGTAACCGATTTGGCCGGCGGCACCGGTGACGGCAACGCGGACGGGTTTTTTGCTCATGGGAAGACTCCAGAAGGTGGTGAAACGGTATCGGCGGGCGCGCGTGGCGCCGATGGTCCTGCAGGGCGGGAATCCTTCCCGCGGCGCAGGCCGGCCCGCATTTTAAGCCGATTCAGCAGGCCTCGTCTTATGTCTTATATAAGATATGCTCCAGGGTTCCGCCACGGCGCCTCCACCGCTGCCATGAATGTCCCCACCGTCCTCGAAGATTCTGCGACGCCCTCCTTCAGTCCGCTCTACCAGCAGATCAAGACGCTGATCCTGCAGAGCCTGCAGGCCGGCGAGTGGAAGCCGGGCGAGCCTATTCCCAGCGAGATGGACCTGGCGGTACGCTACCGCGTGAGCCAGGGCACGGTGCGCAAGGCCATCGACGAACTCTCGGCCGAAAACCTCGTGGTGCGGCGCCAGGGCAAGGGCACCTTCGTCGCCACGCATGCCGAGCAGCATGTGCAATACCGCTTCCTCAAGCTCGTGCCCGATGTCGGCACGCCAAGCACCGAAGGCCCCGCCGAGCGCACCATCGTCGACTGCCGCCGCCAGCGCGCCTCGGCCGATGTGGCGCGCGCCCTGGGCCTGCGCACGGGCGACGCGGTGCTGCAGGTGCGGCGCGTGCTCGCCTACGGCGGCGTCCCGACCATCCTCGAGGACCTCTGGCTTCCCGGCGCGCCGTTCAAGGGTCTCACGGCCGAGCGGCTGCGCGCCTGGCCGGGCCCGATGTACGCCATGTTCGAAACCGAATTCGGCGTGCGCATGGTGCGCGCCGAAGAAAAGATCCGCGCGGTGCTGCCCGATGCCGAGCAGGCCGCGCTGCTCGACGTGCCGCTGCAGATGCCTTTGCTGAGCGTGGAGCGCCTGGCCCACACCTACCACGACACGCCGATGGAACTGCGCCGCGGCCTCTATCGCACCGACACGCACCACTACCGCAACCAGCTCGGCTGAGCGCGCATCCAGATGGCATCACGACCCCACCGCATCGCAGCGCCAAAGATTCGTGCGCAACACGCCGCGAACTCCCTAGCATCCGACTGCAGCGCTGCGCCGACACGGGCACCTCCGCCACGCAATGGTGCATTGCAATAGAATTTTGCGTTGTTTGCATTCCCCGAGAAGAAACAAAAGCGTTCGCTCTCAGAACAAGCCATCAAGCCACGAAAGCCTTCCCCCCAATGACAGAGCTTGCAACTCCCCCCCGGCCGCCGCGCCGCGAATTCCGGAACATCAATGCCTTCACCGATCTCACGACCTACCGGCTGCCGCCGGCCGGCATCGTGTCGATCCTGCACCGCGTGAGCGGCGTGCTCATGTTCCTGCTGCTGCCGTTCATCATCTGGATGTTCGACACCTCGCTTTCGTCCGACTACTCCTTCGCCAGGTTCAAGGCCGCATTCAACAGCGGCCTTGGTTTCGTTCCGGGCTGGTTCATCAAGCTGGTGGCGCTCGCGCTGATCTGGGCCTACCTGCACCACTTCATCGCCGGCCTGCGCCATCTCTGGATGGACGTGAGCCACGCCGCCGTCACCAAGGAGTTCGGCCATACATCCGCCATGGTCACACTGGCCCTGAGCATCCTGCTCACCCTGGTGCTCGGCGCCAAGTTGTTCGGCCTGTACTGAGAAGGAGCCAACCATGTCTGTGAATTACGGCTCCAAGCGCATCGTCGTCGGCGCGCACTACGGTTTGCGCGACTGGCTCAGCCAGCGCATCACGGGCGGCCTGATGGCGCTCTTCACGATCATCCTGCTCGCGCAGCTGATCTTCACGCGCGGTCCCATCGGCTACGACCTCTGGGCCGGCATCTTCGCGGCGCAGTGGATGAAGGTGCTGACCTTCTCGGTGATCGCCGCCCTGCTCTATCACGTGTGGGTCGGCATGCGCGACGTGTGGATGGACTACGTCCAGCCCGTCGGCATTCGCCTTGCCCTGCAAATTTTCACCATCGTCTGGCTTGTCGGTTGTGCGGGTTGGGCCATTCAAGTGCTTTGGAAGATCTGACCCCACCATGACCTACACAAAAGAACAAATCACCAAGCGCAAGTTCGACGTCGTGATCGTCGGTGCCGGCGGCTCCGGCATGCGCGCCTCGCTGCAACTGGCCCGTGCCGGCCTGAACGTGGCCGTGCTCTCCAAGGTGTTCCCCACCCGTTCGCACACCGTCGCTGCCCAGGGCGGCGTGGGCGCCTCGCTCGGCAACATGAGCGAGGACAACTGGCACTACCACTTCTACGACACGATCAAGGGCTCCGACTGGCTCGGCGACCAGGATGCGATCGAATTCATGTGCCGCGAGGCCCCGAAGGTCGTGTACGAGCTCGAGCACTTCGGCATGCCCTTCGACCGCAACCCCGACGGCACCATCTACCAGCGCCCCTTCGGCGGCCACACGGCCAACTACGGCGAGAAGCCCGTGCAGCGCGCCTGCGCCGCGGCCGACCGCACCGGCCACGCGATGCTGCACACGCTCTACCAGAAGAACGTCGAAGCCCGCACCCAGTTCTTCGTCGAGTGGATGGCGCTCGACCTGATCCGCGACGCCGAAGGCGACGTGGTCGGCGTGACCGCGCTCGAAATGGAAACCGGCGACCTGCACATCCTGCAGGCCAAGACCGTGCTGCTGGCCACCGGCGGCGCAGGCCGCATCTTCCAGGCCTCGACCAACGCCTTCATCAACACCGGCGACGGCCTGGGCATGGCCGCACGTTCGGGCATCCCGCTGCAGGACATGGAGTTCTGGCAGTTCCACCCGACCGGCGTGGCCGGCGCCGGCGTGCTGCTGACCGAAGGCTGCCGCGGCGAAGGCGCCATCCTGCTCAACAGCAACGGCGAGCGCTTCATGGAGCGCTATGCGCCCACGCTGAAGGACCTGGCGCCGCGCGACTTTGTCTCGCGCTCGATGGACCAGGAAATCAAGGAAGGCCGCGGCTGTGGCCCCAACAAGGACTACGTGCTGCTGAAGCTCGACCACCTCGGTGCCGAGACCATCCACAAGCGCCTGCCCTCGGTGTACGAAATCGGCGTGAACTTCGCCAACGTCGACATCACCAAGGAGCCGATCCCCGTGGTGCCGACCATCCACTACCAGATGGGCGGCATCCCCACCAACATCAACGGCCAGGTCGTGGTGCAGCAGGGCGACCAGAACAGCGCCGTGGTGAACGGCCTCTATGCGGTGGGCGAATGCTCTTGCGTGAGCGTGCACGGCGCCAACCGCCTGGGCACCAATTCGCTGCTCGACCTGCTGGTGTTCGGCCGCGCGGCCGGCAACCACATCGTCGAGTTCAACGACAAGCACAAGGAGCACAAGCCGCTGCCGGCCGATGCCGCCGACCGCACGCTGGAGCGCCTGAACCGCCTCGAAGCCGCCACCGGCGGCGAGTACGCGCAGGACGTGGCAGGCGAGATCCGCGCCGTCATGCAGCAGCATGCCGCCGTGTTCCGCAAGCAGGCCTCGATGGACGAGGGCGTGGTCAAGATCGCCGCCGTGCGCGAGCGCGTCAACGCCATCGGCCTGAAGGACAAGTCGAAGGTGTTCAACACGGCACGCATCGAGGCGCTCGAAGTCGACAACCTGATCGAAGTGGCGCAGGCCACCATGGTTTCGGCCGCCGCCCGCACGGAATGCCGCGGCGCGCACACGGTCGAGGACTACGAGCGCCCGGCCGACGACCCGGTCGCGCCGCTCGGCCGCGACGACGCCAACTGGATGAAGCACACGCTCTGGTACAGCCAGGACAACCGCCTCTCCTACAAGCCGGTCAACCTCAAGCCGCTGACGGTCGACTCCGTTCCTCCCAAGGTCCGTACGTTCTAAACAAGAACAACATCACAAGGTTTCACGATGAAGCGCACATTCCAGATCTACCGCTACGACCCGGACAAGGACGCCAAGCCCTACATGCAGACGGTCGAGATCGAACTCGACGGCCATGAGCGCATGCTGCTCGACGCCCTGATGAAGCTCAAGGCGCAGGATCCGACCCTGTCGTTCCGCCGTTCCTGCCGCGAAGGCGTCTGCGGCTCCGACGCGATGAACATCAACGGCAAGAACGGCCTGGCCTGCCTGACCAACATGCTCACGCTCAAGGGCACGATCGTGCTCAAGCCGCTGCCGGGCCTGCCCGTCATCCGCGACTTGATCGTGGACATGACGCAGTTCTTCAAGCAGTACAACTCGATCAAGCCGTACCTGCAGAACGACAACGTGCCGCCCGAGAAGGAGCGCCTGCAGTCGCCCGAGGAGCGCGACGAGCTCAACGGCCTGTACGAGTGCATCCTGTGCGCGAGCTGCTCCACCAGCTGCCCGAGCTTCTGGTGGAACCCCGACAAGTTCGTGGGCCCGGCCGGCCTGCTGCAGGCCTACCGCTTCATTGCCGACAGCCGCGACGAAGCCACCGCCGAACGCCTGGACAACCTCGAAGACCCGTACCGCCTGTTCCGCTGCCACACGATCATGAACTGCGTCGATGTGTGCCCGAAGAACCTGAACCCGACCAAGGCGATCGGCAAGATCAAGGAACTGATGGTGCGCCGCGCCATCTGATCCTTTTCCGAGAGAAACCATGCAAACCGCCGCCGACCCGTCCGAGCTGATCAGCGAACGCGCGCTGAGCAAGCTGAAATGGCGCTGCCGGCGCGGCCTGCTCGAGAACGACCTGTTCATCGCCCGCTTCTTCGAGCGGCACGAATCCCGCATGACCAACGGCCAGGCGGGAGCGATGGAGACCTTGATGGACCTGTCGGACAACGATCTCCTCGATCTTCTCCTGCGAAGAAAGGAGCCCGAGCCCGCATGGGCCGGGGCCGAGGTGGTCGAGTTGCTGCAGCTGATGCGCACCGACGGCGCGCAGCGTCCCGCAACCTCCGTTTCCTCTTCGCCCTCCTGAATACTCCTCTGAAAGAAACCCGAAATGAAAGCTTCCGATACCAAGGCCACGCTGTCGTTCAGCAACGGCGGAGACAGCGTCGAACTGCCGATCTACAAGGGCACCGTCGGCCCCGACGTGATCGACATCCGCAAGCTGTATGCGCAGACCGGCATGTTCACCTATGACCCGGGCTTCATGTCGACCGCCGCCTGCCAGTCGGCCATCACGTACATCGACGGCGACAAGGGCGAACTGCTGTACCGCGGCTACCCCATCGAGCAGCTCGCGACCAACTGCGACTTCCTCGAGACCTGCCACCTGCTGCTCTACGGCGAGCTGCCGGACCAGGCCAAGAAGACCAACTTCACCAAGCTCGTGACCAACCACACGATGGTCAACGAGCAGATGCAGTTCTTCCTGCGCGGCTTCCGCCGCGACGCGCATCCGATGGCCATCATGACCGGCCTGGTGGGCGCACTGTCGGCCTTCTATCACGACAGCACGGACATCAACAATCCCGAGCACCGCGAGATCGCCGCGATCCGCCTGATCGCGAAGATGCCCACGCTCGTGGCCATGGCCTACAAGTACACGATCGGCCAGCCGTACATGTACCCGAAGAACGACCTCAGCTACGCGGGCAACTTCCTGCACATGATGTTCGCCACGCCGTGCGAAGAGTACAAGGTGAACCCGGTGCTCGAGCGCGCGCTCGACCGCATCTTCATCCTGCACGCGGACCACGAGCAGAACGCCTCGACCTCGACCGTGCGCCTGTGCGGCTCGTCGGGCACCAACCCCTTCGCGGCCATTGCGGCCGGCGTGGCATGCCTGTGGGGCCCGGCCCACGGCGGCGCCAACGAAGCGGCACTCAACATGCTCTACGACATCCAGAAGGAAGGCGGCGTGGAGAAGATCGGCGAGTTCATCAAGAAGGTCAAGGACAAGAACTCGAACGTCAAGCTCATGGGCTTCGGCCATCGCGTGTACAAGAACTACGACCCGCGCGCCAAGCTGATGCAGGAAACCTGCAACGAAGTGCTGACCGAGCTGGGCCTGGAACAAGACCCGCTGTTCAAGCTCGCCAAGGAACTCGAGAAGATCGCGCTGGAAGACGAGTACTTCGTGTCGCGCAAGCTCTACCCGAACGTCGACTTCTACTCGGGCATCGTGCAGCGCGCCATCGGCATCCCGGTGCCGCTGTTCACCGCGATCTTCGCGCTGGCCCGCACGGTCGGCTGGATTGCGCAACTGAACGAAATGATCGGCGACCCCGAGTACAAGATCGGCCGCCCGCGCCAGCTGTTCGAAGGCTCGCCCAAGCGCGACGTGCAGCCCATCGGCAAGCGCTGAACGCGCGCTGCTTGCGCTCAAGCCGGAAAGCTGCCCTCGGGCAGCTTTTTTGCGTCTTGGCTGACATCCGGCGCCGCGAAGCCGGCGATAGCCTGCAGAGCACTTAGTCGAAGGAGTTTCATCATGAAATCGCTTGTCGCATTGTTCGCCGTCGCATTTGCTCTTGCCGTGCCACTGTCGGGTTGCAACACTTGGAGGGGAGCCGGCCAGGACGTGCAGAAGGCAGGTGAAAAGATGGAGGATTCGGCCAAGAAGCGCCAATGACGCCTCTTTTGCTCATCGCGCGCCGACAGTAATGTCATCGCGCATGACGATGACTCAGGCCTGAAAACAAGGGGAAAATACGGGCTTCCATCTCCATACGAGATGCCAAGACCCGTATGACCTCTTCCGAACGCAATTTCGCACGGCGCATCGACCTCACGTCGCTGCAGCTGTTCGTGGCTGTTTGCGAACTCGGCAGCATCGGGCGCGCCGCGGAGCGCGAATTCATTGCCGCTTCGGCCATCAGCAAGCGGCTGTCGGACCTCGAAGCCACGCTGGGCACCACCCTCCTCTACCGCCATGCGCGCGGCGTCGATCTTTCCCCTGCGGGCGAAAGCCTGCTGCACCATGCGCGCTCGGTGCTCTACAGCCTCGAGAAGATGCAGGGCGAGCTCAGCGAATACGCCGAGGGTGTGCGCGGCCATGTGCGCGTGCATGCCAACATCTCGGCCATCGTGCAGTTTCTGCCGGAAGACCTCGGCGCCTTCACGCGCGAGCACGATGCGATAAAGATCGACCTCGAGGAGCACCTGAGCAACGAGGTGGTGCGCGCAGTCCAGGAGGGTGCGGCCGACCTCGGCATCTGCCACATTCCCGACGGCACCAACGAGCTGCAGACCCTGCCCTACCGCCACGACCGGCTCGTGCTGATCGCGCCGGCCGGGCACCCGCTGGCCGCCCAGGGGCCGATCGACTTCGCCGCCTCGCTCGATTTCGACCACGTCGGCCTGCACACCAATAGCTCGATCTACGTGGCGATGCACCAGGCCGCGCTCGAGGCCGGCCGCAGCGTCAGGCTGCGCATCCACGTGACCGGGCTCGACGCGATGTGCCGCATGATCGACAACGGGCTGGGCATCGGCGTGATGCCGCAGCGCGCCTTCGAACTGCTGCAGGCGGGCATCGGCAGCCGCCTGCGCAGCGTGGCGCTGAACGACGCCTGGTCCCGGCGCGAGATTCGCCTGGTGGCGCGCGACTTCTCCACCCTGCCGGTGGCCGCGCGCACGCTGGTCAACCATCTGCACACGCCCACGGCCGCCCACGATGCTGCCGAGCCGCTCGCCGCCTAGAACGCAAGACAATCCACCTCCCCACGAAAGACAAGAGAAGAGAACGACATGGCACGCACGCTCTACGACAAGATCTGGGACGAACACGTCGTCCACACCGAGGAAGACGGCACCGCGATCCTCTACATCGACCGCCATCTGGTGCACGAAGTCACCAGCCCGCAGGCCTTCGAGGGCCTGCGCGTGGCCGGCCGCAAGCTGTGGCGCATCAGCTCGGTGGTGGCCACGGCCGACCACAACACGCCGACCACCGGCTGGGAGCGCGGCTATGAAGGCATTGCCGACCCGACCAGCAAGGAGCAGGTCACCACGCTCGACAAGAACATCGCGGAATTCGGCGCCGCCGCGTTCTTTCCGTTCCTGAGCAAGCGCCAGGGCATCGTGCACGTGATCGGGCCCGAATCGGGCGCCACGCTGCCCGGCATGACCGTGGTCTGCGGCGACTCGCACACCTCCACCCACGGCGCCTTCGGCGCGCTCGCGCACGGCATCGGCACCAGCGAGGTCGAGCACGTCATGGCCACGCAGACGCTGCTCGGCAAGAAGGCGAAGAACATGCTCGTGAAGGTCGAGGGCAAGCTGCCCTTCGGCTGCACCGCCAAGGACATCGTGCTGGCCATCATCGGCAAGATCGGCACGGCCGGCGGCACGGGCTACACGATCGAGTTCGCGGGCTCGGCGATCCGCGACCTGAGCATGGAAGGCCGCATGACGGTCTGCAACATGGCCATCGAGGCCGGTGCGCGCGCCGGCCTCGTGGCGGTCGACGAAAAGACGATCAGCTACGTCAAGGGCCGGCCGCTCGCACCCACGGGTGTGGAGTGGGACCAGGCCGTGGCCTACTGGCGCACGCTGCAGTCCGACCCCGGCGCCACGTTCGACGCCGTGGTCGAACTCGACGCCACGCAGATCCAGCCGCAGGTCACCTGGGGCACCTCGCCCGAGATGGTGGTCGACATCAACGGCCGCGTGCCAGATCCCGACAAGGAAAAGGACGCCAGCAAGCGCAGCGCCATCGAGCGTGCGCTGGTCTACATGGGCCTGGAGCCGAACAAGGCGATGAACGACATCTTCGTCGACAAGGTGTTCATCGGCTCGTGCACCAACAGCCGCATCGAGGACATGCGCGAAGCCGCCGCCGTGGTGAAGAAGCTGGGCCAGAAAGTGGCCAAGAACGTCAAGCTCGCGCTGGTGGTGCCCGGATCGGGCGTGGTGAAGGAGCAGGCCGAGCGCGAAGGGCTCGACCTGATCTTCAAGGCCGCGGGCTTCGAATGGCGCGAGCCCGGCTGCTCGATGTGCCTGGCCATGAACGCCGACCGCCTGGAGCCCGGCGAGCGCTGCGCCTCCACCAGCAACCGCAACTTCGAAGGCCGCCAAGGAGCCGGCGGCCGCACCCACCTCGTGAGCCCGGCCATGGCCGCCGCGGCCGCGGTGCACGGCCACTTCGTCGACGTGCGCACCTTCGCCTGATCCGGATCTGGAGCAACACATGCAGAAATTCACCGTGCACAAGGGCCTCGTGGCCCCCATGGACCGCGAGAACGTCGACACCGACGCGATCATTCCGAAGCAGTTCCTCAAGTCGATCAAGCGCACCGGCTTCGGCCAGAACCTGTTCGACGAATGGCGCTACCTGGACGCCGGCTTTCCGGGCCAGGACCCGGCCAGCCGCAAGCCGAACCCCGACTTCGTGCTGAACCAGCCGCGCTACGCCGGCGCCT
The DNA here is from genome assembly GCF_007828835.1 of Variovorax beijingensis. GTDB lineage: Bacteria > Pseudomonadota > Gammaproteobacteria > Burkholderiales > Burkholderiaceae_C > Variovorax > Variovorax beijingensis_A. Next base: position 599,938 of record NZ_VIVL01000002.1, on the reverse strand, counting down.
CGATCCTTTTGGCGCGCAAGAACTTCGGCTGCGGCTCGTCGCGCGAGCATGCGCCGTGGGCGCTCGACCAGTACGGTTTCCGCGCGATCATCGCGCCGAGCTATGCCGACATCTTCTTCAACAACAGCTTCAAGAACGGCCTGCTGCCGATCGTGCTGCCCGAGGCCCAGGTGGCGCAGCTGTTCGATGAGACCTTCGCATTCCCCGGCTACACGCTCACCATCGACCTGGAACGCCAGGTGGTCGTGAAGCCCGATGGCGGCGAGTTCGCGTTCGACGTGCAGGCCTTCCGCAAGTACTGCCTGATCAACGGCCTGGACGACATTGGCCTCACGCTGCGCCACAAGGAGAAGATCAAGGCCTTCGAGGCCGAGCGGCTGGCGCAGAAGCCCTGGCTCGCGCACACGATGATCTCGTGATCGACCGCATTTCCTTTTTCAAAAAACCTCAGACCCAATCATGAAAATCGCAGTTCTCCCGGGCGACGGCATCGGCACCGAAATCGTGGCCGAAGCCATCCGCGTGCTCGACGCGCTCGACCTCTCTTTCGAGATGGAAACGGCGCTGGTCGGCGGCGCGGCCTACGAAGCGCACGGCCACCCGCTGCCCGAAGCCACGCTCAAGCTCGCCAAGGAAGCGGACGCGGTGCTGTTCGGCGCGGTCGGCGACTGGAAGTACGACAAGCTCGACCGCCCGCTGCGCCCGGAGCAGGCCATCCTGGGCCTGCGCAAGAACCTCGGCCTGTTCGCGAACTTCCGCCCGGCCATCTGCTACGAGCAGCTGGTGGGTGCCTCGAGCCTCAAGCCCGAGCTGATTTCGGGCCTGGACATCCTCATCATCCGCGAGCTGACCGGCGACATCTACTTCGGCCAGCCGCGCGGCCGCCGCACGGCCGTCGACGGACACTTTCCGGGTGCCGACGAGGCTTTCGACACCATGCGCTATTCGCGCCCCGAGGTCGAGCGCATCGCCCGCGTCGCCTTCGAGGCCGCACGCAAGCGCAGCAAGCGCGTGACCAGCGTCGACAAGGCCAATGTGCTGGAGACCTTCCAGTTCTGGAAGGACATCGTGACCGAGGTGCACAAGGACTATCCGGACATCGAGCTCGACCACATGTACGTCGACAACGCGGCCATGCAGCTCGTGAAGGCACCCAAGAAGTTCGACGTGATCGTCACCGGCAACATGTTCGGCGACATCCTCTCGGACGAGGCCGCCATGCTCACCGGCTCCATCGGCATGCTGCCCTCGGCCTCGCTCAATTCGAGCAACCAGGGCCTGTACGAGCCCAGCCACGGCAGCGCGCCCGACATTGCCGGCAAAGGGGTTGCCAATCCATTGGCTACAATACTGTCCGCTGCCATGATGCTCCGTTTTTCACTCAACCAAGCCGAAGCTGCCGACCGGATCGAGTCGGCGGTCAAGCACGTGCTCGCCTCCGGCCTGCGCACCGGTGACATCTGGTCAGAAGGCACCAAGCGCGTCGGCACCCGCGAAATGGGCGATGCGGTTGTTGCAGCAATCACCAAAAAGACGATTACCGGCTAACCGCAGCCCGCTTCGTCACGCCCCTCCCCGGCTCGACGAGTCGGGGGCAAGAAAAGACAACTTCTTTCTTTTTTCATAAGGGCAAACTGAAATGGCGAACGCATCTCAACCTCTGGTCGGCCTCGTGGGCTGGCGCGGCATGGTCGGCTCGGTTCTGATGGACCGCATGCAGGCCGAAGGCGACTTCGGGCTCATCGAGCCGGTCTTCTTCTCGACTTCCAACGCCGGCGGCAAGGCCCCGGCCATGGCCAGGAACGAGACCGCGCTCAAGGATGCGAGCGACATCGAAGCACTGAAGAAGTGCGACATCGTCATCACCTGCCAGGGCGGCGACTACACCAGCGAGGTGTTCCCCAAGCTGCGCGCCGCCGGCTGGAGCGGCCACTGGATCGACGCCGCCTCCACGCTGCGCATGCAGGACGACGCGGTCATCGTGCTCGATCCCGTCAACCTGCCGGTGATCCAGAACGCGCTCGCCAAGGGCGGCAAGAACTGGATCGGCGGCAACTGCACCGTGAGCTGCATGCTGATGGGCGTGGGCGCCCTTTACAAGGCGGGCCTGGTCGAGTGGATGACCAGCATGACCTACCAGGCGGCTTCGGGCGGCGGCGCGCAGCACATGCGCGAGTTGCTGACCCAGTTCGGCACGCTCAACGCCGAGGTGCGCGCGCTGCTCGACGACCCCAAGTCGGCCATCCTCGAGATCGACCGCAAGGTGCTGCACAGGCAGCAGAACCTCAGCGCTTCCGAAACCGCCAACTTCGGCGCACCGCTGGGCGGCTCGCTGATTCCCTGGATCGACAAGGACCTGGGCGACGGCATGTCCAAGGAAGAATGGAAGGCCGGCGCGGAAACCAACAAGATCCTCGGCCAGGGCGCGGGCTTCGGCACCGCCGCCGTGCCGGTCGACGGCTTCTGCGTGCGCATCGGCGCGATGCGCTGCCACAGCCAGGCGCTGACCTTCAAGCTCAAGAAGGACGTGCCCGTGGCCGACATCGAAGCGATGATTGCCGCGGACAACCCCTGGGCCAGCGTCGTGCCGAACACCCGTGAAGCAACGCTGAAGGACCTGACGCCGGTGGCGGTGACGGGCACCATGAACATCCCGGTCGGCCGCATCCGCAAGCTGGCAATGGGCCCCGAGTACGTCGGCGCCTTCACCATCGGCGACCAGTTGCTGTGGGGTGCGGCGGAACCGCTGCGCCGCATGCTGCGCATCCTGCTCGAGGCTTGATGGGGGCGCGCAGGCTCTCCATGGACCCCAAGTGTTGCCATGCGGCAACACTGAATGTGTGCGTAAGTATGCGCGCACTGGGTAGAACAGGCGCACTGCCTTGTCAGTACCTGGTGATGATGCTAACGTCCTCTTACAAATTCTGGGCCTGAGCCGCCCCTATCAGCATGACAAGACATCTGTTGCCCGCGGCCCGCCCATCGGCCGCTCGCCCCTCGCTGCCCTTGAACGGCCTTCGCCTCTCCGTTCTGGGTACGGCCGTCGCCGTGGTCCTGGGTATTGCAAGCACCGGCGCCAGCGCCTTCGCGCTCGGGCAGCTGAAGGTGCAGTCAGCACTGGGCGAACCGCTCCGCGCCGAAATCGACGTGACCGAAATGGCTGCCGCCGAAGCGGAGAGCCTGAAGATCAACGTCGCCAGTGCCGACGCCTTCAAGAACGCGGGCGTCCCCTACAACGATGCGTTGAGAGACGTCAAGGCCACGCTGCAGCGCCGCGCGGGCGGCCAGTACGTCGTCCGGCTCACCGGCAGCCGTCCGCTCAACGATCCCTTCGTCGACCTGCTGCTCGAAGCCAACGGCTCGTCGGGCCGGATGGTGCGCGACTACACCGTGCTGCTCGATCCGCCGGCCACGCGCCAGGCGGCGCCGAGCGCGTCCATCGCGCCCGCCACGCCCCAGGTGAGCACGCCGCCGCCTGTGGAACGTCCGGCTGCCGCGGCAGCACGCGCACGCCGCGAGCGCGCGCCCGTCGCACCGGTTACAGCCCCGGCCGCGCCGGTGCCCGCCACGGCCGCACCGCAGGCGCCCGGCGCCACAGCACCGGCTCGCCCGGCTGGCGGCGGCGAACAGGTCACGGTCCAGCGCGGCGACACCGCCAGCAAGATCGCCGGAGCCCACAAGCCCGCCGACATCTCGCTCGACCAGATGCTGGTGGCGCTCCTGCTTGCCAATCCCGATGCATTCGTTGGCGGCAACGTCAACCGCATGAAAGCCGGCGCCGTGCTCGATCTGCCGAGCGCCGCCGAAGCCGGCGCCATTCTTCCGTCGGAAGCGCGCCGCACCATCACTGCGCAGAGCCGCGACTTCGGCGCCTACCGCCAGCGCCTTGCCGAAAATGCACCCACGTCCAACGTGGCCGCCGCCGACCGCAAGGCTTCGGGCAAGCTGCAGGCCAATGTCGAGGACCGCAACGCCGCGGCGAGCGCCCCTGACAAGCTGACGATCTCGCAGGGCAGCGCAGCAGCCCGCGCCGCCGAGGAAAAGGTCGCGCAGGCCCGCCAGGCGCAGGACAGCAACAACCGCGTTGCCGAGCTGTCGAAGAACATCAACGAACTGGCCAAGCTCAAGGCAGCCACCGGTTCGGCGGCGCCAGCCGCTGGCTCGGCGCCGGCACCCGCCCCGGCAGCCCCCGGCATTCCGGTTCCCACCCCGGGGGTCGCCGCAACCACGGCACCGCCCGCTGCGGCGCCTGCTGCCGCCGCCCCTGCCCCGGTGGCTGCGCCCGTCGCCCCCGCCACGCCCCCCGCTGCTGTTTCGGCACCGGCAGCACCCGCAACGACTCCCGCGCCAGCTGCAGCGGCACCGGCTGCTGCAGCTGGCGCCGCTCCGGCGGCCGAGCCCGTGCCTGCTGCGACTTCCGAAGCTGCGCCGGCCGCTCCCGCAGCGGCGGCAAGCGCCGCGGCCGCCGCCCCTGCACCGGCGCCCAAGCCGGTCGTCAAGGCAGCGCCTCCGCCGCCTCCGGTGGAGCGCGGCTTCTTCGAAGAGCTGATGGACAACCCGCTGATGCTCGGCGGCGCGGCGCTGATCGCCTTGCTGGTCGGCTTCCTGCTGTACCGCGTGCTGGGCCGCCGCCGCGAAGAAATGAGCGAGAGCGTGTTCCTCGAAAGCCGCATTCCGAAGGACTCGTTCTTCGGCGCCAGCGGCGGCGAATCGGTCGACACCAAGCAACGCGGCGATTCCACCGTGTCGTCGCTGTCGTACTCGCCGAGCCAGCTCGATGCGGGCGACGTCGATCCCGTGGCCGAAGCGGACGTGTACCTGGCCTACGGCCGCGACCTGCAGGCCGAGGAAATCCTCCGCGAGGCCCTGCGCGTGAATCCGGACCGCACGGCCATTCACGTCAAGCTGCTCGAAATCCATGCCAAGCGCCGCGACGTCCGCGCCTATGAAGGCCTTGCGGCCGAAGTGCACAAGCTGACCAACGGCACCGGTGCCGACTGGAACCGCGTGGTCGAGATGGGCAAGGACCTCGATCCCGGCAATCCGCTGTACGACTCGGGCGCGTCCCGCGGCGTGAGCCCGGCCGAGAGCGCCGCCTTTGCGGGCGCCCTGGCCACGGCAGCGGCCAAGCCCGCGCCAGCCCCGGCGGCAGCGCCGGCGCCCGCGCCCGTCGCGGCCACGCCAGCCTTCGTGCCCTCGGTCGCGCCGCTGGACTTCGATCTGGACCTGAGCCAGCCGCCGGCACCCGCCCCGGCCCCGGTGAGTGCCAGCCTGCCGAAGACGGCCTATGCGCCGCCGGCCGCCAGCAGCGCCCCACTGTCCAACGGCCATGCCCATGCGCCCACGGCACCGGTCGACCTGGAAAACGACTTCGACACCGCCCCCGGCGCGCTGTCGCCGATCACCCGCCCCGGCGCGCTCGGCGAAGCCGATGCCAACACCCGCCCGGCCGGGCTGCGCGGCAACCTGCCCGCGGACTCGGGCTTCATCGAATTCGACATGAGCGCGCTGGCCGGCCTGCCCTCCCGCCCGGTGGCCGGCACCGCCGAAGCCGCAGGAAGGCCCGCTGCCGAAGCCGCGCAGGACGACGATGGCGACGAGAGCCCCCATGCCGTCAAGCTGTCGCTGGCGCGCGAACTGCAGGCCATTGGCGACGTTGAAGGCGCCCGCTCGCTGGTCGAGGAAGTCGAAGCCGAAAGCGCCGGCGACCTCAAGTCGCAGGCGAGGCAATTGCTCGCCGAACTGCGCTGACGAGCGGCTTTTTCCGCTGTTGCTCCTGAATTCGTGAGGCTGGCGCTAGGCATCCGCTACAACGGCCAGGCGTACGAGGGCTGGCAGAGCCAGCGCTCGGGCCGCACGGTGCAGGACAAGCTCGAAGCGGCGCTCGCCAAGTTCGCGGCGCAGCCCATCGGCACGCTGTGCGCGGGCCGCACCGACGCCGGCGTGCATGCGCTGATGCAGGTGGTGCACTTCGACACCGCCGTCGAACGCGAGCCGTTCTCCTGGGTGCGCGGCACCAACCGCTTCCTGCCCGACGACATCGCCGTGCAGTGGGCCCAGCCGGTGCCGGGCGAATTCCATTGCCGCGCCAGCGCACTCGCGCGGCGCTACCTCTACGTGCTGTCGCAGTCGCCCGTTCGGCCCAGCCTCGATTCGGGCCGGGTCGGCTGGTCGATGCATCCGCTCGACGGCGATGCGATGCGCGCCGCCGCCGCCCTCTTGGTGGGCCGGCACGACTTCAGCTCGTTCCGCGCCTCGGCCTGCCAGGCGCGCTCGCCGGTCAAGGACCTGCGGCGCATCGAAATCACGCGCCACGGCAGCGGCGACCGCTGCCGCTGGCATTTCGAGTTCGAGGCCGATGCCTTCCTGCACCACATGATCCGCAACCTGATGGGCTGCCTCGTGCGCATCGGCCGCGGCGACGAACGGCCCGAATGGATCACCGAGGTGCTCGAGGCGCGCAGCCGCAAGGTGGCGGCGCCGACCTTCTCGGCCAACGGGTTGTATTTTCTCGGGCCGTTGTACGACGCCAAGTGGGGTCTGCCGGCCGAGGCCACGCTGCAGGCCGGCGGCGCTCCTTATGATGGGCCGCCATGACTGCCGCTCCCCGCACCCGCATCAAGATCTGCGGCCTCACGCGCGAGGCCGACGTGGATGCCGCCATCGAGGCCGGCGCCGATGCCATCGGCTTCGTGCTCTATGCGAAAAGCCCCCGCGCCGTGACGGCCGAGCGCGCCGCCGAACTCGCCTCCCGCCTGCCGCCCTTCATCACGCCGGTGCTGCTGTTCGTGAACGAGGATGCTTCCAAAGTCATAGCAGCCCTCTCTCGCGTGAAGGGCGCGATCGCGCAGTTCCACGGCGAAGAAACGCCTGAACAGTGCGAGCAGGCCACCGGCCCGGGGCGCTTTCGCTACATGCGCGCGGCCCGTATTCCGCTGGGCGCCGCCGGAGCGGGCTTCGATCTCGTAAAATACGCATCCGATTACTCCCACGCCCAGGCCATCCTGCTCGACGCCCATGTCGAAGGTTATGGCGGTGGCGGCAAGGCATTCGATTGGTCACTTCTTCCACCCGCCGTCGACGCTCACCTCGTCTTGAGTGGTGGGCTCACACCTGCAAACGTGAGCGATGGCATTCGCATCCTGCGGACGCGCTGCAAGACGCTGTCCGTTGATGTGAGCTCGGGCGTCGAAATCGACGGTCCCGGGAACAAGGGCCTGAAGGACGCCGGCAAGATCCGGCAATTCGTCGCAGCCGTCAGAGCCGCCGACGCCTCCTTCTCCAGTTAGCCGCCGCACCCGATCGTGATTTCGGGCTGCGGCCCACCGATCGAGAACCATGCAAAGCAACTACCAGCAACCCGACGCCACCGGCCACTTCGGCAACTACGGCGGCACCTTCGCGAGCGAAACGCTCACCCACGCGATCAACGAGCTGCGCGACGCCTACGCGAAGTACAAGAACGACCCGGCCTTCCTCGCCGAATTCCACTACGAGCTGAAGCACTTCGTCGGCCGGCCCTCGCCGGTCTACCACGCCGCACGCACCAGCCGCGAGATGGGCGGCGCGCAGATCTACCTGAAGCGCGAAGACTTGAACCACACCGGCGCGCACAAGATCAACAACGTGATCGGCCAGGCGATGCTCGCGCGCCGCATGGGTAAGCCCCGCGTGATCGCCGAAACCGGCGCCGGCCAGCACGGCGTGGCCACCGCCACGATCTGCGCGCGCTACGGCCTTGAATGCGTGGTCTACATGGGCAGCCAGGACGTCAAGCGCCAGAGCCCCAACGTCTACCGCATGAACCTGCTGGGCGCGACCGTGGTGCCGGTGGAATCAGGCAGCAAGACGCTGAAGGACGCGCTCAACGAGGCCATGCGCGACTGGGTCACGAACGTGGAGAACACCTTCTACATCATCGGCACCGTGGCCGGCCCGCACCCCTACCCGACCATGGTGCGCGACTTCCAGAGCGTGATCGGCACCGAGTGCATCGACCAGATGCCCGCCATGCTCGCGGCCCAGGGCATCACCGGCGAAGCCGAGGGCCGGCAGCCCGACGTGGTGGTGGCCTGCGTGGGCGGCGGCAGCAACGCGATGGGCATCTTCCATCCCTACATTCCGTTCGAAGGCACGCGCCTGATCGGCGTGGAGGCCGCGGGCGAAGGGCTCGACAGCGGCAAGCACTCGGCTTCCATCCTGCGCGGCAGCCCGGGCGTGCTGCACGGCAACCGCACCTACCTGCTGCAGAACGAGGACGGCCAGGTGACCGAAACCCACAGCATCAGCGCCGGCCTCGACTACCCCGGCGTCGGCCCCGAGCACGCCTACCTGGCCGACATCGGCCGCGCCGAATACGTCGGCATCACCGACACCGAGGCGCTCGAAGCCTTTCACTACCTGTGCCGCACCGAAGGCATCATTCCGGCCCTCGAATCGAGCCACGCCGTGGCCTACGCCATGAAACTCGCCAAGACCATGCGGCCGGACCAGTCGATCCTCGTGAACCTTTCGGGCCGCGGCGACAAGGACATCGGCACCGTCGCCGACCTGTCGGGCGTCGATTTCTACGACCGACCCTCGATGCGCGGCCTGAGCGTGAAGGGAGGCAAGTGATGAGCACCGCAGGACCGCTCCAAGGTGCGAACGCCCCCTCGGGGGGCAGCGCAGCACACGAAGTGGCAAGCGTGGGGGCCCGTACCGGCCGCATTGCCGCTACCTTCAAGACACTCCAGTCGCAAGGCCGCAGGGCCCTGATTCCCTACGTCACGGCCGGCTTCCCCTTTGCCGACATCACGCCCGAGCTGATGCACGGCATGGTCGAGGCGGGCGCCGACGTGATCGAGCTCGGCGTGCCGTTTTCCGACCCGATGGCCGACGGCCCGGTGATCCAGAAGGCCGGCGAGGCCGCGCTGGCGCTAGGCGTCGGCATGAAGCAGGTGCTCGCCATGGTGGCCGCCTTCCGCCAGAAGGACGCGACCACGCCCGTGGTGCTGATGGGCTATGCGAACCCGGTCGAGCGCTATGACCTCGTGCACGGCAAGAAGGCCTTCATCCGCGATGCATCGGCCGCCGGCGTCGACGGCCTCCTGGTGGTCGACTACCCGCCCGAGGAGTGCGAGGACTTCGCGGCCGACCTGAAGGCCGCAGGCATCGACCTGATCTTCCTGCTCGCCCCCACCAGCACCAGCGAGCGCATGGCGCAGGTCGCGCGCATCGCGAGCGGCTATGTCTACTACGTGTCGCTCAAGGGCGTGACGGGCGCCGGCCACCTCGACACCGAAGCGGTCGGCCAGATGATCCCGCGCATCCGCGAGCATGTGAGCATCCCGGTGGGCGTGGGTTTCGGCATCCGCGACGCGCGCACCGCCCAGGCCGTGGGTTCGGCCGCCGACGCCGTCGTGATCGGCACCAGGATCATCCAGCTGATCGACGGGCAGCCGCGCGAAAGGGTGGTGCCCGCGGTGCGCGAATTCCTCGCCGGCATCCGGGAGGCGCTGGACGCGCTGCCGGCGGCTACCCCCAAGAACGCGGCTGGCCGATAATCGCTGCTGCCCTCACCCAGCCCCTCTTCCGCACGCGGGAGAGGGGAGCTAAATCGGAGTCCTATGAGCTGGCTTGAAAAACTGCTACCCGCCAAGATCGCACAAACCGACCCGTCGGAGCGCCGCCAGGTGCCCGAGGGCCTGTGGATCAAGTGCCCCGCCTGCGAGACCGTTCTCTACAAGACCGACCTCGAGCACAACCAGAACGTCTGCCCGAGCTGCAGCCACCATCACCGCATCGGCGCCCGCGCGCGGCTCGACGCCTTCCTCGACGCCGAAGGCCGCTACGAGGTCGGCCAGGAAGTGCTTCCTGTCGACGCGCTCAAGTTCAAGGACAGCCGCAAGTACCCCGAACGGCTCAAGGAAGCGCTCGAGAACACCGGCGAGACCGACGCACTGGTCGTCATGGGCGGATCGGTCCACAGCATCAGCGTGGTCGTGGCCTGCTTCGAATTCGAGTTCATGGGCGGCAGCATGGGCAGCGTGGTCGGCGAGCGCTTCGTGCGCGGCGTCGAGACGGCCATCGAGCAGAAGGTGCCGTTCATCTGCTTCACCGCCACGGGCGGTGCGCGCATGCAGGAAGGCCTGCTGTCGCTGATGCAGATGGCCAAGACCAACGCTGCGCTCACCCGCCTCGCGAAGAAGGGCCTGCCCTACATCAGCGTGCTGACCGACCCGACCATGGGCGGCGTCTCGGCCGGCTTCGCCTTCGTGGGCGACGTGGTCATTGCAGAACCCAAGGCGCTGATTGGCTTTGCCGGCCCGCGCGTGATCGAATCGACCGTGCGCGTAACCTTGCCCGAAGGCTTCCAGCGCGCGGAGTTCCTGCAGACCAAGGGCGCGATCGACTTCATCAGCGACCGCCGCGAGCTGCGCAAGACCATTGCGAGTACGCTCGCGATGCTGCTGCGCCAGCCGGCCGACGCAGTCAGCTGACCAGGAGATCGCTCAGGCGCCCAGCCGGTAAGCCCAGACCAGCAGGTTGCCCAGCACGATCGCAATCACCTGCAGCACCACGATGGCGGCCAGGGGCGACAGGTCCACGCCGCCGATCAGCGGAATGAACCGCCGAAACGGCCGCACCAGCGGTTCGGCCAGCCGGGAAATGAGGTCGAGCAGCATCGGCGACGCGCCCGGTATCCACGACAACACGGCATAGACCACCAGCAGCGCCGTCAGCCCCGACACCGCGAGCTGCAGCAACCCCACCAGCGAAACAAGCGGCAGGGTGGCAATCCGGCCCAGGTTGCCGATCAGGAGCCACAGCAGCAGGAACTTGGCCAGCACGAGCAGCCAGGCCGCGATGGCGCTCGCCAGATCCCAGCGCTTGACCGAAGGCACGATGCGGCGCAGCGGCAACACGATCCAGTCGGTGATCGCAAAGACGAAACGCCCGAGCGGGTTGCCGAAAGGCACGCGGTGGTACTGCATGTAGAGGCGCAGCAGGCAGGCGCCGCCGAGCAGGCCGACGATCACGTCGAGAAGGAACGAGGGGATCTGGTAGAGCATGGGGCGTGGTCGTGAGGGGAATGCGATGATAGCCATGCAAGGTTCCTCGATGACCACACAGCCCCTTTTGCATTCACTGCCATTGTTCCCGCTCGGCACGGTCCTGTTTCCGGACGGCGTGCTTCCGCTGCGTATTTTCGAAGTACGTTACCTCGACATGATCGGCAAGTGCCGCAAGGCCGACGCGCCCTTCGGCGTGGTCAACCTCACGAGCGGCAGTGAGGTGCGCAAGGCTGGCGCCGAGGCGGAGAGCTTCGCGGCCGTCGGCACGCTGGCGGTCATCCGCGAATTCGATTCGCCGCAAAGCGGCCTGCTGCAGATCGAATGCGTCGGCACGCAGCGGTTCCGGGTCCGCGCCGCCGAGCTGCAGAAATACGGCTTGTGGGTTGCCGAAGTGGAAGCCGTGGCCGAAGACACGGCGCTCGAAATTCCGGGCGACCTCCAGCACACCGCCACGGCGCTGCGGCGCCTCGTCGACACCCTCGAAGAACGCCGCCGTGCGCAGGGTGCAGAAGCCCCGCGCCTACCCGTCGGCGAGCCCTACCGCTTCGACGATTGCGGCTGGGTGGCCAACCGCTGGTGCGAACTGGTGCCCATGCAGCTCGAACTGCGGCAGCGGCTCATGGAACTCGACAGTCCGCTGATGCGGCTCGAACTGGTCAGCGATCTGCTGGCACGTGCGGGCATCACTGAATAGATTGCTACTTCTTTCATAGCGTTTCGCGCAGGATTGGCGGGCACTGGAGGCCGGTTCCGTTTGCACCCGATCGGCTAAAATGCCCGGTTGCGCTCGCTTTTGTTGCGCCCCCACCCGCTCTTCATGTCCGACCACCTGATCCCCTCCATTCCCACGCCCGCCGCGGCTCCCGCCGCCGCGCCCGCCGTCGACGACAACCAGCTCATCGCGGAGCGCCGCGAAAAGCTCAAGCTGATGCGCGCCGCCCAGGCCGAGGGCAAGGGGGTCGCGTTCCCGAACGACTTCAAGCCGGGCCACCGCGCCGCCGCGCTGATCGAGGCGCATGGCGCCGCCGATGCCGAGGCCCTCGAGGCGCAGGCCATCGCCGTGAGCGTGGCCGGCCGCATGATGCTCAAGCGCGTGATGGGCAAGGCCAGCTTCGCCACGGTGCAGGACGCGACCAGCCGCATCCAGCTTTACGTCACGCGCGATGCCATCGGCGAAGAGGCCTACGCCGAGTTCAAGCGCTGGGACCTGGGCGACATCGTGGGCGCCGAGGGCACGCTGATGAAGACCAAGACCGGCGAGCTGTCGGTCAAGGTCACCAGGCTGCGCCTGCTCACCAAGAGCCTGCGCCCGCTGCCCGACAAGTTCCACGGCATGGCCGACCAGGAGCAGAAGTACCGCCAGCGCTACGTCGACCTGATCACCGACGAAACCGCCCGCGTGCGCTTCACCGCGCGCAGCAAGGCCGTGAGCGCGCTGCGCGAGTTCATGGTGGCCCACGGCTTCCTCGAAGTCGAGACGCCGATGCTGCATCCCATTCCGGGCGGTGCCAATGCCAAGCCCTTCAAGACGCATCACAACGCGCTCGACCAGGAGATGTTCCTGCGCATCGCGCCCGAGCTGTATCTCAAGCGCCTGATCGTCGGCGGCTTCGAGCGCGTGTTCGAGATCAACCGGAGCTACCGCAACGAGGGCATCTCGGTGCGGCACAACCCCGAGTTCACGATGATGGAGTTCTACGCGGCCTACTGGAACTACCGCGACCTGATGGACTTCACCGAGACGCTGATCCGCACCATCGCCGACAAGGCCGTGGGCACGCAGCAGCTCACCTACCAGGGCAAGCCGGTCGACCTGACGCAGCCCTTCGAGCGTCTGACGATCCGCGAAGCCATCCTCAAGTACACCGAAGCCGCGGATGTCGCACAGGGCGTCGACGACAGCGCCTGGCTCGTCAACGCCCTGCGCAAGCTCGGCCTCAGCGAAGAGAAGGACAAGCTCTCGCAGCGCAGCCTCGCCAGCCTGCAGGTGATGTACTTCGAAGAAACGGTGGAAGAGAAGCTCTGGCAGCCGACCTTCATCATGGAGCACCCGACCGAGATCTCGCCGCTGGCGCGCGCCAACGACGAGCGCCCCGAGGTCACCGAGCGCTTCGAGCTCTACATCACGGGCCGCGAGTTCGGCAACGGCTTCAGCGAGCTCAACGACGCCGAAGACCAGGCCGCGCGCTTCAACGCGCAGGTGGCGGCCAAGGACAGCGGCGACGACGAAGCCATGTTCTACGACCACGACTTCGTGCGTGCGCTCGAGTACGGCATGCCGCCCACCGGTGGCTGCGGCATCGGCATCGACCGGCTGATGATGCTGCTGACCGATTCGCCGAGCATCCGCGACGTGATCCTGTTCCCGGCGCTGCGCAGGGAATCTTGAGCGTGAAGTCACCGTCGTCGCTGCCGACGATCGGCATCGACTTCGGCACCTCCAATTCCGCCGTGGCCTGCCAGGTCGACGGCGCGGCCCGGCTGCTGCCCATCGAAGGCGCGGCCACCACGCTGCCGACCGCGATCTTCTTCAACGCCGAAGACCGCACGACGCATTTCGGCCGCGAGGCGGTGGCGCTCTACCTTGCGGGCGTCGAAGGCCGCCTGATGCGCTCGCTGAAGAGCCTGCTCGGCAGCGCGCTGATGCAGGAGAAAACGGCCATCTATGACGGCCTCGTGAGCTTCGAGGACATCATCGCGCGCTTCCTGCGCGAGCTCGCGGTGCGCGCGGGCCGCGAATTGGGCCGGGTGCCCGAGCGCGTGGTGATTGGCCGGCCCGTGCACTTTGTCGATGACGATTCCAAACGCGACGAGCGCGCCGAAGAAAGCCTGCGCCACGCGGCCCGCGCGGCCGGCTTCCGCGACATCGCCTTTCAGCTCGAGCCGATTGCCGCGGCCTTCGACTACGAACAGCGCATCGCGAAGGAGTCGCTGGTCCTGATCGTCGACGTTGGCGGCGGCACCTCCGACTTCACCGTCGTGCGCGTCGGACCCGACCGCGCCGCGCGCGAGGACCGCAGCAGCGACGTGCTGGCCACCAGCGGCGTGCACATCGGCGGCACCGACTTCGACCAGCGACTCAACCTCGACCGCGTCATGCCGGAATTCGGCTTTCGCCATACAGGCGCGCAGGGGCGCGAAGTGCCGAGCAAGGTGTTCTTCGAGCTATCGTCCTGGCACCTGATCAACTGGCTCTATGCCGCCAAGGCGGTGCGGCAGGCGAAGGACCTGCGCACCAGCTACAGCGACACGCGGCTGCACGACCGGCTGATGACGGTGCTCGAAGAGCGGCACGGCCACCGCATCGCGAGCGAGGTCGAGCAGGCGAAGATCGATGCCTCGGTGAACGATGCGGCCACCGCCATCGACCTCTCGTGCGCCGAAACGGGCCTGGCCGCCTCGCTCTCGCCCGCCGACATGGCGCAGCAGCTTTCTCCGCTGCTCGAGAACGTGATTGCCTGCGCGCACGCCTGCGTCAAGCGCGCCGGGCTGCGCAGCGGCGACCTCGACGCGATTTACCTGACGGGCGGCTCCTCGGCGCTGCGGCCGTTCCAGCAGGCCTTGCGCAGGAGCTTCGCGGGCGTGACCCTCGTCGAAGGCGACCTGTTCGGCGGCGTGGCAACCGGGCTCGCCTGCGCGGGACCGGTGGCATGAAATACCTCGCGGGCTACCCACCCACGCTGCTGGCGCAGGTGCAGCAGCTGGTCGCCACCGAAGGGCTCGCTCCCCTGCTGCGCAAGCGCTATCCCGGCCCCCTGCACGAGGTGCAGACGGATCGAGCACTCTACGACTACGTGAGCGCACTCAAGAGCGATTTCATGCGCAAGGCCCCGCCCCTTTCCAAGGTGGCGTTCGACAGCAAGCTGCATGTGATCCGCAATGCGCTCGGCACCCACACCACCGTTTCGCGCGTGCAGGGCAGCAAGCTCAGGACCAAGCGCGAGATCCGGGTGGCGAGCCTGTTCAGGGAAGTGCCGCTGGAATGGCTGCGCATGATCGTGGTCCACGAGCTCGCGCACATGAAGGAGCGGGACCACGACAAGAGCTTCTATGCGCTCTGCGAGCACATGGAGCCGGACTACCACCGGCTCGAATTCGATGTCCGGCTGTACCTGACGCACCTGGATGCGGGCGGCGAGCGCCTGTGGGCGAATTCGCTGCCGGCCCCGGCTACGCCTTAACCCTCCCTCAGGCGCCGTGCGGCGCTGCGAGCCCGGCCTGCGCGAGCACCTGCCTCGCGTGCCGATACCCCGCCGAATCGACCAGCGCGTTCCAGTCGGGCGGCGGCGTTTCCGGCAACAGCGCCCGCCGGCGTGCTTCGCTCTTCGCATCGGGCAGCCAGAGCCCCGCCCTGGCCGCCGCGGCAAAGCCATCGAGCAGTTCGTCGAGCGGCCGGCCATCGCCGATGCTCTGGTTGCACAGCATCGCCAGGTCGCAGCCCGCATCGAGCGCCGCCAGCGCGGCGTCGGCATAGCTCAGCAACTCGCCATCGATGTAGCGCCCCGCTTCCATGCTCAGGTCATCGCTGAAGATGGCGCCATCGAAGGCCAGCCGGCTGCGCAGGACGTCCTTGAGCCACCTGGACGAAAAGCCCGCGGGCCGCTTGTCGACCTTCGGATAGATCACGTGCGCCGGCATCACCGCCGTGAGCGTGCCTGCGAGCCAGTCGTAAGGCCGCGCATCGTCGGCCAGGATGACCTTGAGGCCGCGCCGGTCGACCGGGATTTCCACGTGCGAATCGGCGGTGACGAAGCCATGCCCCGGAAAGTGCTTGCCGCAATTGCGCATACCCATCTGCAGCATGCCGTGCATCGCGCTCTTGGCCAGCAGCGCCACCACGCGCGGATCGCGGTGGAAGCTGCGGTCGCCGATCACGCTGCTGCCGCCGTAGTCCAGGTCGAGCACCGGGGCAAAGCTGAAGTCGACGCCGCAGGCGCGCAGTTCGGCGGCAAGCACCTGGCCGGCGGCCGTTGCGGCCTGCGTCGCGCGCATGGCATCGCGCATCCACAACTCGCCCAGCGAGCGCATCGAGGGCAGGCGCGTGAAACCGTCGGTGCGAAAGCGCTGCACCCGGCCGCCTTCGTGGTCCACGCAGATCAGCAGGTCGGGGCGGATCGCCTTGATCTCGGCATTGAGCGCGCCCATCTGCGCACGGTCCTGCCAGTTGCGGGCGAAATGGATCACGCCGCCGACCAGCGGGTTGGCGATGCGCCGGCGGTCGGCCTCGTTCAGCCCGGTGGCCGCCACGTCGATGATCAGCGGCGCATGGGAACGGGTGGGCCCGGCGGTCATGGCTTCTCCACTACCACGAAGCTCGCGGCATATTCGGTTTCGTCGGTCACGGTGACGTGGGCCGTGAGGCCCCTGGCCTCGAACCACTCCTTGAGTTCGCCATGCAGCACGATGACCGGTTTGCCGCTGCGCAGGTTGGCGATCTCGCACAGGCGCCAGCTCATCGGCATGCGCATGCCCAGGCCGATGGCCTTGCTGAAGGCCTCCTTGGCGGAAAAACGCGTGGCGAGGTAGCTCAGGCCGCGCTTGGGCCAACGCTCGCTGCGGGCCTTCCAGACCGCGAATTCGGCGTCGCTGAGCACCCGGTGGGCGAAGCGCTCGCCCTGGCGCTCGAACGTTGCGGCGATGCGCCGCAGGTCGCAGATGTCGGTACCAATGCCGTAGATCATGCCGCTTCAGCGTTCACTGCGCTTCTTCGATGCAGCGCAGGTATTCCTTGGTGGTGGCGGCGTAGCCGAGTTCGAGCGCATCGGCGATGAAGGCATGCCCGATGGAAACTTCCTGGACGCCGCGCACCGCGCGCAGGAACGGCGTGAGGTTGTCGCGGCTCAGGTCATGGCCCGCATTGAGGCCGAGGCCCGCCGCCTGCGCCGCGCGTGCCGCTTCGACATAGCGCGCCAGCACGGCCTGCTCGTTTGGCGTGCCGCGCGATGCGGCATAGCCTTCGGTATAGAGCTCGACGCGGTCGGCGCCCACCGCCTTGGCTGCGGCCATCATTTCGGGAATGGGGTCCATGAACAGGCTCACGCGCACGCCCAGGGCCTGGGCTTCGGCAATCAGCGGGCGCAGCTGGTCGGCGTCTTCGGGGAAGCTCCAGCCATGGTCGCTGGTCGACTGGGTTTCGCTGTCGGGCACGAAGGTGGCCTGGTGCGGCTTCAACGCGCGCACGAAGTCCATCAGGTTGTGGAAGGGGTTGCCTTCGATGTTGAACTCGATCGCGGGCCAGTCCCTGGCCAGCAGCGCGGCCAGGTCGCTCACGTCATGCGGCCGGATGTGGCGCTCGTCGGGCCGCGGGTGCACGGTGATGCCCTGCGCTCCGGCGGCAAGGCAGGCCTTGGCGGCGGTGAGCACACTCGGAATGCCGAGAGCGCGCGTATTGCGCACCAGGGCCACCTTGTTGAGGTTGACCGACAGCGAGGTGGTAGCGGATTGGCCGGAAGTGCTCATAGGGCTTGCAAATCTCTCATCATCTGCCGCGTGCGCAGCGTGGACACACCGCAATGGTAGTTGAGCAGGGCGCGCAGCTGGTTCCTGAGGGCGCTGTTGCTGCCGGCATTCATGGTGGCGATCTCGCGCAGCGTGGCCGTGAAGGGCGCGCGATCGTCGAGCACGCCCTGCAGCGACTGCCAGTCGGCACCGGCCAGCGCCGCCTCGTCCTCGCCCGCCAGCCGCAGGCCGGCTTCCGGCACCAGGGTGTAGCGGGCGTCGGCCACGAGCGGTTCGAGCGTGAGGGTCTGCGCGTCGAGCGACGGCAGCAGGCCCACTTCGCGCAGCAGCAGCAGCTCGAAGGCGCGCAGCGCGGCGGCCTGGGTGGCGGCTTGCGCGCCGGCGTGGTCGCCCGCCAGCACCTGGACCACGCCCGCATAGGCATCGAACAGCGCCTCATGAGCGTCGTCCCGCGCCAGCAGGCGCAGCAGCAGTTCGTTGACGTAGTAGCCCGAGAGCAGCGCCTCCCCGGTCGGCATGACATGGCCGCCCATCCACTCGGCGCCCTTGAGCGTGCGGATCTCGGCGTCGCCGCCGTAGTTGAGCTGCAGCGGCTGCAGCGGCAGCAGCACCGGCCTGAAATTGGAGCTCGGCCGCTTCGCCCCCTTGGCCACCAGCGCAATGCGCCCGTGGTGGCGGGTGAAGACCTCGAGGATCAGGCTCGACTCGCTCCAGTCGTAGCGATGGAGCACGTACGCCGGTTCGTGCGAAACGCGGTGGGCAGTTGCCACTTCATTCGTAGCCGAACGAGCGCACGCGGGCTTCGTCGTCGGCCCAGCCCGAGCGCACCTTCACCCACAGTTCGAGGAAGACCTTGGCGTCGGCCAGCTTCTCGAGCTCGACCCGGGTTTCCATGCCGATGCGCTTGATGCGCTCGCCCTTGTCGCCGATCACCATGGCCTTGTGGCCGTCGCGCTCCACCACGATGGTGGCCGCGATGCGCAGCAGGCGCTTCTGGCCCTTTTTCTGCGGCGGCTCTTCCTCGAACTTGTCGATGATCACGGTCGAGGTGTAGGGCAGCTCGTCGCCGGTCAGGCGGAACAGCTTCTCGCGCACCAGCTCGCCCGCGAGGAACTTCTCGCTGCGATCGGTGAGCTCGTCCTCGGCGTAGAACCAGGGCTGTTCGGGCAGGTACTTCTCGCAGATGCCGAACAGGCGCTCGACGTCCTTCGGGTTCTTGGCCGACATGGGCACGAACTCGGCGAAGGAGTGCTTTGCCTGCATGCTCTGCAGCCAAGGCGCGATGTCGCCGCGGCGGTGAACGTTGTCGAGCTTGTTGGCCAGCAGCACGGTCGGAATGCCCTTGCCGAGCAGCTTGAGCACCCGCTCGTCGGCCGGCGTGAAACTGCCGGCCTCGACCACGAAAAGAATCAGGTCCACGTCGCCGACCGCACCCTGCACGGTCTTGTTGAGCGATTTGTTCAGCGCGTTCGCATGCAGGGTCTGGAAACCCGGCGTATCGACGAACACGAACTGCGTGGCGCCCAGCGTGCGCATGCCCGTGATGCGGTGCCGCGTGGTCTGCGCCTTGCGCGAGGTGATGCTGATCTTCTGGCCCACCAGCGCATTGAGCAGCGTCGACTTGCCCACGTTGGGCTTGCCGACGATGGCGATCAGGCCGCAATGCTGAGGGCCGCTTGCGCCCGTATCGCCCGCCGGGCCCTGGGAGTCTGCTGCTGAATTGATAGCGTCGTTCATTCTGGTTTCACGCGGCCCCGCGTGCCTTGAGCCGGATCAACATGGCCGCCGCGGCAGCCTGCTCGCCGGCACGTCGCGAACCACCGATGCCGCGTTCGCGCAGGCCCAGCTCCGGCACCTCGCACTCGACATCGAAGGTCTGCTTGTGCGCTGCGCCGAGCGTGGCCGCCACGCGGTACACCGGCAGCTTCATTTTGTGACCCTGCAGCCATTCCTGCAATTCGGTCTTCGGATCCTTGGCCACCGCGTCCATGCGCGGATTGATCTCGACCGACTCGTAGAGCCGCCGCACCAGCGCCTCGGCGGCCGAAAAGCCGGCATCGAGGTAGACCGCGCCGATCAGCGCTTCGAGCGCGTCGGCCAGGATCGAGGGCCGGTTGGGCCCGCCGGAGCGCGCCTCGCCCTCGCCGAGCCGCAGCAGCGGCGACAGCTGCAGTTCCAGCGCCAGGCGGTGCAGGGTGTCCTGCTTGACCAGGTTGGCCCGCACGCGCGACAGGTCGCCTTCGGGCAGGGCCGAGAGGCGGGTGTAGAGCAGGTGCGAGACCGCGAGGTTGAGCACCGAGTCGCCGAGGAACTCCAGGCGCTCGTTGTGGTCGGCCGAAAAACTGCGGTGCGTGAGCGCGAGCTGGAGCAGCCGCGCGTCGGAGAACGAATGCTTGAGGCGCTCCTGCAGCGCCGTGAGGCCGCCGTCCACCTTGCGTGTCGCCGCGTTCAGCGGGTCTGGCCCTTGTACTTGAGCACCAGGTAGGCCGGCCCGAACAAGGGAATCTCGCGCTCGTAGGCATACGAGACGACCACCTTGTCGCCGACCTTCTTGATGTCGAGGTCCTTGCCCGAGACCGACTGGAAGTCGTCGATGGCCTGGGCCCGATCGAAGATGGCGCGCACTTCGGGCACGGTGGTGCCTTCCTTGGCCTTGTTGGCGGCCTTGTCGATGGCCTGCCATTCGATCAGCGTCGGGATGACCTGCGCGACGACGACGCCGACGCAACCCAGCACCACGGCGACAAACACCAGACCGATGAACGAGATGCCGCGCTGGTGCGCGGCCCTGCTGCGGATGGACCGATTTGTTCTCATGCCCTCTTACCCCTCGAACAATGCTGACTGCTTATTGGAATGGACCGATACGACCCAGGTCGCCGAAGTTCATCCAGACGAAGAACGCCCTGCCCACGATGTTCTTGTCCGGAACGAAGCCCCAGAAACGGGAGTCCGCCGAATTATCGCGGTTGTCGCCCATCATGAAGTAGTTGCCGGCCGGCACCTTGCACACCACGCCTTCGACGGAGTAGCGGCAGTTCTCGCGGTACGGAAAGTCGGTCGCGCCCTGCACGAAAGCCGGACCGGCATCGTCGTTGAGCAGCCTGTGCTGCTTGCCGCCGAGGTCTTCGCTGAACTGCCTGAGCAGGCGCATCGACTCGCTGTCGAGATAGTCGGGCATCGGGTTCTTGGACACCGGCTGGCCGTTGATGGTGAGCTTCTTGTTCAGGTAGGCCACCTCGTCGCCCGGGATGCCGACCACGCGCTTGATGTAGTCCATGCTCGGCTTGGGCGGGTAGCGGAACACCACCACGTCGCCGCGCGCCAGCGGCGTACCCTCGGTGATCTTGGTGTTGATGACCGGCAGGCGCAGGCCGTAGGTGAACTTGTTCACCAGGATCAGGTCGCCCGTGAGCAGCGTGGGCATCATGGAACCCGACGGAATCTTGAAGGGCTCGTACAGGAACGAGCGCAGCAGGAACACCACCAGGATCACCGGGAAGAGCCCCGCCGTCCAGTCGAGCCACCAGGGCTGCATCCGCAGCCGCTCGCTGGCCTTGGCGTCGACGGTGTCGACCTGCGTGATGCCCTGGCCGGCCAGGCGCGCGTTGCGCTCGCTCAGGGAGGCCTCGAGCGCCGCGGCGGCGCGCTCGCGCCGAGGCAGGAAGTAGAAGCGCTCGGCCAGCCAGTACAGGCCGGTGACCACTGTGGCCAGGAACAGCAAGAGCGCGAAATTGCCCTCGATGGCACCAAAGTACCAGGCACCGACATAGCCGGCGAAGGCCGCGAGGACCAGGGAAGTGATGAATGCCATTTTTGAGATCAGTCTTCGACTTGCAGAATCGCGAGGAAGGCCTCTTGCGGGACCTCGACCGAGCCGATCTGCTTCATTCTTTTCTTGCCCGCCTTCTGCTTCTCGAGCAGTTTCTTCTTGCGGGTGATGTCGCCGCCGTAGCACTTGGCTAGAACGTTCTTGCGCAGCGCCTTGATTGTCTCACGCGCGATGATGTTGACCCCGATGGCCGCCTGGATCGCCACGTCGAACATCTGGCGCGAAATGATCTCGCGCATCTTCGAGACCACCGCCCGGCCGCGGTACTGCGACTGGCTGCGGTGCACGATGATCGACAGCGCATCGACCTTTTCGCCGTTCAGCAGGATGTCGACCTTGACCACGTCGGACGCGCGATATTCCTTGAACTCGTAGTCCATCGAGGCGTAGCCGCGGCTCACCGACTTCAGCTTGTCGAAGAAGTCGAGCACGATTTCGCCGAGCGGCATCTCGTAGGTCAGCATGACCTGGCGGCCGTGGTAGGCCATGTTCATCTGCACGCCGCGCTTCTGGTTGGCCAGCGTCATCACCGCCCCGACGTATTCCTGCGGCATGTAGAGATGCACGGTGACGATCGGCTCGCGGATCTCGCTCATCTTGCCGACGTCGGGCATCTTGGACGGGTTCTCGACCATGATGACTTCGCCGTCGTTGCGCACCACCTGGTAGACCACGCTCGGCGCGGTGGTGATCAGGTCCTGGTCGAACTCGCGCTCCAGGCGTTCCTGCACGATCTCCATGTGCAGCAGGCCGAGAAAGCCGCAGCGGAAGCCGAAGCCCAGCGCCTGGCTCACCTCGGGCTCGTAGCGCAGCGATGAATCGTTGAGCTTGAGCTTTTCGAGCGCGTCGCGCAGCGAGTCGTACTCGCTGGCCTCGGTCGGATAGAGGCCGGCAAACACCTGCGGCTGGATTTCCTTGAAGCCCGGCAGCGCCTCGGTGGCGGTGGCGGCCGCGCCGCCCGTGCCCGGCTTGATCAGCGTCACGGTGTCACCGACCTTGGCGGCCTGCAGTTCCTTGATGCCCGCGATGATGTAGCCCACCTCGCCGGCCTCGAGCGACGCGCGCGGTTCGTTGGCCGGCGTGAAGACGCCGATGTTGTCGGCGTTGTACATGGCGCCGGACGCCATCATCTTGATGCGCTCGCCCTTCACCAGGCGGCCATCCACCACGCGCACCAGCATGACCACGCCGACGTAGGGATCGAACCAGCTGTCGACGATCATCGCGCGCAGCGGGCCGTCGGGATTGCCGCGCGGCGCAGGCATCTTGTGCACGATGGCTTCGAGGATCTCGTCGATGCCCAGGCCGGTCTTGGCGGAACACGGAATGGCATCGGTCGCGTCGATGCCGATCACGTCCTCGATCTCGCTGCGTGCGTTGTCGGGGTCCGCATTGGGCAGATCCATCTTGTTGAGCACCGGCACCACCTCGACGCCGAGGTCGAGCGCGGTGTAGCAGTTGGCCACGGTCTGCGCTTCGACGCCTTGCGATGCATCGACGACGAGCAGCGCACCTTCGCACGCCGACAGCGAGCGGCTCACTTCATAAGAGAAGTCGACGTGGCCCGGCGTGTCGATCAGATTGAGGTTGTAGACCTGCCCATCGAGTGCCTTGTAGTGCAGCGCGGCGGTCTGCGCCTTGATGGTTATCCCACGCTCTTTTTCGATGTCCATCGAGTCGAGCACCTGCGCTTCCATCTCGCGTTCCGCGAGGCCGCCGCAACGCTGGATCAGGCGGTCCGCGAGCGTCGACTTGCCGTGATCGATGTGCGCAATGATCGAAAAATTTCTGATGTGATTCATCAACGGGAACGCTTAAGTACTTGAATTGGCTCGTGCGCAGAGTGCGACAGGCAAGAAAAAAGGGCGCGTCTTCTGGAGACGCGCCCTGAACCAACAAGCAATGGCAACTGCAGTAGTTGGAACTTCATTGTAGGCAAAAAGGGAGGCACGTACATCCGGGGACAGGGTCAAAACGGGTCGTTGCAGGTCCACAACATCAAAGATATAAACAACTTATCCACAAGATCGGTGGAGCACTCCATGAACAACTTGTGGGCGATCTGTGGAGCGCCGGTGGACTGCTGTCTGACATCTCGCATGGTGGAGGAAAGCTCTCCCCTTATGCGCGGACCCGCCGCCCAATGGCTTCTATTCTACCGAAAATCGTCCTAAGGCTCTTCATAAGTTAGTGGATACAAACAAAACTCGCCCGCTTTTGGCCTGGAATTTTTTTTGAAACCGGGCGCTCGAGCGTCGCAAACACCTCAAAAAAAGGCCCCAAACCCGAGTGACGGGTGGGGCCACTTGACGGAAAAGGCCGGATCAGCGTGCGGGGCGGATCAGGGCGTACTGGGCCCACTCGCCACGGCGGAACAGCACGCTCAGGGGCTTGCCCTTGTCGGCCTTGGCGACCGCGGACTCGAATTCCTTGACGCTCGAGACCTCGATGTTGCCCACGGCCAGGATCACGTCCCCTTCGCGCAGGCCGGCCCGCGCAGCGCCATCGCTCGCCGACTCGATGCGCACGCCGCCGCGCATCTTGAGCTCCTTCTTCTGGGCCTCGGTCAGGTCGCTGACCACCAGGCCGAGCGCCTTGCCGGCGGCAGAAGGCTTGGCCTGCGGCTCCTCGCGTTCGGGCTGGCGCTTGCCGGCCGGCTTGGCTTCCGCATCGCCCTCGGCCACGGTCACCGAGAGCTCGCGCGTGCTGCCGTTGCGGAACACCGTCAGCGTGTTCCTTGAGCCGGGCTTGGTGCTGGCCACCGAGCGCGACAGGTCGCTGGGAGTTTCGATGAGCTTGTCGCCGTACTTGGTGATGATGTCGCCCTCGCGCACGCCGGCCTTGTCGGCTGCCGAACCCGGCACCACGCTGCTCACGAGCGCACCGCGCGCCTTGCCGAGCCCGATGGATTCGGCCACGTCCTTGGAGACCGAGCCGATGGTCACGCCGATCAGCCCGCGCGAAACGCGGCCGGTGGCGCGCAGCTGGTCGCTGACGCGAATCGCCTCGTCGATCGGGATCGAGAACGAGATGCCCATGTAGCCGCCCGAGCGCGAATAGATCTGGCTGTTGATGCCCACCACTTCGCCGCGCAGGTTGATCAGCGGGCCGCCCGAGTTGCCGGGGTTGATGGCCACGTCGGTCTGGATCAGGGGCACCAGGTCGCCGGTGTCGCGCTGCTTCGCGCTCACGATGCCGGCGGTCACGGTGTTCTCCAGGCCGAAGGGCGAACCGATGGCCATGACCCATTCGCCGACGCGCAGCTTCGAGATGTCGCCGATCTTCACCACCGGCAGGCTGGTCGCCTCGATCTTGACCACGGCGACGTCGCTGCGCTTGTCGGCACCGATCAGCTTGGCCTTGAACTCGCGCTTGTCGGTCAGCGTGACGAGGATTTCGGACGCATCCTCGATCACATGGGCATTGGTCATGACATAGCCGTCGGCCGACAGGATGAAGCCCGAGCCCACGCCGCGCGGGCGCTCTTCCTCCTGCGGCTGCTGCGGCCGGTTCGGGCGCGGGCCCGGACGCGGGTTGCCCGGCAGCGGCTGCCCGAAGAAGCGCCGGAAGAACTCCT
The DNA here is from genome assembly GCF_007828835.1 of Variovorax beijingensis. GTDB lineage: Bacteria > Pseudomonadota > Gammaproteobacteria > Burkholderiales > Burkholderiaceae_C > Variovorax > Variovorax beijingensis_A. Next base: position 575,013 of record NZ_VIVL01000002.1, on the reverse strand, counting down.
GCATCTCCTCGTCCATTTCGCCGCTGCCGCCGCCCGAGGCCACTTTCTCGACCGTGCGGATGCCGACCACGGCCGGCCCCACCTGCTCCACCAGATCGGCGAAATCGGGCAATCCGCGCGTCTGCGCCATGGCCGGCGCTGCCGGCACGAAACCCACGGCAGCCGAGCAGGCCATGCCGAATGCGAAGAGATAGGAACGAAGCTTGTGTCCCTCGACTTTGAACATCATCGGTTTTCTTTCAAAAGAACAGAGCGGCCAAAAGAAGAAGAGCTATGAGTCGGTGATACGGACTTGGTTCAGCGCCATCTACTACAGCGCAGGCGCAGCGGGTCAGCGCGTGCGCGCGAGACTTTGAGCGAACGCATTGAGCGTCTGCTGCGGCACCTCGCCCACAGCGGTCAGCCACCAGTCGCTCGCCGGCTCGGGCAATCGCCGGCGAATGGCGTTAGTGGCTCCGATCGTCAGCACACCATCACGCGGCGCACGCTTTTCATCGTAACGCTCGATGAAAAGCGACACCGAGGCCAGGCCATCGGAGAAGGTCCACTGGACGGTGCGGTCCTGCCCCGCCTTGCTGTCGCTGCCGGCCGGACGCCGGTAGAAGCTGCGCGGCTTGAAGCCGGCCACCGGCGCCTTGAGCACCCAGCCTTCGTCCTGCGCGCTGGTGCGTTCGAGCTCCAGTTTCTCGACGCGGTAGCCGCTGGTATTGGTCATCATCTGCGCGAGCGCCTGCGCCTTGATCGGCGCGTCGAGCTGCAATTCTGAAAACGCCGACTGCTCCACCACGCGGGATTCGGCGTCCACGGTCTGCAGCTTCACCACGAGGCCGGAGCGGCGCTCGCTCCAGATGCGGTAGCCGAAGCGCAGTGCGTCGTGCGGCACCAGTTGCACCACGTCGGCATCGAAGCCCGCCACGCGGTCCTTGCCGACGGCGCGAACGTCGTAGAAGTCGCCGATCGACGAATCGGGCTTGTCGGGCAGATTGGGGAACAGGTCGAGGTTTTCGCGCTTCTCGACCTTCACGACCTTCGCCTCGGGCAGGAAGGTCATCACATGGTGGTTGCGCCTGAACGTGGAGCGCGGTGGCCCCGACAGCGCCTCGATGCGCTCGATCTGCAGGTCGCCGTCGCGCACATGCCAGATGCGCGCGCTCGACAGGTCGCCACCCGCGGCCGACACCACGAAGGTGCCGACGTAGTTGCGCTGCCGGGCCCCCGTGTGCATGCGCTGCAGCCATTCGACGACGCTCATCGAGGGCGGTGCATCGCCCGCCTGGGCCGAGGCCGTCCCCTTGGCGTTCGCCAGCCCGGGCCGGGTCTGCGCGGCCGCGATCTGCGCAAAACAAAAAGCAGCGAACACCAGCGCGAACGCGCGTGCGGAGATCGGCATCTGAACGGTCATTGGAGAGAGACGGGCGCGGATCAGCGCGCAGGGCCTTCGAAGGTCGCGTTGCGCAGGAAGCCCGAGGGCATTTGCGATGCGCCACCGGCTTGCTGGTGCGCTTCGAGCAGCTGGTCGAGGCGCGGGTCGCGCAGCATGACCTGCGGGCTGCCGTTGCCGACCATCACGCGGGTTGGCGTGAGCGCGGCAGTGGGCGGAAGCTGGCTATTGGCGGCGGCGGCCAGCACGGAATTGGCGGCCGGCTGCGGCTGCGCTGCTGCAATCTGGGCACCCGGCGACGGCACACCGATGCCGTTTCCGACCAGGGTCCAACTGATCGCGGCCACCGCCACCAGCGACGCGGCGCCGGCCACCAGCTTCCAGCGAAACACCGGCTCGTTGGCTGCCTCGGCCCTGTGCCGCGCCGTCAGCACCGCGGGGGCCGCGGCCGGCACCGGTGCCGCGATCACGGGCTCCGCGGCCAGGCGCTGCTGGAAGCGGGCCAGGAATGCATTGCTGTCGCTGCAGGGCGAATGGGCACCCGAGCGCAGGATGTCGCCCACCAGGTGATAGGCGCGCCAGGCACCGCGCGCGTCTTCTTCCGCGCAGACGGTGTCGATGGCCCGCGCAAAGTCCTCGCCATGCAAATGACCGTCCGCCAGTGCGGACACCTGTTCACGAACCGTCATCGTCTGATTCATTTCATTCACCTGCTTACCTACCAACGCTTGCCGGACTGGTTGTCCAGCAGCGGTTTGACCCTGGCCGAAATGGCCTCACGCGCCCGGAAAATACGCGAGCGCACCGTGCCGATCGGGCAATCCATGACCTCGGCGATCTCTTCGTAACTCATGCCCTCGATCTCGCGCAGGGTGACCGCCTGGCGCAATTCGGGCGGCAATGCTTCCATGGCCGCCTCGACCACCTGGGCGATCTCGTTGGCTGCCAAGACTGATTCGGGGGTTTCGTCGCTGATTGGTTCGTTTCCAGGGCGGTAAGTTTCATCGTCCTCGTCAGAAGACGGCCGCAGGGCGCTTTCGGAGATGGTCGGGTCGCGCTTCATGTCGACCAGCGCCTTCTTGGCGGTGTTGACCGCGATCCGGTAGAGCCAGGTGTAGAACTGGGCGTCGCCGCGGAACTGATGGAGCGCGCGGTAGGCCCGGATGAAGGTTTCCTGGGCGATGTCCTCGACCAGGTCGACGTCGCGCACCATGCGCCCGATCAGGCGCTCGATCCGGCGCTGGTACTTGATGACCAGCAGCTCGAAGGCCTTCTGGTCGCCCGCGACCGTGCGCTGGACCAGTTGGAGGTCGACCTCGCCCGGGCGCGGCGCCTCGGCGGACACATCGGGCAAGCCGGAGTCCGGTGGCACTGGCGGGGGAGAAGTTGTCATCGGGGAGGTTCAGGGCGCATCGGCAGGCGCGGTTGCTCGCCACGGCTCGCCCGCAGGCGAGGCGGACGGGGCGCGCGAATATACCGCACGGCGTACATCGCGCCAGCGCTCCGGCATGGCGCGCTGTTCGAGCCATATCCATCGTCCGGCGCGGCCCGGCTGGGTCAGGTGGACCAGCAGCAGCGATTGCAGGTCGAGCGCCACCGCGGCGCGCGCCGCATGAACGGCCCGGCCGCGATCGGCGCCCGTCAGGCTCCAGCACAGGCCGTCGAAGTGCAGCACGCCGGCACCGTCGCTTCGCAGCCCAAGTCCGGCCGCAGCGCCGGAAAACAGGACGCTCAGCACCAGCAGCAGCTGGCGCCAGCCGACACTATCGATCAAATAGCACGAGAGACCTGCGCAGCAGGCGCCCAGGGCCCAGGTGGCAATCAGGATCCGGGTCGCACCGCGCGAGCGCCCCACCGGATAGGTCACCGAGGGTGCGCTGTACATGGAAGAGCAAGATTCAAACGCGCTTGAACACCAGCGTGCCGTTGGTGCCGCCGAAGCCGAAGTTGTTCTTGACCGCGACATCGATCTTGAGATCGCGCGCCTGATTGGCGCAATAGTCGAGGTCGCACTCCGGGTCCTGGTTGAAGATGTTGATGGTCGGCGGGCTCTTCTGGTGATGCAGCGCGAGCACCGTGAACACCGATTCAATGCCCCCGGCGCCGCCCAGCAGGTGGCCGGTCATGGACTTGGTCGAATTGACGACGAGCTTCTTCGCGTGATCACCGAAAGCCAGCTTGACCGCATTGGTCTCGTTGACGTCGCCGATCTGCGTGGAGGTGCCGTGCGCATTCAGGTACTGGACCTCGTCGGGGTTGACGCCCGCATTGGCCAGCGCCATGGCCATCGACCGGCGCGGGCCGTCGACGTCAGGCGCGGTCATGTGGTACGCATCGCCGGTCATGCCGAAGCCCGAGACTTCCGCATAGATTTTGGCGCCGCGCGCCTTGGCGTGTTCGTACTCCTCGAGCACGACCACACCGGCGCCCTCGCCCAGCACGAAGCCGTCGCGGTCCTTGTCCCAGGGACGCGAAGCCGTGGCAGGATCGTCATTGCGGGTGCTCAACGCGCGAGGCGCGGTGAAGCCGCCGATGCCGAGCGGAGAAATGGTCGACTCGGCGCCGCCCGCGATCATGACGTCGGCGTCGCCGTATTCGATCATGCGTGCCGACGTGCCGATGGCGTGCAAGCCCGTGGTGCAGGCGGTCACGACGGCGATGTTCGGACCCTTAAAGCCGTACTTGATCGAGACGTGGCCCGAGATCATGTTGATGATCGAAGCCGGCACGAAGAACGGCGAAATGCGGCGCGGTCCGCGGCTCGCGTATTCGCCGTGCGTCTCTTCGATCATCGGCAGCCCGCCGATGCCCGAGCCGATGTTGCAGCCGATGCGCACGGCCTTCTCATAGGACAGCGCTTCGCCGGTCGGCAGTCCGCTGTCCTGCACCGCCTGGATGGCGGCGGCAAGCCCCAGATGAATGAAGCGATCCATGTGGCGCGCTTCCTTCTCCGAGATGTATTGGGTGATGTCGAAACCCTTGACCTCACCGGCGAACTTGCAGGCGAAGGCGCTTGCATCGAACGCGGTAATGTTCGCAATGCCCGACTTCCCGGCCAGCAGATTGGCCCAGGATTCGGCTGCGGTGTTTCCGACAGGAGCGATGCAACCGAGTCCGGTCACGACGACGCGGCGTTTGGTCATGCCGGCAAACCTTTCTGGAAGCGCTGAACAGCTGCCGAGCGGCGCGGGCGGTTGAAAAAAGAGCCGCCGGCCGTCGTTGCAGTGTCAGCTGGCCGATCAGGCCTTTTGATTCTTGGTGGCGTAGTCGACGGCGTTTTGCACCGTGGTGATCTTCTCGGCGTCTTCGTCGGGAATCTCGATGCCGAATTCGTCTTCGAGTGCCATCACCAGTTCGACCGTGTCGAGCGAGTCTGCACCGAGGTCGGCCACGAAGGCCTTCTCGTTGGTTACTTGGGACTCTTCCACGCCGAGCTGCTCGGCGATGATTTTCTTGACACGTGCTTCGATATCGCTCATTTGGTTCCCTCTGAGGGTTGTAGGTAACAGTGGATTTTAGCCGGGCGCATTGTGGCATTTGCCGTGCGCCCGGTACGGGAAAAGTTTGCGCCTTGCGGCTACATGTGCATGCCGCCGTTGACGTGCAGTTCCTGCCCCGTCACGTAGGACGCCTGGGGAGATGCGAGATAGGCCACTGCATGCGCGATGTCGGCCGGCTTGCCCAGATGGCCCAGCGGGATCTGCTGCAGCAGCGCCTGCTGCTGTGCCTCGGGCAGGCTGGCCGTCATGTCGGTTTCGATGAAGCCCGGCGCCACGCAGTTGACCGTGATGTTGCGGCTGCCCAGCTCGCGCGCCAACGCGCGGGTCATGCCCGCCACGCCGGCCTTGGCTGCCGCGTAGTTGGCCTGTCCGGCATTGCCGGAGGCGCCCACCACGCTCGTGATGCTGATGATGCGGCCGTAGCGCTGCTTCATCATCGGGCGGATCACCGCGCGCGAGAGGCGGAACACGGCCTTGAGATTGGTGTCGAGCACCGCGTCCCAGTCGTCGTCCTTCATGCGCATGGCGAGCGTGTCGCGCGTGATGCCGGCGTTGTTGACCAACACGTGGATGGCGCCGTAGGCCTTCACGATCTCGTCGATCAGAGCCTCGACCGCGACGGCGTCGTTCACGTCGAGTGCGCGGCCGCGGCCGTCGAAGGCGCTGAGCGCCGAAGTGATCTTGGCCGCGCTGTCCTCGGTGGTGCCGGTGCCGACCACCTTGAGGCCACGCTGCGCCAGCTCGAGCGCGATGGCTGCGCCGATGCCGCGCGATGCGCCGGTGACCAGGGCGACCTGCCCTTCGAATTTGGGAATGCTCATAAAAGAAGTGTCTGGGCCCGCGCCGTTCAGCCGGCGAGCGATTGTCGGGTGTCCGCGAGCGTTGCCGGGTCGTACACCGACGCGGCTTGCAGCTCGGGGGCGATGCGCTTGACCATGCCGGCCAGCACCTTGCCCGGCCCGCACTCGATGATGGAGGCTATGCCGCGCAGTTTCAAGGCCTGCACGCTTTCGACCCAGCGAACCGGACCGGCGGCCTGGCGCACGAGGGCGTCGCGGATGCGCGCGGGATCGGTCTCGACCGCCACGTCGATGTTGTTGAGCACCGGGATCTGCGGCGCAGCGAGCGTGAGGGTGGCGAGCTTTTCGCGCAATGCCTCGGCGGCGGGCTTCATCAGGCTCGAATGGAAGGGCGCGGACACCGGCAGCAGCAGCGCGCGCTTGGCACCGCCGGCCTTGAGCAGCTCGCAGGCCTTGTCGACGGCCGCCTTGCTGCCCGCGATCACGGTCTGCATCGGATCGTTGAAATTCACCGCCTCGACGATCTCGGCGCTGCCTGCACCGAAGGACGCCGTGGCTTCCGCGCAGCCCGCCACCACCTTGGCGGCGTCCATGCCCAGCACCGCCGCCATGGCGCCGACGCCGACCGGCACCGCCTGCTGCATGGCCCGCGCCCGAAAGCGCACCAGCGGCGCGGCCTGCGCGAGCGTCAGCACGCCGGACGCAACCAGCGCCGAATATTCACCCAGCGAATGCCCCGCCACCACCGACGGGGTGGGCCCGCCTTCGGCCAGCCAGGCGCGCCAGGCGGCAACGCCGGCCACCAGCATCACCGGCTGCGTGTTGGTGGTCAGCGCCAGTTCTTCCTTCGGGCCGTTCTTGATCAGCCCGCCGATGTCTTCGCCCAGCGCTTCGGAAGCTTCGCGCAGGGTTTCGGCCACGGCCGGATGATCGCCCCAGGCATCGAGCATGCCGACGGCCTGGGAGCCCTGACCCGGGAAGACAAAAGCAAAGGATTTCATTTTTATCAAAAGCGTCGTGTCGCATCGCAGCCCGGAGGGGCATCGCGATGCACTACAGATTCAATAGCACCGCGCCCCAGGTGAAGCCACCGCCCACGCCTTCCAGCATGACGGTTTCGCCCTTCTTCACCTTGCCGGACCGCACCGCCTCGTCGAGCGCCAGCGGAATGGAGGCGGCCGAGGTGTTGCCATGCTCGTTGACCGTGACGATGAGCTTCTCGCGCGGAAGCTTCAGCTTCCTGGCCGTGCCTTCCATGATGCGGATGTTGGCCTGGTGCGGAATGAGCCAGTCGATGTCGGCCTCGGTCTTGCCCGCCTTGGCCAGCGTGGCGCGGGCGGCATCCTCGAGCACGCGCACCGCGAGCTTGAACACGGCCTGTCCGTCCATGTGCAGCAGCGGCGTACCCAGCACATTGCCGCCCGAGACGTGGCCCGGCACGCAAAGAATGCCGACGTGCTTGCCGTCCGCATGCAGGTCGCTTGCCAGGATGCCCGGCTCCTCGCTGGCCTCGAGCACCACGGCGCCGGCACCGTCGCCGAACAGCACGCAGGTGGTGCGGTCGTTGAAATCGAGAATGCGCGAGAACACTTCGGCGCCCACGACCAGCGCGCAGCGCGCGGTGCCGGTGCGGATCATGGCGTCGGCCACGGTCAGCGCATAGACGAAGCCGCTGCAGACCGCCTGGACGTCGAAGGCCGGACAGCCGGCCACGCCAAGCTTGTTCTGGAGAATGGCCGCCGACGAAGGAAACACCATGTCGGGCGTCGAGGTCGCGACGATGATCAGGTCGATGTCTTCCGCCTTGCGGCCCGCAGCTTCGAGCGCGTGGCGGGCAGCCTCGAGGCCGAGATCGCTGCTCGTGACCTCGGGCGCTGCGAAGTGCCGCGCATGGATGCCGGTGCGCTCGACGATCCATTGGTTCGAGGTTTCGATGCCGCGCGTTGCCAATTCCTTGGCAAGGTCGTCATTGGTCACCCGGCGCGGCGGCAGGTAGCTGCCGGTGCCGGTGATGCGTGAATAAGGGCTCATCAAACGTGAAGGGCCGTCGCGTCGGCTGGCACCGCGGGCTCCTGCCGCGCGAGCAATGGCGCGGCGTGAGCGATGCGGGCCCGCACGCGATCGAGCAGGTTGTTGCGAGCGGCATCATAAGCGCGATCCAGCGCATGGCCGAAAGCCACTTCGTCGGCCGAGCCATGGCTCTTGAAAACCAGGCCACGCAGGCCCAAGAGGGCCGCACCGTTGTACCGGCGGTGATCGAGCCGGTTTTTAAACGCTTTTAGAACCGGATAGGCAACAATTGCCGCCGCTTTCGTGAAAATGCTCCGCGAAAATTCCACGCGGATGAACTCACCGATCATCGAGGCCACGCCTTCGCTGGCCTTCAGCGCCACGTTTCCGACAAAACCGTCACAAACGACGATATCGGTCGTGCCCTTGAAAATATCGTTACCTTCCACATTGCCGTAGAAGTTCAGATCCTTCGAGTTGGCGGCCGTACGCAGCAGTTGACTGGCCTTTTTGATCGTTTCGCTGCCCTTGATCGCCTCTTCGCCGATGTTGAGCAGGCCGACCGAAGGCGCCTCGTTGCCCGTGAGCGCCGAAACCAGCGCCGAGCCGAGCACGGCAAACTGGAGCAGGTCTTCCGCGTCGCAATCGACGTTGGCGCCCAGGTCGAGCACCGTGGTGGCGCCGCCCTTGGCGTTGGGAAGCTGAGGAGCGATGGCCGGACGATCGATGCCGTCGAGCGTCTTGAGTAGGTAGCGGGCAATGGCCATGAGGGCGCCCGTGTTGCCGGCCGAGATGGCCGCCTGGGCGGCACCATCCTTGACCTGCTGGATCGCGATGCGCATCGAAGAATCCTTCTTCTTGCGCAGGGCGATTTCGATCGGGTCGTCCATGCCCACCACCTCGCTGGCCGCGACGATGCGGGCGCGCGGATGCGCGGCAAAGCCTGCCAGCGCAGCCGGCGCGCCGACCAGCAGCAACGAGGCTTCGCTGTGCCGCTCGAGGAACGCGCGGCAGGCCGCAAGCGTGACGCGCGGCCCATGGTCGCCTCCCATGCAATCCACGGCGAGCGTGATTGCGGAAGGCGCAGCAGTGGATTCGGGGAAAGAAGGCGTAGCCATCAAAACAAAGGCCCGACGCTACGGCAAAAGTAGCTTCGGGCCTCGGCCTTGGGATGCGAGATCAGGCTTCGGACTTGTTCTTGAGCACCTGGCGGCCACGGTAGAAACCGTTGGGGCTGATGTGGTGGCGCAGATGCGTTTCGCCAGTGGTCGGCTCAACGGCAATGCCGGGCACGACCAGCGCATTGTGGGAACGGTGCATGCCGCGCTTGGAAGGCGACTTCTTGTTTTGCTGGACGGCCATGATGGCTCCTGGACTGTTAGGTGAGTGATTGGATGCGCTCTCTTGCGGTGGCAATCCAGGGGCATGCATGGAATGCCCTTGTCTGTCTTGCTGCTCACGGCGGCGCGCGCGAAGCCCATGATTATAGCCCAGGCGGCGAAAAAGGGCTACTTGCCCTCTTCCGGCTTGCGCGAACGCAACGCGCCGAGCACCGCGAAGGGGTTCGGCTTGGCCTCTTCGGCCGCCTGGAAGTCATCGTCGCTGGAAGAGAGCCGCACCGGGACCGGGCAGACCTCGTGCACGGGCATGACGGGAATCTCCATCAGGAGCTCGTCTTCGATCAGGGTGGGCAGGTCGAAGTCCCGGCTCACGACGAGCAGGTCTTCCTCGGACTCCTCGTCTTCGGCCTCCGCCGTGGCCTCGTCGGCAACGAAGCGGAACCAGCGGTCCACCACCAGCGGCGTCTCCACAGGCGTCAGGCAGCGCTGGCAGGTCAGCGGCACGGTCGCTTCGGCTTCCAGGTGCAGCCAGGGCACGGCCTTGCCGTCGGCGCCCGGGCGTTCTTCGCCGGTCGCCGTCCAGCGGACCACGGCATCGGGCGCCGGAGCCGCCAGTTCGGCGGCAAGGCGCACATAGCTCGGAACCGGGTCGGTGGCGTGCAGGGTGGCGGCAGCGGCGGCAAAGCCGGCCACGTCGAGCCGTTGGGGGGCAAATTCTCTCTTCATCCGCGCCAGTCTAGCGCGCCGGCCGCGTCACCCCCAAAGGCATGCCCGAGGGTTTTGCGCGGCTCCCGCACAATCTGGCCCATGCAACGCCCCTTGATCCTCGCCTCGACCTCGCGCTACCGGCGCGAACTGCTGAACCGCCTGCACCTGTCCTTCGATGTACAGGCACCCGAAGTCGACGAAACGGCGCTGGCCGGCGAAACGCCGCGCGAGCTGGCCGAGCGGCTGGCGCTCGAAAAGGCGCGCGCCGTGGCCGCACGCTTTCCGGAAGCCGTGGTCATCGGCTCGGACCAGGTGGCCGAGTTGGCGGGCGAGGCGCTCGGCAAGCCCGGCGACCACGCGCGCGCCACGGCCCAACTGCGCCGGATGCGCGGCCAGACACTGGTGTTCCAGACCGCGGTGGCCGTGGTCTGCGAGGCCACCGGCTTCGTCCAGCGCGACCTGGCGCCGGTGCGGGTGGTGTTCCGCGAACTCAGCGATGCCGCCATCGAGCAGTACCTGCAGGCCGAGCAGCCGTACGACTGCGCAGGCAGCGCGAAGAGCGAAGGGCTCGGCATCGCCTTGCTGAGCGCGATCGACAGCGACGACCCGACGGCGCTGGTCGGCCTGCCCTTGATCCGCACCTGCCGGATGCTGCGCGCCGCGGGGGTCGAACTCCTGTGACGCACGGCAAGCTCTACCTCGTTCCCGCGCCGCTCGACTTCGGCTGCGACACCCAGGCGCCGCTGCAGGACGCCCTGCCGCTGGGCACGATCCAGGCCGCCGCCGGGATCACCCACTGGATCTGCGAGAACGCCAAGTCGGCCCGCGCCTACCTGAAGCGGATCGATGCCGTCGCGCCACTGGCGGCGCCGCTGCAGGCGCAGGACATCCGCGAACTGCCGCGCGAGGTGCACAAGAAGGGCGACCACGCGGGGCAGTTCGATGCCCGCCCGTTGCTGGCCGCCGCGCTCGAAGGCCACGACGTCGGCCTGCTGAGCGAGGCCGGCATGCCGGCGGTGGCCGACCCCGGCTCCTCGGTGGCGCGCGCCGCGCATGACCTGGGCATTGCCGTGGTGCCGCTCACCGGGCCCGTCTCGCTGCTGCTGGCGCTGGCTGCGAGCGGCCTCAACGGGCAGAACTTCGCCTTCGTCGGCTACTTGCCGCAGGATGCCGGCGAGCGCCAGGTGCGCATCCGCGAGCTCGAGGCGCTGGCGCTCAAGACGGGCCAGACGCAGCTGTTCATCGAAACGCCCTACCGCAACGCCGCGCTGCTGCAGGCGCTGGTGCAAACGCTGCAGCACAACACCCGGCTCGCGGTAGCACGCGGCCTGACGCTCGCCAGCGCCCACGTGCGCAGCGAAACCGTGAAATCCTGGCGCGCCAAGGCGCAGCCGGGCACATTGGACGAACGCCTGCCGGCCGTGTTCGCGATCGGGCGTTGACGATGGGGGTGACCGCCGGCACGCGCTGGGCCTCGCGCGCGCAGTTCTTTTCGTCCGGATTCATCTTTGCGACCTGGGGCGTGCATGTTCCGACGGTCAAGGCGCACTACGGCATCGACGAAGCCGAGCTCGGGCTGGCGCTGCTCGCGGCCGGCGCCGGCGCGATGTTCGGGCTGACCAGCGCCGGCCGCTGGATCGGCCGCCACGGCCCGCGGCGCATGGCCGCGCTCTGCGGCTGCGTCTATGCCCTGCTGCTTGCCGGCCTGATCGCGATGCCGGGCTATCTTTTCCTTTTGGCATTGCTGGCGGTCTTCGGCCTGGTGACCAGCGTGTTCGACGTGGCCATCAACACCGAGGCGGCGCAGCTGGAGCTGCACGGCGGCAAGCCCCTGATGAGCGGCATGCACGGCATGTTCAGCCTGGGTGGCATGGCCGGCGCCGCGAGCGGCAGCGCGGCACTGGCCGCCGGGCTCGGGGCGCAGGCGCATCTGCTGTGGGTGGCAGCGGCAATGGTGCTGGTGGTTGCCGTCGCGTCGACGCGCATGCTGCCCAGGCCGCCCGCCGCGAGTGATGCCGCCCCGGCGGACCATCGCTTCCGGCTGCCCCGCGGCACGCTGGCGGTGCTTGGCGTGCTCGCCGCGCTGGGCCTGATTGCGGAAGGCGCCATCTACGACTGGAGCGTGCTCTACATGCAGCAGGAACTCGGCAGCCCGCAAAAGCAGGCCGCGCTGGCCTACGCGAGCTTCTCCGCCGCCATGGCGGCGGCGCGCTTCGGCGGCGACGCCATGCGCGCGCGCTTCTCGCCGACGGCGCTGCTACGCGGCAGCGGCATTCTGGCGGCCGTGGCCATGGCGCTGGTGCTGCTGACCGACCTGCCCTGGCTCGCGTTGCTCGGCTTCGCGGGCGTCGGCATCGGTTTTGCGAACGTAGTGCCGATCCTGTTCGGCGCCTCGGCGCGCGTGCCCGGCGTTGAACCCGCCATCGGCATTGCCGCCGTCTCGGCCGTGGCCTACCTGGGTTTCATGGCCGGCCCGGCGGTGATCGGCCTGCTCGCGCGGGCCAGCTCGCTGACGGCCGCGCTCTATGTGGTCGTGGTCTTTGCCGCGGCGCTGGCGGCCTCGGCCCGCCTCACGGGCGAGGACGGCAAACGGTCTTGAAGCGACTGGCCGCCGGCCTCAGCGCAGCGCCGGCGTGGCGGACTGCAGCGAGCGGACGGTGGCCGCGCCCATGGCGGCGCCGAATTTCTTCGCAAGTTTCTCGGCCACGTTGTCGCGCCGGGTGTAGTCGGTGACCTCTTCGGCCTTGATGACTTCGCGCGCTACGAAGTCGACATTGCCCAGCTGGTCGGCCAAGCCGAATTCGACGGCCTGTTCGCCGCTCCAGAAGAGGCCGCTGAAAAGCCCCGGGGTGTCGAGCTTGAGCCGGTCGCCGCGCCCGCTTTTCACCACGTTGATGAACTGCGCGTGGATCTGGTTCAGCATGGCCTGGGCATGGGCGCGCTGCGCGTCGCTCATCGGGCTGAACGGGTCGAGGAAGCCCTTGTTCTCGCCGGCCGTCAGCAACCGGCGCTCGACGCCGACCTTTTCCATCACGCCGGTGAAGCCGAAGCCGTCCATCAGCACGCCGATGCTGCCGACGATGCTGGCCTTGTCGACGAAGATCTTGTCGGTGGCGGCCGCGATGTAGTACGCGGCCGAGGCGCAGGTTTCCTCGACCACCGCGTAGATCGGCTTCTTGTGCTTGGCCTTCAGGCGCTTGATCTCGTCGCTGATGATGCCCGCCTGCACGGGGCTTCCGCCGGGCGAATTGATGAGCAGCACGATGCCCTTGGCGCCCTCGTCCTCGAAGGCCGTCTTCATGGCCGCCACCACGAATTCCGCGCTGGCGTCGCCGCCGTTGGCGATCTCGCCCTTGATCTCGACCACCGCCGTGTGGGCCGTGGTCTTGGCGGCGCTCGGCGCGTTGCGCGACATCGCGAGCCAAACCAGGAAGATGAAGAAGGCGAGCCACGACAGGCGCGTGAAGGTCTTCCAGCGGCGCGCCGCCTTCTGCTCGTTGAGCGAAGCGAAGGCGAGCTTCTCGAGCGTTGCGCGCTCCCATCCGGGACGCTGCGTGGGGTCTTTGGCCATGTTTCTCGGCGCGCCCTGCGAGGACGCAATGGGGGTGGCCGGCTCAAAAGGATCAAAACCTTCGGGTTCCGTGCGGTTCGGGTCGGTCATTGTCAAAAAATCAGGGGATGGAGGTTCCAGGCAGTATGCCAGTGCACCACGCCGTCACGTTCGCTGAGGGCGATCTTCACGAGCCCGCCGCGGCATGGGCCGCCGGCGCATTCGCCGGTGTCCGGCCGGTAGACCGCACCGTGGGTGGCGCAGAGCAGCCACTGGCCGCTGTCGTCGAAGAAGCGGTCGGGCTGGAAATCCAGCTCCATGGCCACGTGGCTGCATCGGTTGAGGTAGGCATGCGGCTGCCCTTCGAAGCGCACAGCGAAGGCCCGGCAGGTCTCGCCGCCATAGACCACATCGAAAGGGACGGCCCGGCCGCCTTCGACCAGCTCCGCGGCATTGCACAGGGGAATGCGCTGTTCTTCGCTCATGCCGCGATTTTCAGGCGTTGTCCAGAAGCCATGCCTCCAGGCTGGCCACCGAGTGGGCGACGAACAGCGGCTTCAGTTCGTCGAAGCTCTCGGGCTCGTGCGCGCCATAGCTCACGCCCACGCTCGCGCAGCCGGCATTGAGCGCCAGCTGCAGGTCGTGCGTGGTGTCGCCGATCATCAGGGTGCGCTCGGGCGGCACCTCGAGCTCCTCCATGAGTTCGAGCAGCATGCGCGGGTGCGGCTTGCCGAAGGTTTCGTCGGCGGTGCGCGAGGCGTCGAAGCGGTCGCGCAGCGCGACCGACTTCAGCGCCTCGTTCAAGCCGCGACGCGACTTGCCCGTGGCCACGGCGAGCTTGTGGCCGCGCGCGCGCAGGGCGTCGATCATCTGCAGCACGCCGTCGAACAGCACGAGGTCGTCCTGGTGCTGCAGGTAGTGGTAGCGGTAGCGCGCACCGAGCTCGGCGTATTTTTCCTTCGGCACATCGGGCGCGGCGCGCGCCAGGGCCTCGGCCAGGCCCAGGCCGATCACCCATGCGGCGTCGTTCTCGCTCGGCTTGGCGCCGCCGACGTCGATCACGGCCGCCTGGATGCAGCGCACGATGAGCCGCGTGGAGTCGTAGAGCGTGCCGTCCCAATCGAAGGCGATCAGGTCGAAGCGCAGGGGTCTGGAGGAATCAGTCATTGGCCGTGGGAGTGGGATGTTGGGCAAGCGCTTCGATCGCCTGGGGCGGCATCAACGCTTGCAGCTCGGGCGGCAGGCCGGCCTGCAGCGCCACGCGCTCGCCCGTGGCGGGGTGGGTGAACTGCAGTCGCCAGGCATGCAGGAACATGCGCTTGAGGCCGAGCTTTTGCAACACGCGCTGGCGCTCGAAGTTGCCGTATTTGTCGTCGCCCGCGATGGCATGGCCGGCCGATGCAAGGTGCACGCGGATCTGGTGGGTACGGCCGGTCTTGATGGTGACCGCCAGCAGCGACAGCGGCGCGGCATCGCCCGGCAGCGTGAGCCGCGCGAGCACGCGCACCAGCGTCACGGCCCGCATGGCATCGGGATGGTCCTTGGCGACCACCCGCACGCGGCGTTCGCCGGCGCCCGCGCCGTCGCCCGGCAGCAGGTACTTGGCGAGCGGCGCATCGAGCACCTTCTTGTTGGCAGGCCAGGCGCCCTCGACCAGCGCGAGGTAGGTCTTGCCGGTCTCGCGTTCGCGGAACTGGTCTTGCAGCGCCACGAGCGCGCTGCGCTTCTTGGCCACCAGCAGGATGCCCGAGGTCTCGCGGTCGAGCCGGTGCACCAGTTCGAGGAACTTGGCGCCCGGGCGCGCCGTCCGCAGCTGCTCGATCACGCCAAAGCTCACGCCGCTGCCGCCGTGCACGGCCACGCCGGCGGGCTTGTCGATGGCCAGCACCGCGTCGTCCTCCAGCAGCACCGGGAATTCGCGCGCCGGCGCGGGCGGCGCAGCGCCCTCTTCGGCCCGCGGTGATATCCGTATGGGAGGCAGCCGCAGCACGTCGCCGGCTTCGATGCGGGTCTCGGCCTGCACCCGCCCCTTGTTGATGCGCACCTCGCCCGACCGGATGATCCGGTAGACATGCGTCTTGGGCACGCCCTTCAGGTGGCGGAACAGGAAGTTGTCGAGCCGCTGGCCCGCGGATTCCGCATCGACGGTGATGAACCTGATGGCCGCATGCGGCGCGCCGGCGTCCGCCGCAGCCTTTGGGACTGCGGGATCTGGAACTGCGGGATTTGGAGCGGCCGCGGGGCTTCGCTTCGCACCTATAATGTTTTTCACCAGCGCGGTCGTGTAAGTGCTTGATTAGACAGAAGTTTAGATCACTGCAGTCAAACGCCCAGGACCATGCTGCGAGGTCGATGCCGCTTTGGCGCCGAACCTGCAAACCCCGCGCAATTGCGCAAAGTGGCAGGCGTGGCGCCCAAGTCAAGCCGACACCCACGAAACACCGATACGGAATACCCAGCCTGCAGCTTCCAAGCTGCCGGCGGATCGAAGCGAGTCCCTTGTGTTGATGCTGCTGATTCAAATGTGCCTGCGCTGGCCCACCTGGCTTCTGCCAGCGGCCTCAGGCATTGAGTCATCCGCACCGCGCGCCACCATTGCGCAACCAGCTATCAATAAGATAGCTGCTCAACACCGAACCTGGCTCGCGCCCATCCACGCGCCCCCACCCCGGTTGTCTTCCTGAGCTGACGCTCAAGAGGCCTGTCCGCGCTCGGCGCGGCAGCGACAACATCCGGGGCCAAGCGGCAATTCCCCTCGTTTCGCGGGCGTCGTCCGTGCATCGTTGGCCCGTCATGGGCCGGTAGAACGATACATATAAGGACAACGCATCATGAAGCGGATGCTGATCAATGCCACGCAGGCCGAAGAACGCCGCCTGGCCATCGTCGACGGGCAAAAGCTCCTCGACTACGAAATCGAGATCGAAGGGCGCGAACAGCGCAAGGGCAACATCTACAAGGCCGTCGTGACGCGCGTCGAGCCTTCGCTCGAAGCCTGTTTCGTCGACTACGGCGAAGACCGCCACGGCTTCCTGCCGTTCAAGGAAATCTCCAAGCAATACTTCGCCGAAGGCGTTTCCGCCAACCAGGCGCGCATCCAGGACGTCATCAAGGAAGGCCAGGAGCTGGTCGTCCAGGTCGAGAAGGAAGAGCGCGGCAACAAGGGCGCGGCCCTCACCACCTTCATCTCGCTGGCCGGCCGCTACGTGGTGCTGATGCCCAACAACCCGCGCGGCGGCGGCGTGAGCCGGCGCATCGAGGGCGACGACCGCGCCGAACTCAAGGAGGCGATGGATCAGCTCGAGTACCCCAAGGGCATGAGCATCATCGCGCGCACCGCCGGCATCGGCCGCTCGGCGCCCGAACTCCAGTGGGACCTGAACTACCTGCTCAAGCTCTGGAGCGCCATCGACGGCGCGGCCAAGGGCGGCAAGGGCGCCTTCCTGATCTACCAGGAATCCTCGCTCGTCATCCGCGCCATCCGTGATTACTTCAATCACGACATCGGCGACATCCTGATCGACACCGACGACATCTACGAGCAGGCGCAGCAGTTCATGGCGCACGTCATGCCCGAGCATGCCGCCCGCGTGAAGCGCTACCGCGACGACGCGGCGCTGTTCAGCCGCTTCCAGATCGAGCACCAGATCGAATCCGCCTATGCGCGCACCGTGCAGTTGCCCTCGGGCGGCGCCATCGTGATCGACCACACCGAGGCGCTGGTCTCGGTCGACGTGAACTCGGCGCGCGCCATCAAGGGCGGCGACATCGAGGAAACCGCCACGCGCACCAACCTCGAAGCCGCCGACGAAGTGGCCCGCCAGATGCGCCTGCGCGACCTGGGCGGCCTGATCGTCATCGACTTCATCGACATGGACGAGTCGAAGAACCGCCGCGAAGTCGAAAGCCGCCTGCGCGACGCGCTGCGGCAAGACCGCGCCCGCGTGCAGTTCGGCTCGATCAGCAAGTTCGGCCTGATGGAAATGAGCCGCCAGCGCCTGAAGCCGGCGCTCAGCGAAGGCTCGTCGATCCCCTGCCCGCGCTGCGGCGGCTCGGGCCACATCCGCGACACCGAATCGAGCGCGCTGCAGATCCTGCGCATCATCCAGGAAGAGTGCCTGAAGGACAACACGGCTGCCGTGCACGTGCAGGTGCCGGTCGAAGTGGCCTCGTTCCTGCTGAACGAAAAGCGCCCCGAGATCGCCAAGATCGAACTCAAGCAGCGCGTCACCGTGCTGATGGTGCCGAACAAGACGCTCGAAACGCCGAACTACAAGCTCGAGCGCCTGAAGCACGACGATCCGCGCCTGGACCACATCGAAGCCAGCTACAAGATGGCCGACGAGATCGAGGACCCGACCTCGGTCACGCGCCGCTCGCAGGAGCCCACCAACAAGCAGACGCCGGTCATCAAGGGCGTTCTGCCCGATGCGCCCGCGCCCGTGGTGCCGCCCCGGCCCGAACCGGCGCGTGCCCCGGCCGCCGTGGCCCCGGCACCGGTTGCGCCCCCCGTCGCAAGCGCACCGGCACCGGCCGAGACCGGCTTCTTCGCCCGCATCAAGAGCTGGTTCGGCGGCACGCCGGCACCGGCGCCCGCGCCGGCCGTGATCCCGGTCGAGCCTCCGAAGCCCACGCGCCGTGATGGCGGCCGCCCGGGCCGCGACGGCGAAGCGCGCGGCGCCCGCGATGGCGAACAGCGCCGCGGTGGCCGCGGCGGCGAAGGCCGCGGTGAAAACGGCAGCCGCTCCGGTGGCCGCGACGGCGAACGCCGCGGTGGCCGCGGAGGCGAGCGCCGTGAAGGACGCGGCAGCGAGATCCGCAGCGAAGCCGCCCAGCCGCGCGAACCCCGCGAACAACGCGAGCCGCGCGAGCTCCGCGAACCTCGCGAGCCCCGTGAAGCACGCGGCCCGCGCGACGGCGAACAGCGCCGCGGTGGCCGCGGCGAGCGCCGCGAAGGCGAAGGCCGCGAGGCACGGCCGGCATCGGCCGAACTGATCGACGGCAACCTCGAAGCCCAGCAACCGGTATCGGGCGCACCCGCTGGCGATGAAGGCAATGCGCCGGCAGAACGCGCGCCGCGCGCACGCGGCGAACGCCGGGAACGCGGTGAACGTGGCGAGCGGGCCGAGCGGGCCGAGCGCGGCGAGCGCGGCGAGCGCAATGGCAACGATGCACCGCGCGACGCATCCGGCGGCGACAACGTCGCCCCGCAGGACGGCGCGCAAGCCGAACGTGCGCCGCGCGGCGGCCGCGAAGAACGCGCACCGCGAGGCGAGCGCAACGACGGCCGCCGCGAGCGCCGCAGCGAAGGCCAGCCGCGTTTCGCCAACGGCGAGGCCCCCGCCAATCTCGACGAAGCGGACATCCGCATTGCCGAAGCCGCCGAAATGGCACCGGCCAATGAAGGCGAAGCCGGTACCGGCGAGCAGCAGACACCGCGCCGCGAAGGCGAAGAGCGCCGCGGCCGTTCGCGCGACCGCTACGGCCGGGATCGCCGCGAGCGCGGTCCGCGCGACGACAGCGAAACCGGCGTGGCCGGCGCATCGGCCGACAGCGCGGAGGCCGGCGAAGCACCGGCACGCCAGCCGGCCCAGCCGCTCGCAACGGCCGAACGCACCGCAGTGCCCGAAGCAGAAGCACGCGAACCGGCACCGCGGAGCTACTTCGATCGCCCGGCCGCAGCAGCTCCTGCCGCTCCCGCAACTCCCGCGGTCGCGGTCGCTGCAGCCGCGGCGGCGCCTGTCGCCGTCGAGAGCAGCAGCAAGCCCGCAGCCAATGGCCGTGCACTGCCGAAGGTGCAACCCTTCGAGCTGCCGCTGACCGAACTCGCGCAGATCGCCGAGAGCTCGGGCCTGCAATGGGTGAACTCGGACGCCGAGCGCATTGCACAGGCCCGCGCAGCGATCGCGGCTGAGCCGAAGCCGGTGCATGTGCCGCGCGAGCGCCCGCCCGCGATCGTGCTCGACGATGGTCCGCTGGTGCTGGTTGAAACCCGCCGCGAGCTCGGTGCGATGACGCTGCCCTTCGAAAAGGCGCCTTCCGATGCGCAAGGCGTGAACTGAAGAAGCCCGGGCCCGAGGGCTCGGGGACAATGAAGAACGGCGCCACATCGGCGCCGTTTTTTTTGGGGAATGCAAGAGCGGCAAGCGCCGCAGCGCGGGACCGATTGCCGGTCAGACCTTCTCGGTCTGCGCCGCGCGCTTCCAGGCCGCTGCGGCCTGCTCTTCGTCGCCGCGCGTTTCGGCCAGTTCGGCCAGTGCCAGCCAGGCGCGCCGGTAAAGCTCCGTGTCCTGCAGGCCCAGGCCGGCCTGCATCAGCAGTTGCTGGGCCTTGCCCCAGAGCTGGCGCTTCATGCAGGCCATGCCCGCGAGGTACTGCAGGTTGGGGTCGCGCGGGTTGTTGCGCTGCGCCGTTTCGATGCGGGCCAGCCAGTCGGCATCCACCGAATCGAGCCCCGCCTCGAGCGCGCGCGCCATCTTGACGCGCAGCATATCGCCCAGGCCCCGGGGCTGCGACACCATGCGCTCCCAAGCCGGCAGCAGCCAGCCGCGCGCCAGCGACAGATCGCCGCGCAGCGCCACCATGCGTTGGGCGGCGTGAATCGCGACCTCGGGCATTTCACGCTCGGCGTCGTCGAGCTCGGCCCAGGCGCGAAGCAGCTGTGCCGGGTCATGCGCACCCGACAGCAGCTCGGTGGCGAGGCCGCGCACGATGCTCTGCGCTGCGCCCTCGGAAAAGGCCCGGTGCTTGGCCAGCAGGCGCGCCGTTTCCAGTGCTTCGAGCGTGCGCCCATCCTGGCGCGCAGCCTTCAGGCGGATGCGCAGCGCGAGCGTGCGCCGCTGCACGCCTTGGGGAAGCTCCTCGAGCCGAGCCAGGGCGCCCGCGGGATCGCGGTCTTCGAGCGCCCAGCGCGCCGCGCGCAGCTGCACGCCTTCGCGCGTTTCGGGACTGGCCAGCACGATGCGGTCGACGCTTTCGTTGAGCGCCTGCTGCAGGTGCGCGTCGCGCGCGGCCCGGTCCTGCAGGGCCTGAGCGCTCTCGGCAGCCAGCAGGTGCGACAGCACGCGGACCTGCTGGGCCTGCGGCAGGCTCGCGCCGAGCGCGGCCAGCGTTTTTTCCTGCACCAGCGCGGCTTGCGCGGCCTTGCGCGCGCGCGAGAAGCGGCCCGAGAGCAACTGCACCATGGCATCGAGCAGGGCCGAGTGCAGCATGCGTTCCTTTTGCTGCAGCCGCCATTGGCGCGCCTGGGTCGGAAGCGAGAACAGCGCCGCCAGGCCGCGCAATGCAAGATGGAGCAGCACGAACGCGGCCAGCAGGATGACCAGCACCAGGTTCAGCGACAGGTCGACGCGCCAGGGTGGCCAGAACACGGTGATCGTGCCCTGGTTGTTGCCCGCGAACAGCGCCACCGCCGCCGCAACGGCGAACAGCGCGAGGAGCCACAGTGCGGCTCTCACGTCAGGCCCCTCGCCGGGCCGCCCCAAGGGAGGCCTGCGCCCCCTTTGGGCAGCAAATACACGAAGTGATGAGCGTGGGGGCTCATGTCAGCGCCCCGCTGCCGCCGTGGCCAGCGCCGACAGCGTGTCGTCGATGCGCGGGGGTTCGGAGGTCTTCACGAGCGCCTGCAGCTGCTGCAGCTGCGTCGCGGCGGCCTGCGTGCGCCGCGATGCGGGATCGAAATAGCGGTTCAGCGATGCGGCCACCGTGGCGAGTTCGCTGCGCGCGGCGTCCACCTGCCGAGACAGCAGCGAGAGCCGCGCATTGAGCAGCTTGAGCTTGAGGTTCTCGCGCAGGAAATAGGTCTGGTCGGGTGCCAGCAGCACCGCCTCGGGACGTTCGATGCGCCCGACCCGCACCAGCGACCGCGCTTCGGCGCGCACCGTCAGCAGCAGTTTTTCCCACCAGGCCGCATCGGCCGGAATGGGCTCGGGCTGCCAGGCATTGAGGCCCGAGCCGCGCATGGCCACGGCGTTGAGCGGCGGCAGGTCGTCCACGCTGCGCATCAGCTCGTCGAGCTTTTGCAGCGCTTCGCCGCTGTCGGCGCTGGCGCTGCTGCGCAGGCGGTCGGCGTCGCGCTGCATGGCGCGCTGCAGCGGCGCCAGCCGGGGCTGCGCGGCGCGCGCGATGCGCAGGTCGCCGGACTTGAGGGCGGCCAGCAGGGGCTCCACGCTGCCCGTGACCTGCGCCTGCTGCAGCGCCAGGCGCACGGCCGATTCGATGTCGACCACCAGGTTCTCGTCGCGCGAGCGCGAGAGGCTTTGCATCAGTTCTTCGAGCTGCGAGCGCTGCAGTGCGACCTCGGCAACCCGGGTTTCGGTGAGCGCAGCGCGGGCTGCGGTCTCGCGTACCGTGTCGATGGCCTGGCGCGCGAGCGTGCGCGCCTCGAGCGACTGGGCCAGCGCATCGGCGCTCTGGCGCGCCAGCTGCTCCTGCATGCCGCTGACCTTCTGCCACAGGGAGATGGCCGTCACCAGGGCCGCCAGCGCCACGATGGCCAGCAGGCCGAAGCCGATGCGCGAGAGCATCGTTGCGGCGGCCGCCTGCGACTCCGGCGACTGCGCCATCGCCAGCGTGGCGGGCACCGGCGCGGCGGAAGATGGGGGGGAGAAGTCGTCGGACGGGGACGCGGCACTCATGTGAAGGATTCTATCGACGCGACCAGGGCTTCCCGCAGCGGCGGGCACACGCGCACCGAACCGAATCCCGCGGCCCGCGCGGCTTCGCCGATGCGCGCATGGGTCGCCACCGCAACGGCCGCATGCCAGTCGGTGCCCGGCATGGCATCGCACAGGTTGGCAATGGCCTCCGAGCTGCTGAACAGCCAGACCGCGCGCCCCGCGGCGCCATCGAGCGCCAGCGCACGCGCCGCGTCGTCGAAGGATGGCGGCAGGCGCCGGTAGGCGACCACGGTGTCGCGCAGCCCCTGGGCGGCGTCGATCTCGTGGGCGAGCCAGTCGCGTCCGCTCGGGTGGCCGGCCGCATCGCCGCCGCGCACGATCAGCACGCGCACACCCTGGCCGACCTGCCCTTTCACGCGCTCCCACAGGGCCTCGGAATCGAAGCGGGCGGCGTCGGAAGGCGGTGCGTCGATGGCGCCTTGCGGCACGCCGGCACGCAAGAGTGCGCGTGCCGTGCCGGGCCCCGTGGCCCAGAAGCGCGGGCCGGTTGCGCGTTGCCCTTCTTCCGCATGCAGGAAGAAATGCTCGACCGCGGTGGCGCTCACGAACATCAGCGCCGCGTAGTCCGCAAGCCGCTTCCACGCTGCGCGCAGCGGCTCCACGTCGATGGCGGGCTCGATGGCGATCAGCGGCAGCACCGCGGCATCCAGCCCCGCGGCCCGGAACTCGTCCGCCCATTGCGCGGCCTCGCGCGCCGGCCGCGTGACGATGACGGGCTTGGCAGCCATCGTTGTTTGAAAAATCTTCAGTGCGCGCCGGCGTCGCGCAGCAGCGAGGCGGCGCGTTCGCCGAGCGCGCCGGCCTGCGCGAAGTCGGCGGCCGGGGCTTGCGCGTGAACCCGCACCAGCGCGGCATTGCCCTCGGGGTCGCCCCAGGCCGCATCGATGCGCAGCGCTCCATCGGCCTGCCAGCGCGCATGGGCTGCCAGCGGCATGGAACAGCTGCCGCCCATCGACCGGCTCACCGCGCGCTCGGCGGCGGTGGCCAGCCAATCGCGCGGATGCGCCAGCGTGGCCAGCAGCGCGATCAGCTCGGTGCGGTCGGCCCGCACCTCGATGCCGAGCGCGCCCTGCCCCGCAGCCGGCAGCATGGTGTCGGGATCGAACGCGACCCGGATGCGGTGTTCGAGCCCGAGCCGCTTGAGCCCGGCCGCCGCGAGCACGATGGCGTCGTACTGGCCTTCGTCGAGCTTGCGCAGGCGGGTGTCGAGGTTGCCGCGCAGCGGCTCGATGCGAAGGTCGGGCCGCAGGGCGCGCAGCAGCACCACGCGCCGCAGGCTGGAGGTGCCGACGACGGCGCCCTGCGGCAGCTCGTCGAGCGAGGCATGGCGCGGCGACACCAGCGCATCGCGCGGGTCTTCGCGCTCCAGCACGCAGGCCAGCACGAAACCCTCGGGCAGGTCCATCGGCACGTCTTTCAGCGAATGCACCGCGATGTCGGCGCGGCCTTCCTCGAGCGCGAGTTCGAGCTCCTTCACGAACAGGCCCTTGCCGCCCACCTTGCTGAGCGACTTGTCGAGGATCTGGTCGCCGCGCGTGGTCATGCCCAGCAGGCTGACCGCGTGGCCTCTTTCCTGCAGCAGCGCCTGCACGTGCTCGGCCTGCCACAGGGCGAGCCGGCTTTCGCGCGTGGCGATCACGATATTGCTCAAGGCCGCTCCCAAAAAGTACATGTTGAAGACCTCCGGAATGCTAGCATGTTGCGCCGCAACAACGCAGGCGGCGCATTCTTTTCTAGACCAGGAAAAACATCGAAATGAAAGCCAGCAAGACTCCTGCGCCGCCCAGGCGCCGGCAAGCCGAAGACCAGCCGCTGATCGACGACATCCGGCTCCTGGGCCGCATCCTCGGCGACGTGATCCGCGAACAGGAGGGCGAGGAAAGTTATGCGCTGGTCGAGAAGATCCGCACGCTGTCGGTGGCTTTCCGCCGCGATGCCGACCAGGCGGCCGACCGCGCGCTCAAGAACCTGCTCAAGGGCCTGAGCGCGGCCGAGACGGTGCGCGTGATCCGCGCCTTCACCTATTTCAGCCACCTGGCCAACCTGGCCGAAGACCGCCACCAAATCCGCCGCCGCACCGAGGCCGAGCGCGCCGGCGAAAACGCCGACGGCGATCTGCAGACCGCGCTCGCGCGTATCCGCAAGGCCGGCGTCAAGCCCGACGAAGTGGTGGCCTCGCTGGCACGCAGCTATGTCTCGCCGGTGCTCACCGCGCATCCGACCGAGGTGCAGCGCAAGAGCATCCTCGATGCCGAGCGCGCCATTGCGCAGCTGCTCACCACGCGCGACGAGATCAAGCTGCGCCAGAGCGCCTACGCCGGCGCCAAGGACGCGCTCACGCCGCTCGAGTTTGCCGAGAACGAAACGCAGATGCGCATCCGCGTCACGCAGATCTGGCAGACGCGGCTGCTGCGCTTTTCCAAGCTCACCGTGGCCGACGAGATCGAGAATGCGCTGAGCTACTACGAAGCCACCTTCCTGCGCGAGATTCCGCGCGTCTATGCCGACCTCGAAAAGGCGCTGGGCCAGGGCGGTGTGGTGCCTTCGGTCGCGCCTTTCCTGCGCATGGGCCAGTGGATCGGCGGCGACCGCGACGGCAATCCCAACGTGACGGCCGAAACGCTCGAATACGCGCTGCGCCGCCAGGCCGAGCTGGCGCTGCGCCACTATCTCACCGAAGTGCACTACCTGGGCGGCGAGCTCTCGCTGTCCGCCACGCTGGTGGACGTGTCGGTCGAGATGCAGGCGCTGGCCGAGCGCTCGCCCGACACCAGCGAGCACCGCAAGGATGAGCCCTACCGGCGCGCGCTCACCGGCGTGTATGCGCGGCTGGCGGCCACGCTGCGCGAGCTCACCGGCGGCGAAGCCGCGCGCCACGCCGTGCCGCCGCAAAACCCCTACACGAAGGCCGAGGAATTCCTGGCCGACCTGCACACGGTGGAAGAGTCGCTCGTCGAGAAGCACGGCAGCGTGCTGGCGGCGCCGCGCCTGCGGCCGCTGATCCGCGCGGTCGAGGTGTTCGGCTTCCACCTGGCCACGGTCGACCTGCGCCAGAGCTCGGACAAGCACGAGGCCGTGATCGCCGAGCTGCTGGCCACCGCGCGCATCGAGCCCGCCTATGCCTCGCTGGCCGAGGAGGCCAAGCAGACGCTGCTGCTCAAGCTGCTCGACGACGCGCGCCCGCTGCGCGTGCCCGATGCCGAATATTCGCCGCTCGCGCAGAGCGAGCTCGCGATCTTCGCGGCAGCGCGCACCGCGCGTGCGCGCTACGGTGCGGCCGCCATCCGCCACTACATCATCAGCCACACCGAGACGGTGAGCGACCTGCTCGAGGCGCTGCTGCTGCAAAAGGAAGTGGGCCTGCTGCGCGGCAAGATGGACGGCAACGCCACCTGCGACCTGATCGTGGTGCCGCTGTTCGAAACCATCGAGGACCTGCGCAATGCCGCCCCCATCGTGCGTGCCTTCTATGCGCTGCCGAACATCCAGGCGCTGATCGAGCGCTCGGGCGCCGAGCAGGACGTGATGCTCGGCTACAGCGACAGCAACAAGGACGGCGGCATCTTCACGAGCAACTGGGAGCTCTACCGCGCAGGCATTGCGCTGGTCGCACTGTTCGACGAGCTCAACAAGAAAAAGGCCCATCCGATTCGCCTGCGCATGTTCCATGGCCGCGGCGGCACGGTGGGACGCGGCGGCGGACCGAGCTACCAGGCGATCCTCGCGCAGCCGCCCGGCACGGTGCGCGGCCAGATCCGCCTCACCGAACAGGGCGAGGTGATCGGCTCGAAGTACGCCAACCGCGAGATCGGCCGGCGCAATCTCGAGACGCTGGTGGCCGCCACGCTCGAAGCCACGCTGCTGCCGCAGGCCAAGTCGGCGCCCGCCACCTTCCTGTCGGCGGCCGGGGAGCTGTCGGCCGCGAGCATGTCGGCCTACCGCAAGCTGGTCTACGAAACCCCGGGCTTCGGCGACTACTTCTTCGGCTCCACGCCGATCCGCGAGATTGCCGAGCTCAACATCGGCTCGCGTCCCGCCTCGCGCAACCCGAGCCACAAGATCGACGACCTGCGCGCCGTGCCGTGGAGCTTCAGCTGGGGCCAGTGCCGGCTCACCATTCCCGGCTGGTTCGGTTTCGGCTCGGGCGTGGAGCAGTTCCTGGCCTCGGCCCCAACGCCGGCCGCGCGCAAGGAGCGCACCGCGCTGCTGCGCCGCATGTATGCGCAGTGGCCGTTCTTTCGCACGCTGCTCTCCAACATGGACATGGTGCTGGCCAAGAGCGACCTTGCGCTGGCGTCGCGCTATGCCGAACTGGTGACCGACCGCAAGCTGCGCCAGAAGGTGTTCTCGATGATCGATACCGAGTGGCACCGCACTTCCGACGCGCTCACGCTCATCACCGGCGCCAAGCAGAGGCTCGAAGGCAACGCCGAGATGCAGCGCTCGGTGCGCCACCGTTTTCCGTACATCGATCCGCTGCATCACCTGCAGGTCGAGCTGATGCGCCGCTACCGCGCGGGCGAAGGCGGCGAGCGGCTGCAGCGCGGCATCCACATCTCGATCAACGGGGTGGCGGCCGGCCTGCGCAACACGGGTTGAGCAGATCTCCGGATCGATCGAGCAAGCCAGGAAAGGGCGTTTTGTGCGCCCTTTCCTACGCAAGGAACGCGGGATAGCAACCCGTAAGGTCAATTAAGAGAGTAGGGTCGGGGGACGTTCAAAGTTTCTCGCTATCTCTCGCAATCGCGCGGCAGCTCGAGTCGTATTCAGGAGCCCGTTGCAATGTCTACCCCGCAGTCGCTGACTCATTCGCAGATCGATTTCGTCCATCACGATTTCGAAGCGCTGGCCTCTCACATGCGCCATTGCGCACGCGCCCACGGGCGATGGTTCTCGGTGCGAAGCCACATGCAGCGGGTGCGCGCGCTCGCTGCGGGCCGGATCGTCACGATGGCTTTCGTTGCGGTCGCTTTCGGTATCGGGCTGTTCGCCGTCGCTTGAGGGTGGCAGACCCTGAAGCGACACGGGCTGCAATTTCCCCCGAGAGGGGGCAAATAGTCGGCCCCCTCCTCGAACTCCAGACAAAGGCGGCGCCATGAGCGCCGCCTTTGTCGTTGACCGGCTCGCAGATCTCAGTGCGTACGCGCGCGCGCTGCTCCTTGCGCCCCACGACCCGGTGGCGCTGCCGATCCGCGCCGAGCTCTTCGGAGCCCAGCGCTTCGAACAGCACGGCCACAGCCTGGCCCGGGCCCAGGTGGTCGAACTCGACCCGCGCCGCGCGCGCGAGGGAGCGCCCTTTTTCCCGCGCGTGGACGAAAACCTCGAATCGCTGCGCAATGCTTTCGACTACATCGCACTGATCTCGCAGAGCGGGCGCTATGTATCTCCCGCAGCCGAATGGCTGCTCGACAACTTCCACCTTGTGGAGGCGCAGCTCCAGCAGATCCACGACGGCGTGCCGCGCAGCTACTACGCGCGGCTGCCCAAGCTCGCCACGCCGCCGCTCGCGGGCCTGCCGCGCGTCTACGGCATTGCCTGGGCCTACGTGGCCCATACCGACAGCGTGCTCAACAAGACGCTGTTCACCGCCTTTCTGAACGCCTACCAGGACATCGACGAGCTCACGCTCGGCGAACTCTGGGCGCTGCCCACCACCCTGCGCGTGGTGCTGCTCGAAAACCTGCGCCGCGTGGCCGAGAGCATTGCGGAGAACAAGGTGGCGCGCGAAATAGCGCACGCGGTCTGGGACGCGGCACCGCATCTGTCGACGCAGGACCTCGACACGTTGTACCGCGCATTGCAAAGCCACAACCTGCAGGATGCGTACCTCACGCAGCTCTGGCAGCGCCTGCCGGTGGAGCACGGAGAGAACACGCCGGCGCTGGTGCGCTGGACCGAGCAGCACTGCCCCAACGGGCCGGCGCTGATCGGCGAGGCGCAGAACGCGCAGGCCGCGGCCAACCTCACGGTCGGCAACATCATCACCACGCTGCGCATGATCGGGCAGGTCGAGTGGAGCGGCCTGATCGAACCCGTCAGCCGCTCGCTGCGCGCGCTGCACGAGCTGCCCAGCTTCGCCGATGAAAGCGAGCTCACGCGCCAGCAGATCACGCATGCGATGGAGCGGATCGCGCGCGACTGCGGCCGATCCGAACGCGAAGTGGCCCAGGCCGTGGTGCGGCTCGCGGCCGCTGCGCCGGCCGGCCGTGACAGCGCCGGCACCGATCGCGCCGACAGCACCGCCGGCTACCACCTGTTCGGCCAAGGGCGCGATGCGCTGGTCGCGGCGCTGCAGTCCGATGCGCCGGCGGGCCGTGCCGGCCGGCCGGCGAGGGCCCGGCGGCTGCATGGCCGCCGCGGCTGGCGCCTGCTCGCCTATGTGCTGTCCATCGTCCTGGGCACGGTGTGGCTGCTCGCGACCGTCGCGCACGGCCTGCCTCCGCCGCGCGGCTGGACCGCCATCGCAGCGATGGCACTGCTCGCATGGCCGCTTTCGGAGGCGTTGATCGCCCTGGCGCAGCGCATCGTGGCCGAGTCGGTGCGGGTGCAGGCATTGCCTCGCCTCGACTTCGCGGCCGGCATTCCCGAACGGCATCGCACGCTGGTCGTCATTCCCACGCTGCTGAGCTCACCCGCGAACACCGCGCAGCTCGCGCACCGGCTCGAACTGCACTGGCTCGCCAATCGTGAGGCGCACGCCCAGTTCGCGCTGCTGACCGACTGGGCCGATGCCCCGCAAGCCTCGCTGCCGGAAGACGCGCCGCTGCTCGACGATGCCGTTGCGCGCATCGCCGCGCTCAACGCCAGATATCCGGCGCCCGCCGGCGCGGCCCCGCGCTTCCTGCTGCTGCACCGGCCGCGCAGCTGGAGCGGTACCGAAGAACGCTGGATGGGCTGGGAGCGCAAGCGCGGCAAGCTCGAAATGCTGATGCGCCTGCTGGCAAGCGGCGACGCCAGCGGCTTCCTGCCGCTTGCGCCGGGCCAGCAGCTGGCCCCGGGACGAACGCCCTATGTGCTGACCCTCGACAGCGACACGGGCCTGCCGCCGGGCGCGCTGCGCGACCTGGTGTCGATCGCCGCCCATCCGCTCAATGCCCCCGAGATCGACGCACAAGGGCGGCGCGTGGTCGCGGGCTTCGGCATCCTCCAGCCGCGCATCGTGACGCCGTTTCCGATGCGCAGCGAGCGCTCCTTCTTCCACTGGATGTTTGCCGGGCAGTGCGGGCTCGACCCCTACGGCAGCGGCGCATCCGACATCTACCAGGACGTGTTCGGCAGCGGCTCCTTCACCGGCAAGGGCCTGCTGAACGTGCGCGCGGTGCATGCCGCACTCGACGGGCGCCTGCCCGAAGGCGCGGTGCTGAGCCATGACCTGCTCGAAGGCACGGTCGCGCGCTGCGCGATGGTGAGCGACGTGGTGCTGATCGAGGACCACCCGCACCACTCCGGCGTGGCCGCATCGCGCGTGCACCGCTGGGTGCGCGGCGACTGGCAGCTGCTGCCACTGCTGTGGCGCGCCAGGCACTTCGGCATCGATGCGCTCGGGCTCTGGAAGATGGGCGACAACCTGCGCCGCTCGCTGGTGGTGCCCGCCTCCTTCGCGCTGCTGGTGCTCGTGGTCTTCACGCAGGCCATGCCGCTCGGATGGGCGCTGGCCGCGGTCGCCGCGGCGCTCATGCTCGGACCGCTGCTCGGCGCCCTGGCGGGACTGGTGCCGACGCGCCGCGCCATCGAGCTGCGCCACTTCTTCGACGTCGGTGCGGTGGAACTGCTGCGGGCCATGGCCGGCGCAGCCTGGCAGTTCGTGCAGCTGGCGGCACAGGCGCGCCTGCTGCTCGATGCGATGTTCCTGGCGACATGGCGGCTGACCGTCAGCCGCAGGCACCTGCTTCAATGGACCACGACCGCCCAGGCCCAGGCCCAGTCCAGCCAGCAGCTGTTGCCCTTCCTGCGCAACGCGGCCCTCAGCAGCGCGCTCTGCCTGGCGCTGGCCGTGGTGGCGGCGTGCTGGAGCGCCTACCCGGTGGCCGGGCCGCTGTTGTTCCTGACCTGGGCGCTGGCGCCGTTCGCGGCGTGGTGGAGCAGTCGCGTCGATGCGCAGGTGCCCGATCCTTTGAGCGCCGAACAACGCGGCTACCTGGAGAAACTGGCGCACGACACCTGGCGCTTCTTCGAGCACGTGGTCGGCCCGCAAGACAACCACCTGCCGCCCGACAACCTGCAGCTCGAGCCGCGGCCGACCATCGCCCACCGCACCTCGCCGACCAACATCGGCATGTACCTGCTGGCCACCTGCTGCGCGCGCGAGTTCCGCTGGATCGACACCGCGGCGCTGCTCGCGCGCATCACGGCCACGCTCGACACCGTGGACCGCATGCAGAAGCACCAGGGCCATCTCTTCAACTGGTACGACACGCAGACGCTTCAGTTGCTGCCGCCCGCCTACGTATCCAGCGTGGACAGCGGCAACCTCGCGGGCCACCTGGTGGCCGTGGCCCAGGCCTGCCGCGCCTTTGCTGCCGAGGGCTGCCAGCGCCACGAGGAACCCGCGCTGGAGGCGCTGGCTCAGCGCTGCGATGCGCTGCACGCCGGCATGGATTTCAGCGGCCTCTACGACCCCAAGCGGCACCTGTTCCACATCGGCCTGCGTGTCGAGGAGAACGTGCTCGATGCCAGCTACTACGACCTGCTGGCCTCCGAGTCGCGCTTGTTGAGCTTCCTGGCGATTGCGAAGGGGGATGTACCTCGCCGCCACTGGATGGCGCTGGGCCGGCCGTTCCTGCTGGTGGGTTTCCAGCCCGGCCTCAAGTCGTGGTCCGGTTCGATGTTCGAGTACCTGATGCCCGCGCTCGTGATGCCGGAGCCTGCCGACGGCCTGCTGCAGGTGGCCAACGCCGCGGCCATCGCCGAGCAGCAGGCCTTCGGCCGTTCGCTGGGCCTGCCATGGGGCATTTCGGAATCGGCCTACTTCGCGCAGGACCACTCGCTGGCCTATCAGTATTCGCCGTTCGGTGTGCCACGCCTCGCGCTGCGCCGCACGCCGCCCACCGACCGCGTGGTGGCGCCCTACGCGAGCGCCATGGCCGCCGTGCTCGAACCGGCCGCGGCGGTGGCCAACCTGGAGCTGCTCGAATCGCTCGGCGCGCGCGGGGAATTCGGCTTTCACGACGCGGTGGATTTCACCACCTCGCGCCAGGCCGAGGGACAGGACTTCACCGTGGTGCGCAACTTCATGGCGCACCATCAGGGCATGTCTCTGGTGGCGCTGTGCCATGTGCTGCGTACCGAGGCGCCGCGCCGCTGGTTCGGCAGTGCCGCGCTGGTGCAAGCGCACGAATCGCTGCTGCACGAGCGCACGCCGCGGCAGATCATCGGCAGCGCCGATCCGCGTACGCCGCCCGAGCCCAGCCTGAGCGAACTTGCGCCCCTGTTCCAGCCCCGCGCGGTGGACCCGACGGCGTCCCGCTTCCAGCCCACCCACCTGCTGTCGAACGGGCGCTACACGGTGGCCCTGCGCGCCAACGGCGCGGGCGTCAGCCGGTGGCACGCATTCAACGTGACCCGCTGGCGCGACGATCCGCTGCGCGACAGCCACGGGACCTTCTTCTACCTGCGCGATACCAAAAAAGATGGAGGCCGGCAGGAGCCCGTTTCGCTCACGGCCCTGCCCGCGCCCGGCGCCGGCTGGACCTACCGCACCCGCTTCCTCGCCGAGCAGGTGCAGTTCGATGCGGCCGGCGACGGCCTGCAAGCGCGCACCACGGTGCTGATCAGCCCGGAGGACGACACCGAGCTGCGCAACATCACGCTGCACAACAGCGGCGGAGAGACCCGCACGCTCGAACTCGTCTCCTACTTCGAGCCGGTGCTGTCGAATCCCAAGGCCGACGAGGCGCATCCGGCCTTCGCCAACCTGTTCGTCGAGTCGCGCTGGGAACCCGCATGGCGTGCGCTGCTGATGGCGCGCAAGCCGCGCCTGCACGGCGACCCGGTGGTGGCCGCCGCGCACTTCCTTGCCTCGGTCGATGCCCATGTGCTTTCCATCGACTGCATGACCGACCGGCGCGCCTTCATCGGCCGCAACCGCTCGCTCGCGAACCCCGCGCTCGATGCGCAGCCGCTGGCGGCCGACGGCACGCCGGTGAACGGGCTCGATCCCATCGCATGCCTGCGCGTGCGCCTGTCGATCGCGCCGGGGGCCACCGCGCGGCTGAGCTTCGCCACCGCCGCCGACGCAAGCATCGAGGCGCTGATGCCCAGCATCGACCGCTACCTGGAGCCGATGCACGTCGAACGCGCCACGCGCATGGCTGCCACGCTGGCGCAGGTGCGGCTGCGCGACTTGAGCATCGCACCCGCGCAGACCTTTGCGCTGCAGGACCTGACGACCATCCTCACCTACACCACGCCGCGCGTGATGAAGGACCGCGGACTGGTCGACCTGCGGCAGATCTGGCGCTTCGGCATCTCGGGCGACAAGCCCATCGTGCTGGTCGCGATCCATTCGATGGACGGCATGGGGCTCATCAACGCATTGCTGCGTGCGCAGCCGTGGTGGGGCTTCGGCGGCGTGGCCTGCGACCTGGTGGTGCTCAACGGCGAGCCGAACTCCTACCTGATGCCGCTGCAGCGCGAGATCGAGGCGCTGCGCCTGCGCGTTGCGCACCAGACGCAGAACAGCTTTCCACGCAACGACACGGCAGGCTTCTACCTGCTGCGCGACCACGAGGTGGCGGCCTCGGAGAAGGCGGCGCTTTCGAAGCTGGCGCGCGTGGTGTTCACCGCCGACGGGCGCCCCCTCGAGACGCAGGTGGCGGCTCTGCACGAGGCGCGGGTCGATGCCGGCACGGACGCCGAGGCCCAGGCCGCATCGTCGCGTGCCGCGTTGCTGGTCCGGCCCGCGGCGACACCGTCCACGACAGCGCCTGCTGGAAGCTTCGATGCCGACAGCGGCGAGTTCCGCTTCGAGGTCGGCGCCGGCCACCGCACGCCGCGCCCCTGGATCAACGTGATCGCCAACGCCGGCTTCGGCTTCCAGGTGTCCGAATGGGGCACCGGCTTCACCTGGGCCGGCAACAGCCGCATGCACCAGCTCACGCCATGGTCGAACGATCCGGTGCAGGATCCGGCCTTCGAACACTACCTGCTGCAGGACCTCGCCTCGGGCGTGCTGTTGCCGCTCACGCCGGCGGGCCAGGGTGCGGGCGATGGCGGCGAAGTGCGGCATCGCGTGCGGCATGGCCAGGGCTACACGGTCTTCGAGGGCCGGCAGCGGGAGCTCGCCATCAAGACCACCTTCTTCGCGGACCGGGACGACGCCGTCAAGCTGGTGCATGTGCGCGTGCACAACCAGGGCTCCGGCCAGCGGCGCCTGCGCGCGCTCGGCATGGCCGAGTGGCAGCTCGGCGCCGCGCGCGGAGACCGGCGCACCGTTCATTGCTGGAAGCCCGAAGACCAGCCTGCGGTGTTCGGCCAGCAGCGTGAATCGAGCACGGGCTTTGGCGGCAGCACGGCTTTCCTGCTGCTGGCAGGTTTGCCGGGTGCCACGCAATGGACCTGCGACCGCAACGAGTTCTTCGCGGGGCGCGGCATCGTCGAAGTGCCCGACACGCTGGCGCGCCGGGCCGGCAGCGGGCTCGATGCCTGCGCGGCGGTCGGCGGCGAACTGGTCGTCGGCGCCGGCCAGAGCGTCGGCTTCACCTTCGTGCTGGGCCACGCCGACGACGCCGATGCGGCGCTCGCCCTCGCCCGCCGCTGGCGCGAACGCGATGTGCCCGAAGCGCTGGCGCAGGTGCGCGGCTTCTGGGACGAGCTGCTGGGCCGCCTGCAGGTGCGCACGCCCGACCCGCTGTTCGATGCCATGGCCAACCGCTGGCTCGTCTACCAGACGCTGGCCTGCCGGCTCTGGTCGAAGGCCGGCTTCTACCAGGCCGGAGGCGCCTTCGGATTTCGCGACCAGCTGCAGGATGCGATGGCCTTCGCGCTCACCGATCCTTCGCGGCTGCGCGAGCAGATCATCGTCAACGCGGCGCGCCAGTTCCCCGAGGGCGACGTGCAGCACTGGTGGCACATGCCCGGCGGCGCCGGCGTGCGCACGCATTTTTCGGACGACCTGCTGTGGCTGCCCTTTGCGACGGCGCACTACGTCGAGGTGAGCGGCGATGCCGCGCTGCTCGACCACGTGGTCGGATTCATCGAAGGCCCCGCGATTCCCGCGGGCGCCGAGGACGCCTACTACGCGCCGCAGCACAGCGGCCGCACGGCCACGGTGTTCGAGCACGGCGCGCTGACCATCGACCGCAGCCTGAAGACCGGCGTGCACGGCCTGCCGCTGATGGGCACCGGCGACTGGAACGACGGCATGAACCGGGTCGGCCATGAAGGCCGCGGCGAATCGGTCTGGCTGGCATGGTTCCTGTGCAGCGTGGTCGAGCAATACGCGCCGATCGCCCAGGCGCGCGGCGAGCACGCCAGGGCCGCGCGCTGGAACGAGGCGCGGCGAGGCTGGATCGCCGCGCTGCACGATGCCGGCTGGGACGGCGCCTGGTTCCGCCGCGCCTTCTTCGACAACAGCGCGCCGCTCGGTTCGTCGGCCAATGACGAGTGCCGCATCGACCTGATCGCGCAAGCGTGGTCAGTGCTCTCGGGCGCATCGGACGACGCCCGCACCGGCCCGGCGATGGCCGCCGTCAAGACGCATCTGCACGACGGGCCGGCCGGCCTGCTGCGCCTGCTGGCGCCGCCCTTCGCCCACTCGGCCAACAATCCGGGCTACATCCAGGCCTACCCGCCCGGCGTGCGCGAGAACGGCGGGCAGTATTCGCACGGCGCGGTGTGGGCGCTGATGGCGCAGGCAATCCAGGGCGACCATGAAGCGGCATGGCGCAGCTTCGAGGGCCTGAGCCCCGCGCACCGCGCGATGCATCCCGAGCGCGGACCCGCCTACGAACTGGAGCCCTACGTGATGGCCGGCGACATCTACAGCGCCGCGCCGTATGTCGGGCGCGGCGGCTGGAGCTGGTACACCGGCTCGGCCGCATGGCTGCACCGCGCCGCCGTCGAAACGCTGCTGGGCCTGCGCGTGAAGGGCCGCATGCTCGCGCTGACGCCGCGCGTACCCGCGCACTGGCCGGGGTTCGAGATTGCGCTGCGGCTCGGGCAGCGGCGTCTGACGCTGCAATGGGGAACGCCCGATGCCGCCGGAACGCCCACGCACCATGCCGCCATCGGCGAATGGATCGACTGGCAGGCGCTGCCGGCGGATGCGGTGCTGCGGGTGAGTTAAGGTCCGCGGGCCGATTCCATTTCCCTGTCCATGACCACCATCCAGTCCCGCCGCAAGCTCATCGTCTTCATCCTGCTGTGCGTGGCGGTCGCGGGCGCGATCGTGCGGCACTACGCCGAGCGCGGCACGACCACGCGCGACATCGGCACGCTGCTGATGGTGCTGTGGGTGCCGATCATCGGCAACGTCATTGCCTGGCTCATCGGCAAGCTGCCGCGTCGCGCGCCGCCGGCCGAGCCCGCGACCTTCGATGCGACGCGCGCGTTCGCGCCCCACTTCCTGGCCGAGCTCACGCTGCGCCCGCCGGCGCTGCCTTCGCACGACGTACCGCTGGCCGCGGGCGAATACCGCTGCGCGCTGGTGGTCGGCAGCGAAGGCTTCTCCGCGCGCTGGTTCGTGCCGCAGGGAGAAGTGCTCGCAAGGGGAAAGCCGCATGCGCTCGACATCGAGCTTCTGTCGCCGGAAACCGCAGCGGCGCGGTTTCCCGCAGGTGCGGCCTTTCGCGTGCTGGTGGGCGATTCGTTCATTGCCGATGGGCGGGTGCTGGAGCTTCGCGCATCGCACGTCTAGCGGAACCGGGAAGGCGGCGAACGGCAAAAGGGTCGATTGTTCTCCGCCGGGAAACTGACTACTGCCGGCAGGCCCCTTTGTCGCGGACCCGTCCGCTCCGACACTGGGCAGCCTTTCGCAACAACGTGTCGGTATGCGCTTGCCGACGCGGCCCAGGACCTCTTCCCATGACGAATTCACCCAGCAGCAACCCCTGCATCGATGATCTTGCGCCCGAACCCGCCAGGACCGCCCGCTCCGCCTGGCTTGCGGTCGGCTCGATCGCCGTCGGCACCTTTGCCATGGTCTCGACCGAGTTCATGCCCATCGGCCTTTTGACCGACATCGCCCGCGGGCTGAACGTGTCCGACGGCACGGCCGGCCTGATGATCACCATGCCCGGCGTGCTGGCCGCCTTTGCCGGCCCCGCGCTGATCGTGGCCTCGGGCCGGCTCGACCGGCGCACCGTGCTGATCGCGCTCACCACCCTGCTGATCGCCTCGAACCTGCTGGCCGCCTTTGCGCCCAACTTCGCGACCATGCTGGTCGCACGCCTGATGCTCGGCCTGTGCGTGGGCGGCTTCTGGACCTTCGCGCCGGCCGCCGCCACGCAGCTGGTGCCGGACGCCTCCAAGGCGCGCGCCATGTCGCTGGTGCTGGCGGGCGTGTCCGCCGCCACCGTGCTCGGCGTGCCTGCCGGCTCGTTCCTGGGCACGCAGTTCGGCTGGCGCGCCTCGTTCGCCGCGCCCGGCGCGCTCGCAGCCGCGGTGCTGCTGGTGCAGCTGTGGCTGCTGCCCGCGATACCGCCGGTGCGCGCCATCGGTGCGCGCGACCTGCTCACGCCGCTGACGCGCCGCATGGCGCAGGTCGGGCTGCTCGCGGTGCTGTTCTTCATTGCCGGCCACTTCGCGGCCTACACCTACCTGAAGCCGCTGCTGCAGCAGGTGTTCGGGCTCGCGCCCAACTCGGTCTCGACACTGCTGCTGGTCTATGGCGCGGTGGGCTTCGTCGGCACCTTCCTCGGCGGCAGCCTGGTGGCGCGCAGCGTGCGCGGCACCACCCTGCTGGCGGCGCTGATGCTGGCCACGGCACTCTTGCTTTCGACCGTGATCGGCTCCGGCTTCGTGCCCGGCGCGGTGGTGGTCGTGATCTGGGGCGTGGCCTTCGGCCTGATCCCTGTCGCGCTCACGGGCTGGATGATGGAGGCCGTGCCCGACGCTCCCGAAGCCGGCCAGGCCCTGCTCGTGAGCGGCTTCCAGGTGGCGATCGCTTCCGGCGCGCTGATCGGCGGCGTGACGGTCGACAACCACGGCATCTCCAGCGCGATGGTGCTCAGCGGCGTGCTGGTGCTGATTGCGGCGCTCATCGTCGGCACGCTGGGCCGGGCGCGCGGCGGCGCCGCGCTGGCTACTTCTTCGGCCGAGTAGCAGCGCGGCCGGCCTCTGCGCCCGCCGCCAGGATCGCATCGAGCACCACGCGCAGGGCCTTGTTGACCGGCTTGTCGCGCCGGATCACCACGGCGAGCGTGCGGTGCATGCGGGGGTCCAGCCGGCTGATCTTCAGGCCGGGGTGCGCGCCGCGGCCCGTCATCGCCATGCGCGGCACGATGCCGTAGCCCAGCCCCGCAGCCACCATTTCCTTCATGGCCTCGACGCTGCCCAGCTCCATGACAGGCTGCGGCTGCAGGCCTTCGGCCGCGAACCAGCGGTCGACCAGCTTGCGCGTGTTGGCCGCGGGCTCGAACAGCACCAGCGGCAGCGCAGCCAGATCGGCGGGCGCCACGCGCGCCTTCAGCGGCGCGAGATCGCTGCGACCGATGGCGATGAACTCGTCGTCGAGCACCGGCACGACGCTCAGTGACCGGCCCGCGGCCGGCAGCGTCACCAGCGCAAGGTCGCTGCTGTTCTCCTCCACCTTGCGGACATGGTCGTCGGTGTTGCCGGTGCTCACCACGATGCCGAGCGCCGGAAACTGTTCGCGCAGGCTGCGCAGCACGGCCGGCAAGAAATACAGGCAGGCGGTGGCGCCGGTGCCCAGCCGCACGCGGCCCGTGATGCCGCTCGCGTGGTCCGCCAGCGCGTCGATGGCGTTCTCCACCGCGGTCTCGATGTGGTGGCTGTGCCGCAGCAGCTCCGCGCCGGCCGGCGTGGCCCTGGCGCGCTTGCCGACGCGCTCGACCAGGCGCACCGCGAGCCTGCGCTCCAGCTGGCGGATCTGCAGGCTCACCGCAGGCTGCGTGAGGCCGAGCCGGTCGGCCGCGGCCGAGAAGCTGCCAGTTTCGATCACCAGGCCGAAAGACCGGAGCTGATCGAGGTTCAGTGTCTTGTCCAAAGTATTTCTTATGCCTTGCATCAGTAAGCGAAGCTTCACTTATCGTCAGTGCAGCGTCAAGATCCGCGCCATGCCTCCGCCAACCCAAGCACTCGCTGCCATTGAAATCCTCGACGCCGGGGCGCACCACATGCCATCGGTACAGGCCATCTACAGCCGCTACGTGCTGCACGACCTGTGCTCCTTCGAGGAAGAGGTGCCCAGCGTCGAAGAGATGCAGGCGCGCCGCGCCGGCGTGCTTGCGCGCGGCCTCCCCTACCTTGTTGCGGTGAAGGACGGCGAGGTGGCCGGCTACGCCTATGCGAGCCCCTACCGCAGCCGCTCCGCCTACCGCTACACGGTCGAAGACTCGATCTATGTCGCAGAGGGCATGCAGGGCCATGGCATCGGCCGCGCGCTGCTCCAGGAGCTGATCCGGCGCTGCACCGGCAGCGGCTTCGCGCAGATGGTGGCGGTGATCGGCAACAGTGCCAACGCGGGCTCGCAGCGCGTGCACCTGGGCCTGGGCTTCGAAACGGTGGGCGTGCTGCGCAACGTGGGGTTCAAGTTCGGGCAGTGGGTCGACACCGTGCTCATGCAACGTGCGCTGCGCTGAACCGGCCCCCGCTCGCGGATGGCTCGCGCTGCTGTGCGCGAGCCGGCTGCTGCAGGCCATGGTGGTCACAGCCTATTCCGGGGTGCTGCCTTTCATGATGGCCGACTGGCGCATGACAGCCGCGCAGGCCGGCTCGATCCAGAGCGCATGGCACGTCGGCTACATGAGCTCGCTGTTTGCCGTGGGCCTGCTGGCCGACCGCTACGGCCCGCACCGCGTCTTCTTCATCGGCAGCGCGGTCAGCGCATGCTCGGCACTGACTTTTGCCGCCTTCGCGCACGACCATCTTTCGGCGCTGCTGCTCTACGGCCTGGCCGGGCTGTGCGCGGGCGCCTCGTACACGCCGGGCCTGCAGCTGCTCGCGCGCAACGCCGAGCCCGCCGTGCGCGGCCGGGCGATGGGGCTCTTCCTTGGGTCGGCGTCGATGGGCTACGCCTTGTCGCTGGCGGTGGTGGCGGCCTTCAGCCATGCCCTGCACTGGCGGTTCGGCCTGCTGGCGGCGGCGGGCTGCACCTTCGCGGGTGCGCTGCTGACGGTGCCGGCACTGCGGCGCATGCGGCCGCCCGCACCGCCTGCCGGCACGGGAACGCCGCGCGAAGGCACCTGGCATGCGCTGGCCGAGACGGTGCGCGACAAGCCCGCCATGGCCGGCAACTGGGCCTATGCCTTCCACTGCTGGGAGCTGATGGCCCTGTGGGCCTGGCTGCCGGCCTACCTGGTCGCCTCGGCCGGCGGTGCCGCGCCATGGCAGGGCGCGGGCATTGCGCTGGCGGCGCTCGCGCACCTGGTGAGCGTGTTCGGCAGCATCGGGGGCGGTGCCGCGTCCGACCGCTTCGGCCGCGCACGCATCATGATGGCCGCCACGCTCATGAGCCTGTGCATGTCCTTCGCGTTCGGCTGGATGTGGACCTGGCCGCTGTGGCTGCTGGCCGCGATGGCCGCCATCTACAACCTGCTCGCGATCGCGGACTCTTCCGTCTATTCGACCGCGCTGGCCGACGTGGTGGCGCCGCACCGGCTGGGCGTGGCGTACTCGGTGCGCTCGGTGATGGGCTTCGGCGCCGGCGCGCTGAGTCCGTGGGTGTTCGGCCTTGCGCTGGACTGGGGGCAGACGCGCTTCGGCCTCGGCAGCACGTACAGCTGGGTGGCGGCATGGAGTTCGGTCGGACTCGGCGCGCTGCTGGGGCCGTGGATGATCGTGCGCTTCGGCCGGCTGGAGCGCGGCCGGCGTGCCGGATGAGCCCCTACTCCCCGAGCAGCTCCCCGATCGGCTGCAGATCCTCGACCCGGTCGCAGATCGACTTGATCACCATGGTGATCGGAATGCCCAGCAGCAGCCCCCACACGCCCCAGAGCCAGCCCCAGAAGATCACGCCCACGAAAACGGCCACCGGATTCATGCGGCTGGTGCGGCTGGTGAGCCAGGGCATCAGCAGGTTGCCGACCAGCGTGTGGATGGCGAGCGACACGCCGCCCACCAGGACGCCCATCTCCAGGCTGTTGAACTGCAGGAAGGCCACCAGCCCCGCGGCCACCATCACGATCACCGAGCCGACGTAGGGAATGAGGTTGGTCACGCCCGCGATGATTCCCCACACGGCCGCGTTCTCCACCCCGATGGCCCAGAAGGCGAGGCCGGTCGTCACACCCACCAGCGCGCTGATGAGGATCTGCACCAGCAGGTAGCGCTCGATGTTGCGGGTGATGTCGTCGAGCACATGAACGGTGACCTTCTTCTTCTGCAGGCTCGGGCCGGTGATCTTGATCAGCTTGCGCCGGAAGGTGTCTCCCGAGCACAGTGCGAAGTAGGTCAGGAAGGCGACCAGCGTGAGCTGCCCGATCGCCTCGAGCAGGCCGACGGTGCCGCTCAGCAGGTAGTCGCGCACGTTGAAGGACGGCCGCTCGATCACGACGCGCGCGACGCCCTTGCGGGCCGCGACGCGCGCGGAGTTTTCCTCGGCCGCCTTCTCGAGCTGCGCGGCCGCCTGCTGCACGCTGTCGAGCGGCGTGGCGCTGGCGCCCCTGCTCCTGCGCATGGCCTGCCCCAGTTTCTGGGCCGCGACGGGCAGCGATTCGGCCAGTTGCGTGGCATTGCCCGAAAGCGAGTAGCCGGTCCAGCCCAGGCCGCCGAACAGGCCGACGAGAATCAGCGCCGCAGCGATCCAGCGCGGCAGACGCAGGCGGTGCAGCTGCTCGACCAGCGGCGACAGCGCGTAGGTCAGCATCAGGCTCAGCATCAGCGGGATGAACACGGCCTGGCCCCATCGCAGCGCGAAAACGCTGCCCAGCACGGCGAGCACCACCAGCGAGGCGCTGCGCACGTCGACCGGCATGTGCAGCAGCAGGCGCTCGGGCTCCGCCGCCAGTTCCGGCGGCACCGCTTCGGGCGGGGACTCCAGCACGGGCTCCGGCGGCACCTCGGGCGGCGCGTCCGCGGGCGGTGGCGTGGGCTGCGGCGTTGCCGGTGTCTCTCCGGCCGTTTTCTTGTCGTCGGTCATCGCGCTTCCTTCAGCACTTCGCGCACTGCAGCCAATTGTCGCCGCGACACCGCGACCGGTTCGGGAATCGCGTCGAGCCGCAGGGCCCAGCCTTCGGCGTCTTCCCCGTCATCGTATTTCTCGAGCGCGCGGATGGCCGAGCGCGCCACCAGCGCATTGCGGTGCACGCGCAGGAAGCGCGTGGGATAGCGCTCCTCGAATTCGTTCAGCGAGCCGTCCAGGATGTGGCTGCGGGTGGCGGTGCGCACCGTGAGGTACTTGTATTCGGACTTCAGGTAGAGCACCTCCGACAGCGGCACCCGCTCGGCACGGCCGCGGTCCTGGATGAGCACGCTTTCCTGCAGCGCGTCGGCCTGCAGCGCGCGCCGCTCCTTCAGGAAGCGCTCGGCCTTCTGCAGCGCCTGCTGAAGGCGCTCGGCGCGCACCGGCTTGGTCAGGTAGTCGACCGCATCGAGGTCGAAGGCCGTCACGGCATGGGCCGCATGGGCCGTGACGAACACCACGGCCGGCGCATCGGCCCGCCCGCGCAGGGCGCGCGCCACCTCGATGCCGTCGATGCCGGGCATGTGGACGTCGAGCAGCACCAGGTCCAGCGCCATGCCCGCGAGATGCTGCTGCGCCTCGGCGCCCTGGGCGGCCTCGGCCACCACCTCGGCGGCGGGCGAGCCGCAGTCGCGCAGCAGCGTGCGCAGGCGCGAGCGGGCCAGGGCTTCGTCGTCAACGATCAAGGTCTTGAGGGTCATGATTCGGCGGGAATGGCAATGCGCACGCGGTAGTTCTTCTGGTCCATGCCGGCGCTGAACTGCATCTGCATGTCGTGCAGGAGCCGCAGCCGGTCACGCACGTTGGCCAAGGCGATGCCATGGCCGCGCGGCAGGGGCTCGTCGGCCCAGCGCAGCGGCGGCAGGCTGTTGACGACCTCGATCACCACCACGCTGCCGCGGCGTTCGGTGCGGATGCGCAGCTTGGCGCCCTCGGGGCTGGGCTCCACGCCGTGCTTGATGGCATTTTCGACCAACGGCTGCAGCAGCAGCGGCGGCAGCCTGGCGCTGCTGGCCGCGGCATCGAGGTCCCAGCGGATGCGCAACCGGTCGCCGAAGCGCACCTGCTCGATGGCCAGGTAGCGCTCGGCCAGCGCAATCTCGTCGGCCAGCGTGCCCGATTCGCCCGGATCGGCCAGCGCCTGGCGGAACAGCTCGGCCAGGTCTTCGAGCATGGTCTCGGCCTTGGCGGGTTCTTCCCGCACCAGCGCAATGGCGCTGTTGAGCGTGTTGAACAAGAAGTGGGGGCGGATGCGCGACTGCAGTTCCTCCAGCCGGGCCGTCATGGCGGCTGGCGTCCGGCCGCGCGCGCGCAGCACCATCGC
Organism: Variovorax beijingensis; assembly: GCF_007828835.1. Taxonomy (GTDB): domain Bacteria; phylum Pseudomonadota; class Gammaproteobacteria; order Burkholderiales; family Burkholderiaceae_C; genus Variovorax; species Variovorax beijingensis_A. Next base: position 532,422 of record NZ_VIVL01000002.1, on the reverse strand, counting down.
CGCCATCACCATGCCCGCAATGAACGCGCCCGCCACCGCGCTCGCGAGCCACGGCGCCGTGCCCAGCACGCCGGTCAGCCGCAAGAGGCCGCAACCGTAGAGCGAGGAAACGGCGCCCAGCGCGGCACCGGCCGCGTACTGCGCCTGTCGCGGCAGGCGGCCCAGCGGCTTCTTGAGCCCGCAGGCCGCCACCAGCCACAGCAGCGTCGCAGGCAGCGCGCCGCCCGTGACGGTGGCGGTCTGCACCAGCCATTCCCCAGGGGAGGACGACACGAACAGCGTCGCGGTCGCCACCAGCGCCTCCACGAACAGCACCGCGCGCAGCACCACCCCGATCTGGCAGGCGTCGAACAGCCCCGGGCTGCCGCGCACGGGCAAACGCCCTCTTTCCGGCGGGGCCGCAGGCGTGGAGGTGGAGGTGGCCGATAAAATCGACGGGTTGCGCATTACAGATACATTGGGTAACCAACCCATTATTGCCTCTAGCACGGCTCCCATGACTCAAAACCAACTCGACAAGAAATCCGAAGCCTGGTCGGCCCTGTTCTCCGAACCCATGAGCGACCTCGTGAAGCGCTACACCGCGAGCGTGTTCTTCGACAAGCGCCTGTGGCAGGCCGACATCGAGGGTTCCCTGGCGCATGCCGGCATGCTGGCCGCGCAGGGCATCATCGGCAAGCAGGACCACGCCGAGATCGAGCGTGGGATGGCGCAGATCCGCGCTGAAATCGAATCGGGCGCCTTCGAGTGGAAACTCGACCTGGAAGACGTGCACCTGAACATCGAGGCCCGGCTGACCCAGCTCGTGGGCGACGCCGGCAAGCGCCTGCACACCGGCCGCAGCCGCAACGACCAGGTCGCCACCGACGTGCGCCTGTGGCTGCGCGGCGAAATCGACCTGATTGCCGAGCTGCTGGTGGCGCTGCAGCTTTCGCTGGTGGACATCGCCGAGAAGAACGTCGAGGTCATCCTGCCCGGCTTCACGCACCTGCAGGTGGCGCAGCCGGTGAGCTTTGGCCACCACATGCTGGCCTACGTCGAAATGTTCAGCCGCGATGCCGAGCGCCTGCAAGACGTGCGCAAGCGCGTCAACCGGCTGCCGCTGGGCGCCGCTGCGCTGGCCGGCACCAGCTATCCGCTCGACCGCGAACTGGTCGCCAAAACGCTGAACATGGACGGCGTGTGCCAGAACAGCCTGGACGCCGTGAGCGACCGCGACTTTGCCATCGAGTTCACCGCGGCCGCGAGCCTGTGCATGGTGCACATCAGCCGCATGAGCGAGGAGCTCATTCTCTGGATGAGCCAGAACTTCGGCTTCATCCAGATTGCCGACCGCTTCACGACCGGCTCTTCGATCATGCCGCAGAAGAAGAACCCCGACGTGCCCGAGCTGGCCCGCGGCAAGACCGGCCGCGTGGTCGGCCACCTGATGGCGCTCATCACGCTCATGAAGGGCCAGCCGCTGGCCTACAACAAGGACAACCAGGAAGACAAGGAGCCGCTGTTCGACACCGTCGACACGCTCAAGGACACGCTGCGCATCTTCGCCGAGATGATCGGCGGCATCACCGTGAAGCCCGAGGCCATGGAAGCCGCCGCCCTGCGCGGCTACGCCACCGCCACCGACCTGGCCGACTACCTCGTGAAAAAGGGCCTGCCCTTCCGCGATGCGCACGAAACCGTGGCCCATGCGGTGAAGGCCGCCACCTCGCACAAGGTCGACCTCGCGGAACTGCCTCTGGCCGTGCTGCAGCAGTTCAACCCGAAGATCGAGAAGGACGTCTACGACGTGCTGAGCCTGCGCGGCTCGCTCAACGCGCGCAACATCCTCGGCGGCACCGCGCCGGCGCAAGTGAAGGCGCAGATTGCGCGCCATCGCGCAAGATTGGGATGACCCCCCGAAGCGCCTGCGGCGCCTCTCCCCACCGGGGGGCGCACCCTGCGGCCCGGCAAAGCCGGTTCCGCGGGTGCACTGGCATGGCCTGCTCCGCGGCCGTTCGAACCAACTGACATTCAAGGCCGCATTTGTTCTACGCCATCCCGCTCGAGAACCGACCGAGCTGGCGCAATCCGCCGTGGATGACGGTGCTGCTGATCCTCGTGAACATGATCGTGTTCTGGGGGCCGCAGCGCAGCGAGGAAAAGGCCGACGAGCGCGCGGCCCACTACTACGTGAACAGCGTGCTGCCCGAGCTGGAGCTGCCGCCTTTCGTGGAGTGGCTAGAAAAGACGGACCCCCAGCGCGGCAAGCCGGCGCGGCGCATGCTGCCGCACGAGGAAGCCCATCCGCAGCTGCTGGACGCTCTGCAGAACGACAGCAAGTTCCTGCACAAGCTGCAGGCCGACGAGGTCATCACGCCCGCGAACCCGCGCTACGCCGAATGGAAGCGCGACCGCCGGCAGTACGAGGCGATGCGGCCTGTGCCGTTCACCACGCGCTGGGCGCAGGACTACACCAAGGACGCGGAGTTCAAGCCCTGGACGTGGGTCACCGCCGCCTTCCTGCACGGCAGCACCGGCCACCTGCTGGGCAACATGCTGTTCCTCTTCCTGTTCGGCTTTTCGGTCGAGCTGGCGCTGGGCCGCGGCACCTACCTGGGCTTCTACATCCTGGGCGCAGCAGGTGCCTCGATGCTGGCCGGCTGGGCCTACGCAGGCAAGGGCAGCTACGGCCTGGGCGCCTCGGGCGCGGTGTCGGCGCTGATGGGCATGTACGCGGTGATGTACCGGCTGCGGCGCATCCGGTTCTTCTACCAGCTGTTCTTCTATTTCAACTACGTCACGGCGCCAGCGCTGCTGCTGCTGCCGGCCTGGATTGCCAACGAGCTGCTGCAGCACGCGGTGGGCGGCCAGGGCATCGCCTACATGGCGCACCTGGGCGGACTCTTGACCGGCGCGGCCCTGATGGCCAGCGCCATGGCGCTCAACAAGGTGAAGACGCCGGAGGCCGTGGTCTCGGAACAATCGAACGGCGATGAGGAATTCAACCGCCACGTGGCCGCGGCACGCCGGCTGGGCGCCGCCATGAAGTTCGAGGCGGCCACAGCCGAATGGCGCGCCGCCGCCGCCCTGCGCCCCGGCGACGCCGACACGCTGCGCGCCTGGTTCAACACCGCGCGGCTGCAGCCCGCGAGCGAAGATTTCCACCAGGCTGCGCGCCGCATCTTCCGCCTGCCCGCCACCGACCCCGACACCCTGGCGCTGCAGCACGCCAGCTACACCACCTACCTCGACCAGGCCAAGCCGGGCGCGCGCCTCAAGCCCGACGACATGGCCCGCCTGGCGCGCCGCTTCACGCGCGTGCGCCAGTTCCAGGATGCCGACAAGCTGTGCCGCGTGCTGCTGAAGACCGCGCCCGACCATCCGGAGCTGGCCGACACGCTGTCGGTCTGCGCCAACGGCCTGCTGCACGCCGGCGAGCGCGACATGGCTGTCAGCTGGCTGCCGCACCTGCTGCGGATCGCGCCCAACGACATGGTGACGCGCGCCCTCGAGCGCGCCTGACTGCGGCTGAAGATCAGGCCGCGGGCCGCAGCAGCCAGCGCACTTCCTGCGTCTGCTCGCTGTCCGGAAAGCGCGATTCGAGCGTGGCCAGGATCGGTTGCGCCATGTCGGCGCGGCCAAGCCCCTGCACCAGCACCCGGGCCGCCAGTTCGTAGGCCTGCGGAATGGCCGCATGGCCGCGAAAGCGCCGGTCGAAGCCCGACAGCAGCGCGAGCGCCGCGTGCGCGTCGCCATTGCGCCATTCGGCCCTGGCCAGCGTCATCACCGCGGGGGCGTCGTCGAGCACGAAGCTCTTGTCCTTTTCGCGGCAGGCCTTGAAGACCTTGAGCGCCTCGGACGCCAGGTCGCGCCGCAGCAGCAGCGGAATGAAGCGCCGCGCCTGGTCGAGCAGCGTGGACGCCTTGTCGGGCGCGAGCAGCAGCACGCGGTGGTAGCAGCGCTGCGCCGCCAGGTCGTCGGCCGGTGCCACGCGCTGTGCCTCGTAGGCGATGCCAAGTGCGCCGGCCACGTCGCCGTCGGTGATCAGCTGCGCCACTTCGGCATCGGTGCGCTGCGCGGCGATCTGCTCGGGCGTGCGGCGGTCCACCGGCGCGCCGTCGTCCACGCCGCCGCCGGGCAGGAGGTCGATGCCGAAGGCGTCGTGGTGCTGGTACATCACGTAGCCCAGCAGGCTCGACATCACCCAGCCGAAGTAGATGAAGGCGAAATTGGCGATCGGCAGCACGATCAGGCCGTCGATCATCGGCAGCAGCATGCCGATGGCGATCTGCGCGCCCGCGCTCAGCAGGAACAGGAAGAAGCACAGCAGCGCATAGGGCCAGCCGATGATGCGCATCGCATCCATCACGTGGCCGGGGTTCATGGCCTGGAAGAAGCTGCCCGACTGCACCAGCACGATCATCGCGGCCGGAAAGGTGAACGACACCACGAACACCGCGACGGTGCCCAGCACCGGTTGGTACCAGGCCAGCCAGCCGACCAGGGCGCCCTGCACCACCGAAATGGCGAACAGCTTCCAGGGCAGGTTGACCCAGTCTTCATTCAGCTCGCGCGGAAAATCGGCCGAGCGCCAGATGCCGCGCGAACCGAGCGCGGTGACCTTGAAGCCGTAGCGGCTGGCCGCCAACACGATGCCCAACTCGATCACGACCAGCGACAGGCCGGGATGCAGAAAAGGAATGGCCTCGAACAGCAGGCTGCAGAACGCGAGCGCCAGGCCATACATCAACGGCCGCAGCTGGAGCGGAAACGCGAAGAAGCTGTTGAGGCGGTGCCAGAAAGGCGGCGGGGGCGGAAGCGATTCCTTGATGAGCATGATGGCGCGGCCTGCGGCTACTTGAAGAAATCGCTCTGGCTCATGGCGCCGCGCCCGCCCAGGCGCACCACCGTGACGTCGTCGCCGCGCACGAGCCGCATCTGGCCCAGTTCGCGCTCCAGACGCTGCGTGAAGCTGCTCTTGAACTGCATGGCCGCCTCGCCCATCTTGAGCACGCTGGTGCCTTCGACGGTGGCGCTCTTGCGGTCGCTCGCCACTTCGATGCTGTCGATGTGGTACTCGTATTCGATGGTGAGGATGCCGCCCATGCGCTCACCCACCGACTCGAACATCTTGAAGGTCTTGCGCGCGGCCTCGCAGGCCTGCTCGCGGTCGCTGGTGGTCTCCTGCGTGCGGCCCATCATGATCGTCTTGCTCTGGATCACGGCCTTCTTGCTGAGCTGCTTGCACAGCTTCTCCGCGTCACGCGAGTAGATGGCGTGCGCCTCGTTCTCGTAGTACTTGCGCACCATGGCCTCGTCGAGCTTGCGCCCGCCGATGAAAAAGTACCACGCGCCCACGCAGAGCGCGACAACGATCGCAATTTGCTTCATTCCCCGCCCGCACGCCGTGCGCCCCGCTCCGATTTTTCGAGGCAGTATACGTTGCGGAATGTTTCTTGAGGGCGCTTCGGGCGGGTCCGGACGGCGTGGCGCAGCCGCATCCGGGCTGGCGCTTCATGCCCCACAATCCGCGGATACGATCCGATCAGCGTTCTGCCTTTCCGATGCCTTCGATGAAAACCGCGCTGGCCGCCGCGCTGCTGCTGACAACCGCACTCGCCTCCCAGGCCCAGAACCACAACGCCGTCCTGCCCTACGAGTCGCTGGACAGCACGGCGGCCGATGCGGCCGCCTCCTCCGAATACCTCGCGGCCAAGGCGCGCTGGCACAACGAGCTGGCCGCCTTCTTCCGGGCCGACCAGCAGCAGTTCCCGGCGCCCGGCGGCGTGGTGTTCGTGGGCAGTTCCACCGTGCGCATGTGGAAGAACCTGGGCCAGGATTTCCGCCAGGTGCCCGGCGCCATCGTCAACCGCGGCTTCGGCGGCTCGACCCTGGCCGACTGCAGCCTGTTCGCGCGCGACCTGGTGGTGCGCTACAGGCCGCGGCAGGTGCTGGTGTATGCCGGCGACAACGACCTGGCCGAAGGCCGCACGCCGCTGCAGGTGCTCGAGAGCTTTGCGCGCTTTGCCAACGCGGTGCGCGCCGAGCTGCCCAATACGCGCATCAGCTTCATCTCGATCAAGCCGAGCCCCTCGCGCGAACACCTGATGCCGAAGATCCGCGAAACCAACAACGTGATCTCGGCCTACCTCAACCGGCTGCCCGACAGTGAATACATCGACATCTTCACGCCCATGCTCGGCGCCGATGGCCGCCCGCGGCCGGAATTGTTCAGGAACGACCGGCTGCACATGACCGACGAAGGCTACCGGCTCTGGCAGTCGGTCATTGCGGGGCACTTGCCGGGGGCCGTGGCGGCACCCGTGCCGGTCGCGGCGCCGGCGTCTGCCCTGCCCTGAGCGGCGCTCCCGGCCGGCCTCAAGCCCGCGCGGCCTCCGCCGGCACGTCTTCCGCCGGCGGCGGCAGGTCGGCCCCGCGCGTGAAGCGCGCCACCGCGTACATGCCCGCGAACACCGTGAGCAGCAGCAGGCCGTCGCCCCACCAGGGCCGCGCGGTCTGGCTGTCGCCGTAGAAGGCCAGCACCAGCAGCACCGCCACCAGGTGCGCGCAGAATACCGGCAGCGAGGCCGCACCCATGGCCTCGAGCCAGTGCAGGCGCGGAATCCGGCGCATGAGCCCGGGCCCGAAGCGCACCGCCAGGATGCCCAGCGCCACCAGGTTCACGAGGCGCAGCGGCCCGAGCTGCCACTTGTCGAACAGCAGGTTCAGTTCCACGTCGCCGCCGAACGGCGCCTGGCCGTTGATGCCGTGGTGGCGCCACCAGAAGCCGTAGAGCGCAATGGCCAGCGCGGGCATCCACAGCCAGGCTGGAAAGCGCAGCGGCCGCGCGCCGGGGAGGTTGCGGCTGGCGCCGAGGCACAGGCCCGCAAACCACAGGAACTGCCAGGCGTAGCTGTTGAAGGCGCCCATCTCGTGGAACGGAACCGGCAGGCCGAGGTAGTGCACCGCCAGCCCGTAGATCCATTCGCTCAGGTCGAACTGCGCGAGCGCCCACAGGGTGACGCTGGCGGCCATCACCAGCGTCCAGCCGTGGCGCATCGCAAAGGCCAGCACCCACGGGCTCATCAGCATGAAGAAGATGTACATCGGCAGGATGTCGAGCAGCGCGGGCTCGTAGATCAGCAGCAGCCCGAACAGGAACCCGTCGCGCGGCTCGGCCAAGTAGTAGGACACCAGGTTCTTCACCGCCGGCTGGTCGATGTGCAGCCCGAGCGCCGCAATGACGGTGAACAGGAACAGCAGGATCGCCGCCTGGCACAGGTACACCTTGAGCACGCGCCGCCAGAAGGCCTGGCGCATCGGGTCGACGCCGCGCACATAGCCGATGCGGCTGTAGACCAGCCCGGCCACGAAGGCCGACAGCAGCACGAAGCCTTCGGCGGCCGAGACGAAGCCGAAGGGCTGGCCCAGCGGGTCGGTCAGGCGGGTGGGCAGATGGGTGACGGTCATCAGCACGAGCATCAGCCCGCGCAAGGCGTCTATTTCCCAGTAGCGTTTCATCGGTCGGCGGCGAGGTCTTGGTGGCGGTCCGCGCGGCGCACGCACGACAGGGCCGATTGTATGAAGAGCGGCCGAGGCATATGACGTCCGGCACTGCCGGAGCGACATTCAAATCGGCTACGCTGCGCGCTGCTTTCAGGTGGAGAAAAAAATTGAAAAGAACCATTCCAGCGCTGCTTCTGGCCGGCAGCGCATTGTTCGCCGTCCCGGCGCTCGCCCTCCAGATCACCAGCCTGACGCCGCAGGGCGAGGTGGCGCGCGTGCGCCAGGTGGTCGCCAAGTTCGACCAACCCGCCGTCAACTTCGGCGATCCGAAGGCGCCCGCGCCGCTTGCCGTGAGCTGCACCGACGCGCAGGCCGGCAAGGGCACCGGCCGCTGGACCGATGCGAAGGCCTGGGTCTGGGATTTCGAGAACGACCTGCCGCCCGGCGTGCGCTGCACCGTCACCCGGATTCCCGGCTTCAAGTCCGGTTCGGGCGGCGAGCTGACCGGGCCGGAGCGCTACCAATTCAATAGCGGCGGACCGTTCGTGCGCAACTTCATGCCCGGCAGCTATGGCCGGATCGACGAGCAGCAGATGTTCGTGCTCGAGCTCAACGGCGCCGCCACCGTGGAGAGCGTGCGCCAGAACGTCTGGTGCGCGGCCGACGGCATCGGCGAGCGCATTCCCGTGCGGCTGCTCGAAGGCGAGCAGCGCACCGGGCTCTTGAAGGCCTTCGGCCGCGAGAAGGAAGCCGCCAAGGACCCGCTGCGCTTCATTGCACTGCAATGCAACCGCACGCTCACGCCGGGCAGCAAGGTGCAGATCGTCTACGGCAAGGGCGTGGCCACCCCCTCGGGCGTGGCCAACAACGTGGAGCGCCGCCTGAGCTTCCAGGTGCGCGAACCCTTTGCGGTGTCCTTCAGCTGCGAGCGCGAGAACGCCCAGGCCGCCTGCCTGCCGCTGCGGCCGATGCAGCTGCAGTTCAACGCGCCGGTCACGCGCAAGATGGCTGGGCAGATCCAGCTCAAGGGCGGCGGCAAGTCGATCGCCGCCACGCTCGAGAACGACGGCGGCACGCCCAGCGAAGACGACGTGGTCAGCGCCGCGAGCTTCAGCCCGCCATTCGCCGAAGACACCAAGTTCACCATCGAACTGCCCGCCAAGTTCGAAGACGCCTCGGGCCGGCCGCTGGCTTCGCCCGGCAGTTTTCCGCTGAAGGTGGCCACCGGCGCGATGCCGCCGCTGGCCAAGTTCGCGGCCTCGCCCTTCGGCGTGGTCGAGCGGCTGGCCGAACCCGGCACGCCGGCCATGATGCCGGTGACCGTGCGGCGCGTGGAGCCCGCGCTGATGGTGCAGGCGCTGACGCCCGGCAAGGTCAGCGACATGAACCCGAAGACCGACGCCGAGATCATCGCGTGGTTCCGCAAGGTGCGCCGCTACGACGAATACACCGTGAGCCGCGAACAGGCGCGCAAGGACGTGAAGGGCGCACTGCCCGCCGTCATCGAGACCGGCGAACGCACGCGTGTGCAAAGCCGCATGCTGTCCCTGCTCGCGGGCCAGCCGGGCGTGAAGGCGCTCGACATGCCCAAGGCCGAGAGCGGCGATCCGCGCCCGTTCGAGGTCATCGGCATTCCGCTGACGCCGGGCTTCCACGTGCTCGAGATCGCTTCGCAAAAACTCGGCGATGCGCTGCTCGACGAGCGCTACGGCGCCAGCCGCACGATGTACGTGCGCACCACCGCGCTGGCCACCAACCTGGCGGTGCACTTCAAGCTCGGCCGCGAGAACTCGATGGCCTGGGTCACCACGCTCGACAAGGGCAAAGTGGTGCCGAACGCCGAGGTGCGCGTGTCCGACTGCCGCGGCGTTGCCGTCGCATCGGGCACCACCGACGCCAACGGCATCGTCACGCTGGCAGGCATCGCGCCCGACGCGCCCAACTGCAACGGGCCGGACGAATACAACGCGGGTGCCTGGTTCGTCAGCGCCCGCGCCAAGGACGACAAGGGCGTAGAGGACCTGGCCTTCACCTGGAGCGACTGGCAGCGCGGCATCGAGCCCTGGCGCTTCAACGTGCCCACCAGCCTGCAGGCCGAGCCCGACCGCGTGGCCCACACCATCTTCGACCGTACCCTGCTGCGCGCCGGCGAAACGGTGTCGATGAAGCACCTGATCCGCACCCAGACCAGCAAGGGCTTCGGCCTGCCCGAGAACCGGCCCGACACGCTGGTCATCACCCATACCGGCAGCGGCCAACGCTTCACGCAGCCGCTGGCCTGGCGCAAGACGCCGACCGGCGGCCTGAGCGCGGAGAATACCTTTGCCATTCCGCCGGCCGCCAAGCTCGGCCTGTACGAAGTGATGCTGCGCAGCGGCAAGGGCAAGGACGCCAACAGCGGCGACTCCGAAGAAGAAGGCGACGACGGCGGCTACGGCCGCAGCTTCTCCACCGGCCAGTTCCGCGTAGAAGAATTCCGCCTGCCCGTGCTCGAGGGCCGCATCGCCCCCGCCGACAAGAAGCCGCTGGTGAGCGTGGCCTCGGTGCCCACCGACGTGCAGATCAACTACGTGGCCGGCGGCGGCGCCGCCAACCTGCCGGTGCGCGTGTCGGCGATGGTGCGCGGCAAGAGCCTGAGCTTTGCCGACCACGAGGCCTTCAGCTTCACCCCGCCGCGCGCGCAGGCCGAGAGCTCGCAAGCGCCCGCCGCGGCGGCCGCCGACACCGCAGGCGCCGAGGAAGACATCAACAGCGCCAGCGACACCCGCGTGATCGCCGACAAGCTGCCGCTCACGCTCAACAAGGACGGCGCCGGCAAGGTCACGATCGACAAGGTGCCCAAGGTCAAGGCCGCGCGCGAGCTGCTGCTGGAAGCCACCTATGCCGACCCGAACGGCGAGGTTCAGACCATCCGCAGCACGCAGACGCTGTGGCCCGCCTCGGTGATTGCCGGCATCAAGACCGAAGGCTGGGTCTCGACCAGCCAGAAGCTCAAGTACCAGGCGCTCGCGCTCGACCTCTCGGGCAAGCCGCAGGCCGGCGTCACGCTCAACGTGCGCGCCGTCGCGCGCATCACCACCACCAGCCGCAAGCGCATGGTGGGCGGCTTCTACACCTACGACAACAAGACCGAGACCAAGGACATCGGCACCGTCTGCAGCGGCAAGAGCGATGCGCGCGGCCTGCTGCTGTGCGAGTCCGAGCTCAAGGAAGCCGGCGAGGTCGAGCTGGTGGCCAGCGCCACCGACAGCGAAGGCCGCGACAGCCGCGCCGCCAGCTCGGTGTACGTGACCAAGCAGGGCGAACTCTGGTTCGGCGGCGAGGACAACGACCGCATCGACGTGCTGCCCGAGAAGAAGAGCTACCAGCCCGGCGAGGTTGCCAAGTTCCAGGTGAGGAGCCCCTTCCGCTTTGCCACCGCGCTGGTGTCGGTGGAACGCGAGGGCATCATCGAGACCCATGTGGTGCAGCTCGACGGCAAGGACCCGACCGTGAGCCTGCAGGTCAAGCCCGAATGGGGGCCAAATGCCTACGTGAGCGTGCTCGCGCTGCGCGGGCGGCTGCGCGAAGTGCCGTGGTACAGCTTCTTCACCTGGGGCTTCAAGGCACCGCGCGAGTGGTGGACCGCGTTCTGGTACGAAGGCAAGGAATACGTCGCGCCCACCGCGATGGTCGACCTCAGCAAGCCCGCCTACCGCCTGGGCATGGCCGAGATCCGCGTCGGCACGCGCGCACACCAGATCGACGTGACCGTCACCAGCGACAAGCCCAGCTACCCGGTGCGCAGCAAGGCGCAGATCACCATCTCCGCCAAGCTGCCCGACGGCAGGCCCGCGGCCGGCGCCGAAGTGGCGCTGGCCGCGGTCGACCAGGCGCTGTTGGAGCTGATGCCCAACGACAGCTGGAACCTGCTCAACGCGATGCTGCAGCGGCGCAGCTGGGGCGTCTCCACCTCGACCGCGCAGATGGAGATCGTCGGCCGGCGCCACTACGGGCGCAAGGCCGTGCCCGCGGGTGGCGGCGGCGGCAAGGGCCAGACGCGCGAGCTGCTCGACACCCTGCTGCTGTGGAACCCGAAAGTGGTGCTCGACGCCAACGGCCAGGCCGTGGTGACGGTGCCGCTCAACGACGCGCTCACCACCTTCAGGATCGTGGCCGTGGCCGATTCGGGCACCAGCCTGTTCGGCACCGGCCAGGCCAGCATCCAGGCCACGCAGGACCTGCAGATCATCAGCGGGCTGCCGCCGCTGGTGCGCGAGGACGACCAGTTCCGCGCCCAGATCACCTTGCGCAACACCACGCAGAAGCCGATGAAGGTGGAGGCCGCGCCGCGCGCCACGCTGCTCACGCTCGAGCCGCAGACGGTGGACATCCCGGCCGGCGAGGCGCGCGAAGTGGCCTGGACCGTGACCGCGCCCGCGCAGCTCGCGCAGACGCGCGCCGAAGCCATCCTGTGGGAGATCGAGGCCAAGGACACCCTCGGCGGCGCACGCGATGCGCTCAAGGTGCGCCAGCGCATCATTCCTTCAGTGCCGCTCACGGTGCAGCAGGCCACGCTGGTGCAGCTCGACGGGCCATTCACCATCGACGTGGCACCGCCTGCCGATGCCCTGCCCGGCCGCGGCGGCCTGAAGCTCGCGTTGCAGCCCAGGCTGGCCGAGGGCCTGCCGGGCGTGCGCGACTGGTTCGCCAACTACCCGTTCATCTGCCTCGAGCAGAAGACCAGCAAGTCGGTCGGCCTGCGCGACGCGAAGATGTGGCAGGGCGTGCTGGCCCAGCTGCCGACCTACCTCGACAGCGACGGCCTGGCCAGCTACTTTCCGCCGCGCGATGGCGAATCGAACCACGGCAGCGACATCCTCACCTCGTACCTGCTGGCGGCCACCCACGAGGCGGCGGCGCTGAACCCCGCCTTCGCGCTGCCCGACGCGGCGCGCGCACCGATGGAGTCGGGCCTCATCGCCTTCGTCGAGGGCCGCATCCAGCGCGAGTTCTGGAGCCCGCGCAAGGACCTGGACGTGCGCAAGCTCGCCGCGCTCGAGGCGCTGTCGCGCTACGGCACGGCCAAGGGCAGCATGCTCGGCAGCATCACCATCGCGCCCAACCAGTGGCCCACCAGCGCCGTGATCGACTGGCTCAACATCTTGAAGCGCGTGCCGGACGTGCCGCAGCGCCAGCAGCGGCTCGATGAAGCCAGCAACGTGCTCAAGGCGCGCCTGTCCTACCAAGGCACCAAGCTGGTCTTCAGCACCGAGCAGGACGACTACTGGTGGTGGCTCATGACCAACGGCGACGTCAACACCGCGCGCCTTCTGCTCAGCGTGATGGACGATCCGGCCTGGAAGGACGACATCGGAAAACTCGCCAACGGCTTCATCGGCCGCCAGCAGAACGGCGCCTGGCACACCACCACCGCCAACCTGTGGGGCGGACTGGCGCTCGAGAAGTTCTCCAAGGTGTTCGAAAGCACGCCGGTGGCCGGCGTCACGGCCGCCACGCTCGGCGCCGTGAAGGCGCAGGTCGACTGGCGCAGCGTCGAGCGCGTGAAGACCACCGACGCGGCCGGTGCGCCCAACCAGAGCACCTTCTTCGGCGCACCCGCATCGCCGGGCAACCTGAAGAACAACAACATGTTCCTGCCCTGGGCCGCTTCGCCTTCCGGCGCGCCGGTGCGCGACACGCTGCTGGTCACCCAGCAAGGCAGCGGCAAGCCCTGGCTCACGATGCAGTCGATTGCCGCGGTGCAGTTGAAGGCGCCGTTTGCTGCCGGCTACGCCATCAAGAAGACCATCACGCCGGTCGAGCAGGCCACCGCGGGCAAGTACACGCGCGGCGACGTGCTGCGCGTGGCCATCGAGGTGAACGCCAGCGCCGACATGACCTGGGTCGTGGTGAGCGACCCGATCCCGGGCGGCGCCACCATCCTGGGCACGGGCCTGGGCCGCGACTCTCAGATCGCCACGCAGGGCGAGCGCAAGTCGGGCGCCGGCTGGCTGGCCTTCGAGGAACGCAGCTTCGAGGCCTTCCGCAGCTACTACGAGTACCTGCCCAAGGGCGTCGTGAAGATCGAATACACCGTGCGCCTCAACAACGTGGGCGACTTCGCACTGCCGCCGAGCCGCGTCGAAGCCATGTACGCGCCCGAGATGTTCGGCGAGACGCCGAATGCGCGCGTGAAGGTGGAGGCGGCGAAGTAAGGCGCGGCGGGGTCGGTCCCTATTCCGCCCCCGCTGCCGCAAGCGCTGCTTCGTACACCGCAAGGTCCGCGTCCGAGAAGCAGCAGAACGTCGCTTCCTGCACGCTGGCACTCGCAGCCAGCGCCGATCGGACCGTGGCCACCGCGATGGGTGCCGCGCGTTCGATCGGGTAACCGTAGATGCCCGTGCTGATCGAGGGAAACGCGATGCTGCGAACGCCGTGCTGCCCGGCGATTTCCATCGACTTCCGGTAGCACGAGGCCAGCAGTTCCGGCTCGCCGCTCGCACCGCCGCGCCAGACCGGCCCGACGGTGTGAATGACGAAGCGGGCCGGCAGCCGGTAGCCCTTGGTCAACTTGGCATCGCCCGTCTTGCAGCCCGAGAGCAGCCGGCACTCGTGCAGGAACTCGGGCCCCGCGGCGCGGTGGATGGCGCCATCGACGCCGCCTCCGCCAAGCAGCGATGAATTGGCCGCGTTGACGATGGCATCGACCTGCAGCGTGGTGATGTCGCCGCGCACAGCGCGAAGAGCTTTCTGCATGGCTTGATCTGCGTCGAATGGAATGGTTGGCAGGTTACTCCCGGCGCCAGGCCCATGTCGAATGCCCGGCCGCTCGCGCGGTGGGTTCTGTTACCGGTAGAACGCCTCGACCCTGCCCTTCAGCTTGAGCAGCAGCGGCTTGCCCTTGCGGTCCACGGTCTTGCCCGCGGGCACCTTGATCCAGCCTTCGCTGATGCAGTATTCCTCCACGTCGAGGCGTTCCTTGTCGTTGAAGCGGATGCCGATGTCGTGCTCGAAGACAGCCGCCACGTGGTGGGGGCTGCGCGGGTCGGTGGACAGGTGGTCGGGAAGAGGGGGGAGAGAATTGGCTTCGGTCATGACGCGGATGATATGGCCTCTGTCCCGGGCCTCCTGGCCGCAGCTAGCGCCGCTTCTTCTTCCTCGCCGTCCGGGCCGCCGGCTTGGGCGCAAAGCCCAGCGAGGCGCGCGCGAGCGCGTCGGCCTCGTGATTGCGATGCCGCGGCACCCAGCGCAGGCTCGCCTCCTCGAACGAGCCGAGCAGTGCGCGGGCGTCGTCGAACAAACCGGCCATGCGCGCGATCGGCCGGGCGCCGGGCGTGCCGAGCTGCTCGACGAGGATGCTGTTGTCGGTATAGGCCCGCACCGCGGTCGCGCCCCTGGCCTTGAGGTCCTCGAGCGCGAGGGTCAGCGCCCTGAGTTCGGCTTCGTTGTTGCAGCCCGTCGCATGGCTCGCCAGCGACAGGGTGTGGCGGGTGCCGTCGGGCTCGGTGATGACCGCGCCGGCGCCCATGCGGCCGGGGTTCGGCATCGCGCTGCCGTCGCAGTACACGGTCCAGTGGGAAAGTTGCATCGGTCCCGTCGATTCAGCAGTTGTTGCGCTTGATGCCCGCGAGGTTCTGGCACGGCCGCTGGCCGGGAGGCGGCCCCGGATCCTGCGGGCGCGGAGGCCGTGGCGGGCGAACAATCGGACGGCCGGGGTCGTAGTACGGATCCGGCCCCCAGGTATAGACCGGCGGCGACTCGGGCGCGGGGCGCTGCGGCTCGTCCACGTTGCGCGGAATGATGGCCGGGCCCTGCGGCGCGTTGCTGATCGGGGGCGGCGGTGGTGGCGGCGGCGCATATGCCGGCCGGCGCGCTTCTTCGGGGGAAGCGGGCGGGGTCACCGTCAGCGGTTCGGTGAGGGGCACCTGGCGCGAGAGCCGGCTGCCGGCGGGGCATGGGCCGTCGGTGTAGACGATGCCTCCGCTCGCATCGGTGCAGCGCACCACCTCGGCCGCCTGCGCGCCCATGGCTGCGGCCGCCGCGCCCAAAAAGACCGGAATGAACAGAACCGATGTGCGCATCATGCGACCTCCGCCGTTGGCAGCCGAAGACGACAGTGTCTCCCCTGCCCTGCATTCTGGCCGGGTTTCTACAATCGAAGGTTGTCCGCTCCTTCCTCCAACCGCACCCAGGCCATGACCGTATCGATTGCAATGTTCGCCCTGGCCGCCGGTGCCGGCCCGGCAAGCGGCCGGCTGCGGCGCCACCAGGGGCAAACCCATGCGTGAGCACGACAACCCGCGCCACCAGCCCACGCGCGTGGCCGACCTGCACCGCTTCGACACCCTCATCGACGCGCGCTCGCCCTCCGAATTCGCGCTCGACCACATTCCCGGCGCCATCAACTGCCCGGTGCTCGACGACGAGGAGCGCCGCATCGTCGGCACCATCTACAAGCAGACCGGCGCCTTCGAGGCGCGGCGCGTGGGCGGTGCCATGGTGGCGGCCAACCTCGCGCGACACCTGCGCGAACGCTTTGCCGAACAGCCCGCCAACTGGCGCCCGCTCGTGTATTGCTGGCGCGGGGGCTTGCGCAGCGGCTCGATGGTGACCTGGCTGCGCCTGGTCGGCTGGGACGCGCAGCAGCTCGCCGGCGGCTACAAGAGCTATCGCCAGCACGTGCTGGCGCAGATCGAGGCCACGGTGCCCAAGCTCCGGCTCAAGGTGATCTGCGGCGCCACCGGCAGCGCCAAGACGCGCGTCCTGCAGGCGCTGGCCGCGCGCGGCGAACAGGTGCTCGACCTGGAGCATTGCGCGAGCCACAAGGGCTCGCTGCTGGGCGCCCTGCCCGGCGTGCCGCAGCCCTCGCAAAAACAGTTCGAGACGCGCATCGCCACCTCCTTCGACGCGCTCGACGTCTCGCGCACGCTCTACGTCGAAGGCGAGAGCGCGCGCATCGGCCGGCTCTCGGTGCCCATTGCGCTGGTCGCGCACATGCGCGCCGCCGACTGCATCGAGGTCCAGGCCGACGCGGCCGCACGGCTCGACTACCTGCTGCGCGACTACGCCTACCTGGGCGACGACCGCGCCGCGCTGGCGGCCCAGCTCGACAGGCTCAAGGAAATGCAGGGCAAGGCGGTGGTGCAGCGCTGGCAGGAATGGGCGCTCGCGGGCGAACTGCCGCAGCTCTTTGCCGAACTGATGTCGCTTCACTACGATCCGCATTACGAACGCTCGCAGGCGCGCCATTTCGAGAAGTGGCCGCTGCGCCAGCAGGTGGCGGCACCCGACCTGACGGACGCGGGCATCGACGCGGTGGCGGATGCCATCCTCCGGTTGAACGCCGCGGGGTAGCGGGCGCATCCACGGCAACAACCAAGGCAGGCTCCATGACACTCGAATGGCGTGATTCGCTCGAAGGCCTCGACTGGGACGAACTCTCTCGGCTCTACCAGGCCGCACCACTGGGCAACAAGCAGCCCGACGGCCTGAAGCTCGTGTTCGGCAACAGCATGTTCAAGTGCCTGGTGTTCGACGCGGGCCGCCTCGTCGGCGCGGGCCGCGCCATGGCCGACGGGCTCGACTGCTCCTACATCTGCGACGTGGCAGTGCACCCGAGCCATCAGGGCATCGGACTTGGCAGGCAGATCGTCTCGCGGCTGGTGGAACTCTCGCGCGGGCACCGCAAGATCATTCTCTATGCGGTGGCCGGCAAGGAGCCCTTCTACGGGAAGCTCGGCTTCAGGCGCATGAAGACCGCGATGGCGATCTTCGAGAACCAGGCGCAGGCGCTCGAGCGCGGCCTGGTCGAATGAACCATTGCGTCGTCTCCACCGAAGAGCGCCACTTCGAAAGCCTGCACAAGGCGCTCGACGCGGTGGCGCGCGAACAGAAGTACCTGGCGCTGACGCAGGCGCCGCCATGGGAACAATCGCTGGCCTTCTACCGCAACGTGCTGGCAGCGGGCTTTCCCCATTTCGTGGCGGTCGATGGCAGCGGCAAGGTCGTGGGCTGGTGCGACGTATCGCCGGTCTTCGGCCACTCGAGGGCCCACATCGGCGTGCTCGGCATCGCGCTGCTGCCAGAGGCACGCGGGCGCGGACTCGGCGCGCAGCTGCTGCAGGCGGCCATCGACAAATCATGGGCGCGCGGACTGACCCGCCTCGAGCTCTCCGTTCGCGCGGACAACCCGAAGGCGAAGGCGCTGTACGAGCGATTCGGCTTCGAGCACGAAGGCCTGCTGCGCCATGCGAGCCTGATCGACGGCATCTACCACGACGCCCACGCGATGGCGCTGCTTCGCTAGACTGGAGCGTCCGTTGCCCCCCGGAGCGCGCCCATGTGCAGAAGCATCAAGACCCTCTACAACTTCGAGCCTCCCGCCACCGAGCAGGAGATCCGCGCCGCCGCGCTGCAGTTCGTGCGCAAGCTCAGCGGCTTCAGCGTGCCGTCCAAGGCCAACCAGGAAGCCTTCGAACGCGCGGTCGACGAGATGTCCGCGAGTGCCGCACGGCTGATCGGCTCGCTGGTCACCACGGCCGAGCCGCGCGACCGCGCCATCGAGGCCGAGCGCGCAAAGGCCAGGTCGGCCGCGCGCTTCGGCACCTGACAGCCAACCGTTATTTTCTGGAGAACCCATGCCGATCGAACTCTGGCTCGCCTTCGTCGCCGCATCGTCCGTGCTGCTGGTCATTCCGGGGCCGACCATCCTCACGGTGATCAGCTATTCCATGTCGCACGGCCGGCGCGCGAACGTGCCGCTGGTGGCCGCGGTGGCGCTCGGCGATTCCACCGCGCTGGTGGTGTCGCTGCTCGGCCTGGGCGCGCTGCTGGCCGCATCGGCGTTCTGGTTCACGGTGGTGAAGTGGGCGGGCGGGCTGTATCTGCTCTACCTCGGCATCAAGCTGCTGCGCGCGGGCATCGGCGGCGCCGAGATCGCGGCGCCTGCCGCCCCTGATTCGCGCTGGCGGCTGTTCGCCAACACCTACCTGGTGACGGCGCTCAACCCCAAGGGCATCGTGTTCTTCGTGGCGTTCCTGCCGCAGTTCCTGAGCCCCGCGGCCGACGTGACCCGCCAGCTCTGGGTGCTGGCGGTCACCTTCGTGGCGATGGCGGCGCTCAATGCCACGCTCTACGCCGTGTTCGCGGGATCGGCCCGCAAGCTGCTTTCCTCGCCGCGCGCGCAGCGGCGCTTCAATCTGGCGGGCGGCTCGCTGCTGAGCGCAGCGGGCGTGTGGGCGCTGCTCGCGCGCCGCCCCGCTTGAGGCGCGCGACGGCCAAGGTCAGCGGTAAGGATTGTTCGGGTTGCGGTCGTAGCGGTTCGGTATGCCGTCGCCGTCGCGATCGCGGTCGTAGCGGTTGGGCACGCCGTCGCGGTCGCGGTCTCCGTACCCATAGTGCGGACGCGGTGCCGGACGGTCATAGGGTGCAACGACGCAGCCGGCCAGCGCGGCCGATGCGGCAAGCAGAACGGCCAATGTCTTGATCATCATTCGGTTTCTCCTTGGAGTTCTAGAAAGACGGCTTGCCTCCGCAAGCCGGCATCTGCATTGAAGGCCAGCTCCGTCTCGGCTGCGTATCCGCCATGAGGCCGGGGCGTGAAGTTCGTTACCGGATGTGGAACGTGCTGCAAACTTTGGCGCTAAGTTCCTGCCGTGGCAGGCGGCGGCGCACCCGTTCGCAAGTAGGTGCACTTCCCGTGGCCGCTTCGCCGAGAATGGCGCCGCCGCGCCGCCGACTCCCGTTTTCCACCGCCATGCCCCGCCTGACCTTCCCCGCCAGCCGCAGCTGCCTTGCCGCAGCGCTGGCGGTCATCGCCTGCGCGCTGCCGGTTGTTGCCGGCGCCGTGAGCTTCGAAGAGGTGAAGCGCGAGTTCCGCCCGTCCGACACCGCCGTGCTCGACCGCAACGGCGAGCTGCTGCAGCGCATGCGCACCGATGCCAGCGTGCGGCGCGGCCAGTGGGTGACGCTGGCCGATGTTTCGCCCGCGCTGCGCATGGCCATGGTGCTGAGCGAAGACCGACGCTTCTACGAGCACAGCGGCATCGACTGGCGCGCCGTGTCGTCCGCCGCCTGGGGCAACCTGTGGAACACCCGCACGCGCGGCGCATCGACCATCACGATGCAGCTGTCGGGCCTGCTCGACGACGACCTGCGCCGCGCCAACAGCGGGCGCAGCTTCACGCAGAAGATCGGCCAGACCATGGCGGCCGCGCAGTTGGAGCGCAGCTGGCGCAAGGACCAGATCCTGGAGGCCTACCTCAACACCGTGCCGTTCCGCGGCGAGATCGTGGGCATCGACGCGCTCTCGCGCACGCTGTTCGGCAAGGCGCCCAGCGGCCTGGACGCGCGCGAGGCCAGCGTGGCCGCGGCGCTGGTGCGCGCGCCCAATGCCAAGCCGGCGCTGGTGGCGCAGCGCGCCTGCGAGGTGATGCGCGCGATGGAGCCGGGGCAGAAGATCGATTGCGATGCGCTGGACATGTTCACGAGCGCGGCGGTGCAGCGGCGTGCCTTCGATGCGACCGAAGGCATTGCGCCGCATGCGGCGCGGCGTGCGCTGAAGGAGTTGCGCGAGGCCGGCGAAACGGCCGCACCCACTTCCCGCCAGGCAGCAGCCGGCAGGGAGGCCGCCGTGCGGACCACGCTGCGCGCACCGCTGCAGCGCTTTGCGCTGGCCACGCTGCAGCGCCACCTGAAAGAGTTGCGCGGCCGCCACGTGGAAGACGGCGCGCTCGTGGTGCTCGACAACGCGAGCGGCGAAGTGCTTGCCTGGGTCGGCTCGTCGGGCCCGCTGAGCCAGGCGGCCGAGGTCGATGCGGTCACCGCGCTGCGCCAGCCCGGCTCCACGCTCAAGCCGCTGCTCTATGCGCAGGCGATCGCCGAGCGGCGGCTCACCGCGGCCTCGCTGATCGACGATTCGTCGGCGCAGATCAGCACCGCGAGCGGGCTCTACATTCCGCAGAACTACGACCGCCAGTTCAAGGGTCCGGTGTCGGTGCGCACCGCACTCGCCGCCTCGCTCAACGTCCCTGCCGTGCGCACGCTGGTGATGGTGTCGCCCGAATCCTTCGCGCGCCAGCTGCGTGCGGCCGGACTGCCGCTGCGCGAAAGCGGCGACTACTATGGCTACAGCCTCGCGCTCGGCAGCGCCGAGGTGTCGCTGCTGTCGCTCACCAATGCCTATCGCATGCTGGCCAACGGCGGGCGCTACGGGCAGCCCACGCTGACTGCGCGGGCTCTGGCAGCGAAAGCCGGGGCCGGCGACGACGCCGCGCCCATCGTCGATCCGCGCGCGGCCTTCATCGTGGGCGACATCCTGTCCGACGCGAACGCACGCACGCGCACCTTCGGTCTCGACAGCATTCTTTCCACGCGCTTCTGGACCGCGGTGAAGACCGGCACCAGCAAGGACATGCGCGACAACTGGGCCGTGGGCTGGTCGCAGCGCTACACCGTCGGCGTGTGGGTCGGCAACGCGAGCGGCGCATCGATGTGGGACGTGAGCGGCACCAGCGGCGCGGCGCCGGTGTGGGCCGAGGTGATGCGCTTCCTGCACGCGCGCGAGCCGAGCCGCGCGCCCAGGCCGCCGGCCGGCCTGGTCGAGGCGCCGGTGGCGTTCGGTCCGGGCGCCGACGGCAATCCGCTCGAGGCGGCGCGCAGCGAATGGTTCCTGCAGGGCACGGAGCAGCCGCTCTTCGCGCTCGACAACGCCGGCGCAGGCACCCCGGCAGGCGCGGCGGCCGCGCGCATCACCGCGCCGGCCGACGGCACCATCATCGCGCTGGACCCCGATATCCCGCCCCTGCACCAGCGCGTGCGCTTCGAGGCCGAAGGCCGCGGCGTGCAATGGCGCATCGACGGCAAGCACTTTGCGCGCGGCACCAGCGCGCAGTGGCTGCCATGGCCCGGGCGCCACGTGATCGAACTCGTCGACGCCGGCGGCAAGGTCGTCGACCAGCGCAAGCTCGAAGTGCGCGGCGCGGGCGTGGTCGCGAAAAGCGCGCGCCGATGAGTGCGGCGGCCGCCACCGGCCCCTAGTCGCAATCCCCCTTCTTTCGACTGCGGCATTGCAGTCGCGCGAGAATTCATCCAATGATTCAATGAATTAGGTCTTTCTTATTCATATGCTCCTCCAAGCTCCCCGAACCTCCCTGGCCGACAGTGCCGCCAACAGCATCCGCGCCGAGATCGCGGCCGGCCGCTGGACCGTCGGATCGCGCATTCCGATCGAGCCGCAGCTCGCGCAATTGCTCGGCGTGAGCCGCGGCACGGTGCGCGAAGCCGTGAAGACGCTGGTGTCGCGCGGCCTGCTCGAAGTGCGGCAGGGCTCGGGCACCTATGTGCGCTCGGGCTTCGATCCTTCGGCCAGCCTGCAGAAGATGCGGCGCGCGAGCCTGCGCGACCAGTTCGAGGTGCGCCGCGCGCTCGAGGTCGAGGCCGCGCGGCTGGCCGCCGCGCGCCACACCGCCAAGGATCTGCGCAACCTGAAGACCCTGCTCGAGAAACGCGGCGTGCCCGACCCAGGCGACGGCGGCGCAGGCTTCATCGAACGCGACCTGGCCTTTCACCTGGCCATCGTCGACATCTCGGGCAACCTTGCGCTGGCGGAGACCTGCCGTTTCATTGCCGGCTACATCAAGGAAACCATCGCGAGCACGATGGGCACCAGCCTGCCCGAACCCGACACAGCCGCGCACACCGCCATCGTCGAGGCCATTGCAAGCCGCGACCCGGACCGCGCCGCCGAGGCGGTGCGCGCCTTCATGTCGCCCATGATCGACGCGCTGGTACAAGACGCAGAGCTTGTCCGATGAGCCCACGCCCGGCCGCTCCGAAGGGGGCTCGCACCGCAGTGCGAAGCACGGAGGTTGCCTTATGAGCGCGGTGGCGTTCCGGGCGGCCCGTGTCGCCGACGAACTGCTGATCGACGCCGAGGCCGACAGCACGCCCGCGCCGCGCCCCACGCCCGCGGCCGGCCTGGGCCGCCGCATCCTGCTGGGCGCGAGCGTGGTGCTGATTGCCTTCAACCTGCGGCCGGTGTTCGCCAGCCTGTCGGTGGTGCTGCCGGAGATCATCGCGGCCACCGGGCTCTCGGCCACCGCCGCGAGCCTGCTGACCACGCTGCCCATCGTCTGCCTCGGCGTGTTCGCGCCGCTGGCACCGGGACTGGGCCGGCGCTTCGGCACCGAGCGCACGCTGCTCGCCTGCATGGTGCTCATCCTCGTGGGCACGCTGCTGCGCGGCACCGGCAGCATCCCGCTGCTGTTCGTGGCCTCGGCCATCGCGGGCAGCGGCATCGCGGTGTCGAACGTGCTGCTCTCGGGCCTCGTGAAGCGCGACTTCGCCAAGCAGGCGGCGCTGATGATGGGCTTCTACACCATGGCGGTGTGCGGCGGCGCGGCCAGCGCGGCGGGCCTCACGGTGCCGCTCGAGCATGCGCTGGGAGGCGGCTGGACCTATGCGCTCGCGATGTGGGCGGTGCCGGCCCTGCTGGTCACGCTCATCTGGGCGCCGCAGGCCCTGCCGCTGAAGCCGGTGGCCAGCGAATCGGGCTTCACCGTGCGCAGGCTGTGGCGCGACCGGCTGGCCTGGCAGGTCACCTTCTTCATGGGCCTGCAATCGGCACTGGCCTACACCGTGATGGGCTGGCTCGCGCCCATCCTGCGCGAACGCGGGCTCGGCAGCGAGACCGCCGGCTACGTCGTGTCGCTGTCGGTCATGACGCAGGTGGTGACCTGCCTCGTGGTTCCGGCCGTGGCGGTGAAGCTGCGCAACCAGCGCGGGCTGGCGGTGGTGCTGGCCATGTTCACCGTGGCCGCCATGCTGGCGATGCTGTTCGCGCCGCTCGGCGGCGTGTGGCTGTGGGCCGTGCTGCTGGGCATTGCGCAGGGCGGCACCTTCGCGCTCGCGCTCACCTTCATGGTGCTGCGTTCGCCCGATTCGCACGTGGCGGCGCACCTCTCGGGCATGGCGCAGGGCGTGGGCTATGTGGTGGCCGCCTGCGGGCCGCTGATTGCCGGCCTGCTGCACGGCTGGACCGGCAGCTTCCGCGCGTCGTCATGGCTCTTCATCGGGCTGGGCATTGCGCTGGTGGTGGCGGGCCTTGGCGCGGGGCGCACGATGCACGTGGGCGCGGTGACGGTTCCGCGGCGCTGAGGAAACAGGCCCGGCAACCTGCCTGCTACTGCAGGTAGCTCTCGGCCAGCAGCGCCCAGTAGGCCGCGCCGATCGGCAGGTTGCTGTCGTTGAAGTCGTAGCCCGGGTTGTGCACCATGCAGCCGCCGTGCTCGCCGGGCGCGCCGTTGCCGATGAACAGGTAGCAGCCGGGCTTCTTCTCGAGCATGAACGCGAAGTCTTCGCTGCCGGTCACGGCCGGGCCTTGCGGCTCGACGTGCGCGGCGCCCACCAGTTCATAGCCGATGCGCCGCGCAAACTCGGTTTCCTCGGGCGTGTTCACCAGCACGGCGTAGCCCTTGCGGTAGTCGATGTGCGCCTTCACGCCAAAGCTCTCGGCCTGCGCCGTGACGATGGCCTTCAGGCGCTTTTCGAGCAGCTCGCGCACCTCGCGGTCGAGCGAGCGCACGCTGATCTCCAGCACCGCGGTCTCGGGGATCACGTTGTTGGCCTTGCCCGAGTGGATCGCGCCCACGGTGACGATCGACATCTCCTGCGGATCGGCGTTGCGCGAGACGATGGTCTGCAGCGCCATCACGATGCTGGACGCGGCGACGATCGGATCGGCCGTGCGGTGCGGCATGGCACCGTGGCCGCCCACGCCGGTGAGCGTCACGGTGGCGTAGTCCGACGAGGCCATGGCCGCGCCTTCGCGGAACATCAGGTCGCCCTGGCGGCGGCCCGGCGAGTTGTGCATGGCATAGACCGCATCGCAGGGGTATTTTTCGAACAGGCCGTCTTCCATCATCTTCACGGCACCGCCCATGCCCTCTTCGGCCGGCTGGAAGATGAGGTTCAGCGTGCCCGAGAACTCGCCGTGCTGGGCCAGGTACTTGGCGGCACCGAGCAGCATCGCGGTGTGGCCGTCATGGCCGCAGGCGTGCATGATCCCGGGCCGGCCGCTGCGGTAGGCGAGCCCTGTTTTCTCCTCGATGGGCAGCGCGTCCATGTCGGCGCGGATGCCGATGGCGCGCGTTCCGCTGCCGCGCCTGAGCCGCCCCACGAGGCCGGTCACGCCCAGGCCGCGCTCCACCTCGTAGCCCCAGCCGGCCAGGCGCTCGGCCACCAGGTCGCTGGTGCCGAATTCCTCGAAGCCGAGCTCGGGGTTCTGGTGGATCTGCTGGCGCACCGTGACGAATTCGGCGGCATGCCTTCTCATGTACTCGAGGTAGTGCTGGGCGCTTTGCGGCATCGTGGTCTCGTGTTCCGGATGGATGGATGAATGATGCAAGGGCTGCTCAGGGCTGCAGCGCCATCGTGGCGGGCAAGCGGGTCCATGGCAGGTCGGCCGGGTCGGCGGCCATCGGGCCCGGCGCCTTGGCCACGAGGATGTGGCTCGCAATGGGCGCGAAGTCGGCGCGGAAGTGCACCGAACTCTTGTTGACCAGCAGCTTCATGGCCTCGGGCTCGATGCCCAGGTAGCGGAAGAACTCGCGGTCGAGCATCTGGCTCTTGCCGCTGGCCACGGCAATGCGCACGCCGTCGATCTCCAGGCAGGCGCTCGGGCCGAGCGACACCACGCCGCCGCGCGACATCGGCCCCTTGCCGTGCACCTGCCCGTCGCTGAGCGCGCGCACGGTGAAGAGCCCTTGCACGGGCGCATCGCTGAAACGGCCGCCCCACGTCGGCACCGAGGTTCCGAGCGCGATGCGGATCTGCGCGCCGACGCCGGCCTCGTGCGCCGCCGCGGCCGCAGCGGGATCGAACATCAGCCCCAGCGCGACCTGCCCGGGATAGCGCTTGCCCGCGCCCTCGGCCAGCAGCGCATGCAGCATGCCGGTGGTGTTGCTGTCGGCGCCCGCGCCGGGGTTGTCCTGCGTGTCGGCGATGACCACCGGCTTGCTTGCATCCGCTGCCAGCGCCATGGCTCGCGCCACCGCCTCGCGCGGCTCCAGCACGTCGAGCCGCCATTGCGAGCGCGGCTGGTCGATGCGCTCGTACAGCGTGGCCACGGCCGCGCCGGCATCGTCGCCATAGCCCCACACCACCGGGCCGCACTCGGCGATGTCGGCGGCGGGAAAGCCGGTGGCAAAGCTCAGCACCGCATGGTGCTTCACGTCGAGTTCACCGAGCAGCCGGTACACGGATGCGGCCGGCTCGATCATGGTCGACTGCACGTTGAGCGGCAGCAAAAAGCCGAGTCGCCGCGCATGCAGCGGCTCGCGCGAACCGCGTGCGATGCGGCGTGCCAGCAGCTTCGCGGCGAGCCGGCCCGTGTCGGCCATGTCGACGTGCGGATAGGTGCGGTAGGTGGCGAGCGCATCGGCCTCGGCCAGCATGCGGCCCGTGATGTTGCCGTGCAGGTCCAGGCTCGCGACGATCGGCACGTCCGGCCCTACGAGAAGGCGGATGCGCGCGATCAGTTCGCCTTCGGGGTCTTCGAGTTGCTCGGCGACGGCCGCGCCGTGCAGGTCGAGATAGACCGCGTCGATGCCGCCGTCGGCCAGCGCGGCCGCCAGGTCTTCGGTGATGGCGGCAGAGATGCGCTCGAATGCGTCCTCGGTGACGTGGGCCGAGGGTGTGGCGCCGGCCCAGGCCGAGGGCACCAGCGACCAGCCCTTCTCGCGCGCGGCGTCGATGAAGCCGCCGACGGGAATGTTCCTGCCCGCGTAGGCCTCGACGATCGCCGCGCCGCGCCGGTATGGCGGGAAGCTCGATCCCGCGTTGAACGCGGCCCAGTCCGCCTTGCTCGGCGCGAAGGTATTGGTTTCGTGCTGGAAACCGGCGATGAAGACTTTCATGGCATCCTTTTTTCTTGATCGTGGGAACGAAGAGGTTTCAGCTGCGCGCAAAGGCAAAGTCGCGCCCGGGCGCCGCAGCCAGCAGTTTGCGCGTGTAGTCGTGGCGGGGCGCGAAGAACACGTCGCGCACCGAGCCGCGCTCCACGATCTCGCCCTGGCTCATGACCAGCACGCTGTCGCAGATCTGGCTGGCCACGCGCAGGTCGTGCGTGATGAAGAGAATGCCGATCTTCAGCCGCTGCTGGATTTCGTCGAGCAGGTGAAGGATCTGCGCCTGCACCGAGACGTCGAGCGCCGACACGGCCTCGTCGGCGATCAGCACCTTGGGGTCGCAGGCCAGCGCACGCGCAATCGAGATGCGCTGGCGCTGCCCGCCCGAGAACTCGCTGGGATAGCGGCGCAGCGCATCGGGCGACAGGCGCACCAGCCGCATCAGTTCTTCGGCGCGCGCCCAGGCCTGGTCGTGCGGCATGCCGAAGTTGACCGGCCCCTCGATGATCGAGGCGCCCACCGTCTGGCGCGGATTCAGCGAGCGGTACGGGTCCTGGAAAACCACCTGCACCGTGCGCCGGAATGGCGACAGCGCGCGGCCCCTCACATGCGCCACCGAACGGCCATCGGCAAAGATGTCGCCCGAGCTCGGGTCGATCAGCCGCGCGATGCAGCGCGCCACCGTCGACTTGCCCGAACCCGACTCGCCCACGATGCCCACGGTTTCGCCGGGCCGCACTTCGAGCGACACATTGCGCGCCGCATTCACGGTGCGGCGCTTGCCGGGCCAGCTGCCCGTGATGTAGGTCTTGCAGATGTTCACCGCATTGAGCAGCGGATAGGTGTCGGGCACCGGCGGGCGCCGGGGCGGCGAAAGCTCGGGCACCGCGTCGAGCAGCATCCTCGTGTAGGGCTCGCGCGGCGCCGTGAGCACCGCCATCTTGCCACCCTTCTCGATCATGGCGCCCAGCTCCAGCACCACCACTTCGTCGGCAATCTCGGCCACCACGCCGAAGTCGTGCGTGATGAAGAGCACGGCCGTACCGTTCTCGGTCTGCAGCTCGAGGATGAGGCGCAGTATCTCGGCCTGCGTGGTCACGTCGAGCGCGGTGGTCGGCTCGTCGCAGATCAGCAGCACGGGCTTCAGGATGAGCGCCATCGCGATCACGATGCGCTGGCGCTGCCCGCCCGACAGCTGGTGCGGATAGGAAGCGAAGATGCGCTCGGGCTCGGGCAGCCGCACGCGCTCCATGATGGCCAGGATCTTCTGTCGCCGCTCGGCCGCGCCCATCTGCACATGCTGCGCAAGCATTTCGTCGATCTGCGCGCCGCAGGTCATCACGGGGTTGAGCGCGGTCATGGGTTCCTGGAACACCATGGCCATCGAGGGCCCGCGCAGCTGGCGCAGGCGGGAAGGCGCTGCGGCCAGCAGGTTCTCGCCCTGCAGCTCGATGGTGCCGCGCACCGGCACGAGGCCCGCAGGCAGCAGCCCCATCACCGCATTGGCGATGACCGACTTGCCCGAGCCCGACTCGCCGAGCAGGCAGACGATCTTGCCGGGCGGCACGTCGAAGGAGATCTTGTCGACCGCATGCGGCCGGTCGCCGCCGCGCGGCAATGCAATGGCCAGGTCGCGCACGGAAAGAACAGGTGCTTGCGTCATGTTCAGCCCCCGCGCTTGTTGAACTTGGGGTCGAGCGTGTCGCGCAGCCCGTCGCCGAGGATGTTCACCGCGAGCACCGTCAGCGCCAGGAAGATGCCGGGGAACAGCACGTTGTGCGGGAACTGGTTGAACTGCGCCCGGCCCTCGGCCATGATGTTGCCCCAGGTCGCCATGTCGGCCGGCAGCCCCACGCCGAGGAACGACAGGATGGCCTCGACCAGGATGGCCGAGGCGCACACGTAGGTCGCCTGGATGATCAGCGGCGCAATCGCATTCGGCAGGATGTGGCGCACAAGGATCTTCCATGTCGGCGTGTCCAGCGCAATGGCGGCTTCCACATAGGGCTCCTCGCGCACCGTGAGCACCACCGAGCGCACGAGGCGCGCCACGCGCGGAATCTCGGGCACCGCAATGGCCACCACCACCGTGAGCAGCTTGCCGCCGAACAGCGCCACCAGGCTGATCGCGAACAGGATGCCGGGGATGGCCATCACGCCGTCCATCAGCCGCATGATGGCGCTGTCGAGCCGGCGGAAATAGCCGCCCAAGAGGCCAACGAGCATGCCGAACACCACCGCCAGCGCGGCCACCGCCACGCCCACGGTCAGCGACACGCGCGCGCCGTAGAGCGTGCGGCTCCAGATGTCGCGCCCAAGGCTGTCGGTGCCCATGACGAACAGGTGCTCGAAGGTGTCACCCGCCAGGCTGTTGAACTCGCCGCGCGTGCCCGGCATGAGGTTGCCGCTGCCGGGATCGATGGCGGTCGGGTCGATGGTGCCGAGCCATGGCGCTGCCAGCGACACGAGCACCAGCAACAGCAGCACGCCCCCGCCCGCGCGCACCGACCAGTCGGCCAGGATGCGCTTGAATAGCGAGCGCCGCCGGGGCGGCGGCAGCGGCTCGGCGACGGCTTCAACAGGAATCATCGGCGTGGCGAGCGAATCGGTCATCGTGTTTTCCTTTACGCCTCAATAGCGGATGCGGGGATCGAACACCAGGTAGCTCAGGTCGATCAGCAGGTTGATGAGCACGTAGACGACGGAAAAGAACAGCGTGATGCCCTGTATCAGCGGAAAGTCTCGCGACAGCACCGCATCGACCGTGAGCTGCCCGAGGCCCGGAATCGCAAACACGGTTTCGGTGACGACCACGCCGCCGATCAGGAGCGCAATGCCGATGCCGATCACCGTGACGATCGGAATCGCCGCATTGGCCAGCGCATGCCGCATCAGCACCCGTTTTTCCGAAAT
Organism: Variovorax beijingensis; assembly: GCF_007828835.1. GTDB lineage: Bacteria > Pseudomonadota > Gammaproteobacteria > Burkholderiales > Burkholderiaceae_C > Variovorax > Variovorax beijingensis_A. The sequence goes on along the minus strand of NZ_VIVL01000002.1, from coordinate 503,134 downwards.
GCCCTTGGCGCGCGCGGTGCGGATGTAGTCTTCGGTCATGGCCTCGGCCACGGCCGCGCGCGTGACGCGTGCAATCAGCGCCACGTAGATGATCGACAGCGTGATGGACGGCAGGATCAGGTGCTTGATCCAGAGCCAGGGCCCCTGGCTCAGCCGCGAGTAGCCCTGCACCGGCAGCAGCTGCAGGTGCAGCGCAAAGATCCAGATGAGCACATAGCCGATCACGAAGGCCGGTATCGAAAAGCCCATGACCGAAAAGCCCATGAGCATGCGGTCGAGCCAGCCCCCATGGCGCCACGCGGCCACCACGCCCAGCGGCACCGCGATCAGGATGGTGACCACCAGCGTCACCGCCGCAAGCGAAACCGTCGGCTCGATGCGCTGCCCGATCAGTTCCACCACCGTCTTCTTCATGAAGTAGGACTCGCCCAGGTTGCCCTGCAGCAACTGCCCGCTCCAGCGCACGAACTGCGTGGGCAGCGAATCGTCCAACCCCAGCTGGCTGCGCACCTTGGCGATGTTCTCGCTGGTGCCGCTGTCGCCCACGATGGCGGCGGCCGGATCGCCGGGCGCCAGCCGGAGCATGAGGAACACGATCAACGCGACGATGACGAGCACCGGCACGGTCGACAGGATGCGGCGCACAAGAAAGATCTGCATGGGTATGGCGACGCAGCGCGCTCAGCTCTTCCTGATGTTCCAGAACACATTGACCGGCGAGCGCACCACGCCGCTCACCACACCCTTGCGATAAGCCGTGAGCGGCTTGTATTCGCCGATCGGCGCGTAGATGCCGGTGTCGTACACGCGCTGCTGGATGGCCGTGGCCAATTCCTTGCGCCTGGCCTCGTCCGCGCTCGCGAGGAAGTCGAACTTCAGCTGTTCGAGCTTGTCGTCGGTGGCCCAGCCGAACCAGCCCTTCTCGCCGTTGCCCGTGAGAGGCGCGTAGAACATCGGGTTCATGTTGTCGGCAATGCCCCAGCCGGTGATGAAGAGGTTCCAGCCGCCCTTGTCGACCGGGTCCTTCTTGGCGCGGCGCGTGACCAGCGTGGGCCAGTCCATCGACTGCATGTCGACGTTGAAGCCGGCCTGCTTCAGCAGCTGCGCCATCACCGGCGGAAACTTGTTGAGCAGCGCGAAGTCGGCTGGATACATCAGCACGACCGGCTTGCCGTCGTAGCCCGCTTCCTTGAGCAGCGCCTTGGCTTTCTCGAACTGCGGCTTGCCGGTGAAGTAGCCGGTCTTGTCGTTCGAGAACATCGTGCCGCACGGGTAGACCGAGGCGCAGCTGTTGTAGAGCTCCTTGTGCACCATCTGGGCGCGCATCAGCGCCTCCTGATTGATGGCCATGATGGCGGCCTGCGCGATCTTCGGATTGTCGAAGGGCGGGATGACGTGGTTCAGGTGCAGCGCGAACGAGCCCTTTGGGATCGGGTTGTCGACGGTGATGGCGGAGTTGTTCTTGAGTGCCGTGTACTGCTCCGGCGGCAGCCATTCGATCATGTCGACCTCGCCGTTGGCGAGCGCATTGGCCTGCGTCTGGGCGTCTTTCAGGATGATCCATTCCATGCGGTCGACGTACACGTTCTTGCCACCCGCCGTGCCCGAAGCTGCCTCGGTGCGCGGCACGTACCTGGTGTTCTTCAGGTAGACCACCTTCTCGCCAGGGCGGTACTCTTCCTTCTTGAAGATGTAGGGACCCGAGCCCGTGGCGTCGTCGATCTGCTTGTCGGCCGGCGTGGCGGCCACGCGCGCCGGCATGATGAAGGGCGGATTCGACGAGGGCTTGCTCAGCGCATCGAGCACCATGCCGAAGCTGTCCTTGAACACCAGCCTGAAGGTGCTGGCATCGACCGCCTCGGCCTTGTCGAGCGCGGCGTACATCTTCTGGCCCAGCCCGTCGCGCTGGCCCCACCGCTTGAGCGACGCCAGCACGTCTTCCGAGGTGACCGGCTTGCCGTCATGAAACTCCAGGCTCTTGCGCAGCGTGAAGGTCCATGTCTTGCCGTCGGCGCCGGTGGTGTACTTGTCGACCATCTGCGGCTTGACCTTGCCCTGTTCGTCCACGCCGAAGAGCGTGTCGTACACGGCATAGCCGTGGTTGCGCGTGACGAACGCAGTGGTCCAGATCGGGTCGAGAATCTTCAGGTCCGACTGCGGCACCAGGCGCAGCACCTTGCCCGCATCCTGTGCGAACGCGCTTGTTGCAGCGGCGGCGGCAAGCATGGCGCCCGCGACAACGGCTTTCAGGTTTCGTTTCGACAGCATCTTCGGTTCTCCGGTTGAAAAATCGTGAGGAACGGGTTTCGATTCAGGCGCGGTGCGCTCGAACAGAAGTCATGAAGAAGAAGCCTCCGGAAGCGCGCAAAGGCCACCCCGCGCACTGCGCGAGATGCCCCTGCTGTCCTTTGGCCTGAGAGATTCACCATGCACGCTCATCGCGCAAGGCTTGCCCCTTCGGCGGCCGCCCTCGGAGTCCTTTGTATTCAGAACCCCGGGCAGCGCTCTCCAGCGTTGGTCAAGTTGTCCAGTCTTGGGACCTGAGCGTTATGGGCTGTCGCCTTCGGTAATGCACTAACTCGAAGCATCGAGCCGGCATTTCTCCTGGACGTTTTCTTCCAAGCAGAATGCGTGCCACTCGGGCACCCACTCGAACGCGTGTGCTACTGCGGCCCGCCGCAGAAGCTCACCCTTTCGGTGGTCCTGGCGGTGAAGTGAAGGCGCGTGGTGGTGGTGTCGCTGGCTGGCGTGTTCTGCGGCCATTCGCTCTGCAGCCACGTGTACTGCCAGCTGTAGGCCTCGCCTGGCCTGGCGGGTTCGCCGTAGGTGATGCGGAGGCTGCCGCTGCTCTCGTCGTGGCAATGCTTCGACCGCTTGTATTCCTTTTCGCTGAAGCAGGCGCGGATCATCTTCGAGCATGAAAAAGGAATGCCTTCGTATACGGCCCTGGTTGCGTCCTCGAGCGGCACGAAGTCGGCCTTGCTGAACGAAGCGCCGCCGCCCGAATACATCTCCGACACCGTCTGGAGCACGGCCGCGGCCCACCGCCCTTCTGCCAGCGGGTAGAGCGCCGGCGCGAGGGAAATGCGCGCGTCCGCCATGCCGGGGTCCGCTGCTTTCCTCATCAACGCGGCCGCATAGCTGCTGAAGTCGTGCAGGCGGCTGAGCTGCCACGTGCCTGCAATGCGCCTGATGCGCGCCATGGCCAGCGGCTCGCCCGAGAACACCGCGTAGTCCCCTGCCGCCGCGCCGCGCGGCCGGTACAGGCCCAGCGCCTGCGGATCGCAGGGCTGCGGCAACAGCGCGCACAAGCGCGCGCGCCAATCCGCATCCAGCGATTCCGGCTTCTTCACTGCATCGAACAACTGCGCCGACGGCGCGGCGCCCACGTGCCCCGCGAGCAGCAGGACGAGCATCGAGGCGGTGGTGCGAAGAATGGGCAGCAGGTTCATGGACCGGCATGGTAGCCAGCCCGCCCGCAAGTTGCTGCAACCAATTGCGGCGCGGGCGAGCCGATGTTGTAGCCTTCGCCCCACGGCCATCCCGGCCTCGAACGGAGCGAAGATGGCAGACAGGATTCTGGTGTTCTATGGCTCGTACCGGTCGGACCGCATGGGCATTCGCCTGGCGGACTACCTGGTGGCGGGCCTCAACGCGCGAGGCGCCGATGCCGAGCTGATCGACGCCAAGGCCGTCGACCTGCCCATGCTCGACCGCATGTACAAGGAATACCCCCAGGGCACCGCGCCCGCGGCCATGGAAGCGCTGGCGCAGAAGATACGCGGCGCGGACGCCTTCGTCTTCGTGACCGGCGAATACAACTGGGGCCCGCAGCCCGGCTTGAAGAACCTGACCGACCACTTCCTCGAGGAATGGTTCTGGCGCCCGGCCGCCGTGGCCAGCTATTCGGCCGGCCGGTTCTCCGGCGTGCGCTCCGGCACCGTGTGGCACTCGATCCTGTCGGAGATGGGAATGGTCGTCGTGTCGAGCACATTGACCGTCGGGCCCATTTCGCAAACGCTCGATGCGAACGGCAGGCCCACCGGCAGCGCGGGCGAATCGCTCGATCGCTCCTTCGGAAGGTTCGCCGACGACCTGGCCTGGTGGACCGAAGCGGCGCGCGCGCAGCGGGCGCGCAAGGCACCGCCGTATTGACTGGCCTTAGCTATCGAGCCGCGCGGCTTCCGTCAGCGCAACCGACACGCACTCCAGCGCAATCGCCAGCTGCGTGAGCGTCGGCAATCCGAACCCCAGGCGGAACACCAGCGGGTCGTCCCCGAACCATGGGCCGGGCGCGACGCGCGTGCTGTACCTGGCCAGCGCCGCATAGAAGCGCTCGACGGCCGCGGCATCGAAGAGCTCGCGCCTGAGCCGCATGCAGCACAGCGCCCCGGCATCCGGACGCACCCACTCGATGTGGCCCGAGTGGCGCGACACCCAGCTTTCGGTGAACTGCAGGTTTTGCGCGAGGAGCTGTCGCCGCTCGCCGATGATCCGGTCGCGCTGCCTGAAGACAGCCAGCGCAAGCGCCTCGTCGACCGGCGAGCAGGAGATCACCGTGCTGAACTTCGCCGTGACCAGCGCCTGGCGCAGCGCCGTGTCGCGCGTGATGGCCCAGCCGATGCGCAGGCCCGCCGAGCCATGGCACTTGGACAGCGAGGACACCGAGACCACCCTGCCGCCCAAGTTGACGGCGCCCGGCGCCGCGGCATCGTCGCCATAGGCCGCCTCGCGGTAGGTCTCGTCGATCACGAGCCAGGCCTTCGGCGCATGTTCGGCCAGCATCGCCACGATCTCGCGCAAGGTCTGGGCCGGAATCGCGACGCCCGAAGGGTTCTGCGGCGAGGCGAGGCTCACCACTTTGGTTTTCGAGGAGAGCAGCTGGCGCAGCGCATCCAGGTCGATGCGGTAGCCGGTGTCGAAGCCCAGCGGCAGCACGCGCGTGGTGGCGCCGACGGCAGTCAGCGCGTTGCGCGCCAACGGGAACACCGGCTCGGCCACGACGGCTTCGTCGCCCGCCTGGCACAGCGTGAAGGCGATGAGAAAAAGGGCGTGGGCACCGCCGACCGTGACCACCACGTCGTCGGCGTCGACGCCATGTTCGTTCGCGATTTCCTGGCGCAGGCCCGGGCTGCCCGCCGCCGTACCGTAGTCCAGCGCAAAGTCGGCATCGTCGCCGAAGGCCATGTCGACCAGTTCCGACAGCCGCACGCTCGGCCCCACGCTTTCGGCAAGGTCGAAGCGCGGCGCCTTGCTGACGAGGGAAATGATTTCGTTGTCTGGAAACCGTGCCATGTGCTGCCGCTTGATCCATTGCTGTCGATGGCTCCGATGTTGCAGTTTCATGACTGTCGATAACAGCCACACTTTTATGAAATTCGATGCAGTACAGTTGCGTACAGTGCCATCCACGCCAGCAGGAGTGATCCGTGTCGCAGCCCCCCCGGTTCCGCTATGAAGAAATTGCCGATTTCGTGGCCGGCCTGGCCGGCCGCGGCACGCTGAAGCCCGGTGCGCGCGCGCCCTCGCTGCGCGAGATCAGCACGCAGCAGCGCACCAGCCTGAGCACCGCGGTGCAGGCCTACCGCCTGCTCGAAGACCGCGGCATTCTCGAAGTACGGCCGCAATCGGGCTATTACGTCGCCAAGGCGCCGCCCGCCCTGCCCGTGCCCACCACCGCGCGCCATTCGATCCGGCCGGCCAAGGTGGAACTCTCGGGCCTCATGCTCGACCTGCTGAAGCACGCGTCGGACGAAGCCTTCGTGCCGCTCGGCTGCGCCATTCCCAACCAGCGGCTGCTGTCTTCCTCCAGGCTCGACCTCGTGCTGGCCCGCACGGCCCGCGTGAAGGGCAGCCAGTGCAACACCTACTCGCCGCCGCACGGCGAGATGTCGCTGCGCCTGGAGATTGCGCGCCGCGCGCTGCGCTTCGGGCAGGCGCTGGCGCCCGACGACATCGCCATCACCTGCGGCTGCACCGAGGCGCTGGCGCTCGCGCTCGACGCGGTCACGGAGCCCGGCGACACCGTCGCCATCGAATCACCGACCTACTTCGGGCTGCTGCAGGTGCTGCGCGCAAAAAGGCTCAAGGTGGTCGAGCTGCCGACCGATGCCGACACCGGCGTCTCGGTCGATGCGCTGCGCGAAGTCGTGGCCTCGGGCAAGGTGCGCGCCTGCGTGCTGGCGTCGAGCTTCAGCAATCCGCTCGGCTGCACCATGCCCGAAGAAAACAAGCGCGCCGTGCTGCGCCTCCTGGCCAAACACGGCGTGCCGCTGATCGAGGACGACGTGTACGGCGACGTCCATTTCGGCGAGGAGCGGCCCCTGCCCTTCAGCGCGCTCGACACGCACGACAACGTCATCTATTGCGGCTCGTTCTCCAAGACGCTCGCGCCCGGCTACCGCATCGGCTGGATCGCCACGCGCCGCCACATGGCCCGGGTGCTCGAAACCAAGTTCGCCACCAGCCTCGCCACGCCGGTGCTGACGCAGGTGGCGCTCGCCACCTTCCTGTCGAACGGCGACTACGACCGCCACCTGCGCCGGGTCCGGCGCGAGTTCGCCGACACGCTGGAGCGCATGACGCGGGTGATCGAGCAGGCGTTCCCGCCGGGCACCAAGGTGTCGAGGCCGGCGGGCAACTTCGTGCTGTGGGTCGAGCTGCCCGAGCCCGCGGACACGCGGCTGCTGTTTGCGCAGGCGCTGGAGAAACGCATCTGCTTTGCGCCCGGCGTGGTGTTCTCGGCCAGCGGCAAGTACGCCCACTGCCTGCGCCTGAGCGGCGGCCACGGCTGGGACGCGCGCATCGAGAAGGGCCTGCGCACGCTTGGCGCCATGGCAAGCAAGGAGCTTCGCCGGCCGGCCGCCGCGGCAGGCAGCTGAGCGCCAGCCAGGACCTCAGGTCTTGCAGGATCAGGCAAGAAGCCCGTTCGATCCGGATAACGCCCGCGGCCCCATCCGCGAGAGACTTGCCTCCATGCCCGGCGCAGCGTTGCGCCATGGTCCACACCCATCGCACGAGGAGAGTCTCATGAGCGCAATCCAGGAAAAAGTCGTCCTTATCACGGGCGCAAGTGGTGGCATCGGCGCGGCGGCCGCGCGGCTCCTGGCGCGGCGCGGCGCCAAGGTGGTGCTTGGCGCGCGCCGCACCGACCGGCTCGAAGCGCTGGCCGAAGAAATCACCGCCGCCGGCGGCACCGCGAGCTTCCAGCGGCTGGACGTCACGTACCGGCCCGACGTGGAAGCATTTGCCGAATTCGCACTCGAAACGCACGACCGCATCGACGTGCTGGTGAACGCCGCGGGCGTGATGCCGCTGTCGCCGCTGTGGACGCGCAAGGTCGACGAATGGGAGCTGATGCTCGACGTGAACCTGCGCGGCGTGCTGCTGGGCATTGCAGCGGTGCTGCCGACCATGCAGGAACAGGGCTGGGGCCACATCGTCAACGTGGCGCCGGTGCCCGCGCAGGGCGTGTCGCCGAACTCGGCCGTGTATTGCGGCACGCAGTACGCGGTGGACGCCATCTCCGAAGGCCTGCGGCAGGAGCACGCAGGGAAGGTGCGCGTGACGGTGGTTCGCCCCGACGTGAGCGAGGCGGACCGCACGCTGGCCGACCGCATCGCAGCCTGCAGCAGCTTCGAGCGCATGGTCACGCGGCGGCGCATCGCGGTGCCCGCGGAAGCCGTGGCCCGCTCGATCGCTGGCGCCATCGAGGGCGGCAGCATCTCGGCCCCGCGCCGCCCCGCATGGCGGCCGAGGCCGGCCGAGCACGCGGCGTTCTGAGGGGGCGCGTCAGTAGGTCTTGTAGGGCAGGAACTTGCCCGAGAGCACCACGTTGACGCGGTCGCCCTTGGGATCGGTCTGGCGCTGGATGTCCATGCTGAAGTCGATGGCGCTCATGATGCCGTCGCCGAATTCTTCATGGATCAGTTCCTTGATCGTGGTGCCGTATACGCTCACCACCTCGTACCAGCGGTAGATGAGCGGATCGGTCGGCACGGGCGTGGGCAGCGAGCCCTTGTAGGGCACCACCTGGAGCCACTTCTGCTCTTCCACGGTCAGGCCGAAGATCTTGCCGATGACCTTGGCCTGCTTGTCGTCGAGCGTCATCTGCCCGAGGCAGGCGGCGGTGGTCCACTCTTTCGAAAGGCCGACCTTCTTCGCCACGTCGGCCCACTGGATGCCCTTGGACACCTTCACGGTGATGATCTTCTCGGTGACGTCGTTGCGGTTCATGCGGGTTTGCTCCTGATTGAAATGAAGAATGAGAACGAAGGAAAAGTCACGACGCCTTGGCGCGCGTGACGAGGAAATCGACGATGTGGTTGCGCAGCGCGTAGTAGCCATCGAGGTGGTGCAGCGAGGCGCGCGTGCGCTCGCGCGGCAGCGGGTTGACCACGGTCTCGGCGATGTTGCCGGCGCGCCAGGCGCCGCCCGGCTGGTCGGCGCCGTTGGTCATCAGCAGGATGCGGTCGGCCAGCAGGATCGCCTCGTCCACGTCGTGCGTGATCATGAAGACGGTCTGCTGCGTCTGGCGCACGATGGCCATGAGCTCGTCCTGGATGGTGCCGCGCGTGAGCGCATCCAGCGCGCCGAAGGGCTCGTCGAGCAGCAGCATCTTGGGCTGGATGGCAAAGGCGCGCGCAATGCCCACGCGCTGCTTCATGCCGCCCGAAAGCTGCGCGGGCTTCTTGTCGATGGCGGCCTCGAGGCCCACCATGGCCACGAAGCGCTCCACCTGCGTGTTGACCTGCGCGGCCGGCCAGCCGGGCCAGCGCGAAGCCACCGCGAAGGCGATGTTCCTGCGCACCGTGAGCCACGGCATCAACGCATGGCTCTGGAACACCACGCCGCGCTCCAGGCTCGGGCCGGCCACCTCGCGGCCGTCCATGAACACATGGCCGGCGCTTGCCTGGTCCAGGCCCGCCAGCACGTTGAGGATGGTGGTCTTGCCGCAGCCCGAGTGGCCGATGATGCAGACGAACTCGCCACGGTCGAGCGTGAACGACACGTCCGCGAACACCGGCCGCGCCGGCACGAAGGCCTTGGCCAGGCCCTCGATGCGCAGGAAGCCGCTGGTGGCGGGCCGTGGGGCGGGAACAGGTGTCATGAGGGCGCCTTGTGCCGATCGATCACTCCACATAGGTCACCTTTCGCTGCAGGCCCGCGAAGGCCTGGTCGAGCAGCATGCCGACGATGCCGATCACCAGGATCGCGAAGATCACGTTGGTGAGCGAGAGGTTGTTCCATTCGTTCCAGACGAAGTAGCCGATGCCCGTGCCGCCCACCAGCATCTCGGCCGCCACGATGACGAGCCAGGCGATGCTCATGCTGATGCGCATGCCGGTCAGGATGGTCGGTGCCGCGGCCGGCAATATCACGCGGAACGCGCGGCGCAGCGGCTTCACCTCCAGCGTGCTCGCCACGTTGAGCCATTCGCGCTTGACCGAGGCCACGCCAAAGGCGGTGTTGAGCAGCATCGGCCACACCGAGCAGATGAAGATCACGAAGATGCCGCTGACCGACGAGTCCTTGATGGTGTAGAGCGCAAGCGGCATCCACGCCAGCGGAGAAATGGGCTTGAGCACCTGGATGAACGGATCGAAGGCCTTGTGCAGCAGCGGCGACATGCCGATCACGAAGCCGAGCGGCACCGCCACCACGCAGGCCAGCAGGAAACCCAGCCCCACGCGGGCCAGCGAGTACGCCAGCTGGATGGCAATGCCCTTGTCGTTGGGCCCGTTGTCGTAGAAGGGGTTCGAGAGATGCTTCCAGGCCGTGACGGCCATTTCCGCCGGCGTGGGAAAGCCCGAGCTCTTGACCTGCCCGCCCGGATCCTTGCCGAGCATCTTCTGGTATTCGATCTGCTCGGCGGTCATGCCCGCAGCGGCACCGGTGCCGGCCGCGGGCAGGGTGGCCAGCTGCCACGCGCCGACCAGCAGCAGGAACATGAGAAGCGACACCAGCGCCGCCTTCAGCGAAAGGGTTTTCTTGCCGCGCATGGTTCAGGCCATCTTGCCGATGGCAAAGCTCTTGACGTAGTCGTCGGGCTTCGCGGGGTCGAACACCTTGCCCATGATGGTGAACTTGGGGTACGCACCTTCGGGCGCGGCCTGGCCGAGCTCCTTCATGCGCTTCTTCGCATCGGTCAGCAGGAACACCTTCTCTGCAATCTGCCTGTAGTTGACGTCGCCCTTCACGTAGCCCCAGCGCTTCATCTGCGTGAGCATCCACACCGCCATCGATTGCCATGGAATCGGATCGAAGTCGGCGCGGTCGGGCACGGTGCGGATGTTGCCCAGGCCGTCGGCAAACTTGCCCGTGAGCACCTGCGTCAGCACGGTCTCGGGCTGGTTCAGGTACTGCGCGGGCGCGATCACCTTGGCGATGAGCTCGCGGTTCTTCGGGTCGCGCGCCATGGCCGATGCGGTGAGCACCGAGCGCACCAGCGCGGCAAAGGTGTTGGGATTCTTCTCGATGAATTCGGTCGAGGTGCCGAACGCGCAGCAGGGATGGCCGTTCCACAGGTCGCGCGTCAGCAGATGCAGGAAGCCGATTTCCTCGAACACGGCGCGCTGGTTGAAGGGGTCGGGGCCCAGGTAGCCGTCGATGTTGCCTGCGCGCAGGTTGGCCACCATCTCGGGCGGCGGCACCACGCGGATCTGGATGTCGGTGTCGGGGTTCAGGCCCGCCTCGGCCACGTAGTAGCGCAGCAGGAAGTTGTGCATGCTGTACTCGAAGGGAACGGCAAACTTCATGCCCTTCCACATCTTCGGGTCGCGCTTGTCCTTGTGCTTGTTGGCCAGCGTGATGGCCTGGCCGTTGGTGTTCTGGATGGTGGCGACGTTCATCGCCACCTGGTTGGAGCCCGCGCCCATCGAAATGGCGAGCGGCATGGGCGACAGGAAATGCGTGGCGTCGTATTCCTTGTTGAGCATCTTGTCGCGGATGAGAGCCCATCCCGCCGTCTTGACCACCTCGACGTTGAGCCCCTGCTTCTGATAGAAGCCCAGCGGGTGCGCCATGATGAGCGGCGTGGCGCAGGTGATCGGAATGAAGCCGATCTTGAGGTTGGTCTTTTCGAGCGGGGCCTTGTCCTGCGCCATGGCCTGCAGTGCGCCGAGCGGCAATACCGAGGCAATGGCCGCACGCGCGGTGTTGGCGCCCACCGCGCGCAGGAAGCCGCGGCGCACGCTGTCCACCGGGAACAGCGCCTTCATGAGGCTGGCTTCGAGCTTGTCGTCGGGGCCGACGCCGATCTCCGGACCACGGCCATGGTTGCGGCCGCAGGCGCAGCGCATGTTCAGTGGCCGGTCGGCGTCGTAGAGATCGCAGGCGGTCGAATCGGATGGGCTGGACATGGTGGATGCACCTCGGTGAAAAGATGCCTGCCACGATGCAAGCCCCGGGCCGGAAGCGAGGCCCAAGGGCCCAGGGGCCGCAGATCGTGCCGCGCTTGTCGAGGCCTTGTAGGGCTGGCACTACAAGGCAGTGCCCGCCGGCTTCGTTTTCAGGCCGCGGGGGCGGCCTTGCCGTGGCGCTCGGCATACAGCGCGAGCTCGACGTCGTTCTTGGTGCCGGTCTTTTCGAGGATGCGCGCGCGGTAGGTGCTCACCGTGTTGGACGCGAGGCCGAGCTGCGCACCAATTTCGCTCACGCTGTGCCCGGTACTGAGCAGGCGGTACACCTGGTGCTCGCGATGCGAGAGCTGCTCGGGGCCTTGTCCCACGTTGCGGCCCACGGCGACAGCCAGTGCTTCTGCCGTGGCCGCCGATACATAGAGGCCGCCGGCCGCCACCTTGCGCACTGCGCCCACCATGTCGTCGGCATCGGCACTCTTGTTGAGATAGCCTGAGGCGCCGAGCTTGATGCAGCGCACGGCGTACTGCTTCTCCGGGTAGGTGCTGAGCATCAGCACCGGGAGCGAGGGCCAGTCCTTTCGCAATGCCTGCAGTACGTCGAGGCCGTCGCGTCCCGGCAGCGCGATGTCGAGCAGCACCACGTCGAGGCCTGCGGAGCCGCCGAGTTCCTGTACAGCGCTCAGCACCTCGGGGCCGGTCTGCGCTTCGGCGCGTACGGTCATCGAGGGCAGGCCGTTGGAGAGGTCGCCGAGCATCTGCTTCAGGCCCTCTCGCACGATGCGGTGGTCGTCGCCAATGAGTACGCGGATGTCGTTCATTTCAAATGACGCGATGAGGGGTGGGTGGCGGATTGTCTGTGTTCTTGGTGCTCTTGTTCTTGGTGCTTTTGTTCAGGGCGTGTGCACAGGCCACCGGGTACTCCCCTCCGCGAATGTCCCCCGGCCTGCGGCCTCCTCCTTTATTTCGCTGCGGGGAGCACCCGATGCCCTGTGCACCTGGGCACGCTGCTATTGATCTGGCGATCAACCACCACTCTGAATAACGCTCCCGTCGATGGGGTGCCTTGCGCAGCGAAATCAAGGGGGAGGCCGAAGGCCGGAGGACATTCGCTTCGCCGTGTACCCCGTCGGCGGGAGCGCGCCCTGAACAGCAGCGCACGTCAACCCCGAAACGACGCAAAGAAAAACTAGCCTTCACCTCAAGCATTCCCCAACAGCGGCAGATGCAGGCAAAAGGTACAGCCCTCGCCCACACGGCTGTCGATATCGATGCGCCCGCCGAAGTGGCGCGCGCGCTCCCGCATGCCGAGCACCCCATAGGAGGTGGTGGCCTCGAAGGCCTGAACCGGCGCGCCCACGCCATCGTCGCGCACGCTGATGCTCAGTTGCGTGTCTTCGACGCCGATGCGGATGCCGAGGCTGCGCGCCTTCGCATGGCGCCCGACGTTGCTGAGCATCTCCTGGAAGATCCGGAACACCGCGATGGCCGCAGGCTCGGGCAGCTCCACGCCCGCGGGCACGTCGAAGTGCCATTGCAGCGCCAGCTCGGCCGACTGCACGAACTCGTGCGCCTGCCATTCGAGCGCCGCCCACAGGCCCTGGTGGTCGAGGATGCTGGGGCGCAGGTCGGTGATGATGCGGCCCACGTTGTCGACCGCGCGCTCGATCAGCTGGCTCATGTTGCCGCACTTGCCGCGCATCTGGTCGCGCATGGCCTGCGCCGCATCGGGCGTGCGCTCCTGCTGCTCGCCCAGGCGCTTGCCGATCCAGTTGACGTCCATCTTGAGCGCCACCAGCAGGCTGCCGAGCTCGTCGTGCACTTCGCGGGCGATGCGCGTGCGCTCATCTTCGCGTACCTTGTCGAGCCAGGCCGAGAGCTCGCGCAGCTGCACCAGCGCATCGCTCAGCTCGCGCGTGCGCTCCTGCACGCGCAGGCCGAGCTCGTCCTTGGCCTGCTGCAGCGCCTCGGCCTGGCGGCGGCGCTCGGTGATGTCGACAAAGGTGATGACGGCGCCGCGCACCTGCGCGCCGTCCATGATCGGATGGCTCGAATACTCCACCGCGAAGGCGCTGCCGTCGCGACGCCAGAACACCTCGGTGTCGATGCGGCACGGCAGGCCGCGGCGAAAGGCGTTGAAGATGGGACAGTCCGTGTCGGCGTAGTGCGAGCCGTCGGGATGCGAATGGTGCGTGAGCTCGTGCATGTTGCTGCCGATCACGTCGCGCGCCTCATGCCCCAGCATCTGCGCGCCGGCCCGGTTGATGAACATGCAATGGCCGTCGAGGTCGATGCCGAAGATGCCTTCGCCGGTCGACTCGAGCAGCAACCCCAATTGGTGCTGCCAGAGCGGGTGGCTGGCGGTGGGGTTCAGTACGGGTGTCTCCATGCACCAAAAGCAAGCAACAAACGTTCCTGGTTCCTTGCTCCCTCTCCCCTCGGGGAGAGGGTTGGGGTGAGGGTGCTCAGCGCTCCCAACGGAACTTGCGCTCCGATTCGGCAATGGGCTGGTCGTTGATGCTCGCGAAGCGCCGCTGCATCAGCCCGTTCTCGGCGAATTCCCAGTTCTCGTTGCCGTGGCTGCGGAACCACTGCCCGGCCGCGTCGTGCCATTCGTACTCGAAGCGCACCGCGATGCGGTTGTCCATGAAGGCCCAGAGCGACTTCTTCAGGCGGTAATCGTGCTCGCGCTCCCACTTGCGGGTGAGGAATTCCACCACCTGCTCGCGGCCGTTGACGAAGTCGGCGCGGTTGCGCCACTCGGTGTCGGGCGTGTAGGCCAGGCTCACGCGAACCGGGTCGCGCGTGTTCCAGGCGTCTTCGGCGGCCTGGACTTTCTTCAGGGCGGTCTCGAGGGTGAAGGGCGGCAGCGGAGGACGTGATTCCATGGTGGTCTTTCGTTGAAGGTGAAGTGAGGAAATGGCGAAGGCCCGCAATGTGCCACATGTAGACAGACCTGTCTACATGCCTACAATAGCGCCATGGACATCTCCGCACTGCCCGCACGCGAACGCATCCTGCTCACGGCGCACGAGCTCTTCTATGCCGATGGGATCCGCGCCACCGGCATCGACCGCGTCATTGCCGCATCGGGCGTCACCAAGGTCACCTTCTATCGGCACTTCCCGTCGAAGGACGACCTGGTGCGCGCCTTTCTCGATCACCGGCATGCGCGATGGATGGCATGGTTCGTCGATGCACTGGGACGCCGCGGCGCGCACGAACGCGCCGGCGATGCCGGGGCCCTGCTGCTGCTCGCCGACGTGATGGCCGAATGGTTCGCCGACCCGGCCTTTCGCGGCTGCGCCTTCATCAACGCGGTGGCCGAGGTGGGCGGCAGCGTGGAGGGCGCCGCCGAGCGCGCGCGCGAACACAAGCGCGAGATGGTGGAGGTCATTGCCGGCCTGCTGCCCGCGGCCTTGCCCGCACGCATGGCGCTCGCCCAGACCGCGGCGCTGGGCGTGGACGGCGCCATCGTCAAGGCGCAGATGGGCGGCGCGGCCCTGGCGCGCGAAGCGGTGGACGATCTGCGGCGCCTGCTCGAGGCACTGGCCGCCATGCTGCATCGATAAGATCGCTCCCGGAAAACACCCCATGGCATCGACGCGACTTCCCTCCACGCAGGGCCTGCAGGCCTTCGAGGCCGTGGCGCGTCTGCGCAGCGTGAACCTCGCGGCGGAAGAGCTCAGCGTCACGCCCAGCGCGGTGAGCCACCGCATCCGGCAGCTCGAGACGCTGCTCGAACTCAAGCTTTTCACAGGCAACGACTTCGGCCTGAGCGCCGATGGCGTGGCTTACCTGGCCCGCGTGCGCGAGGCCATTGCGGCACTGCAGCAGGTGCCCGGCCGCGAGCCCGCATCGCAGGTGCGGCGGCTGCGGGTGGCCGTCACGCCCACGTTCTCCCGCCAGATGCTGCTGCCCCGGCTCGCACGCTTTCGCGATGCCTATCCGAACATCGAGCTGATGCTGCAGGTGACCATGCCGGTGCGCAACATGACGGCCGAAGAGGCCGACCTGGAACTGCGCTTCGGCACCGGGCCTTTTCACGACCGCGAGTTCTGCCAATTGCTGGCCGACGACGTAGCGCCCGCCTGCAGCCCGGCGTACCTGCAGCGCCACGGGCCGTTCGACGGCTTTGCGACCGATGCCGAGGTCTCGCGCGTGCAGCTGCTGCGCACGCCGCTCGAGTCGTGGCGCACCTGGTTCAAGGCCCGTGGCATCGGCCTGCCGGAGCCGGCCACAGGCCACCAGTTCAACGACCTGGGGCTGGCGCTCGACGCGGCGGCCGAAGACTTCGGCGTGGTGCTGATGCACCTGAAGCTCGGCAGCGCCTGGCTGGAGAACGGGCGCCTCGTGCGGCTTTCGGCAGAGAGCGCGCCCTCGCCCAACGCCTACTTCCTGTGCTGGCGGCCGGGGGCGATGGAGCGCTGGGAGTGCGCGACCTTCGTCGAATGGCTGCGCCAGGCGCTGCGCGACTGAGCTGAATTCTTTTCAGGTACGGGCCGAGTAAATTTCAGCCCCGCCGGCGCCGGGCGAATCACACTCGGGCCGCCGCAGGCCTGCCCATAATGGCGGGCCTTTCGCAAGAACGAACAACAGAACACCCCAACAGGAGACCGCCTCGTGCCCGACCTTTCCAAGATCACCTGCATCGAAGACCTGCGGGTGATCGCCAAGCGGCGTGTGCCGAAGATGTTCTACGACTACGCCGATTCCGGCGCGTGGACCGAAAGCACCTACCGCGCCAACGAGAGCGACTTCCAGAAAATCAAGCTGCGCCAGCGCGTGGCCGTGAACATGGAGGGCCGCTCCACGCGCTCCACCATGATCGGGCAGGACGTTGCCATGCCGGTGGCCATTGCGCCCACCGGCCTCACGGGCATGCAGCATGCCGACGGCGAGATCCTGGGCGCGCGCGCGGCCAAGGCCTTCGGCATTCCGTTCACGCTCTCGACCATGAGCATCTGTTCGCTCGAGGACATTGCCGAGCACACCGGGCGGCATCCGTTCTGGTTCCAGCTCTACGTGATGAAGGACCGCGACTTCATCGAGCGCCTGATCGAGCGCGCCCGCGCCGCGAACGTGTCGGCGCTGCAGCTCACGCTCGACCTGCAGATCCTCGGCCAGCGCCACAAGGACATCAAGAATGGCCTGTCGACGCCGCCCAAGCCGACCATCGCCAACATGATCAACCTGGCGACCAAGCCGCACTGGTGCCTGGGCATGCTCGGCACCAAACGCCGCACCTTCGGCAACATCGCGGGCCACGCCAAAGGCGTGAAGGACCTGTCGTCGCTGTCGTCCTGGACCGCCGAGCAGTTCGACCCGGCGCTCAGCTGGGCCGACGTGGAATGGATCAAGAAGCGCTGGGGCGGCAAGCTGATCCTCAAGGGCATCATGGACGCCGAAGACGCGCGCCTCGCCGTCGCGAGCGGCGCCGACGCGCTCATCGTCTCCAACCACGGCGGCCGCCAGCTCGACGGCGCGCCCTCTTCCATCGCGGCGCTGCCGGCCATCGTCGATGCCGTGGGCCGCGAGATCGAGGTGTGGATGGACGGCGGCATCCGCAGCGGGCAGGACGTGCTCAAGGCCCGCGCGCTCGGCGCCCGCGGCACGCTGATCGGCCGCAGCTTTCTCTACGGCCTGGGCGCCTACGGCCAGGCCGGCGTGACGCGCGCGCTGCAGATCATCCACAAGGAACTCGACATCACCATGGCCTTTTGCGGGCGCACGAATATCGAGAACGTGGATTCGGGCATCCTGCTGCCGGGGACCTTCTAGCCCCTTCGGGCGGCAGGCTTGCGGCGCTGGCTGACAGCGCGCAAATGCGTGCGTGCAGAAAATGTTGCTTCCAACAACATCGCCTGCACGGGCGGCACAACGCATCATGAGCGCAGCCACTTCCATTTCCGGGAGCTCTTCGGCCCCCGCATCGCCTCCCCCACCGCCCCACTACACCGCAGAAGAAAAACGCCACCGCGTCTTCTCGATCATGGCCGCCTCCTCGGGCAACCTGGTCGAGTGGTTCGACTTCTACGTGTATGCCTTCTCGGCGCTGTATTTCGCGTCGTCCTTCTTTCCCAAGTCGGACCCGACGGTGCAGCTCCTGAACACCGCCGGCGTGTTCGCGGCGGGCTTCCTGATGCGGCCGATCGGCGGCTGGCTGTTCGGGCGCATCGCCGACAAGGTCGGGCGCAAGACCTCGCTGCTGATCTCGGTCTCGATGATGTGCGGCGGCTCGCTGGTGATTGCCTTCCTGCCCACCTATGCGCAGATCGGCGCCTGGGCGCCTTTCCTGCTGCTGGTCTGCCGGCTGTTCCAGGGCCTGTCGGTGGGCGGCGAATACGGCACCACCGCCACCTACATGAGCGAGGTCGCGCTGCGCGGGCAGCGCGGCTTCTACTCGTCGTTCCAGTACGTCACGCTCATCGGCGGGCAGCTGCTGGCGGTGCTGGTGATCGTGGTGCTCGAGCAGCTGCTCACCGAAGCCGAGCTCAAGGCCTGGGGCTGGCGCATCCCGTTCGTCATCGGCGCCGTGGCCGCCGTGGTGGCGCTGCTGCTGCGGCGCACGCTGCACGAAACGCAAAGCGCCGAGGCCAAGGCCAACAAGGAGGCCGGCACGATGACCGGACTCTTCAAGCACCACATGCCGGCCTTCCTGACGGTGCTGGGCTTCACGGCCGGCGGTTCGCTGATCTTCTACACCTTCACCACCTACATGCAGAAGTACCTGGTGAACACGGTGCACCTGCCGATCAAGACCGCCAGCTACGTGATGACCGGCGCGCTCTTCCTCTACATGTGCATGCAGCCGTTGTTCGGCGCGCTGTCGGACCGCATCGGGCGGCGCAACAACATGCTGCTGTTCGGCGGGCTCGGCGCGCTGGCCACGGTGCCGATCCTCACGGCGCTGCAGCACACCACCAACGCGGTGGCGGCCTTTGCGCTGATCATCGCGGCGCTGGCCATCGTGAGCTTCTACACCTCGATCAGCGGCATCGTGAAGGCCGAGATGTTTCCGCCCGAGGTACGCGCGCTGGGCGTGGGCCTGGCCTACGCCGTGGCCAACGCGATCTTCGGCGGCTCGGCCGAATACGTGGCGCTGGGGCTCAAGTCGCTGGGCCACGAGTCGGCCTTCTTCTGGTATGTGACCGCGATGATGGTGATCGCCTTCCTCGTGAGCCTGCGGCTGCCGCGGCAGGCAAGCTACCTGCACCACGACCACTGAGGCCGCGCGCGCATCGCGTCTTCGTCAGTCCGCGTAGACGCCCGCGGCCTTGATGATGGGGCTCCACTTGGCGATCTCGGCCGCCACGAACTTCCTGTGGCCCTCGGGCTCGATGCGGCCATCGGCGGCCACCACGGCACCCAGGCCTTCTTCGCGCTTGATGAAGTCAGGGTCCTTCAACGCCACCTTCAGTGCATCGTTGAGCTTCTTCAGCACCGGCGCCGGCGTTCCCTTGGGCGCGTACAGGCCATGCCAGATGGTGACCTGGAAGTTCTTCAGCCCGGCCTCGTCGAGCGTGGGCAGGTCCTTCAGCAGCGGCATCGCGAGGCGCCTGGGCGTGGTGACCGCATAGGCCTTGACCTTCTTCGCCTCGATCTGCGGGGAGGTGTTGGTGGTCTGGTCGCACAGCAGGTCGATCTGTCCGCCGATCAGGTCGGTGATGGCCGGTGCGGTGCCCTTGTAGGGCACGGGCGTCATCTCGGTCTTGGTCGCGCTCTGGAAGAGCAGCCCGCACAGGTGCGAGGCCGATCCGATGCCCGCGTTGCCGATGTTGATCCGGCCCTTGTTGGCGGCGATCCAGCCGGCAAGCTCCGCGTAGTTGCCGGCCGGAAGGCTCGGCTTGGCGATCAGCGTCATCGGCACGTCGTTGACGATACCGAGGTATTCGAAGTCGCTCTCGACCTTGAACGGCAGGTTGCGCACCAGCGTGGGCGCGGTGGCCATCGCGATGTGGTTCAAGAGCAGCGTGTAGCCGTCGGGCGCGGCGCGCGCCACCTTGGCCGCACCGATGGAGCTGCCGGCACCGGGCACGTTGTCGATGATCACGCTGGCGCCGCCCAGGGGCTTGCGCAATGCCTCGGCCAGGTCGCGCGCCACGCGGTCGGTCGGGCCGCCCGCGGCAAAGGGCACGACGATGGTCACGGGCCTGCCCGCGGGAAAGTCCTGCGCATGCGCGCCGGCGGCCAGGACGATTGCCGCAAGGGCGAACAGTTTCTTCATGGGGGTCTCCATCGAGTCGATAAAAAATCAGGGTGCCCGCGCAGGCACGCGGGTTTCGAGCGCCGGTGCCTGCCACTCGGGCTTGATGTGGCAGCCGTTCTTGCCGTCGGTGTCGTAGCGCGGCATCAGCGCCGCGCAGCGCTGCGCCAGGCTCGCGGGCGTGGGCTTCTCGCCCTTGTCGATCCAGTCCATCAAGGCTTCGAAGAGCGCCGGGTATTCCGAATCGCTCAGGTAGCTGTGCTCGCGCTCGGCGCTGAAGCTCTGCACCAGTTTGTCGCCCGTGCCGGCGGCATCGCGGATGCGCCGGTAGGCGTCTTCGAGCTCGACGAAAGCCGTGGGGTCGTCGATGGCATGCAGGGCCACGGTGGGCAGCGCGGTGCGGCCTGAAGGCTGGCTGTCGGCGGCGAGCGCGCCCCTGGCCTGCGGGTCGGCCGCATAGCGCGCCACGCCGGCATTCAGCGCCGCATCGTCGGACGAGCCCTGGTAGGCCACGCCGATGTTGCCGAACGGGTTGCTTCCGCCCAGGCGCTGTTGCACCAGGTCCTGGAACAGCCAGGTGGCCCAGTTCAGGTGGCCCACCAGCGAGCGCTCCTGGATCTTCACGACCGACAGGATGGTCTTGAGCCGCGCGGCCTGCTCGGGCGTGCGCTGCGCCGCGGGCAGGCCGACGCCGGTGCATTCCCGGACGCGCGCGGCCAGCTCGGCGCGCGTGAGCTTCGAATCCATCGGCAGGCCCTGCCACAGCGGGTATTGCGGCTCGTCGGGCTTCGGGTGGTTGCGGCACACGTACTGGTAGACCACGCGCAGGTCGAGCCGGAAGTCGTAGGCGCTGTTGCCGCCGCCGAGCACGCCGCTGGTGAGCAGCAGTCCGTCGTATGGGCTCTTGGCATCGCCGGCCGGTGCGTAGAGTTCGGCGGCCTTCGCGGCCACGCCCGCGCCATAGCTCTGGCCATGCAGCAGCGTGCGGCGCGGCGGACCGAAGCGCTGCACGAAGATGCGGCGCAGGCGCTCGGTGTCCTCGGCGGCCATGGTCACGCCGTAGCCGCCGCGGCGGTAGGTGGAGCCGGCCCAGGCGTAGCCGGCCTTCACGGTGACGGCCCAGCGCTTGAGGTCTTCCTCGCTGCGCTCGAGCCGGGGCGGGCCGGTCTCGGGGCCGCCATGGGCATGCATCACGAGCACGCGGTTCCATGCCTGCGGTATGGCGATCCAGTAGAGCGCGCCGGCGCCATCGGCGCCGGTGTAGCAGCGCGTTTGCGCGGTCACCGGCGCCGGGCAGGCCGTGGGTTTGGGGCCCCAGGCGGCGGCCTCGGCCGCCAGCGCGGCGAGGGTGCCGAGCAGCGCGAAAGCGAAGTTGCGAAGAAGCGGTTTGCTGTCGTTCATCAATGCCGTGCTCCGAGTTCCAGCGCCGCGGCCGTTCCCGATGCGGAGACGAAGCCGAGAACGCCGTGGGTGAAGATGAAATTGCCGGGCCGGCCCGCGTCGGCCTGCACCACCCCGGGCACCGGCGTGTCGTAGCTCAGCACCGCGGCGGCGCCGCCCAGGTTGAAGGCGCTGCCTGCCACCGTGGCCTCGCGGCTTTCGCCTTGCACGCTGGCCATGGCGTAGCTGCCGTCGGCCGCGCCCGCCAGCAGGCTCTGCTGCGGCGCCAGCAGCCGCAGCCCGGTGCTGGCGGCGGATTCGCGCACCAGGTGCAGCGGCACCGCGCTGCCGTTGACCAGGCCGATCACCATCGAGCCGGTGAGCGTGCCGCCCGTCGTGGTGGCGCCGCCCGTCGGCGAGGTGGTGCGCAGGTCGAAGGCGTTGCGTGCAGCGTTGTAGCTGATGTAGCCCTTCTCGGTCTGCGTGCAGCTGGGGTCGTAGGCCATGAAGCTGCCGCTGGCCGCGTCGCGGCAGTACTGGAAGGTGCCCGCGTTGCGCAGCCGCGCCGACGAGGCATGCGCCACCGCGACGCCGCTGCCCTGCTGCACGCCCACCGCATTGAAGATGTTCGCCACCGGGTTGAACACCGTGGGCGTGGCCGCATTCTCGAAGGTGGCCTGGAAAGCCAGCAGCGGCGTGAAGCCGCCGCCGGCCGGCGCGTTCACGCCGCCGAGCAGCACGCCACCCGGCGAGAAGCTGAAGACCGCGCCGCTCTCCGCGCTGGCGTAGCTGCACTGGCCCTGCGCCACCAGCGTGCCGCTGCGCTGCGTGCCGGCGGCGCGCTGCAGGCTGGCGTCGATGGTCACGGTGTAGGCCATGGTGGCGGGGTCGACCAGCACGCTGAGCTCTTCGCCGAAGCCGTTGCCACCCTTGTAGGTCGTGGCGGCCGCGGGCAGGTTCGGGCAGGCCAGCGGATCGCCCACCTCGGTCACGCAGCTGTAGTTGACCGCCGCGTCGAGGCTGCCGCTGCCGCGGTACCTGGGCCACGACGGAAAGCGGCACAGCGGGCGCGTGCGGCCATAGGTGCCGGCCACGGCGTCCACCGCCACGCCGGTGGCGGGCGCCAGGCCCTCCTCCACCCAGGCTTCGAGCGCCGCGAGCGAATCCCAGTTGGGAATGAACACTCCCGTGCCATGGCCCATGCCGGGCACGGTGTAGAAGCGCACGCTCTCGTCCACCGCGGCCTGTCCCAGCGTGGCGACGAGCTGCCGGTAGTAGTCGATGGTGGAGTTGGGGCTGATCACTTCGTCGGCCAGGCCATGCAGCATGATGATGCGCCCGCCGTGCGCGAAGAAGGGTGCGAGGTCCGGATTGGTGGCATCGGTGAGCTTCGACACCTCCACGACGCGCGCCGTGTAGCCGGCCGGGTCCAGCGGATCGAAGCCGAGCGTGTCGAAGCCCTCGATGCGCGTGACGAAGTACTTCACCCACTGGTCGCCCGTGACGTACATGTTGGCATCGGCCGAGGTGGCCGGATTGGCCGGCACCTTGCGCGTGCCGAGGTCGCGCGTGGTGTACGGCCCGGCCACGAGCGCACCCTCGAGCAGGTTGTAGCCGCCCGCGCGGCGCACGCCGTTGGCGAGCGCGTAGCGGGTGAGTTCGAGCGGCGACTCGATGGTGCGCACGGTGGCGATCTGCGCGTCCGACAGGCAGGTGTCGCCGGTGTCCAGCCCGCCGCTGCAGCGCAGCGATGCAAGGATGGGCGCATTGAGCTGGCGGCAGCTTTCCACGTTGCTCACGATGTTGTCGGCCGCGCCGTCGAGCTTGTCGCAGGCCTGCATCGCGGCCTTCTGCACCAGCAGCGTCTTGGCCACGTTCATCCAGCCGGCACCGCCGTTGCCGTAGAGCGCACGCCCCGCCGCCACGTTCGACAGCCGCGTGCCCGTGTAGTTGAGCGCGGGCTCGTTGGCGATGATGCCGTCGTAGTCGAGCGGCCAGCGCTGCACGTAGCCGAGCGCATCGCGCCCGCCGGTGGAGGTGCCGAGGAAGTAGGCCTTCTTCGGCTTCACGCCGTAGTGCGCGAGCACCAGCGCCTGCGCCACGTCGCGGGTCTTCTTGAGCGACAGGCCGCCGTAGTTGGCCAGCTGCTCGTCGTTCGCCGCGAAGCGGCCGTCGGTGATGCTGCTCGCCTGGTGGCCCGAATCATCGCCGTAGGTGGCATAGCCGAGCGCGAGCGGCGCGGGCTTGCCGGCCGGGCCGAAGCGGATGGTCTCGGTGCCGTCGATGAGCACGCCGTCGAAACCGCCGCCGCCGAAGTGGATGGTCTTCCGGTTCCACTTCTCGGGCAGGTTGAGCGCGAAGTTGATCGCCTGGGAGGCAGGGTCGACGGGCTGGATGGTGCCGCGCACGCGGCAGTAGTCGCCCATCAGGTTGCCGGCGTCGCCCGCGGCCACCGGTGTGGCGCTGGTGACGGTGGCGCCCTGCGTGGGCAGGCCGATCGCCGAGGCGTCCAGGCTCTTGCCGGCCAGCTCCGCGCACGAGAGCACCGGCACCACGGGCGCGGGCGGCGGGTTGTCCGGCGGATCGGCGTCGGGCGGGCTGGTGGCTGCGGGCGGCGGCGGGAAGAAGAGGCCGCCGCTTCCTTCCCCACCGCCACCGCCGCACGCGGCCATGAGCAGGGACATGCCGATCGCGGCGCCGAGTGGGCGGCAGCGGTGCAGGGCGTTGCGAATCATCGATGAGGGGCGCGGTGTGCGCATGGACTTGTCTCCGGCATGCGGCCTCGGAGGACCGCTTTTTTGAACAGGCGGCCGGACGATAGGTGCACGGGTGACCTGGGGTCAAATAAAATAACAAGGCACTTTCAATACAAAAAACATATGGACATCCGAGCGCTGCGCTACTTCACGGCCGTGGCCGGCACCGGCCACATGACGCGCGCCGCCGAGCAGCTGGGCATCCAGCAGCCGCCGCTGAGCCTGCAGATCAAGGCGCTGGAGCGCGAGCTCGGCGTGCTGCTGTTCAGGCGCCATCCGCGCGGCGTGGCGCTCACCGATGCGGGGCGGCTGTTCCAGGCCGAGGCGCTGCGCATGCTGCAGGACATGGAAGCCATGAAGCAGCGCATGGCGCGCGTGGCCAAGGGGCAGGCCGGCACGCTGGCGGTGGGCTTCACGAGCTCGGCCGCGGCGCACCGCTTCATGCCCGAGGCCCTGCGCGCCTTCCGCCGCGCGCATCCGGACGTGGAGCTGCAGCTGCGCGAGGACAACGCCGCCGAGCTCACCGAGGCGCTGGCCGCCGGCCGCCTGCACTGCGGCCTGCTGCGCGTGCCGGTGGCGCGGCCTGAAGGCCTGGTGTTCGAAACGCTGCTGCGCGAGCCGGTGCTGGTGGCCATGCCCATCGACCATCGGCTTGCCCTCGCGCGCAGCAAGGCCTCGCGCGCGCTGCCGCTCGCCAGGCTGTGCGAGGAAGGCATCATCCTGGTGCGGCGCCCCGGCGCGCCCGGCCTCTATGCCGAGCTGCTCGCGCTGTGCCACGCCAAGGGCCTGCGCCCGCGCGTGGTGGCTGAAGTCGATCGCATGATGACCAACCTGAACCTCGTGGCGGCGGGGGTCGGCCTCTCGGTGGTGCCGGCCTCGATGGGCGGCGTGCATGCGCATGCCATCGCCTATGCGCGGCTCGCCGACGGCGGGCAGCTCGACGCGCCGCTCACGCTGGTGCTGCGCGCCGAGGAAGACAACCTGCCCGCGCAGCACTTTGCGGCGCTGCTGCGCCGGCTCGCGGGCGAGCACCCGCGCTCATGAGCACGCGCATGCCGTTGCAGCGCCGCCGCTTCGTGCGCCGCATGGGCGCGCTGCTCGCGGCCTCGTGCGCGATGCCGCGCCTGCTGCACGCCGCCGCGCCGCCCTGGCCGCAGCGGCCGGTGCGGCTGATCGTGGTGTATCCGCCCGGCGGCGTGAGCGACGGCATGGCGCGCGCGCTGGCCGAACCGCTCGCGCAGGCGCTGGGCGTGCCGGTGCTGGTCGAGAACCGCGCCGGCGCCGGCGGCAGCGTCGGCATGGACGTGCTCGCGCGGGCCGCGCCCGACGGCTGCACGCTCGCCTTCTCGGCCATCAGCCCGCTCACGCTGCAGCCGCTGCTCGCGCGCGTGGCCTACGACCCGCTGCGCGCTTTCGCACCCGTGGCCAGCGTCATGCGAACGCCGGTGCTGGTGGTCGGCACGCCGGCCTTCGCGGGCCGCAGCTTCGCCGACCTGGTCGCCATGGCGCGCAGCCGGCCGGGCGCGCTGCGCTGGGCCAGCTCGGGCGTGGCCACCATCGGGCACATGGTGCTGGCGCAGGTGCGCATGCAAAGCCGCACCGACATCACGCACATCCCGTATCAGGGCGGCGGGCCGCAGCTCAACGACGCACTCAGCGGTCAGTTCGAGCTGCTGTCGACCAACGTCGCGGCGCAGCAGCTGCAATACATCGAAAGCGGCCGCCTGCGCGCGCTGGCCGTGGGCGCGCCGGCGCGCATCGAGGCGCTGCCGTCCGTGCCCACGCTTGCGGAGCTGGGCTTCGAGAAGGCCAACCGCGATTCGCTGTTCGGCATCTTCGCGCCGGCACGTACGCCCGTCGCCGTGGTGCAGCGCCTCAATGCGGAAATCAACCGCCTGCTGCGCGCGGAGCCTCTGCACAGCCGGCTGCGCGACGCGCACAACATTCCGGCCGGCGGCCCCAGCGAAGACTTCGCGCGCGAGATTGCCATCGACCGGCGGCGCAACCGCGAACTGGTGGCCGGGGACCGCTCGCAATTCGACTGACCGGCCCTTGCCTAGGCTTCGGCGCTCCAGAGGCCGGGATAGTCGCGCACGAAGCCGTCCTGCGCGACGCGCAGGGTCGCCGCGTAGTCGAAACGCTTGGCCTCGTAGGCGTAGGCGTCGTCCGCGGTGCGCTCGTAGCGCTGCATCAGCTCGCTGAGCACGCCGCCGCCGTCCAGGTCGACCCAGGCGGCCGGCGCGTCGGCGCCCTCGCCCTTTGCCAGGTTGAGCCGGCGCAACTGCAGCAGGTTGGTGGCGGGCGTGAAGCCCAGGTCGAGATCGGTGCAATGCGACAGGTCGGGCACGGCCTCGTCGTTGAGCTTCCAGTTTCCGCGCGCATCGCGGGCAATGGCCAGGTCGATGGCGCTGCCGCCGAGCCAGCCGCGCACCGTGCCCCACTGCGCGTGCCAGTGCAGGTCGCAGCGCACGCGGTAATGCAGCTGGCCGATGCGGCCGTCCTCGAGGCGGAACACGGCGGCGCCGTCGAGCTGCCAAGCGGTGGCGTTGCGCTCGAGACGACAGGCGTCATGGCCCGGTGCATCGAGCCTGCGCCACAGGATGGAAGCGACGGTTTGCATGGCGCGGATGATGGCCCCAGCGGGCGCAACAGGCAAGCCTTGTCACCGCGGGCGAGTCGGTTCAGCCATGCCGCGCCTCGACCCGGGCTAATATCGATCGCTCGACCATTCAGAGGAGCGCGCAAGTGGAACCCTGGTTCGCAGACGCCAAGCCGATCAACTCGCTGGAGCCCGAGATCGCGTTTCACTTGTGGGACGAGTTCCAGCCTGTGCGGGACCGGCCGGCCGAGCCGCTCGCGCTGCCGGCATTCCCGCGTGCCGAGCGCCTGCGGGTGTGCACCCTGGAGGCCATCGGGCACGAGCCGGAGCTTGCAGCGTACTACGGCCGCGTGGCCGCGCTGGCCCGGCAGCAGGGGCTGAAACTCCACCAGGTGCGCCAGTACTTCTGGCTGGACCTGCGGCTCGACAACGAGGACGCGGACGTGCATCTGTCCTTTCCCTGGTACGACACCTTCGCCACCATGGACCACTTCCTCGCCGCCGTAGCCGGAGACGACCAGGGCATGGTCTACGACGATCAGGACCAGGGTTGGGCGGTGGAAGCCTGGGCCCGCAACGGCACGCTCTACATCCGCGAGAGCGACCCCGATTCCGATGAGCTCGGCCTGGCCGTTGCGCTGCCCCGGGCCGGCCTGCAGGCCCGCATTGCCCCGCTGCGCGAGCGCACCTCGAAACTCCTGGCCCGCCTTGCCGAGGAGCTCGGTGCCGACGTGTGGACCACGGGCGAGGCCCCTTCCTTCCTGTAGGCGCCCGAGGCGCCGCACGGCTCAGATCGGATAGGCCGTGAGGATGTAGAACGGCTTGCCGTTGTAGCTTTCCATCTTGAGGATGATCCGCACGCCGGAGAGGTCATTGACGGCCGTGCTGCCGAACTGCACGCCCCGCCCCACCACGTAGCCCAGCACGTGCTCCAGCTCCGGCGACTTGCTGCCCGCGGCCGCGCCGCGCGACCATGCGCGCACCGCGGCGGCGTTGGCACGCAGCGTCTCGGTGATCGCGCGTTCCGCGGTGGCCAGGTCGGCAAAGGTGGACACCGCCCGGGGGCCCGGCCGGGTGGCGGTCCGCACCCTGGCCAGCAGCTGGGCATCGGTCTGCCCGACGTGGCGCGCCATGGTGTGGCCGCCCAGCCTCGATCCCGCTGCAGCCTCGTGCTCCACCAGCCGGATACGGCCGCCGCGCATCACGGCGACGATGCGTGCGGCTCCCAGCCCCGAAGCCACGACCAGCGGCACTGCCACGTCCACCGCAAGCCCGATGCCATCGGCCGTTTCGCGCGAAGCGCCCAGCGCCTCGGCCGCCGAGCTGGCGGTGACGGAGGTCGCCGTACGCTGCGGGGTGCCGGTCCAGACCTGGCGGCCCGAGGTCGCCAGGGTGTCGAAGCCGTGCACGCCCAGCACCACGCAGCCGGCCTTGGTCACCATGGTCGGCTCGGGCGCAATGCAAAGCACGCCGGCGCCGACCAGTTCCACGACGCCGCCCACCAGCCCCACCGTGCCCCAGAGCCGGTTGCTCAGGCTCGCGGATTCGGGCACGTCCTGCCCGTCCAGCACCGCCGCCATCTGCACCGGCGTCAGCGCAATGGTCATGCCTTCGACTTCGTCATCCATGCCAGATCCCCTTCCTTCCCATGCCTTGAGTCATCGGACGGTCAAAAACCGCAGTCGGCGCATTCTGGCATGCGTGCGCCGCGCGGCAGACACGGGCCGGCCGCGAGACAATCCATGCCGTGAGCTCCCCGACCGTTCCAGCATCCCCGATCCGCCGCATCGCCCACCTCGACATGGACGCCTTCTACGCGTCGGTCGAGCTGTTGCGCTATCCGCAGCTCAAGGGCCTGCCGGTGGTGATCGGCGGCGGACGGCGCAGCGTCGATGAGGCGATCCGCCACGTGCCCGAGGGCGGCACGCTGGCCGACATTCCGATCGCGGCCTTTCCGCGGCTGAAGGACTACGCGGGCCGCGGCGTGATCACCACCGCCACCTACCCGGCGCGGCAGTTCGGCGTGGGTTCGGCCATGGGACTCATGAAGGCCGCCAAGCTGTGTCCGCAGGCCATCATCCTGCCGGTGGACTTCGACGAGATCCGCAAGTACTCGCGCACCTTCAAGCAGGTCATCCGGGAGATCGCGCCGCTGATGGAAGACCGCGGCGTGGACGAGGTCTACATCGACTTCACCGACGTGCCGGGCGGCCAGCGCGATGGCGGGCGCGTGCTTGCGCGGCTCATCCAGAAGGCCATCTTCGACGCCACCGGACTGACCTGCTCGATCGGCGTGGCGCCCAACAAGCTCATCGCCAAGATGGCGAGCGAGTTCAACAAGCCCAACGGCATCTCGGTGGTCTACGAAGACGACCTGCAGACGCGCATCTGGCCGCTGCCCTGCCGCAAGGTGAACGGCATCGGGCCCAAGGCCGACGAGAAGCTCAAGCGCTTCGGCATCGAGACGGTGGGCCAGCTCGCGGCGCGCGAGCGCGACTGGCTCATCCAGAACTTCGGCAAGTCCACGGGCGCGTGGATGCACGAGGTGGCCTGGGGCCGCGACAACCGGCCGGTGGTGACCGAGAGCGAGCCCGTGTCGATGAGCCGCGAGACCACCTTCGACCGCGACCTGCATGCGGTGCGCGACCGCGCCGAGCTGGGCGCGATCTTCACCCACCTGTGCGAGAAGGTGGCCGAAGACCTGCAGCGCAAGGGCTACGTGGGCAAGACCATCGGCATCAAGCTGCGCTACGACGACTTCAAGATCGCCACGCGCGACCAGACCATCGAGCGCCACACCGCCGACGGCAAGACCATCCGCCAGATCGGCGGGCTGTGCCTGAAGCGCGTGCCGCTGGAGCGGCCGCTGCGCCTGCTGGGCGTGCGCGTGGGCGCGCTTGCCAAGGCGGGCAGCCCCGAGGCCATGGCAGCGGCCGCGGGCAGCACGGCCGCGCGCGCCTCCGCGGATGCGGCCTCGGCCACCGCATCGCTCTTCTGAAACGCCCGGCGCCGTGATCAGACGCTGGCTCCGGCGCATCGCATTCACGCTGCTGGGGTTCACGCTGGCCGTGGGACTGTATGTGGGCGCGGCCTGCGCGCTGATGCTCTGGCCGGCCAATGCACAAACGCCTGCGCAGCCGCCCGCCGTCCAGGCCTGGGTGCTGAGCAACGGCATCCACACCGACCTGGTGTTCCCGATCCGTTCGGCCACCATCGACTGGCCGCAGCTCTTTCCGTTCGCGCACTTCAGGGCCGTGCCGCCCGATGCCGAGTTCATCGCCATCGGCTGGGGCGACCGCGAGTTCTACCTGCACACGCCCACCTGGGCCGACCTCACGGCCTCGCGCGCCTTCGGTGCCCTGCTCGGCGGCAACCGCGCGCTGCTGCATGTGACCTACCTCCGCCGCGCCTCGTTGCGCAAGAACGCCTTCCACCTGCCGCTCTCGCAGGCGCAGTACGCGCAGCTCGCAGGCTACGTGCGCGCGACCCTGCCTTCAGGCCGCGCAACACCCGTTGCCGGTGCCCACTACGGCAACGACGATGCCTTCTACGAGGCCGAAGGCGGCTACCACCTGTTCGAAACCTGCAACACCTGGACCGGCCGCGGCCTGCGGCAAGCGGGCGTCACGGTGAGCCGCTGGACTCCTTTCGATTTCAACGTGACCTGGCACCTGCAGCCGGTGCGGCCCTGAACCTGCTCAGGGCTTCGGCACGCCGGCCTGCCACTGCGGCCAGTGGGCCACGATGTGGTCCACCACGCGCGTGCCCACCAGCGCGATGTTCTCCACCGTCTCGGCAAAGCCGCCCGCCGTCTCGCCCGGGGCCGGGTCCAGGTGCTGCAGCGTGCTTTCCTTCGGGTTGCCCTGGTCGAAGTTGACGGCGCCGCGCAGGCTCATCACGCGGTCGGTGCCGTGGGTGCGCTTGATCACGAGCGTGACGGCGGCGGCTTCCATTTCGGTGATCACGTAGTCGTCGGCACCGTAGAGCCTGGCGATGTACTGCGCCTGCTTCGACATGCCGGGTCCATGGAAGAAGGTGTCGCCGGTCATGTGGGTGCCGGTGCCCACGAAGGGCGCGCGCCGCGCCGCCGCATCGGGGTAGCGCAGGCGGTACTTGCGCGCGCTGTCCGAATCCTTCAGCGGCGTGTCGGCCGAGAGCTTCATGGCCCAGCCCACGAGGTCGGGGTTGAGCTTGAAGCGGCGGTATTCCTCGTAGCCCTTGCGCGGCATGAAGGTGGGTTCGCCGGGCTTGTTCTCCTCCGGCGCCCAGCGGTGGCCGAGGTCGTAGTCCACGAGCCAGGTGGCCCAGCTCACCTCGCCGATGGTGCCGCGCGCCGGGGGCGTGCCGGCCACGCCGGAAATCACGTAGTAGGCCTGCGAGAAATCGAACTGCGGGTTCAGCAGGATGGCCTGCATCGACGACGAGGAGTTGACCTTGCCCATGCCGAGCACTGCGCCGCACACGCCGTCGGCATTGCAGTACACCGGCTGCAATGCGCCGGGCACCGCCAGCGGCGCGGCGCCCTTCCAGTAGCGCTCGTACCAGTGCTGGAACTCGCCGGCCCGGTCGCCGGTGTTCTGGCCGATCTCGAACATGGCCGCGACGAAGACCTTCACCTTGATGGGCGCGGCAGTGGCGGCCGCTGCGCGCGCAACCGGCACCGGCGAAGTTGGCGACGCACAAGCCGCGACGAGCAGCGCCGCGCCGCAAGCCGAGAGCCAGCGCGCGCAGGAAGACGGGAACGGCCGATGGAAAAACATCATTTCTTTGGGACTCCAGGAAAAGAACAACGCGCCTCCATCGCACCAGCGGCGATTGCGGCGTCCTACAGGCGGCGATTGTCGGTGCAGGCACAAGCGCGGGGTACCGTCACCACGCAAACCCCATGCCGGCACGCTCCAGATCGACCGCTCCGCCCTCCAGACCCTCGCCGACGGCCGCGCCCATGGCCAATGGCCTGGTCTACGTGAACCCCGACATGCCGGGCATCCGGCGCCTGAAGCACGGCGAGCATTTCCGCTACCGCGATGCCGAAGGACGCTGGGTGCGCGATGCGGAAGAGCTCTCGCGCATCCGCATGCTGGCGATTCCGCCGGCCTACACGCAGGTGTGGATCTGCCCGCTGCCCAACGGCCATCTCCAGGCCACCGGCATCGATGCGCGCGGACGCAAGCAGTACCGCTACCACCCCGACTGGCGGCTTTTCAAGGACGAGACCAAGTTCGAGCGCCTCGAGGCCTTCGGGCTCGCGCTGCCGCGCATCCGCGCCCGCGTCGCGCGCGACCTGCAGGAAGGCGCGGCAACGGCCAAGGCGCCCGGGCGCCAGCAGGTGCTGGCGGCCCTGGTGCGGCTGCTCGACACCACGCTGCTGCGCGTGGGCAACGAGGAATACGCGAACAGCAACGGCTCCTACGGGCTCACCACGCTGCGCAACCGGCATGCGGCCGTGCAGGGTGCGGCGCTGCGGCTGCGCTTCAGGGGCAAGAGCGGCGTGATGCACGAAGCCCGGCTCGACGATCCGCGCGTGGCCAAGGTGGTGCGGCAATGCCAGCAGCTGCCCGGCCAGGCGCTGTTCCAGTACCAGGAGGAAGACGGCGAACTGCGCAGCGTGTCGTCCACCGATGTGAACGACTACCTTGCCGAGGCCTCGCCGGGCGAACGCTTCACCGCGAAGGACTTCCGCACCTGGCACGGCACGGTGCAGGCGCTGGAGCTCACGCGGCTGGCCTGCGAGCCGGGCCGCACGGCCGCCGACGGCACGCGCTACAGCGCCAAGGAAATACTGGCCGCCGTGGCGAAGCAGCTGGGCAACACGCCCGCCGTCTGCAAGAAGGCCTACGTGCACCCGGCCGTGCTCGCGCTGGGCAGCGCGCTCGCGGGCGACGAGGAAGACCCCGCGGCCGAGCTGCTGCGAAGGATGTCGGCCCGCACCGCGGCGCGCAAGACGCGCGGGCTCCACGCCGCCGAACAGCGGCTGCTCGCCTTCCTGCGGATGCATCGGCAAAGCCAGGCGCGCGAACGGCGCGAAGCGCGCAGCGCCAATGGCCGGCGCAAGGCCGGAGAACGAAGGCCTCAGCCCGGCGCGAGCGGAAAGCGCACGCTGTCGCGCTCGAGCGCGACGGTGTAGCCCAGGTCCTCCGCCAGGCTCTGGAGCGCAATCGCGTCGATGGCCAGCGCACGCGGGGCGCGGTGCGCGTCGAGCACGGGACTGGCACCGGCGGATTCGCGCGGCAAGGCGCTGAGGCGAAGCGCATTGCCACCGTCGGCCTCGATGCGGATCGCACCGGCCTCGGACGCGCCGTCGTGCAGGTACCCGAGGCCGCCAAGCACCAGGTAGCGCAGCGCCGCACCCTGGGGCCAGCGCGTTTCGCCCTCGCGCGGCTCGAGCGCCGCATCGACAGCCAGCTCGACGCCGTGCATGTCGAAGGCCGCGCGCATCAGGCCCACGCATTGGGCCACCAGCGCGCTGCGCGTGATGCCGTCATCGGTGGTGGCCAGCTCCCAGTCGCGCAGCGAGCGGATGCCTTCCACGAGTTCGGACACCTGGTTGTCGATCAGCGCCACGCGCTCCTCGCAGACCGGTGCGTCGATGACCGGCGCGCCGATCTGGCGCTTGAGCATGAGCAGCGCCATGCGGATCACCGACACCGGCGCCACCATGTCGTGGCGCAGCGCCGGCAAGGCGCGGGTGAGCAGTTCGTGGCGTACGCCGGCGGCGATCCAGCTTCGGGCTCCGGGCGAGGCCTTCATTGGGCGCGGGGAGCCGAAGGCTTCGCCTCGGTGAGGGGGTGGCAGGCCCGCGGACCACTGCGGGTGCGGAGTTCGGCAATCGGCTCGTTCACTTTGCGCGTCCTGAAGCGAAGGAAAGCCAAAGTATCGTTCCCGCCCTCCGCAGCGGGTGTAGGAGCGTGCCTACGCTTTCGCCACCCGCCTAGGGTTTGCCGAGGTAGACCCGCACGTCCTTCACCTCGACACCCGCGGCGGCCACGGCCGAACGCAGCTGCGCCTCGGTCACGCCCAGCGTCTGGGTCCAGTAGCGCACCTCGTGCGGCTCGTTGACATTGATGCGGGTCCGGTCCTGCGGGCCGCGCTTGTTCGGGTCGTCTGGCATGGCGTGCTTCCTGTGTTCGTGTGTCGATGCAAAGGACGATGCGCGCCCTTGCTGCGCAGCACTGGCGGACGGCGGCGCGGCTCCTTGCAGGAAATGTCCGAAACCGGCGTGCGGATGCCGTGCCCCCGGGCCTTGGCTAGCCGACGGGCCTGGCGGCGCGCGCCTGCAGCTCGCGCTTGAGCACCTTGCCGTTGGCCGTGGTCGGCATGGCGTCGATGGCCTCGATGCGCGCGGGCCGCTTGTAGGGCGACAGGTGCTCCGCAAGGTACGTGCGCAGCGCCGGTTCGTCGAGCGCAGCGCCGGGCTTCATCTCGACGAAGGCGACGATGCGCTCGTTGCCGTCGGCCTCGGGCGCGCCCACCACCGCGCACATGTGCACCCCGGCGAAGCGGCCTATCACCGCCTCGATCTCCGCGGGATACACGTTGAAGCCCGAGCGGATGATCATTTCCTTGAGCCGGCCGACCACGAACAGCGCACCGCCCGCATCGAAGCGCCCGAGGTCGCCGCTCGCATACCAGCCGCCCGGGCGCATGACCTGCGCCGTGGCCGCCGCGTCGCGGAAGTAGCCCAGCATGAGGCCGGGCCCGCGCAGCCAGATCTCGCCGGTCTCGCCCGGCGCCAGGTCCTGGCCACCGGGGCCCACGATGCGCGCCTCGCCGCCCTCGACCACATGGCCCGCGGCCGTGTCCGCGCGTGGTGCCTCGACGCGCGTGAGGAACACCGAGCCCGCGTACTCCGAGAGGCCATAGCCATAATGCAGCGGCTGGCCGAACAGCGCCTCGACGCGCTGCTTGAGTCCCAGGTCGAGCGGCGCCGAACCGGTGTAGACATAGCGAAGCGCCGGAAAGCGCGGCGTGCCGTGCCCGGCCTCGATGTGCGCCAGCAGCCGCGCGTACATCGTGGGCGGCCCCAGCAGGTTCGACACCTGCTCATGCGCCAGCGCATGCAGCATGTCGGCCGGCGAGAAGCTCGCACGCAGCACCAGCGCGGCCCCGCCCGTGAGCGCGGCCATGAGCACCGTGCCAATGCCGAAGATGTGCGTCATCGGCAGGAAGGCGTAGACCCGGTCGCGCTCGCCCAGCGAGCGCACGCTGGCCGACACGCGGCCGAAATGCAGCAGGCCGCGGTGCGACACCATCACGCCCTTCGGCGTACCCGAGGTGCCCGAAGTGAAGATGATGGCCGCGGTGTCCGCGAGCGCCGGGTCGTCCTCCGGCCTGGCCTCGGCGCGCACGGCCGAGCGCATCACGCCGGACAGCGCCGAGGGCACCGCGCCGGCGCGCTGTGCATGCTGGCAAGCAGCCTCCGAGGCATCGGTGGTGAAGCAGCACAGGCGCGCATCGGCACGCTCGGCAATGGCCGCGATCTCGCCGGGCGACATGCGCGCGTTGACCCCGCACGACCATGCGCCGATGCGGCTGCACGCCATGATCAGCGCGACGTGCGCGGCGCAGTTCTCGGCCACGAGCAACACGCGGTCGGTCGGCCGCACGCCGGCGGCACGCAGGTCTTGCGCGGCCGTCTCGGCCATGGCCTGCAGCGCGCCGTACGAGACGGTGCCCGATGGTTCGAAGAGAAAGGCGTCGCCTGGCGATTGCAAGGCGCGCGCTTGGAGCAGTTCGTGGATCCGCGTGGGTGCCGGCATCGCTTATTCCGCCTCGATGCCCTGGGACGCCGTGGCCCAGAGCCTGCGGTCGGCCTGGCCCTTGGCCGCGAGCAGTTCCGCGCCGCCGCTCCAGACCTCGTAGCCCTGTTCGCGCAGCCGATGGGCGATGTCCTCGCGCGCCAGCGCCTTGTGCGCGGCGGCATTCAGGCGCGCGACAAGCGCCGGGTCCATGCGCGCGGGGCCGTAGAGGCCGAACCAGCCGCCCACGTCATAACCGGCCACGCCCGACTCGATCATGGTCGGCACCTCGGGCAGCATGCGGTTGCGCTGGCGCGAAGTGACGGCCAGCGCGCGGATCTTTCCCGACTGGATGAAGGGCCGCGAGGTGGCGATGATGTCGAACATCATGGTCACGGTGCCGCCCATCACGTCGGCCAGCGCAGGTGCGCTGCCCTTGTACGGCACGTGCGTGAGCTGCACGCCCGTCATCTTCTCGAGCAGCGCGCCGCTCAGGTGGTTCGAGGCGCCCACGCCGGCCGAGCCGTAGAACACCTTGCCCGGCCGCGCCTTCGCATAGGCCAGCAGCTCGGCCACGCTGTGCACCGGCAGGTCCTTGTTGACCACCAGCACGTTGGTGTAGTCGACCAGCGGCGCGACGGGCGTCAGGTCCTTCATCGGATCGAAGGGCATCCTGCGCTGGATGTTCGGATTGATGGTGATGGTCGGGCTCGCGCCGAAGAAGAGCGTGGCGCCGTCGGGCGCGGCCTTGGCCACCGCGTCGCCGCCTAGCGAGCCGCTGGCACCGGGGCGGTTGTCCACGATGACCTGCGTGCCGAGTTCCTGGCTCAGCGCGGGCGCGAGCAGGCGCGCCGCGCCGTCCACCGGGCCGCCGGCCGAATAACCGACCACGAGCTTGATGAGAGCTGGCAGCTGTTGCTGTGCCAAGGCGCGTGAAGGCAGTGCAGCCAGCAATGCGCTGCCTGCCAGCGCGGCCATGGCATGGCGCCGTGTGAAGTCGAGGGATTCCATGAGCGTTGTCTCCTGTTGTGTATTTCTTCGGCGGCTCGCATTGCTCAGGCCGGCAGGTCGAGCACCTGCCGCGCGAGGATGTTGCGCTGGATCTCGTTGGTGCCGCCGTAGATCATTGCGGCGGTGGAGCCGATGAGCGGCGACAGCACGTTGAAGCTCTGCCCGTCGAGCACCTGGTCGCCCGCGACGGCGCCCTGCTCTTCGCCGGCCTCGACCAGCAGCGCGCCGATGCGGTGATAGGTTTCGCTGGCCCATATCTTCAGCAGCGACACCGACGCAGGCAGCGGCTGGCCCGCGCGCACGATGTCGGCAAAGCCCGTGTATGCGGCCGACAGGTCGAGCACGTCGAGCCGCAATGCAGCGAAGCGCTGTGCGAACACCGGGTCCGCAAAAAGGCGCCGCGCCTCGGCCAGGCGCGCGAGCTGGCCCAGCGCGTACTGCGACTGCTTGGGGCTGCCGAGGAAGATGCGCTCGAAGCCCAGCAACGCCTTGGCAATCGTCCAGCCGCCATGCAGCTTGCCCACCAGGTTTTCAGCCGGCACCCGCACGTTGTCGAAGAACACTTCGCAGAACTCGGGCTCGCCCGAGAGCGTGTGGATCGGCCGCACCGTGATGCCCGGCGTGCGCAGGTCGCACAGCAGGAAGCTGATGCCCTCCTGCTTGCGCGCGGCCTTGTCGGTGCGCACGAGCATGAAGATGTGGTTGGCATCCTGCGCGAGCGTGGTCCAGATCTTCTGCCCATTGACGATGAAGTGGTCGCCCTCGGTGTCGCGCCCCGCCACGGCCTCGGTGCGCAGCCCGGCCAGGTCGGAGCCCGCGTTGGGCTCCGAATAGCCCTGGCACCACACATGCTCGCCGCTCAGGATGCGCGGCAGGAAGCGCTGCTGCTGCTCGGGCGTGCCATGCTGGATCAGCAGCGGGCCGATCATCACGATGCCCTGGTCCGGCGCGCGCGCCACGCCGTACTGCTCGAGTTCCTCGATCCATGCAATGAGCTTGTCGGCCGGCAGCCCCATGCCGCCATGCGACTGCGGCCAGGCCGGCGCGATCCAGCCCTGTGCCGACAGCGTGAGATACCACTCGCGGATCTCGCTCCAGCGCGCGCGGTGCGACAGGTAGCGCAGCGGCTGCGGATAGCGCTGCTGCAGGAAGGCGCGCACCATGCGCCGGAACTCGGCCTCGGGCATCGCATGCCAGTCGGCACTGCGCGGGAACTCGCCTTCCCACACCGCGGAGCCCGCTCGCGTCTCGCCGCCATCGGCCAGAACGGCATGCCGGCGCTGGTGCGCGGCCACGTTGCCGAGCCACGCCGAAAGGCACAGCGTGCGCTTGTAGTAGAGGCTCAGGTCGCACTCCTGCGTATAGCCGATGGCGCCGTGCATCTGCACCGCCGTGCGCGAGGCCTGCAGCGCCGCGGCGGTGCAGCGGGCATTGACGCGGCTGGCTTCGGCTTCGAGCCGTTCTGCCGGGAGCCCCTGGTCCGCCAGTGCCAGCACTTCGGCGAGGGCTGCCTGCGCCACTTCGAGATGAATGAACATGTCCACGCAGCGGTGCTGCAGCGCCTGGAAGCTGCCGATGGGCTTGCCGAACTGCGAACGGGTGCGCAGGTAGGCCAGCGTCTGCGCGAGCATCGCCTGGCCCACGCCCAGCAGTTCGGCCGCCTGCAGGACCTGGCCGGCCGCGAGCGCATGGCGCAGCACGTCCTGCGCGGCCGGGCCTTCGGCCAGCACCGCGTCCGCCGGCAGCGCCACCTGCTCGAAGCGCAGGCTCGCGGCCTGGCTGCCATCCACCAGCGGCACCAGGGTTTCGCTCACGCCAGTGGTGCCGCGCGGCACCCAAAGCAGCACCGCATCGTCGCTGCCGCGCGCCGACACCAGCCAGCCGCTGGCAGCCGCGCCGGGCAGCACCATGAGCTTCTCGCCCTGCAGCAGCACGCCGCCCGCATGCCCCGCGCGCGGCTCGCAGCCGCAGGCCAGCGGCACGGCGCTCAGGTCGCCGGCGCTCTCCTGCCAGGCCAGCGCCGGCAGGCTGCGGCCCGCGACCAGTTCCGCCAGCAGCGACTGCGCGGCCGGTGCGTCGAGCCGCGCGAGCAGCATCGCGCTCAAGCCCGCCACCGCCAGCAGCGGCTCGGGCGCCACATGCTCGCCCGCGGCCCGCAGGATCTGCGCGGCGCCCGCGAGATCCAGCCCCAGGCCGCCCGCGGATTCGGGTGCCAGCATGCCGGTCCAGCCCAGTTCGGCAATGGCGCTCCAGCCCTGCGCCTCATCGGCATCGGGCCGTTCCATGCGCTCGCGCCGCCGCTGGATGGAACGGCTGCGAACGAAGTAGTCGAGCGCGGCATCGCGCATGGCGGAAAGTGATTCGGTGTCCATCGCCGCAGCGTGACAGAACGGCCCGCCGCGCGGCATTTGCATTTGCCGAAGGGAGGGTTTCGCATTCACAGACCCGCCTCGTGCGAGGGCGGCATAGATTCGGCGCATGACCACCACAAAGATCAAGAAATCCCTGCACACCGCGCTCGGCCACAGCACCCCCGACAGGATCACTGTGCGCGGGCGCGACCTGCCCTCCGAGATCCTGGGCCACCTGAACCTCGGCGACATGGCCTTCCTGGAGCTCACGGGCCGCATCCCGACGCCGCAGGAATCGGTCACCTTCAATGCCATCGTCGTCACGCTGGTCGAGCATGGCGTCACGCCGAGCGCGCTGGCCGCGCGCCTGACCTATGCGGGCGCGCCCGAGGCGCTGCAGGCCGCCGTGGCCGCGGGCCTGTGCGGGCTGGGCACGGTGTTCGTGGGCAGCACCGAGGGCGCGGCGAAGATGCTCTACGAGGCCATTCCCTTCGGCGAGAAGCCGGGGCGGCCGCTCGCCGACATGGCGAAGGACATCGTGGCCGACCACCGCGCGCGCCAGCAGATCGTGCCGGGCCTGGGCCATCCGCTGCACAAGCCGATCGACCCGCGCACGCCGCGCCTGTTCCAGATCGCCGAGGAGAACGGCCTCTCGGGCCACTACGTGGCGCTGATGCAGGCGGTTCAGCAGGAGGCCGAGCGCGTCTCGGGCAAGTCGCTGCCCATCAACGCGACGGGCGCCATCGGCGCGATTGCGGCCGAGTTCGGCTTTCCGTGGAAGATCATCCGCGGCCTGGGTGTGATGGCGCGCGCCATCGGGCTCGTGGGGCACCTCCTCGAGGAGATCGACGACCCGATGACCATCGAGATCTGGCAACGCGTGGAAAAGGAAGCCGGCGGCCCGCGCCAGGATTGAACGAGATGAACAACAGCAACGACACCCGCTTTCCCGACATCCGAGATGCCGTGCGCGACCTGTGCGCGCAGTTTCCCAACGAGTACTTCCGCAAGATCGACGAGGCCCGCGGCTACCCCGCCGAGTTCGTCGAGGCGCTCACCAAGGCCGGCTGGATGGCCGCGCTCATTCCGCAGGAGTACGGCGGCTCGGGCCTCGGGCTCACCGAAGCCTCGGTGATCATGGAAGAGATCAACCGCTGCGGCGGCAACTCGGGCGCCTGCCACGGCCAGATGTACAACATGGGCACGCTGCTGCGCCACGGCAGCGAAGCGCAGAAGCGCGCCTACCTGCCGCGCATCGCCACCGGCGAGCTGCGCCTGCAGTCGATGGGCGTGACCGAGCCCAGCACCGGCACCGACACCACGAAGATCAAGACCACGGCCGTGAAGAAGGGCGACCGCTACGTCGTCAACGGCCAGAAGGTCTGGATCTCGCGCATCCAGCATTCGGACCTGATGATCCTGCTGGCGCGCACCACGCCGCTGGCGGACGTGAAGAAGAAATCCGAGGGCATGTCGATCTTCATCGTCGACCTGCGCGAGGCCATCGGCAAAGGCATGACGGTGCGGCCCATCCTGAACATGGTGAACCATGAGACCAACGAGCTGTTCTTCGAGAACCTCGAGATCCCGGCCGAGAACCTGATCGGCGAAGAGGGCCAGGGCTTCAAGTACATCCTCGACGGCCTCAATGCCGA
The DNA here is from genome assembly GCF_007828835.1 of Variovorax beijingensis. Taxonomy (GTDB): domain Bacteria; phylum Pseudomonadota; class Gammaproteobacteria; order Burkholderiales; family Burkholderiaceae_C; genus Variovorax; species Variovorax beijingensis_A. Next base: position 463,081 of record NZ_VIVL01000002.1, on the reverse strand, counting down.
GCGCACGCTGATCGCGGCCGAATGCATCGGCGACGGCTACTGGTTCATCGACAAGGTCACGGCGTACACCAAGGAGCGCGTGGTGTTCGGCCGGCCCATCGGGCAGAACCAGGGCGTGCAGTTTCCGATTGCCGAGGCCTTCATCGAGATCGAAGCCGCCAACCTCATGCGCTATGAAGCCTGCCGCCTGTTCGATGCGCGCGAGCCCTGCGGTGCACAGGCCAACATGGCGAAGTACCTGGCGGCCAAGGCCAGCTGGGAGGCCGCCAATGCCTGCCTGCAGTTCCATGGCGGCTTCGGCTTTGCCTGCGAATACGACATCGAGCGCAAGTTCCGCGAGACGCGGCTCTACCAGGTGGCGCCGATCTCGACCAACCTCATCCTGAGCTATGTCGCCGAACACATGCTCGGCTTGCCGCGTTCGTTCTGAAGGCACTCCATGACCTCATCGAATCATCCCAGCCGAGAGCTCGCCACCTTCGCCGCCGAACTTCGCTTCGCCGACATTCCGGCCCCCGTGCTGCGCCGCACCGAGGACCTGATGCTCGACTGGCTGGGCTCCGTGCTCGCGGCGCGTGCGGCGCGGCCGGTGCGCAGCATCGAGCGCTTCGCGCAGGTGATGGGGCCGGCCGACGGGCCGAGCGAAATGCTCACGTCGCGCCGCACCACCTCGCCAGTGTTCGCGGCACTGGTCAACGCGGCGGCCTCGCACTATGTGGAGCAGGACGACGTGCACAACGGCTCGGTGTTCCATCCCGCGGCCGTGGTCATCGCGCCCGCGCTGGCCGTGGCGCAGAGCCTTGGCGCCAGCGGTGCGCAACTGCTGACCGCGGTGGTGGCGGGCTACGAGGTCGGCATCCGTGTCGGCGAGTTCCTGGGCCGCTCGCACTACAAGACCTTCCACACCACCGCGACGGCGGGTACGCTGGCTGCGGCTGCCGCCGTGGGCCGCCTGCTCGAGCTCGCGCCGCCGCAGATGCTGCACGCCTTCGGTTCGGCCGGCACGCAGTCGGCGGGCGTATGGGAGTTCCTGCGTGATGCGGCCGACTCCAAGCAGCTGCACTGCGCGCATGCGGCCGCCAGCGGGCTGATGTCGGCCTACCTCGCGCAGGACGGCTTCACGGGCGCGGCAAAGGTGCTCGAGGGTGCGCAGGGCCTGGGCGTGGGCATGTCGAGCGATGCCGATCCGGCACGGCTCACCGACCGCCTCGGCACGCGCTGGGCACTGGCCGAAACCTCGTTCAAGTACCACGCGTCCTGCCGCCACACGCATCCCGCGGCCGATGCGCTGCTGCAGGTGATGGCCGAACACAAGCTCGCGCATGGCGACGTGGCCCGCGTGACCGCGCATGTGCACCAGGGCGCCATCGATGTGCTGGGCCGCGTGACGGTGCCGGCCACCGTGCACCAGGGCAAGTTCTCGATGGGCACGGTGCTGGGCCTGATCGCGGTGCACGGCCGCGCCGGGCTCGGCGAGTTCGATCGCGACTTTCTCGCGCCCGAGGTGGCCGCGTTCCGCGACAAGGTGGAAATGGAACTCGATGCCGAGGTCGACAGCGCCTACCCCGCGCGCTGGATCGGCAAGGTCAGCGTGCGCACCAACGACGGCCGCATACTGGCCGGCCGCGTCGACGAACCCAAGGGCGACCCGGGCAACAGCCTGAGCCGCGCCGAGATCGAGGACAAGATGCAGCGCCTCGCGCACTACGGCGAAGGCGCCACCGCCGACGAGGCGAAGGCGCTGTGCCAGCGCATCTGGCAGCTGGAATCTGCGCCGCGCGTGGGCCGCTGGCTCGGCTGAGGCCGTTCAGGCGAACAGCCGGCCCTGCCCGGTCGAGCGCGCATCAAGGCGCGCGGTGCGCACGAGGTCCCAGAACCCCGCAGGCGAACTCGACACCACGGGCAGCTGCAGCCGCGCTTCCACTTCGCGCACGGCATCGAGCGTGACCAGCCCGCCGCATGAAATGAGGATGCCGTCCGCGCCGGGCTGCGCATCGAACACCCTGAGGCACAGGTCGACCAGCACCTGTGTGGGCACCCGGCCCACGGCCTGCACGTCGGAGATGGCCAGCCCCTCGAGCGCCAGCGGCTCGAAGCCGCTCTGTTCGAGGTAGCGCCGCAGATGGGCGTTGACCTCGTCGATGTAGGCCGTGGCCACCGCCACGCGCCGCACGCCCAGATGGCGCAGCGCGCCGACGATGGCGTTGCTCATGGTCGTGCAGGGCAGTCCGGTGGCGCGCGCCATCTCGACTTCGAGCTGCCGGTTGAACGCGGCGCCGCGGAAGAAGCTCAGCGAGGTGCCCATGAGCGAGACCGCGGCAGCGCCCTCGGCCTTGAGCGCCACCGCCTTCTCGACCACCGAGTCGATCACCTCGGCGTACCCGCGCGTGGAAATTTCGCCAAGGCCCAGGCCCAGCGCGCTGAAGCGGATGCGCTCTCCGTAGAGCAGCGGGCCGTCCACCGGCACCGCGCCGGCGGCCGGCGGCACGATCAGGCCCAGGTGCGGCAGCGCCATCTACTTGCCCTCCGCCACGATGTTCTGCTCGGCAATGATGCGTTGCCAGCGCTTGGTCTCCTCGGCCATGTCCTTGCCGAGCTGCGCCGGCGTGGCGTAGGCGCGCAGCGTGCCCTGCGCGGCCGCCGCGGCGCCGGCCTCGGGCGCATCGAGCACGGTCTTCACCGCGGCCGAGAGCTTGCCGACGATCTCGTCGGGCGTGCCGGCCGGTGCGAGCACGAAGATGCGCGGCGCCACGTCGAAGCCCGGCAGCGCATCGGCCAGCGGCGGCACGCTCTCGGCGCCTTCGAGCCGCGCGGTGTTCATCAGCGCGATCGCGCGCAGCTTGCCGGCCTTGGCCTGCGCCATGCCGGCCGTGGCGCTGACCACGCCGATCGGCACCTGCCCGCCGACCACGTCGGGCACGATCTGCGCGGCGCCCCGGTAGGGCACGTGCACCACGGTGCTGCCGGTCGATTGCTTCAGCATCTCGAAGCCCAGGTGCTGCACCGTGCCGACGCCCGAGGTGGCGAAGGAATAGCGCGCCGGGTTCGCCTTGAGCTCCTTCACCAGCTCGGCCGGCGTCCGGGCCGGAAAGTCGTTGCCGGTGACGATCATCAGCGGCGAGACGAAAGCCCCCGCCACCGGCTTGAAGCTGGTGAGCGGATCGAGGCCGATCTTCGGCTGCAGCAGCTTGGCGATCAGCAGCGCGCTGTCACCCATCATGAGCGTGTAGCCGTCGGGCGCGGCCTTGGCGACGAACTCGGCCGCGATCAGGCCGGCGGCGCCGGTGCGGTTGTCGACCATCACCTGCTGGCCGAGCACCGCCGACAGGCGCGTGCCCAGCAGGCGCGCGACCGCGTCGACGCCGCCGCCGGCCGAATAGCCGACCACGAGTCGGATCGGCTTGTCGGGGTACTTCTGGGCCCAGGCGGCAGGCGCGGCGAGCGCGCCAGCAAGGCCCAGGGCCATGGCAGCACGCAGCGCCTGGCGGCGTGCAGGGCGAACAAGGTCTGTAGCTTTTTTCATCGTGTCTCCAATGGTCATCGATCAGCGGCCGTCTGCGCGGCTTCTTCAAGTGCACCCGCGGGACCGGCTTTGCCGGGCCGCCGGGTGCGCCCCCCAGTGGGGGGAGCGCCAAAGGCGCTTCGGGGGGCGTCCATTCCTAGGCTTTGCCCTTGCCACGCGAAGTGGGCAGCTTCGCGAGCTCGCGCACGCGATCCGCATTGGGCGCGAAGCCCAGGCCCGGCGTCTCGGGCAGCTGCAGCCAGCCGTCCTGCGGCACCGGCAGGCCGTCGAAGACCTGCTTGAGCATCTGCACGGCCACGTAGTGGTATTCGGCCATGCCGCCGTTCGACACGCCCGCATGCAGGTGCATGTTGTGGAAGGGCCAGGCGCCGCCGTTGTCGATCGGCACGTTGAAGGCCTGCGCCATGCCCGCGATCTTCAGGCACTGCGTGTAGCCGCCCGAGATGGTCACGTTGGGCTGCAGCACGTCGGCCGCCTGGTTCACCAGCAGGTCGCGGAAGCGGAAGGCCAGCCCTTCGTTCTGCCCGCAGGCCAGCGGAATGCTGGTGCGTGCGCGCAGCTGGGCCATCTGCCGCACGTCGTTCTGCGTGAGCGGCTCCTCGAAGAAGCTGATGCCGTAGGGCTCGATGCGGCGCGCGAGCTCGGTCGCATGGAACAGGTCGAGGCCGCAGTTGGCGTCGACATACAGCTTCACGTCGGGGCCGACCGCCTCGCGCACGGCAGCCACGCGGCGCACGTCCTCGGCAATGACCTCGTCGATGGGCCGCGGCTCGTCTCGCCGCGCGAGCGCATGGCCGCCGACGGTCATCTTCAGGCGCCGGAAGCCCTGCGAGACCCAGAGCCTGGCGGCGGCGGCGAGCTGGTCGCGCTCGAAGAAGCCGAAGCCGAAGGTCGCATACACCGGCACCTTCGAGCGCGCACCGCCCAGCAGGCGCCACAGCGGCTGGCCGAGTGCTTTGCCCTTGAGGTCCCACAGCGCGATGTCGAGCGCCGCGATGGCGTGGCTCGCGTAGCCGGTCTGGCCGCGCGGCGAGAGCAGCCAGTAGAGCTTCTCCCACAGGCGCTCGGTGGCCATCGGGTCTTCGCCGATCAATGCCGGGCCGGCCACCTCGCGCACGGCAGCGGCGATGATTTCTTCTTCGGTGATGGCCGTCATGCCATGGCCGACAAGGCCGGTGTCGGTCTCGATCTCGGTCAGGCAGAGCGAGAGCGAGGTCTGCTGGTTGAGCCCCAGCACATCGATGGTGACGGGAATGTTCAGCGGCGTGGCGCTGACGCGGATGATCTTCAAGAATGTCTCCTTTTTGCCTTGCTTCGGCTGCACGATTCTTGGTGCGCAGGCCGTGGAGAACAATTCGTTTTTGGCGGGCGCGAGGCTTCGCGCGGCGCGAAGGCTCAGGGATCAGTCCGGCCGGCCGAGATGCTCCAGCACGGAGCGCGCGGCCGCGGTCAGGTCCTGCTGCCGCCGCACGCACAGCAGGTGCCGGCGCACCGCCCACGGCGCATCGAGCTTGAGGCAGCGCAGCTTCAGTATCTGCAGCTGCGGCAGGATGGCCGCGTAGGGCAGCACGCCGATGCCCACGCCCTGCTCCACCATGCGGCACACCATGTCGAAGCTGCCCACCTGCATGCGCACCTTGAGCGGCAGCTGCGCCTCCAGCGCCGCGTTCAGCAGCACGCGGTGCAGCGCCGTGCCTTCGCGCACCACGATATGGTCGTGCCGAAGCACCTCGTCCACGCCGATGCGCTTGCGCCTGGCCAGCGGGTGGTCGCGCGCCACCACCACCGCCAGTTCATCGCTGCGGTAGGGCAGGCATTCGAGCATTTCGGCGGGCGTGTGGCCCTCGATCACGCCGATGTCGGCCAGACCGGCCTGCACAGCCTTCACGACCTCGGTGCTGGCGCGCTCCTGCAGGTCGATCTTGAGCACCGGATGCAGCCGCAGGAAGGAGCCGATCTGCGCGGGCAGGAACTGCGCGATGGTGGACGCGTTGGCCGTGATGCTGACCACGCCCGCCACACCGTTCTGGAAATCGTCGAGCTCGGCGCCCAGCCGGTCCATGGCCGAGAGCACGGCGCGCGCATGCAGCAGCAGGCCATGGCCCGCCGAAGTGAGCGTGACGCCGCGCGCATGGCGCACCAGCAGCGGCAGCCGCGCGCGGGCTTCCAGGTCGGAGATGCGCTTGCTCGCGGCCGCAAGTGCGATGTGGCAGCGCTTGGCGCCTTCGCTGATGCTGCCGTGGTCGGCCACGGCCACGAACAGGCGCAGCGACTTCAGGTCGGCGGACATGGCCTGCGCGCCTTCTTCAGGGCGCAACGAGATGGTCGAACAGCTCGCGCGCCGAGGCCGGCAGCTGCTCGCGGCTGCGCGCGATCAGCTTGAGCTCGCGCTCCGCCCAGGCATCGCTGAGCGCCACGGTCGCGATGCGCATCGCCAGCGACAGCCGCTGCGCCGACGAGGCCGGCAGCACGCCGACGCCCACGCCCGCCTCGATCATCAGGCAGATCGCCTCGAAGCTGCTGACCTGGATGCGCGGGTTGAAGCCGCGGCCGGCCAGCTCGGCCCGGCGCTGCAGGAAGCGGTGGATGGCGCTGCCGTGGTGCAGGCCCACGTGCTGCTCGTCGAGCGTGTCGGCAAAGGCCACCGAGGGCGCACCCGCCAGGTGGTGCGCGGCGGGCACCACCAGCACCAACTGGTTGCGGCCGAAGGGGCGCGCATCGAGCTCGCCGGTGTGCACGTCGCCGGCCAGGATGCCGATGTCGGCCTCGCCATCGGCCACGGCGCGCACGATTTCCTCGCTCAGGTATTCGCGCAGGTCCACCTGCACCGCCGGATGCTGCGTCAGAAAACCGGCCAGCTTCTGCGGCAGGTATTCAGTGATGGAGGTGGTGTTGGCGAACACGCGCACATGGCCCTTGATGCCCTTGCCGAAGTCCTGCATGTCGCAGCGCAGGTGCTCCATCTGCTGCATCACGCGCTTGGCGTGGTAGAGCACCGCCTGCCCCGCGGCCGTGAGGCTCACGCCCTGCGCGCTGCGGTGCAGCAGCTTGCCGCCCACGGCTTCTTCCATCTGCTTGATGCGCGTGGATGCGGCCGCCAGCGAGATGCAGGCCTTCTCGGCGCCGCGCGTGAGGCTGCGCGCGTCCGCCACGTAGACGAACAGTTTCAGGTCGAACAGGTCGAAATGCAGGTTCACCGGGCGTGCGCACCAAAGAGGAAGGAAACGCGCATTGTCCGGCGAATGGCGTCCTGCGTACTCTCTTTCGGGTTTGTCCCCAGGCCCTCAGACCGGATCCCAGCTGAACACGTCGGCCGAACGGTCCAGCGGATGGAAGCTCGCGCGCATGGCGGGCATGGCGTGCTCGGCGATGCTCTCGGGCGTCCAGCCTTCGGAGCGGTGGATGGAGCGCACCGGCCGCGGCTGGCTGATGAGCGAGATCTCGTTGTTGCGCACCGAGAAGATCTGGCCGTTGACCGCGCCGGCCGCATCGCTTGCCAGGTACACCGCGAGCGGCGCCACCTTGGCCGGCGTCATCTGCTTGATCTTGTCGACGCGGGCGCGCTGCTCGTCGGTGTCGGTGGGAATGGCGCCGATCATGCGGCTCCAGGCGAAGGGCGCGATGCAGTTGGAGCGCACGTTGAACTTGAGCATGTCGAGCGCGGTCGACTTCGACAGCGCCACGATGCCGAGCTTGGCCGCCGCATAGTTGGCTTGGCCGTAGTTGCCGATGAGGCCCGAGGTCGAGGTCATGTGCACCATCGCGCCCGAGTTCTGTTCCTTGAAATGCGTGGCGGCCGCGCGGCTCACGTAGAAGGCGCCGTACAGGTGCACCTTGATCACGGCGTCCCATTCGTCGACCGACATCTTGTGGAAGAAGCGGTCGCGCAGGATGCCGGCGTTGTTGACCACCGCATCGATGCGCCCGAAGCTCTCGACCGCGCATTCGACGATGCGCGCCGCGCTGGCCGCATCGGCCACGCTGTCGGTGTTGGGCACGGCCTGGCCGCCCGCGGCGCGGATCTCGTCGACCACCTGCTGCGCAGGGCCGGCGCTGCCGCCCGCGCCGTCGAGCGCGGCGCCGATGTCGTTCACCACCACCTTGGCGCCATGGCTCGCCATGGCCAGCGCGATGTCGCGCCCGATGCCGCCGCCCGCGCCGGTGACGACGACTACTTTTCCTTCAACCATGTGTGTCTGCTCCGGATAGCCGCCCGCAGTGTCGCGGGCAGTTCCAGAATGCCACAGGGGCCGGGCTGCGGGTTCCGGATTTCCGAAGAGGGGCTTCGGCGGCGCCCTCGTCCCTTATTGCCGCGCAGTGCGGATGTTCGGCGGCAGCGCCTGCGGCCAGCTGGTGCGGAACGGGTTGATGTCGAGCCCGCCGCGCCGCGTGTAGCGCGCATACACCGCGAGCTTGTTGGGCTGGCAGCGGCGCCAGATGTCGGTGAACATGCGCTCCACGCAGGGTTCGTGGAACTCGTTGTGGTTGCGAAAGCTCACGATGTACGCGAGCAGGCCGGCCTGGTCGATGGCCGGGCCGCTGTAGCGGATCTGCACGCTGCCCCAGTCGGGCTGGCCGGTGACGAGGCAGTTGCTCTTGAGCAGGCGGCTGGTGAGCGTCTCGTTCACCGGCGGCTGGGTGCTGTCGCTGGACAGCAGTTCGGGCGCAGGCTGGTAGTGGGTGCACTCGATGTCGAGCCGGTCGAGGTCCAGGCCGTCGAGCTCGTGCACCGGCTCGCGGTCGAACAGGTCGGGCGCCAGCAGCTTCACGCCGATGCCGGCCGATTGGTCGCTGCCGCGCCAGAGCGCCTCGGACAGGTCGGCGCGCAGGCGCTCGCGCACAGCCTCAACGCTCGCGAAGGCGCTGCTGTTGAAGCTGTTGAGGTACAGCTTGAACGACTTGCTCTCGATGATGTTGGGCGTTTCGCAGGGAATGGTGAAGTGCGCGATGGCCAGCTGGGGCTTGCCGCGCAGGTTGAGCCAGCTCACCTCGAACGCGGTCCAGAGATCGGCGCCGAAGAAGGGCAGCGCGCCGGCGGCGATGCCCATGGCTTCGCGCTGGGTGCTGCGCGCAATCGGAAAGAGCAAGGAAGGGTCGTACCGGTCGGCATAGGCCGAGGCGCGGCCCAGCTGCGACTGCTCGGGCGTGTTGGGGTTGCCGGGGGGGATGTTGTCGAGGCTCATGGCTTGTGGTGTTCTTCGGCCGCGTGCAGGAACGGCGCGATGTGGTGGGCGAGGATGGCGCAGACCTCGGGCGGCAGGTCATGGCCCATGCCGGGAATGCTGACGAACTTCGCGCCCGGAATGCGCTTGGCGGTGTCCAGCCCGCAGGCCATCGGCACCAGCGCGTCGGCTTCGCCGTGCAGCACCAGCGTCGGGCACTTGATGCGCGGCAGCACTTCGGGGCGGCGCGCGTCGGCGCCAATCGCGAGCATCTGGCGGAACATGCCGGCCGGGCGGTAGGCGCGGCGCATGCTGAAGGTGAGGCGCTCGGCCAAGGCCTCGGTGCTCTGCGGATAGGCGGGGCTCTGGATCAGCCTGAGCAGCCGGACGCTGTGCGCCACCAGCTCGGCCTCGCCGCCGCCCAGGGGCCGGCGCAGCAGCATGGCGGCAACGTCGCTGCGCGGTCCGGGCAGACCCCGCGCACCGCTGGAACTCATGATGCTCACGAGGCTGGTCACGCGCTCGGGCGCTTCGGCGGCCAGGTGCTGCGCGATCATGCCGCCCATCGAGGCGCCGATGATGTGCGCCTGCCTGATGCCCAGCGCGTCGAGCACGCCCAGCGAATCGCGCGCCATGTCCTGCAGGGTGTAGGCCGAACGCACCTGCAGGCCCAGGCGCTGGCGGATGCTCTCCCACACGATGTTGCCGGTGCCCGCATGGTCGAAGCCCTGGCTCAGGCCGATGTCGCGGTTGTCGTGGCGCACCACGCGAAAGCCCGCATCGACCAGCGCCTGCACGAAGTCCTGCGGCCAGCCGACCAGCTGCATGCCCAGGCCCATGATGAGCAGGGCCACGGGGCGGCCTTCGCCGCCGGTGTCGTCGACCTCGATCTGCAATCCGTTGGCCAGCAGCTTCATCGCGCCCTTGTCATTTGAATTCGCGTTCGCGCAGCCATTTGGTGGCCACCCACTTCTCGCCCGCGAGCACGGGCGCGCCGCCATGCAGCGTGCGGGTGGCGGGGTCGGGTTCCTCGTAGCTGAAGAACACGCCGGTGCCGCGCACGGGCGCCACTTCCAGGCCGACGTCGGGGAAGGTGGTGGCACCGCCCTGCCCCGGCTCCTGCAGGTACATCACGAGCGTGGCCACGCGCTGGCCGCCGCGCTTGAGGATGGTGGGCGTGCCGGGCTCGCCGGGATCGAAGTAGTCGTAGTGCGGGCGGTACTGGGCGCCGGGCGCATAGCGCAGGATCTGCAGGCCTTCGCCAAACTCCACCGGCCAGCGCAGCAGCGCGGCAATGCGCTGCTCGAGGCGCGAGACGATCTCGTTCTCGCCGCGCTCGAAGAACATGCCTTCGCTGGTGCGGTCGACGTTGAGCACCTCTCCGCCGGTGCGCGTCTCGACCGTGAGCGAGCGTGCCAGCCGCACCCGCGCCGCGGCGATCAGCCCTTCGCACTCCTCGGGCGACACCAGGTTGCCGAACACGACCACGCGCGGATGCCGCATGGTCTGCAGCACCTGCACGCGGCGGTCGCCCGCGTCAATGTAGAGCGGCGCGCCTTCGAGGTCGGGGCCGGGCATCTCGGTGCGCCGCGGCCTGGCCACCTCCACGTGCGGAAAGCCGGCCTCGAGCTGCGCCAGCGCGAGGTCGGTGGCCGCGTCCTGCCAGCCGGCCGCGCGCATCGAGGCGCGCAGCGCGGGCACCGAATGCCCTGCCGCGAGCTGCGACACCAGCCATTCCCGGAGCTCCGGGCTGATCGGTTGCGACATATCAAGTCTTCCTTCTGAACACCAGCCTTTCGGCGTTGGACACCGTGGCGTCGAAACCATAACCCTCGAGATCGAATTTTTCCAGCGCCTTGGGCGTGGCGGCCTTGTGCAGCGCCGCCCAGCGCGCGAGCAGGCCGCGGGCGCGCTTGGCATAGAAGCTCACGATCTTGTACCTGTCGCCCTTCCATTCCTCGAACACGCATTCGACCACGCGCGCCTTGAGCGCCTTCCGGTCCACCGACTTGAAGTACTCCTGCGAGGCCACATTGACCACGACCGGCGTGCGGTCGGCCGCCAGGCGCTGGTTCAGGTGCTCCGCAATGCGCGAGCCCCAGAAGGCATACAGGTCCTTGCCATGGCGATTGGCAAGCGGCGTGCCCATCTCGAGCCGGTAGGGCTGCAGCAGGTCGAGCGGGCGCAAGAGGCCGTAGAGGCCGCTCAGGATGCACACGTGCTCCTGCGCCCAGGCCAGTTGCGCGGGCGTGAGCGAGCGCGCGTCCAGGCCCCCGTAGACGTCGCCGTCGAACGCGAAGGCGGCCTGGCGGGCGTTCCTGGGCGTGCTCTTGCCGGACCAGGCCTGGTAGCGCGCCACGTTGAGCGCAGAGAGCTTGTCGGACAGGTGCATGAGCTCCGAGATCTGCTGCGGCGACTTCTCGCGCAGCAGCCTGATCAGTTCGGCCGAGGGGCCGCGAGGGGCTTCGAAATGGGGTTGGGTGGCGGGGATTTCGGCGGGAACGGGGGTGTCGTAGTCGAGCGATTTCGCAGGGGAGAGCAGGAAGAGCATCCCGGAATTATGTGGGGTGGGGCTGCCCCGGGGCGGCCCCGGTAAAATCGCCGGCTATCCCATCTTGTCCCCACGGCACCCCCGAAGGCGCCGCTTCTGCATTTCCCATGAGCGAACCCACCACCCCTTCCGCCCAGCCTGGACTGGAGAGCCTCTCCAAGTCGTTCGAACCCGCCGCCATCGAGGCGCACTGGGGCCCCGAATGGGAGCAGCGCGGCTACGCCAAGGCCGGTTTCCGCGGCACGCAGCAGCCCAAGGAAGGCGCCGATTCGTTCGCGATCCAGCTGCCGCCGCCCAACGTGACGGGCACGCTGCACATGGGCCATGCCTTCAACCAGACCATCATGGACAGCCTGGCACGCTACCACCGCATGAAGGGCGACAACACGCTGTGGGTGCCGGGCACCGACCATGCGGGCATCGCAACGCAGATCGTGGTGGAGCGCCAGCTGCAGGAGCAGAAGATCAGCCGCCATGACCTGGGCCGCAAGAATTTCGTGGCACGCGTGTGGGAATGGAAGGAAAAATCGGGCAACACCATCACCGAGCAGATGCGCCGCATGGGCGACACGGTCGACTGGAGCCGCGAATACTTCACGATGGACGACGACCTCTCGAAGGTGGTCACGCAGACTTTTGTCTCGCTCTACGAGGAAGGCCTGATCTACCGCGGCAAGCGCCTGGGCAACTGGGACCCGGTGCTCAAGACCTCGGTGAGCGACCTCGAAGTGGAAAGCGAAGAGGAAGACGGCTCGCTCTGGCACATTGCCTACCCCCTCGAAGACGGCAGCGGCACACTGACCGTGGCCACCACGCGGCCCGAGACCATGCTCGGCGACACCGCCGTGATGGTCCACCCCGAAGACGAGCGCTACAGGCACCTGATCGGCCAGCGCGTGAAGCTGCCGCTCGTGGATCGGCTGATTCCCATCATTGCCGACGACTACGTCGACAAGGAATTCGGCACCGGCGTGGTCAAGGTCACGCCCGCGCACGACTACAACGACTATGCCGTCGGCCAGCGCCACAAGCTCGAGCTGATCGGCATCCTCGCGCTCGACGCCACCATCAACGACAACGCGCCCGAGAAATACCGCGGCATGGACCGCTTCGTGGCGCGCAAGGCCATCGTGGCCGACCTCGAGGCGCTCGGCCTGCTGGTCGAGGTGAAGAAGCACAAGCTGATGGTGCCGCGCTGCGCGCGCTCCGGCGCCATCGTCGAGCCGATGCTCACCGACCAGTGGTACGTGGCCATGACGCGCCCCGGCGCCGACGGCCAGTCGATCGCGCAGAAGGCCATCGACGTGGTGAAGACCGGCGAGGTGCGCTTCGTGCCCGAGAACTGGGTCAACACCTACAACCACTGGATGGAGAACATCCAGGACTGGACCATCTCGCGCCAGCTCTGGTGGGGCCACCAGATCCCCGCCTGGTACGACGAAGACGGCAAGGTGTACGTCGCGCACGACGAGGCCGAGGCGCAGGCCAAGGCACCGGGCAAGACGCTTCGCCGCGACGAGGACGTGCTCGACACCTGGTATTCGTCGGCGCTGGTGCCCTTCTCCTCGCTCGGCTGGCCCGCGAAGACTGAAGACCTCGCGCTGTACCTGCCCTCCACGGTGCTCGTGACGGGCTACGACATCATCTTCTTCTGGGTCGCCCGGATGATCATGATGACCAAGCACTTCACCGGCAAGGTGCCGTTCAAGGACGTGTACATCCACGGCCTGGTGCGCGATGCGCAGGGCAAGAAGATGAGCAAGTCCGAAGGCAACGTGCTCGACCCGGTCGACCTGATCGACGGCATCGCACTGCCCGAGCTGCTCGACAAGCGCACGCAGGGTTTGCGCAAGCCCGAGACCGCGCCCGCGGTGCGCAAGAACACGCAGAAGGAATTTCCCGAAGGCATTCCGGCCTTCGGCGCCGATGCGCTGCGCTTCACCTTCGCATCGCTCGCCTCGCTCGGCCGCAGCATCAACTTCGACAGCAAGCGCTGCGAGGGCTACCGCAACTTCTGCAACAAGCTCTGGAACGCCACGCGCTTCGTGCTGATGAACTGCGAAGGACAGGACTGTGGCCTGCGCGAGCACACGAAGGAAGAATGCAAGGTCGGCGGACCGGCGCACGGCTACCTGAAGTTCAGCCGCGCCGATTTCTGGATCGCCTCGCAGCTGCAGCGCGTCGAGGCCGAAGTGGCCAAGGGCTTCGAGGAATACCGGCTCGACAACGTGGCCAACGCCATCTACCAGTTCGCCTGGGACGAGTTCTGCGACTGGTACCTGGAAATCGCGAAGGTGCAGATCCAGACCGGCGACGATGCGCAGAAACGCGCCACGCGCCGCACGCTGATCCGCACGCTCGAGGCCTTGCTGCGCCTCGCGCATCCGGTGATTCCGTTCATCACCGAGGAGCTCTGGCAGAAGGTGGCGCCCGTCGCCGGACGCGAGGGCGAATCGATCATGATCGCGGCCTACCCCAAGAGCCAGCCCGAGAAGATCGACGAAGCGGCCGAAGCGCATGTGGCGCGCCTGAAGGCGCTGGTCGATGCCTGCCGCACGCTGCGCGGCGAAATGAACGTGTCGCCCGCGGTGCGCCTGCCGCTCTATGCTGTGGCCGACGATGCCGAGGGCGCGGCCTTCCTGCGCGATGCGGCGCCGGTGCTGCAGGCCCTCGCCAAGCTCAAGGAAGTGAAGGTCTTCGACGACGAGGCTTCGTGGTCGGCGGCGGCCGAAGCGGCGCCCGTGGCCGTGGTCGGCACGGCGCGCCTGTGCCTGCACATGGAGATCGACAAGGCCGCCGAGCGCGCGCGCATCGGCAAGGAAATTGCTCGCATCGAGGGCGAGATCCTCAAGGTGAACGGCAAGCTTGGAAACGAAGCCTTTGTGGCTAAGGCACCGCCGGCCGTGATCGAACAGGAGCGCAAGCGCCTGGCCGATTTCAGCACCACGCTGGAGCGTCTTCGCGACCAGCTTGTGCGTCTCGGCTGACACACGTGGGTCTGGGCAAGGTTTAGCATGGCAACGACGGCATTTCCATGCCGCCGTTGAGCCATCAAACCTTCTTCTTCAACTGAACGAACAGACGCCCAAATTGTCCATGCCCACTCCCTCGACACGCATCCGCAAGGCCGTATTTCCTGTTGCAGGTTTCGGCACCCGCTTTCTGCCCGCCACCAAGGCGCAGCCCAAGGAAATGCTGCCGGTTGTCGACAAGCCACTCATCCAGTACGCGGTTGAGGAAGCCTACGCGGCGGGCATTCGCGACATGATTTTCGTAACTGGTCGAAACAAACGTGCCATCGAAGACCACTACGACACCGCCTACGAACTCGAAAGCCAACTCGAGGCCAGCGGCAAGCTCGAACTGCTCAACATCGCGCGCTCGGTCATGCCCGACGACATGACCTGCTCCTACGTGCGCCAGCCGCGCATGCTCGGGCTCGGCCATGCGGTGCTGTGCGCCGAACACCTCGTGGGCAACGAGCCCTTCGCCGTGCTGCTGGCCGACGACCTGATGGTCGGCCCCGTGGGCGGCGCACCTGTGCTCGCGCAGATGACGGCCGCCTTCGGCAAGCTCGGTGCTTCAGTGCTCGCGGTGCAGGAAGTGCCGCTCGAACACGTCAAGCGCTACGGCATCGTGGCGGGCGAATCCATCGGCGACGATCTCGTGAAGGTCGATCGCATGATCGAGAAGCCTTCGCCGGACAAGGCTCCCTCGCGCCTCGGCGTGGCGGGCCGCTACATCCTCACGCCCGGTGTGTTCGACGAGATCCGCAACCAGCCCAAGGGCGCGGGCGGCGAGATCCAGCTCACCGACGGCATCGCGGCGCTGATGAAGAAGGAATCGGTCTACGCCTATGCCTACAAGGGCATCCGCTACGATTGCGGCAGCAAGGAAGGCTTCCTGCAAGCGTCGGTGGAGCTTGCACTCGCGCACCCCGAGGTCGGTGCGCAGTTCCGCGAATACCTCAAAAGCCTGGAGCTCTGAAGAAAAAGGGCCCCGACGGGGCCCTATTCTTTTGTTCCGGTCAGCGCCTCTTCAGCACATGGATGAAGTCGCTGCCGATCGTCTGCTGCTCGACCAGCTCGTTGCCGGTCTGGCGCGCAAAGGCCTGGAAGTCGCGCACCGACCCTGGGTCGGTCGACACCACCTTCAGCAGCTGGCCGCTCGCCATGTCGTTGAGCGATTTCTTGGCCTTGAGAATGGGCAGCGGGCAGTTCAGGCCCCGCGTGTCGAGTTCGCGATCAACCTGCATTCTTCGGCTCCTCGGGCGGCAGGTTCAAGCCGCGCCGCCGCTCCTCGTTTTCCGCCGCGGTAAAGAACACCGGCTCGTGCCCCCGGGTGCGCAGCCAGTCGGCCAGCGCATAGCCGGTGCCCGCGGGCCAGCACTTGAGGTCGGGCAGGTCGTAGAGGCGGTAGTCCAGCAGCTCGGGCGAAAGCTTCACCTCGCCATCGGCCACCACGTGGTAGGCGATGATGATCTGGTTCATGCGCTGGAAGTCGTACGCGCCGACCAGCTTGGCCGCGCTCACGTCGAGGTTGGTTTCTTCCTTGACCTCGCGCGCAATGCCTTCCTCGGGCGTTTCGCCGGCTTCCATGAAGCCGGTGATCAGCGCGTACATCTTCACGGGCCATGCGGCGTTTCGCGCCAGCAGCACCTTGCCTCGGTATTCGACGATGGCCGCGAGCACGGGCGTGGGATTGTTCCAGTGCGTGTGGCCGCAGGAGGGGCAGCGCAGGCGCTCCTTGGGACCGCCGTCTTCCATCAGCGCGATCCATTCGAGCGGCGTGGCACAGGCCTGGCAGAACTTGGGATGGGCCATGGCTTCGATCAGGCAGGAAACACGCCGGTCGACAGATAGCGGTCGCCGCGGTCGCAGACCACGAACACGATGGTCGCGTTCTCGACCGTCTTGGCAACCTCGAGCGCCACCCAGAGCGCGCCGGCCGCGGAGATGCCGCCGAAGATGCCCTCTTCGCGCGCGAGGCGCCGGCACATTTCCTCGGCATTGTCCTGGCTCACGCTGATCTCCTCGTCGACGCGGCTCGGTTCGTAGATCTTGGGCAGGTATTCGGCCGGCCACTTGCGGATGCCCGGAATGCGCGAACCTTCGGCCGGCTGCGCGCCGATGATGCGCACCGCGGGGTTCTTTTCCTTCAGGAAGCGCGAGACGCCGGTGATGGTGCCGGTGGTGCCCATGGCGCTCACGAAATGCGTGATCTTGCCCTTGGTGTCGGCCCAGATCTCGGGGCCGGTGGTCTCGTAGTGGATGCGCGGGTTGTCGGCGTTGGCGAACTGGTCAAGCACCCGGCCCTTGCCCTGCGCCACCATCTGCTCGGCCAGGTCGCGCGCGTATTCCATGCCGCCGCTCTTGGGCGTGAGCACCAGTTCGGCGCCGAAGGCCTTCATGGTCTGGGCGCGCTCGACGGACAGGTCCTCCGGCATGATCAGCACCATGCGGTAGCCCTTGATGGCCGCAGCCATGGCCAGCGCGATGCCGGTGTTGCCCGAGGTGGCTTCGATCAGCGTGTCGCCGGGCTTGATTTCGCCGCGCTCCTCGGCGCGCTTGATCATCGAGAGCGCGGGGCGGTCCTTCACCGAGCCCGCGGGATTGTTGCCTTCCAGCTTGCCCAGGATGACATTGCCGCGCCTGGCGTTCTCGGCCGCATCGATGCGTTGCAGTGCCACCAGGGGGGTCTTGCCGATGGCGTCTTCGATCGTCGGATAATTCATGGCAACGCCCGCATGGCCGCCCAAAGGGCGTTGAGCGCCCCCTCGGGGGGCAGCGAATACACGAAGTGATGAGCGTGGGGGCAATTCATATTGCCACTGTGCCATAATTTTGGGCTTCCTTCCGGATGTGCCCGGGTGGTGAAATTGGTAGACGCAGGGGACTCAAAATCCCCCACCGAAAGGTGTGCCGGTTCGATTCCGGCCCCGGGCACCACGTCGACACGGCGTATTTGGCGATAGTTTTTTCGCCAGCATTGCTCCAACCGTCCCGCATCTGTTTCGCGACGTGTTCCGCAAATTGAAAACCTCCCGCAGGGGTTGATCGATTCGCCGCTTCGACCGCCGCCACGATCGTCTCTCTCTCTTTTTTAGTCCGGCCGCCCTTCTCTTGCCCCACTCACGCCACCGGTGCGTTGGAGCCGGCCCGGTCGTGAGCAAGTCAGTGGTCGCGGGTTCAACGTCCCGATTTCCGCTGGATGCCGGCCCGCGCACACGCCACCCCAGGTCCTACATCCGGGCTCGCTTTGGCAGAGCAGAACTTTGATGCCCGGCGCTGACTCGCGCACCGCGACAGTCAAGCTCGGCAAGGAGAATCGAAATGAACCACACAAGACGCCTTCTGACCACCGGCCTCGCCCTTTCCGGCGTATTCGGCTTTATCGATGCGAGCTTCGCCAAGGGAAAGCATCACCAGCACAATGGCGCGAAATTGGTGGGCGACAAGCTCAAGAGCAACGGCCAGCACGTCATCGACAAGAGCGGGCCGCACACGGTCTCCGTGGACATCAAAGACGCAAAGATTGCTGCGTTCCACGTCAAGCATGCAAACAAGGGCGATCTGCCGGTCAAGAAATACAAGACGAACAAGAAGCTGGCCCGGGCGGACGGAATGCAATACGCCACCTTCATCCAGGTTCAAGACACATACCTGGGAATGACATACATCGGGTACAGCTATGTCGACGACTACGGCGACGAGCAGATCTACTGGTATCCCTATGACATGATCCTGGATGGGGACACCGGTGCGGTCGAGTACGTTGCTGTCTGAACCCGACGCGCACGCCTTCAGGCGGTTGCTTCTTCGCGCAAACCGGTGTGCACCGTCGGATGCGCGAGCCGCACGCGCAGCTCGCGCTTGAGCCGCGTGTTGTCGAGCCGGCGCGATTCGCCCATGAAGCTCAGCAGCTGCAACGGCAGCTGGCGCTGGGCTTCCTCGCGCGCCACGCGCGGCGGGCGCGGCATGCCGTAAAGATCGGCCGCGAGGTCGATGTAGTCGCCCATGCGCAGCTCGGTGTCGTCCGAGACATGCACGATGCGCTGCGGCCGGCCGCGGAACAGCGCCGCCACGCAGGCTCTTGCAAGATCGTCGGCATGGATGTGGCTGGTGAACACGTCGTCCTCGCGCCGCAGCACCGGCGTGCCGCGCGCGAGCCGCTGGCGCGGCGTGCCGCCCTCGCGGTCGGGCGCGTAGATGCCCGGAATGCGCAGGATGCTGGCGCGCACGCCCGCGCTGCGTCCGAGCCAGCGCACGGCGCGCTCGGCGTCCACGCGGCGGTGGGCGCGGGGCGTGTCAGGCCGCACGGGGCGCGTTTCGCTCACCCGCGCGCCGCCGCAGTCGCCATAGACGCCGCTGGTGGAGCCGTAGACGAACGCAAGCGGCACGGAGCGCAGCCGCAGCGCGCGCGCCAGCGCGGTGGTGCGCTGGTCCCGCCACCAGGCGGCGCCGCCGTCGCGCGCCGGCGGCGCCAAGTGCAGCACGCGGGTGGCCACGCCGGCCAGGCGGCGCAGCGTGGCCGGATCGTCCAGGTTGCCCACGAGCGGACGGATGCCGGCCGCCCGCAGGGCCGGCACCCGTTCGCCCGATGAAGTGAGCGCCACCAGCTGCAGGCGGCCGCGCAGGCTGCGCGCCACGCGCTGGCCGACGTCCCCGCAACCCACGATCAGCAGGCGTTCGCGGCGAAAGCGCGCCGGCAGCGCGCCGGAAGGGCTATTGATTGAAGGCAAAATCCGAGTTCCTTTCCCTTTTCAGCCAGGCTGAAACAAGCCGAAGAATACCGATGACTGTTGCAGCGCCGCATGAAGCGGGCTTTTCCATCACCGTCGAGCCCAGCGGGCGTCATTTCGTGGTGCATGGCGACGAAACCATTCTCGCGGCCGGCATCCGCCAGGGCATCGGCCTTCCCTATGGCTGCAAGGACGGCGCCTGCGGCTCGTGCAAGTGCAGGAAGCTCTCGGGCGAGGTCGAGCTCGGGCCGCACCAGAGCAAGGCGTTGAGCGCCGAAGAACAACTCGCGGGCTTCGTCCTGACCTGCTGCGCCCATGCCAAGAGCGACGTGGTGCTCGAGTCGCGCCAGGTCACCGAGGCCGGCGCCCTGCCGATCCGCAAGATGCCGGTGCGGGTGCTGGCGCTCACGCGGCTGTCGCACGACGTGATGAAGCTGCGCCTGCAGCTGCCGGCCGGCGAGCCGCTGCAGTTCCATGCGGGCCAGTACGTGGAATTCATCCTGCGCGACGGCGCGCGCCGCAGCTATTCGATGGCCAATGCGCCGCACACGCTGGCCGAGCCGGGCACGGGCATCGAGCTGCACCTGCGGCATCTGCCGGGCGGCAAGTTCACCGACCATGTGTTCGGCGCGATGAAGGAAAAGGAAATCCTTCGCATCGAAGGCCCCTACGGCAGCTTCTTCCTGCGCGAGGATTCCGCCAAGCCGATGATCCTGCTGGCCTCGGGCACTGGCTTCGCTCCCATCAAGGCGCTGCTCGAGCACATGAAGTTCAAGCGCATCGACCGGCCTGCCACGCTCTACTGGGGCGGCCGCCGGCCCGAAGACCTCTACATGGACGCCTGGGTGCGCGATCAGCTGAAGGAAATGCCGAACCTGCGCTACGTGCCGGTGGTTTCCAACGCCACGCCGGAGGACAACTGGACCGGCCGCACGGGCTTCGTGCATCGCGCAGTGCTGGAAGACTTTGCCGATCTTTCGGGCCACCAGGTGTATGCCTGCGGCGCGCCGATCGTGGTCGACTCGGCCCGTCACGATTACGTGGCGCTGGCCGGCCTGCCCGAAGAAGAATTCTTTGCCGACGCGTTCACCACCGAGGCCGACAAGGCGCTGCCCTGATTCCGCTTTCCCTTCCCCCGAGACACAAAAGAATGAAGACGAGACACTTCCTCCTCGCGCTGCTCGCCAGCGCCACGCTGCTGGCCACCGGCCAGGCCGCGGCCCAGCAGCAGCGCCCGATCCGCCTCGTGGTGCCCTATGCCGCGGGCGGTCCGATCGACGTCACGGCCCGCATGCTGGCCGAACGCGCAAAGGACACCCTGGGCCCGATCATCATCGACAACAAGCCCGGTGCGGGCGGCAACATCGGCGCCGACATCGTGGCCAAGGCCGCGCCCGACGGCCTCACCATCGGCATTGCGGCCACCGCCACCCATGCGGTGAATCCATGGCTCTACAGCAAGATCCCGTTCAACGCGGCGACCGACTTCGCGCCCATCACGCAGATGGTGCGCGTGCCGAACGTGCTGGTAATGAACGCGGAAACCGCGCAGCGCCTGAAGATCAACACCGTGGCCGACCTGATCCGCTACGCCAAGGCCAACCCTGCCAAGCTCAACTACGGCAGCGGCGGCAACGGCAGCGCCGGGCACCTCGCGGGCGAGCTGTTCAAGAAGCAGGCCGGCATCTTCGCGCTGCACATCCCGTACAACGGCGGCAATCCGGCGCAGCTGGCGCTGCTGTCGGGCCAGGTCGACTTCAACTTCGACAACCTTGCCACGGCGGCGCCGAACATCCGCTCGGGCAAGCTCAAGGCGATTGCGGTCACGACCTTGCAGCGCAGCAGCGCCATGCCCGAACTGCCGCCGGTGGCCGACACGCTCAAGGGCTTCTCGATCGATACCTGGTGGGGCCTGGTGGCACCGGCCGGCACGCCGCACGACGTGGTCATGAAGCTCAACCAGGCCTTCGTGGCGGCGCTGAACGCACCGGAAACGAAGACCCGTTTTGCCACGCTGCTGGCCGAGCCCGTGCCCAGTTCGCCCGAGCAGTTCGGCGCGTTCATGAAGAGCGAGCTCTCCAAGTACGAAGCCGTCGTGAAGGCGACCGGCGCCCGGGTCGACTGACCTGCGCGATTATTCGCCCAGGTAGGCGGCCCGCACGCGCGGGTCGCTCAGCAGATCCTTGGCATCGCCCGTCATCGTGATGAGGCCCGACTCCATCACGTAGCCGCGGTCGGCCAGCTGCAGCGCGCGGTTGGCGTTCTGCTCCACCAGCAGGATGGTCACGCCCTGCGCGGCCACGGTCTGGACCACCTCGAAGATCTTGTCGCACATGATCGGCGACAGGCCCATGGTGGGTTCGTCGAGCAGCAGCACCTTGGGGCGCGCCATGAGCGCACGGCCCATGGCCAGCATCTGCTGCTCGCCGCCCGACATGGTGCCCGCGAGCTGGTCCTTGCGCTCGCGCAGGCGCGGGAAGGTCACGAACACGCGCTCCATGTCGCTGGCGATCTCGGCCTTGTCCTTGCGGATGTAGGCGCCGATCTGCAGGTTCTCGGTGATCGTCATGCGCGTGAAGACGCCGCGGCCCTCGGGCACCATCACGAGGCCCTCGCCCACCAGGTCCCAGGCACCGCGGCCCTTGATGTTGCGGCCCAGGAATTCGATGGTGCCCGCGCCCGCCGGCAGCGTGCCGGTGATCGCCTTCATGGTGGTGGTCTTGCCGGCGCCATTGGAGCCGATCAGCGACACCAGCTCGCCTTCGTGGACCTCGAAGTCCACCCCCTTCACCGCCTGGATGCCGCCGTAGCCGACCCGCAGGCCGCTGACCTTGAGCAGCGTCTTGCCGGTGGCGTTGGCCGCAGTCTTCCGCGGAGTTGCAGTTGCCGTTGCCGTCGTTGTGTCTTCTGCGCTCGTCATTGTCGTCGTCGCCATTTCAGTGTCCTCCGGTGCCGAGGTAGGCCTCGATCACCTTCTCGTTCTTCTGCACGTCGTAGGGCGTGCCTTCGGCGATCTGCTTGCCGTAGTCGAGCACGGTGACGCGGTCGCACAGGCCCATGATGAGCTTGACGTCGTGTTCGATGATGAGGATGGTCCGGTCGTCCTTGCGGATGCGGTCGATCAGTTCGCGCAGCAGCACCTTCTCGGTCGAGTTCATGCCGGCGGCGGGCTCGTCGAGCGCGATGAGCTGCGGGTCGGTGGCCAGCGCGCGCGCAATCTCGAGCCGGCGCTGGTCGCCGTAGGACAGCGTGCGCGCCTTGTAGTCGGCGAACTTGCCGATGCCCACATAGTCGAGCAGTTCCTGCGCGCGGTCGGCAATGGCCTTTTCCTCGGCCTTGAACGAACGCGTGCGCAGCATGGCGCCGAACACGCCCGAATGGGTGCGGATGTGCCGCCCCACCATGACGTTCTCGAGCGCGGTCATTTCGGAGAACAGGCGGATGTTCTGGAAGGTGCGCGCAATGCCGGCCTTGGCCACTTCATGCACGGCCGTCGGTTGGTAGGGCTTGCCGGCCAGCTCGAAGCTGCCGCTGTCGGGCGTGTAGAGCCCGGTGATCACGTTGAAGAAGGTGGTCTTGCCGGCGCCGTTGGGGCCGATCAGGCCATAGACCTGGCCGCGCTTGATGGTGATGCCGACGTCGGAAAGGGCCTGCAGGCCGCCGAAGCGCTTGGAGATTCCGCGAACGTCGAGGATGGTGTCTGTCGTCATGTGGATGGCTTCCTTCGGCTCACGGATTGATCGACATGGGACGCGAGGCCGCACCCGGCAGTTCGTCGGCGGGCGTCTCGATGCCCGGCGCGTGGGTCTGCAGCGAACCCGGCGCCACCGGTGCATCGGAAGCCACGCCCTTGCGCTGCAAGGTCTTGCCATGCTCGGGCGAAGGCCAGAGACCGCGCGGACGCACCAGCATGATCACGATCATGGCCAGCGCGATGAAGAGCTGGCGCAGGATGGACGCGTCGAGGCGGCCGTCGGTCATGGCCTGCAGCGGGCCGGCCACGTAGCGCAGCACCTCGGGCAAGGCGGCCAGCAGCACGGCGCCGAGAATCACGCCCGGCAGGTGCCCGATGCCACCCAGCACCACCATGGCAACGATCATCACCGACTCCATGAGGCTGAACGATTCGGGCGAGACGAAGCCCTGGAAGGCCGCGAACATGGCGCCCGACACGCCGCCAAAACTGGCGCCCATGCCGAAGGCCAGCAGCTTCATGTTGCGGGTGTTGATGCCCATGGCCTTGGCGGCGATCTCGTCTTCGCGGATGGCCATCCAGGCGCGCCCGATGCGCGACATCTGCAGGCGGTGCGAAATGATGATGGTGGCCACCACCAGCGCAAGGAACAGGTAGTAGTAGAGCGTGACCGACGAGATCGTGAAGCCGTCGAACTTCCACGCCTTGCCGAGGTCGAGCCCCCAGAACTTGATGGAGTCGATGGCTGTGATGCCCTTCGGCCCGTTGGTGATGTTGATCGGCTGGTCGAGGTTGTTCAGGAACACCCGGATGATTTCGCCGAAGCCCAGCGTCACGATGGCCAGGTAGTCGCCGCGCAGCTTGAGCGTGGGCGCACCGAGCAGCACGCCCAGCATGCCGGCCACCACGAGCGCCAGCGGTATCACGATGAGCAGCGAGGTGTGCAGCCCGTTCGGAAACATGGCCTTGAACCACGGAAAGGTTTCCGACAGGTGCGACGAGCCCATCAGCGCGAACAGGTAGGCCCCGATCGCAAAGAAGGCCACATAGCCCAGGTCGAGCAGGCCGGCGTAGCCCACGACGATGTTCAGGCCGAGCGAGAGCATCACGTAGAGCAATGCGATGTCGGCGATGCGCACCCAGGCGTTGCCCTGGCTCTGCAGGAAGATCGGCAGTGCGAGCACCGCGACGACGCCCAGGATGTAGAGCGCGAGGTTCTTGCTGTTTTTCATGGCGTGCTGCTCCTCAGGCCCGATCCGCCACACGCTCGCCGAGCAGGCCCGAGGGCCGCAGCGTGAGCATGACGATCAGCACGATGAACGCGAAGATGTCGCTGTAGTTGCTGCCCAGCACGCCACCCGTGAGGGCGCCGATGTAGCCGGAGCCGATGGCCTCGATCAGCCCGAGCAGGATGCCGCCGACCACCGCGCCGGCCAGGTTGCCGATGCCGCCGAACACCGCCGCGGTGAAGGCCTTGAGGCCGGGCAGGAAGCCCATCGCGTGCTGCGCGATGCCGTAGTTGGAGGCGTACATGACGCCCGCGATGGCCGCGAGCACGGCACCGATGATGAAGGTGGCCGAAATGACCATGTCGGGCCGGATGCCCATGAGCGCCGCGACGCGCGGGTTCTCGGCGGTGGCGCGCATCGCGCGGCCGAGCTTGGTGTAGTTGACCAGCCACATCAGCACCACCAGCGAGAACGCCGTGACGCTCAGGATCATGACCTGCGTGGGCGAGATCACCGCGCCGCCCACCTCGATGGGCGTGGTCGACAGCAGGTTCGGGTACGCCTTGTTGGTGGGCTTCCAGATGATCATGGCCAGCGTCTGCAGCAGGATCGACATGCCGATGGCCGTGATGAGCGGCGCGAGCTTGGGGCTGTTGCGAAGCGGCCGGTAGGCGACCTTCTCGATGACGAAGTTGAGCGTGGCCGCAACGATGCAAGCAATGATCAGCGCGATGATGAGGACCAGCCAGCCAGGCGTGCCGGGCATCGACTCCTTCATGAGCCCGATGATGGTCCAGCTCGTGAGCGCCCCCACCATCAGCACTTCACCGTGCGCAAAGTTGATCAGATTGATGATGCCGTACACCATGGTGTAGCCCAAGGCTATCAAGGCATACATGCTGCCCAGGACCAGACCGTTGATGATCTGCTGCAGCAATATTTCCATAACGCGTTCCCTATTTGTTGCACCGTTGCGGGGTGCTGTTCACCCACCTTGGCACCGGTTTGGCACCTCGGCTTGATAAGCAAAAAACCAGCCAACATGTGCCGCCGGCTGATTTGTGGGCGGGATTGTAAGCACCCACCAGCGCCGATTTGGTGCGCCTTGCCCGGGGTTTACCCGCTCATGCCATGCTGTATGCGAGTGAAGTCATGCATGGGGTACGCGCATGGTGAAAAGGCGTATCACTCCTCGCGCTGGCCGTTCAGGCGGCGCAGTTCGCGCAGTTTTTCCGCGATGCGGATTTCGAGCCCGCGCTCGACGGGCTGGTAGAAGACCTGGCCCTCCAGGCCATCGGGCAGGTAGCGCTCGCCCGCGGCAAAGCCGCCCTCCTCGTCATGCGCGTACCGGTACCCCTTGCCGTAGTCGAGGTCCTTCATGAGCTTGGTGGGCGCGTTGCGCAAGTGCATCGGCACGGGACGCGTGCTGTCCTTCTTGATGAGCGCGCGCACGGCGTTGTAGGCGGTGTAGACCGCGTTCGACTTGGGCGCCATCGCCAGGTAGACCACGCACTCGGCCAGCGCGAGTTCGCCCTCGGGCGTACCCAGGCGTTCGTACACCTCGGCGGCGTCGAGCGCGAGCCGCAGCGCACGCGGATCGGCCAGTCCGATGTCCTCGCTGGCCATGCGCACCAGCCGGCGCGCCATGTAGCGCGGATCGGCGCCGCCGTCGAGCATGCGCACGAACCAGTAGAGCGAGGCGTCGGGGTCGCTGCCGCGCACCGACTTGTGCAGCGCGCTGATGGTGTCGTAGAACTGCTCGCCGCCCTTGTCGTAGCGCCGCATGCGCTCGCCGAGCACGCGCAGCAGCCACTCGTCGGTGATGTGGCCGAGCTTTTCGGCGCGGGCCGCCACGGCCAGCGTCTCGAGCGTGTTGAGCAGGCGCCGCGCATCGCCGTCGGCATAGGCGACGAGCCGGTCGATGGCCGTGTCCTCGATGCCCGGCACCGCCTGGATGGCCTGCGCCTTGGCCACGATCTGCTTGAGGTCGGCCTCGGTGAGCGGCTGCAGCACGTACACGGCCGCACGCGAAAGCAGGGCCGAGTTGACCTCGAAAGAGGGGTTCTCGGTGGTGGCGCCGATGAAGGTGAACAGGCCCGACTCCACATGCGGCAGGAACGCATCCTGCTGGCTCTTGTTGAACCGGTGCACCTCGTCGACGAAGACGATCGTGCGCTGCTGCTCCAGGCCGTCGCGCGCGGCCGTGGCGCGCTCGACCGCATCGCGGATGTCCTTGACGCCGCCGAGCACGGCGCTGATGCTGAGGAACTGCGCATCGAAGGCATCGGCCATCAGCCGCGCAATGGTCGTCTTGCCGGTGCCGGGCGGTCCCCAGAGGATGCAGGAATGCGGCTGCCCCGATTCGAAGGCAATGCGCAGCGGCATGCCCGGCCCCAGCAGGTGCTGCTGGCCGATGACCTCGCCGAGCGTCTTCGGACGCAGGCGCTCGGCAAGGGGTTGATGCGAACTGGTGGCCAAACCTGCGGTGCGCCCGATGGCTGCTATTGCTTGATGACGTCGGCGCCGGCGGGCGCCTTGAATTCGAACACGCTGGCAGGCAGCGCCGGATTCACCTCGACCTTGCTGAACTTGAGCACCGAGCGCTGCCCGAAGCTGTCAAGAATTTCGAGCGCCGCCAGCGCATCGCCCTGGAAGCCGACCTGCACATTCTGCAGCTGGCCGTCCTTGTTCTTCGGCGTGGCCTTGACCCACTGCAGGCCGTCGCGCTCGGGCGCGGCCTCGAGCGTGAAGTCGGCCTGCAGCGCGCGCAGGTCGGGTGCCGCGGCAATCAGCGCAGCGGGCGTCGAGCCCAGCGCCTGCGACTGGGCACGCTGCGTGACCTGGTTCAGGTCGGCGTCGTAGAGCCACAGCGTCTTGCCGTCGGCCACGATGCTCTGGGCGAAGGGCTTCTGGTAGTCGAACTTGAACTTGCCGGGCCGCTGGAATTCGAAGGTGCCGGTGGAGGTCTTGGTGCGGCCGGCCTGCCCGTCGCGCGGCGGCGCCGTCACGGTCTGGGTGAACTCGGCACGGCCCGACTTGACGGTCTTCACGAAGGCCTCGAGGCTTTCAAGGCCGCCGGCCCAGGCGTTGGCGGAACACAGGAGGCCGATCAACAGCCAATGGCGAATTTTCAATTGGGGTTCCTCGGAAAAGCGATGGCGTCGGCACGACCATACCCCGCTGCGCGTTGCGCCATGCGCGGGGCTTCATGAAGTTTTGCAACGTTATTGCAGCTTTTGCAAAGTGGCTGTCAGTGGGTAACGCCCAGGTGCGCAGGCATGGGCCGGCTATTCGGCGCGCGCCGGCACCAGGATCTCGCGCTGGCCGCTGCCGCTCATGGCGCTGACCAGGCCGGCCTTCTCCATGTCTTCCACCAGCCGGGCCGCACGGTTGTAGCCGATCTTCAAGTGGCGCTGCACCAGCGAGATGCTGGCCTTGCGGTTCTTCAGCACCACCTCGACCGCCTGGTCGTACATCGGGTCCTTCTCGGCATCGCCGCCCTCGCCCAGCATGTCGCCGTCGCCGTCGACCGTGCCGCCTTCGAGCACGCCTTCGATGTAGTCGGGCTCGCCCTGGCTCTTGAGGTAGGCCACCACGCGGTGCACTTCCTCGTCGCTCACGAACGCGCCGTGCACGCGGATCGGAAGGCCCGTGCCGCTCGGCATGTAGAGCATGTCGCCCATGCCCAGCAGCGCCTCGGCGCCCATCTGGTCGAGGATGGTGCGGCTGTCGATCTTGCTCGACACCTGGAATGCGATGCGCGTGGGAATGTTCGCCTTGATGAGGCCGGTGATCACGTCGACGCTGGGCCGCTGCGTGGCAAGGATCAGGTGGATGCCGGCCGCGCGCGCCTTCTGCGCGAGGCGGGCGATCAGCTCTTCGATCTTCTTGCCCACTACCATCATCAGGTCGGCCAACTCGTCGATCACCACCACGATGTGCGGCTCGCGCTTGAGCGGCTCGGGATCGTCGGGCGTGAGGCTGAAGGGGTTGTAGATGAACTCCTCGCGCGCCTTGGCTTCGTCGATCTTGGTGTTGTAGCCGGCCAGGTTGCGCACGCCCAGCTTGCTCATGAGCTTGTAGCGGCGCTCCATCTCGGCCACGCACCAGTTCAGGCCGTGCGCGGCCTGCCGCATGTCGGTGACCACCGGTGCCAGCAGGTGCGGAATGCCTTCGTAGACCGACATTTCGAGCATCTTCGGGTCGATCATGAGCAGGCGGACGTCGCGTGCCTCGGCCTTGTAGAGCAGCGAGAGGATCATCGCGTTGATGCCCACCGACTTGCCCGAACCGGTGGTACCGGCCACCAGCACGTGCGGCATCTTCGCAAGGTCGGCCACCACCGGGTTGCCGATGATGTCCTTGCCCAGGCCCATCGTGAGGAAGGACTTGCCTTCGTTGTAGACCTGCGAGCCGAGGATTTCACTGAGCTTGATCGACTGGCGCTTGGCATTCGGCAGCTCGAGCGCCATGTAGTTCTTGCCCGGAATGGTTTCCACCACGCGGATCGACACCAGCGAAAGCGAACGCGCCAGGTCCTTGGCCAGGCCGACGATCTGCGAGCCCTTGACGCCGGTGGCCGGCTCGATCTCGTAGCGCGTGATCACCGGGCCCGGCGACGCCAGCACGACGTGCACCTCGACGCCGAAGTCCTTGAGCTTCTTCTCGATCATGCGCGAGGTCATCTCGAGCGTGTCGGCCGAGACCGTTTCCTGGCGCGCCTGCGCGGCGTCGAGCAGGTCGACCTGCGGCAGCTTGCTGTCGGGCAGTTCCTTGAAGAGCGGCTTCTGGCGCTCCTTGACCACGCGGTCGCTGCGGGGCACCTCGGTCATCGCGGGCTCGATCTGCACCGGCGGCGACGCCGCGCGGCGCTTCGGGCGCGGCTCGATGCGCAGTTCTTCGTCGCCGTCGGCATCCATCGGCTCACCGCCGGCCGCTGCGCGCGAGAACGGCAGGTCTTCTGCCTCGGCGCGCTCGCGCGCGGCCTGCTTGCCCATGGCGATGTCGGCCGCCATCTCGCGCTTTTCGCGGCGCGACTCGAACAGCGAGTAGGCCCGCGCGCCGATGCGTTCGGCGATCTGGCTCCAGGAGAAGCGGAACACCAGCGCCGAGCCGATCACGCCGGCGGCGATGGCCACCAGCGCCGAGCCGGTAAAGCCCAACCAGCGCACGCTGGCGGGCCCCACCAGGTAGCCCAGCACGCCGCCGCCCGAGCCCGGCAGGTGGGACTCGAGCCGATACAGGCGCGACCATTCGAGCACCGCGCTCGCGCACAGCAGCAGCACCAGGCCGAACCAGAAAGCCAGGCGGCTGCGGTTGAAGCGCCCGCGCACCGGCTGCTCGGCCGGCGCAGCCTCGCCGCCGCGCAGCCAGTTGGCCAGCGACGAGAGCCATGCCCGCAGGCCCGCCGCCAGGCACCACCAGACCGAATAGCCCGCCAGAAAATAGCTGCCGTCGGCCAGCCAGGCGCCGATGCGGCCACCCCAGTTCTTGATCTCGCCGCCGGTGCCGGAGGTCGACCACGCCGCATCGGAGGGCGTGAAGCTCAGCATGGCCAGCAGCCAGAACAGGAGCCCCGCAAAGCCCGCCACCAGCGTGATCTCGTGGGCGAAGCGCATGGCGCGCACGCGCACCGGTTGCCCCTCGGCGGCAGAAGAAGATTGAAGTGTATTGAGCGAATAGGTCATGAAAAACGCGGCACCCAATCCTTCGAAACGGCGGCTGGATGCCTGAACACTACAACAAAAGGGTGCGGCCGCCTGAAGCGCCGGACCCGGCGGCTCAAGCCAGGGACAAGAGCCGGTCCTTGACGATCATGGAGCCGTCGTCCTGGGTCTGGACAAATCCGCGCTCCTCGAGATCCTTCATCACGCGGCTCACCATTTCGCGCGAGGCGCCCACCATTTTCGCGAGATCCTGGCGCGAGATCTTGTCGCGCACCTTCAGGTTGCCTGCCCCATCGTCGATCGCGAACTCGAGCAGCGAACGCGCCACGCGCCCATAGACGTCCATCAGCGCGAGCGACTCGATCTTGCGGTCGGCATGGCGCAGGCGCTGCACCAGGCCGCGCATGATGTTGTAGGCCATCGAGGAGTTCTCGGGCAGGCAGCGCGCGAACGCGTCCCGGTCCAGCATGAGGACGTCGCATTGGATCTCCGTGCGCACCGTGGCCGAATGGGGCTCGTCGTCGATCAGGCTCATCTCGCCGATGTAGTCGCCGGGATGCAGCGTGGCAAGGATCACCTCACGCCCGCGGTTGTCGGCGCTCGTCACGCGCGCGCGTCCGGTCAGGATGATGTAGAGCGCGTCGGATTTCTTGCCCTGCTCGACAACGACCTCGGCCCGCTTGAAGCGCTTCTTGATGATCGCATCCGCAATGCTTGCAGACTGCGAGGACGTGAGCGAGGCAAACAGCGGAACGCGCCGCAGCAACTCAAGATTGGACAGCATCGACATTTATCAATCCCTGATACGGCGTGCGCAAGCTCGTCCATGGTCGGGCCCGATGGATTACTACAATCGCGCGCATTGAAAACACCGTGCACCCGGTGTTGAACCGAGCGGTGATACTCCACATATATCGCTACCACCCTGAAAATGTACACGCTGAAGCAGCGCAAATCCTAGGTTTTCCACTCATGTCCGCTCCCCAACACGCCAAGGTCTTGATTCTGGGCTCCGGCCCGGCCGGCTACACCGCCGCCGTCTATGCAGCCCGCGCAAACCTCCAGCCGCTGCTCATCACGGGCATTGCCCAGGGCGGCCAGTTGATGACGACCACCGAGGTCGACAACTGGCCCGCGGACGTGCACGGCGTGCAGGGCCCCGAGCTGATGCAGCGTTTTCTCGAGCACGCGGAGCGCTTCAAGACGCAGATCGTCTTCGACCACATCAACAAGGTCGACCTCGGCAAGCGCCCGTTCACGCTCACCGGCGACAGCGGCACCTACACCTGCGATTCGCTGATCATCGCCACCGGCGCTTCCGCCAAGTACCTCGGGATCGACTCGGAACAGAAGTTCATGGGCCGCGGCGTCTCGGCCTGCGCCACCTGCGACGGCTTCTTCTACCGCGAGCAGGAAGTGTGCGTGATCGGCGGCGGCAACACCGCCGTCGAGGAAGCCCTGTACCTAGCCAACATCGCGAACAAGGTCACGCTGGTGCATCGCCGCGACAAGTTCCGCGCCGAGCCCATCCTGATCGACAAGCTCATGGAAAAGGTCGCCGAGGGCAAGATCGTCCTGAAGCTGCACAACGAACTCGACCAGGTGTTGGGCGACGACACGGGCGTGACGGGCATCCGGATCAAGAACACGCAGAGCGGCGCCACCGAGCAGATCGACCTCAAGGGCTGCTTCATCGCCATCGGCCATCACCCCAACACCGACATCTTCCAGGGCCAGCTGGAAATGAAGGACAACTACATCCTGACCCGCTCGGGCCTGCAGGGCTTTGCCACGATGACCAGCATTCCGGGCGTCTTTGCCGCCGGCGACGTGCAGGACAACGTGTACCGCCAGGCCATCACGAGCGCCGGCACCGGCTGCATGGCCGCGCTGGACGCCCAGCGCTTCCTCGAGCAGGACGGTACGCTTTAGGCGGGTGGCCCCAAAAGGGCTATAATCCGAGGCTTTGCCGAAATAGCCCCTTTCACGAGGGGCCGAGCATCCGGGCAAAGCCGGGGTACCGCCACCCGTTTTCTGGCGAGGTCAAGCTGCAAAACACCTGCAATCCGCCACGATTGCATCGGTGCCAGCTGTTCAAGAAAGAGTGTCCTCATGGCACGCGTATGCGACGTAACGGGCAAAGGCCCGATGGTCGGAAACAACGTTTCCCACGCCAACAACAAAACCAAGCGCCGGTTCCTGCCGAACCTGCAATACCGCCGTTTCTGGGTCGAGACCGAAAACCGCTGGGTTCGCCTGCGTGTTTCGAGCGCCGCACTGCGCCTGATCGACAAGAACGGCATCGACGCCGTGCTCGCAGACCTGCGTGCACGCGGCCAAGCTTAAGGAGCTGAATCATGGCAACGAGCAAAGGCGGACGCGAAAAGATCAAGCTGGAATCCACCGCGGGTACCGGCCACTTCTACACGACCAGCAAGAACAAAAAGACGATGCCTGAAAAGATGTCGATCATGAAGTTCGACCCCAAGGCACGCAAGCACGTCGAATACAAGGAAATCAAGCTGAAGTAATTCGGCCCGATTTCCCCAGCAAAAAACCCGCTGCTCACCCAGCGGGTTTTTTGTTGCCTGTCGAATGCCACATGCGGCAGGCACACAAAAGCCGACCCCGAGGTCGGCTTTTTGATGGGCGAAGAGGGCTTGCTGCCTGCTCGCTCAGGCGCGTGCAGCGCGCAGGCGGGTCGAGAATTCGCGCAGGCCGGCGATGCCGCTGGCCTCCGCGCGATGGCACCAGGCCGCCAGATCGGCCGCCAACTGCTCGCGCGACTGCGAAGTGTTGAGCCAGAGCTGGCGCAGCTCTTCGCGCATGGTGACCATCTTGTCGATCACCGGGTGGGCAGCGCGCGCCTGCACGAGGTGCGAGCGGGCCGATGCCGGCACCTTGTCGTCGTCGCGATGCAGCCAGTTCTTGGCCGCCTTGAGCACCGAGATGTCGCCGCCCTTGGTCTTGAGCGCAGCCAGTTCGGCCTTGGTGACACGGCGCATCTCGCGGGCATAGCCGGCCATGACTTCATAGCGGTTGGCAATGACAGCCTCGAGCGTCTTCTCGTTGGCCACGGGCTGGATGTCGCCCATCTGCATCTTCGGCGGCACCTTCTTGACCTTGGCCCAGCCGATCTTCTGCATCATCTGGATGTAGACCCAGCCGATGTCGAATTCGTACTTCTTGACCGAGAACTTGGCCGAGGTGGGGTACGTGTGGTGGTTGTTGTGCAGCTCTTCACCACCAATGATCAGGCCCCAGGGCGAGACATTGCGGCTGGCGTCCGGCGCCTCGAAGTTGCGGTAGCCCCAGTAGTGGCCGATGCCATTGATGATGCCGGCCGCGGTGATCGGGATCCACAGCATCTGCACGGCCCAGACCGTCAGGCCGAGCGCGCCGAACAGCGCCAGGTTGATGACCAGCATCAGGCCCACGCCTTGCCAGCTGTAGCGGGTGTACAGGTTGCGTTCGAGCCAGTCGTCGGGCGTGCCGTGGCCGTAGCGCTCCATCGTTTCCTTGTTCTTCGACTCGGCGCGATACAGCTCGGCGCCGCGCCA
Organism: Variovorax beijingensis; assembly: GCF_007828835.1. GTDB lineage: Bacteria > Pseudomonadota > Gammaproteobacteria > Burkholderiales > Burkholderiaceae_C > Variovorax > Variovorax beijingensis_A. Next base: position 429,955 of record NZ_VIVL01000002.1, on the reverse strand, counting down.
CAGGACTTCGTCGATGCCCTTGACCTGCGGGCTGTGCGGATCTTCTTCGGTTTCGCACTTGGCGTGGTGCTTGCGGTGGATGGCCACCCATTCCTTGGTCACCATGCCGGTGCCGAGCCACAGCCAGAAGCGGAAGAAATGCGAAGGAATCGGGCCCAGATCCATGGCCCGGTGCGTCTGCGTGCGGTGCAGGAAGATCGTGACCGCAGCGATCGTGATGTGCGTGGTGACGAGCGTGTACAGCACGACTTGCCACCATGTGAGGTCCCACAAGCCGTTGCCGAGCCAGTCGATGGCCGCGCTCAAAACGGCAGAGTCAGGAATCAACATTGAATTAGGTGCTCCATGGCCACACGAAGGTGCAGCCTTTCAGTTAACCCGCGATTTTAAGGTGGCAGGGCCAAAAAGAGGCCTTTTGCCCTTTCACAATTGCGCAGATTTACCCTAGTTTGGAGTGCCGTGCCTATTTGCGGTTCCACACCGCCGCAAAGAAACCGTCCGTGGCGTGGCGGTGCGGCCACAGCCGCAAATAGCGGCGCCCGTCCGTTCCGCCCGCGCAGAGCGCCTCGAAACCCTCCACCTTGAGGCCCTGCAGCAGTTCCGCGGCGTCCTGGGGCACGAAATCGGGGTTGGCGGCGCTGAAAGCCTCGGCAATGGCCTCGTTTTCCTCGGGCAGCACGCTGCAGGTGGCGTAGACCAGCCGTCCGCCCGATTTCAGCAGGCGTGCCGCGCTTTGCAGGATGGCGGCCTGCTTGACCGTCAATTCCTCGACCGATTGGGGCGACTGGCGCCATTTCAGGTCCGGATTGCGGCGCAGCGTGCCCAGGCCCGAGCACGGCGCATCCACCAGCACCCGGTCGATCTTGCCGGCAAGGCGCTTGATGCGGTCGTCCCGCTCGTGCGCAATGGCAGCCGGATGAACGTTCGACAGCTTGCTGCGCGCGAGCCGTGGCTTGAGCGCGTCGAGCCGGTGGGCCGAGGTATCGAAGGCGTAGAGCCGGCCGGTGTTGCGCATGGTCGCGCCGATGGCCAGAGTCTTGCCGCCGGCGCCGGCGCAAAAATCGACCACCATCTCGCCCCGCTTGGCATCCAGCAGCAGCGCGAGCAATTGGGAGCCCTCGTCCTGCACCTCGACGGCGCCGCGGGCGAAGGCGTCCAGCTTGGTCAGCGCGGGCTTGCCCTCGATGCGCAAGCCCCAGGGCGAGAACGGCGTTGCTTCCGATTTGATAGCAGCTTTCGCAAGCTCCGCCTTCACCTCGGCGCGCTTGTCGGTCAGGGCGTTGACGCGAAGATCGAGCGGCGCGGGCTGCTGCAGGCTTTCGACCAGGGCCCAGAAACCGTCGCCCAGCTGGGCCTTGAGCGGCCCCACCAGCCATTCGGGCAGGTTGTGGCGATGGCGTTCGAGCAGATCGTCCGGCTTGACGGCATCGCAATTGTCGAGCCAGCGCTTTTCGCTGTCGCTGAGGGCGCTCTTCAGAAAGTCGCGCGGGCCATGAAAGCCCAGGATCGCCATGCGGCGCTCCTTCGAACCACTGCCCGAGGGCGAGAGATGGTCGAACAGCAGCTTCTTGCGCAAGACGGTGTAGACGGTCTCGGCAAGCGTGGCGCGCTCGCGCGGGCCGAACTCGCGGTGGTCGCGGAAAAAGCGCGAAACGACCTGGTCGGCCGGGTGATCGAATTTCAGGACAAGGCCGACCAGATCGGCGGTGGCCTCCAACAGGGCTTTGGGGTGCATGCCCCGATTGTCTCAGCCGGGCGGCCTGCTACGCCGTGCGCGTCCAGATCGCCCCGAAAGCCTGCCGCTCGATTTCGGCCAGGGTGGGCGAATGGCCGGCCCAGAGCACCAGCGCCGCGCCCGGCAGGCTCACCGTCTGTTCGAGTTGGCGGCAAAGCTGCCAGCGGTCGCCGTCGTCCAGCCCCGGCAGTTCGACGAACACGACATAGGCCCGGCGCCACGGAAACTCGCGCAGGTTCTTGCGCACCAGCCAGGCCCGCGAAATGGGCAGGCAGCGCGCGAGGTCGGCCCGCAGTTCGCCCAGCTCGTGGTCGCTCAGGTCGTGCCGGGCGATCTGGCTGAAGAAGGGCGTCTCGGTGATCTCTTCCCAGGCGCGGGCTTCGGCTTCCTCGGCCTCCTTCAGGCGGCCGCGCCACAGCTTGAGCGCTTCCTCGTCGTGCATTCCTGCATCGGGGTCCTCGAGCGCGGCCACGGCATTTTTTGCGGCCCACCACCGGCTCGCCGCGCTGGCGCCGTACAGGCGCTCGAGCACGGCCAGGCGCGCCGCGCGGTCGCGCAGGGGCAGCATCTGGGCCAGCCCGCGCAGCGCGCCGGAGTGCTCGGGCGCGACCTGGAGCGCGCGCTCATAGCGGGCACGCACCGGGGCGGCCGGATCGAGCCGGCGTTCGGCATCCGCCCACTCCACCAGCTCGTCGGGCGTGTTGCGCTCTCCCCGCGCCGCGAGCAGCTCGACGCGCTCGCGGAGGCGCGAACGATGCGCGTGGTGCTGCTTCCAGTCGCCGGCATGGGCGCGGCGCCATTGGTTGTCGAAATGCGCGATCCACCTGGCGCTGTCGGCCAGCATGCCCAATGCCGGCTCGGCCGACCACGGCGGCACCACGGCCTTCTGGCCGAGCGCCTCGAGCCGGTCGCGCAGCACCGGATGAGTGTCGTCCAGATCGCTGACGCGCCGCATGGCGTCGCGCAGGGCCTGGCGCGCGAATTCGGCGTCCGGCGGCGTGGCGGCACGCTCCCTCAGGGCTTCGAAGGGACCGGGCGGCTGCGGCTCGCGTTCGGCGCGCGCCCAGTGCGAGGCCCAGAACTCATCGGCATACCAGCTGGCCTTGATGGCTATTTCGGTCAAGGCGGCCGCGGCCACGGGCGTGCCCAGCAGGCGGCCGGAGATGCGGTCGGCTTCGTATTCGTCCTGCCGCGCGAGCGCGAAGGTCCGGGCTGCGAAGCGCGGAAAGTACCAGCGGAAGAACGCCTGCGACACCAGCGCCATCACGCCTTCGTCGCGCTGCAGGCTCGCGTCCAGCTTCAGCCACGAAAGGCGCGTGCGGTAGATCCAGGCGCTGAGCTTGCCGTGGTTGCCGCGCAGGTGCCCATACTCGTGCGCGAGCACCGACAGCAGCCGCCGCCGGTCCAGCATCATGAGCAGCGGCAGCCCGATGCTGAGGGAATTGACCGCCCCGCCGAAGAGCCCGAAACGCGGCACCTGCCGGATGCTGGCATTGAACTCGTCGTCGAGATAGACGCGATGGACCGGCGGCCCCTTGATCTTCTTGCGGATGCGCTCGAGCGCCTCGAACAGCGCCGGCGCATCCGCACGAGAAAGCTCGCGCCCTTCGGGTTCGTCGAACCGGACCCAGAGCGCGCGCAGCGTGGCCCAGAGCAGGCCCAGGGCGAACAGCAGCAGCCAGCCGCGCGTGAAGCTGAAACGCCCGCGTCCGGCAGCCAGCGCGACCCAGGCGATGATGCCGACGGAAAGCGCAAGGCAGGCCAGCACCCAGAGATAGCCGAGGGCGGCAAAGGCCGCGACGCCGCGCCGGTAGCGCGCGCTGTGGTCCGCGCTGGCATGCTCGCTCAGCCTGACGAGGTGAACAAAATCAGCGCGATCCATCCGACTCTCCTCCCTCCGACCCTACCGTTTGAAAGGCACGCTAGACCGTGAACGACGACAACGACCTGCCACCCCTGATCGAGACACCGCCCGGCCGCTACCGGCACTACAAGGGCGGCGAATACGAGGTACTGGGCACCGTGCGCCACAGCGAAACGCTGGAACCGATGACGCTGTACCGCGCGCTCTATGGCGCGAAGGGGCTGTGGGTCCGGCCGGCCGCGATGTTCGAGGGCACCGTGGACATCGATGGCGTTCGCCATCGGCGCTTCGCGCCGGTACGCAACGCTACATAGCCGACGGCACCGGCCCCGACGCGCCTCAGCCGCAGCGAACGTCCGTCACGCGGCCGCGTGCGTCCACATCGAGGTTCAGTCGCCCGCCGTTGAGTTCCATCGTCACCGCCTCCCCGGGCTTCAGCGCGCGCACCGTGCCCGCACCGGCGCGCACGCGGGCGGCGGCCTCGAGCTGGGGCGACAGCGGCTGGCCAACGGCGAAACGCGCGCCGTCCGCATTGCACTGGAACACCGGCTCGGGTGGTGCAGCGGATGCGGATGCAGGGGTTGGTGCAGGGGCTGGCGCGGCGCAGGCCGACAGCAGGATGGCGCCGGCGACCGCGGACAGTAGCGATTGGGTTTTCAATTCATGCTCCCGAAAACCCGCGAATATAAACAAATTTAAGACGTGTGACTTGATGTATCTGCAAGCCACGCAGCAATGGCGCGTGGATACAACTGATGCTCTTGCGCGAGCACCCGGCCGGCCAGCGTGGCGGCCGTGTCATCCGGCAGCACCGGCACCACCGCCTGGTCCAGGATCGGGCCATGGTCGAGTTCCGTCGTGACTTGGTGCACCGTGACGCCGGCCACCTTGCAGCCCGCGTCGATCGCCCGCTGGTGCGTGTTCAGCCCCGGAAAGGCCGGCAGCAAGGAAGGATGAATGTTGACCAGCCGGCCTGCGTAGCGCCCGACGAAGCCCGGCGTCAGGATGCGCATGAAGCCCGCCAGCACCACCAGCGCCGGCGAATGCGCGTCGACCGCCTTCGCCAGCGCCTCGTCGAAAGCCTCGCGCGTCGCGAACTCCTTGTGTGGGACTACGGCGGTTGCGATGCCGTGCGTTCTGGCGACCGCGAGCCCGCCCGCTTCGGCCTTGTTGCTGACGACCGCGGCAATGCGGGCGCCGAAGCGCTCGGACCAGCGGTCGCGCTCGGCGGCGCGCACGATGGCCGCCATGTTGGAGCCGCCGCCGGAAATCAGGATCACGATGTTCTTCATGGGAGGCCGGGATTATCTGTGCTCCGCCCGCGTTGTCGCCGCGCGGACACCGATTCACAGCACGACCGTGCTAAAACTCGAAGCTCCGGAGACACGCCGCGCCGTTTGCGGCGGCACGATCAACACAGCGAGGCACGCATGGATTTGAGCTTCACGCCCGAAGAACAGAAGTTCCGCGAAGAAATTCGCGCCTGGGTCAGGGAAAACCTTCCCCAAGAGATTTCGCACAAGGTGCACAACGCGCTCGAACTGACGCGCGACGATCTGCAGGGCTGGGCCAGGATCCTCGGCAAGAAGGGCTGGCTCGGCTACGGCTGGCCGAAGGAATTCGGCGGCCCGGGCTGGACCGCCATCCAGCGCCACCTGTTCGAGGAAGAAACCGCGCTGGCCGGCGCGCCGCGCATCATCCCCTTCGGCCCGGTGATGGTCGCCCCGGTGATCATGGCCTTCGGCAATGCCGAGCAGCAGAAGCGCTTCCTGCCCGGCATCGCGAGCGGCGAGGTCTGGTGGAGCCAGGGTTACAGCGAACCGGGCTCGGGTTCCGACCTCGCCTCGGTCAAGACCCGTGCCGAACGCAAGGGCGACAAGTACATCGTCAACGGCCAGAAGACCTGGACCACGCTCGGCCAGTACGGCGACTGGATGTTCAACCTCGTGCGCACCAGCAACGAGGGCAAGCCGCAGACCGGCATCAGCTTTTTGCTGCTCGACATGAAGTCGCCCGGCGTCACGGTGCGGCCGATCAAGCTGCTGGACGGCAGCCATGAAGTGAACGAGGTGTTCTTCGACAACGTCGAGGTGCCGGCCGAGAACCTGATCGGCGAGGAGAACAAGGGCTGGACCTACGCCAAGCACCTGCTCTCGCACGAGCGCACCAACATCGCCGACGTGAACCGCGCCAAGCGCGAGCTCGAGCGCCTGAAGCGCATCGCGAAGAGCGAAGGCGTCTATGAAGACCAGCGTTTCCGCGACGAGATCGCCAAGCTCGAGGTCGACATCGTCGCGCTCGAGATGATGGTGCTGCGCGTGCTCTCGGCCGCCACCTCGGGCAAGAACTCGCTCGACGTCGCGGGCCTGCTCAAGATCCGCGGCAGCGAGATCCAGCAGCGCTACAGCGAACTGATGATGCTGGCGGGCGGTGCCTATTCGCTGCCGCTCATCCGCGAAGCGATGGAAGCCGGCTGGCAGGGCAACTTTCCGGGCGGCAACCCTGCCCTTGCGCCGCTCGCATCGACCTTCTTCAACATGCGCAAGACCACCATCTACGGCGGCTCGAACGAAGTGCAACGCAACATCGTCGCTCAGACGGTGCTGGGCTGAGGAGACAAGAACATGGATTTCAATTTCACCGACGACCAGGAACAGCTGCGCGACGCCGTTCGCAAGTGGGTCGACAAGGGCTACGACTTCGAACGCCGCCGCGGCATCGAGGCCCACGGCGGCTTCTCGCGCGAGGCCTGGGACGAACTGGCCGAACTCGGCCTGGGCGGCCTCTACATCGCCGAGGACGACGGCGGCCTGGGCATGGGCCCGGTGGCTGGCATGGTGGTGATGGAAGAGCTGGGCCGCGGCATCGTGCTGGAGCCCTTTGCGCAGACGCTGATCGCCGGCGCCGTGCTCAGCGGCTATGCCGGTGCCGACACCAAGGACAACTGGCTGCCGCGCATTGCCGGCGGCCAGGCCATCGTGGTGCTGGCCTACCAGGAACGCAGGTCGCGCTACCGGCTCGACCTGTGCGACGCCAAGGCCGTGAAGGCCGGCGACGGCTGGTCGCTGACGGGCGCCAAGAGCGTGGTGCCCGTGGGCGACGAAGCCGATGCCTACCTGGTGCCGGCCAAGGCCGACGGCAAGATCGCCCTCTTCCTGGTCGAACGCAGCGCGAGCGGCGTCGAGGCCCGCGGCTACGGCACGCAGGACGGCAGCCGCGCGGCCGAGGTGGTGTTCGACAAGGCAGACGCCACGCTGGTCACGGCCGACGGCCTGGCCGCGCTCGAATATGCGGTGGACGTCGGCATTGCCGCCACCTGCGCCGAAGCAGTGGGTGTGATGGACAAGACCGTGGCCCTCACCGTCGACTACATGAACCAGCGCAAGCAGTTCGGCGTGGCCATCTCCACCTTCCAGGCGCTGCGCCACCGCGTGGCCGACATGAAGATGCAGCTCGAGCTCGCGCGCTCGATGAGCTACTACGCCACGCTCAAGCTCAATGCGCCGGCTGAGGAGCGGCGCCAGGCACTGGCGCGCGCCAAGTACCAGCTCGGCGTGTCGATGCGTTTTGTCGCCGCGAATTCGGTGCAGCTGCATGGCGGCATCGGCGTGACCGACGAATACATCGGCAGCCACTATTTCCGCAAGCTCACGCAGCTCGAAATGACCTTCGGCGACACGCTGCACCACCTGGGCGAAGTGTCGGCGCGCATGCAGGACACGGCCGGCGTCTTCGCCTGACGCTGTTTTTCCCATAGCATCCAACGCCCGCCCGCCTTGCGCCGGCGGGCGTTCTTACTGGAACCTGCCAGGAACACACCTCACATGCCATCACGCCGCACCCTACTGGCCCTCGGGCTCGCATCGACCGCCATGCTGACCGCCTGCGCCACCGCTCCCTCGCCTTCGTACACCGAACGCCCCCCGATCGTCTTCATGCACGGCAACGGCGATTCGGCCGCACTGTGGCTGACCACCATCTGGCGCTTCGAATCGAACGGCTGGCCGCGCGACCGGCTCTTCGCGCTCGACCAGCCCTATCCGCTGGCGCGCGACGACGATGCCGTGGCGCAGCCGGGCCGCAGCTCGACCACCGATTCGGCCGTGTTCCTGAAGGCCGAGGTCGACAAGGTGCTGAAGGCCACGGGCGCCGGCAAGGTGGTGCTGATCGGCAATTCGCGCGGCGGCAACACGATCCGCAACTACGTGCAGAACGGCGGCGGCGCAGCCGTCGTGAGCCACGTGGTGCTGGGCGGCAATCCGGCGCACGGCATCTGGGCGGTGAAGGGCTTCCGCGAGAACAACGAGTTCTCGGGGCTCTCGGGCTTCATGCAGCAGCTCAATGCGCCGAAGGGGCCGAACGGCGAGGAAGTCACGCCGGGCGTGAAGTGGCTCACGCTGCGCTCCGACAACAACGACAAGTACGCCCAGCCCGACGGCGTGTGGATCGGCGTGCCGGGCCAGCCGACGAACATCGGCTTCGACGGCCCCGCGCTCAAGGGCGCGACCAACGTGGTGCTGCCGCGCGTGGACCACCGGGAAACCTCGTTCTCGCCCGCCGCGTTCGCGGCGACCTGGCAGTTCCTGACCGGCGAAGCGCCGCGCAGCACGGCGGTGGCACCCGAGGCGAGCGTCGTGCTCGACGGCCGTGCATTGGGCGCGGAGAACCTTTCGCTCAATGGCGGGCAGGTCACCGTGTATGCCATCGATCCGGCCACGGGCGCACGGCGCGGCGATGCGGTGCACAGCAAGAGCATCGGCGCCGATGGCCGCTGGGGTCCGTTCAATGCGCGCGGCGACACGGCCTACGAGTTCGTGCTCAGCGCACCCGGCTACGGCATCACGCACATCTACCGCAGCCCGTTTCCGCGCAGCAGCCGCGTCGTGAACCTGCGCCCCGAACGCCTCGCGCCGGCCGATGGCAGCGCCCAGGTGGTCGTCGTCTTCACGCGGCCCCGCGGCTACTTCGATGCAGAGCGCGACACCATGCGCTTCGACGGCCAGAGCCCGCCGCCCGGCGTGCCGCCCAGGGGCTCCGGCGTGTCGAGTTCGCGGTTGCGCCTGGCCGCCGCGCAACCGCAGCGCGCCGTGACCGGTGAATTCAACGCGGAGCGCATCACCGGCCTGACCTGGCCTGCGGCGCAGCAGCACGTGACGGTGCTCGAATTGACCTACTGACTGATCGACGAGGGCCAAGGACATGAACGACACGACTTCTCCCTTCGTGCTGGCGGCACGCGATGCGCGCGGCGTGGCCACGCTGACGCTGAACCGCCCGGCCTCGTTCAATGCCCTCTCCGAAGGCATGCTCGGCGCACTCGAACAGGCGCTCGCTGACATTGCGGCCGACGACACGGTGCGCGCCGTCGTCATCGCGGCGGCGGGCAAGGCCTTCTGCGCGGGCCATGACCTGAAGGAAATGCGCGCCGAACCCTCCCTCGGCTACTACCAGCGGCTCTTCGAGCGCTGCGGCGCCATGATGCTGTCGATCCAGCGCCTGCCCGTGCCGGTGATCGCGCGCGTGCACGGCATTGCGACGGCCGCGGGCTGCCAGCTGGTCGCGGTGTGCGATCTGGCGGTGGCCGCGACCGAGGCGCGCTTCGCGGTCAGCGGCGTGAACGTGGGACTGTTCTGTGCCACCCCGAGCGTCACGCTGTCGCGCAACCTCGGCCGCAAGCAGGCCTTCGAGATGCTGGTGACCGGCGAATTCATCGGCGCGGAGGAAGCCCGCGAGAAGGGCCTGGTCAACCGGGTGGCGCCACCCGGCCAGCTTGACGCCGCGGTGGAGGCGCTGGTGGCGAGCATCGTCGCCAAACCGCGCCAGGCGCTCGCGCTCGGCAAGGCGCTGTTCTACCGGCAGCTCGAAACCGACATCGAGGCCGCGCTGGCCGACGCCAGCCAGACCATGGCCTGCAACATGATGGACGAGAGTGCGCTCGAAGGCGTCCAGGCCTTCATCGAGAAGCGTCCGCCCGACTGGAAGCGCTAGGTGTCGTGCAGCCGCGAACTCTGCGGCAGGTGCGCCATCAGGAATTCCATCTGGTCCGCCAGGATGCGGCGATTCCGCAAAATGAAATCTTCCCAGAGGCTGGGCACGTAGGGCGCGTACAGCAGCGGCATGTTGGCCTGCTCGGGCGTGCGGCTGCTCTTGCGGTGGTTGCAGGGCCGGCAGGCCGTGACCACGTTCATCCAGGTGTCGATGCCGTTCTGCGCGAACGGAATGATGTGCTCGCGGGTGAGTTCGTCTTCGTGGAAATGCCCGCCGCAGTAAGCACAAATGTTGCGGTCGCGCGAGAACAGCTTGCTGTTGGTGAGCCCCGGGCGCTGGGTGAAGGGATTGATGCGCGGCACACCCTTGGTGCCGATGATGCTGTTGATCGCGATCTGCGATTGCTGGCCGGTGATGGCATTGTGGCCGCCACGGAACACGGCCACCTGCGCGCCCACCTCCCAGCGGACTTCGTCCGCTGCATAGTGGATGACCGCCTGTTCGAGCGATATCCATGACTGGGGCAGCCCTTGGGCCGACAGCTTCAAGACCTTCACCACACGCCTCCTCAAAAAGGGAAGAATCACGGAAAGACCAGGGACACGCAGCGCGCCGGAGACCCCTTCGGGCGACGCACTGAGTCACAATATACCGGCTTTGTGACAAAACGGCCTGATGTGCCCATTCGACGGGCAAAAGGCGCTATCAAAAAGATACCCACCCATGCAGGTTTTCCGCGGCTTCCGGCACCCGGGCGTGGCTCCGGCCTGCGCCCTCACCATTGGCAATTTCGACGGCGTGCACCGTGGCCACCAGGCCATGCTGGCGCTGCTGCAGACCGAGGCACGCCATCGCGGGCTGCCCAGTTGCGTGCTCACCTTCGAGCCGCACCCGCGCGACTATTTCGCCGCCGTCACCAGGAAACCCGACCTGGCACCCGCGCGCATCGGCACGCTGCGCGACAAGCTCACCGAGCTCGCGGCCTGCGGCGTGGCGCAGACGGTCGTGCTGCCCTTCGACGGCCGGCTGGCCTCCCAGTCGCCCGAAGCCTTCATCCAGAACGTGCTGATCGACGGCCTGGGCGCGCGCTACGTGCTGGTGGGAGACGACTTCCGCTTTGGCGCCAGGCGGGCCGGCGACTACGCCATGCTCGACGCGGCCGGCGATGCGCACGGCTTCGACGTGGCGCGCATGAACAGCTACGAGGTCCACGGCCTGCGCGTTTCCAGTTCGGCCGTGCGCGAGGCGCTGGCCGAGGGCCGCATGGCCGATGCCCAGCATCTGCTCGGCCGGCCCTACACGATCTCGGGCCACGTGGTCCATGGCCGCAAGCTCGGCCGCGCGCTGGGCGCCTCGGCGCCCGGCAAGGACGACGGGTTCCGCACCCTCAACCTGCGCTTCAAGCACTGGAAGCCGGCGGCCAGCGGCATCTTCGCGGTGCTGGTGCACGGGCTGGCCGACCAGCCGCTGCCCGGCGTGGCGAACCTCGGCGTTCGGCCGTCGCTCGATGCCAACGACGTCAACGCGGGCCGCGTGCTGCTGGAGACGCATTGCCTGGAGTGGCCCTCGCATCTGGGTGCCGAAGGGGCCTACGGTAAAATCGTCCGCGTGGAACTCCTGCACAAACTGCACGACGAATTGCGCTACACCAGCCTCGAGGCCCTGACTGCGGGCATCGCGAAGGATGGGCGCGACGCGCGCGCGTTCTTTGCGTCGACCCACGCCGAAACCCACCGCCAGACCACGCGCGATCGAATTTAGCCCTGCACGCACCGTGCTGCCGCCCTTCGACAAGCTCAGGGCGAACGGCTTTTCTTCCGCACCGACCGCTCAAATGCAGTTCGGGCTGAGCCTGTCGAAGCCCCTCTGTTTCGCACCCCAACATGTCTGACGCCGCTTCCCCCACCGATTACCGTTCCACGCTGAACCTGCCCGACACCCCCTTCCCGATGCGCGGCGACCTGCCCAAGCGCGAACCGAGCTGGGTCAAGGAATGGAACGAAGAAGGCCGCTACCACCGCCTGCGCGACGCCCGCCACGGCGCGCCCAAGTTCATCCTGCACGACGGCCCGCCGTACGCCAACGGCCAGATCCACATGGGCCACGCGGTGAACAAGATCCTCAAGGACATGATCACCAAGGCGCGCCAGCTCGAAGGCTACGACGCGCTCTACGTGCCCGGCTGGGACTGCCACGGCCTGCCGATCGAGAACGCCATCGAAAAGCAGTACGGCCGCAACCTGAGCCGCGACGAGATGCAGGCCAAGAGCCGCGCCTACGCCACGGAACAGATCGCGCAGCAGATGGCCGACTTCCAGCGCCTGGGCGTGCTGGGCGAATGGGACCACCCCTACAAGACGATGGACTTCGCCAACGAAGCCGGCGAGCTGCGCGCGTTCAAGCGCGTGATCGAGCGCGGCTTCGTCTACCGCGGCCTGAAGCCCGTGTACTGGTGCTTCGACTGCGGCTCGTCGCTGGCCGAGTTCGAGATCGAATACGCGGACAAGAAGAGCCAGACCCTCGACGTGGCCTTCAAGGCGCATGACCGCGAGAAGGTGCTCAAGGCCTTCGGGACCGACCACACGATCCTCGGCGACATCTTTGCCGTGATCTGGACCACCACCGCGTGGACCATCCCGGCCAACCAGGCGATCAACCTGAATCCGGAGATCGAATACTCGCTGGTCGACACCGAGCGCGGCCTGCTGATCCTCGCCAACTCGCTGGTCGAGATGTGCATGACGCGCTATGCGCTCGACGGCAAGGTGCTGGCCACGGTCAAGGGCGAGGCACTCGGCGGGCTCGAATTCGAGCATCCGCTGTACGACGTGGACGCGGGCTATCGGCGCCTGTCGCCCATCTACCTGGCCGACTACGCCACCGCCACCGACGGCACCGGCCTCGTGCACTCGTCGCCGGCCTACGGCGTGGACGACTTCAACTCCTGCATCGCCCACGGCGTGGCCTACGACGACATCCTGAACCCGGTGCAGGGCAACGGCAGCTACGCGCCCGACTTCCCGCTGTTCGGCGGGCAGAACATCTGGAAGGCGGTACCGGTGATCATCGCCGCGCTGCGCGACGCCAACCGGCTGCTGACCACCGAGACCATCTCCCACAGCTACCCGCACTGCTGGCGGCACAAGACGCCGGTGATCTACCGCGCCGCGGCGCAGTGGTTCATCCGCATGGACGAGGGCGAAGGCGTGTTCACCAAGGACAAGGCGCCCAAGACGCTGCGCCAGACCGCGCTCGACGCCATCGAACAGACCAGCTTCTACCCGGAGAACGGCAAGGCGCGCCTGCACGACATGATCGCCGGGCGGCCCGACTGGTGCATCAGCCGCCAGCGCAGCTGGGGCGTGCCGATCCCGTTCTTCCTGCACAAGGATTCGGGCGAGCTGCATCCGCGCACGATGGAGATCCTCGACCAGGCCGCCGACATCGTCGAGAAGGGCGGCATCGAGGCCTGGAGCCGCGTCACCGTCGAAGACATCCTGGGCGCCGAAGATGCACCGAGCTATACCAAGAGCACCGACATCCTCGAGGTGTGGTTCGACTCGGGCTCGACCTTCTATCACGTGCTGCGCGGCACGCACCCCAACGTGCACCACGAGAGCGGCCCCGAAGCCGACCTGTACCTCGAAGGCCATGACCAGCACCGCGGCTGGTTCCATTCGTCGCTGCTGATCGCCTGCGCGCTGGAAGACCGCGCACCGTACCGCGGCCTGCTTACGCACGGCTTCACGGTGGATGCCAAGGGCATCAAGATGAGCAAGTCGCTCAAGAACGGCATCGACCCGCAGGAGATCAGCAACAAGCTGGGCTCGGAAATCATCCGCCTGTGGGTGGCCGCAAGCGACTATTCGGGCGACATTGCGGGCGACGACAAGATCCTCGCGCGCGTGGTCGATGCCTACCGCCGCATTCGCAACACGCTGCGCTTCCTGCTGGCGAACACGAGCGACTTCGACATCGCGAAAGATGCGGTGCCGCTTGAGGAGCTGTTCGAGATCGACCGCTATGCGCTGTCGCGCGCGGCGCAGTTCCAGGCCGAGATCCTTGCGCACTACAAGGTGTACGAGTTCCATCCGGTGGTGGCCAAGCTGCAGATCTACTGCTCGGAAGACCTGGGCGGCTTCTACCTCGACATCCTGAAGGACCGGCTCTACACGACCGCGCCGGGCTCGCGGGCGCGCCGCAGCGCGCAGACGGCGCTCTGGCACATCTCGCAGGCGATGCTGCGCTGGATGGCACCGTTCCTGAGCTTCACGGCCGAAGAGGCGTGGAAGTTCGTGAGCACGGGCAAGCCGGGCGAGTCGATCTTTGCGCAGACGTACAGCCAATTCGACGCGCCCGACGAAGCACTGCTTGCCAAGTGGGGCCGCATCCGCGAAATCCGCGACGTGGTCAACAAGGACATCGAGGCCGTGCGCGCCGAAGGCAAGCTCGGCTCGTCGCTGCAGGCCAACCTGCGGCTCAGCGCAGCGGCCGGCGACTTCGCGCTGCTGGAGTCGCTGGGCGACGACCTGAAGTTCGTCTTCATCACCTCCGCCATCGAACTGGCGGCGGGCGAGGCGCTGTCTTCGGTGGTGACGCCGAGCAGCGCGCAGAAGTGCGATCGCTGCTGGCACTACCGCGACGACGTGGGCCACGACCCGGCGCATCCGACGATCTGCGGCCGTTGCACGAGCAACCTGTTCGGTGCCGGCGAGCCGCGGAGCTTTGCCTGATGGCGGCCGCACGTTCCATGTCGGCATCGCGCTCGCGCAGCGGCAGCATCTGGCCGTGGCTCGGGCTGGCGGCGATCATCCTGATCATCGACCAGTTCACCAAGACGCTGATCCTGGGCTACTACAAGCTCGGTGACGCAACCTACGTCACGAGCTTCTTCAACGTGGTTCGCGCGCACAACACGGGCGCCGCGTTCTCGTTCCTGGCCGACCACTCGGGCTGGCAGCGCTGGTTCTTCACGGCCATTGGCGTGGCGGCCGCGGTGTTCATCGTCTGGATGCTGAAGTCGCATGCGGGGCAGAAGCTGTTTTCGTTCTCGATGGCCTGCATCCTGGGCGGCGCGATCGGCAATGTGATCGACCGGATGATGCACGGCTACGTGGTGGACTTTCTAAGCTTCCACGTCGGTGACTGGTACTTCCCGGCCTTCAATGCGGCGGACAGTGCGATCACGCTGGGAGCGATCTGCCTGGTCCTGGATGAGATACGGCGGGTTCGGCGCGGGAAGTAGGTTCGGCGTCCTTTAGAGGCCGTCCGCCCTCACCCCAAACCTCTCCCGGAGGGGGAGAGGGGGCAAGACGGGCCTCCAACACAACGCGAGGGTTTCTCCCCACTTTCACGGCCTGTCATAGCGGGGTCATACTGCCGCGGTGAAATGTAATCGATTACATGACACCGCACGAATGAGCATCCAAGCCGTTGCAGCCAAAGCCGGGGTTTCCGTGGCCACCGTGTCGCGGGCCTTCAACTTCCCCGACAAGGTGACCCGCTCCACGCGGGAGCTGGTGGAGCGCGTCGCGCGTGAACTCGACTACGTGCCGAATGCCAGCGCGCGCACCTTGCGCACCCAGCGCAGCCGTGCATTGGGCGTGGTGCTGCCGACCCTGCTGAATCCGACCTTTGCCGAATGCCTGCAGGGCATTGCGCGGGCAGCCATTGCCGGCGGCTACGCGATCATTCCCGTCACCACGGGCTACCAGCTCGACGAGGAAGAACGCGCGGTCCACCTGCTTCTGGCCGGCAATGTCGACGGGCTGATCCTCGTGGTCTCCAATCCGTCCACGTCGGCCGCGCTCGCTCGGCTGCGCGGCACCGGCACGCCCTACGTGCTGGCCTACAACAGGCACCCCGAGCATCCCTGCGTGACCGTCGATGGCGAGGCGGCCGTGGCCGATGCGGTGGCGCGGCTGGTGCTGCTGGGACATCGCCGCATCGCGATGGTCAGCGGCACGCTCGCCGCGTCCGACCGCGCGCAGCAGCGCTATCGCGGCTACCGCAAGGGCATGGCCGATGCCGGGCTCAAGGCGCCGCCGCTGATCGAGGTGCCTTTTGTCGAAAGCGCGGTCGATGCGCTCGCCGGCGTGCTGCAGGCGCCCGGCCGGCCCACCGCACTGGTCTGCTCGAACGACCTGCTCGCCATCCGCAGCATCCGCGCCGCGCACCTGGACGGCCTTGGTGTGCCGGACGACCTCAGCGTCATCGGCTTCGACGGCATCGCGATCGGCGAAGACCTGACGCCGGCGCTCACAACCATCGCCCAGCCCAACGACGACATCGGCCGCCGCAGCGTCGAACTGCTGATCCAGGCCATGGCCGGCGGCACCGCGCTGCAGGCCGATGCGAGCCTGCTGCTGCCGTACTTCTTCCGGGACGGCGAGTCGTGCGCGGCCGCGCGCGACACCGCCGCCGACTGATCACTCAACCCGCTACCGCCTCTCACCCTCCAAGGAGCTCCTTCATGCTGACTTCCCGCTTCTCGCGCATGGCCCGCCTGGGCCTGCTGGCTGCCGCGCTCGCCGCCGGCAGCACGGCCATGGCCCAGACCGCCATTTGCTACAACTGCCCCACCGAGTGGGCCGACTGGGGCACGCAGCTCAAGGCCATCAAGGCAAAAACAGGCATCACCGTGCCGGCCGACAACAAGAATTCGGGTCAGTCGCTTGCGCAGCTGGTGGCCGAGAAGGCGAGCCCCGTGGCCGACGTCACCTACCTGGGCGTGACCTTCGCAGTGCAGGCACAGAAGGAAGGCGTGGTCGAGCCCTACAAGCCGGCTGCGTGGAAAGACATTCCCGACGGCCTGAAGGACCCGGCCGGCAACTGGTTCACCATCCATTCGGGCACGCTCGGCTTCATGGTCAACGTCGATGCGCTCAAGGGCAAGCCGGTTCCGAAGTCGTGGGCCGACCTGCTCAAGCCCGAATACAAAGGCCTGATCGGCTACCTCGATCCCGCCTCGGCCTTCGTGGGCTATGTCGGCGCAGTGGCCGTGAACGAGGCGCGCGGCGGCACGCTCGACAACTTCGCGCCGGCCATCGACTACTTCAAGGCGCTGCAGAAGAACGAGCCCATCGTGCCCAAGCAGACCTCCTACGCGCGCGTGCTGTCGGGCGAGATCGCGATCCTGCTGGACTACGACTTCAACGCCTACCGCGCCAAGTACAAGGACAAGGCCAACGTCGCCTTCGTCATCCCGAGCGAAGGCACGCTGGCCGTGCCCTACGTGATGAGCCTGGTTGCCAAGGCACCGCATGCCGCGGAAGGCAAGAAGGTGCTCGACTTCGTGCTGTCGGACGAAGGCCAGGCGATCTGGGCCAAGGCCTACCTGCGGCCGGTGCGCACGAGCGCAATGCCCAAGGACATCGAGGCGCAGTTCCTGCCGGCCAGCGAATACGCACGCGCCAAGAGCGTGGACTACGCGCGCATGGCGGAGGCGCAGCGGGCGTTCTCCGACCGCTATCTCAAGGAAGTACGCTGAAGAAGCCCGCGCCATGAAGTCGTCGTCGGCCAACGCCTGGAACCCACGCTGGCGCCTGCTCGCTTGCGCAGCTCCTGCCGCCGTGTTCTTCGCGGCCTTCTGGCTGCTGCCGGTGGTGCGCCTGCTCACGCTGCCGGCGAGCAAGGGCTGGGCCACCTACTTCGCTGTGCTGACCGACTCGCGCTACCTGCAGAGCATGGCCAACACCGTGGCACTGTCGGTGGCGGTGACCTTGGCAACGCTGGTGCTGGGCGCCGCCGTGGGCATCTACCTTGCGCGGCACACCTTCGCAGGCAAGCGCATGCTGCTGTCGCTGCTCACGCTGCCGCTGTCCTTTCCGGGCGTGATCATCGGTTTCTTCGTGATCCTGCTCGGCGGGCGGCAAGGGCTGGTGGCGGACCTCGGCGACAGCCTGTTCGGCGAACGCATCACCTTCGCCTATGGCCTGCTCGGCCTGTTCCTGGCCTACCTCTACTTCTCGTTGCCGCGCGCCATTGCCACCTATGCCGCCGCGGCCGAGGCCATGAACATGCAGCTCGAAGAAGCCGCGCGTTCGCTCGGCGCCTCGCGCCTGCGGGTAGCACGCGACGTGTGGCTGCCAGAGCTCGCGCCCACCACGCTCGCATGCGGCGCGATCCTGTTCGCCACCTCGATGGGCGCCTTCGGCACCGCCTTCACGCTGGCCAGCAAGTTCGAGGTGATCCCCATCACCATCTACAACGAGTTCACCAACTACGCCAACTTCGCGCTCGCCGCATCGCTGTCGATCGCGCTGGGCCTCGTGACCTGGCTGGTGCTGTTCGCCGCGCGGCGCTTCGGCGCCAACCCGGTCGCACGCTGATCGAAGGAATTGCCTCATGCGCAAGAACACGCAACCCAGGGCGCCCTTCCTGCTGGCCATCACCGTGCTTGTGAGCCTCTTCATGATCGCGCCGATGCTGCTGTCGGTGATGGCGGGGCTGGTCAACAACTACAGCGCCGGCCTGAAGAGCGGCCTCACGCTGCGCTGGCTCGGCGAGGTGTGGGAGAACTACGGCGGCACCGTCGGCTGGTCGCTCGCGCTGGCGCTGGCCTGCGTGGTGGGCACCGTGCTGCTGGGCGTGCCCTGCGCCTATGCGCTGGCACGCAGCCGCTCGCGCGCGGCGCACATCTTCGAGGAACTGCTCACGCTGCCGGTGGCGGTGCCGGGCCTGGCCACCGCGCTGGCGCTGATCCTCGCCTACGGCCAGCTCACGGCCTTCCGCCAGAGCTTCGCCTTCATCCTCGTGGGCCACATGGTGTTCACGCTGCCGTTCATGGTGCGCACCGTGAGCTCGGCCTTCCAGCGCGACGACCTGCTCGCGCTCGAAGAGGCGGCGCGCTCGCTGGGCGCCAACTTCCGCCAGCGCTTCATGGGCATCCTCGTGCCCGCCGTGTTCCCCGCGATCGTCGCCGGCAGCCTGATGGTGTTCACGCTCTCGGTGGGCGAGTTCAACCTCACGTGGATGCTGCACACGCCGCTCACGCGCACCCTGCCCGTGGGCCTGGCCGACAGCTATGCCTCGATGCGCATCGAGATCGGATCGGCCTACACGCTGGTCTTCTTCGCCGTGATCCTTCCGGTGCTGTGGGGCCTTCAATACCTTGCCAACCTGATGCAGAAACGCCATGGAACTTGAACGCGTCCCCATCGACATCGCGAATTGCGCGAAAACCTACGCCGACGGCACGCGCGGCCTGCTGCCGACCGACCTGCATGTGGAGGCGGGCGAAGTGCTCGCGCTGCTCGGGCCCTCGGGCTGCGGGAAGACCACGCTGCTGCGGCTGATCGCGGGGCTCGAAGCGCCCGACGAAGGCAGCCGCATCGTGTTCGGCGGGCAGGACGTCACCGGGCGGCCGGTGGAGCATCGCGGCGTCGGCATGGTGTTCCAGAGCTATGCGCTTTTCCCGCAGATGACGGTGGCGGCCAACATCGGCTATGGGCTGCGCATCCGCGGCGTGGCGCCGGCAGAGGAAAGGCGCGCAGTGGGCGAGCTGGTCGAGCTGACGCGCCTGGGCGGGCTGGAGAACAAGCGCCCTGCCGAACTCTCGGGCGGCCAGCGGCAGCGCGTGGCGCTGGCGCGCGCCGTGGCCGTGCGTCCGCGCGTGCTGCTGCTGGACGAGCCGCTGGCCGCGCTCGATGCCAAGCTCAAGGAGTCGCTGCGCGACGAGCTCGCCGAACTGCTGCGCCGCCTGCACATCACGGCCATCCACGTCACGCACGACCAGCAGGAGGCGATGGCCATTGCCGACCGCCTGGCGGTGATGAGCGCCGGGCGCATCGTGCAGATCGGCCGCGGCGAAGAGCTGTACCGCGCGCCGGCGCATCCCTTCGTGGCGGAGTTCCTGGGCCGCGTCAACCGCCTCGCGCGCGAGGCCGACGCCATTGCGCAAGGCGTTGTCCGACTCGGCGGAAGCACCCTGCCTTGCCCGCCCGCCTGGCGCAGCCATGCGATGCTGCTGGTGCGGCCGGAAGACGTCGAAGTGGGTGCGCCGCGGCCCGACTGGGGCGCCGCCACGGTCGAGCGCCGCACCTTCCTCGGCGACCGCGTGCAGCTGCAGTTGCGCATGCAGGACCAGCCCCTGCTCGTGGCCGATGTGGGCCGCGACACGCCTTTCGGCCCCGGCGATCCGGTGGGCCTGCGCATCCTGCCCGACCGCCTGATGACCTCGCAGGAGACCAGCGCATGACGACAACGACACAAGACACCACTTTCCTGGTCCAGCTGACCGACCTGCACATCCGCGAACCGGGACGCCTGGCCTATGGCCGCATCGACACCGCGCCCTACCTGGAGCGCGCGGTGCAGTCGGTGCTGCGGCTGCCGCAGCAGCCCGACGCCGTCGTGATCACGGGCGACCTCAGCGACTTCGGCCGCGCGGCCGAATACGAGCACCTGGCGCGCCTGCTGGCGCCGCTCGCGATGCCGGTCTACCTGATGCCCGGCAACCATGACGAGCGCGGCCAGCTGCGCCGCAGCTTCCCCGGCCATGCCCATCTGGCGGCGGGCGTGGGCTCGGCCGGCTTCGTGCAGTATTCGGTGCGCGTGGGCGCGTTGCGCCTGCTCACGCTGGACACCTGCGTGCCGGGCGCGAGCCACGGCGAACTCTGCGGCGAACGCCTGGCCTGGCTCGAGGAACAGCTCGACGCCTGCCGCGGCGAACCGGTGGTGATTGCCATGCACCACCCGCCCTTCCGCACGCTGATCGGCCACATGGACGAGATCGGCCTGCTGCAGGGCGCCGAGGCGCTCGAAGCACTGGTTGCGCGGCATGGCAACGTGGAGCGCGTGATCTGCGGCCACCTGCACCGCGCCATCGACGTGCGCTTCGGCGGCACCATCGCATCGACTTCGCCGGCGCCGGCGCACCAGGTCTGCCTGGACCTGTCGCCCGATGCGGCCTCGGCCTGGACGCTGGAGCCGCCGGGCTTCAGGGTCCATGCCTGGTCGGCCCGGGACGGCCGGCTCGTGACCCATCTGGCGGCTTCCGGTACCTTCGAAGGCCCTTTTCCCTTCCATGACAACGGAGCGTTGATCGACTGAGGCCATACATGTGGAAAATGGGGCCGCAAACGAACAAAAACGAAAAGGATAGAAACCGGCATCCATGAAGCACCTCCTGAACCTGCTCGCCGCCGTCGCCCTCCTGGTGTGGGGCACGCACCTCGTGCGCACGGGCGTGCTGCGCGTGTTCGGCGCCAACCTGCGCAAGATCCTGGTGCAAAGCATGCGCAACCGCTTCACGGCCGCGCTCTCGGGCATCGGCGTCACGGCCCTCGTGCAGTCGAGCACCGCCACTTCGCTGATGACTTCCTCCTTCGTGGGGCAGGGCCTGGTCACGCTGCCGGCGGCGCTGGCGGTGATGCGCGGAGCGGACATCGGCACGGCGCTCATCTCGGTGCTGTTCTCGGCCGACCTGTCCTGGCTGTCGCCGATGTTCATCTTCGTGGGGGTGGTGCTGTTCATTTCCCGCTCGGCCAGCGTGGCGGGCCGCGTGGGGCGGGTGCTGATCGGCCTGGGGCTGATGCTGCTGGCGCTGCAGCTGGTGGTGGAGGCGACGGAGCCGCTCTTTTCAGCGCCGGCCGTGCGCGTGCTGCTGGCCTCGCTCAACAGCGACGTGCTGCTCGAGATCACCATCGGCGCCGCGCTGGCGATCGTGGCCTATTCGAGCCTGGCCGTGGTGCTGCTGGTGGCGGCCATGGCCAGCTCCAACGTGGTGCCGCTGGACGTCGCGCTCGGGCTGGTACTGGGCGCCAACCTCGGCAGCGGCCTGCTGGCGGTGCTGACCACGGCCAAGTCCGCCGTGCCGGTGCGCCAGGTCACGGTGGGCAACCTGTTGTTCAAGGCGCTGGGGGTGGCCATCCTCGCGCCCTTCGTCGGGCTCTGGCTGCGCCATGTGCAGCCGCACGTGCCGAATGCGACCCACGGCGTGGTGCTGTTCCACCTGGCGTTCAACGTGATCATCAGCGTGGGCTTCATCGGCCTCACGCAGTGGGTCGCCACGCTGGTCACCAAGGTGCTGCCGGTGCCGCCGCTGCCGGCCAGCTCGACGCGGCCGCACCACCTCGACCCGTCGGCCCTTTCGACGCCCTCGCTCGCCATTTCGAACGCGGCGCGCGAGGCGCTGCACCAGGCCGACGTGGTGGAGACCATGCTCATCGGCACGCTCGACGTGATCCGCCACAACGACCTGCGCCTGGCGCAGGAACTGCGGCAGCTGGACGACACGGTGGACGAGCTCTACTCGGCCATCAAGTACTACATGACGCGGATCTCGCGCGAGGCGCTGGGCGAGGAAGAAAGCCGGCGCTGGACCGACATCATCAGCTTCACCATCAACATGGAGCAGATCGGCGACATCATCGAGCGCGTGATCATCGACATCGAGGACAAGAAGATCAAGCCGCAGCGCAATTTCTCCGAGGCGGGCATGGCGGAAATCGTGGAGCTGCACGGACGGCTGGTCGCCAACCTGCGCCTGAGCATGAGCGTCTTCCTGAATGGCAACGTGCGCGACGCGCAGCGGCTGCTCCAGGAGAAAGCCCGCTTCCGCGACCTCGAGCGGGCCTATGCCACCACCCACCTCGACCGGCTCTCCGACCGCACCACGCTGAGCATGGAGACCAGCTCGCTGCACATCGACCTGATCAGCGACCTGAAGCGGATCAACTCGCACATCTGCTCCATTGCCTATCCGATCCTGGAATCGGCGGGCGCGCTGGCGCCGAGCCGCCTGCGCGAATCGCGGCTCGGGAAGATCGAGGGCTGATCCGGCGCGCAGCGGTCAGTGCGCCGTCGGCAACCGCGGCGCCATCAACTGCTCCTGCCGGCGGCGCAGGCAGAAATCGATCAGGTCGTCGAGTTCGGTGGCCTTGTCGAACACCGCGTCGGCGCCCAGCTGCGCGCACTTGCGGCGCATCTCCGGGGTCAGGTAGTTGCTGAGCACCACCATCTTCTGGTTCGGATCGCGGTTGCGGCAGGCTTCGAGCACGCCGAAGCCGGTGCCATCCTTGAGGAACAGGTCGACGATGGCCAAGTCCCACTGCGAGAGGTTGCCTGCGAGCCAGCGCGCGCCCTCGTCCTGCGTTTCGGCCTGGCCCACCGGATCGATCCGCGCCACCTCGCGCAGGGTTCCGGCCAGGTTCTCGCGGATGGCGGGGTTGTCCTCGACGATGAAGGTTCTGACAGTGTCCATGGCGCTGGCCTTCGCTGGCTTTGCTGAAGGCTACAAAGTGCACCTTGCACAAGACGCAGGCATGACACCCCACCCCGGGTAGGACAGGGCTGGCCCTGCAGCGGGCCCGCCACGGCCCGGACTCAGAGCGTGAGAATGGTGCAGCCGGTGGTCTTGCGCGCTTCCAGGTCGCGGTGGGCCTGCTGCACGTCGGCCAGTGCATAGCGCTGGTCGATCGGGATCTTCACGGCGCCGCTCTGCACCACGGCGAACAGGTCGTCCGCCATTGCCTGCGTGCTCTCGCGCGTGGCCATGTGCGTGAACAGCGTCGGCCGCGTCACGTAGAGCGAGCCCTTGGACGCGAGCGTGCCCAGGCTGATCGGCGGCACCGGGCCCGAGCCGTTGCCGAACACGGCCAAAAGGCCGAAGGGGCGCAGGCAGTCGATGGAACCTTCCCAGGTGTCCTTGCCGACCGAGTCGTACACCACCTTCACGCCCTTGCCGCCGGTGATCTCCTTCACCCGGGCTGCGAAGTTCTCGGTGCTGTAGTTGATCGCATGCGCCGCGCCGTGCGCCAGGGCCAGCTTGCACTTGGCATCGCTGCCCGCGGTGCCGATCAGCTGCAGGCCCAGGGCCTTGGCCCACTGGCAGGCGATCAGGCCGACGCCGCCGGCCGCCGCGTGGAACACGATGAAGTCGCCGGGCTGCAGGCCCTCCACCGGCAGCGTCTTCTTCAGCAGGTATTGCGTCGTGAGGCCCTTGAGCATCATGGCCGCGCCGGTCTCGAACGAGATCGCATCGGGCAGCTTGCACACGTTCTTGGCCGGCATCACGCGCAGCTCGCTGTAGGCGCCGGGCGGCTGGCTCGCGTACGCGGCGCGGTCGCCGGCTTTCAGGTGCGCCACGCCTTCGCCCACCGCCTCGACCACGCCCGAGGCTTCCATGCCCAGCTGCAGCGGCATCTGGAACGGATAGAGCCCGCTGCGCTGGTAGGTGTCGATGAAGTTCAGGCCTACGGCCTTGTGGCGGATGCGGATCTCGCCGGGGCCGGGCTCGCCCACCTCCACGTCGACGATCTTCAGTTCCTCGGGACCGCCATGGCGGTCGATACGGACGGCTTTGCTCATCATCTTTGCAGTCTCCAGTGGCACAAAAAAGAAGAGGCGCATCGTGCCACGTTTGGCCTTCGCGCGGCGGGGGCGGGTGATGCCCGGTAGAGTCGGCGGCCATGCAGATCCAGCAGCGCCTCACGCCGTCCACCGTCTTCCTGCTCACCGTGCCGCCGCTGCTGTGGGCGAGCAATGCGGTGGTCGGCCGCCTGGTGCGCGACCTGGTGTCGCCGCTCACGCTGAACTTCGTGCGCTGGGTCATCGCGTTCGTGCTGCTGCTGCCGCTCGCGTGGCCGGTGCTGCGCCGCGACAGCCCGATGTGGCCGCACTGGAAGCGCTACGCGGTGCTGGGGCTGCTGGGCATCGGCTGCTACAACGCGTTCCAGTACCTGGCGCTGCAGACCTCCGCGCCGATCAACGTCACGCTGGTGGGCTCCAGCCTGCCGCTGTGGATGCTGGCGGTGGGCGGCATTTTCTTCGGCGCCCGTGTCAGCGGTCGCGAGATCGGCGGCTCGCTGCTCTCGATGCTGGGCGTGCTGCTGGTGCTGAGCCGCGGCGAATGGCGGCAGCTGCTCGCGCTGCGGCTGGTGCCGGGCGATCTCTACATGATCCTGGGCACCATCGCCTGGGCGTTCTACAGCTGGTTCCTCGCGCGCACGCGGGAGCCGCAGGGCGTGCGGCAGGACTGGGCCGCGTTCCTGATGGCGCAGCTGGTGTTCGGCCTCGCATGGTCGGGGCTGTTCGCGGCCGGAGAATGGATGCTGACCGATGCGCGCATGGAACTCGGATGGCCGCTGCTGGCGGCGCTGGCCTTCATCGGCATCGGCCCGGCCGTGCTGGCCTACCGCTGCTGGGGCAGCGGCGTGCAGCATGCGGGGCCGCAGGCGGCGAGCTTCTTCATGAACCTCACGCCGCTGTTCGCCGCGCTGCTGTCCGCGGCCTTCCTGCGCGAGCCGCCGCACTGGTACCACGGTGCGGCCTTCGCGCTGATCGTGGGCGGGATCGTGGTGTCCTCACGGCGCCGATAGGCGCGCGACGCGACGTGCGCGAAGCCTGGGGGCGAGCTCAGTACGTGCCAGGGTAGGCGCCGCCGTCAGCAAGGACGTTCTGCCCCGTCATGTAGCCTGCCTGCATGCTGCAGAGAAAGGCGCAGATCGCGCCGAACTCGGCCGGCGTGCCGAAGCGCCTGGCCGGGATGTTCTTCTTGCGGGCTTCCCACACGGTGTCGAAGTCCTGGCCGGTCTTCTGGGCCGTGCCTGCCATCGTGCCCTTGAGGCGGTCGGTGTCGAAGGAGCCGGGCAGCAGGTTGTTGATGGTCACGCCCTGCGCGGCGATGGGAGTGCGCGCCACGCCGGCCACGAAGCCCGTGAGGCCGCTGCGCGCACCGTTGGAGAGGCCCAGGATGTCGATGGGCGACTTCACCGAGCTCGAGGTGATGTTGACGATGCGGCCGAAGCCGCGCTTGGCCATGCCGTCGACCGTGGCCTTGATGAGCTCGATGGGCGTCAGCATGTTGGCGTCGACGGCCTTGATCCAGGCCTCGCGGTCCCAGTTGCGGAAGTCGCCCGGGGGCGGGCCGCCGGCGTTGGTGACGACGATGTCGAAGTCGTGGCCCAGCGCGAACACCGCGGCGCGGCCGGCCTCCGTCGTGATGTCGGCGGCCACGTGCTTGACGAAAGGCGCCGGCGAGCCGGCTGCCGCTGCGGCCAGCTTCGCAGCCGCCGCTTCCAGCGCCTCGGCGCCGCGCGCCACGATGACCACGTTCACGCCCTCGCGCACCAGTGCCTCGGCGCAGCCGTAGCCGAGTCCCTTGC
Organism: Variovorax beijingensis; assembly: GCF_007828835.1. GTDB lineage: Bacteria > Pseudomonadota > Gammaproteobacteria > Burkholderiales > Burkholderiaceae_C > Variovorax > Variovorax beijingensis_A. Next base: position 404,262 of record NZ_VIVL01000002.1, on the reverse strand, counting down.
TCGCGCCGCACACCAGCGCGGTCTTGCCTGCAATGCCCAAATCCATGTTGTTGCTCCTTGACTGCAGGGACGCTAGCGCCCCATGCGTGTGAAAACGAAGATGCCCGCAATCACGAGCACCGTGCCGGCCGCGATCCACGCGGTGAACGGCTCGCCGAGTATGACCACACCCATGAGGATGGTCGACAGCGGCCCGATCATGCCGGTTTGCGCGGCCATGGCCGGGCCGATGCGCTCGATGGCCATCATGACCATGAGGACAGGCACCGCCGTGCACAGCGTGGCGTTGAGCACCGACAGCCAGATGACCTCGGGTGCCACCTGCAATGCGGCGCTCATCGGCCGCATCAGCACGAACTGCAGGATGCACAGCAGGCAGGCCACGGTGGTGGCCAGCCCCACAAGCCGCAGCGAGCCCAGGCGCTTGACGAATTCGCCGCTGTAGACAAGGTAGCCCGCATAGCTCACGGCGCTCAGGAACACGAGGAAGGTGCCCCAGGCCGCCGCCCCGCCACCCTTGCCGCCACCGCCGATCCAAAGCTCATGCCCGAACACGAGCAGCACGCCGGCATAGCTCACGATCATGCCGAGCACCTGCGGCCGCGTGGCGCGCCGCCGGTACAAAAGCCAGCCGAACAGCAGCACCAACGTGGGGTTGAGATAAAGGATGAGCCGCTCGAAGCTGGCCGAGATGTAGGCGAGCCCCGCAAAGTCGAGAAAGCTCGCAAGGTAATAGCCCGAGAAGCCGAGCCCCACCACGCCGAACCAGTCGCGCCCCGTGAGCGCGGGCTTGCCGCGGCCGGCCCACCACGCCATCAGCGCAAAGAGCGGCAGCGCGAACAGCATGCGCAGCATGATCAGCGTGATCGCATCCACGCCGTAGCGGTAGGCCAGCTTGACGATGATGGCCTTGCCGCTGAACGCGACCGCGCCCAGCGAGGCGAGGATGAGGCCGGGCGCAATGCTCCTTGCGCCGCTTGCGGAAGAAGGGGGAATGCCGGTCTGTACGGCGGACTTGGTCATTCCCCGATCATCGCGTAGCTGTCAAAAGCCTGCAGCTAGGCCGTCGCGGCGCGGATCGCTGGCGGCCACGTAGCCTTCGACCGATGGATCGCCTGCGCGCCAGATGAATTGGCCGGCGCCAAAGTCCTGGTAGGAGTCGTCGATCACGTCGAGGTGGTGGCCGAGCTCGCGCAGGCCCTGAACCGTGGCCGGATTCATCGCGGCCTCGACGTTGATCTCGAGCCCCGCGTTGAAGCGCCAGCGCGGCGCATCGCAGGCGGCCTGCGGGTTCTGCTTGTAGTCGAGCATGCGCACCAGCGTCTGCATGTGGCCTTGCGGCTGCATGTTGCCGCCCATCACGCCGAAGCTCATCACCGGCTGGCCGTCCTTGGTGAGGAAGGCCGGAATGATGGTGTGGAACGGCCGCTTGCCCGGCGCCACGACGTTCGGGCTCTCGGCCTTGAGGCTGAAGCCATGGCCGCGGTTCTGCAGGCTGATGCCGAACTCGGGCTCCACGCAGCCCGAGCCGAAGCCCATGTAGTTGCTCTGGATGAAGCTCACCATCATGCCGCTCTCGTCGGCCGCCGTGAGGTAGATGGTGCCGCCCTTGACGGGGTTGCCGGCCTTGAAGTCCTGTGCCTTTTTCACGTCGATGAGTCTCGCACGCGATGCCAGGTAGGAGTCATCGAGCATTTGCGCGGGTGTCACCGTCATCGACGATGGCTCCGACACGTAACGGTAGACGTCGGCGAAGGCGAGCTTCATCGCCTCGATCTGCAGGTGCTGCGAAGCCACCGAGTCGACCGGCAGCGAGGCGATGTCGAACTTCTCGAGGATGCCGAGCGCGATCAGCGCCGCAATGCCCTGCCCGTTGGGCGGAATCTCGTGCAGCGTGTGGCCGCGGTAGTCGCGCGAGATCGGCTGGACCCATTCGGGCTGGTAGGCCGAGAGGTCGGCCACCGTGAGCGAGCCGCCCTGCTCTTTCGAAAACCTGGCGAGCGCCTCGGCGATCTCGCCGCTGTAGTAGGCCTCGCCCTTGGTGCGGGCAATGGCCTTGAGCGCGCGCGCGGCGGCCGTGAAGCGGAACAGCTCGCCCACTTCGGGCGCCCGGCCCCAGGGCATGAAGGTCTGCGCGAAGCCCGCCACCGAGGCCAGCACCGGCACCGCGGCGGCCCATTTCTGCTGCACGACCGGCGGCACCAGGTAGCCGCGCTCGGCAATGTCGATGGCCGGCGCCAGCAGGTCGGCAAAAGGCAGCTTGCCGAAGCGCTCGCTCAGCGCCACCCAGCCTCGCACCGCGCCCGGCACGGTGACCGAATCGATGCCGCGCATCGGCGGCGTGGCGGCATCGGCGCCGTACTTGGCCTTGAAGTAGTCGGGCGTCCAGGCTTTGGGCGCACGGCCCGAGGCGTTGAGGCCGTGCAGTTCCTTGCCATCCCACAGGATGCAGAAGGCGTCGCTGCCCAGGCCGTTGCTCACGGGCTCGACCAGCGTCATCACGGCCGCCGTGGCAATGGCCGCATCGACGGCATTGCCGCCCTGCTGCAGCATGCGCAGCCCCGCCTGCGAGGCGAGCGGATGCGACGTGGACACCACGTTGCGCGCAAAGATCGGAATGCGGGTGGAGAGATAGGGGTTGCTGAAGTCGAAGTTCATGGGATGTGCTCGCTATTCGTTGCTGATCTTGCGCTCGACCACGATTTTTTTCCACTTGGCGGCGTCGGCCGCCACCATCCTGGCGAACTGCTCGGGCGTTCCGGCAGCAGCAGGCTCGATGCCCAGGCGCGAAAGCTTTTCCTTCACCTCGGGATCGGCCAGCGCCTCGTTCGCGGCCTTGTTGACGCGCGCCACGATGTCCGTCGGCAGGCCCTTGGGGCCGTAGAAGCCGAACCAGGTGTTCGACTCGAAGCCCGGCAGCGTGTCGGCGATCGGCGGCAGCTCGGGCGCGAGCGGGCTGCGCTTCAGCGTGGTAACGCCCAGCGCGCGCAACCGGCCGTCGCGCACGTGCGGCATGCCGGTGGGCAGCGAGTCGAACAGCACGTCGACCTTGCCGCTGATCAGGTCGGGAATGGCCAGCGCCGTGCCCTTGTAGGGAATGTGCGTCACGAACACGCCGGCCTGCGCCTTGAACAGCTCCGCCGTGAGCTGCACGATGGTGCCGTTGCCGCTGGAGGCGTAGTTGAGCTTGCCGGGATTCTTTTGTGCGTAGGCTATCCATTCGCGCACGGTCTTCGCGGGCGAATTGACCGGCACCAGCATGATGCTCGGCGCATCGCCCACGTGCGCGATGGGCGTGAAGTCGCGCACCGTGTCGTAGGGCAGCTTGCTGGTGATGGCCGGCCCGATGGAGTGGGTGCTGGTGGTGGCCAGCAGCAGCGTGTAGCCGTCGGCCGGCGCCTTCGCGGCCATGTCCGAGCCGATGGCGCCGCCTGCGCCCGGCTTGTTGTCGATGACCAGCGTGGTGCCGAGCTTTTCGCCCATCTTCTGCCCGAGCGTGCGGGCAAAGAGGTCGGTCGCGCCGGCCGCCGGGAACGGCACGATGAGCCGCACCGGCTTGTTCGGGTAGCCCTGGGCCAGGCCGGGCGTCGACGCAGCCACGCAAAGCGCCGCTGCGGCCGCTTGGAGGAACTGGATTCTTTTCATGGTGCTGATTCTGGCCCGGTGGAGAAAAGCTCGCATGCTATGCAGCGCACCGGCATCAAGCCAGATAATTCGAGTTATTCAACTATGAGTTCGGTTTATGGCAAGGAACGCGGCGGAAGAAGTCTCCCTGCAGCAGCTGCGCGCGCTGGCGGCGGTGGCCGAATCGGGCAGCTTCACGCTCGCGGCGGAAGCCCTTCAGCTGACGCAGCCCGCGATCAGCCACCTGGTCAAGCGCATGGAGGAAGAACTCGGGCAGCCGCTGGTGGTGCGGGGCCGCCGCATCCAGCTGACGGGCGCGGGCCAGATGATGGTCGAGACCGCCGTGCGCGCGTTGCGGCTGATCGATGAATCGGTGGACGCCTGCCGCTCGCAGTCGCAGCTGCGCGAAGGACGCGTGGTGCTGGCGGTGGGCCACCTCACGGCGGGCGCCCTGCTGCCACCGATGCTCGGCCGGTTCTCGCAGAAGCACCCCACGCTGGCAACCACGCTGCTCGACAGCACCGCGGAGCAGATGATCTCGCGCATCCTCTCGCAGGAGGCCGACCTGGGCTTCGGTTCCGATATCGGGCAGAAACACTCCGAACTCGCGACCGAGCCGCTGTTCACCGAGCGCATGGCACTGTTCGTGCGCGACGACCATCCGCTGGCACAGCGCGTGGTGGTCGATGCCCGGCAGCTCGAGGCGCTGCCCTTCATCCATGTGAACCCCGACGCCAACGTGTGGCGCGCCGTGAGCCGCCAGCTTTCGAGCATGGCCAATGTGTATCCGCGCGTGGTCCACCACGTGTCGATGCTGTCGACGGCTTTCGGCCTGATCCAGGCGGGCGCAGGCGTGGCGCTCCTGCCGCGCTATGTGGAGGTGCTGATGCCCGGCAACCTGCGCGCGGTGGCCGTCACGCGCCCGGTGCTCGAGTACCCGGTCGTCGCCATCCGCCTCGCCAAGCATCCGCTCAGTCCCGCAGCCATGGCCTTCCTCACCATGGCGCGCCAGCACATGAAGCCGCCAAGAGCAGCCAGCAGGCCCTGAAAAAGAAAAAGGCGCCCGAAGGCGCCTCTTGGGTCGCTGTCAATCGAGCCCTCAGTCAACCTCGACGAAGGCTTCTTCGCGCTTCGATTTGACGGCCGGCAGCAGCACGATCACCAGCAGCAGCGCCGCGGCGGCCAGCAGGCTGGCGGAGATCGGGCGCGTGACGAACACGCTCCAGTCGCCGCGCGACAGCAGCAGCGAGCGCCGCAGGTTCTCTTCCATCATCGGCCCGAGGATGAAGCCCAGCAGCAGCGGGGCAGGCTCGCAACCCAGCTTGAAGAAGGTGTAGCCCACCAGGCCGAAGATGCCCACCATCCAGATGTCGAAGGTGTTGTTGTTGGTCGAGTACACGCCAATCGCGCAGAACAGCACGATCGCCGGGAACAGGAACTTGTAGGGCACCGACAGGAGCTTGATCCACATGCCGATCAGCGGCAGGTTCAGGATGATCAGCATCGCATTGCCCAGCCACATCGAGGCGATCAGGCCCCAGAACAGCTCGGGGTTGCTGGTCATCACCTGCGGGCCGGGCTGGATGTTGTGGATGGTCATCGCGCCCACCATCAGCGCCATCACCGCGTTGGGCGGAATGCCCAGCGTCAGGAGCGGGATGAAGGAGGTCTGCGCGCCGGCGTTGTTGGCCGACTCGGGCGCCGCCACGCCGCGGATGTTGCCCTTGCCGAACGGCACTTCGCCAGGCTGCAGCTTGGTCTTCTTCTCGATGGTGTAGGCCGCGAAGGCCGCCAGCAGCGCGCCGCCGCCCGGCAGGATGCCGAGCGCCGAACCCAGCGCCGTGCCGCGCAGCACCGCGGGGATCATGCGCTTGAAGTCTTCCTTGGTCGGGAACAGGCCCGAGACCTTGGCGGTGAACACTTCGCGCTCGTCGTCGGGACGCGAAAGGTTGGCAATGATTTCGCCGTAGCCGAACACGCCCATGGCAATGGCCACGAAGCCGATGCCGTCGGTGAGTTCCGGAATGTCGAAGCTGTAGCGCGCCACGCCCGAATTCACGTCGGTGCCCACCAGGCCCATCAGGAGGCCCAGCACGATCATGGCGATGGCCTTGAGCAGCGAGCCCGAGGCCAGCACCACCGCGCCGATCAGGCCCAGGATCATCAGCGAGAAATACTCGGCCGGACCGAACTTGAAGGCCAGCTCGGTCAGCGGCGGCGCGAAGGCCGCGAGGATCAGCGTGCCGACGCAGCCGGCAAAGAACGAGCCCAGGCCCGCAGCGGCCAGCGCCGGACCCGCACGGCCCTTGCGCGCCATCTGGTAGCCGTCGATCACGGTCACCACGGAGGAGGATTCGCCCGGCAGGTTCACCAGGATGGCGGTGGTCGAGCCGCCGTACTGCGCGCCGTAGTAGATGCCGGCCAGCATGATCAGCGCCGACACGGGCGGCAGTGCGTAGGTGGCGGGCAGCAGCATCGCGATGGTCGCGACCGGACCGATGCCCGGCAGCACGCCGATCAAGGTGCCCAGGATGCAGCCGACCAGGCAGTACAGCAGATTGGTGAAGGTAAAGGCAACGCCAAAACCCATCGAGAGGTGTTCAAACAATTCCATTTGCGCGCTTTCTTCTCAACCGGTGATGAAGGTCGGCCAGACCTGGATCTGCAGCTTGAGCGCCCAGATGAAGGCGACATAGCTGCCGACGGCCAGCACGGTGGCCAGGATCAGCACGCTGGGGAGCTTGAACTCATGGCCCGCCAGGCTCGAGATGATCACGAGCGCGTAGATGGCGATGATCATTCCCATGGCCGGCACGCCGATGCTCGGCAGGCCGCCCAGCAGGATGCCGAACGCGAGATTGGCGCCCAGGATGAACACGACCTGCTTCCAGGCCCACTTGCCGATCTTTTCGCCGTCGGTGGTTTCGACGGTCAGGCCGCTGAACATGATGCCCAGGCCGATGACGGCCATCAGGATGCCCAGCATCAACGGGAAGTAACCCGGCCCCATGCGGGCGCCGCTGCCTACGCTGTAGGTGGTGGCGCCCCATGCGAACGCCACGCCCACGACCGTAAACATCAGTCCCGAGAAAAAGTCTTTCTGACTCTTGATTTTCACGAACAGTCTCCTCGAACAAATTTCGATGCGAGATTGTCGAGTCAGCTGGCGGTCAGCCCGATGTGGATTCCACTAACCGAAAGCCTAGGGATAACCCCTGGGCCTCGCCGCTGCCGTTCACTCCAGCGGCGGCGTCGCGCTCAGCACTTCCTCAATGGTGGTGACGCCTTCGGCGATGCGCAGCGCCCCGGCCAGGCGCAGCGGGCGCATGCCGTCGATCACGGCCTGCCGGCGCAGCCCGGCCAGGTTGGGCTCCTTGGTGACCTGGGCCTTGAAGTCTTCGCTGATGCTCAGCAGCTCGTACAGGCCCATGCGGCCCATGTAGCCGGTCATGCGGCAGTCGACGCAGCCCACGGGCTTGTAGGCGCGCACCGAACCGGTGATCTGCCAGGGCTTGACGATGGTCTCGAGCTTCTCGCGCGTGACCGTGTCGTCGGGCTGCTTGCAGTTGGGGCACAGCGTGCGCACCAGCCGCTGGGCCAGCACGCCGAGCATCACGGCGTTGATCAGGTAGGAAGGCACGCCGAGCTCCATCAGCCGGGTGATGGCGCTCGGTGCATCGTTGGTGTGCAGGGTGCTGAACACCAGGTGGCCGGTGAGCGCGGCCTGCACCGCCATCTCGGCCGTGGCCAGGTCGCGGATCTCGCCGACCATGATGATGTCCGGGTCTTGCCGCATCAGCGCGCGCAGGCCTTCGGTAAAACCGAAATCGAGCTGCGGCTGCACCTGCGTCTGGTTGAACGAAGGCTCGATCATCTCGATCGGGTCTTCGACCGTGCTCACGTTGACCTCTTCGGTGGCCACGCGCTTGAGCGTGGAGTACAGCGTGGTGGTCTTGCCCGAGCCGGTGGGCCCGGTCACCAGGATGATGCCGTTGGGCCGCGTGACGAGCTGCTCCCAGCGCTGCGCGTCGTGCTGCGCGAAGCCCAGCGCGTCGAGGTCCTTCACCGCGGTGTCGGGGTCGAAGATGCGCATCACCATCTTCTCGCCGAAGGCGGTCGGCAGGGTGGACAGGCGCATTTCGACTTCGTCGCCGCGCATGTTGCGCGTCTTGATGCGGCCGTCGAGCGGGCGGCGCTTCTCGACCACGTCCATGCGGCCCAGCAGCTTGATGCGCGACACCATGGCGTTCATCACGCCCATGGGCATCTGGTAGGCCGGATGCAGGATGCCGTCGATGCGAAAGCGGATCACGCCCTGCTCACGGCGCGGCTCCAGGTGGATGTCGCTCGCGCGCTGGTCGAAGGCGTATTGCCAGAGCCAATCGACCACCTGCACCACGCTCTGGTCGTTGGCGTCGAGCTGCTTGGTGCTCTTGCCCAGCTCCACCAGCTGCTCGAAGCTCGCGCCGCCGGTGTTGCCGCCGGCTTTCTGCGCGGCGCGCACCGACTTGGCGAGCGCGAAGAACTCGGCCGTGTAGCGCTGGATGTCGGTGGGGTTGGCCACCACGCGGCGCACCGTGCGGCGCGACTGGCGCTCCACCTCGGCGATCCAGTCGGTCAGGAAGGGCTCGGCCGTGGCCACCACCACTTCATTGGGCAGCACCTGTACCGGCAGCACCTTGTGGCGCTCGGCATAGGCCGCGCTCATGGTGTCGGCAACCTTGCCCACGTCGACCTTGAGCGGATCGATGCGCAGGTAGGCCAGCCCCGCGCGGCCGGAGAGCCACTGCGTGAGCATTTCGAGATCGAGCGGCTTGCCGTCGCTTTCGCGCGTCATGGCCACGTTGGCCAGCCGCACCAGCGGCGCCTGCCGGCTCTCGGCCTGGGCACAGCGCGCGATGGTGCGCTTGGCTTCCACCGGAGAAATCATGCCGTCGGCGGCAAGCCATTCGATCAGGCGGCGCAGGTCGAGCGGGCCTTCGTGGCGGGCGGCCGGGGATGCGGTAGCAGAAACAGCGCTCATGGGCCGGTTGGTCGGGTGAGGGTGGGATTCAGCGGTTTGAACACGCGCAGCCATTTGGGCGCGGGCAGGCCCCATCGAGTCTGGATCGTTTGGGCGCGCTCGGCAAGGGCTTCGCGCTTGGGCCGGCTGGGTGCTCGCTGCGCCAGCACCACCGTGTTGCCTTCGCGCGTCGGCTTGAAGGCCCAGACCGCGTCGGCGCCGAATGCACCGGCGATCTTCTCGAGGCTGCGTTCGTAGCTCGACGAGCGGCCGAAGAGATTGACCGTCATGCAGCCGTCCTCGGTGAGCAGCGCGCGGCAATCGGCGTAGAAGTCTTCGCTGTCGAGCACCGGCGCGGCGGCCTCATGGTCGTACAGGTCGACCTGCAGTGCATCGACCGTGCCCTGCCATTCGGGCTTGCGGATCTCCTGCGCGGCATCGGCAATGACCACGCGCAGCTTCGGGTCGTCGGCCGGCAGCTTGAACCAGCCGCGGCAGGCCGACACCACCTGCGGATTCAGCTCCACCGCGGTGGTGCGCATGCGCAGGGTCTTGCGGCAGAACTTGGTGAGCGTGGCCGCACCGAGGCCCAGCTGCATCGCATGGCGGCCGGCCAGGCTCTTCGGGTCGGCGAACAGCAGCCAGGCCATCATGCGCTGCACGTATTCGAGCTCGATCTCGAACGGCGCGTCGAGCTTCATCGAGCCCTGGACCCATTCGGTGCCCAGGTGCAGGTAGCGGATGTCGCCCCAGTCGGAAAAGTTGACTTCGGGAAGAACGGGAGTTTTGCTCGTGGCCATCAAAGAAGGTGGTGGGCGTCAAAGACCTCGCGCCAGGCTGCGAGCTTGCGCTCGAAGCTCCACGACGCGTTGGCGGGGCTGGTGGAAGGCAGCTGGTAGACCGGCACCCCGAGGGTGCGCGTGTGGCGCGCATGCTTGAAGCTCTCGCCGCCGTTGTGCGCAATGGCCGCCAGCCGGGGCAGGTGCAGGCCCGCGATGTCATTGGCCACCGGCGCGCGGATGGCGGAGTCGAGGCTGCCCTCGCGCTCGCAGGCCGCATACACGTCCCATACGCCCAGGCCGCGCTCGAGCAGCCACTTTTTCTTCCCGGGATAGCTGTCTTCGCCCACGGGGAGCGGATGGTGGGGCCAAACGGCTTGCAAGATTTTCCAGAACTGATTTTGCGGATGCGCATAGTACTGCTGCAGTTCGAGCGACCGCACGCCCGGGAAGCTGCCCAGGATCAGTACGACGGTGGCGGGCGAGACGATGGGGGCCAGGCCCGTGAGCACGGGGCTGCGGGTGTCGGATGCGGCGGGTAGGTTCATGGATGGGCTCTATCTTGGCACTGTCGCCCGCCCATGAAAAAACCCGCCGAAGCGGGTTTTTCCGAAAGCGAATTCCGATTACTTCTTGGCGGCTTCGTTCTCGGCGGTGCCGGGCACCTTCTCGCCGATCGCCTTGCCGGCGCTGCGCATGCCGTCGGCCGTCTTGTGGCCGGCGGTCTCCACGGCGTCGCCGGTCTTGGCGGCCACGCTCTTGGTGGCGTTGGTGGCTTTCTTGGTGGTGCGCTTGGTCGCGTTCCAGGCCTTCTTGGTGCCGCGCTCGGTGGCGTTCACGGCCTTCTTGGTCGTGCGCTTGGTGGCATCGACGGCGTCCTTGCCGGCTTCCTTCACCTTTTCGGTGGTGCTGGGTTCCGCGGTGGCCGGAGCCGGCGTGGCGGTGGCCGGCGCAGTGGTCTGGGCCACGGCGGACACGCCGATGGAGGCGAGCGCGAGGGCGAGCACGACGGGCACGGTGCGAATGAAAGAGGTGGTCATGTGTAAAGACTCCTTGTTGGATGAAGAGTTGGAGTGACAGACTTGCCACTGAACAAGCAACGCCAGTTCGAACGCCAAGGATGACAGTAAAAATGCGCGCCTCGCTTGCGCAAGCGCAAGACGGGGTATCGGCCTACGCGCGGTGCGGCCGGGCTTCCGACAAGGGGAGAAGACTTTCGAGCCGAGGCAGGGCTCTGAGCGCATTCCGAGTCGTGGCCTCGGCCAGTTCATCGATACCGATGCCGCGCAATTGCGCCACCACTTCTGCGATGCGCGGCAGTTCGCCGGGTTCGTTGCGGCCCTGCGATTCACCGGCCGCACGCTGCGCCTGCGTGCGATAGATCCAGTGCGGCTGGATGTCCGGCGCATCGGTTTCCATCACCATCGATTCGAGCGGCAGCGTGGCCGCCAGCCGCCGCAGCTGCAATGCGCGGTCGAAGGTCACGGCACCGCCAAAGCCCAGCTTCAGGCCGATCTCGATGCAGGCCCTGGCCTGCTGCTCGCTGCCATTGAACGCATGGGCAATGCCCTGCCACGGCCGGCCGGCCGCGGTCTGCCGCAGGTGCTTGAGCACCTTGTCGACCGAGCGGCGCACGTGGATGAGCACCGGCAGATCGTGGTTGCGCGCGAGTTGCAACTGAGTGTGAAAAAAGTGCTGTTGCTTGTCGCTGTCCAGCCCTTCCACGAAGTAGTCGAGGCCGATCTCGCCGACCGCGACCAGCCGTGGATCGCCGCGGCGCGCGGCAAGCTCGGCATCGAGTGTCTCCAGGTCGGCCTCCTCTGCATTGCCGGTGCACAGCGGATGGATTCCGAGCGCATAGGCATCGCCCTGCACCTGCGCCAGTTCGCGCACGGTCGCGAAATTGAAGACCGCCACGGCGGGAATCACGCACAGCGCGACGCCGCGTTCGGCCGCCCGCGCACGGATGAGCGGCATTTCCGCACCGAATTCGGGCGCGTCGAGGTGGCAGTGGGTATCGACAAAAACAGCCATGGCGAGATGATGCCCGAAGGGATGCAAGGCAGAAGAAAGCGTGCTACTGTGACTCCCTACTGACCCGTCATCCCTTGCCGGAGGTGCCCCGATGCGCAGGCCCGCTTTCTACAGCCGTTCGCCCCGCACGCTGCCTCAAGCGGCCGATCCCGCGGCCGATGAGGCGGCCGTGCCGTCGCCCGAGGGCGCAGCGGGCAACGGCGCGCCACCCCCGCCGCACGCCAAGGCCGGCTGGCAGCCGGGCCGGCGCAGTTTCGCGTTCCTCCTCGTGCTGTGCACCGCGCTCGTTGCGGGTGGTGCCACGTGGTGGCCCCGGCAGGGCAAGGCGTTGACGCAGAAGGACATCGATTCGGCCGTGCTGCGCACGCTGCAGACCCACACACTCCCCTCGCCCGCCGCCAAGGCCGCCGAGATCGTGCGGCCCTCGGTGGTGCGGGTGGTCGGCTACGGCCCCGAGAAGGCCACGCCCGAGGCCAGGATCCAGAAGCGCGGCCGCAACATGGCCAAGGGCAAGCCGCCCGAAGCCGATGCGCCCCCGGGCGAGGTCGAGCGCGGCGTGGGCACCGGGGTGGTCATCGTCGACAAGGGCGTGATCCTCACCAACCTGCACGTGGTTGCCGGCGCCGAAACCATCAAGGTCACCTTCTCCGACGGGCTCGAGGCCGTGGCCACCATCACCGGCGTGCAGCCCGAGAACGACCTCGCGGTGCTGCAGGCCCAGAAGATCCCCGACGACCTGATTCCCGCCGCCATGCGCTCGACCGCAGACCTGCAGCCCGGCGACCAGGTGGCCGCGGTCGGTTTTCCGTTCGGCATCGGCCCCTCGGTGTCGGCCGGCGTGGTGTCGGGCCTGAAGCGCTCGTTCCGCTCGCCCGAGGGCAAGCAGGAACTGGGCAACCTGATCCAGTTCGACGCGGCCGCCAACCCCGGCAACTCGGGCGGCCCGCTGATCAACATGGACGGCGAGGTGCTCGGCATCGTCACCGCCATCCTCAATCCCACGCAGCAGCGCACCTTCATCGGCATCGGGTTTGCGGTGCCCATCGAGAACGCGGCCTCGGCCGCCGGTTCGCCGCCGTTCTAGGCCCGCAGGAACGCGCCCAGTTTCGATCGTTCAACAAGAGGTCCCCGCATGAGCACAGAGAACCCCTTTTCCACCTCTCCCGCCACGGCCGAGCTGATGGAGCAGATCCTCTACGAGGTCAAGCGCGTGGTGGTGGGCCAGGACCGCTTCCTGGAGCGCGTGATGGTGGCCATGCTCGCGGGCGGGCACCTGCTGGTCGAGGGCGTGCCGGGCCTTGCGAAGACGCTCACCGTCAAGACGCTGGCCGATACCGTGCGCGGCCAGTTCAAGCGCATCCAGTTCACGCCCGACCTGGTGCCGGCCGACCTGGTGGGCACGCGCATCTACAACCAGAAGACCGGCGAGTTCAGCACCTCGCTCGGCCCGGTGTTCGCCAACCTGCTGCTGGCCGACGAAATCAACCGTGCGCCGGCCAAGGTGCAGAGCGCACTGCTCGAAGTGATGCAGGAGCGCCAGGTCACCATCGCCGGCGAGACGCACAAGGTGCCGCGCCCCTTCCTGGTGATGGCCACGCAGAACCCGATCGAGACCGAAGGCACCTATCCGCTGCCCGAGGCGCAGGTCGACCGCTTCATGATGAAGGTGCTGGTCGACTACCCGAGCGACGAGGAAGAGTTCGTCATCGTCCAGCGCGTGATCGGCTCGCTGGTCGAGGTCAATCCGGTGGCAACCACCGAACAGCTCGCCACCCTGCAGGCGGAGGCGCGGCGCGTGTACGTCGACCCTTCGCTCATCCAGTATGCGGTCAAGCTGGTGTCGGCCACGCGCACGCCCGACAAGCACGGGCTGAAGGACATGCGCCGCTTCATCACCTTCGGCGCGAGCCCGCGCGCGAGCATCAGCCTGACCGAAGGCGCGCGCGCTCTCGCGCTGCTGCGCGGCCGCAGCTATGCCCTGCCCGAGGACATGACCGCGCTGGTGCCCGACGTGCTGCGCCATCGCGTGACGCTTTCCTACGAGGGCCTGTCCGAAGGCCTCACACCCGACAGCCTGATCGAGAAGATCATGAGGGCCGTTCCCGCTCCTCCCAAACCCCTGGAACATGAAAAGCTGGTGGCCTGAATGAAACCCACCCCCGTCCCTCGCTCACTTCGTGTAGCTCGACTCCCCCCTCAAGGGGGCAACACCAGCGGCCCGGCAAAGCCGGTTCCGCGGTGTTCCCTTGCTCCATATGAAAAGCTGGTGGCGTAAGGCCCCTGCGGCCGCGAACGACGAACGGCTCATCGCCGAGGCCGGTGGGGCCGAACGCGCGCTGCGCCGGCTCGAATGGACCGTGATCCGCCGTCTCGACGGCCTGCTGCAGGGCGACTACCGCACGCTGATGCGCGGCACCGGGCTCGACCTGGCCGACCTGCGCGAATACCAGCACCACGATGACGTGCGCCACATCGACTGGAACGTCACCGCCCGCCTGCAGACGCCGCATGTGCGCGTCTTCACCGAAGACCGCGAGATGGCGGCCTGGTTCGTGCTCGACCTGAGCCGCTCGGTCGATTTCGGCTCGGGCCTCAAGGCCAAGCGCGAAATCTCGGCCGGCTTCGTCGGCGTGCTCGCGCGGCTGCTCACGCGCCACGGCAACCGGGTGGGCGCACTGGTCTACGGCACCGACCTCGAAGCGGTGATTCCGCCGCGCAGCGGCCGCCGCCACGTGCTGCACCTGCTGCATGCGATGGAGCGGCGCGCTGGCAAGGCCGAGGCCGCGCCCGCGCAAAAGGGCATGACGCGCCTGGCCGACCTGCTGAAATCGGCGGCCATGCTGATGCCGCGCCGCTCCACCGTGTTCGTGGTGTCCGACTTCCTGAGCGAGCCCGGCTGGGAACGCCCGCTCGGCCAGCTGGTGCAGCGGCATGAAGTCATTGCCGTGCGCCTGTTCGACCCGCTCGAACTCGAGCTGCCCGACCTCGGCCTGGTGCCGCTGCGCGACGCGGAAACCGGCGAGCAGCTCTGGGTCGACACGCACGACGCCGGCTTTCGCAAGCGCTTTGCACGCCTGGCGGCCGAGCGCGAGGCCACGCTGCGCGCTGCGCTCGCGAAAGCGGGTGTCGACGCACTCGAGCTTTCGACCAGCGACGACCTGGTGGAAGCCATCGTTCGTTTCGCCGACCTGCGCAAGCGCCGCATGCGCATCGGCCCGGGCAGCATGAAGGCGGTGGCAGCATGACATTTCTCTGGCCTCAATTCCTCTGGTTGCTGGCGGCCTTGCCGCTGCTGGTGTTGCTCTACATCTGGCTGATCCGCCGCAAGAAGAAGCTCGCGGTGCGCTATGCGAGCCTGTCGATCGTGCGCGAGGCCATGGGCGCCGGCCAGAGCGTGCGCCGGCACATTCCGCCCTTCCTGTTCCTGCTGGCCATGGCCGCCATGCTGGTGGCCGCCGCGCGGCCGATGGCGGTGGTGATGCTGCCGTCCAACCAGCAGACCATCATCCTGGCGATGGACGTGTCGGGCAGCATGCGCGCGGCCGACGTGCTGCCCAACCGGCTGGTCGCGGCGCAGGAAGCGGCCAAGAGCTTCATCAAGGATCTGCCGCGCCACGTCAAGGTGGGCATCGTGGCCTTCGCGGGCAGCGCGCAGGTGGCGCAGCTGCCCACCACCAACCATGACGACCTGATCACCGCGATCGACAGCTTCCAGTTGCAGCGCGCCACCGCCACGGGCAACGCGATCGTGGTGTCGCTCGCCACCCTGTTCCCCGACGCGGGCATCGACGTCTCCCAGTTCAGCGCGCCCAGCCGCCAGCGCGGCACGCCGATCGACCAGGCGGAAAAGCAGGCCAAGGAGTTCACCCCGGTGGCGCCGGGCTCCTACACCTCCGCCGCCATCATCATGCTGACCGACGGGCAGCGCACCACGGGGGTCGATCCGCTCGATGCCGCCAAGGCCGCGGCGGATCGCGGCGTGCGCATCTACACGGTGGGCGTGGGCACGGTCGACGGCGAGACCATCGGCTTCGAAGGCTGGTCGATGCGCGTGCGGCTCGACGAGGAAACGCTCAAGGCCGTGGCTAACAAGACCCAGGCCGAATACTTCTACGCCGGAACCGCCGCCGACCTGAAGAAGGTCTACGAAACGCTGAGCTCGCGGCTCACGGTCGAGAAGAAGGAAACCGAGATCTCGGCGCTCTTTGCACTCGGCGCGGCCATCCTCACGCTGCTGTCGGCGGGGCTGTCGCTGCTCTGGTTCAACCGGATTCTTTGACGGAAGCGCCGGGCCGTGAAACGGCAGGCGGCGACTTCACCGCCCCGATGCCGCCCAGGAACAGGTCGGCCACGATCGGCGCAATGGACGCATGGTCGAGCCGGCCGCCGGGCTTCATCCAGGTAAACATCCAGTTGATCATGCCGAACAGCAGCATGGTCAGCGGCTTGGCGAGGTCGTCGCTCGGCGCGCCCGGCCGCAATGCCGACACGGCACGTGCAAAGCCCGCCACCACCTCGCGCTCCTGGTTCAGCACGCGCTCGCGGTCTTCTTCTTCCAGAAAGCGCACGTCGTCGGTCAGCACGCGGTGCGCGTCCTGCGCGCCGGCGTATTCCTCGACGATGCGGTAGATGAAGCGGCGCAGGCGCTCCTCGTCGGTGTGCGTCGACGCCTCTTCCTCGGCCACCAGCGCCGCGAGCTTGGACACGTGCGTCTCGGCAATGCTGATCAAGAGGCTGCTCTTGTCCTTGTAGTAGTGGTAGAGCGTGGCCTTCGAGAGATTGCAGGCCTCGGCCACCTGGTTCATCGAAGTGGCGGGATAGCCGCGGCGCGCGAACAGCTGGGCGGCCTGCGCCAGGATGAACTCGCGCTGGTCGTCATAGGTGGCGGATCTTCCACGCGGCATCGGGTCTTCTTTCTTCCTTGATTGCAGTGCTTGCGGACAGGCCGTGATCTTGCACGAAGCTAGCCGCGCCTCGTCGCGATCAGCGAACGCACCTCGGAAGCGGGCAGCCGCGGGCGGCCGGGCTCCATCTGCTGCAGCGGCGCGACCTCGCGCAGGCTGGCCAGGCTGCGCACGGTGAGCGCCTGGTAGGTCTGCGTGCCTTCGAGCTTCCAGGCGATTTCTTCCTCGCTCAGCATCTTCTTCACCTTGGCCGGAATGCCCGCCACCAGCGAGCGCGCCGGCACCTTCATGCCGGCCGGCACGAAGGCGCAGGCCGCGACGATGGCCTGCTCGCCGATCTCGGCCTCGTCCATCACCACCGCATTCATGCCCACCAGCGCATCGCGCCGCACGATGCAGCTGTGCAGGATCGCGCCGTGGCCGATGTGGCCGTTGACCTCGACCACCGTGTCCTGGTCGGGAAAGCCGTGGATGCAGCAATGGTCCTGCACGTTGGAGCCTTCCTGCAGCACGATGCGGCCGAAATCGCCGCGCAGGCTGGCGCAGGGGCCGACGTAGCAGCCGGGGCCGACGATCACGTCGCCTATCAGCACGGCGCTGGGGTGCACGTAGGCCGTCGGGTCGACGACGGGAATCACGCCGTCGATGGCGTAGCTGGGCATTCGATCGGTCTCCTTTGTTGTGGCAGGCTCAGGGTTTGCCCTGAATCCATCCGCTTGTGCTGGCATCGGGCTCGATCTTAAAATCTACCGGACGGTCGGTCAATAGTGTTTGCACGCCGATTCGATTCCCACAGACAAGAGAGACAAGCCCGATGCCAGAACCTTTAGTTCTCACCAGCAATGCCGGTGCGGTTCGCACGCTGAGCCTCAACCGGCCCGCGGCGCTCAACAGCTTCACGACCGAAATGCACGGCGAACTGATGGCGGCGCTGGACCTCGCAGCCGACGACCCGGAGGTGCGCTGCGTGGTGCTCACGGGTGCGGGGCGCGCCTTCTGCGCCGGGCAGGACCTGGCCGATCCGGCGGTGGCCCCCGACCTTTCGCCCGGCGCCGCACCCAAGGACCTGGGCCGGGTCATCACCACCTGGTACGCCCCGCTCGTCGCGCGGCTGCGCTCGATGCCGGTGCCCGTGGTTGCCGCCGTCAATGGCGTGGCCGCCGGCGCGGGCGCCAACATCGCACTGTGCTGCGACCTCGTCGTGGCGGCGCGTTCGGCCAGCTTCATCCAGGCCTTCGCCAAGATCGGCCTGGTGCCTGACACCGGCGGCACCTGGCTGCTGCCGCGGCTCGTGGGCTCGGCACGCGCGCTGGGCATGGCGATGCTGGGCGACAAGCTGCCGGCCGAGGAAGCCGCGCGCATCGGACTGATCTGGCAGTGCGTGGACGACGCGGCGCTGCCCGAGACGGCCGCCGCGCTCGCCTCGAAGCTGGCCGCCATGCCCACCCGTGCCCTGGTCGCCACGCGCCAGGCCATGGCCGCGGCGCAGGACATGGACCTGGAAACGGCACTGGCCGAAGAAGCACGCATCCAGCGAGAGATGGGCAATGCCGGCGATTACCGCGAAGGTGTCGAAGCCTTCCGCGCCAAGCGCGCGCCGCAATTCAAGGACCGCTAGGCCATGGCAGACACGACCCGCACCCCCCAGCAAACCGCCGAGCACGTCCGCGACGGCATGTTCGCGAACGACAACGCCAGCAAGGGCCTGGGCATGCGCATCGTCGAGGTCGGCCCCGGCCAGGCCACGCTCGAAATGCGCGTGCGCACCGACATGCTCAACGGCCATGCCATCTGCCACGGCGGCTTCATGGCCACGCTGGCCGATTCCACCTTTGCCTTCGCCTGCAACTCGTACAACGAGCTGACCGTGGCCTCGGGCTTTTCCATCGACTTCATCGCACCGGCGCGTGAAGGCGACGTGCTTACCGCGCGCTGCTTCGAAGTGTCGAAGGCCGGCCGCACCGGCGTGTACGACACCGAAATCACCAACCAGCGCGGCGAGCGCGTCGCCATCTTCCGCGGCCGTTCATACACCGCCAAGGGCCGCCCCGCCGTTGCCGCCTGAGGAGACACAAGCCCATGACAGCCAGACACCCTGCCCCCGGCGAGCTCGAGCCCATCGAAACCGCGAGCCGCGACGAGATCACCGCGCTGCAGATCCAGCGCCTGCGCGCCACGCTGCAGCGGGCGTACGACAACGTGCCGCACTACCGCAAGGCCTTCGATGCCAAGGGCGTGCACCCCGACGACCTGAAATCGCTCGCCGACCTGTCGAAGTTTCCATTCACGGTGAAGGCCGACCTGCGCGATAACTACCCCTTCGGCATGTTCGCCGTGCCGCGTGCGCAGGTGGCGCGCATCCATGCGTCGTCGGGCACCACCGGCAAGCCGACCGTGGTGGGCTACACGCTCAAGGACATCGACACCTGGGCCGACCTGGTCGCGCGCTCGATCCGCGCGGCGGGCGGCCGTGCCGGCGACATGGTGCACGTGTCGTACGGCTACGGCCTCTTCACCGGCGGCCTGGGCGCGCACTACGGCGCCGAGCGCGCGGGCTGCACCGTCATCCCGATGTCGGGCGGCCAGACCGAGAAGCAGGTGCAGCTGATCCAGGACTTCAAGCCCGACATCATCATGGTCACGCCCAGCTACATGCAGGTGATCATCGAGCAGTTCGAGCGAATGGGCCTCGATGCAAAGGACAGCTCGCTCAAAATCGGCATCTTCGGCGCCGAGCCGTGGACCGAGGCCATGCGCCGCGACATCGAAGGCAAGGCCGGCCTCGATGCGGTCGACATCTACGGCCTGTCCGAGGTGATGGGCCCGGGCGTGGCCAGCGAATGCGTCGAGAGCAAGGACGGCCCCGTGATCTGGGAAGACCACTTCTACCCCGAGATCATCGACCCCGACACCGGCGAGCCGAAGGCCGACGGCGAAGAAGGCGAACTGGTCTTCACCTCGCTCAGCAAGGAGGCCATGCCGATCGTGCGCTACCGCACGCGCGACCTCACGCGCCTGTTGCCGCCCACCTCGCGTTCGTTCCGCCGCATGGGCAAGATCGTCGGGCGCAGCGACGACATGATGATCATCCGCGGCGTCAACGTCTTTCCCACGCAGGTGGAAGAGATCGTGCTCGCGCACGAGCGGCTCTCGGGCCTCTACCAGGTGCACGTGCGCCGCGAGGGCCTGCTCGACGAGGTCGAGGTGCATTGTGAGCTCGAGCACCGCCACGCCGGCATCGACGAGGCCGAGCGCAGGGCCATCGCGGCCTGGGTGCAGGACCGCGTGAAGACGCTGGTCGGCATCTCGACCACGGTGCGCGTGTTCGACCCCGATTCCATCGAACGCACGCAGACCGGCAAGGCCCGGCGCGTGATCGACACGCGCCCGCGCTGAGCGCGGCGTTTCAACCCCTTTTGCGAAGGACACCCACATGTACACCCAGGCCATGGACACCGCGGGCAAGGATGCAGGCGACGGCAAGCAGAAGGCCGTGCGCTCCGCCGAGGAGATGCGGCTCGAGGAGCGCTTCGACGCGCACATCGACG
This sequence comes from Variovorax beijingensis, assembly GCF_007828835.1. Classification (GTDB taxonomy): domain Bacteria; phylum Pseudomonadota; class Gammaproteobacteria; order Burkholderiales; family Burkholderiaceae_C; genus Variovorax; species Variovorax beijingensis_A. The sequence goes on along the minus strand of NZ_VIVL01000002.1, from coordinate 384,371 downwards.
CTGGCGACTTCATCGAGGCGAAGGACTGGATGCCCGAGCACTACCGCAAGACGCTGGTGCGCCAGATCAGCCAGCATGCGCATTCGGAGATCGTCGGCATGCTGCCCGAAGGAAACTGGATCGGCCGCGCGCCCACGTTGAAGCGCAAGGCCATCCTGCTGGCCAAGGTGCAGGACGAAGGCGGCCACGGCCTCTACCTGTATGCCGCCGCCGAAACGCTGGGCACCTCGCGCGACCAGATGTTCGATGCGCTGCACAGCGGCCGCGCCAAGTACAGCTCGATCTTCAACTACCCGACGCTCACCTGGGCCGACATGGGCACCATCGGCTGGCTGGTGGACGGCGCGGCCATCATGAACCAGGTGCCGATCTGCCGCTGCTCGTATGCGCCCTACGCGCGCGCCATGATCCGCATCTGCCGCGAGGAAAGCTTCCACCAGCGCCAGGGCTACGAAGCGCTGCTGACCATGATGACCCACGGCACCGAGGCGCAGAAGGCGATGGTGCAGGACGCGGTCAACCGCTGGTGGTGGCCCTCGGTCATGATGTTCGGCCCGCCGGACGACCAATCCCCCAACAGCGCGCAATCGATGCGCTGGGGCATCAAGCGCTTCAGCAACGACGAGCTGCGCCAGAAGTTCATCGACGCCACGGTCGAGCAGGCGCGCATCCTCGGCGTGACCCTGCCCGATCCCGACCTGAAGTGGAACGAGGAGCGCCAGGCGCACGACTTCGGCGCCATCGACTGGAGCGAGTTCTGGCGCGTGATCGGCGGCGACGGCCCCTGCAACCGCGAGCGGCTGCAGGCCCGCGTCGACGCCTGGGAAGACGGCGCATGGGTGCGCGAAGCCGCGCTGGCCCACACCAACAAACAACCTATGAAGGAGGCGGCATGACCGTCGAACAGAAGCAAGAGTGGCCCCTGTGGGAAGTGTTCGTGCGCAGCAAGGCCGGCCTCGACCACAAGCACTGCGGCAGCCTGCACGCCGCCGACCCGAAGATGGCGATCCAGATGGCGCGCGACGTCTACACGCGCCGCCAGGAAGGCAGCAGCATCTGGGTGGTGCGCTCGGACCAGATCGTGGCCAGCGACCCGGGGGACAAGGACATGTTCTTCGATCCCGCGGAAGACAAGGTGTACCGGCATCCCACCTTCTACAAGTTGCCCAAGTCCGTGGACCACATGTGAGCGGCGCGCCATGCAAGCATCGATCGAACTGAACCGCACGCCTGCCGTGCAATACCTGCTGCGCATCGGCGACACCTGCCTCGTTCTGGCGCAGCGCCTCGGCGAATGGTGCGGCCATGCGCCCGTGCTGGAAGAAGACATCGCGATGGCCAACATCGCGCTCGACCTCGTGGGCCAGGCGCGCGCACTGCTCACGCACGCCGGCAAGCTCGAAGGCGCCGGCCATGAGCACGACGAAGACCAGCTCGCCTACCTGCGCGACGAACGCGACTACTTCAACCTCACGATGGTCGAGCTGCCGCGCGGCGACTTCGCCTTTGCGGTGGTGCGCAACACGATGGTCGCCACGCTGCTCAAGCTGCTGTGGCAGCGCCTCGCCGCGTCGTGCGATGCCGAAGTGGCCGCCATCGCCGGCAAGGCCGTGAAGGAAGCGCGCTACCACCAGCAGCATTCGGGTGACTGGGTCGTGCGGCTCGGCGACGGCACCGATGAATCTCGCCGCCGCACGGAAAAGGCGCTGAGGCAGCTCTGGCTCTACATGCCCGAGCTGTTCGAGAGCGATGCGGTCGATGCGCAGGCCAGCGCGAGCGGCCTCGGCCCCGCATGGAGCGAGCTGCGCGAACCGTGGCTTGCCGAGATGCAGCAGGTGCTCGACGCCGCCGGGCTCGCGATGCCGCAGGAGACTGCCTTCCGCAGCACCGGCAAGCAGGGCGTGCACAGCGAGCACATGGGCTACATCCTGGCCGAGATGCAGTATCTCCAGCGCAGCTATCCCGGAGGCGTATGGTGAACACCGCCCTCGCATCGCGCGTCGACGCGGCCTGGGCCGTGCTGCACACCGTCCTCGACCCCGAGGTGCCGGCCGTGTCGGTCTGCGACCTGGGCATCGTGCGCGAGGTGATCGAACACGGCGACGGGCTGGAGATCGTGCTCACGCCGACCTACTCGGGCTGCCCCGCGACCGAAGCCATCGAGCACGACGTGCTGGCCGCCATCGAAAAGGCAGGCCTCGGCCGCGCACGCGCCACCTTGCGGCGCGCGCCCGCCTGGAGCAGCGACTGGATCAGCGAGGAAGGCCGCGCCAAGCTCAAGGCCTATGGCATCGCGCCGCCGGCCCACCTCACGCCAGAAGCTGCGGCCGGCACCGCCGTGCCCATCCGCCTCTTCGGCCGCATCGCCGGCGGCGAACGCATTGCCTGCCCGCGCTGCGCGAGCGAGCGCACCGAGCGCCTCTCCGCCTTCGGCTCCACCGCATGCAAGGCGCTCTACCGCTGCCTTGCCTGCCGCGAACCCTTCGAACACTTCAAGCCGATCTGAGCGATGAGCACCCTCTTCCATCCCCTGCGCGTGAAGGCTGTCGAACCCGACACTTCGGAAGCCGTCATCGTCTCGTTCGAAGTGCCGCCCGAGCTGCAGCAGGTCTTCGGCTTCACCCAGGGCCAGTACCTCACGCTGCGCCGCGACATCGACGGCCAGGACCTGCGCCGCTCCTATTCGATCTGCGCCGGCCTGGACGACGGCGAGCTGCGCGTGGGCGTGCGCAAGGTGCAGGGCGGCGTGTTCTCCAACTGGATCAACGCGCACCTGCAGCCCGGCGACACGGTGCAGGTGATGGCGCCGCAGGGCCGCTTCTTCGTGCCGATCGAGCCGGGCTCCGCGCGGCATCATGTCGGCATTGCGGGCGGCAGCGGCATCACGCCGATCCTCTCGATCATGAAGACGGTGCTCGCGCGCGAGCCGCTGAGCCGCTTCACGCTGATCTACGGCAACCGGCAGCTGCAGTCCACGATGTTCAAGGAAGAGATCGAGGACCTGAAGAACCGCTACATGACGCGGCTCGCGCTGCAGCTGGTGTTCTCCGACGAGCACACCGACTCCCCGCTGGGCTCCGGCGTGATGAACCGCGAGAAGATCGGCGAGTTCCTGAACACGCTGGTGCCGGCCGCCGGCATCGACCACGCCTACATCTGCGGCCCGTTCCAGATGAACGACGAGGCCGAAGCCGCGCTGCTGGCCGCCGGCGTGCCCGAGGAGCGTATCCACATCGAGCGCTTTGGCGTTGCGCTGCCCTCGGCAGCATCGGCAGGCCAGGTGGGTGCGGTGGTGCACGAAGCCCTGCCCGGCGATGCCAAGCAGGCGCGCATCACCATCGTGCGCGACGGGCTGCAGCGCGAGATCACCTTCACCGAAGGGCAGCCGAGCATCCTCGATGCGGCTTCGGCCGCCGGCCTCGAAGTGCCGTTCTCCTGCACCTCCGGCGTGTGCGGCACCTGCCGCGCGAAGCTGGTGGAGGGGGAAGTCCGCATGGAAAGAAACTTCGCGCTCGACAAGAATGAAGTAGCCGCGGGATTCGTGCTGACCTGCCAGGCCCACCCTCTCACTGAACGTGTCACCTTGTCCTTCGACGAGCGTTGACGCCACAACGATTTTTCAACCCGGAGACAAGTCCAAAATGAAATTCTTCTTCAAGCCCCTGCTGATCGCCGCGCTGTGCGCCACCGCCGCCGCGGCCTGGGCCGACGTCAATGTCGGCGTGACGCTGTCGGCCACCGGCCCTGCCGCTTCGCTGGGCATTCCCGAGAAGAACACCATTGCGCTGATGCCCAAGACCATCGGCGGCCAGAAGATCAACTACATCGTGCTGGACGACGCTTCCGACACCACGGCTGCCGTGGCCAACACGCGCAAGCTCATCGCCGAGAACAAGGTCGACATCGTGCTGGGCTCGACCACCACGCCCAACTCGCTCGCCATGATCGACGTGGTGAGCGAAGCCAAGACGCCGATGATCTCCATTGCCGCGTCGGCCCGCATCGTCGAGCCGATGGACGCCAAGAAGCAGTGGGTCTTCAAGACGCCGCAGAACGACATCATGATGTCGCTCGCGATTGCCGAGCACATGGCCGCCAGCGGCGTGAAGACGGTGGCCTTCATCGGCTTCTCCGATGCGTACGGCGAAGGCTGGTCGCAGGAATTCGCCAAGGCGGCAGAACTGAAGAAGCTCAAGATCGTGGCCAACGAGCGCTACGCGCGCACCGACACCTCGGTGACCGGCCAGGCCCTGAAGATCATGGCCGCCAAGGCCGACGCGGTGCTGGTCGCGGGCTCGGGCACGCCGGCCGCGCTGCCGCAGAAGACGCTCAAGGAGCGCGGCTACACCGGCAAGATGTACCAGACGCACGGCGTGGCCAATGCCGACTTCCTGCGCGTCGGCGGCAAGGACGTGGAAGGCACCTTCCTGCCTGCCGGCCCGGTGCTGGTGGCCGAGCAGCTGCCCGCGAGCCATCCGGTGAAGAAGTCGGCCCTGGCCTATGTCACGGCCTACGAGGCCGCGAACGGCAAGAGCTCGGTGTCGACCTTCGGCGCGCACGCCTGGGATGCGGGCCTCCTGATGACCTCGGCCGTGCCGGTCGCACTCAAGAAGGCGCAGCCCGGCACGCCCGAATTCCGCGCCGCGCTGCGCGACGCGCTCGAGCAGGTCAAGGAAGTGTCGGGCGCGCACGGCGTGTTCAACATGACCGCCAACGACCACCTGGGCCTGGACCAGCGTGCCCGGGTCATGGTCAAGATCGAGAACGGCGCCTGGAAATACCAGCCCTGAAACTCGGCTCGCCCCCAGGCTTCGCGCACTTCGTGTCGCTTCTCCCACCCCCTACCGGGGGCAACACCAGAGGCCCGGCAAAGCCGGTTCCTCGGTGTTCCTGACCTGACTCACGGGCGCTGCCCGAAGGCTGTAGTTATATGGATCTGCAGATCGCCCTGTTGCTGGGGCAGGACGGCATCGTGAACGGTGCCGTCTACGGATTGATGGCGCTCGCGCTGGTGCTGGTGTTCTCGGTCACGCGCGTCATCTTCATTCCCCAGGGCGAGTTCGTCGCCTTCGGGGCGCTGTCGATGGCGGTGCTGCAGGCCGGCCGCGTGCCGGCCACGCTGTGGCTGCTGCTCGCGCTGGCAGCGATGGTGCTGGTGGTCGAGTTCTGGCGCTGGAAGCGCGGTGTGGTGGTCGACTGGGCCTCCGCGCTCGCATGGTGCGTGGTGCTGCCGCTGGCCGCCGCCGCGCTGGTGCTGCTGCTCAAGCCCACGTCGATGGCAGGCCAGACGCTCGCCACGCTGCTGCTCATCATGCCGCTCGGGCCGCTGCTCTATCGCCTGGCGTACCGGCCATTGGCCAGCGCCAACGTGCTGATGCTCTTGATCGTTTCCGTCGCGCTGCATGGCGTGCTGGTGGGGCTGGGCCTGCTCTTCTTCGGCGCCGAGGGCTATCGCACCACGGCGTTCTCCGAAGAGCGTTTCGACATCGGCGGCATTCCCGTCAGCGGGCAGTCGCTGGTGGTGGTCGGCGTCACGCTGCTGCTGGTGCTCGCGATGTTTCTTTTCTTCGGCCGCTCGATGATCGGCAAGGCGCTGCGCGCCACCGCCATCAACCGCGTGGGCGCGCGGCTGTCGGGCATCCCGACCGAGCTCTCGGGCGACCTGAGCTTTGCGCTCGCTGCGCTGATCGGGGCGGTCTCGGGTCTGTTGATCGCGCCGCTCACCACGGTCTACTACGACACCGGCTTCCTGATCGGCCTGAAGGGCTTCGTCGCCGCCATCGTGGGCGGACTGGCGAGCTATCCGCTGGCGCTCGCGGGCGCGCTGCTGGTCGGGCAGCTCGAGGCCTTTGCCTCGTTCTGGGCCAGCCCCTTCAAGGAAGTGCTGGTCTTCACGCTGATCATTCCGGTGCTGTGGTGGCGTTCGCTGCACAGCCATCATGTGGAGGACGAGGAATGAACAACACCCCGTCCAGCAACACTGCAGCCGCCGCACCGGCACCGGCCGGCCGCGCGCTGGCCACGCCGCGGCAGCTGACGCTCGCCTGCGTGGCGGCGCTGGCGCTCGCCTGGGGCTTCCTGCCCGAGTTCACGGTCTCCGTCCTCAGCAACATCGGCCTCTATGCGCTGGTCGCGGCCGGGCTCGTGATGCTCACCGGCGTGGGCGGCATGACCTCCTTCGGCCAGGCCGCGTTCGTCGGCATGGGCGCCTACGCCACCGCGTGGATCTGCACCTCGCCCGCGGCCGCCGCATGGATGGGCGGCGCCGTGAGCCCTGCGCTGCTGCCATGGGCCGGGCTCCTGCTCGGCCTCGCCTTCACCTTCGCGCTCGCCTGGGCGCTGGGCGCGGTCACGCTCAAGCTGCAGGGCCACTACCTGCCGCTGTGCACCATCGCCTGGGGCCTGAGCCTGTACTACCTGCTCGGCAACATGGATTTCCTTGGCGGGCAGACGGGCATCACCGGCGTGCCGCCGTTGGTGATTGCCGGCTACTCTCTGGCCACGCCGCGCGCGCTGGGCATGGTGATCTGGGCCGTGCTGCTGCTCGCGCTGTGGGCCATGCACAACCTGCTCGATTCGCGCGAAGGCCGGGCCATCCGCGCGCTCAAGGGCGGCCGGCTGATGGCCGAATCGATGGGCGTGGACACGGCCCGGCACCGCGTGAAGCTGTTCGTGCTGGCTGCGCTGCTGGCGGCCGTCTCGGGCTGGCTCTATGCGCACCTGCAGCGCTTCGTGAACCCGACGCCCTTCAATCTCAACATCGGCATCGAGCTGCTGTTCATGGCGGTGGTGGGCGGCGCGGGGCACCTGTGGGGTGCGGTGCTGGGCGCCACGCTCATCACGCTGCTGAAGGAAAAGCTGCAGGACCTGCTGCCCGCGCTGCTGGGCAGCAGTGGCAACTTCGAAGTGATCGTGTTCGGCCTGCTCATGCTCTTTGTGCTGCAGCGCTTTGCGGACGGCCTGTGGCCCACGCTGGCGCGCCTCGCGGGGCGCTGGGTGCGTCCGCATGCCACGGCCGCGAGCAATGCCGCGCCGGCCGTGCAGCTCGCGCACCGCAACCTGCCCGCCAGGGGCGAGGTGCTGTTGCAGGCCACCAAGGTCAGCAAGCGCTTCGGCGGCCTGGTGGCCAACAACGACATCTCGATGACGCTGAAGGCCGGCGAGATCCACGCACTGATCGGACCGAACGGCGCGGGCAAAAGCACCTTCTTCAACATGGTCTCGGGCGTGGACGACCCGAGCTCCGGCGAAGTGCGGCTTGCGGGCCAGCCGATGGCGGCCAAGCCATCGCGCGTGTTCGCCGCACTCGGCCTGGGCCGCACCTTCCAGCACGTGCGCCTGCTCGGTGCGCGCAGCGTGGCCGAGAACGTGGCGCTCGGTGCCCACCTGCGCGCCAGGCGCGGCTGGCTCGCCGCGATGCTGCGGCTGGACCGCGCCGAGGAAGCCGCGCTGATGGCCGAGGCGCGCCGCCAGATCGAACGCTGCGGCCTCGGCGCGCATGCCGACACGCCGGCCGCATCGCTCTCGCTCGGCCAGCAGCGCGTGGTCGAGATCGCGCGCGCGCTGGCCGGCCAGCCTTCGGTGCTGCTGCTCGACGAACCCGCCGCGGGCCTGCGCCACCTGGAGAAGCGCGCCCTTTCCGTGCTGCTGAGCCAGCTGCGCGCCGAAGGCCTGGGCATCCTCGTGGTGGAACATGACATGGAATTCGTGATGAACCTGGCCGACCGCATCACGGTGCTCGAATTCGGCACCGTCATCGCCACTGGCACGCCAGCCGAAGTGCAGGCCAATCCGCGCGTGCTCGAAGCCTATCTGGGCGGCGCCGACGACGAACTCCTGGGAGACGCACGATGAGCGCGCCGATCCTTCAACTCGACGGCTTCTGCGTCGCCTACCGCAGCGTCGAGGCGGTGCACAGCGTGCAGCTGCTTGTGAACGAAGGCGAGATCGTCACCGTGATCGGCCCCAACGGCGCGGGCAAGACCACGCTGCTGTGCGCGGCGATGGGCCTCTTGCCCTCCACCGGCAGCCTCGCGCTGCATGGCGAGCGCATCGCGCGCCCGGGCGTCGAGACCATGGTCGCGCGCGGCGTGGCGCTGGTGCCCGAGCGGCGCGAGCTGTTCGGCGAGATGTCGGTCGAAGACAACCTGCTGCTCGGCGGCTTCTACCAGTGGCGCAAAGGCAAACGCGACCAGCGCGCGCGCATGGAAGAAGTGTTCGAGATCTTCCCGCGGCTGCGCGAGCGCAAGCCGCAGCTGGCCTCGACGCTCTCGGGCGGCGAACGCCAGATGCTGGCCATCGGCCGCGCGCTGATGGCACGCCCGCGGCTGCTGATGCTCGACGAACCCTCGCTGGGCCTGGCGCCGCTGGTGGTGCGCGAGGTGCTGCGCGTGGTCTCGCAGCTGCGAAGCCATGGCGTCTCGGTGCTGCTGGTGGAGCAGAACGCACGCGCCGCATTGCAGGTGGCCGACCGGGCCTATGTGCTCGAGATGGGCGCCATCGCGCTCGAAGGCAAGGCGCGCGACCTGCTGCATGACCAACGGATCATCGATACCTACCTCGGTATCGGCAAGAAGGAATGACCCGCTTTTCTCCCTCCCCTTCCGGGGGAGGGCGGGGGTGGGGGCACGCGGCCTCCAGCTCCACACGGCTTGAATTCGGGGACAGCCCCCATCCCAGCCTTCCCCCAGCGGGGGAAGGAGCAACACGGAAAGGACATTGCCCATGACCACCACCCTCCAAAGCTACATTGCCGGCCGCTGGATCGGCCAGCAGGCCGCGCAGCAGCTGCGCAGCGCCGTCAACGGCACTCCCGTGGCCGCCACCCACGCCGAGGCCATCGACTTTGCCGAAGCGCTGGCCCATGCGCGCCGTGTCGGCCTGCCCGCGCTGATGGCGCTCGACTTCCAGCAGCGCTCCGAACGGCTGAAGGCGCTGGCCAAGTACCTCGCAGCCCACAAGGAAACGCTCTACGCGATCTCGGCCCACACGGGCGCGACCCGCGCCGACAGCTGGATCGACATCGAAGGCGGTGCCGGCACGCTGAGCGCCTATGCCGGCATCGGCAGCAACGAGCTGCCCTCGGGCAACCTCGTGCACGAAGGCCCGGCCTTTGCGCTCGGCAAGAAGGGTGGCTTCGCGGGCACGCACATCCTGGTGCCGCGCGGCGGCGTGGCGGTGCACATCAACGCCTTCAATTTTCCGGTGTGGGGCCTGCTCGAGAAGTTCGCGCCCAGCTTTCTTGCGGGCATGCCCTGCATCGGCAAGCCGGCCACGGCCACCAGCTACCTCACTGAGGCGCTGGTGCGGCTCATCGTGCAGTCGGGCATCCTGCCCGAAGGCAGCCTGCAGCTGGTGATCGGCGGCACCGGCGACCTGCTCGACCGGCTCGAAGGCGCCGACGTGGTCACCTTCACCGGCTCGGCCGACACCGCGGCCAGGCTGCGCGTGCATCCGAACCTGGTGCGCCAGTCGATCCCGTTCAATGCCGAGGCCGACTCGCTCAACTGCGCGATCCTTGCACCCGACGTGACGCCCGACGACGAGGAGTTCGACCTCTTCGTGAAGGAGGTGGCGCGGGAGATGACGGTCAAAGCCGGCCAGAAGTGCACCGCGATCCGCCGCGCGATCGTGCCGCGGCAGCACCTCGATGCCGTGGCCGAGCGGCTGCGCGCGCGGCTTGCCAAGACCGTCGTCGGCGATCCCTCGCGCGAAGAGGTGCGCATGGGCGCCCTGGCCTCGCGCGCGCAGCAGGCCGACGTGGCCGAGTGCGTGGCCGCACTGCTGCAGGGCGCCGAGCTGGTCTACGGCGAGCGCGACGGCTTCTCGCCCGTAGGCGACGGCGTGGCCGAAGGTGCTTTCTTCGCGCCCACGCTGCTCCTGAGCCGCAAGCCGCTCGAACACGATGCCGCACACGACGTCGAAGCCTTCGGCCCCGTCAGCACGCTGATGCCCTATGACGGCATCGACGAGGCGCTGGCGCTGGCCGCGCGCGGCCGCGGCAGCCTCGTCGGCACGCTGGTCACGCGCGACCCGGCCATCGCGGCCAGGGCCATTCCGGTGGCGGCCGCCTGGCACGGCCGCCTGCTGGTGCTCGACCGCGAGGCCGCCGCCGAATCGACCGGCCACGGCTCGCCGCTGCCGCAGCTCAAGCATGGTGGTCCGGGCCGCGCGGGCGGCGGCGAAGAACTCGGTGGCCTGCGCGCGGTGAAGCACTACCTGCAGCGCGCCGCGGTGCAGGGCTCGCCCACGATGCTGGCGGCCATCACCGGCGAACACGTGCGCGGCGCGGCCGTGCGCGAGAGCGAGGTGCACCCGTTCCGCCGCCACTTCGAGGACCTGCGCATCGGCGACTCGCTGCTCACGCACCGCCGCACCGTCGGCGAGGCCGACATCGTCGCCTTCGGCGGCATCTCGGGCGACTATTTCTACATGCACTTCGACGAGGTGGCGGCCAGGGAATCGCCGTTCGGCAAGCGCATCGCGCACGGCTACTTCGTGCTGTCGGCCGCGGCCGGACTGTTCGTCTCGCCCGCGCCGGGGCCGGTGCTTGCCAACTATGGCCTCGACACGCTGCGCTTCGTGAAGCCCGTGGGCATCGGCGACACCATCCGTGCGCGCCTGACCTGCAAGCGCAAGATCGACCGCAACAGGAAGGACGCGAGCGGCCAGGGCCAGGGCGTGGTGGCCTGGGACGTGGAGGTGACCAACCAGGACGGCGAACTGGTCGCGAGCTACGATATCCTGACCCTCGTCTCCAAGAAACCAGAAACCACCTGATGTTCGATCTCACGGGAAAAGCAGCGCTCGTCACCGGCGGCAACGGCGGCATCGGCCTGGGCATGGCCCAGGGGCTGGCCAGGGCCGGCGCGCGCGTCGTCATTGCCGCGCGCAACGCGCAGAAGTCGGCCGCCGCGGTCGAGGCGCTCAGGGCCCTCGGTAGCGACAGCTTCGCGCTCGAAGTCGACGTGGCCGACGAAGCCTCGGTGCAGAAGGCGGTCGACGAAGCGGCCGCGCGCTGCGGCCGCCTCGACATCCTCGTCAACAACGCCGGCACCACCGTGCGCAAGCCCGTCGACCAGCTCGCGCTGGACGAATGGCGCCTGGTGCTGGACACCAACCTGACCAGCGCCTTTCTCTGCAGCCGCGCCGCGCACCCGCACCTGAAGGCGGCCGGTGGCGGCAAGATCATCAACATCGGTTCGATGATGTCGATCTTCGGCGCGCCCTACGCGCCGGCCTATGCCGCGAGCAAGGCGGGCATCGTGCAGCTCACCAAGTCGACCGCGCTTTCATGGGCGGCCGACAACATCCAGGTCAACGCGATCCTGCCGGGCTGGTTCGAGACCGAGCTGACCGACGGCGCCCGCAGCCAGATTCCGGGCCTCTACGACCGGGTGGTGGCCCGCGCCGCCGCCGGCCGCTGGGGCCAGCCGGCCGACATCGCCGGCACCGCGGTGTTCCTCGCGAGCCCCGCCTCCGACTACGTGACCGGCACCGCGATTCCGGTCGACGGCGGATTCTCCATCTCTGGCTGAAGCCCGGCGGCCCGTGTAAATTCGGCCGCCATGCTTCTCTGGTTCCAGATCCTTCTCTTCGTTGCCGGCACGGCCGCGCTGCTGTACGTCTCGCGCGGACCGCTGCGCCAGCCCGGCTCGCACGGCTTCTACCGCTTCTTCGCGTGGGAATGCATGCTGGTGCTGATCATCGTGAACCTGCCGGTGTGGCACGTCGATCCGCTGTCCTTCACCCAGCTGCTTTCCTGCGTCTTCCTCGCGCTGTCGATCTGGCTGCCGATCCATGCGGTGAAGCTGCTCAAGGCCCACGGCAAGCCGACCGAGGCGCGCAGCGACGACCCGGCGCTCTACGGCTTCGAGAAGACCTCGTCCATCGTCAGCACGGGCGCCTTCCGCTATATCCGCCACCCGATGTACACCGCGCTGATGCTGCTGGCCTGGGGCGCCTTCCTGAAGCAGTTCACCTGGTTCACCCTGGCGCTGGTGCTGGCCGCCACGGTGCTGCTGTTTCTCACGGCCCTGAGCGACGAGAAGGAATGCATCGCGCACTTCGGCGACGACTACCGCGAATACATGCGCAGCACGCGGCGCTTCATTCCGTTCGTGCTGTAGCAGCCCATGCCCTCCACCAAGAGCACGGCCTTTCCCTCTGCCACGCAGGCCGCGCTGCTGTTCCTGGCGGTGTTTATCTGCGAATTCGTCATCGATGTTGCGCTGCGCGATGCCAATCGCTGGCTCGGCCTGAACGGGATGCAGCTCGGCGTGTTGTCCACAGTGCTGGGCAACGGCTGCGTGTTCGCCGTGGTCATGCACCACCAGAAGCTCACCTACCGCGAACTCTTCCACCAATCACCCGCTTCCGCCCGGGCCACCCTCATGCTGGTCGTGCCGCCCGTGCTGCTGCTCGTGCCGGGCCTGATGGTGGTGATGACCGCCGTGCTCAACCTGCTGGTTTTCGTCGCGCCGCTTTCGGCCTGGGAAGAGTCGATGTTCAGCCGCATGGCCGACGGCAGCATCGCGGCCACGCTGGCCGTGTGCCTCATGGCGCCGCTGCTCGAGGAAATGCTGTTCCGCGGCATCGTGCTGCGCGGGTTCCTGCTGCGCTATTCGCGGTGGCAGGCCATCGTGGGCTCGGCGCTGCTCTTCGGCGCCGCGCATCTGAACATCTACCAGTTTGTCGTGGGCCTGGTGATGGGTACCGTGCTCGGATGGCTCTATGAGCGCAGCCGCTCGCTGATCCCGTGCATCGCGCTGCACGCGGCCTACAACAGCGGCACGATCTTCATCGGCGACTGGCCGGATGGCACCTCGACGGCGGACATGGCGTGGGCCTTGCTGCTGGCCGCGATCGCAGGCCTGTGCGGCATGCTGGCATTGCGCCGCATGCTGGTGCTACCGGTCGCGCGCAACCCCGTTCCCTGAAACCCGAAGCGGCCACGCGCGAAAAGACTAGCGGCGCACGGGCGCCAGCGGCCGCGCATCGACGGCCTCGCCGTCGACGATGAAATGCCCGCCCGCCACGTGATGCAGCGTGCGCAACTCGTCGTGCCCGGTGAAGTTCCATCGCCCATCGGCGAACACGCGCGCATCGGCCTGCGCCGCGGTCACCTCGCCCAGGAACAGGTCGTAGCGTTGCTGGATCGGCGGCTCGGGCAGCAGCCGGCATTCGAGCCAGGCCGCGCAGCCTTCCAGCAGCGGCGCATTGGTTGCCACGCCCGCGAAGGTCTGAAGGCCGTACGCCGCGAACTTGTCGTGACCCGCCCGCTCAACGATCTCGCGGCCCGAGCTGTTGCCCAGCGCATCGGTCAGGTCGAGCTGCGCGCGCGTGGGCACCTGCAGCGCGAAGCTGCCCGAGGCTTCGAGCAGCACGCGCGTCCAGGTGCTCTTGTCGAGCACCACGGCCACCTTGGGCGGGTCGAAGTCCAGCGGCATCGCCCAGGCCGCGGTCATGATGTTGCGCTGGCCGCCGTGGGCGGCACTCACGAGAACGGTGGGGCCGTGATTGAGCAGGCGGTAGGCCTTGGCGAGCGGAACGGGCTTGCGGTGAATGGCGTTCATGCACCCCATCGTACCGGCCGCGCCGCCAAGCACCTGCTATTCGCCGCGCGTCAGCATCCGCCCCGCGCGCGCGAGCACGCGGGGCGATCCGCCGTGGCCGCCTCGATACGCCAGCACCCCGTTCACGAACACCCGCTCCACGCCCAGGCTCACGCCGTGCGGCTTGTCGTAGGTCGCGGTGTCGGCGATGGTTTCGGGGTCGAACACCACCACGTCGGCCATCGCACCCACACGCAGCAATCCGCGGTCTGCAATGCGCAGGTTGCGCGCGGTCATGCCTGTCATCTTGTGCACGGCCTGCTCGAGCGTGAACAGGCGGCGCTCGCGCCAGTAGCGCGCGAACACGCGCGGGAACGCGCCCCACAGCCGCGGATGCGGATGGCGGTCGTGCGGCAGGCCGTCGCTGCCGATCATGGTGAGCGGGTGCGCGATGACGCGCTCCACGTCTTCCTCCTGCATCTGGAAGTAGCAGGCGCCGCCGGGCTTGAGGCGCAGGCAGGCCTCCCGCTCGGTGGTGCCCCACTCGCGCGCGATCTCGGAAACCAGGCGGCCGGTCATCTCGGGGTGCGGGTCGGACCAGGTCAACAGCACGTCGATGACGCCATCGACCAGGTCTTCGCGCAGCACGGTGGAACCGGCCACGTAGGGGTACACATCCATCGAGATCTTCTGGCGCTGGGCAAGCGCTTCGATCAACGGCAGCGTTTCCTTCGTGCGGCCCCAGTTGGCGGGGCCAGCGCACTTGTGGTGCGAGATGACCAGCGGCACGCCCGCGCTGAACGCCGTGTCGCCCGCCTCGTGCAGCGCCTCGATGATCTGCTGCATTTCGCTGCGCAGGTGCGTCGCGTAGACGCCGCCGTGCCTTGCCACGACGCGCGCGAGCGCTGTCACTTCTTCGGCCGGCGCGGCAAACGCTTCTTCGTAGAACAGTCCCGACGAGAGGCCATGCGCGCCTTCGGCCATGCAGCCGTCGAGCAGTGCCTCCATGCGCGCCAACTCCTCACCGCTCGCGGGCCGGTTGAGCGCCTCCATGGCCGCGAAGCGCAGGGTGGTATGCCCCACGAGCGCCGCCACGTTGAGCGCAGGCTGCACGGCATCGACGGCCGCACGGTACTCGGCCATGGTGGCATGCTGGAACGATTCCGCGCCCAGCAGCGTGAGCGGCGGCTTCGATTGCGGCGTGCGGTACGGCGCAAGCGAGATGCCGCAGTTGCCCGTCACCACGGTGGTGATGCCCTGCGACACCTTCGGCAGGCACAGCGGGTCGCCCAGCACGATGGCATCGTCGTGCGTGTGCGCATCGATGAAGCCGGGTGCGATCACTTTCGTGCGGCAGTCGACGACCTCGACCTCTTCGAGCGCCAGGCCTTCGGGCAGCCGCCCGCGCAGGCCTTCGCCGAGCGCGAGGATGCGGTCGCCCTGCAGCAGCACGTCGCCGGGCCACGAGGGACCGCCCGAGCCGTCGACCACGAGTCCGGCCTCGAGCAGGATGGCTTTCGATCGATCGCTCACGATGCGCGGCCTCCGGTGTTGATGCCACCGCCGTCCCAGCTTTGCAAGGGATGCGTGGTGGCGTCGATGCCGTGGCGCTGGAAGGCCTCGCGTGCGCGCTGAAGGCGCTGCACCGCAGGCTCGCCACGCCGCTGCGCCACCAGCACCGTGAGGATCTCGATGGCGGTGAGGTGCGTCAGGTAGGCATCGATGCCCACGTGCATCACGGCGTCGTCGGGCACCGAGAGGCCCAGCAGGAAATCGGCCTTGGCCGCCAGCGCCGTGCCGGGCCGCGTGAGCGCGACCACCTTGGCGCCCTGCCCGCGCGCGATGTCCACCGCGTCGAGCAGCGAAGGCATGCCGCCCACGTGCGAGATGGCGATGACCACGCCGCCCGGGCGCTGCGCCGCACCGGCCACCTGCTGCAGGTGGTAGTCGGCCCAGGCATTGGCCGAGAGGCCGAGCCTGAAGAGCCGCGCCTGCAGGTCGTTGGCCATGAACCACGAGGTGGCGCCCGCGCCGTACAGGTCGACGTGCGGCGCGGCCGCGATGGCGGCCACGGCCCCCTCGAGCACCTGCATGTCGAGCTGCCCGCGCACGCCCGACACCGAGGCCGCCGCGCTGCGCGCGATCTTGCCGACGACTTCATCGGCCGCATCCTCGATGTTCACGCGCCGGTGCAGCGGCGAGCCGCCGAGCGCCAGCTCCTGCGCGAGCGCGAGCTTGAATTCGCGCAGCCCGGCAAAGCCGAGGTCGCGGCAGGTGCGCATGATGGTGGGCACCGAGCTGCGCGAGCGCTCGGCCAGCTGCTCGAAACTCTCTTCGAGCGCGCGGTCGGGGTCTTCGAGGATCAGGTCGAGAATCGCGCGCCGCGTGGCGGGCGCGCTGCTGCGGGCCTGCGCGATCTTCTGAAGCAGGGAAGGAGTCATCGCGGCAGGTTCAGAAATGCATGGCGACGGCGTCGCTCACGCGGTAGTTCTCCTCGACCACCGGCATCCAGTGCCATTTGTCGAAGGTGGTGCAGGGGTGCGAGATGCCGAGGCCGACGCGGTCGCCGACCACGGGGGCTTGCGCTTCTTCGGCGGCGTCCCAGCGCAGGTAGGCGTGCTGGTCGTTGAGCGCGGTGATCTTCCAGCCGGCGGGCACGGCTTGCGCTTCGAGCATGCCGCGTGCGGCGCGCGCGATCGGCACCGGCATCGACAGGTCGAAGGAGATGTCGCGCTTGCCCACGGCCAGGATCGCCAGGCCCGGCTCGGGACGCGACTGCACCGTGGCCCACACTTCCATCGCGGGGCGCAGGCTCTCGCCGCAATCGCAACCCAGGCGCTCGTCCACCGCACTCACCATGCGTTTGTAGAAGCCGTGGTCGTGCGTCACATAGCAGCCCGAGCGCAGCAGACCGCGCACCGGCGAACCGAGCGCGGGCTTCAGGCGTCCGGCCACGAGGTCGAAGATGGCGGAGCCGCCGGCCGAGACCAGCACCTCGTCGGTCTCGAACAGCTGCTGCGCATCGCAGTGGCGCGCGATGGCTTCCACGCGGTCCATCAGCGCAGTGGCGTAGGCCGTGTCGGGCTCGCTGGCACCCGTGGCGCCCTGCCCTTCGTAGGTCTCGATGCCCACGAGCTTGACCGCATCGCTGGCGCGCAGCCTCGTGGCGAGCGCCACCGCTTCCTCCTGCGTGCGGCAGCCCGTGCGGGCACCCTCGACGCCGATTTCCAGCATCACCTCGAAAGGCACGCTCTCGGGATGGCGCTTCGACCAGTCCTCGATCAGTGCGAGCTGGGCCAGCGAGTCGACCAGGAACACCACGCGCAGGTCGGCATGCGCCTGCAGCAGCAGCTGGATGCCGGCCAGGTCCTCGTCGCTCACCACCTGGTTGGCGATGAGCGTGCGGCGCGCGCCGGCCGCCACGCCCACGCCAAGCTGCGTGACGGTGGCGAAGGTGAGCCCCCAGGCACCGGCGTCGAGCTGGCGCTGGAAGAGCTGCGGCGACATGGTGGTCTTGCCGTGCGGCGCCAGGTCGATGCCCCATTCGCGCACGCGCGACTGCATCCATGCCAGGTTGTGCTCGAGCGCCTCGCGCTTGAGCACGGCCAGCGGCAGCGGCAGGTCGCCCGCCAGCACGTTCCAGCCCGCGGCACCCACCTCGCTGCGCCGGCGCGGCGGCTGGGTGCGCGGGTAGCCCTTGAAGCTGTTGCCCAGCAGGGGGTCGTTGAAGTCCTTGTCGGCGGTGGCAGCGGTGTCGGTCATGGTCATGCGGCAATGTTGGAAAGCAGTTCCTTGCGGATGCAGGCGCTGTAGTGTCCGGGAGAAATCTCGTCGAGCGGCGGCACCGTCTGCGCGCAGGCCTCGATCGCGTGCGGACAGCGGGTGCGGAACACGCAGCCCGAAGGCGGCGAGATCGGGCTCGGGATGTCGCCCTTGAGCGCGATGCGCTCGGTGGCGAGCGTGGGGTCGGGCTTCGGGCTCGCGGCCAGCAGCGCCTGCGTGTAGGGATGCGATGGCCGCGCGAACAGTTCGTCGGTGGTGGCCACTTCCATCACCTTGCCGAGGTACAGCACCACCACGCGGTCGCACAGGTACTCGACCACATCGAGATCGTGAGAGATGAAGAGCATGGTGAGGCCGAGCCGCTCGCGCAGGTCGGCCAGCAGGTTGATGACCTGCGACTGGATCGACACGTCGAGCGCCGACAGCGGCTCGTCGGCCACGATGAACTCGGGCTCGACCGCAAGCGCGCGCGCCACGCCGATGCGCTGGCGCTGGCCGCCCGAGAACTCGTGCGGAAAGCGGCTCGCATGCTCGGCGCGCAGGCCCACGGTTTCGAGCAGCTCGGCAATGCGCCTGTCGCGTGCCGCGGCGCCCTTGTGCAGGCCGTGCGTGGACAGGGCCTCGCCGAGGATCGCGCTGATGCGCATCTTCGGATTCAGGCTTGCGTACGGGTCCTGGAAGATGATCTGCAGCTTGCTGCGCAGGCGCCGCATGCGTTCGCCCGACAGCGCGCCGATGTCGTCGCCCCGGTAGAGCACCTGGCCCTCAGTGCGTTCGACCAGGCGCAGCACGGTACGCCCGATGGTGCTCTTGCCCGAGCCCGATTCGCCGACGAGGCCCAGCGTCTCGCCGGGCTGGATGGCAAAGGACACATCGTCGACCGCGCGCACCGGGCGGTCGCTGCTGCCGAAGTATTTCTTGAGTCCGCGGACTTCGATGAGGGGAGCGGCGGTGGTCATGGAAGGCTTTCTCCCTCCCCTTCCGGGGGAGGGCTGGGGTGGGGGCTCCGGGCGGTGGAGACCGTCGCAATGATGGAGCGGCCGCGTGCCCCCACCCCAGCCCTCCCCCGGGAGGGGAGGGAGCAAGACGGGGGCAGCAGCGAGCGCCTCATGCGGCCCTCGCGATTTGGGCATCGGGCTGCACGCGAATGCAGCGCGCCTGGCGGTCCTGGCGGATATCGATCAGCGGCGGAATTGCGGCGCTGCAGCCCGCCAGCGCGAGGTCGCAGCGCGGCTCGAAGGCACAGCCCGGCGGCGGTGCTAACGGGCTGGACACCTGTCCGCGAATGGCGAACAAGCGCTTGGGCTTCGGTTGCCCCGGCAATCTCGCCTTGCCCGGCAGGCAGGCCAGAAGGCCCTGCGTGTACGGATGCTCGGGCTGCGCGAACAGCGGCCGCACGGGTGCGCTCTCGACCACGCGGCCCGCATAGAGCACCACCACGTCGTCTGCATGGTGCGCAACCACGCCGAGGTTGTGGGTGATGAAGAGAATGCTCATGCCGGTCTCGGCCTGCAGCCGGCGCATGAGCTCGAGGATCTGCGCCTGGATGGTCACGTCGAGCGCGGTGGTCGGTTCGTCGGCGATCAAGAGCGTGGGGTCGCAGGCCATCGCCAGCGCGATCATCACGCGCTGGCGCATGCCGCCCGAGAGTTGATGCGGATACTCGTGAATGCGCTGCGCCGCCGCCGGAATCTCGACCAGCTCGAGCATGCGCAGCGCATGGGCCATGGCCGCCTTGCGGTCCAGTCCCTTGTGCAGCCGCACGCTCTCGGCAATCTGCTCGCCGATGGTGAAGACCGGGTTCAGGCTGGTCATCGGTTCCTGGAAGATCATCGACAGCTGGTTGCCGCGCAGGCTGCGCATCTCGCGCCCGCCGATCTGCAGCAGGTCGAGCGTCTTGCCTTCGCGGGTCACGAAAGAGGCTTGTCCACTGACCTGCGCATTGGCGGTCTTGGGCAACAGCCGCATCAGCGTGAGGCTGGTGACCGACTTGCCCGAGCCCGATTCGCCGACCAGCGCGGTCGTCTTGCCAGGCTGGATCGAGAAGCTCACATCGGCCACCGAACGGACCAGGCCGTCTTCGGTGGGGAAGCTGGTGCTCAGGTTGCTGACAGAAAGACGTGGGGTGTTCGTGGTCGTCATCACAGCGTCTTCTTCAGTTTGGGGTCGAGCAGGTCCCGCACGCCGTCGCCCAGCAACTGCAGCGAGAGCGCGGTGAAGATGATCGCGAGCCCCGGGAACAGCACCACCCAGAAGGCCTGGTGCGCGTACTGCTGGCTGCCGGCGACCATGGTGCCCCAGGTCGGGATCTCGGGCGGGACGCCGACGCCGAGGAACGACAGCCCCGCCTCGGCCAGGATCGCGTAGGCGAAGATGAACGACACCTGCACGAGGATCGGCGACATCAGGTTGGGCAGGATGTGGCGCCACAGGATGCGCGAGGTGCGCACGCCCAGCGCACGCACCGCCTCGACGAACAGCAGCTCGCGCACCACCAGCGTCGAGGCCCGCACCACCCGTGCCACGCGCGGCGTGTAGACCAGCACCAGCGCCAGCACGGTGTTGATCAGCGAAGGTCCCAGGATGGCCACCAGCGCGATGGCCAGCAGGATGTCAGGAAACGACATCATCGCGTCGACCACGCGCATCAGCGGCGCGTCGAGCCGGCGGAAGAAGCCCGCCATGAGGCCCAGCACCGTGCCCGCGACCACCGCGCCCAGCGCGGTAAGCGCCGCGATGGCCAGCGAATAGCGCGCGCCATGCACGATGCGCGAATACATGTCGCGGCCGAGCTCGTCGGTGCCCAGCAGATGCTCGGCGCTCGGTCCCTTCAGGCGCTGCAGCACGGCGGTGTCGTTGGGGTCGATGGAGGCAAACAGCGGCGCGCCGATGGCGAGCACTGCAATGGCCAGCAGCACCAGCGCCGAGACCATCACGATGCGGCGATGCATCAGCTGGCGGAGCATTCGGGGCATTTGCATTTTTTCAAACCTTCACGCGCGGATCGACGACGGCATAGAGCAGGTCGATGGAGAAATTGATCAGCACGTAGATCGCCGCAATCACGAGCAGCGCGCCCTGGATCACCGGATAGTCGCGCCGCAGCACCGCACTCACCACGAGATTGCCGACGCCCGGCAGGCCGAACACGGTCTCGGTGATCACGGCGCCGCCGATCATCAGCGCGACCGTGAGGCCGATCACCGTGACGATCGGCACCAGCGCATTGCGCAGGGCGTGCTTGAGCACGACGGTGCTTTCGCTCAGGCCCTTGGAGCGCGCGGTGCGCACGTAGTCTTCGCCGAGCACGTCGAGCATCGAGGCGCGCGTGAAGCGGATGATGAGCGCCGAGTTCAAGAGGCCCAACACTGTGGCCGGCAGCACCAGCGCATGCAGCCGCTCGGCCAAGGGCGCATCGGGCGCGCCGTAGCCCGAGACAGGAAACCACCCGAAGGACACGGCAAAGATCTGGATCAGCACGATGCCGAGCCAGAAGCTCGGAATGCTCGCGCCGAGCATCGCGATGCCGGTGAAGAGCTGGTCGACCACGCGCCCGCGGAACACCGCCGAGACGATGCCGCAGGGCACGCCGATCAGCGCCGCAATGGCCACCGCCATCAGCGCGAGCAATGTGGTGGGCTCGGCACGCTCCCACAGCGCCTGCGTCACCGGCCGCTGCAGGAAGATCGAGGTGCCGAGGTTGCCCTGCAGCACTTCGCGCAGCCAGTAGCCGAACTGCAGGGGCAGCGGCTTGTCGAGGCCGTACTCCTTCTGCACGCGGGCGATGTCGGCCGCGGTGGCCTGGTCGCCCAGCAGCACCGAGACCGGATCGCCCGAGGCCGCGCGCGTGAGCACGAACACGAGCACCGCCACGATCGCGAGCACGACGAGCATGCCGGCGGCACGGGAAGCAAGGTAGCGAAACATGGGGGGATGGCGCCGCGGGGTTTACTTGATTTTTGCGTTCCAGAAGAACGGCCAGGTTGCGGGCTGGTAATTGTCCAGCGCCGGGCTCTTCGCCGAGAGGCCGTTGAACTTGCCGACGTTGATGTACGGCACTTCTTCATAGACCACCTGCTGCACCTTGCCCCACAGCGCGCCGCGCTTGGCCGGATCGCTCTCGACATTGAAGGCCTGCAGTGCAGACTTCTTGGCGGGCGTGTCCCACCAGCCCGGCGCGCCGTCGCCCAGTTGCGGCGGCGAGAGCATCGGCTCGGGGAACTGGCCCGAGTGGGTCACGTAGATGTCCCACAGCTTCGGGTCGTTGCGGCGTTGCACCAGCGTGGCCCAGTCGACCACGTTCAGGTCGACCTTGAAGCCGGCGCGCTTGAGCTGCTCGGCCATCAGGAGCGACATGTTGTAGTGGAAGTCGTATTGGCGGCTGGTGAGCACGCGGATCGGCTCGCCCTTGTAGCCGGCCTTGGCCGCGGCCTCCTTGGCCTTGGACGCATTGCGCTCGTTGTAGAGCGTGGTGCCCGCAGTCGAATAGAACGGCGAGCCCTTGGGAAAGTGGTTGCCTTCGGCCACGAAGAAGCGCGTGTCGCCAAAGCCGGCCGCGAGCATCTCGCCTTCGCCGAGCGCCGACTGGATCGCCTGGCGCACGGCCTGGTTCGAAGCCACGCCCTCCTTGGTGTTGAGCACGAGGTACGGGAAACCGAACGAAGGCGTCATGATCGGCACGGTCTTGCCGCCCGACTTCTCCAGGCGCGGCAGGGCCTCGACCGGCAGCAGGTCGGCAAAGTCGTACTGGCCCGCCAGGGCGCCTTCGACGCGCGTGCTGGCATTGGGCACCGGCACGAAGCGCAGCTCCTCGATGGCCGCCTCGCGCTTGCCACCATAGCCGCTCGCGGGTTCCTTGCGCGCCGTGTACTTGTCGAAGCGCGTGAGCAGCACGAACTGGTCGGGGCGGCGCTCCTTGAACTTGTAGGGGCCGGTGCCGACGAACTCCTTCAGCGGCGAAGCGATGGAATCCTTGGCCATGATCGCGGCCATGCCGCTGGGCAGCGCGAGCTGCGAGAGCAGCGGCGCATACGGCGCCTTCAGCACGATCTCCACGCCCAGCGGTCCCTTGGCCTTGAGGCTCTCGATTTCCTTGCCCACGGCCTTGCCGCGCGGCGACTGGTCCATCCAGCGCTGCAGGCTGGCCACCACGTCGTCGGCGTTGAGTTCGCGGCCGTTGTGCAGCATCACGCCCTTGCGCAGCGTGATCGCGTAGGTCTTGCCGTCGGCCGAGATCTTGGGGCTGCTCTCGGCCAGCATCGGCACCACGTTCCACTTGGCGTCGAAGGTGTAGAGCGTCTCGTACACGTGCTGCATGATGGTTCCGACCAGGTCGGCCGTGGAGGCCATCGGGTCGAGCGTCTGCGGTTCGGCCACCATCGCCAGCGTGGCGAAGTTGCGCGGCCCCTGGGCATGCGCTGGCTGTTGAGGCAGCGCGGCACACAGCACCGCGAGCAGGGAGGCGCCCAGCAGGCTGCGCTTCGACAGCTTCGGCAGGCGCTGGACAAGACCGGCATGAGACATGGGAACTCCTTCGTGGGGGCAGGCAAATTGTGAAAGAAATTTTCTTTTCGGCCCGCACTTTGAAGCACTATCCATGCCAAATCATCCGTGTTAACCCTTGTTTGTGGGTTTTTCTGAAACAAATTTTCAGATTGGATCGATACTTGCGATCCGCCTTTTTTCATTCTTTTCAGGAGTCTTCCCATGCCGCTCGAATACCTCGGCGCCCCGCCCGTCGCCTCGGACCGCCAGGCCCGCCCCTTCTCCCCGGCCGTGCGCGCCGGCGATTTCATCTACGTGTCGGGCCAGGTGCCTGCCAATGCCGAAGGCGAGATCGTGGTGGGCGGCATCGAGGCGCAGACGCGCCAGGTGATGGAAAACCTGGAGAAAGTGCTGGCGCTGGCGGGCGCCACGCTCGACGACGTCTGCAAGAGCACCGTCTGGCTGCAGGACGCGCGCGACTTTGGTGCCTTCAACCGCATCTACATGGGCTACTTCGGTGAAAACAAGCCGGCGCGCTCGACCACCGAGGCGCGGCTGATGGTCGACGCCAGGGTCGAGATCGACGTGGTGGCCTACAAGCCCAAGGCCTGATCAGGCATGCAGCTCGGTCTTGCGCTGGATGATGCGCGAGACCAGGCCGTATTCGACCGCCTCGGCAGCCGAGAGCCAGCGGTCGCGCTCGATGTCGGCCAGCACCACGTCGATCGGCTTGCCGGTCTCGCGCGCGATCTCGTGCGCAATGCGGTGCCGGGCCTTGATGATTTCCTGCGCCTGGATCGCGATGTCGGTCGCCTGCCCGCCGGCGCCGCCGCTGGGCTGGTGGATCAGGAAGCGCGTGTTGGGCAGGCACACGCGCCGCTCGCGCGGCACCGCCAGGTACAGGTGCGTGGCGGCGCTGCCCACCCATCCGGTGCCGATCATGTTCACCGGCGCGGAGATGAAGCGCACGATGTCATGGATGGCATCGCCCGACTCCAGGTGGCCGCCGGGCGAGCTCACCAGGATGTCGATGGGTTTGTCCGCGCTGTCGGCGTCGAGCGCGATGAGCCTGCGCGTCACGTCGGCGGCCACGGAGTCGGTGATGCTGCCGAAGATCAGCAGCGTGCGCGACTTGAAGGCTTTTTCTTCGAGGTACGAATTGCGCGGCTCGGCGGTGGCCGCGGGCGGGGTGTCGTCGTCGGTTTCCATGATGAAGAAGCGCTCCTGTGATTGCACGGCCTCGTGCCGCGCAGACGGACAGTTTCGCGACATTGCATGCGCCGTGGCAAGCGGCATCGGCAATTCAGCCCGCCAACCGCCCCGCCACCAGCTGCAGCACGCGGTCGCAGCGCTTGGCGAGCTCCTGGTCGTGCGTGACCATCACGAAGGCCGTGCGGTGCTTGTGCGCGAGTTCGATCATCAGCGCGAACACCGTGTCGGCCGTGCTGCGGTCGAGGTTGCCCGTGGGCTCGTCGGCCAGCACGCAGGCCGGCTGCGTGACCAGCGCGCGCGCAATGGCCACGCGCTGGCGCTCGCCGCCCGAGAGCTCGGCCGGCCGATGGTGCAGGCGTTCGCCCAGGCCCACGCTTTCGAGGATCTTCGTGGCCGCGGCCGCCGCCTGTGCGGAATCCATGCGCCGGATCTTGAGCGGCATCGCCACGTTGTCGAGCGCGCTGAACTCGGGCAGCAGGTGGTGGAACTGGTAGACGAAGCCCAGGTGCTTGTTGCGCAGCCGCCCCTGCTCGGCCGCATCGGCATGCGCGATGTCCTTGCCGAGCAGCTCGACCTTGCCGGCCGTGGGTGCATCGAGCCCACCCATCAGGTGCAGCAGCGTGCTCTTGCCCGAACCCGAAGCGCCGACGATGGCCAGCGTTTCCCCGGCGCGCACGTCCAGGTCGACGCCGTGCAGCACCGTGAGGTCGATGCGCCCTTCGTGAAAGCGCTTGGTGAGGCCGCGCGCCTTCAGCACCACGCCATTGCCTGGCGCGGCGGTCTCTTGTCGTTCACTCATAGCGCAGGGCCTCGGCGGGATTGACGCGGCTCGCGCGCCAGCTGGGATACAGCGTTGCAAGAAAAGCCAGCACCAGCGAAATGATCGCGATCGGCATGATGTCGCTGCGCTGCGGATCGCTCGGCATCTTGCTGATCAGGTAGATGTCCTTGGGCAGGAAGCTCGCATGGAACAGCTGCTCGAGCGCCGGCACGATCACGTCGATGTTGTAGGCAATGCCCAGCCCCAGCAGCAGCCCGGCCACCGTGCCGATCACGCCGACCATCGCCCCCTGCACCACGAAGATGCCCATGATGCTGCGCGGCGAACTGCCCAGCGTGCGCAAAATGGCGATGTCCGCGCGCTTGTCGGTCACGGTCATGACCAGCGTGGACACCAGGTTGAAGGCCGCCACCGCCACGATGAGCGTGAGGATGATGAACATCATGCGTTTCTCGACCTGCACGGCCGCGAACCAGGTCTTGTTCTGGCGCGTCCAGTCGCGGATGAGGAACTGGCCCGGCAGCGTGACGGCCATCTGGTCGGCCACCTCGCGTGCCTCGTTCAGGTCCTTGAGCTTGATGCGGATGCCGGTCGGGCCTTCGAGCCGGAACACGCGCTGCGCGTCTTCCGCATGGATCATGGCCAGCGCCGAGTCGTATTCGTAGTGGCCCGAATCGAAGGTGCCCACCACGGTGAACTGCTTGAGCCGCGGCACCACGCCGGCCGGCGTGACCTGGCCGCCCGGCGCCACCAGCGTGACCTGGTCGCCCGGCTGCACGAAGAGCGAACGTGCCAGTTCGCCGCCGAGCACGATGCCGAACTCGCCCGGCACCAGCTTGTCGAGCGTGCCCTTCTGCGCCGTGGTGGCGATGTCGGTCACCTCGGGTTCGAGCTTGGGCACGATGCCGCGCACCAGCGTGCCCTTCATGTCCTCGCCGCGCGCGATGAGCGCCTGCGTGGCAATGAAGGGCGCGGCGCCGATCACCTCGGGGTTCTTGCGGGCGGCAGCCGTGATGGCATCGATGTCGGGCAGCGCCTGTCCGTCGCGCGACAAAATTTCGATGTGCGACACCACGCCGAGCATGCGGTCGCGCACTTCCTTCTGGAAGCCGTTCATCACACTGAGCACGATGATCAGCGCCGCCACCCCCAATGCGATGCCGAGCATCGACACGCCGGAGATGAAGGAGATGAAGCCGTTGCGCCGCGTCGCCCGGCCTGCGCGCGTGTAGCGCCAGCCGAGCTTCAGTTCATAAGGAAGTCGCATATTTTTCAGTTATTCCCAACGCGCTTCGGGCGGCGTTTCATGCCGGGATTGTGGCATCCCGGACAATAGGGGGAATGGCCGAACCTTCCCCCCGTCACTTGTTGATCCCCTTTGCCGGCCGCGGTTCCCCGGCGTGCCGCGCGGCACTGCCCACGCTTCGGCTGCCCAATCTCGAAGCGCTGCTCTCCCGGCTCTCGCTCGCCGAGGCCGATACGCAGGACGAAAGCACGCGCTCGCCGCCCCATGAACGGGCGCTGGCCCGGGCGCTGGGCATTTCCGCACCCGACGGCTGCATTCCCTGGGCCGCGCTGGAAGCCCGGCAGGCCGGCATCGCCGAACCCGGCGACCGCGAGGGCTGGGGCCTGGTCTCGCTGTGCAACTGGCAGGTGGGCATCGACGACGTGGTGCTGGGCGACCCGTCCGCGATCGAGATCGACGCCGCCGAATCGGCCGCGCTGCTGGCCGCCGCCCATCCCTTCTTCGAGGAAGACGGCATCGCGCTGCACCCTTCCCCCGCGCCCGGCCGCTGGCTCGCGCGCGCGCACATCTTCGAGGGCCTGGCCACGGCCTCCATCGACCGCGCGGTGGGCCATCCGATCTCGCAGTGGTCGCCACTGGCCGAAGCCGCGCGGCCGCTGCGCCGTCTCCAGAACGAAATGCAGATGCTGCTCTACACCCAGCGCGTGAACGACGACCGCGCCGCGCGCGGCGTGCCGCCGATCAACTCCTTCTGGCTCAGCGGCACCGGCGCCCTCGAGGCCGGCGTCCCCTCGCCCGGCACCCTTCCACCGACCGTGAGCGACGCGCTGCGCGTGGCCGCGCTGCGCGATGACGGCCTGGGCTGGGCCACGGCATGGCAGGCACTGGACGCAGGCCCCATCGCCGGCCTGCTGGCCGACTGCACCGCCGGCGCCGACGTCACGCTCACGCTGTGCGGCGACCGCGCCGCGCAGCGCTATGCGGTGCAGCAGCGCGGGCTGGTGGGCTGGGCCAGGAGCCTGTTCGACCGGCCGCGCGCCGCCAGCGTGCTGGAGGCCCTGTGAAGATCATCGCCCGCGAAATTCCGCCCCGCACGGTCTGGGCGCTCGAACAGGCCGGCGTGCATCCGTTGCTGGCCCGCCTGTTCGCCGCGCGCGGCGTGCTGGCCAAGGACGAGCTCGACGACGGCCTGGCGCGCCTGCTGCCGCCCGACACACTGCACGGCACGCGCGAGGCCGCGGTGCTGCTGGCCGACGCCATGGCGCAGGACAAGCGCCTGTGCATCGTGGCCGACTACGACTGCGACGGCGCCACCGCCTGCGCCGTCGCGGTGCGCGGCCTGCGCCTGCTCGGCGCAAGAAACGTGAGCTACCTGGTGCCCGACCGCGTGGTCGACGGCTACGGCCTCACGCCGCCGATTGCCGAGCGCGTGGCCGCGACCGGCGCCGACATGCTGATCACCGTCGACAACGGCATCGCCAGCGTCGAGGGCGTGGCCGCCGCCAAGGCGCGCGGCCTGCAGGTGCTGGTTACCGACCACCACCTGCCCGGCCCCGAGCTGCCGGCCGCCGACGTGCTGGTGAATCCCAACCAGCCCGGCTGCGGCTTCGAGAGCAAGAGCATCGCCGGGGTCGGCGTGATGTTCTACGTGCTGCTGGCGCTGCGTTCCGAGCTGCGGCTGCGCGGCATCTTCACGGCGGCCACGCAACCCAAGCTCGACGTGCTGCTGCCGCTGGTCGCGCTCGGCACCGTGGCCGACGTGGTGAAGCTCGACGCCAACAACCGCCGCCTGGTGGCGCAAGGCCTGCGGCGCATCCGCGCCGGTGCACTGCCCGCGGGCATCGCGGCGCTGTTCAAGGCCGCGGGGCGCAACGCCGCGGTGGCCACCACCTTCGACTTCGGTTTTGCGCTCGGTCCGCGCATCAACGCGGCCGGCCGGCTCGCCGACATGACGCTGGGCATCGAGTGCCTGCTGACCGACGATGCGGGCCGCGCCGACGAACTCGCGCGCATGCTCGACGGCATCAACCGCGAGCGCCGCGACATCGAGGGCGGCATGCGCGACCAGGCGCTGCTGCTGGCCGAATCGCTGTTCGGCGCCACCGCCGACGGCAGCGAGGCGCCGCCCGCCGCCATCAGCGTGTTCGATGCCGACTTCCACGAAGGCGTGGTCGGCATCGTGGCCTCGCGCATCAAGGACCGCTTCCACCGCCCGACCTTCGTCTTCGCCGCCAGCGGCGCGCCCGGCAAGGAGCACGAGCTCAAGGGCTCGGGCCGGTCGATTCCGGGCTTCCATCTGCGCGATGCGCTCGACCTCGTGGCCAAGCGCCATCCGGGCGTGCTGCTGCGCTTCGGTGGCCATGCCATGGCGGCCGGCTGCACCGTGGCACGAGAGAAGTTTGAGGTGTTCGAGCGCGCGCTGGCCGAGGTCGCGCACGAATGGCTGGCCGCCTCCGCGCTCACACGCCAGATCGAAACGGATGGGCCGATCGCACGCGAGTACATGCGCATCGACCTCGTGGACACGCTGCACCGCGAAGTGTGGGGCCAGGGCTTCGCCCCGCCCACCTTCAGCGAAGAGGTCGAAGTGGTGTCGCAACGCCTCGTGGGCGAGAAGCACCTGGCGCTCAAGCTGCGGCACCAGGGGCAGCCGGTCGACGGCATCTGGTTCGGCCACACCGAGCCGCTGCCCGCGCGCGTGAAGCTCGCCTTCCGGCTCGATGCCGACGAATGGCAGGGCGTGCGCCGGGTGCGCTTCCTGGTCGAGGGCGCTGAAATTTAGTCCACCTCAAGCGGCTCGGAACGCCCGGGGTCAGCCTCGGTGGGCGTGCTTTCGGGACGGATTCCTACGCAGGCCGCGCACCGGCGTTCTACGGTGGTCTTTCATACGCAGGAGCCCATGCAACATGAAATCGACCACCGCATCACCCGCGAAATCCGCCAAGTCCCGGGGACCCGCCCACACCGCCAGCAGGCAGCGGGCCGTTCAGCACACGCAGGACGCGAAGGACAACGCCAAACCCGCCGCCAAGAAAACCAGCCCGCCCGCACAGGCGGGGCCGCGCTCCCAGCCGGCCAACCCGATGCCGGCACAGCACTTGCGCAAGCCCGGGCTCGAAGCCGACATGACGCTGCGCCCGCGCTTCGAAGCGCCGCACTACAAGGGCAGTGGCAAGCTCGAAGGCATGGCGGCGCTGGTCACGGGCGGTGATTCCGGCATCGGCCGCGCCGTGGCGCTGCTCTATGCCCGTGAAGGCGCCGACGTCGCCATCGCCTACCTCGACGAAGACGAGGACGCCGAGGAAACCCGGCGCCACGTGGAGGCCGAAGGCGCACGCTGCATCCTCATCAAAGGCGACGTCTGCGATCCGGCGTTCTGCCGCGACGCGGTCGACCAGACGATCGAGGCCTTCGGCAAGCTCGACATCCTGGTGAACAACGCGGCCTTCCAGCTGCATGCGGCGTCCATCGAGGACATCACCGACGAGCGCTTCGAACTCACGCTCAGGACCAATGTCTTCGGCTACTTCCAGATGGCGCGCGCCGCAGTTCCACACCTGGGCCAAGGCGCCTCGATCATCAATACCGGCTCGGTCACCGGGCTGGAGGGCAGCGCGCACCTGCTCGACTATTCCACCACCAAGGGCGCGATCCATGCCTTCACCAAGTCGCTGGCCAGCAACCTGCTGCCCAAGGGCATCCGCGTGAATGCGGTGGCGCCCGGGCCGGTGTGGACGCCCCTGAACCCCGCCGACAGCCCGCCCGAGAAGGTGAAGGATTTCGGCAAGAACACCGACCTGCAAAGGCCCGCGCAGCCGGAAGAACTCTCGCCTGCCTACGTGTTCCTGGCCGCGCCGAGCTGCGCCAGCTACATCACCGGCATCGTGCTGCCGGTCACGGGCAGCGTGGGCGCCGTCTGAAGGCCGCCAGCAGCTTCTGCAGCGGCCTGGAGCGCGGCACGTCCTCCAGGAGCGGCGGAATGGAGACGGCCAGCAGCAGCGCCGCGAGCGGCACCACGCAGACGAAGCCGATGTAATTGAAACCCAGCGCGCCGACGATGCCGCCCAGCACGAACATGCCGATCAGTCCCCCCGCCATCTGCATCCGGCGGCGGTTGTGGCGCACCATCGCGTGGGCCGGCGTCGAATGCCGGTTCCAGTAGAACAGCTTGCCCAGCTCCATTCCCACATCGGTGATGTTGCCTGTCATGTGGGTGGTGCGGACGCTGCCGCCGGAGGTCTTGGAGCCGACGGCGTTCTGCAGCCCCATGATGAAAGACAGCAGCAGCACCGTGAGCGGAACGGCAAAGGGCGTTGGCCAGGTCAGCGTGATGGCGCCCATCAACCCGAACGGGAACATGAGCGCCGCCTCCAGCAGCAGCGGCACCGCATAGACGCTGCGCAGCTGGTGCTGGCGGCCCCAGTTCACGAGAATCGCGCAGACCGCCGCACCCGCCAGAAAGGCAAGGAGGGCGCCCAGCGCATTGAGCAGCAGCCTGGTGTTGCCCAGCACCAGCCCGTCCGCGAACTGCGAAGCGAAGCCCGTCATGTGCGAGGTGTACATGTGCAGCACCAGGAACCCGCCCGCATTCACGGCGCCGGCGTTGAAGGCCAGCAGCAGGCCAAGCAGCCGGTTCGTGGAGGGCGCCCGGTGACGGTGGGTGAGAAAGCGTAGTCTGCGCATCGGCGTGCAACTTGCACTTCGACTCTAGCATCCGAAACCGGCGGACGGGCGCGCACCGGCGGCCACGGCTGCGCTGCCGGCCCCACCCCAGGGAATGTGCTGATTACACTTTCCCGCCGGTCTGCGTTGTGCAGACCTGTCCACATGTTCAAGGGTTTCAATGAAAGTCTCAGCTCTTCTGGCCGCGGCCGCGCTGGCCGTGTCCGCACTGCCCGCCGCGGCGCAGGTTTCGGTTCACATCAACGTGCCCGGCCTGATCCAGGTGGCGCCTCCTGCACCGCGCTACGAACCCATGCCAGGGCCGCGGCCCGGCCAGGTGTGGGTGCCCGGCCACTGGCAATGGAACGAACGCGCCTACGTCTGGCGCTCCGGCTACTGGCAGGCCGCGCGGCCCGACTACGCCTATGCGCCGGGCCGATGGGTACAGGCCGACGGCGGATGGCGCTGGATGGAGGGCGACTGGCGACGCGCAGAGCCGCAACACCGCCATGCCGACGAGCATCCTGGCGGCGGCGGTGGATACCACTGCCCGCCGGGACAGGCCAAGAAGGGCCGCTGCTGATCTTCGGCCAAGAGATGGAAAAGAGCGGGCAGATCGCCGCTTCTTTCTTGCCCGGTCAGCGCGAGTGCTTTCCGGTATGTTCGATATGGTGCCGCTTGTCGGAATCGAACTGACGACCTTCCGCTTACAAGGCGGGTGCTCTACCAACTGAGCTAAAGCGGCACGGATTCTCCTGCGGGATTTTAGCGGGGCGACAACAGCGCCGACCGCCCGGACCCGCTTGTGCGTTGACTGACGGCCGGCTACTTCACACGCTTGAGCGACGGACGGCTTCCGCCTCCTGCCGGCGGGCGCGGCGGCTCGTCGGTGGGGTCAGTGGGCGAGCCGGCGTCGTCGCCGACATCGACCATTTCATCCGCGTCTTCACCCGTCACCAGGTGAACGATCTTGCCGGCATCGCCTTCGGTGCCGCGCGACGCGTCGCGCAGCGGCATGCGCGCAGGCCCCTGGGGCGAGGAAGGCGCGCCGGCCGCCAGAGATGGCCCCCCGCCCTCGGCGCCGCTGCCGCCAGGTACCGGCGCGGGAAACGCCATGCCCTGCCCGTTCTCGCGCGCGTAGATCGCGATCACGCGGCCCACCGGCACGACGATTTCGCGCGCACTGCCTGCGAAGCGGGCCTTGAACTCGATGAAATCGTTGCCAAGCTTGAGCGAGCTGGTCGCGTCGAAGCTGATGTTCAGCACGATCTCGCCGTTCTTCACGTACTCGCGCGGCACCTGGACGGTGTCGTCGACCTGCACCGCGACATAGGGCGTAAACCCGTTGTCGGTGCACCATTCGTACAGCGCCCGTATGAGGTACGGGCGGGTGGAGGACGACTCGAGCGCGTTGATCATGAAAGACGGCGAAGAACGATTGACGCAGTTTTACTTGCGCATGACCTTTTCGGACGGGGTGAGCGCTTCGATGTAGGCCGGGCGCGAGAAGATGCGCTCAGCGTACTTCAGAAGCGGCGCCGCGTTCTTGCTGAGGTCAATGCCGTAGTAGTCGAGGCGCCAGAGCAACGGCGCAATCGCCACGTCGAGCATCGAGAAATTGTCGCCCAGCATGTACTTGTTCTTGAGGAACACGGGCGCCAGCTGCGTCAGGCGGTCGCGGATGTGCGAGCGCGCCTTTTCGAGCGCCTTCTCGTTGCCCTTGGCGGTGCGGTTCTCGAGCGCAGCCACGTGCACGAACAGTTCCTTCTCGAAGTTGAGCAGGAACAGCCGCACGCGCGCACGGTCGACCGGGTCGCCGGGCATCAGCTGCGGATGCGGGAAGCGCTCGTCGATGTACTCGTTGATGATGTTCGACTCATACAGGATGAGGTCGCGCTCGACCAGGATCGGCACCTGGCCATACGGGTTCATCACGCTGATGTCTTCAGGCTTGTTGTAGAGATCGACGTCGCGGATCTCGAAGTCCATGCCCTTTTCGAACAACACGAAACGGCAGCGGTGGGAAAAGGGGCAGGTCGTTCCTGAATACAAGACCATCATGGCGAGAGACTCCTAAAAATCAAAAAGAGTGGGTCGCGTTGGCAACCCACTCTGTGGGACCGCACGCACCAGGCGCGCGGTCGGCGTGGACGGAACTACTTGACGTCTTTCCAGTACGAGGCGTTCAGTCGCCACACGAAGACCAACGACATGACGAGGAACAGCAGCACCCACACACCGATGCGGATGCGCGTGTTCTGTGCGGGCTCGGCCATCCATTGCAGGTAGCTCACCAGGTCGCCGACCGCCGTGTCGAACTGCAGCGGCGTCATGGTGCCGGGGGTCACCTGCTCCCAGCCCTTGAACACTTCGGTCTCGTGGCCATGCTGCGACACCTTGGTGTAGACGGGACGGCGTTCGCCCTGCAGCTCCCACAGCGGGTTGGGCATGGCAACGCTCGGGAACAGTAGATTGTTCCAGCCGGTGGCCTTGGTGTCGTCGCGGTAGTAGGTGCGCAGGTAGGTGTACAGGTAGTCCGCACCCGTGCCGCCATGGCCGGCGCGCGAGCGGGCAACCAGGGTCAGGTCGGGCGGCGTCGTGCCGAACCATTCCTTGGCCTGGCGCGCGTCGATGTTGGCCTTCATGGTTTCGCCGACCTTGTCGGTCGCGAACAGGAGGTTGTCCTTGATCTGCTGCTCGGTAATGCCGATGTCCTGCAGACGGTTGTAGCGCATGAACGCCGCGGAGTGGCAGTTCAGGCAGTAGTTGACGAACAGCTTGGCGCCGTTCTGCAGGGAGGCGACGTCGGTGGTCTTGTTGGGCGCCTTGTCCCAGGCCATGCCACCGGACTCGGCCGATGCGGCGGCGGAAAAGGTCAGGCCCAAGGCCAGGCCCACAACCGCGAGCCAGCCAGAAATGCTTTTCTTCATCGTGTTTCTCTCGAGCTCTCTTGGGCTTCTCAATGGGCGGCGAAGGTCACGCGCTCAGGCACGGGCTTGAACTCGCCCTTGCTGCTCCACCAGGGCATGAGCAGGAAGAAACCGAAGTAGAAAAGCGTGCCGATCTGGGAAATGGTCTGCGCGATGTCGAGCGCGAACGAACCGATGACCAGGCTGCCCCAGACGCCAGGCGCCTGGATGCCCAGGTAGCCCAGGATCAGGAAGAAGAACACGAAGACGCCGTAGACATACTTGTGCCAGCCCGGACGATAGCGGATCGACTTGACTTCGCTCTTGTCGAGCCATGGCAGGAAGAACAGGATGATGACCGAGCCACCCATCACGAGCACGCCCCAGAACTTGGCGTCGAAGGCCTTGAGCAGGAAGATGGCCACGGCCGCCACGACGACGAGCGCGATCTTCAGGGCCGTGCTCGACTTGCCCTTGATGAAGTTCAGGACGGCGGCCGCGGCGATGATCAGCGCGAACACGTTGACCATGTCGTCGGTGGTCGCACGCAGCATCGAATAGAACGGCGTGAAGTACCAGACCGGCGCAATGTGGTTCGGCGTCTTGAGCGAATCGGCCGGGATGAAGTTGTTGTACTCAAGGAAGTACCCGCCCGCTTCCGGCGCGAAGAAGATCACGGCCGAGAAGATCGTGAGGAACACCACCACGCCGAAGATGTCGTGCACCGTGTAGTACGGATGCGACGGAATGCCGTCCAGCGGATGGCCGTCGGGACCGCGCTTGGCCTTGATCTCGATGCCGTCGGGGTTGTTGGAACCCACTTCGTGCAGCGCGATCAGGTGGGCCACCACCAGGCCGAGCAGCACGAGCGGCACGGCGATCACGTGGAAGCTGAAGAAGCGGTTCAGCGTGGCGTCGCTCACCACGTAGTCGCCGCGGATCAGCAGCGCGAGGTCAGGACCGACGAACGGAATGGCCGCGAACAGGTTCACGATCACCTGGGCGCCCCAGTAGCTCATCTGGCCCCATGGCAGCAGGTAGCCCATGAAGGCCTCGGCCATCAGGCACAGGAAGATCGCGCAGCCGAAGACCCAGATCAGCTCGCGCGGCTTGCGATAGCTGCCGTACATGAGGCCGCGGAACATGTGCAGGTACACCACGATGAAGAACGCCGAGGCGCCCGTCGAGTGGATGTAGCGGATGAGCCAGCCCCAGGGCACATCGCGCATGATGTACTCGACCGATGCGAACGCCTGGTTCGCATCGGGCTTGTAGTGCATCACGAGGAAGATGCCGGTCACGATCTGGATCACGAGGACCAGCATCGCGAGCGAGCCGAAGATGTACCAGAAGTTGAAGTTCTTCGGCGCGTAGTACTTGCCCCACTGGTCGTTCCAGAGCTTGCTCAGCGGGAAGCGGTTGTCGACCCAGTTGAGCAGCTTCTCGCCCGCGGGCGCGTTGGGGGAAATTTCGTGGAATTCAGCCATGTTGTTCTTCTGCCTCAGGCCTTCTTGGAGTCTTCACCGATCAGGAGCTTGGTGTCCGACAGGTACATGTGCGGGGGCACAGGCAGGTTGTCGGGCGCGGGCTTGTTCTTGAAGACGCGGCCTGCCAGGTCGAACGTGGAACCGTGGCAAGGGCAGAGGAAGCCGCCTTCCCAGTCGCTCGGCAGCGAAGGCTGCGGGCCGGCCTGGAGGCGGTCGACCGGCGAGCAGCCGAGGTGGGTGCAGATGCCCACCACCACCAGCACGTCGGGCTTGATCGAACGGTGTTCGTTCTGCGCGTACTTGGGGGTGAATTCGTCGGGGTGCCGCTTGGAGAGCGGATCGGCCAGCTGGCCGTCGAGCTTGGGGAGCTCGGCAACCTGCTCGGGAGAGCGCTTGAGGATCCAGACGGGCTTGCCGCGCCACTCGACGGTGATCTTCTCGCCGACCTTGAGGCCTGCGATGTCCACTTCGACGGCAGCGCCCGCGGCCTTGGCCTTTTCGGAGGGCTGGAACGTACTCACAAAGGGAATCGCGGTGGCCACGCCTCCCGCTACGCCGGCACAGCTGGATGCGATTAACCACGTCCGCTTGCTTGTGTCGATCCGGGGGGAGCCGGAGGTCATGTCACTCATGGGGATCCTCTAAGTCTTCTTCGCTGGAGCAGGGTCAACCGGCGATTGTAGCGGGCTGTTGCGCGCATATTCAACGGGGCCGGCCGGGAGCCGCGCGAATGGGCATTCCCAACCATGCGAAAGAGGCAATTAATAACAATGAATTAATCCTGATTTACAAGACATTTCGACACAACGATTTGCACGCGTAAAAGATGTCTCAATGGCTAAATTAGTTGCGGCACACTTCGCCAACTGCTAATCTTCTCCCAACTGTTAACTGCTAATTGAGAGGATATTTGCCATGCGAATCGCCCCCCTGATTTCCGCCACTTTCATTGCTGCGCTGGGCATTTCTTCGGCCCTGGCCCAAACCCCCCCTCCGGTCCAGACGCCTGGTCCTCAGCCGGCCAGCGCCACCGGCGCAACCAATTCCGCATTCGGCCGCATCACGGCCGGCCAGGCCGGCGGCATCGCGGCCAGCGTCGGCCTGGCAGCTGCCGTCGCCAGCGGCAACGGCGGCAACAGCGGTGGTGGCAGCGGCACGGGCGGCACCGGCGGCACAGGCACGGGTACAGGCACGACCGGCACGAATTAAACGTGCGGGCCCTCTTCGCGGGAGGGCAGTCGCTGAGGGCTCCGCGCGTTGGTCTGGCCACGCGACTTATTGAATGCTGCCTTTTGTCGGCATTTCTTTTGGGCGTTGGCGGCTGTTCTTCCGGATCCTCGGCCATGCTGGTCACGGCGCGGCATATCTATGGCGGCAGCGCCGCGGCGCCCCAGCCCACTTTCAACCCGAATTACCGCTATTTGCGGGTCGCCGTCGGCGAGCAGACGGTCTACATGGTGCTCGGTTACATCGACAAGCGCCCTGAAGGTGCCGTCGAGGTCTGGTACAGCGGCAACGGCGAGGTCGTGAGGCTGCTCGACGGGCGCCTCGTGGGAACCACCGGCCTCGGCACCGACTGGCGCGAGGTGCGCTTTTCCAGCCTGCCCGCGTGGACCGGCGATGCGGACGGCGCGGCGCAAAAGACCTACCAGCGCGAGCGCGACATGATGCCGGGCTACCGGTTCGGCATTCGCGACGAGATCGTGCGGACGCCCATTGCTGCGCCGCAGCAGACCGCGCTCGCCGGCACGGCTGCCGCGTCGCTGCGCTGGTACGAGGAGCGCAGCGTTTCGCATCCGGCGAGCGCCTCGCTGCCTCCGGCGCGCTTTGGCGTTTCGCACGCGGGCGGCGCGCCTCGGGTCGTCTATTCCGAGCAATGTATTTCCAATGATCTGTGTATGAGCTTCGAGCAGTGGACGCCTCCCCCCCCAGCACCCGTCGCAGCGGCGAGCGCTGGTACATGAGCAGTTCGCTCCTGCGTGGCTTCGGCAGACATCCCTGGCCTCTTCGCGCGGCGGTGGCCTGCGCACTGGCGGCGGGTTGCGCCGCCGGCGCACAGCCTTTGGGCAACAGCCCCGTCGACAACAAATCACCCGCCGACGACGCAGACATCCGTCCCGGCGAGCGGCTGAGCGCCTGGCTGCTGCGCCAGCCGGCGGAAACGGCTTCCCCGGGATTGGCATGGCGCATCCCGCAAGAGCGCCTGGCGCAGCAGTTCCTGAAGAACACCCTGCTGCTGCGACTCGATGCCGCCAGCCGGCGCGTGCCGCGCGAAGAGCAGGGCCGGCGCAAGCAGCTGATGGCCTGGCTGCAGGGCCTGCCGGTGACCGGCCGCGTCGCGCTCGGCATCGTCGATCCGCGCTGGCTCCAGGCGCATCCGGAAGAGGATCCGGTGCTGACGGCCGGCCAGCAACTCGTTGCGCCGCCGCCCGTGCTGAAGACCATTTCGGTGCTGCAGCCCGATGGGCAGCTTTGCCAGGTGGCCCACGAACCCGGCCGCACGGCGTGGGACTACGTTGCCGCCTGCAGCCCCGAGGGCAGGCACGACTGGGCCTGGGTCGCCCAGCCCGACGGACGCACGGCCCGCGTGGGCGTGGCGCACTGGAATGCGCATCCCTCGAACGAGCCGGCGCCGGGCGCATGGATCTGGGCCGCGCCGCGCGGCATGGACGACCTGGAGGCGATCTCCGAGGGCATCATCAAGTTTCTGGCCACGCAAGGGCCTTCGCCGCAAGGCGGCGCGATCCTGCAGCCTTCGGCTGGTGCGGCCGTACCGGCCGCCGCCATCACCGCACCCGCTGCACCCGCCCTGCCGGCCTTGCCCGACGTACCGCCGGCCCCCGCCGCGCCGGCGCCGTCGACCGCCATTTCCGTGCGCCCCGAGGCGGCACCGCAATACCGCGCGCTCCAGACGAGCGGCAACGACTGGGGCGAAACCGGCCTGCTGCAGACGCCCACGGCCCGCATGGGCCAGGCCGGCGACATGCGGACCTCGCTCACGCATGTCTCGCCCTACACGCGGCTGAACGTCATGTTCCAGCCGCTGGATTGGCTGGAAGCGGGCTTTCGCTACACCTCCATCAGCAACCGGATCTACGGCATCGGCCTCAGCAACCAGGGCTACAAGGACAAGAGCATCGACCTGAAGGCGCGGCTGTGGAAGGAGTCGGCCTACCTGCCCGAGGTGGCCCTGGGCTTTCGCGACATCGGCGGCACCGGCCTCTTTTCGTCCGAGTACCTGGTGGCAAGCAAGCGCCACGGCGACCTGGATTTCAGCCTCGGCATCGGCTGGGGCTACCTGGGGAGCAGCGGCAACATCAGCAACCCTTTCGGCTTGCTGAGCAGCCGCTTCAAGACCCGCGTGAGCGAGACGACCTGGGGCGGTGCCAACTTCGGCCGGCTCTTTCGCGGACCCGCCGCGCTCTTTGGCGGCGTCCAATGGCGCACGCCCTGGGATCCGCTGACGCTCAAGCTCGAATACGACGGCAACGACTACAAGAACGAGCCGCTCGAGAACCCCCAGCGGCAGCGCTCCCCGTTCAACATCGGCCTGGAGTACCGCTACTCGCCCGGCGTGACTTTCTCGGCCGGTTTCGAACGCGGCAACAAGGTGATGCTGGGCGTCACGCTGCAGACCAACCTGGCCACGATGCAGATGCCCAAGGCGGCAGACCCGCCGGCGCCGAGCTTTTCGCCGGACCCGCCCGCCGCTTCGCCGGGCTGGGCAGCCACCGCGGCCGACATCGAAAGCCGCACCGACTGGACCATCCAGCGCATCGCGCCGCAAGGCCAGATGCTGCATGTGTGGATCACCGAAAGCGCCACCGTCTACCGGGATGTGCGGGTCGAGAAGATCATTGCCGTGCTGCATCGCGATGCCCCGGCCTCGATCAAGAACTTCGTGCTCCACTATTCGGAGCGGGGCCTGCCGATGCACGCGCAAGTGGTCAACCGCAACGAATGGGTGACGGCGCACTACCAGGCGCAGACGCCCGGCGAGGTTCGCGCGGCCAGCCAGCGCGACTATGCGCCCCCGCCCGTGGGCTCGGGCGATCCGGCCACCTTCGTTCCACCGGGCAGCAGCGCCAACATTGCGGCCGCATCCGCAGCCTCCTCCTCCGCCACGGCTGACAACAAGGCCCTTGGCCCGTGGGAGCGCCGCAGCGACAAGTTCAGCATCGGCCTCACGCCCAGCCTCGGCCAGATCCTCGGCGGGCCCAACGCATTCCTGCTCTACCAGATCGGCGTGCAGGCGGTGGCGGAATACCGCTTCACGCCCAGCACCTGGGTCAACGGCGCGCTGAACCTGCGCCTGGTCGACAACTTCGACAAGTTCACCTACACGGCGGGCAGCAACCTGCCCCGCGTGCGAACCCTCCAGCGCGAGTACGTCACGGCCAAGCGGCTGACCATGCCGGTGCTCCAGCTGACGCACGTGGGCAGGCTTTCCGACAACCAGTACTACAGCGTGTACGGCGGTGCACTGGAAGCCATGTATGCGGGCGTCGGCGCGGAGTGGCTCTACCGGCCATGGCGCAGCCGGATCGCCTTCGGCGTCGACTTCAACCACGTGCGCCAGCGCGACTTCGAACAGGACTTCGGCCTGCGCGACTACAAGGTGAACACCGGCCACGCCACGCTCTACTGGGACACCGGCTGGAACGGCGTGCTGGCCAAGATCAGCGCGGGCCAGTACCTGGCGGGCGACCGCGGCGTCACCATCGACATCAGCCGCCGCTTCGACAACGGCGTGGTGCTCGGCGCCTATGCCACCAAGACCAACGTTTCGGCCAGGCAGTTCGGCGAAGGCAGCTTCGACAAGGGCATCTATCTTTCCGTGCCCTTCGACGCGCTGCTGCCGCGTTCGAACAAGTTCACCGCCAACTTCGCCTGGGCGCCGCTGGTGCGCGACGGCGGTGCGCGGCTCGGCCGGATCCACCCGCTCTACGAGATGACCTCGGCCCGCGACCCGAGCGCCTACAAGTTCGCACCGCCGGACAGCGGCACGCCGCGCACGGGCGACAACATCCTGAACTTCGAGCGGCGGTAGGACCCACCCCCGCCCCTCGCTCGCTTCGTGTCGCTCGACTCCCCCCTCAAGGGGGCCACACCAGCGGCCCGGCAGAGCCGGTTCCGCGGTGTTTCCGAACCAGGGCTGAGCCTGAACTAGTGCTGAACCGTTTTCATGCGTTGCCGGCTCAGCGGGCCGGCGCCGCAGCGGCGCCGCGCATGATGAAGAACAGCCAGGCCATCATCATGGCCGCCATGCAGGCAAAGCCCAGCGTCATGGCGTTGATGGTCTGGATGTAGGAAATCGGCGGCCTGGCCGCGAGCATGGCCGCAGCGAACACCAGCGCACCGAAGATCGAGCACCACAGAAGCGCACCAGGCCGGCCGGCGGCCCTGAAACCCGTGCGCAGGCACATCGTCAGGCCGAAGATGGCGGGCGCGTAGAAGAACGGCGAAAAATCCATTCCGCCGTAGTTCTTGCCGAAGGCCAGGACCACGAGGTACGGGCCCAGCAGGCCCAGGAGGACTCCGCCGATCTCGGCCACCACGAAACCGAAGACGACGAACTTGACGAACAGGCGAAAGGCGTCCCTGCGCCGATCGGATGTCCAGCTGGCCGCCAGCCTTGGCAGGATGTAGTAGCCCAGCGCAAGCAGCACGTACTGCATCGGCAGCAGGAAGGTGATGTAGATCTTCAGCAGCCCGCCCTGCGCCGAGTCCGCGGAGGAACCCAGCAGCAGGATGGCGCCTCCCGTCATGATCCAGCTCATGAGCTGCGAAAGGCTGGCCTTCCAGCCGTAGCTGGCGGCTTCCCCGAGCGTCAGGGCCTGGGCGTTGGCCGCGGCCGGCAGCGGCGCCACCACATGGCGCAGGCTCATCGCCACCAGGAAGGCAAAGGGCAGCTGGATGACGGCAATCCACAGCAGCGCCTGCGTCCATGAGGCAGGCTTCAGGCCGATCAGGACCCCCACGTATCCAATGCAGATCAGCACGCCGGATGCACAGAGCACCAGGTAGCGGCGTCCCACGAGCAGGATGCTCCGGGAAATCCAGAATATTTCATAGCCCGCAATCAGGGCCACGCCGGCCCAGCTCAGCGGGCCCGGAAAACTCGTGAACTGCCAGGCCAGGAAGCCGGCAATGGAGACCGCCAACACGAGCGCCCAGCTCCACCAGGCGGCGGATCGGCCCGCGTAATAGCGCTTGATCAGCAGCGGCTCGTGCACCACTGCGGTATGCACGATGTACTGGAAGCTGACGATCGCCAGGAACGCCGAGGCAATGCCGAAATCGGAGGGCGACAGCGCCCGCGCCAGCGCGAAGCTCAGCAGCAGCTGGCTCGCGCTGTAGATGCACTGGTCTGCAACTGCATAGATCGGACCTGCGAGGCGCTTTCGAATTCCGGACAGGGACGCCATCCTGGGCCTGTTCACCCTAATCCGAAATGGAAAGCAGGACCGGATAGTCGGTGGCCTTGGCAGCAAAGCCCCCATCGACGGGGCTGCCGCAGCTTCCGCGGCGCACCTGCGGGAAGAAGTCGACCCGCGTGCACTTCTTCCCCTTCTCGGCCGGAACCAGCACGTTCTGCTCGCCGCTTTGCGTCCACACCACGTGCAGCAAGGAATTCCCGCGGCTCAGCACCAGCTTGTTCAGGCCAGCATTGCTCTGATATGAAACTTTCTTCGAATTCCGGGCGATCCTGAGGAATTCGGTGAGGCTCGAAAAGGCCTCCTTCTTCTCGCCGCCCTTCGACTTGAGACCGAAATTGTCCTCCCTCGAAATGACGGAGGTTCCCCGGTCCTGCCAGGCATAGAGATTCAGCAGCTTGATGCCCGCGGCCACGTTGGTCAGGTATTCCCGCAGGATCAGCGAAGCCTGGGTGTTGCGATCCCGGACCGGCAGGTAGGACGCATAGCCCCATTCGGAAGCGACGATTCCGATCTTTCCGAGCTGCTGCTGGTCGAGCTTCGCGCGCAGCTTTCCATAGTCCGCAATGGCGGTTTCCGGAATGGAGCGGTAGGGATGGATCGATATGTCCGTCAGGCAGTCGGCCTTGGCCGCCGACACGAAGGCATTCTCGAGCTGCGGCGGAACCTGGCCCGGGCTGAAAGGGAGCTTCGCAAAGCCGAATCCCATGACGATCTTCGGCGGCGTCTTCATTTGCGCGATGCTGCGGCAGAACTCGGCGGTCGCGGTTTCAAAGCTCGAAAAAAGCGCCGGGTTCAGGAAGGTCTTGTGATCGGGCTCGTTCCACAATTCCCAGACGGCGACATCGGCCGCGTGCGCGCTCATGAACTCGAGCGCGAACTTGGCAAACAGTTTTTCGCGCTGCCCCTCGCCCGCTTCCGCCGGACTCTGCCCCCAGATCTCGCGGCCCCCGAACAAGGTCACGATCGCCTGGAGCCTGGCGTTTTTCACGCGCTTGATCAGGTCCGAATAGTCGACCGATGCCGGGTTGACGCTCTTCAGCGGCGGCCGCGCGCCGAATCTCACGAATTCGAAGCCCGATGCCCTGATCTCGTTCAAGTCCTCGTTCGAGATGGTGGCCGGGTCGATCTGCACGCTCAGCGCGACCGGATATTCCGTGCCCAGTTCGGCAATGCCGCGCGCCTGCGCCGGGCAGGCCACGGCCGCCAGCGCCGCCGACGCGCACAGCAGCCTGAAAGCACTCAGCAAACGCCCTGCCGCCGAAGAAAAAGATGAAGGCTTCATCACTGTACCGACTCCTTGTACAAGTCCAGGATGGCGGCGTTCATTCGGTCGGCGGTGTATTTCTCCTCGAAAATCTCACGCCCGGCACGTCCCATCCGTTGCAATTCCTCATCGGAGATCCGGTCGATCTCGCGCAGCACGTCGTCCAGTGCGTCGAGCGAAAACAGCCGTCCGTTCCTGTTGTCTTCGACGATATCGACGAGACCGCCCACGGCGGACGCAAAAACCGGCTTGCTCCGGGCCATCGCCTCGACCGCGACGAGGCCGAAGCCTTCCCACCGGGAGGGAACGATGACGGCGTCGCACGACCTGTAGGCTTCTTCGAGTTCGTCCTTCTCGAGCCATCCGGCGAACTCGATCTCGCTCGAGCGTGCAAGGGAAAGATCGTTTCTGACGGCTCCGCCCACGATCACGAGCTTGAAGCCGGGCTGGACGCGGGCATAGGCGTCGAGCAAGGCGTCGATGCCCTTCTGCCGGTCGAGCCGCCCCACGAAAAGAACCCTCCGGGGCCGTGCCGGGACCTTGGGAGCCACCGTGTTTTCCGAAATGGGAGCGATGGGCTGAATTCCGTTCGGAATGCACTTGCACCGCTTGATGCCGAATTTCTCGGCAACACGGAACTCGTGGCCGCTGATGCAGATGATCGCGTCGCTCCAATGGGAAAGCAGCCATTCGATCCATCGATAGATCGACTTCTTGTACGCGGGCCCGACCTGGTCGAAAGCCCAGCCGTGCGAGCAATAGACAATCTTTGTCTCGGCCGGCACCTGGCCGAGCAGCGCCAAGGCGCGAACGATCCCGCCCGGAATCGAGCTGTGCAGGTGAAGAACCGCGGGGCGCTCCGAACGGATGATTTTCTTGATCTCGGCGGCGTAGCTCGCAAGGGCAAGAGGACTGCGGGCCGTGGGAACCACATGCGTGTCCTGGGAATTCAGCCACTCCACCGGGCCGGGCAATATGAACTTGGCCTGGCTGATCACCGGAGAGTTCTGCTGAAAACCCGAAACCAGCCGAAGATAGGTTTCGAGCCCGCCCTTGAGCGTTTCGGCAACGTGCAATATCTTCATAGAGGTGCCCATCAGATCAATGCATGGATACCGGCCACCACCTGGCTTCTCAATGCGTCGAGCGCTTTCCGGTCCGGGTGCCGGTCATCGAGCAGGCCCAGCACCGAGGTACCGAGCTTTTCGACCCGGGGCGACAAGTCGAAGAGGTAG
The DNA here is from genome assembly GCF_007828835.1 of Variovorax beijingensis. Taxonomy (GTDB): domain Bacteria; phylum Pseudomonadota; class Gammaproteobacteria; order Burkholderiales; family Burkholderiaceae_C; genus Variovorax; species Variovorax beijingensis_A. The sequence continues at coordinate 340,315 of NZ_VIVL01000002.1, read as the reverse complement.
CGCTTTCTGCCGGTCAGTTCGAAAAACGACTCCACCTTCTTGTCCCAATTCATTCCTATGGACGGAATGTTCAAACCGTAGGCCACGATATTCGCGTGCAGCCGGTGGGCCACGATGCACGAGCACGCGCTGATCAAGGCAACGAGTTCGTCCGGGTGCCGGGGAACGAGAAAAATCGATTTCGGCGCATCGGAGGTCGAAGAAATTTCTTCCAGGACCTTGTTGTCTTCGGAGGCGCCGTTCGTGAAATAAAGCACCCGCTTTCCCTCGGCCCGCAATGATTCGGCCAGGGCGGCAAAAAACTTGGCTGACTGCGTTGAATTGGAGCCTTCGTATTCGGAATTCATGACCAGGGCATCGAGGCTGCTGACGCAAATTCCGATGTCCCAGTTTTTTTCCGGCGAAAGCTCTTCCGAAAAAGCGTCGGCACAAATGAGCGCCGGGTCCGGCACGACCTGTATGTCGCTTCTCGGAATTCGGAAGTAATTGTGCAGGTTGCTGGCCGATTCCTGGTCGCGCGTGGCATAGAAGGCGGGCCTCGCATTTTTCAGGAATCGCCCGACGAGAAAGCGCCCGAGAAAAGACCATTTCGCCGTCACCCCAACCGACAGGACCACCACCTTCTTTCCACGCAGCAGCCTGCTCAGGAGAAACAGCTTTGCCGGAAAATTGAGCGCCACGTCGCAAAACAGCTGACCGCCGCCAATGACGATCAGGTCCGCGTCGTCCACCGCGGCCTTCCAGTTTTTCCGCCAGCCGAGAAAATAGCCTTTGAGGCAATACAGGAACACGATCACCGACCTGATGAACGAAGGCAGCTTCGCAAAGAGCCGGAATGCGCCGCCGCCACGCAGGTTTTCTTCCTCGAAGCCGAGCCGGCCGGCAATGTCCAGGAATTCGACCCTGGCCTGCGGATACTTCAGGCCCGCAATATGAGCCAGGGAAGCCGCGATGACTCCGTCGCCCAGGTTGTCGCTGAAGGGCACGGCGCAGATAAGGATCTTTTTCATCTGTGAATCAAAGCTCGATTGCCTTCGAAGCCAGGCCGCTCATCGCGAGCCGTGGCCCACGGCGACCACCCAGATGGTCCTGATGAAGATGCCGATGTCCCGGCCGACCGAGAGCGTCTCGACGTAGGCGACATCCAGCGCCACGCGTTTCTTGTAGCTCAGCTGGTTGCGCCCGCTGACCTGCCACAGGCCCGTGATGCCGGGCCGGACGGCGCAATAGAACGACCAGTCCGCCCCGTACAGGACCTTCTGGTCGAGCATGCACGGCCGGGGTCCGACCAGGCTCATGTCGCCCACGAGCACATTCCAGAACTGCGGCAGCTCGTCCAGGCTGGTCTTGCGGATGAACTTGCCGAAGCGCGTGATGCGTGGGTCGTTTTCGAGCTTTTGATAGTCGTCCCACTGCTGGCGCGCGACCGGGTCGTTCCGCAAATGCTCCTCGAGGATCTGGGCGGAGTTCGGCAGCATCGAGCGGAACTTGTAGAACTTGAACACGCGCCCTCCCCGCCCGAAGCGCGGCTGGGAATACAGGACAGGCGCTCCGGAAGTGATGAACACGCCCAGGGCGATCAGGACGTAAAGCCAGCCGAAGGCGCAGAAAAAGAACAGCGCAGCGGCAACGTCCACCGCTCTTTTCCCGGCGCGCAGCATCGCGGGATGCTGCACCCTCGTCCATGCGACGTCATTCGCAATGGCGCCGATCGCTTCGTCGCCTGCGGGTGCCATCGACTCTTCATGGCGGAAATTCGTCATAGGAATGCGCCCTTCTCACATTGGAAGCGGAGGCAAATTTGCAGCTTGAGAACTCTCATTGCAGGAGAACCTTTCGTCTTACAAGCAGGTGCTTGTCCCTTTCGGGTTCAGTGATACGTGGCGGCTCGGTTTTCAGGCCAATACGGCCTTGCACGGAAGCCGTGAAGGTTGCAGCGCAGAAAAATCAATGCGCAGGCCGAGCGATCCAAATACGTAATACAAAAGAGCGACACACTTGTCTCTAGTCCTTTGTTATTAGCGTTTGATTGAAGGCACCGATTTAGTGCGTGATGTGATAATTATCACAATGTCACTTAATTTTCTCAGAAACCATCGGCCAGACTAGGTGGTATCCCTGTTGTTTTTGTATTTATAGTGTGTGTAACGGTAACCGCCGTATTTGTAGCTGCTGCTTCCCGCATGGCGCCGGGATAAGTCCATAGCATTCAAAATTACGCCATTGGCCGAGCAGCCCGCGTGCGCCAGCCTTCTGACGCTTTCGTTCAATTCGCCCAGGTGCGTCTTTTCCGCCCGGGCCACGAGGAGAAGAGAGCCCGCAAGCGGGGCCACTGATGCGGTGTCCGCTGCCACCAGCACTGGCGCCGTATCAATAATCACAAGGTCGTAATCCGGCGAAAGCTTTTCCAGGATCTGGGAAAAAGAATCGCTCATGAGCAATTCCGCCGGATTGGGCGGCAGCACCCCGGTCGTCATGACGTCCAGGTTCGGCAGGATCGACGAGCGAATGGCTTTTTCCGTGTCCAGCGTGCCGGCAATCAATTCCGAAAGGCCCGACGAGCGGGAAAGGGAGAAGAATTGATTGACCCGGCCCTTGCGCAGGTCGGCGTCGATCAGCAGGACCTTCTTTCCCGAGGCCGCGGTGATGGCCGCGAAATTGACCGAGACAAAGGTCTTCCCGACTCCCGGCGTCGCGCCGGAAATGAGCAGGCGGTTGTTGGGCGCTTCCAGCATGGCAAACTGCAATGCGGTCCGCAGGCTGCGCAGGCTTTCGACCGCGGGATCCTCCGATTGCTGGAGGGCAAGAACGTGCATCCCCGGCGCCTTGGTCTCGATGTTCTTGTCGATCGTCCGCTGGGCCGGGCTCAACGGAATGCTGCTGTACACGTTGAGGCCCGTGTGCATCTCGATCTCGCTCGGATTGCGGATGCCGCCGAACAGCGAGTTCTTGGCAATCGCGAGCACGACGCCGGCCCCCAGGCCTAGCAGCAGGGCCAGGGCGATGACCAGCGGCCGCTTGGGCCAGACCGGCTCCTCGGGGAGGATGGCATCGTCCAGCAGGCGCACGTTGCCGACCTTGCCCTCCTTGGCCAGCCGCATCTGCAGCGAGCTGTTCAGGAGCGACACGTAGAGGTCGGTGTTGACCTTGATGTCGCGCTGCATCTGAACGGTGTTCTGCTGCAGCAGCGGCATCTTCCGGATGCGCGAATCGACCGCCGAGATCTGGCTGCGCCAGGCCGAAATCTGCGCGTCCAGCGTCTGGAGATTCGGGTGCTTGTCGGTGAAGCGTGCCGAAAGTTCCCGCCGCTTCTGTTCGGCTTCGAGCAGCTTGGATTGCAGGTCGACCGTCTGGGCCAGCGCGTTCTTGGCCTCGTCATCGAGGCTGACGGTGCCGTTCTCGTTTCGATAGCGGTTGTAGAGGTCTTCGGACTGCTCGAGCTGCTTCTTGAATTGCGGCAGCGCGGTGTCCAGGAAGCCCAGGGTCTTTTCGGCCTCGGCAGCCTTGCGCTCGATGTTCTGGCGGACATAGAGCCGCCCGATTTCATTGAGCAGCTGCGTCAGCTTTTCCGGATTCGGGCTTTTCAGGCTGACGTCGAGAACGCCGGACTGCTTGCCTTTTTCGACGACCTTGAGGTTGTCCTGTAGCGACAGCAGCGCCAGTTGCCTGGAATTGCGGACCAGTTGGAACTGCGCGCCGGGCTTGGCGCTGACGGAGCTGACCAGCAGCCGGAGGCTGCCGCCCGGAACGTTGGCCACGAGCGGGGTTCCGACGGTGCCCTTGAGCGGGGTGTCGACGTTGGGAACGAGCAGCTCGTAGCGGTTGTCCGGCCCGAGAGTCAGCATGAATTGCTTCGCTTCGAGATCCGCGGGCACGTCGAACTGCGGAACCATGATCGCCTCGGCCCCGGTCACGTAGCCGGAAAGCCCCATGAAGCCCGGGTCCGACAGCTCGGTGGCGCGCCGCGCGAGCCAACTGCCCACGATGGGGGCATAGCGCGGCTGCGCGCTGATGTACAGCTTGGTGTTCTCCACCGCCTGACCGAGGATGGCGCGCGACTTGATGATTTCGATCTCGCCCGCGGCCGGCGTCTTCACGCTCAGCAGCGACGACGCCGCATCGCCCAGGAAGCTGCCTGCCGAATTGCCGGAGTCCTCGACCTGCACGGCCACATTGGTTTCGTACATCGGCTGCCCGAAAAGGGCGTAGGCCGCGCCGAGCAGCAAGGCCACGGCAACCACGACGGCAATGAACCACCGGTGGTCGATCAGGATGTCCAGGTACTCGACGAAGTTGAACCCGTCGTTCTCCTCTTCCAGCGCGGGCATCGGCAGGGCGGCTTGCTGGGGTGCGTTCATGTCGGTTGCTGCTCAGGTTTTGTAATTTTCAAAATGCGGTCGATCCATGTCCTGGCTCCCACGTCGATGAGCGCCAGGGCATGCTCGAAGGCCGCCTCGTCCTGTTTGTAGGGATCGGGCACGTCCTGCTTGGCGGCCTCGGCGATGCGAAAGACCTTGCCGCGCACGAAGGGGTAGGCCGACTCGAGATGGCGGCGCTGCGCCATGTCCATGACAAGGATCAGGTCCGCCTGCCGGCACAGCATCTGGTTCACCTGCTGTGCCAGGTGGCCGGAAATGTCGATGCCGCGCTCCTGCATGAGCTTCTGCGCCATCGCGTCGGCCGGCTTGCCCACGAGAGCGCCGGTGCCGGCCGACACCACGCGAAGATGCGGCAGGCCCGCGGCCAGGATGCCTTCCGCCATCGGGCTGCGGCAGATGTTGCCGATGCAGACTGTCAGGACCGATTTCATCTGTGGCGGCTCCAGACTTCGTCGCCGGCGTTGATCACTTGCGCGGCCGGCAGGACCAGGCTGGCCAGGCGGTTCCAGGTAACCAGCGGCACCGAATCGATGTAGACGACGTCGCGCGGCTGCAGCGGGAAGCGTTCGGCCAGGCCCAGCGCGGCCGGGTTCTTGGCATTCAGGTGGAAGATGGCCGGCAAGCCCCGCGCGTTGTTGCGGATGACGTAGATCTGGCCCGTGTTGGCCGAAGTCAGGCTGGGGCCGCCAGCCTCGCCCAGCGCCTCATTGAGGCTGAGCCGCCCGTTGTGCATGAGCAGCGCCGACGGACGGGCAATTTCGCCCATCACGAACACCTTGCTCTCGTCGCGGTGCCGCACCTGGACCACGTCGCCGTTGCGCAGCGGAATCCTGCTCGCGTCCGCGCCCAGGTCCTGCAGGTTGGGCAGGTTGATGAGCGTGGTCTTGTCGCCGCGCGTGAGCGTCACGAACGAGCGGTCGCCATTGGCGGTGATGCCGCCGGCCCGGCTGAGGGCTTCGGCCAGCGTCATCGGCACGTCGGTGAAGATCTGCAGCCCCGGGTTTCGCACTTCGCCCTCGACAAAGGCGCGGCGGCTTCGGAAGGACTGGATGCGCACCGTGACCTGCGGCGCCTTGATGTAGGTGGCGATGCGGTCCGCGATGAGGTCGGAGGCCTCGATTTCGGTCAGCCCCTGGAGCTTGACGCGGCCGATATAGGGGAACGTGATCTGCCCGTCCGCGCCGACGATGAAGCCGGGCGCCACGCTGATGCCCGTCGGGTCTGCCTGCTGCGTGATCACCGCACCGGCATTCGGCAGCAGTTCCGGATGGTCATAGACGATCACGCCCACGACGTCGCCCGGGCCGATGGTGTAGACCGGCGATTCGCCGAAAAGCGCCTTCACCTCCGCAGGAACCGCTGCCGGCTGAGACTCGGCCATCGTGCGGATCAAGGCCGGCGAAATGGACGTGATGACGCCATCCGGCGCACCATCGGCCGGCAGGTACTGGAACTCCGGCGGCAGGCTCTGGTCCGCCTCGTAGGCGCCCACGGAATTGAAGCCCGGTGCGCAGCCCTGCAGCAATAACGCGCCCATTAGGGCAAAACCCCACCCCTTCGGGTTCACGAAGCGTGTCAAATTGATCCCCATTGCACAAATTGGTTTTCAGCAGCCGCGATTCATATGCAAGGCCCGAGCCCAGTTGATATTGGGCGGGACTTTTTTTGCCGCGGTTTGTCAAAGCAAAGCCCGCGCATCGTGGACAGGCGGGCCGGAACGAATTGTCGCTGCCCGCACATTGACCCTTTTCCGTTCAATAGATGCAAAAAATGTGTCTATATGCGGATTAACCCGGGACTCGATGGGGTTATCTCGGGAATCAATGTCTGAAGCGCCTCTTTCATTGGGAAAAGGGGCTTCGATGACACGCTTTCAGCTGTGTCTTGCAGTTTGCAAATGTGAACTATCAATTAACTGGTTGCGCGGAGCAATTGTGGCGCTCCGACCACAAATCTTCCGCGTCAATCGCCCGCCGAAAAGCTTTGCTCTTTTGTAAGAAACTGTGTGCTTTTGGCAGGCTGACGCACGGCCCTGCGGTTCTGCAGGAGATCGGCTCGGGTGAAAGGGCGCTCGATGCCCGCCATCCACGCTGCGAGGGCCTCCAGCGCGTCCTGTGTGGGTGCAGGCCGCCCCACTATGAAAAAGAGGAGCGGCAGCGCCATCGCCCAGGCGAGCCAGCGTGGTGTTTTGACCGACATGGACTGGTGCCAATGCAACAGCAAAAAGCTTGCGCTTACAACTGTTCCAAGCATCGCCCCCGTGACGACCTCTGCGGTGGAGTGAACTTCGAGGGCCAGGCGCGACGCACCAATGAAGGCGCCCCATACCCATCCCGATACCGCAGCCACCATGCGCACGTTTGGTGCGCGCCGCCGCGCCGCCAGCCAGAAAACGACCGGCCAGACGCTGGTTGCCAGCGCGGTATGCCCGCTGAAGCCGATGAAATCAAAATGGGCGCTGCCAATGCCCCAGCCCATGAAGAGGAGCTTGGACAGCATCACGATGAAACCGCAACCGCCGAATAGCAGCGCCCATCGCACCGCCGCCGGGCGCGTGCTGCGGTCGATTGCAAGCCAAATTGCAATTCCCAATGCAGTGGGCAACAGGAAGCCGCTGTCACCGAAGCCGGTGGCAATTAACCAGAAATTATTCATTAACGTGAAATATGTGCGCTTTTCTATTGGTGCGCCATCGCCGGCCGGAGCCGTTCCGAAGGCATACTTGCGGCACCTTCAACACCAGCGCTCCTGGAGCATATTGAAATCATGAGCATCCTCAGTGAGTTCAAGGAATTTGCCGTCAAGGGCAACGTGATCGATCTCGCAGTCGGCGTGATCATTGGCGCGGCATTCGGGAAGATCGTCGATTCGATCGTTGCCGACATCATCATGCCGGTCGTCGGGCTGGTGTTCGGCAAGCTGGATTTCTCGAACCTGTACGTGGTACTGGGCACCGCGCCGCCGGGTGTCGCCAACAACCTGGCCGACCTCAAGAAGGCCGGCGTGCCGGTGCTGGCCTATGGCAATTTCATCACCATCGCGGTCAACTTCGTCATCCTTGCCTTCATCATCTTCATGATGGTCAAGCAGATCAACAAGCTGCGCAAGACGCATGCGGAGGCGCCCGCGGCGCCGGTGGCACCGCCGGAGGACATTGCCCTCCTGCGCGAAATCCGCGACAGCCTGAAGCGCCCCTGAGCCGCCGCCGCGAGCCTTCCTGATCAGGCGCCCACCAGGGTTCTGGCCATGCGCAGCGCCTCGATGAGGCTCGACGCATCGGCCCGGCCGGTGCCCGCAATATCGAATGCGGTGCCGTGGTCGGGGCTGGTGCGCACCAGCGGCAGGCCTAGCGTCACGTTCACGCCCTTCTCCACGCCAAGGTACTTGACCGGGATCAGGCCCTGGTCGTGGTACATCGCAATCACCACGTCGAACTCGCCGCTTCCCGGCACGCCGGGCCTGGCGCGCGCGCGCATGAAGACGGTGTCGGGCGCATAAGGCCCGTGGGCGTCGATGCCCTCGGCCTGGGCGGCTCCAATGGCCGGTGCAATGATGTCGCACTCTTCGGAGCCGAACAGTCCGCCCTCGCCCGCATGCGGATTGAGGCCGGCCACGCCGATGCGCGGCGCCCGCCCGAGCATGCGCTGCAAGGCGCGGTGGGTGATGCGCAGCGTCTCCAGCACGCTGCCGAAGCTCACGGCCGTGATGGCGTCGCGCAGCGACATGTGGATGCTCACCAGCACGGTGCGCAACTCGTCGTTGGCCAGCATCATGCGCACCGGCATGCCGTCCACCGCGACGCCCGCGTGCGCGGCGGCTTCGGCCTGCAGCAGTTCGGTGTGGCCGGGATAGGGAAACCCGGCCGCGGCCAGTGCTTCCTTGTGCAGCGGCGCCGTGACGATGGCGGCGATCTCGCCCCGCAATGCGGCGCGTGCAGCCCAGACCACGCAGTTGCCAGCCACGCGGCCGGCTTCGGCGCCGATCCGTCCCGGCACGATGTCTTGCGCCGGCGCCGCCACCACCTGCAGCACCGGAATGCAGCCCGGCGGCATCTCGGCCGCTTCGGCAATGCGCTCGATCTGCGCCACCGGCCAGGCGGGTTGCCCCGGCGACGCCAGCGCCTGCGATGCCCGGCGCATCGCGGCCACGTCGCCGGCCACGAAAGCACCGCGCGTGGCGTCGGGCGCCTGGCGGAAAGCCTTGGCGATGATTTCCGGGCCGATGCCCGCGGGATCGCCCAGCGTGATGGCGACGGGAGCGCGGGGAGCCTGGCCGCTCATGCCGGATTGTCGATGTCGATGAACTCGTGCTTCAGCCCGAGCTGGGCCGCCACGTGGCCGGCCACCGCCTGCGCGCCATAGCGCTCGGTGGCATGGTGGCCGCAGGCCAGGAAGGCGACGCCCATCTCCCGGGCGTAGTGGGCCTGGGGTTCGGAGATCTCGCCGGTGATGAAGGCATCGGCCCCGGCCGCAATGGCCGCCTCGAAGTAGCCCTGGGCGCCGCCCGTGCACCAGGCGATGTTCTTGATCGGACGGTGCGTCGTGTCCACCAGGGTGACGGGCCGCTGCAGCACCTTCTCCGCATGCGCGGCCAGTTCCTTGGCGCTGGCAAAGGCTTCCCCGTTGTTGCGCGCGCCGAGGAAGCCCAGCTCCTGCTCGCCGAAGCGTCCCGTCGCGCCCGCATGGGCGAGCAAGCCGAGCTGCAGGCCGAGCTGCGCGTTGTTGCCAAGCTCCGGATGCGCATCGAGCGGCAGGTGGTAGGCGAAGAGGTTGACGTCGTCGCCCAGCAGCAGGCCCAGGCGCTGCTTCATCCAGCCGGTGACGCAACCGTCCTGGCCGCGCCAGAACAGGCCGTGGTGCACGAAGATGGCGTCGGCCTCGGCATGGATGGCGGCCTCGATGAGCGCGCGGCTCGCCGTCACGCCGGAGACGATCTTCCGCACCACGGTGCGGCCCTCGACCTGCAGGCCATTGGGTCCGTAGTCCTTGAAGCGCGACGGCGCAAGGAGCAGGTCGAAGGCATGCAGCAATTCATGGCGAGTGGTGCTCATCGCGCCATTGTCGCGCTCCCGATGCCGTCGCGCATCGCATGGCCGCGCGCCGCCAATGGCCACAGGGCCAGCACGAAACCCAGCCCGGCCAGCACGGCGACGTAATGCGCCGGCGCCATGGTGTCGTGCTGCAGCCAGAGCGTGAGGATCACGGGCGTCAGTCCGCCGAACACGGCATACGACATGTTGTAGGCGAACGAAAGCCCCGTGAAGCGCACCGGCGCCGGAAACGCGCGCACGCCGGCAATCGGCACGGTGGCGATGGTGCCCACGAACAATCCCACCAGGCCGTAGTGCCAGAACAGCGTGGCCGGCGCGCCGGGCAGCCCCGTGTAGAAAAGGTAAGCCGTCACGAACAGGCCGCCCCATCCGACGAGCATCACGGCGCGCGTGCCGATGCGGTCGCTGGCCCAGCCGACCAGCATGCAGCCGATGGTCAGCGTCAGCGTGGCGAGTGCATTGGCTTCCAGCGCCAGCGCAGCCGGGATGTGGTGCACCTTCTGCAGGTAGGTGGGCGTGTACAGCACCACCACCACGATGGCGGCCGACAGCACCCAGGTCAGCAGCGCCACGTAGACACTGGCCGCGCGGTGCTCGCGCAGCACGGTGCGCAGCGGCAGCTCGCGCGCCACGGTCTTGCGGTCTGCCAGCTCCTTGAAGACCGGCGTCTCGTGCAGGAAACGGCGCAGATACACCGAGACGAGGCCGAACACGCCGCCCAGCACGAAGGGAATGCGCCAGGCAAAACCGCTCACCTCCGCCGGCGAATAGTGGCGGTTGATGGCCACGGCCACGAGAGAGCCCAGCAGGATGCCGCCCGTGATGCCCGAGGTCAGCATGCCGATGCCAAAACCGTAGCGCCGCGCCGGCACGTGCTCGCCGATGAACACCCAGGCACCGGGCATTTCGCCGCCGATCGCCGCGCCCTGCAGCACGCGCATGGCCAGCAGCAGCAAGGGTGCGGCGATGCCGATGCTCGCGTAGGTAGGCAGAAGGCCGATGACCAGCGTGGGCGCCGCCATCAGGAAGATCGACAGCGTGAACATGCGCTTGCGGCCGAGCAGGTCGCCGAAATGCGCGATGACGATGCCGCCCACCGGGCGGGCCAGGTAGCCGGCGGCGAAGATGCCGAAAGTCTGGAGCTGCCGCAGCCAGTCGGGCATGTCGGCGGGAAAGAAAAGCGCACCCAGCACGGTGGCGAAGAACACGTAGATGACGAAGTCGTAGAACTCCAGCGTTCCGCCGAGCGCAGACAGGGCCAGGGTCTTGTAGTCGCGCGCGCCGAGCGCGCGCGCCGGCGCCGGCTGCGTGCCGTCCGGGGAGATTGCGTGAGAAGTCATTGCGGGCAGGGAGGTCGTTGCCGCGCGCCGGGCCGCCGAGGGATGGGAAGCGGAAAATCGGCGCGCAGGCGAAACGCCAGGCCGCGCCCACCGGGTGGGCGGCGCGGAAGGCCGGAACTCGGAGCCGTGTGGGCTCGCTGTGCGATGCTAAGGGTTATCCCTTATTGGCGCACCGGACCTTTGTCATTCTCGACCGCAGCGCGCGGTTTCTGGCGGATGGGGGTTGAGGGACAATGGACCCGTTGGCGCCGCGTGGACGGCGTATTCCCCCGTTTTATCTCAAGCTTCATGAAACGCACCTGGCTGCTCTTTGCCCAAGCCGTGACCGTCCTTTTGGCGGCCTATTTCGTTGTTGCCACGCTCAAGCCCGAGTGGATCAACCGCCGCGCCACCTCGCTGGGAGGCGTGGTGTCGATCGTCGAAGCACCTGCGGGCGTCCCCGCGGCGCCAGCGGCCGGCAGCCTGAGCGCGGCCGCAAAGAAAGCCTCGCCGGCTGTCGTGAGCATCAACACCAGCAAGGCCGCGCAGCGCCATCCCCGCAGCAACGATCCGTGGTTCCGCTTTTTCTTCGGCGACCAGGGCGACCAGCCCCAGGTCGGGCTGGGCAGCGGCGTGATCGTGAGTGCCGAGGGCTACATCCTGACCAACAACCACGTGGTCGAAGGCGCGGACGAAATCGAGGTCACGCTCAACGACAGCCGCCACACGCGTGCCAAGGTGATCGGCACCGACCCGGACACCGACCTTGCCGTGCTCAAGATCGAGATGGACAAGCTGCCCGCGATCGTGCTGGGCAATTCCGACGAGCTCCAGGTGGGCGACCAGGTGCTGGCCATCGGCAATCCCTTCGGCGTGGGGCAGACGGTCACCAGCGGCATCGTCTCGGCGCTGGGGCGCAACCAGCTCGGCATCAACAACTTCGAGAACTTCATCCAGACCGACGCGGCCATCAACCCCGGCAATTCGGGCGGCGCGCTGATCGACGTGAACGGCAACCTGCAAGGCGTCAACACCGCCATCTATTCGCGCTCGGGCGGCAGCATGGGCATCGGCTTCGCGATTCCCGTTTCCATGGCGAAGATCGTGCTCGAAGGCATCGTGAAGGACGGCCAGGTGCGCCGCGGATGGATCGGCGTCGAGCCGAACGAACTCTCGCCCGAACTGGCCGAAACCTTCGGCGTGAAGGCCGATGCCGGCGTCATCATCACCGGCGTGCTGCAGAACGGCCCCGCGGCCAAGGCCGGCATCCGTCCGGGCGACGTGATCACCTCGGTCGGCGAAAAGAAGACCGACAACGTGCAGGCCCTGCTGACCGCCGTGGCCGGCCTCAAGCCCGGCAGCACCACGCGCTTCGCGCTGCAGCGCGGCACCGACAAGATGGAACTGGACGTGACGCCGGGCCTGCGGCCCAAGAGCCCGATGCGGCAGGTGCCGAACCAGCCCGAATGACCGGTCAGGAAGACGCCGAGGAATCGGCGCTTTTCTCTTCCTCTTCGGATTTCTTGCCGGTACTCGCGAAATAGCGCGCACCGATGATGCCGACCTCGTAGAGCAGGCACATCGGCACCGCCAGCGCGAGCTGCGACACCACGTCCGGCGGCGTGAGCACCGCGGCCACCACGAAGGCCACAACGATGAAGTAGCCGCGGAAGGACTTGAGCTTCTCGATGGTGACCATCTCGAAGCGCACCAGCAGCATCACGACGATCGGCACCTGGAAGGCCACGCCGAACGCGATGTAGAGCGAGAGGATGGCTTCGACATACGAGGAGATGTCGGGCGTGGCCGCCACCGCGGCCGGCGTGAACTTCTGGATGAAGCTGAACATCTTGTCCAGCACGAAGAACTGCACGAAGGCGATGCCCGCATAGGCCAGCAGGCTGCCGAAGAAGATCAGCGGCAGCGCAAAGCGCTTTTCATGGCTGTAGAGGCCCGGCGCAATGAACATCCAGGCCTGGTACATGAGCCAGGGCAGCGCCAGCAGCACCGCCGTCATCATGAGCACCTTGAGCGGCACGAAGAACGGCGAGAACACGCCGATGGCGATGAGCTTGGCGTCCGGCGGCATGTGCGCGCGGATCGGCATCGCGATCAGGTCGATCAGCCCGCCCGGGCCCGGCCAGATGGCCAGCAGGATGCCCGCGACCGCCAGGCCGTAGACGCAGTAGAGCAGCCGGTCGCGCAGCTCGACCAGATGTTGCACGAACGGTTGCTCGGTGCCTGCCAGCTCGTCTTCTGCGTCTTTGTTCTTGTTGTCGGAATCGGCCATTGGAAAGAGAAAAAGCAGAAGAAAAGCGTGGCTTCGGCCGGCGTGCGGCGCACGAGGAACGCGCTGGTGGGAAAGCCGCTAGTTGATCTTGTGGGGACGGAAGCGGGCGACGCGCGCGGCCCCCGAGAGCGCCTTGGTGCGCACGCCGTTGCGCGCCTTGTACCACTGCGGCGTGGCACCCTGCTTCAGGCGCCAGTTCTTGCGGGGATGCCTGTATTCGGGCACCGCGGGCTCGGGTTCGGCCAGGGCCGAAAGCGTTTCGCCCGAGCCGGAGAACTGCTTCTCGAGTTCGCTTGCGCCGCTGTGGATGCTCTGCTCGACGTCCCGGGCGGCATCTTCCACCGTGCCCTTCATCTTGCGCAGTTCGTCCAGCTCCATCGAGCGGTTGACTTCAGCCTTGACGTCGTTCACATAGCGCTGCGCCTTGCCCAGCAGGGTGCCGACGGTGCGCGCCACCCGGGGCAGTTTTTCCGGCCCGATGACGATCAGAGCCACGACGCCGATCAGCGCCAGCTTCTCAATGCCGAGGTCGAGCACTTATGACCTGCGCTCAGGACTTCTGACGCGCTTCGACGTCGATGGTGGACTTGTCGCTGTTGGCCGGCTGGCCGGTCACCTGCGCTGCAGGAGCCGACGAAGCGGCGGGTGCATCGGTGGTGCTGCCGTCCTTCATGCCGTCCTTGAAGCCCTTGACGGCGCCACCAAGGTCGGAACCCATGTTCCGCAGCTTCTTGGTGCCGAAGATCATGACCACGACGAGCAGCACGATCAGCCAGTGCCAGATAGAAAAAGAACCCATGGAAGACTCCTAAGAATGTGTCCGATTTTAGTCGGGCTGAATGTGACAGTTCGGATTAATGGGATTCAGCCGCGCAGCCACGGGCGGGGGCCGCCCATGACGTGGACATGGAGATGGTGGACCTCCTGCCCGCCCTCGGCGCCGGTGTTGACGACGACCCGGTAGCCGCCCTCCGGATAGGGCCTGCAGCCCTGCTCCAGCGCGAGCCGGGGTGCCAGCGTCATGATCCGGCCCATCAGCGCGGCGTCGTCGGGGGTGAGCTGCGCCATCGAGGCGATGTGCCGCTTGGGCACGAGCATGAAGTGCACCGGCGCCCAGGGGGAGATGTCGTGAAAGCCGAACAGCTCGTCGTCCTCGTAGACCTTGCGCGAAGGAATCTTGCCTTCGATGATTTTGCAGAAGACGCAGTTCGGATCAGATGACATCTTTGGGTTCCATGGGATGGCTGCCGTTCATGCGGATCATGCCCTTCACGATCCGGTAGAGAAACCACAGCGAAATGAGGCTCCAGGCGATCCAGCCCGGCACGAGAAAGAGCAGCCAGAGCCACGAGGTCAGGATGTACAGCAGGCCCGCCCACAGCACCGAGCGGATGCGCCAGCTGAAATGCGTGGCCTGCCAGGTGCCGGCCGCGTCGTCGCGCTTGATGAAATCGATCAGCAGCGCCAGCAGCAGCAGCGCCACCGAGGCCTGCGCGCCCGGCAGGACGGCGCCAATGGCCACGATCAGGTGCAGGATGTAGCTGACCCAGCCCCAGGTCTTGAGCGAGTCGTCGGGCTCCACGTTCACGATGTCGTTGGCCATGGGACGCGTCCTTTCAATCGTTGGATGCCTCGCGGGCCTGCGCCTTGCGCAGGGCTTTTTCCTCGATGCCGCTGGTGCCCTCGCGGCGCTCGAGCTCCGCGATCACCTCGCCGGGCGAGAAACCGTAGTGCGCCAGCGCCACCATGGTGTGGAACCACAGGTCGGCCACTTCGTTCACTATTTTTGTGCGGTCGCCGCCATGGTCGGCATCCTTGGCGGCCATGACCACCTCGGTGGCTTCCTCGCCGATCTTCTTGAGAAAGGCATCGGGGCCCTTGTGCAGCAGGCGCGCCACGTAGCTCTTGTCGGGGTCGCCGCCGCGCGCGGGCAGGCGGCTTTCGATGACCGCGGCCAGGCGTGCGAGGGCGTCCGAGGTGTTCACTGTGGCTGTCATTTGTAGATCGACCCCGGGTCTTTCAAGACCGGCTCGACCACGTGCCACTGGCCCTTCTCGTATTTGCTGAAGAAGCAGCTGTGGCGACCGGTGTGGCAGGCAATGCCGGGCGCGTGGCCGAGCTGGGTGACCTTGAGCAGCACCACGTCGTTGTCGCAGTCGAGGCGGATCTCGTGCACGGTCTGCACGTGGCCCGATTCCTCGCCCTTGAACCAGAGCTTGTTGCGCGAGCGGCTGAAATACACGGCGCGCCCGAGCTCGGCGGTCTTTTCGAGCGCCTCGCGGTTCATCCAGGCGAACATCAGCACGTCGTTGCTGCCCTGTTCCTGCGCGATCACGGGCACCAGCCCGTTCGCGTCCCATTTCACTTCGTCAAGCCAATTCATGGCGGGTATTGTCCCACCGCCCGGGCGGCCCTGAAGCGGATCAAGTCCGAACGGGAATGCCCCGCGCGGCCATGCGGGCTTTCGCCTCGCCGACGGTGTGCTCGCCGTAGTGGAAGATGCTGGCGGCCAGCACCGCGTCGGCCCCGCCGGCCTGGATGCCGTCGGCCAGGTCGTCGAGGCTGCCCACCCCGCCCGAGGCAATGACCGGCACATTGACGGCGTCGCTCACCGCACGGGTGAGTTCGAGATCGAAGCCGCTCCTGGTGCCGTCCCGGTCCATGCTCGTGAGCAGGATCTCGCCGGCGCCGCGGCGCACCATCTCGGTCGCCCATTCGACGGCGTCCAGGCCGGTGTTCTTGCGCCCGCCGTGGCTGTACACGTCCCAGCCCGCGCCGCGCGTGGCGGCTTCTTCGGGGCTGCGGCGCTTGGCATCGATGGCCACGACGATGCATTGCGAGCCGTACTTCTGGGAGGCGTCGTTGATCACCTGCGGATCGGCAATGGCCGCCGAATTGAAGCTGGTCTTGTCGGCGCCCGCATTGAGCAGCCGGCGCACGTCGGCCACGGTGCGCACGCCGCCGCCCACCGTCAATGGAATGAAGACCTGCGAGGCCACCGCCTCGATGATCGGCAGGATCAGGTCGCGCCCATCGCTGGTGGCCGTGATGTCGAGAAAGGTGAGTTCGTCGGCACCCTGCGCGTTGTAGCGCGCCGCAATCTCGACCGGATCGCCGGCGTCGCGCAGTTCGAGAAAGTTGACGCCCTTGACCACGCGGCCGCCGGTGACGTCGAGACAGGGAATGATGCGTTTTGCGAGCATGGTCGGTCGTAAGGGAAGAAATCAGAGAACGCGAAGCTGCTGCCAGCCCTGCCATTGGGCGCCGGGCACGAGCATGACCTGCTCGTCGATGCGCGCGGCCTCCACGCAGAGCATGTGCCTGTAGCCATCTTCGGGCATGTCGGCGAGTTTCGCACCCAGCACGGCACCGGGGTTCCAGACCACGGTTTCGCTGCAGCTGGCGCTTTGCGCAATTTCGAGCGTGCCGCCGGGCTGCACCAGGCGCAGCGGCTTCGCGGGCGCGGCGTAGACGCTGTCGAATTCGGCATCGAAATGCAACGACGGGGCCGTTTCCACATGGCGGTCGTCGCGCAGCGAATCCCAGCGGTTGGCACCCTGCAGGCCTTCGAGGCGCACCTGCGCGATGTCGCCGACGCGCAGGTAGGTGTGCAGCGCCGCGGCGAAGCTGAACGGCCCATGGCCGGTGTTGAGCAGCGTCAGCATGGTGCGCAGCCGGCCCGCGGCCATGCCGATCTGCAGCCGCGCCTCGAAAGCGTGCGGCCAGAGCTTGCGCGTGGCCTCGCTGTCGCGCAGCCGCAGGGTTAGTTCGCCCGATGCGGCGTCGATGCCTCTGTTTTCCCAAGGCAGATTGCGCATGAATCCATGCTTGGGCAACATGCCGCGCTGGTTGAATTGGGGGCAGCAAATGGGCACGCCGCCGCGGATTGCCGCCTGCCCGTCGAACACCGCGCGGGGGCTCAGGTAGAGCCTTTGCGTCCCATCGGCCGTGGTCCAGGAAAGCAGCTGCGCCCCGTGCAAAGACACGGTGAAGGTGCTGCCATCGGCGCCGGCGGCACGCAGCGCGGGCTGGCCGCGAAACTCGATCGAGCTGATATCCATTGGAGAATTGTAGGCAGCGGAGATTCCGTGGCACGGAATTGGCATTGGACACTTAAGACTTCATTGCCGCCGCACCGGTGCCGGTTGCGTGCAGGGGACCTTCTTGGATACCCTTCGCTGCCGCGCAAGAACAGGGCGCCGGCCGATGCGCGCCCGCTCCAGAACCACACACACCTCGAAGGGACACACATGAAGAGAAAACTGCCGGCCGCCGCCTGGATCCTGATCGCCATGGTGCTCGGGATTCTTGTCGGCTACATGATCTTCACGAGCTTTCCCGACAAGAAGGCCGCAGCGCAGATCGCAGGCTACGTGTCGATTGTGTCGGACGTGTTTCTGCGCCTCATCAAGATGCTGATCGGCCCGCTGGTGTTCTCCACGCTGGTGGTGGGCATCGCGCACATGGGCGACGCCAAGTCGGTGGGCCGCGTGTTCGGCAAGTCGCTCGGATGGTTCTTCACCGCTTCGCTGATCTCGCTGGTCATCGGCCTGGTCATGGCCAATGTGCTGAAGCCCGGCGAAAACCTGGGCCTTCCGCTGCCGGACATCGGCGCTTCGGCCAACCTCGCGACGGCGAAGTTCACGCTCAAGGACTTCGTGAGCCACATGGTGCCGAAGTCCTTTGCCGAGGCCATGGCCAACAATGAGATCCTGCAGATCGTGGTGTTCTCGATGTTCTTCGGCGTGGCGCTCGCTTCGCTCGGCGACAAGGCCCGCACGCTGGTGGCCGCCATCGACGAACTCTCTCACGCCATGCTCAAGATCACAGGCTACGTGATGAAGCTGGCGCCCCTTGCCGTCATGGCCGCCATGGCGGCCACCGTTGCGACGAACGGCCTGGGCATCCTGCTGAAGTTCGCTGTCTTCATGGGCGACTTCTACCTGGGCCTGTTCGTGCTGTGGGGCGTGCTGGTTCTGGCGGGCTTTTCGTTCCTGGGCCCGCGCGTGTTCAAGCTGCTGGCACTCATCAAGGAAGCCTTCCTGCTTTCGTTCGCCACCGCGAGTTCGGAAGCGGCCTACCCGAAGATCCTGCAGGCGCTCGACCGTTTCGGCGTGAGACGCAAGATCTCGAGCTTCGTGATGCCGATGGGCTATTCGTTCAACCTCGACGGCTCGATGATGTACTGCACCTTCGCGGTGCTCTTCATCGCGCAGGCCTACAACATCCACATGCCGATCAGCACGCAGATCACGATGCTGCTGATCCTGATGCTCACCTCCAAGGGCATGGCCGGCGTGCCGCGCGCCTCGCTGGTGGTGATTGCGGCCACGCTCAACCATTTCGACATTCCGGAAGCCGGCCTGCTGCTGATCCTGGGCGTCGACACCTTCCTGGACATGGGGCGCTCGGCCACCAACGCGGTGGGCAACTCCATCGCCACGGCCGTGGTCGCCAAGTGGGAGGGCGAGTTGCTCTCCGAGAGCGATGCGGCGGTGAATGCCAAGGCACTCGACGCCGAAGCCGCAGCCACCCTCGCCCATCCGGCCCACGCATGAGGCTCGCCATGAAGGCCAAGGCCGCGCTGTCGCTTCTTCTTGCCGGACTGCTGGCGGCCGCTTCGCTTGGCGCGGCAACCCCGGCCAGGGCGCAGCAGCAGGCCCCGGAGACCTTGACGGGCACCCTCGCCAAGGTGCGCGAGAGCGGCACCATCGCCATCGGCTACCGCGAGTCATCGGTGCCGTTTTCCTTTCTCAATGCACGCCAGGAGCCTGTCGGCTATTCGATCGAGCTCTGCCGCGAATTGGTCACGGCCATTGAAGAGGCGGTGAACAAGAGCCTCGCGATCAAGTGGGTGCCGGTGACCTCCGATTCGCGCATGGATGCGGTCGAGCGCGGCACGGTCGATCTCGAATGCGGCTCGACCACCAGCAACCTCGAGCGGCAAAAGCGCGTGAGCTTCTCGCCCACCATCTTCGTCTCTGGCACCAAGGTGCTGGTGAAGAAGGGGTCGCCGATCAGGTCGTTCCGCGACCTGGCGGGCAAGCGGGTGGCCGTCACCGCAGGCACCACCAACGAGAAGACGCTGCGCGAGCTGTCGCAGAAGTTCAGGCTCGATATCGACCTGCGGGTGGCGCGGGACCATGCCGACTCCTTCGGGCTGGTGAAAAGCGGCCAGGCCGACGCCTTTGCCACCGACGACGTGCTGCTCTATGGCCTGATCGCGCGGGAAGCCGCCAAGGCCCAGTACGAAGTGGTCGGCGACTACCTCTCCTACGATCCCTACGGCATCATGTACCGCAAGGGCGATACGCAATTGGGCAAGGTGATCAACGACACCTTCCAGGTGCTGGCGCAGGACGGCGAAATCGAGCGCCAGTACAAGCGCTGGTTCCTGCGCAAGCTGCCCACCGGGGAAAGCATCGACCTGCCGATGAGCGCGCAGCTGCAGGCGATCATCCAGACGATGGCGGTGAAGGCGGAATAACCACCCGGGCGGTCAGCGCGCCGGCCACGCCCAATGCGGGATCTCGCTCATGTCGAGATTGGCGATGCGGGTTTCGCCGAAGCGCTTCTCGAGCACCACGGATTGCAGCTCGCCGCTGTCCTCGAGGGCGGCGATCAGCCGCGCGGCATGCGACACCACGATCACTTGCGACCCGCGCGCGGCCTGCGCGATCAGCCGGCCGAGCGCGGGCAGCAGGTCGGGATGCAGGCTGGTCTCGGGCTCATTGAGCACCAGCAGCGCCGGCGGCCGCGGTGTCAGCAGCGCGGCAATCCAGAGCAGGTAGCGCAAGGTGCCGTCCGAAAGCTCCGCCGCCGTCAGCGGCCGCAACAGGCCGTGCTGGTGCATCAGCGTCTCGAAGCGGTCTTCGATCGCGCGCACCTCGACGCGCGCGCCCGGAAAGGCATCGTCCACGGCGCGGTCAAGCGCCTCGCCGTCGCCGATCTCGCGGATGGTCTGCAGCGCCGCGGCCAGGTCGGCGCCGTCGTTGGCGAGCACCGGCGTGCGGGTGCCGAGCTGCGGCTGGCGCGCGGGCGCATCGGCGTCGGAGCGGAAGTGGTCGTAGAAGCGCCAGGAGCGCATCTGCTCGCGCAGCGCGAGCATCTCGGGCGCGGCTTGCGGATCGGCATACTCGGTCATCATGCTGGCGAAGGCGGGAATGGGCCGGCCGATGGCCTGCCAGCCCTTGCCCTCGCGCAGGCGCAGTGCCGCGCCCTTGCGGTCGACCAGCTGCGCCGCGGGCCGCAGCAACGCGCCGTGCCAGATGGCTTCGTGCTTGATCTCGGGGTCGCGCGAGAAGGCCGTTGCCGGAATCGGCGGCGGCAGGCCGATGTCGATGGCATAGCCGAATTCATCGGCCTCGGTGCCGGCGAAGCCCAGCTTCAGCGCAACCGGCTCGCTGCGGATAGTGCCCTGCACCGGCGCATCGCCGCGCAGCATGGCGGCCGAAAAGCGCTCGGGCCCGGCCCACAGGGTGGAAGAGAGGCCGCCCTCGCGCACCAGCGACCGGATCACGCCGCCGTTGGCAATGTCCGCCAGAAGCCGCATCGCGCGGTAGACGCTCGATTTGCCGCTGCCGTTGGGCCCGGTCACCACCGTGAGCCGCCCGAGCGGCACTGTCAGCTGGCGCAACGAGCGGTAGTTGGCAATGGCAAGCGCGGAGAGCACGCCGCGCTACGGAAGGAAGTGCCTCAGGCGCCGGCGAGTTCGTCCGCGCGGGCTTGCGCGGCGGCGAAATCGAGGTCGCCCGAATAGATGGCCCGGCCGCAGATCACGCCTTCGACGCCTTCGGACTCGACCGCGCAGAGCTGGTCGATGTCGGCCATGTTCGACAGGCCGCCCGAGGCGATCACCGGGATGGTCAAGGCCTGCGCGAGCTTCACGGTGGCATCGATGTTGATGCCCGAGAGCATGCCGTCGCGGCCGATGTCGGTATAGATGATCGATTCGACGCCGTAGTCCTCGAACTTCTTGCCCAGGTCGGCCACCTCGTGGCCCGTGAGCTTGCTCCAGCCGTCGGTGGCCACCTTGCCGTCCTTGGCGTCGAGCCCCACGATGATGTGGCCGCCGAAGGCCACGCAGGCGTCCTTCAGGAAGCCGGGGTTCTTGACCGCGGCGGTGCCGATGATCACGTAGCGCAGGCCGTCGTCGATGTAGCGCTCGATGGTGTCCAGGTCGCGGATGCCGCCGCCCAGCTGCACCGGAATGTCGTCGCCCACCTCGCGCAGGATCGCCTTGATGGCCGCGTGGTTCTGCGGCTTGCCGGCAAAGGCGCCATTCAGGTCGACCAGGTGCAGCCGCCGCGCGCCGGCTTCGACCCACTTGCGGGCCATGGCGGCGGGGTCTTCGCTGAAGATGGTGGACTGGTCCATGTCGCCCTGCTTGAGGCGAACGCAGTGGCCGTCTTTGAGATCAATGGCGGGAATGAGGAGCATGGAAGTGACGCGAGTGTGCGGAATCCGGGCTGAGGAAGGTTCGGCCCGGGCGGGAATATAAGGTCAGGGATTCCAGTGGAGGAAATTTCGGTAGAGCTGCAACCCGTGGTCCGCACTCTTCTCCGGGTGGAACTGGGTGGCAAAAATGTTATCGCGTGCGACGGCGGCGGTAAAGCATGCGCCGTAATCGGCCTCGCCCACGCTGTGCCGGGTGTCGGCCGGCCGGGCATAGAAGCTGTGCACGAAATAGAAGTAGCTCATGTCCGGAACGCCCGCCCACACGGGGTGCGGCCGGGCCTGGCGCACCTGGTTCCAGCCCATCTGCGGCACCTTGAAGCGGCTGCCGTCGGGCTGCAGCCGGCCGGCCAGGTCGAACTTGACGACCTCGCCCGGAATCAGGCCAAGCCCGTCGGTCGGGCCCTCGTCGCTGCGCGACAGCAGCATCTGCATGCCCACGCACACGCCGAAGAGCGGCTTGCTCGCGGCCGCCTCGAGCACCGACTCCTGCAGGCCGGAGTCGTGCAGTTCGCGCATGCAGTCGGGCATCGCGCCCTGCCCCGGCAGCACCACGCGCGTGGCCTTGCGCACCACCTCGGGGTCGGAGGTGACGAAGACCTGCACGCCCACCTGGTCGGCCGCATGCTGCACGGCCTGCGAGACGGAGCGCAGGTTGCCCATGCCGTAGTCGACCACGGCGACGGTATTTGCTACAGATTTCATAGCTTGGCGACGGGGATGTTCAGAGCGAACCCTTGGTCGATGGAATGACGCCGACGGAGCGTGGATCGAGTTCGAGCGCGCCGCGCATCGCGCGCGCAAAGGCCTTGAACACGGTCTCGCACTGGTGGTGCGCATTGACGCCCTTGAGGTTGTCGATGTGCAGCGTGACGAAGGCGTGGTTGACGAAGCCCTGGAAGAACTCGTAGGTGAGCTGGCTGTCGAAGGTGCCGATCATGCCGCTCGTGAACGGCACGTGCATCGCCAGGCCGGGGCGGCCCGAGAAGTCGATGACCACGCGGCTCAGCGCCTCGTCGAGCGGCACATAGGCGTGGCCGTAGCGGCGGATGCCCTTCTTGTCGCCCACGGCCTTGGCCACCGCCTGGCCCAGCGTGATGCCCACGTCTTCCACCGTGTGATGGCCGTCGATGTGCAGGTCGCCCTGGCAGTCGATCTCGAGGTCGATCAGGCCATGGCGGGCGATCTGGTCGAGCATGTGGTCGAAGAAGCCGATGCCCGTGGAGAGCCTGGCCTTGCCGGTGCCGTCCAGGTTGACGCTGACGGTGATCTTCGTCTCGGCGGTGTTGCGGGTGACCGATGCGGTGCGATCGGCGGTCTGGGGGGTGGTCATAGTGAGGCTTCGAGTGCCGCGAGCATCCGCGCATTCTCGTCGGCCGTTCCGACGGTGAGGCGCAGGCAGTTTGCGAGCAGTTCGTGCATTTTAGAAACGTTCTTCACAAGAATCCCGCGCGCCTTCATGCCCTCGAAGGCCTTGGCGGCATCGGGCACGCGCACGAGGATCATGTTGGCGTCGCTCGGCCAGGCCTTCACGCCCGCAAGCCGGCCCAGCCCCATCATGAGGCGGTGGCGCTCGTCGCGGATCTGCCGCGCCTGGGCCTCGAACACCTCGGCGTGCTCGAGCGCGAACAGTGCGCATTCGCAATTGAGCACGCTGATGTTGTAGGGCGGGCGCACCTTGTCGATCTGGGCGACCAGCGCGGCCGGGCCCATGAGGTAGCCGAGGCGGATGCCGGCCAGGCCGAACTTGCTGAGCGTGCGCATCAGCAGCACGTGGCCATGCCGCGCGAGGCGGTCGATGTAGCTCCGGGCCGCAAAGGGCTGGTAGGCCTCGTCGATCACCACCAGGCCGCCCTGCTCGCCCTGGGCCTGCACGATCTTCTCGATGGCAGCATCGTCCCAGAGGTTGGCGGTGGGATTGTTCGGATACGCCAGGTACACGAGGGCCGGCTTCTCGCGCGCAATGGCCGACAGCATGGCCGCCTCGTCGAGCTCGAAATCGGCCGTGAGCGGCACGCCGACGAAGCGCAGGCCCTGCAGCTTCGCGCTCATGGCGTACATCACGAAGCCCGGAACGGGCGCGAGCACCGCGGCGCCAGGCACGTCGCAGGCGATGGCGAGCAGCGAGATCAGTTCGTCGGAGCCGTTGCCCAGCATCAGCGAAAAGCCCTCGGGCATCTGTGCGTGCGCGGCCAGTGCGCGCTGCAGGTCGGTCCCGCGCTCGCCCGGATAGCGGTTGAGCGCCAGCGCGCCGAGCCGCGCGCCAAGCTCGGCCTGCAGCGCGGACGGCAGGCCGAACGGGTTTTCCATGGCGTCGAGCTTGACGAAGCCACGTGCGTCCTGCACTGCATAGGCGTGCATGGACTGCACGTCGGAGCGGATGCGGTCGATCGGGCGGGCGGCGGGGGAAGAAGATGTCATCGGGTGCAGCGGTAGCTGTTTCGGAGGGCGCCGGCCATGACCAGTTGGACCGGCATGTCGGCTTCGTAGCTGTCGGCGTTGCGGGTCAGCTCGGTTTGATAGAGGGAGCGTGCCATCGAAGGCTCCAGGCGCCGGCCCTCGATGCAGAAGATCGGCTTCTGGCCGTTGCGCTGCGAGGCTTCCACCCCTTCGCGCAGGCCTTCGAGCACGCCGACGAGGTAGTAGCTCGCGTAGGCCTTGCCGTCCTTCTCGCTCGCTTCGAGCGTGCGCAGTTCGCGGATGCTCATGGCGTGCGCCGAGCCCGCCGCCGCGAGCGCCAGCAGCCATGCCGCCGCGCGCGAACGATGAAAGGAACGGCGTCGCGCCATCTTGCTTTGCTCCAGCCGGCGGCGGGCGGGCTTCAGATCCTGCGCAGCCGCATGCGCGCCGCCTCGGCGTGCGCCTGCAGGCCTTCGCCTTCGGCCAGCGTGACGGCGATAGGGCCGAGCACCTGCGCGCCGGCTTCGCTCACTTCGATGAGGCTCGAGCGCTTCTGGAAGTCGTACACGCCCAGCGGGCTCGAGAAGCGCGCCGTGCCGCTCGTGGGCAGCACGTGGTTGGGGCCCGCGCAGTAGTCGCCCAGGCTCTCGCTGGTGAAGGCGCCGAGGAAGATCGCGCCGGCGTGGCGCAGCAGCGGCTCCCAGCGCTGCGGCTCGCGGCTGCTCACCTCCAGGTGCTCCGGGGCGATGCGGTTGCTGATCTCGCAGGCCTCTTCCATGCTCCTGGTGTGGATGAGCGCGCCGCGGCCGTTGAGCGAAGCGGCGATGATCTCGGCGCGCGGCATGCCGGGCAGCAGGCGGTCGATTTCGGCCTGCACGCGGTCGATGTACGCGGCATCGGGGCACAGCAGGATGCTCTGCGCGAGCTCGTCGTGCTCGGCCTGGCTGAACAGGTCCATCGCCACCCAGTCGGGCGGCGTGCTGCCGTCGGCCAGCACGAGGATTTCACTCGGGCCCGCGATCATGTCGATGCCCACGGTGCCGAACACGCGGCGCTTGGCGGCGGCCACGTAGGCGTTGCCGGGGCCGGTGATCTTGTCGACCGCGGGAATGGTGGCGGTGCCGTAGGCCAAGGCGGCCACGGCCTGCGCGCCGCCGATGGTGAAGCCGCGCGTCACGCCGGCCACGTAGGCGGCAGCGAGCACGAGCTGGTTCTTCTCCCCTTTAGGAGTCGGCACGACCATGATGATCTCGCCCACGCCCGCCACGTGCGCCGGAATGGCGTTCATCAGCACGCTCGACGGATAGGCGGCCTTGCCGCCCGGCACGTAGATGCCCACCCGGTCGAGCGGCGTGACTTTCTGGCCCAGCAGCGTGCCGTCGGCGTCGCGGTAGCTCCAGCTCTCACCGCCGGCCTTCTTCTGGGCCTCGTGATAGCTGCGCACCCGGCGCGCGGCGGCTTCGAGCGCATCGCGCTGCGCCGCGGGCAGTGCCTCGAATGCGGCCTTCAATTCGGCTTGCGTCAGTTCCAGTTCGGGCAGCGTCTTCGCGTCCAGCTTGTCGAAACGGTTCGTGTATGCGAGCACCGCCTCATCGCCGCGCTTCTGCACGTCGGCCAGGATGTCGGCCACCACCTTCTCGATGGCCGCGTCGGCATCCGCGGACCAATGCAGCCGCGCCTTGAATTCAGCGTCGAAGCTGGCTGAAGCCGTGGACAGGCGAAGGGGGGCTGCTTTCGAGGTCATGGGGACGGAAGGGTTCAGGCGGAAGGAATGGCCGACGCGAAGGCGTCGATGATGCGGCGGATCGGCTCGCGCTTGAGCTTGAGCGCGGCCTGGTTGACCACGAGGCGCGCGCTGATATCCATGATGCGCTCGACCTCGACCAGGTGGTTGGCCTTGAGCGTGCTGCCGGTCGAGACCAGGTCGACGATGGCGTCGGCCAGGCCGGTGAGCGGTGCGAGCTCCATGCTGCCGTAGAGCTTGATCAGGTCGACGTGCACGCCCTTGGTGGCGAAGAAGTCGCGCGCCAGGCCCACGTACTTGGTGGCGACCCGAAGGCGCGAGCCCTGCTTCACGGCCGAGGCGTAGTCGTAGTCGGCCCGCACTGCCACGCTGAGGCGGCAGGCCGCGATGCGCAGGTCCAGCGGCTGGTACATGCCCTGGTTGCCGTTTTCGAGCAGCACGTCCAGACCGGTCACGCCGAGGTCGGCGCCGCCGTACTGCACGTAGGTGGGCACGTCGGAGGCGCGCACCAGCACCACGCGCACGTCGGGCCGGGTGGTGGCCAGGATCAGCTTGCGCGATTTTTCGGGGTCTTCGGTGACCTCGATGCCGGCCGCGGCCAGCAGCGGCATCGTCTCTTCGAAGATGCGGCCTTTCGAGAGCGCCAGGGTGATCATGCGGCGGCTCCCGAAATGCGTTCGATGTCGGCGCCCAGGCCGCGCAGCTTGGCTTCCATGCGGTCGTAGCCGCGGTCCAGGTGGTAGATGCGGTCGACCAGCGTCTCGCCCTCGGCCACGAGGCCGGCGATCACCAGGCTGGCCGAGGCGCGCAGGTCGGTCGCCATCACGGTGGCGCCCGAGAGCTGCTGCACGCCCTCGACCATCGCGACCTTGCCCTCGACGTGGATCGTCGCGCCCAGGCGCACCATCTCGTTCACATGCATGAAGCGGTTCTCGAAGATGGTTTCAGTCACCATCGAGGCGCCGCGCGCGATCACGTTGAGGGCCATGAACTGGGCCTGCATGTCGGTCGGGAAGCCCGGGTATTCGGTGGTGCTGAAGCTCTGCGCCTTGAGGTGCTCGCAGGCCGGCGCGCTGGAGCTGATGCGCACGCCGCCTTCTTGCGCCGCGACGGTGCAGCCGGCGTCGCGCAGCTTGTCGATCACCGCGTCCATGTGGTCGGCCCGTGCATGGCGCAGGAACACGTCGCCGCCCGTGGCCGCAACGGCGCACAGGAAGGTGCCGGCCTCGATGCGGTCGGCCACCACGGCGTGCTCGCAGCCGTGCAGCCTCTCCACGCCCTGGATGCGGATGTGGCTGGTGCCGTGGCCCTCGATCTTCGCGCCCATGCGGATCAGCATTTCGGCCAGGTCGACGATCTCGGGCTCCTGCGCGGCGTTTTCGAGCAGCGTTTCGCCCTCGGCGAGCGCCGCCGCCATGAGGAAGTTCTCGGTGCCGGTGACGGTGACCATGTCGGTCAGGATGCGCGCGCCCTTCAGGCGGGTGCGCCCGGCCGGCAGGCTGGCGATCATGTAGCCGTGCTCAACCACGATCTCGGCGCCCATCGCCTGCAGGCCCTTGATGTGCTGGTCGACCGGCCGCGACCCGATGGCGCAGCCGCCGGGCAGCGACACCTTGGCATGGCCGAAGCGCGCGAGCAGCGGACCCAGCGCCAGCACGGAGGCGCGCATGGTCTTCACCAGTTCGTAGGGCGCCTCGGGGTTGCTGAGGTCGCCCGCATCGAGCCGTACCGTGCCGTTGTCGTCGCGCTCGGCCGAAACGCCCATGTTGCGCACCAGCTTGAGCATGGTCGACACGTCCTGCAGGCGCGGCACGTTGTGCAGCGTCACGGGCTGGTCGGTCAGGAGCGCGGCGCACAGTTCCGGCAAGGCTGCGTTCTTGGCGCCGGAAATGAGTACCTCGCCGCGGAGCTGGCGCCCGCCGCGAATCAGAAGTTTGTCCATCGAATTTCCAGCGAATCAGGGCCCGGGGGCCGGAGAGTTATTTTTCCAACGCCGCCCATTCGGCCGGCGTGTAGGTCTTCATCGAGAGCGCATGCACCTCGTCGGTATGCATTTTCGCACCCAGGGTCGCGTAGACCCGCTGATGGCGCTGAATCGCGCGCTTGCCCTCGAATTCGGCCGAGACGATGGTGGCGTACCAATGCCGGCCGTCGCCTTCGAGCGTGATGTGCTCGCAGGGAAGGTGGGACTGGATCAGGGCCTGGAGTTGTTCGGCGGTCATGGGGATCTGGAAAAAGCGGTCAACCGCGGATTTTGTAGCCGATGCGCAGCAGGTGGACGGCAATGGCGCTCACCACCAGCCAGGCCGCGCCGACGATGCCCAGGCTGAGCCAGGGCGAGGCGTCGCTCACGCCGAAGAAGCCGTAGCGGAAGCCGTCGATCATGTAGAAGAACGGGTTCAGGTGGCTCACGCCCTGCCAGAACGGCGGCAGCGAGCCGATCGAATAGAACACGCCCGAGAGAAAGGTCATGGGCATGATCAGGAAGTTCTGGAACACCGCCATCTGGTCGAACTTCTCGGCCCAGAGCCCGGCGATGAGCCCCAGCGTACCGAGCATGGCGGAGCCCAGCAGCGCGAAAACGAGAATCCAGACGGGCGCAACGAAGCTCGGCATCGCGAAGAACATCGTGACCACGAACACGCCGAGCCCCACGGCCAATCCGCGGATTACCGACGAACCCACGTAGGCAAAGAACCAGCCCCAGTGCGACAGCGGCGTGAGCAGCACGAACACCAGGTTGCCCATGATCTTGCTCTGGATGATCGAGGACGAGCTGTTGGCGAAGGCGTTCTGGAGCACGCTCATCATCACGAGGCCCGGCACCAGGAAGGCGGTGTAGCCGACCGAGCCGTAGACCTTCACATGGTCTTCGAGCACATGGCCGAACACCATCAGGTAGAGCAGCGCGGTGAGCACCGGCGCGCCGACGGTCTGGAAGCCGACCTTCCAGAAGCGCAGCGTTTCCTTGTAGAGCAGCGCGCGCCAACCCGTCACCGCCATCATCTTGCAACCTCCAACGGCGTCTGCTCGCCCGCCATCAGGTCGATGAACACGTCTTCCAGGTCGGCCTTGCGCATTTCCACGTCTTCCACTGCGACGCCGGCTTCGCGGATCGCAGCCAGCAGTTGTTCGACTTCATGGGCGTTCTGCGCCGGCAGCTGCACGATGCGCCCGGTGATGCGCGCGTGCTGCGCGATGGCCCAGGGCAGCATGGCGTCGGTCTTGAAGCGCAGCACGTTGCTGGCGGCCGACTTCAAGAGCTCGCTGGTGCGGTCCAGGGCGATCACCTTGCCGAGCTTGAGCATCGCGATGCGGCTGCACAGCGCCTCGGCCTCTTCGAGGTAGTGGGTGGTCAGCAGCACGGTGCTGCCCTCTTTGTTGAGCCTGGCGACGAACTGCCAGAGCGTCTGGCGCAATTCGACGTCGACCCCGGCGGTAGGCTCGTCCAGCACGATCACGGGCGGCTTGTGCACCAGCGCCTGCGCCACCAGCACCCGGCGCTTCATGCCGCCCGAGAGCTGGCGCATGTTGGCCGTGGCCTTGTCGGCCAGGCCCAGGCTTTGCAGCAGCTCGTCGATCCAGGGCTCGTTGTTCTTGATGCCGAAGTAGCCCGACTGGATGCGCAGCGATTCGCGCACGTTGAAGAAGGGGTCGAACACCAGCTCCTGCGGCACGATGCCGAGCTGGCGCCGGGCCTCGGCATAGTCGCGCTGCACGTCGAAGCCATGGACGCTGATGGCGCCGGCCGTGGGACGGGACAGGCCGGCCAGCATGCTGATGAGCGTGGTCTTGCCCGCGCCATTGGGCCCGAGCAGGCCGAAGAACTCGCCCGGCTCGATCTGGAAGCTGACCTCGTCGACGGCGCGCAGCCCCTGCTTGCCTTGGGCCCGCTGCTGTCTGGAGGGAGGGTAGGTCTTGGAGACCGATTGGAATGAGATCGCGGGCATGGGAGCCGGCGATTTTACGGGCCCTCCCCGCAGGCCGCTTGGCGGCGGCCGGATGCCCTGACGCGGCCGCTGCCGGGCCGCCTGCGGTCAGGGCGCCGCCGGTAGAAGCCCCGCGATGCCGTAGAGCGCAGCCAGTTCGCGCAGCCGCGGCGAAAGCCCCTTGACCGCGAAGCCCCGGCCGAGCGCGCTCGACTCGCGGCGGCACTCCAGCAGCACCGCCAAGGCCGAGGAATCGAACTGCGCGAGCGCGCTGGCGTCCACCACCGTGGATGTGTCGGTCTGCCCCGTCAGCCCCTGCTGCAGCATGCGCATGCAGGCCGGGGCTTCATCGTGGGTGAGTTTGGAGGGCAGGACCAGCATGGCCTCAGCTCTTGCCGTTGTTGCCCTTGTTGCGCGCCGCCAGCGCTGCAATCAGGCCGTCGATGCCGCGGGCGTTGATTTCCTGCGAGAACTGGGTGCGGTAGGTGTCGACCAGCCAGACGCCCAGCACATTGAGGTTGTAGACCTTCCAGCCGCCACCCTGGCCGGGCGTTTTCTCGAGCCGGTAGTCGAGCTGCACCGGATCGCCGCGGCCCTTGACCTCGGTGCGAACCAGCACCTCGGTATCTTCAGGCGACCCGCGGAACGGGCGCACCGTGACCGTCTGGTCGCTCACCTGGTCGAGCGCGCCGGCATAGGTGCGCACCAGCAGGGTCTTGAATTCTTCCTGCAGCTTCTTCTGCTGCTCGGGCGTGGCCTGGCGCCATGCCGGGCCGACGGCGGAGGCCGTCATGCGCTGGAAGTTGACGTTGGGCATGATCTTGCTGTCGACCAGCACCATGATCTTGTTGATGTCGCCCGCCTTGATGGAGGTGTCGGCCTTGATGGTTTCGAGCACGTCGGTCGACAAACGCTTCACCAGCGCGTCAGGCGCTTCGTCGGCGGCCTGCGCCGGACGCACAAAAGCCGTCGCGGCACCGAAGAGCAAGGCGCTGGCCAGCACCAGGCGGCCGAAGCCGCGCCGTTTCAAGATCTTGTTGTTCATGACAATCCCTTCGAGTTTGAAAATCTGCAGGCGGGCGAAGGCCGCGCCTCCTGCAAAGAACGTGTTCGACAGGTTCCCGGCCGACCAGGTTCCTGAAGCGCAGGTGAAGCCCTGAAACCGGATGCAAGCGGGAAAACCACTTGTCCGGCTGCGAAAAGCCCCTCTTCCGCGCCTTTTTGTATTTTATTTTCCGCCTTCGTCGTCAGGCGGATTGCCGTCGTAGACGTCGTTGCGGCGATGCTGCAGGAAGGCGTCGCGCGTGAAGGTGTACTTGTCGAGCGCCGCATCGTCGAGCAAACGGCCGGCGCGCAGGTACTTCGCCCGGGTATCGACAGCCTCTAGGAAAGACAGCGAATTGCGCCAGGCCACGTCGTTCATGTTGCCGAGCACGCTGCCGGCGCGGTCCACCGGCAATGCGGCCGTATCGCGCAGGGTCGACGGGCCGAACACCGGCAGCACCACGTACGGTCCGGCGCCCACGCCCCAGCGGCCCAGCGTCTGGCCGAAATCCTCTTCGTGGCGGTCGATGCCCGCCTCGGTGGCAATGTCGAGAAGGCCGCCGAGCCCGAACAAAGTGTTGACATTGACCCGCATGAAGGTCTCGGCACTGTTCTGCAGCTTGAGCTGGGCCACGCTGTTGACGAAGCTCCAGACGTCGCCCAGGTTGCCGAAGAAATTGCCCACGCCGGTGCGCACCATGGAAGGCAGCACGCGCTGGTAGGCGGTGGCCACGGGCACGAGCACGGCCTCATCGACCGTGTCGTTGAAGCGGGTGACGCCTCGGTTCATGGGCTCGAAAGGGTCGGCCGGATTGGCTCCGGGACCGGTTGCGCATCCCGCGATGAGCGAAAAAGCGAATGCTGCACCCGCCCAGCGGGCGTATCTCGCTATGTTATTGATAGCAAAGGACGAAAAAAAGCTTGTTTTCATTTCTTGTTGGCTGTTCCCGGCGTCGAAGTGTTTCCTTCGGCCGCCTTGCTGTAGAGGAACTGGCTGATCAGGTTTTCCAGCACCACGGCCGACTGGGTCGAGGTGACGGTGTCGCCGGCTTGCAGGTTCTTCTCCTCGGCGCCCGCCTCGATTCCGATGTACTGCTCGCCGAGCAGGCCACTGGTCAGGATCTTGAGCGAGCTGTCCTTGGGAAAACTGTAACGGTTTTGCAATGCCAGTGTGACGCTGGCCTGAAAAGACTTGTCGTCGAACGAGATGGATTCCACGCGGCCGACCACCACGCCGGCGCTCTTGACCGCCGTTTGCGGCTTGAGGCCGCCGATGTTGTCGAAACGCGCGGTGACGTTGTAGGTCTTCTGGAAATTCAGGCTCAGCAGGTTGGCCGACTGCAGCGCGAGGAACAGCAGCGCCGCGCCGCCGATCAGCACGAACAGGCCGACCCAGATGTCGTTGTTGGAACGTTGCATGGTTTGCACTCTCTAGAACGATTGGAGCCGGAGCTCCTTCAAATACTGAACATCATGGCCGTGAGCAGGAAGTCGAGCCCGAGCACCGAGAGCGACGCCATCACCACCGTGCGCGTCGTCGCGCGCGACACGCCTTCGGGCGTTGGCTGGGCCTCGTAGCCCTGCAGCAGCGCGATGAAGGTCACGGTGAAACCGAACACGATGCTCTTGATCACGCCGTTGCCCACGTCGCGCCAGACGTCGACGCCGCCCTGCATCTGGCCCCAGAACGCGCCCGGGTCGACACCCAGCATCAGCACGCCCACCACGTAGCCGCCCATGATGCCGACCGCGCTGAACACGGCCGCCAGCAGCGGCATCGTGATCACGCCGGCCCAGAAACGCGGCGCAAGAATGCGCTGCACCGGGTCGACCGCCATCATCTCCATGGCGCTGAGCTGCTCGCCGGCCTTCATGAGGCCGATCTCCGCGGTGAGCGAAGTACCGGCACGCCCCGTGAACAGCAGGGCCGCCACCACCGGCCCGAGCTCGCGCACCAGGCTCAGTGCCACCAAAAGTCCGAGCGCCTCGGACGAGCCGTAGCGCTGCAGCGCGTAGTACATCTGCAGGCCCAGCACGAAGCCGACGAAGAGCCCCGACACCGCAATGATGGCCAGCGAGTAGTTACCCAGGAAATGGATCTGGTCGCGCACCAGGCCGAAGCGCTGCAAGCTTCGTGCCCCCCGCACCAGCAGGCGCAGGAACAGCTTGGCGCCGTAGCCCAGGTCGGCCAGCTTGCTGCGCACGGCAAAGCCGATGTCGGCGGGGTTCCACCAGCTCATGGCTGCCCCCACGCTCGGCACTTCGTGCCCTCGCTGCCCCCCGAGGGGATCTTCGCTTGCTGGGGGCGGTCCATCGCTGCGCTCATGCCTGCCCTCCTCCATTGCCGAAATCTTCCTCGATGCCGACGACGGGGTAGTGAAAGTGCACCGGCCCGTCGGGCAGTGCATTGACGAACTGATGCACCAATGGATCGGCGCTCTCGCGCACCTCTGCAGGCGTGCCCTGCGCAGCGATGCCGCCGTTGGCCAGGATGATCACGTGGTCGGCGATGCGGAAGGTTTCCTCGAGATCGTGCGACACGACGATGCTGGTCAGCCCCAGCGTGTCGTTGAGCTGGCGGATCAGCCGCGCGGCCGTGCCGAGGGAAATCGGGTCGAGGCCGGCAAAGGGTTCGTCGTACATCACGAGGTCGGGATCGAGCGCAATGGCGCGCGCGAGGGCCACGCGCCGCGCCATGCCGCCGGACACCTCGCTGGGCATCAGGTCGCGCGCGCCGCGCAAGCCCACCGCGTCGAGCTTCATGAGCACGATGTCGCGCACCAGCGCTTCCGAGAGCTGCGTGTGCTCGCGCAGCGGAAACGCGACGTTGTCGAACACGCTCATGTCGGTGAACAGGGCACCGAACTGGAACAGCATGCCCATGCGGCGCCGCGCCTTGTACAGCCCGGCGGCATCGAACCTGCCGACGTCCTGGCCGTCGAAAAGCACCTCGCCGCGCTGCGCCCGCTGCTGGCCGCCGATGAGCCGCAGCACGGTGGTCTTGCCGCCGCCCGAGGCGCCCATCAGCGCCGTCACCTTGCCGCGCGGCACGGCAAACGACACACCGCCGAGGATCGCCCGCGCGCCGTAGCCGAACGAAACGTCGCGGAATTCGACAAAGGGGTGTGGCGGTGGTGCGGCTGATTCCATCTCAATAAAAAAGCCGGGCACCTTCTCAGGCATCCCGGCATGCGGTTTCCGCGAATGATAGCGGGGCCGTGGCCGGCCCCGCAAAACTGAAACAAAAATCAGCGCGGCAGGTCGCTGAAACCCATCAGGAACTCATCCACCGAGCGCGCAGCCTGGCGCCCTTCGCGAATCGCCCACACCACCAGCGACTGGCCGCGGCGGATGTCGCCTGCAGCAAACACCTTCGGCACGTTGGTGGCATAACCACCAACGAAGTCGACCGTGGCCTTGGCGTTGCCGCGCGCATCCTTCTCGACGCCGAAGGCCTCCAGCACGTTGGCCACCGGGCTCACGAAGCCCATCGCCAGCAGCACGAGGTCGGCCTTGAGGATCTGCTCGCTGCCGGCCACTTCCTGCATGCGGCCGTCTTTCCACTCGACCCGCACGGTCTTCAGGCCCGTGACCTTGCCTTTTTCGCCGATGAACTCCTTGGTGGAAATGGCGAACTCGCGCTCGCAGCCTTCTTCGTGGCTGGAGCTCGTGCGCAGCTTGATCGGCCAGTAGGGCCAGGTCAGCGGGCGGTTTTCTTCCTCGGGCGGCTGCGGCATCAGCTCGAACTGGGTGACGCTGGCCGCGCCATGGCGGTTGCTGGTGCCCACGCAGTCGGAGCCGGTGTCGCCGCCGCCGATCACGATCACGTGCTTGCCGTCGGCGCGCAGCTGGCCCTTGACCTTGTCGCCTGCGTTGACGCGGTTCTGCTGCGGCAGAAACTCCATCGCGAAATGAATGCCGTCGAGATCGCGGCCGGGCACCGGCAGGTCGCGCGACTGCTCGGCGCCGCCGGTCAGCAGCACGGCGTCGAACTCCTTCTGCAGCTGCTCGGGCGTGACGGTTTCCTTGGCCAGGTTGGTGACCTTGGAGCCCTTGCCCAGCGGGTCCTTGGCGGCACCGACGATGACGCCGGTGCGGAAGCTCACGCCTTCGGCCTTCATCTGCTCGACGCGGCGGTCGATGTGCGTCTTCTCCATCTTGAAGTCGGGGATGCCGTAGCGCAGCAGGCCGCCGATGCGGTCGTTCTTCTCGAACAGCGTCACATCGTGGCCGGCGCGCGCGAGCTGCTGCGCGGCCGCCATGCCGGCCGGGCCCGAACCCACCACCGCCACCTTCTTGCCGGTCTTGTGCTTGGCAACGCGCGGCGCCACCCAGCCTTCGTCCCAGGCGCGGTCGATGATGGCGTGTTCCAGCGACTTGATGCCGACCGGGTCGTCATTCACGTTGAGCACGCAGGCGGCCTCGCAGGGCGCGGGGCAGATGCGGCCGGTGAATTCCGGGAAGTTGTTGGTCGAGTCGAGCACCGCGAAGGCGTTCTGCCAGTCGTTGCGGTACACGAGGTCATTGAAGTCCGGAATGATGTTGTTGACCGGGCAGCCGCTGTTGCAGAACGGCGTGCCGCAGTCCATGCAGCGCGCGCCCTGCACCTTGGCCTGCTCGGGCGTCAAGGCAACGACGAATTCCTTGTAGTGCTTGACGCGCTCCTCGACGGGCTTGTAGCCCTCTTCGATGCGCTCATGCTCCATGAAGCCGGTGATCTTTCCCATCGTGCTTTCCTCTGTTCTTCGTTTTCGTTGCCGCTCAGACCGCAGCCGTCGCGGCCGGCGCGACCAGAGCATGCGGCTCCAGGCCCATGTGCGCGTTGTTGCCGCTGCTCGTGAGTTCGACCTTGCGGTCGTGCAGCTCGGCGAGCGCGCGCTTGTACTCGTTCGGGAACACCTTGACGAACTTGGTGCGCGACACGGCCCAGTTGTCGAGCAGTTCGCGCGCGCGCTTGCTGCCGGTCCAGCGGTGGTGCTCTTCGAGCAGCTTCTTGAGCTGGGCCTCGTCGGTCTCGCCACCGTGCCAGACCTTACGGTGCATGCTCGCCGTCTGCTCGGCCGAAGTCAGCACCTTGTCGAGCGACACCATCGAGAGATTGCAGCGCGTGGCGAACTGGCCGTCCTCGTCGTAGACGAAAGCCACGCCGCCGCTCATGCCGGCCGCGAAGTTCCGGCCCGTCTTGCCGAGCACCGCAACCGTGCCGCCCGTCATGTATTCGCAGCCATGGTCGCCCGTGCCTTCGACGACCGCCGTGGCACCCGAGAGGCGCACGGCAAAACGCTCGCCGGCCACGCCGCAGAGGTAGGCCTCGCCGGTGGTCGCGCCGTAGAGCGCGGTGTTGCCCACGATGGTGTTGCGCACCGCTTCGCCGCGGAAATCGAGGCTCGGGCGCACCACCACGCGGCCGCCCGAGAGGCCCTTGCCGGTGTAGTCGTTGGCATCGCCGATCAGGTAGAGCGTGATGCCGCGCGCCAGGAACGCGCCGAACGACTGCCCGCCCGTGCCCTCGAGCTGGATGCGGATCGAATCGTCGGGCAGGCCCTGCGGATGCACCTTGGTCAATGCACCCGACAGCATGGCGCCCACCGAGCGGTTGACGTTGCGCGCCACCTCGATGAACTGCACCTTCTCGCCGCGCTCGATGGCCGGACGCGACTTCTCGATGAGCTTGACGTCGAGCGCGCGCTCCAGGCCGTGGTCCTGGTTTTCGACGTGGAAGCGCGGCACCTCGGCCGGCACGTTCGGCAGCGCGAACAGGCGGCTGAAATCGAGGCCCGAGGCCTTCCAGTGCTCGATGCCCTTGCGCATGTCGAGCAGGTCGGCGCGGCCGATCAGGTCGTCGAACTTGCGGATGCCGAGCTGGGCCATGATCTGGCGCACTTCCTCGGCCACGAAGAAGAAGTAGTTGACGACGTGCTCGGGCTTGCCCGAGAACTTCTTGCGCAGGATCGGGTCTTGCGTGGCCACGCCCACCGGGCAGGTGTTCAGGTGGCACTTGCGCATCATGATGCAGCCCTCGACCACCAGCGGGGCCGTGGCAAAGCCGAACTCGTCGGCGCCCAGCAGCGCGCCGATGGCGACGTCGCGGCCGGTCTTCATCTGGCCGTCGGCCTGCACGCGGATGCGGCTGCGCAGGCGGTTGAGCACCAGCGTCTGCTGCGTTTCGGCCAGGCCGATTTCCCACGGGCTGCCCGCGTGCTTGATCGACGACCAGGGCGATGCACCCGTGCCGCCGTCATGGCCGGCGATCACCACGTGGTCGCTCTTGCACTTGGCCACGCCGGCCGCGATGGTGCCCACGCCGATTTCGCTCACCAGCTTGACGCTGATGCTCGCGTGCGGCGCGGCGTTCTTCAGGTCGTGGATCAGCTGCGCCAGGTCTTCGATCGAGTAGATGTCGTGGTGCGGCGGCGGCGAGATCAGGCCCACACCCGGCACGGCATAGCGCTGCTTGCCGATGTATTCGGTGACCTTGCCGCCGGGCAGCTGGCCGCCCTCGCCCGGCTTGGCGCCCTGCGCCATCTTGATCTGGATCTGGTCGGCCGAATGCAGGTACTCGGCCGTGACGCCGAAGCGCCCCGACGCCACC
This sequence comes from Variovorax beijingensis, assembly GCF_007828835.1. Taxonomy (GTDB): domain Bacteria; phylum Pseudomonadota; class Gammaproteobacteria; order Burkholderiales; family Burkholderiaceae_C; genus Variovorax; species Variovorax beijingensis_A. The sequence goes on along the minus strand of NZ_VIVL01000002.1, from coordinate 303,114 downwards.
TGCTTGATGCGCGAACGCAGCGAGTCGCCGTCCTTCAGGGGCAGGTCGACCTCGACGTTGGCCGCGCCGATCACGCTCTTGAGCGTGTCGCCCTGCTTGATCGGGATGCCCTTGAGCTCGTTGCGGTAGCGCGCCGGGTCTTCGCCGCCTTCGCCCGTGTTGCTCTTGCCGCCGATGCGGTTCATGGCAATGGCGAGCGTGGAGTGCGCCTCGGTGCTGATCGAGCCGAGCGACATCGCGCCCGTGGCAAAGCGCTTGACGATCTCTGCAGCGGGCTCGACCTCGTCCACCGGAATGGCCTTGGCCGGATCCAGCTTGAACTCGAACAGGCCGCGCAGCGTGAGATGGCGGCGGTTCTGGTCGTTGATGAGCTGCGCGTATTCCTTGTAGGTGTTCCAGTTGTTGGCGCGCGTGCTGTGCTGCAGCTTGGCGATGGCGTCGGGCGTCCACATGTGCTCTTCGCCGCGCGTGCGCCAGGCGTATTCGCCGCCGGCGTCGAGCATGTTGGAGAGCACCGGGTCGTCGCCGAACGCGGCCTTGTGCATGCGGATGGCTTCCTCGGCGATCTCGAACACGCCGATGCCCTCGACGCGGCTGGCGGTGCCGGTGAAGTACTTGTTGACCGTCTCGGTGTTCAGGCCGATGGCTTCGAACAGCTGCGCGCCGCAGTAGCTCATGTAGGTGCTGACACCCATCTTCGACATGATCTTGGACAGGCCCTTGCCGATCGCCTTGACGTAGTTGTAGACCGCTTTCTCCGCGCTCATGTCGCCCGGCAGGTCGGCGTGCATGGCCGCCAGCGTTTCCATGGCGAGGTAGGGGTGCACGGCTTCCGCGCCGTAGCCCGCGAGCACGCCGAAGTGATGCACTTCGCGGGCCGATCCGGTTTCGACGACAAGGCCGGCCGTGGTGCGCAGGCCTTCACGGACCAGGTACTGATGGACAGCGGAGAGAGCCAGCACGGCGGGAATCGCCACCTGCGTCGGGCTCACGCCGCGGTCGCTCACGATCAGGATGTTGTGGCCGCCCTTGATGGCATCCACCGCTTCGGCACAGAGCGACGCCAGCTTGGCCTCGACGCCCTCGTAGCCCCAGGCGAGCGGATAGGTGATGTCGAGCACGTAGCTCTTGAACTTGCCCTGCGTGTAGGTGCCGATGTCGCGCAGCTTGGCCATGTCGGCGAAGTCGAGGATCGGCTGGCTCACTTCGAGCCGCATCGGCGGGTTGACCTGGTTGATGTCCAGCAGGTTGGGCTTGGGGCCGATGAAGGACACCAGCGACATCACGATCGCCTCGCGGATCGGGTCGATCGGCGGGTTGGTCACCTGCGCGAACAGCTGCTTGAAGTAGTTGTAGAGCGGCTTGTTCTTGCTGGAGAGCACGGCCAGCGGGCTGTCGTTGCCCATGGAGCCGATGCCCTCTTCGCCGGCCTGCGCCATCGGGCTCATCAGGAACTTGATGTCTTCCTGGGTGTAGCCGAAGGCCTGCTGGCGGTCGAGCAGCGCCACCTGCGAGAGCGGCGCGGGCACCGGCTCGGCCTCGACGCTGTCGAGCTTGATGCGCAGGTTCTCGATCCACTGCTTGTAGGGCTTGCTGTTGGCGAGGGTGGCCTTGACCTCCTCGTCGTCGATCATGCGGCCCTGCTCCAGGTCGATCAGGAACATCTTGCCGGGCTGCAGGCGCCACTTGCGCACGATCTTCTGCTCGGGCACGGGCAGCACGCCCGACTCGGAGGCCATGATGACCAGGTCGTCGTCGGTCACGCAGTAGCGCGAGGGGCGCAGGCCGTTGCGGTCCAGCGTGGCGCCGATCTGGCGGCCGTCGGTGAACACGATGGAGGCCGGGCCGTCCCACGGCTCCAGCATGGCGGCGTGGTATTCGTAGAACGCGCGGCGGCGCGGGTCCATGGTGGCGTGCTGTTCCCAGGGCTCGGGAATCATCATCATCACGGCCTGGCTGATGGGGTAGCCGGCCATCGTCAGCAGCTCGAGGCAGTTGTCGAAGGTGGCGGTGTCGGACTGGCCGGCGAAGCTGATCGGGTAGAGCTTCTGCAGGTCGGCGCCCAGCACGGGCGACGACATCACGCCTTCGCGCGCCTTCATCCAGTTGTAGTTGCCCTTGACCGTGTTGATCTCGCCGTTGTGGGCGACATAGCGGTACGGGTGGGCCAGCGGCCACTCGGGGAAGGTGTTGGTGGAGAAGCGCTGGTGCACCAGGCCGAGGGCCGAGACGCAGCGCTTGTCCTGCAGGTCGAGGTAGTAGGTGCCGACCTGGTCGGCGAGCAGCAGGCCCTTGTAGACCACGGTGCGGCTCGACATGCTCGGAACGTAGTATTCCTTGCTGTGCTTGAGCTTCAGGCGCTGGATGTTGGCGCTGGCAGTCTTGCGGATCACGTAGAGCTTGCGTTCCAGCGCGTCCTGCACGATCACGTCGTTGCCGCGGCCGATGAACACCTGGCGCAGCAGCGGCTCCTTGGCGCGCACCGTGGGCGACATCGGCATGTCGCGATTGACCGGCACGTCGCGCCAGCCCAGCAGCACCTGGCCTTCGGCCTTGATCGCGCGTTCCATTTCCTGTTCGCAGGCTTCGCGCGAGGCGTGTTCCTTGGGCAGGAAGATCATGCCGACGCCGTATTCGCCCGGCGGGGGCAGCGCCACGCCCTGCTTGGCCATTTCCTCGCGATAGAGGCGGTCGGGCAGCTGGATCAGGATGCCGGCGCCGTCGCCCATCAGCTTGTCAGCGCCCACTGCGCCGCGATGGTCGAGGTTCTCGAGGATCTTCAGGCCCTGCAGCACGATGGCATGGCTCTTCTCGCCCTTGATGTGCGCGACGAAGCCGACGCCGCAGGCATCGTGCTCATCGGCACCGGAATACAGACCGTGTTGTTGGAGATGTTCGATCTCGGCAGCCGTCGTCATGGCGCACTCCTTCAGTTTTTCGCAGGGAAGAGAAGGATATTGCGATGCACAAAGAATGCCAAACACTTTAAATGGGGTCAGATTCCAATTAAATCCCGACTCTTATGGTCAGAATAAAATTAGGGACATATCAATAAAGATAGCAAAGACTCCCTTCGAAGTCGTGCGCTGGGAAGCTTCAGCTCAGGAATCGGACGCCGCCGGCGGACGCCCGGCCTTGGCTTTGGCAACGCGGCGTTCGGTCGCTTTCTGAAGCGACGCAAGAAAATCCGCATCGCCGGCTGCCCAGCCCCGCAAGGTGGCCTCGGTCAGCGTGCCCTGGTCGGCCGCACGCACGCCGCCGCGCACCAGTTCGACGTACGCCGCCTCGCGGGCAAAGGGGGTGTTGCCCAGCTCCCAGTAGAGCGGATGCGGCGTCAGCAGCTTGTCATGCCGCAGGCCTGCGTAATGTCCATGGCTGGACCATGGAAAGTCGCGCGCGTCCGACACCATGCCGGCCCGCACGGGGTTCAGGTCGATGTACGCCATGCAGGTCAGCAGATAGCGGTCGGTCTGGATCAAGGTCGATCGGTAGCGCCCTTCCCACAGGGTGCCGCTGCGACCGTGGCGGTCGTTGAAATAGCGCACGTAGCTGCGCCCCACCGCCTGCATGAACTGCGGCAGCCCGGTGGCCGTGTCGGGCGTGGCCAGCAGATGGAAATGGTTGTCCATCAGCACATAGGCATGCAGTGCCACGCCGAAGCGCGGGGCCGCGTCCGCCATCAGGCCGAGCAGCCGCTCGTGGTCGGCGCGGTCGACGAAGATGGCCTGGCGGTTGTTGCCGCGCTGGATCACGTGGTGTGGCAGGCCGGGGAGCGTGAGACGGGGCAGGCGGGCCATGGCGTGACGTGACGCTATGTGCTTTGGAGGGAGCTCAGTGCAGGCGAAACCGCGTCTCGCCCAGGGTGTCGAGCCCGAACTGCGACAGCAGTTCGCCGAGCCGCGCCGCCGCACCGGCCTTGCGCTGCCCGGTGTGGCGCGCCAGGATCAGCTCGTTCTTCATGCTGTGCTCCCAGCCCACCAGTTCGGTGACGGTGACGCTGTAGCCATGGGCCTCGAGGTACAGGCAGCGCAGCACGTTGGTGAGCTGGCTGCCGATTTCGCGCGTGTGCAGCGGATGGCGCCAAAGCTCGGCCAATGGCGTGCGCGACAGGGCCAGCGCCTTGGTTTCGCGCAGGCAGGCCGCCACCTCGGCCTGGCAGCAGGGCACCAGCACCATGCAGCGCGCCTTCTTCGCGAGCCCGAAGGCGATCGCGTCGTCGGTGGCCGTGTCGCAGGCGTGCAGCGCGGTGACCACGTCGATGCGCTCCGGCAGCTCGCTCGCCTGGGCCGACTCGGCCACGGTGAGGTTCAGGAAGGACATGCGGTCGAAGCCGAGCTGGCGTGCCAATGCGCGCGATTTCTCGACCAGTTCGCTGCGCGTCTCGATGCCGTAGACGTGGCCACCCTGGCGCGAGCGGAAGAACAGGTCGTAGATGATGAAGCCCAAGTACGACTTGCCGGCGCCATGGTCGGCCAGCGTGGCTTCCGCGCCGCCGCCCGGCAGTTCGCGCAGCAGCTGCTCGATGAACTGGAACAGGTGGTAGACCTGCTTGAGCTTGCGCCGCGAATCCTGGTTGAGCCGACCTTCGCGCGTGAGGATATGCAGCTCCTTCAAAAGCTCGATGGACTGGCCCGGCCGCAGGATCTCCGCCAGTTCGGCCTCGGCCTTGGCGGTCTTGGCCGTCTTCACGGCCCTGCTGGTTGCTTGCGCGCTCATGGCCGGGCGCTCCCCGGGCCTACATCCAGCGCGGCCCAGCCATCCGGCCCCAGCGCTTCAAGCGTCTCGATGTTGCGTTCGAAAATGGCTTCGGCCTCGGGAAAGGCCTCGACCGCGCGGCTCATGCTGTCTTCGCGCAGCAGGTGCAGCGTGGGGTACGGCGCGCGGTTGGTGGCATTGCCGATGTCGTCGGCCTCGGTATCTGCAAACTGGAACCGCGGATGAAAGCTCGCGAGCTGAAACACGCCGTCGAAACCCGCGCGCGCGAGCCGGCGTTCGGCGCGCGCCGTGAAGTCGTTGAAGTCCAGAAAATCGGCCAAGGTGTTGGGTGCTATCAGCAAGGTGGTGTCGCGCACGGAGGCATCGAGCGCGGCGAGTTCATCGGCCTCTGCCAGGAGCATGTCGATCAGCGCGGCTTCGTCGGTGGGCAGGTACACGGCATAGCGGATCTGCGCCTTCACGTGCACCGCTTTCGCGAACGGGCACAGGTTGAGCCCGATCACCGCGCGTTCGAGCCAGCGCCGCATGTCGGCTTCGGCCTGGATGGCATCGATTGTCGCCGGACCGGTCATGCCACCTCCGCCGCAGGGCGAATTTTGCCGAGGCGCCGCGCCAGGGCCATGCCCGCCAGCGAACATGCGAGCGTGGCAGTCCAGGTCCAGTGCCAGCCGCCGGCGCGCAGCGCCACCCAGGCCACCGCCGGCGGCGCCAGAAACTGCCCCAGCGAAGACGCCTGCTGCATGAGCCCGACGGTGGTGGAAACCGTGGACGGGCCCGGCGCCAGCCGGACACCGAGCAAAAACAGGGTCGCCGGCACCATGCCGCCGCCGAGCGAAAAGACGCAGACTGCGGCGTAGCGAAGCACCGGCGGCAGGCCAAGTGAGTCGGCGCCCTGCCCCACCTGTGCGAAGGCCGCAAGACCGCCCAGCGCCATGGCCAGGAAACCCGCCTGGAGCAGGCGCTCGGGCGCGACACCGCGCTGCAGCCAGCGGCCGCCCGCGACGTTGCCGACGATGTTCATCGCGGCCGCCACCGCAGTGAGCACCGCGCCCCAGCCGGCCGGCACGCCGGCACCGGCATAGATGGCCGGAAGAAAGCCGATCACCGCCATCCACTGGGCCGAATACACGGCAAAGGTCAGCGCGATCATCCAGGGAGCGCGTGCGCCGACCGTGGCGCGCAGGCGCGACGGCCAGCCGCCGGCCATGCCGCCAGCCGCACGAAACGCGTCCGCGGGCACCGCCAGCCACAACCAGAGCGCCGCCGCGGCCGACACGGCCGACAGCGTCCACCACCAGTCGGCCCATCCGCCCCAGGCGATCAATGCGGGCCCGAAAAGCAGCGCAAGCGCAACACCGAGCGGCATGTAGGCGCCCCAGACGCCCAGCGCGGCCTTGTCCGCACCAGCAGGGGTCAATGCGCGGATCAGCCCTGGCCCCGGCATGACCGCCAGCAGAAAGCCGATGCCTTCGAGCGCGCGCAGGCCGAGCAGCCATTGCACCGCAAAGGTGCCGCCCAGGAGCCCCGCGCCGACGGCGCCGCCCAGCAGGCTCGCCACCGTCAGCACCACGAGGCCGGTCAGCATGCTGCGGCGCAGGCCGATCGTGTCGGCCGCGAGCCCGGCGATCAGTCCCATGCTCATGCTCGCCACCTGCACCAGCGACAGCAGGAACCCGGCCTCGACCAGGTCGATGCCGAGCGACGCCTGCAGCGCCGGCACCGCGGGCGGCAGCTTGCCCAGGTGCAGCGCGGCGCTGACGCCGCCGAGCACCACGGCAAAGGCGGCGGCGGGAACGCGCGCGGAGGCGATGGCCGCAGAATTCATGAAATCCCCCGCCGGCCGGTCAGCCGTTCATGCTCGCGCATGGCGAAGCGGTCGGTCATGCCGGCGATGTAGTCGGCCACGGCGCGATGCCGGTCGTAGCGGTCCGCGTAGGAAACGGGCATCTCGGCGCCGCGCTCCAGATAGGCCTCGAAGAGCTCCCTCACCACCTGCTGCGCCTGGTCGGTGGTCTGCCTCACCTGCGGATGGCGGTAGAGGTTGCGGAACAGGAAGGTCTTGAGCTCGTTGGATTGCGCCTGCATGGTTTCGCTGAACGCAACGAGCGGCGGCGCGTTGCGCACACCGTCGGCATCGACCGGCTTCGCGGTTTCCAGGGCCGCACGGGTGGCGTCGATCACATCGTAGACCTGGGCGCTCAGCATGCGCCGGATGGTTTCGTAGAGCACGCGCCGCCCTTCCAGCCGGGGGTACTCGGCCAGCGCTTCGCGGCGGTAGCGCTCGAACAGCTCCACCTCGCCGAGCTGCTCGACGTTGATGAGCCCGGAGCGCACGCCGTCGTCGATGTCGTGCGCGTTGTAGGCAATCGCGTCGGCCAGGTTGCAGAGCTGCGCCTCGAGGCCCGGCTGCGTGCGGTCCAGGAAGCGACGCGCCACGCCGTTCGGCTCGCCTGCCTCCAGGCGCTCGGCATTGGCGCGCGAACAGTGCTTGAGGATGCCCTCGCGAGTCTCGAAGCTGAGATTCAGGCCGTCGTACTGCGGATAGCGATGCTCCAGGGCGTCGACCACGCGCAGGCTCTGCAGGTTGTGCTCGAAGCCGCCGTGGCCTTCCATGCAGGCGTTGAGCGCGTCCTGCCCCGCATGGCCGAACGGCGTGTGGCCAAGGTCGTGCGCGAGGGCGATCGCCTCCACCAGATCCTCGTTGATGCGCAGGGCCCGTGCGATGGAACGGCCCAGCTGCGCGACTTCGAGCGAATGCGTGAGCCGGGTGCGGAACAGGTCGCCTTCGTGGTTCAGGAAAACCTGCGTCTTGTAGACCAGCCGCCGGAACGCGGTGGAATGCACGATGCGGTCGCGGTCGCGCTGGAAGGCGTCGCGCGTGGGCGCCGGCGGCTCGGCATGGCGCCTCCCGCGCGAGCGCGCGGGGTGGCAGGCATAAGCCGCGAGGCTCATCGGTGCACCCTCGGCGCCGCGCTCATTCCGCCTGGCAGCACCGCGCGAGCACTTCGCGCACCAGCGCGTCGGGCGCGCTGCTGACGGCAGCGGAGCCCGGTTTGTCGATCACCACGAAGCGGATCTCGCCGGCTTCGGATTTCTTGTCGACCCGCATCAGTTCGAGATAGCGCTCCGCTCCCAGCGCGGGGCCGACGGTCGGCAGGCCGGCACGCCCGATCAGCCGCGTGAGCCGTTCGACGAACGCCGCATCGACGCCGCCGAGCCGCTGCGACAGGTGCGCCGCCATCACCATGCCGCAGCCGACCGCTTCGCCATGCAGCCACTCGCCGTAGCCCAGGCCCGACTCGATCGCATGGCCGAAGGTGTGGCCGAAGTTCAGGATGGCCCGCAGGCCGGTCTCGCGCTCGTCCTGGCCGACGACCAGCGCCTTGATCTCGCAGCTGCGCTTGACCGCGTAGGCGAGTGCCGCCGGCTCGCGCGCCACCAGCGCGTCGACATTCGCCTCGATCCAGTCGAAGAAAGCCATGTCGTGGATCGGACCGTACTTGATGACCTCGGCCAGGCCCGCGCTGAGCTCGCGCGGCGGCAGCGTCTGCAGCGTGCCCAGGTCGCACACCACCAGCTGCGGCTGGTAGAACGCGCCGATCATGTTCTTTCCGAGCGGGTGGTTGATGGCGGTCTTGCCGCCGACCGACGAATCGACCTGCGCCAGCAGCGTGGTCGGCACCTGCACAAAGGGTACGCCGCGCATGTAGCTGGCGGCGGCAAAGCCCGTCATGTCGCCCACCACGCCGCCGCCCAGGGCGAACAGCACGGTCTTGCGGTCACTGCCGTGGCCGAGCAGCGCATCGAAGATGAGGTTCAGGGTCTCAAGGTTCTTGTGCACCTCGCCGTCGGGCAGCTCGAGCAGGTGCACGGTGCGGAAGCGCCCGGCCAACGCCGCTCGCAAGGCCTGGGCGTAGAGCGGCGCCACCGTGGTGTTGCTGACGACCAGCGCACTGGCGGCCGCGGGCACGGCGGCGAAGCTCTGGGGGTCGTCCAGCAGGCCGGCGCCGATCAGGATCGGGTAGCTGCGTTCGCCGAGCTGGATGTCGACGCGTTCTGGCGGTGCGGAGGGTGCGGGCAATGGCATGCAGCGAGTTTAGGCGCTGCGCGCCGGCGCTTCAGTCGGAGGGCTCTTCGGGCGGCGTGCCCGCGGCCACGATGCCGGCGAGCTCCAGCTGCATCACGATGATGTTCACCAGCATGGTGATCGAGGGGCGGCCGGTGTCGACCACCTCGTGGGCCGTCTCGCGGTAGAGCGGATCGCGGGCATCGTGCAGTTCGCGCAGCCGCCCCAGCGGATCGGCCACCTGCAGCAGGGGCCGCTTGACGTCGTGGCGCAGGCGCCGGAACAGGTCTTCGGGCGAGGAGCGCAGGTAGATTACATGGAAGTGGTCGCGCAGCTGCCGGCGGTTGGCCTCGCGCAGCACGGCGCCGCCACCCGTGGCCAGCACGCCGTGGGGCCGGACGGCGAGGTCGGCGATGACGGCCTGCTCGAGGTCGCGGAAGGCGATTTCGCCCTCGCGCTCGAAGTAATCGCGGATCGAGCAGCCGATGCGCTGCTCGATCACGTGGTCGGTGTCGACGAAGGGAAGGTCCAGGCGTGCGCCCAGGCGCCGGCCCACTGCGGACTTTCCGGCGCCGGGCAACCCGACGAGTGCGATCGCCACGCGGTGGCTGCTACGCCCGCGCGTCAGCGCGCGGCGTTGCGGTCGGTAATCATCTTCGGAGTGATAAAGACGAGCATTTCGGTCTTGTTGGCAACGCGTTCGCGCTTGCGGAACAGTGCACCCAGGTAGGGCACTTCACCCAGCACCGGCACGCGCGATTCGTCATTGGTTTCGGTGAGTTCGAAGATACCACCGATGACGACCGTGCCGCCGTTCTCGACCAGCACCTCGGTCTGCACGTGCTTGGTGTTGATGGCCGGGCCGGCCGAGGTGTTGACGCCGCGGGCATCCTTGCTCACGTCGAGCGTGAGGATGATGTTGCCTTCGGGCGTGATCTGCGGCGTGACCTCGAGCTTCAGCACCGCCTTGCGGAACGAAATGGAGGTGGCGCCGCTGGACGTGGCCTGCTGGTAGGGAATTTCCTCGCCCTGCTCGATCAGCGCCTTGGTCTGGTCGGCCGTGATGACGCGGGGGCTCGAGACCAGCTTCCCCTTGCCGTCGGCCTCGAGCGCCGAGATCTCGAGGTTCAGCATGCGCGAAAAGCTCGAGTTGAACAGCGAGATCGCGAAGGTGCCTGCCGCATTGCCGGTGCCGCCGGCATCGCCTGCGGGCAGGTTGATGAAGTTGGAGTTGGTCCAGGTGGTCGTCGCAGTGTTTCCGCTGCCGTTGGTACCTGCGGTGACCGTGGGCATCATGCCCAGGTTGGCGAAGGCCCGGTTCCCCGACGAGGAGGCGAAGCGCTCGCCAGCGATACCGCCGCCGAGCCGCACGCCCAGCGACTTGCCGAAGGTGTCGGAGGCTTCCACGATCCGCGCCTCGATCAGCACCTGGCGAACCGGAATGTCGAGCTTCTGGATCAGGTCGGCCACCTGCGCCAGGCGAGACGGGATGTCCGACACGAACAGCTGGTTGGTGCGCGACTCGGCGATCACGCTGCCGCGCGGGCTCAGGATGCGCGTGGTGGTGCCGGAGCCGCCCCCGCCGCCGGCCGAGGCGCCGGTGCCGGTCAGGCCCTGCGCAATGGCGATCGCCTTGGTGTAGTTGAGCTGGAACGACTGGGTGCGCAGCGGCTCCAGGTTCTCGATGGCGGCCTTGGCTTCGAACTCGAGCTTTTCCTTGGCGTTGATTTCGTCCTTGGGCGCGATCCACAGCACGCTGCCGTTCTTGCGCATGCCCAGGTTCTTCGCCTGCATGATGATGTCCAGGGCCTGGTCCCAGGGCACGTCCTTCAGCCGCAGCGTCAGCGCGCCGGTGACCGAGTCGGAGGTCACGATGTTGAAGTTGGTGAAGTCGGCGATCACCTGCAGCAGCGAGCGGATCTCGATGTTCTGGAAGTTCAGCGAGAGCTTCTCGCCGGTGTAGCCCACGCCCTGCGTCAGCTTGGTCGGGTCCACCTTGCGGGCGCGAACCTCCACCACGAACTGGTTTTCGCTCTGGTAGGCGCTGTGCTCCCAGTCGCCCTTGGCCTCGATCGTCATGCGCACGCGGTCGCCCGACTGCTGCGAGGTGATCAGCTGCACCGGCGTGTTGAAGTCGGCCACGTCGAGGCGGCGGCGCAGCCCCTCGGGCAGGGTCGACTTGGTGAACTCGACCACCAGGTTCTTGCCCTGCTGGCGGACGTCGACGCCCACCTGGTTGTTCGGCAGGTCGACGATCACGCGGCCGGTGTTGTCCGCACCCAGGCGGAAGTCGACGTCGCGCAGCGGCAGGGTGTCGCGGTTGCGGTTCTCGGCAAAGACGGTGGGCGTGGACGACGCCAGCGCGGTGCCGGCCGCGGGCTCGAGAATCACCAGCAGCGACTTGCCCTGGATCTCGGTCTTGTATGCGGTTGCCTGCTTGAGGTTGAGCACCACCCGGCTGCGCTCGCCGGCCTGAACCACATTGACGGAACGCAGGTTGCCCTGGTTCACCTCAATGGCGGAGCGGCCGATGGCGTTGGTGACGCCCGGGAAATCGAGCGCGATGCGCGCCGGCGTCTGCACGGCGAAGCCGGTCGGCAGGGCCGTGAGTGGCTGGGCGAGGTCGATGCGGATCACCTCCGCGCCGGACTGCGTCGAACTGGTCACCGCCTCGATGGCGTTTTGCGCATGGGCCAAAGCGAAAGCGCCAAGTGCCAGCAGACCCAGCCCCGCAGCTCGCAGCCGCTGTGCCATCGTTGATTTTTTATGATTCATTTCGCACTCTCTTGCAGCTGCAATGTCGCCACGCGTTCGATCCATTCACCGGCGGCGTCCTGCACGATCTCACGCAGGGCGATTTCGGTTTCGTTGATACGGGTAATGCGCCCGTAGTTGAGGCCCAGGTACTCGCCCACCCGCACCTTGTAGAGCAGCTTGTCGACGCGAACCAGCGCCACCGGCTGGCCGTTGCGGTTCATGCTGCCCACCATGGCCATCGAGTCGAGCGGGAAGGCTTCGAGCGCCTCCTTGCGGCGCACCAGCTCGGGGGCGATCAGTTCCGACGTGCTGGGCTGGTTCGATTCCCGGCGCAGCGCCTGGGTCAGCTTCAGCAGGTTGAACGGCTCGAACGCCGCGCCCTCGGTGTAGGCCTGGGGGGTGAATTTCTTGGGTTCCGTGATCGGCGGCACCGTGGGCTTGACCTGGGCGCGCTGCTCGACCATCCAGCGGCGCAGGTCTTCCTGCTCCGAGTCGGCGCAGGCGCTCAGGCCCAGGGCGGCCGCAACCAGCCAAAGGAGTTTGGCGGTCGTCCTCATTTCTTCGCCTTCGGCGCCGCGGCGCGTTTCTGGGCCGCTCGCTCTTCGTCATCGAGATAGCGGTAGGTGCGTGCCGTGGCATCCATCGTGAGGGTGCCGTCCTTGTCTTTTTGCTGCGGAGTGATCGTGAGGTTGTTCAGCGTCACGATGCGCGAGAGGCTCGCGATGTCGGCGGCGAAGGAGCCGATGTCGTGGTAGCGGCCGGTCACGCGCACGGCGATCGGCAGTTCCGCGTAGTAGTCCTTCACCGAAACCTGTCCCGGGCGGAACAGCTCGAACTGCAGGCTGCGTCCGAGGCCGGCCTGGTTGATGTCGGACAGCAATGCGTCCATTTCCGCCTTGCTGGGCAGCTGCTTCTCGAGCAGCGTCACGTATTGCTGCACCTGCTCGCGCTGCTTCTTCAGCAGATCGAGGTTGGCGGCCAGCGCCACCTTCTTCTGGTAGTCGGCGCGCAGCGTGACTTCCTTGGCGCGCTCGCTCTCGAGCTCGTCGTTCGAATTGGTGAGCCAGAGGAACCACAGGCCGGCCAGCACCAGCGCGGTCACCGCCAGGCACAGGGCGTAGCGGGGCACCGCCGGCCATGCGGACGGGTCGTTCGGGTTCAGGTTGCGGAACTGGTCGCCGAAGCCGCGCAGCGCCGCGCCGACGTCCATTTTTTGAGAGGGGCGATTGCTTGCCATGATCCGTCTACCCCTTGACTGGCGCCGCTGCAGCCAGCGCCTTGTCGGCGGCGGCCTTCTGCGCGTCGGTCGGCCGCTTGAGGCCGATGCGCATCGTGAAGTTCGCCACGCGGCGCTGGTCGCGCTGACTCAGGCTCACCGTCGCGGACGTGATTTCGACCAGTTCGGGCTTGACCAGCCACGGACTGTTGTTGCCCAGGTTGCGCAGCAGCTCCGAGACGCGCTCGTTCGACTGTGCCATGCCCTGCAGCGTGACGGTCTGGTTGTCCTGCTTCATGCTGGTCAGGTAGACGCCGTCGGGCAGCTGGCGAACCAGTTCGTTGAGCAGGTGCACCGGCAGGTTGCGGTCGCCCTGGAGGTCTTCGACCGCCTGCTGGCGTGCGCGCAGCGCGGCAATTTCTTCCTGCAGGGTCGAGATTTCCTTGATTTCGACTTCGAGCTTGGTGATCTCGGTCTTCAGGAAATTGTTCTTGGCCTGCTGGGCCGAGATCTGAGCCTCGAACCACAGATAGCCCAGGCCGGCGATCAGCACGCCCAGCAAGGCGGCTGCGCCTAGGGTGCCGTAGAACGCTTCGCGGCGCCGCTTGCGCGCGGCTTCGCGATGCGGAAGCAGGTTGATGAGGATCACTGCACGAACCTCCGCATGGCCAGGCCGCAAGAGGTCAGGTAGGAAGGCGCTTCGCGCCGAACCTTCTTCTCGCGGATGTTCGGACCCAGTTCCATGCCGTCGAACGGGTTCACGAGCGAACACGCGAACGATGTCTGGCGCGTCACGGCGCTGGTGAGGCTGGGCAGCGAGGCCGAGCCGCCTGCAAGCAGCACGTAGTCCACACGGTTGTGGGGCGTGCTGGTGAAAAAGAACTGCAGCGCACGGGCAATTTCCTGCGCGATGCTTTCCACGAAGGGCTTCAGGACGCCCGAGCCGTAGTCGTCGGGCAGGTCGCCGCTGCGTTTCTTGGCTTCGGCCTCTTCGGCCGAGAAACCGTACTGGCGCACGATCAGCTGGGTCAGCTGCGCGCCGCCGAAAGCCTGGTCGCGGTCGTACAGCACTTCCTGGTTGCGCAGCACCTGCATGCTGGTGGTGAAGGCACCCACTTCGAAAAGCGCCACCACGGCATCGAGGCCCTTGCCGGGCAATTGCTCGATCAGGCGGGCGGTCGCGAGCCGGGAGGCATAGGACTCGACGTCGAGGATCACCGCCTTCAGCCCGGCCGCTTCGGCCAGGCCTTCGCGGTCCTGGACCTTTTCCTTGCGGGACGCGGCAATCAGCACCTCGACGTCGCCGGCAGAGGCGGTGCTCTGCCCGGTGACGCAGAAATCGAGGCTGACTTCGTCGAGCGAGAACGGGATGTACTGGTTGGCTTCGGACTCGACCTGGATTTCGAGCTCCTGCTCGCTCATGCCGCCCGGAAGAATGATCTTCTTGGTGATGACCGCCGAAGGAGGCAGCGCCAGCGCGACGTTGCGGGTGCGGGTGCCGCTCTTGCGCACGACGCGGCGGACGGCTTCGGCCACTTCGTCGAACTTCTCGACGTTGCCGTCGGTGATCCAGCCCCGTTCCAGGGGTTCGATCGCGCAGCGCTCGAGAACCAGCTTGCCACTGGCTTCACGGCCGAGCTCGACCAGCTTCACGCTGGAGGAGCTGACATCCAGGCCGAGCATGGGGGCGTTCTGACGGCGAAACAATGATCCGAAAGCAGCCAAGTTAGGTCCCTTTACCCCTGCATTTGTAACCAATGGAAAAATTTGCGTTCGGTTGCATGCTAGCAGCAGGCGTACCGGCGACCAAGCAACCCCCGCCGGCAAAATGGCGGACCGTTGTCAAAAGCTGACGCCGAAGCCACATTTGGTAACTTTTGGTTTAGCCCGCAACGATGCACACAAGTTCGGCCCGTGGCAAGGGGGCGGCTTTTTATAATGTGCGGTGACTCCCCGGGCCCACATGCAAGAAACTTCACGCCCCAAAGGGCCAGCCAAGACCCCTCCTTCCACACGACCAGCCTGGCTGAAATGGCTGCTGCGCTTCATGGTCTGGGGGTTCGGCATCGCCGCGGCCGGTGTTCTGGCGTTGCTGTGCGTGATCGCCGTCGCCCTGGCTGTGGCCTACCCCAACCTTCCCGACATCTCCGAGCTGTCGGACTACCGGCCGAAACTGCCGCTGCGGGTCTTCTCCGCGGAGGGCATCCTGATTGGCGAATTCGGCGAGGAGCGACGCAATCTAACCCCGATCGCGGCAATCCCCAAGCTCGTGAAGGAGGCGGTGTTGGCTGCTGAAGACACGCGCTTCTACGACCATGGCGGCGTCGACTACAAGGGCATGGTGCGCGCCGGGCTGGCCAACATGAACCGCGTGAAGAGCCAGGGCGCGTCGACCATCACGATGCAGGTGGCGCGCAACGTCTACCTGAGCTCCGAGAAAACGCTGACCCGCAAGATCTACGAGGTGCTGCTCACCTTCAAGCTGGAGCACCTGCTCACCAAGGACCAGATCTTCGAGATCTACCTGAACCAGATCTACCTGGGCAACCGCGCCTACGGCTTCGCGGCCGCATCGGAAGCGTATTTCGGCAAGCCGCTGCAGGAGCT
Organism: Variovorax beijingensis; assembly: GCF_007828835.1. Classification (GTDB taxonomy): domain Bacteria; phylum Pseudomonadota; class Gammaproteobacteria; order Burkholderiales; family Burkholderiaceae_C; genus Variovorax; species Variovorax beijingensis_A. The sequence continues at coordinate 287,752 of NZ_VIVL01000002.1, read as the reverse complement.
CTCCATTGCGCAGGCGGCCATGCTGGCGGGCCTGCCGAAGGCGCCGGGCGCAAACAACCCCGTCAACAACCCGCAGCGCGCGCGTGGCCGCCAGTTCTATGTGATCGACCGCATGCAGGATGCAGGCTTCATCACCGCCGAGCAGGCCGCCGAAGCCAAGAAAGAGGAATTGCACCTGCGCGATGCGGCCGACCCGAACCGGCTGCACGCCGAATACGTGGCTGAAACCGTGCGCCAGCTGATGTATGCGCAGTATGGCGACAGCACCTACACGCGCGGACTCAAGGTCTACACCTCGCTGGTCGCCGCCGACCAGGCTGCGGCATACAAGGCCCTGCGCAAGGGCATCATGGATTACGAGCGGCGCCAGATTTACCGCGGCCCCGAGAAATTCGTCGATTTGCCCAACGACCCGAAGGAGCTCGACGATGCGGTGGACGACGCCCTGACCGACCATCCCGACAACGGCGACGTGATGGCGGCGGTGGTGCTCAAGGCCAATGCCAAGGAAATCTCGGCCGTGCGCGGCAACGGCGACCCGGTGCAGATCACAGGTGAGGGCCTCAAGCCCGCACAGTCCGGCCTTTCCGACAAGGCGCCGCCCAACATCAAGATTCGGCGCGGCGCGGTGATCCGCGTGGTGAAGACGCCCAAGAACACCTGGGAAATCACCCAGCTGCCCGAAGTGGAAGGCGCCTTCGTCGCCATGGATCCGCGCGACGGCGCCATCAAGGCGCTGGTGGGCGGATTCGATTTCGGCAAGAACAAGTTCAACCACGTCACGCAGGCCTGGCGCCAGCCGGGCTCGAGCTTCAAGCCCTTCATCTATTCGGCTGCGCTCGAAAAGGGCTTCACGCCGGCCACGGTCATCAACGACGGGCCCCTGTTCTTCGATGCCGGCACCACCGGCGGCCAGCCCTGGGAGCCCAAGAACTACGGCGGGGGCTACGACGGCCCGATGTCGATGCGCACCGCGCTCATGAAGTCGAAGAACCTGGTCTCGATCCGCATCCTGCAGTCGATCGGTACGCGCTACGCCCAGGAATGGATCACCAATTTCGGCTTCGACAAGGACAAGCACCCGGCCTACCTGCCGATGGCGCTGGGCGCCGGCGCGGTCACGCCGATGCAGATGGCCACCGCCTATTCGGTGTTCGCCAACGGCGGCTACCGCGTCAATCCCTACCTGGTGACGCGCATCACCGACCACAAGGACAAGGTGCTGGTCGACAAGCAGCCGCCGCTGCTCAACGAAACGATCCGCGCCATTCCCCAGCGCAACGCGTTCATCATGGACACGCTGCTGCAGTCGGTGGCGCGCGCCGGCACCGCCGCCAAGGCCCAGGCCATGCTCAAGCGGCCCGACCTCTACGGCAAGACCGGCACCACCAACGACTCACTCGATGCCTGGTTCGCCGGCTTCCAGCCCACGATGACGGCCATCTCCTGGATCGGATACGACACGCCGCGCAACCTGGGCGACCGCGAAACCGGCGGCGGCCTGAGCCTGCCGATCTGGATCAACTACATGGAAACGGCGATCAAGGGCGTGCCCGTGACCGATCTTTCCGCCACGCCGCCGTCCGGCGTCGTGAGTGTGGGGGGCGAGTGGTACTACGACGACTACGCGCCGGGCCGCGGCGTGTCCAGCCTCGGCGTGGACACGCCGTCATCGCCGCCGGCCGAGTCCCTGAGCGGTGTTCCGGTGAGCCCGCCTCCGCCGCCCGAGGAGCGCAATCGCATCCTCGACCTCTTCAGGAACTGAAACTGATGGTTCAGGCAGCCGCAAACTCCAGCGGCTGCCCGGCCTGAAGGCTCGCTTCACGCGAAAGATTTCCGAAGAATTCCTCGCCGGTCTTGGTGTCGACCCAGGCCTTGCCATCGTAGCGGTAGTGGTAGCCGCCGGAGCGCGCGGCAAGCCAGATTTCCTGCAGGGGCTTCTGCAGGTTCACGATCAGCTGGCTGCCGTTCTTGAATGAAATCGTGATCATGCCGCCCACGCGCTGGTTGTCGATGTCGGCGTCGGTCGCATCGTTGATGCGATCGCAGCCCAGCTCGATGGCGGCGAGCGCGGCTTCGGCGCGGTCCATGTATTCGGAGTCGGTCATTACAATTTCGTTATGTTGAATGTTCGTCAAATTCTAGTGAGCGCCCCCGCCCGCGCTGTGCTCATGGTCAGTCTTGCCGCGGCGGCGGCCGCTTTGTCTGCCTGCGGCCAGCGCGGACCGCTGTTCCTGCCGACCGATCCGGCGGCGGCCCAGCGTGCCACCCTGCCTCAGCTGCTGACCCCCGGCGGCCCGCGCGCCGCTTCGGACGCAGAAGCCGCGCCCAAGCCCGCTGCGGCCAGCAGCGCCCCGGCTCCGGCCACCCCCAGCACCGGAACGCAAAAGTGACGAACGCTTCCTCGACCCTTCCCGGCCATCCGCACATTGCGCATCGCGACGGCGCGCTCCACGTCGAAGGCCTTGGCCTGGACGCGCTGGCCCGCGAGCATGGCACGCCGCTGTTCGTCTATTCGAAGCAGTGGATGCTCGACGCGCTGGCCGCCTACCAGCGCGGCTTCGAGGGCCGCAGGGCCCTGATCTGCTATGCAATGAAGGCGAATTCGTCGCTCGGCGTGCTGCGCGTGTTCGCCGAAGCCGGCTGCGGCTTCGACATCGTCTCGGGCGGAGAGCTGGCGCGCGTGCTTGCCGTGGGCGCCGACCCGGCCAAGATCATCTTCTCGGGTGTGGGCAAGACCCGCGCCGAAATGCGGCAGGCGCTGGCGGCCGGCATCGCCTGCTTCAACGTCGAGAGCGAAGCCGAGCTCGACGTGCTCAACGAAGTGGCGCTGGCCGAAGGGCGCCGCGCGCCCATCAGCATCCGCATCAATCCGAACGTCGACCCGAAGACGCATCCCTACATTTCCACCGGCCTCAAGGGCAACAAGTTCGGCATTGCCCATGACCGTGCGGTCGAGGCGTATCGGCATGCCGCCAGGCTGCCGGGACTCGAGGTGGTCGGCATCGACTGCCACATCGGCTCGCAGATCACCGAGGCCTCGCCCTACCTGGACGCCTGCGACCGGGTGCTCGACCTGGTCGAGGCCATCGAGGCGGCCGGGGTGCCCATTCACCACCTCGACTTCGGCGGCGGCCTGGGCATCGACTACAACGGCGAAGTGCCGCCCAAGGCCGATGCGCTGTGGCAGCAGCTGCTCGCACGGCTCGACGCCCGCGGCTTCGGACAGCGCAAGCTCGTCGTCGAGCCGGGCCGTTCGCTGGTCGGCAATGCGGGCGTGTGCGTGACCGAGGTGCTCTACACCAAGCCGGGCGAAGACAAAAATTTCTGCATCGTCGACGCGGCCATGAACGACCTGCCGCGGCCCGCGATGTACCAGGCGTTCCAGAAGATCGTGCCGCTGCGCATCCGCGGCGGCGACGCGCCGGCCTACGACGTGGTCGGCCCGGTCTGCGAAAGCGGCGACTGGATCGGCCGCGACCGCGCGCTCAACGTGGTGGCCGGCGACCTGCTGGCGGTGCTGTCGGCCGGTGCGTACTGCATGAGCATGGCCAGCAACTACAACACGCGCGGCCGGGCCGCCGAAGTGCTGGTGAGCGGCCGGACCGCCACGCTGATCCGCCGCCGCGAGACGATTGAAGACCAGCTGCGCAGCGAGCAGATCGAGGGCTGATCCGCGCGGGATCGGCGTGGTTCGCGCCGGTCAGCCGGTGCTGCTGCGCAGCGCCTTCTCGCTGCTGCTGCCGCCGCGCACGCCGGCCGACGGCTTCGGCCTGCGCTTGCTCGCGTAGTTCCACACGCGCCACCCGAGCAGCGCCGCGATGATCGCGGCGTAGACGAACACCTCGGCAAAGTTGTTCTTGCCCGCACGCATCCAGAAGAAGTGCAACAGGCCCAGGCCGGCAATCAGGTAGACCAGCTTGTGCAGCATCTGCCAGCGCTTGGCCCCCATGGCCTTGATGGCGCGGTTGAACGAGGTGGCCGCCAGCGGCGTCAGCAGCACGAAGGCCGAGAACCCCACCAGGATGAACGGCCGCTTGGCAATGTCCTTGGCGATGTCGGCCCACTCGAAGCCCATGTCGAACCAGCTGTAGCACAGCAGGTGCAGCACCACGTAGAAATACGCGAACAGGCCCAGCATGCGGCGAAAGCGCGCCAGCGCATTGGTCTTGGTCATCACGCGCAGCGGCGTCACCGCGAGCACGATGCAGATGAAGCGCAGGGTCCAGTCGCCGGTGGCGCGGATCAGGAACTCGGCCGGATTCGCGCCCAGCCCGTCGGTGAACGCGCCATAGGCCAGCCACGCGAACGGCAGCAGGCACAGCAGGAAGATGGCCGGCTTGGCCGCCGGATGCATGAGCAGCTTGTTCATGGGGCAAGGGCCGCGTGCGGTGCCGGCTCAGTAGTTCTTCTTCAGGTCCATGCCCGCATAGAGCTGGCCGACCTGGGCTTCGTAGCCGTTGAAGATCAGCGTCTTGTTGCGCTTGGCGAAGAGTCCGCCGCCGTCGCCGATGCGCCGCTCGGTGGCCTGGCTCCAGCGCGGATGGTCGACATTCGGATTGACGTTCGAATAGAAGCCGTATTCCTGTGCCGCCGCCTTGTTCCAGGCCGTGCCCGGCTCCTTCTCGACGAAGCGGATCTTGACGATCGACTTGGCCGACTTGAACCCGTACTTCCACGGCACCACGATGCGCACCGGCGCGCCATTCTGGTTGGGCAGCACCTCGCCGTACATGCCGAAGGCCAGCAGCGTGAGCGGGTGCATGGCTTCGTCCATGCGGAGCCCCTCGGTGTAGGGCCAGTCGAGCACGCGCGAGCCCACGAAGGGCATGGTCTTGGGATCAGCCAGGGTCACGAACTCCACGTACTTCGCATTGCCCTGCGGCTCGACCCTCTTGATGAGCTCCGCCAGCGAATAGCCCACCCAGGGAATGACCATCGACCAGCCCTCGACGCAGCGCAGGCGATAGATGCGCTCTTCCTGCGCGCTGAGCTTGAGCAGGTCTTCGATGCCGTACTTGCCGGGCTTCTTGACCAGGCCCTCGACCTCCACGGTCCAGGGACGGGTCTTGAGCGTGCCGGCGTTCTTGACCGGGTCGCCCTTGTCGGTGCCGAACTCGTAGAAGTTGTTGTAGCTCGTCGCGTCCTTGTAGTCGGTGAGCTTTTCCATCGTCTGCGCACCCGGCACGGCGGACTTGGCCCCCGGCAGCAGCGCCAGCTTGTGCGGGCCCGTGGCCTGGGCGAAGGCCTCGCGCCCCGCAAAGCTCGCGAGCGCGGCACCGGCTGCGCCGCCGGCCATCAGCTTGAGCAAGTCGCGCCGGCTCTCGTAGACGGCGCGCGGCGTGATCTCGCTCGAAAGCGGATGGATGAAACCGCTGCTGCGACCCTGCGGACGGGAATGGAACGACATGTGATGGCCTTTCGCGTGAATCGTTGTGCTCAGGGTAGTTCGTGGAATTCCCTGGTCCGGTTACGCGCGATCGCTGCGCGTGGTTTCAATTCTTCGCGAAAAGGCCGGCAGCCCCGCCTACAGCGTGCCGTAGCTGTGCAGTCCGCTCAGGAACATGTTCACGCCAAGGAACGCGAAGGTGGTCACCGCCAGGCCGCCCAGCGCCCACCAGGCGGCCACGGTACCGCGCAAACCCTTGACCAGCCGCATGTGCAGCCAGGCCGCGTAGTTGAGCCAGACGATCAGGGCCCAGGTTTCCTTCGGGTCCCAGCTCCAGTAGCCGCCCCAGGCGTCGGCCGCCCACAGGGCACCGAGCACGGTGGCAATGGTGAAGAATGCGAAGCCGACCGTGATCGACTTGTACATCACGTCGTCGAGCACCTCGTTGGCGGGCAGCCGGGCGGCAATGCGCCGGCGGCCGAGCAGGATGCCCGCAGCAATCAGCGCGGAAATGCCCGCATAGATCACCCAGTAGCTGCCGCCGGCCTCCTGCACGCGCTGGCGGAAGGCCACCGGCACGAAGCACAGCGCCACGCCCAGGAGCCAGATCGGCGTGAGCTTGTACCAGCGCGTTTCCTCAGCCTGCTCCTTGATGAGGTAGGCGAAGGCCACCATGGCAGCGAGCGCGAAGGTGCCGTAGCCAATGAAGTTGGCGGGCACGTGCAGCTTCATCCACCAGCTCTGCAGCGCGGGCACCAGCGGCTGGATCTCGTGCGCATTGCGCACCAGCGTGTACCAGAGCAAAAAGCCGACCGCCGCGCTCACCACCAGCATCACGAAGGCGCCGAGCGTGCGCGTGCCGTAGCGCGATTCGAAGTAGAGATAGAAAGCCGTCGTGAGCCAGCAGAACAGCACGAACACTTCGTACAGGTTGCTGACCGGAATGTGGCCGATATCGGGCCCCAGCAGGTGGCTCTCGTACCAGCGCACCATGGTGCCGATGAGCGCCATGGCAATGGCGGCCCAGGCCAGGCGCGAACCGATCAGCTCGAAGGTGTCGCCCTGCTTGCCGCCGAAGAAACCGAGCCAGTAGAACAGCGTGCTCATGAAGAACAGCACGCTCATCCAGAGAATGGCCGACTGGCTCGACAGGAAGTACTTGAGCCAGAACACCGTGTCCGCGCGGGCCAGGTCGCCCTGGTAGGAACTGATGGCCAGCAGCGAGGCCGCGGCCACCACGATGGCCAGCACCCGCAGCGGACGCCAGAACCAGCCAATCGCAATGACCGAGATCATCGCGGCGGCGAGGATGGGCTTTTCGTAGGAGTCCATCGAGCCCGCATAGCGCGCAAAGGCGAACAGGCCGCCCGCCAGCACCAGCGCCGCAAACACCCAGTCGAAGAGGTTGCGGCGCGAAAACCAGCTTTCGTGCAGCGTGAGGGTGGTGGTATTCATGGTGACGCCGGTCCTTCTGTCTTCAAGGCAAGCAGCTTGTGCTTGAGGTGCTCGAACTCGCGATCGCTGTCGATGGTCTTGCGGTTGACCGAGAAGGCCATCGTGGCGGCCGTGGTGTTGTCTCCAGAGCCCGCGCCATCGGGGGTGAGCCACACCCAGAGCCGGCGCTCGCGCACGTACAGCATGGCAAAAATCCCGACGATCAGCAACAGGCAGCCCAGATAGACCACGTTCTTGCCGGGCGCGCGCGCCACCTGGAACACGCTGGCCTGCACCTGGGTGAAGTCGGTCATCATCATGGCGACCGGCGCCGGATAGAAGTACGCGTCGCTGATGGCCAGCACCGCCTGGGTCAGGAAGGCCTGCGACTTCTCGTCGCTCGGCAATGCTGCGAGCCCTGCGCCTTCGCGGCTCAGGTTGAGCGCCTCGAACAGTACGTCGTTGAGGATGCGCACCAGCACCGCACCGGCGCGTTCGCGCTCGGCCTCGGGCACGTTGGCTTCCATGAATTCCGCAATCGCCTGCCAGCCCCCCAGCGTGGTGGCGTCGGCCTTGGCGCGCTCGCTGCCTGCAAACAGGGCGAGCGCGCGCGCCGCCGAAACGCGCAGCTGTTCGGCCATTTCGGGCCGCTTCGGATCGACCGCCTTGGCGATGTAGCGCTCGACCGCGCGGTTGCGGGTGTCGGCGTCGGCCAGCGCGCTGCGCATGCGCACGAAGCCGTCCATGGAGCCTTGCTCGTCGGCCGGCACGCGCAGGTAGCGGAACGGCTCCTCGGGCTTCTCGCGCATGCCGAGCAGGAACACCGGCTGGCCGTCGCCGGTATCGACCGGCACCATGTAGTTCTGGTACTCGCGCGCCTGGCCGGCGGCATCGCGCAGCTTGTAGCCGATGCTCGGGCCGATGTTGCGCAGCACCTTGGGCTTGCTGGTCTTGTTGGCGGCGCCCAGGCGCGATTCGATGTCGTGGCGCAGGTCGACCTTGCGTACGTCGGCGCCGCTGCCCATGGCGCCGCCGTCGGCGAAGTTCTCGACGTTGATCACGCGCAGCGCGGCGTATTCGAGCGTGAGCTTTTCGCGGCCGTTGGTGATTTCGGTGCTCGGCCCGCCGATGACGCCCTCGACCTCGAAGGGCTTGGCCGCAGCCGCCATCGGCACCGCCTTGAGCTTCACCTTGGAGCCGCCGTCGTCGAAGCTCGACTGGTAGATTTCCACGCCCTTGTAGCTGGCCGGATGGTTGACCTCGATGCGCGCGGGCACCTGGGCGCCGGTCTCGCGGTCATGCAGCACCACCTCGCTCGCGAACAGCTTGGGCATGCCGGTCGAGTAGTAGTCGACGATGAACTTCTTGAGCTCGATCGAGAACGGCAGCTCCTGCAGCAGCACGCCGTCGGACTGCTGCAGGATGGCCACGCTGCCCTGCGCGCCCTCGGGCACCAGGATGTTGCCGCGGAAGGTCGGGTTGCGCGGCGACAGCCGGTGCTGTGGCGGCACATCGGCGATCATGCCGCCGCCGGTGAACACGCTCTTGCCGTTGAACCAGGTCTGGGCCCGCACCACCAGGTCGCCGTCGAGCAGGCCGCCGATGCACACCAGCACGATCGCGCTGTGGGCGGCGATGTAGCCCAGCTTGTGGGCACCGCCCGCGCGCGCGGCCACCATCCAGCCGGCTTCGGCATGGCCGCCCGCGGCTTCGCGCTGCTGGAGCTTGACCTTCCATCCGCCGCTCACCAGCAACTGGCCGATGCGGTTGGCCGCCGCGGCGGGCGCCTCGTCGAGCCGGCTCTCGGCGCGCTGGCCGAAGGCCTTGAGGCTCTGCGCGCGGATGCCTTCCTTGAAGGTCTTCAGGTCGATGAAGATGCGCGGCGTGTTGCGCGCGATGCACAGCGAGGTGCTGATCACCAGGAACAGCAGGATCAGCAGGAACCACCAGGCGCTGTAGACCGAATCGAGCCTGGCCGCGCGGAACAGCTCGGCCCAGAACGGCCCGAACTGGTTGATGTAGTTGTTGATCGACTCGTGCTGCTTGAGCACGGTGCCGATGATCGATGCGATGCAGATGACGGTGAGCAGCGCAATCGCGAAGCGCATCGACGAAAACAGTTCCACCGCAGCGCGGAGCACTTGCGGGCCGCGATGAACGCGAAGGCCGTGGGTGGAGACAGACATCGGTCGATGGGAAAAAAGAAACAGGGAAAAAGCAAAGGGCGGGCCATCCAGCTGGATCGGCCCGCCCTCTGTTTGGGTTTTTTATCGGCGGTTAGTTCACGCTGAAGCGCGTGGTGTCAGCGCAGGCCGGCGATGTAATCTGCAACAGCCTTGATTTCGCGGTCGTTGAGCTTTGCGGCCACGCCGGTCATGGGAGCGCTGTTCTGGCGCACGTTGTCCCGGAAAGCAACAAGCTGTGCCACCGTGTAGTCGGCATGCTGGCCGCCCAGGCGCGGGTACTGCGCGGGCATGCCGGCGCCATTGGGGCTGTGGCAGCCGGCGCAGGCCGGGATCTGGCGATCGGAAACGCCGCCGCGGTAGATCTTCTCGCCCAGCGCGACCAGGTCCTTCTCCTTGGAGAAGCCGGTCTTGATCTTCTTGGAGCCCACGAACCAGGCGATGTTGCGCATGTCCTCGTCGGACAGCTTGGCCGCCATGGGCTGCATGATCGCGCTCTTGCGCTTGCCGGACTTGAATTCCTGCAGCTGCTTTAGGATGTATTCGGGGTGCTGCTGCGCCAGCTTGGGGTTGGCCGCAATGGCCGAGTTGCCGTCCGCGTTGTGGCAGGAAGCGCAGGCCTGGGCGGCGGAATTGAACAGCGCGTCGCCCTTGGCGGGATCGGGCTTGGCCGGCTTGGCCGCGACGGGTCCGTCAGCTGGCGCGGCGGCGTGCTCGTCGGCCGCGAGGCTAGCGCTGGCTGCGACGCCCATGAGGGCTGCAAGCAGAAAATTGGCAAACAACTTCATATCGGGGGCTCGATTTATTGGCGCAAAACCGCGCGATTCTACAATGGCAGCCCGTTCCGAAAGCTCATTGATGATCACCCCGTCGCGCAAGCACGCTGCTCCCCCTTCCCGCGCGACCCCTGCCGTGGACCCTCTTGTCGCCGAGCGCGAACGCACCGCGCTCGGCTGGCTGCACACGGCGCACTTCCTCACCAGCGCCCCGCAGCTGGAGCATCTGCCCCCGCTCGACCTGCCCGAAATCGCCTTTGTCGGCCGCTCGAACGCGGGCAAATCGACCGCCATCAACACGCTCACGCAGCAGACGCGCCTGGCCTTCGCCTCCAAGACGCCGGGCCGCACGCAGCACATCAACCTGTTCGGCGTCGGCAAGCAGAAGGCCGACGACGCCGTGCTGGCCGACCTGCCCGGCTACGGCTATGCCGCCGTTCCCAGGGAAGCCAAGCTGCGCTGGCAGCGCGTCATGGGCAACTACCTGATGACGCGCGAGAACCTGCGCGGCGTGGTGCTGATGTGCGACCCGCGCCACGGCATGACCGAGCTCGACGAGATCCTGCTCGACGTGATCCGTCCGCGCGTGGAGCAGGGGCTCAAGTTCCTCGTGCTGCTGACCAAGTCCGACAAGCTCACGCGCAGCGAGGGCGCCAAGGTGCTGTCCATTACGCGACTGCAGGCCGGCGGTGGCGAGGTCAAACTGTTCTCCGCCCTCAAGAAACAGGGCGTGGGCGAAGCCGCCGAGCTGCTGTGGCGCTGGGCGCATCCACCCGGAGAAGAAAAACCGGAGGCGGCCCAGCCGGCCGCGCCGCAAGACACCTAGGCGAAAACCGGCGCGGGCCGTTTCATCTGCGTGATCCACTATGAAAACAATAGCAACGAAAGTTGAAGGAGACCCCGCATGATCGAGACGTTCCAGCGCAGCCTGCCCAACGGAATCACGCTGAGCTGCCGCGCAACCGGCACGCCCGGGCGACCGCTGATGATGTTCCTTCATGGTTTTCCCGAAGCCGCCTTCATCTGGGACGAACTGCTCGAGCACTTCGCCCAGCCTGAACACGGCGGCTACCGCTGCGTCGCGCCCAATCTGCGCGGCTTCGAAAAGTCGAGTGCGCCCACCGAGGTGGCCGCATACAAGGCCCACCTGCTGATCCAGGACATCCAGCAACTGGCGGCCACCGAAAGCGCCGACGGCACCATGGCTGCCCTGGTCGCGCACGACTGGGGCGGCGCTTTCGGCTGGGGCTATGCCAATGCCTTTGCGCAGCAGGTCGGCAAGCTGGTCATCATCAATTCGCCGCACCCCGGCACCTTCACGCGCGAGCTGCGCCACAACCCGGCGCAGCAGCAAGCCAGCGCCTACATGAACTTTCTCGCCAGGCCCGATGCCGAGGCCCTGCTCTCGGCCGACGACTTCAAGCGCATGTGGCCCTTCTTCACCTTGATGAAGGCCGGGCCCGATGGCTTCGGCTGGCTGACCGAGGATGTGAAGCAGCGCTACCGAGAAGTGTGGAATGCGGGCCTCACGGGCGCCTGCAACCTGTATCGCGTCACGCCGATGAAGCCGCCGTTGCCGGGCCAGAGCATCGACGGCATTCCGGTGCTGCCGCGCGAGCGGCTCACCATCGACGTGCCGACCTTCGTCTTCTGGGCGCTCGACGACGCTGCGCTGCTGCCGGGCCTGCTCGAAGGCCTGGAAGACTACGTGCCGAAACTCGAGGTCAAGAAGGTGCCCAACGCCACCCACTGGATCGTGCACGAGCAGCCGCAGCTGGTCGCGCGCGAGATCGAAGCCTTTCTTGCCAGGGGCTGAAGCGGCTCCGCTTCAGTAGATCGGCGGCGCGCCTTCGGGCCGCGTCTTGAAGCGGCGGTGCACCCAGTAGTACTGCGAAGGCATCGTGTCGATGTAACCCTGCAGCCGCTGGTTCATGAGCGCCGTGTCGGCCTCGACGTCGTCGGTCGGGAAGTTCTGCCAGGCCGGCCGCACTTCGATCTCGTAGCCGCCAGGCGTGAGCTTCGCGATCACCGGCACCACCTTCGCCTTGCCCAGCCGCGCGAAGCGCGAGAGCGAGGGCACCGTGGCCGCCTGCACGCCGTAGAACGGCACGAAGATCGTCTGGTCGCGGCCGAAGTCCATGTCGGGCAGCAGGTACAGGAGGCCGCCCTTGCGCAGGCCCGCGAGCACCGGCTTGATGCCGTCGACGCGGTTGAGCGCCGCGACGTTGCCGAAGCGCGTGCGGCCTTCGCGGATCCATTCGTCGACCATCGGATCGCGCTGGGTCGTGTAGATGGTGGCCGAGGGCCGCGCCGTGTGCATGGTCAGCGCAGTGGCTGCCGCGTCGAGGCCGTAGAAATGCGGCGCAAACAGGATCATCGGCTCGTCGCCATCGGCAATCTCGCGGATCTCCGCCGCCGCGCCGACCACCTTGAGCCGGCGGGCCACCACCTTTTCGGGCGCATGCCAGAGCCAGCTGCGGTCGAGCCAGGACTGCGCCACGTAGACGAAGGTCTCGCGCGCGATGCGGCGGCGTTCGGCTTCGGATTTGCCGGGAAAGCACACGGCCAGGTTGGTGTCGACCACGCGCCGCCGCGGCAAGGCGATGGTGTGCAGCACCCGGCCGAGCAGCGCGCCGAAACCGCGCACCAGCGGCAGGGGCAGCGGCGCGATCGCGCGCATGAAAGCGATGCCGAGGCGGGAACCGAGACTCATCGTGCCTGCTCCCCGGGCTGGGCCGCCACCGCGGTTTCGCCGCGCGGCTCCTTGTAGCGCGCGTAGTCCCACACGTACTGCCCCGGCAGGCTGTGGATCAGGCGCCCGATGGCGTCGTTCATGGCGGCAGCCGCGGCCTCGATGGGCGCCGCCGGATCGGTGAGCGGCGTACCCACGATCGGCTCGAAGCGGATCACGTAGCCCGCGCCGCGCGGCAGCCTTTCGCACACGCTCAGGAAGCAGGCGGCGCCGGTTTGCTGCGCGAGCCGCGGCAGCAGCGTCATGGTGTAGGCCGGCCGGCCGAGAAAGGGCGCCCACACCCCCTGCCCCAGCGGCGGCACCTGGTCGGGCAGGATGCCGGTGTAGCCGCCGCTGCGCAGCGTGCGGATGAGGCCGCGCACGCCGGTGTTGTTGGTGGGCAGAGTCTGCAGGCCGGGCCGGTCGCGCGAGCCGGCGGCGATGAGCTCGGCCATCCACTTCTTGCGCGCGGGACGGAACAGCGCGGTGATCGGCCCGAAGGTCTCGAGAAAGCGTTCGCCGATCGCCTGGCCGCACATCTCCCAGCTGCCCAGGTGCGGCGCCACGAGGATCACGCCCTTCTTCTCCCGCATGGCGGCCTCGAAGGCCTCCACGCCTTCCCAGCGCACCACGCGGCGCAGCACGCTCTCGCCCTGCGGACGCAGCCAGAGCCAAGGCAGCTCGGCGGCCATCTGGCCGGCGGCTGCGATGGCGGGTCGGTATTGCCCGGGGGTGAAGCCGGCGCTCTCGGCATTGGCCTTGAAGCGGCGGCGGTAGTCGGGCGCGCAATACCAGACGATCCAGCCCAGCAGTGCGCCGAGTCGATGCATCACGGGCATCGGTACGCGGGCAAGCAGGCGGAACAGGGTGACCATAGGCAACAGGGAGTGAAAACCAGGACGCGCGCGCACGATTTGGCGCGGCTCGAATAGAATGCAAATTGTCGCCGAGTTACGGAACAACTTGCAGGGCGACAAACACAAGCGCAAAAGCGATTGTGCCCCGCCGATTCGTCGGCATCTGCTAAAGCGTTCGCCAGGGCTCCGCAGAGTTGGCAACGCGCCAAATCACTTCAAGGAGCTTTGAACAAAATGGCGAACGACTTCCTCTTCACGTCCGAATCGGTTTCCGAAGGCCACCCCGACAAGGTCGCCGACCAGATCTCGGACGCCATCCTGGACGCGATCTTCGAGCAGGACCCGCGCAGCCGCGTGGCCGCCGAAACGCTGACCAACACCGGCCTCGTGGTGCTCGCCGGCGAAATCACGACCAATGCCCACGTCGACTACATCCAGGTCGCGCGCGACACCATCAAGCGCATCGGCTACGACAACACCGACTACGGCATCGACTACAAGGGCTGCGCCGTGATGGTCTGCTACGACAAGCAGTCCAACGACATCGCCCAGGGCGTGGACCACGCGAGCGACGACCACCTGAACACCGGCGCCGGCGACCAGGGCCTGATGTTCGGCTACGCCTGCGACGAAACGCCCGAGCTGATGCCCGCGCCCATTTACTACGCGCACCGCCTCGTCGAGCGCCAGGCCCAGCTGCGCAAGGACGGCCGCCTGCCCTTCCTGCGGCCCGACGCCAAGAGCCAGGTCACGATGCGCTACGTGGACGGCAAGCCGCACAGCATCGACACCGTGGTGCTCTCCACCCAGCACAGCCCCGACCAGAGCGAAACGCCCACCAAGATGAAGGCCTCGTTCAACGAAGCCATCATCGAGGAGATCATCAAGCCCGTGCTGCCGAAGGAATGGCTCAAGGACACGCGCTACCTGATCAACCCGACCGGGCGCTTCGTCATCGGCGGTCCGCAGGGCGACTGCGGCCTCACGGGCCGCAAGATCATCGTCGACACCTACGGCGGCGCCTGCCCGCACGGCGGCGGCGCGTTCTCGGGCAAGGACCCGTCGAAGGTCGACCGCTCGGCCGCCTACGCCGCGCGCTACGTGGCCAAGAACATCGTGGCCGCGGGCCTCGCGCGCCAGTGCCAGATCCAGGTGGCGTACGCCATCGGCGTGGCCCAGCCGATGAACATCACGGTCTACACCGAAGGCACCGGCGTGATCCCGGACAGCAAGATCGCGGAACTCGTGCGCGAGTTCTTCGACCTGCGTCCCAAGGGCATCATCCAGATGCTCGACCTGCTGCGCCCGATCTACCAGAAGACCGCCGCCTACGGCCACTTCGGCCGCGAGGAGCCCGAGTTCACCTGGGAAGCGACCACGCAGGCGGCTGCGCTGCGCGCTGCGGCCGGCCTGTAATTCCCCGGGGCTTTCCGCCCTCCTCCCACGCAAATGCCGGCCTCGCGCCGGCATTTGCGCTTCTGGAATACCCCCGCCGAATTTGCTGGCGGTGCGCGGCGTTGTGTGTAAAACTTGAGCGTCTTGTGAAAATTTTACAAAGGCTCTGGTGTCGCAATTGCCGGTTCGTCCGCCTCCCGCCCCCATTCCGGCCCCCGATGCCGGCCGGGCACAGCGCATCCATTCGGTCATCGACCTCTGGCTCGGGGAGCAACTGCGCAGAAGGCGCCAGGCCCTCGGCCGCTCGCTGCAGCAGGTGGCGCAGGCCTGCGGAATTTCGGTCAGCCTGCTGAGCCAGCTCGAACGCGGGCACCGCTCCATCTCCATCCGCACGCTCGGCGCGCTGGCGCAGGAACTGCAGTTGCCCATCGAAACCCTGGTGCGCAACACCCAGTACAGCGAGGGCGAGGCCGAAGGCGCGGTGGCGCGCGCCGGCACGCACAAGCGCATCGACCTTGGCGACAAGGGCATCCACAAGGAAAACCTCACGCCGCCCGCCGCCGCGGGTGGCGTCGAGATGTACCGGGCGGTGATCGATCCGGGCGGCTCCACGGGCGACGACCTGTTCTTCACGCGCAAGGGCGAACAGGTCGGCTACGTCATCGAGGGGCAGCTCGAACTCTTCGTGCGCGAGCGCCTGCTCAAGCTGAAGGCCGGCGACAGTTTTTGCTACGACGGGGGCATGCCGCGCCGCTGGCGCAACCCCGGCACCACACCCACCACCGTCCTTTGGGCGATCACCCATTCACCCGCATAGGCCCGATCTTTTTTTGAAGAGGAACCCACCATGAAAATCGCTTCTTCCCTCGCAGCCTTCGTGCTGGCCACGTTCACCCTGGCCTTCGGCGGCCAGGCCTCGGCCCAGACGGTGCTCAAGGTGGGGTCCACGCCCACCGGCAATCCGTTCACTTTTCTCGACACCAAGACCAACACCATCGACGGCATCATGGCGGACATCGTCAAGGCCGTCGGCAAGACCTCGGGCTTCGAGGTGCAGATCGAGCCGATGCAGTTCTCGGCGCTGATCGGCTCGCTCACGTCCAAGCGCATCGACCTGATCTCGGCCGCGATGTTCATCACGCCGGTGCGCCAGGAGGTGGTGGACTTCTCGCAGCCGATCTACAGCTACGGCGAAGGCATCGTGGTGCCGGTGAAGGACACCACCGCCTACCGCAGCTTCGCCGAGTTCAAGGGCAAGCGCATGGGCGTGCAGGTGGGCACGGCCTTTGTCGAGCCGCTGCAGAAACTCGGCATCTTCAGCGAGGTCAAGCTCTACGACACCACCGCCGACCTGATGCGCGACGCCAATGCCGGGCGCATCGACGCGGGCGTGCTCGACTCGCCGATTGCCGCCTACGCGATCTCCAAGAACGTGTTCCCGAACCTGCGCCTGGTGACGACCTACCAGCCGACGATGGTCAACAGCATCGGCATTGCCACGCGCAAGGGCGACACCGAAACCATGGGCAAGGTGAATGCGGCGCTCACCAAGCTCAAGGCCGACGGCAGCATCGACGCGATCCTCAAGAAGTGGGGCCTCAACAGCTGAGCGGCACTTGCATTGCCTGCCCTCTGACAGACCCTGCCCATGAGCACCTTCCTGCACAACGTCTGGGAGTTCCTGCCGATCCTGCTCCAGGGCGCCAAGCTCACGGTGCTGGTGACGCTGGGCTCGCTGGTGATCTCCACGCTGCTCGGCCTGGTCTGGGCAGCGATGCGGGTCTCGGGTATTCCGCTGCTCGCAAAGATCAGCGCGGGCGTGATCAACCTGCTGCGCGGCATTCCGATCATCGTGCTGCTGTTCTTCATCTACTTCGTGATGCCCGACTTCGGCCTCTCGCTGACGGCGCTGCAGGCGGGCATCCTGGGTTTGGGCATCGCCTACTCGGCCTACCAGTCGGAGAACTTCCGCGCCGGCATCGAAGCCGTGGACCACGGCCAGGTGGAGGCGGCACAGGCCATGGGCATGAGCTGGCGGCTCACGATGCGGCGCGTGGTGCTGCCGCAGGCCTTCCGCATCACGCTGCCCTCCTACGGCAACATCATGATCATGATGCTCAAGGACTCGTCGCAGGCCTCGACCATCACCGTGGCCGAGCTCGCGCTGCAGGGCAAGCTGATCGCCACTTCCACCTTCCAGAACGCCACCGTGTTCTCGCTGGTGGCGCTGCTCTACCTCATCATGTGCGTGCCGCTCATCCTGCTGGTGCGCCACTTCGAGAAGCGGGGCAGGAAATGATCGAGATCCGCGGCCTGCAGAAATCCTTCGGCAGCCACCATGTGCTCAAGGGCATCGACGCCTCGATCTCGCAGGGCGAAGTGGTCTGCATCGTCGGGCCTTCGGGTTCGGGCAAGTCGACCATCCTGCGCTGCATCAACGGGCTCGAGAGCTACTCGGGCGGCAGCGTCGACATCGATGGCCGGCGCGTGGACAACCGCCATGCGTCAATCAAGGCGATCCGCGCCGAAGTGGCCATGGTGTTCCAGCGCTTCAACCTGTTCCCGCACCGCACGGTGCTCGAGAACGTGATCGAAGGGCCTGTGTACGTGAAGGGCGAAGACCGCGCCGCTGCCATCGAGCATGCGAAGGAGCTGCTCGCGAGCGTCGGCCTGGCCGACAAGGCCGGGGCGCATCCGCCGGAACTCTCGGGCGGGCAGCAGCAGCGCGTGGCCATTGCGCGCGCGCTGGCGATGCGCCCCAAGGCCATCCTGTTCGACGAGCCCACCTCGGCCCTCGACCCCGAACTCGTCGGCGACGTGCTGCAGGTGATGCGCAAGCTCGCCGGCACCGGCATGACGATGGTGGTGGTCACGCACGAGATGCAGTTCGCGCGCGAAGTGGCCGACCGCGTGATCTTCATCGACGGCGGCGTGATCGTCGAACAGGGCCCTGCCGCCGAGCTGCTCAACAACCCGCGGAACCCGCGCACGCAGGACTTCCTGCGCCGCGTGCTCCATCCGCTCTGAAGGGCCTTCATTCATGCCGAACGCGCCGCAGGAATTCTTTCCGCTCGCCCCATCGCTCTGGGCCGCCACCGCGGTGCCCGCACCGGCAACCGCGCCGCTGGACACCGACGCGCAGGCCGACGTGATCGTGGTCGGCGCCGGCTATTGCGGCCTCAGCACGGCGCTGCATCTGGCCGAGCGCGGCGTGCGCGTGGTGGTGCTCGAAGCGAAGGAGATCGGTTTCGGCGGCTCGGGCCGCAACGGCGGCCAGGTCATCCCGGGCCTCAAGCACGACCCGAGCGAACTGCTGCGCATGTTCGGCTCCGACGAAGGCCAGCGCCTGGTCGACTTTGCCAAGGGCACGGCCGACGCGGTGTTCGACCTGATCGACAAGCACGGCATGGACGTGCCCCGCGCGCGCCAGGGCTGGATCCAGGGCGCGCACACGCCGGCCGCCGTGCAACTGGCCGAGCGCCGCGCGCGCGACTGGCAGATGCAGGGCGTGGCCGCGCGCCAGCTCGACCGCAACGAAACCGCGCGCCTGCTGGGCACCGACAAGTACTTCGGCGGCTGGCTCGATCCGCGCGGCGGCGGCGTGCAGCCGCTGAGCTACGCGCGCGAACTGGCGCGCGCGGCGCAGGCGGCCGGCGTGGTCATCCACACCGGCACGCCCGTGACGCAGCTCACCCAGGCCCACGGCAAGTGGCAGGCCGCCACCGCACGCGGCCCGCGCGTGACGGCCGAGCGCGTGGTGATGTGCACCAACGGCTACACCGACGGCCTGTGGCCCGGCCTGCGCAAGACCATCATCAATGCGAACTCGTTCCAGGTCGCGACCGAGCCGCTGCCCGAGGCAATACGCAAGACCGTGCTGCCCGAAGGCCACGTCTCCTCCGATGCGCGCAACCTGCTGCTCTATTACCGCCTGGACCACGCCGGCCGCCTGCTGATGGGCGGGCGCGGCACCTTCCGCGAGCCCGATGCCGGCCAGCCGGGCGACTGGTCGCACCTGGAGCACGTGATTGCCAAGCTGTTCCCGCAGGCGGCGGGCGTGCCCATTGCCTACCGCTGGTGCGGCCATGTCGCGATCACGCGCGACTACCTGCCGCACCTGCACGAGCCCGCGCCGGGCCTCTTGATCGACATCGGCTGCCAGGGCCGCGGGGTCGGCCTGCAGACGCGCATGGGCCAGGCCCTGGCGCAGTACATCGCCACGGGCGACAGGAGGGCGCTGCCGGTGCGGCCCTCGGAGATGCGGCCATTCCCGCTCTATGGCCTGCGCCGCCTCTATGTGTCGGCCGTGATCGGCTGGTACCGCATGACGGACGGCGGCGTCTGAGCCTCAGAAGCGGTAGGCCCCGCTCAGGCCCACCGTCCAGTTGCGGCCCGGCGCGGGCTCGTAGTAGCGCGCGTTGCCCTCGTTGACGATCAGCGAACCCACGTAGCGGCGGTCGAACAGGTTGTCGACGCGCGCAAAGGCGTTGAACTCCCAGCGCTCCCACTTCTTCAGGTAGCCGGCGTACAGCGCGGCGACGGCATAGCCCGGCGCGCTGTCGGTGTTGGCGTCGTTGGCCTGCATGCGCCCGAGCGCGCGCATCTCGACACCGGCGCGCCAGCCTTCGGGCGGCACCCAGCCCAGCGATGCGAAGAGCGATTGCCGCGCGATGCCCGGAATGCGGTTGCCCGCCGCCACCGTGTTGGATGCCGCGCAGGGCGACGGCGAGCAGAAGGCATCACGGTAGCGCGCGTCAAGCCAGGTGTAGGCCAGCTGGGTGCGCCAGTGGCTGGCCGTCTCGTGCTGCCAGGCCAGTTCGAAGCCGTTGCGCCGCGTGCGGCCCGCGTTCTGGAAAGTGGCGCGGCCGCCGATGTTGGTGTCGGTCACGATCTCGTCGCGCGTGCGGGTCTGGAACAGCGCGGCCGTCAGCAGCCCTCCGCCCAGCCTTGCCTTCGCGCCCAGCTCGATGCTGTCGTTGACCGAGGGCCGCAGCGCGAAGTTGAGCCCGCTGGCGCCGCCCGCTCGATACGACAACTCGTTGAGCGTCGGCGTCTCGAAGCCCCGGCCGATCGAGCCATACAGCGCGAGATCGGGCGTGGCCTGGTAGCGCAGCGAGGCCACGGGCAACGTCTTGCTGTAGCGCGCGCTGCCGCTGTCGTCGCGGTTGGCGCCCACGATGTAGCGGTCCTGCGAATCGAAGTGCACGCTGCTGCGGCGCACGCCGGCCTCGAGCGTCCATTGCTCCGCGAGGCGCCAGGTGGCCTGCGCGTAAGGGTCGAGATTCCAGACCTCGTTGCGT
Organism: Variovorax beijingensis; assembly: GCF_007828835.1. Classification (GTDB taxonomy): domain Bacteria; phylum Pseudomonadota; class Gammaproteobacteria; order Burkholderiales; family Burkholderiaceae_C; genus Variovorax; species Variovorax beijingensis_A. Next base: position 267,687 of record NZ_VIVL01000002.1, on the reverse strand, counting down.
TCGCTGCGCCGCAGTCGCCCCTGCACGCCCAGCACGGGCGAAGCCACGCGGCCGAGGTAGTTCTCGTAGCCGCGGCGCTGTTCGCGCAGGCTGTCGTAGCCCAGGCCCGCCACCAGTTCGAGCGGCCGGTCGGCCAGTTGCAGCGCGGCGGTCCAGCGCAGATCGAGCCCGCCGTACTGGCGCGTGAGGTCGATCACGCCGCCCGCATGCAGCGGGTTCTGTTGCGCCGACGGCGGAATCGACTGGTACTGCACGGTCTTGCGCTCGCCGCCGTAGACCATGAGCCGCAGCGACTGCGCGGCATCGATGCGCCGTTCATAGAGCAGGCCGGCCTGGGTCTGCTCCACGGTCTTGCGGGTGTCGAACTGGGTGGCGAGCGGTGCGCTGCGCGGCGCCAGCGCGTACTGCCCGGCCGTGAGACCCAGCGGATCCTGCGCGCTGATGCGCACGCTGTTGAGCACCAGCGTGAGTTTGTCGCCGTTGTCCAGCGCGATGCCGAGCTTGCCGTTCGCAATGTCGCGCCGTGCCGCACTGTGCTCGCGCCAGCCGTCGGTCTGGAAGCGGCTCGCGTTCAGCAGGTAGTCGACTGCGCCCTGCGACCCGCTGGCCTGCAACGACTGGCGCCAGGTGCCGAAGCTCCCTCCGGCCGCCGAGTACGAAAGCCGCGGCGCACCCTCGCCCGACGCGGTGAAGGCCTGCAGCACGCCGCCCGACGAGTTGCCGTAGAGCGCCGAGAACGGCCCCCGCAGTATCTCGATGCGGTCGAGCGAGCCGATGTCGATGTTGGAGGTCTGGCCCTGGCCGTCGGGCAGCGTGGCGGGAATGCCGTCGACATACAGCCGCACGCCGCGCACGCCGAAGGTGGAACGCGCGCCGAAGCCGCGGATCGACAGCTGCAGGTCCTGCGCATAGTTCATGCGGTTCTGCACCTGCAGGCCCGGAACGCCGCCCAGGCTTTCGGAAAGATTGACCTGCAGCCGGCTGTCGCGCATCTCGGCGCCATCGACCCGGTCCACCGAGCCAGGCACGTTGAACGGCGCAACCTCGCCGCGCGGCGTGGAGACGGTGACTTCGGGCAGGCTGCCGCGGTCGGCCTGCTGCGCCGCCGCGGCGAGCGGAACTCCCAGCAGGAGCAGGCGGACGGCGGCAGTGGCGGTAGCGGAAAGTGCAGGCTTCATTGCGCCGATTCTGCGTCGGCGCGCGCCCCTGCCCGTACTAGCAGGAACCCGGTCGGGCCGGATTCAGCTTCTTCTGCGCCAGCCGTACCAGCCGCAGACGGCAACGGGAATGCCCAGCGCAAACCAGGCCAGCATGTCTCCCAGGCCGCCGTCGCTGAACAGCGCCGAGACCAGCCCGAAGGTGGTCAGCATGCCGAGCACGATCGGCCAGCCCCACATGTGCCGGAAGCTGTGGCGCGGCTTCATGCCTGCACCTTCATGGCGGGCGCCGGATCAGGCTGCTGATGCCCACCATGCGGCGGCCGCTGGCCCACCGGCGAGGCCGCAGCAGGCACGCTGTTGCCGCGCTTGAGCCACAGGTACAGCCCGCTGCCCAGCACGATGATGGTCGCGATGTCGAGCAGCGCCCAGATGATCTGCATCGGCATGCCGCCGTAGTCGCCGAAGTGCAGCGGCTGAGACACCAGCAGCGCCGTCAGGTACCAGGGCATCTTCGGCGCGGCGGTCACCTGGGCCGTCTTGGCATCGACCAGCACCGGCTGCAGCAGCTTCGAGGTGAAGGGCTCGCTGCCGCGCATGAAGAAGGTGGTGTGGTGCGGGCTCGAGAACGCGGTGCCGGGGAACGCGACGAAGGACAGCTTCATGCCGGGCGTCTGCTGGAGCGCGACCTCCATCGAGCGCTGCACCGATGCGCGCTGGGCCACCGGCACCGTCGGCTCGTCCTTGTAGGGCGCAAGAAGCGCGCTGAGCTGGTCGTACTGCCAGTACTTGATGACCAGGTCGGCCCAGGTGTTGATCATGCCGGTTGAGCCCACCACGAACAGCCAGACCAGCGTGACGATGCCCAGCAGGTTGTGCAGGTCGAGCCACTTCAGGCGCGGGCGCTTCTCGCGCCGCACCGTGCCGAAGTCGAGCTTGCGCATGAACGGCGCATAGAGCACCACGCCGGAGACGATGGCCACCAGCAGCAGCAGGCCCATGAAGCCCAGGAACAGCTTGCCCGCGAGTCCGGCAAACAGGTCGACGTGCAGCTTGAACATCACGTACATGAAGCCTTCGTCGAGCTTGGGCTGGGCAAGCACGGCGCCGGTGCGCGCGTCCACCGCCACCGACTTGAAGTCGTCCGTGGGCGCAGGCGTTGGCGTGAGCGTGACGAACCAGAGGCCGTCGTCATCCTCGGGCTGCGAAACGAACTGCACCACGCGGTCAGGGTGTTTCGCACGCGCCGTTTCGAGCACGCGGTCCAGGCTCACGCGCGGCGTGTTCGCGGGCATCTTGGGCGACTCGACCTCGGTGCCCAGCAGGTGCCCGATCTCGTGATGGAAGATCAGCGGCAGGCCCGTGATGCACAGGAGCAGCATGAACACGGTGCACACGAGGCTGCTCCACTTGTGCACCCAGGCCCAGGTCTTGATCTTTCGGCTGTTCATGTCGTTGCTGCCCTCGTCGAAAGTGAGCTGTTAGAAACGGTAGGTCGCGCTGGCCACGATGTTTCGGCGCGAGCCGTACCAGCAGTCGCCGCGCGACAGGCAAGTGCTGAAATAGATCTTGTCGGCCGCATTGTTGATGTTCAGGGCATAGCGCCACTTGTCCGACTCATAGGCAAACATCAGGTCCAGCAGGGCCACGGCAGGCAGGCGCGGTCCCACGCTGCTGCCTTCCACGTCGCGAAAACCTCCCATGTAGCGCAATCCGGCACCGGCCGAGAAGCCCGGCACACCGGCGATGGAGAATCGGTATTTACCCCAGACTGACACCTGATTGCGCGGCATGTCGGTGAGCTTGTGATCAACGTCGATGTAGGTGTAGTTGGCAATGAGATCTAGGTCACGCGCCACGGTTGTCTTCAGCTCGAGTTCCAGCCCCTTGTTCTTCGTCGAATCGACTTGTCGGCCGTAATCAGGATTAGTGCTGTCGGAGACGATGCGGTTCTTTTCCTTGAGCGAGTAGACCGAGGCGGTAAAGCTCGTCGCCGAACCTTCCGGCTGGTACTTGACACCCGCCTCCACCTGCTCGCCGCGCAACGGCTTGAACAGCGTGCCATTGATATCGGTGCCGGCTTGCGGGGTGAAGGATTGCGTGAAGCTGACATAGGGCGACCAACCGGAAGGAAGCGTGTACATCACACCCAGTCGGCCCGAGTCGGCGCTGGTCGTCTCCGACGCGCTGCCCGCGGTCCCCGAGGTGCTGCGGTCATGGCGCAGGCCGGCAACGAAGATCCAGTTGTTCCACTTCATCTGGTCCTGCACGTAGACGCCGGCATTGCGCTGGGTGGTGCGGGGACGGTCGGTGAACTCGGTCACCGGCACGTAGCCGATACCGTAGACAGGGGCATAGGCGTCGATGGAGCTGTAGGCAGAGCCCTCGCGCTTGTCCTGGCGCTGGCGGGAATATTCGGCGCCGATCAGCAGCGTATGGCGCAGCGCGCCGGTGTTGAAATGGCCCTCGACATGGTTGTCGACGCCTGTCATTCGAGTCCAGGTCAGCGACTTGTCATTGACACGGCCAAGCAGGCGCTGACCGACGGGGTCCAGCCCCCAGCCACCAGGAAGCGAAAAGAAGTCACCGTAGTGGTAGTGCGAGTCGTTGAACGTCCGCGACATGCGGAAGTTCTGCCGAAAGGTCCACTGATCATTGAATTTGTGCTCGAACAGCCAGCCGAAGGTCTTGCGCTCGGTGTCGTAACCGTCGCCCGGCTCGCCGATGAACCGGTTGACCGGCAGCGGGCCATTGACATTCGGCAAGATGGTGCCCTGCCAAGGGAAGAACTGCGACGTGCTGCCAGTCTTGTCCTTTTGCCACAGGCCCTGCAGCGTCAGCGAGGTGCCGGCATTGGGTCGCCAGGTAAGCGAGGGCATGACGAGCGAGCGGTCGTCCGGTACATAGTCCACCTGCGTATCGGCCTTGCGTTGAAGCGCCACCAGGCGGTACGACCAATCACCGTCCGCCGTCAGCGGGCCGGTCAGGTCGGCCTGCAGCTGTTTGCGGCCCCAGGAGCCGATCTGCACCCCCACCTCGCGATATGTCTGCTGCTGCGGACGCTTGCTGACCATGTTGACCACCCCACCTGCGGTGCCAGCGCCGAACAACATGCCCGCCGGCCCGCGCAGCACTTCGAGGCGCTCCAGCGTATAGGGGTCGGGGCGCGCTGTCGCGGTGTACCAGCCGGCGGAATTCATCTGCAGCCCGTCGAGGTACCCGGATGGCTCGCTCCCGCGCACTAGGAAGCTGTCTGTGCGGGAGTCCAGGCCATAGGCATCGGAGCGCACGCCGGCCGCGTAGTTGAGCGCGTCCTGCACGTTGGTTGCGCCCTGATCCACCATCTGGTCGCGCGTGACCACGGTCACGGACTGAGGCGTTTCTGCCAGCGGCGTGTCGGTCTTGGTGGCGGTGGCGGCGTTCCTGGCGCGGTAGCCGATCACCGGTGAAGTCGCGGTTTCGAGCTCGGCGCTTGCATCGACCTTCACTTCCGGCAGGGCGCCGGGCGCCGTGGTCTGGGCCAGAACCTGGTGATGCACGTAAATCGCCATGCAGCCTGCCAGCACCGATGCGACCTTGCGCCCCACCATGAACCTCTTCATTCCTTCTCCACTCCGAAACATTATTAAGAACGATTCGCATTCTAATAGTTATAAAGTCTCATCTGTTCCGATTTCCCCGCCTGGACAAGGGGGCGTTCCGGCAGCGCTCGCGCCGGAGGTGCGGCGCGCCACAAGGCAAAGCGGCTACGATCCCGGCCGCACATCGTGTGCGTCCGCAGGCCCCATGCCCGACAAGCTCATCGCCTCTTCGTTTCCTGCGCTGCGCGGCCTGGCGCTCTGGCTGGTGGCCACCGGCATCGCCTGGGTGCTCGCAGGCTGCGCCGGCCTGCCTCCGCGCACGCCCGAGCCGCCAACGCTCTCGATTGCCGCCTCCCCTTCCACCGCGCTCGGCCGCGCCGCGGCCAGCCTGGACGACGCGCACGACGGCCTGTCGAGCATCCGGCCGCTGGTGGAGGCCTCCTTTGCGCTCGATGCGCGCTTCGAGCTGATGCGGCGGGCGCAGGCCTCGCTGGACGTACAGACCTATCAGCTCGGCAACGACAAGACCGGCCGCCTGCTGCTGCGCGAATTGCGCGATGCCGCGCGGCGCGGCGTGCGGGTGCGCCTGCTGCTCGACGACTTCTACACGGCCGGCATGGACCGCCTCCTGCTCGGCCTGGCCGCGGAACCCAACGCCGAAGTCCGGCTGTTCAACCCCTTCGTGAACGCCCGCGACCACTCGGCCACGCGCTGGATGGAATTCTTCGGCGATTTCCGCCGCCTCAACCATCGCATGCACAACAAGCTCTTCGTGGCCGATGGCGCCATGGCCATTGCCGGCGGCCGCAACCTGGCCGACGAGTATTTCCTGCGCAGCGAGGGCGCCAACTTCATCGACTTCGAACTGATCATGGCCGGCCCCGTGGTTCCGGAGGCCGCCCGCATCTTCGACACCTACTGGAACAGCGACGTCGTCTACCCGCTCCAGCGGATCGCCAACGCCAGCGGCACCCCGGAGGCGCTGAAGTCCGAGTTCGAAGCCGCCACCTCGCCGGTCCATGCCCCGCCGCCCGCCGCCCTGCAGGGCACCGACCTGATGGGCGATCCGCCGCTCGGCGCCCAGCTGGCCGACAGCGGCCGCATGAAGTGGATGCGCGCCGACGCCCATGCCGCGGCCGACAGCCCCAACAAGGCGCTGGGCACCCTCGCGTCACCGGCCGAATCGCTGGCCGCGCGTTTCCATGAAATGACCGCCACGGCGCGTTCGGACGTGGTGGTGATCTCGCCCTACTTCATTCCAGGCGAGGAAGGCATGGCGCGCATCCGTGAGGGCCGGGCGCGCGGCGTGCGCATCAGTGTCATCACCAATTCGCTGGCCGACAGCGACGAGCCGCTGGTCAACATCAACTACAACCGCTATCGCGTCGACATGCTGAAGCTGGGCGTGAACCTGTACGAGGTCAGCACCCGGCAGCTCAAGCGCAACCGGCAGTTGCGCGACCTGCTCAAGAAGGCGCGCGGCCGGCTGCACGCCAAGCTCGCGCTGGTCGACCGCGAATGGGTGCTGCTGGGCTCCATGAACCTCGACCCGCGCTCGGCGCGGCTGAACACCGAGTTCGGCGTTCGCGTGCGAAGTTTCGAGCTGACCCAGGCGCTTCTCTATGCCTACCAGCTCGACGACATCGAGGGCGTCTACCGCGTCGTGCTGCTGCCCGACGGCGAGAACGTGCAATGGATAGGCACCGGCGACGTGGACAACGAGGTGCTCGACAGCGAGCCCGATTCGAGCCTGCTCACGCGGCTGCAACTGCTGCTGTTTTCCTGGTTCGTGCCGACCGACCAGCTGTAGCGGACGTCTACAATAGGTAATGAGATTTATTCTCATTAACTGTAAATAAAACGTCAACAAATTTCAATGAGATCCCGCATCCGGTCGTCACGCATCGCTTTTGCCCTGCTCCCCCTCGCTTCCATTTCCCCGCTCTCCATGGCACAAGGCACCGGCACCGGACAGCCGGACCCTGCGAGCACATCGCTGCCCGAAGTGCATGTTGTCGCCGAGCCCGAATCCGGGGGCTACAACCCCACGACCAGCAGCGGCGCCACGCGCACCAGCACGCCGCTGCGGGAGGTGCCGCAATCGGTGCGCATCGTCTCCAGCCAGCTGATCGAAGACATGGGTGCGACGCGCCTGGCCGACACGGTGGGTTTTGTCAGTGGGATCACGCGCCTCAACGACTTCGGTGGCACCTGGGACAACTTCGGCATCCGCGGGTTCAGCAGTACCGACATGGGATTCCTGGTCAACGGCTTTCCCGGATCGCGCGGCTACAACCCGCCGCGCGACACCGCCACGGTCGAGCGCTTCGAGTTCCTCAAGGGCCCGGCTTCGGCGGTCTACGGCAGCAGCGAGCCCGGCGGCACCATCAACATCGTCACGAAAAAGCCGGAATTCACGCGTCGCAACACCGCCGACTTCAGCATCGGCAGCCAGGGCCTGCGCCGCAGCACGCTGGACAGCACCGGCGCGCTGAGCCGGAGCGTGGCCTACCGGCTGAACCTGGCGGTGGAAGAAGGCGACAGTCGAAGCGACCTGCTGAGCAACCGGCGCACCCTGGTCGCGCCGGCGCTGACCTGGGTCATCGACGACAAGACAGTGCTCAACTACGAGTCCGAGTTCCTGCGTTCGAAAACGCCGCTGGACCGCGGGCTGATCAACGTTCGCGGCCTGCTCGGAACCCTGCCGCGCGACCGGGTGCTCAACGAGCCCGGCGACGGCAACATGACGCTCACCAGCAATACCCACCAGCTCACGCTGGACCGCCAGCTGTCGGAAAACTGGCGCGCGCGCATCGGTGCGAGCTACAAGGAAAGCACCTTCTCCGGCAACTACACCGAAGCGACTTCCCTGGCCAGCGACAACCGGACGCTCAACCGCCGCGCCACCTGGCGCCAGCTGCCGTCGCGCGACACTTCTTTCCAGGCGGAGCTGGAAGGCAAGTTCACGACCGGCGCGCTGGCCCATACGCTGCTGGTCGGCGTGGAAGCGTCCAGGCTGTGGATGAACACCGAAATCCTCCGCTCGGGCAACTACCCGATCGACATCTACCAGCCCGTCTATGGCAGGCCCCGGCCGCCGCTCACCTCGCTCACTTCCAGTTCGGACGAGCACCAGCGCGCGAGCGCCGTTTTCCTGCAAGACCAGATCAGCCTGTCGCCGCAGTGGAAGCTGCTGGTGGGCGCCCGCTACGACCACTTCAGGCAGAGCATCGAGGACCGCGTGAACCGCAACAGCGCCCAGAAGCACGATGCCGTTTCGCCGCGCGCAGGCCTCACCTACCTGCCGAACGACTGGAGTTCCTGGTACGTCTCCGCCGGCAAGTCGTTTCGCGGCAACAGCGGCACCGACAAGAACGGCCAGGCCTTCGATCCGCAGCGCTCCACCGCGCTGGAGGCCGGCGTGAAGCTGCAGACGCCGGACCAGCGCCTGGGCGCCAACCTGGCCGTGTTCGACATCAAGAAGACGAACGTGCTGACGGCCAGCGACACGCCCGGCTTCTCCGTGGCGGCCGGCGAGGTCAAGAGCAGCGGCTTCGAGGCCGACGTCTATGGCCAGATCGACAGGAACTGGCGGGTGAGCGGAAATTTCGCCTACGTCGACGCCCGGATCTCGAAGGACGCAACGCTGGCGCCCGGCACGCGCATCGTGAACATCCCGAAGACGAGCGCCGGCCTGTTCGCCATCCGCGAGGATGCGCTGGCCGATGGCAGCCGCTATGGGGTGGGTGCCGGCATCAACTACGTGGGCAACCGTTCGGGCAACAGCGCCGACACCTACGCGCTGCCGGCCTACACCACCGTCAAGCTGGTGAGCTTCTGGCAGATCAACAAGACCGCCCGCGTGTCGGTCGACGTGCACAACCTCTTCAACCGGAACTACTACACCGCCTCGTGGGGCAACCTGTACGTGATTCCGGGCGCCAAGCGCAGCGTCGTGGCCAGCCTGAAGCTGGACCTCTGAAGCCCGTGCATTCACCCCGTATCCGCATTTTTTCGACTGGACTCCCAATGATGAACAGGCTGCACCGAATCGCCGCCCTGGCCACGCTCGCAGCGGCGGCCGTACTTTCTTCCGCGGGCGCGCAGGCGCACGGCATCTGGTTTGCCCAGCGCTCGGGCGATCTCGCATTGATCTATGGCGAGGGCGCCGACGACCTGGACACGGTCAAGCGGCAGCCGCTGATCACCGCGGTCAGCGCCTATGACGCATACGGGAAGCCCGTGCCGACCGCCCTGGAGGTGAACGGGCGCCTGCTGCTTGTGGACACCAAGGAGAAACCCGCCATCGTCGCAGCGGTGCTCGACAACGGCATCTGGAGCAAGACGCCGGAAGGCAAATGGCTCAAGAAGGGCAAGAACGAAGTTCCCGGCGCGCTCACGAGCGGCCACAACTTCAAATATGCGGTGCATCTGCGCAGCCCGCTGCGCAATGCCTTGCCGCCGCTGCCCGGGCATGCGCTGCAGATCGTCCCGGTCGATGCCGCCCTGCCCGAGAAGCTCGGGCAAGACCTGCGCCTGCGCGTGCTCTACCAGGGCAAGCCCGTGGCGGGCGCCCTGGTGCTGAGTGATTTCGTCAACGATCCCGACGCCAGGCCCATGGAAAGCGGCGCCGACGGCAGTGTGGTCATCAAGGTGCGCAACCAGGGGCTGAACGTCGTCACCGCCCAATTGGCCGCACCGCCGGAAGATCCGCTCAAGACCGACAAGGTGGAGCACCTGGCATCGCTCTCCTTTGTGCTGGCGCACGCGCCGGAATAGGCGGGCAGCGCCGCAGATGCGCGCCCGGGCCCTTGAAAGTCCCCCGATTGCCCTTATGATTAGCACTCGCTGCTGATGAGTGCTAACAAAGCCTCGCTTCCAGTCGATGGGCTGCCGGTCTTTCCCGCCGGCGCCCGACCACAACCCCGTTTCTTATCCAGGAGATGCAATGAAACTTCGTCCTTTGGCCGATCGCGTGATCGTCAAGCGTGTTGACAGCGAAACCAAGACCGCCTCCGGCATCGTCATCCCCGACGCAGCCGCCGAAAAGCCCGACCAGGGTGAAGTCCTGGCCGTCGGCCCCGGCAAGCGCACCGATAAGGGCGACCTGACCGCACTGACCGTCAAGGTCGGCGACCGCGTCCTGTTCGGCAAGTACAGCGGCCAGACCGTCAAGGTCGATGGCGACGAACTGCTGGTCATGAAGGAAGACGACCTGTTCGCAGTCGTCGAGAAGTAATCCATCCATCCCCATTCGGAGTAATAAAACATGGCAGCAAAAGACGTAGTCTTCGGCGGTGAAGCCCGCGCACGCATGGTCGAGGGTGTCAACATCCTCGCCAACGCCGTCAAGGTGACCCTGGGCCCCAAGGGCCGCAACGTGGTGCTCGAGCGCTCGTTCGGCGCCCCGACCGTCACCAAGGACGGTGTGTCGGTCGCCAAGGAAATCGAACTCAAGGACAAGCTCCAGAACATGGGCGCCCAGCTCGTGAAGGAAGTGGCCTCCAAGACTTCGGACAACGCCGGTGACGGCACCACCACCGCGACTGTGCTGGCCCAGGCCATCGTTCGCGAAGGTTTCAAGCTGGTGGCTGCCGGCATGAACCCGATGGACCTGAAGCGCGGCATCGACAAGGCCGTCACGGCCCTGGTCGCCGAGCTGAAGAAGGCTTCGAAGCCCACCACCACGTCGAAGGAAATCGCTCAAGTCGGCTCGATCTCGGCCAACAGCGACGAAACCATCGGCAAGCTCATCGCTGACGCGATGGACAAGGTCGGCAAGGAAGGCGTGATCACCGTGGAAGACGGCAAGTCGCTGGACAGCGAACTCGACGTCGTCGAAGGCATGCAGTTCGACCGCGGCTACCTGTCGCCCTACTTCATCAACAACCCCGAGAAGCAATCGGCGCTGTTGGACAACCCCTTCGTGCTGCTGTTCGACAAGAAGATCAGCAACATCCGCGACCTGCTCCCCACGCTGGAACAAGTCGCCAAGGCTGGCCGTCCGCTGCTGATCATTGCCGAAGAAGTCGAGGGCGAAGCCCTGGCTACCTTGGTCGTGAACACGATCCGCGGCATCCTGAAGGTCGTCGCTGTCAAGGCTCCTGGCTTCGGCGACCGCCGCAAGGCCATGCTGGAAGACATCGCCATCCTGACGGGCGGCAAGGTCATCGCTGAAGAAGTGGGCCTGACGCTCGAGAAGGTGACGCTGGCCGACCTGGGCCAGGCCAAGCGCATCGAAGTGGGCAAGGAAAACACCATCATCATCGACGGTTCGGGCGCTGCAGCCGACATCGAAGCCCGCGTGAAGCAAGTGCGCGTGCAGATCGAGGAAGCCACCAGCGACTACGACCGTGAAAAGCTGCAAGAGCGCGTGGCCAAGCTGGCCGGCGGCGTTGCAGTGATCAAGGTTGGCGCTGCCACCGAAGTCGAAATGAAGGAAAAGAAGGCTCGCGTCGAAGACGCCCTGCACGCCACCCGCGCTGCAGTGGAAGAAGGCGTCGTGGCTGGCGGCGGCGTGGCTCTGCTGCGTGCCAAGCAAGCCGTGGGCGACTCGATCAAGGGCGACAACGCTGACCAGGACGCCGGCATCAAGCTGGTGCTCAAGGCCATCGAAGCACCCCTGCGCGAAATCGTGAACAACGCCGGCGGCGAAGCCTCGGTGGTGGTGAACGCGGTGTTGGCCGGCAAGGGCAACTACGGCTTCAACGCTGCGAACGACACGTACGGCGACATGCTCGAGCTGGGCATCCTGGACCCGACGAAGGTCACCCGCACCGCACTGCAGAACGCCGCCTCGGTGTCCTCGCTGCTGCTGACGACCGAAGCCATGGTCGCCGACGCACCGAAGGAAGAAGCCGGTGCTGGCGGCGGTATGCCCGACATGGGCGGCATGGGTGGCATGGGCGGCATGGGCATGTAATTGCCCACCCCCGAAGCGGCTCACTACTGCGTGTAGCCGCCTCCCCCTCCAGGGGCGACACCTGCGGACCGGCGGACCCGGATCCGCGGTGTCTCCCGAATAAAAAAACCCGTCTCTCGACGGGTTTTTTTATGGGCGCTTCACAATGCGGCGCTCATCGGAACTGATCGCGCAATGCTGTGTAGAGGCGCTTGAAGCGCGCATGGCGTGCCGCGTGCGCGGTGGCGCCGTCTTGCGAGGGCACGAGCCGCTGCTTGACCGGCGGCAGCGTGCACACCTCGGCCACGGTGCCTCCGTCGGCCAGCCAGGCAAGGCGAGCCGCACCCAGCGCCCCACCCGTCTCGCTGCCCGCATAGAGCGTGAGCGGCACCTCGAAGATGTCGGCCAGCAACTGGCCCCACCAGACGCTGCGCGCGCCGCCGCCCACCAGCGCCACTTCGCGCAGCGGCATGCCGGCCGGCAGGCGCAGGGTGTCGAAGCCGTCGCGCAACCCGAAGCTCACGCCCTCGACCACGGCATAGGCGATCTCCGCCGGACCGTGCGCATGCGTGAGCCCGAACAGCACGCCCTGCGCGTTCGGGTTGTTGTGCGGAGAACGCTCGCCCGAGAGATACGGCAGGAACAACGGGCAACGTTCGCGCTGTGCCGGTGCAACCGACGCGGCAGCTTCGAGCAATGCCGCCTCATCGGCGAACTTGAATGCCTTGGCGGCCCAGCTCACGGCGCTCGCGGCCGAAAGCATCACCGACATCTGGTGCCAGCGCCCGGGCAGCGCATGGCAGAAGGCGTGCATCGCCTGCGCGGGGTTGGGCAAAAAACGGTCGGTCGAGACGAACACCACGCCCGAGGTGCCGAGCGACACGAAGCCCTGCCCCGGCTCCACCAGCCCCATGCCGACGCCGCTGGCGGCGTTGTCGCCCGCGCCGCCAGCAATGAGCACGGTGCTGCTGCCCACACCCCAGCGCGCGGCCAGCTCGGGCTTGAGCCGCGCCGACACTGCACTGCCCTCGACCAGCCGCGGCATGTGGCCGCGCGTGAGCCCAGTGGCCGCGAGCAGTTCGTCGGACCAGTCGCGCGCGCCGACGTCGAGCCACAGCGTGCCGGCCGCATCGGACATTTCGCTGACGGCCTCGCCGCTGAGCATGAAGCGCAGCCAGTCTTTCGGCAACAGCACGCGCGCCACGCGCTCGAAGATGTCGGGCTCGTGCTCGCGCACCCACAGCAGCTTGGGCGCGGTGAAGCCAGGCATCGCGAGGTTGCCCGCGATCTCGCCCAGCCGCGGCACGGTACGCGCCAGCGCCTCGCACTGCGGGCCGCTGCGTCCGTCGTTCCAGAGGATGGCGGGTCGCAGCACCTCGCCGGCGGCGTCCAGCAGCGTGGCGCCATGCATCTGGCCCGACAAGCCGATGGCGCGCACGGCCGCCAGCTCCTCGGGATGCGACTTTCCGAGCGCGCGCATCGCCTCCTCGAGCGCATGCCACCATTGGCTCGGCGCCTGCTCCGACCAGAGCGGCTGCGGCCGCTCGACGGTGAGCGGCGCGCGTGCCACGCCGACGATGCGGTGATCGTCGGCGAGCAGCAGCGCCTTGAGCTCGGACGTGCCGAGGTCGAGTCCCAGATACAAGATGGTGCCCCCTGATTGCGCCTTGGAAAAAGCCTGTGGTCAGCCGAACCGCGTGTCGGCCTGGCGCCTGAACTCGCTCGGCGTCATGCCCTTGATCTCGAGGAAGCGGCGGTTGAAGTTGGCCACGTTGTTGAAGCCGACCTGATAGCAGATGTCGGTCACGTAATGGTCGGTCTGCATCAGCAGGTGGCAGGCGCTGTTGATGCGCACCCGGTTGACGAAGTCGGTGAAGCTGTTGCCGGTGGAGCGCCGGAAGAAGCGGCTGAAGCGGCTTTCGCTCATGCCCAGTTCGGCCGCCACCTCCGACATGGAGATCGGCTCCGCCATGTTGCTGGTGATGCGGTTGACGATGTCGTTGATCTGGTCGACCTGGGCGTCGCCCTCGATGCCTTGCGCGCCCTGCATCTGCACGCTCGAAAGCAGCCGGTAGTCGGTGCAGTGCGCGAGGTCGGCCATGAACTCGAGGAACAGTCCGAGCCGGCGCACGCCGCGCGCGGCCTTGATGTTGTCCCAGTGCGCTTGCGCCTGCTGCGACATGCCGAAGAACTCGATGCCGTGCCGCGCGCGTTCGAACAGCTGCATCACCTCGCGCAGTTCCGGAATCTCGGCCGCGGCGCGCTCGATGGGCTCGTGGCGGAACTGGATCACCCGGTCGCGTCCCGCGGCGCCGCCTTCGGGCACGTCGAGCGAGATCCAGTTGTGCGGCAGCCGCGGCCCGCACAGCACGAGGTGCCCGGGCTGGAACGGCCCGATCCAGTCGCCGATGAAGGCCTTGCCAGAGGTCTCGGTGATCAGGTGCAGCTCGTAGTCTTCATGGAAGTGCCATCGCACCAGCGGGCTCGGAAAGCCGTGCGCGAGGCAGCGCACCAGGCCGGTTTCGGGGGCCTCGTAGCCCAGCGACGGCGAGCGCGCAATGTCACGCTCCAGCTCGGGTTGGCGCTGACGGGGAATCGAGCGTTTGCGTGTGGACGTTGTCATGGCAGCACGGGGGTCAGGGCCGGGAAGCGACGGCCCCATTGTCTTCCTGCGCCAGCGCGGCGTGCACCGCGTCGAGCGTGGGCGGATCGGCACCTTCGCGGGTGCAGTTGAGTGCGGCGGCGGTGGCGGCGAAGCGCATCACTTCGCGCCAGGCGTCGTCGCCCAGTTCGCCGAGCCGGGCCGGGTGCTCGACGCCGTGCGCGAGCAGCGCCACCGAGAGTCCGGCCGTGAAGGTGTCGCCCGCGCCGATGGTGTCGACCACCTGGACCTGCGGCGCCGCCACGGTGAGGGGCGCGTGCCCCGTGCGCCAAAGTGTGGCGCCCGCGCCGCCGCGCGTGACGACCACGGCGTGCGCGCCGGCCTGGAGGCATTCCGCGGCCAGCGCATCGACCGGCTGGCCGGGGGCGAGCAGTTCGGCGTCCTCGTCGCTGAGCTTGACGAGGTCGGCCATGGCGAGCCAGCCCGTCACGCGCTCGCGGTAGGCGGCCATGTCGGGAATCAGGCTGGGACGCACGTTCGGGTCGAACACGATCACGCGGCGCCCGGCGCTGGCCGTGACCAGCTCGGCAATGCGCGTGGCCGCCGGCTCCTGCAGCATCGAGATCGAGCCGAAATGCAGGAAGCGGCACTCCGCCGGCAACTGCGGCAGCGGTTCGGGCGCCCAGGTGGCGTCGGCGCTGCCGCGCGTGTAGAAGGCATAGCGGTTGGTCCGCGGCGTGCGCTCGACGAAGGCCAGCGTCGACGGCGCATTGCTGCGCAGGATGAAGCTGGTGTCGACGCCGTTGCGTTCGAGAAAGCCCATCAGCCGTTCGCCGAACAGGTCGGTCGACAGCTGCGTGAGAAAGCCGGTGGGCTGGCCAAGGCGCGCGCAGGCCACGGCGGTGTTGAGCGGCGAGCCGCCCTCGTGGCCCAGGAATTCGAGCGTGCCGGCCTCGCTGGCGGTGAAATCGATGAGGGCTTCGCCCGTGAGTGCAATGCGCATGGTTCTCGGATTCTCTTCTCTCAGGGCAAGGTGCGCGCATCGGCCAGGAAGCCGCGCTCCGCGGCCAGCGTGGCGGGGTGGTCGAGCAGTTCGGCAAAGAGGCGCGGCGGGATCGTGATGGCGGCCACGCCCAGCGCCAGCAGCGAAAGATAGGCTTCGCGCGAGCGGATGCTGGCCACCAGCAGCCGCGTACCCGAAGAAGGCCGCTGCGCGATCAGCGCCTGCATCTGCGCGATCAGCGCGAGCCCGTCGACACCGGCATCGTCGAGCCGGCCGAGGTACGGTGCCGCGTAGGCCGCGCCCAGTTGCGCGGCGAAGTGCGCCTGCTCGGGCGCATAGACGGCTGTCCACGTGACGGGCACGCCTTGCGCGATGAGCCGCGCGCCGGCATCCAGGCCCTGGCGCGTGGCGGGGATCTTCACCACCAGCTGGCCCCGGTCGAAGTGCGAGAGCAAGGCATCCGCGTCTTCGAGCATGCCGTCGACCTCGCTCGAATACACCTGCGCCTGCACCTGGCGCGCGCCCAGTTCGATGCAGCGCTTCAGCAAAGCGGGCACTTCGCCGCGGCCGATGCCCGCACGCTGCAGCAGCGTGGGGTTGGTCGTCACGCCGTGCACTACCGGGTGCGGCAGGCAAGTCTTCAGTTCGGCCAGGTCCGCGCTGTCGAGGTACAGATGGAAGTCTTCGGTCATCACTCGTCAGCTCATGACATTGCCGCCATCGACGTTGAGGGTCTGCGCCGTGATGTAGCGCGCCTCGTCGCTGGCCAGGAATACCGCCGCGCCTGCGATGTCGGCCGGCACGCCCATGCGGCCGAGCGGCACCTCCAGGCCCACGCGGCGCTTCTTCTCGCCGGGCGGCAGCCCTTCGGCCTTGGCGAACAGGCTGTCGACATGGTCCCACATCGGCGTGTCGACCACACCGGGTGCAATGCCGTTGACACGGATGCCGTGCGGCGCCATGGCCAGCGCGGCGCTCTGCGTATAGCTGATGACCGCGGCCTTGGTGGCGCAGTAGTGCGACACCAGCGCCTCGCCGCGCCGCCCGGCCTGCGAGGCCATGTTGATGACCGACGCGCCTTGCGTGCCGGCCTCCACCATGTGGCGCAGCACGGCCTGCATCACGAAGAACATGCCTTTCACATTGACCGCGAACAGCCGGTCGAACGAAGCCTCGTCGCTGTCGAGCAGCGGCGCCAGGTCGAACACCGCGGCATTGTTGAACAGCGTGTGGATCGGCCCGAAGGCGACCTGCGCCTCGGCCAGCATGTGCGCGATGGCCTGTGTGTCGGTCACGTTGGCCGCGATGTAGGCCAGATGGTCGGGGTGCTGCTGCTGCAGCGCGCGCACCGCCTCGGGTGCCGCCGCGGCGCGGTCGATCACGCTGCAGCGCGCGCCCTCCGCAATGCAGGCCTCGGCCACGGCCAGGCCGATGCCGCCACCGGCACCGGTCAGCAGCACGTGGCGGTTCTTCAAACGTTCGCTCATGTCGTTGCTCCAGGGTTCAGGAAATTTGCCACGCGACCGCTCGCCGCGCGCACCGCGTCGACCAGCCGTGCATCGCCCGCGGCGGCGCCCCACAGGCCCGGGTCCGAGCACAGCGCGAGCACCGGATCGGCGGCATCGCAGATCGCGTGCGCCGCGGCTTCGTCCATGCCCTGGTCCTGGTAGGCATAGGGCAGCGCCCCGCGATGCCAGCGCTGCAGGAAGGCCAGGAACAGCGCGGGCAGCATCGCAACGCTGTCGATCGGCTGCCCCGCGGCCAGCCGCTCGCGCACCGTGGGCGCGATGAAGCCCGGGATCTTCGAGAAGCCGTCGGCCGCCACGCGCTGGTTGGTGTCGCGGATCGCGGGGTTGCCGAAGCGGTCGAGCACCACGTCGCGGTAGGCCGCGAGGTCGATCGGGCTCGGACTCAGGCATGGGATCACGTCGTCGGTCACGTAGTCGAACGCCATCCTGCGGATGGCGGCGTCGTGCGTGCCTTCGTGGATGAAGTTGAGCCCCGCCAGGGTGCCCGCCCAGGCGATGCAGCTGTGCGTGGCGTTGAGGATGCGGATCTTGGCCTCTTCGTAAGGCTGCACCGATTCGACCAGCTCCACGCCCACGCGGCCCCAGTCGGGCCGCCCGGCCGCGAAGTTGTCCTCGATCACCCACTGGATGAAGCTCTCGCCGGTGATGGCGGCCGCATCGTCGCGGCCGGTCGCGGCCTTCACGCGCGCGCGCAGCTCGGGCGGCGGGCGCGGCGTGATGCGGTCGACCATCGCGTTCGGGCAGGCGGTGTTCGCTTGCACCCATGCCAGCAAATCGCCATCGCCCGCGCGTTCGATGAATTCGAGCAGTCCGGCACGGAAGCGGTCGCCGTTGTGGCGCAGGTTGTCGCAGTTGAGCAGCGTGACCGCGCCCGCTTGCGCGGCCTTGCGCGCGCGCAGGATCGCGCAGACGGCGCCGTAGATCGTCACGCCCTCGCCACCCTCATTGCGGGCATTGCCGCGCCGCGCGCGCTCGATATCGGCTGCGAGATCGCCGAACGACAGGTCCAGGCGGCCCTTGGTGTCGAGGTAGTAGCCGGCCTCGGTCACGGTGAACGAAACGATGCGCGTGGACGGCGCCGCGCCGCGCGCGACCACCGCGGCCAGCGAAGGCTCCCACGGCAGCACTTCACGGATGGCCTCGATCTGCTCGTACCGGTACTCGCCGGCCGGCGACACGGTTTCG
This sequence comes from Variovorax beijingensis, assembly GCF_007828835.1. Classification (GTDB taxonomy): domain Bacteria; phylum Pseudomonadota; class Gammaproteobacteria; order Burkholderiales; family Burkholderiaceae_C; genus Variovorax; species Variovorax beijingensis_A. The sequence continues at coordinate 249,729 of NZ_VIVL01000002.1, read as the reverse complement.
AGCGTGTAGCGGCCGTCCTGCGCTTGCAGCGCGGCGACGACCTCGGCCATGTCGGGCCGGATGTTGGCGCCCGAGAGCGACCAGCGGGTGTCGCCCGCATCGATCAGCCGCTGCAAATAGACGGCCTGGTGGGCCCGATGGAACGAGCCGAGTCCAAGGTGAAGCACCATGAACTCCGACGGAGCCGGGGGTGGAGTTGGCGCATCGAGAGGCGCTGCTGCGAGGGTCACGGGAATGTTCCGGAAGAAGTCAGGCGGAGACCGAACGGCCTTCGCGGTTGAACAAATGGAGCACCGACGGATCGAGCTCGACCGCCACGTCGTCGCCCGCATGCAGCGGCGTGCGCTCGTTCTGGCGCGCGATCAGCGGCACGCCGCCCACGTCGACGTGGATCAGCGTGTCGGCACCCAGCGCCTCGATCAGCTCCACACGCCCCGGCACGCCCGTGGCGGCGGCCTGCTTCGGATGCACGCGCAGGCCTTCGGGCCGCACGCCCAGGAAGCCGTCGCTCGGCAGGCGCCCGCCGGTGGCGGCGGAGAAGCTCGGAATCGCGCTTGCCGCCACCATGTTCATCGACGGCATGCCGATGAACTGCGCGACGAACTGGTTGGCCGGGTGGTCGTAGAGCTCGAGGGGCGTGCCGACCTGCTCGATGAGGCCGTCCCTGAGCACCACCACGCGGTCGGCCAGCGTCATGGCCTCGACCTGGTCGTGCGTCACGTAGATGGTGGTGGCGCCGAGCGATCGGTGCAGCTTGTGGATCTCGACGCGCGTGTTGCCGCGCAGCGCCGCGTCGAGGTTGGACAGCGGCTCGTCGAACAAAAACACCTTGGGCGCGCGCACTATCGCGCGGCCGATCGCCACGCGCTGGCGCTGCCCGCCCGACAGGTCCTTGGGCGTGCGGTCGAGGTACTGCGTGAGGTTGAGCGTCTTCGCCGCGTACTCGACCTTGGTCTTGATCTCGTCCTTCGGCACGCCCGCGAGCTTGAGCGCGAAGGACATGTTGTCGTACACGCTCATGTGCGGATAGAGCGCATAGCTCTGGAACACCATCGCCAGGTCGCGCTTGCCCGAAGGCGCCCAGGTGATGTCCTTGCCGTCGAGCAGCAGCTTGCCGCTGGTGATCGGCTCGAGCCCCGCAATGAGGCGCAGCAGCGTCGACTTGCCGCAGCCCGAAGGCCCGACGAAGACGATGAACTCGCCCTTCTGGATTTCGAGATCGACGCCCTTGATGATGTCGACGTCGCCGAAGCTCTTCTTGATGTCTTTGAGTTGCAGGTAGGCCATGGGGTGTCTCCCTTTCTTTACTTGACGGCGCCGAAGGTCAGGCCCTGGACGAGCTGCTTCTGGCTGAACCAGCCGAACACGACGATGGGCGCAATGGCCATCAGCGAGGCGGCCGACAGCTTGGCCCAGAACAGGCCCTCGGGGCTGGAGTACGAGGCGATCAGCGTGGCCAGCGTGCCGGCCTTGGCCGAGCTGAGATTGAGCGCCCAGAAGGCCTCGTTCCAGCTCAGCACCAGGCACAAGAGGCCGGTCGATGCGAGACCGCCCACCGACAACGGCAGCACGACGTGGCGGAACTCTGTCCACAGGCTGGCGCCGTCCATGCGCGCGGCTTCGAGGATTTCGTTCGGAATGTCCTTGTAGGCGCTGTAGAGCATCCACACCATGATCGGCAGGTTCGACAGCGTGAACACGATGGTCAGCGCGGTGAGCGAATCCAGCAGGCCCGCAGTCTGCGCGAGCACGTAGATCGGCACCAGCGCCCCGACGGCCGGCATCATCTTGGTGGAGAGCATCCACATCAGGATGTCGCGCGTCTTCTTCGTGCGGAAGAAGGCCATCGAGTACGCGGCGGGCGCCGCGATCAGGAGGCCGATGATGGTCGAGCCCAGGCTGGTGATGAGCGAGTTGCGCGCATACAGCAGGTAATCGCTGCGGCGCTGCACTTCGCTGAAGTTGCCGAGCGTGGGCTCGAAGATGAAGAGCGGCGGCACGTGGATCGCCTGCAGCTCCGTCTTGAAGGCCGTGAGGAACAGCCAGCCGAGCGGAAAGAACAGCAGAAGCGCCACGGCCCATGCACCGGCGGTGCGCAGCAGTTGCGGAAGGAAATTGCTGGGTTGCATGGTCGTTCCTTCAATCCAGGTTCTTGCCGATGATGCGGATCAGGAACACGGCCACGATGTTGGCCAGCACCACCGCGAACAGCGCACCGGCCGAGGCCACGCCCACGTCGAAGTTCATCAGCGACTGCTTGAAGATCAGGTAGGTCATGTTGGTGCTCTCGTTGCCCGGGCCGCCATTGGTGGTGATGGCAATTTCGGCGAACACGCTGAGCAGAAAGATCATCTCGATCATGATCACCACCGCCATCGGCCGGCCGAGGTGCGGGATGGTCAGGTAGAAGAAGCGCTGGAACGCGCTCGCGCCGTCCATGCGCGCGGCTTCCATCTGCTCGCGGTCGAGCGACTGCAGCGAGGTGATGAAGATCAGGCAGGCGAACGGCAGCCACTGCCAGGCCACCATGACGATCACCGAGAACAGCGGCACATCGGTGAGCCAGTCGACCGGCGTCGCGCCGAAGAAGCGCCACACGTCGGCCAGGATGCCGTAGATGGGATTCATCATCATGTGCTTCCACAGCAGCGCGTTGACCGCGGGCATGACGAAGAAGGGCGAGATCAGCAGTACCCGCACGATGCCGCGGCCCGGAAAGGGTTCGTTCACCAGCAGCGCAAGCAGCACGCCGAGCACCACCGTGATGGCGATCACGCTGCCGATCAGCACCAGCGTGTTCCAGGTCGCGGGCCAGAAGTCCGGATCGGTGACGAAGTAGTGAAAGTTCTCGATGCCCGCGAAGGTGCGTTCGCCGGGCTGCATGAGGTTGTAGTTCACGAACGAGAAGTACAACGTCATCGCGAGCGGCACGATCATCCACAGCAGGAGCGTGAGCACGGCGGGCGCCATGAGGGCGCGGGGCAGGAGTCGTTTCATGAAGAGGTTCCTTCTCGTTGTCTCTGGCTCCTTCCCCCTCCGGGGGAAGGCGGGGATGGGGGCTCGCTGCTCGAGCGCTGCGGCGATTGGTGCGCCGCGTGCCCCCACCCCTCCCCTCCCCCGGGAGGGGAGGGAGCAAGAAAGAAAGCCTGGCTTACTTGTAGTACCCGGCCTTCTTCATCTCGCGCTCGGCCGCCGTCTGCGAGGTCTTCAGCGCCTGGTCGACCGTGACCTTGCCCGACAGCGCCGCGCTCATCTGCTGGCCCACGGCCACGCCAATGGCCTGGAACTCGGGGATGGCCGCGTACTGGACGCCGGCGTAGGGCGACTTGGGCAGCGTGCTGTCGGTGAGGTTGGCGGTGTCGATGGCCCTTTTCTCGGCTGCAGCAAACTTCGCAACCTTCTGGAACTCGGGGTTCGCATAGGTCGACTTGCGCGTGCCGGTCGGCACCGAAGCCCAGCCGGTTTCCTTGGCCACGAGGTTGACGTAGTCCTTGGACGTGGCCCACTTGATGAACTTCTGCGCGGCGTCGTCCTTGGTCGAGCTGGCCGGAATGGCCAGGTTCCACGACCACAGCCAGTTGGCGCCCTTGGGCGTGACGGCGATCGGCGCCTGCGCGAACGCCACCTTGTCAGCCACCTTCGACTGCTTCGGGTCGCTGATGAACGAGGCCGCGATGGTCGCGTCGACCCAGGCCGCGCACTTGCCTTCGTTGAAGAGCGCGAGGTTCTCGTTGAAGCTGTTGGCCGAGGCGCCCGGAGGGCCGTTCTTCTTCATCAAGTCGACGTAGAAGGTGATGGCGTCCTTCCATGGCTTGGTGTCGATCTGCGGCTTCCACTGCATGTCGAACCACTGGCCGCCGTGCGTATTGACCAGCGTGGTCAGGAAGGCCATGTTGTCGCCCCAGCCCGGCTTGCCGCGCAGGCACATGCCGTACACGCCGGCCTTCGGGTCATTGGCCTTGTCGGCGAACTCCTTCACCTGCGCCCAGGTCGGCTGCTCGGAGAACTTCACGCCCACCTTGTCGGCCAGGTCCTTGCGGTACATGAGCATCGAGCTCTCGCCGTAGAACGGCGCGGCGTAGAGCTTGCCGTCGGTCGACAGGCCGTTGCGGATGGCGGGCAGCAGGTCGTCCACGTCATAGGCGGCGTCGGTGGCAATGGGCTTGAGCCAGCCCTTCTTCGACCAGATCGGGGTTTCGTACAGGCCGATGGTCATCACGTCGAACTGGCCGCCCTTGGTGGCGATGTCGGTGGTCACGCGCTGGCGCAGCGTGCCTTCTTCCAGCGTGACCCACTTGAGCTTGATGTCGGGGTTGGCTTTTTCGAAGAAGGGGGTGAGCTTCTGCATCTCGATCATGTGGCCGTTGTTGACGGTCGCGATCACGAGTTCGGTGGCGGCCTGGGACATCGCGCCCGTGCCGATGAGTGCGAGGACGAGGCCCGCTTTCAGAAAACGCTTCATGTTGTCTCCTAGAGGTGAGCGACGCCCGCTCTGTTTGGGTCGCCGTGGCGGGATTCTGGAGAAACGCGCTTGCGGGTTTGGTACTTCACCGGCTCGCTATGGTACTTTCATGCACCAGTTGGCTAGGAGATTCCCTAGTTGGTGCAATACAGCATGGAAAATCTCAATCCAAAGGCTTCAGGCGCCGCCCAGCAGCTGGCGCCGGAACTGCGCCGCGGCCGGTGAGAGCGCGCGGTCCTGCCGGGTGACGAGGCAGATTGGCGGTACGCGCACCGGCAGTTCCACCGGCACCGTGCGCAGCACGCCCAGCCGGGCGTAGTGGCTGGCCTGCGAAGCCGGCATCACGGCCGCCATGTCGGAGTTCTCGAGCAAGGCGGTGATGGCAATGGGCGATGCCGTTTCGATGATGTCGAGCCGCGCCTGGATGCCCGCCTCCCGCATCGCCGCCTCGAAGCGCCCGCGCTGCGGCGAGCCCGGCGGCTGCAGCACCCAGGACCAGTTGGCCATCTCGGCCAGCGTGACGGTGGCGCGCTCGAACACCGGGTGCGTGGCGCGCACCACCACCACCTGCGATTCGCCCAGCAGCGGCACGCTCGCGTACTTCGCCTCGTCGTGGCCGTCGGTGAGCCGGCCCAGCACCAGGTCGACATCGCCCTGTTCCAGCTGCGCCTGCATCACGTCGCTGGTCTCGACCACCACCGACACGGCCACCTGCGGATGGCGGCGGTGGTACTCGACCAGTGCCGGCGCCAGCAGTTCGGGCACGGCGCCCGGCACGCTGCCCACGCGCAGCGAGCCGCTGAGGCCGGAGCGCAGCGCGAGCATTTCCTCGCGCGCGCTGCCGAAGTCGCTGAGCACGCGGCGGGCATAGCGGATCAGGATCTCGCCGTAGGGCGTGGGCTCCATGCCGCGCGCAAGGCGCTCGAAAAGCCTTTCGCCGAGCGAGTCCTCCAGCTGCTGCAGCAGCTTGGTGGCGGCCGGCTGGCTGATGTTCATGGCCTCGGCCGCGCGGCCCAGGTGGCGGTGGGTATCGAGCCGCGCCAGCAGGAGCAACTGGCGCGGCCGCACGTGGAGCATCAGCGATGCGTCGGTCAGGCCGGAACCGGAAGTCATGCACAAAAGTATATGGAGCTTCGGGCTTTTTTGATTGGATCGGCCGCATGAAGCTGCCTAAGCTCGCGCCAAACAAGCAGGAGACACCCCGATGAAGCAATCTTTTCTGGCCCGCGCGGCGGGCACGGCCGCGCTGGCGCTGATGGCCGCCACCGCCGGTGCGCAGCAGCCGGCCTACCCCGACAAGCCGCTGCGCATCCTGGTCGGCGCCTCGCCCGGAGGCGGCACCGACATCCTGGCGCGCGTGCTGGCCGACAAGTTCGCGCCGGTGCTCAAGCAGCCCGTGACGGTGGAGAACCGGCCCGGCGCCTCCAACACCATTGCCGGCGAGCTCACGGCGCGCGCCGCGGCCGACGGCAGCACGCTGCTGCTGGCCACCAACACCGCGCAGGCGGTGGCGCCCCACATCCTCAAGCTCAAGTACGACCCGCTGAAAGACCTGCAGCCGATCGGCCTGGTGGCGGTGATGCCCAACGTGCTGGTGGTCTCGGCAAGCTCTCCCTACAAATCGGTGAAGGAGCTGGTGGCGGCCATGGGCGCCAGGCCGGGCGGCTTCAAGTACGCCTCCTCCGGCATCGGCAGCACCCAGCACGTGGGCGGCGAGGCCTTCAACCTGGCCACCGGCATGAAGTCGATCCACGTGCCCTACAAGGGCAGCTCGCAGGCCCACGTCGACATCATCGGCGGCGAAGTCGACATGATGTTCGACAGCACTTCCTCCGCCATGGGCCAGATCAAGGCCGGCAAGTTCCGCGCGCTGGCCGTGAGCGCGCCGCAGCGCTCGCCCGAGCTGCCCGACGTGCCCACGCTGGCCGAGCAGGGCATCAAGGGCGCGGACGTCTCCACCTGGTACGGCCTCTACGTGACGGCCGGCACGCCGCGGCCCGCGGTCGAGCGGCTGAACGCCGAGCTCGTGCGCACGCTGAAGCTGGCCGACGTGCAAACGCGCATCAAGGCCCTGGGCGGCGAGCCCGGCACGCTGACCGGCGAAGCCTTCGCGGCGATGAACAGGCAGGAGTTCGACCACTACGGCCAGCTGGTGCGCGACGCCAACATCAAGGCCGAATGAGGCCTCTCTTCTTCATCATCATTTCATTCCTGCCCACATGTCCACTTCATCGAAGACCCCCAGCCTGATCTCCGCCAAGCCCCGCATCGCCGTGCTGCTCGGCGACCCCGGCGGCATCGGCCCCGAGATGGCCGTGAAGCTGCTCGCGCGCCAGCGCAACCTGGACGCCGCGCGCGTGCTGCTGATCGCCGACCCCGCGGTGCTGGCCGCGGGCGAGCGCGTGGCGGGCATGAAGCTGGATCCGCTGCGGGTCGGCGGACTCGACGACCTGCGCTTCGAAGACGGCCGCCTCACCGTGCTGCTGCACGACTGGATGGAAGGCCGGGAGCCGGTGCTCGGGGCGTCGAACGAGGCCTCGGGCCGCGCTTCCTTCGAGGCGCTCGAACTCGCCACCGCGGCCGTGCGGCGCGGCCAGGCCGAGGGCATTGTCTTCGCGCCGCTCAACAAGCATTCGCTGCGGCTCGGTGGCCTCGTGCACGAGGACGAGCTGCGCTACATGCAGGAGCGCTTCGCGGTGACGGGTTTTGTCTGCGAGTTCAACCTCACGGGATCGCTCTGGACCTCGCGCGTGACCTCGCACATTCCGCTGAAGGACGTGGCAAGCCACATCACGGTGGAGGGCGTGAGCGACGCGGTGAAGATCATTGCGTCGGCGCTGCGCCGCGCGGGCGTGGCACAGCCGCGCATTGCGGTGACGGGGCTCAACCCGCATGCGGGCGACGGCGGCTCCATCGGCATGGAAGAGATCGAGATCATCGCGCCGGCCATCGAGCGGTTGCGCGCCGAGGGCCACGATGCGCGCGGCCCGTTCTCGCCCGACACGGTGTTCATCGGTGCGCGCCGCGGCGACGTGGATGCGGTGGTGTCGATGTACCACGACCAGGGCCAGATCGCGATGAAGCTGATGGGCTTCGAGCAGGGCGTGACGCTGCATGGCGGCCTGCCCGTGCCGGTGGCCACCTCGGCCAGCGGCAGCGCCTTCGACATCGCGGGCAAGGGCATCGCGCAGATCGAAGGGCTGCAGCAGGCCTTCGACCTGTGCGTGCGCATGGCCAGTGGCGGGCCGGTGCGCGCGCTTTCCAGCGCGGAAACTGCAGCCTGACCGAGGCTCAGGTGGCGGGCGCCCCGTGCGGGTTGGTTTCGGGCTGCGTGGGCTGCACGTAGAAGTAGATCAGCACCAGGTTGACGATCGGAATGATCATCAACAGCTGGAGCCAGCCGCTCTTGCCGATGTCGTGCAGGCGGCGCGCGCCCACGGCCAGCGCGGGCAGCAGGAAGCCCAGCGCCGCGATGACGTACACATATTGATGGATCAGGCTCGCCACGATGAGAACGACGACCTCGGCCAGCACGAACCACCAGTACTCCGAACGCGATGCGCGCCCGTTGAAATCGGCGTATTTGCTGAAACAGGTCTTGACTGCTGTCTGAAAGTCCATTGATCGACTCCTCTTGATTGAATCCCAGGGAAATTCCCCGGGCCGATCATATCGACGCATCTTTCAACGGCAAATTCGGCCATCAGTTCGCAAACAAACGGCCTATGAATCGGCCTGTCGCGGCCTATCCGGACCTGCTGCCCCGGCCTTTCAGCGGATCAGGCCTGCGTGCCCAGGCGTTTCAGGAGGCCGGCCGTCGAGGCGTCGAGCCCCATGATGTCGCCCGAGGCGAGGCGCGGCTCGATGTCCTTCGCAAGCACCTTGCCGAGTTCCACGCCCCACTGGTCGAAGCTGTTGATGCCCCACAGCGCGCCGCTGGTGAACACGCGGTGCTCGTACAGCGCAAGGAAGGCGCCCAGCGATTCGGGCGTGAGCTTCTCGAACACGAAGAAGCTGCTCGGCCGGTTGCCCGGGAAGTTCTTGTGGCCGCCGGCATCGAGCTTGCCGACCATCAGCGCCTGCGCCTGCGCGAGCGCATTGGCCAGCAGCTTGGGGTGGTGGCCGTCGAGGTCGTGCGCCGCATCGCGCACCGCCACGAATTCGAGCGGGATCACGTCGGTGCCCTGGTGCAGCATCTGGAAGTAGGCATGCTGGCCATTGGTTCCGGGCTCGCCCCAGAGCACAGGCGAGGTGCCGAGGCCGGCGGGCAGCGGCGCGCCGCTCGCATCGACCTGCTTGCCGTTGCTCTCCATCTCGAGCTGCTGCAGGTAGGCCGGCAGGCGCTTCAGGGCGCTGTGGTACGGCGCGATGCCGCGGCTCGTGAACTTGTGGAAGTTGCGGTACCAGACGTCGAGCAGGCCGAGCCGCGCCGGCAGGTTCTGCTCGAGCGGCGCGTTGCGGAAGTGCTCGTCCATTGCGTGCGCGCCTGCCAGCAGCCGGCGGAAGCCCTCGGCGCCGATGGCCAGCGCAATCGGCAATCCGATGGCCGACCACAGCGAATAGCGCCCGCCCACCCAGTCCCAGAAACCGAAGGTGGTGTCGATGCCGAATTGCTTCGCCGCCTCGACGTTGGTGGTGAGCGCGGCAAAGTGGCCGGCAATGTCGGTGCCGCCCGACTGCTCGTACCAGCGCCTGGCCGAGAGCGCGTTGGCCATGGTCTCGGCCGTGGTGAAGGTCTTGGAGGCAATGAGGAACAGCGTGTGCTCCGGCGCCAGGTCGCGCAGCACGCCGGCCAGCTCGTGGCCATCGACGTTCGAGACGAAGTGGAAGCGCTTGCCCGGCGCGGCGAACTCGGCCAGCGCGAGCACCGCCATCTGCGGCCCGAGGTCGGAACCGCCGATGCCGATGTTGACCACGTCGGTGATCGTGTGGTCGGCGCGCACCTTCTCGGCAAAGGCCAGCATCGCATCGAGGGTTTGGTGCACCTCGCGCAGCTTGTCGGCCGTCTTGCCCACTTTCGCATCGGCGGGGGCGCGCAGCAGCGTGTGCAGCACGGCGCGGTCTTCGGTGTTGTTGATGTGCTCGCCCGCGAACATCGCGTCGCGGTGCGCCTCGAGGCCGCACTCGCGGGCCAGCGCGAAGAGCAGTTCTTCCGTGCGCGCATCGATCAGGTTCTTCGACAGGTCGGCGAACAGGTACGGCGCTTCCTGGCTGAAGCGTTCGAAACGGCCGGCATCGTCGACGAAGGCGTGGCGCACGTCGAACTGGCGGCCCGCGGTCTCGAAGGCGGCCTGCAATTGCGCCCAGGCGGGCGCGCGGTCGCAGCGAAGGGTCATGGCCATGCTTACTTGCCGCTTTCCTGCATGAGTTTTTCGAGCTTCACGGCATCGGCCGCAAAGGCGCGGATGCCCTCGGCGAGCTTCTCGGTGGCCATGGCGTCTTCGTTGAGCGCGAAGCGGAAGCCGGCCTCGTCGTAGCTCACTTTCTGCATGTCGGCCGTGGGCGCGGCGGAGGCGTCGAGCGCATGCGCGAGGGGCTCGTTGCTTGCGGCCAACTCGGCCAGCAGCTCGGGGCTGATGGTCAGCAGGTCGCAGCCGGCCAGGGCCCGGATCTGTCCCACATTGCGGAAGCTCGCGCCCATCACCTCGGTCTTGATGCCGTGCTGCTTGTAGTACTCGAAGATCTGGCGCACCGACTTGACGCCCGGGTCGTTTGCGCCCGCGTTGGCGGCCTCGTTCCACTGGGCCCCGGCCGATTTCTTGTACCAGTCGTAGATGCGGCCCACGAAGGGCGAGATGAGCTGCACGCCGGCCGCGCCGCAGGCCACGGCCTGCGCGAACGAGAACAGCAGCGTGAGGTTGGTGCGGATGCCCTTCTGCTCCAGGGCGCGCGCCGCCTCGATGCCCTCCCAGGTGGAGGCCACCTTGATCAGCAGGCGCTTCTCGGTGTCGATGCCTTCGGCCTTGTAGAGCGCCACGATGCGCTCGCCGCGCGCAACGGTGGCGGCCGTGTCGAACGAGAGGCGCGCGTCGACCTCGGTCGACACGCGGCCCGGGATGATCGAGAGGATTTCGGTGCCGAAGCGCACCAGCAGCCGGTCGATGACCTCGTCGAGCGGCTTGCCCGCGTGCTTGCTGACGGCTTCGTCGAGCAGCGGCCGGTACTCGGGCTTCTGCACCGCCTTCAGGATGAGCGACGGATTGGTGGTCGCATCCTGCGGCCTGGAGATGGCAAGTTGCTTGAAGTCGCCGGTGTCGGCGACCACGGTGGTCCATTGGCGGAGAGCATCGAGTTGGTTCATGGAGAAAGATTATCCAGTGCGGGTGATGACAAGTCCTGCACGCTGTTGCGCCGGGTCCGATGTTTTCATGCGCACCGTAGCACGGGTTTTCACCGCCCCGCATCAGCCTGCCGCCGACAGGGTTGTAAGTGGCCGGCCGGCCGCGCTGCCCTACAGCGGCTGTGGTCCGCCGCTGACGGCGCGCCGCCCCGGCCGGGGACTAGGCTGGCCGTTTCCGATTGATGCTTCCGACCACAGGAGTGCCACGCCCATGCCCCTTCGCCATCGCTCCGCCGCGGCTGCCGCCGCCAGCCGCGCTCCTTCCTTCGATGACCGCCGCACCAGCCACGCCATCGGCACCCTGGCCACGGCCTTCGTGGTGGGCGGCGTCGCCACCTGGATCGCCATGGGTGCGGGGCGCACCGGGCGAGCCCAGCTGCCCGGGCCGCCCGATGGTGCGCCGCTCATGCGTGCGCCGCTGCAGGTGGTGGCGCCGGTCGATCTGCAGCGCTATGCGGGCATCTGGCACGAGCAGGCCCGCCTGCCCAACCGCTTCCAGAAGCAGTGCGCCGGTCCCGTGAGCGCCGAGTACACGCTCCAGGTCGATGGCACCATGCAGGTGCTCAACCGCTGCGTGCGGCCCGATGGCAATTTCGACGAAGCGGTGGGAACGGCCCGTGTGGTGCCGGTGGCCGGCCAGCCCGGCGCGGGCCGGCTCGAAGTGCGCTTTGCACCGTCGTGGCTCAGCTGGCTGCCGATGGTGTGGGGCGACTACTGGATCCTGAAGCTCGACCGCGACTACCAGGTGGCGCTGGTCGGCACGCCCGACCGCGAATACCTCTGGGTGCTTTCGCGCGCGCCGCGCCTCGAGGACGACGCGCTGCAGGCCGAGCTGGACTACGCCGCCAGCCTGGGCTTCGACACCTCCAAGGTGGTGCTCACCGGCCGGTAGCCGGCAGGTAGCGCGCCAGCTGCGCCGCCAGAGCTGGCGGGTAGGTGCAATGGATGGCCTGCCAGCCGAAGGCACGCGCGGCCTCCACATTGGCGGCCGAGTCGTCGATGAACACCGTCTGCGCGGGATCGAGCGCATGGCGCACCGCCAGCAGTTCGTAGATTTCGCGATCCGGCTTGATGAATTTCACGTCACCCGAGAACACGCCGCCGTCGAAGCGCCGCATGAAGCCGTGCCGGCGCTCGACCGCGCGTGCGTAGGGCGCCGGCATGTTCGAGAGGTAGTACAGGCGCAGCGCCTCGCCGGCCTCGCGCCGGACGAACAGGTCCTCCAGCAGTTCCACGGTGACGGCAATGGGCTCGAGGCGCTCCCCGAGCGTGCCGAGCATGGCGTCCAGCCGCTCCGCCGGCAGCGACAGCCGCCGGGCCAGGCGCGCGATGGCCTCGTCCAGCGAGCGCATGCCGCAGTCGAAGCTCATCCAGTCGTCATGGTGGAAAAGCGCTCGGCCCAGCGCCGCTGCGGCAGCCTCGGTGGGGGCATGCTCGGGAAGATGGGTCTGCACCAGCCGGGTGGGCTCCCATGCCAGCAGCACGGCGCCAAGATCGAAAACCACGTTCATGGCGCCATTGTTTCACGCGGCGGGCACCACGCTCACACCATGCGCCGCCAGCGACAGCGTGGCCTCGGCGCCCGCGGCCAGGGGCGTCGACAGATCGGTCGACACCACGAAGACCGGCCCCAGCGGCGTGTCGAAGCCGTATTCGTAGAAGCTCCCGAGGTAGGCCGCCTTGCGCAACGTGGCCGGCAGGCCCTCGCGGGTGCCGTCCAACCCGATTTGCCAGGCCTCGGGCCGCACCGCCACCTTCACCGCGCCGGGCGCCACCGCATGGCGCGGCTGCAGCCGCAGCGGACCGAGCGCGACGCTGCCGTCGGCTTGCGCCACCGCCGGAAACACCATCGCCTCGCCCATGAAACCGGCCACGAATTCGCTCTCGGGCCGGGCGTAGAGCTGCTCGGGCGTGCCACGCTGGGCGATCACGCCGTGGTCCATCACGATGATCTGGTCGCTCACGGCCAGGGCCTCGCTCTGGTCGTGCGTGACGTAGGCCACCGTGAGCTTCAGGCGCTGCTGCAGCGCGCGGATCTCCTCGCGCATTTCGCGCCGCAGCCGGGCGTCGAGGTTGGACAGCGGCTCGTCGAACAGCAGCACCGCGGGCTCCAGCACCAGTGCGCGCGCCAGCGCCACGCGCTGCTGCTGGCCGCCCGAGAGTTCGCTGGGCAGCCGCTCGTCGAAGCCGACCAGCCCCACGCCCTTGAGCGCGCCGCGTGCCCGCGAGGTGGCCTCGTCCTTCTTCACGCCGCTCATGCGCAGGCCGTAGCCCACGTTCTCGATCACGTTCATGTGCGGGAACAGCGCGTAGCTCTGGAACATCATGCTCACGTTGCGCTCGGCCGGGCCCAGCGTGGTCACGTCGCGGCCGCCCATGAAGATCGAGCCCGAGGTGGCCGATTCGAGCCCCGCGATCATGCGCAGCGTGGTCGTCTTGCCGCAGCCCGAGGGCCCGAGGATGGTGGTGAGCGTGCCCGCAGGCACCTCGAAGCTGATGCCCTTGACCGCCAGCGGCCCGTTCCTGTCGGTGCCGTAGCGCTTGGTGACGTTGCGCAATTCGATGCCGTTCATTCAATGATCTCCGCGCGGCTCATGCCGCCAGGCTTTCCATCTTGTGATGCCCCTGGTGCGGCGGCGTGGCCCCGCGCCGCCCCAGCCTGCGCTCCCCCACCACGAACTGCACCAGCGCAATCGCGACAGACATCAGGATCATCAGCACCGTGCAGTAGGCCAGCGCGATGCCGTAGTCGCCATTGCCCACGCGGCCGATGATGTAGGTGGTGGCCAGTTCGTTCTCGGCCGTGACCAGGAAGATCACCGCGCTCACCGTGGTCATGGCGCGCACGAAGCTGTAGACCAGCGCGGCCACCAGCGCAGGTTTGAGCAGCGGCAGCACCACCCTGAAGAGCGTCTGGGCCGTGGAGGCGCGCAGCATCAGCGAGGCTTCGTCCAGCGACCGGTCCAGCTGCTTGAAGGCCGCCGTGCCGGCCCGCACGCCCACCGGCAGGTTCCGGAACATGAAGCACAACACGATGATGAGCCCGGTGCCCGTGAGCTCGAAGGGCGGCACGTTGAAGGCCAGGATGTAGCTCACGCCCAGCACCGTGCCCGGGATGGCAAAGGCCAGCAGCGCGCCGAACTCGAAGACGCCCTGCCCCTTGAACTCGTTGCGCGCCAGCAACCACGCAATCAGCAGGCCCAGCGCGGCCGTGATGGGCGCCGAGATGCCCGCGAGCTTGAGCGTGGTGAGCAGCGAGTTCCACGCGGTGCCGGCCCACACCAGGCCGAACTGGCCCCATTCGAGCGCGAACGCGTTCTTGAAATGGTCGAGCGTGAAGCTGTAGTCGCGCCCCCAGGTCTGCACGAAGCCGCCCGCAAAGGCGAACAGGTAGACCACCGCGGTGAACGCGATCCAGGGCAGCGCGATGCACTGGATGGTGCGCCGCACGCCGTCGGGCAGCGCCATCGCGATGCCCGCGTCGCCCTTGCCGCTCACGGTGGTGTAGTTCTGCCGGCCGAGCACGCCGCGCTGCAGCGCGAACACGCCAAGCGCAAAGATCGTCAGCACCCACGCCAGCGAAGCCGCGCGGCCCTGGTCGTACTGCGCGCCGACGATCGCAAAGAAGATGTCGGTCGACAGCACCGAGAACTGGCCGCCCACCACCACCGGATTGCCGAAGTCCGCAATGCTTTCGATGAAGCCCACCAGGAAGGCATTGGCCAGCCCGGGCTTCAAAAGCGGCAGCGTGATGGTGAAGAAGGTGCGGCGGCGGTCGGCACGCAGCATCTGCGCCGCCTCTTCCAGGCTGGGCGCAATGCCCTGCACCACCCCGCGCATGATCATGAAGGCAATGGGCGTGAAGGCGAACAGCTGCGCCACCAGCACGCCCGGCATGCCGTAGAACCAGCGCGTCGGCTCGACGCCGAACACGCTCTCGAGCAACTGGTTGACGATGCCCGCGCGGCCGAACAGCAGGATGAGCCCGAGCCCCACCACGAAGGGCGGCGTGATGATCGGCAGCAGCGCGAGCACGCGCAGCGCGCCCTGGCCGCGCTTGCTGCCGCGTTCGGCCATCAGCGCCATCAAGGTGCCGAGGAAGGTGGTGCCAGCCGCCGTCAGCAGCGCCAGCACGAGCGTGTTCCAGGCCACGCCGCAGCGCACGCCGCCGGCCAGGCAGCCCACGCCCCAGATGCGTTCGGCGAACACGCGCGCGGCAAAGGCCGCGATCGACCAGCGGCCGTCCTCGTCGAGGAAGGCACCCGCGAGCGCCTTGCTCACCGGGTAGGCGATGAACAGCGCCATCAGCACGCCGCAGCCGATGACCGCGGCCGCCACGAACAGGTCGCCCTTGAAAAGCCCGAGCCGCGCAATGCCGAAGGCGGCCAGCATCGTGAGCGCCGTGAGCGCCACGAAGCCGCCCGCGCCAATGCCGAACTGGTTGATTGCGAGTTCGCCGAACAGCGCGTTGAGCGCTTCGAAGCTCCAGCCGCGCGCGCCGATGGCGAACCCGGCAATGGCCAGGCCGAAGGCACCGATGGCGCCACCCGCCAGCAGCCAGCGCCCCTGCGCGCGGCCGGCCCGCAGCCAGGCGCCGATGGCGCACATCGCCAGGCCGGCAAGCCCGATGAAGAGCCAGCCGCGCCCCTGCGTGGCCGCCTGCATCAGGCCGTTGGCACCCTCGGCCCGGCCGAAGACCTGCGGAACGGCTTCGTACCAGGTGGCGTCCTGGATCGCGTACCAGGGCAGCAGCAGGTAGGCCGCAAGGCCCAGCGCCACCCAGGCCCGGATCCAGCGCTGCGCCCGCCGGGCGGCGGCCACCGACGCCGGATTGGCCGGCGCGCCGCCGATGGAAAAGGCTTGCACTTAGCGCGGCAGCGAATTGACGTCTTTTTCCCAGCGCGCGATCAAGCGGCGGCGCTCGGCGCTGGCGCCGTACTTGGCGTAGTCGTAGTTGATGAACCTGATCTTCTTGAAGTCGGGAATGCGCGGATCGAGCTTGGCATTCGCGTTGCTCGGCAGCTGGAACTGCTTGTTGGCGGCGCCGAGCTCCTGCGCGGCCGGCGTCAGCGCCCATTCGTAGAACTTCTTTGCGGCCTCGAGGTTGCGCGCACCCTTGATGATGCTCATGGAGCCGATCTCGGCGCCGGTGCCGTCGGCCGGCGTGATGGTCTCGACCGGAAAGCCCTGCATTTTCTCGCCCGGGCCGTCGTGCACGAAGCTGATCGACACGGCCGTTTCGCCGCGCGCCACCGCCTTGATGGGACCGGTGCCCGAGCGCGTGTACTGGCCGACATTCTTGTGCAGCGCCTTCAGGTAGTCGAAGGCCTTGTCCTCGCCCATCAGCTGCACCAGCGTGGCGATCATGGTGTAGGCCGTGCCGCTCGATGCGGGGTTGGCCACCTGGATGTCGCCCTTGTATTCGGGCTTGAGCAGGTCGGCCCAGGTCTTGGGCACCGGCAGCTTCTTCTTGGCGAGCAGCTCGGGGTTGTAGCCGAAGCCCAGCGGGCCGGAGTAGATGCCCACGGTCCTGTAGCCCGACTGCTTCGCCTGCTGCTGGGCCCAGGGGTGCAGCTGCGCCAGCGTGGGCGACTTGTACTCGAGCGTCAGGCCCTGCTCGGCCGCCTGCAGGTGCGGGTCCCCGGTGCCGCCGAACCAGATGTCGGTCTTGGGGTTGTCCTTCTCGGCGATGAGCTGGGCCAGCGCCTCGCCCGAGCCCTTGAGCGACATGTTGATGCGGGTACCCGTGGTGCGCGCATACACGGTGGCGATCACGTTGCACCATTCGGCCTGGACCGAGCAGATCACGTTGACCGTTCCCTGGGCCGACGCGGCAGCCGACAAACCCACCAAGGCCGCTGCAGTAAAAAGCTTCTTCATGTGAAAACCCCGCCTCCAAAACAAAAATAGGCCTCCCGGCCGGGGTTGAGCGTAGCTTTCGTACAGGTTTCATGAATTGGTACAAGTACCATTCGGTTGAAACAGAGAGCCCACTCGGCACCAAGACAAAAGGAATTTCGACTCATGAGCTTCGATCTCGTTCTGTTCGGCGGCACTGGCGATCTCGCATGGCGCAAGCTCATGCCCGCGCTGTTCCAGGCCTTCAGGCACGGCAGCCTTCCGAAAGACGGACGCATCGTCGGCGTGGCCCGCGACGACCTCTCGGACGACCAGTACCGCGAACTGATCCAGTCGCGCTTCAATGCCGTCGAAGGCGCCAAGCGCCCTTCGGCCGAGGAGTTCGAGAAGTTCGCCTCGCTGCTGTACTACCTGCGCATGGACCTGTCCAAGCCGGCCGACTACGCCCGGCTTTCCGAACTGCTCAAGCAGCGCAATGCCGACACGGTGGTGATGTACGTGGCCACGGCGCCCGCGCTCTTCACCCAGGTGGTCGAGCAAATTGCCGCGGCCGGCCTCAACGGAGCGTCGACGCGGGTGGTGCTCGAGAAGCCGCTGGGCCACGACCTGGCCTCCAACCGCGCGATCAATGCCGCGGTGTGCAAGGTGCTCGACGAGAAGCAGGTCTTCCGCATCGACCACTACCTGGGCAAGCCCTCGGTGCAGAACCTGTTCGCCATGCGCTTCGGCAATGCGCTGTTCGAGCCCATCTGGCGCCGCGAGCACATCGCCAACATCCAGATCACCATCGCCGAAGACCTGGGCGTCGAAAAGCGCGGCGCCTTCTACGACCAGACCGGCGCACTGCGCGACATGGTGCAGAACCATGCGCTGCAGCTGGTCTGCGCCATCGGCATGGAGCCGCCGATCAACTCGCATGCCGACGCCATCCGCGACGAGAAGCTCAAGGTGCTGCGAGCACTCAAGCCCTGGACGCCCGAGACGCTGGGGCTGCATGCGATTCGCGGCCAGTACACGGCCGGCACGGCCTACGGCGAACGCGTGCCGGGCTACAGGGACGAGCCGGGCGTCGACCCCGAGAGCCGCACCGAGACCTTCGTGGCGCTGCGCACCGAGATCGCCAACTGGCGCTGGGCCGGCGTGCCGCTGTACATCCGCACCGGCAAGCGGCTGGCCTCGCGCGACGCGCGCATCGAGGTCAACTTCAGGCCCACGCCGCATGCGATCTACCGCGCACCCGCCGGTGCGGTCAACAAGCTGGTGATCAACCTCCAGCCGCGGGACGGCCTGGAGCTGCACATGCTCGCGCAGGCGCAGGACAACCGCCGCAGCAGCAACGGCCACCACAGCGCCTCACAGCTCGCGCCCGTGCAGCTGGACCTCGACTTCGACAAGCGCTTTGGCGCCGAGCGCGTGGGTGCCTACGAGCGGCTGCTGCTCGACGTGATCGACGGCCGCCTGAACCTGTTCGTGCGCAGCGACGAGCAGGAAGAGGCATGGCGCTGGGTCGAGCCGCTGATCGACAGCTGGGCATCGGACGGCGGGCCGCGCCCCTACGCCGCCGGCACCTGGGGCCCGAGCGCCTCGAGCGCGATGATTGCGCGCGACGGCTTTTCGTGGAGCGAGGAACAGTAGGTCCGCGCGCTCAGCCGAACTGCACGCAGCGCATGCTCAGCGTGCCCGACTGGAAGCCCTCGTGGACCGTTTTCGCACGCTCGCTCGTCCCCGCGGCGCCGAGCGCGTAGAGAAACGGAAAGTAGTGGTCCGGCGTGGCGACCGCGGTGGCGGCACCCGCCAGCTTTTCATAGCCGACCAGCGCGCGGTCGTCCCGCCCCGCGAGCGCGGCCTTCACCGCGTCGTCGAACGATTGCGCCCAGGGCCGGCTGGCTGTGAGCCCATCGGCCGTGCCGCGGTCGGTGACCCGCAGGTTGTGCACCACGTTGCCACTTCCCATCACGAGCACGCCCTGGTCTCGCAGCGCCGCCAGGTCGCGGCCCACCGCGTAGTGGAAGGCGGCCGGCTGGTCGTAGTCGATGCTGAGCTGGAACACCGGAATGTCGGCCTTCGGATAGAGGTGCTTCAGCACCGTCCAGGTCCCGTGGTCCAGGCCCCACTGCTGGGTGCCCACCACCGGGGCCTGCTTCACCGCGCCGACGGTTTCGCGCGCGAGCGCGGGATGGCCCGGTGCCGGGTACTCGATGTCGAACAGCGCCTGCGGGAAGCCGCCGAAGTCGTGGATCGTCTTCGGCCGCTCCTGCATTCCGACGCCGGTGGCGCCGCGGCTCAGCCAATGGGCCGAAACGCTCAGGATGGCCGAGGGCCGCGGCAGTTCCCTGCCCCAGGCGGACAGCCGGCGCGTGAAGGCATTGTCGGCCAGCGCGTTCATGGGCGAGCCGTGGCCGATGAAGATGACCGGCATCCGCTGCGACGCGGCCGCGCCCGCCGCGTGCGACAGCGAACAAAGCGAAGCCAGCGTCGAAGTGGCCGCTAGCGCGGACCCCATGAGAAAGCCGCGCCGGCCCAGCGCCGACTGGATCGCCGGGTTGCCGCCGGTGCCTGTGTTCTGCTTCATCGTCATGGCCGCACTCTGCGCCGCTTTGCCGCGCTTGTCGGTGCGTTTACGCACACCTCGGCTCGGGCTAGATCCGGCCTTCCTCCGCCGCGTGGCAAGCCACCTGCACACCCCTGATGGTCAGCAGCTTCGGCCGCTCGGCCGAGCACCGCGCATTCGCATGCGGACAGCGCGGATGAAACGCGCAGCCGGCCGGCGGGTTCAGCGGGTTCGGCACTTCGCCCTGCACCGGCGTGCGCGCGCGGCCGGTGTGCTTCATCTGCGGAATCGCGTCGAGCAGCATGCGCGTGTAGGGATGCTGCGGCTCGGCAAAGAGCTTCTGCTTGTCCGCCACCTCGACCAGCCGGCCCAGGTACATCACGCCGACCTGGTCGGCCACGTGCCGCACCACCGCGAGGTTGTGCGAGATGAAGAGATAGGTCAGGCCCTGCTGGCGCTGCAGGTCCTTCATGATGTTGAGCACCTGCGCCTGCACGCTCACGTCGAGCGCCGAGGTGGGCTCGTCGCACACCAGGAACTCGGGCTCGGTGGCGAGTGCGCGCGCAATCGAAATGCGCTGGCGCTGGCCGCCCGAAAACTGGTGCGGGTACTTGCTCATGTCCAGCGGCGAGAGGCCGACCGACTTGAGAAGCTCGCCCACGCGCTCGCGCAGCTCGGCCTTGCCGCTGAGGATGCCGTGCTCGCGCAGCGGCTCGCCGACGATGTCTTCCACGATCCAGCGCGGGTTCAGGCTCGCGTACGGGTCCTGGAAGATCATCTGGATGCGGCGGCGCAGCTTGCGGCCTTCGGGGGTCTTGAACGCGGCGTGCGCGTCCTGCCCGTCGAACTGCAGGCCGCCGCGCGTGGGTGCGTAAAGGCCGACCAGCAGCCGCGCCACGGTGCTCTTGCCGCAGCCCGACTCGCCCACCAGCGCCAGCGTCTTGCCGCGCTCGATCGAAAAGCTCACGCCGTCCACCGCATGCAGCAGCACGCGCGGCTTGCGTTCGAGCACGCGGTTGAGCCACGGCGGCGAGACGTCGAAGGTGCGCGCGAGGTCGTGCGCCACCACGAGCGGTGCGGCGCTCATCGGCTCACCTCCGCAAGCGGCGCGGCCGCATCGGGCACGGCGCGCTCGCCGGCCAGCTGCGCATCGTGGTGCCGGGCGGCCAGCTCGGCCTGGCCCTTGTGCGGATCGGTGGCATCGTGCAGCCAGCATGCGGCACGCGTGGCGCCGGCATGCATGAGCTCGGGCCGCTCGGTCAGGCAGCGCGCAAAGGTGCGCGGGCAACGCGGGTTGTACGCGCAGCCCTGCGGGATGGCATTGAGCCGCGGCATGGCGCCGTCGATCTGGTTGAGCCGTTCGCGGTCGCTCGTCATGTCGGGAATCGAGGCCATCAGGCCCGAGGTGTAGGGATGCGCCGGCTGGTGGATCACTTCGTGCACCGGCCCGATCTCGGCGATGCGGCCCGCGTACATCACGGCCACGCGGTCGCAGGTTTCGGCGATCACGCCCATGTCGTGTGTGATCAGCATCACGGCGGCGCCGCGGTCCTTGCAGATGCGCTTGAGCAGCTGGATGATCTGCGCCTGGATCGACACGTCGAGTGCGGTGGTCGGCTCGTCGGCCACGATGAGCTTGGGCTCGGCCGCCAGCGCCAGGGCAATCACCACGCGCTGGCGCATGCCGCCCGAGAACTGGTGCGGGAAGTGGTCGATGCGCTGCTCGGCGGCCGGAATGCCGGTGTCCTGCAGCAGGCCGATGGCGCGGCGCCGCGCTTCGGCCTCGGTCACCGGCAGATGGGCGCGAATGGTTTCCACCAGCTGCCGGCCCACGGTGTAGAGCGGGTTCAGCGAAGTCAGCGGATCCTGGAAGATCGCGCCGATCTTGCGGCCGCGGATGGGCCGCATCGCATCGAAGCCGAGGTTGTCGATGCGCTGGCCTTCGAGCAGGATCTCCCCGCTGGCCACGCGGCCCGGGGGCTCGAGCAGCCCGATGATGGCCGCGCCCGTGAGCGACTTGCCGGCGCCCGACTCGCCCACCACGCCCAGGATTTCCCCGGGCGCGATGTCGAATGAAATTCCGTCGAGCGCGCGCAGCGTGCCGCGGCGGTGCGGGAACTCGACCACAAGGTTCTTGACCTGGAGCAGCGTCATGGCGGCGTTGTCCTTTTTTCCATCTCAGCGCAGGCGCGGGTTCAGCGCATCGCGCAGCCAGTCGCCCAGCAGGTTCACGCTGAGCGCGATCAGCACCAGCATCAGGCCCGGGAACACGGTGATCCACCACTCGCCCGAGAACAGGTACTGGTTGCCGATGCTGATCAGCGTACCCAGCGAAGGCGAGGTCGGCGGCACGCCGACGCCGAGGAACGACAGGGTCGCCTCGGTGATGATGGCGGTGGCCACCTGGATGGTGGCCAGCACCATCACCGGGCCCATCACGTTGGGCAGCACGTGGCGCAGCATGATGCGCAGCGGCGCCACGCCGGTCACGCGCGCCGCCTGCACGTATTCCTTGTTGCGCTCCACCAGCGTGGAGCCGCGCACCGTGCGCGCGTACTGCACCCAGCCGGTCAGCGAGATGGAGATGATGAGCACACCGAAGGCCAGCGACTCATGCGCATTGGGAAACAGCGCGCGGCCGACGCCGGCAATCAGCAGCGCCACCAGGATGGGCGGGAACGACAGCATCACGTCGCACAGGCGCATGAGGAACGAATCGAGCCAGCCGCCGAGGAAGCCGGCCAGCAGGCCGAGCACCACGCCCACCGTGATCGACAGCGCCACCGACACGATGCCGACGATCAGCGAGATGCGCGCGCCGTAGATCACGGCCGAGAGAATGTCGCGGCCCTGGTCGTCGGTGCCCAGCAGGTACTTGGAAGAACCCTCGGCGCTCCAGGCGGGCGGCAGGCGGGCATCGCCAAGTTCGAGCGTCGCCAGGTCGAAGGGATTGTGCGGCGACACCCATCCGGCGAAGACCGCGCAGAACAGGCAGGCCAGCGCGATGAGCGCCGCCGCCATGGCCACGGGCGAAGTGCGGAAGCTGTAGCCGACATCGCTGTCGAGCCAGCGGGCAAGTGTTTTTTTCATCGTGGGGCGAAAAAGGATGGGCCCGCAAGAAGCGGGCCCATGATCAGGCCGCCCGATGAGCGGCCTGCGGGATCACGGCTTGATGCTCATCCACTTGAAGGGCATGTAGTTGTCGGCCATCTGCGTCAGCGCCACCTTCTTGCTCACGCCCCAGGCCAGCGTCTGCTGGTGCAGCGGCAGGTGGCCGACGTCCGCGGTGTGCAGGTCGAAGGCTTCCTTGATCATCGCGTCGCGCTTGGGCTTGTCGGTCTCCGACTGGATCTTCTTGGTCAGCTCGTCGACCTTGGGATTGCAGTAGGCGCCCAGGTTGAACTGGCCGGCGCCGGTCTTGTCGTCGGGGCAGGCCATCAGCGCCGTGAGCGCGTTGTGCGAGTCGTAGGTGGTTGGGGTCCAGCCCAGCATGTAGAAGCTGGTGTCGCGGCGCAGCACCTTCGGGAAGTAGGTGCCCTTGGTCTCGGCCGCGAGGTTGATCTTGACGCCGATCTTCGCGAGGTTGGAGGCCACGCTCTGGCAGATCTGGCCGTCGTTCACGTAGCGGTCGTTCGGGCAGTTCATCGTCACCTCGAAACCGTTCGGGTAGCCGGCTTCGGTCAGCAGCTTCTTGGCGGCCTCGACGTCGTAGGGCAGGCGCTTGTCCTGCGCTTCGTTCCAGCCGTTGATGCCGGGGCCGACCATCAGCGCAGTGGGGCGCGAGGCCCCGCGCATCACCGTGCGCTGGATGCCGGCGATGTCGATGGCCTGGTAGAAGGCCTGGCGCACGCGCTTGTCCTTGAACGGGTTCTTGCCCTTGACGCTGGAGTACAGCAGCTCGTCGCGCTTCTGGTCCATGCCCAGGAAGATGGTGCGCAGCTCGGGGCCGGAGATGACGCGTGCCGTCGGGCTGGCGTTGACGCGCGCGATGTCCTGCACGGGCACCGGCTCCATGACGTCGACTTCGCCCGAGATCAGCGCGGCGACGCGCGTGGCCGGGTTGGCGATCGGCGTGAAGATGATCTCCTGCGCGTTGCCTTCGATCTTGCCCCAGTAGGTGGGGTTGCGCACGAACACCGTGCGCACGTTCGGCTGGCGCTCGCGCACGCGGAACGGGCCGGTGCCGTTGGCCTTGAACGAGGCGGTGTTCTCGATGCCCTTGCGGCGGTCGACGGGCGTGACGGCTTTGTTCTCTTCGCACCACTTCTTGCTCATGATCATGAGCTGCGTGATGACGTCGGGAAGAATGGGGAACGGCCCCTTGGTCTCGATCTCGATGGTGTGCGAGTCGACCTTGCGCACTTCCTTGATGTCGGTGGTGTTGGACTTCATGTCCGAGCCGTCGCCCGAGGCGCGCGCGAAGCTGAAGAGCACGTCGTCGGCCGTGAAGGGCGTGCCGTCGTGGAACTGGACGTTCTTGCGCAGTTCGAAGCGCCACACGGTGGGCGAGGTCTGTTTCCAGCTGGTGGCCAGCAGCGGCGCGACGCTCAGGTCCTTGTTGCGGCCGACCAGCGTTTCATAGACGTTGGCGGTGGTGCTCAGCTGCAGCGACTCGTTGAGCGAGTGCGGGTCGAGCGACAGCGCGTCCCCCTGGTTCGCCACGCGAATGGTCTGCGCGCCGGCCATCAGGCTGGCGGTGCCCAGCATGCACAAAACTGCGACCGCAGCCGCCTTCTTCTGAAAACTCATGGAAACACTCCTCGGGTTGGAATCTGAAGTACATCAAGACGCCGCGGTAGCGGCGTCTTTCACGGGCTGCTGGCTGCGGGTGGCAGCCAGCGGCATGCCCTGCTCGATCAGCCCCGCATGCAATGCGGCACCGAGCGGCAGGATCTCGTCGTTGAAGTCGTAGCGGCTGTTGTGCAGGAAGGCGCCGCACTTGGCGTCCTGGCCGATGCGCAGGTAGGCCCCGGCCTTTTTCTGCAGCATGAAGGAGAAGTCCTCGGCGCCCATGCTGGGCTCCATGCTGCGCTCGACGTTGGAAGCGCCCACCAGCGACTCGGCCACGTCGGCCGCGAACATCGCCTCCGGTGCGGTGTTGATGGTGGCGGGGTAGATGCGCTCGTACCTGATGGTGGCCGTGGCGCCGAAGCCCGCAGCCACCGCGGTGCAGAGTTCGGTCAGGCGCTGCTCGACCTGCGCCTGCACGCGCGCGCTGAAGGTGCGCACGGTGCCCACCAGCGTGGCCTCGCCCGGAATCACGCTCATCGCGCCCAGGTCGCCCGCCTGCACCGCGCAGATGCTGACCACTGCCGCATCGATCGGCCGCACGCTGCGCGACACGATGGTCTGCGCGGCCGTGATGATGTGCGCGGCGACCACCACGGGGTCGATGGTCTGGTAGGCATGGGCACCGTGGCCGCCCTTGCCCTTGATCTCGATCGTGATGCGGTCGGCCGCCGCCATCATGGCGCCGCGGTTGATGCCCACGGTGCCCGCGGGCATGGCGGGCCAGTTGTGCATTGCATAGACCGCGTCGACCGGAAAGCGGTCGAACAGGCCGTCCTCGATCATCACGCGCGCGCCGGCAAAGCCTTCTTCGCCAGGCTGGAAGATCAGCACCGCGGTGCCGTCGAAACTGCGGGTCTCGGCCAGGTAGCGCGCCGCGCCGACCAGCATGGCCGTGTGCCCGTCGTGCCCGCAGCCGTGCATCAGGCCGTCGTTGGCGGAGCGCCAGCCGAAGTCGTTGTCTTCGCGCATGGGCAGTGCATCCATGTCGGCGCGCAGGCCGATCATCCGCCCGCTCGCCGTGGACCGGCCGCGGATGACGCCCACCACGCCGGTCTTGCCGATGCCCTCGTGGATCTCGTCCACGCCGCAGGCACGCAGCGCCTCGCGCACGCGGCCGGCCGTGTAGACCTCTTCGAAGCCGAGTTCGGGGTGGGCGTGCAGGTCGCGGCGAAAGGCCGTGATCTCCGGATAGAAGCTCGCGATGTGCGCAAACGCCCTGCCCGAGGCCTGCAGTCGCGGTGCTGCAGCTGCTGCGACAACCGTCATTTCAATGTCCTCCCGCCTTGCCCACGCGCAGCCGCGGATCGACCACGAAATAGAGCAGGTCGACCACGAGATTGATCACCACGAAGATCAAGGCAATGAGGCACAGGTAGGCCGCCATCACCGGAACGTCGGCAAAGGTCACGGCCTGGATGAACAGCAGCCCCATGCCGGGCCACTGGAACACCGACTCGGTAATGATGGCAAAGGCAATGAGGCCGCCCAGCTGCAGGCCCGTGATCGTCATCACCGGCACCAGCGTGTTCTTGAGCGCATGGCCGAAATGAATGGCGCGGTTCGTCAGGCCGCGCGCGCGCGCAAACTTGATGTAGTCGGTGCGCAGGACCTCGAGCATTTCGGCGCGCACCAGCCGCATGATCAGGGTCAGCTGAAAGATCGCGAGCGTGACCGCCGGCAGGATGATGTGATGCCATCCGTCGGCCCGGAACAGGCCGCTGCTCCACCAGCCGAACTGCACGGTCTCCCCGCGCCCGAAGCTCGGGAACCAGCCCAGAATCACCGCAAACACCAGGATCAGCAGGATCCCGATCAGGAAGGTGGGCAGGGACACGCCGAGCAGCGACACGGTCATGAACACCTGGCTCAGGAAGGTGCCGCGGCGCAGCGCGGTGTACACGCCCATCGGAATGCCGATGAACAGAGCCAGCACGGCCGCAACCAGCGCGAGTTCGAGCGTGGCCGGAAAGCGCTCGCCGATGAGGCGCGAGACTTTCGCGCCCTGGCGCAGGCTCAGGCCGAACTCGCCCTGGGCCGCATTGACGAGAAAGTGCCAGAACTGCACGAAGAAGGGCTGGTCGAGCCCCAATGCGGCGCGCAGCTCGCGGATCTGCTCGGGCTTGGCGTCCTGGCCCAGCAGAAACACGACGGGGTCGCCCACATATTGAAAGAGGAGAAAGGCGATGAACGCGACCGCGATCATGACGATCACGGCCTGGATCAGGCGGCGCAGGACGAAGGCAATCATTCAGCAAGCAGAGTGAACAGGCATGCTAGCAGTGCAAGCTGCGTGCCCGCACGGTGGTTCCCCGGGGGTGCACGCAGATGGTGCGCTTCGCTTGAGCTCATGCACAACCAACCAGCGAAGCACAAATAAAAAAGCCACCCGACTTTCGTCGAGTGGCTTTTGAGTCTTTCGATTCAAAGCTGGCGAAAGCCAGCCTCAAATTAGAAAGCGTGACGGATACCGAAGTCGTAGCCGGTCGAGGTCTTCGGGGTGAAGACGCCGTTGCTGATGAAGGCCGGGCCGCCAACGGTCAGGGCTGCACCGTTCTTGTTGCTCACGCGAGCGATCGTTGCGTACAGGGCCGTGCGCTTCGACAGGTTGTGCACGTAGCCCAGAGCCAGCTTGTTGGCCTTCGGATCTTCGACGGCAGGAGCGAACAACACCACAGGTGCGTTGTTGTCGTACTTGACGTGCGAGTAAGAAGCGCGGATCAGGCCAGCACCGACCGGCACGGTCACGCCGAGCAGGTAGCCGGTGAGGTCCACGTCAGGACGGCCGCCGAGGAAGGGCTCGATTTCGTAGTCGACCTTGTTCTTGGCCTTCGACACTTCACCGAAGAGCTTCACGGGACCGAAGTCATACGAAGCGCCGAGGTTCAGCGTGTTGACCTTGGTGGTCGTGCCAACGTAGTACTGATCGCCAACCGTGCTGCTGCCGTAAGCGATTGCAACGTCCAGAGGACCGTTGGCGTAGCCGAAGCGGCCACCGACATAACGGCCGGCGCGCGAGTTGTTCGCGACGTTAGGCGTGGCGAGGCCCGGATCGTACTTGGTCTTCTCGCTGAAGGCGTACTGGATCTGGCCGTAGAAACCACCCAGGTTCGGCGGCAGGAAGTAGCCGATCGAGTTGCTGGCGCGCACGTAGTTGCTGTTGCCGACGTTGGTGAACGGAGCCGTCGAAGCTGCCGGGGTCAGGAAGCTGCCGAAGCTGTCGTTCGCCGTGTTGATCAGGTTGCTGCCAACGCCGTTGGTGCCGAACGGATCGAACACGGTGTCGTTCCAGAAGGTCGGGGTGTAGTCACGGCCGAGGCGGACTTCACCGAAACCACCCGACAGGCTCACGGTCGAGCGACGTGCGAAGGTGGCGATACCTTGCTGGCCGTCGTCGTTGGAGATCGGGGCTTCGAGCCAGAAGCTGGCGGCCAGGCCACCACCGAGGTCTTCCGTACCACGGAAGCCGATACGGCTGGAGTTGTAGCCCGAGTTAGCCAGTACACGACGGCTGACCTTGACGCTGCCTTGGTTCAGGTAGAACGGGTTCAGGAACGTGGCACCGTTCAGGTCACGCGAGGTGCTCGAATAGCCGCTGATCGACGCGTCGACCACGCCGAACAGCGTGACGGACGACTGAGCCGAGGCAACACCGGCAACAGCCAGGGCAGCCAGAGCAACTAGAGATTTTTTCATTGCAAGTTTCTCCAAGGTTAAACATAGGGCTCCGGTGCGAAGGGCTCACCGTGACTGGCACTTTTGTGCTCCCACCGGACCCCGGGCCAACCTCCTTTTGGGAAGTTGATGCTATTGCACCAGAGCCGCTGCGGCAGGGCAAAACAAATCGCCCGAAATCTCCAGCGGCCCCTGCGTTTCGTTGCAGTCCTGCAACAAAGGACTTTGGCGCGCTCACAAACCACCATATGAAATGAAGCAACTGTTTCGCGCTGCTCTTTCCGCATACGTTCAAATACGGGCATGACTTCCACGCTCGACCCCGTCCTGGCTGCGGCTGATGCGGCATTGCGCACTCTTTTTGCCCGGCCCCATGCAACGCGGGCCACGCCTGCGCCCATCCAGGCGCCCGGCGAGATGACTGATTCGGAACGGCGCGAGGCCGGAGCATTGATGCGGGTGAACCACGTGGGCGAGGTGTGCGCCCAGGCGCTCTACACTGCCCAGGCCGCGGTGGCGCGCGATCCTGTCCTCCGGGCCCGCTTGCTCGAAGCCTCGCACGAAGAAACCGATCACCTGGCCTGGACGCGCCAGCGGCTGGACGAACTCGGCGCCCGGCCTTCCATGCTGAACCCGCTCTGGTATGCCGGAGCTTTCGGCCTGGGCCTGATGGCCGGACGCCTGGGGGACCCGCTGAGCCTCGGGTTCGTCGCGGAGACCGAACGCCAGGTGGAAGCCCACCTGGAGAGTCATCTCGGCCGCCTGCCGGCCGCCGACAGTGCCTCCCGGGCGGTGGTCGAGCAGATGAAGATCGACGAGGCGCGGCACGCCGCGCAGGCCGTCGATGCCGGCGCGGCGGAGCTGCCGGCGCCGGCCAAGGCCCTGATGCGGCTCGCCTC
This sequence comes from Variovorax beijingensis, assembly GCF_007828835.1. GTDB lineage: Bacteria > Pseudomonadota > Gammaproteobacteria > Burkholderiales > Burkholderiaceae_C > Variovorax > Variovorax beijingensis_A. The sequence continues at coordinate 221,155 of NZ_VIVL01000002.1, read as the reverse complement.
CCGCGTGATGACCACGGTGGCGCACCGGATCTGAGGCTTGGCGGACTCAGGTTTCGATCAGGTCGAAGCTGGTGGTGATCTCGGCGGTCTTCGCGAGCATGATGCTGGCCGAGCAGTAGGTTTCGTGGCTCAGGGCAATCGCACGCTCGACGGCGGCGGCAGGAATGCCCTTGCCCGCCACGGTGAAGTGCATGTGGATCTTGGTGAACACCTTGGGATCCTTTTCTGCCCGTTCGCTGGTCAGCTTGACGCTGCAGCGCTCCACGCGGTGGCGGCCCCGCTTCAGTATCAGCACCACGTCATAGGCGGTACAGCCCCCGGTGCCGGCGAGCACGGTTTCCATGGGCCTGGCCGCCAGGTTCTGGCCGCCGTTCTCGGGTTTGGCGGCATCGGGCGCGCCGTCCATCATCAAGACATGGCCGCTGCCGGTCTCGGCCACGAAACCCATGGCCGAGCGGGTTCCGGCATCGCCGGTCCAACTTACTGTGCATTCCATCTGTGTCAGATCCATTCAGGATATTCAGCAAAAAATCACGCCGACATCCATTAGTGTGTGGGGAAATCGTCACTTGCTTGTTGCAACGCAACAAACAACCGATATACTTTATTTCATCGCGTACGAAACCGTGCGCACCGGTTGTCTCCTCCACCCTTCCAATTGGTGGATTTAGCCCCGAGCTGCAAGGCTCGGGGCTTTTTTCTTGGGGTCCGCGGCGCTGCGGGCCCACTCTAGTTTCTGGGCCTGAAGGGCAGTTGCTCTGGCTGTTGCCGGTGTTGCCTCGGCCCAGTCGTCCGTCACGCTGTTCGGCCTGGTCGATGCGTCGATCAGCGGCTATTCGAACAGCTCGCGTGACCTGAACCACGGCGTGACGTACAACGCCCTCGGCTTCCCGGTTGCCTACAACCCGTTCTATGTGAACCAGGGCAGCGTCAGGGTCAGCCGCCGTGAACTGGCCAACTCGGCCTACAACTCCAGCAAACTCGGCTTCCGTGGCACGGAAGACCTCGGCGGCGGCTTGGCAGCCAGCTTCTGGCTCGAAGCTCCGATCAAGAACGACGACGGCTCGGAAGGTGTTGCAACCTTCAACCGTCGTTCGACCGTGAGCCTGTCGGGTGGTTTCGGTGAAGTCCGCCTCGGCCGCGACTACACCCCATCGTTCTGGAACAACACCGTGTTCGATCCGTTCGGCGCCAGCGGCGTTGGCACCAACCTGATCCAGACGGCTACCGGTGCATTCGGCAACCCCACCCGCGCCAGCAACACCGTCGGCTACTTCCTGCCGCCGAACCTCGGCGGTTTTTATGGCCAATTGCAGTACGGCTTCCATGAAAAGGACAAGTACAGCCCTGCCTTGGCCACGCCTCATGCGGTCAACAATTCGCGCACCGGCCGATACGTCGGCGGCCGCTTCGGCTACGCCAACGGCCCCCTGGACGTTGCAGTGGCTTATGGCAGCAACACCGTCGGCGACGACTACTACGCCGGCACGACCACCAAGGTCAATACACTGAACCTCGGCGCTTCGTATGACTTCGGTCCCGTGAAGCTCTTCGGCGAACTGTCTCGGGCCAAGGAAAAGACCGACATCGACGGCGACTTCTTCGTCCAACCGGCGTCCGTGGCATCGAACAAGCTCAACGGCTGGCTGCTGGGCGTGACGGCCCCTGTGGGCGCCGGTCTGATCCGCGCATCGTATTCGGCCGTGACGTACAAGACGGACGACAACAATCCGTTCTTCGACGAACCGGACCGCAAGGCCAACAAGCTGGCGCTCGGCTACGTGCACAACCTGTCGAAGCGCACGGCCCTGTACGCAACGATCGCTCGCGTGAGCAACAAGAACGGTGCAGCCCTGACCGTTGGCGGCCCGAAGTTCATCAGCAACAACGTCTTCACCCCGAAGACCTCGACCGGCTACGACTTCGGCATCCGCCACGCTTTCTGATCGCGGCCTGATTCCAATGCTGGCTTCAGCCAGTTCGAATCGGTCCAGTCCCAAACCGCCCAGCGCAAGCCGGGCGGCTTTTTGGCTTTGCTCAGTTCGCGCGGCCGCGCCTGCTTTGCAGCAAGCCCACATTCATTTCTCCGCTCAGAACCGATGCGTAGAAACGTTCGACCATGTTGACGCTCGTGCGCGCATTGCGCGCCAAGGTCAGCATGTCGATGCCCTGCCCGTACAAAAGCCGCAAGGTGATGGCGGTATGGCGCAAGCAGTAAAGCGTCCTCGACTGACCCTGCGGTCCTTTCTGGAGCGACGTTGCTTCCAAGGCCCAATGGAAAAGAAAGTTGAGCACGGCCAGCGCGTGCTCGCGGTTCTTCAATTGCGGCATGAAGAGGTAGTCATCCGCGCCGCCAAAGCCCTGCTCGCGACGATGCGCAAGCAGGCATTCATAGACCCGCACAGCCGGGCGCAGGCTCACGATGGGCTGGCTGTGCCGCTTGGTTTCGGGCAGGTTCATGCGCAGGTAGACATGCTTGCCGCGCACGATGTCGATGTGCCGGTGCTTCATGAGCTTGATGTCGCTCGGGCGCACGAAGGTGTTGACCATCCAGCGGATCAGCCAAGGCAACTCCTGCGGCATGACGAGCAGCTCGCGCGCGATCCAGAAGCGCTCGCCGGAAGCCAGTTCATCGAGCACCGGATGCGGCTGCCCGCGCAGTCGGCGTGCAGCCGCCACCACGGCCCGGTATTCCGCAACGCTGAAGCTTCCGCGCGGCTGGCTGCGCACCTTGACCTTCGGGAAGGCAGGTACATCGCGAACCACGCCGATGTTCACACCGTGCATCAACACCTTTCGCAGCAACACAAGGTACTGCGCGATCGTCGTGCTGGTGAAGCCCTGCGCGCCAAGGTGATCGATCAGGCGCTGCGCATCGGAAGTAGCGAATGCCTGCGCCGGCACGGCACCCAGCAAAGGAATGACGTGCGCGCGCAATCTGTTGCCCATCACCTGCCAGGTCGGCCGTCCGATTTCGCCGCGCTGCACGCGCGCCGCTTCTGCCTGCATCAACCCTTTGGAAAGGTCGCTGACAAAAAGGGTTAACAGATTTTGCTCATTTGTTAAATGACTGGCGGGTACCTCGCTCGCGGGATAGCTGCGCGCAAAAAAACCCGAATCGTTCGCAGCCGGGGCTCTCTGGATGAGGTTTATGACATTTGTGTCCATGCCATATCCCGTACGCAATCCCGATGCCTCTTATCATTGCCATTTAACAATTGAGCCTCCCTTGGAAAAAACCGTGCGCGACGTACCTGTGCCGGCACTGACGCCCGCCGACTATCTCAGAAAAATTTTGAACGCCCGCGTTTACGACGTGGCGGTCGAATCCGCGCTCGAGAAGGCCAATGCGCTCAGCGAGCGGCTCGGCAACACCGTGCTGCTCAAGCGCGAAGACCAGCAGCCCGTGTTCAGCTTCAAGCTGCGCGGTGCCTACAACAAGATGGCGCACCTCACACCCGAGCAGCTGGCGAGCGGCGTCATCTGCGCATCGGCCGGCAATCACGCGCAGGGCGTGGCGCTGGGCGCACGCAAGCTGGGCACACGCGCGGTGGTGGTCATGCCGGTGACCACGCCCAGGCTCAAGATCGATGCGGTGCGCGGCTTCGGCGGCGAGGTGGTGCTGCATGGCGACAGCTATTCGGATGCCTACCTGCATGCGCTCGAACTGCAGGCGCAACAAGGCCTGACCTTCGTGCACCCCTTCGACGATCCCGACGTGATCGCGGGCCAGGGCACCATCGCCATGGAAATCCTGCGCCAGCACCAGGGACGGCTCGACGCGGTGTTCGTGGCCATCGGCGGCGGCGGGCTCATCTCGGGCGTGGCCAACTACATCAAGGCGGTGCGCCCGGAGATCAAGGTGATCGGCGTGCAGATGAACGACTCCGACGCGATGATGCAGTCGGTGGCGGCGCGCCAGCGCGTGAGCCTGCCCGACGTCGGGCTGTTTTCGGACGGCACGGCGGTCAAGCTGGTGGGCGAGGAGACCTTTCGCATCGCCAGCAACCTGGTCGACGAATACATCGCGGTCGACACCGACGCCGTCTGCGCGGCCATCAAGGACGTGTTCGTCGACACCCGCAGCATCGTGGAACCGGCGGGTGCGCTCGCAGTGGCGGCCATCAAGCAGTACGTGGCCGGGCATGGCCGCCATGGCGAGACCTACGCGGCCATCCTGTGCGGCGCCAACATGAACTTCGACCGGCTGCGCTTCGTGGCCGAGCGCGCGGAGGTCGGCGAAGAACGCGAGGCGCTGTTCGCGGTGACCATTCCCGAAGAGCGCGGCAGCTTCCGCCGCTTCTGCGAGCTGGTGGGCGAGATGCCGGCCAGCGAGTCGCAGGAAACGGGCTCGACCGGCGGTGCGCTGCGCAATGTGACGGAGTTCAACTACCGCATCAGCGACGCGGCCAAGGCGCATGTGTTCGTGGGCCTCACCACCTCGGCACGCGGCGAATCGACGACCATCGCGCAGACCTTCATTGCCCATGGCTTCGACGCGCTCGACCTCACGCACGACGAGCTCGCCAAGGAGCATCTGCGGCACCTGGTGGGCGGGCGCACGGGCCTTGCACACGACGAACGGCTGCTGCGCTTCGTGTTTCCGGAACGCCCCGGGGCGCTGCTCAAGTTCCTGAGCCTGATGCGGCCGAACTGGAACATCAGCCTCTTCCACTACCGCAACCAGGGCGCCGACTACGGCCGCATCCTGGTGGGCCTGCAGGTGCCCGCCGGCGACGCCGCGGCCTTCGACGACTTCCTTGAAACGCTGGGCTATCCCTACGTCGAGGAAACGGCGAATCCGGCGTACAGGCTGTTCCTGCAGGCCTGAGCGGCCGCCTGGTCCTTACTGCGCAGACTGTGCCGGTGGCTGCTGCTCAGACCCCGGCTGCGGCGATGGCGGCGCCTGTAGCGGTGCGGCCCCGCCGGCAGGCGGTGCCACCACCGGAGGCACCGTGGCCGGGAAAAGTCCGCTGGGCCTGGCCGTCGGCGTTGGCGCGGCCGGGCTGCTGACGCTGATCGGCGCGCGCACGGGCAACTGCAGCGTGAAGGCCGCCGGTCCCTGCGCGCTGGTGCCGAGCGTCGCCGCGCGCACCCCGACCGACTGCAGCACGTAGTTGTCGCCGACGCGCGAGCCGACGCGGAACGGACGCGGCGGCTTGCCGTCGATGGAAATCAGCGCAGCGCCCTGGTTGAACGGATCCGCGACCACGCCCGACAGCGCAAAGCGGCTGGCCGCCTCGGGTGCGGCGGGCGCTGCTTCGGTGCCCGAAACCACGCCGAGCAGCCGCGCAACCGCATCCGCGTCGGCCGAGACCGCCGCCCGGGGCATGGTGGCCGCCGCGGCCACGGGCTCGGGCGGCGCCGCGAGCCGCAGCCCCCAGAACACCGCCGCACCGGCGGCCAGCGCCCACAGGCCCGTGGTTACAACGGGGGCGTGCCAGCGCGCGGCGGAATAGGGACTTGTCATGGGCGCGGATTATCATGCAGCGCGCCTTCCGAACCATGTCATCCAAGCTATGAAAAAAATCCTACGCGACGCCACCCGCGCTGCCCAGCGCGGCTTCACGCTGATCGAGCTGATGGTGGTGCTGGTCATCATCGGCGTGCTGGCCGCGCTGATCGTGCCGAACGTGATCGAGCGCGCCGACGATGCCCGCGTGACCGCCGCCAGGACCGACATCAACAACCTGATGCAGGCGCTCAAGCTCTACCGCCTGGACAACCAGCGCTACCCGACGGCCGAGCAGGGCCTGCAGTCGCTGCTCGTGCGCCCGACCGTGGGGCCGGCCGCGCCCAACTGGAAGCCCTATGTCGAAAAGCTGCCGAACGATCCGTGGGGCCATCCGTACCAATACATGAATCCGGGTATCAAGGGCGAAATCGACGTGCTCTCGCTCGGCGCCGATGGCCAGGCCGGCGGCGAGGGCAAGAATGCCGACATCGGCAGCTGGCAGTAGGCGCGCGGGCGGCTTCACGCTGCTCGAGCTGATCGTGGTGATCGCGATCATCGCGATCGCAACGGCCAGCGTGAGCTTTGCGATGCGCGACACCAACGCAGCCCGGCTCGACCGCGAGGCCGACCGGCTGGCCGCACTGCTCGAATCGGCCCGCGCCCAGTCGCGCGCGAGCGGCGTCGCAGTGCGATGGCGCATCGTGGAAGGCGGCAGCTTCGTGTTCGACGGCCTGCCGCCCGATGCCTTGCCCAGCGGCTGGGCCGCGAGCGGCATCAGCGCCACGGCTTCGCTGGCCAGCGGCGCGCCGGTGGCGGCGGTGCAATTGGGCCCCGACCCGATCATTGCCGCGCAGCAGATCGTGCTGTATTCCGAAGGCCCGCCTGCGCGCTCGCTGCGCGTTGCCACCGACGGCCTCAGGCCCTTCACCGTGAGCACGCCATGAAGCCCCGGCGCCCATCGGCATGCGGCGGATTCACGCTGATCGAAGTGCTGATTGCGCTCGGCATCGTCGCGCTCGCGCTCGCGGCGGGCTCGCAGGCCACGATGTCGCTGACGCGCAATGCGCAGCGCCAGTCCGACCTGCTGCTGGCCGACCTGTGCGCGGAAAACGAGCTCGCCAAGGCGCGGCTCGCCAGGCAGATGCCGGCCGTGGGCGATTCGGGCTCGATCTGCGTGCAGGCCGGCGTCTCGTTCAACGTGACCACCTCCACCATCGCCACGCTCAACCCCAACTTCCGGCGCGTCGACGTGCAGGTGCGCGACGAGGCCAATGCGCCGGTGCTGCGCGTCTCGACCGTGGTGGGCCGCTTCTGATGCGACGCTTCGCAAGCCAGCGAACCTGCGGCGGTTTCACGCTGATCGAGCTGCTGGTGGCCATTTCGGTGATGGCGCTGCTCGCGCTCGTGAGCTGGCGCGGACTGGACAACATGTCGCGCGCCACCACGCAGAACCAGCAGCGCGCCGACGCGGTACTGGCGCTGCAGACCACGCTCTCGCAATGGGGCGCCGACCTCGACGCCGTGACCCCGATCGCGCAGACCCGCCCGATCGACTGGGACGGCCGCGTGCTGCGGCTCACGCGGCGCGGCAGCGATGCGGGCGCTCCCGCCATGCTGGTGGTGGCGTGGGCGCTGCGCACCGGTGCCGACGGCACCCGCTGGCGGCGCTGGCAGTCGCCGCCCTTCACCACGCGCGGCGAATGGCAGCAGGCGTGGAACATGGCCGCCTCGTGGGCGCAGGAAGGCGGCGGCGGCGACGTCGCGCTGATGCCGGCCACGAGCTGGCAGCTCTACTACTTCCGCGAGAACGCCTGGACGCCCGCAGGCGAGCTGCCGGCCAGCGCGCCCAATCCGGCGAACCCGGCCAATCCTGTCGGCGCCCTCGTGAACATGCCGGACGGCGTTCGCCTGGTGCTGACCCTGGCTCCGGGCGAAGGGCTGTCGGGCACGCTCACGCGCGACTGGGTCAAGCCCACGGTGGGAGCGCCGCGCTCATGACCGCATCCACGGTTTTTCGACCCACCGGGCAACGCCAGCGCGGCGCCGCGCTGCTCGCGGCCATGCTGACCGTGATGCTGGTCGCCACCTTCTCCGCCGCGGCGCTGTGGCAGCAGTGGCGCGCGTCCGAAGTCGAGGCGGCCGAGCGCGGACGCGTGCAGGCGGCATGGGTGCTGATTGGCGCGCTCGACTGGTCGCGCCTGATCCTGCGCGAAGACGCCCTCACCGGCGGGCCCGACCACCTGGCCGAGCCCTGGGCCGTGCCGCTCGCGGAAGCGCGGCTCACGAGCTTCCTGTCGGCCGAGAAGAACGTGGCGAGCGACAACCTCGAAGGACTGCCCGACGCCTTCCTTTCAGGCCGCGTGGTCGATGCGCAATCCAAGCTCAACGTGCTGTCGCTGGTCGACGGCAACAAGCCGGTGCCGGCCAGCGTCGCCACCTTCACCAAGCTGTTCAACATCCTGGGCCTGCCGGCCTCCGAGCTCAGCGCGATGACGGCCTCGCTCGTGCGCGCGCTCGCCACCGGCACCGATGCCGCCGGCGGCGGCGACGCCGGGGCGGCGCCGCTGATGCCGCAGGAGGTCTCGCAGCTGGTGTGGCTCGGCCTTTCGCCCTCGACCGCGGCCGCCCTCGAACCCTACGTGACGATCCTCCCGATCCGCACGCCGCTCAACATCAATACCGCCAGCGCCGAAGCCCTCAGCGCGAGCCTGCCATCCCTGAGCATCAGCGACGCGCGCCAGCTGGTGGAAAAGCGCACGCGCTCGTACTTCAAGCAGATTGCCGACGCCAATGCCGCGCTCCCGAACGGCGGCACGCAGTTCAACGCCGGCCAGCACAGCGTGGGCACCCAGTTCTTCGAGGTCTACGGCCGGCTGCGGCTCGACCGCACCTGGGTCGAGGAGCGGTCGCTGCTGCAGCGCGACGGCGTCACGGTGAAGACGATCTGGCGCAACCGCGGCGCCGGCCTTGCCACAGCCACTCCGGCTAAACCCTGAGTGCGGCTTCCTTTCCTCATTTTTGTTGCTTCAATACATCGTCCAGAGCCCGTCGCATCTACGTCAAACGCTACAAATAGAGTAGCAATGGCACCATCGGTGCACCCCTACAATCACCCGCCCTCCTGAAATCGAAATGACCCCGCTGCTGCTCATCGCCCCCCTCCCCCCGGCCGACGCCGCGGGCGAGTACGACTGGGCCCAGGCTGGCGACGACGGCATCGCCCTGCGCAACCATGGCCGCGCGCTGCTCGCGCTGTTGCCGGCCAGCGCGGAAGTCACGCTCGGCATTCCGGCCGCGGCGATGTCCTGGCACCGCGTGACGCTGCCCAAGGGCAGCATGAGCAGCGCATCGAAGCTGCGCGCCGTGCTCGACGGCCTGCTCGAAGAGCATCTGCTCGACGATCCCGAGGCCCTGCACTTCGCGCTCGAACCCGAGGCCAAGGCCGGCGCACCAGTCTGGGTGGCCGCCTGCAACCGCATCTGGCTGCGCACGCTGGTGCAGGGGCTGGAGTCGGCGGGGCGGCGCGTGGTGCGCATCGTTCCCGAATTCGCGCCGCAGCCCGTGGACGGCCCGCCGCTGCTGCAGGTCACCGGCGAGGCCGAGGCGCCGCAGCTCACGGTGTGCGATGCCGATGGCGTGGTCTCGCTGCCGCTCGCGGGCGCCGGGCTCGCGCTGGCCGCCGGCCTGCCGCTGGACACCGCCGTGATCAGCGCCGAGCCCGCCGTCGCGCAGGCCGCCGAGCGCCTGCTCGAGCGCCGCGTGCCCATCGTGCAGGCGCCGCAGCGCTGGCTGCAGGCGGCGCGCTCGCCCTGGGAGCTCGCGCAGTTCGACCTGGCCGTGACGGGGCGTGCCCGCGCCGGCAAGAAATTTGCGTCGGTGGTGCAGGCGCTGCGCTATGCGCCCGAGTGGCGCGCCGCGCGCTGGGGCATCGCCGCCCTGCTGCTGACCCAATTGATCGGCCTCAATGCCTGGGCCTGGAAGGAGCGCAATGCACTCGAGGCCAAGCGCCAGGCCGTCAAGACCATGCTGACCCAGACCTTCCCCTCCGTGAAACTCGTGGTCGATGCGCCGCTGCAGATGGCGCGCGAGGTCGCGGCGCTGCAGCAGGCCGTGGGCGATGTCGCGGGCAGCGACCTCGAACCGATGATCGGCGCGCTTGCTCCCCATCTCCCGCCGGGCAAAACGCCCAGCGCCATCGACTACAGCGCCGGCCAGCTGCGCCTGCGCGGGCTGGGCCTGCAGCCTTCCGAGCTCACGCGGCTTTCGGGCGCGATGGGCCCGCGCGGCTACAGCGTGCGCGCCGAAGGCGATCTGCTGCTGGTGCAGGCCGAGGCTGCGCGATGAACTTCGGCGAACAGCTCCGGGCCCGCTGGGCCGCCCTCGAACTGCGCGAGCGGCGCATGGTCGCCATCGCGGCCGTGCTCGTGTCGCTCGCGCTGCTGTGGTGGATTGCGCTCGCACCCGCGCTGCGCACGCTGGCCGCAGCGCCGGCCGAACATGCGCAACTCGACGCGCAGCTGCAGCAGATGGCCATGCTGCAGAACCGCGCCAAGGCGCTGCAGGCGCAGCCGCGGCTGAACCGGGACGACGCGCTGCGCGCCCTCGAAACCTCGGTGCGCGAGAGCCTGGGCACCAATGCCCAGCTCATGACGGCCAGCGGCGATGGCGCCGCCACCCTCACGATGCGCGCCACGCCGGCCGAGGCCGTGGCCCAGTGGCTGGCGCAGGCGCGCGGCAATGCGCACGCGGTGCCGCGCGAGGCCCACCTGACCCGCGCGGCCGCCACGCCGCCGGCCTCCGGCAGCAAGGACCCGCAGCCCGCGAAGGTGCGCTGGGAGGGCACGCTCGTGATGGCGCTGCCCGCAGCCCGTTGAGCACGGCCGCATGGTGACGCGCTCCTCCCTTGCCGAATCGGCGCCGCGCCGCGGCTGGCGCTGGGCCCTGCTCGGCATCGTGCTGGGGGCGCTGCTGGCCCTGGTGCTGTTCGCGCCGGCGCGCTGGCTGGCCGCGGCGCTCTCGAACTGGAGCCAGGGCCGGCTGCTGCTGGTCAACCCGCGCGGCACGGTCTGGAACGGCACCGCGGCCGTGGTGCTTGCCAGCGGCGCCGGCGGCGCCGAGGCGGTGTCGCTGCCCGGCGCGCTCAACTGGCGCATGCGTCCGGCGTGGAGCGGCATGTTCGCGGTGCTCGACCTGCCCTGCTGCGCGGCGCGGCCGCTCCAGCTCAAGGCCAGCCCGCGCGCAAGCGGCATGCAGCTGCAGTGGGGCGACGGCAGTTCGCGCTGGCCCGCCACCTTGCTGACCGGCCTGGGCGCGCCCTGGAACACGCTCAGGCTCGAAGGCACGCTCGACCTCTCCACCCGGGGCCTCTCGATGCAGTGGGAGGGCCCCGTGCTGCGCATCGCGGGCCAGGCCACGCTCGACGCCACCGATGTCTCGTCCAGCCTGTCGACACTCAAGCCGATGGGCAGCTACCGCCTCACGCTCGAAGGCGGCAGCCGCCCGAGCCTGCTGCTGAGCACGCGCGAAGGCAGCCTCCAGCTGAACGGCAGCGGCAGCTGGAACGGCACCGCCTTTCGCTTCAATGGCGAAGCCAGTGCCGCGGCCGGCCGCGAAGACGCGCTTTCCAATTTGTTGAACATCATCGGGCGGCGCGACAACGCGCGTTCGATCATCACCCTGGGTTGATCATGATGAAGCCACTGACTTCGCCCGGCAGCCGCCTCGCCGTCGTTGCACTCGCAGCGCAGATGCTGGTTGCCGCCACCTTGCTGCAGGCCGCGCCGCCCGTGTTCGCGCAGTCCGGCGACGCGCCGCGCCGGGGCGAGCCCATCACGCTCAACTTCGCCAACGCCGACATCGAGGCCGTGGCCCGCACCATGGCGGTGGTCACCGGCCGCGACGTGGTGGTCGACCCGCGCGTGAAGGGCACGATGAACCTCGTCACCGACCGGGCCATCGCGCCGGCCGCGGCGTTCAACCAGTTCGCTTCCGCGCTGCGCCTGCAGGGCTTTGCGGTGGTGGAGGCCGAAGGGCTCTACAAGGTGGTGCCCGAAGCCGACGCCAAGCTCCAGACGCAAACCGTCAACACCGCGACGCCCAGCGCCGGCTCGGTGGCCGGCAACCAGATCGTCACGCAGATCTTCAGGCTCAACTACGAATCGCCGAACAGCCTGCTGCCGGTGCTGCGCCCGCTCATTCCGCCCAACAACACCATCAACGTGAACCCGGGCAACAACTCGCTCGTGATCACCGACTACGCGGACAACATGCGCCGGCTGGCGCGCATCATCGCGGCGCTCGACGTGCCCAATGCGTCGGACATCGAGGTGATCCCGCTCAAGCATTCGATCGCCACCGACATGCTGCCGCTGATCACCCGGCTGGTCGACGGCAGCGGCTCGGGCGCCACGCCGGGCGCCGCCGCGCCGGGCACGGCCGATGCCTCGTTCCGCACCACCTTGCTGGCCGACCCGCGCAGCAACGCGCTGATCCTGCGCGCGGCCAACCCGGCGCGTGCGGCGCTGGTGCGCACGCTGGTCGAGAAGCTCGACCGCGCACCCGCCGAGAGCAGCAACGGCGCGGCCGGCAACATCTACGTGGTCTACCTGAAGAACGCCGATGCGGTGCGGCTGGCGGCCACGCTGCGCGCCGCCATGGCAGCCAACCAGCTGCCCGGCACGCCGGGCGCACCGGGGGCCGCCGGTGGCGGCGGCGCACCGCAGCAGCAAGCCAACGTTCCGCAGGCCATGCCGGTCAATCTCAGCGGGCAAGGCGGCGGCTCGGCGGCCGCCAACGCGCCGCTCAACAATGCCAACCAGCCGTCGACCGGCGGACAGATCCAGGCCGACCCGTCGACCAACTCGCTGATCATCACGGCGCCCGAGCCGCAGTACCGGCAGATGCGCGCCGTGATCGACAAGCTCGACGGCCGGCGCGCGCAGGTGATGATCGAAGCGCTGATCGTCGAGGTCAGCGCGAAGAAGGCCGCCAACTTCGGCGTCCAGTGGCAGAGCGCGCTGGGCAACAACGCGGTCATCGGCACCAATTCGAGCCTGGCCAGCGCCAACATCCTGGCGCTGACGCAGGCACTGGCCACCCGCGACGTGGCCAACGTGCGGCCGTCGTCGGGGCTGAACCTCGGCATTGCCGGCAAGATCGGCGGGCAGTACATCCTGGGCGCGATCGCCAACTTCTTCAACAGCGACGGCGACGCCAACGTGCTCTCCACGCCCAACCTGCTGACGCTGGACAACGAGGAAGCCAAGATCGTGATCGGCCAGAACGTGCCCTTCGTCACGGGCCAGTACGCCAGCACCTCGGGCTCGGTGGGCATCAACCCGTTCACCACGGTGGAGCGCAAGGACGTGGGCCTCACGCTGCGCGTGCGCCCGACCATCAACGAGAACGGCACCGTGAAGATGACCATCTTCCAGGAGACCTCGACCGTCGACGGCAACACCATCAACAACCCCAACGGCCCGACCACCAACAAGCGCTCGATCGAATCGAGCGTGCTGGTGGAAGACGGCGGCCTGGTCATGCTCGGTGGGCTGCTGTCGGACGACTACGGCAACACGGTCGAGAAAGTGCCGGTGGCGGGCGACATCCCGGTGCTCGGCAACCTGTTCAAGAACGAGATCCGTACGCGCAACAAGAGCAACCTGATGATGTTCCTGCGCCCCGCCGTCATGCGCGACGGCGCCTCGACCGAAGCCTTTGCCTACGACCGCTACGACGAGATCCGCGGCATGCAGCAGCGCACCCAGCCGAACACCGACAACGTCATGCTGCGCGGCGTGGATGCCGCGCCCGTGCTGCCGGAGGCACCGCTGCCGCGCGCGGGCAGCCGCGACACCAGCAGCAATAGCAGCGGCAGCGACCGCATCCAGGGCACGCAGCTGATCCCGCCGCCGCGCCCGCCCGCCGACACGCGCAGCCTGCGCCCGAGCCCGCTGCGCGGCGCACTGCCGCCCACGGCCGACCCGACCAGCTCGCGCGAATTGCCCTGAAGCCCATGCGCCATCCCCTGCCCTACGCGTTCGCACGCAGCCAGCAGCTGCTGCTCGAAGAAGCCGACGACGGCAGCCACACGCTGTGGATGTCGAGCCATCCCTCGCGCAGCGCGGTCGGCGAGGTCACGCGCAAGTACGGCGTGCAGGCCTTCGAGGTGCTGGCCGACGGCCCGCTCGCGCAGCGCATCAGCGCGGCCTATGCGCAGGGCGAATCGAGCGCCGCCGCGGTGGTGAGCGAAGTGCAGAGCGATGCCGACCTCTCGCGCATGATGCAGGAGCTGCCGGCGGTGGAAGACCTGCTGGAAAGCGCCGGCGACGCGCCGATCATCCGCATGCTCAACGCGCTGCTCACGCAGGCCGCGCGCGACGGCGCGAGCGACATCCACATCGAGCCCTACGAGCGCACCTCGTCCGTGCGCTTTCGCATCGACGGCACGCTGCGCGAGGTGGTGCAGCCCAACCGCGCGCTGCACGCCGCGCTGATCTCGCGCCTGAAGATCATGGCCGACCTCGACATCTCCGAGAAGCGGCTGCCGCAGGACGGGCGCATCAGCCTTCGCATCGGCACGCGCGCGGTCGACGTGCGCGTCTCCACGCTGCCCAGCGCGCATGGCGAGCGCGCGGTGCTGCGCCTCTTGGACAAGAGCGAATCGAAGCTCACGCTCGAATCGGTGGGCATGCAGGGCGACACGCTCGCGCGCTTCGAGAAGCTCATTGCGCAGCCGCACGGCATCATCCTGGTAACCGGCCCCACGGGCTCGGGCAAGACCACCACGCTGTATGCCGCGCTGGCCCGGCTCGATGCCAGCCGCAGCAACATCATGACGGTGGAAGACCCGATCGAGTACGAACTGCCGGGCGTGGGCCAGACGCAGATCAACGCCAAGATCGAACTCACCTTCGCGAAGGCGCTGCGCGCGATCCTGCGGCAGGACCCGGACGTGATCATGATCGGCGAAATCCGCGACTTCGAGACCGCGCAGATCGCCATCCAGGCCTCGCTCACCGGCCACCTCGTGCTGGCGACGCTGCACACCAACGATTCGGTCAGCGCCGTCACGCGGCTGACCGACATGGGCGTGGAACCTTTCCTGTTGAGCTCGTCGCTTTTGGGCGTGCTCGCGCAGCGGCTGGTGCGCAAGGTCTGCACGGCCTGCGGCGGCGCCGGCTGCGAGGTGTGCGGGCAAACCGGCTACCAGGGCCGCACCGGCATCTTCGAGCTGCTGGTGGCCGACGAGACCGTGCAGGGCCTGATCCACAGCAAGGCGGCCGAGAGCGAACTGCTCCAGGCCGGCGCGCGCGGCGGCCTGCGCCTGATGCGCGAAGACGGCGAACGGCTGGTGCAGGCCGGCATTACCTCGCGCGCCGAACTGCTCCGCGTCACGCGCGACTGATCCGCCCGGCACCGCCATGCCCGCCTATTCCTTCGAAGCCATCGATGCCAGCGGCCAGTCGCGCGAAGGCGTGCTCGAGGCCGACACCGCGCGCAGCGCCCGCAGCCTGCTGCGCGCGCAGGCGCTCATTCCGCTATCGGTCACGCCAGTCAGCAGCAGCCACGTCAACGGCACCGGCAATGGCGGCCTGCGCCGCTGGCTGGGCGGCGGCGCCAGGGTCTTCAGCTCCACCGGCCTCGCGGTCTGGACGCGCCAGCTCGCGGGCCTGGTCTCTTCCGGCCTGCCGCTCGAACGCGCGCTGACCGCGCTCACCGACGAAGCCGAGACCGAGCCGCAGCGCAACCTGGTCGCTTCGCTGCGTGCCGAGGTCAACGCGGGCTCGCCCTTCGCGCGCGCGCTCGCGGCCCATCCGCGCGAGTTCTCGCCCATCTACACCGCCGTGATCGGCGCAGGCGAGCAAAGCGGCAACCTCGGCCTCGTGCTCGACCGGCTCGCCGACGACCTGGAGGAGCGGCAGGCGCTGCAGCAGAAGCTCATCGGCGCCGCGCTCTATCCGGCCATCGTCACGCTGGTGGCGATCGTGATCGTGATCTTCCTCGTGAGCTACGTGGTGCCGCAGGTGGCGCAGGTGTTCGCGGGCACCAAGCGCTCGCTGCCCTTCCTCACCACGGTCATGCTGTCGCTGAGCGCGGCGGTGCGCAACTACGGGTGGTGGATGCTGGGCGGCGTGGTGTTCGCCGCCATTGCCGCGCGATTGGCGCTGGCGCAGGAGGCCTTCCGCCTGAAGTTCGACGCCGCCTGGCTGCGGCTGCCGCTGGTGGGCAAGCTCGCGCGCGGCTACAACGCAGCGCGCTTTGCCAGCACGCTGGCCATGCTGGCCACCGCCGGCGTGCCGATCCTGCGCGCGCTGCAGGCGGCGTCCGAGACGCTGGGCAACCGCGCCATGCGCGCGGACGCGCTCGACGCGCTGGTGCTGGTGCGCGAAGGCGCGCCGCTGGCCTCGGCACTGGCGCAGAAAAAACGCTTTCCCGGACTGGTCTCGATGTTCGCGCGGCTGGGCGAGCAGACCGGCACGCTGCCGCTGATGCTGCAGCGTGCCGCCAACCAGCTGGGCGCCGAGGTGCAGCGCCGCGCCATGCACCTGGCCACCATCCTCGAGCCGCTGCTGATCGTGGCCATGGGCGGCGTGGTGATGCTCATTGTGCTGGCGGTGATGCTGCCTATCATCCAGCTCAATCAGTTCGTCAAGTAAGTCCGCCAGGAAGCACTGCACGCCATGCCCGTCACGCTCGAAGACAAACTCGTGGTCGCGATCTCCTCGCGCGCGCTGTTCAACCTCGAAGAGGAAAACAGGATCTTCGAGGCCGGCGACAACGAGGGCTACATGAAGCTGCAACTCGACCGCATCGACGTGCCGGCCGCGCCGGGCATCGCCTACTCGCTGATCCGCAAGCTGCTGCGCTTCAACGACGACGGCGTGCAGCGCGTCGAGGTGGTGATCCTCTCGCGCAACGACCCGGTCTCGGGCATGCGCATCTTCCGCTCGAGCGCGGCGGCCGACATCAAGCTGCAGCGCGGCGTGTTCACGCAGGGACGCCCGCCCTTCGGCTATCTGCGGCCGCTGCGCGCGCACCTGTTCCTCTCGGTCAATGCGCAGGACGTGCGCGAAGCGCTCAACGCGGGCTTTCCGGCCGCGCGCGTGCTGGTCGAATCGGTGAAGGCCAGCGATGCCTGGCCGAACGAAGTGCGCATTGCGTTCGACGGCGATGCGGTGCTGTTCTCCGACGAGGCCGAGCGGGTATTCCAGGCCGAAGGCCTGGACGCCTTCCAGGCGCACGAGCTCAGCAAGGCCGACCTGCCGCTGCCCGAAGGGCCCTTCAAGCCGCTGCTGACGGCGCTGCATCGCCTGCAGATGGCGGGCAATGCGCAGATGCGCATCCGCACCGCGCTGGTCACTGCGCGCAGCGCCCCGGCGCACGAGCGCGCGATCCGCACGCTCATGAAGTGGAACATCCGCGTCGACGAAGCGATGTTCCTCGGCGGCCTTCCGAAGGGCGAATTCCTGCGCGAGTTCGAACCCGACTTCTTCTTCGACGACCAGACCGGCCACGTCGATGCCGCAGCACGCCACGTGCCCGCGGGCCACGTCTCGAGCGGCATCAGCAACGAGCGCTGAGCGCTCCCGCGGCGCGCCCTGCGCCGCTGCCCTGTCATCGCTTGTTCATGGCGATGTAACGCGATCTCCCTAGTCTTGCGGCCTGCCTCCGCGCGGGTGCTTCGCGATGCCTTTTCGGCGCTGCGTCTTCGAGCCCGCGCGGTCTTTTTTCAGCGCTCTTCCGGGCGCCCACGCAACGACGACTCCCAAGGAATCCCCATGCGACTTTCATCCCTGCCTGCGCGGCTCGTTCCCGCGCTGATCCTGGCCTGCGCCCTTTCCGCCTGCGGCGGCGGCAGCGGCGGTGGCGGCGGCTTCTTCGGCGGCCTGCCCGGCGTGGGCACGCCGACGCCCACCACGCCAACCACGCCCACCACGCCGCCGCCCGACACCGGCGCAAAGCCCGAGATGCGCTGCGCACCCTGAACACCCTCCCACACCAGAACAACACCATGACCTCACGCCGCAGTTTCCTCACAGGCACAGCCACCACCGGTGCCGCCGCGCTCGCACTCTCGGCCTTTCCGCCGAGCATCCGCCGCGCGCTCGCCATTCCCGCCAACAACAAGACCGGCACCATCAAGGACGTCGAGCACATCGTCATCCTGATGCAGGAGA
Organism: Variovorax beijingensis; assembly: GCF_007828835.1. Classification (GTDB taxonomy): domain Bacteria; phylum Pseudomonadota; class Gammaproteobacteria; order Burkholderiales; family Burkholderiaceae_C; genus Variovorax; species Variovorax beijingensis_A. Next base: position 203,521 of record NZ_VIVL01000002.1, on the reverse strand, counting down.
ACCGCTCGTTCGACCACTACTTCGGCACGCTCATGGGCGTGCGCGGCTTCGGCGACCGCTTCACCATCCCGCTGCCCAAGGGACGCAGCGTGTGGCAGCAGCTCGACGACGTCGGCAAGGAAGTGCTGCCCTACCACCTCGACGGCTCGAAAGGCAACGCGCAGCGCGTGGCCGGGACGCCGCACAGCTGGAGCGACGGCCAGGCTGCGTGGGCTGGCGGCCGCATGTACGAATGGGTGCGCTACAAGAAAACCAAGACGGCGCCTTTCACGCAATCGATGGGCTACCTCGAAGAAGCGGAGCTGCCCTTCCAATTCGCGCTGGCCAACGCCTTCACGCTCTGCGATGCCTACCACTGCAGCATGCACACCGGCACCAATTCGAACCGCATGTTCCTCTGGACCGGCACCAACGGCCCCACCGGCGCGAACGTGGCCACGGTCAACAACGAGTGGGATTCGATCGACAGCTCGGCCAATGGCTACAGCTGGAAGACCTACCCCGAGCGGCTGCAGGAAGCCAAGGTGAGCTGGATCGTCTACCAGAACATGCCCGAGAACTTCGGCGACAACTCGCTGGCCGGCTTCAAGCAGTACCGGCTCGCCAACGAAGCCTCGGGCAAGCCCGTGAGCAACGACGCCATCTCGCCCGCCTACGACCCGGCCAGCGACGACGCCGGCAATCCGCTCTACAAGGGCATTGCCAACACCATGCCGGACGGCGGCTTTCTCGAGCAGTTCCGCCAGGACATCAGGAACGGCAAGCTGCCGCAGGTCTCGTGGATCGTCGCGCCTGCGACCTATTCCGAGCACCCCGGCCCGTCGAGCCCGGTGCAGGGCGCCTGGTACATCCAGGAAACGCTCGATGCGCTCACCGCCGTTCCCGAGGTGTGGAGCAAGACCGTGCTGTTCATCAATTTCGACGAGAACGACGGCTACTTCGACCACGTTCCTTCGCCGGCCGCGCCTTCGATCAACGCCGACGGCACGCCCGCGGGCAAGACCACGCTGCCAGTGCAAGCGCTCGCGCCCGAATACTTCAACCATCCGAATCCGCCCGGCACCACCGACCAGCCGCCGCCCGATGGCCGCGTCTACGGCCCCGGCGTGCGCGTGCCGATGTACGTGGTGTCGCCGTGGAGCCGCGGCGGCTGGGTCAATTCGCAGGCCTTCGACCACACCTCCGTGCTGCGCTTCATCGAGACGCGCTTCGGCGTGAAGGAAACCAACATCAGCGATTTCCGCCGCGCAGTGTGCGGCGATCTCACCAGTGCCTTCAACTTCGCCACGCCCAATACGGAAGCGCTGCCCACCCTGGCGGGGCGCACGACCAGGGCCGACGCCGACAAGCTTCGCGCCGACCAGCAGGCCCTGGCGCAAGTGGCACTGCCGCTCGACCCGCTGCTGCCGCGCCAGGCCACCGGCACGCGGCCCTCGCGCGCGCTGCCCTACGAGCTGCACACGAGTGCCCGCGCCGATGCCATCGGCGGAAAGATCCAGCTGCTGTTCTCGAACACCGGCACGGCCAGCGCGGTGTTCCATGTCTATGACAGGCTCAACCTCGACCGCCTGCCGCGCCGCTACATGGTCGAGCCCGGCAAGACGCTCGACGATGCATGGAGCGCGATGCGCGACGACAGCGGCTTCTACGACCTCTGGGTGCTCGGCCCCAACGGCTTCCACCGCCATTTCAAGGGCGACCTGAACGCCCTGCGCGCCGGCGACGCCGCCATGCCCGAGGTGCGCGTGTGCTACGACATCGCCAACGGCAACGTCTACCTGGAATTGCTCAACGGCGGCAAGAACGCCTGCAAGTTCAGCGTGCGCGCCAAGGCCTACCGCAGCGACGGCCCGTGGACCGCGACGGTGGCAGGCGGCGCCAAGGCCGAGCTGCACTGGGACCTCGCAGCCAGCGGCGCGTGGTACGACTTTGCCGTGAGCTGCGATGCCGACACGAGCTTCGTGCGCCGCTTTGCCGGCCGCGTCGAGACCGGCCGGCACACGGTCAGCGATCCGGCGATGGGCATGCCCGACCTCTGACGCAGCGAGCTACGCCGCGGCGGTGCGAAGCCGCAGATGCCGGACCCTGAACAGCAGCATCGCCGCGATGCTGACGTTCAGCAGGTTCCAGCCGATGCCGTTGAGGAACGCCGCGTGGTAGCTGCCGGTGAGGTCGAACACCTTGCCCGACATCCAGCCGCCCAGCGCCATGCCGAACAGCGTGAACATCAGCACCGTGCCCACGCGCGCGCCGGCCTCCTCGGGCGGGAAGTGCTCGCGCACGATGATCGCGTAGGACGGCACGATGCCGCCCTGGAACAGTCCGAACAGTGCCGAGATCACGTAGAGCGGCACCAGCCCGTCGAACGGCAGGAACAGCAGCAGCGCCACGCCCTGCAGCGCGCCGCCCAGCAGCAGCGTGCGCAGCCCGCCGATGCGGTCGCAGATCGCGCCCGACACCAGCCGGCTCACCACGCCGAAGCCCAGCATCAGCGACAGCATCTGCGCGCCCTGCGCCGCGCCGTAGCCGAGGTCGCCGCAGTAGGCCACGATGTGCACCTGCGGCATCGCCATGGCCACGCAGCAGGCCACGCCCGCCACGCACAGCAGGCCCTGGGCCGTGCCCATGCTGAAACCGAAGGGCCGCGTCAGGTCGCGCCGCCGCGCGGCATGGCCGGCATGGCTGGCGGGCACGACGGCCAGTGCCGGTGGCCGCGCACGGAAGAAGAGCGCGAGCGCCGCCATCGCGAGGCCGCAGAAAAGGCCCATGCCGATGTAGGTCTGGCGCCAGCCGACCGTCTCGATGAAGTGCTGCGCGATCGGCGGCCAGATGGCGCCGGCCACGTAGTTGCCGCTCGCGCACACCGCCACCGCGATGCCGCGCCGCTTGACGAACCAGAGCGAAGTGTCCGCCACCAGCGGCGCAAAGGCCGCGGCGCTGCCGAGCAGGCCGACCAGCACGGCCTGCGCCGCGATGAAGGAAACGATGCCATCGGCCATGCCGCAGGCGACATAGCCCACGCCAAGGCTCAGCGCGCCGATCAGCAAGGGCCACATCACGCCGAAGCGGTCGGCCAGCCGCCCCATCAGCACGCCGCCCACGCCGAAGCCGAGCATCAGCAGCGTGTAGGGCAGCGAGGCGTCCGCGCGCGCGACGCCGAACTCGGCCTGCACGGCAGGCAGCATCACCGAGACCACGTACATGCCGCTGCTGCCGACCGTCATGGCCAGCAGCGTGAGGCCGAGCCGCAGCATGGCGTAGCGCGAATCCGCCGCGTGGGCGCTTGTCTCGAAAGTCTTCATTGTTTTTTGCTCCGCGCCAAGGATATCGCCGGGCGCGGACATGCCAAGGCGAGCACGCGCAATGCCCGGCGGCGCATGGCCGCCCGCACGCCCGGGAGGGGCGAATCAGCCCGCGAACGGGACCGGCATCACGACATCGGCCGAAGCCTTCGGCACCGGGACGCCGGGCTTGGGCTTGTCGTTGCAGCCGGCCGCTACCAGGCCGATGCAGAGCAGAAGAACAAGGACTGTGCTTCTCATGCGGCGGATGCTATGCCCGCCTTCCCGCAAGTCAAGTCGGACGCCATGCCGACTGAGCGGTGCGCCGGTGCAGCGCCGCGGGCTTCGTCATGCCCCGGTCATCGGAATGCGCGAAGCTGCGTGCCCTCGCTCCGCGCATTCCGCCTTCGCTCCAGCTCCATGACACTCGACCTCGCCGAAATCGCCCGCCTGTTCGCCGAACGTGGCGGGGTCGCGTATGCGGGCGAGCCGGTGTCGCAGCTCGAGCATGCGCTGCAGTGCGCGTGGCTCGCGGAGCAGGCCGGCGCGGGCGATGCGCTGGTCACGGCCTCGCTGCTGCACGACCTCGGACACCTCTTGATCGCCGAGCACCAGACGCTGTCGCGCTCGCCCACCGAACTGGGCATCGACGACCGCCACCAGTACATCGCCATGCCGCTCCTGCGCGGCGTCTTCGGCGCCGAGGTGCGCGAGCCGATCCGGCTGCACGTGGACGCCAAGCGCTATCTTTGCGCGACGCGGCCGGGCTACTTCGCGCGGCTTTCGCCCGATTCGGTACGCAGCCTCGCGCTGCAGGGCGGCGTGATGGACGACGAAGCGGCGCGGCGCTTTGCCGATCAGCGCTGGGCCGCGGATGCCGTGCGGCTGCGGCTGTGGGACGAGGAAGCGAAGGTGCAGGGACTCGAGACGCCGCCGCTCAAGCACTTCCTGGAGATCGCGGCGCGCACCATGCTGCGCTGAGCGCTTGCCGAGCATCCGGGCCGGTTCAGCCCTGCTTAAGGAACATTTGACTACCATCGATTCCTCACGATGTCCGGCGCACCCGCGCCCAGCGAGGAAACCTGCATGTCTTTATCCGTCACGGCGCGTGCCGCCACGTTCGCCCAGGTAGTGAAGCGCGTCTTCGCGCTTGCGGCGCCCTACTTCCGTTCCGAGGAAAAATGGCGCGCCCGCGCGATGCTGCTGGGCATCGTCGCGCTGAACCTGTTCTACGTGTACGTGGCGGTGCTGGGCAACCAGTGGTATGGGCGCTTCTACGACGGACTGCAGAACAAGGATTCGGCGGTCTTTTGGCGCGAGGTGGGCGTCTTCGGCTGGATCGCCTTCTTCAACATCGCGGTGCAGGTGCTCAAGTTCTATGTGACGCAGCTGCTGCAGCTGCGCTGGCGCAGCTGGATGACGCGCGACTACCTGTCGCGCTGGATGTCCGACCGCACTTTCTATCACCTCGAACTCGCGCGCTACGCGAACCAGGACGGCCAGGCGCCCGACAATCCCGACCAGCGGATCCAGGAGGACATGCAGATGTTCACCGACTACACGATGACGCTGTCGATGGGCCTCCTGAACGCCGTGGTCACGCTGGTGAGCTTCGTGGGCATCCTCTGGGGACTGTCGGGCAGCTTCGCGTTCTCGATGGGCGGCAGCAGCTACCAGATCGCGGGTGCGATGGTCTGGCTGGCGGTGGCCTACTGCGTGGTGGGCACGGCCATCACGCACTTCATCGGCCGCCCGCTGATCGGCACCAACTTCCGGCAGCAGCGCTTCGAAGCCGACTTCCGGCACCACCTGGTGCGGGTGCGCGAGTACAGCGAGGCGATTGCGCTGGACAAGGGCGAGAAGGTCGAGCACGGCCAGCTCGACCTGCGCTTCGGCAGCGTGCTGCGCAACTACCTGATACTCATCAAGCAGCAGAAGAACCTGATCACCTTCACCTCGTTCTTCGGGCAGGCGGCGGTGATCTTTCCGTTCCTGGTGGCCGCGCCGCGCTTCTTCAGTGGCGCCATCCAGCTCGGCCAATTGATGCAGATCTCGTCGGCCTTCGGCAAGGTGCAGGATTCGCTGAGCTGGTTCGTCGACAACTACGACCGCGTGGCCGTCTGGCGCGCCACCACCGACCGCCTCACCAGCTTCGACGATGCGATGCGCGCGCACGCCGCGCGCAGCCAGTCGCTCGAGCGCGACGGCAGCGCGCCCGCGCTGCAGACCGGCGATCTCACGGTGGCGCTGCCCAACGGCACCTCGCTGCTGGCCGGTGCGGCGCTGGCGGTCCAGCCGGGCGACAGCGTGCTGCTGCAGGGGCCGTCGGGCAGCGGAAAGTCGACCCTGTTCCGCACCTTTGCCGGCATCTGGCCGTTCGCGCGCGGCCATGTGAAGGTGCCCGATGGCGCGGTGTTCATGCCGCAGCGTCCCTACGTGCCCGACGGCACCCTGCGCAATGCGCTGACCTATCCGAATCCGGCCGAGAACTACAGCGATGCCGAGCTGCGCCAGGCACTGGTCGACGCGCTGCTGCCCAACCTCGTGGACCGCCTCGACGACAGCGATGCCTGGAGCCAGAAGCTCTCGGGCGGCGAGCAGCAGCGGCTGTCCATCGCGCGCGTGCTGCTGAAGAAGCCGTCATGGCTCTTCGCCGACGAGATCACCAGCGCGCTCGATGCCGAGGCCGAGGGCGTGCTCTACAAGCGGCTCTCCGACCGCGTGAAGGCCGCGGGCGGCGCCATGGTGTCGATCGCGCACCGCGCGGCGGTCGGCGATTTCCACAACCAGCGCTGGACGCTGGTGCCCCAGCCCGAAGACGCACCGGCGGGCGGCGCGCGCTACCGGCTGGAAACGGCGGCTACCTAGGCCTCCTGGGGGCGCGAAGCATAGCGCTCCCAGCCCTTCTTGCGCAGCTCGCAGGCCGGGCACTCGCCGCAGCCATAGCCCCAGGCCTGGCGATGTTCGCGGTCGCCGAGGTAGCAGGTGTGGGTTTCTTCCACGATCAGGTCGACCAGCGGCTCGCCGCCCAGGCGGTGCGCCATCTGCCAGGTCTCGGCCTTGTCGATCCACATCAGCGGCGTCTCGATGACCAGGCGGCGCTCCAGCCCGAGCGAGAGCGCGAGCTGCATCGCCTTCATGGTGTCGTCGCGGCAGTCGGGGTAGCCGGAGAAGTCGGTCTCGCAGACGCCGGTGACGATCACCTGCAGCCCGCGCCGGTAGGCCAGCGCGCCGGCCAGGGTAAGGAACAGCAGGTTGCGCCCCGGCACGAAGGTGTTGGGCAGGCCGTCCGCCTGCATCTCGAAGGCGACTTCCTCCGTGAGCGAGGAGCCGCCGAGCTGGGCCAGCGCGGCCAGCGTGAGCACGTGGTCTTCGCCCAGGCGCGGCGCCCAGTCGGGAAAGCGCTCGCGCATCTTCGCAAGGATGGTGCCGCGCACGTCGAGCTCGACGCGGTGCCGCTGGCCATAGTCGAAGCCCAGCGTCTCGACGCGCTGGTACCTGGACAGCGCATCCGCGAGGCAGGTGGTCGAATCCTGGCCGCCGGAGAACAGGACGAGGGCGGTGGTGTGCAGGGGCATGTCCGTCTCTTCAAAACCGCGATTTTCGCAGCCCTTGCGGCGCAGCGTGGCGCCGCACCAACAGCCGCGGCCGCCCGGCCCTGCCAATGCACCACGAAAGTGCTATCTCGGGCAGAATCCGCGCGATTCGAAGGAGAGGCACCGCTCAACATGCGCGAACAAGGGTCGATCCACGGCCCCGACGATTACCTGGAGACCCGCAATTTCGCAGCACTCGATGGGCTGCGGGCGGTGGCCGTCTTCCTTGTTTTCGGGTTCCACTTCGGCGGGCCGCGCTGGGACAAGTTCTCGGGCTGGCTCGGCGTGCATGCCTTCTTCGTGCTTTCCGGCTTCCTGATCACCACGCTGCTGCTGCGCGAGCGCGATGCCACGGGCACAGTGTCGCTCAAGGCGTTCTACATCCGGCGCGCGGCCCGGATCCTGCCGCTGTATTTTCTGGTCTACCTGCTGGTGCTCGCGCTGAGCTATGTTGCCCAGGGTGCGGCCTGGGAGCAGATGAAGGCGGCCACGCCCTACTACCTCACGCTGCTGAACGAGTTTGCCGGCTTCGCGCCGCTGCAGATGACCTGGACGCTGGGCATCGAGTGGAAGTACTACCTGGTGTGGCCGGCGCTGTTCGCGCTGTTCGGTTCCACGGCCGCCTCGCGCTTCGGAATCGCCGCGTGCAGCCTCGCGCTGCTGGCGGCCGTCTGGATGACGGGCGCCCACCCGGCCGGATTCTCGCCCTGGCACTACCTTGGGATGCTGGTGGGCTCGATGGTGGCGATGGCGATGCACACGCGCCGGACCTTCGCATGGATGCGCGGCCTCATGACGCAGGCGGCCGCCATCGCCATTGCGCTGGCCCTGTTCCTGGTGCACCGCAAGTCGCTCACGATCAGCGCCCGCTTCGGCGAGCCGCAGCTCATCGCGGTGTACGTGGTGCTGGTGGGCCTGTGGCTGCCCTCGCTGGTTGCGGCGAACAGCTGGCTGCGCAGGCTTCTTTCGTCGCGCTTCATGCTGTTCGTGGGGCGCCGCTCGTACGCGATGTACCTGGTGCAGTACCTGGCAGCGCAGGCCGTGATCGGCATCTCGCCCACCACGGTGGCGGGGGCAACGCTGCTGTTCGCGTCCTTCGGCGCAGCGCTGGTTGTCTCCGATTTTCTCTACCGCCGGTTCGAGAAGCCGATCACCGAGTGGGGCCACCGCCAGGCCCGCGCGGCCACGCAGCCGGCACCTGCATTGCCGGCCGCACCGGGCAGCGCGGCCTCGGCCTGAACGGGGCGGTCTAGAGAAAGCGCTCCAGCAGTTTGCGCGAGGCGCGGTCGAGCGCCTTGACGTCGGGAATGCGGAACTGGACGCCGTGCGCGCTGGCGATCAGCAGTGCGCCGCCTTCGAGGCGGCGGATGTCTTCCTCGGCCTTGAGCACGAAGCTGGTGTCGCCGCGGTCGGTGCTCACGGTCCAGGTGCTGGGCACGCCGAAGCTCGACACGCGGTGCAGTTTCAGCAGCGTGGGCGCGAAGTCGCGCACCGCGAGTTCCTGCTCGAGCAGCGCGCTGATCTGTGGAGGCAGCGCTTCGAGGCGGTCGATCCAGACCAGTTCGCGCCCATCGCTGCCGACCAGCGACACGCCCTCGCCGGGCGCGCTGAGCGGAAAGGCGCGCACGGGCGTCACGCCCTCGTGGCGCTCGCCCTCGGCATCGGTCAGCACCAGGCGGCCGAAGGCATCGCGCTCGAGATCGAAAGTGGGAATGGTGTCGCTCATCATGCTTCTCCGGCCGGGTGGGCCGCGTGGCTGATGGCCAGCGGCAGCTGCGCGCCGGCGCGTTCGTCGACGGCGCCTTCGCTCGCCTCCTCGTCGGCCTGGCGCAGCTGCGCCTGGTAGAGCCGCCAGTAGGCGCCCTGCCTGGCCATCAGGTCGTCGTGCGGACCGACCTCCACCACCTCGCCGCGGTCCATGACCACCAGCCGGTCGGCCTTGCGCAGCGTCGACAGGCGGTGCGCGATGGCAATGGTGGTGCGGCCCTGCACGAGGTTGTCGAGCGCCTTCTGGATTTCCTTCTCGGTCTCGGTATCCACCGCCGAAGTGGCCTCGTCGAGGATCAGGATGCGCGGATCGATGAGCAGCGCGCGCGCAATGCTGATGCGCTGGCGCTCGCCGCCTGACAGCCCCTGGCCGCGCTCGCCCACGAGCGAATCGTAGCCGTGCGGCAGGCGAAGGATGAAGTCGTGCGCATGCGCGGCCCGCGCGGCGGCCACCACTTCGGCGCGCGTGGCGTCGGGCTTGCCGTAGGCGATGTTCTGCGCAATGGTGCCGAAAAAGAGAAACGGCTCCTGCAGCACCAGCCCGACATGGCGCCGGTAGTCGGCCACGGCGAAGCGGCGGATGTCGGTGCCGTCGACCTTGATGGCGCCGTCGGTCACGTCGTAGAAGCGGCAGATCAGGTTGACCAGCGTGCTCTTGCCCGAGCCGCTGTGGCCCACGAGGCCGATCATCTCGCCGGGCTCGATGGTCAGGTCGAGGTCGTGGATCACGGCGCGCGAGCCGTAGCGAAAGCCCAGCCCGCTCATCTCGATGCGGCCCTGCACGCGCTCGATCTTCACCGGGTTGGCGGGCTCGGGCACGTTGCTCACGTGGTCGAGGATGTCGAAGATGCGCTTGGCGCCGGCCGCCGCCTTCTGCGTGACCGAAACGATGCGGCTCATCGAGTCGAGCCGCGTGTAGAAGCGGCCGATGTAGGCAATGAAGGCCGTGAGCACGCCCACCGTGATGCTGCCGCGCGCCACCTGCCAGATGCCGAAGCCCCAGACCACGAGCAGGCCGATCTCGGTCAGCAGCGAGACGGTGGGCGTGAACAGCGACCAGGTGCGGTTGAGCTTGTCGTTGACCTGCAGGTTGTAGGCGTTGGCCACGCGGAAGCGCTCGGCTTCGCGGCGCTCCTGCGCAAAAGCCTTGACCACGCGGATGCCCGGGATGGTGTCGGCCAGCACGTTGGTCACCTCGGACCACACGCGGTCGATCTTCTCGAAGCCGGTGCGCAGCCGGTCGCGCACCACGTGGATCATCCAGGCGATGAAGGGCAGCGGCACCAGCGTGACCACGGCCAGCAGCGGATTGATGGAGACCAGGATGACCGCGGTCATCACGATCATCAGCACGTCGTTCGCAAAGTCGAGCGCATGCAGCGAGAGGAACACGTTGATGCGGTCGGTTTCCGAGCCGATGCGCGCCATCAGGTCGCCGGTGCGCTTGCCGCCGAAATAGTCGAGCGGCAGGGTCAGCAGATGCTCGTAGGTGGTGGTGCGCAGGTCGGCGCCGATGCGCTCCGACACCAGCGCCAGCAGGTAGGTGCGCGCCCAGCCCAGGCCCCAGCCGACCAGCGCCGCGCCCAGCAGCCCGCTCAGGTAGAGCCCGACGCGGGCCGGGTCGATCTTCTGCCCGTTCTGGAACGGGATCAGGATGTCGTCCATCAGCGGGATGGTCAGGTAGGGCGGCACCAGGGTCGCGGCCGTGGAGACCAGCGTCAGTAGAAACCCTGCGATCAGCTGCTTCCGATAGGGCCTGGCGAAGCGGCCCAGCCGCAGCAGCACCCAGGTCGACGGCGGCGTCTGGAGTTCGGCGTCGGGCGAGGCCAGGTCGTCGCCGTCGGGCTCGGCTGTCACCTCGGCGACAGTGCCGCTGCCGCGCTGGCCGAAGAGCTTGAGCAGCCGCAGTGCCGCCGGCTGGCTCGCCAGCGTGTAGCGCCAGCGCGCCAGGCGGCCCTCGGCACCCACCAGATCGAGCGCGCCGACGCCCGAATGGTCGCTCAGGTGCAAGCCGAGGGTGGAATCTGATAGTGTCCACTCACACCATTGGCCACCGGGCTGCAGCGCCAGCAGGCGCCGATCGGTCAGGGCCACCAGCCCGGAGGTAAACCGAAGTTCTTCGTCAAGGTCAACCGGTAATGTGACCAGAACGTTTTCCGCGGCTGCGAGCCGGCTTTTCAGCGCGTCTGAGGCCGCCTCGATTTCGCCCTCCCGGGTGCCGACTGGATCGTGATGTTGCATTGTGTTTCTTTGACTCTTGCCCGTCGCGGGCCTCAGGGACCGCGCCATGGCGTCCTTTGTCGGGCGCCGATTCTGACCGATTGCCATGGGCGCGCTTGAAGGCGCCGCGGTGCTCGGCCAAAGCACATCGAACGTTTGCATGACCCGTTTCGACGACATCCGCCTGCTGCGCATCAACTATTTGCGCGGTCCCAACCTCTGGACCTACCGGCCCGTGCTGGAAGTCTGGCTCGACCTGGGCCAGCTGGAGGACTACCCTTCCAACAAGATCGACGGCTTCACCGACCGGCTCACGGCCCTGCTGCCGGCGCTCATCGAGCACCACTGCGGCGTGGGCGAGCGCGGCGGCTTCATCCAGCGGCTGACCGAAGGCACCTGGTCGGGCCACGTGCTCGAACACGTGGTGATCGAGCTCCTGAACCTGGCCGGCATGCCGACCGGCTTCGGGCAAACCCGCAGCACCTCGGAGCACGGCGTCTACCGCATGGTGTTCCGCGCGCGCGACGAGCAGGTGGCCCGCGTGGCGCTGGCCGAGGGTCACCGCCTGCTGATGGCGGCCATCAACAACGACCCGTTCACTTCGGCCGACGTGCAGAAGGCGGTCGATGCGGTCAAGGCCAAGGTCGAGGACTGCTACCTGGGCCCGAGCACCGCGGCCATCGTGTCGGCCGCCACCGACCGCGGCATTCCGCACATCCGTCTCAACAGCGGCAACCTGGTGCAGCTGGGCTACGGCGCCAACCAGCAGCGCATCTGGACCGCCGAAACCGACTACACCAGCGCCATCGGCGAATCGATCGCCAGCGACAAGGAGCTCACCAAGTCGCTGCTCGCGAGCTGCGGCGTGCCGGTGCCCGAGGGGCAGGTGGTGGCCAGCGCCGAGGAAGCCTGGGAAGCGGCCGAAGACATCGGCCTGCCGGTGGCCGTGAAGCCTTCGGATGCCAACCACGGGCGCGGCGTCTCGCTCGAGCTGACGACCCGCGAGGAAGTCATGGCCGCCTTCGCGGTGGCCGAGCCCGAAGGCAGCGACGTGATGGTCGAGCGCTTCATCCGCGGCCACGAACACCGCCTGCTGGTGGTGGGCGGTGAAGTGGTGGCGGCCGCGCGCGGAGAGATCATCACCGTGACCGGTGACGGCAAGAGCACCGTCGCCGAGCTGATCGAGAAGCAGCTCAACAGCGATCCGCGCCGCGGCGCCGAAGAGGAATATCCGCTCGACCTGATCGTGCTGGAGACCGACGCCAAGCTGCAGCTCGAACTGAAGCGCCAGGAACTCGACGGCGCCTCGGTGCCGGCCGCCGGCCGCGTGGTCACGATCCAGCGCAACGGCAACATGGCCAACGACTGCACCGACCAGGTCCACCCTGAAGTCGCGCATGCCGCCGTGCTGGCCGCTCGCGTGGTGGGCCTCGATATCGCCGGCATCGACCTGGTGGCGCAGGACATCGGCAAGCCGCTGGGCCCGCAGCGCGGCGCCATCGTGGAAGTGAATGCCGGCCCCGGCCTGCTGATGCATCTGAAGCCGGCCGTCGGCTCGCCGCGCCCGGTGGGTCGCGCGATCTGCGACCACCTGTTCCCGGGCGATGCGCCGGGCCGCATCCCCGTGATCGGCGTGGCCGGCTCGCGCGACACCGCGGTGCTCGCGCGCCTGGTCGCCTGGCTCATCAACCTGGGCGGGCGCCACACGGGCCTGGCCTGCCGCGACGGCCTGTTCCTGGAGCGCCGCCGCGTCGATGCGCGCGACAGCGCCAACTGGGAGGCCGGCCGCCGCCTGCTGGTGAACCGCGCGGTGGAAGCCGTGGTGATCGAGAACGGCGCCGAGACCATCCTGCGCGACGGCCTGGCCTACGACCGCTGCGAGATCGGCATCGTGACCGACCTCGAAGGCGCCGAGGCGCTGACCGACTACGACATCACCGAGAGCGACCAGATGGTCAAGGTGCTGCGCACGCAGGTCGACGTGGTGCTGGGCGAAGGCACCGCGGTGCTCAATGCAGGCGATCCGCGCGTGGCAGGCCTGGCGCCGCTGTGCGACGGCGCCGTCATTCTCTATGCGGTCGACCCGCAAGCTGCCGCGCTCGCCGCGCACCAGGCCGCCGGCGGCAAGGCCGTGCTGGTGCGTCAGGACCGCGTGGTGCTGGCCAACGGCAGCAGCGAATCCTTCCTGCCCGGCCTCGGCCGGCTGACCGTCTGGCGCGCCACGCACGTGGGCGTGAGCCTGGAAAGCCTGCTGGCCGCGGTGGCCGCGGCCTGGGCGCTGGGCATTCCGCTGAACCTCATCGGCGCCGGCGTCGAGGCCTTCGAGGCTGACCTGCAGGCGGCGCTGGCCTCGCTGCAGCTGTCGCAGACCCAGCCGCTCTCGTCCCCCCAACTGCAACTCGCCTGAAGCGCACCGCCGCCCATGAAAGTCACCCGTATCCGCGCCCTGCGCGGCCCCAACCTCTGGAGCCGCCACACCGCCATCGAAGCGGTGGTTGCCTGCGAAGGCGACGAGAACGCCATCAGCCGCCTGCCGGGCTTCGAAGCCCGCCTGCGCGCACGGTTTCCCACCATCGGCGAGCTGCATCCCATGGTGCTGGGCCAGCCGCTGGCACTGGCGCATGTGCTCGAGAACGCCGCCGTGGCGCTGCAGGCCCAGGCCGGCTGCGCGGTCAACTTCGGCCACACCTCGCCCACGGTGGAAGACGGCGTCTACCAGGTCGTGTTCCAGTACAGCGAAGAGGCCGTGGGCCGCCGCGCGATCGAACTGGCCGAACAGCTGATCGCGGCCGCGCAGGCCGACACCGCCTTCGACGCCGCCGCCGCCATCACCGAGCTGCGCGACCTCGACGAGTCCGAGCGCCTCGGCCCGAGCACCGGCTCCATCGTCGATGCCGCCGTGGCGCGCGGCATTCCCTACCGCCGGCTGACCAGCGGCAGCCTGGTGCAGTTCGGCTGGGGTTCCAAGCAGCGCCGCATCCAGGCGGCCGAAGTCGACAGCACCAGCGGCGTGGCCGAGTCGATCGCGCAGGACAAGGAACTCACCAAGCAGCTGCTCAACGCCGCCGGCGTGCCGGTGCCGCTGGGCCGGCCAGTCTCCGATGCGCAAGACGGCTGGGCCGCGGCCATGGAAATCGGCCTGCCGGTGGTGGTGAAGCCGCAGGACGGCAACCAGGGCAAGGGCGTCACGGTCAACATCACGACCGAGGAGCAGCTCACGGCCGCCTACGACTCGGCCGCCGTGTACGGCGAAGTCATGGTCGAGAAATTCCTGCCCGGCTTCGACTTCCGCCTGCTGGTGGTGGGCGACCGCCTCGTGGCCGCCGCGCGGCGCGATCCGCCGCACGTGATCGGCGACGGCAGCGCCTCCGTGCGCCAGCTGGTGGAGGCAGTGAACCTCGACCCGCGCCGCGGCGAAGGCCACGCCACCTCGCTCACCAAGATCCGCCTGGACGACATTGCCATCGGCCGCCTCGAGGCCCAGGGCCTCACGCCCGACAGCGTGCCCGCGCGCGGCCAGCGCGTGGTGCTGCGCAACAACGCCAACCTGTCCACCGGCGGCACCGCCACCGACGTGACCGACACCGTGCACCCCGAAGTGGCCGCGCGCGCGGTCGATGCGGCGCAGATGGTCGGGCTGCACATCTGCGGCGTCGACATGGTCTGCGAGAACGTGCTGCGCCCGCTCGAGGAACAGCACGGCGGCGTGGTCGAGGTCAATGCCGCGCCCGGCCTGCGCATGCACATCTCGCCCTCGTTCGGCCGCGGCCGCGCGGTGGGCGAGGCCGTCATGGACACCCTCTTCGCGCACGGCGACGACGGCCGCATTCCGGTGGTGGCCGTCACCGGCACCAACGGCAAGACCACCACGGCGCGCCTCATCAACCACCTGCTCGCCTCGAGCGGCCTGCGCACCGGCATGACCAACACCGACGGCGTGTACGTCGACGGCCGCCAGACGGACAGCGGCGACTGCAGCGGCCCCAAGAGCGCGCGCAACGTGCTGATGCACCCCGACGTGGATGCGGCCGTGTTCGAAGTCGCGCGCGGCGGCATCCTGCGCGAGGGCCTCGGCTTCGACCGTTGCCAGGTGGCCGTGGTCACCAACATCGGCAGCGGCGACCACCTGGGCCTGAACTACATCACCACCGTCGAAGACCTCGCGGTGCTCAAGCGCGTGATCGTGCGCAACGTCGCGCCCGACGGCTATGCGGTGCTCAATGCGGCCGACGTCAACGTCGCCGCCATGGCCGCGGGCTGCCCGGGCCACGTGATCTTCTTCACCGCCGACCGCCAGCATCCGGTGATGGCCACGCACCGCGCGCAGGGCAAGCGCACCGTCTATGTGGACCAGGACACGCTGGTGGCCGCCGAGGGCTCCTGGCGCGAGCGCATCGCGCTGCGCGACGTGCCGATCACGCGCGGCGGCACCATCGGCTTCCAGGTCGACAACGTGATGGCGGCCGTGGCCGCCGCATGGGCCGTGGGCCTGGACTGGGACACCATCCGCAGCGGCCTCGCGAGCTTCATGAACGACGCGGCCGGGGTGCCGGGGCGCTTCAACGTCATGGACTACCGCGGCGCCACCGTGATCGCCGACTACGGCCACAACACCGACGCCATGCGCGCACTGGTCTCGGCCGTGGACACCATGCCGGCCAACAAGCGCTCGGTGGTGATCAGCGGCGCGGGCGACCGGCGCGATTCCGACATCCGCGACCAGACCGCCATCCTCGGCCAGGCCTTCGACGACGTGATCCTGTACCAGGACGCGGCCCAGCGCGGCCGCGCCGACGGCGAGGTGATGGCGCTGCTGCGCCAGGGCCTGCAGGGCGCGGCGCGCACGCGCTATATCGACGAGATCCGCGGCGAGTTCGTCGCCATCGACACCGCACTGGCGCGCCTGCAGCCGGGCGACCTGTCGCTGATCCTGGTCGACCAGGTCGAGGAAGCGCTCGCGCACCTCGCGCAGCGCATCGCGGCGGGCTGACACGCACCGGACCGGCCGCGCGCCGGCCCATGCCGGACACGTCCCACACGCAGGGGCGAGTCCGGCCGGGGCTGCTGTCTGTGCCGTCCCACACCCCGCACGGCCTGCACCGGACCACACTGCATGTCCGGTCGCGCTTTCGGAGGGCGCGCCCTAACCAGGAGCACCCGATGACAACAACAGTTCGTTCCACCCTTTGTGCTGCCGCGCTTCTTGCAGCAAGCGGTTTGCTGGTGCCAGGCGCATCGTTCGCGCAGGCGCCCGGCACAGCCGCGCGCGCGCAGCAGGAGCGCGCCACCTGCGACGGCGTGCAGCAGGACCGCGCGGCGTGCCTGCGCGAGGCTGCCGCTGCGCGCCAGGAAGCGGGGCGCAATGGCCTCACGAGCGCCAGCCCCGGCCGCTACGACGCCAACGCGATGGCGCGCTGCCGCGAACAGCCCGCGGCCGACCGCGCCGACTGCGAGGCCCGCCTGCAGGGCGGCGCGCGCACCAGCACCGAAGGCAGCGTGATGGGCGGCGGCGTCATCCGCGAAACAGTGACCCCGCTGCCGGCGCAGCCGGCCGCACCCACGCGCTGATGGACGTCGGCCGCGCGGAACCCGAGGCGGCCCACCCCGTCCAACATTTTCATGTCTCAGGTCACTCCAAGGAGCACCCCATGAACAGCACCACCCGTTCGATGATTGCCGCCCTGATTGCCGTGGGCGGCCTGGCCGCCGCCACCTCGGCCCCGGCCCAGTCGCGCCGCGGCGACTCCACCTACCAGCAGGAACTCGCGGTCTGCGGCCACAACCAGCAGGACCGCGCGGCCTGCATCCGCGAGGCCGGCGCCGCGCGTCAGGAAGCTGCGCGCGGCGGCTTGACCAGCGCACCCGACTACCAGCGCAATGCCCTCGCGCGCTGCGGACTCCAGCCACCGGCCGATCGCGCGGACTGCGAGGCCCGCGTGATGGGCGGCAGCGGCAACACCCGCGGCAATGTGGATGGCAGCGTGATGGGCGGCGGCGTGATCCGCGAATCGGTCACCACCGTCGTCATGCCGGCGCCCGCTGCCGCGATGCCGGCGCCGATGCCCGCGCCTTCGCGGGTTCCGCCACCGGCCATTGCACCCATCGCGCCCATGGAGCCGATGCCCATGCCGGCCCCGATGCCGGCGCCGACACGCTGAAGCTCGCTGCCCGGCGGCGTCCGCCGCTGCCCGGACCGGGCGGCGGCGGACGCGTGCACCACGCCCGTCAAGGGCAATGACCCTCGCTTGTCACACGACTGTCATAAAGCACGAGGGCGTGCTAGCTATAGTTCTCGGTCTCTGCCTACCGAGGAACACTATCCCATGAATGCCATCAAGGTCGCTCGCCGATTCATAGAAACGGACCCGGCCAACGAGTCGGCCAAGATCCTGGCGCAGCTCGTGTTGGCGCTCGAATCCGAACGCAGCTTCGAGCTGGTCAGGCTCTACAGCCTCGACTACAAGAGCTTCGAGCTCGCCATGGACATCCTGAAGGAATGGCGGCTCGACCGCTATTACGCGAGCAAGTCGAAGCTGTTCGACCTGTCTCTGCAAGTGAGCGAGCTCGAGAAGAGCTGAACCCCAACCTGCCGGGTGCGCCGCACGCTCAGACCAGCATCCCTCCGGATGCTTCGATGCGCTGGGCATTCACCCAGCGATTGCCCTCCCCCAGCAAGCCCGCGATCACTCCGCCGATATCGTCGGGCTGGCCTGCGCGCCCAAGCGCGGTGAAACCCGCCACCATCGCGTTCACCTGCGGGTTGTCACGCACCATGCCTCCACTGAAGTCGGTTTCGATCGCACCCGGCGCAATCGTGTTGGCCGCAATGCCGCGCGCGCCGAGTTCCTTCGCGAGGTAGCGCGTGAGCGTTTCCACGCCGCCCTTCATCGCGGCATAGGCAGACGCACCGGCCATGGAAAACCGGGTGAGCCCGGACGACACATTGACGATGCGTCCGCCGTCGTTGATGAGCGGCAGCAGTTTCTGCGTGAGGAAGTACGGGCCCTTCAAGTGCACGTTGAAGAGCATGTCGAACTGGGCTTCTGTCGTGTCCTCGAAGTTCGCATGCAGGCCCACGCCGGCGTTGTTCACCAGGAAGTCGAAGCGCTCGCGCTGCCAGGTGGCAGCCAGCGTCGCCTTCACCGAGTCCGCGAACGCCGCGAAGGCCGTGCTGTCGCCGACGTCGAGCCGGAGCGCGACGGCACGGCGCCCCTTCGCCTCGATCTCCGACACCACCGCCTGCGCGCTGGCTTCGTTCGACACATAGGTCAGGATCACGTCGACGCCATCGGCGGCGAGCGCCAGCGCGGCACTGCGGCCGAGGCCCCGGCTGCCGCCGGTGATAAGTGCGATGCGGGAGGGATGAGAGGTGTTGGAAGCGGTCATTTCAAAGTCCTTGGTGGTTCATCGGTAGATCGATGGATGGACTTTAAAAATTACCGGCAGAAAGATAAATTCCGCCAAACTACGCACACTGTTATCCGAAAAAGAAACAATCAGCCGCCATGATCATCGACGAACTGCGCATCTTCTCGAAGGTGGCCGAACTCGCGAGCTTCAGCCGGGCCGCGGACCAGCTCGGCCTGACCCGCGCGCGCGTCTCGGTGGCCGTGCAACAGCTCGAAGAACGCCTGGGAACGCGGCTCCTGCAGCGCACGACGCGCAGCGTGCGGCTCACAGAAGACGGCGCGCGCTTCCTCGACCGCTGCAAGGACTACCTCGCCGAAGGCGAGCAACTGGCCACCATGTTCCGCTCGAACATCGGCGGCCTCACGGGGCGCCTGCGCATCGACCTGCCGGCCACCGTGGCGCGCGACCTCGTCATTCCGCGGCTGCCCGAATTCCTCGCGCGGCATCCCGCGCTGGAGATCGGCATCAGCACGACCGACCGCCGCGTCGATCTCGTGAACGAGGGCTTCGACTGCGTGCTGCGCGTGGGCGTGCTGGGCGATTCCGAACTCGTCGCCAGGCCCCTCGGTTTCATGCGGATGGCAAATGCCGCGAGCCCGGCCTACCTGCAGACGCACGGCACGCCGCAGACGCTCGCCGACCTCGCGCAGCACCGCATCGTGCACTTCGCACAGACCCTCTCGCCGAACGACGCAGGTTGGGAATACTTCGACGCGGCCCAGGGCCGCTACCGGATGCAGCCGATGCGCTCCATCGTCACGGTGAACGGCACCGACGCCTACAACGCCGCGGCAGTCGCGGGCCTCGGGCTGATCCAGGCGCCGATCGGCGGCCTCCTGCCGTGCTTTGCGGCCGGCTCGCTCATGCAGGTGATGCCGGCGTTCACCGCCCGCGCGATGCCGGTGTCGCTGGTGTACGTCAACCGGCGCCACCTCGCGCCGCGCGTGCTCGCCGTGATGAACTGGCTGACCGAGATCCTCGCGCCCTACTTCGTCGAGAACGGCGAACCGGCTATCTCCCCCAGCGCAGCACCAGCGGATCCAGCCGCTTCGCCGTCTCGATCAGGCCGGCGCGCGTCTCGGGGTGCATCGCCGGCAATGGATGGCGCGGTGCCTCGCAAGCGATCACGCCGCCCTCCTTCATGAGCGACTTGCAGGCCAGCAGGCCCGCCTGGCGGTTCTCGTAGTTGATGAGCGGCAGCCATTGCTGGTAGAGCGCGAAGGCCTTGTCGCGGTCGCCCGCGCGGTGCGCCTCGATGATCGGCCGGATGCCGTCGGGATAGCCGCCGCCCGTCATCGAGCCGGTGGCGCCGGCATCGAGGTCGGGCATCAGCGTGATGGCCTCCTCGCCGTCCCACGGGCCTTCGATGGCATCGCCGCCGAGGCGGATCAGCTCGCGCAGCTTGGATGCGGCACCGGCGGTCTCGATCTTGAAATACGCGACGTGCTCGATCTCCCTGGCCATGCGCGCGAGAAACGGAGCCGACAGCAGCGTGCCGCTTGCCGGCGCGTCCTGGATCATGATTGGAATGCTCACCGCATCGGAGAGGCCGGCATAGAACTCGAAGATCTGCGGCTCCGGCACCCGGAAGGTGGCGCCGTGGTAGGGCGGCATCACCATCAGCATGGCGGCGCCCATGTCCTGCGCGCGCCGGCTGCGTTCGGCGCAGATGCGGGTGCTGTAGTGGGTGGTGGTGACGATCACCGGCACGCGGCCCGCCACATGCTCGAGCACCGTGCGCGTGAGCACCTCGCGCTCCTCGTCGGAGAGCACGAACTGCTCGGAGAAGTTGGCCAGGATGCACAGGCCGTCGGAGCCCGCGTCGATCATGAAGTCGACGCAGCGCTTCTGGCTCTCGAGGTCGAGCGCGCCCTGTTCGGTGAAGGTGGTCGGCACCACCGGGAAGATGCCGCGGTATCTGGGGGTCATGATGGATCAGTGTGAATGGCGGGGAACGGCGGAGCCTCTGCAGCCCACCAGAAAATCGAAGTCGCAGCCTTCATCGGCCTGCAGCACGTGGTTGACGTAGAGCTTCTGGTAGCCGCCGCCGCGCGTGCTCATGGGCTGCGCATCGACGCTGGTCAGCGAAGCCAGGCGCGAGGCCAGTTCTTCATCGCTGATGTCGAGGTGCAGGCGGCCCGCATCGCAGTCGAGCTCGATCCAGTCGCCGTCGCGCACCGCCGCGAGCGGTCCGCCGTCGGCCGCCTCCGGCGCGACGTGCAGCACCACCGTGCCGTAGGCCGTGCCGCTCATGCGCGCATCCGAGATGCGCACCATGTCCTTGATGCCTTGCCGCAGCAGCTTGGGCGGCAGGCCCATGTTGCCGACCTCGGCCATGCCGGGGTAGCCCTTGGGGCCGCAGTTCTTCATCACGAGCACCGAGCTCGCATCGACCTCGAGGCTTTCGTCGACGATGCGCTCCTTGTAGTGCTCCAGGTTCTCGAACACCACCGCGCGGCCGCGGTGCTTGAGCAGTTCGGGCGATGCGGCCGAAGGCTTGAGCACCGCGCCGCGCGGCGACAGGTTGCCGCGCAGGATGCGGATGCCGCCGTCGGCGATCAGCGGCTTGTCGAGCGGGCGGATCACTTCGTCGTTGAGGCTCGGCGCCTCGCGCACGTTGTCCCAGATCGACTGGCCATTGACGGTGAGCGCGCCGGGGTGCGGCAGCAGGCCGCTCTCGCCCAGGCGCCGCAGCACCGCGGGCAGGCCGCCCGCGTAGTAGAACTCCTCCATCAGGAAGCGGCCCGAGGGCAGCAGGTCGACGATGGTCGGCGTGTTGCTGCCGATGCGCGTCCAGTCTTCCAGCTCGAGGTCGACGCCGATGCGCCCCGCGATGGCCTTCAGGTGGATCACCGCATTGGTCGATCCGCCGATGGCGGCGTTGACGCGAATGGCGTTCTCGAAAGCCTCGCGCGTGAGGATCTTCGACAGCGTGAGCCCCTCCTTCGCCATCTCGACCGCGCGCATGCCCGACATCTGCGCGAGCACGTAGCGCCGCGCGTCGACCGCCGGAATGGCCGCGTTGTGCGGCAGCGAGGTGCCCAGCGCCTCGGCCATGCAGGCCATGGTCGAGGCCGTGCCCATGGTGTTGCAGGTGCCGGCCGAACGCGACATGCCGCCTTCGGCCGAGAGGAACTGGTGCAGGTTGATCTCGCCGGCCTTGAGCGATTCGTGCAGCTGCCACACGGCCGTGCCCGAGCCGATGTCCTTGCCGTCGAGCTTGCCGTTGAGCATCGGCCCGCCCGTGACCACGATGGCCGGGATGTCGCAGCTCGCCGCGCCCATCAGCAATGCCGGCGTGGTCTTGTCGCAGCCCGTGAGCAGCACCACCGCATCGACCGGGTTGCCGCGGATGGCCTCCTCCACGTCCATGCTCGCGAGGTTGCGCGTGAGCATGGCGGTGGGCCGCAGGTTCGATTCGCCGTTGGAGAACACCGGAAACTCGACCGGGAAGCCGCCCGCCTCCGAGATGCCGCGCTTCACGTGCTCGGCGATCTTGCGGAAGTGCGCGTTGCAGGGCGTGAGCTCCGACCAGGTGTTGCAGATGCCGATGATCGGCCGGCCGTCGAACTCGTGGTCCGGTATGCCCTGGTTCTTCATCCAGCTGCGGTACATGAAGCCGTTCTTGTCGGCCGAGCCGAACCATTCGGTCGAGCGCAGCTTCTTCTTGGGGGTTGGGTCCGGCATGCGGAAGTTTCCTGAAAGCGAGAGAAAAAAAGAACGCGTCAGCGCCGCGGCGCACGCGAGGTGAAGAAGCGCTGCAACAGGCAGAACACGAACAGCAGCGCACCGACGACGATGCGCGTCCACCACGAGCTCAGCGTGCCGTCGAAGGAGATCAGCGTCTGGATGATTCCGAGCATCAGCACGCCGAACAGCGTGCCCGCCACGTAGCCCACGCCGCCCGTGAGCAGCGTGCCGCCGATCACCACCGCCGCGATGGCATCGAGTTCCAGCCCCAGCGCATGCAGGCCGTAGCCCGAGAGCATGTAGAAGGTGAAGATCACGCCCGCCAGCGCCGAGCAGAAGCCCGACAGCGTGTAGACGCCAACGAGCGTGGAGCGCACCGGCAGGCCCATGAGCATGGCCGACTGCTCGCTGCCGCCAATGGCGTACACCGCGCGGCCGAAGGGCGTGCAGTGCGCAATGAACACCGCCGCCAGCAGCACGCCGATGGCGATCACCGCGCTGATCGACAGCGAGGCCTCGCCCCAGACCGGAATGCGGATCTGCGAGACCTCGGCATAGAACGCGTTGGTGATGCTGATGGAGTCGATGCTGATCAGGTAGCAGAGCCCCCGCGCGAGGAACATGCCCGCGAGCGTGACGATGAAGGGCTGCAGCCTGAAGCGCTCGATGAGCAGGCCCATGAACGCGCCGAATGCGGTGCCCATGGCCAGCACCAGCGGAATCACCACCGCCGGGCTCCAGCCGTGCTTCTCGACCAGCGAGGCCGACACCATCGTGGTGAGCGCGATCACCGAGCCCACCGACAGGTCGATGCCGCCCGATAGGATCACGAAGGTCATGCCCACGGCCACCACGATCAGGAAGGCGTTGTCGATCAGCAGGTTGAGGAACACCTGCGCCGAGAAGAAGCCGTCGTAGAACACCGAGCCGAGCGTGGCCACCAGCACGAACAGCGAAATGGTCGCCGCGAGCGGCAGGTACTTCGGGTTGAGCCCTGCCTTGCCCCCTCTCCCGCTCGCGGGAGAGGGCTGGGGTGAGGGTGCCGCCTCGATCACCGCGCTCATGACTGCATCCCCTCATGCACCGGCCGCTGCACCAGCGCCCGCACCTCTGCCCTGAACTCCGGCGACTGCAGCAGCATCACCGCGAACACCACCACGGCCTTCACGACGAGGTTGATCTCGGGCGGCACGCCCAGCGAATAGATCGCATAGGTCAGCGTCTGGATGATGAGCGCGCCGATCACGCTGCCCATGAGGCTGAAGCGCCCGCCCGTGAGCGCGGTGCCGCCCAGCGTCACGGCCAGAATCGCGTCGAGCTCCAGCAGCTGGCCGGCGTTGTTGCCGTCCGCGCTCTTGACGTTGGAGCTGATCAGAAGGCCCGCCACGCCCGCGCACAGGCCGCAGAACGCATAGGCGCCCACGATGAGCCTGCGCGCCTGCACGCCGGCCACGCGCGCGGCCGTCGGGTTGATGCCGACCGCCTGGATGAAAAGCCCGAGCGCCGTGCGCGTGATGGCCAGGTAGAGCAGCACGAACACCGCGGCCACGATGAACAGCGAGAACGGCAGGCCCAGCAGGTAGCCGCTGCCGAGGAAGAAAAAGGGCTTGTAGTAGATGGTGATGATCTGCCCGTCGGCAATGAGCTGCGCGACGCCGCGGCCGGCCACCATGAGGATCAGGGTGGCGATGATCGGCTGCATGCCGACCTTGGCGACCAGCATCCCGTTCCAGAGGCCGCAGAGCAGTGCAACGCCGAGCGCCGCGAGGATCGCAAGCGGCATCGGGAAGCGGCTCACGTCGCTCGCCACCGATCCGCCGATCATCCAGGCCGCGACGGCCGCCGCAATGGCCACCACTGCGCCCACCGAAACATCGATGCCGCGCGTGGCAATCACCAGCGTCATGCCCAGCGACACCAGCACCAGCGGCGCCGCGCGGTTCAGGATGTCGACCAGGCTGCCGTACAGATGGCCGTCGCGCCATTCGAGGTGCAGGAAGCTGGCATTGAACGCGGTGTTGACTGCAAGCAGCAGCAGCAATGTGATGATGGGCCAGGCGAGGCGATGACTCATCAGGGACGAGAGGCGCTTCATGTCTTCTGCCTTGCTCCTTCCCCTTCCGGGGGAAGGCTGGGATGGGGGCACGCGGCCTCGAACACTGCGCGGCAGTGAAGGCCGCTGGCCCCCACCCCGGCCCCCCCCCAGCGGGGGAGGGAGAAAGACAAGACATCACGCTGGTTCATGCCGCCGCAATCATTTCGTAGACTTCGTCCTCGCTCGAGCCGCCCGGCAGCTCGCCCACCTTCTTTCGGTCGCGCAGCACCACGATGCGATGGGCCACGCGCACCACCTCGCTCATCTCCGAGGAGATGAAGATCACCGCCATGCCCGCCTTCGCGAGCCGCAGGATCTCTTCCATGATTTCCTGCTTGGCCGCCACGTCGATGCCGCGCGTGGGCTCGTCGAGGATCAACAGGCGCGGCTCGGTCGCGAGCCAGCGCGCGATCATGGCTTTCTGCTGGTTGCCGCCCGAGAGCAGGCCGATGGGGGTTTCCACGCTCGCGGTCTTGATGCCCAGCGACGCGACGAAACGCTCGGCGATCGCCGTCTGCTCGGCACGCGACAGGAAGCGCCGCACGCCGAGGCGCGCCTGCAGCGCAAGCGCGATGTTCTCGCGCACCGACAGCTCGGCCACGATGCCATCGGTCTTGCGCTCTTCGGGGCACAGCGCGAGCCCTTCGCGGATGGCGTCGGCGGGGTTCGAGAAGCTGACGGAACGGCCATTGATGCTCAGCACCCCGCGGTCGGGCGCCTCGAGCCCGAACAGCAGGCGCGCCAGCTCGGTGCGGCCGGCGCCCAGCAGGCCCGCGATGCCGACCACCTCGCCGGCGCGCACGCGCAGGTCGGTGGCCTGCAGCTGCCCCGATTGGCCCAGGCCCTCGGCCTGCAGCAAGGCGGGCGCGGCTTCATCGAAGGCCGGCAGCGCCGCGGGCCGGGCCGACTGGGCTGCCAGCTCACGCCCCAGCATCGCGGCAATCAATGCCTGCGGGCCGAGGTCCGCGGCGCGCCACTCGCCCACCCAGTTGCCGTTGCGCAGCACCGTGATGCGATCCGACACCGCATACATCTGGTTGAAGAAGTGCGTCACGAAGACGATCGCGAGCCCTTCGCTGCGCAGGCGCCTCAGCACCTCGAACAGCTTCTCGACCTCGTCGTCGTCCAGGCTCGAAGTCGGCTCGTCGAGGATCAGCACCTTCGACGACACGCCCAGCGAGCGCGCAATGGCCACCATCTGCTGCACCGCGACCGAATAGCTCGACAGCAGCCGGCTCACGTCGATGTCCAGCCCGATGCGCGCCAGCAGTTCTTCGGCACGCCGGTTCACCGCCGCCCAGTCGATGCGAAAGCCCTGCGCCGCGCCGCAGCGCGGATAGCGGCCCGCAAACACGTTCTCGGCCACCGAGAGGTTCGGGCACAGGTTGACCTCCTGGTAGACCGTGCTGATGCCGAGCTTCTGCGCCTCCAGCGGCGAGGCGGGATGAATGGGCTTTCCCTCGAGGTGCATCTCGCCGCCGCTCGACGGAAGAACCCCCGTGAGCACCTTGATGAGCGTCGACTTGCCCGCGCCGTTCTGCCCCATCAGCGCATGGATTTCGCCGGGGTACAGCCGCAGTTGCACGTCGCGCAGCACCGGGATGCCGCCGAACTGCTTGTGGATGCCCCGCAGTTCAAGCACGGGGCTGATGCCGCTCTGGCTCATGCGCCTACTTGTTCTTGTTGTAGACGTCGATGAACACGGCCGCCAGCAGCACCAGGCCCTTGATGACCTGCTGGTAGTCGATGCCGATGCCCAGGATCGACATGCCGTTGTTCATCACGCCCATGATGAAGGCACCGATCACCGCGCCCATCACCCGGCCCACGCCGCCCGAGGCCGAGGCGCCGCCGATGAAGCAGGCCGCGATCACGTCGAGCTCGAAGCCCAGGCCCGCCTTGGGCGTGGCCGTGTTGAGCCGCGCCGCGAACACCAGGCCCGCGAGCGCGGCCAGCGCGCCCATGTTGACGAAGGTCAGGAAGGCAAGCCGCTGCGTCTTCACGCCCGACAGCCGCGCCGCCTTCTCGTTGCCGCCGAGCGCATAGATGCGCCGGCCGATGGTGGTGCGGTTGGTGACGAAGTCGTACACCACGATCAGCACCGCCATCACGATCAGCACGTTGGGCAGGCCCTTGTAGGTCGAGAGTAGGTAGCTGAAGAAAAGGATGATGGCCGCGAAGAACAGGTTCTTCACGAGGAAGAACACATAGGGCTCCGTCTCCATGCCGTGCGCCGCGAGCTTGGCGCGCCCGCGCAGCTTGAAGAACACCAGTGCCGCCGCGGCCAGTGCGCCGACCACCAGCGAGGTGGTGCGCAATGCGTCGCCGCCCAGCGGATCGGGAATGAAGCCCGAGCTCAGCCGCTGGAACTCGACCGGGAACGGTCCCACCGACTGCCCCGCCAGCAGCGCCAGCGTGAGCCCCTTGAACACCAGCATGCCCGCGAGCGTGACGATGAACGACGGGATCTTGCGGAACGCGACGAACCAGCCCTGCGCGGCGCCGATGGCCGCGCCCGCCGCAATGCTGATGATGGCCGTCGGCACGAAGTGCCATTCGTACTCCACCATCAGCACCGCCGCCAGCGCGCCGATGAAGCCGCAGACCGAGCCCACCGACAGATCGATGTGCCCCGCCACGATCACCAGCAGCATGCCCAGCGCCATGATGACGACGTAGCTGTTCTGCAGCAGCAGGTTGGTCAGGTTCAGCGGCCGCAGCAGCGTGCCGTCGGTCAGCACCTGGAACAGCACCATGATCGCGACCAGCGAGATCAGCATGCCGTATTCGCGCAGGTTGTTCTTCAGGAAGCCGGCGTGCAGCTTCGGGGCGGCCTCTGCAATGGGGACGGCGGCGTTCACCGCGTTGACTTCAGGCTGCGACATGGACGGAACTCCCCGCACTCACGATGGCATGCATGATGCGCTCCTGCGAAGCCTCGGCAGCCGGAAATTCGGCCACGAAGCGGCCCTCGTTCATCACGTAGATGCGGTCGCACATGCCGAGCAGTTCCGGCAGTTCGGAAGAAATCATGAGAATGCCTTTGCCCTCGCTCGCGAGCTGGTCGATGATGGTGTAGATCTCGTACTTGGCGCCCACGTCGATGCCGCGCGTGGGTTCGTCGAGAATCAAAAGTTCGGGTTGGGTGAAGAGCCATTTGCTGAGCACCACCTTCTGCTGGTTGCCGCCCGACAGATTGACCACCAGCTGCTCCACGCCCGACGAGCGGATGTTGAGTGCACGGCGGTAGTCGCTCGCCACCTTGAATTCGCGCGCGTCGTCGATCACCATCGAACTCGAGACCGCCTCCAGGTTGGCCAGGCTCACGTTCTTCTGGATGTTTTCCTCCAGCACCAGCCCCAGGCCCTTGCGGTCTTCGGTGACGTAGGCAATGCCATGGTCGATGGCCTTGCGCACCGTTCCCACGTCCACCGGCTGTCCGTGCATCAGCACCGTGCCGCTGATGCGCTGGCCGTAGGACTTGCCGAACACGCTCATCGCGAGTTCGGTGCGGCCCGCGCCCATGAGGCCCGCAATGCCGACGATCTCGCCCTTGCGCACATGCAGGTCCACGCCCTTGATCTGTTCGCGGTCGGCATGCAGCGCATGGTGCACGCGCCAGTCGCGCACCTCGAACACCGTCTCGCCGATCTTCGGATTGCGCTGCGGATAGCGGTGCGCCATGTCGCGCCCCACCATGCCGCGGATGATGCGGTCCTCGCTGATCGGCTGGCCGCGGCAGTCCATGGTCTCCACCGTGGCGCCGTCGCGCAGCACGGTGATGGAGTCGGCCACCTTGGCAATCTCGTTGAGCTTGTGCGAGATCAGGATCGATGCGATGCCCTGGCGCTTGAGCTCGAGCAGCAGCATCAGCAGGGCATCGCTGTCGTTTTCGTTGAGGCTGGCGGTGGGCTCGTCGAGGATCAGCAGCTTGACCTCCTTGGCCAGCGCCTTGGCGATCTCCACCAGCTGCTGCTTGCCCACGCCCAGGTCGGTCACCAGCGTGGTGGGCGGCTCCTTCAGGCCCACCTTGGCGAGCAGCTCGCGCGTCTTCGCATAGGCGGCGAACCAGTCGATCACGCCGCCGTGCGCAATCTCGTTGCCAAGGAAGATGTTCTCGGCGATGGACAAGAGCGGCACCAGCGCCAGCTCCTGGTGGATGATGATGATGCCGAGCTTCTCGCTGTCGGCAATGCTCCGGAAGCGGCGCAGCTCGCCCTCGAAGTGGATCTCCCCGGTGTACGAGTCGCACGGATAGACGCCGCTCAGCACCTTCATGAGCGTCGACTTGCCCGCGCCGTTCTCGCCGACCACCGCATGGATCTCGCCCGCGCGCACCGCCAGGTTGACATCGCTGAGCGCCTTCACGCCCGGAAATGTCTTGGTGATGCCGCGCATCTCGAGGATGCTGCGGCCGTCCGCTTCTGCTGCTGCCATTCCGACGCTCACTTGACCTGGCTTTCCTTGTAGTAGCCGCTGTCGACCAGCACCTGCTTCCAGTTGCCGCCGTCCACGCTCACGGGCTTGAGCAGGTACGAGGGCACAACCTTGATGCCGTTGTTGTAGGTCTTGGTGTCGTTCACCTCGGGCGTCTTGCCCGACAGCATGGCGTCGACCATGGCCACCGTGACCTTGGCCAGCTCGCGCGTGTCCTTGAACACGGTCGAGGTCTGCTCCTTGCGCAGGATCGACTTGACCGACGGGATCTCGGCGTCCTGCCCCGACACCACCGGCATCGGCTGCGACGCCGAGCCGTAGCCCACACCCTTGAGCGACGAGAGAATGCCGATCGACAGGCCGTCGTACGGCGACAGCACCGCATCGACGCGGTCCTTGGTGTAGTAGGCCGACAGCAGGTTGTCCATGCGGGCCTGCGCCACCGCGCCGTCCCAGCGCAGCGTGCCGACCTTGTCCATGCCCATCTGCTTGCTGCGCACCACCAGCTTGCCGCTCTTGATGTACGGCTCCAGCACCGACATCGCGCCGTTGTAGAAGAAGAAGGCGTTGTTGTCGTCGGGCGAACCGCCGAACAGCTCGATGTTGAACGGGCCCTTGCCGCTCTTCAGGCCCAGCGCCGCCTCGATCGACTGCGCCTGCAGCACGCCGACCTGGAAGTTGTCGAAGGTGGCGTAGTAGTCGACGTTCTTCGAGCCTTTGATGAGCCGGTCGTAGGCAATGACCTTCACGCCCTTGTCGGCCGCCTTCTGCAGCACGTCGGACAGCGTGGTGCCGTCGATGGCCGCGATGACCAGCACCTTGGAGCCCTTGGTCACCATGTTCTCGATCTGCGCGAGCTGGTTCGGAATGTCGTCGTCGGCGTACTGCAAGTCGGTCTTGTAGCCCTTCTCCTTGAAGTACTTGACCATGTTGGCGCCATCGGCGATCCAGCGCGCCGACGACTTGGTCGGCATCGAGATGGCGATCGGGCCCTTGTCCTGCGCATGCGCGAGCGGCGCGATGCCGGCGATGGCCAGTGCGATGCCTGCGAGCGAGGCCTTGAGGAAGTTGCGTTTCATGGGTGTGGGCTCTCAGTACTTGCGATTGGGAAACTCTTTGGCGGCGACTTCCATCGGGAAGATCGTCTCTTCGGTCACGATGCGCTTGGGCAGCGGCTTGCCGGCCTTGATGTCCTTCACGGCGCTCATCAGCTGGGGGCCGAGCAGCGGGCTGCATTCGACCGACACGTTGAGCTTGCCAGCGATCATGGCTTCGAAGGCACCCTTGACGGCATCGATCGAGATGATCGTGATGTCCTTGGCCGGCTTCAGGCCCGCTTCCTCGATGGCCTGGATGGCGCCGATGGCCATGTCGTCGTTGTGCGCGTAGAGCACGTTGATCTTCTTGCCCTCGGCCTTCAGGAAGGCTTCCATCACTTCCTTGCCCTTGGCGCGCGTGAAGTCGCCGGTCTGCGAGCGCAGGATCTTGAACTTGGGGTCGGCCTTGATGATTTCCTCGAAGCCCTTCTTGCGGTCGATGGCCGGTGCCGAGCCCACGGTGCCCTGCAGCTCGACGATGTTCACGTCGCCCTTCTGGTCCTTCATCTTCTCGACCAGCCAGCGGCCCGCCTTGCGGCCTTCCTCGACGAAGTCGGAGCCCATGAAGGTCACGTAGAGCGAGTCGTCCTTGGTGTTCACCGATCGGTCGGTCAGCACCACCGGGATCTTCGCGGCCTTGGCTTCGCGCAGCACGGTTTCCCAGCCCGACTCGACCACCGGCGAGAAGGCGATCACGTCCACCTTCTGCGCGATGAACGAACGGATCGCCTTGATCTGGTTTTCCTGCTTCTGCTGCGCGTCGGAGAACTTGAGCTCGATGCCCGCTTCCTTGGCCGAGGCCTTGATCGACTCGGTGTTGGCGGTGCGCCATTCGCTCTCGGCGCCCACCTGGCTGAAGCCGAGCACGATCTTCTTCTGCGCCAGCGCGGTGGCAGGCAGGAGCCCGCCGAGCGAGGCGGCGGCGAGTGCGATATTGAGGGTGCGGCGATTGAGTTTCATTGGAATGTCTCCTTCTTTCTGAGTGCTTGCTTGTTGATGAAAACCATCCGTGGTGGTCAGGCCAGCATGTAGCCGGTCTTGACCGTCGTGTAGAACTCCGCGGCGTGGCGCCCTTGTTCGCGCGGCCCGTAGCCCGACCCCTTGCGCCCGCCGAAGGGCGCGTGGAAATCCACGCCCGCCGTCGGCAGGTTGACCATCGTCATACCGACTTCGGCATGGCGCCTGAAATGCATCGCGTGCTTGAGCGAGTTGGTGCAGATGCCCGCGCTCAGGCCCGAAGGGGTGTCGTTGCACAGCGCCAGCGCCTCGTCGTAGTCGGCCGCCCGCAGCACGCAGGCCAGCGGGCCGAAGATTTCCTCGCGCGCGATGCGGTGCCCGGGCGTGGCCAGGAACAGTGCGGGGCTCATGTAGTGGCCGGCGGTTGCGCGCTGCAGCGGCTCGCCGCCCCATACGTGCTCGGCGCCCTCTTCGCGCGCAATGCCGACCCATGCCAGGCTGCGCGCCAGCCGCTCTTCATCGACCAGCGGCCCGACGTCGACGCCGCGTTCGAGCGCATGGCCGATCTTCAGCGCCTTGAGCCGTTCGCGGAGCCGCGAGACGAACGCGTCGTGCACCGCGGCCTCGACGATCAGCCGGCTCGATGCCGTGCAGCGCTGGCCGTTGGAAAAATAAGCGCCCTGCACCGCGCAGTCGACCGCATGGTCGATGTCGGCGTCGGCCAGCACCACGAGTGCGTTCTTGCCGCCCATCTCGAGCTGCACCTTGGCGCGCCGCGCGGCGGCCGCCTGCAGGATGCGCTCGCCGTTGCGCGCCGAACCGGTGAAGCTCAGGGCATCGACCAGCGGGCTGTCGACCAGTGCCTGGCCCGCCTCGCGGCCGCTGCCCATCACGAGGTTGAACACGCCCGCGGGCAGCGCGGCGCGGCTGATGATCTCGGCCAGCGTCCAGCCGCAGGCCGGCGCCAGCTCGGCGGGCTTGAACACCACGCAGTTGCCGTGCGCGAGCGCCGGCGCAATCTTGGTTGCCGGCACCGCGAGCGGCGAGTTCCACGGCGTGATGAGCCCGGCCACGCCGACCGGTTCGCGCGTGACGTCGACCTGCACGCCCGCGCGCAGCGAGGCCATGTTCTCGCCGCCGCCGCGCAGCGCCTCGCCCGCGAAGAACTTGAACACCTGCCCCGCGCGCGCCGCCTCGGCCACCGCTTCGGGCAGGGTCTTGCCGACCTCGCGCGCCAGCAGCAGGCCCAGTTCGTCCTTGCGCGCCAGCAGTTCGGTGCCGATGCGGTCGAGCACGTCGGCCCGGCGCTGCGGCGTGCTGTGGCTCCAGTGGGAAAAGGCGTCGGCGGCCGCGCGGATCGCGGATTCCACCTGGCGGCGATCGGCGCGTGCGTATTCGGCCACCACTTCGCTGGTGTCCGAAGGATTGGCGCTCACACCGGTGGTCGCGCTGGTTTCCCAGCGGCCGTTGATGTATTGCCGCACGTTCTGATGGATCTCGCCGTGAATCACCTGCGCGCCGACCTTGTCTCTCGTTTTGGAAAAGTGCGGCGAGTCTATGAACAGAATTGATATCAATCCAATCATTTTTTCGACAAAATGCATATCAATCGCTGGATTCTGGAAAACCCTCTGAGCACAAAGCTCTCACAAACAACAACCCACGAGACATGACCAACTACAACCACTGGTTCATCCGTGCGCGCCTCAAGACGCGGCAGCTGCTCTTGCTGGTGGCGCTGGCGGAGGAAGGCAACATCCACCGCGCGGCCCAGGTGCTCAACATGACCCAGCCGGCCGCTTCCAAGCTGCTGAAGGACCTGGAGGACGTGCTGGAAGTGCCGCTGTTCGACCGGCTGCCGCGCGGCATGCGCCCCACCTGGTATGGCGAAACCATGATCCGCCACGCCCGCGTGGCGCTGGCCAGCCTGAACCAGGCGCACGACGAACTCACCGCGCTCAAGGCGGGCCGCTTCGGCCAGGTGGGCGTGGGCGCCATCACCGCGCCGGGCCTCACGCTGATGCCGCCCGCGGTGGCGATGGTGAAGCGCGAGCAGCCCGATTTGCGCGTGTCGCTCGAGATCGAGACCAGCGCGGTGCTGATCGAGCGGCTCGAGCAGGGCAAGCTCGACATCCTGGTGGCGCGGCTCTTCGCCGAGCACGACAAGTCGCAGCTGCGCTACGAGGCGCTGGCCGAGGAGCCGGTGTGTGCGCTGGTGCGCCCCGGCCATCCGCTGCTGGGCATGAGCGGCCTCACGCTGCGCGACGTGGTGGGCGCCGGCTGGATCGTGCCGCCCGCGGGCAGCGTGCTGCGCCACCGTTTCGAGCTGATGTTCCAGGAGGAGGGCCTGGTGCCGCCGAACAACATCATCGAGAGCTCGGCCCTGCTCTTCATCACGCGCATGCTGCAGCAAAGCGACATGGTCGCCGTGCTCGCGACCGACGTGGCGCGCTACTACGCCGCGCACGGCATCGTGTCGCTGCTGCCGCTGGACATGCCCTGCCACATGGACGCCTTCGGCATCATCACGCGCACCGACCGGCTGCTGTCGCCGGCGGCCAAGGTGATGATGAAGGCGCTGAAGACCGCGAGCCTCAGCGTCTACGGCCGCAAGCTGGAACTGGACTGATCAGGTCCAGCCCGCATCCACGGTGAACTCCTGCGCGGTGCACATCTTCGCGTCGTCCGACGCGAGGAACAGCACCATGCGCGCGATGTCCTCGGGCATCAGCTTGTCGGGCAGGCACTGGTTGCGCTTGAGCGATTGCTCACCCTCGTCGTCGAGCCACAGCTGCACCTGCCGCTCGGTCATCACCCAGCCGGGCGATACGGTGTTGATGCGGATGCGGTCGCGGCCCAGTTCCACCGCCAGGCCGCGCGTGAGGCCATTGACCGACGACTTGGCAATCGCATAGCAGGGATAGCCCGAGCCCTTGGTCTGCCAGCCCGTGGAGCCCAGGTTGACCACCGAGCCGAAGCCCAGCCGCCGCATGCCCGGCACCACCGACTGGATCGCGAACAGCGCGGGCCGCTCGTTGATGGCCATGCGGTTGTCGTAGTAGTCGGGCGTGACCGATTCGAGCGTGTGGCGGTCGTCGCTCGCCACGTTGTTGACCAGCACCGCAAAGTCGCCGAGCTCGGCGGCCGCATCGGCAATGGCCTTCTGCAGCGCGCCGATGTCGCGCACGTCGCAGGCGCGCCACCATGGCGCGGCATGGCCTTCTTGTGCGATGCGCTGCGCGAGCGCGGCGCTGGCGCCTTCGGCAATGTCGACGAAGGCCACGCGTGCGCCCTGCGCGGCAAACGCGGCCACAATCGCCGCGCCAATGCCGCTGCCGCCGCCGGTGACGAACACCGTGCGTCCCTTCAGGCTGGGATGAATCGAAAGCTGCGGGGAATCCTTCAAGATGGGGGTCTCCAGAGAGCTGGCTGTGACATTGCAAAATCAATATCACTTGATGCCAAATAGTTTGGTTTCTATTATCAATATGCCTTGATACGATCCGCCGCGTCAAGGACCGAGACAACAAAGGCGCAAAACAAATGACCCAGACCGGCAGCACCGCATCCACTCCCACGCCCCTTGGCGTGCCATCGATCGTCGGCCAACCCGAGTGCCTGTGGCCCGCGGGCGCCACGCTCGGCGAAGGCACGCTGTGGTCGCCGCGCGAACGGGCGCTCTACTGGATCGACATCCTCGAAAGCCGCCTGTACCGGCTCGATCCGGCCAGCGGCGCGCGCCGCAGCTGGCAGTTCGACGAGGAGATCACCGCGCTGGCCGAGCGCGCGGACGCGCCGGGGCTGATCGTCACCATGCGCCGCGGCTTCGCCTTCTTCGATCCCGCGGTCGATGCGCCGCCGCGCTACCTGCACCAGCCCGAGCCCGACCGGCCCGGCAACCGCTTCAACGACGGCAAGTGCGACCGGCAGGGCCGCTTTTGGGGCGGCACCATGGACTTCGATTGCGTGGCGCCCACCGGCGCGCTCTACCGCTTCGACGCCGATGGCCGCTGCACGCGCCACGACGACGGCTTTGCGGTGACCAACGGGCCGACCTGGTCGCTCGACGAACGCACGATGTACTTCAACGCCACGGTCGAAGGCTGCGTCTACGCCTACGACTTCGACAGCACGGCCGGCACCGTGGGCAACAAGCGGGTGTGGCTTCGCTTCGCCGAGGGCGACGGCCTGCCCGACGGCATGACGACCGACGCGGCCGGCCGCCTCTGGATCGCGCGCTGGGGCGGCCATTGCGTGAGCTGCCACGACCCGGTGAGCGGCGCCGAGCTGTGCCGCATCGAACTGCCCGCGAGCAACGTCACGGACTGCGCCTTCGGCGGCGAGGACCTGTGCACGCTCTACATCAGCACCGCGCGCAGCGGGCTCACGGCCGAACAGCTCGAGGCCGAGCCGCTGGCCGGCGGATTGTTCGCGGTGCGCATCGGCAGCCCGGGCCTGCCCGCGGCCGAGTTCGGCGCGGCGGCCGTCAAGGCCTAGGCAGGTTCTCGGCGGCGAAGTCCGC
This sequence comes from Variovorax beijingensis, assembly GCF_007828835.1. Lineage (GTDB taxonomy): Bacteria > Pseudomonadota > Gammaproteobacteria > Burkholderiales > Burkholderiaceae_C > Variovorax > Variovorax beijingensis_A. The sequence continues at coordinate 168,449 of NZ_VIVL01000002.1, read as the reverse complement.
AAACAGCTTCGCCCTTGCCTGGCTTCCCCTGGCGGCGGGCCACACCACGTGCACCGGTATTTCGGGCGGTTCGAAATCGGTCAGCACCAGTTCGACGCGGCCGCCCTCCAGCAGATGGCGAATCTGCCAGAGCGGCGTGAAGCACAGGCCCAGGCCCTGCGTCACGGCCGCATAGATGGCCGCCGTGTTGTCGGCCCGGAACCGCCCCGAGACCTTGACCCGCCTTGGCCTGCCGTTGACCGTGAAGGGCCAGTGCGCATCGGTCTCGTGCGTGGTCCGCACGAGGCACTGGTGGCCGGCCAGGTCTTCGGGCCGCTGCGGGCGGCCATGGCGCTCGAAATACGCCGGAGCGCCCGCCACGATCATGCGCAAGCCGCCGAGCCGCCGGGCGGCGAGTTCGGAGTCGGGCAGCTCGCCGATGCGGATGGCGAGGTCCAGGTCGCCGTCGATCAGGTTCACGAAGCGGTCCGAGGCGGTGAGTTCCACTTCCATGGCCGGATAGCGCCGCATGAAGGCGGCGATCAGCGGCACCACGAAAGCCGGCGCGAACTGCACCGGCGCGGCAATCCGCAGCAGTCCCCTGGGCGATGCGAGCTGGCTGCTCGCCTCGGCGGCCGCCGCATCGATTTCGGCAAGCGCCGCCTGCACGCGGCGGTGGTAGGCGAGGCCGACCTCGGTGACCGAGGACTGCCGCGTCGTGCGCCGGAGCAGCTGCACGCCGAGGCTGCGTTCCAGCGCGCCGAGCGAGCGGCTGACCGACTGGACCGAGCGCCCGAGGTGCCGCGCCGCTGCGCTCTGGCTGCCGTGGTCGACGATGGCCACGAAGGCCCGGATGTCCTGGATCTGCTCCATGAGATCTTTCCGTTTTGAATGAAGGTCTATGTCGATTTGCATGGATTCTCAAACTTTTCGGCAATTCGTATCGTTCTTCGGCCGCGGTCTTGAACCGCTCAACCGAAGGAGAGATGCATGCAAGAGCAAAGAAAAGCCACCGTACTGGTGGTCGGCGCGACCGGCCGGGTCGCGCACTGGGTGGTGTCTGCCCTGCTGGCGCGCGGCGCCGCGGTGCGCGCGCTGGTGCGCAACGAAGAAGGCGCGCGCGCCGCCCTGGGCAACGGCGCGGCCGAAGCGGTCGTCGGCGACCTGCGCGACCCGGCGAGCCTTGCGCGCGCGGCCGCGGGCGCCGGCGGCGTGTTCCACATCGGCCCCGCCTTCCAGCCCGACGAAGCACGGATGGGATGCAACATGGTGGCCGCAGCCGCCGGCGCGGGCGTGCGGAAGTTCGTTTTCTCCTCGGTGATCCAGCCCACGCACGCCACGCTCGCCAACCATGCGAGCAAGGTCGCGGTCGAGACGGCGCTGTTCGAATCGGATCTTGAATACACGCTGCTGCATCCCGCCAACTTCTTCCAGAACCTGAATGCCGCCTGGCCCGCCATCGTGAAGGACGGCGTGCTTGCCGAGCCCTACCCCGTTTCCACGCGCATCGCCCGGGTCGACTTTCGCGACGTGGCGGAAGTCGCCGCCCTCGCGCTGACGGGCGACCACCTCGCCTTCGGCAGCTTCGAGCTGTGCGCGCCTGACCGCTTCAACCGGCTTGAAATCGCGCGCATGGCCAGCGAGGCGCTGGGGCGCCCGGTGTCGGCCGAGCAATGGAGCTTCGGCGACTGGGTTGCGCGGGCCAATCCGCCCTACGACGAGCGCCAACGCCTGCTGCTCTCGAGGGTGCACGCGCACTATGCCGCGCACGGGCTCGGCGGAAATCCACTGACGCTGCGGGCGATCCTCGGCCGCGAGCCGCGCACCTTGAACCGATACATCCAGGAGCTGGCCCGCCCATGAACCGCAGAAAACTTCCCGCCCGCTATGCGGGCATCGTCATGCCGTTTTTCCTTTCGGTCTTCATGTCCTGCATCGTCGCCGGCGTCTCCACGCTCAAGAGCGTGGGGCTCGCGAGCGGGCTCCTGCAGATGTGGATGAGCGCCTGGGGCGTCTCCTGGCTGGTCGCGTTTCCGTCGCTGCTGGTGGTGCTTCCGGTGGTCCGCAAGCTCGTTGCGGCCACGGTTCAGGAAATGCCGAAGCGGTGAAGTGTGCTGCTGCCGAACACCTCTCCCGGCCGCAGCACCGTCGAAGGAAAGTCCGGCTGGTTCGGCGAATCGGGGCAGTGCTGTGTTTCCAGGCACAGCCCCGCACCGCGCCGCAAGCTCTCGCCATCGGCACCGCGCAGGCTGCCGTCGAGGAAGTTGCCCGAATAGAACTGCAGCGCCGGCTCGGTCGTGTGCACCTCCATCACGCGCCCGGATGGCGGATGTTCGAGCCTGGCCGCCAATGCCAGGCCGGCCGGCTCGCGGTCGAGCACCCAGTTGTGGTCGTAGCCGCCGGCGATGCGCAACTGCTCGTGCGGCGCATCGATGCGCGCGCCGATGGGCGTGGCTGCGCGGAAGTCGAACGGCGTTCCGGCCACCGGCGCGAGGCCGAGCGGAATCAGGCCCGCATCGACCGGGCAGTAGCGGCTCGCGGGAATCGTGAGCCGATGGTCCAGCACCGCACCCTCGCCCGCGAGGTTGAAGTAGTCGTGATGGCTCAGGTTCAGCACCGTGGGCCGGTCGGCCACGGCGCGGTAGTCGATGCGCCAGGTGTTCTCGCTGGTGCTGAGCGCGTAGCGCACCGTCACCTGCACCTCGCCCGGAAAACCCTCTTCGCCGTCGGCGCTGGTGTAGCGAAGCTCGATGGCGATGTCGCCCGCCGCGCTGTCCGCCGGCACCGGCTCGATCTGCCAGAAGCGCGTGCCGAAGCCCCGGTGCCCGCCATGCAGCGAGTTGGCGCCGTTGTTCAGCGGGAGCTGGTGCGCAACGCCATCGAGCGTGAAGCGCCCGCCTGCGATCCGGTTCGCGTAGCGCCCGACGATGGTGCCCAGGTGCGGATGCGGGCCGAGGTAATCGGCGAGGCTCGGCAGGCCGAGCACGATGTTGCCGCTGTGCCCATGGCGGTCCGGCACGTGCAACGCAGTGACGATGCCGCCATGGTTGATGGCGCTGAGGCGCAGGCCCCAGCCGTTGTCCAGGGTGTATTCGGTCACGACGCGCCCGTCGGGCATGCGGCCGAATTCGCGGGTGGTGATATTGCTGCTGCTGTTCATCGACGGTGCTTCCAGTAGGCAATGAGCCCGGACAAATAGTGCTCCACGTCGTCGATGCGAACGCGGAAGCTGTGGTGCTTGATGAAGAACGAACCGGCGATGCGGTCCGGGTTGCGGAAGAACATCGCGAGTTCGGGCCAGAAGTAGCCGTTGGCCAGGTAGCGCGCGCGATGCTCGAGCGCGCGGTCGAACTTGGCGCGGTCGAAGCCTTCGAGCAGCGGGCGCAGCGCGGGGTCGGCGGCCAGGCGCTCCACCATCTCGCGCGCAGCCATCATGAGCTCGAGCAGGGTCGGGAAGGTGGTGATGCGCTCCAGCACGAAGTCCAGGTAGTCGGCCACGTTGCGCAGGCCGAACTGGTAGTAGCGCGTTTCGGGCCGAACCCTTGTGAGCTCGTTGACGCAGTAGCTCAGCCAGTGGTCGTGCGCGCGCCAGTGCTCCGCGGCAATGAAATGCTCGAAGGCCTTCTCGACCACCGCGAGCCAGCGCTCGTCCCGCGTAAGGCCGTACAGGCGCATCAGGCCGAAGGCCGCCTCGCCGTCGTAGTAGATGACGCGGAAGGCGTCCTTCACCTCGAGCGAGGGGTAGTTGAGCACGTGCACGAAGCGCCCGGTGGCCGGATCCTGCATGGCCTGGATGCCGAGCGCGAGCTGCTCCATCAGCGGCAGGTGCTGCGGATCGCCCGTGAGCTCCGTGTACTTGACGAGCGCCAGCAGGCACACCGCATTGCCGCCGAGCTTGACCTCGTCGCCGATGTCCAGCAGGTAGGCCGCGCGCGTGCCGCCGGGCAGCTCGGCCTGGCGGATCAGCCGCTGCGTCAGCAGCGACAGCGAGCGGTCGATGGCCGCCTTCTGGCTGTCGCTGCGGGTCAGCTCCCAGGCCTCGAGCAGCGCATAGGTCGAGCTCGCGTGGCGCAAGGTGTTGTAGGTGGGAATCGCGCGGTCGAAGCACGGGAACCAGCCGTAGTGGAACTCGCCCGTGGGCTTGATCTGCGCCGCGAGATAGTCGCTCGCGCTGTCCACCAGGCTGCGCACCTGGCCGGCGCTCCACTCGGGCAGCGTGCGGTAGCCCGCCGCCTGTCCCTTGGGGGTGATGGGCCACGCGCCCTCCGCATCGGCATAGGCCGCGCGCGTGGTGAAGCACCACACCGGCGCCGCGTCGTCCTGCGGAAAATCGAGCTCGACACCGAAGCGCCGCTTCGCATGAAGGCGCAGGTTGCCCGGATTGGGCTCGGCATGGCCCACCGTGCCGTTGTAGAAGATGGCGCTGCCGTTGATCTCCGGCGCGAGCAGCGCCGCGTCGAACGCCGCATCGAGGGACACGCCCTGGTTGAAGTAGTTGCGCTTGGTACGCGCCAGGCGGTCCTTCAGCGCGCCCCAGCTCATGGGCTCGACCTGGTCGACCAGCTCCACGCGCACGCGGCGCGGCTGCATGCCGATGCGCTGCGCGAGCGCAATCGCCGCATCGCTGGCCTTTTGCCAGGCCTGCTCGGCGCTTTCGGCGCGCCCGGCGACCACGCGCGCGCGGCTCGCGCCGTCGCCCAGCGCAATCAGCACCACGCAGCCGGCCTCGGGCGTGGCGGCGGCGCCGGGCAGCGTGCCGTCCGGAGCGGCCAGGAGCTGCCTGGCGCGGTTCAACAGATCCATGGAGAGAGTCGGTTCTTGGGTCATTGCAGGCGCGAATGATGACAGGCCGCGCGCGCCCGCTGCAAATTCGGCGGCCTCTACGCGCGCCGCTCAGGTCCAGGTTTCGAGCACCGCGCTGCGCACCGCCTCGACGGCGCTCGCGTGCCGGCCTTGCGCCGCGAGCCAGCACAGCCAGGTGCGCGAGCGCCAGCCGTTCCAGATCGCAAGCTCGCCGTTGCGCTCGCCCTGCTCGGCCTGGTCGAGCCGCAGCAGGCCCGCGCCCATGCCGCTTGCGACCATGCTGCGCACGGCGCTTTCGCTGTCGGCCGTGCGGCCCTGCCGGTAGTCGCGGCCGGCGCCCGCGAACAGCTTCTCGAGGTGCGTGCGCAGGATGCACGTGGGCGGCGTGCCCACCCACGGCAGCTGGGTGAGTTCGTCGAGCGTGAGGCCCGGGTGGGCCTCGGAAACCGGCAGCGGCAGCGCCACGACCAGCTCGACCGGAACGAGGCGCAGCAGCTCCATGCCTTCGACCTGCTCGCTGTCGCTGAGCGCGTAGGCGCAGTCGAGCTCGCCGCGCTGCACCGCCGCCAGGGTCTCGAACGACAGGCCCTGCCGCAGCTGCAGCGTGACCTGCGGATGGCGCTCCGCAAGCTTGACCAGCACCTCGCCGAGCCTCAAGGCCACCGGATCGACCACGGTGCCGAAGCGCACCACGCCCTGCGCCGCGCCGCGCAGCTGTTCGGCGGCCGAGCGCATGCGCATGGCCGAGGCCAGCGTGCGTTCCGCTTCCTCGAGCAGGCTGCGGCCGGCCTGCGTGGGCACCATGCCGCGCGGCGTACGCTCGAACAGCTTCACGCCCAGTTCGTCCTCCAGTGCCTTGAGCTGCGCGCTGACGGCCGGCGCGCTGGTGAACACGCGCTCGGCGGCGCGGGTGAGGCTGCCCTCCTTCGCAATGGCAACGAAGGTCTTCAGTTGGTAGAGCTCCATGGCACAAATTGTGAGCGCTGGCGCGGCCTGCGTCCGTTCGTTTTTTCGGAGACCCCCGTCCAAAGAAGCGAATGGCCGCGCAACGCGGAAAAGCCGAAGCTTGGCGCCATCGATTCAATGCAACGAGGCTCGCACAGCATGTTCACCGCCAATCCACGCCCGCTCGGCATTGCCGCGCTGCTGCTCGCCACCTCCGGATGGGGCGCCATGTTCCTTGTCGGCAAGGACGTCCTGCCGCACGTCGAGCCCGTGTGGCTCACGCTGATCCGCTACAGCATGTCGGCCCTGCTGTTCGCTGCGCTGCTGCTGCCGCGCGGCGCGGCGCCCTGGCGCAAGCTGCGCCTGCACGCGCTGCCGCTGGCGCTGCGGGGCGCCGCGGGCTTCGGCGTCTTCAGCGTGATGCTGTTCGTCGGGCTCGCGCATTCGGTGCCCTCGCACGGCGCGGTGATCGTGGCCACCACGCCCATGACCACGCAACTGGTGCGCTGGGCCTTCGACGGCGTGCGGCCCGCGCGCCTGGCGCTGCTGGCGACGGCGCTGGCGCTCGCGGGCGTCGCCATGGTGTCGGGCCTGCTCTTCGGCACCGCTTCTTCGTCCGCCGGCTCGACGCTCTTCGGCGATGCGGTCGCCTTTGCCGGCACGCTGGGCTGGATCTGGTACACGCGCGGCGCGGCGCGCTTTCCCACGCTCGACGTGGTCGAGTATTCGGCCCTCACCGTGCTGGCTTCCTGGCCGCTGCTGCTGGCGGGCGCGCTGATCGTCACCGCCTTCGGCGCGAGCCATGCACCCACTGCCGAGGGCCTGCGCCTCTCGTGGCACGCGCTGCTGTTCGTGGGCCTGGTGCCGTCCGCCATCTCCGTGCTGGCCTTCAACTACGGCGTGCGCACGCTGGGTGCCGTCACCGGCACGGCGTTCCTGAATTTCGTTCCGGTGTCGGCGCTGTTGATGGGCGTTGCGCTGGGCAAGCTGCCATCAGCCAACGAGCTGGCCGGCATGGCGATGGTGGTCGGCGGGCTGCTGCTGCATACGGCCGCGAGCCGCAGGGCGGCAGCCGCACCCGCGGCGCGCTCCGCGGGCGGCAACAGCACTGCGGGCTATCGCGCCTGCGGCGCCAGCGCGCGATAGAAGTAGGTGGTGTCGCACGGCGCGCCGCCGGGCAGCAGTGCATAGCCTGGAATCACGCCGACGCGGGTCCAGCCGAGCCGGGCGTAAAGCCGCTCGGCCTCGGCGCTGGAGGTGTCGAGCACGAGCAGGGTCTTTCTGTGTTCGAGGGCGAGTTGCTCGGCGGCCTGCATCAGCAGCGCGCCGATGCCCTGGCGCCGGGCACGCCGGTGCACCAGCATCTTCGAGACCTCGGCGCGGTGCGGCTGGTTCTCGGGCTGCCCGAGCACGAGCTGCACGGTGCCGACGATGCCTTGCGCATCTTCGGCCACCAGCAGCGCGCGCTCGCCGCTTGCCACGCCCTCGGCCACGCGCTGCCAGAAAGCCTGGGCGCGCTCGGGCGTGAGCGGCAGCATGAAGCTGACCGAGGCGCCACCTTCGACGCAGTCGACGAGCACGTCGGCCAGCTGCCGGACATGCGCGTCGCCGACGCTGGAGAGAAGGCGGATGCGTGGCGCGGAAGTTGTTGCCGCAGGGTGTGTCATGTCATCTCCAGGAAGAGGGCGAGGTGGCGATCACGACGGCATAGCGCGCGATCTGCCGGGTGGGGTTGTAGTAGCTGGTGGGACGGTCGAGCACCAGCGCCAGGCAGTCGCCCGCGCCGAGCCGGTGGCGGTCGTCGCCGAGCGTGACTTCGATGATTCCTTCGAGCACCCACACCTGCTGGTGAACCTGCGGTTCCCGCGCACCGGTTTCGTAGGCCACGCGCGCCTTTGGCGGAAAAAGAATCTCGACGATGTGGATCGGCGATGCGGAGCCGCCGGGCGACACGTTGCGGCGCACATAGCCCGAATGCGGATCGCGCCATTGCGGCTGGTCGGCCAACCGGGACACCGGGCCCGGCTCGGGCAGGGGCACATCGAACAGCGACGCCAGCGGAACGCCGAGGCCGGTTGCGAGTTTCTCGAGCAGCACCGCCGTCGGGCTGCTTTCGCCGCGCTCGATGAGCGAGATCATCGAGCGGCTGACGCCGCAATGCGCCGCCAGCGCATCGAGCGAAAGGCCGCGGTCGGCGCGCAGGTCTCGCACGCGCTGCGCGATCCGGTCGTTGAGGCTAGATGGCTGATTTTCCATGATGTCGGAAAGAATATCCAACAAAATGGAAGAACAGTCAAGGCAAGCCGTCGGCTGCCCTGGGCCTCGACGACGGCTCCCACGAATCAGGCGTGGTCGCGACCAGTTCCTTGAGGTTGGACCAGGGCTTTGCGCCCGGCACGGTCGTGCCGCCCGTGATCGCCACCTTCGCGAAGGCCACCATCCGCTCGCGCAAATACTGCCTGTCGCCGTCCGGCCAGGTCTCGATCGAATGGGGTGCGCGGGCCACCACGATTTCACGTGCACCAGGGATGCGGTCGTAGGCGGCCACGGTGCCTTCCAGTGTTTCCGCACGGTCCCACAGGCCCTTGCCGAAGAACGCGGCCGGCCACTTGTGCATGCCCGCGAGCGGCGCCGAGTTCGGATAGAACAGGATGTGATGGTCCGCCGCCATGCCACCGAGGAACAGGTTGCGGTCGGCCAGGTCGGGCGATGCCGGCAGGTAGCCCGCGCCGCTCGCGAATGAAGACAGCAGGATCGCGCCCTTGATGTTCGAAAGCCCCTTGGGCGGCTGGCATTCGGGCACCGGCATGTCGTAGCTGCACGCACCCGAAAAGTTCTTGGCCATGGCCCAGGCCGTGGACATCGAGCCGCGCGAATAGCCGCCGAGCAGGATCGGGATGCGCGTCGACTTCATGCCGCCCAGCAGCCTGCCTACCGCCTCGCTGCCCTCGAGCACGCGGCCGTCCGGCGTGAGCAGCCGCAGGCCTTGGCCGGTGTCGAGTTGCGCGAGCACGCGAAACACGTCCTCGCCCTGCTCCAGCGTGTGGGTGTCGCTGAATCCGCCCGAGATGCCCTCGCCGCGCCGGTCGTAGGCCAGCACGTCGAAGCCCGCCTGGTGGAGCGCATCGAGGTTCTCGCGCCACCAGCGCTGGCCCATGGTCTCGGTGGTGGCGTTCGGAAATTTGACCTCGACCGCGCGGCCCGTGGCCGGGTCGATGCGGTAGGGCTTTTCGTCGGGGTGCTGGATCGCGGTGAGCTGCCCGCCGCCGCCCGGCGCCATGATCACCAGCGCGCGCATCCTGCCGCCCTTGCCGTCGTCGACGCCGCGGCCCTCGATGTACCAGCCGCGCAGCTTGACCGGATCGGCCATCTTCAGGTCAAGGCGCTCGAAGCTGTCGCGCGGCACGGTGAACTCGACCACGAAGGTGCTGCCATCGGCGCGCGCAATGGCCTCGGCATAGGGTGCCTTGGCGAAGAAGGCCGGGCGCCGGATCTGCCGCAGGTCGACGAGCCCTTCCGGATCGATCCTGCCGGAGGGATCGACCACGCCGGTCGAGCGCGTCGAGCGCGCCTTGTTCGGCGGCAGCCAGCGCTGCATCTGCGCATCGATGCGCGCGAAGCAGGCGGCATCGGCCTTGCAGGCGCGCCAGCGTTCCTTCAGGCGCGCATCGGTGAATTCATCGACGTAGTAGTCGCTGCCGGCATACCCCGCGGGCGGCCGATAGGCGTTGACGCCGAACGGCACGCAGACGGTGCGGCCATCGGGCTGCCGCAGCCGGTAGCCGGGCAGCTCGTGGTTGCGGTCGACGCCCACCCAGGCGCTGCAATCGGTGGGCGGCGGCTCGGCCCTCGCGCTTCTGGATGAAACGGCGTCGCCGTGCGAAGAGCAGCCGCCGATGGCCAGGGCCGCTGCGAGCACCGCGCCTGCGGCCGGACCGATGTGAAAGAACGCGTGCATGTTCCTGTCTCCTTTCGATCCGCGCCGCGCGCGGTTCCACTGCTACAACAGCATGAAGGCCGCGGCGGCCACGAGCGTGGGCCCGAGCGCACCCAGCAGCAGTCCGCCAGCGCCGATGGTCTCGTCGGAGAAGCCGCGCTTGAGCAGCGCGACGCCCGCGGGATTGGGCGCGTTGGCAATCACCGTCAGGCCGCCGCCGGCCACCGCGCCGGCGACGAGCATGTACTTGGATTCGTCCGAGATGTTCGTGATCAGCGAGCCCAGGTAGGTGAGCGCCGCGTTGTCGGTGATGGCCGTGAGGCCCAGCGCACCGAAGAACAAGGCCAGCGGCTGCAGGCTCGATACGACCGGCTCCAGCCACCACTGCTGCATGCCGCCCAGCACCACCAGCCCGGCCAGGAAGAAGCCGACGAGCAGCGCTTCCTTGATGATCAGCGGGCTCTGGTGGCGCTCGTAGGCCTGCGTGAATCCGAGGAACATCAGGAACAGCCCGAGGAACGCGACCGGATGATGCGCGAACAGCACGATGCCGGCCAGCAGCACCAGGTGCACCAGGGCCACGGCGGGCGGCACGGGCGCTTCGGAGAGCGCCGCGTCCGCGGCCGATGCGGCGGGCAGGTGCTTGCGCAGCACGAAGGTGGCCACGGTGGCGTTGACGAGCACGGCGATGGCGGCCTTCCAGCCGAAGGTGGCGAGCATGAAGGCGCTGTCCCATTGCCAGGTCGAGGCCACCATCAGCACCGGCGGCGCGGCGTACGACGTGAGCGTGCCGCCGATCGACACGTTGACGAACAGCACGCCCAGCGCGAGGTACTTCACCGCTTCGGGCACCTGCGGCCTGAAGGTCTGCGGCGCGAGCATGAGCGCCGCGATGGTCATGGCCGCGGGCTCGGTGACGAGCGAGCCCAACAGCGGCACGGCGGCCAGCCCGAGCCATGCCGCCGCGACGGGCGTGGGCAGCGGCAGCACGCGCGCAATGAGGCTCACGCCCGACATGACGGTGCGCAGCACGGGCCGCGAGGCGGCCACCACCATCACGACGAAGACGAACAGGGGTTCGGTGTAATTGCGCGACTCCGCATAGCCGAGCGCCGGCCCGCCTCCGACCAGCAGGGCCATCGCAAGAACGAGCACGATGGCCCAGAAGCCGAACACGACCTCCACCTCGCCCAGCAGGTGGAACAGGCCGGCATGACGGGGAAAGCGGTGCGACAGCCGCTCGAACTGCTTGGCGGCAAAGGTGTGGAGGAGCGCCACGGCAAAGATGGCTGCGGCAACGTACTGGATGGTGGGCTCTTGCATGGGAGGGTGGCGTGGCTGATCCGCGTGGCGGCCCGACCATCGCATGAACCTGCGGCGCCGCCAACCAGAAGCAAGGGCCCCGCACCCGGCCCCAGTTTAACGGTGCCCGCTAGGGTTGTTGCTGCAGGCGCTGCAGCAGCTCCGCGCTCGGATAGCCATCCGCGGGCAGGCCGACGCTGCGCTGGTAGCGGCGCAGCCCTTCGCGCGTGGCCGGGCCCATGACGCCGTCGGCCGCGCCGGTGGCAAAGCCGCGCTGGGTGAGCGCAGTCTGCAACTCGACCATCTGGCTGCGCGAGAGCGCCGACAGGCTTCTTGGCCATGGCGTCTGCACGTCGGGGCCGCCGCCAAGGCGCTGCGCGAGCAGGCCCACGGCGAGCGCGTAGTTGGTCGAGTTGTTGTAGCGCAGCACGGCGCGGAAGTTCGGCCCGACCAGGAAGGCCGGCCCCTGTGCGCCCGCGGGCAGCAGCACCGAGCCGTCGGCAAATTCCGGCAGCGGCTGGCCGTCCATCGTCGTGATTCCCTCGGCCGCCCACTGCGTGCTCGGCTGGCGTACGGCCATGTCGGCGCGGCCGTAGTCGAAGCTCGCCGGCAACTTGACCTCCACGCCCCACGGCATGCCGGCCTGCCAGCCCGAGCGCGAGAGAAAGTTGGCCGTCGAGGCCACCACGTCGGGCATGCTGCCCCAGATGTCGCGGCGTCCGTCGCCGTCGGCATCGACCGCGTAGGCCAGGAAGTTCGACGGCAGGAACTGGGTCTGGCCCATGGCACCCGCCCAGGAGCCGATCATGCGGTCGCGCGCGATGTCGCCGCTGTCGAGGATCTTGAGCGCCGCGAGCAGTTCGCGGCGCGCCCAGTCTTCGCGCCGGCCCTCGAAGCCGAGCGTGGCCAGCGCGTCGATCACCGGCGTGCTGCCGTAGTTGCCGCCGTAGTTGCTTTCCATGCCCCAGATGGCGACGACGATGGTGCCCGGCACGCCGTAGCGCGCGGCCGCCGCATCGGCTTCGGCGCGAACCTGCAGCAGCTTGTCCTGGCCCGTGGCAATGCGCTGGGGCGAGACGGTGTTGTCGAGATAGTCCCAGGCCGTGCGCGTGAACTCGGGCTGGGCGCGGTCCAGCTCGATCACCCGCGGAAGAAACTGCACCTGGTCGAAGGCGCTTCGCAAGGTGGCCTCGCTGATGCCGGATGCGCGTGCGGTGGCGCGGAAGTCTGCGACCCATTTGGCAAAGCGCTGCTGCTCGAGCGCGGCAGTGTCCGTAGCTGCGGGCGTGGGCGCAGTTGCGGGCCGCTGCCCCGCTGTGGTGCCCGGCGGCTGCGTTGCCGATCCGGGCGGTGCGGAAGCGCAGCCTGCGACAAGCGCCGCGATGGCTGCGGCCATGAGGGCGGGCCTGATGGTGGACTGCAGGAATGAGGTGCTGCTGGTTGGATGCATCCGCGGATTCTCACCCGTGCTGCACGGCGGCAACCCGTTCTCACGCGCCGACGCGCCCCTTTCCTACACCTGCGGTGGACGGGCTGGCAAGCATGGGTCTTTCGGCAGCGACCCTCCTCGGCTCGGCTATGCCTTGCCCGACGCCGCCTGCTGCGTGAAGGAGAGCGCCAGGAAATCGACGAAGGCCCGCACCCGCGCGGCCAGCTGGTGCCGCTGCGGGTACACGGCATAGATGTCCGCATCGGGCGTGAAGTACTGCGGCAGCACCTGCACCAGGCGGCCGCTGCGCAGGAAGCGGTTGATGTCCCACTCGGCGCGCATCAGGATGCCGTGGCCTTCGAGGGCCCAGTTCACGGCGATCTCGCCGTCGTTGGTCGCCAGGTTGCCGCGCGTCCTGACGGACTCGGTGCGCGCATGGCGCCCTCTGCCGCTCGTCAGGCGCCAGACCCCATAGGCCTCCTCGCCCTGGCGGATGCCGATGCAGTTGTGCCTGGACAGGTCGTTCGGCACCTTGGGCATGCCGCGCGCCGCCAGGTAGGCGGGCGATGCGCACAGCAGCCGGCGGTTCGACGCGATATGCCTTGCCACCACGCGGCTGTCCGGCGGCGCGCCGAAGCGCACGCAGACATCGAACAGGTCCTCGCTCGGCGCCGGCGGATTGACCGACAGTTGCAGCTGCACTTCCACGGCCGGATGCTTGCGCACGAAGCGCGAGATCAGCGGCGCGACATGGCTGCGCCCGAAGCCCAGCGTGGCATTCACGCGCAGCAGGCCGCGCGGCGTGGCGCGCGACACGCCCAGCAGTTCTTCCATGCCGTCGATCTCGCCGAGGATGCGGCGCGCATGCTCCAGGTACAGCTCGCCCTCGGGCGTGAGGCTCATGCGGCGCGTCGAGCGGTTGACCAGCAGCACGCCGGCGCGCGATTCCATCAGCGCCAGGTGCTTGCTGACCGCGGGCGTGGTGATGCCCAGCTCCCGCGCGGCGGCGCTCAGGCTGCCGGCGCTGGCCAGGGTGGAGAAGAAGCCGAGATCGGCCGGAAGGATGGCGCTGCTCATCGTGGCCCCACTGTTGAATACAGGTTAACGATGGCTTCACTTTAGCGCCGATTCCGCGGGCTCCTGCTTCCTACAGTCGAAGCTCTTTCCAACCTCCCGCAGACATCGCCATGAAGACGTACAAGATCGCAACCATCCCCGGAGACGGCATCGGCAAGGAAGTCGTTCCCGCAGGCCAGAAAGTGCTCGAAGCGCTGGCTTCGGCCAGCAGCAGTTTCGGCTTTGAGTTCGAGAACTTCGGCTGGGACGGCGACTACTACCGCGCGCACGGCAAGATGATGCCGGACGACGGCCTCGACGCGCTGCGCGGCAAGGACGCGATCCTGTTCGGCTCGGCGGGCGATCCGCACATTCCCGACCACATCACGCTCTGGGGCCTGCGGCTGAAGATCTGCCAGGGCTTCGACCAGTACGCCAACGTGCGCCCGACGCGCATCCTGCCCGGCATCGATGGCCCCCTCAAGCGCTGCGGCCCGGACGACCTGAACTGGGTGATCGTGCGCGAGAACTCCGAAGGCGAGTACGCGGGCGTCGGCGGCCGCGTGCACCAGGGCCATCCGATCGAAGCCGCCACCGACGTGTCGATGATGACCCGTGCCGGCGTCGAACGCATCATGCGCTTCGCCTTCAGGCTGGCGCAGTCGCGGCCCCGCAAGCTGCTCACGGTCATCACCAAGAGCAACGCCCAGCGCCACGCCATGGTGATGTGGGACGAGATCGCGCTGCAGATATCGAAGGAGTTCCCGGACGTCACCTGGGACAAGGAACTGGTCGATGCATCGACCGCGCGCATGATCAACCGGCCGGCCTCGCTCGACACCATCGTCGCGACCAACCTGCATGCCGACATCCTCAGCGACCTGGCCGCCGCGCTCGCGGGCAGCCTGGGCATCGCCCCCACCGGCAACATCGATCCCGAGCGGCGCTACCCGTCGATGTTCGAACCGATCCACGGCTCCGCCTTCGACATCATGGGCAAGGGCCTGGCCAATCCGGTCGGCACCTTCTGGTCGGTCGTGATGCTGCTGGAGCACCTGGGCGAGGCCGAGGCCGCGCGGCGCGTCATGCAGGCGATCGAAGCCGTGACGGCCGATCCCGCGCTGCACACGCGCGATCTCGGCGGCAGCGCCACCACGGCGCAGGTCACGCAGGCCGTGTGCGCGCGGCTCGCCTAACGAAAACACACGGCACAGACCGTCAGCCAGGAGACAAAACATGATGAAGCAACCATGCGCCACCAGGCGCCGCGCCCTCGCGGGAACCGTCCTGACGGCCCTCGGCCTTTGCATCGCGCCCTGGGCCGCCGCCCAGGAGCCATGGCCGGCCAAGCCGATCAGCCTGGTCGTGCCCTTTCCTTCCGGCGGCACCACCGACGTGCTGGCCCGCGCGCTGGCCGATGCGCTCTCCAAGGCCCTGGGCCAGCCCGTGATCGTGGAAAGCAAGCCCGGCGCCGGCGCCACGCTGGGCGCCGACTATGTCGCCAAGGCCAGGCCCGATGGCTACACGCTGCTGATGGGCGCAGTGCACCACACCATCGCGACCAGCGTCTACAAGAAGCTGCCCTACGACTTCCAGAAAGACTTCGCGCCCATCACCACGGTGGCGATGGTGCCGAATGTGCTGGTGATCAACGCTGCGCTCACGCCGGCGAAATCGGTCGCCGAACTGGTCGCGCTCGCCAAGTCGTCACCGAAGGAGCTGGCCTACGGCTCCAACGGCAACGGCACGGCACAGCACCTGATCGGCACCCAGTTCCAGGCCAGCACCGGCGTCAGGCTGCTGCACGTGCCATACAAGGGCAGCGGTCCGCTCACCACCGACCTGCTGGGCGGACAGGTGGACATGTCCTTCGACACCATCACGCCCGTGCTGCAGCACATCAAGGGCGGAAAGCTGCGCGCGCTGGCCGTCACCACCGCGAAGCGTTCCGCCGTGCTGCCCGAGGTGCCGACGCTCGAAGAGGCCGGCCTGAAAGGCTTCGACATCGGCACCTGGTTCGGCGTGCTGGCGCCGGCCGGCACGCCGAAGGACATCACCTCGAAGCTTCACGCCGAGATGGCCAGGATCATCAAGTCGCCGGAGTTCGCCGAGCGGATGCGTGCCATCGGCGCCGAGCCGATCGGCGACAGCTCCGCCGAGATGGCGGCCCGCATCCGCGAGGAGACGGTGAAGTTCGCGAGGCTGGTCAAGGAGGGCAAGGTCGCGGTCGAGTAGGGCCGGATTCACGACGATCTTGTTACTCCCCGCTGCGCCCGCCAATCCATAGAGTTGCCTTGCGGCGCCATCCACGGCGCGCCACAAGGAGCCGGCGATGAGCATCGAGAGCAGCAACGACAGCAGCAGGAAAACCCGCGTCGCGCAGGCGCTCGGCGTGTATCGGAGCATCGCTGCGTGCCATGAGCGCCTTGCACGCGGCGATGACGTCCACGCGCTCACCGCGGCGCTGATGCTGCCCTGCTACCAGGCCGGGTTCAGGCGCCTGGCGCGCGAGCTGGGCCCTGCGGAGCAGGACGAGCTGAGCGCCGCGCTGCGGCGGATGGAGCGCGCCGATGCGCCTTCCCTTCCCCGGCATGGGGCTCCTTCCGCCGTTCATCGAGCCCAGACCGCCTGATACACTTTGCGCGCGTTGTCAGGTGTCCTGGCGCCCCGTATCAACGGCGGGGTGGCCAGGGTGAAACGGGAAGTCGGTGCGCGGCGGTGGAGAGAACACCGCGCAATGCCGACGCTGCCCCCGCAACGGTAAACGAGTCAGAAGCAAGGCCCCGGGATTCGGTCCCGCGCCACTGTGCCGCGAACGGCATGGGAAGGTGGTCTTGCTGGAGAGCCGATGGCCTTCCGCTCGTGAGCCCGGAGACCGGCCTGACGACCAGCGCATGACCTTGCGGTGGGCGAGGATCGGCGGGCGGCGCATGGCGTCCGGCTCGATGCAGGTGTGCATCCGCCGGAACCGCATCCACTGACGCCCCTCCGATTTCTCCCGCTGCCCGGTCCTACCGACCATCTATCGCGCGGCGGGCGCGGAGGAATCATCATGATGAACGAGCGAGCCATCGCTCCAGGCAGTGCGCCGGCGCCGGGAACCGTGTGGTTCGTCGGTGCGGGCCCGGGCGATCCGGAACTCATCACCGTCAAGGGCCGCGGCCTCGTCGAGCGCGCCGGGGCGATCCTGTTCGCGGGCTCGCTGGTGAGCGAAGCCGCGATGCGCTGGGCGCATCCGGACTGCGCCATTGCCGACAGCAAGGACATGACGCTCGAGCAGATGTCGGCCTGGCTGATCGCGCAGGCCGCGCGCTGCGAGACCGTGGTGCGCCTGCAGACCGGCGACCCGGGCCTGTACGGCGCGCTGATCGAACTGGTGCAGCCGCTGGATGCGGCGGGCGTGCCGATCGGGGTGGTGCCGGGCGTGTCCTCCGCCATGGCATCGGCGGCCGCGGCGGTGGAAAGCCTCACGCTGCCCGAGGTCACGCAGACGGTGATCTTCACGCGCGTCGAAGGCCGCACGCCGATGCCCGAGGGCGAGTCGCTCGAGGCGCTGGCCGCGCACCACAGCACGCTGTGCATCTTCCTGAGCATCACGCTGCTTGGCAAGGTCACGGCCGCGCTCGCGGCCGCCGGCTGGTCGCCCGATGCGCCCGTGGTGGTGGTCCACAAGGCGAGCTGGCCCGGCGAAGAGAAGATCGTGCGCGGCACGGTGGCGACTATCCAGGCGCTGTGCCGCGAGGCCCGCATCGCGACCCAGTCGATGATCATCGCCAGCCCCACGCTGGGCGCGCGGCAGTGGACCACGCTCGCCAAATCCAAGCTCTACGACGCGAGCTTCACGCACCGCTTCAGGCGCGCGAGCGTTCCCGCCGAAACCCTGCGCCAGGAACTTCCATGAACTCCGAAACCATTCTGCTGGTGGGCCACGGCTCGCGCGAAAAATCCGGCAACGACGAGATCGAGGCCTTCGCCGCGCAATGGCGCCAGCGGCAGCCGGGCTGGCGCATCGAGGTCTGCTTCATCGAGTTCTCCGAGATCACGATGAGCGAGGGCCTGCGCCGCGCCGCCGAGAGCGCGCGGCGCGTGATCGTGGTGCCGCTCATCCTCAATGCCGCGGGCCACGTGAAGATGGACATCCCGCAGGCCATCGACGGCGCCCGCCTCAAGTACCCGATGGTGCAGTTCCTCTATGCGCCGCACCTCACGGCCTGCGACCCGATCCTGGCGATCCTGCGGCGCCGCCTCAAGGACGCGATGCAGGCGCTCGACATGCCCGACCCGACCACCACCGGCGTGGTGATCCTGGGGCGGGGTTCGTCGGACCGCCAGGCCAACGGCGACATGGCCAAGATGGCGCGCTGGCTGATGGAGGAGACCGACCACGAGCTGGTCGACCTTGCCTTCACGGGCATCACCTATCCGCGCCTGGAGCGGGCCGTGCAGCGCCAGAGCCTGCTGGGCATGAAGCAGGTGGTGGTGCTGCCGTACTACCTGTTCAACGGCACGCTGGTCGAACGCATCGCGCGCCAGGTCGAGCACCTGAAGGCGCAATACCCGACGATCCGTTTTGTCTCCACGCGCTACTTCGGCTTCGAGCCCGAGATCTTCGCGCTGCTGGAGCAGCGCGTGGACGACCTGCGGCGCGGCGCGCCGGCCGCGCTCATGCCCTGCGACGGCTGCAAGTTCCGCGACTTCGCGGTGGAACACGGGCTGGGCGGCCATCACCACGGCGACGCGGCGGCGCATGGCCACGATCACGGCCACGACCACGACCACGCGCATGGCCACACCCATGCGCACGATCCGGTGCCGGTGCTGCGATGAAGCCGGCGTCTTCCACGGCGGCCAACGTCGTCACCGAGCAGCTCACCGCGGCGGGCCGCGCCATCGAGCACGACTCCTTCGCGGTGATCGACCGCGAGGTGGCATCGCATGCCTACACCGCCGACCAGTGGCCCGTGGTGCGCCGCATGATCCATGCGAACGCCGACTTCGACTTCAACGGCCTGACCGACTTCCATCCTGAAGCGGTCGATGCCGCCATCGCCGCCATCCGCTCGCGCGCCAGCCGCGTGCTGGCCGATGTCGAGATGATCTGCGTCGGCCTCTCGGCGCCGCGCCTGGCGCACTTCGGCATGGGCACGCACCAGTTCATCAGCGACCCGGACGTGATCTCGCAGGCGATGGCCGAAGGCACCACGCGTGCGGTGCAGGCCATGCGCAAGGCGCATCGCCTCGGGCTGGTCGACGGCGCGATCGTCGGCATCGGCAATGCGCCCACCGCGCTGATCGAGATCGTGCGGCTGATCCACGAAGAGGGCGCGCGCCCCGCGCTGGTGGTCGGCATGCCGGTGGGCTTCGTGTCGGCGGCCGAGTCGAAGGACCTGGTCGCGCTCGAAAACGACGTGCCCTGGATCGTGATCCGCGGGCGCAAGGGCGGCTCCACGCTGGTGGTGGCCGCGATCCACGCGCTGCTGGGCCTGGCCGAGGCGCGCGAACACGCCGCATGATGGACAAGGGCGCGCCCCGCGGCACCCGCACCGGTTTCACGACCGGTGCGTGTTCAGCCGCGGCGGCGCGCGCGGCGGTGATCGGCCTGGTCACGGGCCAGGTGCCCGGCGAGGTCGAGTGCCTGCTGCCCAACGGCGACCTCGTGCGCTTCGCGGTGCACGACGGCCGCGTCGACGGCGCGAGCGCGCATGCGATGGTCATCAAGGACGCCGGCGACGACCCCGACTGCACCGACAAAGCCCATCTCACGGCCGACGTGCGCCTGCTGCCCGAGCTCGCGGGCCAGGTGGTGCTGGCCGGCGGCGCCGGCGTGGGCACCGTCACCATGCCGGGCCTCGGGCTCGCCGTGGGCGGCCCCGCCATCAACCCGGTGCCGCGCCGCAACATCGAGGCCAACGTGCGCGCGGTGGGCGCGGCGCTGCTCGACGAGGTCGGCCTCGAAGTCGCCATCTCCGTGCCGCAGGGCGAGGAGATGGCCAGGAAGACGCTCAACGCGCGCCTGGGCATCCTCGGCGGCATTTCCATCCTGGGCACGACCGGCATCGTCAAGCCGTACTCCACCGCCGCCTACCGTGCGAGCGTGGTGCAGGGCGTGCAGGTGGCGGGCACCTTGGGCCACGGCGTGGTCGTGCTCACGACCGGCGGGCGCACCGAGAAATTCGTGATGGCCGAAATGCCGGAACTGCCCGAGCCGGCCTTCGTGCAGATGGGCGACTTCCTGCGCTATGCGATGGGCGCCGCGGTCAAGGCCGGGATCCGGAAAGTGGTGATCGGCGGCATGGTCGGCAAGCTCACCAAGATCGCGCAGGGCGAGACCATCACCCACGCCGGCCGGGCCGAGGTCGACACCGGCCTGCTGGCCGACCTGGCCGCCGGACTCTGCGCGCCGCCCGATGTGTGCGAGGCGATCCGCGGCAACGAGACCGCGCGCTATGCCGGCGAGCGCATGGACGCGCTCGGGCTCGGCACCGCCTTTCACACGGCGCTTGCGCAGCGCGTCATCCAGACGCTGCGCACGCGCTACCCCGACCAGTTCGAACTGAAGGTGCTGGTCTGCGACTTCGAAGGCCGAAAGATCGCGGAGGCGCCGTGAACGACAACCACAACAACATGACCCACAAATGCCGCATCCTCGGCGTGCTGGACGATGGCGATGCGAGCCTCGGGCGCAGCGCGATGGCCCATCTGCAGCAGGCGCAGCTGGTGATCGGCGCCGCACGCACGCTGGCGCTGTTCGCGCCGCACATCGCACCCGGCGCGGTGCAGCGCGACCTCACCGGCGCACTGTCGCAGGTGCCCGAATGGATCCGCGCCGCACAGGCCGAAGAGCGCCGCGTGGTCGTGCTGGCCACCGGCGATCCGCTGTGCCACGGCATCGCGGCCTTCCTGGCCGCGCGCCTGTGCATCGAGGCGATCGAGGTCATTCCCAACGTGTCGACGCTGCAGCTGGCCTGCGCGCGCCTCGGCCTGCCGTGGCAGGAGATGAAGTTCGCCTCGGTGCATGCGAAGGACGCGGGCGACTGGCTGCCGGGATCGCCGCCCGCGCACGGCCTTTACGCGCTGCTGCGCGACATCCGCCAGCACGATCGCCTCGCGGTGCTCACCAGCCCCGACAACACGCCCGACCGCATCGCGCGCATGCTGGTGGCCGAGGGCCTGGCCGACGATCTCGAGATGGCCGTCGCCGAGCGCCTGTGCCAGCCCGAGGAACGCGTGGTCAGCGGCATGCAGATCGCGGCGGCAGCACAGATGCGTTTTGCCGACCCGAACGTGGTGCTGCTCTGGCGCACCCGGCTGCGCGCGCCGCAGGTGCTGTTCGGCCTGCCGGACGCGAGCTTCGAACAGCGCCATCCCGAGAAGGGCCTGATCACCAAGAACGAGGTGCGCGCCGTCTCGCTCGCGCGCATGCAGCTGCGCGCCGACAGCGTGGTGTGGGACATCGGCGCGGGCTCCGGCTCGGTCGGGCTGGAGGCGGCGCGGCTGTGCTGGCGCGGCCATGTCTACGCGATCGAGAAGAACGCCGACGACAGCGCCATCGTCGCGCGCAACCGGCAGGCCATGGGCATCAGCAACCACAGCCTGGTGCACGGCAAGGCGCCCGAGGGCCTGGCGGCCTGGGCCGATCCGGACGCCGTCTTCATCGGCGGCTCCGGCGGCGAACTGGCCGAGCTCATCGCGCTGGTGCTGCGGCGGCTGCGCCCGGGCGGCTGGCTGGTGATGAACTTCGTGACCATCGAGAACCTCGCAGGTGCGGTCGAGGCGCTCAAGGCGCAGGGTGCGAGCTGGGACGTGCTGCAGCTGCAGGCCTCGCGCAGCAAGCCGATCCTGCACATGCACCGGCTCGCGGCCGAGAACCCGGTGTGGCTGGTCTGTGCGCAAAGGACTGAGGTCCGCGTGCTGACGGGCGGTGCGGCATGACGGCACCCGGCATGCTCCACGGCGTATCGCTCGGCCCGGGCGATCCTGACCTGATCACGCGCCGCGCCTGGTCCCTGCTGACGCGCACCGACGCGGTCTGGACCTACCCCGTGCGCAGCCTGCGCAAGGAAAGCTACGCGCTCGACATCGCGCTGCGCGCCGGGCTTTCGGCGCCCGCGCAGCACCAGGCGCTGCTGTTCCCGATGACGCACGACGCCGAGAAGCTCGCGCGCCACTGGCTGAAGGCCGCCGAGACCGTGCAGGCGCTGCTGGCGACCGGGCAGGACGTGCTGTTCCTGGTCGAGGGCGATGCCTCCACCTACGCAAGCTTCTGCTACCTGGCGCGCGTGCTGCGCGAACTCGACCCGGCCGCGCGCATCGACGTGGTGCCCGGCGTCACCTCGTTCAACGCAGCCTGCGCGCGCCTGCAGCTGCCGCTCTCGGAGCAGGACGACACCGTGGCCATCGTGCCGGCGGCCTACGGCATTGCCGCGGTCGAGAAGATGCTGGACGACTTCGACACGCTGGTGCTCATGAAGGTCAAGCCGCTGCTCGACGACCTGATCGACCTGCTGGCGCGGCGCGGACTGCTCGCGCACAGCCGCTTCATCGAGAAGGCCGGCTCGCCGGTCGAACGCATCGTGCACGACGTGGCCAGCCTGAAAGGCAGCAAGGTCAACTACCTGTCGCTGCTGCTGGTGAAGAACCCCGGCCGCGAACGCGGCGAACTGGTGCGCGGCTGCCGCAAGAAAACCAGCACCGAAATCGAAGAGGACGAAAACCCGAATGACGAATGAAGCCGCACCCCGCGTGGTGCTCGTGGCCATCACCAAGCACGGCGCGCAGCAAACGGCCGGACTGGCCCGCCTGCTGCCCGAGGCCAGCGTGTGCGTGGGCTACAAGTTCGCGCCGCTCATGGCCGGCCTGCCCAACCCGGTGCGCGCCTACGCGGGTGCCTTCCGCGACGAGATCGCGGCGCTGTTCGCGGACTTCGACCAGATCGTGTTCTTCGTCTCGCTCGGCGCCGTGGTGCGCCTGATCGCGCCACACCTCAAGAGCAAGGACGAAGACCCGGGCGTGCTGGTGGTGGACGACGCCGCGCAGTTCGTGATTCCGGTGCTCTCGGGCCACGTGGGCGGCGCCAACGCGATGGCCGAGCAGGTCGCCGCGCTGCTGGATGCCACGCCCGTGCTGACCACCGCGTCGGACGTGGGCAAGACCATCCCGGTCGACATCCTCGGGCGCGAACTCGGCTGGAAGGTGGAGGCGCCCAAGATCAACATCACGCGCGTCTCGGCCCATGTCGTGAACGGCGAGCCGGTCGCGGTGGTGCAGGAAGCGGGCAGCACTGATTGGTGGAACCGCCCGACTCCCCTGCCCGCCAACATCCACCGCTTCGCGCGCTTCGATGATGTGGATCTCGCGCGCTTCAAGGCCGTGCTGTGGATCACGCAGGCCGAAGTGAGCGCCGAGCGCTGGCGCACGCTGGCCGAGCGGCTCGTCGTCTACCGGCCGCCGCAATGAGCACCGTGCGCTACGCCATCGGCCTGGGCTGCGACCGCGGCACGCCCCAGCACACGCTGCAGCAGGCGATCGACGAGGCGCTGGCCGGCATCGGCGCGCAGCTCGCGCAGGTGGCCGCGGCCGCCAGCATCGACCTGAAGGCCGACGAGCCCGGCCTGCTGGCGCTGGCCGCGGCCCACGGCTGGGCGCTGCGCTTCTATCCCGCCGCGCAGCTGGCCGAGGTGCCCGTGCCGCATCCGTCGGAAACGGTGCGCCGCCACACCGGCACGCCTTCGGTCAGCGAGGCGGCCGCGCTGCTGGCCGGCGGCGGCCTGCCGATGGCGGCGCTGGTCGTCCCCAAGCACAGGCACCGCGGCGCCGACGGGCGCCACGCGACGGTCTCGATCGCGCGCATGTCCTGATGAATCCCAACCCTCACCTCGAATGGAACCCGCAATGAACACCTCCTCCACGCACACCACTTCCCACACCGGCGGCTTCGCCCATGCCGGCACGCCGCGCAGCCTGCTGCTGCAACTGGCCGGCGCCGCGGCGCTGGGCCTGTTCGTCTTGTATGGCGTCGCCTTCGCCGAAAGCCCGCTCGCGCACAACGCCGCACACGACGTGCGCCACGTCACGGTCAAGCCCTGCCACTGAGCACGGAACATTCCATGATCTTCCAACGATTGATCTGGTGCGCACTGGCGGCGGCCGTGCTGGTGGGCAGCGTGCAGACCGGCGTGCAGCAGTGGCAGGCCACGCCGATCATCCAGGCGGCCGAAAGCTACGAATCGCAGAAGGCCGCGCCCCTGCCGGACCACGGCCATGACGCGGCGCATGCCCACGGCGCTGCCGCGGATGAAGTGCAGTGGCAGCCCCAGGACGGCGCCGAACGCAGCTTCTGGAGCTGGGTCGCCAACATGCTGCATGCCTTCAGCATGGCGCTGCTGGTGCTCGCGGCGATGGGTGTCTGCCTCTGGCGCGGCGCCCGCATGCGCTCGCTGCCGCTGGCGCTGCTGGTGTCTGCCGCCGGCTGGCTGAGCTTTCACTTCTGGCCCTCGCTCGGGCTGCCGGCCGAAATCCCCGGCATGGATGCGGCCCGGCTGGGTTCGCGCCAGGGCTGGTGGGTGCTGGCCGCGGCCGGCGCGGCGCTGGCCTGCACCTCGCTCGCGGGGCTGCGCAGCGCCTTGCGCTGGCCCGCGGCCGCGGCCTGGCTCGCGCTGCCCTTCGTGGTGGGTGCGCCGCAGGCCGCGGGCGATCCTTTCGCGGGCTTCGGCGCCGAGGCACAGGCCGCACTGCGGATGCTCGATGCGCGCTTCATCTGGGTGACCACCTGGATCTCGCTGAGCTTCTGGGCCTCGACGGGCGTGGCCTGCGGCCTGGCGTTCGAGCGCTGGCTGCGGCCGGCGCTGGCCGCTGCGTTCGATGATTCGCGCACTGCGCCGGCACTGGAGGTGAATCCATGAGCGGCAAGATTTCATTGGTCGGCATCGGCCCCGGCCACCACGACCACATGACGGGCCGCGCGCTGGCCGCGATCGCCGAAGCCGATGTGGTGGTCGGCTACAGCACCTACATCAAGCTGGTGGCCGACCTGCTCGAGGGCAAGGAGGTGATCCGCAAGGGCATGACCGAGGAGCTTGACCGCGCCGTCAACGCGCTCGAGCGCGCCCGCGAGGGCAAGAAGGTGGCGCTGATCTCCAGCGGCGACTCCGGTGTCTACGGCATGGCCGGACCGACCTACGAGGTGCTGTTCCAGGCCGGCTGGACGCCGGACTCCGACATCGCCGTCGAGGTGGTGCCCGGCGCGTCGGCCATCAACGCCTGCGCGGCGCTGGTGGGCGCGCCGCTCACGCACGACTTCTGCTCGATCTCGCTGAGCGACCTGCTCACGCCCTGGCCCGTGATCGCGCGGCGGCTCGACGCGGTGGCGGCGGCCGACTTCGTGGTGGCCCTGTACAACCCGAAGAGCGGACGGCGCACGCAGCAGATCGTGCAGGCGCAGCAGCTTTTCCTGCGGCACCGGCGGCCGGACACGCCGGTGGCGGTGGTCAAGTCGGCCTACCGCCGGCGCGAGCGCATCGAGTTGACCACGCTCGCCCACATGAGCGAGTGCGACATCGGCATGCTGACGACCGTGCTCATCGGCAACAGCCACACCTTCGTGCAGCACGGCCTCATGGTCACGCCGCGCGGCTATGCCAACAAGTACGACCTGGACGACGGCGGCAACACGCGCAGCGGCGAGAAGCCCGGCCGCTCGCTGTCGACCGGCCTGCTGGGCTGGATGGCCAACCTGCGCGCCGACCATGCCGAAGGGGCAAGCGCCGCCGCGCTGGCGGCCCAGCACCGCCTGCCCGCCGACTACATCGAGGCCGTGCTGGCCGCACCGGCCGAGGAAGAAAGCGCCGCGGCCGCGCCGCTCGAGGAGGCGCAGGAATGAGCGAAGTGGTCAAGCCGAAGATCGGCGGCTACAAGCGCCACCTGCTGGTCTGCACCGGACCGCGCTGCAGCCCCGACGGCACCTCGCAGGACCTGTTCGACAGCCTGGGCGACAAGTTCAAGGCCGCGGGCCTCCACGAGGGTGCGCTGCGCGTCAAGCGCAGCCGCGTCGGCTGCTTCGCGGCCTGCAAGGGCGGACCGGTGATGTGCGTGCAGCCCGACGGCACCTGGTACTACAACGTCACGCCCGAGAACATGGACCGCATCCTGTCGCAGCACCTGGTGGGCGGCGTGGTGGTGGAAGACCTCGTGTTCCACCAGGGACCGGGGCTCGCGCCGGACGGCGAGGCCTGAGGCGCCGCGGCGCCGGCTACTCGGCAAAAAGCAGCGCCGGGCATTCGAGCGAGGCGCGCACGGCCTGCACGAACTCGGCCGCCAGCTGGCCGTCGACCACGCGGTGGTCGAAGGAGGACGACAGGTTCATCATGCGCCGCGCGGCCACCGCGCCATCCTTCATCACCGGGCGCTGCACGATGCGGTTGACGCCGACGATCGCCACCTCGGGCGCATTGATGATCGGCGTGGACGCGATGCCGCCCAGCGCGCCCAGGCTGGTGACGGTGAGGGTCGAGCCGCTCAGTTCGTCGCGCGTGGCCCGGCCCGCGCGCGCGGCCTCGGCCAGCCGCGCGATCTCGGTGGCGCTCGACCAGGGATCGCGTGCTTCGGCGTGGCGCAGCACCGGCACCATGAGACCGACCGCGGTCTGGGTCGCGATGCCGACGTGCACCGCGCCATGGCGCGTGAGCACGCCCGTCTCGTCGTCGAAGCGGGCGTTGATCTGCGGAAAGCGCGGCACCGCCAGCACGATGGCGCGCACCAGCAGCGGCAGCAGCGTCAGGTGGGCCCGCTCGCTGTCCCAGCGTTCGTTGAGCCGCGCGCGCAGCAGCTCCAGCTCGGTCACGTCGACTTCCTCGACGTAGGTGAAGTGCGGGATGCGGCGCATCGCATCCTGCATGCGCTGCGCGATGCGGCGGCGCACGCCGGTCACGGGCACGGCCTCCTCGTCGTTGCGCTCCGCGTAGCGCGGCGGGCTCGGCGCCTGCGCGCGCTGCCGGCGGAGCAGCCAGGCGTCGAGATCCTCGTGCAGGATGCGGCCGTCGGCGGCGCTGCCCTGAATCTGCTGCAGATCGATGCCGAGCACTGCGGCGCGGTGGCGCACCGCGGGTGCGGCGAGCGGCTTGCCGGCCGAGGGTGGCGTGCGCACGGCCGGTGCGGATGCCGTTGCGGCTGCTGCCGCCACGGCTGGTGCAGGTTCAGGTGCCGGCGCACGTGCGGGTGCGGCCGGCACCTGCACCGCCTCACCCTGCGCTGCCACGTCGATCCGGATCAGCTCCGCGCCCACCGCAAGCTGCTGCCCCACTTCGCCGCCGAGCGCGAGCACCCGGCCCGCGACCGGCGAGGGAATCTCGACGGTGGCCTTGTCGGTCATCACGTCGGCCAGCACCTGGTCCTCGACCACCGTGTCGCCGGGCTGCACGCGCCATGCCACCAGCTCCACCTCGGCAATGCCTTCGCCGAGGTCCGGCACCTTGATTGCATGCGTGGCCATTCAGTTCTCCATGACGCGGCGCATCGCCGCACCGACGCGCGCCGGCCCCGGAAAGTAGGCCCACTCCTGCGCATGCGGATAGGGCGTGTCCCAGCCGGCCACGCGCTCGATCGGCGCCTCCAGGTAGTGGAAGCAGTGCTCCTGCACCAGCGCCACCAGCTCGGCACCGAAGCCGTTGGTGCGCGTGGCCTCGTGCACGACCACGCAGCGGCCGGTCTTCTTGACCGAAGCGACCAGCGTCTCCAGGTCCAGCGGCCACAGGCTGCGCAGGTCGATGATCTCGGCATCGATGCCGGTCTCCTGCGCGGCCGCTTCCGAGACGAAGACCATCGTGCCGTAGCTGATCACCGTCAGGTCGGCGCCGGGGCGGAACACGGTGGCCGACTCCAGCGGCACCGTGTAGTAGCCCTCGGGCACTTCGCCCAGCGGATGCGCCGACCAGGACACCAGCGGCCGCTCGTGATGGCCGTCGAAAGGGCCGTTGTACAGCCGCTTGGGTTCGAGAAAGATCACGGGGTCGTCGTTCTCGATCGAGGCGATCAGCAAGCCCTTGGCGTCGCGCGGATTCGAGGGCATCACCGTGCGCAGCCCGCAGACGTGCGTGAACAGCGCCTCGGGGCTCTGGCTGTGGGTCTGGCCGCCGTAGATGCCGCCGCCGCAGGGCATGCGGATGGTGATCGGTGCGGTGAAGTCGCCCGCCGAGCGGTAGCGCAGGCGCGCCGCCTCGGACACGATCTGGTCGTAGGCCGGATAGACGTAGTCGGCGAACTGCACTTCCACCACCGGGCGCAGGCCGTAGGCGCCCATGCCGATGGCCGAGCCGACGATGCCGCCCTCGTTGATCGGCGCATCGAACACGCGCGAGCGGCCGTACTTGGCCTGCAGGCCTTCGGTGCAGCGGAACACGCCGCCGAAGTAGCCCACGTCCTGGCCGTAGATGATCACGTTGTCGTCGCGCCCGAGCATCACGTCCATGGCGGAGCGCAGGGCCTGGATCATGGTCATCGAGGCCATGGCGTCATCCCTCGGAGGACAGCTGCGCGCGCTGCCGCTTCAAGTGTTCGGGCATCTCCTTGTAGACGTCCTCGAACATGGTCGCGGCGCCGGCGACGTGGCCGTCGGCCATGGAGCCGAAGCGCTCGGCCTCCTTCAGCGCGGCGTTCACCTGCGCTTCCAGGTCGGCCTGCGTCTGCTCATGCTCCTGCTGCGACCAGGCGCCGATGGCCGTCAGGTGCTGCGCCAGACGCGGGATCGGATCGCCCAGCGGAAAATGCGCCCAGTCGTCGGCCGGGCGGTAGCGCGAGGGATCGTCCGAGGTCGAGTGCGCGCCGGCGCGGTAGGTCACCCACTCGATCAGCGTCGGCCCCAGGTTGCTGCGCGCGCGCTCCGCGGCCCAGCGCGAGGCCGCCAGCACCGCGAGAAAGTCGTTGCCGTCGACGCGCAGCGACGCGATGCCGCAGCCCACGCCGCGCGCCGCGAAGGTGGTGGCCTCGCCGCCGGCAATCGCCTGGAAGGTCGAGATCGCCCACTGGTTGTTGACCACGTTGAGGATCACCGGCGCGCGGTACACGTGGGCGAAGGTCAGCGCGGTGTGGAAGTCGGACTCGGCGGTGGCGCCGTCGCCGATCCATCCCGAGGCAATGCGCGTGTCGCCCTTGATCGCCGAGGCCATGCCCCAGCCCACCGCCTGGATGAACTGCGTGGCCAGGTTGCCCGAGATCGAGAAGAAGCCGGCGCGCTTCATCGAATAGCACACCGGCAGCTGCCGGCCCTTGAGCGGGTCGCGCTCGTTGGACATCAGCTCGCAGATCAGTTCGAGCATCGTCACGTCGTCGCGCGCCAGCAGCAGGCCCTGCTGGCGGTAGGTGGGAAAGCACATGTCGCCCTGCTGCAGCACCAGCGCGTGGCCGGTGGCAATGGCTTCCTCGCCAAGGCACTGGATGTAGAACGAGATCTTCTTCTGCCGCTGCGCGATCAGCATGCGGGCATCGAAGGCGCGCGTCTTCATCATCGCGCGCAGGCCGCGGCGCAGCAGCTCGGGGTCGGCCTCGGGCGTCCACGGACCGACCGCGCGGCCCTCGTCGTCGAGCACGCGCACCAGCGTGTAGGCCAGGTCGCTGGTGTCGGCCGGCGATGCGTCGATTGGCGGTTTTCGCACCTCGCCGGCACGCGACAGGTGGAGGTAGGAAAAGTCGGTCTCGTGCCCCGGCCGCCCCGTGGGCTCCGGCACATGCAGACGAAGAGATGCGCCCTGGCTCATCGCGTTGTCTCCGCGCTCGATGGGATCGTTCGCCAGCAAAGCCTAGCGAATTTCAGGCGGGAGCGCAGCCGGTCAACCGCGTATTCTTTCTTGCGGGCGCGTCAGTCCTTGGTTTCGAAGAAGGCGAGCTTGCGCGCGCGGGGCAGTGCCTTGACCCTGATCTCCGCCCGCAGCGCGGCCCCCTTGTCAGGGTAGGGGCGCGCCGCAAGCACGCGCAGCGGAGGACGCGCGCGCGTGAATTTGGCGCCCAGCCCGAACACATGCTGGAAGAAGCGCTGCTCCACGTCGAGCGCGATCCCCGTGTAGTACACGCCGCCTTCGCATTCCAGGAGGTAGAGCCAGTAAGGCACAGGACCGGGGTCGGGCAGGGATCGGGGCATGGCGCGGATTGTGCAGCCGCGGCCGCTGGAAGCCGCCCTTCGCCAGAGTCGGCTTTGGCGCAACGGCGAGGAGACGCGCCGTTGCGGGCGTACAGTGGGTGGCCGAGCCCAGGCCCAGGGCGGTTGCCGCCGCCCCGCGGGGGGCTCTCCACGAATGGAGGTTGAACATGGCCCAGCATGCAATTACCGCTGTTCATTTCAGCGATGGGAAGATCGATCTCGTCGCCATTCACCCGGTGGTGGAGCAGGAGTTCGGCTCGACCGAGTTTGCGCTTGGCGCGGCACGGCGGATCGGCATCGGCGAATGCGCCGAGCTCCTTGCCGCCGGCGAGGAAGTGTGCCTTGCACGGCGCACCGAAAGTCATGCCTGGGAAGTGGTTTGCGACGTCCAGCTCCTGCCGGGCGGCGCCGGCATCACCGGCGTCGACATCGTGGGCCGACCCAACGATGCGCTGCAGAAGCTTCCTGCGTGGGACTGAGGGCTGGCGGGCAGATGCCCTTTGAGGCCTGCGCGCCCGTGGGTGGTGCCGCACTTGGGACAGACGTGGACATGCAGCTGCCGTGAACTGCTTTCCGGCCGGATCGTCCTGCTACCGGAGGATCTTCTCCATCTTCTTGCCCTTCGCGAGCTCGTCGACCAGCTTGTCCAGATAGCGGATCTTCTGCATCAGCGGATCGCCGACTTCCTCGACGCGGACACCGCAGACCACGCCCTTGATCAGCGAGCTGTTCGGGTTCATGGCGGGAGCCTCCGCAAAGAAGGTCTCGAAATCGTTCTCCAGTTCGATCTGCCGCTCCAGGCCCGCCTGGTCGTAGCCGGTCAGCCAGCGAATGACTTGATCCACCTCTTCCTTCGTGCGGTTCTTGCGCTCGGCCTTCTGGACGTACATCGGATAGACCTTCGCAAACGCCATCGTGAAAATTCGATGCGCTGGCATGGCCGCTCTCAGGCCTTGGGCAGGCGCCGCCTTGCCTTGACCGCCGATGCGAGCCCTTCGAGCACCGGCACCGTCTGCGCAAAGCCGATGCAGGCATCGGTGATCGAGACGCCGTGCTTCAGCGCCGCGCCGGGCTTCAGGTCCTGCCGCCCTTCCTCGACATGGCTCTCGATCATGAGGCCCGTGATGCGCCGCTCGCCGGCCGCGATCTGCGCCGCCACGTCTTCGGCAACCACGATCTGCCGCTGGTGCTGCTTGCTGCTGTTGCCGTGCGACACGTCGATCATCACCTGCGGCCGCAGCCCGTTCGCCAAAAGCGCCTCGCAGCTGGATGCGACATCCGCGGCCGAGTAGTTGGGAGCCTTGCCGCCGCGCAGGATCACGTGGCAGTCGTCGTTGCCGCGCGTCTCGAAGATCGCCGCCATGCCCATCTTGGTCATGCCCATGAAGGCATGCGGCGCGCGGGCCGCGAGGATCGCATCGGCCGCCACCTTCACGCTGCCGTCCGTGCCGTTCTTGAAGCCCACCGGGCAGCTCAGGCCCGACGCCAGCTGCCGATGGCTCTGGCTCTCGGTGGTGCGGGCGCCGATGGCACCCCAGGCAATCAGGTCGGCAATGAACTGCGGACTCAGCAGGTCGAGGAATTCGGTGCCGGTCGGCAGGCCCAGCGTGGTCAGTTCGAGCAGCAGTCGCCGCGCGCGCTCCAGCCCTTCGTTGATCGCGAAGCTGCCGTCCAGGTGCGGGTCGTTGATGTAGCCCTTCCAGCCCACGGTGGTGCGCGGCTTCTCGAAGTAGGCGCGCATCACGATCAGCAGGTCGTCCTGCAGCGAGTCGGCGACGGCCTTCAGGCGCTGTGCGTATTCGATGGCCTGGTCGTGGTCGTGGATGGAGCAAGGGCCGACCACGACGACCAGCCGGTCATCGCGGCCGTGCAGCACGTCGGCGATTGCCGCGCGGCTGCCTTCGACCAGCGCCAGCGTGTTGTCGCGCACGGGCACGCGCTCCTGCAGCAAGGCCGGGGTGATGAGCGGACGGACGGCGCCGATGCGCACGTCGTCGATCCGGGTGGTGTCGAGCGTGCTGTCGCGGGAGCCGATTTCGGCATCGTGCAGGGGGTCGTCGAGGCGGGGCATGGTGGTGGCAGGCTGTGATTTCGAACTGAGTTTCTTCGATTGTCCTCTCGAAGGCGCCGGTCCCCGCACCCCGCCCACTCACTCCACCGTCACGCTCTTCGCCAGGTTGCGCGGCTTGTCCACGTCCGTCCCCCGCGCGCACGCCGTGTGATAGGCCAGCAGCTGCAGCGGCACCACATGCAGGATCGGCGACAGCGCACCGTAGTGCTCGGGCATGCGGATCACGTGCAGCCCTTCGCTGCTCTTGATCTTCGTGTCGCCATCGGCCAGCACATAGAGCACGCCGCCGCGCGCACGCACTTCCTGCAGGTTGCTCTTGAGCTTTTCGAGCAGGGTGTCGTTGGGCGCCACGGCCACCACGGGCATCTCGCTCGTGACCAGAGCCAGCGGGCCGTGCTTGAGCTCGCCGGCGGCGTAGGCCTCGGCGTGGATATAGGTCACTTCCTTGAGCTTGAGCGCGCCTTCGAGCGCGATCGGATAGTGCAGCCCGCGGCCCAGGAAGAGTGCGTTGTCCTTGCGCGCGAAGTCCTCGGCCCAGCCGATGATCTGGGGCTCGAGCGCGAGCACCGATTGCAGCGCGACGGGCAGGTGCCGCATCTCCTTCAGGTAGCGCGCCTCGTCGGCCTCGCTGAGGCGCCCCTTGGTCTGCGCAATGGCGAGCGTCAGCAGGAACAGCCCGGCCAGCTGCGTGGTGAAGGCCTTGGTCGAGGCCACGCCAATCTCCACCCCGGCACGCGTGATGTAGGCCAGCTTGCATTCGCGGACCATCGCGCTGGTGGCCACGTTGCAGATGGTCAGCGTCTGTTCCATGCCGAGCGAGCGCGCATGCTTGAGCGCGGCCAGCGTGTCGGCGGTTTCGCCCGACTGGCTGATGGTGACCACCAGCGTCTTCGGATCGGGCACCGAATCGCGGTAGCGGTACTCGCTCGCGATCTCGACCTGCGTCGAGATCTTCGCGATGCTCTCGAGCCAGTACTTGGCGGTGCAGCCGCTGTAGTAGCTGGTGCCGCAGGCCAGGATGAGGATCTTGTCGATGTCCTTGAACACGCGGTGCGCGCTCGCGCCGGTGGCGCCGTCCTGCCCGATGCCGTCGAACAGCTCGGGCACGATGCCGGCCACGCCCTCGAGCGTGTCGCCGATGGCGCGCGGCTGCTCGAAGATTTCCTTCTGCATGTAATGGCGATACGGGCCCAGCTCGGCCGCGCCGCTGTGCGCCTGCACGGTGCGCACCTGGCGCTGCACGGGCTTGTGATTGCGGTCGACGATCCAGTACTTGCCGGGCTGCAGGTCGACCACGTCGCCTTCCTCGAGATAGACGATCTGGTCGGTCACGCCGGCCAGCGCCATGGCGTCGCTCGCGAGGAAGTTCTCGCCGCCCTCCTTGCCCGCGCCCAGGATCAGCGGCGAGCCCGCGCGCGCACCGACCACGCGCTGTGGTTCGTCGCGGCAGATCACGGCAATGGCATAGGCGCCGTGCAGTTGCAGCACCGCGGCCTTCACGGCCTCGAACAGGTCGCCGTCGTAGAGGCTGTCGACGAGGTGGGCGATGACCTCGGTGTCGGTCTGGCTCTCGAACACGTAGCCCTTGGCTTCGAGCGCCGCGCGCAGGGTTTCGTGGTTCTCGATGATGCCGTTGTGCACCAGCGCGATGCGGCCCGGCCGCGCGCCTTGCGCATCGGCGCCCGGGCCATGGCTGAAGTGCGGATGGGCGTTGTGCACGGCGGGCGCGCCGTGCGTGGCCCAGCGCGTGTGGGCGATGCCGGTCAGGCCTTCGACATGGTCTTCGCGCACCTGCGTGACGAGGTCCGCCACGCGCGATGTGGTGCGCGCCCGCGCGAGCCCGCCCGCATGGACCGCCACGCCGCAGGAGTCGTAGCCGCGGTATTCGAGCCTCTGCAGGCCCTGGACCAGGACCGGAACGATGTTGCGATGGGACGCTGCGCCGACGATGCCGCACATGGTGAGCTGCCTTTGAATGAAGTAGAGGCTCGATGGTAGGAAGCAGTTGAAAAAATATGCATCCGAAATTCATGAAATTTCAAACTTTTCTTTCATCAATCGAGATGTCTGGATTTTTATTCCATAATTCAATTGAATATGGAATCAATTTCCCTGGATGCAATAGATCTCCGTCTGCTCGATGCGCTCCAGCGCGACGCCTCGCAGACCAACCAGCGGCTGGCCGCCGAGGTGGGCATCTCGCCGCCCACCTGCCTGCGCCGCGTGCAGCGCCTGCGGCAGGAGCGGCTGATCGAGCGCCAGGTTGCGCTGCTCTCGCCCGACCGGCTCGCCACGGTGCTGGGCCATGGCTTGCAGGCGGTGGTCGAGATTTCGCTGGACCGGCAGGACGCCGCGGCCCTCGATGCCTTCGAGGCCCGCGTGATCGCCGACGACGCCGTGCAGCAATGCTGGCGCGTCTCGCCGGGGCCGGACTTCGTGCTGGTGGTGGCGGCGCGCGACATGCCGGACTACGGCGCGCTGGCGCAGCGCCTGTTCACGGCCGACGCCAATGTGCGCAACGTCAAGGCTTTCTTCAGCCTCAAGCGCGCGAAGTTCACCCCACTGCTGCCATTGCAATAGGGGCACATTTTCGTGAAACACCGCGGAACCGGCTTTGCCGGGCCGCTGGTGTTGCCCCCGGTAGGGGGTTGGCGAAGCGACACGAAGTGCGCGAAGACTGGGGGCGAGCTACTTTTTCGGCCGCTTCCAGTTCGCAAAGCTGACCTGCTTGCCGCGCGCCACGGTGAGCGCGCCAGGCTCGGTCGATTTGTTCACCGTCGAGCCACCGCCGATGGTGCCGCCCGCGCCAATGGTGACCGGCGCCACGAGCACGCAATTGCTGCCCACGTGCACGTCGTCCTCGATGACGGTTCGGTGCTTGTTGGCGCCATCGTAGTTGGCCGTGATGCTGCCCGCGCCGTAGTTCACGCGCTGCCCCACGCTGGCATCGCCCAGGTAGGCCAGGTGGTTGGCCTTGGCGCCGGCGGCCAGCGTCGAATTCTTCACTTCGACGAAGTTGCCGATGTGCACCTCGGCGCCCAGCTGCGCGCCCGGCCGCAGCCGCGCGAAGGGACCGACCAATGACCTTTCGCCCACGCTCACGCCGGCCTTCTCGCCGTCGATGTGGGTGAACGGATGGATCACCGCGCCCGCCTCGATGCGCGCGTTGGCAATCACGCAGTTGGCGCCGATGCGCACGCCCTCGCCCAGGAACACCGATCCCTCGAACACGCAGTTGACGTCGATCTCGACGTCGGCCTCGCAGGCCAGCGCGCCGCGCAGGTCGAAGCGCGCGGGATCGGCGAGCCGCACGCCTTGCGCCATCAGCGCATCGGCCTGCCGCAGCTGCCAGGCGCGCTCCAGCGCCGCCAGCTGCGCGGGGCTGTTGATGCCG
This sequence comes from Variovorax beijingensis, assembly GCF_007828835.1. Classification (GTDB taxonomy): domain Bacteria; phylum Pseudomonadota; class Gammaproteobacteria; order Burkholderiales; family Burkholderiaceae_C; genus Variovorax; species Variovorax beijingensis_A. Next base: position 133,407 of record NZ_VIVL01000002.1, on the reverse strand, counting down.
GCGACCTGGAGTTTGTCGGTGATCACGTGCGCGACCACGGGCACGCCATCGGCCGCGGCCAGCTTGACGATGTCGGTGAGGTAGTACTCGCCCTGCGCGTTGCGGTTGTCCAGCCGCGAGAGCCAGCCCTTGAGCAGCGCGGCGGGCACGGCCATCACGCCGCTGTAGATCTCGCGGATCTCGCGCTGCGCCTCGGTGGCGTCCTTCTGCTCGACGATGGCCCTGACTTCGCCCCCCGCCTGCCCTTCGGCGCGCACGATGCGCCCGTAGCCGGTGGGATCGTCGAACTCGATGGTCAGCAGCGCGAGCCGCCGGCCGCTGCTGGCGGCGATCAGCGCGCGCAGCGTGTCCTCGCCGATCAGCGGCACGTCGCCCGACAGCACCAGCACCGTGCCGTCGTCGGGCAGGAGCGGGGCCGCCTGTTGCACCGCGTGGCCGGTGCCCAGCTGCGGCTCCTGCCGCGCGAACTGCAGCGCGGCGCCAATGGCGTTGCCGGCCATGGCGGCCTCGACCTCGGCCGCACCGTGGCCGGTGACGACGACCACATGGCGCGCGCCGATGCGCGCGGCGGTATCGGTCACGTGCCCGAGCAATGCGCGCCCGGCCAAACGATGCAACACTTTGGGCAGCCTGCTTTTCATGCGCGTGCCCTTGCCGGCCGCCATGATGACGACGTCGACCGGTCCCTGGTTGTCTTGCGGAATCTGATTCATGCTTCTTTCTACCCGAATGCGTTGCGCCAAGTTGGCGCGGATTATCGGCGTGCTGCTGATGGCCGCCGCGCTCGCAGGCTGCAGCACGGTCAGGCTGGCCTACAACAACCTGCCCGAGGTGAGCTATTGGTGGCTCGACACCTACCTCGACTTCGACGGCTCGCAGACGCCCAAGGTGCGCGACGAGCTCGGGCAATTGCTGAGCTGGCACCGGCAGAACGAGCTGCCGCGGATTGCCGGCCTGCTGCGGGAAGCGCAGGCCCTGGCGCCGCACGACGTGACGGCGGCCCAGGCCTGCCGCATGGCGGACCAGATCCGCGAGCGCCTGCTGGCGGTCACCGAGCGTGCCGAGCCGGCGGGCACCGAGCTGGCATTGAGCCTGACCGCGGCGCAACTGCAGCAGCTCGAGCGCAAGTACGCGAAGAACAACGCCGATTACCGCAAGGACTGGCTCGAGCGCAGCGCCGCCGATGTGCAGGAAAAGCGATACGACCGCTTCCTCGACCGCCTGGAGGATTTCTATGGCCGGCTGAGCCCGGAGCAGCGCGAGCTGCTGCGCCGGCAGGTGGCGCAGTCGGTGTTCGACCCGCGGCTGGCCGATGCCGAGCGCCGCCAGCGCCAGCAGGAGGCACTGCAACTGCTGCGCGGCTTCAACGCCACCAAGCCCCCGGTGTCCGAAGCGCGCGCGGCCATCCATGCCTACGTGATGCGCATCGCCGAGCCGCCCCCCGGCCCCTGGCGCGACCACCAGCAGGCCCTGCTGCAGGAAGGCTGCCGCAACCTGGCCGCGCTGCACAACACCACGAGCGCCGGCCAGCGGGAGCAGGCGGTGCGCCGGCTGCAGGCCTACCAGGACGACCTGCGGCAGCTGGTGGCCGCGCGTTAGATCAGCGGCGTCGGCCGCATCGGGCGCTCGAAATAATCCCCCAGCGCCTCGAGCGCACGCGGCTCCAGGATGCGCAGCCAGCCTGCGTCGAGCTTGTAGAGCCCCAGGCTCTGCAGCCGGCGCAGCGTCTTGTTGGTATGCACCAGCGACAGCCCCAATGCATCGGCCAGGTGCTGCTGGCTGAACGGAAACTCGACCCAGCCGTCGCGCACCATGCCCACGCGCTGGGCCCGGCGGTACAGGTGCATCAGCAGCATGGCCACGCGCTCGGCCGCGTTGCGGCGGCCCGTGGTCACCAGGTTGTCGTCCACCAGCTTTTCTTCGCGCGCGGCCAGCCAGGTGATGTCGTAGCCGAGCTTCGGCTGGGCATGGAACAGCTCCCAGAGCCTGCCGCGCGGAAACACGCAGAGCGTGGCTTCGCTGGCGGCCTCCACGCCGTGCGTGTGGCCGTCGGCAAACTCGTCCTGCAGGCCGATGAAGTCGCCGGGCAGCAGAAAGCTCAGGATCTGCCGCCGGCCGTCGCTCAGCGTCTTGTAGCGAAAGGCCCACCCGGCATAGAGCGTGAACAGCTCGGCGCTCGGCCGGTGCTCGTCGATGATGGTGGCGCCGGCGGCGACGCGGCGGGAGCCGGCCCTGAAGGATGCGATGGCTTCGAGCTCTTGCGGCGCGACCGGCAGGAAGGCTTCCATCCTGCGCAGCGCGCAGGCCTCGCAGGGATGGGGCCCCGGAGGGGGCGAGGCGGGGGGTGCATGGTCCTCGAATTTCACGCGCCACTATAGGCTTCGGGCCTGTGTCTTTTGACATTTCGCAGGGCCCGGGAGATTCATACACTTCGCACGCCTTCCGCTTCCGAACGCATGACAGAAAAGCAAGCTCTCCACGAAGTCTTCTATTGCAGCATGCTCACGCCGGACCTGCCACCGGCCACCGTGGGCTCGATCGTGACCCAGGCCCGCGCGCGCAATGCCCAGTACGGCATCACCGGCCTTCTGGTCTTCGACGGCATGCGTTTCTGCCAGCACCTCGAAGGCCCGCACGGGGCGGTGGAGACGCTGATGCGCCGCATCGAACGCGACCCTCGGCACACCGACATCAAGGTCTTCCGCCGCGGCCCGCTCGCGGCGCGCCGCTACAGCGGCTTTGGCGTGGGCCTGGCCGAAAGCGAGGGGCCCGACCTCATGGCCGGCATCCGTGCACTGCAGGGCGAAGCCGCGCTGGCGCACTTCCTGGCGCTGCGCCCCAGTTTCGACATCAACGGCTGAAAAAGAAAAAGGCGGCCGAAGCCGCCCTTTGCGTCCATGGAGGGATGACCGTTCAGGCCTGGTCCCACGAGTAGGTGGCACCGTAGCCATCCCATGCTTCCATGACGATGCGCTGGCCTGCGGCCACGTTCAGCGATTCGCCCGGGGCCAGCACCAGGTCTTCGCTGGGGCTGGCGGCCGTGGCGTCCGGCGTGACCCAGACCCGGCCTTGCCTGACCCGCAGCACACTGGCCGACCGCGCCTTCAGGCTCATCGCCTCGCCGGGGGCAATCTGCCAGGCACCGCGGCGCACGGCCGGCGGAACGGCGGAAGCGGTGCGGGTGGAAGACGGCAGGGAAGCAAGCGATTCGGTGGTGCAGACGGCAGTGGACATGATGAAACTCCTTGGGCGTTCTCCGAAGTGCGATGACAAGACAGAGGCAATAGCGCAGTTCGGGAATGAATGATCGTTTCCATGGCGTTGGCAGTCCAATGAAAACGAGGTAGCCTACTGATTCCGAATCCGCATCAATGCTCCGATGCCGCCCATGTCCCCATCCATGCAGCATTCGCAAACCCACCTGCGCTCCCGCCCCATTTCCGCGGGGCACCTGCGCGCCTTCGAGGCGGTGGCGCGCCACCTCAACTTCCGCGCCGCCGCCGAAGAAATGGCGCTCACCCAGTCCGCCGTGAGCCGCCAGATCCAGTCGCTCGAGGAAGAAGTGGGCGTGGCGCTGTTCCTGCGCCACACCCGGGCCGTGGAGCTCACGAGCGCGGGGGCGCAGCTGCTGCTCGCGGTGCAGCAGTCGCTGCCGCGCATCGATACGGCGGTACGCCAGATCCGCCAGAGCGCGGGGCGCAAGAGCGTGTCGCTCACCACCTTTGCGTCTTTCGCATCGATGTGGCTGATTCCGCGGCTGGAGGCCTTCCAGCGCGACAACCCCGAGATCGACATTCGCATCGACGCCAGCGACGTGGCGGTCGACCTGGAGGTGGCGGACGTCGACATCGCGCTGCGCTACGGCACGCGCGAGGTCATGCCGCCCAACGCCGTGCGCCTTTTCGGCGAAACGCTCACGCCGGTGGCGAGCCCCTGGCTCCTGAAGAGCAGCCCGCCCATCAAGACACCCGCCGACATCACCGGCTTCACGCTGATCGAGGCCGGCGACGCGCACCGCACGCACCTCGAATGGCTGACCTGGCGGCGCTGGTTCGAGGTCAACGGCCTGGAGCGCGCGCAGCCCAGGCGCTGGCTCTACTTCAACTACGCCTACCAGATGGTGCAGGCCGCGCTCACCGGCCAGGGCGTGACGCTGGCGCGCAGTTCGCTCATCGCCGAAAGCCTGGCCAACGGCGACCTGGTGGAGGTGCTGCCGCAGCACCGCATGGATTCGCCGATGGGCTACTGGCTCATCGCCGGGCCGCGCAATGCGCTGCGGCCCGAGATCAAGGCCTTCTGGGACTGGCTGCAGGTGCAGGCCATCACCACGCGCGAGACCATCGGCGAGGTGCCCGATCCGGACACCGTCGACAACCTCGATTGAAACGAGCCCACCCCCCGTCCCTCGCTCACTCCGTGTAGCTCGACTCCCCCCTCGAGGGGGGCAACACCGGCGGCCCGGCAAAGCCGGTTCCGCGGTGTTCCTGGCCTGGGCCGCGCTCGTTTCGCGACGGGCTCAGCCGGCAGGCCAGACCACGCCGTTGTCGTTGAGGATGGCGTCCAACGGCAGGTCGTGCGCCTCGGGCTCGAAGTCTTCGAGGAAGCCGTTGGTGAAGCCCAGGCCCACCGTGAACGGGCGCGGCTCCAGCGCGGCCAGCGTGCGGTCGTAGAAGCCGCCGCCGTAGCCCAGCCGGTAGCCGCCGGCGCTGTAGCCCACGCAGGGCACGAAGAGCAGCGTGGGCACGATCAGCTCGGTGTCCTTGGGCTTGGGAATGCCGTAGGCGTCTTCCTCCATCTGGCAGCCCGGATACCAGGCGTGGAAGCTCAGCGTCTTGTGGACCTTGTTCATCACCGGCAGCCCGATGCGGCGGCGCTGAGGCTCGTCGATCAGCTCGCCGTCTTCCTTCCAGCGGTGCAGCGCGGGCAGCGGATCGAACTCGCCCTTGATCGGCCAGTAGGCGCCGATCACGGTGTCGGGCCGGCCCACGAGCCAGATCCGCATCACGCGCTGCAGCAGGTCGGCCCTGGCGAGCCGGTCGGGCATCGCCAGGCGCTGCTCGATCAGTGCTTTTCTCACCTGATCCTTGAGAAAACTCGTGGTCGCCGAGGTGTCGGCATCCTTTGACTTGTCCATAATCCCCCGATGCAGTTCCCAAGCATTTTGGCACCCATGCGGCATCGCCCGCGCAATGCAGCGTCCGCGCTGGTTTTTTCCGCCGTCCTGGCTGCCGCCGCACTGCTTTTCCAGCAGCCCGCCGCCGCACAGGCCAACAGCAACGACGACGTCCTGATCCAGATGAAGCAGGCGTTCCAGCGCGGCGACAAGGGCCGGCTCGCGGCGCTGCTGCCGCAGGCGCGCGGCCATGCGCTCGAACCCTGGGCCGCCTACTGGGAACTCAAGGCCCGCCTGCAGGAAGCCGCGCCGAACGAGGTGCAGGACTTCTTCGCCCGCTACCCCGGCACCTACCAGGAAGACCGGCTGCGCAACGACTGGCTGCTGCTGCTGGGCCAGCGGCGCGACTGGGACGGCTTTTCCGCCGCGCTGGCGGGCTTTCGCATGGGCGACGATCCGCAGGTGCGCTGCTACGCGATCCTGGTCGAGGCGCTGCAGTCCGGCAACACCACGCAGGCCCAGGCCCACGAGGTGCGCCGCAACTGGTTCGCGCAGAAAGAGGTGGACGACGGCTGCCTGACCGCGGCCGACCGCCTGGTCGCGGCCCGCCTGCTGTCGCCGAACGACGCCTGGAAGAAGGCGCGCCTGGCCATGGAGGCCAACCGGCCGCAGGCCGCGCGCGGCGCCGTGACCATTGCCGCGCCCGATGCGCTGCCGCTGTTCGAGGAACTCAACGCCAGCGCGGCCAAGTTCCTGACCGGCCGCGCCTTCGTGGCCGCCAAGTCGCGCAAGGAGCTGGTGGTGCTGGCGCTCATCAAGATCGCCATGGCCGACCCGGAGCAGGCCGCCACTCAGCTCGACAGCAAGTGGGGCCCGATGCTTTCGGCCGAGGAGCGCAACTGGCTCTGGGGCACCATCGGCCGGCAGGCCGCCAGCAAGCTCTCGCCGCTGGCCGGCAGCTACTTTGCCAACGTCACGAAGAACGGCGACCTGTCCGACGACATGCTCGGCTGGCGCGTGCGCGCCGCGCTGCGCAACGGCCAGTGGAAAGAGGTGGTGCCCGCCATCAACGCCATGAGCGAAACCGCCCAGCTGGAGCCGACCTGGGTCTACTGGAAGGCGCGCGCGCTCAGCGCGGTGGGCGGCGACGACCGCCGCGCACAGGCGAGCGAGCTCTACCAGAGCATTGCGGGCACCCGCGGCTTCTACGAGATGCTGGCGCTGGAGGAACTCGGCCAGCGCACCGTGGTGCCCACGCGCCCGGCGCCGCTCACGCCCGAAGAAAAGAACGCCGCGCGCAGCAACATCGCGCTCAACCGCGCGCTCTACGCCATTGCGATCGGCCTGCGCTCCGAGGGCACGCGCGAATGGAACTACGCCACCAACCTGCACGACAAGGGCGGCATGGACGACCGCGCGCTGCTGGCCGCGGCCGACTTCGCCTGCCAGCGCGAGGTGTGGGACCGCTGCATCAACACCAGCGAGCGCACCAAGGGCATGATCGACGTCGAGCAGCGCTTTCCCATGCCCTTCCGCGACACGGTGCTGCGCAAGAGCCAGGACATCGGGCTCGACCCGGCCTACGTCTACGGCCTGATCCGCCAGGAAAGCCGCTTCATCATGGACGCGCGATCTGGCGTCGGCGCCTCGGGTCTGATGCAGGTCATGCCCGCCACCGCGCGCTGGACCGCGCGCAAGATCGGCCTGGCCGGCTTCACGCCCGGGCAGATCAACGACCATGAAACCAACATCACGATCGGCACCAACTACCTGAAGCTCGCGCTCGACGACTTCGACGGCTCCATGCCGCTGGCCGCGGCCGCCTACAACGCCGGCCCGGGACGGCCGCGCAGCTGGCGCAACGGCCCGGTGATGGAAGCCGCCATCTGGGCCGAGAACGTGCCCTTCAGCGAAACACGCGACTACGTGAAGAAGGTGCTGGCCAACACCACCAACTACGCCGCGCTGATCAGCGGGCGCCCGCAGTCGCTGAAGGAGCGCCTGGGCCGCGTGGGCCCGCGCGACGCGTCGGAGCCCGAACCCAACAAGGACCTCCCCTGACATGAGCTGGGCCGGCCAGGTGCTCGACACCGTCGCGGCCGAATTCTCGGACGTGGGCGACGCCGCCCAGTTCACGCGCATCGTCGTTCGGCTGATGCTCGCGGCGGTGATCGGATTCATGCTCGGCTTCGAGCGCGAGCAGCAGGGCAAGGCGGCCGGCGTGCGCACCCACATGCTGGTGGCCATCGGCTCGGCGCTGTTCGTGCTGATTCCGCAGCAGACCGGCATCGCGCCGGCCGACATGAGCCGGGTGGTCCAGGGCCTGGTGGCGGGCGTGGGCTTTCTCTGCGCCGGCACCATCCTCAAGCGCGGCCCGGACGAACATCACGTGCAGGGCCTCACCACCGCCGCGGGGCTGTGGATGACCGCCGCCATCGGCATGGCCTGCGGCCTGGGCCGCGAAGTCACCGCCATCCTGAGCGCACTGCTGGCGCTGGCCGTGCTTGCGCTGGTGCCGCGCCTGGTCGAGATGGTCGAGCGCCTGGTCGGGCCGCCGCGCGGCGAAGCCAAGTCCGGCGATGCGCCGCGCGTGATCGCTTCGCCCGACGACCAGCAGCAGCCGCCGCCGCGCTGAAGAAGAATGCAGCGCCGCGGCGCATCAATTCGGCCGCATTTCGGCATCAATTCGCGGACGCGGCCCCGCTAGCATCGACGGTTTTTCTCTCTCATCCCAACCGCAGGATCGCACCATGCGCAAGCTCTACATCGGCAACAAGAACTACTCGTCCTGGTCCATGCGGCCCTGGGTGCTCATGAAGCAGGCCGGCATCCCGTTCGAAGAGGTGAAGGTCCGCTTCGATTCCTTCGCGCCCGACTCGCACTTCAAGAAGACCATGGGCGCGATCAACCCGGTGGCCGAGGTGCCGGCGCTGGTGGACGGCGAGCTGGTGGTGTGGGACACGCTCGCCATCGCCGAATACCTGGCCGAGAGCTTTCCCGAGAAGCAGCTCTGGCCCCGCGCCGCGGCCGACCGGGCCCGCGCGCGCAGCGTCTGCGCCGAGATGCATGCGGGCTTCGGCAACCTGCGCAGCCTCTGCCCCATGAACATCGAGGCCTCGCTGCCCGACGTCGGCGCACGGCTGCTGAAGGACAACCCCGCCCTGCAGGCCGGCCTCGGCCGCATCGTGCAGATGTGGAGCGGCTTGCTCGACGCCCACGGCGGCCCGCTGCTGTTCGGCGGCTTCAGCATTGCCGACAGCTACTTCGCACCGGTGGGCACGCGCATCAAGACCTACGGCCTGCCGGTGCCGCCGGCCATCAGCGCCTACATCGAGCGCGTGCAGGCGCTGCCCGGCGTCAAGGCATGGATCGACGACGCCCTGGCCGAGAAGGACTTCGTGGCGTTCAACGAGCCCTACCGCCAGCACCGCTGACCAGGGCGCAGCCCAGGCCAGGAACACCGCGGAACCGGCTTCGCCGGGCCGCAGGTGTTGCCCCCTTGGGGGGGGGGGAGTCGAGCTACACGAAGTGAGCGAGGGACGGGGGTGGGCCCTCAGAACCTGTAGGTCGCCGAGAGGTAGGTCACGATCGGGTTCAGCTTGAGCCTGGCCTCGCTGGTGGCGACCGGCAGCCCGGTGAGCGTCGTGGTCGTGAGCTTGGCCTTGGTCTTCAGCGGAATGTAGGAGACCGAGAACGACACGCCCCAGTGCTTGTCGATCTGGTAGGCAAGGCCGGCATTGAGCACGGGCGCGAACGAGCTGTCGAGCTTGGCGGTGGTCGAGGTGGAGAACGGACGCTGGCGCAGCTGGCTGCCGAGCGCACCCTGCAGCTCCGGCGTGAGCTGGATGTCGCTGTACCAGACATAGGTCGCCCCCAGGCCCACGAACGGGCGCAGCGCGGCATTGCCCTCGTTGAAGTAGTACTTGCCGAGAATGGTAGGGCTCCATTGGCGGGCTTCACCGAGTTCGCCCACGCGGGCCAGCGTGCCGGTGCCTTCGAGCTTGAATTTCGGCGGAATGCCGAACACGCCCTCGACGGCCCAGTGGCTGTCGATGAAATAGATCGCGCTCAGGCCCAGCGTGTCCGAATCCTTGACGGATGCGCCCGAACCGGCCACCACGCTGCGCACCGGCGCGGTCAGCGTGAGCGGCTTGCTCGAATCCTGCGGCGCGAAATGAAGCCAACCCGCGCCGACCACCCAGTCTCCAGCGCTCTGCGCCCACGCGCCTCCGGACGCCAGCGCGCCGAAGGCCGTCAGCGCAAGCATTGTTTTCTTCATGACGTGATTACTCCTTTTGGTTTAAAAATCTTAAGCACGCGGCCTCCACTGCGACAGCGGCTACTTTTCGGGCATATCGACGAACGATCGTCCGATCGGCCCAAAAATTATCGAACGGTCGTTCTATTTTTCGATCCCGCGTAATCCCTACACTGGGCGCATGAAAACCTATCTCGTCGGCGGCGCGCTGCGTGACCGGCTGCTGGGGCGGCCGGTGTCGGACCACGACTGGCTGGTGGTGGGCGCCACGCCGGAGGAAATGGCGGCGCGCGGCTACCTGCCCGTGGGGCGCGACTTTCCGGTGTTCCTGCATCCGCAGACGCGCGAGGAATACGCGCTGGCCCGCACCGAACGCAAGAGCGCGCCGGGCTACCGCGGCTTCACCGTGCACGCCTCGCCCGATGTCACTCTCGAGCAGGACCTGGCGCGGCGCGACCTCACGGTCAATGCCATCGCGCTGCCCGCGGAGTTCGTGGACGCCGACGGCCGCTTCGAGCCCGACGCCGACAAGCTCGCCGACCCCTTCCATGGCCGGCGCGACCTCGAGCAAAAGCTGCTGCGCCACGTCACCGACGCCTTTCGCGAAGACCCGGTGCGCATCCTGCGGGTGGCGCGCTTTGCGGCGCGCTTCGACGATTTCTCGGTCGCGCCCGAGACCATGGCGCTGATGCGCGAAATGGTCGAAGCCGGCGAGGCCGATGCGCTGGTGCCCGAGCGCGTCTGGCAGGAGCTCTCGCGCGGGCTGATGGAAACCCGCCCGTCGCGCATGTTCGAGGTGCTGCGCGCCTGCGGCGCGCTGGCGGTGCTGCTGCCCGAGGTCGACCGTCTCTGGGGCGTGCCGCAGCCCGAGGCGCACCACCCCGAAGTGGACTGCGGCGTGCACCTGATGATGGTCATCGACACCAGTGCGAAGCTGCAGGCTTCGCTGCCGGTGCGCTTCGCCTGCCTGATGCACGACCTCGGCAAGGGCACGACCGAGCCCGAGCTGCTGCCGCGCCACATCGGCCATGAGAAGCGCAGCGCCGAGCTGCTGCGCGCCGTGTGCGAGCGCTGGCGCGTGCCGGTCGAGATCCGCGAGCTGGCCGAGGTGGTGGCGCGCGAGCACGGCAACATCCACCGCAGCGGCGAACTCGCGGCCGCGGCGCTGGTGCGCCTGCTGGAGCGCTGCGACGCGTTTCGCAAGCCGGCGCGCTTTGCCGACGTGCTGCTGGCCTGCGAGTGCGATGCGCGCGGCCGGCTCGGCTTCGAGGACCGGCCCTATCCGCAGCGCGAGCGGCTGCTGGCCGTGCTGGCCACCGCGGCCGGCGTGCCCACCGATGCCGTGGCGCGTGCGGCGCAGCAGTCCGGCGCCGCCGGGCCGCAGATCGGCGAGGCGATCCACCGCGCACGCGTGGAGGCCGTGGCGGCCTCGCTGGACTGACGCCGCCGCCGCAGACGTCCGACTTTGGCCGACACGGGAAATGCCAGGCCCGTGTTATGGTTTTCACCGATGCCAATGTCCTCCCAGTTGCCGCCCCCGTTGGGCCGGGATACCGCCCTCTTTCTCGACTTCGACGGCACGCTGGTCGCGCTCGCACCGACGCCCGAGGCGATCGAGATCCCTCCCGCCCTGGTGGGCCTGCTCGAAGACCTGCGCGATCAGCTCGGCGGCGCGCTGGCCGTGGTCTCGGGCCGCCAGATCGATGCCATCGACCGCTTCCTCGCGCCGCTGCGCCTGCCTGCCGCGGGCGAGCACGGCGTGCAGCGGCGCGACGCGCAGGGCCGCATGCAGGAGCAGCATGCGCCCGATCTCGCGCCCATCCTGGACATCGCCAACGAACTGGCCCGCGTGCATGAAGGCCTGCTGGTCGAGCGCAAGCACGCGGCCATCGCGCTGCACTACCGGCTCGCACCGCAGCTGGAGGCCGTGTGCCGCGATGCCATGTCGCGCGCCATCGCGGGCCGGCCGCTGCTCGAGCTGCTGCACGGCAAGTTCGTGTTCGAGGTCAAGCCCACCGGGGTCAACAAGGGCATTGCCATCGAATCCTTCATGACGGAGGCGCCGTTCGCGGGCCGCCTGCCGGTCTTTGCCGGCGACGACACCACCGACGAGAGCGGCTTCGCGGTGGTGCAGCCGCGCGGCGGCATCGGCATCAAGGTCGGCTCGGGCCCGAGCCTGGCGCTGCACCGGCTCGAATCGCCGCGCGCGGTCTTTGAATGGCTGGTGCAGCTGCGCGACCAGCTGGCCGCGCCGGCCCGCAAGAAAAACGAATCCCCGAGGAGCGATGGATGAGCGAGCTGCAATTGTCGAAAGCACCCGAAGATCGCGCGGGCATGTCCATTTCCGGGGCAGCCGGGCCTGCCGACCAGGCGCCGGTCGACCCGCGCGTTGCAGCTTCCGGTGCGCCGCGCGGCTTCGGGCCGCCGGCCGAGCCCTCGCTCAACGTGGGCGTGATCGGCAACTGCGCCTACAGCGCGCTCATCGATGCACGCGGGCGCGCCGTGTGGTGCTGCCTGCCGCGCTTCGACGGCGATCCGGTCTTCAATGCACTGCTGCACCCCGGCGAGGAGGCCGGCGCCTGGGCCATCGAGATCGAGGACTTCGCCTCCAGCAAGCAGTGGTACGAACCCAATACCGCGGTGCTGCGCACGCAGCTGTTCGACAGCGCCGGCCAGGGCATCGAGATCACCGACTTCGCGCCGCGCTTCTACAGCCGCTCGCGCTACTTCCGCCCGCTGATGATGGTGCGCCGCGTGCGGCCGATTGCCGGCGCGCCGCGCATCCGCGTGGCGCTCGACCCGCGCTTCCAGTGGGGCGCCTCGGGGCCGCTGGAGGTCACGCGCGGCAGCAACCACATCCGCTACGTGGGGCCGGACGTGACGCTGCGGCTCAACACCGACGCATCGATCTCGCACATCCTTTCGCGCCAGCCCTTCGTGATCTCGCGCGAATACAACTTCATGTTCGGCGTCGACGAAACCCTGCTCGACGGCATTGCCGACACCGCGCGCAGCTTCGAGCAGGAAACCATCGCCTACTGGCGCACCTGGAGCAAGCGGCTCGCGATTCCATTCGAGTACCAGGAGGCGGTGATCCGCGCGGCCATCACGCTCAAGCTCTCGCTCTACGAAGACACCGGCGCCATCGTCGCCGCCATGACCACGAGCATTCCCGAGGCGCCGGGCAGCCAGCGCAACTGGGACTACCGCTACTGTTGGCTGCGCGATGCCTTCTTCGTGGTGCGCGCGCTCAACTCGCTGAGCGAGGTGGGCACCATGGAAGACTACCTGCGCTGGCTCGGCAACGTGGTGATCGGCTCGCACGGCGAGCACATCCAGCCGCTGTACGGCATCGGGCTGGAGCGCGAACTGCCCGAGTCGATGGTCGAGAACCTGCAGGGCTACCGCGGCATGGGGCCGGTGCGCGTGGGCAACCAGGCGCAGGAGCACTTCCAGCACGACGTCTACGGCAACATCGTGCTCGGCGCGGCGCAGGCTTTTCATGACCACCGTCTGCTGAGCCGCGCGGGCGTGGCCGAGTTTCCGCACCTCGAGGCCGTGGGCGAACAGGCCATTCGCGTGTATGGCACGCCCGATGCCGGCATGTGGGAGCTGCGCACCCGCGCCCGCGTGCACACCAGCTCCGCGCTCATGAGCTGGGCCGCCTGCGACCGGCTCGCCAAGATCGCGCGCGCGCTGGCGCTGCCCGAACGCGCCGCCTACTGGCACGGCCACGCCGCGCGCATGAAAGAGGAAATCCTCGCCAAGTCGTGGTGCGAGGAGCGCCAGGCCTTTGCCGAAAGCTTCGGCGGCCACGAGCTCGATGCCAGCATCCTGCTGATGGTGGAGGTGGGGCTGATCGACGCGCGCGACCCGCGCTTCATCTCGACCGTCGACGCCATGGAGAAGACGCTCTGCGACGGCCCCTACATGCGCCGCTACGAGGCGGCCGACGACTTCGGCAAGCCCGAGACCGCCTTCAACATCTGCACCTTCTGGCGCATCGACGCGCTCGCCAAGATCGGCCGCAAGGCCGAGGCGCGCCAGATCTTCGAGACCATGCTGGCCGCGCGCAACCCGCTCGGCCTGCTCTCGGAAGACACGCATCCGGTCACGGGCGAGATGTGGGGCAACTTTCCGCAGACGTATTCCATGGTCGGCATCATCAATGCGGCCGTGCGGCTGTCGGCGCCGTGGGATTCGTGCATATGAGCCGCCTGGTCGTCGTTTCCAACCGCGTGGCCGACCCGCGCAAGCCCGCCGCGGGCGGCCTGGCCGTGGCGCTCGGCGAGAGCCTGCAGCAAAGCGGCGGCATGTGGTTCGGCTGGAGCGGCCAGATCGTCGAGAACGGCCCCACGGGCGAAGGCGAGCTGCACATGCTGCAGGCCGGCAAGGTCACGCTTGCCACCATCGACCTGAGCCGCGAGGACCACGACAGCTACTACCTGGGCTACAGCAACGACGTGCTGTGGCCGGTGTTCCACAACCGCCTCGACCTCGCCCACTTCGACGCCGGCTTCATCGGCGGCTACCGGCGCGTGAACCAGCTGTTCGCGCGCAAGCTCAAGCCGCTGCTGAAGGACGACGACATCATCTGGATCCACGACTACCACCTGATGCCGCTCGCGGCCGAGCTGCGCGCCATGGGCTGCAGGCAGCGCATCGGCTTCTTCCTGCACATTCCGCTGCCGCCGCAGATCATCATCGCGGCCGTTCCGCAGCACGAATGGCTCATGCGCTCGCTGTTCGCCTACGACCTGATCGGCTTCCAGGCGCAGCAGGACGTGCAGCATTTCGAGCACTACGTGCGCAACGAGGCGCACGGCGAATACCTGGGCGACGAGATGTACCGCGCCTACGGCCAGACGGTGCGATGCGGCGCCTTCCCGATCGGCATCGACGTCGACGAATTCGCGGCGCTCACGCATGCGAAGGAATCGCGCGACATGTTCGAGACCATGAAGCGCGAGTATTCGCAGCGCCGGCTGCTGCTGGGCATCGACCGGCTCGACTATTCCAAGGGCATTCCGCAGCGCGTGCGCGCCTTTCGCGAGCTGCTCGCCAACTACCCCGAGAACCGCCGCAGCGCCACGCTGATCCAGATCGCCTCGCCCACGCGCGAAACCGTCGATGCCTATGGCGACATCCGGCGCGAGCTCGAATCGCTGTGCGGCGCCATCAACGGCGACTACGGCGAGCTCGACTGGATGCCGGTGCGCTACATCCACCGCATGGTGGCGCGCAAGCGCGTGCCGGGGCTGTGCCGCGCGGCCGCGGTGGGGCTGGTGACGCCGCTGCGCGACGGCATGAACCTGGTTGCCAAGGAATACATCGCGGCGCAGGACCCGGCCGATCCTGGCGTGCTGGTGCTGTCGCGCTTCGCCGGCGCGGCCGAGCAGCTGAAGGAAGCGCTGCTGGTGAATCCGTACGACACGCACGGCACGGCCGAAACCGTGCAGCAGGCGCTGCAGATGCCGCTGGAGGAACGGCGCGAACGGCACCAGAAGCTGCTGTCGCGCATCCGCGAGCAGGACATCCACTGGTGGCGGCGCAGCTTTCTCGAGGCGCTGCGCCATGCCGCAAGCCAGCGGTAGGCTGGACGTCGGCTAGGTTCCGGTCAGCAGCCGCACCAGCCGCATGACGGGCCGGGCCTCTGCTGGCCGGACCGTGGATGCGGGCGCATGCACGCGCAGCCGCACCGGCGCCAGCGCCGACAGCTCGATCCAGCCGCCGCGTTCCAGCCGGTGCACGTCGCCCTCGGTCAGCGCGGTCTTCGCGGTGAACACGGTGTCGCCGAACCATGAAGGCGGCGACACCAGCAGCGCGCGACCCTCCAGCATCTCCAGCCAGGTGGCGGGGTCGAGCGCGGCGCGCAGGGCCTCGCCGGGTTGCAGGACGACGGTATCGGGCAGTCGGTCGAGGGTGGTGGGGGACATGGCGCGCCTTCTGGAGTGGGTGCGTTCATCGTAGGAATTCGGGCGCCCGGAAAACAGGCACACGCCCAGGCGATTCGCACCGGAACAGCGGTGGCCGCGGCGCATCTGTTATGGTCGTTTTCCTTCGCAACTGCATCTGTTTTTGGATGCGCGACAGAGGGAGCATCGAGGCCATGGATTCGCTACCGCTCTACCGCCAGCTCGCAGCGCACTACGTGGATGCGATCCACACCGGCTCGCTCAAGCAGGGCGACAAGCTGCCTTCGCTGCGCAGCCTCATGCGCCTGCACGGCATCAGCCTGTCGACTGCGCTGCAGCTGTGCCGCACGATGGAAAGCGACGGCTGGGTCGAGGCGCGCGACCGCTCGGGTTATTTCGTGCGCCGGCCGCGGCGCCTTGCCATCGCGCCGATGGAGGAGCCCGCGGCCGGCGTGCCGCCCGACCCGGCGCAGTACGTGGGCATCCACGCCAAGGTGTCGGACTTCGTGGCGCGCCGCCGGCAGCTTTCCGAGAAGCTCAACCTTTCGATCGCGCGCGGCGCACCCGAGCTGTATCCCGCGGAGGCGCTGCGCAATGCGATGACGCGCATGCTGCGCCAGCAGCCCGACATGCTGACGGTCGCGGCGCCGCTCAAGGGCCACCGCCAGTTCCGGGAGGTGCTCGCGCAGCGCAGCCTGCGCGTGGGCATGGCGATCTCGCCGGAAGACATCCTGGTCACCAACGGCTGCATCGAGGCGCTCAACCTTGCGCTGCGTGCGGTGGCGCAGCCGGGCGACACGGTGGCGGTGGAGTCGCCCACCTTCTACGGCCTGCTGCAGGTGCTCGAGAGCCTGGGCATGCGCGCGCTGGAGATCCCGACCAGCCCGCAGACCGGCCTCTCGATCGAGGCGCTGGAGCTCGCGATCCGCACCTACGACAACATCAAGGCCGTGGTGGTGGTGCCGCACCTGCAGAACCCGCTGGGCAGCGTGATGCCCGACGCCCACAAGGCACGGCTTGCGCAGCTGTGCGAACGGCATGAGATTCCGCTGATCGAGGACGACACCTACAGCGAGCTCGTCGACGCCCCGACGCCGCCGCGTGCGCTCAAGTCCTGGGACGGCAGCGGCAACGTGATCCACTGCGCCTCGCTGCACAAGATTCTCGCGCCCGGCCTGCGGCTGGGCTGGATCACGGCCGGACGCTGGCACGCGCGGGTGGAGATGCTCAAGTACGCGCAGACCCGCAACAACGAGGGCCTCTCGCAAAGCGGGGCCGGCCTGTTCATGGCCACCGGCGCCTACGACCGCCATCTGCGCCATCTGCGCGGCTGCCTGAAGACGCAGCGCGAACAGACCGCCGATGCGATCGCCGGCTACTTTCCGGCCGGCACGCGCATCAACCTGCCGCCCGGCGGGCTGCAGCTGTGGGTCGAGCTGCCCGAGCGCCTGTCGTCGTCACGGGTCTTCGATGCGGCACTCGCGGAGCGGATCGTGGTGGCGCCCGGCACGCTGTTCTCCAACTCCTCGCGCTTCGATCATTACCTGCGCATCAACTGCGGCTGGCCGTATGGCGAGGAGGTCGACACGGGCCTGCGCCGCCTGGGCCAGATCGTCGAGACGCTGATGAGCCGCCGCGCGCCGGCCTCAGAAGGTGTGAAGGAGCCGTCACCTTCTCAGTCGAGCAGTGCCAGGGCGGCATAGTCGCCGACCTTTTCGCCCAGCCCCGCGGGCACCAGCAGCACGCCGCGCGTGAGCGGCTTGAGCTTGCCGTCGACCTGCGCCTGCAGCCGCGGCAGCAGGAAGTCGCGGTGGTGCCAGAACACGCTGCCGCCCAGGCTGATGCGCTGGAGGTCAAGCGTGGCAACCAGGTTGTAGATCATCCGGCCCATGACGCGGCACAGGGCATCGACGATCTCGACGGCATGCGGCTCGCCGTCCGAGGCGGCCGCGAACAGGTCGGGCGCGGGCTGCCCGAAGCGGCGCGCGATGGAGTTGCCCGCCACCAGCGCTTCCACGTCGCCGAGGTTGCCGCAGCCGCACAGCGCGCCGCTGGCGTCGTCCGCCACGAAGCTGTGGCCCGCATGGCCGGCATTGCCGTTCTTGCCGCGCAGCGCACGGCCGTCCACGCACAGGCCCACGCCCACGCCGGTGCTCCAGGTGACGTAGGCGCAGTGGTCCAGGCCCTGCAGCGCGCCCCAGTGGCGCTCGGCCTCGAGCGCGGCCACGGCGTCGTTCTCGACCCGCACGCGGCCAAAGCGCCGGGCCAGCGGGGCCTCGATGATCGCCGTCATCCAGTTGTTGGGCAGCCCGCGCGCGGGCCCCGCAATGCCGCCGCAGATGTTGGGCGTGGCCAGTTCCACCATGCCGTCGCGCAGCTCGAAGGGGCCGGTGGACGAGACGCCCACGCGGTCGATGTCGGCCGGCGCGATGCCCTGCTCGGCGCAGACCTCGTCGATCATGCGCATGATCTGCACCGCCACGGCGTCGTTGTCGCCGGTCTTGGCCGTGGGCTCGCTGCGGCGGCCGGCCAGCGGCGCATCGCTCGAAGGGGAAAGGCTCACGGCCACCTTGGTGCCGCCGATGTCAACGCAGGCTCTCATCGCGTGGTTCTTCTCTCTGGGGTCTCTGGGTTCATCAACGGCGCTAGACGAAGCGCGCCACCAGCGCCGCGATCATGCTGAGCACCAGCGTGCTCGAGATCGGCAGCTGCCATTCGCGGCCGAAGGCGCGGAATTCGAAATCGCCAGGCAGCCGCCCGAAGCCGAACCGGCGCAGCCAGGCCGTGAGGCCGCTCATGAGCACCAGGGCAAGGACGACGACGATCAGCCAGCGGATCATGGGAACAGTCTAGGGCCTGTTAACGCTATGGAAGGGGATCGCGTTGCTTCGCCAAGGGGCTGGCTGCAAGGCGCCCGGGTGCAGCAAGGCTTTGGCCTTGCAAGCGCGGGCAACGCCGCAGACGGCCCCTTGGCAAAGCAACCCGCAGGGAAGCTCGCCACAGCCCGCCCCTCGGCGTTGCGTTCCTTGCGCGTGCGGACGCACGCACGGCGTCACGCGCCTTGATGGGCGGGCTGTGGCGAGCTTCGCGACCCCTTCCATAGCGTTAACAGGCCCTAGAGGCCGCCAGGATGGCCATGGCTTGTCGGTGAAGTTCGGGCGTTGCGGCCGCGATCACCCGGCCGTCGGACGCCAGCCCCAGCGGCTGGCCCTGCCAGTCGGTGATGACGCCGCCCGCGGCCTCGATCACGCCCGCCGGACCGAGGTAGTCGTAAGGCTGCAGCCCGGTTTCCACCACGAGGTCGATGGTGCCGCCCGCCAGCTGGGCATAGCCGTAGCAGTCGCCGCCGAAGCGACGCATCGCGCACTGCCGGCTGAGGCGGTCGAAGGCCTGCCAGTCGGCCGGCGCAAAGATGTCGGGCGAGGTGGTGACGATGCGCGCCTTGGCCACTTCGGTACAGCCACTGGCATGCACCGGCTGGCCATCGCGCGTGGCGCCCTGGCCGGCCTGGCCGACCCAGCGCTCCTTGAGCACCGGCATGTCGATCATGCCCAGCACCACGCGCGAGCCCTGCAGCACGCCGATCAGCGTACCCCAGAGCGGCGATCCGGTGATGAAGCTGCGCGTGCCGTCGATCGGGTCGAGCACCCAGACGCGCTCGGCGTCGAGCCGCTCGAGGCCGTGCTCCTCGCCGAAGATGCCGTCCGCCGCGGCGCGCACGGCAAGGATCTCGCGCATGGCCGTCTCGGCGGCGCGGTCCGCCAGCGTCACGGGGCTCTCGTCGGCCTTGGTGATGATGTCCAGCGGCGTGCGGAAATAGCGCATCGACTGCGCGGCTGCAGCATCGGCCAGGGAATGGGCGATCGACAGCAAATCGGGGGCGGAAGAGCTCATGGGAAACCAAGCATGCCAAAACCTGCGATTAGACCCGAGCCGGGCCCGGTTTGACACGCGGGGGGCCACCGCCCTAGCATGGTCCGGAAATTGCCACATCGACCACATGGCTTCATTTCAACTTCCGCGCCGCGCCCTGTTGGCGCTTGTGCTCGGCCTTGCGGCCGCAGCGGCCCAGGCCACCCCTTCCGCGTCGGAGCAAAAGCTCATCGACACGCTGATTCTGCGCGTCTCGAAGATGACGACGATGACCTTCATGCGCAACGGCAATGAGCACGACGCCGCCGATGCCGCCAAGCACATGCAGGCCAAGTTCGACTACTTCAAAGACGACATCACGACGGCGGAAGACTTCATCGACCGCTGCGCCTCCCGCTCGGAGGTGACGGGCAAGCCCTACAAGGTCAAGATGCCGAACGGCTCGATGCGCGACGCCAACGAATTCCTCAACGCCGAATTGCGTGCGTTGCGCCGGGGCGGCGACAAGGCCGGCGCGGGTTGAGCCCGCTGCATCAGCGGAAAAAGCAGTCAGAAGGGCGTGTCGCCCACGATGGTCGTGCGGTTCAGGCGGCGGCGCAGATGGTCGGGCGTGCCGGCCGCCAGGTGCATCAGCGAGCGGTTGTCCCAGAACACCAGGTCGTGCGGCGCCCATTGGTGGCGGTACACGAACTGCGGCTTCACGCTGTGCGCGAACAGCTCGGCCAGCAGCGCGTCGCTTTCCTGCTGCGGCAGGCCGACGATGCGCGTCGTGAAATGCTCGCTGACGAACAGCGCCTTGCGGCCCGTTTCGGGATGCGTGCGCACCACCGGCTGGACGGCAGGCGCGACCTGGTCGATCTGTTCCTGCGAGAGCTTGGGCCGCCACGGGTTCTTCGCGCGCAGCTCTTCGTACTTGGCGAGATAGCTGTGCTCGGCCTTGAGCGGCAGGATGCGCTGCTGCAGCTCGGGGGAGAGCGTTTCCCACGCAAGATGCTGGTCGGCAAAGAGCGTGTCGCCGCCTTCGCTCGGCAGCTCCTGCGCATGCAGCAGCGAGCCCAGGCTGGGCTGTGGCTTGTACGAGATGTCCGAATGCCAGTAGACGCCCGCATCGCCCAGGCCGATGGGCTCGCCGTTCTCCTTGATGTTGGAGACGATCAGGATCTCGGGATGGTTCTTCAGATGGAACTGGTGCAGCACATGGATCTCGAGCGGACCGAAGCGGCGGCTGAATTCGATGTGCTCGGCCGGGGTGATCTGCTGGTTGCGGAACACCAGCACGTGATGGTCCAGATGGGCGCGGTGGATGCGTGCGAAGTCTTCGTCGTTGATGGGCTTCGCGATGTCGAGGCCGAGGATTTCTGCGCCTACGGGGGCGTTGAAGGGGCGCACTTCGAAGTGCTGGGGGGCGGTCATTGCGCCAATGTAGGTTTTGACGGGGGGTTTCTCAAAGAAATCTTTGTTGGTTGCTTATGGTTCTTTTTGAGGTCGGGGGCCGGGTCTCGCCCCGGCCCCGGAAAACAAACATTTCAAAGGGTATGGCTCCGATCCCCCTCCAGGAACCCCATCGCCTCCCACCCCTCCCCCACCGCAAACCCCACCACCTTGAACAGCTCCCCCATCTCATGCTCATGGATGAGCCGAGCCGCCATGCCCCTTTCGGCCGTGCTGCCCTGCCCCATCCGCTCGAGCAGCCCGCAGTTCAGCAGAAAGCGCGCCTGGCTGGTGTAGCCCAGCACCTCGAGCCCCGCCTCCTGCCCCGCAAGCGCAATGCCGGTGAAATTGACGTGCGACGTGATGTCCTTGTAGCCCACATCCGAGAGGGGATCGCCGTCGGCCTGGTGCGCACGATGGCACATCACCGTGCCCATGTGGCGCTGCGGGTGGTAGTACTCGCGCTCCGGAAAACCATAGTCGATGAAGAAGGCCGCACCTTTCTTCAGGCGGTCCGCGAGGGTTGCGACAAAGGCCTCGGCCTGCGGATGGATCTCGGTCAGGTAGTCGTGCTCGCCAGGCACCTCGAACGGCGGCCGCAAGGCGGTTTCGCGGTCGGCCCAGGCCCAGCCGTCGGCGCGCGCGTTGCGCACCACGCCGCGCTCGAACCACTGGCCGCCCACGCGTGCCAGCAACTGCACCGGCATCGCATCGAGCACCTCGTTGCCGACCACCACGCCCTGCATCGCATCGGGCAGTTCACCGAGCCACTCGACGCGGTCCGCGTAGCGCACCAGCGCCTGCTGCTGGCGCTCGCGCAGGGTGCCCGACAGGTCGACGATGCGGTAGCGCACGTCCGCGCGGCCCATCTCGTCGAGCGCATGCAGCAGCTGCACCGCGAGCGCGCCCGTGCCGGCGCCGAACTCCCAGACCGTGTCGGTGCCGGTCTTCGCGAGCGCCTCGGCCACCTGCGCCGCGAGCGCCTGCCCGAACATGGGCGTGAGCTCCGGCGCCGTCACGAAGTCGCTGCCCGAAGACGGCATGTGGCCGAACTTGGCCGAGCTGTTGGCGTAGTAGCCCAGCCCCGGCGCATACAGCGCGAGCGCCATGAAGCGGTCGAAGCCGATCCATCCGCCCGCCCGCTCCACCGAACGGGCAATCAGGATATCGAGGGCGATGGGTAAACTGTTTGTCGTCGTTTTTGTCGTCACCCGCCGATTCTCCCTTCTCTGCCCGCATGAGCACAGCGCCACTTCCTCCTGTTACGCCGGCCCGCCGCACCGTCCTCGTCACGGGTGCCGGCCGCCGGCTGGGGCGCGAGATTGCGCTGGCGCTGGCCGCGGGCGGCTGGCAGGTGGCGGTGCACTACCGCAGTTCGCAGGCCGAGGCCGCCCAGACCGTGGCCGATTGCGCGGCCCTGTCGGGCAATTCAGCACTGTTCGAGGCCGACCTGCTTGACGAGGACGCCACCCGCGCCCTGCTGCCGCGCGTGGCGGCGCACTTCGGCAGCGTCGATGCCGTGGTCCACAGCGCGGCCCTGTTCGAGCACGACGACGCCGCGAGCTTCAGCTACGCGCTCATGGAGCGCCATGCGCGCAGCAACACCGGCGCGGCCATCGTGCTGGCGCAGGCGCTGCACGACCACCTGGCGCTGCGCGGCGACGCGCAGGGCGCGGTGGTGCACATGCTCGACCAGAAGCTCTGGAATCCCAACCCCGACTTCCTGAGCTACACGCTCTCCAAGGCCGCGCTCGAGGCCGCCACGCCCATGCTGGCGCTGGCGCTGGCGCCGCGCGTGCGGGTGGTGGGCGTGGCGCCCGGCCTCACCCTGCCCAGCCACATGCTGGACGAAGACAGGTTCTCGAAGCTGCACACGCTGTCGCCGCTGGGCCGCTCTTCCACGCCGGCCGACGTGGCGGCCACGGTGAAGTTCGCGCTGGAGAACAACTCGATCACCGGCACCACGCTCGTGGTGGACGGCGGCCAGCACCTCATGAAATTCGACCGCGACTTCTCGCTGATGTGAGCCCCACCATGCCTTCCAACCCGATCGGCCGCCAGACACTCACCCTGCAGGGGCTGCGCTTCGACGCCAACCTGGGCATCCTCGACCAGGAAAAGACAGCGCCGCAGCCGATCCAGGTCGACGCCGAGCTGCACCTGGGCGCCCAGCCGCTGCTGCCGAAGGACGACGACATCTACCACGTGCTGGACTACCGCAAGGTGCGCCGCATCATCATCGACGAGTGCACGGCCGAGCATGTGAACCTGCTCGAAACGCTCATCGGCAAGCTCGCGCAGCGGCTGCTGCAGCTGCCCGGCGTGGTCGGCGTGCGGGTGAAGATCGCCAAGCTCGAGATCTTCGACGACTGCGAGGTGGCTATCCGCATGGAAGCCGGGGAATGGTGAACCAAGGCAAAATCAGGCCCTCCTCCCCCCGATTTGCCTGACCGAAGCAGCCCACCCATGAACGCCGTCTGGATCGACGAGGCGCCCGTCGCCGGCGCCACCCCCGCCAACTCCCTGAAGATCGAACGCGAGACGCACAAGCTCGAGAAGCGCCTGTGCCGCGAGGTGGGCCGCGCCATCGTCGACTACAACATGATCGAGGACGGCGACAAGGTCATGGTGTGCGTCTCGGGCGGGAAGGACAGCTACGCCATGCTGGACATCCTGCTCAAGCTCAAGGCCCGCGCGCCGATTCATTTCGACATCGTCGCGGTCAATCTCGACCAGAAACAGCCCGGCTTCCCCGAAGAGGTGCTGCCCAAATACCTGAGCGAACTGGGCGTGGACTTCCACATCGAGAACCAGGACACCTACAGCATCGTCAAGCGCGTGATTCCCGAGGGCAAGACCACCTGCGGCCTGTGCAGCCGGCTGCGCCGCGGCATCCTGTACCGCGTGGCGGACGAACTGGGCGCCACCAAGGTCGCGCTCGGCCACCACCGCGACGACATGCTGCAGACCTTCTTCCTCAACATGTTCTTCGGGGGCAAGCTCAAGAGCATGCCGCCCAAGCTGGTGAGCGACGACGGCAGGCACATCGTGATCCGCCCGCTCGCCTACGTGGCCGAGAAGGACCTGGTGCGCTGGGCCCAGCACCGCGAATTCCCGATCATTCCGTGCACGCTCTGCGGCAGCCAGGAAAACCTGCAGCGCAAGCAGGTCGGCGAAATGCTGCGCGAGTGGGACAGGAAATTCCCCGGCCGCGTGGAGAACATGTTCACCGCGCTGCAGAACGTGGTGCCCTCGCACCTGCTCGACGGAACGCGGCACGACTTCAAGGGTCTGAAGGCAACCGGCGTGGCCGACGAAGACGGCGACAAGGCCTTCGACGCGCCCTCCTTCGACCTGCTCTCCCAGGCACCTGCCGCCCTGCGCATCCTTCAGGGCTGAGCGGGCAACCCAGGGGAATTTTGGGCCGACTAGCCCGGAGATCCTCATGAAACGTGCATTTTCAGCTCTTCTTCTGATAGCAAGCCTGAGCGGCTGCGCCACCTCCTGGGTGGTCGACAGCGATGTGAAAAGCTTCGCGTCGCCGGGCACCGTGGCGCCCGGCGCCAGCTACCGCTTCGAGCGCCTGCCGTCACAGCAGGCCGACCCCGCCCGGCAGGAATCGCTCGAGGCCATGGCCGCAGCCGCGCTCGAAAAAGTGGGACTGCGCCGCGACGATGCCAGGCCGCAATACAGCGCGCAGATCGGCGCCCGCGTCACGGCCGGCCTCTCGCCCTGGGCCGACCCGTGGCTCTTCGACGGGCCCTGGGGCTATGGCTACGGCTATCCCGGCTACGCACGCCGCTGGTATGGCGGCGGCTGGTACGGCGGCCCGGCCTTCATGCCGCCCGCGGCCAACCCCTGGTACGAGCGCGAAGTAAGCATCGTGCTGCGCGACATCGGCTCGAACCGCGTGGTCTACGAAACGCGGGCCCGCAACGAGGGCCCGTACAACGTCAGCGCGACCATCCTGCCGGTGATGTTCGAAGCGGCGCTGCAGGGCTTTCCGAATCCGCCGCAGGGCGAGCGCCGGGTGAACATCGAGCTGTCCACCGCGAAGAAGAAATGACGCGCTTCTAGAATCTGACCGATGGAAGAAATCACCCGCCTGATTGCCGTTCGCCATGGCGAAACCGCCTGGAACGTCGACACGCGCATCCAGGGCCAGCTCGACATCGGGCTCAACGACACCGGGCTCTGGCAGGCCCGGCGCGTCGGGCAGGCGCTGGCGCACGAGGACATCGGCGTGATCTACGCCAGCGACCTGTCGCGCGCCTGGCAGACCGCGCAGGAAATCGCCAGGCCGCACGGCCTCGCGGTGCAGCCCGAACCCGGCCTGCGCGAGCGTGCCTTCGGCCGCTTCGAGGGCATGAGCTTTGCCGAGATCGAGTCCACCCTGCCCGAGCAGGCCCGGCGCTGGCGCGAGCGCGATCCCGAATTCCAGCCCGAGGGCGGCGAGAGCCTGCTGGTCTTCCGCGAACGGGTGACGCGCATCGCGTCGAAACTGGCCGCGCGCCATCCGGGCCAATTGGTGGCGCTGGTGGCGCACGGCGGCGTGATGGACGTGCTCTACCGTGCCGCCACGCGCCAGGAGCTGCAGGCGCCGCGCACCTGGCAGCTCGGCAATGCGGCCATCAACCGCATGCTGTGGACGCCCGAGGGCTTCAGCCTCGTCGGCTGGAGCGACACCGCCCACCTGGCGGCAGACGACGACGTTCTCGACGAGACAACGACCTAGGCGTGCGAGGCCGCATGCCCCGCGGCACCACCGGCCTCGGCCTTGGCTTCGCCCGGCAGCTCGACCATCGGCCCGGTGCCGCTGTAGCGGTCGAGCGCCAGGTAGATCGCGGGCGTGATGTAGAGCGTGATCACCTGCGAGAAGATCAGCCCGCCCACCACCGCCACGCCCAGCGGCTGGCGCAGCTCGGCGCCGGCGCCCAGCCCCAATGCGAGCGGCAGCGCGCCCATCAGCGCGGCCAGCGTGGTCATGAGGATCGGTCGGAAGCGCAGCCGGCAGGCCTCGCGGATCGCATCCACCGGCTTCATGCCCTCGGTGCGCTGCGCATCGAGCGCGAAGTCGATCATCATGATCGCGTTCTTCTTCACGATGCCGATCAAAAGCAGGATGCCGATGGTCGCGATCAGCGTCAGGTCGAAGCCGAAGAGCTTGAGCGAGAGCAAGGCGCCCACGGCCGCCGACGGCAGCCCGGCCAGGATGGTCAGCGGGTGGATGTAGCTTTCGTACAGCACGCCCAGCAGCACGTAGATCACGAGCACGGCCAGCACCAGCAGCACGGCCTGGCTGGCCTGCGAGCTCTGGAACACCGCTGCATCGCCGCCATAGGTGGTGATGATCGACTGCGGCATTTTCAGCTCCTGCTTGAACTGGTCGATCTTCGCGGTCGCGTTGCCCAGCGGCACGTCGGGCGCGAGGTTGAACGACACCGTCACCGCCTGCAGCTGCCCCTGGTGGTTGACCGAGGTGGGCCCCACGGTGCGCTTGACGGTCGAGAAGGCCGACAGCGGCACCAGCCGGCCGCTGGTGCTGCGCACCGACAGGCGCGACACGTCGTCCTCGAACTGCCGGTCGTTGTCGGCGGCCGAGAGAATCACCTGGTAGGTGTTGCTCGCGCCGTAGATGCTGCCGATCTGCCGGTCGCCATAGGCGTTGTAGAGCGCGGTGCGCAGGTCGCCCACGGCGACGCCGAGCACGCCGGCCTTGTCGCGGTCGATCTCCAGCGTGGCCTGCAAGCCGCGGTTCTGCGAGTCGCTGGTGACGTCGCGGAAGGCCGGGTCGGCGCGCATGCGCTCCATGAGCCGCGTGGCCCAAGGCACCATCTCGCCCGCATTGACGCTCTGCAGCGTGTACTGGAAGCGCGCCTTGCTCTGGCGGCCGCCCAGGCGCAGGTTCTGCACCGGCTGCATGTAGACCGCAATGCCCGGGATCTCGCGGAAGCGCTGGCGCAGCGACTCGAGCACCACGGCCATCTTGGGACGCTCGCTGCGCGGCTTGAGCACGGCGAACAGCCGGCCGGAGTTCTGCGTGGCGGTCGGCCCGCCCACGCCGACGAACGAGCTCACGTAAGCCACGCTCGGGTCGGCCTGGAGCGAAGCGGCCACGCGTTCCTGCAGCGCGTTCATGGCGGTGAAGGAGATGTCCTCGGCCGCTTCGGTGGTGATCTGGATCTGCCCGATGTCTTCCTCGGGGAAGAAGCCCTTCGGAATGGAGACGAACAGCCAGGCCGTGACCACGAAGGTGCCGCCCGCCAGCAGCAGCATCAGCCTGCGGTGCGCGAGCGTCCAGTCGAGCGTTCGCATGTAGCCTGCATGCACCCAGCGGTAGCCGCGCTCGAAGGCGCGGCCGACGGCGGTTCCCGGCTCGGGGTGCTCTTCCTCGTGGTCGAGCACGCCTTCCTTGCGCGGCACGTGCTTGAGGAGCCGGCTCGCGAGCATCGGCACCAGCGTGAGCGACACGATGGCCGACACCAGCACCGCCAGCGCCACCACCACCGCGAATTCATGGAACAGGAGGCCGATCACGCCCGGCATGAAGAAGATGGGAATGAACACCGCCACCAGCGAGATCGAGATCGAGATGATGGTGAAGCCCACCTCGCGCGCCCCGCGCAGCGCGGCAGCCATCGGCTCCATGCCCTTCTCGACGTAGCGCATGATGTTCTCCAGCACCACGATCGCGTCGTCCACCACCAGCCCCACGGCCAGCGTGATGCCCAGCAGCGAGACGTTGTCCAGGCTGTAGCCGAAGGCGTAGAGCAGGGCCACCGCACCGATCAGCGAGATGGGAATGGTCGCGGCCGGGATCAGCGTGGCCACCAGCCGGTGCAGGAACAGGAAGATCACCAGCACCACCAGCGCAACGGTGCCCAGCAGCGTGAGCTGCACGTCGTGCACGGCCTCGCGGATGGAGAGCGAGCGGTCGTTCACCATGTGGATCTCGACCGATTGCGGCAGCTCGGCCTTGAAGCGCGGGATCAGTGCGCGCACCGCGTCCACCACCTCCACCGTGTTGGCATTGGGCTGGCGCTGAACGGCCAGCGAGATGGAGCTCTGGCCGTTGAAGCTGCTCGCGGTCTTGACCGATTCGAAGCTGTCTTCGATGGTGGCCACTTCGTCGAGCCGCACCGGCGCGCCGTTGCGCTGCCCGACGATCAGCTTGGCGAAATCTTCCGCCTTGGTGAGCTGCCGGTTGGCCTGGATGGTGAGCGTCTGGCGCGGCCCGTCGAGCACGCCGACCGGCGTGTTGGCATTGGCCGAATTCACCGCCTTGGCCAGCTCGTCGAGCGTGATGTTGCGCGCATTGAGCAGGTCGGCATTGGCCTTGATGCGCACCGCGAAGGCCTTGCGGCCATACACCGCCACCTGTGCCACGCCGTCGATGGTGGAGAGCGTGGGCGAGATCAGGTTCTCGGCATAGTCGTTGAGCTCGGACGGGTTCATCGACGGCGAGATCAGCGAGATGAACAGCACCGGCGCGTCGGCCGGGTTCACCTTGCGGTACGAAGGCAGCTGCGTCAGTTCCTGCGGCAACTGGCGCTGGGCGCGCAGCAGCGCGGCCTGCACGTCGACCGCGGCGGCGTCGATGTCGCGGCTGCTCACGAATTCCAGCGTGATCGAACTCACGCCCTGGGTGTTGACCGAGCTGATGGTCTGCAGGCCCGGAATGGTCGAGAACTGCTTTTCCAGCGGCAGCGCCACCGACGAAGCCATGGTGTCGGGGCTCGCGCCCGGCAACTGGGCGTTCACGTTGATGACCGGCGTGTTGTAGCTCGGCAGCGCGGCAACCGGGATGCTGAAGTAGGCAAAGATGCCCGCCACCACCGCTGCCGCAGACAACAGCACCGTCATCGCGGGACGACGGATGCACAGCTCGGAGATGTTCATGCGCGTTCCCGCGGAGCCTGGGTGTCCGAGGAGGCTGCGCTGCCCGGCGTGACACCGGTGGTGCCGGCGGGTGCGGGCTTTTTGTCGACGCGAACCTTGCCGCCCGGGCGCACGTTCTGGCTGCCCTCGATGACCACCTGCTCGCCCGGCTCGACGCCGCTCACCGCCACCTTGGTGCCGAAGGTGTAGAGCACCTGCACCTTGCGGCGCTTGGCATTCATGGCCTGGTCGACCACGTAGAGCGAAGCGCCGTCGGACAGCATCATGAGCGCCGCGGCCGGCACCACCGTGGCGCCGGAGAGCGTGCGGACCGTGATCCGCGTGCCGACGAACTGGCCCGGCCAGAGGCTCTGGTCGGCGTTGTCGAACACCGCCTTGGCGCGCACGGTGCCGATCTGCGGATCGACCGTGTTGTCGACGAAATTGAGCACGCCGCTGAGCGGCTCCTTGCGTCCACTGACAAGCGCCTCGACCTTGGCCCGGCTGCGCGCCGCCGCCAGCAGGTCCTGCAGGTTGGCCTCCGGCACCGGGAAGCTCACCGCGATGGGATCGAGCTGCGTGATGGTGACCAGCGACAGCGTGGGCTGCACCAGCGTGCCGGGGTAGATGTTGACCGCGCCGATGCGCCCCGCAATGGGCGCGCGCAAGGTGGCGTAGCCCAGCGCCACCTGCGCCGATTGCACCGCGGCGCGGTCGGCCGCCACCGCGGCGCGCTGCGCCTCGAGCTGCGACAGCGTGGCGTCCGTGGCGCTCTTGGAAATGAAGTTCTGCGCCAGCAGTTCCTGGCTGCGCCTGTACTGGCGCTCGAGGTCGGCCATGGTGGCCTCGTCGCGCTTCTGCTGGGCGCGCGCACGCGCCAGGTTGGCCTGGTCGTTGCGGTCGTCGAGCGTGAAGAGCAACTGGCCCTCCTTGACGAACTGCCCTTCCTTCACGTGCACCGCCGCAACGGTGTTGGTCACCTGCGGCCGCAAATCGACACTGTTGAGCGACACCACGCTGCCGTTGACCTGCACCGTGACCGGCACGTCCTGCCGCTCGGCGGTGGCGAGCGTGACGAGCGCGGCCGGCGCGCCATTCGCGGGGGCTCCACCGGCGGCGGCCGGCCTGGCGCTCTTTGCCGCCATGCGATCGCCCGACCCGTTCCACCACCATCCCGCGACGGCTACGATCAACACACCTGCAAGAGCGAGGACGAGTTTTTTCTTCATGGGTTCTTGTGCACTTTGGGCTGACAGCGGCTATTGGAGCAGCCGTCGACTCGCAGTGTCCGTGAGTGCCGTAAAGATAAGTAAAGCCGCAATGCCAGGGCCCATGTACAACCCGCTGTGGCAGGCGCCGGGGATGATTTCACCCCGCCGCTAAAATCGGCGCTCCACAGCCTCTGGATATACCCCATGAACCGCTGCAAGAAACCCACGAATGCTCTCACTTTCATAGCGCTTTGCACAGTAGCTGCAAGCCTTTTTTCCATTGGCGCCGCGGCCCAGTCCGAGGTGCCCCGGCCGCAGACCCAGAACGAGTCCCTGGTGGGCGGGCGCACCTTCCCGGTCGGCACGCTGCGCGGCAAGTTCATGGTGATCGACGGGGTCGACGTCGAACTCGACGGCAAGCCTGACCGCATGGCGCCGGGCGGCCGCATCCGCAGCGCGCAGAACATGCTGGTCATGTCCAGCGCCATCACGGGCCAGAAATTCCTCGTCAACTACACGCGCGATGCCGCCGGCCTGCTGCGCGAGGTCTGGATCCTCACGCCCGACGAAGCCGTTGCCAAGCGCGAGTCGCTCGACAAGCCGCTGCTGAACATCTGGCCGTTCACTTCGAACGACACCGTCAACACGCAATAAAGATGCCGGCGGGCCGCGCCCGCCGCGCCGCAGGACCACGCAAGCGCCCTGCATCGGCCCTCCCGGCGAGGAAGGCCAGGAAAGCACCCCATGAGCAAAAAAGTATTTATCAAGACCTTCGGCTGCCAGATGAACGAGTACGACTCGGACAAGATGGCCGACGTGCTGAACGCCGCCGAGGGCTACGAGCCGACGCAGAACGTGGACGAGGCCGACCTGATCCTGTTCAACACCTGCTCGGTGCGCGAGAAGGCCCAGGAAAAGGTGTTCAGCGACCTCGGCCGCGTGAAGCACCTGAAGGCCAGGGGCGTGAAGATCGGCGTGGGCGGCTGCGTGGCGAGCCAGGAGGGCGACGCCATCATCGCGCGCGCGCCCTACGTCGACATCGTGTTCGGCCCGCAGACGCTGCACCGCCTGCCCGAGATGCTGAAGGACCGCGAGCGCCTGGACCGTCCGCAGGTCGACATCAGCTTTCCGGAGATCGAGAAGTTCGACCACCTGCCGCCCGCGCGCGTCGAGGGCGCCACGGCGTTCGTCTCGATCATGGAAGGCTGCTCCAAGTACTGCAGCTACTGCGTGGTGCCCTACACCCGCGGCGAGGAAGTGAACCGGCCGCTGGACGACGTGCTGGTGGAAATCGCCGGCCTGGCCGACCAGGGCGTGCGCGAAGTCACGCTGCTGGGGCAGAACGTGAACGCCTACCGCGGCCGCATGGGGGACACGGCCGAGATCGCCGACTTCGCGCTCCTGATCGAGTACGTCGCCGAGATCCCCGGCATCGAGCGCATCCGCTACACCACCAGCCACCCCAACGAGTTCACGCCGCGCCTGATCGAGGCCTATGCCAAAGTGCCGCAGCTGGTGAGCCACCTGCACCTGCCGGTGCAGCACGGCAGCGACCGCATCCTGATGGCCATGAAGCGCGGCTACACCGCCATGGAATACAAGAGCACGGTGCGCAAGCTGCGCGCCATCCGGCCCGAACTCGCGCTCTCCAGCGACTTCATCGTCGGCTTCCCGGGCGAGACCGACGAAGACTTCGCAAGGATGATGAAGCTGATCGACGACTGCCAGTTCGACAACAGCTTCAGCTTCATCTTCAGCCCGCGCCCCGGCACGCCCGCCGCCGCGCTGCACGACGACACGCCCCATGCGGTGAAGCTGGCCCGCCTGCAGACGCTGCAGCGCGTGATCGACGGCAACGTGCGCCGCTTCGGCGATGCGCTGGTCGGCACCACGCAGCGCGTGCTGGTCGAAGGGGCTTCCCGCAAGGACGCGAACGAGCTGATGGGCCGCACCGCCTGCAACCGCGTCGTCAACTTCGAAGGCGACGCACGCCTGGTCGGGCAGATGGCCGACCTGCGCATCACGCGCTCGCTCGCCTACACGCTGCGCGGCGAAGTGGCCACGCGCGAATCGTCGACGGTGCCGGTTCCCGCCGCGCTCGCCGCCTGATGGCGAAGCGGCCGTCCAGACGGGGCTCGTTCCAGCAGCTCCTGCTTTTCGCGTTCCTGCTGATCACCGCCCTCCTGGTGGGCGTGGCGCTGCGCTCGGTGTTCCAGTACGACGCGCTCATGACCCAGAGCCGCGATGCGGCGGCCCGTGCGCTGCGGCTCTCGGGCGCGGCCCAGTCGCTGGCCGAGCGCAGTGCCGCCATGGAGCGCGCCGGTCGCCAGTCGCTGGTGCTGAACGACGCCGTGCTGCGCCGCCGCTTCGACGACGCCGCGCGCGAAGCGCACCAGGTGCTCGAAAGGCTCGAGAGAAACGGCCTCGCACCTTCGGGCATCGAGCTCTGGCGCGCCCAGCTCGGCGTGATCGAGGGGCTGATGAGCGGCAGCCCCGAGAGCGCGCTCTCGCGCGAAAGCGGCATGGCCATGCAGTTCCGCGAGCTCGATTCGCTGAACACGAACCTTGCGCAGCAGGCCCAGTTCCTGATCGAAATGCAGAACGACGCGCTGGCCAAGCGCATCGAGAACGCGCGCCGCCGGCTGATGCGCGAAGTGGTGGCCGCCAGCATCCTGGCGGTGTCGCTGGCGCTGGCTTTCGGCATCTGGCTCGCGCGCCCTTTCAAGCGGCTCGAGCACGCCATCGTCGGACTCGGCCAGAACCGGCTCGACGAGCCCATCGACATCCGCGGCCCGGCCGACGTGCGGCGGCTGTCGCAGCAGCTCGAGTGGCTGCGCCTGCGCCTGACCGAACTCGATGCCGACAAGGCACGCTTCCTGCGCCACGTCTCGCACGAACTCAAGACGCCGCTGGCGGCGCTGCGCGAAGGCGTCTCGCTGCTGGAAGACGGCGTGACGGGTCCGCTCAATCCGGCCCAGCTCGAAGTGGCGCAGATCCTGAACCAGAACACCGTTTCGCTGCAGGGCCAGATCGAGGCGCTGCTGCGCTTCAACGCCGCCGCCTTCGAGGCCCGCGAACTGCGCCGCGAACGCACCGACCTGCTGCCGCTGGTCGAGGAGCAGATCGAGGCGCAGCGCCTGCAATGGCAGGCCCACGGCCTGCGCGTCCATGCCGAGGGCGAGTCGATCACGCTCCCGGTGGACCGCGCCAAGCTCGGCACGGCGGTGGCCAACCTGCTGTCCAACGCGATCCGGTATTCGGCGCGCGGCGGCGTCATTTCGATCGTGGTGTCCGGCACGCCCACCACCGCGTGCATCGATATCAACGACGCGGGCCCGGGTATTGCCGAGGGCGACCGGGACCGGATTTTCGAGCCTTTCTACAGGGGCGAACGCCAGCCCGAGCATGCCGTCAAGGGCACGGGCATCGGCCTTTCGATCGTGCAGGAGTACATTGCTGCCCATGGGGGCCGCATCACCCTGCTGCCAGAGGGGCCCGGCGCGCGCTTTCGCATCGAACTGCCGCGCACGGCCTGAACCCACCGTGAAGCCCCCGGGCATCCACCTGAAAACAAATACCGCCTCTTGCCTTTTCTTCAATCCATGCTTTTTCCGTTCGTCCGCAGTTCGACCCTGTCCGGGGCGGTGGCCATGCCTTTCGTCCTGCTGCTGGCCGCCTGCGCGACACAGCCCGCACCACCCGCCGAGGCCGAGGCCCTGCCGCCGCCGCCCGCCGTGCCGCGCGTGATGCCGGTCGAGGCCGAGCCCAAGGCGCCCGCCACGCAGCCCGCCTCGCTCTTCACGCTGATGACCCAGGGCCCGGTCGCGGCCATGCTGGCCTATGCCGACAAGATGCGCCCGCTGGGCGGCGCCGAGCTGGCCGCCGAAATCACCCGCGCCGGCGATCCGGGCGATTCGCCCACCGCCCAGATGCAGCTTGCACTGCTGCTCGCGCAGACCCGGGTGCCGGCCGACCTCGCGCGCGCGCTGGGCCTGATGCAGCGCGTGATCTCCAACCCCTCGCCCGAGGCGCAGCCCCTGCAGCCGCTGGCGCGCGCGCTGGCCGCGCGCTACGTGGAGCAGCGCCGCGTCGAGGACGACCGCGACAAGCAGGCGCAGCAGGTGCGCGAAAGCCAGCGCCGCATCGACCAGCTGAACGACCGCATCGAGGCGCTGCGCGCCATCGAGCGCAGCTTCGCGCGTCCCAACAACGTGCCGGCGCCGACCCTGCCTCCGCCCTCCGGCACCAGGCCCAATCCATGAACCGCAGCCGGCGATTGCCCAAGGAGCCCCATCGATGAGCACGACCGGCGCGCGCCTGCTGGTGGTCGACGACGACCCGGACATGCTGCGGCTGCTCTCGATGCGGCTGAGCTCGGCGGGTTACCAGGTCACGGCCGTGACCTCGGCCGAAACCGCGCTCACGCAGCTCGAGATCGAGCATCCGCAGCTGGTGCTCAGCGACGTGCGGCTGCCCGGCCGCGACGGACTCCAGCTGTTCGACGAGATCCGAAAGCGCCACCCCTCGCTGCCGGTGATCCTGCTCACCGCCCACGGCACCATTCCCGATGCGGTCGAGGCCACGGCGCGCGGCGTGTTCACCTATCTCACCAAGCCCTACGACGGCCGCGAACTGCTCGACAAGATCGCGCAGGCGCTGGCGCTCGGCGCACCGGCCAGCACGCCCGCCAAGGCCGGCGACGAAAGCTGGCGCGCCGAGATCGTGAGCCGCAGCAACCGCATGTCCGAGCTGCTGGCCGAGGCGCGCATGGTCGCCAAGTCGGACGCCTCGGTGCTGCTGCGCGGCGACAGCGGCGCCGGCAAGGAACTGCTGGCGCGCGCCATCCACCGCGCCAGCCCGCGCGCCGACAAGCCCTTCGTGGCCGTCAATTGCGGCGCCATCCCCGAGGCGCTGCTCGAATCGGAGCTGTTCGGCCACATGAAGGGCGCCTTCACCGACGCCCACGCCAACCACAAGGGCCTGTTCCAGCAGGCCGACGGCGGCACGCTGCTGCTCGACGAAATCGGGGACATGCCGCCCGCCCTGCAGGTCAAGCTGCTGCGCGTGCTGCAGGAGCGCGCGGTGCGCCCGCTCGGCGCCAGCCAGTCGATCGAGGTCGACGTGCGCATCATCTCGGCCACCCACCGCGACCTGGATGTCGCCATGGAAGCCGGCCAGTTCCGCGAAGACCTCTATTACCGGCTCAACGTGGTCACGCTCACGCTGCCGCCGCTGTCGGCCCGGCGCGAGGACATTCCGCTTCTGGCCAACCACTTCCTGCAGAAGCTCTCGACCAAGTACGGCAAGCGCCTGTCCGGCTTCGCGCCCGAGGCACTCAAGGCGCTGGCCACCGCGGCCTGGCCCGGCAACGTGCGCCAGCTCTACAACGTGGTGGAACAGGTCTGCGCGCTGTCGAGCTCGCCGCTGATCCCGCTGGCGCTGGTGCAGCGCGCGCTGCGCGTGCCCACGGTCGAGGTCCAGACCTATGCCGAGGCCAAGCAGCGCTTCGAGCGCGACTACCTCGTCGGGCTGCTCAAGCTGACCGACGGCAACGTGGCCGACGCCGCCCGGCTGGCCGACCGCAACCGCACCGAGTTCTACCGCCTGCTGCAGAAGCACGAACTCACGCCGGGCCACTTCAAGGCCGACGCTGTCGCTCCGGGCAGCGAGCCTGTCGCCGACTAGCGACGCCCCTAAGTTGTTGATTTAAAAGGCCATTCTCCACCAGCCTCGCGGGCTTGTCGGGATTCGGCGACAAAAACCGGGGTTTCGGGGCCTTCCAGCCGGCTCCAACCCCGAAAACAGCATCCAGATCGCCATAAGTCGTTGATCTGAAAGCGTTTTTCCAGCCTGGCACAGGGTTTGCCCCTGTACAGGCATGACAGCACTCACCAGCCCATCTTTCGCACTGCGCCAGCAGCGCGACGGCCTGCGTCAAAAGCAGTTTTCCCCCGTGCGGCCTCGTGCCGCCGGTCATTCGGTGGCCGCGCTCGCAAGCGCGGGCGGCGCCGAACCGGATTGCGTGATCAAGCGCTTTCCTGCCATTGGCGACACCCCTTCCCTCGACAAGCAACGTTGGTAAATCACACATGAAGCCGAACGACTTCTCCCAACTGAACGTGCTGACCGAAGCCGACTTTTCGCACCGCAGCCCGGTGCGCGAAGAACGCCACCCCAATTCCGTGACCGCTCCGCCGGTCAACCGCGGCTCCATGACGCCCCGCCCCTGGCGCGGCTTCTGGAACAGCATCGGCACGGCCCTCCTGGTCAAGCTCGGCGCCGGCGGCAAGCCGGAAAGCCAGACCGCCGAAGCCGGCGCCCAGGTCAAGCAGCCCTGGCAACGCGCCGCGGCCCAGCGCCGCTTCGCATTCATGGCGCTCACGCTGCTGAGCACCGTGATCGCGTCCGTGCTGTTTGCCGGCGTGCAACCCGACTACGACAACGTCTGGCTCGAATACGGCCAGATCGGCCTGTACGGCCTGCTCTCGGGCTGGGTCGTCACCGGCTTCGTGACCGCGCTCATGGGCTTCTACGTCTCGGTGCGCGGTGACAAGCACGCGCTCTCGGTCAAGCAGGTGGCCCACCACCCGATGAACCCCGAGGCACGCACCGCGATCATCATGCCGATCTGCAACGAAGACGTTGCCACGGTGTTCGCCGGCCTGCGCGCCACCTGCGAATCGGTCGCAGCCACCGGCCACGCGAAGCAGTTCGACGTGTTCGTGCTGTCCGACAGCTACTCGCCCGAAACCGCCGCCGCCGAGCGCGCCGCCTGGGAAGACCTGCGCGCCGCGCTGGCCGACAGCCCCAACCAGCCGCAGGTCGAGGTGTACTACCGCCTGCGCACCCGCCGCACGCACCGCAAGGCCGGCAACGTCGCCGACTTCTGCCGCCGCTGGGGCAAGGACTACCGCTACATGGTCGTGCTCGACGCCGACTCCGTGATGAGCGGCGATTGCCTGACCTCGATGGTCAAGCTGATGGAAGCCAACCCTACCGCCGGCATCATCCAGACCGCCACGCAGGCCATCGGCCACGTGACGCTGCATGCCCGCGCGCAGCAATTCGCCTCCCGCGTGACGGGCCGCCTGTTCACGCTGGGCATGCAGTTCTGGCAACTGGGCGAATCGCACTACTGGGGCCACAACGCGATCATCCGCGTCGAGCCCTTCATGAAGCACTGCGCGCTGGCGCCCATCAAGGGCACCGGCGGCATGTCGGGCGGCATCATGTCGCACGACTTCGTCGAAGCCGCGCTGATGCGCCGCGCCGGCTACAACGTGTGGCTCTGCGCCGACCTGGTCGGCAGCTACGAGCAGCAGCCGCCGGACCTGCTGGCCGAATTGCAGCGCGACCGCCGCTGGTGCCAGGGCAACCTGCAGAACGCCCGCCTGATGGCCGAGCCCGGCATCCACCCGGTGCACCGCGCCATGTTCGTGACCGGCACCATGGCCTACGTCTCGGCGCCGCTGTGGCTCGCATTCCTGACGCTCGGCACCGCGCTGTGGCTGAGCGGCTCGAGCCTGATCTCCAGCTGGAGCGTGCTGCCGGCGGAACTCGCCGGCCTGTGGGTCTGGACCCTGTGCCTCCTGTTCCTGCCCCGCGTGCTCGGTATCGCGGCCGTGCTGATGCGCGGCGAGCAGCGCCAGTACGGCGGCCTCTGGGGCCTGGTGAAGAGCTCGGTGCTCGAAAGCAGCCTGGCCATCGTGCAGGCGCCGGTTCGCATGCTGGCCCACTCGCTGTTCGTGCTGGTCGCCCTCACCGGCATCAAGCTCGACTGGAAGTCGCCCCCGCGTGAAGCCGCTGCCGTGCCGTGGAAGGTCGCCGTGACGCAGCTCGCTCCCATGAGCGTGGTGGTCGGCGCGCTGGCCCTGGGTGTCGCAATGATCGATCCGAGCGCGCTGATCTGGCTCATGCCGGTGGGCCTGCCGCTGCTGCTGGCCATTCCGCTCACGGTGCTGACCAGCCAGATCGCGCTGGGCACCTCGCTGCGCGACCGCGGCTTCCTGCTGATTCCCGAGGAATCGCGTTCGCCGGCCGTGCTGCGCCGCGCCTGGATGCATGCGCTGCGCCTGGCGCGCCCTGCGGCGCTGGCAACGGCCTGATGCGCTGAAGACACAGTCTCGAAAAAAGCCGACCTCGAGGTCGGCTTTTTTCATGGCGCGTGGCTAGAATCGCGCCTTCTTTTTTCAACCCACGGATCCCTCGATCCCCTGGAGCGCCAAGTGCCCCGATTCGCCGTCACAACCCCCTGACGCCGACAACACCACTTCACTGGTCATGTCGGGCGCCAAGCTGCGCATCCCGCTGACCAGACACGGCCTCCTCGGTCGCTGAAGTCGACTCTCTTCCCAGCTTCGCTCCCGCACGTTGTCGGTTCTTCCTGATTTGCATCCGGAGAACAACGTGTTCCCTCTCTCTTCACTTTCATCGGTTCCACTGCTCAAGTACCCGCGTACTGCGCATCTGGAAGGCTCGCGCCTGCAGGCCGGCGACACCGACGCTGACCAGACGCCGTTGTCCGCGCTGCAGGGCCAGCATGTGGTCATCGAGGAAAAGCTCGATGGCGCCAACGCGGCCGTGTCGTTCACCTCCGCGGGTGAACTGCTGCTGCAGTCGCGCGGCCACTATCTCGCGGGCGGGGCCAGCGAGCGGCAGTTCAACCTGTTCAAGCACTGGGCCGCTGCGCATGAAGCGGGGCTGCTCGAACGGCTCGAAGACCGCTACGTCATGTACGGCGAGTGGTGCTTTGCCAAGCACAGCTGCTGGTACGATCGGCTGCCCGCGTTCTTTCTCGAGTTCGACCTCTACGATCGGCAGAGGCAGTGTTTCCTGTCGACGCCGGCACGGCACGCGCTGCTCGACGGCAGCCCGGTCGTTTCGGTGCCGGTGCTCTACGACGGCGAGATGCCGCGCCACGCGAAAGCACTGCGCCTCCTCGTGCGACCGTCGCTCGCGCGCAGTGCCGGCTGGAAGGCGGCCTTCGAACAGGCCGTGATGCAGGAAGGCCAGCCGCTCGACCTCGTGCGGCAGCAGACCGACCTGTCGGACCTGGCCGAGGGCCTGTACCTCAAGACCGAATCGCAGGGCGAGGTCACCGGCCGCTACAAGTGGGTTCGGCCTGATTTCGTGCAGACCATCCTCGACTCGGGCTCGCACCACAGCCGCCGGCCCGTGCTGCCCAATCGACTGGCGGCAGGCGTGGATCCGTACGCACCGACGCCCACGACCACATGGCAAGACCTGGGATTGCGCACATTGCACGCCCCAGCCGAACTCACGCCCCCCGGGAGGACGCGATGACCTGCGACGATTTGCGCGCCCTGGTGCCCGCGCCTGGCAAAGACACCGACTGGCGGCAGTGCTGCGAGCTGCTGCCGGGCCTGCTGCGCCTCGAAGAGACGCCGCAAGACCCGTACTACCACGCCGAAGGCAACGTCGGCATCCACACGCGCATGGTGCTCGACGCGCTGATGCAGGATCCGCACTACCAGCGCGCCGATGTCGACGGCCGTTTCGTGCTGTTCATGGCCTGCCTGCTGCACGATATCGCCAAGCCTGACACCACGGTGATCGACGAAGCCAGCGGCCGCATCGGTCAGCCCGGCCATTCGCGCCGCGGTTCGGTCGACGTCCGCGTGCTGATGTGGAAGGCGCGCGTGCCGTTCGCGCTGCGCGAAGCGGTATGCCGGATCATCGCGGTGCACCA
The DNA here is from genome assembly GCF_007828835.1 of Variovorax beijingensis. Taxonomy (GTDB): domain Bacteria; phylum Pseudomonadota; class Gammaproteobacteria; order Burkholderiales; family Burkholderiaceae_C; genus Variovorax; species Variovorax beijingensis_A. The sequence continues at coordinate 94,019 of NZ_VIVL01000002.1, read as the reverse complement.
GTTGCCGTTCCATGCCTTTGCCTCGCGCAAGGGGTTGCGGCCCGAGTGGCTGGTGCACAAGCTCTCGTGGGAGCTGAGCCTGCCCGACCTGTGCTGCGTGGCGCGCTGCGACATGCTCGGGCGCCACTACGAGAAGCGCGCGGACAGCATGGCCGATATCGCGCTCTTCGAGGAGCTGGCCCAGGAAGAAGGCAGCTGGGAAGGCTCCCGCCAAATGGCCGATGCCCACACTCGGCTGGCCTACTTCCGTGGCGCGGACACCAGTCCCGATTACCCCCTCTTCCAGACGGCGGGTTCGCAGGTGACGGTGATGTGCGGCCTGCCCGCGAGCGGCAAGAACCACTGGGTGGCGCAGCACCGCAAGGGCTGGTCGGTGGTGTCCTTCGACGATGCGCGTGCCGAACTCGGGTTGAAGCACGGCGAAAACGACGGGCTGGCCGCGCACCACGCGATCGATCGGGCCAAGGCGCTGCTGCGCAGGCAGGAGCGCTTCGTCTGGAACGCCACGCACCTGAGCCAGCAGATGCGCGCCAAGACGCTGGACCTGCTCTGGGCGTACCACGCCCGGATCGAGCTGGTGTACCTGGAGGTGCCGCATCCCGAGCTGATGCGCCGCAACCGCGAGCGTGACACCACGCTGTCGAACGCGGGCATCGAGCGGATGCTGCATCGCTGGGAACTGCCCGCGCCGGTGGAAGCGCACGCGACGGTCTACGACGTGCAGACCTGAAAACGACGAAGCCCGCCGGAGCACCCTCCGGCGGGCTTCTATCTATCTATATATATGCGTGGGGCTCAGAACGGCAGCTTGGGACCGCCGGGCCCACCCATCCCGCCCATCCCCTTCATGCCGCCCATCTTCTTCATCATCTTCATGAGGCCGCCGCCCTTCATCTTCTTCATCATGCCCTGCATCTGCTCGAACTCGTTGAGCAGGCGGTTCACTTCCTGAACCTGCACGCCCGCGCCGGCCGCGATGCGGCGCTTGCGCGTGGCCTTGAGCAGCTCGGGCTTGCGGCGCTCCAGCGGCGTCATGCTCTGGATGATCCCTTCCTTGCGGCGGATGTCGCGCTCGGCGCGGGTCATGTCGGCTTCGGTGGCCTTGGCGGCCATCTGCTGCGGCAGCTTGTCCATCAGGCTGGAGAGGCCGCCCATCTGCTTCATCTGCTGCAGCTGGCCGAGGAAGTCGTTCAGGTCGAAGCCGGCACCGCTCTTGACCTTGGCCGCGAGCTTCTGCGCCGCCGCCACGTCGACGCCGGCCGTGACCTGCTCGACCAGCGCGACGATGTCGCCCATGCCGAGGATGCGGCCCGCATGGCGCTCGGCGTCGAACACCTCGAGGCCGTCGATCTTCTCGCTGGTTCCCGCGAACTTGATCGGCACGCCCGTCACCTGCCGCACCGACAGCGCCGCACCACCGCGCGAATCGCCGTCGGTCTTGGTCAGGATGATGCCGGTGAGAGGGAGCGCTTCCTTGAAGGCGCGGGCGGTGTTGATCGCATCCTGGCCCTGCATCGCGTCGACCACGAACAGCGTTTCGACCGGATCGAGCGCGCCGTGCAACTGCTTGATCTCGCTCATCAGCACTTCGTCGATGGCCAGGCGGCCGGCGGTGTCGACCAGCAGCACGTCGAAGAAGTGGCGCTTGGCGTGGTCGAGCGCGGCGCGCGCGATGTCGAGCGGCTTCTGGTCGGGCGTGCTCGGGAACCATTCGGCGCCAGCCTGCTTGGTAACCATCTTGAGCTGCTCGATGGCGGCGGGCCGGTAGACGTCGCCCGACACCGTGAGCACTTTTTTCTTGCGCTTCTCGATCAGGTGCTTGGCCAGCTTGGCGGTGGTGGTGGTCTTGCCCGCGCCCTGCAGGCCGGCCATCAGGATCACCGCGGGCGGCTGCGCCGCAAGGTTGATGTCGGACACGCCCTCGCCCATGGTGGCGGCGAGTTCGCGGTTGACGATGCCGACCAGCGCCTGGCCCGGCTTGAGCGAGCCCAGCACTTCCTGGCCGAGCGACTTTTCCTTCACCCGGGCGACGAAATCGCGCACCACGGGCAGCGCCACGTCGGCCTCGAGCAGCGCCATGCGCACTTCGCGCAGCATGTCCTGCACATTGCTTTCGGTGATGCGGGCCTGGCCGCTCATCGTCTTGACGAGGCGGGAGAACTTTTCTGTGAGGGCGGTGGCCATGAAGGAGATGCCTTGCTGCCCGCCGCGGCGGGTCATTGGAAAGTCGTGAACTGGTATCGGCCGCTTGCTGCCGCTTCGCGAAACACCGGGAACCGGCTCTGCCGAGCCTCTGGTGTCGCCCCGTTGAGGGGTTGGCGCCGCGACGCGAAGTGCGCAAGCCTGGGGGAGATAAACTCCGGCAATGATTTTAGCGATCCCCTCCCCACTTGCCGTGGCGCTGGGCATCGCCACCGCGGCTGCCTATGGATTTGCCGCTGCCGCAGGTGCCCGGCTGAGCCGCAAAGCTACCCAGTGGGCCCTCGGGCTGGCGTGGCTTCTGCATGCCGCGGTGCTGGGCCATGGCCTGGTCGGCAGCCAGCCGAAATTCGGCTTCGCGCCTGCGCTTTCGGTCACCGCCTGGCTGGTGCTCACGGTCTATGCGGTCGAAAGCCGCATGTACCCGCAACTCAAGGTGCGCCGCGCGCTGGCCTGGCTGGGCGCAGCCGCCGTGCTGCTGGCCATCCTGTTTCCCGGCACGCCGCTGCATGTGTCGGCATCGCCCTGGCTGCCGCTGCACCTTGCGCTGGGCATTGCCTCGTACGGCCTGTTCGGCGCCGCGGTGGTCCATGCCTGGCTGATCACGCGCGCCGAAAAGCAGATCCGCCTTGCCGCCGCCGAGCCGCAAGGCGGCGTGCCGCTGCTCACGCTCGAGCGGCTCACCTTCCGCTTCGTGATGGCCGGCTTCGTGCTGCTTTCCGCCACGCTGCTCGCGGGCCTGCTGTTCAGCGAAACGCTGTACGGCGCGAGCGTGCGCGGCTGGAAGTGGGACCACAAGACGGTGTTCTCTGTGCTCGCCTGGATCAGTTTCGCGGTGCTGCTGATCGGCCGGGTCCGCTTCGGATGGCGTGGCCGCACGGCGCGGCGCGTGCTGTATGCCGGCTCCGCCCTGCTGCTGCTGGCCTATGTGGGCTCGCGCTTCGTGCTCGAAGTGGTGCTGGCGCGCGGCGCGACATGAAATACCTGCTCGTTCTCGCGGTGCTCTGGGTGGCGATCTGGCTCTGGCGCAAGAACCGCCGGGAGGAAATGCGCGAGACCCTGCGCGAAGAGGCGGCCCGCGCCGCCAAGCGCCCGCCCGCCGCGCCGGCTTCGCCGCAGGCCATGCTGCGCTGCGCCCATTGCGGCTTGCACCTGCCTGCAAGCGATGCGATCGCGGGGCCTGGCGACGCGGTCTACTGCAGCGCGGCGCACCGCCAGGCCGCCGAGCGCGGCTGAGCGGGCGCCGCATCGATGAGCGCAGCGCCAGGAATGCACCGGTGAGCTCTTCTCCCTGGGCGCGCGGCGAGCCCGCCACCGACTGGAGCACGCTCGAGCCGGGGCGCGGCGAAAGTGCCGCGCTGCTGCGGCTGTGGCGCGGCTTCATGGCGGCGCGCTGCTTCGTTGCGCTGGTGCTCGTGCTGCTGCAGGGCGTGGCCATGGCGCTCGGCCAGACGGTGCAGCCGCTGGCCGTGGCCCTTTCGGCCGGCTATCTGGCTGCCACCTGGCTGGGCGCCCGCTACGCGCATTTCACGCCACCGATCCGGGCCTTCGGCATGCTGTGGTTCCTCACCATCGGCATCGACCTGGGCACGTTCACCGCGCTGCAGGTGCTCCAGGGCGGCAGCATCAACTACACGCCGCTGTTCGCGCTGCCGGTGCTCATGAGCGCGGTGCTGGGCACGGTGACCGTGGGCCTGGGCACCACGGCCACGGTCACGCTGCTGCTGCTCGCCGATGCCGGCTGGCACTGGCTGCTGCAGCAGCCCGGCGATTCCTCCACCCGCTTCGTGCAGGCGGCGCTCACCGGCACCGGGCTCTTCGTGGTGGCCCTGCTGGCGCACGAGCTGGCGCGCCGGCTGGCACGCGAGGAAGAAACCGCGCTGCGCAACCGCAGCAGCGCGCAGATGCAGGCGCAGGTCAACGACCTGGTGATCGAGACGCTGAGCGAAGGCGTGCTGGTGATCGACGCCGAAGGCATGGTGCATGCGGCCAATCCGGCGGCCGACGCGATCCTGGGCCAGGGGCTGGGCCGGCTCGGCCTGCCGTTCGCGCTGCATGCGCAGCCCGCCTGGCATGCGCTGGCCGCGTTGGCGCGCCAGACCTTTGCGCGCCGCGCGCCGCAAAGCGAGGAAATCCCCGTGGCGCAGGCGCGCGGCGCCGCGCGCGAGGTGCGCGTGCGCACGCGGCTCACGCCCACCAGCGACCGGCACGTCGACAGTCTTTGCGTCATGTTCCTGCAGGACCTGCGAGAGCTCGAAGCCCGCATCCGCACCGAGAAGCTGGCGGCGATGGGCCGCATGTCGGCCGCGGTGGCGCACGAGATCCGCAATCCGCTCGCGGCCATCACGCAGGCCAGCGCGCTGCTCAACGAAGACCTCACCGACCCCGCGCACCGCAAGCTGACCAGCATGGTGCAGCACAACGCGCAGCGGCTCGCACGCATCGTGGACGACGTGCTCGACGTCTCGCGCGCGCGCCAGCAGCGCGTGCTCTCGCTCGGCGAGCAGGTCGTGCTCGATCCCGCCGTGCAGGCGCTGGCCGAGGAGTGGGTGCGCCAGACGCAGCGCCAGGGCGTGCTGATCGCGCTGGACGCCGCCGACGCCGAAGTGCGCTTCGACGTCGAGCACCTGCGCCGGCTGCTCGTGAACCTGCTGGACAATGCGGCGCGCTACGCCAGCAGCCGCGCGGGCGCGATCCAGGTCGTCACCACCACGCAGCGCGGCAGTTCCGGCCGCCCGAGCCTGCAGGTGTGGAGCGACGGCGCGCCGCTGGAGCCGGCGGTGCAGCGCCACCTGTTCGAGCCTTTTTTCTCATCCGAGAGCCGCTCCAGCGGGCTCGGCCTCTTCCTGTGCCGCGAGCTGTGCCGGCGCCACGGCGCCACCATCGGCTACGAGCGGCGCGCACTGGTCGCGGGCGGGCCCGAGGGCAACGAATTCTTCGTCAGCTTCGCGCCCAGCGAAAACCGGCTGACACAATAGCGCCGTGAGCACTCCCCATCCCTCCATGCAGCGCCCGGCCAACATCCTGGTCATCGATGACGAGCCCGACCTGCGTACGCTGTACGAGCTGACCCTGCTGCGCGAAGGCTATCGCGTCGAGGCCGCCGGCAGCGTGTCCGAAGCCTGGCAGCACCTCGAGGCGGGGCAGTTCGATGCGGTGATCACCGACATGCGGCTGCCCGACGGACAGGGCATGGAAATCATCCATCGCATCCAGAAGAACCAGCGCAGCGAGCGCTGCGTGGTGATGACGGCCTACGGCTCCGCCGAGAACGCGGTCGAGGCGCTGAAGGCCGGAGCCTTCGACTACCTGACCAAGCCGGTCGACCTGAAGCAGTTCCGCGCCGTGGTCGCTTCCGCGGTGCAGGCGCAGCAGGCAGCGCCGGCCAAGGCCTGGCAGGCGGCGCCCGCGGGCCAGCCGCGCGCCGGCGCGCCGGCCGTTCCGGACAGCGGCGTCGCCGCGCTCGAGCGGCTGGTCGGCGACTCGGAGCCAATGCGCCTGGTCAAGTCGCGCATTGCCAAGGTGGCGCGCGGCATGGCGCCGGTGCTGGTGCGCGGCGAATCGGGCACCGGCAAGGAACTGGTGGCGCGCGCCGTGCATGCCTGCAGCCAGCGCAGCGAGGGCCCGTTCGTGGCGGTCAATTGCGGCGCCATCCCCGAGAACCTGCTCGAGGCCGAATTCTTCGGCGCCCGCAAGGGCTCCTACACCGGCTCGTCGCAGGACCGCGACGGCTACTTCCAGGCCGCGCGCGGCGGCACGCTCTTTCTCGACGAAATCGGCGACCTGCCGCTGGCGATGCAGTCCAAGCTGCTGCGCGCGATCCAGGAGCGCAGCGTGCGCTCCATCGGCTCGACACAGGAAGACGCGGTCGACGTGCGCATCGTGAGCGCCACCCACAAGGATCTTCACGCCGAAGTCCAGGCCGGCCGCTTCCGGCAGGACCTGTTCTACCGGCTCAACGTGATCGAGATCGCCGTGCCCGCGCTGCGCGACCGGCGCGAGGACCTGCCGGCACTCTGCGCCGCGCTGCTCGCGCGCATTGCGCAGGACGGCGGGCTGCCGGTGCCGCATCTTTCCGCCGAACTCCTGCGCCGCCTTGCCCAGCACCGGCTCGACGGCAACGTGCGGGAGCTCGAGAACCTGCTGCACCGCGCGGTGGCGCTCAACGACGGCGACGAACTGCATCTGGACCTGATGGCACCGCGGCCGGAGGCGGCCGAAGCGCCGGCCGAGACGGCCATCGCCGAACCCGCACCCTCTTCTGCTGCGACGTCCGGCGGCGAAACGCCTAGGTCGCCCGCCGCGGCCGTCGCGGAATCCAAGCCCTCGGCGCCCGCCCTCCCCTCGGACCTGCAGGCCTACCTCGATCAGCAGGAGCGCGAGATCCTCGTGCGCGCGCTGCACGAAAGCGGCTTCAATCGAACGGCCGCCGCCGCGCGGCTCGGCATGAGCCTGCGCCAGATCCGCTACCGCATCGCGCGGCTGGGCATCACCACGCCCGGCGGCGACGAAGGTGCCAGCACCAGCCATGCCGACGACTGAAGCACAGGCGAGCAACGACGACGGGCTCTGGCAAGCCGGCTGGTACCGCTTCGCCAAGGCGCTGCGCTCGCCGAATTTCGGCCCCCGGCCCGCCGGCGCGCAGACCGACCTGATCGTGCTGCACTCCATCAGCCTGCCGCCCGGCGAATACGGCGGCGACGCCGTGCAGCAGCTCTTCACCAACCAGCTCGACTGGGATGCGCACCCCTATTTCCAGTCGATCCGCGGCCTTGCGGTTTCCTCGCACTTCTATGTGCGGCGCAACGGCGAACTCTGGCAATTCGTGAGCTGCGACGAGCGCGCCTGGCATGCGGGCGTGTCGTCGTGGCGCGGGCGCGAGAACTGCAACGACGACTCCATCGGCATCGAGCTCGAAGGCCTCGAAGGCCAGCCGTTCGAAGAGGCGCAGTACGAGGCGCTGGCCAGCCTCTGCCCCGCCATTGCGCAGCACTACGCCATCGCGCACATCGCCGGCCACGAGCACATCGCGCCGGGCCGAAAACAGGACCCCGGCGCCGGTTTCGATTGGCAATTGCTGCGCGGGCACCTCGGCTGGAGTCCACGGATGTTTCCTCCGCAGGTGGTGCAGCGCTAATTTTTTCAATCGCGCGGCACCTCGCGATGCGCCGATCCCGCGGCGCAGCAATGAGAAAATTGCAATCGCCGCATTCAGCAACCATGCGCCCTGCAAGCCCAAATCGGCCTGCAAGCCACGCCCCATGCGGGTTGCGACAACATAGGCCAGTATTCATGCGGCATCGACGGCCGTATGCCGGACCGAAAGAAAAAACGGCAGGGGTTGTATCCACTGGAAAACGCTACATCTAGTGGGTTGTACACCCCTCAGACCCTAGATATAGTGTCCTCCGTCCGGTCAACAACGCCGGCGCGACGCCTAACCAAGGCATCGCCATCCAACAAGAATTGCCAACCGAGAGGAAGCGAATGCAAACAGCCCTGAACACCCCATCGACCTCGCGTGCCGTTCCCTCCACGCCCACGCAGCAGCAGCGCGACACCGCTGGCTCGCCCGCCGGACAGAACCTCGCGCACTACCAGATCATCCGCCGCAACGGCGCCGTGGTTCCCTTCGAACCCAACAAGATCGCCATCGCGATGATGAAAGCCTTCCTGGCCGTGCACGGCACCCAGGGCGCGGCTTCGGCCAGCGTACGCGAAACCGTCGACGCGCTCACGCAAGGCGTGATCCGCGCGATGGTGCGTTCGCGGCCGGGCGGCGGCACCTTCCACATCGAAGACGTGCAGGACCAGGTCGAACTCGGCCTGATGCGCGGCGGTCACCACGAGATCGCGCGCGCCTACGTGCTCTACCGCGAGCGCCGCACGCAGGAGCGTTCCAAGCAGGTCGAGCAGGAAGCGCCGGCCACGCCGACGCTGCACGTGCTGGACAACGGCGAACGCGTCGCGCTCGACCTGAACCAGCTCAAGGGCCTGATCGAATCGGCCTGCGAAAACCTGGGCGACAGCATCACCGCCGCACCGATCGTCGCCGAGACGATGCGCAACCTGTACGACGGCGTGCCGCTCGACGAGGTCTACAAGGCCTCGATCCTGGCGGCCCGCACGCTGATCGAAAAAGACCCCGACTACACCTTCGCGACCGCCCGCCTGCTGCTGCACACGATCTTCAAGGAGATCATCGGCCGCGAAGTGATGCCCGCCGAGCGCGCCACGGCCTATGCCGACTACTTCCCGCAGTTCATCAAGAAGGGCGTCGAGAACGACCTGCTCGACGAGAAGCTGCTGCAGTACGACCTGCCGCGCCTGGGCGCCGCGCTCAAGGCCGAACGCGACCTGCAGTTCGACTACCTGGGCCTGCAGACCCTGTACGACCGCTACTTCCTGCACGTGCGCAAGTCGCGCATCGAACTGCCGCAGGCCTTCTTCATGCGCGTGGCCATGGGCCTGTCGCTCGGCGAGATCGACCGCGAAGCCCGCGCCATCGAGTTCTACGAGGTGCTGTCGTCTTTCGACTTCATGTCGAGCACGCCCACCCTGTTCAACGCCGGCACGCTGCGCTCGCAGCTGTCCAGCTGCTACCTGACCACCGTGCCCGACGACCTCGACGGCATCTACGAGTCGATCAAGGAAAACGCGCTGCTCTCCAAGTTCGCGGGCGGCCTGGGCAACGACTGGACCCGCGTGCGCGCGCTCGGAAGCCACATCAAGGGCACCAACGGCGAATCGCAGGGCGTGGTTCCGTTCCTCAAGGTGGTCAACGACACGGCCGTGGCCGTGAACCAGGGCGGCAAGCGCAAGGGCGCCGTCTGCACGTACCTGGAAACCTGGCACCTGGACATCGAGGAGTTCCTGGAACTGCGCAAGAACACCGGTGACGACCGCCGCCGCACGCACGACATGAACACCGCCAACTGGATTCCCGACCTCTTCATGCGCCGCGTGATGGAAAAGGGCACCTGGACGCTGTTCTCGCCCTCCAACGTGCCCGACCTGCACGACAAGTTCGGCGCCGACTTCGAGCAGGCCTACACCGCCTACGAAGAAAAGGCCGCGCGCGGCGAGATCAAGCCCTCGCGCACGGTCCAGGCCTCGGACCTGTGGCGCAAGATGCTCACGATGCTGTTCGAGACCGGCCATCCGTGGATCACGTTCAAGGACGCCTGCAACGTGCGCTCGCCGCAGCAGCACGCCGGCGTGGTGCACTCGTCGAACCTGTGCACCGAGATCACGCTGAACACCAGCGACACCGAAACCGCCGTCTGCAACCTGGGTTCGGTGAACCTGCTGCAGCACCTGAAGGACGGCAAGGTCGACCAGGAAAAGCTCAAGAAGACGATCTCGACGGCAATGCGCATGCTCGACAACGTGATCGACATCAACTACTACGCCGTGAAGAAGGCGCGCGACTCGAACCTGCGCCATCGCCCGGTCGGCCTGGGCCTGATGGGCTTCCAGGACGCACTGTACGAACTGCGCATTCCCTACGCTTCGCAGGAAGCCGTGCAGTTTGCCGACGAGTCGATGGAAGCCATCTGCTACCACGCCTACTGGGCTTCGACCGAGCTGGCCCGCGAACGCGGCAAGTACTCGAGCTACAAGGGCTCGCTCTGGGACAAGGGCATCCTTCCGATCGACACGCTCGACCTGCTCGAAAAAGCCCGCGGCGGCTACGTCGAGGTCGACCGTTCGGCCACCCTCGACTGGGAGGCCCTGCGCCAGAAGATCAAGGCCGACGGCATGCGCAATTCCAACTGCGTGGCCATCGCCCCGACCGCGACCATCTCGAACATCATCGGCGTCGACGCTTCCATCGAGCCCTGCTTCGGCAACCTCTCGGTCAAGTCGAACCTGTCGGGCGAGTTCACCGTCATCAACCACTACCTGGTGCGCGACCTGAAGCGCCTGGGCCTGTGGGACGACGTGATGGTGATGGACCTGAAGCACTTCGACGGTTCGCTGCGCCCGATCGACCGCGTGCCGCAGGACGTGAAGGCGCTCTACGCCACCGCGTTCGAAGTCGAGACCACCTGGCTGGTCGAAGCCGCAGCGCGCCGCCAGAAGTGGATCGACCAGGCGCAGTCGCTCAACATCTACATGGCCGGCGCATCGGGCAAGAAGCTCGACGACACCTACAAGCTCGCATGGCTGCGCGGCCTGAAGACCACCTACTACCTGCGCACGCAGAGCGCGACGCACGCCGAGAAATCCACCGTGCAATCGGGCCGCCTCAACGCGGTGTCGTCGGGCAGCGATGCACCTTCGGGCATGAGTGCACTCGAAGCGGCGGCTGCCGCAGCGAAGGCGCAGATGAGCGCGATGCCTGCCACCGACATCGCGTTCTGCGGCGTCGACGATCCGACTTGCGAAGCATGCCAATGACGCGCGAGTGACGTCAGAGAGGTGCATGCACGACGCGCGAACTCTCAGTCGATCACGGCATCGACTGACATCGCGCGATGCATGAGAGCAACATAACAACCACATAAATGGAGCGCGACGTGAACGAGCACTTTGCAACTCACATCGTTGCTCCGATAATTGAGCATTGGATTTTTCTATGTTGACCTGGGACGAAGAAGTCAAGCCCTCCTTATCAAAGGATATGCAACAAGGATTGCAGCAACACCACGCATCGACCAGCGGCCTGTCCGCAGGCCGACCGGTGGATGCTCCGACTTCGCCGATTGCACAACCCGCGGCACCCGCCGCGGCGCAGCGCGTCAAGGCTTCCGACAAGCGCATCATCAACGGCCAGACCGACGTCAACCAGCTGGTGCCGTTCAAGTACAAGTGGGCCTGGGAAAAATACCTCGCCACCTGCGCCAACCACTGGATGCCGCAGGAAGTGAACATGACGCGCGACATCGCGCTCTGGAAAGACCCGAACGGCCTGACCGAAGACGAGCGCCGCATCGTCAAGCGCAACCTCGGCTTCTTCGTGACCGCCGACTCGCTGGCCGCCAACAACATCGTGCTGGGCACCTACCGCCACATCACGGCGCCCGAATGCCGCCAGTTCCTGCTGCGCCAGGCCTTCGAGGAAGCGATCCACACGCACGCCTACCAGTACATCGTCGAGTCGCTCGGCCTGGACGAGAGCGAGATCTTCAACGCCTACAACGAAGTGCCGTCGATCCGCGAGAAGGACCAGTTCCTGATCCCGTTCATCGACGCCATCAGCGACCCGAACTTCAAGACCGGCACGCACGAGACCGACCAGACGCTGCTCAAGTCGCTCATCGTGTTCGCCTGCCTGATGGAAGGTCTCTTCTTCTACGTCGGCTTCACGCAGATCCTTGCGCTGGGCCGCCAGAACAAGATGACCGGCGCCGCCGAGCAGTACCAGTACATCCTGCGCGACGAGTCCATGCACTGCAATTTCGGCATCGACCTGATCAACCAGCTCAAGCTCGAGAACCCCGGCCTCTGGACCCCCGAGTTCAAGGCCGAGATCAAGGCCCTCTTCCTGAAGGCCGTCGAGCTCGAGTACAAATACGCCGAAGACACCATGCCGCGCGGTGTGCTCGGCATGAACGCCTCCATGTTCAAGGGCTACCTGCGCTACATCGCCAACCGCCGTGCGCAGCAGATCGGCCTCGAAACGCTCTTCCCGAACGAGGAAAACCCGTTCCCCTGGATGAGCGAAATGATTGACCTGAAGAAAGAGCGCAATTTCTTCGAAACCCGCGTGATCGAATACCAGTCGGGTGGTGCGCTCTCCTGGGATTGAATCTTTCGACAAGAATTAATGATTTCAAGAATTGCCCTTGCCACCGATCGCGCCGAAGAGCGCGGCATGGACGAGGGCTCAGGTGTTCATGGTGCTGGAGCTCAGATTCCAACGCCATGGATCGCTTCACGCTACCAACGTGCGTGGAGTGCTTCAATAGGTTGATTTTTTCAACTTGATCAAGGAGAAATAGAAATGGCAACTGCAAAGAAAGCGCCGGCTAAGAAAGCCGCTGCAAAGAAGGCTCCGGCAAAGAAGGTCGCGGCCGCTAAGAAGGCTCCCGCCAAGAAGGTAGCTGCGAAGAAGGCTCCGGCCAAGAAGGTCGCAGCGAAGAAGGTAGCCGCCAAGAAGGCGCCGGCAAAGAAGGTAGCCGCCAAGAAGGCAGCTCCGGCAAAGAAGGCCGCTGCCAAGAAGGCGCCGGCGAAGAAGGCCGCAGCGAAGAAGGCTCCTGCCAAGAAGGCGGCGGCGAAGAAGGCTCCGGCAAAGAAGGCCGCTGCCAAGAAGGCCCCTGCGAAGAAGGCCGCCGCCAAGAAGGCTCCTGCCAAAAAGGCCGCGGCCAAGAAAGCCGCGAAAAAGCCCGCTGCCAAGCCTGCCGCTGCTGCCAAGAAGCCTGCTGCGAAGAAGGCTGCCAAGGCTCCTGCCGTAGCGCCTGCTCCTGCTGCGCAAACGACGCTGAACCCCCAGGCAGCCTGGCCGTTTCCGACGGCCAGCAAGCCCTGAGTCTGCTCAGCGGCCTTGACGGCAAAAAGCCCGGCACCTCACGGTGCTGGGCTTTTTTTATGGGCGCCTGCCAGCGGGTGGCTCAGAGGCCCAGCGCCTTCAGGTCGATCTGGTAGTTCTGCGGCCCGCGCTGCGCGATCTTGAGCGCGCCGATGCGGTTACCCAGTGCCGCGCACTGCGCGAGCGGCCATTCCTTCTCCAGACCGAACAGCAGCGCGCCGCGCCAGGCATCGCCGCAACCGGTGGGCTCGACCACCGCCGCCGGCGTCACGCCCGGCACATGCTCGCGTTCGCCGTCGATCCAGACCTCGCAGCCCTCGGCCGCCAGCGTCACGACCAGGCCGCGCACCCGCTTCGAAATCTCGCCCAGGCTCCAGCCGGTGCGCTGCGACAGCATCTTGCCTTCGTAGTCGTTGACGACGACCCAGCTCGCCAGGTCGACGAAGTGCCTGAGCGCCTCGCCGTCGAACATCGGCAGGCCCTGGCCCGGATCGAACACGAACGGAATGCCGGCTGCGGCGAACTGCTCCGCGTGCTGCAGCATTGCCTCGCGGCCGTCGGGTGCGATGATGCCGACGCGGATGTCTTCGCGCGCGGCGATCTTCGTGAGGTGCGCCTGCTGCATCGCGCCGGGGTGGAACGCGGTGATCTGGTTGTTGTCGACGTCGTTCATGATCATCGCCTGCGCGGTGAAGGTGTCGTCGAGCTGGCGCACGAACTCGGTGCTGATGCCCAGCATGCGCATGCGCTCCAGGTAGTCGGCGCCGTCGCTGCCCAGGGTGGCCATCGGCAGCGCGGTACCGCCCAGCGCATTGAGGCTGTAGGCGATGTTGCCGGCACAGCCGCCGAAGTCGCGCCGCAGGCCCGGCACCAGGAACGACACATTGAGGATGTGCAGCTGGTCCGGAAGGATCTGGTCGGCGAACCGGCCCTCGAAGGTCATGATGGTGTCGAACGCGAGGGAACCGCAAATCACTGCTGCCATGGGTGAGCCGTTGGGTAGAAATGGATGAATGGAATGAGAAGGCGGGCGCGAGCCAAGCCTAAGGATAGAACGCTTCGACGCGGTAGCCGGCAATGGGGGGCAGCGCGACCGCTTCGGTCGCGGACAAACTCAGCGGCAATGACGCCGCCTGATCGGAGCGCGCCGCAAGCACCGCTGGCGCGCCGTAGTCCGCAGCCATCAACACGCGACGCACGACGGCGCGCTCCTGCGTGTCGAGCAGCGAGAGCTCGACGGCCGGCATGGCCAGCGGAACGGCCGCGCCATTGCGCAGCGTGAAGTTGAGCCGGTAGTCGTTGTTGCCGGTTTTCTCGCGCGCGAAGGCCGCGCCCTCGATCACGATGTCGCCGATCTGCCGCAGCGCGGTGAGCTCGCAGCCAGTCGCGCGGCACAGGGCCGCGAACGCGGGACGCAGGTTCGACTGGCGCGCGACGATGCCGTCGCGTTCGTGGCGCAGGACCTGCACAACCAGAAGCAGGACGGCGAGCGCGGCCAGCAGCCAGAGCCAGCGCCGTGCCCCAGGGCGCTGCCAGACGCTTGCGGCGCGACGGCCCAGGTTCTCGCTGCCATCGGAAAAAGGAAGCCGCTCCGAATCTTCCGCATCGTCGCGGACCGCCGGCAAAGGCGAAGGGAGCAGGCCCGGTTCGGGCTCGCTCGCCTCCCGCACCATCGAGGCCGACATCTTTGCGGCGGCGCGCTCGTCGCGCGCCTTGGCGCTCGCGATCTTGGCCGACTTGATGCGGGCCCGGCGCAGCGCCTTTTGCATCTGCACCTGGTCGCGGTCTGGTTCGGGCGCGTGCTTTTCGTCTTCTTCGCTGGCGGTTGTCGCCATCTCGCGCGCCTGGAGGCGCAGGGCCGGCAACGGTGGTGCGGGCGGGGGCGGCGGCGAAGGCGGAGCCGCCAGATTCAGGTCGATGTTCGGAAACGGCGGCAGCGAACTCGCCGGCGGCCGCCATTCGGGCTCGTTGGCTTCGAAGTCGGTCCACAGCTCGTCGGCGACGATGCCGTGCGCCGGCAAGGCGAAGGCGGGCGCGGGAGCTGGTGCAGGCGCGGGGTCGGGTGCCGGCACCCGCTCGGCCTCGGAAGGCGCAGCTGCAGCCTCCGGCGGCTCGCGATGCTCGGGTTCGTCGTCGAAGAAATCAGCGTCTTCGATCGCATCGGAGGAGGACGGCTCGGTCGATGCAGCGGGTGCCGGTGCCGGTGGAGGCGCAGCGCTCGTGGCCGGCGGGCCATCGGGCGCCTCGTGCAGGTCGAGCGTGGCGTCGAACACGTGGCTGCAGCGTCCGCAGCGCACCCAGCCATCCGAAATGCGAAGCTGGTCGCGCACCACCTTGAAGGTGGTGGCACAGGCGGGGCAGCGCGTGACGAGGCTCATGACGGGGCGATTGTAGGGTTGGGCCCTCGCCGCGCCAGTGGGATCAAACGCGAAACGGCAGGCGCGCGCGTCCTCAGCAGCGCGCCGTCATGAGGATCCAGCCATCCTCGCTGTCGCTGACTTCGAGCGCGGCATAAGGCGCATAGGCCTGCTTCAGCTCGTCGGCCTGGCGCTCGAGGATGCCGGCCAGCACCAGCGATCCACCGGCCGCCACGTGGCTGCGCAGCAGTGGCGCAAGCACCTTGAGCGGCGTGGCCAGGATGTTGGCCAGCACGGTGCCGTAGCGGCCCTTGGCCGCTTCGGGCAAGCCGGCATTCAGCCGCACGCCGTTGGCTTCGGCATTGAGGCGGGTCGACGACACCGCCGCCTCGTCGATGTCGACGGCATCGATGTCGGTCGCGCCGAACTTCGCCGCGCCGATGGCCAGGATGCCGGAGCCGCAACCGTAGTCGAGCACGCGCTGGCCGGCGAACGAACCCTGCCTTGCGATCCAGCGCAGGCACATGCGCGTGGTGGGATGGGTGCCGGTGCCAAAGGCAAGCCCCGGATCGAGCCGGATCACCTGCCTTGCCTGCTCGGGCGGCTCATGCCAGGTCGGCACGATCCAGAATTCGGGCGTGATCTCGACCGGCGCGAACTGCGATTGCGTGAGCCGCACCCAGTCCTGCTCGGGCACCGGCGCCACGCCCAGCACCGCACAGCCTTCGAAGAAATCCTGCAGCGCAAGCACCGACGCGGCTTCTTTCGCAAGCGCTTCATCGGCAAACAGCGCAATCACGCGCGAACGCTGCCAGCCTTCCTTGGGCGGCGGCATGCCGGGCTCGCCGAACAGCGCCTGCTCGGCATCGGTCTGCGCGTCGGCGTCTTCCACCGACACGCTGAGCGCATCGAGTGCGTCGAGCGCATCGCTGAGCGTTTCGACCCGGTCTTCCGGCGCCATCAGGCGAAGTTCAAACATGGCGTCAGGTGTCCGCTTAGCGTTTGTGCGCTGCGAGCCACTCTTCCAGGTAATGGATGTTGGTGCCGCCGCTCATGAACTTGGCGTCGACCATCAGCTCGCGGTGCAGCGGGATGTTGGTCTGGATGCCTTCGATCACGGTTTCGTTGAGCGCCGTGCGCATGCGCGCCATGGCCTGCTCGCGCGTGTCGCCGTAGACGATGATCTTGCCGATCATCGAGTCGTAGTTGGGCGGCACGAAGTAGTTGGTGTATGCATGCGAATCGACGCGCACGCCAGGGCCGCCCGGCGGGTGCCACATGGTGATGCGGCCCGGCGACGGCGTGAACTTCCAGGCGTCCTCGGCGTTGATGCGGCACTCGATGGCGTGGCCGCGCATCTCGATCTGGCGCTGCGTGAACGGCAGCTTCTCGCCGGCCGCCACCATGATCTGCGTCTTCACGATGTCGATGCCGGTGGTGAACTCGGTCACCGGGTGCTCCACCTGCACGCGCGTGTTCATCTCGATGAAATAGAACTCGCCGTTCTCGTAGAGGAACTCGAAGGTGCCGGCGCCGCGGTAGCCGATCTTCTTGCAGGCCGCGGCGCAGCGCTCGCCGATCTTCTCGATCAGCTTGCGCGGAATGCCGGGTGCCGGGGATTCCTCGATGACCTTCTGGTGGCGCCGCTGCATGGAGCAGTCGCGCTCGCCCAGGTAGACCGCATTCTTGTGCTTGTCGGCCAGGATCTGGATTTCGACGTGGCGCGGGTTCTGGAGGAATTTCTCCATGTACACGGCCGGATTGCTGAATGCAGCGCCGGCTTCCGCCTTGGTCATCTGGATCGCGTTGATCAGCGCGGCCTCGGTGTGGACCACGCGCATGCCGCGGCCACCGCCGCCGCCTGCCGCCTTGATGATGACCGGATAGCCGATGGCGCGGGCAATGCGCTTGTTGGTGGTGGCGTCGTCCGAGAGCTCGCCCTCGGAACCCGGCACGCACGGCACACCGGCCTTGATCATGGCCTGCTTGGCCGAGACCTTGTCACCCATGACACGGATGTTTTCAGGCGTCGGGCCAATGAACTGGAAACCGCTCTGCTCCACGCGTTCGGCGAAATTGGCGTTCTCGCTCAGGAAGCCGTAGCCGGGGTGGATGGCCTCGGCGTCGGTCACCTCGGCCGCCGAGATGATGGCCGGCATATTGAGATAGCTCAGCGACGACGGCGCCGGGCCGATGCACACGGCCTCCTGCGCGAGCTTGACGTACTTGGCCTCGCGGTCCGCTTCGGAATAGACCATCACGGCCTTGATGCCGAGTTCGCTGCAGGCGCGCTGGATCCGGAGGGCGATTTCGCCGCGATTGGCAACCAGGATCTTCTTAAACATGTGCGCCCCCGCGGCTGCATCGCCCGCACGCTGCGCGTGCCAGGGCAATTTGACGGCCTTCGCCCGCCCGCGCCGAGGCGCGAGCCCCTCGGTTCGCAACCAGAATCTTCTTGAACATGGTCACTCGATGATGAACAGCGGCTGGCCGTATTCGACCGCCTGGCCGTTTTCGCCGAGGATCTGGGTGATCGTGCCGGACTTGTCGGCTTCGATTTCGTTGAGGATCTTCATTGCCTCGATGATGCAGACCGTGTCGCCCTCGTTGACCTTGCTGCCGACTTCGACGAAGGCCGGGGCGCCCGGGCTGGAGGAGCGGTAGAAAGTACCCACCATCGGCGACTTGATCGCGTGGCCGGTGGGTGCCGCTTCGGGTGCGGGGGCGCTGGGAAGCGCGGGTGCCGCCGGTGCGCCGGCAGCAGGAGCAGCGGCAGGTGCAGCCGCCACGGTCTGTACATATTGCACCGGGGCAGCGCCGCCGCCCTTGACGATGCGAACCTTGCCTTCGGTTTCAGTGATTTCCAGTTCGGAAATATTGGATTCCGACACCAAATCGATCAGTGTCTTGAGTTTGCGCAGATCCATGGAGCTCCAGTGCCGACTTTGCCGGTCAATAGGATGTAACTTGGCTAAAAATCGGTGATTTTCAGCGATTGGCGGCTAATGCCGAGTGTGTATCTGATTCTAACCGTGAACCAGTTCACGCCGCCAAGCGTCCAGGTCGGCCGCTTCGAGCTTGCCCATTTTACGAGCCGCCACTTCGCCCGTGCCGTTCAGGACCAGCGTGAACGGCAATCCGCCGCCCGTGTTGCCTAGGTTCTTGACCAGTTCGGTCCCCTGCAGGCCGGCCAGGCCCGTGGGATAGCTGACCGGCGTCTTCTGCAGGAACTTGCGCACCGCGCTGGGCTGGTCGATGGCCAAGCCCACAACTTGCCAGCCGTTCGCACTATTTTCGCGGAAGAAGCGGTCGATCATCGGCATTTCTTCAACACACGGCGGACACCACGTGGCCCAGAAGTTGAGCAGCAGCGGTTTGCCGCGCAAACTGGAAAAAACCAGTTCGCCGCCCTCCGGCCGCTCGAAGCGCTGCTCCCAGAAACTCGCGGCCAGCACCTCGCCCTTCGGGCTGCTGCCGCGCTCACGCCACCATGCGCCGCCCAGGCCGGCCGCAGCGGCCGCGACCGCCACGCCGCCATAAAGGAGGCCTCGCCGTGTGGGCGAAGAAGTCATTCACTGTCCTTTTCACTTTCGATCAGCCGGCGCAGCGCCGCGAGGTCGCCGCGCGGCGTGCGGCCCTGGGCGTCGGGCCGGAGCGCACCGCGCAGGTCGTCAAGGTCGTACACCAGCAGGTGCACGCCGATTTCCTCGCCCAGGGCACGGCTTGCGGCGTGCACGCTCAGCGCCTCCACCTGCTCGCCGTGAAACCCGGTGACCATCCGCGGCTCGTAGTCCACGTGGTGGTCGATCAGGGCAATCTCGGCCGACTTGGAATCATCGCAGAACAATTGAATATAAATGTCTGACAACCGCGTGGCGGTGCCGTGCCAGACCGCGCCCCCCACATGCGGACGGAACGCCGCCATGCGCTCCATCCATTCGAGCGCGAGCAGCCGCAGCGCACGCAGCTCCTGCGGCTGGGTGTCGGCGCAATAGAGCGCGATGTAGTCGCGCACCTCAGCCTCCACCTCGTCGTTGTTCGGCAGCGCCGTGCGCGAGGACAAGCCCAGGTCGCGCAGCGCCCGGCGCTTGGCCGGACCGTACTCCAGCCCCTCCTCGACGACGAGGCGGGCTGCAGTGGCGGCAATCTCGCGCTTGGTGGACGTGTCCATCGGCACATTTTGCCCGCAGTAAGGCGCCCCTCGCACAAACATCAGTACAAGGGACGAGGACTGGAGCGCGTGCACCGCTTGCCGCCTCCCTAGAATCGCCCGATGCACATTCATATTCTTGGCATCTGCGGCACGTTCATGGGCGGATTGGCCGCCCTGGCGCGCGAGGCAGGCCACCGGGTCACGGGCTGCGACGCCGGCGTGTACCCGCCCATGAGCGACCAGCTCCGGTCGCTCGGCATCGACCTGATCGAGGGCTTCGGCGCGGACCAGCTCGCGCTTTCACCCGACGTCTTCGTGGTCGGCAACGTGGTTTCGAGGGCCCGGCTGGCCGACGGCACGCCCAAGTTTCCGCTGATGGAAGCCATCCTCGACGCCGGCAAGCCCTACACCAGCGGCCCGCAATGGCTGGCCGAGCATGTGCTGCTCGGCCGCCATGTTCTGGCCGTGGCCGGCACCCATGGCAAGACGACCACCACCTCGATGCTGGCCTGGGTGCTCGAACAGGGCGGCAAGGCGCCGGGGTTCCTGATCGGCGGGGTGCCGCTCGACTTCGGTGTCTCGGCGCGGCTCGGCGAGGGCCCAGCCTTCGTCATCGAGGCAGACGAATACGACACGGCCTTCTTCGACAAGCGCAGCAAGTTCGTGCACTACCGCCCGCGCACCGCGGTCCTCAACAACCTGGAGTTCGACCACGCCGACATCTTCGACGACCTGGCCGCCATCGAACGCCAGTTCCACCACCTCGTGCGCACCGTTCCCGGCACCGGCCGGCTGGTGGTGAACGCCACCGAGGAAAGCCTGCAGCGCGTGCTGGCGCAGGGCTGCTGGAGCGAGCTGGCGCGCTTCGGCGCGGGCGGTGAATGGCAGGCCCGCGGCACGCATGACGCCTTCGACGTGCTGCGCCACGGCGAAGCCGTCGGCCGGGTCGAGTGGGACCTCTCGGGCCTGCACAACCAGATGAACGCGTTGGCCGCCATTGCGGCCGCCGAGCACGTGGGCGTGGCGCCGGCCGATGCGGCGCGCGCGCTGGGCAGCTTCAGGAACGTTCGCCGCCGGATGGAACTGCGCGGCACCGTCGAGCGCAGCGGCGGCGCGATCACCGTCTACGACGATTTCGCCCACCACCCCACCGCCATCCGCACCACGCTCGACGGGCTGCGCAAGAAGCTCGACGACGCCGGCCGGCAAGGCGAACGCATCCTTGCGGCCTTCGAGCCGCGCAGCAACACGATGAAGCTGGGCGTCATGGCGGCGCAGCTGCCGTGGAGCCTGGAAGCGGCCGACCTGTCGTTCTGCCACACGGCCGGGCTCGACTGGGACGCCGCCGCAGCCCTCGCGCCGATGGGCGAACGCGCACAGGTGGCCGCTGCCATCGAACCGCTGGTGGCGCAGATCGTCGCGGCGGCGCGGCCTGGCGACCATGTCGTGTGCATGAGCAACGGCGGCTTCGGCGGCGTGCACGACAGGCTGCTCGCGGCACTGCGCGCCGACGCCGCGCCATGACGGCCATGCGCGCCCGCGAACTGATCGAGAGCCTGAAGCTGCAGCCCCACCCCGAGGGCGGCTGGTACAGCGAGGTGTTCCGCTCGGCGGCGAGCGTCGTTCCCACCGACGGCCGCGCGCCGCGCAGTGCGCTCACCAGCATCTACTTCCTGCTCGAGGCCGGACAGCATTCGCGCTGGCACCGGGTGCTGTCGGATGAAGTGTGGGTGCACCTGGAAGGCGTGCCGCTCGCGCTCTGGACCTGCGACGCCGCGCTGCGCACGGCCCCGGCCCATGTGCGGCTGGGGCCGGTCGACGCCCATGGCACGCGGCCCCAGCACGTGGTGCCGGCCGGCCAGTGGCAGGCCGCCCGGCCGATCCAGGGCCACGCGAGCGGCGACTACACGCTGGTCGCCTGCATGGTCGGGCCGGGCTTCGACTTCGCCGACTTCTCCCTGGTGCCGCCAGACAGCGATGAAGCCGCCGCAATGCGGCACCACTGGCCCGAACTGGCCGGAATGCTTTAACCCCGGCGCCGCTTGATCGCCTGCGACAGGGTGTCGAGCACCTGCACCGAGTCGTCCCAGCCCAGGCAGGCGTCGGTGATGCTCTTGCCGTATTCGAGGCCCGAGAGCTGGTCCTTGCCCGGCGTGAACTTCTGCGCGCCGGCTTGCAGGTGGCTTTCGACCATCACGCCGAAGACGCGGTTCGAACCCTCGGCGAGCTGGTTGGCGATGTCCTTCGCCACGTCGATCTGCTTCTGGTGCTGCTTGGAGCTGTTGGCGTGGCTGCAGTCGACCATCAGCGTGGGCGGGAGCTTGGCGGCCTCGAGGTCCTTGCAGGCCGCCTCGACGCTGGCGGCATCGTAGTTCGGCGCCTTGCCGCCGCGCAGGATGACGTGGCAGTCGCGGTTGCCGTTGGTCTGCACGATGGCGACCTGGCCGTTCTTGTGCACCGAGAGAAAGTGGTGGCCGCGCGCCGCCGCCTGAATGGCGTCGGTGGCGATGCGGATGTTGCCGTCGGTGCCGTTCTTGAAGCCGATGGGCGCCGACAGGCCCGAGGCCAGCTCGCGGTGCACCTGGCTTTCGGTGGTGCGCGCGCCGATGGCGCCCCAGGCGATCAGGTCGCCGATGTACTGCGGCGAGATCACGTCGAGGAACTCGCTGCCTGCGGGCAGGCCGAGCCGGTTGATGTCGATCAGCAGCTGGCGCGCCATGCGCAGGCCCTCGTCGATGCGGTAGCTCTCGTCCAGGTACGGGTCGTTGATCAGGCCCTTCCAGCCGACCGTGGTGCGCGGCTTCTCGAAGTACACGCGCATCACGATCTCGAGCGTGCCGGCGTACTTTTCGCGCTCCGCCTTGAGTCGGCGGGCGTATTCGAGCGCCGCGGCCGGGTCGTGGATGGAGCACGGGCCCATCACCACCAGCAGCCGGTCGTCCTTGCCCGCCATGATGTTGTGGATGCTGCGGCGGGTGCCTTCGATCAGCGTCTCGACCGGCGTGCCGCGAATCGGGAAGAAGCGGATCAGGTGTTCGGGAGGGGGCAGCACGTTGATGTCCTTGATGCGTTCGTCGTCGGTCTTGCTGGTTTTTTCGACGCTCGCATACCAGCTGTCGCTGGCGGGGGCAGTGTTCGTGCTCATGGTGCTTTCCTTGTTGGAGTGGATATCGTCAGGGCATAAAAAAACCGCCGGGGCTCGAGGCGCCGGCGGTTTTGGGAGGGTGTTCGTTTGCTTTACGCGCTCGCCTCTCGTCCGCCGGAAACCGGGAACCAAAAGTAGGCAAAGAAATAAGCGCGGAGGGCGGACATGTGGGCGAAATGTAGCACGGAAAACGAAAAGCCGGGCAAAGGCCCGGCTTCAAGGGCTCAGCGGTAGCCGGATTCGTTGGGGTTGTGGATGATCCAGATCAGGTTGCCGCTGGAGTAGTCGCCCATGCCGCCGCCCGCGAAGACCAGGCGGCCCTGGCCCTTGTAGGTCATCTCGTAGCGATGGCGGTCGCTGCCGAAATAGAACGGGATGAAGGCCTTGCCCGTCACGTAGGCGCCCTGGTCGGTCGGCGGGCCGGCAAGGTCGGTGACCTGCTTGGCGCTCATGCCGATCTGCAGCCGCGTGAACCTGCTGTTGCGCGCCGGATTGCCGGTGATCTCGCCTTCGTAGCCATTCAGGCCCTTGACGGTGCGGCCGCTGCCGGCTTCGACCTTGGAGGAATCAACGACGTTGCCCTTGGCGTCCATGCCGGCCTTGGCGCCGCCGCGTGCCGGGGCCGCGGGGGCGCTGGCCGCAGGTGCCGATGCCGCGGGCTGGCTGCTGTCGCCCGAACCGCCGCGCGAAGCGCAACCTGCGGTTGCCAGCGCCACGGCGGCAGCCGCGGCCCACAGGGCCGCAGACGAATTGATCCTGATCCTCATCGAATGCTCCTCTTTGTAAGAAATGAGGAGCGGAGCTTACAAGCTCTCAGGCCGTTCCGCCTACGGTCAAACCATCGATGCGCAGGGTGGGCTGGCCGACGCCGACCGGCACGCTCTGGCCTTCCTTGCCGCAGGTGCCCACGCCCGAATCCAGCGCCATGTCGTTGCCGATCATGGTCACGCGGGTGAGCGCGTCGGGGCCGTTGCCCACGATGGTCGCGCCCTTGACCGGGTACTGGATCTTGCCGTTCTCGACCCAGAAGGCCTCGCTGGCCGAGAACACGAACTTGCCGCTCGTGATGTCGACCTGCCCGCCGCCGAAGTTGGTGGCATAGAGGCCCTTCTTGATGCTGGCCACGATTTCCTTCGGGTCCTTGTCGCCGCCGAGCATGTAGGTGTTGGTCATGCGCGGCATCGGCACGTGGGCGTAGCTTTCGCGGCGGCCGTTGCCCGTGGTCTTGACCTTCATGAGGCGCGCGTTGAGCGAATCCTGGATGTAGCCCTTGAGGATGCCGTCCTCGATCAGCACGTTGCGCTGGCTGGCGTTGCCTTCGTCGTCGACGTTGAGCGAGCCGCGGCGGTCGGCAATGGTGCCGTCGTCGAGCACCGTCACGCCCTTGGCCGCCACGCGCTGGCCGATGCGGCCCGAGAAGGCGCTCGAGCCCTTGCGGTTGAAGTCGCCTTCCAGGCCGTGGCCGATGGCTTCGTGCAGCAGGATGCCGGGCCAGCCGGAGCCGAGCACCACGGTCATTTCGCCGGCGGGCGCCGGGCGTGCATCGAGATTGGTCAGCGCGGCCTTCACGGCCTGGTCGACGTATTCGGCAATCTGCGCGTCGTTGAAGTAGGCCAGGCCGAAACGCCCGCCGCCACCGCCCGAGCCGACCTCGCGCCGGCCGTTCTGTTCGGCGATCACGGTGACCGACAGGCGCACCAGCGGGCGCACGTCGGCCGCCAGCGTGCCGTCGGCGCGCGCCACCAGCACCACGTCGTATTCGCTAGCGAGGCCCGCCATGACCTGCGCCACGCGCGGGTCGCGCGAACGCGCCAGCTTCTCGACCCTTTCGAGCAGCTTGACCTTGGCCGTGCTGTCGAGGGTGGAAATGGGGTCGATGCCGTTGTAGAGCGACCGGCTCGAGGCGATCTTGCGGGTTGCGGTCTTCACGCGGCCGGTGCGGCCTGCGGAGGAAATCGAGCGCACCGTGCGGGCCGCGTCGAGCAGCGAAGCTTCGGAGATGTCGTCCGAATAGGCGAAGGCCGTCTTCTCACCGCTGACCGCGCGCACGCCGACGCCCTGGTCGATGCTGAAGCTGCCGGTCTTGACGATGCCCTCCTCGAGGCTCCAGCCTTCGCTGCGCGTGTACTGGAAGTACAGGTCGGCGTCGTCCACCCTGTGTGCGGTGATCTCGGCCAGGGCCTTGCCCAGGTGCGATTCGTCGAGGCCGAAGGGCGTGAGCAGGAGCTTTTGCGCCGTGGCGAGGCGCTCGATGGTGGGTTCGCGGGAGATCATTCCTGATTATTGCTCGCCCCCAGGCTTCGCGCACTTCGTGTCGCTTTCGCCCACCCCCTACCGGGGGCAACACCAGAGGCCCGGCAAAGCCGGTTCCTCGGTGTTTCTGGAATTAGTTCTGGGCCAGCTTCCTGGCCCGGGCGATCGACATCAGGATGCCCAGCCCCAGCCCCAGCGTGACCATGGCGGTGCCGCCATAGCTGATGAACGGCAGCGGCACGCCCACCACCGGCAGGATGCCGCTCACCATGCCCATGTTGACGAAGGCATAGGTGAAGAAAATCATCGTGACCGCGCCCGCGAGCAGGCGCGAGAACAGGGTCTGCGCCGCAGCGGCGATGGCCAGCCCGCGGAAGATCAGCAGGATGAAGGCCGCGATCAGCGCCAGGTTGCCGACCAGGCCGAACTCCTCGGAATAGGCGGCGAAGATGAAGTCGGTGGTGCGCTCGGGAATGAATTCGAGGTGCGTCTGCGTGCCCTGCATGAAGCCCTTGCCGCCGACGCCGCCCGAACCGATCGCGATCATGCCCTGGATGATGTGGAAGCCCTTGCCCAGCGGGTCCTTGCTGGGGTCGAGCAGCGTGCACACGCGCTGCTTCTGGTAGTCGTGCAGCACGCGCCAGTCGACGCCGTCGGCGCACAGCTGCGACTCGAAGCCCACGATCAGCGTGACCGCCACGGCGCCGATCACCACCGGCGGCACGATCAGCTTCCAGGGCAGCCCGGCAAAGAAGATCACCGCCATGCCGGCCGCCAGCACCAGCAGCGAGGTGCCCAGGTCGGGCTGTTTCATGATGAGCCCGACCGGCACCGCCAGCAGCACCGTGGCCACCACGAAATCGAGCGGCCGCAGCTGGCCCTCGCGGCGCTGGAACCACCAGGCCAGCATCAGCGGCATCGCGATCTTGAGGATTTCGCTGGGCTGGATCACCACGCCCACGTTGATCCAGCGCTGTGCGCCCTTCTTGGTGATGCCGAACAGCGCCACCGCGATCAGCAGCGCCACCCCGGTCGCGTAGAGCGGCACCGCGAACATCATCAGCCGCTGCGGCGGCACCTGGGCCACCACGAACATGATGAAACCCGCCAGCAGCATGTTGCGGCCGTGGTCGGCAAAGCGCGAACCATGGTCGTAGCCCGACGAATACATGGTCAGCAGCCCGGCGAAAGCCAGCAGCAGCACGGCGAAGGCCAGAAAACCGTCGAAGCCCTGGAAGATGGGCGCGACCCGGCGCGCCAGGGAGGGCTGGTTGAACACTGCGGACATGGGGGCGGATTATCCGCGCCCCGCGGCGCACCTCAGCCGAAGCCGAGCTGAACGACCGTGCGCCCCGGTCGGCTTTCGAGCGCCAGCCGGGCGCCGATGGCGGCGGCGCGCTCCGCCAGCGCCCTGGGCACCTGCAGCGCATCGAAGCCCCGGCCGTCGTCGATCACGCGCAGCTGCACGGCGCCGGCCAGCGCTTCGGCCTCGATCCGGAGGGTCCTGGCCTGGGCGTGCTGCAGCACGTTGGAAATCGCCTCGAACAGCAGGAACTGCAGTTGCCGCATGGCTTGGGCGTCGAGCCGCTTCACGTCGGGCACCTCGTCCACCGCCCATTCGAACTGAATGCCCGCGGCCGCCAGGCGCGGCTCCAGCCGGTAGCGCAGTGCCGCCAGCAGGGCGCCGACGTCGCCTGGCGGCAGGTGAATGGAGTCGATGGCCAGCTTGAGCTGGTCGAGCGAGTCGCACAGCGTCCGCAGCAGTTCCTCCGGCCTGGCCTGGCCCGACTGCAGTTGCCGGATGGCCGAGCTGATGTGCGAGCCCACGCCGTCGTGCATGTCGCGCAGGATGCGCTCGCGCTCGTGGGTGCGCGCCTGGTCGCGCGCCACCTGTTCGAGCGCGGCGAAGGTGGATGCGAGTTCACGCTCGCGCTGCGCCACGCGTTCGGCCAGGGCAGCGACCGAGCCGCGCGCCTGCACGCTTGCGGCATGGAAGCGCCGCAAGACGATCAGCAGCAGCGCGATGCCGAAGAACACGGAGGAATAGCGCACCCAGGTGGTCTCGCCGTAGGTGTCGCTCAGGCGGATCACGAGCCAGTCGCGGGTGCCGAAGCCCAGCGTCACCAGTGCGGCGGCAGCCACGAGCACGCGGCCCACGTTCGGCCGCCGGATGGTGGCCACGGCAAAGGCACCGACGAACAGCGCAACGAACACGATCTCCAGTGCGAGCCAGCCGGTGAGCCAATAGGGCTGTTCGCGGTGGAGCGCGAGGGCGGTGGCCATCACGGTTCCGGGCACCACGCCGGCCATCGGCCAGCGCAGCCAGCGCATGCGCGGGCTGCCGTCCCAGCCTGCCAGCTGGTAGCAGAACATCATGGCGGACGCGGCCCAGCCCGCATAGCAGGTGGCCATGAGCACGCCCCAGGCGCCCCAGGGCAGCGGCGGCTCGGCGATCACGCCGTCGGCCACCCGGATCGCCCAGCAGAACTCGGCCAGCGCGGCCCAGAAATAGAGGCTGTCGCGCCGGCGCCATCCGGTGGCAGCGGCATCCACCTGCGTGAGCCACAGCGCCAGCGCGATGCTGCCGACAATCAGGCTGAAGGCGGTCAGGAGCACCGAGCCGGTGAAGCGCCAGGCATAGGCGCTTTCGAAGAGATCGGTGCGCACCGGCGTCGCGGCTCCGATGGTCACGCGCGAAAGCCCGGCCCGGCGGGCGCTGTCGGCCCGTATGCGAACCTGCAGGCGGTTCTCGCCGGCCTTCAGCAGGTGCCCCGGCACCGGCACGTACAGCGGCGCCTTGGCGTAGTCCGCCCCGTTGCCGCGGGTCAGGTCGCCGTAGACCTGCAGCAGCGCGTCATTGAGCCACACCTCCAGAACGCTGCCGGCGCGTGGAATGAAGATGCCCCAGGGCACCTCGGGCTCGGCTTCGAGCGTGAATGGCAGCTCGAAGGTCGCGTAGCCGGGGCGTCCGCCGTGCTGGCGGTCCCAGTGGTAGGAGAGTTCGACGGGCGCCTTGTGCGTGGCGCCGTCGACGGTGGTCCACACGGTGCCGCGGCGCAGTTCGATCGTGCCCTCGGCCGGCGCGGCCGCCGCCGGCTGCGCCGCCAGCATCAGAGTTGCCGCGAGCCATAGCTCAGCAAGCGCCCTGCCCGCCCGCCCGAACATGCGTCCGGCCACGCGATTCACCCCGGATGGGACAGCAGGCCGAGGCGCGTGGCCTCGAACACGGCCTCGCTCTTGGAGTGCACGGCCAGCTTGCCGTAGAGATTCTTGATGTGCGTCTGCACTGTGTGCACGCTCAGGCCCTTGAGGCGCGCGATCTCGGCATAGGAAAAACCGCGCGCTATCAAGGTCAGCACCTCGTGCTCGCGCGCGGACAGCAGGCTGGGCGCCGTGGTGGTGCCGAGGGCCGCCTCGGGTGGCGCGGCGGCGAGCGTTCCGGCCAGCTGCAGGCTGCGGTACTTGGCCAGCACGCGCCGCGCGATCATGGGCGAGATCGGCGAGGCGCCGGCCTTCATCTCGACGATGGTCTGCGCAATGTCTTCCGGCGCAGCGTCCTTGTGGATGTAGCCGACGGCGCCGGCCTCGATGCTGGCAAGCACGTTTTCCTCATCGCCGAAGACCGAGATCACCAGCGGCTCGCAGCCCGGAAAGCGCGCCACGGCCTCGCGGATCACGTCGAGCCCGCTGCCGTCGGGCATGCCGAGATCGACGAGCAGCACGTCGGGAATGATGGTGGTCTGGGCCATCCACGCCAGTGCCTCGTGCACCGTGCCGGCGCTACCGAGCCAGAAAAGGCTGGCGCTGCGCTGCACGCTCGCCTCGAAGAAGGCGCGCGCGCGGCTGTCGTCCTCGACCACGAGCACGCCCCAGCGGTGCGTCTTCCCGGTGTCCGTTGCCTCGATATTCATGGGCTTGAGCATAAGCTTCGGCGCAACGCAAAAGAGCCGGCGGACCTCCCGTTTTCATGGGATGCGGACAGCGGCGCGGGCCGTTGAAACTCGCTTCGACTTGCGAGTCCGGTCGCGCATTTCGGTTGAATACTTTTTGCCTCTTGGCATCGTCCATGGACCCTGTGGCAAACCAGCTTGCCCGTGCAGTAAGCCCTCATATCGAAGCCTCGTGCGCCGACGACCGCGTCGGGCGCACGGTCCTCATGCAAAATCAACCGGCTCCTTCCAGGGAGCTGTGTAGACCGCACCACTTCCAGTCTCCGCCCCGCATGGACCCGCAAACCACTCACCTGTTGTATCTGCACGGATTCCGCTCCTCGCCCCGCTCCACCAAGGCGCGGCTGATGGCAGCGCGCGTGGCCCGCGAGCACCCGGACCTGCAGTGGTGGTGCCCGCAGCTGCCACCCTCGCCACGCGAGGCCATCGACATGGTGATGAAGGGCATCGCGGACTGGCCGCGCAAGTCGATGGCCGTGGTCGGGTCCTCGCTGGGCGGCTTCTATGCCACCTACGTGGCCGGCATGACGCGCTGCCGCGCCGTGCTGCTGAATCCGGCGGTGCATCCGGCGCGCGACCTTGCGCGCTACATCGGCGACCAGACCGCCTGGCACGACCCGGCCGAGCACTTCTATTTCAAGCCCGAATACATCCAGGAGCTGCGCACCATGGAGGTCGGCGCGCTCACCCGCCCCGAGCGCGTGCTGGCCATCATCGCCAAGGGCGACGAAGCGCTCGACTGGCACGAAACCTCGGCACGCTACCCCGACAGCAACATCAAGCTGATCGAGGGCGGCGACCATGCGCTGTCCGATTTCGAGGAAAACCACCTCGACGACGTGATCGCGTTCATCAATCCCGTCTGAAGCCCGGCAGGCATCGCGCAGCAGCCAGGCCCGTGCGCGTCCCCAAGTCTGGGACAATCCGGGCATGTTTGTATTGTTTGAAGAAGCCGGCAAGTACCTCGGCGGCCGCGTGCTGTCGGAGGCCGAAGCATCGGCGCAGGTCGAGCTCGACACCGGCAAGCGCGTCAAGGTCAAGGGCGCCAACATCGTTCTGCGTTTCGAGAAGCCGGCCCCGGCCGAGCTGATCGCCGAGGCGCGCGCGCTCGCAGCCACGATGGACCTCGACCTGGCCTGGGAATTCGCGCCGGAGGGCGAGTTCGGTTTTGCCGACCTCGCGTCCGACTATTTCAGCGACAAGCCCACGCTCGCGCAGCAGGCCGCGGCGCTGTTCGCGCTGTTCGAAGCGCCGCACTACTTCCGCCGCGCGGGCAAGGGACGCTTCAAGAAGGCGCCAGCCGAGATCCTGCAGCAGGCGCTGGCCGCCATCGAGAAGAAGAAAGTGGTGCAGGCGCAGATCGTCGAATGGGCCGCCCAACTGGCCGAGGGCATCTGCCCGCAGCCAATCCGCGAGCAGCTCTACAAGATCCTGTTCAAGCCCGACAAGAACGCGCCCGAATACAAGGCCGTGGTCGACGCCGCGCGCGCCACCCAGCGCCCGCCGCTCGAGTTGCTGGAACGCGCCGGCGCCATCGACTCGCCCTACCAGTTCCACTGGCGGCGCTTCCTGTTCGAGAACTTTCCCAAGGGCACGGGTTTCCCGGCACTCGCCGCGCCGCCCATCGTGGACGAGCTGCCGCTGGCCGAAGGCGTGCAGGCATTCTCGATCGACGACTCGCAGACCACCGAAATCGACGATGCACTCTCGGTGCAGGGCCTTGGCAGCGGCAGCGTCACGGTCGGCATCCACATCGCCGCGCCCGGCCTGGC
Source organism: Variovorax beijingensis (assembly GCF_007828835.1). Classification (GTDB taxonomy): domain Bacteria; phylum Pseudomonadota; class Gammaproteobacteria; order Burkholderiales; family Burkholderiaceae_C; genus Variovorax; species Variovorax beijingensis_A. The sequence goes on along the minus strand of NZ_VIVL01000002.1, from coordinate 63,716 downwards.
ACTGACGCCGGGCAGCGCCATCGACCAGGTGGCGCGCGCGCGCATGTCCACGGTCTACATGCCGGGCCACAAGATCACCATGCTGCCCGACGATGTCGTGAGCACCTACACGCTGCTCGAAGGCGGCGACCGGCCCGCGGTGTCGCTCTACGCGCGCTTCGACGAAGCCACGCTCGAACTGCAATCGACCGAGACGAAGCTCGAACGCGTGCCGATCGTGGCCAACCTGCGGCACGACCGGCTCGACGCGGTGGTCACGCAGCCCTGGCTCGAAGACGCTTCGTTCACGAGCGAGAACACGCCCGAGGCCGCTGCAAAGCTGCGCGCGCCGCTGTCCTTCCTGTTCCGCCTCGCGAAAGAGCTGAAGGCCCGGCGCGAAGTGGTGCGCGGCAAGCCCGAGAACTTCAACCGGCCCGACTACAACTTCCGCCTCGTGGGCAACGACGGCGAACCGGACGGCAGCGAGCAGGTGCAGATCACCACGCGCCAGCGCGGCGCGCCGCTCGACCTGATTGTGTCCGAAGCCATGATCCTGGCCAACAGCAGCTGGGGCGGCTGGCTCGGCGAGCTCGGCGTGCCGGGGCTCTACCGCAGCCAGGCCAGCCTGGCGCCCGGCATCAAGGTGCGCATGGGTACGCGGGCCCTGCCGCATGCGGGCCTGGGCGTGAAGAGCTATGCCTGGAGCACCTCGCCGCTGCGCCGCTACACCGACCTGGTGAACCAGTGGCAGATCATTGCCGCCGCGCGCCACGGCAAGACCGCCGCGCTGGCCGCGCCGTTCAAGCCCAAGGATGCGGACCTGTTCTCCATTCTCTCGGGCTTCGACGCCGCCTACGCAACGTACAACGCCTACCAGGGCGGCATGGAGCGCTTCTGGACGCTCAAGTACCTGCAGCAGCGGGGCATCACCGAGCTCGAGGCGACCGTCATCAAGGACATCCCGAACGGCGCGCTGGTGCGCGCGGACACGCTGCCGCTGGTGTTCCCGGTGGCGGGTCAGCAGGAGCGCGGCGCGCGCCTGCGCGTGAAGCTCGGCGAGATCGACGAAATCGCGCTCGACGTGCACGGCACCGTGCTCGAGCGCCTCGACGCGCCCAAGGTGGATGTCGAGGCCGAGGAGGAAGGCGGCGACGAGGAAGCGGAAGAAGTCGCCGGCCCCATCGCCATTGCAGTCGACCTCAGCGACAGCGAGGTGGCCCCGGAAAACACGCCGGCATGAGCACCGGTCATCCCATGCGCGCCAAGGAACGTCGTCCATGAACTTCAGGGATCTGAGCACGCTGCAGATCGCACTCGGCGTGTCGGTCATCGCGCACGCCGCACTTCTGGCGGTGCGTTTCGTCGATCCCGAATCGTTCAACCGGGTCTTCAGCGAAACCCCGCTCGAGGTGATCCTGGTCAACAGCAAGACCAATGACAAGCCCGACGCCAAGACCCGCGTGATGGCCCAGACCTCGCTCGCGGGCGGCGGCGACCTCGAGCGCGGCCGCGCCACCAGTCCGCTGCCGCCCTCGAGCTTCACCGCCGTCGGCGACTCGATCGAGGAGGCGCGGCGCCAGGTCGAGGCCATGCAGGCCCAGCAGATGCAGCTGCTCGCGCAGCTCAAGCGCGACCTGGCGGCCATGCCTGCGCCGGACCCGCGCGCCTCGGGCGATCCGAAGGAAGCCATCGCCCGCGAGGAAAAGCGGCGCCAGATGGTGGAGCTGCTGGCCGAGATCGAGCGGCGCGTGAATGAAGAAAACGCGCGCCCCAAGAAGCGCTACCTGAGCCCTTCCACGCGCGAGGCGGCCTACGCCATCTACGTGGACACGCTGCGCCGGCGCATCGAGGTGCGGGGTACCGAGAACTTCCCCACGGCCGCCGGCAAGAAGCTCTATGGCGAGCTCAAGATGACGATCACCATCAACCACGACGGCAAGATCCTCGACACCGTGGTCGACGAAAGCTCGGGCGACATCGTGCTCGACCGCCGCGCCAAGGCCATCGTGCACAGCATCGGCAGCTTCGGAAAGTTCACCGACGCAATGCGAAAAGAGACCGACCAGATCGTGCTGCAGTCGCGCTTCAAGTTCACGCGCGACGAGACCATCGAGCTCTCCTCCCAATAGACAACAGCGAATCCACGCGCCATGGATCTGTATTGCGTAATGGGCAACCCCGTCGAGCACAGCCGCTCGCCGCGCATCCATGCCCGGTTTGCCGAACTCTGCGGGCAGCAGATGGACTACAGCCGCCGGCTCGTTCCGGTCGGCGCCTTTGCCGAAGGCGTGGCCGCCTTCCGCCGGGAAGCCGCCGAGCGCGGCGACACGGCGCGCGGCTGCAACGTGACCGTGCCGTTCAAGTTCGACGCCGCCGCGCTCGCGCTGCACACCAGCGAGCGCGCCGTGCTTGCGCAGGCGGTGAACACGCTGCGCTTCGAGGCCGACGGCAGCATCCACGCCGACAACACCGACGGCATCGGGCTGGTCAACGACATCGTGCGCAATGCCGCCGTGCCGCTGGCGGGCCGCGAGCTGCTGCTCATCGGTGCGGGCGGCGCCGCAGCGGGCGTGCTCGGGCCGCTGCTGGACGCCGGCGCTGCGCGCATCGTGGTGGCCAACCGCACGGTCGGCAAGGCCATGGCGCTGGTGCAGCGCCATGCGGCATTGGCGCTGAGTCATGGCGCGGCGCTCGAAGCCTGGGCGCTCGACGAGGTGACCGGCAATTTCGACGTGGTGGTCAATGCCACGGCCTCCAGCCTCGCTGGCGATGCGGTGCCGGTGCGCGCGCAGGTGCTGCGCCCCGGCGCGCTCGCGGTCGACCTGATGTACGGCCCCGCGGCCGCCGGCTTCATGGCCTGGGCCGAAACGCACGGCGCCGTGCCGCGCGACGGGCTCGGCATGCTGGTCGAACAGGCGGCCGAAGCGTTCGAGTTCTGGCGCGGCGTGCGCCCGCCCTCCGCGCAGGTGCTGGCCGAATTGCGCGCTTCACTCGCCGCCGGCCAATGAAGCGGCTGCTGCGGCTGGTGGCCTGCCTGCTGGTGGCGGGCGTGGCACTGGAGCTTTTCTTCGTGGGGCGCATCGCGGCCATGGCGGTGATCGATCCGCAAAGCACCGCGTTCCAGCGCAGCGAAGCCTGGCAGATCGCCATCCACCAGGGCCGCAAGGGTGCCTGGCGCCAGGAATGGGTGCCCTACGCGCAGATCAGCGACAACCTCAAGCGCGCCGTCATCGCGAGCGAGGATGCCGACTTCATCGACCACAACGGCGTGGAATGGGAAGCCATCGAGCGTGCGCGCCAGCGCAACGCCAAGGCCGAGGAGCTGGCGGCCAGGCGTGCGGCGCGCGCCATTGCGCGCGGCAAGCCGGTGCGGCCGGTGCAGCTGCGCGGCGGCTCCACCATCACGCAGCAGCTGGCGAAGAACCTGCTGCTCTCCGGCGAGCGCACGCTGCTGCGCAAGGGCCAGGAGCTGGCGCTTGCGATGGCGCTCGAGGTGCTGCTCGACAAGCGGCGCATCCTCGAGATCTACCTCAACAACGTCGAATGGGGCGAAGGCGTGTTCGGCGCCGAGGCGGCGGCCCAGTACTACTTCAGGAAGCCCGCCTCGCGCCTGAGCGCAGCCGAAGCCGCGCGCCTCGCCGTGATGCTGCCGAGCCCCAAGTTCTTCGAGCGCCGCATCGGCTCGTCCTACCTCAGCGGGAGGGCGTCGACGATCGTGGCGCGGATGCCGTCGGCCGAGCTGCCCTGAGGGCTTCGCGCAGCGCTTCGATGGCCAGCACGGCTGCGAAGCCGATCACATAGGCCAGCACGTCCCACCAGTCGGCGGTACTGCCGAGCACGATGCGCAGGGCGCGGTTCGAAATGTGCAGGTGCCAGGCCGATGCCAGGAACTGCCCCAGCTCGACCGCCAGGCCCACGCCGAGCGCGGCCAGCCCCACTGGCAGCACGCGCGCGGCGACGAAGGTCTTGAAGACGAGGTAGACCCACGCCACGGCCAGCACGTCGCCGAAAAAGCTCCGCAGCCAGCCCCAGAGCGCGCCGATGGTGGCCAGCAGGATGAGAACAAGGAACAGGGCCATCGCCCACGCCAGACAAAGAGGATCGAAACGCCATCGCATGCCCCGTATCATCGCGCCCATGCTGGCAAAGCTCACGGGTTGGTTGTTGTTGGGGATCGTCCGGTTGCTCACCGGCGCCCAGGCACGCTGGTACGGCTGCCCGCCGAAGGCCGAGCAGCGCATCTATTTCGCCAACCACCAGAGCCACGCCGACCTGGTGATGATCTGGGCGGCCCTGCCCGAGGAACTGCGCAGCATCACGCGGCCCATTGCGGCGCGTGACTACTGGGCCAATACGCCGTTCAAGCGCTGGATCACGACCGAGGTGTTCAACGCGGTGTATGTGGAGCGCGCGGCCACGGCGCCGGCCGCGCCTGCCGAAGCGCCGGCGGAACCTGAAGCGCCGCTGCCGCCCGTCCGAGATGCCGCTGCTGCGCCACAGTCCGAGCGCATCGAACCCTCGATGGAGCCCCTGTTGCCGATGGCGCCCATGGCACCGCCCGTCGTCGACATCACGCCCGAAGCCTTCGACGAAGTGCAAGGGCGGCTCGACCTTCCCGCTCCGCCGCCTCCTCCACCACCGGCCGCGCCGCTCGCCGTCACGCCGCCGGCCGTGGAGCCGGAACCTGCCGCGCCCGTCTCCGATCCACTGGCGCCGCTGGTCGAAGCGCTGCGCAGCGGCGACTCGATCATCATCTTTCCGGAGGGCACGCGCGGCCACACGGGAGAGCCGCAGAAGTTCAAGTCGGGCCTCTACACGCTCGCGACGATGTTCCCCGAGGTGGTGCTGGTGCCAGCGTGGATCGACAACGTGCAGCGCGTGATGCCCAAGGGCGAGATCGTGCCGGTGCCGATCCTGTGCTCCGTCACCTTCGGCGCGCCGATCCGCGTCGAGGAAGGCGAGGAGCGCCGCCCCTTCCTCGACCGCGCGCGTGCCGCGGTGATCGCATTGCGCGAGGTCTGACATGAACCAGTTCCTGCGCAGCCTCACCCCGACCCAGCAGGTCGCGGCCCTGTTCCTCATCGTCTTCGGGCTGCTCGTGGTCGTGAGCACCACGGCCTTCTTCCTCACCTTCAAGGAACGCCGCAACCCCGTGCACGACGCCGCCTGGCAGGCCGAGCTGGCGCACTACCGCAAGCTGCTGGGCACCACCTGGTTCATGGTGATCGTGTTCTGGGTCGGCTGGGCGCTGGGCGAGACGGTGGCCACCGTGCTGTTCGCGCTGATCGCCTTCTTCGCGCTGCGCGAGTTCATCACGCTCTCGCCCACGCGGCGCGGCGACCACCGCAGCCTGATCCTGGCCTTCTTCGTCGTGCTGCCGATCCAGTTCTGGCTCGTCGCCACCGCGCGCTTCGACCTGTTCACCGTGTTCATTCCGGTCTACGTGTTCCTCGCGATCCCGGTGGCCAGTGCGCTGGCCGACGACCCGAGCCATTTTCTGGAGCGCAACGCCAAGCTGCAGTGGGGCATCATGGTCTGCGTCTACGGCATGAGCCATGTGCCCGCGCTGCTGCTGCTGAGCTTTCCGGGCTACGAGGGCAAGAGCGCCTTCCTCGTGTTCTTCCTGGTGTTCGTGGTGCAGACCTCGGTGCTGGTGCAGCACGTGATCTCGCGCCGCACCCAGCGCAAGCCCTTCGCGCCCAACGTGAGCCGCAGCTTCAACTGGACCAGCTGGGGCATCGGCATCGCGGTGGCCAGCCTGGTGGGCGCGCTGTTCTCGTTCATCACGCCCTTCAAGTTCGGCCAGGCCCTGGCAGTGTCCGTCATCGCCTGCATCGCGGGCTCCATGGGGCACCTGGTGATGAAGGCGCTCAAGCGAGATCGCGGCATTCCCAACTGGGGCAAGAAGGGCGTGGGCGTGACCGGGGCCAACGGCCTGCTCGACCGTGTCGATGCGCTGTGCTTCGCGGCCCCGATCTTCTTCCATTCGATCCGCTGGTACTTCAACCTCTAGGATGAAACCCACCCCCGTCCCTCGCTCACTTCGTGTAGCTCGACTCCCCCCTCCAGGGGGCAACACCAGCGGCCCGGCAAAGCCGGTTCCGCGGTGTTCCTGGCCTGGGGCCGTGTCGGTTTCATGCTCGTGGGTCGCCCACAGCGCGGTGGAAAACTGACATGCGCATTCTCGGCATCGACCCCGGCCTCCTGACCACCGGTTTCGGCGTGGTCGACTCGGACGGCCATGCGCTGCGCTACGTGGCCAGCGGCACCATCAGCACGCGCCACCTGGGCAGCGGCAACCTGCCGGCGCGGCTCAAGGTGCTGTTCGACGGCATTGCGGAAATCGCCGCGCGCTACCAGCCCGATGCCTCGGCGGTCGAGATCATTTTCGTCAATGTCAATCCGCAGTCGACGCTGCTGCTGGGCCAGGCGCGCGGCGCCTGCGTGACCTCGCTGGTCAACAGCAAGCTCACGGTGGCCGAATACACCGCGCTGCAGATGAAAAAGGCGGTGGCGGGCCACGGCCAGGCCGCCAAGGCGCAGGTGCAGGAAATGGTGAAGCGCCTGCTCGACCTGCCGGGCCTGCCGGGCGCCGATGCGGCCGACGCGCTGGGCATTGCCATCACGCATGCGCAGGTGGGCCGGTCGATGGCGCGGCTGGCCGAGGCGGCCGAGCTGTCGAAGACGCACGCCGGCACCTACCGGCAGGGACGCTCGCGCTGACTCAGCGCACGATGTAGCGCAGGCCGCCGAGCCGCGCGCGGCGCTCGCGCACCTCGGCCGCCACGGACGCCGCATCGCCTTTCAGCGCACGCGCGATCCACGACGCAAGCTGCGGCATGTCGTCGGGCGTGAAGCCGAGCCGCACGATCTCCGGCACGCCCAGACGCAGGCCGTTGATGTCTCCCTCCACCGGTGCGATCGGCAGGCCAATGCCGCAGGCCAGCAAACCACCCCCGGCCAGTTTCCTCGCGGCGCGCTGCCCACCGCCCCAAGGCGCAGCCTCGAGCGCGAACTGGTGCGACTGCGTGAAGCCGCGCGCCTTCGCGAACACCGGCAGGCCCTCGGCGTCGAGCGCGCGTGCCAGCGCCTGCGCGGTCTCGCGCATCGCCGAGGCGTAGGCCGTGCCGTGCGCCTTCCAGTCGAGCAGCCCGCGCGCCAGCGCCGCGGTGCGCCCCGCATCGGAGTTGGCCGTGAGGCCGGGGTAGGCGATGGCGTCGATGCGCTCCATCAGCGCCGCATCGTTCGACACGATCAGCCCGCCAGCCGGACCGCCGAGGCTCTTGTAGGTGCTCATGGTGATCGCATGCGCGCCCTCCTCGAGCGGCTGCGGCCAGGCCTTGCCGGCCACCATGCCCGAAAGATGCGCGGCATCGAACAACAGCTTCGCGCCCACGCTGTCCGCGATCTCGCGGATCGCCGGCACCGGATGCGGAAACAGATTCAGGCTGCCGCCGATGGTGATGAGCTTCGGCTTCACCTCGTGCACGAGCCTGGCCAGCGCCGTGACATCGACCGTGTAGCCGTCGGCATCGACCGGCGCGGACACCGTCTTCAATCCATAGAGCCCGGCCGCGCCGGCCGCATGGTGCGTGACGTGGCCGCCGATGGCCGGCGGCGGCGCGATGATCGTGTCGCCGGGCCGGCAGGTCGCCATGAACACATAGAGGTTCGACAGCGCGCCGGAGCTCACGCGCACCTCGGCAAACTTCGAGCCGAACACCTCGGCGGCCAGCTCGGCCGCGATGACCTCGATGCACTCGATGGCCTCCAGCCCCACTTCGTACTTGTCGCCCGGGTAGCCCAGCGATGCCCGCGAGCCGAGCCCGCGCGACAGCAGCGCCTCGGCGGCAGGATTCATCACGTTGGTGGCGGGGTTGAGGTTCAGGCCCTCACGGTCATGGATGCGATGGTTGTCGTCCGCGAGCCTTTCGATCTCGGCGGCGATGCCGGCCGCATCGCGCGCGGCCGCATCGGCGGCAATCGCGAGCACATGGTCTTCGCTGGCAGCGGGAACCCAGGAACGGCGTTGGAGGGCGGCAGGCATGCGGCAGATCTCGCTGGAAGTGGCAGGTGGCCGCATGGTCGCCTGCGCCATCACTGCGGGCAACACGGATAATCTGGGCCCGAGCGATAGAAAAACTTGGGCCTCCACGCCGCATGCCCCTCGCACCACCCCGCCCTCGCCTGCCCCCGCACACAGCCGTTCGCGCCTTCGAGGCTGCGGCACGCCACGGCAGCTTTGCGCGTGCGGCCGAAGAGCTGTTCGTCACGCCGGCCGCCGTCGCGCAGCAGATCAAGGCGCTGGAGACCTGGGCCGGCGGTGCGCTGTTCGAACGCCACAGCCAGGGCATCCGCCTCAGCGCGCACGGACGGCGCGCACTGCCCGCCCTCAGCGCCGCGGTCGACCAGCTCGGCCTCGCGGTGCAGGCGCTGCGGCACGAGACGCAGACTGCCGCGCGCCGCAGCACGCTGCAGGTCGCGGCCCTGCCGGCGATGGCGCAGCTGTGGCTGTCGCCGCGGCTTTCGCGGCTGAAGGCGGCGCTGCCCGGCGTGCAGGTGTCCGTGACGGCGCTCGAGCAGCCGCCGAACTTCCGGCGCGAACCCTTCGACCTCGGCCTCTTCTATGCACGCGCCGGCGATCGCATCGAAACCGCCGTCGGCGCGCAAGGCATGGCGCTCGCGCGCGACCGGCTCGTGCCGGTGTGCAGCCCGCGCCTCCAGCAGACGCTGCCAAGCGGGCGCCCGCGCGCGCTCGACGACCTGGTCGATGTACTGGCCCGCTGCGGCGGACTGCACGACACCGTGTGGCACGACGACTGGGCGCGCTGGCTGCAGGCCGTGCGTCCCGGTATCAACGCAGCCGAGGCCGATGCGCTGGCCGCCGGCCCGGACTTCTCGCTTTACAGCCTCGCGCTGCAGGCGGCGCTCGACGGCGAAGGCGTGCTGATGGGCCGCGAGCAGCTGGTGGCGCCGCTGCTCGCGCAAGGCAGGCTGCATGCGCCCTGGGGACGCCCGAAGACATTGGGCGACACGCTCATGCTGCTGGTGCCCGCGCACCGCAGGGGGCTGCTGCTGGCACAGCAGGTGCAGGCGTTGCAGACCCTGGCCGACTGAGATCGATCACCGGCCACGAAGTGCCGCGCAGCCTGGGGGCGAGCCGACTACACCACGCGTTCGGCAATCAACACTGCGAAGAAGCCGAAGGCCGCAAGCAGCGTCCACTTGAGCACGATCCAGCCGAAGCGCCGGTACTTGGCCTGGCCCGTGCCCGCATAGAACGCGAACGACACGCCCGCCACCAGCAGAAGCAGCAGGATGGCCCAGCGGAAGAGAAGCATTGCGAACGCGGCCTACCAGGCCCGCGCCACTTCGCCGAAGCCGCGCGGTGCGCGCTTTTCGTCTTCGAAGGTGACGACCTCGTAGGCGTCGCTGTGGGCCAGCAGTTCGCGCAGCAGCTTGTTGTTGAGCGCATGGCCCGAGCGGAACGCGGTGTAGGCCGCGAGCAGCGGCTTGCCGATGATGTAGAGGTCGCCCATGGCGTCGAGGATCTTGTGCTTCACGAACTCGTCGTCGTAGCGCAGGCCCCCGGCATTGAGCACCTTGGTGTCGTCCATCACGATGGCGTTGTCCAGGCCGCCGCCGAGCGCCAGGCCCTTGCTGCGCATGTACTCGACTTCCTTGGTGAAGCCGAAGGTGCGCGCGCGTGCGATGTCGCGGCTGTAGGAGTCGGTGCCGAGGTCGAACTCCACGCGCTGGCCGGTGGAATTGACCACGCGGTGGTCGAAGTCGATCTCGAAGCTCAGCTTGTAGCCGTGGTAGGGCTCCAGGCTCGCCCACTTCTCGTTGGCGCCCTCGCCCTCGCGCACCTCGACCTTGCGCGTCACGCGGATGAAGCGGCGCGGCGCCTTCTGCAGCTCGATGCCCGCGCTTTGCAGCAGGAACACGAAGGACGAGGCCGACCCGTCGAGGATCGGCACTTCGTCGGCCGTGATGTCGATGTAGAGGTTGTCGATCCCGAGGCCGGCGCAGGCCGACATCAGGTGCTCGACCGTCTGCACCTTGGCGCCGCCGGTCGAGACGGTGGAGGCCAGGCGCGTGTCGGTCACCGCTTCGGCGGTCATGCGGATGTCGACCGGCTCGGGCAGGTCGACACGCCGGAACACGATGCCGGTGTCCACCGGAGCGGGGCGCAGCGTGAGTTCCACGCGCTGGCCGCTGTGAAGCCCCACGCCCACGGCGCGGCTGATCGACTTGAGGGTTCGTTGTTGCAGCACGCCGAAGATTTTAGGCGCGCGGCGCCCGTGCCGCCCTATTCCCCTCGCTATGGCAGCGATAGACATGGGTTCTATGCCCACCGACCGGCGATGGACGCAAAGGGCACGAAGCGGACGCAGCGCCTAGAGCCGGCAGAAGTCCCTTTCAGGTCTTCCCCGTACCCCTTGCGAACCTTCGTGCCCTCTGCGTTCGGTTGCCTTGCCGTCAATCGGCTTGACGGCGCAGGAATGCCGGGATCTCGAAATCGTCCATGCCGCCCGACGACAGCGCATCCACCTTGGCCGCGGCCATGGTGCGGTTCGTGCGCCACACGCTGGGAACGGCCATGCCGTCGTAGTTCGGCTGGTTGCCGCCGCCGTGGCCGGCGTGGCCCGCATGGCCGGCGCCGAGCGTGGGCACGTTGAACGGGATGTTGTCGGTGCCGGTGCGGATCACTTCGAGCGTCGGTGCCTGGCGGCGCGCATCGGCGCGCGACAGGCCGGTGGCGACCACCGTCACGCGCATCTGGTCGCCCAGGCTCTCGTCGTAGGCCGCGCCATAGATCACGTGCGCATCGGGCGAGGCGTAGGCGCGGATGGTGTTCATCGCGAGCTTCGACTCGTTGAGCTTCAGCGAGCCCTTCGATGCGGTCACCAGCACCAGCACGCCCTTGGCGCCCGAGAGGTCGATGCCTTCGAGCAGCGGGCAGGCCACGGCCTGCTCGGCGGCAATGCGCGCGCGGTCCGGGCCGGCAGCAGCGGCCGTGCCCATCATGGCCTTGCCGGGCTCGCCCATCACGGTGCGCACGTCTTCGAAGTCGACGTTCACGCCGCCGTACTCGTTGATGATTTCCGAGATGCCGCCCACCGCGTTCTTGAGCACGTCGTTGGCATGCGCGAAGGCTTCGTCCTGGGTGATGTCCTCGCCCAGCACGTCGAGCAGCTTCTCGTTGAGCACCACGATCAGCGAGTCGACGTTGGCCTCGAGCTCGGCCAGGCCGGCGTCGGCATTGGTCATGCGGCGGCCGCCTTCCCAGTCGAAGGGCTTGGTCACCACGCCCACGGTGAGGATGCCCATTTCCTTGGCCACGCGCGCGATCACCGGTGCGGCGCCGGTACCGGTGCCGCCGCCCATGCCGGCCGTGATGAACAGCATGTGCGCGCCGTCGATGGCGGCGCGGATGTCGTCCACCGCGGCTTCGGCCGCGTCACGGCCCTTGTCGGGCTTGCTGCCCGCGCCCAGGCCGCTGGTGCCCAGCTGGATGATCTTGTGCGCGTTGCTGCGCTGGAGCGCCTGCGCGTCGGTGTTGGCGCAGACGAACTGCACGCCCTGCACGCCGCGCTCCATCATGTGCGCGACGGCATTGCCGCCGCCGCCGCCGACGCCGATCACCTTGATCTGGGTGCCTTGGTTGAATTCTTCGACTTCGATCATTTCGATGGTCATTTCTAACTCCTTGAATTTGCAGTTGCCGTTGTGTATCTATGAATTTTTCTGGTGTCTTGACGAGTTCAACGAAGCTGTCGTCGCGGCGGTGGACCCGTGCGCCGCCATCGCTCGTTGAAATGCAAGGGCGGACCGCCGCGTGCGAGCCAGAGTGGGGAGTGGTTCATGGTCAGAAGTTCCCCACGATGAAGTCCTTGAAACGCCCGAACGCAGTCTTTACGGATCCGTTCTTCTGCGCGACCTTGAAGCCGCGCATGCGTGCGAAGCGTGCTTCCTCGAGCAGGCCCATCACGGTGGCGGCGCGCGGCTGCGCCACCATGTCGGAGAGCGCGCTCGAATACTTCGGAATGCCGCGCCGCACCGGCTTCAGGAAGATGTCCTCGCCGAGCTCGACCATACCGGGCATCACCGCGCTGCCGCCCGTGAGCACCACGCCCGAGGACAGCACCTCTTCGTAGCCCGACTCGCGCACCACCTGCTGCACCAGCGAGAAGATCTCCTCGATGCGCGGCTCGATCACGCCGGCCAGCGCCTGCTTGCTCAGCATGCGCGGACCGCGGTCGCCCAGGCCCGGCACTTCCACCTGCGTGTCGGGGTCGGCCAGCAGCTGCTTGGCATAGCCGTTTTCGACCTTGATGTCTTCCGCGTCCTTGGTGGGCGTGCGCAGCGCCATCGCGATGTCGCTGGTGATCAGGTCGCCCGCGATCGGGATCACCGCCGTGTGGCGGATCGCGCCGTTGGTGAAGATGGCCACGTCGGTGGTGCCCGCGCCGATGTCCACCAGCACCACGCCGAGCTCGCGCTCGTCCTCGGTCAGCACCGCCTGGCTGGAGGCCAGCGGATTGAGCATCAGCTGGTCGACCTCGAGGCCGCAGCGGCGCACGCACTTGATGATGTTCTCGGCCGCGCTCTGCGCGCCGGTCACGATGTGCACCTTGGCCTCGAGCCGCATGCCGCTCATGCCGATCGGCTCCTTCACGTCCTGCCCGTCGATCACGAATTCCTGCGGCTCCACCAGCAGCAGGCGCTGGTCGCTCGAGATGTTGATGGCGCGCGCGGTTTCCACCACGCGGGCCACGTCGGCGGGCGTGACCTCCTTGTCCTTCACCGCCACCATGCCGCTCGAATTGATGCCGCGGATGTGGCTGCCGGTGATGCCGGTGTAGACGCGGCTGATCTTGCAGTCGGCCATCAGCTCGGCCTCCTTCAAGGCCTGCTGGATGCTCTGCACCGTGGCGTCGATGTTCACCACCACGCCTCGCTTGAGGCCGTTGCTCGGCGCGATGCCGAGCCCCGCCAGCTTGAGTTCGCCGCCGGGCAGCACCTCGGCGACGACCACCATCACCTTGGCGGTTCCGATGTCGAGTCCGACAACCAGGTCTTTGTATTCTTTGGGCATTGAATGTCCTCGGTATTCGCTATCTATTTCTTCTTCGTCTTGGGGTCGGCAACGACCGTGGTGACGCCGCGAAGACGCAGCGCATAGGCGTCGTTGTGCCGCAGGTCGGCCCCCTCGACGTCCGCCGCGGTGCGGCGGTACTGGCCCGCGACCTGGGTCACGGTCTTCAGGAAACGCTGCGTGCGGGCCGTCACCTCCTCGGCCTGGCCGCGGCCCAGCTCGATCTCGGCGCCGGTGTCCAGCACCGCCTTCCAGCTGCCCCGGCTCGACAGCGTGAGTTCTTCCACGCTGAAGTCGTAGGGCGGGAACAGCGGCGCAATCACGCGGTACATGCCAAGCACCTGCCCGGCCTGCTCGATGGGACCGTCGAGCCGCGGCAGCCGGTCGTCCACCTCGGCCACGTTGGCTTCGAACACCTCGCCAAAGCCGTTGATCAGCTTCGAGCCGGCCTCGTCGCCCCAGTTGGCCACCGGCACCTGCTCGGTCAGCGTCACGCGCAGCTTGTTCGGGAACTCGCGCCGCACCACCGCCTTGCGCACCCAGGGCACCGACTCGAAAGCGGTTCTCGCACGCGCCAGGTCGACGGTGAAGAAGTTGCCCGCGAGTTGCGGCGCGACGTTGGCGCGCAGCGTCACGGCGTTGTTGTGCGTCACGTCGCCATCGACCTTGATGCCGCCGATCGGAAAGAACGGCTGGCGCAGCACCCACCATGCGCCCGCCGCCAGCAGCATGAGCGCCACCACCACGAACGCCAGGTTCGAGACGATGTTCATGAGCTTGACGTCGAACGGAACAGGGATGCTGTCGGCCATGGCTATTGCGCTCCCCCCGCGGCATCCAGCGAAGCCGAGGCCAGCACGCGCAGGCACAAGTCTTCGTAGGCGATGCCCGATGCGCGCGCCGACATGGGCACCAGCGAATGGCTGGTCATGCCGGGCGAGGTGTTCATCTCGAGCAGGAAAGGCTTGCGGTCGCTCGCGCGGATCATCACGTCGGCGCGGCCCCAGCCGCGGCAGCCGAGTGTGTGGTACGCGGCCAGCGTGATGCGCTGGATCTCGTGCTCCTCGGCTTCGGGCAGGCCGCTCGGGCAGTGGTACTTCACGTCGTCGGTGAAGTACTTGTTCTGGTAGTCGTAGGCGCCTTCGGGCGCGGCAATGCGCACCACGGGCAGCGCACGGGCGTCGAGGCCGCTGCCGAGCACGGCGCAGGTCACTTCCTCGCCTTCGATGAACTCCTCGCACAGCACGTCGGCGTCGTACTTCGCCGACAGCGCCACGGCATCCTGCATCTGCGAGTAGCCCTCGACCTTGGTCACGCCGATCGACGAGCCCTCGCGCGGCGGCTTCACGATGAGCGGCAGCCCGAGCACGTCGGGCACGGCGCGGATCTGCTCGCGGCTTTGCTGGTCGAAAGCCAGGCGCACGTACCTGGGCGTCGGCAGCCCGTCGGCCTGCCAGATGCGCTTGGTCATGACCTTGTCCATGGCCACGCTCGAAGCCATCACGCCCGAGCCGGTATAGGGAATACCGAGCAGCTCGAGCGCGCCCTGCACCGTGCCGTCCTCGCCGTGCCGGCCGTGCAGCGCGATGAAGCAGCGCGCGAAACCCTCGCGCCGCAGCTCGACCAGGTCGCGCTCGGCGGGATCGAAGGCATGCGCATCGACACCGCGCGAGCGCAGCGCCCCGAGCACGCCATTGCCGGAAAGGAGCGAGATTTCGCGCTCGGCGGAGCTTCCGCCGAACAGCACGGCCACCTTGCCGAATTGCTTTGGATCCTGAAGGCTCATGCTGCCTCCCCCTTGCGCCTGCTGCGCGTTGTTGGCGGCAGCGATGCCGCGGCTGCAATTTCAACCACCTTGCCCGGCACGGCGCCAATGGAGCCCGCACCCATGCAAAGCACCACGTCGCCGGCGCGCGCGTTGTCCAGGATGGCCTGCGGCATGGCGCCGATGTCGTCGACGAACACCGGCTCCACCTTGCCGGCCACGCGCAGGGCGCGCGCCAGCGTGCGGCCGTCCGCTGCCACGATGGGCGGCTCGCCCGCGGCATAGACCTCGCCCAGCAGCACCGCGTCGGCATTGCCGATGACCTTGACGAAGTCCTCGAAGCAGTCGCGCGTGCGGGTGTAGCGGTGCGGCTGGAAGGCCAGCACCAGCCGGCGCCCCGGGAACGCGCCGCGCGCGGCGGCAATGGTCGCGGCCATCTCGACCGGGTGATGGCCGTAGTCGTCGATCACCGTGAAGCTGCCGGCCGGCTCGCCCTGCGCGGCCACCTCGCCATAGCTCTGGAAGCGGCGGCCCACGCCCTTGAAGCCGGCCAGTCCGCGCTGCACCGCTTCGTCGGGAATGCCGAGCTCCACCGCCACCGCGATCACCGAAAGCGCGTTGCGCACGTTGTGCTCGCCCGGCAGGTTCAGCACGATCGGCAGGTCGGGCAGCGTGACGCCGTTGCGCCGCTGGGCCGTGAAATGCATCTGGCCGCCCACCGCGCGCACGTCGATCGCGCGCACCTGGGCTTCCTCGCCGAAGCCGTAGCTCGTCACCGGGCAGGTGACTTCGGCCACGATGTCGCGCACCGCCGGATCGTCGGTGCACAGGATGGCCACGCCATAGAACGGCATGCGGTGCAGGAAATCGACAAAAGCCTTCTTGAGCCTTGCGAAGTCGTGCCCGTAGGTTTCCATGTGGTCGGCATCGATGTTCGTGACCACTGCCATCACGGGCAGCAGGTTCAGGAACGAGGCGTCCGACTCGTCGGCTTCCACCACGATGTAGTCGCCGCTGCCGAGCTGCGCGTTGGCGCCGGCGCTGTTCAGGCGCCCGCCGATCACGAAGGTGGGATCGAGCCCGGCCGCATCGAGCACGCTCGCCACCAGGCTGGTGGTGGTGGTCTTGCCGTGCGTGCCCGCGATCGCGATGCCCTGCTTGAGCCGCATCAGTTCGGCCAGCATCAGCGCACGCGGCACCACGGGAATGCGCTTCTCGCGCGCGGCCAGCACCTCGGGGTTGTCCGACTGCACCGCGGTGGAAGTGACGACCGCATCCGCGCCGTCGATGTGCGCAGCGGCATGGCCCACGAAGGTGCCGATGCCCAGGCCCGCGAGCCGGCGCAGGGTGGCGCTGTCGGCCAGGTCGGAACCGGTGATGCGGTAGCCCAGGTTGAACAGCACCTCGGCGATGCCGCTCATGCCCGAGCCGCCGATGCCCACGAAATGGATGTGACGGATCGCGTGCTTCATCTGGCAAGCTCCTCGCAGGCGCGGACGACGGCCTCGACGGCTTCGGTCTTCTGCATGGTTTTGGCCCTGGTGGCCTTGTCGATCAGCGCGGTGCGCTCGGTTTTCTGTAGCAAATCAGCCAGCAATTCAGGAGTGAGGTCGGCCTGCTGCACCAGCCATCCGCCGCCCGCGTCGACGAGGAAGCGCGCGTTGGTGGTCTGGTGGTCGTCGACCGCCGAGGGAAAAGGCACGAACAGCGCTGCTGCGCCGACGGCCGCGATTTCTGTCACGGTGCTGGCCCCGGCGCGCGCGACGATGATGTCGGCGTCGGCATAGGCCTGCGCGGTGTCTTCGATGAAGGGCGTGAGTTCGCCCTCCACGCCGGCTGCCGCATAGTTGGCGCGCAGCTCGTCGATCTGTTTGGCGCCGCTCTGGTGCAGCACCCGCGGGCGCGCGGCCGGCGCGATGCGCGCCAGCGCCTGCGGCACCACGGCGTTGAGCGCCTTGGCCCCCAGGCTGCCGCCCACCACCAGGAGCCGCAGCGGTCCGCTGCGGCCTGCGAAGCGCACGGCCGGCTCGGGTTGCGAGGTGAACGCCGCGCGCAGCGGGTTGCCCACCCACTGCGCCTTCTTCAGCACGTTGGGGAAGGCCGTGAACACGCGGTCGGCCACACCCGCCAGCACCTTGTTGGCAAGGCCGGCCACCGAGTTCTGCTCATGCAGCACCAGCGGCTTGTTGAGCAGCACGCTCATCATTCCGCCCGGAAAGGTGATGTAGCCGCCGAGGCCGACGACGACGTGGGGCTGCACGCGGCGCACCACGCCGATGCTCTGCCAGAACGCGCGCAGAAGCCGCAGCGGCAGCAGGAACAGCGTGAGCGGCCCCTTGCCGCGCACGCCGCCGAACTGCACCGGCTCGAAGGCAAAGCCGCGCGGCGGCACGAGCTTTTCTTCCATGCTGCCGGGCGCGCCCAGCCAGTGCACGCGCCAGCCGCGCTCGCGCAGCGCCTCGGCCACCGCGAGCCCCGGGAAGATGTGGCCGCCGGTGCCGCCGGCCATGACGAGTGCGGTGCGGCCGGTCATATGCGTCCCCCCCGCATCAACACGCGGTTCTCGTAGTCGATGCGCAGCACGACAGCGAGCGCCACCAGGTTCATCAGGATGGCCGAGCCGCCGAAGCTCATCAGCGGCAAGGTGAGCCCCTTGGTTGGCAGTGCGCCGAGGTTCACGCCCATGTTGATGAAGGCCTGGAAGCCGATCCACACGCCCACGCCCTGCGCCACGAGGCCCGAGAACACGCGGTCGAGCGCGATCGCCTGGCGGCCGATGTGCATGACGCGGCGCGTCAGCCAGAGGAACAGGCCGATGATCAGCAGCACGCCGACCAGGCCGAACTCCTCGCCGATCACCGCGAGCAGGAAGTCGGTGTGCGCCTCGGGCAGCCAGTGCAGCTTCTCGACGCTGCCGCCCAGGCCGACGCCGAAGACCTCGCCGCGGCCGATGGCGATCAGCGAGTGCGACAGCTGGTAGCCCTTGCCCAGCGCGTGCTCCTCGCTCCACGGATCGAGGTACGCGAAGATGCGCTCGCGGCGCCACGAGCTGGTGGCCACGATGGTGCCGAAGGCCACCACCACCAGCGCCGCGATCACGAAGAACATGCGCGCGTTCACGCCGCCCAGGAACAGGATGCCCATGGCAATCACGGCAATCACCATGAATGCACCCATGTCGGGTTCGGCCATCACCAGCATGCCGACCACCACCACCGCCACGCCCATCGGCAGCACGGCGCGGAAGAAGCGTTCCTTGATCTCCATCTTGCGCACCATGTAGCTGGCGGCATAGAGCACCATCGCGAGCTTGGCGAGCTCGGACGGCTGGAAGCGCATGAAGCCCAGCGGCAGCCAGCGCCGCGCGCCATTGACGTTGATGCCGATGTGCGGAATGAGCACCGCCACCAGCAGCAGCAGCGAGGCCACGAAGAGCCAGGGTGCGGCGCGCTCCCAGGTCTTCATGGGAATCTGGAAGGCCAGCAGCGCCGCGATGAACGCGAACACCACCGAGGCCGCGTGCCGCGTGAGGAAGAACGACGCGCTGTAGCCCGCACGCGCGAAGCGCGGGTTGTCCGGCAGCGCGATGGAGGCCGAATAGACCATCACCAGGCCCCAGGTGAGCAGCGCCACGGTGACCCAGACCAGCGCCTGGTCGAAGCCCAGCACGCGCATCGGCGCGGCCTTGGTCTGCGTGACGCCGGCGCCGCCCAGCCGCACCGGCAGGTGCACCGGCAGCGAATCGATGCCGCTGCGTGCGCGCCGGAACCAGCCGCCGAAACGGCTGGTCTTTGCGTTGGGCGTGGCGCCGGCGGCCGTGGTGTTCAAACCGGGTCTCCCGAAGAAAAGTCGGCATCGTTCGACGACGGGGCCGCCTCGCGCGGGTCGTCCGCAAGCGCCTGCACGGCCTCGCGGAACACGGCCGCGCGGTGCTCGTAGTCCTTGAACATGTCGAAGCTCGCACAGGCCGGTGACAGCAGCACGGCATCGCCGGGGTTGGCGCGCGCGGCGGCCAGCTTGACGGCCTCCTGCATCGAGCCCGCGTGCATCAGCGAAGCACCGGTGGCGGCCAGCGCCTGCTCGATCAGCGGCGCATCGCGGCCGATGAGCACCACGGCGCGCGCGTACTGCGCCACGGGCGCGGCCAGTGGTTCGAAGTCCTGGCCCTTGCCCTCGCCGCCGAGGATCACGACCACGCGCCGGTCTTCGCCCAGGCCGTTGAGCGCGGCGACCGTTGCACCGACGTTGGTGCCCTTGCTGTCGTCGAAGTACTCGACCTCGTCGACGATGGCGATCGGCTCCACGCGGTGCGGCTCGCCGCGGTATTCGCGCAGGCCATAAAGCATGGGGCCGAGCGGGCAGCCGGCGGCGCTGGCCAGCGCGAGCGCCGCCAGTGCGTTCATCGCGTTGTGGCGGCCGCGGATGCGCAGCACGTCGGCGGGCAGCAGGCGCTGCAGGAAGATTTCTTCCTCGACCACCGCGCCGCGCTTGCGCTTCTGCGTCTCGTCGGCTTCGAGTGCGCGCACCAGCCAGGCCATGCCGTTGACGCGTTCGATGCCGTAGTCGCCGGGGCGCTGCGGCATCGAGGCGCCGAAGGTGACATGGGCACGGACCTGCGGGCGCTGCAGCTTCACCTTGACAGGCGCAGGCAGCATGGTCATCACGCCGGGATCGTCGCGGTTGAGCACCATGAGGCCCTGCGTGCCGAAGATGCGCGCCTTGGCCGCGGCGTAATGCGGCATGTCGCCATGCCAGTCGAGATGGTCCTGCGTGAGGTTGAGCACCGTGGCGGCGGTCGGCTCGAAGCCCTGCACGCCGTCCAGCTGGAAGCTCGAGAGTTCGAGCACCCAGACGTCGGGCAGCGTCTCGGCATCGATGTGCGCGGCCAGGGTGTCGAGCAGCGTCGGGCCGATGTTGCCGGCCACGGCCACGCTCTTGCCCGCGCGCTCGACCAGCTGGCCGGTGAGCGCGGTGACGGTGGTCTTGCCGTTGGTGCCGGTGACGGCGAGCACCGCGGGCGTGTAGCCCTTGGGCGCCGGCGGCTCCTCGATCGGCACCAGCTTGAGCTGCGGCGTGTCTTCTTCCTCGACCGCGGCGGAGGCCGGGTTGGTGGCGGAGAGTTCGGCGATCTTCGCGACGAACTCGGCGGCCTCCCTGGCGGCCGTGGGGACGTAGGGCTGGCCGGGGGTCGGCAGGCGCGACACGATGGCGGAGGCCGGTGCGGGTGCCGGCGCGGGGGCGGAGGCTTCTTGCGCCTCGGCTGCCGGCGCCTCTTCCTGCGCCGGCTGTTGCTCTTCTTCGGGCGGCGGCGCGGCGGGAACGTTCAGCGACGGGTCGCGCGGCATGGCTTCGGCCTGCGCGGTGGGCGGTGCGGGTTCGGCTTCTGCCACATCGGCAGCGGCAGCGGGCTCTGCCGCTTCCGGCATCTCGGGCGTTGCCGGCTCTTGCGGTGCCGCGACCGCCACAGCTTCCGCCGGTTCACCAGCGAGCGGCAATTCGCCCTGCGCCTCGGGTTCTGCGGCGGGCTCCGCCGGCACCTCCACCACAGGCTCGTCTTCCGGCACACCAGGTGCCGCTTCGACCGCGGGCAGCTCGACGGTCCGCAGGTCCAGCAGCGCGCGTGCAAACAGATCCAGTTCGCCGCCAACCGCCAGTCCCACGGCCCGCGCCGCATCGACGACCGGTGCAATGGTCGCGGGCGACAGCCCCGGCGAGCGGTACACGGCACGGATCGGTGTGCCTTCGACCAGCGCGGCCGAGAACGGGCCGCCGATGAACGCGACCTCGGGCCATTCCGTCCGCAGCGTCGCAAGCAGCGCCGGCGCCTCCCGCGTATCGGCCACCGTGACGACCGCGCCGTGGCGCGCGCACCAGCGCGCCATCGCCAGCCCGGACGCACCGAGGCCGAGGATCAATACGGGGAGGTCTTTCAGGTGCCGCATGTGCTTTCTCTTTTCACCGCAGCTTCAGCGTCGACAGGCCCACGAGGCACAGCAGCATCGTGATGATCCAGAAGCGCACCACGACCTGCGTCTCGCGCCAGCCGCTCTTCTCGAAGTGGTGGTGCAGCGGCGCCATCTTGAGCACGCGGCGACCCTCGCCGTAGCGCTTCTTGGTGTACTTGAAGTACATGACCTGCGCCATCACCGAGATCGCCTCGACCACGAAGATGCCGCCCATGATGAAGAACACGATCTCCTGGCGCACGATGACCGCGATGGTGCCCAGTGCGCCGCCGAGCGCCAGCGCGCCCACGTCGCCCATGAAGACCTGCGCCGGATGGGTGTTGAACCAGAGGAACGCGAGGCCCGCGCCGGCCATGGCCGAGCAGAACACCAGCAGTTCGCCCGAGCCCGGGATGTTGGGGAACAGCAGGTACTTGGAATACACCGCGCTGCCCGTGACGTAGGCGAACACGCCCAGCGCCGAGCCCACCATCACCACCGGCATGATCGCCAGGCCGTCCAGGCCGTCGGTCAGGTTGACCGCGTTGCTCGCGCCCACGATCACCAGATAGGTCAGGATCACGAAGCCGATGCCGCCGAGCGGATAGCTCACTTCCTTGAAGAAGGGCACCAGCAGGTTGATCTTGGGCGGAAAGTCGAGGTCGAAGCCCGACTGCACCCAGGCGAAGAACAGCTGCAGCACGCGCCAGTTCGAGCTCTCCGAGATGCTGAAGAGCAGGTAGAAGCCCGCGATCAGGCCGACCACCGACTGCCAGAAATACTTCTCGCGCGAACGCATGCCCTCCGGGTCCTTGCGCACCACCTTGCGCCAGTCGTCGACCCAGCCGATGGCGCCGAAGCCCAGCGTGACCCACAGCACGATCCAGACGAAGCGGTTGGAGGGGTCGAACCACATCAGCGTGGCGAAGGCGATGGCGAACAGCACCAGCACGCCGCCCATGGTGGGCGTGCCGCTCTTGGTCAGGTGCGTTTCCATGCCATAGCCGCGCACCGGCTGGCCGATCTTGAGCGCGGCCAGCCGGCGGATCACGTAGGGGCCGGCCACCAGGCCGACGACCAGCGCCGTCAGCGCAGCCATCAGCGCACGGAACGTGAGGTACTGGAAAACGCGCAGGAACCCGAACTCGGGCGAAAGTGTCTGCAGCCATTGGGCCAGGCTCATCAGCATGTGGTGTCGCGCGGCTCATGCGTCATGACCGGCCTCCTTTTGTTGTCGTGATTGCTCGATCGCCTGCACCACGCGCTCCATCTTCATGAAGCGCGAGCCCTTGACGAGCACGCTCCCCACCTGGGGCAGCCGCGCCAGCACCGCGGCGACGAGCGCCTCGATATCCGGGAAATGGCGGCCGTTGTCGCCGCCGTTGAAGGCCGCGATGCTGTGCGCGGTTTCGGCGCCGAGCGCATGCACGGCCTCGATGCCGCGCTGCCGCGCCCAGTCGCCGACCTCGGCATGGAACTCGGGCGCGCGGTTGCCGACCTCGCCCATGTCGCCGAGCACCAGCAGGCGCGGGCCGGGCAAGGCCGCAAGCACGTCGATGGCCGCGCGCACGGAATCGGGATTGGCGTTGTAGCTGTCGTCCACCAGCGTGAGCGAATGCCCGCCGGGCAGCACCACCGCGCTCGCCTTGGAGCGGCCCTTGACCGGTGCGAAGGCCGTGAGGCCGCGGGCAATGACTTCGGGCGGAATGCCGGCGGCGAGCGCGCACGCGGTGGCTGCCAGCGCATTGACGACGTTGTGCCGGCCCGCGATGTGCAGCTGCGCATCGAAGTCGCCCAGCGGCGTGCGGATGCGCGCTTGCCATGCGCCCTGCCGCCATTCGGCGGCCACCAGCGAGATGTCGGCGTCTTCCTGCTCGCCGAAGGTCATGCAGCGGCGCGTGGCCACCTCGCGTGCCATGTCGTTCCACAGCGGGGCGAACTCGTCGCCATGGGGGAACACCGCGGTGCCGTCCTCCGGCACGAAGGAAAACACCGCGCCGTTCTCGAGCGCCACGGCTTCCACGGTGGCCATGAACTCCAGGTGCTCGCGCTGCGCGTTGTTGACCAGCGCGACGGTCGGACGCGCGATGGCCGCCAGCCGTGCGATCTCGCCCGGATGGTTCATGCCCAGCTCGACCACCGCATGCTGGTGCTTCGCGCGCAGGCGCAGCAGCGTCAGCGGAACGCCGATCTCGTTGTTGAAATTGCCGGCCGTCGCGAGTGCGCGATCGCCCCTGAAGGCCACGAGCACGGCCGCGATCATCTGCGTGACGGTCGTCTTGCCGTTGCTGCCCGTCACGGCGATCAGCGGCAGATCGAACTGCGCGCGCCAGCCGGCGCCGAGCGCGCCGAGCGCGGCCAGCGAATCGGGCACCTCGAGGCCGGCCAGGCCGGCCGCCTCGAGGCCGCCGTGCGCAACGGCGGCGACGGCGCCACGCGCCTTGGCATCGGCCAGGAATTCGTTGGCGTCGAAGCGTTCGCCCTTGAGCGCCACGAACAAGTCGCCCTCGGCGAGCGTGCGGGTGTCGGTATGGACGCGGGCAATGGTGGTTGCCGGGTCGCCCACCAGGCGTGCGCCCGGAATCCATTGCTGCGCCTGGGCCAGCGTGAACATCATCGGCGAATGGCTCATGCGGCACCTCGCCGGGTGAGTGCATCGAGCGCATGGATGCGGTCCGAGAACGGAATGCGCTGGCCGGCGATTTCCTGCCAGGCTTCATGGCCCTTGCCGGCGAGCAGCACCACGTCCTGCGGTGCGGCCTGCGCAATGGCGTCGGCGATGGCGGCCGCGCGGTCAGGCTGCACCTGGGCCGCTTCGGGGCGCGCGAGGCCGAGCAGCACCTGGCTGATGATCGCGTCAGGGTTCTCGCTGCGCGGGTTGTCGCTGGTCACGATCACGCGGTCGGCCTGGCGCTCGGCCACCGCGGCCATCATCGGGCGCTTGATCGGGTCGCGGTCGCCGCCGCAGCCGAACACGCACCAGAGCGCGCCGCCGCGCTGCTGCGCGAGCGGGCGCAGGCCGGCCAGTGCCTTGTCGAGCGCGTCGGGCGTGTGGGCGTAGTCGACTACGGCCAGCGGCGCATTGGCAGCCGCGCCCACGCGCTCCATGCGGCCCGGCACGCTGGTGAGCCCGGCGCAGGCCGCCACGGCCTGCGCGAGCGACAGCCCCAGCGCCCGCAGCGTGCCGAGCACGCCCAGCAGGTTGGCCACGTTGTACTGGCCGATCAGGCCGGTCGACATGCGCTCCACGGCATCGCTGTCGTGTTCGGCCACCGAGAACCGCAGGCCCTGCGCGTCGTAGCCGACGTCGCGCGCCATGAGCCGCGCCGGCGCGCCGGCAGCCGAGACGGTCCAGACGTCGAGCGCGCCGATGCCGGCCTCGAGCAGGTTCGCGCACAGGCTGGCGCCGTGCACGTCGTCGATGTTGATCACCGCGGCGCGCAGGCCGGGCCAGCGGAACAGCTCGGCCTTGGCCTGCCAGTAGGCCTCCATGCTGCCGTGGTAATCGAGATGGTCCTGCGTGAAATTGGTGAACACCGCCACCGCGATGCGCGCGCCGTCGAGCCGGCGTTCGGCGATGCCGATCGACGAGGCTTCGATGGCGCAGGCGCCGAAGCCGCGCTCCACGAGCGCGCGCAGTTCGCGCTGCATCATCACCGGGTCGGGCGTGGTGAGGCCGGTGTAGACGAGCTCCGGCGGCACGCCGATGCCCAGCGTGCCCATCACCGCGCAGGGAGAAGGCACGCCGCGCTCGGCGCTGCCGTCGAGCCGCGGCGCGCGAACGCCGCCGGGCACGGCCAGCGCGGAGAGCGATTCGGCGAGCCACCATGCGGTGGAGGTCTTGCCATTGGTGCCGGTCACGGCCAGCACTTCGAGCGCGGCCGAGGGGTCGTCGTAGAAGGCCGATGCGATCGGACCGGTGGCGGCCTTGAGCCCCGGGTAGCTTGCGATGCGCTCGTCGCCATCGAAGCCGAAGGCCTCGACGCCCTGGTGCTCGACCAGGCAGGCCGCAGCGCCCTGCGCCAGTGCCGAAGCCACGTGCCTGCGCCCGTCGGTGGCCGCGCCGGGCCAGGCGATGAAGCCGTCGCCCGCGCCCACCGGCCGGCTGTCCGCATGCAGCGCGCCCTGCACGCGCTCCTTGAGCCAGAGCGCGGCGAGCGAGGGGGAAGTGAGTGTCAGCATGCTCAGAAGCTCTCGTCGACGCCTTGCGTCACCACCAGCGGTTTGACCGCGAGGTCGGGCGGAACGTTCATCATGCGCAGGGTCTGCTGCACGACCTCGCTGAAAACGGGCGCGGCGGCCACGCCGCCGAAATACTGGCCATCGCTCGGCTCGTCGATCATCACGCCGACGATGATGCGCGGCTTTTCGATCGGTGCCATGCCGGTGAACCAGGCGCGATATTTGTTGCTCGCGTAACCTTTGCCAACCTGCTTGTGCGCGGTGCCCGACTTGCCGCCGACCGAGTAGCCGATGGTCTGCGCGCGCGTGCCGGTGCCGCCCGGGCCGGCCGCCATCTGCAGCATCTTGCGCACGGCCAGCGCGTTCGACGGCGAGAACACCCGCACGCCCACGGGTGACTCGGTGCTCTTGAGGATGGTGACCGGAATGATGGCCCCGTCATGCGCGAAGGCGGTGTACGAATGCGCCATCTGGAACAGCGACGCCGACAGGCCGTAGCCATAGGCCATGGTGGCCTGCTCGACCGGCTTCCAGGTCTTCCACGGGCGCAGGCGCCCCGTGACCGCGCCGGGGAACTGGATCTGCGGCTTCTGGCCGTAGCCGAGCGCCGTGTAGGTGTCCCACATCTCGTGCGGGGTCATCTTCTGGGCGATCTTGAGCGCGCCCACGTTGCTCGACTTCTGGATCACGCCCTCGACCGTGAGCGTGCCGTAGTTGTGCGTGTCGCTGATGGTGAAGCCGCCCAGCTGGAAGCGGCCGGGCGAGGTCTCGATCAGCGTGGAGGGCTTCACGCGGCCGGCCTCCAGCGCCATGGCCACGGTGATCGGCTTCATGGTCGAGCCGGGCTCGAAGGTGTCGGTAAGCGCGCGGTTGCGCAGCTGCTCGCCCGTGAGGTTCTGCCGCTTGTCGGGCACGTAGCTCGGATAGTTGGCCAGCGCCAGCACCTCGCCGGTGACCGCATCCAGCACCACCACGCTGCCGGCCTTGGCCTTGCGCGCCGTCACCGCGTCGCGCAGCTTCTGGTAGGCGAAGAACTGCACCTTGCTGTCGACGCTGAGCTGGATGTCCTTGCCGTCGACCGGCGGCACCTGCTCGCCCACGCCCTCGACCACGCGGCCCAGGCGGTCCTTGATGACGCGGCGCGAGCCGGCCTTGCCGGCCAGCTCCTTGTTGAAGGAAAGCTCGATGCCTTCCTGTCCGTTGTCCTCGACGTTGGTGAAGCCCACCACGTGCGCCGCGGCCTCGCCCTCGGGGTACTGGCGCTTGTATTCCTTGCGCTGGTAGATGCCCTTGAGGTTGAGCGCGGCAATCTGCTTGGCGATCGGCTCGTCGACCTGGCGCTTGATCCAGACAAAGGTCTTGTCCTCGTCCTCGAGCTTCTTGTCGAAGTCCTTCTGCGGCATCTCGAGCAGCTTGGCCACCTGCTTGAGCTTGGCCCGCACCTCGGGGTCGTCGCGCTCGATATCTTCCGGAATGGCCCAGATGCTTGGCGCCACCACGCTGGAGGCGAGGATCAGCCCGTTGCGGTCGAGGATGCGCCCGCGGTTGGCCGGCAGCTCGAGCGTGCGCGCAAAGCGCACTTCGCCCTGCCGCTGGAAGAAGCTGTTGTTGAACACCTGCACGTAGGCGGCCCGGCCCGCGAGCACCACGAAGCCGAAGGCGATGCCGGCGACGATGAACTTGCTGCGCCAGACCGGCGTCTTGCTCGCGAGCAAGGGACTGGTGGTGTAGCGGACGCTGCGACGGCTCATTGGTGCACCCTTGGCGCTGCGCGCCTTCCCGCCGAGCGGGAGCGAGCTTGCTTGGGACGGCCCGGCGCGGCGCTCATCGCTGGGTCCTCGCGACGGGTTTGGCCGCTGGCGTCGCAGGCGGCGCCGGCGGCGGCGCCACCACGGCCGGGATCACCGTGCCGTCGGGCCGCACGTACTGCGTGATGGCCGGCGTGGTGGTGCGCATCTGCAGCTGCTCCTTGGCCAGCTTCTCCACGCGCAATGGCGTGGCCTGCGCGCGCTTTTCCACCTGCAGCCGGTCGTGGTCGAGCTCGAGCCGCCGGGCCTCCTGCTGGGTGCGGTCGAGCTCGGTGTAGAGCTGGCGCGACAGGTACTGCGTGTGCACGAGGTAGAGCGCGGAGGCGACCACCGCGAGCAGCAGGAGCAGGTTGAGGCGGGCCATGTCAGACAGACTCGGCGGTGCGCTCGGCCACGCGCAGGATCGCGCTGCGCGAGCGCGGGTTGCCGCTCACCTCTTCGGCCGAGGGCTTGATGCGCTCGAGCGCGCGCAGCTTCATGGCCTTCGGGGCGGCGAACGGCGCGCGGCGGTCGTACACCTCCTTCGAGTGCCTGGCGATGAACTGCTTCACGATGCGGTCTTCCAGCGAATGGAAGCTGATCACCGCGAGCCGGCCCCCGGGTTGCAGCACGGAAAGGCTTGCCTCTAGCGCCTGTTGCAGCTCTTCAAGCTCGGCGTTGATGAAAATCCGAAAAGCCTGAAATGTGCGCGTTGCAGGGTTCTGGCCCGGCTCGCGGGTTTTGACCGCGCCAGCCACGAGCTCGGCCAGTTCGGTGGTGGTTGAAATTGCGCCCCGTTCTTGTCTGCGAGCAACAATCGCCTTTGCAATCTGAACAGCAAACCGTTCTTCGCCATAGTCACGGATCACCTCTGCAATCTGCTGAAGTTCGGCCGTTGCCAGCCAATCGGCCACGCTCTCGCCGCGCGTGGTATCCATGCGCATGTCGAGCGGACCGTCGAAACGAAAACTGAAACCGCGCACCGGGTTGTCGATTTGCGGCGAACTCACGCCCAGGTCCATCAGCACACCCGCCACGCTGGCATCGGGCAATTCGCCCAGCGAACGGAATCCCTGGTGCCGGATGGAAAAACGCGCATCCGAGATGCGCGCTGCTTCGGCCACCGCTTCCGCATCCTTGTCGAATGCGATCAGCCTGCCTTCCGGCGCCAGCCGCGCGAGGATTGCGCGCGCATGCCCTCCACGCCCGAAGGTCGCATCCACGTAGGTGCCGGTGGCTGCCTTGCTGCCGGAAAGAAGGGCTTCCACCGCTTCGTTCAGCAAGACGGTCGTATGGGTCCATGGAGTGTTCACGTCGGTCCTCAGAACGCGAAGTCCTGAAACACATCCGGCATCTCGCCCTGGGTGGCCTCGGCCTCCTTGGCCTCGTAGGTCGCCTTGTCCCAGAGCTCGAAGTGGTTGCCCATGCCCAGGAGCAGCGTGTCGCGCACGATGCCCGTGGCGGCACGCAGTTCGGGCGACACCAGGATGCGTCCGGTGCCGTCCATCTCCACGTCCATGGCGTTGCCGAGGAAGACGCGCTTCCACCACTGTGCCGACATCGGCAGCGCGGCGATGCGCTCCCTGAATTTCTCCCACTCGGGACGCGGGAACACCATGAGGCAGCCGTGCGGATGCTTGGTGATCGTGAGCTGGCCGCCCGCCGTGGCGCTCAGGACGTCGCGATGCCGGGTCGGCACGGAGAGCCGCCCCTTGGCATCCAGACTGAGCGATGAAGCGCCTTGAAACACGACCAGAACCCCTGTATTGGGAATGCCGCAGCACCCGAAAGAGGCACCACCCGCACTTTTTCCCACTTAACTGCACTTTTTTGCACTGTAGCAGGAAACACTTCAGACGCAACTGGCCGTTGGTGCTATTTTTTGTAATGGAATCAACGACTTAGCGCCGATTTCCAAACCTGGAAATCGGCGAATTTCGTTGAGAATTAAGCACTTAGCTCACGCAGTGAATGTGATGCGTGAAGCGCGGCCGCCGTTACAGGGGCCGCAAAGCGGCTTCAGAGGATGAAGCGCGAAAGATCTTCGTCGTGACTTAGTGCCGCAAGGCGCTCGTCGACATAAGCGGCATCGATGCGGATGGTCTGCCCCTCGATGCGGGTCGCGTCGAAGCTTACCTCATCCAGCAGACGCTCCATCACGGTCGACAGGCGGCGTGCGCCAATGTTCTCGGTGCGCTCGTTGACCTCGTACGCGATGGTGGCCAGACGGTTCACGCCGTCGGGCGTGAATTCGAGCGTGACGCCCTCGGTGGCAAGCAGCGCCTGGTACTGCTTCACGAGCGAGGCGCGGGTCTGCGTGAGGATGCTCTCGAAATCGGACACCGAGAGCGACTGCAGTTCGACGCGGATCGGAAAGCGCCCTTGCAGCTCGGGGATCAGGTCGCTCGGCTTGCTCAGGTGGAAGGCGCCGCTCGCAATGAAGAGCATGTGGTCGGTGCGCACCACGCCGTACTTGGTGCTCACGGCCGTGCCCTCGACCAGCGGCAGCAGGTCGCGCTGCACGCCCTGGCGCGACACGTCGGAGCCCTGGGCCTCGCTGCGCGTGGCGACCTTGTCGATCTCGTCGATGAAGACGATGCCGTTCTGCTCGGCGTTGGTGATGGCCTGCGTGCGGATCTCGTCCTCGTTGACGAGCTTGGCCGCTTCCTCGTCGATCAGCAGACGCATTGCCTCGGCGATCTTGAGCTTGCGCGTCTTGCGCTTGCCGCCGCCGAGCTGGCCGAACATGCCGCGCAGCTGCTCGGTCATTTCCTCCATGCCGGCCGGGCCCATGATCTCGAGCGGCGCGCGGGCTTCGGCCAGGTCGAGCTCGATTTCCTTGTCGTCGAGCTGGTGCTCGCGCAGCTTCTTGCGGAAGGCCTGCCGCGTGGGGTTGGGGCCGTCCAGCGCCGGCGCGGCGCCGTCCGCGCCGCGCGCAGGCGGCAGCAGCACGTCGAGGATGCGCTCCTCGGCGGCATCTTCGGCCCGTGCGCGCACCTTGGCGCTCTCGGCCTCGCGCGTCTGCTTGACGGCAATCTCGGCCAGGTCGCGAACGATCGAGTCGACATCCTTGCCGACATAGCCCACCTCGGTGAACTTGGTGGCTTCCACCTTGATGAAGGGCGCATCCGCCAGGCGCGCAAGGCGGCGTGCGATCTCGGTCTTGCCCACGCCCGTGGGGCCGATCATGAGGATGTTCTTGGGCGTGATCTCGGTGCGCAGCTTCTCCTCGACCTGCTGGCGGCGCCAGCGGTTGCGCAGCGCAATGGCCACGGCACGCTTGGCGGCCGGCTGGCCGACGATGTGGTTGTCGAGCTCGGAGACGATTTCCTGCGGGGTCATGGACATGGTCAGAGCGCTTCCACCGTGTGGTTCATGTTCGTGTAAATGCAGATTTCACCGGCTATCGCCAGCGATTTGCGCACGATCTGCTCGGCCGTGAGCTCGGTGTTGTCGATCAGCGCCTTGGCGGCGGACTGGGCGTAGGCGCCGCCGGAGCCGATGGCGATCACGCCGTCTTCGGGTTCCAGCACGTCGCCATTGCCGGTGATGATGAGCGAGGTGGTGGCATCGGCCACGGCCAGCATGGCCTCGAGCTTGCGCAGCACGCGGTCGGTGCGCCAGTCTTTCGTGAGCTCGACGGCGGCGCGGGTGAGGTGCCCCTGGTGCTTCTCGAGCTTGGCCTCGAAGCGCTCGAAGAGCGTGAAGGCGTCGGCCGTGGCGCCGGCAAAGCCCGCGAGCACCTTGCCGTGATAGAGCCGCCGCACCTTGCGCGCGGTGCCCTTGATGACGATATTGCCGAGAGTGACCTGCCCGTCCCCGCCGATGGCGACTTGGTCGCCCTGGGGGGTCTTGCGGCGCACGCTCACGATGGTGGTGCCGTGAAACTGTTCCATCGAAGCCATCTGGGGATGCCGCAGGGCAATGCAAGCCCGCGGCTGCTACCGAATGTGCGCAGCGCCAGGGCGCCCTAGTTCTTCCGCAGGGCCACGGTCGCATGGTCGGCGATGCCGACCAGGTCGAACAGCACCGCGATCAGCCGATGGGCATCCACGAACTGCACGCGCTCGCCCTGGGCGTCGCGCGCCCGCACCCAGCCAAGCAGCGTGCCGGCGGCAGCCAGGTCCATGCGCAGCAGCGCGGCGCACGAGATGACGGGCGCCGTGGTGTTGCGCAGGTCCGTATCGAGACGCTGCAGGCTCGAATGCGCCTCGCCGCGCAGATCGCCGGCCAGCGCGGCAAAGCCGGTGTCGGTGGTGGGAAAGCTCTCCGATTCGCCATTGACCGAGAGCAGCGACCACACGGAGTTCGAACGGCTTGCCGCCGGTGCGGCCACCGAAGTGCAGGCGCCCTTGGGGTCTTGCCAGGCCGGCGGCGACACCTCGTAGGTGATGCAGTAGTTGAGCGCCACCAGCTCGAAGTCGTCGGGCATGTTCATCATGCGCAGTGCAGCCAGATGCAGCTGCCACCAGACGTCCGGCGTGCCGCGCTCGTTGTTGGGCGTGGCCTCGGCCAGCACGGCCAGCAATTTCGCGGCGCCGATGAAGCGCAGCTGGACCGGCGAATCGGCCCAGTGTGCAAACAGCACGCGCAGCGGCGCGGCGGCGTCGGCCTCGATGGCGACCAGCGCGCGCCAGTCGAGCGTCCAGACCGAGCCGGCCTGCGACAGCGCCCGCGTGAGCTGGATCAAGCCGTCGCGCGCCAGGCGTGCCGGGCTGGCCCAGTCGGCGCCGGCCGGCGCCAGTTCTGCGAGTTCGCTGGCGGCCACCGCCTTCACGCTGCGCGCCAGTTCGTCGAGCGAGACCCAGTCCGGTCCCATGCGCTTCATGCGCTGCGCATAGCGCATGCGTGCCGCGGCGAACCTGGCGGCGTCGCCGGTGGCGCGATACAGGTCGAACAACGTGCGCCAACGCGCGTCGTCGCGCTCGGTGGTGGCGTGGTCGCCCTCGGCCGCTGCGCTTTCGGAGGCCAGGGCCTGAAGAAGAATGGCCTCGGCGCCGGCATCGTCGCCGTGCGCGAAGCGGATCACGGCTTCTTCGAGCGCGCCGTCGCGCGCGAGCCGTGCCGACAGCAGCGAGGTGCCGCTGGCCGCCGGAACGCCCGCAGCGGGCGCGGCAGGCGCAGCCGCGGCAACCACGGCCGGTGCCGGCACGACGGCAGGCGCCGGCGCGGGGCCGTAGGCCGGCGCGGCAAGCAGGCTGGCCAGCTCGGCTGCGTCGACGGGCGGCGGCAGGGTTTCGGCGCCGGCATCGGGCGGCGCATTGGACAGCACCTCGCCGTTGGGGCCGCGGCCCTTCCACCACTGCTGCGACATCTGCTCCTCGATCTCGTCGATCTTCTTGAGCGTGAGCGCGCGCCCCTCGGATTTCTCCGTGGTGCTGTTCAGGTTGAAGGAAGACGGCGTGACCGTTCCTTCGAAGGCGTGGGCGGCGGCTTCGCGCTGGCGAAGCTTGCGCAGCATGTCGAACTCGCGCCGGCGAACGAAATCGTTGCGCTGGCGCCGCTCGATCATCTCCTTGAGCATTTCGCGGCTGTAAGCCTGCTCGGGCAGCGTGGAATCCGCAGTCGAATTCAGCTCGGACCAATCCTTGAGCGGATTGCGGACGAACTTTGCCACCTTGGAAAAAAGGCGGCCCGACTCTTCCTTTGGCATCGACGAGGTTTCGAGGCGAACAGGTTCTCTTCTTCGGCCGCTCGTTCAGTCCCCGAACATCTTCTGCTTGAGCTCGCGGCGCTGCTGCGCTTCGAGCGACAGCGTGGCGGTGGGACGCGCCAGCAGGCGGCCGACGCCGATGGGTTCACCGGTTTCGTCGCAATAGCCGTAGTCGCCGGCATCGATGCGCTGGATCGACTGCTCGATCTTCTTGAGCAGCTTGCGCTCGCGGTCGCGCGTGCGCAGCTCGAGCGCGTGCTCTTCCTCGATGGTGGCGCGGTCGGCCGGATCGGGCACCACCACGGTGTCTTCGCGCAGGTGCTCGGTGGTTTCGCCGGCATTTTCGAGAATGCCGCGCTTGAGTTCGACCAGCTTCAGGCGGAAGAACGCCATCTGCTTTTCATTCATGTACTCGGAGTCGGGCATGGCGATCACCTCGGCATCGGTCAACTCGGCAGCCGACTTGGCTTTCCAGTTGTTGGCGAGCTTCGGGTCTTTTTTCACCGCGACGGGAGGCGGCGGCACCAGTGCATTGGAAGGCGCCTGCGAGAAGGAGGACTTGGCCGCGGTGGAAGCCACCGATTGCGGCATGGAAGGCACGGTCAGCTGCGACAGCCGGGACACGCGGCCACCTCGCGCGGGGGCGGGTGCAGCGGTCTGAGCGGGCATCGAAGGTGTCGCCGTGGCGGAAGAAGAGGCGGCAGCCGTTTTTTTCATTGGGATCGGAGGGGCAGAAGGAACGGCAGCAGTGCGGCCGACGGTTTTGGATGGCGGTTGACCCGCGACTGCAGTTTTGGTTGCGCTCCTGTCCGGGGCGGATGCCACCGGCGGCGCAGCAGACTTTGCAGGCTTGACGGGCTTCTTTGCAACGGTCGCGGCCTTGGCCGACGGCGTTGCTGGCTTCTTTGGAGCGCTTTTTGGTTTCGTGGCCGGGGCCTTTGCAGCGGAAGAACTCTTTTTTGCCGCGGGTACAGCCGGCTTTGCAGCCGCCGCTTTCTTGGCGGCGGGCTTGGTTGCTGGCGTGGCCTTGGCGGCGGGCTTCTTCACGGTGACTGGCTCCTTGAACGAACTGGAACGCGCTTTCACTGGGTGTCTCCTCCCAAGGGAACCACGGCGGGTTTCAAGCCGCGCGGGCTCCACTCGTCGGAGTGCTCGCAGTGACGAACCCCGGGGTTATACCCCCGAAAGCCCGCCAGGAACCTGCGGCGCCCCGCACCGTCAGCCACATCCCGCCCCATCGGGCGAAGGCGTGGCTGCCGGAACAGGCGCGCGATTGTATAGAGAACTCGAATCGAAGGGTGATGTGCCTGCAACCCCCTTGTCTCCGGTAGCATCGCCGGCGCTGCCGGAGGGGGTAGCAAGACCTGCCGAAATCGCCGGGGGAGCGGTGCGGGTCGATCTCATTCATACAAAAGAGAAATCAATCTTGAGCAAAAAAGCAGTTCTGGGCGTGCTGGCTGCGGCCATCGCACTTGCCTATGGTGGCGGCACGTGGTTGGCCGGCTCGAAAGTAAAGTCCAGCTACGAGGCCGCGCTGGACGAGGTGCCGAAGCAGACTGCGCTGGTGCGCGTGGTCGAGCGCAGCTACGAACGCGGCTTCTTCGGTGCCGTCAGCACAGTGACGATCGAACTCGGCTGCGCAGCCGATGCGGCCGCCGCGGCGCAGGTGCCTGCCGCCAAGCCCGGCGAGGAAGAGGATGAGGATGAGGAAGAAGAAGCGGAAGAAGCCGCCACGCCGTTCAAGGCGGTGCGTATCACCTTCCGCGACACCATCCGCCACGGCCCGCTGGCCGGTGGCACGCTGGCGGCAGCCATCATCGACAGCGAACTGGTGCTGGACGTGAAGGGCCAGGCCAAGGCCGAACAGATCTTCGGCAAGGCCAAGCCCCTGACGGCGCACACCAAAGTGTCGTTCGACGGCGCCTACACCACCGACCTGGCGGTGGCGCCCGCCAGCCTGGCCGAGGAAGGCAAGGCCCGGTTCGCCTGGCAGGGCGCGCAGGCCCGCATCGAGATGAACGGCGCCCGGACCCGTGTGCACTACGACCTGACGATGCCGGGGCTGGATGTCAGCGATGCGCGCACCGGCGCCACGCTGAAGATGGGCAAGCTGGCCGGCAAGGCCGACATGGACAAGAGCGAGGGCTGGATCCTGGCCACGGGCAAGACCGAGGCCCGGCTCGACAGCCTCGAATTCGCAGCCCCCAAGGGCCTGGGCGGCGCCGCGGGCGGCGAAGGCAAGGCCCTGCCGGCCGTGCTGCTGCAGAACATCGACATGCTTGCCGAAGCCACCATCGCGGACGGGCTCTACGCATCGACCGGTACGGTCAAGGGCACCGGCAAGATCGGCGAGACGAAGATCGACAAGTTCGAGATGAGCAGCGGCGGACGCCGCATCCACGCCGCCGGCTACAAGAAGCTGGCCGATGCCTGGATGCAGTCGAGCGCCGCGAACGGCTGCGGCAAGGGCGGCAACAAGGCCTCGCAGGCGGCGATGAAGGTGCTGTTCGACCAGCTGGCGCCCGACCTCAAGGCCATGGCCAAGTACAGCCCCGAGATCGGGCTCGACAGGATGCTGGTCGAAATCGGCGGCAAGCGCGGCGAGATCAGCTACACGGCCGGCATGGCCGGCGTGACCGACGAAGACCTGCAGGCACCCGGCATGGCATTGCTCATGAAGCGCGGCGTGCTCAAGGCCAGCGCGCGGCTGCCGATGCAATGGCTGGAACAGCTGGCCGCCACCGGCGCCGAGAGCGGCCAGACGCCGCCGCCCGAAATGATGGCGGGGCTGGTCGAGCAAGGCGAGCAAAAGGGCTTCGTCAGGCGCGAGGGCGATGACGTCACCGCGCAGATCGAATACGCCGAAGGCGGCCTGAAGCTCAACGGCAAGCCGCTGGGCGCACCAGGCCGGTAATTCCTCCCTCCCCTTCGGGGGAAGGCCGGGGTGGGGGGCACGGCAGCCCCGAAAAAAGCACGGCGCCTGATCGGCGGCCCGCCCCCATCCCACCTTCCCCCAGCGGGGAAGGAGCAAGTCGGGGCCTCAGACCAGGCACTGCTCCAGGCCTTGCTCCAGGATCTCTCGCGGCAGCTCGATGCCGATGAACACCATGCGGCTCTGGCGGGCTTCGTCCTTGCCCCACTCCGGGCCCAGGTCGCTGCCCATCAGCTGGTGCACGCCCTGGAAGATCACCTTGCGCTCGGTGCCCTTCATGTTCAGCACGCCCTTGTAGCGCAGCATGCGCGGACCGTAGATGTTGACGATGGCGCCCAGGAAGTCTTCCAGCTTGGCCGGGTCGAAGGGGCGGTCGGCCTTGTAGACGAAGCTCTTGACGTCGTCGTCGGTGTGGTGATGGTGGCCGTGGCCCTCGTGCTTGTGCGAGGGGTGGTCGCAATGCTCGCCATGCGCGTGGTCATGGTCGTGATGGTCGTGGTCGTCTTCCTTGAGGAAGTCGGGGTCGATGTCGAGCTTGGCGTTCAGGTTGAAGCCGCGCAGGTCGAAGATGTCCTTGAGCGGCACATCGCCGAAATGCGCCTTCTGCTGCGGCGCGCGCGGGTTCATGTGCTTCAGGCGATGAATCAGCGCATCGGTCTCCTCGGCCGACACCAGCTCGCTCTTGCTGATGAAGATCTGGTCGGCAAAGCCCACCTGGCGGCGCGCCTCCTGGCGGTCGTTGAGCTGCTGCGGCGCATGCTTGGCGTCGACCAGCGTCAGGATGGAGTCGAGCAGGTAGCTCTCGGCGATCTCGTCGTCCATGAAGAAGGTCTGCGCCACGGGGCCGGGGTCGGCCAGGCCGGTGGTCTCGATCACCACGCGGTCGAAGTCGAGCAGGCCCTGGCGCTTCTTGGCGGCCAGCAGCTGCAGCGCCTCGCGCAGGTCTTCGCGGATGGTGCAGCAGACGCAGCCGTTGCTCATCTGCACGATCTGCTCCTTCGACTCGGTCACGAGGATGTCGCTGTCGATGTTCTCTTCGCCGAACTCGTTTTCGATCACCGCGATCTTCTGGCCATGGGCCTCGGTCAGGATGCGCTTGAGCAGCGTGGTCTTGCCCGAGCCCAGGAAGCCGGTGAGGATGGTGGCGGGAATGAGGGCCATGGGTGTGCTCCGGAAACGGAAAACAGGAAGAAAAGGGATTGGGCCGGCAGTTTAGCCAATGCCACTCAGTTGCGTTGGTGCGGGGTCAAGCAGGCTTCCTCACCACCACCAGGCCCTTGAGGTATTCGCCCTCGGGAAACTCGATGGTCATGGGATGGTCGGGCGCGGCACCAAGGCGTTCGCTGATGTAGCCGTCCACTTGCGCGTCGATACCGGCCGAAGCCACGATCTTGTGGAAAAGATCGGCGCTGATGCCGCCCGAGCACGAAAAGGTCAGCAGCACGCCGCCGGGCTCCAGCAGCTTGAGCGCGAGGCGGTTGATGTCCTTGTAGGCGCGGGCGGCGCGCTCGGCATGGGCCGCTGTGGGCGCGAACTTGGGCGGGTCGAGCACGATGGCGTCGAAGCTTCGGCCCTGCTCGATGAATTCGCGCAGCACGGTGTTGACGTTGGCGTCCAGGAATTCCGTCTTCAGGCCCGAACCCTCGGCGCCGAAGCCGTTCAACGCCAGGTGCGCGCGCGCCCGCTCGAGTGCCGGCTGCGACGAATCGACCGACACCAGTTCGGCGCCTTCCACCGCGCCGGCCGCCCGCAGGCCCGCGAGCGCGGCCACCGTGAAGCCGCCGGTGTAGCAGAAGCAGTTGAGCACGCGCCGAAAGCGCCGA
The DNA here is from genome assembly GCF_007828835.1 of Variovorax beijingensis. GTDB lineage: Bacteria > Pseudomonadota > Gammaproteobacteria > Burkholderiales > Burkholderiaceae_C > Variovorax > Variovorax beijingensis_A. The sequence continues at coordinate 26,548 of NZ_VIVL01000002.1, read as the reverse complement.
TGCTGCGCCAGTTCGGCAAAGCGCTGGCGGCTGTCGCGCTGGTCAAGGTAGAAGCCGGTCTTGTGGCCGGTGGCGATGTCGAGCGAAAGCTTCCAGCCGTGCTCGCGAATCGTGATCTCGGTGGCGCCCTCCCCGCGCAGCCAGCCGGTGACCGGCTTCAGGCCTTCGCGTTCGCGGCCGCTGGCGTCGGAGCGCTCGTAGAGCTTGTGCAGGCCGGTCGCCGCGAGCAGCGCATCGGCAATCGCGGCCTTCCAGCGCTCGACGCCGGCTGACAGGAACTGCGCCACTAGCGTGTCGCCATACCGGTCGACGATCAGGCCCGGCAGCCCGTCGGCCTCGCCGTGGACCAACCGGACACCGTCGCTCTGCAGGTCGAAAAGCGCCCTGGCCGCCACCGCGCGGGCGCACACCGACGCCAGGAAGGCGGCATCGATGCGCTGCGTTTCGACAAAGCTCCAGGCCCGCGCACGGATCTTGGACACCGGGCTGAAGGCGGCCCAGGCCAGGAAGGCGCCGTCATGGGATTCGACGCGCACCGTCTCGCCCGAATCGGCACCGCCGCGTGCAATGGCGGATTCGAAGATCCAGGGATGGCGGCGCTGCAGCGAGCGCTCCTTGCCGGGCTTGAGGCGGAGGGTTTTCATTTGGTTGGCTTGTTGTTGTCGTCGTTCTTCGGCTTGGCGCGCGGGCCCTCGGGGCGCGCCTGCGCGCGCGGGTGTGCCGCGTCATACACCTTGGCCAGGTGCTGGAAGTCCAGCCGGGTATAGACCTGCGTGGTCGCGATGTTGGCGTGGCCCAGCAGTTCCTGCACCGCGCGCAGGTCGCTGCTCGACTGCAGCACATGGCTCGCGAACGAATGCCGCAGCATGTGCGGATGCACCGGCGCCGCAAGGCCGGCCTTGAGGCTGCGCTCGCGCAGCAGCTTCCACACCGCCTGCGAGGACATGCGCACGCCCTTGCTGCTGATGAAGAGCGCCGCCGCGCCCGCCGGGTCGCGCAGCGCGGCCGTCGACAGCGCCGCGCATTCGCCGCGCACCGCGAACCAGTCGCGCAGCGCCTCGGCCGCCTTGCTGCCGATCGGCACGATGCGCCGCTTGCTGCCCTTGCCGAGCACGTTGGCCTCCAGCGCGTCGAGATCGACCCAGCCGCGGGCCGTGCCGCTGGCGCGCGCATCGAGGCCGGTGAGCTCGCTCACGCGCAGGCCGCAGCCGTAGAGCACCTCGACGATCGCGCTGTCGCGCGCCTCGGTCCAGGGGTCGGCCTCGGGGTCGTAGAGTTCGGCAAGCCGCACCGCATCGTCGACCGCCAGCGCCTTGGGCAGCGGCCGCGCGGCCTTGGGCGCATGCACGTCCTTCACGGGATTGAAGCCCACCAGCCCCTCGTTGCCGAGCCAGCGGTAGAAGCTGCGCCAGCACGAGAGCACCAGCGCAATGCCGCGCGGCTCGCGTCCCGCGCCGTGCAGCTGCGCCATCCAGCGCCGGATGTGCGCGGTCTGCACGCGGTCGAGCGAGAGCCCGGCCTGTGCGGCATGGGCCGCGAGCGCCTGCAGGTGGATGGCGTAGAGCTCGACCGTGCGCGCCGCCAGCCGGCGCTCGACGCGCACATGCTCCAGGTACTTGTCGACCCAGCCGGTCCCCGCCGTCTCAGTGGAGGTAGCCATTGAACGCATTGTTCACGACAGCCAGAGGCTCGCGCAACGCACCCTTGAAAACCATGCCCCAGCGGCGCCAGCAGCGCGTGCTCGCCGCCGCGTACTGGACATCGAAGTCCCTGTCGAAGCCGCTGGCCCGCACCAGGCGCTCCACGCGCCACAGGTGGTAGGGCTCCGACACCACGATCACGCCGTGCACGCCCGCCGCCTGCAGCAGCGGACGCGACATGGCGAGGTTCAGGCGGGTCGAGGTCGATGCCGGCTCCAGCAGCAGCGGCCCGGCGTAGCCCTGGGCGCGCGCATGCCGCTGCATCACCTCGGCCTCGATGCGGCCGTCTTCCTTGTCGACGCCGCCCGACAGCACCAGCTTCTTCGCAAGGCCCGCATCGGCCAGCGCGATGGCGGCATCGACCCGGCCCGTCAGGCAGGGATTGGGCTTGCCATCGAGGTAGGCGCGGTTGCCCAGGACCAGCGCTGCGTCGGCCGGCCATTGCGGCGGATTGGCAAGCGCCTCGACCGCGCGCCGCCAGATGACGGCCGCAACGACCAGGTAGGCCAGCAGTCCGGCCAGCAGCACCGTCCACAGCACGGGCCGCGCGGCGGCCCGCCAGGACCGGCGCTGCCCGCTCAAGGCCGCAGCCGCGACAGCGCGCCCGAGGCCAGTTCCGCGATGCGTTCGAGAAAGTCGGTGCCCATTTCGGCGTTGAAGCGCTGCGCGTCCGGCGAGGCCAGCACCAGGAGGCCGAAGGCCGGCGACTCGGCATCGGGCCGCAGCGGGATCAGCGCGATCGACATCGCGCCGGCCGGCTCGGGCAGCCAGTTGGCCGCCTCGAAGCCCGAGTTGAGCCCGCAGTAAGGCGAGGTCAGCGAGGTGGCCAGCGCCTTCACGTCGTCGCTCACCCACTGCGCATAGGCTTCGTTGAGGTAGTCGGCGCCGCAGTCCCACACCTTGATGGCGGTCTGCGGCACCAGGAACAGCGACTGCAGGTCGACCGCGATGCGGTAGGGCAGGCTGCGCGGGTCGCGCGTGGTCAGCAGGCCGCTGGTCCAGCGCTGCAGGCGGTCGGCGATGACCACGTTCTCGGTGCCGTGGCGCACCATGTCCATCAGTCGATGTTCCAGCGCCTTGATCTTCTCGCGCAGCATCTCGGCCTGGCGCTCCTGCAGGCTCACGGCGCGGTTGCCGTGCGGGCTGGTGAGCTGCACCTGCGCCAGCAGCTGCGCGTGCCGCTCGAAGAAGTCGGGCGTGTTCGCCAGGTAGTTGGCGATGTCGTCTTCGGTGATCGGGTTCATGGCGTCGTCTTTGTTGTTTCTGAAGTGGGTCATGGCAGCTCGGGCACCTCGATGTCTCCCTCGAAAACCGTGGTGGCCGGGCCGGTCATGAGCACCGGATGGCCCTCGCCTTCCCAGCCGATCGTGAGCACGCCGCCATGCGTCTGCACATCGACCCGGCGCTCCAGCAGGCCGAGCCGGATGCCCGCCACCACCGCCGCGCAGGCGCCGGTGCCGCAGGCCAGCGTTTCGCCGGCGCCGCGCTCGAACACGCGCAGCCTGACGTGCGTGCGGTCGACCACCTGCATGAAGCCGGCATTCACCCGCTGCGGAAAGCGCGGATGGTGCTCGATCTGCGGGCCCTGCCGGGCCACGGGCGCGGTGTCGACGTTGTCGACCACCTGCACCGCATGCGGGTTGCCCATCGACAGCACCGCGACCGACACGATGGCCGAGTCGGCATGCGTGCCGAGGGCCAGGTGCCAGGTGTGCCAGGCGCCGTCGGGCTGCGGATCGAGGCCGGCGGTGTCGAAGGGCACGCGCGCGGGCTCGAAGACGGGCGGCCCCATGTCGACCGTGACGCGGCCGTCTTCGCCCATGCGCGGCTCGATGATGCCGGCCAGCGTTTCGACGCGCACCGTGTCCTTCTCGGTCAGGTGGTGCTCGCGCACGAAGCGCATGAAGCAGCGCGCGCCGTTGCCGCACTGCTCCACCTCGCCGCCGTCGGCGTTGTGGATCACGTACTGGAAATCGACCCCCTCGGCCGCGCCCTTGGAGGGCGGCCGCACCGTGAGGATCTGGTCGGCGCCGACGCCGAAATGGCGGTCGGCCAGGAAGCGGTACTGCGCGGCCGTGAGGCCCAGCGTGCCGCGCGTCTCGTCCAGCACGACGAAATCGTTGCCGGCACCCTGCATCTTGGTAAAGCGGATTCGCATCGGGGGATTATCCGCCCGTGGAATGGCGGCGCCTGTCGAGCGCCCGGTCCAGAAAGGCCAGCCGGTCCTGGCCCCAGAAGCGCTCGCCGTCGAGCACGAAGGTCGGCGCGCCGAACACGCCGGCCTGGATGGCGTCGGCGCTGTTGGCGCGGTAGACCGCCAAGATCTCGGGCGCCTGCTCCAGCGCCTGCAGCGCCGCGCCGTCATAGCCGTTTTCCTCGGCCACTGCGATGCGCACCGCGGCCTCGGAGGTGTCGCGCTCTTCGGCCCAGAGCGCGCGCAGCAGCGCATGCGAAAGCGGCTGGGCATCGAGCCCCTGCAGCTGCGCGGCAATCACCATCCAGCCCGGGTACTTGTTCCAGTTCGGATCGACCGGCGCACCCTTGGGATAGTAGGCGGGCTCCAGGTTGAGCGGCATGCCGAGGTAGTCGCGCCAGCGCGCCAATTCGAGCGCGTGGTAGCTGCGGCGCGGCTCGGGCCGCGTCTTCAGCGGAATGCCGCCGGTCTGCGGCACCACGGCCTGGAAGTCGTAGGGCTTGAGCGTGAGCCGCACATGGTGGCGCCGCACGATGTCCTGCAGCTGCGGGCCGCCCAGGTAGGCCCAGGGCGAGGAAAGGCTGTAGTAGCAGTCGAGCGCGATGGCAGCGGGGGTCGGGTGGGTGGTCATCCCGGAATTATTGACTTTCAGCCGCAGCGCGCGGCAACCACCCTGCCCTGCGCATCGACGTCGACATTGAGCCGCGCCGGATCGGCCGGCGCCGGCAGCGGCGCGCCGGCGGCCGAGGTGCGCGCGGACTTGGAGCCAGTGCGCGTGCGCATCTGCTCCAGCAGCAGCGGATCGAGCGCCTGGCCGAGCGCATAGCGCGCCTGCGCGGCCTGGCAGGTTTCTTCTTTGGGCACGGTCACGAAGGTGGGCGGCGGCGGCGCCTCGGAGGTGAGCGGGCGGAATTCGGGCTGCGTCTCGCAGCCCGCCATGAACAGCGATGCAGCACAGACGGCGGCCGCCAGGATGCCGCGCGTACCAGGGAAAAAGATGAAACCGGGTCGAGGGAAGATGGGCATGGTGTGGTGTCTTGCTTCTTTCGGTGGATCGTAGCGTTGCCAGTGGTCAAATCCACCCGCCATGATCAACCTGAACCGTTTCGATCTCATCTCCCTGCGGCTTTTTGTCGCGGTCGTCGATGGCGGAAGCCTGACGGCGGGCGCAGACCGGTTCGGCGTATCGCTTCCGGCGGCCAGCAAGCGCATCACCGATCTCGAACAGCACTGCGGCATGGCGCTGCTGCAGCGCGGCCAGCGCGGCGTGACCGCCACGCCCGAAGGCCAGACCCTGCACCGGCACGCGATCGAGGTGATCGCGCGCCTGGAACAGCTCGTGCAGGCGGTCGACGATCTTCAGTCAGGTGCCACCGGCCACCTGCGGCTGTGCGCCAATCCCTCCGCTTTCGGCGGCTTCCTGCCGAGCGTGCTGGCCGAGTACGCCCGCCGCTATCCGCAGGTGGTGATCGACATGGAAGACGCCTTGAGCGAGGACGGAATCCGCGCCGTGCTCAAGGGCACGGCGGAGCTGGCCGTGATCGGCGACAACGTGCCGCACGAAGGCCTGGAAACCCTCGTCTGCAATGTCGACCAGCTGGTGCTGCTGGTGCCGGCGGGCCATGCGCTGGCCGGCCGGCAGAACGCCTCCATCGAGAACGTGCTCGACCACGACCTGGTCACGCTGGCACGCAGCGCATCGCTCACGCGCAAGGTGATGGCGGCGGCCGACGCGGTCAAGCGCACGCCGCGCATCCGGGTGCAGGTGCGCAGCTTCGATTCGATGTGCCGCATGGTCGCGTTCGGGCTCGGCCTGGCGATCCTGCCGCGCGCGGCTGCCGCGCTCTATGCCCAGGCCCTGGGTCTCGTGCAGGTCGGCCTCGAAGGCGTCGAGATGGAACGCGTGCTGCTGCTGGCCATGCGCAGCCGCGCGGAGCTCTCGACGCCGGCGGCCGCCCTGGTGGAAATGATCGAGGAAAGCGCGGCACCCTTCAGCGGAGCACGGCACTCTCCGAAGCCTGCCGGATAAGGCGGTCGCGGTCCGCAGGAAGGAGAAAACCCTCGGCGAACGCCTTCTCGGCAGCGGCGCGCACCGCGGCCACGTAGCCCTCGCGGCTGCCGTAGCGCTCCTCGAGCGACAGGCGCGGATCGCCATTCGCCACCCGCTCGGCACGCGTGCGGGCGAACGGCACATAGCCGCCGACGTAGTTGCACACCTTGCCGCGGTGGAAGCCCTCGGCGGTGACGTTGAAGCCCAGGTAGGTGCCCAGCGGCGCCATCACGAGCACCGTGGGGACGCCGTCGATCTCGTTGCCGTCGGCGTCGACCTTCGGAACTTTCATCGGAATCACCTTCTTGATGGACGGCGGCACCTGGGTGGGCACGCCGGAGGCTTCCGCATGATTGAATTGCGGCCCCCAGTCGTAGTCGAACACCGGAAACGCAAAGTTCTGCGGCAGGAAGATCGAGTCCGGAATGCCGGGCACGCCGCTCGGAAAGCCCATCGCCTTCTTGTTGGCGTCGACCAGCGTCCGGGCCGCGAGCGTCGGCCAGCGGCTGGGCGGCGGCGGTGTGCCGTTCAGCACCCAGTCGCGCATGACAGGGCGCAGCACGTTGGTGATTTCCGTGTGCGGCACCGGGTTGGCCGCCAAGGTGCCGCGGCCGAAGTTGTTGCCGGGACAGGTGGGGCCGGTGGCGGCCGCGGGCATGTGCGTGAAGCCGCCCGCGCCGCCGCCGTGGTGACTGCCCGGCACGTAGTAGCGCCGCACGTTGCGCGGCAGCGGAATGTCCGCGTCGCCGGCCGTGCCGATCCACTCGGGCGTCAGCTTCAGTGCATACACCTCGGCCGATCCGAAATGCTCGATCACCTTCGGGCAGGTGTCGTTGGCGCTGCAGCGCGAGAAGATGCTGCCGGTGGGCTGCTTGCGCACCGGGTCCGGCCAGTCCACCCACCACTGCGGGCCTTCGCTGCCCTGCTGAAAGAGTTCCAGCACGCCGTCCGGCTGGGCCCAGCGCGAGTTGGCCGCCACCCGGCGGCCCGCGATGATCGGCCAGGCGCCGTCGTAGACCTTGCGGTTGCGCTCGTCCTGGTTCAGGCCCATGAAGATGAACTGCCGCACCATGTTCCCGGACTGCGACACACCGCGCACCGCCGTGCCCTTGACGAAGCCTCCCACCGGATTGCGCGTGCCGAAGTCGTCCGCCGTCTCGTAGCGGAAGAAGGTGCCCACGTCGCGGAACGCCGCCATGCCCACGCCCAATACGTAGGCGTTCTGGGCCGGATACACCACCTGGTACAGCAGCTTGGCATCGAAGCCGTTGCGCAGGCAGATGTGCACCGGCAGGTTGCCGGGCGCATTGGCGGGGTTGATGTCGATCGGCGTGCCGGGAAACGGGTTGCCGGCATCGCATCTGGCAAAGGCCCAGTCGCCCGCGGCGATGGCCGGCCCCTCGGTGACGACGCCATCGACGGTTTCCTTGATGTGCGTCTTCAGCGTTGCCTGGGCCGTGTCCAGCGTGGCCGGAAGGTAGGGCACGGGGTTGGTCTGCACCATCAGCGGCTGGGAGCCCGCGCCGCCGCGGTTGACGATGCGCGCGAACACCGTGCCTGTGACAGCCACGCCGTTCAGCTTGGCGATGGGTGCCGCCACCCAGTGATTGGTACCCTCGGCCCGATTGGCGGGAATGCCCGTGTTGCCGGCGTTGTCCGCCTGCCAGCCGCTGCGCAGGCCGACATCGCCCAGTTCGCGCTCCTCCACGGCGATGGTGCCGGCGCCGCCGCGGTTGGGCACGTCGTGCCAGAGGAAGCCACTCGCGCGGCTCATGTCGACCGGCTTCACCAGATTGAAGGTGGTTTCATACCGCACCTTGCCGTCGGCGTCCGCGCCGAGCTGGATGTCGGTGATGACGCTGTTGTGCGGATCGTTCGGATCGAGCTCGCCGAAGGCGCGGCCGCGGACCTGCTCGTATGGAATCGACTGCCCAGCGAGAGGCGCGACGCTGTCGATCACGATGCGGGTGACGCGGGCCTCGGCCGGTGCACCGGCGGCGATTGCCACCGCGGCCATCGCCGCCGCGAACCAGTGCAGGCGCGGCTGGCGCCCAGTCGGGCTTCTCGGGTGCATGCTGTCTCCTGTCTTTTTCTTGCGCGGATCCGACGGCGTCGGCGCTGTGCATCCTCACGATTCGAGGGCATGCCGACAATTCGCGTCTTGTTTAGCCGGTCTTAACCGATGGTTAAGGACGCTTCCTTCAGGACTGTTCCGCCCAAAAAAGAACCCGCCGAAGCGGGTTGAGAGGTAGCCAAAAAAACCTTCATTGAAGGGTTCAGGGAGAACAGAGCGTCAAAGACTCTTTGAATGGATTGGCTACCGGGACGGAATCTAGCAGAGCGGCTGTCCATCGGACACCGATACGCGCCCGCGGCACACGGCGATGTGCATTGCTTCACGAATTGCGCATCTGCGTTCGCGATGACTACTTTGGGCTGCTTCCGGGCCTGCAACAGCGGCTTACATAATCTCCCAACAAAACGGCCCCCCAGCCTCTGAGGGCGGCCAGGGAGCTTTCATGTCAATGTTCGATCGCGCGAGCCCGTTCGCCCGCGCCCGTGGTTCGTCCGCGTCCATGAGAAGGCGCGTCATCCTGCACTCGCGCCTGGGCGATGCCTTGCAGTTCCATCGGCTGGCGGGACGCGAGGCGCTCAGCCAGGCCTATGCCTTCGACCTCGAGCTGCTGGGCAGCAGCAATGCCATCGATGCGAAGGCCCTGCTCGGCAAGACGGCCACCGTCGTGATGGAAACCGAGAGCGGCGCCCCGCGCTACCTGGCCGGCCTTGTCACCCGCTTCGGCCTGTCGCACGAAGACGACCGCCAGGCCTTCTACGGCATGCGGCTGCGCCCCTGGCTCTGGCTGGCCACGCGCCGCTCCGACTTCCGCATCTTCCAGGACCAGACCGTCCCCGAGATCGTTGCGGCCGTGCTGGGCCGCTACGGCCACCCGATGGAGCAGAAGCTCCACCGCAGCTACCGCCCCTGGACCTACTGCGTGCAGTACCACGAGGACGACTTTTCCTTCGTGTCCCGCCTGTGCGAGCAAGGCATCTACTACCACTTTCGCCACGAGGCCCAGCCCACGAGCTACGCCTGGCGCCCGCAACGCAGCACGCCCAAGCCCCGCACCCGCGGCCCGCAGACGGCGATGGTGGTGGGCCCCGCGGGCGAGGAGATCTGGACCGACCGCTACGGCCGCATCAAGGTGCAGTTCCACTGGGACCGGCTGGGCCAGCACAACGAGCATTCGAGCTGCTGGGTGCGCGTGTCCACATCCTGGGCCGGTGCCACTTTCGGCGCGGCCGCCTTGCCGCGCATCGGGCAGGAGGTGATCGTCGATTTCCTGAGCGGCGACCCCGACCACCCGATCGTCACCGGCCGGGTGCACAACGCCGACGAGATGCCCGCTTGGGCCCTGCCCAGCCAGAAGCAGCTCACGGGCATTCGCAGCCGCGAGTTGGGCGGCGGACGCAGCAACCACCTGGCGCTCGATGATTCCAGCGGCAAGGTGCAGGCCCAGCTCAAGAGCGACCACCAGAGCTCCAGCCTGAGCCTGGGCCACGTCGGGCGCATCGAGGACACGGCCGGGCGCAAGGACGACCGGGGCCAGGGCTTCGAGCTGCGCACCGACGGGCACGGGGCGGTGAGATCGGCCAAGGGCCTGCTGCTGAGCACCGAGGCGCGCGCCAATGCGCAGGGCCACATCACCGACATGCGCGAGACGGTGGCGCGGCTCACGCAGGGGCGCGACCTGCACGAGAGCCTGGCGCAGGTGGCGCAGCAGGCCCAGGCGCACGAGGCGGGCGACCAGGACGAGGTGGCCCGGGCGCTGAAGGCGCAGAACGACGCGATCAAGGGAAGCGGCGGCAGGCCGGGCCAGGGCGAGTTCCCGGAGTTCCAGGAGCCGCACCTGACCTTGGCGAGCCCCGCGGGCATCCAGGCCACCACGGCCGCGAGCACCCACCTCGTGAGCGTGGAACACACGGCCCTCACGAGCGGCGCGCACACCAGCGTGGCCACGGGCAACAGCTTCCTGGTGAGCGCCAAGGATGCGGTGCGCATGGTGGCCTTCAACAACGGCATCCGCATGGCGGCGGCGGCGGCGGACATCGACCTCACGGCGCTCAGGGACAGCATCAACGCGCTGGCCAAGCTGGACATCAAGATGGAGGCCAACCGGATCACCATCACGGCGAAGGAAGAGGTGCTCGTCAACGGCGGCTCCAGCTACACGCGCTGGACCGCCGGCGGCATCGAGAGCGGCACCCTCGGCCTGTGGCGCGCGCATGCGGCTTCGCATTCGATGGTGGGGCCGAAGAGCGTGCCGGTGCCGTCGATCGAGCTGAAGCTGCCCAATCTCGACCTGGGTCCGTACAAGGCCGACTACCAACTCTTCAAGACCGACAACCGCCCCTTCGAGGGCTACGCCTACGAAATCCATGACCAGCAGCGCAAGTTGCTGGAAAGTGGCGATACGTCCAAGGCCGGCCAGACCCGCCTGGTCAATAGCGAGATGGCCATCGGTCTGAAGGGCTACAAGTCGATCATGCGCGAGAGCGAGCGAGTGACGGAGAACTGGTCGTCCGTGCTGGAGGCCAGGGCCGGACAAGCCGAAGCCCGTAGCGCGCCGGCACCAGGCAGCGCTCCTGGAGGCGAGGCCGCGTAATGCCGGTACCCGCCATCGTCTGGGGCGTGCTCGAGCTGATCGCCCTCGCCATCACGGTTCATGAATTGGGCGAGCTGGCCGAAGAACTGTACGAAGGGGTCGAAAAATACGGCAAGGACATCGGCAAGGCCAAGGAGGAGATTCGCAAGGTCATCCAGAGCATCCAGGACGAGATCGCGCAGAAGATCGAGGAGAAGGAGGAAGTCGCGATCCTGCTGGCCCTCGAGGCCACCGACCCGCAGGGGCAGAACACGCGCAAGGCCGCCGGCCGCGGCGCCACGGATGCCACCATCAATGCGGCCATCGAGCAGAAGATTCCATTCCGCGATGCCATCACCCAGGTATGCGCCGCGGCCGACCGCATGCCGGTGCTGAGCCTTCGGAAAAAGAAGGGCGTATCGATCAAGGATCTGCCCAGGGCCAAGCGCAAGATCATCGAGGAACTGTTGTCGATGTCGGTCGAGCAATTGACCGATGTGGAACTCGAGGCGTTCTTCGTGATCAGGCTGAAGCAGCTGGCGGTCAACCTGTTGTTCGAGTTCGTGGACGAGTGCCTGAGCTGGGCCAGCCCGTTGAAATGCGAGGTGAACTTCGGACCGCCGCCATCCTTCGACGATCATCCCGTGGAAGAGGCCACCAAGCTGCAGCGGCTGGGGAAAATCAATCCGTTCTATCCCAGCCCGTTCCAGTACCGCAAGGGCAGCATCGCGGCCGACCTCATGATCTCGGAGTACCGGCATCAACGGCCGGACAAGGGCAACATCTTCGCTATTGTGGAGATCAAGTTCCCGGGGGATCGGATTGAGAAGAAGCAGTTCCAAGCTTATGACCGCTTGCTCAAGCACGCAGCAAAGGTCAACACGGCCCGGGCCTCCCTCACGTTCCAAGGTAAGCCCGTGACTTCGGGCGGAAGGCTGTCGCTATTTCGGTACCCGGAGGACATCGCGGTACACGAGGCGAAGAAGGAAACCGATAAGTCAGGCGAGAACGAGAAGAAGGAAGTACCTTCAAAGCAGCAGGATCGAAGAACACCGGGCGGTCGCGGCCACCACGGCAAGAAGTGAGGAATCTAATGAGTACGGCCAAATTGTTTCTGGACCCTGAAGAGATCGAGGAATTTATTCGCGAGAGCAAGGTCGCGCCGCAGTGGTTCTATGGCGACAAAGGGCGTGAATTGGGTATCTGTCCCTATGTGACCTTCTATGTTTACCACCAGCCTGAGGATTACATGTCGGTGGCAAACAAGTTCATCGACATCTGGGAGTGCTTTGAGCAGATCATGGACAACCCCTTCGAGAGGGTGTTCAAGTCGCGCACGCAGGTTTGGCTCAAAGCAGGGGACAAGCGGCTTCCGACAGACCTTCGGGCCGAAGCCAAGCACCACCAAGAAGAGTTTGAAACCTTCTATTTGATGGCGACCGACATGGAGTCGCCCGATGCATCGCCACTGTGGTCCTACTCCGCACGTGTGGACCACGTACCTCAACAGTGCTACAGCACGCTCAAACTGATTTTCTGCTACGACTGGTACCAGGACGGTAATGAAACACGGTGGAGCGACTTCGTGCTCGATTGCATCAAGTCAGTTCGGCCCGAGCAGGCGTACATGGGTTACGAGGTGGGCAACGGCGACCTTGGCGTAATGGGATCTTATGAGTCTGATGTGCTGGAGCGCATCTGCGCCGATTACTTCTACGGCCTGGACATCGATCATCCATCCAAGATGGGCTACCAATATCACGACAAGATTCATGAAGGGTTTGTGAATCCGACTGACCTTGGCGCTGGTTTGCGCCCTCCGACGTGGTGTTTCATGCTCTCGCCCGTATGGCAACGCAAGCTGGGCAAGCCCGAGCATCAGATCCGTGTCGAACTGGCCGACCCGCGCATCAAGATCACCTCGGTCCCCTACCCGCGGGACAAGCTCAACCCTGACGGCGCCAACGGCCTCTGGATCGAGTTGGGCGACCTCGACCTGTACCCGGTGGAAGACGGCGTGCCCGATGTGCTGGCCAAAGCCAACCGCCTGATTCGCCCGATCCGCTGCGACGAGCTGAACCTGAACACGCTCGATCCCTGGGACGGCGACCCGAATCCCCGTTTCGGCTACGAGAGCTCGTTGCGCTGGATGCGTCGCTTCGACGATGACAGCGACTGGCCCAGCGCGGAACAGCGCCGCAAGCCCTCGCCCGATGAAGGCCGGACCGCCACCTCGAAAAGAAAGCCGCTCATCCCCGGCGGCGAACCCTGCCCACAGGCCGGCTGGTGGTTCACCCCGGCCCAGCTGGACAGCCGGCGCTACTTCGACAAGGGCGAGATCATGCCCATCATCAAGCACAGCTCCTTCGGCGACACGAACTGGCAACAGACAAGCGATCCCAGGGACGACAAGTGATGGACCAGCCAGTGGAGGGGACGCCGTTCGCGTTGGCGGTGAGGCAGTTGGAACGAAGGCCGCATCAAGCCAGCGCGCCTGCGTCGCGGCGGCACACCGTCTGGTGCCGAACAGGTTGCGGTGAGGTCGTGGAGTGCGGGCCACTTGGTTGGTGGCCATGCTGCAGCCAACAATGCTGGGCGGCATGGAAGGAATCCGAGGAGAACGCAGGCACTCACCCGAGCAACACCCCAAGATAAGGCACATCGCTCCTGCCCCGGCGCACCGCATCAAAGTTCGTTGCAATAGCAGCTGACGGGCTCGCGAGCCAACTCGGCCGCCATCGCGTCCCATGCGCCGGACGACACCACGCCCGCGATATGCGCCTGATGATGGCGGCGCGATTCCCACGACTCGACCAGCGTGAACGCGCAGGCGTTGTCGCCGTGCCCGAACAGCCGCACACCGCGGCAGCCGTCCACCGATGGCAGCGACTGCTTGACCTGCTGCATGAGTTCGGCGAACGCGGATGCGCGCTCGGGCTTGGCTTCGAAAGTGATGATGAGGCTGATCGGGTCCATGGAGATTCTTTGTCTTTGGCTTGAAGGATTAGGGAGACGGCAGGTTAGCCAGCGCCCTTCCCCGCGCCAAGGCGCGAAGCTGCGAACAAATTGACCATGGCTGCGAAGCTTGCCGCAGCCCTCTTTCCCATCAACCCGACTGCACGCGCCGCACGTATTCCGCAGGCGTCGCCTCGAACCGCCTGCGGAACGCACGGTTGAAATGCGCCGCGCTCTCGAATCCCACCTTCGCAGCCGCATCGCCGGGCCGCAGGCCGGCGCCCAGCATCAGCACGCGCGCTTCTTCGAGGCGAAGGTCGCGGATGCAGCGCATCGGCGTAACACCCGCCACTTCGCGAAAACTGTGCGCAAAGTGCGAAGGGCTCATGTGCACGTGGCCGGCGATCTCGGCCACCGACAGCGGCCGGTCCAGATGGCGGCGCATGAAGGCGATGGCCGCCTGTATGCGTGCGCCAGCCCTGGTGACAGCGCCCGCGCTGCGGATGGCGGCTGCGGCTTCCGAACGCAGCAGCCGCAGCACGATCTCTTCGACGGACAGCGGCGCGAGCGTGCGGCGCTCCACCGGGTCGTCGGCCGCCAGCAGCAGGCGGGCGAAGGCGTCGATCACCTCCGGCGCCACCGGCGCCGTGAAGTTCTCGGTCACGCGCGCGGGCTCTGCCGCCAGCGCGCCGCTTTCCGCGAGCGCGACAAAAGACTTGACCAGCACGTCGGGCGGCAGGTCGAGATGAATCGCGAGGTAGGGCGCTTCGGCGCTCGCTGCGACGACCGTACCGAGGCACGCGGCCTCGGCCCCGAGCACCAGGCACTGCGCGGCGCCGTAGTCGAGCGAACGGCGGTGGCCACCAAGGTGCACCGTCTTGCGGCCCTGCAAAACCACCACCACGCCCGGCGTGAGGCGCTGGGTTTTCTCGTAGCGGGCCGGGCGCGAGAAGCGGTAGCAGCGCAGCCCCGGATACAGCGCATCGGTGCGCCCGTCCACGGGGGTTCGCGCTGCGACCATGTCGCGCAGGCGGGCCCATGCGGCGGAATTGGCGGCGGGATTGGCGGTCTGGCTGGTGTCGTCGAGAACCTGCGGGACCTTCACGCGGAGTGCGCCAGTTGCAAGCCGCCCTTGCCGTCGGGAAGCCAAACCTCCGCGCCGTCCGAGCTCGCATTGAAGAACCCGACCCCGTGTTTCGCGGCAACGGCGACAACGGCGTCATAGGCCGCTTCAGCCTTCGACCACGCGAATGCTGCATAGATCACTTCCCGCCCGACGCTGTAGTCGGTCACGACGGCGTCGTCCTCCGGAAACTCTTCGGACGAAAACGGGCCATTCATGGCGGGGTAGGACTGGATCATTTCCAGGAACCAAGCCCTCAACGCAGGCGTGCTCACATCCGGGTTGTCGTAGGAATGCCCTTCCGCCCATTCGGCATGGCCTTCATACCACTCGAGAAATGCGGCCCGGTCCCTGGGCGCGGCTTCCACTGCAAACACCATCAAGTCATAGCTCATGCGACTGCCTCCTCATGGTTCGGAACCTGACTGTAGCTTCCGCGAATGACAAGCGGTGCAGAAAGGCACCCGGATCGCCCCGCAGGTTCAGCTCGCATCGCGTAGGGGCCGTGCTCAGGGATCGTTGGCTTCCGATGCGGCGGCACCCGCTTCGGCGGCGCTCGCAATCGCGTCGCAGGCAGCCCTGAGGGCGGCCGCGACCTCTTGCGGCCCATGGCGCAATTCGGCGATATCGCGCTCCCCAACGCAGTAGCCGTCAAGGCGCACGTAGATGCGCTTGAAGTCGCCACCGAGTGCGCGCGCCACGTCGAGCAGGCAGTCGGCGAGCGTCGAGAAGCCGCCGTTGCTGTACGAGCTGGGCGGGATGACACCCTTCGAACGCGGCGCGCGAACGGAATAAGCGTACGACGCAGCCTCTTTCCGCAGCTCCACCACGGGCTGCAGGCCGCATTGAACATCCCTTGCGCTTCTCATGGCCGCAGTGTAAGTGCCTCCCCGATGACGCGCGGCCCGCCAACCCTCGTGCCCGCCTGGGATGGATACGACTTTTTCGTTTTCCAGCTACCCCGAAGAGCGCTGCAGCCACGGCTTCCCGTGGCATCCTGAAAAAGTCCGCATCGGGCCGGCGCTTTTTTTCCTTGGCGCGACGCCCCTGATGCGCCTCTTCAAGCCACCAGGTTCGAGGAAAACTCCGATGCAGCTTGGGCAAAGGATGCGTGCGTTCGTAGGGGCCGGAAGCTGGGCGCTCGCGCTCGGAATGTGGAGCTGCGGCGGAGGTGGCGGAGGTGGCGGAGGCGGCGGAGGCGGCGGTGGCGCCTTCGTGCCGGTCGCGCCGGTAGCGCCGGTAGCGCCGGTGGCCACCGTTGCACCGCCGCCCGATACGCCGGCCACGCCGCCGCCCCCCGATGCGCCGGCCGCGCCGCCCGAGCCTGCGCCAGCGCCCGCACCGGTACCCGAGCCCCCCGCGACGCCCGCCGAATCGCCGCCCGCCGCCAGCCGCGTCGTTTCCGACACCATCACCTCGGCCAAGACAGGCGCAACCTACGCGCTCGAGATCTACCTGCCGGCCTCCTACGACGGCAGCTCGGCGGCCTATCCCGTCATCTACGCAATGGACGCCGACGGGGTCTTCAATCCGCCCAACACGCGGTTTTCAGACCTCAGGAACATCCTCGAGCAGCACCGCACCGAAGCGATCCTGGTCGGCATCGGCGGCTCGGCGCGCCGCGAGCAAGACTACACGATGCCGGGCGCCGTGCCGTACCACGACTTCCTCGCGCTCGAACTGGTGCCGTTCGTCGAGTCGAAGTACCGCGCCGACGCAGGGCAGCGCCTGCTGACCGGGCTGTCGCTGAGCGGGAGCATGGCCGGCATCGCGCTGTTCCTCGAGGGGGCGGCAGGCAGCCTGGTGTTCTCGCACTTCCTGGCGTTCGAAGCCGCGTTCGACTTCCAGACGGCCGAGTACGAAGACCTCGAGCAGCGAATGCACGATGCGCTGGGCGACCGGCCCTTGCCGGCAACGCTGGTTCTCACGCGCTGCGACAAGCCGGTCGAGTGCAACTTCGAACCTGTGGGCCGAATGCACGCGCGGCTTCTGGCCCGAGGCTACCCGGGCCTGTCGATCACCGAGACCACCTACTCGACGACGCACACCGAGACCGACATTCCGTCGTTCGCCGATGCGATCGCCAGGCTGCTGCCGTAGCAGCAGCCCGCTGCCGGGTCAGAAGCGGTCCTGCAGGCCCATGGCCGGATCGCTCACCGAATGCCGCCCGGTCTCGATGCGGCCGGCCAGGCGGCGGTAGAAGGAAGGATCGGCATCGCAGGTCACGACGAAGTCGTACCACTGGCCGCTCGCGTCCAGGCTCCAGCGCATGCCGGTTTCGCCGCCGCCCTTGACGCGGATGCTCCACGAGCCGTCGGGGTTGTGGCCGTAGGTGCCCTTGTCGTCGCTGCCATGTCCGTCGTTGCCGCGCCCGTTGCTGCCGTTGCGGTCCCTGCCGCCAGCCTGGTAGGCGTCGGGACGCGGGTAGGCCTTGTTGGGCCGCACGGTGAAGCGGCAGTCGCGCCGGCCATCGTTGCGCATCTGCAGGTAGAGGTCGCCGCGGCGCGCGTCGTAGCCTACGCGGATCTCGGGCGCGGGCGCGCTGCCGGCGCGCAGCCGGTTCAGGTCGCCCTTGAACTGGCGGTGAAAGCCGTTGGGGCCGAGCACCCACAGGTCGTACAGACCGGCATCGTCGGCCATGGCGCTCCAGTAACCGTCGAGCTGCTTGCCGGGCTCCACCACGTAGCGGCGCGGCAGGCGGTCCGACAGGTGCAGCTTGTCGTAGACGTGGAACACGGCGGCGGCCCGGCCGCTGTTGGCGAACAGCAGCTGGACGCGGCCGTTGAGCGCATCGCTGCGCGCACTGGCGTGCAGCTCGTAAGGCAGCGCGCGCGAGGGGCGCACGCCGGTGGCCTGCACCGGCAGGTCGGCGTCGGCCGCCGGGACGATCTTCGGCAGCGCCTCCTGCGCAGCGGTCAGCGCATCGGCCTCGGCCTTGGTCTTGCGGCCGGCCAGCGTGGGCAGCGGTTCGTCGTTGGGGCGCTCGAAGTTGAAGGCGCTCGTGAGGTCGCTGCAGACGGCGCGGCGGTACTTGCTGATCTGCGGCTCGGCCACGCCGAAGCACTTCTCCAAAAACATGAGCGTGGAGGTGTGGTCGCAGACCTGCGAGTTGACCCAGCCGCCGCGGCTCCAGGGCGAGACCACCCACATCGGCACGCGCGGGCCGGGGCCGTAGGGGCGGCCGTCCATGGCGGGCTGCTTGGGCGTGGCCGGCGTGTGGTTGTGGTACTCGACGGCCGTGTCGGCCTCGGCCAGCGTGGTGGCGCCGGCCAGCGAGCCGTCGGGGTTGCGCGAGGGCACCGCGGGCGACGGCAGGTGGTCGAAGAAGCCGTCGTTCTCGTCGAAGTTGATGAGCAGCACGGTCTTGCTCCAGACCTCGGGGTTGGAGGTCAGCGCGTCCAGCACTTCCTGCACGTACCAGCCGCCCTTGGCCGGGCTCGATGGTCCGGGGTGCTCGCTGTAGGCCGACGGCGAAATGATCCACGACACCGCAGGCAAGGTGCCGTTGCGGATGTCCTCGCGGAAGGTTTCGAGAAAGCCCTGCGGCATGGTGTTGCCGAAGCCCTTGGCGAGCGGGCTGAGCGCATCGTCGATGGCCGGGTCATAGAACGGCCCGGCCGCGGTGACCGGCTGCGTGATGTCGGTCGCGGGAACGTAGACGGGGCGGCGCGCCGCCGGCATCTGCTCGATGGCGGTGCGCCAGTGGCGAAAGCTCATCATCTCGTTGCAGCCGAAGTTGTCGATCAGGCTCTGGTAGACCTTCCATTTCACACCGGCCTTCTCGAGCCGGTCGGCATAGGTGGTCCAGGTCCAGCCTTCGGTGGATGCGCCGATGTCGTTGCCCGCGTTGAACTGGTTGTTGAGCACCGCGAGCTGCACCTTGCTGCCGTCGGCGGGGCTGATGCCGTTCGGGCCATTGGTGCCGCTCCAGTAGAACAGGCGATTCGCGATGGTGCCGGTGTGCATGCCGCAGTGGTAGTGGTCGCACAGCGTGAAGGCCTCGGCCAGCGCGCGCTGGAACGGCACCTCGGCGGTGTCGTAGTAGCCCATCGACAGCAGGTTCTTGACGTCGGGCCACTTGAACATGCGGCCATGGTCCCATGCGGCCTGCGAGTCGGACCAGCCGTGCGGCGTGCTGCCCGCGCGCTGCGCGTTGCCCTTGCTTTCGTCGAGCCGGTAGGGCGTGTAGGTGCTGGGCGGCGTGGTCTTGGTGTAGGTCTGGTGGAAGATGGTCTTGCCGTTGGGTGCCGGCACGGCAAAGCGGTCGCCGTAGCCGCGCACGCCCTTGAAGGTGCCGAAATAGCTGTCGAAGGAGCGGTTCTCCTGCATCAGCAGCACGACGTGCTTGACGTCCTTGATGGTGCCGGTCTCATGGTGCGCGGGGATGGCCAGCGCGCGGCGGATGCTGGGTGGGAAAGTGGCCAGCGTGGCGGCGGCAATGCCGGAGCCGGTCGCGGTCTGGAGAAACTTGCGGCGTGTGGTCATGGGGGTTTGTTCTTGGTCTTGGGAATGCCGGGACGCGATGGCGTCAGGGCGCGTAGCTCACGCTGGGCTCGTTGCCCGCGCCGGGCGAGGCTGCATCGGTCTTGCCGGCCGTGCCTGCAGGGGTCGGGTCCGAGCCAGGCGCATTGCCCGACGTGGCAGCAGCGCCGCTGAAGCCCCCGCCGCCTCCACCATCACCGCCGCCGCAGGCGGTCAATGCAAGGGCCAGTACCGACAGCGCGAGCGGCGCGCGCAGGATGAATCGTGGATGCATGGATGGAGGCACTCCTTTTTTCTCGAGGCGGTTGGAGGGCCTCCAGCCTAAGAAAGAGCTGTGACACCGCGATGTAGCGGCGATGACGGCGTGCCTGCCTGTCGCTCAGCCGGGGCGCCGCCACCGGCCGGAATCCGGGCACAGGCTGGCCGGCTCGCCATTGACGCGGACCTGCTCGTCTGCGAGCTGCGATGCGGTTCGCGCGTCGATGTCGAAGGCAATGCGAAGCGCGCGCCCGACATGCACATCCTCGATCGGAAGCTCCCAACTCAGGAACACCTGGGTGCAGTCGCGCCCGGGAGCGAAGCGGGCCGCGTCGAAGCCGCTGCTGCCACGCTCGACGACGGCGTGCGGCTGGCCGGTGTCGAACATCAGGACCGTGCCGCGGGCGAGCGGAATCCGGTGGCCCGTCAACGGAAAGTGCACATCCAGTTCCTTGTCTTCGCAGAGGAACAGATTGCAGAAGGCCGCGGCGCCGTATTGCGCGCCGTCATGGTGGTAGCTGGCGCCGCGGCAGGCCATGAGGGCGACTTCGCTGGAGGCAAGGAGCGCTTCGGGCACGCCGATGGCGCGGGTCCAGTCGGACATGGCCTGCACGCAGCGCCGGTAGTCCGGCCAGCGCGCACGCGCACGCGCCAGGGGCAAGGGCTCGACA
Source organism: Variovorax beijingensis (assembly GCF_007828835.1). Taxonomy (GTDB): domain Bacteria; phylum Pseudomonadota; class Gammaproteobacteria; order Burkholderiales; family Burkholderiaceae_C; genus Variovorax; species Variovorax beijingensis_A. The sequence continues at coordinate 6,469 of NZ_VIVL01000002.1, read as the reverse complement.
TCGCCGGGCTCCAGCGCCAGCCGCGAGGAAACCTCGCGCTCCCAATCCGCAACCAGGCGCGCGGGAGGCGCAGGCACATCGACCCTGCCCGACAGCACCACATCGCTCACGCTGCGGCTGCGCATGGCATCGCCGCTCAGGAAGTAGGAAACGAGGTGGTCTTCTCGCACGCGATGCGGTGGAGGGGGAAGGCTCATCCGCAGCAGTGTAGTGAGGCGGGTTCTGGTTGCCCGCCTTCGCCGGCGGCGTCAGGGCCTGGGCGTGGGCTCCCGCTTCGCATAGGCCAGCGCGGCGAGCAGGCCCAGGCCCGCCATGGCCGCGGCACCCCAGGCCACCGCGGGGCTGCACAGGATGCGGCCGAGCGACGAGCGTTGTCCGCTGCCTGTTCCGATGCCCGTGGCGGCCTGCTCGAGCGGCGTGAGCGGCCGCGCGGTGTTCGGATTTTCTTCGCCCTGGAGGACGGCCTGGGAAATTTCCAGCGGCGTCAGTTCATCGGCAATGGGTCCGGACAGCAAATTGTCGTTGGCGCGCATGGAAAGCCTTTCGTTCGAGGATTGAATCTGCGGCGAAGCCTCTCCCGGCTTCGGGCGGGCGCTCTACAGCCGGCAGCGGGCCTTTGCGTAGGCCGAGGGCGCACATGGCGGTGCGGGCTACAAGGACACCACCTCGGCCTGCAGCACGCCGCTGCGCGCCACGACACGGCCGCCCGCCACCACCAGCCTGCGCACCGGCCGCGAGACCACGGCCTGCGCCGGTGTCTGCGCATCGACCAGCACCAGGTCGGCACGGCAGCCGGCCTCCAGGCCATAGGCCTCGAAGCCGCAGCCGCGCGCGCCGGCGTGGGTGACGGTGTCGAGCGCCACGTCGATCTCGTCGTCGCGGCGCAGGTTGTAGCGCATGCCGATCAGCATCGCGCGCTCCAGCATGTCGGGTTTGCCGTAGGGCGACCAGGTGTCGCGGATGCCGTCGTTGCCGCCGAGCACCGTCACGCCGGCCTTGCGGCAGGCCATGAGCGGCGGCACGTTGCGCGATGGCGGCGCGCTGGTGACCAGCACCACGCCGAGCCTGGCCATGCGCGCGAGCAGCACGTCGCGCTCGCGCTCGCCCAGGTCGCCCAGGCAGAAGCCGTGGCTCACCGCGACCTTGCCCTGCATGCCCAGCGCCTCGGTGCGCTGCAGGATCAGCTCGAGCGAGAACGCACCCATGGCACCGGGCTCGTGCAGGTGGATGTCGAGCGGGCGCTGGTGCCTGTCGGCGATGCCGAACAGCACATCGAGCGAGCGCACCGGGTCGCGGTCGATCGCGCAGGGGTCGAGGCCGCCCAGCACATCGGCACCCTGCACGAGCGCCTGCGCGAGCAGTTCGGCCGTGCCCGGCCGGCCCAGCAGGCCGGACTGCGGGAACGCGACGATCTGGATCTGCTGCACGTCGCACAGGGCTTGCCGCGTGCGCAGCGTGCCTTCGAGATGGCGCAGGCCCGCCTGCGTGTCGACGTCCACATGCGTGCGCAGCCGCGTGGTGCCGAGCGCGAGGAAAGCCTTGGCCAGCACCAGCGACTGCGCGGCCGCGTCGTGTCCGCTCGCATGACGGAAGGCGCGCTCGTTCTCGATCTTGTCGATGAGATTGGCGCCGACCTCGTTGCGGTACCAGTCCATGCCCCACAGCGTCTTGTCGAGATGGGTGTGGCCTTCGACCAGGCCGGGCAGCAGCAGCGCGCCGCCGCCCTCCTCGACGGCGGCATCGGCGGGCGCAGGAAGCGCGGCGCCGGTTTCTGCGATGCGGCCATCGCGCACCAGCACATCGACGGGGGAAGCACCCATGGGGCGCACATTGCGGATCAGGAGCGAAGGCATAGGGAGTCGGTCGTGCGTTGAATGCAAAGAGATCGGGGCCGTGCGCAGCGTACCCAGATTCGGGCCCGCGGTCATCACGCGCACGTTTCGTTGCAGGCCGAAGTGTCCGTCCCGCGAACTCTCGATGATCTGCGCATCATGCCAACGACCACACTCGCTGCAGCCGCCGCCAAGCCGCCACCCCGCATCGCCTTCGAATGGATGCTGCTCGCGGTACTCGCCACCTGCTGGGGCGCCTCGTACACCTTCATCAAGATCGGCGTGCAGACGCTGCCGCCCGTGACGCTGATCGCGGCGCGCACCCTGATCGCCGGCTTGCTGCTGCTCGGGCTGCTGCGCCTGCGCGGCGTGCGGCTGCCGCGGGAGCCTGCGATGTGGCGCCGCTTCGCGCTGCAGGCCTGCCTCAACAGCGTGCTGCCTTTCACGCTCATCGCGTGGGCGGAGCGCAGCGTGGACGCCGGGCTCGCAACCATCCTCAACTCGACCTCGCCGATCTTCATCTTCCTGCTGGGCCTGGGCATGGGCGGTGCGGAGAAGCCGACGCTGCGCCGGCTCTTCGGCGTGGCGGCGGGCCTCGCGGGCATCTGCCTGATCGTCGGCTTCGAGGCGCTGCACGGCCTCGGGCATTCGCTGCTCGCGCAGCTCGGGCTGGTGGCGGCGGCCGTCTGCTATGGCTGCGCGGCGATGTTCGGCCGCGTGTTCAAGGGACTCGACCCGATGGTGCCGGCCGGGGGCTCGCTGCTCTGCGGTGCGGCGATGCTGCTGCCCGCGAGCCTCGCGATCGACCGGCCGTGGACGCTGGCGCCTTCGGCCGCGTCGATGGCCGCCGTGCTCGCGCTCGCGGTGCTCTCCACGGCCCTCGCCTTCACGATCTACTTCCGGCTGATCAAGACGCTCGGGCCGATGTCGACCGCCGCGCAAGCGTACCTGCGCGTGCCCGTCGGCGTGATGATCGGCGTGGCGTTCCTCGGCGAGGTGCTCTCGCCCACCGCGTGGGCCGGGCTCGCATGCATCGTGGCGGGCGTGGTCGCGATGACGGTGCCCGCGCGCAGCGCCATGGCGAGAATCGGCGGCTCACGCCCCGCTTCTACTCGGCCCGGATGTTCCCCTTCGCGACGATCGCGCTGAACTTCGCCGCCTCGCCCTGGAGGAAGTCGGCGAACTCCTTCGGCCCGGCTCCCAGCGGCGTGACGCCGCCGTCCTCGAAGTTCTTCCGTACGCCCGGGTTCGCGAGCACCTGTGCCAGTGCGCTGTGCAGTTGCGCGACGATCCGGGGCGGCGTCCCCTTGGGCGCGAAGATGCCCTGCCACACGGACACCTCGGCGCCGCGCCAGGCCGGCACGCCTGCGAGAGGCAACGCTTCGGGCATGGCGGCCGATGCCTTGTCCGACATCACGCCATACACGCGCAGCTTGCCCGAGCGCGCCTGCTGGATCACCATCGACAGGGGCAGCACCGCGAGGTCGAGCTGGTTGCCGCTCAGGTCGCTGACAATCTGCACGCCCGCGCGGTAGGGCACGTGGACCATGTCCACACCGCCCTGCTGCTTCAGCAGTTCACCGCCCAGGTGCAGCGAGGTGCCGACGCCGGAACTCGCATAGCTGAACTTCCCGGGCGCCGACTTCAGCTCGGCATAGAGCGCCTCGGCCGTCTTCGGCTGCAGTGCGGGCTTGCCCACCAGTGCCAGTGGCTGGGAGCCGAGCAGGGTGACGGGCACGAGGTCCGCGAGGCCGTCGTAGCGCACGGTGGAAGGCGTCACCATCTTCGCGATCACGACCGTGCTCTCGACCGACAGCAGCAGGGTGTAGCCATCGGGCTTCGCGCGCACTGCCTTCTCGGTGCCGATGACGCCGCCGGCACCCGAGACGTTCTCGATCACCACCGGCTGCCCCAGGCGGGCCGACAGCTCGGGACCGATCCAGCGCGCCATGACGTCGACGTTGCCGCCGGCGCCGTAGGGCACGATCAGGGTGATCGGGCGCGCGGGCCAGGCGGGCTCGGCGATGGCGGCGGTGGCGCATGAGGCGAAGGCCAGTGCGGCAAGCAATGCGCGGCGGCGTGCGATGTCGAGGTACATGGTGTGTCGTGCTTTCAGTCGCGGTTTGTTTCCAGCGAAGCGGCTTGCTCGCCCTGCTCCCGCTCGAGCTCGGCGATCTCCCGCTCGAACTCCTCGCGCAAGCTCCGCTTGGCGAAATCGTCGAGCCAGCAGGCGTCCACGCCCGCGAGGCTGAAGGCACGCGCCTGCGGCCAGCCCCAACCGCAGCCCTCGAGCACGGTGGCGTAGGTGTGCGTCAGGTCGGTGTGAAACATGGCGGGATCGTCCGTGTTGAGGCTGACCGGCAGGCCCGCCTCGACCATGCGCTTCACGCTGTCGAGACGCCGCCGCTGGTTGCGCACCACGCTCGTGATGCCGCAGACGCAGAACCAGATGCCGCGATCGCGCGCGCGTTGCAAGTCGCCTTCGCCGGCGAGCAGGTTGTAGCCGTGGTCGAGCCGCTCGCAGCCCAGCAGGCGGATGCAGTCGTCCACGTTGGAAGGCGGCGCCTCGTCGAGCGTCTGGTTGTCCTCGCACACGTGGGCGGTGCGCTTCAGGCCGGCCCGGCCGGCGCGCCCGAACAGGGCGGCGAACTTCGCCGGGGGGCCTGCGCCCTCGGGGCCGTCGAGGCCCACGCCGACCACGAGGTCCGAGCGCAGTCCGAGGATGTCGTCCATCGCGCGTTCGGCGCTGTCGAGCGGAAGGCCGCGGTCGAAGGAGGCGATCAGCAGGCCCGAGCAGCCGAAGTCGCGGCGCGCGGCGTGCAGGCCGGCGGCCAGCCCTTCGATTTGCACGCGATACGGCACGCCGGCAGGCATGAAGTACTGCGGGTTGAACGACAGCTCGACATGGCGCGCGTTGCTGCCGCGCGCCGCATCCTCCACGGCCTTGTAGGCCACGCGCTCGAAGTCGGCGCTGGTGCGCACCGCCTGCGCGGCGATGCGCAGCACGTCGATGAAGTCGTAGAAGTCGCGATAGGCATAGAGCGTCTCGACCGGGCGCGGCAGCGGCAGGTCGTACCGGCGCGCCAGCGCGGCCAGCGTGGCCGGACGCAGCGTGCCGGCCATGTGGAAGTGAAGATCGGTCTTCGGCAGGCGGGCGAGCAGGTCTGGGCGTACCGGCACGGAAGAGGAAAGGTTCGGCATGGGCGGAAACGATAGCGACGCCCCCGCCCGCGCCCAGCACAGCGCTGTGCAGCGGGTTATGACAGCGCCGTCATGACCTCGGCCGATGCGCCAGCTCGCGCGCGGCCGCGGTCAGTTCGCCGCGCAGCCAGCGCATGGCCTGGTTCTTGTGCGTGCGCTCGTGCCACACGAGGCGGTAGCGGTGCGGCTTGATCTTTGCGGGGAACGGCACGATCGCCAGCGGATACTGCCGCGCGAAGTCCTCGGCCAGCAGGCGGCCGGTGGTGAAGACGAGGTCGGTGCGTGCAAGGATGGCCGGTGCCACGCCGAGGAACTGGGTGTGCATCGCCGTACGGACCGACACGCCGAGTTCAGCGAGCTGCGCGTCGATGATGGTGCCCTGCCCCGGCACGTGCTCGAGCGAGGACAGGTGCCGCGCCTTGCGGTAGTCCTCGAGGGTCATCGGCGCCTTCGCCAGCGGATGGCCTTCGCGCATCAGGCAGACCATCGGCTCGGTCAGCAGGCTCGCGGCGCGCAGGTGCCCGGGCAGCTCGGGCCAGATGGTGATGACCATGTCGACCTCGCCGTCCGCGAGCTGGCGGTAGTGCTCGAAGCGCGAGCCCAGGCCGCGGATGACCACGTCGCACTCGGGCGCCTGCCGCGCCACCCGCTCGGCGATGTCGGCAAAGAACTGCCGCGGCAGGAAGTCGTAGGTTGCGATGCGGAAGCTCTGGCGCAGTTCGTGCGGCGCGACGGGCCCGGCCTCGGCAGTGAGCAGCGACATGTCGGAGAGGATGCGCCGCGTGGGCGCAGCCAGCGCCTGCGCGCGCTCGGTGAGCACCATGCGGTTGCCCACGCGCACCAGCAGTTCGTCGCCGGTGAGCTGGCGCAGCACCTTGAGGTGGCGGCTCAGCGCAGACTGCGCGACGCCCAGCTTTGCCGCGGCCTGCGACACGCTGGCCTCGCTCAGCAGCGCATGGAGCGAGCGCAGCAGCGACTCGTCCAGTCGGCGGTCGTGGTCGCCAGTTTCGAGCAGGGACATGGTGTTTGCGGAAGGTTGACGTTGCCTGGGCGGGACGCGCGCGGCGAAGCGATCCGGATTCTGCACGCACACCGCATCTGCAGTTTTTTTGCGCAGCGGCCCTCAGTCTTTACACGGCTTTGATACGCGCCCTCCTACGCTTTCGCTCTCCATTCATCCCCGAGTCCTCCCGATGCAAAGATCGATCCGCGCCGCCTCCTCGGTGCTCGCCCTTCCCGTTCTGATCGCCGCCGTTCTCGTGCTGCCCGGCGCGGCCCTCGCGCAACCAGCCGCCGATGCGCCCGCACCTGCGGCTTCCCCGCTGACCACCAATATCTCCGTGACCAGCAACTACAAGTTCCGCGGTCAGGACCAGGACATGATCGGGAAGAACGACTACGCCAAGACCAAGGGCTTCAAGCCCGCCATCCAGGGC
>NZ_VIVL01000001.1:860000-1302700 GCF_007828835.1 Variovorax beijingensis | reverse complement strand
CGAGGACAGGTCCTGGTTGCCCGCGGCAATCTCGCCCGAGGCCGTCGCGATCGCATCGGTGCCCTGGCGCACGCCGCTCACCACGGTGGCCAGGCTCGCGTTCATGTTCTTCAATGCCAGCATCAGCTGGCCCGTCTCGTCGCGGGACGACGATTCGATGCGGCTGGTGAGATTGCCATCCGCCACGGTCTGCGCCACGCGCACGGCCTCGGTCAACGGACGCGTGATGCTGCGGGTCAGCAGCCATGCCAGCACGGCGCCGAGCAGCAGCGCGGCCACGGCCAGCACGATCACGTTCATGCGGCCCGCGCGGTTCAGGCTGTCCACGGCATCGGCGGCCTTGTCGATCCGCTCGGCCTGGTGCGTCAGCATGCCGCGGATGCTCGCGTCGTAGACCTCGAGCATCGGCACCAGCTTGTCGTTGGTGAGCCGGGCCGCCTCGTCCTGCCTGCCTTCGGCCTTGAGCTTGAGGATGGCGTTGCGCAGGCCCACGTACTGGCTGCGCTTTTCCTTGATGTCGGCACTGATCGCCTGCTCCTCGGGCGAATCCAGCATGGCCTCGAGCCTGGCCTGCGTCTCGGAGATGCCCGCGCTGGTCTTGCTCATCTGCTTCTGCAGATACTCCTGGACTTCCGCATCGTTGCTCTTGACCAATGCAAAGGTGCGCACGCTGTTGCTGCTGGTGTTCAGCAGCCAGTGGGCGGCCAGGCGCTCCTTCACGAGCGAGCGCTGCACCATCTCCTGCACCGCGTCGCCCACCCCCTGCAGGCGGAACACGCCGATGCCCGCGATGCAGGCCATGAGCGCCAGCACCAGCGCAAAGCCGATGCCCAGGCGCGTGCCGATCTTGAGGTTCTTCATGCCGGTTGCTCCTCGCGCGTCATGTCAGACGATCTTTTCGACCAGGCCCATTTCGTCGCTGGACATCAGCCGGTCGATGTCCACCAGGATCAGCATCCGCTCGTCCAGCGTGCCCAGCCCGATCAGGTAGTCGGTGTCCAGCACCGAGCCCATCTCCGGCGCCGGCTTGATCTGCTCCGCGCTCAAGGTGATCACGTCCGACACGCTGTCCACCACCATGCCCACCACCCGCCCTGCGATGTTCAGCACGATCACCACCGTGAACTGGTCGTAGCTCGGCGTGCCCAGCCTGAACTTGATGCGCATGTCGATGATCGGAACGATGATCCCGCGCAGGTTCACCACGCCCTTGATGTATTCCGGCGCATTCGCAATGCGCGTCACCGCGTCGTAGCCGCGCAGCTCCTGCACCTTCTGGATGTCGATGCCGTATTCCTCCTGGCCCAGCGTGAAGGTCACCACCTCCAGCCGGCTCGAGGTGGCAGGCGCCGCGGCGCCGCGATGTGGTGGGGGGGTCAGGATCTCTGCCATATAAATTCCTTCAGCTGAACTTCTGCATGATGCGAACGAGCTTCTGCCCGTACTGCGGATCGGTGGCGTAGCCGGCCTTCTGCAGGCCGTGCGCAGCCTCGGCGGGCGTGTCGGCGGCCAGCACGTTGGCGTAGCGCGGGTTGCGCGTGATGAACCGGGCGTAGTCGGTGAAGGCCTCGTCGTAGGAGGCGTAGGCCCTGAACTTCGCGCGCACGCGCTGCGGTTCGCCGTCCACGTATTCGGTCGTGGTGGTCTCCACCACCGGACCCTTCCAGCCGCGGTCGGCCTTGATGCCGAACAGGTTGAAGCTCTGGGTGCCGTCGTCGGCGCGGATCTCGCGCTTGCCCCAGCCCGATTCGAGCGCGGCCTGCGCCAGGATCAGCGGCGCCGGCACGCCGCTGGCCTCGCTCGCCACCTGCGCGGAGCCACCCATGCGCTGCACGAAGCTGTCGACGCTGCCCTGCAGCGAGGCCACGGCGCCCGCGGCCGAGCGGTCGCTGTTGCGCTGGTAGATGCCCAGGTCCACCGATGCGGCCGCTGGCCGGGGCGGCGCGGACGGCAAGGGCGACGAGCCGAGCGGAATGCCCGACTGCGGCGTGAGAGGAATCCCGGCGCGAGGCGCGAGCGAGATGCCTTCGCTGCCGCTGCCGTCTGCTTCGCCCGAGGGCGCCGCGCGGCTGAGCTGCGCGAGCATGGCTTCGGCCAGGCCCACGCCGCGCCCCGAGAGGTTCTGCGCGAGCTGCTGGTCGAGCATCGACATGTAGATCTTCTGGTCGCGGTTCTCGAGCAGCCCGCTCGAAGGCGTGGCCTCGTGCATGCTCTTGAGCACCATGTTCATGAACAGCGCCTCGAACTGCCGCGACACCTGCTTCAGGCCCTCTTCGGGCGAGCTGCGCACGGTGTAGCGCAAGGCATCGACGCCCTGCACGTCGAGTGCAAGGCGCTGGTCCAGCGCGCCGCTTCTGCTTTCGGTGATAGCCATGGCGATGCTCAGATGATCTCGAGCTCGGCACGCAGCGCGCCGGCGGATTTCATGGCCTGCAGGATCGACACCAGGTCCTGCGGATTGGCGCCCAGGCTGTTCAAGCCCTTGATCACGTCGGCCAGCGAGGCGCCGCCGCGCACCATCTGCAGCGCGCCGCCACCCTGGTTGATCGAGATCTGCGAGGTCTGCCCGACCACCGTGGAGCCGCCGGAAAACGCATTGGGCTGGCTCACCACGGGCTCGGTGTTGATGACCACCGAGAGGTTGCCGTGCGCCACCGCGCAGTCGTTCACACGCACGGCCTGGTTCATGACCACGGAGCCGGTGCGCGCATTGACCACCACGCGCGCGACCGCCTGCGTCGGCGTGACCTCCAGGCTTTCGAGCCGCGCGAGAAAGCCCACGCGCTGCTGCGCCGCGGGCGCCTGCACCTGGATCACGCGGGCGTCGAGCGCCTGCGCCGTGCCCGCGCCGAACTGCCGGTTGATGGCGTCGACCGCCTGCTGCACCGTGCCGAAATCGGAGCGGTTGAGTTCGAGCGTGAACGTGCTGTCGCCGCCCACCGGTGCCTCGACGCTGCGCTCCACCAGCGCGCCGGCCGGAATGCGGCCCGAGCCAAGCTGGTTGACCTGTGCCTTGCTGCCGTTGGCCGACGCGCCCGCGCCGCCAACCACCATGTTGCCCTGCGCGATCGCATACACCTGCCCATCGACCCCCTTGAGCGGCGTCATCAGCAGCGTGCCGCCGCGCAGGCTCTTGGCATTGCCCATCGAGGACACCGTCACGTCGATGTTCTGGCCCGGCCGCGCGAACGAGGGCAGCGTGGCCGTGACCATCACCGCCGCCACGTTCTTGAGCTGCATGTTCACGCCCTGCGGAATCGTGATGCCCAGCTGCTGCAGCATGTTGTTGAGGCTCTGCGTGGTGAACGGCGTCTGCATCGTCTGGTCGCCCGTGCCGTCGAGCCCGACCATCAGGCCATAGCCGATCAGCGGGTTGTCGCGCACGCCCTGGATGCTCGCGAGTTCCTTCAGCCGCTCGGCCTGCGCCGGCGAACACAGGGTGATGGCGCACAGCGCCGCGAAGCCGATCAACGAACGCACATTGCGGAAAAAATTCATGGTGGTATTCCCTTTCGCGGGACGCCGCGGAACCGGCTTTGCCGGGCCGCTGGCGTCGCCCCCGGCGAGGGGGTTGGCGTAGCGACACGAAGTGCGCGAAGACTGGGGGTGAGTCATCAGAACGGCATGACGTTGAGGAAGAAGCGCTGCATCCAGCCCATGTGCTGGGCCTCGTCGATGTAGCCCTTGGCCGTGTATTCGATGCGCGCATCGGCCACCAGCGTCGAAGGCACGGTGTTGGTTCCCGAGACCGTGCGCGGGTTGACCACACCCGAGAACCGGATGTATTCGGTGCCCTGGTTGATGCCCATCTGCTTCTCGCCGCTGACCAGCAGGTTGCCGTTGCGCATCACGTCCACCACCGTGACCGTGATCACGCCGTTGAAGGTGTTGTTGGCGTTGGCACCGCCCTTGGCATCGAGCTTGTTGCCGCCCGACAGCTTGGCGTCCTGCCCGTCGAGCAGCGAGCCCAGCAGCTTCGGAATGCCGGCGAAATCGGCAGCCATGCTGCCCGTGCGGCTTGCCGAGGCGCCCGAGTTCTTGCTCGCATTGACCCGCTCGCTGATGACGATGGTCAGGATGTCGCCCACGTTGCGCGGCCTGCGGTCCTCGAACAGCGCGCTGCCGCCGGGACCGTCCTGGAAGATCGCCCCGTTGGCGCGCCGCGGCATCGAAGCCATGTTGTCCGCCCGCGCCGTCATCGGCTGGTGCACCAGCGGCTCGCGCGGAACCTGCGCACATCCCGCTGCCGCCAACGCCCCCAACACCATCCACAGCCCGCGGCCCATTCCAGGGACACCGCGGAACCGGCTCTGCCGGGCCGCCGGTGTCGCCCCCGGCGAGGGGGTTGGCGCAGCGACACGAAGCGCGCGAAGACTGGGGGAGGTCATAACTGCGCCAAACGCTGCAGCATTTGGTCCGAGGTCTGGACCGCCTTGCTGTTGATCTCGTAGGCGCGCTGCGTGGCGATCATGTTGACCAGCTCCTCGACCACGTTGACGTTCGAGGCCTCCACATAGCCCTGGCTCAGGATGCCCGCGCCGTCGATCCCGGGGTTGACCTGGTTCGGCGCGCCGGAGGCGTCGGTTTCCGCATACAGGTTCTCGCCCTTGCTCTGCAGGCCGGCCGGGTTCAGGAAGGTGGCCAGCTGCAGCTGCCCGACCTGCACCGTGTTGGTCTGCCCGGCCTGCGTGATCGACACGATGCCGTCGCGGCCGACGGTCAGGCTGGTGGCGTTGGCGGGCAGCGTGATCGCCGGCTGCACCGGGAAGCCGCTGGCCGTGACGAGCTGGCCGTCGCGGTCGGTCTGGAACGAGCCGTCGCGCGTGTAGGCGGTGGTGCCGTCGGGCATCAGCACCTGGAAGAAGCCGCCGCCGTTGATGGCCACGTCCGTCGGCTTGTCGGTCTTGGTGAGGTTGCCCTGCGAGTGGATGCGCTCGGTCGCGACCACGTGCACGCCGGTGCCCACCTGCAGGCCCGAAGGCAGCCGGGTCTGGTCCGAGGTCTGGCCACCGACCTGGCGCAGGTTCTGGTACATCAGGTCCTCGAACACGGCGCGGCTTCGCTTGAAGCCCGTGGTGCCGACGTTGGCGAGGTTGTTCGACACCACGTCGAGTTGGGTCTGCTGGGCATCCAGGCCGGTCTTGGCGATGTAGAGCGAGCGCATCATGACGAAAAAATCCTTGGAAAGTTTGGGAGTGGGACGCGGGCTCAGCCGTACGCCAGCAGCTTGTTGGCCGACTGCGCGTTCTCGTCCGCGCTGCGCATCGACTTCATCTGCATCTCGAAGCTGCGGGCGTTGGCGATCATGGCCACCATGGCCTCCACGCCATTGACGTTGCTGCCCTCGACCGCGCCGGTGGTCACGCTCACGGCCGCATCGGGCTCGGCCGGCGGCAGGCCCTCGCGCATGCGAAAGAGGCCGTCGGCGCCGCGCACCAGGTCGGCCACGGGCGGGTTGACCAGCTTCAGCCGGCCCACCTCGGCAATGCCGATGGCCGGGTCGCCGGCGCCGCGTGCCGTGACCAGGCCGTTGGCGGCGATCGCGACGGTGGAGCCGGGCGGCACCACCAGCGCGCCGGCATCGCCGGCCACGGGCAGCGAGCCCATGGTCGTGAGCTGGCCTTCGGCGTTCACCTGCAGGTTGCCCACGCGGGTGTAGGCCTCGCCGCCGTCGGGCGTCTGCACCGCGAGCCAGCCGTCGCCGTGGATGGCGACATCGAGCGCGCGGCCGGTTTCCGTGAGCGGACCGTGGCTGAAGTCGGCGCCGGGCGTGGTGGCGACCACGTAGGCGCGCGTCGGTGCTTGCGTGCCACCGGTCACCGGCACGGCGCGAAAGCTGTTGATCTGCGCGCGGAACCCGGGCGTGGAGGCGTTCGCCATGTTGTTGGCGACCGAAGCCTGCTGCTCCATGGCCTGCTTGGCGCCGCTCATCGCGACATACAGCATGCGGTCCATGGGCGGCTCAGCGGATGTTGATCAGGGTCTGGACGACCTGATCCTGCGTCTTCACCGTCTGCGCATTGGCCTGGTAGCTGCGCTGCGCAACGATCAGGTTGACGAGTTCGGAGGTCAGGTCGACGTTCGATGCCTCCAGCGCGCCCGAGGCGAGCGAGCCCTGCTTGGTGCCCGCGCCCGGCGTGCCGGTGAGCGGCTGGCCCGAGGCCAGCGTTTCGCCCCAGACGTTCTCGCCCATCGGCTCCAGGCCGTTGGGATTGGCGAAGGAGGTCAGCACCACCTGGCCCATCAGCGTGGTCTGTTCGTTGGAGAACTTGCCGGTGATGGTGCCGTCGGGGTTGATCGAGAACGAGGTCAGCGTGCCCGAGGTGTAGCCGTCCTGCTTGAGCGTCTTGATCTCGTTGACGTTGCCGAACTGCGTGGTGCCCGAGAGGTCGACCGTGGCGTTGAGCGCCACCGAGCCGTTGCCGAAGTTCATGGCCGGCAGCGTCAGCTTGCCGCCGGCGGGCGTGAGCAGGTTGCCGTTGCCGTCGAAGCTCATCGTCGAGATCGGCGCGCCGCCATTGAGCGCGCTGCCGTCGGCCGCGCCATACACGTCCCAGGCATTGGCGCCGGTCTTCACGAAGAAGACGCCGAGCTCATGCGGATTGCCGAGCGAATCGAACACCGGGCCGAGCGCATTCGAATAATTGAAGGTGGCCGAATCGGTCGCGGAGAACGGCGTCTTGGTGGGCACCGTGCCGCGCGCGTCCAGGTTGAAAGTGGCGTTGATGGCGGTGGTCGCCTTCGGGCTCATGGCCGTGGTCTGGACCTGCAGCGGGCCCGGCGTGCCGCCGTCCAGGCCGCCCGTCGCGGAGACGCCGTAGCCCGTCAGGCGCAGGCCGGCGGCATTGACGATGAAGCCGTCCTTGTCGCGCGTGAACTGGCCATTGCGCGAATACATCACCTCGCCGCTCGGGCTGCTGAGGCGGAAGAAGCCGTCGCCGTTGAGGATCGCCACGTCCAGCGGCCGGCTGCTGGTCTGCACCGAGCCCTGCGTGAAGTTCTGCACGATGCCCGACACCGCCACGCCCAGGCCGACGCGCGAGCCTGCATACACGTCCTGGAAGGTCGCCGCGCCCGACTTGAAGCCGACCGTGCCGGAGTTGGCGATGTTGTTGCCGATGACGTCCAGGTTGGCGGCGGCTGCGGACAGGCCGCTGATGCCTTGGGAAAAGCCCATGATCGAATCCTTGTTTCAGTGCAATGAAGAAGAAGAAATGGCCTGCGGCGCACGGGCCGCTGCCGATGAGGAAGACAGCACGCGGCAGCTGCTCAGAGGAACATGCGCACGTCGGCCAGGCCGATGCTCTGGCCCGACATGAGTTCGAGCGTGACGCCGCTGGCGCCCTGCTTGACGGCGGCCACTTGCGAGAAGACCAGCGAAGTGGCCTCCACGCGCGTACCGTTGTTGGCAGCCGAGACACTGAAGCTGTAGGCGCCCGCCGGGGCCGTGGAGCCGTCGTCGGCCTTGCCGTCCCAGCTGACGGCATTGACGCCTTCGGTCATCGGGCCGAGCGTCAAGGTGCGCACGGTGTTGCCCGCGGCATTGACGATCTTCACTTCGACGGTGCCGGCGGTGGCCGGCAGCTGCACGGCAAAGGGCACGGCCGCCGGCGCCTCGCCGGCCTTCGGCTCCGCGGCGGCGATGGTGTTGCCGGGCGACAGCACGTTGTAGCCAATGAGCGATGCCGCCTGCAGCACCTGGTTGGCGCCGGTCTGGTTCACCAGTCCGCTGAGCGCGGTGTTGAGGCGCTCGATGCCGCTCACGGTGCTCATCTGCGCGAGCTGCGAGGTGAGCTCGGCGTTCTCCATCGGGTTGAGCGGGTCCTGGTTGTTGAGCTGCGTCACCAGCAGCTTCAGGAAGCGCTGCTCGCTGTCCGCTCCCGAGACGTTGCCGGCGCTCGAAGCGGCGGTGGCTGCGTTGAGCCCGGAGATGGAAGAGGTGTCGGAGATGGCCATGGTTCTTGTTGGGATGTGGGGGTTTACTGGCCGATGCTCAGCGTCTTGACCATCAGCGTCTTGGCGGTGTTGAGCACCTCGACGTTGGCCTGGTAGCTGCGCGAGGCGGAGATCATGTTGGTCATCTCCTCGACCACGTTGACGTTGGGCATGGCCACGTAGCCCTTGGCATCGGCATGCGGGTTCTTCGGGTCGAAGACCATCTTCAGCGGTGAGGGGTCCTCGATGACGCCGGCCACCTTCACGCCGCCGATGTCCTGCTGGCCCGAGGCGGCCACTTCGAAGACCACCTGCTTGGCGCGGTAGGGCTTGCCGTCGGGGCCGGCCACGCTCTCGGCGTTGGCGAGGTTGCTGGCCGTCACGTTCATGCGCTGCGACTGCGCGGCCATGGCGGAGCCCGCCACGCTGAAGATGTTCATGGATGCGCCGGGATGGGGCATGTGCGGCTCCTCTTCTTATTGCGCGGCGGAGAGCAGCGACTTGATCTTGGCGCCGACCACCGTGAGATTGGCTTCATAGCGCAGCGCGTTGTCGGCGAAGTTGATGCGCTCGGCATCCATCTCGACCGTGTTGCCGTCGATGCTGGCCTGGCTCGGCACGCGGTACAGCAGGTCGCGCTCGGGCATCGAGGGCAGCGCATCGGCCTGGATGTGGCGCGCCGACGTGGCGGCCATCTGCACCGGCTGCTGCGCTGCGCGGCCGTGCTCGACCGCCTGCGTCAGGCGGCTCGCGAAATCGAAGTCACGCGCCTTGTAGTTGGGCGTGTCGGCGTGGGCGATGTTGGCAGCCAGCACTTCCTGGCGCTGCGTCCGAAGGTTCAGCGCTTCGCGGTTGAAGCGAAGCGCCGCATCCAGCTTGTCGATCATGTGTTTCCATCTTTCGAGGCGTCGCGTCCCTGGCGGGGCATGGCGACAGATGGAAAGCGAGTCTATGCATGCACTGCGTTCGCAATGGCCCGAACAAAGGGGCATTTGGCGTGCACTTCGAATCTTCGGATCGGGTGCGCCTTCCTAGAATTGCCGGGCACCCATCATGGAAAAAATCTCCTGTCGCCCGCACCGCCTGAAGCTCGTGCTGCCAGCCCTGGCGGCGGGGTTGAGCGCGGCGATGTGCGTGGCTGCGGCGCCGCTCGCGGGCGATGCGCGCGCCGCCGTCGACCGGCTGCTGCAGGCCCAGGCCGCCGGACTGCCGGGCAAGGTCGCCATCCGCGTCGAGGCGCCGGCATCGGATCCGCTGCCGGCCTGCGATGCGCTCGAGGCCTTCCTGCCGCGCGGTGCCGCGGCGTGGGGCCGGGTGTCGGTGGGCCTGCGCTGCCATTCGGAGCTGAAGCCCTGGACGCGCTATGTGCTGGCCCATGTCGCGGTCGAGGGGCGCTACCTGGTGGCCGCGCGCAACATCGATACCGGCCAGGCCCTGTCTGCGGGCGACTTCACCATCCGCGACGGCGATCTCAGCGCGCTGCCGCGCTCGGTCGTGACCGACGCCGCCGAACTGCAGGGCGTGGTGGCCACCAACCGCATCGCGGCCGGCGCGCCGCTCAGGCGCGAACTGATGCGCGGCGTGGCCGTGATCCAGCAGGGCCAGACCATCAAGGTCGTTGCCGAAGGCCCGGGCTACGTCGTCAGCACCGAAGCGCGGGCGATGACCAGCGCCAGCGCGGGCGCGGCCGTGCGGGCCAGGACCGTGGACGGCCGCATGGTCAGCGGCGTGGCCGACGGGGAAGGCCAGATCCGCCTGCCGCAGTAGCCGCATTCATGCCGCGATGCGCACTGCCCTAAAGTTCTGGCCCGAACTGCCGATACATCAGGCAGCCCTTTGAGGAACCATCTTGAAAATCGATCCATTCGCCCCTTCGGCCACACCGCTCCCCCGAACGAACAAGGGCGCAGCGTCCTCGCCCGCCAGCGGCACCGATGCCGTCCAGGGCGGCAGGAACGCGGTGAAGCTCTCGTCGGCCCAGGTGCATTCGATGCCCGAGGCGCCCAATTCCGACTTCGACGCGGCGCGCGTTGCCTCGATCCGCGAGGACATCCGGGCCGGGCGCTACGAAATCCACCCCGACCGCATCGCGCGCGGCTTGCTCGCCAGCGTGCGCGACCTGCTCCACGAAAACGGAAAGCTCTGAACGCCATGCTGGTTCACCTGTTGGCCGAAAAAGCCTGTGTCGAGGAATTCCTGTCGGTGCTGGAGCAGGAGGCGCAGGCCATGAAGAACGGCCTCTTTGCCGAGCTGCCCGTGCTTATCGGGCGCAAGGCCGGCCTGCTCGACCGCATGGCGGCACTCGACCAGGCGCGCGAATCGGCCCAGGTGGCGCGGGGTTTCGAGCCCGGGCGCGCGGGTGCCGATGCCGCCGCCGCGGCAGACGGCGAGGCCTCGCTCGCCGCCTGGACGGCGCTGGTCGAACTGGCGCAGCAGGCCAAGGCCAGCAACCGCCGCAACGGCGCCATGGTGTACAGCCAGCTCGACTTCACGCACAACGCGCTGCACTACCTGCAGGCCGGCGCGCAGCCCTTCTACGGGCCGGACGGCATCCGCAAGCCCGCCAGCGCCGCGGGAACGCGGCTGGCGGTGGGCTGAGCCGCAAACCTACTTGCGGGACTTGCCCGACTTGGGCGGCGCCTCGAACAGCTCCGAGAAGAACGACGGATTCACCTCACCCGAGTCCTTGGCAGCGCGGCTCGGCTCGGCGGACGGCAGCTCCTGGAAATCCGACGACGCGAAATGCGGCGGCACATAGACCCCGTGCTCGTCCCTCCTGACCAGGCCGCGGCGTTCCAGGTCCCGCATGGTCTTGTTGACCTGCATCCTGGAAAGCCCCGAATAGGAGGCGATGACCGACTGGGTGATGCGCTTGTCGTAGCCGCCGTCGGTGCCCGGGGCCAGGACGGTGAGTTCGTGCAGGATGCGGCTGATGAGCCGCTCCGACGAAGCCGATGAAATCTGCCGGATCTGCCTGCGCAGCACCGTGGTGCGCTTCATCACCACATCGAGCAGGCCCATCGTCACGGCCGGATGGCGGTCGCATAGCGCCTTGAATTCCAGCGTGGGCACCAGGTACAGCGAGGTGGGCAATGCCGCCACCAGTGTCGCGCCGGCCTGGTAGCGCTCCTCGATCAGGGCCGAGTTCAGGAAGAAGTCGTCCTGGCGGATGAAGTCGGTCGTGACGTCGCCGCTGTCTTCGCTCCCCTGCACGACCACCCGCAGCAGGCCCGTGGCCACGCAGTAGATGCGGTCGGACCATTCGTCCGCCGCCAGCACGACTTCGTTGCGCCGGTAGGACCGAAGTTCGATGCGCTGGACAAAGGCTGTGCGCTCATCCGGGGGAACGCTGGCAATAAGAGGATGCAAATACATCTGTACCGTCCATGGGCTGCCTTGCCGCATATTGGCTCAAAGCGGCTGCCTGCAACTCTTCCCGCTCTTCAAAATGTGAATATTTACCAGATGAGATTCATATGCTAACAGTCAGTAACATCTGGACACGCGACATCATCGCATGACTTGACGAAAACTACTTGCGCCAGCCGTCCGAAACCAGCCATTGGCTTGTACCGCAGGCGACAACGAGTGCCGCGTAGGTCGCCATCGCGCCGTCGCGGCCCGAAAGGACCACCCCGACCAGCAACACCAGCGCTCCCACGCCTGAATTGATCGCGCCCTGGGCCCACCATGCCCGGCCGCCCGCCTTGCGCCGGAAGGCCCGGCCCATGAGCGCGCACAGGAAGCCGACGGTCAGCGCGGGCGCCACGAAGTTCAGCAGGTGATTGAGGAGATCCAGCAGGGACATGGGTAGGAATGGGTATCGAGGGCCGCCGGATAAAGCCAAGGGCGCTCGCGGCGCCCTTGTTTTATGTGGAGTTGCATGCGGCCAAGCCCCTCCGCGGCCGCACGGCTGCTGCTGATTTTATAATCAGTGGATATGTCAGTCTGGACCCTCGGGTTGAACCACACGACCGCGCCGCTCGATCTGCGCGGTCGTTTCGCGTTCGCGCTCGATCAGCTGGCACCCACGCTGCAGAGCCTGCGCAGCTCCTTCGCCAGCGGCCGCCATCCGCAGGTCGAGGCCGCGATCATCTCCACCTGCAACCGCACCGAGATCTACTGCGCCGCCGAGCATGCCGCGCTCGACCACACGGTCGGCTGGCTGGCCGAAAGCGGCGGCGTCGCGCCCGCGCTGCTGCGCTCGCATGCCTATACGCTGCACGACGACGAGGCCGCGCGCCACGTCTTCCGGGTAGCCAGCGGGCTCGATTCCATGGTGCTCGGCGAGGCCCAGATCCTCGGCCAGATGAAGGACGCCGTGCGCGCGGCCGAAACCGCCGGCGCACTCGGCAGCACGCTCAACCAGCTGTTCCAGCGTTCCTTCGCGGTCGCGAAAGAGGTGCGCACCGCCACCGAGATCGGCGCGCATTCCATCAGCATGGCCGCGGCGGCCGTCCGGCTGGCCGGCCAGCTGTTCGAAGACCTGCACCAGACGCGCGTGCTGTTCGTCGGCGCGGGCGAAATGATCGACCTGGCCGCCACGCATTTCGCGGCCAAGGACCCGAAGGCCATCGCCATTGCCAACCGCACGCTCGAGCGCGGCGAAAAGCTGGCTTCGCGCTTCGGCGGCGAGGCGATGCGGCTGGCCGACCTGCCGAACCGGCTGGCCGAGTTCGACATCGTGGTGAGCTGCACCGCCAGCACGCTGCCGATCATCGGCCTGGGCGCCGTCGAACGCGCGCTCAAGGCCCGCAAGCACCGCCCGATGTTCATGGTCGACCTGGCCGTGCCGCGCGACATCGAGCCCGAGGTGAAGGCGCTCGAGGATATCTATCTCTATACGGTCGACGACCTCGCCCAGGTGGTGCAGCAGGGCCAGGCCAACCGCCAGGCCGCCGTGGCGCAGGCCGAGGTCATCATCGACGCCGGCGTGCAGAGCTTCATGCACTGGCTGGGCCAGCGCGGCACCGTGCCGCTGATCCAGCAGCTCAATGCCCAGGCCGACGAATGGCGCGCCGCCGAAATGGCCCGCGCGCGCAAGCTGCTGGCCCGGGGCGAGCCGGTCGATGCGGTGCTCGAGGCCCTGTCGCGCGGGCTCACGCAGAAGCTGCTGCACGGCGCCATGGCCGAACTGCACGCGGGCGATGCGGCATCGCGCGAGCACACCGCGCAGACCATCTCGCGCCTGTTCCTGCGCAAAGAGCGTTAGCGACGCTCGCCAGCGGCCCGGCCTCGCCGGCCGCGGTCCCACATGCGCCCTGCCGCGGCACCGCGGCGCCCTTCCCCCCATTTTTTCGAGCTCCTTTCCGCCGTGAAGACCTTTCTGCGCCACCAACTCGAACGCTACGCCGCCCGCCTCGGCGAACTCGATTTCCTGCTTTCGCGCGAAGACATCATGAGCGACATGGCGCAGTACCGCACCATCTCGCGCGAGCATGCCGAGATCACCCAGATCGCCGGCCGCTACGAGCGCTACAAGCAGCGCGAAGCCGACATCGCCGGTGCGGCCGAAATGCTCGAAGACCCCGACATGGCCGAGATGGCGCGCGAAGAAATCGCGGGCGCGCAGGCCGAGCTCGTGCAGCTCGAGGAAGAGCTGCAGCGCCTGCTGCTGCCCAAGGACCCGGACGACGCACGCAATGCCTTCCTCGAAATCCGCGCCGGCACCGGCGGCGACGAGTCGGCGCTGTTCGCGGGCGACCTGCTGCGCATGTACACGCGCTACTGCGAGCGCGCCGGCTGGCGCTGCGAAGTGGTGAGCGAGAGCGAAAGCGAGCTCGGCGGCTACAAGGAAGTGGTGATCCGCATCGCCGGCAACGATGTTTTTGGCCGCCTGCGCTTCGAATCGGGCGGCCACCGCGTGCAGCGCGTGCCGGCCACCGAGACCCAGGGCCGCATCCATACCAGCGCCTGCACCGTCGCCGTGCTGGCCGAGCCCGACGAAACCGTGGCGGTGCAGATCAACCCGGCCGACCTGCGCATCGACACCTACCGCGCGAGCGGCGCCGGCGGCCAGCACATCAACAAGACCGACTCGGCCGTGCGCATCACGCACATCCCGACGGGCATCGTGGCCGAGTGCCAGGACGACCGCAGCCAGCACCGCAACAAGGCTAAGGCGCTGCAGGTGCTGTCCGCGCGCATCCAGGAAAAGGACCGCAGCGAGCGCGCCGCCAAGGACGCCGCCATGCGCAAGGGGCTGATCGGCAGCGGCGACCGCTCCGACCGCATCCGCACCTACAACTTCCCGCAGGGCCGGCTCACCGACCACCGCATCAACCTCACGCTCTACAAGCTGCAGGCCATCATGGAGGGCGACCTCGGCGACGTGCTGGACGCGCTGCGCGCCGCGCGCGAGGCCGAGCAGCTGGCCGAGCTCGAATCGAGCCTGCCGGCATGACGGCCACGGCCACCACGCCATCCACCGTGGCGCAGGCGCTGGCCGCGGCCGTGGCGCTGGGCATCGACCGGCTCGACGCGCAACTGCTGCTGCTGCATGCGCTCGGCCGCGCGCCGAACGACCGCGCCTGGCTGCTGGCGCACGACACCGACGCCGTTTCCGACGCGGCCTGGTCGGCGCTTTCGGCGCAGCTGCCGCGCCGGCTGGCGGGCGAGCCGGTGGCCTACCTGCTCGGCGAAAAGGAATTCCACGGCCTCGGCCTGCAGGTGGACGCGCGGGTGCTGGTGCCGCGCCCCGACACCGAAACGCTGGTCGACTGGGCCCTGCAATGCCTCGAGGGACGCAGTGCCCCGCGCGTGCTCGACCTGGGCACCGGCAGTGGCGCGATCGCGCTGGCGCTGCAGCATGCGCGCCCCGATGCAGAGGTCGATGCGGTCGATGCCAGCGCCGATGCACTGGCGGTCGCCGAGGCCAATGCGCAGCGCCTGGGCCTGCCGGTGCGCTTTCGCCGGGCCCATTGGCTCGACGGCGCGGCCGGCGGCTATGCGGTCATTGCCAGCAATCCTCCCTACATCGCAGCCGGCGACCCGCACCTGGCGGCGCTGCAGCACGAGCCGCTGGCGGCGCTGGTGGCCGGGCCCGACGGGCTGGCCGATATCCGGCAGATCGTGCAGCAGGCCCCCGCGCACCTTGCGGACGGCGGCTGGCTGCTGCTCGAGCACGGCCACGACCAGGCCGCGGCCGTGCGCCAGCTGCTCCAGACGCGCGGCTTTGCCGAGGTGCAAAGCCGCGATGACCTTGCCGGCATCCAGCGCTGTTCCGGCGGGATCTGGCGCACGGTGAAATAATCCCCCCAGCCCATTTTTCAGGAGTCCCCATGTCCGACGCCCAGCAACGCATCGACGATCTCGTCAAGTCCAACGACCTCGTGCTCTTCATGAAGGGCAACGCCAGCTTTCCGATGTGCGGCTTCTCCGGCCGCGCGATCCAGATCCTCAAGGCGGTCGGCGTCGACACCAGGACGCTCAAGACCGTCAACGTGCTCGAAGACGACGGCATCCGCCAGGGCATCAAGGAATACAGCAACTGGCCGACGATTCCCCAGCTCTACGTGAAGGGCGAATTCGTCGGCGGCTCGGACATCATGATGGAGATGTACGAGTCGGGCGAGCTGCAGCAGGTGCTGGGCGGCAGCAGCAACGCGGCCTGATTTCCGCGCCCGCCATGAGCCACGACCACGGCCATGACCACGAGGGCAAGGCCGCGCCGGCCTGGAAGCACGACGGCGTGCGCGTGATCGCGGCCAACCAGCTCGACGCCAACACGGCCCAGACGCCCGGCATGAACCGCGCCGCGGCCATCAATTTCGCCCGCGTCGGCGCGCAGAAGCTCTGGGCCGGCACCGTCACCATCCACGCCGACGCCAAGACCGGCGCCCACCACCACGGGCACCTCGAATCGGTGATCTACGTGGTGCGCGGCCGGGCCCGCATGCGCTGGGGCGAGAAGCTCGAGTTCACGGCGGAAGCCGGTCCGGGCGACTTCATCTACGTGCCGCCCTACGTGCCGCACCAGGAAATCAACGCCAGCGCCACCGAGACGCTCGAATGCGTGCTGTGCCGCAGCGACGGCGAGGCGGTTGCCGTGAACCTCGACATCGAACCGGTGGAAAAACCAGAATCGGTGCTGTGGGTCGACCCGACCCATCCGCACGGCGGAATCTAGGCTCTCCCCCAGGCTGCGCGCACTTCGTGTCGCTTCTCCCTCCCCCTTCCGGGGGCAACACCGGCGGCCCGGCAAAGCCGGTTCCGCGGTGTTCGCTGGAATGTGCCCCGGGTCATGGCACCATGGTGCACTTCGCCGTGCCACCATGACTCTCACCCAAAGCCTGCTCATCATCGTCCTGCTGATCGCGATGAGCGCGTTCTTCTCCCTTGCCGAAATCACGCTGGCCGCCTCGCGCCGCCTGCGCCTGCGCCAGATGGCCGACGAGGGCGATGCGCGGGCCGAGCGCGTGCTGCGCGTGCAAGAGCAGCCGGGCCACTACTTCACCGTGGTGCAGATCGGCCTCAACGCGGTGGCGATCCTCGGCGGCGTGGTCGGCGAGGGCTCGCTGAGCCCCTACTTCGCGCGCTTCCTCGAGGGCTGGATGAGCGTGGAGGCCTCGGCGAACCTGGCTTTCCTGTGCTCGTTCGTGATCGTCATCGCGGTGTTCCTGGTGTTTGCCGACCTGTTCCCCAAGCGCCTGGGCATGAGCGACCCCGAGCGCATCGCGGTTCGCATGGTGGGCCCGATGATGGTGCTGATCACGGCCTTCAAGCCGCTGGTGTGGTTCTTCACGCGCTCCACCGACATGCTCTTCAAGCTGCTGGGCATGCCGCTGGTGCGCGACGACAAGATCACCTCGGCCGACATCCTGGCCATGACCGAGGCCGGCGCGCGCGCGGGCGTGCTCGCGGTGCGCGAGCAGCAGGTGATCGCCAACGTGTTCGAGCTCGACACCCGGCTGGTCAGCAGCGTGATGACGGTGCGCGACAACATCGCCTGGTTCCTGCACGACGACCCGGAGTCGGTGCTGCGGGCGCGCATCGTGGCCGAGCCTTTTTCGGCCTACCCGGTGTGCGACGGCGACATCGACCATGTGCTCGGCTACGTCGACGCCAAGGAGATGTTCCAGCGCGTGCTCAGCGGCCAGCCGCTGGCCTTCGACCAGGGCCTCACGCTGCACAAGGCGCTGGTCATTCCTGACCGGCTCACGCTCACCGAAGTGCTCGAGCAGTTCCAGCAGGCGCATGAAGACTTCGCGATCGTGGTCAACGAATACAGCCTGGTGGTGGGCGTGATCACGCTCAACGACGTGATGAGCACGGTGATGGGCGACCTCGTGTCCATGCCCGACGAGGAGCAGATCGTGAAGCGCGACGAGAACTCGTGGCTGATCGACGGTGTCACTCCCATCCAGGACGTGCAGCGCGCGCTGCACATCGACGAGATGCCGCATCCGGACGACTACGAAACGCTGGCGGGCTTCCTGATGGTGATGCTGCGGCGCGTGCCCAAGCGTACCGACAGCGTGAGCTGGGGCGGCTACACCTTCGAGGTGATGGACGTCGACAGCTACCGCATCGACCAGGTGATGGTCACAAGGACTTAGCTCGCCCCCAGTCTGCGCGCACTTCGTGTCGCTTCGCCAACCCCCTACCGGGGGCAATACCAGCGGCCTGGCAAAGCCGGTTCCGCGGTATTCCTGAAACAGATATTCAGGCTGCCGAGCGGTCCCGCTCGCGTTCTCGCGCCTTGTCGTCGTAGGTCCACAGGCGCTGGTTCGCGAACACGGCATTCGGGTACGGCGCCTTGCCGCGGCTGCCGTTGTAGCGCCCGAGGGTCATGTACAGGTCGCCGTTCTCGCGGTCGAGGTAGTGGCGCAGGATCACGCAGCCGAAGCGCAGGTTGGTCTGCATGTGGAACAGCTTGGCCGGGTCGCTGTCGCCGATCACGCGGGTCCAGAACGGCATGACCTGCATGTAGCCGCGCGCACCGGCGCTGGACACCGCGAACTTGCGGAAGTTGCTCTCGACCTGGATCAGCCCGAGCACCAGGCTCACGTCCAGGCCCGAGCGCTTGGCTTCATACCAGACGGTCTGCAGGAATTCCTTGCGCGTGGGCCAGTCGGCAATCTTCTTCTTGAGGCGCTCGCTCATCTCGCCCAGCCATCGCAGGTAGGTCAGGCGGGCCTCGGTGTTCGAGAACTCGGGCACCGGCGGCGCCTTGTTGTGCACGGCCGAACTCAGCGCGGTGCGCACCGAGTCGATCAGCGGCTCCTCGATCTGTGCGCCGGCGCGCGCGGCCTGCGGCAGCGACAGCGCCGCCAGGGCGCCCGCCGCCGCCGCGCCACCCAGGCACTGGCGCCGCGAGAGGCCGCCCTGCAGGCTCATTTCGCGAGCTTGCCAGTGATGAATTCGGCGATGCCGGCCGCGGGCACCTTGGTGGCTGCCGTGTCGCGGCGATGCTGGTATTCGAGCTGGCCTTCCTTCAGGCCGCGGTCGGAGATGACCACGCGGTGCGGCACGCCGATCAGCTCCCAGTCGGCAAACATCGCGCCCGGGCGCTCGCCGCGGTCGTCCAGCAGCACGTCGACGCCGGCCGCGAGCAGCTGCTCGTACAGCGCCTCGGCCGCCACCTTGACCTCGGGGCTGCGGTCCATGCCGATCGGGCAGACCACCACCGTGAACGGCGCCAGTGCGTCGGGCCAGATGATGCCGCGCTCGTCGTGGTTCTGCTCGATGGCGGCGGCCGGCAGGCGCGTGATGCCGATGCCGTAGCAGCCCATCTCGAGGAACTGCGGCTTGCCGGCTTCGTCGAGGTAGGTGGCGTTCATGTCCTTGCTGTACTTGGTGCCGAGCACGAACACGTGGCCCACCTCGATGCCGCGCTCGATCGCGAGCACGCCCTTGCCGTCGGGCGAGGCATCGCCTGCCACCACGTTGCGCAGGTCGGCCACCAGTTCGGGCTCGGGCAGGTCGCGGCCCCAGTTGAGGCCGGTCATGTGGAAGTCGATCTCGTTGGCGCCGGCGATCCAGTCGGCCATGACCACGACTTCGCGGTCGACCACGAGCCTGACGGGCTTCTTGAGGTTCAGCGGGCCGAGGTAGCCGGGCTTGCAGCCGAAGTGGTCCTCGATCTCGGCCAGCGTCGCGAACCGGAAGCCCTTGTCCAGGCCCGGTACCTTGCCGACCTTGATCTCGTTCATGTCGTGGTCGCCGCGCAAGAGCAGCAGCCAGACCTGCGCACCCTTGGGGTTGCCGGCCTCGTCGAGGATGTCGGTGGCCAGCACCAGCGACTTGACGGTGGTCGAGAGCGGCACGCCGAGCAGTTCGGCCACGGCCGCGCAGGTGCTCTTGCCGGGGGTGGGCGTCTTCTCGAGCGCCTTGGCGGCCGCGGGGCGCGGGCCGGCCGGAGCAAGCGCCTCGGCCTTTTCCATGTTGGCCGCGTAATCGCTGCCGGGGCAGTAGACGATGGCGTCTTCGCCGGTGGCGGCAATCACCTGGAACTCTTCGCTCAGGTCGCCGCCGATGGCGCCGCTGTCGGCCGCCACGGCGCGGTAGCGCAGGCCGAAGCGGTCGAAGATGCGGCGGTAGGCATCGGCCATGACCTGGTAGCTGGCCTTGGCGGCATCCAGGTCGCGGTCGAAGCTGTAGGCGTCCTTCATGATGAATTCGCGCCCGCGCATCAGGCCGAAGCGCGGACGGCGCTCGTCGCGGAACTTGGTCTGGATCTGGTAGAAATTCTTCGGCAGCTGCTTGTAGCTGCGGATTTCCTGGCGCGCGATGTCGGTCACCACCTCTTCGCTCGTGGGCTGGACCACGAAGTCGCGGTCGTGCCGGTCCTTGATGCGCAGCAGCTCGGGGCCCATCTTGTCGAAGCGGCCGGTCTCCTGCCAGAACTCGGCCGGCTGCACCACGGGCATCGTGAGTTCGACCGCGCCGGCGCGGTTCATTTCCTCGCGCACGATCGCCTCGACCTTGCGGATCACGCGCAGCCCCATCGGCATGTAGGTGTAGATGCCCGTGCCGAGCTTCTTGATCATGCCCGCGCGCATCATGAGCCGATGGCTCGCGACCTCGGCGTCGGCGGGCGCTTCCTTGAGGGTGGAGACAAAAAATCGGGAAGCTTTCATCGGGATCGGCTGGTGGATTCGAAGATCGTGGGGAAGACGGATGCCGGCGGAGAGACCACCGGGAACCCGCGGGCCTCGAACTGGCCGCTTGCCGAGTGCAACCCGGCATGCATAATCGACTCAGTTCAAAAATTGGGGTTTGATTATGCTCGACCGGGACGGCTTCAGGCCCAACGTCGGCATCATCCTGCTCAACCAGAGAAACCAGGTTTTCTGGGGCAAACGCATACGCACGCATTCCTGGCAGTTTCCGCAAGGCGGCATCGACCGCGGCGAAAGTCCCGAGCAGGCCATGTTCCGGGAACTGCACGAGGAAGTCGGACTCCATCCGGAGCACGTGCGCATCGTGGCCCGTACCCGTGACTGGTTGCGCTACGAGGTGCCGGATCGGTTCATTCGCCGTGACGCACGGGGCCACTACAAGGGCCAGAAGCAAATCTGGTATTTGCTGCAATTGATCGGTCACGACTGGGATCTGAACCTGCGCGCGACCGACCACCCCGAATTCGACGCCTGGCGATGGCACGACTACTGGGTGCCGCTCGATGTGGTCGTCGAATTCAAACGCGGCGTCTACGAGATGGCACTGACCGAGCTTGCTCGCTACCTGCCGCGGCAGGATTTCCGCAACCGCTTCCTGCGCAGCAACGTGCGCGCCCGGGAGTTCGAGCGCCACATGCCCGATGGCGGCGCGCCCGCGGGGCTGGACCTGCCGCCCGGCGGCAGTTTCGACCCGCATCCCGACATTACTTCTGCGAGCGATGACCCTTCCCCTCCTCTCCCCCACAAAGCGCCCTTCCTTCCATCGCAGCGCTGAGGGCATCCTGCTCGCCGTGTGCCTGGCCCTGCTGGCCGGATGCGCATCGGGGCCGCACGACACCAGCAATCCCGACTGGGCGCAGGCCGGCATGCCGCCGCCGCCCAAGCGCTACGAAACCGATGCCGAATGGAAGGAAAGCGAAGCGCCGCCGCCGCCGGCCTTCGACGTCAAGCGCCTCGAGCCAATCGCGATGCCGCCCTACATGTCGCTGAAGTTTGGCGTCGATCCGGCCACCATCACAATCACCGGCGACGGTGTGGTGCGCTACGTGGTGGTCGCAACCAGCCGCAGCGGCGGGGACGCGGCGCTGAACGCCTTCTACGAAGGCGTGCGCTGCTCGACTGACGAGGTGAAGAGCTACGCGCGATACAACAACGGCGCCTGGAGCAAGGTCGAACGGTCCGAGTGGAAGAGCTTCCGCGACCTGAACTCGAGCTACGCCAAGCAGTTGGCGCAGCAGGGCCTGTGCCGCGGCCATGCGCCCCGGGTCTCGGTCAAGGACATGGTCACGAACATGCGGGACCCGGCGCGCCAGCTGCAATAAGGCCGGCTGCAGGCGGTGTTCGAACGGGGCCTCGAAAGGGCCCCGTTTCCATTTGAGCCCGGCCTCAGCCGCGCATCAGCACCATGTTGTCGCGGTGGACCATTTCCGGCTCCGCCACATAGCCGAGCAGCCGCTCGAACTCCGACGAGGGCTTGCGGCACAGCAGCCGGGCCTCGACGCTCGAGTAATTGGCCAGGCCGCGGGCCAGCTCCACGCCATCGGCATCGCGCACGGCGATCACGTCGCCGCGTGAAAACTCGCCCGAAACACCGGTCATGCCGATCGGCAGCAGGCTCTTGCCCTCGGCGCGCACCTTGGCGGCCGCACCGGCATCGACGGTGACCGCGCCGCGCAGCTGCAGGTGGTCCGCCATCCAGCGCTTGCGCGCCTGGTGCTTGGCCGTCTGAGCCACCAGCAGCGTGCCGATGGATTCGCCGCCAACGAGGCGCAGCAGCGCATCGGGTTCTCGGCCCCAGGCGATCACGGTGGAGGCGCCCGAGCCGGCCGCGCGCTTGGCCGCAAGGATCTTGGTGATCATGCCGCCGCGGCCGAGGCTGGAGCCCGCCCCGCCCGCCATGGCTTCGAGCGCGGGGTCGCCGGCCGCCGCCTCGTGCACGAACTTCGCGTCCGGGTCCTTGCGCGGGTCGGCCGTGTAGAGGCCCTTCTGGTCCGTGAGGATCACCAGCGCATCGGCTTCGACCAGGTTGGCCACCAGCGCGCCCAGCGTGTCGTTGTCGCCAAACTTGATCTCGTCGTTGACGACCGTGTCGTTCTCGTTGATGACCGGCACCACGCCCAGCCCGAGCAGCGTGACGAGGGTCGAGCGCGCATTGAGATAGCGCTCGCGGTCGGCCAGGTCGGCGTGGGTCAGCAGCACCTGGGCGCTGCCGATCCGGTTCTCGCGCAGCTTGGTCTCGTACATCTGGGCCAGGCCCATCTGCCCGACGGCCGCGGCGGCCTGCAGTTCATGCACCTCGTGCGGCCGCGTGCGCCAGCCCAGGCGCTTCATGCCTTCGGCAATGGCGCCGCTGGACACCATCACGACTTCGCGGCCGCCCTGCACCAGCACCGCCAGCTGCCGGCACCATTCGCCGATCGCCGCCTCGTCGAGGCCACGCCCCTCGTTGGTCACGAGGCTGGAGCCCACCTTGACGACGATACGGCGGGCATCCCGCAAGGCAGTGGATCCGGAGTTCGAGGTCATGGGAGGCGTGGCGGTCGTGAATGCGGCGTGCGGAGCGTCAGGAGGAGGAAGTCGAGGGATCGGGCGGCAGCTCGACGAAGCGCGGATCGACCTCGACCGGCACGTGTTCCGCCGCCTGCTGCGCCTTGACCTGCTGGTACACGGCCTGCACCAGGTGCTCGCAGCCTTCGCGCGTGAGTGCGGAGATCTCGAACACCGGGCCCTTGAAGCGCAGGCGCTTGACGAAGTCCTTCACGCGCGCGGCGCGCTCGTCCGCGGGCACCATGTCGAGCTTGTTCAGCACCAGCCAGCGCGGCTTTTCATAGAGCGCGGCGTCGTACTTCTTGAGCTCGCCGACGATGGCCTTGGCCTGCGCAACCGGATCAACGCTGTCGTCGAACGGCGCCATGTCGATCACGTGCAGCAAGAGCCGTGTGCGCTGCAAGTGGCGCAGGAACAGGTGGCCGAGGCCCGCACCTTCGGATGCGCCCTCGATCAGGCCCGGCAGGTCGGCCACCACGAAGCTCTGCTCCGGGCCGACGCGCACGACACCGAGGTTCGGGTGCAGCGTGGTGAAGGGATAGTCGGCAATGCGCGGGCGCGCGTTCGAGATGGCGCTGATCAGGGTCGACTTGCCCGCATTCGGCATGCCCAGCAGGCCGACATCGGCGAGCACCTTGAGTTCGAGCTTGAGGCTCTTCTTCTCGCCCGGCCAGCCCGGGGTCTTCTGGCGCGGCGCGCGGTTGATGGCGCTCTTGAAGCGCATGTTGCCGAAGCCGCCGTCGCCGCCCTTGGCGATGGTGACGACCTCGCCTTCCTTCAGCAGTTCGTACAGCACCTCGCCGGTTTCGGCGTCGCTGATGATGGTGCCGACCGGCATCTTCAGCAGGATGTCGTCGCCCGCGGCGCCGAACATGTCGGAGCCCATGCCGTGCTCGCCGCGCTTGGCCTCGTGGCGGCGCGAATAGCGGAAGTCGACCAGGGTGTTGAGGTTGGAATCGGCCACCGCGTAGACATGGCCGCCGCGGCCGCCGTCGCCGCCGTTGGGGCCGCCGAATTCCTTGTATTTTTCATGACGGAACGACACGCAGCCGTTGCCGCCATCGCCCGCGGCGATGTCGATGAAGGCTTCGTCGACGAACTTCATGGGGTATCCAGTGTACAAATGAAGAAGCCCCGACAAAGCGGGGCTTCGAGCTGATCGAAGTGACTCGGGCTTATGCCGGGGTCACGTTGACCATGTGCTTGTTCAGTGCGCCCTTGACACCGAACGACACGTGGCCGTCAACCAGTGCAAACAGCGTGTGGTCCTTGCCCACGCCGACGTTCACGCCGGGGTGGAACTGGGTGCCGCGCTGGCGCACGATGATCGAGCCTGCGCTGATCAGTTCGCCGCCGAAGGCCTTCACACCGAGCATCTTGGGCTTGGAATCGCGCCCGTTTCGCGTTGAGCCGCCGCCTTTTTTCTGTGCCATGGAATCTGCTCCTTAGCCGGCGATCGCGCCGATTTGCAGTTCCGTGAACTGCTGGCGATGGCCTTGACGTTTCTGATAGTGCTTGCGACGGCGCATCTTGAAGATGCCGACCTTGTCGTGCTTGCCGTGCGACAGTACCGTGACTGTCACCGTTGCGCCGGACACCAGGGGCGTACCGATCTTGATTTCGCTGCCGTTGCCGACTGCAAGAACCTGATCGATCACGATTTCCTGGCCTACATCCGCAGCAATCTGTTCTACTTTAATTTTTTCGCCGGAAGCAACGCGATACTGCTTGCCGCCGGTTTTTATGACCGCGTACATGTGAACCTCTTAAGGAATGAGCTCTACGGCGAATTCCGCAGAGCCCTAGATTCTAGCACGGTTTGCACGCGCTAACATGGTTCGGGCCGGAGAGCCGCCGGGACGGCGCGCGCTCCTCCCTATAATCTGCGCCTTCCGGCCTTGTGCCGCTGCCACTTTCGCATTCAGACGCGCCGCGCGCAAACGCCTTGCCAGTTCACGCCGCCGATACCTCCCCCACCGCCACCGTGCTGGATTTGATCGCCGGCGACATGGTCGAAGTCGACCGTGTGATCGCGCAGCGCCTCGACACGGGCGTGCCTCTGGTCAGCCAGGTGTCGAAGTACATCATCTCGGCCGGCGGCAAACGCCTGCGCCCGGCGCTGCTGCTGCTCATGTCGGGCGCGCTCGGCTACACGGGCGAGCAGCGCTTCAACCTGGCGGCGGTGGTGGAGTTCATCCACACGGCCACGCTGCTGCATGACGACGTCGTCGACGAATCGACCCTGCGGCGCGGGCGCCCGACGGCCAACGAATCGTTCGGCAACCCGGCCAGCGTGCTGGTCGGCGACTTCCTCTATTCGCGCGCCTTCCAGATGATGTTGGATGCAAACAACATGCGCATCATGCAGATCCTGGCCGAGGCGACCAACGTGATCGCGGAAGGCGAAGTGCTCCAGCTGATGAACATGCACGACGCGACGCTGGACGAATCCGCCTACCTGCGCGTGATCCGCTCCAAGACCGCCAAGCTTTTCGAGGCCAGCACGCGGCTCGCCGCCGTGCTGGCGGGCGCCACGCCCGAGGTCGAGGAAGCCTGCGCCACCTACGGCCAGGCCCTGGGCACGGCCTTCCAGGTGATCGACGACGTGCTCGACTACGCCGGCGACGCGCACGAAACGGGAAAGAACGTGGGCGACGACCTGCGCGAAGGAAAAACCACGCTGCCGCTGATCTTCGCCATGCGGCGCGGCAGCCCCGCGCAGGCCGCGCTGGTGCGTGCGGCCATCGAGGCCGGCGACACCGCCCAGCTGGGCAAGATCGTCGAAATCGTCCACGCCACCGGCGCCCTGGAAGCCTCGCGCGCTGCCGCGGCCGACGAGGCAAAACGCGCAATTCACGCATTGCGCGACTTTCCGTCCAATTTGCATGCCGACGGTTTGCTACAATTGGCGGCTCAGTTGCTTGAGCGACGTGCCTGAACACCTCACAAGAGTTGGCAAGGACGAATTCTCTTTTTTTGCAACCAATCGGGGTGTAGCTTAGCCTGGTAGAGCGCTACGTTCGGGACGTAGAGGCCGGAGGTTCGAATCCTCTCACCCCGACCAGCCTTTGGCTGGCACAAATAATGCCCGTGCCTGTTGCTGCGTAGCGATTTACAGGGACGGGTGGTTCAGCGATGATCGTGAAGCACTTTTTCACATCTCTTG
Organism: Variovorax beijingensis; assembly: GCF_007828835.1. Taxonomy (GTDB): domain Bacteria; phylum Pseudomonadota; class Gammaproteobacteria; order Burkholderiales; family Burkholderiaceae_C; genus Variovorax; species Variovorax beijingensis_A. The sequence continues at coordinate 1,276,930 of NZ_VIVL01000001.1, read as the reverse complement.
CAATTCGCTGAATGGCTGCTGCCGAACTTCCTGTTAAAGAAAACACGCAAATCGCCCTCCCGGGCCTTGCGCGTGCCTTGGTCTCTGCTGGCAAGCTTCCGGCGAAGACCGCGGAAGACATCTACCAGAAGTCGCTGAACGGCCGCACCAGCTTCATTGCCGAGCTGACCGGCAGCGGCGCCGTCTCGGCCGCCGACCTCGCCCACACGCTGTCCAGCGCCTTCGGTGCGCCGCTGCTCGACCTGGACGCCATCGATCACCAGCGCCTGCCCAAGGACCTGCTCGACCCGAAGCTGTGCCACGCCTACCGGATCGTGGTTCTCAGCAAGCGCAACAACCGTCTCATCGTTGCAACGGCCGACCCTTCGGACCAGCAGGCGGTGGAAAAGATCAAGTTCGCCTCCCAGATGGGTGTGGACTGGGTCATTGCCGAGTACGACAAGCTGTCGCGCATGATCGAGGCCGCCGCAGTCACCGCAGCGGAATCCATCAACAGCATCGTCGGTGCCGAGTTCGAGTTCGACGACGTCACCGCGGACACTTCGGGCGATGCCAACGAACAGGCCATCGCCGAGGTCGAGGACGCGCCGGTCGTGCGCTTCCTGCACAAGATGCTGCTCGACGGCGTCAGCATGCGGGCCTCGGACATCCACTTCGAGCCCTACGAGCACAACTACCGCGTGCGCTTTCGCATCGACGGCGAGCTGCGCGAGATCGCGAGCCCGCCCACGCTCATCAAGGACAAGCTGGCCTCGCGGATCAAGGTCATCTCGCGGCTCGACATTTCCGAGAAGCGCGTGCCGCAGGACGGCCGCATGAAGCTCAAGATCGGGCCCGACCGCGTCATCGACTTCCGCGTCAGCACGCTGCCCACGCTGTTCGGCGAGAAGATCGTGATCCGTATCCTCGACCCGAGCAGCGCGCGCCTGGGCATCGACGCCCTGGGCTACGACGCCGACGAAAAGGAGCGCCTGCTGCATGCGATCAGCCGCCCCTATGGCATGGTGCTGGTGACGGGCCCCACCGGTTCGGGCAAGACGGTGTCGCTCTACACCTGCCTGAACCTGCTGAACCAGCCGGGCGTCAACATCGCGACGGCGGAAGACCCCTCTGAAATCAACCTGCCGGGCGTCAACCAGGTGAACGTCAACGAGCGCGCCGGACTTACCTTCGCGGCGGCGCTGCGCGCCTTCCTGCGGCAGGATCCCGACATCATCATGGTCGGCGAAATCCGCGACCTCGAAACCGCCGACATCTCGATCAAGGCCGCGCAAACGGGCCACCTGGTGCTCTCGACGCTGCACACCAACGACGCGCCGACCACGCTCACGCGCATGCGCAACATGGGCATTGCGCCGTTCAACATCGCCTCCAGCGTGATCCTGATCACGGCGCAGCGGCTCGCGCGGCGCCTGTGCCACATGTGCCGCGCGCCGGCCGACGTGCCGCGCCAGGCGCTGCTCGATGCGGGCTTCAAGGAAGAACAGCTTGACGGTACCTGGAAGCCCTACCGGCCGGTCGGCTGCGCAGCGTGCAGCAATGGCTACAAGGGCCGGGTCGGCATCTACCAGGTGATGCCGATCTCGGAGGCGATCCAGGCCATCATCCTGCGCGACGGCAGCGCACAAGACATCGCGCGACAGTCCGAGGCCGAGGGCGTGCGCTCGCTGCGGCAGTCTGGCCTGAGAAAAGTCATGCAAGGGCTCACCTCACTCGAAGAAGTGGTGGCGGTCACGAACGAATAACGAACACACTGCAAGAAATCGGAGATCGAATGGCAACAGTGGCATCCACCCGCACCCCGAACACGCTCAAGGAATTTGTCTACGAGTGGGAGGGCAAGGACCGCAACGGCAAGCTGGTGCGCGGCGAGCTCCGGGCCGCCGGCGAGAACCAGGTGCAGGCCGCCCTGCGGCGCCAGGGGGTCCTCGCGTCCAAGATCAAGAAGCGCCGCATGCGCTCGGGCAAGTCCATCAAGCCCAAGGACATCGCGATCTTCACGCGCCAGCTCGCAACCATGATGAAGGCCGGCGTGCCGTTGCTGCAGTCGTTCGACATCGTGGGCCGCGGCAATGCGAACCCGAGCGTGGCCAAGCTGCTCAACGACATCCGCAGCGACGTGGAGACCGGCACCTCGCTGTCATCCGCCTTCCGGAAGTTTCCAAAGTACTTCGACAACCTCTACTGCAACCTGGTGGAAGCCGGCGAAGCGGCCGGTATCCTGGAAGACCTGCTGGACCGGCTGGCCACCTACATGGAGAAGACCGAGGCGATCAAGTCGAAGATCAAGTCGGCGCTGATGTATCCCACCTCCGTGGTGGTGGTTGCGTTCGTGGTGGTGGCCATCATCATGATCTTCGTGATCCCGGCCTTCAAGCAGGTGTTCACCTCGTTCGGCGCCGACCTGCCCGCGCCCACGCTGTTCGTGATGGCGATGAGCGAATTCTTCGTCTCCTACTGGTGGCTGATCTTCGGCGTGATCGGCGGCGGCACCTACTTCTTCCTGCAGGCCTGGAAGCGCAACGAGCGCGTGCAGCGGGTCATGGACCGTGCGCTGCTGCGCGTGCCGATCTTCGGCACGCTGATCGAGAAGTCGTGCGTGGCCCGCTGGACCCGCACCCTTGCCACCATGTTCGCCGCCGGCGTTCCGCTGGTCGAGGCGCTCGACTCGGTGGGCGGCGCCTCGGGCAACACCGTCTACGGCGACGCCACGGCCAAGATCCAGCAGGAGGTCTCGACCGGCACGAGCCTCACGACGGCCATGACCAACGTCAACCTGTTCCCCTCGATGGTGATCCAGATGACGGCGATCGGCGAGGAGTCCGGCTCGATCGACCACATGCTCGGCAAGGCCGCCGACTTCTACGAGTCCGAGGTGGACGACATGGTGGCCGGCCTGTCGAGCCTGATGGAGCCCATCATCATCGTGTTCCTGGGCGTGATCATCGGCGGCATCGTGGTGTCGATGTACCTGCCGATCTTCAAGTTGGGCCAGGTCGTTTGATGCTGGTGTCGCAGGAGTTCGACGCCGCGTTCGCCGGCGTCCTCGGGTTGCTGGTCGGCAGTTTTCTCAACGTGGTGATCTACCGCACCCCGGTCATGATGTACCGGAGCTGGCTGGCCGACGCGGTGGCCAACCTGATGTCGTCCAAGGACGTTCCGTCGCTCTGGTCGCTGGTGTTCGGGCCGAAGGCGCAGCCCCCGGCCGGGCTCGAGGCCGCGGCGGACAAGGCGGCCGTGGCCATCGAGGCGCTGCCGCCGTTCGATCTGACCCGGCCTGCCTCGCGCTGCGGCGCCTGCGGCCACAAGATCCGCTGGTACCAGAACATTCCGGTGCTGAGCTACCTGGTGCTGCGGGGCCGCTGCGCCGCCTGCGGCACGCCGATCAGCCCGCGCTATCCGCTGGTCGAACTGGTGACCGGCGCGCTGTTCGCGCTGTGCGCCTACCGCTTCGGCCTCACGCCCACCGGCGCGCTCTGGGCGGCGTTCGCGGCGTTCCTGGTCTGCCAGTTCCTGATCGACTTCGACACCCAGTTCCTGCCCGACGCGCTCAACTATCCGCTGCTCTGGCTCGGGCTCGTCGGCGCGGCCATGGGCTGGACCGGCACCGCGCTGAGCTCGGCGGTCTGGGGCGCCGTGTTCGGCTACCTGAGCCTGTGGCTTGTGTACCATGGCTATCGCCTGGCCACGGGCAAGGAAGGCATGGGATATGGCGACTTCAAACTGCTGGCGGCGCTCGGCGCCTGGCTCGGGGCCGACTACCTCATTGCCATCATCCTCGTCTCATCGCTGGTGGGCGCCGTGATCGGCATCACGCTGCGTCTTGTCGGGAAGCTGGCGCACAAGGACATTCCCATGGCCTTCGGTCCCTTTCTGGCCGGTGCCGGCCTGGTCTGCCTGGTGGCGGGCCCGGAGCTCGTGAGGCAATGGATTCCCTTCGCCTTCCCGCTCGGCGCATTCGCTCGCTGAGGAGCGCGTGATGCGGCGCATCGGCCTGACGGGCGGCATCGGGAGCGGCAAGAGCACGGTCGCGGCCCTGCTGGTCGCCGAAGGCGCCGTGCTGGTCGACACCGACGCCATCGCACGCCGCATTGCGCTGCCCGGAGGCATCGCGATGCCGGCCGTCGAGGCCGCCTTCGGGCCCACCGTCATCGCGGCGGACGGCGGACTCGACCGCGCAGCGATGCGGCAGCTCGTGTTCGCCGACAACAGCGCCAAAAAGCGCCTCGAATCGATCCTGCATCCGCTGATCGGCGCCGAGACGGAACGCATGGCCTCCAACGCCGGCCCGGACGCGGTGGTGGTCTTCGATGTGCCGCTGCTGGTCGAATCCGGCCGCTGGCGGGCCCTGGTCGACCGGGTGCTGGTGGTCGATGCCACCGAGCAAACACAGCTGCGGCGCGTCGTGGCGCGCTCCGGCTGGACGCCCGAGGCGGTGCGCGCGGTGATCGCCCAGCAGGCGCCGCGCGGGCTGCGCAGGACGGCCGCGGACGCGGTCATTTTCAACGAGTCGCTCTCGCTGGAGGAACTCGCTGCAGAGGTCCGGAGTCTCTGGAAGCGGTGGGTCCCGCCCGGCACGCGATAATCCGGGACTGGCCGCCAGAGCGGCCGCATAACGACCAAGACAAAAAAGGCGCTCGCCGGAGTGCCCTCACCTCCTGCGATGCTTTTCAATTCGTATCCCTTCATTTTTGTCTTCTTCCCGCTGGTACTGATCGGGTTCTTCCTGATCGGCAAGCGCAACGCCCGGTCCGCCGCAGGCTTCCTTGCCCTGGCTTCGCTGTTCTTCTACGGCTGGTGGAGCGTCAAGGCGCTTCCGCTGCTGGTGGCGTCGATCTGCATCAACTACTGGTTCGGGCTGCGCCTGTCGCCCGCGCCGGGCCGGGACGACCGCAAGCGCAAGTCGCTGCTGGTGGCGGCGCTGGTGGTCAACCTGGGCGTGCTCGCGGTCTTCAAGTACGCCAACTTCTTCGTTTCGAACGTGAACGACGGGCTGGCCGCAGCGGGCCTGTCGCAGATCCCGCTGCTGCACATCGTGCTGCCGATCGGCATCTCGTTCTACACCTTCACGCAGATCGCCTTCCTGGTCGACTGCTGGCAGGGCAAGGTGCATGAGCGCAGCTTCATCCACTACGTGCTGTTCGTCACCTACTTTCCGCACCTGATCGCGGGCCCGGTGCTGCACCACGCGCAGATGATGCCGCAGTTCGCCAACGCGGCCACCTACCGGTTCGACCCCAACAAGGTGGCGCTCGGCATTGCGATCTTCACCTTCGGCCTCGCCAAGAAGCTGCTGATCGCCGATCCGGTGGGGCAGTACGCCGACATGATGTTCAACGGCGTGCACAAGGGCATCGAGCCCACGCTCTACACCGCGTGGTTCGGCGCGCTCGCCTACACGCTGCAGATCTATTTCGACTTCTCGGGCTATTCGGACATGGCGGTCGGCCTGTCGCTGTGCCTGGGCGTGCAGCTTCCGCTCAACTTCCGCTCGCCCTACAAGTCGACCAACATCATCGAGTTCTGGCGGCGCTGGCACATCTCGCTGTCGAACTTCCTGCGCGACTATCTCTACGTGCCGCTGGGCGGCAACCGCAAGGGCCCGGCCCGGCGCTACCTGAACCTGTTCCTCACGATGCTGCTGGGCGGGCTCTGGCACGGCGCCGCATGGACCTTCGTGATCTGGGGCGCGCTGCATGGCGTGTTCCTGATGATCAACCACCTCTGGAACGCCAAGGTGCGGCGCAACATTCCGGCAGGGCCGGTCGCGCGCGTGCTGGGCTGGTTCCTGACCTTCCTGTGCGTGGTACTGGCCTGGATCGTGTTCCGCGCCGATGGCGTCCACACGGCCATGGCCATCTACAAGGGCATGCTCGGCCTGCACGGCGCACCGCCTTCCGCGTTCAGCGAGTTCGGGCCGGTTCCGTTCCGCAAGCCCGAGTTCTTCCAGACCATGCTCGTGGGCATCGTGATCTGCCTCGCATTGCCGCCGACGATCACGCTCGAGCGCTGGATTCCCCACCCGAAGGCGGTGGCCGGCCAGCGCGTCATGGCGTGGTGCTCCTCGGCCGTGCTGGCGATCGGTACCTTCGCGCTCTTCGCCTGGTGCGTCTCGAAGCTGGGCAACTACAGCCCGTTCCTCTACTTCCAATTCTGATTCGACATGACGACGCCCGCGAAAGTCTGGCTGCGGTTCTTCCTGATCGGCTACATCGTCCTGATGGCGCTGTGGATCGTTTCGCTCACCAGCCCCGTGCCTTACGGCGACCTCACGCGGATCGGCCGCCTGTCCGAGCGCGAATTCGGCTGGACCGCCCCGCCGCCCAAGGTCGACCCCGCCTATCTCAAGGGCACGCCGGTGGACCAGGCCGACATCATGGTGATCGGCGACAGCTTCTCCATGACCTTCCGCTGGCAGTCGGTGCTTGCCAAGGCCGGCTACCGCGTCACGACCACCTATTGGGGCCAGTACGAGAACGCGCTGTGCAGCGACTTCGACCAATGGATCGAGCGCACGGGCTTCAAGGGCAAGCTGATCATCATCGAGAGCGTGGAACGCCTGCTCGGCGACCGCACCAAGGACAGCATGAAGTGCCAGAAGATGATCCGGCCCTACGACGCCATGGACCATCCGCTGATCACGCCCGACGAGACCGTGCCCAGCCCCGCGCCCAACTGGAACGTGCAGTTCCTGACCGGCATCACGACCTACTACAACACCTGGAAAGCGAAAAAGTCTGCAACAGACATCCACTTCGACTGGAACACCTGGGTGCGCCCGGTGCCCGACGGTTGCAAGCTCTTCTCCCACCGCCTGTGCGACAAGATGCCCTTTTTCGCTGAAGATGACGACAATGGGCCGCTGACCCTTGCGCACCTGGAATGGATGAAGAATTTCACAAAGGCGCACAGCAAGCTTCCTATCATGTGGATGGTGATTCCCAACAAGACCACCGTGTACCTGAAGCCCGACTACTCGAAGGATTTCGAAGCCGGGTTCCGCACCTCCGGGCTGGCGGGACCGGATCTCTACGCGTTCACGCGCGAGAAGCGCACGCAGATCCACGATTTCTATTTTTCGAACGACACCCACATGTCCATGCATGGCCAGCTCGCGCTGGGAGAACGCATGCTGGCGGCCGTGCGCGAGGTGGTGCCGACGCCTCCCTCGAAATCGCCCTGAAGCTATGATGGCTCGACAGGAAAGCTATAGAACCGCGTGATCCTCTACGAGTACCCCTTCAACGAGCGCATCCGCACCTACCTGCGGCTGGAGCACCTGTTCCGCCGCCTCGGGGAGCTGGTGCCCTCGGAGTCCGCGCTCTCGCACCACTACGCCCTGGTCACGATCTTCGAGATCATGGATGTCGCCGCGCGCGCCGACCTCAAGGCCGACGTGATGCGCGACCTGGACAAGCACAAGAACGTCTTCAACAGCTACCGCGGCAATCCGGCCATTGCCGAGGCCGTGCTCGACCAGGTGGTCGGCCAGCTCGAACGCAACTTCGCCACCCTCAATGCCGTTGCCGGCAAGGCCGGCCAGTCGCTGACCGAGAACGAGTGGCTCATGAGCATTCGCAGCCGCGCGGGCATTCCGGGCGGCACCTGCGAATTCGACCTGCCCGCCTACTACGCCTGGCAGCACCGCAGCGCGGCCAGCCGCCGCGCCGACCTCGAACGCTGGTCGGCCACGCTTTCGCCGCTGGCCGAATCCATCTACCTGCTGCTCAAGCTGCTGCGCGATGCCGATGTGCCCTACAAGGTCATCGCCACCGGCGGACAATTCCAGCAGAACCTGCCGCAGGGGCGCAGCTTCCAGTTGCTGCGCCTGCGCATCGATCCGCAGCTGGGGCTGATTCCCGAAATCAGCGGCAACCGGCTCATGGTGTCGGTGCGGATGATGCGGCACGAAGCCGACGACCGCCTGCACCCGAGCAGCGACGACGTCGCATTCGAACTCACGCTCTGCGCCTGAGCCGCCGGCTCGTCTCCAGGGCGCGCACCGCAGGGCAAGCACGAAGGTTATCCATCCCATGAGCGACGTGAACAAGATCGGCGAGCGGATCGTCCGCTGCCCCTCGTGTGGCGGCGACAGTGTCTACGCCGAACGCAACCCCTTTCGCCCCTTCTGCAGCGCACGCTGCAAGGGCATCGACTTCGGCGCCTGGGCCAGCGAGGAGTTCCGGATGCCGGCCGAAGCGCCGGCCGACGACGAGCCTTTCGGCGATCCGAAGAAAGTCCAGTAGGCGCGCTACGGCTGCGGCGCGAGCAGGACGCCGTCCAGATAGTCTGCGTATTGGCGCACGTAGGCCGGGCGCAGATGCTCCCGGTCCTTGTAGACCGGCGCGTCGTCCGGCGTTGCACGCAGGCACTGCCCGCCGCTGCAAAGCCTGGCCATCACGTCGATGGGCTCCGCGCCGCTCGCCCGCGCCAGCGCCTTCAGCTGCTCGTTGAGCCGCGCCTGCTCCGGCGGCAGCGGCGCCGTGGGCGTGCTGCGCAATGCCACCATCCGGCCCATGCGGCTGCCTTCGATGAGGCGCCGCGGCTCGAACTCGGGACCGCTGGCGTTGTCCAGCAGCAGGTAGACCTTCTTCTTTTGCCGCACCAGTTCGGCCAGCAGCTGCTCGAGCGAGGCCAGCGAACGGCCGAGGCCTTCGCCGCCGTTGTTCACGAGGTAGGCTGCATCGCCTTCGCGGAAGTAGAAGGGCAGCGCGAAGTTGCCCGTGAAATAGCAGTTCCAGCAGGCCCCGACCACCACCGTGTCGATCCGCGGATCGAGCGCCAGCGCCAGCATCTCGTCGCGCGCCTTTTCGCAGCCCGGGTTGCCTTCGGCGACCATGCCGGGCACCGGCGGGCAGGCGCCATAGGTCGAGAAGTACGTCGTCGCCACGCGCGCGGGCGCGCTGCCCGCGAGCGCCAGGGCGCGGGGTGCGTACTGCAGGATGTGGCTGTCGCCGATCAGCAGGACCGTGCGCGGCCCGCTGCCCACGCGCTTGACCGGATAGGCGCCGATCTTCTGCTGCTCGAAGCCGGCGTAGTAGTTGTCGTCCACGGTGGCGTCGGTCACCTTGCGCAGCAGGTCGCTGCCGTTGCGCGGCGGCATGCCGCCCAGCGCCAGCAGGCCGGCCACTGCAATCGCCATGCTGCCGGCCACCAGCGAACGCAGCATGCCCACCTGGGTCCGCGCGCGGGTGAAGCGCTCGACGAAGCGATAGGTGAGCCAGGCCAGCGCCATGCTCGCCAGCACGAGGCAGGCGCGGATCCACGCCGCCGGCTCGCCCTCTTCCACGATGCGCGCATACACCAGCAGGGGCCAGTGCCACAGGTAGAGCGGATAGCTGATGAGCCCGATCCACACCATCGGCCGGCTCGCAAGCACATGCCTGTTGAGCAGGCCGGCAGGCCCGGCCGCGATGCAGCTCGCGGCGCCCAGCGTGGGCAGCAGCGCCCACCAGCCTGGAAAGGCCTTGTCGCTGCGGGTCATCACGAGCCCGAGCACGATCAGCCCCACGCCCAGGCAGGACTGCAGGTGGCTGCGCCAGGCCGGCGCCGGCGCCGGCGCCGGCGCCTTGCCCGCGGCCTTGAGGCGCATGCAGGCCAGGATGCCACCCACCATCAGTTCCCAGAAGCGCGAAGCGGGCGAATAGAAGGCCGCCGTGCGATAGGGATGGATGGTCAGCACATTGACGAGAAAAGATGCCACCGCAAGCACCCAGAGCAGCCGAAGGACCGGCCAGCGCCGGCGCCAGGCCAGCGCAAGCAGCAGGGGCCAGAAGATGTAGAACTGCTCCTCGATGCCCAGCGACCACAGGTGCAGCAGCGGCTTGGTTTCGGCCGCCGTGTCGAAGTACCCGGCCTCGCTCCAGAAGACGAAGTTGGCGATGAAGGCGGCGCCGCCCGCTGCCTGCTTGCCGAGTTCCGTGAACTCCCTGGGCAGCAGCGCATACCAGCCGAAGCCGAGCGTGGCCAGCAGCACCAGCGTGAGCGCCGGAAAGATCCGCCGGATGCGGCGTGCGTAGAAGTCGCGGTAGCTGAAGTCGCCCGCCGCGTGGCTCTGCATGATGATGGTCGTGATCAGGAAGCCCGAGATCACGAAGAAGATGTCGACCCCGATGAAGCCCCCCGGCAGCGCATCGGGAAACGCATGGAAGGCCAGCACCGAGGCCACCGCCACGGCGCGCAGGCCGTCGATGTCGGGGCGGTACTTGGGGTGCATCATGTGGTGCTTCAGGCCCGCGGCGCCGGCTGCACGCGCTCGTCCGCCTGCGCGGCCCCGTCCATCAGGCCAGCGTCGAGACCGCCAGCGCCGCCGAGGCCGGCAGGCCGCGCTCCTGGGTCAGCCATTCGAGCACCGGCAGGGCGCCCGGCAGCACCGGCGCCACGTCCAGCGGCAGCTGCTGCCAGCGCATGGCCTGGCCTTCGCGCATTTCGAACTCGCCGCTCCAGGCCGTGACCTTGCACCAGTGCAGCCGCACCAGCGCATGCGGGTAGTCGTGCTCGGTGACCTTCCAGACCTCGGCCCCCGCAATGGTGATGCCGAGTTCTTCTTCCAGCTCTCGGCGCAGTGCCTGCTCCACCGTTTCGCCCGCTTCGATCTTGCCGCCCGGAAACTCCCAGAAGCCCGCATAGGCCTTGCCCTCGGGGCGGGTGGACAGCAGCAGCGCACCGTCGGCCGGCCGGATCAGCACGCCGACGGCCACCTCGGTGTGCTTGCGGCCTTGCGGCTGGCTGCTCATGCCGTGGCCCGTCCGGCGTAGTCACGCGCGAACTGGTAGGCCACGCGGCCGCTGCGCGAACCGCGCTCGAGCGCCCAGACCAGCGCCTCGGGCCGCGCCGCCTCGATGGCGGCGGTGTCGACGCCGAACGACGACAGCCACTGCGCGACGATCGCCAGGTATTCGTTCTGGCTGAACGGATAGAAGCTGACCCAGAGGCCGAAGCGCTCCGACAGCGAGATCTTTTCCTCGATCACCTCGCCGGGATGGACTTCGCCGTCCTCGGTGTGGGTGTAGCTGAGGTTGTCCTTCATGTATTCCGGCAGCAGGTGGCGCCGGTTGCTGGTCGCGTAGATCAGCACGTTGGGCGTGGCCGCGGCGATCGAGCCGTCGAGAATGGACTTGAGCGCCTTGTAGCCCGGCTCGCCCTCGTCGAAGCTCAGGTCGTCGCTGAACACGATGAATTTTTCGGGCCGCTGCGACACCACCTCGACGATGTCGGGCAGGTCGGTGAGTTCGGCCTTGTCGACCTCGATCAGCCGCAGCCCCTGCGGCGCATAGGCCTGCAGGCAGGCGCGGATGAGCGACGACTTGCCCGTGCCGCGCGCGCCGGTCAGCAGCACGTTGTTGGCCGGCTTGCCTTCGACGAACTGGCGCGTGTTGCGCTCGATCTTTTCCTTCTGGGCGTCGATTTCCTTCAGGCTGTCGAGCGCCATGGCGGCCACGTGCTTGACGGGCTCGAGCACGCCGTGGCCCGAGCTGCGGCGGCGGTAGCGCCAGGCGATCGAGGCGTTCCAGTCGGCAGGGGCGGCCAGCGGCTGGGGCAGGATCGATTCGATGCGGCCGATCAGCTGCTCGGCGCGCTCGATCAGCTTTTCGAACTTTTCGTTCATCGACGACCGCCCGGCCGCCCGAAGGGCGTTGAGCGCCCCCTCGGGGGGCAGCGAAGACACGAAGTGCGTAGCGTGGGGGCCATCATGACCTGTAGTCGGCGTTGATCGTGACGTACTCGTGGCTGAAGTCGCAGGTCCACACGGTTTCGCTGGCATTGCCGCGGCCCAGGCCGATGCGCACCGTGATCTCGCTCTGCTTCATCACGCGCTGGCCGTCTTCCTCGCGGTAGGACGGGTTGCGCCCGCCCTTGACGGCCACGTGCACGTCGTCGAGGAACAGGTCGATACCGGTCTGGTCGAGATCCTCGATGCCCGCGTAACCCACGGCCGCGAGGATGCGGCCGAGGTTCGGGTCGCTCGCATAGAAGGCCGTCTTGACCAGCGGCGAATGGGCCACGGCATAGGCCACCTGCCTGCACTCGGCGGCATTGCGGCCGCCCTCGACCTGGATGGTGATGAACTTGGTCGCGCCCTCGCCGTCGCGCACGATGGCCTGCGCGAGCAGGCGCGCGACGTTCTGCATGGCCTCGACCAGGGCCTTGCCCCCGGGCGAATCGAGCGAGCTGATGGCGGCGTGCGCGGCCTTCTGGGTGGCGATGACCACAAAGGAATCGTTGGTCGAGGTGTCGCCGTCGATGGTCACGCGGTTGAACGAGGCATCGGCCAGCCGCCTGGCCAGCGGCTGGATCAGCGCGGGATCGATCTTGGCGTCGGTCGCCATGAAGCCCAGCATGGTCGCCATGTTCGGGCGGATCATGCCGGCGCCCTTGCTGATGCCGGTGATGGTGACGGTGGCGCCGCCGACCTGGACCCGCTGGCTGAACGCCTTGGGGATGGTGTCGGTGGTCATGATGCCTTCGGCCGCGCGCGCCCAGTGGTTCTCCGAGGCGTCGGCCAGCGCGGCGGGCAGGCCGGCTTCGATGCGGTCCACCGGCAACGGCTCCATGATCACGCCGGTGGAGAACGGCAGGATCTGCTCGGGCGCGATCTCCAGCTGGCGCGCGAGCGCAATGCAGGTGGAGCGCGTGCGCATCAGGCCGTCTTCGCCGGTGCCGGCGTTGGCATTGCCGGTGTTGATGACCATGGCGCGGATGCCGTAGTTGGCTGCCAGGTGGTCGCGGCAGACCTGCACCGGCGCTGCGCAGAAGCGGTTCTGGGTGAACACGCCGCCGACCGCGGAGCCTTCGTCGATCAGCACGACGGTCAGATCCTTGCGGTTGGCCTTGCGCACACCCGCTTCGGCCACGCCGATGCGGACGCCGGGCACCGCGAACAAGGCGGCAGGATCAGGGGCGGACAGGTTCACGGGCATGGCGGTTTTCTCTTCTCGGAAGGGAGTTTCTGGGTCAGCTGAGCTTGCCGTGGCAGTGCTTGTACTTCTTGCCGCTGCCGCAGGGGCAAGGGTCGTTCCGGCCGACACGGGCGAAGGCCGCGGCCTCGGCACCGAGCGTGCCCAGCCCCAGCCCGGCGGCCGCGATGCGGCGCTGGTTTTCCTCATCCAGCCGCACCTCGACCTCGCCGGTTTCGGTGGGCGCGCTGTAGGTGATGTTCGACACGTTCTCGCCGCGGCTCTCGAGCGCTTCCGCGGCTTCCTCGAGCTGCTCGCCCGACTGCACGCGCACCGTCATGAGCTGGCGCGTGACTTCGTTCTTGACCGAATCGAGCAGCTGGCCGAAGAGTTCGAAGGCCTCGCGCTTGTACTCCTGCTTGGGCTGCTTCTGCGCATAGCCGCGCAGGTGGATGCCCTGGCGCAGGTAGTCGAGCGAGGCCAGGTGCTCGCGCCAGTGCGTGTCGATGCTCTGCAGCAGCACCATGCGTTCGAACTGGGTGAAGTTTTCCTGGCCGATCAGCGCCACCTTGGCATCGAAGCTGTCGTTGGCGGCCTTCACCACCATGTCGACGATGTCCTCGTCGCTCACCGCCTCGGCCGCCTCGACCTGCTGCTTCAGGGGCATGTCGATGCCCCATTCGTTGGAAAGCGTCTTCTCCAGGCCCTGCAGGTCCCACTGCTCCTCGACCGATTCGGCCGGCACGTACTGCCGCACGAGGTCGGTGAAGCAGCCTTCGCGCAGCGCCGCGATCTGCGCCGAGAGGTCGGCCGCGTCGAGGATGTCGTTGCGCTGCTGGTAGATCACCTTGCGCTGGTCGTTCGAGACGTCGTCGTACTCGAGCAGCTGCTTGCGGATGTCGAAGTTGCGCGCCTCGACCTTGCGCTGCGCGCTCTCGATGCTGCGCGTGACGATGCCCGCTTCGATGGCCTCGCCATCGGGCATCTTGAGGCGGTCCATGATCGCCTTCACGCGGTCGCCCGCGAAGATGCGCATCAGCGGATCGTCCAGGCTCAGGTAGAAGCGCGAGGAGCCCGGGTCGCCCTGGCGGCCCGAACGTCCGCGCAGCTGGTTGTCGATGCGGCGCGACTCATGGCGTTCGGTCGCGATGATGCGCAGGCCGCCCAGGGACTTGACGAACTCGTGGTCCTTGGTCCATTCGGCGCGCACGTGCGCGATGTCGGCTGCCTTGGTGGCTTCGTCGCGGCCTTCGTCGTTCTCGATGGCCTCGATCATCTTCTCGATGTTGCCGCCCAGCACGATGTCGGTGCCGCGGCCGGCCATGTTGGTCGCGATGGTGATCATCTTCGTGCGGCCGGCCTGCGCCACGATGTCGGCTTCGCGCGCATGCTGCTTGGCGTTGAGCACCTGGTGCGGCAGGCCCGCCTGCGTGAGCAGGCCGTCGATGATCTCGGAGTTCTCGATCGACGAGGTGCCCACCAGCACGGGCTGGCCGCGCTCGTAGCATTCGCGGATGTCCTGGATGGCCGCTTCGTATTTCTCGCGCGTGGTCTTGTAGACGCGGTCGAGCTGGTCGTCGCGCTTGCTGATGCGGTTCGGCGGGATGATGACCGTCTCGAGGCCGTAGATTTCCTGGAACTCGTAGGCCTCGGTGTCGGCCGTGCCGGTCATGCCGGCCAGCTTGCTGTAGAGGCGGAAGTAGTTCTGGAAGGTGATGGAGGCCAGCGTCTGGTTCTCGGCCTGGATCTGCACGCCTTCCTTGGCTTCCACGGCCTGGTGCAGGCCGTCGCTCCAGCGGCGGCCGGTCATGAGGCGGCCGGTGAATTCGTCGACGATGACCACTTCGCCCTGCTGCACCACGTAATGCTGGTCGCGGTGGTACAGGTGCCGCGCACGCAGCGCGGCGTTCAGGTGATGCATCAGCGTGATGTTGGCCGGGTCGTAGAGCGAAGCGCCCTCGGGCAGCAGCTTGAATTCGCCCAGCAGCTGCTCGGCCTTCTCGTGGCCGTCCTCGGTGAGGAACACCTGGTGGGTCTTCTCGTCGACCGTGAAGTCGCCCGGCACCGTGACGCCCTCGCCCGTGCGCGGATCGGCCTCGCCTTCCTGCTTGGTCAGCAGGGGCACCACCTTGTTGATGGCCAGGTAGAGGTCGGTGTGGTCTTCGGCCTGGCCGCTGATGATCAGCGGCGTGCGGGCCTCGTCGATCAGGATGGAGTCCACCTCGTCGACGATGGCGTAGTTCAGCACGCGCTGCACCCGGTCACCGGGCTCGTACACCATGTTGTCGCGCAGGTAGTCGAAGCCGTACTCGTTGTTGGTGCCGTAGGTGATGTCGCTGGCGTAGGCCTGCTGCTTTTCCTCGCGCGGCATCTGCGGCAGGTTGATGCCCACCGTGAGGCCCAGGAAGTTGTACAGGCGGCCCATCCACTGGGCGTCGCGGTTGGCGAGGTAGTCGTTCACCGTGACCACGTGCACGCCCTTGCCGGACAGCGCGTTCAGGTACACCGGCAGCGTGGCCGTGAGGGTCTTGCCCTCGCCGGTGCGCATTTCGGCGATCTTGCCGTTGTGAAGGGCCATGCCGCCGAGCAGCTGCACGTCGAAGTGGCGCATCTTCATGACGCGCTTGGAGCCTTCGCGCACGGTGGCGAAGGCTTCGGGCAGCAGGTCGTCGAGGCTTTCGCCCTTGGCGATGCGGTCCTTGAACTCCTGGGTCTTGGCGCGCAGCCCATCGTCGCTGAGCTTCTCGAATTCGGGTTCGAGTGCATTGATGCGCTCCACCGTCTTGCGATACTGCTTGAGGAGCCGGTCGTTGCGACTGCCGAAAATCTGGGTCAGGAAGTTGGTTGCCATTGGCGTGGAGATGGGCGTGCACCTGACCAGGCAGGCACTGCGACCGGATTCCCTAAGATATGGTGAAAGCAGTTGGGCGCATCTTCTTCGAATGCAAGCTCCGAAGAAGGCAAGCGGCTCCAGACCGGATCTGCCGGCGCAAGCGTCGGCAAACCGGGCATTTTAGCTGCCCTTGTTCCACCCTCCGGATTACCCATGAATCGCCGTTCCGTCCCCCCCTTCACGCTGCAGCAGGCCGCCGAAGGTTCGCCCACCCTGGCGAGCCTGATCGCCCGTGCGCGCGACGCGAGCGAGCGGCTGCGGGCGGTCGAGGGGCTGATTCCGCCGGCCATGCGACCGGCCGTGCAGGCCGGCCCGGCCGAAGGCGACGTGTGGTGCCTGCTGGTCAACGGCAGCGCGGCCGCCGCCAAGCTGCGCCAGCTGTCGCCGATGCTGGTCAGCCGGCTGCGCAGCAAGGGCTGGGACGTGAACACGATCCGGATCAAGGTGCAATCCGGGCGTTGACCGGAACGAACGGGCCCAGGCCTGCCGCCAGCTACTTCCACCCGAACTCGTGGTTCAGCCCGACGACGAAGCCGCGCACGCCGCCGGGCCCCGTCCTGGAGGCGCTCACATCCACGCTGACCTGCGGCGTGAGGCTGAAGCGCCCGCCGACGCGCGAAGTCCACACACCCGAAGCGCGGCTGCGCTCGGCGATCAGCGAGACCTTGTCATCGAGCGCCCACTCCGCCGCCAGCCCGCCGCGCGGCGTGCGCGCGCCCGTGCCGGTGGCCCAGTCGGCGCCGAGGTTGGCATGGATCTGCAGGCTGTCCGCGGGACGCCAGGTGACCGGCAGCACCAGTTGCCCGCCGGCACGGCCGCCGCGCCTGAGGTCGAACACGGCGCCGAGCGACAGCGCCGCGCTCAGCGGCGCATCGGCCGCAGCTCCGTAGAAATTCCATTTGAGCTGCGGCCCCGCAATGACCGAGTGCACGCCCTGCGCCGACAGCCGGTCGGCATTGAGCCCGAGCTCGACCGGCCCGACACGGCAGGACGGACCGATGTGCAGCCCGTTCACCGGTTCGGTGCCGGTGCGGCCCCACCAGGCTTCGTACTGGCACTGGCCCGGATCGAGCATGCCGGCGTCGTCGACGTCGAAATGGCCTGCCGCATGCGCACCCGCGCTTGCCACCAGGCAGGCCGCCACCCACGGCCAGGCAGGTTGCGGCCGTCGAATGGTTGTTGTTCTGCGTCTGTTCTTTTTCATCGCCCGTCATCCCGAAGTCCCCGGCATTCTAGGGAGGGCAAAAGTCGCCGCGGCGGCGCGGCGCCCGCGGGGCCGATTCTCAGATCTCGAACTGCGGCTGCAGCTCGCGGATGCGCTTGATGGCCACGCCCGCGGCGGCGGTGCGGGTCTCGACGCCGAGCTTCACGTACACCCGCTCCAGGTGCTTCTTGGCCGTGGCGGGGCTGCTGCCCAGGATCTCGCCGATGTCCTTGTTGGTCTTGCCCTTGACCACCCAGTAGAGCACTTCGGCCTCGCGCGCCGTAAGCTTCAGGCTCAGGCTCATGGCCTCGATCACGGCGGTGTCGGAGACCTCGCGCATGACGATCATCCATTCGTCGCCGTCGTCGTCCTGCCCGGTCTGCCGATGCAGGCGCAGACTCAGGCTGCTCGCGCTCGCGCCCTGGGACGGGCCGGCGGAACCCTGCACGATGGAAAGCGCCGGCGGCTCGATGCCCTGCTGCCTGGCCTCGGGCGCATGGCGCCGCAGCCATTCGAGCACCACCGGCGGCGTCTCGGGCGCGCGGGTGTCGCAGTAGCGCTGCAGCAGCTCGCGCGCGAGCGCCGTCTGCCAGATCAGCTTGCCCTCGGGCAGGCGCACCGTGATGCTCGCGTAGCCGAAGGCGTCGAGCGCATTGCGCGCCTGGCCGGCCTGGCGCGCGTCCTGCCGGGCGCGGCGGGCGCCCTGCAGGTGCACGTTCATTCGGGCCAGCACTTCCTTGGGTTTGATCGGCTTGGTGACGTAGTCGACGCCGCCGGCCTCGAGCGCGGCCACCAGGTGCTCGGTTTCGGTGAGGCCGGTCATGAACACGATGGGGATGTGCGCCGTCGCGGCATCGGCCTTGAGCCGGCGCGCCACCTCGAAGCCGTCGATGCCCGGCATCATCGCGTCGAGCAGCACGATGTCGGGGCGCGCCTGCGCGGCGCGCTGCAGCGCCTGTTCGCCGTTGGTGGCAATGAGCACGGTGTAGCCCGACTCGTCGAGCGCATCGTGCAGCACCGCGAGGTTGTCGGGCACGTCGTCGACGATCAGCACCAGGTCGCTGTTGGCGCCCTGTTCGCGCAGCGTTCTTGCAAGCGGTGTGGTTTCCATGGACTTGTTGTTCTTCAGGCCGCGCTGACCGCGGCAGCCAGCGCCCGGCTCATGGCCTCGAACTGGAACTGGCGCGCGAGCACGCGCTGCGCCTCGGTCCAGGCCAGGCATTCGGGCTCTTCGGTATCGATCTCGTCGAGCTGGTTCATGATGCCGCGAAAGTAGCCCAGGTTCACCGCTTCGTCGAGTGCGCGCAGCCGCGCCAGCGAAGGCGCCCGCATGGCGCGCGCCGCGGCGGTGGGCGCGGGCTTGGCCGCCGTGTCGGTCCACCGCAGGCCGAGGCGGCGCTCGAGCCAGTCGAGCAGTTCCGTGTGGCGCACCGGCTTGACGAAGAAATCTTCGGGCGCAATGCCCACGTCGTTCTCCAGGCCCTTGTCGAAGGCATTGGCCGAGACGATGGCCACGCAGGCATCGGCCAGCCCGAGCCTGCGCGCGCGGCGGATCGTCTCCCAGCCATCGATGCCCGGCATCGCGAGGTCGACGAACATCGCATCGGGGCGGTAGCCGGCCGCGACGAGGTCGAGTGCATCGTGGCCGCTGGCGGCGCTGCGCAGCTCGAAGCCGAGCGGCGCCAGCACGTGGCCGAGCAGTTCGCGGTCGGCCTCCTCGTTGTCGACCACCAGCAGCCGCCGGCGCGGGCCTTCGTAGCCGCGCCGCGCAGGCTGCAGCGGCACCGGCCGGCCCGGGGCGCCGGCCGCATCGTGCACGCGCGGCAGGAAGAGCCGCACGCAGAAGAGCGAACCTTCGCCCGGGGTGCTGCGCACCTTCATCTCGCCGCCCATCAGGTCGGTCAGCATCTTGGCGATGGTGAGGCCCAGCCCCGCGCCAGGCGTGGAGGCCGCGGCCGCATCGCCGCGCGTGAAGGGCTCGAAGATGCGCTCGATGTCTTCGGCCGTCATGCCGGGGCCGGTGTCCTCGATCTCGACTGAGGCGAATTCGCGTGCATAGGACAACCTCAGCGTCACCTCGCCCGCGGCCGTGAACTTGATGGCATTGCCCAGCAGGTTGATGAGGATCTGGCACACGCGCTTCTCGTCGGCGCGCACCACCTCGGGCAAGCTGCCCGTGGTCTCGAAGCGGAAGCGCAGGCCCTTCTCGGCCGCCTGCAGCTCGAACATGTCGGCCAGCTCGCGCAGGGTGTCGGCAAAACGCATGGGCCTGGCATGCAGCGTGAGCTTGCCGGCCTCGATGTGCGCAATGGCCAGCGTGCCCTCGATGAGCGACAGCAGATGCTCGCCGCCGCGCTTGATCACCGCCACCGCCTGCTGGCGGTGCGGCGGCACGGACTGGTCCTCGCCCATCAGCTGCGCGTAGCCCAGGATGCTGTTGAGCGGTGTGCGCAGTTCATGGCTGATGGCACTGATGTAGCGGCTCTTGGCCTGGTTGGCCTGGTCGGCGGCGCGCCGCGCCTGCTCGGCCGCGAGCTTGGCCTGCTCGGCGACTTCGCGCGCCTCCTCCGCGGTCTGCTTGGCCGACTGCAATGCGCGGTCGGTCGCGCGGTGCAGTTCGATCTCTCGCATCAGCAGATGGGTCTGGCGGTTCGATTCTTCCTGCGCGACTCTCCGGCTCTGGTGCGCCAGCACCAGCCACCAGGCCACCACGCCCGCAATCACCAGCAGCGCCATGTACGCCTTCAGAAAGCCCGAGCGCAGCGCCGACTGCTGCACGCCGGCCAGCGCCTCGGCCAGTTCCGACTGCGAGGCGAGCTGCTGCGCGCTCTCGGCCAATGCGCGCAGCTCCTGCTGGTAGAGCACGCCGAACACCACCGCCAGCACCGGCACGATGATCAGCATCAGCAGCAGGAAGTGCCCCAGCCCGGTGTCGAGGTAGCGCCAGCTGAAGCGCGGCAGCAGCCAGCGCAGCACCGACGACCATTGCGCCGACAGGCTCGCATGCGGCTTGCACAGGTCGCCGCAGCGCGCGTCGAGCGTGCAGCACAGCGAGCAGATTGCGCCCTGGTAGGCCGGGCAGTGGGCCATGTCGGGGCCTTCGTACTCACGCTCGCAGATCACGCAGTGCTGCACTTTGAGGCGCTGGTAGCTGCCTTCCGCGCCACCCTCGTCCACGGCATGCTCGACCCGTGCCCAGCGCACCGCGCGCGGGCCCGCGGCCGGCGCGAAGGCGACTGCGCCATGGCCGGCCGAGCCCCGCGCCAGGTAGTACTTGCCGCCCGTGGCCCAGGCCAGCAGCGGCGAAACCACCAGCGCCGTGCCCAGCGCGATGAGCGCCGAGAAAGCCTGCGCGAGCGGCCCGAACACGCCCAGGTGCGCGGTGATCGACAGCACCGAGGCCAGCGCCATCGCGCCGACGCCCACCGGATTGATGTCCCACAGGTGGGCCCGCTTGAACTCGATGCCCGGCGGCGACAGGCCCAGCGGCTTGTTGATGACCAGGTCGGCCACCACCGCCATCATCCAGGCGATGGCGATGTTGGCGAACAGGCCGAGCACGTCGCCCAGCGCCTCGAACACGTTCATCTCCATCAGCATGAAGGCAATGAGCGCGTTGAACACCACCCACACCACGCGCCCCGGATGGCTGTGCGCCACGCGCGAGAAGAAATTGCTCCAGGCCAGCGAGCCCGCATAGGCGTTGGTCACGTTGATCTTGAGCTGCGAGATCACCACGAACAGCGCGGTCGCGGCCACGGCCCAGCCGTAGTTCGGAAACACGTACTCGTAGGCCGCCAGGTACATCTGGTTGGGATCGACCGCCCGCTCGACCGGCACCATGTGCGTGATCGCCAGATAAGCCAGCAGCGCGCCGCCCAGCATCTTGACCACGCCCAGCACCACCCATCCCGGCCCGCCGGCCAGCACGCCGGCCCACCAGCGCCGCGCACCCGCGGCGGTGCGCGCGGGCATGAAGCGCAGGTAGTCGGCCTGTTCCCCCATCTGGGTGATCAGCGCGATGCCGACCGTCAGCGCCGCGCCAAACAGGTGCAGGTCGAAGCCTTTGGCGCCGGCCTTCACACCGTTGTAGTGCACGATGCCCGCGAACGCACCAGGATCGCGCACCAGCACGAAGACAAAAGGCACCACCAGCATCACCAGCCAGAGCGGCTGGGTCCACAGCTGCAGCCGGCTGATGGCCGAGACGCCGTGCGTCACCAGCGGAATCACCACCAGCGCGCACACCAGGTAGCCCCAGACCGGCGGCACGCCGAGCGCGAGCTCGAGCGCATAGGCCATCACCGCCGCTTCGAGCGCGAAGAAGATGAAGGTGAACGATGCGTAGATCAGCGAGGTGAGCGTGGAGCCGATGTAGCCGAAGCCCGCGCCGCGCGTGAGCAGGTCCATGTCGACCCCGTAGCGCGCGGCATACACGCTGATCGGCAGGCCCGCCAGGAAGATGATGAGCCCGGTGGCCACGATGGCCCAGAACGCGTTGGCGAAGCCGTACTGCACCAGCAGCGTCGCGCCCACCGCCTCCAGCACCAGGAACGAGGCCGCACCGAAGGCCGTGTTGGCCACGCGCCATTCGGACCACTTGCGAAAGCGCTGCGGCGTGTAGCGCAGCGCGTAGTCCTCGAGCGTCTCGCTCGCCACCCAGCTGTTGTAGTCGCGCCGCACCTTGACGATGCGCTGGGGCGCGTCATCGGGGCTGGAGGTGGCGGCATCGGGATTCACACCGTTTCGGTGCATCTTTCGTGCCATCCATACGTCTTTTGGCGAACACCGGCACGACTGTTGCAAAGACGAAGCCTGCCCAATAATGGCCGACCTCCACGCCACCCGAAGCCGCCTCTCATGGAACTGACCCCGCGCGAAAAAGACAAGCTGCTGATCTTCACCGCAGCACTGCTGGCCGAGCGCCGCAAGGCGCGCGGGCTGAAGCTCAACTACCCCGAAGCCGTCGCGCTGATCTCCGCCGCCGTGATGGAAGGCGCGCGCGACGGCAAGAGCGTGGCGGCGCTGATGAGCGAGGGCCGCACCGTGCTCACCCGCGCCGACGTGATAGACGGCATCGCCGAGATGATCCCGGACATCCAGGTGGAGGCCACCTTTCCCGACGGCACCAAGCTGGTCACCGTCCACCAACCCATCGTCTGACTTTCCCTACAGAACAAGAAAGCCTGCCATGCGCCACAACGCTTCCAAGACGCTTGCCCTCATTGCCATGCTGCTGCCGCTCGCAGCCGGCGCCCATACCGGCGCCGACGGCGGCGTGCACCACGGCTTCGCCACCGGGTTCCTGCACCCGCTGACCGGCGCCGACCACCTGGCGGCCATGGTCGCGGTCGGCCTCTGGAGCGCGCTGGCCGCACGCCGCGCCTGGCCCGACCTGCTGTGGGCACCGCTGGCCTTCGCGGGCATGCTGCTCGTGGGCGCGCTGATGGGGCTGGCGGGCGTGCAGCTGCCGGCGGTCGAGCCGATGATCGCGGCCTCGCTGCTGGTGCTGGGCCTGCTGGTCGCCACACGCATCCGCCTGCCGGCCGCAGCGGCTGCGGCGCTGGTGGGCCTGTTCGCCGTCTTCCACGGCGTGGCGCACGGCCACGAACTCGCGGGCGAACAGGGCGCCGCCCTCACGCTGGCCGGCATGGTCGGCGCCACCGTGCTGCTGCACGCAGCGGGCATCGCCGCCGGCTGGGCGCTGCGCCACGCCAACGCATGGCTGCCGCGCATGGCCGGCGCCGCAGTGCTCGGCCTGGGCGCAACGCTGCTGGCACAGGCCATCTGAGGCGGGCCATGATCCCCGGCGAACTCTTCACCGACGACGGCGAGCACACGCTCAACCCGGGCCGCCGCACCCTCACGCTGGTGGTGCAGAACACCGCCGACCGGCCGATCCAGGTCGGCTCGCACTACCACTTCGCCGAAACCAACGGCGCGCTCGGCTTCGACCGCGAGGCCGCGCGCGGCATGCGGCTGAACATCGCCTCGGGCGCCGCGGTGCGCTTCGAGCCGGGCCAGCAGCGCACGGTCGAGCTCGTCGACTTTTCGGGCGACCGCGTCGTCTACGGCTTTCGCGGCCTCGTTCAAGGAAAGCTCTAAGCCATGGCAACGATTGGACGGCGTGCGTACGCCGAGATCTTCGGACCCACCGTGGGCGACCGGGTGCGGCTCGCCGACACCGAGCTCGTCATCGAGGTCGAGGCCGACTACACGCTGCGCGCCGGCGGCTACGGCGAGGAAGTGAAGTTCGGCGGCGGCAAGACGATCCGCGACGGCATGGCGCAGTCGCAGCGCACCAGGGCCCAGGGTGCGGTCGACACGGTGCTGACCAACGCGCTGATCCTCGACCACTGGGGCATCGTGAAGGCCGACATCGGCCTGAAGGACGGGCGCATCGCCGCCATCGGCAAGGCCGGCAACCCCGACGTGCAGCCGGGCGTGGACATCGTCATGGGCCCCGGCACCGAGATCATCAGCTGCGAGGGCAACATCGTCACGGCCGGCGGCATCGACAGCCACATCCACTTCATCTGCCCGCAGCAGATCGAGGAAGCACTCGCCTCCGGCATCACCACCATGCTGGGCGGCGGCACCGGCCCCGCCACCGGCACCTTCGCGACCACCGCCACGCCCGGCCCCTGGCACATCGAGCGCATGCTGCAGGCCGCCGATGCGTTCCCGATGAACCTGGGCTTCCTCGGCAAGGGCAACGCGAGCCTGCCCGATGCGCTGCACGAGCAGATCGAGGCCGGCGTGATCGGACTCAAGCTGCATGAAGACTGGGGCACCACGCCTTCGGCCATCAGCAATTGCCTGGACGTGGCCGACGCCACCGACACGCAGGTGGCGATCCACAGCGACACGCTCAACGAATCGGGCTTCGTCGAGAACACCATCGCGGCCGTGGGCGGCCGCGCGATCTGCGCCTTCCACACCGAAGGCGCGGGCGGCGGCCATGCGCCCGACATCCTGCGCGTGGTGGGCGAGGACAATTTCCTGCCCTCCTCCACCAACCCCACCATGCCCTACACCGTGAACACGCTCGACGAGCACGTCGACATGCTCATGGTGTGCCACCACCTGGACGCCGGCATTGCCGAGGACCTGGCCTTTGCCGAGTCGCGCATCCGCAAGGAAACCATCGCCGCCGAGGACGTGCTGCACGACCTGGGCGCGATCAGCATGTTCAGCTCCGACAGCCAGGCCATGGGCCGCGTCGGCGAAGTGGTTCTGCGCTGCTGGCAGACCGCGCACAAGATGAAGCTGCAGCGCGGCAAGCTGCCCGAGGACAACGAGCGCAACGACAACTTCCGCGCGAAGCGCTACGTGGCCAAGTACACGATCAACCCCGCCATCTCGCACGGCATCGCGCACGAGGTGGGCTCGATCGAGGTCGGCAAGTGGGCCGACATCGTGATCTGGAAGCCCGCCTTCTTCGGCGTGAAGCCCTTCACGCTCCTCAAGGGCGGCACCATCGCCATGGCCGCCATGGGCGACCCCAACGCATCGATCCCCACGCCGCAGCCGGTGCACTACCGCCCGATGTTCGGCAGCTACGGCGGCTCGCTGGCCAGGAGTTCGCTGACCTTCGTCTCGCAGGCCGGGCTGGCCGCGGGCATCAAGGAACGCTATGGTCTTTCGAAGCACCTGAGCGCGGTGAAGAACATCCGCAACGTGCGCAAGAAGGATCTGGTCCACAACGGCTACACGCCGAAGATGGAGATTGATGCGCAGACCTATGCGGTGCGCGCCGACGGGCATCTGCTGACCTGCGATCCGGCGGTGCAGCTGCCGCTGACGCAGCGGTATTTCCTGTTCTGACGCGAAGCCTGCGGGGCCTTGAAGCGCCCCTCGGGCATCCTCTTGACAGGCTGCGTATCCTCACAGGTATTCATCCTGTCGTTTCACGCCTCCTGGGGCGTTCCATCCGCACCATGCTCACCGCCAACAAACTCATGCCCCAAGGCCGCGGCCTTGCGCCCGTGCTGCTCAAGCGCGCCGCCACCGTCGAACTCGACTGGGACGTGCGCCAGAAAAGCCGCTTCGACGCCACCGATTCGCAGGGCCGGCAGATCGGCGTGTTCCTGCCGCGCGGCACCGCCGTGCGCGGCGGCGACGTGCTGGTGGCCGAGGACGGCTCGCTGGTCCGCGTCATCGCGGCGCCGCAGCCGGTGCTGCGCATCACGCATTGCACGGCCCACGGCACGCCGTTCGACCTGACGCGCGCGGCCTATCACCTGGGCAACCGGCATGTGCCGATCGAGCTCAAGCCCGACCACCTGAAGATCGAGCCCGACCATGTGCTGGCCGACATGCTGCGTTCGATGCACCTGATCGTCGTGGCAGTCGAGGAAGCCTTCGAGCCCGAGGGCGGCGCCTATGGCTCGCACGAGCATTCGCGCGGCGCCGGCCACGATCACGCGCACGACCATGGCCACGCGCACGGCGGCAGCAAAGGCCCGAAGCCGCTCGTGCTCGCACCGGAACTGCTCGATGACCATGACCATTCGCACGATCACGGCCACGGCCATCACGGGCACTCTCACTGAAATGAGATCCTGCTTGTTGTTTCGCCGCGAGCACCCCACAACACAGCGCGCGGCGAAAAGCTGACATGCCCGACGCCCGCAGCCTCCTGCAGCTCATCTGGCTCGCCTCCCCGGCCCTGCCCGTCGGCGGCTTTTCCTATTCGGAAGGCGTCGAGGCGGCCGTCGAATGGGCCGGCATCGATTCGGAAGCCAAGGCCATCGAGTGGCTCTCCGACCAGTTGCACCTGAGCTTCGCGCGCGGCGACCTCGCGCTCGTGGCACAAGCCATCCCGGCCTGGCGCGCGGGCGATGCGGCGCGCATCCGCGAACTCAACACATGGGTGATGACCACCCGCGAGTCGGCCGAATTCTTCCTGCAGACCGAGCAGATGGGCCGCTCCTTCGTCGAATGGCTCAAGCTGCACCACGGCGACACAGCTGCCATTTTTGCCGACCTGCCCGCGAGCTATCCCATCGCCTTTGCCTTTGCCGCGAGCCGCACCGGTGCCTCGGCACACGACGGCTGCCTGGCCTTCGCCTTCGGCTGGGCCGAGAACATGGTGGCCGCGGCGGTCAAGGCCGTGCCGCTGGGCCAGAGCGCGGGCCAGCGCATCCTGGCGCGGCTCGCCAACGAGATTCCCGCCGCCGTCGAGCGTGCGACAAGACTCTGCGACGATGAACGCCAGGCCTTTGCGCCCCTGCTGGCCGTGTTGTCGGCCCGCCATGAAACACAATATTCCCGCCTTTTCCGAAGCTGATCGAACCGGACAACCTCCATGACCTCCGCCCTGCACCACATTCCCCACCGCACCAAGAAACTGCCGCCGCTGCGCGTGGGTATCGGCGGCCCGGTCGGCTCGGGCAAGACCACGCTGCTCGAGATGCTCTGCAAGGCCATGCGCGACAAGTACGACCTGGTCGCCATCACCAACGACATCTACACCAAGGAAGACCAGCGCCTGCTGACCGTGGCCGGTGCCCTGCCCGCCGAACGCATCATGGGCGTGGAGACCGGCGGCTGCCCGCACACCGCCATCCGCGAAGATGCCTCGATCAACCTCGAGGCCATCGACCGCATGCTCGAGGACTTTCCCGATGCCGACGTGGTGTTCGTCGAATCGGGCGGCGACAACCTCGCGGCCACCTTCAGCCCCGAGCTGTCGGACCTGACGATCTACGTGATCGACGTGGCGGCCGGCGAGAAGATCCCGCGCAAGGGCGGGCCCGGCATCACCAAGAGCGACCTGTTCGTCATCAACAAGACCGACCTCGCCCCCTACGTCGGCGCGAACCTCGACGTGATGGAACAGGACACGCAGCGCATGCGCCGCCAGCGCCCCTACGTGATGACCAACCTCAAGACCCACGCCGGCGTGGCCGAAGTGGTGGCGTTCATCGAAAAGCGCGGCATGCTCGGCGCGGCCTGAGCGGGCCGTTACGTCAAGAACCCGCGGCGCAAGCTGGGCGCCGCCACGCCCTCGCACGACTGGATCCGCCCGGTCTACAACGTGGGGTTTGCGTGAGAGGCGCCGGGGCCAGGCTGAGCATTTCCCGCCAGCGACTCGATCAGCGCGCGCGAAGCGGAGGAGAGCCGCCGATGCGGCGCGTAGATCACTGAAAAAGGCCGTGTGCGCCCGCGCGCCTGCGCCAGCAGTTCGACGGCCCGGCCCTGTGCAACGAGATCGCGTGCGATGAAATCGTAGGTCTGGCAGATGCCCAGGCCGCTCAGGGCCAGCGAGACCACGCCAAGCACATCGTCCGATACCTGCAGGCCGCCATGGGGAAGCCAGTCCACGTCGCGCCCTTCCCCGCGCAGCAGCCAGGGCGATACACGGCCGGTGCTCGGCATCACGAAGGGCAGGCAGCTGTGATGCGCAAGCTCCGCGATGCTGGCCGGCGCGCCTGCGCGTGCGACGTAGCCCGGCGCCGCGAGCAGGCACATCGGCGCGTCTTCGAGCTTGTGCGCGACCAGGCCGCTGTCGGGCAGTTGGCCCAGCCGGATCGCAAGGTCGTAGCCCTCGGCCACCAAGTCCACGTTCCGGTTGGTGATGTTCAGTTCGACGCGCACCTGCGGGTGCCGCGCGGAAAACCGCTGCAGCAGCGCCGGCAGCCGATGGTGGCCGTAAGTGGTCGGCACGCTCAGGCGCACGCTGCCCGCCAGCTCGTCGCCCTGGCCCTGCATCGCGCGCTCCGCATCGTCGATCAGCGCAAAAGCCGCGCGCGACTGCTCGAGGTAGGCCCGCCCCTGCTCCGTGAGGCTCAAGCGCCGCGTCGTGCGGCGCAGCAGTTGCACGCCCAGCCGCGTTTCCAGCCGGGTGATGGCACGGCTGAGCACCGACGGTGTGGTGGCCAATGCCACGGCAGCGGCCGTCATGGAACCCTTCTCGACCACCGTGACGAAGGTTTCCACATCTGCCAAGTGATCGAATCGCCGTCCCATTCTGACTTTTGAAGAACAAATGTTTTCCCTGAAGGCCAGTTTATCTCCTTAACAGCCATCAATACAGTCAAGCCATCCATCGGGCGATCCGGCCCGCGTTTTTTTCTTCAAGGAGCACACGATGACTTCAACCGCCGTATCCGGGCCAGTCCGCCCCGTCCTGATGGTGCTCACCAGCCACGGCACCAAGGGCACCACCGGCGAGCCGACCGGCTTCTATCTGGGCGAACTGACCCACCCGCTGGCCGAACTCGAGGCCGCCGGCATTCCGTTCGAGCTCGCCTCCATCCAGGGCGGCGAGCCGCCGGTCGACGGCCTGGACCTCGATGACGCAGTCAACGCGCGCTACTGGAACGACGGCGCGTTCCGCCAGGCTTTGCGCCACACGCGGCGCCTGGACGATGTCGACAGCTCGAAGTACGCCGCAATCTTCTTTGCCGGTGGCCACGGCGCGATGTGGGACTTCCCGGCAAGCCCTGCGGTGGCCCGCGTGACGCGCGAAATCCACGAGGCAGGCGGCGTGGTCGGCGCGGTATGCCATGGCCCCGCGGCGCTGGTCAACGTGACGCTTGGCAACGGCGCCTACCTGGTCGCGGGCAAGAACCTCAGCGCCTTCACCGACGACGAGGAACGCGCAGTCCAACTCGACAAGGTCGTGCCTTTCCTGCTCGCCAGCACGCTCACGCGGCGCGGCGCACATCACCATCCGGCGCCCGACTGGACGGCCAAGGTCGTCGTCGACGGCCGGCTCGTCACGGGGCAGAACCCGCAGTCGGCCGCAGGCGTCGGCGCCGCGATGCGCGAACTGCTGCTGCGCCAGGACTGAACGCGACGCGTCTTCAGCGTGGGCCTCGAGCTGCTCGAGCGCCTGAAATAAATCTATCAAGGAACCCATCATGGATCTGCAACTCAAGGGCAAGACTGCCATCGTCACCGGCGCGACGGCCGGCATCGGACTGGCCATCGCCAGCACCCTGGCGCGCGAAGGCGTGTCGGTCACGATCACCGGGCGCAGCCGCGACAAACTGGATGCCGCGGCGGGCCGGATCGCGGCCGCCGCGCCGGGCAGCAAGGTGACGGTCGTGGTCGCCGACCCGAGCACCACACACGGCGCGGCGCAGCTGATCGAGGCGCAGCCGGACACGGACATCCTCGTGAACAACCTGGGCTTCTACGAAGCCAAGCCCTTCGCCGAAATCACCGACGAAGACTGGCTTCGCATGATCGACGTCAACGTGATGTCGGGCGTGCGCCTGTCGCGCCACTATTTCCCGCGCATGCTGCAGAGAAACTGGGGACGGGTGATCTTCATGTCGAGCGAGGTCGGTGCATTCACACCGCCGGACATGGTGCACTACGGTGTCAGCAAGTCGGCGCAGCTCGCGGTGTCGCGCGGCATGGCCGAGTTGACCAAGGGCACCGGCGTCACCGTCAACAGCGTGCTGCCTGCCGCCACCCGCTCCGAAGGCATCGTGGACTACCTGCGGCAGACGGCGCCACGCGCCGGCATGAACGATGCCGAAATCGAAACCCATTTCTTCCAGACCTACCGGCCCAGTTCGCTGATTGCCCGCATGATCGAACCAGACGAGATCGCGGCCATGGTGGCGCTGCTGGCCAGCCCCCTGGGCGCTGCGTCCAACGGCGCCGCCGTGCGTGTCGAAGGCGGCACCTTCCGTTCAATCCTCTGACCCGGAGATTCACCGTGTCATCTCCTCTCGTTGTGCCCAAACTCGCTTCCATCGCGCTGGCCGTCCTGGCCATCCTCTCCACCACCACGGGTCACGCCACCGATACCGCGCCGCTCGAACGCTGGCGCAGCTACGCCGGCGTGAGTTGGGAAAAGCCGAGGGACGGCGCAGACCCGGCACCGTTCGCCGCATCGGTCGACGCACCGATCGCCGGGCTGCACTTCGATGCTCAAGGCACGGCCTACGTCAGCACGCCGCGCCTGGTGTCCGCTGGCGCGCTGGCAACGCTCAGCACACTGGACACCCGGGCGCAAAGCGGACCGGCGCGACTGACGGCATTTCCTTCGACCGCCGGCAACGCCGTGACGGGAGCGCCCGACCGGAGCCTGCGCAACGTGCTGGGCTTCCACGTCGACCGCAAGAACGGCTGGCTGTGGGCCCTTGACATGGGCTTCGTCGCCGGCGAGTCCGAGGCACCGGCGGGCGCGCAGAAGGTGCTGGTGCTCGACCTGCAAACCGGGCGAACAGTGAAGCGCATTGCGCTGGACGGCGTGGCGGACCGCAGTGGCAGCTTCCTCAACGACATTGCGGTGGACGAGCGACGCCGCGTCGCCTACATCTCCGACAGCGGCATGCGCAGCGCGCCGAACAACATGGTGGGCCTGATCGTGGTGGACTTCGCCTCGGGCCAGGCGCGACGCGTGCTGGACAAGCATCCGGCCCTGCAGATCGAACCTGGTGTGAAGGTCATGTCCCACGGCACCGAGGTGTGGCCTGGCAATCCGTTGCTGCTCGGCATCAACGGCATCGCGCTGTCGCCGGACGGCCTCACGCTGTACTGGACGGTGACAACGGGGACCCACGTCCGGTCGCTTCGGACCGCGATCCTGCGCAAGGCCGATGCAAGCGATCAACAGATCGCTGCCGCAATCCGCGACCTCGGCGCGGTGGGCGGCAACACCGACGGCATCGTGACCGACGCGAGGGGCCGCCTCTACATCACCGACGTGACGCGCAACGGCATCGTGCGCTACGACCCGCGCACGCAGGCGATGTCGCTGATCGCATCGGACGACGGCGTACGCTGGCCTGACACGCCCGCCATTCATCCGGACGGCGCCCTGGTCTTCACCTCGAGCGCGTTGAACGAACATTTCGCGAGTTCGGTCAAGAACGGGCAGGAGCGCTACGAACTCTGGCGCCTTCCACTCGGCGGCCGGAAGCTGAAAGCAAACTGATCGGGACATTGCGGCACAGGCCGCTCCCGTCGTTTGCGATTAGGGGCGGGAGCCCAGCTTCTTTGCTTGTAGCGCCCATGCCCGGGAACTAGACTGAAATGCGAAGGCACCCGCAGTGCCGGGGGCCAAGGAGCCGGCCATGTACAAGCGCATCCTCGTCCCCACCGATGGCTCTTCGCTCTCCGAGCAGGCGGTCGCCACTGCCATCGACCTGGCGCTGCTGGCGGGTGCCGAACTGGTGAGCGTCACCGTCGCGCACCTCCAGCCTTATGGCTATTTCGAAGGCTCGATGGTGCTGAACCAGCGCGAAATCGAAGCCTCGCAGGAACAGGTGGAGCAGTCCGCACAGCGCCTGGTCGATGCGGTCAGGAACGCCGCGGTCGCCAGAGGCGTGCGCAGTGCGCAGGCCATCGTCATGAAGTCCAACCAGGTGGCGGAAGCCATCATCGCCACGGCCAAGAACCAGGAGTGCGACCTGATCGTGATGGCCTCGCACGGCCGGCGCAGCCTGGCGCGGCTGCTGATGGGCAGCGAGACACTGCATGTGCTGACCCACTCGCACATTCCGGTGCTGGTGCTGCGGTAGAAGCCCGATCGAAGTGAAATTTTTCACGATCGGGCGCAGGCATCGGCCGCCCCTCGTGAACGCGCCGCTCCCGGGGCGACTCACCCCCTGACTGCCATTCGCAGCCCGCGCAGGGCTGCGGAAGGTACAGTGCCCTGCAATGGCTGCATTGCGCAAGGGCCGTTTCAAGGGAGTGAAAATGAAATCATCGATGTTTTCCCGCGCCGTGGGCTGGGGCCTGCTTCTGCTGTCGGCCCTGGCGGCGCTGTGCATCGCGGCCCTCCTGAGCTTCCACTGGAACCGCGCCAGGCCATGGATCAACCAGCGCGTGAGCGAAGCGACGGGCCGCCCGTTCGCGATCCGCGGCGACCTGGTCCTGCAATGGTCGAGCCCCGAAGCCGAAACAGGCTGGCGCCGCTGGGTGCCCTGGCCGAGGCTGAGCGCACAGGACATCACGCTGGGCAATGCCGATTGGGGCAAGACCGGCCCGCACCTGGCCGAGATCAGGCAGCTGAGCTTCTCGCTGAACCCGCTGCCCCTGTTGAACCACACGATCCGCATTCCCACGCTCGAGCTCGCCGGCCCCGTTCTTTCGCTCGAACGTACCGCGGACGGCAAGAACAACTGGACGCTGGCAGCCGGCGGCGCGGAGCCCTCGCCATGGAAGCTCGACCTGCAGCGGCTGGTGCTGAGCCACGGCACGGTGAAGCTTGCCGATGCAACCGCAAGGCTCGATCTCAAGGTCGACATCGACAGCCTGCCCGCGGAAAGCGCCGAGGGCTATGGCATCGGCTGGAAGCTCGGCGGGACCTTCCGCCAGGCGCCTGTGAAGGGAAGCGGCAAGGCCGGCGCGGTGCTCTCGCTGCAGCAGGACACGAAGCCCTATCCGTTGCAGGCCGGCGTGCAGGTGGGTGCCACGCGCATCGACATCGCCGGCACGCTGACCAAGCCCGACGCGCTGGCGGCACTGGACCTTCGGCTCAAGCTTTCGGGCGCGAGCATGGCGCATCTGTATCCCATCACCGGCATCACGCTGCCCAACACGCCGCCGTTCAGCACCGAAGGCCATCTGGTCGGCAAGCTCGACAAGGCCGGCGGGCGCTGGCTGTACGAGAACTTCAAGGGCCGCGTGGGTGCCAGCGACATTGCGGGCACGCTGGAATACGTCGCGCAGCAGCCGCGGCCGCTGCTGCGCGGCCAGGTGCAGTCCAACCAGCTGCGGCTGGAAGACCTGGCGCCGCTGATCGGCGCCGATTCGAACGCGAGCAAGGCCAAGCGGGGCGCCCCGGCCGTCCAGCCGGCGGGCAAGGTGCTGCCGGTGGAGAAGTTCGACACCGCAAGCTGGGGCAGCATCGATGCGGACGTCAAGTTTGCCGGCCGCAAGATCCTCCATGCGAAGGACCTGCCCATCGACAGCCTGGTGGCGGATCTTCATCTGAAGGACAGCGTGCTCTCGCTCACGCCATTGAGCTTTGGCGTGGCGGGCGGCACCCTGGCCGCCACGGTCAGGCTCGACGGCAGCCAGGACCCGATCCGCGCCAACCTGCAGCTGTCGGCGCGCCGGCTCAGGATCAAGGAACTCTTTCCAACGCTCGACACCTTGCAGGCCAGCCTGGGCGAAGTCGGCGGCGACGCAGCGCTTTCCGCCTCCGGCAACTCCGTCGCGGCCTTGCTGGGCACGTCCGACGGCGAGGTGAAGGCGCTGGTGAGCAAGGGCACGGTGAGCAAGTTCCTGCTCGAGGCCATGGGGCTGAACATCGGCAGCGTGGTGGCAACCCAGCTGTTCGGCGACAGGCAGGTCCAGCTGAACTGCCTTGCGAGCGACTTCAAGGTGACGCAGGGCGTCATGCAGGCGCGCTCCTTCGTGCTGGACACGGACGAATCGGTGGTCAACGTGACCGGGCTCATCGATCTTTCCAGGGAACAGCTCGCGCTGGAGATCCAGCCGCGGAACAAGGCGCTGCGCGTGCTGTCGCTGCGCTCGCCGCTGTACGTCAAGGGCACGTTCAAGAACCCCGACGTCGGCGTCGACAAGGGCGCCGTGGCGCTCAAGCTGGGCTCGGCGATTGCGCTGGGCGCGGTGGCGCCCGCTGCCGCGCTGCTGCCGCTGTTGAACATGGGCTCGCAGGAGTTCGCGCAATGCGCGCCGCTGGAGGCTGCCGCGCGCCAGAAGCCGAAGGCCGGCAGGCAGCCCAAGGCACGCTAGGGCGCCGCGGACCTGCGGACCTCAAGGCACTTTCTATTTTGCGAGATTGGCCTGGACCGCACGCTGCGCCAGGCAGGCCTGCGTGGCGCGATGCATTGCGAGTCCGAAGCAGTGCGCCTCGGCCCGGCGGGCAAGCGCCTCGAGCGAGCGGCGCTCCTGCGCCGCCGAAACCTGGAATTCGACCAGCCACTTCATGACCACGGCCATCACGATCAGGAGGCCGACCAGGGCGGCAATCAAGGTTCCGCGCCAGTCCTGGATGCGGAAGATCGACGGTTCGGGCTTCTTGATCGTTGTCATTGCGAAGCGGCAGAAGAACACTAGCGCGGAAGCTCCGGGAAGAGCCACAGGCTCAAGCCGAGCATGAGGCCCGCCCCGAGCGACACGATGGCCGCGGTCACGAACAGGGCCGCGGCAACGATGTTCGGCACACGCATGGCCAGGGCCAGGAAGCAAATGGCCGCCAGAACGTACAGGAGCACGGGCAGCAAGGCCAGCCAGACCGGCCGCTCGGGCGGTGGAGGCGGCTCGTCCGGACTCAGGTCTCCGAGGAACGGACTACGCATGAAATCCCTTGCCATGAAAGACGGCGCGCAATTCGGCATCGCTCGCAGGGGAAAGAATCACCTGCGAACGCCATCCGCTGACAGCCGAGCGCGAAAGCGCCTCCCGCACGTGGGGCAGTTCGGTCGGATGCGCCATGAAAAACACGTGAACACGCTGGCCGAGCGCGCTCCACACGTCGGCAATGAGCGCCACGACCGGCGCTGCATCCGCGTGCAGTCCAAGAAGAATCGCATCGAAGCGCCGCCCTTCACGGGCGGCGTCGATCAGGCCATGAAGATGCTCGAAGGAGGCGTGGTCGATGCCGATGGCTTTCAGCGAACTGCCGGTGCACAGGCGCTGCAGGGCGTCGGAGTCCACGAGCGCGATCCGGTTCTGGCGGAGCGTGTATGCAGAAGTCATGAGGTGGCGGCTTCGTGTTCCCGGCCCGGATCGGGCTTTCGATTCAGGCAGGCCTGGCGCGCGGCACTGCCGCCCGCGCAGGCTGCACAAGAACACCGGGTCAGCAGTTGCCCTTCTTGGCTTGCCCAGGAGGGCAGAAACCGCCCTTGCCCGGCCCTGGCCCCGGATCCACCACGGGGTAGACGCAAGCGCTCAGGAGCAAGGTCATCGCAAACGAGAAGATCACGGTGGCGGCTGTTTTTTTCATGCGGACTCCTTGGTTGAAATTGTCTGGCGCTGCTTGGGATGGGCGCCCTGGCCGTCAGCGAGGCCAGAAGATATGTGAATTACTAACATTTAGACAGGAAATGCTTCACGATCAGCTTTGGTTTACGTGAGAAACAGTAACCAGCCTCCTGTTCTGCCCAGTACTTCACGAATGCGCGAAGCGGACATCCGTCACAGGTCCGCAGATTTAGAAGCACATCTGCAGGCCGAGGCGGGAATCCGGCCGCCGCATTCGGTCAAACTCGGGTACGACCCTCCGTGGTTTTCACAAATGTTCTATCGAAAGGAATTCCTGTTTTGAACAAGACCGAACTCATCGCCGCCATCGCAGAAGACACCAACCTCAGCAAGGCCGACGCTGGCCGCGCCTTCGACTCGGCGCTCGAACAACTCTCGCGCGCCCTGGTGCGCGGCGAAACCGTGCAGCTGATCGGCTTTGGCACCTTCAGCGTGGCCGACCGTGCAGAGCGCACCGGCCGCAATCCGTCGACCGGCGAGCAGATCACGATCAAGGCGAGCAAGAGCGCGAAATTCGCGGCCGGCAAGGCGCTGAAGGACGCCATCAACCAGGTGGGCTGATCATCCCTGGGGGCGGCTCAGGCCTGTGCGCCCTGCCACCCTCCGCCTAGCGCCTTGTAGAGGTTGACCATGTTCACGGCCTCCTTGAGCTGCAGCTCGATCAGCTGCTGCTGCTCGGCATAGAGCTCGCGCTGGGCATCCTGGCTCGCGAAGTAGTCTTCCAGGCCGCTGCGAAAGCGCGTGCGCGCAATGTTCGCCACCTTCTCCAGCGCCTGCACGCGGGCCTGCTGCGCCTCCAGCTGCGGGCGCAGGTGGTCATCGGCAATCAGGGCGTTGGCGGTTTCGCGGAATGCCATCTGCGCTGCGTGCTCATAGGACGCCATGGCCGCTGCCAGCCGCTCCTCGTTGGCCGTGATGTTGGCCGAACGGCGGCCCCAGTCGAACAGCGGCAGCGACACCCCCAGCACCCCGGCCCAGCTGCTGTTGCCGCTCGCCAGCAGCGTCGACAGCTCCCGGCTCACGCCGCCCGCGAGCGCCGTGAGCGAGATGGTCGGCAGCATTGCGGCCTTGGCCGCGCCCACGCCCGAATTGGCGGCTTCGACACGCGAATAGGCCGCCAGCAGATCGGGCCGGCGCTGCAGCAGGCTGGACGGCAGGCCCGCCGCCACCTGCGCGGTGGAGCGCTGCGGCCAGGGCCGGGCGCTGCCCGTGTCGGGCGAGACCGGCTGGCCGACCAGCACGTTCAGCCACTGAAGATCCTGCGCGACACGCATGCGGAATTCCTCCTGCTTCACGCGGGCGTTCTGCAGCAGCGACTGCGCGCGGTAGACGTCCAGCTGCGCCGCGCCGCCCACCGCCTTGGCGCGCCCGATCATGTCGGCATTGGCGGCCAGGCCCGATTCGTTGGCATTGGCCAGGGCGAGCAGGGCGCGGTCGGCGCGCAGCGTGAGGTAGGCATTCGACACCTCTCCCACCAGGTTCATGTGCGCAGCCGCAAAGTCCTTGTTGCCCGCCTCGGCCAGCGCACCGGTCTGCTGGGTCGCGCTCTGCTGGCGGCCGAAGAAGTCGAGCTCGTACGAGGTGACGCCAGCCTGGATGTCGAAACTGCTGGAAGCCCGGCCGTCGGTCGGCACGTTGCCCAGCGGGCTGAGCGAACCCTGCGTGGTGGTCTGCGCCCGTTGCGCATGGCCCGACAGGCCGATCTGCGGAAACAGCGAGGCGCGGCTGCCGGCATACACGGCCCGGGCTTCGCGGGCACGGGCGGCATAGACGCGCAGGTCGCGGTTCTGCGCGAGGGCGGTGGTGATGAGCCCGCGCAATTCGTCGTCCTGCACAAAGCTGCGCCAGTCGACGGGTTCCGCATTCGGCGCCGTCGTGCCGGCCGGCCACTGCGAGGGCACCGTCAGGTCGGGCTGCTTGAGCGGCGGCGTCAGATTGCATCCGCTCACCACCAGCACCACGCAGGTCGCCAGCACCAGCAGCAGCAGCCGCAGGGCCAGCCGCACGAAGCCCGCGCCGGGAGATCCGAAGCCCGCGCTCGCCAGCAATGCCGACGCGGCCTTCCATGGCCGCACCTGGACCGCGACGTGGCTCGGCGGCACGTTGAAGACGTGGCTCACCAATTGCTCGCGCTGGGCCTCGGTGCCGGCGAAGCGCAACTCGGCGCCCGCGGAGCTTCTGGCGGCCAGGCGGGCCGGCAGCCATCCCACCGGTTCGACGTAGACCTCCAGCGGCTGTCCCACGCGCAGGCGCTTCAGCGGGGCCTTGGCTTCCAGCAGCGCGCCGTCGGCCGCGATGTTGACGAAGCGTGATTCGCCCTCGCCCGCCGCGGTGCGCACCCGGGTGCGCGCACGCCAGGGAAAGCGCTCCTCCTGCTCCGGCCGCGGCAGGTCGACGCAGGCCATGAGCGCAGCCAGGCAGAGCAGCAGTGCGATGCCGGTCCACACCAGGTTGAGCTCGTCGCCCGGCGTGAGCGCCTCGCCGCTCAAGGCGACCGACGCGCCGCCGAGCTGCAGCGCCACCAGGAGCCCGCCGAACATGGCGACCAGCTTCCAATGCACGACCGTCTTCGAGCGGTCGAGCCCCTTGTTCGTCACCTTGAAAGGCCGGCCGAAAGGCCGCAGCACGGCGCTCGCGAGCGTGCTGGTGACGGCCATGGCCGCCACCAGCTGGCTCACCTCGCTGAACACGGGCAGGCAGCGCCGCCCGCTGATCCAGTAGCTGTAGGCCCAGAACATGACGAGCGGCGGCAGTCCGAAGGAAGCAAAGGCCTGCGGCGTGGCATGGAACACCGAGACCCCGGCATACCAGTAGAGCGCGGGCGCCAGCATGACCATCGCCATGAACGGCTTGCCGAGCCAGTGCAGCAGCCCGTGCAGGAAGTGCATCCGCGCCGGGAAGCTGAAGCCCCGGCCGCGCAGCGGGCCGTCGGGCAGCAGCGCGAGCTGCACCGTGCCCAGGCACCAGCGGCTGCGCTGGTTGATGTAGTCGACGATGCTCTCGGCCGACAGGCCGTTCGACAGCCGCTCGCCGAGCCAGCGCGTGATGTGGCCGTGCCGCAGCAGCAGGTAGGTGGTGTGGATGTCTTCGCACACGCTGCCGACCGGAAAGCCGCCCGCGGCGGTGATCAGGTCGCGCCGCACGATGAAGGAGGTGCCCACGCAGAAGGCCGAATCGACGGCATCCTTGGCGGGCTGCAGCACGTCGAAGAACACGCGCTGCTCGTCCACCCAGCTGTCGGTGGCGCGCAGGTTGTGCTGGATGGGGTCGGCGTTGTAATAGAACTGCGGCGTCTGCACCAGTCCGACCTTGCGGTCCGCGAACAGGCCCAGCATGCGGTAGACGATCTGGCGCTGCGGCGCGAAGTCGGCGTCGAGCACCAGGATGTAGGGCGCATTGGTCACGCCCGCCGACAGCCGCAGGCCGTTGTTGAGGTTGCCGGCCTTGGCATGGCTGTTGTCGGGCCGGCGCGCGTAGTGCACGCCCTTGCGTTCGCAATACTCGCGCAGCCAGTCGCGCCGGGTGTCGTCGAGCACCCACACGTTCAGGTTCGGATAGTCGATGGCCTGCGCGGCGATGATGGTCTTCTCCAGCACCGCCAGCTCTTCGTTGTACGTGCAGATGAAGACGTCCACCGCCGGCACCTGCGCGCCGCGGCCGCGCAGCAGCGCCTCGCCGCGGTCGGCCAGCTGGTGGTTGTCGCGCCGCCGGACCAACATGTGGATGGACATCAGCGTGTAGACGATGGCCGTCAGCTCGAAGCACAGGAACACC
Source organism: Variovorax beijingensis (assembly GCF_007828835.1). GTDB lineage: Bacteria > Pseudomonadota > Gammaproteobacteria > Burkholderiales > Burkholderiaceae_C > Variovorax > Variovorax beijingensis_A. The sequence goes on along the minus strand of NZ_VIVL01000001.1, from coordinate 1,238,238 downwards.
CAGGCGAACAGGGTCTCGAAGCCCAGGTCCGAAGGCGGCATGGTCGCAACCACGCGCCAGACGGCATAGCGCATCAGCAGCAGCGCGGTCAGCGCGCCGAACAGCGCGCGGTGGGAGATGCGGTCGATCCGCCCCCACGTCATCAGGAGGAGGGCCAGGCCCGCAACGAGTGCGTTGAGCTGGAACTCCGGTGTGGCGATCAGGTGGGACATGGTGACGTAGCTCCTGTTGCGGCGGTCTTGCCGGTGAAGGGGTTGAACCCCGTGGCGGCCAGCGCGATCCAGGCAGTCGCGCCCAAGTGTGGCCAGCGGTAGTAGAAGAAGTCGGCCCCGGCCGAGTCCGGGCCGATGGCCAGCCCGGTCGATATGCGGGCACTGGGAGTGGCGTAGTAAAGGCCGTTGCCGGCGCGCTGCGACGCCAGCAGCTGCCACAGGGCCTCGGGCGCCGCGCCCTTGCGCGCCACCAGCGTGGCGGCCGCCTGGGCACTGCCCTCGGTCCAGATGCCGTCGGGGCTGCGCGAGAAGCCGTAGCCTTCGCCGAAGCGATGGTGCTTCTCCACCCAGTCGAGCCCCCTCATCCAGGGGCAGGAACCTTCGGGCGCCGCCAGCAGCGGCCACAGCTGGGCGTCGAGGCCGGAGCCATCCGTTGCGATGGTGGCGCCGTCTTCCTTGGTGCCGATGTTGAAGCGCTGCTCCGATGCGTTCCACATGCGGTTGACGAAGTCGAGCGCGGTGCGCGCCTGCTGGCGTTCGGCTTCGGCCTGCCCACCTGCGCTCTTCGCCGCCCAGGCGGCCGCCACCGCGATGTCGATGTTGTGCTCGGTGGATTTCCAGGTCTGGGCGCGCTGCGCGTTGTCCCAGCCGTACCAGCCGCCGTTGTAGCCGTCGGGTGCATTCCTGGCGCGGGTGCGCTGTTCGATCCAGCCGAGCAGCCGGCGCGCGCCCGCGAGGTAGGCGGGCGACGGTTCGGCCTCGTTCAGGTTCAGCAGCAGCAAGGCGGCCCAGGCCACGTTGCCGGTGGCCGTGCTCACCTGGTAGGCGTCGGCGATCCACTGGTTCCTGGCCGCATCCCAGCGCCCCGGCAGCGCGGCCTTTTCCTCGGTCATCGGGCCGGCGCGGTAGGCGTTGCGCACACGCCCGTCGGCCGTGTTCGGGTCGCGCTCCATGGCGCGCACCACGGCATCGCCGATGCGCCGGGCCGAGGCCGCGTCGCCGCAGGCCAGCAGCGCGATGCCCGCGAGCGCGTTGTCATAAGTGAAGGCGGCGCCCGCCAATGCAGGCTCCAGCGGCGCACCCTGCTTCGGGTCGGCGACGCGGTAGCTGGCCAGGAACAGCGGGCCGGAAGCCGCGCCCTTCTGGTCCTCGGCAACCGCGCGCCGCAGCCCCTCGCAGCTTTGCCGCGCCAGCGCTTGCTGCGTGGCGCTGGCGGCCTGCCGGCCCGGAGATGGCTGGGCAAGGGCAGCGGACATCGGCAAGGCCAGTGCCATCGATGCGGCAAGGCAGGACGCCAGGGGCCGGGAAAACGGGAAGACCGACATGGTTCTGTTCCGATGCGGACGGGGTTGCCTTTGCGCCTGCGCTCAGGACCTGAGGCTGGCCGACACCACCTTGCCGGGCGCGCACATGTTGCCGCCGCCGTCCGGCGGAGCCTCCTGCGGCTCCTTGCCTTCGATGCGGGCCACGGCGTAGATGGAACCCTGCTCGGCAAACGGGAACGGCACGCTGTAGGTGCTCTGCAGCGCGTCCGAGGCCACGGGCAGCAATTGCTCCACGCGCGCCGGCACGGGCCTCGCGGATTCAGCGAGCTTCACGTCGAGCACGGAGCCGATACCCAGCCGCTTGGCCACCCGCGCCGGAAACACCGCCACCACGCCGAGCCGGCTGCAGTCGGTCACCCGCACCAGCGAGGCACCCGCCGTGACATACGCGCCTTCGGGTGCGAGCACGGAATGGACCTGCCCCGCCTGCGACGCCTTGATTTCGTAGAAGGAGAGCTTTTCGACCCGGCGGCGCTCCTCTTCCTCGAGGTCCCTGACCTCCTTGAGCTGCTTGAAGATGGCGGCGGCGTCCTGCTGGGCGCGGCCGACGCTGTTGCGCAGCGCCTCGCGGCGGCTGGCGAGCGTCTGGAACAGGTTGCTGCCGCCGGTGCCCACGAAGGCGCCCTGCCCGGCGCTCGCCACCGTCTGGGCCTGGCCGGCAAAGGACTGTTCCGCCACCGCGGCATTGGCGCGCGCCGTGTTCAGTTGCGCCATGGAGGCGTTCATCACCTGCTCGCTGATCGCGCCCTGCTCCAGCAGTGCCTGGTTGGTGCGGACCTTGTTCTCCTGCTCTTCCACCACGCTGTGCGCCACGTCGCGCTGGCGCCGCGCGATCTGCCAGGCCTCCCAGGCCTGGGCCAGCGAGGCTTCGCGGTGAACGCCGGCTTCCTGGCCGACGGACCGCATCTCCTGGTTGTCGGACTTGTACTGGTTGCCGAGCTGGGCCAGCTGGCTTTGCAGCGAAAGACGCTGCGACCTCAGGGTGGTGAGGATTTCCTGGCTCACCGTCGGGTTGCGCACCGTGGCCACGATGGTGCCGGGCTCCACCTTGTCGCGCGCATGCACCACCATCTGCGACACCACGCCGTTGATCGGCGAAGTGATCAGGCCCACCGGCGCCTGCAGGACGGCGCGGGTGGCCTGCGAAGACAACAGCGGCTGGACCAGCGTGGCAACCATCAGCCACAGCACGAAGGCCAGCAGCGCATAGGCCGCGAGCTTGGGAACGAAGGCGCCCGATTGCCGGCGCCGGCAACCAGCGCCGGAAACGCGGCCGCCCATGGCACCAGCGATGCGCCGCTGGCACTGAGGAAAGAGAACCGAACCCGGTTTTGACACACGCATAGCCACCTCTCGTGAAAACCAAATCGCGCCGCATGAAGCGGCGCGATATCAAATTGAAGGACCTGCCCGCAGCACACGGACGCCGAGCCACGAACTCGCGTCCGCATGTTGCGGTGCAATATCAAGGTACGTCCAAACCCTGGTCAGGACTGCTTCGGTGCGAAACAAGATGTGCTGAATTCACATTCCGGCAACACCGAAGGTCGAGAAAAAGTCCTACATTGCTGTCGGATTGCGCGCAATTGACCACCAAAGGCCGCATTGGGCATGCAGAGCGGCGCAAGGGCCGGGTTTTCCCTCGGAGAGGCCGGGGCGAAAGATGCCGCAAGCCGGCACGGCGGGGCACCTCGTCATTTGACCGCGAAGCCGCGGAAATGTGGCTGCGGGGAAGATTCAGTAACGATACCGATCGTGTCCGGGGCTGTTCAGGCCGCCTGGCGCAGCCATCGCAACAGGGATGCAGCCGGAAACGGCCCGGCCGGATGCGAGGTCATCCTGGTGTTCGCTGTTCCGGCACGGCCGCCGCAACCGATGCGGGCTCGCCGCGGCGCCGAGCCACGCACATCAGCGACAGCGCGCTCGTAGGCGACGAGGGCCGCCGGCCGGACAGCATGTTGCCCAGGCGGTATTTCCATTGCGCCGGCCCCACCACGCCGCGCAGCGCATCGGCGCCGATCTGGTGGTTGTGCGGGTAGACGCGCACCTCGAAACCCAGCGGCTCCAGCGTCGAATGGAAGAATTCCTTCGTGACCCCGTCGCCCGGCTGGTGATGGACCTCGGTCCGCAGCCCCCACGACTGCTGGCTGCCGGTCTTGTGGAAGCCATGCCCGATCGCCCGGTAGACCCACAGCCGCGCATCCCACATCAGCCTGGCGAGGCCCCTGTAATCCCAGGCGGTGAGCTGCGGATCATGATCGGTGACCAAAAGTCCATGCGGCTTCACCAGCCGCGCCCCCTCCCGCAGCACCGCGGCCATGTCGTCGCAATGGTGCAGCGACGCATTGATGGCGACGATGTCCGCCACCTGCGAGCGGAAAGGCGTGTAGGCCGCATCGGCCAGCACCGCCGTATAGCCCAGCTTGGCCGCCAGCTCCAGCGAGCCGGGCGCGACGTCCACGCCGATCAGGAGCCGCGGCTTTCCACCGAGGGTGGCAAAGATGTTGCCCGGCCCGCAGCCCAGGTCGATGACCACCTTGTCGGTCCAGTCGCCGGCGGCCGCGAGCCACCGGCTCTTGAAATGCGCATCGCGGTGGCAGAAATCCAGGTATTCCTGGGCCCACTGCGCGTTTCCAAAATAGGTGGCATTGGCGGTAATGGCGTCGGTTTTGCGTTCGAGTCCCGATTCGAAGTAAGCCCCCGAGCGTTTCAAGCTCGCATGCGGCAATAAGATGTCTCCAATCATCTTGAATCCTTCAAAAAACCGGGCCGGCATTGAGACAAGTTATGCTTAAGAATTACATGACTTTGGATTCCGCTGTCAGTATTTTTAATACGTTTACAAGCTGCGCGATTTAAAAACTGACCTGTTGGTTACCTCATTTGGGTCATCTCAGGCATCGATATTCGCCTGTCATCGGCCAATGAAAGCGGCCACCCCGTCGCGGAATGCCTGGCTGCCATACACCTCGTCGATCAGGTCATCGTCGTCCAGCCGCTGCTCGGCGACGATGCGGCGGATGCTCTCCTTCACGGCCTTGTGCGTGACCGGCGACAGCGCCATGAGCCGCCCTGCCAGCGCATGGGCTGCGGCATCCAGCTCGCCCGCCGCACAGGCCGCATGCACATAGCCGCAGGTCAGCGCTTCCTGTGCCGTCAGGTGGTCGGCGAGCAGCAGCATCCGCTTGACCCGCGGCACGCCCAGGGCGGCCTGCAGCCGCGCGATGTTGCGCGACGACAAGGTGTTGGACAGCGTCCTGGCAATTGGCGCACCAAAACGCGATGCGTCGCTGCAGACCCGGAAATCGCAGGCCGTGGCCAGCGCCAGGCCACCGCCAACGGCCCAGCCGTCGACCACGGCCACGGTGGGCAAGGGCATGCGCTCGACCGCATCGATGACGCGCTCCACGAAAGCCTCGTAGGCAATGCCGTCGCGGCCGCTTTGGAAGTCCTTGAAATGGGCGATGTCCGTACCCGAGATGAAAGACTTGCCGCCCGCCCCCTTGAACAGCACGCTGCGCACCGCCGGGTTGCGCGCGCACGTGCCGATGTGCTCCAGCAGCGCCTCGTACATCTCCCGCGTCATCGCGTTGTGGCGTTCGGGGCGATGGATCACGATCTCGGCCACGCCCGACGCATGGACGCCGAGCTGCACGCATTCAGCAGGACTCATGAGGCCACCGCCGCGCCGGCCGGCGCGTTGATCTCGGCCAGGATTTCCTCGTTGTGCTCGCCCAGCAATGGCGGGTGCCGGCGCACCTGCTGCGGCGTACCCAGCAGCTTGACGGGAAAGCCGATGTTCCTGACCTTGCCCTCGATCGGGTGGTCGATCTCCATGCACATGCGGCGGTGCGTGCCGTGCTCGCCCTCGAAGGCCTCCGGATACGACAGGATGGGCCCGGCCGGGATGCCGGCGGCCAGCATGGCGTCGATCCAGTCGGCGCTGTCGCGCCGGCCGAACTCCCGTTCCAGCACCTCGATCAGCGCCTCGCGGTTCTTCAGGCGCAGCGAGACGCTGGCGTAGTCCGGGTGCGCGGCGAGGTCCGCCCGCTGCAGCAGCTCGCACAGCCGGGTCCAGAGCTTCTGGTTGGTCGCGCCCATCACGAAGTAGCCGTCGCGCGCCTTGACCGCCTGGTAGGGCGCGCTCATCTTGTTGCTGGTGCCCAGCGGTGCCGGCGGCACGCCCGTGCCCCAGTACTCGGACATGTCCCAGACCGAGAAGGCCATGGCCGCGTCGAACAGCGAGGCGTCGATGTGCTGCCCCACGCCCGACTTCTGTGCGCCGATGTAGGCCGCGAGCAGCGCGTAGGTGGCAAACAGCGCGCAGCCGATGTCGGCCACCGGCACGCCGGCCTTGACCGGTTTCTCGCCGGGGTAGCCGGTCACGCTCATCACGCCGGACATGGCCTGCGCCATCAGGTCGAAGCCCGGCCGCTCGGCCCACGGGCCGCTCTGGCCGAAGCCGGAGATGCTGACGTACACGATCTTCGGATGGATCTTTTTGATCGACTCGTAGTCGATGCCCAGGCGCTGCACCGCGCCGGGACGGTAGTTCTCGACGATCACGTCGGCGGTCCGGGCCAGCCTGTAGAAGGCCGCGCGGTCCTCCTCGCTCTTGAGGTCCAGCGTCAGCGAGCGCTTGTTGCGGTTCATGTTCAGGAAGCCCATGCTGTCCGGCCCCTTCATCTTGAAGCCCATGGCACCGCGGGTCTGGTCGCCGCCCGGCGGCTCGACCTTGATCACATCGGCCCCGAGGTCGGCCAGCAGCATGCAGGCGAACGGCCCGGCCATGACCTGGCTCACGTCCAGCACCCGGATGCCCTGCAGCGGCAGTTGTCTTGCCTGGTTCATTTTTTCAGCCCTCCTCGGTGACCTTGGCGGTGCGCACCACCTCGCCCCATTTCCTGAACTCGGCGGCCATGAAGGCCGCGAACTTGTCGACCGATCCGCCGCCGTCCTCCACGCCATAGCCGTCGAAGCGCGCAACCACATCCGGCAGTGCCAGCACCTTGTTGATGTCGGCGTTGATCTGCAGAGCCAGGTCCCTGGACATGTCCTTGGGACCGACCACGCCATACCAGCTGGAAACGTCGAAGCCCTTGAAGCCCTGTTCGTCCATGGTCGGCATGTCGGGAAAGCCCTTGGCCCGCTGCAGGCGCGTCTGCACGATGCCCGCCATGCGCCCGGCCTTGACCTGCGCCGTGGCCGCCGTCATGGTGTCGAAGCTGTAGTCGATCTGCCCGCCGATCAGGTCCGTCTGCATCGGACCCGAGCCCTTGTAGGGCACGTGGATGCTCTTGACCTCGGCGGCCATGTTGAACATCGCGGCCGCCAGGTGCTGCACCGATCCCGTGCCGGAGGAGCCGAAGCTGATCTTCCCCGGGCTTTGCCTGCATTGCTCGACCACCTCCTTGACCGAGCCCGCGGAGTTCTTCGCGCGGGTCACGAGGATGTGCGGCGTGGCGCCGACCATGGCAACGGGCGCGAAGTCCTTCAGCGGGTCGTAGCTGATGCTCTTGAAGATGTGCGGCGAGATGGCATGGGTGTTGACGTGGGCCATCAGCAGGTTCACGCCCTCGGTGAAGCGGGTGCGCGCAAAGAAGTCCGCGGCCAGCGCGCCGGTGGCGCCGGGCTTGTTCTCGACCACCACCGAGCGGCCCCACAGCTGCGAGAGCTGCTGGCCCACGATGCGGGCGAACACGTCGGTGCCGCCGCCGGGCGCCCAGCCCACGTAGATCTTGACGATGCCCTTGGGCAGCTCGGTGGCTCCCAGGGCCCAGGGTGCGGTCAGCGCGCCGGCGCTGGCCGCGATGAAGTCTCGGCGTTTCATGTCGTGCGTCCTTTGTCTCTGCTGTAGTCGTGCCGCTACTCTCCCGTAGCGCAGAGGACGTCGCAAGAACGTGGAAGGCATGCCTGGCTTCGTGATCCGCGAAGCCGTGGCCGCAGGAGCGCTGCTTTCTTCTAGGTGCTGGCGCCGATCAACTGGGCCACCACGTTGCGCAGCGTCTGCGCCTGCGCATGGCCTTCGACACAAGACAGCACATAGGCGCGCTGGTGCCAGTCGCCCTCGATCTCGGCCGAACCCAGGTCGTCTTCGGGGTGGAAGCTGCGCAGCACCTCGGGCGGCATCAGGCCCACGCCCAGGCCGTGGCGCACCAGCGCGAGCATGGTGTCGAAGCCGCTGGTCGAGAAGTTGTTCGGAAACGATCGGCCGCGGCTGCGGTAGGCCCCCTGCAGGGCGGACAGGATCGCCGAGCCCTTGCCGAGGCTCACGACCGGCAAGTCCAGGAAGTCGTCGATGCCAACAGCCGCATCCGCAAACCGGAAATGCCGGCGGCTGTACACGAGCACCAGCCGGTCCTGCCGGTAGTCGAACTTCGGCAGGTCCAGGAATCCGCTCTTCTTCTCGTAGATGCCGACGTCGATCACCTTGTCGCGCAGCAGCTGCTGCACGATCTTGCTGTTCTCCTCCAGGATCTTCAGCGTGATCTGCGGATAGGCGTCACGCAGCCGGGCGATGTCATTCGCAAGGAACTGGATGATGGCCGCCTTCGGCGCGCCGATGAGGATGCGCCCGTCCTGGCCGCGGCCCAGCGCCTGGGCATCGCCTTCGAGCCGGCCGATGAGGTTGTCGATCTGCCGGATGTGCGCCATCAGCCGGCTGCCGGCCTCGGTGATCAAGACGCCGTGCGGCACCCGCTTGAACAGCCTGGCGCCCAGCTGCGCCTCCAGGTCCGTCACGCGCTTGGAGGCAGCCGCCACCGCCAGGTTCAGCTTGTCGGCGGCCCGCGAGATGCTGCCTTCCTCGGCGATGCAGAGGACCAGCTGGACGGTGGTGGAGTCGAGCTTCATGGCGCCGCTCGCCGCACCATCAGCTGAACACGCTCTCCAGATCGGCTTCTTCCGCGCTGCTGTCCAGCTTCAGGCTCTGCTCGATGTGGTCGAGGTGATGGAGCATCAGCTTCTCGGCGCGCTGGACGTCGCCGCGGTTCACCGCGGCGACGATTTCCTCATGCTCGTCCGCGCGGCAGCTGGTGGCGGTGGGCGCGTCGTACAGCGAGATGATCAGGCAGGTCAGCGCCGAGAGCTCGCGCATCGAGCGGGCCAGCGCGGAGTTGCCGGCGAGCTCGGCCAGCAGCACGTGGAATTCGCCCGAGAGGCGCACGATGGCACGCTTGTCGTCGCGGCTGCGCGCGTCAGCCTCCAGGTCGATGTGGCGGCGCAGGCGCTGGCGCTTCACGTCGTCGAGCGTGCGGACGAGCCGGCGCAGAACGCCCGGTTCGATCAGCCGGCGCGCCTCGAACACGTCCTGCGCCTGCTCGATGGTCGGCTTGGCAACGAAAGCACCCTTCTGCGGGACCAGCTCGACGATCTGCTCGTGCGCCAGCCGGGCCAGCACTTCGCGCACCTTCGCGCGGCTGGTGGCAAAGATCGCGGCCAGCCTGTCCTCGCCGAGCTTGGTGCCCGGCGCAAGCCGGTGCTCGAGGATCGCCGCCGAGATCTTCTCGGCAATCTCGTCGACGCTGTGCTCGCGGGAGTTGGCGGCACTGGCCTTGCGTACTGAAGCTTTGGTGGACATCGCAGCCGATTCTATCGACGAGCCCTCCCCGCGGCCGGGTGGCGCGCGGCGTCCGCTGCGGCCTCAGGCGCGGGCGGCATCGCGGGCCAGCAGGCGCGCCAGCGCATCGGGCAGCCCCTGGTTCGGCTTGAGCGGCGGCGGCGCGAAACTGCCCAGGCGTGCCGGCGCGGGTGCCAGCGATGCGAGCGTCTGCGCATGGCAGACCGCGCTGGACACGCCGTCCACCACGGGCACCGGGATCCGGTCCTTGATCGAGCGCGCAAGGCCCGCCAGCGGCGCGCCGGCGATGATGATCACGTCCGCGCCGTCATCCTCGACGGCCGACATGGCGAGCGCCTGCAGACGCTCGCCATGGTCGTCCTGCACGCGCCCGATATCCTTGAGCGGCCCCTCCAGGCTGCGGATGCTCGCGAGCCGCTCCAAAAGGCCATTGGCCTGCACGCACTCGCGGTACCAGGCCGTGATGCGGCGCGAGATCGCGATGATGGAGAAGCGCTTGCCGAGCAGGCAGGCGCTCATGAGCGCCGCCTCGGTGAGGCCGACCACCGGAATGTCGAGCGCCTCGCGCAGGCCGTCGATGCCGGGGTCGCCGAAGGCCGCAACCACGATCGCATCGTGCCGCGCGTGATGCTCCGCGGCCAGCGTGGCGGCCGCATAGGCGCCGATCAGCGACTCGAACCGGGTCTCGATGTAGGCCACGCCGAAGGGCGCCGTCAGCACCTCGATGCGTGTGTCGCTCGCGGCGGCGCGCCGGGCCTCGGCCGCGATCAGGTCCGAGACGCTTTGCGAGGTGTTGGGGTTGATCAGCAGCAGGTTCATGGCGGGGGCCTCCAGGGCGTTCGGGTTTCAGTGGGTCCGGCGTGCCGGCAGCAGCGTCGGTTGCGCACGGCGCAGGAACTCGCCGCGCCCGGCGCGCGGATGGAAGCGCTCGCCGTCCCACACGACTTCGCCGCGCGCCAATGTCAGCGCGGGCCATGCCTTGACCTCGATGCCTTCGTAGGGCGTGTAGTCGACCGCATGATGCAGGTCGGCATTGCGGACCGGCCGCGGCGTGGTGCCCCAGACCACGAGGTCGGCGTCGGCGCCGACGGCGATCGTGCCCTTGCGCGGATGCAGCCCGTAGGCCTTGGCGGGATTGGTGGAGGTGAGCTCGACGAAGCGGTTGATCGTGATGCGCCCGTCGAGCACGCCGTGCGAGAACAGCAGCGGCAGCCGCGTCTCGATGCCCGGAATGCCGTTGGGAATGTGGCGGAAGGCCACCTCTTCGCCGCCGGGCTTCTTGCCCTCGGGCGCGTCGTAGCGAAACGGCGCGTGATCGGACGAGAAGATGGTGAACAGGCCATCGGACAGGCCGTTCCAGATCACCTGCTGGTTCTCGCGGTTGCGCGGCGGCGGGCTGCAGACGCAGCGCGCGCCCTGGTAGCTGTCGTCTAGCCCCAAGTCCTCGGCCGTCAGGAACAGGTACTGCGGGCAGGTCTCGGCAAACACGCTCAGGCCGTGCGCACGTGCCCAGCGGATCTGCTCGACGGCCTCGCGGCCCGACACGTGCACGATCATGATCGGCACGTCGACCAGCTCCGACAGCGCGATCGCGCGGTGGGTCGCCTCGCGTTCCACCAGCATCGGCCGCGCATGCGCATGGAAGCGCGGTGCGGTGCGGCCGCTGGCTTCGAGCCGCCTGGTCAGCCATTCGATGCAGTCGGCGTTCTCGGCATGGATCATGGCCATTGCGCCGTGCTCCCTGGCCACCGCCAGCACGTCGAGGATCTGGCCGTCGTCGAGCTTCAGGTCGTCGTAGGTCATGTAGATCTTGAAGGAGGTGTAGCCCTCGGCGATCAGCTGCGGCAGTTCGTGCTTCAGCACCTCCTCGGTCGGGTCGCTGACGATCAGGTGGAAGGCGTGGTCGACGTGGGCACGGCCTTCGGCGCGCTGGTGGTAGTCCTGCACGGCGGCGCGCAGCGACTGGCCCTTGTGCTGCGCTGCGAACGGGATCACCGTGGTGGTGCCGCCGCAGGCCGCGGCGCGGGTGCCGGTGTCGAAGTCGTCGGCCATGCGCACCGGCGGCTCCATCGGCTGGTCGAGGTGGCAATGGGCGTCGACGCCGCCCGGCGTTACGTAGCGGCCGGCGGCGTCGATCTCGCGCCGCCCGGCGGGCAGCGCGAGGCCCAGCTGCACGATGCGGCCGTCGCGAATGCCGATGTCCGAATCGAAGGTGTCGCTGGCGGTGGCAACGCGGGCGTTGCGCACCACGAGGTCGAGGTCGCGGAAGGTCATGTTCTTTCTCTGTGGGTCTGTCGGTGTCTTGTCTGCGCGGCTGCGCGAAGGCGCTCAGGCCGGCGGCCCGAACAGCCGGCCCCAGCCCCGCACGGCGCCGGGATCGATGCCGACGGTTTTCAGCGCCCGCCACACCACGGTGGCGACGGAGTCGTAGATCGGAATGCCGAGCTCGCGCTCCATCTCTTCCACCAGCTGCGCGCCGTGCAGGTTGGTGCACATGATGGTGATCGCGTCGGGCCGCTGCTGCGCCACCTCGCGCAGCATGCGGCGCAGCGTGTCGGGCTCGACCTCGCTGAATGCGAAGTTCACCGTCAGGCCGAGGTGCCGTTCGGCCACGCAGTCGATGCCGATGCCCGCGTAGTTGGCGACGATGCGCTGCTGCACGTCCTCGACATAGGGCGACACCAGGCCGAGCGTGCGCGCGCCCTGCGCGGCCAGCAGCTCGTTGAGCGCCAGCACCGAGGTGCTGGCCGCAATGCCGGTGGCCTCGGTGATGCGCGCGCACAGCGCCTCGTCCTTCTCGAAGCCGAGCCAGCTGGCCGAGGTGCCGCTCCAGCAGATGGTGTCGACGCGCGCGTCGGCCAGCAGCCGCGCGGCCTCGAGGATCTTGCTGTCGTCGAACTGGCTGAGCGAAGCGTCGCGCATCGAGATCTCGGTGACGGTGAAGCGCGAGAAGTGCGCCGAGACGCCGGGCACGCCGCTGACCATCGCGCTGGTCAGCGGCTCGAGCGCGGTGTTCGAGGAGGGCGTGAGCACGCCGATGAGTTTGCGTGGGGTCATGGTCGTCTTCAGAGGCGAGGGGTGTCGGTCGGGTCGGCCGGTGCGCCGGGCTTTCCCTGGTGGCGAGAGGCCAGGTCGAGCTCGTGCGCCAGGGCCTTGCGGCGGGCGGGCGTCGGCGCGGCGTGCGAGGGATTGTCGAGCGCTGGCAGCACGAAGTCCTTGACCATCTTGCGGATCGCCAGCACGTTCTTCGACTCGCGCAGGCCGCCTTCGATGGGCAGCATGCTGGTCATCACGACCACCGCGTTGCGCTCCGGCAACGCCACGATGAACTGGCCCTTGAAGCCCATGGCATGCACCTCGGGCTCGGTGGCGACGATGTCGTTGATCCACCAGAACTGCCCGTACCACGGCGCCGACGACGGCGCGGTCATGGTCCGCATCCAGGCCTGCGACACGATCTGCCGGCCGTTCCAGCGGCCGCCCGAGAGCACCAGCATGCCGAGCTTGGCCATGTCGACGGCACGCAGCCGCAGACCCCAGCCGGCCGACACCAGCCCCTTGCCGTCGGCGCGCTCCCAGGCGTAGTGCGTCATGCCCATCGGCTTGAAGATCTTCTGCTCGGCAAGGGCCTGCAGCGGCATGCCGGCATCGGCGCCCAGCGTCGCGCTCGCAAGAATCGGGTTGACGTCGGTGTAGTCGAAGGCTTCGCCGGGCGGGCGCCTGGGCGTGGTCTCGGCGGCGAGCTTCAGGCGATCGGGCGCGCCGTAATAGATCGGATCGTCGGTTGGCTTGAAGTCGTAGAACAGGCCGGTCGACATCGACATCACATGCCGCAGTTCGATGGCCTGCTTGTCCGCGAGCGCCGCCTGCAGGTCCGGGCGCGCCTTGGCCAGCACGGGCGCCACCTTCTCGTCGAGGCGGCTTCGGCCTTCGTCGATCAGCACGCCGGCGGCCAGCGCGGTGACGTTCTTGGTGATCGAGTACAGCTCGTAGTTGTGGTCGCGGCCGAGCCCCCGGCTGTAGCGCTCGAAGACCAGCTTGCCGTCCTTGACCACGAGGAAGCTGCGCACGTCGAGATCTTCCTTGCGGATCCACTCGGACAGCCGCACGAGCGGGCGCGAATCGACGCCGGCGGCCTCGGGCATTGCGGCGGCGATCGCGGGCCGGGCGTCGTCGGCCGGGGCCACGGACTGGGCCAGCGCGCTGCCGGCCAGGGCCAGATGCAAGGCCAGCGCGATGGCCGCAGGGCGGACATGGAACATGGACATGGTTGTCTTCTCCTGGAGGGTTGCGTGCCTCAGACCGGCAGCTTCCTGCTGTAGTCGATCAGCATCGTCGAGCAGACGAACAGGCCCGCGCCCGCGGCCGTGAACAGCATCAGCGCCATGAAGTACGAGCCGGTCGCCTGCACGATCAGGCCCACCACGATCGGCACGCCGATGCCCGCCACGTTGCCGCCCAGGTTCATCGTGCCGCCCAGGAAGCCGACCCGGGCGCGCGTGCCGAGGATCGAGGGCACGCACCAGAACAGGCCGCACCAGCGCAGGAAGAACAGCGTCACCGACAGCAGCACGACCACCGCAACCGGATCCTTGATCTGCGTCACCATGAAGATGGCGATGGTGGCGATGATCGACGAGATGCCGAACAGCGTACGCAGCACCTTGCTCTGCGAGGCGCCGGCCGCCTGCCATTTGTCGGCCAGCCAGCCGCCGAACATCTCGCCCACGAAGCCCGAGAAGAACATGATGAACACCGCACCGCCCATCTGCTTGATGTCGAAGCCGTGCACCTTCGACAGATAGTTCGGCATCCAGGTGAGCAGGCCGTAGAACAGCGCGTTGAAGCACATCCAGCCGAAGAACATGCCCCACACCGAGCGGAAGCGGAAGAAGTCGAGCACCCGTCCGCTCGCGTCCGCCGATTCCTTTGCGGCGTCGGCTGCATGGCTGGCCTCGATGTAGCGCGCCTCGGCCTCGTTCACGCCGGGATGCTGGCGCGGATGATTGCGGATGTAGCGCCAGGCGAAGTAGCCGGCCAGCACGGTCCCGCCTCCGGCAATGGCGAACGCCATGCGCCAGGAGCCGAGCACGGCGATCAGCCCCGAGATCAGGATCGCGCCGAGCGCGGCGCCCAGCGGCGCGCCGCCATCGAGCAAGGTGGCGCCGCGGCCCCGTTCGGTCTGGGTCATCCAGATGCCGTTGAGCTTGCCGCCCGCCGGGTAGATCGGCGCCTCGGCCGCCCCCAGGCCCAGGCGGGTCAGCAGCAGCGGAACCCAGCCGGTGCAGGCGGCGGCAATCGCCTGGAAGAAGCCCCAGCCCAGCGTCGCGCCGGCAATCACCACGCGCGGGCCATAGCGGTCGGCCAGCATGCCGCCGGGAATCTGCATCAGCGCATAGGTCCAGAAGAAGGAACTGAGCAGCAGGCCCTGCACCGCGGGCCCGATGTCGAACTCCTTGGCAATCAGCGGCATGGCCACCGACAGCGAGGCGCGATCGATGTAGTTGATCGAGATCAGGAACAACATCATCAGGAAGATCTTCCAGCGCACCTTCGTGGGCTGGTGGGCTGGGTTGGCGGACGCCGCGGGCGCCGATACCGTCGTTGTCGATTGCATTGGTTGTCTCCTTGAAGGCGCACTGCCGCAGGGCCCGGAGCCCGGCGCAAAGGCGCACCCCCATCGCATGGTTGAAGCACGGCAGGCCGCTGTGCAAGGAACGCCCGTGCGCTCTTCGGCGCATCCGGCTTCCGCGGCCCATCGGCGGGAATGCAGCCTGCGTCGCTGCCGTTCTTCAGCAATCGACCGCAGGCTGTGGAGCGAATCTAAGTTTCGTCGACATCATTGTCAACAATGATGTTGATATTTTTATCGACACTATCGTAAACACTTAATTGCGAGCAGCCAGGTGCTTCAAGACCAATGCGCGGTCTGCGGGACAGAAAAGCGGCCTGAGCTGCAGCCTCCAAACACACCGCAGTTAGTTATGGTCGATATGTACTACCAAATGTGTACAACCTCGCCGGGGGCCGCCCTCGATTGGGCCATTCATCGAGGGAAAGTTCTCCACCATTGCGGTGGATAAGACGGTGGAGAACCACGCTCGAATCGCCGCCGAGCGTTGCTACGCCTGCGTAGCGACGCTACGCCTGTAAAAGCGGCACCCGCCGAGATCCCTGAAACTTCTGATGGTGCTTCCCCGGGGCCGAGCAGCGGGAATAGGGATGCCTCCCCCCAATGAAAAAGTCCCGTCGCATGAACTGCGCGGGACTTCAAGAAACTGCCAAAGATCGATTCTGGCGGAGAGTGTGAGATTCGAACTCACGGACGGTTGCCCGTCGGCAGTTTTCAAGACTGCTGGTTTAAACCACTCACCCAACTCTCCGGAACCGTCGATTTTATGCTGGCCCCGGCCGCTCACTCCTCGGGCAGGAAGAGCGACTGCAGGTCGCTCAGAAAATCGAGTCCGCGCTCGGTGGGCCACACGCGATAGAGGTCGCGCGCGACGAGGCCCTTGCGCTCGGCTTCCTTCAGCCCCTTTTGAATGCTGGTCATGGCAAGCCCGGTGCGCTCGCTGAACTGGGGCAGCGTGAAGCCTTCCTTCAGGCGCAGCGCATTGAGCATGAACTCGAACGGCAGGTCGGCCAGCGCCACTTCGTCGCTTTGCGCCACGGCGGCGCCGGCGCGGGCGTTGTTCATGTACAGGCGCGGCTCTCGAAATCGCACCTGGCGCACGATGCGGTGCGCGAAGCTCAGCTTGCTGTGCGCGCCCGCGCCAATGCCCAGGTAGTCGCCGAACTGCCAATAGTTGAGGTTGTGCGCACAGGTGTGGCCGCTGCGCGCATAGGCCGACACCTCGTAGCGCGACATGCCGCTGGCGGCGGTTCGCTCGGTGATGCGGTCGAGCATGGCGTAGGCCAGGTCGTCTTCGGGCAGGGCCGGCGGAAACTTGGCGAACCAGGTGTTGGGCTCGATGGTCAGGTGGTACACCGAGATGTGCGGCGGCGCGAGCGCCAGCGCCTGGGTCAGGTCGGCGTCCAGCCCCTCGAGCGTCTGGCCCGGCAGCGCATACATCAGGTCGAGGTTGAAGGTGTCGAACGCGCTCGCGGCTTCTTCCAGGGCGGCAATGGCCTGGGCACGGTCGTGCACGCGGCCCAGCGCCTTCAGGTGCTCGTCATTGAAGCTCTGCACGCCCACCGAAAGCCGCGTGACGCCCGCGCTGCGGTAGGCGCGGAAGCGGTTGCGCTCGAAGGTGCCGGGATTGGCTTCGAGCGTGATCTCGCACTCGGGCGCCAGCTTGAGGCGGGCGCGCACGTCGCTGAGCAGGCGGTCGATGGCCTGCGGCGAAAAAAGGCTCGGCGTTCCGCCGCCGATGAAGATGGTGTGGACGGTGCGGCCCCAGATGAGCGGCAGCGCGGCGTCCAGGTCGGCAACGAGCGCGTCGACGTACGCCGCCTCGGGAATGCCCTCAGCCTCGGCCTCGCTGGTGGCGCGCCACTCGTGCGAGTTGAAGTCGCAGTACGGGCACTTGCGCAGGCACCAGGGCAGATGGATGTAGAGCGACAGCGGCGGCAGCGCCGCCAGCTGCAGCGGGCCGGGCCGCATCCAGTGCAGCACGTCGTTGGCCTGCGGTGCGCCGGCGGGCTGCGCAGGCTGGATCGGAACGACAGAGGCCATCGCTCAGAACCAGCGTTCGCGCATCAGGGCCAGCATGACCTTGGCCGCCTGGCCCCGGTGGCTGTTGGCGTTTTTCACCTCGGGCGGCAGCTGGGCAAAGGTCTTGCCGAAGTTGGGCAGGTACATGACGGGATCGAAGCCGAAGCCGTTGTCGCCGATGGGCGCGTGCGTGATTTCACCGACCACGCGACCGACTGCGATGAGCGGCTCGGGGTCATCGTGCCCGCGCAGCGCAACCAGCGTGCTGACGAGCGCGGCGCGCCGGTTGGCGACGCCGTCGAGCTGCTCGAGCAGCGCCTTGACGTTGTTGGCATCGCCTTTGGCATAGCCGAACTGCGTGGCATAGAACGCGGTGTCCACGCCCGGCAGCCCGCCGAAGGCGTCGACGCAAAGCCCCGCATCGTCCGCAATGGCCGGAAGCCCCGTCGCGGCGCTGGCATGGCGCGCCTTGGCCAGCGCGTTTTCGACGAAGGTGCGAAACGGCTCCTCGGCCTCGCCCACGCCCAATGCCGACTGGGGCACGAGCGTCACGGCCAGCTCCGCAAACAGCTGCTGAAGTTCGGCAAGCTTGCCGGCGTTGTTGGAGGCCAGGACCAGTTTCATCGCCATCGACCGATCACTTCGAAAGGAGGGACTGCTGCTGCAGCACGATCAGTTCGCCAATGCCTTTCTCGGCCAGGCCGAGCAGGAGGTTCATCTCTTCGCGCGAGAAGGCCGCGCCCTCGGCGGTGCCCTGCACTTCGACGAAGTGGCCGGCACCGGTCATCACGACGTTCATGTCGGTATCGCAGGCGGAGTCTTCGGTGTATTCGAGATCGAGCAGCGGCGTGCCGGCAACGATGCCGACGGAAATGGCGGCCACGTGGCCCCTGATGGGCGACGCGGGGATCGTGCCGGCGGCCAGCAGCTTGTTGACGGCGTCCTGCGCGGCAACGAAGGCGCCGGTGATCGCGGCGGTGCGGGTGCCGCCATCGGCCTGCAGCACGTCGCAGTCGAGGTGGATGGTGCGCTCGCCCAGCGCAGCCAGGTCGAACACGGCGCGCATCGAGCGGCCGATGAGGCGCTGGATTTCCTGCGTGCGGCCGCTTTGCTTGCCGCGGGCGGCCTCGCGGTCGCTGCGCGTGTGGGTGGCACGCGGCAGCATGCCGTATTCGGCCGTGACCCAGCCTTCACCGCTGCCGCGCTTGTGCGGCGGCACGCGCTCTTCGACCGAGGCGGTGCACAGCACGCGGGTCTGGCCGAATTCGATGAGCACCGAACCCTCGGCGTGGATGGTGAAGCCGCGGGTGATGCGCACCGGGCGCAGCTGGTCGGCGGCACGGCCGCCGCTTCGTGTGAAAGCAGTCATTTTTTATGAGAGGTATGTGGAACAAAAAGCGCAGACGGCTACGCAAGCCGAAGCAGCCTGGGGATCAGGTTTTCTTGGCGGCAGAGCGGCGAATGGCTTCGTTGATTTCGGCAATCGAGCGCTCGATGGCGTCTTCGTCGAGGTCGTCGAGCGCATCAATCTCGCCGTCCGCGGGCATGCCGGCCTGGATGGTGGAGGCAAAGACGCCGTCGTCGATGGTCTCGGTGGAAACGCCGCGGTCTTCACCCGTCGAATCGGGCATCTCCCATTCGAGGGCGATGAGCGTGACGTTGTCGCTGTGCGCGCCACCCTTGCGCAATGCCATTTCGGCCAGGTCGGGCGCGGCATCGGACACCGGCTTGTCGGAGGACAGCGTGTGCACGATGACGGCGTCGTCGAGCACGCCCCAGACGCCGTCGGAGCACAGCATGATGCGGTCGCCGCGCTGCAGCTGCAGCGGGGCCGAAATATCGAACAGCGGCGTGGTCGGCGAGCCCAGGCAGGTGAGCAGCAGGTTGCGGTTGACCGGCATGTCCGCGCCATGCGGACGCGGGCGCTCGGCATGCGAATGGTCGCGCGTGCGGGTCAGCAGGCGGCCGTCGCGCACCACGTAGAGGCGCGAGTCGCCGCAGTGCATCCAGGTGGCCGTGGTGCCCTGGAGCAGCGCCGCGACGACGGTGGTGCGCGGCGTGTCGAGCATGGCCTTGTGGCTGGCATAGCGCATGATCTGCTGGTGCGCCGCCATGGCCGATTCGGCCAGGAAGGCCTTGACGTCCTTGACGGTGGGGCGCGCTTCGCGCTGGTAGAGGGCCGCAATGGTCTGCAGCGCCAACTGGGCCGCAACCTCGCCCTCGGGGTGGCCGCCCATGCCGTCGGCCAGCACGAAAAGGCCCGATTCCCGCGTGTAGCAGTAGCCCATGCGGTCTTCGTTCTTGAGACGGCCGCCCTTGCGGCTGACCTGGAATACCGAGAATTTCATGCCGGGCGCGTGGTAGGTGCCGCCGCCCTGGGCAGGGCCTTCTTGTCGAAGGAGCGGATGTTGTCGAATGAAAGCCGCACCTTTTCGCCGACGGTGAGCTTGGTGTAGCGGCGCTCGCCTTCGCGGCTGAGTTCCTTTTGCAGCGCAAAGACCGACTGCGGGCGCGAGAGCGGGTCGAGCGACATGCACCATTCGACCACCTCGATGAGGTTGTCGGAGTACACGCCGCGCAGGCGCGACAGCGACAGGCTGAGCCGGTCTTTCTCGATGCGGCGCGGGGCGTCGTTGGGCGGGTAGCCCTGCATGCAGGCGTAGATGCAGGCGCCAATGGCGTAGATGTCGGTCCAGGGGCCCATCGACGAGTCGCGCCGGTACATCTCGGGTGCGGCAAAGCCGGGGGTGTACATGGGGCGGATGAAGATGCCCTCCTTGCTGAGCACCTCGCGCGCGGCGCCGAAGTCGATCAGCACCGCCCGGTCGTCGTCGGTGACGAAGATGTTGGCGGGCTTGATGTCCAGGTGCAGCATCTTGTACTGGTGCACGATGCGAAGGCCGCGCAGGATCTCGTCGAACAGCGAGCGGATCGTCGATTCGCGGAAGACCTTGGGCCTTTTCAGGTCGCGCGCGGTCACCACGAAGTCCTGCAGGGTGGCGCCCTCCAGGTAGTTCATGACCATGTAGACGGTTTCGTTCTCGCGAAAGAAGTTGAGAACGCTGACCACCGAGGCATGCGAAATCTGCGCGAGCGAGCGCCCTTCCTCGAAAAAGCTCTTGAGGCCGAGCCGATAGAGCGAGAGCTTTTCGGGCGCGACTTCAGGCGTGAGCTCGCCCGGCCCGCGCGTGGCCAGCGAAGATGGCAGGTATTCCTTGATGGCAACCTGCTGTCCGCTGGGGTCGATGGCGAGGTAGACAACGCCAAAACCGCCTGCGGAAAGCCGGCGAACGATGCGGTAACCGCCAATGACCGTATCGGGCAGCAGGGGCGAAGGCTTGACCTTTGACATAATCCGGGAGTTTCGCCCGAAGGCGATGGTGCGGCAAGCGAACGCCATGCCGACGCCTCGGTGCTTGCAAGCAAAACCATAGTGAGGCGCAATGCCAGTTTACAGCATGACCGGCTATGCCAGTGGCCAGAACGGGCCCGCCGGCAGCCACTCCGAAGCCGAAGCACGGCCTGCCGCCGCGGGCCGCCTCGGGGTCGAAATCCGCTCGGTCAACAGCCGCTTCCTCGACCTCACCTTCAAGTTGCCGGAGGAACTGCGCCAGCATGAAACCGCGCTGCGCGAGCTGCTCACGGGCAAGCTCAAGCGCGGCAAGGTCGAGGTGCGCGCCGCCATCGAGAACACCGCCCAGGCGGGCGTCGTCGAGCCCTCCGTCAAGCTGCTGCAGCGGCTCAACGGCGTGCAGGACGGCATCAAGGCCTGGCTGCCCGGCGCCCGCGAACTGAGCGTGGCCGACGTGCTGCGCCTGGCCGGCGGCGACAGCGCCATGCGCGGCGACTGGGGCAGCGACCTGCTCGAGGTGGCCGGCAAGGCGCTGGATGCGCTGATGTCGGCCCGCCAGCGCGAAGGCGCGCGGCTCGCCAAGATGCTGGAGGCCCACCTGGCCCAGTTGCGCACCCTGGTCGAACAGGCCGGTCCGCTGATCCCGCAGCTGGTCGAGCAGCAGCGCGCTCGTTTCCTGGAGCGCTGGCAGGAAGCCATGGGCCTGACCGGCGGCACCCTGCCCGAGGCGGCCCAGGACCGCGCGCTGACCGAGGCAACCGCCTTCGCCATCCGCATCGACGTGGCGGAAGAACTCACGCGCCTGAATTCGCACCTCGACGAGATCGAGCGGCTGCTCAAGAAGGGCGGCGAAATCGGCAAGCGGCTGGACTTCCTGATCCAGGAGCTGCATCGCGAGGCCAATACACTGGGCTCCAAGTCGGCGGCGCTCGAGCTCACCCGCATCGGCGTGGACATGAAAGTGCTGATCGAGCAGATGCGCGAACAGGTACAGAACATCGAATGAGCGAGCGAATGGACTATCCAGGCAACATCTTTGTCGTGGCGGCACCGAGCGGTGCCGGCAAATCGAGCCTGGTCAAGGCGCTCATGGAGCTGGACACGGCCGTCCAGCCCTCGGTTTCCCACACCACCCGGCCGCCGCGCGGGCAGGAAAAGCACGGCCGGGAGTACTTCTTTACCTCGCCCTCCGAATTCGACGCCATGATCGCGGCGGACGGCTTCGTGGAATGGGCCCACGTGCACGGGCACCGGTATGGCACCTCCAAGAAGGCCATCGAGGAGCGCATTGCCCAGGGGGCCGACGTCATCCTGGAAATCGACTTCCAGGGCGCCATCCAGATCCGCAAGACCTTCGCCAATGCGGTCATGATCTTCATCCTGCCGCCCAGCTGGGAAGAACTGCGCTCCCGGCTGGAGCGGCGCGGCGAAGACAGCGCGGCCGTCATCGAGCTGCGCCTCAAGAACGCCGCCGAAGAAATGGCCCGGGCGGGGGAATTCGACTTCGTTATAATCAACGAGTTATTTGAGCGCGCGCTTTTCGATCTCAAGGCGATCGTCCACGCTCAGCGGCTTCGGTATTCTGCACAGCGCCGCGCACGTGCCGACACATTCGCCGCCCTGAACATCCCCTGATTTCCTGCTCACCGACCGAAAGATTCCATCATGGCCCGCATCACCGTCGAAGATTGCCTGCTTCAGATCCCCAACCGCTTCCAGCTGGTCCTGGCCGCCACCTACCGTGCGCGCATGCTGAGCCAGGGCCATGCACCCAAGATCGAGAGCAAGAACAAGCCCGCCGTCACGGCCCTGCGCGAAATCGCCGAAGGCAAGATCGGCCTCGAAATGCTCAAGAAGGTGCCGGGCTGATCGTTGTTCTGACGCAGCCCTGCAACGAAAAGGCACCGCCGAGCGGTGCTTTTTTTACGTCTGGACGCGTCCATAGAGCGGTCACGCTAAAGTGGTAGCCATGAGCGCGGTTGCCAAACATCAGTCCCATGCCCCCGCGGGGGGCACGCCCAAGCCGAGTCCGGCGGCGCTGAATGCGGCTGCCGCGAGCTTTGCCGCGCTGACCGCCAGGCTCGACTACCTGAGCCCCGAAGACACCGAGCTGGTCCGCCGCGCCTACCGCTTTGCCGACGAAGCCCACCTGGGCCAGCTGCGCAACAGCGGCGAGCCCTACATCACCCACCCCATCGCCGTGGCGGCGCAGTGCGCCGAATGGAAGCTCGACGCCCAGGCGCTGATGGCCGCCCTGCTGCACGATGCCATCGAGGACTGCGGGGTCACCAAGCCCGAACTGATCGAGCGCTTCGGCGCGCCGGTGGCCGAACTGGTCGACGGGCTCACCAAGCTGGACAAGCTGCAGTTCAATACCCGCGAGGAAAACCAGGCCGAATCATTCCGCAAGATGCTGCTGGCCATGGCGCGCGACGTGCGGGTCATCCTGGTCAAGCTGGCCGACCGCACGCACAACATGCGCACGCTCGACGATGCGCCGCGCGAGAAATGGGCCCGGATCTCGCGCGAAACGCTCGAGATCTACGCGCCCATCGCGCACCGGCTGGGCCTGAACCAGACCTACCGCGAACTGCAGGAGCTGTCGTTCCGCCACCTGAAACCCTGGCGCTACGCCACCCTGTCCAAGGCCGTGGCCAAGGCGCGCGGGCGCCGCCGCGACCTGATCCAGAAGGTGCAGCGCGAGGTCGAGACCGCCTTTGCCAACGCCAACATGACGCTGCGCATTGCCGGACGCGAAAAAACGCTCTATTCGATCTACCGCAAGATGGAGGAGAAGCACCTGAGCTTCGCCCAGGTGACCGACATCTACGGCTTTCGCCTGATCGTGCCGAACGTGATCGCCTGCTACACGGGCCTGGGCATCCTGCACCAGATGTACAAGCCGCTGCCGGGCAAGTTCAAGGACCACATCGCGATCGCCAAGCTCAACGGCTACCAGTCGCTGCACACCACGCTGGTGGGCCCGGCCGGCGTGAACGTGGAATTCCAGCTGCGCACCGAGGCCATGCACGTGGTGGCCGAATCGGGCGTGGCGGCGCACTGGCTCTACAAGGCGGCCGAGCCGAATGCGGCCAGCAACGACCGGCTCGGCACCAAGTGGCTGCAGTCGCTGCTCGACATCCAGGACGAAACCCGCGATGCCGCCGAGTTCTGGGACCACGTCAAGGTCGACCTGTTTCCGGACGCGGTCTACGTCTTCACGCCGAAGAGCCAGATCCTGGCACTGCCGCGCGGCGCCACGGTGGTCGACTTTGCCTACGCCATCCACAGCAACATCGGCGACCACACCTCCGCGGCACGCATCAACGGCGACCAGGTGCCGCTGCGCACGGAGCTCAAGAACGGGGACGTGGTCGAGGTCATTACCGCGCCCGTGTCCACGCCCAATCCCGCGTGGCTCGGCTTCGTGCGAACCGGCCGGGCGCGCTCCAAGATCCGCCACTACCTGAAGACCCTGGCCCATGCCGAATCCGAAGGCCTGGGCGAGAAGCTGCTGGCCCAGGCGCTGCGCGCCGAAGGCCTCAGCAAGCTGCCGGCCGAGGACGCCGAGCACCAGGCGCTGTGGGAAAAGCTGCTGCGCTTCACGGGCAACCGCACGCGCGCCGAGCTGCTGACCGACATCGGCCTGGGCAAGCGGATTGCCAGCATCGTGGCAAAGCGGCTGGTGGCCATGCTGTCCGAACTCGGCGAGCGGCCCGATGCGCTGCTGCTGAGCCGCGAGCGCTTCATCTCGCACGAAACCATTTCCCAGGGCGCCGTCACGCTGGACGGCAGCGAGAACTCGTCGGTGCGCTTTGCACTGTGCTGCCGGCCGATTCCGGGCGACGAGATCATCGGCTACCTCGGCCATGGCGAAGGGCTGGTCGTGCACACCGAGTCCTGCGGCGTGGGCCAGCGCCTGCGCCACAAGGACAGCGAGCGCTTTTTCGCGGTCGAATGGGCGGACGAACCGACCCGCACCTTCGAAACCGGCGTGGTCATCACGGTGCGCAACGACAAGGGCGTGCTCGCGCGCGTGGCCGCGACCCTGGCGGACGCCGAAGCCGACATCACGCACGTCGAAATGGCCGACGAGACGCCGCAGGATTCGACCGACCTGCGCTTCGTGATTGCCGTGCGCGACCGCACCCACCTCGACAGCGTGCTGCGCGCCGCGCGGCGCACGGCCTCGGTGCTGACCGCCGCAAGAACGGTTCCCGCGCCCTGACCGGCGGGCAGGAAGGCTAGCGCGCCGTGCCCGCGCCCGGTGGCGCCGGATAGCTGACCGACAACAGCTCGACCTCATGGGCACCGCCCGGCGTCACGAGCTTCACCACGTCGCCTTCACGCGACTTGAGCAGCGCGCGGGCGATCGGGGAAATCCAGCTGACCTGCGACTGCGCGCTGTCCGCCTCGTCGATGCCCAGGATCGTCACGCTGCGCTCGTCGCCGGTCTCGTCGACATAGCGCACCGTTGCGCCAAAGAACACCTGGTCGCTGCCATGATGGACCGAGGGATCGGTCACTTCGGCAATTTCGAGCCGCTTGGTGAGAAAACGGATGCGCCGATCGATCTCCCGCAGCCGCTTCTTGCCGTAGAGATAGTCGCCATTCTCGGAGCGGTCGCCGTTCTTGGCGGCCCAGTGCACCGCCTCGACAACCTTCGGCCGCTCTTCGTCCATCAGCTGAAGCAGTTCGTCGCGCAGCCGGGCATAGCCGGCCGGCGTCATGTAGTTCTTGCTGCCGCTCGGCAGCGCGGGCGCGGTGCTTTCGCCGCCGTCGTCGTCACCGTCGCTCTCGGTTTCCTTGGTGAATGCTTTGCTCAAGGCAGAACCCCTGAATTTAGAAAGGCTCGCAACGCCAGACTCCCATTTTCTTCAACCCATGTCCGAACGCTTGCAGTCGAAGACCACACCTTGCTCGACGGCTCGCACGGCAGGCACCTTGTTCACGAAGGCTACATCGGCACTCATCAGACGCCACTCGGCTGCCTTGAACAATTTGAAAAGACTCGTGACTTCAACGCCTGCTGCCGGGATGGAATTGAAGACATAGACGGGCTCTCCGGACTGACTGTCCTCCATGCTCACCAGATCCGCTCGCAGCTTGCCCATGGTTTCCGTGTCCTTTGTCCTGAAGCGCACGACGTCCATGTTGACGGTGCGAGAGTGCTCGTCGATCGCAATCCTGCGGACCCGGTTGAAAGGCGCTGCGGCCCCACTGCCTGCGGCCGGGACACAGGTAATGGTCCCTGCCGATGCAGAGCCAGCTGCCAGGGACAGCAAGAGGAGCTGGAATACAAGCCGCTTTACCCGAATACCCATGGTCGCTGCGCCGTTTGATGATGGCCGAGCCCGGACTCTAGCGCCAAGCGGCTGGGCCCGCATTCCACAGGCCACAGCCGTCATTGAGGAACACGAAGAACAAGAAGCGCGCTGCAGGCAGGTCTGACCCGACTCTCCAAAAGAAAATGGCCTAGAAGGGATAAACCTTCTAGGCCATTCAAGAGAGTGGTGCGGCTGGCAGGAATTGAACCCACGACCCCTTGGTTCGTAGCCAAGTACTCTATCCAACTGAGCTACAGCCGCACAGCTATCGATTATAGCATCCATTTTTGGCCCTTGGCGGACCAAGCTCAGAAATGAATGCAGGTGGTAGGCCGTGATGGGCTTGAACCATCGACCAACGGATTATGAGTCCGCTGCTCTAACCAGCTGAGCTAACGGCCCACGAGAGGCCACGATTCTATTCGCGGCGCCGCTCACTTGCGGTGGCTCAGCGCATTGCTGACCAGCCGCGAGGTGATGTCGACGATCTGGATCATGCGCTCATAAGGCATGCGGGTCGGGCCGATCACGCCCAGCGTGCCCACCACCTGCCCGTCGACCTCGTAGTTGGCGCTGACGATGGAAAGCTCCTCGATCGGCACCACCTGGCTCTCGCCGCCGATGAAGATGCGCACACCCTCGGCCTTGCTCGACACATCGAGCAGACGCATGAGCTGCGCCTTCTGCTCGAAGAGCTCGAAGGCACGGCGCAGCTGCCCCATGTCGCTCGAAAAATCGGTGACGGAAAGCAGGTTGCGCTCGCCGGATATCACCACGTCGTCTTCCTGCGCCTCGGTGAGCACTTCAGAACTGACCTTGACCGCCGCCTGCATCAGCGCGGCAATCTCGCCACGCAGTTTTTCGACTTCGGACTGCAGGCGGTCGCGCACCTGCTCGATGGTCAGGCCCGCGTAGTGAGCATTGATGTAGTTGGATGCTTCCACCAGCTGCGACTGCGTGTAATCGGCCTCCGGAAAGATCACGCGGTTCTGCACGTCGCCGTCGGGCGAAACGATGATCACCAGCAGCCGCCGGTCCGAAAGCCGCAGGAACTCGATCTGCTTGAAGACCGAAGCCCGCCGCGGCGCCATGACGACGCCGACGAACTGCGACAGGTTGGACAGCAGGTTGGCCGCGTTGGCAATCACCTTCTGCGGCTGGTCGGGCGCAAGGCTTGGTGTGTTCATCTGCTCGCGCTGCGCCGTGAGCATGGTGTCGACGAACAGCCGGTAGCCGCGCGCGGTGGGAATGCGTCCGGCCGAAGTGTGCGGGCTCGCGATCAGCCCCAGCGACTCCAGGTCGGACATGACGTTGCGGATGGTCGCAGGAGACAGGTCAAGGCCCGGGGCGCGCGACAAAGTCCGCGACCCGACCGGTTGGCCTTCGGCGATATAACGCTCGACCAGCGTCTTGAGGAGCAACTTGGCACGGTCGTCCAGCATTGCAAGATTTTAGTGTTGTAATTTGTAGATGACTTCCCGCTTTCGTCACGTCGCGCTGATCGGCAAATACCAGGCTTCAGGCGCCCGGGCGCAGGCCGATGCCCGCGACGGCGTGATGGAAGATATCGGCGCCTTCCTGGAATCGCAAGGGTGCGAGGTGTTCGTCGAAAAATCGGCGGCCGAGGAGGCCGATGCACACGCCAGCGTCGGCGGCCGCTACCAGCCGCTGAGCGTCGAGGAAATCGGCCAGCGCTGCGATCTGGGCCTGGTGGTGGGAGGCGACGGAACCATGCTGGGCATCGGCCGGCAGCTTGCCTGCTACGGAATCCCGCTGATCGGCATCAACCGCGGCCGGCTCGGGTTCATCACCGACATTCCGCTGGACAACTACCAGGCCACGCTGATTCCCATGCTGGCCGGCGAATACGAGGAAGACCACCGCAGCCTCATGCATGCGCAGGTGATGCGCGACGGCGCCTCGGTGTTCGATGCGCTGGCCATGAACGACGTGGTGGTCAACCGCGGCGCCACCTCGGGCATGGTCGAGCTGCGCGTTTCGGTGGGCCGGCATTTCGTGGCCAACCAGCGCGCCGACGGCCTGATCATCGCGTCGCCCACGGGTTCGACGGCCTATGCGCTCTCGGCCGGCGGGCCGCTGCTGCATCCGGCGGTGCCGGGCTGGGTGCTGGTGCCCATTGCGCCGCACACGCTGTCGAACCGCCCGGTGCTGCTGCCCGACGCCGACGAGATCGTGATCGAACTGGTGGCGGGGCGCGACGCCAGCGCCAATTTCGATATGCAGTCCTTGGCATCGCTCGCGATCGGCGATCGCGTGGTGGTGCGCCGCTCCGACTTCCGCGTGCGCTTCCTGCACCCGCGCGGGTGGAGCTATTTCGACACGCTGCGCAAGAAACTTCACTGGAACGAAGGGGGCTCCTGACATGGCGCTGCGACGCATCGCATTGCGCGACTTCGTGATCGTGCGATCACTCGAACTCGACCTGTCGGCAGGCTTCACGGTATTGACCGGCGAGACCGGCGCGGGCAAGTCGATATTGATCGATGCGCTCCAGCTGGCGCTCGGCAACCGGGCCGACGCGGGCGCGGTGCGCGAAGGCGCCGAACGGCTCGACGTCAGCGCCGAATTCGACGCCGACCCGGCGCTTGCGGCCTGGCTCGATGAGGGCGGATTCGAAAACGGCGACGCCCTGCTGCTGCGCCGCACCGTCGACCTGCAGGGCCGCAGCCGCGGCTGGATCAACGGCAGCCCGGCCACCGCCACCCAGCTGCGCGAGCTCGGCGACCGCCTGCTCGACATCCATGGCCAGCATGCATGGCAAAGCCTGACGCGCCCCGAAGCCGTGCGCGGCCTGCTCGACGCCTATGCCGGCGTGCGCACCGATGCGCTCGATGCCACCTGGCAGAGCTGGCGCCAGGCACTTTCCGCGCTCGACCACGCGCGCTCGGCCCAAGACTCGCTGCTGCGCGAACGCGAGCGGCTGCAATGGCAGATCGCCGAAGTCATGAAGCTGGCGCCGGCCGAAGGCGAGTGGGAAGAGCTTTCGACCCAGCACGCGCGCGTCTCCAATGCACAGGCGCTGATCGACGCGGCGCAGGGCGCGAGCCAGGCGCTCGAAGACGACGACAACGGCGCCCTCGCCGCGCTGTCGCGCGCCGTCACGCTGCTGCAGAACTGCGAGCACATCGAGCCCGAATTCCGCGCCCTCGGCGAGGTGCTGGCCTCCAGCGTCGCCCAGGCTTCCGATGCCGCCCACACGCTGCACAGCTACCTGCGCGACGCCGAGGCCGATCCCAACCAGCTGGCCGAACTCGACGAGCGCATGGGACTGTGGATGTCGCTCGCGCGCCGCTACAAGCGCACGCCGGACGACCTGCCGGCGCTCCTGGCCGGCTGGCAGGCCGAGCTGCAGGCGCTCGACGCGCAGAGCGATCTCGCAGGCCTGGAGCGTGCCGAACAAGGCGCGCAGCAGGCTTACATGAAGGAAGCCAAGGCGCTCGCCAAGGCGCGCAAGCTGGCCGCCCCGCGGCTGGCCGACGCTGTCACGCAGGCGATGCAGGGGCTTGGCATGCAGGGCGGGCGCTTCGAGGTCGAGCTGCAGCCGCTGGCACAGCCGGGCCGCGCGGGTCTCGAAGACGTTGCCTTTCTCGTGAGCGGCCATCCCGGGAGCACGCCGCGCCCCATCGGCAAGGTGGCTTCGGGCGGCGAACTCTCGCGCATCGCCCTGGCCATCGCGGTCACGACCAGCCAGCTCGGCGCCGCGCAGACGCTGATCTTCGACGAGGTCGATGCCGGCGTCGGCGGGGCCGTGGCCGAGACCGTGGGCCGCCTCATGAAGCAGCTCGGGCGCGATCGCCAGGTGCTGGCGGTCACCCATCTGCCGCAGGTCGCCGCCTGCGCCGACCACCACCTCGTGGTGGCCAAGCGCCAGACCACGGCCATCGGCCAGGACGGCCCGCGCACCGAAAGCGGCGTCTCGCGGCTCGACGACGACACCCGCGCCCGTGAAATCGCCCGCATGCTCGGCGGCGAGAAACTTTCCCAGACCTCGCTGGCGCATGCCCGTGAAATGCTGGGCCACAAGACTTCGGCGGCGCTGTGATGGACCTCGACCTCGTGCTCATCACCGGCATGTCGGGCTCGGGCAAGTCGGTGGCGCTGCATGCGCTGGAAGACGCCGGCTACTACTGCGTCGACAACCTGCCGCCCGAGCTGCTGACGGCCTTTATCGCACTGCAGCACGAACAGCAGGCCACGCGCGTGGCCATTGCCATGGATGTGCGCAGCGGCGTGTCGCTGCCGATCGTCCCGCAGCAGCTCGAGGCCTTGCGGCAGGACGGCGTGTCGCTGCGCTCGCTTTTTCTCGACGCGACCACCGACGCACTGCTGCGGCGCTATTCAGAAACCCGCCGGCGCCATCCGCTGTCGCGCCAGGAGGGCCGCAACGACGTGCCCGAACAGGAGCGCGTGCTGGTGCAGGCCATCGAACTCGAGCGCGAGTTGCTGGCCGACCTGCGCGACGGCGCCGACGTGATCGACACCAGCCTGATCCGGCCGGCCCAGCTGCAGAGCTACATCAAGGCGCTGATCTCTGCGCCGCAGAGCAGCGCATTGACGCTGGTGTTCGAATCCTTCGCCTTCAAGCGCGGCGTGCCGCTGGATGCCGACTACGTGTTCGACGTGCGCATGCTGCCCAATCCGCACTACGTGCCCGCGCTGCGGCCGCTCACGGGGCGCGATGCGCCGGTGGTCGAATGGCTGCGCGAGCACGACGACGTCGCGCGCATGTACGACGACATCGAGCAGTTCCTCTCGCGCTGGCTCGATGCGCTGGCGCGGGACCATCGCAGCTACGTGACCGTGGCCATCGGCTGCACCGGCGGCCAGCACCGCTCGGTGTTCCTGGTCGAGCAGCTCGCGCGGGCCTTCGGAGCCCGCTGGGTCGCCCTCAAGCGGCACCGCGAACTCGACGCGGGCTGAGCCCGTGTCCGCCGGCTAGTCCGCGCTGCTCTCGAGCAGCTTGCGCATCGGCGCCGGCAGCCCCAGCCGGCCCCACTCCTGGGCATCCACCCAGCGTGCGGCATCGCCTTGCGGCTGGCTGTCCTGAAGCAGCACCGGGTGCAGGTGCAGGTCCTTGTGGGTCAGCACATGCACGAAAGGGGGCAGGTCCCGGGCGCCCGCCAGCGCCGCCGGCGGCAGCGCGGCCAGCAGCGCTTCGCGGCTCTCGAACACGGGCGGGCAGTAGAGCCCGGCCCAGATGCCCTTGGCCGGCCGCTTCTCCAGCCAGACCCGGCCTTGCGCATCGCGCGCGAGCAGCGCCCAGAGCGACTGGGCGCTGCGCTTGAGCTTGCGCGTCTTGACCGGGTAGCGCTCCGGCTGGCCTTCGCGCAGCCCCACGCATGTCTTGTTCAGCGGACAGATCATGCAGCTTGGCTTGCGCGGCAGGCAGACCGTGGCGCCCAGGTCCATCACGCCCTGCGTGTAGCTCGCGATCGCTTCCTTCTGTTCGGCCGGCGGCAGCAGCTGGGTGGCCCGGTCCCACAGTGCGCGTTCCTGCGCCGACGAAGACATGTCGCCGCCGAAGCCGAGCACGCGCGTCAGCACGCGCTTGACGTTGCCGTCGAGAATCGCGACCCGCTCGCCGAAGCAGAAGGCCGCGATCGCCGCGGAAGTGGAGCGGCCGATGCCGGGCAGGGTCTCGAGCTCGGCGGCCGTGCGCGGAAATTCGCCGCCGAAGCGCGCCACCACCTCCTGCGCACAGCGGTGCATGTTGCGGGCACGGCTGTAGTAGCCCAGGCCGCTCCAGAGCCCGAAGACCTCGTCCTCGGTGCCTTCGGCCAGCGCCCGCACGGTCGGAAAGCGTTCGAGAAAGCGCGCGAAGTACCCGAGCACGGTCGAGACCTGGGTCTGCTGGAGCATGACCTCCGACAGCCACACGCGGTAGGGATCCCGCGTGTTCTGCCAAGGCAGCGCGCTGCGCCCGTGGCTGCGCTGCCAGGCCACGACGCGCTCGGCAAAATCGGCCGGCGCCTGCGACTGCACGGCCGCAGCCGGCACCGGACGATCAGGCCGCCGCACGCAGCTCGCCGACGGCGGCAGCGGCTGCCGGCCTTCCCTGTTGCGCAATGGCCGAGGTGAATTCATGGAGCCGAAGCTGCAGCTCGGCCAGGCTGCTTTCTTGCTGGGCCAGTTCGAGCAGGCGTTCGTCGAGGTTGCCGGCCGCATTCTGGATGCGCTCGATCGCCTCGATGCGCTTGCTGAAATTGCGGCGGCGCTCCTTCAGCTGCGCATCGATCTGGGCGCTGGCGCCCTTGCTCCAGCGCTCGACCTCGGTCATGGCTGCTTCGTTGACCAGCCGCAGGCGACTCGCGAGTGCCCGCACCAGCTTGTCGCAGAAGTCCGCCTGCGCGAGCTTCAGCAGATTGCCGACGCCCAGGTAATGGATGTGGCTGCGCTCGATCTGGCTGAGCTCCTGCTCGAAGCTCGTCAGGTCGGGCTCGGCGGGCGCCTGCAGGGTAAAGCCCTGCTCCGCGTTGAGCTGGCGGAAGGTGGCGTGCAGCATCGACTGGATCTCGGCCGTCGTCGCCTGCACTTCGCGCAGGTTGTTGCGCAGCGAGTCGAAGGTCTCGCCGTACACCTTGCGCACGTTGAACTTGACGCCCGGGCGCTTGAGCGCAGCCGAAAGCCGCACCATGTCTTCCTTCAGCGCAGTACGGCCGAGCACGGCGTACACCTCGCGCAGCAGCTTGCCCTGCACGGAACGCAGCGCAAGGATGCGCGTGTTGCTGCCCTCGAACTCGGTCTGTTCCTGGTCGATGCGCGCGCGCATGTGCCGGATGACCGACACGTTCTTGCCGCGCAATCCCTGCAGCTCGAGCGCCTGCTCCGACAGGTCGCGCTGGCGCACTTTCAGGATGCGCTCGGCCTCGGTCCGCAATGCCACCATGCCGGCATCCACCGCGAGCCGCAGCATGGTTTCGCGCTTGCCGAGCACGCCTTCCGCGAGCAGCGCCTCGAAGGCCGGCAGCCGGCTCGCGTCGAGCAGCCGCGCATCGCGCTGGATCTTTGCCTGCAGGCCCTTCTGCGCCGACACCGGCAGCACCTGCACCAGCGGCACCTCGAGGAACTTGGCCGCGACCTCGCGCTGGCGTTCGATCTGCAGTTCGATCTGCGCGGGCGTGCTCAGCGAGTCCCACATCGTGTCGATCTTGTTGAGCACCACGAAGCGCGTGTCGCTGCCTTCGCTTTCGGTAACCAGGTGCTCGCGCCAGATCGACAGGTCGGAGCGCGTGACGCCGGTTTCGGCGCCCAGGATGAAGACCACGGCATGCGCCTGCGGGATTAGGCTCACCGTGAGTTCGGGCTCGGCGCCGATGGCGTTCAGGCCCGGGGTGTCGAGAATCACCAGCCCCTGCTCCAGCAGCGGATGCGGCATGTTCAGGATGGCATGGCGCCAGCGCGGAATCTCGACCCGGCCCTCGGCGTCCTGCACGGGGTTGTCGTCCGGCGTCTCCTCGTTCCAGAAGCCCAGCGCGTGCGCCTCGTCCTTGCTGACCCAGCGCACCTCGGCCACCTTGCTCATGGCCTGGGCCAGCTGGTCGGCATTGGCCACGTCGATCGCGATTTCGGTCCAGCGCGCGGCCTTTTCGCGCCAATGCGTGAGCGAATGGGGCTCCAGGCGGGTCTCTATCGGCAGCAGCCGCAGCTTGGGCGACAGCGCGGCGTCGTAGCCCAGCTCGGTCGGGCACATCGTGGTGCGCCCGGCGCTGGCCGGCATGATGCGGCGACCGTAGGCCGCGAAGAAGATCGCGTTGATGAGTTCCGACTTGCCGCGCGAGAACTCCGCCACGAAGGCCACCATGACCTTGCTGGTGCGGATCTGCAGCTCGAGGCCGCGCAGGCGCTCGGCCACCGCCTGGTCGAGCAGCTCGTTCTCGGTCAGCCAGCGGGACAGCCACTGCAGGCGGTGCGCGAAATTGCTTCGCCAGGCACCGTGCTGATCGAGTTGTTGATTGAAAGAGCGGCTCAAGGGGAATATGTAAGAAATAACTTACAAATATAGCATTGCAAACTGGGAAGCAGGCGATTGCAGGATATGCCAACCTGGCGGCTAAGACACTATTTTTGACAATTCGGACAATAGTAAGTGGAACGCTGCCCTTGTCGCAGCAGCCGGATCGGCGTTGCGCAGACCCGACAGGGCTCGCCGGCCCGCCCGTAGACGGTGGCCTCGAGCTGGAAATAGCCGTTCTGCCCGTCCACATTGGAAAAGTCGCGCAGCGTGCTGCCGCCTTTCTCGACCGCCCTGGCCAGGATTTCGCGCACGGCCGCATGGAGCCGGGCCGCCCTCGGCCGGCTGATGCGCGCAGCCGAAAGCGTGGGCCGGATGCCGGCCTGGAACAAGGCCTCCGACGCGTAGATGTTTCCAACGCCCACCACCACGTCGCCCGCGAGCAGCACCTGTTTCACCGCGGCCTTGCGCTTGCGAAGGCCTGCGTGGAACGCGTCCAGGTCGAAAGCGTCGCCCAGCGGCTCCATGCCGAGGCCGCCGAGCAGCTTGATGGCCCATGGCGCGGCCTCGTCCTCCACGTAGACCACGGCGCCGAAGCGGCGCGGATCGTTCAGCCGCAGCGTGCCGAGTTCGGTCACCAGATCGAAGTGATCGTGAACGCCCGGCGGAGGCAGCGCCGCATCGAAGCGCAGGCTGCCCGACATGCCCAGGTGCAGCAGCAGCAGGCCGCGGTCC
The DNA here is from genome assembly GCF_007828835.1 of Variovorax beijingensis. GTDB lineage: Bacteria > Pseudomonadota > Gammaproteobacteria > Burkholderiales > Burkholderiaceae_C > Variovorax > Variovorax beijingensis_A. The sequence continues at coordinate 1,204,082 of NZ_VIVL01000001.1, read as the reverse complement.
AGGTCGATCAGCAGGTACTTTCCGCGCCGGCGCACCTGCAGCACGCGGCGCCCGACCAGCGCCTCGGGCACCACCATCAGCGCCCAGCGCAAGGGCTTGCCGATGCGGACCGCAGCTATGCGTGCACCGGCGATGCGTTCGGCAAAACCGCGCCGCGTCACTTCGACTTCAGGAAGCTCAGGCATGAAATAAAAACTCCGGGCTGCGACGAAGCCCCACGCGGTGCTCGCTCAAAAGCTTGGATTATTATGGTTCGATGATTCCATCGCTCCGCCGACACCGCCTTGCGGCGGCCGCGTCTTTCGTCGTGTTGCTGGCTTGTGCCGCCCAGGCACAAAGCTCCGATCCCGCCACGCCCAAGAGCCCGACGCCCGCCATCGAACGGCCGGCACCATCCCGCCCCGGGACCAGGCCGGCGCCGGCCGCAGCCGCAGCCGCAGCCGCCGCGAAGCCGGCCGGCGACCCCGAGGCCCAGCCCTCCGCACTGACGGCCGAGCTGTTCTACGAAATCCTGATGGGCGAGATGACCGCGCGCTCCGGCGATCCCGGATCGGGCTACGCACTGGTGCTCGACGCGGCCCGGCGGCTGCGCGACGGCAAGCTGTTCCAGCGCGCGGTCGAGATCGCGCTGCAGTCGCGCTCCGGCGACGCGGCGCTCGCGGCCGCTCGTGCCTGGCAGGAGACGCTGCCCAACTCGCGCGATGCACGGCGCATCGAGCTGCAGATACTGATCGCGCTCAACCGCATCGGCGAAACGGTGGAGCCGCTGCGGGCCGAGATCGCCGCCACGCCGCAGATCGAGAAGCCGATGCTGATGGCGGTGATCGCGCGCAACTACTCGCGCGCCTCCGACAAGAAGCAGGCCGCCTCGGTGGTCGAGCAGGCGCTGTCCGACGAACTCAAGAGCCCGGCCACCGGCGCGCTGGCCTGGGCCACCATCGGCCGCATGCGCCTGAATGCCGGCGACACCTCCGGCGCCCTGGACGCCGCGTTCAAGGGCCAGCAGATGGACCCCGCCTCCGATGCACCGGCCGCGCTCGCGCTCGAGATGATCGACCCCGGCCAGCCGCTCGCGGAGCCGATCGTCACGCGCTACCTGGCCAACAACCCCAAGGCGCCACCCGACCTGCGCATCGCCTACGCGCGCGTGTTGGTCGAGAACCGGCGCTATGCGGATTCCACCGCGCAGCTGCAGGCGCTCACCGCGGCGCGGCCCGAACTGGCCGAGCCCTGGCTGCTGCTCGGCAGCCTGCAGGCGCAGGCCCGTCAGGACGCGGCGGCCGAAACATCGCTCAAGCGCTACATCGAGCTGGCGGCCAACCAGAAAGACCCGGACGACCGCCAGCGCGGCACCACGCAGGCCTACCTCGTCCTATCGCAGCTGGCGGAGCGCCGCAAGGACTTCACGGCCGCGGAGCGCTGGCTCGCACGCGTCGACAGCACCGACGACCTCGTGGTCGCGCAGACGCGCCGCGCGGGCCTGCTGGCGCGCCAGGGCAAGCTGCCGCAGGCGCGCGAACTCGTGCGCGGCCTGCCCGAGCGCACGCCCGAAGACAAGAAGCAGAAATTCCTCGCCGAAGTACAGCTGCTGCGCGATGCCAAGCAGTACCAGGCGGCCTACGACATGCTGGCGCAGGCTTCCGCCGCCGCCCCGAACGACAGCGACCTCGTCTACGACCAGGCCATGGTGGCCGAAAAGCTCAACCGCCTCGACGAGATGGAGCGGCTGCTGCGCAAGCTGATCGAGCTCAAGCCCGAGAACCAGAACGCCTACAACGCGCTCGGCTACTCCTTTGCCGATCGCAAGATCCGCCTCGACGAGGCCCGCACGCTGATCCAGAAGGCCGTGCAGCTGGCGCCTGAAGACCCGTTCATCGCGGACAGCCTGGGCTGGGTGGAATTCCGGCTGGGCAACACGACCGAGGCCATTCGCATCCTCGAGACAGCCTACAAGACCCGGCCCGACCCGGAAATCGGCGCGCATTTCGGCGAGGTGCTCTGGGCCACCGGCCAGAAGGACCGTGCGGTCACGATCTGGAAGGAAGCCCTGCTGAGCGATGCCGAGAACGAGACCCTGCAGGAAACGCTCAAGCGCCTGCGGGTCAAGCCGTGAGCGTGCCCGCCCCCCGCCGCCTTGCCGACGGGGGCCGCCGCGCCCTCCTGCTCGCGGGCGGGGCCGCGCTGCTCTCGATCGCCGGCTGCGCCCAGCTGGCAGGCGGCTCCTCCGCACCCCGAAGCGCGGACAGCTGGAGCGGCCGCATGTCGCTGCGCATCGACAGCCAGCCGGTACAGACCTTCTCGGCATTGTTCGAATTGCGCGGCTCCCCCGAGGCGGGCGAGCTCTCGCTCACGAGCCCGATCGGCAGCACCCTGGCCCAGCTGCACTGGTCGCCCGGCGAAGCCCTGCTCAAGAACGGCAGCGAGATCCGGCGCTTCGACTCGGTCGATGCACTGATCGAGGCCGCCACCGGCGCGGCCATACCGGTCGGTGCGCTGTTCGGCTGGCTCGCGGGCCGCGACGAGCGCGTGCCGGGCTGGCGCCCCGACCTCGCGCAGGTTGCGAACGGCCGCCTGCAGGCCACCCGCGAGTCTCCCGGGCCCACGGCGGACCTGCGCATCGTCTTCGAGCGGTCATGAAGGCGATCTACGACCTTCCCGCACCGGCCAAGCTCAACCTCTTCCTGCACATCACCGGCCGGCGCGAAGACGGCTACCACCTGCTGCAGTCGGTCTTCATGCTGATCGACTGGTGCGACACGCTCCACGTCGAACTCCGCAGCGACGGCCAGCTCAGCCGCGAAGACCTCACGACCGAACTGCCGCCCGACGACCTTGTGCTGCGCGCGGCGCGGGCGCTGCAGGCGCATGCGGCGCCCGGCCAGGGCGCCCACATCGGCGTTGCCAAGCAGGTGCCGGCGCAGGCCGGCATGGGCGGCGGCTCCTCGGACGCCGCCACCTGCCTCTTGGCGCTGAACCGCCTGTGGGGGCTGAACCTGCCGCTCTCGCGCCTGGCCGAGATCGGCGTGAAACTCGGTGCCGACGTGCCCTTCTTCCTGGGCGGGCGCAATGCCTGGGTCGAGGGAATCGGCGAGAAAATCAGGCCCGTGGACATCCCTTCCGCACGGTTCGTGGTGGCCAAGCCACCCCAGGGACTCGACACAAAGCTAATTTTTTCTGCGCCCGACCTTCAACGTGCCACTCCTGTTGCTATAATCTCGGGCTTTGCTGCAGATAGCGAACAGCTTGAAGCTCCAAACCCCGAAAGCAGCGCTTTCAAGGTTTTCGACTTCGGCCACAACGACCTGCAGCCGGTTGCCCAGCGGCTTTGCCCCGCGGTCACCGACGCCATCGAATGGCTCGGCGCCCAAGGATTGAAAGCCCGGATGACCGGCTCGGGAAGTTCGGTTTTCGCGAAAATGCCGCAAGCGCCGCAGGAAGCGGAACTGGCAAAAGCCCCACCGGGCTGGCAGGTTCGCCAATGCAGCAACCTGGCCGTTCATCCACTTTGGGGATGGGCGACCTGAAGATAGTCGGACTCTCATGGGTCCGATGCGACATATCGGTTTGTGGCGAAAGCCATCGACCCGTGTAGGGGAGTCGCCAAGCTGGTTAAGGCACTGGATTTTGATTCCAGCATGCAAAGGTTCGAATCCTTTCTCCCCTGCCAAACTCTTCAAACTGCGGCCCACCGGCCGCAGTGCTTCTTTTGCAGCATGCCCGCTGCAATAATCGGTGGCCCTCGGGCTGCCACGACTCGAACTCTTTGGCGGCTTCCTAAAAGCCAATTCGCACTGCCGGGACGCGCTCATGCAGGCTAATCACCCTGATTTCATGGTTTTCACCGGCAACGCCAATCCTGGCCTCGCCGCAGAAATCGCGCAGAACCTCGGTACCTCGCTGGGTGCCGCGCGCGTTGGACGTTTCTCCGACGGCGAAGTCACCGTCGAGATCAATCAGAACGTCCGGGCGCGCGATGTGTTCGTGGTGCAGTCGACCTGCGCTCCGACCAACGAGAACCTGATGGAACTGCTGATCATGGTCGACGCGCTCAAGCGCGCCTCGGCCGAGCGGATCAGCGCGGTGATTCCCTACTACGGCTATGCCCGCCAGGACCGCCGCCCGCGTTCGAGCCGCGTGCCGATCTCGGCCAAGGTGGTGGCCAACCTGCTCGAAACCGTGGGCGTCGAGCGCGTGCTCACGATGGACCTGCACGCCGACCAGATCCAGGGCTTCTTCGACATCCCGGTCGACAACATCTATGCCTCGCCGGTGCTGCTGGGCGACCTGCGCCAGAAGAACTACGAAGACCTGATCGTGGTCTCGCCCGACGTCGGCGGCGTGGTGCGCGCCCGCGCGCTGGCCAAGCAACTGAACTGCGACCTCGCCATCATCGACAAGCGCCGCCCGAAGGCCAACGTGAGCGAGGTGATGAACGTGATCGGCGAAATCGACGGCCGCAACTGCGTGATCATGGACGACATGATCGACACCGCCGGCACGCTCGTGAAGGCGGCCGAAGTGCTCAAGGAGCGCGGCGCGAAAAGCGTCTACGCCTATTGCACGCACCCGATCTTCTCGGGCCCGGCCATCGAGCGCATCACCCACTCCGCACTCGACGAAGTGGTCGTGACCAACACCATTCCCCTCTCCGACAGCGCCCTGGCGTGCGGAAAGGTCCGCCAGCTCTCGGTGGCACCGCTGATCGCCGAGACGATCCAGCGCATTGCCAAGGGCGAGTCGGTCATGAGTTTGTTCTCGGACCAGGACAACCTGTTCTGATCCAGGCAAAAAGCGGGCGCCGCCTTCCTTTTTTCGGAATGGCGCCCTTGTTGAACCGGAGTCGCACTGGTCGCGGTGGACTCCTACAGGAGTAGTTATGAAATTCGTCGCTTTTGAGCGCGCCAAGCAGGGCACGGGTGCGAGCCGCCGTCTCCGCATCTCGGGCAAGACGCCCGGTATCGTCTACGGTGGTGAAGGCAAGCCCCAGCTGATCGAGCTCGATCACAACGCGCTGTGGCACGCCCTCAAGAAGGAAGCCTTCCACTCGTCGATCCTCGAAATGGAACTCGGCGGCGCCACCAGCAAGGTGCTGCTGCGCGACGTGCAGTACCACCCGTTCCGCCAGCTGGTGCAGCACATCGACTTCCAGCGCGTCGACGCCAAGACCCGCATGCACATGAAGGTGCCGCTTCACTACAAGGGTGAAGAAGAGTCCGACGCCGTCAAGCTCGACCACAACCTCGTGACCCACGTCATGAACGAACTCGAAGTCAGCTGCCTGCCGGCCGACCTCCCCGAGTTCATCGAGGTGGACCTCTCGAGCCTCAAGAAGAACGCCACGCTGCACGTGAGCGACATCAAGCTGCCCAAGGGCGTGAAGTTCGTGAGCCACGGCAAGCTGAACCCCGTCATCGTGTCGGCCGTGCCGCCGCTGGTCTCCGAAGAGCCGGCCCCCGCCGCCGAAGGTGCAGCACCTGCCGAAGGCGCAGCAGCAGCCGGTGGCAAGCCTGCCGCCAAGACGGCAAAGCCCGCCGCGAAGAAGTAATTTCTCTCGCGTCCCTGCAGAAGGCCCGCCTCGTGCGGGCCTTCTGCTTTTTGGGCGGCGAGATAATTCCCCTCATGATCAAGCTGTTTGTCGGCCTCGGGAATCCGGGGCCTGAATACGAAGCCACCCGGCACAACGCCGGCTTCTGGTGGATCGACGCCCTGGCGCGCGACTGGAAGCTCAACCTCGTGCCCGAGCGCAGCTACCACGGCCTTGCAGCGCGCGCGAACATCGACGGGCAAAGCGTCTGGCTGCTGGAGCCGCAGACCTTCATGAACCTGTCGGGCAAATCGGTGGGCGCGCTTGCGCGCTTCTTCAAGATCGCGCCCGAGGAAATCCTCGTGGTGCACGACGAGCTCGACGTGGTGCCCGGCCAGGCCAAGCTCAAGTTCGGCGGCAGCCATGCGGGCCACAACGGCCTGCGCGACATCCATGCGCAGTTGGGCACCGGCGACTACTGGCGCCTGCGCCTGGGCATCGGACACCCCGGCGTGAAGTCGGAGGTCATCAACTGGGTGCTCAAGAAGCCGCTCAAGGAACAGCGCGAAGCCATCGAGGACGCGATCGTGCGCACGCTGCACGCGGCGCCCGCGCTGGTGGCGGGCGAAATGGAAAAAGCCACCTTGATCATCCACACGAGCAAACCGCCCCGGCCCAAACCGCCGCGGCGGGAGCCCGGCGACGGAGGCACACCCGCTACAGCCTAGTCAGCCGGCCAAGAGAGCGCGGGAGAGCAAAGAAAAAAGGGAGAGAAAAAGAAATGACAAATAAAACCAGGGCCAGGAAAGCAATGGGTGCCGCCTTGCTTTTGGCGGCCTGCGGCACTTTCTGGATGCCCGCCGCGGCGCAGGGAAGGTCCGAGACCTACCGCTGCGGCAACACCTACACGGACCGTCCCTGCGAAGGCGGAAAGCAGCTGGCGCTGGACGACGCGCGCACCGAGGCGGACCGCCGCGCGGCCGATGCCGCCACGCGCCGCGCCGAGCAGCGCGCCGACCAGCTCGAGCGCATCCGCCTGTCGCAGGAAAAAGAGGCCTACGAGCGCAGCCGCCGCTCGGCGCACGATGCCCGGCAGGCCGCCATGGCCGAACGCCGGCTCGCGTCTTCCGAACAGCTGGCGCGCGCACGGGCCCAGAGACTCGGCGCGGAACCCCGCAAATCGAGCCCGCGCTTCAGCGGTGCGGCCAACGACAGGCCTGCCGCCGCGCAAGGCAACAGCCGCAGGAAAAAGCGGAATGATTCAGGTGCCGGCTGAGGGCGCCTGAGGCGGCTCGGCGGCCGCGGCCTTTGCCTTGGCCGCGGCGAGCCGCTCGAACTTCTGCCAGAGCGTTTCGCGGCTTTCCACGTGCGCCGGGTTGATCGGAATGCACGCCACCGGGCAGACCTGCACGCACTGCGGCTCGTCGAAGTGGCCGACGCATTCGGTGCACTTGTGCGGGTCGATCTCGTAGAACTCCGCGCCCATGAAGATCGCATCGTTCGGGCACTCGGGCTCGCAGACATCGCAGTTGATGCATTCGTCGGTGATCATGAGAGCCATGCCCCGATTATCGCGAACAAGGCACGGTTGTTGCACGAGTCGGGTTATGCTGCGCCCCGCCCCATGAGCCTGTTCATTTTCAAGCGCCTCGCCACGCTGATCGGTACGCTGATCGGCGCCTCGGTCATCGTCTTCCTCGTCCTGGAGATCCTGCCCGGCAATGCCGCGCAGATGCTCATGGGGCCCGACGCCGCGCCCGAAGCGGTCGCCGCCCTGGCCACCAAGCTCGGGCTCGACCAGCCGGCCTGGACGCGCTACTGGCACTGGATCGCGGGCCTCCTGACCGGCAACCTGGGCGACAGCTACGCCTACAGCTCGCCGGTGCTCGACCTCATCCTCGAACGCCTCGCGCTGACCGTGCCGCTCGCGCTGCTCGCGATGGCCTTCACCACGGTGCTCGCGCTGCTGGTGGGCGTGACCGCCGCCGCGCGCCACAACAAGCTCGGCGACGTGGGCCTGATGGGGCTCACGCAGGTGGGCATCGCCATTCCCAATTTCTGGTTCGCGATCCTGCTGATCCTGGTGTTCTCGGTTCAGCTGCAGTGGTTCTCGGCCGGCGGCTTCGAGGGCTGGGGCGAAGGCATCTTCGCGGGCCTCAAGTCGCTGCTGCTGCCGGCGCTGTCGCTGGCGGTGGTGCAGGCCGCGATCCTCGCGCGCATCACGCGCTCGGCGGTGCTCGAGGTGATGCGCGAAGACTTCGTGCGCACGGCGCGGGCCAAGGGCGTTTCGCAACGCGCGGTGCTCTGGACCCATGTGCTGCGCAACGCGATGATCCCGGTGGTCACCGTCATGGGCATGCAGTTCTCCGAACTGCTGGCCGGCACCATCGTGGTGGAGAACGTGTTCTACCTGCCAGGCCTGGGCCGGCTGATCTTCCAGGCCATCAGCAACCGCGACCTGATCGTGGTGCGCAACTGCGTGATGCTGCTCGCGGCCCTGGTGGTCATCGTGAACTTCGTGGTCGACGTGCTCTATGCCGTGATCGATCCGCGCATCAAGGCGAGCGACATATGACCGCGATAACCGCTCCGAGCGCAGCGGCGCTCAAGGTGCCGGGCTTCTGGCGCCGCGCGCTCAGGCACCGCAGCTTCGTGCTCGGCGGCGTGCTCACGCTGCTCCTGCTGCTGGCCGCCGCCGTCTCGCTGGTGTGGACGCCCTGGTCGCCCTACGAGATGGACATGGCCAGCAAGCTCAAGCCGCCCTCGGGCGCGCACTGGCTGGGCACCGATACCTTCGGGCGCGACGTGGCTTCGCTGCTGCTGGTGGGAGCGCGCGCATCCATCCTCGTGGGCGTGATCGCGGTGGGCATCGGCCTCGTCGTGGGCACCGCGCTGGGCCTGCTGGCCGCGGCGCGGCGCGGCTGGGTCGAGGAAGCGATCATGCGGCTCACCGATTTCTCGCTCGCGTTTCCGGCCATCCTGTCGGCCATCATGATGACGGCGGTGTTCGGCGCCGGCATCGTCAACGCGATCATCGCGATCGGCATCTACAACATCCCGACCTTTGCGCGCATCACGCGCGCCTCGGCCAATGCCATCTGGTCGCGCGAATACGTGGCGGCCGCGCGAGCCTGCGGCAAGGGCTCGTTCGCCATCACGATGCAGCATGTGCTGCCCAACATCTCGGCCGTGCTGATCGTGCAGATCACGATCCGCTTCGCGATCGCCATCCTGGCCGAGGCCGCCCTTTCCTACCTCGGTCTGGGCACGCAGCCGCCGCAGCCCTCGTGGGGCCGCATGCTCAGCGAGGCGCAGACGATGATGTTCCAGTCGCCGCTGCTCGCGGTGTTCCCCGGCATGGCCATTGCCATGGCGGTGCTCGGTCTCAACCTGCTCGGCGACGGGCTGCGCGACCTGCTCGATCCGCGCCTTGCGCGCGCCCGCTAAGCGATATGCCTCTTCTCGAAGTCCAGGACCTGCATGTCGAACTGCAAACGCAGCGCGGCCCCGCCGAGGCCGTGCGCGGCATCGGCTTCACGCTCGAGCGCGGCGAAACGCTGGGCATCGTGGGCGAGTCGGGCTGCGGCAAGTCGATCACGGTGATGTCGCTGATGGGCCTGTTGCCGTCGACCGCCAAGGTCAGCGGCAGCATCCGCTTCGACGGCACCGAGCTCGTGGGCCGCGATGAAAAAGCCATGTGCCAGATCCGCGGCAACCGCATCGGCATGATCTTCCAGGAGCCGATGACGGCGCTGAACCCGGTGCACACCATTGCGCGCCAGGTCGGCGAGCCGCTGCGGCTGCACCGCGGGCTCACGGGCGCCGCAGCGCGCAAGGAAGTGCTGGCGCTGCTCGAGCGCGTGGGCATTCCCGATGCGGCTTCGCGGCTCGATGCCTATCCGCACCAGTTCTCGGGCGGGCAGCGCCAGCGCATCGGCATCGCCATGGCGCTGGCCTGCGGCCCCGACCTGCTGATTGCCGACGAGCCCACCACGGCGCTGGACGTCACCATCCAGAAGCAGATCCTCGAACTGATCCAGGGCCTGGTCGCGGAGCGCGGCATGGCACTGATCCTGATCTCGCACGACCTGGGCGTGATTGCGCAGAGCGTCTCGAAGATGCTGGTGATGTACGGCGGCAGCGTGGTCGAGAGCGGTCCGACCGAAACCGTGTTTGCCGAGCGCGCGCATCCCTATACGCAGGGCCTGTTCGCGGCGCGGCCGGCGCTCGGCGCGCCGCGCGGCATTCGCCTGGCCACCATCCGGGGCAGCGTGCCCGAACTGGTCGACCTGCCGCCGGGCTGCCCTTTTGCGGGCCGCTGCAAGTACACGGTCGATGCCTGCCACACGATGCGGCCGCCACCCACCGTGCTGCGGCACGCGCACGCGGTGCGCTGCATCCGGCTCGAGGAAATTGCCGCGGAAGGCGCGCTCGAATCATGAATCAACCCGCCAGCACGCAGCCCCTGCTCGAGGTGACCGACCTTGTGCGCCACTACGCCCTGCCGCGCGAAAAGCTCTTCGGGCCGCCGCCGCTGGTGAAGGCGCTCAACGGCGTCAGCTTCAGCGTCGCGGCCGGCCGCAGCCTGGGCATCGTGGGCGAATCGGGCTCGGGCAAGTCGACCATCGCACGCCTGGTGATGGCGCTCGACACGCCCACCTCGGGCAGCGTGCGCATGCTGGGCCGCGACCTGCACAGGCTGCCCAGGGGCGAGCTGCGCACGGCGCGGCGCGACTTCCAGATGGTGTTCCAGGACCCCTACGGCTCGCTCGATCCGCGCCAGACCGTGGCGCGCATCGTCGCCGAGCCACTCGAAGCGCTGGCCGAATCCAGCCGCGCCGAGCAGCGCGAGCGCGCCTCCGAGGCGCTGGCCGCCGTGGGCCTGCGCACCACCGACATGGACAAGTACCCGCACGAATTCTCGGGCGGGCAGCGCCAGCGCATCGCGATTGCGCGCGCGCTCATCACGCGGCCCAAGCTCATCGTGGCCGACGAGCCCGTGAGCGCGCTCGACGTGTCGGTGCAGGCCCAGGTGCTCAACCTCATGCAGGACCTGCAGCAGCAGTTCGGCGTGAGCTACCTGCTCATCAGCCACGACCTTGCGGTGGTGAACCATCTGTGCGACGAGGTCTGCGTGGTGTGGAAAGGCAAGATCGTCGAGCAGGGCCCGCCCGGCGAGCTGTTCCGCCATGCGCAGCATCCGTACACGCGCACGCTGCTCGAGGCGGTGCCGCGCACGCCCGCCGGCGGCACGCTGCTGGCCGCCTGAACACTCCGCCGGGCGGTGGCCTGACATCGAAGCTTCGCGCGCCGACTCTAGGATGAGTGGGTCATAAGCATCTGGTTGCGCGGCCGCCCTCTCTCGCGCAAGATGCCTGCCCCCTTGTTCCGAGGACACCGCTTCATGCTCAAACGACGCACCCTGCTGGCCACCGGGGCCGCAGCCCTGGCCCCTCTCGCGCTGCTGACGACCGCCTTCGCGCAGAGAAAAAAGGACGCGCTGGTGCTGGCGCTCACGCTGGAGCCCACCGGGCTCGACCCCACGGCCAAGGCCGGTGCCGAGATTGCAGAGGTGGTTCTCTACAATGTCTTCGAGACGCTCACGAAGATCAATTCCGACGGCAGCGTTTCGCCCCTGCTGGCCGAGCGCTGGGAAGTCTCGCCCGACCTCAAGACCTGCACCTTCCAGCTGCGGCGCGGCGTGAAGTTCCACAACGGCGAGCCCTTCGACGCGAACACCGTCAAGTTCTCGTTCGACCGCGCCGCTGCGGCCAACAGCACCAACAAGGACAAGCGCACCTTCACCAACATCGCCACGCAGGTGGTCGACCAGCACACGGTGGTGCTGATCAGCAAGGAGATCGAGCCCGAGCTGCTCTTCCTGCTGGGCCAGGCCTCGGCCATCATGGTCGAGCCCAAGACGGTGGAGACGAACGCCGTCAAGCCCGTGGGCACCGGCCCCTACCGGCTCGACGGCTGGGCCAAGGGCTCGGCCATCGTGCTCGCCAAGTGGGAGGGGTACCGCAACGCCGACGCGGTGCAGATCCGCAAGGCGAGCTTCCGCTTCATTTCCGAGCCGGCCGCACAGGCGACGGCATTGCTCTCGGGCGACGTCGACCTGTTCCCGCACGCCTCGGTCTCGCGCAGCCTGCCGCAGTTCCAGAACGACAAGCGCTTCCAGGTGCTGTTCAATGCCTCGCGCGGCAAGACCATCCTGGCCATCAACAACAGGCGCAAGCCGCTCGACGACGTGCGCGTGCGCCGCGCGATTGCCGCGGCCATCGACCGCAAGGCGGTGATCGAGGCCGCCGCGGACGGCCGCGGCGTGCCCATCGGCAGCCACTACGTGCCGGGCGCGCCGGGCTACGTCGACACCACGGGCATCAACCCCTACAACGTCGAGAAGGCGAAGCAGCTCCTGGCCGAGGCAGGCGTGAAGACGCCGTTCGAACTCGAGCTGGTGCTGCCGCCCCCGCCCTATGCGCGGCAGGGCGGCGAGCTCATTGCCGCGCAGCTGGCCAAGGTGGGCATCGTCGCCAGGATCCAGAACGTCGAGTGGGCGCAGTGGATCAGCGGCACCTACGGCAACAAGAACTACGACCTCTCGCTGATCCTGCACGTGGAACCCTTCGACCTCGTGAACTACACCAAGCCCGAGTACTACTGGGGCTACCAGTCGGCCAGGTTCAACGAGGTGTTCGACAAGGCGCGCAACAGCGCGCGCACCGCCGACCGGCTGCGCTACCTGGGCGATGCGCAGCGCCTGCTGGCCGAGGACGCGGCCAATGTCTTCCTCTACCAGCCGCAGTTCATCACGGTGGCGGCGCGCGGCCTGCGCGGGCTCTGGAAGGACACGCCGATCTTCGTCAACGACATCGCCGCGCTCTCCTGGAGCTGAGGTTCGGCATCCGGGAACGTCCCGAGGAAAAAGCCCCTGCGCGGCCCAGCGCCAAAGCCTGCGCTGCGAGAGAATGGCTCGCTGCCCGCGCGTGGCATCTTTCGTGCTGCGTGTCCTTCCTTCGTGCCGCCGCGCCTCCAATCGGGGCGCGCCGCGCATGGGAAGCAGCCATTCGCACCCATCGTTTTTCCGGAGATCACAACGTATGTTGAACCGTCGCACCCTCCTTGCCACCGCTGGCGCCACCGTGGCGCTGGCCTCTCCCATCGCCGGCATGGCGCAGGGGCGGAAGGACGCCATCGTGATCGGCATGGCGCTCGAGCCGCCGGGGCTCGATCCGACCGCCGGCGCCGCAGCCGCCATCGCGGAGGTGGTGCACTACAACATCCTGGAGACGCTCACCAAGATCAACGCCGACGGCAGCGTCGCGCCGCTGCTGGCCGAGAGCTGGGAAGTCTCGCCCGACCTGAAGACCTACACCTTCAAGCTCCGCCGCGGCGTCAAGTACCAGAACGGCGAGCCCTTCAATGCCGCCACCGTGAAGTTCTCCTTCGACCGCGCCGGCGGCGAGAAGAGCACCAACAAGGACAAGCGCACCTTCGCGAACCTGAGCACGCAGGTGGTGGACGACTACACGGTGGTGGTCATCAACAAGGAAATCGACCCCGACCTGCCCTTCGTGCTGGGCCAGGCCACGGCCGTGATCGTCGAGCCCAAGAGCGCCGACGGCAACGCCACCAAGCCGGTCGGCACCGGCCCCTACAAGCTCGACAGCTGGGCCAAGGGCTCGTCGATCACGCTGAGCAAGTGGGAGGGCTTCCGCAGCCCGGCCACGGCCAAGATCAACAAGGTCACCTTCCGCTTCATATCCGACACGGCCGCGCAGGCCGCCGCGCTGATGGCCGGCGACGTCGACGTGTTCACGCGCATCGGCACCCGCGCGGTGCCGCAGTTCAAGATGAATCCGCAGTTCCAGGTGATCCTGGCCGGCTCGCGCGCGAAGACCATCCTGTCGATCAACAACAAGAAGAAGCCGCTCGACGACGTGCGCGTACGCCGCGCCATCCTCGCGGCCATCGACCGCAAGGCCGTGATCGAAGGCGCGGCCGACGGCTTCGGCGTGCCGATCGGCAGCCACTACGTGCCGGGTGCCGCAGGCTATGTCGACACCACGGGCCTCAACCCCTTCGACGTCGAGAAGGCCAAGAAGCTGATGGCCGAGGCCGGCGTGAAGACGCCGCTCGAACTCACCATGACGCTGCCGCCGCCTCCCTACGCGCGCCAGGGCGGCGAGGTGATCGTGGCGCAGCTCGCCAAGATCGGCATCACGGTCAAGGTGCAGAACGTCGAGTGGGCGCAGTGGCTCAGCGGCACCTACGGCAACAAGGACTACGACCTGTCGATCGTTTCGCACGTCGAGCCCTTCGACCTCGGCAACTATGCCAAGCCCGACTACTACTGGGGCTACCAGTCGAAGGCCTTCAACGCGCTGTTCGACAAGATCAAGACCACGGCCAATGCCGCCGAGCGCAACAAGCTGCTCGGCGAAGCGCAGAAGATGCTGGCGGTCGACGCGGCCAACGGCTTCCTCTACCAGCCGCAGTTCCCCACCATCGCGAAGAAGAACGTGAAGGGCCTGTGGAAGGAGAACCCGATCTTCGTGAACGACCTCTCGGCGCTGTCATGGGGATGAGTGCCGACGTGTCGTCTTCTTCACTGAACGAGCTTTCCGCCCAGGAACTCTCCGCCGCCTACCGCGACAGGCGCCTGTCCCCTGTCGAGGTCACGCAGGCCGTCATCGCGCAGATCGAGCGCTGCGAGCCCAAGCTGCAGGCCACCTGGCTTTTCAGGCCCGAAGCCGCGCTCGAGCAGGCGCGCGCTTCGGAAGCGCGCTGGCAGCGCGGCGATGCGCTCGGTCCGCTCGACGGCGTGCCGGCCACCATCAAGGAGAACATCGCGACCCGCGGCGATCCGATGCCGGCCGGTACGGCCGCCGTCGACCTGAAGCCCGCGCCCGCCGATGCACCGCCCGCCGCGCGCCTGAAGGAAGCCGGCGCGGTGATCGTGAGCAAGACCACCATGCCGGACTACGGCATGCTGTCCTCGGGGCTCTCGAGCTTTCACACGCTGGCGCGCAACCCCTGGGACCTGAGCCGGACCCCCGGCGGCTCGAGCGCCGGCGCCGGTGCGGCGGCCGCCGCGGGCTATGGCCCGCTGCACATCGGCACCGACATCGGCGGGTCGCTCCGGCTGCCCGCGAGCTGGTGCGGCATCTTCACGCTCAAGCCGAGCCTGGGCCGCATCCCGATCGATCCGCCCTACATGGGCCGCGCGGCCGGGCCGATGACGCGCAGCGTGGGCGATGCCGCGCTGATGATGCAGGTGCTTTCGAAGCCCGATGCGCGCGACAGCATGAGCCTGCCGCCGCAGGACATCGCCTGGGAGAGCTTCGACGTATCGCCCGACCACCTGCGCGGACTGCGCATCGGGCTGCTGCTGGACGCGGGCTGCGGCCTCGCGGTCGAGCCCGAGATCCAGGCGGCGGTCGAACATGCGGCGCGCCTGTTCGAAAAGGCGGGCGCCATCGTCGAACTCATGCAGCCATTCATGTCGCAAGCCATGCTCGACGGCATGGACCACCTGTGGCGCATGCGCTCGCTGGTGGACATGAAGGCGCTGCGCCCCGACCAGCGCGCCAAGGTGCTGCCCTACATCCGCGAGTGGGCCGAGAGCGCGGCCGAATTCAGCGGCGAGCATGTGTTCCGCGGCTTCAGCCAGTTCCATGCGACGCGCGTGGCCACGGTACAGGCCTGCGCGCGCTTCGACTACGTGCTCTCGCCGGTGTCGCCGAACATGCCCGCGGCCGCGGAGGCGCCTTCGCCCACCAACGATCCGCTGCGGCCCCTGGAGCACATCGGCTTCACGGTGCCGTTCAACATGTCGGAGCAGCCGGCTTCGTCGGTGAACTGCGGGTACTCGGCGGGCGGATTGCCGATCGGGCTGCAGATCGCAGGGCAGCGCTTCGACGACCTTGGCGTGCTGCGCGTGTCGCGTGCGTTCGAGCAGATACGGGAGCCGCAGCGGCCCTGGCCTGTGGCGCCTTGAACAACGGCGCCTGAACAAAACAGCAGCGCCAGAAAATCAAGTCGCGGCGTAGCGCCCCGGCTTGTGGTTGATCCACAGAAAAAGCCCCATCACCACCGCAGCCAGCACCGACCAGCCCACGCGCTGCGGCGGAATCACGAACAGCGCGAGCAGCACCACCGTGCAGTCGATGCCGATCTGCACCTTGCCGGCGGGCCAGCCGCGCTTTTCCTGCAGGTACAGCGTCAGCACCGTCGCGCCGCCCAGGCTCGCGCGATGGCGCGCGAGGAACAGGCAGCCGGTGCCCAACAGCAGGCCGCCGAGCACCGCTGCGAAAGCCGGGTGCAGCGAATCGATCGAGATGTAGCGCGGCGCCCAGTCGGTCATCACCGACAACAGCGCAATCGCCGAGAAGGTCTTGACCGTGAAGGCCCTTCCCATGTGGCGCCATGCGAACCAGTAGAACGGCAGGTTCACCAGGAAGAACACCTTGCCGAAGCTCACGCCCGTGGCGTAGTGCAAGAGGAATGCGACACCGGCCGTGCCGCCCGTGAGCAGCCCCGCCTGGCCGAACAACATCATGGCAATGGCAACGAACAGCGTGCCCGAAAAGATGGCCTGCGCGTCGTCGAAGCGGGAGTGACGCAGCAGTTCGGGCCGCGTGGTGGGTTGTGGCGCATCCATGGCGGACCTGACGCAAATCCCGCGCCACCCGGCGGCCTCAGACCAGGTGGGTTGCCAGCATCTCCCGCGCGCGCGTCACGAATTCGGTCTCTCCGCGGCGGGCGGGCAGGAACTGGAACGCGACCCGGGGCAGGGCCGGCAGGCCGTGCGGCGGCGCGAGCCGGGCGACCCCTTCGCACACCGCCGATTCGTTGAGGCAGGCCACCCCCAGCCCCGCGGCCAGCGCCGACTGCAAGCCCGCCACGCCCGAAGCCACGTGTGCCAGCACATACGGCACCCGGCGCCGCCGCAGCAGCGCCACGGTGTACTGATGCAATGAGCAGGTGTCCGGCAAGGCGAGCAGCCGGACCGGCTCGCCGCGCGCGAGCCGCATGCCGGCCGCGCCGAGCCACGCGAGCGATTCGCGCCGGATCACCGGTGCCTTCGCACCCTGCTCGGGCGATGGCGATGACCCGGCAATGTTCATCGCCAGCCCCACGTCGAAATCGCCGTGCGCATAGGCGGCCCGCAGCGCGTCGCTCTTCATGATGCTCACGTTCAGCCGCACCTGCGGATAGCTCTCGCCAAGGCGCCCCAGCAGCCGCGTGAGATCGCCGGGACGAAAGTAGTCGGTCACGGCGAGCCGCAGTTCGCCCTGCAGTGTCTCGCCATGCAGGTCGCGGAATGCCTCGTCGCTGAGCGCGAGGATGCGGCGCGCATAGGCCAGGAGCCGCGTGCCGGCCTCGGTCGGCGCCACGCCGGCCTTGCTGCGCGTGAGCAGAGACTGCCCCGCCCGCTCCTCCAGCTTGCGTATCTGCTCGCTGACCGACGACTGCGACAGGAAGACGCGCGGCGCCGCGGCCGTGAGGCTGCCGGCATCGATCACCGCGGCCAGGGTGCGAAGCTGTTCCAGGTGGAAGGTCTGCATGGCTTATCAATCCGTATTTCCGATGAATCTCATCATATCTTCCTGCTTTTCCGATGCCATAGGAATCCCCACAATAGCCCCATCGTTCACTCATTCCTTCAAGGAGTTCCAAATGCCGCACATCGTTGTCCACCTCTCGGGCGAACCCGACGCCCAGCTCACGCGCAAGACCGTCGACGCGGTCGCCGAACTGACCCAGAGCGTGCTCGGCAAGCAATTGCCGGTGATCGCCATCACGGTGCAGTACATCGCCGCCGACACATGGTTCATCGGCGGACAGTCGCTGGCCTCGCTCGGCAAGTCGGCCTTCCACCTCGACATCAGCATTACCGACGAAACCAACACCAAGGCCGAAAAGGCACGCTACCTGCGCGAGGTGCATGCCGCCATGGCGCGGCTGCGGCCCGATCTGCACGAGGTGTCGTACATCCATGTGATCGACGCCCGCGGCGCGGCCTACGGCTACGGCGGAAAGACGCAGGAGTACCGCCACCAGCAAGCGGGCGTTTGAAGCCTGTGGCGGGGCATGGCACCATCCGGCCATGCCCTCCGCCACCCTGCACGCCGACAGCTTCGGCAACCCGCTCACGCTCGACGATGCGGCCAGCCTGCCGCTGGTCGAGGACTTCGTCATGGGCTTCGTGTCGACCGAGGCGCGCGCGGTCAACCTGCTGGCCCTCGCCGGGCGCGACGCGAGCCCCATGGTGCAGGCCTACTGCGCAACGCTGCACCTCTTTGCGGAATCGCGCGACGCCGCAGCCAATGCACGCCCCTTCCTCACAAGGGCCCGCGCCGCGTCCGGGCGCGCCACGCCGCGCGAGCGGCGCTACATCGCAGCCATCGAGGCCTGGGCCGAGGGCGACATCGCCAAGGCCATCGCCCTG
The DNA here is from genome assembly GCF_007828835.1 of Variovorax beijingensis. Taxonomy (GTDB): domain Bacteria; phylum Pseudomonadota; class Gammaproteobacteria; order Burkholderiales; family Burkholderiaceae_C; genus Variovorax; species Variovorax beijingensis_A. Next base: position 1,186,101 of record NZ_VIVL01000001.1, on the reverse strand, counting down.
CACACCGAGCAGGCGCGGGAATACCCACGCGACCTGGTGTCGGTGAAGCTGGGGCAATACCACTGCTTCAACACCGGCGACTGCCCGGGCATGCTCCGGCTCGCGCTCGCCGCGCTGCCGGCCGCGTCCGAGGTGCCCTATGTGCACGGCATGGCCGCCTTCGGCTACGAGCAGTGCCACCTGATGCGTGAGGCCGAGGCCAGCGCGCGCCGCGCCATCGGCATGTGCCGCAAGGAGCCTTGGGCGCACCATGCGCTGGCGCATGTGATGCTTACCGAAGGCCGGCTCCGCGAAGGGCTGGCCTTCATGCAGGGCGTGAGCGACACCTGGAGCGGTCTCAATTCGTTCATGGTCACGCACAACTGGTGGCACGTGGCGCTGTTCCTGATCGAGCTCGGCCGCGACGAGGAGGCGCTCGCGCTGTACGACCGCGAGGTGTGGGGCGTGGTGAAGGACTATTCGCAGGACCAGATCGGCGCCGTCTCGCTGCTCGCGCGCTTCGAGCTTGCGGGCATCGACGTCGGCACACGGTGGGACGACGTGGCGAACCACCTGCTGCAGCGCACCGCCGACCATGTGCTGCCCTTCCTCGACCTGCAGTACCTGTATGGCCTGGCGCGCGCCGGGCGCCCTGAAGCCGATGCGTTGCTGCGCAACATCGAGGCCCATGCGCCGCGCGCGCCGCTCTCGACGCGCGCCGCCTGGCAGAGCGTGTGCGTGCCGGCCGCGCGCGGGCTCGCGGCCCATGCGCGCGGCGATTTCGCCTCCGCCGTCGAAGGACTCGGCAGCGCCCTGCCGCGCCTGGTCGAGATCGGCGGCAGCCATGCGCAGCGCGACCTGTTCGAGCAGGTGTACCTCGATGCGCTCATGCGCATCGGCAGCGAGGCCGCGCTCGCAGGCGCCCAGGACATCCTGCAGCAGCAGCTCAACGGCCAGCCCGAATCGCTGCGCCTGCGGCGCCAGGCCGGCGAGGTGTATGCGCGGCTCGGCCTCGGGCAGCTCGCTCCCCGTCCCTGAGGCACGGGCAAGGACCATGCATTCCGGTCATGGGAGGTGGCGCAAAAGGAATTAACGGACACGCGGGGGCGACTTCTAAACTGCCCGCTCCACATCGCTCCGGGCTCCCTCCCATGCAGAAATCAGTCGTCGTGCTCGCCATCTCCGCGGCTTTGGCAAGCCTCTCATCCGCAGCCCCCGGCGCAACCGATGCCCTCGTCGAGCTCGACCTGCTGCTGCGCGGAGGCACCGTCTACACCGGCGATTCGGACAAACCCGTGGTGGGCGACGTCGGCATCGCGGGCGACCGCATCGTCTTCGCTGGCCGGAAGGCGCCGCCACAGTTCAGCGCGCGGCGAACCATCGACGCGGCCGGCCTGGTCGTGGCGCCGGGCTTCATCGATGCGCACACCCACGCCGATGCCGACCTGCATTCCACCGATCCGCACAAGCGCCTGAACATTCCCTTTCTCACCCAGGGCGTGACCACCGCGGTCATCGGCAACGACGGCTTCGGCGGCTTCGACATCGCCGCGCAGACGCAGCGCCTGCGATCGGCGCCCGTTGGAACCAACGTCGCCATGTACGTGGGCTTCGGCCCCGTGCGCATCGACCAGCTCGGCGAAGCCAACCGTACACCCACGCCCGAGCAGCTCGACGCCATGCGCCGGCACGTGAGCCGCGCCATGTGCGACGGCGCGCTGGGGCTTTCGACCGGGCTTTTCTATCCGCCGCAGAATTTCTCGAAGACCGAGGAAGTGATCGAGCTCGCGAAGGTCGCGGCCCGCCACGGCGGGCTCTACGACAGCCACATCCGCGACGAGTCGATGTACAACATCGGGCTCAAGGGCGCCATCGAGGAAGTGATCCGCATCGGCCACGAAGCCCGCCTGCCGGTGCATGTGGCGCACATCAAGGCACTGGGCGTGGACGTGCAGGGCCAGAGCGGCGACATCATCCGCCGCATCGAGAAGGAGCGCGCTGCCGGCCTCGACATCACGGCCGACCACTATCCGTGGACGGCATCGAGCACGCGTTTCTCGGCCGCGCTCGTGCCGCCCTGGGCGGTCGATGGCGGGCGCGCGGCAATGCTCAAGCGCTTCGACGACCCGGCCGTCCAGGAGCGCCTGCGCACCGGCATGCGCGAGAACCTGCGCCTGCGCGGCGGTCCGGAGACCATCCTGTTCTCGGCCGGCAGCACCAGGTACGTGGGCAAGACGCTGGCCGACGTGGCCAAGGCCTCGAATGCCGATCCGGTGGATGCCGCCATCGCCGTGCTGCGCGACGGCGACCTGATGATCGCCTCGTTCAACCAGAGCGACGACGACGTGCGCGCGTTCATGAAGCGGCCGTGGGTCATGACCTCGTCCGACTCCTCGCTGGGCCATCCGCGCGCCTACGGCACCTTCGCGCGCAAGTACGACCAGTACGTGGTGAAGGAACACACGATCTCGATGGGCCAGTTCATCCGCAGCAGCTCGTCGCTGACCGCGGACACGCTGGGACTCCGACAGCGCGGGCACCTGCGGCCGGGCTACTACGCCGACGTGGTCGTGTTCGACCCCGCACGCTATGCCGCCAGGGCCACCTACACGCAGCCGGCACTGCTGTCGGAAGGCGTGGTCGCGGTGCTGGTGAACGGCCGCCTGGCGGTGGATGCCGGCAAGCCCACGGGCGTGGGCGCGGGCCAGCCGCTGCTGCGCACGCCGAAGGCCGGCAGCTGCACCTGAGGCGGCTCAGCTCTTCTTCAGATGCCGCCGCTGGTCGTAGGTCGGCTGCGGCGGCAGGTCGGCCAGGTGCCGCGTGTCGGCCCAGTCGAGAATTTCGATGGCATCGGGCATGGCGGGATCGGCAATGCGGATGCGGTTGAAGCCCGCGTTGGGAATGTCGCTCTGGCGCGGCCCGCTCAAACTGAGCCCGCGCGCGGTGCGCCACACCATGTCGAGCACGCCGCCGTGCGTGACGACCACCAGCCGCTGCCCCCGGTGCGCAGCAGCCAGTGCGCCGATGGCCGCGACGATGCGGGTGTGGAATTCGCGCGCCGTCTCGCCTTCGGGCATGGCGTGGTCCTCGCGGAACTCCAGCCATTGCTCCCAGGCACGCGGATGCAGCGCCTGGATCTCGTCGGCCCGCATGCCTTCGACGATGCCGAAGTACTGCTCGCGCAAGCCCGCCGACGTGACCACCGGCAGCGACAGCTGCAGCGCGGCCGGCGCGGCGGTCTGCTGCGCGCGCATGAGGTCGCTGCTGATGATGTGCTGCGCGGTTTCGCCCGCCAGGCGCAGTCCGAGGCGGCGCGCCTGCTCGTGGCCGATGTCGTTGAGCGGCACGTCGGCATGCCCCTGGAAGCGCAGCTCGCGGTTCCAGGCGGTCTCGCCGTGGCGGATCAGGATGAGTTCGGTCGCGGAGTCGGGTGGAGGCATGGGCATGGAGTGCCCATTCTCCACTGCGCGCGTGACGCTCGGGACCTGGGTGGCTGCATCTGTTGCAGGGCCGCCACCTGCAGCGCGAACGGCGCCGCGCTCGACGCGCCGGCGATGGCGCAAAATCCGGCCATGCCCCACCTTGTCCTGCTGCCCGGCCTTGCCTGCGACGAGCGCATCTGGGAGGCCCAGATTCCCGCGCTCGCGCCCCTGTTCGAAACGCGCGTGAGCGACGCCCACATGCGGCACGACACCATCGAAGCCATGGCCGCGGCCGTGCTGCGCGAGAACCCCGGCCCGCTGCTGCTCTGCGGCGCGTCGATGGGTGGCATGGTGGCAATGGAAGCCGCGCGGCAGGCGCCGGATCGCATCGCGGGGCTCGCACTGCTGGGCACCAACGCACGGCCCGAGGCGCCCGAGATGTACGAACTGCGCGAAAGCGCGATCGAACTGTTCGAGCGCGGCGAGCTGCGCGACGTGATCGAGCCCAACGTCGTGTTTGCGTTCCACCCGGCACAGGCCGCCGATGAGGCGCTGGTGCAGCGCTACGTCGACATCGTGCTGGATGCCGGGACGCAGCAGCTCATCGTCCAGAACCGCGCCGTGATGCGGCGTCCCGATGCGCGCATCCACCTGCCCTCCTTGCGCGCACCGGTGCTGCTGGTCTGCGGCGACACGGACCGGCTGACTCCGCCCGACTGCACGCGCGAGATCGCGGCACTGGTGCCGCATGCCGAGGTGGTGTGGGTGGCGCAATGCGGCCACATGCTGACGATGGAGAAGCCCGCTTTCGTGAATGCGGCGCTGCTCGGCTGGCTCACTCAGTGGAGCTGACCGCCGGTTTCGGCGACGTCCTTTTCAACGGCCAGCGCGGTCGCAACCGCAATGCGCAGCGCCTCGACCATGGTGGCCAGCGACATGCTCGGCGCGCCGGGAAAACGCGCCGCCTGCTCGGGCAGGTAGGGAATGTGGATGAAGCCGCCGCGCAGCCCGGCCGCCGGATGCGTGGCGATGCGATGCATCAGGCCGTAGAAGAGATGGTTGCAGACGAAGGTGCCGGCCGTGTTCGAGACCGACGCCGGAATGCCGGCCGCGCGCAGGTCGCGCACCATGGCCTTGATCGGCAGCGTCGAGAAATACGCGGCGGGCGCGCCGGGCACCACGGGCACGTCGATCGGCTGGCGGCCCGCGTTGTCGGCGATGCGGCCGTCGTCGATGTTGATGGCCACGCGCTCGGGCGTGATCTCGGCGCGGCCGCCGGCCTGGCCGATGCACAGCACCAGCCGGGGCTGCAGTTCGTCCATCGCACCCGCGAGCGCCTCGATGGCCTGGCCGAAGACGCAGGGCATCCGGCGCGCGTGCACGGTGGCGTGGCCGCACTGCCAGCCGTCGAGTGCGCGCACGGCCTCCCATGAGGGGTTGAGGGCTTCGCGTTCGAACGGATCGAATCCGGTCAGCAGGACATCGGTTCGCTGTGCCACGGCTTGACCCGGGCGCTCAGGCCGTCGCGCGAACCACGATGCCCTCTTGCTCCAGGCGCTCGCGAATGCGCCGCGCAAAGGCCAGCGCGTGGGCACCATCGCCATGCAGGCAGACGGTCTGGGCATTGACCGGCACGATGCTGCCGTCGATGGCCCTGACCTTGCGGTCGCGCACCAGCGAGAGCGTCTGGGCGAGCGACTGCTCCTCGTCCTCGATCAGCGCGCCGGGCTGGCTGCGCGGCACCAGGCTGCCGTCGGGCATGTAGCCGCGGTCGGCAAACACCTCTTCGACCGGCGTGAGCCCGGCGCGGCGCGCGGCATCGATCATGCCGCTGCCCGCAAGGCCGAAGAACCGCAGCGAAGGGTCGAAACGCCGCACCGCCTCGCAGAGCGCGTCGGCGAGTTCGGGCTCCTTCACCGCCTGGTTGTAGAGCTGGCCGTGCGCCTTCACGTGCGAGAGCTGGCCGCCCTCGGCCTTGGCGATCGCGGCCAGCGCGCCGACCTGGTAGAGCACGTTGGCCACGATCTCGTCGGGCGGCAGGTGCATGGTGCTGCGGCCGAAGTTCTCGCGGTCCGGGAAGCTCGGATGGGCGCCGATGGCCACGCCGCGCTCGATGGCCCAGCGCACGCATTGCCGCATGGTCCTGGCGTCGCCCGCATGCCAGCCGCATGCGATGTTGGCCGAGCTCACGAGGCCGAGCAGTGCTTCGTCGCTGCCGGCGCCTTCGCCGAGGTCGGCATTCAGGTCGATTTGCATGGGGTTGATTCCTTCTTCAAGACGGGCCGGCACGTCGGGGCGAGCCGGCGCGCCTGCGCTGTTTGCACAGTCTATGCCGGTCTCGTCCAGCCCGCTGCCGCCAGTCCTTGCGCGACCTGCGCGAGATAGCGCTGCTGCTCGGCCCAGGCCTCGAGCGCGGCGGCCATGTCGACCTGCACCAGCCGCAGCCGGCCATCCAGCGGCGCCTGCGCGAGCTTCCACAGGTCGGCGCGGATCACCACGCCGATGCGCGGATAGCCGCCGGTGGTCTGCGCGTCGCCCATCAGGATGATCGGCTGGCCCGAGGGCGGCACCTGGATCGTGCCGGGAATGACGCCCGACGAGAGCATGTCGGCGCTGCGCCTGCGCTTGAGCTCGGCGCCCGCGAGCCGGCTTCCCATGCGGTTGCTCTGCGCGGTGATGCGCCAGCGCTCGCTCCAGAGCAGCGCGTGCGAAGCCACGGTGAACTGGTCGAACTCGGGGCCGGGCAGGACGCGCAGGGCGATGGCCGAATCGCTTTCCTCGGGGCCCCAGTCCGGACCGCGCAGGCCGAACGGGCGCCGGGCGAGCTGGGCGGCATCGAGCGGCGTGGCGCCCAGCGGGAGCCGGTCGCCCTTGCGCAGCGCGCGCCCCTGATGGCCGCCAAAGCCGGCCTTCAGGTCGGTGCTGCGCGAGCCGAGCACCGGCGGCACGTCGATGCCGCCCGCCACCGCGAGCCAGCTGCGCAAGCCGGCCTTCTTGGCGCCGGCTGCGTTGGCGCCCGCGAGCTTGAGCGTTTGCCCGGCAGCGACAGGCATGCTCCAGCAGGGCCAGAGCGGCGCGCCGTCGAGCCGCGCGCCGAAGCCGTCGCCCACCAGCGCGATCCGGGTGGCGGTCTCGAAGCGGATCTCGCTACCGCCCATGGTGAGCTCGAGGCCGGCCGCGCCGTCGGCATTGCCGACCAGCCGGTTCGCCAGCGTGAGCGCCAGCACGTCGAGCGCGCCGCCGGGACAGATGCCGAGCTGGCGGTGCCCATGCCGCCCCAGGTCCTGCACCGAGGCCAGCATGCCGGGCTTCTGCACCAGCATCATGCCTGCACGCTTTCGACGACGAAGCGGACGTGGTCGCCCGGCCGCAGCAGGGTGGGCGGCTCGGCCGACGGATCGAAGAGTTCGAGCGAGGTGCGGCCGATCAGCTGCCAGCCGCCCGGCGACACCAGCGGATAGATGCCGGTCTGCTCGCCGCCGATGCCGACCGAGCGCGCGGGCACCGCCGTGCGCGGCTCGGCGCGGCGCGGCGTGGCAAGCTCGGGCGGCAGCCCGCCCATGAAGGCGAAGCCGGGCAGGAAGCCCAGCAGGTAGACCACGTAGTCGGCCCCGCTGTGGCGCCGCACCACCTCGGCCGGCGTGAGCCCGGTGTGGGCCGCGACATCGGCCAGGTCAGGGCCGTGCTCGCCGCCATAGGCCACCGGAATCTCCACCCTCCGGCCCTCGATGGCCGTGGCCGCGAGCCGCGGCCAGGCCTCGTTCACGCGCGCCATCAGCGCCTCGATCTCGATCGAGGTCGGATCGAAGGTCAGCGTGAGGTTGTTCATGCCCGGCAGCACCTCGCCCACGCCGGCCCATTGCTGCACCTCGGCGCCCAGCGCCCAGATCTGCTGCTGCTGCGCCAGCGTGGCAGGCGGCGGCAGCTCGCAAAGCAGCGCCGCATCGCCGAGCGGATGCAGGCGCGGCAAGGGAAACCGGCTACTCACGGCCCAGGCTGCGCACCTTGGCCGCGAGCTGCTTCTCCACGTCGGGCGAAACGAACTTGTGGACCTCGCCGCCGAGCATGGCGATCTCGCGCACGAAGGTGCTCGAGATGAACTGGTACTTGTCGCTGGGCGTGAGAAACACGGTTTCGACGTCGGGCATCAGCGAGCGGTTCATGCCCGCGAGCTGGAACTCGTAGTCGAAGTCGGTCACGGCGCGCAGGCCGCGCACCATGGCCTTGCCGCCGCGCGCCACCACGAAGTCGCGCAGCAGGCCCGAAAAGCTCTCGACCGTGACCTGGTCGCTGTAGGGCTTCACGGCCTCGCGCGCCATCTCGATGCGCTCCTGCAGGCTGAACAGCGCCTTCTTGTGATGGCCCGCCGCCACCGCGACGATGACCTTGGAGAAAAGCTGGGTTGCACGCCGCACCACGTCCTCGTGGCCGAGGGTGATGGGATCGAAAGTGCCGGGATAAACCGCGATCACGTTGCTGGCCATGGTTGCTTCTTCCTCATGCAGCCGGTGCGGCTTGTTCGGCGGATTATGCAGTCCCGTTTGCGGCCTGCCTCAGCAAGTGCGCATGCACGGCCCCGGCCTTGAGGTAACGAAAACCTACAAGGCCGAGCGTGGCCAGCTCCTCGTCGCTCCAGCGACGCGGTGCCTCCAGGTAGATCGCGCCCCCGGCTTTCACGGCACGCGCGGCGGCGCGCAGCGCGGGTTCGTAGAGGGCGGGGCTGTCGAAAGGCGGGTCGAGAAAGACCGCATCCAGGCTGCCCGCGGGCGCGCGCTCGAGCGCGGTGAGCCCGTTGCCGCGCTCGATGCGCACGGCCTCGGCCGAAAGCTTGGCCTTGGCGGCCTGCAGCTGGGCCGCCAGCGCGGCGTCCTGCTCGCAGAGCAGCACGCTCGCGGCACCGCGCGACGCGGCCTCCAGGCCGAGCGCGCCGGTGCCCGCGAAAGCATCGACGCAATGCCAGCCCGGCAGCTCGCCGCCGCCGGCGCCCGCGATGCTCGCGAGCCAGTTGAACAGCGTCTCGCGTACGCGGTCGGGCGTGGGGCGCAGGCCCGGCTTGTCGGCCACGGAAAGGCGGCTGCGCTTCCACAGGCCGCCGATGATGCGCACCTCGCGCGGCAGCGATTTCGATCTTGGTGATGGCGACGGCGACGGCGTCGAGGGGGAACGCCTGGCGGCTGCGGCTTTCTTCTGGGGCATGCGGCAAGCTTAACGCCGCCGCATGCGAGCTCAGGTGCCAAGCAAGGCCCGCCGCGCCAGCAGCGCGGCAAGCAGCAGCATCGTGCCGCCAATCAGCGCGTCGAGCATCTGCCAGGCGCGCGGCCGCGCAAACACCGGTGCCAGCCAGCGCGCACCGAAGCCCAGCGCCGAGAACCACAGCGCGCTCGCCATCGCCGAACCGGCGACGAACCAGGCCTTGAGCGCGCCGCCGTACTGGGCGCCGGTGCTGCCCACGAGCAGCACGGTGTCGAGGTAGACATGCGGATTCAGCAGGGTGAAGCCCGCCGCCTGCGCCAGCACCGCGGTGCGCGAGAGCGATGCGCCCTGGGCCTTTGCGTGCAGCGCGCCGGGCTGCCGGGCACGCCACAGCGCGCGCAGCCCGTAGGCCCCCAGGAACAGCGCACCGAGGCCGGCGAGTGCGGTGGCGAATGCGGGCCGCCCTTTCAGCGCCTGCGCCATGCCAGCCACGCCTGCCGTGATCAGGATGGCATCGCTGGCCGCACAGAACAGCACCACGGCGCTCACATGCTCGCGCCGCAGCCCCTGGCGCAGCACATAGGCGTTCTGCGCGCCGATGGCGACGATGAGCACCAGGCTCATGAGAAACCCGTTGACGAATGCGGTGGAGATTTGTTCGATGACCATGGCGTCAGCTTGCCGCTTCAGTTCTATTAACTCAAACTAAACTTCCTAAGCCATATTCAGTTTTTCTAATTCCCGCGAACCATGCTCGACTACGCCGCCCTGAATGCATTGGCCGCCGTGGTGCGCGAAGGCAGCTTCGAGCGCGCGGCCCGCGCACTGAACGTCACGCCGTCGGCCGTCTCGCAGCGCGTGAAGCTGCTCGAGGAGCGCACGGGCGGCGCGCTGCTGGTGCGGGGCCAGCCTTGCGTGGCGACGGAAGCCGGGGAGCAGCTCTGCCGGCACTTCGAGCGCGTGGGCATGCTGGAGCACGAGCTGCGCGAGGCGCTGCCCGCGCTCGGCACGGGCGGCAGGAATGGCAAGAGGGTAGAGCGCGTCACGGTGCGGGTGGCGGTGAACGCCGACAGCCTGGCCAGCTGGTTCATGGCCGCCGCCGCGGCCTTTGCAAGGCAGGAGGAATCCGCCCTGCTCGACCTGACCGTGGACGACCAGGACCATACCGCCGAGCGCCTGCGCAGCGGCGCGGTGCTGGCGGCCGTCACCGCGCTGGCTCAACCCGTGGCCGGCTGCAACAGCGAGGCGCTGGGCAGCATGCACTACGTGGCCGCCGCGAGCCCGGAGTTCGTCGAGCGTTACTTCGCCAGGGGCGTGGGCGCGCGCACATTGGCCCATGCGCCGAGCCTGGTGTTCGACCGCAAGGACCGGCTGCAGGCACGCTGGGTGCGACGCATCTGCCATCGCAGCATCGAGACGCCGCGGCACTGGCTGCCCTCGGCCCAGGGCTTCGTCGACGCGGCGCGCGCCGGCATGGGCTGGGGGATGCTGCCGGCCAGCATGGCGGCCGAGGCGATGCGCACGGGTGCGCTGGTGGAATTGGTGCCCGGATCGGGGCTGCAGGTGCCGCTCTACTGGCAGCAGGCGCGCGCGGCGCCGCAACTGCTCGAACGCCTCAAGGCGGCGGTGCACGCAGCCGCCGGAAGCGGCGCACACGCCCTGCGCTGAAAGCGCTGCCTGCTACTTGCCGCCCACCACCACAGTCACCATGCGTTCGGGCTGCAGCTTGCGCGCATAAGCGGCCCGGATGTCGGCCGCGGTGACAGCGTTCATGCGCGCGGTCCAGGTGTCGAGATAGTCGAGCGGCAGGTCGTGCCAGGCGATGTTGGCCACGTTGCCGATGAGCTTGCGGTTGCTGTCCAGCAAGAGCGGAAAGCCGCCGATCAGGTTGTCCTTCGCGGCCTTGAGCTCGGCGGCGGTCGGGCCTTCGGCCACGAACCTGGCGAGCACGTCGCGCGAGACCTTCACCGCTTCTTCGGCCTGGTCGGGACGCGTCTGGAAGCCCACGCGGAACGCCCCGGCGTCCAGGCCCGGCGCAAAGCCGCTGTAGACGCTGTAGGCCAAGCCGCGCTTCTCGCGCACTTCGTTGGTCAGCCGCGAGACGAAGCCGCCGCCGCCCAGCACGTAGTTGCCGAGCGTGAGCGCGAAATGGTCGGGATCCTTGCGCGGGTAACCGGGCTGGCCGATCAGCACGTGGGCCTGGGCCGAGGCGAACGGAATGCGCTCGTCCTTGGGCGCGGTGAGCGCGGCCACCGGTGCGATCGCCGGGAGCGGCGTGCACGCCTCGGGCCCGGGCAGCCGGGAGAGCAGCGCGGTGGCCATGGCTTCGGCCTCGGCGCGGGTCACGGCGCCCACGATGCTGAGCTTGGCCCGGCACGGCACGATCAGCTCCTGGTAGCGCTGCCGCATCGCGGCGGTGTCGATCCGCGCGAGCGTGGCTTCGGTGACTTCCTGCCCGTAGGGATGGCTGCCGTAGACGGCCTTCGCGAAGGCACGGCCCGCGATGGTCGCCGGCTTGGTGTTGGCCTCTTTCAGCGAGGCATTGATGCGCTCCCGCTCGCGCTGCCAGACGTCGTCGGGAAAGGCCGGCTCGCCGATCTCGCGCGAGGCCAGCGCCACCACCTTGGCCAGCAGCGCCGGATCGGACAGGGTGCGCAGCGAGTAGCTGGCGCGGTCGGTGCCGGCGCTGGTGCCGAACTCGGCGCCCAGGTCGGCCCAGGCTTCGCCGAGCGCGTTTTCGTCGAGCGCGAGCTCGCCGTTCCTGCCGGCGCGCACGCCCTTCTCGACCATGGTCGCGGTCGCGCTGGCCAGGCCGGCCTGGCCTGCCGGATCGCGCCGGCTGCCGGCGTCGAAATCGATCTGCACGTCGACGATGGGCAGCGCCTGGGTCGACACCAGGTAGATCTTGGCGCCGCTCGCGAGCGTCCAGTGCTCGATCGGCAGCGCAGCCTGTGCGGCGTTCAGGCCTGCGAAGGCCGTGGCGGCCGCGAACAGCGCGGAGCGCAGGATTTTTGTCATGGGGGTCATTGAAGAATCCGGGCCTTTCAGCGCAGCTCGCCCTGCGGGGCGGCAAAACCGCGGCCGCGCGGCCTGGCTTCGAGCGGCAGGGGGCGCAGGGTGGCCACGGTGAGCTGGTCGTCGCCGAAGTACTTGCCGGCCATGGCCTGCACCTGGGCCGGGGTCACGGCCTGCAGCTTCGCGACGATGCGCGCGCTGGTGTCCAGCGGCAGCCCCTGCACCCAGTTGCTGCCGAGCTCGCGGGCCTGCGCCATCACGGAGTCGCGCTTGTAGGTCTGGCTGGCCACCCACTGCGTCTTGACGCGCGCGAGTTCGGCTTCGCTCACGCCTTCCTTCGCCACGCGCGCCACCTGGGCGCGAAGCGCCGCCTCCACCGCTTCGGCGCTCTTGCCGTGGGCCGGCACGCCCACCAGCGTGAACAGCTGAGGCCCGCGGCCGGCCAGGCCGGAATAGGCACCGACCGAATCGGCCACGCGGTCGGGGCCCTGGGTCAGGGCACGGTCGAGCCGTGCGCCCGTGTAGCCGTCGAGCACGGCCGACAGCACCTCGAGCGCCCACACGTCGCTGTCCGCGGCATCGATGCTCTCCAGCTGCGGAATGCGGAAGGCGAGCGACACGTAGGCCTGCTCGGCCGGCGCCTTGAATTCGATGCGGCGGATGCCGCGCTGCGCGGGCTCGGTGCGCGGCTTGCGCGCCGGCACGGCGCGCGCGGGAATGCGGCCGTAGTACTTCTCGGCCAGCGCGCGCACCTGGGCCACGTCGACGTCGCCCACCACCACCACGGCGGCATTGGCGGGCACGTACCAGCGGCGGAAGAAGGCGCGCGCGTCGTCGGGTGTCATGGCGTCGAGGTCGCTCATCCACCCGACCACCGGGCGGTGGTAGGGCGAGGCCATGAACACGACCGCGTTCTGCTGCTCGCCGAGCAGCGCGCGCGGCTGGTCTTCGGTGCGCAGGCGGCGCTCTTCCTTGACCACCTCGATCTCGCGCCTGAACTCGTCGTCGGACCACTGGTTGTTGGCGAAGCGGTCCGATTCGAGCTTCATGACCTGCTCCAGGCTGCCCACGGGAATCTGCTGGTAGTAGCCGGTGTAGTCGCGCGTGGTGAAGGCGTTCTCCTGGCCGCCCAGCGCCGCCACGCGGCGCGAGAACTCGCCGGGCTTGATGTCCTTGGTGCCCTTGAACATCATGTGCTCGAGCACGTGGGCCACGCCCGAAGTGCCGTCGACCTCGTCGACCGAGCCCACGCGAACCCAGAGCATCTGCACTGCGGTGGGCGCGCGCCTGTCGGGCTGCACCAGCAGCGTCATGCCGTTGGCGAGGGTGAATTGCTGGGGTGCGGATGCGGCCGCGGCAGTGTCGGATGGAGCGGCGGAAACCGGTGTGGACTGGGCCTGCGCAGGCATGGCCCACGGCGCGCAAAGCGCCATTGCCAGCACCGCACCGGACGCAGCACGGCGTGGCGAGGGGTGTTTCATAGAATGGGTCGGATTGTAAAAAGCTCCCGATGTTCAGTTTCTTCAAGAAAAAACCGCCTGCCGAATCCCCGGCCGCGCCGGCGCCCTCACGGGCCGTCGAGCCGGTACCTGCACCCGAGCCCGCGCCTGCGCCCGCTGCCGCACCGGCGCGCTCGGTGTTCTCTCCGTCGAGCTGGTTCGGCTCCAAGCCTGCCGCAGAGGAAGCGGCGCCGCCGCCTGCAGCGCCAGACCCGGCGCCCCCGGTCGCGCCCCCTCCGGCGCCAGCCGCGGCGCCGAACCTCGCCCCCGTGCCTGCTGCACCGGTACCCACGCCGGCCGTTCCGACCGTACCCCCGCCCCCGCCCACCCTCGCCACCGAGGCCGCCATGCCGGCCGAGCGCAAGGGCTGGTTCGACAAGCTCAAGACCGGCCTGCGCAAGACCGGAACCGGCATCCAGGCGGTGTTCGTCAACGCTCAGATCGACGAAGCGCTGTACGAGGAACTCGAATCGGCCCTGCTGATGGCCGATGCCGGCGTCAAGGCCACCGAGTACCTGCTCGAGGACCTGCGCGGCCGCGTCAAGCGCCAGATGGCCACCGACGCGGCGCAAGTGAAGCGGCTGCTGGCCGATGCCATCACCGACCTGCTCCAGCCGCTCGAAAAGCCGCTGGTGATCGGCCAGTTCACGCCGACGGTGATCATGGTGGCGGGCGTCAACGGCGCCGGCAAGACCACCTCGATCGGCAAGCTCACCAAGCACCTGGCCAGCGAGGGTGCCTCGGTGCTGCTGGCGGCGGCCGACACCTTCCGGGCGGCGGCGCGCGAGCAGCTGCTGGTCTGGGCCGACCGCAACACGGTCGAGATCGTGAGCCAGGAAGGCGGCGACCCGTCGGCCGTGAGCTTCGACGCCGTCACGGCCGGCAAGGCGCGCGGCAAGGACGTGGTGCTGGTCGACACCGCAGGCCGACTGCCGACGCAGCTGCACCTGATGGACGAGCTCAAGAAGATCAAGCGCGTCGTCACCAAGGCCGACGCCAGCGCGCCGCACGAGGTGCTGCTGGTGATCGACGGCAACACCGGGCAGAACGCCCTGGCGCAGGTCAGGGCCTTCGACGAGACCCTGGGCCTCACTGGCCTGGTGGTGACCAAGCTCGACGGCACCGCCAAGGGGGGTGTGCTCTGCGCGATTGCGCGCGAGCGGCCGATTCCGGTCTACTTCATCGGCGTGGGCGAGAAGCTCGAAGACCTCGAGACCTTCAACGCACGCGAGTTCGCCATGGCGCTGCTGGGCTGACGCGCCAGCAGCAGAACGCGCCGCTCAAAAGCCGAAGAGCGAGCGGGTATCGCAGAAAAAGCCGCTGCAGTTGGCGGGCCGGACGTAGAGGGTCCTGATCTGGCCACCCGGCAGCATGTAGTCGCCCACCAGGGCGTTGCCCTTGGCACCTTCGGCATTCGCCTGCGCGATGTAGCCCGCGCTGTTGGCCGCGGGCTGCAGGTTCTGGTAGCTGAACGTGGCCGATTGCGACAGATCTTTCTCGTAGAGCAGCTTCGTGCCGTCCGAAAAGACATAACCGGTCTTGAACCGGAAGCCCTGGGCGCCCTTCGCCTCGAGCTGCGCCAGGAAATCGGCGTCGCTGCCGGGCTGGTCCAGCGCTTCATAGCCGTAGGTGGCGCTGCCTTGCGCGTCCTTTTGAAAGACCAGCACCGTGGCTCCGCCAACCATGTAAGCACCGCCGACGCTGTAGTAGCCGTTGCCGCCCTGCGCATTGATCTGGGCCAGATAGGCGGCGCTGTCGGTGGGTGCCGCCAGCACGGCATAGGTGTAGGTCGATGCCGAGCTGTTGTCCTTGCGGTAGAGCGTTCGGATCTGGCCGCCGACCACATAGGGCCCGCCCCACTTGAAACCTCGGGCGCCCTGGGCGTTGAGCTGGGCCTGCAGGTCCGCCACGGAGCCGGTGTCTGGCAGCAGCTCGAAGGCATAGGTGGTTCCGGCGTCCTTCACGTAGGCCTCGACGACTTCCGCACCGGTCGGGCTGGTGGGGAAGGCCAGGCCGCTGAAGAAGCGGAAGGCCCTGGCGCCCTGTGCATTGAGCTGATCGAGAAACGCCGCAGCGTCGGCGGCAGGCGGCAAGGCCTCGTACATGAAGGTGCGGGTGGCCGGGGCGGGCGCCGGTGCTGGTGCGGGCGCTGGGGCCGGTGCGGGCGCCGGAGCCGGCGCGGGTGCGGGAGGCGGCGGAACGCCGTTGCCCCAGCCGATCGGCAATGCGGCACCCCCTCCGCCTCCGCCTCCCCCGCCACCGCAGGCCGCGAGGGCCAGTGTGGCGGCCACTGCGGCCGCAACCGCTGCAAGCTTGAAACGCATTTGGAATCCTCCCTGATCGATGTGTGCGACCCATGGAAGGTATGTCGGGGGGCCTGAGGGCCACCAGTGCCAAAAGTCATGACATTGCCGGCAACGAGCTCAAAAGTACTAAATCCTGCGGCGTTCCGAGCTTGCCGCTGTGACCATCATCCGGAACAGCGAATCGGTGGCCACGGGCTTGAACAGCACGGGAACGCCCGATTCCCGGACACGCTGCAGCCTGTCGGGCGAGGTCTCGCCTGTGATCAGCAGCAACGGGGTCGCGGGCCCGCCTTGTCCTCGGCCGCTCAGGCGCAGGCCGACATCCAGCCCATCGACACCATCGGCCAGGCGGTAGTCGCACATCAACAGGTCGAAGGCCCGCCCTTCTCTGCTCGCCTGCTGCAAGGCCGCGGCGGCGGCGGCTTCATCCGCGACGGCGAGCGCGTCGATCGAATGCGAGCGCAGCAGGCCCGTCATGGCTTCCCGGATTTCCGATTCATCGTCCAGCAGCAGCACCCGCGCGGGCAGTGCCGGCGCCGCTCGCCCGGGCCGCTTTTCCTGCCGTGGCGCCGCAGCGTCGGGCGGGAAGTGTCCGGCCAGCGCGCCGGCCTTCGGCGCAACGGCCGGCAGCACCACGCGGAAGTGGGTGCCGCGACCCAGCCGCGAATGCATTTGCACCGGATGGCCCAGCAGTTGCGAGAGCCGCTGCACGATCGACAGGCCGATGCCCAGCCCGCGCGAGCGGTCGCGCCCCGGATTGTCGATCTGATAGAACTCCTCGAAGATCCGGCTCGACTGCTCGGGCGCAATGCCGATGCCGGTGTCCCGCACCTCGATCCACACGAACTCCCCTCGTTCGCGGGCCGTCACCGTCACTCCGCCGCGCGCGGTGTACTTGAGGGCGTTGTCCAGCAGGTTGGACAGCATCCGATGCAGCAGCTGGGGGTCGCTGCGCACCCACAAGCCGCTGGCGCGCACGCGCAACTGCAACTGCTTTTGCTCGGCCTGGGCCGAGAAGGTGTGATTGAGCGGCAGGAACAGGGCATCGAGCTGAACGGCCTGAAGCACGGGCGTGACCACGCCGGCATCCAGCCGGGAGATGTCGAGCATGATGTCGAGCGAGGCGCCCAGCGCATTGACGGCGCGCATCAGGCGCTGCGCATTCACTTCCTCCGGCCGGCCGCGCAGCTCGTTCTCGAGCGCGGCGCCGAACAGCGCGATGGCATGCAGCGGCTGGCGCAGGTCATGGCTGGCGCTGGCCAGGAAGCGGGTCTTTTCCTGGCTGGCGCGCTCGGTGGCGGCAATCTGCTCCTCCAGCCGCACGGCCAGGGCTTCCTTTTCGAAGCGCAGGACCAGCGAGTCCGCCAGCAGCCTGTGCTCCTGCACGCCGACGCGCAGCATGAGAAAAAGGTAGATCGAGGCGAAGGCCGCGAGAAAGAGATGGATGGAATCGCGCTGCCACGCCAGCGCAACGATCAGCCCGCCCATCATGGGCAGCGTGTGGCCGAACAGCGCCGCCTTCAGCGGCCGCAGGGACTGCACGGCCCGGGCGCAGTTGCCCATCATCACCACCATCAGCGCGGCGGTGACCGGCAGGTTGCCCGCGGGCACGAAGATCCACGGCGCCAGCGCATCGGCAAACCCGAGCAGGGTCACGATGCGGGTGATCCTGCGCGCCCACCAGGCACTGTCCGCCGCCGGGACCGACGGATTCCAGCGCGGCGTGAAGTACATGCACAGATACAGCGTCAGGTGCAGCACGACGAAGGGCAGCACCATCGGGTCGCCCAGCTGCAGGTACATGAACGCACCGAGCACCAGCACGAAGACGACGCGGGCCAGGAAGGTGGCGTTGTAGTTGAAATAGACCGACGCCACGTGCTCGCGCAGCACGCGCTGGTTCAGCGGCGTGTCGGCCATGCGCGGCGGCTCAACGCAGGCTGCTGATCAGCTGCGCACGCGAACGCACGCCGAACAGCAGCAGGATGGTCGATACATGGTTCTTCACCGTGCCTTCGCTCAGGTTCGCGAGCTGGGCGATCTCCTTGTTTGCCTTGCCGTCGAGCACCCATTGCAGCACCTGCATCTGGCGCGGCGTGAGCTCCTGCCAGGCGCTGGCCTGGGCCGATTCGGCATAGCTGCCGGGCGCCTTCGGCACGGTGGCGGGAGGGGGAGCTTTAGACGCGCCGGGCTCGAGCAGGCCGCAGGCGCGGATGAATCCCACCACCTCCTTCAGGTCCGCCGACTTCGGAAGAAAGGCGCTCGCGCCCAGTGCCACCGCTCCCTGTGCCAGGGAGGTGTTGCCAGTGCCCGACAGCACCACGATGCGGGCGGACGGGTGGCGCAGGCGAAATTCCGCGAGGCCGCTCAGGCCGTGGGTATCGGGCAGCGCCAGATCCAGCAGCACGAGGCGGATCGATTCGCGGTGCTTTTCGTAGAGCGCCAGCGCATCGGCCGCGCTGGCGGCCTCGAAGACCTCGATGCCCGCCCCCGACGCAGCGGTCTGCGCCTCGATCAGCGCGCGCACGCCGAGCCGCAGCAGGTCGTGGTCGTCCACCACCAGGATCGCGCCGGGCGGATGCGCGGGGATGCCGCCCTCCAGGGTCGGCGGCAGCGGGTTGGAGGGAGATTCGAGCGAAGCCACGCGGTCGATCTTAGCGACGCGCCCGGCGCGCAACAGTGCACTAAGTCATGGGGTAGCCGCCGTTTCGGGGCAGCGCTTGCTCTTCTTTTCATAGCACTTGCCATCCACTGCGCGCGGGAGCACCATGCGCTACCCGCCGCATCGAACGGCGTTTTGGAGACAAGCATGATGCACACCGCCGATGTCCCGCTGGCAGCGGGCGAGCGCAAGGTCGACCGGCTGCTGGCCCACTATGGCGAAAGCCACCGCCATCCGACCAACGAGCTGATTCACTTCGCCGCGATCCCGGCCATCATGCTGAGCCTCGTCGGCCTGCTGTATGCGCTGCATCCCTGGGCCGCCTACGTCTTCGTGGCCGCGAGCCTGGTCTACTACGCCACCCTGCGCTCCCCTGCCTTCCTGGCCGCCATGCTGGCCGGCACGGCCCTCGTGCTGGCGCTGGTTCATGCCATGGGAAGCCTTGTACTGCCTATTTCCGCCGCCATCTTCGTGGTGGCCTGGATCTTCCAGTTCATCGGCCACAGGATCGAAGGCAGGAAACCTTCTTTCTTCGAAGACATCCAATATCTTTGGGTGGGGCCGCTGTTCGTACTTTCGAAGCTGTTTTTGCGCCTCGGTATCCGCTGGTGATCCCCAGGTCGGACGCCGCCGCGGGCCGTATCGCCGTCCGGCTGACAGCTTTGGCTATCGGTGCGATAGAAACTTAGGGGGAACCCTTGGTTTAGCACTCCCTCTAATCGAGTGCTAATATGCCCAATACAAAGGAGTTTCCCCTGATGACCACGCTGTCTGGAGCCTCTGCCAACCAGCTCGCCGTCGCCAATCCATGGTCGATGGTGCCGCCGCTGGGCAACCTGGATGCTTATATTTCGGCCGCCAACCGCCTGCCGATGCTCACGCTCGAAGAAGAGCAGGGCTTCGCACGCCGTTTGCGCGACCACAACGACCTCGAAGCGGCCGGTGCGCTGATCCTCTCGCACCTGCGCCTCGTGGTGTCCATTTCGCGCCAGTACCTGGGCTACGGATTGCCGCACGGCGACCTGATCCAGGAAGGCAACGTCGGCCTCATGAAGGCCGTGAAGCGCTTCGACCCCGACCAGGGCGTGCGGCTCGTGAGCTACGCCATGCACTGGATCAAGGCCGAGATCCACGAGTACATCCTGAAGAACTGGCGCATGGTCAAGGTCGCGACGACCAAGGCCCAGCGCAAGCTGTTCTTCAACCTGCGCTCGATGAAGCAGGGCTTCAAGGCCGACTCGGCTGCGGCCGACAACGGCACGCACCGCGACACGCTGAGCCCCGACGAGGTGTCGCAGATGGCGACCCGGCTCAACGTCAAGCCCGAAGAAGTGCTGGAAATGGAAACCCGCCTGTCGGGCGGCGACGTGCTGCTCGATCCGGGTCCGTCGGACGACGGCGACGAGGCCTTCGGTCCGATCGCCTACCTGGCCGATGCCACGCAGGAGCCGACCGCCCTGCTCGAGTCGCAGCAGCGCGACCGGCTCTCGAGCGACGGCATCGCCACCGCGCTCGAAGCGCTGGACGACCGCAGCCGCCGCATCGTCGAAGAGCGCTGGCTCAAGGTCAACGACGACGGCTCGGGCGGCATGACGCTGCACGACTTGGCGGCGGTGTACGGCGTGAGCGCCGAGCGCATTCGCCAGATCGAAGTCGCGGCCATGAAGAAGATGAAGAAGGCGCTGGCAGATTTCGCCTGAGCCCCGTCCCTGCGCTTCACCCGAACAAGCCCGGCCGCGCGCCGGGCTTTTTTCATGCCTGCTTGGCCAGCGTCCGCAGGGCCCGCCGGGCGATGTAGCGGGTGGCGGGTGTGTCCGACTCGGCCACCCAGCGCGCGCAGAGCCGGTCGACCCACTCCGGCTCGGTCTTGCTCGCGTCGTTGAGCCAGTTGGCCACCGAGTTCTGCACGTAGCGGCTGGCGTCGGCCCGCAAGGGCTCGATGAGCGGCAGCGCGCGCCAGGGTTCGGTCTTGAGCGCATCGATCTGCGCGCACCAGACGCCGCGCGGGCGCGTGAGCTCGCTGGCGAAGCGGCGGATGTTCGGATCGGCGTCGGCCGTCCACGGCTGCAGCAGCGCAAGCGACTCGTCGAGCGAGCCGATGACCGCATCGCGCACCGCCATCCAGGCGATTTCGCGCACGCCGAAGTGCGGGTCGGCGGCAAAGCGCCGCACCGCCTCCAGCTGCGCCGCCAGCGGCAGGCCCGAGAGCGTGACCCACTGCGCGGCCCAGCAGCGCGCGACGTCGCTTGCGTGCGTGGCCAGCCGGTGGGCAACGGCGTCGCGCTCGGCATGCAGCGCCGCCAGGTCGTAGAGCGCCCGCGCAATATGGCCGTGCCGCTGCATCGGCTTGAACGCGCCGAGCATGGCGATGGTGTCGGCCAGCCGTTCGCTCGCCGGATCCAGCCCGATATGGGCCGCCACGCTGCGCGCGAGCTGCGGCAGTTCGAGCGCCATGAATTCGTTGAGGTTGACGGTCTCGAGCAGCCCGTCGTTGAGCGCGCGCAGCACCTCGGGCGGGATGAGAGCGATGCGGAAGGCGCCCCGGCGCGCCTTCAGGTGCTCGACGGAGGCCACGGCGACGGCGGCGTCCATGGGAGGCAGATAGGTCACGGCCCGGTCAGGACTTGAGCAGCGCCTTGACGTCCGACACCATGGGCGCCGCGCCGGCGCCATAGCGCGCGTAAAGCCGCAGCCGGCCGTCAGTGTCGTAGACGAAGCTGGCGGCCGAATGGTCCATCGAGTAGCTGGTGGGGGTCTTGCCCTCGACCTTCTTGTAGTAGACCTTGAAGTCCTTGGCGAGCTGGGCGAGCTGGTCGGCCGTGGGAATCAGCGCGACGAAGGCCGGGTCGAATGCGCCCATGTAGGCCTTGAGCACCTCGGGCGTGTCGCGCGCCGGGTCGACCGTGACGAACAGCACCTGCAGCTTGTCGCCATCGCTGCCGAGCTGCTGCTTGACCTGCGCCATCTCGGTCATGGTGGTGGGGCAGACATCGGGGCACTGCGCATAGCCGAAGAACAGCACGACCACCTTGCCCTTGAAGTCGGCCAGCGTGCGAAGCTTGCCGTCGGCGTCCTTCAGCGAGAAGTCGCGGGCGTAGTCGGCGCCTGTGATGTCGACCGCATTGAAGCTGGGCTTGGCTTCGCTGCAGGCCGAAAGACCGAGGCCAAGAGTGGCGGCCACGCCGGCCCATCCCGCACCGCCGGCAATCAGTTTCAGGGCATTTCGCTTGTTCATGGGCACGGGCGTCCGATCAGTCAATCAACGGAGGTAATGGTCGACGAGCAGTGCCGCGAACAGCACGCTCAGGTGGATCAGCGAGAACCGGAAGGTCTTGCGCGCCAACGCATCGGAGTAGTTGCGCCAGAGCGCGAAGGCGTAGCCCGTGAAGCCGATGCTCACGCCCACCGCCACCGCCAGGTAGAGCCAGCCGCTCATGCCGTAGATGAAAGGCATCAGGCAGGCCGCGAACAAGATGAAGGTGTAGAGCAGCACCTGCAGCCGCGTGAACTCGTTGCCGTGCGTGACGGGCAGCATCGGGAGGCCGGCCTTGCGGTAGTCCTCGACGCGGTAGAGCGCCAGCGCCCAGAAATGCGGCGGTGTCCACAGGAAGATGATCAGGAACAGGATCAGCGCCTCGGGGCCCACGTCGCCGGTCATCGCGGCCCAGCCCAGCACCGGCGGCATCGCGCCCGAGGCGCCGCCGATCACGATGTTCTGCGGCGTCAGCGGCTTGAGGATCACGGTGTAGATCACTGCGTAGCCGACGAAGGTGGCAAAGGTCAGCCACATGGTGAGCGGATTGACCTGGAACCACAGCAGCGCCGAACCGGCCGCGCACAGCAGCGCCGAGAACACCAGCGCCTGCAGGTCGCTGAGCTGTCCGCGCGCCGTGGGACGCCAGGCAGTGCGCTTCATCTTGGCGTCGATGCCCTTCTCGACCAGGCAATTGAACGCCGCCGCCGCGCCCGCCACCAGCCAGATGCCGATGCAGGCCAGCGCGGCGCGCTGCACGTCGGCCCACGAGGGCAGCCCGGGCACGGCCAGCACCATGCCGATGAGGGCGCAGAAAACGATCAGCTGCACCACGCGCGGCTTGGTCAGCGCATAGAACTGGCGCAGCACATTGGCAGTACTTGTCTGCTGCACGGAAATCGGCGTGCTCACGCGGCGGCCTCCCTCTGGTTGTTGTGTGGGGCGCCAGGCGCCTTGTCTCTGTCGTGTGCGAAAGCAGCCGCAGCCCCGCGACGGCTCTCGCACAGCGCCCATGTCAGCACCACGGCCAGCGCCGCAGCGCCCCCGGTGTGCAGGACCGCAGCGAGCAGCGGCCAGCCGAGCAGCACATTGCCCAGGCCCGTGGCCAGCTGGAGCAGCGCGAGCCCCGCGAGCCAGCGCGCCTGCGGCCGCAGCGGCGGCGTGCGGCGCAGCTGCCACGCGAGCACGCCCAGCGCGGCGAACACGGCGTACGCCATCAGCCGATGCACGTAGTGGATGGCAGTGAGCGCGGAAAAATCGAGCGGCACGCCACTGCCGGTCACGCCCAGGTGACGCCAGATCTCGAAGCCCTGCGCAAAATTCATTGGCGGCCACCAACTGCCCTGGCAGGTCGGGAACTGGGTGCAGGCCAGCACCGCATAGTTGGTGCTGACCCAGCCGCCGAGTGCGATCTGCAGCAGCAGCAGGGCCGAGGTGGCGATCAGCCCGTTGCGCAGCGCGGGCGACACGGCCGTGGGCAAGCGGTCCGCGGCGGCCTGCCGGTAGCGCACCGCCTGGATGCACAGCAGCACCAGCAGCACCACGGCGCCCAGCAGGTGCAGCGTGACGATGGCGGGAAAGAGCTTCCAGGTGACCGTGAGCGCGCCGAACGCGCCCTGCAGGCAGACCCAGGCCAGCGTGAGCGCGGGCCACCAGGCGCTGAGCGTGGCGTGCTCGCCGTCCCCCGGCGCGGGCGGCGCGCGGCGTTGGCGCCGCCGCACGACCCAGGTGGCGCCCGCAAGCGCGAGGATCAGCACGCCGACGCCGGTGGCCAGGTAGCGGTGCACCATCTCGACCCAGGCCTTGCTGTGCGTGACCGGACCGGTCGGCTGGGCCGACTGCGCCATGGCGATCTCGTGGCGCGCGCCCACCGGGCTCGCGTTGCCGTAGCAGCCCGGCCAATCGGGGCAGCCCAGGCCCGAATCGGTGAGCCGGGTGAAGGCGCCGAACAGCGTGAGGTCGAAGGTGAGGAACAGCGTCAGCACGGTGAGTGCATGCAGCCGGCGCGCCGGTCCGGCGCCCGCGTTGCGGCGCCACACCCACAGCAGCGGGCCGAGCGCGATCAGCACGCCGGCCGCCATCAGCCAGGCGACGGGGGTGAGGTCGTAGAGCGAGCCGGTGTCCATCATGCGGTGCTAGCGGCCGGGCTCGTCCCAGGAGGCAGAAGCGCGCAGCAGGCGGTCGAGGTCGCGCTTGGCGCGGCTGGCGCCCGCGGCGTCCATGCGGGCCGGAAAACGCATCATCCAGTTGCCCATCGGATCGACCACGTACAGGTGCTCGGCCAGCCCATGGCCCGGAACCGGCGCGAGCCACCTGGCGAGCTGCTCGGGCGGCACGCGCAGCACGGTGGCGCCGCGCAGGCCGTTGTCCAGCCGCGCCGGAACGGGCGCCGCATCGCTCACGAGCCAGACGCGGTCGAGCCGGTCTTTCTCGCGGCCCAGGCTTTCGCGCAGCTGGCGCTGCAGGTAGAGCTGCTGTTCGCAGAGCGCGTCGCAGGCTGCGTCGGCCACCGCCACCAGCAGCCACTGGCCCTTGAGCGTGGCCAGGTCGACCGGCGCACCGCTGCGGTCCGTTGCGGTGAATGCCGGCAGCGTGCGCTGCGGATCGATGAGTTCGCCGTAGACGCTGCGCCCCTCGGGCCGGATCACGTAGTAGGTGAAGTAGGACGCGATGACGGGCGCGGCGCACATCAGCATCACGGCAATCATCTTCCAGCGCCCGGCCACCGTGCGGCGGCCCTCGGCGCCGTCGAGCGCCTGGTTGGGCGACGGCATCGAGTGCACCGTCAGGCCCAGCGGTTCGTCAGAGGCTGCGTTCATCGCGTGCGCGGCGCCGCGAGCGGCGGTAGGGGGAAATGATTTGGAACCAGACATAGAGGATGACCACGAGGGCCGAAAGCCCGAACCACTGGAATGCATAGCCGTAGTGCTTCTCCAGACCCAGAGCGGGGGCCGGCCAGTCGCGCTGCAACCCCTCGGAAGCGGGGCCGACCTGCTGCAGCGACACATCGGTCCGCAGCGGCAGCTTGGTTTCGGCGCGGAACGCTTCCAGGTCGAGATTCTGCCGGATGGGCGAAGACCCCGCGGATTCCGGTGCCGAGGCCGCCGCAGCCGGCTTGCCGAGTTCGAACAAATGGCCCGGCGGCGGCTCGATCAGGCCCGTGACCTCGACGATGCCCGGCGGCGTCTCGACCGCGCCCAGCTGCGTGCGGTCGTTGAAGTTGCGCTGCACCCAGCCGCGCTGGATCATCACGGCCTGGTCGCTGCCTTCCAGGGCGAACGGCGTCAGCACGTAGAAGCCCGGCACGCCATGCATCTGACGGTTGTCCAGGTAGACCGTCTGGGGCGTCAGCCAGAGGCCGCGCAGCCGCACGGGCCGGTGCAGTTCGCCGGCCGGCGCCTCGAGCGCCAGGAACTCGGCCTGGGCCAGCGGCGGTTTCTGCTTCTGGGCCTCGATCTCGGCCTGCAGCGCCTCTTTCTGCGCGGCGCGCGACAACTGCCAGCGGCCCAGCGACACTGTGGCGGAAAGGGCCAGCACCGCGGCCAGCGTGACCACCAGGAAGCGGCCCCGCCTGGGCCTCGGGCGGGCGGAATGAAGGGGTTCCGGCGTCACTGGAGTGGATGAGGCGTGCGGCCGATAATCGGGGTCATGAAATATTTCGTCGCCCTGGTTTTCGTGGGCATCTTCGCGAGCCTTGCCTTCGCGCTCTTCTACATGCTGAAAGACGGGCGCAACGGGCGCGCCAAGAGCGGCGGCATGGCGCGCGCGCTCACCTTTCGGATCGGCCTGTCGGTGTTTTTGTTCCTCTGCATGCTGCTGGCCTGGAAATTCGGCTACATCCAGCCCACCGGGCTCCCGCTCGGCAAGTAGATGGTGCTCGTTCCACGAGAACCATGAAAAAGGCGCCTTCCGGCGCCTTTTTTTCTGCATGCCGCGGAGGTCGCTCAAAGCCAGTACACCAGCATGTAGAGGCCGAGCCACACCACGTCGACGAAGTGCCAGTACCAGGCCGCGCCCTCGAAGCCGAAATGGCGCTCCGGCGTGAAGTGGCCCTTCTGCAGGCGCAGCGTGATGAACAGCAGCATCAGCATGCCGATGAACACATGCAGGCCGTGGAAGCCGGTCAGCATGAAGAAGGTCGAGCCGTAGGCACCGGAGCTGAGCTTGAGGTTCAGGTCCGTGTACAGGTGGTGGTACTCGTAGCCCTGCACGCCCAGGAAGAGCACGCCGAGCAGCACGGTGAGCCACATGAAGCGGATGGTCTGGGCACGATGGCCGGCGCGCAGCGCGTGGTGGGCAATGGTGAGCGTCACGCCCGAGCTCAGCAGCAGCGCGGTGTTGATCGTGGGCAGCCAGAACGGGCCGACGGTCTGGAAGGGCTCGACGATGTCGGCCGGCGAACCGGTGGCGCCGGCGGCAACGCTGGGCCAGACGGCCTTGAAGTCGGGCCAGAGCAGTGCGTTGTCGAGGCTGCCGAGTGCCGGCAGCGAATGGGTGCGGGTCCACCACAGCGCGGTGAAGAAGGCGCCGAAGAACATCACTTCGGAGAAGATGAACCAGCTCATGCTCCAGCGGAACGAGAGGTCGATCTTGTGGCCGTACTGGCCGCTTTCGCTTTCGCCGATGGCGGTGCGGAACCAGACGAACAGCGTGGCGAGCCACGCGACCATGCCCGCCAGCAGGGACCAGGCGCCCCACTGGTGGCCGTTGATCCACTGGCCCGCGCCGAGAATCACGAAGAACAGGCCGGTCGCGGCCATGACCGGGTAGGCGGACGGCCCGGGCACAAAGTAGTAGGGCGTGGTGCCGTGGGTGGTTGAACTCATATCAGCTCCTGGCTTTCTTTCTTCTCTCGATTCGATGGGTTCTGGATGTCGTGGGCCATGCGGACCGGGTTCAGGGTGCAACCACGTAGCGCACCAGCAGCACCAGGCCGACGATGAAAACGATGACCGCGGCAAAGGCCACCGCGATGATGTGCAGCGGGTTCAGCTTGGCCAGGTCGTCCTGGTAGGCGCTTTTCTTGCGCACCCCGAAGAACGACCAGCACACGGCCTTCACCGTGTCCCACAGCGTGGCCTTGGGTGGCGTGTCCGGCGCGGTCACGAACGGGACTCATGGGCAGCATTCGAAACAGCGGCCACCGGCGCCGCGGGCGTCTTGCCGCCGACTTCGAAGAAGGTGTAGGACAGCGTGATGGTCTTCACGTCCCTGGAGATCTTCGGGTCGATCACGAAGGCGACGGGCCACTGCTTCTTCTCGCCCGGGTCGAGCGTGTACTGGTTGAAGCAGAAGCACTCCAGCTTGTTGAAGTACGGCGCGGCCTGCTGCGGCGCATAGCTCGGAATGGCCTGCGCCGCCATGCGGCGGTTCTGCACGTTCTGGAATTCGTAGAGCACGGTGTTGAGCTGGCCGGGGTGCACCTGCATCGTCCGCTCGGCGGGCTTGAAATCCCAGAGGCCGCCGCGCACGTTGGAGTCGAACTCGACCGTGATCGTGCGCGTGGTGTCGACCTGCGTGTTGTCGGGCACGCGCACGTTCTTGCCGCCGCTCGCGCCGCCCGGCACCTCGAGCTCGTTGAGCGCGAGGATGTTGATGCCGGTCATTTCGCAGATGGCGCGATAGAGCGGCACCAGGGCATAGCCGAACGCGAACATGCCGCAGGTCACCACGGCCAGCTTGCCGACCATGCGGACATTGGCGCGCTTGATGCGTTGACCGAGGCTCATGACGTGGACGGCTCCGTTGGCGTCTGCTTCAGCGTCCGCCGAACCAGATCATGCGGACCAGGAATCCGAGAAAGAACAGCACGGCAATGGAGGCCAGCGTGAGCCCCATGCGGCGGTTGTTCCTTTTTTGTTCGGGCGTGGTCATCGTGGTCATGCAAGCCGGCGGCCTGGTGCCGTTCAGCCGATCACCTTGGTCGCGGTCGCATCGAGCTTGGGCGGGTTCTCGAAGGTGTGGAAGGGCGCCGGCGACGGCACTTCCCACTCGAGGCCTTCAGCCGCTTCCCAGGGCTTCTGCGCTGCCTTCTCGCCCTTGCCGAGCATGGTCGGCAGCACGATGAAGAAGAAGAAGTACACCTGCGCGAGACCGAAGGCGAACGCACCCACCGAAGCCACCGCATTGAAGTCGGCGAACTGCATCGGGTAGTCGGCATAGCGGCGCGGCATGCCCGCCAGGCCGAGGAAGTGCATCGGGAAGAAGGTGACGTTGAACGAGATCAGCGACCACCAGAAGTGGATCTTGCCGCGCGTTTCGTTGTACATCACGCCGGTCCACTTGGGTGCCCAGTAGTAGTAGCCCGCGAACATGGCATAGAGCGAACCGGCCACGAGCACGTAATGGAAGTGGGCCACCACGTAGTAGGTGTCCTGCAGCTGGATGTCGATCGGGGCGATGGCCAGGATGAGGCCGGTGAAGCCGCCCATCGTGAACACGAAGATGAAGCCCACCGCGAACAGCATCGGGGTTTCGAAGGTCATCGAGCCCTGCCACATGGTGGCGATCCAGTTGAAGATCTTCACAGCCGTGGGCACTGCGATCAGCATGGTCGCGTACATGAAGAACAACTGGCCCGTGACCGGCATGCCGGTCGTGAACATGTGGTGCGCCCAGACGATGAACGACAGGATCGCGATCGACGAGGTGGCGTACACCATCGAGGCGTAGCCGAACAGCCGCTTGCGCGAGAACGCCGGCACGATCTGGCTGATGATGCCGAAGGCCGGCAAGATCATGATGTAGACCTCGGGGTGGCCGAAGAACCAGAAGATGTGCTGGTACATCACCGGGTCGCCGCCGCCGGCGGGGTTGAAGAAGCTGGTGCCGAAGTGGCGGTCGGTCAGCGTCATGGTGATGGCGCCGGCGAGCACGGGCATCACGGCGATCAGCAGGTAGGCGGTGATGAGCCAGGTCCAGCAGAACATCGGCATCTTCATGAGCGTCATGCCGGGGGCGCGCATGTTCAGGATGGTGACGATGATGTTGATCGAGCCCATGATCGACGAGGCGCCCATGATGTGCATCGCGAAGATGCCGGCGTCCATCGAAGGGCCCATCTGCAGCGTGAGCGGTGCGTAGAGCGTCCAGCCCGCGGCGGGCGCGCCGCCGGGCATGAAGAACGAGCCCACGAGCATCAGCGCGGCGGGGATCAGCAGCCAGAAGCTGAAGTTGTTCATGCGCGCGAACGCCATGTCGGATGCGCCGATCTGCAGCGGGATCATCCAGTTCGCGAAGCCGACGAAGGCCGGCATGATGGCGCCGAACACCATGATCAGGCCGTGCATGGTGGTGAACTGGTTGAACAGTTCGGGGTTCACCAGTTGCAGGCCGGGCTGGAACAGCTCGGCGCGGATCAGCAGCGCAAGCACGCCGCCCACCATCAGCATGGTGAAGCTGAACAGCAGGTAGAGCGTGCCGATGTCCTTGTGGTTGGTGGCAAACACCCAGCGGCGCCAGCCGGTGGGCGCTGCGTGGTGCTCGTCGTGTGCGTGGCCGTCGTGGGCGTGACCGTGGGGGTCGAGGACTGCACTCATTTCGTTGTTCCTTGCAATTTCTTCGTCGCGGGGCGCTTGGGCACGGTCACTTGCCGCGCAGGGCCAGAACTTCGGCCGGCTGCACCAGCTGGCCCGTCTTGTTCGACCAGCTGTTCTTGGTGTAGGTGGCGACGGCCGCGAGGTCGGTGTCGCTCAGCTGCTTCCAGGAGGGCATCGCACCGTTGTTCTGGCCGTTGAGCAGCACCATCAGCTGCACCTTGTGGTCCGCATCGAGCACCTTGGGGCTGGCGTCCAGAGGCTTGATCGGGCCGGCGCCCTTGCCGTTGGCCTGATGGCAGGCCGCGCAGTTGGCAGCATAGACCTTCTCGCCGCGCGTCAGCATCTCGGGCAGGGCCCAGACCTTGCCTGGATCGTCGAGCTTGGCCGCGGCTTCCTTGCGCTTGCCATCGACCCAGGCCGTGTAGTCGGCAGCCGAGACCACCTTCACGTGGATCGGCATGTAGGCGTGTTCCTTGCCACAGAGTTCCTGGCACTGGCCGTAGTAGTCGCCCACGGTCTCGGCGCGGAACCAGGTGTCGCGCACGAAGCCGGGAATCGCGTCCTGCTTGATGCCCAGCTGGGGCACGGCAAACGCGTGGATCACGTCGTTGGCGGTGGTGATGATGCGGACCTTCTTCTGGACCGGAACCACCAGCGGGTTGTCGACCTTGAAGAGGTAGTCGTCGGGCATGGCACCCTTGGCGCCGGCGTCGGACATGGCGCGCTGCGAGCTGTCGAGCGTGGAGATGAAGGCCAGGCCCTCGCCTTCGCCGTTCAGGTAGTCGTAGCCCCACTTCCACTGGTAGCCGGTGGTCTTGATGGTGAGGTCGGCGTTGGTGGTGTCCTTCTGGGCCACCAGCACCTTGGTGGCGGGCAGCGCCATCACGATCACGATGATGAAGGGCACGATGGTCCAGATGACCTCGACCACCACCGATTCATGGAAGTTGGCCGCCTTGTGGCCGACCGACTTGCGGTGCTTCCATATCGAATAGAACATGACCGCGAACACGGCAACGAAGATGACCGTGCACAGGATCATCATCACCGTATGCAGGAAATGCTGTTCCTGCGCAATCTTGGTGACGCCCAGCGGAAGATTCAGCTGGCGCACCGACGGACCGCCGGGCAGATCGTTGACTGCGTGCGCCGCGCCGCTGAAAGCCGCGCCGGCCGCCAGCAACAGATTCGCCGGCCTGTACTTATTGCGCCAAATGCTCTTCATCGTGTTCACGTTTCTTCAATTTTTTTCAACAAACCCAACCGTGCAGCGCCGCGCGAGCCCTCAGGCGCCACGCAACGCCATGCGAATCTCGCGCGCCAATGCGGCTCGCAACTCCGGGCGTACATAGCGCCCCACCCTGACCGATCGACCCTGACCCGAGACCTCGATCAGCGAACGATCGCTGGCCTGCGGTTCGATCCGCACCTGGTGCGGCAGAAATTCCGTGCGCTCGTAGTCTCCACCGTTCTCGAGCTCCACCACCAGCCGGCCGCCCTGCAGCGCAATCCGTTCTCCATCGGTTGCGTGCCGTGCGTACAGCATGAACGCGAAACCCACCGCGGCCAGTTCGAGCCAGGCAAAAGGCAGAACCAGCGGCGCACCGAGCATCCAGAAGACCGCGCCGATACCGAGCGATACCACGCACAGCGAGGCGTAGAGCCAGCCCAGCTGGCTCGGCGTCACCGAGCAGTTGCGCTTCAGGAACCAGTGGATGTTCTGGCCTGAAACGGTGGCAAAACGAAACACGGAATTCGACACGGGCGAGTTCAGCAAATCGGTGCGTCGACGGCTGCCCAACCCCTTGTCTCCACAGGATCGGACAGACCTCGTTCGCGGAACACTACCCGCGAGTTTCACGCAACGGCGGATTGTAGCGGGTAGACACAGGCGCCCAGTCGCGGATGCGCAGCCGGCCGGGCGCGCCGGTCAGGCGCCGGGCCGTCCGCGCTGCAGCATCGAACGCATCTCGCGCAGCGACACCGCGCTCTCGGCGGAAAGCGCCACGCGCGGCGCGGGCTTGAAGGCATGGCCGTAGATGACCTCGAAGGTCAGCGCGATGCGCCCGCCGCCCTCCTGCGCCGGCGCCAGCTCGGGCAGCGCATGCTTGAGCGCCCGGTGCCATGCCTTGCCGCGCAGCGCCGGGAAGCGCGCCGGATGCAGGTTGCGCCCGAGCGTGCGCAGTTCGGACAGCGCCGCCTCGGGCGTGGCCCAGGTGAGCACGATGCGCTCCATGTCCATCACCGGCTCGGCGAAGCCGGCATGCACCAGCATGTCGCCCCAGTCGTGCATGTCGGTGTATTCGTGGCCCGCGGCCGGCCAGCCCAGGCGCGCGTGCAGTGCCCGCAGCTCGCGGACCGTGTCGGGGCCCAGGCACGAGAACATCAGGAAGCCGTCGGTCGCCACCAGCCGGTGCCAGCGCGCGATGAGCGCCTCGGGGTCGGCCGCCATGTGCAGCGACATGTTGGCCCAGAGCAGGTCCACGCCGTCTTCGGGCGGTGCGTCGAAGCGCAGCTTGCTGCCCTGCCAGCGGCGCGCACTCCACCAGGGCGCGGCCAGCGCCTCGCCGGCCGCGGCGGCCAGGTTCGCCTCGGGTTCGATCACGAAGCAGGCGGCTTCGCGGTAGCGCCGGGCCACCAGCTCGTGCGCCTCGAGGCCGCCGCGCAGCGGCGCCCAGTCGGCCCAGGTGCGCGGCTGCGCCTTGATCCATTGCAGCCGGTCTTCCATGCGGCGGCCGATTTCCTCGTGCAGCCAGGGCGAGCCGTCGGCAGGCGCGAGCCGGCTCCAGCGCGCGGCCGCCGTGGGATCGATGGTCGGCGGTCTTCTTGCGGGGTCGGTGGCCATGGGGCCGTGAGTATATTGAGCCCATGTTCAGCCGTTGGGCCGACCGGCCTTTGACCTCTCTGCTCGCACGGCTGCCCAGCCAGTGCGAGGTGTGCCGCGCATGGCCTTCGCGGCGCGTCTGCGATGCCTGCGTGGCGCGCTTCGCGCCGCCGGCCGCGCGCTGCGGCAGCTGCGCCCTGCCGGTGCCGGAGGGCGTGGCCCGGTGCAGCGAATGCCTGCGCGATCCGCCGCCGCTCGACGCCTGCTTCGCAGCCTGCGCCTATGTGTGGCCCTGGCCCGATTGCATTGCTCAATTCAAGTTCCATGGCGAGGCCGGCTGGGCCGGACCGCTCGCCACGCTGATGCGCAGCGTGCCGTGGGTGGAGCCGGCGCTGGAACAGTGCGACCGGGTGCTGCCCATGCCGATGGCGCCGGCCCGGCTGCGCGAGCGCGGCTTCAACCAGGCGCTCGAACTGGCGCGCCGGCTCGCGCCCGGCAAGACCGACGCGGCGCTGCTCCTGCGCACCCGCGAGACGCCGGCGCAGAGCGGTCTTGCGCGCGCCGAGCGCCTGCGCAACCTGCGCGGCGCCTTCGCGGTGGAGCCCTTGCGCGCCCACGAGCTGCAAGGCCGGCGCGTGGTGCTGGTCGACGACGTGATGACCAGCGGCGCCTCGCTGTTCGCGGCCGCCGCGGCGCTGCGGCTGGCGGGCGCGGCGCATGTCGCGGCCATCGTGTTCGCGCGCACCGATCCGCCGCATTGAGCACCGCGACAATCGGCGAATGTTCCATATCGTCCTGGTCCAGCCCGAAATCCCGCCGAACACGGGCAACGTGATCCGCCTAGCCGCCAACACCGGCTGCACGCTCCACCTGGTCGAGCCGCTGGGTTTCTCGATGGACGACCGCCTGCTGCGCCGCGCCGGGCTCGACTATCACGAATATGCCGAAGTGAAGCGCCACGCCGGCTGGCAGGCGCTGCTCGAGGCCGAGCGGCCGGCCGCCGAGCGCATGTTCGCGCTCACCACGCGCGGCACGCGGGCCGTGCACGATGTGCGCTTCCAGCCGGGCGACTGGCTGGTGTTCGGCTCGGAAACCAGCGGCCTGCCGCCCGCGGTGCGCGAGGGCTTTGCCGAACCGCAGCGCCTTCGGCTGCCGATGCGCGAGGGGCAGCGCAGCCTGAATCTCTCGAACGCCGTGGCGGTGACCGTCTTCGAGGCCTGGCGCCAGAACGGCTTCGGCTGAGCCGAGCCTTAGCGGTAGCGGCGCACCACCGATTCGGCCACGCAGGCCGGCTTGGCCACGCCTTCGAGTTCGATCGTGGCTTCCCAGGTCATCTGGATGCCGTCGTCGGCGATCGGCTCCGCCGTGAGCAGCTTCATGCGCGCGCGCAGCCGCTTGCCCACCGGCACCGGCGACATGAAGCGCACCCGGTTCAGGCCGTAGTTCACGCCCATGCGCGATTCGACCACCTCGAGCGCCGTCTCGAAGAAGCGCGGCAGCAGCGACAGCGTCAGGAAGCCATGGGCGATCGGCCCGCCGAAGGGCCCGGCCTTGGCACGCTCGATGTCGACATGGATCCACTGGTGGTCGCCCGTGGCCTCGGCGAACTGGTTCACCTGCTCTTGCGTGATGGCGATCCAGTCGCTCACGGCAACTTCCTGGCCGACGCAGGCCGCAAGATCCTGAAGCGTCTGGAATGTCTTTTTGGTCATGCGGGGCATTCTGGCGCGAAGGCCGGCGGCCTGGCTGTCGGCCTTGCGACAGCCACGGTCCTCAGCCTTCCAGCCAGTCGCAGATCGGCTGCCACTGCGCCAGGTCGCGCTGCACCCGGCCCGGCGCGATGTCGAACAGCGTGAGCCCGCGCGCCGCGAGCTGCACGTAGTTCTGCGTGTCGCGCAGCTCGCCGAGCACCGGCACGCCGAGGCTGGCGATGAACTCGTGCAGCCGGTCGGCCGCCAGGGTGCGGGCGTTCACGCGCATGCCCACGAGGCTGATCCTCGTCTTTTCGGCGCGGCGCTGCTCCTTGAGCCGGTCGAGGAAGTCGCGCGTGGCGTAGATGTCGAAGATGCTCGGCTGCAGCGGCACGATCACCCGGTCGGCCAGCGCCAGCACCTCCTTGAAGCGCCAGCCGTGCAGTCCGGCGGGGGTGTCGAGCACGGCGTGCGTGGTGCCGCGCGGCGGCCGCACTACGGCGCTGTCGCCGGTGGCTTCCCAGGTGGCGATGGGGCGCGCCTGCGGCGGGCGCAGGCCGAGCCAGAGGCGCGAGGACTGCTGGCGGTCCACGTCGCCCAGCATCACCGCATGGCCGCGGCTCGCAAAGTAGCCCGCAATGTTCGTTGCGAGCGTCGATTTGCCCACGCCGCCCTTGGGATTGGCGACCAGAACCACCGGCATAGCATCTCCTCCAGAGCTGGAAACCCCCGCATCGTAGCGACACGGGATGCGCCCGGTCCCGGCAAGCGCCAAACCTGCGCTATGTTCGCGGCATGACGACAACAACATCGGCCGCCGGCGACACCGGCGGCATCTACGTGCTCGCGGCCCACCCGCACTGGCGCGACTCGCGCGTGAACCGGCGCATGCTGGCCGCCGCGCGCGGCGTGCCAGGGGTCGAGGTGAACGACCTCTACGGCAGCTACCCCGACTTCGCGATCGACGTCGAGGCCGAACACGCTCGGCTCGCCAGGGCCAGCCTGGTGGTGCTGCTGCACCCGATCCAGTGGTATTCGATGCCGGCGCTGCAGAAACTCTGGCTCGACGACGTGCTCAGCTACGGATGGGCCTACGGTCCTGGCGGCACGGCCCTGCAGGGCAAGGACTGCTGGCTGGTCGCCACCACGGGCAGCCCAGAGCCGAGCTACCACCCCCAGAGCTACCACCGCTATTTCTTCGACGCCTTTCTGCCGCCCTACGAGCAGACCGCGGCGCTGTGCGGCATGCGCTTCCTGCCGCCGCTGGTCTTGCACGGCGCACGCAGCGCCGCCGAGGACGAGGTGGCGGCGCACGTCGACGTGTTCGCCCAGCGGCTCGGCAGCTATCCCCAATGGCCCGAGCTCGAGGAGCTCGAAGCCTGCGTGGCCTGCCCGGTGCCCGAAACCGACCGCCCGGCCGACGCCGAAGAACAGAACGACGAAAAAGGCATGGCCTGAGCATGGAACACGCACCCGCCTGGCTGACCAACAGCCTGATCTACCTGGGCGCCGCCGTGCTGGTGGTGCCGCTGTCCAAGGCGCTGGGCCTGGGCTCGATCATCGGCTACCTCGTGGCCGGCATCGCGATCGGCCCCTGGGGGCTCGGGCTCGTCTCCAGCGTGGAAGACGTGCTGCATTTCGCCGAGTTCGGCGTGGTGCTGATGCTGTTCCTGGTGGGCCTGGAGCTCGAACCCAAGCGCCTGTGGAACCTGCGCCGGCCGATCTTCGGCTGGGGCACCGCGCAGGTGCTGAGTTGCGCGCTGGCGCTGTTCGCCGTCGGCTTTGCCGCGGGCGTGGCATGGCGCGTGGCGCTGGTGGCGGCGCTCGGCCTGGCGCTGTCTTCCACGGCGATTGCGCTGCAGGTGCTGGGCGAGCGCAACCTGCTGAAGACGCCGAGCGGCCAGGCGGGCTTCTCGATCCTGCTGTTCCAGGACGTGGCGGCCATCCCGATCCTCGCGCTGCTGCCGCTCCTGGCGGGCGCCACGGCGGCCGAACAGTCGCTCGGCGGGCTGGACCGCACGCTCGAGGGCCTGAAGATCGTCGGCGTGATCGCCGGCATCATCCTCGGCGGCCGGCTGGCCCTGCGGCCGCTGCTGCGCTGGATCGCGCGCAGCGATACGCCCGAGATCTTCACCGCCGCGGCGCTGCTGCTGGTGGTGGCCATCGCCGCGCTGATGCAGTTCGTGGGCCTGTCGATGGCGCTGGGCGCCTTCCTTGCCGGCGTGCTGCTGGCCGAGAGCGAATACCGGCGCGAGCTCGAGACCGACATCGAACCCTTCAAGGGCCTGCTGCTGGGCCTGTTCTTCATTGCCGTGGGCATGTCGATCGACTTCGGCGTGCTGATCGCGAGTCCCGGGCTGATGGCGCTGCTGGTGGTCGGCTTCATGGCCATCAAGCTGGCCGTGATCTACGCGCTGGCCAAGGCCATGGGCCTGGCCTACCAGGAGCGGCCGGTGTTCACGCTGCTGCTGGCGCAGGGCGGCGAGTTCGCGTTCGTGGTGTTCCAGGCTGCGGGGCCCGACGTGCTGCCGCCCGAGACCACCTCGCTTTTGATCGGCGCGGTGGCGCTGTCGATGCTGCTGTCGCCGCTCCTGCTGGTGCTGCTCGACAAGTTCGTGCTGCCGCGCTACAGCCGCAGCAACGGCACGCAACTGGAAGAAATCTCGGAGCAGCAGGACGCCAAGGTGCTGATCTGCGGCTTCGGGCGCTATGGCCAGATCGTGGGCCGCATGCTGATGTCGCAGGGCCTGCGCGTGACGGTGCTCGACCACGACGCCGACACCGTCGAAGGCCTGCGCCAGTTCGGCTTCCGCGTGTTCTATGGCGACGCGACGCGGCTCGACCTGCTGCGCACCGCGGGTGCCGGCACGGCCAAGGCCATCGTGGTGGCGGTGGACGACATCGAGCAGTCGCTGGAGATCGTCGACCTCGTGAAGGAGCACTTTCCGAAGGCCCGCATCATCGCGCGGGCCCGCAACGTGAACCACCTCTTCCAGCTGCGCGACCGCGGCGTGACGGATGTGGAGCGCGAGGTGTTCGAATCGTCGCTGCGCAGCGCGCGCAGCACGCTCGAGGCGCTGGGCTGGCCGGCGCACGAGGCGCGCGAATCGGCCATGCGTTTTCGCCGCCGGAACCTCAAGCTCAGCGACGAGATGTACCCGCACTACAAGGACCGCGCCAAGCTGATCGCGGCCAGCAAGGCCGGCCGCCAGCAGTTCGAGGAACAGATGGCGCGCGAACGCGAGGAACGGCAGCGCCGCTCGGGCCTTGACTGGAACCTGATCGAGGACAAGGAAGAGGCGGACGCGTAGCCCGCCCCTTGGGCCCGCCTCCGGGCGCTCAGCCCTCCAGCTTCAGCAGCCTGACCGCATTGCCCTTCAGGATGCCCGGCATCACCTCGGGCTTGAAGCCGGCGGTCTCGAAGTCCTTCAGCCAGCGGTCAGGCGTGATCAGCGGATAGTCGCTGCCGAACAGGATGCGGTCCTTCAGCAGCGTGTTGGCGTATTGCACCAGCTGCTTCGGAAAGTACTTGGGGCTCCAGCCCGACAGGTCGATCCAGACGTTCGGCTTGTGCGTGGCCACGCTCAGCGCCTCGTCCTGCCAGGGGAAGCTGGGGTGCGCCATCACGATCTGCATGTCCGGGAAGTCGATGGCCACGTCGTCCAGGTGCATCGGATTGCTGTACTCCAGCCTGAGGCCGCCGCCGCAGCGCATGCCCGAGCCGATGCCGCTGTGGCCGGTGTGGAAGATGGCCGGCAGCTGGTGCTCGGCAATCACCTCGTAGAGCGGCCAGGCCATCTTGTCGTAGGGATGGAAGGCCTGCACCGTCGGGTGGAACTTGAAGCCCTTCACGCCGTGCTCCTCGATGAGCCGGCGCGCCTCGCGCGCACCCATCTTTCCCTTGTGCGGATCGATGCTCGCGAAGGCGATCATCATGTCGCTGTTCTTCTGCGCGGCTTCGGCGATTTCCTCGTTCGGGATGCGGCGGCGGCCCATGTTCGATTCGGCGTCGACCATGAACATCACCAGGCCGATCCTGCGTTCGCGGTAGTAGGCCACGCTCTCGGCAATGGTGGGCCGGCCGCTGGAGCCGAAGTACTTGTCGGCGGCGCGGTCGTATTCCTCGCCGTAGTTGTCGAAGGGGTTCCAGCAGCTCACTTCGGCGTGGGTGTGGATGTCGATGGCGATCAGGTTCTGGTGGTCCATGTCGTTGTCTCCAGTACGGGTAAGTCCCTAGGGATCGGGGGGCTCAAGTGCCTTGAATTGATTATTTATCATAACCATAATCCAACTCACACACGAATGTAATCATGACCAATCCCGACCTCCAACTCGACATCCGCGACGACGTGGCCATCGTCCGCCTGACGCGCGGCGCCAAGCGCAACGCACTTTCGGACGGCCTGATCCTCGCGCTGCGCAACACCTTCGAGACGCTGCCTTCCACGGTGCGCGCCGCGGTGCTCGACGGCGAGGGCCCGCATTTCTGCGCCGGCCTCGACCTGAGCGAGCTGAAGGAGCGCGACGCCGGCCAGGGCATGCAGCATTCGCGGCTGTGGCACGGCGCACTCGACCTGATCCAGCACGGCCCGGTGCCGGTGATCGCGGCGCTGCACGGCGCGGTGGTGGGCGGCGGCCTCGAACTGGCGAGCGCCTGCCACATCCGCGTGGCCGACCGCAGCACCTTCTACGCACTGCCCGAAGGCTCGCGCGGCATCTTCGTGGGCGGCGGCGGCTCGGTGCGCATTCCCAAGCTGATCGGCGTGGCCCGCATGACCGACATGATGATGACCGGCCGCGTCTACAACGCCGAGGACGGCGAGCGTGCCAATTTCGCGCAGTACCTGGTCGACGAGGGCGCGGCCTTCGACAAGGCCTTCGAACTCGCGAAGCGCGTGGCCACCAACGCCCCGCTGACCAACTACGCGCTGATGCATGCGCTGCCGCGCATCGCCGAGCAGTCGGCCGACCACGGCTTCTTCACCGAAGCGCTGATGTCCGGCATCGTGCAGAACGCGCCCGAAGCCAAGGCCCGCGTGCGCGACTTTCTCGAAGGCCGCGGCGCGAAAGTGAGCAAGGAATGACCACCATCCGATACCGTCCGCTGGCTTTCGGCGTCACGCGCGCCGTGCTGCGCCAAGGTGCGCCGGGCACGCAGTACCTGCGGGCCGAGACAGCGCTCGGACCCTACCGCGACCGCATGACCGACCGCCTCGCGCACTGGGCCGAACAGGCGCCCGAGCGCACCTTCATCGCCCGCCGCGAACGGCTGGCCGACGGCAGCACCGGCGACTGGCAGCGCGTGAGCTACGCCGAGGCGCTGCAGAAGGCGCGCAGCATCGGCCAGGCACTGCTCGACCGCGGGCTGGATGCGGAGCGCCCGGTCGCGATCCTCAGCGAGAACGGTATCGAACACGCCCTGATGGCCCTCGGCTGCCTTTATGCGGGCGTGCCGTACTGCCCGGTGTCGCCGCCCTACTCGGTGGTGAGCCAGGACTTCGAGAAGCTGCGCCACGTGCTGGACACCCTCACGCCGGGCCTGGTGTTCGCCGCCGACGCCGCGCGCTTCGGCCGCGCCATCGCCGCCGCCGTGCCTGCCGACACCGAAGTCGTGATAGCCGAAGGCACGCCCGAAGGCCGCGCGGTCACAGCGTTCGATGCGCTGGCCGCCACGCCCGCCACGCCCGCCATCGACGCCGCGATGCGCGCCACCGGCCCCGACACCATCACCAAGTTCCTCTTCACCTCGGGCTCCACCAAGATGCCCAAGGCGGTGATCAACACGCACCGCATGTGGTGCGCCAACCAGCAGCAGCTGCGCCAGTCGATTCCCGCCCTGGGCGAGGAGCCGCCGGTGCTGGTCGACTGGCTGCCCTGGAACCACACCTTCGGCGGCAACCACAACGTGGGCATCGTGCTTGACAACGGCGGCACGCTCTACATCGACGACGGCAAGCCCACGCCAGGCGGCATGGCCGAGACGCTGCGCAACCTGCGCGAGATCGCGCCCACCATCTATTTCAACGTGCCGACCGGCTTCGAGGCCATTGCGCACGCCATGGAAACCGATGCGGTGCTACGGCGCAACCTGCTGTCGCGCGTGAAGATGTTCTTCTACTCGGGCGCCGCGTTGTCGCAGCCCGTGTGGGACAGCCTGCACCGCACGCAGGAGTCCGAGGTCGGCGAACGCATCGTGATGGGCACGGGCCTGGGCATGACCGAGTCCGGCCCGTTCGCGCTCTACGTCACGGGGCCCGAGGTCAAGTCGGGCGACGTGGGCCTGCCCGCGGCCGGCATCGAGCTCAAGCTGATCGAGGTCGACGGCAAGACCGAGGTGCGCTACCGCGGCCCCAACATCACGCCCGGCTACTGGCGCGCCCCCGAGGCCACGGCCGAAGCCTTCGACGAAGAGGGCTTCTTCTCGACCGGCGACGCGGTGAAATGGATCGACGAGTCGAACATCCACCGCGGGCTGCGCTTCGACGGCCGCATCGCCGAAGACTTCAAGCTGGCCACCGGCACCTTCGTGAGCGTGGGCCCGCTGCGCGCCAAGATCATCGCGGCCGGCGCGCCCTATGTGCAGGACGCGGTACTGACCGGCATCAACCTGAAGGAAGTCGGCGCGCTGGTCTTCCCGACGCAGAAGGTGCGGGAGCTGGCCGGCCTGCCCGGCAGCGCCACCATGCAGCAGGTGCTCGAAAGCGCACCGGTGCAGGCGCACTTCCAGCAGGTGGCCAACGCGCTGGCGGCCATGGGCACCGGCAGCGCCAACCGCATCGCACGGCTGCACCTGATGGCCGAGCCGCCCTCCATCGACAAGGGCGAAGTGACCGACAAGGGCTCCATCAACCAGCGCGCCGTGCTCAAGCACCGCGCCGAAATCGTCGAGGCGCTGCATGCCGACACCCTGCCCTTCACCCTGAAGCCCCGCTGAACCACCACCCGAGGAGACATACACCATGAAGATCGAAGGACAAGCCGCACTCGTGACCGGCGGCGCATCGGGCCTGGGCGAAGCCACCGCGCGCGAACTGGCGCGCCTGGGCGCCAAGGTGGCCGTGCTCGACCGCAACGCCGAGCTGGCCGAGAAGGTGGCCGCAGAGATCGGCGGCGTCGCCTGCGTCTGCGACATCACCGACACCGACAGCGTCAATGCCGCGCTCGACAAGGCCGAGGCCGCCCACGGCACCGCGCGCATCCTGATGAACGTGGCGGGCATCGGCAGCGCCAAGCGCATCGTCGGCAAGGACGGCAACCCGGCGCCGCTCGAAGACTTCGTGCGCGTGGTCAACATCAACCTGATCGGCGGCTACAACATGGCGCGCCTCTTTGCGGCCCGCTGCGCCAAGCTGGAAGCACTCGACAACGGCGAGAAGGGCGTGATGCTCTTCACCGCCTCGGTCGCGGCCTTCGACGGCCAAGTGGGCCAGCAGGCCTACAGCGCCTCCAAGGGCGGCCTCGTGGGCATGACGCTGCCGATGGCACGCGACCTCGCGCAGCATGCGATCCGCGTCTGCACGGTGGCGCCGGGCCTCTTCGCCACGCCGCTCCTGATGGAACTGCCCGAGGCCGTGCAGCAATCGCTGGCCGCATCGATCCCGTTTCCGCCGCGCCTGGGCAAGCCTTCGGAATTTGCCGAGCTGGCCTGCCACATCGTGACCAAT
Organism: Variovorax beijingensis; assembly: GCF_007828835.1. Lineage (GTDB taxonomy): Bacteria > Pseudomonadota > Gammaproteobacteria > Burkholderiales > Burkholderiaceae_C > Variovorax > Variovorax beijingensis_A. The sequence goes on along the minus strand of NZ_VIVL01000001.1, from coordinate 1,145,055 downwards.
GGCCACCTCAACGGCGAAGTCATTCGCCTCGACGGCGCCCTGCGCATGGCGCCGCGCTGATTTTCAGCCCCAGCAAACAGAGCCCGGAAGACAAGGAGACAACACCATGACCAACAGACGCCAATTCGTGCAGGCACTCGGCGGCGCAGCCGCGCTCAGCGCCCTGCATCCGCTTGCCGCACTCGCCCAGGCCGTGCAGCAGGCCAAGATCTACTACGGCTTTCCGGCCGGCAGCGCGGGCGACAGCGTGGCGCGCCGGGTGGCCGAGAAACTGGGCGACACGCCCTATTCGAAGATCAACGCGGTGGTCGAGAACAAGCCCGGCGCGGGCGGGCGCATCGCGCTCGACACGCTCAAGACCTCGCCGGCCGACGGTTCGGTGCTGTGCCTCGCGCAGGCCTCGGCGCTCTCGACCTACCCGCACATCTATACCAAGCTGAGCTACGGCCTTGCCGATTTCGCGCCGGTTTCCATCGGCGCCGTGATGACGCACGGCCTGGCCGTCGGCCCGATGGTGCCGGCCAGCGTGAAGACGCTGAAGGACTACATCGCCTGGGCCAAGGCCAATCCCGGCCAGGCCAGCTACGGCTCGCCGGGCGCGGGCTCCACGCCGCACTTCCTGGGTGCGCTGCTGGGCCTGAACACCGGCACCGACCTGCGCCACGTTCCCTACCGCGGCTCGCTGCCGGCCATCAACGACGTGGTGGGCGGGCAGATCGCCTCGAGCATGACGCCCGTGGGCGACTACCTGCCCTTCGCCAAGGCCGGCAAGCTGCGCGTGCTCGCCACCTCGGGCGCCCTGCGCGCGGCCTACCTGCCCGACGTGCCCACCTTCACCGAACAGGGCTTCCCGGAAATCGTGGCCGACGAATGGTTCGGCTTCTTCGCGCCGGCGAAGACGCCCGCCCCCGTCATCGCCGCCGCGAGCACGGCGATCCAGGCCGCGCTCAAGGACAAGGCCGTGGCCGACGGCCTGCTGTCGGTCGGCCTGGTCGCGCACGGCTCCTCGCCCGAGGACATGAAGAAATCGCTCCAGTCCGAATACGAGCGCTGGGGTCCGCTGGTCAAGAAGATCGGCTTCACCGCCGAGTCCTGAGACACCGATGGATTACCGCCCCCGCCCCGAGGACAGCCGCTTCATCCTGAACGCGGTGCTCGATGCACCTTCGAGGCTGCGTGCGCTCGCGCCCTTCGCCGAGGTCGACGAAGCGCTGCAGGCACAGGTGCTCGAGGAAGCCGCGCGCTTCGTGGCCGAGGCGGTGGCACCCATCAACCGCGGCGGCGACGAAATCGGCTGCCGCTTCGCCAACGGCGAGGTCGCCACGCCGCCCGGATTCCGCGCGGCCTACCAGGCCCTGGTCGATGGCGGCTGGCCCGGCCTGTCGGCCGCGGTCGAAGACGGCGGCCAGGGGCTGCCGGCCGTGCTCGAAGCCATCCTCTACGAATGGCTGAGCGCGGCGAACCACGGCCTCACGATGGCGCCGGGGCTGCTGCACGGCGCCTATGCCTGCCTCAAGCACCACGGCAGCGACGAACTGAAGGCGCTCTACCTCCCGAAGATCGCCACCGGCGAATGGCTCGCCACCATGTGCCTGACCGAAGCCCACGCGGGCAGCGACCTGGGCCAGGTGCGCACGCGCGCCGTGCCGCAAGCCGACGGCAGCCTGCGCGTGAGTGGCGGCAAGATCTTCATCTCGGGCGGCGAACACGACCTCACGCCCAACATCGTGCACCTGGTGCTGTGCCGCATGCCCGATGCACCCGCCGGTCCCAAGGGCCTGTCGCTGGTGCTCGTGCCCAAGGTGCTGCCCGACGGCACGCGCAATGCGGTGCACTGCGAGCGCATCGAAGAGAAGATGGGCCTGCACGGCAGCCCCACCTGCACGATGCGCTTCGACGACGCCACCGGCTGGCTGGTCGGCGAGCCGGGCCGCGGCCTGGCCGCGATGTTCGTGATGATGAATGCGGCGCGCCTGCATGTGGCGCTGCAGGGTATCGGCCTGCTCGACGCCGCCTGGCAGAAGGCCGAGGCCTATGCGGCCGAGCGCCGCCAGATGCGTGCGCCCGGCGCCGTGCCCGCCAGCCGCGGCGCCGAAGCCGCGGACCTGATCGCCGAGCACCCCGCGATCCGCCGCATCCTCGACACCCAGCGCGCCTGGATCGACGGCGCGCGCACGCTTGCCTACCGCAGCGCACTGATGCTCGACGTGGCCGCGCACGACGCCGACCCCAAGGCGCGCGAACGCGCGCAGCACTGGTGTTCGCTGGTCACGCCCGTGCTCAAGGCCGCCTGCACGCAGCAGGCCTTCCATGGCGCGAGCGAATGCCTGCAGGTGTTCGGCGGCCACGGCTACGTGCGCGAATGGGGCATCGAGCAGATCGTGCGCGATGCGCGCGTGACCATGATCTACGAGGGCACCAACGAGATCCAGGCCATCGACCTGCTGGTGCGCAAGGTGCTGCCTGACGGCGGCGCCGCGATGTCGGCCGTGCTGCTCGAACTGCGCGACGCGCTCGACGCCTCGCGCGAGGCCGATGCCGACGTGCAGCGCCGGCTTGCGCAGCTGCGCTACCTGGGCACCACCATCGCGATGGCCGCGCATGCCAACCCCGTGCTGTCCTACGAAGTGGCCGACGACTACCTGCGCGCGGTGATGCTCGCGATGCTGGCCTGGGCCTGGGCGCGCATCGATGCGGCCGAGGCAACGCCGGCCGAGCGCGCCGCCAGGGCCGGCCCGGCGGCCGCGCTGCGGCGCTGGGTGCTGCCCGAATTCGACATGCGGCTGGCCATCGTCAAGCGCGCCTGCGAAGGTGTCGCGATGACGCACGACGCCGCAAAAACTCCCGCCGCCGCGCGCTGACGGAAGCCCGGCCGGGCCGGCCACGAGTTACGCTCGGGCCATGCCCCGTCCATCCAAGAACAGTCCCGCCAAAGCAGAGCCGGCCGCAGCGCCAAGCGGCAAATCGGAGCGGCTCGACGCCCGCATGCTGGAAGCCCTGGTCGGCTACAACGCGCGCCGCGCCTGGCTCATCGTGAGCAGCGTGTTCGCCGAGCGCATGGCGCCGTACGGCCTCAAGCAGATCGACTTCTCGGTGCTGTCGCTGCTCGCGCACAACCCGGGCGCCACCTCGCGCCAACTGTGCAACACGCTCGACATCCTGCCGCCCAACCTGGTGAGCCTGGTCGCCACGCTCGACAGCCGCGGACTCATCGAGCGCCGCCCGCATCCGCACGACGGCCGCGCGGTGGGCCTGCACCTCACCGAGGCCGGCGAAAAGCTGATTCGCGAGGCCGAGCAGACCGTGACGCAGCTCGAGGCCGACGCCAGCGCCCGGCTCACGGCACGCGAGCGCGAAACGCTGATCCGGCTGCTGCAGAAGATCTATCTGTAGCCGAGGCCGCCCAGGCTAGAGCCCCCGCTCCACCATGTCGATCAGCCGCTGCCCCAGCGCGTGGCTGGCTTGCGCATCCATGCCCTTGAGCGGTCCTTCGATGATCAGCAGCGCCAGGCCGTGCACGGCCGACCAGGCCAGGTATTCGGCGTTCGGGCGGTGCGAAGGGTCGAGCGCACCCGCTTCCAGGAGCCGGTCGATCGCGGCGCCCAGCAGCTGGAACGGGTCCTTGCCGCTGGCGCCGGCCCTCGCCGGCCCCACCTCCCCTTCGGCGTCTTCCGACGACACCACGAAGGCGGTGCGGAACAGGCCCGGCTCGGCCTGGGCAAAGCGCAGATAGGCAGTACCGATGGCCCGCACCTGGGCCCGCGCGAAGTCGACGGGCGGCTGGTCGCAGGGCAGCACCGCCAGTTCCTTCTCCATGGCCCCGGCTGCCGCCGACAGCGCGGCCGCGCGCACCGCCAGCAGCAGCTCGCGCCGGCTCGCGAAATGGCGGTAGGCCGCATTGGGCACCACGCCCGCGCGCCGCGTCACTTCGCGCAGCGCCACCGCCTCGGGGCCGCCGTCGCGCGCCAGTTCGATGCCTGCGTCGAGCAGCGCGCGGCGCAGGTCGCCGTGGCGGTAGGTGCTGCGAGCCGCGGGCGGGCTGGGGGCTGGCGGGACGATGCGGGGGCTCATCAAAGAAATCTCCATGTGGACAGTGTCCATTATGTCTGCTATTCTTTGTGGACGGTGTACACAAACTTAGTTATTCCGTATGCGCGCAGGTCCCTGCGCATCCTTTCATCCTCAGTCCAAAGGAAATGCCATGAAAGTCCAGTCCTATCTGTCCTTCGAAGGCCGCTGCGACGAAGCGCTCGGGTTCTACAAGAAGGCGCTCGGCGCCGAGGTCGTGCAGCTCATGCGCTACAGCGAGGCGCCCGAAATGCCGCCCTCGTCCGATGCCGACGCCAGCTGCGGCGGCGGCGCGCCGGCGGCCGACAAGGTGATGCACGCGGTGGTGCGCATCGGCGAAACCGAGCTGATGGCCTCCGACGGCCGGTGCTCGGGCCAGCCGGAGTTCAAGGGCATCATGCTGGCCCTCACCGCCTCCACCGACGCCCAGGCGCGCCAGTGGTTCGATGCGCTGGCCGACGGCGGCCAGGTGATGCAGCCGCTCACGCCGACCTTCTTCAGCTCCAGCTTCGGCATGCTCGCGGACCGCTTCGGCGTGGGCTGGCTGCTGGTGGTGGCGCCCGCCGCCTCCGCCTGAAAGCAGGGCTCGGCAAGAAAACAACCAAGGAAAACCTCATGTCTCCCATCCACGCTTATCTCTCGTTCGACGGCAATGCGGCCGAGGCCATGCGCTTCTATGAAAAGACGCTTGGTGGCACCATGCAGATGATGATGACCATGGGCGAAGCCCCGGGCGCCGGGCAGTTTCCGCCCGGCGCCGAAAAACGCATCATGCATGCAGCCCTGGCCTACGGCGACGGCATGCTGATGGCCTCCGACACCATGCCCGGCCAGCCCTATGAAGGCATGAAGGGCTTCGGCGTGGCACTGACGATCGAGACCGTCGCGGAAGCCAGGCGCGTGTTCGACGCCTTCGCCGAAGGCGGCAAGGTCACGATGCCTTTCGAGAAGACCTTCTGGGTCGAGGGATTCGGCATGGTGACCGACCGCTTCGGCACGCCCTGGCTCATCAACGGCGGCAAGCCGCTGGTCTGACCCCGCCCCTCCCATCCGCAACCCGCAGGAACCGCTCTTCATGACCGACACACTCGACAACAACCGAAAGCGCTGGCTCGCACTGATGGTGCTGTGCCTCGGCGTGCTGATGATCGTGCTCGACACCACGATCGTGAACGTGGCACTGCCCTCGATCCGCACCGACCTCGGCTTCACCGAGACCTCGCTGGTCTGGGTGGTGAATGCCTACATGCTGACCTTCGGCGGCTTCCTGCTGCTGGGCGGGCGGCTGGGCGACCTGTATGGCCACCGCAGGCTCTTCCTGATCGGCCTCGTGCTGTTCACGCTGGCCTCGCTGGCCTGCGGCCTCGCCAATTCGCAGGTGCTGCTGGTCGCGGCGCGCGCGGTGCAGGGGCTGGGCGGCGCGGTGGTTTCGGCCGTTTCGCTCTCGCTCATCATGAATCTGTTCACCGAGCCGGCCGACCGTGCCAAGGCGATGGGCGTCTACGGCTTCGTCTGCGCGGGCGGCGGCAGCATCGGCGTGCTGCTGGGGGGGCTGCTCACGAGTTCGCTGAGCTGGCACTGGATCTTCCTGGTGAACCTGCCGATCGGCGTGGCCGTGTATGCACTGTGCATGGCGCTCTTGCCCAGCGCGCGCGGCCACGCGCATGGCGAGAAGCTCGACGTGGCCGGCGCCGTCACTGTCACGCTGTCGCTCATGCTCGCGGTCTACGGTGTGGTCAACGGCAACGAAGCCGGCTGGGGCTCCGCGCAAACGCTGGGCCTGCTCGGCGCTGCCGTGGTGCTGCTCGCGATCTTCATCGCCATCGAGGCGCGCGTGCAGCACCCGCTGATGCCGCTGGGTCTCTTCCGCCTGCGCAGTGTGTCGGTCGCCAACGTGGTGGGCGTGCTGTGGGCGGCGGCGATGTTCGCGTGGTTCTTCATCTCCGCGCTCTACATGCAGTTGGTACTGAACTACACGCCGATGCAGATCGGCCTCGCCTTCCTGCCAGCCAACATCATCATGGCGGTGTTCTCGCTCGGCCTCTCGGCCAGGCTGGTGATGCGCTTCGGCATCCGCAAGCCGCTCGCGGCCGGACTCTGGCTCGCGGCCATCGGCCTTGCACTCTTCGCGCGCGCCCCCGTCAACGGCAGTTTCGTCATCGACGTGCTGCCCGGGATGATGCTGCTCGGCCTGGGTGCCGGCATGGCGTTCAACCCGGTGCTGCTCGCGGCCATGAGCGAGGTCGACCCGGCCGATTCGGGCCTCGCCTCGGGCGTGGTCAACACCGCCTTCATGATGGGCGGCGCACTCGGGCTCGCCGTGTTGGCCAGTGCCGCCGCGGCGCGCACCAGTTCGATGGAAGCGGCCGGGGCGCAGATGCCCCTTGCGCTCACCGGCGGCTACAACCTCGCGTTTCTTGTCGGCGCCGTGTTCGCGGCGCTGGCAGGTTTGCTTGGGGCGCTGCTGCTTCGCACCGCATCTCCGGGGTCCACTCGGAACGACAAGAACAACAAGGGAGCCGCGGCATCCGCAAGCACGGCAAACCGTGCAGCGGCGTCTTGAGGGCCCGCCCATCCGGCGACCCGCTTTTCTTTTCTATTTTCCGTTTCTTTCAAGGAGACTTTCAATGGCTCGCTATGTCGACGGCTTTCTCGTCCCCGTTCCCTCGAACAACGTCGAGGCCTACCGCAAGCTGGCCCGCAAGGCCGGCAAGATCTGGATGGAATACGGCGCGCTCGAATATGTGGAATGCATTGCAGACGACGTGAAGCCGGGAAAATTCACCTCGTTTCCGCAGAGCGTGAAGCAGAAGGCCGACGAAACCGTGGCCTTCTCGTGGATCGTCTACAAGTCGCGCAAGCACCGCGACGCGGTCAACGCCAAGGTCATGGCCGACCCGCGCATTGCCGCGATGGACCCCAAGACCCTGCCTTTCGACGGAAAGCGGATGATCTTCGGCGGCTTCAAGTCGATCGTCGAGTTCTGAGCGAAAGCTCCGGCCTCAGGCGAAGAATCCGTCGTAGACGAGCTTGAGGCCTGTGAGCAGCATGCCCAGGTACACGAAGCGATAGAACCAGGTCGCATCGATGCGCCGGGCAATGCGGATGCCCACCCACACGCCGAGCGGCGCCAGCGGCATCAGCGCCGCCGATGTGGCCAGCGTGCGCAGGTCGATCAGGCCGAGCCATGCGTAGGGAATCCACTTGCTCAGGTTCACCACGAAGAAGAAATACGCCATGGTGGCGGTGAACACCACCGGCTTGAGCCGCAGCGGAATCACGTAGGCATTGATCGGCGGCCCGCCGGCATGCGCGATGAAACTCGTGAACCCCGAGACCGCGGTGAGCGCCGCGCCCACCGCGCGCGAGGGCAGCGGATCGTCCGGCCTGGGCGGAAACGCGAGCCGCTGCGCAAGGAACAACAGCGTGAACACGCCGACGATGCCGGCCACGGTGTGGGCCGAGAGCGTGCGGAAAAGCAGCGTGCCGATCACCGTGCCGAGCAGTCCGAAAGGAATCAGGAACTTGAGCAGCGCGCGGTCGAAGTCGTTGCGGAAGGCGGCCAGGCCGAGCAGGTCCATCAAGAGCAGCAGCGGCATCAGGATGGCCGCGGCCTGCGGCACGGTGACCGCCAGGGCCATCAGCGGCACCGCCAGTGAACCGAAGCCGGCGCCGAAGCCGCTCTTGCTGATGCCCAGCAGCAGCACGGCGGGAACGGCCACCGCATAGAAATGCGGATCGGTGATGAGGGGAAAGACCATGGGAAAGGAAGCGGCGCAGAAAAAAGCCCGCCGTGTCGGCGCTGGCGGGCCACCCGAGCGTAGCAGGATGGCGCGGGCCCTGCAGGCGCTTCGGCACGGCACTTTGCGGCCATGGACCGTCTTCGGAAACTGTGCGTAAACGCACATACCGCCAGGCAGCGGCTGCGCACACTGGAACCGCAACCGCCGCGCTCCGCGGCCGCCCTCTCATTTTTCAAGGATCCGCCATGAACACCCAGGCCGTAGCCGCCAACGCCGCGCGTGCGCCGATCGCACCTTCGCAGGCTTCCTCCGCCTTCTCCCCCGCCACGCCGGACGACGCCGGCAAGCTGCTGCTGCGCCTGGCGATCGGCGTGCTCGTGCTGCTGCACGGCATCTTCAAGATCTCGGCCGGCGTGGGCTTCGTGAGCGCGATGCTGGCGAAGGCCGGCCTGCCGGGCGGGCTGGCCTACCTGGTGTACGTGGGCGAGATCGTGGCGCCCCTCCTCATGATCGCCGGCTTCTGGACCCGCGCCGCGGCCGGCGTGGTCGTCATCAACATGCTCGCGGCCTTCGGCCTGGTGCACATGGCCGACCTGTTCGCGCTGACCAAGCAGGGCGGCTGGGCGCTCGAGCTGCAGGGCCTGTACCTGTTCGGCGCGCTCACCGTGGTGCTGCTGGGCGCGGGCCGATTCAGCCTTGGCGGGCTGCGCGGCCGCTGGAACTGATCCGGCTCAGCCGGCGTCGCCCCGCACCTGCGAGACCATCGCCTCGAGCCGGGCGACGTCGGCCACCCGCAGGGCCTTGCCGTCCTTCTGCAGCACGCCGCTGCGCGCCAGCACGTTGAGTTCGCGGGTCACCTGCTCGCGGTTGGTGCTGATCTGGCTCGCCAGCGCCGCATGCCTGGGCGCCGGCTCCAGCCGCGCCTGGTTGTGCGCCACGCCCGCGGCCCGCGCGAGGCGCAGCAACTCGGCATGCAGCCGGTTCTGGACCCCCAGCGTGCTCAGGTCGATCACGCGCTCCGACAGCTGCCGCACCAGCGAGGCCAGCCGCTGCATCACCCGCTCGGCCACCAGCGGCTCCTCGCGCAGCAGGGCCAGGAAGGCGGCGCGGTCGAGGCTCGCAAGCACGCTCGGCAGCAGCGTGACCACGTCGGCCGAACGCGGCCCGCCGTCGATGGCGGCAATGTCGCCGAAGTGCTCACCGGCTTCCGAATCCCTGAAGGTCACCTGCCGACCGTTGGCCGCGTAGGTGGTCACGCGGACCCGGCCCGAGACCAGCAGGAACACCTCGCCCTGCTGCTCGGCACGCAGCAGCAAGGGCTTGCCGGCCTCGACGCTGTGCCACAGGCATTGCTGCGCGAGCAGGTCGAGCCGCTGGTCTGAAAGGCCTTCGAACAGCGCGATGCGGCGCAGCGCGAGGCTGGAACGGGGAATGTCTGGAGTGAGGGCCATGCCGGTGGAGAAGGGCGGGCGCATTATGCTCGGGTGCCCTTCGAAGCCATTCATGGACAGACGCTCCCCACCCATCGCCCGGCTGCCGAAACCGCCAACCCGGCGCAACCTCCGATGGACCAGCGGACTGGTGCTGATGGCCTATGTCACGGCGCACCTGCTGAACCATTCGCTGGGCATCGCCTCCTTCGCGGCGGCCGAGGCGGTGCTGCGCAATGTGCAGCTGTTCTGGCACAGCCTGCCGGGCACCGTGCTGCTGTACGGCGCGGCCGGCGCGCACCTGGCGCTGGCGGTGGCCGCGCTGTGGGAGCGCCGCACGCTGCGCATGCCGCCGCTCGAAGGCCTGCGCGTGCTGCTGGGTTTTGCGCTGCCGCTGCTGCTGGCCACCCACCTGACCGCCATGCGCGGCGCCTATCTGGCCTACGGCATCGAGGGCTCCTACGTTCGCGTGGTCCGGGGCCTGTGGAGCCTGCCGGGTGCCGGCGCGCAGTTCACGATGCTGCTCGCGGCCTGGGCCCACGGCTGCCTCGGCATCCACTTCGCGCTGCGGGCGCGGCCGGCCTACCGCCGTTTTTCCTATCTGCTGCTGGCCATTGCCGTCGTGCTGCCGCTCGCGGCGATGATGGGTTTCGTCTCGATGGGTCGCGAGTTCCAGTGGACCGGCGTGCCGCCCGCGGTGCTGCCGACCCCTGCCCAGGGCCGGGCGCTCGACACGGCGGAAGGCCGCATCAAGCTCTTCTATGCGCTCGGCCTGGCCGCCCTGCTGGCGGCCTACGCGGCGCGCAACTGGTTCGCGCGCCGCGCGCACGGCGCGTCCATTGCGCTGCGCTACCCCGGCCGCACGGTGCACGTGCCGCGTGGCTGGAGCGTGCTGGAAGCGAGCCGCTCGCACGGCATCGCCCATCTCTCGGTGTGCGGCGGGCGGGCGCGCTGCTCGACCTGCCGCGTGCGCGTGCTCGGCCCCGCACAGCACTGGGACCCGCCCGACCGCGACGAGCAGCGAACGCTCGACCGCGTGCGCGCCCCGGGCGGCGTGCGGCTGGCCTGCCAGCTGCGCCCGCGAGGCGACATCGAGGTCATCCCGCTGTTCGCGCCGGCAAGCCACGGAAGGCAGCCGGCGCCGGCCAGCAGCTTCGGCCGCGAGCGCGACGTGGCCATCCTGTTCGTGGACCTGCGGCGCTGGTCGGGTTTGTCGGAAGGGCAATGGCCCTTCGACCTGGCCTATGTGCTCGACCGCTACTTCGCCACCGTGGGCGCCGCGGTGCGCGAATGCGGCGGCGTGCCGAACCAGTTCATCGGCGACAGCGTGATGGCGATCTTCGGCCTCGGCACCGACCTTCCCACCGCCTGCCGGCAGGCGCTGCGCGCGACCGAACTGATCGGCCAGCGCATGGATGCGTGGAGCGAAGGCTTCGAAGCCCAGTTCGGCCAGCGCCTGGACTTCGGCATGGGCCTGCACGCCGGACGCGCGGCCGTGGGCGAAGTGGGCTACCTCGACACCACCACCTTCACCGCGATCGGCGAAGTGGTCAACACCGCGAGCCGGCTGCAGGACCACGCCAAGACGGCCGCGTCGCGCCTGGTGGTCTCGGTGTATGCCGCGCAGCAGGCCGGCTTCGCGCATGCCGGAGGACAGGTCGAGATGCTGGCCGTGCGCGGCCGCTCCGAGCCGATCGCGGTGATCTGCTCCGACTAGCAGCATCAGCCGGCCGACGCGGCCTGCTTCAGGCCGGCGCCACCGTCACGGTGGCCGCGTCCGGCGCTTGCGCGATGGCGTAGCGCACCGGCAGGAAGCGCTCGATCACCGCGCAGTTGGTGCGCGTGTGCCCGGTCACTTCGCTGCAGGTGAAGCTGCCGCCGCGGCCGCTTCGCCATGCCGCCAAGCCCTGCAGCAGCGCCAGCTGATCCGCAAGATGCGGCCCCACGGCCGCCTGGCTTTTCTGGAACCCGCGCAGTTCCTTCACCAACCCGTGCGCCACCTGCTCGGCGCTCAGCGACTTTTCGCCGAAAGCCGTGAAGACCTCGGTGACGTATTCGTACGCCAGCGTGGCAAGCAGCGCGTTGCCGGGCCCTTCGTTCTGGCGCGCGGTACCGATACGCAGCTGCTCGCCGGACCATCCCATGGCCTTGCCCAGCGTCTCCAGCTCGCGCGCGGCGACGTGGCGCGCAAGCCCCGGCGCCAGGCACTCCGCATGGGCCGACAGGAGCGCGCCGCGGCCCATCAGATCGAAAGACCGCAGCCCATCAACGGCCGGCACGATGACCGCTTCGACCTCGCCGCCGCCGGCAGGGTAGAAACCGCAGCGGCGCAGCACCAGCTGCAGGTCCGCGCCCAGGCGGCGCACCAGCGGTGCGAAGGCGCGCTCCAGAAAGTGGAAAGGCGGCGCCATCGGGTTGTGCGTGCCGCCGCTCAGATGCAGACGGCTCGGCGCACCGGCCAGCAGCAGCGGCGGCAGCACCGTCTGCAGAACCAGCATGCAGCTGCCTGCGCTGGCAATCGCGAAGCGGTACTCGCCCGCGCGCACCGGCCCGGGCACGAAGCGCAGCGACTGCGAGCCGAGCTCGGCCCCTTCGACCTGCGCGCCGCTGATCTGCGCCGCGGCATTCACGCAGGCCAGGTGCTGGCGCATCAGGCCCGGCTTGGCGCGGCCTGCGCGGATCTTCTCGATGGCCACGGGCTGGCCCGTGGCGACCGACAGGGCCAGGCTGGTGCGCAGGATCTGCCCCCCGCCCTCGCCCTGCGAACCGTCGAGTTCGATCATGCGCGGCCTCCTTCGATGCGCAGCACCGTCTCGTACAGGAATGCATCGAGTCCCGCGTTCTCGGCCTGCGGCAGCGGCGTGATCGGCTCGGCCGCATGGGCCGCGAGTTCGGCCTCGATGAATGCATGGATGCCGGGCCAGCGCGGGCTGGTCGCGGCCTCGCCGGCGCGCATCTTCACTGCGAGCAGCGCGTTGATTTCCTCGATCAGCGCGGCGTCGTGCACGGCGTGGAGCGTGCGCTGCGCCAGCTCGGCGAAGCGCATCGGCGGCACGCCGGCCTGCGTGCGGATCCATCGCGCGGCCAGGAGCGGACGCAGCACATAGAGGTATTTCTTGTAGCGCACCTCGTCGGCCTGCAGATGCTCGCGGAAGTTCTTCTTCGCCATCGAGGTGTAGTGATGCCAGCCACGCGCGTTGGAGAACACCGCCTCCGAGAGCGCGCGGAAACGCGGCATCGCGGCCGCATCGTCGCGGTACACCACGGGCGAGCGCAGCCATTCGAGCAGCGTGGGGTTCGACTCGCGCATCAGGCCCAGCGCCTTGCGCAGGTCCCAGCCGTTCACGTCGAGCTCGCCGCTGATCGGCAGCTCGATCACATCGCGCCGCGGCGTCACCGTGAGGTACCAGGGCAGTCGGTTCACGTAGATGAAGCGCACGTCGTAGTCGCTGTCGGGCGAGGCAAAGCCCCAGCCGCGGCTGCCGGATTCGCAAGCGAACAGCACCGTGACGTCATGGCGCGTTTCGATATCGCGCAGGGCGTGCATGATCTGCGCGCGCATGGCGGGGTCGATGGGATGGGCAGAGCGCAGGAGCTCGCCGGATTTTTCTTCTTGTGCAGTCATGGAATCAGCGTCGCCGCTTCGTCTGGTTTTATTCGTTCATTTCAGGCCTGCCGCAAAAGCGCGCGCCTTGCGATCCGGCAGGCACGGCAGCGCACCGCCGTGCTGTTGATGTTGCCCAGCGCCACCTCGTACCACCACTTCTGCTGCTTGGCCGTCCACACTTCGTCGGCGCCGCAGTCGCGGCAGGTGAAGGCCTTGTCCACGTAGAACGCGGGCAGCGGCCCGTAGGTATTGTTGTGCGCGGCCAGCAGCGCCGTATCGGCGACCACCAGGCCGGCGCCCTCCACCGGCCGCACGTCGGCACGCAACCGCAGCTCGGCCAGCCGGCGCGCGGCGCGTTCGAGGCGGTGCGCCTTGATCTCGGCGCGGCGCTGCTTGTTGCTTTTCATGGCCTATCCCTTCACGCACACCACCTGCTTGAGCGTGTGGACCACCTCCACCAGGTCGCTCTGCGCCTCCATCACCGCGTCGATGTCCTTGTAGGCCATCGGAATCTCGTCGATCACGTCGGCGTCCTTGCGGCATTCCACGCCTTCGGTCGCGGCGATCTGGTCGGCGATGGTGAAGAGCTTCTTCGCCTTGGTGCGGCTCATCTTGCGGCCCGCGCCGTGGCTGCAGCTCATGAACGACTCGGGGTTGCCCTTGCCGCGCACGATGTAGCTCTTGGCCCCCATGCTGCCCGGGATGATCCCGAGCTCGCCGGCCTTGGCGCTCACCGCGCCCTTGCGCGTGACGAGCACGTCTTCGCCGAAGTGCGTCTCGCGGTTCACGTAGTTGTGGTGGCAGTTCACCGCTTCCACGTGCGCCTCGAAGGGCTTGCTGATGACCTTGCGCGCGGCCGCGACCACGCGCTGCATCATCACTTCGCGATTGGCACGCGCGAACTTCTGGGCCCAGCCCACCGCGCGCACGTAGTCGCCGAAGTACCTGGCGCCTTCCTCGAAGTACGCCAGGTCCTGGTCGGGCAGGTTGCGCTGGTGCAGTTCGGCATCCTTCTTCGCGAGTTCGATGAAGTGCGTGCCGATGGCGTTGCCCACGCCGCGCGAACCCGAGTGCAGCATGAACCACACGGCGCCCGCTTCGTCGAGGCAGACCTCGATGAAGTGGTTGCCGGTACCCAGCGTTCCCAGGTGCTTGTGGTTGTTCGTGTTCCTGATGCGCGGGTAGTCCTCGCAGATCAGGTCGAACTCATCCACCAGTTTGACCCAGGCGGCATCGGTTTCGTCGGGCGGCGTTTCCCATGCGCCCTTGTCGCGGCCCATGCGCCTGGGATTGCTTCCGTGCGGCACGGCCTTTTCGATGGCCGAACGCAGCGGGCCCAGGTTGTCGGGCAGGTCGCGCGCATCGAGCGTGGTCTTGCACGCCATCATTCCGCAGCCGATGTCCACGCCCACCGCGGCCGGGATGATGGCCTTGAAGGTCGGGATCACCGAACCCACGGTGGCGCCGATGCCGTAGTGCACGTCGGGCATGGCCGCGATGTGCTTGAACACGATGGGCAGGCGCGCGGCGTTCTCGAGCTGCTTCTGCGCCTCGTCTTCCACAGGCACGCCGTTCGTCCACATCTTCACGGGGACGCCGTTGGCCACTTCATGCAGTTTGTAGTTCTGTTCCATTTCTTTTCTCTCTTCCATCGTTCGTTCTTCAATGCGCCTCAGGAACCGTTCGGCCGCAGCGTCACCAATCCGTTGAGCACCTGGTCCAGGCCGCCGACCACCGAGATCTTGTCGATCCGTTCGGCCACGCGTTCCAGCGTCTCGAGCTCCTTCATCCGCAACGCGACAGGGTTGCCCTCCATCACCTTGGCGGTGTTCAGCAGCGAGCGCGTGGCCGCGGTTTCCTCGCGGCGGCGGATCACGTTGGCCTGGGCCGACTTCTCGGCCTCCACCACCTGGGCCAGGATGGTCTTCATCTCGCCCGGCAGGATGATGTCCTTCACGCCCACGCTCTCCAGCACCACGCCCGAATCCTTCAGCCGCTCGCGCATCTGCGCCAGCACCGTCTGGTCGATGGCCGCCTTGTTCTCCAGCAGCGCGTCCAGCGTCTGCTCGCCCACCGCGGCACGCAGGCCGAACTGCAGTTCGCGATAGACATGTTCGGCCGGCTTGGGCATTTGCGCCAGCGCCTGGCGCACGTCGGTGAAGCGCCATACCGCAGACAGGTTCAGCCGCAGCCCCACCTTGTCGCGGGTCAGGATCTCCTGGCCGCTCACCTCGGCGATCTGCGAACGCAGGTCCACGCAAGTCACGGCCACCTGCCGGTTGAAGCGCCAGAAACCGTGGTTTCCCGGCGGCAGCATCGCCTGCATCTGCCCTTCGAGCGTCAGCACGCCGGCATGGAATTCGGGCACCTGCACCAGCAGCACGCCGTCGAGCCCCTGCACCGCGCGTGGACGCAGGGCCACGCTCTGCAGCTTTGCCAGCAGCCCCGCCGGCAGGCGCGCATCGGCCGCCACGTCGACGACGTCCACGCGCTGCTCGCGCAGGCCGCGCCAGTACAGCTTGCGCGTGGCGGGCGGCAGGATCTGCACCAGCACGCCGTCTTCATGGCGCAGGCCGACCTGCGTTTCGCCGAGCGACACCTGCACGAACTCGCGCTCGACCAGTTCGGGCTCGCGCGCCAGGAAGTAGTCGGCCAGTTCGTGCTCGAACGCCGGCTCGGCCAGCGAGAAGCGCTCCAGCTTCAGGGTATCGAAGCCCGAGAACACCCGGTGCTTTCCCGGGCCGAGCAGTTGCTCGAAGTCGCCATTGCGCAGCAGCAGCGCGCGTTCGTTCTTCTTGACGGTGTATTGATTGAAACCCAGCATTTTTTCTCCCACTCGTTGTTCGGTTCAGTTGTTCGTGTCGTGTCGTTCGTTCATTCGATCCAGGCCCTCGAAAGGGCAGGCGGCGGGCACTGCGGTGGGGCCAGGTTTTCGTGCAGCGGTCGTCGGGTCCGGTCGGTGCCCGGCGCCGCATGGGCAACGCCGTCACTTCCCTCGCCGTCCGATGGCGGCACGCAGTTCCTTGCCGCACGCACGGTGCGCAAGCCGCCTGCGCTTGGCACGGTGTCGCGCACCCGCAAGGCCTCTTCGCCTTGCGCCGCACGCTCCGGTGTGCCGGGGCGGGGGGCTTTCGCCCCATCAGATGGCAGTGCAAGCACTGCCAGGTTTTTTCGCGGGAATCGAACCCGCAACGCCATGTGGTTAGCACGGTGCTCAACCATGAGCAGAACTGAATCAAGTTCAGTCGCCAGCCAGTTCAACAGCGGCATACCGCGGACCCAAGACAGGATCTGGCCTGCGGCACCGGGCCGCTTTCATGCGGCACCTGCGAGCGGATGAACTGCATCCGGACGGTTCATCCATTGCAGCCGCCGTGCCAGGTGATGAGGATCCGCACCGGAATCCTCCCGCGAGCAGTGCAAGTCATTGATATTCAACAGGAATTTTTCTTCCGGCGCGCGTACCGCTTCGCCTTCGGCCCTGATAGGATCCTAATAAATATAGAAATTCAGCTAGTCTTTTATCCATGAAACCAGTCGTCGTCATCGGCTTCCTCGGCACCCAGCTCGACGCCGGCCAGGGCGCGGGCCGCTGGAACAAGTGGCGCCCCACGGTCTCGCTCGCGCAGCACGACGACATGGTGGTCTCGCGCATGGAGCTGCTCTACACGCTCAAGCACAAGGCGCTGGCCGAGGTGGTGAAGGCCGACATCGAGGCCGTGTCGCCCGAGACCACGGTCAACCTCGTGCCTTTCGACCTCGCGGACCCCTGGGATTTCGGCGAGGTCTACACGCGCCTGTACGACTGGGCGCGCGCCTACACCTTCGACACCGAGCGCGAGCAGTACTGGACGCACATCACCACCGGCACGCACGTGGCGCAGATCTGCATGTTCCTGCTGTCGGAATCGCGCGTGGTGCCGGGCGTGCTCGCGCAGACCTCGCCGCCCCGGAAGCAGCGCGAAGGCGAGGCCGGCAAGTGCACCTTGATCGACCTCGACCTGTCGCGCTACGACGTGATCGCGCGGCGCTTCGATGCGGAGCAGCGCGACGCGGTCGCCTTCCTGAAGAGCGGCATCGCCACGCGCAATGCGCGTTTCAACGCGCTGATCGACGAGATCGAGCGCGTGGCCGTGCGATCGCGCGCGCCGATCCTGCTGGTGGGGCCGACGGGCGCGGGCAAGTCCTTTCTCGCGCGGCGCATGTTCGAGCTGAAGCAGGCGCGGCACCAGATGAGCGGGCCCTTCGTCGAGGTGAACTGCGCCACGCTGCGCGGCGACGGCGCGGCCTCCACCTTGTTCGGCCACAGGAAGGGCTCCTTCACCGGCGCGGCAAGCGACCGGGCCGGACTGCTGCGCACGGCGAACCAGGGCGCGCTGTTCCTCGACGAGATCGGCGAGCTCGGGCTCGACGAGCAGGCCATGCTGCTCAAGGCCATCGAGGAGAAGCGCTTCTTCCCGGTCGGCGCCGACAAGGAAGTGGAGAGCGACTTCCAGCTGATCGCCGGCACCAACCGCGACCTGCGCAGCGACGTGGCCGAGGGGCGTTTCCGCGAGGACCTGTTCGCGCGCATCAACCTCTGGACCTACGGCCTGCCCGGCCTCGCACAGCGGCCCGAGGACATCGAGCCCAACATCGACCACCTGCTGGCCATCCACGCGGCCGAGAACCACCGCGTGGTGCGCTTCAACGCCGAGGCGCGCGCGGCCTACCTGCGCTTTGCGCAGAGCGGCGAGGCGCTGTGGTGCGGCAACTTCCGCGACCTCTCGGCCAGCGTGACGCGGCTGGCCACGCTGGCGGATGGCGGACGCATTCCGGTGGCGCTGGTCGAGGCGGAGATCGAGCGGCTGCGCTGGCTCTGGAACCGCGAGGGCCCGGCAAGGCCAAGCGCAGGCGCTGCCGACGTCGGCCTCGGCAGCCTGCTCGGCGATGACCGCGCGGCCGCGCTCGACCTGTTCGACCGGCTGCAGCTCGAAGCGGTGGTGCGCGTGTGCCGCGAATCGCGCAGCCTGTCGGATGCGGGCCGGCAACTCTTCCAGGCCTCGCGCACGCAGCGCAGCGTGGTGAACGATGCCGACCGGCTGCGCAAGTACCTGGCCAAGCACGGGCTCGAATGGAGCCGCATTACCGCGGGCTGAGCGCGGGCTGAGCTATCCTGCGCCGGAACTGCCGCATTCCACGGAGAAACCCATGCCGCTGACACTGCTCCTGCGCTGCCACGATCTGGCCCAGACCCGGCGCTTCTACGCCGATGTCCTCGGCTTCGCGGCTGAGGATTCGGCAGAAGGCACGTTGACGGTCGAGAAGCAGGGCGGCAAGCTCATCTTCACGCAGCAGGATCTCTGGAAGAGCCCGCCCAGCTGCTCCGGCACCTTCTATTTCGCCGTGGCGGATGCGGCGGCCTGTTACGCCGCCGTCAAGGACAAGGCCTCCATTGCGTGGCCGCTGCAGCACATGCCTTACGGCTCCACGGAGTTCGGCGTGGTGGACTGCAACGGCTACCACCTTGCATTCCGGCAGCAGGCCTGAGCGGCCGATCCGGAAGACGCCCCACCGGCCGGGCGCCACGGAAAGCACTCCCCCATGAACTGGAAGCTGGCCTTGTTCGCAGCCCTGTCCCCCTTTCTCACCGGCTGCGTCCAGTCGATGTTCTATTACCCCGACCGCGTGCGCTACGAAACGCCCGACGCGCTCGGGCTGCGCTACGAGGCGGTGCAGTTCGCCAGCGCCGACGGCACGCGCCTGGCCGGCTGGTTTCTTCCTGCCGCGGGCCGCAGCAATCCGAAGGAGGCCAAGGGCACGGTGGTCCACTTTCATGGCAACGCCCAGAACATGAGCACGCACTGGCGCTTCGTGGCCTGGCTGCCGAAGCAGGACTTCAACGTGTTCGTGTTCGACTACCGCGGCTACGGCGAATCGGCCGGCAAGCCGGAGCCCAAGGGCGTGTTCGAGGATTCCAGCGCCGCGCTCGACCACGTGCGATCGCGCGGCGACGTCGACCCCGAGCGCCTCCTCGTCTTCGGCCAGAGCCTGGGCGGCGCCAACGCGATTGCGGTGCTGGGCTCGGGCAACCGGGCCGGCGTGAAGGCAGCGGCCATCGAATCGACCTTCTATTCGTATTCCTCGATTGCGAACGAGAAGCTCCCCGGCGCCGGGCTGCTGGTGGGCGACGACTACGCCGCATCGAAATACGTCGCCGCCGTCGCGCCCATCCCCCTGCTGCTGATCCACGGCACGGCCGACCGGATCATTCCGGATTCCCATTCGCGGCGCCTGCTGGAGGCCGCGCGCGAGCCCCGGCGCCTGCTCGAGGTGCCCGGCGCCGGCCACCTCGAGCCGATGACCGAGCGCTTCGGCGCCACCTGCCAGCAGGCGCTGGTGCAATTCTTCGACGCCTCGCTGCGTCCACGCCAGCCATGAAGCATTTCGACGAAACCGCCACCCGCGAGCCGCTGGCCTTCGAGCGGCTCGTGCCCGCGCTGCGCGCAGCCTTCGCGGCCGAAGCTCACGTGCCGCCGCGCCATGTGCACAGCATCGAAACCGCCGGCGCCGACAAGGGCACCGTGCTCATCATGCCGGCGTGGAGCGACGCGGGCTTCCTGGGCATCAAGACCATCAATGTCTTTCCGGGCAACAGCGCACGCGGCCTGCCCGGCCTTCATGCGACCTATGTACTGTACGACGCGCGCACCGGCGTGCCGCTGGCCATGATGGACGGCAACGAGCTCACCGCGCGCCGCACGGCCGCGGCATCGGCGCTGGGCGCCTCGTTCCTGGCACGGGCCGATGCGCACCGCCTGCTGGTGCTGGGCACCGGCCGCATCGCGCGGCTGCTGCCCGCCGCGCATGCGGGCGTGCGGCCCATCGACGAGGTGCTCGTGTGGAACCACCGGGCCGAAGGCGCCCAGGCCCTGGCCGCGCAATGGCGGGCCGAAGGGGTCAACGCCCGGGCCGCCACGGACCTCGAAGCGGCCGTGCGCCAGGCCGACATCGTGAGCTGCGCCACGCTGGCCACCGCGCCGCTGGTGCGCGGCGAATGGCTGGCGCCGGGCTCGCACCTGGACCTGATCGGCAGCTTCACACCCGCCATGCGCGAGGCCGACGTGCGCTGCTTCGACGGGGCGCGCACCTTCGTCGACACCACCGAGGCATTGCAGAAGGCCGGCGAACTGCTCGACGCCATTGCGGCCGGCACGCTGCGCGCCGATGCGGTGCAGGGCACGCTGGCCGCACTCTGCCGGGGCGAACGCGCGGGCCGCACGGGCAGCGAAGAGCGCACCGTCTTCAAGGCCGTGGGCAGCGCGCTCGAAGACCTGGCGGCCGCCACGCTGGTCTGGCAGCACGCCGAATCGACGCCGGCCTAAGGCTTAAGGCCTAGAAAACTGCGGCCGCGGCGCAGCGGGAGCGTCACTTACCGACAGTCACATACGTCATGCAGCGGATGGCACGCCTCTTGCGCCAACGCTAACCTGATGCCCATACCCAAAGGCCAGGAGGCCCGCCCCATGCTTACCATTTTTCAGAAAGCCACCATCCTCAGCAAAGCCGGCTTCGAGGTGCCCGCCTGTCCGGCCGAGGATGCCTCGGCCACCTCGACCAGCGCGGTGTCCCAGAAGATGCACGACTGGGCCAAGGCCATCGAGACGCTGTACGTCAGCTACGTGGCCGCCCGCGCCGCCAAGAGCCTGCGGGATGCCGAGGAATCGCGCCAGACCGACATGCTGCGGCGGCTTTCGCTGAGCGCCTGGGCCGCCTGACAGCCACCCTCAGGCACCCTCGCCCGCCCGAGCCGCGTCAGCGCTCAACCGAAAGTGAACGCGTAGGCTTGCGCGCCGGCGTCGAGAAACTCGATCTCGAACAGCCGCTCCCGTCTGCCCTCCGCCTGCCGCACCAGCTGATAGAGCTTCTGCGCATCGATCACGCCGTGGCCCTGTGCATCGGTGTCGGCACCATGGTCCGCGAGTGGCGGCTTTCCATCCACCAGCACCCTGAAGCGCACCGGCCTGCCATTGGCCGCCGGGCCCAGCACCAGGTGCAGGTCGCGTGCCTGGAAGCGATAGGCGATCCGGCCATTGGCGCTGTTCAGCACCGCGCGCTCGGCCTCCACCGTCCAGTCGCCCGCCAGCGACCACTGGTTGGTGCGCAGCGCCGAGGCGGCCGGCCGGTAGACCGTCGCGCGGTCCCGCGCGATGCCGCCGGGCGAGGCAAAGCCGTGCGCGCGTTCGTGGCCCAGGTAGGTTTCGCCGGACAGCGGCGGCTCGGCGCCGGGCGCGGCCTGGGTGCCCTGCCCGAGCGGCGCCACCAGCCCGGCGGCGATGCGGGTCTGCCCGGCCTCGGCCAGCAGCTGCTGGATGACCTGCTCGGCCTTGTCGTAGCGGTTCTCGCCGAACTGGTGGTGGCGGATGCGGCCCTCGGCATCGATGAAATAGAACGCGGGCCAGGCCTGGTTGTCGAAGCCGCGCCAGACTGCGAAGTCATTGTCCAGCGCCACCGGAAAGCCGATGCCCAGGTCCTTGACGGCCTTGCGCACATTGGCCGGCTTCTTCTCGAACGCGAACTCCGGCGAATGCACGCCGATGACCACCAGCCCCGCGTCCTTGTACTTTTCGGCCCATGCCCGAAGGTAGGGCAGCGTGCGCAGGCAGTTGAGGCACGAATAGGTCCAGAAGTCGACCAGCACCACCTTGCCGCGCAGGGCCTCGGGCGCGAGCGGCACGGAGTTGATCCATTCGGTGGCGCCCGCCAAGGAGGGAAAGCGGCCTTCGACCTTGAGTTCGCGCGCGGGCGGCGGGGCCGTTCGGTTGCCCGACACGCGCATCAGGCCCGGGGCTTCGCGCAGCGCGACCGGCTCCGCGTGCGGCTTGCCTGGCTTGATTTTGTCCACCAGCGCCTGCTCCAGCGCCGAGGTGGTGCCCAGGGAAAGGCGTGCGAGCAGGCCCGTGTCCAGCCCCAGCGCAATGGCGCCCACGCCCGCCAGCACGGCCGCGCCGGCCGCGCGCCGCACCCATTCGCCAGTATGCAGCGAACGCTTCATGATGGAGAACAGCCGCCCACCGAACAGCAGCGCGGCCGCGAGCGAGGTGCACGCGCCGGCCGCATAGGCCAGCAGCAGCAGCGAGGTGCCGACGCTCGCGCCATTGAGCGCCGCGCCCGTCAGGATCAGGCCGAGGATCGGCCCCGCGCACGGCGCCCAGAGCAGCCCCGTGCCCACGCCCAGCAACAACGGCGAGAACACCGAGGCCGCTGCCGCACCGCCATCGCCGCGCGGCTCGGACATGCGGATGCCCAGCGCGACCAGCGGCCGGCTCATGCGGTCGGCAACGCTCGGGAACAGCAGGCTCACGCCGAACAGCGCGAGCACGGCAATGGCGGCCTGGCGCCCGTACTCGTTGAGCGTGACGATCCAGCCGCCGCCCACCGCCGCCAGCGTGGCCACGGCGGCAAAGGCCAGCGCCATGCCCAGCAGCATCGGCAGGCCGTGCGAGCGGAACGGACGGTCGGCGCGCGCGAACACGAAAGGCAGCACCGGCAGGATGCAGGGGCTCAGGATGGTGAGCACCCCGCCCAGGTAGGCAATGAGGAGGACGAGCATGATGTTTGGGGGTTGTCGGTGGCGAATCAGCCCTGGAGGACAGTGCGGACGGGCGCGGCGTCCAGCGCGAGCCGGGCCTCGAGCCCGCCTTCGGCGCGGTTCTTCAGCGTGAGCTCGGCGCCCATGGCCATGGCCAGCTGGTGCGCAATCGCCAGGCCCAGGCCGGTGCCGCCGGTGCTGCGGTTGCGCGAGCTTTCGACGCGGTAGAAGGGCTTGAGCACGGCGTCGAGTTCGTCCGGCGGAATGCCCGGGCCGTTGTCGAGCACGCTCAGCACCAGGCGGCCGTCTTCTTCGGCCTGCACGTGCAGGCGCACCTCGCTGCCGAACTTGAGCGCGTTGTCGATCAGGTTCATCAGGATGCGGCGCAGCGCATGAGGGCGGCTCACGATCGGCGCGCCGGCCTTGCCTTCGAGCCGCACCTGCTGGCCCACGTCTTCGTAGTCGGCCACCATGCTCTCGAGCAGCGCGTCGGCATCGATGCGCAGTGGCGGCTCCGCGGCGCCGTGGAGCGTGCGCGCATAGGTCACGCCTTCGCGCACCAGCGAGTGCATGGCGTCGAGGTCCTGGCGGAATTTCTCGCGGTCGCGCTCGTCGTCCATCAGGTCGGTGCGCAGCCGCATCCGCGTGATGGGTGTCTGCAGGTCGTGCGAGATGGCTGCGAGGATCTCGACGCGCTCGGACATGTAGCCGGCAATGCGCTGCTGCATGGCATTGAAGGCGCGCGCCGCATGCGCCACCTCGGTGGGGCCCTCTTCCGCGAGCGTGCGGCCCTTGAGGTCGGGCCCGAGCCCGTCGGCCGCCTCGGAAAGCTGCGCGAGCGGCCGCGTCACGAGGCGCACCGCATACCAGGCGCACACGGCCAGCACCAGCAGCTGGGCCGCAAGCAGCCACATCACCCAGCCCGACACCGGCATGCCCACGCGCATCGCATGAACGACCACGGAAGACCCGTCGCCCAGGCGCACCTGGATCTGCAGGCCCTCGGGCGGCCAGGCCACCTCGCCGACCTTGACGATCGGGAACGGGCGCATCGCATCGACGATGGCCGCGGCAAACTGCCGCGACTGCTCCGAGGCCGGTTCGGTGCCCTCTGCGCTGCCGCCCAGCACGAAGCGGTAGTTGCGCCGCTCCAGCCGGTCGAGCCAACCGGCGCGCTCGGCCGCGGGCAGGCGGTCGAGGATGGCGACCGAACTCGCGATGTCGCGCTCGATGCCGATCATCATCAGCTCGCGCAGCGCCATGTTCCGCTCGTAGCGGATCGCCGCGAAGGTGAGCAGCTGCGCGATCGCCAGGCCCACCACGATGATCAGCGTCACGCGGGAGAACAGCGAGCCGGGCAGCAGCCGGTGCCAGCCGCGCACAGCGCCGGCCGGGTTCGCAGGAGGATTCGCGGAAGTCGAGGACATGGACACCTTCTTGTTCATGCGGCGTGGCTCTGCACGCCGCCGCTGGCTCACACCAGGTGGATGGAAACGTCGATATTGCCCCGGGTGGCCTTCGAATAGGGACAGGTCTGGTGCGCCGCATCCGTCAGGGCCTGCGCCACTTCGCGGTCCAGGCCCGGCAGGCTCACGTTGAGGCGCGCCTGCAGGAAGTACTCGCTGCCCGCTGTGCCCAGATCGACTTCGGCATCGACGGCCAGGTCAGGCGGCAAGGCGACCTTCATCCTGCCCGCCGCCTTGCCCATGGCGCCGATGAAGCAGGCCGACCAGCCGGCCGCGAACAGCTGTTCCGGGTTGGTGCCGCTGCCGGCGCTGCCGGGCGACGAGAGCTTGATGTCCAGGCGGCCGTCGGAGCTGCGCGCCTCGCCGTCGCGGCCACCCGAAGAGGTGCGGGTCTTGCCGGTGTAGAGAACTTTTTCGATGCGGGTCATGGTGGTTTCCTTGGGAAGGGTTGGTTCGGGAACGCACGGATTGTTGGGCCGCCCTCCCCCTGCCCGCGCAGATCGCGTATGCCTGTGTACCGCGCCCGCCGCCCCAGATACTTGCGAATACAAAACCGCCGGCCGGCAGCGGGCGGGAGGCTACATTGCGTCTGCGGGGCGCCTCCCGCACCCACCCTTTTTGCTCACTGCCATGACGCCAAAGACCTCCGACCACATCCTCATCGTCGACGACGACCGGGAAATCCGCGAACTGCTCACCACCTACCTGGTGAAGAACGGCTTGCGCGTGGTCGCGGTGCCCACCGGCCGCCACATGCGCGCCGCGCTCGAAGAGTCGGGCCCGTTCGACCTGATCATCCTCGACCTGATGCTGCCGGGCGAAGACGGGCTCACGCTCTGCCGCGACCTGCGCACCGGCAAGTACAAGGCCACGCCCATCCTGATGCTGACCGCGCGCAGCGAGGAGGCCGACCGCATCCTGGGCCTGGAGATGGGCGCCGACGACTACCTGGCCAAGCCCTTTTCCGCACGCGAGCTGCTCGCGCGCCTGCGCGCCGTGATGCGCCGCACGCGCATGCTGCCGCCGAACATGGGCGCGGTCGAACCCTCCCAGAAACTGGCCTTCGGCGAATGGCAGGTCGACACGGTGGCGCGCCACCTGATCGACGACAGCGGCACGATGGTGGCGCTGAGCGGCGCCGAATACCGGCTGCTGCGCGTGTTCCTCGACCATCCGCAGAAGGTGCTGAGCCGCGACCAGCTGCTGAGCCTCACCCAGGGCCGCGAGGCCGAGCTCTTCGAGCGCTCCATCGACCTGCTCGTGAGCCGGCTGCGCCAGCGCCTGCGCGACGATGCGCGCGAGCCCCGCTACATCAAGACCGTGCGCAGCGAAGGCTATGTGCTCGCTTCGGCCGTCGCAGCCATGGACTGACCGCGAACCAGGGCTTTTCATCCCGCTTGACCTCAAGTTAGGTTGAGGCTGCACATTGCGCAGCATGAACCATGACCCGCAACCCTCCGCCCGCGTCGCGCAGGCGCTCCAGATCCATCGAAGCATCGCGGCATGCCATGCACACCTTGCGCAGAACGACGGCGTCCATGCGCTGACGGCCACGCTGATGCTGCCCTGCTACCGCGCCGAATTCGAGCGGCTGATGCTCGCAATGTCTGCGGCGGAAAGAAACGAATTGATGCCGATGCTCCCCCTCGGCGAAGTGCGGCAGTCCCTCAATCTTCCGCGCGCCTGATCACCAGGCGGCGGGCGCCGGACCCTTCCGACGACAGCTTGTCGGCCGGATTGCGCAGGCGGCAGCGGTCGATCGACAGGCAGCCGCAGCCGATGCAGTCGTCGAGCGTGTCGCGCAGCTTCTTGAGCTGGGCCATACGCTCGTCCAGCTCCGCGCGCCAGCCGGCGGAAAGCCGCGCCCAGTCCGCGCGGCTGGGCGCGGCCGAGGTGGGCAGCGTGGCCAGCGCATCGGCAATGTCGGCCAGCGCGATGCCCACCCGCTGCGCGACGCGGATGAACGCCACGCGCCGGAGCACGTCGCGCGCATAACGGCGGTGGTTGCTTGGCGCCCGGTGGCTCGCAATGAGGCCCTTGGCTTCGTAGAAGTGAAGGGTGGACACCGGCACCCCGCTGCGCTGCGCGACCTCGCCCACGGACAGCGTGGCGGGAAAATCGCGCGGTGGTTCTGCTGGCTTGGATTTCATCGAGACCTCTCAACCTCGACTTTAGTTGAGGTTGAGAGGCCGCGTGCTCACTCGACGGTGGCGCCGGAAGCCTTGACGATGCCGGCCCACAGCGCGCTTTCCTTCGCGATGAGGGCGGCGTATTCGGCCGGGCCGCCGAGCAGCGGCACGGCGCCTTCCACGCCCAGGCGCGACTGGAATTCAGCGCTGCCCGCCACCTGGAGCATCTGCGCCGAAAACTCCTTCACGAAGGCGCCCGGCGTGCCGCGCGGCGCGAGGATGCCGTAGGTGAGCGTGCTCTCGAAACCCGCGAGTTCGCGCAGGCCCGACTCGGCCACGGTGGGCACGTCGGGCAGCGAAGGCAGGCGCTTTGCGCCCGTGACCGCAATGGCGCGCAGCCGGCCGCCCTTGACCAGCGCGAGCGCGGGCGGAACGACGCTGAACATCATCTGCACCTGCCCGCCCGCCAGGTCGGTGAGGCCGGGGTTGGTGCCCTTGTAGGGGATGTGATTGATCCGAGTGCCGGTGCGCTCTGCAAAGAGCTCGCCGGTCAGGTGGCCGCCGGTGCCGCTGCCGCTGGAGGCGTAGTCGAGCAGGCCCGGCCGCGCCTTGGCTTCGGCGACGAGCTCGGCCACGCTGCGGATCTTCGATGCGGCGGGCACCACCAGCACCAGCGCGGACGAAGCGAACATGGCCACGGGCAGCAGGTCCTTGCGCGCGTCGAACTTCAGGCCCTTGTAGAGCGCCGGGTTGATCGACACGGTGCCCGTGTGGCCCAGCAGCAGCGTGCTGCCGTCGGGCGCGCTGCGCACCACCTGCTCGGTGCCGAGGTTGCCGCCCGCGCCGGGCTTGTTGTCGACGATGACGCCCTGCCTGCGCAGCTCGCCCAGGCCCTTGGCCATCTGGCGCGCGAACACGTCGTTGCCGCCGCCGGCCGCAAAGGGCACGACGATGCGGATCGGCCGGGCGTCGGCCTGCGCATGCGCGGGCAGCGCTGCCGCGGCCGCCAGCCCCAGCAGCAGGCCGCGTCGGGCGCGGTCCATCAGACGCGTTCCAGGATCACGGCAATGCCCTGGCCCACGCCGATGCACATGGTGCACAGCGCATAGCGGCCGCCGCCCTTGTGCAGCTGGTTGACCGCGGTGGTGGCCAGGCGGGCGCCGCTGGCGCCCAGCGGGTGGCCGAGCGCAATGGCGCCGCCGTTGATGTTGACGCGCGGGTCGTTGTCCTGCAGGCCCAGCAGGCGCAGCACGGCCAGGCCTTGCGCCGCGAAGGCTTCGTTGAGTTCGATCACGTCGATCTGGTCGATGGTGAGGCCGGTGAGCGCCAGCACCTTCTGCGTGGCGGGCGCCGGGCCGATGCCCATCACGCGCGGCGCCACGCCGGCCGTGGCCATGCCGACCACGCGGGCGCGCGGCGTCAAACCATGCCTGGCGGCGCTGGCTTCGTCGGCCAGGAGCAGCGCACAGGCGCCGTCGTTCACGCCGCTGGCATTGCCGGCCGTCACGGTGCCGTCGGGGCGCACCACGCCCTTGAGCCTGGCGAGCGATTCAAGGCTGGTTTCGCGCGGGTGCTCGTCCTTGTTGACGATGATCGCGTCGCCCTTTTTCTGCGGCACGGTCACCGGCACGATCTCGGCGTCGAAGAAGCCGGACTTCTGCGAGGCCACGGCGCGCAGCTGCGAGTTGAGCGCCATCAGGTCCTGCGCCTCGCGCTCGATCTTGTAGTCGGTGGCCACGTTCTCGGCCGTCTCGGGCATGGAGTCGACGCCGTACTGCGCCTTCATGAGCTTGTTGACGAAGCGCCAGCCGATGGTGGTGTCGTACACCGCGTTGTTGCGGCTGAAGGCGCTCTCGGCCTTGGGCATGACGAAAGGCGCGCGGCTCATGCTTTCGACGCCGCCGGCAATCATCAGGCCCGCTTCGCCGGCGCGGATGGCGCGCGCGGCGGTGCCCACGGCATCGAGGCCCGAACCGCACAGGCGGTTGATGGTGCCACCGCCAACCTCGAGCGGCAGGCCCGCGAGCAGCGCCGACATGCGCGCCACGTTGCGGTTGTCTTCGCCGGCCTGGTTGGCGCAGCCGTAGAGCACGTCGCCCACGGCCTGCCAGTCGACGTTCTTGTTGCGTTCCATCAGCGCCTTGAGCGGCACGGCGCCGAGGTCGTCGGTGCGCACGCTGCTGAGCGAACCGCCGTAGCGGCCGAAGGGGGTGCGGACGGCGTCGCAGATGAAGGCTTGGGTGGTCATGTGAGTTGTCTCTCTCTCTGATGGGTTGAATGGGATCAGGCGGCGATCGGCAGGCCGACCAGCTTCTCGAGTTCCTCGCGGCTCAGGCCCCCGACCAGGTCGACGAGCTTCAGGCCCTCGGGCGTGCATTCGAGCGTGGCCAGGTCGGAGTACACGCGCTTGACGCAGGCGATGCCGGTCAGCGGATAGCTGCATTCCTTCACCAGCTTGCTTGCGCCCTGCTTGGTCAGCAGGTCCATCATGACCCAGGTCTGCTTGGCGCCGATGGCCAGGTCCATGGCGCCGCCGACCGCGGGAATGGCGTCCTTCTCGCCGGTGTGCCAGTTGGCCAGGTCGCCGGTGGCCGACACCTGGAACGCGCCGAGCACGCAGATGTCGAGGTGGCCGCCGCGCATCATCGCGAAGCTGTCGGCATGGTGGAAGAACGAGCCGCCCGGCAGCAGCGTCACGGGCTGCTTGCCGGCGTTGATGAGGTCGTAGTCTTCCTGGCCGGCTTCAGGCGCAGGGCCCATGCCGAGAATGCCGTTCTCGCTCTGCAGGATGACCTCGCGGCCCTTGGGCAGGTGGTTGGCCACCAGCGTGGGCTGGCCGATGCCCAGGTTGACGACGGCGCCGTCGAAGATGTCCTGCGCCACGCGGGCTGCGAGCTGGTCCTTGGTGCGACGTTGGTAGGTTGTCATGGTCATGCTGCCTTCTTGAAGCCGCCGGCCTGGGTGGCCACGCGTTCGATGCGCACCACCTGGTGCACGAAGATGCCCGGGGTCACGACGGTTTCGGGGTCGAGGGTGCCGAGCTCGGCGATGTCGTGCACGGTGGCAATGGTCTTCTTCGCGGCCATGGCCATCACCGGGCCGAAGTTGCGCGCGGCCTTGCGGTAGACCAGGTTGCCCCAGCGGTCGCCGCGCTCGGCCTTGATGAGCGCCACGTCGCCGTGGATCGGGTATTCGAGCACGTACTGCTTGCCGTCGATCTCGCGGGTTTCGCGGTTGCCCGCGAGCTGCGTGCCGTAGCCCGTGGGGCAGAAGAAGGCACCGATGCCCGCGCCCGCGGCGCGGATGCGCTCGGCCAGGTTGCCCTGGGGCACCAGTTCGAGTTCGATCTTGCCGCTGCGGTAGAGCCCGTCGAACACCTGGCTGTCGGCCTGGCGCGGAAAGCTGCAGATGATCTTGCGCACGCGGCCGGCCTTGAGCAGCGCGGCCAGGCCGGTTTCGCCGTTGCCGGCGTTGTTGTTGACGACGGTGAGGTCCTTGGCGCCCTGCTCGACGAGGCCGTCGATGAGTTCGCCGGGAATGCCGGCGGTGCCGAAACCGCCGATGAGAACCGTGGCGCCGTCTGGGATGCCTGCCAGGGCATCGGCGACCGAGCGCGCGATCTTGTTGATCATGAAGCCTGTCTCCGGGAGTGAGGGAAAGAAAGAGAAATCGAACCGTGCGAACGACCTGCCCGAACCATCCGACCCGACCGGCTGATTCTGCGAATCGCCGATTTGTTCGTATGAAGAACATTTGTTCGTATAATGAATTCTAAAGAGGATCGTTCCACATGGCAACCCATACCCCGCAAACAGAGACGCCCGCCCCCGGGGACAGCTACGTGCAGTCGTTCGCGCGAGGCCTGCAGGTGATCCGCTCGTTCAGCGAAAGCGCGCCGCGCCAGACGCTCAGCGAGGTGGCGGCCGCCAGCGGGCTCACGCGGGCCGGCGCGCGGCGCATCC
The DNA here is from genome assembly GCF_007828835.1 of Variovorax beijingensis. Classification (GTDB taxonomy): domain Bacteria; phylum Pseudomonadota; class Gammaproteobacteria; order Burkholderiales; family Burkholderiaceae_C; genus Variovorax; species Variovorax beijingensis_A. Next base: position 1,115,079 of record NZ_VIVL01000001.1, on the reverse strand, counting down.
TGCTCACGCTGCAGACGCTGGGCTACGTGGTGAGCGACGGCAAGCTCTTCACGCTCACGCCGCGCATCCTCGACCTGGGCTTTGCGTATCTTTCCTCGATGCCGATCTGGAACCGCGCCGAACCGGTGATGGAAGCGCTGGTGCAGCAGGTGCAGGAGTCCTGTTCGGCCGCGGTGCTGGACGCCACCGACATCGTCTACGTGATGCGCGTGCCCACCAAGAAGATCATGCACATCAGCCTGGGCGTGGGCTCGCGCCTGCCGGCCTACTGCACCTCGCTGGGCCGGCTGCTGCTGGCCGACCTGGGCGACGACGAGGTGCGCGCGCGGCTCGAGGCCTCCGACCGCCAAGCGCTCACCAAGCACACGGTGACCGACGTGGATGCCCTCATGGCCAAGGTGGCGCAGGCGCGCAGGCAGCAGTGGTGCCTGGTCAATCAGGAGCTGGAAGAAGGCCTGATCTCGGTGGCTGCGCCCATCGTCAACCGCCAGGGCCGCATGGTGGCCGCGCTCAACATCAGCGGGCAGGCCAACCGCACCAGCGCCAAGGTGATGCAGGAAACCATGCTGCCCGCACTGCGCGAAGCGGCGGACCGGATCTCGCGGTTGCTCTGAGCGCCCCCGATTCGCCCTGAGCGAAAGGACATTCACGGCCAGGTCACACCGGCTTTCTAGATTGCACCCTCACAACAAAACCGGAGGGTCAATCATGTCCAGTCGCTTCATCTCGTCCGCCTTGCCGCGCCATCTGGCGATCGCCGCCATTGCATCCGCAGTCCTCGCCGCGTGCGGCGGCGGTGGCAACAACGGCATCGTCTTTCCGCCCGTGGCGGGCACGCCCGCTCCTTCGCCGGCCCCTGCACCGGCGCCTTCGCCTGCGCCTGCGCCTCCACCGCAGGACCCCAGCGCCGGCCTGCCGCACAAGCTCACCGGCTGGGCCTCGCTGCCCGACAGCTTCCGCCGGCCCGGCCCGACCACCGGCCAGTTCATCACCAGCGCGCTCGGCGTGACGCCGCCCTTCGTCGACGGCCAGCCGCTGCCCGGCTTCTCGGCGCTGCTGAAGAACGACGACGGCAACTGGACCGCCATGCCCGACAACGGCTACGGCAGCAAGAGCAACTCCGGCGACTTCGTGGTCGGCTTCTACAACGTCAGCATTGACTTCCGCACGGTGGCCAACGGCACGACCGTTCCCGGCACCGTGAAGGCCAACAGCCACATCGCCTTCAACGACGCCAAGGGCTTCCTGAAGGACGGCAAGGGCGTGGACCTGAAGATCACCGCCGACTTCGCCAACTACCAGACGGTCTCGGGCAACAACCTCGTCGACAGCGGCAAGCCGGTGGACTCGCGCATCGTCAGCGGGCGCCTGCTGACGGGCTTCGATCTCGACGTCGAGTCGATCGCCCGCGCGAACGACGGCACCTACTTCGTGGGCGAGGAGTTCGGCCCCTACATCCTGCACTTCGACAAGGATGGCACGCTGATGGGCGACCCGGTGCCGCATCCCTTCCTGCGCAGTCCGTCCAACCCGCTGGTGATGAACGAAGGCGCCACCGCGACTTCGCTTTCGAGCCGCGGCTTCGAGAGCCTGGCCTTCAACGGCGACAAGACCCGCCTCTACGCGGTGCCCGAGGCAGCGCCTTCGCTGGCCTCGCTGCGCCCGGTGGCCGATGACGAGCGCTACCTGAACTTCTTCGAGTTCGATCCCGCCTCGATGCTCTACACCGGCAAGAACCCGGTCTACAGGAAGGACGGGCCTGCCAAGGACAACCAGATCGTCATCGGCGACATGACCAACATCGGCGGCAACAGGTTCGTGCTGATCGAGCGCGACAGCCTCTACGGCTCGAAAGCCGTGGTCAAGCGCCTCTACATGGTGGACCTGGACGTGAAGGACGCCGACGGCGCGCTCAAGAAGACGCTGCTGGTCGACCTGCTGAACATCTCCGACCCCGCCGACATCGGCGGTCCGCTGGCCAACGTCGCGAACGGCAAGTTCAGCATGCCCTTCGACTCCGTCGAGAGCGTCGAGGTGGTGGACGACTACACGCTCGCCGTCGCCATCGACACCAACTTCCCGAGCGAGGACGGCCGCGTGCCCGGCAAGCCGGACGACACCGAGATCATCACGATCCGCTTCGAACAGCCGCTGTTCAAGCGCGGCACGCCGAAGACCTGACGACGCCCCCGGTGCGGGCCCCGGAGGGCATCAGCCCTCCGACTGGATGCCCTTCATGATGATCACGCCGCCCAGGCGCGTGGTGTCGGCGCGCATGCGCTTGGCCAGCGCGTCGGGCGAGCCGGGCTGGGCCTGCCAGCCGGTCTTCAGCAGCGCCTGGCTCACGTCGGCCGAGCTGATGACTTCGACCAGCGCGGCATTGAGCCTGGCGATGGCCGCGGGCTTCATGCCCGCGGGCGCGGCCAGCGCGGTCCAGATTTCCAGGTCGGCGCCGCGCACGTCGGCGTCGCGGATGGTGGGCAGCTCGCCCGCCAGCGGGCTGCGCTCGGGCGAGGTCACGCCAATGGCCTTGATCTTTCCCGACTTGACGTGCGGCAGGGCCAGCCCGGGCGGCAGCAGGGCCAGCTGGATCTCGCCCGCCAGCAGGCCCGCAATGACCTGCGGGTTGCCCGTATAGGGCTTGTGCTGCGCGGTGATGGCGGCGCGGCTCTTGATGAGTTCCATGCCCAGGTGGCCCACCGTGCCCACGCCCGGCGTGCCGTACTTGCCGCCGCTGCCGAGGTTGCGCACCCACAGCAGCTGTTCGGCCGAGGTCTTGCCCGGGGCGTTGCCCGACACCGCCAGCACCAGCGGCGCGGTGCCGATCATGCCGACCGGCGCAAAGTCTTTCTCGGGGTCGAAGCTCAGCTTGGGATTGAGCAGCCTGGCAATGGTGAGATTGCCGTTGATCAGCGCTCCGATGGTGTGGTCGTCGGTCGCCTTGGCCACCTGGTCGGCCACCAGATTGCCGCTGGCGCCGGGCTTGTTCTCGACCGTGACCGGCTGGCGCAGGATCTTCGACAGCGGCTCGGCAATGGCGCGCGCCGCCAGGTCGGGCGATGCGCCGGCGGGAAATCCCACGAGGATGCGAACAGGCTTGGTCGGCCAGGCGGCGTCGCCGCCGGCAGCGGCGGTGCCGGCGCGCTGGGCCCACGAACCGGGTGCAAAAAGCGATGCGGCAACTGCTGCTGCGCCGCTTTCGAGCAAGCGGCGTTTGGTGATCTTCAAGATGGCTCCAGAAAGAGTGGGAGAGAGTCCGGCAACGTTGCTGACGTCGCACTTACAGAACGTTACAGGATCGTGCTGCATTGCGCAACCGTTGACCCTGTTGCAGGCACGCCCGCGCGCCAGCCTCCGCGCCTCGATCCGCGCCGTGTCAGTTGAAGAGGCCCTGCTGCGTGGCCTGGTGCACCGCCTGGGTCCGCGACTTGACGGACAGCTTGCGGTAGATGTTCTTCGCGTGAAACTCGATGGTGTTGACCGAAAGCGACACCGCCTCGGCGATCTGCTGGTTGCTCCAGCCCTGGGCAATGAGGCGCAGCACTTTCAGCTCGCGCGGCGACAGCAGCGGTTTGCCCTCTGCCGGGCCCGCGGGCATGGGCTGGATGGCGATCGGCTTCGGCTGGGCGGAGGCCGCGAACAGGCCGAGGATGCGGCGCGCAATGCGCGAATCCACCGGCGCGCCGCCGCGTTCGATGGAGCGCAGCAGGAACGCGAGTTCGGCATCGTCGGCCTCGGTCAGCACGTAGCCCACGGCACCCGCGGCAATGGCGGCGCCCACCAGGCCGTCATCGTCGGTTTCCGACATGGCGATGGCGTCGATGTGCGGATGGGCAATGCGCACGTGGCGGATCAATGCCGCGCCATCGCCCTCCGGCCCGTCCATGCCCACGAGAACGACGCTGAAGGCCTGCGCGGCCAGCATGAAGCGGGCCTCGGCCTGCGTCGAAGCGGCCGCCAGCTGCAGGCCGGGCGCTGCCATGGCAAGAATGCGCCGCATGCGCTCGGACACGCTCGGGCTGCCCTCGACGATGAGGGTGCCACCGCGCATGCCGGCACCAGGGCTGCCGGCGGATATCTGATTGGCCACGCGCACTTTCCTTTCGGCCGCACAAGGCGTGCCGAGATTGATCTTTGGCCTGAACATTGCATGAACGATGCCCGGCCGGGGAGGCCGTGTGGCGCCCGGCATTTCGATGCATGCAGGCACTTCGATCTTCATTGGCGAACCGGCTCCGGACCTGCTTTTCAGAGGCTTGGAAGGTGCGGCTGGAACGGCCGTTTTTGAGGCCTCGCGTTACGCATTTGCCACAGCGCCTGTTACGTAACGCACCCCTCGGCCACACAGGTTTGAAGCGGTCAATTCGGGTGCCCGCACTGTGTCCGAAGGTTACTCCCCCACTTACAATCCCTGCCGCATCATTCCTTCCCCCTACCAGGTCTCGTCCGCAATGCCAAAGAGCCCCCTGCCGCGCACGCGCTTCAGCTTTTCACCCACCGTGCGTGCCCTGCTCCTGGCCGCCGCCTGTGGCATGGCGTTGCCGGTGCTCGCCGCGATTGAGCATGATGAAGTCGACCGGCTCATGCAGGCCGGCAAGCTCGACGAGGCCATGACCCGCGCCGATGCCTTCCTGAAGGACAAGCCCAAGGACCCGCAGATGCGCTTCCTCAAGGGCGTGATCCAGCTCGACACCGGCAAGCGCGCCGAGGCCATTGCCGCCTTCACCCAGCTCACGCAGGACGCCCCTGAACTGCCCGAGCCCTACAACAACCTCGCCGTCATCTACGCGAGCCAGAACCAGTTCGACAAGGCGCGCAGCGCGCTCGAGAGCGCCATCCGCACCAACCCGAGCTATGCCACCGCGCAAGAGAACCTCGGCGACGTGTATGCGCGGCTGGCCAGCCAGGCCTACAGCAAGGCGCTGCAGCTCGACCAGAACAACACCGCGGTGCAGCCCAAGCTCGCGGTGATCCGCACCCTGTTCACGCCCGCGCCGGCCGGCGGCAAGCCCTCCGCCGTTGTCGCGGCGGCAGCGCCCGATGCCACGTCCCGCGCGGCGCCGGCTGCGAAGGCTGCGGCACCTGCTCCGGCGCCCGCTCCCGTCGCGAAGGCGCCTGCCGCTCCGGCGCCCGCGCCCACGCCTGCACCGGCACCCGTCAAGGCAGCAGCGGCTCCCGCAGCCACACCAGCGCCTGCAGCACCGCCACCGCCCCCCACGGTGGTGGCCAAGGCACCCGAGGCTGCTCCGGTGCCCGCGGCGCCCGCGCCAGCACCGGCCGCCGCGCCCTCTTCCACCTCCACCGCCGAAGTCGAATCGGCCGTGCGCGGATGGGCTGCCGCATGGGCCGGCCAGGACATGGACCGCTACCTTGCCTCCTACGGCGCCGACTTCAACCCCGGCGGCGGACAAAGCCGCAAGAGCTGGGAAGAAGAACGCCGCGCGCGCATCGTCGGCAAGTCGAGCATCAGCGTGAACATCGAGAACCTCGTGATCAGCGTCAACGGACAAGCCGCGACCGCCAAGTTCCGCCAGATCTACCGCGCCGACAACCTCAACATCTCGAGCCGCAAGACGCTCGAACTGCAGCGCGCCGGCAACCAGTGGCACATTCGCAAGGAAAGCGTCGGCGGCTAGTGGCAGACATCGTCCGGCGCAGCCGGCTTCGGAACCCCGCGCTGCGGCGTGGCGCGAACATGCTTGCCGCGCTCATGGCGGCATCGGCCCTGCTGTTGGCAACACACGGCGCGGCCGCATCGACCAAGTCCGCGAACGCCAAGACCAGCGGCGCCAAGGCCAAGGCTTCGGCCGGCCGTCCAGCCGCCCGGGAAGCCAAGACCAGGACGGCAAAAAAGGCTTCCGCCGCAGACGCAAGAACCGCTGCGGCAGCCAAGGGCGCCCCGCGCAGCAAGACGGCAGCCGCATCTTCCCCCGCAGCCCTTCAGCAGGCCAGCAGCGCCGAAGCCCGCCTGATCGCGGTCTACGAACTGTTCGGGCGCGGCCAGCCGCGTCCCGCGCTGGCCAAGGCCCGCGACCTGGTGCGCGACTATCCCAACTTCCAGCTCGCGCAGCTCGTCTATGCCGACCTGCTCGCCACGCAGGTGCCGCCCGCGCACGCCTTTTCCGACGCCACCGGCATCGCGCGGCTGCGCAGCGACCCCGCCATGGCCGACCTGCGCGAGGAATCCCGCCGCCGCCTGCAGGCTCTGCGCGACAGGCCGCCGGCCGGCACCGTGCCTTCGCAGTTCCTGGCGCTGTCCACGCGCAGCCGCTATGCCATTGCGGTCGACGCCTCGCGCTCGCGGCTCTACCTGCTCGAGAACTCCGACAAGGGGCTGCAGCTGGTGGCCGACTACTACGTTTCGGTCGGCAAGTCGGGCATCGGCAAGGCCACCGAGGGCGATGCGCGCACGCCGCTGGGCGTGTACTACGTCACCAGCAGCCTCGACCCGAAGTCGCTGCGCGACTTCTACGGCGCCGGCGCGCTGCCCATCAACTACCCCAACCCCTACGACGTGCGGCGCGGCAAGACCGGCAGCGGCATCTGGCTGCACGGCACCCCGCCCCAGCAGTTCTCGCGCGCGCCGCTGGCCAGCGACGGCTGCGTCGTCATGGCCAACCCCGACCTGAAGCAGCTGCTGCGCAAGGTGCAGATCGGCGCCACCCCCGTCGTCACCGCGCCCAGCCTGCAGTGGATTCCGCGCCCGCAGGCCGAAAAGGAAGCCCAGACCTTCACCAGCGCAATTTCGGCCTGGAAAGATGCCAGGGCCAATGGCAATGAAGCGCAATTGAAGAAATTCTATTTGCCCGATTTCCAGCGCAACAGCAGCAACAAGAAAAACACCGACGGCTTTTCGGTGCTCCACGACGAAGTGGAATACGCCCAGGGCAAACGCGTGCAGTTCAAGGACATGTCTTTCCTGCATTGGCGCGACGGCGACGACACCATGGTCGCCACCTTCGGCGAAGTCTTCGAAGGCGAGAAAAGCGGGCGCACCCGGCGCCAGTACTGGCTGCGCCAAGGCAGCGAGTGGAAGCTTTTCCACGAAGAAATCCTCGGCTGAGACCCTCTTCGGCAGAGGGGTAGGTACCCCATAGGTGTGACTTTTTGCACAAGCAAAGCACCTATCTTGGGCGTTACATCTACCGTTACAACCGCGTGCTACGTAACACGTAACGACTTTGTTCCCGTAACAAACACCGGTTGAATGTTCCCAAGGAACGTAACGTTGTTCACTCATTCATGGGATGCGCATACACCGTGTCAGAGGGAAAAATGTGTTCCAGGACTGTTACTCATGCTTCCGGGCGAGGGCTTCCTGGGGACGGCGAGGGGCTGGCCGCCTTCCTGCTTAGACCATACGGCCTAGCACAGGAAGGCCTTGAACCCACGGGTTACTGTTGTTGATACACGGAGTTACGCTGTATAACATCCACCTGGCCAGCCTCACTTGTTAACACTTTTTTAAGGGGAAATCATGCTTCGCTCTATTACTCGTTTTCTGCGCGATGAAGAAGGTGCTACTGCAATTGAATATGGAATTATTGCGGGGTTGATTTCGGTGGCAATTATTTCCTTCCTCCCTGGCATTGGCACAAAGCTCGGCGTTATTTTTCAGAAAATCGACACTGCCATCACGTCGGCAGGAACCCCTGCAGGACCGACGCAATAAAGCACTTCTATCTATGGCGCTCGCGCTGCTGCTATGGCTCATTCTTGCCATCGTCTATGACCTTCGCGAGCGCCGAGTCCCAAATTGGCTCGTGTTATTTGGCGGTGTCTTCGCGCTGGCGGCACTTGCCACCTCACAGCCATTCGATATCGGATGGTCTGAAGCGGGCTTGGGCGCTGCAGTGGGCTTCGGTTTTCTGCTGCCTTTTTATGCCACCGGCCTCATGGGAGCAGGCGACGTGAAGTTCGCAGGCGCCTTGGGGTTGTGGGTCGGTTTGTCGGATTTGATACCGATCTGGGTCGTGGCCAGCCTGATGGCTTTCGCCCACGCAGTTCTTTGGCGAAAGCTAAGAGACTGGCCCGTTTTTCCGCGACTTACCTCGATGCTCGTCGGGCCGTTGCGCGATTCCGAACCCGACGTCCCAACTCGGCGGGTTCGCATCATTCCTTATGCGGCCTATCTCGCGCTGGCCGCCGCGGTGTGGATGGTTTGGGGTCGACAGAGTAGCTAATCGCTCCGCCGCCACGAGCTGTTCATCGATAGCTCTCGCATTGCTCCTTCCTCGACACGCCGCCCAATGATCAATCTGACCAAAGTCATCGCCGCCATCCTCGTGCTCCTGGCCCTCGCGCTCGGGAGCTATGCATGGATGCTCAGCCGCCAGCCTCCACCTCCCGTTGCGGTCGCCCCCTCCGCCTCTCCCGGCAAGGCAGCCCAGGCACAGACCTTCCCGGTTGTCGTTGCAGCCAAGCCGCTGCCCGCGGGCCAGGCGATCCCCGCCGACGCGCTCCGCATCGAACGCCTGACGATCAATCCCGTGGGCGCCTTCCAGGACACCGCACCGCTCGCGGGGCGTGTGCCCGTGATCGATTTGAGCGAAGGCACGCCGCTTTTCGAGGGCCAGCTTGTTTCCGGTCTGGCCCTGCGCGTCGCCGAAGGCGAGCGTGCGGTCGCCATCAAGGCCGACGAGATCATGGGTGTGGGCAACAAGGTTCAACCCGGCGACTTTGTCGACGTGTTCCTGATGCTCAAGTCTGACGCAAAGGACATCGACCGCAGCCAGGCACGCCTGCTCCTGTCGCGCAAACGCGTGCTGGCCTACGGTAGCGCCTCCGTCGACGGTTTGCCTTCCAAGATGGACAAGAACGGCGGCGCACAACAGGCCCAGCGGTCCGAGCCGGCCCGGACCGCAGTGCTCGCGGTGCCGGTGGACGACATCAACCGACTCACGCTGGCCGAGAACAGCGGCCGCTTGCTGCTCGCGCTGCGCAACCCGACTGACATGTCGGAGCCCGATCCGAAGCTCTTTGCCGAGTTGCCCACCGCCCTTCAACCACCTCCGCCAAAAGCCGGCGAACCACGCCGCCCCCCACTCGAAGGTTTGGACCGCGCTCAAGCCGGCGTCACAACCGCAGATTTCGTGACCGGTGGCAAGCCAGGCACCTTGCGCGCCCCGGCCATTGCTGCCGCGCAGACTCCGGCGACCCGCACCGGTGATTCCCGCGGCGGGCTCAAGGTCGAAGTCATTCGCGGCGACCGCAGCGAAACCATCAACTACTGACCAGCAAACAAGTGGCACGCCCATGCACGCCACGCAGGAAACGAACACCATGACGATCGCCTTTCGCGCGAAAACAACCGGTCCGGCACGTCCTCTGCGTCCCACACTCGCGGTGCTGTGCTTGCTGGCATCGGGCGTCTGGCCCGGAGTGTCCGCCGCCGCAGAGGCGGCAGAGGCGGCATCTGCCCGCCCCGCGCTGCAACTGCGGATCGATGCCGGCACGCAAAAGGAATTGCTGATCAGCAAGGGCATCGAGCGCATGGCCATCGCCGACGAGGCAGTGGCCGGTGTCGCACTCACCCGCCAATCACCCAACTCACCGGCCGCGCGGCTCATCGTCACCGGCAAGGCTGCGGGCCGGACCACGCTGATGATCTGGGAAAAGGGCCAATCGACTGCCACGGTCTATGCGCTTGAAGTGCGGCGCCGCGCCTCCACGCTCTCCGGTTCCCTCAACAGCATGACCGCGCACCAGGAAGCACGCGACGCGGCCATGGCCGCCGGCGGAGAAAAAACGGCGTTGATCGACCGTTCCGTCGTCAACGTGCGAAGCAGCACCGTGCAGGTCGAGGTCAAGATTGTCGAGTTCAACCGCAGCGTGCTCAAGCAGGCCGGCCTCAACATCTTCAGCACGCGCGCCAATTCCAACGGCTTCAGCTTCGGCGTGTTCACGCCGTCGTCGCTGGGTTCCACAACTTTCAGTAGTAACGGCTCGATCAGCGGTGAATACAACAACCCGCTCGCCCAAGCCTTCAGCCTGCTGTTCAACTTCGGCAAGGCCGGCATTGGCCTGAACGTCGGCTTCCTCGAAGGCAACGGCATGGCCCGCGTGCTTGCCGAGCCCACGCTGGTGGCGCTGTCGGGCCAGAGCGCGAGCTTCCTGGCCGGCGGCGAACTGCCCGTGCCCGCACCCCAGGGCCTTGGGACCACGAGCATCGAATACAAGCCGTTCGGCATCGGTCTCACGCTCACGCCCACCGTGCTGTCGAACGACCGCATCGTGCTGAAGGTGGCGCCTGAAGCGAGCGACCTGGACTACACCAACTCGCTCAGCATCGGCGGTGTGGCAGTGCCCGCCATCAGCACGCGCCGCGCCGACACCACGGTGGAGCTCGGCGATGGCGAGAGCTTCATCATTGGCGGCCTCGTGAGCCGCACCACAACTTCGAATGCCGACAAGGTTCCGCTTCTCGGCGACATTCCGGTGCTCGGAGCCTTCTTCAAGCAGAACAAATACCAGATGAGCGAGAAGGAACTGGTGATCCTTGTCACGCCGCATCTGGTGAAGCCGATTGCGCGCGGTACGGATCTTGGTCCGTATTTGCCGGGTGGTGCCGAACAGCGCGATGGCCCCGTGTGGCGCGCGCATCTGCTGGGGCCGGCCTCGGGCACGACGGTGCCGGGCTTTTCGCGCTGACAGAACCGAACTACGCAAAGCCCTTGGCCCACGCCATGAACGCCCCACGCGACAGCCTTCCTGAAATCGGTGCAGAGACCTATCTCTTCGCATCGCAGAACAGCAGCCACATCACATGGCTGAGCGACGCGCTCAACCAGTTGGGCGCGGTGGTGATCCTTCCCTCCGAGCCCAAGTCGATCGACGAGCGGATCGCCATGCTCAGTCCGGCGGCGGTCTTTCTCGATTTCTCGGGCGACCACGCCGCGGCGGCGGGCGAACTTCACCAGCGACTCAAGCGCGAATGGCCGACACTGCCGGTGCTGGCGACAGGCATTTCAGCCGAGCCGGCTTCCATGCTTGCCGCGCTGCGTGCCGGCGTGGACGATTTCGTCGACATGAGCGCGCCGCCGACCGATGCAATCAACACGCTGCGCAAGCTGGTCGATCGTCAAAGCACGCTGCAAAGCCGCGCCCGTGGATGCACGCTTGCACTGCTTGGCGCCAGGCCAGGCATCGGCGTGACCACGCTCGCAGCCAGCCTGGCGTTGATGCTCAATGACCAGCCGTCTCAAACGGCCGCGCCTTCTCACAGCCGCAACACGCGCCGCGGCGTGGCGTTGCTCGATCTCGGGTTGCCGGCCCGCGACGGTCTTCTGTATCTGGACACCCAAAGCGGCTTCAGCTTTGTCGATGGCGTGCGCAGCCTGCGCCGCCTCGACCAAACGCTGCTGCACACCGCGCTGGCCCATCACACGAGCGGCGTGGCTGTACTTCCACTGCCCGCAAGCCTTGCGCAGGTGCGCGAGATCTCGCATGCCGATTCGATGGCGCTGATCAAGCGGCTCGGCGACTTCTTCGATTTTCAGATTGCCGACCTCGGCGGTTTTTCAACCCTCGATTTCGTTGCACAGACCGTGAAGATTGCCCAGCACAGCTGGGTGGTGTGCGACCAGAGCATCGGCGCGATCGTCTCTACCGCGAACATGCTCAAGGAACTGCGCACCCGAGGCATCGACACCGATCGGTTGTCGCTCGTGGTCAACAAGTTCGACAGCCATGTGGGGCTGCCGGCCAAGGACATTGCCGATCGTCTCGAACTGCCGCTGCACCATGTGCTGCCGGCGAGAGGAACGCAACTTCTGGCGGCAGCGAGCCGCGGCGAGATGCTGGTGCGCACCGCGCGCAACGACGCGTATTCGCAAGCCGTGGCCGGCCTCGCACGCGGATTGACCCAGCAATACATGTCCGACGCGGGCGAGCCGCCAGCCAAGGAGTCCAGTTGGTTGGCTCGAATGTCGCAAGTTGCCGGCTTCTGGAAAAGCTCTAGTCAAGGTTGAAACGCCTCTATGTCCAACGATCTCGAATTCGCCGACGACGACCAGGCGTTCGTCAACTCCCAGCAGTTCCAGGACATCAAGAGCTGGACGCATGACCATCTGCTGAGCCGCATCGAAGAACTGGGGGCGGAGTTCGGCCGCTGGTCGCGCGCTTCGATCCAGCAATTTGTCGAACTGGAGGTCGACAGCTTCGTCCGGCTGCGCCGCGTGCCAATCAACAACCGTGAGATGCAGCTCATCTCCGATGCGTTGACCAAGGAGCTTGCAGGCTTCGGGCCGCTCGAAGACCTGCTCAACGACCCTGCCGTCGAAGACATCCTGATCAACGGCTACCAAAACGTGTACGTGTCACGCCACGGCATGCTGGAGCGCGAGACCGTGCGCTTTGCCGATGCAGAGCACGTGATGCGCATCGTGCGCCGCATCCTGGCGCCGCTCGGCCGGCGCCTCGACGAATCCAATCCGATGGTCGATGCGCGCCTGCCCGATGGCGGCCGCATCAACGTGATCATTGAGCCGCTGGCCATCGACGGGCTCTCGGTCTCGATCCGCAAGTTCCGCAAGGAACCGCTCACGCCGGCCGATCTGGTGAAGCTCGGCACCTTCGACGCCGGCATGGCGCAGTTGCTGGAGATTGCGGTGCGGGCGCGCTGCAACATCCTTGTGAGCGGCGGCACCAGCTCGGGCAAGACATCGCTGCTCAATGCGCTCGCCACCTTCATCCCTGCGCGCGAGCGCGTCATCACCATCGAAGACACGGCGGAACTTTCGTTAGGCACCAGCCATGTCGTCCGGCTCGAAAGCCGCCCCGGTGGCTTCGACGGCACGGGCGTGGTGTCGATCCGCGACCTGCTGCGCAACAGCCTGCGCATGCGGCCGGACCGCATCATCGTGGGCGAGGTGCGCGGCGCCGAAGTGATCGAGATGATGCAGGCGATGAACACGGGCCATGAAGGTTCGATGGGCACCATCCATGCCAGCTCGCCGCGCGAATGCCTCTACCGGCTTGAGATGCTCGCGGGCTTTGCCGGCTACCAGGGCAGCGAAGTGAGCCTGCGCCGGCAGATTGCCAATGCCATCGATTTCATCGTACAGATCGGACGCCTGTCGAGTGGGCAGCGCCGCATCCTTTCATTGAGCGAAGTCACCGGCGTCAACGACAACGTGGTCGCAATGCAGGAGCTCTATCGCTACGAACCGATCACCTCGCCCGACGGCGAGGAGCGCGATCGCTGGATATCGCTGGGCATTGCGCCGCATTCACCCAAGATCACGCGCTTCCGCCAGTCGCTGGCACGAAGCCAGCAGGGAGACAGCCGTGGCTAAGGTCCTGCTGACGGTGGCTTGCGTCGCGCTGCTGCTTGCAGCCGCGGGGCTGCTGCTGTGGCAATGGGCGAAAGGGCGCCAGGCACGCCAGGCGGCGGGACGGCATCTGAACCAGCAGATTCTGGCCAGCACGGCGGCTGCTGCGTCGCTGCCAATACCTTTGCGGGATCTGCCCAGTGGCGGTCTCATGACTGACCCGTGGCTCGAGACCGATGCAAGCGCGGCGGCTTCCGCCCCCGTCGGGCTTCTTGAAAAAGCCTTGCCTGACTGGCTGATGGGCGTAATCGATCCACGCATGGCCGCGCTGGGCTTGGCCGCCATCGTAGCGCTGGCTGCGCTTGCGGGTCTGTTTGGCGGCTGGATCGCGGCGCTGAGTGCGCTCGCTTTGCTGGCGGTCCTCGCGATCTTCGTTATCTGGCTGCGGCTACAGAAGTTCCGCCGCAAGCTGGTCAGTCAGTTGCCCGCCTACATCGACGCAATGGTGCGATTGATCACTATCGGCAACTCCACGCAGGCGGCGTTCCAGCTTGCGATTGCCACCACCGAGGTTCCCTTGCGCGGCCTACTGGAACGCGCAGCATCGCTGGTGCGCGCTGGCATGGATCTGGACCGCGCCCTGCACCAGACGGCCCGCAGCGTACGCATCGACGAGATGTACCTATTGGCCTCCATCCTCGGCCTGGGTGTGCGTTATGGCGGCCGCGCTGATCTGCTGCTGGAACGTGTCGGCAACTTCATGCGCGACCGTGAGCAAGCAGGGCACGAGTTGGTCGCCATGTCGGCGGAAACCCGGCTCTCTGCCTGGATTCTGGGACTGCTGCCCTTGGGCGTGGGCACTTTCCTCATCATGACCAATCCCGCTTACTTCATAGGAATGTGGAATGACGGCACGGGTCGTATGCTGATCTTCTCCTCGGCAGGCCTTCAATTGATCGGCGTCGCCCTCCTTTATCGATTGGCAAGGCTGACATGACGTTCTCGCCCAATCAACTCGCCATCCTTGGCCTGGCGTTACTCGCGCTAGGTCTCATGGCTGGAGCAGGCGCCCTGATTGCGACCGAACTGCGTCGCGCGCGCAGTGGGAAGGTCATCGGCCGCGCCATCCACCAGGTCGTGGAAGCTCCGGATTTGTCGAAAGTTTCCGCTGATGCGGAAGAAGAGCCTGGCGCCTCGGCGAAACCTGATATCGAACTGCCGTTCCATTGGCTCGATTCGCGGCTTGGCCGGACGCTTGTAGCAGATGAAGACCGGAACCTCATTGACCAGTGCGGTCTTTCCTCGAAGCGAACACAGCTGATTTTTCTGGTGACTCGCGTTCTGCTCGCATTGCTTCTTCCTCTTCTGGCCTATATGACGTGGGGTGAGAAACACACGGGGCGCACCGTCGTCATCGTTCTTGCTGGCGCTTTTGTCATCGGCTTTATGGCGCCCAAATGGGTGCTCGGACGCTTTGCTGCCGCACGGCGCGAGCGGGCGAATCAGGAGCTTCCGCTCTTCATCGACCTGCTGCGTCTTCTTCAGGGCGTTGGATTGAGCCTGGACCAGAGCCTGCAGATCATGGCCAGCGATTTCTCGCATGTGTTACGCGTGCTCGGCTATGAATTGACCTTAGCCAACAACCAGTACAGCCGTGGTCGCAGCCGCGAGCATTCATTGCAGCGCCTCGCAACCTTGCACAAGAACGAGAACCTTCGAGGGCTCGTATCTTTGCTGGTGCAGGTCGATAAGCACGGCGGCGCTGTGCAGGAACCCTTGCGCATCTTCAGCGACCGGCTGCGCGAGCACCGGCGTTCCGAAATGAAGGAAAAAATCGGAAAGATCACCGTGAAGATGACCGCCGTGATGGTATCCACGCTGCTGCCGGCACTGGTCATCGTCACGGCGGGACCAGGCTTCATCGCGGTATTCCGATCACTGGGAGTTGTCGCCAAATGAAAACGCTGGACTTTTGCAACTGCTTGTCCGCAGTGCGCCGCATGCTGGCTTTCGCCTCCGCAGGCGCCGCGGCTCTCGTTGTCGCCGGCTGTGCCGGCATCAAGGATCAGTACGCCGCCAGCGCGGACGCGCAACAGCGCATGGCCGCCGAAGCCGCCGCGGACACGAAAGCAGGAGCAACCGTAGACACCCAAGCAACCTATCTCAAGCTCGTCGAGCAGATGCAGAAAGAAGACCTGTGGTTTGCATCGCTCGCACACATCGATGCGCTCGAACGACGATGGGGAGTCTCGCCCGAATCCACGCGCGTGCGCGCTGAAGCGCTGCGCCAAACAGGGCAGGCCGCCGCTGCCGAAGCCTCCTACCAGCGGCTGATGGGTACACCGCTTGAAGGGTTCGGCTATCGCGGATTGGGTCTCTTGGCTGGAGCGCGCGGCAACTATCCCGATGCCGTGCAGTTTCTGAGGCAAGCCCAACACCGGGCGCCAACGGATGCCCTGCTGCTGAGCGACCTCGGCTATGCCCAATTGCGCGCGGGCTCGATCGACGAAGCCCGGCTTCCGTTGATGCAGGCGCTGCAGCTTCGCCCTGACAGTACGCAGGCACAGGCGAATCTTGCGCTTTATCTCGAACTCAGCAATCAGCAAGAGCAGGCGGCGGCCATGATGGATGCGAACCGGATGTCCTCCGCCGCACGTTTGGCGATCAAGGAAGCCGCGCAGCAGCTCCGTCGTGGCAGAGCTGTGGCTCCCGCCTCGCCCCTCGCTACAGGGATGACAGTCCGCGAGGAACTTGCTCCGCCACTTGTGCTCAAGGCCTCGCGCTCGTCCAACCTGATCGGTGTGCGCACCGCCACTCGGTCGAATCCAGTGGCAAACGCCCCCTCAACACCCCCGTCACCGATTTCGACTTCGCGAGATACCCCATGAACAAGAAAATCGACATCGCTTTTCGCGCCCTGTCCGCATGCAGCTGGCTCGTCGCAGTCCTTGCCTTTCCGTCAGCGGCGATGGCCCAGGGCGCGGCAACTTCCGGATCGACTAGCTCGTCCACGGCCGAAAGCGCGCAGGCCACGGCTCAAGCTTCGACCAATCCGCCTCAGAACGAAGCCGCAAACGCAGAAGGAGCCGAGGAGCTTGGCTATGCGCCTTTACAAGTGGGTGACGCCACCCAGGGCTTGCTGGCTTGGCAGCGCGGTGGTGATATCGCGTCCAAAACACCGCGCCCAATCGGGGGAAACGTCGCGCAGCGCAGCTATGAGCGCTATCTGAAGAGTTTCGAATTTCCAATACCGGAACGGTTGAGTTCGACAGTCAAGAGCACCACCGGTAGCGGCAGCGCGAAGTAGTCCGCGACAACACCTGACTCATTGCGCCCAATGAAGACCATCCGCGCACTCTCAACACCACGCAATCAGCGCGGCGTGTATGCGATTGAGTTCGCGGTAGTTTTCATGGCCTTCTTCAGCATCCTCTATGCCGTCATCTGCTATGGGATGCTGTTCGCCTTCCGTCTCGGACTGCAGAACGCGGCCGAAGACGGCGCCAGAGCGGCACTGCAATATCAGAGCAGTCTGGATGCCCGAAAAAAACGCGCGACGGATGTCGCAACCTCTCAGAGCGACTGGATGCCGCAAGTGGTGAAGCCCACCGTGTCGGCGCAGATCTGCCGAGTTGAGGGAATCAACCAATGCTCGCCGATCACTTGCGGACCGTCATGGAGCCAACGATGCCAAGTCGAAGTTCTCGTACAAGCCGACAACCTTGGATCGCTGCTGCCTCCTTTGCCGAGCTTCGCCGTGCCGAACCAGATTGCCGGCAAAGCGAGCATGCTGCTTGAGTTGAGGTGAAAGCCGTGTCCGCCACAAGCATCCGACTGCGTACCAGAACCACCGCTCTCAGCATTCAGCGCGGTGTTGCCGCTATCGAGTTCGCCTTCGTTTTCATATTTCTCTTTCTTGTGATGTACGGACTGGTGAGCTTTGGCGCGATCTTCTACATGCAGCAAGCCGTCTCTCGCGCCGCAGAAGATGGCGCACGTGCGGCGATGCTGCTACCGCAACCACCGGATCAGGAGAGTGTGCGCCAAGTCGTTTTCGATTCGCTCGCGCGCTCACTTGTCGTTCCCTTCTCCGCCAATTCCGACACGGCGAGCAGAAAGCACTGGCTCTCGACCAATGTTACGGTCGCCTCCTGTTCGGCCGCACCGGGCGCTACAAGTTGCATGGTGACTGTCACCTACCTCTACAAGAACAATCGTATCCTGCCTTCTGTGTCGCTGTTGGATACCAGTTGGGTGCCGGACAACTTGCGGAGCAGCGCAACCGCTGCGCTTCGACCGTCGTGAGAGGTCCAACCAGATGACTACGAGATCCAGCGCCATCTTCCGCCGAGCGGCGCACCGGCGCAATCGGGGTTCAGTCCTCATTAATACTGCAATCGCGTTGAGCTTAATCATCATCACGTTGATCGGAACGGAGTTGGGTTACCTCTTCTACATGAAGCGCGAGTTGCAAAAATCTGCCGACTTGGCAGCGCTGGCCGGAGCGCAGTCCATTCAGCCGGACAGCTGTGCTGATGCCATTTCCGCTGCAATCAATAACGCTTCCCAGAATCTACCGACGGGCTTTTCGCTCACTGCGTCGGACATAACATGCGGCCGTTGGGATCCGTCGCTACGGCCTACGCCACCTCACTTCGGCGCTCCCATTGGTGGCGAGAAATTCAATGCCGTTCGCGTCAGCATCTCGCGAACACCACCACTTCTTCTCTCCGGAATCTCGGGAAATCAAGGCAAAACGATTAGTGTCGAAGCGCTCGCTGCACTGCGAGATCCCGCAGCATTGCTTTCGATCCGTAGCACCCTCTTGACTGTAGACCCGACGCGTTCGGCCCTACTGAACAATGTCTTCGGTGGTCTTCTCGGCGGCGGAAGCCTCGCCGTTGAAATCGGAGGGTGGCAAGGACTCGTTGATACGAATATCAAGCTGCTCACGTTCGTGGACCAACTCGGCATCGACCTTGGCATCGGTGTCGGCAAGTACGACCAAGTTCTTGGCACGGACGTCAGTGTTGGAGTGCTGATCAACGCAATGATCCATGCACTAGAGAAAAGCGGCGGTACGGCAACCGCGGCAATCCAGGCGCTCGGCGTGGTTCAACTCGCTGCAGAAGCCTCACCGGTCGTTGTCAAGCTCGGAGATTTACTCGGTGTGCAGACCGGTTCAACGGCCGCTGGGCTCGATGCCGACCTTCAACTATTCCAGCTGATTCAGGGAGTCGTTCAGATTGCGAACGGCAAGAATGCCCTGGTGGCGAGCGTCCCTCTCACCGTTCCGGGCGCCCTGACGGTCACAACCAATCTGCGGGTTATCGAACCTCCTCAAGTCTCTGCCATTGGCAATCCTGCGCTGGCCAAACTCGACCCGACAGGTCCCAATCAAATCTATGTACGAACAGCCCAGATCCGAACATTGATTTCCATTGAGTTACCTGCGCTCAACGATGTATCGAGTCTAGTTAATGCGGTAACGACGCTGGTCTCCCCCGTCACGGATCTTCTGAATAGCTTGTTGAGTCTGAAGCTGGATGTCCTTGCCGACGTTCTTGGATGCCTGTTCGCATGCACGAAGGACGTCACTGACATTGATATTCTTCCAGCACCGCTGCGCCTGGACATCAACCTCGATGCAGGAGGCGGCGAGTCTCGCGTCACAGATTTCAGCTGCCCTGCCGCAGCCAAGACTCTAGTGACCCAAACAACAACAGCAGCAGCCACGCTTCGCATCGGGAAAATGGGAGACTCTGCCGAAGATGCCAAAAGCAAGGTCTTTGCATCAAATGCTCCCCCGACGGTGAGTGCCGTTCCCATAATCGACATCGGGTCTCTCAAGTGCACGCGCCTTCTGGTTGGCCTAATTCCTGTGTCCTGCGACGAGGCGCATCGCAAAGCCTTTTATGGCGGTGGGCTCGGGATCAAAGCGGAAGTCCCTGTTGCCGAAACGACTACACCGCAAGTCTTTTCAGACCCCCCAGATCTCGCGGATCTGGAGCGGGAAACGCCATACCTCCCCATCTCATCGCAGAACATCATTAATAGCTTGAGTTCCAGCCTTGGAGGACTCAATCTTCTGAATCCTATTCCGCCAACGGGAAGTACCAGCGGCGGCTTGCAAAGCGTACTTGCGGGCCTGACCGATGTCCTGGGTACTGTCATTGGCGTCTTGCAGGGCGTGATATCCGGCGTGCTGACCCCCTTGCTCGATCCACTCGTCAATACTCTGCTTCGTGATGTGCTTGGAACAAACTTGGCACAAACCGAAGTGGGCTCGCGACTAACATGCGCCGGTAGTGCGGAGCTTGTTTACTGAAATGCTGATTGCTTCGAGATGAGCTCCCCCGCCAACTTCGACGAACTCGACCTCTTTGTCTGGGAAGGCAAGGCCGACATCCTCGACCGTATCGCGCGGTGCATGGCGAGCTTCGATGTGGAGGTGATCCGGGCCGATGGCTTGCCGCCTCCGCAGCAGGACCGCGGCACTGCGCTTCGGCCTTCGGTCGCCATCCTCAGCGTCACGGTCATCGACAGCGGCGGCCTGGCGCATGCCACCGAGCTGCTGCAGGGCATGCCGGTGATCTGGGTGGCGGCGGCCTCGCGGGAGCGGGACTCGCGCACCTATCCGCCCGAGTACCTGCACGTTCTGCCCTACGACTTCACCTGCGCCGAGCTGCGCACGATGGTGGCCAAGCTGGTGCGGCAGCTGCGCGCGCGCGACGTGGCGCCGCAGGCGCCCGATGTGCTGGTGGCGCATTCGGATGCGATGAAGTCGCTGCTGGCCGAAGTGGCGGCCTTTGCCGACTGCAACCACAGCGTGCTGGTGCGCGGCGAAACGGGCGTGGGCAAGGAGCGCATCGCGCAGCAGCTGCACCTGGGGCACCAGCACTACAGCAAGGGCGCGTTCGTGGCGGTGAACTGCGGCGCGATTCCTGATGGTCTCTTCGAGTCGCTCTTCTTCGGCCACACCAAGGGCTCGTTCACGGGCGCCGTGCATGCGCATCGCGGCTATTTCGAGCAGGCCACGGGCGGCACGCTGTTCCTCGACGAGATCGGCGACCTGCCGCGCTACCAGCAGGTGAAGCTGCTGCGCGTGCTGGAGGACAACGCGGTCACGCGGCTGGGTGCGACGGCGCCGATCCGGGTCGACTTCCGGCTGGTGGCCGCCACCAACCGCAACCTGCGCGAGATGGTGGCGAGCGGCGAATTCCGAGCCGATCTGTTCTACCGGCTCGCAGTGATCGAGCTGCACGTGCCCAGCCTGGAGGAGCGCGGGGAGATCGACAAGATCGCGATCTTCAAGGCGCTGCTGGCCAACGTGCTGGGCGACGAGCTCGAGGCGCTCGGCGAAACGCCGCACTGGCTCAGCGATGCGGTGGCCGAAACCTACTTTCCCGGCAACGTGCGGCAGCTGCGCAACCTGGCCGAGCGGGTGGGGGTGATCGCACGCCAGCTGCACAGCTGGGACCAGAACCTGATCCAGCGCGCCATCGCGCTCACGCGCGGCACGCCGACGCTGGCCTCGGGCGCTGCTGCGGAACGCAACGGCCACGGCGGCGGCGCAATGAACGGCGTGGCGCTGGACGGCAATGGCGAGCGCAAGGGATGGAACAGCAGCGAGCGCAACCGCATCATCGCGGCGCTGGAGATCAACGACTGGAAGCGCCAGGACACGGCACAGCACCTGGGCATCAGCCGCAAGGTGCTGTGGGAGAAGATGCGCAAGTACCAGATCCTCGACGGCGAGCCGGGCATCCCCGAGGATGTCTGAACTCGCTTCGATCCAGCCAACCAACGATCAGCGATCTGCCAGCCGCGCGGCCCGGCGCAGCGGCGGGTTCGCCGCGGTTGCGGTGGCACCGCGGTCGGCCACGGCCTCGCTCGCGCAGCTTGCGTTGCTCGAGATGCACAGCGCGGTGAGCAGGCCGTCTTCGCTCAGCGCGGGGCGGTTCGGCGGGCCGAAGATGCGGTCGATCCAGGCGTTGCTCGCGTCCGGGTCGATGCGCAGTTCGCCGGTGGTGCGCGCCAGGCGCAGCTCGGTGATGCGCAGGTCGAACACGGCGTCGACGTAGTCGAACAGCAGGTTGTAGTAGTCGAGCTGCGCGTCGAGCACGGCAGGCAGTGTTTCGCGGCCGAATTCCATCAGCCGGCGGCGCCCGCGGAAGGCCTGGCCCGATGTGCTGACGGCCTCCGCCAGCTGCCGCTCGCGCTCGCGTCCGGACACGGTGCGCGCCCATGAGGCCGAGGTGAGCTCCAGCAGGTTGAGCTTCACGCCTTCGAGCTTGGCTTCCTGGTTGGCGACTTCGGCCAGGGCCGATTTCAGGCGCAGCTGGCGGTCGAAGCCGTTGCCGAAGTTCCAGTTGAGCTCGAAGGCCGCGCGCGTCGGGTCTTGCGGCGACACGCCGCGCGGGTCCTTGCTCTTGACGACCACCGCGTCCACGGTCGGCCAGATGCTGGCCTCCTGCTGGTCGACCAGGGCCTGGGCGCGCGCCACGCGGCCCTTGGCTTCGGCGATCTCGGTGCTGCGCTCCTCGGCGCGGCGCAGGGCCTCCTCCTGCGAGGCGATGCGCCAGTACGCGGGCGCGGCCAGCACGGGCAGCGAATCGGTGTTGGGCGTGAACTTGAAGTAGGTGTTGAACTTGGCCAGCGCCTCGTCGCGCTGCGCCTGGAAGTCGGACTCGCGCGCAGCCACGCTGGCGCGGCGCGCGGCCGCCATGTTCAGGTCATTCTCGCCGGCGGCGCCCAGCGCCACGCGGCGGGCCTCGGCCTTCGAGAGCTCGGCCACCACCTCGGTGGACTTGCGCGCAATCTGCTTCTTGAGGTCGAAGCGCTGCACCTGCAGGTAGGCGGTCAGCGCATCGAGCACCACCTTCTGCGAGGTGGTGGCGACGGCCTCGTCGTCGGCCTGATTGCCGGCCTCGGCGGCGCGCACCGCGGCGCTCATGGCACCGCCGTCGATCAGGCTCAGGCGCGCCTCGGCGGTGAGCACGGTGTAGCTCTCGCTCTTGGCGTTGTCCGCGCCGCTGTTGTAGGTGCCGGAGGCGGTTCCCATCTTGAAGCGCGGGTAGCGGGCCTTCTTGGCGGCGTCCACGCCAAAGCTGCTGGTGTTGGCGGCGGCTTGCGCGGTCTGCACTTCGGGGTAGTCCTGCGACAGCGCAATGAGCGCCTGCTTGACGCGCTGCGCATAGCTGGCGGCGCCGATCGACGGCGCGGAAAGCCGGCGCGCCGGCACCAGCTGCGCGGGCGCCTCCTGCGCCAGGGCGCCAGGAGGAAGCGCGAAGCTCGCGCACAGCACTGCGCAAAGAACACCGGGGCCCGTTCGGCGCCGGCCAGCCAGATTGCGGCCCATCATGGTTCGCGGAAGGCTTCGCGCCGCAGCTTGAGCACGGGACGAAGGATGTACCAGATGAACGGATCGGTCCCCACCTTCAGGTCGACCTCCGACTCCATGCCGGCGGTGACGCGGTTTTCTTCGCGCCCCACGTAGGCCTGGTCGGTGCTGACGAGGATGCGGTAGTACGGCGCCGAATTGGCAATGGCCGGATCGCGGTCGGCATCGGCGGCCACCAGGGTGACCTTGCCTTCGACCGCGCCGTAGCGCAGGTAGTCGTAGGCCGTGATCTTCACGCGCGCCGCCTGGCCGACTTCGACGAAGCCGCGGTCGTTCGGATTCAGGCGCGCCTCGATCATGACCTCGTCCTTGTCGGGCACCACTTCCATGATGGCTTCGCCGGGCTTGATGACCCAGCCCGGGCTGGCGCTGCGCAGCCCCTTGACGATGCCGTCGGCGGGCGCCTTCACCATGGTGCGGGAACGCTGGGTGCGTGCACGCGCGAGGTCTTCGCTCAGGCTCGCGAACTGGCGCTCCACGGCGGCCAGCTCGTCGGACGCGCGGCGCCGGAAGCGGCCTTCGGCCTCGGCCATCTTGGCCTGCGCCTCGGTGATGGCGGCGCTCGCGGAAATGGCGCCCTGGCGCGCCACGGCCAGCTCGCTTCGCACGCCTTCGACCTGCCGGCGCTTCTCGAGCACCTCGACCTGCCCGACCAGCTTTTCATTGAGCAGCTGTTCCGAGATCTCGAGCTCCTTCTGCATCAGCGCGAGGCGGTCGTTCAGGCCCTTGACCTTGGCCTGCTGCTCGAGCTGCTTGCTGCGCGCGCCCTCCAGGCCCGACACCGCACCGGCCATCACGCCGCGCTGCTCGAGCGCGCGCGCCTCGTAGGCGCCGGTCTCGCCGTCGAGCACGCTCTCGTCGATGTCGGCGGCAAAGCTCTCGCGCCTGAGCGGCTGCCCGCGGCTCTCGGCCATGAGCCGGATGCGGGTGGCCTGGGTGGCGGCATAGCGCGCGGTGAGTTCCTCGAAATTGAGGCCGCTGCCGCCCAGGTCGATCTCCACCAGCGACTGGCCCTGCGTGACCCTGTCGCCTTCCTTGACCAGCACGTTGCTGACGATGCCGCCTTCCAGATGCTGGATCGACTTGACGCGGTCCGACGGGATCACGCGGCCCGGCGCCACCACCACGGTTTCCATCGGAAAGCCCAGGCCCACAACGGCCAGCAGCGCAACCGCGCCGCCAATGACCCACTTGCGGCGCCGGCCCTCGGGCGATGTCTGCGTGGCGCGCTTGTGATCCTCGTCCTGAAGTATCTGCGGCAAATCTGATTTCAAGTCGCGGTCCCCAATTACTCTTCGATCGATCGGCTGCTCAGGCCATGGAACGGTTGGCGGCGGCGCCCTGCTGCGGATGCGCCTCGGCATCGTCCTCGCCCGCGGTGGAATCGGGGAGCGCCACCAGCGCCTTCTTCACGCCGAAGAGCTTCGGCACCATGACGGCGGCCGTGCCCTGTTCGACGTTGCCCTGCCCGGTCACGTGGTAGACCACGCTGGCCGCCGACACGATGCGAAGCGAATGCGTGACCACCACCACGGTGCGCACCTTGGCCACCGCGAGCAGCGTGGCAAGCAGGGTGCGCTCGCTCTGGAAGTCGAGGTCGTTGCTGGGCTCGTCGAGCACCAGCACCGAGGGCTT
This sequence comes from Variovorax beijingensis, assembly GCF_007828835.1. Taxonomy (GTDB): domain Bacteria; phylum Pseudomonadota; class Gammaproteobacteria; order Burkholderiales; family Burkholderiaceae_C; genus Variovorax; species Variovorax beijingensis_A. Next base: position 1,090,770 of record NZ_VIVL01000001.1, on the reverse strand, counting down.
GCGCAGGAAGCTCATGGCCAGCGCGAGCTTGCGCCGCTCGCCCACCGAGAGGCCGGTGCCGCCCTCGCCCACCACGGTGCGGTAGCCGTCGGGCATGCGCGAGATGAAGTCGTGCGCGCCCGAGAGCTTGCAGGCCGCCACCACCTGCTCGTCGCTCTGGCCCGGGGCCGTGCGGCGCATGGTGTCGATCAGCGGGCCGCCGAACCAGTACACCTCCTGCGACAGGTAGCTGATCCAGCGCGAGAGCTCTTCCCGGCCGAATTGCGAAAGGTCGTATTCGCCGATGCTGATGACCCCGCGCGTGGGCGTGTACAGGCCCGAGAGCAGCTTGACCAGCGTCGACTTGCCGGCGCCGTTGCGCCCGACGATCACGTGCAGCCCGCCCGGCCCGATGTCGAGGTCGACGTTCTCGAGCACCGGCCGGTGCGCGTCTTCCGTGAAGCTGAAGCTCACGTCCTTCAGCGTGACGCGGCCCAGCGGCTGCGGCAGCGTCATGCCGGTGGGTGCCTTTTCGACCGGCTCGCCGAGCACCGTCTCGAGCCGCTTGGCCGCTTCCTTGGCCGCGGCCAGCGAGCGCCAGCTCGACACCAGGCCGGCCACCGGCTGCAGCGCCTTGAGGGCCAGCATGTTGGAGGCGACCAGGCCGCCCACCGTCATCCATTGCTCCATCACCGAAATGGCGCCCACCGTGACCACGATGACCGAGAAGACCATCATCAGCACGGTGGTGCCGTCGCGCGCGGTTTCGATCTGCCCGTTCTTGCTGAAGCTTTCGCTCAGCCAGGAGTTATAGGACTGGCGCCACATCTCGATGGTGGGACCGTCGTTGGCCTGCGTCTTGAGCGTTTCGCGCGCGTTGCAGATTTCCGAGGTCATGCGGTCGAGGCCGCGGCCGCGCTGCACTTCCTCGACCCGCCCGCTGCGCACCTCGTCGGCCCACCACCAGGCCAGGAAGACCATGATGGCAAGGAACAGCACCACCACCGGCAAGACCGGCAAGGCCACGATGCCGATCACGGCCAGTGCGAAGACCGCCATCGGCAAGTCGAAGATCGATTGCGCCAGGCCGCCGGTGACGGTGCCGCGCACCGAGGCCACGTCGCGGAAGAACTGGTGCCAGATCGAGGCCGGGCGCGCTTCGAGCGCACGCAGCGGACGATTGAGCATCGAATGCAGCAGCGCGCCCGACACGCCGTGGTCGATGATGGCGCCCGCATTGCGCAATAGGCGCGAACGCCCCGAGCGCAGCCAGAACTCGATGCAAAGAAAGAACAGGATGCCGCACACCAGCGCGGCCAGCGTCGAGACGCCGCTGCGCGACAGCACGCGGTCATACACCTGGAGCAGGAAGATCGATGGCAGCAGGCCGAAGAGGCTGATGGGCAGCGAGCGCCAGGCCGCGCTCTTGACCAGCGGGTAGGCAGCCCGGAACGCGGTGTGCAGGGCACCCGCATACGGACTCGCACCTGGTTTTTCGGGCACCTCGGCCACCAGTTGGCTGGGCAAGAGAAACTTGATCATGGGAAAGGGCCGATCCGTCCGGCAATGACGCCTGCGCCATTATCGACTGTTACCCAGTTGTTACAAGACAAAATCTATGCTTACGAAGTGCTGCAGCGTGACATACGTCTCAGCGTGTGCGACACCGATTCGGCATGGGCCGCCGCAGCATCCTTGGCGGTCTCGACCCACAGGCTGCAGTCCGCCGCTTTTCTTGCCGCGACCGGCGCCGCCTCGTCTTTCGGCAGGCCCTGCGCCAGCACCAGCGCGACGTTGGCGCACAGCAACATGCAAAGCAGCCAGGCGCAAAGCAGCTGCAGCCAGCCCAGCCACCACCGGCGCTGCGGCGCCGCCTCGCGGCGGTAGGGCAAGGAGGCTTGGGCATTCAGTTTGATCATGGCAATGCTTTCAGAACCCGGGCCAGCCGGGACAGGCCGACACCGGCAGAACTCTTGGCCAGCACCCAGTCGCCGGGCTGCAGCAGACCGCCCAGCGCGGTCGACAGATCGGACACATCGACGAACCAGTGCGAGCGCACCTTGGTGCGGATGCGCGCATGCAGCGCCCGCATCAGCGGGCCGCACAGCAGCACGCGGTCGGGCTGCGATGCCAGCAGCTCGGGCTCCAGATCGAGGTGGTGGCGCTGCGCGGCGGGGCCGAGCTCCTGCATGTCGCCGAGGATCGCCACGCGCCGTGCCGGCTCGCAGGGCGCCTGCGACAGCAGCTCGAGCGCGGCGCGCATCGAACTCGGGTTGGCGTCGTAGGTCTCGTCGATCAGCTTGAAGCTGCCGCCGCCGATGTGGATGGTGTGCAGCGCGCCCCGTCCGCCCGGCGGCTCGAACTGCGCGAAGGGCTCGACCGCGGCGGCCAGCTTCAGGCGCATCGCCTGCAGGGCCGCCAGCGCCGCGACGGCGCTCGCGCCCATGTGGCGCCCCGGCGCATTGAGGCGAAGCTGGAACGGCTCGCCGAGCACCTGGGCCTGCACCTCGCCGTGGTCGAACGAGAGCAGCCGCACGTCGGCGTCCCTGTGCTCGCCATAGGTCACGATCTGCAGCTGGTGCGCCATGGCGGCTTCGGCAAAGGTCGCGAACTCGGGGAGGTCGCGGTTCAGCACCGCGCTGTCGCCGGGCGCCATGCCCTCGAAGATGCGGCTGTCCATGCGCGCGGCGGCTTCCGAGGGCCCGCGGTGCTTCTGCGAGGCGGCCGACAGCCCCGTCACCACGGCCAGCATCGGCCGCACCAGCTGGGTCGTGGCCAGCATGTGCGGCGAGCCCATCTCCAGCACCCAGTAGGCCGCATGCCGCGGCATGCAGGTCAGGTTCCAGGCCATGCCCGAAGGCAGGCTGACGTTGCCTTCAGGCCGGCCGACCTCGCCCCACACGGCCAGGGCGTCGGCCAGCATGGCGGCCACGGTGGCGCCGGCCGTGCCGCTGCCCAGCACGCCGCAGACGCGCCCCGTGAATTCGGTGCGCGCATGCGCGCCCAGCGCGAGCACGGCCTGCGGCACGTCCTCCACCTGGAGCACCGGCACTCGCTTGTCGAGGTGCGGTGCGGGATCGGTGCACAGCACGGCGGCCGCCGGCTGCAGCACGCCCTTGAGCGCCACCGCGGCCAGCGGCGTCTTCGAGGGCCGCGGCTGGTGCTCGAACACCACGCGGCCCTTGCGCAGGAAGGAGCGCTGCGTCACGCCGCTGGCGCGCCAGCCGTCTTCCGGGCGCACCACCCATTCGCCGCCGGTCACGCGCGCCATTTCGCTCGCGGTCCAGGCGGCGCCGCCGTCGTCCCTCGCGCTCCCCGCGCCGGGCACGGCCGGGCGCTCCAGCAGGTAGCGGCGATAGGCCACGAAGCCCGACACGTACTGCGCCACGTCGTCGATGCGCACCCGGAACGCGTGGTGCCGGATGAAGAAGGAGCCGACGATGGTGGAAGGCCGGCGGAAGTACATCGCCATCTCGGGCCAGAAGAAGCCGTTCTGCAGGTAGTGGGCGCGGTACTCCAGCGCGCGGTAGAACTTCTCGGTGTCGAGCTCGTCCAGCAGGTGCCGCATGGCGGGCGTGGCCTCGAGCCGCTGCAGCATCTGCTGGGCCGCGAGCATGAGCTCGAGCAGCGTCGGAAAGGTGGTCTTGCGGTCGAGCACGAAGTCCAGGTACCCGGCCACGTTCTGCAGGCCGAAGCGAAAGTACTTTTCCTGCGGGTTCCAGCGGGTGAGTTCGTTGACGCAGCAGCTCAGCCAGTGGTCGTGTGCCTGCCAGTGCTGGCTCGCGATGAAGTGGTCGAAGGCCTTCTCGACCACGGCGAGCCACCTTGCATCGCGCGTGAGGCCGTAAAGGCGCATGAGGCCGTAGGCCGCCTCGCCGTCGTAGTAGATGACGCGCGAGGCCTGCTTCACGCGCAGGTCGCCGGCATGCAGCACGTGGCTGAAGCTGCCGGTGGCGCCGTCCTGCAGCGACGCGATGCCCAGCGCCAGCTTTTCCAGCAGCGGCAGCCAGTCGCGCGTGTCCATGGCCTCGCAGTACTTGACCAGGGCCAGCACGCAGGCGGCATTGCCGCCCAGCCTGATCTCTTCGCCGGTGTCGACGAGGAAAGCGACCTCGGTGCCGTCGGCGAGCGTGTAGCTGCGGATGAGCGTGTTCGCGAGATGATCGAGCGCGCGGTCGATGGCCAGGCGCAGCTTGTCGTCGCGCACGAGCTCCCACGCCTCGATCATGGCGCCCAGCACGCTCGCGTGGCGCATCGCGTCATAGGTCGGAATGCGCCGGTCGAAGCACGGAAAGTAGCCGTACACGAAGAGCCCGTCGTCCTGCACCTGGCGCGCGAGGTACGACGCGCCGCTGCGCACCAGGTCGAGCGCCGACTGCGGAGTGAGGGCCGGCGCCTGGCGGCGTCCGGCATCGAGCCCCGTGCCCACGAGCTTGTGCACGACGCCGTCGGCCTGGCAGAAGACGCCCACCGTCGCCAGCAGGTAGACCCGCCGGTCGGCCGGCAGCTCGAGCGGGAGCGCACGTGCGAAGCGAGCCTGGCCGTAGGCCTCGAAGTTGCGCACATTCACCACCGCATGCGCAATGGTCGAATCGCCGCTCAGCATGGCGTTGGCGTTGAGTTCCTGCTCGGTGAACGCGGTCTCGAAGTCCTGGTCGAAGGCCAGGCCGAGGCGGAAGTAGTTGCGCTTGACGCCGGCGAGCTGGGCCTTGAACTGCGCCCAGTCCATCGGGCTTGCGCCCTCGACCCAGTCGATGCGCAGCCATGGCGAGACGATGCCGCAGTCGCGCACCCAGCGCTCCACGGCCTCGGCACCTTCGTGCCACGCGGTTTCGAAGTCGGCCGCGCGCGCGTGCACCACGTGCGCGCGCTGCGACCCGTCGCTCACCGAGAAGAAAAGCGTAAAGGCCGGATAAGGCGCCGGCAACGCCGCACACACCGAGACCAGGCGCTCGTGGCAGGCATGGAGCTGGTCGGAGAAGGACATCATTCGGCCCCAGTCGAATGCGGGAGGCCGGTCGCACCCGGACCGGGAACTCCCATCGAAGGCATCGCGTTTCTCCGTGTTTCAGCGGTAGCTGAATTCGGCTCGGCGATTGAGCTGATGGCCCTCCTCGGTGGTTTCGAGCGATGCAGGTTTTTCGATGCCCCAGCTGACGGCCTCGATCCGTTCGCCCGGCACGCCAAGCTGCGTGAGCGCGCGCTGCACGGATTCGGCCCTGCGCTGGCCCAGCGCGAGGTTGTATTCGCGGCCGCCGCGCAAGTCGGTGTGGCCCTCGATCACCACCTTGCTGGTGGGACGGTTCCTGAGATAGCTCGCATGCGCTTCCACCACGTTGCGGTACTGCGGCTTGATGTCGTATTTGTCGAAGTCGAAGTACACGATCTTCAGCGCGACGGGACCGTTCTGCACCGGTGCGGGCGGGGGCGGTTCCACCTTCGCCACCGGCGCCTTGTTCGAGTAGTAGTAGGTCGCGTCTTCGCGTCCGCTCTTGGAGGCAGTTCCACAAGCGGCAAGGCTTGCCGCGAGGGCGACGATGGTCAGTATCCGGTAGCTGCTGCTGTTCTTCATATCAAATCCTTTCTCGGGCCAGGCCGGTGGCGGCCTGGCCCTGGTGCGTTGTTTTTCTTCCTTCTCCTCTACTGCTCTTGTTCCTTAGCCCAGCAGGCCGTGCAGGATGTTCGTCACCGGGGTGAGCACGCTGCCGGTGCCGGCGGCCTGGTCCACCAGGCTGGTGATCGGGGTCACCACGTCGGTCACGATCGGCGCGGCGTCCTCCACGGTGTGCACCAAGCTGTTGTGGACGGTCTCGATCACCGGGTCAAGCGTCGGGGTTGCGCCGGCCAGGATGTCGGTCACGGGCTCTGCCACCTCGGACACGGCGGCCACCACGGGCTCCAGTGCCTCGCCGAGCGTGCTTGCGGTGTCGAGCACCGGCTCCAGGATGTTGGCCGCCGGACCGCTGCCGCCCAGCACGCCGCCGAGCAGGCCATCGCTGCCGAGCAGGCTGCCGACCAGGCCATCGTCGCCAAGCAGATCGCCACCGAGCAGGCCGCCGACGATGCCGTCTTCGCCCAGCACGCCGCCGAGCAGGTCACCGCCGAGCAAGTCACCGCCCAGCAGATCGCCACCGAGCAGGTTGCCGACCAGGCCGTCTTCGCCCAGCACGCCGCCCAGCAGATCGCCACCGAGCAGGTCACCGCCCAAGAGGTCGCCGCCAAGCAGGTTGTCGACCAGGCCGTCTTCACCCAGCACGCCGCCCAGCAGATCGCCACCGAGCAAGTCACCGCCCAAGAGGTCCCCACCGAGCAGGTTGCCGACCAGGCCGTCTTCGCCCAGCACGCCGCCGAGCAGGTCACCACCGAGCAGATCACCACCCAGGAGATCGCCACCGAGCAGGTTATCGACCAGGCCGTCTTCGCCCAGCACGCCGCCGAGCAGGTCACCGCCAAGCAGATCACCACCCAGGAGATCGCCACCGAGCAGGTTGTCGACCAGGCCGTCTTCACCCAGCACGCCACCCAGCAAATCACCGCCGAGCAAGTCACCGCCCAGGAGGTCGCCGCCAAGCAGGTTGCCGACCAGGCCGTCTTCACCCAGCACGCCACCCAGGAGATCGCCACCGAGCAAGTCACCGCCCAAGAGGTCGCCACCGAGCAGGCCGCCCAGCAGGCCGTCTTCGCCGAGCACACCGCCCAGCAAGCCCTCGTCGCCCAGCAGGTTGTCGACCAGGCCATCCTCACCGAGCACGCCGCCGAGCAGGCCGTCCTCGGCAAGCAGGCTGCCGATGGCGCCGCCGCTGCCGAGCAAGCCGTCTTCGCCGAGCAGCCCGCCGACCACGCCGTCATCGCCAAGCACACCGCCCAGCAGACCGTCTTCACCCAGCACGCCATCGGTCACGCCGCCGAGCAGGCCGTCTTCGCCGCCGAGCAAGCCGCCCAGCGGGCTGTCTTCGAGCAGGCCGCCCACCGCGCCGTCGGCGCCCAGGAGGTTGTCGACCACGCCGTCCTGGCCCAGCAGGCCGCCGGAGAGGCCGTCGCTGCCCAGCAGACTGGACAGCGCGCCGTCGCCGCCAAGCAGGCCGCCCACCACGCCGTCGCCGCCGAGCAGGCTGCCCACGGGGCTTCCTTCGCCGATCAGGCCACCCAGCAGGCCCTCTTCGCCCAGTACGCCGCCGAGCACGCCGCCAAGGGCGCCGTCGTCGCCGAGCAGGCCGCCGACGATGCCTTCGTCGCCGACCACGTTGTCCAGCAGGCTGCCGATGGCACTGCCTTCACCGATGAGGCCGTCCAGCGCGCCGCCTTCGGCGAGCAGGCCGCCCACCAGGCCTTCTTCGCCGACGAGTCCGGCGAGGAGGCTGTCCTGGCCGAGCAGCCCTTCGACCACGTTGCCGACCACGCCGTCGTCGCCCACGAGCTCCTCGAGCGCGCCGTCCAGGCCAAGGCTGCCGGTGAGGCCGCTCAGGATGCCTTCCTCGCCCACCAGGTTGTCCAGACCGTTCTGGAGGGCGTCGGTGACGTAGTCGACCTGCTTGACCAGCTGGTCGACCAGCGCACCCGTCGCGCCTTCGCCCAGCAGGCCATCGACGATCGGGCTGGCCACGCCGCCCACGCCTTCAGCCACGGTCTCGACGAAATCGTCCGCCGGATCGAGCTGGTTGGGATCGTTCTCGGAGAACTCGGAACCGAGCACCGGGGCCAGCACGTCGTCGACCACGTCGGTCACGCCGTCGACCACGCCCAGCACCGGGTCGAGCGAGTCGCCAAGACCCGCGGTGTCGCCGATCGAACCGACCAGGCCGCCGGCCGCGCCGTCGCCTGGATCGAGCAGGCTGTCGCCGCCATCGGAGTCTGCGTCTGCGTCTGCGTCTGCGTCGGCGTCGGCGTCGGCGTCGGCATCGGCATCTGCATCTGCATCTGCATCTGCATCAGCATCAGCATCAGCGTCAGCATCGGCATCGGCATCGGCATCGGCATCGGCATCGGCATCGGCATCGGCATCGGCATCGGCATCGGCATCGGCATCGGCATCGGCATCAGCATCGGCATCGGCATCGGCATCGGCATCGGCATCGGCATCGGCATCGGCATCGGCATCAGCATCACCGTCGGCATCCGCATCGGCATCCGCGTCGGCGTCTGCATCCGCATCGCCCTCACCGCCACCGCCGGCGAAGAACGGGATCACTCCGCCGCCGTCGCCACCGCCACCGCCGCCCAGCGCGGCGCCAAGCGCAGCTGCGCCCAGTGCGCCGAGCGCGAATTCGCCGAGGCCGAGGCCGCTACCGGCCGCGACCTTCTTGGTGACGGCCAGTGCGGCCGCGTCGGCGTCGCTGTCGGGCGGGGTCACCTGCAGGTCGCCCGAGGCGACATCCACATTCACTTGTTCGAGGCCGCCGGGCAGCTTGGTCGAGCCGATGGTGGCGTCGGTGCCGCCAGTGAAGACGCCGGCCAGCGGCGCCTTGTTGGTGGCCGAGCCGGGGAACAGGACGTTGGCCTGTCCGCCTTCGGGAACGATCACGCGGTCACCCGCGATCAGGGTCTGGTTGCCGTCCACCGGAATGCGGACACCCTCGCGCATCACCGCGACGCCCGGCGTAGCATTGGACAATGTGCCCACGCTGGCGGGTGCTGCCGCCGCGGCGGCAGGTGCCGAAGAGCTCATCGCGGCGGGTGCGCCGAGCGGTGTGCTGGTGGCTTGGGCGATGACCACAGGAGCAACGCCACTGGCGGCAAGTCCTTCGGTCGAATTGGTCGGTGCTTGTGGTGCGTTCATGACAGCCTCTGTGACAAAAGATGCATCTACAGGGGCAACTAGCGTGCCGTGCTGCCAACTCTTTTGAGCCACCGGGTCGTCAAGAACGCAAGCTATTGATTTCTATGGATATTTTTCTGAAAACCGGTGTCTGCACGATCGACCGAAACAGCGCTTTGGATGCTGTTTTGACCATTCGTTACGTTACGGCGTAACGTCCCGCTACCGGAACATCGGGCACCTTTCGAGCTGCAGGCGCGCGGTTTTCTCTTCCCTCTTTTTCCTTTCCAGCTTCTCCATACAGATATGTTCAATCCCTCCCAGGAAGACGTGCGCCGCTTCTTTTGCGACGTGTACGCCAAGCACCGCCAAGGCCTGCCGATGGAAGCGCTCGAGACGATTGCCGCGGGATGGATCGACGCGCACCCCGAATACCACGAGGACCTGGCCGACGCCGATGCCGCCGTGGCTCGCGTGTACGACGGTTCGAACGGCCGCGAGAACCCGTTCCTGCACTTGTCGATGCATCTTTCGATCAGCGAGCAGTGCTCCATCGACCAGCCGCGAGGCATCCGCCAGGCCGTCGAGCTGCTGGCTGCCCGCCGTGGCTCGCTGCTCGACGCGCATCACGAGGCCATGGAGTGCCTCGGCCAGATGATGTGGGAGAGCCAGCGCGCCGGCCGCCCGCCCGATGGCGACGGCTACGTCGCGTGCGTGCAGCGGCGTGCAACCAAGGACTAACCGGCCTTCCGGGAAGGCGGCGCGCCCTGCTGCCTGGCGCCTTCGCGCAGCAGCGCGGCCATGGCGCTGCGCAGCGCCGAGGGCTCGGCGTCGCTGCGCAGCAGCAGGCCCACCGGCTCGTCGGTGCCGGCGGTTTCGATGCGCAGCCGGACCAGCCGCTGGTCGGCCAGCTCGCCGCGCGCGGCGCCCAGCGGCGTGATCCAGACCGCATCGGACACCGCCACCAGGCCGCGCGCCACCGCAACGTCGAGCGTCTGCAGCGCGTGCGGCGGAAGCGCGAGGCCGCGGGCCGACAGAAAGCTTTCGGTGTTGTGGCGCGGGATGGTGCCCTCGCCATACACCACCAGCGGAAAATCAAGCACCGCCTGCACCGATACCGCCCGGGTCGACCGGCCCGCCAGCGGATGGCCGGGGCGTACCGCGAACACCAGCGGCTCGGTGTAGAGCAGCTCGAAGCTGAGCCCGCCCATCAGCCGCGGATCGCTCATGCGGCCCGCCACCAGGTCGAGCTCGCCGGCGCGCAGCTCATCGAGCAGCACCGGGTTGGCCGCGCTCTTCACCACCACCTGCACCGAAGGCCAGCGCTCGCGAAAGCGCGCGAGCGCCGCCGGCAGCAGCGCCGGCGCCACGCTCGGCAGCGCGCCGATGCGCAGCCGCTCGACGCGCTCGCCGGAAGCCGGCGCCACCGCCTGCGCGCTGGCGTCGATGGCCTCGAGCACGCGCAGCGCATGGACCAGCAGCTGTTCGCCCGCCGGCGCGAGCCCCTGCACGCCGCGCCGCCCGGCATTGCCGCGCTCGACCAGGCGCGCCCCGACGATGGCCTCCAGCTCGGACAGCGTCTTGGACACCGCCGGCTGGCTCAGCGACAGCCGCTCGGCGGCGCGCGCGAGATGGCGCTCCTGCGCCACCGCGACAAGGCAGCGCAGGTGGCGCAGCTGCACATTGCGCACAAAGTCCTGGCGAAGGTCGGCGGGAGTTTTCAATTACTGATGGTTATGCAAAACAGACCAATCTTCAATTTACATCATCGAACGGGACTTCTAAAGTTCAGCTTCCGAATTCGATTCGTCCCACGACAGGAGACAACGGCATGTTGACGAAAACCCAGGCCTCCCCCGCCATCCTCACCCCCCGCGACTGGAAGGCCCACCCTTCCTACATCTACCCCGGCTACAAGTCGACCGCGAAGCGCGGCCCCCAAAAGCCTCTGGTCCCGCTGAAGGCCTCGCTCGGCGAACTGCAGCAGCCGGTGTACGGCCACGACAGCATCGGCGAGCTCGACCACGACCTGACGCGCAATGCGCGCAAGAACGGCGAGCCGCTCGGCGAACGCATGATCCTCACCGGCCAGGTGCTCGACGAACGCCGCCGCCCGGTGGCCAACACGCTGGTCGAAATCTGGCAGGCCAACGCCGCCGGCCGCTACGTGCACAAGGTCGACCAGCACGACGCGCCACTGGACCCCAACTTCCTGGGTGCGGGCCGCTGCCTGACCGACAGCGAGGGCCGCTACCGCTTCCTCACCATCAAGCCCGGCGCCTACCCCTGGGGCAACCACCCCAACGCCTGGCGCCCGCAGCACATCCACATGTCGCTGTTCGGCCAGAGCTTTGCGAGCCGCCTGGTCACGCAGATGTATTTCCCCGGCGATCCACTGCTGCAGTACGACCCCATGGTCACCGGCACCCCCGAGCGCTACCGCAACCGGCTGATTGCCGACTTCAGCCTCGACATCACCGAGAAAGGCTACGCACTGGGCTACCAGTTCGACGTCGTGCTGCGCGGCGCCGACGAGACGCCGTTCGAAAACCGCTGAGCAAGAAGGAGACACACACCATGTTGATGACCGCACAGGAAGCCGACTTCGGCCAGACCCCCTCCCAGACCGTGGGCCCCTACTTCGCCTACGGCCTCACCGCCGCGCAATACGGCTACGACTTCGACCAGCCTTTCGACACCGTGGTAGCCCTGGACAACGCCTCCGGCGAGCGCATCCGCCTCGAAGGCCGCGTGATCGACGGCGACGGCAACCCCATCAACGATGCGCTGGTCGAGATCAGCCAGCCCGACGGCGAGGGCCGCTATCCGCAGACGCCCGCCGAAGCGCGCGAAATGGGCTTTCGCGCCTTCGGCCGCGCCGGCACGGGCACCGATGCCCAGAACCGCTTCGTGTTCCACACCGTGAAGCCGGGCGCCGAATCGCCGGGCGAAGCCCCGCACATCAATGCGATCGTGCTGATGCGCGGCCTGCTGCTGCATGCCTTCACGCGCGTGTATTTCAGCGACGAGGCCGAAGCCAACGCCAAGGACGCCGTGCTGGCCAGCGTGCCGGCCGAGCGGCGCCACACGCTGATTGCCGAGCGCGTGGAGCAAGGCGGCGCGGTGAGCTACCGCTTCGACATCCGCATGCAGGGGCCCCAGGAGACGGTGTTCTTCGACGTCTGAACACAGCCGGCCCCGCAAACAAGAAAGCCCGCTCGATGCGGGCTTTCTTCATGGAACGGGCCGACGCTTACTGCGCGGCGCGGTGGATGCGCGATTCCGGCACCGTCTTGAGGTCGCCGGGCAGCGAGCTGATGTAGCTGGCGAGGGTCTTGAGTTCGGCGTTGGTGAACTTCTTGGGTTCGACCTGCTGCGCCATCACCGCGTTCGAGCGGCCCAGGTGCAGGTTGTTCTTGACGCGGTACGACTTGAGCGCCACGAAGAGGTAGTCGGCATGCTGGCCGGCCAGCTTGGGCACGGTGCCGTCATTGGGCGTGTTGAAGTTGGCGCCGTGGCACTTGGTGCAGCTGTTGTCCTTGTCGCGCGACACCAGGGCCTGCACGTTGTCAGGCATGGGCTTGGCGAGCGCGGCCGGGGGCGCGTCGCCTTCCTTCAGGCCCAGCTGGCTGTAGTAGGCGGCCAGGTCGGCGATATCCTGCTCCTTCAGGGTGTCGGCAATCGCGCGCATGGTGGGGTGCTTGCGGTCGCCGCCCTTGTAGGCGGTGAGGGCCGAGGTGATGTAGCTGGCGCTCTGGCCGGCGATCATCGGAACCTTGTGGATCTCCGGAAAGCTGGCCTGGTAGCCGATGATGCCGTGGCAGCCCACGCACATGGCAACCTTCTTGGCGCCCTCCTGGGCATTGCCCGTGACTTGCTGGGCTTGCGCCGAGACCGTCACGCAAGCGACAGCGAAGGCAAACATCGTGGTCAACAACTTGTTCATTTTGCGCGCACAATCTCGTGGAGATACAGTTTTTCGAATCAACATTTGATTATATGCAAGGGTCCCCCGGGAACCCCTTCAAGCCGTCCAAGTGGCTGCGCGAAGCGAATCGAGTGTGTTCTTTTCTCCACCCCGCCTTCTCCACCTTGCTCGCGTTCACTCATGAAATTCAAGGGCTCAGACAACTACGTCGCCACTCAGGACCTGATGCTGGCCGTCAATGCCGCCATCACGCTCACGCGCCCGCTGCTCGTCAAGGGCGAACCCGGCACGGGCAAGACCATGCTGGCCGAGGAAGTGGCGCAATCGCTCGGGCTGCCGCTTTTGCAATGGCACATCAAGTCGACCACCAAGGCGCAACAGGGCCTCTATGAATACGACGCCGTGAGCCGCCTGCGCGACTCGCAGCTCAAGGACCTCGACGGCGGCGAGCGCGTGAGCGACATCAACAACTACATCGTCAAGGGCGTGCTCTGGCAGGCCTTCACGGCCGACCAGCCGGTGGCGCTGCTGATCGACGAGATCGACAAGGCCGACATCGAATTCCCGAACGACCTGCTGCGCGAAATCGACCGCATGGAGTTCTACTGCTACGAGACGCGCGAGCTCATCCGCGCCAAGCACCGGCCGGTGGTGTTCATCACCTCCAACAACGAGAAGGAGCTGCCCGACGCCTTCCTGCGCCGCTGCTTCTTCCATTACATCAAGTTCCCCGACGCGGAAACGATGAAGAGCATCGTCGCGGTGCACTTCCCCGGCCTCAAGCAGGAACTGCTCACGTCCGCGATGAAGACCTTCTACGACGTGCGCAACCTGCCCGGCCTCAAGAAGAAGCCCTCCACCTCCGAGCTGCTCGACTGGCTCAAGCTGCTGGTGGCCGAGGACATTCCGCTGGAGGCCCTGCAGAGCAAGGACGACAAGGTCGCCGTGCCGCCGCTGGTGGGCGCGCTGCTCAAGAACGAACAGGACGTGACGCTCTTCGAGAAGCTCGTCTTCATGCAGCGCAACAACCGATGAGCCAACCGCAAGCGCCGCATCCCGTGGGCCAGCTGCTCAAGCTGGGCGTGGCGCAGGCCGTGCTGTTCGTGGCGGGTGCGCTGCTCGGCCGCTGGATCGGGCTCCAGCTGGGGCTCGATGCCTTCGGCCCCAATGGCTATGGCAACCGCGAGATCTTCGGCATCCTGCTGATCGGCGTGGGCGGTGGCGGCGGGGTGCAGTTGGCGCGCGCGTGGTACGACCGCAAGTACGGCAAGCCGCAGCGCTGAAAAATTTCAGAAGGGTGTCTGGAAGATGGCGTTCGTCGAACCTGTCACGCTGAAGGCCCGCGACCTGGCGCTGGTGCCGCTGTCGCTCGCCCATGAAGAAGGCCTGCGCGCCGCCGCGGCCGACGGCGAGCTCTGGAAGCTGCGCGTCACCTCGGTGCCCGAGCCGCACGACACCCGCGCCTACATCGAAGCCGCGCTGCAGGGGCGCGAAGCCGGCCACCGCTTTGCGCTTGCCGTGACCGAGGCCGAAACCGGCACCGTGCTCGGCACCACGAGCTTTCACGACATCCTGCCGGCCGTGAAGCGCGTGGAGATCGGCTACACCTGGTACGCCAGGCGCTGCCAGCGCACCCACGTCAACACCACCTGCAAGCTGCTCATGCTCACGCACGCCTTCGATACCCTCGGCTGCAACGTGGTGGGCTGGCGCACCGACAATTTCAACTTCGCTTCGCAGCGCGCCATCGAGCGGCTCGGCGCCAAGAAGGACGGCGTGATCCGCGGCCACGCGATGCGTCGCGACGGCACCATCCGCGACACCGTCATGTACAGCCTTGCCGCGGGCGAGTGGCCCGAGGTGAAGGCCCAGTTGCTCTACCTGCTCGACAAGCCGCGAAGCTGAAGAGAAGTCCAAGGAAAGCCCGACCATGCTGATCGATTTCTTCTACACGCTGCGCTCGGCCAAGCTGCCGGTCTCGGTCAAGGAATACCTCACGCTGCTCGAGGCGCTGCAGGCCGACGTGGTGGGCCCCAACTCCGACGGCGCCTTCGGCCTGGACGACTTCTACTATCTCTCGCGCACAGCGCTGGTCAAGGACGAGAAGCACTACGACAAGTTCGACCGCGCCTTCGCCGCCTACTTCAAGGGCGTGGAGATGCTGGCCGACTTCACCAAGGAAGTGCCGCTCGACTGGCTGCGCAAGACGCTGGAGCGCGAGTTCACGGCCGAGGAAAAGGCCAAGATCGAGAAGATGGGCTGGGACGAGCTCATGGAAACGCTCAAGAAGCGCTTCGAGGAGCAGAAGGAGCGCCACGAAGGCGGCAACAAGTGGATCGGCACCGGCGGCACCTCGCCCTTCGGCCACGGCGGCTACAACCCGCAGGGCGTGCGCATCGGCGGCGCGGGCAAGAACAAGAGCGCCGTGAAGGTGTGGGACCAGCGCGCCTACAAGGACTACGACGACAGCCAGGAACTCGGCACGCGCAACATCAAGGTGGCGCTGCGGCGGCTGCGCAAGTTCGCGCGCGAAGGCCACGAGGAAGAGCTGGACCTGGACGACACCATCCACTCCACCGCAGCCAATGCCGGCTACCTCGACATCAAGATGCGGCCCGAGCGCCACAACAACGTCAAGGTGCTGCTGCTGATGGACGTGGGCGGCACCATGGACGAGCACATCCAGCGCGTGGAGGAACTGTTCTCGGCCGTGAAGACCGAGTTCAAGCACCTGGAGTTCTTCTACTTCCACAACTGCGTCTACGACTTCATGTGGAAGAACAACAAGCGCCGCTTCTCCGAGAAGTTCGCGACCTGGGACATCCTGCGCAAGTACAACAAGGACTACAAGCTCATCTTCGTCGGCGACGCGACCATGAGCCCCTACGAGATCCTGCAGCCCGGCGGCAGCGTCGAATACAACAACGAGGAAGCCGGCGCCGAATGGATCCAGCGCCTCACGCACACCTTCCCCAAGTTCGCCTGGATCAACCCCGAACCGCAGGGCGTGTGGCAGTACCGCCAGAGCATCGCGGTGATGCAGCAGCTCATGTCCAACCGCATGTACCCGCTCACGCTGCGCGGCCTCGAAGAAGCAATGCGAATGCTTTCTAAGTAAGGCGCGGCGCGAAGCCCGGAACTGTTTCCGGATGCTTACGGAAGCGGCACGCCTTGCTGTCAAAATCCGCCCATGCTCAGGGTGGTTCCAGTCATTGCGCCGGCGTGCTTGCCGGCCTTGCTTTTTTGCGGCGTCCTGCTTTTGCAGGGATGCAGCCTGCTGCCGAAGAAGGACAGCGCGCAGGACACGGCCACCCCCGCGCTGGTGCGCAGCGATGGCGCGGCCGCCGGCGAAGCACGCAAGGACGCGCCGCGGCGCGACGCCTTCACCGTCGAGGTGCGCGGGCCCGACGCGGTGCGCGAGTACCTTGCGCTGCACCTGGACATCCAGCGCTACCGCACGCTCGACGACCTGGGCGCCACCGAGATCTCGCGGCTCATGGTGGCGGCCGAAGGCAATGCACGCGAACTGCTCGGCACGCTGGGCTATTTCACGCCCACGCTGACGCTGGAGCTCAACGAGACGCCGGCCAGCTCCAAGGCGCCGCGCGAGATCGTCATCACGGTGCAACCGGGCGAGCTCACGCGCGTAAGCAATGTGCAGATCAGCTACGGCGGCGCGATTGCCGACGACCCCACGGCCGAGGCGCAGCGCGATTCGATCCGCACCGGCTGGACGCTGCGCCCAGGCCAGCCCTTCACGCAGCAGGGCTGGGACAACGCCAAGACCATTGCCCTGCGCAGCCTCACGGCCAAGCGCTTTCCGACCGGCAGCGTCGAAGTGAGCCGCGCCGAGATCGATGCCGACCGGCAGGAGGCGCGGCTCAGCGTCACCTACCAGTCGGGCCCGGCCTATCGCTTCGGCCCGCTCGTGCTGCGCGGCACCGAGCGCTACGACGCCGATGGTGCGCGCCGCATCGCGCAGCTTCCCACCGGCGCCGACTACGACCAGCAGAAGCTGCTCGACGCACAGCAGCGCCTGGCCAGCAGCGGCTACTACGACTCGGTGTTCCTCACGCTCGACACCGAAAGCGGCACGCCGCTGGCAGCCCCCGTGATCGCGCAGCTGCGCGAAGCGCCGATGCAGAAGGTGGTGCTGGGCGCCGGCTTCACCACCGACAACGGCCCGCGGCTGTCGGTGGACCACATCCACAACCGGCTGCCGCTGCTCGGCTGGCGCGCCGTGTCGCGCCTGTCGGTCGACAGCGACATCAAGTCGCTGGGCACCGAGTGGAACGCCATTCCCGATGACCGCGGCTGGCGATGGTTCGCGGGCGCCGGGCTCAAGAGCGAAACCTCGGGCAGCTACGTGGTCGACAGCGGCCGCCTGCGCAGCGGGCGCAGCAAGTCCAGCGGCCACATCGACCGCAGCTACTTCCTGCAGTACGACTACGCGCAGAACCGCGGCACCAACGCCCCGCCCTCGGCCTCTGCCGTGACCGCCAACTGGGGCTGGACCGGCCGCTATTTCGACGACAACGCCGTGCCCACGCGCGGCTTCGGCCTGGCGCTCGAACTGGGCGCCGGCTACACGCTGACCGGCGAGCGCCTGCCCTTCACGCGCACCTATGCGCGCTGGCTCGGCGTGCTGCCGCTGGGCTTCGCCGAAGACCGCGACGCCGCCACGCTGGCGCGCCGCAGCCGGCTGCAGCTGCGCGCCGAGGCCGGCGCCGTGGCCGCCAAGGACAGCGCGCAGATTCCCTCCACGCTGATGTTCCTCACGGGCGGCGACACCACGGTGCGCGGCTACAGCTATCGCCAGATCGGCACCGTGCGCAGCGACGGCCAGATCGTGGCGGGCCGCTACCTCGGCGTCGTGAGCGTCGAATGGCAGCGGCCCTTCGTCTACAACGACAAGCTCACCGAATGGGAGAGCGTGGTGTTCGCCGACGCCGGCGCCGTGGCCGACAAGCCCGGCGAGCTCAAGCCGAAGGTCGGCGTGGGCGTGGGCGCGCGCTGGCGCAGCCCGGTCGGGCCGGTGCAGGCCGACCTTGCCTACGGCGTGGACACGCGCAAGTTCCGCCTGCACTTTCGCCTGGGCTTCACTTTCTGAGCGCGCACCCATCGATGCAGACCGACGCCGAACCCCAGGCCACGCCACGCACACAACGCTCCCGCACGCGGCGCGCGCTGCGTGCGCTGGGCTGGACGTTCGCGGGCCTGCTCGCGCTGGTGCTCGTGATCGGCGCGGCCGCATGGTGGTGGATCGGCTCCAACCAGTCGCTGGCCTTCGCGCTGGCCAAGGCCGCGCGCTATTTGCCCGCCGGCCAGACGCTCGAAAGCCGCGAGGTCACGGGCTCGCTGCGCACCGGTGGGCGCATCGGCTGGCTGCGCTGGCAAAGCGAGAAACTGTCGGTCGAGGTGCAGGAGGCCAGCGTCGGCTGGCAGCTGGCGCCGCTGTTCCAGCGCAAGCTGCAGCTCGGCGAAGTGCATGCGGCACGGCTGCTCATCGAACGCCGCGGCCCGCCGAGCGACACGCCCACCGAGCCGCTCGAACAGCTCGCGCTGCCCATCGAGGTCGAGCTGCCGTTCCGCATCGACGAGCTGCGCTGGACCGGCCCGCCCGCGCTGCAGGCCAACCAGCTTGCGGGCAGCTACCGCTACACCGGCGCGGAGCACCAGCTGGAGGTCAAGGGCGTCGACATTGCCGACGGCCACTACAGCGCGCGCGTCAAGCTGCAGGGGCCCGCGCCGATGGCGCTCGACGCCGCGCTCGATGGCCGCGTGAAGGCGCCGCTGGCCGAGGGCCGCAGCATCGAGGTGCTGGCCCAGGCCGCCATCAAGGGCACTCTCGCGGGCACCGGCGCGCGCCTGCAGGTGGCGGCCGAGCTGAAGCCGGCCGAGCCCGATGCCGAAGCGCCCATGGAAGCGAAGCTGCAGGCGAACGTCGCGCCCTGGCTGCCGCAGCCCGTCATCGATGCCAAGGCCGATCTGCGCAACGTCGACGCGGCCAGCCTCTGGCCCGGCGCACCGCGCACCCGCCTGACCGGCACGGTCGAGCTGCAGCCCGACGCAGCCACCGGGCCCGCCGCCTGGCAGGCCTCGGTCAGCATCCGCAACGCGCTGCCCGGGCCCTGGGACAAGGGCGCGCTGCCGCTCGAGCAGGTCGAGGCGCGCGTGGGCTTCGACGGCACCAGCTGGACGATCCCCGAAGCCACGCTGCGCGCGGGCGGCGGTCGCATCGACGCCGAAGGCCGCTGGAGCCCCGCGCCCGCACCCTGGCAGGCGCGCGCCACCGTGCGCGGCGTGCGGCCCGGCCTGCTGCACAGCGAGCTGTCGGGCGCGCCGATCAACGGCACGGCCACGGCGCAGCAGCGCGAGGACACCATCGGCTTCGACCTCGCGCTGCGTGCCGCGGGCGGTGCCGGCAGTGCGGCCATGCCGGGCTTCGGCCTCGACCGCGTGCTCGCCCAGGGCCAGTGGAAGAACCAGGTGCTGGACCTGCGCACGCTGCGCCTCGAGGCCGAGCGCGCCAGCATCGCGGGCCGGCTCCAGGTGCGCGTGGCCGAGCAGGCCGCGAGCGGCAAGCTCGACCTGACGCTGCCGGGCGGCGGCGCGCAGCTCGAAGGCCGCATGGCGCCGGCGCAGGGGGCCGGCGAGATCAAGGCGCGCATCGACGACGCCGAAGCCGTGCAGCGCTGGATCGAAGGCCTGCCCGAACTGTCGAAGCTGTTCGCGGGCAAGACCGCCAAGGGCTCCGCGCGGCTCGACGCCAGCTGGCAGGGCGGCTGGCAGACCATCCAGCGCCGGCTCGAGAACCCCCATGCGCCGGTCCAGCGCGGCGTTGCGGAGCCCAGCCTCAAGGCCGCGCTGGGCGTGCCGCACCTGGAACTGCGCATGCCGGCTGCCGATGGCAATGCAGCGGCCACCACGGTCCAGCTGAAAGACCTGCGCGCGGACCTTGCCGGCAGCCTGGCGCAGGCCACGCTCTCGCTGCAGGGCGAAGCCAGCACCGGCACGCAGAAGCTCGCGCTCGACGCGCGCGCGAGCGGCGGCCTTGCAGGACCCAACCAGTGGCGCGCGGCGCTCGCCAGCCTGCGCCTGCAGGCCCAGGACAGCACGCGGCCCGCCACCGCCAGCGCGCCCTGGACGCTGGAGCTCGGCCGCGAGCTCACCGCCACCCTCAAGACCAGCGGAAGCGGCAGCAGCAGCCGCCTCGACCTCGAAGCCTCGGCCGCTGCCGCCACCTTGCGCGGGCCGGCGCCCGGCACCGTGCGCATAGAATGGCAGCCGCTGCGCTTCACGCAAAGCGGCGCGGCGCCCAACCAGGCCTTCCGCCTGCAGTCCAAGGGCAAGCTGCAGGGGCTGCCGATGGCCTGGGCCGAGGCCTTCGGCGCCAGCGCCACCTTCAACGAGATCGGCGTGAGCGGCGACCTCCTGTTCGACGGCGACTGGGACATCGATGCCGGCGACACCCTGCGCGCCCATGCGCGGATCGCGCGCCAGAGCGGCGACATCCGCGTGCAGGCGGGCGAGGCCGCGCTGGTCACGCGCATCACGAGCCGCGGCACCGGCACGGCCAGCGAGCGCACGATGAATTCCGCCACCGCGCAAGGCACCACGCCCAGCACGCCGGCCGGCCTGCGCCAGGCCGAGCTGCGGCTCGATGCGCAAGGCGAGGCCGTGCGCGCCACGCTGGCCTGGGACAGCGAACGCGCGGGCAGAATCAACGCCGAACTCGACACGCGCATGCAGCAGCGCGCAGGCGGCTGGCAATGGGCGCCCGATGCGCCGCTGGCCGGCAAGGTCAAGGCCACGCTGCCCAACCTTGGCGTGTGGTCGATGCTCGCGCCACCGGGCTGGCGCGTGGCGGGCACGCTGGATGCCGATGCCGCGCTCTCGGGCAACCGCGCGGCGCCGCGCTGGAACGGCGCGCTGGGCGCCGACAAGCTCGCGCTGCGCGCGCCGGTCGAAGGGCTGGACCTGCGCGACGGCCGGCTGCGCGCCACGCTCACCGGAGAGCGCGTCGAGATCACCGAATTCACGCTCAAGGGCGGCGCCGGCAGCACGGTGCGCATCGGCGGCCAGAGCGGCAACCGCAGCACCGCGGCCAGCCAGGCCGCGAGCGACGGCGGCTCGCTCTCGGCACGCGGCGACATGGCCTGGGGTGCGGCCGGCGCCGCGGGTACGGGCATCCGCATGGCGCTGCAGGCCGACCTGCGCGCGCTGCGCGTGCTGGTGCGCACCGACCGGCAGCTCACGCTCTCGGGCAGCCTGCAGGCGCGGCTCGACAACGGCCAGTTCAGCGTGCGCGGCAAGCTCAGGACCGACCGCGCGGTGATCATCCTGCCCGACGAGACCGCGCCGAGCCTCGGCACCGACGTGGTGGTGCGCTCCGCCGCCAAGGACCGCGAGATGGCCGAGCAGGCGCGGCGCGATGCCGCGCGCAACGAGGCGCAGGCCGCCAGGCCGCAGACCGCGAAGCCCCCCGACATCGTGGTGAACTTCGACATGGGCGACGACTTCGCGGTGCAGGGGCGCGGCATCACCACGCGGCTCGAGGGCGACCTCGAGATCCGCAGCACCCGCCTCGATGCGCCGCCGCGCATCACCGGCGAAGTGAAGACCGTGCGGGGCCAGTACCGCGCCTACGGCCAGCAGCTCGACGTGGAAACCGGCGTGGCGCGCTTCAACGGGCCCTTCGACAATCCTGCGCTCGACATCCTGGCCATCCGGCCCAACATCTCGCAGCGCGCCGGCGTGCAGATCACGGGCACTGCGCAGTCGCCGCGCGTCAAGCTCTATTCCGAGCCCGCGCTGTCCGACGCCGAGACGCTGTCTTGGGTGGTGCTCGGCCGCGCCTCGGCCACCAGCGGCGGCGAATCGGCGCTGCTGCAGCAGGCGGCGCTCGCATTGATCGGCCATGTCAGCAAGGGCACGAGCGGCGGCAGCCTGGCCAGCCGCTTCGGCCTCGACGAACTCGGCTTCAAGGGCCCCGGCAATGGCGGCGACCTGCGCGAGTCGGCCGTCACGCTCGGCAAGCGGCTGTCGAAGGATTTCTACCTCACCTACGAACGCAGCCTGGGCGGCACCTTCGGCACCATCTTCATCTTCTACGACCTGACGCAGCGCCTTACGCTGCGCGGGCAGGCCGGTCAGACCAGCGGGCTCGACCTGATCTACACGCTCAAGTACGACTGAGCTGCGGGTCTGCCGCCTTGACCGCGGTAATTCGCAGGGTTAAAAATCGTTAACGCCCTTCTAACAAGGAACGACGATGCACGGTGAAGGAGACAAGGGCGAGTGTTCCATGCTGGACCGTCAGAAGTACGACCCGCCGGGCTACTCGCGAACCACGTTCTTGCGCCACGCGCTCCAGTGCGTGATGGCAGTCATTGCAGCAGGCGCCGCGGTGGCGTCCATTCCCTATTGGGGAGGCGACGACTTTCCGCTGATGGGGCTGATCGTCTACGTCGCGGGCATGGTGTTCGTTGCCATGCCGCTGTGCCTGTACTACGAGTCGCTGCTGCAGTCGCATGAAGAGCGCGTGGAGCGTGCAAGGCACATGCTGGCTGCCTAGGCCTCCGGCTTCGCCTTGACCACCTGCCGCAGGCCCGCAAGCGCGGGATCGACGATGGCGGCGTCCGCTCCCACCGCATACACCGCATACGCCGGGTAGAGAAACTCCGGCGTGTGGGGCACGCGGCGCAGCCGGCCCGATTCGAGGTGGCTGCGCACCACGTCGTGCCGGAAGTAGCCAGTGCCGCCCGCGGCCAGCAGGAACTCGCGCCCGAGCGGCCCGAGCCCGGCGCTCACCGCGGCATTGGAAAGCTCGGGAAACGCCAGGCCGTGCTGCACCGCGAACTCCGGGCCCCAGTCCACGTACACATAGTCCGCGGGCCGCGGCACGCGCGGGCGCTGTGCGGTCGTGACCATGACCAGCTTCTCCTCGATGAGCAGTTCCACGCGCAGGCCGGGCCGCTGCTGCGGCGCGTAGGCGATGGCGATGTCGAGCACGCCCGCGGCCACCTTGTCGAGCAGGTCGTGCGGAAAGCCCACCTCGGTGCGGATGGCCAGCTCGGGCGCGGCCGTGCGCATCCACAGCAGCCATTGCAGCAGCAGCGGGTCCCACAGGCTGATCTCGCAGCCGATGGCGAGCACCGCGCGGCTGCCGCTGGGCACCGCGACCTGGTGGCGCGCGCGCTCCCACACCTGCACCAGCGTGGTCGCGTGCGGCAGGAACTGCTCGCCGGCCGCGGTGAGCACCGCGCCCGCCTTGTTGCGCACGAAGAGCGGCCGGCCCAGCAGTTCCTCGAGCGTTCGCACGCGCGCGCTCACCGAAGTCTGCGTGACGTGCAGCCGCTCGGCGGCGCGCCGGAAGCTGCGCGTCTCCACGATCTCGAGGAAAGTCCGGGCCAAGTTGATGTCCATGCCACATCCCGTTTGAGTGCATTAATTTTGCACTCAACTGGCAATTAATATCGTTTTACTTGATGCGAACGCGGGCCCAAGATGAAGGCATTCCAAGCAACCAGGAGTTGATCGATGCCCACCATTCGCGAACCCTTCCATGCCGGTGCCGCCGAAAGCCTTGCCGACGCCTTCAAGGGGCTCCTCGACGAAACCCTGATGCTCGTCGAGGCCCTGCTGAGCCCGAACAGGATCATCGGCGAGGTGGAGCAGATGCGTGCGCTGCAGGTTGCGGCGGACGACATCGAACCCACCGATCCGGCGCAGGCCGAGCTGCTGCGCATGCGCGCCTCGCGCATCGGCCTGCGCTGAGGCGGCGAGCGGCGCGGCTGCTGGCCTGCCGCGCGAACCATGGGCGGACTACGAGGAAAGCCGGCTCTGCTCGATATGCTTGCGCCGCATCGGGCGCAGCACGAACCAGGCCAAGAGCGCCGCGGCCGCATTGACCGCGCTCGCAGCAATGAAGACGGCCTGCCAGCTGCCCGTGGCTGCTGCGAGCACGCTGGACAGCGGCACCAGCAGCGAGGCCGTGCCCTTGGCGGTGTAGAGCATGCCGGCGTTGGACGCCGCGTACCTGGAGCCGAAGGTGTCGGCGCAGGTCGAAGGAAAGAGGCTGTAGATCTCGCCCCAGGCAAAGAACACGATGCCGGTAAGCACCACGAAGAGGATCGGGTTGTGGCCGTAGTGGTAGAGCATCAGGATGCCCACCGACTCGAGCGCGAACGCAATGAACATCGTCTGCTCGCGCCCGATCTTGTCGGACACCCAGCCGAAGAAGGGCCGCGTGAGCCCGTTGAGCACGCGGTCGATCGCCAGCGCGAAGGTCAGCGCGGGCAGCACCAGGCCCATGATGTTGACGGGCACGTCCATGATCTTGAAATCCTGCGCGATCGGCGCGAGCTGGGCCGTGGCCATGAGACCGCCCGCGGCCACCATCACGAACATCGCGTACATCACCCAGAAGACGGGCGAGCGCAGCACCTCGGAAGGCGCATAGTCGCGGCCCGCCTGCTGCACGTTGCGGCTGTTCGATGCCTTGGCGTGATGGGGCGCGCGGGTCAGCATCCATGCGAGCAGGAACACGATGAGCCCCTGCCCGATCCCAAAATACAGGAACGCCGCTTCGTAGCCGCTGGTGCGGATCATCGCGGAGATCGGAATGATCGTGAGCGCCGAGCCCGCGCCGAAGCCCGCGGCCGTCATGCCGGCCGCAAGGCCGCGCCGGTCTGGAAACCACTTGAGCGCATTGCCCACGCAGGTGCCGTACACGGCGCCGGCGCCGATGCCGCCAATGGCCGCCGCAATGTAGAGCAGCGGCAGCGTGGAGGCCACCGAATTGATCACCCAGCCGAGGCCGCACAGGATGCCGCCCACCAGCACCACCGGCCGCGGGCCGAAGCGGTCGACGAGGTAGCCTTCGATCGGCACGAGCCATGTTTCCGTGAGCACGAAGATGGTGAAGGCCACCTGGATGGCGGCGCGGCTCCAGCCGTGCTTCTCCGCAATCGGATTGACGAACAGCGTCCAGCCGTACTGGAGGTTGGCGATCATCGCCATGCACACGATGCCGATCAGCAGCTGGCCCCATCGGTAGGCCTCGGAACGGGTCGCGCTGGCGCCATAGGTTTCGGATGGGGGATATATCGCGGGGTTGGAACCTGCGATCGTGGAGGTGGGCCGAGTCATGGAGTTGTCCTAGGTGTTTTCGTTGAATTCCGACAGGCTGCGAATACGGAGCAATCGGTCGAGCGATCGATGCGCATCGACAGGCGACGAGGCTTCTTTGACATCGCTACGCGGCAGGGGAATCGCCAGTTTTCTGCGCGTGAATGACTGTCGGACCGAGCGACTCAAAAACTCTTGACCGCAGTCAAGTTCACACGAATCGCGCGCTCTCGCGTCCCCCGTGATATCCCTAGCACGAGGCCTCGGCGCGTGCGCGGCTCGCGTGCATACGCCGCGGCGCATGCGATGGCCTTCGCGTTGCGTGTGGCGCATCGCGCATTGCGCGCCCGCCCGCATCCGCTCGCGAAGCACTCCAGCAGCGCGCGGATGCAGAGACCTGTTTTGTGGCCAGAAAAATTGACCTCGGTCAAGAAACCCAAAAATGGCGTTTGCGCCCGTCTAGGGTAAACCCTAAAATCCAGGGTAATCCCTTCGGTCTTTTCGATTCAATCTTCCTGGAGCCCTCATGAGCCACACCACCCTGAATTCCAGCGCCTTCCGCACGCCGGCCTCGTCGACGACCGCCAGCAATGCCATGCGCGAACTGTTCTCCGCCATGCCCATCGTGATCTTCTACAAGGCCGCACGCGCCGCGCTGATGCAACGCCGTTCGGCGGCCGTGCAGCGTTGAGCCGCCGCAGCAGATTCACTCTCCATCAAGAGCGCGCGCGAGTCATTCGCCGCGCTCTTTTTCGTTGGGACTCTCGAACGGCACGATCTGCGAGATGAGCGCCGGCCCGTCGGCCAGCAGGAAGTCCTTGAAGGCCTGAGCCACCGGCGGCAGCCGCTTGCTGCGCCGGTGCACCACGTACCAGTTGAGCATCAGCGGAAAGCCCTGCACATCGAGCACGCGCAGGCTGCCGGCGCGCATCTCCTGGCTGATAGTGTGGGCCGACACGAAGCTCACGCCCATGCCCGCGATCACCGCCTGCTTGATGGTCTCGGTGCTGCGGATCTCCATCGCGATGTTGATGCCGCTGAGGTCGCCGCCAAAGCCCTCCTCCATCGAATGCCAGGTGTCCGAGGCTTTCTCTCGCACCACGAAGGGTTCGCGCATGAGCCGCGCGAGCGGGATGCGCGGCACGCCGACCAGCGGATGGTTGGGCGCCGCGACGATCACGTAGGGATGCGGCGCGAACGGCTGGTTGACGGTGTCCAGGTCCGTCGGTGGCCGCACCATGATCGCCAGGTCGGTGAGGTTCTCCGCGATGTGGGTCATGAGCCCTTCGCGGTTGTGCACCGTGAAGTTCAGCGTGACGCCGCGGTGCCGGCTCGCAAACTCCACCAGCAGGCGCGGAAAGAAGTAATCGCCCGCGCTGATCACGCCCACGTTGAGCTTGCCGCCCGAGACGCCGTTGAACTGCAGCATCGCGTTCTCGGCCGCCTCGAACTGCTGGATGATCGCGCGGCTGATCTGCAGCAGCTCGGTGCCGGCGGGGGTCAGGTAGATCTTCTTGCCGAACTGCTCGAACAGCGCATTGCCCGCGTGCTCCTCGAGCTTGCGCACCTGCGTGGAGACGGCCGGCTGCGTCAGGTGAAGCTCCTCCGCCGCGCGCGAGAAGCTCAGCAGCCGCGCCACCGCCTCGAAGACTTTCAACTGGCGCAGGGTCGCGTGCTTCATTCGGAAAAGGGTGGCTGCTGCAATCGAGCGGGCATCGTACTGCGCCCGGGGCCGCACTCAAGAGAAGGCTAGGGTATGCGCGCGACGTGCAGCAGGTTGGTCGTTCCCGAAAGCCCGAACGGCAGGCCCGCGACCACCACCACGTCCGTGCCGCTGCTCGCGAAGCCCTCGGTGCAGGCGTTGCGGCAGGCGCACTCGATCATCTCGGCCACGTCGTGCACGTCGTCGACCAGCACCGCATGCACGCCCCACACCATCGCCATGCGGCGCGCCGTGGCCACGTCGGGCGTGAGGCTGATGATGGGCACGGCCGGCCGCTCGCGCGCGGCGCGCAGGCTGGTGAAGCCCGACGAGGTGTAGGTGACGGTGGCGGCAGGCGCAAGCAGCGCGGCCACCTGCCGCATCGATGCGCACACCGCGTCGGCCGTGGTCGACAGCGACGCCTCGTGCGTGGCGTCGATGCCGATGCGGTACGAGGCATCGGCCTCCACGCGCGAGATGATGCGGTCCATCATGGCCACGGCCTCCAGCGGGTACTTGCCCGAAGCCGATTCGGCCGACAGCATCACCGCATCCACGCCGTCGTACACGGCAGTGGCCACGTCGGACACCTCGGCGCGCGTGGGCACCGGCGCGGCAATCATCGATTCGAGCATCTGCGTGGCCACCACCACCGGCTTGCCGCGCTTGCGGCAGGCACGCACGATCAGGCGCTGCAGCTCGGGCACGCGCTCGGGCGGCAGCTCCACGCCAAGGTCGCCGCGCGCCACCATGACGCCATCGCACAGGTCGACGATCGCGTCCAGGTGGTCGATGGCCGCGGGCTTCTCGAGCTTGGCCATGATCCAGGCGCGCTTGCCGATGATGGCGCGCGCCTCCTCGATGTCTTCGGGGCGCTGCACGAAGGACAGCGCCACCCAGTCCACGCCCATGGCCAGTCCGCAGGCCAGGTCGTCCAGGTCCTTGGGCGTCAGCGGCGAGATCGGCAGCACCACGCTCGGCACGTTGACGCCCTTGCGGTCGGAGATCGGGCCGCCGACCAGCACCGTGGTCTCGGCGAAGTCGGGGCCGAAGCTGTCCACGCGCAGCCGCAGCTTGCCGTCGTCGAGCAGCAGATCGGTGCCCACCTGCAGCGCCGCGAAAATTTCCGGATGCAGCAGCGGCGCGCGGCGCGCATTGCCGCTTGCGGCATCCATGTCGAGCCGAAAGCGCGACCCCGCATCGAGCTGCGCGCGGCCGCCTTCGAAGGTGCCCAGCCGCAGCTTGGGCCCCTGCAGGTCGAGCAGCACGCCGATGGGCCGGCCGAACTCCTTCTCGAGCCGCCGGATGGTGTCGAGGCGGCGCGCATGGTCATGCTGCGTGCCATGGCTGAAGTTGAGCCGGAACACGTCCACGCCGCGCTCGAACAGGGCACGGATGGCCGGCTCGTCGGTGGTGGCGGGGCCCAGTGTGGCCACGATCTTCGCGCTGCGTGTACGTCGCATCATCCGTTCCATTTCATCGATCGATCACAGCGCACGACCGGCGCCCCCTCGGCGCCGGATTGCGCAGCCTGAGTGGAGCTAGCCCGCCATCTCGTGAAGGCAGACGCGGCCGCGCTGTTCTTCCATCGTACGCGCCAGCAGCTTGACGAGGGAATACACGGTGTCGATGTGAGGCGTTGGCGTGTCGGTGAGCCGGGCCAGCTCGACCACCGCGCCCACCAGCGCATCGATCTCCGGCGCGCGCCCGGCCTCCACGTCCTGCAGCATCGAGGTCTTGTGCTTGCCCACCTTCTCGGCACCTGCAATGCGCTTGTCGAGCGTCACGCGGAACTCGATGCCCAGCTTGTGCGCCACCGCCTGCGCCTCGCGCATCATCGCGGCGGCCAGCTCGCGCGACGGCGGGTACTGGCAGATGTCGACCAGCGTGGAGTGCGAGAGGCTGCTGATCGGGTTGAAGGTCAGGTTGCCCCAGAGCTTGAGCCAGATCTCGGCGCGGATGTTGTCGAGCACCGGCGCCTTGAAGCCGGCCGCGCCCAGGCAGGCCGAGACGCGGTTCACGCGCTCGCTCGAAGAACCATCGAGCTCGCCGACCGGAAAGCGGTCGCCCTCGATGTGCTTCACCACGCCCGGCGCCGTCAGTTCGGAGGCGGGATACACCACGCAGCCGATGACGCGCCCGGCCGGGATCTTCGCGGCCACCAGGCCGGTGGGATCGACGCTGCGCACGGGCGTGCCTGCCAGCGCGCCGCCGTGGTTGTGGAAGTACCAGAACGGGATGCCGTTCTGCATCGTCACCACCACCGTCTCGGGCCCGAAGAGCTTGGGCACATCGTTCGCGACCGCCTCGACCTGGTGCGCCTTCATCGCGAGGATCACGATGTCCTGCGGGCCCGCCTGCTCGTAGCGGTCGGTGGCCCGGGCGTTGCGCGCCACCTGTTCCGTGCCATCGGCCCCGATGAGCTTGAAGCCGTTGGTGGCAATGGCGTCGAGATTCTTCCCGCGCACGATGAACGTCACGTCCTCGCCGGCCAGGGCGAGCTTCGCGCCCACCAGGCCGCCGATGGCGCCCGCTCCGATGACTGCTATCTTCATGTCGATCCCCAAGGTTGTTGATTCTTCCGGCGCGGGTTTCAACCGAAGCGGTTGCCGAGCCTGCCGATGCCGCCGATCTCCACTTCGACCAGGCTGCCGGGCTTCATCGAGCCGACGCCGATGGAGGTGCCGCACAGGATCACGTCACCGGGCTGCAGGGTCATGTCCTGGGAGATCAGGCTCACGAGTTGCTGGACCGAAAAGCGCATGTCGCTGATCGGATAGTTCTGCCGCAGCTCGCCGTCGAGCCGCGTGGTGACGGTGAGCGTGGCGGGATCGAGGCCGGTGGCCACCACCGGGCCCATCGGGCAGAAGGTGTCGAAGCCCTTGGCCCGCACCCACTGGGCGAACGAGGCGTCGCGGTTCAGGATGTCGGCCACGGTCACGTCGTTGGCGCAGGTGTAGCCGAACACATGGCCGAGCGCGTCGGCCTCGGACACGGCCGTGCACGCCTTGCCGATGACGATGCCGAGCTCGCCCTCGAACACCACCTTGCCCTCGCACAGGGGCTTGCGGATGGCCGCGCCGGGCGCAAGGTAGGAGTTGGGCGCCTTCAGCAGGTACAGCGGCTCGGCCGGCACCGCGAGCTTGAGCTTCTCGCCGAGCGCGTGGAAGTTGTTCCACAGCGCGATGACCTTGGTCGGCTCGGTGGGCGTGAGCAGCCGCACGCCGGAGAGCAGGAACACGCGGCCGGTCGGCTCCGGGCGGTCGAACATGTTGCCGCGGTGCTCGTGCACGGCATCGCCTTCGAGCGTGCCGAAGCCGGTTTCACCGCCGTGTTCGAAACGGACCCACCGTTGTTGTTGCTGCTGTTGCTGCTGCATGTCGCGCCTTCCTTTGCTTTCTGTTGGAGTGGTTCTGCGTTCAGTCGAAGGGCAGGTAGTCGGGGATCACCAGCGAGGCGAGCAGCTTTCCCATCTCGGCCGGGTTGTCGGTCACGTGGATGCCGCACTCCTTCATCACTGCCAGTTTTTCCCGCGCCGTTCCCTTGCCGCCCGAGACGATGGCGCCCGCGTGGCCCATGCGCTTGCCCGGCGGCGCGCTGGCACCGGCGATGAAGCCGACCACGGGCTTACGCATGTGCTCGCTGATCCAGCGCGCGCAGATTTCCTCGTCGCTGCCGCCGATCTCGCCGACCATGATCACGGCGTCGGTGCGCGGGTCGTCGTTGAACATCTTCAGCACGTCGATGTGCCGCAGCCCGCCGACCGGATCGCCGCCGATGCCCACCACGGTCGACTGCCCGATGCCGAAGCTCGCGAGCTGGCTCGCGGCCTCGTAGGTCAGCGTGCCGGAGCGCGATACCACGCCGATGCGGCCCTTCTGGTGGATGTGGCCGGGCATGATGCCGATCTTGATTTCCTCGGGCGTGATGAGGCCCGGGCAGTTGGGGCCGAGCAGCAGGGTCTTGCTGCCTTCCATGCGGTGGCGGGTGCGGATCATGTCGCGCACCGGAATGCCTTCGGTGATGCACACGACGAGCTCGAGCCCCGCATCCACCGCCTCGTCGATGGCCGCGGCGGCGAACGGCGGCGGCACGTAGATCACCGATACCGTGGCGCCGGTCTCGGCCTTGGCTTCCTCCACGGTGCCGAACACCGGAATGCCGTCGAAGGATTTGCCCGCCTTCTTCGGGTTCACGCCGGCGACGAAGCATTTCTGGCCGTTGGCGTAGTCGCGGCACATCGCCGTGTGGAACTGGCCGGTCTTGCCGGTGATGCCCTGGGTGATGACGCGGGTGTGCTTGTTGATGAGGATCGACATGTCAGCCTCGC
Organism: Variovorax beijingensis; assembly: GCF_007828835.1. Classification (GTDB taxonomy): domain Bacteria; phylum Pseudomonadota; class Gammaproteobacteria; order Burkholderiales; family Burkholderiaceae_C; genus Variovorax; species Variovorax beijingensis_A. The sequence goes on along the minus strand of NZ_VIVL01000001.1, from coordinate 1,059,944 downwards.
TGTTGTTCTTGTTCAGGGCGCGTGCACAGGCCACCGGGTACTCCCCTCGGCGAATGTCCCCCGGCCTTCGGCCTCCTCCTTGATCTCGCTGCGGGGAGCACCCGATGCCCTGTGCCCGAGGGCACGATGCTCGTGTATCGCTGATCAACGACCGCTCTGTCCAACGATCCCGCCGATGGGGTGCCTTGCGCAGCGAAATAAAGGAGGAGCCGAAGGCGGGGGACATTCGCTTCGCCGCGTACCCCGTCGGCGGGAGCGCGCCCTGAACAGGGCAAGCCAAACACAACGCGATGCACAAAAGACTTCATGGTCCTATGCCCCCCCGCCGTGCCGCAGTCACGACCAGCCCGGCCGCCTCCGCCATGTCGTCCGCACTGATGATCCGCAGGCCCGACTGCCCGAGGATGGTCTTGCCCAGGCTCTCGTTGGTGCCCTTCATGCGCACCACCAGCGGCACGGCCAGCTGGACCTCGCGCGCCGCGGCCACCACGCCGCGCGCGATCACGTCGCACTTCATGATGCCGCCGAAGATGTTGACCAGGATCGCGCGCAGGTTCGGATTGCGCAGCATCAGCTTGAAGGCTTCGGTCACCTTCTCGGCCGTGGCGCCGCCGCCCACGTCCAGGAAATTGGCGGGCGATCCGCCGTAGAGCTTGATCGCGTCCATCGTGGCCATCGCGAGGCCCGCGCCGTTCACGAGGCAGCCGATGTCGCCGTCGAGCGCAATGTAGGAAAGATCGAACTTCGAGGCCTCGACCTCGGCCGGGTCCTCCTCGTCGAGGTCGCGCATCGCGGCGATCTCGGGCTGGCGGAACAGCGCGTTCGGATCGAAGTTGAACTTGGCGTCCAGCGCCAGCACGCGGCCGTCGCGCGTGAGCGCCAGCGGGTTGATCTCGGCCAGCGAAGCATCGCAGGCGTCGAAGGCCTGGTAGAGGTTCTGCACCAGCGTGCGCACCTGCGGCAGCAGCTTTCCGGAAAAGCCGATGTCGCGTGCCAGGCCGTCGGCCTCAGCCGCCTTCACGCCGGTGGAGGGATCGACGAAGAGCTTGCGGATCTTTTCCGGCGTGCGCGCCGCCACGTCCTCGATGTCCATGCCGCCTTCGCTCGAGGCCATCAGGGCCACGCGGCGCGATTCGCGGTCGACCGCCATGCCGAGGTAGAACTCCTTCTCGATCTCGACGCTCTCCTCCACCAGCAGCCGCTTCACCAGCCGGCCTTGCGGGCCCGTCTGGTGCGTCCGCAGGGTCATGCCGAGCAGTTCGTCGGCATGGCGCCGCACTTCGGCCGCCGACCAGGCCAGCCGCACGCCGCCGCCCTTGCCGCGGCCGCCCGCATGGATCTGCGCCTTGACCACCCAGGCCCGGCCGCCAAGCCGCGCGGCGGCATCGGCCGCCTCGTCGGGCGAAAAGCATGCATATCCACGCGGCGTGGGAACGCCGTACTTGCGCAATACGTCCTTGCCCTGGTATTCGTGGATATTCATGATGGCTTTCAGGTGCCGAGTTCGGCGCCGCGGGTTTCGGCCCAGTTGAAATAGCGCTTTTTCATGGCGCCGGCTTCGAGCTCGCGCTTTTGATGCTCTTCCTTTTTCTGCTCGATCACCTCGGCCAGGAATTTGGCGTCGTAGGCGCGCAAAAGATGAGGCTGGTGGGTGCGCAGGTAATGGCAGATCCGCTCGACGCCGTCCTGGCTTTCGCGCAGCAGCTGGCAATAGACTTCACGGTCCCAGTGCCAGCGGAACCCCAATTCGTAGAACGCCGCGTTGTAGGCGTTGCGCTCGGTTTCGCTGCTCCAGTATTGAATTGGCAAATCATCGATCATGAAATTTCTCCTAGAAATTGAATGCCGGGCGTCAAATGGTTTGCGGATCGGCATGATCAAAATGTAGATTCGATGATAGATAAATAATAGTTAAACTATTTTATTGAATGCATTCTTGATAAGTTATACATAACCGGCGACGAATTCCCATCGCAGGCGTATTACCGCCTGCGGTTTTACGGTGCCTTTAAAAAACCGCGCCTCAGTTCAGATGACGCCCTCGGCGCGCAGCGCCTCGACGTCGCCGGCGGTGTAGCCCAGCTGCATCAGCACCTCGTCGGTGTGCTCGCCAAGCAGCGGCGAGCGCGTGACCTCGGTCGGGCTGTCGGACATCTTGATGGGGTTGCCCACCGTCAGGTACTTGCCGCGCGTGGGGTGGTCGACCTCGACGATGGTGCCGGTCTCGCGCAGCGACGGATCGGCGGCGATTTCCTTCATCGAGAGAATCGGCCCGCACGGAATGTCGTACTGGTTGAGGATGTCCATGGCCTCGAACTTGGTCTTGGTCATGGTCCATTGCTCGATGCGCGCGAAGATCGGCTTCAGGTGCAGCAGGCGCGCGGCCGGCGTGGCGTAGGCCTCGTCGTCGATCCAGCCTTCCTCGCCGATGACCTTGCACACCGCGGGCCACACCGCGCCTTGCGTGATGAAGTAGATGTAGGCGTTGGGATCGGTCTCCCAGCCCTTGCACTTGAGGATCGAGCCCGGCTGGCCGCCGCCCGAGGCATTGCCCGCGCGCGGCACCGCGTCGCCGAACTTGCCGTCGGGGTACTGCGGGTATTCGTGCATGGTGCCGGTGCGCTCCAGCCGCTGCTGGTCGCGCATCTTCACGCGGCACAGGTTCAGCACCGCGTCCTGCATGGGCGCGAGCACCTGTTGGCCGCGGCCCGTGCTGTTGCGCTGGTAGAGCGCCGCCACGATGCCCAGCGCCAGGTGCAGGCCGGTGCCGCTGTCGCCGATCTGCGCGCCCGTGACGACCGGCGGGCCGTCCTCGAAGCCGGTGGTCGAGGCCGCGCCACCGGCGCACTGGGCCACGTTCTCGTACACCTTGCAGTGCTCGTACTTGCCGGGGCCGAAGCCCTTGACCGACGCCACGATCATGCGCGGGTTGAGCTCCTGGATGTGGGCCCAGGTGATGCCCATGCGCTCGAGCGCGCCGGGCGCGAAGTTCTCCACCAGCACGTCGCAGGTCTTGATCAGCGAATCGAGCACCTTCTTGCCCTTGGGCTTCTTGGTGTCGAGCGTGATCGAGCGCTTGTTGTGGTTGAGCATCGTGAAGTAGAGGCTGTCCACGCCGGGAATGTCGCGCAGCTGGCCGCGCGTGGCGTCGCCTTCGCCGGCGCGCTCCACCTTGATCACGTCGGCGCCGAACCACGCCAGCAGCTGGGTGCAGGTGGGACCGGACTGCACGTGGGTGAAATCGAGGATGCGAACGCCCTCAAGTGCCTTGCTGCTCATCAGCTGTCTCCTTTGATCGTGGCCTCTGCTTCTTGCAGACGAGCGCGCAATTTACGCTCTTCGGCGAAGCGGGTGGTTTCGTCGCGCACGATGGCGACGATGCCCGTGACTTCACGGCTCTGCGAGAACAGCATCGACACCGTGAAGGCGATCGACAGCGTGTGCCCGTCCTTGTGCAGCGCCGGCACGCGCAGCAAGTCCGCACCGTACTTGGTGATGCCGGTTTCCATGGTCTTCTGGTAGCCGTCCCAGTGGCGCTGGCGCTGCCGCTGGGGAATGATCATGTCGAGCGACTGGCCCAGCGCCTCGGCTTCGGTGAAGCCGAAGATGCGCTCGGCCGCGCGGTTCCAGAGCGTGATCGCCCCTTGCGCGTCGCACACCATGATCGCGTCGCCGGCGCCTTCGACGAGCTGCTTCAAATCAACGTTCGCTTGCATGTTTTCCTCTGGCGCTTCATGTCGATTTCCCGGCGCCGCCCGTACCTTCGAACGGGCGGCGCCAGGGGAGCCGCTACACGGCTTTTGCTTCTTTCAGGTTGTCGATCTGTTGCTTGGTGTAGCCCAGTTCCGCCAGCACCTCTTCGGTGTGCTCGCCCAGGAGCGGCGAGGCGGTGACCTCGGGCTTGAGGTCCGAGAACTTGATCGGGCTGCCGATGGTCCAGTAGCTGCCGCGCTCCTTGTGCGGCACTTCGACGATGGAGCCGCTCTTGCGCAGCGACTCGTCGTGCAGCAGTTCCTTCATCGACAGCACCGGGGCGCAGGGAATGTCGTGCTTGCGGAAGATGTCCACTGCCTCGAACTTGGTCTTGTCCTTGATGAAGTCCTCGATGGTCGCGAAGATCTGGTCGATGTGCGGCTGGCGGGCCTTGGGGGTCATGTAGTCGGGATCGGTCTTCCACTCGGGCTTGCCGAGCGCGTCGCAGATCGGGTCCCAGGCGTGGCCCTGCACCGTGAAGTAGATGTAGGCGTTGGGGTCGGTCTGCCAGCCCTTGCACTTCAGGATCCAGCCCGGCTGGCCGCCGCCGCCGGCATTGCCGCCGCGCGGCACCACCTTGTCCTTGAAGGCGTCCATCTCGTGCGGGTACTGCGGGTATTCCTCCAGGTAGCCCACGCTGTCCAGGCGCTGCTGGTCGCGCATCTTCACGCGGCACAGGTTGAGCACGGCGTCCTGCATCGAGCAGGCCACCTTCTGGCCCTTGCCCGTTTGCTGGCGGCCGATGATGGCCGTCAGGATGCCGATGGCCAGGTGCATGCCGGTGTTGGAGTCGCCCAGCGCGGCGGCCGAGATCGTCGGCACCGAGTTCTCGCCCTTCCACCAGCCGGTGGTGGAGGCGGCGCCGCCGGCGCACTGCGCCACGTTCTCGTAGACCTTCAGGTCCTCGTAGTGGTGGCCGTCGCTGAAGCCCTTGACCGAGGCGACGATCATCTTGGGGTTCAGTTCCTGGATGCGCGCCCAGGTGAAGCCCATGCGGTCGAGTGCGCCGGGGCCGAAGTTTTCCACCAGCACGTCGGATTCGCGGATCAGCTTTTCCAGCACGGCCTTGCCCTCGGGCTTCTTGGTGTCCAGCGTGATCGAGCGCTTGTTGCTGTTGAGCATGGTGAAGTACAGCGCGTCGACGTTCGGAATGTCGCGCAGCTGGCTGCGGGTGACGTCGCCGGCGCCGGGGCGCTCGACCTTGATCACGTCGGCGCCGAACCAGGCCAGCATCTGGGTACAGGCCGGACCGGCTTGCACGTGCGTGAAGTCGATGATCTTGATGCCGTTGAGGGGTTTGTTGTTGCTGCTCATGCTGCGTATCTCCTGATTGAATGGAAAGGCTTACTTCTTCTTGGCCGTGGCCGGATTGAGGCTGGTGATGCGGCCGCTTTCAGTGCCGGCGGTCTCGTCGATCACGGCGTTGATGAGCGTGGGACGGCGGGAAGCCACGGCTTCGGCCAGCGCCTTCTGCAGTTCATCCGCGGTGGTGGCGTTGACGCCCACGCCGCCGAAGGCTTCCATCAGCTTGTCGTAGCGCGCGTTCTTCACGAACACGGTGGGCGCCACATCGGATGTGCCGCTCGCGTTCACGTCGGTGCCGCGGTAGACGCCGTTGTTGTTGAAGACGACGATGCAGATCGGCAGGTTGTAGCGGCAGATGGTCTCCACCTCCATGCCGCTGAAGCCGAAGGCGCTGTCGCCCTCGATGGCGATCACTGGCTTGTCGGTGACCACCGCGGCGGCCACCGCAAAGCCCATGCCGATGCCCATGATTCCCCAGGTGCCCACGTCCAGGCGCTTGCGCGGCTCGTACATGTCGACGATGCTGCGCGCGAAGTCCAGCGTGTTGGCGCCTTCGTTCACCACGATGGCGTCGGGCCGGGCCTTGACCTGGTCGCGGATCACGCTGAGCGCGCTGTGGAAGTTCATCGGCGAGGGCCGCGCGGCCAGCGTCACGGCCATCTTCGAGAGGTTCTTGTCCTTGCGCTCGGCGATGGCGCCGGTCCATTCGGCCGGCGGCTTGGCCCACTTGCCATCGACGCCCGCGAGCAGCGCCGCCACGCAGGAGCCGATGTCGCCGATCACCGGCGCGGCAATGGCCACGTTGCTGTCGATCTCGGTCGGCGCGATGTCGATCTGGATGAACTGCTTGGCGCCCTTGTCCTGGCCCCAGGTCTTGCCCTTGCCGTGCGACAGCAGCCAGTTCAGGCGCGCGCCCACCAGCATCACGACGTCGGCTTCCTGCAGCACGTAGGAGCGCGCGGCCGCGGCCGACTGGGCGTGCGTGTCGGGCAAGAGGCCCTTGGCCATCGACATCGGCAGGTAGGGAATGCCGGTCTTCTCGACCAGCGCGCGGATGTCGGCATCGGCCTGCGCGTAGGCCGCGCCCTTGCCGAGCAGGATCAGCGGCTTCTTGGCGCCCTTGAGCAGGTCGAGCGCGCGCTTGACCGCGTCGGGTGCGGGGATCTGGCGCGGCGCGGGATCGATGACCTTGATGAGCGAAGCCCTGCCCTTGGCTGCATCCATGGTCTGCGCGAACAGCTTGGCCGGCAGGTCCAGGTACACGCCGCCGGGGCGGCCCGACACGGCCGAGCGGATCGCCCGCGCAATGCCCACGCCGATGTCCTCCGCGTGCAGCACGCGGAAGGCGGCCTTGCACAGCGGCTTGGCGATTGCGAGCTGGTCCATCTCTTCATAGTCGCCCTGCTGCAGGTCGACGATCTCGCGCTCGCTCGAGCCGCTGATGAGAATCATCGGGAAGCAGTTGGTGGTGGCATTGGCCAGCGCCGTGAGGCCGTTCAGGAAGCCGGGCGCCGACACCGTCAGGCAGATGCCGGGCTTCTGCGTGAGAAAGCCGGCCGCGGCGGCGGCGTTGCCCGCATGCTGCTCGTGGCGGAACGAGATGACCCGCAGGCCCTCTGCCTGCGCCATGCGCGTGAGGTCGGTGATGGGAATGCCCGGCAGGCCGAAGATGGTGTCGATGTCGTTCAGCTTGAGCGCATCGATGACCAGGTGGAAGCCATCGATCGTCGTGTCGTGCGCCTCCTCCGTGGGCTGCTTGAGGGCCAGCACGACCGCGTCGCCGTCGTTGGCCCTGTTCTTGGGCTTGAGGGCGTCGTCCAGGGTGGTGGATGCCTCTTTGTCCGTTCTTACTGAAGACATGTCTCTCCTTCTTGCTTGGGTGAATGGCCGAGGCCCGAGCCGGGACTATGATTCGGGGGCATGCTTTCGGGCGTTGACCTCGGTCAACTTTCCGGAAAACGGCACCGGCCAGATGAACCAGAAGTTGTTGTTGCGCATTCGAGCAAGACGGGACCCATGACGCTGTTGGAAAACCACCCGGAGAAAAACATCATTCGCGCGCAGCTCCGGCAGAACATCCTTCTCAAGGACCTGAGCGAGAGCGATCGCGCCGAGCTGGAAACCCATCTCGTCATCGTGGACGGCAACAAGGGCGACTTCCTGCTGCACCAGGGCGTGCGCGAGATGGAGCAGTACTTCATCCTCGACGGCATCCTCAAGCGGGTGGTGAGCAACCCCGAGGGCAAGGAAATGATCCTGCGCTTTGCCGATGCGCACGACATGGAAACCAGCTACGCGGCGCTGCGGCTGGGCACGCCCACGCCCTACGGCATCGTCTGCGTCACCAAGGCCCGCGTGGCCAGCCTGCCGCTGAAGGAGTGGATCGCTTTCCTGGACCGCCACCCCGAGACCAAGGAACTGTTCGAGTACTGCGTGATGCGCGGCATGAGCGAAATCATGGCGCACACCATCACGCTTCACCTGCTCGACGCGCCGGGCCGCGTGCACCGCTTCATGCGCAAGCACCCCGAGCTGGAAGACCGCATCCCCAGCAAGGAGCTCGCGTCGTATCTCAATCTCTCCGCGGAAACCCTGAGCCGGCTCCGAAAGCGCGGAAAAATCTAGCTCGCCTGTTCTTTTTCAGGTCTGCTTGGCGGACGCGAAGCGGCGCGGAACGGTCATCAGGCGCAGCGCGTTGTCGACGCCGCTCACGCCGTCGACCCTGGAAGCCACATCCTGCGTGAGCATGCGCTCCTGCGCATCGAGCACGATGCCGCTCAGCTTGACCTGGCCCTGGTTGGCCTCGACGGTCACGCGGATGTCGCCGGTCGCCTCGTTGTCCTTCAGTGCCGACTTCACCCGCGCCGCAAGCGCCATGTTGGCCAGCAGCGCGCGCGAGGCCGGTGTCTCGGCGAACTCCGGGCGCTCCACCAGCGCGCGGATCTGCGCCACGCAGCTGTCCACCGAGAGGCGGTCCGTGTTGAGCACCAGGTCGTAGAGCACCGGGTCGCCCCAGGTCACGCCGAACTGCGCATGCATGCGCGCCGCGTGCGCGTCGTCGCTGCGACGGATCTCGGCTTCGGCGAATTCGGCATCATCGGTTTCAAGGTGCGCCATCAGCCATTCAACGCGCTTCTTCATCGAGCGCGTGATGCGCACGCACACCACGTGCGGCACCGGCCGCAGCAGGCAGGTCGCGCCCCAGCCGCGCAGCACCACGTTGCCGCGGTCGGCCAGCGCGAAGAGCTCCTCGGCCGTGTAGAGCGCAAGGCTGCGCCGGTCGGCGGTGAGCCGTTCGACGAAGCCGGCCTTGCCGTCGCGCAGGCGGCCGATGAAGCTGGTCGGCACCTGCATGCGGTCGGCCACGCGCTCGATCGTCTCGTGGCGCATGACCTCCAGCCCGAGCGTTTCGGCAAGCCGAAGCGACACGTCCTTGGCAAGGGAACCCATCTCCTGGGTGAGTGCAATGACTGGCATGTGGTTGTTCTCCGTTCAGTCCACCGGGCGCTCGACGGCGAACTCGTCAGGCTTCTTGGGCTTGACGAACGCCAGCGCCTTGGAGATCAGCGGCCAGAACAGCAGCAGCAGCGCGAGGGTGGTGATGCCGCCGACCAGCGGGTTCGAGAACATGATCGTCACGTCGCCCTGCGAGACCAGCATGGCCTGGCGGAACGAGTCTTCCGCCTTGTCGCCGAGCACGAGCGCCAGCACCAGCGGCGCCAGCGGAAAGTCGAGCTTCTTGAACAGGTAGCCCACCACGCCGAAGCCGAGCATGAACCAGATGTCGAGCATCGCGTTGTGCACCGTGTAGGCGCCGATGGCGCAGATCACGATGATCACCGGCGCAATGATCGAGAACGGAATGCGCAGGATCGAAGCGAACAGCGGCACCGTGCTCAGCACCACGATCAGGCCCACGATGTTGCCCAGGTACATGCTGGCGATCAGGCCCCAGACGAAGTCCTTCTGCTCGACGAACAGCAGCGGTCCGGGCTGCAGGCCCCAGATCAGCAGGCCGCCCAGCAGCACCGCGGCGGTGGGCGAGCCCGGAATGCCGAGTGCCAGCATTGGCAGCAGCGCGCTGGTGCCGGCCGCGTGCGCCGCGGTCTCGGGGGCCACCACGCCCTCCATCTGGCCGGTGCCGAACTTGGAGCCGCGCTTGGACATCTTCTTGGCCAGGCCGTAGGCCATGAACGAAGCCGGTGTGGCGCCGCCAGGCGTGATGCCCATCCAGATGCCGATCAGCGAGCTGCGCAGCGAAGTCACCCAGTACTGCGGCAGCTGCTTCCAGGTCTGCAGCACCACCTTGGGATCGATCTTCGCGCTCTTGCCCGAGAACTTCAGGCCCTCTTCCATCGACAGCAGGATCTCGCCGATGCCGAACAGGCCGATCACCGCAATCAGGAAGTCGAAGCCGCGCATCAGCTCCGACTGGCCGAAGGTGAGCCGCAGCTGGCCCGTGACCGTGTCCATGCCCACGCTGGCCAGCGCGAAGCCGAGCGCCATCGACGCCAGGATCTTGAACGGCGAGCCCTTGCCCATGCCCACGAAGCTGCAGAAGGTCAGCAGGTACACCGCAAAGAATTCGGGCGAGCCGAACTTGAGCGCGAACTTGGCCACCAGCGGCGCCAGGAAGGTGATCATGATCACCGCCAGCAGCGCGCCGACGAACGACGAGGTGAAGGCCGTGGTCAGCGCGGCGCCCGCATTGCCCTGCTGCGCCATCGGGTAGCCGTCGAAGGTGGTGGCCACCGACCACGGCTCGCCCGGGATGTTGAACAGGATGGAGGTGATGGCCCCGCCGAACAGCGCCCCCCAGTAGATGCACGACAGCATGATGATCGCCGAGGTCGGCGACATCGTGAACGTGAGGGGCAGCAGGATCGCCACGCCGTTGGCGCCGCCCAATCCCGGGAGCACGCCGATCAGCACCCCCAGGATGATGCCGACGAACATCAGGCCGATGTTCATCGGCGTGAGGATTACCGAGAAGCCCTGCATCAGGGCACTGATTTCATCCATTTCGCATTTGCTCCGTGAGATTCAGTAGCCGAGAAACCGGAGAGGATCGAGCGCGCCCTTGAACAGCGGCACCTTGAACCACACCTCGAACATGCAGAAGAACACCACATTGACGACCAGCGCCGCAATGGCGCTCTTCACCCACGAGTACTTGCCCAGCAGCACCATGAACAGCGCGATGTAGATCGCCGATGCCACATAGAGGCCGAGCAACGAGATCGCCCCCACGTACACCGTGGCCGGCAGCAGCACCGACAGCACGCGCTTGAGCTGCACCGAGTCGACGAAGACCTCGGTCTTCCTGTGCTTGCCCAGCAATGCCTGGTACAGGATGCCGGCGCCGGAAATCGTGATGATCACGCCGATGTAGAAGGGGAAGTACCCCGCGCCGGGCCCGTCGCTGGTCCAGCCGGAGCCCAGCCGCTGGCTCTCGTAGATCACCAACAGGCCGATGGCCACCAGGACCAGTGCGACCACTGCCTCGACCACGTGGGTCGCTACGCCGGTGCGCACCGGACCGTCTGCAGAATTCTCTTCGTGCTCCATGGAGTCCCCATCGTTCGTGTGTATGCCGTGAAACCCAAAGTGCAGCGCTCCGCCCCGCCGCCCCTGCGGGCGGCCGTCTCGTCAGGCAAGGAGCGCCGCGCGACGCTCGAGATTGCTACTTGCTGCTGGCCAGGAAGCCGGCTTCCGTCATCAGCGTGCGGTGCGTGGCTTCCGCTTCCGTGAGCCATTTGGTGAACGCGTCGCCGGTCATGAAGGTCGGGTTGAAGGCGCCCTTCTCCATGTATTCCTTCCAGTCCGGCGTGGCAGCGATCTTGGTCAGCAGGTCCACGTAGAAGGCGAGCTGGTCGGGCGTCACGCCGGCGGGCATGAAGATGCCGCGCAGCATCGTGTACTTGGTGGGAACGCCCGCTTCCTTGCAGGTGGGGATATCGTTCCACGACTGCGTCTCCGTCACCTTGGCCTTGAACGGCATGCGCTGGTCGTCGAACACGCACAGCGCGCGCAGCTTGCCCGCACGCCACTGGGCCACCGCCTCGATCGGGTTGTTGACGGTCGACTGCACGTGGCCGCCCACCAGTTGCACCGCCACCTCGCCGCCGCCCTTGAACGGCACGTAGATGAACTTGGTGCCGGTGGCCTTCTCGAGCGCCACCGTGATGATCTGGTCTTCCTGCTTGGAGCCGGTACCGGCCATCTTGAACTTGCTCGGGCCCGCCGCCTTGGCCGCCGCGATGAACTCCGAGGCGTTCTTGTACGGCTGCTCGGCGTTGGTCCACAGCACGAACTGGTCGAGCGCCATCATCGCGACCGGCGTCATGTCCTTCCAGTTGAAGGGCACGCCGGTGGCCATGGGCGTGGTGAACAGGTTGGACAGCGAGATGATGATCTTGTGCGGATCGCCCTTGGCTTCCTTCACGGCAAGAAAGCCCTCGGCCCCCGCGCCGCCCGACTTGTTGACGACGATCAGCGGCTCCTTCATCAGCTTGTACTTGATGACGATGCCCTGCAGCAGCCGGCCCATCTGGTCGGCGCCGCCGCCGGTGCCCGCCGGGATCACGAACTCCACCGGCTTGGTGGGCTCCCATGCGGAGGCTGGCGCAGCGACCGCGAGCGCCAACATGGCTGCGGTGAAGACCTTGGCCCGACAAGCGCGGGTGCGCGAAAAGAAGTTCTTCATCATGTTGTCTCCTGTGTAAGGTGCGCTCTTTTTTTTGTGGATCTGAGCCGAGATGCGAACAGGGGCGATGGTGCGCGCAGGAAGAACTCAGCCTGCTTGACCATGGTCAACTTTTCCAAGATTTTGTCTTGGGGTTAGCCCGCGCCGATTGCCGGGCAGACACGGGCTTGGCGGCGGAGCCATCAAGGGAAACGGCATGCGGACGAGCGCATGCCACGGCACCGATCGCGTGCACTTTTTGCCTTGCATCCAGGTGGAATCCGGGTAAACCCTAAAATAGCCTCTGTTCCCGACCACCCCATTCCAGGAGTTCCCGTATGTCCACCCTTGACCGATCGACCAGCGCGAGCGCATCCGGTGGCTTGGCTGGCGCGCTCAAGGCGTTCGCCGAAGAGGCCAGCGTGCTCGTTCAGGCCTTGCTGAGCCCCGGCAAGGTGATCGAGGAAGTCGAACAGATGCGCGCGCTGCAGGTGCGCGCCAACCGCATCGAGGCCACCGACCCGCTGCGCGCCGACGTGCTGCGCTGGCACGCCTCGCGCATCGGCCTGCGCTGAGCCGGCCGCTGCGCGGCGGCGCGCCGAACTGGTAAAGTCCGGGCCGCCCTCCGTCTTCGTAGTTCAATGGATAGAACGGGGTCCTCCTAAGACTCAGATACAGGTTCGATTCCTGTCGAAGGCACCAAAGACCCGAATCACGGCGTCTCACCCCTCATCAGAAACCCGTACGCTCCAAGGCGTAGCGGGTTTTTCTTTGCCTCGCGACGACGCGCGGCGTAGCGATCCCATCGCACGGAAATACCGTTACTTTTGCCGGTATCCCGGAAATCCCCGTGACGAGATACCGTTGAGGAGTGGAGATGGCACTGACAGACACGTTTGTTCGGCAGGTGAAGCCCACCGGGAAGGCCATCGGCGACAAATATGCCGACGGCGCCGGCATGTACCTGCTGGTGAAGACGGCCGGGAAATACTGGCGAATGGATTACACCTTCGCCGGCAAGCGGAAAACGCTGGCGCTGGGAACCTACCCAGAGGTCTCGCTGGCCAAAGCTCGGGATCGCCGCGCCGCCGCCCGCGAGCTGCTGGCAGACGGGACCGACCCGAGCGCGGCCAAGCGCGAAGAAAAGAGAGCCAGAGCCGACGCAGCGGCGAATACGTTCGAGGCGGTTGCGCACGAGTGGCTGGGAAAGACTGCGGCCAAACGAGCGAGCGGAACGCAGCTCAAGGTCAAGACATGGCTCGAGAAGGACGTGTTCCCCTTCATCGGCAAGATGCCCATGTCCACCATCGGTCCGCGCGACATTCTGGAGCGAGTGGTCCGCAAGCTGGAAGCACGCGGCGCTATCGATACCGCCCACCGCGTCAAGCAGCTTTGCGGACAGGTGTTTCGCTTCGCAGTGGTGTCAGGCCTGGCAGAGAGGGACGTGACCGCCGATCTGAGCGAAGCTCTGGCCTCGAAAGCGACCAAGCACTTCGCCGCCATTACCGGGCCCAAGCGAGTCGGAGACCTGATGCGCTCGATCCATGCCTATAGCGGCCACCCCACCACCGTTGCCGCGCTGAAGCTTTCCCCCCTGCTGTTTGTCCGGCCTGGCGAGTTGCGCACCGCGGAATGGGCTGAGATCGACCTGGACGCGGCCGAGTGGCGCATCGCCGGCCCGAAGATGAAAATGAAGGTCGATCACGTCGTGCCGCTGGCAACCCAAGCGGTGGAGATCCTGCGGAACCTCCACCCGATCACAGGCCATGGACGGTTTGTGTTTCCCAGCATACGGACGGGTGAACGCCCCATGAGCGAGAACACGATCAACGCCGCTCTGCGCGGGATGGGCTACAGCGCCGAAGTCCACACGGCCCATGGCTTCAGGGCAACCGCGCGGACCCTCATGGATGAAGTGCTCGGCGAGCGCGTGGACTTCATCGAGCACCAGCTCTCCCACATGGTCAGGGATACCAACGGTCGTGCGTACAACCGCACCGCACATCTCCCCGCGCGTCGGGAAATGATGCAGCGCTGGGCGGACTACCTGGACAAGCTGCGCATCGGTGCCGACGTGCTTCCCTTGAAGCCGCGCCAGATGACATAGCCAAGTCCGCGATCTCCTGCCAAGCCAGTTAGAGGAGTGCCACGACATCGCGCAGGTGCGCCGCAGTCTGGGGCAACCCGCGCTTTTCGAGCAGGGCGACCAGCGCGATCGCGTCGACCTGCGGCCGGGCCCAGCGCTCGCGCATTCGCTTCAAAGCCGCGAGGGCGGTGAGCTTCTCCAGCATCAACTGGTTGAGGACGAATTCGTCAGGGGTCTGTACCTCGATGCCGAATGGGTCCAGCACTTCCCTGGGAAAGTCCTTCTCGTTCCACGTCACGATCGCATCCGCGTGTCCAGTGATCGCAGCCGCCAGCACATGGCGGTCATCGGGGTCCGGTAGCTTCAGGCCCTCGATCAGGTGTTCGTAGCCTGAGACGAGGCAGTCCGGAATGGCGTCCTCCATGGCTTGCGCGGCAGCGGCAATCTGGACTCCCATGCCGGGCCGGTCCCGCAGCAGGCTGCGCGTCCACTCATCACGGATGTGGACGGACCACTTCGCGCTATAGAGGTCCGCGTCGGCCAGGCTGAGCAGCACGTCGCGCAGCAACGCCGGATACAGGACGTTGGCATCGAGCACCGCTGTGTACCGGGCGCTTCCTGCCACTCACAGCTCCTCGCCCATCTCCTGGGAGAGGTCGTTCAATCGTTTGAGGGCGCCGGCCGACCGCTGCTTCTGCTCGTCCTTGTAGCGCATGAGCTCTTCGAACTCGATGCGGCGGTGCCGGTTGATCAGCCGGCACTTCAGCCGGCCAGCCTCGATCTCCTTGATCACGAAGGGGCGCGACACATTCAGGAGTGCCGCAGCTTGCTGCGTCGTGAGTTCCAGCTTCTGCGGGACGAGCATCATCGGCTCGCGCTTGGCCATCTGGCGCAACACGTCGGCAAGGAAGTGCAAGGCACGCGGAGGCAGGAGCAGAACCGGGGCTTCGCCCTTGCCGTCCCCGTCCACTTCGATGGTTATTTTGATCGCTTTTGCCTTCGAGTGACCCAGGGCCGCAACCAGGCACGCCGTCGCCGCACCGGCCATTTCCGCTTCCATTTCGCTGGCTGGGTCGAGTATCTGGGTCATGCTGGGTCCTTTCATAGCTGGCGCTACGCCGGCGCCTCAAGCGAAATATACGCATTAAACGCAATATTCGCAACTGATGGGCGCCGGAAAGAAGATGGCACGCTTGTCAGCGGGTGCCTTCATTCAGCGGCCGGATCCTGCGGCCACCAGTCTGGTGGCCATGCCTCCCAAGAGGGGCGTTTGAGCGTGCTGCTGCCGCATTCGCCGCACTTGAGCGTCTGGAGATCGATGGTCATGTCGCGCTCTCGATGTTGTTCTTCTTGTGCTCTGGGGCCGCCAGCCACGCGGCAAGCCCGTCGCGGCGCATGCACTCGACCAGCGCGAGCTGCAGTTGCGCGCCTTCGTGCAGGTCTTGTTCGGTGGTTTCGTAGTGCATCTGGTAGAGCGCCTGGCCCCCTGTTTCGCCCATGCCATGCAGCGCGGCAATGCGGCCGGCCAGGTCGGACGTCTCTTGCGGCTTGAGGCGCGTGAAGGCCTGCCGCAGATCGGGCAGATGCGCCACGAAAGCCTCGGCGTCCCAGCCCTGCACCAGGCCGTCGAGGCCTTCGAGCAGCGCGGGCAGGCGCAGCAGCAGTTCGGGCGCCGCGGCCATCACCCCGTTGAGAAAACGTACCGCGTCGCGCGGCTGCGCGCCCGCGCCGAAGCGTTGCCGCACCACGGTGTCGAGCGCGTTCTCGTCCCAGTGTCCATCGAGGTACAGCAGGGCCGAAGCAGCGCCGGCCACCGCGGGCGCGGCCGACGCGCCGGTCGCGAATCGTTCGAGTTGCGTACGCAGCAGGTCGAGGTCGATGGCACCGTCACCGGCTTCCCCCGGTTCGCCTTGCAGCGAGGCCAGCAGGCGCCCAAGCTCGCGCAGCGAAAGCAGTTGCTTCACCGCGCCCGCCTCACCTTCTTCTGGGCACCCGCCCACATCGGGCAGCAGGAACAGCGCCGCGGGCCATACCCGCTCCAGCAGGCTGCGCAGCTGCGGATGCTGCTGCACGCCCAGCGGCTCCCGCGCACGCCAGAGCGTGACGAGCCGATGCCCGCACTCGACCACCGAGCCGAGCGAGGCATCTTCGTCGAGGTGCGTGGAAAGCATCGAGAGCAGCTGGGGCAGGCGCGACTGCAGCCCGACCAGGCAGGCGCGCAGCAACAGCGCCACGGCCGCGCTCGCGCTGCGTCCGCGGCCCTCGTCGGACAGCGCGATCTCTTCCTTTCGCAGCTTGGCCATGCAGACGGCCTCCACGCTTGCGCCATCGCCCGCCAGTTCAATCAGCCGCGCCTCCACCAGCGGCGACCAGGCGGCGCGCCACTCTTCGAACAGCAAATGCAAACGGCTGTTGCCAAGAAAATCCGGGCCCGCGAGCCAGGTGCCGAGCCCCGTGTCGAGGTATGTCATGGCATGGAAGAAGCGGCTGCGCTCGCGGTGCGACGGCTTGCGATAGAGATCCAGCCGCGCTATGCGCGCGGTGCTGTCGTCCAGCCGCACGCCGGCCTGGCGGGCGAGCCTGCGCGCGTCCTCGATCAGCGGCGGCGAGCCTGCCGAAGGCGGCACGTCGCCGATGCGCGTGCCGCTCAAGAAGTTGCGCAGGTCGGCGGTAAAGCCGCGCGTGCCTTCGTCGATGGCGCCTTTGATGAAGCAGGAGCGGATTGCATCGAGCAGGTCTTGCCGGCCCGGACCGGCATTGCCGCGCAGCGCCGCGAGCCGCATGGCCTGCGCGGCGGCGGCCTGCACCAGTGCGGTAGACACCGCATCGGCATCGTCCTGCGCGCGGGTCTGGCGCGCAAAGCGGGTCAGGCTGTCGAGCGCCACTGCGGTGAAGGGGTCGGCCTCGCCGGCCTCGAGGCGTTCCCACACCTGCTGGTAATAGCCGGGCGACGGCATGCCCGAGGCATAGCCGTTGAGCGCGTCGAGCCGCTCGAAGCTGTAGCGGATCAGCCATGCGTTGTCTGGTGCGTCCTTGCCGGCGGGCGCCTTCGAGGGCTTGGCCTTTTGCCACTGGTTGACCAGCTCGAGTGTGTGGAAGCCGCCGGTGACGACCACGATCGGCCCCTCGACCTCGTTGCGCCAGCGACGGATATGCGCCGCCATGTGGCGCTCCCGCGGCAGGCTCAGCTCGGCCTCGAGCACCTCGGGCTCGTAGTCGAGCCGCGCCATGGCGCACCAGCTGAACACGTCGGAAAAGAAGGCACGCCAGTGGCCGAGAGCGGCCGACGTGCGCAGTTCGAACAGGCGGTCCCACAGCTCCTGATGGTCGACGCAGCCGATCTGGGCGGCCATGGCGTTGAGGTAGCGGCTGTGCGCGAAATGGCGCTCTTCCATCAGGCTGCGCGCTGCGTCGCGTGCATCGCCTTCGTCGCCCCCACCCTCGTCGCCTTCGTCGCGATGCCAGGCCTTGTCGCTCCAGGGAAGATCGATCAGCCCCAGGCGCGCGCCGAGCGCCGCCCCTTCGCGCACCGCAATCCACTCGGGGCTGTAGTCGCAAAAGGGAAAGAACGACGTGCGCGATCCCGTGCGCGTCTTCTCTTCCGAGTCGGGGTCATCGACCGGAACCTGCCGGGTGCTTTGGCACAGCCATGCAACGGGGGCGGTGGTTTGCGGGTGCTGCAGCAGCGGCAGCAGTGCGTCCAGGTCGTCCGGTCCTTCAATCAGCACAGCCGCCGGCCTGACCTCGCGCAGCAGCGCCCTCAATGCGAATGCACAGGCCGGGCTGTGGTGCCTCACGGGCACGAAGAACACGCCCTCGCCGCCCTCGCCGAACAGCCGGCCGCGCGCGGCCTCCAGCCCGGCAGGCAGAACGCTGCCGGCTTCTGCAACTACTGCCACAGCGCACGTGCCGCGTCGTGAAAGGCCTTCCATTGCGCGTCGCGCTTGCCGCGTTCGCGCACGACGGTGTCGAAGTAGTGGCGCACGCGCTTCACATCGTCGGTGCTGTCCTTCAGAACAACGCCTTGCAGCTGGCCTGCGATCTCGCGCACGGTGAGCCGGCCGCCGTTGAAATGGCGCGCCTGCAGGGCCGCCGCATAACCCACGTTCACGGCCTCGGCCGTGGACATCACGGCATCGAGGCCCTTGATGGCGGTGCCATCCTGCGTCTGGCCCGCGCGCAACTCCTGGAAGGTGGTAACCAGCAGCGCCACCACGTCGCGCGGCACATCGACCGGCGACTCGCCGCCGCCGTCGAGTTCGCGCTTCAGCTGGGCCATCACCAGTTCGACTTCGAACGAATGGTCCCGGATGGGCTTTACCGTTTCGAAGTTGAACCGGCGCTTCAACGCGGACGACATCTCGTGCACGCCGCGGTCGCGCAGGTTGGCCGTGGCAATGATGTTGAAGCCGCGCTGTGCATAGAGCCGGGCATCGTCGCCCAGCTCTGGAATCATGAGCTGCTTGTCGCTCATCAACGAAATCAGCACGTCCTGGATCTCGGGCGGGCAGCGCGTGATTTCCTCGAAGCGCACCAGCTTGCCCGCGCGCATGGCCTGGTAGAGCGCAGAAGGCACCAGCGCGCGCTGGCTCGGCCCCTCGGCCAGCAGCAGTGCGTAGTTCCAGCTGTACTTGATGTGGTCTTCGGTGGTGCCGGCGGTGCCCTGCACCGTGAGGCCCGAATCACCGCTGACGGCGGCTGCAAGCAGCTCCGAGAGCAGCGACTTCGCGGTGCCTGGCTCGCCCACCAGCATGAGGCCCTGGTGGCCCATGAGCGTCACGATGGCGCGGTCGACCAGCGGATCATCGCCGTAGAACTTGCGGCTCACCTGCAGCTTCTCGTCGCCGAGGATGAAGCGCCGCACCGCGCGCGGCGAGAGCTTCCATCCGGTGGGCCGCGCATCGGTGTCGGCCGCATGCAGCCGCGCGAGCTCGTCCGCATAGCGCGCCTCGGGGGCAAGGCGCACGGCCTGGGTCGCGGGGGAAGAAGACGGTGATGTGCCGGTGCTCATGATGATGTTGCTGCTGGTTTTTCTGCGGGGCGGCGCGGCGGGCTTACCACGGCATCTTCTTTTCCCAGCCCGCGTCGAACCCGGCGCAGGCCTGTGCGATGGCCAGGTAGTCCGCATAGGCCTCGGCCAGGAGCACTGGCGGCACGCTCGACAGCGGCAGCGCCCGGTCGCTGTAGCCGCGGGTCTTCATGTCCTCGAAGCCCAGCGTCTTGAGCGCCGCGGGCACGTTCTCTTCCGGCAGGGTGTTGCCCGAGAACTCGATGGCCACGCGCACGCCGGCCGACGAAAACTCCTTGGTGTACTGGTAGAAGAAGCCGCCGTCCTCGGCTTGGGCGCGCTGGTAGCCGAGCTTGGCAAAGCTGCCGCGCAGCGTGAAGGTGTCGCTGATCCAGCCCAGCCTGTCGTTGATTTCGCTCACCGGCTGGCCCTTGTCGTCGATAAACGCTACTGCAGGGGACTTGCGCGTCATCTGCGCGAAGAGCGGCACCAGCTTGTAGTCCTTGAAGTGCTTGTTCCACGTGGCCGCTGTGCCTTCGTCGACCAGCGAAGCGTGACCCAGGCGCAGCTGGCTGTCGGCCGCAAGCTCGACCTCGTCGTCTTGCGTGTCGATCAGGCTGCCGTCCTCGGTGGGCCGGAAGCTGCCGCGCACCGCGCCTTCCGCATCCAGTTCGAGCCACACGAGCCGCTGTATCAGACGCCCGGCAATCGGGTGCCGGTGCAGGTATTCGCGCCACTCGGCCTGCGGCCAGATACGGCCGGTGCACATGGCTTCGAACAGGCGCGCGGTCTGCAGGTCGATGACCTGCTTGAGCTCTTTCTTGCTGGTCGAGAACTGGGCCTTCGCATCCTTGATGAGCACGGGGTCGTCGTTCTGGCGCGGCTCGGGCAGGGCCTTGACGATCTTGCCTTCTGGGTTGCGCAGTTCGGGCTTCATCGCGGCGTCGAGCACCACGGTGAAGATGCGGTCGCCGTACGCGAGCTCGAGCTTGCCGGTGTCGTCCAGGCCCGCGGTGGGAATGGTGCGGTCGGCGAGCTGGTCCTGCGTCCAGCCGTTGCGGTCGGCAATCTGCTGCACCAGCGCGCGCGCCTTCTCCTGGACAGAGGCAGTGCGGTAGCGGCGCGATATGCCCAGCAGCAACTGGATCACCACTGGGTCGTTGCCCGGTGCCACGCCTTCGAGCATGGCTTCGATCTGCGAGCGGCGCTGGTAATGGTCGCGCATGTACTGCTGCAGCAGCGTGACGACCTCGTGCCCCGGCGCATGGGCGGTCAGGGCAAGAGTGCCTTTTTCGCCAATCGCGCTGCCGAGGTATTCGCCCATCTTCTCGCGCTTGCACTCCTCGAAGACCTGCTCCTGCGTCTTCTGGAAGTCGGCTTCGTAGTACTGCTTGTGCTCGGCCTTCGCGTTCTGGTAGCGCTGCTGGTTGCCCTGGTAGCGCTGCGGTGCATGGGCGTTGGCATGCGCAATGCCTTCGTCGAGCGTGGGGTGGCGCGTGTCGTGTGCGATGAACTGGCGCAGCACCAGGCTGCCGATGGCCTGGCGGCTGGCTGCATCGAGCAGGCCGAGGTAGCGCGTGAGCAGCGCGTTGCCGCCCGGCTCCTTGAGCTTGCAGGCGAGCACCACCCACCAGCGCACGATCTCGGGTTCTACCGGGCTGCCGTCCAGCCATTTGCAGGCGGGCAGCGCGTCGAGAGAGAACCACGCAAGGCCCGCCGGGGGCTTGGCCTTCAGGCCCTTCTTCGCCTCGGCCAGAAGAATCGCCGGTGCAAGGCGCGCGGAGATGTCGTCGCCCAGCGCCTCGAGCGCCGTGAGGTAGGCCGCGCGCACGGTCTCGCGGGTTTCCTTCTCGAGCGCCTTGGTAATGGCGGGCACGGCCTCGGCGTACCTGAGCTCAGCCAGCCAGTTGGCGGCCTCGATGCGCACCTCGCTCTTGGTGGCGCCGAGCGACTCGACCACGCGCCGGCCGATGTCGGGCAGCATCGACAGTGCCTTCTGCGCGGCCGCGCGGTGCGTCTTGCCTTCGCCGAGCGCCAGTTCCATAACCCGCGGCAGCCAACGTGCCTGCACGGTCGGAAAGACCGCCAGCGTGCGCAGCGTGGCGTTCAGGTCGAGCTGGGTCTGGCGGCCTTCCCGCTTTGGCGGCGCGACAAGGCCCAGGCCTTCGTCGATGTACTCGGGGTGCTCCGCGAAGAAAGGCCACACGCGGTCGGCCGGCAACACCTCGACCGCTGTGGCCTGGTTCCAATACTGGTAAAGCGCGGTGTGCGCCACATCGTCGATCGGCATGCCGGAGCGCTTGAGCAGCTCGGCCAGCGCGCGCAGGTCGACCGAGCCCACGGGCTGGCGGCCGAGCCACTTGTGAAAAGCCGTCGTCGAACCAGAAGCTGGTCCAGTGGCGCGACACGGCCAGCCAGCGGATCAAGTGCGGCATGCCGAACCCCGGCATCGACTGCAGGCGATTGCCGAAACCCACGACCTGCTGCAGCTGGCCGTTCTTCGCGCGGTTCTGGTCGTTCTTGCTGCCCTGTCCATTGAGCACGCGCACGGCCACGCGCATGTCCTCGTCGGTGAGCTTCTTGTGGGCGGCGTAGTTGTCCTGGCGCCACTTGTACCTGTAGGTCTGCTTGGAGGCCTTGTTCTCCTCGATCTCGGCCTCGGCCGCGACGCGGTTCTTCTCGAGCAGCTCGATGCGGTTGGCAATGAGCAACTGCACCGCCTCTTCACCAAGCGGAATGTCCTCGAAGGGTTGCCAGGCCGGCGGCTCGGGCAATTCGAGCTCGCCCGCGTCGCCCGCGGCGTCGAGCCGCGACATGGCCGAGCGGATGGCCTGCTGCACGGCCTTGCTGGTCTCGGTGCCGGCCGCCACGGCGAGCAACGCGCGCGCGGCGTCACCCGGCAGGCGCGCAAGCAGTTCGGCGGCCTGCGTGCGCTGGGTGGTGTCGCCGTCTTTGAGCAGTTGCCCCAGGAGTTCGAGCCGCTGTGCCTCGGCAATGCCCTCGAGGTGCGGCGTCGCCTCGGCGCGCACCGTCTTGCTGCCGTCGATGGCCAGGCGCAGGAACAGCGGCGCAAAGTCGTTCAAAAGCGCCTTGTCCTTGCCGATGCGCCTGGCCAGCAGAACTCGGCCCGCAGCCGACAGCTTTGCGGGCAACGCCTCGGCGGCATCGCGCTGGCTGCGCATGTAGTCGGCGACGGCAGGGGCCTCGACCAGGCCGTCGAGCCGGTCGTGGTACCAGCTGTCCAGTCCCTTGCGCTCGAAGACCTCTTGCAGGGCGACATGCGGATCGAGCCCTTCGTGCGCAAGCAAGGCTGCAATGAGATGCACGTTCCACGCGGGCCGGTGCTTGGCGAGATCGCGCTCGGCAGCGTTGCCGGAGCTGCTCTTGCTGAAGCTCGCGAACACCGCGTCGTTGATGAGGTACTGAAGCCAGTCGGGCACCGGCGCGCCGGGATGCTCGAGCGACTGTCCGCCGTCGGCTGCAGCCAGCAGCTTGCCCAGTCGCACCAGCACGTCGAGCGCAGGAGCACCGGCATCCACGCTGGCGTAGAAGCGGCCGCGCTGCTCGAGGCTCTGGTTGCCGATCTTCTCCAGCGCCTTGTTCTGGTGGTTGCTGAAACCCCAACGCAGGCGGCCGGGGGCTCCGAGCAGTTGCCCTGGCTCGAAGGACTTGGCAGCCTGCAGGTCGAGCAGCACGGTTTCCTGCGTGCCGTCGACCAGGAACGCGGTGCCCTTCTGGGGCAGCTCCTTGCCTGCTTTTTCGAGCGGCTCGAAGGCCTGCTTCAACAGCTGCGCCTGCTCGCGCGTCAGGCCGTTGGCGGCTGCGGTGCCGGCGCTGCCCGTGACGGCGCCCAAGATCTTGTCCAGAAATCCCATGCGTTCTCCTCGTTCTCCTGGGCGCTGATTTTGGCAGTTGGACGTGACGCTTCGGCCAGTTCGCGGCCTGCGGAAACAACCGAAGCCAAAGGTTCTAAGCCGGCTGCGCTTTCCTTTGCTCCGGCAAGCCGTCGAGTTCGCCAAGCAACTGGCACAGAAAGCCCAGCTTCAGCAACGGCACCGCAGCCGGCGCAGCGAGGTGCGCACGCAGCGCACTCGACAGCACCTCCAGGCCGACAGAGCTTGCGCGGTCGAGTGCATCGTGCAGGCGCTGCCGCTGCGCCGCCGTCAATGCCATGCGCCCGGTGGCGGCCTGCGTCTCGGTCACTTCTGTCAGGGGAGCGAGCAGGCGCGCCGCCAGCGTGGGCGCACCCACGGGCGCCGCCTGCCGCTGCTGCTGCCGCGCCTCGAGCATGCGCAGGATGCGGTTGGCGAGCGACGTGGTGCGCGCGGCCTCGTCGGCAAAGTCGAGCGACACCGTTTGCAGCGCCTTCTTCGCGTTGCTGCTCAGCACGGCGACGGGCATGAGTTCGGTGCTCGCGGCAGAGCGCTCGATACGCACCAGCACGGCATGCACTGGAGCACGGCGCGCGGCGAGGCGGTCGAGGTTGTCGACGCGCTGCCGGTGCTCCGGGCCGACGGGGATGCCAAGGCGCAGCCACTGGCCCGCATCGTCCTGCACCAGCCAGTCGAGGCGCTGTTGTGCTTCGTCGAGCACCGGCGGGCGCGTGTCGGACGGACGCAGCAGCACGGCGTCGAAAGGCTCGGCCGAAAGGCCGGTGGCGTCGCGCAAGCGCTCGCCGAGTTCGGACCAGTTGCCGCAGCCGATCGACTCCAGGCGCGGATCGTCCGCCGCCCAGGCAGGCAGAGGCTGGGCACGCGTGGCGCCGCCAAGCGCCAGGCGGCCGTCTTCGGCAAGGCGGGGTTGTTCGAGACGCAAGGCGGCTTCGCACACGCTCTGCGCGGCGCCCGCGCCGGACCACAGCGCGTTCGCGGACCATGCGCTGCTGCGCGTGAAGGCTGTGTCGCTTGCGTCGGGCCGGGCGAGCGAGGCCTGCAGCACGCGCGCACCGGCCAGGTCCCAGAACGCCACCGTGAGGCCGCGCGCGCCGCCGCGCGTCTGCCACCAGTGGGCACCGAGGGGCAGCAGGTCGAGGGCGGCCGATTCGTCGAAGTCGCGCTTGAGCCGGCCGCGCAACGCCGCGGCGAGGCCGCCCTCGGCCCGCGCAAGCGCGGCGCACAGCGCATGGATGCGCGCCATGAGTGCAAAAGCGTCGCGCTCCTCGGCGCGGTGATCGCGCCGCACCAGCAGGTCGACCGTGCCGCCCAGGTTGCGCAGCAAGGCCGCCAGGCGCGGCAAGCCCTCGCCGCGCGCGGACATGTTGAGTGCCAAGAGGCGCGCCGACGTCAGCTCGCTCACGTGCGAGAGGCCGCCCGTCAGCAGCTCTTCCAGCATCGACTCCACCTGCAGCAGGAACGCGCGCTCCCGCTCGCCGAGGCGCGCGGTGTCTTCGACCGGCGCGGGCCGCGCGCTCGCGGGCCATGCAAAGGGCCGTCCGTGCGCGCTGCGCAGCGCGGCAATGGCGATCAGGTGCACCGCCTTGCGTTCCGCGGCAGGCACCTCGGACACCATGCCCGTAAAACCCGCGCTTGCCACCCAGCGGCACGAGGCGCCGAGCTCGGGCAAGTCCATGACGAGCGCGCCTCCCTGCACCCGCCATTCGACAATGCTGCTGGCAGCGGCTGCGGCGCGCCGCACGGCCGCCACGCCCGCGGCCTTGAAAAGGGCCGCGGCATCGAGCGCGAGGATTTCCGCGAGCGGGTCGGCACCGGCCGGCGCGCGTGTCTCTTGCGGCCCGTCCGAAGGCACGCCGGCTGGCCTGCCTGGCGCGGCCGGCTCCAATGCACGCAGCCACAGCGCCGCGCCAAGTATGTGCTTGCAGATGCCCGGTGCCGGGCAGTCGCAACGCGCCTGCTGCGGGCCGCGTGCATCGAGCTGCACGCGCTGGCCGTCCGCCGTCACCACGCCAGCTTCGGTGCCGTACTCTGCCCATGCGATCTTGCCCGCCTCCACGTCCTTTGCGGCACGCCGAAGCAAGCCAGGGTTGGCGAGCGTGGCCAGTGTGTCGTCGTCGTAGGCGCGATAGCCGTCGTACCAGGCCATCAGTTCATCACTTCCGCGAGCCACTGCGCGAAATGCGTGGGCGTGAGGGCCGCCACGTGCATGCCCTTGTCGGCCAGGCGCTGCGCCATTTGCCGGTCGTACACGGGGTTGGCCGATTCGTCCAGCGCGGCCAGCCCGAGCAGCTTGACGCGCGACTGTGCCATGCGCTGCACCGCGGCCAGGAGCGGCCCGGGCGCGGCGCCTTCCATGAAGTCGCTGATGAGCGCGAACACCGTGCGTTGCGGGTTGCCCACCAGCGACTCGCAATACGCCACCGCACGGCCGATGTCTGTGCCGCCGCCGAGCTGCACCGTGAGCAGCACCTCGACCGGATCGTGCGCCAGGTGCGTGAGGTCGACCACGCTGGTGTCGAACACCACCAGCTTCACGCGCACCGCGGGCAGCGAGCTCATGATGCCGGCAATGACGGCGCTGTAGATCACCGAATCCATCATCGAGCCGCTCTGGTCGACGCAAAGCACCACGTCCCAGGGCAGGTTGCGCTTCACGCGCGCATTGAAGCGCGGATGCTCGATGACGATTTGCCTGCGCTCCACGTCGTAGTGCTTGAGGTTGGCCGCGATGGTGGCGCGCGCATCGAAGTTCTGCGCGCTCTTGATGTGCGAGCGCCGCATGCGGTTACGCCGGCCGACGAGCGCGTTGACGAAGTCGTTCCTGAGCTTGCGCGTGATCTCGTCGACGGTTTTCTGGATCACCTCGCGCACCGCGTCGCGCATCTGGCCCGACAGCCGCCCGCGCATGCCCAGCAGCGCCTTGGCGAGGCCGGGCGTGGCGTCGAGCGAGCGCAGCACCGCCGGGTCGGAGAGCAGGTCGGTCAGCTGGTAGCGATCGATCGCCTGCGTCTGCATGCGCTCGAACACCTCTTGTGGAAATAGACTCCGCGAGCGGTTGAGCCAGTCGACCGCGCGCAACTGGCTCGGGTCGAGCGAACCCGGCCCGCCATTGGGCCTGCCCAGGCCGCGGCCTTCGTATTCACGGCCGTAGAGATATTCGAGCGCCTGGTCGAGCCTCCAGTCGCCCGCCGAGAACTGCGTTTGCGACAGGGGTTGCGCCGCATAGCGGCCGAGGATCAGGCGCCAGCGGCGCAGGGTTTCTTCGGACGACATGCGCAATGTGTTCGCAAGGACGGGTGGAAGGAACAGCCGGGGGAGAGGAGCGCCGGCAGCTTATCAGACGGCAGCGCGCGTCATGCTCACGCCTTACTCGTCTCTTTTCCTCATGACCAGGCTTCATCCGTCTGTTGCACTGATCGCACCTCTGTCCGGGCAAGTGGCGGCCTACGCATTCACCTCGCCCGACGGCCGATACCAGACCGCGGAAGTCGGCGGCGACACAGTGATCGTCGATTTGCGGGAGCGGCGGCAGCGACGGGCATGTACGACCCGTTGCTGCCCTTGAAACAGTGCAGGAAATGCAAGCGACAAAGGCGCCGAGCGTGCCGCCGTCACCAACAGCGTTGGGGCCACAGGAAATCGCCACCCTGAAAGCTGCCATCGAAGCTTGTGTGCAGGTCCGCTGAGCCGCCCCACCCCCACAATTTTCAGATAGCTCGATGACCAAAGGCTTCGATGCCCACTCGGGCCCTAAGCGGCTGTACAGAATTCTCCAAAGCTGCCTTACGTTGAGCGCGATTTTTGCGTTCAACGAGCAAGCCGAAGCTACTCAGCCGTTTCACTCCGGGTCTGCAGAGGGTGGCGAGATACGCTTCCTGTTCGACGTACCACGCCGATGGGTAGTCTTCTCGAATCTAAGGGCTCGTCGCTCTTGTAAGTTCCTTGGCCATGGAAGTCGTAGTAGACGATCAAGCAAAGAGGACGCAGCAGCGGCAACATCGAGATAGATCGTGCGTGAGCCGCGAAGGAGCGTCCAAATTGGATGTAGCCGGCGACGTGGCACGAAACCGGCGGGCCTGGACCGCCGGCGTGGCAGGCCCGGCGCCCTGCCGACGCGGTTCAGAATCCAGGGCTTATGGAACTCTGATCGCTGCGCTACTTCATCGCCGGCGCATCGACCGCGGCCTTGGGAAGGGCCAAGCGCCTCACACAGGCGTTCTCACATCAATGCCTTCCGGCTGTCCGTGCAGCAGATTCGTGCAGGTACTGGGGTCAGAGATCGGCGGAATCCAACAGGTCAGTAGTCCAGCCGGACTGTCAGTCCCAGCGTGCGCGGCGTCCCGACCGATGCCACGTAGGCACCGTTCGCGGTCGCGGCCACGGTCGGGAAATACTTCTTGTCGAGCGCGTTGCGCAACCAAAGCGAAATGCTCCAGATTTCATTGCCCCGTGCGACCTTCCAACCGGTGGCGAGGTTCAGCAGGCCATAGGCCGGGATGCGCGAGTGGACCGACCCGTCGAGCGTGCCGTCCTGTGCGGACCGCCACGCGTACGCCGCTGAAACGAAGTGCTGGGTGGTGGGGCTCACGGACCTGCGGTATTCGGCGCCCACGTTGAATGTCCAGCGCGGCGTCCCGGCAACCTGCCGTCCGGTCAGGCTGCAGCGCCCCTGCGGCATGAACGCGCGTTCTGACGGACAAGGCGCGTCCTCATAGCGTCGATAGCGTGCATCGTTGAAGGCAGCGTTGGCCCACACGGTCAGCCCGCGCGTCGGTCGCGCAGTGGCATCCAGCTCCAGTCCCCGGCTACGGAGATCGCCCGCATTCGTGAGGATCTCGACGTAGTTGCCCGCGCCTGCGCCGGCGGGCACGAACATCGACGTCTGGTAGCCGCGCACGCCTGCCAAGAAGGCATTCAGGTTGAGTGTCAGGCGATCATTCCACAGGCTGCTCTTGACGCCGACGTCCAGGCTGTCAACACGTTCGGGCCCGATGATCAGCGACGAGGCGCCGAGCGGGCCGGGAGCGGCACCCGGCCCCGCCAGATTGATCCCGCCCGACCGCTCGCCGTGCGAAAAGCTCGCGTAGCCGATCGCATCGTCATCCAGCCGGTAGCTCGCACCCAGGAGCGCCGATGGGCTGGTCTTCCGGATGGCCAGGGGGCCTGTGTCGTAGGCACCAAGCACGATCGGACGATTGCGCAGGAACGCGGTGGCAGCGGCACCACCGGTCGAATCGCCGCGATGGGTGCGCCCGTCCTTGCGCTCCTGCGTGATGCGCAGGCCGGCCGTGAGGTCGAGCCTGGACGTGGCGTGCCAGGTGGCTTGGGAGAAGAGCGCGAAGCTCTCCGTGTCGAGCGCGCCGAAGCTCACGGTGCTCGCGTTGGCGAGCACCGGCAAGGACGTTCCCTGCAGAACGATGTCCGCCCGCGGACCGAACACGGTGAATATCTCGTTGCGCATGCGCTGGCGCATGTAGAACGCGCCCACCACATAGTCGACCGCACCGCCGGTGGGCCCCGCGTAGCGCAGCTCCTGCGAGAACTGCTGCTGGCGCACGCGGGAGCCGCCGTCGATCAGCACGGGGATATTGAGGTTGTCATTGGTCGTCGGCACGAACTTCCATGAGCGGCCGGCGGTGATGGACGTGACGGTGGCGCCGGACCCGAGCTTCCAGCTCGCTTCGGCCGACACGCCACCCTGGTCGAGATGGACCCGCTCTACGCCGTCGGTGTTGACCGCATAGCGCCGCGGGTCGGTGACGATGCCGGTGGCGCCGCCGGCCCGTGCGCGGGCTGCCGCCGGTCCGCTTCCCAGCGAGTAGATGACGCGGGTGCCGTACGTGGAGCGCTCGCGGTGCGCATCTGCGATCAGGCGCAGGCTGAAGGCGTCGCCACGGCGCAGCAGCCACTGGCCGCGAATGCCGGATCGATTGCCTCCGTTGACGCTGCCGCCATCGTAGATGTTCTCGATGTTGCCGCGTTCATGGGTGCCGTACACCAGCAGCCGGCCCGCCGTCTCTTCCGACAAGGCGCCCGAGAAGATGGCTTGCCCCTGCGCAAGGCCGCGCTGTCCGATCGAGAGTTGCAGGCTGCGCTCGGTCTCGCGGCTCGGCGGCCGCGTGTGCAACGCCAGCACGCCAGCGGTCGTGTTCTTGCCGAATAGCGTCCCTTGCGGCCCGCGCAGCAGGTCCACGCGCTCGATGTCGAGCAGGTCGAATGTCGCCATGCCCGCGCGGCCCAGGTAGACGTTGTCGAGGTAGATGCCCGTGCTGCCCTCGAGGCCGTCGTTCGATGGATTCCTGCCGACGCCGCGCACCGCGATGGCCGATTGCCGCGGATCGCCGAAGGTGATGCTGGTACTCGGCAACCATTGCTGCAGGTCTTCGAGCCGCCAGCTTTGCTGCGTCTCGAGGGCCTCGCCATCGATCGAAGTCAGCGGGATCGGAACTTGCTGGGCGGCTTCCGAACGGCCCCTGGCATCCACGGTGATGGCGGGGAGCGTTTCGCCATCGTCCAAAGGCGTCGGCTGTGCATGGGCCTCCACGGCGAACCCGAGGGCGAGCGCGCTGACGGCCAGGGAACGGGCGAGGAGATCGCATGGGCAGAAGGACATGCGCATACTCTAGTGAACGCGCGCTGATCACCGCCAGCCGCCAGCGCCTGGCCGGCGCGGTCAATGCCGAGCTCACCTGGCTGTACTGGACCGTCGGGCAGCGCCGCCCGGTGGCGGCGTCGACCCGGAGCAGGCCGAGCGGTTGGCGGCCGAGGAGGCGGCGCGGTCGTCTTCCGGAGCAGCGGCAACAGCGGTGGGGGCAAGCCGGCGGTGGCTGCTGCGGCATCAGCCGAGGCGCCTGCGTTAGCTGCGAGGAATCAGGCTTTCAGCAGATCGGCAGTTCGAAATGAACGCCGAAGATCAGTACAGCTTGATCTCGGAAGGCCCGTCGACCGCAGCGTCGACAAAATCGGCTCGAAGGGGTCCTCCTACGATGCATCCAAGCCATGGATTGAAATTCGACGGTACTTTTGTTGGTATCTTTTTTGTGCCAGCCCAAAGAATTCAATATTCATGCGGATTTTTGACATACCTGCGATTCCTGTCGAAGCACCGCATCCGGCACCGAGGCCCGCGCCCCGTTCTGCCGCCAAACCCCCGGCGACACGCCGTACTCGCGCTTGAATGCGCGGTTGAAAGCCGCTTCCGATTCGTAGCCGACCCCTTCGGCAATGCGCGCCAGGTTGCCCTGGTCCTTGCGCAGCATGCCGGCGGCCAGGATCATGCGCCAGCGCGCCAGGTAGTGCATGGGCGGCGCGCCTACCAGCTCGGTGAAGCGGTCCGCCAGCACGCTGCGCGAGACGTGACCCTCCTGCGCCAGCTCGTCGACCGTCCAGTTGCGTGCGGGTTCGCCGTGCATCAGCGCCAGGCAGCGGCTCACGTGGGGGTCGCGCAGGCCCGCCAGCCAGCCGGGATTGTTGGCGGGCATGGATTCGATGTAGCCGCGCAGCACTTCGGCGAACAGCACCTCCGCCACCTTGGCGGCGACCATCTCGGAACCGGGCGTGCGCGATGCCGCATCGCCCAGCACGTAGTTGACGGACTGCTCGATCCACGGGCCCGCCGGCCTGCTGCGCAGCGACGTGGTGAACAGGCGCGGAATGTTCGCCATGAGGGGGTTGGGCGCATCGCCTTCGTATGCGAACCAGCTGCACACCAGCACCGTGCGCTCACCATTGCCGCCGTAGCGGATGCGCTCCAGTTCGGGCGCGCGCGGGTTCACCACATGCGCCACATCCACCGCCGCCTGGAGCAGGCCGCTGCCCAGCACATGCGAGTCGCCATGCGGCACGGCGATCACGTCGCCGGCATGCGCGCGGATCGGTTCTCCGCCGTCGACCTGGGCCCAGCATTCGCCTTGCAGCACGAGGTGGCAGATGGCCAGCCGCTGCGCGCCGGGCCTGAGCAGTTGCGCCATGTGCGCGCCCTTGGGCACCTTGAAGCACCAGGGCGCATGCATGTCCCCGTTGAGGAACAGCGCGCCCTCCAGGCGGATGGTCCGCAGCACGTCCGACAAGACATCCATGGTCACCTCCCGGGGCAAGCGAGGGCGGGGTTTCGGTCAACAAGTCCGGCGCAGCGGGCAATACAACGGTGCTTCGCGTCGGCACCATAGGTCTTGGTCGCTCCGACCGATTTTATCCAGACAGGAGTATCGCCATGCCCAAATTCCTCATCGAACGGCACATCCCCGGCGCCGGCAAGTTCACGCCGGCAGACCTGAAAGCCATTTCGCAGAAGTCCTGCGGCGTGCTGGGCAGCATGGGCCCCGAGATCCAGTGGATCCACAGCTACGTGACCGACGACCGGATCTACTGCATCTACCAGGCGGCCAACGAGGCGCTGGTGCGCAGGCATGCGGAACTCGGCGGCTTTCCAGCCGACCGGGTGGACCGGGTGTACAGCGTGATCGACCCGGCCACGGCCGAGTGAGACTACTGAGCAGGGCGGCCGAACAAGGCCGCCGGATCAGCGCGAAGGCGCCGCCCTCATTCGGCCTGCTGCCGGCCTTCCGGCGCGGTCACGATCTGCAAGCCCCGCGACGACGCCTGCTGCTGGCTCTGCACCGGCCCAACCAGCAAGCCCGGTCCGGATTCGCCCAGCCCTCTTCGCCCGGTGCCTCTCACGAGGTGGCGTGGCAGGTGGTGTGTTCTTCGTATCAGCTCGAGGGCCTCGCTGCGCGCCGGTTCGGACGCCGGTAGAAACATCTGCAGTACGCTCATGATGTCATCCCGTGAAAGCCAGAAAAAATATGGCTGGCTCGTCCCGAATGGAGCGGAGCCGGGGGTATCCGATGCGGCCTCTGGCGCGGTCGCAGGCGGATTATGGGCGCCGAATGCCGGTGCGGTTGCACGGCCCCTCGGGCAGTAGTGTTGCTGTGCGCTTATCTACAAACCATAGTATTCATGCGGCCGGCGCGGCGAGTGCGCCCCCGCTTTTCAGGGGCCGGCAGGCCGCCTTCACAGGTGCCGGGCGACGAGCACCACTGCTCCCGCAAGGGAGATGGCACCGCCCACGATTTTCCTCAGCATTCTCATCGGGTTCTCCAGCGTAGAGCCTCGATGGTGCAACGCTTCGGCACCGGGCGGGTTTGGCAATTCTCATAGCCGGGATAGCCGGCACCCTCCAGCGAGCAGCCCTGTAGGCACTTGCCCACGCGCATGGATTGATTTCTCCCGCACGCGGTGGCCGCAGGCGCGGCCAATGTCGAGCGCACGAATCGCGGTTCCTCCTCACGACGCTCCGTGCGTCGTTAAGCGCTCCCTCGGGAGCGCTTTTTTTGCCTGCCGCCGGCGCCGTGCGGCTAGTGGGTCTCGCGGCGCAGCTGCTGCACGTCTTCGTGCAGCGCCTGGGCCCAGGCGCGGCGGTCGCGCCCGTGCGAGGGCTGCGGCTCGCCGAAGCGCACGATGGCCAGGAGCGGCGGCGCGCGCAGCGTGTTCCAGAGCGAGGTCAGCAGGTTGTCGTCGTCGATGTAGCGCGGCGCCTGGCTGGTTTCCCCGGTGGCCGCATCGGCAAAGCGCAGTGCGGCCGGCAGCACGGGCGCGCCCGACGAAATGGCGGCCTGCAGCAGGTTGGCATGGAAGGGCAGCAGCCCGCGCCCGTCGCTCGTCGTGCCTTCCGGGAACACCCCGATCAGGTCGCCGTTGCGCAGCGCCTCGGTCATGTGGTGCACCACGCGCAGCGCATCGCGGCGGCGTTCGCGCTCGATGTAGAGCGAGCCCGCGCCGGTGGACAGCGTACCGATCAGCGGCCAGTGCTTCACGCCCGCCTTCGAGACAAAGCGCACGTGGCAGGCGGCATGGATGGCCGTGATGTCGAGCCAGGAGAGGTGATTGCTGATGAGCAGCACCGGCCCCTGCGCGGGCGGGCTGCCCTGCACCTGGAGCGTGATGCCCATGATCTCGAGCAGGCGCTGCGACCACTGCTGCACGCGCAGGTTGCGCTCCGCCTGCGAAAGGCCCGGAAAGGTGAAACGGATCGTCCACCAGCCACCCAGCGCGTGCCCGACCGCATGCAGCAGGCGCCAGCAGGCCTTCAGTGAATGAACCATCGAGAAGCGGGTCCTTTCAGCCGTGGACCACGCGGCCGGCGACGAGGGTGTGGCGCGCGCGCCCCAGCAGTGGATAGCCCGAGAACGGCGTGTGCTTGCCCTGGCTCTTGAGCGCTTCGGGCTGCACCTGCCATTCGAGGCCCGGATCGAAGACGCACAGGTCGGCCACGCCGCCCTCGGCCAGCCGGCCGATGCCGGTGCCTGCATCGGTGGCCGCCAGCAGCCGCGCGGGCGCGGACGTGACGACTTCCAGCGCGCGCACGATGCCCGCGCCGCTGCGCTCGCCCCACTGCAGCGCGAGCGGCAGCAGCAGCTCGAGCCCGGTGGCGCCGGGCTCGGCCTCGGCAAAGGGCAGCGTCTTGGCATCGGCCTCGACCGGCGTGTGGTCGGACACCAGCGCATCGATGGTGCCGTCGGCCAGCGCGGCCGACAGCGCATCGCGGTCGCCCTGCTGGCGCAGCGGAGGATTGAGGCGCGCACGGCTGTCGAAGAAGCCGATGTCGGTGTCGGCCAGGTGCAGCGAGTTGATGCTGACGTCGCAGGTGAGCGGCAGGCCCTGCGCCTTGGCCGCGCGCACCAGCGCCACGCCCGCGGCGCTGGAGATGCGGCACAGGTGCACGCGCGCGCCGGTGCTCTTCATGAGCTCGACGATGGTGAAGATCGCGATGGTTTCGGCCGACACCGGCACGCCCGAGAGGCCCAGGCGCGTGGCCAGCGGGCCGCTGGCCGCCACGCCCTTGCCAAGGTCGCGGTCCTGCGGCCGCAGCCACACGGTGTAGCCGAAGGTGCTCGCGTAGAGCAGCGCGCGCTGCAGCACCTGGGTGTCGGCCAGCGGCACGTCGGCCTGGCTGAAGCCGATGCAGCCGGCTTCGGTCAGTTCGGCCATTTCGGTGAGCACGCCGCCCGCGAGGCTGCGCGTGAGCGCGCCGAGCGGAAAGAGCCGTGCGCCCTGCAGCTTCTCGGCGCGGAACTTGAGCATCTCGACCAGGCCCGGCTCGTCGAGCACGGGGTCGGTGTCGGGCGGGCACACGAGGCTGGTGACGCCGCCCGCGATGGCCGCGGCCATTTCGCTTTCGAGCATGCCTTCGTGCTCGTAGCCGGGCTCGCGCAGTCGCGCGGCCAGGTCGACGAGGCCGGGCGCGACGATGCAGCCCGCGGCGTCGATGATGCGCTCGGCCTGGAAGCCGGCCGGGCTGCGGCCGATGCCGACGATCTTGCCGTCGGCGATGGCGATGTCGGCTTTCCTGTCGGTGCCCGAGGCGGGGTCGACGACGCGGCCGTTGGTAATCAGTGTTCTGCTCATGCTTCGTTCCCTGCGACGATGCTCATGACGGCCATGCGAACGGCGATGCCGAAAGTGACCTGCGGGAGGATCACGCTCTGCTTTCCGTCGACCACGGCCGAATCGATTTCCACCCCGCGGTTGATCGGCCCCGGGTGCATGACGATGGCATCCGGTTTCGCCAGCTGCAGCTTCTCGGGCGTGAGGCCGTAAGTCTTGAAGAACTCCTGCGACGAGGGCAGCAGCGCGCCGCTCATGCGCTCGTTCTGCAGGCGCAGCATGATGATGACGTCGCAGTC
Source organism: Variovorax beijingensis (assembly GCF_007828835.1). GTDB lineage: Bacteria > Pseudomonadota > Gammaproteobacteria > Burkholderiales > Burkholderiaceae_C > Variovorax > Variovorax beijingensis_A. Next base: position 1,025,530 of record NZ_VIVL01000001.1, on the reverse strand, counting down.
CCTGATGCCCTCTTCGAGTGTGTGGCATACGCGCACGCCCATGCCGGCCATGTCGCCGGGCACCAGCGTCTTGGGGCCGACCACCCGCACCTCGGCACAGCCGAGCGTGGTGAGCGCATGGATGTCGGAGCGCGCCACGCGCGAGTGCAGCACGTCGCCGACGATCGCCACCGTGAGGTTCGCAAAACCCTTCTTGTAGTGGCGGATCGTGTACATGTCGAGCAGCCCCTGCGTCGGGTGCGCGTGGCGGCCGTCGCCGGCGTTCACCACGTGCACGTGCGGCGCCACGTGCTGCGCGATCAGGTAGGGCGCGCCCGACTCGCTGTGGCGCACCACGAACAGGTCGGCCGCCATCGCGCTCAGGTTGGCGATGGTGTCGAGCAGCGACTCGCCCTTGGTGGCCGAGGAGCGCGCGATGTCCAGGTTGATGACGTCGGCACTCAAGCGCTTGGCCGCGATCTCGAAGGTGGTGCGGGTGCGCGTCGAGTTCTCGAAGAACAGGTTGAACACGCTCTTGCCGCGCAGGAGCGGCACCTTCTTCACCTCGCGGTCGCTCACGCTCGTGAAGTTGGCGGCGGTGTCGAGGATGTGCGTGACGATGTCCTTGGGCAGGCCCTCGATCGACAGCAGGTGGATCAGTTCGCCGTTCTTGTTGAGCTGGGGATTTCGCTTGTAGAGCATTACTTGCTTTCTTCCACCTTGAGGCTGAACGCGCCGTCGTCGGCGCGGGCCAATGCGAGCAGCTGCGTATCGGGCAGCGTGAGCTTCGCGGCCGCGAAATCGGCCGCCACCGGCAGTTCGCGTCCGCCGCGGTCCACCAGCACCGCGAGCCGCACGCGGGCCGGGCGGCCGAAGTCGAACAGCTCGTTGAGCACCGCGCGGATCGTGCGGCCGGTGTAGAGCACGTCGTCCAGCAGCAGCACGTCGGCGCCGTTCACGTCGAAGGGCAGCGCGGTCTGCGCGCTGGCCGAGAGGCCGCGGCGCGCGAAGTCGTCGCGGTGCATGGCCGACGAAATGACGCCGGGTGCCCCAGGCAGGCCCAGGTCCTTCTGCAGCCGCTCGACCAGCCAGGCGCCGCCGGAGGTGATGCCCACTAGCTTGGTGTCGGGGCGCATCAGCGTTTTCACGCCCGCCAGGAGCCCTGTGTAGAGCGCTTCGGCATCGGGTATTGAACTCACGAAAGACTCCTTAGGAATTGCTCCAGGATGATGCAGGCCGAGGCGGCATCGGCATCGCGGGCGCCGGAGGCCAGCGCCTCGGTCGTGCTGTAGCGCTCGTCGACCTCGAACACCTGGAGATTGAAACGGCCACGCAACTGCCGCGCGAACTTCTGCGCGCGGCGGGTGTTCTCGTGCGGGGCGCCATCGGGGTGGTAAGGCACGCCGACCACCAGCGCGTCGGGCTGCCATTCCTTGATGCGGGCCTCGACCTGCGCAAAGCGGGCGTCGCCCTCGGCCTTGATGGTGGCCTGTGGCGTCGCGGCGCCGAGCAGCCGGTTTCCACTGGCGACGCCGGTGCGCTTCAGGCCGAAGTCGAAGGCCAGGAAGCTCTGGAAGTGGGGAGGAACGGCAACGGCAGCAGGGGCGGCGGGAGGAGCGGGAACGTCCGGCATGGCAGCGGCCATCAGGCGTGTCCCGCTTCCGGCGACAGTTTCCAGGCTTCCAGGCCCAGCAGCAGCAGCGCCCTGTCGTAGCGCTGCTCCACCGGGGTATCGAAGATCACGGCCGGATCGGCGCCCACGGTGAGCCAGCTGTTCTCGGCCAGTTCGGACTCGAGCTGCCCCTCGCCCCAGGCCGAATAGCCCAGCGAAACCAGCACCTTGCGCGGGCCCGCGCCGGTGGCCAGGGCCTCGAGCACGTCCTTGGAGGTGGTCATTTCGAGGCCGCCGGGAATGGTCATGGTCGAGGCGTAGACCGATTCCTCGGGCTTTTCGGCATGGGTGAACACCGGCTCGTGCAGCACGAAGCCGCGCTCGGTCTGTACCGGCCCGCCCTGGAAGACGGGTGCGTCGCCGAGTTCGGGACGCGACAGGTGCAGTTCGATCTTCTCGAACAGCACCTTCAGGTTGATGTCGCTGGGTTTGTTGATCACCAGCCCGAGCGCGCCGCGCTCGCTGTGCTCGCACAGGTAGACGACGCTGCGGTTGAAAGTTTTATCTTCCATCCCCGGCATCGCGATCAGAAAGTGATGCGTGAGGTTCATCGGGGCAGAATCGGCAGCCATATGCCGCCGATTTTACTGGCCGTCGACAAGACCTATCCCAAAGGGCTCATGTGGTTTCGCCGCGACCTGCGCGTGGACGACAACGCGGCCCTGTACCACGCGCTGCGGGCCTGCCGGCAGGTGGTGTGCGTTTTCGTGTTCGACCGGACGATCCTGGACCCCCTGCCCCGCATCGACCGGCGCGTGGAATTCATCCGGGAATCGCTGGTGGAGCTCGAGGAAGAACTGCGGGCGCTGAGCGGCGGGCTGATCGTGCGGCACGCCAACGCCATCGAGGAAATCCCGGCGCTCGCGCACAGCCTGGACGTGCAGGCCGTCTTCGCCAACCGCGACAACGAGCCCGACGCGCTGGCGCGCGATGCCCAGGTGCTGGGCGCCCTGGCCAACGCGGGCGTGAGCTTCTATACCTACAAGGACTCCACCGTCTTCGAGCGCGACGAGGTGCTCAACAAGACAGGCCAGCCGTACACGGTGTTCACGCCCTACAAGCGGGCCTGGCTCGCCAAGGTCGATTCCTTCTTCCTGAAGCCGTACCCGGTGCGCAGCCATGCCGACGCGCTGGCGCCGCCGCCTGCGGCCGATCGCACGCCGGTGCCTTCGCTCGAGGATCTCGGCTTTGGGCGGAGCAATCTTTCCGAGCTCGGCATTCCCACCGGCAGCCAGGGCGCGGCAACGCTGTTCGAGGACTTCTTCCAGCGCATCGACCGCTATGACGCCGCGCGCAATTTTCCGGCGGTGCGGGGACCGAGCTACCTGGGCGTGCACCTGCGCTTCGGCACCGTCTCGATCCGGCAGCTGGCCGGGGTCGCGCACCAGCTCTTCCTGCAGGGCGACGCGGGCGCGGCCACCTGGCTCAGCGAGCTGATCTGGCGCGAGTTCTATTTCCAGATCCTGGTGCACTTTCCGCACGTGCATTCGGACGGCGAGTCGAAGAGCTTCCGGCCCGAGTACGACAAGATCCAGTGGCACCACGGCAAGCATGCCGACCAGCTGTTCGAGGCCTGGTGCCAGGGCCGCACGGGCTACCCGCTGGTGGACGCGGCCATGCTGCAGATCAACCAGAGCGGCTACATGCACAACCGCCTGCGCATGGTGGTGGCCAGCTTCCTCTGCAAGGACCTGGGGCTGGACTGGCGTCGCGGCGAGCGCTACTTTGCGCTGCACCTGAACGACTTCGAGCTGGCTTCGAACAACGGCAACTGGCAATGGGCCAGCTCCAGCGGCTGCGACGCACAGCCCTGGTTCCGCATCTTCAACCCGGTGACGCAGAGCGAGCGCTTCGACCCCGAGGGCAAGTTCATCCGGCGCTACCTGCCGCAGCTCGCGGGGCTGTCGAATGCTGCCATCCATGCCCCCTGGACGGCGTCGCCGGTGGAACTGGAGGCCGCCGGCATCAAGCTCGGGGAAACCTACCCGAGGCCGGTGGTGGACCATGCCGAGGCGCGCGAGCAAACGCTGCGGCGCTACGGTGCCGTGCGCGGCGCCGACCAGCCGCCGCTCAGCGGCGCGTCAGCACGATCTCCGCGCCGGCGTCGGAGCGTCCCCTGAGCGTGCCCGCGTCGAGCTGCTGGAAGGTGACGAGGTTGTCGCGGCAGCCGGTGAGCGCCTTGCTGCTCTGGAAGTGCAGCTCGTAGACGCCGCTGTCCACGCGCCGCCAAAGCATCGGGATCGGGATGCCGACGCAAGGATCGGCGGGGCTCTGCAAGAGCGTGCGCCAGGTGCCGCCTGCCGACTGGAGCTGCATCTGCGCGTTGATCTGGCGGCCGTCCTTGAGCGTGATGCGCGCGGTCCAGTCGCCTTCCAATCCGTCGGCCGCCTGCGCCGCGGCCAGCCCGGCGGCCATGGCCCAGCATGCCGGCGCAGGCTGCGGCACGCCACGAGATGCGCTTCATACCGCGCTCCCGATGCCCAGCTGGGGCTTCATCGCCTCCCAGGCCACGCCGTTCAGGCGGCGCGCGGCGTTGAGGTTGTATCGCGTATCGGACTTGGTCGCGCGCACCACATAGACCTTGCCGCTGTATTCGCCGAAGGTGCGCAGCGATCCCACGCCGGTCGGCGGATGGCCGCCGTTGAAGGCCAGCACGCGCGCGCCGCCCTCGGTGCGGACCTCCACCGTGCCGGTTTCGGCGGCCGCGCAGGTGTCGTACGCGTTGGTGGCGGAATCGAAGTTGCAGGCGTAGTACTGCACCGTGCCAGGGCCGGTGAAGGCCGCGCGAAGCAGGCGCGTCTGCTGCTCGTTCAGCACGCCCAGGCTGAGGGTGCCGGTGCCGGCCGGCAGGGTGGCGCCCGAGGCCGGGAAGGCCGCGATCAACGCTTCCAGCGTGGCGAAGCCGGTCGTCTCGCTGGGGTTGGCCAGATTGATCGAATAGGGTTGCGCCAGGTCCACGCCGCGGCGGTAGCGCAGCTGCGAGCCGGCCGGGAAGGTGGCGTCCGGGTTGGCGAAAGCGGCCGGCGGCACGACGCCGAAGATGCTGTTGCCATCGCCCGCCTGCATCTCGGCCACCACTTCGGCCATCTTGCGGCCGGAGATGTCGGTGACCGCCGTGTGGCCGAGGCTGCGCGCGGTGCCCGCGCAATAGTCGCTGCGGCTCGGCGTGCCAAGGGTGCTGGTGAAGGCCGCGTTCTCATCGCAGCGCACCCAGCCATTGGCGCCCAGCTGCACGGTGCCGTAGAGCGTGTCGTGGGGGGTCGGCGTACCGTTGGTCAGGCCTTCGCGCCGGTCGGTGAGCTTCAGCTTGCCGGTGGCCGGATCGGGAACACCATCGGTCGGATAGGTCCGCGCACAGTAGTCGTCGGCGCGCGTGAAATCCAGCCGGGCCAGCTGGTCCGAGGCCACCGGCGTGACAGTCGCCGGATCGGCCAGCCGCAAGGCCACGCCGCTGTGCAGCGCATCGGCCGTGACCCGCGCGGCGGTGAAGGCGTTGTCCTCGAAGCGGCCGGGGTCGGTCACGGCCACGCCCTGGTAGTCGTACAGCTGGGCGGCCTCGGGCAAGCCCAGCTGCAGCAGCACCAGCGCCTCGGCCCGCTCGGGCGCCAGGCCGCCCGCCACGCCCGCCTGCAGCAGCGTGGTCAGCGGATTGACCTGCCCGCGGTGTCCGGCCGGCGCACTCATGGTGAAGGGCTGGGAGAACGATGGCAGCGAGGGATTGCCGCCGTCCACCTGCGCCAGCAGCGGCGCGGCGGCGAGTTCGGCCGCTGCGGCCGCGTCGGCCGGCGTGTAGGCGAAGCTGTAGGCGCCGTCCTCTCCGGTCTTGTTGGCGACGGCGGGCTCGCCCTCGTCGCAGGCCCCGTTGCGGTTGCGGTCCACGCAGACCAGCGCCCCGCTCACCGGACCGAGCACCACCACCTTGCCCGACACCGTGACCGGCGACGGGGACGATGGCGGGTTGGCGCCGCCCGGGGGGCCGAACGGCGCAAAGCCGCCGCCCCCACCGCCTCCTCCGCCGCCACAGGCGGACAGCGCCAGCAGGAGGCCTGCGCAGGCCGACGGGACGGCGGTTCTGGTGAATCGAATGGACATGGTCTTTTCCTCCAGGTGGTGTCGAGTACGAAGGCCGCCCGAAAAGCGAACCTTCGTTCTCAACAGTCTGGGAGGGCGATGCGCACGGCGCATCACGCAAATGCACGATGCGCGGCGATCGGCGAAGCGGTAGCAGGTACCCCTTGCGCGTTGACACCCCGCAACGCGGGCGCGCATCATGGCAGCGGGAAAAAACCGGCAGGCCAGGGAGGCATCACATGAACCGGAATCTCGCACTGCGCCGCACGCTCGATGCCATCGCGCACCTGGACGATCCGCAGCCGCCATGGCGCGACCTGCTGCAGGGCATGCAGCAGGTGATCGGCGGCGACAGCGCCACCTTCATCCTGCTGGAACGCGGCAGCGAGCTGCTGAGTTTTCAGCAGGTCAACGTTTCACCGGCCGCCGAGCGCGAATATGTGCAGCATTTCTGCGCCCACGACATCCTGATTCCGCCGACCCTCGGCGCCGCGCCGGGAAGCTGGTTCGACACGCACGAGCTGTTCTCGCCGGCCTTTCTCTCGAAGAACCTCTACTACGCCGATTTCATGTGCCGCCACGGCGCGCGCCAGATGCTGGCATGCATCGTCGACGAGGGGGCGCAGCGCCGCGGCGGCCTGACGGTGCAGCGCAGCACGGCCGCGCATGCGCGCCGGCTGCTCGACAGCACGCGGATCCGCCGCGTCACCCAGGCGCTGCGCCAGGGGCTGGCGCGCCGCGACGGGCGCGCCCGGTTGTGGCTCGACGGCGCCGAGTCCGCGCTCGCGGCCTTCGGCGAGGCGGTCTTGCTGGTGACGCCCGCGGGCACGGTGCTGCGCGCATCGGCCGGCGCGCAGGAATTCTTCGGCGCGAGCCGCTCGCTGCGCCTGCGCAGCCAACGGCTCTGGCATCCGGATGCGCAGACGCAGCAGGCGCTCGCGGCCGGCCTGCGCCTGGCGGCGCAATCGCGTCAGCGGATCCGGCTGCCCATCTCCGGCGGATCGGCAGGCCTGCAAGAACTGGAACTGGAAATGGCACGCGCCGCGCCGCAGCTGAGCCTCGGCGAGGAGGTGCTGGTGCTGGCACGCATCCGCCCCGGCCGTTCGCAGGCGGTGCCTTCGATCGACAGCCTCTGCGGCGCCTTCGGCGTCACCCCTGCCGAGGCGCGCGTGCTGGCGGCGCTCGCCGCGGGCCAGTCGCCCAAGCAGCATGCCGGCGCGCAAGGCGTGTCGGTGCACACGGTGCGCAGCCAGCTCGGCTCGCTGATGGCCAAGATGGGCTGCACGCGGCAGGTCGACCTGGTGCGCAAGGCGCTGCTCGCGCCGTAGGCATCCAGGATGCCGGCGGCGGCCCCGGCTCAGGCCGCAGCCAGCGCGGCGGGCTCGCTGGTATAGCTGCGCACCAGGCGCAGCAGCTCTTCTTCCGAGTAGGGCTTGCCGAGGTAGTGGTTGACGCCCAGCGTGCGCGCGTAGTCGCGGTGCTTCTCGGCGATGCGCGAGGTGATCATGATGATCGGCAGGCCGGCCATCGAATCGTCCGCGCGGATGTTGCGCGCCAGGTCGAAGCCGTCCATGCGCGGCATCTCGATGTCCGACAGCACCACCGCCGGACGCTCCTGCTGCAGGCGTTCGAGCGCCTGCAGGCCGTCGGCCGCGAGAGACACGCGATAGCCTTCGCGCTGCAGCAGGCGCTGCGTCACACGGCGCACGGTGATGGAGTCGTCCACCACCAGCACCAGCGGCACCTGCGGCGCCGCGGGGGCCAGCACCGGCAGCGGTTCCTGCGGTGCGCCGTGGCCGGCGCCGGCGGCATGCGCCGGCGCGGCCAGCGCGGCGGCCTGGCGCTCGCGTGCCTGTTCGCCATGCACCGCGGCCACCGCCACCGGGTTGTAGATGAGCGCCACCGCGCCCGAGGCCAGCACCGAGATGCCCGCCAGGCCCGGCAGCCGGGCCAGCTGCGGCCCGAGGTTCTTGACCACGACTTCCTGGTTGCCCAGCACTTCGTCCACGTGCAGGCCCACCCGCTGCGCCGCGCTTCGCACGATCACGACGGTGTTGTTCCGGCTCGCGGCATGCTCGCTGCGCGCCGAAGCCTGCAGCAATGCACCGGCCCAGTAGAAAGGCACCTGCTCGCTGCCGAACGGATGGCTGTTGTGCAGGTAGGCGGCCTCGAGCTCGGTGCTGCTCACGCGCTGCACCAGCTCGACCAGGTTGGACGGCACGCCGATCGACACCTCGCCCGCGCGCAGCATCACCACGTGCGTCACAGCGGTGGTGAGCGGCAGCACCAGCTTGAAGGTGGTGCCCTGGCCTGGCGTGCTGTGCGTTTCGATGCGGCCGCCGAGCGCGGCGATCTGCGCGCGCACCACGTCCATGCCGATGCCGCGGCCGGCCAGCTCGGACACCTGTCCGGCGGTCGAGAAGCCGGGCTTGAAGATCAGCTCGGTGGCTTCCTCGGGCGAGAGTTCCTGACCGGGCGCGAGCAGGCCGAGCGTGCGGGCGCGCTCGGCGATGCGGCCGCGGTCGAGGCCGGCGCCGTCGTCGCGAAAGCTCACCGAGACGTCGTTGCCCTCCTGGTGCAGGTCGATCACGATCAGGCCGTTGGCGTCCTTGCCGGCCTTCTCGCGCACGGCCGGTTCCTCGATGCCGTGCGCCACGCAATTGCGCAGCAGGTGCTCGAAGGCGGGCGTCATGCGGTCGAGCACGCCGCGGTCCATTTCGATGGAGCCGCCGACGATGTCCAGGCGCACCTGCTTGCCGGTGTCCTTGGAGGCCTGGCGCACCACGCGGTAGAGGCGATCGGAGATGCCCTCGAACTCCACCATGCGCGTGCGCAGCAGGCCGCGCTGCAGTTCGCGCGTCTGGCGCGCCTGCACGCTGAGGTCGTCTTCCGTGGCCTGCACCGTCTTTTGCAGCGTGCGCTGCACGGTGGCCACGTCGTTCACCGACTCGGCCATCATGCGCGTGAGTTCCTGCACGCGGGTGAAGCGGTCGAACTCCAGCGGGTCGAAGCTCTGCTGCGAATCCTTGGCCTGGGCCAGGCGCGACTGCATCTGGCTTTCGGCCTGCACCTCGATGTCGCGCAGCTGCTGGCGCAGGCGGTCGAGGTTGCCCGTGAGGTCGGTGAGCGAACCGCGCAGCTGGCCGAGCTCGGCCTCCAGGCGCGAGCGCGTGATGATGACCTCGCCGGTCTGCGCCACCAGGCGGTCGAGCAGCTGGGTGCGGATGCGCACGGCCTGGCTCGACACCGCACGCAGCGGCGCCAGCAGCGCGTGGGCCGGACGCGGCAGCAGCGATGGCGCGGCGGCGGCTTCCGCGGCTGCGTCGGCGTTCTCGTTGCCGGCCATCAGCGTCTCGTCGTTGGCGGACACGCCGGTATCGGCAGGAACCTGCACCAGCTGCACGCCCGGCGAAGTCACCGAGGCCGTGGCCACCAGCTGGGCCACTTCGGCCTGGGTGGCATCGTCCGCGGCGCGCAGGGCATCGAAGGTGGCCTGCAGCGCATCGAGGCGCGTGAGCAGCTTCTCGATCTCGGCCCGGTCGGCGCCGCCCTGGGTGCCGAGCACTTCGATCTCGGACTCCATGCGGTGCGCGCGCTCGCCAAGGCGCATGGCGCCGGCCAGCCGGGCGCTACCCTTGAGCGTGTGCAGCGTGCGCAGCACCGAGGCGCGCGGCGCGCTGTCGTCGGGGTGGTGCGCCCATTGGCGCAGCGCCTGGCCCAGCTGGGGCAGCAGCTCCGCCGCTTCTTCTTCGAAGATGGGGAACAGGTCGACGTCGACCGCATCGACCATGTCGATCGCGTCTTCGGAGTCGTCCAGCGCCACGTCGGCCACGTTGCCCTGCGCCACCAGGTGCTGGAGCGTGCGGGTTTCGACGCGCGCGGCAGCCTCGGCCGGCATCGGTGCGGCGGCAATGTCGCGCAGCGCCTGCAGCGTTCCTTCGGACGGTTCGCGCAGGAAGCCGACGGCGAACTGGTGCAGCAGGCGGCGCAGCTCGTCGGCCGCGGCCACCAGCACCACGCCCTGTTCGCGCGAGCCGCTGCCCTGCATCTGCAGATGCTGCAGCGCGGCTTCGAGCAGGCGCGCCATGCCCGAGAGGCTGTGGAAGCCGACCGTGGCCGAGCTGCCGGCCAGCGAATGCGCGAGCGCAATGGTCGAGTCGGGCAGCCGCTCGTGCGATTCGAGCGCCCACTCGCCCACTTCGGTGGCGAGCTGCCTGGACCACTCGTCGGCCTCGTTGAGGTAGACGTTGTAGAGCGCAATGCCGATGCGCAGCGGCCCGATGACCTTGACCTGGTCTTCGGCACCGGAGGCCGCGGCGGCTTCGGCGGTTTCCTCGGCCTCCACCGGCCGGGCGACTTCTTCGGCGGCGACGGCGGGCGCCGATTCTGCAGCCGCGGGCGGTGCTTCGTCGGCGGCGGCGGCAACGGCGGATTCTTCAAGCTCCAGCAGCAGGGCCGGCGCGGCCACGGGTTCTTCGGTGGGCACCGCTGCTGCTGGTGCGGGCGCTTCCGGCGGCGCCGGTGCGGGCTCCTCGGCAAGCACCACGGGCTCTTCCGCCTTTGCCGGCACGATCTCGGTCGCCCAGTCGAGGTCGGGCAGCCCCTCCAGGGCCGGCGATTCGGGCGCATCGGCGGCCGGCGCCGGTTCGACGGCGGGTTCCGCCGTGAAGCGCGCGATCGACTCGACCGGCGCCTGCGCTTTCGCGGGCGCGAGAAAATCGAAGTCGGCGCTGTGGTCGAAGGCCTCGGTTGCTTCGGCTTCCGGCGCCGGGCGGGATTCGAAGTCGAGGAAATCGGTGGAGGCGAAGTCGTCGTCGGCTTCGGGCTTTGCAGCGGCCGGCGCCGTTTGCGGCGGCAGTTCGGATGGCGCGGCGGGTGCCGTTTCCACCGGCGCCGCGGGGGAAAGCGACAGGTCGGGCAGTTCCGGAAGCTCCAGCAGCTGCGCGGGTTCCGGTGCGGGAGCGGCCGGCGGCGGCTCCGCGGCAATGTGGCGCGCGGCCACGGCCAGCGCGTCGGCATCGGCGACCCACGTGGGGGCGGTGGGCACGGGTTCGCCCGCCAGCAGGGCATTGGCCACGCGGCTGAAATGCGCCGACTGCCAGCCGTGCTGGGCGCCGGACGCAATGGCCTCGACCCACTGGCTGAATTCCTCGAGCGCCTTGCGGGTGCCGGTGAGCAGGTCGGGCGTGGCAGCGCGCTGGTCGGCCAGCCAGGTGTTGAGCACCTGTTCGAAGGACCAGGCGGCATCGCCGAAATCGGTCAGGCCGACCATGCGCGAACTGCCCTTGAGGGTGTGGAACGCGCGCCGCAGGATGGTGAGTTCCTCGGTGTCGTCGGGGTGGCTGCCCAGCTCGTCGATGGCGGCCAGGCCGTTTTGCACCACCTCGCGGGCTTCGTCCAGGAAGATGTTCTGCAGGTCGTCTTCTTCGAGCTCGGTCACCTCGGTATCGGGCAGGGCCGCAGGACCGGCGATCTTGTGGGTCCAGCTGTCGGCCTTGCTGCTGAATTCCTCGATGGGCGAGACCTTCGCCTTGCGGTTGGGCGTGGCGAGCGCGGCAAGCTTGGAGGCGATCTGGGCATCGACCTCCTCGATGCTGAGCACCGCTTCGGCGGCCGCGGGCGCAGCGCCGGGGGTTGCAGCCTCCGCGGCTCCATCGGCGGCCTGGCGGCCCATCAGCGGCTTGAGTTCGCCGGCATCGGCGTCGAACACGAACAGGCGCTTGGCGAGCGTCGGCTGGTAGCCCAGCATGTCGATCAGGAAACCCAGCGCGCCCAGGTTGTTGCCGAGCGCATCGAAGCTCTGCATCTCCTCGACCGGCGAGGCGTTGCCCACCAGCATCTGCTCGACGTCGTCGCGCATGCGCTGGACGGTGCTGGCGGCCTGGTCGAGCCCCAGCACCGAGAACACGCCGCGCATCTGCAGCAGCTGGCTCGGCACGGTGCGCAGCAGGGCCTTTTCGGCGGGGCGGCGGAAATACTGGTCGAGCGATTTCTCGAGCTCGCTCAGGTGGCTGCGCAGTTCGTCGACCACGGTGCCCATGGTCTGGCGGTCGCTCACGCGCCGGTACAGGTCCTCCATCCAGGGCTCGAGCGGCTCCGAATGCCCGCCTTCGCGCACGCGCTCGATGCGGCCGGCCAATTGCAGGGTGCGGGAGGTGAGCTGCGGATCGCTCGGGTCCAGGTCTTCGAGCGCGGCTTCCAGGTAGAGCACCGAGGTGGCGACTTCCATCGCCAGCTCGGTATCGGGCGGCTGGCTGGAGCGCACCGAGGCCTCGACCGCATGCGTGAGCGCCTCCACCATCGGCGAGATCGGCGGATGGAGCTTCTGCAGCGATTCGCCCAGCTGCGCAAAGGTGTCGGCCACCTGGCGCGTGCGGGTGATGTCGCCGCCCGAGAGCGCCGACCACATTTCCTTGGCGGTTTCGATGCGCTTGCGCGCCTGCGCCAGCACCAGCGGATCGTAGCGGCCGAACTGCTCGACCGTATAGTCGACCTGCCGCTCGCCGGCCACGCCCCAGGCGGTGCGGACGGTGCGCAGGGTGGCGGCTTCGTCCTGCGTGCCGGGCGCGGCCTGGGCGCAGAAGAACAGCAGGTCCTGGCCCAGGCGGTCGGACACCGTGCTGTCGCCGCGCGCCAGGGTGGCGTACTGCAGCAGCACGCGGGAAGCGGCGCGCTTCACATACGCATCGGCGGGAATCAGCCCGAGCGCCAGGGCCTCGAAGAAGCCTGCGGCCAGGGTCCAGAAGCTGGCGACGCGGGGCAGCAGCGCACCGCGCCCGAGCCCCAGGCACAGCGCATGCAGCCGTCGCGCGGCCTGCGGGTCGCCGGTCTTGACCAGCTGCAGCACCTCGCGGTCGAGCCGCGAACGCACGGCCGGGTCATAGCTGACGGCGGCCTGGGTCAGTGCGGGCCGCACTTCGACCCAGCGCCAGGCCGTGCTCCACAGATCCGCCGGATGCACGCGCTCGTTGCCAACCAGTTCGAGCACGTCGCGGTATTGCGGGAACAGCGCCACCGACGACACGGCCTTGCCGGCCAGCAGCGCGTTGAGGAAATCGATGACGGCAAAGCCGGCGCGCTCGATCTTCTGGACCGCGCTGTCGGTGCAGCGCTGCGGCTCGGCAATGAAGCCCTGCACCGCGAACTCGATGGCGCCGAGCACCAGCGCCGGTGCGGTGTTGCCCACCATCTGCAGCGCGCCGACCGACTGGTGCAGCTGCTGGCGGGCCATCTGCAGCGGGCCGCTTTCGAGCTCCGAGGCATTGCCCACGTCGCGCACGAAGCGCCGCAGCGACTTGCCGACGCTGTCGAGGGATTTCTGGATTTCTCCCAGAACCCAGGCCAGCGGCCCAAGGTCTTCGGTGGCCGGCACGTTGCCAGCGAGGAGGGCCGTGGCAGGGGTTTGAGTCGACACGTTGGATGCTCGCCGTTCTTTATCTGTCAGTTTTCCGAAGCGACACGAAGTGCGCGAAGACTGGGGGAGAGCTTCATCAGGCGATCTTGAAACGGGCGACGGAGCGGCGCAGTTCTTCGGCCATCTGCGACAGCTCGCGCACCTGCTGGGCGGTGTTGCGGGTACCTTCTCCGGTCTGTTCGGTCACGGCAAAGATGTGCTGGATGTTGGCGGCCACCACGTTGGCCGAATCGGCCTCGCGGGAGGCGGACTGCGAAATCTGCTCGATGAGGTCTGCAAGCCGGCGCGACACGCGGTCGATCTCGGACAGCGCGGTACCGGCATTGTCGGACAGCTTGGCCCCTTCGACCACACCCTGCGTGGAACGCTCCATGGCGCCCACCGCGTCCTGCGTGTCGGTCTGAATGGCCTTCACCAGCGCCGAGATCTGGCGCGTGGCGTCGGCGGAGCGTTCGGCCAGGCGCTGCACTTCTTCGGCCACCACCGAGAAGCCGCGGCCGGCTTCACCGGCCGATGCGGCCTGGATGGCGGCGTTCAGCGCCAGCACGTTCGTCTGCTCGGTAATGTCCGAGATCAGCTCGGTGATTTCGCCGATCTCCTGCGACGATTCGCCCAGGCGCTTGATGCGCTTGGAAGTTTCCTGGATCTGGTCGCGGATGGAGTTCATGCCGCCGATGGCGTTCTGCACGGCCTGCAGGCCCGAGGACGCGGCCTGCAGCGACTGGCGCGCCACCGTGGCGGACTCCTGCGCCTGCGAGGACACGCCGTTGATCCGCTCGGCCATGGTCACCACCGACTGGCCGGTTTCGCGGATCTCGCGCAGCTGTTCGGTCGAGGCGGCGAGCAGTTCGGTCGAGGTGCTTTCCACCTGCGAGGTGGTCTGCGCCACGCGGGTGGCCGTGTTCTGCACGTTGCCCACCAGCAGGCGCAGTTCTTCCACCGTGTAGTTCACCGAGTCGGCGATGGCGCCGGTGATGTCCTCGGTCACGGTGGCTTCCTGCGTCAGGTCGCCTTCGGCCACTGTCTGCAGTTCGTTCATCAGCCGAAGAATGGCGGCCTGGTTGGCGTTGTTGATGCGGCCCGCCTCTTCGCTGGCCTGCTCGGCCGCGAGACGCTCGCGCTCGGCCACGGCGGCACGTTCGCGGCCTTCGCGCACCTGCACGAAACCGATGGCGCCGGCCAGCGCCAGGGCGGCCAGCGAGAGCACGAACAGCATCACGATCGTTCCGGCGCCCAGGCCGGTGCGCGCGGACAGCTTGTCCTGCAGCTCGCCGAGCGATTTGCGCAGCGGTTCGCTGTCGGTCAGGATGGAAGCCTGCGCTTCGCGCGCGGCCACCAGGCCCTGCAGGTTGCCCAGAATGGCCGAGGCCTGCGTGCGCATCTGCTCGTAGGTCTTGAGAATGGCTTCGAGCTGCTGGCGGGTCTGCGGATCTTTCGAGCCGGGGAAGCGCTGCTGCGCATTGCCGTCAAGCAGGCCGCGGGTGGTTTCCTGGAAGGTGTTCAGGTCCTTGCCGAGCAGGAACACGGCGTCGGGGTTCACGCCCTCGACCGTGAAGAATTCGTTGGTCGACTTGCCGATGCGCTGGGTCAGCATCACGAGCTGGCCGGCCGCCGAAATTTCGGGCAGCGTGGCGTTCTGCTGCATCTTCAGCGACGCGACGGTTTCCGTCATTTCGAGCAGCGCGGACGACTGCTGGTTGATGTCGCGCAGCGCGGCGCCCACCTGGGTCAGGATCTGGCGCTGGGCCAGCACGACCTTGGCGCTGGCATCGGCACGAACGACCAGGGGGTTGATCTTGGCCATGTCCTCGTCGTACTGGTTGCCCACACGCTCCAGGCGCAAGGCATCGTCGCCGTTGGTCAGGCCCTGCACGCGGCGCGTGAGGTCGTCGGCGCTGTCCTTCACTTCGACGAATGCGGGCGCGCTGCCCACGAGGGCCTGGGAGATCGATTTCGCGAGCCGCTGCGACTGCATCAGCGACTGGCCGGTGGCGGCCACCTGCTGCGCCAGGCGCTCGGCGCGAAGAATGGCGGAACCGGCCACCAGCAGCAGCAGCAGCACCACCACCGCCAGCATGATGGCCAGGATGCGCTGCTGGCGCGCCGGGTTCGAACCCGCGCGGCCGGCCGCCTGCGCCGGGGCCCCTTCGGGCGACG
Source organism: Variovorax beijingensis (assembly GCF_007828835.1). Lineage (GTDB taxonomy): Bacteria > Pseudomonadota > Gammaproteobacteria > Burkholderiales > Burkholderiaceae_C > Variovorax > Variovorax beijingensis_A. Next base: position 1,010,237 of record NZ_VIVL01000001.1, on the reverse strand, counting down.
CCGCTTCGTTGGCAGCCTCGCCGCCGCCCAGCAGCTCGTCGGCAAAGCCGGCGGGCAGCGGCGCGGCCGGGGCGCCGTCCTTGCGAGCCAGCCGAATGGTCTTTTCCTCCAGGGCCTGAACCGTGTCGACGTCGTCGAGCGATATGGAACCGGAGCCGTCGACGCGGGCCTTGTCGTTGCCGCTGTTCGCGGGCAGTAATTTCTTGAACTTGTCGGCGATCGAGCTCACGGTCGGTCCTTCAGGTGGTTGTCTTTGGGCTGTGCGGAAGCACTAGGCGCCAATACTCAAAAACTCGGGTTGCTGCGAAAGCGCCTGCAGGTTGACTTCCTGCCAGCGCTCGCCCGCCGCATCGGTGTACAGATGCCCCAGCCAGGCGGGTGCCTGTGCGCCTGGCGGCTCCGAAGCCGTGAAGGCCTCGGCGCCGCGCAGTCCCGCCAGCCGGTCGACCAGCAGCGCGCAGTTCACTTCGAGCAGCTCGTTGAGGGCAACGAGCCGCGATTGCATGCGGGCCGCCTCGGTGGCGACCGTGTTGTCCGGCGCGCCCGAGGCGAATGCCGACAGGTGCACCACGCCATAAAGGCCGCCGCGCAGGTTGGCAACGCCCAGGAACCAGGGCTGCGTGTAGGGCACGGGCTGGGGTGGCGTCCACGGGAAGATCTCTCCCGCGTGGCCGAGTGGAAACAGGTACTTGCCCTCGCCCGCCTCGACCGCGAGCCACGAGGCGGCGACGCCGGTCGTGCGCGCAGCCTGCAGGCGGCTTGCAAGCCGGGACTGGAAGGCTCGGAGAGCGTCGCGATTGGCCATGGACTCGGCAGGCGCCTGCTCAGGCCAGCGCGCTGATCTTGGACATCAGCTCGGCCGCGTTGACCGGCTTCACGATGTAGTCGCGGGCGCCCTGGCGCATGCCCCAGACGCGATCGGTTTCCTGGTTCTTGCTGGTGCACAGGATGATCGGGATGGCGGCGTACTGCGGATCGCGGGCAATCGCGCGCGTCAGCTGGAAGCCGTTCTGGCCGGGCATCACGACGTCCATGAGAATCAGGTCGGGCTGGTCCTCTTCGAGGCGGCGCATGGCGTCTTCGGCGTTTTCGGCGGTCTTGACCGCAAAGCCGTTCTTCTGGAGCAGGTCCGAGAGGAACACCAGTTCCGTCTTGGAGTCGTCGACGACGAGGATTTTTCGAATGGGCATTTACTGCACTTCCTGTTGAAGGGTGCCAAACTGCTGCACGGCCTGCAGCAGCTGGTCTTTGGTGAAAGGTTTGGTCAGGTAGTCCTGCGACCCGACCATGCGGCCGCGAGCCTTGTCGAAGACGCCGTCTTTCGAGGAGAGCATCACGACCGGAACATTGGAGAAATGAGCGTTGCGCTTGATGATGGCGCAGGTCTGGTAGCCGTCCAGCCGCGGCATCAGGATGTCGCAGAAAATCAGATGCGGCTTGTGGTCGTTAACCTTGGAGAGCGCGTCGAAGCCGTCTTCCGCGAGAAGAACCTCGTGTCCGCCCTGCTTCAGAAATATTTCGGCACTGCGCCGGATCGTATTGCTGTCGTCAATGACGAGCACCTTGTAACCTGATCCATTCGGCCCCATTGCACATGCTCCTGCTGAGATGAGACTTGGATGCCCGCCGCGCCGTACATCGGCGCAAATCGCGTAGCCCTATGCCATGCTTTTAGATTTCAACCATTTCGAAGTCTTCCTTGCGCGCACCGCACTCAGGACAGGTCCAGTTCATCGGGACATCGGCCCAGGCCGTGCCTGCCGCGATGCCGTCTTCCGGTACACCAACCGCTTCGTCATAGATCCACCCACAAATCAGGCACATCCAAGTTTTCGTATTCATCGGAGCTTAAAGTCCTTGTTCATTAAATGCAACGAGTGTATCTATGCGTATCTCACTGGCGGACGGTAAACGTCGCGCCTATGCCACCATCCAGGGGATTTCGCCCGGCGTATGACCATCTACTTACATCCAGCAGACCACGCCCGCAAACCGGGCAATCTTAACGACCCCCCGCCGGACGCCGAAGAGGTGGCCGAGCGCGACCTGAATCCGCCCTGCGTGCTGGTCTTCAACGCCAGCGACCCGAGCGGCGCCGGCGGGCTGGGCGCCGACGCCCTGGCCATGGCCTCGGTCGGCGCGCACATGCTGCCGGTGGTGACGGGCGCCTACGCCCGCGACACGGCCGAGATCTTCGACCATTTCGCCTTCGAGGAGGAGGCCATCGCCGAGCAGGCGCGCGCCATTCTCGAGGACGTGGAGGTCCAGCTCATCAAGGTGGGCTTCGTCGGAACGCCCGACGCGCTGAGCACCATCGCCGAGACCGCCTCCGACTACCCCGAGGTGCCGCTGGTGGCCTACATGCCCAACCTTTCCTGGTGGGACGAGAACCTCATCGAGGGCTATCTCGACGCCTTCCGCGAACTGCTGCTGCCCCAGGCCACAGTGTTGGTTGGAAACCACAGTACGCTGTGGCGCTGGCTGCTTCCCGACTGGAGCGGCGAGCGCCCGCCCGGCGCGCGCGACATTGCCAAGGCCGCCGGCGAATTCGGCGTGCCCTACACGCTGGTGACCGGCATGGTGCTGCCCGACCAGTTCATCGACAACGTGCTGGCCTCGCCGCAGTCGGTGCTCGCCAGCGAGAAATACGAGCGGCTCGAAGCCGTCTTCGCCGGTGCCGGCGACACGCTGTCGGCCGCGCTGGCCGCCCTGCTCGCGAGCGGCACCGACCTGGTGGCCGCCACCACCGAAGCCCTGGCCTACATGGACCGCTGCCTCGACGCGGGCTTCCGGCCCGGCATGGGCCATGTGCTTCCGGACCGCCTGTTCTGGGCCGAGCCGGAAGACGATGAGGACGACGATGAAGACCCCGATGCGCCGCAAGACTTTGCCCTGCCCCCCCACGACACCCGACACTGATGCAAAACGCTGACCAAAACGACATTCTTTTCGAGCGCGCCCGCGCCGTCATTCCCGGTGGCGTCAATTCGCCGGTGCGCGCCTTCAAGGCCGTGGGCGGCACCCCGCGCTTCATCCGCCGGGCCGAGGGCGCCTATTTCTGGGACGCCAACGACAAGCGCTACATCGACTACATCGGCTCCTGGGGGCCGATGATCCTGGGCCACGGCCACCCCGCGGTGGTCGAGGCGGTGCAGAAGGCCGTGCTCGAGGGCTTCTCCTACGGCGCGCCGACCGAGCGCGAGATCGAGCTGGCCGAAGCCATCCTCGCGCTGATGCCGTCGATGGAGATGGTGCGGCTCGTGAGCTCGGGCACCGAGGCCGCCATGAGCGCGCTGCGCCTGGCGCGCGGCGCCACCGGCCGCAAGCACATCATCAAGTTCGAAGGTTGCTACCACGGCCATGCCGACGCGCTGCTGGTGAAGGCCGGCTCCGGCCTCGCCACCTTCGGCCATCCCACCTCGGCCGGCGTGCCGCCCGAGGTCACGCAGCACACGCTGGTGCTCGAGTACAACAACATCGCGCAGCTCGAGGAAGCCTTCGCGCTGCACGGCAACGACATCGCCTGCCTGATGATCGAGGCGATTGCCGGCAACATGAACTTCGTGCGCGCCACGCCCGCCTTCGCCGCCCGCTGCCGAGAGCTGTGCACGCAGCACGGCGCGCTGCTGGTGTTCGACGAAGTGATGACCGGCTTTCGCGTCGGCCTGCACGGCGCGCAGGGCGTGCTGGGCATCACGCCCGACCTCACGGTGCTCGGCAAGGTCATCGGCGGCGGCATGCCGCTGGCGGCCTTCGGCGGCCCGCGCGCCATCATGGAACAGCTCGCGCCGCTCGGGCCGGTCTACCAGGCCGGCACGCTGTCGGGCAACCCGGTGGCCACGGCCTGCGGCCTGGCCACGCTGAAGGAAATCTCGAAGCCCGGCTTCTATGAAGCACTGGCGAAGAAGACCCGCACGCTGGTCGACGGCCTGAAAGCCGCGGCAGCCGCCGAGGGCCAGCCCTTCAACGCCGACAGCGAGGGCGGCATGTTCGGCTTCTTCCTGATGGACGAACTGCCGCAGAACTACGCCACCGTGATGACCACCGACAACGCGAAGTTCAACGCGCTGTTCCACGGTTTGCTCGACCGCGGCGTATACATCGCGCCGGCGCTCTACGAGGCCGGCTTCGTGAGCGCCGCGCACGGCGAGGAAGACATTGCCGCCACCATCGAAGCTGCGCGGCAGGTTTTCAGGACGCTGCGCCCGCTCTGATCTGTCTGCTGCGGGGCGCCGACGGGCGCCCCGACCCAAGGGCGCTGGCTCAGTGCCGGAAGTGGCGTACGCCCGAGAGCACCATGACCACGCCGCGCTCGTCGGCAGCGTCGATCACTTCCTGGTCGCGCATCGAACCGCCCGGCTGGATGACGCTGCTCGCGCCGGCATCGACCACCACGTCGAGCCCGTCGCGGAACGGGAAGAAGGCGTCGCTTGCCACCGCCGTGCCTTTCAGCGACAGGCCCGCATGCTCGGCCTTGATGCTCGCGATGCGCGCCGAGTCGAGGCGGCTCATCTGGCCGGCGCCCACGCCCATGGTCATGCCGCCGGCGCAGAACACGATGGCGTTGCTCTTGACGTACTTGGCGACCTTCCATGCGAACAGCAGGTCCTGCAGCTGCTCGGGCGTGGGCTGCTTCTTGCTGACCACCTTGAGGTCGGCCAGCGCCAGCTCGTGGTTGTCGGCGGTCTGGATCAGCAGGCCCGAGCCGACACGCTTGACGTCCATCGCGTTGCGGCCGTTGTCCCAGTCGGTGCTGCCGCCCTTGGGCAGTGCGATTTCGAGCACGCGCACGTTGAGCTTGGCCTTGGTCGCCTGGAACACTTCGAGCGCCTCGGGCGTGTAGCCCGGCGCCATCAGCACTTCGACGAACTGCTTGGCAATGGCCTGCGCAGTCTCGCCATCGACCGGGCGGTTGAAGGCGATGATGCCGCCGAAGGCCGAGGTCGGGTCGGTCTTGAAGGCCTTGGCGTAAGCCTCGGCCGCGTCCTTGCCCACGGCCACGCCGCAGGGGTTGGCGTGCTTGACGATCACGCAGGCGGGCACGTCGAAGCTCTTCACGCATTCCCATGCGGCATCCGCATCGGCGATGTTGTTGTAGCTGAGCTCCTTGCCCTGCAATTGCTTCGCCGACACGAGCGAACCGGGCGCCGGATGCAGGTCGCGGTAGAACGCGGCCTGCTGGTGCGGGTTCTCGCCGTAGCGCAGGTCCTGCACCTTCACGAAGCGGCCGTTGCTCTGCGCCGGGAACAGCGAGCGCGTGGGCGAGGGCTGGCCGATGCTGGCGTCGAAGTCGATGGCCGAGAGGTAGTCGCTGATCGCGCCGTCGTAGTCGGCGATGCGGTTGAACGCGGCCACCGAGAACGCGAACCTGGTCTTGTCGCTGAGCTTGCCGCCGGCCTGCAGTTCAGCCAGCGCCACGGGGTACTGCGAGGCGTCCGTCAGCACGCCGACGTCCTTCCAGTTCTTGGCCGCGCTGCGCACCATGGCCGGGCCGCCGATGTCGATGTTCTCGATCGCGTCCTCGAGCGTGCAGCCGGCCTTGGCCACTGTCGCTTCGAAGGGATAGAGATTGACCACCAGCAGGTCGATGGTGTCGATGCCGTGTTCCTTGATGGCCGCGACGTGCGCGGGCAGGTCGCGCCGCGCGAGCAGGCCGCCGTGGATCTTGGGATGCAGCGTCTTCACGCGGCCGTCGAGCATTTCGGGAAAGCCGGTGTGGTCGGCCACTTCGGTCACGGGCAGGCCGGCATCGGCCAGCAGCTTGGCGGTGCCGCCGGTGGACAGCAGCTTGATGCCCAGCGCATGCAGCGCCTGCGCGAATTCGAGGATGCCGGTTTTGTCGGAGACGGAGATGAGTGCGGTCTGGGCCATGGAATATGCCGTGGAGTTATTTATTTCAAGAGTTTGTGTTCAACCAGCTTCTTGCGAAGCGTGTTGCGATTCAGGCCCAACCATTGCGCGGCCTTCGACTGGTTGCCCTCGGCGCGCGTCATCACGACGTCGAGCAGGGGCTTCTCGACCACACGCACGAGCATCTCGTACATGCCGTCGGGTTCGGTGCCGCGCAGATCACGAAAGTAGCTGTCCAGACTGGTGCGCACGCAGTCCTCGATGTGTTTCTTGCTCATGTTTTTTTTCTCTTCCTCTCAATCGGCGGCGCAGGCCGCCTCCTCTTCACCGGACAGCTCTTCGGCCGCCTGGTGCACGGGCATGCGGTCCATGCGGTCCGCCAACCCGTCGAAATAATCGCCGACCGCGCGCAGCTGCGCAGCGGAGTCTTCGATGGTGTTCATCCGCGCGCGGAAGGCTTCGCCGTCCGGCAGCGTGCGCACATACCAGCCGATGTGCTTGCGCGCGGTGCGCACGCCGCTGAATTCGCCGTAGAGCGCGTAGTGCTCCACCAGGTGGTCGAGCAGCAGGCGGCGCACTTCGGCGACCAGCGGCGGTGCAAGGTGCGTGCCCGTGGCCAGGAAATGGGAGATCTCGCGGAAGATCCAGGGCCGCCCCTGCGCCGCGCGGCCGATCATCACCGCATCGGCGCCGGTGGCCGCGAGCACCTCGCGCGCCTTCTCGGGCGAGCGGATGTCGCCGTTGGCCACCACCGGCACGCGCACCGCGGCCTTCACGGCGGCAATGGTGTCGTACTCGGCGCTGCCCTTGTAGCCTTGCTCGCGGGTACGCCCGTGCACGGTGAGCATCTGCACGCCGGCCGATTCGAAATCGCGCGCGAGCTTCACCGCGTTGCGGTGCTCTTCGCTCCAGCCAGTGCGCATCTTGAGCGTGACCGGCACGTTGTGGGGCGCTGCCGCATCGACCACGGCCTGCACGATTTCGAGCGCCAGCGGCTCGTCGCGCATCAGCGCCGAACCGGCCCACTTGTTGCAGACCTTCTTGGCCGGGCAGCCCATGTTGATGTCGATGATCTGCGCGCCGCGCTCGATGTTGTAGACCGCAGCCTCGGCCATCATGGCCGCATCGGTGCCGGCAATCTGCACCGCGATGGGACCGGGTTCGCCGTCGTGGTTGGCGCGGCGCGAGGTCTTGAGCGTGTTCCAGAGTTCCTTGCGCGAGGTGACCATCTCGCTGACCGCGTAGCCCGCGCCGAGTTCGCGGCACAGCATGCGGAACGGCCGGTCCGTCACACCGGCCATGGGCGCAACGAACAGGCGGTTTTCCAGCGTGTGGGTGCCGATCTGCAAGGTCATGAAGTGGAAAGCGTCGCGAGAGCGGCTGCTGAAAAATGAGGCACGATTGTAGCCACGCGCGATTCCATGCGCTGAAACGATTTGCGCGCGCGGTACACCGCAAGCACCGGTTGCATCCGGCGTTTTCTCCGACCTGCCGCAGAAGGTTCGCTGCCTATACTGCGTCGACTCATTTCACCTTATGCAAGCCTGGCTCGACGCACTCCTGGCGCTCCTTGCGCTTCCGCAATACGGACTCTCCACGCTGTTCATCGCGGCCTTCGTCTCGGCCACGCTGCTGCCGGTGGGCTCGGAGCCCATTCTTTTCGGCTTGCTCAAGCTCAACCCCGACATGTTCTGGCCGGCGATCCTGGTCGCGACGGTGGGCAACACGCTGGGCGGCGCGGTCGACTGGTGGATGGGCTACGGCGCGCACAAGGTGGCCGACAAATATTCGCACTCGAAACACCATGTGCGGGTCTTGGGCTGGCTGGAGCGGCTCGGGCCCAAGGCCTGCCTGCTGAGCTGGCTGCCGCTGGTGGGCGATCCGCTGTGCGCGGTGGCGGGCTGGCTCAAGCTGCCGTTCTGGCCATGCCTGGGCTACATGGCCATCGGGAAGTTCCTGCGCTATGTCTGCATGACGGTCGCGCTGCTCTACGTGTTCCCGTCGTGAAGCAAACGCTTCAGCTCAGGAGGCCGTAGGGGCCGCCGCGTTCGAGCGCGCGCTGGTAGCCGGGCCGCGCATGGATGCGCTCCAGGTACGCCATCAGCCTGGGCCGCTTCGCATCGAGGCCGCCGCGCGCCTGCGCGGCTTCGACCGGGAAACTCATCTGGATGTCGGCACCCGTGAATTCGCTGCCGGCAAACCACTCGCTCTTGCCGAGCTCGGCTTCCATGAAATCCAGGTGGCTTTCAATATTGGGCGTGACGATGGCCGCCTTGGCCTTGCCGGAGATCATCTTCGCGATCGGCTTCGCGAAGAAGGGCATCCTGCCGTTCTCGACCCTGTCGAACACCAGCTTGAGCAGCAGCGGCGACATCGCCGAGCCTTCCGCGAAATGCAGCCAGTAGCGATAGCGCACCGCCTCCGGCGTGCCCGCCGCGGGCGCCAAGCGGCCGCTGCCATGGCGCTCGATCAGCGTTTCGATGACCGCACCCGACTCCGCCAGCACCAGCCCGTCGTCCGTGGTCACCACCGGCGACTTGCCCAGCGGATGCACGGCCCGCAGCGAAGCGGGCGCCAACATGGTCTGCGGGTCGCGCTGGTAGTGGACGATCTCGTAGGGCAGGCCAAGTTCTTCGAGCAGCCAAAGCACGCGCTGCGAGCGCGAATTGTTGAGGTGATGGACGGTGAGCATGACGCGGCTCTACGAACTGAACAGGAAGTTCATCACGTCGCCGTCCTTGACCACGTATTCCTTGCCTTCCGAGCGCATCTTGCCCGCGTCCTTCGCGCCCTGCTCGCCCTTGTAGGCGATGTAGTCCTCGAACGAAATGGTCTGGGCGCGGATGTAGCCCTTTTCGAAGTCGCCGTGGATCACGCCGGCGGCCTGGGGGCCGGTGTCGCCGATGTGGATGGTCCAGGCGCGCACTTCCTTCACGCCGGCGGTGAAGTAGGTCTGCAGGCCCAGCAGCTTGTAGGCCGCGCGGATCAGGCGATTGAGGCCCGGCTCCTCCTGGCCGATTTCGGCGAGGAACATCTTCTTGTCCTCATCGTCCATCTCGGCGAGTTCGGCTTCGATCTTGGCGCAGATGGCTACCACGGGCGCGCCCTGCTTCGCCGCATATTCGCGCAGGCGGTCGAGGTAGGGGTTGTTCTCGAAGCCGTCTTCCGCCACGTTGCCGACGAACATCGCGGGCTTGGCGGTGATCAGCGTGAACGACTTGACCAGCGGCTGCTCCTCCTTCGTGAACTCGAGCGCGCGCACCGGCGTGTTCTCGTTCAGCGCGGCCTGGCAGCGTTCGAGCAGGCCGACCAGCTTCTGCGCATCCTTGTCGCCGGAGCGCGCCACCTTGGTGTGGCGGTGCAGCGCCTTCTCGACGGTGGCGAGGTCGGCCAGGCAGAGTTCGGTCTGGATCACCTCGATGTCGGAGATCGGATCGACCTTGCCGGCCACGTGGATCACGTTCTCGTCGTCGAAGCAGCGCACCACGTTCACGGTGGCGTCGGTTTCGCGGATGTGCGCGAGGAACTTGTTGCCCAGGCCCTCGCCCGTGCTGGCGCCGGCCACCAGGCCGGCAATGTCGACGAACTCGACGATCGCGGGCACCACGCGCTCGGGCTTGACGATTTCGCTCAGTTGCGCGAGCCGCGGATCGGGCACTTCCACCACGCCCACGTTGGGCTCGATGGTGCAGAACGGATAGTTTTCCGCCGCGATGCCGGCCTTGGTCAACGCATTGAAAAGGGTGGATTTACCGACGTTGGGCAGGCCGACGATGCCGCATTGCAAACTCATGGGGGGTCCTCTTGGGTAACCGGGGATTTTAGGCTGTCCAGGTTTTCCCTCGGCCGTGCGTACTTCAGGCCGCTTCGCTCGCCCTGGAAGGTGCCCAGAAAAATCAGGGTTAAACCGGATTAGCAAACGTTTGCGCAAACGTTTTCGTTGGTTAACATCGGTGCCCCGGCCACAGACCGGCGAACCGCTCAACCACCTCAGGAGACATCACCCATGAAGTTCACCCGCCGCACGCTGCAAAGCGCAGCCGCCCTGGCGCTGCTGGGCGCCTTCGCCGCCTCGCCCGCCCTGGCCCAGGACAAGCCCAAGGTCGCGCTGGTCATGAAGTCGCTGGCCAATGAATTCTTCCGCACCATGGAAGACGGCGCCAAGGCGCACCAGAAGGCGCATGCCTCGGAGTACACGCTGGTGGCCAACGGCATCAAGGACGAGACCGACACGGCCGCCCAGATCAAGATGGTCGAGCAGATGATGGCGCAGAAGATCAATGCGCTGGTCATCGCGCCGGCCGATTCGAAGGCGCTGGTGCCGGTGGTCAAGGCGGCCATCGACCGCGGCATCCTGGTGGTCAACATCGACAACCAGTTCGACGCCGCCGCGCTGAAGGAAAAGGGCATCCAGGTGCCCTTCGTGGGCCCCGACAACCGCGCCGGCGCCAAGCTGGTGGGCGACGAGCTCGCCAAGAGCCTGAAGGCCGGCGACAAGGTCGGCATCATCGAAGGCGTGTCGACCACCTTCAATGCGCAGCAGCGCACCCTCGGCTACCAGGACGCCATGAAGGCCGCCGGCGCCACGGTGGTGGGCGTGCAGTCGGGCCAGTGGGAAATCGACAAGGGCAACACGGTGGCCGCCGGCATGATGCGCGAGCACCCCGACCTGAAGGCGCTGCTCGCGGGCAACGACAGCATGGCGCTGGGCGCGGTCGCTGCCGTCAAGGCCGCGGGCAAGACCGGCAAGGTGCTGGTGGTGGGCTACGACAACATCGGCGCCATCAAGCCAATGCTGAAGGACGGCCGCGTGCTTGCCACCGCCGACCAGTTCGCGGCCAAGCAGGCGGTGTTCGGCATCGAGACCGCGCTCAAGGCGCTGGCCGAGAAGAAGCCGCAGTCGGCCATGCCGGCCGAAGTGAAGACCGACGTGGTGCTGGTCACCAAGTCCTCCGCGAAGTAAGCCCAGAAGAAAAAGAGCCGACGTTGAACGCACCTGCCGCCGCCATGAATACCGGCCTTGCCGTGCCCGTGCTCTCGCTGAGCGCGCTCGGCAAGGACTATGCGGCGCCGGTGCTCGACGACGTCTCGCTGGTGCTGAACGCCGGCGAGGTGCTCGCGCTCACGGGCGAGAACGGCGCCGGCAAGAGCACGCTCTCGAAGATCGTCTGCGGCCTGGTGCAGCCCACGCGCGGGCAGATGCTGCTGGGCGGCGCGGCGTTCCAGCCTGCTTCCCGCCGCGACGCCGAGCGCCTGGGCGTGCGCATGGTCATGCAGGAGCTGGGGCTGGTCACCACGCTGTCGGTGGCCGAGAACCTGCTGCTCGACCGGCTGCCCAACCAGACCGGCTGGATCCGCCGCGGCAAGCTGCACGAACTGGCCGCGCGCCAGCTCGCGAAGATCGGCATGGAACATATCGACCCGGCCACGCCCGTGGCGCGGCTGGGCATCGGCCAGCAGCAGATGGTCGAGATTGCGCGCAACCTGCAGGACGACACGCGCGTGCTGGTGCTCGACGAGCCCACCGCCATGCTCACGCCGCGCGAGACCTCGCACCTGTTCGAGCAGATCGAACTGCTGAAGGCGCGCGGCGTGGCCATCGTCTACGTTTCGCACCGGCTCGAGGAGTTGCAGCGCATCGCCGATCGCGTGGCGGTGCTGCGCGACGGCCGGCTGGTGGACGTGCGCGCGATGGCCGGCGTGCGCGAAGCCGAGCTGGTGCAGCGCATGGTGGGCCGCGCGGTGCACGAGCACGAAGGCCGCGACCGCCGCGTGGCCGGGCCGGTGCTGCTGAGCGCGCGCGGCATCGGCCGGGCCGAGGCCGTGAAGGACGTCGACATCGACCTGCACGCGGGCGAAGTCATGGGCCTGGCGGGCCTGGTCGGCTCGGGCCGGACCGAACTCGTGCGCCTGCTGTTCGGCGCCGACCGCGCCGACCGCGGCGAAATTCTTCTCTACGACGGCATCGCCGCCACGCAGCCGGTGCTGCGCGTGCGCAAGGGCTGGCGCTCGCCGATGCAGGCCATCCGCGCCGGCATCGGCCTTGTGACCGAGGACCGCAAGTCGCAGGGGCTGCTGCTTGCGCAATCGATCCGCGTCAACGCCACGCTGAGCGACCTGGGCGCGATCTCGCACGCCGGCTGGCTGCAGCGCGCCAAGGAGCGCGGCATTGCCAGGAGGCTGGTGGAGCTGCTGCGCATCCGCTCGCGCAGCATCGAGCAGCCGGTGGCCACCCTGAGCGGCGGCAACCAGCAGAAGGTGGTGTTCGCGCGCTGGCTGCACCGCGAATGCAAGGTGCTGCTGCTAGACGAGCCCACGCGCGGCGTGGACGTCGGCGCGCGTGCCGACCTGTACGCCGAGCTCGACCGCATGACCGACGCCGGCAAGGCGCTCCTGATGGTGTCGAGCGACCTGCGCGAACTCATGGCCATGTGCGACCGCATCGGCGTGATGAGCGCCGGCCGGCTGGTCGCGGTGTTCGAGCGCGGCCAGTGGAGCGAGCAATCGCTGCTGGCCGCCGCCTTCAGCGATGCGGCAGGCCGCGCCGCCAATGCGGCAACCCCCGCCACGGCGGGCTCCGCCATTTCCGATTCGAATCCGGGCCAACCGGCCACCGCCGACACACCATGACCGCAGCCGCTGCTACCTCCGCCCCGCCCTCCGCCTTGAAGGGCCAGCTGGGCACCTACGTGGGCCTGACCGTCGTGCTCGTGGGCATGGTCGCGCTCTTCGGCACGCTGAGCGAATATTTCCTCACACGCGAAACCTTCATCTCCATTGCCAACGAGATTCCCGCGCTCGCGGTGATGGCGGTCGGCATGACCTTCGTGCTGATCATCGCGGGCATCGACCTGTCGGTGGGCTCGGTGCTTGCACTCAGCGCGGCGGTCACAGCCGCCGCCATCCTCCAGTGGAAGCTCTCGGTGCCGGTGGCCGCGGCGCTGGGCCTGGCCACCGGGCTGGTGTGCGGCAGCGTGACGGGCGCGGTGTCGGTCGCATGGCGGCTGCCGAGCTTCATCGTCTCGCTCGGCATGCTGGAGGCGGTGCGCGGCGGCGCCTACCTGGTGACCGATTCGCGCACCCAGTACGTGGGCGATGCCATCTCGGGCCTGGCCGCGCCGTGGCTCGGCGGCATCTCCGCGGCCTTCGTGCTGGCGGTGGTGCTGGTGGCCGCCGGCCAGCTGGTGCTCACGCGCACGGTGTTCGGCCGGCACGTGGTGGGCATCGGCACCAACGAAGAAGCGATGCGGCTCGCGGGCATCGATCCGCGGCCGATCCGCATCATCGTGTTCGCGGCCACCGGCCTGCTGGCCGGGCTCGCGGGACTGATGCAGTCGGCGCGGCTCGAAGCGGCCGACCCCAATGCCGGCGTCGGCATCGAGCTGCAGGTGATCGCGGCCGTGGTGATCGGCGGCACCAGCCTCATGGGCGGACGCGGCTCGGTGGTCAACACCTTCTTCGGCGTGCTGATCATCGCGGTGCTCGAGGCCGGGCTCGCGCAGGTGGGCGCCAGCGAGCCGAGCAAACGCATCATCACCGGCGCGGTCATCGTGGTTGCGGTGATCATCGACACCCTGCGCCAGCGCCGGGCCGATCGCCGCCTGGCCTGACGCCGCAACAAAAGGGGGAAGCCACCATGGCCACCATCAAGGACGTCGCGCTGCGCGCGGGAGTTTCGGTCACCACCGTCTCGCACGTGGTCAACGACACGCGCCACGTGAGCGCCAAGGGCCGCGAGCGCGTGGAACAGGCCATCCGCGAGCTGGGCTACGTGCCCAATGCGATGGCGCGCAGCCTCAAGAGTAACACCACCTCGACGCTCGGCATGCTGATTCCGAACAGCTCGAACCCCTACTTTGCCGAGATCGTGCGCATCGTCGAAGACCGCTGCTTCGGCGCCGGCTACACGCTGGTGCTGTGCAACACCGACGACGAGCCGCGCCGCCAGAGCGTCTACCTGCAGGTGCTGGCCGAGCGCCGCATCGACGGGCTGATCGTGGTGTCGACCGGCGCCGGCGACGACGACTCGCTCGTCACGCAGCTGCACGGCCTGCGCATTCCCACGGTGCTGGTCGACCGCGAGATTGCCGATCCGGCCTGCGACCTGGTGGAAACCGCCCACATGCAGGGCGGCCTGCTCGCGGTGCGGCACCTGCTGTCGCTCGGCCACAAGCGCATTGCCTGCATCGGCGGGCCGGTGGGCGTGATGCCGAGCGAGCAGCGCATCGAGGGCTGGCGCATGGCGCTGGCCGAGAACGGCACCGCGCCGAATGCCGACGCCCTGCTGTGGCGCGGCGGCTTCACGAGCCAGGGCGGCTACGAGGCGATGCACGCCATCTTGCGCACCGAAGAGGCGCCCTCGGCCGTCTTCGTCTGCAACGACCTGATGGCCATCGGCGCCCTGCGCGCCGCGCATGAAAGCGGCGTGCGCGTGCCTGACGAGCTCTCGATCGTGGGCTTCGACGACATCGAACTCTCGGCCTACACCAGCCCGCCGCTCACCACCGTGGCGCAGCCCAAGGAGCGCATCGGCGCGCTGGCTGTCGACATGCTGCTGGAGCGCGTGGGCGGCAAACGGCGCGATGCGCGCAAGGTGGTGCTGCAGCCCGAGCTGCGCGTGCGCGCCTCGACCGCGCGGCACGCGAGCTTCCGCGAGGCCGCCGCACCGTCTTCTTCTTCCTCGTCCTCTTCCGCCCCCGCGTCCGAAGCGGCAGCCGCGCCAAGCCGAAAGTCCCGCACCCCGTGAGTTCGAAGCCTTCTCCCTCTTCCAGCGCCGCCCAGCCGCCACGCATCGTGGTGCTCGGCAGCCTGAACATGGACATCGTGCTGCGCGTGCCGCATGCACCGGCCGCGGGCGAAACCCTGCTGGGCCATTCGATCGCCCATATCCCGGGCGGCAAGGGCGCCAACCAGGCCGTGAGCTGCGCGCGCGAAGGCGCCCGGGTGGCCATGATCGGCTGCGTGGGCGCCGACGCGCACGGCCAGGCGCTGCGCGGCGCGCTCATGTGCGACGGCATCGACACCGCCGCGCTGCGCACGAGCCGCAGCGAGCCCACGGGCACCGCGCTGATCCTGGTGGAAGACAGCGGCCAGAACCGCATCGTGATGATTCCGGGCGCCAACGCGCAGGCCGAGATCGACGCGGCGGCGCTGCGGCAGCAGCTGCAGGGCGCGGCCTTCCTGGTGACGCAGTTCGAGATACCGATGGACCAGGTCGCGCGCGCCATTTCGGTGGCGCACGAGGCCGGCTGCAGGGTGCTGCTCAACCCGTCGCCGGTGCAGCCGATCGCCGAGCCGCTGTGGCCGCGCATCGACACGCTGGTCGTCAACGAGATCGAGGCCGAGGCGCTGTGCGGCCAGGCCGCCGACAGCCCGCAGGAAGCCGCATTGGCCGGCCAGGCCTTGCGTGCCAAGGGCGTCGCGCGCGTGGTCGTCACGCTGGGCGCGCGCGGCGCCGTGGCCATCGATGCCGACGGCGCGCGCCACCATCCCGCGCCCAGGGTGCAGGCGGTCGACACCACGGCCGCAGGCGACACCTTCCTGGGCGCATTGGCCGTGGCACTGGGCGAGGGCCAGTCCTTCGACGAAGCCGTGCGCCTGGGCATCCGCGCCGCCGCGCTGTGCATCCAGCGGCCCGGCGCCCAGCCTTCCATTCCGCAGCGCGACGCCGTGCTGCAAAGCCCCATGCCTCCCGACTGGACCGCGCTGTGAAACGTACCGCCCTGCTGCATGCCGAACTCTCGCAAGTGATTGCCGCGCTCGGCCATGGCGACATGCTGGTGATCGGCGATGCCGGCCTGCCGATTCCCGACGGCCCCCGGCGCATCGACCTGGCGCTCACGCCGGGGATTCCGCGGGTCGCGGACGTGCTCAAGGTCGTGCTTTCGGAGATGCAGGTGGAGCGCGCGCTGATCGCGCGCGAAGCCATCGGGCAGCTGCCGGCGGGACAGCTGCCGGCATGGTGCGAAGGCCAGCTGGCCGCCCTGCCGGAGACGGTGTCGCACGAGGAACTCAAGCGCCTGAGCGCACGCGCCAGGGCGGTGATCCGCACGGGCGAATGCACGCCCTACGCCAACATCGTCCTGTACGCCGGCGTGACCTTCTAGAGCCGGCCAGGGCCTAGTCGAAGCGGTAGTTCGCGCCTACCGGCTGCCCCACCTTGAGCATGTGCTCCACGCCCTGCAGCACGATGCAGTTCATGCCGAAGGTGATGCGCCCGTCGACGCGCGGATCGGCGCGGTAGGTGCGCAGCATGTCGCCGACCTCGGGGCTGCTCGAGGCCGTGGCTGGGTCGATGTCGGGAATCGGGCAGCGGGTGCAGGGCTTGACGGGCTTGAGCTCGGCCTCGCCTTCGCCGGTGGCGACGTGCAGTGCATCGACCCGGTCCTCGTCGTGCGATTCGATGCCGGCCAGCACGATGTTCGGCCGGAAGCGCTCGATGCCGACCGCATCGTGGCCCGCGGCGGCCAGCCGTTCGTTGAGCTCGCCCAGCGAACCCTCGCTGGCCACCAGCAGCGGAAAGCCGTCGGTGAACTGATTGGTCGCCTCGATGCCATCGGTCCACTGCAGGCTCGACAGGCGCTTGTGCTCGGGGTCGAAGCGCACCAGCCGCAGCGCCTGCGGCTTGCCCGGCTCGGAGAGAAAGTCGCTGAACCACTGGGCGGCGATGTCGCCCATGTCGTAGGCCGCCACCTCGTCCTTCCAGACCCGCACGCGCACCGGCTTTTCGACCCGGTCGAACGCCAGGTGCAGGGCCAGCATGCCCGGCGCGCGCAGCACCACTTCCATGTGCTTCATCTGCGGACGGATCAGCGCCATGCGCGGCAATTGCCGCTGGGTCACGAATTCGCCCTGGGCGTCGACCACCATCCAGGCGCGGTCGAATTCCAGGCCGGTTTCGGTCAGCAACGCCTCGGGAAGCTCGACCCCCGCGCACGATTTCACGGGGTAGACGAACAGGCGCGCAATGGTGGCTTCAATGTCGAAGGCGGACTGTGGCACGTGGGGTTCCTTGGATTCCTTGGAATTGGGCCGCGATTGTCCCGCATCGGCCCGCCAGGGCGCAGCCCGGGATTGGGCTTGTTCTTACAATGGCCGGATGGCCCTCCCTCCTGAAGTTTGCATTCGTGGCGCCGGCATCGTGGGCCGCACGCTGGCCCTGCTGCTCGCACGCGAGCGCGTGCGCGTCGCGCTGGTGGTTCCGCCCGCCGCGGCCGGCAAGCAGGACATCCGGGCCTATGCGCTGAACACCGCCTCCCGCACCCTGCTCGAATCGCTGCGCGCCTGGCCGGACGCCGCGCATGCCACGCCGGTGCGCGAAATGCTCGTGCACGGCGACGAGGGCGGGCGCGTGCAGTTCAGCGCCGTGCGGCAGAAGGTCGATGCGCTGGCCTGGATCGTCGACGTGCCGGCGCTCGAACAGCAGCTGGCCGATGCGGTGCGCTTCCAGCCCCAGGTGGAGGTCGTGGCTGCACCCGTGCCCGCGCCGCTTACCGTGGTGTGCGAAGGCAAGGCCAGCGCCACGCGCGACGCGCTTGGCGTGAGCTATGCCGTCACGCGCTATCCGCAGCATGCGATTGCGGCGCGGCTCGAAGCGGCGCAGCCACACGACGGCGTGGCGCGCCAGTGGTTCAACGACACGGGCGAGGTGCTGGCGCTGCTGCCGATGGGCGGCGTGCAGGGCCGTTCGCTGGCGCTGGTGTGGTCGGTCGACCAGCTCCGCGCGCCCGCGCTGCTGGCGCAAGGCGACGAGGAATTCAACGCCGCGGTGAGCGAAGCCAGCCATGGCGCGCTCGGCCCGCTTCGGCTTACAAGCGAGCGCGCCGCCTGGCCGCTCGCGCGCGCCATTGCCGACCGCTGGACCGGCACCATGCCGCAGGCGCAGGGTACGGCTGCGCAGTCGTGGGCATTGGCCGGCGATGCGGCCCACACGGTGCATCCGCTCGCAGGCCAGGGCCTCAACCTGGGCCTGGCCGATGCGGCCATGCTGGCCGACGTGATCCGCCAGCGCGAATACTGGCGCAGCGTGGGCGATCCGCGCCTGCTGCGCCGCTACGAACGCGCGCGCCGCGCCGACGTGCTGCAGATGAGCCTGGCCACCGACGGCCTGCAGCAGCTGTTCTCGCACAGCGTGGGGCCCCTGCCCGCGCTGCGCAACTGGGGCATGCGCGGCTTCGACCGCACGCGCCTCCTCAAGCACTGGATCGCCAACCAGGCGATGGGCTTGAAGGCATGAATCCATCGACCGGACTTCCAATGAAACTCGCACGCAACCTTCTTCTCGCCGCCTGCACGCTGGCTGCGGCCGCTACGGCCCTGGCCGGTGAGGCCGAGATCCGCAAGAACCTTCCGGCACGCATTCCGCAGTTCCCCGCCATCGACGAAGTCACCAAGTCGCCGCTGCCGGGCCTCTACGAAGTGCGCGTGAACGGCTTCCAGATCTACTACACCGACGAGCAGGGCAACTACCTGCTGCAGGGCAACCTGATCGACGTGAATGCGCGCAAGAACCTGACCGAGGAGCGCATCGAGAAGCTCAGCCAGGTCTCGTTCGACAAGCTGCCCGTGAAAGACGCCATCAAGATCGTGCGCGGCAGCGGCAAGCGCAAGCTCGCGGTGTTCGAAGACCCGAACTGCGGCTACTGCAAGCGCTTCGAGAAAGACATGAAGACCGTCGACAACGTCACCGTCTACCTGTTCCTTTACCCGGTGCTCGGCCCCGATTCGGCCGTCAAGTCGCGCGACATCTGGTGCAGCAAGGACAAGGGCAAGGCCTGGGGCGACTGGATGGAAACCAGCGTCAAGCCCGCCACCGCGGCAACCAGCTGCGACGTCACGGCGCTGCAGCGCAACGTCGAGTTCGGCCGCAAGTACAACATCACCGGCACGCCCACGCTGATCTTCAGCGACGGCACCCGCGCGCCGGGCGCCATTCCCGCGGACCAGGTCGAGAAGCAACTCGCTGCCTCCATCAACTGATGGCCGCGCCGACCGTTTCCCGGCGCGCGCGAGCGGCTGCGCCGGCCGCCGCAGTGCACTACCGCATCGAGTGCGCCGACCTGCATGCACACCTGTTCGCCGTCACCCTGACCATCGAGGCCCCCGCCGCGCAGCAGCGCGTGGCGCTGCCGGTGTGGATTCCAGGCAGCTACCTGGTGCGTGAGTTCGCCAAGAACCTGCAGGGCCTGCGCGCCACGCAAGGACGCCGCAAACCCGCGCTGACGCAGCTCGACAAGTGCAGCTGGCAGGTCGACTGCGTGCCGGGCCAGCCGCTGGTGCTGCACTACCAGGTCTGCGCCTACGACAACTCGGTGCGCACCGCCTGGCTCGATGCCGGCCGCGGCTTCTTCAACGGCACCAGCCTGTGCCTGCGCGTCGAGGGCCAGGCCGATGCGCCGCATGTGCTGGAAATCAGCGCGCCCGCTTTGCCGCCCGGCGACGATGCGCGCTGGTCGTGCGCCACCGCGCTCGTGCCCGCGAAGATCGACAAGCACGGCTTCGGCCGCTACCTGGCCGCCGGCTACGACGAGCTGGCCGACAGCCCGGTCGAGATGGGCCCCTTCTGGAGCGCCGAGTTCGAAGCCTGCGGCGTGCCGCACCGCTTCGTCATCGCGGGTGCCGCCGCCTCGTTCGACGGCGAACGCCTGATTGCCGACACGCAGGCCATCTGCGAAGCCGAGATCCGCTTCTGGCACGGCGACAAGGCCGGCAAACGGGGCGGCCCCAAGCCGCCGATCGACCGCTACGTGTTCATGCTCAATGCCGTGGACGACGGCTACGGCGGGCTCGAGCACCGGCACTCCACCGCGCTGATCTGCAACCGGCGCGACCTGCCGCAGCGCGGCGCGAAGAAACAGCCCGAGGGCTACACCACGCTGATGGGCCTGATCAGCCACGAGTACTTCCACACCTGGAACGTCAAGCGCATGCGCCCGGCGGAATTCGCGCACTACGACTACGGCCGCGAGAACTACACGCACATGCTGTGGTTCTTCGAGGGCTTCACCAGCTACTTCGACGACCTGCTGCTGCGCCGCGCCGGCCGCATCGACGATGCGGGCTACCTGCGTCTGCTCAACAAGACCATCAACCAGGTGCTGCAGACGCCGGGCCGGCTCGTCCAGTCGGTGGCCGACGCGAGCTTCGACGCCTGGGTCAAGTACTACCGACAGGACGAGCAGACGCCCAACGGCACCGTCAGCTACTACACCAAGGGCGCGCTGGTGGCGCTGTGCTTCGACCTCACCCTGCGCCGCGAAGGCAAGGGCACGCTCGACGACGTGATGCGCCACCTGTGGGCGCAAAGCGATGGCGGCCCGATCAGCGAAGCCGACGTGGCCGCGGCGCTCGAGGCCGTGGGCGGCCGCTCCTATGCGGCAGAAATCGCGCAGTGGATCCACTCGACCGACGAACTGCCGCTGGCCGAACTGCTGCGCGCGCACGGCGTGGCCGCGCTCGAAGACCCCTCGCAGCAGGCGCAGGCGCTGGGCCTGCGCGTGGCCGAGGCCAACGGCAGCGTCCAGGTCAAGGTGGTGCTGCGCGGCGGCGCCGCCGAAAAGGCCGGCTTCTCGGCCAACGACGAGTGGATCGGCATCGAACTGCCCGCCATCGGCCGCAAGGGCCAGCAGCGCCCCGCGCAGGCCTGGCGCATCGCCAAGCTCGACGACCTGGCGCTGTACCTCGGCGACGCCACGCGCTGCACCGCACTGGTGGCGCGCGACCGCAAGCTGCTGAGGCTGCCGCTGGTGCTGCCGGAAGGCGCAACCACCTGGCGGCTGTTCTCGCACGACGCGGCAAAGATCGCGGCCTGGCTCGCGCCGGGCGCGCGGCGCTGAGAACCCGCTAGCGTTCGCTTTCCGTGGCAGCGGCGGCCGGCGGCTGCCGCACGAACTGGATCGGCTGCGGCTCGCCCACCAGCACGCAGGGCTTGCCGGTTCGCCGGCAATGGTCCTGCACGCGCCAGTAGGCGCCGTGGCTCACACAGCCGGTCTGGCAGATGACAAGGTCGGCGGCGCGCAGCCCAGCTTCGAGTGCCAGCTCGTCGGCATCGTCGCCGCCGTCGTGGTGCAGGTAGCGGCCGCCGGCAATCTCCACCAGCTGCCGCGCGAGCGATGGCGCATCTTCCTCGCGGCCGACGCACAGCACCGCCTTTTCGCGCAGGTCGGCCGGGGCCGCGTCATGGGGCCGCGGCATGGCGCGGCGCCGGCTTGCCGCCGGTGCCAGCAGCGCATCGAGGCGCTTCGGCAGCGCACGGCCCGCGGCGGCGCGCGCCGCGAGTTCTTCGCGCACGATCGCAACGGCGGAATCGCGCGCCACCAGCGCGCCGCGCAGCCGCACAACCTGCGCCTCGAGTTGCGCGATGCGCGCGGCCTGCTCGGCCATCACTTGCGAGCAGCGTTCCTGGACCCGGGCATAGGCCCGCAGCAGCACGGCATGTTCTTGCATCGGGAACTCCATGGCGGGCATTCTAGATGAGATCAATTCTCAACTAGGCCCCGAAGACGAAGTGGACTCGGCGGTGGCAAGCGGCTGTGCGCACCAACCGCCGCCAGCGCGCCTGCGCCGGATGCTGGGTATAGTGAAGCGCGTTTTTTCCTTCTCCCGGAGACACCATGAGCTACGAAAACATCGAAGTGCGGACCGAAGCAGGCAAGGTCGGCATCATCACCCTCAACCGGCCCAAGGCGCTCAACGCGCTCAACGACGCGCTCATGACCGAGCTGGGCACCGCGCTCAAGGCCTTCGACGCCGACGACGCCATCGGCTGCATCATCCTGACGGGCAGCGAACGCGCCTTTGCGGCCGGCGCCGACATCGCCGCCATGGCCAAGTACAGCTTCATCGACACCTACAAGGGCGACTACATCACGCGCAACTGGGAAACCATCCGCTCGATCCGCAAGCCCGTGATCGCGGCCGTGAGTGGCTTCGCGCTGGGCGGCGGCTGCGAGCTTGCGATGATGTGCGACTTCATCATTGCGGCCGACAACGCCAAGTTCGGCCAGCCCGAAATCAAGATCGGCGTGATCCCCGGCGCCGGCGGCACGCAGCGCCTGCCGCGCGCGGTGGGCAAGAGCAAGGCCATGGACATGGCGCTCACCGCCCGCATGATGGACGCCGCCGAAGCCGAACGCGCGGGCCTCGTGAGCCGCGTGGTGCCTTATGAAAAGCTGGCCGACGAGGCGCTCGGTGCCGCGCTGGTCATCGCGGGCTATTCGCAGATCGCGGTGATGGCGGCCAAGGAGTCGGTCAACCGCGCCTTCGAGAGCGGCCTCTCCGACGGCGTGATGTTCGAGCGCCGGCTGTTCCATGCGCTGTTTGCCACGGCCGACCAGAAGGAAGGCATGGACGCCTTCCTCGCCAAGCGCCAGCCGGACTTCAAGAACGCCTGAGCGACAGCGCGCGGGGCCGCGCCCCTCGCCGCCCCCCGCACTACTGGCGCGCGAGCAGCGCCCTCAATTCGGCCAGCGCCGGCGCCGGCGGCGTGCCGACCGAGGCGCCAGCTCCCGCCCCCTGCGGCGTCCAGCGCACCTGGTCGCCCGCGATCTCGAGTACCGCGAGCAAGGTGCCGCCGCGGTAGAGCTCCAGCCGCGCCTCGACCGGCGCGGCCAGCTCGGCGCCCGGCGCGGTGGTGGCCGAACGGGCCAGCGTGTTGACCAGCGCGGCCAGCCCCTCGGTGTCGCCGCGCGCATGGCGCGCGCCCTGCCCGGCGCGTGTCGCGTTCAGCGAGGTCCATTGGTCGAGCGCCGAGAACGCAGCGGCGCCCTCCGCCGGGCTCGCCGCGGCCTTGCCAGCCACCACAGCCGCGCGCGGCGCGGGGGCCGAACGCAACATGCTGGAGGCCTCGGCACTGGGGCTGCGCTGCGGCGCCGACAGGGCTGGAGAGGAAGCAGAAACGTCGCCGCTGACCGCCTCGCGGGTGACGGGCGGCGCTGCGGGAGCCATGGCGGCAGGAGGCGGCGCCGGTGCGATCGCTGCTGCTGGTGATGCTGGTGCGGGAAGTGGCAAGGACTCTGGCGCTGCCTGGCTGATCTGGGGCTCTGGCGCCGGTACAGCAGCCTCCTTCTCGCCGGAGGGCGGCGGCGCCGATCGGCGCACTGCGATATCCCTGCTTCGCATTGACTCTTCGCCCACCGCGTCTCGCGCCGCTTCGGGCTGCGCCGGAGCCGGCGCTGGTACCGCAGCTGGTGCCGGTGCTTGAGCTGGCGCTGGCGCCTGAGCCGCGGTTGGGCCCGGAACTGCAGCCGCAGACGGCGCCGCCTCCGGAGCGGTCGCAGGCGCCGAGGCAACGCCCGCCTCTCCATCCAGCCGCGCATCGGGCACCGGTTCGCGGTGCCAGAGCACGGTCACGAAGGTGGCCAGCAGCACGGTCGCAAAGGCCGCGTTCCACGGCATGCGGGCATGCGACCCTCCGCCACCACCGAACAGCCGGCGCCACCAAGGCGCGGCACCCTTGTCTTCGGCCGCCGGCGCCGCCGCGGGAATGGGCGCGAGGTTGTGCGCCATCTTCCGGATCGCGTCGCGGGTGCGCGGATCAGGCAATGCATCGCTGTCGGGCGCGTGGTCGAGCGCCCGGCGCAGTGCGGGATCGCGCAGCGCCGCGTCCTCGGCGCCATCTTCAAAGCCGGGGGTGCCGTTGCCGCCGCCGGTGTTCATGCGCGCTGCTCCAGCACCGACAGGTAGCGTTCCATGCAGGCGCGCAGTTTCTGTAGCCCATAGCGCAGGCGGCTTCGCACGGTTTCGAAGCCGATCTGCAGGCTGGCCGCGAGCGCTTCGACGGTCAGCCCGTCTTCATGGTGCAGCAGGAACGCGGCGCGCTGCTCGGGCGGCAATTCGTCCAGACAGGCCAGCAGGCGCCGGCCGGCGGCGCGCCAGAACGCGAGTTCTTCGGCAGACGGATGCGCCGCGGCATCCATCGCGCCGCGCACGCCGCGGTCGAGCGTGGGAAAGGCAGCGTCGTCGCCATCGCCCGGATGCGCATCGAGCGCCACCTCGCGCCCGCTCACGCGCAGCCGGTCCATCGCCAGGTTGTGCGCGATCGTGAAGGCCCAGGTGCGCCAGGCGGCGCCCTGCGGCGAGAAGCTGTCGCGCGCCGAAATGATGCGCACCCAGGTGTCCTGGAACACCTCGTCTGCCTGCGCGGCCAGCCGGGTGCCCAGCAGCCGCTTGACGAAGCGGAACAGCCCGCCCTCGTGGCGCGCATAGAGCACGTCGAACGCCGCGCCATCGCCGCGCGCGTAGGCCAGCATCAACTGGTCGTCGGGCATGGCGTCGCGCTCGGTGGCGGCTTTGGCGGAAGGGGCGCGGGGCAGCGCAGACATCGGCGGATTTTCACCCGGGGTTGTACGGGCGGCGGCCGGCTTCGGGGTCGGCCATCGCAAAAAAGACACCGAGTGCTTCGCGCCGGGCTTGATTCGGGACCCGCAGCCTGCGCTATAATCTTGGGCTCGGCACAAAACTGTGCCGAACGGCTCTTTAGCTCAGTCGGTTAGAGCGATGGAATCATAATCCACAGGTCCGCGGTTCGAGTCCGTGAAGAGCCACCAACACTGCTTCAGCGATCGATCGCTGAAGCTTAAAAGCCCCAAGTAAATCAACTACTTGGGGCTTTTTTCATTGCGCTTGCTCCCGCATCAGTCCGGGTGCTTCCGAGGCATTGCGCAGTCACTGCACCATCTCCTTTGACGGTGGATAGACCTCTGGCAGCACAATGTGAGCGGGCGGTCGTGCCCGCCACCCCGTCAACTCGCAACCATCTTTTCAGGACTGAGGTCGATGATCTACGAACTGCGCGTCTATACCGCAATGCCTGGCCGCCTACCCGACGTTCTTGCCAGATTTCGCGACCACACCGTGGGCATCTGGAATCGGCTGGGAATTCGTCAGCTCGGATATTGGACGACTGCCGTCGGACCTGACAGCAACGCGCTGACCTACATGCTTGTCTGGGAGAGCCTGGCCGATCGTGAGACCAAGTGGGGCAAGTTCGTCGTCGATCCCGAATGGGTCGAGGTCAGAAAGGCGAGCGAGGCAGCCGGACCGATCGTTGCGAAGATGGACAACTCGTTCTTGGCGCCAACCTCTTTCTCGCCTGCGAAATAGTCTCTTCCGCGGTGGACGGGAGCGGCGCGCAGTGCTTTCCGACAGGTCCTTGGGGGCTCCCATGAAATCGCGTCCTCTCGCCCAAGCGTGATGTATGTCACGAATTCGGCTCGATTTTTCGAGACATCCGTTCCAGGCGCCCCGCGTTTTTCCACCGCTCCACCCCCTGCCCATTCCGCAGGCAACCTAGTGCCAACCCCCGTCAATGCTGGCTCCGCCGACCCTGGTCCTCAGACAACCCACAGAGTTGTGCACAGAAAAAAGGAACAAGTCATCAATTTGACTTGAGCGGCCGCTTCATCCCGCTTTGCGAAAAGTCAGGTTGATGCGCCGGCGGCCCAGCAGCGCGTGCGGCCGGTCTTCCAGCGGCAGCACGCCGTGGTAGCGCAGCCGGTCGGGCCCGCCCCACACCGCCACGTCGCCGTGCACCAGCGGAATGCGGGCGGCCTTGTCGCTGCGGGCGAGTCCGCCGAAGAGAAAGGTGGCCGGCATGCCGAGCGATACCGAGACGATGGGCGCGCCGTAGTCGCGCTCGTCCTTGTCCTGGTGCAGCGACAGGCGCGTGCCGGGCTCATAGCGGTTCACCAGGCAGGCGTCGGGCTCGAAGTCCGCAAACCCGGCCTCGGCGGCCGATGCCTTGGCCAGGCGCGCGAAAGCGGCCGGCATCGCGGGCCAGGGCAGGCCTGTTTCGGGATCGTGCTCGCCATAGCGGTAGCCGCGCCGGTCCGAGATCCAGCCGAGCCGGCCGCAGTTGGTCATCGCAACCGACATCGTGAAGCCGCCGGGGGTTACCAGGTGGCGGAAGGCGGCGCGATGCTCGACCTCGTGCAGCCCGGACAGCAGTTCGTCGACACAAGGCAGCGCGAATCCGCGCAGGACGAACGCACCGGGCCCGATCGACTGCTTGCCGCGCGGCGATGCGGCATCTTCGAGGGCATCGGAGAAAAGGTCGAAGGTCACGGCAGCACGATTTTCTCGCGCGGCGGGCTGCCTGCCGCGGCCGCTGCCACCAATCGCCCCAGGGTCTGCATCGCCTTTTCGCTCTGCGCGTCCCAGGCATGCCCATAGTTCAGCCGCAGGCAGTGCGTGAAGCCGCGCGTGGCCGAAAAAATGGGCCCGGGCGCCACGCTGATGCCGCGCTCCAGCGCTTGCGCATGGATCGCGAGAGCGTCGACCTGCGCCGGCAGCTCGACCCACATGAAATAGCCGCCCAGCGGCCGCGTGGCGCGCGTGCCCGCAGGAAAGTAGTGGCCCACTGCCTGCGCAAAGCTCGCCTGCTGCACGGCCAGCACCTGGCGCAGCTTGCGCAGGTGCTTGTCGAGCCCGCCTTTTTCGAGGTAGCTTGCCAGCGCGAGCTGCGCGGGCACCGAGGTGCTGAGCGTGGTCGTCAGCTTCAGCCGCGCCACGTTGCGCGCGAAGCGCCCGGCTGATGCCCACCCGATGCGGTACCCCGGTGCCAGGCATTTCGAGAAAGACGAGCAATGCAGCACGAGGCCCTGCGTGTCGAAGGCCTTGGCCGGCGGCGGGCGCCGGTCGCCGAAGTAGAGCTCGGCATACACGTCGTCCTCGATCAGCGGCAGCGCATGCCGTGCGAGCAGTTCGACCAGCGCCTTCTTCTTCGCGTCGGGCATCAGGCTGCCGAGCGGGTTCTGGAAAGTGGTCATGAGCCAGCAGGCCTTGGGCCGGTGCGCCGCAATGGCCAGCTCCAGCGCCCCCAGGTCGATGCCTTCGCCGGGATGCGTCGGCACCTCGATCGCTCGCAGGCCCATGCGCTCCAGCGCCTGCAGGGCCGCATAGAAGGTGGGCGATTCGACGATCACCGAATCGCCCGGGCGCGTGACCGCCGCGAGGCACAGGTTGAGCGCCTCCAGCGCACCGTTGGTGACGACGATCTCGTCGGCCGGCACCTGCATGCCGTCGCCCAGGTAGCGCAGCGCGATCTGCCGGCGCAGGGCCGCGCTGCCGGGCGTGAGGTCGTCCACGGTGCTCCACGGATCGAGCGACTTGGCGCTCGCGGCCATGAACTGGCCCAGCCGTGCCAGCGGAAACAACAGCGGGCTCGGGAACGCCGAGCCGAAGGGAACCACCTTGCGCGACATGCTGGCCTCGAGGATGTCGAACACGTGGTCGCTCACGTCGAGCGACCTGGGGCCCTCGGCCGGGCGCGACGTGAGGTTGGCCTCGGGCGGCGCATCGCGCAGCCCGCCGCCCGTGACGTAGTAGCCCGAGCGGTCCCGCGCGCGCACCAGGCCGCGCGCCTCCAGCAGGTAGTACGCCTGGAACACGGTGGAGGCGCTCACGCCGCGGCTCTCGCCGGTGTGCCGCACCGAGGGCAGGCGGTCGCCGGTCTTGAGCGTGCCGTGGCGGATCGACGCCTCGATGTCGGCGGCAAGGGCTTCGTAGCGCTTCATGGCAGGGCGGTCTTCATTCGGTGGGACTTTATCTGCACCGGTGATTTGGTTTGGATCTGCATCTGTTTTTTTGGCTGCGCTTGCGGCACAGTCGGTGCATGTCCAATCTCATGCGCGCGGTACGCGCGGTTCTCTGGAGTTTCATCGGGCTGGGCGGCCGCCGCGCGGAGGCCGACCGGCGCACCGCACAGGTGGGGCTCTTGCCGCTGATCGGCGTTGCGCTGGTTACCGTGCTGCTGCTCATTGCGGGACTGCTGGCGCTGGCGCGCTTCGCGGCCGGCACATGAAGAAGAACAACGCAGCCCGCCGCATCGCCGCGATTGCATTGCTGCTGCTCGGCCACGGCATCTTCGCCATGGCGGCGGCGCCCGCCGCACCGGCCGCCTCTTCCGCGAGCGACATCGAACAGCGCGTGGCCGCCTGCATCGCCTGCCACGGGCGCGAAGGCGCGACCACCAACGCCGGCTACTTTCCGCGCCTCTCGGGCAAGCCCGCGGGCTACCTGTTCAACCAGCTGCGGAGCTTTCGCGACGGCCGGCGCTTCAACGCCGACATGAGCTACATGGTGCAGCACCTGTCCGACGCCTACCTGATGGAAATGGCCGAATACTTCGCGGGCCTGGACCTGCCCTACCCGCCCGTCTCGCCTGCCAGCGACGCGCCGCCCGCACAGCTGGCGCGCGGCCGCCAGCTGGCGCTCGAAGGCGATGCGGCAAGGCGCATTCCGGCCTGCGTGCAGTGCCACGGCGCCGCGCTCACCGGTGTGCAGCCGGCCATTCCGGGGCTGCTGGGGCTGCCCCGCCTCTACGTGTCCTCGCAGCTCGGCGCCTGGCTTACCAGCGAGCGGCATGCGCTGGCGCCCGACTGCATGGCCGAGATCGGCCGCCGCATGACCACCACGGACATCAATGCGGTGGCCAGCTGGCTCGCGGTGCAGCCGATGCCGGCCGATCCGAAGCCCGCTGCCTCGCTGCCCGCTGCACTGCCGATGCGCTGCGGCGGCATGCCGAAGTGAGGCGCCGATGAAGATGCGACATCTCGGCTGGACGCTGTTGATTCTCGTGCTGCTGCTGGGCGCGGCGGCCGGCGGCATCGTCGCGCTGAACCTGCGCGGCGAAGACCCGCTACCCGAACAGGCCGAAGCCTTCAACGCCACGCCGCAGCTGGTCGAACGCGGGCGCTACCTTGCGCTGGCCGGCAATTGCGCCGGCTGCCACACCACGCGCGGCGGCCAGCCCTATGCCGGCGGGCTGCCGATCGAGACGCCCTTCGGCACCGTGTATTCGAGCAATCTCACGCCCGACGCGCAGAACGGCATCGGCAGCTGGAGCAGCGCGCACTTCTGGCGCGCGATGCACAACGGCCGCAGCAAGGACGGCCGCCTGCTGTACCCCGCCTTCCCCTATCCGAACTTCACGCAGGTCACGCGCGAAGACTCGGATGCCATCTACGCCTACCTGCGCAACGTGCCGCCCGCGCCCGTGGCCAACCTGGCGCATCGGCTGCGCTTTCCCTACGACACGCAGGCCGCACTCGCGGTCTGGCGGGCGCTCTCCTTCAAGCCCGAGGCTTTCGTGGCCAACGCGGGCAAGCCGGCCGAATGGAACCGCGGCGCCTACCTGGTCGGCGGGCTGGGCCATTGCATCGCCTGCCACGGCAGCCGCGATTCGCTCGGCGCAACGCAGGCGAAGCTGGGCCTCTCAGGCGGGCTGATCGCGGTGGAGAACTGGTATGCGCCATCGCTTGCCGACCCGCACCAGGCCGGCGTGGCCGATTGGCCGACGGGCGACGTGGTCGCTCTGCTCAGGAACGGCGTTGCGCCGCGCGGCTCGGTCATGGGGCCGATGGCCGACGTGGTCTTTCGCAGCACGCAGTACCTGAGCGAGGCCGACCTGGCCGCGATGGCCAGCTACCTGAAAGACCTGCCCGGCGTGCCGGCGCAACCTGCGGCGCCCGTACGCACGGCAGCCGCGTCCACGCGCCGCGATGCCGGCACCATGGCCCGCGGCGCCAAAATCTACGACCAGCAATGCGCCTACTGCCACGGCGACCAGGGCCAGGGCGCGCCGGGCGCCTTTCCGCCGCTGGCGGGCAACCGCGCCGTGAACATGGCACAGACGACCAACCTGATCCAGGTGATCGCCCACGGCGGCTACCTGCCCTCCACCGCTGGCAATCCGCGGCCCTACGGCATGCCGCCGTTCGGGCAAGTGCTCGATGCGGCCGACGTGGCCGCGGTGCTCACCTTCATCCGCGGATCGTGGGGCAATGACAGCCCGCCCGTGACGCAGCTCGACACGATGCGGCGCTGAAGGGCTGGCAGTGCCCGCTCAGGCCGCCACGGGCTGGTTCTGCGCGCCCGCTTTGGCCGGCACCGGCATGTGCTGCGACCAGTCGATGATCTCCAGCGTGCCGTCGGCATGCTCGGCGAGCGCCGTCAGGCTCTCGACCCAGTCGCCGTCGTTGCAGTAGAGGATGCCGTCGATGTCGCGCATCTCGGCATGGTGGATGTGGCCGCAGACCACGCCCTGCACGCCGCGCTTGCGGGCCTCGCGCGCCACGGCGTTCTCGAAGTCGCCCACGTAGCTCACGGCGCGCTTGACCTTGCCCTTGAGGTACTTGGAAAGCGACCAGTACGGCAGTCCCATGCGTGCGCGCAGCGAGTTCAGGTGGCGGTTGAGCTTGAGCGTGAATTCATAGAGCGAATCGCCCACGTGCGCGAGCCACTTGGCGCACTGGATCACGCCGTCGAAGAGGTCGCCGTGGATGATCCAGAGCTTGCGGCCGTCGGCGGTCTCGTGGATCCATTCCTCGGCCACGTCGATGCCGCCGAAGTTGTGGTTCAGGTACTTGCGCGCGAACTCGTCGTGGTTGCCCGGGATGAAGATCACGCGCGTGCCCTTGCGCGCCTTGCGCAGCAGCTTCTGGATCACGTCGTTGTGCGCCTGCGGCCAGTACCAGTTCCGCTTGAGCTGCCAGCCGTCGATGATGTCGCCGACCAGGAACAGGGTCTCGCACTCGGTGTGCTTCAGGAAATCGAGCAGCGCGCGGGCCTGGCAGCCGGGGGTGCCCAGGTGCAGGTCGGAGATCCAGAGGGTGCGGCAGCGCAGCGGCGGGCGCGCAAGATCCTCGTCCTCCGGCTCGGGGGCCCGGGTCGCGGTGTCGCGCCATGCGCGCAGGAAAGCATCGTCGCGTTGCATGGACGGGTAGGCTCCCACCAACGCGTGACCGGGCGATGGCGATCCCGTGACATATCGGTGACGCCGAAGGCCGCGCTTCGGGGGGCGTCCTCAGCAGCGTTGGATTTCGACCGTCGAGTGGCGGATTTCCTCGTGCATCGAGAAGCAGGCCCGCACCTCGTCGGCCGTGAGCGTGGGCGAGTGCGTCACCACCGTGAGCGCGCAGGCATAGGCCTCGCGGCCCACGCGCCACACGTGCAGGTCGGACACGCGGGTTTCCGAATCGGCCAGCATCGTTTCGACGCCTTCACGGATCTCGGCCGTCACGGGATGGTCCATCTCGCGGTCGAGCAGCACCTTGCCAGTTTCCTTGAGCAGGCTCTTGGCCCACACGGCCACCAGCACCGCGCCGACGATGCCCATCACCGGGTCGAGCCAGGACCAGCCGAAGAACCAGCCGCCGAGCAGCGCGCCGATGGCCAGCACCGAGGTGGCGGCATCGGCCACCACGTGCAGGTAGGCCGAGCGCAGGTTCAGGTCATGTCCGTGCGCGTGGCCATGGTCGTCGTGATGATGGTGCGCATGGCCATGGCCATGGTCGTGCCCATGCCCGTGATGGTGCGCCGACCCCAGCAGCCGCGCGCAGACCAGGTTGACCACCAGCCCGAGCACGGCCACCGCCACGGCTTCGCGGTAGTGGATGGCCGAGGGCGAGAGCAGCCGCTCGATCGAGCCCACCACCATCAGTACCGCCACGCCGAGCAGCATCAGCGCGCTCGCAAAACCGCCCAGCACCTCGATCTTCCAGGTGCCGAAGGCAAAGCGCGGATCGCGCGCGTAGCGCCGCGCGGCCGCATAGGCGAAGGCGCTCAGGCCGATGGCCAGCGCGTGCGAGCTCATGTGCCAGCCGTCGGCCAGGAGCGCCATGGAGTTGAACCACCAGCCGGCACCGATCTCGACCACCATCATTGCGGCGGTGATCCACATCACGAGGCGGGTGCTGCGCTCGGCCGATTCGTTGCCAGCGCCGAAGTGATGGTCGTGCTGCCAGGCACTCAGGTCATGGGTATGCATGGGTTGTCAGACTCCAAAGAGGTCCTGTCCGTCGGACCGGCTCGAAGGCGGCGTCACACCCAGGTGGCGGTAGGCCGCCAGCGTGGCGATGCGCCCACGCGGCGTGCGCTGCAGGTAGCCCTGCTGGATCAGGTAGGGCTCGATCACGTCCTCGATCGTGTCGCGCTCCTCGCCGATGCTGGCCGCCACGTTGTCCAGGCCCACCGGGCCGCCGTCGAAGCGATGGATGACGGCTTCGAGCAGCTTGCGGTCCATCAGGTCGAAGCCCTGCGGGTCGACGTCGAGCATGGCGAGCGCCTTGTGCGCGATGTCCTCGGTGATGCGGCCGTTGCCCTTGACCTCGGCGTAGTCGCGCACGCGCCGCAGCAGGCGGTTGGCGATGCGCGGCGTGCCGCGCGAGCGGCGCGCGATCTCGAAGCCGCCGGCCGCGTCGGTGTCCACCTTGAGCAGGCCGGCGCTGCGCCGCACGATGCGCGCCAGTTCCTCGGGCGTGTAGAACTCCAGCCGCGCCACGATGCCGAAGCGGTCGCGCAGCGGGTTGGTGAGCATGCCGGCGCGGGTGGTGGCGCCCACCAGCGTGAAGGGCTGCAGGTCGAGCTTGATGCTGCGCGCCGCGGGGCCTTCGCCGATCATGATGTCGATCTGGTAGTCCTCCAGCGCGGGGTAGAGGATTTCCTCGACCACGGGGCTCAGGCGATGGATCTCGTCGATGAAGAGCACATCGTTGGGCTCCAGGTTGGTCAGCAGCGCCGCCAGGTCCTTGGGCTTTTCGAGCACCGGCCCGGAGGTCTGGCGCAGGTTCACGCCCAGCTCGGCCGCGATGATGTGCGACAGCGTGGTCTTGCCCAGGCCGGGCGGGCCGAACAGCAGCACGTGGTCGAGCGCTTCCTTGCGCTTGCGCGCCGCGCCGATGAAGATCTCGAGCTGCTCGCGCACCTTGGCCTGGCCCACGTATTCGTCGAGCAGCTTCGGGCGCAGCGCCCGCTCGATGGCCTCTTCCTGGGGCGAAGCGGGGGCGGCGGACACCACGCGGGGCGGGGCAGGGGCGAAGTCGTCGGTCTGGATGGTCATGGAATGAGGGGCTGCGAGCACGAGTTTAGTGCCTGCCACACTGGCAGAATGCTTCGGCCATATAACAAACGAGGGGAAGCCGGCACGTGTCGATCTACGAACTGAAACCACGGTTCCAGGGGCTGCTGCGGCCGCTCGTCGGGCGCCTGCATGCCCTGGGCGTCACCGCCAACCAGGTCACGCTGGCCGCGTGCGCGATTTCGGTCGTCCTCGGGCTCTGGCTTTTCTTTGCGGCGCCGTCGATGGCCGCCTTCGGGCTCATCCCGGCGTGGATGTTCGTGCGCATGGCGTTCAACGCCATCGACGGCATGCTGGCACGCGAGCACGGCCAGCAGAGCAGGCTCGGGGCCTTCCTCAACGAGCTGACCGACGTGGTCTCCGACGCCGCGCTGTACCTGCCGTTTGCGCTGGTGCAGCCGTTCAGCCCGTTCTGGGTCGGCACGGTGATCGTGCTGGCGGGCCTGAGCGAATTCGCGGGCGCGCTGGGCCCCACGGTGGGTGCCTCGCGCCGCTACGACGGGCCGCTCGGCAAGAGCGACCGCGCCTTCGTGTTCGGCGCGCTCGGCCTCTATGTGGCGCTGGGCTGGCCGCTGCCGGGCTGGGCGGCGTGGCTGATGCCGCTTGCCGCGGTGCTCGTGGCCTGGACGGTGGTCAACCGCGTCCGCCGCGCGCTGGCCGAGGCGCCGTAAACCCGCACACGACGAACACAGAGAAATAGCCACAGGGATCCGATGACCGACAACAACACCCAGCAACGCATTCCGCAGGAGCGCCAGTTCCGCACGCACGACGGCGAATCGCTCTTCTACCGGCACTGGCCGGCCACCGGCGCCACGCGCCGCGGCGCGATCGTGCTGTTCCACCGCGGCCACGAGCACGGCGCGCGCATGGCGCACCTGGTCGACGAGCTCGACCTGCCCGACTTCGACTTCTTCGCGTGGGACGCGCGCGGCCACGGCCGCTCGCCGGGCCAGCGCGGCTACAGCCCGAGCTTTGCCACCTCGGTGCGCGACGTGCAGACCTTCGTCCAGCACATCGGCAGCACGCACGGCGTGGCGGAGCACGACGTCCACGTGATTGCGCAGAGCGTGGGCGCCGTGCTGGTTTCCACCTGGGCGCATGACTACGCGCCCAAGGTGCGCGGGCTCACGCTGGCCTCGCCGGCCTTCAAGGTCAAGCTCTACGTGCCGTTCGCGCGCGCGGGGCTGGGGCTGCTGCACAAGCTGCGCGGCCTGTTCTTCGTCAACAGCTATGTGAAGGCGAAGTTCCTCACGCACGACCCCGAGCGCATCGCCAGCTACGAGAGCGATCCGCTGATCTCGCGGCCGATCGCCGTCAACATCCTGCTCGGCCTCTACGAAGCCGCCGACCGCGTGGTGGCCGATGCCAACGCGATCACGCTGCCCGTGCAGCTGCTGATCTCGGGATCGGACTGGGTGGTGCACCACAAGCCGCAGCACCAGTTCTTCGAGCGCCTGGGCAGCGCCGTGAAGACCAAGCTCGAGCTGCCGGGCTTCTTCCACGACACACTGGGCGAGAAGGACCGCGCGCCGGCGGTGCAGGCCATCCGCGAATTCATCCTGCAGCTGTTCGACCAACCGCCGGCGCCGGTCGACCTGCGCGCCGCGCACCTGGGCGGCAACACCGCCGACGAGTCGCGCGCGCTGGCCGAGCCGCTGGCGCCGCTCTCGCCACGCGGCGCCTACTGGGGGCTGACGCGCGCCGGCCTGCGCCTGGGCGGCATGCTTTCGCGCGGCGTGAAGCTCGGGCACGACACCGGCTTCGATTCGGGCAGCACGCTCGACTACGTCTACCGCAACGAACCGCAGGGCAAGGGCGCGCTGGGCCGCGCCATCGACCGGACCTACCTGGACTCGATCGGCTGGCGCGGCATCCGCCAGCGCAAGATCCACGTCGAGGAGCTGATCCGCATCGCCATGGAGCGCCTGGCCGAGATGCATCGCGAAGTGCGCGTGATGGACATCGCGGCCGGCCATGGCCGCTATGTGCTCGACGCGGTGCTTGCGAGCCCGGTCAAGGCCAGCTCGATCCTGCTGCGCGACTACAGCGACATCAACGTGCGCGACGGCCGCGCACTCATTGCCGAGAAGGGCCTGGAAGACGTGGCGCAGTTCGTGCAGGCCGACGCCTTCGACCGCCTCAGCCTGGCCACCGTGACGCCGCGCCCCACGCTCGCGGTGGTGTCGGGCCTCTACGAGCTGTTCCCCGACAACGAGATGGTGCGGCGCTCGCTCGCGGGCGTGGGCGATGCGGTGGAAGACCGCGGCTACCTGGTCTACACCGGCCAGCCCTGGCATCCGCAGCTCGAGATGATTGCGCGCGCACTCACCAGCCATCGCCAGGGCGAAGCCTGGGTGATGCGTCGCCGCACGCAGGCCGAGATGGACCAGCTGGTGGAGGAAGCGGGCTTCCGCAAGATCGACCAGCGCATCGACGAGTGGGGCATCTTCACCGTCTCGCTCGCGGTGAGGGTCGCGTGAGCGTCGGGCTGCGCACCAGATGAAGCACTGGCTCGCACAACGGCCCTGGAAGCGCGCCACCGCCTGGCTCGTGTTCCTGGGGCCGTTGTTCTATGCGACCTACGGCCTGGCCAACTGGTGGGCCGCCACGCGCGCGCAGGTGCCCTCGATGGCCTTCGAGTGGGAGCGGCAGCTGCCCTTCTGGGCCTGGACGATCTTTCCGTACTGGACGATCAACGTCTTCTACGCGCTCTCGCTGTACCTTGCGCGCAGCAGGCACACGCTCGACCGGCATGCCCTGCGGCTGGTGAGCGCAACACTCATCGCCTGCACCTGCTTCGTGATCTGGCCGCTGCATTTCAGCTTCGGGCAGCCGGCGGTCGAGGGCGCGCCAGCCTTCCTGTTCAACGCCCTGCGCGGCTTCGACCAGCCCTACAACCAGGCGCCTTCGCTGCACATCGCGCTGGCGGTGATCCTTTGGGATTGGTACCGGCAGTTCCTGCGCGCCGCGTGGGCCAGGCTGGTGCTGCATGTGTGGGCGTTCGCGATCTGTGCCTCGGTGCTCACGACCTGGCAGCACCATTTCATCGACATTCCGACCGGCGCGCTGCTCGGACTGTTCTGCGTCTGGCTGTGGCCGCTGGAGCGCACGGTGTCGATGCCGCGCGCCTGGCGCTGCACGCGCGATGCGCAGCGCCGGAAGCTCGCGGGCTTCTACGCCGTGGGCGCGGCGCTGTTCCTCGCGGCGGCCATGCAGCTGGGCGGCGTTGCGCTGTGGCTCGCCTGGCCTTCGGCCTCGCTGGCGCTGGTGGCACTCAACTACATCGGCTTTGGCGCGCGCGGCTTCCAGATGAATGGCCAAGGCCGAATGGGCTGGGCGGCACGCTGGCTGCTCGCACCCTATCGCCTCGGCGCGGCCGTCAACGCATGGCTCTGGACGCGCAGGCTGCCGGCTTTCGTCGAAGTGGTGCCGGGCCTCTTGCTCGGGCGGCGGCCCACGCGCGCCGAATGGATTGCCGCCGGCCGGCCCCGTCTCGTGAGCCTGTGCGCCGAGCTGCAGGTGCCGGCCGGCGTGCCGCACGCGCGCTGCGTGCCGATGCTCGACCTGACCGTGCCGCCGACCGTGCGGCTGCAGCGCGCCGCCGCGGTCATCGAAGGCCAGCGCCGCAATGCCGACGGCGCGGCCGTGTGGGTCTGCTGCGCGCTGGGCTTTTCGCGCAGCGCCGCCGCCGTGATCGCCTGGCTGGGCCGCTACGGTGCGGTGGGCGGACTGGCGCAGGCCGAGGATGCCGTGCGCCTGGCGCGTCCGCAGATCGTGCTGCGGCCGGCGTGGCGGATGTCGCTCGCGCCCTTGGGCACCGCCGCTTCGGGAGCACCGCCCCATGACTGACAGCGAACGCGCCACCTGCGCCTCGCTGGCCGCGTTGCTGCGCGCCGCGGCGGTGCTGGCGGTGTGGGGCTTCGCGCTCACATGCATTGCGGCGCTGGTGCTCGCGCTCACATTGCGCTCGCTGTCGAGCACGGCCGCCATGGGGTTTGGCGCGGTGCTGGTGCTGGGCGCGCTCGAGCGCTATTTCGCATTCAGGCTGCGCTTCGACCAGGCACTGTTCGCCGACCTGGCGCGCAGCGCCATCGCATCGCTGGACGCGCTCGACACCGCGCTCGACCGGCTCGGGCTGCGCAATGCGGAGGCGTCGAAGGCCCTGCGCCCGCTCGAGGACCGCGTGCAGGGCACCCGCCAGCTCATGCAGCGGCATGCCATCGTGGTCGCCTGCCAGAGCGCGATGTTCCTTCTTGCCTTGATGACACAGGATCTCTCTTGACCGAAGAAGACGACAAAAACGAAAAAGACCACCGCCCCGAAAGCACGGTACTGCGCCGCGCGCTGGCCGTGGTCGCGGGCAAGCTCATCATCGGCGCGGCGGGCCTCCTGACCGGCGTGCGCGCCATCTGGAGCGGCACCACGCCCAAGGCCGAGCAGACGCTCTACTTCGCCAACCACACGAGCCATGGCGATTTCGTGCTGCTGTGGGCCACGCTGCCACCCGACCTGCGCGCGCTCACGCGGCCCGTGGCCGGGCAGGACTACTGGATGGCCTCCAGGCTACGCCAGTTCATCGGCGCCGACGTGTTCAACGCACTGATGATCCGGCGCGACGGCTCGGGCCAGGGCGAGAACCCGGTCGAGCAGATGAAGGAGGCGCTGGACGGCGGCGACTCGCTCATCATGTTCCCCGAGGGCACGCGCAACACCGGCGACGACATCCTGCTGCCGCTCAAGAGCGGCCTCTATCACCTGGCGCGCGCCTGCCCCAATGTGCGGCTGGTGCCGGTCTGGATCGAGAACCTCAAGCGCGTGCTGCCCAAGGGCACGCTGGTGCCGATTCCGCTGGCCTGCACGGTGCGCTACGGCACGCCGATCCGGCTCGAAGAAGGCGAAGACAAGAATGCCTTCATCGCCCGCGCGCGCGCCGCCATGCTCGACCTGCGCCCCGAATACGACCGCCTGCCCGAGCAAGAAAAGGCAGCAGCAGCCCCATGAACATCTCCGCTTCCACCCAGACCACGCTGCAGTTGTTCGGCGGCGTGGCCGGCGTGCTGATCCTCGCCTCGGC
The DNA here is from genome assembly GCF_007828835.1 of Variovorax beijingensis. Classification (GTDB taxonomy): domain Bacteria; phylum Pseudomonadota; class Gammaproteobacteria; order Burkholderiales; family Burkholderiaceae_C; genus Variovorax; species Variovorax beijingensis_A. Next base: position 972,456 of record NZ_VIVL01000001.1, on the reverse strand, counting down.
CATCGGCGCGCTGCTCAAGTGGCGCGTGGCGGCGGGGCAGCCGAACTCGGTGATCGACAACCTCAATGCGCGCGTCAACGCATGGTGGGTGATGGTGGCGGTGATCGGCCTGGCCTTTGCGTTCGGCAAGGGCGGCGTGATCGTGCTGTTCTACCTGATCTCGTTCTATGCGCTGCGCGAGTTCATCAGCCTGGCCTACACGCGGCGCGGCGACCATCATGCGATTGCGGCCGCCTTCTACATCGGGCTGCCGGTGCAGTACTTCCTGGTGTGGATCGACTGGTACGGGCTCTATTCGATCTTCATTCCGGTCTACGCCTTTCTGGTGCTGCCGATTCTCGCGGCCGTGGGCGGCGACACGCAGCGCTTCCTGGAGCGCACCTCCAAGATCCAGTGGGGCCTGATGGTGTGCGTGTTCTGCATCAGCCACGTGCCCGCGCTGCTCACGCTGCAGATCCCCGGTTTCGAGGGCCGCAACCTGCTGCTGATCGCGTTTCTCGTGATTGTGGTGCAGGGCAGCGACGTGCTGCAGTACGTGTGGGGCAAGCTTTTCGGCCGGCGCAAGGTGGCGCCCGAGCTCTCGCCTTCCAAGACCTGGGAAGGCCTGGTCGGCGGCGTGGCCAGCGCCACGGCGCTGGGCGCGGCGCTCTACTGGGCCACGCCATTCAACCCGTGGCAGGCCGCGCTGATGGCGCTCACCATCTGCCTCATGGGATTCTTCGGCGGACTCGTGATGTCGGCCATCAAGCGCGACCGCGGCGTGAAGGACTGGGGCTCGATGATCGAGGGCCACGGCGGCATGCTCGACCGGCTCGACTCGGTGATCTTCGCGGCGCCGATCTACTTCCACGCATTGCGCTACTGGTGGGTGCCATGAGCACAGGCAGCAGCACGCGCACGAGAAAGCCCGCAGCCGCCGAGCAGCGCGTTCCGCACGACACACCCATCGAATGCAGCAGCGCCGCCGCATGGGAGCGCTGGCTCAAGCGCCACCATGCCACCGCCGCCGGCGTGTGGCTGCGCATCGCGAAGAAGGACAGCGGCATCGCCTCCATCGACCACCCCGCGGCGCTTGAAGAGGCGCTGTGCTGGGGCTGGATCGATGGCCAGCGCAAGAGCGAGGACGCGCAGTATTTCCTGCAGCGCTTCACCCCGCGCACCGCGCGCAGCACCTGGTCGAAGATCAACCGCGACAAGGCCCTGGAGCTGATCGGCCAAGGCCGCATGCAGCCCGCCGGCCTGGCCGAAGTGGAGCGCGCCCGAGCCGACGGCCGCTGGCATGCGGCCTACGATGCCCAGAGCGTCGCCACCGTGCCGCCTGACCTGCAGGCCGCGCTCGACGCCAACCCCAAGGCCGCCGCCTTCTTCGCCACGCTCGATTCGCGCAACCGCTATGCGGTGCTGTTCCGCACGCAGGGCGCGAAGAAGCCCGAGACGCGGGCGAAGCGCATTGCGCAGTTCGTGGAAATGCTCGCGAAGGGCGAGAAGATCCACCCCTGAGCGGGTCCGGCGCCTTATTTCGCCAACGCCTTCAGCGCCAGCTTGATCCCCTCGCTCACCGTCGCGTCCTTGGGCAGCGCCTTGAGCGCCAGCGCGGCCTCCTTGTCGCTGTAGCCCAGCGCGACCAGCGCCTGCAGGATGTCGGCCTGCGCGTCGGTGGCCGCATGCGCGGGCAGGCCGATGTCGGCACCCAGCTTGCCCTTGAGTTCGAGCAGCAGCCGCTCGGCGGTCTTCTTGCCGATGCCCGGGATCTTCACCAGCCGGCCGAGCTCCTGCGTCGTGATCGCCTGCGACAGCTCGCCCACGCTCATCCCCGACAGCAGGCCGAGCGCGGTGCGCGGGCCCACGCCGGTGATCTTGATGAGTTGCCGAAAGGCCGCACGCTCCTCGGCGGTGCCGAAACCGTAGAGAATCTGCGCGTCCTCGCGCACCACGAAGTGCGTGAGCAGCGAAACGCGCTCTCCGGTGCCGGGCAGGTTGTAGAACGTGCTCATCGGCACATCGACCTCGTAACCGACGCCGTTGCAGTCCACCACCACCTGCGGTGGGTTGCGCTCGGCCAGGATGCCGGTGAGTTTGCCTATCATTGGCCCACCCCCGTTGCTTGCTCACTTCGTGTAGCCGCCTCCCCCCTCAAGGGGGCAACACCGGCGGCCCGGCAAAGCCGGTTCCGCGGTGTTCCCCGCTTTGGATTGCGTTTTTTCGAGCATGACTGGTCTTGCATAGGGCTGCCAAAAAGATGGAAATGGATACCGCGTGATTCTGCGACACACCTTTACCCCGCCCAACAACTCGCGCCTGGGCCACCTGTGCGGCCCGCTGGACGCGCACCTGCGCCGCATCGAGGAGGCGCTGGGCGTGAAGATCGCGCACCGCCACGAGCAGTTCAAGGTCGATGGGCCCAAGGCCTCCGCGCAGCGCGCAATGGACGTGCTGCAGGCGCTGTACGAGATCGCGCAGCGTCCGATCGATCCGGCCGTGGTGCAGCTCACGCTCGCGGGCGACGGCTCGATGAGCGACGAGGACGCGGCCCTGCTCGTCACCCGCCGCGCCGACCTGCGCGCGCGCACGCCCACGCAAGCGCTGTACCTCGACAACATCGCCAAGCACGACATCACCTTCGGCATCGGCCCGGCCGGCACCGGCAAGACCTATCTGGCCGTGGCTTGCGCGGTCGATGCGCTCGAGCGCGCCGCGGTGCAGCGCATCGTGCTCACGCGACCGGCTGTGGAAGCGGGCGAGCGGCTCGGCTTCCTCCCGGGCGACCTGACGCAGAAGGTCGACCCCTACCTGCGCCCGCTGTACGACGCGCTCTACGACCTCATGGGCTTCGAGAAGGTGCAGAAGGCCTTCGAGCGCAATGCGCTCGAGATCGCACCGCTGGCCTTCATGCGCGGACGCACGCTGAACAACGCCTTCGTCATCCTCGACGAAGCGCAGAACACCACGGTCGAGCAGATGAAGATGTTCCTCACGCGCATCGGCTTCGGCGCCAAGGCGGTGGTAACCGGCGACGTGAGCCAGATCGACCTGCCCAAGCAGCAGCTGAGCGGGCTGATCGATGCCGAGCGCGTGCTCAGGCGCGTGAACGGCATTTCGATCACGCACTTCACCAGCGCCGACGTGGTGCGGCATCCGCTGGTGGCCAAGATCGTCGATGCCTACGACGGGCAACGCAAGCGCGCCGGAGCGCATTGAAATGGCGCTGCCCGCACTTTCCCTTTCGCTGCAGTTCGCGCGCTTCAAGGGCGTCGAACGGCACCGCGCCGCGCTGCCGCGCCACGCCGTCACACGCTGGATCCGCCATGCGCTCGAGATCGACGGCGAGATCACGGTGCGCATCGTCGATGCCGAGGAAGGTCAGCGCCTGAACCGCGAGTTCCGCGGCAAGGATTACGCCACCAACGTGCTGACCTTCGACTACACCCAGAGTCCGATGGTGATGGCCGACCTGGTGCTGTGCGCGCCGGTGGTCGCGAGCGAGGCGAAGGAACAGCGCAAGACCCTGGCCGCCCACTACGCGCACCTGCTGGTCCACGGCACGCTGCACGCGCAGGGCTGGGACCACGAGACCGGCGAGGCCGACGCCGAGGCCATGGAAGCGCGCGAGATCGAGATCCTCGCGGGCCTCGGCATCCGCAATCCGTACGGCCGCTGAGGCCCGCGCGCGGCGCTACGCCATCTGCAGCGGGATGGTGACCGGCCCGTCGTTGACCAGGTGAACCTGCATGTCGGCGCCGAACTCCCCGGTGGCCACCACCGGATGCGCGGCGCGGGCCCGGTCCACGAAATAGTCGTAGAGCCGCCGCCCCTCGTCAGGCGCCGCCGCCTGCGTGAAGCTGGGCCGGTTGCCGCCGCTCACGTCGGCGGCCAGCGTGAACTGGCTCACCACGAGCAGGCCGCCGCCGATGTCCTGCACGCTGCGGTTCATCTTGCCCGCCTCGTCCGAAAAGATGCGCAGCTTCAAGAGCTTGGCCAGCATGCGGTCGGCCATCGCATCGGCATCGCCGCGCTCGGCGCACAGCAGCACGAGCAGGCCGGCGCCAATGGCGCCGACAGTCTGCCCGGCGATGTCGACACGCGCGCTGGCCACGCGCTGCACGACGGCTTTCATACCGCTTCTTCCTCGATGCGCGGGCCGCGTGCTTCCATGCCCAGGGGCAGCAGCTGGATGGTCACGCGCAGGCCCGGCACGGCGTCCATCAGCGCCTGCTCCAGTTCGTCGCGCATCGCGGCGGCATGCTGCAGCGTCCACTCGCCGGGCACATGCATGTGCAGGTCGGCGAAGCGGCGCTGACCTGCGCGCCGCGTCACCATGTCGTCGAAGCGCATGCGCGTGCCTTCCGGCATGCGTGCGGCAAACTGGTCGAGCGTGGTGCGCAGCGTGGCAATGGTTTCGGCGTCGAGGGCCTCGTCCATCAGCCCCTGCGACGAGCGCCATACCAGCCTGACGCCTTCGCGCACGATGTTGAGCGCCACGCCAATGGCCAGCACCGGATCGAGCCAGAGCCAGCCGCTGAAGTGCACGGCCACGATGCCGACCACCACCCCGGCCGAGGTCCACACGTCGGTCATCAGGTGCCGCGCATCGGCTTCGAGCGCAATCGAGCGGTGCGTTCGCGCGGCGCGGAACAGCGCAAAAGCCAGGGCCGCGTTGAAGCCCGAACTGACCACCGAGAGCCCGAGCCCCCAGCCCAGTTGCTCCAGCGGCTGCGGCGCAAGCAGCCGCTGCACCGAGACCCAGAGGATGGCGGCGGCGGCGCCGACGATCAGGATGCCCTCGAAGCCCGACGAAAAGTACTCGGCCTTGTGGTGGCCGTAGGGATGGTCCTCGTCGGCCGGCCGCGAGGCGATGGTCACCATGCCCAGTGCAAACATCGCGCTCGCAAGGTTGACGAAGGACTCCATCGCATCGGAGATCAAGCCCATCGAGTTGGTCACATAGCCCGCCAGGCCCTTGAGCAGGATGGTGACGAGCGCAACCGCCACGGAAACACGAAGCAGCGTCTTGGGCGTGAAAGTCATGCAGGGAAGGCGTAGGCGATAAAAGTCGGCAAGAATGCGGCAAAGGTCCGCATCCGCGATCGAATTATCGAGCGCGGCCTCCATCTGCCGACTCCATGTATTTAATATTTGTGGCACCGCGAGACATTCGCAGAAGAGTGATGATGAAAAAATTCCTGATCGCCGTGGGAGGCTTCGCCTTCTGGGGCGCAGCGGCGTTGGCTCAAGCGCAGGCGCCTTCCCGTCCTGCGGGCGCCATCCCCGCTGCAGAACCGCAGGCAGGGTTCGTGAAATCGGTGCGGGGCAACGTGCAGCTGCTCAGCACCGCCGGCACGCTCCGCGCAGCCAACGCAGGCGATGCGCTGGCTGCCGTGGACCGCATCGTGACCGGTCCCGACTCATCCGCCTCGGTGGTCCTGCGCGACGACACGACGCTGGTGGTCGGGCCTTCGTCGCGGCTGGACCTGAAGGAATTCCACTTCAATGCCACCACGCACGAAGGCGGCGTGCTCGTCTCGCTGCTGCGAGGCTCCATGCGCATGATCACCGGCCTGATCGGCAAGACCAATCCCGACGCGATACGGGTGGAGACGCAAACCGCCACCATCGGCATCCGCGGAACCGACTTCATCGTGCAGACCGACGGGCAGCCATGAGGGAGGCGACGACGAACCGGGGCCTTCTTTCCATTGCCGCACTGGCCGCGGCACTGCTGGCCGCATGTTCGGCGCCAGGCACCCGCGTGGTGCTGCTGCCGCAGGCGGACGACAAGCCTTCCGCCGTGATCGTGCGCGCGAAGGACGGCGAGGAAGTCCTTTCCAGGCCCTACCAGCGTGCAACCGCCGCCGTCGGCGCCTCCGGTGCGCCGGTGGTCGACCAAGCCGACCCGGCCAAGGTGCAGGCGGACCACAAGATCCTGTTCGACATGCGGCCGCCCGCGCCGCAGCGCTACACCGTGTATTTCGAAGTTGGCGGCACCACGCTCACGCCCGCGTCGCAGCAGGTCATGAACGAGGCGCTGATTGCCGCGCAAACCCGCAGCGGCAGCGACATCGTGGTGACCGGGCACACCGACACCAAGGGCGCGCTCGAGCAGAACGACATGCTCTCGCAGCGGCGCGCGCAGGAAGTGGTGCAACTCTTCATCGAACGGCAGTTCCCGGCCAGGCGCATCGAGGCCGTGGGCCGCGGCGAGCGCGAACTCGCGGTACCCACCGCGGACGAAGTGGACGAGCCGCGCAACCGGCGCGTCACCATCGAAGTCCGCTGACGGCCAGGCGCGCGGCGCTCGCCGCGCTGCCGGCCCCGCTCAGCCGAGGGTCACGCGCGCGAACTTGCGCTTGCCGACCTGCACCACGTAGCGGCCCGCGGGCAGCTTGAGCGCCTTGTCGCTGACCACCACGGAGTCGACGCGCACGCCGCCGCCATCGATCAGCCGATTGCCTTCGGAGGCCGAGGGCGCAAGGCCGGCCTGCTTGAGCAGCTGCGCAATGCCCAGTGGCGCTCCGGCCAGCGACAGCTCGGGAATGTCGTCGGGCACGCCGCCCTTGCTGCGGTTGATGAAATCCTGTTCCGCCGCCTCGGCCGCCGCCGCGCTGTGGAAGCGCGCGGTGATTTCCTTGGCCAGCGCCACCTTCGCATCCTTGGGGTTGCGGCCGGCCGCGATCTCGGCCTTGAGCGCCTCGATCTGCGCGAGCGACTGGAAGCTCAGCAGCGTGTACCAGCGCCACATCAGCTCGTCGGAGATCGACAGCACCTTGGCGAACATGGTGTTGGCGTCCTCGCTGATGCCGATGTAGTTGTTCTTGCTCTTGGACATCTTCTCGACGCCATCGAGCCCTTCCAGCAGCGGCATAGTGAGTATGCACTGCGGTTCTTGGCCGTATTCCTGCTGGAGATGCCGGCCGACGAGCAGGTTGAACTTCTGGTCGGTGCCGCCCAGCTCGAGGTCGCTCTTCAAGGCCACCGAGTCGTAGCCCTGCATCAGCGGGTAGAGGAATTCGTGCACCGAGATCGACTGGCCGGCCTTGAAGCGCTTGTTGAAGTCGTCGCGCTCCATCATCCGCGCCACGGTGTACTTGGCGGCCAGCTGGATCATGCCGCGGGCGCCCAGCGGGTCGCTCCACTCGGAGTTGTAGCGAACTTCTGCACGATCGACGTTCAGCACGAGGCGCAGCTGGTCGAAATAGGTGGTCGCATTGGCCTCGATCTGCTCCCGCGTCAGCGGCGGCCGCGTGCTGTTTCGCCCGGAAGGGTCGCCGATGGTGGTCGTGAAGTCCCCGATCAGGGGAATCACTGTGTGGCCCAGGTCCTGCAGCTGGCGCAGCTTGTTGAAGACCACGGTGTGCCCAAGATGGATGTCGGGAGCCGTCGGATCCAGGCCGAATTTGATGCGCAGCGGCGTCCCAGTGGCTTCCGAGCGCTGCAGCTTGCGCACCCATTCATCCTGCGGCAGCAGCTCGTCGGTGCCCCGGAGCGATATTTCGAGCGCTCGTCTTACACCATCCGAGAGGCTTGTGGATGTAACAGATTCGGCATTCATAGGCTTTTTTAGCTGATTTTCAGGTTGCCGAAGCTATACTCAGCCCGACTTTTCTAGCGCCGAATTCTAAGCGGCGCTTTTTCCGCACCGCCCTGCCGCCCTGTCCGTCCTGGGCTTTGCAGCGCGGATTTGCAGAACCTGAGCTGGAATTCATAGTTTGATCAACGGCATTCTCGCCGCCGAGGAGCTTTTGGCTTCTCGCGTGGCCTATACGTTCCGGACCTATCCCAAGCAGATCACCGCAGCCATCGCGGCTGCCTTGCTGAGCGCCGGAACCCTGGCAGTGGCCTCCCTGGGCCCCGACGCCTCCGACCTCCCGGTGCAGCAGATCCTCGAAGCGACCGCTCCGCTGTCTTTCGCCGAACAGAGCGAATCGCTGGAAAACTTCAGCTTCACGCTGTTTCGCACCGACATCACGCGCTCCAGCGACACGGCCGAGGCCCTGCTGAAGCGCCTGGGCATTTCCGACCCTGCCGCCACCGCCTTCGTGCGCGGCAGCAGCGAGGCCCGCAACGCCCTGTTCGCCCGCGCCGGGCGCACCGTCACGGCCGAAGCCACGCAGGAAAACCAGCTCAAGAAGCTGAGCGCCCGCTGGATTCCCGATGGCGACGGCGGCTTCAAGCGTTTCGTCATCGAGCGCACGCCGGTCGGCTTCGTGGCGCTCACCGAGCGCGACACGCTGACGCCGGGCACGCGCCTGGCCAGCGGCGTCATCCGCACCTCGCTGTTCGCCGCCACCGACGACTCCCGCGTGCCCGACGCGGTGGCCAGCCAGCTGGCCGACATCTTTGCGGGCGACGTCGACGTGCGCGCGCTGCGCAAGGGCGACCGCTTCGCCGTGGTCTACGAAACCTTCGAGGCCGACGGCCAGGCGCTGCGCAGCGGCCGCGTGCTCTCGGCCGAGTTCGAGAGCGGCGGCAAGGTGCACCAGGCCGTCTGGTTCCAGCCCCCGGGCCAAAAGGGCAGCTATTACCGCCCGAATGGCGATAGCCTGCGCAAGGCCTACCTGAGCTCGCCGGTCGAGTTCTCGCGCGTGTCGAGCGGCTTCGCGATGCGCATGCATCCGATCCTCAACAGCTGGCGCCAGCACAACGGCATCGACTTCGCGGCCCCCACGGGCACCGCGGTGCGCAGCGTCGGCGACGGCACGGTCGATTTCGCCGGCACCCAGAACGGCTACGGCAACATCGTCATCATCAAGCACCGCAACAACCAGCAGACGGCCTACGCCCACCTGAGCCGCATCAACGTCAAGGCCGGCGAAAGCATCACCCAGGGCCAGACGATCGGCGCCGTGGGTTCCACCGGTTGGGCCACGGGCCCTCACCTGCACTTCGAGTTCCGCGTGAACGGCGAGTACCAGGACCCGACCTCCATCGCCCAGGAGGGCGGCGCCCCCATCACTGCGTCCCTGCGCCCGGCCTTCGAGCGCATTGCAGTCGGCGCACGCACCGAACTGGCGGCCGCGTTCTCGGTCATCCAGGCCAGCGCGGACTGAGCCCCGGCGCGGCTCGCCTTCCCATCGAGATGGCCGCCGAACTGTTCATTGGCCTGATGTCGGGCACCTCGCTCGACGGGGTCGATGGCGTGCTGGCCGATTTCGCGAATGGCCGCATCGCCGTGCGGGCCTATGCCACGGCGCCTTTTCCCGCCGCCTTGCGCGCCGAGCTGATGGCGCTCAACAGCCCCGGCGACAACGAGCTCCATCGTGCCGCGCTGGCCGGCAATGGCCTGGCCCGCATCTATGCTGGCGTCGCCAGCCAGCTGCTGGCGGACAGCGGCACTCCTGCCAGCCAGGTGACGGCCCTCGGCGCGCACGGGCAGACGGTGCGCCATCGGCCCACCGAGTTCGACGGCGTCGGCTACACCCTGCAGATCAACAACCCCTCGCTGCTGGCCGAGCTGACCGGCATCGACGTGGTCGCGGATTTCCGAAGCCGCGACCTGGCCGCGGGTGGACAGGGCGCGCCGCTGGTGCCCGCCTTCCACCGTGCGCTGTTCGCACGCGCTGGCGAACCCGTGGCGGTGCTGAATATCGGCGGCATTTCCAACCTGAGCCTGCTGCCCGCGGCCGACGCGCCGGGAGAGCCGGCGGTGCTGGGCTTCGACTGCGGCCCCGGCAATGCCCTGATGGATCACTGGAGCCAGCTCCATACCGGCCAGCCCTTCGACCGCGGCGGGCAATGGGCCGCCAGTGGACGGGTGCTGCCCGACCTCCTCGCGCGGCTGCAGGCCGATCCGTATTTTGCGAAGGCGCCTCCCAAGAGCACCGGGCGCGACCTGTTCAATCCCGCGTGGCTTTCGGTCCGCCTGGGCCCGGATGCCGGCGCGGCGCCCGCCGACGTGCAGGCCACCCTGACCGAGTTCACCGCCGGCGTATGCGCAGCGGACGTTTTTCGCTACGGAAACGATAGCAAACTGCTGATCGTCTGCGGCGGTGGGGCGCTGAACGATCATCTGCTCGAGTGCCTGCGCGCGCACTTGCCCGGCGTGGAAGTGGCCGCCTCCACGGCACATGGCCTGCCCCCGCTGCAGGTCGAGGCCGCGGCCTTTGCCTGGCTGGCCCGCAGCACGGTACGCCGCGAAGCCGGCAACCTGGCCAGCGTGACCGGCGCACGAGGCCCCCGAGTGCTCGGGGCGATTTATCCGGCCTGACGGGCCGGCACTGCGTCACCCCTGGCCAGAAACCTCGGGCTGGGCCGGATGGGCAGCGCGCACTTCTGCAGGCAAATGCCAGAAGATCAGCGCAGAAGCGATCGTGACGAGCCCCATCGTGGCAAAAGTGGCCTGGAAGGCATCGAGCGTCTGCTTCGCCGTCTCGAGGCCAAAAATACCGTTGTAGCCCGCCAGCACTGCGCTCGCAGCCGCCACGCCGAGGCTCATTGCAAGCATCTGGACCATCGACAGCAGGCTGTTGCCGCTGCTGGCCATGCTGCCGTCCAGATCCTTCAGCGTGATGGTGTTCATGGCCGTGAACTGAAGCGAGTTGACGGCACCGAAGGCCAGCAATTGCAGGATATGCAGCGCAGCCGGCTGCTCCGGCCCGGTCAGGCCGAAACTGGCCATCGCGAGGCCCACCAGGACGGTGTTGGCCACCAGCACCTTGCGGTAGCCATGGCGCGTGATCAACGGGGTCGCGAAGCGCTTCATGGCCATGCCGGCCAGCGCGATCGGCAGCATCATGAGCCCCGCCCGAAGCGGCGAATAGCCCAGTGACACCTGCAGCAGCAAGGGCACGAGAAACGGCATGCAGCTGCTGCCGAGCCGCGAGAACAGGTTGCCGAGCAAGCCGATGCTGAGCGTGGGCACGCCAAAGAGCGACGGCGAGAACAGCGGCTCGGGCCGGCGCGCGGCATGCAGCCAGTAGGCGACCACGCTCGCAAAGCCGAACACCAGCAACAGCAGCACGCTGACCTGGCGCAGCCCCGCACCCGAAACGCCGTCGAGCGCCAGCGAGATCGCAACCATGCCGAAGGCCAGCATCGCGTAGCCCGCGCCATCGAAGCGGCGCTGGATGGCCCCGCGCAGGTCGGGCATGAAGCGCAGGGTTGCGAGGCAGCCGGCCAAGCCCACGGGCACGTTGATCAGGAAGATCCAGTGCCAGGAGGCGTACTGCACCAGCCAGCCGCCCAGCGTGGGTCCGAGCAGCGGCCCGATCAGCCCCGGAATGGCAACGAAGCTCATCGCCTGCAGGAACTCCCCGCGCGGCACGGTGCGCAGCAGCGTCAGCCGCCCCACCGGCAGCAGCAAGGCGCCGCCGAGGCCCTGCACCACCCGCGCAGCCACCAGTTGCCCGACGCCCACCGACAAGGCGCACAGGACGGAGCCGACGACGAACAGCACAATGGCCGAGAAGAACACGCGCCGTGTGCCGAACTGGTCGGCGATCCAGCCGGAGGCCGGAATCAGCATCGCCATGGTCAGCGCATAGGCCACCACCACCGACTGCATGCGCAGCGGGCTTTCGCCCAAGCTCGCGGCCATGGCGGGCAGCGCGGTGTTGATGATGGTGGCGTCGAGCGTCTGCATGAAGAAGCCGATCGCCACGAGCCAGAGCAGGCTCTTTCGGGCAGGATCGATGGCCGAGGCGGCGGAGGTCATGAGGTGGCGAGGGGGAAAGGAAAAAGCGGCGGGCAGCAAAAAGCCGCCCGAGGGCGGCTTTTTCAAGGAGCGAATGCTGGTGCCAGCATCAGCCCGGCATCAGGCCGAGAAGCTCGATCCACAGCCGCAGGTGCTGGTGGCGTTCGGGTTCTTGATCACGAACTGGGCGCCCTGCAGGTCTTCCTTGTAGTCGATCTCGGCGCCGACCAGGTACTGGTAGCTCATGGCATCGATCAGCAGCGACACGCCGTTCTTGGTCATGGTGGTGTCGTCTTCGTTGGTGATTTCATCGAAGGTGAAACCATATTGGAAGCCCGAGCACCCGCCGCCCTGCACGAACACGCGCAGCTTGAGGTCGGGATTGCCCTCTTCGGCGATCAGGTCGGCCACCTTGGCAGCCGCGCTGTCGGTGAAGACGATCGGTTCGGGCATCTGGGTCTGGATGTTTTCGGCAACAGCGCTCATGGGGGATAACTCCTTGGGGGCCGTACATGCGGCCAATGGACCAATGCTACTGCAATGCCGCATTCCTGGCTGGCGGGAGGCAGCGAGCACCCAACGCAAGTGGGGTCGAACACACATCCGCCAAGGCCGCGGCAATGAAAAAGCCGCCCGAAGGCGGCTTTTGTTCGCGATGAACAGGAAGGATCAGCGCTTGCTGAACTGCTTGCGGCGGCGTGCAGAGTGCAAACCGACCTTCTTGCGCTCGACTTCACGTGCATCGCGCGTGACGTAGCCGGCCTGGCTCAGCACCGGCTTGAGGCTTGCGTCGTAGTCGATCAGCGCCCGGGTGATGCCGTGGCGCGTTGCGCCGGCCTGGCCCGATTCACCGCCGCCGTTGACGTTGACCATGACATCGAATGCTTCGAGGTTGTTGGTCAGCACCAGGGGCTGCTTGGCAATCATGATCGAGGTTTCGCGGCCGAAGAACTCCTGGATGTCCTTGCCGTTGACCGTGATCTTGCCGGTGCCCTTTTTCAGAAACACACGGGCGACGCTCGATTTGCGACGGCCGGTGCCATTGTTCCATTCACCAATCATTCTCAAGGCTCCTTACAGTTCCAGCACTTTGGGCTGTTGGGCGGTGTGCGGGTGTTCTGCACCACCGTACACCTTGAGTTTCTTGATCATCGCGTAGCCGAGCGGGCCCTTGGGCAGCATGCCCTTGACGGCCTTTTCCAGGGCGCGGCCCGGATGCTTGGCTTGCATGTCGCGGAAGTTCGTGGCCGTGATACCGCCCGGGTAGCCCGAGTGACGGTAGTAGACCTTGTCGATCGGCTTGGCGCCGGTGACGCGCAGCTGGGCTGCGTTGATGATGACGATGAAGTCACCGGTATCGACGTGAGGCGTGTAAATGGCCTTGTGTTTGCCGCGCAAACGGAGAGCAACTTCGCTGGCTACTCGTCCGAGGACCTTGTCGGTCGCGTCAATCACAAACCACTCGTGCGTCACGTCAGCGGGCTTGGCGCTGAACGTTTTGGTCATGAGTTTTTCTCTATAAAGAGGGTTTGGCGAGCCCTTTTCCACGGTCGGCGTTCCTCTGACGGGAATCTCTTAGGTGGGAATAATTCTCCGCCGCGGGGCTACAAAAACGCTGCGAAGCCCGCGATTATACGAAGAATCGGCCAATCGGGGCAAATTCGGGCCCAGCGGCCGTCCAAGCCGTTACCATCGACCCCATGTTCAGTTACCGCCACGCCTTCCACGCCGGCAACCACGCCGACGTGCTCAAGCACACGGTGCTGATTGCCACGCTCGACCACCTGCTCGAAAAAGAAGCAGCGCTGACCGTGGTCGACACCCACGCCGGCGCCGGCCTGTACCGCCTGGACGGCGACTACGCCGGCACCAGCGGCGAGGCCGCCGAAGGCGTGCTGCGCCTGTTGGCGGACAAGAAAGCCCCTGCCTCGCCGGCCCCTGCCGCCAAGTCCGCCGCCAAAAAGGCAGCGCCCGAAGCCGAGGCGCCCCTGGCCGACGCGATTGCACGCTATCTGAGCGTGATCCACGACTTCAACCCCAAGGGCGGCGCCCGCATCTATCCCGGCTCGCCGTTCATCGTGCAGCACCTGCTGCGCGACCACGACAAGCTCAAGCTGTTCGAACTGCACCCGACCGATGCCCGCACGCTGGACGCCAACATCGCGCAGCTCGAGGCGGGCCGGCAGATCGCGGTGCTGCGCGAAGACGGTTTCGGCAGCGCCACCAAGTTCCTGCCGCCGCCCTCGCGCCGCGCGCTGGTGCTGATGGACCCGAGCTACGAGATCAAGAGCGACTACGGCCGCGTGCTCGACTTCGCGGCCGAGGCGCTCAAGCGCTTTGCCACCGGCACCTACGCCATCTGGTACCCGATCATTCCGCGCCCCGAGGCGCATGACCTGCCGCGCCGGCTCAAGACCCTGGCCACCAAGGCCGGCAAGCCCTGGCTGCACGCCACGCTCACGGTCAAGTCGAGCAAGCTGACCACCACGCCGACGGGCGAAACCCAGCGTCCGGGCCTTCCGGCCAGCGGCATGTTCCTGATCAACCCGCCCTACACGCTGAAGCCGCTGCTGGCGGCCGCCCTGCCCCAGCTGGTGCAGCGGCTGGCGCAAGACCGGCACGCCACCTTCTCGCTCGACGCCGGCGGCTAGGCCCGGCGGTCTTTGCCGCTTCAGCGGCGGCGGCGGCGCGGTGGCACTTTCACCTGGCGGCGCGCAGGTGCGGGTGCAGCCGCCGGCGCCTGGGCCTGCGCCTCGCCCTCCTCCACCTCGGAGCCACCGCAACGCATGCCCTCGCGGTCGATGATCGTCAGCGCCACCTGCTTGATGCCGAGCCCGATCAGCCCGATGCGTTCGGCCGCGGCGCGGCTCAGGTCGATGATGCGGCCCTGCGCATAAGGCCCCCGGTCGGTGATGCGCACCAGCACCTCGCTGCCGTTGACGAGGCTGCGCACGCAAACGCGGGTATTGAACGGCAAGGTCTTGTGGGCCGCCGTCATGGCCGTCATGTCGAAGCGCTCGCCGCTCGCGGTCTTGCGCTGGTGGAACTGGATGCCGTACCACGAGGCCCCGCCGCGCTCGAAGATCTCGCGCGGGCCGCCGTCTCCAGGCACGCCGTCGTCGGGCCCCAGTTCGCCGGCGCCCGATACGGCAAGGTCGTAGCGAACCGAAGGCACGTTCGATCGTGCCGGAGCACCCGGCGGAACGGCCAGCTGGCGCGGCAGCGGCAGGAGCTTGGCGTCCTTGTCGGTCGGCCCGCCCTCGGTGGCGGGGGGCATCGCACAGCCGGCCAGCGCACAGGCTGCTGCGACAAGCGCAACCCGAAACGCCGCGCGCAGCGGGCTCCCCGCTCCTGGACGCCCCCCCTTCAACCGAGGCGCTCCAATACAGCCAGCGTCGCCGCCGACTGGTTCATCGTGTAGAAGTGCAGCGCCGGCGCGCCGCCGCCCTGCAGCCGCGCGCAGAGGTCGGTCACTACGTCGAGGCCGAAGGCCTTGATGGAGGCCGTGTCGTCGCCGAAGCCCTGCAGCCGCAGGCGGATCCAGCGCGGGATCTCGGCGCCGCAGGCATCCGAGAAGCGCATGAGCTGCGTCGAGCTGGTGATCGGCATGATGCCCGGCACGATCGGCAGGTCGAGCCCCAGCTTGCGGGTGTCGTCGACGAAGCGGAAGTACGCCTCGGGGCTGAAGAAATACTGCGTGATCGCGGAATCGGCGCCGGCCTTCACTTTGGCGGCGAAGGCCTGCAGGTCGGCCTCGGGCGAACGTGCCTGCGGATGCACCTCCGGGTAGCAGGCCACCTCGATGTGGAAGTCGCGGCCGGTCTCCTCGCGGATGAAGGCCACGAGGTCGCTCGCGTACTGGAACTCGCCGCCGATGCCGTAGCCACTCGGCAGGTCGCCGCGCAGGGCGACCAGGCGCTTCACGCCCATCGCCTTGAGCTCGGCCAGCTGTTCGCGCACGGTGGCGCGCGTGGCGCCGATGCACGAGAAGTGGCTCGCGGCATCGACACCCTCGGACAGGATTTCCTGTACCGCGCCGAAGGTGCCCTGGTGCGTGGAGCCGCCCGCGCCGTAGGTCACGGAGCAGAACTCGGGCTTGCGCGCATACAGCTGCTGGCGCACCGCGCGCAGCTTGACCGCACCCTCGGGCGTCTTGGTCGGAAAGAATTCGAAGCTCAATGGAAGGCGCACCTGCGTCTCCTAGGAACCGTTCGCCTGGTCCGCGCGAACGGCGTGAATGAAAAACTCGCGGTTGCCGTCGCCGCCGGCAATGGGGCTGTCGAACCACCGCAGCACGCGCAGCCCGAGCGCCTCGCAGGCATCGCGCAGGCGCTTTTCGACCACCGCGTACATCGACGCGTCGCGCACGATGCCGCCCTTGCCGACCTGCCCCGGCTGCAGTTCGAACTGCGGCTTGACGAGCATCAGCAGCTGGCCGTCGCCGGCCAGGAACGGCACCACGGCCGGCAGCACCAGCGTGAGCGAGATGAACGAAAGGTCGCCGACGATCAGGTCGAAGCGCAGTTCGGAAGGCTCTTCGCCCTCTTCTTCCTGCAGGTCGTCCGGCGACAGCGCACGCGCATTGACGCCCTCGATGGCCACCACGCGCTGGTCCTCGCGCAGCTTCGGATGCAGCTGCCCGTGGCCGACGTCGACGCCCACCACCTTCGCCGCGCCGGCCTGCAGCAGGCAGTCGGTGAAGCCGCCGGTCGACTGGCCCACGTCGAGGCACAGCTTGCCGTCGGCGCTGACGCCGCTCGCCGCCAGCGCGCCTTCGAGCTTGAGCCCGCCGCGCGACACATAGCGCGCCTCGGCTGCATCGTCGAGCTCGACCTCGGCGGACTCGGGTACCTCGTCGCGGTTCTTCACCACCGGGCGCCACGCGTCCGCGCTGCCCGCATCGCGCCAGCGCATGCCGCCGGCAATCAGCCGCACGGCCTGCGAACGCGACGCGGCAAGGCCGCGCTCCACCAGCAATTGGTCAGCGCGCATCAGTACCGGTACGTGTCCGGCTTGTAGGGGCCGTTCTTGCTCACGCCGATGTAGGCGGCCTGCTCGTCCGTCAGCTCGGTCAGCATCGCGCCGACCTTCTTCAGGTGCAGGCGCGCGACCTTCTCGTCGAGGTGCTTGGGCAGCACGTAGACCTTGCCGGCCTGGTAGGCATCGGGCTTGGTGAAGAGCTCGATCTGGGCGATGGTCTGGTTGGCGAAGGACGACGACATCACGAAGCTCGGGTGGCCCGTGCCGCAGCCCAGGTTCACGAGGCGGCCCTTGGCCAGCAGGATGATCTTCTTGCCGTCGGGGAAGGTGATGTGGTCGACCTGCGGCTTGATTTCTTCCCACTCGTACTTCTCGATCGACGCGACGTCGATCTCGTTGTCGAAGTGGCCGATGTTGCAGACGATGGCCTGGTCCTTCATGGCAGCCATGTGCTCGTGGCGGATCACGTCGCGGTTGCCGGTGGTGGTCACGAAGATGTCGGCCTTGTCGGCGGCGTATTCCATGGTGACGACCTTGTAGCCTTCCATCGCGGCCTGCAGCGCGTTGATGGGGTCGATCTCGGTCACCCACACCTGCGCGCTCAGCGCGCGCAGCGCCTGGGCCGAGCCCTTGCCCACGTCGCCGTAGCCGGCCACGCAGGCCACCTTGCCGGCGATCATCACGTCGGTCGCGCGCTTGATGCCGTCCACCAGCGATTCGCGGCAGCCGTAGAGGTTGTCGAACTTGCTCTTGGTGACCGAATCGTTCACGTTGATGGCGCGGAACAGCAGCGTGCCCTTGGCGCTCATCTCGTTCAGGCGGTGCACGCCGGTGGTCGTTTCCTCGGTCACGCCGATGATCTCGGCCGACTTGCGGGTGTACCAGGTCGGATCGACCGCCAGCTTGGCCTTGATGGCGGCGTAGAGGATGCGCTCTTCCTCGCTGGTGGGCTTGGCGAGCACGCCCAGGTCCTTCTCGGCGCGCTGGCCCAGGTGCATGAGCAGCGTGGCATCGCCGCCGTCGTCCAGGATCATGTTGGGGCCTTCGCCCTGGGAACCCTTGGGCCCGAAGTCGAAGATGGCGTGCGTGTAGTCCCAGTAGTCCTTCAGCGACTCGCCCTTGATCGCGAACACCGGCGTGCCGGCGGCGGCAATCGCGGCGGCGGCGTGGTCCTGCGTCGAGAAGATGTTGCACGAGGCCCAGCGCACGGTGGCGCCGAGCGCCTGCAGCGTCTCGATCAGCACGGCCGTCTGGATCGTCATGTGCAGCGAGCCCGTGATGCGCGCGCCCTTGAGCGGCTGCGCCTTCGAGAATTCCTCGCGGATCGCCATCAGGCCGGGCATTTCGGTTTCCGCAATGCGGATTTCCTTGCGGCCCCAGGCGGCCAGCGAGAGGTCGGCAATCGCCTGGTCGGCGGTGGAAACGGGGGTGGGCTTGAGAACAGCGCTCATGAGAACTCCAACAAAGCTAGTTTGAAAGGTGCCACTGCGTTCGGGGAAAAGACTCACCGCGAGAACAGCGGGTGAGCGTGGTTGCGATGTGGTCCGAGCCTCACGCCTGGCGGCGCTGCAACGCTCCTCGGAACCGCGGATTGTAGACGGGGCGCCAAGGCGAGCCAACCGCCAGGGCATCCCACATGCCGGAAAGCGCATTTCGCATCCGGGGCGTACATTGACCTGACCCCAACGCCGGAAGTTCCACCCATGCGCTTGTCCAGACTCTCCCCCGTCCTGCTGGCCTCGGCCGCCTTTCTTCTTGTGGCCGGCGCGCCGGTCCTGGCCTCAGCGCAGGCCGCCCCCGATCCGGTGCGCATCCGCGGCACCATCGTGCGCATCGACGCCAAGGCCCTCGTGGTCCAGGACCGCGGCGGCGAGGTCGTCAGCCTGGCGCGGCCGGCCGACATGGCCGTGTCGGAGGTCTACCCGATCAAGCTGTCCGACATCAGGCAAGGCAGCTTCATCGGCACCGCCGCCATGCCGCAGGCCGACGGCACGCAAAAGGCGCTCGAGGTGGTGGTGTTCCCCGAGGCCGCGCGCGGCACGGGCGAAGGCCACCGTCCCTGGGACCTGCTGCCGCAGAGCACCATGACCAACGCCACCGTGGCCGACCTGGCCGCGGCGCCGACATCAGTGCGCGGCGGGCAGCAGCTGCGGCTGACCTACAAGGGCGGCGAGAAGACCGTCATCGTGCCGCCCGACGTGCCGGTCGTGACCTTCCGCCCCGGCACCGAAGCCCTGCTGGTGCCCGGCGCCAAGGTGCTGGTCAATGCGCAGGAAAGGAACGGCGTGCCCACGGCGCTGCGCGTCACCGCCGGACGCAACGGCTTCGCGCCGCCGATGTAGCCCAAGGGAAATCCCGCAGGCAATTCTTGCCGCCGCGGCGCCGCGGGCGGGCTGCCGCGGCGTATCGTGGCGAGGGACCGTCGGCCGTCCGGCCGGTCCTTGCCGCTCACCCGTTCTTCACCCGACACAGGAGATACCGCACCATGGCCACTGCCAAGAAAGCCGCCGCGAAGAAGACCACCGCCAGCAGCAGCACCAAGGCGGCTCCCGACGCCGCCGACATGCTCGACCCCTTGAAGAATCTCAAGGCCATGACCGACCGCCTGCAGGACCTCAACCTGACCGGCGGCGCGAGCAAGCTGCTCGAGAGCGGGCAAAAGGACCTCCAGGCGCTGATGCAGGCGAACCAGAAGTCCTACCAGGGCCTGCAGACCGTGGTGCAGCGGCAGACCGAGATGATCAAGAGCGCCATCGCCGAATGGCAGACGGCCGCCAAGGAAATGCCCGGCAAGGATGCCAAGGCCAACCTCGCCAAGCTCGACGAACTCGGCCGCCAGTCGTTCCAGCGCGCCATCGACGACATCAAGGAACTGGCCAACCTCGCGGCCAAGTCGCAGGCCGACGCGTTCGAACTGGTGCGCCAGCGGATCCAGGCCAATGTGGATGAAGTGACGAAGTTGCTGCAGCGCAAGTAAGGCGTTTTCGGCAGGTCGGGCAGGCGGTTCGGGGCCGCCTTCTAAAATCGGGCCATCCCCCTGCAGATTGCCCCATCTTGTCTTTTCTCTCCGAAACCCGCCGCCGTCGCACCTTCGCGATCATTTCCCACCCCGACGCCGGCAAGACCACGCTGACCGAAAAGCTGCTGCTTTTCTCCGGCGCGATCCAGATCGCCGGCTCGGTGAAGGCACGCAAGGCCTCGCGCCACGCCACCTCCGACTGGATGGAAATCGAAAAGCAGCGCGGCATCTCGGTGGCGTCGTCGGTCATGCAGATGCTGTACCGCGACCACGTGATCAACCTGCTCGACACGCCCGGCCACAAGGACTTCTCGGAGGACACCTACCGCGTGCTCACGGCGGTGGACTCGGCCCTGATGGTGATCGACGCGGCCAACGGCGTGGAGGCGCAGACGCGCCGGCTGATCGAGGTCTGCCGCCAGCGCGACACGCCCATCATCACCTTCGTCAACAAGATGGACCGCGAGGTGCGCGAGCCGCTCGACATCCTCGACGAGGTGGAGCGCGAGCTCGGTATGCCCTGCGTGCCGATGACCTGGCCCGTGGGCCAGGGCAAGAGCTTCCGCGGGATCATGAACCTGCGCACGCAGGCGATGACGGTGTTCGAGTCGGGCAGCGAGCGGCTGCCGCAGGACTTCGAGACCATTCCGCTGAGCGAGCGCGAGACGCTCACCAAGCGCTTCGGCGCCGACTTCGAGCACGCCATGGAAAGCATGGAGCTGGCCGCCGGCGCCTCACCGACCTGGGACCGCGAAGCCTTCCTGGCCGGCAAGCAGACGCCGGTGTTCTTCGGCTCCGGCGTGAACAACTTCGGCGTGATGGAAGTGCTCGACGCGCTGGTCGACCTCGCGCCGTCGCCGCAGTCGCGCACCAGCACCACGATGGTCAACCGCCAGCCCGTGGTGAAGGAGATCCAGCCCGAGGACAAGGACTTCGCGGGCGTGGTGTTCAAGGTGCAGGCCAACATGGACGCCAATCACCGCGACCGCATCGCCTTCGTGCGGATGGCCTCGGGCAAGTACACGCCGGGCATGAAGCTCAAGGTGCAGCGCACCGCCAAGGAACTGCGGCCGACCAGCGTGGTCACCTTCATGAGCCAGCGCCGAGAGGCGGTCGAAGAGGCCTATGCAGGCGACATCGTGGGCTTCACCACGCATGGCGGCGTGCAGCTGGGCGACACCATCACCGACGGCGCGAGCCTGCAGTTCACCGGCCTGCCCTTCTTCGCGCCCGAGCTGTTCATGACGGTGATCCTGAAGAACCCGCTGCGCACCAAGCAGCTGCAGCAGGGCCTGGCCCAGCTCGGCGAGGAAGGTGCCATTCAAGTGTTCCGCCCCGAGATCGGAGGGCCGATGCTGCTGGGTGCCGTCGGCCAGCTGCAGTTCGAGGTGGTGCAGCACCGCCTGAAGGCCGAGTACGACGCCGACGTGCGGCTCGAAGGCTGCCAGTACACGGGCGCGCGCTGGATCACGGCCGATTCGCCGGCCGAGCTGCGCGAATTCGTCAACGCCTATCCACAGCGCATGGCCAAGGACGCGGCCGATACGCTGGCCTTCCTGTGCACTTCGCCCTACGACGTGCGGCTCGCGCAGGAGCGCTTTCCGAAGATCCACTTCCATCCGCTGCGGGAGCACGCGGGGCTGGCGCTGCAGAACGCGGGCTGACGCAGGCTCAGCTGCCCGTCGAAGCGTAGTGGCGCAGCCCGATGCGCCATGCGCCGAATGCCGCCGCGAGGAACACGAAGCCCGCGAGCGGCGACACCATGCCCACCCAGCCCGGCGCACCCAGCGGATCCGGCTTGCCCAGGATCGCGAGCGCCGGGTAGTACGCCACGCAGGCCAGCGGCACGATGAAGGTCAGCACGCGGCGGAACCACTGCGCATAGAGCGCCAGCGGGTACTGCGCCGCCTGCACGCCGCCGTAGGTGAGCACGTTGGCGATCTCCAGGCTTTCGACGGTCCAGAACGACAGCGTGCCCTGCAGCACCAGGATGCCGAGGAAGAGCGCGATGCCGCCGGCCAGTGCGAACACGGCGAGCGCCACGGCGCCCGGGGTCCATGCGATGCCGGCCTGGACGGTCGCGAAGACCAGCACGACCAGGCCCTGCAGCAGCCGGCCCAGGCGGCTGATCCGTACGTCGTGCCCCATGAGCTGCAACGCCAGCGGCCGCGGGCGCAGCAGCAGCCGGTCGAAGGTGCCGGTGCGCAGGAACTCGGTGCCGAGCACGTCGAAGCCGCGGCCCAGCGCGTCGGCAATCGCGAACATGCAGTTCACCAGCCCGTAGAACAGCGCGACCTCGCCGATGCCCCAGCCCTGCACCTCGCCGAAGCGATGGAACAGCGCCCAGACGGCGACCACCTCGATGCCTGTGCCGAGGAACTGGCCTGTCGTGAGCAGCAGCGCGGACGCCGGGTATCTGGCCTGGCCGCTGATGGAGGCGGCCATGAGGCGGAAGAAGAGAGGGAGGGCGCCCATCTTTCAGGGGCTTTCTCGGCTTGTTTCGCCGTGGTCCAGGGCGCGGTCCTCGTGCGGGCCGCTCAACCGCTGTGCAGATTGCGTCGTGCCGCTCATTGCTCGTAGCAGATGTCCAGCCGGACCAATGCGCCGCGGGCATCGATGCGGTCGGCTCGGAAGTAAAAACGGCCGCGGTAGCTGTCGAGATGAAGGGGCACGGCGACCGGATCGCCCCAGCTCGTCAGCGAAAAGCCGCGCTCGCGCAGCCATCGCAGCAGGGCATCCAGGCGCTGCGGCTCGGCGTCGACGCGGATGTCGGCGTCTGCGGGCGGCGTGCCTTGCGGGTCCTGCTGCCAGCGCGCGAAGCTGCCGAACAGCGTGAAGTCGTGTCCCTCTGCGCGCATGGCATCGAGCAACGCAACGGTGGCTGGCAGGTCGATGCGCTCGCGCTGCTTGCGAAAGACCAACGCGTACTCGTGGCGCCGGTCGGTGCGGGCATCGGCGTCGCTGTCTTGCGCGTCGTGCGGATAGACCAGCACGCGCTCTTCTTCCATCGCGAAGAGCGAACCCAGGATGCGCGCGAGGTCGACGGCCAGCGGCAGCACGCGATCGCCGATCCGGAGGTTCTGCACCATCGCGATGCAGGCGCCCCCCTCGCGCAATCCGGCGCGGACGCGGTGGAAGACGTTGCGCAGGCCGTCGAGGTGCTGCGCATAGCTCTGGCTGCCGTAGAGCTGGGAGCTTGTCTGCGCACCGGTCCAGCGGCAACCGAAGTAGGGCACGTTCGTCAGGCAGAGGTCGAAGGGCGGGAGCGCAGCGTCTTCGAGCGCATCGCACGAGGCGTGCAGGAGCGTCGCACCGTGTGCGAGGCCGTGGCGTGCCAGCCGCTCGCGGATGAGGTCGATGCGGCCGGCATCGACTTCGCAGCCCAAGGCCTGTCGGCCATCGAGGCGCGCCGCGAGCAGTGTCGTGCCGAAGCCGGCGAATGGATCGAACACCGTGTCGCCCGGTTGCGAGAACCGGCACACGAAGGGCCGCATCTGCTCGACCCATCCGCAATCGCGCCCACCCATCGGGTCCCGCGCGCGCAGGTCGTCCGGCAGCCGGTAGCGCGGCGATTCATGGTCGAGCCTCAGCCAGCTGTGACCGGTCATGGGCAGGCCTGCGCGATGCGCGTGTCGAGCAACACGTCGTGCCCGGGTTCCCAGCCGGCGCAGAGCTGGCCGTCGGCAAAGTAGACGAGCTTGTAGACATCGCCGGTGGCATGGCGCGCGTGCATGGCACCGTAGTCGGCGCTTTCGAAGACGACCGTCAGGCCGTTCCCGGTGCGCAGGCGCAGGTTCCAGAAGTAGTAGCCCTCGGTGAGGCTTTCGAGGGTCCACCCGCGCGAGACGCCGGGGTCGTCGAGGCAGGCCGTCAGCAGCGCGTCCATCGAGACCCGCTCCGTGCGCAGGTGGCGCGCGGTGGCGTTGTCGCGATAGCCGTCGCCGAGCCGCGAGAACTCCCGGAAGACGACGGTGCCGGCGCCGCATTCCCGTGCCCACGCGAGGTACGCGGCCACGTCCGGCGGCTGCGCAATGCCGCCACGCTGGAGGATGCACACGAGCCGCAGCGCCACCGTATCGGCGAGCCGGCGCGCGGTGCGTTCGAACACGGTCTGGTAGCCGATGGCCACCTCGGGGCGGAACCGCATGATGGCCTGGTTGGCCGCGCCGTCGTGGTGATGGCGGGACAGTTCCAGCCAGCTCATTCCGAAGCTTGGCAGCGCGCGCCGCAGCACCTCGCCCTGCGGCCCGGCAAAGCCCGCGCCGTTGGTGTAGAGCACGCGGTCCTCGACCACCGGCCCCTCGCTTTCGCCCGCGGCCAGGGTGTGGAGCAGCCGAAGCATCCAGTCGGCGTCGTCGCTCGTTTCCAGGCCCGAGAGCGACCACGACAACGGTACGCCGCGCAAGGCCCGCAGCGCGCGGGACAGGCCGTCGAAGTAGCCGGACGCCGGGCGCAGCCGGGACGCCGAGGTGCCGCCCCCGGCCTTGCGCAGGTTTTCCGAGCAGAAGCCGCAGCGTGCCGAACAAGGCTTCACGGAGGCATACGGCGTGAACGTGAGGGGCTGCGCAAGGCGCCGCTCGATGCCGCCGATCGTGTGCGTGTGCCAGCGCGCGGCTTCGTTCAGGGGCGGCGTGCGAAGGGTCACGCCGTGCACAGCGCGGCGAAGGCGCTCGAAGAGGGGGGAGCTCGCGCTGCGCGGCAGGTCGGCCACCGCGACCTGCTCCATCGCGCAGGTCGCGATCCGCGCAGCGCGTGGCACCGGCGTATCGGCTTCAGCGGGAATGGCAGGGCGCATGGCAGCGGCGGGATTGTCGCACCCGCCACGATACGGCAGCACGGCCTCCGATGGTTGGAGCGGCCCCCTGCGCACGCCAGCGCGGGAAGCGCCGACACGGTGCAAGCCAGCCACCCTAGCCACCCTGCACCTGCAGGCTGCGCATGGTGCGCCCCATCGCCACCCGCCCGAGCGCGACCAGCACGGCAATCCAGAAGCACTGCAGCCCCAGTCCACCGAGCGCATGCCAGCCGCCCAGCTGCCCGAAGTACAGCCGCGCCGGGATGTCGAACAGCCCCGCCAGCGGCTGCACCAGCAGCGCGGTCTGCCAGGCGTCGGGCAGCAGCGCCAGCGGCAGCAGGTTGCCCGAGAACACGATGACCACGGGGGTGGCCACCGCACTGATGCCGCGCTCGTTGAGCGCCGCCGTGGCCGCCACGTTGAGCAGCATCACCATCGCGGTCGACAGCAGCAGCGCGAGCCCGACCGACAGCAGGAACGCCATGCCGGCCACCGCGTTCGCGGGCGGCTGCCAGGCCCATTCGCCCAACCCTGCCAGCGGTAACGCGACCGCCGAGAAGGCTGCCATCAACGCCACGCGCGGCAACAGCCGCGCCGCGATCCAGCCGGCGCTGCGCGCGAACCACAGCGCGTAGGCATCCACCGGCCGCAGCCGGTCGTAGGCCACCGCGCCGGTGCGCACGGCCTGCGCCACCTCCGGGTCGCCGAGCCAGGGCAGCAGCACCAGCAGGCCTTGCGCGAGCCAGGTGTAGCTAATGGCCTGGGCGAGCGACATCGGCGACGCCGCGCCCGCGACGGCGCTGCCGCCATAGAACGCCGCGAACACCATCACCTTGATGCCGCCCCACCAGCACTGCGTTGCAAAGCCGGCGAGCGCCGCAGTGCGGTACTGCAGCATCTGCATGAAGCGCGACACGAAGGCCGCGGCATAGGGGC
Organism: Variovorax beijingensis; assembly: GCF_007828835.1. Lineage (GTDB taxonomy): Bacteria > Pseudomonadota > Gammaproteobacteria > Burkholderiales > Burkholderiaceae_C > Variovorax > Variovorax beijingensis_A. Next base: position 947,100 of record NZ_VIVL01000001.1, on the reverse strand, counting down.
GAAGCAGATCGCGCGGGCTCACGCCTCGGCCGCTCCGTGCATGGCATAGAAGCGCGCGATCACGGCCTCGATGGCCAGGCCTTCGAGGCGGATGTCTTCCACCGCGTGCTCGGCCGCGATGCGCGCGATCAGCGCGGGCGCAGAGGTGACCGCGGGATCGAAATCGAGCACCAGCGTCTGGCCGTCCCGCGCGTGCACCGTGGCGCCGGGCACCTGCTGGGGCAGCGCCGCATCCTGCGCGAAGTCGACCACCAGCCGACGCTCGGCCATCACCTGCGCGCGCAGCGCCTCGACCGGGCTGTCGGCCAGCACGCGTCCGTGGCCGATGACGATCACGCGCTGGGCCAGGGCCTCGATGTCGTGCATGTCGTGCGTGGTCAGCAGCACGGTGGTGCCGCGCTCGCGGTTGGCGCGGCGCACGAAGTCGCGCACCGCGAGCTTCGAGGGCGCATCGAGGCCGATGGTCGGCTCGTCGAGAAACAGGATGTCGGGCTCGTGCAGCAGTGCCGCCGCGATCTCGGCGCGCATGCGCTGGCCCAGCGAGAGCTGGCGCACCGGCTGGCCGAGCACGCGCTCCAGATGCAGCAGCGCGACCAGTTCGTCGCGCGTGCGCCGATAGCGCTGCGGATCGACACGGTAGATGTCGCGCAGCAGGTCGAAGCCGTCGCCCACCGGCAGGTCCCACCACAGCTGCGTGCGCTGGCCGAAGACCACGCCGATGCGCGCCACGTGCCGCTCGCGGTCCGCGAAGGGATCGCGCCCGTCGATCTCCACGCGCCCGCCGTCGGGCCGCAGGATGCCCGAGAGAATCTTGATGGTGGTCGACTTGCCCGCGCCGTTCGGCCCGATGAAGCCCAGCAGTTCGCCGCGCTCGAGCGAGAACGACACGCCCGACAGCGCCTGCACCGTGCGCTGGCGGCGCTGCACGAGGCCGCGCAGCGCACCCATGACGCCCGGTTCGCGCTCGGAGATGCGGTAGCTCTTGAGGAGTTGGTCGACGAGGATGTGGGGCATGGAAAGCGCCGCGCCGGCGTTGGAACGCGCGGCGGGGGCGGGATGCTACACGAAACCGCCGGTACGATCACGGGCTCTGCAGAGATTGCCCGCTCCCCATGCCTTCGCCGACCTCCCTTCCGCCCTCGCCCACCCACCTGCTGCCGCTGGACCGCTGGGCCGCGCCCGTGCGCCGTACGCTCGCGGGTATGTTCACCGATATCGACGACACGCTCACCACCGAGGGCGCGATCACGCCCGATGCGCTGCAGGCGCTCGGCGATCTCAAGGCCGCGGGCCTTTCCATCGTGGCCATCACGGGCCGGCCCGTCGGCTGGAGCCTGCCCTTCGTCAACACCTGGCCGGTCGATGCCATCGTGGCGGAGAACGGCGCGGTGGCGCTGCTGCCCACGGCCGAGGGCAAGATCGAGAAGCGCTACATGCAGGATGCGCCCACGCGCAGCGCCAACTTCGAGCGCATGCAGGCCGTGCTCGCGCGCATCGAGCGCGAGATCCCGGGCGCGCGGCGCGCCACCGATTCACCGGGCCGCGAGACCGACATCGCCATCGACCACAGCGAGTTCGTGCAGCTGGGCGAAGAGACCATCGCGCAGGTCGTCGCGCTGATGCGCGGCGAAGGCATGCACGCCACCGTGAGCAGCATCCACATCAACGGCTGGTACGGCGACAACGACAAGCTCGAAGGCGCGCGCTGGATCGTGCGCGAGCTCTGGGGCCGAACGCTCGACGACGAACTCGACCGCTGGGCCTACGTGGGCGACTCCACCAACGACCAGCTCATGTTCCGCACCTTCGCGAGCAGCATCGGCGTGGCGAACGTCGCGCGCTTCGTGCCGCAGCTGGAGCACCTGCCGCGCTATGTGACGGAGGGCGAGCGCGGCGCGGGCTTTGCCGAGGCGGTGCGCGCGATTCTCTCGGCCCGCGCTACCCGTTGACCGGCCCGCTGCGGGCGCAGCGGCGCAGCACCGACCATTGGCGCCAGGTGCCGAAGGCCGCAATCAGCAGCAGCACGGCCGCATAGCCCTTCACCGTGTCCAGCAATCCGAGCGGCGCCACCAGGAAGCCGGCCAGCATTGCGGGCAGGCTGAACGCAAGATAGCTCACCACGAAGATGGCGGCGAACAGCTCGCCGCGCTCGTGCGAATCGGCCTGGGGTGCGAGCGTCTGCACCAGCGCCGAGAAAGAGCCGCCGAAGCCCAGTCCCGCGATCGCGGTGCCGGCAAAGAACAGCGCGAGCGATCGGGTGGCCAGCGATGCGAGCAGCAACGCCAGACCGGCCGCGATGCTGGCCGTGCCGAAGATGACCGATCGCGGCGCGCCAAGGCGGCCGAGCAGGGCGGGCGCGATCGCGCCGAAGCCCGAGAGCACCGCCACCGTGAGGCCGTTGACCACGCCGTTGTCGATGCCGAACACATGGTGCATCAGCGAGGGTGCGAGCGACAGATACAGGCCGCCCAGCGCCCACACCACGATGAACACCGGCAGGCCGCGCGCAAAGTCGGCCCGCGCCCGAACGGGAATGGACACACGCGGCACCAGCGAAGCCAGCGCACCGGCACGCGGCGTGACGGTCTCGGGCATCCACAGCACCGCGGCCGCGCCCAGTGCGAACACCGCGGCGAGCACGCCGAACACCAGCGTCACCGGCGCGGCGCTGAACTTCACCGCCATGCCCGTCAGCAGCGCTCCCGCCGCGAGCCCCGCGAGCGGCGACACGCTCGTGATCAATGCGCCCAGCCGCTTGCGCGCAGCCGGCGCGGCCTCGACCACCGCCGCGCTCAGCGCGCCGCTTGCGACGCCCGTGGCCACGCCCTGCACCACGCGCGCGGCGATCAGCCCGCCGATGCCGTGCGCCAGCAGGAAGAGCCCCATCGCCAGCGCCTGCAGCACCAGCGCTGCCAGCACCACGGGCCGGCGCCCGATATGGTCCGACAGCGATCCCGCGACCAGCAGCGAGATCAGCAGCGCGATCGCGTAGACGGCGAAAGCCACGGTGAGCATCGACGACGAGAAACCCCAGGCGTGCTGGAACACCACAAACAGCGGCGACGGCGCGGCAGCCGCGAAGAAGAACGCGAACAGCACCGTCGCCAGCAGCGCAAATCCGGCGGCCGCGGGCAGGCGCCACGGCTTGGCACGGGACGCGGCGGCAGTGGCAGCGGCAAGCTCAGGACAGGAGGACGGCATGGGCGAATCCTTAACGCAACTTTTTTAGCTTTTACGATTCTAGACTCGCATCCCTCCTAAAGCAAATATCTTTGCGTTAAAGTCCTTGCATGAACGATGTCGTCCTTCCGAACAAGCGTCCCGGCGGCCGCAGCGCCCAGGTGCAGGCGCTGGTGCGCACTGCGCTCGAAGAACTGGTGGCCGAACAGGGGCGCGAACGTGTGACCGTCCCGGCGGTGGCCGAGCGCGCCGGCGTCAGCGCCTCGAGCATCTACCGCCGATGGGGCGACTTGTCGGGCCTGCTGGCCGAGACGGCGGCGCACCGGCTGGACCCGAACCGGCCCCTGCCCGACACGGGCTCGCTGCGGCAGGACCTGACGGCATGGGCGCAGGAACTCATCACGCACCTTGCGCGCCCCTGCAACACCTCACTGTTGAAAGCCGCGGCCGCACTGGCCGACGGCGGCGCCGACACCGACTGCCTGCGCAACCGCCGCAAGGAAGCGCTGAAGCTGGTCGAGCAGGCGCACGCCCGTGGCGAGCGGGCACCCGAGGCGCAGCAGGTGATCGATCACCTGATCGCGCCGATCGTGTTTCGCCTCGTGTTCGGCGGCGACCCCGTGAAGCCGGCGCTGGCGAAGCGGCTGGTGGACGAGCTGTTCGTGCTCAGTTCGTCTTGACTTCCTTCGCGAGCCCCAGCTTCTCGATCACCGCCTTCTCGCGCACCACCGTGTCCTGCGCGAACCTGGTGTAGGCCGCCGAGCTCATGTAGTTGGGCAGCATGTCGTAGCGGCCGAGCGAGGCCACATAGCTCGGCTCTTCCATTGCCTGCTTGAACGCGTCGTGCAGTTTCTTCACCACCTCGGGCGGTGTGCCCTTGGGCGCGCCGATGCCGAAGGGCGAGTTCTGCACGATGTCGTAGCCCAGTTCCTTCAGCGTCGGCGCATCGGGGAACTTGGCCAGGCGCTTCTCACCCCAGGTGTTGAGCACGCGCAGCTTGCCGGCCTCGACCTGCGGCGCGAAGCCGGTGCTGTCGGCGGCCGCCATCAGCTGGCCGCTGACCACCGCGAGCATCAGGTCGGCGCTGCCCTTGTAGGGCACGTGCTGCAGCTGGATGCCGGCCTTCTGTGCGATCAGTTCGGTCGTGAGATGCGGGCTCGTGAGGTTGCCGGTGGAGCCGTAGGTGAGCTTGCCGGGGTTGGCCTTGGCATAGGCGACGAAGTCGGCCCAGGTCTTGAACGGGCTGTCGGCCGGCACCACGATGCCGAAGGCATAGCCCGTGACGTTGAGCACGTAGCTGATGTCCTTGAGCGGGTCCCAGTTGATCTTGGTGGTGTAGCCGAGGCGGAACACGCCGAGCGGAATCTGCGCGACCGTGTAGCCGTCGGGCTGCGCGGTCTGCAGCGCCTGCGCGGGCAAGGTGCCGCCGGCGCCGGGCTTGTTGTCGATGATGACGGGCTGGCCGAGGATCTTGCTCGCGTTGTCGGCCAGCTGGCGCATCGTGATGTCGGTGGGCCCGCCCGCGGGGAAGGCGATGACCAGCTTGACCGGCTTGGAGGGAAAGGCCTGCGCGAGCGCCGCCAGCGGAGACAGAAGAAGCCCGCAGGCTGCGGCGAGCGTGGCGGCACGGAGAAGGGATCGGCGGGACATGGTGGCGGGTTCCTGGAACGGGAAAAAAGCAAAAGGGCGCATTGGGCCCTGCCCTTGGCGCGGCGGCAATCGGTGCTCACCCGACTGCTGTCGCCTGCGGCTCAGCCCGCGGCCTGCTGCTCGAAACCCTGCAGCACGTTGACGGCGTTGACGCCCACCTCCGCCACCGCGTAGCCGCCCTCGAACACGAACACCGTGGGCAGGCCGGCGCGCGCCAGGTCTTCGCCCATGCGCAGGTAGTCGTCGCTTTGGAGCCGGAAGCCCGCGACCGGGTCGCCTTCAAAGGTGTCGACGCCGAGCGACACCACCAGCGCGCCCGCGCGCACTTCGGCAATGCCGCCGAGCGCGGCCTTCAGCGCCGCGCGCCAGGTGGCGAAGTCCGCACCGCGCGTGAGCGGCAGGTTGTGGTTGAAGCCGAGCCCGGCGCCCGCGCCACGCTCGTCGGCATGGCCCAGGTAGTAGGGATAGTCGGTCAGCGGATCGCCATGCAGGCTCGCAAAATGCACGTCGCTGCGCTCGTAGAAGATGGCCTGCGTGCCGTTGCCGTGGTGGTAGTCCACGTCGAGCACCGCCACGCGCGCCACGCCCGCATCGCGCAGCGCCTGCGCGGCCACGGCGGCGTTGTTGACGAAGCAGTAGCCGCCGAAGAAATCGGCGCCCGCATGGTGGCCGGGCGGCCGGGTGAGCGCGAAGGCGGCGCGCTCGCCGCCAGCAACGCGCTGCGCCGCGGTCCAGGCGCAGGCGGCGCCGTGGCGCGCGGCGGCCCAGCTGCCGGCCATGAGCGGCGTGCCCGCATCGAAAGAGAACAGCCCCATGCGTGCGGGAAAGCTCTTCGGCAACACATCGGTGCGCATGCCGCGCGTGGGCCAGTACGAAGGCAGGGCATCGCGCGATGCGTTCGACGGATCGAGCGCCACCCACTCGTCCCAGGCATGGGCGATGAAGTCGAGGTAGCGCGGCGCATGCACCCTGGCCAGCAGTGCCTCGTCGAAGGCATCGGGCACCTGCAGCGGGCCGAGGCCGCGGCGCTCCAGTTCATGTTTCACATGGTCGACGCGGGCGGGCACCTCGAAGCACGGCACCAGCTCGCCGCGGAACATCTCGACTTTGCCCTGGTGCAATGTGTGCTGGTCGTTGTAGATGGTGAGCATGCCGCGCATCATGCCGCACGCCGCAGCACCGCCCGGCGCCGGCCGGACGCCGTCAGGCCGAACAGGTCCTTCGGGTCGTCGAGTTCGGGCACCAGCGCGATCTGCTGGCCGATGCCGCGCTCCAGCGACAGCTGGTGGATGTAGCGCAGCGCCGTGTAGTCCTCCAGCGCAAAGCCGACCGAGTCGAACACCGTGACCTGCCCGGCGCTCTCGCGCCCGGGCACGCTGCCGAGCAGCACCTTCCAGAGCTCGTGCACCGGAAAGTCGGCCGGCAGCTGCTGGATCTCGCCCTCGATGCGGGTCTGGGGCTCGTATTCGACGAACACGCGCGCCAGGCGCAGCACGTCAGGGTGCAGTTCGGTCTTGCCGGGCGAATCGCCGCCGACCGCATTGATGTGCATGCCCGGCTCGATCATGCCGGGCGCGAGCACCACCGCGTGGCCCTGGTGCGCCGTGACCGTGGTCACGATGTCGGCGCCGCGCACCGCATCGGCGACCGACGGCGCGCGCACCACCTCGAGCGGCGTGCAGGCCGACAGGTGGCGCACCAGCTTGTCGGTGGCGCGCGGATCGATGTCGAACACGCGCACCTCCTCGATGCCCAGCAGCGCATGGAAGGCCAGCGCCTGGAACTCGCTCTGCGAGCCGTTGCCGATCAGCGCCATGCTGCGCGCGCCGGGCCGCGCCAGGGCCTGCGCCGCCATGGCCGAGGTGGCGGCGGTGCGCAGCGCGGTGGTGAGCGTGAGCTCCGACAGCAGCACGGGGTAGCCCGTGTCGACCTCGGCCAGCACGCCGAAGGCCATGACCGTAGGCAGCCCCACGGCCGTGTTGTGCGGATGGCCGTTGACGTACTTGAAGGCGTAGGCGCCGTCGTCGGCCACCGGCATCAGCTCGATCACGCCGAGGTGCGAGTGGCTGGCCACGCGCGCCTTCTTGTCGAACTCGCGCCAGCGCATGAAGTCGTCGCGCAGCGCGTCGGCCAGGGCCTTGAGGAATTCCGGAACGCCGGTTTCGTCCACCAGGCGAACCAGGCTGTGAACATCGATGAAGCGGGTCATGGCGCGGCTCCTTGCGTAGCCCGGACGCGGCGCTTCATCCCTTCATCGGTCCAATCGCTCCACCATGGCTGATCCAGGATGCGCCTGCGCCAAGGGTTCAGGCCATTGTGCGCCTGCGCGCATCAACGTGCCAGCACCGGCGCCAGGGCCACGCCCGTGTGCGTGCCGAGCCGCACCACTTCCTCCGGCGGCGCCGCGGCCACGATGCGCCCGCCGGCGTTGCCGCCCTCGGGACCCAGGTCGATGATCCAGTCGGCCTCGGCGATCAGGTCGAGGTCGTGCTCGATCACCACCACGCTGTGGCCGCCGTTCACCAGCCGGTGCAGCACGTGGATCAGCTTCTCGACGTCGGCCATGTGCAGGCCCACGGTCGGCTCGTCGAGCACGTACAGCGTGTGCGGCGCCTTCTGGCCGCGGCGCGTGACGTCGTCGCGCACCTTGCTGAGCTCGGTCACCAGCTTGATGCGCTGCGCCTCGCCGCCCGAAAGCGTGGGCGAGGGCTGCCCCAGCGTCAGGTAGCCCAGCCCCACGTCCTTCAGCAGCTGCAGCGGATGGCTGATGTTGGGCATGGCCGCAAAGAACTCGACCGCCTCGTCCACCTCCATCTGCAGAACCTCGCCGATGCTCTTGCCGCGCCAGCTCACGGCCAGCGTCTCGGGGTTGAAGCGCGCGCCGTGGCAGACCTCGCAGGGCACCTTCACGTCGGGCAGGAAGCTCATCTCGATGGTGCGCACGCCGGCGCCGTCGCAGCCGGGGCAGCGGCCCTCGCCGGTGTTGAAGCTGAAGCGCGCGGGCCCGTAGCCGCGCGCCTTGGCCTCGAGCGTGTCGGCAAACAGCTTGCGGATGGTGTCCCAGAAGCCGATGTAGGTGGCCGGGCAGCTGCGCGGCGTCTTGCCGATGGGGGTCTGGTCGACCTCGAGCACGCGGTCGATGGTCTCGTAGCCCTCGACGCGCTCGCAGCCGGACCAGGCCGGGCGCTTGCCCGCGGCATCGGCGTCGCGGCCGGCCTTGGTCATGCGCTGGACCACGATGGCATGCACGCTGGCCAGCAGCACGTCGCGCGCGAGCGTGGACTTGCCCGAGCCGCTGACGCCGGTGACCACCACCAGGCGGTGCAGCGGCAGCGTGGCAGTCACGTCCTGCAGGTTGTGCAGGTCGGCGCCGTGCACGGTGAGCCAATGGCCGCTGTCCTCGGCCTTCGGGTCTGGCGCAGGAATCAGCCGCCGTGCGTGCAAGGGATGCTTGATCGCATCGCGCAGGTAGCGCCCGGTCTGCGAATCGCCGGCCTTCTGGATGTCGGCCACCGAGCCCTCGGCCACGAGCCGGCCGCCGCGCTTGCCGGCGCTCGGGCCGATGTCGATGATGTGGTCGGCGCGGCGGATGGTGTCTTCGTCGTGCTCCACCACCACCAGCGTGTTGCCCTTGTCGCCGAGCTTGTGCAGCGCGTCGAGCAGGATCTGGTTGTCGCGCGCATGCAGGCCGATGGTCGGCTCGTCGAGCACGTAGCACACGCCCTGCAGGTTGCTGCCGAGCTGCGCCGCCAGGCGGATGCGCTGCGCCTCGCCGCCCGAGAGCGTGGGCGCGCCGCGGTCGAGCGTGAGATAGCCCAGGCCCACCTCCTCCAGGAATTCGAGCCGGCTCCTGATCTCGGGCACCAGGTCGCGTGCGATCTCGGCTTCGCGGCCGGTGAGCGCCAGGCCTTCGAACCACTGCCGCACCTCGGTCACGCTCATGCGCGCAAGCTCGGTGATGCCGATGCCGCCCATGCCGTCGGCCGGCGAGGCACCGAAGCTCACCGCGCGTGCCGTCGCATTGAGCCGCGTGCCTTCGCAGGTCGGGCAGGCGGTGTCGGCCAGGTCTTCGATCTCGGGCTCGGCGAAGGTCTGTTCGCGGCCCTTGCTGTCGTCGTCGCGGATCGAGTCGTCGAAGACCTTGCGCTGGTCCTTGCTGAGCTTGACGCCGGTGCCCACGCAGTCGGGGCACCAGCCGTGCTTGCTGTTGTAGCTGAACAGGCGCGGATCGAGCTCGGCATAGCTGGTGCTGCAGACCGGGCAGGCGCGCAGCGTGGAGAACACGTTGACGCGGCCGATGCCCGAGGCCGGTGCGCCGGCCATCATCGCGGCCTTGAGGCCGTCGAGCTGGCTCAGCACGTGCACCACGCCCTTGCCGTGCTCGAGTGCCTTGGTGAGCGCCTCGCGCAGTTCGGTTTCCTTCGAGGGCAGCACGTCGAGGCTGGCCACCGGCAGCTCGATGCTGTGCTCCTTGAAGCGGTCGATGCGCGGAAAGCCGGTGGTCGGCAGGAACTCGCCGTCCACACGCAGGTGCGTGAAGCCGCGCGGCCGCGCCCAGTCGGCCAGCTCGGTGTACACGCCCTTGCGGTTGCTCACCAGCGGCGCGAGCAGGCCGATGTGCTGGCCCTTGAAGTTGCGCATCAGCTGCGCGGCGATGCTGTCGGGCGTCTGCGGCTGCACCGCCGCGCCGTCATGGATGCAGTGCTGGATGCCGAGCTTCACGTACAGCAGGCGCAGGAAGTGCCAGACCTCGGTGGTGGTGCCCACCGTGCTCTTGCGGCCGCCGCGCGACAGGCGCTGCTCGATCGCCACCGTGGGCGGAATGCCGTAGACCGCATCCACTTCGGGCCGGCCCGCGGGCTGCACGATGCTGCGCGCATAGGCGTTGAGCGATTCGAGGTAGCGCCGCTGCCCTTCGTTGAACAAAATGTCGAAGGCCAGCGTCGACTTGCCCGAGCCGCTCACGCCCGTCACCACGCTGAACTTGCCGCGCGGAATGTTCACGCTGAGGTTCTTGAGGTTGTGCTCGCGCGCATTGACGATCTCGATCGCATGGCCGCCGGGCGCCGCCTTCGCATTGGCGATGTAGCGCCGCGCGGCGCGCTCGGCCACCTTGTAGGCCTCGGGGCCGATCGCCAGGTCGTAGTCGGCCAGCGCCGCGCCGGTGAGCGAGGCGCGGTTCTCGCGCAACTGCTCGGGCGTGCCCTCGGCCACCACCATGCCGCCGCCCTCGCCGCCTTCGGGGCCGAGGTCGATGCACCAGTCGCTGGCGCGGATCACGTCGAGGTTGTGCTCGATCACGATCAGCGAATGGCCGGCGTCGAGCAGCTTGCGCAGCGCGCGCATCAGCCGCGCGATGTCGTCGAAGTGCAGCCCGGTGGTGGGCTCGTCGAACAGGAACAGCGTGCCCCGGCGCGCGACCGACTGCTTGCTGGCGGTCGCGCTCTTGGCCGCCTCGGCCAGGAAGCCCGCGAGCTTGAGGCGCTGGGCCTCGCCGCCGGAGAGCGTGGGCACGGGCTGGCCGAGCTTGACGTAGTCGAGCCCCACGTCGGAGATCGGCTGCAGCACGCGCAGCACGTCGCGGTCGGCCTCGAACACCGCTGCGGCTTCGGCCACGGTGAGGTCGAGCACGTCGGCCACGTTGTAGCTCCGGCCCTTGCGTTCGACCTTCACTTCGAGGATCTCGGGGCGGTAGCGCTTGCCGTCGCAATCGGGGCATCGCAGGTACACATCCGACAGGAACTGCATCTCGACGTGCTCGAAGCCCGAGCCGCCGCAGGTCGGGCAGCGGCCGTCGCCGGAATTGAAGCTGAACTTGCTCGCGGTGTAGCCGCGCTGGCGCGAGAGCGCGGCGGTGGCGAAGATCTCGCGGATCGCGTCCCATGCGCCCACGTAGCTCGCGGGGTTGGAGCGCGCCGTCTTGCCGATCGGCGACTGGTCGACGAAGACCACGTCGCCGAGGTGATCGGCGCCGAGCATGCGGTCGTGCGCGCCGGGCGTTTCCGTGGCCTTGCCGAAGTGGCGCATGAGCGCGGGCGCCAGCACGTCCTGGATCAGCGTCGACTTGCCCGAGCCGCTGACGCCGGTGACGCACACCAGCCGCGCGAGCGGGAACTCGACCGTGACGTTCTTCAGGTTGTGCTCGCGCACGCCTTCGAGGATGAGCCGGTGCGTGTTCTCGCTCACGAGCCGCTTGAAGCCCATGCCGATCTTCTTGCGCCCGCCCAGGTACTGGCCGGTGAGCGTGTCGGCGTCGCGCAGTTGGTCGGTGCTGCCGTCGAACACGATCTGCCCGCCGCGGATGCCGGGGCCCGGGCCCATGTCGATCACGCGATCGGCCGCGAGCATCACGGCCGGGTCGTGCTCGACCACGACCAGCGTGTTGCCCGCATCGCGCAGGCGCAGCATGGCCTCGGTGATGCGGTTCATGTCGCGCGGGTGCAGGCCGATGCTGGGCTCGTCGAGCACGAACAGCGTGTTGACCAGCGAAGTGCCGAGCGCCGTCGTGAGATTGATGCGCTGCACCTCACCGCCGCTCAGCGTGCGGCTCTGGCGGTCGAGCGTGAGGTAGCCGATGCCGACGTCGTGCAGGTAGCGCAGGCGGGTGGTGATTTCGTCGAACAGCAGCTTGAGCGCCTGGGTTTCGCCCTGCCTTGCTCCTTCCCCCGCCGGGGGAAGGCCGGGATGGGGGCTCGCGGCCTCCCCCATCACCACGGCTTTTGCCGAGGCCGCGTGCCCCCACCCCTGCCCTCCCCCGGCGGGGGAGGGAGCCAAGCCCATGCGGTCGAAGAATTGCCGCAGCCGCTCGATCGGCAGCAGCATCAAGTCGTGCAGGCACAGCCCGGGCAGCGCCTCGAGCTGCGCGCGCGTCCACTTCACGCCGGCCGGCATGAAGCGCTTGGCAGGCTCCAGCACCGCATCCGCATCTTCCTTGCTGCCGATGCGCCAGATCAGGCTGTCGAGCTTCAGGCGCGCGCCGCTGCAGGTGGGACACGGCGTGTAGCTGCGGTACTTGGACAGGAGCACACGGATGTGCATCTTGTAGGCCTTGCTCTCCAGGTAGCCGAAGAAGCGGCGCACGCCGTACCACTGCTTGTTCCAGTTGCCCTCCTTGTAGTTGGGCGTGCCCTCGATCACCCAGTGCTTCTGCTCGTCGGTGAGCTTGTTCCAGGGCGTGTCGCGCGGAATGCCGGCCGCCTCGGCGTGGCGCATGAGGTCGTCCTGCGCTTCCTTCCAGGCCGGTGTCTGGATGGTCTTGATGGCACCGGCGCGCAGCGTGAGCTTGTCGTTCGGGATCACGAGGCCCAGGTCGACGCCGATCACGCGGCCGAAGCCGCGGCAGGTGTCGCAGGCGCCGACGGCCGAGTTGAACGAGAACATCGACGGGATCGGGTCGGCGTAGCGGATGTCGCTTTCGGGGCAATGCAGGCCGGTCGAGAACTTCCACACGTCCGTCGGCGCGTTTTCTTCGGCACCCGTCGCGTGCACCGTGACCCGCCCGCTGCCGCGCTTGAGCGCCACCTCGATGGCCTCGACCACGCGCGAGCGCTCGGCGCTCGAAATGCGGAAGCGGTCGGCCACCACGTCGAGCATCTTGCGCGGGCCGGTGGGCGTGGCCACCTCGCGCTCGGCCTGCACGCGCGTGAAGCCGCTGGCCGACAGCCACTGCGTGACTTCGTCCGGCGAGGTGCCCGCCGGCAGCTCGACCGGAAACGTGACCACCAGCCGCGGATCGCCGGCCGCAGCCGCCCGCTCGGCGATCTGCGCATAGATGCTGTCGGGCGAATCGTGGCGCACCGGCAGCGCGGTTTCGCGGTCGAACAGCTGGGCCGCCCGCGCGTAGAGCAGCTTCAGGTGGTCGTTGAGCTCGGTCATGGTGCCGACCGTGGAGCGCGAGGAGCGCACCGGGTTGGTCTGGTCGATGGCGATGGCGGGCGGTACGCCCTCCACCTTGTCGACGGCCGGCTTGTCCATGCGGTCCAGGAACTGGCGCGCATAGGCGGAAAAGGTCTCCACATAGCGCCGCTGGCCCTCGGCATAGAGGGTGTCGAACACGAGGCTCGATTTGCCCGAGCCGCTGGGCCCGGTGACCACGGTCATCTCGCCGGTGCGGATGTCGAGGTCGAGGTTCTGGAGGTTGTGCTGGCGCGCGCCGCGAATCCGGATGGAGCCCTGTGTCATGAGTGCCTTGGGGGGTGGGGCAAACATTCTAGGGAGCGGCCGGTGACGTATTCGTGCACTCCGTCACATGGTCCGCGGCCGCGCAGGGGTTTGTACTGATGGAGTCATTGTCACTTCGTGTAACAAATAGCACCTTCGTTTACGTTCACATCCGCACTTGAAAGTTATTCCATGAACAAGCTGCACGTTCTTTGCGCCGCCCTGCTCGCCGTGGCCGCGACGTCCGCGCCGGCCCAGATCCTGATCGGCCAGACGGCGGGCATGACCGGCTCGGTGGCCGCCAGCGTGAATGAAACCATCGGCGGCGCCCAGCTGCTGATCGACGCGGCCAACGCCCAGGGCGGCATCCACGGCGAGAAGATCGAGGTGCTGCGCATGGACGACGGCTTCGACGTCAAGCGCGCCAGCGAGAACGCCCGCGTGCTGATCGAGGAGAAAAAGGTGGCGGCGCTCTTCATGAGCCGCGGCACGCCGCATTCGCAGGCCATCATCCCCTGGCTCGACAAGCACGACGTGGCCCTGATCGGCCCTTCGACCGGCGCCATGGTGCTGCACAAGCCGGTGCAGAAGCACGTGTTCAACGTGCGCGCCACCTACCAGCGCGAAGCCGAGAAGGCGATCCAGCACCTGCTCACCACCGGCATCGCGCGCATCGCCGTGGTCCACGTGACCGATTCCTTCGGGCAGGACGCGCTCGAGGGCGCCATGACCGGCTTCGCCAAGGCGCAGGCCAAGCCCGTCGTGACGGTGCCGGCCGACCGCGAAAAGCCCGACTACAAGGCCATCGTGCCGGCCATCAGGGACGCCAATGCGCAGGCGGTGCTGTGGATCGGCTCGGGCGTTGCCGTGGTCGAGGGCATCAAGGCGCTGCGCGCCTCCGGCTCGGCCGCGCAGGTGGTCACCCTGTCGAACAACGCCTCCTCGGGCTTCATCAAGCAGCTGGGCGATGCGAGCAAGGGGGTGATCGTGACCCAGGTGTTCCCGAACGAGCGCTCCATCAGCTACCCCATGGTCAAGGAAGCGCTGGCACTGGCGCGCGCCAAGGGCCAGGCCGAGCTCTCGCCGGCCGCGCTCGAGGGCTTTGCCTCGGCCAAGGTGCTGCTCGAGGCGCTGCGCCGCGCCGGCCCCAAGCCGACGCGGGCCAAGGTGCTGGCGGCGCTCGACAGCCTGCGCGGCTACGACCTCGGCGGGCTCGAGATCAGCTACTCGCCGCAGGACCATTCGGGCATCGATTTCGCCGACCTCGCGATCATCAGCGACGGCCGCTTCAAGCGCTGAGCACGGCGCCGGCGGCAGCGCCAGGGCACTGTCAACTATGGTTTGACAGGGTTTCCACGAGCGAGTGAATGTCACTTGCGGCAACACATTACACATCTTCTGACAGAAGCATCCGCTTCGCCCAAAGGCCTGTTCGATGATGAAGATGTTGTCCACGTCCCGCGCTGTTGCGCTGCTCTTCGCCCTGTCCGCGCTCGGCGCGTCGGCGCAGATCGTGATCGGCCAGTCGGCCGACCTGTCGGGCCCGGTGGCCGCCAGCGTGAAGGAGACCATCATGGGCTCGCAGCTGGTCATCGATCAGGTCAACGCCCAGGGCGGCATCAACGGCGAGCAGGTCGAGGTGATCCGGCTGGACGACGGCCTGGACGCGAAGCGCTCGGTCGAGAACACGCGCATCCTGATCGAGGACAAGAAGGTGCTGGCGCTGCTGCTCAACCGCGGCACGCCCAATACCCTGGCCGTCATCCCGCTACTCGACAAATACGGCGTGGCCCTGGTGGGCCCTTCCACTGGCGCGATGGCGCTGCACAAGCCGGTGCAGAAGAACATCTTCAACGTGCGCTCGACCTACCAGCGCGAGGCCGAAAAGGCGGTGCAGCACCTGCACACCACGGGCATCCAGCGCATTGCCGTGGTGCAGGCCGACGACTCGTTCGGCAAGGACGCGATGGAAGGCGCGAGCAAGGGCTTCGAGAAGGCCGGGATCACGCCGGCCGTGCTCGCGCTGGCCGACCGCAGCAAGCCCGACTATTCGGCGATCGTGCCGCAGCTGGTCAAGGCCAATGCGCAGGCCGTGCTGTGGATCGGCTCGGGCACCGCGGTGACCGAAGGCGTGAAGGCGCTGCGCGCCGCGGGCTCGGCGGCACAGATCATCACGCTGTCGAACAATGCGGCCTCGGGCTTCATCAAGGAGCTGGGCTCGGCCAGCGCCGGCGTGATCGTCACGCAGGTGCTGCCCTATGAGCGCTCGTTCGGCCATCCGCTGATCAAGGAAGCGTTGGCACTCGCCAAGGCCAAGGGACAGACCGAGCTCTCGCCCGCGCTGCTCGAAGGCTTCGTCGCCACCAAGGTGATGGTGGAGGCGCTGCGCCGCACCGGCCCCAAGCCCACGCGCGCCCGGCTGATCGCCACGCTCAACAGCTTCCAGTACGACCTGGGCGGCAACATCGACGTGAGCTACTCGCCGACCGATCACACGGGCATCGACTACGTCGACCTGTCGATCGTCAGCGAAGGCCGCTTCAAGCGCTGATCGCCGCCGGTCGGTGCCCTACTTGGGTGCGGCAGCGGGCGCAGGCTCGTGCGTCGTGTCGCCGCCGTGCTTCTCGCCCGACATGTCGATCTTGTCGCCGGCTTTCGAGATCACGTACAGGGCAATGGCGGCAAAGACGACGAAGCCGACAACGAGTTTCCACATGGGTTCTGTCTCCTGATTGGTTCAAGAAAAGGGCCTCATGCCGACGGCATGAAGCCCTTTTGTTGAACGGAGGGCCGGCTCCCGCCGCCCTCCTGTGCCGAACGTGCGTCAGTCGTTCGCGTAGATGTCGACGTTCTTGGTTTCGCGGATGAACAACGTGCCCACCACCAGCGTGACGCCCGCGATGATGATCGGGTACCACAGGCCGTTGTACATGTTGCCGGTGGACGCCACGATGGCGAAGGCGGTGGTCGGCAGCAGGCCGCCGAACCAGCCGTTGCCGATGTGGTACGGCAGGCTCATCGAGGTGTAGCGGATGCGGGTGGGGAACAGTTCCACCAGCATGGCGGCGATCGGGCCGTAGACCATGGTCACCAGCAGCACCAGCCAGAACAGCAGCGCAACCGTCAGCGGCTTGTTGATCTTGGCGGGGTCGGCCTTGGCCGGATAGCCCGCGACCTTCAGGTCTTCGGCCACGCCCTTCTTGAAGGCGGCGATTTCCTTGGCGGAGGTCTCGTCGAACTTGAGGTTCACGACGTTGCCCACGGGCGCCTCGACCGTCTTGTCGCCGATCTTCACGATGGCCTTCGAACCCGGCGCGCCGGCCACGTTCTCATAGCTCACCGAGTTCTGCACGAGGTAGCGCTTGGCGATGTCGCAGGAGCTGCGGAAGTCGATCTCGCGCGCCACAGGATTGCCCTGGAACGAGCAGGTCGCGGGGTCGGCCGTGACGGTGACGCCGGCGGTGGCCTGCGCCCTGGCAAGGTCGGGGTTGGCGGCCTCGGTCAGCATCTTGAAGACCGGGAAGTAGGTGACCACGGCCAACAGGCAGCCGGCCATGATGATCGGCTTGCGGCCGATCTTGTCCGACAGCGTGCCGAAGACCACGAAGAACGGCGTGCCGATCAAAAGCGCGGCCGCGATCATCAGGTTGGCCGTGGTCGCATCGACCTTGAGCTGCGCCGTCAGGAAGAAGAGCGCGTAGAACTGGCCCGAATACCAGACCACCGCCTGGCCTGCCGTAAGGCCGACCAGCGCCAGGATCACGATCTTGAGGTTCTTCCACTGGCCGAAGGATTCGGACAGCGGCGCCTTCGAGGTCTTGCCCTCGGCCTTCATCTTCTGGAAGGCCGGCGACTCGGACAGCGACAGCCGGATCCACACCGAGATGCCGAGCAGCAGGATCGACACCAGGAACGGAATGCGCCAGCCCCAGTCATTGAACACCGCTTCGCCGAGCCATTCGCGCACGCCCAGGATCACCAGCAGGCTCAGGAACAACCCGAGCGTGGCGGTGGTCTGGATCCACGAGGTGTAGGCGCCGCGCTTGCCGTGCGGCGAGTGCTCGGCCACGTAGGTGGCGGCACCGCCGTACTCGCCGCCGAGCGCGAGGCCCTGCAGCATGCGCAGTGCGATCAGGATCACCGGCGCCGCGACGCCGATGGTGGCGTAGCTGGGCAACAGGCCGACGATGAAGGTCGACAGGCCCATGATCAGGATCGTGACCAGGAAGGTGTACTTGCGCCCGATCATGTCGCCGAGCCGGCCGAACACGATGGCGCCGAACGGCCGCACCAGGAAGCCCGCGGCAAACGCCAGCAGCGCGAAGATGAAGGCCGCGCCCGCATCGAGGCCGCTGAAGAACTGCTTCGCGATGATCGCGGCGAGCGAGCCGTAGAGGTAGAAGTCGTACCACTCGAACACCGTGCCAAGGGAGGAAGCGAAGATGACCTTCTTTTCCTCCGAGGACATGGGCCGGGGGGCCGGATGCGGCACCCCCCTTGAATCCAGTGTTGCTGCCATTTGCGTCGTCTCCTGTGTATGCGTTCGGTCGGCCCCGGCATTCGGGACCGTGAAGCATTCTTGGAGGCGCGACTGACCCGAGCCTTTCGCGAAACTGAACCGACGCTTACGGATTAAGGTGAAACCCGCGGGGTCCGTTTCAGCTTGTAAGAAATCGGCCTTCTGCTCAGCTTTTGCTGCTTCGCAGCAAGGAGGGCCGCTGGTCGGCCGCCGCCCATTGCGGGCCGTCGAACCAGGCGTCGCCGGCCAGGTAGGCGCGCAGCATCGCGAGGCCGTCGAAGCCCCAGAACAGGCGGCCGTCGACCACGCAGCTCGGCGTGCCGAACACGCCGGCCTGCAGGGCCTCGTCGGTGTTGCGCTTGAGCAGCGCCTTGTTCTCGTCGCCGTTCACGTCGCGCTTCGGTTCCAGCTGTGCTGCCAGCGCGGCCAGCCGCGTGGCATCGCCGGCTTCCTCGCCGCCGCGCCACACGTTGCGCAAGATGGTTTCGGCCACGAGGCGGCTGATGCTGCCGTCGTCCGAGGTCGACAGCGCGAGCCGCAGGTGCGGCAGCGGGTTGTACGGATGCGAGGCCGGCATCTCGATCGGGATGCCGTTCGCATGGCCGAGCCAGAGCACGTGACGGTAGGTCCAGCTGCGCTTGGCGGGAATCTCGGCCGGGCCGAGCTGGCCGTGGTGCTTGAGGATCGCGCCCAGCAGCACCGGCTTGTAGGCCACGCTGCAGCTCAGGCCCTCGAGCGCCTGGGGCAGGTGCTCGAACGCAAGGTGCGCGTAGGGCGAGATGAAGTCGAGGTAGAAGTCGATGTGCTTCATGCGTGGTTGTCTCCTGATGGCTCCGGGATGCGCCAGATGCCGGCCCGTGCCCGCAACTCTATCGCGCGCCATACGCTGCGCCGCGCGTCGTCATCCATCTTGCTCCAGCCGGCGATCTCGGGGATGGTGCGCAGGCACCCTTCGCAGAAGCCGCTCAGGCGGTCCATGCGGCAGACCGAGGTGCAGGGCGACGGCGCATCTTCGGCCGAGCGCTGCACGGCGGCGGCGCGTTCGGCCAGCGTTTGCGCGGTGTCGAAATTCACATCACACCACGTCGGCCACCGGCGCGCCGGTGAGCTTCTCGAGGTCTTGCGGGCGCAGTTGGAACACCGCATGCGGATGGCCCGCCGCGGCCCAGATCTCCTCGAAGCGGAACAGCTCGCGGTCGATCAGCACCACCGGCGGCGTGGCATGCGCCACGGGCGACACGCCGCCGATCGTGAAGCCGGTGCGCGCCTTCACGAACTCCGCATCGGCGCGGCCGGTCTTGCCGACCAGCACATCGACCTTCTTCTCGTCGACGCGCTTGTCGCCCGAGGTGATGACCAGCACTGCCGCGTCGTCGCTCTTGCGCCGGAAGACGATGCTCTTGGCGATCTGCCCGACCCCGATGCCGAGCGCGTCGGCCGCCTGCTGCGCGGTGCGGCAGGCGTCGTCGAGCATGCGCGGCGAATGGGGGTGGCCCGCGTCCTGCAGCACACGGGAAACGCGCTGCACGCCTTCGGGCAGTGAATGAAGTTCAGCGCCGCACATCAGATGCCTCCCGCTTTGTGTCGACGCTCATCATCCCGCCCTCTTGGTACGGATCGCCTTGGAGGCGCGCGAATTCGGCTCGCGCCCCAGCGCCTCGCTGATGTAGACGCCCGCGTCGATCAGCCTGTCCAGGTCGATGCCGGTCTCGATGCCCATGCCGTGCAGCATGTAGACCACGTCTTCGGTGGCGACGTTGCCGGTCGCGCCCTTGGCGTAGGGGCAGCCGCCCAGCCCGGCGGAGGACGACTGGAAATTCCAGACCCCCAGCTCCAGCGAGGCCAGCGTGTTGACCAGCGCCTGGCCGTAGGTGTCGTGGAAGTGGCCCGAGACGTGGTCCACGTCGAAGTGCGCCAGCGTGGCCTCGATGGCGGCCTTCACCTTGCGCGGCGTGCCCACGCCGATGGTGTCGGCCACGTCCACGCGCTGCACGCCGATGTCCTTCATCAGCTTCGCCAGCATGCCCACGCGCTCGGGCGCGATCTCGCCTTCGTACGGGCAGCCCACGGTGCACGACATGGCGCCGCGCACCGCGATGCCCTTGTCGCGCGCCGCGGCCACCACGGGTGCGAAGCGCTCGATGCTCTCGGCAATGGAGCAGTTGATGTTCTTCTGGCTGAAGGCCTCGCTCGCGGCGCCGAAGACCACGATCTCGTCGGGCCATTCCTCGCGCGGCGCGGCAATGGCGGCCTCGAAGCCCTTCATGTTGGGCGTGAGCACCGAATAGCGCACGCCGGGCTTGCGCTTTATGCCGTGCATCACGGAGGCAGCGTCGGCCATCTGCGGCACCCACTTGGGGCTCACGAAGCTGGTGACCTCGATCTCCTTCAGGCCGGCGTCCTGCAGGCGGTGCACGAGGCCGATCTTGATTTCGGCGGAGACCGGTTGCTTCTCGTTCTGCAGTCCGTCGCGCGGACCGACGTCGACGATCTGGACCTTGGCGGGGAGTTTCATGGGATGTCTCTGGGTTCGC
Source organism: Variovorax beijingensis (assembly GCF_007828835.1). Classification (GTDB taxonomy): domain Bacteria; phylum Pseudomonadota; class Gammaproteobacteria; order Burkholderiales; family Burkholderiaceae_C; genus Variovorax; species Variovorax beijingensis_A. The sequence continues at coordinate 927,057 of NZ_VIVL01000001.1, read as the reverse complement.
TGGGGAAAGGAAAAAGCGTCCGTCAATTGTCGGCCGTCTGGCTCCGGCGTGCTCGGCGGTGCCTGCCGCAGGGGTTGCAATGCCTGCCAGCGGCGTTGCAGATCGTGCCAGCGCCGCGGTTCACGCCGTTTCGCGCTGCACGAAATCCGATGGCGGCTCGGCGGGCGCGGGCGCCTCCACCGCTTCCAGCGCATCCACCCGCGCGCCGTCCGGCCCGCTGCGGGCCCACGCGACCAGCGCATCGACCGCAGCGGCCGGGCCGCAGGCCAGCGCCTCCACGCTGCCGTCGCGGCGGTTGCGCACCCAGCCGCGCACGCCCAGGCGCCGCGCGGCCTGCACCATCGACCAGCGATAGCCCACGCCCTGCACCAGGCCGCGGACGACGAGATGGCGGGTGACGGCGGATGGATTCATGGCATGGGCAGCATCAGTACGACTTGGGCAGGCCGAGCGCCTTTTCCGCGATGAAGTTCAGGATCATCTGCGGACTGACCGGCGCAATGCGCGGAATGTAGCTCTCGCGCAGCAGCCGCTCGACATGGTATTCCTTCGCATAGCCCATACCGCCCAGCGTGAGAACCGCGTTCTGGCAGGCGTCGTGCGCCGCCTCGGCCGCCAGGTACTTGGCGGCGTTGGCCTCGATGCCGCAGGGCTCGCCCGCGTCGTACAGCGTGGCGGCCTTGAACACCATCAGGTCGGCCGCCTCGAGGTTGGCCCAGGCGCGTGCGAGCGGGTGCGCCACGCCCTGGTTCTGGCCGATCGGCCGGCCGAACACGACGCGCTCCTGCGCGTACTGCGAGGCGATGCGCAGCGCGGCGCGGCCGATGCCGATGGCCTCGGCCGCAATCAATATGCGCTCGGGGTTGAGCCCGTGCAGGATGTATTCGAAGCCGCGTCCTTCCTCGCCGATGCGGTCTTCCTCCGGCACTTCGAGGCCGTCGATGAAGAGCATGTTCGAGTCGACCGCCGCGCGGCCCAGCTTGTGGATCTCGCGCACTTCGACCTTGGTGCGGTCCAGCGGCGTGTAGAACAGCGTGAGGCCCTGCGTGGGCTTCTTCACCTGGCCGAGCGCCGTGGTGCGCGTGAGGATCAGCATGCGGTCGGCCACCTGCGCGGTCGAGATCCAGATCTTGCGGCCGTGCAGCAGGTAGCTGCCGTTCGGCTGGCGCACCGCCTGCGTCTTGAGGCTCGTCGTGTCGAGCCCCGCGTCGGGCTCAGTCACCGCGAAGCAGGCCTTCTCGGTGCCGGCGATCAGCGGCGGCAGGAAGCGCTGGCGCTGTGCCTCGCTGCCGAACACCACCACCGGGTTGAGCCCGAAGATGTTCATGTGCACCGACGATGCGCCCGACATGCCCGCGCCCGATGCGCTGATGGCGCGCATCATCAGCGCCGCCTCGGTGATGCCCAGGCCCGCGCCGCCCTGCGCCTCGGGCATCGCGATGCCGAGCCAGCCGCTGCCGGCCACGGCGCGGTGGAACTCGTGCGGGAACGCGGCGCGGTCGTCGTGGTCGCGCCAGTAGTCGACGGGGAAGTCTTCGCACAGCCGCTCGATGGCGGCCACCAGCGAGCGCTGGTCTTCGTTGAGGGAGAAGTTCATTCGTCGTTGTCCTTGGGTGGGGCCGGCTGCAGCGTGATGCCGCGGGCGAGCAGGCGGTCGATGGCTTCATCGCCGTAACCCGCTTCGCGCAGCAGCTCGACGCTGTGCTCGCCGATGCGCGGCGCCATGCGGCGGATGGCCGCGGGCGTGGCGCTGTAGCGGCCGACCGGCGCGAGCGTGCGGATGCGGCCTTCGCTCGGATGGTCGAATTCGGGAAAGAAATCGACCGCGCGCAGGTGCGGGTCGCCGAGCAGGCTCTCGGTGCTGTGCAGCTGCGCGACCGGGATGTCGGCCGCTTCCAATGCGGCCATCCAGTCATCGCTGCTGCGCGTGGCCATCACTTCGGCCACGAACGCATAGACCGCGCCGATGTTCGCGGCGCGCGCCGTGTGCGTGCCGAACATCGGCGAAGCGCGCAGTTCGGGCCGGCCGATCAGGTCGAAGAAGGCCTGCCAGTGCTTGTCGTTGTAGATCAGCACGCTCAGGTAGCCGTCGGCCGTGGCGTAGGGCTTGCGGTGCGGCGCGAGCAGGCGCGCATAGCCGGTGGGGCCGAGCGGCGGCTCGAAGCTGTGGCCGCCGAGGTGGTCGCCCATCACGAACTGCGAGAGCGCCTCGAACATCGGCACCTCGACCGCCTGGCCGCGGCCGGTGCGCTGCGCGTGCAGCACGGCGGCGAGCAGCGCGATGGCGGCCTGCAGCCCCACGGCGCGGTCGGCCAGCGTGACGGGCGCGTAGCGCGGTGCGCCGCCGCTTTGCTGCGCGAACAACGAGGCCACGCCGGCCGCCCCCTGGATCAGGTCGTCGTAGGCGGGTTTGCCGGCATAGGGGCCGTCCTCGCCGTAGCCGAAGGCGCCGAGGTAGACGATCTTCGGATTGACCGCGGCCACGGCTTCGTAGTCGAGCCCGAGCCGCGCCATCGCCTGCGGGCGCGTGTTGTAGATCAGCGCATCGCAGCCAGCCGCGAGCCGCAGGCAGGCCTCGCGTCCCTCGGGCTGCTTGAGGTCGAGCACGATCGAGCGCTTGTTGCGGTTGAGGTGCATCGCCATCGCGCCCATGCCGGCATGGCGCATCGGGCCGACGGCGCGCAGGTTGTCGCCGGCGGGCGGCTCGACCTTGACGATGTCGGCGCCGAGGTCGCCGAGCGTCTGCGTGGCGTAGGGGCCCATCACCACGGCCGTGAGGTCGAGGATGCGGATGCCCTGGAGTGGTCCAGCGGTGCTCATGTCTCTGCTCCTTCCCCTTCCGGGGGAAGGCTGGGATGGGGGCAGGCAGGGCGCGCGATGGCGGCGCTGCGAGCCCCCACCCCTGCCCTCCCCCGGAAGGGGAGGGAGAAATTCAGACTCGACTGCATGCTCATTCCGGTTGAATGCCGGCCGCCTGGATCAGCTTCTTCCACTTCGCCAGCTCCGCCACCGTGAACGCCCCCAGCTCCTCCGGCGTGCTGCCGAAGGCATCGAAGCCCAGCTTCGCCACCCGCTCGCGGAAGGCCGCGCCGTTCGCCATTTCCGACAGCACCTTGTTGAGCTTCAGCACCACGTCGCGCGGCGTGCCGGCCGGCGCGAACACGCCGTTCCACGAGGTGATGTCGAAGCCCTTGAGCTCTGGCGTATCGGCCAGCGGCGGCAGTTCGGGAAACAGCTTGGTGCGCTCCTGCGTGGTGACCGCGATCGCGCGCATCTTGCCGGCCTTCACCGTGGCGAGCCCCGCGGCGAGGTCGACCACCATCATCGACACCTGCCCGCCGATCAGGTCGGCAATCGCGGGCGGCGTGCTCTTGTAGGGCACGTGCAGCATCGGCACGCCGCTCATGCGCGAGAGCGTGGCACCACTCACGATGCCGGTGCTGTTGCCGCTCGCATAGGTCAGCTTGCCCGGATGCGCGCGGCCCCAGGCCAGCAGCTCGGCCACGCTCTTCACCGGCAGCTCGTTGTTCACCACCAGCATGAACGGCAGGTTGCCCATGCGACTCACGGGCGCGAAGTCCTTCACCGGGTCGTAGGGCAGCGACTTCATCAGGCTCGGGTTGGCCGAGTGCGTGGTGTTGGTGGTCATGAAGAGCGTGTAGCCGTCGGGCGGCGCCTTGGCCACGAACTCGGCGGCGATCACGCCGTTGGCGCCCGCGCGGTTGTCCACGATGACCGAGGCCTTCAGCGCCTCGCCCAGCATCTGCCCCGTGATGCGCGCCACCGCATCGGTGCCGCTGCCGGCCGCGAAGGGCACGATCAGCTTGATCGGCTGCTTCGGGTAGCCCTCCTGCGCAAAGGCCCAGGGCGCCGCGCCGGCCAGGCCCGCGGCGGCGCCGATGGAAATGAAACGGCGGCGGCTTGCCACCGCGACCGTGGTTGTCGCGTTCTTCGTCTGCATGGTTCTTGTCTCCGGGTGGTTGTCGTTCAGGGCCGGATCACGCGCTCCGGCGATTCCTCGTACGGCGGGCTGTAGATGACCAGCACGCGCACCGGCTCGTCGCTCACCACCGTGAAGGTGTGCATCGCGTCGGCCGGGAAAAAGCAGCTGTCACCGGGGTGCAGCTCCTGCCGCTGGCCGCCCACCTCGGCGACCGCGCGGCCTTCGAGCATGTAGCAGACCTGCTCGATGCCCGGGTGCGCATGCGGCAGCGCGCCCTTGCCCTTCTGGATGTGGCCGACCAGCACCTCCAGCTGCTTCGCGCCCACAGTCTCGGGGCCGATCAGGCGCTTGTTCAGGGTGCCGGTGTGGTTGGCCGGGTGGTAGTCGGCGATCTCGCTCTCGCGGACGAAGTAGCGTGGTGCAGTCATTGTTTTCATTCAGCCTTTGTGTTCGATGGCCAGGCAGGCGGAGCGCAGCATGGCGGCCACCTCGTCGATGCGCGGCTCCAGCCGGTAGCGCGGGCCCGCCACCGAGATCGCGTAGGCCTCGCCCCCGATGCGCAGCGGCCATGCGAGGCCGACGAGATCGGGGATGCTCTCGCCCAGGTTGCCGTACCAGCCGCGCGCGGGCGAGCGTTCGAGCTCCTGCTCGATGGCATCGGGTGTGGTCAGCGTGGCGTCGGTCAGCGCTGCCAACGGAGTGGCTGCCAGCAGCTTGCGGCGCGCCTCGGGCGCAAGCGTGGAGAGCAGCGCGCGGCCCATCGAATTGGCATAGGCCGGGCGGGTTTCGCCCGACTCGGCGGAATAGCGAATGCTCTGCGGCGCACTCAGCACTTCCAGATAGACGACCGTGCTCGGGTCGCGGAACTTGCCGAACAGCACGGTTTCGCGCGCACCGTCGCGCAGCTCTTCGAGCGCGGGCCGCACGCGGTCGAGCACCGGGTCGTGGGCCGCGATGACCTGCGCCATCGCGAGCAGCCGGCCGGTCGGGTAGTAGCCCTGGCGGCGGCCGGTCTCATACATGTAGCCCTGCTCTTCCAGCGTGCGGATCAGCCCGAGGCAGCTGGACACCGGCATCTCGAGCAGCCGCGCCATTTCGGACAGCGCCAGCGGCTGCTTCTCCCGGGCAAAGAGCTCGACGATCTCGATCACGCGAAAAGCAGTTTTCACAACCATGAAGAAATTTTCGCGTATGTGAAAAACAAAAGCCTCAGGGTTTGCCCCTGGCTGCGCCTCCTTTCAGCGTCATCGCCGGTAACGCATGCCGTCGTCAGTAGCCCCGGACCGGATCGACCACGCCGCTGACCGGCAGGCCCTGTTCCATCGCGCGGATCTTTCCGGCGATCTGGGCGATGGATTCCTCGCGCAGCGTGCGCGCCGAGCCGTGCGGCGTGACGGTGATCTTCGGGTGGCGCCAGAAGGCATGGCCGGCGGGCAGCGGCTCGACCTGGAACACGTCGAGCGTGGCACCGGCCAGCTGGCCCGCATCGAGCATCGGGATCAGGTCGTCTTCCACCAGGTGGGCGCCGCGCGCGATGCTGATGAGATAGCCGCCCGGCCGCAGCCTGCCGAGGGTGTGGCGGTTGAGGATGCCGCGCGTGGCCTCGGTCAGCGGCAGCAGGTTGACCAGCACGCGCGTGGACGACAGGAACTCGTCGAACTGCGCTTCGCCGCTGAACACCTTCACGCCGTCGATCGCCTTGGGCGAACGGCTCCAGCCCAGCACCGGAAACTCGAACTGCGCCACGGCTTTCGCGACCCGCTCGCCAAGCACGCCCAGCCCCATGATGCCGACCGGAAAGTCGCGCCGCAGCTTCGGCTTGCGGTAGCTCCAGCGGCCTTCGCGCGCATCGGCTTCGTACACGTCGAACTCGCGGAAGTGCCGGATCAGCGTGTGGCACACGTATTCGGCCATCTGCACCGACATGCCGGCATCGTCGAGCCGCACGATGCGCGTGTGCGCCGGCACGCGCAGCTTGAGCAGCGCATCGACGCCCGCGCCGATGTTGAACAGGCCGCGCAGCCCGGGCTGCTCGTCGAGCAGTTGCTGGGGCGGCGCCCACACCACCGCATGGTCGGCCTGGGCGACGCCCGGCTTCCAGGCCTCGATCTGCGCATCGGGCAGTTCGGCCCGGAGGCCTTCGATCCACGGTTCGGGGCGGTTGTCGGTCAGGGAAACGATGATTTTCATGCGCCGGATCTTAGAGGCCCCGGCCCATCGATCCGATCGGCGGCTTGTCCCGCCAGGTGCCTTCTTCTATGCTCGTGCGCGACCATCCAGAACATCGACACACCCGGAGACCCCAGCATGATCAAAGTCAGCGTGATGTACCCCTACACCGAAGGCGCACGGTTCGACCACGCCTACTACCGCGACAAGCACATGCCGCTGTTGAAGGCGCGCATGGGCGATGCCTGCAGGTCGTACACCATCGACAAGGGACTGGCGGGCGGCGCACCCGGCGCACCGCCGGCCTATGTCGGCATGTGCCACGTGTTCTGCGATTCGGCCGAGGCCTTCCAGGCGGCCTTCGGCCCGCATGCCAAGGAGATCCTGGGCGACATCAAGAACTACACCGACATCGCGCCGGTGATGCAGATCAGCGAAGTGGTGGTGGGCTGACCGCCCGACTGCTCAAGCCGCCTTGATCCGGCGACGGCGCCACAGCAGCCGCAGCAGCCACGCCAGCGGCAAGCCAACGAGCAGCAGCCAAGGGAGCACCGCCGCCAGGAAGGTGATGAGCGTGCCCACGCTCTCGGCCAGCACCGAGCCCGCCTCGCGCAGCGCGCGCATCATGGGGTTGTAGCTGCGCCCGCCCTGCACCAGCATGCGCGCCGGCGTGAACTGGATCTGGACGTGCTGCTTGCTGGTCTGCTGCTCCAGCACCTTGCGCTGGGTGGCAATGGCATCGAGCTCGGCCTGCGTGTCGGACAGCGTGCGCTGGATGGCGAGCAGGTCGGCCATGGTGCGCTTGGTGGCCGTGTCGCGCAGCATCAGGCGCAGGCTGTCGCGGAACTCGACGCGGTTCCTGATGCGCGCCTCGACGTCGATCACCTCGGCGGTCTTGTCTTCGCTGGTGGTGTTTTGCGACACCACCCTGGCCACGCCGGCCAGGCCGCCCAGCAGCCTGTCGACATCGGCCGGCGCCACGCGCATTTCGAGCATCGCGCTGCCGGGCTGCTGCGGGGTCTCGCGCTGCAGCGTGGACGACAGCAGTTCGCACTGCAGCGTGCCGCACAGGTCGCGCACCTTGCCCCAGGCATCGGCCAGATGCTCGGGCGGGACTTCGACGTTCAGGTCCTGCCGCACCGCGAGAAAGCGCTGCAGCGGCGCGTCCGGGGCCCGATCGGAAGCGGTGGCGGCCACCGGCGCCGGCGGGGCCGCAGCTTCAAGCCGCGCGCTCTTCATCCCCATCGATCCACCGTAGGCCATTGCAGGCTCGGCGGCGGCCGAGGTCTCGTTGTCGCTTCTCTTGCAGCCCCCGAGCGACAGGGCGGCGGCCAGAACCAGCAGGAAAACGCCCGGGCGGTGAGCGAAAGTAGAAGAAGAAAAATGCGAACGCAGGTGCTTGCGGCAGGTCATGAAAGTCCCTTGAAGAAATGGCTACCGCAGCTGATACGGGCGAGCGCCCGAAACGGGGTTAGGCCGCCGCCGCAACCATTCGCAACAGTTCGTCGCCCTCGGCCACCTGCTCGCCGGGCGAGAACATCAGTTCTTCCACCGTGCCGTCGGCCGGCGCCGCGATGGTGTGCTCCATCTTCATGGCCTCCATCACTGCGAGCGGCTGGCCGCGGCTGACCTTGTCGCCGGCCTTGACCGCGAAGGACACGACCTTGCCGGGCATCGGCGCGGTAAGCCGGCCGGCTTCGGCATGGGTGTCGCCGGCATGGGCCAGGCGGTCGATCGCCATGATCTTCGTCGCGCCCTTCGACGCGAACACATGGGCCGTGGCGCCATCCAGATGCACGTCCACGGTCTGCCGCGTGCCGGCGAACTCGACCTCGAACTCGCCCGACGGGAACTGGCCCACGACCAGCGGGCCCTGCACGCCGCCGGCTTCGAGCCAGAGGCTGCCGTCGCGTTTGTAGGCGAGCACAGCCGCGTGCTCCGTGCCGCGGAACTCGAAGTCGAAGTGGCGCCGGTATTCGCCGTGCGAGCGCCAGCCGTCGCGCCGCTCGAACGGGTCGGGTGCCCCGGCCGGCCGCTCGGTGATGAGCGTGCGCGTGATGGCGGCGGCCGCGGCCAGCGGCAGGCCCAGCGCTTCGCGATCGAATAGCACGGCGCGCTCGCGCTCGATCAGCGCGGTGTCGAGGTTCGCTTTCGAGAACGATTCGGTCGCAAGGATGCCGCGCAGGAACTGCACGTTGGTCGACACGCCCACGATCTGCACCTGCGCCAGCGCCGCATCGAGCCGCGCCAGCGCCTCGGCGCGCGTGCTGCCGTGCACGATCAGCTTGGCGATCATCGAATCGTAGAACGGAGAGATCTCGCCGCCCTCGCGCACGCCGTCGTCGATGCGCACGCGGCTGCGCTGGAACGCCGTTGCCTGCGGCTTGCGGTAGACGCGCAAGCTGCCCGTCGCAGGCAGGAAGTTGTTGTCGGGATTCTCGGCACAGATGCGCGCCTCGATCGCGTGGCCGTGGATCTGCAGCTCCTGCTGCTTCGCAGGCAGCGTCTCGCCCGAGGCCACGCGCAACTGCCATTCGACGAGATCGAGGCCCGTGATGGCTTCGGTCACGGGATGCTCCACCTGGAGACGCGTGTTCATCTCCATGAAGAAAAAATTCATCTCTCCGCCTTCGCGCTGCTCGACGATGAACTCGACCGTGCCGGCACCGACGTAGTTCACCGCGCGCGCCGCAGCCACCGCCGCCTCGCCCATCTGCTTGCGCATCGCGTCGGTCATGCCGGGCGCGGGCGCTTCCTCGAGCACCTTCTGGTGGCGCCGCTGCACCGAGCAGTCGCGCTCGAACAGGTAGACGTAGTTGCCGTGCGTGTCGCCGAACACCTGGATCTCGATGTGGCGCGGGCGCTGCACGTATTTCTCGATCAGCACCGCGTCGTCGCCGAAGCTGTTGATCGCCTCGCGCTGGCATGAGGCGAGCGCCGCGGCAAAGTCTTCGGCCCGGTCGACCGCGCGCATGCCCTTGCCGCCGCCGCCCGCGCTGGCCTTGATGAGCACCGGGTAGCCGATACGGTCGGCCTCGCGCTGCAGCAGCTGCGGGTTCTGGTCGTGGCCGTGGTAGCCCGGCACCAGCGGCACGCCGGCCTTCTCCATCAGCTGCTTCGATTCGGCCTTCAGGCCCATCGCCTTGATGGCCGATGGCGGCGGGCCGATGAAGACCAGGCCCGCGTCGGCGCAGGCCTGCGCGAACTCCTCGTTCTCGCTCAGGAAGCCGTAGCCCGGGTGCACCGCTTCGGCGCCCGTGGCCTTGGCGGCTTCGAGGATCTTTTCCCAGCGCAGGTAGCTGTCCTTGGGCGCGCTGCCGCCGAGGTGCACCGACTCGTCGCAGGCACGCACGTGGTTGGCATGCGCGTCGGCATCGGAGTACACGGCGACGGTGCGGATCGCCATGCGACGAGCAGTGGCCGCGACACGGCAAGCGATCTCGCCTCGGTTGGCAATGAGGATCTTCTTAAACATTCGGAGTGTCTCCCGGAGGATTCTTTTTCAGTTGGAATGCAGGCGCGACGCCCGGATCGGGCCGGCCGCTGAAGATGCGGGCCACGCGGACGAACAGCGCCTTGAGAAAGCGCCAGCTCTTGCGGATGAGCCACACGCTGAGCACCAGCACGAAGACGAACAGCAGCAGGAAGACCAGCGGGTGCGCAACGGCAAGCCACAAGCCCGCGGGCACCATGCTGTCCTCGACCAGCGAGGCGCCCACGTTCGAGAACGGCTCGGGCGATGTGTTGATGGCCGCGCGCGTCGTGGCCTTGGCCGCATGCGCGGTGGCCGCGAAACCGCCGCCCACGAGCGCGGCCACGACGGCCATCGCACCATGGTCGGCACCGAACACGCTGGCCGCGAGCGCCGCGCCGGCCGGAATGCGGATGGCCGTGTGCACCACGTCCCACAGCGAGTCGAGGCCCGGAATCTTGTCGGCGAAGAACTCGATGAACACCATGAAGCCGCTGGCCGCGATGACCACCGGATGCGCGAGCAGCTGCAAGCCGCTGGGCAGCGGTACCCAGCCGAAATAGCCGGCCAGCCCCGTCAGCAGCACGACCAGGTACAGCCGCACCCCGCTGGCCCAGCCGATGGCCGCGGCCAGTGCGAGCAGCTGGGGCATGTCGAGCGCAGTCATCGCCTGGCGCTCAGCGGTTCAGCCAGGAAGGCTTGCGCTTCTGCAGGAAGGCCTGCACGCCTTCGCGGCCTTCGTCGCTCGCGCGGATGTCGGCGATGCCCTCGACGGTCTTGGCAATCAGCGCGTCGTCGATCTCGCGTCCGTCCACGTCGGCGATCAACTGCTTGCAGGCGCGCACCGCGGCCGGGCTGGCGCTGGCGAGCGCCTTCAGGAGTTCGTCGACCTTGGCGTCGAGCGCATCGGCCGCCACCACTTCATGCACGAAGCCGATACGGTGCGCCTCGGCGGCCGTGAAGCGCTCGGCCGTGAGGAAGTAGCGCTGCGAGGCGCGCGTGCCCATGGCACGCAGCACGTACGGGCTGATGGTCGCGGGCACGAGGCCGATCTTGACCTCGCTCAGGCAATACCACGCCGTATCGACGCTCACCGCCATGTCGCAGGCCGCGACCAGCCCCATGCCGCCCGCATACACATCGCCCTGCACGCGCGCGATGGTGGGCTTGGGGCATTCGGCAATGGTGCGCAGCATGGCGGCCAGCTTGCCCGCGTCGGCGATGTTCTCGCTGCGCGTGTAGTCGGCCATGCGGCGCATCCAGTTGAGATTCGCGCCCGCGCAGAAGGCCGGGCCGCTGGCGCCGAGCACGATGGCCTTCACCTGCGGCGCGGCGCCGGCATCGGCGAAGGCCTGCGTGAGCTCGGCGATGACCACGTCGTCGAAGGCATTGCGCGCGTCGGGCTGGTCGAGCCAGATGCGCGCCACCGCGCCGTCGATGGCGAGGTTCAGCTTGGTGAAGGTCATGTCAGATCCACTTTGTATGAGGTGCTCTGTTGTCTTTTTCCAGGAACACCGCGGAACCGGCTTTGCCGGGCCGCTGGTGTTGCCCCCGGTAGGGGGTTGGCGAAGCGACACGAAGTGCGCGAAGACTGGGGGCGAGCCATATCACATGCGGAAGATGCCGAACTTCGGCTCTGGAATGGGCGCGTTGCGTGCAGCGGCAAGACCGAGCGCCAGCACCCGCCGCGTGTCCGCCGGATCGATGATCCCGTCATCCCACAGCCGCGCCGTCGCGTAGTACGGGTGGCCCTGGTCTTCGTACTGCTGGCGGATCGGCGCCTTGAAGGCCTCTTCCTCTTCCTTGCTCCAGCTGCCGCCCTTCAATTCGATGCCGTCGCGCTTCACCGTGGCCAGCACGCTCGCGGCCTGCTCGCCGCCCATCACGCTGATGCGCGCGTTGGGCCACATCCAGAGAAAGCGCGGGCTGTACGCGCGGCCGCACATGCCGTAGTTGCCGGCGCCGAAGCTGCCGCCGATGATGATCGTGAACTTGGGCACGTTGGCGGTGGCCACGGCCGTCACCATCTTGGCGCCATGGCGCGCGATGCCTTCGTTCTCGTACTTGCGGCCCACCATGAAGCCCGTGATGTTCTGCAGGAACACCAGCGGCGTCTTGCGATGGCAGCACAGCTCGATGAAGTGCGCACCCTTCTGCGCCGATTCGCTGAACAGGATGCCGTTGTTGGCGATGATGCCGACCGGCATGCCCTCGATCTCGGCAAAGCCGCAGACCAGGGTGGCGCCGAAGCGGGCCTTGAACTCGTGGAACTCGCTTCCGTCGACGATGCGCGCGATGATCTCGCGCACGTCGAAGGGCTTGCGCGTGTCGGTGGGAATCACGCCATAGAGCTCCTCGCGCGGGAACGCGGGCTCGCGCACCTCGGCCTTCGCCGGGGCATCGGCCGCCCTGGCGTTGAGGTTGGCCACCGCCGACCGTGCGAGCGCGAGCGCATGCAGGTCGTTCTGCGCCAGGTGGTCGACCACGCCCGAGAGCCGCGTGTGCACGTCGCCGCCGCCCAGGTCCTCGGCCGTGACGACCTCGCCCGTCGCGGCCTTCACGAGCGGCGGACCACCCAGGAAGATGGTGCCCTGGTTCTTCACGATGATCGACTCGTCGCTCATCGCCGGCACGTAGGCGCCGCCCGCCGTGCACGAGCCCATGACCACCGCGATCTGCGCAATACCCTGGGCGCTCATGTTGGCCTGGTTGTAGAAGATGCGGCCGAAATGGTCGCGGTCGGGGAACACCTCGTCCTGGTTCGGCAGGTTGGCGCCGCCCGAGTCGACCAGGTAGATGCAGGGCAGGCGGTTCTGCTCGGCGATCTCCTGCGCGCGCAGGTGCTTCTTGACCGTCATCGGGTAGTAGGTGCCGCCCTTCACGGTTGCGTCGTTGCACACGATCATGCAGTCGACGCCGTTCACGCGGCCGATGCCCGCGATGAGGCCCGCGCCGGGTGCGGACTCCGCACCCTTGGCATCGAGGTACATCGCATGCGCAGCGAGCGGCGCGATCTCGAGGAAGGGCGTGCCCGGGTCGAGCAGCTCGGCCACGCGGTCGCGCGGCAGCAGCTTGCCGCGCGCCGTGTGCTTGGCGCGCGCGGCCTCGCCGCCGCCCTGCTCCACTTTCGCGAACTGCTTGTGCAGGTCGTCGACCAGCGCGCGCATCGCTGCGGCATTGGCCTGGAAGTCTGCGGAACGCGCGTTGAGTTTGGTTTCGATCTTGCTCATGCTGTCTTTTCTTGTTCGAGGCCGAGCTGCTCGGCCATCGCTTCGCGGATCTTGAATTTCTGGATCTTGCCGGTCACCGTCATCGGGAACTCGGCGACGAAGCGGATGTACTTCGGCACCTTGTAGTGCGCAATCTGGCCCTTGCAGAAGTCGCGGATCTCGTCCTCGGTCGCGGCCTGGCCGGGCTTGACGATGATCCAGGCGCAGAGCTCCTCGCCGTACTTCCTGTCGGGCAGGCCGACCACCTGCACGTCCTGCACCTTGGGGTGGCGGTACAAGAATTCCTCGATCTCGCGCGGGTAGATGTTCTCGCCGCCGCGGATCACGAGGTCCTTGATGCGGCCGACGATGTTGACGTAGCCCTCGGCGTCCATGGTGGCCAGGTCGCCGGTGTGCATCCAGTGCTCGGCATCGATCGCCTCGCGGGTCTTCGGCTCGTCTTCCCAGTAGCCGTGCATCACCGAGTAGCCGCGCGTGCAGAACTCGCCGGAGCTGCCGCGCGGCACGATGGCGCCGGTCTCGGGGTCGATGATCTTGATCTCCAGGTGCGGCTGCACCGTGCCCACGGTGGACACGCGCTTGTCGAGCGGCGTGTCGGTGCTGCTCTGGCAGCTCACGGGGCTCGTCTCGGTCATGCCGTAGGCGATGGTGATTTCGCTGAGATGCATTTCATTCACCACGCGCTTCATCACCTCGGTCGGGCACGGCGAACCGGCCATGATGCCGGTGCGCAGCGTGGACAGGTCGAACTCCTTGAAGCGCGGATGGTCGAGCTCGGCGATGAACATCGTGGGCACGCCGTGCAGGCCCGTGCACTTCTCGGCCTGCACGGTCTCGAGCACCGTGAGCGGATCGAAGCCGTCGTTCGGATACACGATGGCCGAGCCGTGCGTGAGGCAGGCCAGGTTGCCGAGCACCATGCCGAAGCAGTGGTAGAGCGGCACCGGGATGCACAGCCTGTCGGCCGGCGTGAGCTTCATGCATTCGCCGATGAAGAAGCCGTTGTTGAGGATGTTGCGGTGCGTGAGCGTCGCGCCCTTCGGAAAGCCCGTGGTGCCGCTCGTGAACTGGATGTTGATCGGGTCGGTGGCCTTGAGCGTCTTCTGCACCTGTGCCACGCGCGGGTCGGCCGCGTCGCCGCTCGCGAGCAGCTCGCTGAAGCGCTGCATGCCGGGCTCCTGCACATCAGCCGCGGCCTTGCCGTCGATCCAGAAGGTGTGGCGCAGCTGCGGCAGGCGCTTCGGCCCGAGTTCGCGCAGCATGCCCAGGTAGTCGCTGGTCTTGAACTTCGCCATCGTCACCAGCGCCTTGCAGCCGACCTTGTTGAGCGCGTATTCGAGTTCGGAGGTGCGGTAGGCCGGGTTGATGTTGACGAGGATCAGCCCGGCCTTCGCGGTCGCTATCTGCATCAGCACCCAGGGCGCGTTGTTGTGCGACCAGATGCCCACGCGGTCGCCGGGTGCGAGCCCCAGCTTGAGCAATGCGCTGGCCAGCTTGTTGGACTCGGCCTGGAGCTCGCGGTAGGTGAAGCGCTTGCCTTCGTGGCGGCTGACGAGCGCCTCGCGGTCGGGCTGCTTCGCGGCCATGCCGTCGAAGAAATCGCCGATGGTTTGCTCGATGAGGGGGACGTTGGTGGCGCCCTTGCTGTAGCTTTCAGTCAACGAAGCAGTCATGTTCATGTTCCTTGTCTCCTTGTCTGGCTCCTTTCCCTTCCGGGGGAAGGTTGGGATGGGGGCGGACGGCGCTTGTTCGGCGACCTGCTTCATCGAACGCCGCTTGCCCCCACCCCTGCCCTCCCCCGGAAGGGGAGGGAGAAAAACAATCTAGGCCGTTTCCGAAAACAGCTCGCGCCCGATCAGCATGCGTCGGATCTCGCTGGTGCCGGCCCCGATCTCGTACAGCTTGGCATCGCGCCACAGCCGCTCGACCGGAAAGTCTTTCGTGTAGCCCACGCCGCCCAGCGCCTGGATCGCCTCGCCGGCCATCCACGTGGCCTTCTCGGCCGAATAGAGAATGGCGCCGGCCGCGTCCTTGCGGAAGGTGCGCGCATGGTCGTTGCGGTCGCAGGCCTTGCCCACGGCGTACACGTAAGCGCGCGTGGCTTGCCAGGTCGAGTACATGTCCGCGAGCTTGCCCTGCATCAGCTGGAACTCGCCGATGCTCTGGCCGAACTGCTTGCGCTCGTGGATGAAGGGCAGCACCGCGTCCATGCAGGCGGCCATGATGCCCAGCGGCCCGCCCGAGAGCACCGCGCGCTCATAGTCGAGGCCGCTCATCAGCACCTTGGCGCCCATGCCTTCACCGCCGAGCACGTTCTCTTCGGGCACTTCGCAGTTGTCGAAGAACAGCGGATAGGTGTTGGAGCCGCGCATGCCGAGCTTGTCGAGCTTGGTGCCGGCCGAGAAGCCCTTGAAGCCCTTTTCGACGATGAAGGCCGTCATGCCGCGCGCACCCATCTCGGGTTCGGTCTTGGCGTAGATCACGAGCGTGTCGGCGTCGCCGCCGTTGGTGATCCACATCTTGCCGCCGTTGAGCACGTAGTAGCCGTTCTTCTTCTCGGCCTTGAGCTTCATGCTCACGACGTCGGAGCCGGCGTTGGGCTCGCTCATGGCCAGCGCGCCCACATGCTCGCCGCTCACCAGCCTGGGCAGGTATTTCTTCTTCTGCGCGTCGCTGCCGTTGCGGTGGATCTGGTTCACGCACAGGTTGGAGTGCGCGCCGTACGAGAGGCCGACCGAGGCCGAGGCGCGCGACACCTCTTCCATGGCCACGATGTGCGCCAGGTAGCCCAGCTCGGTGCCGCCGAATTCTTCCTTCACCGTCATGCCGTGCAGGCCGAGCTCGCCGAGCTTGCGCCACAGGTCGTGCGGGAACAGGTTGTCGCGGTCGATGTCGGCGGCGCGCGGGGCGATCTCGTTCGCGGCAAAGTCCTGGATCGCGCTGCGCAGCGAGTCGATGGTGTCGCCCAGGTCGAAGTTCAGGCCGGGATCGTGCATGTGTGTTGTCTCCTCTGAAGGGTCGGCGCGCAGGCAGGCTGTCCCACGCGGATGGGCGCTTGGAAGAATGCAGCTTACGCCTCGCCGCGCCGCAATTGGCGCCACAATGGTTGCAAATTGCGCCACGCTGGAACCACCTGACCATGTCGTCCCCGTCCTTCCTCCGACCCGCCCGCGCCGTCACGCCGATGGCCTTCGTGAGAGCCATCGTGCAGGGCTACGAGCGCTATGGCATCGATCCGTCCGCGGCGCTGCAAGCGGCACAGATCACGCCGCGCGAGCTGGCCCGGCCGGGCGCGCGGGTGACGGCTGCGCAGTTCGAGGCGCTGTCGGGCCATGCGATGCAGGAGCTCGACGACGAGGCGCTCGGCTGGTTCTCGCGGCGGCTGCCTTGGGGCAGCTACGGCATGCTGTGCCGCGCCTCGCTGACCTCGCCCGACCTGGGCGTGGCCATCAAGCGCTGGTGCCGCCATCACCGCCTGCTGACCGAGGACATCACGCTGGCGCTGGAGGTGTCGGGCGGCGTGGCCACGCTGCGCATCGCCGAGCACCGCCCGCTGGACGAGGCGTTCCGCGAGTTCTGCCTGGTGACGAGCCTGCGCTTCTTGCACGGGTACGTCTGCTGGGCCATCGATTCGCGCATCTCGCTGCGGGACGCGACCTTTCCCTTTGCCGCGCCGCCGCACCGCGATGCCTATCCGCTGATGTTCACGCCCGAGGTGCGCTTCGATGCGCCCGAGGCGAGCATCAGCTTCGACGAGCGCTATCTCGCGCTGCCGCTGCAGCGCGACGAGCGTGCGCTGCGCACCATGCTCAAGCGGGCGCTGCCGCTCACGGTGCTGCAGTACCGGCGCGACCGCCTGCTGGGCCAGCGCGTGCGCGAGCTGCTGCGTTCGCGCGCCGCCGAGGCCACGACGGCGGAGGCGCTGGCCACGCTGCTCAATGTGTCAGGCCGCACGCTGCACCGGCAGCTGCACGAGGAAGGCACCTCGCTGCAGGCGCTGAAGAACGAAGTGCGCCACGAGATGGCGGTGGAGCAGCTGCGCCGCACCAACCGGCCGATCAAGCAGGTGGCACTGGCGGTGGGCTTTCGCAACGAGAAGAGCTTTTCGCGTGCGTTCCTGCAGTGGACCGGGCATGCGCCGCGGGACTTTCGGCTGCGGGGGTTGTAGCGGTTCGGGGCGCTGTTGTTCAGGGCGCGTGCACAGGCCACCGGGTACTCCCCTCCGCGAATGTCCCCCGGCCTGCGGCCTCCTCCTTGATTTCGCTGCGGGGAGCACCCGATGCCCTGTGCACCGGGCACGCCGCTGGTGAACCGCTGATCAACAGCCGCGCTGAACAACGATCACGCTGATGGGGTGCCTTGCGCAGCGAAATAAAGGGGGAGGCCGCAGGCCGGAGGACATTCGCGGAGCAAGGTACCCCGTCGGCGTGATCGCGCCCCGGACAGCAGCGCCCTGAACTGAACAGCGGCGCCCCGAACAAGGCACCAACGCGAGGCTCAGCCCGGCTGCGCAATCAACGCCAGCGCATCGGCGATCGACTGGCTGTCTTCGGGCCGCACCAGCTTCGCAACCTGCTGGCCGTCGCGCATGAACACCAGCGTGGGCCACAGCCGCACGTTGAACGAGCGGCCCAGCGGCCTCCCGCTGCCGTCCTCGACCTTGATGCGCGGGATGTCCGGGTACTTGGCAAAGGCTTCGGCGATGTTCGGTTGCGCGGCCTTGCAGATGCCGCACCAGTTGGTGCCGAACTCGACCACGGCCGGGCCCTTCAGGGCATCGATCTCGGCGCGGTCGGGCTGCTCGGTCTTGTATTCGGAAGTCATGGGATCCGGCTCCTTGTGGACTGGCTTGCTTGATGCCATTGCAGCAGAAACCCTGCGGGCTTGCTCGCGGCAGGGGCTTGGTCTTCAGGCCGGCTGCAGGCCGTGCGAAGCGAGCAGCGCAGGCAGTTCCTGCATGTCGCTGAACACCTGCAGCGCGCCGACGCTGCGCAGCGCCTCGGGCCCGCTGTGGCCCGATTCGCCGGTGCTGTAGCCGAACACGGTGGCACCCGCGGCCACGCCGGCCATTGCGCCCGTGACGGTGTCCTCGACCACCGCGCAGCGCTTCGGATCGACACCCAGCGCCTCGGCGGCGGCAAGGTATACGTCGGGATAGGGCTTGGAGCGCGGCATCTCGTGGCCGCTGAAGATGCGGCCCTCGAAGCACTCGAGCAGCCCGACCTTCGCCAGTTGCAGTTCGACCTTGTGGCGGTCGGCGCCCGAGGCGCAGGCGATGCGGCCCCGGAGCCGCGCATGGATCTCGCGGATGGCCGCAGGGGCGTGCGCGATGGCCACGAGGTCGCGCTCGAGGGCTTCGTTGCGGCGGGCCCTGAAGGCCTTGAGCCAGTCTTCGGTGATCCTGACGCCGGTCTTCGATTCGATGAGCGCGGCTTCGTCCTTCACGGCCTTGCCGGTGAAGGTGTTCATCGACTCTTCGGTGGTGAGGTGCCAGCCGAGTTCGCCGAGCATCTCGGCGAGCACGCGGTTGGTGATGGGTTCGGAATCGACGAGGACGCCGTCGCAGTCGAAGAGTACGGCGTCGAAGGGGAATGGGGTCATTGCGCTGCAGGGGTTCGGGGAATTCCCCCATGGTAGCAATGACCCCGGGCCGGGCTCAGGACGCGGGCTGGATCGGGATGTAGATCTCGCCGCCGCCCGCCATGAATTCCCTGGACTTCTGCGCCATTCCTTCGGCCATGGCTTCCGCCTCGGCCACGCCCTTCTTCGCCGCGTACTCGCGCACTTCCTGCGTGATCTTCATCGAGCAGAACTTCGGTCCGCACATCGAGCAGAAGTGCGCCACCTTGCTCGAATCCTTGGGCAGCGTCTCGTCATGGAATTCGCGCGCCGTGTCGGGGTCCAGGCCCAGGTTGAACTGGTCCTGCCAGCGGAACTCGAAGCGCGCCTTGCTGAGCGCATCGTCGCGCGAGCGCGCTCCGGGGTGCCCCTTGGCCACGTCGGCCGCGTGCGCGGCGATCTTGTAGGCAATGATCCCCTGCTTCACGTCGTCGCGGTCGGGCAGGCCCAGGTGCTCCTTGGGCGTCACGTAGCAGAGCATCGCGGTGCCGGCCCAGCCGATCATCGCGGCGCCGATGGCGCTGGAGATGTGGTCGTAGCCCGGCGCGATGTCGATGGTCAGCGGGCCGAGCGTGTAGAACGGCGCCTCGTGGCAGTGCTTGAGCTGCTCGTCCATGTTGGCCTGGATCATGTGCATCGGCACGTGGCCCGGCCCTTCGATCATGGTCTGCACGTCGTGCTTCCACGCGATCTGCGTGAGCTCGCCCAGGGTGCGCAGCTCGGCGAACTGGGCTTCGTCATTCGCGTCGGCACCCGAGCCCGGGCGCAGGCCGTCGCCGAGCGAGAAGCTCACGTCGTAGGCCTTCATGATGTCGCAGATGTCCTCGAAGCGCTCGTACAGGAAGCTCTCCTTGTGGTGCGCGATGCACCACTTGGCCATGATCGAGCCGCCGCGCGAGACGATGCCCGTCATGCGGTCGGCCGTCAGGTGGATGAACGGCAGGCGCACGCCGGCATGAATGGTGAAGTAGTCGATGCCCTGCTCGGCCTGCTCGATCAGCGTGTCGCGGAAGATCTCCCACGTGAGGTCCTCGGCCACGCCGCCCACCTTCTCGAGCGCCTGGTAGATCGGCACGGTGCCGATGGGCACCGGCGAGTTGCGCACGATCCAGTCGCGCGTGGTGTGGATGTTCTTGCCGGTGGAAAGATCCATCACGTTGTCGGCGCCCCAGCGGATCGCCCACACGAGCTTTTCCACTTCCTCCTCGATGCTCGAGGTGACGGCCGAGTTGCCGATGTTGGCGTTGATCTTGACCTTGAAGTTGCGGCCGATGGCCATCGGCTCGACTTCGGGGTGGTTGATGTTGGCCGGAATGATGGCGCGGCCGCGCGCCACTTCGTCGCGCACGAACTCGGGCGTGATGATGCGCGGAATGCTGGCGCCCATCGGGTTGCCGGCCACGCGTTTCGCGCGCTCCTCGTTGGCGAGGTATTCGGCCATCCACTCGCGCTTGCCGTTCTCGCGCAGCGCCACGTATTCCATCTCGGGCGTGACGATGCCGCGGCGCGCGTAGTGCATCTGCGTGACGTTGGCGCCGGCCTTCGCGCGGCGCGGCGTGCGCTGCAGCGCCGAGGCGCCGGCGCGCAGTTCGGCCAGGCGCTGGGCATCGTGGTCGTGCGCGTGCTTCAGGCCCTCGTCGAGCGCCTGGTGCGAGCGGCCTTCGTAGCTTTCGGTGTCGTTGCGCTCGGCGATCCAGGCACCGCGCACGCCCGGCAGGCCGCGGCGCACGTCGATCTCGACCTTGGCATCGGTGTAGGGGCCCGAGGTGTCGTAGAGCGACACGGTCTCGCCGTTGGTCAGCAGCACGTCGCGCACCGGCACGTTGAGGTCGGGCCGGCTGCCCGGGATCAGGCACTTGTGCGAGGCGGGAAAGGGCTCGCGCGTGAGCGAGAGCAGGGAGGTGAACTTGTCGGGGGCATTCATGCGGGGCACTCCTTGTTGAGGGAAAGGGTGCTCCGCAATCGCTCTGAGGACTTTGGGCCGCCACCTTGGATGGATGGATGGCGGGACCGGAGTCGGGGAGTGCAGCTCTTCTTACGCCGGTATGACCCGGATCAAGTTCGCGGGTCGGCACTTTGCCATCTCAGCACGCCACATGCGTGCACCCCGGAGCGGGGACTATTGTGCGGGCCGCAGCCCGGTGCGTCAACCGGGGGTCTGCAGATCGCCTTCGAGGTAGAACCAGCGCTCCCCCTCGCGCACGAAGCGGCTGCGCTCGTGCAGGCGCGTGGCGGCGCCGGTGCTGCTGCGCTGGCGGGCGACGAATTCGACCTCGGCATGGTCGGCGTCGAGCACCGAGCGCGAGCGGATGTCGAGCCCGAGCCATTTCACGCCGGGTTCGAACTCGATCGACGCCGGACGCGTCGACGCGTGCCAGGTGGCCAGCAGGTAGGGGCCGCGTTCCAGCACGAAGGCGGTATAGCGCGAGCGCATCAGCGATTCGGCGTCGGGCGCGGGCGTGCCCTCGAAATCCTCGAGGTAGCGGCCGCAGCACAGGGCATAGCCGATGGGCTTGTCTCGGCGGTCCGTGCGGCCGCAGGGGCAAGGTCCGGTGGTGGGATCGGTGGCACTCATGAAGAACGCTATTGGAACATCCTCCGGGGCCCTTCGCCGATGGGGCAAGCCCGGGGCCCGGCCGGCGGCCGTGCGAAACGCCCGGTTCAGGCCAGCGCGCGCTGGATCAGCAGCTTCTGGATGTCCGAGGTGCCTTCGTAGATCTGGCACACCCGCACGTCGCGGTAAATGCGTTCGAGCGGAAAGTCGTTCACATAGCCATAGCCGCCCAGCGTCTGGATAGCCGCACTGCACACGCGCTCGGCCATTTCGCTCGCGAACAGCTTGGCCATGGCGGCTTCCTTGAGGCAGGGCCGGCCGGCATCGCGCAGGCTCGCGGCGTGCCAGATCAGCTGGCGGGCGGCTTCGAGTTGCGTGGCGCATTCGGCCAACCTGAAACCGACGGCCTGCTGCTCGAAGATCGCCCCGCCGAAGGCCTGGCGCTCCTTGGCATAGGCCAGCGCCACGTCGAAGGCGCTGCGCGCCATGCCCACGCTCTGCGCCGCAATGCCGATGCGGCCGCCCTCGAGCGCGCCCAGCGCGATCTTGTAGCCCTCGCCCTCGGCGCCGATGAGGTTTTCAGCCGGAATGCGGCAGCCGTCGAAGTTGATCTGCGCGGTGTCGCTGCTGTGCTGGCCCAGCTTGTCCTCGAGCCGCGCCACGCTGTAGCCGGGCGCGTCGGTGGGCACGATGAAGGCGCTCATGCCGCGCTTGCCGGCGCCCTTGTCGGTCACCGCGATGACGATGGCGACCTGGCCGTTCTTGCCGCTGGTGATGAACTGCTTCACGCCGTCGATCACCCAGCCGTCGCCGTCCTTGCGCGCCGTGGTGCG
This sequence comes from Variovorax beijingensis, assembly GCF_007828835.1. Lineage (GTDB taxonomy): Bacteria > Pseudomonadota > Gammaproteobacteria > Burkholderiales > Burkholderiaceae_C > Variovorax > Variovorax beijingensis_A. Next base: position 905,237 of record NZ_VIVL01000001.1, on the reverse strand, counting down.
CAGGCTCGAGGCGTCGCTGCCGGCCTGCGGCTCGGTGAGGCAGAAGGCGCCGAGCATCCGGCCCTGCGCCAGCGGCTCGAGCCACTGCTTCTTCTGCTGCGCGTTGCCGTAGCGCATGAGGATGGCGTTGACCGGGCAGTTGGTCACGCTGATGGCGGTGCTGGTGCCGCCGTCGCCGGCCGCGATCTCCTCGAGCACAAGCGCGAGCGTGAGGTAGTCGAGGCCCGCGCCGCCGTGTTCCTCGGGCACGCAGATGCCGTAGGCGCCGAGCGCCGCGAGGCCCTGGTGCGCCTCCTTCGGGAAGCTGTGCTCGCGGTCCCACTGGGGGGCATTGGGCCAGAGTTCGGCCTGTGAAAAATCGCGCACCGCGTCGCGGATGGCTTCCTGGTCGGCACTGAGCAGCATGGCGTTGTCTCCTGTCTTTTTTCTTGCGGGCCTGCTTACTTGCCGGCGCCCAGGTCCATGATGAGCCGTGCCGCCATGTACAGGCGCCGTGGAATGGCGCTGATGTCGACGTACTCGGCCTTGTCGCTGTGGTAGCCGAAGCCCGGCAGGCCCAGGCTCTCGATCACGGGCTTGCCCGAGAGCGCTGCGTAGGCCGCGTCGGTGCCTCCGCCGGTGCGCTCTTCCACGCCCAGCGTGCCGCCGGCCTCCTTGTAGTAGGCCACGGCCTTGTCGACCAGCTTCCTGCCGCCTTCGCCCGCATTGAAGGCCGGACGGCCGCGCGTGACCACCACCTTGACATCGGATTCGGGCAGCTTCTTCTGCTGCGCCCTTTCTTCGAGCGTCTTCATGGCGGCTTCGAAGTCCTCGTTCTGCGCGTAGCGCACGTCGGCGTTCAGCGTGGCACTGGCCGGAATGATGTTCGACACGTTGCCGGCCTTGGCCATGGTCCAGTTGAAGCGCAGGTGCCTGGCCTTGTCGTCGATGCTCATGGTGCGCAGCACGAGGTCGGACGCCTCGACCAGCGCATTCACGCCCAGGTCGGGCGCGGCGCCCGCATGCGAGGCCTTGCCGGTGATGTTGACCTGCACGTAGGCAATGCCCGAAGTGCCGAGCGAAAGCTTCTCGTCGCCCGCGCTCGTGGGTTCGAACGAGAGCACGTAGTCGGCCTGCCTGGCTTCTTCCTGGATCAGGTCGCGCGAGCCGAAGGAGCCTTTTTCCTCGTCGGTGTTGAACAGCACGGTGATGGTGCCGTAGTCGCGCACGCCGTAGTCCTTGAGCAGCTTCAGCGTGTGCAGGATGACGGCGTTGCCGCCCTTGTCGTCGGCAATGCCGGGGCCGTAGGCCTTGTTGCCTTCGATGCGGAACGGCGCCTTGGCGAGCGTGCCCTTGAGGTACACGGTGTCCATGTGGGACATCAGCAGCAGGTTCTTGCCGCCCCGGCCCTTGAGCTTGCCGACGATGTTGTCGCCCACCACGAGCCCGGCGGACTTGCTGCGCGTGACGGTGAAACCGAGATTCTTGAGTTCGCCCTCGAGGTAGTTGCCGGCGGCTGCAATGCCCTCGGCATCGCCCGTGCCGGTTTCGATGTTGACCAGCTGCTCCAGCGTCTTGAGCACCGCGGGCTGCGCGTCGGTGGCGGCCTGGAACAGCACGTTGTCGCGCTTCTGCGCCCAGCCGGCGGCTGGTGCCAGCAAGGCGGCGGCCAGCAGGGCTGCGAGCAGGGTGCGTTGAGGGAATGGGCGCATGAAGAATCTCCTGGCGTCTGCAGTATTCGTAGAGAGAAAAACCACGAAGCGCCCCGGCAAGGGGCGCTTGTGGCGGTTGTTTTTTGTTAAAGCAACTCGAGTGCCACGGCGGTGCCTTCACCCCCGCCGATGCACAGCGTGGCCACGCCGCGCTTCTTGCCGCGCGCCTTCAGCGCATGGATCAGCGTGACCATGATGCGCGCGCCGCTGGCGCCGATCGGGTGGCCCAGCGCGCAGGCGCCGCCGTTCACATTGACGATCTCGTGCGACACGTCGAGCTCGTGCATCAGCGCCATCGGCACCACGGCGAAGGCTTCGTTCACCTCCCACAGGTCCACGTCCTTGACGGTCCAGCCGGTCTTCTTGAACAGCTTGGCCACGGCGCCCACGGGGGCCGTGGAGAACCACTCGGGCTGCTGCGCATGCGTGGCATGGCCGACGATGCGTGCGATCGGCCTGGCGCCGATCTTCTTCGCGTGCGACTCGGTCATCATCACCAGCGCGGCGGCGCCGTCGTTGATCGACGAGCTCGACGCGGCGGTGATGGTGCCGTTCTCCTTCTTGAACGCGGGCTTGAGCGTGGCGATCTTGTCGAGCTTGACCTTGCCCGGGCCTTCGTCGATGGAGATGACGGTGTCGCCTCCGCGGCCCTTGATGGTGACGGGCGTGATCTCGTCCTTGAACGCGCCGGATTCGGTGGCGGCCTTGGCGCGCTGCACGCTCGCAATGGCGAAGGCGTCCTGCTGCTCGCGCGTGAACTTGTACTTGGCGGCGCAGTCTTCGCCGAAGGTGCCCATGGAGCGGCCCGGCTGGTAGGCGTCTTCGAGGCCGTCGAGCATCATGTGGTCGAAGATGCGGTCGTGGCCCATGCGGTAGCCGCCGCGGCCCTTGAGCATGAGGTAGGGCGCGTTGGTCATGCTTTCCATGCCGCCCGCCACCATCACCTCGTGCGTGCCGGCCAAGAGCAGGTCGTGCGCGAGCATTGCGGCCTTCATGGCCGAGCCGCACATCTTGCTGAGCGTGACCGCGCCCGCGCTGTCGGGCAGGCCGCCCTTGTAGGCCGCCTGGCGCGCCGGCGCCTGGCCCTGGCCGGCCATCAGGCAGTTGCCGAACAGCACCTCGCCCACGCTGTCGGGCGCAATGCCGGCGCGCTCCACGGCGGCCTTGATGGCGGCGCCGCCGAGGTCGTGCGCCGAGAGGGAAGAGAAGTCGCCCTGGAAGCTCCCCATGGGGGTGCGGGCGGCGCCGACGATGACGATGGATTCAGGCATGGTGGTCTCCTTCGGAAAGTTGGAAGAAAAAGCGGTCGCCGCGGACCGCGGGCTCAATCAGAAATGGGTCGCATGGCCTTCGTGCGGAAAGCGCTGCGACTCTTCGTACGGGAACACATCCAGCATCTGGCCGGCCCGGATGCGTTCCTTGTGGTGCTGCCAGAAGGCGGCGTCGAGCAGGTCGGCATGGTGCGCCATGAAGGCTTCGCGCACCGCGTCGTTGCCGAGCAGGAAAGGCCCGAAGGTCTCGGGGAACACGTCCTTCGGGCCCACCGAATACCAGACTTCGCCGCTCATCTCGTCTTCCTCGTTGCGCGGCGCGGGCACCTTGCGGAACTGGCAGTCGGTGATGTATTCGATCTCGTCGTAGTCGTAGAAGACCACCTTGCCGCCGCGCGTGACGCCGAAGTTCTTCCACAGCATGTCGCCCGGAAAGATGTTGGCCGCCACCATGTCCTTGATGGCGTTGCCGTACTCGACCACCGCGTGCTCGAGCTGCTCTTTCGCGCGCCTGGCATGCGCCGGGCTCTCCGGATTGGCCAGCGTGTCGAAGGCCTCCTGCAGGAAGATGTTGAGCGGGATCATGCGGCGCTCGATGTAGACGTGCTTGAGCACGAGCTCCATCTCCCCGTTGCCGTCGCGGTCGCCGATCTCGAGCTGGCTGGGGGCGAACTTGCGGATTTCCTCGATCAGCTCGGGCTCGAACCGGTCGAGCGGAAAACCCACGTCGCTGTACTCCAGCGTGTCGGCCATGCGGCCCACGCGGTCGTGCTGCTTCACGAGCATGTACTTGCCCTTGATCTGCTCGCGCGTGGTGTCCTTCTGCGGCGGATAGAAGTCCTTGATGACCTTGAACACGAACGGGAACGACGGCAGGTCGAACACCAGCATGACCATGCCCTTGATGCCGGGCGCAATGCGGAAGCGGTCGCTCGAGTAGTTCAGGTGCGAGAGGAAGTCGCGGTAGAACAGCGTCTTGCCCTGCTTGGCGAGGCCCAGCGCGTTGTAGATTTCGGCGCGCGGCTTGCGCGGCATGAGCGAGCGCAGGAACTGCACGCAGGCCGAGGGCACCTCCATGTCGACCATGAAGTAGGCGCGCGCAAAGCTGAAGAGCATCTGCAGGTCGTCCTCGCCGAAGAGCGCCGCGTCCACGTAGAACTTGCCCTGGCTGTCGTGCAGGATCGGCAGCGAGAACGGGAGCTCGACGAAGCCGTTCATGATCTTGCCCACCACATAGGCGCCCTTGTTGCGGTAGAACAGCCCCGAGAGCACCTGCAGCTGGAAGTTGGCGCGCAGCTTCACCTGGTGGAAGCGCCCCATGATGGCGTGCGCCACGCGCTCGGCGTCGCGCCGCTTGTTGGCAAAGCTGCCCTGCAGGCCGTAGTCGTCCAGCATCTGCTCGATGGTGTCGGCCAGCGTGGCATGCGAAGGGTAGTAGGGCCGGTACGTGGGCGCACCGCGCGGCTCGATGTATTCGGTGCTGATGGCCGGGCGAACGAAGATGAAGTCGTTCTGGAAATAGGCCCGGTGCAGGATCTTCGTGGTCACCGAATTGAAGAAGCTCTCGGCCAGCTCGGGCTGGTGGTGGTCCACCAGCAGGCCGATGTAGTGCAGCTTGACCTGGTGCCACACCTCCATCGGCTGGTCGCCGGCCTTGAATTCCTTCTCGAGCCGGGCCACGGCCTCGTTCACGCGCAAGTCGTAGAACTCGATGCGCTCGCGCTGCGCGCGCTGCTGGCCGTGCCAGTCGGCCGTTTCGAAGCGGTGCTTGGCGCGCGCCGACTCGGCACGGAACAGGGTGTAGTGGCGATTGAACCCGTCGATCATCGCCTTGGCGATGTCGTAGGCCAGCGGTGAATCGAGACGCTGCGGGAACATGGCAGTGCGAGTGCGGATGCTGAACGGCCGGTCAGGCCGCGGCAGGGTCGGCCGCGCCGTCGGCCTCGGGCTGCGGGGACATGGCCTGCGCCTCCTGCACCGACTGGTTCACCTGCGCGCCCTGCAGCGTCAGCGACTGGATCACCTCGCCCGGCTTGCTCCATTTGTAGCGGATGCGCTGCACCGCGGCCTTGTAGACCGCATCGAGCGGCTTCGCGCCGTCGACGTTCAGGCCCAGGTCCTGCAGCAGGCCGTCGTGCACGCCGAAGGTCCAGCCGTGGATCTGCACCTTCTGGCCGCGGCCCCAGGCATCGACCATCACGGTGCTGACGGCCACGTTGACCACCTGCTCGGCCACGTTGAGCTCGCACAGCGCATCGACGCGCACTTCTTCGGGCAGGCTCTCGAGCATCACGCTGTGGCGGTCGCGCACGTCCTGGATGTGGCGGATCCAGTTGTCGGCCAGGCCGATGCGCGCGCCGCTGAGCGCCGCCTTCACGCCGGCGCAGCCGTAGTGGCCCACCACCATGATGTGCTCGACCTTCAGGTGCTCGACCGCGAACTGGATCGCCGAGAGCGCGTTGAGGTCGGAGTGCACCACGATGTTCGCGACGTTGCGGTGCACGAACACCTCGCCCGGCTCCAGGCCGGTGATCTGGTTGGCGGGCACGCGGCTGTCGGAGCAGCCGATCCACATGTAGCGCGGCGTCTGCTGCTTCACCAGGCTGGTGAAGAAGCCGGGCCGGTCGCGTTCCATCTGTGCGGACCAGGCACGGTTGTGGGCAAACAGGTCATCAAGATTGTCGGACATGGGTGTGATTGTCGATGAGTCGTGGTTCGGTCGGGATCTCAGGCCGTCCTGGCCGCTTTCTGCGCCCTGGCCAGGGCCGCGCGGCCCTTTTTCTCGTGCTCGCGCACTTCCGCCAGGTTGGCCTGCAGCTCGGCCAGCTGCGATTCGAGCTGCGCGCGGTGCGCGCCCAGCACGCCAAGGAACTTCTGCAGCTGCGGCACGGTGTCGCGCGGGCTGTCGTACATGTCGAGAATGTCCTTGGCCTCGGTCAGGCTCAGGCCCAGGCGCTTGGCACGCAGCGTGAGCGTGAGCCGGGCCCGGTCGCGCGCGCTGTAGACGCGCTGCAGGCCGGCGCGCTCGGGCGTCAGCAGCCCCATGTCTTCATAGAAGCGGATGGCGCGCGTCGTGAGGTCGAATTCCTTCGCGAGCTGGCTGATGGTGAAGGTTTGCGCGGACATTGGACGGGGATCTGTCGAAAAGCCGTCTGGAGGGGCGTTGCGGTGGCGACAGCAGGATGGCCCCGCTCTGCCTACAATGATGCCCTCAACCCATGACGTTTACGTAAACGTCAATCTTACATGAACCTCCTCGAACGCGAACTCCACTACCCCCTGGGCGACACCCTGCCCGCTCCCGGCGAAGCACTGGAAGTCGCGCCCGGCGTGCGATGGATCCGCATGCGGCTGCCGTTCGCGCTCGACCACATCAACCTCTGGCTGCTGCGCGACAGCCTCGACGGCGTCGAGGGCTGGACCGTGGTCGACTGCTGCATCGCGCACGACGAAGCCCGCGCGCAGTGGGAGCAGGTGTTCGAAACGCAGCTGCAGGGCCTGCCGATCCTGCGCGTGATCGTCACCCACATGCACCCCGACCACATCGGCCTGGCTGAGTGGCTGTGCACGCGCTGGAACGCGCCGCTGTGGATCAGCTCGACCGACTACCACGTGGCGCGCGTGCTGAGCACCGCCGGCGACACGCTGGCGGGCGGCGACGCGGCGGCGCGCTTCTTTGCCTCGCACGGCCTGACCGACCCCGGGGCGATCGCCAAGATCCGCGCGCGCACCAGCTACTACGCCAACATGGTGCCCTCGGTGCCCGACCGCTTCACGCGCATGATGGATGGCGACACCGTGGCCATCAACGGCCATGCCTGGCGCTGCATCAGCGGCTACGGCCATGCGCCCGAGCACATCGCGCTGTACTGCGACGAACTGAAGCTGCTGCTGGGCGGCGACATGATGCTGCCGCGCATCTCGACCAACGTGAGCGTGCATGCGGGCGAGCCCGAAGCCAATTCGCTGCGGCTCTTCCTGGACAGCATCGACAAGTTCAAGGCGCTGCCGGCCGACACGCTGGGCCTGCCCTCGCACGGCAAGCCGTTCACGGGCATTCACCGCCGCGTCGACCAGCTGCAGGCGCACCACCGCGACCGCCTGGCCGAACTGCTCGAAGCCTGCACCGCGCGCCCGCTGACCGCGGCCGAGGGCCTGCCGATCCTGTTCAAGCGCGAACTCGACCTGCACCAGATGACCTTCGCGATGGGCGAGACCGTGGCCCACCTGCACCTGCTGTGGTTCGAGGGCCAGGTCCGGCGCGAGCTGGGCGAGGACGGCGTCTACCGCTTCGGACCCCGCAGCGCCACGGCCCGGGCACTTTAGACTCGGCGGATGGACACGCTGGCTGAGCTGCGCGCGGGCCGGCTGGCAGGCGCCACCAGGCTCGACCTCTCGTGCGGACTCACCGAGTTCCCGCGCGAAATATTCGACTTGGCCGATTCGCTCGAGACCCTGAACCTCTCCGGCAATGCGCTCGACGCGCTGCCCGCAGACCTCGGCCGGCTGCATCGCCTGCGCGTGCTGTTCTGCTCCGACAACCGCTTCACGCAGCTGCCCGAATCCATCGGCCAGTGCCGGGCGCTGGAGATGGTCGGGTTCAAGGCCAACCGCATCCGCACCGTGCCTGCCGCCGCGTTGCAGCTGCCGGCGCTGCGCTGGCTGATCCTGACCGACAACCAGATCGAGACAATGCCCGAGGCGCTGGGCCAGTGCACCGCCATGCAGAAGCTCATGCTCGCCGGCAATCAACTGCGTGCGCTGCCGGAATCGCTGGCGGCCTGCGGCCGGCTCGAACTGCTGCGCATTTCAGCCAACCGCTTCGGGGCGCTGCCCGCATGGCTGCTCGCGCTGCCGCGCCTGGCGTGGCTCGCGGGCGCCGGCAATCCGTTCGACATGCAGGCCGAGGAAGCGGCCATCGCCGCGCAGTCGGTGCCGCACGTCGACTGGCGCGAACTGGCGCTGGGACAGAAGCTCGGCGAAGGTGCATCGGGAGTCATCCACCAGGCGGTGCTGGGTCCTGCGTCGCAGCCGGTGGCCGTCAAGCTGTTCAAGGGCGCCGTCACCAGCGACGGCTGGCCGCACAGCGAGATGGCCGCCAGCATCGCGGCCGGCGCGCATCCGACGCTGATTGCTGCGCAAGGCCGGATCGACGGACATCCGGACGGCACCCAGGGCCTGGTCATGGCGCTGGTGGATCCGTCCTTCCGCACGCTCGCCGGCCCGCCAAGCCTCGCATCCTGCACGCGCGACGTCTATGCGGACGATGCGCAGTGGACCTCCGGCGTGGCGTTGCGCATCGCCCGCGACATCGCGTCCGCCATGCAGCACCTGCATGCGCGCGGCATCCTGCACGGCGACCTCTATGCGCACAACATCCTCTGGAATGCGCAGGGCGGCGGACTGCTCGGCGACTTCGGCGCGGCCTGGATGACGGGCGCGCTCGACGCGGCGCAGGCCCGGGCGCTGCAGCGGCTGGAGATGCGCGCCTTCGGCTGCCTGCTGGAAGAATTGCTCGAGCGCTGCAGCGATGCACCGCCGCAGGCGATGGTTGCGCTGAAGGACCGCTGCATGCAGGCCGATGTGTACGCGCGGCCCTCGTTCGCCGAGGCCGCGGCGCTGCTCGAGCGCGAGCTCTCGCCATGACGGGCCAGCGCCTGCCCCTGCCCACGCGCGACGGCGTCGGCCCGAGTTGCGTCGGCCTTCCGCAAGGCGCATGGCCCACCATCGCCGAGTTCCTGATCGAACGCTTCCCCGCGATCACGCGCGAAGCCTGGATGGCCCGCATGGAGGCCCGCGACGTGGTCGACGAGCACGGCGTGCCCGTGACCGCGCAGCGCCGCTACCAGGCACCCCTGCGCGTGTACTACTACCGCACGCTCGATGCCGAGGTGCGCATTCCCTTCGACGAGCAGGTGCTGTTCCAGGACGACCAGCTCGTGGTGGCGGACAAGCCCCCGTTCCTGCCCGTGACCCCCACCGGCAAGTACCTGCAGGAGAGCCTGCTGGTGCGGCTCAAGCGCAAGCTGAAGCTCGACGACCTGGTGCCGCTGCACCGCATCGACCGCAGCACGGCGGGGCTGGTGCTGTTCTCGGTACGCCCCGAAACGCGCGGCGCCTACCAGGCCATGTTCCCCGAGCGCCGCATCGACAAGCACTACGAGGCCGTGGTGCCGTGGCAGCCGGGCGTGTCGTCGGTGCCCGGCACCTACCGCAGCCGGCTGGTGGACGACGACCACTTCATGCGCGTGAAGGAAGAGGCCGGCGAACCCAATTCCGAAACGCACATCGCCGTGGAACAGACGGCGGGCGGCCACGCCTTGCTCAGGCTCTCGCCGGTGACCGGCCGCAAGCACCAGCTGCGGGTGCACTGCATGGCACTGGGCATGCCGATCGTCAACGATCCGTTCTACCCCACGCTGCTGCCGCCCGACAGCGACGATTTCGACAAGCCTTTGCAGCTGCTGGCCAAGTCGGTGGCGTTCCAGGACCCGGTGAGCGGCGAACTGCGCAGCTTCACGAGCCCGCGCAGCCTGGCACTGCCGCCAAGGTGACGCCCCGCGGGCACGCCGCGCACTAAGCTCGTTTCCTGAGAACTTTCATTCAGGAGACACCTGCACCATGGACACCACCCAACTCTTCTCGCTGAAGGGCCGCAGCGCCTTGATCACCGGCGGCTCGCGCGGCATCGGCCGCATGATTGCCGAGGGCTTCCTGGCCCAGGGCGCGCGCGTGTACATCTCGGCGCGCAAGGCCGCGGCCTGCGACCAGACCGCCAAGGAGCTTTCGGCCTTCGGCCATTGCGTGTCGCTGCCGGCCGACGTGTCCACGCTGGAAGGCGCGCAGGCGCTGGTCGATGCCTATGCAAAGCATGAAGACGCGCTCGACATCCTGGTCAACAACGCCGGCGCAGCCTGGGGCGCACCGTACGACGAGTTTCCCGAGAGCGGCTGGGACAAGGTGGTGGACCTGAACCTGAAGACGCCGTTCTTCTTGACGAAGGCACTGACGCCGATGCTCAAGAAGGCGGCGACCGACCACCTCGCGAAGGTGATCAACATTGCTTCGATCGACGGCATCTCGGTGAATCCGCAGGAGACGTACTCCTACGCGGCGAGCAAGGCCGGCCTGATCCAGCTCACGCGGCGCATGGCGCTGCGGCTCGCGCAGGACCGGATCGTGGTGAGCGCGATTGCACCCGGGGCGTTTGCCTCGGACATGAACAAGCTGGCGCGCGACCATGGCGACGAGGTGAAGGAGCGGATTCCCGCGGGGCGCATCGGAGTGCCGGAGGACATGGCGGGGGCGGCCATTTATCTTGCCTCCCGGGCGGGGGACTATGTGATGGGGTCTACGTTGGTGGTGGATGGGGGGGTTACGCACGCGCGGTGAGTTTTTGGTTTTTTTGAGGTCGGGGGCCGGGTCTCGCCCCGGCGGGCGAGCTACTTTCTTTTGCTTCGCCAAAAGAAAGTAGCCAAAGAAAAGGCGACCCTACTGTCTGCGTCCCTTCGCTTCGCTGCGGGCAACCTGCGGTGCTCGATTACGGCGGGGGTCCGCAGAACTCGCTTCGCTCAAACAGCTGCGGCCCTGATCCCGCCTCCATCTGCGCTCCTCGGCGCAGCCAGAAGGGGTGGGGAGAAGACAGGCCATCGCTTCGCTCGGCCGAGTCCGATCCCAACAGCCAATACCAACCACCGCAGGCGCTGCGCGCCGCGGTGGCTTGGTGGCCGAGCGAAGCAAAGGCCCGTCGGTTTGCCCTCCCCTCTGGCTGCGCCGAGGAGCGCAGCGTTTCGCGGATCAGGGCTCGCCCTTGTTTGAGCGAAGCGAGTTTGGGCGAGACCCCGCGAAACGCGAGCACCGCAGGTTGCCCGTAGCGAAGCGAAGGGTCGCAGACAGTGGGGTCGCCTTTTCTTTGCTTACTTTCTTTTGGCGAAGCAAAAGAAAGTGAGTCGCCCGCCGGGGCGAGACCCGGCCCCCGAAAACACAAGAAACAACAACCTCAAGACCACCGAGGCACAGCCTCATCCTTGAGCTGCCGCCGCAGCAGGTCATAGTCCGGCACCACGCTCTCCACCGTATCCCAGAACCGCTGCGAATGATCCATCACCCGCAGATGCGCCAGTTCGTGCGCCACCACATAGTCGATCACCGGCAGGCGAAAGTGGATCAAGCGCCAGTTCAGCCGGATCGACCCATCCGCGCTCGCGCTCCCCCAGCGCGTTGCGGCATTCGAAAGCGACAGCTTCTGCCACCGCACCCCGAGCCGAGGCGCGAAGTGGTCGAGCCGTTCGATGAAGAGCCGGCGCGCCTGCCGCATGAGCCAGGCCTGGGCGGCATCGCGGATCTGCGAGGCCTCGGCGTTCTGCGCCACGGCCAGGCGCAAAGTGCGCGGCCCGGCGCCGTCATCGCTCGCATCGAGCGTGCCGCCCACGCTTGCAAAGCCGTGCTTCGGATCGAGGCGGATCACGACCGTCTCGCCCATGAACGGAAACTCCGCGCCATCCTTCCAGTCGATGCGCGTGGCCTCGACGCGTGCGTGGCGCTGCTGCGTCTCCAGCAGCTTGCGCAGGATCCAGCCGGCCTTCTCCTGGATGGCGGCGTCGACGTCGCGCAGCGTGACCCAGCGCGGCGCGCGCACCGACAGGCCTTCGGCGCCCACCACGAAGCCGATGGTCTTGCGCTTGCCGCGCTTGAACTCGTAGGCCACGCGCGCCGATCCCAGCACCGCTTCGCGCGTGGCCTGCGGGTGCACGAAGCTCGCGAGCGCAAGCGTGTCGCGCAGCGGAACGGCGGGCTGCGCGGGACCGGCATCCCCGGCCCAGCCTTGCCGCGCATCGGCCACCGGGAGTTGGGGCACGGCCGGCGGCGCCGCTTTTTTCCTGACCTTCTTGCCGCGCGGCTCGCTCGGCTTGGCCGGCGCAAACTCGTTGCCCAGCCCTTCGAACAGGTCCATCGTGAACTGAAGCAGTCCCCGCATCTCGGGCTCTTTCTTTTTTTCTACTTCAACGCCTCTTGCGGCGCCTGCGGCAGCGGCAGGCTGTCGCGGTAGGCCTCGGGGTCGAGCCGGCGCATCTCGGATTCGATCCAGGCCTCGACCTCGCGCATCAGCTCGTCGGGCTTGCGGCCCACGCTGGAAATGGCCGGGCCGATCGACACGTCGACCACACCGGGGCGCTTGATGAACGCCTTGCGCGGCCAGACCTTGGCCGAGGTGACGGCAATGGGAATCACCGGCACGCCGGTCTCGCATGCGAGCCGCGTGCCGCCGCTCTTGTAGGTGCCCTTCTGGCCGCGCGGAATGCGGGTGCCTTCGGGAAACATGATGATCCAGATGCCCTGCGCGAGCAGCTTGCGGCCCTGGTTCACGACCTTGTTGAAGGCTTGCGCGCGCTGGCTGCGGTCGATGTGGATCATGTCGAGCCGCGCCATCGCCCAGCCGAAAAAGGGCACGTAGATCAGTTCCTTCTTGAACACGAAGGCCAGCGGATGCGGCATCAGCGTGGGCATCAGGAAGGTCTCGAAGGTCGACTGGTGCTTCACCAGCAGGACCGCGCCGGCCAGCTTGTCGGCGGGCAGGTTTTCCATGCCGGTCACGCGCGTCTGGATGCCCAGCAGCACGCGCGCGCCGCCGATGGCCCAGTTGAGCCACTGCACGGCCATCCAGTAGAGCGGGATGCCGCGCTTCCAGAGCGAACTGACGCACATGATGATGCCCCAGGGCACCACGGTGACGAGCATCCACAGGGCATGGACAACGGAACGGATCAATGCCATCAGACAGCCACCTGCAGTGCGGCCTGCGCTTCGCGCGCAAGCAGGAAGTCGACAAAGGCGGCGAGGTTCTCGTGAACCACGGTGTTCGCCGGATATTCGGGGGGCAGCGGATCGACGCCGCGGCAGGCCGCGCCCATGCCGGTGAGCAGCAGGTGCGGCTCGCAGCCGGCGGCCGCGCCGGCCTGCAGGTCGCGCAGGCTGTCGCCCGCGGTGGGCACGTCCTTCAGGTCGATGCCGTAGCGGTCGCCGATCTGGCGGAACAGGCCCGGCGCGGGCTTGCGGCAATCGCAACCCTCGTCGGGGCTGTGCGGGCAATAGAAGACCGCATCGACCCGCCCGCCCACGGCCGCAAGCATCTTGTGCATCTTGGCGTGCATGGCGTTGAGCGAGGCCATGTCGAACAGGCCCCGGCCCAGGCCCGACTGGTTGGACGCGATCACCACATGCCAGCCCGCATGGTTGAGCCGGGCCACGGCCTCGAGCGCACCGGGCAGCGGCGTCCACTCGATGTCGCTCTTGACGAAGTCTTCGCGGTGCACGTTGATCGTGCCGTTGCGGTCGAGGATGACGAGTTTCATGGAAGTGCCGCCCATGGTGAGGTCGCCGGGGGGATCAGGCAGCCAGCCGCTCGAGCTGCGCCACGCGGTTCATCGCGGCGTGCAGCGACATCAGCAGTCCGAGCCGGTTGAGGCGCAGGTCGGCCTGTTCGGCATTGACCATCACGCCGTCGAAGAAGGCATCGACCGGTTCGCGCAGCGCGGCCAGGGTCTGCAGCGAAGCGGTGTAGTCGCCGGCGTCGAACTGGGCATTGGCGGCTGGCACGACCTCGGCCATGGCGGCATGCAGCGCCTTCTCGGCAGGCTCCTTCAGCAACAGCTCGCTGACGTGCGCGTCGGCTTCGGGCGCCTTCTTGAGGATGTTGCCGATGCGCTTGTTGGCGGCGGCCAGCGCGGCGGCGGCGGGCAGCGCGGCAAAGGCGCGCACCGCCGCCAGCAGCTTGGGCACTTCGCCCAGGCGCTGTGGCCGCGGCGCCAGCACGGCGTCGACTTCCTGGGCGCTGGCGCCCTGCTCGCGCAGGCTGCCGGCCAGGCGGTCGAGGATGAAGTCCTGCAGCTCGGCCGTGGCCTTGCCGGTGTCGAAGCCCTCGATGTCCTTGAACTGCGCGGCGGCGTCCTGCAGCAGCGCGTCGAGCTTCAGCGGCAGGTCTTTCTCGATCAGCATGCGGATCACGCCAAGCGCATGGCGGCGCAGCGCGAAGGGGTCGCGGTCGCCGGTGGGCAGGTTGCCGATGCCGAACATGCCGACCAGCGTCTCGAGCTTGTCGGCCAGCGCGACCACCTGCCCCACGCTGTTGCGCGGCAGCTCGTCGCCGGCAAAGCGCGGCTTGTAGTGGTCTTCGATCGCGTCGGCCACTTCGGCAGAGAGGCCGTCGTGCAGCGCGTAGTAGCGGCCCATGGTGCCCTGCAGCTCCGGGAACTCGCCGACCATGTCGGTCACGAGGTCGGCCTTGGCCAGTTGCGCGGCCTGCACGGCATGCGCGACGAGCGCGGCGCCGCCGAGCTTTTCAGCAATGCCGCGCGCAATGCGCATCACGCGTTCGACGCGCTCGCCCTGGGTGCCGAGCTTGTTGTGGTAGACCACCTTGCCCAGCGATTCGACGCGCGAGGCCAGCGACTTCTTGCGGTCCTGGTCGAAGAAGAACTTGGCGTCGGCCAGGCGCGGGCGCACCACGCGCTCGTTGCCGCCGACCACCGCGCTCGCGTCTTCGGGGCTGATGTTGCTGACCACCAGGAACTTGTTGGTGAGCCGGTTCGAGGCGTCGAGCAGCGGAAAGTACTTCTGGTTGGCCTTCATCGTGAGGATCAGGCACTCCTGCGGCACTTCGAGGAATTCGCGCTCGAAGCTGCAGACCAGCACGTTGGGCCGCTCGACCAGCGCGGTCACTTCGTCGAGCAGCGCGTCGTCGTGGATCGGCACCACGGCGCCGCCGACTTGCACGGCCGCGGCCGCGAGCTGGCGCGCGATCTCGGTGCGGCGCGCTTCGAAGCTCGCGATGACCGCGCCCTCGTCCTGCATCTGCAGCGCATAGCTGTTGGCGTCGCGCAGCACGACCGGATCGACGGCCGCCTCGAAGCGGTGGCCGTGGGTTTCGCGGCCGGCCTTCAGGCCGAGCGCCTCGACCGGCACCACGGCGTCGCCATGCAGCGCCACCAGGCCATGCGCGGGGCGCACGAAGCTCACGCTGCTCCAGCCGGGCAGCTCGCAGCCGCTTTCGAGCTGGTAGCTCATCACCTTGGGAATCGGCAGCTTGGCAATGGCTTCGGCCAACGCCTTCTGCAGGCCTTCGGCCAGCGTTGCGCCCTTGGCGGTGCTTTCGTAGAACAGCGCTTCGGCCTTGCCGTCCATCGCGCGCTTGAGGCCGGGCACGGCCGAGGCGTCTGCGCCCAGCGCGGCCAGGCGCTTGAGCAGCGCGGGCGTGGGCTGGCCCGAGGCGTCGAGCCCCACGGCCACGGGCATGAGCTTTTGCGACACGGCCTTGTCGGCGGCGCGCTCGGCCACGTGCGTGAGGTGCGCAGCCAGGCGGCGCGGCGACGCATAGGCTGTGAGCACCGAGGCGGGCTCGGCAAGCCCCTGGGCCACGAGCTGGTCGCGCAGCACGCCGGCGAAGGCGTCGCCGAGTTTCTTCAGCGCCTTGGGCGGCAGCTCTTCGACGAAGAGTTCGACCAACAGGTTCTTTTGCACGCTCGTCATCGCTCAGGCCGCCTTCTTCGTGATTTGTGCAACCCACTCGCGAGGCGCCATCGGAAAACCGAGCCGCTCGCGGCTCTCGTAATAACTCTGCGCCACGCTGCGCGCGAGGTTGCGGATGCGGCCGATGTAGGCCGCGCGCTCGGTCACGCTGATGGCGCCGCGCGCGTCGAGCAGGTTGAAGCTGTGCGCGGCCTTGAGCACCTGCTCGTAGGCCGGCAGCGCGAGCTGCTCGGTCATGAGGTGCCTGGCCTGCTTCTCGTGCGCCGCGAAGGCGGTGAACAGGAACTCGGCGTCGCTGTGCTCGAAGTTGTAGGTCGACTGCTCGACCTCGTTCTGCTTGTAGACGTCGCCGTAGCTCAGGCCCTCGGTCCAGGTCAGGTTGTAGACGTTGTCCACGCCCTGCAGGTACATGGCCAACCGCTCCAGGCCGTAGGTGATCTCGCCGGTGATCGGCTTGCAGTCGATGCCGCCGACCTGCTGGAAGTAAGTGAACTGCGTCACCTCCATGCCGTTGAGCCAGACTTCCCAGCCCAGTCCCCAGGCGCCGAGCGTCGGGTTCTCCCAGTCGTCTTCCACGAAGCGGATGTCGTTCTTCTTGAGGTCGAAGCCCAGCGCTTCGAGGCTGCCGAGGTAGAGCTCCAGGATGTTGCTGGGCGCCGGCTTGAGCACCACCTGGTACTGGTAATAGTGCTGCAGGCGGTTGGGGTTCTCGCCGTAGCGGCCGTCCTTGGGACGGCGGCTGGGCTGCACGTAAGCGGCCTTCCAGGGCTCGGGACCGAGCGCGCGCAGGAAGGTGGCGGTGTGCGAAGTGCCCGCCCCCACTTCCATGTCGTAGGGTTGCAGCAGCGCACAGCCCTTGTCGGCCCAGTACGACTGCAGTTTGAGAATGATTTGCTGGAAGGTCAACATGAAGCAGGCCGGCGTGACCGGGCGTTGGACGGTAGCGCGATGAAGCACCGCGAAAGCAGACGATTTTACGGGCGGAGGGCCGCTCTCCCACAGCAAGCCGGGATGCCGGCCGCCTGCGCGGGCCGGCCGGCCGTGCGACAACCGCAGGGCGGGGGCGCGCACCGCGCTTTACCCAGCCGTTCCCACCCTCCCGCGCCCGAACTTTCGCAGCCCGCCGGGCTCTTCCCCTCCTTTTTTCCGGTTTCCATCGACATGCAGCCGTCTCCCCTCGGTCCGAGCTCCCCCTTGTTCGTCGTTCTCAACGCCGGCTCCGGCAGCGCGGACGCCGCCGAAACCCGCGAAATCATCGAGCAGGGCTGCGCCGCGGCGGGCCGCAGGCTGCGCATCTTCCTGGTCGACGAACGCACGACGGTGCAGGCGCTGGCGCGCGAGGCGGTGGAGCGCGCCCGCGCCGTGGACGGCGTGGTGGTGGCCGCGGGCGGCGACGGCACCATCAACACGGTGGCGCGGGCCACGCTCGGCAGCGGGCTGGCCTTCGGCGTGCTGCCGCAGGGCACCTTCAACTATTTCAGCCGCGCCCACGGCATTCCGCGCGATACGGCGCAGGCGCTGCAGGTGCTTTTGGCCGAGCAGCCGCGGCCGGTGCAGGTGGGGCTGGTCAATGACCGCATCTTCCTGGTGAATGCCAGCATGGGCCTGTATGCCGAACTGCTGGAAGAACGCGAGAGCTACAAGGTGCGCTATGGCCGCAGCCGTTGGGTCGCGTTCTTCGCCGGCCTGCTCACCGTGATGCGCGGCCACCGGCACTGGAACCTGCGCATCGCCTCGCACGGGGTGGAGCGCGACATCCGCACGACGACCCTTTTCGTGGGCAACAACCCACTGCAGCTGCTGCAGGTGGGCATCGAGCACGCCGATGCACCCGAGAACGGCCAGCTGGCCGCCGTGGCGCTGAAACCGGTGGGCGTGCTGGCCATGCCCGGCCTGCTGGTGCGCGGCGCGCTCGGCCGGCTGGGCAGCGCCGACGAGGTGCTGAGCTTCCCCTTCGAGTCGATGACGGTGAAGGCCGGCCGCCTGCATCCGCCGCGCCGCGTGAAGGTGGCCATTGACGGCGAGATCGCCTGGGCCGAGATGCCGCTGCTGTTCCGGGTTTCGCCCGAGCCGCTGTGGCTGGTGCGGCCCGACGTCGCGCCCGAGCTGGAGGCCGCGAAGCAATGAGCTGCCTGCTGCAGATCTCCGACACGCATTTCGGTACCGAGCAGCCCGAGGTGATGGCCGCGCTCGAGCGGCTCGCGCGGGCCCTGGCGCCGCAGGTGGTGGTGCTCTCGGGCGACATCACGCAGCGCGCCACGCGCAAGCAGTTCGCGGCGGCGCGCGCCTTCGTCGACCGACTGGCCGCGCCGGCCGTGCTGGCCATTCCGGGCAACCACGACATTCCGCTGTTCCAGCTGGGGGCGCGCCTGTTCTCGCCTTATGCGCGCTACGCCCAAGCCTTCGGCACCGACCTGGAGCCGGTGTTCGAATCCGCCGACTGGCTGGTGGTGGCGGTCAACACCACGCGCTGGTGGCGGCATGCGGACGGCGAAGTCTCGCCGGCCCAGATCGAGCGGGTGGCGGCGCGGCTGGCGGGCGCCTCGCCTTCGCAATTGCGCGTGGTGGTCACGCACCAGCCGGTGATGGTGACGCGGCAGGAAGACATGCCGAACCGGCTGCACGGGCGCGAAGCCGCCGTCGCGCGCTGGTGCGCGGCCGGCGCCGACCTGATCCTGGGCGGCCACATCCACCTGCCGTTCGTGCGTTCGCTGCACGGCGCGTACGCCGGCTGCCCGCGCACCGCATGGGCGGTGCAGGCCGGCACGGCCGTGTCGTCGCGCGTGCGCGCGGGCCACCCCAACTCGGTGAACGTGCTGCGCCTGGGCGCGCCGGAAGATGGCCGCGCGTGCCAGGCCGAGCGCTGGGACCATTCGGCCGCCGACAAGTCCTTCGTGTGCGCCAAGGTTTTGCAGCTTCCCCTTGCCAGCGCCGGGGCGCCCGCTTAGGGTGCGCCGCATGCCGATGGAAGCCCCCGATCTCGTTCTTCTCGCCCGCCAGCTGGGCGAGCATTCACTGGCCTGGTTCGCAGGCGCCTTCGCCGTCTCGGTGCTCGGCGCCGGCACGGCCTGCCGGGTGCTGCAGCGGCGGCGCATCAGAAGGTCGTCGAGCGAAGAGCCCGACGAACCGCGGCTGGCCGCCGGGCTGGCCATCGGCTTCCTGTCGATCCTCGGGGCGGCCAGCCTGGTGGCATATCTCGCATCGAAGCTCGGCGACGGGCGCCTGCTGGGCCTGGCCGACCAGGCGCTGGCCGATGCCATCGGCGAGCACCTGCCGTGGGCGGCGCTGGTGGCTTTCAGCTGGCTCACGCACCTGGGCGATGCCGAACTGCTGGCGCCGGTGTGCCTGGTGGTGGCCCTGCTGCTGTGGCGCAGGGCCCACCATGGCCTGGCACTGGGCTGGGTCATGGCGCTCGGCGGCATCGTGCTGCTGAACCCGGCGCTCAAGCGCATCTTCGCGCGCGCACGGCCGCTGCACGACCACGGCCTGGCGCTGGAGACGAGCTACAGCTTCCCGAGCGGCCACAGCGCGGGCGCGATCGTGAGCTACGGCATGCTGTTGTATTTGGCCCTGCGCCTGCTGCCGGCGCGCTGGCACGTGCCGGCGGCGATGGCGGCCGCGGCGGCCATCGTCACCATCGCGTGCAGCCGCATCTTCCTGCAGGTGCATTTCGCCAGCGACGTGGCGGCCGGCCTGCTGACCGGCCTCGCCTGGCTGCTCGTGTGCGTGAGCAGCCTCGAATACGCGCGGCACCGAAAGCGCCGGCGCGTCCGCCCCTGAGAAGCATCGATCGAGGAAGTCTTCGCCAGGAACACCGTGGAACCGGCTTTGCCGGGCCGCCGGTGTTGCCCCCTCGAGGGGGAAGCGGCTACACGAAGTGAGCCGCATCGGGGGTGGGTCAAGAACACCGTGGAACCGGCTTTGCCGGGCCGCCGGTGTTGCCCCCTCGAGGGGGAGGCGGCTACACGAAGTGAGCCGCATCGGGGGTGCGTCAATACTCCCAGAAGATGCGCTGGAGTTCCTTGGTGTCGGAGGTCTTGGTCAAGGCCACCATCGCCAGGATGCGCGCCTTCTGCGGACGCAGGTCGTGCGCCACCACCCAGTCGTACTTGTCGTCGGGCTGCTCGGCATTGCGGATCACGAAGCCGTCGGGCACGCGCGAGCTGCGGATGATGATTGCGCCGTCGGTGCGCGCCTTCTGCAGGTTGGGCACGATCCGGTTGGCCACCGAGCCGTTGCCCGTGCCGCCATGGATGATCGCCTTCACGCCGCTCTTGGCCAGTGCGTCGATGGCGATGGACGAAACGCCCTCGTAGCCCATCGCAATCTCCACCGGCGGCAGCGCATTGATGCTGTCGATGTCGAACTCCGAGTTCATGGTGTGGCGCTTGACCGGCGCGCGGAACCAGTAGTTCTTGCCCTCGACCACCATGCCGAGCGGGCCCCACTGGCTCGAGAAGGCACTGGTCTTGATGTTGACGTTCTTGCTCACGTCGCGGCCGCTGTCGATGTTGTCGTTCATCGTCACGAGCACGCCCTTGCCCGCCGCGTCCTTGCTGCCGGCCACGCTCACGGCGTCGTACAGGTTGAGCGCGCCGTCGGCCGACAGGGCCGTGCCCGGGCGCATCGAGCCGACCACGACGATCGGCTTGCTGGTGTGCACGGTGAGCGTCAGGAAGTAGGCGGTTTCTTCCAGCGTGTCGGTGCCGTGGGTGATGACGATGCCGTCGACGTCCGCCTGCTTCGACAGCGCCGAGACGCGCTTGGCGAGCGTCAGCAGGTTGTCGTTGGTGAGGCTTTCGGAAGCGACCTGGAACACCTGCTCGCCGCGCACGTTGGCGATCTTGGAGAGCTCGGGCAGGCCGGCGATCAGCTTTTCGACGCCGACCTTGGCCGCCGCGTAGGTGGCGCTGTTGACGGCCGAGGCACCGGCACCCGCAATGGTGCCGCCGGTGGCCAGGATCACCACATTGGGCAGCGCCTGCTGGGCTTGCGCCAGGGCGCTGGCTGCGAGCAGCGCGGCGCCGGCCGCGAAGGCGCGGAAACGGGGGGAAAGGTACATGAAGGAACTCCTTTGTTGGAACGCGAATTTCTGGAAGCGGCGAGAAGATACATGAACCGTGCCCGCATGCCCTGCGCTTCCATGCCGGCATGGCATGCGGCCATGCGCCAAGGATTACCATCGCCGGGCGCACCGCCGCAAAACCCGCCATCCCATGAACGCCGATCCCGCCGCCCTGTCCCCAAGCACCGCCCAGGAAATGCCCGCCCCCGACGGCCCGCTGTCGCGCGCGCGGCCGGGGCGCGAGCGCATCATGGCGGCGATCCGCACCGCGGCCGTGGCCGAGTTCAGCCTGCATGGCCTGAAGGGCACCTCCACCCAGGCCATCGCCGCGCGCGCCGGCCTCACCAAGCCCCAGCTGCACTACTACATCGCCGGCAAGGAAGAGCTCTACGAGGAGCTGCTGATGCAGGTGCTGCATGCCTGGAAGGTGGTGTTCTCGTTCGAGGACGCCAGCGACCCGGCCACCGTGCTGGGCGACTACATCCGCAAGAAGCTCGACCACGCCTTCGACAATCCCGAGATCTCGCGCATCTTCACGCGCGAAGTGCTCGACGGCGGCCGCAACCTCGACCGCTACTGGCCCAACGCGCAGGCCTGGACGCAGAAAAAGGTCGACATCATCAACGGCTGGATCGCGCGCGGGCAGATGCGCCCGCTCGATGCGCGCCTGCTGCTGATGCACATCTGGGCCATGACCCAGAGCTACGCCGACTACGCGATCCAGACGCGCGTGATGCTCGGCCTGCCGCCCGATGCGCCGATCGACCGCGAGCCGATTGCGCGCGAGCTCGTGGCCTTCGTGCTGGCCGGCTGCGGCATCGGCAGCCCGGCCTCGCCGCAGGCCTTCATCAGATCATGCTGACCCGGCCGGTCGCCAGGTCGTAGATTCCGCCGACGATCTTGACCGCGCCGCTGGAGGCCATGCCCCCGAGGACGGGCGCCGACGTGGCCAGGCGCGCCACGCTCTGGCGCACGTTCTGCTCGGTGGCCGCTTGCAGCAGCGAGGCGGGCTCGCGGCGCGACGCGGCCTCCACGGCGGGCCGGATCGACGCCACCAGCCCGGGCAGGTGCCCCGGCAGCACGGCGTTTTCCTGCAGCACCTTGATGGTGGCCGAGATGGCGCCGCAGTTGCTGTGGCCGAGCACCATGATGAGCGGCACGTCGAGGAACTTGGCCGCGTATTCCATGCTGGCGATGGCATCGTCGTTGACGAAGTTGCCGGCCAGCCGCACCACGAAGAGATCGCCCGGGCCCTGGTCGAAGGCCAGTTCCGGCGCCACGCGCGAATCCGCGCAGGCGAGGATCGCGGCGAACGGCTTCTGGCCCGAGGTGCGCGCCACGCGGCCGACACTGAAATCGCGCTGCGTCTGCCGGCCCTGCGCATAGCGCAGATTGCCCTGCACCAACCGCTGGAGCGCGGCATCGCCGCCGATGCGGTTGTCGGGCAGCGGCGTGTCGGCCGCGAATGCATCGGCGCCGGACGCCAGGGCGGCGAAAGCGGCCGCGCCGCCCAGCAGCCGGCGGCGCGAGGTTGCCGGCACCGCGGCGGAAGGTAGGCAATCACACATGGGGAACTCCGTTCTTGGTGGGTGTTGAGCTCGCCGGTCGCCCGGCAGGAAGGCCGGGGCTTTCGCACAGGCGCACGAATTGTTACGCTCTGTATCGAGAACAACAAAGTCCAAACATTGCATGGATTTCCTGCCGCCGCCCGAGCTGGCGATTCCGATCTCCTACGAGGCCCGCGCCAACGCCGTGGCGCTCTATTGCGATGCGATCGTGCGCATGCACTGGGGCGAACGGCTCATCAACAAGATCTTCGGCCGCGCCATGCAGTCGCACGCCGCGGGCCGCATCGTGGTGCAGCACTACCGCTGGAAGGAAGAAGGCGCCGAGCGCCCCACGCTGGCGCTGCTGCAGCGCCACGCGAGCCGCGGCACGCGCACGCTGGCCAGCTTTGTCGCCGTGCTGCGGCTCACGGGCATGGTGACGGCCGAGGCCGATCCCGCCGACCGCCGCGTGCGCTACCTGGTGCCGCAGGAGCGGCTGGTTGCCGGCCTGCGCGCCTGGATCGCGCACCACCTGCGCTGCTGCGAGGCGCTCGGCCTGCTGGGCGCCGGCCATGCCGGCAGGCTCATGGACGACGACGCCTTTTTCTCGGCCTTCGTGAGCCGCGCCGGCACCATCCTGGACCAGGTGGCGCTGCACCGCGGCCGCTTCGGCGGCTGGAGCTGGTTCGACGAGCGCGACGGGGGCGGCCGGGTCGCGATGCTGCTGCTGCGCGACCATTTCAAGGCCAACCCGGTGGCAGGCTCGCCCCCGGCGGCCTTCCCGCTGCGCGCCCGCGAACTCGCCGAGGGACTGGGCTTGTCGCACTCGCACGTGCGCGGCCTGCTGAAGGAGGCGACGGAGGCGGGCCACCTGGCGCATGACGCGGGGCGCGCGCAGGTGCGGCTCACGCCGCGCTTCCTGGACGAAGCGACGAGCTGGCTGCTGCACTTCCTGTCGTGGTTCGCCGATGCCGCGCATGCGGCGCGGCGGGCCGGCTGAGGCCGCACCCGGCCCTTTTTCAGGCCGCGCCCGCTTCCCAGGCGCGGCCCGCCGGGTCGGCCAGCGCGAGCCGCATGCTCTCGATGAAGCGGCGCAGCCGCGCAGGCTGGAAGCGCGACGGCGGATAGATCAGGTACACCGGCAGCGGCGCCACATGCCATTGCGGCACGAGCTGCACCAGCCGGCCGGCGGCAATGTCCTCGTTCAGGAGCCAGGCCGAGCCCGCGCAGGCGCCCAGGCCCATGCGGGCCGCGCTTTGCAGCGCATAGAGGCTGTCGGTGCTCATGCGCGGGCGGATCGGCACCCGCGCGATCTCGCCGCTCGGCCGGTGCGTGAGCAGCACCTCGTTGCGATAGAAGGTGCGCAGTGCGAGCCACGGCAGTTCGGCCAGCTCCGACGCATGCGCGGGCGGCGCCCGTCCGGCCAGCACCGAGGGCGCGGCGACCACCACGCGCGGCACTTCGGACAGCTTGATGGCCACCGCCATGGTGTCGGTCACTTCGCCGACCTGGATGGCGCAGTCGACGCCTTCGGCAATGAAGTCGGGCCGGCGGTCGTTCAGCAGCCATTCGACGGCCACCCGCGGATAGGCGCGAAGGTAGTCGGCCAGCGGCCCGACCAGCATCAGCTGGCCCATTGCATGCGGCACCACCACGCGCAGCGTGCCCTCGGGCTCGTCGCCCACGCCGCGCAGGTCGGCCTCGAAGGCGTGCCAGTCGGCGAGCAGCTCCCGGGCGCGCTCGTAGCAGCGCTCGCCGTCCTCGGTGAGCTTCATGGCGTGCGTGGACCGGCGCAGCAGCCGCACGCCCAGCGAGCGCTCCAGTGCCTGAAGGCGGCGGCTCACGGTGGGCTGCGTCGCACCCATCTGGAGCGCGGCGGCCGAGAGGCTGCCGGCCTCGACGATGTGGACGAAGGTCTGCATCAGCTCGATGCGGTCGGCGGCGGGGGAGGGAGTCGGCATGGCCTTCTTTATGCGTGTAGCGTATGTACATTGTGCGATCCGCGGAGCTACCAAGCCAAGCTTCTCAGATGCACATTTCAACCCTCGCTCGATATTCAAGGGTTAACACCATGTCTTCCATTCAGATCACGCATGCAGCGACGGGCGCTGCGCCCGAGGGACGCGGCCTGCCGGCCTCGCTGGTCCTGCTGCTGGCCATGGGCGCGGGCCTGTCGGCGGCTTCGCTCTACTACGCCCAGCCGATGCTCGGCGTGCTGGGCGCCGACATCGGCGCCTCCCCCCGCTCGGTGGGACTCGTTCCCACGCTCACGCAGCTGGGCTACGCGCTCGGCATCCTGCTGCTGGCGCCGCTGGGCGACCGCTTCGACCGGCGCCGCATCGTGCTGGCCAAGGCGGCCGCGCTGTGCGCCGCGCTGCTGGTGGCCGGCGCCGCGCCGTCGATCGGCGTGCTGCTCGCGGCCAGCCTGGCCATCGGCCTGGCGGCCACGATGGCGCAGGACATCGTGCCCGCGGCCGCCACGCTGGCGCCCGAGGCCACGCGCGGCAAGACGGTCGGCACGGTGATGACGGGGCTGCTGCTGGGCATTCTGCTGTCGCGCGTGGTGAGCGGCTTCGTGGCCGAGCACTTCGGCTGGCGCGCGATGTTCATCGCGGCCGCGGCCAGCATCGCGCTCATCGGCGCGGCCGCCTGGCGCGGGCTGCCGCGCTTCCGGCCGACCACGCACCTGGCCTATGCCGCGCTGCTGGGCTCGCTGGGCACGCTGTGGTCGCGCCACAGCGCACTGCGCCGCGCCGCGCTGGCCCAGGCGCTGCTGGCGGTGGGATTCAGCGCCTTCTGGTCGACGCTGGCCGTGATGCTGCACGGCGCGCCTTTCCATCTGGGCAGCGCGGCCGCGGGCGCCTTCGGCCTGGCCGGCGCGGCCGGCGCGCTGGCGGCGCCGCTGGCCGGCCGGCTGGCCGACCGCCGCGGGCCGGAGCTGGTGACGCGCCTGGGTGCCGGGCTGGTGGTGGTGTCGTTCGCGGCCATGGGCCTGGCGCCGCTGATGGCGCCGCATGCGCAGCTCTGGCTGCTGGCGCTGGCCGCGGTCGGCTTCGACCTGGGCATGCAGGCGGCGCTGATCGCGCACCAGACCATCGTCTACGGCATCGAGCCCGGTGCGCGCAGCCGCCTCAATGCGGTGCTGTTCACCAGCATGTTCACCGGCATGGCGGCCGGCTCGGCGCTGGGTGCGCTGGCGCTCGCGCAGTGGGGCTGGGCCGGAGTGACAGGGCTCGCGACTGGCACGGCTGCCGCCGCGCTCGCGGTGCGGCTCTGGCCGCGCAAGGCCGCGTAGCCGCCACTGCCGCGGGCAGCGCCCGCTCCCCAGTCCGGTGCATCCGGACTGGCACGTCGCTTGCATAACCTGACCACTTGCTCTGATTAAGCGGTCAAATTCATGCGCGTGCTCGTCGTCTACTGCCATCCGGTCGAAACCAGCTTTCACGCCGCCCTGCACCAGGAGGTGCTGAAGAACCTGCGCGCGGCCGGGCACGAGGTGGACGACTGCGATCTGTATGCCGAGGGCTTCGATCCGGTGCTCTCGCGCGAGGAGCGGCTCGGCTATCACGAGGTGCCGGCCAACCAGCTGCCGCTCAAGCCCTACGTGGAGCGGCTGCAGTGGGCCGAGGGCCTCGTGTTCTGCTTTCCGACCTGGTGTTTCGGCCTGCCCGCGATGCTCAAGGGCTACTTCGACCGGCTCTTCATGCCGGGGGTGGCCTTCGACATCAGCGACCCGGCCCACGTGAAGCCGATGCTCACGCACATCCGGCGCATCAGCGCCGTGGTCACCTACGGGCGGCCGCGCTGGATGGCCTGGTACATGGGCGATCCGCCGCGCAAGATCGTCACGCGCTACATGCTGCGGCTCACGGGCCGGCGCGCCAAGGTGGACTACCACGCCCACTACCACATGAACGTGGCGACCGAGCCCCAGCTCAAGCGTTTCATGGCACGGGTCGGCGCTGCAATGGCGCGTTTCGCATGAAGACGCCCGCCCTGCTCGACAACGCGTGCCTGCCGCGCTGGCTGCTGCCGGCCGGCTGGCCCGAGCGCGACGGCGTGCCGGTGCTGGCGCGCATTGCGCTCGAGGCCGGGCGCGTGCAGTCGCTGCGGCCTGCTTCCGGCCAGGACGGGTCCTCCCCCGAAGCGTGGGACCTGGCCGGCACGCTCGTGCTGCCGGGCTTCGTCGACGCCCACACGCACCTGGACAAGGCCTTCACGCTGCCGCGCATGAAAAAGGTGCAGCCCGGCCTGCTCGGCGCCATCGATGCGATGCTGGCCGACCGCGTGCACTGGACGTCCGCCGATGTGCACGAGCGCGCCGCACGCGGCCTGCAGTGGGCCTGGGAATGCGGCACCACGCAGCTGCGCACGCATGTCGACTGGTGGGAGCCCGATGCGGTGCCGCTGGCCTGGCCCGTGATGGCCGAGCTCGCGCAGGAATGGGCCGGCAGGGTGCGGCTGGAGCAGGTCAGCCTGATCAAGCTGCCGCTGTTCGAGGACGCGGCGCAGGCTCTGCGGCTCGCCAGGCAGGTGAAGGCCACGGGGCCGCATGCGCTGCTCGGCGGTTTCGTGCACTCCACCAACTGGAGCGAGAACGCGCTGCGCAACCTGCTGGTGGCGGCGCAGGCCTGCGATCTGGACGTCGACCTGCACGTCGATGAAGAACTGAATTCCGCGGCGGTCGGCCTGCAAACCACCGCCCGCATCCTGCGCGAGATCGGCTTCGAGGGCCGCGTGGTCTGCGGCCACGTCTGCGCGCTGGCCGCCCAGCCCGAGGCCGAGGCCCTTGCCACGCTCGATGCCGTCGCAAGCGCGCCGATCACCATCGTCTCGCTGCCCGCCACCAACCTGCTGCTGCAGGACGCGGTGACGGGCCGCACGCCGCGCCTGCGCGGCCTCACGCTGGTGAAGGAAGCGCGCAAGCGCGGCATCCCGCTGCTGTTCGCAAGCGACAACGTGCAAGACCCGTTCTGCCGCCTTGGCAGCTTCGACCCGGTCGAGGCGCTGGGCACCGCCGCGCTCGCCGCGCAGTTGGCCGATCCCTTCGACGACTGGTCGCAGGCGCTGTGCCGCGGCGACTGGCTGCAGCGCGCCCCCGCCACGGCGGCGCCCGCGCTGGCCGGTGCCAAGGCCGACCTCGTGCTGTTCACCCAGGCCGACCGCCATGGCTGGCCGTCGCGCAGCGCCACCCGCGTGGTGCTGCGCGACGGCCGCGTCACACATGGCGATGCGGCGCCCTTCCTTCCCCGCTGACAAACAAGGACCCCCATGCTCCACGGCTACATCCCGCCCCACCGCTTCCTGCCCTACCTGAGCTGGACCGAAATCGCCGCGCTGCCCGACCGCGAGAACACGGTCATCGTGCTGCCCTGCGGCGCCATCGAGCAGCACGGCCCGCACCTGCCCTGCTCGGTCGACAGCGTGATCGCCTCGGGCGTGATGGGCAAGGCGCTCGAGAAGCTGCCCGCCGAGGTGCGTGCCTTCGCGCTGCCCACCATCACCTATGGCAAGTCGGAAGAGCACCTGCACTTTCCGGGCACCATGACGCTGACCGGCACCACGCTCCTGTCGACCGTGACCGAGATCGGCGAGTCGGTCTACCGCGCGGGCTTTCGCAAGCTGCTGTTCGCCAACGGCCATGGCGGCCAGCCGCAGGTGCTGGAGATGGCGGCGCGCGAACTGCGGCTGCGGCATGGCGACTTCGTGGTGGTGCCGCATGGCGTGTCGCGCCTGCCGAGCGCGGCCAGCAAGCAGGTGAGCGAGCAGGAGAAGAAGCTCGCGATGCATGCCGGCCATTCCGAGACCGCACTGATGCTCGCGCTCGCGCCCGAGACGGTGCACATGGAACGCGCCGTCGCCAACTTTCCGCCGCCGTTTCCGATCAAGCTGCTGTCGGCCGATGGCCGCCCGGCCTGCGCCTGGACCGCGCGCGACTTCGGCCCGAGCGGTGTGATCGGCGACCCGACCACGGCCACGCGCGAACAGGGCGAAGAGATCCTGGACACGCTCGCAGGCAGCTGGGCACAGGCGCTGACCGAGCTGCATGCGCTGCGCTGGGTCGTGCGCGAGGAAGCCACCTGGGAGCGCGGCCACCAGCAGGGCTTCATCCAGCAGTCGTTCGAGGCCGCCTGAGGCGCGCTACTTGCATCCGCTTCATCGCCGTTCTTCCACCCCTTCCTTCACCAGCCTTCGAGAGGTTCACACCATGCGCTCCTTCGCTCTTTCCATGGCCGGCGCCGCCGCGCTCGCACTGTTCGCCGCTGCCGCACCGGCCCAGGCACAAGACAAGTTCACCTACATGACCAACTGGTACGCGCAGGCCGAGCACGGCGGCTTCTACCAGGCGGTGGCGCTGGGCATCTACAAGAAGCACGGCCTCGACGTGACCATCAAGATGGGCGGCCCGCAGGTCAACATCACGCAGATGATGGCCGCGGGCCAGGCCGACTGCATCATGGGTTCGAGCGACATCCAGATGATGCAGGTGCGCGAAGGCGGCGTGCCGGTGGTCAACGTGGCGGCCTTCTTCCAGAAGGACCCGCAGGTGCTGATCGCGCACGACGACGTCAAGAAGTTCGAGGACCTCAAGGGCAAGACGCTGCTGATCGGCGCGCAGGCCAACCGCGGCTACTGGCCCTGGCTCAAGGCCAAGTTCGGCTTCACCGACGAACAGACGCGCCCCTACACCTTCAACATCCAGCCCTTCGTGGCCGACAAGAACACCGCGCAGCAGGGCTACCTGACCTCGGAGCCCTACGCGATCCAGAAGGCCGGCGTGAAGAGCACGGTGCTGATGTTCAGCGACCACGGCTTCCCGGCTTACGCCACCACGGTGTCGTGCATGGAAAAGACCGTCAAGGACCGCAGCAAGCAGGTGGAAGCCTTCGTGAAGGCATCGGCCGAGGGCTGGAAGAGCTACCTCGCCGACCCGGCGCCCGCCAATGCGCTGATCAAGAAGGACAACCCCAACATGACCGACGACCAGCTGGCCTACAGCGTGGCCAAGCTCAAGGAAATGGGCATGGTCACCGGCGGCGATGCGGCCAAGCTCGGCATCGGCGTGATCACCGATGCACGTTCCAAGGCGAGCTACGACTTCCTCGTCGCCGCCAAGCTGCTCGACCCGGCGAAGGTGGAGCTGGCCAAGACCTACACCACCGAGTTCGTGAAGGACGCCAAGGTTTTGCCCTGAGCCATCCATCCATGAACCGCATCGAACCCCACACCCTCGCGCCGCCCGCGGTGCCTGCCGTGCCCGCGGTGGAAGTGCTCTCGGCCGAGAAGACCTATCCCAACGGCACGCAGGCGCTGCTGCCGGTGGACCTGTCGATCGCCGAAGGCGAGTTCGTCACGCTGCTCGGGCCTTCGGGCTGCGGCAAGA
The DNA here is from genome assembly GCF_007828835.1 of Variovorax beijingensis. Taxonomy (GTDB): domain Bacteria; phylum Pseudomonadota; class Gammaproteobacteria; order Burkholderiales; family Burkholderiaceae_C; genus Variovorax; species Variovorax beijingensis_A. The sequence continues at coordinate 875,754 of NZ_VIVL01000001.1, read as the reverse complement.
GCACGCTGCTCAAGATGGTGGCGGGCATGCTCGAGCCGAGCGACGGGCGGCTGCTCGTGTGGCGCAAGCCTGTGGCGGAGATCCACAGCTGCCCGCACAAGCTGTCTTTCGTCTTTCAGTCGGCCACGCTGATGCCGTGGGCCAGCGTGCGTACCAACGTGCGGCTGCCGCTCGACCTGGCCGGCGTGCCGCGCAAGGAGGCCGATGCGCGGGTGATGGAATCGCTCGCGCTGGTGGGGCTCGAGAAGTTTGCCGATGCATTGCCGCGCGCGCTCTCGGGCGGCATGCAGATGCGCGTGTCGATCGCGCGCGGCCTCGTCACGCAGCCCGACCTGCTGCTGATGGACGAGCCCTTCGGCGCGCTCGACGAGATCACGCGCCACAAGCTCGACGCCGACCTGCTCGACCTCTGGCGCAAGAAGAAGCTCACGGTGATCTTCGTGACGCACTCGATCCACGAGGCGGTGTTCCTGTCGACCCGCGTGGTGATGATGGCCGCGCGGCCGGGCCGCGTGGTGGAACAGTTCCACATCGACGAGCCCTACCCGCGCACGCCCGACTTCATGGTGACGCCGGAATTCGCGCGCCACGCCCGGCGCCTGCAGGACAGCCTGCTGCGCGCCAGCCAGGCCGACGAGGAGCACGCACGATGAAGAGCCCGCCCCTCCTGAGCCAGCCGCGCGTGCAGCGCGTGCTCTACCCCGTGCTCATCGGCGTGGTGCTGGTTGCGCTGTGGCAGTGGATGGTGGTGGCCTTGGAGCTGCCGCCCTACCTGGTGCCCTCGCCCTTCCTCATGGTGCAGACGCTCGTCAGCGACTGGGCGCCACTCGGCAACGCATTGCTGGTCACGCTCAAGATCACGCTGCTGTCCTTCCTGCTGGCCACCGTGGCCGGGGTGCTGATCTCGTTCCTGTTCGTGCAGAGCAAGCGCATCGAGACCGCGCTCTTTCCGTATGCGGTGCTGCTGCAGGTGACGCCCATCGTGGCGGTGGCGCCGCTCATCATCATCTGGGTGAAGAACCCGGTGGCGGCGATGACAGTGTGCGCCGCGCTGGTGGCGCTGTTCCCGATCATCAGCAACACCACGCTCGGCCTGCGCAGCATCGACCCCGACCTGCAGAGCTACTTCAAGCTCAACCGCGCGACGCGCTGGCAGCAGCTGGTGCGGCTGCGCATTCCGAGCGCGCTGCCGTACTTCTTTGGCGGACTTCGAATCTCGAGCGGCCTGGCGCTGATCGGCGCGGTGGTGGCCGAGTTCGTGGCCGGCACCGGCGGCTCCGGCGCGGGGCTGGCCTACCAGATCCTCCAGGCCGGCTTCCAGCTCAACATTCCGCGCATGTTCGCGGCCTTGCTCTTGATCTCGCTGACCGGCGTCGCGCTCTTCGTGCTGATGGCCTGGCTCACCAGGCTGGCCCTGGGCTCGTGGCACGCGAGCGAACTTTCCCAGGATTGAAAACCTTGACCATGAATGCTTCCATTTCCGCCATCGAACAGCTGCTGCTCGAACTGCCCGAGCTCGACTGGATCACCGACGAGGGCCGCGTCACGCGCCTGTCGCAGGACTTCTCGTGGTTCAGCCCCGTGCTGAACCGCCAGCTGAAGGACAAGCGCGCCGACGTGGCCGTGCGTCCGCGCACCGAGGACGAGATCCGCGCGGTGGTCGGCGCCTGCGCGCGCCGCGGCGTGCCGATCACCCTGCGCGGCAGCGGCACCGGCAACTACGGCCAGACCACGCCGCTCGCGGGCGGCGTGGTGCTCGACATGACGGGCTACAACGCCTTCCTGTGGGTGAAGCCCGGCGTGGCCCGTGCGCAGGCCGGCATCCGCCTGGGCGAACTCGAGAAGCAGACCAGGCCCTCGGGCCAGGAGATGCGCAGCATGCCCTCCACCTACCGCAGCGCCACGCTCGGCGGCCTGTTCGGCGGCGGCTTCGGCGGCGTGGGTTCCATCAACTACGGGCCGCTGGGTGCGCCCGGCAACGTGCTCGGCATCCGCGCGATGACCATCGAGCCCGAGCCGCAGATGGTCGAGCTGCGCGGCGCCGAGGCCATGCGCATGCACCACCTCTGGGGCACCAACGGCCTGGTGCTGGAGCTGGAGATCGCACTCGCGCCCGCGCATCCCTGGCTCGAGACGCTGGTGAGCTTCGACAATTTTGCGGACGCGCTGCACTTCGCCGACAAGCTCGCGAATGCGCCGGGCATCGTGAAGCGGGAGATCGCCTTCTTCGCCGCGCCGATTCCGGACCACCTGGCACAGCTTGCGGCACACCTGCCCAAAGGCTGCCACACGGTGCTGTCGCTGGTGGCCGAATCCTGCGAGCCGGCGATGCTGCAGCTGGCCGAGGCGCACGGCGGCACGGCGAGCTACCGCAGGACCGCGGCCGAGGTGCAGAAGAGCAACCGCACGCTGATGGAATTCACCTGGAACCACACCACGCTGCATGCGCTGAAGGTCGACCCGACGCTCACCTACCTGCAGAGCGGCTTCGTGCCGGGCCGGCACGTCGAGCAGATCATCGAAATGGAGCAATTGTTCGGCGGCGAGGTGCTGATGCACACCGAGTTCATCCGCAACGTGGCCGGGCTCATGACCTGCAGCGGGCTCCAGCTGGTGCGCTTCAGCACCGAGGAGCGGCTCGCGGAGATCATCGACATTCACCGCGCACACGGCGTGCACATCAACAATCCGCACGTGAACATCGTGGAAGACGGCAAGGCGGGGGGACCGCTGCCGCCCGAGGTCATCGAGATGAAGAAGCGCTTCGACCCGCTGGGCCTGCTGAACCCGGGCAAGCTGCGCGACTGGCCCGTGAAGGCCGTGCCGGCGACAGCCTGACGATCAAGTGGCGCCGCCGGGTCAGCCCCGGCGGCGGCGCAGCACGAAGGCGATGGCCACCACGGCAATCGCCGCGATCCAGATCGGCCACAGCCCGAAGGGCGCCACCCAGCGCGCATAGGGCGTGAGCCCCGTGCGGCCTTCGACCGAGGCCTCGAGCACGCCGCGCGTAAGGCGCGGCAGCTGGTGCGTGACGCGGCCTTCTGCATCGATCACCACCGTGGCGCCGGTGTTGGTGGCCCGCACCATCGGCCGCGCGAATTCGAGCGAGCGCATGCGCGAGATGGCCAGGTGCTGGTCGATGGCCACCGAGTTGCCGAACCACGCGATGTTGCTCACGTTGAGCAGGATGGTCGGCGCCGTGGCCTGGTCCTTGAAGTTGGCGCCGATCTCGTCGCCGAACAGGTCTTCGTAGCAGATGTTCGGCGCAATGCGCTGGCCCTGCCAGGCAAAGGGCGCCTGCGCCAGGCCGCCGCGCGCAAAGTCGCCGAGCGGGATGTTCATCATGCGGATGAACCAGCGAAAACCCGGCGGAATGAATTCGCCGAACGGAACGAGGTGGTGCTTGCTGTAGCGGTAGGGCTGCGCCGCGCCGGGCTGGAAGCCAAGCACCGCGTTGCTGTAGGTGCCCTGGCCGCCCAGCGGCAGGCCGACGATCGCGGCCTGCGAGCCTTGGCTGTAGCGCGACTGGATGGCCTCCAGGTAGCCCGCGGGCAGTTGCTGCGGCAGCAGCGGCAATGCGGTCTCGGGCGTCACCACGAGCGAGGCCTTGGCATCGCGCAGCTGTTCGCCATACCAGCGCAGCGCCAGGTCGATGCCGCCGCCGGGAATGAATTTTTCGTCTTGCGGGATGTTGCCCTGCAGCAGTGCGAGCTGCAGCTTGCCGCTCGACCCCTTGGCGCCCTGCACATCTCCGGAAAGCGGTGCCACGAGATGCGGCGTGGCGAATCCGGCAGCGACAAGCACCAGGGCCTGCGCGAACACGATGCTGCGCGCGGGCCGGGTCAGGGCGACAAGCGCCGCCACGAGCGCGGCAACGGCGCCAATGCCGTACACGCCGATCCACGGCGCCCAGGCCGCCAGCGGCCCCTCGACATGCGCATAGCCACCCGCGCCCCAGGGAAAGCCGGTGAACCAGCTGCCGCGCACGAGCTCGGCCAGCGTCCACAGCGCGGCGAACACCACCGCGCCGGCCACCGGCCCGCGCGGCCCGCGAACCACGAACCAGGCGCAGGCCGCTGCGTAATACAGCCCGAGCGCGGCCGCCAGCAGCAGCACCGCAATGGCCGCGAGCGGCGCCGCCAGCCCGCCGTAGGTGTGCATCGAGATGAAGAGCCACCAGAAGCTGCCCGTGAGCCAGGCGGTCGAGAAGAGCCAACCATGCAGCCCGGCGCGGCGCCAGCCCGCACCTTCGGCGCGCAGCCAGTCCAGCAGGCCGACGAGCACGGCCAGCGAAAAGAGCTGCAGCCACCACAGCGGCCGGCCGTTCGCGGGCCAGGCAATGGCCGCGGCCTGCGCGAGGCCCGCGAAGGCAAAGCCCAGCAGGCGCAGCAGGCCCACGGCGGAAAAGGCGGGTGAGGTGCGCAGCGTGGCCGCTGCCGGCAGCGGCATCAGTCGGCCGCGTCGCTGCCGCGGGCCGGGGACACCTTGAACCAGCGCACGGCCCCGCCCTTGGTGTGCAGCACCACGAAGTCGAAGCCGCCGATCGCGTGGTGCTCGCCGCGCTTGGGCACGTGGCCCATCTCGTGCGCGATGAGCCCGCCGATGGTGTCGAAGTCTTCGCTCAGCTGTTCTTCGTCGAAGACGATGCCGAAGGCCTCGGCCACGCGCTCGATCGGCGTGTCGCCCGAGACGCGGTAGGTGTGGTCGGCCAGGCCGAAGATGTCGCCCTCGTCCTCGGCAATGTCGAACTCGTCCTCGATCTCGCCGACGATCTGCTCGAGCACGTCCTCGATGGTGATGAGGCCGGCCACGCGGCCGAACTCGTCGATCACGATGGCCAGGTGGTTGCGGTTGCCGCGGAACTCGCGCAGCAGGTCGTTCAGGCCCTTGCTCTCGGGGATGAAGGTCGCGGGCCGCAGCAGCGCGCGGATGTTGAGCCCCGGCGCGCGCTGCAGCTTGAGCAGGTCCTTCGCGAGCAGGATGCCGATGATGTTTTCCTTCTCGCCCTCGTACACCGGGAAGCGCGAGTGCGCGGTGTCGATGACCAGGTGCAGCAGCGCGTCGAAGGGCGCGTCGATGTTCACCAGGTCCATGCGCGGGGCCGCGACCATCACGTCGCCGGCCGTCATGTCGGCCATGCGCAGCACGCCCTCGAGCATGACGCGCGACTCGGCGCCGATCACCTCGTTGTCCTCGGCATCCGCGAGGGTTTCGATCAGCTCGTCGCGCGAGTCGGGACCGGGATGGATGAATTCGGCCAGCTTCTGGAGAAAGCCGCGCTTGTCTTCCCGTTCGACGGGTGCGCGTTCAGGGTGAGGGTCGGCCACTGCGGGAGGCGTAGTTGAAGAGATACAAGGATACCGGATTGCGCATGACAGGCTCTACCGCACGGCCGTCACAAGCCGTTTCCGGGTACTCAGGGCGCGGATTTGCTGCGCGCGTCCCGCATGCCGCTGCGCACTTCCTGCAGGCTGGCCAGGAAGGCCCAGAACTGCTTGGCGCGGGTCTTGAGGTGGTAGTCGACCGCCGCGTACTGCTCGAGCGCGATTTCGCTCATGCGGCTGTCGAAGGTGGCGCTCGGCAGCTGCAGGTGCGCCTCCGATTCCGAGCCGCTGCGCACCACGGTGGCACCGGCGTTGCGGGCGATCTTCAGCATGGCGGCGTTTTCGCTCAGCGCATGGATGAACAGCATGCCCACGCCTTCGTTGCGCGCCACGACCACGGCGCGCTCGAACAGGCGGGCCCCGTAGCCGCGGCCGCGCGCGTGCGCGGCCACCGACACGCCGAATTCGGCGCAGTCGCTGTGCTGCTCGTCCGGCGCGAACGCCAGGTGGGCCAGGGCGATCAGGTCGAGCCGGCGGTTGTAGATGCCGAAGAGCTCGTCGCGCTCGAAATCGAGCCCGTCGACGTAGCGCTGCACCTGCTCGTCGCCCGCGGCATAGCCGAAGCGCAGGTAGCGGTCGTGCGGCGTGAGTGCCAGCAGGTGCTGCGCGATGCGGTCGCGCTCGCGCGGGCCGATCGAGCGGATCGGCACCATGACGGGTGGCGGCGAGGAGGCCGCGCGTGGTTGCGCCTCAACCATCGGCGCCTTCAGGAAAGAGCCGAGGCCGAGAGACGCCTTCAGGAGGGTCTTGGCGGTAAGCATGGCTCAAATATAAGGGTTTTCCCTTAAACACCAAGATTGCAGGGGTACTTTCTGGCGACATTTGTGAACCAGTACCAGAGAGCGTGTCGTTCACGCAACCATTGGGTGGCTAAACCGGCACGGCTGTTGTGGCCTTGACACGGTCCAGCACGAAACTGGTCTTGCAATCTTCCACGCTGGGGTGCTTGAGCAGGGTGTCCATGATGAAGCGGCTGTAGTGCCCCATGTCGGCGACCACCACGCGCAGCAGGTAGTCCATGTCGCCGGTGAGGGCGGCGCACTCGACCACTTCGGGCCAGGTCTGCACGCTGGCGCGGAACAGGTCCATCGGGTTGCGCTTGTGGGTTTCGGTGTGCTTTTCGAGGCGCACATTGAGATAGGCCGTCAGGCCCAGGCCGATGACTTCAGGGCGCACGAGCGCGACGTAGCGGTCGATGACCCCGCTCTCCTCCAGCCGCTTGACGCGCCGAAGCACGGCGCTGGGAGAAAGGCTGACCTGCTCGGCGATCTGGTCGTAGGTGGCGCGCCCGTCTGCTTGCAGCGTGCGCAAAATTAGCCTATCAATCTTGTCGAGTGCTTCCATTTCTCCATTTTCGCAGTTTTATTGCGCCACGTCTCTTCTCGGCGCCCAATAATGCAGAAAACGTGAGTGGCATCCGCTCTACAGTGCAGCACTGGCCGTTTTCGCCCATTCGTTCGCTCTCTCATTCATTCGAACCCCACTTCTGGAGACCTCACACATGAGCCACACCGACGCCCCCGCCTTCACGCCTTGGGAGAACCCCATGGGAACCGACGGCTTCGAATTCATCGAGTACGCGGCACCGGATCCGGTCGCGATGGGCAAGGTGTTCGAGCGCATGGGCTTCAAGGCCGTGGCACGGCACCGCCACAAGAACGTGCTGCTGTACCGCCAGGGCACGATCAATTTCATCGTCAACGCCGAGCCCGATTCGTTCGCGCAGCGCTTTGCGCGCGAACACGGCCCGAGCGTCTGCGCCATCGCCTTCCGCGTGCAGGACGCCAAGCAGGCCTACGAGCGCGCGATCTCGCTCGGCGCCTGGGGCTTTGCCGACAAGGCGGGTCCGGGCGAACTGAACATTCCCGCTATCAAGGGCATCGGCGACAGCCTGATCTACCTGGTCGACCGCTGGCCCGGCAAGAACGGCGCGAAGCCGGGCGACATCGGCAACATCGGCTTCTACGACGTCGACTTCGAGCCGCTGCCGGGCGTGGCCTCGCAGGATGCGCTGGCGCCCAAGGGCAACGGCCTGACCTACATCGACCACCTCACGCACAACGTGTACCGCGGCCGCATGAACGTGTGGGCCGGCTTCTACGAGAAGCTCTTCAACTTCCGCGAGATCAAGTACTTCGACATCGAAGGCCAGGTGACCGGCGTGAAGAGCAAGGCCATGACCAGCCCCTGCGGCAAGATCCGCATCCCCATCAATGAGGAGGGCAAGGAGCAGGCCGGCCAGATCCAGGAGTACCTGGACATGTACCACGGCGAAGGCATCCAGCACATCGCGATGGGCTCGGACAACCTGTACGAGACGGTCGACGCGCTGCGCGCCAACGGCGTCAAGCTGCTCGACACCATCGACACCTACTATGAGCTGGTCGACAAGCGCATTCCCGGCCACGGCGAAAGCGTGGCCGAGCTGCAGAAGCGCAAGATCCTGATCGATGGCAAGAAGGACGCGCTGCTGCTGCAGATCTTCAGCGAGAACCAGCTCGGCCCGATCTTCTTCGAGTTCATCCAGCGCAAGGGCGACGACGGCTTCGGCAACGGCAACTTCAAGGCGCTGTTCGAAAGCATCGAGCTCGACCAGATGCGCCGCGGCGTGCTGTCGGCCGCAAAATAAGCGCCTTTTTCACTGGCCAGGAGCCTCCATGCGCAGCACGTTCTCGATCGGCTTGACCCTCACCGCGGCAGCCGCCGTTGTTCTTCTTTCGGGCTGCGCCATGGCGCCGGCCACCCCCGCGGCAGGCTCGCACCTCGACACGGTGCAGAAGGCGGCGGCGCTGCGCATCTGCACGCCGGGCGACTACAAGCCCTTCAGCTTCCAGAAGGCCGACGGCACGTTCGAGGGCATCGACGTCGATCTCATGACGGGCTTCAGCGCCAGCCTCGGCGCGAAGCCCGAGTGGGTCAAGACCACCTGGGCCAACCTGCTGCCCGACCTCAGCGCCGGCAAGTGCGACATCGCCGTGGGCGGCGTTTCCGTGACCACCGACCGGCAAAAGCGCGCCTTCTTCAGCGCGCCCTACATGGTGAACGGCAAGGCGCCCATTGCGCGCTGCGCCGACGTCGCCAAATACCAGAGCGTGGCCGACATCGACAAGCCTTCCACGCGGGTGATCTTCAATCCGGGCGGCAGCAACGAGCGCTTTGCGCGCGCCAACTTCAAGCAGGCCAGGCTCACGCTGCACGGCGAGAACGTGACGATCTTCGACGAGATCCTGTCCAACCGCGCCGACGTGTTCGTGACCGAATCCGCCGAGGCCATCACGCAGCAGAAGCTCAAGCCGGGCCTGTGCGCGATCAATCCCGACAAGCCGCTGCAATACGGCGAAATGGCCTGGATGCTGCCGCGCGACGATGTGGCCTTCAAGGCGTACGTCGACCAATGGCTGCACCTGCAGAAAGCCGGCGGCGACTTCCAGCGGGTGATGGACCGCTGGCTCAAGTAATCAGAGAGAGCATTCTTATGGACACCCCTGCAGCAGCCGCTGTCGCCACGCCCGCCGTCTACGGCGCCTCGGACCGTCCGCCGCGCGGCGACTACTCGCGCGGCGGGGCGGTGCTTGCCGACTACACCTGCCCGCAGGACTGGGCCAGCTACACGCCGGCCGACCACGAGACCTACAAGCGGCTCTACGAGCGGCAGGCTGCGCAGCTGCCGGGCCTGGCCTGCGATGCATTCATCAAGGCGCTGCCCTTGCTGGGCGTGAAGGACCGCATCCCGCGCTTCGAGGAAATCAACGAGCGGCTGCACCGCGCCACCGGCTGGGAGATCGTCGCGGTGCCGGGGCTGATTCCCGAGCTGCCGTTCTTCAGCTTGCTTGCGAACCGCAAGTTTCCGGTGACCGACTGGATCCGCAAGCCGGAGGAGTTCAACTACATCGTCGAGCCCGACGTGTTTCACGACCTGTTCGGCCATGTGCCGATGCTGTTCGACCCGGTCTTTGCCGACTACGTGCAGCGCTATGGCCAGGGGGGCATCAAGGCGCACGAGCTCGGCGCGGGCGAAAAGCTCGCGCGGCTGTACTGGTACACGGTCGAGTTCGGCCTGATCCGGCAGCCGGACGGCCTGCGCGCATACGGCGCCGGCATCCTGAGCTCCGTCGGCGAACTGCAGCATGCCGTGCGCAGCGGCGAGCCGCACCGGCTGCCGCTCGACTTGCTGCGCACCATGCGCACGCGCTACAAGATCGACACCTACCAGAGCAACTACTTCGTGATCGAGAGCTTCGCGCAGCTCTTCGACCTCACGGCACCCGACTTCACGCCGCTCTACCAGGCGCTCGACGCATTGCCCGACATTCCGGCCGGAGTGCTGTTGCCGGGCGAGTCCGGCCAGGCCTGAAGTCGTTCCCCAAAACCTGACTGCCGCGGCAAGCATGCGCTGCCGCGCGCTATCGCATGCGCGACAGCGCATGCACCGCTCCTAGGACAAGCCCGCTGGCGGCCAGATGTGTCTGGCTCCCACAATCCGCGCAAAAGGAGCTTGCATGCAGACATCCGCGCGACAGAACTACCCGGCCGGCGTGCCGCACGAGATCGACCCCGGGCAGTACCGGTCCCTGCCCCACATGTTCGACGAGGCCTTCGCCCGCTATGCCGATCGGCCGTTCTCGGTCTGCATGGAACGCTGGATGTCCTATCGCGAGCTCGACGCCCTGTCGACGGCCCTGGGCGCATGGCTGCAGTCGCTGGGCCTCGAGCCCGGCGCACGGGTCGCCATCATGCTGCCCAATGTGCCCCAGTTCGCTGTCACGATGTGCGGCGTGCTCCGCGCCGGCTATATCTGCGTCAACGTCAATCCGCTCTACACGGCGCGCGAACTCGAGCACCAGCTCAAAGATTCGGGCGCCACGGCCATCGTCATCCTCGAGAACTTCGCCGCAACGCTGGAACAGGTGATCGAGCGCACGCCCGTCAAGCACGTGGTCGTCACTTCGATGGGCGACCTGCTCGGCGGGCTCTATGGCGCCTGGATCACGGTGGCGGTCCGCCACCTGGCGAAGATGGTGCCGCCGTACAAGCTGCCCCTGGGCAACGGCCGCAGCGTCACGCCTTTCTCCAAGGTCATCGAGGAGGGACGCGGACGCGCCCTGGCGCCGGACCAGAGCACGCTCGATTCGATCGCCTTCCTGCAGTACACCGGCGGCACGACGGGCCTGTCCAAGGGCGCGGTGCTGACCCACCGCAACATCGTCGCGGCCACGCTGCAGGCGGAGGCCTGGTTCACGCCGGCGCTGTCGCGGGCGGGCGACCTGGCCAAGGTCAACAGCATCGCGGCGCTGCCGCTGTATCACATCTTCGCGCTCACGCTCTGCCTCCTGGTCATCCGCCAGGGCTCGCACATGACACTGATCCCCAATCCGCGCGATTTCGACAAGTTCATCGCAGTACTCAAGAAGCGCCCCTTCCACATGCTGCCCGCAGTGAACACGCTCTTCAATGCGCTGTTGATGCATCCCGAGTTCAAGTCGATCGACTTCTCCACGCTGTTCGTCTCGCAGGCGGGCGGTATGGCCGCCTCCGAAGGCACAGCGCGGCGCTGGTTCGAGGCCACCGGCTGCCCGATGATCGAAGGCTGGGGCATGAGCGAGACCTGCGCGATCGGCACCAACAATCCGGTGTCGAACACCAGCTTCACAGGCACCATCGGCTTGCCGCTGCCGAGCATCGAGATCGCCATCAAGGACGACGAAGGCAACTCCCTGCCCATCGGTACGCCGGGCGAGCTTTGCATCAGGGGGCCCAACGTCATGACCGGCTACTACAACCAGCCCGCCGAAACCGCGGCCGCCTTCACCGCCGATGGTTTCATGCGCACGGGCGACATTGCCGTCATGCAGGAGGACGGCTACAGCCGCATCGTCGACCGCAAGAAGGACATGATCCTGGTGAGCGGCTTCAACGTCTTTCCGAACGAACTGGAGAACGTGATTTCGCTCTGTCCTGGCGTCGTCGAATGCGCGGCCGTCGGTGTGCCGGACGAAAAGCAGGGCGAGGCGATCAAGGTCTTCGTCGTGCGCAAGGACGCGGCGCTCACCGAAGAGGCCGTGCTGCAATACTGCAATGGACAACTCACCGGCTACAAGCGGCCCAAGCACATCGAATTCCGCGACTCGCTGCCGAAGACCAATGTCGGGAAGATCCTGCGGCGCGAGTTGCGCACCAGCGCGGGCGCCTGAATGAAGGAGCTCGCCGCGGCCGGGCTGCCGGCGAATCTCCTGGTCTTCGAGCGCGGCTGGCTGTCGTCGAACAACATCCTGTTCATTGGGGCCGGCGAGACCGCGCTGGTCGACACCGGGTACAGCACGCATGCCGATCAGACACTTGCACTGGTCGAATCCGCGCTGGGCGGCAGGCCGCTCGACCGCATCGTGAATACGCATCTGCACAGCGACCATTGCGGCGGCAACGCGGCGCTGCAGCAGCGCTACCCCGCGATCCGGACGGACATTCCACCCGGCGAGGCGGCATTGGTGGAGCGGTGGGATGAGCGCGGGCTGAGTTTTCTAGCGACGGGACAGATCTGCCCGCGGTTCCGGTTCACGGGGCTCTTGCAGCCTGGGACCGAATGCATGCTCGGCGACAGTCCGTGGCAGGTGCATGGCGCGCCTGGCCACGATCCCCACTCGATCATCCTCTTCGATCCCGCTTCACGGATGCTGATCTCGGCGGATGCCCTGTGGGAGAACGGCTTTGGCGTTGCCTTTCCTGAGCTTGCGGGCGAACCGGCGTTCGGCGATATGGCTGCGACGCTGGATCGGATCGAGGCGCTGGGGCCGCTGCAGGTAATCCCCGGCCACGGCCCGGTCTTCAGTGATGTCGACAAAGCCCTGGCCACGGCGCGCCGCCGACTCGAGGGTCTTCAGCGCGATCCCGTGAAGCACGCGCGGCACGCCATCAAGGTGCTGATGAAGTTCAAGCTGCTGGAGGTGCAGTCCATTGCCCTTGAGAACTGGGAAGCCTGGGTTCGCAGCACGCCGTATCTGGATATCGTTCGTTCGCGCTTCTTTGCCGATGCGGAATTGGCGCAGTTGGCCGGAGACGTCTTGCACGAGCTGATCGGCGCAGGGGCGGCGGAGATGGACTCCTCAGGCATCCGCAATATCTGATCTTTGTCCGCTGGAATAAAAAAAGCGCGTCACCGAAAGATGACGCGCTTTTTTAAGGCTGCAAAGAAAAAAGCCCAACACACCGTGTTGGGCTTTTCCTGGCTGTAAGAGCCTGACGATGACCTACTTTCACACGGGAACCCGCACTATCATCGGCGCTGACGCGTTTCACTGTCCTGTTCGGGATGGGAAGGAGTGGTACCACGTCGCTATGGTCATCAGGCATAACTTGTTGTCTGTCTGATCACATGATCAGGCAAACGAATTCATAGAGTTTGGAATCAGCTTTTGGCGAATTATTTTGAATGCGTCAACTTGGCATAACACCTTGATCTGATTGATCAAAGTTATAGGGTCAAGCCGCACGAGCAATTAGTATCAGTTAGCTTAACGCATTACTGCGCTTCCACACCTGACCTATCAACGTCCTGGTCTTGAACGACTCTTTAGGGGGCTCAAGGCCCCGGCAGATCTCATCTTGAAACGAGTTTCCCGCTTAGATGCTTTCAGCGGTTATCTCTTCCACACTTAGCACCTCGGCAATGCCACTGGCGTGACAACCGATACACCAGAGGTGTGTCCACTCCGGTCCTCTCGTACTAGGAGCAGGCTTCCTCAAATCTGCAGCGCCCACGGAAGATAGGGACCAAACTGTCTCACGACGTTTTAAACCCAGCTCACGTACCTCTTTAAATGGCGAACAGCCATACCCTTGGGACCGGCTACAGCCCCAGGATGAGATGAGCCGACATCGAGGTGCCAAACACCGCCGTCGATATGAACTCTTGGGCGGTATCAGCCTGTTATCCCCAGAGTACCTTTTATCCGTTGAGCGATGGCCCTTCCATACAGAACCACCGGATCACTATGTCCTGCTTTCGCATCTGCTCGACTTGTCAGTCTCGCAGTTAAGCACGCTTATGCCATTGCACTATCGTCACGATGTCCGACCGTAACTAGCGTACCTTCGAACTCCTCCGTTACGCTTTGGGAGGAGACCGCCCCAGTCAAACTGCCTACCATGCACTGTCCCCGATCCAGATAATGGACCTAGGTTAGAACCTCAAACACACCAGGGTGGTATTTCAACGTTGGCTCCACAAGATCTAGCGACCCTGCTTCAAAGCCTCCCACCTATCCTACACAGATCTGTTCAAAGTCCAATACAAAGCTACAGTAAAGGTTCATGGGGTCTTTCCGTCTTTCCGCGGGGAGATTGCATCATCACAAACATTTCAACTTCGCTGAGTCTCAGGAGGAGACAGTGTGGCCATCGTTACGCCATTCGTGCAGGTCGGAACTTACCCGACAAGGAATTTCGCTACCTTAGGACCGTTATAGTTACGGCCGCCGTTTACTGGGACTTCAATCAAGAGCTTGCACCCCATCATTTAATCTTCCAGCACCGGGCAGGCGTCACACCCTATACGTCCACTTTCGTGTTTGCAGAGTGCTGTGTTTTTAATAAACAGTCGCAGCCACCGATTTTTTGCAACCCATTCATGCTTCGTTGTTCACTACACACTAATAGGGCACACCTTCTTCCGAAGTTACGGTGTCAATTTGCCGAGTTCCTTCTCCTGAGTTCTCTCAAGCGCCTTAGAATACTCATCTCGCGCACCAGTGTCGGTTTGCGGTACGGTCGTATATAGCTGAAGCTTAGTGGCTTTTCCTGGAACCTCGTTCAGTCACTTCGCGAGCAAGCTCGCTCGATCGTTGGCCTCGGTATATGTGCACCGGATTTGCCTAATGCACGCCTACATCCAACTAAACCGGGATATCCAACACCCGGATGACCTATTAAGATCCGTCCCCACATCGCACTATATATCGGTACAGGAATATTGACCTGTTTCCCATCAGCTACGCATCTCTGCCTCGCCTTAGGGGCCGACTCACTCTACGCCGATGAACGTTGCGTAGAAAACCTTGCGCTTACGGCGAGGGGGCTTTTCACCCCCTTTAACGCTACTCATGTCAGCATTCGCACTTCTGATACCTCCAGCACGCTTTACAACGCACCTTCACAGGCTTACAGAACGCTCTCCTACCACTTGCAATAAATTGCAAATCCGCAGCTTCGGTAACTGGCTTAGCCCCGTTACATCTTCCGCGCAGGACGACTCGATCAGTGAGCTATTACGCTTTCTTTAAATGATGGCTGCTTCTAAGCCAACATCCTGACTGTTTTAGCCTTCCCACTTCGTTTCCCACTTAGCCAATTTTAGGGACCTTAGCTGGCGGTCTGGGTTGTTTCCCTCTTGAGTCCGGACGTTAGCACCCGGTGCTCTGTCTCCCAAGCTGTACTCTTCGGTATTCGGAGTTTGCCTTGGTTTGGTAAGTCGCCATGACCCCCTAGCCAAAACAGTGCTCTACCCCCGAAGGTAATACTTGAGGCACTACCTAAATAGTTTTCGGAGAGAACCAGCTATTTCCAAGTTTGTTTAGCCTTTCACCCCTATCCACAGCTCATCCGCTAGTTTTGCAACACTAGTCGGTTCGGACCTCCAGTACCTGTTACGGCACCTTCATCCTGGCCATGGATAGATCACTTGGTTTCGGGTCTACACCCAGCGACTGATCGCCCTATTCGGACTCGATTTCTCTACGGCTTCCCTATTCGGTTAACCTTGCCACTGAATGTAAGTCGCTGACCCATTATACAAAAGGTACGCAGTCACCCCTTACGAGGCTCCTACTTTTTGTAAGCACGCGGTTTCAGGATCTATTTCACTCCCCTCCCGGGGTTCTTTTCGCCTTTCCCTCACGGTACTAGTTCACTATCGGTCGATGATGAGTATTTAGCCTTGGAGGATGGTCCCCCCATATTCAGACAGGATTTCTCGTGTCCCGCCCTACTTGTCGTTAGCTCAGTACCACACAGGTCATTTCACGTACGGGGCTATCACCCGCTATGGCCAGCCTTTCCAAGCTGTTCCGTTATGTCTTGTGCTATCACTAACAGGCTTCTCCGATTTCGCTCGCCACTACTTTCGGAATCTCGGTTGATGTCTTTTCCTCGAGCTACTGAGATGTTTCAGTTCACCCGGTTCGCCTCGCATGACTATGTATTCATCATGCGATACCTTTCGGTGGGTTTCCCCATTCGGAAATCTCCGGATCAAAGCTAATTTGCCAGCTCCCCGAAGCTTATCGCAGGCTATCACGTCCTTCGTCGCCTATCATCGCCAAGGCATCCACCACGTGCTCTTATTCACTTGACCCTATAACTTTGACGTTTCTTGCGAA
>NZ_VIVL01000001.1:855000-857500 GCF_007828835.1 Variovorax beijingensis | reverse complement strand
GGAGCCTGCCGCCTGGAGTTGCTCGCAGCACCCCGGGGGACGCTGTGTCGCTTGCCTTTTTGTGTGAACACTTTTTGGGTGCTCACACAAAAAGGAAAGCCCAACACACCGTGTTGGGCTTTTCCTGGCTGTAAGAGCCTGACGATGACCTACTTTCACACGGGAACCCGCACTATCATCGGCGCTGACGCGTTTCACTGTCCTGTTCGGGATGGGAAGGAGTGGTACCACGTCGCTATGGTCATCAGGCATAACTTGTTGTCTGTCTGATCACATGATCAGGCAAACGAATTCATAGAGTTTGGAATCAGCTTTTGGCGAATTATTTTGAATGCGTCAACTTGGCATAACACCTTGATCTGATTGATCAAAGTTATAGGGTCAAGCCGCACGAGCAATTAGTATCAGTTAGCTTAACGCATTACTGCGCTTCCACACCTGACCTATCAACGTCCTGGTCTTGAACGACTCTTTAGGGGGCTCAAGGCCCCGGCAGATCTCATCTTGAAACGAGTTTCCCGCTTAGATGCTTTCAGCGGTTATCTCTTCCACACTTAGCTACTCGGCAATGCCACTGGCGTGACAACCGATACACCAGAGGTGTGTCCACTCCGGTCCTCTCGTACTAGGAGCAGGCTTCCTCAAATCTGCAGCGCCCACGGAAGATAGGGACCAAACTGTCTCACGACGTTTTAAACCCAGCTCACGTACCTCTTTAAATGGCGAACAGCCATACCCTTGGGACCGGCTACAGCCCCAGGATGAGATGAGCCGACATCGAGGTGCCAAACACCGCCGTCGATATGAACTCTTGGGCGGTATCAGCCTGTTATCCCCAGAGTACCTTTTATCCGTTGAGCGATGGCCCTTCCATACAGAACCACCGGATCACTATGTCCTGCTTTCGCATCTGCTCGACTTGTCAGTCTCGCAGTTAAGCACGCTTATGCCATTGCACTATCGTCACGATGTCCGACCGTAACTAGCGTACCTTCGAACTCCTCCGTTACGCTTTGGGAGGAGACCGCCCCAGTCAAACTGCCTACCATGCACTGTCCCCGATCCAGATAATGGACCTAGGTTAGAACCTCAAACACACCAGGGTGGTATTTCAACGTTGGCTCCACAAGATCTAGCGACCCTGCTTCAAAGCCTCCCACCTATCCTACACAGATCTGTTCAAAGTCCAATACAAAGCTACAGTAAAGGTTCATGGGGTCTTTCCGTCTTTCCGCGGGGAGATTGCATCATCACAAACATTTCAACTTCGCTGAGTCTCAGGAGGAGACAGTGTGGCCATCGTTACGCCATTCGTGCAGGTCGGAACTTACCCGACAAGGAATTTCGCTACCTTAGGACCGTTATAGTTACGGCCGCCGTTTACTGGGACTTCAATCAAGAGCTTGCACCCCATCATTTAATCTTCCAGCACCGGGCAGGCGTCACACCCTATACGTCCACTTTCGTGTTTGCAGAGTGCTGTGTTTTTAATAAACAGTCGCAGCCACCGATTTTTTGCAACCCATTCATGCTTCGTTGTTCACTACACACTAATAGGGCACACCTTCTTCCGAAGTTACGGTGTCAATTTGCCGAGTTCCTTCTCCTGAGTTCTCTCAAGCGCCTTAGAATACTCATCTCGCGCACCAGTGTCGGTTTGCGGTACGGTCGTATATAGCTGAAGCTTAGTGGCTTTTCCTGGAACCTCGTTCAGTCACTTCGCGAGCAAGCTCGCTCGATCGTTGGCCTCGGTATATGTGCACCGGATTTGCCTAATGCACGCCTACATCCAACTAAACCGGGATATCCAACACCCGGATGACCTATTAAGATCCGTCCCCACATCGCACTATATATCGGTACAGGAATATTGACCTGTTTCCCATCAGCTACGCATCTCTGCCTCGCCTTAGGGGCCGACTCACTCTACGCCGATGAACGTTGCGTAGAAAACCTTGCGCTTACGGCGAGGGGGCTTTTCACCCCCTTTAACGCTACTCATGTCAGCATTCGCACTTCTGATACCTCCAGCACGCTTTACAACGCACCTTCACAGGCTTACAGAACGCTCTCCTACCACTTGCAATAAATTGCAAATCCGCAGCTTCGGTAACTGGCTTAGCCCCGTTACATCTTCCGCGCAGGACGACTCGATCAGTGAGCTATTACGCTTTCTTTAAATGATGGCTGCTTCTAAGCCAACATCCTGACTGTTTTAGCCTTCCCACTTCGTTTCCCACTTAGCCAATTTTAGGGACCTTAGCTGGCGGTCTGGGTTGTTTCCCTCTTGAGTCCGGACGTTAGCACCCGGTGCTCTGTCTCCCAAGCTGTACTCTTCGGTATTCGGAGTTTGCCTTGGTTTGGTAAGTCGCCATGACCCCCTAGCCAAAACAGTGCTCTACCCCCGAAGGTAATACTTGAGGCACTACCTAAATAGTTTTCGGAGAGAACCAGCTATTTCCAAGTTTGTTTAGCCTTTCACCCCTATCCACAGCTCATC
>NZ_VIVL01000001.1:0-850000 GCF_007828835.1 Variovorax beijingensis | reverse complement strand
CTGATCCAGTCGAAGCGCGCGCGCGAGATCGCGGAGCAAAGGCAGGCCGCCGGCGCCGCGCCTGCCTCCTCGCCGCCCGCACCGGCACCCGTCGCCACCGAGCCGGCGCCCGCGCGTCCGGTCGGCGCCGCGCGCAAGAAGCTCAGCTACAAGGAGCAGCGCGAGCTCGAGGCGCTCCCGGCGCAGATCGAGGCGCTCGAGGCCGAGCAGAAGCGCATCGGCGAAATGCTCGAGCTCGACGGCGGCGCCATCTACGCCACCGACGCTTCGCGCGCGGCCGAGCTGAGCCAGCGCCATGCCCAGATCGACGACGAGTTGCTGGCCGCGCTGGAACGCCAGGAAGAGCTGTCCGTCGGGCGCTAGTCCATTGGTTCTACGCCGGACTGTCCCGCCGTCCCACGCCGGGGCGGCGCCGACTGGGATATATATGCGGCTTCCAAGCTCCGGGAACGCCGCATGTCTTCCTTCTACGCGCTCTTTGGCCGATCCATTGCGCTTCTTGTCCTCGTCCTGCAGGGCGCCTGCGCACAACTGCCCGAGCACGTCGACCGGCCGGTTTCGACCGCGCTCTCCTCGCCCAACGGCACCGCGCTGGATGCCTTGGTGCAGCAGCGGCGCAAAGCCGACGGCGCGCGCTTCGAATCCGGCTTCCTGCTACTCGCGGGACCTCCGGCCGCCTACGGCAGCCGGCTCGCTCTGATCGAAGGCGCGCAGAAATCGCTCGACCTGCAGTATTACGCCATCCATGCCGACGCCAGCACCGGCCGGCTGGTGCGGGGACTCCGCGCGGCGGCCGAGCGCGGCGTGCGGGTGCGGATTCTGCTCGACGATCTGCACAGCACCGGGCGCGATGCGCTGGTGCTGGGCCTGGCTTTCGTGCCCAACATCGAGATGCGCCTGTTCAACCCGCTGGCCGGCGCGCGCGGGTCTTCGTTCGCTCGCGCGCTCAATTCGATCGGCGATGCCTCGCGGATCCAGCAGCGGATGCACAACAAGCTCTTTCTCGCCGACAACGTGCTCGGCGTCACCGGCGGGCGCAACCTGGGCGATGCCTATTTCGGCAATGCGCTGAAGGGCAATTACATCGACGTCGACATCCTGGCGGCCGGGCCGATCGTGCGGGACCTGTCGCGCAGCTTCGACAGCTACTGGAACAACGAACGCGCCTATCCCGTCCAGTCGCTGGTCAAGCGCAGCGAACTGGAAGCCATCCGCGAGCGGGCGCAGCAGGCCGACCGGGAACTGGCCGACGAATCGGCCCGTGCGCAGAACTCACCGCCGCCGCCAACACCCGAGGCAGAACCGAAACCAGGCGCCGCCCCCACGCCGGCACAGCTCGCCCGCGCCTGGGACGAAAAACCGATGGACCTGCAAACCGCCCGTTTCGTCTGGGCGCCCGCGGTGATGCTCGCCGACCAGCCCGGAAAGATCCCGGCCGACAAGGGCGCCGGGACGACGAGGGCGCCGGGCCTGGTCGTGAGCCAGCCCGGGGACGCCGCCAGTTCGTCGCGGCGCGCGGCGGCGCTCGAAGCCAGCTCCGACCTTGCCGCGGGCAGCGACACGGTGGTCGAAGGCCTGCTGCAGCTGATCGGCCAGGCGCGCACCGACCTGCTCATCATCTCGCCCTACTTTGTGCCCGGCCCGGACATGAAGCAGGCTTTCGCGGCGGCTCGCAGCCGGGGCGTGCGCATCCGCGTGCTGACCAACTCGCTGTCGTCGAACGACGCGCCGGTGGCGCATGTCGGCTACTCGCGCCATCGCGAGGACCTGCTCAGGATGGGCGTGGAACTCTACGAGCTGCGCAGCGAGCAGACCAGCGTCGGCAACGCCTTCGGCTCGTCGGGCAGCGGCGGCAGTCTCGGCGAATCGCGCTCGATGCTGCATTCGAAGGTGCTGGTGATGGACGGCCGGCTGCTGGTGGTCGGCTCGATGAACCTGGACCTGCGCTCGCAGCTGCAGAACACCGAGATCGCGCTGCTCGTGCGCAGCGCCGAGCTCTCGCGCGCGGCGTCCGCCCAGATCGAGCGCGGCATGCGCGAGGGCTCATGGCGGGTCGAGCTGAACGATGGCTCGCTGGTCTGGCGGGCGCCCGAAGGCAGCGGGCTGAAGGACACCTCCACCGAGCCCGACGCCAGCCTGACCCTGCGCCTGCTGCTGCGGCTGTTCGGGCCGCTGGCGCCGGACCAGCTGCTGTAGGGCGCAGCCGTCAGTGCTTGTGCTGATGGGCCGGCGCGGCGGCGTCGGCCCCTTCGGGCGCGCCCACCGGCAGGTTCAGCTCGAGCGAGCTCTTCTGGCCCTTGGCATCCTCGAAACGCAGCGTCATCGGGACGGTCGAACCCTTGGCCAGCGCCTGCTTCAGGTCCATCATCATCACGTGGTAGCCGCCCGGCTTGAGCTCGACGGTCTGGCCGGCGGGCAGGTCGAGGCCGCCCGGCAGCTCGCGCATCTTCATGGTGTCGCCTTCCATCTTCATCTCGTGCACCTCGGCCACGCCGGCGGCCGGCGTCGTGATGCCGACCAGCCTGGCGCCGGTGGGCGCAGTGAGCTTCATGAAGGCCCCGGTGCCGCTCTGGCCCGGCACCGACTGGCGCACCCAGCCATCGCGCACGTCGACCGTGGCCACGCCCTGCGCCACCACATCGAGCCTGGCGGCAGGGCTCTTGAGCCCAGCGGTCGAGCTGCCCGAGGCCGGCACTTCCGCCCAGTCGATGCTGCCCACGTCGCAGGTCTGCAGCACCTTGAACCACAGCGGGCCGGGGGTGCCGGGCACCTTGCCGCGCAGCACGAACTCGGCGCGCTCGCTGGCGGGCAGCGCGGCCTGGGGGCTTTCGGCGGTCCAGCGCACTTCGCCGTC
The DNA here is from genome assembly GCF_007828835.1 of Variovorax beijingensis. GTDB lineage: Bacteria > Pseudomonadota > Gammaproteobacteria > Burkholderiales > Burkholderiaceae_C > Variovorax > Variovorax beijingensis_A. The sequence goes on along the minus strand of NZ_VIVL01000001.1, from coordinate 847,146 downwards.
GCCGGCGTTCTTCTGCACGTCGAGCTTCCAGCCCTTGCGCGCCTGCGCGTCGCTCAGCAGGAAACCCTTGGGCAGGCGCACGGCCAGGCCGGTGGTGGCCTTGGCGCCTTCGCAGGCGTGGCCGACACGGAAGGCCGCGCTGTAGTCGCTGCCGACGGTAACGCCGCCGCGAGGCAGGGTGACATGGGCGAACGCGGCGGCCGTGCCTGCCAGCAGTGCGCATGCGGCAGCGGTCTTCAGGATGAGGCGTGGGTGGTTCATTGCGGGAACTCCTTGAAAAAATCGGTGAAGAGAATCAGAGGTCGAACTTGAGTTCGGCCACATAGGTGCGTTGCGGATAGGGGTGGAAGGCCCAGTACTTGTTGTTGTTGAGGTTGTCGATGCCGAAGGCGGCGCTCCATTGCCGGTCGATCCGGTAGCGGATGCGCGCATCGACCACGAAGAATTTCGAGAAGCCCATGTAGGCCGCGCCGTTGCCGTCGGTGTTGTCGAGCGTGCCGTACTGCTTGCCGCTGTAGCGTGCGCCGACGGTGTAGCTCCATCTCGCATCGGGCCGGTAGGTGGCGAGCAGCGTGGCCCGCAGCTTCGGCACGCGCGGCTGTTCGCGGCCGACGCTGGCGGGAAAACCGCTGTTGGCCGCGATCTTCGAGCGCGTCAGCGTGAGGCTGCCGCTCAGGTCCAGCCCCTTCACGCCCACGTCGACCGCGTTGAGCGCCACCTCCAGCCCGCGGGTGCGGATGGCATCGACGTTCTGCACCGTGCTCACGAGATTGGTGAGGGCCTGGCTGTAGAGCGCATCCTTGGTGTTCTCGAAAAAGAGCGTGGTGCGCAGCACGCCGTCGAGCCCCCAGCCTTTCAGATCGCGCTCTGCGCTGAGCTCCGTGGTCCACGAGCGCTCCGGGCGCAGGTTGGGATCGGTGTTGACGATCCGGCTGCCGTCGATCGAGCCCTGGTAGAGCTCGCTCACGGTCGGCATGCGCACTGCCCGGCCGGTCGATGCCTTGAGCAGCCAGTCCGGCGTGGCCTGCCAGGCAAGCGCGGCCTTGGGCGAGTCGTAGCTGTTCCTGCGCGGTGCAAAGTCGAGCAGCTTCGTGGCGTTGCCGAGCTGGCCTCCATAGGCTTCCCAGCGTTCGTGGCGCAGGCCGAGCGTGGTCTTCCAGTCCTTGGCGAAGCGCCAGGTATCCTGCACGTAGAGCGACTGCAATCGCGTGTTGCCGTTGAAGGCGGAGAACGGCGACACGGCCGGCCCGGCGATCCAGTCGAAGGTGTTGCCGACGCCGGTGCGCAGGCGGGCCGTGTCCTGCTGGAAGCCGAAGTCGACCACGTGCGCGCCCACGCCCTCGGCCGAGCCGGTGGGCCGCCATGTGCCGGCGGCCTTGAAAGTGTGCCAGCCCGAGCCGCCCATGTCGGTGATGCGCCCCGGTCCGCCGTTGAAGGCACCGGGCAGGGGTGTGGTGGGTGTGCGCGAGGTGTCGCGCGCATAGTCGAACAGGCTCGCGGCCACTTCCCAGTCGAACACGCCGCCGGTATGGCTCTTCACCGAAAGGCCGTGCATGTAATGGGTGAGCGCGGTCTCGGTCGGCGCCAGCGCGGCGCTCGGCGCATCGAGGTTGTAGCTTCGCCCGGCGATGTTCACGCGCCCCGAATACACCGGCCGGCCGAAGGCATCGCGCAGGTAGGTGGCGACGCCGCCGTGCGTGGTGTTGTTCCAGGCGCCGAGCGTGTAGGTGGCGCGCACCGTGGGAGAGAAGTCGTAGGCCAGCTTGAGCTTGGCCTGCTCCTGCGTGGTGTCGTAGATCGTCGAGCCGCCCACCAGCCACCAGGGCTGATTCGACGGGTTCAGCCCCGGCACCGCGCCCGTGACCGGCGTGCCGGCGTTGCCCAGGGCGCCGGCGCTGGCGAGGCGGTTGCCGAACACCAGCGCCTGCCCTTTGCTGTGGGTGCGCGAGGCGCTGAGCCACCACGACCAGTCGCCGCTGCGGCTGCCCAGCGAGAGCTCGAGTTGCTGGCCGGCGGGTGAGGAATGGCTGCCGTACAGGTCGAAGTTCGAGGCGAAGCCGCTGAGCTTGGCGTGCGCTTCGAGTTTCGTGGGCATGCGCGTCACGTAGTCGACCACGGCGCCGGCCGAGTTGCCCGGATAGGCTGCCGAGAACGGCCCGTACAGCACGTCGACCCGCTCGATCTCTTCGGGCGACACCATGCCCCAGCGCGGCGCGTAGGTGGCGCCATTGCCCAGCGGGTTCGACAGCATGATGCCGTCGGCGTACACCATCGAGCGCGCGCTGTTGCCTGTGCCCGAAGCGCGCGTGGCAAGCACCGCATGGTTGAAATCGCCGATGTAGCGCTTGCGCACCACCAGGCTGGGCAGGTACTTGAGCGCGTCTTCGCCGTCGGTGGCGTTGACGGTTTCGGCGATCTGCTCGTGCGTCACGCCCTCGATGGTGGTCGGAATCTGGGTCGGCAGCGAGGTCGGGCGGCCGTCGCTGACCGTGACGGTGCTCAGGGTGCGCGCAGCGCTGCCGCCGGATGGATCAGGCGCGTCCTGCGCCCACGCGGGCGCGCCAAGGGGAAATGCCATGGCGATCGCCACGGCGCGGGAATGCTTTTTCACAGGAAACCTGCTCCACGAACTTCAAGCCGGACAGGCCGCATGCACCCCTCGAATCGGGCGCAGTCGGCGACGGTTTTGACAGCTTCAGGAGAGGGCGGGAGGTCCGCGCGCCGGCAGCGGCGCGGCGGTGGCCGCGGCCAGGCGCGCGGCGGGAATGGACTGGACCACGCGGCCCAGCGGCAGGGGAAGGTCGAAAGCGGCGGCGGCCGGCGACGGCGGCGGTGCGCCGGTCAGCACGCACAGCGGGCAGTCCATGTGCGATGCGCCCATCTCCTGCACGCCGTCTTCGGTGTGGACCACCGCCTTGATCGAGCCGGCGCTCGAGCACACCAGTTCGACGGCCTGCGGATGCACGATCGGCGAGGCCACCGCCGCGCCGATCGAGAGCGCGAACCACAGCAGCACCCAGCGGCCGACGAGGCCGAGGAAGCGGGGATGGTTTCGCAGCAGGTGCATGGCGCTGGCGATTATCGGCGTTGTTTGCTCTTTGGTGCCGGTGCGCGCTGGGCAGACCTGGCATTGCCCGTGCTCCGGGTTCCCGAGGCCTTGGCGCCGGAAGCCTTGGCGCCGCGATTGCTCCTGGCCCCTTGCGCGCCGCGGGCGCTCGCCTTTGGCGCGGGCGCCGTCGGCACCGCGACGGGCGGCTGCGCCACCAGCGGAACCGCCGCCACCTGGAATCCGCGCGCCGCCAGCAGCGCCGGCAGCCCCTGCGGGCCGACCATGTGCAGCGCGCCCACCGCAGCGAACACGCGCTGGCCGCCCGCGTGCATGCGCTCGATGCCGTCGGCCAGGCCGGGATTGCGCTCGTCCAGCAGGCGCTTCATGAGCCGCTGCTCGGCCGGCGTGTTGAGGCAGTTGCACCACTCGGGGTAGCGGCCGAGCTTGTCCGCGTCGCCGCGCGCCCAGATGTCGGCCAGCTCCTTCATCTGCGCGCGCAGCTGGCCCGATTCCAGTTCGGTCAGGGCCGCGTCGATCTGCTCGGCCTCTTCGGCCTCGGAGCCGCCGGTCAGCGCCTTCAATTGCGCGGCAGCGTTTTCGAGGGCGAACACCGGCTTGCTGTTGTTGCGCGCGGAAACCGCCAGGGCCTCGTCGGCGCCGAATTCGGGGTACAGACCATCCGCGCGCGCCACCAGGCCCGCCAGCGACATGACCTGCAGGATGGGCTGCAGCCCCGCGGTCTGGCCGGGCGGCACGCAGGCCGCCTCGTTCTGGCGCGCCAGCCGCTGTGCGCGCTCGCCGCTGAGCAGCCGCGCGACCACGGCCGGGTCGGCCTGCTGCGTCAGGGGCTGCATCGCGACCGGGTCGCGCACGTCGAGTTCCAGCGCGAGCGCATCGCTCTGCTCCAGCGCCTTCTGCACCGTGGGCCCGGGCCGCACCCACTCGGCGCGCCCGAGATGAATGGTTCCATAGAGCCAGGATGTGCGCCCGTCGCGCTCGGCGCGCCACAGCAGGCCGCGGTCGGCCGCATTCCACTGGCCGACGGCGGCACCGGGCTTTCCGAGGCTGGCAATGGCGGACGGGGGGCAGGCGCCCTGCGCCGCCAGTGCGAAAACGCAGCAGGCGCCGGCCAGCGCGAGGCGCGGCAGGCGCAAGAGTACAGACGCCTGCATGCGCATCTTCAAAAGGGTGTCGCGCCTCGGCGCAACCAGGATCCGGAGTATCCGCAAGGCTTGCTCCACGATGAAAGAAAGTCCGGCATTCTCACAGCACCGCTGCCCATAATCCGGAACATGCAGAGCATCTTCCATCTTGCCTTCCACGTCCGCGATCTCGATGCGGCTCGCCGCTTCTATGGTCAGGTTCTCGGCTGTGCCGAAGGCCGCAGCACCGACACATGGGTCGATTTCGACTTCTTCGGCCACCAGATCTCGCTGCACCTGGGCGAACCCTTCGCCACCACGCGCACCGGCCGCGTCGGCGACGCGATGGTGCCGATGCCGCATTTCGGCATCGTGCTTGCCCTGCCCGACTGGCAGGCACTTGCGCAGCGGCTGAAAGACGCAGGCACCGACTTCGTGCTCGAACCGCAGGTGCGTTTCGAGGGCCAGCCGGGCGAGCAGTGGACCATGTTCTTCTGCGACCCGTTCGGCAATCCGATCGAGATCAAGGGCTTTCGCTCCCTGGCAGCGCTCTACGACAAATGAACCCTCCGCCCCGAGCCGCTCCCAGCCGGCTCGCAGCCACTGCGGGCAGCGGTACAAGCGCATTCCGGATCGCGGCCGCCGCACTCTGGCTCTTTGCGGCGGGCCTCGCCCACGCGGCCCTCGATTGCGAGCTCAACGACCGCAAGGTCAATCCCTCCGACGGCAGCAGCACCTCGGGCAAGACGGGGCTGATGCGCTGCAAGGAGCGCGAAACCGGCGAGCTCCAGCGCGAGCAGCAGATCCAGAACGGCGTCTTCATGGGCCTGGCGCGCTTCTATGAAAAGGGCAAGCTGGCCAGGGAGCACACCCTCAACGCCAAGGGCCACATCCACGGCCTCGCGCGCGAGTTCGCGCCCAACGGGCAGGTCGTGCGCGAGGCGGTCTACGACGACGGGCAGGAGCAGGGCCTCGTGCGCAGCTTCTACCCGGGCGGCCAGCTGCGCCGGGTCACTTTCTACCCGGCCGCTGGAACCGACCGCACCTTCGTCGAGTTCACCGAACGCGGCCAGATGTCGGCCCTGCGCTGCGGCGAAACGCCCATGCTGGCGCCGGCCGTCGACGACGCCCGGCTGTGCGGATTCATCGGCGGGCCGTCGCAGGTCGATCTGTTCGATGCGGGCGGCATCCTGCGCTCGCGGCTGTCGTACCTGTCGGGCAAGCGGGTGCGCTCGCAGAACTTCTACGACAACGGCAAGCCTTCGGTGCAGGACGAGATCGTCGGCAGCCAGCGCACCGAGCGCCAGTTTTCATCCGAAGGCGTGAAGCGCCGCGAAACCGTGTGGCTGCTGGTCGAGCGCAGCGCGGTGCGGCAACGCGAGCAGGAGTTTTCCGAAAAGGGAACGCTGATCCGTGACCAGCGATGGAACCCGGCGGGCGAACCGATCGGCGACGACAGCTACCACCTCAATGGCCGGCCGCGCAGCAAGTCGGTCTACCGCGGAAGCGGCAATGCGCGCACGGTCGAGATCACCGAGTTCTACGAGAGCGGCCAGCGCGCCGCCCATGGCCACTACCTGGTGGCGGGCCGCGGGCACCAAGTGCCGGTGGGCACGCACCGGCGCTTCAGCGAAAAGGGCATCCTGCTGGCGGAATCGAGCTTCGATGCCAAGGGCCGCGTGACGCGCGAGCGCAGTTGGGACGAGAACGGCGAACTGCAGCACGACGAGCACGTCCTGGAAGACGGCTCGCGCAAGGCCTACACGCAGTAGCACTTCAGTCCAGCTTGATGCCGGCCTGCTTGATGATCGGGCCCCAGCGCCTGGACTCGGCGCGCGACAGCGCCGCGAACTGCGCCGGCGTGCCCGGCATGGCTTCCATGCCGAAATCGTCGAATCGCTTCTGCACGGCCGGCGTGCCGAACGCGCGGTTCAGCTCGCTGTTGAGCCTGGCGACCACCGCGGGCGGCAGCCCCGCCGGGCCGAGGATGCCCTGGAACGCGAACACCTCGGTGTTGGGCACGCCCACTTCGGCCAGCGTCGGCACGTTGGGCAGCGCCTTGCTGCGCGCGCCCGAGCCGATGGCCAGCACGCGCACCTTGTTGCCCTGCATGATCGGCAGGCCCGAGGCCAGGTCGAGGAACATGCACGGCACCTGGCCGCCCATCACGTCGGCCATGGCGGGCGCCGCACCCCGATAGGGAATGTGGGTGATGAAGGTGCCGGTGCGGGCCTTGAACATTTCCATGGCCAGGTGGTGCGGCGAGCCATTGCCCGGCGAGGCGTAGTTGACCTTGCCCGGATTGGCTTTCACATAGGCCAGGAACTCCTTGAAATTCTTGGCCGGAAAGTCGGGATGCACCACCAGCGCGAGCGGGAACTTGCCGATCGCGCCGATGTAGGTGAAGTCCTTTTCCGGATTGAACGGCAGCTTGCCGAACAGGTGCTCGTTGAAGGCCAGCACCGCGTTGTCCGCCGAGAGGATGGTGTAGCCGTCGGGCTTGCTCTTGGCGACGAGGTCGGCGCCGATGTTGGTCGAGGCGCCGGGACGGTTGTCGACCACGATCTGCTGGCCCAGCGTCTGGCGCATGGCTTCGGCCAGCACGCGTGCGATCACGTCGGTGCCGCCGCCGGCCGGATAGGGCACCACCCACTTGATGAGTTGCGCGGGGTAGTCCTGCGCGCGGGCAAAGGGCGCGGCGGCCACGGCGGCGCCGGAGGCGAGCGTGGCGAGAAGGGTGCGGCGATCCATGGATCAGTCTCCTTTTTGTTGGGGTTCGGTTGCGGACAGCGATGGTACGGGCAGCGCGTGCAGTGCGTCGGCCAGCGCGGCGCGGCAGCGCGCCTCGTCGCCGACCTGCTCGAACAGCAGCAGCGCGAGGCGGGCCAGGAACAGCGATTCGCGCTCGGCGCCCGCTTCGGTGATGGCGCGCGCGCACTCTGCGTAGAGCCGGTCGCGCGCATCGGATGAAAGCGCTGTGGTCATGCGGAGATCTCCGTGGAAGCGGCGGCAGTGGCGCGGGCCAATGCAGCCCGCAGTGCGCCGCGGGGCATGCGCCGCCAGCGCGCGGCCACATGGCCGTCGGGGCGCAGCAGGTAGACGGCGCCGCCGCGCGCGCCCAGCGCCTCGAACACGGCGGGGCCGGCCTGCGCGTCGGCACCTTCGATGCCCGGGCCTGCAATGGTGCGCACCGCGAACGGCAGGAGGCCGCCAAGCACCTGTGCCACTTCATCGTCCGGCAGCGGCACGGCATCGGCGCCCGGCTGAAGCACCAGCAGCGTGAAGACCGGCCCGATCCAGTCGGTCAGGTGGCCTTGCTCGAGCTGCTGCTCGGGCATGACCTCTCCGGGCAGCGGGCCCGCAGGCAGCGCATCGCCTTCGCTCGACAGCGCCGAATCGGCATAGCGCACGGCCTGCGTCTGGCGCGGGTTGATCAGCTGCGCAATGCCGCGATGCACCTGCGACAGCGAGAGCGCGGCCTCGCGCAGCAGGTCGAAGCCGCGCGACGGCGGCGACATGAACTCGGTGCTGCGCATGGCGTTCTCGGCGTTGACGCGAAAGGCCCCGATGCGCTCCTGCGAATACGAGTCGAGCAGCGACGCATCCGAAAGCCCGCGCGCCACGAACGCCAGCTTCCAGGCCAGGTTGTCCGCATCGTCGAAGCCTGAATTGAGGCCGCGCACGCCGAAGATCGGCATCGCATGCGCCGCGTTGCCCGCGAACAGCACCCGGCCATGCCGGTAGCTGTCGAGTGTCATCGCCCCTGCGCGGTAGACCGAAGTCCAGACCGTCTTCCACGGCAGGTGGCCTTCGCCGATGGCGTCCAGGTGGCGCTGCACGAATTCGGCCACGGCCGCCGGCTGCAGCGCTTCCTCGGTGCTCTGGCCTGCGCGCAACTGGTAGTCGATGCGCCAGATGTCGTCGGGCTGGCGGTGCATCAGCACGGTCGAGCCCGGGTTCCACGGCGGATCGAACCAGGCGCGGCGCTCGGTCGGGTGCGTGCTGTGCAGCTCGATGTCGATGATCACGTAGCGGCCTTCGTAGCCCGTGCCCTCGAGCGCGAGCCCCAGCGCCTTGCGCACGAAGCTCTGGCCACCGTCGCAGGCGGCAAGCCATTGGCTGTGCAGCCGGTAGGCGCCTTCGGGGTTGCGCACGTCCAACGTCACGCCCTCTTCGTCCTGTGCGAGGCCGGTGAGCTCGGTGCCCCATCGGATGTCGACGAGCCCCGGTGCCGCCTCGTTGCGGCGATGGATTTCGTCCAGCAGGTACTGCTCGATGTAGTACTGCTCGAGGTTGATCATCGGCGGCAGCTTCTGCCGTTCGTCGTGCGGCATCTCGAAGCGGAACACCTCGGCCGTCTTGTAGAAGCTGCGCCCGCCGGTCCACGGCAGGCCCTTGGCCATGAAGGCCGGCCGCACCCCCAGGCGCTCCATGATTTCCAGGCTGCGGCGCGAGATGCAGGCCGCCCGGCTGCCCACGCACACCGTGTCGTCGGCCTCGAGGATCACGCAGCGCACGCCCTGGTTTGCAAGCCCCAGCGCAAGCGCCATGCCGACCGGCCCGCCGCCCGCGATCACCACCGGATGGCGGCCGGGCTCCATACCGTCATGCGCGAGCGCGGGCGTGCGCGCCGGGTAGCGCGTGTAGTGAAAGGCGCCAACGGCGGGCGGCAGTCCGGTGGCGCTGGCCGGCGGCGGCACGGGGCCGCTGGCGGCATCGGCGGCCCGTGTTCCAGGCGGCGGCGCGGCGGCCGCAACGGTGGGGTTCGTCATCATGCAGCGGGATTGTCCCGATGCGCGGCGCCGGCCATTGTCATAACTTCGTACGAGGTAATTACCCTGCCCTATCTACCCCCATGAGACGCTGGCGCATCCAGCCCGCCGCGGACGCCACGCTGTCCGCCGCCCTCGCCGGCGACGTGCTCGCGGGCATCGGCACGCCGCACCTGGCGGCCAGCTGCCTCGCGGCCATGCACCGTGTGATCCCCGTGACCTTCTGCACCGTGTTCGCGGTCGACGCCACCGGCCGCATCGAGGCGGTGTCGGCCGCCAGCAGCTACGGCACCACGGCCGAACGCACGGCCGAGCGCTACGTGGCGCAGCGCTTCGACCTGCTCGATCCCAACATGACCTGGCTGGCGGCGCGCAAGCTGCCCCGGCGCGCACAGCTCTGGCTGGGCCACCAGCGCGCCGACGAAGTGGCCGACCCGGCCTACCGCGCGGCCTGCTACGGCGACGTGGGCATCCGCGAGCGCGCGTCGGTGCTGCGCCTGACGCCCGCCGGCCAGCGCGTGGCCGTGAGCTTCTACCGGAGCCTTGCGCAGCCCGAATTCGGCGCCGCCGACTTCGCGGCCATCGAGCGCCATGCCACGCTGCTGGCCGACGCCACCCTGGCCCACGGCCGCAGCGCCATGGCCGCCCGGGAGGCGGTGGCGCCCACCCTCGCCTCGCGCCTTCTGACCTTGAGCCTGCGCGAGCGCGAAGTCATCGGCCACCTGATGGCCGGCCGCACGGCCAAGGAAACGGCACGTGAAGTCGGCATCGAACTGACGACGGTGCGCACCCACCAGTACCGGGCGTTCCGGCGGCTGGGGATACGCAGCCAGAAGGAGCTGCTGCGCGCCGCGCCCCGCTAGTCAGTCTCCAGCGCCGTTGTCGTCGTCCTGCGTATCGATCAGCGGCGCCGGCGCCACCTTCGGCCGCCCCGCCGCCGACACGATCTCCTGGTCGATCGCGCCGAACAGCGAGCGGCCGTCCAGGCCCTTCATCTCGATGCGGATGGTGTCGCCGAACTTCATGAAGTCAGTGACGGGCTCGCCGCCCTGGATGGTTTCGATGCAGCGCTTTTCGGCAATGCACGAATAGCCCTTGGGCCAGTCCATCTGGCCGTTCCTTTCCACGCCCTTGTTGCTCACGGTGCCGCTGCCGACGATGCTGCCGGCGCGCACGTTGCGCGTCTTGGCGATGTGGGCGATGAGCTGGCCGAAGTGGAAGGTCATCTCGGGCCCGGCGTCGCACATGCCGACCTTGCGGCCGTTCCAGCTGCTTTGCAGCGTGAGGTGCACGCGGCCGTGCTGCCAGGCTTCGCCGAGCTCGTCGAGCGTCACGGCCACGGGGCTGAAGGCGGTGGCCGGCTTGCTCTGGAAGAAGCCGAAGCCCTTGGCCAGCTCGGCCGGGATCAGGTTGCGCAGACTCACGTCGTTGGCCAGCATCACCAGGCGGATGCCGTCGAGCGCCTGGTCGGGCGTGGCGCCCATCCTCACGTCGCCGGTGACCACCGCGATCTCGGCCTCGAAGTCGATGCCCATGGCTTCGCTGGGCACGACCACGTCATCGGTGGGGCCGAGGAAGTCGTCGCTGCCGCCCTGGTACATGAGCGGGTCGGTATAGAAGCTCTCGGGCACTTCGGCATTGCGCGCCTTGCGCACCAGCTCGACGTGGTTCAGGTAGGCCGAGCCGTCGGCCCACTGGTAGGCGCGCGGCAGCGGCGCCATGCACTGGGCGGGGTCGAACGGGAAGGAATGGCGCGCGCGGCCGGTGTTGACCGCGTCGTACAGGTCCTGCAGCTGCGGGCTCATGAAGCCCCAGTCGTCCAGCACCTGCTGCAGCCGGCTGGCGATGCCGGTGGCGTAGTGGGCGAGCGTGAGGTCGCGCGAGACGACGACGAGCTGGCCGTCGCGCGAGCCGTCCTTCAGGGTGGCGAGTTTCATGATGGCAAATGCGTGATGAAGGACACGGCGCGAACACGAGAGCCGGCGCCGCGCCCACTAAACTGGTTGAACGGGCGGCAGTGTACCGAGGTGCTCCCGGTGAACCTCGGCGCCGGCGCTCACTCCACCACCTCATGCCGACGCTCGTCGCCTCCCCGTTGCCTTCCTCCGCCGCCCCGCCCGCGCGCCCGTCGTGGCGCGCGCTGGCCGGGCTGACGCTGGCGGTGGCGCTGGCCCACGTGCTGCTGCTGGACCTCGCGCCCACTGCGATCGGGCCCGATCCCTCGCCGCTCGCGAACAAGTTCATCACCCGGACCATCGTGATCGCACCGCCGGCCGCGGAACAGCCGGCTGCGCCCGCCGCCGCGCCGCCCGCTGCCGCGGCCAAGCCGCCGCCGCCTGCAAAGCCGCGGCGGCCGCGCGAGCCATCCAGGCCCAGGCCCGCTGCGGCCCCGGAGCCGGCGCCGCAACCCCAGGTTTCGGAACCCGCCCCGGCGCCCACGCCTGACCTGACAGCGCAGACCGCTATCGACTCAGGAGCAGCCGCTCCCGAGCCGGCGGTGAGCGCCCCCGCAGGCGCCGCCCTGGGCGGGGCGGGCAGCACGGCCAACACCGGCGTCGGAAACGGCGCGCCGGGCGAGGCTGCGGGCGCCGCCAGCGCCGCGGCGGGCAATGTCGTCGGGCCCGAGGCGCTGCGCATCCCGGGTTCGGTCAAGCTTGCCTTCGCGGTCACGGGCCAGCAGGGCGCCTCGCCGATGCAGGGGGTTTTCGGCGACCTGGTCTGGCTGCAGGACGGCAGCAGCTACGACGCCCGGCTCTCGCTCAAATTCCTGTTCCGCACCATCCGCAGCCAGCACAGCACCGGCCGGATCGGCCCCACCGGCATCGAGCCGGCGCGCTTTTCCGAAAGCCGCAAGGGCGAGCTCGCCTCGCACTTCCTGCGCGACCAGGGGCAGATCATGTTCAGCAACAACGCGCCCAGCGTTCCCCTGCTGCCCGGCGCGCAGGACCGGCTCAGCGTGGTGATGCAGCTCGGCGGCATGCTGGCGGGCGACCCGGGCCGCTACCCGGCCGGCAGCCGCATTTCCATCCAGACGGCAGGGCCGCGCGACGCGGGCGTCTGGGTGTTCAACATCGAAGGCGAGGAGCAGATGAGCGTGCCGGCTGGCGACTACGCGGTGCGCAAGCTCACGCGCAGCCCGCGGCGCGAATTCGACGACAAGATCGAAATCTGGCTCGCGCCCGCGCTGGGGTACCTACCGGTACGGATGAAACAGACACAGCCCAACGGCGACTTCGCCGACATGCAGTTGCGTGAATCCCTTCCCGCGGGGCCGTCCAGCTGATAGTACAAAACAAGTAAAGAAACACCGTTGTGACCGCAATGCGACAACCCTTCTTGAAACTGGCGCGTTGATTGCTATCTAACCCCCATGAATGCCATCGACATCCTCACAGGCCCCGCAATGAACATGCTCTATGACTCGGAGTCCTTCGTCGTCGTGCACGTGCAGCCGAACGAAGGCGACACCCCGGACCAGCCCAATGTCCCGGTGCTGGAACGCCACGGCTTCGAGATCGTCGACAAGCGCTCGGGCAAGGAGGTCTACCTCGACGGTTCCTGGGCCGAGCTGTTCCAGCAGCAGATTGCCGCCTGGCAGCTCAACACGCCCACGCAGGAAGAGGTCGAGGACACGCTCGAGGGCTATGCCGAGCTGGCCCATACGCCGGTGCTGGTGCACTGAACCACCGTCGGCCGATCAAAAAGCGCCCGAGTGGCGCTTTTTTTTGCGTCTTTTCAGCGCCCGCCACTCATTTCCGTTGGTAAATCCATCGGTACATCGGCCCCACGAGCAGCAGCACCGCCACCAGCCGGCAGACCTGGAACGCCGTCACCACCGGCACGCCCAGCTGCAGCACCTTGGCGGTGATCGACATCTCGGCAATGCCGCCCGGCGAGGTGCCCAGGATCATGGTGGCGGGATGCAGCCCCGTCGCCCGGGCCAGCAGCCAGGCGGCACCCGCGCACAGCACCAGCATGCCGACGGTGCCCAGCGCCACCGATCCGAGCCAGCGCGGCGCCGTGTGCAGGAATTCGCGGCTGAAGCGCACGCCCAGGCTCACCGCAATCACGAGCTGCGCGGTGTTCGACATCCAGCCGGGCACGGCCGACAGCGGCTGGCCCGCGATGGTGAAACCCATGGCCACCAGCAGCGGCCCCATGAACCACGGGTTGGTGCGGCCCAGCGCCCGCATCGCAAGCCCGCCGACACCGGTGGCCAGCGCGAGCAGCAGGAGCCCGCCCGCATTCACTTCGCGCACCGTGGACGGATTGACTTCCAGCCCGTGCAGCCCGCTCCACTGCATCGCAAACGGAATGGCGATGGTCACCACCACCAGCCGCAGGCTGTGCGCCGCGGCCACCAGGTCGGTGCGCGCGCCGGCCGATTCGGCCAGCAGCGTCATTTCGGAGGCGCCGCCGATGGCGCCAGAGAAGTAAGTCGTGGCTCTCATGGATCTGGCCGGCACATGCGGCATCCGCCAGGCATGCACGCCGTGCAGCCAGCGCCCGAATCCCCAGCCGAGCAGCAGGGCCCAGGCAATGGCCAGCGCAATCGCCCACCAGACGCCGGCCACCAGCGCCACCACCTGCGGCGTGAAATAAAGGCCCAGCACCGTGCCGATGGTCCATTGCCCGGCATTGCGCAGCGGCGTGAGGCTGGCCGTGGGCGCGCCGGCAATCGATGCCAGCGAGACCGCCAGCAGCGGGCCGATCATCCACGGCAGGGGTGTGTGCAGGGCGAGGCAGATTTCGGCCGCGGCGAGCGCAAGCAACAGCGTGGCCAGCACGCGAACCAGAAAGCGGAGAGACACGGGCAGGAAGAAGCGGAATTGGATGGCGCTGCGGGCGAGCGCCAGCGCATAGTATGGCGCGATGCGATGCCAACCCTTTCCCGCACGGGCTTCCCGCTTCCTGCTGCCCCTGTTCGCTGCCATGGCCCTGGCGGGTTGCACCGCGTTGCTCGACGGCCCCGATGCACCGGTGGCGCGCCGCGCGGCAGCGCTGCTGCCGGTGGACGCGCTGATCCTCGGCGAGCAGCACGACGCTCCCGAGCACCATGCGATCGAGCGCGAGACCGTCGAGGCACTGGCCGGCCGGGGCCAGCTGGCCGCGCTGCTGCTCGAAATGGCCGAGGAAGGCCACAACACCCTCCGCCTCGACGCCGCGGCCACCGATGCGCAGGTGCGCGACGCACTGGCCTGGAACGACAAAGCCTGGCCCTGGCAAAGCTACGGCCCGGTGGTGATGGCCGCCGTGCGCGCCGGCGTGCCCGTCATCGGCGCCAACCTGCCGCGTTCGCGCATGAAGAACGCCATGGCCGACGTCTCGCTCGACGTGCAGCTCAACGGCGAGGCCTACGCCGCGCAGCAGGACGCCGTGCGGGAAGGCCACTGCAAGCTGCTGCCCGAGCCCCAGATAGTGCCGATGGCGCGCATCCAGGTGGGGCGCGACCGCGCCATGGCGCAGGCCATCGTCAAGGCTCGCCAGCCGGGCAAGACGGTGCTGCTGGTCAGCGGCGCGGGCCACGCCACCAAGGTGCTGGGCGTGCCGCAGCACCTGCCGACCGATGTGTCGGTCAAGTCCGTGCGGCTGCAGGCCGGCGAATCGCCGGACGAGGATCAGGACAAGGAAGCCTACGACGCCGTCTGGCGCACGGCCCCATTGCCGCCGAAGGACTACTGCGCAGGAATCGTCAAGCGAACTTCCTGATCGAATCCGCCAGCGTGTTGACCAGCGTGTCGATGTGCTGCTTCTCCACGATATAGGGCGGCGCGATCACCAGCACGTCGCCCGCGGGCCGCACCAGCGCGCCCTTGTGGAAGCAGTCCAGGAAGATGTCGTAGGCGCGCTTGCCCGGCGCGCCTACGATGGGCGCGAGCTCCACCGCGGCGGCCAGGCCGAGGCTGCGGATGCTGACCACGTTCGGCAGGCCCTTGAAGGTACTGTGGAAGGCATCGCCGAGCACCTTGCCCATTTCGCCGGCGCGCGCGAACAGGTTCTCCTGCTTGAACAGGTCGAGCGTGGCGATCGCGGCGGCGCAGGCCACCGGATGGCCCGAGTAGGTGTAGCCGTGGAAGAACTCGACCACGTGCTCGGGCGCGTCGGTCTTCATCATCGCGTCGTAGAGCTTGTCGCGGCAGATCACGCCGCCCAGCGGGATCACGCCGTTGGTCACGCACTTGGCGAAGTTCAGCATGTCGGGCACCACGCCGAAGTAGTCGGACGCGAAGTTGGTGCCCATGCGGCCGAAGCCGGTGATGACCTCGTCGAAGATCAGGAGGATGCCGTGCTTGTCGCAGATCTCGCGCAGACGCTTCAGGTAGCCCTTGGGCGGCAGGTACCAGCCGGCCGAACCCGCCACCGGCTCGACGATGATCGCGGCGATGTTGCTCGGGTCGTGCAGCGGCAGGATGCGCGTTTCGAGCTCGACCAGCGGGTCTTCGGCCCACACCGGCTCCTCGTTGTGGATGTAGGCATGGTTCACCGGATCGTGGATGAAGCGCATGTGGTCCACGCGCGGCAGGAAGGCCGAGCCGAACACCTTGCGGTTGCCCGGGATGCCGCCCACCGACATGCCGCCAAAGCCCACGCCGTGGTAGCCCTTCTCGCGGCCGATGAACACGTTGCGGTGGCCCTCGCCGCGCGCGCGGTGGTAGGCCAGCGCCACCTTCATCGAGGTGTCGGCCGCCTCGGAACCCGAATTGCAGAACAGCACCTTGTTGAGGTCGCCGGGCGCCAGCGAGGCGATCATCTCGGCCGCCTTGAAGGCCTTGTCGTTGCTGACCTGGAAGGCGGTGGCGTAGTCGAGCGTGTCGAGCTGCTTTTTGATTGCCTCGTTGATCGGCTTTCGGTTGTGGCCCGCGCCCACGCACCACAGCGACGAGATGCCGTCGATCACCTTCTTGCCGTCGTGCGTGGTGAATTCCATGCCGTCGGCGGCCACGAAGACGCGAGGGTCTTTCTGGAAGTGGCGGTTGGGGGTGAAGGGCAGCCACTGGTTGCCCATGTTGAGGTCCTGATAAGCCATCGGTTGCTCCTGCTTAACGCGCACCAAAAAACGGCATTCTGGCACCCCTGCGACAATCGTGCCCCTCATGACGACCACTACGCCCGCTTACATCCTGACCCTCTCCTGCCCCGACCGGACGGGCATCGTGCATGCCGTCTCGGGCTTCCTGCTCGAACGCGGCGGCAACATCGAGGAAGCCGCCCAGTACAACGACCACGACACGGGCCTGTTCTTCATGCGCGTGCGCTTCGCCTGCAGCGACCACCCCGAGGCGGCGCTGCGCGAACAGCTCGCCACCTTCGGCGCCGGCTTCGGCATGAGCCTGCAGCTCCATGCCGCGGCCGAGCCGATGAAGACCGTGATCCTGGTCAGCAAGGAAGGCCATTGCCTCAACGACCTGCTGTTCCGCTGGAAGAGCGGGCTGCTGGCCATCGACGTACGCGCCATCATCTCGAACCACCGCGACTTCTACCAGCTGGCCGCCAGCTACAACGTGCCCTTCCATCACATTCCCGTGACGGCCGCCACCAAGGCGCAGGGCGAAGCCCGGCAGCTGGAGATCATCGAGTCCGAAGGCGCCGAGCTCGTGGTGCTCGCGCGCTACATGCAGATCCTCAGCAACGGCCTGTGCCAGAGCCTGGCCGGCCGGGCCATCAACATCCATCACTCGTTCCTGCCGAGCTTCAAGGGTGCCAAGCCCTACTACCAGGCGCACGACCGCGGCGTGAAGCTCATCGGCGCGACCGCCCACTACGTGACAGCCGATCTGGACGAAGGCCCGATCATCGAGCAGGACGTGGCGCGCGCCGACCACACCGACACGGTCGAGGACCTCACGGCCCGCGGCCGCGACACCGAAAGCCAGGTGCTCGCGCGCGCCGTGAAATGGCACAGCGAGCACCGCGTGCTGCTGAACGGGCACCGCACGGTCGTGTTCCGGTAGGCGGAGCCCATTCAGGAATGCCGCGGGTCAGTTGCGGTTCGGATTGTCCGGACGGCGGTCGTAGCGGTTCGGCACGCCGTCGCGATCGCGGTCCCACTCGCCGCGGCGGTATTCCCAGCGGCCATCGCGTTCGCGCCATTCGGGCGGACGGTAGGCATAGCCCGGACGGGCGCGCACATACATGCCCCGGACCCACACGTGGCGTCCACCACGCCATTCATAGTGCCCCGGAGCCCACACGTAGCCACGGCGCGGCGGCGGCGCACGCTCGAAGCGAGGCGGCGGTGGCGGCACCTCGACGAACACACCGGGCTGCGCCTGGGCGGCTGTCGGCACCATCAGTGCGCCTCCCACCGAGAGCAGCGAAGCGGCCGCGATGGAAAGGGTGATTGCGAGTTTTTTCATGGGTGTCCCTCATGAGTGGTTGGAGCCTTCATGCTGACGAGGCCGTGTGAAGCGCCTGTAAGCACTCGACGGGACATTGTGTAAAGGTGTGTCGCCTAAAGCAGTGCCTTTGTTGGCACTTACTCCCGCAGCTACTCCTGCAGTTCGCGAAGGTCGACGGCCGCGGCCATGGCGGCATGGCCCGCCTTGTTGGGATGCAGGTGGTCGCCGTTGTCATAGAGCGGGTTCAACATCGTCGGATTGGCGGGGTCGCGCAGCACGGCGTCGAAATCGATCACGCCGTCCACGTCCTGGCGGCTGCGGACCCAGCGGTTGACCTCGCCGCGCATGGCCTCGGTCGCCTCCGTCCAGTAGGGCGTGTTCCCGAACGGCGGCACGGTGCCGATCAGCACCTTCACGCCCTTGGCGCGGGCTTGCTTGACCAATTGCTGCAGGCCGTCGGTGATGCGCTCTGCCGTCGCGACCTCGTGCTCCGGCGTCGGCCGCCCCGGCAGGACGAACACGCTGCGGCCGATGTCGTTGGTGCCCAGCAGGATCATCACGTGCGTCGCGCCGCTTTGTCCGAGCGCATCGCGCGCAAAACGCGACAAGCCGTTGGGGCCGATGCCATCGACCAGCAAGCGGTTGCCGCCGATGCCCATGTTGAGCACCGAGACCGCCTGCGCCGCCGAAGGGCTGTTGCGCAGGCGCGTGGCGAGCAGTTCGGGGTATGAGCCGTCGCCCGCCTCGCCGCCGCCCGCAGTGATCGAGTCGCCAAAGGCCACCACCGTTCGCACGGGCTGCGTGGTCATCACGTCGAAGCCCGTCACGATGTGGTTCAGCGGCAAGGGCGCGGCGTCGTGCAGCCTGGGTGTTGCAATGGCATTGCCGCGAGCCACCCAGCTCGCGTCGGGCGAGCGCAGGTGGACGGTCGCGAAGGGCACGGCGCGATCGAAGAAGGCACTCACCGCCACCGCCTGCCCGGCCTCGACCTTCAGGTCGGCACCATCGCTCCAGACTTCGGCACCCGGCGCGACGACCGTGCTTGCGCGCCCGCCGAAGCGCAGCTTGCGCAGTGTGGCCGGCGAGACCGCGCCGCCACCGGTGCCCTGCCCCACGCTGGCCTCGGCGATGCGCAGGGGCGTCTTGCCGAAACGGTTCGAAAAGCGGATGCGAACGCGCTCGCCGCGCAGCGCAGACTCGAACTGCTGCCGCAGCGTCTGTCCGTGGAACGCATCGCCGCCGGGCCGGGGTGCCGCAGCCGTGAGGAGCGGATTCGCACTGAGTTCGCGGAAGTCCACCGGCGCGGCCGCCCAGCCGGCCACCCAGTGTGCCTCGACCGGCTGCTTCGGCTGCGGCTGCCCACCCGCACCTGGCTGGACGGCCTGCACCGCCACTGCAACGGCGAACAGCAGGCAACCGACCGCGGCCATCCAATGCCGCAGCGCACCTTCGCGAAGAACAGAAAGCCGATGCGAACCCAGTTTCATGCGCAAAGCGACTCAGTTTACGGAGCCCCCTTGCCATTGCATGTGACGAGGTTTAGTGCATGGTTACCAAGTGTCCACGTAGGGCGAGGCCGCCCGCATGGAACGCCCCGCGGAAGCGAGTCCGCGCACCAGCCAGGTGCGGGTTTCGGCGGGATCGATCACCGCATCGATCTCGAGCGTCTGTGCCATGTGGATCGCTTCGCCGTTGGCGTACTGCTGCGCCACGAGCTTCCTGAACAATGCGTCGCGCTCCATGCCTTCGGGCACCGCAGCCAGTTCCTTGCGATAGCCCAGGCGCACCGCGCCCTCGAGCCCCATCGCGCCGAACTCGCCGGTCGGCCAGGCCACCGTGAACACCGGCGCATCGAAGCCGCCGGCCGTCATGGCCTGCGCGCCCAGGCCATAGCCCTTGCGCAGCACCACGGCAAAAAAGGGCACGCGCAGGTGCGAGGCCACCATGAACATGCGGCACACATGGCGCACCTGCGCCTGCGCCTCGATCTCGGGGCCGACCATGAAGCCGGGCGTGTCGCACAGCGAGACGATCGGCAGCCCGTGCGCATTGCAAAGCTGCATGAAGCGGGCGGACTTGTCGGCCGCCTCCACGTCGATGGCGCCGCCCAGGTGATGCGGGTTGTTGGCCATCAGCCCCACCGGCTTGCCCTCGATGCGTGCCAGCGCGGTGACGATGCCCGCGCCGAAGCCGGCGCGCAGTTCGAGCAACGATCCGGTGTCGGCCACGCCGCGCATTGCGGCGCGCACGTCGTACACGCGCAGCCGGTTCTCGGGCACCACGTGGCGCAGCGCGCGCGGGTCGGCGCACTGCCAGTCGGAAACCGGCCCTTGAAAATAGGAGAGGTATTGCTTCGCTGCAGCCACTGCCGCCGCTTCGTCTTCCACCAGGATGTCGATCACGCCGTTGCGCGACTGCACGCTGCTCGGCCCGATCTGCTCGGGCGCGAAGCTGCCGAGCCCGCCGCCCTCGATCATGGCCGGGCCGCTCATGCCGATGTTGCTGCCCCTGGTGGCGATGATCACGTCGGCGCAGCCCAGCAGCGCGGCATTGCCCGCGAAGCAGCGGCCATGCACGATGCCCACCACCGGCACCTTACCCGAGAGCGCCGCGAACTGGCTGAAGGTGTGGTTGTTGAGGCCGGCGACGATCGGCATGTCGGTATCGCCCGGCCGCCCGCCGCCGCCTTCGGCGAACAGCACCACCGGCAGCTTCAGCTGGTGCGCGATCGACAGCATGCGGTCGGTCTTGTGGTGGTTGCGCATGCCCTGCGTGCCGGCCAGCACCGTGTAGTCGTAGGCCAGCACGGCGCAGCGCGAGGCCTCGGGGCCGAACTGCTTCGCGTTGATGCTGCCCAGGCCCGTCACCATGCCGTCGGCCGGCGTGTTGGCGATCAGGTCTTCGAGCGTGCGGCGGCGCGTTTGCGCGGCGATGGCGAGTGCGCCGTATTCGATGAAGCTGCCGGGGTCGGAGGCGGTGTCGCACAGGTCGGCGATGTTCTCGCGCGCGGTGCGCCCGCCCTGCGCATGCCGCCTGGCCACGGCCGCGCCGCGGTTGGCATCGAGCGTGAAGGCATGGCGGTCGACCACCTTCTGCAGGTCGGGGCGGATCGCATCGAGGTCTTGCGCGGTGCGCGCCTCGGCTTCCACCGCCTGCGCATCGACCGCTTCCAGCCGCAGCAGCGACTGGCCTTCGACGAGGTAGTCGCCCGGCTCGGCCAGCAGCGCAACCACGCGGCCCGCGACCGGCGCGTGCAGCAGATGCTCCATCTTCATGGCTTCGAGCACACCGAGCTGCGCGCCGGCAGGCAGCACATCGCCCACCGCCACTTCGAACTGCACCAGCTTGGCGGGCATCGGCGCCTTGATCGCCAGGTCGTCCGCGTCGTCGTTCTCGATTGCCGCCGCCTGCGCATCGGCCGGGGCGATCTTCTTTGCATGTTTTTCCAGCGATGCCGCGGCGGCCAGCAGGTCGCCCAGGTGCGCTTCGACAAAACGCGTGTGCACCGCCTGGCTTGCGAACTCGGGCCGCGCCGCAATGGCGCGCAGCAACGCAAGGTTGGTCGCGATGCCGTCGATGTGGCATTCGTCCAGCGCGCGCAGCGAGCGGCGCAACGCATCGGCAAAACGCGGCGATGGCGAATGCACGATCAGCTTGGCCAGCAGCGTGTCGTAGTGCGGCGACGGTGCGAGGCCTGCATAGCCGTGCGTGTCGACGCGCACGCCGGGCCCGCTCGGCAGATCGAAGCGCGCGAGCGTGCCGCCCGAGGGCCGCGCGCTGCCATGGGCGTCGAGCGTCTCGGCATTGATGCGCCATTGCAGCGCGAATCCGCGCTGCGCCGCCGTGCCGTCGGCTTCCACGCCAAGTGCCTTCAGGGATTGCCCGGCTGCCACCGCCATCTGCAGCTGCACGAGATCCAGGCCGGTCACGGCCTCGGTCACGGTGTGCTCGACCTGCAGCCGCGGGTTCGCCTCGATGAAGACGAAGGGAAGCGTGGCCGATCCGGCATCGACGAGGAATTCGAAGGTGCCCAGGCTGCGATAGCCTGCGGCCTTGGCCATGCGCAGCGCAGCCTGCGTGATGGCGGCCCGCAGCGCATCGGGCAGCGAGGGGCTGGGCGCGATCTCCACCAGCTTCTGGAAGCGCCGCTGCAGGGTGCATTCGCGCTCGCCGAGGCTGGCCACGGCCTGGCCGTCGCCGAGCACCTGCACTTCGATGTGCCGCGCGTGGTGCATCAGCCGCTCGACGTACACGCCCTCGACGCCGAAGGCGGCCTTGGCCTCGGACATGCAGCGCGCATGTGCTTCGGGCAGCTCGTCCGCATTCATGACGGCGCGCATGCCGCGCCCGCCACCGCCGCCAATGGCCTTGATCATCACGCCCGCGGCACCCTGCGCCTGCTGCTCGGCAAAGAAGGCCTGCGCCTGCGCGAGCGTCACGGCGCCGGCGCTGCCGGGCATCACGGGAACGTCGCACTGCGTGGCGAGTGCGCGCGCGCGCGCCTTGTCGCCGAACAGCGCCAGCTGCTCGGGCGCGGGCCCGATGAAGACCAGCCCCGCATCCGTGCAGGCTTGCGCGAAGTCCGCGCGTTCGCTCAGGAAGCCGTAGCCGGGATGCACCGCGTCGCAGCCTTGCGCCTTCGCCACGCCGATCAGCGCGGCAACGTCGAGGTAGGCCGATGGCCCGGCCGCATCGAGCGCGACGGCCGCGTCGGCCAGCTGCACATGCAATGCGGACGCATCGTCGCGCGCATGCACCGCCACGCTCGCAATGCCGAGGTCGCGCAGCGCGCGCACCAGGCGCACCGCGATCTCGCCGCGGTTGGCAATCAGGACTTTGGAGAACAAGGGAGAACCTTTCAGGCTTTGTCTTTCAGCAGGCGCCGCAGCACCTTGCCGGCGCCGGTGGTCGGCAAGGCATCGATGAAGCTCACGGCGCGCGGCGCCTTGTAGCTGGCCATGTTGTCGCGCGCCCAGGCCATGAGCGCGTCGGCCTCGAGCGCCGCGCCGGGCTTGCGCACGATGAAGGCCTTGACCACCTCGCCCTTCTCGGCATCGGGCTGCGCGATGACCGCGGCCTGGGCCACCGCGGGGTGCTTGATGAGGATGGTCTCGACCTCTTCCGGGAACACGCTGTAGCCGGAGACCTTGATCATCTCCTTGAAGCGGCCGATGAAGGTGAGATAGCCATCGGCATCGAGCTTGCCCATGTCGCCGGTGTGCACCCATCCACTGCGCAGCGTGGCGGCCGTGGCCTCGGGCTTGTTCCAGTAGCCCTTGAAGGAGCCGGGGCTGGCGAGCACGATCTCGCCGACCTCGCCCGCGGGCAGGTCGGCCTGCGTCTCGGGGTCGACGATGCGAATGCGCACGCCCGGCACCGCGACGCCCTGCGTGCCCCAGCGCGGCGCATGGTGCGGCGTGTAGGTGTCGCAGGTGTGGGTTTCGCTGAGCCCGTAGGCGGCCTCGAACGACGTGCAGTTGGGCGCATGCGCGCGCCACTGCGCGGCCAGCGGCTCGGTGAAGGCGATGCCGAAGCTCGTGACCGGATTGCGCCGCAGGCTCGAGAGGTCGAAGCCCGCGATGTCGGGCACCTGCATGCAGGCCACGTTCATCGGCGCGATGCTGTACCACCAGCTCACCTTGTAGCGCGCGATGGCCTGCAGCACCGCGCGCGGATCGAAGCGGTGCAGCAGCACCGACGCCGCGCCACTGAGCACCGGCACGTTCACCCCCATCAGCATGCCGGCGATGTGATAGAGCGGAGCGATGGAAAGCAGCACATCGTCGCCGGCCACGCCGTTGCAATCGGCGGCGGCGCGGGTCTTGAACAGCGCGTTGCCATAGCTCAGCATCGCGCCCTTGGGCAGCCCGGTGGTGCCGGAGGTGTAGGTCATGAGCGCCACGTCGTCGAGGTCGATGGCCACGGGCTGCGGCGCGGCGTCGGCCTGCATCACGGCCAGGAAGTCCTCGCATCCCTCGGGCACGCTGCGCGGGACGTTGCGCTCGGCGAGCAGTTCGGCGGGCAGGTCGAGCGTGGGCTGTTCGGGCAGCAGGTCGGCGTAGTGCACCACGAACACGTGCGCGAGTGCGCTCTGCGACTGCACCTTGCGCACCACCGGCAGCAGCGGCGCGGCGGCGACGATCACGCGCGCGTGGAGATCGTTGACCTGGTAGGCCAGCTCGTGCTCCTTGTTGAGCGGGCCGCTGGGGCAGACGATGGCACCGATCTTCTGGATGCCGAAATGCGCGACCAGGTACTGCGGGCAGTTGTTGAGGAACAGCACCACCGGTTCGCCCTTCTTCACGCCGATGGCCTGCAGCCGCGCCGCGAAGGCATCGCTCGCGCGGTCGAGCTGCGCCCAACTCATGGCATGGCCGTACCAGATGCAGGCCGGGCGCTCTCCGCGCTCGCGCGCATGGGCACGCAGGTACTCGTGCAGGGGCTGTTGCGGACGGTCGGGCAATGTCTCCATGGCGTCACTTTCTCAGGGTTATCGATAGCCGGCTGCAGGAGCCAGGCGCTTGCCAATGGGTGCATGGTGCACCAACAATCCTACCCATGGGTATAACTTCCGCGACACGGCACAAACCCTCTGGCAAGGCCGCAACCTCGGCCACCACCACGGCACAGCCGCACCTTCCGCAGGGCACCGGGCGCCAGCGCGCGGCCACGCAGGGCACCGACCTGCAGCGCGAGCGCATCCTGCAGGCGGCGGCACAGCTCTTTGCGGCGCAGGGCTATGCCAACACCACCATGGCGCAGATCGTGCGTGCACTGGGCGTGACCAAGCCCTTCGTGTACTACTACTTCCGCGACAAGCAGGAGATCTTCGAAACGCTGTCGTGGCGTCCCGCGGTCGACTGCTTCACCGCACTCGATTTCGCGGCCGGCGATCCGCGCCGCGCGAGCGAGAAGGTGCTCGAAGGCATCGAGCGGCTGATCCGCGCCACCATTGCGCACCATCCCTGCGCCTTCTTTCCATACCGCGAGCCGCAGGTGTACCGGCCCGAATACATCGCGGCGCAGAAGAAGCTCGCGCACCACTTCTACGACCTGCTGTGCCCGCTGCTCGAGGAGGCGCGCCGCGACGGCGACCTGGACTTCGCCGAGACCAAGATCACCGCATTGGCGGCCTGCAGCCTGCCCGGTTTCCTCTACAGCTGGTACCGGCCGAACGGGCGCCTCTCGCCCGACGAGGTGGCGGCCGAGCTCACGAAGCTCGCGAGCCGGGTGATCGGCCTGCGCACCCAGCACTGACCACACAACCCGAGAGACAAACCATGAAGTCCAAGCACGCGCCACTGGCGCCGATCGCCCTCGCCTGCCTGCTGGCCGTTGCCGGCGGCGCCCAGGCCCAGCAACCCGCCTACAAGATCGCCTACATCGACCCGCTCTCGGGGCCGTTCGCGAACGTGGGCGAGCTGATGCTGACGCACACGCAGTACGCCATCGAGGAGATCAACGCCAAGGGCGGCGTGCTCGGCGGCATGAAGCTGCAGCTGCTGCAGTTCGACAGCAAGCTCTCGGCGCAGGAAAGCCAGAGCGCGCTGCAGGCGGCCATCGACCAAGGCGCCAAGGCCATCGTCACGGGTGGATCGGGCTCCTCGGTAGTGACCGCGCTCGTTCAATCGGTGGCGCGCTGGAACCAGCGCAACCCGGGCAAGGAGCTGCTCGTGCTGAACCATTCCTCGATCGACCCCGAGATGACGGGCAAGGGCTGCAGCTTCTGGCACTTCCAGACCGAGGCCAACACGGCGATGAAGATGAAGGCGCTGGCCAACTACATCAAGAAGACGCCCGACGTGAAGAAGGTCTACCTGCTGAACCAGGACTATGCCCACGGCAAGCAGTGGGCGAGCTACGGCAGGCAGCTGGTGGGGCTGGCGCGGCCCGACGTGCAGTTCGTCGGCGAAACGCTGCATCCGATCGGCCGGGTGAAGGACTTCTCGCCCTACATCGCGAACATCAAGCAAAGCGGTGCCGACTCGGTCATCACCGGCAACTGGGGCCAGGACATGACGCTGCTGCTCAAGGCCGCGGGCGATGCCGGCTACAACCTGCGCTACTTCAACCACAGCGCGGGCTCGGTGCCGGGCACGGTGCTGGCGGTGTCGCAGGCCAAGCTCGGCCAGCTGACCTGGGTCGCCGAGTGGCATCCGGGGCAGGCCGACACGCCGCGCGCCGACGCGCTGGCCAAGGCCTACAAAGCCAAGACGAGCAAGGATTTCCTGGCGCCCCGCATCGACCTCACGCCGCGCCTGCTGGCTGCCGCGATCAACAAGGCCGGATCCACCGATACCGTGAAGGTGGCCCATGCGCTGGAAGACATGAGCTACGACTCCGTGGTGGGCCCTGTCCGCATGCGCGCCGAGGACCATCAGCTGCTGCTGCCACAGGTGGTCAACACCATCATGCCGGTGGACGGCAAGGCGGTGAAGACCGGCTGGGAAGGCACCAACTACGGCTTCCGGACGGACGCTGTCTACACGGGCAACGAGCTGGCACAGGGCTCCGAATGCAAGATGGTTCGGCCCTGAGGGCTTTTGCTTGCTGTTGCGGCTGAAGTCCTTCGGGGCGCGTGCACAGATCACCGGGTACTCCCCTCCGCGAATGTCCCCCGGCCTTCGGCCTCCTCCTTGATTTCGCTGCGGGGAGCACCCGATGCTCTGTGCACCAGGGCACGCTCTGGGTGCACCGCTGATCAACCAGTGCTCTGATCCCGCTCCCGCCGATGGGGTGCCTTGCGCAGCGAAATAAAGGAGGAGCGCGAAGCGCGGGGGACATTCGCTTCGCCGCGTACCCCGTCGGCGGGAGCGCGCCCTGAACGGCGGCTCCCCGGACGAGGCGCTGAACCAGCCTAAGGGAAACCCCGTCCTGCCCCCCACCGGTGCCCTCGGGATACTCCGGGTCACACGCCGGAATCTCCGAAGCGGGTCCACTCCAAAGGCACAGCACCCCATGGCAGGCAAAAACTCGCTCCATCCGATCCCGCATCCCGCGAAGAAGCCGTTCGTCGGCAACCTGCTGTCGATCGGGTCCGACTCCCCCGTGCTCGACATGTGGAAGATCGCGCAGGACCTCGGCGGCATCTACTGGCTCGACATGCCGGGCATGCCGGTGATCGTGGTGTCATCGCCCGCGCTGGTCGACGAGCTCTGCGAAGAGGCGCGCTTCGACAAGAGCACGCGCGGCGCGCTGCGCCGGCTGCGCGCCGCATCGCACGGGCTCTTCACCTCCGATACGCACGAGGAAACCTGGTCGAAGCCGCACAACATCCTGCTGGCCAACTTCAGCCAGCGCGCCATGCAGGCCTACCACCCGATGATGCTGGACATCGCGGGCCAGCTGGTCACCAAGTGGGAGCGCCTGAACTTCGACGAGGAGGTGGACGTGGTGCGCGACATGACGGCGCTCACGCTCGACACCATCGGCCTGTGCGGCTTCGGCTACCGCTTCAATTCCTTCTACCGCGAGGGCTTCCATCCCTTCGTCGATGCGATGGTGCGCACGCTCGAAACGGTGCAGAACCGCCGCGGCCTGCCGCTGGAAGAGTTCATGCTGAAGAAGGAGCTCGCGCAGCAGCGCAAGGACATCCGCTTCATGCACAAGATGGTGGAAGACATCATCGAGGAGCGCCGCGCGAGCGGGGCCGACATCGCCACCAAGCCCGACCTGCTGAGTTACATGATCGCGGGCGTCGACAAGAAGAGCGGCGAGAAGCTCACCGACAAGATGATCCGCGACGAGTGCATCGAATTTCTCATCGCGGGGCACGAGACCACCAGCGGCCTGCTCTCGTTCGCGATCTACTTCCTGCTGAAGAACCCCGAGGCGCTGGCCAAGGCGCAGGCCGAGGTCGACAGCGTGTTCGGCGGCGACACCACGCAAAAGCCCACCTACGCCCAGGTCAACCGCCTGCAGTACGTGATGCAGGTGCTCAAGGAGTCGCTGCGCCTGTACCCGACCGCGCCCGCGATCTCGATGCGCGCCAAGGAAGACACCAAGATCGGCGGCCAGTACACGATCAAGAAGAACAACATGGTCATCATGCATGCGCTGGCGCTGCATCGCGACAAGGGCATCTGGGGCGAGGACGCCGACCAGTTCAACCCCGACCACTTCAGCCGCGAGGCCGAGCGCGAGCGGCCGGTGAATGCCTTCAAGCCCTTCGGCAACGGGCAGCGCGCCTGCATCGGCCGCCAGTTCGCATTGCAGGAAGCGGTGCTCACGCTGGGCATGATCCTGCAGCGCTTCAACCTGGTCGACCACACGGGCTACAAGCTCAGGATCAAGGAAGCGCTCACGATCAAGCCCGAGAACTTCAGGATCAAGGCGCTGCTGCGCGACCCGGCCTCACGGCCGCGCGGCAACGGGGAAGCATCGGCAGTAGCAGCCACGCCGGCCGCCTCGGCGAGACCCGCCGCGCGCAAGCCGCAGGCGGCGCGCCACGGCACCTCGCTGCTGGTGCTGCAGGGCTCCAACCTCGGCACGGCCGAAGACCTGGCGCGCCAGCTGGCCGAGGCCGGCGAGCTGCGCGGCTTCTCCACGCAGATGGCTTCGCTCGACGACTACGCCGAGCGGCTGCCCGCCAACGGCGCCGTCGCCATCGTCTGCGCCTCGTACAACGGCATGGCGCCCGACAACGCCGCCGAGTTCCACCGCTGGCTCGACAAGGCCGACGATTCGCTCAACGGCGTGCGCTTCAGCGTCTTCGGCTGCGGCAACACCGACTGGGCCGCCACCTACCAGGCGGTGCCGCGGCGCATCGACGAGCGGCTGGAGGCGCTCGGCGCCGCACGCGTGCATCCGCGCGGCGAAGGCGATGCGCGCGAGGACATGGACGGCGCCTTCCAGGACTGGAGCGATGCGCTCTGGCCCGAACTGGTGAAGGCCTTCGGCATCCAGTCCGGCGCCGACACGCCCGCCGAGGCCGAGCCGCTCTACACGCTCGAGGAACTGCCGCCGCCGCAGAAGAACGCGCTCGTCGATGCACTGGGCGCGGTGGCGCTGCGTGTGATCGAGAACCGCGAGCTGCAGAAGAACCTCGGCAGCGCCGGCGAAGCGGGCCGCTCCACCCGCCACGTCGAGCTGATGCTGCCCGAAGGCGTGGACTACCGCGCCGGCGACCACCTGAGCGTGGTGCCGCGCAACAGCCCGGCGCAGGTGGAACGCGCCATGGCGCACTTCGGCTTCGACCGCGCCGCGCACGTGCGGCTGCATGCCGAGCCGGGCCGCAAGACGGCCCTGCCGGTCGACCAGGTGATCGCGGTCGACCGCCTGCTCGGCGACTATGTCGAACTGCAGGACGTGGCCACGCGCAAGCAGATCGCCACGCTCGCGGCCTACACCGAGTGCCCGGTCACCCAACCGAAGCTCGCCGCGCTCTCGGGCAGCGACGAAGCCTCGCAGGCGGCCTACAAGGCCGAGGTGCTGCACAAGCGAAAGTCGCTGCTCGACCTGCTCGAGGCGCACCGCGCCTGCCAGCTGCCGTTCGCGGTGTTCCTCGAAATGCTGTCGCCGCTCTCGCCGCGCTACTACTCGATCTCGTCGTCGCCGGCGATGACGCCGGGGCGCTGCAGCGTCACCGTGGGCGTGGTGAGCGCGCCGGCGCTCTCGGGCAACGGCACCTTCGAGGGCGTGTGCTCCAACTACCTGGCGCGCGCCGAAGCGGGCGACACGGTGCACGGCGTGATCCGCGAGACCACGGCCGAGGGCTTCCGCCTGCCCGAGGATGCGCAGCGCCCGCTCGTCATGATCGGACCCGGCACCGGCCTTGCGCCGTTCCGCGGCTTCCTGCAGGAACGCGCGGCGCAGGCCGAGCGCGGCCAGGCGCTGGGCGATGCGATGCTGTTCTTCGGCTGTCGCCATCCCGAGCAGGATTTCATCTATGCCGAAGAGCTCGAGGCCTGGTCGCACCGCGGCCTGATGAAGCTGCACACGGCGTTCTCGCGCGCGGGCGAACGCAAGGTCTATGTGCAGGACCTGATCCGCGAGCAGGGCGCGGCCGTGTGGAAGCTGCTGGAAGCGGGCGGCGTGATCTACGTGTGCGGCGACGGTTCGCGCATGGAGCCCGACGTGCGGCGCACGCTGGCCGACCTGGCGCGCGAGCATGGCCATGACGGCGCGGCGTGGATGGACCGGATGATTGCCGACCAGCGCTACGTGCTCGATGTCTGGGCGGGGGCCTGACCCCGCCGGAACTCAGGCCTTGCGGCTCGGATCGGGATAGACCAGCGGCCCGAGCAGCCCGCGGTTGAACGGCTTCCACCCGCCCTGCGGCTGCGCAAGCCGGTCGGCCACCGCATAGAGCACCGCCGGATGCGCGCCCAGCCCCAGGTGGCTCGCGACCACCTCGATGTTTTCTGCCTGCGGACCCGGCTTCTCGAGGCTGCAGCGCCAGGCGACCACGCCATCGGTGCGGCTGAAGATCGAGGTCGTGGGCACCGGCGGCGTGGGCTGCACGAACTTCATGCGGCGCGGGTCGTGCGAGCTCTGGCCGCTCACGCCCTCGTACACGCGCCATGCGTTGGTGGCGCGCGGGCTGCCGGAGAACGGGCTGCCCAGGGTGATGACGTTGCGCACCAGTTCCGGCTGCGCCGACGCCAGCAGCCGCGCATAGACGCCGCCCAGGCTCCAGCCGATCAGGCTGACCTTCTGCCCGCTCTTTTCGGCGAGCGACTTCAGCAGCGCGAGCATGCCGTCCTCCACGCCTTCGCGCGGCCCGAAGTTGCGGCCCAGGCCCCAGCCGTGCGCGTCGTAGCCGCGGCTGCACAGGTAGCGGCGCAGCACCAGCGTCGAGCCGTCGCCCGCCACGAGGCCGGGCAGCACGAGCACCGGATGCCCGTCGCCGCGCGGCGTGAGCTGCAGCAGCGGCCACATCGCGATGCCGGCGCCCGTTTCCCAGAGTGCGCGCGCTTCGGCCAGCAGCAGCAGGCCCGACGGCGGCGCGATGGGGTCCCGGGTGGCGGTGGTCATGGAGGCGGCTTCCTTTCTGTTCTTTGTTCTACAGGACGAGCATGGCGAACCGAAGTTTCACCGCCCCGTCGGACAACAGCGATCTTTATCCGAGGTATTTGCCCCGCAGGTAATCGAGGTAAGCCCTCGATTCGCTCGAAACATACGGCGAAATCAAGGTCAGCGTGTAGAAGGCCGCCAAGCCCGGGTCGGCCTGCGCGAGCGCGTCGCGCCCCGGCACCAGGCGTTCGAACGAGAGCCAGCAGGTGGTGGTGAAGACCATCTGCAAGGCGAGGATGCGCGCCTGCTCGGCGCTGGTCTCTATGACGCCCGAGGCCACCAGCCCTTCGCAGAGCGCCTGGGCCGCGAGCAGGTTCTGCGCGGTGAGCGCCTGCGCGCGCTGGCCGAGCGCGGGGTATTCGCCGGCCAGAAAGGCCATGTCGCGATAGATGAAGCGGTACTGGTCGATGGCCTCGAAGCGAAGGTGCAGCGCGAGCCAGAGGTCGTCGATGGCGCTGATCGAACCCGCGGAGCCATCGAGCACTTCGAGCCGCTGCTCGAAGCGCCGGAACAGCCACTCGACGATCAGCTGCTTGGCCTTGAAGTGGTAGTGCAGGTTGCCCGGGCTGATGCCGAGCTCGGCCGCGATCTTGTGCGTGGACACGGCCGCCAGGCCTTGCGCATTGAACAGCGCGAGGCTGGCCTGCAGGATGCGGTCGCGCGTGGTGTTGGAACTGGCCACAACCGGCTGGTGCTGCTGCGTGCTTCGCTGGGCTGCTGGCGCTCAGCGCTTGCCGCTGCCGCGCGGGCCGGCGTTCTTGGGCTCGAGTTGCGCGAGGCGCTCGCGCAGCCGGATCACTTCTTCACGCAGTGCCTGCACCTCTTCTGCGCTGGGCATGCCCAGCCGCTGCAGGGCGGTGGCCACGCGCTGGTCGAACACGTCCTCGAACTTGCGCAGGCCGAAGCTGTCGAGGCTCGGAAAGCCGCGGGGAACCGCGGCCTTGGCACCCGCCGGATCGAACCTGGCCTGGCCGATGCCCAGCAGCCCTTCGATCACGTTGGCCTGGCGCTTGGCGACATCGTCGCGCACGTTGCCGAGCACCTTGAGGCCGGCGCGCAGCAGGCCTTCGGCGCCACCGGCCTGCTTGCCCGGCACTGCGTCCGGTGCGGCGGCCGCCGTTTTCTTCTTCGGTGCCGCGGCCTTCTTCCCGGCTGCGGGCACCTTCCTGGCAGGCTTCGCAGGCGCCGCCCTCTTCTTCCTGGAATCGTCCGTCGGATCGGGGCGGGTCGCCATGCGTTGTTACTCCAGGGTCAGGCCGCCTTGCGGGCGGCGGTGCGGCGAACCGGCTTCTTGGCGGCGGCGGCCTTGGCCTTCACGCTGCGCACGGGTCTGGCTTCTTCGGTGCCGCTCACGCGCACTTCGATCTGCTTGGCACCGGCAGCCACCTTGTCGGCGATCTGCACCGACACGTTGGCGATCGGCTGGTTCAGCGCATTCAGCGTCTTGACCACCGAGCTGACGACCGGCGATTCGACGCGCGCCACGCGGCCGGCCACGGTTTCGATGCCGCTCGCGGTGCCCGCCGCGACGCGGTCCATCACCGAGACGATGCGGCCGGTGTCGATGTCCAGGCGCCTGGCCAGGAAACCGTTGATCTTTTCCTGCGCGCCGATCAGGTTGGCCTTGACCTGTTCGCTCACCAGCGGAATCTGGCGGCTGCCCAGGAACTCGCTGTAGCGCGAAGCAGCGCCGCCGAGCAGGCGATGAACGCCGGCGCGGTAGGCACCCACCAGGGTCTTGCCGGCGTCGTTGTACTGGCCGATGACGTGGATGGCGGCGGAAGAGAAGGAAGCTTGCGTGGTCATGTGGATGTCCTGGAAGTTGATCGAATCACGGGATTCACGGGAATCGCGATGAAGTGATCTTCTTCCAGAGTGCCTAGTCCTGGAAAGCTAGAACGGTCGGAAAACTAGTCCAACTGCCCCAATTTTCCGGCCCTCGCGCCTGCCGATCATGCCGCAGCGGCCGCCCTGGCGCGCTTGGCGGGCGCCGCGGGCTTGCGCGGTGCCGCCTTGGGAGCGGCGGCCTTGGCCGGCGCTTTCCTGGCGGTGGTCTTGGCGGCCGGTGCCTTGGCGGCGGGGGCTTTTGCTGCCGGCGGCTTCTTCGCGGCGGCCTTTTTTGCAACCGGCCTGGGCGCCGCCTTCACGGCGGGGGCGGGCTCGGGAGCCGCCGCTGCCTTCGCGGGCGCCGCGCCCGTCGCCGGGCGCGTCTGCGTCAGGCCCAGCAGCAGCTGGTGCTCGGCCAGCATGTAGTCGCCGATCTCGGTGATGTCGGGCACGGCCCGGCGGCAGGCGATGAGGCCGTAGTCCATGCGCCCGTTGTAGCTCTGCACCGTGACGTTGAGGGCGGTGCCGTGGCTGGCGATCGACACCGGGTAGTAGCTGGTGACGAGCGCGCCCGCAAAGTACATCGGGAACGGCGCGCCCGCCACGTTCGAGATGGCCACGTTGGCGGCCGGCGGCAGCAGGTTCACCAGGCCCGAGCGGCCCACCATCGAGGCGATGCCCGACACCAGCCAGGGCGCGGCAAAGGTCGGGAAGTCGTCGAGGATCACCGCCTTGAAGCGGTTCATGGTCGACTTCGAGCTGTTCGACGATGCGTTGATGGCCTTCAGCCGCTGCACCGGGTCGGTGATGTCGGTGGCCAGGCTCACGAGGATCATGCTGGCCTGGTTGTTGGCGGTCTCGTCGCCGGCTTCGCGCAGGCTCACGGGCACGCCGGCCACCAGCGGCTTGGCCGGCAGCTCATTGTTGTCGGCCAGGTAGTGGCGCAGCGCGCCGGCCACCGTGGCCATCACCACGTCGTTGAGCGACACGCCGAAGTGCTTGGCGATGTGCTTGGTCTCGGCCAGCGAGATGGTGCGGCCCGCGAAGGTGCGCTGGTTGGTGATCGACACGTTCAGCGAGGTGCGCGGCGCAAACAGGTTGAACTTCTTCGGCGCGGTGGCGGCGTCCTTCTCGGCCGCCTTTTCGTCCGGCCTGGCCAGGCCGCCGAGCGCCCGCGCAATGGCCGGCGCCATCTTGAAGAGCTTCACGTACTGCTGCGCCGTGTTGCGCAGCGCCGCGGTCGCGAGCTCGGCCATGCCCAGCTGGTAGCCGCTGCTGCGCGGACGCGCGCGCGGCGGCTTGACCACGCGGCCGGTGGGCTCGAGGTCGAAGATGGCCTTGCCGAGCGCCACGCCGGCCTGGCCGTCGATGCCCGCGTGGTGCACCTTGGTGTAGAGCGCCACCTGGCCGCTCTTCAGGCCGTCGATGATGAAGAACTCCCACATCGGCCGGCTGCGGTCGAGCAAGGTGGAATGCAGGCGCGCCACGTACTGCTGCAGCTGCCGGTTGGTGCCGGGCCTGGGCAGCGTGATGTGGCGCACGTGGTAGTCGAGGTCGATGTCGTCGTCGGCCACCCACACCGGGTTGGTCATGTCGAAGGGCATCAGCGCGAGCTTGCGCGTGAACACGTCGGCCAGGTGGATGCGGCTGGCCATGAACTGCTTGGCGTCTTCGTAGAAGTCGCCCTTGTAGCCCTTGGGCAGGTCGAGCACGTTGAGCGAGCCGACGTGCATCGGCATCTCGGGGGTTTCCAGGTGCAGGAAGGTGGCATCAAGACCGCTCAGGTGCTTCATGTGTCGTGTCTCCTTGTGTTCGCCAGGCGCCGTCCGTCCGGCAGGATACCCGTGGGAGCCCCGCGCATCGAGGCCAAACAGCCGAACGCGGGTTTGTCACTAGGGCCGGTTGACGCTATGAATTCAATAGCTTTGGCCGACCCTGCCGGCAGGCATGCCTTTCTTCACGGCGGATTCGTACACTGCGCCCATGACATCCACCGCTTCCACGCAGACCGACGAGCACCAGTGGCTCGAAGACATCGACGGCGCCGAACAGCTCGCATGGGCCCGCCAACACAACGCGAAGACCGTGCAGCGCTACGCGCAATCGCCCGCCTTCGAGCGCATGGAGCAGGGCATCCTCGAAGTGCTCGACTCCGAGGCCCGCATTCCGATGGTGCGCAAGATCGGCCCGCTCTTCTACAACTTCTGGCGCGACAAGAAGAACCCCAAGGGCCTGTGGCGGCGCACCACGCTGGCCGAATACCGCAAGCCCCAGCCCGACTGGGAAACCGTGCTCGACCTCGACGCGCTGGCCGAGGCCGACAAGGAAAACTGGGTCTGGCACGGCGCCGACTGCCTGCAGCCCGGCTACAAGCGCTGCCTGGTCTCGCTCTCGCGCGGCGGCGCCGACGCGAACGTGGTGCGCGAGTTCGACCTCGAACTCAAGCAGTTCGTCGCCAGCGGCTTCACGCTGCCCGAGGCCAAGAGCAACGTGGCGTGGAAAGACATCGACCATCTCTACGTGGCCACCGATTTCGGCCCCGGCTCGATGACCAGTTCGAGCTACCCGCGCATCGTGAAGGAATGGAAGCGCGGCACGCCGCTGGAAAGCGCGGCGACGGTCTACGAGGGCGGCGCGGACGACATGACGGTCAGCGCCTGGCGCGACAACACGCCGGGCTTCGAACGCGACTTCGTCTCGCGCCAGATGGACTTCTACGACAGCGAGACCTGGCTGCGCACGAGCGACGGCCGGCTGGTGAAGATCGACGTGCCCGACGATGCCAGCACCGAGGTCACGCGCGAGTGGATGCTGGTCGAGCCGCGCAGCCCCTGGACCGTGGGCGGCGCCACCTACAGGCCGGGCTCGCTGCTGGCGGCGCGCTTCGACGACTACATGGCCGGCCAGCGCGAGATCACCGTGCTGTTCGAGCCCGACGACACCACCGCGCTCGACGACCATTCGTGGACCCGCCACCACCTGATCCTCAACGTGATGCACGACGTGGTGAACCGGCTCGAGGTGCTCACGCCGCAGGCCGGCTCGAAGGAATGGAAGCGCGAGAGCCTGGGCGGCGCGCCCGAGCTCTCGACCATCGCGGCCGGCGGTGTCGACGAAGACGAGAGCGACGACTACTTCCTGACCGTGAGCGGCTTCCTGCAGCCGACCACGCTCTACGTCGGCACCATCGGCCGCGGCGAGCCCGAAGCGCTGAAGGACAGCCCCGCCTTCTTCGACGCCTCGCGCTATCGCGTGAGCCAGCATTTCGCCACCTCGAAGGACGGCACGCGCGTGCCCTACTTCGAGATCGCGCCCAAGGACCTGCAGGCCGACGGCAGGAACCCCACGCTGCAGTACGCCTACGGCGGCTTCGAGATCTCGCTGCAGCCGAGCTACAGCGGCACCATCGGCCGCGCATGGCTCGAACGGGGCGGCGTCTACGTGGTCGCCAACATCCGCGGCGGCGGCGAGTACGGGCCGCGCTGGCACCAGGCCGCGCTGCAGCACGACCGCCTGCGCACCTGCGAGGACTTCGCCGCGGTGTCGGAGCACCTCATCGCGCGCAACATCACCTCGCCGCGGCACCTGGGGGCCATGGGCGGCAGCAACGGCGGGCTGCTGATGGGCAACATGCTCACGCTCTACCCCCGGCTCTATGGCGCCATCGTGAGCGAGGTGGCGCTGCTCGACATGAAGCGCTACACCCACCTGTCGGCCGGCGCCTCGTGGATCGCCGAATACGGCGACCCCGACCAGCCGGAAGAATGGGCCTGGATCCGGGCCTTCTCGCCCTACGAGAACGCGAAGCCCGGCCAGCCCTATCCGCCGGCGCTCTTCACCACGTCGACGCGCGACGACCGCGTGGGCCCGGTGCATGCGCGCAAGATGCATGCGAAGCTGGCCGCCATGGGCTGCGACAGCAGCTTCTACGAGAACATGGAAGGCGGCCACAGCGCAGCCACCGACAACAAGGAGGCGGCCTTCATGGACGCCCTGGGCTACGCCTACCTGTGGGAGCACATCGGACGGACATCGACATGAGCAACGACCATGGCACCACCCTCGAACTGATCGGCGCGCCCACCGACGTCGGCGCCAGCGTGCGCGGCGCCGGCATGGGCCCCGATGCGCTGCGCGTGGCCGGGCTGCCGGAGGCGCTCGCGCGGCAGGGCTTCGCCGTGATCGACCGCGGCAACCTCGCGGGCCCCGCCACCCCATGGACCGCGCCGGCCAACGGCCTGCGCCACCTCGACGAGGTGATTGCCTGGAACCGTTCCGTCTATGCCGCCGTCGACACCGCCCTGGGCACCGGCCACGTGCCGCTCATGATGGGCGGCGACCATTGCCTGGCGATCGGCTCGATCAGCGCCGTGGCCTGGCATGCGCGCAAGCGGGGCAAGAAACTGCGCGTGCTGTGGCTCGACGCGCACTCCGACGTCAACACCGAAAGCACCAGCCCGAGCGGCAACCTGCACGGCATGCCCGTGTCCTGCCTGCTGGGCCACGGGCCGGCGGCGCTCACCGGCTGGAGCGGCGAACGCGCGGCGCTGGAGCACGACGCCATCCGCTTCATCGGCATCCGCAGCGTCGACGAGGACGAGAAGGACGCCATCCGCACGCTTGGCCTGCACGTGTTCGACATGCGCCACATCGACGAGCACGGCATGCGCACCACCATGACCGAGGCGCTGCAGGACGTGGACGAGGACACCCACCTGCACGTGAGCTTCGACCTCGACTGCCTCGACCCCGGCATCGCGCCCGGCGTGGGCACCGGCGTGCGCGGCGGCCCGACCTACCGGGAGATGCAGCTGTGCATGGAAATGGTCGCCGACACACGCCGCCTCGGCTCGGTCGACGTGGTGGAGCTCAACCCCGCGCTCGACGTGCGCAACCAGACTGCCGAAGTGGCGGTGGAACTGATCGAGAGCCTGTTCGGAAAGTCGACGCTGGTGCGCTGAGCGGCTTCAGGCCGCGGCCGCCACGCAGCGCTGCATGCGCTGCAGGTCTTCGAGCAGCAGGCACGCCGGCGCCGCCAGCAGCAAGGCAGGCGAGGTGCCCGGCGCCTCATGCCGCCGTGCGACCTGCGCAAGCTTGGCAAGATCGGGCGTGCCCTGGCCTTCGAGCGCATCGGCCATGGCGGCGAGTGCGGCGGCCGCGGCCCGGGCGGTGTCCTGCCATGCGGGATCGCCGGACGGCGCGC
Source organism: Variovorax beijingensis (assembly GCF_007828835.1). GTDB lineage: Bacteria > Pseudomonadota > Gammaproteobacteria > Burkholderiales > Burkholderiaceae_C > Variovorax > Variovorax beijingensis_A. The sequence goes on along the minus strand of NZ_VIVL01000001.1, from coordinate 809,800 downwards.
GGCGCAGCATGCGTTCGAGCATGGCGGCATCCTGGAAGATCCGCGCCGCGAGCCGCGCCTTGCTGCGGCAGGACTGCGCCGCCGGCACGGCAGCACCGCGGCGCCACCAGCGGGCTTCCAGGTCGGCACTGCCCGCGAGCACCGCCAGCCGCGCGAGCGCCGCGCGCGCCGCAGCGTTGGCGCGCTCGCTCTCGGACTCGGCAGGCAGCCCGGCAGCGCCGCCGCTGTCCAGCGCGGCCAGGCGCCTGGCCATGCCGCGCAGCAATGCGGCACAACCCGCATCGAAGCGCGGACCCGCGCGGTATTCCGACGCAATGACGGAAACCGCGAGCGCCACGCCCACGCCGACGCCGATCTGCACCATGCGCAGCAGCGCCACCTGGAGCGGCGAGTGGCCGGGAATGGCGCTGGCCGAGAGGATGATCAGCGCGGCCACGGGCGCACTGCGCAAGCCCGGCAATGCGGCGCCGGCAAAAGCCAGCAGCGTGACGGTGGCCAGCGTGGTCGCGAGCACCGGCGCGCCCAGGTGCTGCAGGTAGACCCCCGCGAGTCCGCAGAGCGCGCCAGCGGCCGTGCCGCGCACGCGCTCCCATCCGGCATCGAGCGTGGCGCCGGCGCTCGGCCGCATGACGATCAGCACGCTCATCACGGCCCAGAAGCTTTCGGGCAGCCGCATCGCCACGGCCACCCCCCAGGCCAGCGCCACCGCGGCCGCGAGCTGCGCGCCCGCGCGCCAGCGGCCCTCGCGCCAGAAGCCGCCGATGCGCTGCAGGGCCGGCGCCATCGGCATCATCGCGGCCGTGCCTCGCCCGGCGAAGGCTCGCCGATGGCGCGGGCCAAGGCGGCCTCGCGCGAGGCACACTGCGCCGCGTCGGGGGAATCGATTTTGGAAGCCATGCCAGATCATAAGACACGTCTTACGATTTGGCGATCCGCCAGCACGGCGGCTCAACCCGGGTTCGGCACTGGCTTCACGGGAAAGGTGAGGGCTGGCGCCGGTGGCGCAGAGGGTCGTGGCATTTCAGGCGCCACGCTCGGCACATCGGGCTCTTCGCCGCCCTGGCCTTCGAGGAAGCGGTCGAGCAGCGCGAAGAAGCGGTCGTAGAACAGCTCGTCGGTGAGCGTTTCGCTGGCCACCTTGATCATCGCGTCGTCGCTGCCGGCAAAGGGCAGCGAGAGCGAACCGAAGGCGCCCACGCCCACGCTGGCCGAGCTGTTGACCTTCTTGATGCCGTAGCGGTCCTGCAGCGCGGTCGCGAAGGCCACGGTGCTGCGCTTGCCGGCCTTGCCGCCCTCGCGCGCGCACACCACGCGGAACTCGACCTCCACATGCACCTCGGACGCCGGCTGGAAGCTCTTGCGCCCCGTCACCAGGTCGGCGTTGGCCGCGCTGATCATGTAGCCCTGGCTCAGCAGCGCGCGGCGCGCGGCCTCGCAGGTCTGGGCTTCGGTGGCGGCGTAGGTGCGCGTATGGGTGGTGGTGGAGTCGAACTCCTCGGTCTCGTACGACACACGGCGCGTGCCATTGCTGCCGCAGCCGGCAAGCACCAGCAGGGACGCGAGGCCGAGGACCAGGAGAGGCGTACGGAGGACGGAAAAGGCGGGAGAAAAGGCGAAGGAGGAAGGACGGGGCATGGTCATGGAGCGGCGAATCCTAACCGGCGTGTGCGCCGGCGAAGCTTCGAGCATGCCCGGGCGCGGGTGTTCCCCGCCGCCGCGAATTTTCAGGACCAGCGCAGCAGGTGGTGCGCGCGCCCGCGGGTGGCGGCAATCAGGCGTGCGTTGGGCGCATCGGTGGCGTCCACCCAGTCGCGCGCGGCCTCGGCGCTGCGGCCGAATTGCTGGTGGCGCTTCAGCAGGCGCTCTTCGCGCACGGCGTCGTCGATGTCGACGTACCAGGCCTCGTCGAGAATGGCCGCCGCGCCGGCCCACGGGCCGGCGTCGTGCAGCAGGTAGTTGCCTTCGGTGATGACCAATTGGGTCTGCGGCAGCACCGCGATCGCGCCGGCGATGGGCTCCTCGATCTCGCGGCGGAATTCGGGCGCATAGACGATCGGGTCGTCCGGCCCCTGCGTGCGCAGCCGCCGCAGCAGCGCCACATAGCCGGCGCTGTCGAAGGTGTCCGGGGCGCCCTTGCGGCCCGCGCGTCCGAGCCGTTGCAGCTCGACGTTGGCCAGGTGGAAGCCGTCCATCGGCACGACCTGCGCGCGCCCGGCACCCACGGCCCGCAGCAGCGCCAGCGCGAGCGTGGACTTGCCCGCGCCGGGCGCACCGACCAGCCCCAGCAGCTTGCGCCGCCCGTCGGCCATCAGCGCCTGCAGGCGGGCAAGGGCGTCGGCGGGAAGAGCAGGAAGGTCACTTGGCGAAAGAGCAGCTGTCATGCCGCCAAGGGTATCAAAGGCCCGTTCCAGGAACACCGCGGAACCGGCTTTGCCGGACCGCAGGTGTTGCCCCCTTGAGGGGAAGGCGGCTACACGAAGTGAGCCGCTTCGGGGGAGGGTCAGGGATACAAACCGCGTTCCTGGCGGGCCATCAGGATGCGCTCGCAGGCCACCGCATACGTCGCGGTGCGCAGCGTGATCTTGTGCCTGTCGGCCGTGTCCCAGATCTGGTTGAGCGCCTTCATCATGATGCGGTCGAGGCGCACGTTGATTTCGTCCTCGTCCCAGAAGAAGGACGAGAAGTCCTGCACCCATTCGAAGTACGAGACCGTCACGCCGCCGGCGTTGCAGATCACGTCGGGCACCACCAGCACGCCGCGCTCGGCCAGGATGTCGTCGGCCGTGGGCACCGTGGGGCCGTTGGCGCCTTCGAGCACCAGCTTGGCACTGGTCTTCTGCGCGCGCTCGGCGGTGATCTGGCCTTCGAGCGCGGCGGGAATCAGGATGTCGCAGGCCACCTCCCAGAAGGCTTCGTTGGGCACCACCTCGCCGCCCTTGAAGGCGACGACGCCTTCCTTGTTGGCCACCGGAATCAGCGTCGCGAGGTCGAGGCCGTTGGTGTTGACGATGGTGCCGGTGTGGTCCTGCACCGCGACGATCCTGGCGCCCGCTTCGGCAAAGAGCTCGGCCGCGACCGAGCCCACGTTGCCGAAGCCCTGCACCGCGATGCGCGCGCCGCGCAGGTCCATGCCGAGGCGGCGCGCCGCTTCGCGGCCGGTGACGAACACGCCGCGGCCGGTGGCCTTGACGCGGCCCAGCGAGCCGCCCAGGTGCAGCGGCTTGCCCGTGACCACGCCGGTGGCGGTGCCGCCGACGTTCATCGAGTAGGTGTCCATCATCCACGCCATGATCTGCGCGTTGGTGTTGACGTCGGGCGCGGGAATGTCGGTGTGCGGGCCGATGATGATGCCGATCTCGCTGGTGTAGCGGCGCGTGACCTTCTCGAGCTCCTGCAGCGAGAGCTTCTTCGGATCGACGCGGATGCCGCCCTTGGCGCCGCCGTACGGCAGGTTGACGGCGGCCGTCTTGATGGTCATCCAGGCCGACAGCGCCATCACTTCTTCGAGCGTGACGTCGGGGTGGAAGCGCACGCCGCCCTTGCCCGGGCCGCGGCTCATGTTGTGCTGCACGCGGTAGCCCTCGAAGTGGGCGATGGTGCCGTCGTCCATTTCGATCGGCACGTCCACGATCAGCGCGCGCTTGGGGCGCTTGAGCGTCTCGACCCAGCGGGCCAGCGGGCCGAGGTACGGCACCACGCGGTCGACCTGCGAGAGGTAGGTGCCCCAGGGGCTGTTGGCGGTCGGATTGACGAAGGAGAGCTTTTCACTCATGGGAGATCCCTTGGTTGGAATGGATGGCCGCAACGATAGACCTCTCGCGCCCGCCGCGCCATGTCTTATGCGCGCCGCGATGACGGTTATGCAAGAGAGGTTTGGCCGAACATGACAAAACGGTCATCGCCGGGTCATCGGCACTCGAACTGCGGTTTCTAGAGTGGGGGGCCACCAACCACCGATCGAAAGGACCCATTCCATGACCCGCTCCTGCACCCGCCTCCTGGCCGCCGCCGCCGTCTCGTCGCTGCTGGGCCTGGCCTCCGCGCCGAGCCTGGCCGGCAACTATGCGGAGGGCGATCCGCGGCCCGTGCCGTTCAGCTCGTCCACCACGCGCGCCGCCGTCTCGGCCGACGCCCGGCAGTGGCTCGCGGGCGCGCCCGCGCAAGGCTATGCCGAAGGCTCGCCGCAGCCCGAGCCGCGCGTGTCGGCAAACAGCCGCGCGGCCGTGGCCGCGGACACGCAGCTCTGGATCCGCTCCGGCCTGGCCGCGCGGCAGTACGGCGAAGCGGGCGCCGATCCGTCGAGCCCCGCCTACCGGCAGGCCGCCGCCGAATATGCGCGGCTGCGCACCAGCCCGGCCTACGGCGCGCTGATCGACCAGTTCAACAGCCGGTCATCGTCCGCACGCGCCGAAGAAGACGGCAATCCCCTGCGCTGAGGACGAACGGCGGCCTCAGGCCACCGCGCTCAGCAGCGCCGCGTTGCCGCCGGCCGCCGTGGTATTGACCGTGACCGTCTGCTCGGCACAGAAGCGGTACAGGTAGTGCGGCCCGCCGGCCTTGGGCCCGGTGCCGCTCAGACCCTCGCCGCCGAAGGGCTGCACGCCGACCACCGCGCCGATGATGTTGCGGTTCACGTAGATGTTGCCCACGTGCGCACGCGCCGCGAGCGCCTGCGCGCGAGAGTCGATGCGCGTCTGGATGCCGAGCGTGAGGCCGTAGCCGAGCGCGTTGATGCGATCGATCACCTCGGCGGGATCGCTCAGCTCGCCCGTGCCCCAGCGCGCGATCTGCAGCACCGGCCCGAAGATCTCGCTGGTCACGCTGTCGATGGAGGGCACCTCGTAGGCCTGCGGCGCGATCATGTTGCCTTCGGCTGAAGAAGAAGAAGAAGAAGCCGGCGCGAGCAGGCGCTTCGCTTCCGAATCCAGGCGCTTCAGATGGCGCCGGATGTTGTCGGCCGCCTCGCCGTCGATCACCGGCCCCACGTCGGTCGAAAGCAGCGCCGGGTCGCCGGCGGCCAGCTCCGCGGCCGCGCCGCGGATCATCTCGATCACCGCGTCGGCGATGCCCTCGTGCAGCACCAGGAGGCGCAGCGCCGAGCAGCGCTGGCCGGCCGAACGGAACGCGCTCTGCACCACGGCGTCGACCACCTGCTCGGGCAGCGCGCTCGAATCGACCAGCATCGCGTTGATGCCGCCGGTCTCTGCGATCAGCGGCACGATCGGGCCCTCCTTGGCCGCGAGCGCGCGGTGGATGATGCGCGCCACCTGGGTCGAGCCAGTGAACACCACGCCCGCCACGCCCGGCGCCGCCACCAGCGCGGCGCCCACCGTTTCGCCGGGGCCGTGCAGCAGCTGCAGCGCATCGGCCGGCACGCCGGCTGCGTGCAGCAGCTTCACGGCTTCGAGCGCGACGGCCGGCGTCTGCTCGGCCGGCTTGGCCAGCACCGTGTTGCCGGTGGCAAGCGCGGCCGCCACCTGCCCCGCGAAGATCGCGAGCGGAAAATTCCACGGGCTGATGCACACCCAGGGGCCGCGCGCCGTGAGCCGCAGTTCGTTGCTCTCGCCCGTGGGGCCGGGCAGCGCCACCGGCTGCATGATGCGTTCGGCCTCGTCGGCGTAGTAGCGCAGGAAGTCGACGGCTTCGCGCACTTCGGCCACCGCGTCGCCCCAGGTCTTGAAGGCTTCCTTGACCAGCAGCGCGCAGAAGCGCGGCAGCTCGCGCTGCAGCGCGTCGGCGGCCTGGCGCAGCATGGCGGCGCGCGTCTCGACCGGCGTCTTGCGCCAGCTGCGGAAAGCGGCGGCGCTGGCGGCAACGGCCTTGGGCGCGCTCGCAACATCGAACAGTTCGACAGCAGGCACCGCGGTGGTCTCCAGCGCCGCCAGCAGCGGCGCGCGCATCGGCTCGACGGCAAGGTCCACGCCTTCGCTGTTGCGCCGTGCCGGCGCCGGACCGTAGAGCGCCGGCGGCAGCGGCAAGGCGGGGTTCGATGGCTCCAGCCAGAGCGGCGACATCAGCAGTTCGCCGATGTTCACCTGCTCGTCGCCAAGCTGGTTCACGAAGGACGAATTGGCGCCGTTTTCCAGCAGGCGCCGCACGAGGTAGGCGAGCAGGTCCTTGTGCTGGCCCACCGGCGCATATACGCGTACCGGCGCTGTGGTGCTCTTCATCACCTCGCGGTAGACGCCCTCGCCCATGCCATGCAGGCGCTGCAGCTCGAAAGGCGCCTGGGCGGCCTCGGCCATCTGCAGGATGGCCGCGATGGTGCCCGCGTTGTGGGTGGCGAACTGCGGATAGACCGCATCGGGTGCCGACAGCAGCGCACGCGCGCAGGCCAGGTAGCTGACGTCGCTGTGGTGCTTGTGCGTGAAGACCGGGTAGTGCGGCAGGCCGAGCTCCTGGGCGCGCTTGATCTCGGCGTCCCAGTAGGCGCCCTTCACGAGCCGGCACATCAGCCGCAGCTTGTGCCGGCGCGCCACCGCCGTAACGTGCGCGATGAGTTCCAGCGCGCGCGTCTGGTAGGCCTGCAGCGCCAGGCCGAAGCCGCGCCATTGCGGCCGCTCGGCGGCCACGCGCGCGGCCAGCGCCTCGAACACATCGAGCGAAAGCTCGAGCCGGTCGACCTCTTCCGCATCGATGGTGAGGTTGAGATTGGCATCGGCTGCGAGCTCGCACAGCCGCCACACGCGCGGCACCAGTTCGCGCAGCACGCGCTCGCGCTGTGCGTCTTCATAGCGCGGATGCAGCGCGCTGAGCTTGATGGAGATGCCGTCGTTGTGCTCGGGCCCGCGCGCCGCATCGGCACCGGCCGCAATGGCGCCGATGGCCTGCGTGTAGCTGTCGAGGTAGCGCAGCGCATCGGCGTCGGTGCGCGCGCCCTCGCCGAGCATGTCGTAGCTGAAGCGTAGCGCGCCCTGCCGGCGGTGCGCCGAGCGGGCCTCGTCCATGGCTTCGGCGATGGTCTGGCCCAGCACGAACTGGCGCCCCAGCAATTGCACCGCGCGCAGCGTGGCGGCCACCACCGTGCGCGCGCCGAGCTTGGCCATGAGGCCGGGCGGGTGGTCGCCTTCGGGCAGGAATTTCTTCGACATCGCGATCGCGGCGGACGACAGCCGCGACAGCGTGGAATCGGCCGTGCCCTCGAAATCGGCCCGGCCCAGCTGGTCGGCCGTGAGCGCGATGGCCGTGGCGGCGTCGGGCACGCGCAGCAGCGCCTCGGCCAGGCGCATCAGCGCAAGGCCCTCGGCGCTGGAGATCGGGTACTCGCGCAGCAGGCTTTCCATGGCCCAGAACGGCGGCGGATGGCGGCGCACCGCCTCCACCCAGGGCGTGGCGGCGGCGGCTGCGGCGCTCCAGTCGAGCGCGCCTTCGAGCGAGGCGAGCCGGTGCGAGACGACATCGGCTTCAGGGCGGTAAGGGATGGGCAGGTGCATGGCAGTTCCTTGGTTCTATCCCCTATGGTCTTTGGATATAGACCGAATCTTTTGCCAAAAAATATGGACTCGACCGGATAATTCACCAATGCTCGACCTGGACCTGGATCGCATCGATCTCCGGCTGCTGAAGATTCTTCAGGAAGACGGCCGCATCACCAACCTCAAGCTGGCCGAGATGGTGGCGCTATCACCCACTGCCGTGCTGGCGCGGGTGCAGCGGCTCACGCGCGACGGTTTCATCCAGGGCTACGAGGCGCGGCTCGATCCGCACAAGCTCGGGCGCGGCCTCACGGTGTTCGTCGAGATCCTGCTCGACCGCACCACGCCCAACGTGTTCGAACAGTTCAAGGCGGCCGTGCAGGTGCGCGACGAGATCATGGAATGCCACATGGTCGCGGGCGGCTTCGACTACCTGCTCAAGACCCGCATGGCCGACATGGCGGCCTACCGCGAGTTCGCCGGCACGGTGCTGTGGCAACTGCCGGGCGTGCGGGAGACGCGGACCTACGCGGTGATGGAAGAAATCAAGAGCAGCGCGCGGCTGCCGCTGGGCATCTAGCGGCGGCCGAAGATCGCGGTGCCGATGCGCACCATCGTGCTGCCGGCGCTGACGGCCGCCTCGAGGTCCGCGCTCATGCCCAGCGAGAGCGTATCGAGTTCGATGCCGGCGGCGCGGATCGCGTCGTACACGGCGCGGGCGCGCAGGCACAGTTCGCGCTGCGCCGCGAAATCCGGCACCGGTTCGGGAATGGCCATGAGCCCGCGCAGCCGCAGATGTGGCAACGCCGCCACAGCGCGCGCGAGCGGCAGCGCCTCTTCCGGAGGCACGCCGGACTTGTTGGCGCCGCCGTCCACGTTGACCTGCAGGCACACCTGGAGCGGCGGCAGATGCGCCGGCCGCTGCGCCGAAAGACGCTCGGCGATCTTGAGCCGGTCGATGCCGTGCACCCAGTCGAAATGCTCGGCCACGGGCCGCGTCTTGTTGCTCTGCAGAGGGCCGATGCAGTGCCATTCGAGTTCCGCGCGCAGCTCCGACAGCGCGGCGATCTTGTCCAGCCCCTCCTGCACATAGTTCTCGCCGAAGGCCCGCTGACCCGCCGCATACGCCTCGCGCACGGCCTCCGGACCGAAGGTCTTGGACACCGCCAGCAGCCGGACTTCGGCCGGGTTGCGCCCATGCTCGGCGCAGGCCTTTGCGATCCGGTCCTTTACTTGCTGGAGGTCGTCGCCAATCATCGTCATAATCTTCCAAAATCGTATCAAAACGTCACCGAACTCGAGCCGAGGAGCCCCGTGGACATTACCCAACTGCTGGCATTCAGCGTCAAGAACAAAGCCTCCGACCTGCATCTGTCGGCCGGCCTGCCGCCGATGATCCGCGTCCACGGCGACGTGCGGCGCATCAATGTCGATGCGCTCGACCACAAGTCGGTGCACGCCATGGTGTACGACATCATGAGCGACACGCACCGCAAGCACTACGAAGAGTTCCTGGAGGTCGATTTCTCGTTCGAGATCGACGGCCTCGCGCGCTTCCGCGTGAATGCGTTCAACCAGGCGCGCGGCGCGGCGGCGGTGTTCCGGACCATTCCTTCGAAGATCCTCACGCTGGAGCAGCTCAACGCGCCCAAGATTTTCGCGGAACTGGCGCTCAAGCCGCGCGGGCTGGTGCTGGTGACCGGGCCCACCGGTTCGGGCAAGTCGACCACGCTGGCCGCGATGGTCAACTTCCTCAACGAAAACGAGTACGGCCACATCCTCACAGTGGAAGACCCGATCGAATTCGTGCACGAATCCAAGAAGTGCCTGATCAACCAGCGCGAGGTCGGGCCAATGACGCTCAGCTTCTCCAACGCGCTGCGCTCGGCGCTGCGCGAAGACCCGGACGCCATCCTGGTGGGCGAGCTGCGCGACCTGGAAACCATCCGCCTGGCCATGACCGCGGCCGAGACGGGCCACCTGGTGTTCGGCACGCTGCACACCTCGTCGGCCGCCAAGACCATCGACCGGATCATCGACGTGTTCCCGGGCGAGGAAAAGGAAATGATCCGCGCCATGCTGTCGGAGTCGCTGCAGGCCGTGATCTCGCAGACGCTGTGCAAGACCAAGGACGGCCAGGGCCGCGTGGCGGCGCACGAGATCATGCTGGGCACGCCGGCCATCCGCAACCTGATCCGCGAGGCCAAGGTGGCGCAGATGTATTCGGCCATCCAGACCGGCCAGGGCTCGGGCATGCAGACGCTGGACCAGAACCTGACCGACCTCGTTCGCCGCAATGCCATTTCGGCCGCCGAGGCGCGCGGCAAGGCCAAGATCCCCGAGAATTTCCCAGGCTGATCCCAGCCCTTCGGAGTACCGACACATGGAACGCGATCAAGCCAGCCAGTTCATCAACGACCTGCTCAAGCTCATGGTGAGCCGCAACGGCAGCGACTTGTTCATCACCGCCGACTTTCCGCCCGCGATCAAGGTCGACGGCAAGGTCACCAAGGTGTCGCAGCAGGCGCTGGGCGCGCAGCACACGCTGGCGCTCACGCGCTCGGTCATGAACGACCGCCAGACGGCCGAGTTCGAGCGCACCAAGGAATGCAACTTCGCGATCTCGCCCACCGGCATCGGCCGCTTCCGCGTGAACGCCTTCGTGCAGCAGGGCAAGGTCGGCATGGTGCTGCGGACCATCCCGGCCAAGCTGCCGACCATCGACGGCCTGGGCATGCCGCAGGTGCTGAAGGACGTGTCGATGACCAAGCGCGGCCTCACCATCCTGGTGGGCGCCACGGGCTCGGGCAAGTCGACCACGCTGGCGGCCATGATCGACTGGCGCAACGAAAACTCCTACGGCCACATCGTGACGGTGGAAGACCCGGTCGAGTTCGTGCACCCGCACAAGAACTGCGTGGTCACGCAGCGCGAAGTGGGCATCGACACCGACAGCTGGGAAGCCGCGCTCAAGAACACGCTGCGCCAGGCGCCCGACGTGATCCTGATGGGCGAAATCCGCGACCGCGAGACCATGGAGCACGCCGTGGCCTTTGCCGAGACCGGCCACCTGTGCATGGCCACGCTGCACGCCAACAGCGCCAACCAGGCGCTGGACCGGATCATCAACTTCTTCCCCGAGGAACGCCGCGCCCAGCTCCTGATGGACCTGTCGCTGAACCTGCGCTCGTTGATCTCGCAGCGCCTGGTGCCCACCGAGGACGGCCAGGGCCGCGTGGCGGCGGTGGAAGTGCTGCTGAACACGCCGCTCATCTCCGACCTGATCTTCAAGGGCGAGGTGGGCGAGATCAAGGAGATCATGAAGAAGAGCCGCAACCTCGGCATGCAGACCTTCGACCAGGCGCTGTTCGACCTGTTCGAGAGCCACTCGATCACCTTCGAGGACGCCATCCGCAACGCCGACTCGGCCAACGACCTGCGGCTGCAGATCAAGCTCAACAGCCAGCGCGCGCGCAGCACGGATCTCTCCGCCGGCACCGAGCATTTCGCGATTGTTTAGACGCAGGTGACGCGGGCGCCGCGTTGGCTTTAAGCTCTCGCCCATGAGCAGCATCAACCCCCGAACCTACGAATCCATCCCCTCCCAGACGGTGGCCTTCCTGGGCCTTGGCGTCATGGGCGGTCCGATGGCCGGGCACCTGGCCAAGGCCGGCCACAAGGTCACGGTCTACAACCGCACACCGGCCAAGGCCGAGGCCTGGGTCGCCGAATTCGGCGCGCCCGGCCGCCATGCCGCCACCCCGCGCGAAGCGGCCGCGGGCGCCGACATCGTCTTCAGCTGCGTGGGCAACGACGACGACCTGCGCGCCGTGGTGCTGGGGCCCAACGGCGCCTTCGCGGGCATGAAGAAGGGCAGCGTGCTGGTCGACCACACCACCGCCTCGGCCGACGTGGCGCGCGAACTCGCGAACGCGGCGGCAGCAGCCGGGCTGCAGTTCATCGACGCGCCGGTGTCCGGCGGCCAGGCCGGTGCGCAGAACGGAGCGCTCACCGTGATGTGCGGCGGCGACAAGGCGAGCTTCGAACGCGTCAAGCCGGTGATGGACGCCTTCGCGCGCGCCGTCACGCTGCTGGGCGCAAGCGGCGCCGGCCAGCTGGCAAAAATGGTGAACCAGATCGCCATCGCGGGCCTGGTGCAGGGCCTCTCCGAAGCCATTGCCTTCGGCCAGCGCGCCGGCCTCGACATGAAGCTGGTGCTCGAGGTGATCGGCAAGGGCGCCGCCCAGAGCTGGCAGATGGACAACCGCGGCAAGACCATGATCGACGGCAAGTTCGACTACGGCTTTGCCGTCGACTGGATGCGCAAGGACCTGGGCCTGGTGCTCGACGAGGCCAAGCGCAACGGCGCACGCCTGCCCGTGACGGCGCTGGTCGACCAGTTCTATGCCGACGTGCAGCAGGCCGGCGGCCGGCGCTGGGACACGTCGAGCCTGATCATCCGGCTCAAGTAAAAAAAGAAAAAGCCCGCGCAAGCGGGCTTTGTTTTTTTGCCGTAGCGGATCAGCGCACCGGCGTGGTCGTCGCGCCGCCGGGCTGGGCCGGCGGCAGCGGCTCCATCGGCGGCAGCGGCACGCGCGACGATGAAGAAGATCCGGGCGCCGAAGACGGTGCCGGCGGCGGCGATCCGGTGCCGCCGCGCTGCGCCTGGCTGGCCAGCTCGGCCTCGCTCACCACCTCGACCACGCGCACCACCTTCTGCACGCCCGAGATGCCGCGTGCGATTTCGGTCGCGCGGTCGGTCTCGCGGCGCGTCGCGATGCCCATCAGGTAGACCACGCCGCGCTCGGTCACCACCTTGAACGAATTGGCGAAGATGTCCTTGGCGTCGAGCAGCGAGGCCTTGACCTTGCCGCTGATGAACAGGTCGTTGGAGCGTTCCTGGAAAGTGCTGGACTGGCCGACGGTGAGCTCGTTGACCACCGAGCGCACGTTGTCCACGCGCTGCACCACGTCCTCGACGCGGCGACGGTCGGCATCGCTGCCCACGGCGCCGGTCAGCAGCACCTGGCGGTTGTAGCTGGTGACGCTCACGTACATGTTGTCGTTGGCGATCTCGCGCACGCGCGCGGCCGCGCGCAGCTCGATGCCCTGGTCGTCGAGCTGGGCGCCGGAGCTGCGGCGGTCGGTCGCCACCATGCCCACGCCCACCGCGGCGGCCCCTCCGACCACGAGCGGCACGCAGGCCGAAAGCCCGGCAACCAGAACGGTTCCCGAGGCAAGTGCAATGGCGAAGCGCTGGAACGGTGTCGTTGTCGTCATGTGGAAGCTTCCTGTTCTCCGAGTAGCTGGGCATCCACGCCGTCGCACAGGCAGTGCAGTGCGAGCAGGTGGACTTCGTGGATACGCGCCGCACGTTCGTGCGACACGCCGATCTGGACATCCGTTTCGCGCAGCGCGCGGCCGATGGCGCCGCCGGTGCCGCTGCTGCCCGCGCCGGGCGATGCCGGCTGGCCGGCACTGGCGTTGCCCAGCAGCGCGACCACCGTCATGTCGCGCTCGTGCGCGGCCAGCACCGCGGCCAGCACGGCCGCCGACTGCCCGCTGGCGCTGAGCGCCAGCAGCACGTCGCCGGCCTGGCCGAGCGCGCGCACCTGGCGGGCGAAGCGGTCGGCATCGACGGCGGCGGCGCTGTCGGCCGCCGGGTCGTTGGGGTCGCCGGGCAGCGCGATGGCGCCCAGCTCGGGGCGCTCGCGCTCGAAGCGGCCGACGAAGTGCGCCGCGAACTGCGCCGCCAGCAGGCCCGAGACGCCCGCACCGCAGGCCAGCACCTTGCCGCCGCTGGTCACGCACGCAAGGATCGCCTGCATGGCCTGCGAAATGGGTTTGCTGAGGATGGGGCCGGCCTGGTACTTGAGGTCGGCGCTGTCGATGAAGTGTTGCTGAATCCGTTGCTCGAGCATGGGGCGCGATGATACCGGGGGGCGTTGAAACAAGACGTTTGCGTTCGATGTGGAGTGGAGCGCGCGGCGCGGCTTCAGTTCCCGCCCGCGTCGAACGCGCCCTGCAGCCAGGTGATGCGCTCCTCGACTAGCACCACGTCGAAACGGCACGGCGGCAGCGTGCGCAGGCCGTTCAGGTAGTGGCGCGCCGCGAACACGATGCGCCGCTGCTTGAGACCCGTGATGCTGCCGCCGGCGCCGCCGTGCGTGCCCGTGCTGCGCTGGCGCACTTCCACGAACACCAGCGTGGCGTCGCGCGGATCGCGCATGATCAGGTCGATCTCGCCGCCGCCGCGCCCGGGCGTTCGATAATTGCGCGCTACCAGCGCCAGGCCGGCGCATTGGAGGTGGTCGAGCGCGGCGTCTTCCGCCGCATCGCCGCGATGCTTGGTCGTGATGGTCTTCATGCTGGCTCCCTGCCGGCTTCTTTTTGTTCCTACGGAGAAACCCCTTGGCTTCACTAGTACCCGCTGCCTTCGGCGCCGCCCTCGCAGCCGCGCGCGACGCCGCGGGTGGGCAGCATTATCCGCAGGGTACGCTGTATGTGGTGGCCACGCCCATCGGCAACCTGGCCGACATCACGCTGCGCGCGCTGCACGTGCTGCAGCTGGTCGACGCCGTCGCCTGCGAGGACACGCGCCACACGCAGAGCCTGCTGCGCGCCTACGGCATCGACCGGCCGAATGCCCAGCTGCTGGCCGTGCACCAGCACAACGAGGCCGAGGCCGCGCAGGCCGTGGCCGCGCGGCTCGCGCAGGGCGAGCGCATCGCCTACGTGAGCGACGCCGGCACGCCGGGCGTGAGCGACCCGGGCGCGCGGCTGGTCGCGGCCGTGCGCGCTGCCGGCCTGCGCGTGCTGCCGCTGCCGGGGGCGAGCAGCGTCACCACGCTGGTCGGCGCCGCCGGCCTCGTGGCGGCGGGCGACGAGAGCAGCGCCTTCGTGTTCGCGGGCTTCCTGCCGACCAAGGCCGGCGAGCGCGACGCGGCCGTGCAGGCGCTCGCGCAGGAGCGGCGCGCGGTGGTGCTGCTGGAAGCGCCGCACCGCATCGAGGCCGTGGCGCGCGCACTTGCGACGCTGGGCGAGCGCCGCCTCACCGTCGGCCGCGAGCTCACCAAGCAGTTCGAGGAGATCGCGACCGTCGCCGCCGCCGGGCTGCCGGCCTGGTTTGCGGCCGGCCGCGACCGCACGCGCGGCGAATTCGCGCTGGTGCTGCACCCGCTGGCCGCGGCCGCCGACGACGGCAGCGCCGAAGGCGAACGCGTGCTGCGCCTGCTGCTGGCCGAGCTGCCCGTGAAGACCGCGGTGCGGCTTGCGGCCGAGATCAGCGGCGCACCGCGCAATGCGCTGTATGACGCGGCGCTGCGCATTCGCAATAACGACGAAGACGAGAGCGGCGCGTAGCCGCACCCTGCAGACCTACAGCCCGCCCGGCAGCAGCGCGGCCAGCGCCTCGCGCATCCAGCGCGCGATCAACTGCTGGCGCTCGCGCGGCATGCGGTCCAGCGTCGACGCCACGCTGATCGCGGCCACCGGCTCGCCTTCGCTGCTGCGCACCGCCATCCCCACGGCCAGCACCCCATCGGTCGCATGGTTGCCGATGACCGACCAGCCGCGCTCGCGTGTCGCGCGCACCAGCAGCGCCATGCGCTCGGCCGTCATGCCGCCGTAGCGTCCGAGGACGGGGGCATTGGCGGCAATGGCGGATGCCATCTCGTCGTCCGGCAACGCCGACAGCAGCGCCAGGCCCGCCGCGCCCACGCCGAGCGGCTGGCGCGTGCCCACCTGGATCACCAGGATCTGTACCGGATGCGTGCCCACATGGCGCGCGATGCAGTGCGATGCCGGGCCTTCGCGCACGATGGCGAAAGCCGCATCGCCGCAGGCCGCGCTCACGCGTTCGAGCACCGGACGCAGGCGCACCGCCATGTTGGGCATGCCGGCGGGCTGCGCCATGGCCGCGAGCCGCGGCCCCGCCACGTAGCGAAAGCGCCCGCGCTGCGCGGCATAGCCGCTCTCCACCAGCGTGGCCAGCAGGCGGTGGACCGTGGCGCGCTCCAGTCCCGCCGCGCGGCACAGGTCCACCACGCGCAGGCCTTCGCGGCCGCTCGCCAGCACCGCGTCCAGCAACTGCAGGCCGCGCCGCAGCGTGCGGCTGCCGGCGTCGTCGCCGGGCTCGGCAGCGGGTGCCTGGGCGGCCGCGGCACGGGTTGAAACGTCCGGCTGATGGACGTTCTTGTTCGCGGTTCGGGAGGGCATACGAAAGAATTTCTCGGTCGACGGAGCCATTGCGCAGTGTGCCGCAGCACGGCAGGACACGGCCCGCGACAGGCATTGCATACCCAACTGGAGACAAGAAGTGACCTCGTATTCCGCACCTCGCCGGCATGGGCTGGCGTTCGCCGCCGCCCTCGCCTGCTGCGCCGCGCTGCCCCTGCAGGCGCAGCCCGCCGCCTGGCCGTCCAAGCCCGTGAAGCTGGTGGTCGGCTACGCCGCCGGCGGCGCCACCGACGTGATCGCGCGCCTCGTCGCCGTCAAGCTGGGCGAGCAGCTCGGCCAGCCCATGCTGGTGGACAACCGCACGGGCGCCAACAGCAACGTGGGCGCCGAGTACGTGGCCCGCGCGCCGGCCGACGGCTACACGCTCTACGTCTACACCATCGCGAACACCATCAACGCCTCGCTCTACGGCAAGCTGGGCTACGACCCGGTCAAGGACTTCGAGCCCATCGGCCTGATCGCCAAGATTCCCAACATCCTCGTGGTGAATCCGTCGCTGCCCGTGAAGAGCGTGTCCGACTACGTGCGCTTCGCCAAGGAGTCGAAGGAGGGCATCACCTTTGCCTCGTCCGGCAGCGGCTCGTCCATCCACCTGTCGGGCGAGATGTTCAAGATGCAGGCGAAGCTCAACATGCTGCACGTGCCCTACCGCGGCAGCGCGCCCGCGGTCACCGACCTGCTCGGCGGCCAGGTGCAGTCGATGTTCGACAACACGCCCTCGGCCCTTCCGCATGTGCAGGGCGGGCGCCTGCGCGCCATCGCGATCACCAGCGCCCGGCGCTCGCCGCTGCTGCCCGACGTGCCCACGCTGGCCGAGTCGGGCTATCCGGGCTTCGACGTGCAGTCTTGGTTCGGCCTGGCGGCCCCCGCTGGCACGCCGCGCCCCGTGATCGATCGCCTGAATGCCGCGCTCGGCAAGGTGCTGGCCGCACCCGAGGTGCGGCAGCGCCTGCAGGACCTGGCCGCATCGCCCGAAGCCGGCACGCCCGAGCAGATGCGCAGCTTTGCCGCGGCCGAGATCAAGCGCTGGCGCGAAGTGGTGAAGGAGTCCGGCGCCAAGGCCGAATGACGACGACAAGAAAGCCCACAGGAGCACACCGACCCATGTTTCCGATCGACTTCTTCTGGCGCGCCGCGGCGCGCTGGCCCGACAACATCGCCATCGACGCCCCCGAGGGCACCCTCCGCTACGAGGCGCTGGCCGCCCAGGTGGCGGCGCTGGCGGCCGCGCTGGTCGCGCTCGACCCCGCGCCGCAAAGCCGCGTGGCCATCTGCGCGAAGAACAGCGCGGAGCACATCGCCGCGCTGCTCGCGGTGCTGGCCTGCGGCAAGGTCTGGGTGCCGCTGAATCCGCAGAGCACGCGGCCCGAGATCCGCCGCATCGTCGATGCCACCGAGCCGTCGATCCTCGTGCTCGACGGTGCCTGCGCCGGGCTGCTCGACGGCGCGCCCGGCACGCGCATCCACACCGGCACGGCGCCGCAGCATGAAGCCACCATCGCGGCGCTGGTGGCCCGGCATGCGGGCGCGCCGCGCCCATCATTCGCGCTGCCGCTGGACGCCACGCAGGCGATCAAGTTCACCGGCGGCACCACCGGCGCGCCCAAGGGCGTGATGCAGCCGTACCGCGCATGGCTCGCCAACATCGCCAACCAGATCCACGCCTGGGGCTTCGACGCGCACGAGCGCTACGTCGTGGCGGCGCCGATCACGCACGGCACCTCGACCTACGTGCTGCCCATCCTCGCGCAGGGCGGCTGCCACGTGGTGCTGCCCGCGGCCGGCGCCGAGGCCGTGCGCACGGCCTTCCGCGAGCGCGGCGGCACGGCATGCTTCATGCCGCCCACGCTGGTCTACATGCTGATGGCGCTGCCGGGCGCGTCGCGCGCCGACTTCCCGCACCTGCGCCGGCTGATCTACGGCGGCGCGCCGATGCCCTCCGAAAAGATCCGCGAGGTGCGCGAATTCTTCGGCCCGGTGCTGGGCACCACCTATGGCCAGACCGAGGCGCCCCAGATCCTCACCGTGATGCTTCCCGCGGACTTCGAGGACGAGCGCAACTGGGCCGCCGTGGGCCGCACCGCCTGGTTCAGCGACGTGGCCATCATGGCGCCGGACGGACGGCTGCTGCCCGCTGGCGAAGTGGGCGAAGTGGTGGCGCGCGGCGACCTGCTGATGACCGGCTACTGGCGCCTGCCCGAGAAGACCGCCGAGACGCTGGTGGACGGCTGGCTGCACACCGGCGACCGGGGCCTGATCGACGAGCGCGGCTACCTCTACCTGAAGGACCGCCTGAAGGACATGGTCATCACGGGCGGCTTCAACGTGTACCCGGTGGACGTGGAGAACGCGCTGGGCCAGCACCCGGCGGTACACGAGTGCGCCGTGTTCGGCATTCCCGACGACAAATGGGGCGAGGCGGTGCAGGCCGCCGTGCAGCTGCGCCCGGGCCGCCGCGCCACCGAGGCCGAGCTGATCGCCTTCGTGCGCGAGCGCCTCGGCCCGGTACAGACACCCAAGCACATCCATTTCCACGAGGCCCTGCCGCGCTCACCCGTGGGCAAGGTGCTCAAGAGCGCCGTGCGCGAACTCGCCATGGCCACCGCCGCCGCTTCCTGAATGAAAGAAACCACGCCATGACTTCCACCTCCAAAACGCCCGTCACCCGCCTGTGCACCCACACGCTCACCAGCCTGCACTACCGCGATGCCGACCTGGTCGAAGACCTGCTCGGCAAGAAAACCTTCACCGAGGTGATGCTGATGCAGATCCTGAACCGCACGCCGCGCGGCGTGGACCTGCGCATCACCGATGCGGTGCTGGTGGTGCTGATGGAGCACGGCCTCACGCCCAGCGCCATTGCCACGCGCCTGATCTACATGAGCGCGCCCGAGAACCTGCAGGGCGCCGTCTCGGCCGGGCTGCTGGCCGTGGGCAGTTCGTTCGTGGGCACCATGGAGAACTGCTCCGGCCTGCTCGACCGCATCGGCGCCGCCGCCGACCCGGATGCAGAGGCGATGGAGATCGCGCGCCACTACAAGGGCCTGAAGAGCCCGGTGCCCGGCTTCGGCCACCACCTGCACAAGCCGGTGGACCCGCGCGCCTACAAGCTGCTCGACATGGCGCGCGCCGAGCCCGAGTTGGCCGGCGACAAGCTGCGGGCGCTGGAGCGCCTCTCCGCCGCGGTGGATGCCGTGGCCGGACGCCCCATCACCATCAACGCGACCGGCGCGGTGGCCGCGCTGCTCGGCGAGATCGGCGTGCCCACCGGGGTGATGCGCGGCTTCGCCGTGATCTCGCGCGCCGCCGGGCTGGTGGCGCACATCGTCGAGGAGCAGCAAAGCCCCTCGGGCCGCTTCATCTGGGACACCGTCGAGCATGCGATTCCGTTCGCCGGCGCGAGCGTCAAGCCTGCATGAGCCCTTGGCCGGCCCGCCGATGCGCGGGCCTCAGGCATCCAGCTCCGCATAGCGCCTGAAGATCCCGTCCTCGTTGAACGCGATGCGGCGCGGGCTTTGCAGGTAGTCGTGCACGCGCTGGCGGCGCTTGACGTTGTCGTGCAGTTTCTCGACCGCCGGCGTGGCAGCCAGCGCGCGGGCCGCGGCTTTCGGGAACGCATAGCGCAGGCCTTCGACCAGCTGGAACAGCGACAGGTCGGCGTAGGTCAGCACGTCGCCCACGAGGTGCAACGATCCCGCGGGGTTGCGCCGCAGCACGCGCTCGAACCAGTTCAGGAACTTGGGAATCCGCTCTTCGCGGAAGGCCCGCGCGCGCTGCACGGCTGCATCGCGCTGGTCCTCGTAGTAGGCGCCGGTGGAAATCGGATGGTGCGTGTCGTGCGCCTCCGCCACCACGTCGGCAATGGTGAGCTGCAGCTGGTGCGTCCAGAGGCCGTCGGATTCGCCGACGCCCGCGAGGCCGAGCCGCGGCCCGAGGTACAGCAGGATGGCCGCGGTCTGCCCCACGACGATGTCGCCATCGATCAGGAACGGCGGCGCGAAGGACGGGCGGACGATGTCCGGGTCGTCGAGCCGGTCGCCCAGTGCGGACTCGCCGCCGCCTTTCGATTCGGGCAGCCGCGCCACGTCGACATAGTCCGCACCGGCCGCCTCGAGCGCGAGCCGCACGAATTCCCCGCGGCCCTGGATGGTGGGCCAGTAGTGAAGTTGGTATGTCATGCGGCCATGGTGTCAGGCTCCGCATGCCCCTGCAACCGCCCCGCTCTTAGGCCCTCAGAGCCCCTCGGCGAGCTCCACCGCGCGGCGCTTCGCGCCGGCCCTTGCGCCGGCATCCACCTCCGGGCCCATCAACGTCTTCTCGACCACCACCGAGCGCACCTCCTGCACGCCGATGAAGCGCAGCCAGGTCTCGATGTAGGGCAGCTGGAAGTCGAGCGCGTGCGCGGAGCCGTCCTTTCCCAGCGGGTAGTCCAGCCCCCTTGCGCACACCACCGTCGCCCGCCGGGTCTGCAGCATGCCGGACAGGCCCGAGGCGTCGAAGCGGAACAGCACGTCCTTGTGCGACACCACGTCGATCAGGTGCTTCAGCTTGTAGGGAATGCCAAAGTTCCACAGCGGCATCGCCAGCACGATGTGGTCCGCCGCGTGAAAAGGCGCGGCAATGCGCCGCACCTCGTCCCAGGCCGTCTGCTGAGCGGCGGTGAGCGACACGCCGTTGATGCCGGCGTACTTGGCATCGAGCATGTCCTGCGACAGCTCGGGTAGCTGCATGGTCCAGGGGTTCAGCGTGGTGACATGGCAGGCCGGGTGGATGCGCCTCACTTCGTCGATGAAGGCGCCGGCCACCTCGATGCTGGCGGAGCGCGTGGTGCGGGGCGAGGTCTCGATGTAGAGCAGTTCTTTCATGGCGTGCGGGGGTGAGTGGTTCGGAATGCCAAGGCTAGGCAGCGCAGACCCTGCACACAAGCAACATAATTTGCAGCCATTCAGAACCAATTTCACTGAAACCCATGCTCGACTCCCAGCAGCTGCGCGCCTTCGTCTCGGTGGCCGACCATGGCAGCGTGACCCGCGCGGCCGAAGCCATGCACCTGACGCAATCGGCAGTGAGCGCGCAGATCCGGCGGCTCGAGGAACAGCTGGGCTGCCGCGTCTTCGACCGCACCACGCGGTCGCTGGAACTCACGGCCCAGGGCAGCGTGCTCCTGAGCTATGCCAGGAGCATCCTCAACCTGCAGCAGCAGGCGGTCTCCAGGCTTGCGGCGCCCCGGCGTGCGCCGACCACGCTGCGCCTCGGGTGCTCGGAGGGCTTTCCCAGCGAATGGCTGTTTGCCGCGCTCGCGGGCTTTCGCCAGCGCAGGCCCGACGTGCATGTGGAAATCACCTGCGGCATCAGCACGGCGCTGGCCAAGCAGGTGCGGCAGCGCTCGCTGGACCTGATGGTCGGCACGGTCTGCGACGCCGGCAGCGACACCGAAACGCTCTGGATGGAGCCGCTGGTGTGGGCCTTTTCGGAAAGGGCGCTGCTCGACCCTGATGCGCCCGCCCCGCTGGCTTTTCTCTCGGAGCCCTGCCCGTTCCGCGAAGCCGCGCTCGCCTCGCTGGCCGGACACGGAACAACCCACTGGCAGATCGTGCTGACCGCGCACGGCTCCGGCCCGTTGATGGCCGCCGCGGCCGCCGGCCTGGCCATCACCGTGCTGACGCCGTCGGGCATGCCGCCCCTGCTGCGTTCCATTCCGCCGGGCAGCTTCCTGCCGCCGCTGCCGCCTGCCCGCTTCGTGATCCAGCAGGCCGAAGGCAGCGCGGCGCCGGAGCCGCTGGCGGCGCTGGTCGATGAGGTGCGCGAGGCCTGCTTCCGCTGGCGCGGGGCGCATGCCTTGCCGCCCCGGTCCTGACCCATCTGCAGGCCACTCGCTGGCACAGATTCTGCTCGCCACGCCAACGCGGAGTAGAAGCGGTCAGCAGATGCACCATCTGCGGGACATTGCTCCGGATGACATCCAGGCAAGCCTCGCTTTGCTTCGTGCGTTTCATCCGCTCCGCCGGCATCACCGGTGCCTTCAGCGGACGAGCTTCGCATGGTGGCGATGCACCCCTGGATATTTCCAAGGCAACGCATCCACAGGGACGAACGCATGAAACTCTTCACCACTGGCCGCGCCACACTGCTGCGGCGCTGGAGCCTCCCCTTGTCGCTGATCGCGGCCATCGCTGCGCCCGCGCACGGCGCCGACAAGCTCCGGTTCGGCTTGAACTGGTATCCGCAGGCCGAGCATTGCGGCTGGTTCCAGGCGCAAGCCGCCGGGCTGTACAAGAAGGCCGGGCTGGAAGTGGAACTGATCGGCGGCAGCCCCGACCGGAACGTGCCGCTGCTGGTGGCCGCGGGCGAGCTGGACCTTGGCATGGGTTCGAGCTTCACCACGCTCAACATGGCGGCGCGCGGCATTCCCGCGCGCACCATCGCCGCCTTCCTGCAGAAGGATCCGCAGACGCTGGTCGCGCACGCCGACCAGGGCGTGAAGACGCTGGCCGACCTGAAGGGCCGGCCGATCATGGTCGCCAAGTTCTCGCAGGCGGAGTTCTGGGCTTTCCTCAAGCAGAAGCACGGCTTCAGCGACAGCCAGCTGCGCCCCTACGCGTATTCCCCGGCGCCGTTCCTGGCGGATGCCAAGGCGGTTCAGCAGGGCTACATCACGGAAGACGCCCAGCTGCTTGGCAAGGCGCTGCCGAAGCCGCCGGTCTCCATCCTGCTGGCCGACTACGGCTACGAGAACTACGCATCGACGATCTTCGCGATGGACCGCTACATTGCCGCGAACGAGAAGGCGGTTGCCGCGTTCGTCGAGGCAACCCGGGCCGGGTGGCAGCAATGCATCGATGGCGACTACGCCCCCGCCCTGAACGCCGTGGTTGCCGCGGACCCGAAGCACGACGTCGCGCTCTTCCACTTCAAGATGAAGCAGATGAAGGAGCTGGCCATGGTGAAGCATGGCGATGCGCTGCAGTCCGGTGCCGGCGCCATGTCGGATGCACGCTGGAAACGCTTCTTCGACACCATGTCGGCGGCCGGCATCTACCCTGCGACCCTCGACTACAAGGCCGCCTACACGCTTCGGTTCAGCAACGCCAAGGCGGCCTGGCAATGACACAGCAAGCCAGGCACGGCACCGCGTCGGTGCCGCTGATCGACATGGCGCCGTTCATGCGCGGGGATGCCGCCACGCGGCGCGACACCGCCCGGCAGTTTGGCAGGGCCTTCGAGGAGACCGGCTTCGCGGCCATCGTCAACCATGGCGTCTCCGCGCGCCTGGCGGACGATGTCTGCGCGCAGGCCAAGGCCTTCTTCGCCTTGCCGCTCGACCACAAGTCGCAACTGATGCCGCCCGAGAAGGTCAAGGGCCGCGGCTACCTGCCGATGGGCATCGAAAGCGTGGCGGCAACCCTGGATGGCGAGACGCCGCCGGACCTTTGCGAGGCACTCGTCTTCGCCTCGCTGCAGCGCGAACGCGATGGCCGGGGCCAGCGCAACCTCTGGCCCAGCGAGCCGCCTGGGTTCGAGCAGAACATCAACGCCTGGTTCGACGCCATCCATGGCCTGTGCGGCCGGCTCATGCGCATGTCGGCGCTGGCGCTCGACCTGCCCGAAGACTGGTTCGATGCCTGCTTTAGCGAACCCGCGCTCACGCTGCGCTTCGTCAACTATCCGGACCAGCCGGTCGAGCCGCGGCCGGGGCAGCTGCGCTACGGCGCGCACCACGACTACGGCGGCCTCACCATCCTGCGCCAGGACAACGCGCCGGGCGGGCTGGAGGTCTGCGATCTTCAGGGCCGCTGGCACGACGTGCCGGTGATTGCGGACAGCTTCGTGATCAATGTCGGCGACCTCATGCAGCGCTGGACCAACGGCCGGTGGCGGTCGACGCTGCACCGCGTCAGCAACCCGCCGCGCGACCTGACCGGCTCCACGCAACGGCTGTCGATGGTGGCGTTCACCGGCCCGGAGGAAAGCACGAGCGTCGAATGCCTGCCCTCCTGTTGCGATGCGGCCCATCCGGCCCGCTTCGAGCCGGTGATTGCGGGTGAGTACATCCAGGGCAAACTGCGCTCGTCGATGGAATTGACGGCCCCGGCATCATCGCGCTGACTGCCGCCGCGAACCCGCAGCGGCATCAACAGCGGCGGCTCGCTACTCGGCCGTGATCCCCGCCTTGCGCACCACCTCGCCAAACTTCACGAGGCGCTCGGACATCATCTTCTCGAAGGCGGCGGGCGTCATTTCCTCGGGCGCGATCACGCCGCGGTCCTTCAGGCTGGCCTGCATGGCCGGCGACGCGGCCACCTGGCGCACGGCCTTGTACAGCGTCTGCACGATGGCGTCCGGCGTGCCGCCCGGTGCGGCCAGGCCGGTCCACGAGCTGAGGTTGAGCTGCGGGTAGCCCACTTCGGCCATAGTGGGCACGTCGGGCAGCTGCGGCAGGCGCTGGTCGGCCGCCACCGCCAGCGCGCGCACCTTGCCGGCCTGCACGTGGGGCAGCATGATGACCAGGTTGTCGAGGATGAACTGCACCTCGTTGGACAGCACCGCCGTGATCAGCGGCGAGCCGCCGCGGTAGGGGATGTGGGTGGTGAACACGCCCGTGGCGGCCTTGAGCATCTCCACGTTGAGCTGGCCCATGCTGCCCACGCCGCCGCTGCCGTAGTTGAGCTTGCCGGGGTTCTTCTTCGCGTAGTCGATGAACTCCTTGAAGCTCTTGATGGGCAGGCTCGAATGCACCACCAGCGCATTGGGCTGGCGGCCCAGGATGGCGATGTTCTCGAAATCCTTGATCGGGTCGTAGCCCACCTTGGGCTGCGTGAGCGGGTTGGCCAGGTGGCTGCTCTGCGACGACACCACCAGCGTGTAGCCGTCGGGCTTGGCGCGCGCCACCATCTGCGACGCCACCGAGCCGCCCGCGCCGGCGCGGTTCTCCACCACGATGGGCACGCCCAGCGCGCTCGACAGCGGCTCCGAATACTGGCGCGCCATGATGTCCACCGACCCGCCCGGAGGAAACGGCACCACGAGCGTGATGGGGCGCGAGGGGTACTTGTCGTCGGCGCGCGCCGCCAGCGGGGCGAGGCCCGCAAGGCCAAGGCCCAGGCCGGCGTTGAGGATGTGGCGGCGGGTGGGTTGTGTGGAATGCATGAGTCGGTTCTCGAAAATCAGGGGTGGTCCAGGATGGCCAGCGCCACGGCCTGGGCGCGCGGCACGAAGGTGGCGAGCTCGCAGTACTCGCGCTCGGTGTGCGCATGCCCGCCTACGGGGCCGGTGCCGCACAGCGTGGGCGCGCCCACCGAGGCGGTCAGGCCGCTGTCGGCCGCGCCGCCCGTGAACTCGCCCTGCACCTCGAAGCCCAGCGCCCTGGCGCCGCGCTGGTAGAGCGCCAGCAGCTCGTCGGGCGTGGGCTTCATGGGCATGGTGCGGCGCGTTTCCGTGATGCGCCCCTTGGTGCGCGACACCGACTCTTCCTCGACGATCGCGCGCACCTTCGCGAGCAGTTCGTCCGGATCGGTTTCCGAGGTGAAGCGCATGTCCAGCTCGGCCTTGGCATGCGGCGCCACCATGTTGGGCACGATGCCGCCGTGCACCACGCCCACGTTGGCCGTGACGCCCGTGGCCGGGTCGGTCAGCGCATGCAGCGCGAGGATCTTGCGGGCCAGCGCCTCGATGGCACTGGCGCCCGCCGCGTGGTTGATGCCCGCATGGGCGGCGACGCCCTCGACCTCGAACTCCACCACCATCGAGCCCTTGCGGCTGGTCACGAGATTGCCGCTGACGCGGCCCGGTTCGGCATTGAGCACCGCCCGCGCGCCGCGCGCCCTGGCCATGATGCGGTCGCGCGTGGCGGCCGAGCCGATTTCCTCGTCGCACGAGAAGAACAGCTGCAGCGGCGCCTGGAGCCCGCCGCAGCGTGCGAAGGCCTCGGCCACGAACACGTTCATCACCAGGCCCGACTTCATGTCGGCCACGCCGGGGCCGTAGGCGCGCCCGTCTTCCACGCGGAAGGGCCGGCGCGCCGCGGTGCCCGCCGGGTACACGGTGTCCATGTGCCCCATGAGCAGGATGGGCGCGCCCTCGGCGGGCCCGGGCACCTGGGCATGCAGCAGCACGCCATAGCCCGGCACCGGCTCGAACTGCACGGCCACGCCGGCGGCCTCCAGCCGTTCGCGCAGGGCCGCGGCCACGGCGGTCACGCCGGCTTCGTTGCGGCTGCCGCTGTCGATGTCGACCACTTTCTGCAACAGGTCTTGCATGGCCTGCCCCTGGCCGGCCAGCCAGTCCAGGATGCGGGCCCGCACCTGCGAGCGGCTCTCTTCAAGGGTATCCTGCATCTTTGTCCTTAGGTAAACCCCGCGGCACCGGGGTGAAATTTGGGCCGCAGTGTTGCACGCGTTGCTTGTGTTTGCAATGCTTTTTTCATAAAAGAGACATCAATGAAATCATCATTGCAAGGATCAGCCGGCCTGCTCACCGAGCGCCTGGCCCGCCAGGGCGGCGAGCTCACGGCCAGCGAACGCGCCCTGGCCGAGGCCCTGGGGCGCGACTATCCGCACGCGCTGCTCGAATCCGCCACCGCCCTGGCCGCGCACAACGGCACCAGCGCCTCCACCGTGGTGCGGCTGTTCGCCAAGCTGGGCTATGCGAGCTATGCCGAGGCGCAGCGCGAAGCGCGCGCGGAAGTCACCGCGCTGCTGCAGACCGCCGGCCAGCGCGCCCCCGTGACCATCGGCACGCAGCGCAGCCTGCAGCAGTGCGTGGACGATGCCCTGCTGCACGACCAGCACAACATCAACGCCACCCGCGACGGCCTGGACATGGCGGCATTCGAGGCCATGGCCACGCGCATTGCCAAGGGCAAGGGGCGCCTCTTCGTGCTGGCGCAGATCAACAGCGCGCCCGTGGCCGCCTGGCTGGCCCTGCACCTCAACATGTGCCGCCCCGGCGTGCATGAGCTGGGCGCGGGCGCGGTGGCCGCCACCGACCAGCTGCTGTGGATCCAGCCCGAAGACGCCCTGCTGGCCTTCAGCATCCGCCGCTACGCCAGCGGGCCGGTGAAGGTGGCGCAGCGCTTTCGCGAAGCCGGCGCGCAGGTGCTGGCCATCACCGACAGCCCCGCCGCGCCGCTGGCCGCACTGGCGCATCACCGGGTGCAGGTGCGCACATCGAACGCATCGCCGTTCGATTCCTACACGGCGGCGTTCTTCGTCTGCAATGCGCTGGTGTCGGCGGTGGCGCAGCTGCGGCACGAGGCCGTGCCGCAGGTGCTGGCGCGGCGCGACCAGCTGTGGAAGGACGTGGAGGCCTCGCAGCTCATCGTGGATGAGGCGCCTGTGCGTTCAGTGTCCGCGCGGCGCAAGGCGGGCAAGGGGTAGGCGGGCTCGCCATGGGTGTCGCTTCGAGCGCAGCAGTGCTCGACCGGGACGATCCATTGCCTTTGCGCGCAGGCATCGCGCACCAATCACCGGTTTCCGTGATTCCCAGAATTGCGGCCACATGTAACAGTCCGCGTCCTAACGAAGCTGCCCCGAGGCCCCTCGCAGGGCCTGCATCCCGCACTCGGTGCCGGCCTCGAATCGGACCCGAACCATGCCTCTCGCCCAGCGCCGGCGCCGCCCCTCGCGGCAGACACAGAAAATACATCTTCTGACATTTGTCTTGCTGGCGGCCGCGGCGCAGGCGCAGGCGCAAATCACCCCGGGCGCCCTGGACCGCCAGAACCAGCTCATCGAGCGCCAGCAGCAGGAGTTGCTGCGCCAGGAACAGGAGCGCGCCCTGCCGCAGCGCCCGCCGCCGGGCGGCACCGACCTGAGGACGATCGAGCCGAAGGTGTCGGTGCCGGACCTCGGCGCCCCGTGCCGAGAGATCCGCGAGATCCGCATCGGCGGCGCGAGCCGCCTGCCCGAGGACGTTCGCACCGCCATCACGCGCGACCATGCGGGCCGCTGCCTCGGCACGGCCGAGCTCGAGGCCGTTCTGGCGGCGCTCACCAAGAGCTACATCGACCGCGGCTTCATCACGACGCGCGCCTACCTGCCCGCACAGGACCTGCGCAGCGGCGTGCTCGACATCGCGGTGGTGGAAGGCAGCATCGAGCGCTTCGAGCTGCAGCAGATGGGCCGCAGCGCCAGCGCGGTGTCGATTGCCGGCGCCTTCCCGGCACGCCCCGGCGACCTGCTGAACCTGCGCGACCTGGAGCAGGGCATCGACCAGATCAACAGCCTGTCCTCGAACGAGGCCACGCTCGATGTCCAGCCCGGCAGCCAGCCCGGCCGCAGCGTGGTGGTGGTGCGCAACAAGGCGCGCCTGCCGGTGCACCTGTTCACGACCTACGACAACACAGGCACGCCGGCCACCGGGGAAAGGAGTGCCTCGGCCACCCTGAGCCTGGACGGCCTGCTGGGCCTGAACGAGCTGATCGCGATCACGCGCCGCCAATCGGTGCCGCACGACCGCGAGCACAACGCCGGCATGACGGCGCTGCGCGCCTCGGTGCCCTTCGGCTACAGCAGCTTCAGCCTGGACGCGAGCGAAAGCGACTACACCAACACGCTGGTGCTCCCGAGCGGCAGGAAGCTGGCGTCCGAGGGACGCACCGCCACGCAGAGCCTCGGCGTCGACCACGTGGTGTACCGCGACCAGGCCAGCCGCATATCGATGTCGGCCAGGCTCTCGGTGCAGGACAGCCGCAACTTCCTGGGCGGCGAGTTCCTCTCGGTGAGCAGCCGCAAGCTGAGCACGCTCGACCTCGGCACCGCGGCCTTCACCCAGCTGGGCGGCGGCGTGCTGAACGCACGCCTCGGCTTCGTGCGGGGCCTGGCGATCCTGGGCGCGCTGGAAGACCCGGCGGGGCTCTCCGACAAGCTGCCGCATGCGCAGTTCAGCAAGTTCACGCTCGACCTGGGCTACAGCCGCCGCTTCGACGCCGGCGGCCTGCCGCTCCTGTGGTCGAGCCAGTTCAGCGGGCAGCACAGCCGCGACACGCTCTACGGCTCGCAGCAGATCCTGGTGGGCGGCATCGCCTCGGTGCGCGGCTCGCTGCTCAACACGCTGAGCGGTGACAGCGGCTACTACTGGCGCAACGAGATCGCCCTGCCCTGGCAGACCGTGGCGGGCGGCGAAGCGCTGTCGGGCCGCGTCTACCTCGGCTACGACTTCGGCCGCGTGAGCAACCGCGCGGACGGCGTGCCCTCGGGCTCGATGTCGGGCGCCACGCTCGGCGCCTCGCTGCTGTGGCGCCGGCTCAGCCTGGACGTCTTCGCCTCGCGTGCGCTCCACCTGCCCGCCTCCATGACGCGCGAATCGACGCGCGTCGGGGTGCGCCTGTCCTATTCGCTCTGAACCTGCGCTGAAAGGCCTCCCATGAACCACATCTATCGCGTCGTCTGGAACGCCGCCTTCGGCAGTTGGGTCGCCGTTGCCGAAACCGCACGCGGACGCGGCAAGGGCAGCAGGCGCTCGCGCCTGGCCGCCGCGGCCGTGCTCGGGGCCGCGCTGTCGGCCGCGCAGGCCCAGGTGCCTTCCGCCGTGCTCGCCCCCGGCGGGCAGGCCAGCGCCTACGTCTCGCCCAACGGCACGACGGTGGTCAACATCAACGCCGCCAACGCGGCGGGGCTGTCGCACAACCGCTACCAGCAGTTCAACGTGAACGCGAACGGCCTGGTGCTGAACAACACGACCAGCACGCAGCAGATCAACTACCAGTCGCAGCTCGCCGGCCAGGTGCTGGCGAACTTCAACATGGTTGCGCCGGCGAACGTGATCCTCAACGAGGTGGTGAGCAACAACCGCAGCACGCTGGCCGGCTTTACCGAAGTGCTGGGCAACAAGGCCGACGTGGTGCTGGCCAATCCCTACGGCATCACCTGCTCGGGCTGCGGCTTCATCAACACCGACCGGGTGACGCTCTCGACCGGCGTGCCCTTCTTCACGGCGAACGGTGCGCTCGGCGGCTTCAACGTCAACCAGGGCGACATCCTGGTCACGGGCAACGGCCTGAACGCCACGGCGCAGCAGGTGCTGGACCTGGTGACGCGCTCGGTGCGGCTGGAAGCCAGCGTCAACGCGAAGGACCTGGGCATCTTCGCCGGCCCGAACCGGTGGGACTACGGCACGCGCGCCATCACCGGCAGCGCCGATGCGCTCGGCAGTGCGCCGGCCTACGCCATCGACAGCTCGGCGCTGGGCGGCATGTACGCCAACCGCATCCGCCTGATGGCCACCGAAGCGGGCGTGGGCGTGCGCATGCTGGGCGATGCGGCGGCCAGCGCCGAGGACTTCACGCTCTCGGCGGCCGGCCGCATCGAATTGCGCAACCGCCTGTCGGCGCAGCGCGACGTGCTGGTGGCGAGCAGCAGCACCGATGCCGCGGCCATCGCGCTGGTCGATGCCACGCTGACCGCCGCCCGCGACGCCCGGGTGGCCGCGGCGCAGGGCGGCCTGGCGCTCGACCGCGCCTCGCTCATTGCCGGCAACGACCTCGAGGCGGGCGCGAGGCGCATCGACGCGGGGCAAGGGTCGCGATTGCAATCGGCGCGCGCCCTGGAAGCCCGCGCCACCGCGGGCGACCTGGCCCTCGGCGCCGCGGCCGTGCGGGCGGGAGGCGACCTGCACCTGGCTGCGGCCGGAACAGTGTCGACCGCGAGCGGCGACGGCCAGGGCGTGCAAAGCACCGGCGGGCAGCTCGCCATCGATGCGGCGCAGGGCATCGCCAATGCCGGCACCCTCACGGCCGACCAGGGCAGCGTCACGCTGCGTGCGAACGGCGTCATCGCCAACAGCGGCCAGATCAACGCGGGCCAGAACCTCGACATCGCCGACGCCGCGGGCGGCGCGACCCAGGCGATCGACAACCGCGGCACCCTGCTGGCGGGCCGGTCGATCACGGCGCGTGCCGCCGCGATCGACAACAGCGGCTGGATGCAGGCCGGCGACGCCAACACGATCGACGCCGCGAGCCTGCACAACAGCGGCAAGCTGATCGCGGTGACCGGCACCGCCACCCTGCACGTGGCAGGCACGCTCTCCAACACCGGCAGCGTGCGCGCCGCCCAGGACATCGCCGTCGCCGGGCGCGACGGCGCGGCCGTGCAGGTCCTGACCAACAGCGGCGACCTGCTCGCCGCCCGCGCGATGGACCTGAACGCCGCCGTGCTGAGCAACCAGGCCGGCGGCTGGATCCAGGCAGCCACCGGCTCGGTCGTCCGTGCCGGTGCGCTCGACAACAGCGGGACCTGGCTGCTGTCGCAACAGGCCGGCGCGGCGGATCGCATGGAGATCGGCGGCACCCTGCTCAACAGCGGCGTGATGCAGTCCGCCGGCGATGCCGCGATCACGGCCGGCGCCATCGACAACCGCCATGCCATCGCCGCCGCGGGGAACCTCGGCGCCACCACGTCGGGCGGTATCCAGAATGCCAACGGCGCCGTGATGCAGGCGGGCCAGACGCTCTCGCTCGCGAGCGGCGGCGCATTCGGCAATGCCGCGAGCGGCACGCTGGCCGGTGCGAACGTCGCGCTGAGCTCGGCGCAAGGGCTGGACAACGCGGGCGTCGTGGATGCCACCAGCGGCAGCGCCGTCGTGCGCGCGGACGGCACCATCGCCAACAGCGGAACGATCCATGCCGGCACCTCGCTGGACATCGCCGACCGCAGCGGCGGCGCCACCGAGGTGCTCGACAACAGCGGCAAGCTGCTCTCGGACGGCAGCCTCGCGCTCGCCGCCGGCACGGCCCGGAACCAGGCCACCGGATGGATCCAGGCCGCGGGCGGCAGCCGGGTCGATGCGGGCTCGCTCGACAACGCCGGCACCTGGCTGCTGTCCACGCAAAGCGGCGCGGCGCCGAGCCAGGTGAACGTGGCGGGCCTGCTGGCCAACCACGGCACGCTGCAGGCGCGGGAGGATGCCACCCTCAACGCGAACCGCCTCGACAACCAGTCGGGGGCATTGCTGCGCGCCGGCGGCCGCTTGCAGGCCAACGTCGGCGCGGCCGATGGCCTGGACAACGCCGGCACGATGCAGGCCGGCAGCACGCTCGGCATCTCGGGCACCGGCAGCAAGCTGGCCAATGCGGGCCTGATGCTGGGCGACAGGCTGGCGATCTCGGTCGCCGAGATCTCGAACGCCGGCACGATCCAGGGCGGCAGCAGCGCGGACTCCAGCGTCGCGGCCACGGGCAGCGTGGACAACCAGGCCGGCGCGACCATCACCCTCGCCAGCACGGGCACCGGCGGCGGCACGCTGTCCGGCCAGAGCATCGCCAATGCCGGCATGCTGCAGTCGCTAGGCGCGCTCACGCTCGGCATCGGCAGCGGCGGGCTCGCGACCCAGGTGGACGGCACGGCGGGCCACGGCGACATCGTGGCCAACGGTGCGCTGACGCTGCAGGCCCTTGGCGCCAACAGCTTCACGGCCACCGTCAACGGCTCGCTGCAAGGCGGCGGCCTGCTGCGCGTGCAAGGCGATGCGAACTCCACCCTGGCGCTCAACGGCAACGCGCTCGGCGATTCGATCGCCGTGAACATCGGCAAGGTCAGCATCGGCGCACAGGCGGCGATGGTGTCGCAGTACACGCTCGACCTCGACGCCTCCGCGCTGTCGCTGGCGGTCCAGGGAACCGGCGCGAGCGCCAAGACCGGCCGCATCCTCGCCGCGGTGGACGCAAGCCGCCAGGGCAAGGGCACGATCCACGTTTCGAATGCCTTCACCAACGACGGCCTGCTGTTCTCGGCCCACGACCTCGAGGTGCAGGCGCCGTCGATCGCGGTCGGCGCGACCGGCGCCATCTCGGCGCTCAACGACCTGAAAGTGCACGCCAACGGCGGCACGCTCGACCTCGCGGCCGCCACGCCCGATGCACAGGCAGGCAACCTGAACAACGCAGGCCTGCTGTACGCGGGCCGCATGCTCACCGCCCAGGCCAACGGCACGCTCGCCAACACGGGCGACATCCACAGCGACGACAGCCTCTCGCTGCGCGCGAACACCCTGCTCAACGGCCGCATCATCAACGCCGCCAACGACATCGCGATCGTGGCGGCCACCCTGAAGAACGAGGTCCCGGGACTCGAGCGCATCACCACGCGGGGGCCTGACAGCGCCCACACCGAGGTCGCCTCGCGCGACGACTACCACGACGGGGCTGCGGATGGCGGCAACAAGGACGAGGCCACGCTGTACCAGTACAGCTACACCACCACGCAGTCCTATTCGCAGCCACTGCCGGAGGTCATGCCGCAGATCACGGCCGGCCGCAACATGCGGCTGGCGTTCCATGAAGGCAGCAACATCGGCGGCACCATCTATGCCGGCGCCTCGATGAACCTGCAGGGCTTCTCGCACGATCCCGCGCAGGCGAACGGCAGCTTGCATGCCGGCCTCGGCATCGCGGACGATGCGGGCCACGGCTTCCAGCTCACCGGCGCGAAGTTCACCAACGACAACCTGGCGCTCACCACCACCACGCATATCGTTCGCTATTCGCTGACGACAAAGTACGTGGCGCTGGGTCCCAAGATCGATTACGAAGACCGCCTGTGCGACCGCAACGGCACGTGGGATGCCGTCTGCTACACCAGCGGCTACGAAGACAGCCCGCAGTCGTCCAGCGCCAACAACGTGCTGCGGGCCGGCCTCTACACCGCGAGCCTGCGCGGCTCCGGCTTCAGCCTCGTCAACAACGGCTCCACGGCGCAGGACGTGGGCAGCGACCAGAATCTCGACGGCGTGCGCGAAGCCGCTGCGCCCGCATCGACGGACGCGCCGCGCACGGTCGGCCAGGGCGCGTTGCCCGGCAGCGCCGTCGGCCGCGGCCCCAGCGTGGCCGTCGCTGCCGTCGACGCCGCGTCTTTCGGCGGCAGCACCGGCACGCGGCCGCTGCCGGCCATGTCCTTCCTGGATGCCAACGCCGCCAACGGCGTGAGGGGGACATCCTTCGGCGGCATCAACATTGCGCTGCCGGGCAACCCGAACGGCTACTTCGTGACCGCGCGATCGCCAGACGCGAGATACCTGGTGGAGAGCAATCCGCTCTACCTGACGGGCACCGCCTCGGTCGGGTCGGACTACCTGACCCGGCTGCTGGGGTACGACGCCGACAAGCTGACCATGCGCCTGGGCGATGCCAGCTACGAAGCCTGGCTGGTCAAGCAGCAGCTCATCAAGCAGACGGGCAGCGCGGTGCTCGCGAGCTACCAGGGCGCCGACACGCAGATGAAGGGGCTGATGGAGAGCGCCGCCACGCAAAGCGGCTCGCTGGGGCTGGTCTACGGCAAGGCGCTCACGCCCGAGCAGCAGGCCTCGCTCAAGCAGGACATCGTGTGGATGGTGCAGACCGAGATCGGCGGCAAGACGGTGCTCGCGCCGGTGGTCTACCTCGCGCAGGGCACCAAGAACAAGATTGCCAGCGGCGCCGTCATCTCGGCCCAGGACGCCGACCTCAGCCTCACCTCGCTGACCAACACCGGCGGCACCATCGTGGGCGGCCGCTCGCTGGTGATCGCATCGGCCGGCGACATCACCAACCTGTCGGGCCTGATCAAGGGCGGCGACGTCAGCCTCAGCTCGACGCAAGGCAGCATCGTCAACAAGACGGCCAGCGAAGGCGGCGGAGGCGAGCATTTCTACAACACGGTGGTCGGCAAGACCGCGGGCATCGAGTCGACCGGCACCCTCTCCCTGGACGCAAAGAAGGACATCACGAACCTCGGCGCCACCCTGAACGCCGGCACCGATGCCAGCCTCAAGGCCGGCGGCAACGTGAGCTTCGACACCATCGAGAAGAAGGAGACGAGCAGCACATTCTCGAACATCCAGGTCAAGAACGGCAGCGGCACCAAGGACAGCACCACGACCAGCGTCACCCAGGTGAAGTCCGGCCTCACGGTCGGCGGCAACCTGGCGGTGCAGGCCGGCAACGACATCACGCTGGCCGGCACCGATGCCAAGGTCGGCGGCAACGCCGACCTGCAGGCCGGCAACAACCTCAACATCGTCGCGCGAGAGAACACGACGACGACGCACACCGAGACCAAGGCGAGCGGCCTCGGCATGAACAACTCGCTGTACGGCACCACGAAGACGACCAGCGATTCGCTGTCGGTGCGCAACGTGGGCAGCAGTCTCGAAGTGGGCGGCAACGCCAGCCTCGCCGCGAAGAACGACATCACCGTCCAGGGCTCGAACGTCGACGTCAAGGGCGACGGCAGGATCAGCGCCACCAACGTCAACGTGCTGGCGGGCCGCAACTACGACGAGACCCACACCACGACCAGGAACACGGGCGTGATGCAGGTCGGCGCCTCCGGCAAGGGTTCGGCCAGTGCCGCGGCGGCGTCCAAGGCCGGCTCGGGGCGCGGGCTCGCCAATGCCTCGGCCGAAGCGTCGGCCGGCGCGGCCGGCAAGGGTGCCGCGGGCCTGGCCTTCAGCTCGACCACCACCACGACCACCGACACCACCGACCTGCGCCATGTCGGCTCGAACCTGAACTTCGGCGGCAACCTCGCGGTGGATGCCTCGAAGGACCTCACGCTGCAGGGCTCGACCGTCAATGCCGGCGGCAACGCGGCGGTGAACGCACAGAACGTGAACCTGCTCGCCGCGGAGGACAAGAAGACCTCCACCACCAGCACGGCCACCACCAAGGTCGGGCTGATGGCCAGCACCGACAACAAGGCCCAATCGGGCGCGGGCGTCAGCGCCTCGGCCGCAGGCGGCAAGGGCAACCCGAACGCGGGCGCCGACGCCAATGCCGGTGCCTCGGCCACGAGCGAGAACCACCTCGACGTCTTCCAGCAGACGAAGAGCACCACCCGCACGCTCGACACGACGCACCAGGGCTCGGCCATCAACGCCAAGGGAAACCTCGACGTCACGGCGCGCGACAACCTGACGCTCGAAGGTTCGACCATGAGCGCGGGCAAGGACATGAGCCTTGCGGCGACCGACATGAGCTTCAAGGCGGTGCACGACGAGCACCAGGTGTCGAACACCAGCAGCAGCACCACCGCGGGCCTCTATGCATCCGGCAAAGCGCAGGCCGGCGCGAGTGCCGAAGCCGGCGTGGGCATCGGCGCCAAGGCGGGCGCCCAGGCCAACGCCTCGGCCACGGGCGAAGTGGGCCTGTACGGATCGAACACCAGGGCGAGCTCCGTCGAAGGATCGACGACGGCCGTGACCTCCGGCCTCTCGGCCGGCAACAACATCACGCGCAAGGCGGCCAACAGCATCACCGACGTGGGCACGCGCATCGAGGGCGGCGGCAACCTCGAGCAGTCGGCCAAAACCATCACCAGCCTGGCAGCGGCCAACACCACCTACGCCTCCTCGGAGAGCACGAGCCACACCGCCAAGGTGGGCGCCTACGGCGAGGCATCGGCCAGCGTTTCGGGGGAGGGCCAGGTCGGGCCGGGCGCCAGCAAGCAGTCGATGAACGTCGGCGTCGGCGGCGGCGTGAAGGCGAGCTACGAGTACGGCAAGGAGACCGCGCAATCCAGCAGCAGCACGGCCGTCGTGTCCACCATCCGGATGGGCGGCAGCGTGAGCAGCAGCTCGAGCGGCCAGACCACGCTCGAGGGCACGCAGATCGAAGCGAAGAAGAACGTCACGCTGGAAGCCGGATCGCTCGACTACAGGGCTGCGCAGGACACGAGCAGCAGCAGTTCCAGCACGACGAGCGCGGGCGGCTCGGTCAAGGCCGACATCGTCAACAAGGGCGGCAGCGCCGAGGTCAGCTACCAGGGCGAGAAGAGCAAGGAGAGCACCAGCACCGCGGTGGCCGGCGGCATCGCGAGCGGGGGCAACCTCACCATCAGGACGCAGGGCGACACGCGCCTGGAAGGCACCCACATCGCCGCGGGCGGCGCAGCCACCGTGGATGCGGGCGGCAAGCTCGACTTTGCGGCGGCCAAGAACACGGCCTCTTCCAGCAGCGAGCAGGTCGGCGTGGCAGCCGGCGTCACCGCGACCAAGAAGGGCGGCAGCGGCAGCGTGGACGTGAGCGTCGGCAAGTCGCGCAGCAGCCTCGACCAGGACGTGGCCGGCAGCATTTCGAGCGGCAGCGGGCCGCTGACGCTGCGCAGCGGCGGCGACGCGAGCTTCACCGGCACGGCCATCGCCAGCACGGCCGGCGACGTGACGGTGGCGGCCGGCGGCAACCTGGCGATGAACGCGGCGCGCACCATTGCCACCAGCGAGTCGCTCAGCGTCGACGTCTCGG
This sequence comes from Variovorax beijingensis, assembly GCF_007828835.1. Classification (GTDB taxonomy): domain Bacteria; phylum Pseudomonadota; class Gammaproteobacteria; order Burkholderiales; family Burkholderiaceae_C; genus Variovorax; species Variovorax beijingensis_A. The sequence continues at coordinate 772,933 of NZ_VIVL01000001.1, read as the reverse complement.
CGGCGGGCGGCGGCGGCAACAAGGAGAAGGTCACGGGCAGCACCTTCATCGGCAGCCTGCCCTCCGACAAGGGCACGGCCGTCAACCACCGCAGCGGGCAGGCGTCGCTCGGCGTCGGCTCGTCCAAGTCCGACAGCAACATCGCCACCGCCGGCAGCATTTCGAGCGGCGGAAAGATCAGCCTGTCCTCGGGCGGCAACACCTCGCTCGAAGGCACCCAGGTGGCGGCGGCCAACGGCGTGGCGGTCGACACCGGCGGCAGCTTCGAGACCAAGGCGGCCGTCAGCACCAGCAGCTCGCAGTTGGTGGGCTTCTCGGCCTCCGCCTCCGGATCGAGCATGACGCCCTCCGGCAAGACGGGTGCGAAGACGAACCCTCCGGCTGCACCGGCACCGGCACCCGCACCTGCCCCCGCTCCAACCACAGCCCCGCCGGCTCCCAGCCAGCCACCGACGACGCCTCCCCCCGCGACGCCCGGCAGCAACAATCCACCGGCCGTGCCACCGCCGCCGACGCCCACGGCAGCAGCTGCGGCAGGCACACCGGCCGCACCTGCCCCCAAGCCCCCGGCCTCCCCCTACGAACAGCAGAAGGGCGGCGGCATGGCCAACGTCTATGTGGACAAGCAGAAGAACACCACCGTGCAGAACACCGCGATCAGCGGCGGCGCGGGCGGCATCGTCATCAACCAGGGCAAGTCGACGCCCGGCGCGCAGCAGGTCACGGCCAGCGTCCCGCTGCCCGCCGCGATGCCGCCTGGCAAGGCGCCCCAGGCCCTGACCAGCGACGGCAAGCCGCTGCCGGCATGGCTGAAGTTCGACCCGAAGACCGGCACCTTCCAGGGCAAACCGCCGGCCGGCTTCAAGGGCGAACTCAAGGTCAACGTCAGCGTGCCGCAGGCCGACGGCACGACCAAGACGGTGCCGATGCGCTTCTCCGGCCAATGACATGGAAGTTGTTGAGAGAATCCAGGCCCACCCTGCCGCCGGCATGGCCCGATGAAGGAAGAGCGCTTGCTGTTGAACGTCCTGATCGTCGATGACGACGAACCCGTGCGCCGGCGCCTGCAGCGCATCGTCTTGCAGGTGCACGGCCACGCGCTGTGCGAGCAGGCCGATTCGCTGGCGCACGCACGGGCGCAGCTGGCCCTGCGGCGCTTCGATCTCGCGCTGGTCGACGTCGGCCTGCCCGACGGCAGCGGCATCGAGCTCGTGGAATGGATGCAGGCGCATGCGCCGCAGACCGAGACGGTGATCGTCTCCAGCCTCGGCGACGACGCGACCGTGCTGCGCGCCATCCGCGGCGGCGCGACCGGCTACCTGCTGAAGAACGGCGAGGACGTGGAGCTGGAGCTCTCGCTGCGCAGCATGCAGCGCGGCGGCGCTCCCATCGACCCCGTGATCGCGCGGCGCATCCTGCAACTGATGGCCGAGCCGCCGGCCGCGCAGGTGGTTAGGATGGCAGCCGCCCCAGCGGACGCGGGCCTGCTCAGCGAACGCGAGATCGAGGTGCTCGAACTGGTGGCGCAGGGGCAGAGCAACCGCGAGATCGCGCAAAGCCTGTACATCTCGGTCAATACCGTCGAATGCCACGCCAAGAACATCTATCGCAAGCTCGCGGTGCACTCGCGGGCCGCGGCCGTCCACAGCGCCCGCGGGCGTGGCCTGCTGCCCTGATCCGGCGCGGCCGCGTACTGCGGCAACTGCTGGCGGTCCTGCTGTTCCTGTTCCTGCTTGCGGGCCTGGCGCCGGCCGCCGCGCTCGATGCGCCCGGCTTCGAACGCATCGAGGTCGCGCGTGCCGACCCGGCGAGCCCCGACACGCCGCCGGCCGAGGGCTGGACCGCGGTGACGCTGCCCGACGCCTGGGCCGGGCGCTGGCCGGCGCACGACGGCGTGGTGTGGTACCGCCTGCGGTGGAGCGAGCCCGCCACGGCCGGCGCGCCCGCGCCGCGGGGCCTCGCGATGGACTATCTCTCGATGGCCGGCGCCATCTACCTCAATGGCGCCCTGCTGGCGCGCGACCCGCAGCTCGAGGAGCCGCTGTCGCGCAGCTGGAACCATCCGCGCCACTGGCTCTTGAGCGCGCCGCTGCTGCGCCCCGGGCCCAACGAGCTGCTGGTGCGCGTCTCGGGCCTTGCAGCCTATGCGCCCGGCCTCGGTCCGGTGCTGGTGGACACCCCGGCCGCGGCCGATGCGCACTACCGGCACGAGCGGCTGATCCGGGAGTCGCTGCACATGCTGAGCCTGGGCATCACCCTTGCCATGGGTGTGCTCTACGGCCTGTTCTGGCTGCTGCGGCGCAACGAGACCTTCTACGGCTGGTTCAGCCTGTTCTCGCTGCTGTGGGTGCCGGTGGGCTACAACTACGTCGCGCGGAGCACCTGGCCCTTCGGCAGCACCGACACCTACCAGGCCGTCAACATGTCCGCCCTGGTGCTGGGCACCGCCGCCTTCCTGATGTTCGCCCTGCGCTTCTGCGGCCTGCGGCGGCGCCGCGCGGTGCAGCTCATCGGCGGCGCCGTCGGCCTGACCACGGCCGCCCTGTGGCTCGCGCCGCACGCGCACGCGCTGCTGTCGCCGGTGCGCGGCGCCGCGGTGGTGGTGGCGCTGGCCACCTACACGCTCAGTGCCTGGATCATCTGCCGCCATGCGCTGGCCTCGCCGCGCAAGCGCGAGGTGCAGGCGCTGGCGTTGTGCACCCTGCTGCCGCTGGCCGCCGGCACGCACGACGTGCTCGTGTTCCACGGTGTGCTGGCCACCAACCTCTACTACACGCCCTGGTCCTCCAGCGCGATGCTGGTGGGCATCTCCTTCGTGCTGACCTGGCGCTTCGTGGTCGGCATGCGCCTGGTCGAACATTTCAACGACGAACTGCGCCACCACGTGGAGGACGCCACCCGGCGCCTGTCCTCGATGCTGCACCGCGAGCACGCCACCGAACTGCAGAACACGCGCCTGGCCGAACGCATGAACCTGGTGCGCGACCTGCACGACGGCCTGGGCATGACGCTCAGCGGCCACATCGCCTCGCTCGAGAACCGCAGCGCGGCCGGCCACGACACCGCGCTGTGGGCGCTCAAGGAGGTGCGCGACGACCTGCGCCTGATCATCGAAAGCTCGTCACTCGACGACACCGACCGGCTGTCCGAACGGATCGCGCCATTGCGCCACCGCACCACGCGCGTGCTGGAGGCGGCCGGCATCGAATGCACCTGGGCATTGCAGGGCCTCGACCAGTGCCGCCTCGACGACCGGCGCGGGCTCGACTTTCTGCGGCTGCTGCAGGAAGCGCTGGCCAACGTGCTCAAGCACAGCCGCGCCTCGAAGGTGCGCATCGGCATCGAGGCGGCCGACGGACAGCTCTCGCTCTCGGTGGCCGACGACGGCAGCGGATTCACCGCCGGCCGCGACGCGCACGCCGGCATGGGCCTTCGCAACATGGAGGCGCGCGCACGCCGGCTGAACGGCACGCTGGACATCCGGCCGACGCCCGATGGCACCACCGTGGCGCTGCGCTTTCCGGTCGAGTTGCCCGCCGGGTGATGGCTGCGCGGCAGGGAGTCAGGGCACGCGATTGCGCTTCGGCGTCGACCTGGCAGCCCTCTTCGCAAACAAGTCTTCGCACAGTCCCCGAAGCCAGCGGTTGGCTGGGTCCTGGTGGTAGCGCGCATGCCAGTGCTGCTTGACGGTGAAGGGCGGAACCGGCACCGGGCAATCGAACACCTTGAGCTCGCCGGTGCGCGCCAGCGTCTCGCCGATGTGGCGCGGCACGGTGGCAATCAGGTCCGTCGTCGACACGATGGCGGCCAGGCCCAGGAAGCCCGGAAGTTCCAGCAGGATGCGGCGTGCCACGCGTTGCCGCAGCAAGGCCGCCTCCAGCAGCTGAACACCCGTGCCGCCGACGATGCCGACGTGCGCCTCCGCCTTGTAGTCGCGCAGGCTGAAGCCCTTGCCGCCGATGCGCGGATGGCGCGCGTTGACCAGGCACACCCAATCCTGCGGGTAAAGCACCTGCTGATAGAAGCCTGACTCCAGCCAGGGCACCAATCCGATGGCCAGGTCCGCCTGCCCGGATTGCAGCGCCTGCGCGCTCTGCTCGTCGATGCGCGCCGCTTCCAGCCTCACCCCCGGCGCCACGGCACGCACGTGCGCCAGCAGCTGGGGCAGCAGCGTGATGTGGCTGGCGTCCGTCATGCAGATGCGAAAACGCCGCGTGGCACTGGAGGGGTCGAAGGCCTGCGCAGGCGCAGCCAGGCGCCGCAGCGAAGCCAGCGCTTCGCGCGCCGGCACGATCAGTTCCTCCGCACGCGGCGTGGCCTGCATGCCGGCGGCCGTGCGCACGAACAGCTCGTCCCCCAACTGCCTGCGCAGGCGCCCGAGCCAGTTGCTCACCGTCGGCTGGCTCTGGCCGAGTTGCTCGGCGGCGCGCGTCACGCTGTTCGTGCTGTAGAGCAAGTCGAAGAGCCGCAGCAGCTTGACGCTGAGCAGCGCCGTGCCGTCATCGGTGTCGTCGTCGAGGTTCATTTCAAAACGGAATGTAGATCATTTCAGTCATGTCATGGACGGAATGTTGGTCGAAACCTATCGTTCAGACATTCCAACGGAGACACGCATGAAGATCTACTTTCTCGGCGCCGGTGCACTGGGGTGTGCCATTGGCGGAACGCTCGCCGCCGCAGGGTCCGACGTCACGCTGATCGACCCTTTCGAGGCGCACGTCGACGCCATCAGGCGCGATGGCCTTCGCATGAAGGACGGCGACACGGAGCGCGTCGTCAAGGTTCGCGCGGCGCTGGACAGCAGCGGCCTCGAACCCGCCGATCTGGTGATCGTGCTGGTCAAGTCCTTCCACACGCGTTCGGCCATCGAAGGCGCCAAGGGCATCGTCGGACCCGGCACGGCCGTCATGTCGCTGCAGAACGGCATGGGACATGAAGAGATCCTGTCCGAGGTGGTGGGCCGCGAGCATGTGCTGGCCGGCAAGACCTATGTCGGCGGCGTGCTGCTCGGCCCCGGCCGCATCATTGCCGGCACGCGAGGCAAGCGCACGGTGATCGGCGAGCTCGACGGCGCCATCAGCGAACGCGCCAAGGCGATCGCCGCCGAGTTCGAGCGCGCCGATCTGCCCTGCGAGGTCAGCGGCAACATCATGGGCGTGATGTGGGACAAGCTCCTCATCAACGTGTCCACGGGCGCGTTGAGCGCCATCACGGGGCAGGTCTACGGCAGCCTTTATGCGGTGCCGGAGATCGAAGCCACGGCCATCGCGGCCGTCGCCGAGGCCATGGCGGTGGCCAAGGCCGGCGGCGTGAGCCTGTCGATCAAGGAACCGCGCGACGCCTGGCTGATGGCCGCCGAAGGCCTGCCGTACGAGTTCAAGACCTCGATGCTGCAGAGCCTGGAGAAGGGGTCGATCACCGAGATCGACTTCATCAACGGTTCGGTGGTGCGCAATGGCCAGAAGCACAACGTGCCGACGCCGGTCAACCAGACGCTGGTCGCCGCGATCAAGGGCATCGAGCGCCGCATGGAGGCGAAATAAATGAGCGCCGCACCCAAAGCCTATGTCGAGCATGTCGCGATCTGGGTGAAGGACATCCACTGGCACATCAAGTTCTTCCACGACGTGTGCGGCATGACCATGCGCGAAGTGCAGGGCACGGTGGAGGACCCCATCCAGTACTGGACGCTGGGCGGCATGCAGTTCATGGCCAAGCCTGACTTTGCAGGCCCCGAGGGCCGCCTCGGCCACCTCGGCGTGATGTGCGAAGACCTCGAAGCCGCGCTCGCCGCCGCGCGCGCCTTCGGCGTCACCGAAATGCCGCAGGGCCGCAACTGGCTGCGCCTGCCCGACGGCCTCGCCGTCGAATTCATCCAGGCCAGCCCCGGCGCGGTCGCACAGGCCCTGGCCGTCAATCCGCGCGCCTGAACAACCCATTCCACAGAGACACACCATGACCACCATCGAAGACAAGTATTGGGACGACGCCGTCGTCGGCGAGGAGTGCATCAGCCCGCCCTACGAAGTGACCGAAGCCCGCGTGATGGCCTACGCGGACCTCACCGGCGACCACACGCCCGTGCACACCGACGAGGCCTATGCGCGCACCACGCCATTCGGCACGCGCGTTGCGCACGGCCTGTTCGGCCTGTCGGTCGCCGACGGCCTCAAGACGAAGAGCGACATGCGCTTCATGCCCGGCATGTCGCTCGGCTGGGAATGGAGCTTCGTCGGGCCGATCAAGCTGGGCGATACGGTGCGCGTGAAGTTCCACGTCGGCGCCAAGCGCGAATCGAAGAGCCGTCCGGGCTGGGGCATCCTGGTGCTGCCGTCCGAGCTGATCAACCAGCGCGACGAAGTGGTGCAAAAGGGCGAGCACCGCGTGATGGTGCCGCGGAGGCCTTCATGAGCGCGCAGCAAGCCCTGCCGCTGGCCGGCATCCGCGTCGTCGACTACAGCCACTTCCTGGCCGGCCCGTACGTCGGCCGCTGCCTGGGGGCACTGGGTGCCGAAGTCATCAAGGTCGAGCGGCCCGGCACCGGCGACGCCGGCCGCCAGCACGCCTGGTTCATTGGCGACCACAGCGGCTACTTCCTGCAGCAGAACATGGGCAAGAAGGGGCTGTGCGTCAACACCAAGGACCCGCGCGGCAATGAGCTGATGCAGAAGCTGGTGGACAGCGCCGACGTGTTCGTCGAAAACTACCGCCCCGGCGCGCTGAAGAAGCTGGGCCTGGGCTACGAGGAACTGGCCACGCGCAATCCCGGCCTTGTGTATTGCTCGATCTCGGCCTACGGCCACACCGGTCCCGATGCGCACCGCGCCGGCTTCGGCCTGATCGCCGAGGCCAAGAGCGGCATCATGCAGATGGTCGGCAATCCCGGCGAGGCGCCGCCGCTGCTGCGCATCTCGCTCGGCGACATGTACACCGGCATCCACGCGGTGGCCGCGATCAATGCCGCGCTGCTCGGCCGCGTGAAGTCGGGCCGCGGCCAGCACATCGACATGGCGCTGTACGACACGCTGGTGTCGATGCACGAGTACGCGGTGCAGTGCTACACCCTTTCGGGCGGCAAGGAAGTGCCGGTGCAGACCGGCCACGACATGCCCAACTCCACGCTCTATGGCGTGTTCCGTGCGCAGGACGGCGACCTGGTGATTGCGGCGCAGGTCGACGACGCCTGGAAGCGCTTTGCCGCGCTGGTGGCGCAGACCGCCGGGCCGGCCGGCTTCGGCGACGCCACGCGCTACCACACCTCGGCCGGGCGCAACGCGAACCGGCTGGAGATCCTGCCGGTCGTCCGGGCCTGGGTGAAGGCTCGCCCCGTGGCCGAGGTGCTGAAGATGCTCGACGCCATCGATGTGCCCTGCGCCAAGGTCCAGCGCATCGACGAGGTGCTGGCCGACCCGCAGATCCAGGCGCGCGGCATGGTGGTCGAACAGGACCATCCGGCGCTGGGAAAGATCCGCCTGCCCAACCTGCCCTTCCGCTTCTCGGACTGCGACACCACGCAGACGCAGGTGGCGCCCGACCTCGGCGAGCACAACGCCGAGGTCGCCGCCAGCCTGGGCTTCAGCGACGCGCAGATCGCCGCCATGCAGGCCGATGGCGTGCTCTACAGCAAGTGAAGGAGACGAAGCTCATGACCGACCGCTACGCCGTCATCGGCAACCCCATCGGGCACACCAAGTCGCCCATGATCCACGGCAGCTTCGCGCAGGCGACCAACCAGGACATCGACTACAGCGCCATCGAAGGCCCGCTCGACGGATTTTCCGGTGCCGTGCTTGCGTTTCGCGACGCCGGCGGCCGCGGCATGAACATCACCGCGCCGTTCAAGCTGCAGGCCTTCGAGCTCGCGACCGACAAGCTCGAGCGGGCCGAGCTGGCCGGTGCCACCAACGCGCTGAAGTTCGAGGGCGACCGCATCTACGCGGACAACTTCGACGGGGTCGGCCTGGTCAACGACATCACGCGCAACCTCGGCGTTGCGATGAAGGGCGCGCGCGTGCTGTTGCTTGGCGCCGGGGGCGCCGCGCGCGGTGCGCTGCTGCCGTTCCTGGCACAGCAGCCGGCGGAACTGGTCGTGGCCAACCGCACGCTGGCGACCGCCAGGACGCTGGCCGACAGCTTCGCATCGCATGGCCGCGTGATGGTGTCGGGCTACGAGGACCTTGCCCGGCAGCGCTTCGACATCGTCGTCAATGCGACCTCCGCGAGCTTGAAGGCAGAGCTGCCGCCGGTGCCCGCCGAAGTGCTGAAAGGCGCGAAGCTGGCCTACGAACTCGTCTACGGCAAAGGCCTCACGCCGTTCCTGCGCCTGGCCCGGAACGCAGGCGTGCCGCAACTGGCCGACGGCGTCGGCATGCTGGTCGAGCAGGCGGCCGAGGCCTTCGCGTGGTGGCGTGGCGTGCGTCCCGACACGCGCGCCCTCATCGAGCGCATGACCATCCCGCTGGTCTGAAGAAGAGGAGACACCATGAAGATCCTCATGCTGCACGGCATCAACCACAACATGTTCGGCAAGCGCGATCCGGTGCAGTACGGCACCGTCACGCTGGCCGAAATCGATGCGCAACTCCAGGCGCTCGGCCGCGAACTCGGCGCCGAGGTCGAGAGTTTCCAGACCAACAGCGAGGCCGCGATGTGCGAGCGCATCCACCAAGGCTTCACCGACGGCGTGGATGCCGTGCTGATCAACGCGGGCGCGTGGACGCACTACAGCTACGGCATCCGCGATGCCTTGGCGATCCTGACGATGCCGGTGGTCGAACTGCACATGTCGAACATCCACGCACGCGAAGCCTTCCGCCACCACTCGGTGTTTGCAGAAATTGTCAGGGGCCAGATCTGCGGGTTTGGCATCGACAGCTATTTGCTGGCGCTGCGCGCCGCGGTGTCGGCTGCTCAGCGGTCATTGAACGAAGCCGGCGCGAAGCGATAAAGCCGAGCAGCATTCTCCACAAGAACCAAACGAATCTCGTCTTCGGACAGCCATCGTGCGAGCAGATTGATCAGCACGGCGTCATCCGGCTTGCTCGACTCCGTGACGTGCGGCCAGTCGGTTCCCCAAACCAGCCGGTCGAGGCGCTCAGCCGCAAGGTGGCGGACGAAGCCGTCGAGGTCTTCATAGGCTTTGGAGTCGGGCGAGGCGATGTAGGGCGCCGACATCTTCATCCACACATTGCCGCTGCCCATCATGCGCAGAAGGACGGCCTTCACGCGGTCCGACATCGCGGGCTCGGCATTGATGCGCGCGAAATGGTCGATGACCACGGGCACCGGCAGCGCGGTCAGGCGATCGGCGAGGTTCAGCAGATCGACAGGGTGCGCGTGCAGCTGGATGTGCCAGCCGAAGGGGCGAATCAAGCGCGCAACGTCTTCCAGCATTTGCTCGCTGGACGCGCCTGCCTGGACGAGGTTGAAACGCACGCCCACGACGCCGGCAGCGCGCAGCACCTCCAGTTCGGACTGGGTCGCCGACGGATCGATCACCGCCACCCCGCACGCGCTGTTGCCAAGCGACTGCAATCCCCTCAGGAGAACCTGGTTGTCCCGCCCATAGCCGGAAGGCTGGACCAGCACGCAGCGTTCGATGCGAAGCCGGCGCTGCAGCTGCCGGTAGTGCTCGACGGTGGCGTCTCCATGCGTGAGTACGGGGCCGGGAGCGAACGGCGCCTTCGCGTCGAAGAAGTGCACGTGGCAATCGCACGCTCCTGCCGGCACGCTGAATGCCGGCCCCTTCCGTCCGGTGGAATGCGGGGCTTCGCATTCCACCCCGGAGGAGTGCAATGGCAGGCTGCCGCGCAGCATCATTTTCTTTGCGTGGCTGCTTCGCGCCAGAACGCGTAGGACTTCGCGAGCTCGCTGGCCGACTGGTCGAGGTCCGTGGGCGCGAGTTCCAACGACATGTCCTTGATCCTGCCCTGGACCTCAGGATCGTTCAGCACCGTTCGCAATGCGGCGTTGAACTTTTCCGCCAGCGGCCGAGGCAACCCCTTGGGTGCGAAGAACGCATTGAAGCTGTTGACGTTCACGCCGGTGAAGCCCAGTTCCTCGAATGTCGGCACCGAGGGAAGCAGCGCCGAGCGCTTGCCGCCCGAGATCGCGAGGATGCGGACCTTGCCGCCGCGCGACATGGTCACCCCCTCGGGCTCTCCCGTCACGCTGGAAGCCAGCTGGCCGCCTATGAGCTGCGGCATCATCTGCGCCGATCCTCCGAAGGCGATCGCTTCCATCTTCACATTGGCCTTGCGAGTGATGGCAGCACCGATGATGTCCGGCACGCCGCCGATCAGCGGAACGCCATAGTTGCCGTTCTGAGGTTCCCTGCGCACGAATTCGACGAACTCCGGCAAGGTCTTTGCCGGACTGCTCATGGGCACCGCGAAGGTCCACTGAAAACGCGCCACTTGGCCGACCGGGACGAAATCCTTCATGGCGTCGTAGCCCGCCGTCGGCGTGATCAGCGGAACCACCACCACCGAATGATCCAGGGCCAGCAAGAAGGTGGCGCTGTCGGGCGGCGCGGCCTTGACCGCTGCGGTGCCGATCTGGCCGCTGGCGCCCGGCTTGTTGTCGATGATGACCGTCTGCAACAGCTCCTTGCCGAGCTTGGGCCCCAGCAGCCGACCCAGCGCGTCGGTGGCTCCGCCGGGCGCAAAGGGAATGACGATCCTGATGGGGTTCTTGAAGTCCTGTGCGGCAGCACCCGCCATCAGGAAGGCCGCGACGGCGCCGGCAACGAAGGTGCGTTTTTTCAGCATGATGATGTCTCCCGTGTGCCGTGCTCAATCGAGCTTCGCGCCGGTGTCCTTGATGACCTTCGCCCAGCGGTCGCCTTCGAGCTTCATGTAGTCCGAATAGTCCTTTGCCGTGCCGCCCAGCACGATGGAACCCTGCGCAACGAGGCGATCCTGCAGGGCCTTGTCGGCAAGCGCCTTCTTGAGCGCTGCAGAAATCTTGCTCACGACATCGTCCGGCACGCCCTTTGGCAGCATCAGCCCCTGCCAGGCCCCCATGTCCATGGTCGATTTTCCGGTGGCCTCCCGGATCGTCGGGACGTCCGGCATGAGCGGCGAGCGTTTGTCGCTCGTGATCGCGAGCGCGCGCAACGCGCCGCCTTTCACATGAGGCATGGCCTCGTTGATCGGCAGGAACATGAACTGCGTGCTTCCGGCAAGGAGGTCGGCAACCGCGGGGGCGCTGCCCTTGTAGGCCACGTGCGTGGCCTGGATGCCGGCCTCCTTGGCGAACAATGCACCTCCCAGATGCAGCAATGCACCGGCACCCGAGGAGCCATAGTTCAACTCATTGGGCTTGCTCTTGGCCAACGCAACGAGCTCATTCACCGTCTTGGCTGGCACTGCCGGGTTCACGACCAGCAAGAGCGGAATGGTTGCCGTCAACGAGACCGGCGTGTAGTCCGCGTAAGGATCGAAGCCCGGCTTCGCATACAGCGAGGGCGCAAGCACGACGGCAGAGGTTGCATAGAACATCGTGTAGCCGTCCGGTGCGGAGCGCTTGGCCTCGACCGCCCCCAGGTTGCCGCCGGCACCGCCCTTGTTGTCCACGACGATCGTGCCGCCGAGCTCCTTGCCCAGCTGCTGCCCCACGATGCGGGCATTGATGTCCGCGGAGCCGCCGGCGGCGAATCCGACCACCATCCGGATCGGCTTGGACGGATAGGCATCGGCGGAATGCGCCGCGGCCGGTGCAAGGATGGCGGCGCCGAGCAACGCCAGGGAATTGATGAGCTTGCGCATGCTGATGTCTCCGTGATTTTTGTGGATGTCAGACCAGGCCGAAGCGCTTCAGGGTGTCCGTCAGATTCAGCAGCTCCGCCGTGGTGGCGCCTTCGTCAATGGCCTTGCGCTGCTTCGCTTCCTTTTCCTCGCGGGCCAGGCTGCTGGAGATGGCGGTTTCGACTTCGCCCTGGGCGACGACCACCAGGCCGTCGCGGTCGCCGACAACGATGTCGCCGGGCTGGATCAGCACGTCGCCGATCGCGATCGGCACGCCGACCTTTCCAGGCTGGTTCTTGCCCGTGCCCTTGATCGAAAGGCCGCGGCAGAACACCGGAAAGCCGAGGTCGATGATGAGGTTCGCGTCGCGCACGCAGCCATTGATGACAAGTCCTGCAATGCCAAGCTTCATCGCCTGGATCGTCAGCACGTCGCCCCAGGGGCCAGCTTCCATGAAGCCCTTCGCGTCCACGACCAGCACGTCTCCAGGCTTGGCCTTTTGCACTGCGTAGTGAAGGATCAGGTTGTCCGCAGGGCGTGCGTCGACGGTGAATGCGGGGCCGGCCAGGCGCACCGTCGGGTCGATCGGCTTCATGCCGCTGTCCAGGGCGCCCTTGGCGCCTTGCGCCTCATAGACGGTGGCTGCGCCGAGGTCGCGCAATTGCTTGATCTGCTCAGGAGTGGTCATGGGTGAATCCAGTAGAAAAAAGACGAAGAAAGGCCAGGCGACCGCCAGGCCGCCAACGAAACGAAGAGAGAAGAGAAGAAGCGGAAAGAAGGAAGCGGCTAGTGCCCACCTGCGCTGGCCAGAAGCCAGTTCAAGGCTTGGTCGACGGTCGGTTCCGCAACGCCGAGCGGCCGCCTGGACAGCGCGTCCACCGTGTCGTTGAAGCGCTGTTCGACACCGCGCATGACCACCGAAGGAAGGCCCTGCGCCGCCAGTTCGGCCTGGACGTCGTGCACTTCGTGCGCCCGGCGCCTGGCGTGAATGACATGCGTGCGCACCAGCATGTCGATGAACGAGCGCAGCGGCGTCTGGTCGATGTCGCTGAGCTGCTCGTAGAGTTCGCTGCGCACGCCCTGCTTCTCGGCGCTCATCAGCAGCTCCACGCAAAGCGCTTCCATGCCCTTTGTGAACACGCTGCGCAGGATCTTCAACGAGATGGCATCCCCGGCCTTGCCGCCCGCGATGACCTGAACACGCGCACCGGCGCTCTCGAGGACTTCTTTCAGCTGCCCGGCCCCGCTGCCGCAAGCCAGCAAGGGCGTGCGCACCAGGTTGAGCGAGATCGCGCCCATGATGGCGGTGTCGACGTAGCGGATACCGGCCTCTGCCGCACGGGCCGCCCCTTCGCGCTTGACCTCGGGGCTGGCCGTCGTGAAGTCGGCCAGCAACGCGTTCTTGGAGAGATGCGGCAGCACCTGCGCAAGCACCGGCAGGGAGGTGGTCCCCGTCACGCAGGAAAGCACCAGGTCCGCCTTGGACAACCAACCACCGGCCCGCTCTTGGATCGGCAACTCCATCGACGCCGCCAGCGCCGTGGCGGCCGCTGACGGGTGCGCTTCGCACAGGCCGAGGGTATGGCCCGCTTCATACAAGGGAGCCGCGTAGCAGCGGCCGACTTCGCCCAACCCGATGATTGCAATGTTCATACGCAGACCCTTTTCGAGGCCCAGAGAATACAAAGCGAGTACAAATAATTCAATGGGATGCAGGGAAATCACCTAGTTTTCCTCTACAGACGTCGGCCCACTCAACCACCAAAGTACAAATCAAGAACGACGCATGTACTCGATTTGTTCGCGGAGCGCCAAGGCAAAGTAGCGGCGACCTACAATCCCGGCTCCATATGCAGCGAGTTCATGCCCCCATGCAGCACGGCAGAGACAAGGCCTACGAGATCCTGAGACAACGACTGGTGGGGGGGCACTACGCCCCGGGAGTGCAGCTCAAGGAGGAGCCGCTGGCCCGCGACCTGGGACTGAGCCGAACCCCCGTTCGCACCGCGCTGCGCCGACTCGTGGAAGACGGGTTGGCAACGGACGCCGCAGGCCAGGGCATCCGCGTGGCGGAATGGAGCGAGTGGGATGTGGAAGAGACCTTCCAGCTTCGAATGCTGCTGGAGCCATACGCATCATTCCTGGCGGCCACGCGCGGCGGAGACGCACTCGTCCAGCAACTGCAGGCGAGCAACCAGGCGATGGCCGAGGGTATTGCGGAAGGCGAGGAAGGAATAGCCAAGGTGCAGTCAGCCAATCGCGACTTTCACCACGCCTTGCTCGATGCTTCGGGCTCCCCCAGGCTGCGCGCGATGCTCGAAACGATGATCGACATGCCCATCATCAAGCGCTCGTTCTACATCTACACCCCGCAGGAACTGGAGCAGAGTCTTCATCACCATCGCGACCTGACACTGGCCGTGCAGGCTGCGGATGGCGAGCTGGCAAGGCAGGTGATGCAACTGCACCTGCGGATGTCCTATCACCGGTTCATGAGGCATCGCAGCGAGTACAGGCATGGCACCGCCAAGGGCGAGGCGGCGTGAGCGCTGGGGACAAGTAGTAGCTACCGGCCCGGCTTTCGACGACCATCCTGCGCACGAATCCGCTGTCCCCGGTCAACGCCTACCTGGTGGATGCTGACCAGTTCACAGCGCCGCCAGAAACCCACGCCCTCCAGCGCCGTGGAGATGTCGATCTTCGCCAGCCGGAAGAACCCCAGGACCACCCCTTGCGCGAACGCGCTGATCAGCGGCTCCGCATGCCCGGCAACCCGGGAGCTGCCGCGGATCAGCTGGCCACCGAGCTCCATGAGCTTCAGCGCGTGGCTCGACCCGGCCAACTTCCCCGGCTTGGATCCCCAATCCCTCACAGTGGACAGTCCAGTTCCGTTCAGCCTCAAGCAATGCTGGTACGACCCCATCGACTTTGAGACCCGAACGCTCAATGGGCCGCAACGGGACCAGCCGGCATTGGAGCGGGCCGGAGATGCTGGGACTCTCATCCCTCCGAAGTACACACCGGCTGCAATGGGGGCTGCCGGACCATTCCTCAACCAACAAGCCAAAGGCATACGGCGGCAGTTGAATCTGATGCGATCGCGTCTGCTGGACCATCGTTTCGACTTCATTCTGCACCCCGGACCTTGGGAACCATCGTTAAATGGAACCGTTCGGTGCGATCTCGACACGCTGTTGGACGACTGGTTGGGGCACGAGAAGCCTGTCACGATTCTTGATCTATCGGGTGTTCCAAGCTCGGTATTAACGACCCTCATCGGTTCGATTCTCAGAATCGTCTACGAAGCGCTCTATTGGAGCCGCGAGAAAACCGAAGGCGGAATACACCGCCCCCTTCTGGTGGTGATGGAAGAAGCGCATAGATACCTCTCCGGCGCTAAAGAAGACGGTCCGGCTGCTGATGTAGTCAAACGAATTGCTAAGGAAGGCCGGAAGTACGGCATCGGTGCGATGGTGGTTTCTCAACGCCCCGCCGAAGTGGATGAAACCATTCTCTCGCAGTGCGGCACGATCCTGGCCACCGCGCCAGAAAAATGGAGAGGAATTGGCCGCGTTTCCTGTCCCCAACTGCCATCTTCCCCCAGACGAGAAAACAAAAAGCCGGACACCCTTGAAAGGGTCCGGCTTGATATCTGGTCCCGCCGCCAGGAATCGAACCTGGATCTCAGCCTTCGGAGGGCCGAATTCTATCCGTTGAAATACAGCGAGGAATCTGGGCTCCGGCAGAACCGGAGCCACGCATTATCGCCCATCAGACGGCGACTTCTTCAGCTTCGTTTCCGATGCCCGCCGCCAAGTTCCGTGGAAAGCCCAGTCCGGCCAGGTAAACGTTGAAGGTGCGCCGGCCGGTGGGCACCAGGTCGAAGGCGGTGGGGTCGAGCAGCCAGTTCTGGATGAGCCCGCTGATCAGCGCGTGCAGGCCCTGGGCCGCCACGTCGCCGGGCACGGGCAGCTTGATGCGGTCGCGGCGCGCGGCCAGGCGCAGGGCTTTTTCGAAATCGCTCACGCAGGCGTTGCGCGCGCTCAGGTGGCGCTGCTGCACCGAGGCCATGTCGTGGGTGTATTCGACCTTGTGGGTGGCCACGTCGAACACGCGGCGCACCTGGGGGTCGGTGGTCATGAGGGTGAGGGCGTGCACCATGCCCTCCTCTATTTCGGCCAGGGGGTCGTCGTCGGGGCCCGCGGCCACGGCGGCGGCCCGGGGGCCGGCCTCCAGCGGGAGGATGACGCGCTCCATCATTGCGTTGAAGAGGGCGGCCTTGTCCTTGAAGTGCCAATAGATGGCGCCGCGCGTGGCCCCAGCCTGCTGCGCAATCTGCTGCAGCGTGGTCTGCGAGACGCCTTGCGCCTGAAACAGCAGCTCCGCGGCATCGAGCAAGCGATTCCGCGTGGCCAGTGCCTCTTCCTTCGTACGACGTGCCACCAAGTCTCCCAATTTGTAAAGCCAAGCCCTTTCCGATTCGTGGGGCCATTCGATGCTGTCACTATACATCCATGAATGTATGTAAACTACCGGGCTTCCCCGATGGCCCGGCTGTTTATGCTGGCTTTCTGTTCGCTCCGCGAACGCGCCATCTCCCGTCTTTGCTTCAAAGGATTCGCATGCCTCTCCTGCATGTTTCGCGTCAATCGTCGTTTTCGCCGCGCCTCGCGATCGTGGCCGCTGCTGTGGTGTTGGCGCTCGCGGCCTGTTCCAAGGCCGATGCGCCGGCCGGCCCGGGTGGCGGTGCCGGCGGCGGCGCCCGCCCCGCGCCAGAGGTGGGGGTGGTGGTTGCCACGCCGGGCGACGTGGGCCTGGTGACCGAGCTGCCGGGCCGGCTCGAAGCCTCGCGCGTGGCGCAGGTTCGCGCCCGGGCCTCGGGCATCCTGCTGAAGCGCGAGTTCCGCGAAGGCAGCGACGTGAAGGCCGGCCAGCTGCTGTTCCGCATCGACCCGGCACCGCTGGTGGCCGCCGCGCAGAACGCGCAGGCCACGCTGGCGCGCGCCGAGGCCAACGCGGTGCAGGCCAAGGCCCTGGCCGACCGCTACAAGCCGCTGGTCGAGGCCAATGCGGTGAGCAAGCAGGAATACGCGACGGCCGTGGCCTCGCAAAAGACGGCCGAGGCCGACGTGGCCGCGGGCCGCGCCGCGGTGCAGACGGCCAAGATCAACCTCGGCTACGCCGACGTGACCTCGCCCATTTCGGGCCGCATCGGCCGCGCACTGGTGACCGAGGGCGCGCTGGTGGGCCAGGGCGACGCCACCGAGCTGGCCGTGGTGCAGCAGATCAACCCGGTGTACGTGAACTTCACGCAATCGGCCTCCGAGGTGCTGAAGCTGCGCCGCGCACTGGCTGCGGGCCAGTACAAGCGCGCGAGCGGCGAAGAGGCGGCCAGCGTGACGGTGGTGCTGGAAGACGGCACCGAGTACGCGCTGCCCGGCAAGCTGCTGTTCTCCGACCTGACGGTGGATTCGACCACCGGCCAGGTCACGCTGCGCGCCGAGGTGCCCAACCCGAAGGGCGAGCTGCTGCCGGGCCTGTACGTGCGCGTGCGGCTGGAGCAGGCGCAGGCCACCAACGCCATCACGATTCCCCAGCAGGCGGTCACGCGCACGCAGCAGGGCGACACGGTGTCGGTGGTGAGCGCGGACGGCAAGATCAGCCAGCGCACGGTGAAGATCAGCGCCGCCAAGGACAACCAGTGGGTGGTGCTCGATGGCCTGAAGGCCGGTGAGCAGGTGATGGTCGACGGCTTCCAGAAGCTGCAGATGATGCCGCCCGGCACGCCCGTGAAGGCGGTGCCCTGGAAGAAGCCCGCGCCCAACGGCGCGGCACAACCGGCTGCGCCGGCGGCGTCTGCCGCGGCGGCGCCAGCGAGCGGTCCGGCGCCTGCCACGGCCGAGAAGAAGTAATCAGGAGCGCGCCCGCATGGCCAAATTCTTTATCGACCGACCGATCTTCGCCTGGGTGATCGCGCTGTTCATCCTGGTGGGGGGCAGTGTCGCCATCACCCAGCTGCCGATCTCGCAGTACCCGCCGGTGGCTCCGCCGGCCATCGTGATCAACGTTGCCTACCCGGGCGCCTCGGCCCAGACGCTGGAGGACAGCGTGCTGTCCGTGATCGAGCGTGAAATGAACGGCTCGCCGGGCCTGATCTACATGGAATCGGTGGCCCAGGCCGACGGCACGGGCACCATCACCATCAGCTTCGAGGCCGGCACCAACCCCGACCTCGCGCAGGTGGACGTGCAGAACCGGCTCTCGCGCGCCACGCCTCGCCTGCCGGCGGCGGTGACGCAGCAGGGCGTGCGCGTGGACAAGTCGCGCAACAACTTCCTGCTGTTCGCGATGCTGTCTTCGGACAACCCGAACTTCGACCCGGTGGCGCTGGGCGACTACGCCGCGCGCAACATCGTGCCGGAGCTGCAGCGCGTGGTGGGCGTGGGCCAGGCGCAGCTGTTCGGCACCGAGAACGCGATGCGCATCTGGATCGATCCGGCCAAGCTGCAGGGCTACAACCTGTCGGCCACGGACGTGAACAACGCGATCCGCGCGCAGAACGCGCAGGTGTCCTCGGGCACGCTGGGCGACCTGCCCAACATCCCCGGCCAGGCGATTGCGGCCACGGTGGTGGTGAACGGCCAGCTGGCCAATGTCGACCAGTTCAAGGAGATCGTGCTGCGCGCCAACACCGACGGCTCGACCGTGCGGCTGAAGGACGTGGCGCGGGTGGAGCTGGGCGGGCAGTCGTATGCCACCTCGGCGCGCCTGAACGGCGTGCCCGCGGTGGGCATTGGCGTGCAGCCCACGCCCAACGGCAACGCGCTGCAGTCGGCCAAGGCGATCCGCGCCAAGATGACGGAGCTGGAGCGCTTCTTCCCGCAGGGCGTGAAGTGGACCATTCCGTACGACAGCTCGCGCTTCGTGCAGATTTCCATCACCGAAGTGGTCAAGACGCTGCTCGAAGCGATTGCGCTGGTGTTCGTGGTGATGTTCCTGTTCCTGCAGAACTGGCGCTACACGATCATCCCGACCATCGTGGTGCCGATTGCGCTGCTGGGCACCTTTGCCATGCTGCTCGCCATGGGCTTCTCGATCAACGTGCTGACCATGTTCGGCATGGTGCTGGTGATCGGTATCGTGGTGGACGACGCCATCGTGGTGGTGGAGAACGTCGAGCGCATCATGAGCGAGGAGGGGCTGTCGCCGCTCGAAGCCACGCGCAAGGCGATGAAGCAGATCTCGGGCGCCATCATCGGCGTGACGGTGGTGCTGATCTCGGTGTTCGTACCGCTGGCGTTCTTTGCGGGCTCCACGGGCAACATCTACCGCCAGTTCTCGGCGGTGATGGTGACCTCGATCGCCTTCTCGGCCTTCATGGCGCTGTCGCTCACGCCGGCGCTGTGCGCCACGCTGCTCAAGCCGGTGGAAGCCGGCCACCACCACGAGAAGACCGGCTTCTTCGGCTGGTTCAACCGCGGCTTCACGCGCACGGCCAAGGGCTATGAAAGCGTGGTCGCGCGCATCCTGCGCCGCGCAGCGCGCTACCTGATCATCTACGTGGCGATCATCGGCGCGGTGGTGTTCACGTACCTGCGGCTGCCGAGCTCGTTCCTGCCGGCGGAAGACCAGGGCAACATCATCGTGAACGTGCAGCTGCCTCCGGGCGCGACGCAGGAGCGAGCGCTGTCGGTGATGCAGCAGGTCGAGGGCTTCATCCTGAAGCAGCCCGAGGTGCAGAGCATGGTGGGCGTGATGGGCTTCAGCTTCTCGGGCCAGGGGCAGAACGCGGGCCTTGCCTTCGTGACGCTGAAGGACTGGGAAGAGCGCAAGGACCCGGCCCACTCGGCCAGCGCCCTGGCGGGCCGCGCCTTTGGTGCGCTCTCGGGCATCCGCGATGCGTTCATCTATCCGCTGAGCCCGCCGCCCATTCCTGAGCTGGGCAATGCCAGCGGCTTCAGCTTCCGGCTGCAGGACCGCTCGGGCGCAGGCCACGAGGCGCTGATCAACGCGCGCAACCAGCTGCTGGGCATGGCCGGGCAGAGCAAGATCCTGTCGCAGGTGCGCCCCGACGGCCTGGAAGACGCGCCGCAGCTGCAGATCGACATCGACCGCGACAAGGCCAACGCGCTGGGCGTGACCTTCGACGCGATCAACGCCACGCTGTCGACGGGCCTGGGTTCGAGCTACATCAACGACTTTCCGAACCGCGGCCGCCTGCAGCGCGTGGTGGTGCAGGCCGATGCGCCGGCGCGCATGCAGCCGGACGACCTGCTGCAGCTGAACGCGAGCAACACCAAGGGCCAGCCGGTGCCGCTGTCGGCCTTTGCGACCACCAAGTGGGTCAAGGGCGCGACGCAGACGGTGCGCTACAACGGCTACCCGGCCATCCGCATCAGCGGCGACGCCGCCGCGGGCTACAGCACGGGCGCCGCGATGGCCGAGATGGAAAAGCTCGCCGGGCAGCTGCCGCAGGGCTTCGGCTTCGAATGGACGGGCCAGTCGCGCGAAGAAAAGCTCGCGGGTTCGCAGGCCATCATCCTGTACGGCTTTGCGATTTTGGCGGTGTTCCTGTGCCTGGCCGCGCTGTACGAGAGCTGGTCGATCCCGCTGTCGGTGATCCTGGTGGTGCCGCTGGGCGTGCTGGGCGTGCTGCTGGCGACCATGCTGCGGGCCTACTCGAACGACGTGTACTTCCAGGTGGGGCTGATCACCATCATCGGCCTGTCGGCGAAGAACGCGATCCTGATCATCGAGTTTGCGAAGGACCTGCAGGCGCAGGGCCGGGGCATCGTCGAGTCGGCATTGGCCGCGGCCCACCTGCGGTTCCGCCCGATCATCATGACCTCGCTGGCCTTCGGCCTGGGCGTGGTGCCGCTGGTGCTCGCCTCGGGTGCCGGCTCGGCCAGCCAGCGCGCCATCGGCACGGGTGTGCTCGGCGGCATGGTGACGGGTACGGCGCTGGCCGTGATCTTCGTGCCGGTGTTCTTCGTGGTGGTGCGCAGCCTGTTCAAGGGCAGCGCGCGCCAGCACGAGGCCGACAAGCGGCACGCGGAAGCAGCCGGCATCACGGAAGAAAAAGCACATGACTAAGAAACTGATTCCCACAGCCCTGGCCGCGACAATGCTGCTGGCCGGCTGCTCGCTGATTCCGACCTACGAACGCCCGGCGGCGCCGGTGCCCACCACCTTTCCGGGCGACCCGGCGCAGCCGGCCGGCCCGGCCGCGGCGGCCGTGCCGTGGGAAGACTTCTTCACCGATCCGCGGCTGAACGGGCTGATCCGCACCGCGCTGGAAAACAACCGCGACCTGCGCGTGTCGGTGCTCAACATCGAGCAGGCGCGCGCGCAGTTCCAGATCGAGCGCGCGGCGCTGTTCCCGGCGCTGGGCCTCACGGGCAGCGGCTCGCGCTCGAGCCCCAACCCGTACCAGGCCTTCGACAGCAGCGCGGGCAGCGTGTCCTCGCAGTACAGCGTGAACCTGGGCGTGACCGCCTGGGAGATCGACTTCTTCGGCCGCGTCCGCGCGCTGAAGGACCAGGCGCTGGCGCAATACCTGGCCACCGAGGAATCGCGCAAGGCCGCGCAGGTGAGCCTGATCGCCGCGGTGGCCACCGGCTGGCTCACGCTGATTGCCGACGACGAGCTGCTCGAACTCACGCGCCAGACGCTGGTCACGCGCGAGGAGTCGGTGCGCCTGACCAAGATGCGCTTCGACAACGGCGTGTCGTCGGAGCTCGACTTCCAGGCCGCGAACTCGCTGGCCGAAACCGCACGCGCCTCGTATGCGCAGCAGCAGCGCACGCGCATGCAGGACGAGAACGCGCTCGCCCTGCTGCTGGGTGCGCCGGTTCCGGCCGACGCCACAGCGGGCGGCATCAAGGGCCTGGACAGCGTCAAGCCGATGCCTGACGTGCCGGCGGGCCTGCCTTCCGACCTGCTGACGGAGCGGCCCGACATCCGCGCCGCCGAGCAGCAGCTGATTGCGGCCAACGCCAACATCGGCGCGGCGCGCGCGAACTTCTTCCCGCGCGTCTCGCTGACCACCACGCTGGGCACCGCGAGCAGCGAGTTCTCGGGCCTGTTCGACCGCGGCTCCAAGGCCTGGTCGTTCGCGCCGTCGGTCACGCTGCCGATCTTCGACGCGGGCCGCAACCGGGCCACGCTCGACTCGGCCAAGGCCGGGCGCGAGATTGCCGTGGCGCAGTACGAGAAGTCGATCCAGACCGCGTTCCGCGAAGTGGCCGACGCGCTGGCGGGCCGCGCCACGCTGGGCGAGCAGGTGCGTGCGCAGCGCGCGCAGGCCGATGCGGAGGCCGTGCGCTTCCGGCTCTCGGACATGCGCTACCGCAACGGGATTGCCAGCGCGCTCGACCTGCTCGATGCGCAGCGTTCGCTGTACACGGCGCAGCAATCGGCGGTCACCACGCGGCTCTTGCAGCTGCAGAACCAGGTCACGCTCTACAAGACGCTGGGCGGCGGCTGGGCCACGCCGGGCAGCAAGGGCTGAGGCTTTCGCGCGACGGACTCGAAGAGGCCTTCCGTCCTTTGGGCGGAGGGCCTCTCTATAATCGCCGGTTGATTCGAAAAAGCCCCCCGACGAGCCCCCGTTAATTGAGGACGCCAATGAGCGCAGACCCGCATTACCAGGCCACAGAAGAAGCCCACACCGGCCCGATCAAGAACCCGAAGCAACTGCTGCTCGCGGTATTTTTCTCCTTCGTAGCACCCATCCTGATCATCGTGGGCCTTGTGGCCTATGTGGTGTCGGGCAACAAGCCCGCAGGCACGGCCGAGGGCGACAACATGTCGCTGTACGGCGTGTCGAAAGATGCGCGCGACCGCGAAGTGGCCGAGCGGCTCAAGAAGGTCGGCGCCATCGAGATCCGCGATGCCAACCGCCCGCTGGCGGCCGGCGAGGCCGTCTTCAAGGCGCAGTGCGCGGCCTGCCACGCGTCTCCCGGCATTCCCGGCGCTCCGCACTACGGGGACGCTGCAGCCTGGGGCCCGCGCATCGGCCAGGGCTACGAAACGCTGCTCGACCATGCGCTGCATGGCAAGGGCGCGATGCCGGCCCAGGGCGGCGGCGACTTCGAAGACCTCGAAATCGGCCGTGCCGTGGTCTACATGGCCAATGCCGGCGGCGCCAAGTTCGCAGTGCCCGAGCGTCCCGCAGCGGCAGCGGCTCCCGCCGATGGCGCGGCTTCGGCGCCCGCGGCGGCGGCCAGCAAGTAAGCGAGCCACGCCCCCAAAAGACAAAGCCGGCCTCGAGCCGGCTTTTTCATGGGCGCTGCAAGCTGCAGCTACTCTTTTGATAGCGCGATGAGCCGGCGCCCCGCCGGGCTCAGCACATGGCCGAAGCGCTGCGGCAGATCGGCCGCTTGCACCGGCTCGGGGGTCCACAGGCCCTGCTCCACCGCGTCGGCGGCCAGGCCCACGTCCTGCGTATGGACCAGCCCGAGCCCGAGGGGCGCGGCCAGGAAGAGGCGGCCCTGTTCGTCGAGCAGGCAGGCCGAAATGCCGCCCGCCGCCTGCCCGGTGTGGGCCGTGACGGCAAAGCCCGCGCCATCGGCAATGCGCCAGACGAAGGGCGCGGCCTCCAGCTCGACATACACGCGCTGCGGACCGTTCTGGAAGAACCACTGGCCTTCGTCGTCGTGGTCGTAGTTGCGCTGGATGAAGTCGATCAGCTTCTCGTGCCGCAGCATCGAGCCCTTGGCCACGGGGAAGGCGCCTTCGGCCTGGGTGCGGTCGTCGCGCATGTACCAGTTGCCGCGCGCGTCCAGGCCGAGCCAGCCGTAGCAGTGCGGCACGTTGGGCCACTTGGCGAGCGCCTGTTTGACGATGTCGTCCATGGGAGCTATTTTGCGCGCGCCTGCGGCGCAGTGGGTGGTGCAAACCCGGCCAGCCAGCCGCCCACGCGCTCCGGCATGCCGAGCACATGGCCGGGCGGCGGCCCGAGCGGAAAGCCCACGTGGCCGCCGTGCGCGGGCTGCCACAGCGTGACGTGCGGGCCGACCTCGCCGGGGCCGGGCAGGCTGCTGGCCGGGATGAACGGGTCGTTGAGCGCATTGACCACCAGCGTGGGCACGCGGATCGCGCGCAGGTGCGGCTTGGACGAGCCGCGGGCCCAGTAGTCGTCGGTGTTGCGAAAGCCGTGCAGCGGCGCGGTGAACACGTCGTCGAAGGCGTAGAGGTCGCGCGCCGCAAGCAGCCGCTCGCGGTCGAACAGGCCGGGAAACTGCGCCAGCTTGGCGAGCGCCTTGGGCTTCATGGTCGAGAGGAACATGCGCGTGTAGACCAGCCGGTTGAAGCCGCGGCCGATGGCCGCGCCGCCGGCCGCCAGGTCGAGCGGGGCGGACACCGAAGCCACCGCGTTGACCACATCGCGGGCCGTGTCGCCAGCCTCGCAGGCCCAGCGCAGCAGCGCATTGCCGCCGAGCGAGACGCCCACCGCCAGCACCGGGCCGCCGACCTGGCGCGCGTGCTGGTCGTGCATGCGCTGCAGGATCCAGCCGATCTCTTCGTAGTCGCCCGAGTGGTAGGCGCGCGGCGCCAGGTTCATCTCGCCGCTGCAGCCGCGGAAATGCGGCACCGCGAAGGCCATGCCCTGCGCGGCGGCAAAGGCCGCGAACGCCTCCGCATAGTGGCTGCGGGAGGAACCCTCCAGCCCGTGGAACAGCACCAGCAGCGGCCGCGGGCCGGGCAGGTCCGCATCGACGAAGTCGACGTCGATGAAGTCGCCGTCGGGCGCGGTCCAGCGCTCGCGGCGGTAGGCGGGCGCGGGCCCCTCGAAGCGGCGCGCATAGAGCGCCGGCCAGATGGTCTGCAGGTTGCCGCCGGGCAGCCAGCGCGGCGCCATGTAGCCCATCGACGCATGCAGGGCGGATGAAGAATAAGGCGCGTCGGCGGACATCGCTTCAGTGCAGGGTCTGGGGCAGCTCGTTCAGGTCGCTGGGCTCGCGCGCGCTGCCGGGGCTCGCGTGGTGCGCCACCAGGCGCCACCCTTCGACGGTCTTGTGATAGACGTTGGTGGCCAGCACGAAGGCATGCTTGGGGCCTTCGGCCGTGAGCACCTCGATGCGCTCGAGCACGTTGTGCACCGCGCTCGCCAATGATTCGATCTTGCGCACCCGCGCCGGCGTCGCATGGATGGCGCCGTTGCCGAACATCTGCTCGAAGGCCGCGCGGATCGCGGTGGCACCCACCAGCCGCGGGCCGCCGGGATGCACGCAGAACACCTCGTCCTCGTCGGCCCAGCAGGCCATCAGGGCATCGATGTCGCCGCGCTGCAGCGCTTCGTAGAAGGCGGCTTCGATGTCGTCGGCAGTGCCGCCGATGGCCGCGGCGGCGCGAAGTGGGGTCTTGGGCATGGGGTGATTTTGCCGCGCGATCGGTGACATGGGGCTGCACCGCTTTGGCCTTGCGGCGCACCGCGTTGCCGCAGCGCGGGCGGTTCGCCTGCTCCACTTTGGACCAAATGGTCAAAACACAACATCTGGAAACTCTCAAGCCTTTGATTTAAAAGGGATTTTCCAATTGGCACGGGCCATGCATAGGGCTTTGCGACCTCGCAACAGGAGCTTTTTGCATGAACGTCGGCATCTTCATTCCCATCGGCAACAACGGCTGGCTGCTCTCGGAAAACGCGCCGCAGTACAAGCCCAGCTTCGAGCTCAACAAGGAGATCACGCTGAAAGCCGAACGCTATGGCGTGGACTTCGTGCTTTCGATGATCAAGCTGCGCGGCTTCGGCGGCAAGACCGAGTTCTGGGACCACAACCTCGAGTCGTTCACGCTGATGGCCGGGCTCGCTGCGGTCACCACGAAGATCAAGCTCTTTGCCACCGCCGCCTCGCTGGTGATGCCGCCGGCCATCGTCGCGCGCATGGCGTCGACCATCGATTCCATCTCCAACGGACGCTTCGGCCTGAACCTCGTCACCGGCTGGCAGCGGCCCGAGTATTCGCAGATGGGCATGTGGCCCGGTGACCAGTTCTTCGGCACGCGCTACCAGTACCTCTCGGAATACATCCAGGTGCTGCGCGACCTCTGGGGCAGCGGCCGGTCGGACTTCAAGGGCGAGCATTTCAAGATGGACGACTGCCGCCTGAGCCCGCAGCCGAAGGCCGACATGAAGGTGATCTGCGCGGGCCAGAGCGATGCGGGCATGGACTTTTCCGCGAAGTACGCCGACTACAACTTCTGCTTCGGCAAGGGCGTGAACACGCCCAAGGCCTTCGCGCCCGCGGCCGAGAAGCTCATCGAGGCCACGCGCAAGACCGGCCGCCACGTCACCACCTACGTGCTGATGATGGTGATTGCCGACGAAACCGACGAGGCCGCGCGCGCCAAGTGGGAACACTACAAGGCCGGCGCCGACCACGAGGCCATTGCCTGGCTGGGCCAGCAGGGCGCGGCCGACACTAAGTCCGGCGCCGACACCAATGTGCGCCAGATGGCCGACCCGACCTCGGCCGTCAACATCAACATGGGCACGCTGGTCGGCTCCTACGCCACCGTCGCGCGCCTGCTCGACGAAATGGCCGAGGTGCCGGGCACCGAGGGCGTGCTGCTGACCTTCGACGACTTCGTGCGGGGCGTGGAGGCCTTCGGCGAACGCATCCAGCCGCTGATGAAGAGCCGCGCGCACGTGCAGAGCCCCGTGCCGTCGCAGGCCGAAGCCGAGCGCCTTGCGGCCTGAGCAGGAGCGTCACGTGAGCACTCCCGCACGCAACACCACCCTCACATCGAACACCCCGGTCGGTGCGCCGCGCCTACCCGGCGCACCCGCACCGCGGGTGCTGCCCGCGCGGCCCGAACCGCTCGCGCTGCATGCCACCGACTCAGCGCTGATCGTGGTCGACATGCAGAACGCCTATGCGTCGATCGGCGGCTATGTCGATTCGGCCGGCTTCGATATTTCCGGCGCGCAGGGCACCATTGCCAACATCGCGCGCACCATCGCGGCGGCGCGCGCGGCCGGCATGCTGGTGGTGTTCCTGCAGAACGGCTGGGACGCCGCGTATGTCGAAGCCGGCGGACCGGGCTCGCCCAACTGGCACAAGTCGAACGCGCTCAAGACCATGCGCGCGAAGCCCGAGCTGCAGGGCAAGTTCCTCGCCAGGGGCGGCTGGGACTACGAGCTCATTGCCGAGATGAAGCCGCAGCCCGGCGACATCGTGGTGCCCAAGACGCGCTACAGCGGCTTCTTCAACAGCACGCTCGACAGCACGCTGCGCGCGCGCGGCATCCGCCACCTGGTGTTCACCGGCATCGCGACCAACGTGTGCGTGGAGTCGACCCTGCGCGATGCCTTCCACCTCGAATACTTCGCCGTGATGCTGGAAGACGCGACGCACGAGCTGGGCGGCGCGGCGATCCAGAAGGCCTCGGTCTACAACGTGGAGACCTTCTTCGGCTGGGTCTCCACCGTCGACGACTTCGTGCGCAGCTTCGCGCCTGCCGCCGCCTGACTCCCATCGTTCAACCCACAGCAAGGAAATCCCATGCCCAAGCAAGCCATCATCCCCGCCGGAACCACCACGCCGATCGCTCCCTTCGTGCCCGGCACCATGGCCGACGGCGTCGTCTACGTGTCGGGCACGCTGCCCTTCGACAAGGACAACAACGTGGTCCACGTGGGCGACGCCTCGGCGCAGACGCGCCACGTGCTCGAGACGATCCAGCGCGTGATCGCGACGGCCGGCGGCACCATGGACGACGTGACCTTCAACATGATCATGATCAAGGACTGGGCCGACTACGCGAAGGTCAATGCCGTGTATGCCGAGTTCTTTCCGGGCACCAAGCCGGCGCGCTACTGCATCCAGTGCGGCCTCGTGAAGCCCGATGCACTGGTCGAGATCGCCTCGATCGCCCACGTCGGCAACAAGGCCTGAGCATGCCGCTGCACTATGAAGTGCACGGGCCGGCCGATGGCGAGGCGGTGCTGCTGTCGTCGGGCCTTGGCGGTTCGGCCGCCTTCTGGCAGCCGCAGCTTGGCGCGCTGCTCGAAGCGGGCCATCGCGTGATTGCGTACGACCAGCGCGGCACGGGCCGCAGCCCCGCGGCGCTGGACGCGGGCTACGCCATTGCCGACATGGCGCGCGACGTGGTGCAGATCCTCGACGCCACCTCGACGCCGCGCTGCCACCTGGTGGGCCATGCACTGGGCGGGCTCGTGGGCCTGCAGCTGGCGCTCGACGAGCCCTCGCGCGTGGCGAGCCTGGTGCTGGTCAATGCGTGGTCGAAGCCCAATCCGCACTCGGCGCGCTGCTTCGATGCGCGGCTCGCGCTGCTCGATGCCTGCGGCCCGCGCGCGTACGTGGAGGCGCAGCCGATCTTCCTGTACCCCGCGGCCTGGTGCGCGGAACATGCGCAGCGCGTGGCCGACGAGGTCGACCATGCGTTCGCGCATTTCCCGGGCGAAGCCAACATGCGCGCACGCATCGGCGCGCTGCGGGCCTTCGACGTCGACGCGCGCCTTGGCGACATCACCATGCCCTCGCTGGTGGCCGCCGCCATGGACGACGCCCTGGTGCCATGGACCTGCTCGCAGCGCCTGGCCGATGGCCTCAAGGACGTGACGCTCCACTTCATGCCGCACGGCGGCCACGCGCACAGCGTGACCGAGGCCGACGCCTTCAACCGCAGCCTGATCGACTTTCTCGCCCGGGTCAGCGCACCCGGTGTTCCCGCATGACCATGATGAAACCTGCTCTCGACGACGCCGCACTGGCGCTTCTTTTTACCGAGGCGCGCAGCCACAACGGCTGGACCGCCGAGCCCGTGACCGACGCGCAGATCCGGCAGATCTACGCGCTGGCCTGCATGGGCCCGACCTCGGCCAACTGCTCGCCCGCGCGCTTCGTGTTCGTTCGCACGCCCGAAGGCAAGCAGCGGCTCGCGCCGGCGCTTTCCAAGGGCAACCTCGACAAGACCATGGCCGCGCCCGTCACGGTGATTGCGGCATGGGACCGCAAGTTCTACGACAAGCTGCCCATGCTGTTCCCGCATGCCGACGCGCGCAGCTGGTTCACCGGCAGCCCCGAGGCCGCGCACGAAACCGCCTTTCGCAACGCCAGCCTACAGGCGGCCTACCTGCTGCTGGCCGCGCGCGCGGTGGGACTCGATGCCGGACCGATGTCGGGCTTCGACAAGGCGAAGGTCGACGCCGCGTTTTTCGAGGGCACCGACTGGAGCGTCAACTTCCTGATCAACCTCGGCCATGGCGATCCGGCCAAGGTGTTCGGCCGCCTGCCGCGGCTGGGCTTCGACGAAGCCTGCCTCCTCGCCTGAATCCCGTCACAGGAATTCCTCCTCATGCTGCTGAACGCAATGGCACCCCACCACGTCATGCCGAGCGGCGCGCCTGCCGCGCTGCCCAAGGCCGACTACCGCAACGCCATGGCGCGGCTGGGCGCGGCGGTCAACATCATCACCACCGACGGCCCCGCGGGCCGCGCCGGCTTCACGGCCTCGGCCGTGTGCAGCGTGACCGACGAGCCACCGATGCTGCTGGTGTGCCTGAACCGCTCGGCCTCGGTGTACCCCGCGTTCACTGCCAACGGCGTGCTCTGCGTGAACGTGCTCGCGGCAGGACACCAGGCGCTCTCGGGCCTGTTCGGCGGCAAGACGCCGATGGACGAGCGCTTTGCCGCGGGCCGCTGGAGCCGCAAGGCCACGGGCTCGCCGGTGCTCGAAGATGCTGCGGCCTCGTTCGACTGCCGCGTGGTGCAGGCTACGAGCGCGGGCACGCACGACGTGCTGTTCTGCGAGGCGCTGGCGATTGCCATCGGCGGCAAGGCGCAGAGCCTGATCTATTTCGATCGGCGCTATCACGAGATCGCGGTGCCGCCGCAGCACTGACCGTCCCGGGGCGTTTGCATGGCTCCTTCCCCTCTGGGGGAAGGTTGGGATGGGGGCTTGCAGAGCGCCCAACAGGTACGCCGCTTGCCCCCACCCCTGCCCTCCCCCGGAAGGGGAGGGAGCAACTCCCTAACGCGGCGTGATGCCCTGCAGCACGATGCGCTGCACGTTCTCCACCGTCTGCTCGAAGAAGGCCGGGTCTTCGAGCGTATGCCCCGTCAGCGCCTGCACCTGCACGCCGAAATCGGCGTAGTGCTGCGTGATGGCCCAGAGCGCGAAGATCAGGTGGTGCGGATCGACCGGCGCGAGCTTGCCGGCGGCGATCCATGAACGGATGACCTCCGACTTGCGCTCCACCAGCGTGCGCAGTTCGCGGTCGAGCTCGTCGCGCAAGAGCGGCGCGCCCTGGATCATTTCGAGGCAGAACAGGCGCGATGCATCGGGCCGGTCGCGCGAGACCACGAGCTTGCGGCGGATGTAGCCGCCGATGGCTTCGCCCGGATCCTGCTCGGCGCTGAAGCCTCGCAGCGGCTCGAGCCACAGCGCGAGCAGGTCGCGCAGCACGTTGACGTACAGCTCTTCCTTGTTGGCAAAGTAGTAGAGCAGGTTGCTCTTCGACACATCGGCGCGCGCCGCCACCTGGTCGATCGACGTGCCATGCAATCCGAAGCGCGAGAACAGGCCCAGCGCGGCGCCCAGGATGGCGCTGCGCTTGTCCTCGATCTGGCGCAGCCTGCGGCTCACCGCGGACGCGCTGCGCACGGCGGGCTTCGCGCGCTCGCGCGCCGGGCCCTTCACCGGGATCTTCTTCTTGGTGCTGCTGGCTGCGGCCAGCGCCTTGGTCTTCGGCATCTTCCCTCGCTTCGTCGATTACTTGCGGACTCTTCTTCCAACGCGCACCACTGTAAGGCCGCGGTGCATCGCGTTGCGCCAGCGCGGCCTCAAGGCACGGCCGGCACGCACCATGCTGACGCGGCCAACGCGTTTTGTCCATTTGGTCCAACTGGCACAGACGTTGCATGGCGAAAGGCATGCCAAGCACGAGGACCGACACATGAGCACCCTGCTGTCCGTACCCATCATCGATCTCGCGCCCTACTTCGCCGGCACGGCCGAAGGCAAGGCGCAGGTTGCGGCCAAGGTCGACGAGGCCTGCCGCAGCATCGGCTTCCTGGTCATCACCAACCATGGCATTCCGGCCGAGCTGATCGCGCGCGTGTCGCGGCTCTCGCGCCAGTTCTTCGACATGCCGCTGGCCGAGAAGCGCAAGGTCGACCGGCCGCGCGAAGACGCGGTGCGCGGCTACAGCGCGGTCGGCGAGGAAGGGCTTTCCTACAGCCTGGAAGAGGCCGCGCCCGGCGACCTGAAGGAATCGTTTTCCATCGGCCCCTCCAACGTGCCGGACGACGACTACCACCGCGGCCCTGCCGCCGGCCCGCACTTCGAGCCCAACAGCTGGCCGCCGATCGACGGTTTCCGCGAAGCTTATGAAAGCTACTTCGAGGCCATGAGCGATCTCTCGCGCTCGCTGATGCGCATCTTCGCGCTCGGCCTTGCGCTGCCCGAGACCTTCTTCGACGACAAGATCGACAGGCACATCAGCATGTTCCGCGTGCTGAGCTATCCGCCGCAGCGCGAAGCGCCGCTGCCGGGCCAGCTGCGCGCGGGCGCGCACAGCGACTACGGCAGCCTCACCATCGTGCTGCCCGACGACAAGGGCCTGCAGGTGTTCAACAAGGCAGGCCAGTGGGTCGACGTGCCGCAGGTGGAAGGCGGCCTGGTGGTCAACATTGCCGACCTGATGATGCAGTGGACCAACGACCAGTGGGTGTCGACGCTGCACCGCGTGGTCAACCCGCCGTTCGAGGTGGCCAGCACCAACCGCCGCCAGTCGCTCGTGTTCTTTCACCAGCCCAACTACGACGCGATGGTCGAGTGCCTGCCGAGTTGCCTCGCGCCGGGCGAGCAGCCGAAGTACGCACCCATTTCTTCGGGCGACCATCTCACGTCGAAGTTCGTGAAGCAGACGACCTTTGGTGGGACCAAGGTGGCGGTCTAGATGAAGTCCTGCTTTTCTGTTCGTCGGCGTGTGTGTTTGGTGCGTGGTTTGGGCCACTGCCGTTCAGGGCGCGATCTCGCCGACGGGGTACGCGGCGAAGCGAATGTCCTCCGGCCTGCGGCCTCCCCCTTGATTTCGCTGCGCAAGGCACCCCATCGACGTGATCGTTGGTCAGAGCAGTCGTTGATCGGCGATGCAACAGCAGCGTGTCCAGGTGCACAGAGCATCGGGTGCTCCCCGCAGCGAAATCAAGGAGGAGGCCGAAGGCCGGGGGACATTCGCGGAGGGGAGTACCCGGTGATCTGTGCACACGCCCCGAGCAAGAACGCCAGAACCACCACGAACGCGCAATGAGCACTTGACATGCCCCATCTCTCCTACGTCAACGTCTTCGCAAAGGACGTGGTCGCGCTCAGCGGCTTCTACCAGCGCGTGTTCGGCTTCCCCGAGATCGAGGCGATCCGCTCGCCGATCTTCCGCGGGCTCGACACCGGCAAGTCGAGCCTCGGCTTCAACGCGCTCGAGGCCTACGAGCTGCTGCACCTGGCCGAATTTTCCGACACACGTGGCGTGAAGTTCCTGCTGAACATCGACGTCGACAGCAAGGACGACGTGGACCGCATGGTGCCCGTCGCGCTTGAGGCCGGCGCCACGCTGGTGAAGCCGCCCTACGTCACCTACTACAACTGGTACCAGTCGGTGCTGCTCGACCCCGAGGGCAATGTGTTCCGCATCAACTTCATGATGTGACGCGCGCGGCGCGCCTTCCCTTCTTCCTTCCCTCTCGACACGCTCCCCACGAAAGGTTGCTCCATGCTGCTGCGCACTCCCACCCACGGCTTCGCCCTTGGCCTTGCATCGGCGCTCGCGGCCGGCGGCGCGTTGTTCGCGCTGCCCGCCGCGGCGGCCGACGGCCTCACGCTCAAGGACAAGCCGAAGATCGCCATGCTCTACTTCGGCCCGAAAAACGACGGCGGCTGGACGCAGGCCTTTGACGAAGCGCGCGTGAAGATCGAGAAGGAGATCGGCCAGAAGATCCAGTTCGTCGAGAACGTGCCCGAGGACGCGTCGGCCATCAAGCCCGCGGCCGAGAAGTTCATCCAGCGCGGCGCCAACATCGTGATCGGCACCGCCTTCGGCTACTCCGACAGCTTCAAGGACCTGGCCGCCAAGTACCCCGACGTGGCTTTTCTCAACGGCTCGGGCACCACCAACGGCAGCAATCTCGAATCGTTCTACGGCCGCACCTACGAGAGCCAGTATCTCTGCGGCATGGCCGCGGGCGCAGCCTCCAAAAGCGGAAAGCTCGGCTTCGTGGCGGCCAACCCCTTCGGCGTGGTGAACTGGACCATCAATGCCTTCGCGCTGGGTGCGCAGAAGATGAACCCCAACGCCACGGTCAACGTGATCTACACCGGCGCCTGGAACGACCCGGTGAAGGAACGCGCCGCCGCGGCCGCGCTGATCGACCAGGGCGCCGACGTGATCGGCCAGCACGTCGACTCGCCCACGCCGCAGATCGTGGCGCAGGAGCGCGGCGTGTACGGCACCGGGCACCACCGCGACCTGCGCCAGTTCGCGCCCAAGGCCACGCTGTGCTCGTCGGTATGGGTGTGGGACCGCTTCCTGACGCCCGAGCTCAAGAAGATCATGGCCGGCAACTGGAAGCCCGGCCAGTACGGCGCCTTCATCGAGATGAAGGACGGCGGCACCGACATCGCGGGCTTCGGCCCCGCGGTGCCCAAGGACAAGGCCGCGCAGATCACGGCCGAGCGCGACGCAATCATGAAGGGCAAGCAGGTCTACGCCGGCCCGCTCGCCGACCGCGACGGCAAGGAGCGCGTGGCCAAGGGCGCGGTGCTGTCGGATGCCGACCTCTGGAAGATGGACTGGTTCGTCAAGGGCGTGGTCACGCAGAAGTAAGCAGGCCGCCCGATGCCCAACGCGCTCCAGCTCACCGGCATCCGCAAGTCCTTCGACGGCTTTGCGGCGCTGACCGACGCGCACTTCGAAGCGCGCTGGGGCGAAGTGCATGCGCTGCTGGGCGAGAACGGCGCGGGCAAGTCCTCGCTCATGAACATCGCGGCCGGGCTCTATGCGCCGGAGGCGGGCCAGCTGCTGGTCGACGACAACCTGGTGCACTTTGCCGGACCGCGCGATGCGGCCAGGCACCGCATCGGCATGGTCCACCAACATTTCAAGCTGGTGCGGCCGTTCACGGTGGCGCAGAACATTTTGCTCACGGCGCCCGCGCCGGCCGAGTTCCAGAGCCACGGGGAGCGCCTGCGCGAGATTTCGCGCGACATCCGCAACAAGGCCTCGGAGCTGGGCTTCGAGATCGATCCGTCGAAGCGCATCGATGCGTTGTCGATCGCGGAACAGCAGCGCGTCGAGATCCTCAAGGTGCTGCTGGCGGGCGCGCGCATCCTGATCCTCGACGAGCCGACCGCGGTGCTGACCGACCAGGAAGCCGCACGCCTCCTGCAGACGGTGCGGGGCCTCGCGCGCGGCGGCTCTGCCGTGGTGCTGGTCACGCACAAGATGGCCGACGTGAAGACCTATGCCGACCGCGTGACGGTGATGCGCGGCGGCCGCACGGTGGCCACGCTGGAGCCCGGCGCCACCTCGGTGGCCGAGCTCGTGAAGCTCACGGTGGGCGAATCGGTTGCCACGCAGGGCTTCGAGCCCGCGAAGTCGCCGCGCGGCCCGGTGCGGCTCACGGTGCGCGGCCTGCGCTCGGCCGCATCGCCCGAGGGCCGCCGCGTGCTCGACGGCGTCGACCTCGAACTGCATGCGGGCGAAATCTACGGCCTGGCCGGTGTCGGCGGCAACGGGCAGGGCGAGCTGGCCGGCGCCATCATGGGCCTGCCGGATGCCGGCGGGCCGCTCGAAGGCGAGATCCATCTGAGCGGCCACGGCGACCTCAAGGCCATGCCCGCACCCGAGCGCCGCAACGTGGGCATTGCCACGATCCCGGCCGACCGCTACGGCCTCGCGCTGGCCGGCAGCCTTTCGGTGGCCGAGAACTACGCGATCGGCCGCGTGCACACGGGCCGCTACGGCCCCGCCTGGCATCTGCGGCGGCGCCGCATCCAGGACGATACGCAGGAAGCGGTTCGCGCCTTCGATGTGCTGGGGGTGCGCTCGGTGGCGCAGAAGGCCGCGCTGCTGTCCGGCGGCAACGCGCAGAAGCTGGTGCTCGCGCGCGAGTTCGGCAAGGCCCCCTCGCTGGTGCTCGCGCACAGCCCGAGCCGCGGGCTCGACGTGCGCGCGAGCGCCGAGGTGCATGCGCGGCTGCGCGCCGCACGCGACAGCGGCGCCGCGGTGCTGCTGATCAGCGAAGACCTCGACGAGGTGCTGCAGCTGGCCGACCGCGTGGGCGTGATGACGCGCGGGCGCATTGCCGGCGAATTCGCGCAGCCGGCCGACCGGCAGGCCATCGGACAGGCGATGGTGGACCATGGTTGACGCCACGCTCGCGGCCATCGCGCAGCCGGCGCAGACCGATCCGGAGGCCGCGCTCCGGGCGCGGCGCCAGCCGCTGGCGCGCCGACGCTATGCGCTGGAAATCCGCCAGCACATGGGATGGCGGCGGCAGGCGCTGATCCTTGCGGCGGCGCTCCTCGTCGGCCTTGCGATTTCCGCCGCCATCCTGGTGGCGGCCGGCGTTCCCGCCAACGAGCTCGCCAACGAGTTCGTGATGCAGACCTTCTTCGACGGCCAGAACTTGCGCGCCGTGCTGTTCCAGGCCGCACCCATGGTCCTCGTGGGCATGGCCGGCTCGCTGGCGTTTCGCGCGCGCTTCTGGAACCTGGGGCTCGAGGGCCAGATGATCTGGGGTGCCATCGGCGCGACGGCCGTCTCGATGTGGCAGATCGGCCCCGAGCCGCTGCGCCTGCCGCTGATGTTCGCGGCCGCCATCGGCTGCGGGCTGCTCTGGGTGCTGGGGCCGGCGTGGCTGAAGATCAGGCTCGGCGTGAACGAGATCATTTCCACGCTGATGCTCAACTACATGGCGGCCAACTTCCTGCTGCACCTGGTCTATGGCAGCTGGAAGGACCCGAAGGACAACTTTCCCTATTCGCCGCAGTTCCGCGCCTTCGAGCGGCTGCCCGAACTGGGCGCCGGCGTGAGCAGCGCCATCGTGCTCGCGGCCGTGGTGGCGCTCTTCGCCTGGTGGCTGGTGGGCCTGAGCCGCGCCGGGCTGTACCTGCGCTTCGTCGATGCCAATCCGCGCGTGGCGCATGCCAATGGGGTGCCGGTGCGCCGCACCATCTACGGCGCCGTGCTGCTGTCGGGCGCGATGGCCGGGCTCGCGGGCCTTGCGGTGGCCGCCGGGCAGGAAGGGCGGCTCACGCAGGCCTTCTACCAGGGCTACGGCTTCTCGGGCATCCTGATTGCCTTTCTTGCGCGCAACAACCCGCTCGCGGCCACCGTGGTGGCGCTGCTGGTGGCGGCGCTGTTCGTCACCGGCCGCAGCCTGCAGGTGTTCTACCAGGTGCCGTTCTCGATGGTGCAGCTGATCCAGGCCATCATCGTGGTGTGCGTGGCGGCCAGCGATTTCTTCATTCGCCATCGGCTGCGGCGCGTGGGTGCGGAGGCTGTGCAATGAGCGGCGGCATCGTGCTGAACTGGCTCGCGAGCACGCCCGATTTCGCGGTGCCCTATGCGCTCGCGGCGCTGGGCCTGATCATCAGCGAGCGCGCGGGCGTGCTGTCGCTCGGCGCCGAAGGGCTGATGTTGGTCGGAGCGCTCGCGGGCATCGGCGCGCAGCTTGCCATGGGGCAGCCGGCCGTGTCGCTGGTGCTGGCGATGCTCGCGGCCAGTGCGGTGTCGCTGCTGTTCGCGGTGATGGTGATCTGGCTGCGCGTGAACCAGGTGATCGCGGGGCTCGCGCTGGTGTTCTTCTGCCAGGGCCTCACGGCACTGGTCGGCTCGCTGGCCGAATGGACCAACCATGCCACCGAGGGCATCGGCGCGATGGCGCTGTGGCCGCTGTCGCTCCTGCCCGGCGCCGGCCGGCTGTTCGAGCAGAACGCGATGGTCTGGCTCACGCTGCCGATCTTCCTTGCCGTGGCGTGGTTCTTCTCGCGCACCTCGGCCGGGCTGCGGTTGCGCGCGGTGGGCGAGAACCCGCAGGCGGCCGATGCGGCCGGCATCCGCGTTGCCATGTGGCGGCTGGCCGCGGTGCTCGCGGGCTCGGCGCTGGTGGGACTGGCGGGCGCATACATCTCGGTGGTCAGCACCAAGCTGTGGATCGCGGGCATGACCGGCGGGCGCGGCTGGATCGCGGTGGGGCTGGTGATCTTCGCGCGCTGGTCGCCGTGGAAGGCGCTCGCGGGCGCACTGCTGTTCGGCTGCATCGAGGCGCTGATCCCGCAGCTCGCGGCGGCCGGCGTGCAGCTGCCGCAGTACTTCGTGATGATGACGCCCTATGCGGTGACGCTCGGGGTGATGGTGTGGGTCGCGCTCTCGCGGCGCGGCGCCGACGAAGAACCCGGTGCGCTGGGCCAACCCTATGTGCGGGAAGAACGCCGATGAAGGCCTGGGTCTACAACGAGGAGCGCGAGCTCGACGCGGCGCAGTTCGCCGACTACCTGGACCCGGCCACCACCGCGGTCGTGTCCATCGACATGCACCGGGGCCACCTGGACGACAGCCCCGACTGCCCCTGCCCCGCCCCGCGGGCGCGCGACGTGGTGGCGCCCATCGACACCTTCCATGACGCGGTGCGCGCGCTGGGCGTGCGCATCGTGCACATCAGGTCGGTGCTGCGGCCCGGCGGCGTGGACGACGTCCACGGCATTCCGTCCGCATGGCGGCGCACCTTTCCGCTGCACGTGGGCGCAATACCGAATGCCGACGCGCACGCCATCGAAGGCTCGAAGTGGACCGAGTGGGTCACGCGCGTTGCGCCCGGCGACATGCGCGTGGACAGCAAGCGGCGCCTCTCGGCCTTCTACCCGACCGATCTCGACTTCCTGCTGCGCAACCAGCGCATCGAGACGGTGGTGCTCAACGGCGGCTTCACCGACTGCTGCGTGCTCAACACCGCCTTCGACGCCAGCAACCGCAACTACCGCGTGATCGTATTGCGCGACCTGGTGCGCGGCACCGATGCGCATCTGGAAGGCGCGGCGCTTGCGATGGTGTCGCTGCACCTGGGGCTGGTCATGGACTCGCACGAGCTGCTGGGCCGATGGCGCGGCGGCCTCCGTTCTTCCGTCAACCCGATTCGCTGACACCGATGCTGAACTCCATTCCCCTCGTCGACCTTGGCGGCAACCTCGACCCGGGCGTTCCCTCTGCCAGGAAGGCGGCCCTGCAGCTTCACGAAGCGCTGAGCACCATCGGCTTTGCCTACATCTCGGGACACACCGTACAGCGCGCCACGCGCGACGCGGCCTTTGCGGCCTCGCGCGAGTTCCACGCCTCCACCCTCGAGCAAAAGCGCTCCCTCGCGATCAATGCCTTCCATCGCGGCTACATGGGCATGGCCACCTCGACCATCGTGACCTCGTCGGTGGCCAGGGTCACCAGGCCCAACATGAGCGAATCGCTGATGCTCATGCACGAACTGCCGCCGGACGACGCAGGCCTTCTCGCCGGCCTGCCGATGCAGGGGCCGAACCAGTGGCCCGGATGGCTGCCGGGCTTCAAACCCGCCATGACGCAGTACGTGAGCGAGGTCGACGCACTCGGCCGCTACATCGTGCGCCTGATCGCGATGAGCCTGGGCCTGGAGGCCACCGCGCTCGACCACCACTTCGACCACCCCACCACCTTCCTGCGCGCGTTGCACTATCCCCCGCAGCCGCCGGTCGAAGACGACCAGATGGGCTCGGCGCCCCACACCGACTACGGGATCATCACGCTGCTCGCGCAGGACGACTCCGGGGGCCTGCAGGTGCGACCGCGCGGCGGCGACTGGATCGAGGCGCCGCCGATTCCGGACACCTATGTGCTCAACGTCGGCGACATGCTCGCGCGCTGGACCAACGACCGCTTCGTGTCCACGCCGCACCGCGTCATCAACCGCTCGGGGGGCGACCGCTATTCGCTGCCCTACTTTCTCGACCCCGGCATGGACGCGCTGATCGAATGCCTGCCGACCTGCACCGACGCGCAGCATCCGCCCCGCTACGAGCCGGTGTCCTACGGCGAGTACCTGCTCGAGAGGCTCGACAAGAACTACGCCTACCGCAAGCCGGCGAACACCTGAACGGCCTCTTCTTCTTTTCTTCTCTTCCCAGGACGCAACCATGAAAGCCTTCTCCCGCCGCGACTGCCTGCAAGCCATGGCCGCCGCAGCCGGCATGTCCGCACTCGCGATGCCGGGCATGTCGTTCGCCGCGCAGAACCTCGTCGTCAACACCTACGGCGGACGCTGGGAAAAATTCTGGCGCTCCGACCTGATGCCCACGTTCATGAAATCGGCCGGCGTGGAAACCACGCTCGACGTTGGCCTGGGCAAGAACTTCGTGGCCAACCTGCGCGCAGCCGGCGTTGCGAAGCCGCCCTACAGCATCCTGATGGTCAACGAGAACATCGCAAGCCTGGTGCGTGCCGAAGGCTACTTCGAGCCCATTCCCGCGGCCAAGGTGCCCAACCTCGCAAGCGTGTACCCGATCCTGCGCAATGCCGAGGACAACGGGGTGCGCGGCATTGTCTCGACCATCGGCATCGGCTACCGCAAGGACCTGGTGAAGACACCGCCCAAGGCGTGGTCGGACCTGTGGAGCAACCCCGAGTTCAAGGGCAAGATCGGCCTCTACCAGATCGGCAACACGGCCGCGATGCTGTTCCTGCTGATGACGGCCAAGCTCTACGGCGGCTCGCAGGACGCGATCGACCGCGCCTTCACCGAGATCAAGAAGCTCCTGCCGTTCACGCAGGCCGACTGGAGCGGCACCCTGTCGACCATGCTCACGCGCGGCGACGTGACGGTGGCGGTGATCGACTTCCCCGAGATCGTGGCCCTGCAGAAAAAGGGCGTGCCCGTGGAGATGGTGGTGCCCACCGAGGGCGTGCTGGCCTTCGAACAGTCGTTCAACGTGCTGAAGAATGCGCCGGCCAAGGAAGAGGCTTACAAGTACCTCGACTTCATCCTGCGCCCCGACGTGCAGGAAATGATGGCCAAGGAGTTCTTCACCTCGCCGACCAACACCCGGTCGAAGCTTTCGCCCGACCTTGCCAAGGACGTGCCGGTGAGCGGGGACCGCATGAAGTCGATCTTCCAGTTCGACTGGGCCAAGGTGAACCCGCAGGTCGCGGCCATCACCGACCGCTGGAACCGGGAGATGAAGTGAGCGAAACCGCCTCCGCACGCGCCGCCACGGGCCGCCGCACCACGCGGGTGTCGCTCGACGGCCTGCGCAAGCACTTCGACAACGCACCCGCGCCGGCCATCTCGCACCTCGACCTCAAGACCGAGGAAGGCGAATTCATCTCGCTGCTGGGCCCGAGCGGCTGCGGCAAGACGACCACCCTGCGCTGCGTGGCCGGGTTCGAGTTTCCCGACGAAGGCCGCGTGCGCCTGAACGACGAGGACATCACCGACCTGCCGCCCGAGAAACGCGACATCGGCATGGTGTTCCAGAACTACGCGCTGTTTCCGCACCTGACGGTGTGGCGCAACCTGGCGTTCGGCCTGGAGATGCGCGGCATCGGCAAGGCCGAGTGCAAGCGCCGCATCGACGACGTGCTCGCGATGGTGCAGCTCACCGCCTTGGCCGAGCGTTATCCGCGCCAGCTCTCGGGCGGCCAGCAGCAACGCGTGGCGCTGGCGCGCGCGCTGGTGATCGAGCCGCGCCTGCTGCTGCTCGACGAACCGCTCGCGAACCTCGACGCGGTGCTGCGCGAGGACATGCGCGTGTTCATCCGCGAGCTGCAGAAGCGCGTGGGCATCACCACGCTCTACGTGACGCACGACCAGTCGGAAGCCATGGTGATGTCCGACCGCGTGGCCGTGATGCTCGGCGGCAAACTGCTGCAGTTCGACGTTCCCGAGGCGATCTACATGCGCCCGCGCAGCGTGGAAGTGGCGCGCTTCATCGGCCGCTCGAACCTCATCGAAGGCAGCGTCGAAGGCCTGACCGACGAACCCGGTCCATATCCCACCTACCGCGTGAGCACCGCACTCGGCAGCGTGCCGGCAAGCCACGACCAGCCCCTTGCGACAGGGCAGCCGGTGCACGTGACGATCCGCCCCGAGGCGATCCGCTTCCGCAACGACGGGCCTTACGCCGGGCGCGTGCAGTCGGCCTACTTCCTCGGCAGCACGGTCGAGCACACGGTGCAGTGCGCCGGTGGCCAGGGCCTGCTGGTGCAGACGTCGCCGGGCCGGCGCATGGACGCCGGCGCCCAGGCGGCCTTTGCCTTCGACCCGGGCCACGCCTGGATCATCGCGGCCGCGCCATGAGCGCAGCGCCAAGGGTGCGCCAATGAGCGCCGTGATGACAGCCGAAGCGCCGCCGCGCAGCAGCGCCCGGCGCAAGGCGCGCCCGGGACGCGGCGCGTTCTGGCTGATCGCACCGGCGCTGGTGCTGATCGGCGTGTTCCTGGTGCTGCCCTACCTGAACATCATCGCCATGAGCCTGCGGCCCACGGCCGTGGGGGCACCCTATGGCGCGGGCTTCACGCTCGGCAACTACGCCCATGCGCTCGGCGACGGCTACATCCTCGGCGTGCTGGCCGACACGCTTGTGCTCGGCGCGACGACCGTGCCCATCTGCCTGCTGCTGGGCTACCCCGTGGCCTACCACCTGGCGCGCACGCGTTCGCGCTGGGGCAGCCTGCTGTATGTGCTGGTGCTGTCGCCGCTCCTGGTGGGCGTGGTGGTACGCAGCTTCGGCTGGCTGATCCTGCTGTCGGGCAACGGCGTGATCAACCGCGTGCTGATCGATCTCGGGCTGGTCGAGACCGGGCTGCAGCTCATGAACAACCGCCTGGGCGTGACAGTCGCGCTGGTGCATGTGTTCCTGCCGTTCATGATCCTGCCGCTGGTGGGTGTGATCCAGAGCATCGACCCGACGCTGGAGCAGGCCGCGCGCTCGCTCGGCGCCTCCCGGTTCAAGGTGTTCTGGCGGCTCGTTCTTCCGATGTCGTGGCCCGGCATCCAGGCGGGCACGGTCCTGGTGTTCGTGCTCACGCTGAGCGCCTACGTGACGCCGGTGATGCTGGGCGGCGCGCAGGTCAAGACGATGTCAGTGCTCGTGGTGCAGAACCTGATCGACAACTTCCAATGGCCCACCGGTGCAGCGCAGGCGCTGGTGCTCTCGGCCTGCGGCATGGTGGCGGTGTGGGTCTATGCTCGCCTCACCGGGCACTTCATGAAGGGCCTGCAATGAGAACGAAGCGCAAGCCCCTGGCCACACGCGTGGCCGATGCCATGGGCCTGGCGTACGTCGGCGCGGTCTACGTGTTCCTGCTGCTGCCGATCGCGGTGATCGTGCTGATGTCGCTCAACGCAGGCGAGTTCCTGACCTTTCCGCCGCAGGGCATCTCGCTGCGCTGGTTCGGCGCGCTGTTCGCCAACGAGGCCTTCATGCGCGCCATCGGCACCTCGCTGCAGGTGGCGGCAATCGCGACCGTGTGCTCGACCGTGATCGGCGTGGCTGGC
Source organism: Variovorax beijingensis (assembly GCF_007828835.1). Lineage (GTDB taxonomy): Bacteria > Pseudomonadota > Gammaproteobacteria > Burkholderiales > Burkholderiaceae_C > Variovorax > Variovorax beijingensis_A. Next base: position 730,635 of record NZ_VIVL01000001.1, on the reverse strand, counting down.
GCGCTCTACGTGGTGCGCCATGCCACGCGGCTGCGCGAGGGCCTGCGCATGCTGTTGATGCTGCCGCTCATGCTGCCCGAGATCCTCACGGCGATCGCGCTGCTGTTCTTCCTGTACGCGAGCGGCGTCGGCACGCGCACGATGTTCGGGCTGCTGGTGGGCCACGTACTGGTCACGCTGCCCTATGTGTTCACCAACGTCGCGTCGTCGCTCTACAACCAGGACGGCTCGCTGGAGCAGGCCGCGCGCAGCCTCGGCGCTTCGCCGTGGCGGGCCTTCGTGCGCGTGACGCTGCCGCTGATCAAGCCGGGCATCATCACGGGCGCGCTGTTCGCGTTCGTGATCTCGTTCGACCTGTTCAACATGTCCCTGCTGCTCAAGGGCATCGGCATGACGACACTGCCGCTGCAGCTGTTCGACTACCTGCGCTGGGACTTCGACCCGACGGCTGCGGCCGTGTCGACGGTGAGCATCGTGGTCACGCTGGTGGCCGTCGTCTGGGTCGACCGCACCGTGGGGCTGCGCTCGCTGCGTTTCGGCTAGGGCTGGAGCCAGCGGCGCGCCACGGCCTGCATGTCGCCCTGCGCAGCCTCCCACACCAGCTCCGGCGCCGCCACGTGCACACCCGGCGGCGCGATGCGCAGCGCCAGGTCGACCAGCTCGGCCACCTTCGACGCGCGCACCGGCTGCTCGCTCGTCGGCACCATGAAGCGCACGATGGAGAGCATCCACGCCGCGAGCCTTTCGGCGGGGTTGGCGAACTTTGCGTTGAGCGGCTTGCGCGCCGAGCGCACGAGGATCACGCGGTCGAAGCCGTTGGCGACCACGGCCTGCTCGTCGAGGCTCGCAAGGCCGCGCTTGAGTGCCTCGGGCAGCCTGCCCTGGTCGTGCGGCTGCACGATGGCCAGCGTTTGCACGCCGCAGGCGCGCAGCCAGCGCGCGAGCTCGGGCAGGTCCGAAGGCTGCGGCACCCAGAGCGCGCGTTCGCGGTCGTGGTAGAGCCGCGGCGGGTCGAAGGCGATGACCGCGCTGTCGGCCGATGCCAGCGGCCATTGCGCGATCGGCAGGCCGGGGGCGAGGTAGGTTTCAACGCCGCGCAGCCCGTCGCGGATGGGCTCGCGCGCCAGCACGCGCGCATGGGCGAAGCGGTGGCTGCCCGCCAGGCGGCGCAGCAGCTCCTGGCCCAAGGCGCCGGTCGCGCCGGCCATCAGCAGCGTGCCGGCGCCTGCCGCCGCAGCGGGCAATGCTGCGCGGTTCGCGCCTTGCAGCGCATGGAGAGGATCGAGGGCCATGGAGCCTTCTATGCTAACTTCGGCTTCCTTCTGCGGAGGTAATGCAAATGACGATGATGAAACGCTGGCTCCTGATTCTTGCGGCGGCGCTGTCGCTGAGCGGCTGCGGCTACAACCAGTTCCAGTCGCTCGACGAGGCCAGCAAGTCGGCCTGGAGCGAGGTGCTCAACCAGTACCAGCGGCGCGCCGACCTGGTGCCCAACATCGTGGCCACCGTGAAAGGCGAGGCCAGCTTCGAGCAGGACACGCTCACCAAGGTGATCGAGGCGCGCGCCAAGGCCACCTCGATCCAGGTCTCGCCCGAGACGCTCAACAACCCCGAGGCGTTCAACAAGTTCCAGCAGGCGCAGGGCGAGCTTTCATCGGCGCTCTCGCGGCTCATGGTGGTGGCGGAACGCTATCCGGAGCTGAAGGCCAACCAGGCCTTCCGCGACCTGCGCGTGACGCTCGAAGGCACCGAGAACCGCATCACCGTGGCGCGCAACCGCTACATCCAGACGGTGCAGGAGTACAACGTGCTGGCGCGCAGCTTCCCGACCAACATCACGGCCAAGATCTTCAGCTACCAGCCCAAGCCCAACTTCTCGGTGCAGAACGAAGCGCAGATCTCGACGCCGCCCACGGTCGATTTCAGTGCACCTAAAAAGTAAGACGCCCGCCTGATGGCTCTTGCCCTCTTCCGCCGCGCACTGGCCACCGTCCTGCTGGCTGCGGCCGCATGGGGCGGTCTTGCGGCGGCGGCATGGGCACAGGGCCTGCTGCCGGTGCCGGCGCTCACGGCGCGGGTGATCGACCAGACGCAGACGCTGGCCGACTCCGAGCGCGCCGATCTCGAAGCCAAGCTGGCCGCATTCGAACAGCGCAAGGGCTCGCAGATGGTGGTGCTGATGGTGCCCACCACCGAGCCCGAAGACATTGCGAGCTATGCCAACCGCGTGGGCAACGCCTGGAAGATCGGGCGCAAGGAGGTCGGCGACGGCATCCTGGTGATCGTGGCCAAGAACGACCGCAAGATGCGCATCGAAGTGGCCAAGGCGCTCGAGGGCGCAGTGCCCGACCTGGCGGCCATCCGCATCATCGACGAGGAGATGAAGCCACGCTTTCGCAACAACGACTTCGCGGGCGGGCTGAACGCGGCCGTGGCCCGGCTCATCGGGCTGGTCGACGGCGAGGCGCTGCCCGCGCCTTCCAGTGGCGACGGCGGCAAGGATTCCAGCGAAGGCATCGACTGGGAGAACCTCGCGATCTTCCTGTTCGTGGGCGTCTTCATCGCGGCGCCGATCGTGCGCTCGATCGTCGGCAAGAAGCTGGGCTCGGTGGTCATGGGCGGCGGCATCGGCGTGATTGCCTTCCTCATCACGACCAGCATCGTCATCGCGGTGCTGGCGGGCCTGGCGGCGCTGATGGTGTCGCTGTTCTCGGCCGTGGCTGCGACGAGCCCGGGACGCCGCGGCGGTGGTGGTGGCGGCTTCGGTGGTTGGGGCGGCGGCGGTGGCGGCGGCTGGAGCAGCGGCGGCAGCAGCGGCGGCGGCGGTGGCTTCAGCTCCGGCGGCGGCGGCGATTTCGGGGGCGGCGGCGCCTCGGGGGACTGGTAGGCATGGCAACGGCAACGCTTTTCTCGAAGCTGGCCCGCATCTGGCGCCACCAGTGGATGGATGAAGCCGATGTGCGGCGCGTGCTGCCCGATGCCGCCATGGAACGCCTCGCGGCGCGCGTGGCCGCGAGTGAGCGCCGCCACAGCGGCGAGATCCGCATCTGCGTGGAGGCGGGCCTGCCATGGTCCTACCTGCGGCGCGATGCTTCGGCGCGCGAGCGTGCCGTCACGCTGTTCGGCAAGCTGCGCGTGTGGGACACCGAGCACAACAACGGCGTGCTGATCTACCTGCTGCTGGCCGAGCATGCGATCGAGATCGTGGCCGACCGCGGCATCGACGCGCGCGTCGACGATGCCGAATGGGCCGCAATGGCGCAGCGCATGGGCGCGGCCTTCCGCGAAGGCCGCTTCGAGGACGGGCTCACGCAGGCGCTGGAAGAGATGTCGGCCTTGCTGGTGGCGCATTTTCCGTTGGGCGAGAACGAGCCCGACACCAACGAGCTGCCCGACGAGCCCGTGGTTCTTTGAATTTCTCCCTCCCCTTCCGGGGGAGGGCCGGGGAGGGGGCAAGCGGCGTCGACACTGGGCACGCTCTGCCTGCCCCCATCCCAGCCTTCCCCCGGAGGGGGAAGGAGCTAAATCCTTACTCCGATGACGGCAGCGCCCACACGGCCGCGCCGCCCACCGCATAGAAACGCCGCCCCGGCGCGCGCTCCATCAGCCACCCGCCCGTGAACTCGCCGAAGGCCGGCAGCACGGCCTGCTGCGCATCGCTTGCAAAGCACGGCAGCCGCACGCTGTCGCGTCCCGGGCCGTGCAGCCTGCACACGGGATGCAGGTGCCCCGCGAGCACGAAGTGCGTGGCATGCGCCTGCGGATGGTGGCAGCAGGCAAAAGGCCCGAGCAGATAGGGCTCGTCGACCACCTCGATGCCGAGCGCGGCGGGCGGATCGCCCGCGCGGCTGTCGTGGTTGCCCCGCACCAGCACCATGCCGACGGAGGCATGCGCGGCGCGCCAGGCGGCCAGCGCCGCCAGCACCTGCGGCGTGCGCGCCTGCGCCGCATGCAGGAAATCGCCAAGGAACACGATGCGCTGCGGCGCATGGGCCGCGACGAGCGCGTCGAGCCGCGCCAGGTTCTGTTGCGTGGTGCCGCCCGGCACCGGCTGGCCGAGCGCGCGGTAGGTAGCGGCCTTGCCGATGTGCAGGTCGGCAATGAACAGCACGCGGCCCTCGGGCCACCAGAGGGCGTGCTCGGGCAACAGGTGCAACAGTTCGCCGGCCCACTGGACGGGGAGCGCCGATGCGGGGAGATTCGAAGCGGTCACGGGCCACGAGTGTCGCAAAAGACGGCCGGGCCGGCGGCCATCTTGCAATTCACCCCGCGGACCCCAGTTCTTCGTCATGACCGAAACGCCTTCGCTGCACATCGTCTGCCCGCACTGCCACACGACCAACCGCGTGCGCGCCGCGCAGCTGGGCAGTGCGCCCGACTGCGGCAGCTGCCACCGCGCGCTGTTCACCGGCCATTCCACCGCGCTGCCGGACGAAAAGACCTTCGACCGCCACATTGCGCGCAATGAAATCCCGGTGCTGGTGGACTTCTGGGCGCCCTGGTGCGGCCCCTGCCGCCAGATGGCGCCGGGCTACGAACAGGCCGCGGCCCAGCTCGAACCGCAGGTGCGGCTGGCCAAGGTGGACACGGAAGCCGTGCCGGCGCTGGGCGCGCGCTTCAACATCCGCAGCATCCCGACGCTGGCGCTGTTCCGCGGCGGCCGCGAAGTGGCGCGCCAGGCCGGCGCCATGGGCGCGGCGGACATCGTGCGCTGGGTCAAGGCGCACGGCGCGGGCTGAGCAGGCTCACAGGGGCGGCAAGGGCCGTGACGACCGACTGCGCTCGCGGCGCGGCGCGGCCGGCGGCTTGCCCGGCCCTTCCTGGCCGAATGCGAGCGTGCGCTTCACGCGCTCCACGCCCCCGGCCGTGACCACGCCGCCCGCGGCCTTCTCGAGCTGCTCGACCATGCGCGCAATGCGGTCGGCCACGTTCTCGTTCGACAGCTTCTCGCGGAACAGCTCGACCATGAGCGGGAACGAGAACGGCGTGGGCCGCTCGAGCGGCTTCAGCACCAGCTGCTGAGCCGCCATGCGCGCGAGGCTGGCACCCAGGCGCCCGATCTCGAGTTCCTGCGCAAGCAGTTCCTGCTCGGCCTGCAGCAGCAGCTTGTTCGCCGGGTCGTACTTGCGGAACACCTCCCAGAACAGCGACGAGGAGGCCTGCAGCTGCCTGCTGCTGCGCTTCTCTCCCGGATAGCCCTGGAAGACCAGCCCCGAGACGCGCGCAATCTCGCGGAAGCGGCGCTGCGCCAGTTCGCCTGCGTTGAGCGAGGCCAGCACCTCGTGCAGCAGCGTGGCATGCGCATCCTCGCCCTGCGGCAGGCGCAGCACCTGCGGCAGCAGCGCGGGCCAGTCGACCGGCGTGGCGCTCAGCAGCTCGAAGCCGTAGTCGTTCACTGCAATGGAGAAAGTGCGCGCCTCGTGCTGCGCCACGCGCCAGGCCAGCAGGCTCGCAAGCCCCAGGTGCACATGCCGCCCCGCGAAGGGATAGAGGAACAGGTGCGAGCCTTCGCGCGTGGCGAGCGTTTCGGCCAGCAGGGTCTCTGGCGTGGGCAGGGCCGACCATTGCTGCTGGATCTCGAGCAGCGGCCGCACGCATTGCAGCTCGGGCGATCCGTAGCGCCCCTCGCCGGCCAGCGCGAGCTGCTGCACCACCGCATCGGCCAGCGTGGTCGACAGCGGCATGCGCCCGCCGTTCCAGCGCGGCACCGCGGCGCGCTTGCCCGAAGCGCGCCGCACCCAGGCCGTCATGTCGTGGATGCGCACGAGTTCGAGCAGCCGGCCGCCGAACAGAAAGCAGTCGCCGGGCTTCATGCGCGCGACAAAGCCCTCCTCGACGCTGCCGATCCTGGCGCCGCCCATGTACTGCACCGCCATGCTGGCATCGCTCACGATGGTGCCGATGTTCATGCGGTGGCGCCGCGCAAGCCGCGCATCCGGCACGCGCCAGACGCCCTCTGCATCAGGCACCGCGCGCCGGTAATCGGGGTAGGCGGCCAGCGAAGGCCCGCCCTGCGAGACGAAGGCCAGGCACCACGCCCAGCTCTCGCGCGACAGGTCCGCGTAGGCGGCGGTGCCGCGCACTTCGGCATACAGATCGTCGGGCACGAAGCCGCCGCCGAGCGCCACCGTGACCAGATGCTGCACCAGCACGTCGAGCGGCTGCACCGGCGTGTGGCGCGCCTCGATGTGGCCGGCCGCGATGGCCGCGCGCGCCGCGGCGCCTTCGACCATCTCGATGCTGTGGGTGGGCACGAGCGTGATGCGCGAGGGCCGGCCCGGCGCATGGCCCGAGCGCCCCGCGCGCTGCAGCAGCCGCGCCACGCCCTTGGGCGAACCGATCTGCAGCACGCGTTCGACCGGCAGGAAGTCCACGCCCAGGTCCAGGCTCGAGGTGCAGACCACGGCCTTGAGCTCGCCGTTCTTGAGGCCCAGCTCGACCCACTCGCGCACCGCGCGGTCGAGCGAGCCGTGGTGCAGCGCGATGATGCCGGCCCATTCGGGCCGCGCCTCGAGCATCGCCTGGTACCAGATCTCGGATTGCGAGCGCGTGTTGGTGAACACCAGCGTGGTGCTGCTGGCGGCAATCTCGTCGAGCACCTGCGGCAGCATCGTGAGGCCCAGGTGGCCGCCCCACGGAAAGCGCTCGGCGCGGCCGGGCAGCAGCGAATCGACAATCAACTTCTTGGTCACTGCGCCCTGCACCAGCACGCCCTGTTCACGTCCCAGCAGGGCGTGCATGGCCTCCTGCAGATTGCCAAGAGTGGCCGACATGCCCCACACCGCGAGCCCCGCATTCCAGCGCCTGAGCCGCGCGAGCGCCAGCTGCACCTGCACGCCGCGCTTGTTGCCGAGCAGCTCGTGCCATTCGTCGACCACCACCATCCTCACGCGGCCCAGCACCTCGCTGGCATCGGCGCGCGCGAGCAGCAGCGACAGGCTCTCTGGCGTGGTGACGAGCACGGTCGGCAGGCGCTCGTTCTGCGCGCTGCGCTCGGCCGGCGAGGTGTCGCCGCTGCGCGCGCCGGCGCTCCAGCGGTGCACGTCGATGCCCTGGGCATCCATCGCCTCGAGCGGCTGCTGCAGCGCGCGCAGCGTGTCGGCCGCGAGCGCGCGCATGGGCGTGATCCACAGCACGGTGAGCGGCGGCGGCGTGGTCTTTCCGCTGCGCGAGGAAGGCGGCGCTGCGGACGAGAACGCCTGCAGCGCGCCGAGCCACACGGCGTAGGTCTTGCCTGCGCCGGTGGTCGCATGCAGCAGCCCCGAACGCCCTGCAGCCACGGCCTTCCACACGTCGCGCTGGAACTTGAAAGGCTTCCAGCCGCGCGCTGCAAACCAGGCGTCGAGCGCCGCCTTGACTGCTGCTGCCCTGCTCCTTCCTCTTCCGGGGGAAGGCTGGGATGGGGGCACGCGGCCTTCGAGAGGCGGCGGATCCTTGATACGCCGCTGGCCCCCACCCCGGCCCTCCCCCGGAAGGGGAGGGAGAAATTCGGGGTCCGGTCGCTCGGTCATGACGGCAGCAGCGCGGCCAGCGTCTGCAGGGTGTCCGCTTCCACCACCGGCTTGTCCTCGCGCCAGCGCAGCATGCGCGGAAAGCGCACCGCGATACCGCTCTTGTGACGCGTGCTGCGCGCAATGCCTTCGAAGCCCAGCTCGAACACCAGCGTGGGCTTGACGCTCTTCACCGGGCCGAAGCTCTCGACCGTGGTCTTGCGGATGATCGCGTCCACGCGTGCCATCTCGGCGTCGGTGAGGCCCGAATAGGCCTTGGCAAATGGCACGAGCTTGCGGCCTTCCTGTTCGGGCGGACCGTCCCAGACGGCGAAGGTGTAGTCGCTGTAGAGGCTCGCGCGCCGGCCGTGGCCGCGCTGCGCGTAGACGAGCACGGCGTCGATGCTGAGCGGATCGATCTTCCACTTCCACCACACGCCCACGTCCTTGGTGCGGCCCACGCCGTACTGCGCGTCGCGGCGCTTGAGCATCATGCCCTCCACGCCCAGGCTGCGCGCCGCCTCGCGCTGGCGTGCGAAGTCGCTCCACTCGATGCCGGTGAGCATCGGGCTCGGCAGCAGCGAGGGATGCTGCATGCGCGTGACGAGCTCGTCGAGCAGCAGCCGGCGCTGCGACTGCGGCAGCGCGCGCAGGTCGCGCCCTTCCCATTCGAGGATGTCGTAGGCCAGCAGCACCACCGGAATCTCGCGCAGCAGCTTCGCGCCCAGCGTCTTGCGGCCGATGCGCTTCTGCAGCTCCGCGAAGGGCTGCACGCGGTCGCCGCGCCAGACGGCAATCTCGCCGTCGAGCACCGTGCCGTCGGGCAACGCATCGCCCAGCACGGCCAGCTCGGGGAAGCGCTCGGTCACCAGCTCTTCGCCGCGCGACCACAGCCATGCGGCGCCTGCGCGCTTGACCAGCTGCGCGCGGATGCCGTCCCACTTCCATTCGACGATCCAGCCGGCCGGCGGGCCGAGCACGGCATCGAATTGTTCGAGCGGCAGGTTGAAGGCATGCGCGAGAAAGAACGGGTACGGCTGCCCACTGGTCTTCTGCACCTGCTCCGCACCGGACTCCGGCGCGATCAGCGCGCGGTAGTCTTCCGCGCGCGGCCGGCCGCCGATGTGGGTGTAGCCCATGAGGCGCTGCGCCACGCGCTTGGGATCGATGCCGCCCACGCCCGCGAGCGCCTGCGTGACCTGCAGCTTCGACACGCCCACGCGGAAGGCGCCGGTGATGAGCTTGAAGTACACCAGCCGTTCTTCGGCCGCGAGCTGGCGCCACTGCGCGCGCAGCCGTGCGGGCAGTTCGTCGGGCGCCGCCTTGCCGGCCTCGCGCAGCGGCAGCAGGTGCTCCTCGACCCAGCGCGCCAGGCCGAGGTCGTGCGCCTCGGTGGGCGGCGGCAGCAGCAGCGCGATGGTTTCGGCCAGGTCGCCGACCGCCTCGTAGCTCTCGTCGAACAGCCATTCGGGCAGGCCCGCGGCTTCCTGCGCGAGCAGGCGCAGCAGCTTGGTGGGCACGAGCTGGCGCGGCTTGCCGCCAGCCAGGAAGTACACGGCCCACGCGGCATCGGCCGGATCGGCCTCGCGCAGGTAGCGCTGCAGCGCAGCCTGCTTGGCGAGGCTCGAAGTGCTGGCGTCGAGCTCGCGGTAGAGCGCGGCGAACGCTTTCATGCCTTCGCTCCTTCCCCTTCCGGGGGAAGGTCGGGATGGGGGCTCTCGGCGTCCCCATCGAGCGCCGCCTGCCCCCTCCCCTGCCCTCCCCCGGAAGGGGAGGGAGCTTCCTGGTCGTCCTCGTCGCCGTACTCGGTCCTGAAGCCCTGCGCGTCCAATCCGTTCTCGCTGAGCCAGCGCACCATCACCGCCACGCTGCCGTGGGTGACGAACACGCGCCCGGCCCCCGTGCCCGCAATGGCCTGCTGCAGGCCGGGCCAGTCGGCGTGGTCCGACATCACGAAGCCGCGGTCCACGCCGCGCCGCCGGCGCGTGCCGCGCAGCTGCATCCAGCCGCTCGCGAAGGCGTCGGCATGGTGGCCGAAGCGGCGCATCCATGGCGTTCCCTGGGCCGAGGGCGGCGCCAGCACCAGCGCCCGCTTGAGCAGCGCGGCATCGACGCCCGGATCGGTCACGCGCAGGGTCTGCGGCAGGGCCACGCCCGCGGCGCGGTACACCGCGTTGAGCGGCTCCACGGCGCCATGCACCACGATCGGCCCGATGGAGGCGTCCACGCCATGCAGGATGCGCTGCGCCTTGCCGAAGGCGTAGCAGAACAGCACCGACGCGCGGCCGGCCTCGGCATTGGCGCGCCACCAGGCGTCGATCTCTGCGAACAGCGCGGCCTGCGTGGGCCAGCGGTAGATCGGCAGGCCGAAGGTCGACTCGGTGATGAAGGTGTCGCAGGGCACGGGCTCGAAGGGCGCGCAGGTGCCGTCGGGCTCGGTCTTGTAGTCGCCCGAGGCCACCCACACGCGGCCGCCGTGTTCGAGCCGCACCTGCGCCGAGCCCAGCACGTGGCCGGCCGGATGCAGCGAGATGCGCACGCCGTGGTGTTCGATGTGTTCGCCGTACGCGAGCGTCTGCAGCGCGATGTCGCTGCCGAGGCGGGTGCGCAGCGTGCCGGCGCTGTCGGTGTGCGCGAGGTAGTGGCCGTGGCCGGCGCGCGCGTGGTCGGAATGCGCGTGGGTGATGACGGCGCGCGCCACCGGCCGCCAGGGGTCGATGTAGAAGTCGCCCGGCGGGCAGTAGAGGCCCTCGGGGCGCGCCACCACGAGGTCGCCAGGGCGCAAGGCGGAACTGTGGGGCAGCGGCGCGGTCATGGCCCGACATCGTAGGCCGGCCCGGTGGTCCGCGTGCCGAAGGCCGGGCGCGAAGCGGTGTGGGCGGCGGCCTACGCTCGCTTCGCCGGCCCGGCCGTGCATGGCCCTGTGGAACAATCTTCGCCACTCACTCCCCATGCTGCATCCGCCTCGCCACTTCGTCTACCTCGATGCCGTCGCGCGCGCGGGGTCGATCCGCAAGGCGGCCGAGAAGCTGCACGTGGCCTCGACGGCGCTCAACCGCAAGATCCTCGAGATCGAGTCCGACATCGGCACGCCGCTGTTCGAGCGCCTGCCGCGCGGCGTGCGCCTCACGGCAGCGGGCGAGGTGCTGATCACCGCGGTGCGGCGCAGCATGGCCGACATGCGCTCGGCCGAGTCGCAGATCGAGCAACTGCGCGGGCTGGTGCGCGGCACGGTGCGCATCGGCTGCGCCGAATCGGTCGCGACCGACCTGATCCCCGGCACCATCGCGCACTACCAGCAGACGCACCCGGGCGTGCAGTTCCAGATCGTCTCGGGCGTGACGGGCAACCTGGTCGCGTCGCTGATGGCCGACGATGTGGAACTGATCCTGGTGCACGACCCGCAGCCCTCGGAGACGCTGCGCGTGATCAGCGCGATCGCGCAGCCGCTGTGCGCGATGCTGCGGCCCGACCACCCGCTGGCGAAGCGCGCCACGCTGCGGCTGGCCGATTGCCAGAAATACACCGTGGCGCTGGGCGACCGGTCGTTCGGCAGCCGGCGGCTGCTCGACGACGTGATGGCGCGCTCGCGCATCGCGCTGCAGGTCGCGCTGGAGGCCAGCACCGTGCAGACGCTCAAGGAGTTCACGCGGCAGACGGGCGCGATCAGCTTCCAGTTCCAGATCGGCACGCTCAACGAGGTGCGGCGCGGCGAGCTGGTATCGATCCCGCTGTCGGACCGGGCGCTGGCGCACAGCCAGCTGGTGCTGGCGGCGCGCGCCGGCCGCATGCTGCCGATCGCCACGCTGTCGTTCATGGAAACGCTGGTCAACCGGCTGGCAGCGTTGCCGGGCTGAGCGGCCCGGGGGCGCGCGCCGTCAAGGCGGCGAATCGCGCACTGCACACAATTTGCGCTCGGTCCGAGCGAAACATTGCGCTGGAGGTTTGCACCCCGGCTGCCCATACTGCGTTCATCTGTTGCACCGCAGCATCCATGGACGCCCACACCCTCCTTCCCCCAGGCACCGCGCCAACGCAGGCTGCCACGCGCCCGCAACTGGCCGTGCACCGCCTGCCGATGGCCCATCCGGGCGACCTCTCGGCGCTCGCCGCGCTGTTCGACGAGGGCGTGATCGAGCCCGCCCAGGTGGTAGCCGTGATCGGCAAGACCGAAGGCAATGGCGGTGTCAACGACTTCACGCGCGGCTACTTCACCCAGACGCTGATGAGCCTGCTGGCCGCGCGGCTGGGCCGGCCGGCCGCCGAACTGCTGCGCGAGCTGCCCTGCATCCTGTCGGGCGGCACCGAGGGTGTGCTGAGCCCGCACTACGTGGTGTTCGCGCGCACCGGGCAGCCCGCCGCGGCCGCAGGGCCCGGCCCGGGCGCACTGGCGATCGGCACGGCCGTCAGCGCGCCGCTGCCCGCGCAGCATGTCGGGCGCTGGGCGCAGGTGGCGTCGGTGGCCGGCGCGGTGCGCGAGGCGATGCGCGGCGCCGGCATCGCCCGCGCCGAGGACGTGGCCTTCGTGCAGGTCAAGTGCCCCTGCGTGACGGCCGCGCGCGCCCAGGCCGCCACCGCGGCCGGCCACACGGTGCTGACCGCCGACTCGGGTCGCTCGATGGCGGCGGCGCGTGCCGCCGGCGCTTTCGGCGTGGCGATCGCACTGGGCGAGCTGCCCGACGACCCGGCGCTGGAGGCCGCGATGGGGGCCGACTTCGAGCGCTTCTCCCGCCGTGCGAGCATTTCGTCGGGCATCGAGGTCGAGGCCAACGAAGTGATCGTGCTCGGCCACAGCGCGGCATGGGAAGGCACGCTGCGCATGGCCTGCGCACCGATGCGCGACGCGCTGGACATCGGCGCGGTGGCCGAGGCGCTGCGGCCGCTGGGCATGAACGCGGCGCCCCAGCTGAGCGCGGCCGATGCAGCACGGGTGGCGGCGGTGTTCGTCAAGTGCGAGCCCGACCGCCGCGGCCACGTGCGCGGCCTGCGCCACACCATGCTCGACGACACCGACATCAATGCCCAGCGCCACATCCGCGGCGCGGTCGGCGGCATGGTGGCCGGCGTGCTGGGGGACGCGCGCATCTTCGTTTCGGGCGGCGCCGAGCACCAGGGGCCGGACGGCGGCGGACTGGTCGCGGTGATCGCGCACGCGGCATGACAGCACGCTTGCAAACCGATGCCGGCGCGGACTTGGTACGCATCCTGCAGGTGACCGCACCCACCATGCACGCCACCGGCCACGCCTTCGAACAACGCCATCCCCGGCAACACCGGCGTCGCGCGCCTGCCGCGGCGGCGCCTCTCAGCGAGACCTCATCCGCATGAAGATCGTGATCATCGGAGCCGGCGTGGCCGGCGCCATCCTGGCCCGCCGGCTCGCCGCGCTGCCCGGCGTCGAACTGCATTGCCTGGAGCGCGTCGGGCCCGACGACCACTCCGAGGCCGGCACCGGCCTCAACGTGGGCCCCAATGCGGTCAAGGCGCTGCGCCTGTGCGACGCGGCGCTGGCCGCCGAGGTCGAGGCTGCGAGCCTGCCGTGGAAGCACTGGCAGATCGCCCTGACCGACGGCACGGTGCTGTTCGACCTGCCGCTGTCGCAGGTGGCGGACAACCCCGGCATCCGCATCCGCTGGTCGGAGCTCTACCGCGTGCTGCGCGAAGGCGCGGGCGCGGCGATCCGGTATGGCTGCGAGATCGCGTCGATCGCCGCGGCCACGGGCGGCGGCGGACGCACCGCCGTGCGCTACGTCCAGGGCGGCGTCGAGCACCGCATCGACGACATCGACCTGCTGGTCGGCGCGGACGGCCGCTATTCCGCCACCCGTGCGGCGTTCTCGGGCCTGCCCGAGCCGCGCCATGTGGGCGTGGCGATCCTGCGCACGCTGGTGCCCGACACCAGCGCCGGCCTGATCGACGACTACGGCCAGTGGTTCAACGGCCCGCACCGGCTGCTGGCCTTCCGCGTGCCGCCGGGGCATGTCTACATCGCGGCGACCTACCCGGTCGAACCCGGCGCGCCGCTGCGCGACGAATGGAAGACCGAAGCCACGATGCGCGCCACCTACCGGCCCGCGCAGGGTGCGCCGAGCGCGCAGGTGCAATGGCTGATGGACGCCATGTGCGCCAACCTGCCGCACAGCCACTGGGCCCGCATGCAGGAGTCCGACGTGCTGTTCGGCGAAGCCGATTTCAATGTGATGTACCTGGGCGACAGCGCCCACGGCATGGCACCCACGCTGGGCCAGGGCGCGACCCAGGCCATGGAGGACGCCTGCGCCGCCGCGCTGATCCTCGAGCGCGAGATCCGCGCCGGCCGCCAGGCGCCGCGCGACTGGCTGGCGCTGGTGGACGCCGCGCGGCGCGAGCGCATCCGCTTCGCGATGGCGCTGTCGATCACGGCCACCGACACCATGCTGGCCGGCGCCGATCCGGTGGCCGGAACGCGCTGGAAGACCGGGCCCGGGTTCCTCGGCGACCTTTCCACCCTGTTCCGCGACGTGTCGCTGGGCCAGCGCGAGCCGGTGCCTGCGCCATGACAACGACGAACGCCGCCATCACGCACGGCCTCTTCCATCTCGCGATCAAGACCGCGGACCTTGGCCGCACCCGCGCCTTCTGGACCGGCGTGATCGGCCTGCGCGAGATCGCGCGGCCCGACTTCGGCTACCCCGGCGCATGGCTGGCCTGCGGACAGCCGGGCGGCCAGGCCATCATCCACGTCTATGCCGGCGGCCCGGCGCTCGGCCAGGGCGGCCAGGTGCCGCACGGCAGCGGCGCCATCGACCATGTGTCGCTGGCCTGCTCGGGCTACCACGCCTATGTCGCGCGCTTTCGCGCCGCGGGGCTGGACTGGCGCGAATTCCTCGTGCCCGGCACCACGCTGTGGCAGCTGTTCGTCTACGACCCGAGCGGCGTGCAGCTCGAGCTCACCTTCGAAGGCGCGGTGGAAGACGGCGCGCCGCCCGACATGTCGGCCGCGCGCGTGTACCGCGCCGGCAGCTCCTTCTTCGACCCGCTTGCCTATCCCGCCCTGACCCCGCCACCCCGTTCCGGAGAACCCCACGATGCCACGCCCTGAGCTTTCCTTCGCCGCGCCCCTTCGTGCCGCCGCCCGTCTCGCCGGCGCCGCGGCCTTCGTCCTCGCAGCGTTCGCGGTGCTGCCGGCCCAGGCGGCCGACAGGATCAAGGTCGGCGTGTTTCCCTCGAGCGCGGCACTGCCGTTCTACGTGGCCGTGAACCGCGGCTACTTCAAGGAGGCCGACCTGGAGATCGAGGAGGTGCCCATGACCAGCCACCCGCTGACCGTGCAGGCGCTGGTGTCGAACGGCATCGACGCGGCGGTGAACCTGGTGACGCTCGAAGGCGCCAACATGGAATCGCGCCGGCCCAACACGCTGAAGTACATCTCGCTCAACGGGCAGAACGCGCAGCACGTGATCGAGCAGTTCGTCGTCAAGGCCGACAGCCCGGCGCGGACGCTGAAGGATTTCAGGAACGGCTTCAAGCTGTTCTCGGCGCCCGGCCCCGCCAACATCGGCGCGGCGCGCGCGGTGCTCAGGAAGGTGGGCCTGACCGAAGGCCGCGACTTCACGATCCAGGAGCAGCAGATCGGCGTGCACCTGGGCGCGCTGCAGTCGGGCAACTTCGACGGCGGCTACACGCTCGAGCCGTCGGCCACCATCATGGTTGCGCAGAAGATCGGCAAGCGCATCGAGGCCGGCGTGATCTCCACCTACCTGCTGGGCAACAAGAGCGCCTCGGCCTTCGCGGCCGGCGCCGTGATGTCGGGCAGGTTCATGGCCGACAAGCCCGACGTGGCCAGGCGCTTCGCCGCCGCCTGGGCGCGCGGCGTGAAGGAAGCGCAGGCCGACAGCAGCGCGCGCGGCTACCTGGTGCAGGGCATGAAGGTGCCGCCCGAACTGGCCGCCACCGTGCCGCTGCCGCGCATCGTGATGGCCAAGGACATGACCCCCGCCGATGTGGGCGACTTCCAGAAGTTCCTCGACATCGGCACCGAGCTGGGCGTGGTCAAGGACAGGATCGACGGCAAGGCGCTGGTGCGGGCCTTCTGATGCGCACCATGAGCACCCATCTGCCGATCGGCACCGCCGCGCCCGATGCCGCGGATGCCGGCGCCTCGCACCGCTGGTACCCGAAGGGCACGCACATCACGATCCGCGGGCTGACCAAGCGCTTCCAGGACGCGACCATCTACGACAACTTCGACCTCGACATTCCGAAGGGAAAGATCGTGTCGGTGTTCGGCCCCAACGGCTGCGGCAAGAGCACGCTGATCAACATGATCGCGGGCATCCTGCCGTGCGACAGCGGCCAGATCCTGTTCGAGGGCAAGGAAGCGCGCGAGACGCGCATCGGCTACGTGTTCCAGAACTACCGCGAGGCGGTGTTCCCGTGGCTGCGCGCGATCGACAACATCCGCTACCCGCTGCAGTACCTGAACCTGTCGAAGGCGGAGCAGCAGTCGCGCATGGACAGGCTGATGGAGAGCTTCGACGTCAAGCTCGACCTGCAGCGCTACCCCTACCAGATGTCGGGCGGCCAGCAGCAGCTGGTGTCGATCATGCGGGCACTGGTGGTCGACCCCGAGGTGCTGTTCCTCGACGAGCCTTTCTCCGCGCTCGACTACGAGATGGTGATGTTCCTGCGCGAGCGGCTGCAGAAGGTGCTGGTCGAACGCCGGACCACCACCTTGCTGGTCTCGCACGACCTGGACGAGGCCGTGCTCTTGGCCGACGAGGTGCTGCTGCTGACCAAGCGGCCCACGCGCGTGGCCGAGAACCTGCCCTTCGACGTGGCGCGCCCGCGCACGGCCGACACCACGATCACGCCGGCCTTCATCGCCACCAAGACCCGCGCGCTGGACGTGTTCCAGCGGGAGGTGCGCAAGCCATGAGCCTCGCCCATCGAGCCAACGCCTTCGGCGCCCGCCTGCGGCCGCTGTTCGGCATCGCCGCGCTGATCGGCCTCTGGGCCTTCGTGCATGGGACACGCGCGGTCGACCCGGTGCTGCTGCCCTCGCCGCTCGAGGCGCTCGCGGCCTTCTGGAACGGCCTCGCGCACGGCACGCTGTGGGGCGACTTCTTCAAGACCATCGTGCGCACCGTCACGTCCTTCGGCCTTGCGCTCGTGATCGCGGTGCCGCTGGGCATCGTGCTGGGGTCGAACGAGAAGATCTACGAATCGATCGAGTTCGCGATCGACTTCTTCCGCTCGACGCCGGCCTCGGCCATGTTCCCGCTGTTCCTGGTGCTGTTCGGCGTCGGCGAGGCCACCAAGATTGCGGTCGCGGCCTTCGGCGCGGCGCTGGCCATCCTGTTCAACGTCGCCTACGGCGTGATGAGCGCGCGCAAGCAGCGCCAGCTCGCGGCCAAGGTGATGGGCGCGCCGCGCTGGCGCGTGCTGACCGACGTGATCCTGCTCGAATCGATGCCGCAGGTGTTCGTCGGCATGCGCTCGGGCGTGTCGATCGCACTGGTGATCGTGATCGTGGCCGAGATGTTCATCGGCTCCACCGATGGCCTCGGACAGCGCATCATGAACGCGCAGACCATTTTCGACATGCCCGACATGTACGCCTCGATCTTCGCGGCGGGCCTGCTCGGCTACGTGATGAACCTCGTATTCCTGGTGGCGGAGCGGCGCTTCGTCCACTGGGGCGGAAAGTAAGACAAGCCATGACCGTTTCCATGACCGACATCAACCTGCCCGCCGTGCTCGCCGAAGTCGAGGCCGCGTTCGCCGAGTACGAACGCGCGCTCGTCACCAACGACGTGCCGGTGCTCGACAGGCTCTTCTGGGATTCGCCGCACACGCTGCGCTACGGCGCCGGCGAGAACCTCTACGGCTATGACGCGATACGCGCGTTCCGCCAGGGCCGGCCTGCGGTCAACCTCGAGCGCGAGATCACCGCCAAGGCCATCACCACCTTCGGGCAGGACTTTGCGGTCGCGAACGTCGAGTTCAGGCGCGCGGGCAGCGACCGCACGGGCCGCCAGAGCCAGACCTGGGCGCGCCTGCCGGAGGGCTGGCGCGTGGTGTCGGCGCACGTGAGCCTGATGGGCTAGCTATTTCTTCGGCTGGCCCTTCATCATGTCGACGACGTTCATCTTCATGCCGTTCCCCATGATCATGTCGCCGGGCTTCTGCCCGGCCTTGCACGGGCCGACCCACTTCGCCTCCATGACGAAGCTCGCGCCGGATTTGCCCATCATCGGCGGCTTGTAGGTCGAGCTGCTTTCCATCCGGTAGCTGGAACCGAAGTCGCCCGTGACCACCGCGTGGCTGGTGGCGGTGGTCGTGCCCATCTTGCACACGGAATCGATCACCAGCGTGCTGCCTTCCCTGCGCATCTCCTGCTTCGAGCAGGCGTCCTTGCCCATGCCCTGCCCCATGTCGCGCAGCGCCTGGTCGGTGGCGGCGTCGATGCATTGCTGCACGGTTTGCGCCGGCGCGCTGCTGGCGCCACCGGCGCTGTCCCCCATCTTCATCTCCCAGAGGCCGGGCTTGCGCGCGGGATAGTCGATGGCCAGCGCGGGCAAGGCCGTGCTGCAAGCCAGCATGAAAAGGGCAATGGCGGATGGACGAATCTTCATGGCGGACTCCGCGTCGGTTCGAAGAAAAGGATGCCCGGGTTCTACCGCGCGCGGCGCGCGGCTGGAATAGTGCAATCGGCCTACGCCGGCCGTGCCTGCACGGCGGCTGCCGCCGCCACGGCCTTGCGGGGACGCGAGGCCAGCCCGAAGCCGATGCCCAGCGCCAGCCCGCCGAGCACGTCGACCAGCACGTGCTGGCGCACCGCCATCGTCGAATAGACGATGGCCACGGCCCACGCGATGTTGAGCGCGCGAGCCCACGCGGGCGCCGCCACCTCGCGCAACTGCCGCGCGAGCACTACGCACGCAAACACGGAGAACGACACATGCAGCGACGGAAACGCATTGCCGGCCGCATCGACGGTTTTCAGCAAATGCAGCGAGGTGCCCGGGCTGCTGTCGATGCTGAAGTTCGGGATGGCCGTGGGCACGAACCAGAACACCACGAGCGCGATGCCGGTCATGAAGGCGCAGCCCAGCGCAAAGCTCCAGAGCTCCCGCCTGTCCTTGGCAAGGAACACCGGCAGCGCGATGTAGAGCCACAGCGAAAGATAGACCGGCAGCAGCGCCGGCCAGAAGGCGATCAGCCGGTCGAACGCGGTGAGCGGCAGCGTCCAGGGCTGGTCGGCGTTCTTCATGATCCAGAAATACAGCGGAAAGAACCCCGCGGTCGCGACCGTGTTGCCGACCAGCTTCAGCGGCCAGAGCGCGCGGCACCGCCGGCCCAGGGCGCGAAGCCAGGGCTGCGGGTTCGAAGGCGGCGGATTCTCGAAAGAAGAAGGTGTCATGAACGCCCGATGCGGTGCGCCTGGAACTCGCGCAAGCGAGCCCGCGGCCCTACCAGGGCGTCCATTTTGATTCGCTTTGGGCCGAGGCCACCGTGCGCTCGATGAAGCGCACGCCGCGTGCGCCGTCTTCCACGCGTGGATAGTCGGCCGCGATGGCATCGGCCGGCTGGCCCGCATGCCGTGCGCGGATGTCCGCCACGACGCCGGCATAGATGTTGGCAAAGGCCTCGATGAAGCCTTCGGGATGGCCGGCCGGCAGGCGGCTGGCGCGCTGCGCGGCCTCGCACAGCCATGGCGAGCCGCGCGTGAGGATCTGCTTCGGCCCGTCGTGCGGCAGGTGCACCAGCTGGCTCGGCTGCTCCTGCCGCCACTCGAGCGTGCCGAGCGTGCCCGAGACGCGCAGCCGCAGGTCGTTCTCCAGGCCGGTGTTGATCTGCGAGGCAATCAGCACGCCGCGCGCGCCGCCCTTGAAGCGCAGCAGCAGGCTGCCGTCGTCGTCGAGCATGCGGCCCGGCACCAGCGCGCTCAGGTCGGCGCACAGGCTCTCGATCTCCAGGCCGGTGACGCTCGCGACCAGGTTCTCGGCGTGCGAGCCGATATCGCCGATGGCGCCGGCCGCGCCGCTCCTCGCGGGATCGGTGCGCCAGCCGGCCTGCTTGTTGCCGGCGCCTTCGAGCTGGCTCGCGAGCCAGCCCTGGTTGTATTCGACCACCACCTTGCGCAGTTCGCCGAGTCGGCCCGAGCGGACCATCTCGCGCGCCTGCCGCACCATCGGGTAGCCGGTGTAGTTGTAGGTCACGCCGAACAGCGTGCCCTGCTTCTTCACGGCCGCAACCAGCGCATCGGCCTGCGCGCGCGTGTGCACCAGCGGCTTGTCGCACACCACGTGGAAGCCGGCTTCGACGAAGGCCTGCGCGACCGGAAAGTGCACGTGGTTGGGCGTGACGATGGAGACGAAGTCGACGCGTTCCTCGGGCGGGCGCTTCAGCTCGTCGGCCAGCAGCGACTGCCAGTCGCCGTGGTTGCGGCCGTCGGCCAGGTGCAGGTCGCGCCCCGAGGCGCGCGCCTTGTCCGGACTCGACGACAGCGCGCCGGCCACGAGCTCGATCTGCCCGTCGAGCGCCATGGCGTTGCGGTGCACGGCGCCGATGAAGGCGTCGCGGCCGCCGCCGACCATGGCGCAGCGCAGCTTGCGGGGAGGTGTATCGGTCATGTCGAAGCGTTCCTGGAAACTGTCCCCTCTCCCTCTGGGAGAGGGAGTGAAGCGATCGGCCGGACGGCCGATGGCATTCAGAACGGCGAATTGGGGTGGTAGAAATCTTTCGCGTTTTCCTTGGTGATCAGCACCGAGGGAATGATCGTGGTCGCGGGCAGCTTCTCGCCCTTCAGCCGCGCCTCGGCCGTGAGCTTGATCGCGTCGTAGATGAACTTGGGCGAGTAGCTCACGTCGGCGCCGATGCGCTTGTCCTTGCCGTCCATGATGGTCTTGACCATGCCCTTGGCACCCGCGCCGCCGAAGACGATCTTGATGTCGTCGCGCTTGGCCTGTTCGATGGCCTTGAGCACGCCCACGGCCATGTCGTCGTCGGCGGCCCAGATGGCGTCGATGTTCTTGAAGCGCGTGAGATAGTCCTGCGTGACCTTGAAGGCATCGTCGCGGTTCCAGTTGGCGTACTTGGCGTCGAGCAGCTTGATGTCGGGATGGTTCTTGAGCACCGCGTTGAAGGCGTCCATACGCTCGTTGTCCAGCGTGGTGGCAATGCCGCGCAGCGCAACCACGTTGCCCTTGCCGCCGAGCTGCTTGGCGATGTACTCGGCCGGGATGCGGCCGAAGGCAGTGTTGTCGCCGGCCACGTAGGCATCCTGCGCGCTGGTGTCGGTGAGGCCGCGGTCGACCACGGTCACGTAGGCGCCCTTGGCCTTGACCTGCGCCACCGGCTTGGTGAGCGCGGCCGATTCGAACGGGAACACCACCAGCGCATTGATCTTGGTGACGGTCGACAGGTCCTGCAGCTGGTTCGCCTGCTCGGGCGCGTTGGCCGCGGTCTTGATCGTGATCTTCAGGTCCTTGTGTTCCTTCTCCAGATCCTTCTTCGCCTGGTTGGCCCAGTAGTTGATGCCACCCATGAAGCTGTGCGTGGCCGCTGGAATCGAAACGCCGAGGTTCACCTTCTCGGCAGCGAATGCGGGCAGGCTCGCGAGCGCTGCGGCCGCCACGGCCGTGAGTGCGATGCGACGTGTGAAGCTTGTCATGCTGGATGTCTCCTCTTGGTGGATGGAACGGAACGAACGGGAAAGAACTAGCGCCGGCCGCGTTGGAGGAACGCGACGATGATGATCACGAAGCCCTGCACCGCGGCGTTGAGGTACACGCTGATGATGCTGGTGAGGTTCAGGATGTTGCTGATGACCGAGAGCAGGATGGCGCCGATCACCGTGCCGGTGATGCTGCCCGCACCGCCCTTGAGCGCGGTGCCGCCGACGATCACCGCGGCAATCGCCTCGAGCTCCCACAGGAGGCCCGTGGTCGGCGAGGCCGATCCGAGGCGCGGCACGTAGAGCAGCGTGGCAATGCCCACGCACACGCCGAGCAGCACGTAGGTGAGGATCTTCACGCGGTCCACGTCCACCGCCGCATAGCGCGCGACCTGCTCGTTGGAACCTATGGCCTGCACGTAGCGCCCGTAGGCCGTGCGGTTCAATATGACGCCGCCGATGATCGCGACGATCACGAACACCCACACCGGCACCGGGATGCCCGCGAGGCTTGCGTAGTACACCGGCGCATAGAGGTCCGACAGCTCGTTGTCGAGCGTAAGCGCGCCGCCGTCGGCAAAGTACGTGAGGTAGGCGCGGAAGATGCCGAGCGTGCCCAGCGTGACGATGAAGGGCTCGATGCGCCCCTTGGTGATCAGCAGCCCGTGCGCCAGGCCGAACAGCGCACCCAGCACCACCGCAAGCACCGCGCCCATCACCACCGCCATGAGCGGCGAGCCCGAGGCTGGCCCGGCCCAGTTGATGAACATGATCACGCTGCCCGCGATGAGCGCCGCCATGGAGCCCACCGACAGGTCGATGCCGCCGGAGATGATCACGAAGCACATGCCCACCGCGATGATGCCGATGAAGGCCGTGCGCGTGAGCACGTTCATGGCGTTGTCAACGGTGGCGAAGTCGCTGTTCAGCAGCGTGCCGCCGATGCACAGCAGCACCAGGCCGATGACCGGCCCGAGCCCGTGCAGGTGCTCGGTCCAGCGCGGCCTGCCGCCGCTGCGGTGTTGCGCGGCTTCAGGCTGCGGCATGGAGGTCTGCGGTTCCGGTGGCATGAGCGATGAGCTCCTCTTCAGTCAAGTGGTCGGCGTTGAGCGTGGCAACCAGGCGGCCCGCGCGCATCACCGCGACGCGGTGGCACAGGCCGATGAGTTCCATCAGCTCCGACGAGACGACGATCACCGCGAGCCCTTCGCGGGCGAGTCGCTGGATCAGGAAATAGATGTCGCGCTTGGCACCGATGTCGACGCCGCGCGTGGGCTCGTCGAGCACCACCACCTTCGGTCTGGGCTGCAGCACCTTGGCGAGCGCGAGCTTCTGCTGGTTGCCGCCCGAGAGCGACGATGCGCGCACCTCGAGCGAACCGGTGCGGATGCCGTAGTCCTTCACGGCCTCGGCCAGCGCGCCGCGTTCGGCCTCGGGCTGGAGCCATGGCTTCGCGTAACGTTCGAGCGCCATCAGCGTGAGGTTCTCGCGCAGGCCGAAGTTCACGTGCAGGCCCTTGCCCTTGCGGTCCTCGCTCAGGTAGGTGAGGCCATGCCTGGCGGCCTCGCGCGGATTGCGCCAGCCCTTGCGGTGGGGCACCGGCCTGCCGAGCATCTCGACATCGCCGCCCGCGGGCCTGAGGCCCAGCAGGCCTTCGAACAGCTCGGTGCGGCCCGCGCCAACCAGCCCCGCGAAGCCGAGGATCTCGCCGGGGCGCACCTCGAAGTTCACATCCTGCGCCCAGCCGGGCACGCTGAAGTTGCGCACGCGCATGGCGGGCGCGTCGGCGGCCACCACCACGTCGCGCGGCGGGTACAGGTCGGCCAGCTCGCGGCCCACCATGAGGTTGGCCATCTGGTGGCGCGTGAGCTCGGGTGTGGGCGCACGCGCCACGAAGCGGCCGTCGCGCATCACGATCACCTCGTCGGTCACCTGCTCCACTTCGTCGAGCTTGTGCGAGATGTAGACGATGGTCACGCCGTCGGCGCGCAGCTGGGCGATGAGCTTGAAGAGGCGCTCGGTTTCGCCGGGCGTGAGCGTGGCCGTCGGCTCATCCATGACCAGCAGGCGTGCTCGGCGTGCAATGGCCTTCGCAATTTCGACGAGCTGCTTCTCGGCCACGATGAGCCTGCGCACCTTGGTGCGCGGATCGATGTTCAGGCCGACGGCGGCGAGTGCGGCGGCAGCGTCGCGCTCCATCGCTGCATCGTCGAGCAGCCAGCCTTTCTTCTTCTCGTGGCCGAGGAAGATGTTCTGCGCCACGCTCAGGTCTTCGGCGAGATTGAACTCCTGGTGGATCAGCACGATGCCCAGCGCCTCGGCCTCGCGCGAACTCGCGAACTGCTGCGGCTGGCCGTTGATGCGCAGCGTGCCGCCGGTGAGCGGCTCGTAGCCCGACAGGATCTTCATCAGCGTGGACTTGCCCGCGCCGTTCTCGCCGAGCAGGCCGTACACGCGTCCGGGCGCGAGCGAGAAGCTCACGCCGTGCAGCACCTGCACCGGACCGAAGGCCTTCACTACGCCGTCGAATTCGACCGCGACGCTTCCCTTGGTTTTTTCTGCTGCCGTCATGGCGCCACTCCGCGGACCTTGAGTGTTTCATGCATCGCGAGCACGCCGGCGCCGACCAGGCCGCCCTGCACGCCCAGCGGCGTGTACTGGATTTCGAGATGCCGCGTCGAAAGCGCGAGCGAGCGCTGGTACACGCTCTGCCGCACGGCCGCCAGGAACAGCGGCCCGATGCGCGTGATGCCGCCGCCGATGAACACATGCGAGGGATTGAAGAAATTCACCACCGACGCCAGCATCTGGCCGATCAGGTTGCCCGCGCGCTGGATGATGCCGTTCGCGGCCGTATCGCCGGCGCGGCTCGCCTGCCCCACGTCGACGGCATCGATGCGCCCGTGCAGGCGCAGGCATTCGGCCAGCATGGCGCTTTCGCCGGCTTCGGCCGCCTGCACGGCCATGCGCGTGATGGCCGGGCCCGCGGCCATGGCCTCGACGCAGCCGACGTTGCCGCAGTGGCAGCGCGGGCCGTCCTGGTCGACGCAGATGTGGCCCACGTCGCCGGCCGACCCGGCCGCGCCGCGATAGACCTCGCCATGGCAGACGATGCCGCAGCCGATGCCGGTGCCGATCTTGATGACGAGGAAGTTGTTGAGCGAGCGCTTCAGCCGCCAGAGCTCGCCGAGCGCCATCAGGTTCACGTCGTTGTCGACGAAGACGGGCGCCGCGTAGTCCTCGCGCAGGTAGTCGCGGATCGAGAAGCTGTCCCAGGCCGGCATCAGCGGCGGATTCACGAGCTGGCCGATTTCGAAGTTCACCGGACCTGGCACGCCGATGCCGATGCCCAGCACCTCCTTCGGGCCGTGGCCGCAGCGCGCGAGCAGCTCCCGCATCAGCGCGCGCACCCGCGCCAGCACCACGGCCGGGCCTTCGCGCACATCGGCCGGTTCGTCGTGCTGCGCGAGCACCGTGAGGTCGGGGCGCAGCACAGCAACGTCGAGACTGGTGGCGCCGATGTCGATGCCCACGAGCACGCCGAGGCCGGCATGCAGCTGCAGGTTCTCGGCGCGGCGCCCGCCCGAGGAGCGCTGCAGGCCCGCTTCGGCCAGCAGGCCTTGCTCGACCAGGCCGGCGATCAGCGCATTGGCCTTGCTCTTGGAGAAGCCGAGCTGTTCGGCCATGGCATGGCGCGAGCCGCCGGCCGACCAGAAGGTGGTCTCCAGCAACCGCATCTCGTCCGCAGTGATGCCACTCCAGGGTGCCACGCGCTTTGTCTCCAGATATTCTTTTGGCCGCCGGCTGCAGCCGCTGCAGTCCGGGGCGAAGGCGAATACTAGGGGCGCGGCTTCAGCCGGACAAGGCCAAACTTCGACCAAGTTCAAACCAAAGTTGGGCTTTTGCAGGAGCGCCGGACGCAAAAAAGCCGCCCGGAGGCGGCTTTTTCGTGAAGAGCTTTTCTGCGCTCCTGCTTACTTCTTCTGGCGGTACTTGCGCAGCGCAGCGATCTGCGCAGCCATCACGGCCAGTTCCGACTGCGCCATCGCGATGTCGATGTCGCTCTTGGCGTTCTTGAGCGCTTCCTCGGCGGCGGCCTTGGCCAGGTTGGCCTTCTCGTCGTCGAGGTCCTTGCCGCGGATCGCGGTGTCGGACAGCACGGTGACGGCGTTGGGCTGCACTTCGAGAATGCCGCCGGCCACGAAGACGAATTCCTCGCCGCCGTCGGCCGTTTCGATGCGCACCGCACCCGGACGGATGCGCGTGATCAGCGGGGTGTGGCGCGGGTAGATGCCGAGCTCACCGGCTTCACCGGGCAGCGCGACGAACTTGGCTTCGCCCGAGAAGATCGACTCTTCCGCGCTGACCACGTCCACATGAATGGTGCCTGCCATGGTGATTCCTTTTTAAGCGACCTTCTTGGCCTTCTCGAACGCTTCGTCGATGCTGCCCACCATGTAGAACGCCTGTTCCGGCAGGTGGTCGGCTTCGCCGTTCACGATCATCTTGAAACCGCGGATGGTTTCGGCCAGCGGCACGTACTTGCCGGGCGAACCCGTGAACACTTCGGCCACGTGGAAAGGCTGCGACAGGAAGCGCTGGATCTTGCGGGCGCGGGCCACGGCCAGCTTGTCTTCCGGTGCCAGTTCGTCCATGCCCAGAATGGCGATGATGTCGCGCAGTTCCTTGTAGCGCTGCAGCGTGCCTTGCACGGCGCGGGCCACGTTGTAGTGCTCTTCGCCGACCACGTTCGGGTCGAGCTGGCGCGAGGTCGAATCGAGCGGGTCCACGGCGGGGTAGATACCGAGCGAAGCGATGTCGCGCGACAGCACCACGGTGGAGTCCAGGTGGGCGAAGGTGGTGGCGGGCGACGGGTCGGTCAAGTCGTCGGCCGGCACGTACACGGCCTGGATCGAGGTGATCGAGCCGACCTTGGTCGACGTGATCCGCTCCTGCAGGCGGCCCATTTCCTCGGCCAGCGTCGGCTGGTAGCCCACGGCGGAAGGCATGCGGCCCAGCAGAGCCGACACTTCGGTACCGGCCAGCGTGTAGCGGTAGATGTTGTCCACGAAGAACAGCACGTCGCGGCCTTCGTCGCGGAACGACTCGGCGATGGTCAGGCCGGTCAGCGCCACGCGCAGACGGTTGCCCGGGGGTTCGTTCATCTGGCCGTAGACCATGGCCACCTTCGAGTCCTCGAGCTTCTCGAGGTTCACGACGCCGGAGTCGGCCATCTCGTGATAGAAGTCGTTGCCTTCGCGGGTACGTTCACCCACACCGGCGAACACCGACAGGCCCGAGTGAGCCTTGGCGATGTTGTTGATGAGTTCCATCATGTTCACGGTCTTGCCCACGCCGGCGCCGCCGAACAGGCCCACCTTGCCGCCCTTGGCGAACGGACACACGAGGTCGATCACCTTGATGCCGGTTTCCAGCAGGTCCTGCGAAGGCGACAGTTCGTCGTACGCGGGTGCCTTGCGGTGGATCGATGCGGTGAGGTCCTGGCTCACGTCGCCGCGCTCGTCGATCGGACGGCCGAGCACGTCCATGATGCGGCCGAGCGTGGCCTTGCCGACGGGCACCGTGATGGGCGCGCCGGTGTTGGTCACGATCAGGCCGCGGCGCAGGCCGTCGGACGAGCCGAGCGCAATGGTGCGCACCACGCCGTCGCCGAGCTGCTGCTGGACTTCGAGGGTCAGCCCGCCGCCTTCGAATTTCAAGGCGTCATAGACCTTGGGCATCTGGTCACGCGGGAACTCCACGTCGACCACGGCGCCGATACATTGGACAATTTTTCCTTCAGCCATGGCGTTTCCTTCTGGATCTCAATAATGTTGCGACAGGTTCTTGCAGAAGCGTCCTTGTGCCATCGCGGGCCGCTTTTGCAAGAATGCCGGACGGGCCGGCACCCTTGGTTTCTTCAGATACTTCCGATCAGCACTTCATGGCCGCGGCCTGCGCGGCGAAGGCATCGCTGGCAGCCTTGCAGGCCTGGCCCAGCGCGGCCTTGTCGGTGCCCATCGAAGCCCATGCCGCCTTGGTCTGCTCGACGCTCGCCTTCATCGCATCGGCGGCAGCGCCGCTTTGCGCCGACACGCACGCCTGGGCCTTGGCCAGGTAGTCGTTGCACTCCTGCGGCAGGTCCGCGGCCGATGCCGTGGGAGCGGCGGCTGCGGGCGCGGCCGGTGCCGCCGGAGCGGCAGGCGCCGCGGGAGCGGGCGCCGGCGCAGCGGCAGGTGCCGGCGGTGCAGCAGGCGCCTCTTCCTTCTTGGAACAGGCAGTCAGGGCGGCGGCCATGGCCACCAGAACGAGAAGTTTCTTCATTTGTGCAGAGTCCCCAGAAAAAGGCCTTCGGTTATCGGTTCGCAGTGCGAAGCGCGAATGGCAATGTGGCCCGGTCCATTGCCGCAATCAAACACCGGCAGCCGCAGCGGCGCCGGACACGATTTCCGAAAGCTCCTTGGTGATGCCTGCCTGGCGGGTCTTGTTGTAGACCAGCTTGAGCTCGTTGATCACATTGCCGGCGTTGTCCGTCGCCGCCTTCATTGCGACCATCCGGGCGGAGTGCTCGGACGCCATGTTCTCGGCCACGGCCTGGTAGACCAGCGACTCCACATAACGCACCAGCAGCTCGTCGATCACGCTCTGCGCATCGGGCTCGTAGATGTAGTCCCACGAATGCTGGCCGGCCTCGACCTGCAGCGAGTCCGCGGCCAGCGGCAGCAGCTGCTCGACGAGCGGCTCCTGCTTGATCGTGTTGATGAACTTCGTGTAGCACAGGTACACGGCCGACAGCTTGCCTTCCGCATAGGCGTCGAGCAGCGTCTTGACCGGGCCGATGAGCTTGTCGAGATGCGGCGTGTCGCCCAGGTGGGTGACATGGGCCACCACGCGCGCACCGATGCGGTTCAGGAAGCCCAGGCCCTTGCTGCCGATGGCCACCGACTCGATCGCGATGCCCGCGCTCTGCGCTTCCCGCAGCTTGGCCGTCACGGCGCGCAGCAGGTTGGTGTTCAAGCCGCCGCACAGGCCCTTGTCGCTCGTGACGATGATGAAGCCGATGGCCTTGGCCTCGTTCTTCTTCATGAACGCGTGCGTGTACTCGGGATTCGCCTTGCCCAGGTTGGCCGCGATGTTGCGGATCTTTTCGCTGTAGGGGCGGGCGGCACGCATGCGCTCTTGCGCCTTGCGCATCTTGGAAACCGAGACCATTTCCATGGCCTTGGTGATCTTCTTGGTGTTTTCCACCGATTTGATCTTGCCGCGGATTTCCTTACCAGCTGCCATGAGTGCTCCTTGTCCGGCCGATCAGGCGAACGACTTCTTGAACGACGTGATGGCGGCGGTCAGCTCGGCTTCGGCGTCCTTGTCGAGTGCCTTGGCCTTTTCGATCTTGTCGAGCAGCGCAGCATGGCTGGACTTCAGGAACTGGTGCAGGCCGTGTTCGAACGGCAGCACCTTCTTGATGTCCAGGTCGTCCATGAAGCCCTTGTTCACCGCGAACAGCGTGGCGCCCATCAGCGAGATCGGCAGCGGGCTGTACTGGGCCTGCTTGAGCAGTTCGGTCACGCGGGCACCGCGGTCGAGCTGCTTGCGGGTGGCTTCGTCCAGGTCGGAGGCGAACTGCGCGAACGCAGCCAGCTCGCGGTACTGGGCCAGGTCGGTACGGATACCGCCCGACAGGCCCTTGATGACCTTGGTCTGCGCCGACGAACCCACGCGCGACACCGAGATACCGGCGTTGATGGCGGGGCGGATACCGGCGTTGAACAGGTTGGTTTCCAGGAAGATCTGGCCGTCGGTGATCGAGATCACGTTGGTCGGAACGAAGGCGGACACGTCGCCGGCCTGCGTTTCGATGATCGGCAGCGCCGTGAGCGAACCCGTCTTGCCCTTGACTTCACCCTTGGTGAAGGCTTCGACGTAGTCGGCGTTCACGCGGGCTGCGCGCTCGAGCAGGCGGCTGTGGAGATAGAACACGTCGCCGGGGTAGGCTTCGCGGCCTGGCGGGCGGCGCAGCAGCAGCGAAACCTGGCGGTAGGCCACGGCTTGCTTGGAAAGGTCGTCATAGACGATGAGCGCGTCTTCGCCGCGGTCGCGGAAGTATT
Organism: Variovorax beijingensis; assembly: GCF_007828835.1. Lineage (GTDB taxonomy): Bacteria > Pseudomonadota > Gammaproteobacteria > Burkholderiales > Burkholderiaceae_C > Variovorax > Variovorax beijingensis_A. Next base: position 701,377 of record NZ_VIVL01000001.1, on the reverse strand, counting down.
CGCCCATGGTGCAGCCCGAGTAGGCCGACACGTACTGCATGGCGGCCGATTCGGAGGCCGATGCGGCCACCACGATGGTGTAGTCCATCGCGCCGGCTTGTTCGAGTGCGCGCACCACGTTCTTGATCGACGAAGCCTTCTGGCCGATCGCAACGTAGACGCAGGTCATGTTCTGACCCTTCTGGTTGATGATCGCGTCGATCGCCACGGCCGTCTTGCCGGTCTGGCGGTCGCCGATGATCAGCTCGCGCTGGCCGCGGCCGATCGGCACCATCGAGTCGATCGACTTGAGGCCGGTCTGCATCGGCTGGTCGACCGACTTGCGGGCGATCACGCCCGGTGCGACCTTCTCGATCACGTCGGTCATCTTGGCATTGATCGGGCCCTTGCCGTCGATCGGCTGGCCGAGGGCGTTCACCACGCGGCCGATGAGTTCGGGGCCGACGGGCACTTCCAGGATGCGGCCCGTGCACTTGACGGTGTCGCCTTCGGAGATGTGCTCGTACTCGCCCAGAATCACGGCGCCGACCGAGTCGCGCTCGAGGTTCAGCGCCAGGCCGAACGACGGCGTGCCGTCGGCCGTGGGCGGGAACTCGAGCATTTCGCCCTGCATTGCATCGGACAGGCCGTGCACGCGCACGATGCCGTCGGTCACCGAAACCACGGTGCCCTCGTTGCGGATGTTCGCGCTGACTCCGAGGCCCTCGATGCGGCTCTTGATCAGTTCGGAAATTTCTGCGGGATTGAGTTGCATGACTCTTTCCTTCTTTCTTTGAGGCTACAAGTAGAGGGCTGAAGACCGTCAGGCCGCCAGCGCAACTTTCATTTGTTCAAGGCGCGCTTTGACGGAGGTGTCGAGCACCTCGTCGCCGACCACCACACGAATGCCGCCGATCAGTTCCGGCTCTTGCTGGACCGTGACCTGCAGCTTGCGGCCGAAGCGCTTTTCGAGCGCGGCCGCCACATTGGCCAGGGCCGAGGCGTCGATCGGGAAGGCGCTGTAGACCACGGCGTCGGACGAACCGCTCTTCGCGTTGGCCAGTGCCCGGAACTGCTTCGCAATTTCCGGCAGCACCGAGAAGCGCCCGTTGTCGAGGAGCGCACCCAGGAAGTTCTGGGCATGGGCGGGCAGCGGCGCACCGAAGGCGCCGGCGACCACGCCGAGAACCTGCTCGGCCGTGGCCTTGGGGTTGTCGGCGAACTGCTGGAGCTCCGGACTGGCCGCGATGACGGCCATCTTTTCGAGCCAGGCGCTGGTGCCGGCGACGTCGGACGACGAGGCCTTGAAGAGCGCCTCGGCGTAGGGGCGTGCAATGGTGGCGAGTTCTGCCATGGCTTCTATCAGAGTTCGGTCTGCAGGCGGGCGAGCAAATCGGCGTGAACGCCTGCATTCACTTCCTTGCGCAGGATCTGCTCTGCGCCCTTGACGGCCAGGGCCGCGACTTGCTCGCGCAGCGCTTCGCGCGCCTTCAGTGCCTGCTGGTCGGCTTCGACGCGTGCGGCTGCAACGATCTTGTTGCCTTCCTCGGTCGCGCGGGCCTTGGCCTCTTCAACGATGGCCTGGGCGCGACGTTCGGCGTCGGCAAGACGTTGTGCGGACTCGTTGCGTGCCTGGCCCAGTTCGGCTTCCACGCGCTTGTTGGCGGCGGACAGTTCGGACTTGGCCTTGTCGGCGGCAGCGAGGCCTTCGGCGATCTTCGCAGCGCGGTCGTCCAGCGCCTTCGCGATCGGCGGCCACACGAACTTCATCGTGAACCCGACCAGGATCAGGAACACGATCATCTGAACGATCAGGGTACCGGTAATGCTCACTTTTCACCCTCTCTTTGGGATTGAATGCGAAGCCATTCCACAGAGGGGAACGACGACACGGGTCCGACGAGAAAGACTTACTTCGGCAGGTTGGCGATCTGAGCCAGGAACGGATTGGCCGTTGCGAACCAGAGGGCGATACCGGTGCCGATAATGAAAGCGGCGTCGATCAGACCAGCCAGCAGGAACATCTTGGTTTGAAGTTCACCCATGAGTTCAGGCTGACGTGCGGCCGACTCGAGGTACTTGCTGCCCATGATGCCGATGCCGATACATGCGCCCACAGCGCCCAGACCGATGATCAGGCCGGCGGCCAGTGCAACAAAGCTAATAACTTCCATGATGACTCCTAGAGGACTTTGGTTGAAGAGAAAACAAAAAACGAAAACGAAAACGGATGATCAGTGGTGATCGTGGGCCTGGCCGATGTAGACCAGCGCCAGCATCATGAACACGAACGCCTGCAGCGTGATGATCAGGATGTGGAAGATGGCCCAGGCCGTGCCCGCGATGATGTGGCCGATGGCCAGGCCGATGCCGGTGGCCGACAGCGACCAGGCGCCGCCCATCAGCGCGATCAGCAGGAAGATCAGTTCGCCGGCATACATGTTGCCGAACAGCCGCATGCCGTGCGAGACGGTCTTGGCGATGAACTCGATCATCTGCATCGCGAAGTTGAACGGATACAGCGCCCAGTGGTTGCCGAACGGCGCGGTGAAGAGCTCGTGCACCCAGCCGCCCAGGCCCTTGATCTTGATGTTGTAGTAGAGGCAGACCAGCAGCACGGCCACCGACATGCCCATTGTCACCGAGAGGTCGGCCGTGGGCACGACGCGCAGGTAGGCATGGTGCGGGTCTTCGCCGGCGATGTGGAAGATCTTGGCCCAGATCGCCGGGAACAAATCGACCGGGAACAGGTCCATTGCATTGAGCAGGAAGATCCAGACGAAGATCGTGAGCGCCAGCGGGGCCACGAACTTGCGGCTGGTGGCGTTGTGAACGATGCCCTTGGCCTGCTGGTCGACCATTTCCACCAGCAGCTCGACAGCCGCTTGAAAACGGCCGGGAACGCCCGAAGTAGCCTTGCGGGCAGCCAGCCAGAGCAGCCAGCAACCCAGGATGCCCAGTGCTATCGAGAAGAAGAGCGAGTCGAAATTGAAAACCGAAAAGTCCGCAACACCGCCCGGCTTGGAGCTTTGCAGGTGCGTCAAGTGGTGAATGATGTATTCACCCGCGGTCTGACCATGTTCCGCAGCGTTTTCAGCAGCCATTCAGTTACTCGTCTCTATGTTGCCGGCGCCGGGGCGAGAACATCACCGCCAACCAGGCCGCCTTCATTGTCACCACCAAACCGATCAGCATTGCTGGCCAGCTCAGCGCCGTTATCAGCCTTGGCGCTGCGAACAACATCGCAATCGACAAGGCCATCTTGACCATTTCCCACAGGAAGAACCCAACCACCGCAGTGCCCGGATTCAGGGAAGAAAACCGGCCGGTCAGCCCCCGCGCGAACACCGCAGCAGGAATGACCACCGCAATCGCGCCGTAGCCGGCGGACCACCCCAGATTTTGCCTCCCCGTCAGTCCCCAGGCGGCCAAAGCCACCAGCAGACCGACAACCAACTGCCCCGCGATGACCCACCAGGGGGAGATCGAGGGATGCCTTGCTCGCAGTTCACGCGCCTCATCGGCGGTCAACGGCTTGTATTCTGCGTCGAGGTCTTCCGCGACTTGCTCATCTTTTCGGGCGATTGTTTTCATTTCGAATGAAGCCCGGATGACGACCCAGAATTTCTACAAAGCCATTGATTATAAGTAAAAACCCAGCCCGTCCGGCCACCCGAGCTGTCGCGTTTGCAAATCGAGGCCTCGTTGGCTGACGAGAACCCGACCTGCCGCGCGCAACCATAATTCCAGACATGCACCCTCTTACCGCCGCACTCCCCTCCACGCTCTGCTACCTCGACGGCGAGTACACCGCACTCAAGGACGCACGCATCAGCGTGCTCGACCGCGGCTTCATCTTCGGCGACGGCGTCTATGAAGTCGTCCCCGTCTACGGTGGCCAGCCCTTCTGCTTCGAGGAGCACATGGCGCGCCTCGATCGCTCGCTGGCCGAACTGCAGATCGCCAATCCGCTCACGCTCGCCCATTGGCGCGGCATCGTGATGCGGCTCGTCGAGCCGGGCGGCGATGCGCCCCAGGCCGTGTACTTTCAAGTTACCCGCGGTGTCGCGCCGCGCGATCATGCCATGACCCGGGGCGTGCGCCCGACGGTGTTCGTGATGGTGAATCCGCTGCCGCCGGTGGCCGATGCCGTGCGCGCCAAGGGCGTGGCCTGCGTGAGCGCGGCCGACTTCCGCTGGCAGAAGGCGCACATCAAGAGCACCAGCCTGCTGGGCGCGGTGCTGGCGCGGCAGATCAGCGTCGAGGCCGGCGCGGCCGAGACCATCATGTTCCGCGACGAATGGCTCAGCGAGGCCTCGTCGAGCAACGTGTGGATCGTGAAGGACGGCGGCCTCGTGGGGCCGCCCAAGGACAACCTGGTGCTGACCGGCATCCGCTACGGCCTGCTCGAACGCCTGTGCGCCGAGTGCGGCATCCCGTTCACTCTGCGCCGCATCTCGCGCGATGAGGTTTTCGGCGCCGACGAGCTGCTGCTCTCGTCGGCCAGCAAGGAAGTGCTGCCGGTGGTGACGCTCGATGGCCAGGCGATTGGAAATGGCCGGCCCGGCCCCATCTATCAAGCCTTGTACGCGGCCTACCAGCAGGCCAAGCTGAGCAACGCGCAAGCGCAAGGAGTTCCCGCATGACCGACACCAACGACAAGATCGAAACCGCCACCGTCCACGTTCCCGATCCGCGCAAGGAATCGCTGATCGAGTACCCCTCGCAGTTTCCGATCAAGGTCATGGGCGTCAAGGCCGATGGCTTCGTGCATGCCATCACCCAGATCGCCGAGCGTTTCGATCCGGCGTTCGACGCCACCACGGTCGAGCTGCGCGACAGCAAGGCGGGCAACTACCTCGGCGTGACGATCACCGTCACCGCCACCAGCCGCGAGCAGCTCGACGATCTGTACCGCGCGCTGTCGGCCCATCCGATGGTCAAGGTCGTTCTCTGAAGAAGCGCTGGGCGCCGGGCACGCGATGAGCACGGGCATCGAAGCCACATGGCTGGGCGCCGCCGACTACGCCGCGACCTACGGCGCGATGAAGCAGTTCACGCTCGAGCGCCTGCCCGAGACGCCCGATGCGCTGTGGATCTGCGAGCATGCGCCGGTCTTCACGCAGGGCATTGCGGGCAAGCAGGACCACATCCTGAACCCCGGCGCAATCCCCGTCGTGCAGACCGACCGCGGCGGCCAGGTCACCTTCCACGGCCCGGGCCAGGTGGTGGCCTATCCGCTGATCGATCTTCGGCGCGCAGGCTACTTCGTGAAGGAATACGTCTTTCGCATCGAGGAATCGGTGCTGCGCACGGTGGCGCACTTCGGCGTGACCGGCCACCGCGTGGCGGGCGCGCCGGGCATCTACGTGCGGCTCGACGACCCTTTTTCGCATGCCGCGCTGACCGGCCCGCTGCCCGCGGGCGACCCGTTCCGCGGCCTCGGCAAGATCGCCGCGCTCGGCATCAAGGTGAGCCGCCACGCCACCTACCACGGCGTGGCGCTCAACGTCGCGATGGACCTCGAACCCTTCTCGCGCATCAACCCTTGCGGCTATGCGGGGCTGCAAACGGTCGATCTTTCTACAATCGGGGTCCAAACCACATGGGAAGAAGCTGCCCGGGTCCTGAGCCAGAAGCTCAGCACCTACCTGGCGCCTTGACACTCCAATGAGCACCACAGAAGTCGTCCGCGACGCACAAAGCGCCGAAACCTACAACCCGCTGGCCAAGCAGAAGGCCGCGGCCAAGCTCTCGCGCATCCCCGTCAAGGTGGTGCAGCAGGGCGAGGTGCTCAAGAAGCCCGACTGGATCCGCGTGAAGGCCGGCAGCCCCACCACGCGCTTCTACGAGATCAAGCAGATCCTGCGCGAGAGCAACCTGCATACGGTCTGCGAAGAAGCCTCCTGCCCGAACATCGGCGAATGCTTCGGCAACGGCACCGCCACCTTCATGATCATGGGCGACAAGTGCACGCGCCGCTGCCCGTTCTGCGACGTGGGCCACGGCCGCCCCGACCCGCTCGACAAGGACGAGCCGCTCAACCTCGCCAAGACCATCGCCAAGCTGCGCCTGAAGTACGTGGTGATCACCAGCGTCGACCGCGACGACCTGCGCGACGGCGGCAGCCAGCATTTCGTCGACTGCATCACCAACATCCGCGAGCTCTCGCCGATGACGCAGATCGAAATCCTCGTGCCCGACTTCCGCGGCCGCGACGACCGCGCATTGGAAATCCTCAAGGCCGCACCGCCCGATGTGATGAACCACAACCTCGAAACCGCGCCGCGCCTCTACAAGGAAGCGCGCCCGGGCAGCGACTACCAGTTCAGCCTCAACCTGCTGAAGAAGTTCAAGGCGCTGCATCCGCAGGTTCCGACCAAGAGCGGCATCATGGTGGGCCTCGGTGAAACCGACGAAGAGATCCTTCAGGTGATGCGCGACATGCGCGCCCACGACATCGACATGCTGACCATCGGCCAGTACCTGTCGCCATCGGGCTCGCATCTGCCGGTGCGCCGCTACGTGCATCCCGACACCTTCAAGATGTTCGAGGAAGAGGCCTACAAGATGGGCTTCAGCCATGCGGCCGTGGGCGCGATGGTGCGCTCGAGCTACCACGCGGACCAGCAGGCGCACGCCGCCGGCGTCTGAGAGACCGCCGGCGCGCCTCAGCGCCCGCCGGCCGCCCGGGGTGAAGCTTCCCGCGCGGCAGCCGGAGCCTGCCGGCCGCCGAACACCGCGAAGCTGAGCGCCGCGGCCAGCCAGGCGCCGAGCCCGCCGTACAGCATGACCCAGCCGAAGCCATGGGCCACGGCGGCCTGCAGGAGTGCACCGGACGCATCCGGCACCGCCAGCGTCGCCAGCGCCTGCTGCGCGCCCGCCATGTCCCCGCCCGCGAGCTGCCCGGCCAGGGCGCGCAGCCGCGCCGCATCGAGCGCCGTCCCCAGCGAGCCCCGCAGCGCAGCCAGGATGCCCGCCACCAGCACCAGGCCCATCAGCGCGATGTTGATGGCCAGCGAGATGAGGCGCGCGCTGACGTCCATGCCCGAGGCCATGCCGGCGCGGTGCGCGGGCACCGAGGCGGTGGTCATGTTGGTCGCGGGCGTGGTGGTCAGGCCCAGGCCGATGCCGGCAATGAGCGCACCGGGCAGCACCGTCCAGCCGCCCAGGTGCGCGAGGCCGCTGCCCCACTTCATCGCCATGAAGCCCAGGCCGATCAGGAACAGGCCGGCGGGGATCACGAAGCGCGCCTGGTAGCGCAGCAGCAGCCATTGCGCGATCGGCGGCATCACCAGGAAAGGCACCGTGTAGACCAGCAGCGCCAGCCCCACGGTGGCCGTGTCGTAGCCCAGGCCGGCGGAAAAATACAGCGGCAGGTAGATCATGAACGGCCAGTAGCTGCAGTTCATGCCGATGCAGCCGACGATGGCACCCGAGAAGTCGCGGATGCGGAACACCGAGAAGTCGAACATCGGGTGCGGATGGAAGCGCTCCACCGCGACGAAGGCTGCGAGGCCCGCCGCGGTGACGGCCATCAGCCCCAGCGCGGCCGGGCTGGTCCAGCCCAGGCTGTCGCCCTGCGTGATCAGCCAGGTGAGCCCGAGCACCGCGATGGTCAGCGTGACGATGCCCGCCAGGTCCAGCTTCTGCTGGCTGGCCAGCGGATCGCGGGACTCCGCCACGCCGGCCATGATCAGCGCCAGCCCGAGCAACGCCAGCGGCGCATGCACCAGGAAGACCCAGTGCCAGCTGGCCAGCGCAATGATCGCACCGCCCACCACCGGCCCGAAGCCCAGGCCGATGCCGGCCACCACGCCCCAGATCGCAAAGGCGCGGCCGCGCGCCCGGCCGTCCGGAAACTGGTGCGACAGGATCGCGATCGAGCAGATGAACATCGCACCGCCCGCCATGCCCTGCAGGAAGCGCGTGGCAATCAGCACCGGCGTGCCGGGCGCCAGCCCGCACAGCAGCGAGGCCACGCCGAAGGCCAGCACCGTGAGCGCGAACATGCGGCGCCGTCCGTAGCGGTCGGCCAGCGTGCCGGTGGCCATCAGCACCGTGGTGCAGGCGATGGTGTAGGCGTTCATGATCCATTGCAGGTCCTGGAAGTCGGCGTGCAGCCGCGCTTCGAGCACCGGCAGGATGATCGGCACGCTGGAAATCTCCAGGCCGAACATCAGCGCAGCGAGGCAGATGGCGGCCAGCGCGAGGGAGGGATGGCGGGGAGCGGAAGAGGACATCGGGGTGAGGAGAAAAAGGTGGTCCGAGGCATTCTCAAGACCCCGATTTCATTAGGCAAATGATTAAATTTCTACCCATTCAAGACGTAATTTCATTAATCTAGGCAGCCATGAGCTTCGACACCGGCCTGCTGCAGGCCTTCATCGCCGTCCATCAGGCCAACGGCTTCACCCGCGCCGCCGGGCAGCTGCACCTGACGCAATCGGCGGTCAGCCACCAGATCCGCCGGCTCGAGGAACTGGTCGGGCGCCCGCTGTTCCACCGCACCACGCGGCGCCTGCGCCTGACCGCCGATGGCGAGGACTTCCTGCGCCATGCCGAGCGCATCCTGCAGGCGCAGGACGCGCTGGCGCGGCACTTCCGCTGCTCGCCGATCGAAGGCACGGTGCGCTTCGGCGTGCCCGAGAGCTTCATGAGCGAGGGCCTGCCGCAGCTGCTGCAACAGTTCGCGCGCAGCTGTCCCAATGTGCGGCTGGAAGTGAGCGTGGGCCTGACGCTCGACCTGGCCACGATGGTGCGTGAGCGCGAGCTCGACCTGGCGGTGGTGGTGTCGGTCTCGGGCGAGGTCGAGGGCACGCTGCTGCGGCGCCTGCCGATGGTGTGGGCCGCGGCCGAAGGCTTCGAGCGCACGGAGGGAGCCTCGCTGCCGCTGGCCTATTCGCCGCCGCCCTGCGTATGCCGCCAGGTCAGCATCGATGCGCTGAACCAGGCCGGCATTCCCTGGCACGGCGCCTTCAGCTCGCACAGCCTGCAGGACCTGCGCACGGCCGCGCTGAGCGGCCTCGCGGTGGCCACCTTCACGCGCGACAACCTGCGCCCCGGCATGGCGGTCCTGGACGAGCGCGACGGCCTGCCCGCGCTGCCGATGCTGGACTTCACGCTGGCCTACGGCGAAGGCGATGCGGGGGAGCGCAGCCCGGCCGTGGCCGAGCTCGGCCGCCTGATCGAACAGGCCGAGTGGGCGCGCCGGGACAAGCCTGTGCGGCAGCCGCGCCGCACGCTGCGCGCGGCATAGGCTCACGCCCGTCGCGTGCGGCTCACCGCCGGGCCGGGGTCTTCGCTATCCTGCCGTTCTGGCCAAGACGAAGGATAGATTTTGCAAACGCACCCTGCCATTCAAGCCGCCATGGAGCGCAGCTTCGGCGCCATCGCCGACCTGGTTCGCCTCCACGCGCAACACACGCCCGACCATGCCGCGCTCGCGGACGCGCAACAGGCACTGAACTATGGCGCGCTCAACGCGCTGATGGACCGCGTCGCGGCCGCACTGCAGCGCGACGGCCTCGGGCCGGGCAACGCCATCGCGGTCTGCGCGGCGTCCTCGGTGAACTATGCGGCGGTGTTCCTCGGCGCCTTGCGCGCGGGCGTCGCGGTCGCGCCGCTGGCGCCCGGCTCCACGCCAGCCAGCCTGGCGCGCATGATCGAGGATGCCGAGGCGCGCATCCTCTTCACCGATGCGTCGGCAGCCGAGGTCGTCGGCCCTGCGAAGGAAGACGGCATCCCGCGCGTGGCGCTCGACGGCTCCGCCGCCGGGCAGGCCCTCGAGCGCTGGCTGGCTCCCGCAGGCACGCAGCCGCGTGCCGTGGAAACGCAGCCCTCGAGGCCCTTCAACATCATCTATTCGTCGGGCACCACCGGCGAGCCCAAGGGCATCGTGCAGGGCCACGGCATGCGCTGGGCCCATGTGCAGCGCGGCGCCAAGTACGGCTATGGCCCGGACACCGTCACGCTGCTGTCGACGCCGCTCTATTCGAACACCACGCTGGTGGTGTTCTTTCCGACCATTGCCTTCGGCGGCTGCGTGGTGCTGATGCCCAAGTTCGATGCGGCCGGCTACCTGCAGCTGGCCGAGCAGCGCCGTGTGACGCACACCATGCTGGTGCCGGTGCAGTACCAGCGCCTGATGGCGCATCCCCGCTTCGACGCGCACGACCTCTCGTCCTTCCGCTTCAAGTTCAGCACCAGCGCGCCCTTCAACGCCGCGCTCAAGGCCGACGTGCTCAAGCGCTGGCCCGGCGGGCTGATCGAGTTCTACGGCATGACCGAAGGCGGCGGCACCTGCATCCTCGAGGCGCACCTGCATCCGGACAAGCTGCACACGGTCGGCCAGCCGGCCGAAGGCAGCGACATCCGCCTGATCGACGAGGAAGGCCGCGAGATCCCGCGCGCCAACATCGAACTGGCCGGCGAGGTGGTGGGCCATTCGGCCGGCATGATGACCGGCTATCACCGCCAGCCCGGCAAGACGCGCGAGGCCGAGTGGTTCGACGCCACCGGCAAGCGCTTCATCCGCACCGGCGACGTGGGCCGCTTCGATGCCGAGGGCTTCCTGACGCTGTTCGACCGCAAGAAGGACATGATCATCAGCGGCGGCTTCAACATCTATCCGAGCGATCTCGAAGCGGTGCTGCGCGGCCACGCGGCCGTGGCCGACGTGGCAGTGGTCGGCGTGCCTTCGGAGCAATGGGGCGAGACGCCGGTGGCCTTCGTGGTGCGCCGCGAGGGCAACGACATCACCGAGGACGCACTGCTGCAACGGGCCAATGCCCAACTCGGAAAGACGCAGCGCCTGGCGCGGCTGCAGTTCATCGACGAGCTGCCGCGCAGCGCGATCGGCAAGGTGCTCAAGCGGGAGTTGCGTGAACTCGTCGGCCGCTGAAGCACAGGCGCAGGCAGCCGCGTCCTCCGAACAAGGCGGCGGCAACGGCCTGCTGTGGCTGCTGGCCGCCGTTGCGGTGCTGTTCGCCTTCCTGCGCCCGCGTGCGCCGATGGACTGGCTCCGTTTGGTCGACTGGCAGACCGTGGGCGCGCTGGCCGGGCTGCTCGCGATCACGCAGGGGGTCGAGAAAAGCGGCATGCTGCAGGCCGCCGCCGAGCGCCTGCTCGCGCGCACCCACAGCCAGCGCAGCCTGGCGCTGCTGCTGACCGCCAGTGCGGCGTTCCTGTCCGCGCTGGTGACCAACGACGTGAGCCTGTTCCTGCTGGTGCCGCTGACGCGCGTGCTCGCCAGCCAGGCGCACCTGCCGCTCGCGCGGCTGGTGGTGCTCGAGGCGCTGGCCGTCAATGCGGGTTCGGCCCTCACGCCCATCGGCAACCCGCAGAACCTCTACCTGTGGCACCGCTCGGGCGAGAGCTTCGTCGGCTTCATGGGCATGATGCTGCCGACCGTGGCCGTGATGCTGTTCTGGCTCTTCGCGGCGGCCTGGCTGCTGGTGCCGCGCACGCCCATCGCGCTCAAGCCCGAGACCGAAGCCGCGCCGGTGCAGCCGCGCCTTTTGGCACTGGCGGGCGTCCTGTTCGTCGGTTTCGTGGTCGCGCTCGACCGGCACTGGCTGCTCGCGGGCCTGGGCGTGGTGTTCGCGGTGTTCCTGCTGACTTATCCGCGCGTGCTGAAGGGCATCGACTGGGCACTGCTCGCGATCATTGCGCTGATGTTCGTGGACCTGCGGCAGCTGGCCGAGCTGCCGGCGGTTCAATCGCTGCTGAACCACTGGCCCATCACCGAGGGATGGCGCGCCTACCTCGCCGCCATCGTCGCCTCGCAGCTCATCAGCAACGTGCCGGCTGCGATCCTGCTCGACGGCCATGTGCGCGACCTGCCCGCGCTCGCGGCCGGCGTGAGCGTGGGCGGCTTCGGCTGCGTGCTGGGCTCGCTGGCCAACCTGATCGCGCTGCGCCTGGCCCGGCTGCCGCACGGGCTGCGCGAGTTCCATCGCATCAGCATCCCGTTCCTGCTGGTGTGCGCGGCCTCGGCGCTGCTGCTGCGGCTGGGGTGACAGGCGGGGATCCCCCCAGGACAATGGCCCCTTTCCCATGCACCAGCCCGCCCCGCCAACCCTTTCGCTGCGCAACTACGGCACCTCGCGCGGCAGCCATGCGCACGACCACTTCCAGGTGGTGGTCGGCCTCGAGGGCGTGCTGGAGATCGAGGTCGAAGGCCGCGGTGCCGGCATCGGTGCCGGCCAGGCGCAGGTGGTCGCGCCGGGCGACCGGCACGACTTCGAAGCGCGCGGCAGCGGCAGCATGTGCCTCGTGCTCGACACCACGCATGCGACCTGGGCCCGGTGCGCCGAACGCGCGCCGGCCGACGTGCCGCAGCTGCATGCGCTCGCACGCTATCTCGCGCACTGCATGAAGCAGCCCCGGCAATTCGCGCTCGCGTTGCAGCAGGGCCCCGCGCTGCTGCTGGAAGCCTGGCGCCCCGCGCCTTCTTCGATGCCGCACGTGCGCCGCCGCCGCATCGACTGGCCGGCGCTTGCGGCCTGGGCCCGGGCGCGGTGGCACGAGCCGCTCACGGTCGCCGACCTGGCCAGCATCGCCTGCCTGAGCCCGAGTCAGCTCGCACAGCGCTGCCGCGAGGAACAGGGCATGAGCGCGATGCACTGGCTGCGCGGCCTCAGGCTCGCGCATGCGCGCGAACTGCGGCTCGAAGGCATGGGCGTCGCCGAAACCGCGCGCCGCACGGGCTACCGCTCGCCTTCGGCGCTCACCGCCGCGCTGCGCCGCCTCGATTCCTGAAGGCAACACCGTCGTTGCGCGACGACGCACCGGCGCTGCGCGACAGCCGGCCGGGTTAGCCTCGTTCTCCATGTCGCCCACCTTCCACGCCCTGCTCGCGATTGCGCTCTGGGCCACGCTCGCCTCGCTCGGCACTGCCCTCTCGCACTTGCCACCGTTCCTCTTGACCGGGCTCGCGCTCATCATTGGCAGCCTGCCGAGCTGGCCGCTGGTGCTGCGCGACCGCGCGGCCTGGCGCGTGCCGCCGCGTACGCTGGCCCTCGGTGTCTACGGCCTGTTCGGCTTTCACTTCCTGCTGTTCATCGCGCTGCGGCATGCGCCGCCGGTCGAGGCCAACCTCGTCAACTACCTGTGGCCGCTGTTCATGGTGGTGCTGGCGCCGGTGCTGCTGCCGGGCATGTCGCTGCGGCCGCTGCACCTGGTGGCGGCGCTGCTGGGCTTTGCGGGCGCGGCGGTCGCGATCCTGGGCACGCGAGGCGGCGGCAACAGCGCGCCCCATGGGTACTGGGGCTTCCTGCCGGCGCTGGGCTCGGCCTTCATCTGGGCCAGCTATTCGCTGTGGACGAAGCGCGTCGAGGCCTTTCCAAGCTCGGCCATCGGCCTGTTCGGGCTGGTCTCGGGGGTGCTCTCGCTGGCCTGCCATGCGGTGCTCGAAGCGCCGGTGGCGCTGTCCTCCAAGGACTGGCTGCTGCTCGCGCTGTGCGGCCTCGGCCCGCTCGGCGCGGCCTTCTTCGTGTGGGACATGGCGCTCAAGCGCGGCGACCCGCGGCGCATCGGCATCCTGAGCTATCTCACGCCTCTGGGCTCGACCGCGCTGCTGCTGCTCGTGACCGGCCGGCCGCTGACCTGGACCATCGCGCTGGCGGCCCTGCTCATCATTTCGGCGGCAGTCATGGGCACACGCGCCCGCTGAATGGCTCCTGTCCGACGGAGCCGCGCGTTTTTATGGCTAGAGTGGAGGCTCAGGAAAAAAGGAGCCCCCACTCATGGAAAACAAGAACAAGAACGAAGATTTCGAGATCACGCCCAAGCTGGTGTTCGACCTGAACCTGGCGCTGTACCTCGACCTGGTGGCCGCACTCGAGGGCGCGGGCGCCATCACCTACCGCCAGATGGCGGCCCGGGTGCTCAACATCAGCATGGACGCGCGCGCCGACGGCGAGACCGGCCTCGCGACGGCGCTGGAAGGCGTCGCCAAGGGTTTCGCCGGCCAGGGCGGCGGCTTGTCGATCGAACTGCTGAAGGCCGCACGCAGCCTGCGCGAGGACGACGCGATGGGCGACATCCCGATGCGGCCCGACGAAGGCTGAGCCGCAGCGCCCTCCAGAGAGCTGCCCGGATCGTCGCCGGAATCCGGCTCGCGGCCGGCCGTCCAGCGCCTGTGCTTCAGCTTTGTGCCACCTGCAGCACCAGCTTGCCGAAGTTCTCGCCGCTGAAAAGGCGGTTCAGCGCCTCGGGGAAGGTGTCGAGCCCCACGACCACGTCTTCCTTGCTCTTCATGCGGCCGTCCTTGAGGTAGCCGGCAAGCTCGGCCACGGCAATGGGGAAGCGGTCCGCGTAGTCGAACACCACGATGCCTTCCATGCGCGCGCGGTTCACCAGCAGGCTCAGGTAGTTCCGGGGGCCGGCCGCGGGCATGCTGTTGGCGTTGTTGTACTGGCTGATGGCGCCGCAGATGATCACGCGGGCCTTGCGCGCGAGCCGCGCGAGCACCGCGTCGAGGATCTCGCCGCCGACGTTGTCGAAGTAGATGTCCACGCCCTTGGGGCAGTGCGTCTTGAGGCCGTCGCGCACGGCACCGGCGCCGGCCTTGTAGTCGATGCAGGCGTCGAAGCCCAGCTCCTTCACCACCCAGTCGCACTTGGCCTGGCCCCCGGCGATGCCGACGACGCGGCAGCCCTTGATCTTGGCGAGCTGCCCGACCGTCTGCCCCACGGCGCCCGCGGCACCGGAGATGACCACGGTTTCGCCCGCCTTGGGCTGGCCCACGTCCATCAGCCCGAAGTAGCCGGTCATGCCCGGCATGCCGAGCACGTTGAGCCACTGGTGGATGGTGCCCGCGCGCAGGTCGATTTTGGCGAGCCCGCTGCGCTTGATCTCCTCCTTGGGAACGAGCATGTATTCCTGCACGCCCAGCGTGCCGTAGACCGTGTCGCCGACCGGGAAATCCGGGTTCTTCGAGGCGATGACGCGGCCGATGCCGCCTGCGCGCATCACCGCACCGATCTCCACCGGCGCAATGTAGCTCTTGGCATCGTTGAGCCAGCCGCGCATCGCGGGGTCGAGCGAGAGCGAGAGTGTCTTGACCAGCACGCCGCCCTCGGCGGGTTCGCCGACCGGCTCGGTCGTGAACTGCCAGTGTTCGCGCGTTGCCGCGCCTTCGGGCCGCTTGGCGAGCCTGACCTGGTGATTGACGGGCGAATGGGCCATGGGGGTCTCCTGGGAAGGGTCGATGTTTCGGCGCCATGCTAGCGGCGCTCGGCGCCGCGGGCCGTAGCGCAGGCGACAGCACTGCCGCCGGCACCGGGCCCAGCCCGGCGGCCGCTCAGGCCAGTCGCACGACGATCCGCAGGCCCGGATTCGCGTTGCGCACCGCGAGGCTGCCGCCGTGCGCCTCGGCGATCAGGCGGCAAAGGTACATGCCCAGCCCGACGCCGCCGGTGGCACGCTGGCGCGCGCTGTCGGTGCGGTAGAAGGCCTCGGTCAGGCGTTCGAGCTGGGCCTCGTCGACACCGGGGCCGTGGTCGCGGAACTCGATCTCCACGCCCTGCTGCGCCGGCCCGTCGACCACGGCGCGCAGCGACACGACGGGCGGACGGGGCGCGTCGGTGCTGTAGCGCAGGGCGTTGTCCAGCAGGTTGCGCACCAGGAGGCGGATGCGCATGCGGTCGACGGCATGCGGCGGCAGTCCCTCCGCCAGGTCCAGGTGCACCTGCGGGGCGCCCGGCATCTCGGCCGCGACCTCGCGCACCAGCGCCGCCAGGTCGACCGGCTCGCGCTGCAGCGCCACGTGCGGGCTCGCGAGGCGCTCGCTCTCGAGCAGGTCGCTGATCAGGTCGCGCATTTCGTTGAGGTCGCGCAGCAGCGCCTCGCGCTCGGCCTGGCTTTCCGGCGTGGCCGGCAGCAGTTCGGCATTGAGCCGGGCGCGCGTGAGCGGCGAGCGCAGTTCGTGGCTCAACGCGAGCAGCAGCCCGCGCTTGGCATCGAGCATGGCCTGGATGTCGTCGGCCATGGTGTTGATGTGCTCCGCAAGATCGCCGAGGTCGTCGTTGCGGCGGATCGGGATCGGCTGCGTGAACTCGCCGCGGCCGAAGCGCTGCGCGCCTTCGCGGATGTCGATCAGTGGCCGCAGCAGCCGGCTGACATAGGCATAGCCCAGCACCACGAGCAGCAGCAGCGCGCAAAGGGTGGCCCAGCCGACGATGCGCGGCGCGAGCTGCCAGAGCCTGGGCGACCAGCCGAAGATGACGCGGTGGCCGTCCGCTGTCGGGCGAACGAACCATTTGTCGTTCCAGGCCTCCTCGTCGCGGCCGTGCATCCAGCCGCCGCGGCCATTGCTGCCGCCGGGGTTGGAGTCCCAGTTGACCTTGGGGCCGGTGATGCGGATCGTGATCGGCAGCCGGGCGACCAGCGCCTGCGCGCGTGCCACGTCGGGCGGCGTGCCGATCTCGGCGACGAGCCGGTCGGCATAGTCGATCAGCATCGGCTTGGCGGCCTCGGCCCAGCCGGTGGAAAAGGACTTCTTCATGCCGCCCATGAACACCGCCGCCATCACCAGCGCCAGCATCACGAACATCATGACCAGCCGGATGCGCAGCGAACGGCGCCAGCGGCGCTTGCCCTGCACCTTCTCGTGCCACTGGGCATGCCATTGCCTGTGCAGCTCCGCGCGGCGCGATGCGATCCCGTGCAGCGCCTCGCGCAAACTCCGCCGCCTGCGCCTCATGCAGGCTCGCTGCGGGCGACGGCCAGCGCATAGCCGGCATTGCGCAGCGTCTTGATGCAGTCCAGCGGCTCGAGCTTCTTGCGCAGGCGGCTCACCACGATGTCGACCGCCCGGGTGTAGAGCTCGGCCTCGTGGCCGCGCAGGCGGTTCAGGATGTCGTCGCGGCTGAACACCTTGCCGGGCTCGGCCGCCAGCAGCGCGAGCAGTTCGAACTCGGTGCCCGTGAGCTCCACGCGCTCGCCATGGCGCAGCACCTGGCGCCGGTCGAGGTCGATCGACAGCCCGTCGAACACGCGGTGCTGGGTGCCGTTGGCCGCCGCCGGCGTGCTGCGCTGGCGGCGCAGGATGGTCTGCACGCGCGCCACCAGTTCGCGTGGCTCGAAGGGCTTGGGCACGTAGTCGTCGGCGCCCAGCTCGAGGCCGACCACGCGGTCCATCACCTCGCCGCGCGCAGTGAGCATCACGATGGGAATGTCGCTCTCCTTGCGGATCTCGCGGCACAGCGCAAAGCCATCCATCTCGGGCAGCATCACATCGAGGATCGCCGCGTCGTACGGCTCCGCACGCAATTTGGCGAGCCCTTCGCTCGGGCGCACCGCGCTCTCCAGCGTGTAGCCGAAGCGGGCGAAGTAGGTGGTCAGCGGCGCGGCGAGATGTTCGTCGTCGTCGATCAGCAGGATGCGCGGCATGGCGGGATTGTGCCTCCTGACAAGAAGGTGGCGAATGACCTCGCCGACCATCAGACCGGCCGGCATCGCAGCGCCCAGGCCAGGCCCGCCACGAGAACGCAGAGCAGCAGCGCGTGGTAGACGAGGTCCGGCACCGTGCGCGGACCGATGCCCGCGATGATGGTGCCGAGCCCGACCAGCGTGCCCAACAGCGCGAAGCCCTGGCCGAAGATGGCGGCGCGGCGCGCATGATGGGGACGCAGCCAGGTCTCGGCCGAGGCCAGCACCAGCACGGCGGCTATCACCGCCTCGGCGTTGCGGGCCGCAGCATGCGCGTAGCCGGACACCAGGAACCCCGCGTGCACGGTCGACGCGAGCCCGAGCATGAGCGTCTCGGCCAGCATCCATGCGCGCGCGGCCGGCGCGTGCACCACGGGGGAAGCGCTGCGGCCGCTGGGCATGGACGCGCCGCTCACCATGGATCGGCCCTGCCTATGCGGCCCAGGTGCGTGGTGGCGAAGCCCGCTGCGTACTTGAGCCCGTAGCCCAGCGCACGGTCGACGCCGATGTGGGCCAGCCAGATCAGGCTACCGGCCACCGCCCAGGGCATGGCCGCGAGCACGCCGAGCGCCAGCAGCAGCACCGGGCCGACGTACGAGTGCGCCGCGTTGTAAAGCGCCGCGCCCGTGCGCGGGCCCGCGAGGTAGCCCAGCAGCGACAGATCGGGCACGAGCAGCCAGAGCGCGAACGCCCCCCAACCCGCGCCGAACTGGGCGTAGGCGGCGAGCGCCACGCCCAGCACCGCGGCGCCTTCGAGCCGCAGCAGCGCGCGCACGCCGCCCCTCGCGGCCACCGCCTGGTCGCGGGACACCGCGGAACCGGCTGCGCCGGGCCGCAGGTATCGCCCGCCGGCAGGGGGTTGGCGAAGCGATACGAAGTGCGCGAAGGCTGGGAGTGAGCCAAGCCTAGCCATGATGGCGCCAGCGGCGTCCGCCGCGGTCCATGAAGTCACGCACCTTCTGCTGCTGCTCGGCGTTCAGGCTGTCGAAGAAATCGGCGGCGGCTGCGATGATCTCCGGGCTGCCGTTGCGCACGGCCGTGGTCTTCTCGTCGACGAGCCGCGTGGCGGCTGCCTGGTCGAGCTTGTTGCCCGCGAACAGTGCCTTGAACTGCGAACGCGGATCGCCCGACCCGCCCGCGCCGCGCATGGCTTCGCGCTGCGCCTGCAGCTTCTCGGCCAGCACGGTGAGCTTCTGCTTCTGCGCTGCGTCGAGTTCCAGCTTGCTGCCGACGCGTTCGACCATCCTGGTGCGGAACTCGGCGGAATCGCCGCTGCCCCAGCCGTGCCGATGGCCGGCGCAGCCGGCAATGCTGCCCGCCACGACCGCAAGGCCGGCGAAACCGAAGAGAGTGCGTTTGATCCAGTGCTTCATGATGTTCCTTGCGGCCCGCGGAGTGCCCTGCGGGCGTGATGGGTCTTAGAGCCTGTTGCTGTTGCCGGCGGCTGCGGCACGTGCATCGACAGGGTTCTGCAGGGTCGAGATGACCTTGCTGTTCACGCGCGAACCCGAGGTCACGTTCTGGTCGGGTGCGGCGGCGGTGCGCATGGCTTCGAAGACGACGCCCGCGCGGTCTCTCGACACGGCCATGGTCTCGGCGCCGCGCGAACCGCGCACGACGTTCTGGTCTGGAGCGGAAGCCTCGCGAACGGCCTCGGCATTGACTTCGGCGCGGCTCTTTGCCGAGGTGAGAGGCTGGACGCCTTCGTAGGATTCGGCCTTGGCCCCGGCTGCAGCGAGCAGCGCGAAGGAGCCGACGGCGACGACTTGGGTCAGGGAGAGAGATTTCATGGTCTGGCCTTTCTGTGGTGGAAGAGGAGACCTGATGGTGCTTGCCGCAGTGCGGCAAGTCCTTTCGCCGCGGTTTCGGCGTGTTTCGTTATGTTTCGCTTCTGGAAGCGAACCGCGCGGCTCAGCCGGCCAGGGCGGCCGCAGGATCGTCCGACTCGAGCACGCCCTTGGCCCATTCCTCGAGCTTGCTGGTGTCCGCGCGCAGCACCTCCTGCTTAACGGCGAGGATGCGCGAGGGATGCATCGAGAAGCTGCGCAGTCCCAGGCCGAGCAAGAGACGCGTGAAGGCCACGTCGCCCGCCATCTCGCCGCACACGGCCACGCTCTTGCCCTGGCGGCGGCATTCGGCAATGGTGTCGGCCACGAGCCTCAGCACTGCGGGATGGGCCGGGTCGTAGAGATGGGCCACGGCCTCGTCGGCCCGGTCGATGGCCAGCGTGTACTGGATCAGGTCGTTGGTGCCGATCGACAGGAAGTCGAAGTACTTCAGGAAGGTCTTGAGCGTGAGCGCGGCGGCGGGAATCTCGATCATCGCGCCGAGCTTCACCTTGCCGTATACGGCGCCGCGGCTGTCGAGCTCCGAGCGCGCAAAGTCGATCAGCGACAGCGTCTGGCGGATCTCGCTGACGTGCGCGAGCATGGGGATCAGCAGGTGGATCTCGCCGTGCGCCGCCGCGCGCAGGATGGCGCGCAACTGCGTGAGGAACATCGCCGGGTCGGCCAGGCTCCAGCGGATGGCGCGCAGGCCGAGCGCGGGATTCAGATGCTCCTGCTTGCTGGCCGCCTTGCCGTCGAGCGGCTTGTCGGCGCCCACGTCGATGGTGCGGATGGTGACCGGCATGCCCTGCATGCCCTCGACCGCGCGCTTGTAGGCCTGGTATTGCTCTTCCTCGTCGGGCAGGCGGGTCTGGCGCTGCGACTCGCGGCCCATGAAGAGGAACTCGCTGCGGAACAGCCCCACGCCCACTGCGCCGGCCTTGACGGCGCCGACGGTGTCCTCGGGCATCTCGATGTTGGCAAGCAGCTCGACGCGCTGGCCGTCGAGCGTCACCGCGGGCTTGTGGCGCAGGCGCGCGAGCCGGCCGCGCTCGAGATCGCCCTGGCGCTGCTTGAAGCCGTACTCGGCCAGGATGATCGGCGAGGGATCGACGATCACCACGCCGGCATCGCCGTCGATGATCACCCAGTCGTCCTGGCGCACCAGCTGGCTCGCGGTACGCGCGCCCACCACAGCCGGAATGTCCATGCTGCGCGCGACGATGGCGGTGTGCGAGGTGCGCCCGCCCACGTCGGTCACGAAGCCGGCGAACACGCTCTTCTTGAACTGGAGCATGTCGGCCGGCGACAGGTCGTGCGCGATCAGCACCAGCGGCGCGTCGATGCCGTCGCCGGCGGTGGGGTCGTCGTCCTCCTCGGCCGCAGGACGCTTGCGGCGCGGTGGGCTCGGCGCCAGCACCGCGGCCGTGCCCTTCATGCGGTGCAGCAGCCGTTCGACCACCTGCTCGAGGTCGGCCTTGCGCTCGCGCAGGTACTCGTCCTCCATCTCGTCGAACTGGCGCGCGATGATTTCGAGTTGCGTGGTCAGCGCCCACTCGGCGTTGTAGAGCCGGTCAGTGATCCAGTGCTTGACGCCGCCGGTGAGCGCCTCGTCCTGCAGCAGCATCTGGTGCACTTCGAGCAGCGCCGCGAGCTCGTGCGGCGCATCGTTGGGGCCCATCAGCGCGACGCTGGCCTGCAGCTTGGCAAGCTCGTCGGCCACCGCGTTGCGGGCCATGCGCACCCGGTCGATCTCGGTTTCTATTTCTTCGGGCTTGATGAAATAGTGGGCCACGTCGATGCGGCTGGACACCACCAGCACCGCGCGGCCAATGGCAATGCCACGGGCGACAGGGAGGCCGTGGACTGCGAAGGTCATGGGCGCCTACCGAAGTTCACCGGCCGCCGCCGGGCCGCCCCAAGGCGGCCGAGCCCCCTCGGGGGGCAGCGACGACACGCAGTGCGGAGCGTGGGGGCCACCTTCATTCGCCTTCGCCGAACTTGTCGTTCATGAGTTGGACGAGGGCGTCCATCGCCTCTTCTTCCTGCTGGCCGTTGGTCTCGAGCTCGACGGTCGAGCCGAGCCCGGCGGCCAGCATCATGACGCCCATGATGCTCTTGGCATTGATGCGGCGGTCGCCGCGCGAGAGCCACACCTCGCAAGGAAAGCTGCCTGCGATCTTGGTGAGCTTGGCCGATGCGCGCGCATGGAGGCCCAGCTTATTGCTGATGGTCACGGATTTCTTGATCACTGTGCTTTCTCTTCGCCTGGTTCTGGGGTGCAGCCACCGCCACCTGCATGACACCCGCGGTGCCGCCCGCGATGGCGCGCTGCACCAGCGTCTCGAGCGGCTCGTGGCGGTAGGTCACCGCGCGCAGCAGCATCGGCAGGTTGACGCCCGCCACCAGCCGCGAGCGGACGCCGTCCACCAGCTTCTGGGCCACGTTGCAAGGTGTTGCGCCGAACACGTCGGCCAGCACCAGCACCTGCGAGCGCGGCGCATTGAGCTGCTGCGCGAGCGTGATGCGGGCGGCCGCCAGCGTTTCTTCGGGCGACACGTTGGGCAGCACGTCGAGTGCGACGATGGCCTGTTCGCAATCGGGGAACACATGCAGCGCGCACCGCCGCAGCGCCTGCGCGAACGGTGAGTGGGCGATGATGAGGATGCTGTTCATGCGGGTCGGGGGACTACGCACCGATTATGCGGGGGCGCCCAAAGGAAGTAGACATACGACATAACGCAGCAGGCCAGGAAAAAGGACAGGGCCGCGCGGAACGCGGCCACTGGATCGAGCCCGGCGCTGGCGAACAGGTCGATCAGCAGGCCGATGCCCCACTGCACGACAAATACGCCTGCAAAGACCATCAGGTTGTAGGCCGACAGCGCGCGGCCCGCGAGCGCTGTCGGCAAGGCCAGGGCGACGGCGGGCTGGGCCAGCGTGACGACGGTGGAGACGCACAGGAAGACCATCCACGCCACCGTCCCCGCCGCGGGACCAGCTATCAAAACGAGAGCAAGCGCGAGCATCCCGAGCGGCATGCCCCACGCCAGCAGCCGGGCGGCGGGGATACCGCGGTGCGCGAGCCGCGGGTTGACCATGCCCCAGAGCCCATAGGTGGCGAGCAGTGCGATGCTGATCCAGAACAGCGCGCCGGCAGCCTCCTGGGGCGTGTAGCCCGCCACGCGCGTGAGCCATGGCACGACCCAGAGCGTCTGCATCGCGACGAAGCCGCCGTAGTTGAAGAAACCGATCGGCGCGAGCTTGCGGAAGAAGGGATCGCGCCATACGGCCGCGTAGCTGCCCTCGTCCTGATTTTTCTCCTTCGCGGCGGTTTCGTCGTGCCATGCCGGTGCAGCCCATGCGATCAGCGCCATCGACACCAGCACACCCGCCGCCAGCAGCCAGAACAGCGGTCGCCAGCCGAGGTAGGGCATGAGCCACTGCACAGGCAAGGTCGCGCCGACCAGGCCGAAGGAGCCCACCATCAGCATCCACGAGTTGCTGCGCAGCTGCATGGGCGGCGTCAGCCAGCGCCGATAGCCGGTGAGCGGCGCCATCAGGCAGGCGCTCACGCCGACGCCGGTCAGCACGCGCGCCGCGAGCAGCAGCCAGAAATGCGTGGCCACCGAAAACAGCAGGCAGCCGGCCACTGCGGCAGACAGGAAGCAGACGATCACGCGCTTGGGCCCATGGCGGTCGAGCCAGGTGCCCATGGGCAGCTGGGTGAACGCGAAACCCAGGAAATAGCCGCCCGCGAGCAAACCGAGGTCGCGCGATTCGAGTCCGAATTCGGCGGTGAGCGCGGGCGACAGCGTGGCCGTGATGGCGCGCACCAGCGTCGAGAGGAAATAGGCGAAGGCAAAGGCCAGGAAGACGGTGGCGATTTGCCGCCGTCCGGCAAGCAGGCCGCCGCTCATGGAAGACGCAGGCCCTCGAAGAAGGTGTTCACCGCCTCGGGCGCAGAAGGGCGGCCGAGCACGGTCGCCTGGTAGAGCGAGACACCGCCGTTCTTCTTCGACTGGGCGAACCAGAGCACCTGGACCGGCGCGGCGCCCTGGCGCGGCGGCTGGGCATCGAGCCGCACCGGCGCGGGCGCGGCGGTCGCGCGTTTCAGCGCCGCGGGGGCTTCGGTCACCTGCGCCTCGCCCAGCTGGCTGCGGGTGGCGGCACGCCACGCCCTGAGCCAGGCCTCGGCCTGCGCCGGGCTCTCGGCGGATGCATGGGCCACGGCAAAGGTCGCACCGCCGGTCTCGCAGCCCGCCATGTCGACCTGCACCGACTCGACGCCCAGCGGCAAGGCACGATGGGCGCGGTCCGGCTTGCAGGGCAGGAGGACGACGAGGCCGTCGTCGGCAACCGGCACCTCGCGCCAGTTGAAGGTGGGGCTGCAGGCGGCAAGCGCGAACGCGGCGGCTGCGGCAATCGCGGGCCGGAAACGGGAAACGGGCGATGGCATCGGGGAACGATTATCGAGCCGGCCGGCCGGGTGCCAGCACGATCCGGCCGGCGGAACTAAAATTGCCCGGCCTTCCTCCATCCGCTGCCATGAAAAAGTACATCACCGTCGCCGCAGTTGCCCTTGCATTGGCCACTGGCGTGGGGGTGTATCTCGGCTCCGGCGCCACCGCGGCACCGGCCTCGACCTTCGTGCTGCTCGACGGCAGCAAGAAAAGCACCAACGACCTGAAGGGCAAAGTCACCCTGGTGAATTTCTGGGCCACGAGCTGCGTGACCTGTGTGGCTGAAATGCCCAAGGTCATTGCCACCTACGACAAGTACAAGTCCAAGGGCTACGACACGCTGGCCGTGGCCATGAGCTACGACCCGCCCAGCTACGTCGTCAACTTTGCCGAGACCCGCAAGCTGCCGTTCAAGGTGGCGATCGACAACACCGGCAGCGTGGCCCAGGCCTGGGGCGACGTGAAGCTCACGCCCACCACCTACCTGGTCAACAAGAAGGGCGAGATCGTGAAGCGCTATGTGGGCGAGCCCGATTTCGCCGAGCTTCACAAGCTGATCGAAAAACTGCTCGCCGAGGCTTGATCCGCCGCTGGATTCAAGAAAGGCGCTCCCTCCGGGAGCGCCTTTTGTGTTTCCGCAGCTCGCCTACTGGTTGCGGAAGCTGTCGTGGCAAGCCTTGCAGCTCGCGGCGGTGGCGCTGAACTGGGCCTTGAGCGCCTCGATGGTGCCGGCCTTGGCCGCGATCACCAGCTTGCCGGTCTCGGCAACCATCTTGTCCTGGTGTTCCTTGAACTTCGCAGCTTCCTTCCAGACCTCGGGCTTGCCCTTGCCGCCCTCGGTTCCGGCCCCAAAGGCGGTCCAGGGCAACTTGGCCATTTCAGCCACGATCTCGGCATTGGCGGAGGCGGCAGCCGCATCGTAGGGAATGCGTCCATTGGCCATGGCGCCGACACGGCTGAAATGCTGTCCCATCACGAACAGCGCGCTCTGGCGGTACTTGATGGCGTCCTCGGGCTTGGCGAACTGGGCGGCGGCCGGCAGGGAAATCGCGGCGCAGGCAGCGGCCAGTGCGAACGAAGCAAGTCGAATCATCGGGGGTCCTTGTTTGTGGGTTCGGCACCGTCGAGAGCAGCGCCGCGCCGAGTGTAGGGGCAGCATTCCAGGTGCGCATAGCAACAACCCGAAGCATGCAGCGGCCCGGACTTTGCTAATCTGCGCGTTCCGCAGTCTTTTGCGCACCTCCCCTCTTCGATGACCGACTCCCCCGTGGCCGCCGTGCAGGCCGCAGCGTCCGACACCCCCGTCCGAAAGCGCATCTGGGATCTGCCGACGCGCGTTTTCCACTGGACATTGAGCGTTGCCGTGATCGGCCTGATCGCCACTGGCCTCGGCGGCGTCATGGAGTGGCACTTCCGCCTGGGCTACACAGTGCTCGCCCTGCTGCTGTTTCGGTTGCTCTGGGGTTTCGTGGGCGGACACTGGTCGCGTTTTGCCTCGTTCTTCTATGGTCCGGGTTCGGTCATCGCGTACCTGCGCGGGCGGGCCCATCCCGATCATGTGATCGGCCACACGCCATTGGGCGCCCTCTCGGTTTTCGCCGTGCTCGCGGTGCTCGCGGTACAGGTCGGCACGGGGTTGATGGCCGACGACGAGATTGCCGCGGCGGGGCCGCTCACGCGCTTCGTCCCCGGCGACGTGGTGAGCCGTGCAACGGGCTGGCACGAGGGGCCGGGCAAGACGATCGTGATCGCCCTGGTGAGCCTGCACGTGCTGGCGGTGCTCTTCTACGTACTGGTCAAGCGGCATCGCCTGGTGCGGCCCATGGTCTCGGGCGACAAGCTGATCACGCCCGTCCGCAGCCAGGTGGCGCCGAGCCGCGACGACGCCGCCTCGCGCGGGCTCGCACTGGTGCTGTTCGCAGCATGCGCGGGCGTGGCGTACTGGATCTCATCGTTGCGCGTATGAGCTTTTCGGTTTCACGCCCCCTGCCGCTGGCCGACACCCCAGCCGTCGTGCTCCTGACGCCGGAGGAACCTGCCGAAATCGATGCGGCACGCGCGATCTTCCGCGACTACGCCGCCTCGCTGGGCATCGACCTGTGCTTCCAGAACTTCGAGGAAGAGGTCGCCACGCTGCCAGGCGACTACGCCGAGCCGCGCGGCGCCCTGCTGCTCGCGCTGGTCGATGCCGCCCATATCAAGGAGGAAGCCGGGCAACGCGCGCCGACCCTCCTGCGCGCCAACGGCACGCTGGCGCACGTGGCTGGCTGCTGCGCGCTGCGCCCGCTCGACAACACCGACTACGCCAATGCCGCGGAGATGAAGCGCCTGTTCGTACGGCCCGGCTTTCGCGGGCTGGGCGTCGGGCGGCAACTCGCCGAAGCCGTCCTCGACGCCGCGCGCGGCGCGGGCTATGCCTGCGTGCTGCTCGACACGCTGGACGAGATGGAATCGGCCCGCGCGCTCTACGAAGACCTGGGTTTCGAGGAAGTGCCGCCCTACTATCACAACCCGATCGCGGGCGCGCACTACCTCAAGGTGGATCTTTAGTCAGCTCGGCCGTCAGCCGCGGGCCTGGGCCAGCAGCGTCTCGGCATTGCTGACCTCGAACTTGCCCGGCGCCTCGACATTCAGCGTGGCCACCTTGCCGTCCTTCACGAGCATCGAATAGCGGTTGCTGCGCAGGCCCATGCCGCGGCCGGTCAGGTCGAGCGTGAGGCCGGTGGCCTTGGCGAAATCGGCGCTGCCGTCGGCCAGCATGCGCACCTTGGTGCCGGTCTTCTGGTCGCGCGCCCAGGCGCCCATCACGAAGGCGTCGTTCACGCTCACGCACCAGATCTCGTCCACGCCGGCGGCCTTGAAGTCGTCGTAGTGCTGCACATAGCCGGGCACATGCTTGGCCGAGCAGGTGGGCGTGAAGGCGCCCGGCAGCGCGAACAGCGCAATGGTCTTGCCGGCCGTGGCCTTGCCCACGTCCACCGGGTTCGGGCCAATGCTGCAGCCTTCGCCTTCGACCTCCGAATATTCCTGCAGGGTTGCCGAAGGAAGGGTGTCGCCGACTTTGATCATCTGAGTGCTCCTGAAAAAGAAAAACGGCCCACATTGTGGGCCGTTTCCGGATGGGTTGCCTTCGAGAGGCTTCCCGAGAGGTCGATCAGCCGGTGATCAGACCAGCACGGCCTTCTCGACCAGGCGGGTCACGACCCAGTTCTTGGTCTTCGAGATCGGACGGCTTTCCGTGATCTCGATGGTGTCGCCCAGCTTGTACTCGCCCTTTTCGTCATGGGCGTGGTACTTGCTCGTCTTGGCCACGATCTTGCCGTAGAGCTCGTGCTTCACACGGCGCTCGACCAGCACGGTCACGGTCTTGGCACGCTTGTCGCTGACCACCTTGCCGATCAAGGTGCGCTTGAGGGATTTTTTAGCTTCCGTCATGTTCACTCCTTACTTGGCGGCTTGGGTTTCTTGCTGCTTCTGAGCAAGAATGGTCTTGGCGCGCGCGATGTCGCGGCGCGTCACGCGCAGCGTCGAGGTGTTCGACAGCTGTTGCGTGGCTTTCTGCATGCGCAGGCCGAAATGGGCCTTCTGCAGGTCCTTGATCTCGGCTTGCAGGCCTGCGACGTCCTTCGTGCGCAGGGTTGCAGCCTTGGTCACCTTGGCCGGAGCCGCGGTTTCTTTTTTCTTACGTGTTGCCATGGATGTTCTCCTCTCAGGCGCCGAGCTGGCGAGCGACGAAGGTCGTACGCAGCGGAAGCTTGGCGGCGGCCAGGCGGAACGCTTCGCGGGCGAGTTCTTCGGGCACGCCGACGATCTCGAACACGATCTTGCCAGGCTGGATTTCAGCGACGTAGTACTCGGGGTTGCCCTTACCGTTACCCATCCGCACTTCGGCGGGCTTGGTAGAGATCGGCTTGTCCGGGAACACGCGGATCCAGATACGGCCACCACGCTTCACGTGACGCGAAATCGCGCGGCGAGCGGCTTCGATCTGGCGCGCCGTGAGGCGGCCGCGGTCGGTGCATTTGAGACCGAAGTCACCGAAGGCAACCGAGTTGCCCCGGGTTGCGACGCCGGTGTTGCGGCCCTTTTGTTCCTTGCGGAACTTTCTGCGTGCAGGTTGCAGCATTTTTAATACTCCGTAGTTCTAAGACCGATCACTCGGTCTTGGCACCGTCAGCTGCTGCAGCTGGCGCGGCTTTGCGGACGCGCTTAACGGCGGGTTTCGAGTCTGCACCCGGAGCAGCGGGGGCTGCGCCAGTGGCTTCTGCGGGCTTGTCGCTGCCGTCGGCAGGGGCGGTGTTGCCACCGATCGGGCCACGGGCACCGGCGCGCGGGCCGGGACCACGGCGGTCCGAACCCGGACGGTCGCCACCCGGGCGGCCATCGCGGCGCGGACCACGCGGACGACGCTCGTCGTCCGGACGCGGCGTTTCGACGGCCGGCAGGTCGTTGCGGCCCAGCGTGTCGCCCTTGTAGACCCAGACCTTGACGCCGATGACGCCGTAGGTGGTCTTGGCTTCCGAGGTGCCGTAGTCGATGTCGGCGCGCAGCGTGTGGAGGGGCACGCGGCCTTCGCGATACCACTCGGTACGGGCAATTTCGATGCCGTTCAGGCGGCCAGCCGACATGATCTTGATGCCCTGGGCACCCAGACGCATGGCGTTCTGCATGGCGCGCTTCATGGCGCGGCGGAACATGATCCGCTTTTCGAGCTGCTGCGTGATGCTGTCGGCGATCAGCTGGGCATCGATTTCGGGCTTGCGCACTTCTTCGATGTTCACTGCCACCGGCACGCCGAGCTGCTTGCCCAGTTCGCGCTTGAGGTTCTCGATGTCTTCGCCCTTCTTGCCGATCACGACGCCCGGACGAGCCGAGTAGATCGTGATGCGCGCGTTCTTGGCGGGACGCTCGATCATGACGCGCGACACCGAAGCGTTCTTCAGCTTCTTCTTGAGGTATTCGCGGACCTTGATGTCTTCGGCCAGCATGCCCGCGAAATCGCGGTCGCTTGCGTACCAGCGGCTGGACCAGTTACGGGTAACCGCAAGGCGGAAGCCGGTCGGATGGATTTTCTGTCCCATATTTCTTCCAGGCGTTCTTAGTTGCCAACCGTCACGTACACATGGCACGTGGGCTTGCTGATGCGGTTACCGCGACCCTTGGCTCGCGCGGTGAAGCGCTTGAGCGTTGCGCCCTGTTCGACGTAGATGGTCTTGACCTTCAGTTCGTCGATATCGGCGCCATCGTTGTGCTCGGCGTTGGCAATTGCCGACTCGAGCACCTTCTTGATGATCACAGCGGCCTTCTTCTGCGTGAATTGCAGAACGTTGAGCGCTTGATCAACCTTCTTGCCGCGGATCAGGTCAGCGACCAGACGGCCCTTGTCGACCGAGAGGCGGACACCGCGGAGGACTGCACGTGTTTCAGACATGGTCGTTCCTTACTTCTTCTGGACTTTCTTGTCCGCGGGGTGCCCCTTGAACGTGCGCGTGAGCGCAAATTCGCCGAGCTTGTGGCCGACCATCTGGTCGGTGATGTAGACAGGCACGTGCTGCTTGCCGTTGTGCACGGCAATGGTCAGGCCGATGAACTCGGGCAGAACCATCGAGCGGCGCGACCAGGTCTTGATCGGCTTCTTGTCCTTCGTCGTCACGGCCTTGTCGGCCTTGGCCACGAGGTGATGGTCAACAAACGGACCCTTTTTGAGAGAGCGAGTCATTTGCTA
Organism: Variovorax beijingensis; assembly: GCF_007828835.1. Taxonomy (GTDB): domain Bacteria; phylum Pseudomonadota; class Gammaproteobacteria; order Burkholderiales; family Burkholderiaceae_C; genus Variovorax; species Variovorax beijingensis_A. Next base: position 671,948 of record NZ_VIVL01000001.1, on the reverse strand, counting down.
TCCCTTACTTCTTGCGGCGCGACACGATGAAGACCTGCGTGCGCTTGTTGTTACGGGTACGGTAGCCCTTGGTCAGGTTGCCCCACGGGTCGACAGGATGGCGGCCTTCGCCGGTCTTGCCTTCGCCACCACCGTGCGGGTGGTCGACCGGGTTCATCACCACGCCGCGAACGGTCGGGCGAATACCCATGTGGCGCTTCACACCGGCCTTGCCGAGTTGGCGCAGGCTGTGCTCTTCGTTAGCGACTTCGCCGATGGTGGCGCGGCATTCGATGTGGATGCGGCGCACCTCACCCGAACGCATGCGGACCTGGGCGTAGACGCCTTCGCGAGCCAGCAGCGTGGCCGACGTGCCGGCCGAACGCGCGATCTGCGCGCCCTTGCCGGGTTGCAGTTCGATGCAGTGGATCGTCGAGCCGACCGGAATGTTGCGGATCGGCAGCGTGTTGCCGGCGCGGATCGGGGCTTCCGAACCGCTCAGCAGCGTTGCACCAGCCTCAAGACCGCGCGGGGCGATGATGTAGCGGCGCTCGCCGTCGGCGTAGCAGACCAGGGCAATGTGGGCGGTGCGGTTCGGGTCGTACTCGATGCGTTCGACCTTGGCCGGGATGCCGTCCTTGTTGCGCACGAAGTCGACAACGCGGTAGTGGTGCTTGGCACCGCCGCCACGATGACGGATCGTGATGTGGCCGTTGTTGTTGCGGCCGGCCTTCTGGAACTGGGGTTCCAGCAGAGGCGCGTGAGGAGCACCCTTGAACAGGTGGTCCCGCGAGATCTTCACCGCGCCACGTTGGCCCGGCGAAGTGGGTTTCATCTTGATGACGGCCATGATTAAGCGCCTTCCCCGACGAGGTTGAGCTCTTGACCGGGCTTCAGCGTCACATAGGCCTTGCGAACGTTGTCGCGGCGGCCGATGGACTTGCCAAAGCGCTTGGTCTTGCCCTTGGTGTTGAGCACCGACACGCCCTGGACTTCGACCTTGAACATCAGTTCGACAGCGGCCTTGATCTCGGGCTTGGTGGCGTCTTGCAGCACCTTGAAAGTGACAGCGTTCGACTTCTCGCCGACCATCGTGGCCTTTTCGGACACGATCGGGGCGACCAGCACCGCCATCAGGCGGCCTTCTTCGAACGTACGTTCAGCGGCGGTAGGGTTCACGCGGCTCATGCGAACATCTCCTTGAGCTTGTCGACGGCACCCTTGGTGACCAGCACCTTCTTGTAGTGGACCAGCGACACCGGATCGGCGTAGCGGGGTTCGACCACGAGAATGTTGACCAGATTGCGCGAGGCAAGGTACAGGTTTTCGTCGACTTCTTCGGCGATCACGAGCACGGACTCGAGATTCATCGCCTTGAAACGGGCTGCCAGCGGCTTCGTCTTGGGCGAATCCACGGTCAGCGAATCCACCACGGCCAGACGGCCTTCGCGAGCGAGCTGCGAGAAGATGGCGGCCATGCCGGCGCGGTACATCTTCTTGTTGATCTTCTGCGAGAAGTTTTCGTCAGGCATGTTCGGGAAGATCCGGCCACCCCCGCGCCACAGCGGCGAGGACGTCATACCGGCACGGGCGCGGCCCGTTCCCTTTTGCTTGAAAGGCTTCTTGGTCGAGTGCTTGACCTGCTCGCGGTCCTTCTGGGCGCGCGTGCCTTGGCGGGCGTTGGCCTGGAACGCAACGACGATCTGGTGGACCAGGTCTTCGTTGTAGTCACGGCCGAACACGGTCTCGGGGGCGTCGTACTTCGACGCGGCCTGGCCCTGTTCGTTCAGGAGTTCGAGTTGCATTACTTCGCTCCTTCAGCCGCTTGCGGCTTGGCCTTGATGGCGGGACGCACGGTGACGAAGCCACCCTTCGAACCCGGGATCGCGCCCTTGATGAGCAACAGTTGACGCGCTTCGTCGATGCGGAAGACATCGAGGTTCTGCGTGGTCTTGGTGACGTCGCCGAGGTGGCCCGTCATGCGCTTGCCGGGGAACACGCGACCGGGGTCTTGTGCCATGCCGATCGAGCCGGGAACGTTGTGCGAACGGCTGTTGCCATGCGACGCGCGTTGCGAGCTCATGTTGTGGCGCTTGATGGTGCCGGCGTAGCCCTTGCCGATCGAAGTGCCTTGCACGTCGACCTTCTGGCCCACCGAGAACACGCTGCTCGCGGCGATCACGGCGCCCGGCTTGTGCTGGCCAGCGGTATCGGCGGTCACGCGGAATTCGCGGATGATTTCACCAGCTTCGACACCCGCCTTGGCGAGGTGGCCGGCTTGCGGCTTGGTCACGCGCGATGCCTTGCGCGAACCGAACGTCACTTGCAGTGCGACGTAGCCGTCGGTCTCTTGCGACTTGATCTGGGTCACACGGTTGTTGGACACATCCACCACCGTGACAGGAACTGCGTCCCCGTCATCGGTGAAGAGACGCATCATCCCCACCTTGCGGCCCAGCAACCCGAGGGAGTTGCTCAGACTCATTTGTTTTCTCCAAAAATGGAAGCTTCCTTCGCCGCTGCCACTTCAATTGGCGACAGCGTTTGCCGGGTTTCCCCGAACAGCGGAAGAAGGTTGATAAATCTCGGCTCTCACGGCGCCCAAATGGACGCACGAAGGGCAGAGCCAGCGATTATAGCCCGCGAGGCGGGCGCAGTGCAAGCTGCATTGCGAAGCGGCCCGAAGGGCGCCCCGCCCCCTGGTTTTACAGGCTTCCGGCCTATTTGACAGGCATCGTGATGATGCTGTCGCCACCTGGCGTGGTCTTCATTTCGCCGCTGGACTTCAGGGTTGGCGCCGCCGTGCCGGTCTGGATGGGGACCGAAACCACGCTCGAGGCACCGCCCTGCTTGATGAACACATTGAGGTAGGCCAGCCCCTCGGTCTCGCTCACCACGAGGACGGTGGCCGTGGTCCGCTTGCCGGCCGGCAGCACGAGCGTGCTGCTTCCCTGAAGGGCCAGCCCCTTGTCGGCGCTCAGGCGGACCGTGGCACCCTCGGCCTCCGTCACGCCCTCGAATTGCAGCACCACAGGCGTGGCCTGGCCCAGTTTCGGTGCGCCATCGAGCCGATATTCGAGCTTGACGCCGGCGCCGCCGGGCTTTTGCGGCGCCGCGGTCATCGGGGCGGCATGGCGTGGCGACGCCGGATGCCCGGCGTTGCGCGACGCAGGCTCGCCGTCTGCCGCGGCCGGCGCCGACAGCGTTGCCATTGCGAGGCACGCGAGGGCCATCATCGAATTCGATCGGATGTTCATGGCGGCCTTTCTTGCTACTGAATGGAGACGTTGAAGCATGCGTCGAGACTGCTGAGGTCCGTCACTGCCAGAACGTACTCGCCAGCCGAGAGGCTGACCGTATTGCCGGTGCGGGCGATCAGGCCGCCCCTGAAGATCTCGAAATCGGGGTTGGATCCCGCCGGACCGCCATTCACGGCAATCTGGTAGCTGCGGTTGGCAGGCGCATTGAAGCGTACATAGGAGAAGTTGCCGAGCTTGTTGCCCGTGCCGGCGTCGTTCGAGACGCAGGTCTGGGTCACGCCGCCGCCCACGGTCGCCATCTTGTACATCGGGATGGCGACAGAAATTCCACCGTCGTTGGTTTCGGCGCCGCCAAACGGATCATTGTCCGCCGCATTGATGCTCTGCCCGCCGAGCAGGGCAGCCAGGGCCGGAGCGCTGCCTGGAGCGGTCGCGTTGAAGGCCGCCGAGAAAGGGTGGATCGAGGTGACGGCCGCGCCGCTCCTGAACTGGAAGCCGGTCAGCGTGTCGTGGATCGGCTTGAAGCCGACCTGCTGGTTGAGGTTCCAGAAAATCGACTGGATCGAGGTCTCGCGGTACCAGCCCGCCACGGTTGCCGCGCCGGCGGAAAGGTCGATGTTGATGCTCTCCCGAGCGGACGCCTGCTGCGCGCCGCCCGAATCGACATAGTTCCGGCGCCCCAACGCAATGCCCGACCAGGCATTGCCCCAGCCTTCCGAGAAGGCGAGCCGGCGATCGGTACGCTGGCTCTGGCTGTGGTCCCCGCCCATCGAGTCGTCGCGGCTGAAGGCGGACTGGTAGTAGTGCCCCCATTCATGGGCAATCACTGAGGTGTCGTATTCATCGGTATCGACATCTTCCTTGCCCAGCACGTAGATTTCTCGGCCGTTGCTGCCTCTGTCGACGAAGAAGGTGGTGCCGATCTGCCCCGCCGCCACACTGCCAGGGGAGGGCGCATTGTTGGGACTCCAGAACACGCGCAATGCCGGAAACGCCGTTGCAGGCGCAACCGACACCACTTTCTGCATCGCGGTGTAGACCGTATCGAGTACGGCGAACGGCGCCGCCACCCGGTCCCCGGTGTAGCTCGAGCCACCCCAGCCCGAAGGTGCGTGGAGGTCGCGCACCGAGGCGACCACGCCCGACGAGAAGGTGGGACTCTGCATGGTGTAGAGGCCGCCGGAGCGCGTGTTGTCGCGCACCGTCACATCCCAGTTTGCGCCCGGGCCACTTCGAACCAGCTGGGCCTTGACCCGCACCGCGACCATCGTGTTCGCGGGCACGGACACCGCGTAGGCACCGTTGTCGTCGGTGGTGGCCGTGGCCAGTTGCGCGGACGTTGCCGCATTGAGCACTTCCACACTGGCCCCTCGCACGGGCCTGGGGGCCGAACTGGCATAGACCAGCGTGCCGTTCGGATTCGGCACGGATTCATAGGTGGCCGTACCGCTCAGGATCACCGGACCCGCCACCGGCAGCGGGAAGCCGGCCAGGCCGCCGCCACCTCCCCCGCCTCCGCCTCCGCCACCGCAGCCGGCCAGCAGCGCCATCGCGACACACGCCGCGATCCATGCAGAAGAGTTCCTGTAGCTCATAGCGTGTACTGCCCTCGTTTCAGCCCCGGCACTGTTGGCCAGAAGAGTCCCGGTGCGCGAGGATGCCATAGTTGGGAGACAAATGAAAAAAGCCCGCTTGCATTTCTGCAAGCGGGCTTTTCAGGAAACGCAGCGCGAGGCCGGTTTACTGCAGCTTGATCTCGACGTCCACGCCGGCCGGCAGGTCGAGCTTCATCAGCGCGTCCACGGTCTTGTCGGTCGGGTCGACGATGTCCATCAGGCGCTGGTGCGTGCGGATCTCGAGCTGGTCGCGCGAGGTCTTGTTGACGTGCGGCGAACGCAGGATGTCGAAACGCTTCATGCGGGTCGGCAAGGGCACGGGACCCTTGACGATCGCGCCGGTGCGCTTGGCGGTATCAACGATTTCGGCTGCCGACTGGTCGATCAGCTTGTAGTCGAACGCCTTCAGGCGGATGCGGATTTTTTGCTTGGTGGCCATGGTGATTCCTTTGCGTGCGGCTTAGATGTCGAGGATCTTTGCCACGACGCCCGAACCCACGGTGCGGCCGCCTTCGCGGATGGCGAAGCGCAGACCTTCTTCCATCGCGATCGGGTTGATCAGCTTCACGGTGATGCTGACGTTGTCGCCAGGCATGACCATTTCCTTGTCCTTGGGCAGCTCGATCGCGCCGGTCACGTCCGTCGTGCGGAAGTAGAACTGCGGACGGTAGTTGTTGAAGAACGGCGTGTGACGGCCACCTTCGTCCTTGGACAGCACATACACCTCGGCGGTGAAGTGCGTGTGCGGCTTGATCGAGCCGGGCTTGCACAGCACCTGGCCGCGCTCGACTTCTTCGCGCTTGGTGCCGCGCAGCAGCACGCCCACGTTGTCGCCCGCCTGGCCCTGGTCCAGCAGCTTGCGGAACATTTCCACGCCGGTGCAGGTGGTCTTGACGGTCGGGCGGATACCCACGATCTCGATTTCCTCGCCGACCTTGATCACGCCGCGCTCGACGGCGCCGGTCACCACGGTGCCGCGGCCGGAGATCGAGAACACGTCTTCCACAGGCATCAGGAAGGTGCCGTCCACGGCGCGCTCGGGCGTCGGGATGTAGGTGTCCAGCGCCTCGGCCAGCTTCATGATGGCTTCTTCACCGAGCTTGCCCTTGTCGCCTTCGAGGGCGAGCTTGGCCGAGCCGTGGATGATGGGGGTGTCGTCGCCCGGGAATTCGTACTTGTCGAGGAGTTCGCGCACTTCCATTTCGACGAGTTCGAGCAGCTCGGCGTCGTCCACCATGTCGCACTTGTTCAGGAACACGATGATGTAGCCCACGCCCACCTGGCGCGCCAGCAGGATGTGCTCGCGGGTCTGGGGCATGGGGCCGTCTGCGGCCGAGCACACGAGGATGGCGCCGTCCATCTGGGCAGCGCCGGTGATCATGTTCTTGACGTAGTCGGCGTGGCCGGGGCAGTCAACGTGCGCGTAGTGGCGGTTGGCCGTCTCGTACTCGACGTGGGCGGTGTTGATGGTGATGCCGCGGGCCTTTTCTTCGGGCGCCGCGTCGATCTGGTCGTAGGCCTTGGCTTCGCCGCCGAACTTGGCCGACAGCACCGTGGCGATGGCCGCCGTCAGCGTGGTCTTGCCGTGGTCAACGTGACCGATCGTGCCCACGTTCACGTGCGGCTTGGTGCGGGTGAATTTACCTTTTGCCATTTTTCAATCCTTGAAAGAGCATTCCCGTGTATTGGTTTTATGTCTGCATCCGATTGCTGGTTCGCCCCGCACGGGAACGCGGCGGCACCGGATCGCAGACAACGAGGGCCGCGCACTGCGCGGCCCTGCATTCTTGAAACTTACTTTGCGCGAGCAGCCACGATGGCTTCGGCCACGTTACGGGGAGCTTCGGCGTAGTGCTTGAACTCCATCGTGTACGTGGCGCGGCCTTGCGACATCGAGCGCAGCGTGGTCGAGTAGCCGAACATTTCCGACAGCGGCACTTCGGCCTTGATGGACTTGCCGCCACCGATCATGTCGTCCATGCCCTGCACCATGCCGCGGCGTGACGAGAGGTCGCCCATCACGTTGCCGGCGTAGTCTTCGGGGGTTTCGACTTCCACGGCCATCATGGGCTCGAGAATCACGGGGTTGGCCTTGCGGGCGCCTTCCTTGAAACCGAAGATCGCGGCCATCTTGAACGCCATTTCGTTCGAGTCCACATCGTGGTACGAACCGAAGTGCAGCGTGACCTTGACGTCGACGACGGGGTAGCCCGCCAGCACGCCTTGCGTCAGCGCTTCCACAACGCCCTTTTCCACCGCGGGGATGTATTCGCGAGGAACCACACCGCCCTTGATGGCGTCGACGAACTCGAAGCCCTTGCCGGCTTCCTGCGGTTCGATCTTGAGCACGACGTGGCCGTACTGGCCCTTGCCGCCCGACTGGCGAACGAACTTGCCTTCGGCTTCTTCGACGGTCTTGCGGATCGTTTCGCGGTAGGCCACCTGCGGCTTGCCGACGTTGGCTTCCACGCCGAATTCGCGCTTCATGCGGTCCACGATGATTTCGAGGTGGAGCTCGCCCATGCCGGCGATGATGGTCTGGCCCGATTCCTCGTCGGTCTTGACGCGGAACGAAGGGTCTTCCTGCGCGAGGCGCTGCAGGGCGATGCCCATCTTTTCCTGGTCGGCCTTGGTCTTGGGCTCGACGGCCTGCGAGATCACCGATTCCGGGAACACCATGCGCTCGAGCGTCACGATGGCCGCCGGGTCGCACAGGGTTTCGCCCGTGGTGACTTCCTTCAGGCCCACGCAGGCGGCGATGTCGCCGGCGCGGATTTCATTGACTTCTTCGCGGTTGTTCGCGTGCATCTGCACGATACGGCCGATGCGTTCCTTCTTGCCGCGTACCGGGTTGTAGACGCTGTCGCCCTTGGTCAGCACGCCCGAGTAGACGCGCACGAAGGTCAGCTGGCCCACGAACGGGTCGGTCATCAGCTTGAACGCGAGCGCCGAGAACTTCTCGTTGTCGTCGGCCTTGCGGGTGACAGGCGCTTCGTCTTCGTCGAGGCCGTTGACCGGGGGAATGTCGGTCGGTGCCGGCATGTATTCGACGACGGCGTCGAGCATGGCCTGCACGCCCTTGTTCTTGAAGGCCGAGCCGCACAGCATCGGCTGGATCTCGCCGGCGATGGTGCGCTGGCGGATGGCCTTCTTGATTTCTTCCTCGGTCAGCTCGTTGCCTTCGAGGTACTTGTTCATCAGCTCCTCGCTCGCTTCGGCAGCGGCTTCGACGAGCTTTTCGCGGTATTCGTTGCAGACGTCGGTCAGGTTCGCGGGGATTTCACCGTAGGTGAAGGTCACGCCCTTGTCTTCGTCCCAGATGATCGCCTTCATCTTCACGAGGTCGACGATGCCCTGGAAGTGCTCTTCGGCACCGATCGGGATCTGGATCACGACGGGGTTGGCCTTCAGGCGGTCCACCATCATCTGGCGCACGCGCAGGAAGTCGGCGCCGGTGCGGTCCATCTTGTTGACGAACGCAAGGCGCGGAACCTTGTACTTGTTGGCCTGGCGCCAGACGGTTTCGGACTGGGGCTGCACGCCGCCGACCGCGTCGTACACCATGACGGCGCCGTCCAGCACGCGCATCGAGCGCTCGACTTCAATCGTGAAGTCCACGTGGCCGGGGGTATCGATGATGTTGATGCGGTGTTCGTCGAACTTGCCGGCCATGCCCTTCCAGAAGCAGGTGGTGGCAGCCGAGGTGATCGTGATGCCACGCTCCTGCTCCTGCTCCATCCAGTCCATCGTGGCGGCGCCATCGTGCACTTCACCGATCTTGTGGTTCACACCGGTGTAGAACAGGATGCGCTCGGTCGTCGTGGTCTTGCCGGCGTCGATGTGCGCGGAGATGCCGATGTTGCGGTAGCGCTCGATGGGGGTCTTGCGGGACATGATTTACTTTCGGGTTAAATGCGTTGAGCGCTGGGCCTCGAGCACGGGCGACACCGCCCGAAACCCAACACCCAACGCCCAAGCGAAGTTTGATTCTTAGAAGCGGAAGTGGCTGAACGCCCGGTTGGCTTCTGCCATGCGGTGCACTTCATCGCGCTTCTTCATGGCGCCGCCACGGCCTTCCGTGGCTTCCATGAGTTCGTTGGCCAGGCGCAGGGCCATCGACTTCTCGCCGCGCTTGCGGGCAGCTTCCTTGATCCAGCGCATCGAGAGCGCCAGGCGGCGCACGGGACGCACTTCGACCGGCACCTGGTAGTTGGCACCGCCGACGCGGCGCGACTTGACTTCGACCATCGGCTTCACGTTGTTGATGGCAACGGTGAAGGCCTCGAGCGGGTCCTTGTCGGGGTTCTTCTTTTCGATGAAGTCGAGCGCGCCATAAATGATGCGCTCGGCGATCGCCTTCTTGCCGCCTTCCATGATCACGTTCATGAACTTCGACAGCTCGACATTGCCGTACTTGGGGTCCGGCAGGATTTCACGTTTGGGGACTTCGCGACGACGTGGCATTTTTCTAACCTCTTTGCTTCAGTTGGCATCGTTTCCGATACCGCGAGAGCCATTCCGGACTCTCACTTACTCGACCCGGGATTGGGTCACTTCGTTCGATGTGCCCGCCAAGGCAACCGAACACCGTTTGTTTTTTGGCAACAGGAAGGCTTAAGCCTTCTTGGGACGCTTCGCGCCGTACTTGGAGCGCGACTGCTTGCGGTCTTTCACGCCCTGCAGGTCGAGCGAGCCGCGCACGATGTGGTAGCGAACACCGGGCAAGTCCTTGACACGACCGCCGCGAACCAGCACGACGCTGTGTTCCTGCAGGTTGTGGCCTTCGCCGCCGATGTAGGAGATGACTTCGAAGCCGTTGGTCAGGCGGACCTTGGCAACTTTACGAAGCGCCGAGTTGGGCTTCTTGGGCGTCGTGGTGTAGACGCGGGTGCAGACACCGCGGCGTTGCGGCGAGTTCTGCATGGCAGGGCTCTTCGAATTGATCTTTTCGACCGTTCGACCCTGACGCACCAGTTGATTGATGGTTGGCATGAATGAATTAGTCCCAAAACAACCCGGCTTTTGGCTGTGAAGCCGCCCCTGCCTTGTCGTGACGCAAGAAAAGGAAACCGGGAATAACGAAAACGTGAAACCCTTCGGAAAATTCCGAAAAGCCCACGAGTATAGCAGGCGGGCTTGAAACGGCAAGGACAGCGTCGGCCGGCGTTGCCTGGCGCTCTTCCTTACTTGATCCAGAGCCGGACAGCATCCCAGGCGCGGCCGAGGATGCCCGCCTGCTCGACGCCTTCCAGCGCCACCAGCGGCACGTCCGCCAGCGGCTGGTCGTCCAGGGTCACCTTGAGCGAGCCCACCGGCTGGTACTTGGTGAACGGCGCCACCAGCGGATCGGGACGCGCCACCTGGGTCTTGATCTTGCTGGCGGTACCGGTCGGTACCGCGACCACGATGGCTTCCGGGCGGCCCAGCTTGAGCGTGTTGGCCTTGCCTTTCCAGACCGCCGGCGTGGCGGCCGGCTGGCCGGCGTCGAACAAGCGCACGGCGTCATAGGCGGTGTAGCCCCAGTTCAGGAGCTTTTGCGATTCGTTCGCGCGCACGGTCTCCCCCGAGGTGCCCAGCACGATCGACAGCAGCCGGCGCCCGCCGGTCAGGTTGGGGAAGTCGCGCTTGGCGGTGGCGATCATGCAGTAGCCGGCCGCTTCGGTGTGGCCGGTCTTCAGGCCGTCGACGGTCGGGTCGCGGAACAGCAGCAGGTTGCGGTTGGTGTCGTTGGTCGACGGTGTGCCGGGATAGCGGTATTTCTTGATCGCGTAGTACTTGGCTTCCTCGGGGAAGTCGCGCACCAGGCGCGTCGCGAGAATGCTCAGGTCGCGCGCCGTGGTGGTGTGGCCGGGCGCGGTGAGGCCTTCGGGGTTCTTGTAGGTGGTGTTCTTCATGCCCAGCGCCTTGGCCTGGGCGTTCATGAGCTCGACGAAATGCTCCACGGTGCCGCCAACACCTTCGGCCAGCGCCACGGTGGCGTCGTTGCCCGACTGCACGATCAGCCCCTTGATCAGGTCTTCGACCGGCACCTGCATCTTGGGATCGATGAACATGCGCGAGCCGGGCATCTTCCAGGCGCGCTGGCTGACCGGCATGGTCTGGGTCAGCGTGATCTTCTTGGCGCGCAGCGCGTCGAACACGATGTAGGCCGACATCAGCTTGGTGAGCGACGCCGGTTCGACCGGGCTGTCGATGTCCTTCTGCGCAAGGATCTGGTTGGCCGTGACGTCGAGCAGCAGGTAGCTGCGCGCGGCGATCTCGGGCGGCGCCGGCACCTGGGCAGCGGCGATCATGCAAGCCGATGCGGCGGCGGCCAGCACCAGCGCGCGAAACGCGTCAAAAAAACGATTCATGGGAGCAATAGGAGAGAAGCGGGGAGGAGACGAAAACACAAGCCCGTGAGGCTTTTCATGCGGCGCCCGCGCGCAGATGGCGGACAACCAGGCTTTTGAGGAGGGGCAATTGTCCGTGAAAGAAATGGCCGCCCCCCGGAATAACCGTGACAGGCAGTGACTGCGGCCGCGCCCAGTCCATGACCGCCGCCAGCGGCACCGTGTCGTCGGCCTCGCCGTGGACCACCAGCGTGCGCTCGTGCGCCTCGGCCGGCAGCGTGGCGACGGAAAAGCGCGAAGCCGCCGTTCCAACGAGCACGAGCTGCCGCAGGTCGCGGCCGGCCCAGAGCTTTTCGGCCGCGCAGCTTGCCACGAAGGCGCCGAACGAGAAGCCGGCAATCGCCAGCGGGCCTTGGGGCGCGAGCTGGGAGATGACGTCCAGCATGTCTTCGCACTCGCCGCGCCCCTCGTCGTGCACGCCTTCGCTCGCACCCACACCGCGGAAGTTGAAACGCACCGCGGTCCAGCCGCAGGAGACGAATGCGCGCGCCAGGGTCTGCACCACCTTGTTGTCCATGGTGCCGCCGAACAGCGGATGCGGATGGGCGATCACGGCGATGCCGCGCGCAGCCTCGGCCGGCTGGTCGCGCTGCACCTCGATGACGCCGGCGGCGCCCTGGAGGCGAATCTTCTCGGTCTGGGAATTCATGGTGCGAGGAATGGAAGCACCCGGCCGCGAGGGTCCGGGCGCAGGGTACGAGCGCCGGACTTCGCGAAAAGTTCAGCGCCCGACATCGGGAGGCAGCAACAGGCGCTCGACGACCTGGCCGTTCTTCAGGTGCGAGTCGACGATCTCGTCGATGTCGTCGGCATCGACGAAGGTGTACCAGACCGCTTCGGGATAGACCACCGCCACCGGGCCGCCGGCGCAGCGGTCCAGGCAGCCCGCCTTGTTGACGCGCACCTTGCCGGGACCGGCCAGTCCAGCCTCCTTGACCTTCGCCTTGCAGCGGTCGAAACCCGCCTGGGCGTTGTGCAGGGCGCAGCAGTCTTCCCCGTTCTTGCGCTCGTTCAGGCAGAAGAAGATGTGGCGGCCGTAATAGCCGCGCGGCGCGGCGGAAGAGGAACTGGGCATCGGGAGATTTTAGTGACGCCCGCCGCAAGCCATCAGCCTGCCGGCCGCCCCCGGCGCGACAGCGCCGCCACCACATAGGCAAGGACCGCGAACGGCCACAGCCACCCGAGCCACTGCGCCAGGCCGTGGAAGCGGATGAAGCGCCCCTGCTCCCAGGTGGCGAGGGTCTGCGCGAAATAGGCGCTCTCGGGCGCCTGGTTCAGCAGGCTCAGCTGGATCACCAGCGCCACCAGCAGCAAGGCCGCGCACAGCCGGCGCGGTGCCCCGAGCAGCAGCACGCCGGCCACCATCGCCGTCGCAATGCCAACCTGCACCGGCAGGCCCAGCCAGGCCCATGCGTGCTCGGGGCCGTAGCTCAGCGCGGCCGACAGCGCCGAGGCGGCAATGCCCGCCAGCAGCGTGAGCGGCAGCAGCACGGCACGCCGGGCGACCGTGCGCGTCACCATGAAAGCCAGCAGGCATGGCACCAGGGCGCCGAGCATCACGCACAGCAGCTCGACGGCCGGCACCAGCGGCTCCAGCTCGAACTGGCGCAGCGGCATCCAGTCGATGAAAGGCGTGTCGAGCAGCCACTCCGAGACCGCGACCTCGAGGCGTTCGAACACCTGGCCGAGCCCGAAGGTGACGGCGGCCGGGAACAGCAGCGCCAACGGCCACAGCGCGAGCAGCACCAGCGCGCCGCGCGAGTCGTCGACGAACCACTGCGAGCGCGTGCGGCTCCAATGCGCCACCGCGCCGAGGCGCTCGAGCCCCGCCGCGAGCAGGGCCCCCAGCAGCGCGCCGGAGCTGTTCAGGCCCAGGTCGACATTGGAGGGAATGCGCGCGGGCAGATAGCTCTGCAGCGTTTCCATGGCAAAGGCCACGGCCGCGCCGGCCAGCGTGGCGCGCAGCACCGCGCGCCAGACGCTGGCGTCGCGCCGCGTTCGCAGCACCGCCAGCGCACACAGGAAGCCGAAGGGAACGTAGCCGCCCACGTTGATCGCGAAATCGAAGCCCGTCCAGTACTTGGGCCACGACGCCGACAGGTAGGCCCAGGGGGCGATGCCCTGGTCGCGCCAGTCGGCGAACGGGTACAAGCTGGCATAGACGATCAGCGCGGCGTAGGCCAGCGCCAGGGGCAGCGCGGCGGACTTGTGCTGTGTCTCCACCGTGGCTTTCGGGCTCAGAACGGCTTGACGACCACCAGCACCACGATGCCGAGCAGCAGCAGCACCGGCAGTTCGTTGAACCAGCGGTACCAGCGGTCGTTGCGCTGGGTGCCTCCGGCCACGAAACGGCGCAGCAGCACGCCGCAGGCATGGTGATACCCGATCACTGCCAGCACCAGCGCCAGCTTGGCATGCAGCCAGCCGTTGCCGGGGCCGCGCCCGATGCCATAGCCCAGCCAGAGCCAGAGGCCGAAACCCAACGCCGGAATGGCCAGGAAGGTGGTGAAGCGCAGCAGCTTGCGTGCCATCAGAAGCAAGCGCTCGCGTTCGGCCACGGACTCGGGCGGCACCATCGCCAGGTTGACGAAGATCCGGGGGAGGTAGAACAACCCCGCGAACCAGCTGGCAATGAAGACGATGTGAAGAGATTTAACCCAGAGCATGGGGCCAGTTTAGTGGCGGGACCGCACCATGCACGTCGGGCTTTGGCGCCGGCGCGGATGCAGCGGGCAAAAAAAAGCCCGACGTCTTCACGTCGGGCTGGGAAGCCCTTTTGCTGTCACACATCAAGGCACCCGCTCAGGGAGGAAAAGCGGGGAGCGGTAAACCGCCCGCTTTTGAATTTAACAAAGGCGAAACAAAGTTTCAAGCGGCTCGGGCCAGATTCTTTGACAATTCCGCGCAAAAAAAGAGAACCTTTGGTCTACGCATCCGGAGGGTTGTCGGACAACACTTGGCCAGCCGCTCAGCGCACGGGCGGAGGCTTCAGGCACAATTTTCCGCCTATGACGCCATCTTCCTTTGCCATGTATCCCGCCGGCCGGCCGCGCCGCCTGCGCCGCGACACCTTCACCCGCAACCTGGTCAGGGAGCATGCGCTGACGGCGCACGATCTCATCTATCCGGTGTTCGTGCAGGAAGGCGAGAAAAAACGCGACGCGGTGGCGTCGATGCCCGGCGTGGATCGCCTGAGCCTGGACCTGCTGCTGCCGGTGGCAGAACAGTGCGTGGAGGCCGGCATTCCGGTGATGGCGCTTTTTCCGGTGATCGACGCCAGCCTCAAGACGCCCGCGGGCGACGAGGCCTTCAATCCCGACGGACTGATCCCGCGCGTGGTCGCGGCACTCAAGTCGCGCTTTCCGGAACTCGGCGTGATGACCGACGTCGCGCTCGACCCCTACACCAGCCACGGGCAGGACGGCCTGCTCGACGACACCGGCTACATCCTCAACGACGCCACCGTGGAAGTGCTGGTGAAGCAGGCGCTCACACAGTCGCAAGCCGGCGTCGACATCGTGGCGCCGAGTGACATGATGGACGGCCGCATCGGCGCGATCCGCACCGCGCTGGAGGCCCGCGGCGACATCCATACCCGCATCATGGCCTACAGCGCCAAGTACGCGAGCGCCTTCTACGGCCCGTTCCGCGACGCCGTGGGCTCGGCCGCGACACTCGGCAAGAGCAACAAGAAGGTCTACCAGATGGACCCGGGCAACAGCGACGAGGCGCTGCGCGAGGTCGGCCTCGACATTGCCGAGGGCGCCGACATGGTGATGGTCAAGCCCGGCATGCCGTACCTCGACATCGTGCGCCGCGTGAAGGACGAATTCCGCGTGCCGACCTTCGCCTACCAGGTGAGCGGCGAATACGCGATGCTCAAGGCCGCAGCCCAGAACGGCTGGCTCGACCACGACGCGGTGGTGCTCGAGAGCCTGCTCGCCTTCAAGCGCGCCGGCGCTGACGGCGTGCTCACCTACTTTGCGCTCGACGCCGCGCGGCTGCTGCAAAAACAATAGCGCATGCGCATCTTCGAAATCGACCGCTCGCGCGTGAGCGAGCATCCGGCGCTGGCGCCTCTCGCACTGCCCGGGGCCTGTGCCGCGCAAGGCTATCTCTGGATTTCGCTCACACGCGAGGAATTCCGCGCCTCGCTGTCCGAGGTCCAGCAGATCCTGCAGTCGCTCTGCCAGGCGCAGCTGGTCGACCTGCACGTGGCGGACCTGCTCAACGACCAGCTGCCGTCGCACTACGACTACACCTCGCAATATGACGTGCTGGTGTTCCGGCGCCTCTCGAGCGGCCCTGGCCAGGCGGCGCTGGGCAACGGCAAGGGCACCACGGGCGGCGAGCCGCCCCTTCCCGCGCCGTTGCGCCGCGGCCCTCCCGTATTGCGCCGGGTCGACACCCGCCCGGTGGGTTTCGCGCTGTTCGACCGCGTGCTGCTGTCGGTGCACCCCGAGGACGGCGCGGTGCGCGATGCCTTTGCCGCCCGGCTGCTCGCCGCGGGATCGCCGGACGACAAGGGCGCCCCCGCGCTCGACGTGCGCGCCACCTCGGCCCGCGTGCCCACCGGCACCGCCGACCTGATGCTGCGCGTCGTCAACCAGATCGTCGACGGCTACCTGGACATGCGCCGCGAACTCACGCGCCAGCTCGACCACTGGCAGACCGAGCTGATCGATCCGCGCAGCCGCTTCACCAACTGGGGCGCGCTGATGGAAGCCCGGCAGTCGCTGCACCACCTGGACGAGATCTGCGAAGACCAGCGCGCGGCCATCCAGGACTGGATCGATTCGCTCGAGACGCTGCCCCCGGTCAAAGGCGAGGCGGAGCAGCGCGAGCGGGAACTGATCATGGTGCGAAGCCGCGACGTGCTCGAGCACATCGAGCGCGTGGTGCACCACGTGCACCGGCTCGAACAGAACGCGGAAACCGCGGTGCAGATGCATTTCAGCGTGCAGGGCCACCGCGCCAACGACATCATGCGGGTGCTCACGGTGCTGACGGCCATCTTCCTGCCGCTCAATCTCATTGCCGGCATCTTCGGCATGAACTTCGAGTTCATTCCGCTGGTGCACAAGGCGGATGGCTTCTGGATCGCCATGATCGCGATGCTGGTGATCGCGCTGCTGCTGGTGCTGGTGTTCTGGCGCAAGCGCTACCTGGCGCGCACGCGCTGAGGGCCCCGTCCCGCTTCAAAGCAAAAAAGCCACGCAATTGCGTGGCTTTTTTGCTTACCCGCGAGGGCCAGCGGTTTCGCCGGTCTTACTTGGCGACGGCGCCCGAGCCTTGCTGGGCCTGGACGCGTGCGTCCATCGGGTGGGGCATCGTCGAGATGACCTTGCTGTTGACGCGCGAGCCGCCGGTCACGTTCTGGTCGGGAGCGTAGGCCGTACGGACGGCTTCGGCTTCGACGAGCGCGCGGTCCTTCGACACGGCGACGGTTTCCGGGCCGCGCGAGCCGCGGGTCACGTTCTGGTTGGGAGCCGATGCGGTGCGCACGGCTTCGGCGTTGACTTCGTCGCGGCTCTTGGTCGAGACGGCGGTGTTCACGCCTTCGTAGGATTCGGCTTGGGCGCCGGTGGCGGCCAGCAGGGTCAGGGCAGCGGCGGCGAGGATGTGCGAAGTCTTCATTTCAATTCCTTGTATTGGTTGGATGGTTCGTCCACCAGGCTCGCTCGTTCATTCGTCCGTGCTCACCTGTGCGGCGAGTTTCCAACTGAACGGCCTGTGTAAATCACGCGGAACAGAGACACGGTGTTTCCTCTATTGAAACAATGACGCACCGGCAGCATGCACACGAACCGGGCGCACCGGCGCCTGCAAATGCCGGGGCTTCCCCGAGAATCGAAGCGGGCCGGCCGCGGAACGGAAACAATGGGCGCTTTGACTTTGACATGGACAGTCTCGATCTGATCAGAACCTTCCGGGAAGTGGCCTCGCATGGCAGCTTCTCGCACGCGGCCAAGAAGCTCGACATGTCGAAGGCGACGGTCAGCAAGTACGTGGCGGAACTCGAAACCCGCTTCGGCGTGCGGCTTCTCAACCGCTCCACGCGCTCCGTGAGCCTGACCGATGCCGGGCAACTGCTGCTCGAGCGCAGCACCCCGGTGCTCGAAATGGTGGAGCTCACCCAGGCCGAGCTGCAGGAGCGCGCCAGGCAGCCCGGCGGCCGGCTGCGGATTTCAGCGCCGCACGGCATGGGCAACGGCGAGTTTCCGAGCCTGCTGGCCGACTTCATGCGCTACTACCCGGACGTGAGCATCAGCCTGCAGCTGACCAACCGCACGGTCGACCTCGCGGAAGAAGGCATCGACGTCGACATCCGCAGCGGCCCGGTCGAGGACGCCAACCTGATCGTGCGCAAGCTGATGCTCATGGAGATGGTGGTCTGCGCCTCGCCGGTGTACTGGAAGAAACACGGCAAGCCCGAGCATCCACGCGACCTCTCGGCGCACGAGGCGCTCACGCATTCGCTGCTGGGCGCCCAGCCGGTCTGGCGCTTCGACGACGGCGGCGAGCCGCTGGACGTGCCGGTGAAGAGCCGCATGGACTGCACCGAGGGTGCGCCGCTGATCCGGGTCGCGATGCACGGCTTCGGCGTGATCTACCTGCCCTCGATCCTCGTGCAGTCGCACATCGAGCATGGCGAGCTGGTGCCGGTGCTGCAGGGCTATGCGCGCAAGGACATGTGGCTGTCGGCCGCCTACCTGCAGCGGCGCCACAACAGCGCGGCGCTGCGCGCGCTGCTCGACTTTCTGCAGACCCGCGTCGGCAAGGGGCCGGGCTCGCGGAAGAAATAGGCCGGGCCCCGGCCGCACTCAGCCGACGTGTTTGGCAAAGAACCCGAGCGTGCGCGTGCGCGCGAGCTTGGCGGCCTCGGCGTTGTAGGAGCCGCGCTGGTCGCAGTTGAAGCCGTGGCCCGATTCGTAGACGTGCACCTCCACCTCGGGATGCGCCTTCTTGAAGGCCTCGATGGTGTCCAGCGGGATCCAGTGGTCCTGGTTGCCGAAATGCGCGAGCACCGGCACCTTGGGCTGGCGCGCGGTTTCCTCCGGCGTGGTCATGCCGCCGCCGTAGTAGGGCGCCGCAGCGGCAATACCCGGAACCAGGCTGGCGGCGCGCCAGACCAGCAGGCCGCCCCAGCAATAGCCCACGATGCCGACCTTGCCGGCTTTCGACGCATAGGCCACGGCGGCCTCGATGTCCTGCAGCACGCCGGGCGCGGGCAGCGCCTCGACCGCGGTCTTCAGCGCGAAGCCGGCCTTCATGTCCTCGTCGCTGTAGCCGAGCTCGACGCCGGGCTTCACGCGATGGAAGGTCGAGGGCGACACCGCCAGGTAGCCGTCCGCCGCATAGCCGTCGGCCACCGAGCGGATGTGCGAGTTGACGCCGAAGATCTCCGGCACCACGACCACCGCGCCGCGCGGCTTGCCGGCCGGTTCGGCCACGTAGGCGGGAAAGGTGAAGCCGTCCTTGGCTTTCAGATCGATGAATTGACCCATGTTGTCTTGCTCCTTGAATGGCAACTGAAAGGAAAAGGAATGCCGGTTACTGGCGCAGCGCGCGTTCGACGAAGTCGAGCCGGTCCTGGCCCCAGAATATCTCGCCATCGATGACATAGCTTGGCGCACCGAACACCTGGATGTCGATCGCTTCCTGCGTGTAAGCCTCGTAACGCTCCTGCACCGCCTGGCTCTGCGACTGCTCCGCGCGCTTGGGCGACAGCCCGCATTCGACGACCAGCGAATCGAGCACCTTCGGGTCGCCGATGTTGCGCTCCTGCACCCACACGGCCGCGAACACTGCCGCGCACATGCGCATGGCGGCCTCGGTGCCGTCGTGCATGTCGACCGCGATGATGACCCGGGCCGCATCGTCGCTGGCCACCGGAAAGAACTTCGGCCTGGTGTTCAGCGGCAGGCCGAGGTGGCGCGAACAGCGCGCGAGGTCGACCAGCCGGTAGGCCTGGCGCTGCGGCGCGCGCTTGCCCAGCGGCAGCCCGCCCGACACCGGGAACACGCTGCCCAGGTCGATCGGCCGCACGCGCACCGTGGCGCCGGCAGCCGCAGCGATCGCGGCAAAGCGGGAATGCCCCAGATAGGTCCATGGGCTCTGTGGCGCAAAGTAGTAGTCAATCGTCTTGTCAGTGCTCATGCGCGTGCCCCCGATGATGTAATCCAAGCCAACGGTTTTAACTGACACGCAGTTTCTCTGCAGGAGGTAGGTTTTGGACCAGGTGCTCTTGATCACGGGCGGCGGCCGCGGCATCGGCGCCGCCACCGCCCTGCTGGCGGCGCAGCGCGGCTACGCGGTGGCTGTCAACTACGCGAGCAACTCGCTCGCCGCCGACGAGGTGGTGCGCGCCATTCGCGCGGGCGGCGGTACCTCCATTGCCGTGCAGGCCGACGTGGGCGACGAAGCCCAGGTGCTGGCCATGTTCGAGAAGGTCGATGCCAGGCTCGGCCGGCTCACGGCTCTGGTCAACAACGCCGGCGTCGTCGACGTGCAGGCCCGCGTCGACGAAATGAGCGTGGCGCGGCTGGAACGCATGTTCCGCATCAACGTGATCGGCAGCTTCGTCTGCGCGCGCGAAGCGGTTCGGCGCATGAGCACCCGGCACGGCGGATCGGGCGGCGCCATCGTCAACGTCTCGAGCGCCGCCGCGCGGCTGGGCTCGCCCGGCCAGTACGTCGACTACGCGGCCAGCAAGAGTGCCATCGACACCTTCACCATCGGCCTGGCCAAGGAAGTGGCCGCCGAGGGCATCCGCGTCAACGCGGTGCGCCCGGGCCTGATCGACACCGAGATCCATGCCTCCGGCGGCATGCCCGAGCGCGCCTTCGAGCTCGCGCCCACCGTGCCGATGCAGCGCACCGGCAGCGCGGAAGAAATTGCCGGCGCGATCCTGTGGCTGCTGTCCGCCGAGGCGAGCTACACCACCATGGCCCTGCTCGACGTGACCGGAGGGAGGTAGAAGTGAGCACCTCGATGGACCTGATCAAGCCGCTGGTCACGCTGGTGGCCATCGTCAACCCGCTGGCCATCGTGCCCTTCTTCATCCATTACACGCAGGGCTACTCGGATGCGCAGCGCCGCCACACGGTGCGCATGTCGGCCTTCAGCGCCTTCGTGGTGATTGCGGTCAGCGCGCTGATCGGGCTGCAGCTGCTGGCGTTCTTCGGCATCTCGATTGCCAGCTTCCAGGTGGGCGGCGGCCTGCTGCTGCTCATGAGTTCGCTGTCGATGCTCAACGCCAAGCCGGCCGAGAGCAAGACCAATGTCGAGGAACTGCGCGCCACCGAGGTCAAGGCGTCCATGGGCGCCTCCATTGCGGTGGTGCCGCTCACCATTCCGCTGCTCACCGGGCCGGCCACGATCTCCACCGTGGTGATCTATGCCGACAAGACGCAGCACCTGTGGGAGCTCGGGCTCCTGGTGGGGTATGGCGTGGTGGTGGCGCTGGCCACCGCGCTGGCGTTTTCGCTCGCGCAGCCGATCGCGCGCGTGCTCGGCAAGACCGGCATCAACATCATGACGCGGCTCATGGGCCTGATCCTCGCGGCGCTCGCGGTCGAGGTCATGGCCGACGGCCTGGGCAAGCTGTTTCCGATCCTGCAGCGCGTGGGCTGACCGAATCAGCCCAGCATCTTCTCGATGACTCGCCAGTGCGCGGGCTCGACCGGCGTGATCGACAGCCGGTTGCCCTTGCGCAGCACGACGAGCTCGGCCAGCTCGGGCCTGGCACGCAGCTCGGGCAGCGGCAGCAGGCGCGTCTTGCGAACGGCCTGCACGTCGACCAGCAGCCAGCGTGGATCGTCCTTCTTCGAGGCCGGGTCGTAATAAGGCGACGTCGGGTCGAACTGCGTCGGGTCGGGCTTGATGCCCGAGGCCACGCGCGCAAGGCCTGCGATGCCGGGCTCGGGGCAGCTCGAGTGGTAGAACAGCACGCCATCGCCGACCTTCATGCCGTCGCGCATGAAGTTGCGTGCCTGATAGTTGCGCACACCGGTCCAGGCCACGGTGGCGTTGGGCGCGGCGAGCGCATCGTCGATCGAGACCTCGTCGGGCTCGGATTTCATCAACCAGTAGTTGGGCATGGTCCCGCTATGGTGTCACATAGTCGGACACGACGACCCATTTCCCATCCTTGATCTGGGACAAGCGCGACTGGTCGTTGCCCAGGCGCTTGGTCGCGGTGTACGAGCTCTTGGGGCTGCCGAACATGTCGGGCTCGAAGGTCATGCTGTCCATGGACTTGATGAAGCTGTCGGTCGTGAGGTTCGGGCCGGCCTTCTGCGCCGCCTTGATGAACGAATCGATGATGACGTAGCCATACACCGAGAACACCGTCGGGTCTTCGTTGAACTTGGTCTTGTACTTGTTGGCCCAGAAGCGCAGCGGCTGCGACTGCTCGTCGGTGTAGGGGTTCTGCACCGTCATGGTGGCGTAGATGCCGTCCATGGCCTTGCCGCCGAGCTTGTGGATCAGGTCGGTGTAGGAGGCGCTGGAGCCCAGGAAGGTCGGGTTGAAGCCGGTCTTGCGCGCCTCGCCCACGGTGCCGATGGTCTCGCGGATGATGGTGCCGAGCACCACGAGGTCGCAGTTGGCGGCCTTCATCTTGGCGACCTGCGAGCTGAAGTCGGTGGCGCCGCGCTTGAACGAGGTCTTCTCGGCCAGCTCCATGCCGGCGGTCTTCAGGCCCGCCTCGGCGCCGCGCAGCACCTCGAGCCCGAATTCGTCGTCCTGGTAGATGGTGCAGACCTTCTTGGCGCCCTTCTCCTTGATCATCTTGGGCAGCGCCAGGCGGATCTGGTCGTAGTAGGTGGCCGCGAACGAGTACTTGAGCCGGTTCAGCGGCTCGTACATTTCGCGCGCCGCGGTGATCGGCATGAAGTTGACGATGTTCTTCTCGAACTGCACCGGCATGGCCGCCATGTTCTGCGCCGTGCCGATGTGGCCAGCCATGATGAAGATCTTCTCCTGGTTGACCAGCTTCTGCGCCGCGAGCACGGCCTTCTTCGGGTCGTAGCCCGAGTCCTCCACGAAGAGCTTGAGCTTGCGGCCGTGGATGCTGCCCTGCTCGTTGAGCTCGTCCACGCGCAGCTGCATGCCGTTGCGCGCCTGCTTGCCGAAGCCCGCGAGCGGGCCCGACAGGTCCTGGATGGTGCCGATGCGGATTTCGTCCTTGCTCACGCCCTGCTGCTGCGCGGACGCGAACGTCGCGACCAGGCCCAGCACGGCCAGGGTCGTCACTGTCTTGAGCTTCATCATGGCGTTGTCTCCTCGGGTTGACGAAAAATGAATCAGCGGTACATGGCTTCGATGCGCTCCGCGTACTTGGCCTGCACCAGCTTGCGCTTGAGCTTCATCGTCGGCGTGAGCTCTTCGTCCTCGGCGCTCAGCTGCGTTTCGAGCAAAAAGAATTTCTTGATCTGCTCGACCCGCGCGAACCTGGCGTTGACACGGTCGATCTCGCACTGGATCAGGCCCAGCACCTCCTGCGCGCGCGTCAGGCTTTCGTAGTTGCTGAATGGCACGTCGTGATCCTGCGCAAACTTCTCGACGTTCTCCTGGTCGATCATGACGATCACCGTGAGGTAGGGTTTCCTGTCGCCGATCACCACTGCGTCGGTGATGTAGGGGCTGAACTTGAGCTCGTTCTCCAGCTCGCTCGGCGTGATGTTCTTCCCCCCTGCCGTGATGATGATGTCCTTCATGCGGTCGGTGATGCGGAAATACCCTTCCGCGTCGACCGTTCCCACGTCGCCGGTGTGCAGCCAGCCGTCGGCGTCGATGGTCTCGGCGGTCTTCTCCGGCAGGTTGAGGTAGCCCATGAAGATATTGGGGCCGCGCACCAGGATTTCGCCCGTCTGCGGATCGAGGCGCACCTCGTTGTAGCTGGTGGCCGGGCCGATCGAGCCCGGCCGGATGCGCGAAGGCGGCACGCCGGTGGAAGCGCCGCACGATTCCGTCATGCCCCAGACCTCCAGCATGGGCACGCCCAGCGCGAGGTACCAGCGCACGAGCTCGGGCGAGATCGGCGCCGCGCCGGTCACGAGGAAGCGCGCGCGGTGGATACCGATGAGCTTGCGAACGTTGTCGAGCGCCAGCCAGCGCGCCAGGCGGAACTTCAAGCGCAGCCAGGCGCCCACCGGCTGGCCCTGGAGCACGCGCTCGGCAATCTGCCGGCCGACGCCGATGCTCCAGCCATAGGCGGCCTGCTGCAGGCGGCTGGCTTCCTTGAGCGCGATCATCACGCCCGAGTAGAACTTCTCCCACACGCGCGGCACGGCGGTGAACACCGTGGGCGAAATCTCGCGCACGTTCTCGGGCACCGTTTCCGGGTTCTCGACGAAGTTGAGGATCGAGCCGGTGTACATCGCGAAGTATTCGCCGCCCATGCGCTCGGCGATGTGGCACAGCGGCAGGAAGCACATGCGCTCGTCGCCTTCGCCCTGCGCGAGCAGCGTGTTGTAGCCGCGCATGGTGTAGACCAGCCCACGGTGGCTGTGCATCGCGCCCTTGGGCTTGCCGGTGGTGCCCGAGGTGTAGACCAGGATCGCGAGGTCTTCCGGGCGGCAGGCGGCGATGCGCTGCTCCAGCGCCTGCGGATGGGCCTGCAGGTGGTCGCGGCCGAGTGCGCGCAGGGCGTCCAGGCTGATGACGCCCGGGTCGTCGAGGTCGCGCAGGCCTTTCATGTCGAACACGACGACCTTGCGCAGCATCGGCAGCCGCGCGCGCACTTCGAGCGCCTTGTCGAGCTGCTCGTCGTCCTCGACGAAGAGCACGGTGGTGCGCGAGTCCTCGCAGAGGTAGCGCACCTGCGAGGCCGCGTCGGTGGGATAGATGCCGTTGGACACGCCGCCGCAGCTGAGCACGGCGACGTCGCACAGCACCCATTCGATGACGGTGTTGGCGAGGATCGACGCGCATTCGCCCGGCCCGAAGCCGAGCGCCAGCAGGCCGCCCGCAATCTCGCGCACGGCCTCGGCGGTCTGCCGCCAGGTCCAGGCGCGCCAGATGCCGAATTCCTTCTGCCGCATCCAGACCTTGTCGGCGCGCAGCTCCACGGCCTTCCAGAACACGGCGGGGATGGTCTCGCCCGGCACGACGATGCCGGGACTCGGCTGCAGATGCGCGAGGTCCCAGAGGCCTGCTGGAGCGCGCAGGGCAGTTGTGCTCATGCCTTCATCTCCAGGTCTTCTTCTTTTTCCAGCGCCGCTCGCCGCGCACGCCGTCGTCCTTGACGCCGAGGTAGAACTCCTTGATGTCCTCCTTTTCGCGCAGGCGTTCGCAGGTATCTTCCATGACGATGCGGCCGTTCTCGAGCACGTAGCCGTGGTCGGAAGCGTTGAGCGCCATGTTGGCGTTCTGCTCCACGAGCAGGATGGTGGTGCCGCGCTCGCGGTTGATGCGCACGACGATCTCAAAGATCTCCTTCGTCAGCTTGGGGCTGAGACCGAGGCTGGGCTCGTCGAGCAGGATCAGATGCGGCGCGGCCATGATGGCGCGCGAAATGGCGAGCATCTGCTGCTGGCCGCCCGAGAGCAGGCCGGCATCCTGCGCGGCTCTTTCGCGCAGGATGGGGAAGTAGGTGTAGACGCTCTCCATGTCGCGCGCCACGCCGTCGCGGTCCTTGCGGGTGTAGGCGCCCATCAGCAGGTTGTCCTTCACGGACAGCAGCGGGAACACCTCGCGGCCTTCGGGCACATGGCTCAGGCCCTGCTGCACGATGTAGGCCGGGTCCTTGGCAGTGATGTCCCTGCCCTGGAACTCGATGCTGCCCTTTCTCGGGTCGATGATTCCCGAGATCGTTTTGAGGATCGTCGTCTTGCCTGCGCCGTTGGAGCCCAGCACGGTCACGATCTCGCCTTGCCTGACTTTCAGGCTCACGCCGCGGATGGCCTTGATGGGGCCGTAGGCGCTTTCGACGTTGAGTAGTTGGAGGACGACGTCGGTCACTTCGTTGTCCCTTGAGGATTTGCTCGATCGTTTGACAAGAACGGGGAGCGGCGTTGGGGCCCCTGCCCCGGGCCGGCCGACGTCACCGGCCCTTCGGGCTTCCCTGCGCTGCTCGCGACAAGCGGGGTCTCGCAGAACTCGCTTCGCTCAAACAGCTGCGAGCCCTGATCCGCTTGTCGCTCCGCTGCTCGGCGGCGCCTCAACGGCCCGCCCGGGGCAGGGGCCCCAACGCCGTGGACACGCTCAGGGTGGTTCCACCTCCGACCGAGCCCGGTGTGCGGTGCGGGGTGGGCGCCCCCTCTGTGCCGCTGAGGAGCGCAGCTTTCCGCGGATAAGGGCTCGCCCTTGTTTGAGCGAAGCGAGTTTGGGCGAGACCCCGCGGAAAGCGAGCACCGGAAGGGAGCCCGAAGGGCCGGCATAGTGGGGGCGACCGCGCCGCACCGCATACCGGGCGCCGCCAACGAAGCGGCGAACAGAACATTCACGCCCCAACCCTCCTCAAGCTGCTCACGTCATCCACAGTCCCGAGATAAGCCTCGATGACACGCGCATCCGCCTGCACCTCGCGCGGCGTGCCGGTAGCCAGCACCTCGCCCATGTTCATCGCGAGCACGCGGTCCGACACCTTCGACACCAAGGACATGTCGTGCTCGACCATCAGCACCGACACCCCCAGCTCATGCTGGATGTCCTGGATCCAGAACGCCATGTCCGCCGTCTCTTCGACGTTGAGCCCGGACGATGGCTCATCGAGCAGCAGCAGCTTGGGCTCGGTGCACAGCGCACGCGCGAGCTCCACCACCTTGCGCACGCCGTACGGCAAGCCGGCCACCATCGAATCGCGGTGATGCTGCAAATCCAGCAGATCGATCACCTGCTCCACCTTCTCGCGTGCCGCAATTTCCGCGCGCCGCGTGGCCGGCGTGAAGAACACCTCGCTCCAGAACCCCGTCTGCCGATGCGTGTGGCGGCCGATCAGCAGGTTGTGCAGCACCGTCGCATGCTCGAAGAGTTCGATGTTCTGGAAGGTGCGTGCAATGCCGAGTGCCGCAATCGCGTGCGGCGCCTGATGTGTCAGCGCCAGCGGCCCGGCCGCCCCGCCATGCCACGTGATCTCGCCCATGGTCGGCGTGTAGATCCGACTGATCAGGTTGAACACCGTCGTCTTGCCCGCGCCGTTCGGTCCGATCAGCGTGAACACCTCGCCGCGCCGCACGTCGAAGCTCACCTTGTTGACCGCGAGCACGCCGCCGAAGCGCACGCTCAGGTCCCTGGCCGAAAGAAGGATGTCGCCGCTGCTCGTCATCTAAGGCGGTCCGACTTTGTGAAGGATTTCTGCCGCTTGAACAACCCCTTGCGGTAGAACGGAAAGAGCTGCAGCCAGGTGCGGATCTTGAGCCAGCGGCCATACAGCCCCAGCGGCTCGAACAGCACGAAGGCGATCAGCACCAGCCCGTACACCAGCCCCTGCAGACCCGGCGCCTGCCCGATCACGGCCGGCAGCCAGTCCTTGCCCATCGAGATCAGCTGCGGCATCGCGATCAGGAAAATCGCGCCCAGGAACGCGCCATGCACCGAGCCCAGGCCGCCGATCACCACCATCAGCAGCAGGTCGATCGACTGCAGGATGTTGAACTGGTCGGGCGAGATGAAGCTCAGCTTGTGCGCATACAGCGCGCCGCCCAGGCCCGCGAGCGCGGCCGAGATCGCGAACGACATCGTCTTGTAGCGCGCCAGGTGAATGCCCATGCTCTGCGCCGAGATTTCCGAATCGCGGATCGCCACGAAGGCGCGGCCGGTCGGCGAACGCAGCAGGTTCAGGATGCCGAGCGTGCTGAGCACCGCCACCACCAGGCACAGGAAGTAGAAGCCATTGCCCGACCCGAGCGACCAGCCGAACAACTGCGGCGGCTTCACATGCAGCCCCGCGTTGCCGCCCGTCACGCTCTCCCAGCGCGCGAACACTTCCTCGACGATGAAGCCGAACGACAGCGTGGCGATGCCCAGGTAGATGCCCTTCACGCGCAGGGCCGGCAGCGCGACCACCACGCCCACTGCCGCCGACAGCGCCGCGGCCGCGAGCAGCGCAATCGGAAACGGCACGCCCAGGTTGGTCAGCACCCCTTGCGTGTAGGCTCCCGCGCCAAGGAAGGCCGCATGCCCGATCGAGAACTGCCCCGTGAAGCCCGCCAGCAGCATCAGGCCCAGCCCGACGATGCCGTAGATCAGCACGAAGGTCAGCTGCGCGAGCCAGTACTCGTCGATCGCCCAGGGCGCGGCGACGAGGAACGCGGCGAGCAGGCCGTACCAGAACACATGGCCGCCGTGCTTGGCGAGGCGGATGTCCTGGTCGTAGCTGGTCTTGAAGATGAAGCGCATGAATCAGGTCCGTCGCCGGGCCGCCCCAAGGCGGACCTGCGCCCCCTCGGGGGGCAGCGAGTACACGAAGTGACGAGCGTGGGGGCACATGCTTCTACACCTTCTTGCGCAGCTTCTCGCCAAAGAGACCGTTCGGCTTGATCATGAGCATCAGCAGCACCACGATGTACGGCGCCGTGTCCTTGAAGCCGTCGGGCAGGTAGAAGCCCGCGAACGATTCGACGATGCCGATCACCAGCCCGCCGACGATGGCGCCCGGCAGGCTGCCGAAGCCGCCCACCACCGCGGCCGGAAAGGCCTTGAGTCCGATGAAGCCCATGTTCGCGTGCACGAAGGTGATGGGCGCGAGCAGCATGCCGGCAATGGCCGCGACCGCCGCCGCGAGCCCCCACACCAATCCGTTCAAGCGCTTCACCGGAATGCCCATGTAGTACGCCGCGAGCTGATTCTGCGACGAGGCCTGCATCGCGATGCCGAGCTTGCTGTAGCGGAACATCGCGAACAGCAGGCCGCAGAGGATGGCCGTGGCGATGATGATCGCGAGCTGCTCGAGGTTGACCACCAGCCCGCCCAGCTTCCAGATCTGGTCCTTGTAGGGCACGGGCAGCGTGTGGGTGTCGGTGCCGATGCCCGGCACCATGGTGATGAGCCCGCGCGCCACGTAGGCGATGCCGATGGTGAGCATCACGATCGAGAATTGCGGCTGCCCGAGGATCGGGCGGATCACCACCAGTTCGAGCAGCACGCCGAAGGCCGTCATCGCCACCACCGCGAGCAGGGCCGCGAGCCAGAACGGCATCCCGAACAGCGACATGCCGGCAAACGCGCCGAAGGCGCCGAGCATCATCAGGTCGCCCTGCGCGAAGCTCACGGTTTCGGTGGCCTTGTAGATCAGCACGAAGCCCAGCGCGATCAGCCCATAGATGCAACCTTGTGCAATGCCCGACAGCAGGAGTTGGAGGATCTGCATGGGGCCTCTTCTTGCGGCTACTGCCTGAAGCCGCCGGCTGCGTCGTGCAGCGCGAGGCGGCGCGAGCCGGCCAGGATGTCGCTGGGCTTCAGGCCGTAGACCTGGCGGATCGAATGGCTGAAGTGCGTCGAGTCGGGGTAGCCGGTGTCCAGCGCGATGTCGGTCAGCGTGCTGGCCTGGCGCACGTGGCGCAGCAGGCTGCGCGCGCGCTTCCAGGCGCGGAAGGCGCGAAACGCCATGCCGGTTTCCTGCTTGAACAGATGCAGGAAGCGCGAGAACGACAGGTGCACCGAGGCCGCGCAGTCTTCCGCCGAGGTGGGTGCGGCCGGATCGGCGTTGATGGCGTCGATCACCTTGCGGATGCGCGCATCGAGCGCGCGCGGCGCCAGCGGCCCGCCGAAGAACAGCGCATCGAAATCGAAGCCGTCGAAGTCCGTGCCGCGGCCCGACGCGGCGAGCAGGTGCGCATGGGCGTTGCGCATGCGCCGCACGAAGGCCGGCGCATCGACCGGCCCGCAGTGCTGCATGAAGGCCGGCATCCGCGCGGGATCGACCGACTCCGATTCGATCAGCAGGTTGAAGATGAGCGGATGCGCGCTTTCCACGCGGTGCGGCACCTGCGGCGGCACCACCAGCAGCTCGCCCGCCTGCCAGGCGCCGCCGCCGACGCACAGGCGGTTCGGCGGCGCGCCGGCGGGCGACACGTACACCCCGTACCCGCCCATGGTGCGCTCGGCCGCGGCCCCGAGCAGTCCGGCGTAGAACACACGCTGGTGCGTGAGCCACATCAGGCGCTCCCCGCGCTGCGCGCCGCCGCTTTCCGGCGGCGCCGCCTTCGTTCGCTGCATGGTGTCTGTCTCCTGCATCGGGCCGCCGCCGGCCCGGGACCGGCGCTGCGTTGGCTGGATCGTAGCGGCGGGGGCCGGCTGCGCGGCGTGCATTTGCGCGGGGACTTTCCCTAGGGCTTGCTGGCGCTATGGCGCGAGCGCGCGGCGAAGCTCGGCGCAGCACAGCGCGACGGCCGTGTCGGCCTCGTCGAGCACCTTGCCCATGGTGATGAAGCCATGGATCTGGCGCTCGAAGCAGACGTATGCGGCGCGGTTGCCGGCGGCGGTCAGCGCCTCGGCGTAGGCCATGCCTTCGTCGCGCAGCGGGTCGTAGCCGGCGGTGAGCACCAACGCAGGCGGCAGGCCCGAGAGATCGGCGCACAGCAGCGGCGACGCGCGCCAGTCGAGGTCGTGCCGGGGGTCGTCGATGTAGTGGTCGTGGAAGTACGCCATCGTGTCGCGGGTCAGCAGGTAGCCCTGGCCGTTGGCCTGGTGCGAGGGATGGCCGCGGCGCATGTCGGTGGCGGGATAGACCAGCAGCTGGAAGGCGATCGGCAGGTCGCCGGCATCGCGCGCGGCAATGGCCGCCACCGCGGCGAGGTTGCCGCCTGCGCTGTCGCCGCCCACCGCGAGGCGGCTTGCATCGAGGCTGAGCGAGGCGGCTTCGCGGCGCACCCAGCGGGTGGCGGCCAGCACGTCGTCGACGGCAGCCGGGAAGCGGTGCTCGGGCCCCATGCGGTAGTCGATCGAGGCGACCGCGCAGCCCGCGCCGTTGGCAAGCGAGCGGCACAGCACGTCGTGCGTGTCGAGGTCGCCGATGACCCAGCCGCCGCCGTGGAAGTACACGAGCACCGGCAGCGCGGCATGGGCCAGGGAACCCAGCGGGCGGTAGAGCCGCACCGGGATGGTGCCGTACGGCCCGTCGGCCTCCAGTCCGCGGACTTCGGCGACCGGCGGGGCCTCGGGTTGGGTGGTGGCGCGGCGCTCGCGATAGAAGGCGCGCGCCTCGGCCGGCGAAAGCGTGTGCGTGGGCGGGATGCCGCGCGCCTCGATGAAGTCAAGCAAGGCGCGCGCCTGGGGGTGCAGCATGGTGTCTCCGGTGGATCGGTCCGACCATGCCCGCGCCGCCCTGGCGCGGCTTGCGAAAACTGGCTAAGCCTTGCGCGGCTTCACGCGCGCTGCGGCTTCCTTGGCCAGCCTGCGGGCCGTGCCGGTATCGGCCGCATGCACCAGCGCCACGCCCATGCGGCGCTTGGCAAAGCTCTCGGGCTTGCCGAACAGGCGGATGTCGCTGCCGGGCACCTGCAGCGCCTCGGCCACGCCGTCGAAGGCGATGCCGGCAGCATCCACGCCGCCATAGATCACGGCGCTGGCACCGGGGCTCTTGAGCGAGGTGTCCACCGGCAGGCCGAGGATGGCGCGCGCATGCAGCTCGAACTCGTTCTGCCATTGCGTGGCCATGGTCACCATGCCGGTGTCGTGCGGACGCGGGCTCACTTCGTTGAACCAGACCTCGTCGCCCTTCACGAACAACTCGACGCCGAACAGGCCCTGGCCTCCCAGGTCGGACGTGACGGCCTCGGCAATCTGCTGCGCCTTCTGCAGCGCGGCCGGCGCCATCGGGTGCGGCTGCCAGCTTTCGACGTAGTCGCCGCTCACCTGCACATGGCCGATGGGTTCGCAGAACCGGGTCTGCACCGCGCCGGCCGCGTCCCTGGCGCGCACCGTGAGCAACGTGATCTCGTAGTCGAAGTCGATGAAGCCCTCGACGATCACGCGGCCGTGGCTCACGCGGCCGCCGGCCATGGCGTAGTCCCAGGCCTTCTGCACGTCGGCCGGGCCGTCGATCTTGCTCTGGCCCTTGCCGGAGCTGCTCATCACGGGCTTGACGATGCAGGGATAGCCGATGCCCGCGTCGATGGCCGCCTGCAACTCGGCCAGCGAGTCGCAGAACTTGTAGGGGCTGGTGGGCACGCCCAGCGTCTCGGCGGCCAGGCGGCGGATGCCTTCGCGGTCCATCGTGAGGCGGGCGGCACGGGCGGTGGGAATCACGCGCACCACGCCGGCGTCCTCGAGCTGCTGGAGCATCGGCGTGGCGATGGCCTCGATCTCGGGCACCACGAGCTGCGGCTTCTCGGCCTCGATCAGCGCCTTCAGCTGCTCGGGGTCGCTCATGGTGATGGTGCGCGCATGGTGGGCCACCTGCTGGCCCGGCGCGTTCTCGTAGCGGTCGACCGCGATGGTCTCCACGCCCAGGCGCTGCAGCGCGATCAGCACCTCCTTGCCGAGTTCGCCGGAGCCCAGCAGCATCACGCGGGTGGCCGAGGGGGAAAGAGGGGTGCCGAGGGTGGTCATGGTCGGAGTCGAAAAGAGGGAAGAAAAAGCAATCGCAGCACTGTAAGCCACCCGCGGGCCACCGGTGTCACGCGCGGCAACGGCGGCCGGGCGGGGCTGCTTCACAATCGATCTCCTGCCGCGGTGGCGCGTCCACCCGCTCCCTCTTTTTTCGCTTTCATTCTTCAAGGAGTTTTCTCATGACGATTCAGACCGTCGGCATCATCGGCGCCGGAACAATGGGCAACGGCATCGCGCAGGCCTGCGCGGTGTCGGGCGTCAACGTGGTGATGATCGATGTCGCCCAGGCGGCGGTCGACAAGGGCCTGGCCACCATCTCGGGCAGCCTCGACCGGCTGATCAAGAAGGAAAAGCTCACGGCCGAGCAGAAGACTGCCGCGCTCGCGCTGATCAAGGGCTCGACCGATTACAACGACCTGAAGGGCGCGCAGCTCGTGATCGAGGCCGCCACCGAGAACCATGCGCTCAAGCTCAAGATCCTCAAGCAGGTCGACGAGCTGCTGGCGCCCGAGGTGATCATCGCCTCCAACACCTCCTCGATCTCGATCACCCAGCTCGCGGCCGCCACCTCGCGCGCCGACCGCTTCATCGGCATGCACTTCTTCAACCCCGTGCCGATGATGGCGCTGGTGGAGCTGATCCGCGGCTACCTCACGAGCGACGCCACGCACGACGCCGTCAAGGCGCTGGCCGAGAAGCTCGGCAAGTCGCCGATCACGGTGAAGAACGCGCCGGGCTTCGTGGTCAACCGCATCCTGGTGCCGATGATCAACGAGGCCTTCTTCGTGCTGTCCGAAGGCATCGCCACGGCCGAAGACATCGACGCCGGCATGAAGCTGGGCTGCAACCAGCCGATCGGCCCGCTGGCGCTGGCCGACATGATCGGGCTGGATGTGTGCCTGGCCGTGATGGAGGTGTACCTCGAGCAGTTCGGCGATTCCAAGTACCGGCCCTGCCCGCTGCTCAAGGAGATGGTGGCTGCGGGCCAGCTCGGGCGCAAGACCGGGCGCGGCGTGTACACCTACTGATCTGGCGTCCGACAAGAACAAGGAGACAAACGCCATGACCGCGACACCCACCACCCCGCCGGCAGAAGGCTGCATCGACACCCAGGTGCTCGACCACGTGCTCTTGATCGGCATCAACCGCCCCGCCAAGCGCAACGGCTGGACGCCGCCGATGTTCAGGCAGCTGGCCGAGGCCTACACCCGGCTCGACGACGACCCGGCGCTGCGCGTGGGCGTGCTGCATGCCTTCGGCGACCACTTCACGGCCGGGCTCGACCTGCCGGCGGTCACCGAGTACATGAAGCGCGGCGAGAAGGCGATTCCGGCGGGCCTGGTGGAGCCGCACGACTTCGGCCTGCCCGGCTACCGCCGCCGCACCAAGCCGATGGTGGCGGCGGTCAAGGGCATCTGCTTCACGGTGGGCATCGAACTGATGCTGGGTGCCGACATCGTGGTGGCGGCCGACAACTGCCGCTTCTCGCAGATGGAGGTGCAGCGCGGCATCATGGCCACGGGCGGCGCCACGCTGCGCATGGCCGAGCGCGCGGGGGTGGGCAACGCCATGCTGCATTTGCTCACGGCCGACGAGTTCGACAGCGCCGAAGCCTATCGCCTGAACTTCGTGCAGAAGGTGGTGCCGGCCGGACAGGAGCTCGACGCGGCGCTGGCCATTGCGCAGCGCATCGCGGCGCAGGCCCCGCTGGCGGTGGTGGCCACGCGGCTCAACGTGATCAAGGCCGTCGAACAAGGACCGCTCGCGGCCGTCTCGGAATTCATCGAGACACAGAAGCGGCTGTCGAACAGCGAGGACGCGGCCGAAGGCGTGCGTTCCTTCGTCGAGCGGCGGCCCGCGCGCTTCAGCGGCCGTTGACGCTGCCGGCGGGTCAGCCGCGTGCCTGGGCAATCACCAGCAGGCCGTCCATGATCAGGCTTTCGACCAGCTCGAAGTCCCCGTTCATCACGGGCGCCATCTTCCAGCCCGCGCCGCCGGTCATGTAGCAGGCGGGCTCGGCGCCGCAGTGCGAGCGCACGTGCTGCACCATGCGCTCGACCGCGCCGGCAATGGCATAGGTACCCCCGCTGGTGAGCGCGTCGCTGGTGTTGGTGGGGAATTCGCGCACCTCGCCGGTCGGCACGTGCAGGCCGGCCGTGCCCGACTCCAGCGCACGCAGCATGATGCCGTGGCCCGGCAGGATCAGGCCGCCCAGGAACTTGCCGCCGGCATCGATGGCCTCGACCGTCACCGCGGTGCCGATCATCACCACCACCATCGGCCGCGCCGGCCCCGCGTCCAGCATCCGGTGGCGTGCACCGATCATCGCCACCCAGCGGTCGGCGCCCAGCCGCGTCGGATGGTCGTAGCCGTTGACGATGCCGGCCTCGGCCGCGCTCGACACCACCCAACGCGGGGCGCAATCGAAGCGCTCGACGATCTGCTCCTCGGCGCGGCGGCGCACCGCGTCGCCGGCCACCACGCAGCCGAGCATGGAGCCGGGCGCGGGCAGCTCGGCCCAGGGGCCGTCGGCCAGCCGCTCGATGTGGTCGAGGAACTCCGCCCCATGCGCCTGCAGCGCGGCCCCCGGATGCGCCGCATCGTAGAGCGCCCATTTGAGGCGGGTATTGCCGATGTCGATCGCGAGGAAGGGGGATGCCATGGGCGGGATTATTGCGACTTTGTCGTGATCGATGCTGGCACGTCTTTGACACACGCGGCGCGGACCTACGCGCCCATGCCCGGTTTCGCCGCTACATTCGCGATTCCCCTCAACCAAGGCGCAAGGAGAGAACCATGGGTTTGCTCAGTTTCATCAAGGAAGCCGGCGAGAAGCTGTTCGGCGGATCGTCGGCGCAGGCGGCCGAGCCGGATGCCAACGCCAAGGCCGCGGCGGCCATCAAGACCTACATCGAGACGCAGAATCTCGGGCTCACGGGCCTGGAAGTGACCTACACCGCGAGCAGCGGCGTGGTGACCCTGGCCGGCCAGGCGCCTTCGCAGGAAGCCAGCGAAAAAGCCGCGCTGGCCGCGGGCAACGTGGCCAATGTGACGAGCGTCGACAACAAGCTGGTCGCCCCGCCCGCACCGCCGGCCCAGTACCACGACGTGGTGAAGGGCGACACGCTGTCGGCCATCTCCAAGAAGTACTACGGCGACGCCAACAAGTACAACGTGATCTTCGAGGCGAACAAGCCGATGCTGAGCCATCCGGACAAGATCTATCCGGGGCAGAAGCTGCGCATTCCGGTGCTGTGAGCTGATTCAGCCAGCTGCAATGAAAAAGGCCCACTGGTTTCGGTGGGCCTTTTTGTTTAGTTCTGCTTCCAGGGCAGCCCGCGCTTGCGCCAGCCGCCGATCTGCCCGCGGTGGCCGCTCTCATCCGGATTGCCCTCGAAACCTTCGAGGATGTTGTAGGCCTCCAGCCCCAGTTCGGTGGCGCGCCGTGCGGCGGCGATGGAGCGCACGCCGCTGCGGCACAGCAGCACCAGCTTCTTTTTGCCGTCCTCGCCCGCCGCGCGGATGCCGCCGTCGAAGGCCGGGTTGAGCGCCATGCCTGGCCACTGCTTCCAGGCCAGCGGCACGGCGCCGGGCACGTAGCCGACCCATTCGCGCTCGGCGTCGGTGCGCACGTCGACCAGCACGGCCTCGCCGCTGGCCATCCACTGCGCGGCCTGCTCGGGCGTCACGTCGCCGGCATAGCCTTTTTCCCCAACGGGTTCAGTCATCTCTTTCATTCCTTCCAATCGATAGGGTTACTTCACTGGCAACAGCCGTCTTCACGCTGTTCGGCGTCCTCGCCGGATGATGGAATTTTTCACCAGTTCGTGAAAACCCTGTTTGTCACATATTCCAGCGCGCCAAAGATGCGGATGGGCCTGCCGAACATCGCGCCAAGAAGGCGGGCAGGGTTTCTTCGGTCAGAAATTGTATGGAGAGAGACAAGATGACAGACAGCAAATCGCCCGGCCGCCGCAACCTCCTGAAGGGTGCCGCCGTTGCCGCAGGCGCCATGTCGGCGCCGATGGTCAGCATGGCCCAGACCACCTCCCTGCGCTTCCAGAGCACCTGGCCGGCCAAGGACATCTTCCACGAATATGCGCAGGACTTCGCGAAGAAGGTCAATGACATGGCGGGCGGCCGCCTCAAGATCGAGGTGCTGCCCTCGGGTGCGGTGGTGCCGGCGTTCCAGCTGCTCGAAGCGGTGAACAAGGGCACGCTGGACGGCGGCCATGGCGTGGTCGCCTACCACTACGGAAAGAACTCGGCGCTCGCGCTGTGGGGTTCGGGTCCGGGCTTCGGCATGGACGCCAACACGGTGCTGGCCTGGCACAACTACGGCGGCGGCAAGGCGCTGCTCGACGAAATCTACAAGAGCCTGAACATGGAGGTGGTGTCGTACCTCTACGGCCCCATGCCCACGCAGCCGCTGGGCTGGTTCAAGAAGCCGGTGGCCAAGGTGGAAGACATGAAGGGCCTGAAGTTCCGCACCGTGGGCCTGGCGGTCGACATGTTCACCGAGATGGGCACGGCGGTGAACCCGCTGCCCGGCAGCGAGATCGTGCCCGCGCTGGACCGCGGGCTGATCGATGCGGCCGAGTTCAACAACGCCTCCAGCGACCGCGTGCTCGGCTTTCCCGACGTGGTGAAGAACTGCATGCTGCAGAGCTTCCACCAGTCGGGCGAGCAGTTCGAGGTGCTGTTCAACAAGGGCAAGTACAGCGCGCTGCCGCAGGAACTGCGCTCCATCATCGACTACGCCGTGCAGGCCGCGAGTGCCGACATGAGCTGGAAGGCGGTGCAGCGCAACTCGCAGGACTATGCCGACATGAAGAAAGCCGGCATCAAGTTCTACAAGACGCCCGACGCGGTGCTGCGCGCGCAGCTTGCTGCCTGGGACAAGACGGTGGAGAAGAAGTCC
Source organism: Variovorax beijingensis (assembly GCF_007828835.1). Taxonomy (GTDB): domain Bacteria; phylum Pseudomonadota; class Gammaproteobacteria; order Burkholderiales; family Burkholderiaceae_C; genus Variovorax; species Variovorax beijingensis_A. The sequence goes on along the minus strand of NZ_VIVL01000001.1, from coordinate 635,281 downwards.
GCAGAGAACCCGCTGTTCAAGAAGGTGCTCGACTCGCAGCGCGTGTTCGCGGAGCGCGCGCTGCAGTGGCAGAACGACTACGGCGTCGATTTCAAGATGGCCTACAACCACTACTTCGGCAAGAAGAAGAGCTGACACCGGTCGGTGTGCGCTTCGTGTCGCTTCGCCAAACCTCTTGCAGGGAGCAACACCTGTGGCCCGGCAAAGCCGGTTCCACGGTGTTCCACGGATGGGTCCTGCCTATCAACATGACATGAACACCCAACGCTTCCTCCACGCCGTCGACCGGTTCAGCATGGTCGTGGGCAAGACCTTCTCTTGGCTCATCGTGGCGCTGATGCTGCTGGTGTGCGGCGAGGTCTTCAAGCGCTACGCGCTCAACGCACCCACCGCCTGGATCTTCGATGCCAACAACATGCTCTACGGGACGCTCTTCATGATGGGCGGCGCCTACACGCTCTCGCAGGCCGGCCACGTGCGCGGCGACTTCCTCTACGGCAGCATGAAGCCGCGCACGCAGGCCGCGCTCGACCTGGTGCTGTTCATCCTCTTCTTCCTGCCCGGCGTGGTGGCGCTCACCTGGTCGGGCTGGACCTACTTCGGCGAATCGCTGGCGATGCGCGAGCAGACCTTCAATGCCGTCCCGATTCCGCTCTATCCCTTCAAGTTCGTCATTCCGGTGGCCGGCGCCGTGCTGCTGCTGCAGGGCATTGCCGAGATGGTGCGCTGCGTGCTGTGCCTGAAGACCGGCGCGTGGACGCCGCGCCTGAAGGACGCGGAAGAGATGGACGTGGTCGGCGAGCAGCTCGCCGGCAGCACCCATGTGGACGAAGCCGACAAGCGCGAGGTGATCGACAAGGCCAAGGCCATCGAGCAGGCTGCGCAGCAGCGCAAGAGCGGCACGGCAGGAGGTACCCAGTGAGCGACCCCGCACTCGGCCTCTCGATGCTCGGCCTGATCGTGGTCGTGATCATGCTGGGTTTTCCCACGGCGTTCACGCTGATGGGGCTGGGCATGTTCTTCGGCTTCATCGCCTTCCACGATCCCGCCGCGCACTGGCTGGACAACAGGATCTTCGACCTGATGGTGCAGCGCGCCTTCGGCGCCATGACCAACGAGACGCTGCTGTCGATCCCGCTGTTCGTGCTGATGGGCTATGTGATGGAGCGCGGCGCGCTGGTCGACAAGATGTTCCACAGCGTGCAGCTGGCCTTCCGCCGCGTGCCGGGGTCGCTCGCGGTGACCACGCTGATCGTCTGCACCTTCTGGGGCATTGCGAGCGGCCTGGTCGGCGCGGTGGTGGTGCTGATGGGCGTGATCGCGATGCGGCCGATGCTCAACGCCGGCTACGACACGCGCCTGGCGGCCGGCGTCATCACGGCGGGAGGCACGCTCGGCATCCTGATTCCGCCCTCGGTGATGATCATCGTGTACGCGGCCGTGGCCGGGCAGTCGGTGGTCAAGCTCTATGCGGCGGCGATGTTCCCGGGCTTCTTCCTCGCCTTTCTCTACCTGATCTACGTGATCGGCTGGGCCATGCTGCAGCCGAAGGTCGCGCCCAAGCTGCCGCCCGACCAGCAGCGCGCACCCATCTCACCCTGGGTCGCGCACATCGCAGCCAGCTATTCGCCGCGCATGCTGCCCGCGCTCGCAGCGGCCGTGGTGTCGCCGGCGCGCGCGCTGCGCGGCGCGGCCGAGGGCGTGCGCATCACCTGGTGGATGCTGCTGCGCAGCCTGCTGAGCGCGCTGGTGCCGCTGGCGCTCGCGGCCGCGACGCTGGGATCGGTCTGGTGGTACGTGGCGATCTACTCGCAGGCGGACAACAACAGCGGCAACGCGCCGGTGGCGCAGCAGCAGCAGCAGCAGGCGGCGCCCGAAGCTTCTTCCGGAACCGGGCTGGCCGAGCCGCCGGCGTCCGACGCGCCGAAGGAGCCTGCCGCGGAAGGCGGCCTGCAGGAGCCGCCGGGCGGCGTCGAGGAGCCTCCCGGCAGCGAAGCCCCGGCCCCCGCGGCGGCCGAGGGCGGCCTGCGGCAGCTCGGCGAAGCGGTCGATGCGCCGAAGACCGCCGCCGTGCCCGAGGCCTTCTACACCGGCTTCCTGCTGGCCAGCCTCTTCACGCTCGCGCTGCTGGCCTGGTACTACTGGCGCATGGACGCGGAGCAGTTCGAGATCCTGCGCATGCTAGTGTCGTCGGTGATGCCGCTGGCCACGCTCACCCTGGTGGTGCTGGGCGTGATCCTGTTCGGCATCACGACCGCCACCGAGTCGGCCGCGGTGGGCGCGGCCGGCGCCTTCCTGATGGCATGGCAGGCCGGCACGCTGAACTTCAAGAAGATCAAGGAGGCCGTGTTCCTCACGCTCAAGACCACCTCGATGGTGTGCTGGCTGTTCGTGGGCTCGGCGCTGTTCTCGGCGGTGTTCGCGCTGCTGGGCGGCCAGCGCATCGTCGAGGAATGGGTGCTGGGCATGAACCTCAGCCCGCTGCAGTTCCTGCTGCTGTCGCAGGCGATCATCTTCATCCTGGGCTGGCCGCTCGAATGGACCGAGATCATCGTGATCTTTGTGCCCATCTTCCTGCCGCTGCTCGCGCATTTCCAGATCGACCCGCTGCTGTTCGGCGTGCTGGTGTTCGTGAACCTGCAGGCGGCGTTCCTCTCGCCGCCGGTGGCGATGTCGGCCTTCTACCTGAAGGGCGTGTCGCCGCCGCACGTGACGATCAACCAGATCTTCGCGGGGATGATGCCCTACATGCTGATCGTGATCCTGTGCATGGTGTTCATGTACATCTGGCCGGGGCTGACGCTGTGGCTGCCACAGTACCTGTATGGATGAGGCGCCGCCGGTGCCGCGGCGGCACTGCGAGCGGAACCAGACGGAGAACGCCGGCGCTCAGCGGCGCCGCTCCACGTACGGCCGCGCCTGCAGCAGCACGATGCGCTCGCCCACCGTGGCCCATTCGATGTCCTGGTCGACGCCGTTGAACGCGCGCTTCACGGCCGTCCCCACGGTGGCCAGCCGCACCACCAGCTCGTCGGTCAGCACGTTGCGCCCGGCCTCGACCGGCACCTCCTTCACGCCGCCGTCCCTGTCCAGCTGCAGCGCCGTCTCTTCGGCCGAGCGGCTCAGCACCTGGATCGCTTTGGACCAGCTCGAATACATCACCTGCTCGGCCACGCGCCGCCCCTCCACCACGCGGATGCCGATGCCGCGCTTGGCCGAGATGTAGGTGGCGTGCGGATGGCCGGCGTCGAAGGGGTCGCGCGTGATCATCACGCCGGCGCTGGTGGAATCGATGGCCGTCTGCACGAACACGCCCATCAGCACCGACTCGGCGCCGAAGCCCGCGGCGCTGCGCGCCTCCCAGGCCTCGGGGTTGAACACCGAGGCCCAGACCTTCTTCACCGCGAGTTCGAGCGCGTCGCCGGTCTTGACGTTGGGCACGGTGGTGTAGAGCCCCGCGCCACTGAAGCCGGGCAGGTCTTCGGAGTTGGACGAGCTGCGCACGAACACGCCGCCACCGCCGAGCTGCGCCTGCCATGCGGCCCGCCATGCCGCAGCGCTGGCCGCATCGACCGGCCACTGCACGATCTCGTCGCGCAATTGCGCCAATGCCTTCTGCCGGATCTGCGGATCGCCCGCGAAACCGGGCTGCTGCCGCATGCTGGCGATGCGCCCGGCCAGGCCGTTCGCGCGCATGAAGCGGTCGTAGTGCGCGAACGGAATGCAGAAGCCGTCGGGCACGGTCGTGCCCGGAATGCGCGCGGCCAGCATGGCGCCGAGGTTGGCAGCCTTGGCGCCGCATTGCGCACTGTTCCGGGCGCGCAATGACGCCAGCGGCAGCAGGCGCGTCTCGCGCAGGTCCGGCTTCGCGGCCTTGCCGCTGCCCGGCAGTGCGCCGGTGGCCGCCGCACGCGCCGCGCGCGGCGGCAGCGCGGCGATCTCTTCCGCCGTGAGGCGGCGCACCTGGTAGCCCGACGCGGCCACCTTGAGCGCCACCCACTGCCCCGCGTGCTCGCGCAGCACGGCCGCGGCATCGCGCACATAGGCGTTGGGAATGCCCCAGCCCTTGGCCAGCAGGTTGACGTGCGACAGCGCGGTGGACGGCCGCTCGGTCAGCACGCCGGCCACGGGCGGCAGGCCGATCGGCACCTGGCGCAGCACGGCAATGTCGTCGGGCAGCAGCGCGTTCAGCGCATTCGCGCCCGAGGCCTCGTCCACGATGCGCACGCGGCCCGTGGCCGTGCCCAGGTTCATCGGCATGTAGGGCTGCTCGCGGATCAGCGCCTCCTGGCTGACGAAGCCGATGCCCGCCTCGTTCGCGATGCGTTCATGCAGCGTCGAGTTGGTCTTGAATTTCACGGACGCGAAGAAGCTGGCCTTCACCTGCGCATCGGCCTCGCGCAGCAGCGCGGGCGTGAGCCGGTCGCCTTCCCAGAACTCGTAGGTGAAGCTGCCGATGTTCTGCTGCCAGCTCAGCGTGCCGAACAGGAAGCGGCGATCGGGCACGAGGTAGTTGCGGTCGATCTCGCGCTTGCCCGCGCGCGGCGCGAGCCCGGTCTCGCGCACGAAGCGCACATGCAGCTGGTAGCGCGGCGTGTCGATGTAGTAGGTGCGCACCGGCCTCGCATGGCGGTCGACCGCGAACAGGACGTGGGCCAGTTGCATCGGGGTGCCGGCGTCGTACACGCGGGCCAGGGTGTCGAAGTCGCCGCGGCTGCGCAGCATCGGCAGCGACGCGGGTGCGGCCGGCCGCGCCGGAGGCTGCGCGCCTTCCGGAGCCGCCTTGTTGTTCTGCTGCTGGTAGTAGGAAGGCTTGCGCGCGAGCTGCGCGCCCGCGGGCGCGGCGGCAACAATGGCCATCGCGGCGCAGGCGAGCGCTGCCGCCCACCGGGCCGCACTATTGTTTCGGTAGCGCAATTCGCCCAGTGCACAGGCGTTCTTGTTGTTTTTCATGCCGAGTCCTCGATTACAAGCGGTTGCCGAATGTGCGTGCGCTTCACCAAGCAGGGGACATGCGCTGACAGCGGCAGCGGATTCTCGCGCGTTACATATCCAACGCTTTCATCCGGCCCCGGGAACCAGAGACAAACCCATGAACCGCCCCGCCTTTCCTGATCTTCACCGGCCATGGCACCGATGGCTGCTCGGCTTCGCGCTGCTGTGCCTCGGTGCGGCGGCCAGCGCACAGCAGGACCCGCCGGGACGCGTGGCGCGCCTGAACCTGCAGCAGGGCACGGTGAGCTTCGCGCCGGCCGGCGAAGACAGCTGGTACGACGCACAGCCCAACCGCCCCATCACCACCGGCGACCGGCTCTGGACCGACCGCAATGCGCGCGCCGAAGTCCACATCGGCTCGGCCGCGCTGCGCATGGACGGACAGACGCATGTCGAATTCTCCGAACTCGACGACGACACCGTGCGCCTCACCGCGAACCAGGGCAACCTGCAGCTGCGCGTGCGCGACGACCTCGCGGGCCAGCGTTTCGAGGTGGACACCGGCAACCTCGCGGTCGTGATCGACGCGCCCGGCGAATACCGCGTGGCGGCCGACCCGGCGGCCGGCACCACCTGGATCGCGGTGGCTTCGGGCCGCGTCACGCTCTATGGCGAGAACGGCGAATCGCAATCGCTGGGTGCGCGGCAGCAGCTCACCGTATCGGGCCGCAACCTGGCCGCGGTGGGCGGTGCGCCGGCGCAGAGCGGGAGCTTCGACGCGTGGGTGGCCGAACGCAACCGCATCGAGGACCAGTCGATCTCCGCACGCTATGTGTCGCGCGAGGTCGTGGGCTACCAGCAGCTCGACGCCTACGGCGACTGGCAGAGCGACCCGACCTACGGCGACGTCTGGTTCCCGCGCGGCGTGGACGCCGACTGGGCGCCCTACCGCGACGGCCAGTGGGTCAACATCGCGCCCTGGGGCCTGACCTGGGTCGACGCCGCGCCCTGGGGCTTTGCGCCTTTCCACTACGGCCGCTGGGCACGCGTGGGCCCGCGCTGGGCCTGGGTGCCGGGACGGCCGGCCGCACGGCCCGTGTATTCGCCCGCGCTGGTCGGCTTCGTGGGCGGCGGCGGCGCCAACGCCGCCTTGCAGATCGGCGATGGCCGCAGCGGCGTGGGCTGGTTCCCGCTGGCCCCCGGCGAGGCATGGCGGCCCGGCTATCGTGCGAGCCAGCGCTACCTCGACCAGGTGAACCGCATGGCGGCCTACCGCAACCGGCAGGCCGAGCTGCGCAACGGCTTCTATGCCAACCAGCAGATGGCGGGCGCCGTGACCGTGCTGCCGGCCGATCGCTTCGGCCGCGGCCCCTTCGGCCGGCGCGACCTGGTGCGGCTGCCGGACGACCGCTTCGCGCGCGTGCCGGTCGCGCCGGCGCCGGGCATCCCGATGCACAACTTCGGCGGCGGCTTCGGCCGGCCGGCCGCGGTGGCACCGCCGACGCAGCTGATGGCGCGCGAGCAGCAGGAACTGCGCTACGAACAGGCGCGGCGAACCCAGCAGATGCAGCAGGCGCAGGCGATCCAGCAACAGCAGCAGCAACAGCAGCAGATGGAATGGCAGCGCCAGCAGGGCTTGCGCCAGCAGCAGGAATGGCCGCAACGCGGCGCCCAGGACCAGTGGCAACAACGGCAGCAGCAGCAGATGCAGCTCCAGCAACAGCAGCAACAGGCTTTGCGGCAACAGCAGGAGGCGCAGCAGCGTGCAGCCCAGGCGCAGGCCCAGGCACAAGCCCAGCAGCAGATGCAGCAGCAACAACGCGCGGCACAGCAGCAGGCCCTGGCTCAGCAACAGATGCTGCGCCAGCAGCAGGAGGCGCAGCAACGCGCCGCCCAGGCGCAGCAGCAGATCCAGGCACAACAGCAGGCCCAGCGCCAAGCCCAGGAAGCGCAGGTGCGCGCGATGCAGCAGCAACGCGGCTTCACCGCACCAGCTCCAGCGCAGCCTCAACCTCAGGCCCAGCCGCACCTCCCTGCGCAACCGGGCCAGTCCGGCGCCGACGACCGCCGGCGGCTCTGGACCTCTCCCGACCAGCGCTGAACGCCGGTCTCACGGCGCGGCAGCGCCACCGCGCCGTGCAAGCCCCGCCGCAAGCGGCGCTCTTGGCCGGCGGCTACAGTCGCCGCCAAGGAGCGTCTTTCCATGCGCACATTCGACTTCGATCTTTTCGTCATCGGCGGCGGCAGCGGCGGCGTTCGCGCAGCCCGCATGGCGGCCCAGCAAGGCGCACGCGTGGCCTTGGCCGAGGCGGCCGAACTCGGCGGCACCTGCGTCAACGTGGGCTGCATTCCGAAGAAGCTCTACAGCTACGCGGCCGGCTATGCCGAATCCTTCGAGGAAGCCGCGGGCTATGGCTGGCAACTGCCGCAGGCGCCGCAATTCGACTGGGCGCACCTCAAGGACCAGCGCGCAAAAGAAATCAAGCGGCTCAACGGCGTGTATGCCTCGCTGTTGAAGAATTCCGGCGTCGTGCTGGTCACGGGCTGGGCGCAGCTGCTCGACGGCCACACGGTCGAGGTCGACGGCAAGCGCCACACCGCGCGCCATCTGCTGGTGGCCACCGGCGGCACGCCCTACGTGCCCGACATCCCGGGCCGCGAGCACATCGCCACCTCCGACGCGATGTTCGACCTCGACCCGTTTCCCAAGCGCCTGCTGGTGGTGGGCGGCGGCTACATCGCCTGCGAGTTCGCATCGATCTTCAACGGCCTGGGCGCCCAGGTGACGCAGCTGCATCGCCGCGCACACCTGCTCACCGGCTTCGACGACGACGTGCGGCAGTTCCTGGCCAACGAGATGGGCAAGGCGGGCGTCGAGGTGCGGCTGAACTGCGAGGCCACCTCGATCACGCGCGGGGCGCACGGGCTCACGGTCACGCTCGCGCGCGGCCAGCAGATCGAAGCCGACACGGTGCTGTTTGCGACCGGCCGCGTGCCCAACACCCAGGGATTGGGCCTCGAAGCGGCGGGCGTCAAGCTCGACGAGCGCGGCGCCATCGCGGTCGATGCGCACTACCGCAGCTCGGTGCCGTCGATCCATGCGGTGGGCGATGTGTCCACGCGCGTGCAGCTCACGCCGGTGGCGCTGGCCGAGGCGATGGTGGTGGTCGATGAACTGTTCGGCAAGGGCCGGCGCCGGCTCGACTACGAGTTCATTCCGACGGCCGTGTTCACGCACCCCAACATCGGCACCTGCGGCTACACCGAGCTCGACGCGCGCGCGAAGTTCGGCGACGTGGCGGTGTTCTCGAGCGAGTTCAAGTCGCTGCGCCACACGCTGTCGGGCCGCACCGAGCGCACCTTCATGAAGCTGGTGGTCGACAAGGCCAGCGACCGCGTGGTCGGCCTGCACATGGTGGGCGCCGATGCGGGTGAGGTGGTGCAGGGCTTTGCCGTGGCGATGCGCGCGGGCGCGACCAAGGCGCTGTTCGACAGCACCATCGGCATCCACCCGACGGCGGCCGAAGAGTTCGTGACGATGCGCGAGCCCATGCCGGGCTAGCGCTGCTTGTTTTCGAGCAGCTTCACCATCACGAACAGCACGCGGTTGGCGGGCGTGGGCACGCCCAGCGCCTCGCCGCGGCGCACGACGAAGCCGTTGAGGTGGTCGATTTCGCTGGGCTTGCCGCGTGCGAGGTCCTGCGCGGTCGATGAATACTGCGAGGGCATCGACTGCGCAATGCCGCGGATGGCCGCATCGGTATCGCCCGGGATTTCGACGCCGTCGGCCTTGGCCACGGCCAGGCATTCGGCGACCACGTCGCGGATCACCTCGGCCACGCCCGTGCCCTTCACGAGTTCGCCGTAGGGCAGCTGCGACACGGCCGACAGCGCGTTGTAGGCGCAGTTCAGCACCAGCTTGGCCCAGAGCGAGCCGCGCACGTTGCCGGAAATCTGCGTGGGCACGCCGGCGGTCACCAGCTGCTGCGCAACCTGTTCGCTGCGGCGCGAAGGCGCAATCACCAGCTCGCCGCGGCCGTGGTGCTTCACGTGGCCGGGGCCGGCCATCTCGGTGGCCACATAGACCACGGCGGCGGCCACCTCGCTGGACGGCAGCACCGCGCGCACCCGCTCGTCGTTGTCGACGCCGTTCTGCAGCGTGAGCACCAGCGCATCGGGCGAGAGATGCGGCTTGATCTGCGCCGCGGCCGCTTCGGTGTCGGTGGACTTCACGCAGAACAGCACAAGCTGGGCGCCCTGCACCGCGCTGGGCTCGGTACTGGCGCCGAGCGGCACCTGCTCGTCGAAGGCCTTCGTCTCCAGCCGCAGCCCGTTCGCACGAACCGCCTCCACGTGCGAAGGCCGGCCGATCAGCACCACCTCGTGGCCCGCGCGCGCCAGCATGGCACCGTAGTAGCAGCCGACTGCGCCGGCGCCCATGACTGCGACTTTCATCGTTTCGCTTCCTTGGTTGTCTGACTGTTCGAGTACAGAGATTAGCGAAGCCTGCTGCCTCATGCCTGCGTGCCGCGCGATTTCACGCCCTCCTCCATCAGCCATTCCCGAAACGCCACGAAGGCCGGCAGGTCGAGCCGGTCCGGCCGATAGCAGAGGTAGTGCCCCTGGTCCACGCGCACCGGCATGCCGCAGGGGCTCAGCAGCGATCCCTCTGACAGCTCCTCCTGCACCAGCAGCTTCGGCACCAGCCCGATGCCCAGGCCGCTGAGGGCCGCCTGGATCAGCGCCGAATACTGCGCGAAGCGCGGCCCGGCCACGGTCTGCACCTCGGGCACGCCGTGCTGCGAGGCCCACTGGCGCCAGGCGGTGGGCGCGCCCTCATGGTGCAGCAGCGTGTGGGCGACGACGTCGGCCGGCTGCGCGATGCGGTGGCGCTGCTCGACCAGCGCGCGCGCCGCGATCAGCACGAATTCCCTGCCCGCGATGTATTCGGACACCACGCCGGGCCAGCCGTCGGGGCCGTAGCGAATGGCGGCATCGACGCCGGCCGGGATGCCGTCGCTGGGCTCCAGGTGGCGGCTGAAGCTCAGCATCACATGGCGGCTCTTCTGGCTGAAGGCCGGCAGGCGCGGGATGAGCCACTTGGTGAGGAAGGTGGGCACGCTCGCGAGCGTTAGCAGACCGGCGCCGGCATCGCCCGAGCGCGCCTCGAAGGTCGCGGTCTCGATGGCGCGCAGCCCGCCCGAGATCTTCTGCCAGTACACCCGCCCCTGCGGCGTGAGCTGCACGCCGCGGCCGTTCTTCTGCAGCAGCTCGCGGCCCAGGAAGGCCTCGAGCCCCGCGATCTGCTTGCTGACCGCGCTCACCGTGATGCACAGGGCGCCGGCCGCGAGCGTGATGCTCTGGTGGCGCGCCACGGCGTCGAAGGCCAGCAGTTCCTGGATGGTGGGGCAGTCGCGCTTCATGCATGGCTCCGGTTGATGAAAGCTCCGTGAAAAACACTTTCCGATTGCTCAAGCGTCGTCATCCAGCTTTCACCCATAAGTACGCATGTGCTTCCTAGAATTCGCTGGAGCGCGGCAACTGGCCGTGCGCGAAAAAGTAGCGCACCCGGAAAGTATGCCGGCTGCACAAGACATCGGGAGACATCCACTTGGTTCGCGGCATCTCGCTCATCTACGGCCTGTACCTGCTGCTGCCGATCGCCCTGCTGCTGGTCGGCAGCTTCGGCGGCAACTGGACCAACACGCTGCTGCCCACGGGCATCACCGGGCAGTGGTACCTCGACCTCTGGCTCGACAGCTCATTTCGCAAGGCCTTCGTGAGCAGCCTGGTGGTGGCCATGTCGGCCTGCGCGATCAACACCGTGCTGGCGCTGCCGCTGGCCTATGCGCTGTACCACGGCGCTGGGCGCGGCAGCAGCCTGGCGGCGCGCATCGTGAGCGCCATGCCGATCGCGGTGCCCGCCATCACGCTGGCCTTCGGCTACATGATCGTGTTCAACACCGACCTCGCGCCATGGCTGGGTTCGATGCCGCTCTTGATCGCGGCGCACGCGATCCTCACGCTGCCCTACCTCACCAACACGCTGCTGGCCGACCTGCGCCACCTGGACCTGGGCCGGCTGGAGCAGGCGGCCGCGACGCTCGGCGCCTCGGGCTGGCAGCAGTTCACCGGCATCGTGCTGCCCAGCCTGCGGCAGAGCCTGATCAGCGGGCTGGTGATGGTGGCCGCCATTTCGGTGGGCGAGTTCGGCGTGTCGAACCTGCTCACGAGCTTCCAGAACCGCACCTACCCGGTGGTGCTGCTGCAGGCCTTCTACGGCGCGACGGGTTTCGCCTGTGCGGCCACGGTGATCCTGCTGGTGCTGGCGAGCGCGTCGGCCCTTCTTTCTTCCTCCCTTGTGAAGCAGCGCGCATGAGCCTCCTCCTCGACAACGTTAGCTACAACTACCCGGGCAGCACGCACGGCCTGCACGAGGTGTCGCTCGATGTGCGCACCGGCGAGCTGGTGGCGGTGATCGGGCCGAGCGGCTCGGGCAAGTCGACCCTGCTCAAGCTGGTGTCGGGCCTGGAAACCGGCCACACCGGCCGCATCGCGCTCGACGGCGAAGACATGTCGCGCACGCCGGTGCACCAGCGCCACATCGGCATGGTGTTCCAGAGCTATGCGCTGTTCCCGCATTTGAGCGTGCTCGACAACGTGGCCTACGGGCTCAAGCTGCGCAAGGTGGCTGCGGTCGAGCGCCGCAAGCGCGCGCAGGAGCTGCTCGACGTGGTGGGACTGGGCGAATACGCGCAGCGCGCCGTCGCGCAGCTCTCGGGCGGCCAGCAGCAGCGCGTGGCCCTGGCGCGCGCGCTCGCCATCGACCCGCGCGCGCTGCTGCTCGACGAGCCGCTCTCGGCCCTCGACGCCAGCGTGCGCGGCCACCTGCGCGACCAGATCCGCTCGATCCAGCAGCGCTTCGACGCCACCACGCTGCTGGTCACGCACGACCAGGAAGAGGCGCTCGTGATGGCCGACCGCGTGGCCATGCTCAAGGACGGCCGGCTGCTGCAGATCGCGACGCCGCGCGAGATCTACGAGAACCCCGCGAGCCGCGCGGTGGCGGAGTTCGTCGGGCTCTCGACGATCCTGCCCGCGAATGTCGGCGCGCCGGACCGGCTGGACCTCGGCTTTGCCGAGCTCGCCGCACCCACGGGCGGCCGCACGGCCGGCAGCGCGGTGCATGTGCTGGTGCGGCCCGAGCACATCCAGGCCGATCCGCCGGCCGGCAGCATCAACCGCCTCGCGGGCCGCACCGGCGCGCAGCGCTACCTGGGCGCGCTCACGCGCTACGACTTCGAGGTGGCGGGTGCGGGCAAGCCCTTCCTCGCCGAATCGGCGACGCCCGCCGCCGAAGCGATTGCCATCGCGCCCGAACACCTTCGCCTGCTCGACCACTGACCTTTTTTCCCCTCCAAGGAGCCACCCCATGCAACGCAGACATCTGATCCAGGCCGCCGGCGCACTGCCCGCACTGTCATTGGCCTCCCTCGCGGCCCGCACCGCCTTCGCCTTCGACGGCCCGGAGCTCTACGCTGGCGAGAAGGCGCTGTACGCCGAGGCGCAGAAGGAAGGCCTGTGCGTCTCCTTCGACACCGGCCCCGAGTGGGCCAACTGGAAATCGCTGTTCCGCGACTTCAAGAAGCGCTACCCCGAGATCGAGCTGACCTACAACGACATCGGCTCCGCCGCCACCGTGGTCGCACTCGAAAAGACCAAGCGCCGCCCGCAGGCCGACACCGCCTACTACTTCGCGGCCTCCGCCGTCGACGCCGCGAAGAAGGACGTGGTCGCGCCCTTCAAGCCCGTGAACTTCGACAAGCTGCCGCCGGTGTTCCGCGAGGCCGAGGGCCGCTGGTTCACCATCCACACGCTCAACATCGCCTTCCTGGTCAACAAGAAGCTGGTGAAGAGCGTGCCCACCGGCTGGGCCGACCTGCTCAAGCCCGAGTTCAAGAGCACGGTGGTCTACCTCGACCCGCGCTCCACCGGCATCGGCCAGGTGCTGACCTTTGCCGCGGCCTATGCCAACGGCGGCAGCGTCGACAACGTACAGCCCGGCACGGACTACCTCGGCAAGCTGCATGCGGCCGGCAACGTGCTGCGCGTGGAAGGCACGACGCCGTACGCCAAGTTCCTCAAGGGCGAGATCCCGGTCTGGATCAGCTACGAGAACGATGGCCTCAAGGCCAAGCACGTCGACGGCATGGGCGACGCGGTGGAGGTCGTGATCCCGAAGGAAGCGAGCGTGGCCGCGCCCTATGCGATCAGCCTCGTGAAGAACGGCCCCAACCCCAATGCCGGCAAGCTGTGGCTCAACTTCATCATGAGCGAGGCCGGCCAGTCGCTGTTCGCGCAGGGCTTCGTGCGGCCTGCCGTGCCGGGCACGCCGCTCTCCGCCGATGTCGCGGCCAAGATGCCGGCCGCGCCGCAGATCCGTCCGCTCGACGTGGTGAAGGCCTCGGAACGCAAGGCCGAAGTCGACAAGCTCTGGGCGCAGGCCGCACTGGGCAAGTAGGCCGCCATGCGACGCTTTGGCGCCTGGCCGGCCTGGGCCTTCATGGCGCTGTTCTTCGCGGTGCCGCTGGCGGCGCTGCTGCCCGAGGCCTTCGGCGACGGCGGCAGTGCCTTCGGGCGGCTGTTCGGCAACCCGCTGTTCCTGGGCGCGCTGCGCAACACGCTGGGCCTGGGCCTCGCGGCGGGCGCGATCTCGGCGCTGGTGGGCACCTGCATCGCGATCGAACTCGCGCGCCAGCCCGAGGGCCGGCGCCAGTGGATGATGACCCTGCTGGGCTTGCCGCTGGCCTTCTCGGGCCTCGTGATCGCCTACGGCTTCATCCTGGCCTTCGGGCGCGCGGGCTTCGTGACGCAGCTGCTGGCCGGCCTGGGTGCGGACCCGGCCGCGCTCGGCAGCTGGATCTACAGCGTGTCGGGCCTGGGTTTTGCATATGCGTACTACCTGATCCCGCGCGTGGCGCTGTCGCTGTACCCGGTGTTCGCCAACCTCGACCTGCGCCCGGCGCAGGCGGCGCGCACGCTGGGCGCCTCGCGGGCGCGGGCCTTCCGGGATACGGTGCTGCCCGAGGTGATGCCCTCGGTGCTGTCGAACGCCTGCATGGTGGCCGCGATCGCCATGGGCACCTATGGCACGGCGTTGGCGCTGGTGGGCACGCAGCTCAACATCCTGCCGCTGATGCTGTTCGCGCAGGTGGGCGACGGCGGTTCGGATTTTGCGGTGGCAGCGGCCTTGTCGCTGGTGCTGATGGTGGTGTGTGTGATCGTGATGGGAGTGGGCGATGTCCTTACGCGAAGGCGCGAGCGCGGTGCGGCCGGCGCCGGTCATTGAGGCGCTGGCGCGCCTGGCGCAGAAGCAACAGGGACCGGCGCGCCACCGCCAGCCGGTGGCCATCCTCGGCCCCGGCGACGGCGGCCCGGCCGAATGCGAGGCGGCCTACGCCGTGGCGCATGCGCTGGCCGGTGCTGGCATGGCGGTGGTCTGCGGCGGACGCGGCGGCGTGATGGCCGCGGCCTCGCGCGGCGCCGCCGAGGCCGGCGGCATTGCCGTGGGCATCCTGCCCGAGGACGACGACCGCAATGCCAACGAATGGCTCAGCGTGGCCATTCCCACCGGCATGGGCGAGATGCGCAACGGCATCATCGCGCGCAGCGGCGTGTGCCTGGTCGCCATCGGCGGCAACATGGGCACGCTGTCGGAAATGGCGATGGGGCTCAAGTGGGGCAAGCCGGTGTTCGTGATGCATGGCGACGTCGAACTGCCGGGCGCGGTGCAGGCTGCGGATGTGGACGACATGCTCGCCAAGGTGCTGGCCTGTCTTCTCGCCTGAGCCGGTTGCGGGGGCAGCAGCCGGCACGGCCGCATTGCACAATGCCGTCATGCCCTACATGCCCACTTTCGTCGCCCCCGCCCGCTTCAACGACGCCGCCGCCGCGCTCGAACAGGTCAAGTCCATCTACCAGGGCGGCCTGGCGCATCTGCGCGAATCGATGCTGCGCTTCGTGGCCGGGGAGGCGCTGCCGGGCCGGGTGCGGGCCTGCTACCCCTTCGTGCGGGTGCACACGCATACCGTCTCGCGCCACACGCCGCCGGCCAACGCGGGGCTGAGCTACGGCTTCGTCGCCGGGCCCGGCCGCTACGAGACCACGCTGACGCGGCCCGACCTGTTCTCGCGCTACTACCTCGACCAGTTCCGCCTGCTGCTGGAAAACCACCAGGTCGAGATCGAGGTGGGCACCAGCACGCAGCCGATTCCCATCCACTTCTCCTTTGCCGAGAACGACCACATCGAAGGCACGATGAGCGAGGAGCGGCGCGCGCTGATGCGCGACGTGTTCGACCTGCCCGACCTGGGCGTGATGGACGACGGCATCGCCAACGGCACCTACGAGGCGCTGGCGGGCGAGGCGCAGCCGCTGTCGCTCTTCACGGCCGCGCGCGTGGACTACTCGCTGCACCGGCTGCGGCACTACACCGGCACCGCGCCCGAGTGGTTCCAGAACTTCGTGCTGTTCACCAACTACCAGTTTTACATCGACGAGTTCGTGCGCCTGGGCCACGAGGCCATGGCCGATGAGAAGAGCGAGTACGTCGCCTTCATCGAGCCCGGCAACGTGGTCACGCGCCGGCGCGGGCTGGCCGCCGGCGCCAGCACCAGCTATGGCGGCCTGCTCGACGGCAGCCAGGGCACGGCGCCGCCGCGCCTGCCGCAGATGCCGGCCTACCACCTGGTGCGCGAGGACTGCAGCGGCATCAGCATGGTGAACATCGGCGTCGGCCCGGCCAATGCCAAGACCATCACCGACCACATCGCCGTGCTGCGCCCGCATGCCTGGATGATGCTGGGCCACTGCGCGGGCCTGCGCAACGCGCAGCAGCTCGGCGACTACGTGCTGGCGCATGCCTACGTGCGCGAGGACCACGTGCTCGACGAGGAGCTGCCGCTGTGGGTGCCGATCCCGGCACTCTCGGAAATCCAGCTCGCGCTGGAAAAGGCGGTGGCCGACGTCACGCGCTACACCGGCCCCGACCTGAAGAAGATCATGCGCACCGGCACGGTGGCGAGCACCGACAACCGCAACTGGGAGCTGCTGCCGGGCAACCAGCCGCAGCGCCGCTTCAGCCAGAGCCGGGCCGTGGCGCTCGACATGGAAAGCGCCACCATCGCGGCCAACGGCTTCCGCTTTCGCGTGCCCTACGGCACCTTGCTGTGCGTGAGCGACAAGCCGCTGCATGGCGAGATCAAGCTGCCGGGCATGGCCAACCACTTCTACCGCGAGCGCGTGGAGCAGCACCTGCGCATCGGCATGCGGGCCATCGACATCCTTCGCGAGCAGGGTTCGACCCGGCTGCACAGCCGCAAGCTGCGGAGCTTCGCGGAGGTCGCTTTTCAGTAATAGTTGGCACTTCCTAGGGTTTACACCTACTACCAGATGTAGGCGGGCGACGCATTTCGCGGACATCATCTGGAAACATTGTTCACAACTGGAAACAAAATGCCTCGCTCGTCGCCCGAGAAGCTTTCTCGCCGCAACTTCAATGCATGGATGGCGGGCGCGGCCGCCGCTGCGGGCGCGGGGCATGCCGTCCTGTGGCCCCGTTCGGCCGGAGCGGCGGAGCCGCAACTTGTTTCCAGGCTGCGCATCGTCATTCCGGCCAACGAAGGCGGCGGCTGGGACCAGACCGGCCGCGCGCTCGGCGCGGCGCTGCTGGCCTCGGGCGCGGCAGGCGAGGTGGTCTATGAGAACATCGGCGGCAAAGGCGGCACCATCGGTCTCGCAAAGTACGTCGAGAAATACGACGCCGACCCCGACACGCTGCTGATGAGCGGCATGGTCATGGTCGGTGCGGTGGCACTGCAGAAACCGGCCGTCACCATGGCCCAGGTCGCGCCGGTCGCGCGCCTCACCAGCGACTACGAAGTGGTGGCCGTGAAGGCCGACTCCCCCATCAAGACACCGAAAGACCTGATCGCCCAGCTGCGTGCCGATGCGGCCAAGGCCGTCATCGCGGGCGGTTCGGCCGGTGGCGTGGACCACATGTACGCCGGCATGCTGGCCCGCGTGGCCGGCAACACCGCGGGCCTGGTCTACCAGCCGTACCCCGGCGGCGCGCAGGTGGTGGAAGCGCTGGTCACCGGCAAGGCCGTGGCCGGCATCTCCGGCTTCAGCGAATTCAGCGCGGGCCTGTCCAACGGCACGCTGCGCGCCATCGGCGTGTCGTCGAAGCGGCCGTTCCTGGGCATTCCGTCGGTGCGCGAGCAGGGCGTGGACGCTGACCTGGCCAACTGGCGCGGCGTGCTCACCGGCAAGAAGGTGACCGAGCAACGCCGGGCCGTGTTGCTCGAGGCCGTGCACCGCGCCACCAACGCCGATGTCTGGCAGAAGACCATCAAGCGCAACAACTGGGATGCGTACTGGATGGCAGGCAAGGATTTCGAGAGCTTCCTCGAACTCGACCTGGCGATGGCCGGGCCGATGATCTACCTGCTCAAACTCAAGGCCTGACGGCGCTCTTCAGGCAAAGAGCTCGGGCATCTCGCGCTGCGCCCTGGGCGTGAGCGCCAGCGCGCGGCCGTCGAGTTCCTGGCGTACCCAGCCACGGCGCAGCGACAGCTGGAGCCAGGCCGCGCCGAGCGCGCCGCCCAGGTGCGGGCGGCGCTCGCTCCAGTCGAGGCAGGCGCAGGCAAAGCGCCGGCGCGAGCGGCGCACCGCATCCACCTCGACCCCCAGGCTCTCCAGCGCGATCGCGCCCTCGGGCGTGAGTTCGTACGCGCCGCTGTGCAGGCCGCTGAGCCAGCCCTGCGCATGCAGCCGGTCGTGCAGCGCGACGCCCGCCGTGCCGGCCATGTGGTCGTAGCAGGTGCGCGCGGCGCGCAGGCGGCTCGGCGTGCTGGGCTTGAACTGCTCGGCGCGCGGCGCGCCGGCCACCACCATCAGGCTTTCGAGGGCGGCCGCCACGTTGTCGCCGGCCAGCCGGAAGTAGCGGTGCTTGCCCTGCACCAGCAGCTCGACCAGCCGCTCTTCCTTGAGGCGCGCGAGGTGCGCGCTGGCGGTGGAGGCGGCCACCTCGGCGACGGTGGCCAGCTCGGTCGCGGTGCGCGCGTGGCCGTCCATCAGGCAGCTGAGCATGCGGGCGCGCGCGGGTTCGGCGATGGCGCCTGCAAGGCGGGCCAGCTGGAGATCCACGGTGGAGGATGAGTGCGTGTCCATGCGCCGATCGTAAGACCCGCCCGCAATCGACACTTCGTTCACGGGCGAAGTGTGGCCGCGGTGCCGGCTGCACACTGGACGCCATGAACACCAGCCCCACTTCCCTCGCCGGCCGGCCTGCCGATCCGGTCGCGGCCGTCACGCATGCCGATCCCTATCCCTTCTATGCCGAACTGCGCGCGGGGCCGCCGCTCGCGTGGAACGAGACGCTGCGCCTGTGGGTCACGAGCCGCGCGGAGGTCGTCGAATCGCTGCTGCTCGCGCACGGCGCGCTGCGCGTGCGGCCGGCGGCCGAGCCGGTGCCGCGCGCCATCGTGGGCAGCGCGGCGGGCGAAGTGTTCGGCCATCTCGTGCGCATGAACGACGGCACGGCGCACCAGGCCCATCGGCCTGCGCTGCAGCGTGCGCTGGCGGGGCTGGACCTCGGAGCCGTTCGCGCAGCGGCATTGCGGGTCGCGCACGGCGTGCCGGTGCAGCCCTTGTCGGACGCGCTGTTCTCCATGCCGGTGCGGGCCGTCGCGCACCTGCTGGGCTTTGGCGATGAAGCGCTGCCGCGGGTGGACCGGTGGATGCGCGATTTCGTCGCCTGCCTGTCGCCGCTGTCGACAGCAGAGCAGCTGCAAGGCGCCAGCGCCGCCGCGGGCGAGCTCATGGCGCGCTTCGAAGCGCTGGCCGCCGGCGCAGCGCCGCGCGATGGAACACTGCTCTCGGCCGTGCTCGCCGAAGGCGAAGCCAGCGCGCCGCTCCCGCGCTCACTGCTCGCGAACCTCGTCGGCCTGCTCTCGCAGACCTGCGATGCGACGGCCGGCCTGCTGGGCAACAGCCTGATCGCGGTGATGCGCGAACCATCGCTGCCGCAGGCAGCGCAGACCCAGGGCGGGCTGCAGGCCATCGTGGAAGAGACGGCGCGGCACGACCCCTCGGTGCACAACACGCGGCGCTTCGTGGCCGAGCCCGTCACCATCGCGGACACGCCGCTGGCAGCGGGCGACACGGTGCTGCTGGTGCTGGCCGCGGCGAACCGCGATCCCGCGCTCAACCCCGAGCCCGAGCGCTTCAGCCTCGTGCGCGCGCGGCGCCGCATGCTCGGCTTCGGCCACGGCGTGCACGCCTGCCCGGGCCAGGCGCTGGCCTGCACGCTGGCCGCCGCGGGGCTGGAGGCGGTGCTGCATCGCAGGCCTGACCTCGCGGCACTGCGCGAACGCGGCTGGCACTACCGGCCTTCGGTCGCCGCGCGCATTCCGGTCTTTCATTGACGGGAATGCGAAGGCCGTTCAGGCGCGCGCGGAAGCCCAGCGTCCGGTGCCTTCCAGATGGGGCGACAGCGCCGCATCGCCCCAGCGCAGCGGCAGGGCCGCGGGCCGGCGCAAGGCGTGCTCGACGTGCAGCCGCAGCAGCCGCTCGGCACCTTCGAACTCGGCGATCTCGGGGCCGTTGAGCACCAGCTCCGCGGTGGCCGCCACATGCAGCAGATCGCCGCTGTCGTAGTCGATGAACAGCAGGCCCGCGCGCGGATGGGCCGCCAGGTTGCCCAGCGTGTTGAAGAAGCGGTTGCCGTTGAAGTCGGGCACCGTGAGCACGCCACCGTCGTCGACGCGAACGAAGCCGGGCCGGCCGCCGCGGTGCGACACGTCGACGCCATGCGAACGTGCATCGGCTTCGTCGCCGGCAGCCGCCTCGTCCGGGTAGGCCGTGGCGATGAACAGCGTGTCGGCGCTGCCGATGAGACGCTGCGCGTCGAGATCGAGCGTGTCGAGCCGCTGCACGGGCGCGCTGCCGTCGCGCGCGGGCACCAGTTCCGGCTCGCGCGCCTGGATGTAGCGCGGGCAGTTGCCGAAGCTCTGCTGCACCGCGACCATGAAGCCGCGAGCATCGAGCGCCTCGACCGTGCCGTTCATGCGGTTGCGCCGCCGCGTGTGCGGCTCGATGCCCAGCAGGCCGAGCGCGGCGCCCTGGGCGAGCTGCCCGGCCAGCGGATCGCCAGTTGCCGGCAGCGCGTCGACGCGCAGGTGCGTGGCACCGGGCGAATGCGCGAAGCCCGCGGGCGCCGCAAGCACGCTGGCCCAGGGCTGCAGATCGGCATCGAGGCTGCCGACCACGAGGAACGGCAGCTGCGCGAAGAATTCGCGGTGCTGGTCGGGCATGTAGTCGCGGATCACGCGCGGCCCCATGGCCTCCATGCGCTCGCGCCAGCCCGTCTGCAGTTGCAGTGCGCGCTCGCCGGCGTGGAAGGGCGCGGCGATCATGATTCAGCCGCCGCCAGCCCGACCGGCGTGCGCACCATCGGCACGAAGCCGGGCAGGGCCTCCACGCGCGCGAGCCAGGCACGCACCTGCGGGTAGGCATCGAGCGCCACGCGGCCTTCGGGCGCATGCGCCACGTAGGCGTAGTTCGCGATGTCGGCCAGCGTGGCCGCGGGCCCGGCCAGGAAGGGCTGCTGCCCGAGGTGGATCTCCATCACCGCGAGCAGCGCATGCGAACGCGTGACGGTCTCCGTGGGATCGGCGGCCCGGCCGAACAGCACCATGACGCGTGCGGCGGCCGGCCCGTAGGCCAGCGGCCCCGCGGCCACCGAGAACCAGCGCTGCACGCGCGCCGCGCCCACCGGGTCGCGCGGCATCCAGCGCGCCGGGTCGGCCGAATAGCGCTCGTTGAGGTAGACCAGGATCGCGTTGGAATCGGCCAGCGTCGTTTCGCCATCCTCGATCACCGGCACCTGGCCGAAAGGGTTGCGCGCCAGGAACTCGGGCGTGCGGTTGTCGCGCTTCTTCAGGTCGAGCTCGATGACCTCGAAGGGCAGGCCGAGCATCGAGAGGAACAGCCGCACCCGGTGCACGTGGCCCGAGATGGCGCTGCCATAGAGCTTGATGGGTTGGGCGGGAAGGGAGGCGATGGCGTTCATGGTGGTTCTCTGCAATGTGGAGTGGGCGTGATCGGGATTCTTCTCTCTTGCGCTGAATGAAGGAATAGCCATTCCTGCATTTGACTGCTGCGTCAATCGGTTTAATCCTGTTTAATCGCGCCATGGATCGTTTCAAGGCCATGCAGACCTTCGTGCAGATTGCCGACCAGGGCAGCCTGACCCGCGCCGCCGAGGCGCTCGGCAGCTCGCTGCCCGCGGTGGTGCGCGCGCTCGCCGCGCTCGAGGCGCACCTGGGCGTGCGCCTGTTCCACCGCACCACGCGCCGCCTCTCGCTCACCGAGGAAGGCCGCCACTACCTGCCGAGCGCGCGCGAGGTGCTGCTGGCGGCCGATGCCGCCGACCTCGCGCTCAAGGCCGAGGCGCGGGAGCCCGCGGGCCAGCTCACCATCACTGCGCCGGTGCTCTTCGGCCACATGTACGTGGCGCCCGCCATCACGCGCTTCATGCAGCGCCACGACAAGGTGCGCTGCAGCGTGCTGCTGCACGACCGCACGGTGAACCTGCTGGAGGAAGGCATCGACGTGGGCATCCGGATCAGCCCGCTGGCGGATTCGTCGCTCGTGGCGCAGACGCTCGGCACCATCCGGCGCGTAGTGGCGGCGAGCCCCGAGTACCTCGCGCGCCACGGCACGCCACGCCATCCGCGCGATCTCCATGGCGCCCCCTGCGTGCGCGGCCGCATCGACGCGCCGCCGCAGTGGATGTTCCACGACCGCGGCAAGACCGTCAGCGTGACGCCGAGCTGCCGCCTCGAGTTCAACCACCTCGCCCCGGCCATCGAGGCCTGCGCCGCGGGCATGGGCTTCGGCACCTTCTTCTCCTACCAGGTGCTGCCGCATGTGGCGCAGGGCCGGCTGCAGCTGGTGCTCGAGGATTTTGAGCCGCCGCCGCGGCCGGTGAGCGTGATCTATCCGAACGCGCGGCTGCTGCCGGCCCGCACGCGGGCCTTCATCGACTGGATGAAGGCCGAGTTCAACGGCCTGCGGATGTGACGCCCCGGTTGCCGGATACGGTTCCGAACCTGCGCTGCTTGTCCATCGGTTGAAGCGATTGCGGCAGCGTTCGCGAGCCTGGGCCAGAATGGCCGCGTGCCATCCTCCTCTTCCACCCCCCTCTTTCACGCCAGCCATCTGCTCAAGCGCTATGGCGGCACCACGGTCGTGGACGACCTGTCGTTCGAGATCGCGCCCGGAGAATGTCTTGGCGTGATCGGCCCGAACGGCGCCGGCAAGACCACCACGATCCGCATGTGCCTGGGCCTGACCGCGCCCGACGGCGGCGAGATCTCCGCGCTGGGCCTGCAGATGCCGCGCGATGCGCTGGCCATCAAGGCGCAGCTCGGCGTGGTCTCGCAGTTCGACACGCTCGACCCCGACTTCAGCTGCGCCGAGAACCTCGTGGTGTATGGCCGCTACTTCGGCTTCAGCAAGGCGCAGGTGCGCGAGCGCGTGCCGCAGCTGCTGGAGTTTGCGGCGCTCTCGCACAAGGCCGATGCAAAGCCGGGCGAGCTCTCGGGCGGCATGCGCCGGCGCCTCTCGCTGGCGCGTGCACTGGTGAACGACCCGAAGCTGCTGATGCTCGACGAACCCACCACGGGACTCGACCCGCAGGCCCGCCACCTGATGTGGGAGCGCCTGCAGGTGCTGCTGCAGCAGGGCAAGTCGATTCTGCTGACCACGCATTTCATGGACGAGGCCGAGCGCCTGTGCTCGCGCCTGCTGGTGCTCGACCACGGCCGCAAGATCGCCGAGGGCCGCCCGCGCGATCTGATCGCCGAGCACCTGGAACCCGACGTGGTCGAGGTGTATGGCAACGGCGCGCTCTCGCTGGCCGAGTCGCCGGAACTGAAGGCGATGGCGGCGCGCGTGGAAGTGAGCGGCGAGACGGTGTTCTTCTACACGCAGGACGCGCGCCGGCTGCTCGATGCGCTCACGCGGCACGGCCGCCTGCGCACCTTCCACCGGCCCGCGAACCTCGAAGACCTTTTTCTCAAGCTCACGGGCCGGCAGATCCGCGAGGACGGCTAGGGTGAAATCATGAACACGACGACTGCAAGTTCTTCTGCTGCCGCGGCACCGCCGCCGGCCCGTTCCGTGTGGCGCGCGCCCGAGATCTCGTTGCGCTGGTGGCCCGTGTTCCTGCGCAACCTGCTGGTGTGGCGAAAGCTCGCGATACCGAGCCTGATCGGCAACATCGCCGAGCCGCTGATCTGGCTCGTGGCCTTCGGTTACGGCATGGGCGCGCTGGTGGGACAGGTGGCGGTGGACGGCGTGAAGGTGCCCTACATCCTGTTCCTCGCGAGCGGCTCGATCTGCATGAGCGCGATGAATGCCGCGAGCTTCGAGGCGCTGTACTCGGCGTTCTCCCGCATGCAGGTGCAGAAGACCTGGGACGGCATCATGAATGCGCCCGTCGGGCTGGACGACATCGTGCTGGCCGAGATGCTGTGGGCGGCGTTCAAGTCGATCTTCACCGTGACCGCGATCCTGTTCGTGATGCTCGGGCTGGGCATCAGCCACAGCCCCAAGCTGATCGTCGCTTGGATGGTGCTGATCGGCGCGGGCATCACCTTCTCCTCGATCGCACTGATCTTCAATGCGCTTGCCAAGAGCTACGACTTCTTCACCTATTACTTCACGCTGTTCATGACGCCGATGATGTTCTTGAGCGGCGTGTTCTTTCCTTTGGAACAACTGCCTTCCGCCGTGAGGGCCGTGGCGGCATGGCTGCCGCTGACCAATGCGGTGGCGCTGGTGCGGCCGCTGTTCATGGACCAGTGGCCTGGCGACTGGTGGCTGCATGCGGGGGTGCTGGCGGTGTATGCGGTTGCGGCTTTCTGGGTGGCGCTGGCGTTGACTCGGAAGAGGTTTGGGGGGTAGGTGTTTTTTTTGGGTTTCGGGGCCGGGTCTCGCCCCGGCGGGCGACTCACTTTCTTTGCTTCGCCAAAGAAAGTAAGCAAAGAAAGGCGACCCCTACTGTCTGCGTCCCTCCGCTTCGCTGCGGGCAACCTGCGGTGCTCGATTCCGGCGGGGGTCCGCAGAACTCGCTTCGCTCAAACAGCTGCGGCCCTGATCCCGCCTCCATCTGCGCTCCTCGGCGCATACAGAAGGGGTGGGAGCGGGTGGCCTTCGCTTCGCTCGGCCCCAATACCAACAGCCCAACTCAATACCAACAGCCCAACCACCGCAGGCGCTGCGCGCCTGCGGTGGCTTGGTGGCCGAGCGCAGCAATGGCCCGTTCGGTTTGCCCTCCCCTCTGGCTGCGCCGAGGAGCGCAGGGTTTCGCGGATCAGGGCTCTCAGCTGTTTGAGCGAAGCGAGTTCTGCGAGACCCCGCGAAACCCGAGCACCGCAGGTTGCCCCGTAGCGCAGCGAAGGGGTCGCAGACAGTGGGGTCGCCTTTTCTTTGCTTACTTTCTTTTGGCGAAGCAAAAGAAAGTGAGGCCGCCGCCGGGCGGAATCCCGGCCCCGGAAAGCCAACACCCAAAATGAGCCCAAAACAATTACATTGCACACAATTAAATTGCTCGCTACAATTCCAGCCATGCGCAGCAGCCCCACACAAGCCACAGACGAAATGCTCAAGCTGGACAACCAGCTCTGCTTCGCCGTCTATTCCGCCTCGTTGGCCATGACCCGCCTCTACAAGCCGGTGCTGGAAAAGCTGCAGCTCACCTATCCCCAATACCTGGTCATGCTCGCCCTCTGGGAACATGACGGGCCGATGGTCTCCGAGCTCGGCGAGCGCCTCTCGCTGGATTCCGGCACGCTCACCCCGCTGCTCAAGCGGCTCGAAGCCACCGGCTACGTGGCCAGGGTGCGCGACGCGGCCGACGAACGCCGCGTGCACATCACGCTCACCGCTGCGGGCCGCAGGCTCAAGGCCCGCGCCGCGAACGTGCCCGAATGCCTGATGGCCGCCGCCCAGTGCTCGGTGCCCGAACTGATTTCGCTCACCCAGCAGATTCAGTCGCTGCGCGACCGCATCAAGAAGGCGGCCTGACAGGCACACCGGTTTTCTCCCCGCTTCGATCGAAAGAGAGAGAAGCTTTTTTCACCCTCCCTCCATCATCAAAGGAATCACCATGACCACCAAGCTCGACAAGGTTCTCTACACCGCTGAAGCCCACACCGTCGGCGGCCGCGACGGCGCAGGCAAGTCCAGCGACGGCGCCATCGACGTCAAGCTCAGCTCGCCCGGTTCGGGCAAGCCCGGCACCAACCCCGAGCAGCTCTTCGCGGTCGGCTATGCCGCCTGCTTCATCGGCGCAATGAAGGCCGTCGGCCCGAAGATCGGCGTCAAAGTGCCTGAAGACGTGGCCATCGACTCCAGCGTTTCGCTTGGCCCCACGAACGGCGGCGCCGCCTACGGCATCGCCGTGAAGCTGGCGATCACGCTGCCCGGCCTCGACGCCGACCAGAAGCAGAAGCTGGTCGACACGGCCCACCAGGTCTGCCCGTACTCGAACGCCACGCGCGGCAACATCGACGTCGAGCTCTCGATCGCCTGATTCCGCGCCCT
Source organism: Variovorax beijingensis (assembly GCF_007828835.1). Classification (GTDB taxonomy): domain Bacteria; phylum Pseudomonadota; class Gammaproteobacteria; order Burkholderiales; family Burkholderiaceae_C; genus Variovorax; species Variovorax beijingensis_A. The sequence continues at coordinate 609,673 of NZ_VIVL01000001.1, read as the reverse complement.
GCGCAACAACAAAAAAGCGTCCCGGCCACAAGCCGGGGCGCTTTTTTCATGGCCGAGCTTGTCTCACGGGTGACGCGGAAAAGGGAAGCGCGATAGCGCCTTTCATCGAGCTTGGCTAATGTGGCTGCAGCACGCGCCATCCCCGCAACCCACACCACCACCATGGAGATCGACACCATGAGCAGCACCACCAGCCTCCTGATCCGCAAGGGCGAACTCGCCACCACGCGGCTGCACACCGCCGCCGACCAGCCGCTCGCAGACGGCCAGGTGCGCGTGCGCATCGACAGCTTTGCGCTCACCTCCAACAACATCACCTACGCCGCCTTCGGCGATGCGATGAGCTACTGGCAGTTCTTCCCGTCCACGGAAGAAGGCTGGGGCAGCATCCCGGTATGGGGCTTCGCCAGCGTGGTGCAGTCGCTGCACCCGGGCGTGGCGGTGGGCGAGCGGCTCTACGGCTACTGGCCGATGTCGTCGGGCGCCGTGCTGAGCCCCGACCGCCTCTCGCCCGGGCGCTTCACCGATGCCGCCCCACACCGCGCCGAGCTGCCCGCGGTCTACAACCAGTACTTCCGCTGCAACGCCGACCCGCTCTACACCTCGGACACCGAAGACGTGCAGGCGCTGCTGCGCCCGCTGTTCATCACCTCGTGGCTGATCGACGACTTCATGGCCGACAACGATTTCTTCGGCGCCAACACCCTGCTGCTGTCGAGCGCATCGAGCAAGACGGCCTATGGCACCGCCTTCCAGCTGCACCAGCGCGAAGGCATCGAGGTGATCGGCCTGACCTCGCCCGCCAACGCGGCCTTCTGCGAGAGCCTGGGCTGCTACCACCGCGTGGTCACCTACGACGCGCTCGAGGGCATCGCGGCCGGCACGCCCTGCGTCTATGTGGACTTCGCGGGCAACGCCGGCCTGCGCAACGCGATCCACGCGCGCTTCTCCAACCTCAGATACAGCTGCTCGATCGGCGGCACGCACGTCGAGCAGCTCGCGGCCAAGGGCGCGGGCAAGGACCTGGCAGGCCCGCGCGCCACGCTGTTCTTCGCGCCGGCGCAGATCAAGAAGCGCACCGCCGAGTGGGGCGCCGACGAATTCGGCCGGCGCATGGTGGCCGCCTGGCACCACTTCCTGGCCACGGTGACCGACGCGAAGAAGCCCTGGCTGCGCGCCGAGCACCACCACGGCGGCGAAGCGGTGCAGGCCGCCTATGCGCAGGTGCTGGCCGGCAAGGGCGACCCGCGCACCGGCCATATCCTTTCGCTTTACAAACAACCGGGCGGCCTCTGACATTCCGGGGGCCGGGGTAGCGACAATCGCTGCATGACCCTTTCCCCCGCAGCGCCCGCGAACACCCATCCTTACGAGAGCCTCACACCCGACGTGGTGCTCGACGCCCTCGCAACGCTCGGCCTGCACGGCGACGGCCGGCTCACGGGTCTGAACTCCTATGAAAACCGGGTCTATCAGGTCTACCTGGAAGACCGCAGTGCGGTGGTGGTCAAGTTCTACCGCCCCGAGCGCTGGAGCGAGGCCGAGATCCTCGAGGAGCACGGCTTCTCGCTCGAGCTGGCGGCGGCCGAAGTGCCGGCCGTGGCGCCGCTGGCTTTCGACGGCGCCACGCTGCACCGCCACGGCGGCTTTGCCTTCAGCGTGAGCCCCTACCGAGGCGGCCGCGCGCCGGAGCTGGACGATTTCGAAGTGCTCGAATGGGTCGGCCGCTTTCTCGCGCGCATCCACACGGTGGGCAGCGCCAGGCCTTTCGAGGCCCGGCCCGCGCTCGACCTGCAGACCTTCGGCATCGCCTCGCGCGACTGGCTGCTGGCCCACGACAAGGTGCCGCTCGACGTGCAGCGCGACTGGGAAAAGGCCTGCAACGAAGCGCTGGACATGATTGCCGCCACCGCGCTGGCGGTGAACGCCCCGGCCTCCGACTTCCAGCCGCGCAAGCTGCGCCTGCATGGCGACGTGCATCCCGGCAACATCCTGTGGACGCCGACCGACCGGCCCGGCGGCGGCCCGCACTTCGTCGACCTGGACGATGCGCGCACCGGCTTCGCGGTGCAGGACCTCTGGATGCTGCTGTCGGGCGAGCGCGCGCAGCGCACCGCGCAGCTCTCGGGCCTGCTCGACGGCTACGAGCAGTTCCGCGAATTCGACCGCCGCGAACTCGCGCTGATCGAGCCGCTGCGCACCCTGCGGCTCATCCACTACAGCGCCTGGCTCGCGCGGCGCTGGGAAGACCCGATCTTCCCGATCAACTTTCCGTGGTTCGGCTCCAGCGACTACTGGAAGGGCCAGATCCTCGTGCTGCAGGAGCAGTGCGAGCAGATGGCCGAAGAGCCGCTCTACGCTTAGGGCGCCGCTTCGGCCGCGAGGCTTTCTGCCACGCCCTGCAACAGCCGCTCGGCCAGCACGTTCGGCGGCCCGCTGCGCCACACGCCGTAGGCCTCCGATTGCGCCACCGCGCGGTCGAGCGGCCGGAACACCGCCCCGCGCAGAGCCGAATGCCGCATGGCCTGCGGCACCAGCGCGACGCCCATGCCCTGCGACACCAGCGAGACCACCGCGAGCCAGTGGCGCACCTCGTGCCGCACCTCGGGCAGGAAGCCGGCGTCGGCGCAGATCGACAGGATGCGCTCGTGGTAGTCGGGCGAGGCCTCGCGCGAGAACAGCACGAAGGGCTGGCTGCGCAGGTCGGCCGGCGCGAGCACGCGCTTGCGCGCCAGCGCGTGGCCTGCGGGCAGGCAGCACACGAAGGGCTCGGACAGCAGCAGGCGGTGCTGCAGCTCGGGCGGCATGCGGCTGGTGTGCACGAAGCCCAGGTCGAGACGGTCGTGCAGCAGCTCGGCGATCTGCACGCCGGAATTGATTTCGGCGAGCGTGACGCGCACCGCCGGGTGCCTGGCCTGGAACGCGCGCAGCGCCTGCGGCAGGCCGCGGTAGAGCATCGCACCGACGAAGCCGATGCGCAGCCTTCCCGCCGAGCCCGCGGCCACGTCGCGCGCCTCCAGCGCCGCCTCTTCCGCCTGCAGCAGCAGCCGCCGCGCCGAGATGCGCAGCGCCTCGCCCGCATGCGTGAGCCGCACCTCCTTGCTGTTGCGCTCGAACAGCCGCGCCCCCACCGACTCCTCGAGCTGGCGGATGGCCACCGACAGCGGCGGCTGCGAGATCGACAGGCGCCGCGCGGCGCGCCCGAAATGCAGCTCCTCGGCCAGCACGGAAAAGTAGCGCAGGTGTCGCAGTTCCATGGATAGGTAAATCGAATCGAACAAGACCTAATCGATATTAGACACGGATCGTCGGGGCCCCAACAATGCGGCGAACCAGGAGACAGACGCATGGCCCAGAACGACGCCACCGCCGCGCACGCCCACCCGATCCCCGACCGCCACGGCCAGAACCTGTTCACGGCCGACACCGAGCTGCACAGGCTGCTCGCGCTCTACCTGCCCGCCGATCTGCTGGCCCACATGCAGCCGCATTTCGAGCGGCTGGGCGGCCTCGCGGGCGGCCTGCTCGACGACCTGGCCGGCACCGCCGACCGCAACCCGCCCACGCTGAAGCAGCGCACCCGCACCGGCCTGGACGAGCAGAAGGTCATCAAGCATCCGGCCTACGTGGAGATGGAGCGCCTCGCGCTCAGCGAATTCGGCCTGGCCGCGATGTCGCACCGCGAGGAGACGCTGGGCTGGAAGGGCCGGATGCCGCCGCTCGTCAAGTACGTGCTGACCTATCTCTTCGTGCAGGCCGAATTCGGCCTGTGCTGCCCGGTGTCGATGACCGACTCGCTCACGCGCACGCTCAAGAAGTTCGCGAGGCCCGAGCTGGTCGCGCGCTTCCTGCCGCGGCTCACGTCGCTGGACTTCGACGAGCTTGCGCAGGGCGCGATGTTCATGACCGAGCAGGCCGCGGGCTCCGACATCGCGGCCACTGCGACGATGGCGCGGCAAGAGACTGATGGCAGCTGGCGCATCACCGGCGACAAGTGGTTCTGCTCCAACCCCGATGCCGACTTCGCGATGGTGCTCGCGCGCGCCGAGAACGGCCTGCCCGGCATGAAGGGCGTGTCGCTGTTCCTGCTGCCGCGCCGGCTCGAAGACGGCAGCCTCAACCACTACCGCATCATCCGGCTGAAGGACAAGCTGGGCACGCGCTCGATGGCCAGCGGCGAGATCCGGCTAGAAGGCGCGATTGCGTATCTGGTGGGCGAGGAAGGCCGCGGCTTCGTGCAGATGGCCGACATGGTCAACAACTCGCGCCTGTCGAACGGCGTGCGCGCCGCCGGCCTCATGCGCCGCGCGGTGGCCGAGGCCGAGTACATCGCCGCCGAGCGCCGCGCCTTCGGCCGCACGCTCGACCAGATGCCGCTGATGCAGCGCCAGCTCGACAAGCTGCGCCTGCCGGCCGAACAGGCGCGCACCATGGTGTGCCAGACCGCGCTGGCACTCGCGCGCTCCGATGCCGGCGAGCCCGATGCCTACTCGCTGCTGCGCATCCTCACGCCGCTCATCAAGTTCCGCGCCTGCCGCGATGCGCGCAAGGTGACGGGCGATGCGATGGAAGTGCGCGGCGGCTGCGGCTACATCGAGGAATGGAGCGATCCGCGGCTCGTGCGCGATGCGCACCTGGGCTCGATCTGGGAAGGCACCAGCAACATCGTGGCGCTGGACGTGATCCGCGCCGTCAAGCGCGAGGGCTCGCTGCCGGTGCTGCGCGCGCACTGCGAGAAGCTGCTCGCCGATGCGGAACTGGCACCGGCTTTTGCGGCGGCGCTGCGCGATGCGCTGGCGCGCGCCGCCGCGCTGGCCGAGACGGCCGCCCGCGAAGGTGGCGACGTGCTGGCGCGGCAGGCCGCCTCGGCGCTCTACCACTGTACGAGCAGCATCGCGATGGCCTGGGAGGCGGCACGCAGCGGTTCGGCCGCGCGCCTGCGCTGGGCCCAGTTGGTGCTGCTGCACCGCGTGCTGCCGCGCGACCCGCTTGCGCCCGACGCGATGCCCGCGGACTGGAACCTCACCGCGATGCACGCCGCCAACGTCGTCGCCTGATTCACGACACAAAAAACGGAGACATCACCTTGCGACACCTCACTCACTTCTTCGCGGCCCTGGCCGCCTGCGCCGCGCTGCTGGGCGCCGCACCCGCCGTGCAAGCCCAGGGGCCCTTCCCTTCCAAGCCCCTGATGCTGGTCGTGCCCTTCCCGCCCGGCGGCCCGACCGACGCCATGGCCCGCACGCTGGCCGCCGAGATGAAAGACCGCCTCGGCCAGCCGATGATCGTGGAGAACCGTGCGGGCGCAGGCGGCAACATCGGCGCCGACTACGTGGCGCGCGCTGAGGCCGATGGCCACACGCTGCTGTTCGGCACCTCGGGCCCGCTCGCCATCAACGCGAGCCTCTACCGCAAGATCGGCTACGACCCCGTCAAGAGCTTCGCGCCCGTGATCCAGGTCGGCTACCTGCCGAACATCCTGGTGGTGAACCCCGCGCTGCCGGTGAAGGACGTGCGCGAACTCGTCGCCTATGCCAAGGCCAACCCCGGCAAGCTCAGCTATGCGTCCTCGGGCAACGGCGCCTCGTCGCACCTGGCGGGCGTGCTGTTCAACTCGGTGGCCGGTACCGACCTGCAGCACATCCCGTACAAAGGCACCGGCCCCGCACTCAACGACCTGCTCGGCAACCAGGTCGGCATGACCTTCACCGACATCCTCACCGCGCTGCCGTACGTGAAGGCAGGCAAGCTGCGCGCGCTGGGCGTGGCAACGGTCGCGCGTTCGCAGGCGCTGCCCGATGTGCCGACGATTTCGGAGCAGGGCTACAAGGGCTACGACGTGAGCGTGTTCTTCGGCATCGTGGCGCCGGCCGGCACGCCCGCGGACCGCGTGAGCAAGCTCAACCAGGCCTTCGCCGAGGTGCTGAACTCGCCCAAGGTGAAGCAGATGTTCGCGGCGCAGGGCCTGGAAGCCTCGGCGGACACTTCGCCGCAGAAGCTCGGGCAGTTCATCGTGAGCGAGTCGGCCAAGTGGAAGGACGTCGTCAAGAAGTCAGGGGCGCAGCTGGATTGATTTCGCCTTGTTGTTCGGGGCGCGCTCACGCCGACGGGGTACCTTGCTCCGCGAATGTCCTCCGGCCTGCGGCCTCCCCCTTTATTTCGCTGCGCAAGGCACCCCATCGACGCGAGTGCTTTCAGAGCACTGCTTGATCGGCGGCAAACCAGCAGCGTGCCCCGGTGCACAGGGCATCGGGTGCTCCCCGCAGCGAAATCAAGGAGGAGGCCGCAGGCCGGGGGACATTCGCGGAGGGGAGTACCCGGTGGCCTGTGCACGCGCCCCGGACAACAGCACCAAGAACAACAGCGCCAGGAACAAAAGCCCCACACACAAAAGCACGGAACATCGAAATGACACAACCCCAAGGCGCCCTCGCCGGCATCCGCGTCCTCGACATCTCGCGCATCCTCGGCGGCCCGTACTGCGGCCAGATCCTCGGCGACCACGGCGCCGACGTGCTCAAGGTCGAACCGCCGCAGGGCGACGACACGCGCACCTGGGGTCCGCCCTTCAAGGACGGCGTGGCCTCGTACTACCACGGCCTGAACCGCAACAAGCGCGTGCAGCACCTCGACTTTTCCACCGACGAAGGCCGCAAAGCACTGCTCGCGCTCGTGGCCGAGGCCGACGTGCTGATCGAGAACTTCAAGACCGGCACCATGGAGCGTTGGGGCATCGGCTACGAGACGCTCTCGCAGCGCTTTCCGCGCCTCGTCTGGTGCCGCGTCTCGGGCTTCGGCGCCGACGGTCCGCTGGGCGCGCTGCCCGGCTACGACGCCGCCGTGCAGGCCATGACCGGCATCATGAGCATCAACGGCGAGGCCGACGGCGGCCCGCTGCGCGTGGGCCTGCCGGTGGTCGACATGGTCACGGGCCTGAACGCGGTGATCGGCGTGCTGCTCGCGCTGCAGGAGCGCAACCGCAGCGGCCGCGGCCAGTTCGTGGAGGCGGCGCTGTACGACAGCGGGCTCTCGCTGCTGCATCCACATGCGGCCAACTGGTTCATGGATGGCACCGAGCCCCGCCGCACCGGCAACGCACACCCCAACATCTATCCCTACGACGCGCTGGCCACGGGCACCGACCCGGTGTTCGTGGCGGTGGGCAACGACCGCCAGTTCGCGAGCCTGTGCCGCTGCATCGGCCTGCCCGGGCTGGCCGACGACCCGCTCTACCGCACGGCCGGTGCGCGCTCGGTGCACCGCGCAGGGCTCAAGCAGCAACTCGAGGCGGCGATGGCTGCGTTCGACGGCCGTGCGCTGGTCGAGCAGCTGATGGCCGCGGGCGTGCCGGCCGCGCCGGTGCTGCCGGTGGATGCCGCGCTCGCGCATCCGCACACGGCGCATCGCCAGATGGTGGTCGAGATGGAAGGCGGCTACCGCGGCATCGGCGCGCCCGTGAAGCTCAGCCGCACGCCGGCGAGCTACCGGCACGCGCCGCTCACGCCAGGCGAGCGCTTCCTGCCCGAATCCGCGGCCGGCGCCAGCGCCTCATGACTCGGGCCGCACGCCCGCGCCCGCCTTGGGCGCATGGAAGGCCTGCATGAACGCGCCCTGCAGTTCCGCCGGCAGGTCGGGCCGGTGGCACATCGCATAGCCGAGGCTCGGCGGATCGTCGGCGAGCGCAACGAAGCGGATGTCGGGCCGCGCAATGCAGGCAAGCGATTCCACCACCAGCCCGATGCCCGCACCGGCCGCCACCAGCCCCACGAGCGAGATCGACGAACTCGCGCACTGGTTGACCTGAGTGGTGATGCCGGCGCGCGCAAGGTACGAAGCAATGCGGTCGAACACCACCGGCCCGATGTCGCGCCGCACCCCGACCAGCGTCTGCTGGCGCAGGTCCGCCGCCGCGATGCGCCCGGCGCCTGCCAGCGGATGCGCGGCCGGCACCACGGCCATGAAGCGGTCGCGGGCCACCTCGCGCACCACGAGGTCGTCGCGCGAGGACGGCGGATGCACCACCGCCAGGTCGAGCCTGCGGTGCGCCACGGCTTCCTCGAGCTCGTCCGACAGGCCTTCGGTCAGCGCCAGCACCACGCCCGGGTGCGCGGCCGAAAAGGCACGCATCGCATCGGGAAAGAAAGACAGCGCCGCGATGGGCGTGACGCCGATCTCCAGCCGGTCGAAGGCGCCGCGCCCGATGGCGCGCGCGGCCTCGTCGGTTTCGGCGGCGCGCGACAACAGGCGCCGGGCATGCGGCAGCAGGCGCGCGCCCTGCTCCGTCAGCCGGACGCCGCGCGCCTGCCGGTCGAACAGCGCAAAGCCCAGGGCCTCCTCGAGCCGCTGCACCCGCACGCTGAGCGCGGGCTGCGAGATGGCGAGCAGCGAAGCCGCGCGGCGGATGTTGCCGATCTCGGCGAGCGTGACGAAGCATCGCCATTGCTTGAGTTCCAAGGAGCGGTCTCCAGCACAGCGCCGCAGGCAGCGGCGATCAGGGTGCGATCGGATTGCCCGGCGTGCCGGGGCTACCGGCTGCAGGAGCGGCGGCATCGGCCACCGGGCGGTAGGAAACACGCACCGAGGAAGGCGGCGGCACCGCTCGCGGCGCAGAGGCGGCGGCCGGCTGGGTCACACCGCCCTTGGTGACCGTGACCGGCGCAGCGGTTGGAATCGCCGCCACGGGCGCCACACCCGTGATGCCGGAGGTACCGGAAACCGGGACCGTGGCCCCCACCGCCGCCGTCGTGACCGGCGCGGCGCCGCCTGCAGGCGCGTAGCCGGCCTTTCCGGCATTGGGATCGTGCAGCACCACGCTCTTGCCCACGCCCACGCCGGTGCCGATCGGACCGATGCCGACGCCGACACCCACGCCCGCATTGCCGGCCACCACGCCGGTGTTGTTGACCGCCACGCCCGCGCCGAGCGGACCCCAGCCGGTGTTGAGCCCGACGGAGAAATTGCCGTCCTTGGTGGCGCCCAGCCCGAGCGAGAGTCCGGGCACCAGCGGAATGCCAATGTGATAGTGCGAACAGCCGCTCACCGCCGCCAGCAGCAGCGCCGCCGCGACGGCGGCCGCTGCACGGGCGGTGCGCGGCCGGGCGTTCACACCAGCAGCGCGTTGACGCGCCTCACGTAGGCCGCGGGATCGGCCGGCAGGCCGCCTTCGGCCAGCAGCGCCTGGTCGAACAGGATGTTCGCAAGATCGTCGAAGTGCTCGGAGCCGTCGAGCTTCTTCACGAGCGCGTGCTCGGCGTTCACTTCGAGCACGGGCTTCAGGTCGGGTGCCGGCTGGCCGGCCTGCTTGAGCATGCGCGCGAGCTGCGTGCTCATGCCGCCGTCCTGCACCACCAGGCAGGCCGGTGAATCGACCAGGCGCGTGGTCACCCGCACGTCCCCGGCCTTGTCCTTGAGCGCTTCCTTGAGCTTCTCGAGCAGCGGCTTGAAGGATTCGGCGGCTTCCTCGGCGGCCTTCTTCTCGGCCTCGTCCTGCAGCTTGCCGAGGTCGACCGCGCCCTTGGCCACGCTCTGCAGCGGCGTGCCGTCGAACTCGGTGAGGTAGTTGAGCGCCCATTCGTCGACGCGGTCGGTCATCAGCAGCACCTCGATGCCCTTCTTCTTGAAGACCTCGAGCTGCGGGCTGTTCTTGGCGGCGGCGAGCGTGTCGGCCGTGATGTAGTAGATCGCGTCCTGGCCTTCCTTCATGCGCGCCTTGTAGTCGGCAAAGCTCACGCTCACGGTGTCGCTCGTGGTGGAGGCGAAGCGCAGCAGCTTGGCGATGCGGTCGCGGTTGCCGAAGTCCTCGCCCAGGCCTTCCTTGAGCACGGCGCCGAACTCGGCATAGAACTTGGCGTACTTGCCCGATTCGTCGGCCGCGGATGCCGCTGTTTCGGCGGCCGTCGGCGCATTCTTGTCGACCACGTCGGTCACGGACTCGGTCGGCTCGGGGGCCGGCACCGATTCGCCGGAGCCCACGTCGATCTTGCCCTCTGCGCTTTCCGGCCCGGTCTTCTGCTTCTTGGCCAGGTCTTCGAGCATGCCGAGCACGCGCTTGGTGCTGCCTTCGCGGATGGCCTTCACGTCGCGGCTTTCCTGCAGCAGCTCGCGGCTCACGTTGAGCGGCAGGTCGGACGAGTCGATCACGCCCTTCACGAAGCGCAGATAGCTGGGCAGCAGCGCCTCGGCGTCGTCCATGATGAAGACGCGCTTCACGTAGAGCTTGACGCCCGCGCTCTTGTCGCGGTTCCACAGGTCGAATGGCGCCTTCGACGGAATGTAGAGCAGCTGCGTGTACTCGGTGCTGCCTTCCACGCGGTTGTGGCTCCAGGCGAGCGGCGCCTCGTAGTCGTGGCTGATGCTCTTGTAGAACTCTTCGTACTGCTCGGGCGTGATGTCCTTCTTGGGGCGGCTCCAGAGCGCGCTGGCCTTGTTGACGGTTTCCCATTCGCCGGTCTTGACCATGTCGCCGGGCTGGTCGTTCTCGCCTTCCTTCCACTCCTCCTTTTCCATGAGGATGGGCAGCGAGATGTGGTCCGAATACTTGCCGACGATCTGCTTGAGCTTCCAGGCGTTGAGGTATTCGTCGGCGTCGTCGCGCAGGTGCAGCGTGATGCGGGTGCCGCGCTCGGGACGCGTGATGTCGGCCACCTCGAAGTCGCCGGCGCCGCCGCTCGTCCAGCGCACGCCCTGCTCGGGCGGCAGGCCCGCGCGCCGCGACTCGACGGTGATCTTGTCGGCCACGATGAAGCCCGAATAGAAGCCCACGCCGAACTGGCCGATGAGCTGCGCGTCGGCCTTCTGGTCGCCGCTGAGCTTGCTCACGAAGTCCTTGGTACCACTTTTGGCGATGGTGCCGAGGTTCTCGATGGCCTCCTGGCGCGACAGGCCGATGCCCTTGTCAGTGATGGTGATGGTGCGCGCGGCCTTGTCGAAGGAAAGGCGCACGTCCAGCTCGGGCTGGTCCTCGTAGAGCTCGGGACGGTCGATGGCCTCGAAGCGCAGCTTGTCGCAGGCGTCCGATGCGTTCGAGATCAGCTCGCGCAGGAAGATTTCCTTGTTCGAATAGAGCGCATGCGTGACGAGGTGCAGCAGTTGCGCGACTTCAGCCTGGAACGGGAGTTTCGTGTTGGAAGAATCAGCCATGGGAAGAGAAGAAATATCGAAGCCAAAAAATTCTAAGCCGGGCGGCCTTGACCGCACGCTCGACTCGCCAACTCTGCGAGTTGGGGCTTTCGCCCCGAAAAACAATAGGCCTACCTGGCCTGCGATTCCACCTCGCGGGTCCAGCGGTCGATCAGCCGCTTGCGCTCGGCGGCCCTGCCGTACTTCTCGAAGTCGTACTTGATGAGCTTCACGTCGCTCATCGACGGAATGCGCGCATCGGGCTTGAAGGTCTTGTTGGCGGGCGACTGCAGGCTGCCGACCTGCCCCCCGATCGCCTGGCCGGCCGGGCTCATGAGCCAGTCGTAGTAGCGCTTCGCATTCTCCTTGTTGCGCGCGCCCTTGACCAGCGCGATGCCGCCCACCTCGTAGCTGGTGCCCTCGCAGGGCGCGGCGGTCTTGACCGGAAATTTGTCATACCGCCAGCGCTCGAAGCCGAAGATGAAGCTCACGCCGATGGCCACCTCGCCCTTGGCGACGTTGGGCGCCTGCGCCTGGCCGCTGCGGGTGTAGCTGGTGACGTTGCGGTGCAGCTTCCTCAAATAGTCGAAGGCCGCGTCCTCGCCCATCTGCTGCACCAGGCCCGCGATGATGGTGTAGGCCGTGCCGCTCGAGGCCGGGTGCGAGATCTCGATCTCGCCCCGGTATTCGGGCTTGACCAGGTCGGCCCAGCATTTGGGCTCGTGCAGCTTCTTGCGCTTGAGCAGCTCGGTGTTGAAGCCGAAGCCGATGGCGCTGGTGTAGAAGCCGCCCACCATGTTCTGCGACATCGCGTACTGGCGCACCGACCAGTCGTGCAGGTCGTTGATGTAGGCCGGCCGGTAGGCTTCGAGCAGGCCCTGCTCGGCGGCCTGCAGGAACGGGTCGCCGGTGCCGCCCCACCAGATGTCGGTCTTGGGATTGGCCGCCTCGGCGCGCAGCTGGGCGCCGATCTCGCCGGTGCCCTTGTGCGCCTGCTGCACCCGGATGCCAGTCTCGCGCGTGAAGGCCGCGGCCGCGGCTTCGCACCAGCCCGCGTCGGTGCTGCACAGCGCGTTCACCGTGCCCTGCGCGGCGGCGCCGGCAGAAAAAAGCAGGGCCATGGCGCCCGCGCATGCGGCAAGGGCCGCGGCATTCCTCTGGACAAAGGGGCGCATGCGTTCTCCGGTGAATGAGTGACTGGCTGGCTGAAGGATGAAAGGCGACGAAAGGATAGCGGGCAAAGCCGCTCAGCGGGCCGCCAGCAGCGGCGGCAGGTGCTCGGCCAGCCAGTCGACCACCACCCGGGTCTTGTGGGGCAGGTAGCGGCTGCGCGAGCGGATCACGTTGAGCTCGAAGCCGAAAGGCCGCGGCTCCTCGAACACGCGCACCAGCGTGCCGGCCGCCAGCGCATCGGCTGCCAGCCAGGCCGGCAGGCGCGCGAGCCCCATGCCGCCGATGGCGGCTTCGAGCAGCACCTCGGCGCTGTCGCAGCGCAGCCGCGAGGGCAGCACCACTTCGGCCAGCCGGCCTTGCGCGTCGTGGAAGCGCCAGGGCGAGATCTGCCCGTCGCGGGCGTAGAACACCGCCTCGTGCGACGGCGATGCGCCCAGTTCGGCCACGCTGCCCGGGCGCCCGCGTTCGGCCAGGTAGGCCGGCGCGGCGCACAGCACCATCCACTGCACGCCGACCGGCCGCGCGACCAACTCGGCGCTGTCGGCCAGCTCGCCGCTGCGGATGGCCAGGTCCAGCCCGTCTTCGACCAGGTCCACGCGCCGGTCGTTGAAGGAAAGCTCCAGCGACAGCCCCGGATGCCGGCGCGCCAGCGCGAGCAGCAGCGGCCCGACCTTCAGCCGCCCCAGCATGGCCGGCATGCTCAGGCGCACCAGCCCGGCGGCGGTGCTGCGCGCGGCGTCGGCCATGGCCTCGGCGGCATCGAGTTCGGCCAGCACGCGCCGGCAGCGCTCGTAGTAGCCATGGCCTTCCTCGGTGAGGCTCTGGCTGCGCGTGGTGCGCAGGAAAAGCCGCGTGCCCAGCCGCGCCTCGAGCCGCGCAATGCTCTTGGCCACCGCGGAGCGGGTGACGTGCAGCCGCTCTGCCGCACGCGCAAAGCTGCCGGCCTCCACCGCGGCCACGAACTCTTCGATGCCTTGGAGGCGTGGACTCATTGGATACTTTCAGGCGCCATAGAGTTGAAAATTATCCACCACTGGATATATCAACTCGCCAATAGCATGAAGGCTTCTTTTTTTGTGGAGGCTTTTTCATGCAGGCAAGCAGAACGCTCAGGCGCTGGCAACTTTCTTCCTTCGGCCGCGAGCAGCTCGAACAGGTGGCGCTGCCGCTGCCCACGCCCGGCCCGGGCGAGGTCCTCGTGCAGGTGGGCGCGGTGTCGCTCAACTACCGCGACCTGCTGATGATCCGCGACGGCATGGGCATGAAGTTCGACCTGCCCTTCACGCCCGGCTCGGACATGGCCGGCACGGTGGTGGCCGTGGGCCCGGGCGTGCAACGCCTGGCCGTGGGCGACCGCGTGGTCAACACTTTCTGGGGCGGCTGGATCGACAGCCACTGGCCGGCCGAGGCCGTGCCGATGGGCGGCCCCGGCCCGGGCATGCTCGCCTCGCACGTGCTGATCGACGCGGCCTGGGCGGTGGCCGCGCCGGCCACGCTCGATTTCGCGCAAGCCAGCACGCTGCCGTGCGCCGGCCTCACGGCCTGGTTCGCGCTGGCCGAGACCGGCGCGCTGCGGCCCGGCCAGACCGTGCTGGTCCATGGCACCGGCGGCGTGGCGCTGTTCGGCGTGCAGCTGGCGCGGCTCCATGGCGCGCGAGCCATCGTGGTCACGGGCAGCGAAGAGAAGCGTGCGCAGACGCTGGCGCTGGGCGCCAGCGAAGTGCTGATGCGAGACAGCGACTGGCCGGCCGAAGTGCGCCGGCTCACGCAGGGCCGCGGCGCCGACCATGTGCTCGAACTCGCGAGCGGGCCGAACCTCGACCGCTCGCTGCAGGCGGTGGCGCAGGGCGGGCGCGTGTCGATCATCGGCATGCTCGGCGGCGAAACGCTCAGCGCTTCGTACTACGCGGTGGTGCTCGGCCGCGTCACGGTGCAGGGCATTGGCGTGGGCCATCGGCGCGCGCTCGAAGACCTGGTGCGCGCCGTCGACGCCAATGCGCTCGAGCCCGTGATCGCGGCGCGATACGCCTTCGATGACTTGCCCGATGCGCTCGACCATCTCGCGCGCGGCGCCTTCGGCAAGATCGTCGTCGTGCCCTGACCAAGCCCTTTAGCGGTTTGCGCAACGCGTGTCAGAAACAAAAGACCGCTGAACTGTGAACAGGTTCCGCCAGCTGCAACAACATGCGTGACGCATGCTGTTTACGTTCCTAGAATCCGCCCGCGCGCGGCCCCCGGCCACGCAATTTTTTTCAACTTCTGGAGGGATGGAGCAGATGGAACATAGCACCTACAAAAAGTGGTCGGCCGAGTTCATTGGTACTTTCTGGCTCACGCTGGGCGGCTGCGGAAGCGCGGTCCTGGCGGCGGCCTTTCCGAACAACCTGGGCATCGGCTTCCTGGGCGTCGCGCTGGCGTTCGGCCTGACGGTGGTGACCGGCGCCTATGCGCTCGGTCCCATCTCGGGCGGCCACTTCAATCCGGCGGTGTCGATCGGCCTCGCGGCCGCGGGGCGCTTCAAGGCCTCGCAGCTCGCGGGCTACATCGTCTCGCAGGTGCTGGGTGCGATTGCCGCGGCCGGCGTGCTCTACCTGATTGCCACCGGCAAGCCCGGCGCCGACATCGGCGGCTTCGCCACCAATGGCTTCGGCGAACACTCGCCCGGCAAGTACGGCATGACGGCCGCGCTGGTGTGCGAGGTGGTGATGACCGCGGTGTTCCTGATCGTGATCCTCGGCGCCACCGCCAAGCGCGCGGCCGGCGGCTTCGCGGGCCTGGCCATCGGCCTGTGCCTCACGCTGATCCACCTGATCTCCATTCCGGTCACCAACACCTCGGTGAATCCCGCGCGCAGCACGGGCCCGGCGCTGTTCGGCCCGTCGTACGCGGTGTCGGAGCTATGGCTGTTCTGGGTGGCGCCCATCGCGGGCGCGATCATCGGCGCGCTGATCTACCGCGCGCTGCTCGGCAACAGCGACGACTGATCAACTGCCGCTGGCCGACTGCACGAGCGGCAGCGCGGTCGACTGCCCGATCGACTCGGTGCCCGTCGCATGCGAGGCCGCATAGGCGCCGGCCTGCACGTCGGACACCGGCGTCGTCGAGTTCATGGCCGGCGCGCTGGTCGACTGGCCGATGGACTCGGTGCCGTCGGGACGCGCGGCGGCCATCGCGCCGGCCTGCACGTCGGGGTTCTCGGGCGAATTCATCTGCAGCGGGTGGTAGTCGGAGCCGTCGGTGGTCTCGGCCGACGCATTCACGGCACCGAGCGCCGCGAACGCGGCGAAGGAGCCAAGGGCAAGAAGCTTGAAGGAAGTGCGCATGGTGTGTGCTCCTGAGGGTTTGTCTCCGGCCGCGTGCCATCGCGCGAACTGCGCGTGGCAGGGCCTGGATGCACTCTAGGCAGCCCGGCTGAGCGCGCCGTGAGCAGGAAATTAGCCGGGCGTGAGCGGCGCCGTTGCCGCAGTCGCCGCCGGCGGCAGGTGCACCCGGGCCAGCAGCCCCGGCCCGCCGCCACCTTCTGCCTCATCGCGGTTGCGCAGCTCGATGCGCAGGCCATGCCGCTCGGCGGCCGTGCGCGCAATCGCCAGCCCGAGCCCGCTGCCGCCGGCCGGAGCGCCCGGCACGCGAAAGAAGCGGTCGAACACGCGGCCGATCGACGAGGCCGGAATGCCCGGCCCGTTGTCGAGCACGTCGACCACCGCATGGCCGTCGACCTCGTGCAGCCGCACGTCGACCACTCCGCCTTCGGGCGCATAGCGCAGCGCGTTGTCGATCAGGTTGTCGAACACGCTGCGCAGCTCGGCGGCCGGCGCCTGCACCACGGGCGCGATCGATCCCTCGAAACCGATGTCCACGCGCCGCGCGTCGGCCAGCACCATCAGCTGGCTCACGCTCTCGCGCAGCAGGGTCTCGATGTCGACCGCTTCGCGCGAGGGCGCGAGCGGGCGTCCCGGCGCGTCCTGCCGCGAGAGGCTCAGCAGCTGCTCGATCAGGTGCTGCGCGCGCGTGACGCCGGCCTCGAGCTGGTTGAAGCGCTCGGTGGCTTCGCCCGCGGGCACGTGCGCGCGCAGGTTCTCGATCTGCAGGCCGATCGCGGCCATCGGCGTGCGCAGCTCGTGGGCCGCGTCCTGCACGAAGCGGCGCTGCGTGGCGAAGGCGCTGCGCATGCGCGACAGCAGGTGGTTGAAGGCCTGGACCAGCGGCGCGATCTCGTCCGGCACGCGCGCCAGCGACAGCTCGGTGGGGCTGCGCTCGTCCTGCGAGGCCACGTCGCGCGCCACCGCGCGCAGCGAGCGCGAAGCCGCCGACACGATGAGCCAGAGGATCAGCAAGGCCAGCGGCAGCAGCAGCGCGATGGGCAGGCCTTCGAGCAGCGCGCGGCGCAGCGCCCGGCGCCGGCGGTAGTCCTCGTTCTGCAGCACCTGCACGCGCGGCTGGTCGGCGCGCGGCCCGGCCTCGGCCGTGAACACGCGCCAGCGCGACGGCGTGGGCGCATCGGCGCGCGCATCGCTGAAACCCGGCCGCGGCTGCAGCGGCACCACGGCCAGCGGCGGCCAGGAGCTTGCGCGCAGCGTGCGGCCATCGGCGCTCCAGAGCTGCACCACGAAGGCGCCGCGCACCAGGGCGGCGTTGCCGTCGAGCGGACGCGGCGTGCGCGGCGGATCGCTGCCTGCATAGGAATCGGCGACCAGCCGCATCTGCTCGTCGAGCGCGTTGTGCACCAGGTCGCCATAGGCCACGAAGGTGAACCACGCCGTCAGCGCCGCCGCCACCAGGTGCAGCGTGACGAGCCAGAACAGCAGTTGGGTGCGCAGCGAGCGCGGGCGCCACCAGCGGCCGCCGCGCACAGAGGTCATTGGCAAACCTCCGTGCTTCGCACTGCGGTGCGAGCCCCCTTCGGAGCGGCCGGGCGGGGGCTCATGCCGCAACGCGCCAGCCGAGCCCGCGCACGTTGCGGATCGAATCGGCACCGAGCTTGCGGCGCATGCCGTGGATCAGCACGTCGATGGCGTTGCTGGTCACTTCCTCGCCCCAGCCGTAGATGCGGTTCTCGAGCTGCTCGCGCGAGAGGATGGCGCCGGGCCGCTCGAGCAAGGCGTGCAGCAGCGCGAACTCGCGCGCGGTGAGCGCCTCGCGCGCCCCATCGACCAGCACCTCGCGCGTGGTGAGGTCCAGCTGCATCGTGCTGCCGCCGATCAGCGAATGCGCGGCGCCGTCGCGCCGGCGCACCACGGCCCGCATGCGCGCGAGCAGTTCGCGGAATTCGAAGGGCTTCCGCAGGTAGTCGTCGGCGCCCAGGTCGAGGCTGTGGATGCGGTCGTCCAGGCCGTCGCGCGCGGTGAGCACCAGCACCGGCGTGGCATCGCCGCGTTCGCGCGCGCGGCGCAGCACCTCGGTGCCGTCCTGCCGCGGCAGGCCCAGGTCGAGCAGCACGCAGGTGTAGCCGCCGTCGCCGAGCGCGCTCTGCGCCAGTTCGCCGTCGCGCACCCAGTCGGCCGACCAGCCCGCGCCCTCGAGCGCCTGCTTCAGGCTGCGCCCGATCATCTCGTCGTCTTCCACCAGCAGCACACGCATTGCGGCGACTCCTTGGGCGCCAAGGTAGCACGCGATCGGGATGACCGGTAGTGCCCTGCGCCGCGGCGCAGCGTAGAGGCGAAGTCTTAGGCGGGGCTTAGCACGCGAACCTCGTGCCGCTCGCCCTCGCCATCCGCTGCAAAGGCCAGCAGGCGCATGGCCTCTTCCTGCACGCCGAGCCGCTCGGCCTTCGGCCAGCGGGTGAAGGGCTCCAGCACCACCGCGGCCGTGTTGTTCTTCGCGCGCTCGATCTTCCAGACGCCCGCGACGAAGCCGTCGAGCAGCACCGTGCCACGCACGATGCCGTTGGCAGTGAACACGCGGGCGCGGTGCGCCTCGCTCATCACGCGGCTGCGGTCGGCATGCGAGAGCAGCAGGTTGTCCCATTCGGCGACGAGGCGCGGCGGCGCGGGCGTGTCAGGCCCGGGGCGCGGCGCGCGCGGCAGGTCGAACAATTCCTGGCCCTGCTCGCCGATGAAGCTGCGCAGCTGCGGCTGCAGGCGCTCGGCCACGGCCTTCCAGCCCGCGAGGCCCGACCATGCGCCGGCATCGGCGAGCGTGGCGGGGCCGAAGGCCGCGAGGTAGCGCAGCAGCAGCTCGTCCTGCGTGGCCGGTGCGGCATCGGCGG
Source organism: Variovorax beijingensis (assembly GCF_007828835.1). Lineage (GTDB taxonomy): Bacteria > Pseudomonadota > Gammaproteobacteria > Burkholderiales > Burkholderiaceae_C > Variovorax > Variovorax beijingensis_A. The sequence goes on along the minus strand of NZ_VIVL01000001.1, from coordinate 591,177 downwards.
CGGATTCGCCGAGCCACTGCGCGATGGGCTGCAGCCGTGCGCTCTGGTGCGAGTCCCAGCTGCCCGCGGGCGGCAGGTGCACCAGCGGCACGCTGTTGCGGATGAGTGCGGCGAGCGAAGCGGGCTCGCGGTCTTTCCAGCGCGCCGCAAGAGCCTGGCCGAGTTCGGAGCTGGTGAGCGGGCCTTCGCGCAGCAGCGCGAGGCCCGCCTGCACCACCACCGCACGGTCGATGCCTTCGAGCGCCCGCGCGTGGCTGCTGCCCTTCAATCCGCGCTGGTGCACGGACTCGAGCAGCGGCCGCCAGGCCAGTGCGTCCTTTGCGGCCATCAGGTGCAGGGTCGCGCGCATCGTCGACATGCGCACGACGCGTCGCTGCTTGAGGGCTTCGGTCAACTGCTCGCGGCGAAAGCCTTCGAGCCGGCTCCACAGGCCGATGTAGGGCGGGTTCGGCGCCTGCGCCTGCAGCCCCGCGAGCTTTTCGATGGCCTGCGCGGGCGTCGCCTTGCGCCGCTCCAGCAGCATCTGCCGCGCCAGCGTGGCCCGGTTCAGCGCGCGCTGGCTCAGCACCACGGCCATCGGCAACGGCTCAGAACTTCTCGTGCGGAGCGAGGTAGCGCCACTGACCGACGGGCAGGTTGCCGAGCATCACGCGGCCGATGCGCACGCGCTTCAGGCCCACCACCTTCAGGCCGACCAGTTCGCACATGCGGCGGATCTGGCGCTTCTTGCCCTCGGTGAGCACGAAGCGCAATTGCTCGGGGTTCTGCCATTCGACCCGTGCCGGCTTGAGCGGCTGGCCGTCGAGGCTCAGGCCGTGGCGCAGCCTGGCGAGCATTGCGGGCGGGAAGACCGCCTGCACATTGGTCGTGACGGGATCGTCGTCGTCCATGCGCACCAGCTGCCCGGTGGGCGCGGGCTGGCCCAGGCCGTGGTAGGCCACGCGCACCAGGTACTCCTTCTCCATCACCGAGTCTTCGCCGATCAGCTGGCGCGCGATGCGCCCGTCCTGCGTCATCACCAGCAGGCCGATGGAATCGATGTCGAGCCGCCCGCACGGCGCGAGGCCGCGCAGCTGCTGCGGGCTGAAGAAGAAGCGCGCGTTGTCCTCGGCCCAGCGGTTCTGCGGCGTGAAGAGGGTCACCGCGGGCTCATGGCCGTCCTCGGCCTGGCCGCTCACATAGCCGATGGGCTTGTTGATGAGGATGGTGACCTGGTTCGCCTGCTGGCCCTTGGCGGCCTTGTCGACCTCGATGCGGTCGGACGGCGTGACCTTCACGCCCATTTCGGCCGGCTTGCCGTTGACGCGCACCCAGCCGTTGGCGATCCACTCATCGGCCTCGCGGCGCGAGCAGAGGCCGAGCTCGGCCATGCGTTTGTTGAGGCGGATCGGGGCGGGGGCGTCGGTCATGCGGGGCGCGGTCGGTTGGGGGCGGGTCACGCCCGGTGAAGCGGTGCGCAGCCGCATTTTCGCCGATGGGCGGCCGCCCGCGGGATGTGTCGCAATGCATGGGGATAATGCGCGCCAATGGCCCGCCGACGGCCCGGACCCGCATGACCAAAATCCTGATCCTCAGTGTGAGCGCCGGCAACGGCCACGTGCGCGCAGCGCAAGCCCTCGAAGCCGCCGTGCAGTCGGCCCCGCCGCACACGGCGGTCCATATCGATGCCATGGCCCATGTGGCCGGCGGCTTCCGCAAGGTGTACACCGACTGGTACATCCAGCTCGTGAACCGCGCGCCCGAGCTGTGGTCCTACCTGCACCAGCGCACCGACGCCACGCCGCACCACGCGCCTTCGCAGCGGCTGCGCCGCGGCATCGAGCGGCTGAGCACCGGCGCCCTGCTGCGCGAGATCCGCCGCGAGAAGCCCGACGCCGTGATCTGCACCCACTTCCTGCCGGCCGAGCTGCTGATGCGCGAGCGCAACCGCGGCCGCATCGACTACCCGGTGTGGCTGCAGATCACCGACTACGACCTGCACAACATGTGGCTGGTGCCGGGCATGGCAGGCTACCTGGCCGCCACGGAGGAAGTGGCCTTCAGGCTGCAAGCGCGCGGCATTCCCGCGGAGCGCATCCACGTGACCGGCATCCCGGTGATGCCGGCCTTCTCCGAGCCCGACGCGCCGGCGCTCGCGCGCAATGCCTGCGCCGCGGCGCTCGGCCTCGATCCCGCACGGCCGGTGCTGCTGATGGCTTCGGGCGGCGCCGGCGTCGGCGACCTGGCGAGCATGGTCGAGCGCGTGCTTTCGCTCGGCGGCGACAGCGGCTTGCAGGTGATTGCCGTGGCCGGCCGCAACACCGAGGCGCACGGCAGGCTGCAGGCCCTGGCCGCGCGCCATCCGGGGCGCGTGGTCGCCATCGGCTTCACCCACGAGATGCACAGGCTCATGGCGGCGGCCGACCTGGTCGTGACCAAGCCCGGCGGGCTCACGGTGTCGGAATGCCTGGCGCTCGGCAAGCCGATGCTGCTGATCTCGCCGATTCCGGGCCAGGAAGAGCACAACGCCGGCTTCCTGATGGAAGAAGGCGCGGGCTGGCTGGCCTACGACGCCATCGGCCTCGACTACAAGGTGGCACGCCTGATGGCCGACCCCGCCAAGCTCGCGGACATGGCCGAATGCAGCCGCGCGCTCGGCAAGCCGCGCGCGGCGGCCGCGGTGCTGCGCCACGTGCTGGGCGAAGCCGCATGACGGGCGCCGTGGAGAAGACGGGCGTGGCCCGCACGCTCGGCTACCTGGCATGGGTGGTGGTGATGGCCTTCTTCTTCGCCAATGCCGAGATCCAGATCGAAGGCGGCGCCGGCTGGGCCACCTCGCTGCCCACCTGGCGCATCGAGAACAGCATCTGGCTCGACATCTTCTGGGGCGGGCGCGCGATGACGGGCTACCACGCCTGGGTCTTCACCTTCATGGTGCTGGTGTTCCTGGCGCCGCTGGCCTTCAACGGACGCTGGACGTGGCGCGATTTCGGGCTGGCCGTGGCCGGCCTGATCGTGTTCTGGGTCTGCGAGGACTTCCTCTGGTTCCTCATCAACCCGGCCTTCGGCTGGGCGCGCTTCAATGCGGTGGATGCCTTCTGGCACAAGCACTGGATCTGGGGCGCGCCGGTCGACTACTGGGGCGGCCTGGCGGTGGCCCTGCTGATTTTGGTGACGCGGCACTGGCGGCGCGCGAAATGAGCGCAAGGAAATACAAGCGCAGGAACGGCAGCGGCGCCGCCGCGGCGCACGCCGCGCCGCGCCCCGGGCACTGGGCCGATCCGCTCGACGCGCTCGGCGTCGAGAACCTGCACCGCATCACGCCCACGCTGTACCGCAGCGCGCAGCCGCGCATCGCCAACGTGGCGGCGCTGAAGGCGCTGGGCATCGGCACCATCGTGAGCCTGCGCTCCTTCAACGACGATCGGAAGGTGTTCGCGGGCAGCGGCATCCGCCTGGTGCGCGTGCCGATCAACACCTGGTCGATCGACGACGCCAAGGTGCTGCGCGCGCTGGTGGCCATTCGCGAGGCCGAGAAGCAGGGGCCGGTGCTGATCCACTGCATGCACGGCGCCGACCGCACCGGCGTGGTCGCGGCGGCCTACCGCATGGCGGTGCAGGGCTGGGACAAGGAGAGCGCGCGCCAGGAGATGTTCCGCGGCGGCTACGGCTACCACACGCTGTGGCGCAACATTCCGCGCTACATCGATCGCTTCGATGCAGAGAAGATGGGCCATGCGCTGGCCCACGCACCGACGGTTCCCGCGGTGTCTTGAAGGCGTCTGCAGCTTTCGCACGCCGCTCCTATACTGGCCGCCCCGTGGCCCTGGGCCACCTTCGAACCTGCCTCTTTCACGAGGCTCAAGGGGCTCATCCATGGCACTGCAACTGCGCTCCCTCATCCGTGCGAACGGCGAACTCGAACTCTCGCTGCACGACGAGCCGATTCCCGAACCCCAGGCGCACGAGGTCGTGATCCGCGTCGAGGCCTCGCCGATGAATCCGTCGGACCTGGGCCTGCTGTTCGGCGCGGCCGACATGGGCACTGCCAAGGTCTCCGGCACGCCCGAGCGGCCGATCGTCACGGCCACCGTGCCCGAGCGCGCCATGCCGGCCATGGCCGGGCGGCTGGACCAGTCGATGCCGGTCGGCAACGAAGGCGCCGGCGTAGTGGTGAAGGCCGGTTCGTCGCCCGCGGCGCAGGCGCTGCTGGGCAAGACGGTGGCCGCGATCGGCGGCGCGATGTATTCGCAGTACCGGGCCGTGGCGGCGGCCCAGTGCCTGGAACTGCCCGCGGGCACCGCGCCGGCCGAAGGCGCATCATGCTTCGTGAACCCGCTCACTTCGCTCGGCATGGTCGAGACGATGCGGCGCGAAGGCCACAAGGCGCTGGTGCACACGGCCGCCGCATCCAACCTGGGCCAGATGCTCAACAAGATCTGCCAGAAAGACGGCATTGCGCTGGTCAACATCGTGCGCAAGCCCGAGCAGGAAGCACTGCTGCGCGGCATCGGCGCGAAGTACGTGTGCAGCACGAGCTCGCCCACCTTCCTCGACGACCTGACGCAGGCCCTGGTCGAGACCGGCGCCACGCTGGCCTTCGATGCCACGGGCGGCGGCAAGCTCGCGGGCCAGATCCTCGGCTGCATGGAAGCGGCGCTGAACCGCACCGCCAAGGAATACAGCCGCTACGGCTCGACCACGCACAAGCAGGTCTACATCTACGGCGGCCTCGACCGCTCGCCGACGGAGTTCGTGCGCAACTTCGGCATGGCGTGGGGCATGGGCGGGTGGCTGCTGTTTCCGTTCCTGCAGAAGCTCGGGGACGAAGGCGCGCAGCGGCTGAAGGCGCGCGTGGTGGCGGAGTTGAAGACCACGTTTGCGAGCCACTACACGCGGGAGGTTTCGTTGCTCGAGGCCTTGCAGCTCGATGCGATCGGGGTGTATGGGAAGCAGGCGACGGGGGAGAAATTTCTGCTCAATCCGAACAAGGGCGTGGCGGCTTGAATGCCGCTGCCCTCACCCCTGCCCTCTCCCGGAGGGAGAGGGAGCAATAGCCCGACACCATCTCGCCGCTCCGTCTTGTCCCCTCTCCCTCCGGGAGAGGGCTAGGGTGAGGGCTCTGTGCCCCCGACAAAGCGCGGCGCCCGCCAGCTAAACCACCAACCGATACCCCACGGCCGTTTCGGTCAGCAGATGCCGCGGCTGCGCCGGATCCGCTTCCAGCTTCTGCCGCAAATGCCCCATGTAGATGCGCAGATAGTGGCTCTGGTCGGTATGCGACGGGCCCCACACCTCGCGCAGCAGCTGGCGCTGCGTGAGCACGCGGCCGGCGTTGGCGACCAGCACTGACAGCAATCGGTACTCGGTCGGCGTCAGGTGCACCTCGGCACCAGCGCGCCGCACGATGCGCGCGGCGCGGTCCAGTTCGACCTCGCCGAAACGGAACACCGCTTCTGCCGTTTCGTCGCCGCCCGCCGCGCGCGGCCGGCGCAGGTTGGCGCGCACGCGCGCGAGCAGCTCGCCGGTGCCGAAGGGCTTGGTCAGGTAGTCGTCGGCGCCGGCATCGAGCGCGGCGATCTTGTCGGCCTCGTCGCTGCGCGCGGACAGCACGATGATCGGCACGGCCGACCAGCCCCGCACATCGCGGATCAGGGAGACGCCATCGCCGTCAGGCAGGCCGAGGTCGAGCACCAGCAGGTCGGGCTGGCGCGTGCCGGCCGCTGCGAGCCCGTCGCGCAGCGTGCCGGCCTCGTGCACCAGCCAGCCTTCGGCCTCGAGCGCACCGCGCACGAAGCGCCGGATCTGCGGCTCGTCCTCGATCACGATGGCGGTGGGCGATGGCATGGATTCAGAATTGTGCTTCGGCTGTTTCCGGTGGTTCCCGGCGCGGCAGGGTGACCGTGAATTCTGCACCGCCGCCCTGCGCATTGGCCGCGGCAATCTCGCCGCCGTGCGCGCTCACCACGGCGCGGCAGATCGCCAGCCCCAGGCCCACGCCCGGCGTGGCCGACTCGGTTTCGCCGCGCGTGAACTTGTCGAACAGCTTCTGCTCGCGGCCCAGGAGCGCGGCGGGCAGGCCCGGGCCGTGGTCGCGCACCGTGAGCCTCAGCGTGCCGGGCTCGGCCCGCGCGCCGACCACGATGGGCGGCGCGCCGTACTTGGTGGCGTTCTCGATCAGGTTGACCAGCACGCGCTCGATCAGCACGGCATCGAATTCGACCAGCGCAAGCCCGGGCTCGAGCGCGGTCTGCACCACGGTATGGCCGAGCGCGGTGCGCGCCGCGCGGATGGCCGAGCCGACCACCTCCTCCACCGACTGCCAGTCGCGCCGCAGGTTCACCGCGCCGCCCGCAATGCCGCTTTCGAGCCGCGCCATGTCCAGCAGGTTGTTGACCAGCGCATGAAGCTCGTGGGCCTGCGCGACGATGGCGCGCGCCGCCTCGGCATGCGCCTCGGGCGGCAGCGTCTGCAATGATTCGGCCAGCGCGATCAATGCGGTGAGCGGCGTGCGCACGTCGTGCGAAATGGCGCCGAGCAGCGCGTTGCGCAGGCGCTCCGATTCCATCTCGACCACCGCCTGCTGCGCCACCTCCACATAGTGCACGCGCTCCAGCGCAATCGCGATCTGCCGGGCCAGCGTGTCGAGCTGCTGCGCCTGCTCCGGGATCAGCAGCCAGCGCGGCTGCGCCGGCGAGAGCGCGAGCACGCCGCGCACGCGCATCGGGGCCTGCAGCGGCACGTAGTGCCAGGGCTGGGCCGCCAGCGTGGCGGTGGCCAGGCCCGCAGGCTGGCCGTGGCGGAAGGCCCAGTCGGCCACCTGCGCATCGAAGCCCTCAGGCGGGCTCTTGGGCAGCACGAGCTGGTCGGCCGCATCGGTGACCAGCACCAGCGCCTGGCCGCCGAAGTGCCCCTGCACCGCGGCGGCGCCCAGCGCCACCACCTGCGTGCTTTCCAGTGCGGCCGAGAGTTCGCGCGTGAGTTCGAACAGCGAGCGCGCGCGCCGCTCGCGGCTGGTCGACACGCCGGCCGCAAAGCGCAGCCCCGCCATCAGCTGGCCCACGAGCAGGCCCACGCCGAGCATGACCGCGAAGGTCAGCACGTACTGCACGTCGCTCACCGCGAACGACAGGCGCGGCGGCACGAAGAAATAATCGAACGCCGCCACGTTGAGCAAGGCCGCAAGCGCCGAGGGCCCGCGGCCGAAGCGCATGGCCACGCCGACCACGCCCAGCATGAACAGCATCACGATGTTGGACAGCTCCAGCACGCGGGCCAGCGGCGTGCAGACCAGCGTGAGCACGACGCTCGCGGCCGTGGCCCAGGCATAGCCCGGCCAATGGACAGGCGCCTTCTCGTGGTCGTCGTCATCGGCGCGCGTGGCGGCGATGGGCGCGCGCGCCAGGCGGCGCGAGCTGTCGGCGCGGCCGACTTCCATGATGTCGAGCGCGGGCGCGCGCCGTGCCAGCGCGCGCGAAAGCGGCATTGGCGTGGCGGGCCACCAGCGGCGCCAGCCGCCGGGCCGCTCCGGGCGCCCCAGCACCAGCGTGGCGCAATTGAGCCGCCGCGCCTCTTCGGCCAGCTGCTCGGCCACGTCGGAGCCGGTGAGCACCGCGGTGGCCGCACCCAGTTCCTCGGCGAGCTTGAGCACCGCGAGGATGCGGTCGCGCTCCTCGGCGGCGAGCCGCTGCAGCCGCGGCGTCTCGACATATGCGGCGTGCCAGCGCACATTGAGCTGCCCCGCAAGCCGCGCCGCAGTGCGCACCGTCTGCGCGTCGCCCTCGTGCGGCCCGACGCACGCGAGGATCGCGCCCGAGGTGTTCCAGGCCTGCAGCGCGCCGCCCTGCCCGTCCTTTCCGTTGCGGCCGGCCGCGCCCGACTGCTCGACGCGCCAGCCGCGCACGTCGTCTTCCACATGCTCGGCGGTACGGCGCAGCGCAATTTCGCGCAACGCGATCAGGTTGCCCTTGCGGAAGAAGTTCTGCGCGGCACGCTCGGCCTGCTGGGGCAGGTAGACCTTGCCGGCGGCGAGCCGCGCCGCGAGTTCGTCGGGTGTGACGTCCACCAGCACCACCTCGTCGGCTTCGTCGAGCACGGTGTCGGGCACGGTCTCGTGCACCCGCACGCCGGTGATGGCGCCGACCGTGCCGTTGAGGCTTTCGAGATGCTGCACGTTGAGCGCCGACCAGACCTCGATGCCCGCGGCCAGGAGCTCCTGCACGTCCTGCCAGCGCTTGGCATGGCGGGAGCCGGGCGCATTGGTGTGGGCCAGCTCGTCGACCAGCAGCACGGCGGGCTTGCGCGCGAGGGCGGCATCGAGATCGAATTCGGCGAGCCTGCGGCCGCGGTGGTCCACCTCCCGCAGCGGCAGCAGCTCGAGCCCCGCGAGCAGCGCCGCGGTTTCGCTGCGGCCATGGGTCTCGGCCACGCCGACCAGCACGTCGCGCCCCGCGGCACGCTCGCGCTGCGCGGCGCTCAGCATGGCCCAGGTCTTGCCGACGCCCGCGCTCGCGCCGAAGTAGATGCGCAGCTTGCCGCGCAGTGCGCGCGCCTCGTCGCTGCGCAGTTGCGCAAGCAGGGCATCGGGATCGGGGCGGGTGTCGGGCATGGTGCTGGCGGTGGCTGCGCAGGTTAGCGCATCGGCGCGCCCTTGCGGCGCTTGGCATGCCGCCGCGCGGTGCGCGAAAGCGCCCACCAGGCAAAGACCAGCGGCGCGAAGAGTGCTGCAAATGCCAGCAGCAAGTGGAAGAGGTCAGTGGCCATCGAGCGCGAGATTCAATGCCAGCACATTGACGCGCGGCTCGCCCAGCCAGCCCCAGAGCGGCGCCTGCGTGTGGCTGGCGACCAGCGCCTTCACCTGCTCGGGCGGCAGTCCGCGCACGCGCGCCACGCGTGCTGCCTGGTAGAGCGCGGCGGCGGGGCTGATGTCGGGGTCGAGCCCGCTGGCAGAGGCCGTGACCAGATCGACCGGCACGGCCGCGGTATTGCCCGGGTCGACGGTGCGCAGCGCCTCGATGCGCGCCTTGACCGCATCGGCCAGCGCCGGGTTGAGCGGCCCGAGGTTCGAGCTGCCCGAGGCGCTCGCGTTGTAGGGCTGCGGCGCGGTGGCCGAGGGCCGGCCCCAGAAGTGCTTCGGATCGCCGAAGTTCTGGCCGATGAGGCTGGAGCCCACGGCCCTGCCGTCGCGCACGACCAGGCTGCCGGCCGCCTGCGACGGAAACAGCGCCTGGGCCGCGCCGGTGACGGCCAGCGGATAGACCAGGCCGGTGAGCGCACTCAGCAGTGCGAAGAGCACCAGCGCGGGACGAATGATGTTGTTCATGGTGAAGAGCTCCTCAGACCAGATGGACTGCGACCAGCAGCCAGTCGATCAGCTTGATGCCGATGAAGGGAACGAGCAGGCCGCCGAGGCCATAGATGGCCAGGTTGCGGCGCAGCAGCGCGGCCGCGCCCACCGGCCGGTAGCGCACGCCCTTGAGCGCGAGCGGAATCAGGAACACGATGACCAGCGCATTGAAGATCACCGCCGAAAGAATCGCCGACGACGGGCTCGCGAGCCGCATCACGTTGAGCGCGCCGAGCTGCGGATAGGTCGAGACGAAGATCGCCGGAATGATCGCGAAGTACTTCGCCACGTCGTTCGCGATCGAGAAGGTGGTGAGCGAGCCGCGCGTCATGAGCAGCGCCTTACCGGTTTCCACCACCTCGAGCAGCTTGGTCGGGTTCGAGTCCAGGTCGACCATGTTGCCGGCCTCCTTCGCCGCCTGCGTGCCGCTGCCCATGGCCACGGCCACGTCGGCCTGCGCGAGCGCGGGTGCGTCGTTGGTGCCGTCGCCGGTCATCGCGACCAGGCGGCCTTCGGACTGGTACTGGCGGATCAGCGCGAGCTTGTCCTCGGGCGTGGCTTCGGCCAGGAAGTCGTCGACGCCGGCCTCGGCCGCAATGGCCGCGGCGGTGAGCTTGTTGTCGCCGGTGATCATCACCGTCTTGATGCCCATGCGGCGCAGCTCGGCAAAGCGCTCCTTGATGCCGGTCTTGACGATGTCCTTGAGCTCGACCACGCCGAGCACGCGATTGCCCTCGGACACGGCCAGCGGCGTGCTGCCGCGGCGGGCGGTTTCCTCGGACGCGCGCAGCACCTCGGCCGGCATGCTGCCGCCGATCGATTCGACATGCCGGCGGATCGCATCGACCGCGCCCTTGCGCAGCAGCACCGCGTCGGCATCGAGGCTGTTCGGCGCGGCCGGCAGGTCGACGCCGCTCATGCGGGTCTGGGCAGTGAACGGCACGAAGCGCGCGCCTTCGACAGATGCGGCCTCCAGGCCATCGCGGCGAGCGAGTTCCACGATGCTGCGGCCCTCGGGCGTTTCGTCGGCCAGAGACGCGAGCATCGCGGCGCGTGCGAGGCGGCCCTTCGGCACGCCGGGCGCGGGCAGGAAGGCACTCGCCTGGCGGTTGCCGTGCGTGATGGTGCCGGTCTTGTCGAGCAGCAGCACGTCGACGTCGCCGGCCGCTTCCACGGCGCGGCCCGAGGTGGCGATCACGTTGGCCTGCATCATGCGGCTCATGCCGGCCACGCCCACGGCCGAGAGCAGGCCGCCGATGGTGGTGGGAATCAGGCACACCAGCAGCGCCACCAGCGCGGTGAGCGACACCACGGCGCCCGCGCCTGCGGCCTCCACGCTGAACAGCGAGAACGGCAGCAGCGTGACGGTGACCATCAGGAACACGAGCGTGAGCGCGACCAGCAGGATGGTGAGCGCGATCTCGTTGGGCGTCTTGTGGCGCTTGGCCGCCTCGACCATGCCGATCATGCGGTCGAGGAACGACTCGCCCGGGTTCACCGAGATGCGCACTACCAGCCAGTCGGACAGCACGCGCGTGCCGCCGGTCACCGCCGAGAAGTCACCGCCCGATTCGCGCACCACGGGCGCCGATTCGCCGGTGATCGCGCTCTCGTCGACCGAGGCCACGCCTTCGATCACCTCGCCGTCGAGCGGGATGACGTCGCCGGTCTCGACCAGCACCACGTCGCCCCTTCGGAGATTCGGCGCCTGTTCGGGAAGCCACTGCGCGCCGTGGTGCGGCTCCTTGAGCTTCTTGGCCCAGGTGTCCTTGCGCAGGCCGCGCAGCGAAGCGGCCTGCGCCTTGCTGCGGCCCTCGGCCAGGGCTTCCGCGAAGTTGGCGAACAGCACGGTGAACCACAGCCAGATGGTGATGGCCAGCACGAAGGCAGGCCTCATGCCGGTGTCGCCCGGGAAGCTCAGCGAATGCACCCAGAGCAGCGTCGTCAGGATGCTGCCGACGTAGACGATGAACATCACCGGGTTGCGCCACTGCGCGCGCGGGTCGAGCTTGACGAAGGCGGCCCATAGCGCGGGCTTGACCAGCGACGCATCGAGCAGCGAGAGAGTTGTCTTTGTATGAATCATGGTGCGCTCCTTCACTTCCAGAGCACGAGGTGTTCGACCACGGGCCCGAGCGCCAGCGCCGGCACGTAGTTGAGGAGGCCGACCAGCAGCACCGTGCCGATCAGCAGCGAGACGAACAGCGGCCCGTGCGTGGGCAGCGTGCCGCCGGTGACGGGCAGGCGCTGCTTGGCCGCGAGCGAGCCGGCAATGGCCAGCACCGGCACGATTACCGCGAAGCGGCCGAGCCACATCGCAAGCCCGAGCAGGCCGTTGTAGAACGGCGTGTTGGCCGAGAGGCCCGCGAAGGCGCTGCCGTTGTTGTTGGCAGCCGAGCTCAGCGCATAGAGGATTTCGGAGAAGCCGTGGGCGCCGGGGTTCGCGATGCCGGCCTTGCCCGCACCGGCCAGCACCGCCATCGCCGTGCCCGCCAGCACCAGCACGGGTGTGACCAGGATGGCGATGGAGATCAGCTTCATCTCGCGCACCTCGATCTTCTTGCCGAGGTACTCGGGCGTGCGGCCGATCATCAGCCCCGCGATGAACACCGCGAGCATCGCGAAGATCAGCATGCCGTACAGGCCGCTGCCCACGCCGCCGAACACCACCTCGCCCAGCTGCATCAGCACCATGGGCACCATGCCGCCGAGCGGCGTGAAGGAGTCGTGCATCGCAATCACCGCGCCGCACGAGGCGGCCGTGGTGACGGCGGCGAAGAGCGCCGAGGCATCGATGCCGAAGCGCACTTCCTTGCCTTCCATGTTGCCGCCGCTTTGCAGCACGCCATGCAGCTGGTCGACGCCGAGCGCGCCGAAGAGCGGATTGCCGGCCTGCTCGGCGGGAATGACGACCATCACCGCGGCCACGAACATCACCGTCATCGCCGCGAGCACCGCCCAGCCCTGGCGCAGGTCGCCCACCACGCGGCCGAAGGTGAAGCACAGCGCCGCCGGGATCAGGAAGATCGCGAGCATCTGCAGCAGGTTGCTGAGCGCGGTCGGGTTCTCGTAGGGATGCGCCGAGTTGGCGTTGAAGAAGCCGCCGCCGTTGGTGCCGAGCATCTTGATGGCTTCCTGCGAAGCCACCGGCCCCATAGCGAGCGTCTGCGTCCTGGTGGTGGCGTCTTCCATCACCGGCTCACCCTTCTCGTTCTTCAGCGGCTGGCCGTCGGCACCGTTCTTCGGCTGCTGGAAGGCCGTGGCCTCGACCGTTTCTACGGTCTTGTAGGCCTCGAAGTTCTGGATCGCGCCCTGGCTCACGAAGAACACCGCGAGCACGAACGACAGCGGCACCAGCACCCACAGCGTGATGCGCGTGAGGTCGGCCCAGAAGTTGCCGACCAGGCCCTTGGCCTTGCCGTCGCCGCGCCGCGCGAAGCCGCGGATCAGCGCGAAGGCCACCGCGATGCCCGTCGCGGCCGAGAAGAAGTTCTGCACCGCGAGCCCAAGCATCTGCGTGAGATAGCTCATGGCCGACTCGCCGCCGTAGCCCTGCCAGTTGGTGTTGGAGACGAAGCTCACCGCGGTGTTGAAGGCCGAATCGGGCGAGATGGCACCCATGCCCGCGGGATTCAGCGGCAGCCAGCCCTGCAGGCGCTGTAGCGCATAGACGAAGACCGCGCCCACGGCATTGAAGGCCACCAGCGCGAGCGCGTAGCGCAGCCAGTGCATCGATTGCTCGGGGCGCGTGCCTGCGAGCCGGTAGAGCGGCGCCTCGACGCGCTGCATCCAGCGCGGCACGCGCTCGTTGCACAGCGCGGCAAGGAATTTGCCGACAGGCCAGGCCAACACCAGCAGTGCGGCCAGAAAAAGAGCCAACAGGCCCCATGCGGAAGAAGTCATTTCAGAACTCCTCGGCACAGATCAGCGCGAACACGAGGTACGCGAACAGGAGCACGGCCACCAGCGCGCCGAAGCCGTAAAGTGCTTCGAGGCCGATCACGATGCGGCCCCTTGCGCCGTTCCCGCCGCATTCTTCGGCGCGCCAAGCCGGTCCAGCCCGACGGCCATGGCCGCGGCCACGGCCCACAGCGCCAGAAGGGCGCCCATCCAGACGAAGTCCATTCATCACTCCTCAAGCGAAAACAAGGACTCGAGTCTCGGCAGGCGTCCGTAAAAACGGGAAACAGAGTCGGCCAGGGCGCATAAAGAAACCGTAAAAGCGTCCCCTCTTTTCCAAGGGGCTCGACAACACCTCGGCCGCCGCTTGATAATCAAAGCAGCTTCTTTGAATAAGAAAGATGACCTCGCGCCCCCTCGACGCCAAGCCCGCCTGGATGCCGCACCAGCCGGCGGACCGCATCCTGTCCACGCTCAAGACCCGTGGCGCGCTCGGCATTCCCGACATCGCCAAGGTGCTCGACGTCACGGTGGAGGCCGTGCGCCAGCAGATGGCCAAGCTGCAGGCCGAGGGCCTGGTCGATGCCGAGAGCCGCCCCGCGGGCCGCGGCAGGCCCACGCAGATATGGCGCCTCACCGGCGCCGGCCACGCGCGCTTTCCCGACACGCATGCCGAGATGACGGTGCAGATGATCGGCGCCGTGATCAGCGTGTTCGGCGAGAAGGGCATGGACCGGCTCATCGGCGCGCGCGAGGAGGCCATGCGCGCCAACTACCGCGAGGCCATGCGCGGCACGCGCAGCCTCAAGAACAAGCTCGAGCGGCTGGCCGACATCCGCAGCCGCGAGGGCTACATGGCCGAGTTCCGGCCCGAGGGCGACGGCTTCCTCTTCATCGAGAACCATTGCCCCATCTGCGCCGCGGCGCGCGCCTGCACCGGCTTTTGTCGCAGCGAGCTGCAGCTCTTCGACGAAGTGCTGGGCCCCGGCGTGAGCGTGAGCCGCGTCGAGCACGTGCTCGCGGGCGCGCGGCGCTGCGCCTACCAGGTGAGCCCGAAGAGCGCGCCCTGATTCGATTCGATTTCTAAACCCGAAAGGAAAGCCCCACCATGGAACACACCCTGCCGCCCCTGCCCTACGCCCTCGACGCGCTGGCACCCGAGTACTCGAAGGAAACGCTCGAGTACCACTACGGCAAGCACCACAACGCCTACGTGGTGAACCTCAACAACCTGCAAAAGGGCACCGAGTTCGAATCGATGCCCCTTGAGGAAATCGTCAAGAAGTCCAGCGGCGGCATCTACAACAACGCCGCCCAGATCTGGAACCACACCTTCTTCTGGAGCTGCATGAAGCCCCAGGGCGGCGGTGCTCCGAGCGGTGCGCTGGCCAAGGCCATCGATGCCAAGTGGGGCAGCTACGACGCGTTCAAGGAAGCGTTCGTGAAGTCGGCCGTGGGCAACTTCGGTTCGGGCTGGACCTGGCTGGTGAAGAAGGCCGACGGCTCGCTGGACATCGTGAACATGGGCGCCGCGGGCACGCCGCTGACCACCGGCGACACCCCGGTGCTGACGGTGGACGTCTGGGAGCACGCCTACTACATCGACTACCGCAACCTGCGCCCGAAGTTCGTCGAGACCTTCCTGGCCAAGCTGGTGAACTGGGACTTCGCGGCCAAGAACTTCGGCTGAGGAACCGGGTTCGGCCCGGCGGGCATCCTCATCACCCGTTGATGAGGTTGAGGATGTTGCCGTCCGGGTCCTTGAACCACGCGACCTTCATGTCGCCCATGACATGGATGTCGCCTTCGAGCCTTGCGCCGGGCATGTCGTAGTGCTCGAAGCGCACCCCCTTGGCCTTGAGCGCGCCCACGAGCCGCTCGATGTCGCCACCGACCGGCCAGGTCACGGCCGTGGCCTGGTTGGTGCCCGCGAAGGCCGAGCGGTACACGTTGATGCGGGAGTTGCCGCTGCGGTAGACGATCACCTCGTCGCCCTCGGCATCGACCTGCGCCAGGCCCAGCGTGTCTTCATAGAAACGGCGCGCCACGGCGAGGTCCTTCACCGCAAGATTGGCCACCGCGTTGATGTTTCCGAGCATGAGAGTCTCCTGTGAAGCCCAGCGCGCAGTGGACGCGCGGCGGGCGAGCCAAAAATACTCAACCATTTGGTGGAGTATTTGACTCGCGGCGGCCCGTGTCAAGACCGCGCTAGTTGCTCGCGTGCTCGTGAAGCTGGGGGGCTGTTTTGTAGGAGGATGATGTAAGCCGCTGTTGCAGGGCCGAAAGCAACCCAAAGTAGTCATCGCGAACGCACACGCGCAATTCGTGAAGGAATACACATCGCGCGGCCGCCGCAGCTTGAGCGGTTTTCAACGAAGCGTTCAGCGCCGGGCAACCACGTTGCGCGCCAGCAGGCACAGGATCTCGTACATCAGCGTGGCGCCCAGCAGCGCCGTGTTGCCCGACGGGTCGTAGGGCGGCGATACCTCGACCACGTCACCACCCACGAGGTTCAGGCCGTCCAGGCCGCGCAGCAGCCCCAGGGTTTCGCGCGTGCTCATGCCGCCAACTTCGGGGGTGCCGGTGCCGGGCGCATAGACCGGGTCCAGGCCATCGATGTCCAGCGACAGGTAGGTGGGTCCGTCGCCGACGATGCGCCGCGCTTCCCGCACGATGGCTTCCACGCCCTTGGCCTCGAACTCCTCGATGAAGACCACGCGCATGCCGCTGTCCAGCGAGTAGCGCCAGCCTTCGTCGGAATTCTGGGCCCCGCGGATACCGATCTGGATGGTCCGCCTGGGGTCGAGCAGGCCCGCCTCGACCGCACGGCGGAACGGTGAGCCATGGCTGAACTTGGAGCCGCGGAAGTCGTCCCAGGTGTCGGTGTGCGCGTCGATGTGCACCATGCCCAGCGGTTCGCGCGGCGCCATGGCCTGGAATATGGGGAAAGTGATCGAGTGGTCGCCGCCCGCGGCCAGCACCGTCTTTCCGGCCGCGAACAGAGGCTCGAAGAAGCGGCGGATGTCTTCGTGCGAATGCTCCAGGTGGAACACGTCGGTGAAGGGCACGTCGCCGACATCGGCCACGCGGCAGGCTTCGAAGGGATTGAAGCCCGTCACGTGATGGATGGCGCGTGTCATGGACGACATGTTGCGGATCTCGCGCGGACCGTAGCGCGCGCCCGGACGCGCCGTGACGCCGCCATCGAAGGGCACGCCGGCGAGGGCGATGTCGAGATCTTCGAGGCGCTGCGCGAAGGGCACGCGCATGAACGTCGGAATGCCGCTGTAGCGCGGCAGCGCCTGCATGGCAGTGTCTGTGCTCATCGAAGGCATGAGGTCTCGATTGAAATCAGAAGGTGGCGGGAGTGTTGACCCACAGCACGCGGGCCGGCGTTTTGCCGGGATTTCGGTAGCTGTGCGGAACGTCGCTGGAGAAGTAGAACGAGTCGCCGGTGGAGAGCCGGTAGACCTCGTCGCGCAAGCGCAGCTCGAATTCGCCTTCGATCACGTAGCCCACCTCCTCGCCGGAATGCGCGATCTGCTCCAGGCTTTCGGCCTTGGGCTCGAGCACGTGGATGTCGGCCTGCATCAGCTGGCCCCGGATGGGCACGATCACGCGCTCGAGCTTCACGCCGCTCTTCTTGCCGCGCGCGCCCGTGAACTCGATCACCGGCCGCTCGGCCGCGCGCGTCACTGGCGAGCTGGGCGGCGCGAAGGCGGCCGTGAGCTCGGCCACGTTGGTGTCGAGCGCGCGCGCCAGGCGGTGCAGGTTGGCCAGCGACGGCATGACCTGGCCGCGCTCCACCCGCGACAGCAGGCTTTCGGAGCAGCCGGCCGCATCAGCAAGTGCCTTCAGCGTGAGGCTGCGCACCATGCGCGCATGCTTGAGCCGCGGCCCGAGCGCGGTGAATGCGAGCGAGTCGTCGTCAGGCAGCGGGGCGCTGCTGTCGGCGGTGTTTTTCTTCGTTGTCTTGGCAGTGCGCATGGAGTGGTCAGGAGGCCGGCCTCGTGCCGGGAAGGTCAGGCATTCGCCATCACGGTGAAGTGCACTTCGACCGGGCGGTTGTCGTTGATCGGAATGATGTCCTGCGGGCAGGCCGACATCACGGCGACGCAGTCCATTTCGGCGCGAAGGTCCACGTAGTCCCCTGCCTTGGAAACGGGCGGGAGCCAGTCTACGCCGCCATCGGCGGCCACCGGAATGTTCATCCAGAGGTTGAGCGGCTGCGGCACCTCGCGCGCGCGCAGGCCAATGGCTTTCAGCGCCATTCGCATGTTGTCGGCGCAGTTGTCGTGATAGTCCGCCACGCCCAGGTTCTGGTAGCGGTAGGCGTCGCAGGCGGCCATGAGCGTGTCGTGCACGCCGGGCGAGGTGTCGGCCAGCAGGGTCATGATGGGCCGGCGGCGGTTGGTGGCCAGCGGGTCGCCGGCCTTGGGGATGATGCGGTCGATCACGGCGCGCGCGTGCTCCATCGACATGAACTCGCTCAGGTCGTCGGCCTTGAAGGCCCAGAAGTCGCACACCTGGCTGCCGTGCGTGTTGATGACGCGGATCACCTGGCCCTTGGCCAGCCGCACGGCGCGGCCGTTGCGCGCCGGCACTTCGTAGACCTTGCCGAGTTCGGGCGTGCCGTCGGCGGACACGGGTTCGCGCAGCGTGTTGTTCGCGCCGACGGGTTCGCCGTTGTCGGCCACGGCGGCGGGGGAAGCGGAGGACGGATGTTCCATGGTTCTATTCCTTGGGGTGCTCGGGAGGGGTGGAGGGAAAGACCGGCTCGGCCAGACGCACCAGGCACCAGGCCAATGCGCGCGTACAGGCCGTGAGGTCTGCGATGGGGGTGTCTTCGTCCGGGTGATGGCTGATGCCGGCGCAGCTGGGCGCGAACAGCATCGCGGCAGGGCAGAAGCCCGCCAGCGGCATGGCGTCGTGGAAGGCGCCGGACACCATGTCGCGGTGGCTCAGCCGCAGGGCGAGGCAGGCTTCGCGCGTCAGGTTCACGAGTGCGCCGTCGAACTGCACGGTGGGCTTGTCCTGCAGCACCTCGATGCGGCCGCCGGCAGGGAGCGTGGCGTCGAGCAGCGCGCGAACGGCATCGAGTGCGCCCGCTTCGGGGTGGCGGGCATCGACGGTGAAGGCGACGCGGTCGGCAATGGTGTTGATCGAACCGGGGCTGCATTCCCAGCGCCCGATGGTCACGCGCAGCCGCTCGTCGCCGCACTGCGCCGCGTGTTCGAGCAGCGCGTGGGCCATGCCTATCGCCTTGGCCTGCGCGTCGTCGCGCGCGGCCAGCGGCGTGGTGCCCGCATGCGCGCTGCGCCCTGGCACAGTGACGCGAAACCAGCGCACGCCCTGAATCGCCGCCACGCAGCCCACCTGCAGGCCGTTGGCTTCCAGCACGGGGCCTTGTTCGATGTGGGCTTCCACGTAGCTGTGGACGGGACGCGCCAGCGGCGTCTCGAGGCCGATCCAGCCCTGCCGCCGGGCCTCGGCATGGAAGTCTTCTCTCGCCGCATCGCGCGCGGCCTCGAAGCGCACACCTTCGCCGTCGCACGCGTCGAGGAATGCCCCCAGGCGTTCCGGTGCGGTGAAGGACACCGAACCCATCAACCCGGGCGCGAAGCGCGAGCCCTCCTCGTTGGTCCACATGACCACGTCGAGCGGCCTGTGGGTGCGCACACCGAGCCGGTCGAGCGCATCGAATACTTCCAGCCCCGCCGCGACACCAAAGGCGCCGTCGAGCCAGCCACCCAGGGGCTGGGTGTCGATGTGGCTGCCGGTCATCACGGGCGCAAGGCCCGCATCCTGGCCGTCGCGGCGCACGAACACGTTGGCCGCCGCATCGATGCCGACGCGGTAGCCGGGTCGTTGCCCGAAGGGCTGCACCAGCCAGCGCCGCGCCGCAAGCTCCGGCGTGCTCAGTGCCTGGCGCGCCACGCCGCCTGTGGCCGCGCCGCCGTGCACCGCCAGCCCGCGCAGGCGCGCGTCGAGGCTCGCGGCAGCGACCGCACCAGCCACGTCGTCCGCGACGGCGTTGGCCCTCATGATGTCGATGGCCTTCATTGCACGCTCCCCATCGCGGTGTTGTTCAGGCTGCGGCGAATCCAGGGCTGGAGAAAGGACTGGATCCGCGGATGCGTCGGCTGGTGGATCACCTCACGCGGAGTGCCGATCGTCACGATGCGGCCCTTCTCCATGAACACGATGCGGTCCGACACCTCGGCCGCGAAGCTCATCTCGTGCGTCACCATGATCATCGTCATGCCGCCGCGCGAGAGCGACTTGATGACCTCGAGCACCTCGTCGACCAGTTCGGGGTCGAGTGCCGAGGTCGGTTCGTCGAGCAGCATCACCTCGGGCCCGACCGCCAGTGCCCGCGCGATGCCCACGCGCTGTTGCTGCCCGCCGCTCAAGTTGGGCGGCCGCGCGTCGGCCTTGGCCGACATGCCCACGCGCGCCAGCGCCTCGCCGGCCACGGCGCGGGCCTGGTCCTCGCGCAGGCCCTTGGCCAGCGTCAGCGGCGCCATCACGTTGGCCAGCACCGTCATGTGCGGCCACAGGTTGAACTGCTGGAACACCATGGCGACCGGCGCACGCACCTCGGCAATGATCCGCTCGCTCTCGCGCGCCAATGCACCGGCCGCGTTCCTGCGGTAGCCGAGCAGCGCACCACGAATGCGGACCTCGCCCTCGTCGTAGGCTTCGAGAAAGTTCATGCAGCGCAGCAGCGTGGTCTTGCCCGAACCCGAGGGCCCGATGAGCGAAACGACCTCGCCCTTGCGGACGTCCAGGTCGATGCCGGCCAGCACGCGGTTGTCGCCGAAGGACTTGCCGACGCCGCGCATGGAAACGATGGGGATGGTCACGGGTGCGTTCATGGAGGGAGGCTTCTCAGAGGGCCGAACGCGTACGCAGCGCCCTGGCCGCGCGGTTGATGAGCAGCGAGAGCCCCCAAATAGCTCAGTGCCAGCAGCAGGTAGGGTTCGACATAGACGAACTGCTCGGACACGACCTTGCCCGCCGTCATCGTCAGCTCCGGGTAGGTGATGACGGAGGCCAGCGCGGACTCCTTCATCAGCAGGATGGTCTGGCTCGCGATCAACGGCAGGCTGGCGCGCAGGGCTTGCGGGCACTCGATGGTGGTGAATATCTGCCGCGACGACAGCCCCATGCAGCGGCCGGCCTCGATCTGCCCGCGCGGAATGCTTTGCCAGCAGGCGCGAAATATCTCTGCGAAGTACGCGCCGCCGTAGACCGCCAGCGTCAGGCCCGCGGCAGCGAAGGGGTCGAGCGAGATGCCCGCATTCGGCAGACCGAAGTACACGATGAAGAGATGGATCAGGAACGGTACGCCGCGCCAGATGCCCGTGTAGCCCCAGTAGAGCCACGCCGCCGCGCGCCACCCGGTTTCGCGCAGCGCATGAAAGCAGAAGCCGACGACGAGGCCGCCCGCCAGGCCGGTGAGCGTGAGCATCACCGTGCGCCAAGCCGCGGCGCCGAAGGCAGGCAGCAGCTCGCCGAGCAGCGAAAAATCGATCATGTGCGCCCCATCCGGCTGCGCAGCCAGCTGCCCAGCAGCAGTACCGCACCAGTCATCAGCAGGTAGCAGGCCCCCACTGACAGGTACACCTCCAGTGGCCTGAAGTTGGACGCCACGATCTGCCGGCCGCCGCGCGCGAGGTCGGCCACCGAAATCACGGAGACGATGGCCGAGCTCTTCACGACATCGATGCCCTCCGACACCACCGCCGGCCACACTGCCCGCGCAAGCTGCGGCAGTTGCACGTGCCTGAAGATGCGCGATGGCGAGATGCCGAACGAGGCTGCGGCCTCGATCTGCCCTGCCGGCACCGCGACCAGGCCGGCTCGCAGGATCTCGCACTGGAACGCGGCGGAGTTCAGGCCCAGCGCCACGATGGCCACCAGCAGCGGCGGCAGGTCGATGCCGTAGGCGCTGGGCAAATAGAACAGCATGAGCAGCTGCACGAGCAGCGGCGTGCCGCGAAAGAAGCTCAGGTAGGTGCGCACCGCGGCGGGCACCAGGCCTCGGCCGCCGCGGCGCAGCGACAGGCCCAGCAGCACGGCGCCCCACGCGAAGCCCAGCAGGATGGCCGCCACCGCGACCGCCAGCGTCATGGCGGCGCCCTGCAGCAGCACCGGCAGGTAGGCGGCCAGGCGCTCGGAGAGTGTCGCGGCGTTCATCGCGGGCGGGCTTCGTTGGCTATGCGTTGGCTAAGTGTCGGTCGCGGCTTCGCTCACATCTGGGGCACCGGCACCGCATCGGTGGGCACATCCATCGTGAAGCCGAACCACTTCATCTGCAGCGCCTTGAGTTGCCCGCTCTTCTGCGCACGCGCGATGCCGTCGCTGAAGAACTTGACCAGCGGCGCGCTGTCCGCGTCCTTGCGGCCGACCCAGCCGAAGTAGGTCTTGGGGCCGATCGGCGCGGGGATGACCGCATAGACGTCGCCGCGCGTCTTGACCAGCGTCGCAAGATTGGACAGCGACTGCGCCACCGCTGCCAGCCGGCCGGCAGCGAGGTCGGCATAGGCCTCGTCGAAGCTCACGTATTCGCGGATGGTGACCGCCGGCTTGCCTTCGGCCTGCAGCTTCTTCGCGTACTCCTGCAGGGCGCGCAGCTGGGCCGAACCGGCTTGCGAGCCGACCGTCTTGCCGGCGATGCCCGCGGGATCGGTCAGGGCCGCGTCGTCCTTGCGCTTGACCAGCGCAGTGGTCGCATCGGCGATGGGCACGGTGAAGGCGAACTTGTCGGCGCGCTCCTTGGTGAGCGTCACCGAGGTCACGACGAAGTCGAAGCGCTTGGTCGCCAGCCCCGGCAAGATGCCCTGGAACGGCACGTCGAACTGCTTGACCTTGACGTCCGGCAGGTCGGCCAGGATCAGGCGCATGAGGTCGGGCCCGTAGCCCACGATCTTTCCGTCCTGCAGGTACTCGAAAGGCGCGAACTGCGCCTCGGTGCCGATGACGATTTCCTTCTTGCTCTTCACCGTCTCCAGCATGTCGGCGCTGTGCGCGGCACCGATCAGGAACAGGGAAAGAACGCCAGCGAATGCGCGACTGAACAGCATGACAAGGCCCTCGAATGTGAAGTAAAGGCGGGTGCGTTGGGTGGAGTTCCACAAGTCACTTGCATTTGTGCAAGTGACTTGCATAAAAAGCATACAAGTTTCGTGCCAGGCAAGATGAGTTCTCGCGGCACAGGCGTGGTGCAAAAAAGCGCGTCGGGCGCACTGGCGGAGTGCCCGAGCCCCCCGCAAGTCGATATGAGGCCCATCGCGAACGAAGAAATCCGCCGAGCGCGGGTTCCGGCACACTGCACCTTTGGTGCAGTGGGGTCATGCCCGAAGACTGCAACCCTGAAATCGCCCCGATAAAGAGACAACACCCATGATCCGCAAGCTCACCTGCTCGCTGGCCCTCGCGCTGGCACTTCCCCTGGCCTTCACCGCCCCTGCACAGGCGCAGTCCTACCCCGCCAAGCCCATCCGCATGATCGTGCCCTTCCCGCCCGGCGGCGGCACCGACATCCTGGCGCGGCTGGTCGCGCAGAAGCTCACCGAGGCCAACCACTGGACCGTGGTGCCCGACAACCGCGGCGGCGCCGGCGGCACCATCGGCATTGCGGAGGCCGCGCGCGCCGCGCCCACGGGCTACGACATCGTGATGGGTCAGAAGGACAACATGGTCGTCGCGCCCTGGCTCTACAAGAACCTGAGCTACCACCCGGTGAAGGACCTCACGGCCGTGGCCCACGTGGCCTACACGCCTGTGGTGATCGTCACGCAGGCCAACTCGAAGTTCAAGACGCTCGACGACGTGGTGAAAGCCGCGCGCGCCGCGCCCGACACCGTCACCTACGGCTCGCCGGGCAACGGCACCACCATCCACCTGGCCGGCGAGATCTTCAACGGCGCCGCCCAGATCAAGATGCGCCACGTGCCCTACAAGGGCTCCAACGCGGCCATGATGGACGTGCTCGCGGGCAACGTCGACCTGATGGTGTCGTCGGTGCCCTCGGCGCTGGCGCAGATCAAGGCGGGCAAGCTGCGCCCGCTGGCCGTGACCTCGGCCAAGCGCAGCACCTCGCTGCCCGAGACGCCCACCGTGGCCGAGCTCGGCTACAAGGGCTTCGACGTGTCCACCTGGTACGGCCTCTTCGTGCCCGCCAAGACGCCGAAGGACGTGATCGCCACGCTGAATGCCGAAGTCAACAAGCTGCTGGCCACGCCCGAGATGAAGGCCGCCATCATCGCCCAGGGCGCCGAGCCGCAGGGCATGACGCCCGAACAGTTCGAGTCGCTGCTGAAGACCGACTACGAGAAGTGGAAGGGCATCGTGCAAGCCTCGGGCGCGACCATCGAATAAGCCCGGCGTCGCGGAATGGCGTCTCCACCACAGGCCGCACCGACGGCACGGAGACACCGATGGCAGCACAGCGCAAGAATTCGAAGAACGCCTTTCTGCTGAAGACATCCGCCCTGGCAGCGGTTGTTGCCCTGGCGCAGGGCTGCGCGCAGACGCCGCCCGGCACCACCGCGCCGCTGGCCGCCATCCCCTCGGAGGCCAGTGTGGCGGCCCACGTGGCCACTGCCACGCGCGCGGCCGGCACCGACCTCAAGCCCCTGCTGACCCTGTGCCAGCCCGCCCCCGCGGCCCGGCCGCCGCAGGACGCGCTCGACAAGAGCCTCACCGCATTCATCAACCGGCCCGCGCCGCCGCCGGGCCAGGCCTTCGACAACCTGTACTTCGTGGGCGCCGACTGGGTCAGCGCCTGGGCGATCAAGACCTCGCAGGGGATCATCCTGATCGATGCGCTCAACACCGAGGCCGAGGCCGCGGCGCTCATTGAAGGCGGCATGCGCAAGCTGGGGCTCGACCCGGCGCAGATCAAGTACGTGATCGTGACGCACGGCCACGGCGACCACTACGGCGGTGCCGGCTACCTCGCGCAGAAGTACCGTGCGCGCGTGGTGATGAGCGAGGCCGACTGGACCATGACCGAAACCCGGCTCGAGTTCGCGACGCCGATCTGGGGCGCACCGCCCAAGCGCGACATTTCGGTGAAGGACGGCGACCGCATCACGCTCGGCGACACCAGCGTGACGCTGTACCTCACGCCGGGCCACACCATGGGCACGATCTCGCCGGTGTTCGACGTGAGCGCGGGCGGGCGCAAGCACCGCGCGATGCTCTGGGGCGGCACGGGCTTCAACTTCGGCAAGGACGTGCCGCGGCTGGACGCCTACATCGGCGCCACGCAGCGCATGGGCGCGATCGCGCAGAGCCAGCGTGTCGACGTGCTGCTGTCGAACCATTCGAACATCGATGGCTCGCAGGCCAGGCTCGCCGCCCTGCGCCAGCAGCCTGCGCCGGCCGCGAACCCCTTCGTTCTGGGCACACCGACTGTGGAGCGCGCGCTGGCCGTGATGGGCGAATGTGCGCAGGCGCAGCGCGACCGGTTTTTGCTGTAGCGACGTCGCCTTGCTCCTTCCCCCTCTGGGGGAAGGTTGGGATGGGGGCTGCCCCGCATTTGGCGCTGCGAGGGAATTGATGCCGCCGTGCCCCCACCCCTGCCCTCCCCCGGAAAGGGAGGGAGAAATGCGGGATCAGTCCGGCGTGAACTTCTTGTTGAAGATGTCGACGTCCGATGCCAGCTCGAAGGTCGCCACCTGGCCCATCTTGCCGTCACTCAGGCGGCAGGCGGAGAACAGGCTGTAGCGGCCCTTGAAGTAGAACTCGTCCATCACGATCAGCGCGTACGGATACGGCACGAAGACCTGGTGCTCGAAGATGACGCGGTGCACGTTCCTCGGCGACGGAAAAAGCTTGTAGTCGCCGGTATCGATCGACTTTGCGGTGGCCATGGTGTGCTCGCCTTGCCGGCGCTCAGGCCGGGTCGCGCACGTCGGCCACGGGGTTGCGGCCGAAGTCCTCGCGCGCCAGGTACTTGAGCACCTTGGCCGCGGCGGTGGCGGGACTGTCTAGCCGGCCTTCCTCCTTCATGCTCACGAAGCGCGTGCGGTCCGGGAACTTTTCGGCCGATGCGCCGCGCAGCTGCACCTGCATGTCGGTGTCGATCACGCCGGGTGCGAGCGAGACGATGCGTGCGCCGTTCGGTGCGGCAGCCTCCTCGAGCGCGACGGCGCGCGAGAAGTGGTCCATGCCGGCCTTGGCGGCGCAATAGGGCGCCTGGCTTCCCATGGCATTGCGCCCGAGGCCCGACGAAATGTTCAGCACCTTGCGCGTGCCGCGCCATTCGCGGGTCGCGCCCAGGAAGGCGGCCGTCAGCAGCATCGGTGCTTCGAGGCCGATGCGCAGCGCCTGCGAAAGATCGCCATCGGCCGCGGCCGAGAGCGGCGCCGGATTGCCCACCGTGCCGGCGTTGTTGATCAGCGTGGCGCTGTCGAAGCGCCGGGCGTCCTGCGAGGCGAGCCAGTCGCGCACGCGCGCAGCGGCCGAAACCGGGTCGGCCAGGTCCTGTTCCCATTGCATGATTTCGACGCCACTGCCTGCCTTGGCCGCTTGACCGGCGAGTTCGGGGCTCTGGCGGCGCGAGATGCACAGCAGCAGGTTGCCGGGCTGGAGAAGCTGCTCGGCCATGGCGCGACCGAGGCCTCGGGAAGCGCCGGTGATCAGGTAGAGATGAGAGGTGGGCATGGGCGATGTATGAGGGTCGGGAAAGCCGTTCGACGGAGCCGGTGAATATAGAAGATGCCGATCCTGCGGGTAATGGCCTGGCTCATTCTCGTTCGCCGGTCCGCTCGCGTTTCCGCCATTTGACAACTCACCGCTCCAGCACTAGGCTGAGCTTGCAGAACGTAATACTTTTGCTTTACCCAAACCTGGGTCAGGAGGCATCATGCTAAGGATCATTGCAGCCCTGAGCGCCACGCTCATGCTCGCTACCGTGACCGCGGTGGCGCAGGAACCAGCCCCATCCAGCCACAAGGGCATGGCCAAGGCCGGTGGAGCCAAATCCGACGCCGCCGCCATCAGCAAGGCAACGAGTGCCGCGCCGCCGGACATCGGCCGCCATGCCGCGGTCATGGCCATGGGCGCCGACGGCAAGATGAGGGAGTTGCGCCCCGGCACCAATGGTTGGATGTGCATGCTCGATCTCGTCGGCGATTCGATGTGCCTCGACAAGACGTGGCAGGCCTGGGGCGACGCCTGGATGAACAAGAAAGACCCGCCGAAGCCGCAGGCGGTGGGCGTGGCCTACATGCTCAATGGCGACAAGGGCGCCAGCAACACCGATCCCTATGCGACCAAACGAACGGCTGACAACCAGTGGGTCGTGAGCGGACCGCACATCATGATCCTGCCGACGGAGGCGAGTCAGCTCGAGTCGTATCCGACGGACTGGACCAAGGGTGGTCCGTGGGTGATGTGGAAGGGAACGCCCTACGCCCACATCATGGTGCCTACGAAGGCAATGGCGAAATAGGTGCGCGCCGCCCACCCTACCCGCCGCGAAACTGCCCCCTCAAAAAACCCCGATGGCGCGCAATATGCGCCATCTGCGCCGGCGCAATCGTTCCGTCCAGGTCGTGCTCGTCGGCGCCATTGAGCACCGCGTTC
Organism: Variovorax beijingensis; assembly: GCF_007828835.1. Classification (GTDB taxonomy): domain Bacteria; phylum Pseudomonadota; class Gammaproteobacteria; order Burkholderiales; family Burkholderiaceae_C; genus Variovorax; species Variovorax beijingensis_A. Next base: position 564,350 of record NZ_VIVL01000001.1, on the reverse strand, counting down.
GCATGCCCCATCGCGCGCTCGACGATCTCATGCTCGCTCACGCCGAGCTGCGCGCCCAGGTCCATGGCCACGCGCCGCATCGCGCGCTGCGAGAGCATCCACATGGCGCCGAAGCGGTCCCATGCGAGCGCGGCCTGTTCGGCTTTCTCATGGTCGGCCAGGATGTCCTTGAGCGGCCTGGCGAGCAGTTCGTCCATGGCTTCGAGCCGCTCGCTCAAGGCGGCGTTACGCTGCGCCAGCTGATCGGGCGTCGGGCCTTCTTCTTCGTTCTTCGAAGGTTGTCGAGGCGGCGGCACATAGCCCGCCAGGTCGGCATCGGCGGGCACGATGCGGAGTTGGTCGTCGAGGCTCATGGCTTGCGTTCCCGTTCTTCAATGTCAATGCCGGTGTCGGCGGATGCGTTCTTGCGGCCGCTCATCGCGCTCGCGCGCAGGCCCGGCAGGTCGAGCACGCGCAGCCCACCGTACTCCACGCGGATCAACCCTTCTGCCGACAGGCCGTTGAGCGCCTCGTTCACGCGCTGGCGCGACAGGCCGACCAGGTAGGCCAGCTCCTGCTGCGTGATGCGCAGGACCTCGCCCACGCCCGGATAGAGCACCGGGTTGAACAACGACACGAGGTTGCGTGCCACGCGCGCGTCGGGGTTGTTGAGCCGGTCGATCTCCAGCGCCGCGATGAACTGCCCGAGCCGTTCGTTGAGCTGGTTCATCACGAAGCGGTTGAAGCCGATCGAATGATCGAGCAGCCAGTGGAAGCTCTCGATCGGCAGCCCCGCCACCACGCTGCGCCGCAGCGCCTGGATGTTGTAGCGGTAGGGCTCGCGCTTCATGACCGTGCCTTCGCCGAACCAGCCGCCGGGCGGCACGCCGGTGTAGGTGACGGAGCCGCCGTCGGCGTTGTCGTTGCTCATCTTGAGCAGGCCCTCGACCACGCCGAACCAGTAGGTAGGCGAGCGGCCGACGCGGCAGACCAGGTCGCCGACCTCGGCCTCGCCCACCACCAGCGCGGCTTCGGCGCGGCGGCGCTCGGCCGGTGTGAGCGTGGGCAGCCAGGGAATGCCGTCGAGCTCGGCAGCGTTGGCAGGGCGCACGCGGTCCTTGATCGAACCGCCGAGCACGCTGTGTTGGGAATTGCCGTGAGGCATCGGGAAACTCCGGGGAGTAGTGTCCCTAGGATTGTCGTTGGAACGACAACCTGGCGTCAAAGTGGGGCCTACGATCCGCCCACTGTGCAAACTACCGCCCCCACCTTTCCCCGTCTGCTGCTTGCGCACGCGCAAACCCAGCCCCAGGCGCCCGCCATCCGCGAGAAGGACCTCGGCATCTGGCAAACCTGGAGCTGGAGCGCCGTGGCGCAGGAAGTGCGCGAAATGGCCTGCGGCCTGGCGAGCCTGGGCTTCAAGCCCTTCGACAACCTGTCCATCGTGGGGGCCAACCGCCCGCACCTGTACATGGCGGTGCTTGCGGCGCAGAGCCTGCGTGGCGTGCCGGTGCCGCTCTACCAGGACGCGGTGGCCAGCGAGATGGTCTTCATGCTGCAGGACGCGGCCATCGACTTCGTGATCGTCGAGGACCAGGAGCAGGTCGACAAGCTGCTCGAGTGCCGCGAGCTGCAGAAGGACCAGCAGCACGGCATCCGCCACATCATCTACGACGACCCCAAGGGCCTGCGCCACTACGACCAGCCCGGGCTCATGAGCTACGAGCAGCTGCGCGAACTGGGCCGCGAATTCGACAAGGCCCACGTCGGCTACTACGACCGCGCGGTGGCCAGCGGCGAGGCCACCGATGTCGGCGTGATCCTCTACACCTCGGGCACCACCGGCCGGCCCAAGGGCGTGTGCCAGACGCATGCGAGCTTCATCGCGGCGGGCCGCGGCGGCGTGGAGACCGACAGGCTCGGGCCCGGCGACAACATCATGAGCTACCTGCCGATGGCCTGGGTGGGCGACCACCTGTTCTCGGTGGCGCAGTGGCTGGTGGGCGGCTTCACGCTCAACTGCCCGGAGTCGAGCGAGACGGTGATGAACGACATGCGCGAGATCGGACCGAGCTATTACTTCGGCCCGCCGCGCACCTTCGAGGGCCTGCTCACGGCCGTGTCGATCCGCATGGAAGACGCGGCGGCTCCGAAGCGCTGGCTGTACGGCAAGTTCATGGCGCTCGCGCAGCGCGTGGGTGCGGACATTCTCAACGGCGCGCCAGTGAGCCTGGGCGACCGCCTGATGTACGGCCTCGGCAACCTGCTGATCTACGGACCGCTGCGCAACGTGCTGGGCATGAGCCGCATCCGCGTGGCCTACACGGCCGGCGCGGCCATCGGGCCCGACCTGTTCCGCTTCTACCGCTCGATCGGCGTCAACCTCAAGCAGTTCTACGGCCAGACCGAGACCTGCGCCTACGTCTGCCTGCAGCAGGACGGCAAGGTCAAGCTGCAGACGGTGGGCACCGCGGCACCGGGCATCGAACTGAAGATCGCGGACGACGGCGAGGTGCTGGTGCGCGGCGTGTCGGTGCTCAAGGAATACTACAAGCGCCCCGACGCCACGGCCGAGGTGCTCGACGCCAACGGCTACTTCCACACCGGCGACGCCGGCGTGCTCGACAGCGAGGGCCACCTGCGCATCATCGACCGCGCGAAGGATGTGGGCCGGCTCGCGAGCGGCGCGATCTTTGCCCCCAACTACATCGAGAACAAGCTCAAGTTCTTCCCGCAGATCAAGGAAGCCGTGTGCTTCGGCAACGGGCGCGACGAGGTCTGCGCCGCCATCAACATCGACTTCGAGGCGGTGGGCAACTGGGCGGAACGGCGCGGACTGGCCTACGGCGGCTATGTCGATCTGGCCGGCAAGCCCGAGGTGCTGGCGCTGGTGGGCGAGTGCATCGCCAAGGTGAATGCCGACCTTGCGAGCGAGGACGGCATGGGCGAGACGCAGATCGCGCGCTTCCTGGTGCTGCACAAGGAGCTCGATCCCGACGACGACGAGCTCACGCGCACGCGCAAGGTGCGGCGCGGCTTCATCGCCGAAAAGTACGCGGTGCTGGTCAGCGCGCTCTACGGCGGCAGGACCGAGCAGTTCATCGAAACCCAGGTCAAGTTCGAGGACGGACGCACCGGCGCGGTGAGCGCCACGCTGAAGATCGTCGAGGCCAGGACCTTCCCCATCGTGAAGGCCGCGGCATGAGCAGCAACAGAAAAGTCGGCGACGTCATCCTCGACGTGCAGAACATCAGCTTGAGCTTTGGCGGCGTGAAGGCGCTCACGGACATCAGCTTCAACGTGCGCGAGCACGAGGTGCGGGCCATCATCGGCCCGAACGGCGCGGGCAAGAGCTCGATGCTCAACTGCATCAACGGCGTCTACTGGCCGCAGCAGGGCTCCATCACCTTTCGCGGCCAGACCTTCAAGCACATGAACTCGCGCCAGGTGGCCGAGATGGGCGTGGCGCGCACCTTCCAGAACCTGGCGCTGTTCAAGGGCATGAGCGTGCTCGACAACATCATGACGGGACGCAACCTCAAGATGAAGAGCGGCCTGTTCGCGCAGGCACTGCGCTGGGGTCCGGCCGAGCGCGAGGAATTGCGGCATCGCGAGTTCGTCGAGCACATCATCGACTTCCTGGAGATCCAGGCGCACCGCAAGACGCCGGTAGGCCGCCTGCCCTACGGCCTTCAGAAGCGCGTGGACCTGGGCCGCGCGCTCGCGATGGAGCCGCAGGTGCTGCTGCTCGACGAGCCGATGGCCGGCATGAACGTGGAAGAAAAGCAGGACATGAGCCGCTTCATCCTCGACGTGAACGACGAGTTCGGCGCCACCATCGTTCTCATCGAGCACGACATGGGCGTGGTGATGGACATCTCCGACCGCGTGGTGGTGCTGGACTACGGCAAGAAGATCGGCGACGGCACGCCGCACGAGGTTCGCAACAACGAAGACGTGATCCGGGCGTACCTGGGCGTGGAGCACTGACATGGGCTTTTTCCTCGAAACCCTCTTCGGCGGCCTCATGGTCGGCATGCTCTATTCGCTGATCGCCATCGGCTTCGTGCTGATCTACAAGGCCTCGGGCGTCTTCAACTTCGCGCAGGGCGCGATGGTGCTGTTCGCGGCCCTTGCGATGGCGCGCTTCGCCGAATGGTTCCCGCAGTGGTTCGGCTTCGAAAGCCAGGTGCTCGCGAACATCCTGGCCTTCATCGCGGCCATGGGGGTGATGGTGATCGTGGCCTGGCTGATCGAGCGGCTCGCGCTCAGCAAGCTGGTGAACCAGGAAGGCATCACGCTGCTGATGGCGACGCTGGGCATTGCCTACTTTCTCGACGGCGTGGGCCAGACGATCTTCGGCAACGACATCTACAAGATCGACATCGGCATGCCCAAGGAACCGCTGATGGTGCTGCAGGGCACCTTCCAGGGTGGGCTGCTGCTGAGCCAGGAAGACCTGGTTGCCGCGCTGGTGGCCGCAGGCCTCGTGGTGGTGCTGGCGATCTTCTTCCAGAAAACCGCCACGGGCCGCGCCCTTCGCGCCGTGGCCGACGACCACCAGGCGGCGCAGTCGATCGGCATTCCGCTCAAGCGCATCTGGGTGATCGTGTGGTCGGTGGCGGGCTTCTCGGCACTGGTGGCCGGGATCATCTGGGGCTCCAAGCTGGGCGTTCAGTTCTCGCTCTCGCTGGTGGCGCTGAAGGCGCTGCCGGTGGTGATCCTCGGCGGGCTCACCTCGATACCGGGCGCGATCATCGGCGGCCTGCTGATCGGCGTCGGCGAGAAGCTCTCTGAAATCTATCTCGGCCCCATGCTCGGCGGCGGCATCGAGATCTGGTTCGCCTATGTGTTGGCGCTCGTCTTCCTGCTCGTGCGGCCTCAAGGCCTGTTCGGCGAAAAGATCATCGATCGGGTCTGAAATGTTTTATAGAGAAAACGGCCAGTTCAAGTCGAGCTACCGCGCCGACCAGCAGATCTTCCCGATCGCGCAGGACCGCATCGCCATCCTGGTGCTGCTGCTCGTGGCCTTCATCGTGGTGCCGCTGGGCGTCTCGGACTACTGGATGCGCGCCATCCTCACGCCCTTCCTGATCCTGTCGCTCGCGGCGCTGGGCCTCAACATCCTGGTGGGCTACTGCGGGCAGATCTCGCTCGGCACGGGCGCCTTCATGGCGGTGGGTGCGTATGCGGCCTACAACTTCCAGGTGCGCATCGACGGCATGCCGCTGATCGCGTCTCTGCTGCTGGGCGGCCTGTGCGCCACGGTGATCGGCGTGCTGTTCGGCATTCCGAGCCTGCGCATCAAGGGGCTGTACCTGGCCGTGGCCACGCTGGCGGCGCAGTTCTTCACCGACTGGGCGTTCCTGCGCATCCAGTGGTTCACCAACAATTCGTCGTCGGGCTCGGTGAGCGTGGCGGGGCTCAACGTGTTCGGCGTGCCGATCGAGTCGCCGGTGCAGAAGTACCTGTTCTGCCTCATCTTCGTGGTGGTGTTCGCGCTGCTCGCGAAGAACCTGGTGCGCAGCGCCATCGGCCGCGAGTGGATGGCGATGCGCGACATGGACGTGGCCGCCGCGGTGATCGGCATCCGCCCGGTGTACGCCAAGCTCACGGCCTTTGCGGTGAGCAGCTTCATCGTCGGCGTGGCGGGCGCGCTGTGGGGCTTCGTCCACCTGGGCGCATGGGAGCCGGCGGCGTTCAGCATCGACCGCTCGTTCCAGCTGCTGTTCATGGTGATCATCGGCGGGCTCGGCTCGATCATGGGCAGCTTCTTCGGTGCCGCGTTCATCGTGCTGCTGCCGCTCTTCCTGAACCAGCTGCCGGGCTGGCTGGGCTTCTCGATCTCGACCGCGCTGGCCTCGCACCTGGAGACCATGATCTTCGGCGCGCTGATCGTGTTCTTCCTGATCGTCGAGCCGCACGGCCTGGCGCGGCTGTGGTCCACGGGCAAGGAAAAGCTGCGGCTCTGGCCCTTTCCCCACTGATTTTCCGTTCGTAGAAACCGGCACCGAGGTGCCCACATAAGGAGACAGGCATGAAACTGAAATCGCTCGCTCTGACCGCCGCCCTGGTGGCCAGCACCCTCGGCGCGCTGCTTGCGCCATCGCTCGCGCAAGCCCAGGCCAAGGAACAGTTCTTCCCGCTGCTGGTGTACCGCACCGGCCCCTATGCGCCCAACGGCACCCCATGGGCCAACGGCAAGCAGGACTACATCAAGTACATCAACGCGACCGGCGGCATCAACGGCGTGAAGATCACGTTCGAAGAGTGCGAGACCGGCTACGCCACCGACAAGGGCGTGGAGTGCTATGAGCGCCTGAAGGGCCGCCCGGGCGTGACGCTGTTCGACCCGCAGGCCACCGGCATCACCTTTGCGCTGACCGACAAGGTGCCCACCGACAAGATCCCGCTCATCACGCTGGGCTACGGCCTGTCGGCGTCGCAGGACGGCAGCGTGTTCAAGTGGAACTTCCCGCTGATGGGCAGCTACTGGACCGCGGCCGACATCCTGATCCAGCACATCGGCAAGAAGGAAGGCGGCATGGACAAGCTCAAGGGCAAGAAGATCGCCCTCGTGTACCACGACTCTCCGTTCGGCAAGGAGCCGATTCCGCTGCTGCAGGAGCGCGCCAAGCAGAACGGCTTCGAGCTGTCGCTGATTCCGGTCACCGCGCCCGGCGTGGAGCAGAAGTCCGCCTGGCTGCAGGTGCGCCAGTCGCGCCCCGACTACGTGCTGCTGTGGGGCTGGGGCGTGATGAACTCCACCGCGCTGAAGGAAGCCGTGGCCACCGGCTATCCGCGCGAGAAGATGTACGGCGTGTGGTGGGCCGGCGCCGAGCCTGACGTGAAGGACGTGGGCGCCAATGCCAAGGGCTACAACGCGCTGGCGCTCAACACCTCGGGCGCGGAGCCGAAGGTGATCCAGGAGATCCTCAAGCAGGTGCACGACAAGGGCCAGGGCACGGGGCCGAAGGACGAAGTGGGCTCGGTGCTCTACACCCGCGGCGTGATCATCCAGATGCTGGGCATCGAGGCCGTGAAGCGCGCGCAGGAACGCTTCGGCAAGGGCAAGGTCATGACCGGCGAGCAGGTGCGCTGGGGCATGGAGAACCTCGCGCTCGACCAGAAGAAGCTCGATGCACTGGGCTTCTCGGGCGTGCTGCGTCCGCTGAGCACTTCGTGCCAGGACCACATGGGCTCGACCTGGGCGCGCGTGCACACCTGGGACGGCGCCAAATGGGGCGGCATGTCCGACTGGTACCAGGCCGACGAGCAGATCATCAAGCCGATGGTGAAGGTTGCGGCCGAGAAGTACGCCGGCGAGAAGAAGCTGACGCGCCGCGACGCGGCGGACTGCAGCATGTGACCGCTTGAAGAACCGTGGCGGCTCGCAGGAGCCGCCATTCGAAAGCGCAGCCCTTGTTGTTCTTTCGAATGCTTCGGACCACACCATGAGCGAACCCAACATCATCCTCAACGTCAACGGCATCGAGGTCATCTACAACCACGTGATCCTCGTGCTCAAGGGCGTTTCGCTCGTGGTGCCCGAGGGCGGCATCGTGGCGCTGCTCGGCGGCAACGGCGCGGGCAAGACAACCACGCTGCGCGCGGTGAGCAACCTGCTCGCAGGCGAGCGCGGCGCGGTCACCAAGGGCACCATCGAACTGCGCGGCGAACGCATCGAGGCGCTGTCTCCGGCCGAGCTGGTGAAGCGTGGCCTGATCCAGGTGATGGAAGGCCGCCATTGCTTCGCGCACCTGACGATCGAGGAAAACCTGATGACCGGCGCCTACACGCGCACCGACGGCAAGGCCGCGGTGCAGCAGACGCTGGAGAAGGTGTATGCGTACTTCCCGCGGCTGAAGACGCGGCGCACCTCGCAGGCGGCCTACACCTCGGGCGGCGAGCAGCAGATGTGCGCGATCGGCCGCGCGCTGATGGCCAACCCGACCATGGTGCTGCTCGACGAGCCCTCGATGGGCCTGGCACCGCAGATCGTGGAAGAGGTGTTCGAGATCGTGAAGGACCTCAACACCAAGGAGCGCGTGACCTTCCTGCTGGCCGAGCAGAACACCAACATGGCGCTGCGCTACGCCGACTACGGCTACATCCTGGAGAACGGCCGCATCGTGATGGACGGCGAGGCGAAGAGCCTGCGCGAGAACGAGGACGTGAAGGAGTTCTACCTTGGCGTCGGCGGTGCGGATCGCAAGAGCTTCCGCGACGTGAAGAGCTACAAGCGCCGGAAAAGGTGGCTGGCGTGATGGCCCACCCCCGTTCCTCGCTCACTGCGTGTAGCTCGATTCCCCCCTCGAGGGGGCGCACCCGGCGGCCCGGCAAAGCCGGTTCCGCGGGTGCCCGCGAACGGGCTTCGTTGCGCTCGCCATCCCATGAAGAAGGGCATTGAATCCATGACCGACCACTACGACGCCCTCGAAATCCGCGACCCCGCCGAACGCGAGCGCGACCTGCTGGCCGCGCTGCCGAAGCAGATCGCACAGGCCCAGACCGCCGCGCCCGCGTTCGCGAAGATCCTCGACGGCGTGAAGCCCGCCGACATCACCACGCGCGAAGCACTCGCCAAGCTGCCCGTCACGCGCAAGACCGAACTGCTCGAACTGCAGAAGCAGCGCCGCGCCGACGACCCGTTCGGCGGCTTTTCCACCATCGGCCGCGGCACCCGCATGCCGCGCGTGTTCGCGAGCCCCGGCACCATCTACGAACCCGAGGGCGAGGCGCGCGACTACTGGCGCACGGCGCGCGCGCTGCATGCCGCGGGCTTTCGCGGCGGCGAGCTCATCCACAACAGCTTCAGCTACCACATGACGCCCGCCGGCTCCATCATGGAAAGCGGCGCGCGGGCCATCGGCTGCACCGTGTTCGCGGGCGGCACCGGCCAGACCGAGCAGCAGCTCGAAGCCATGGCCGACCTGAAGCCCGAGGGCTATGCGGGCACGCCGAGCTTCCTCAAGATCCTCCTGGAAAAAGCCGAGGAGAAGGGCCTGAAGCTGCCCTCGCTCACCAAGGCGCTGGTGTCGGGCGAAGCCTTTCCTCCGAGCCTGCACGACTGGATCGCCGCGCACGGCGTGCAGGGCACGCAGTGCTATGCCACCGCCGACCTCGGCCTGATCGCCTACGAGACCAGCGCGCGCGAAGGCCTGGTGCTCGATGAAGGCGTGCTGGTCGAGATCGTGCGTCCCGGCACCGGCGACCCGGTGCCCGACGGCGAGGTGGGCGAGATCGTGGTGACCACTTTCAACCCCGACTATCCGCTGGTGCGCTTCGGCACCGGCGATCTTTCCGCCGTGCTCGCAGGCACCTGCCCCACCGGCCGCACCAACAAGCGCATCAAGGGCTGGCTCGGCCGCGCCGACCAGACCACCAAGGTGCGCGGCATGTTCGTGCACCCCTCGCAGGTGGCGGAGATCGCGCGGCGCTTTCCGGAAGTGCAGCGCGCGCGCCTCGTGGTCTCGGGCGAAATGGGCGACGACCAGATGACCTTCAGGCTCGAATGCGCAGCAGGTGCGCCGGCCGGGCTCGAGGCGCGCATTGCCGATGCGGTGCGCGAAGTGACCAAGCTGCGCGGCACCATCGAGCTGGTGGCGCCGGGTACCCTGCCGAACGACGGCAAGGTGATCGAGGACGCGCGCAGCTACAAGTAGCGGCGGTAGAACCGGCGCGTGAGCGCGCGCATCGCCAGCACCAGCAGCACCAGGTAGACCGCCGACAGCAGGACTGCGAGCGCCACGAGGCGTCCGTCGCTGCTCGTCCCCGAGAAGCTCGCGCTCGCGACCCACAGCAGCCCGCCGAGCGCAAGGGCGGCGCAGGCCAGCTGCAGCAGCACGAAGGCAGACACCGCGGCCGCCACGGCCCGGAACGGACGCGCCTGCGCGGGCCCCGGCGCGGCGCCGAGCCAGCCGCCCCAGAACGCCAGCGCAAAGACCAGCAGCGGCACCGCGAACCAGCCGAGCAGAAGCGGCACCAGGTCCGAATCCCTCGAGGTGTCGACCCAGCCGCTTGCCGCGTGGCCGATCCACAGCTGCAGCGAGACAAGAGTCGCGGCGGCCACGAGTGCCACCGCGCGGCGAGGCGGTGCGATGCCCGCGCCGTCGTCCGCCGCGCCGGGCGATGCATCCACGGGCGCAGTGCCGCGCTCGCGCAGCGCGAAGCGGGCGGCCAGCCACACGCTCGCGACGAGCACGAGCATCTGGATGGCCGACTGCACGAGCATCGACACCCCCATGACCGGGCGCAGGCCGTACGTGCCGACGCGCTCGTGCAGCGGCCCACCGGGCATGAAGAGCAGCTGCGCCTGGTAGAACAGCGGCGTCAATGCCAGCATGTTGACGAGCCTTGCCGCAAGGAACACGGCACCGAAGCGGCTGCCGGCCCCGCGAAGCTGTGCGGTGCGCACCGCGCCGCGTTCGTCGAGCGCCTGGCGCGCATGGCACCACGCCAGCGTGGCCGCCAGCAGCCATACCGAGACGGCGCGCGACAGCAGCAGCACCCATACGCCGGGCTGCGCATACACGCCGCGCATCTGCTCGCCGTGTGGCGAGGAAGGCAGCAGCTGCACCGCCATGGTCACCGCAAACAGCGCCGCATCGACCGCCACCGCGATCCATGCGAAATTTCCGGGCAGGCGCTGCGCGCGCTCGAACGAAGAGGATGCGGCCATGGGATGGGAGCGTACCGGAACGCGCGGCCCCATCCGCGTGCGCGCCGCACCGGCCGCATGCTCAGTGGATCGCGGCCTCGTGTGCGAGTTCGAACATCGTCGTCATCTCGCGGATGAACGCGGGCAGGTCGCCGGGCTTGCGGCTTGTCACCAGGCCGCTGTCGACCACCACCTCCTTGTCGAGCCACTTCGCACCGGCGTTGTGCAGGTCGGCGCGCAGCGAAGGCCATGAGGTCATCCTGCGGCCCTTCACACCGCCGGCATCGATGAGCGTCCATGGTCCATGACAGATGGCCGCGATGGGCTTGCCCGACTCGACGAAGGCACGCACGAAGGCCACGGCCTTCTGGTTGATACGCAGCGCGTCGGGGTTGGCGACGCCGCCGGGCAGCAGCAGCGCGTCGAAGTCGTCGGCATTGGCGTTCTTGAGCGGCACGTCGACCTCGAAGGTGTCGGCGGGCTCGAGCTGCTTCCAGGCGCGCACGCTGCCGTCGAGTGGCGAAACGATCTGCGTCTGCGCGCCGGCATGGTCGAGCGCCTTGCGCGGCTCGGTCATCTCGGCCTGCTCGAAGCCGTCCGCCACGAGGATGGCAACCTTCATTCCGTCCAGTGAAGAAGAAGAGATGGTGGGCATGGGTGAGTCACTCCTTGAAGGTGGTTTTTTTGATGGCAATGACACTTCACCCTAGGGCCCACGCCCGCGGCGCGCATCGGCGCGCGCCGGGTCCGCCTGTCGGACGGTTCGACGGGCGGCAACCTTCTCTTACGGCACGCTGCCGCTATTTGCGGCAGCTGGCCGGCAGCGCCTTTTCGGGCAGGCCGTCGCCGGCCACGCAGTTCCAGGCAATGCCGTCCTCGGTGGCCGAGGGCTCCATGCGCAGCGTGCCCTTGGCCTTTGGAAGCACCACATCCACCACCATGCTGTCCGGATCGAGCGTCAGCTCCGAGCCGCCGAGCAGGGTCTCGGGCGCGCCGGCGGTGGCGAGGGAATCGGGAATCTCTTCCTTCTGCTTGTAGTAGTTGCCGAGCGCTTCGCGCACCGGCGCGGCTTCGGACCAGGCCTGCGAAACGGCTGCCCGCGACTCGTAGTCCTTGTAGGCCGGAAGAGCCACCCCAGCCAGCACGCCGATGATGACCACCACCACCAGGAGCGCCAGCGCGCCGCCGCCGGCACGGCCGGTGTACGGCACGAAGACCGCGAGCAGGTAGGCCACCGGATTGCGGCTCGGCAGCTTCGCGCCCGGATCGATGGCGCGCGCGACGCGCTTGGTGAGCCAGGGATAGCCGGCGATCAGTTCATGGAACGAGGCCCAGAAGCCGCTGTTGCCCACCGACTGGTCGGCGTAGCGCTGCAGGTCGACGTGGCGCCACTGCTGCGCGCCGGCGGCCAGCGCCACGAGCGCGCGGGGCGCGGAGTCGGGCTGCTTGCAGCAGGCGGCGCCGTGCAGGTCGCAGGTGTATTCCTGGGCCCGCGAATAGGCGGCGCCGAGCAGCGGCAGCCACAGCACCGGGGCGCGCCAGATGTGGCCCGTGAGGTGGCCGCGCCGGATGTGGCCCAGCTCGTGGCCGATGTAGAAGTTGATGCCGTCGGGCTGGGCCTCCATGGCGTCGACCACGTCGGACAGCAGCACCACGAAGTTGCGGCCGAAGAAGCGCGTGGCAAAGGCATTGAAGATGCCGTCGCCATGCAGCAGGTAGGCCTCGGGCGGGTTCTGGATGCCCAGATGGCCGCAGCAGGCCTCGAATCGCGCATGCAGTTCCGGCAGCTGGGTGGGCGAAAGCTTCACGGCCGTGCCCTTGATCCAGGCGATGACGGCCGACTGTGCGAACACGTAGGCGATGAAGCCGAGCAGGACATAGACGAGCGCGATGCCCAGGGTGCCCAGCACCAGCAGCGCCCAGACCAGCAGGCCGAGCCCGAGCGTGATGTTGCCGAGCCAGCGCTCGCGCGGATAGACCCATGGATCCATTGGAATTTCCTCCTCGATGCGGGCCCGAAGGCCTGCGGTGTTGTGGTTTTTCTTCGCGCCTCCCCAGGCGCGACTTGCGAGCGCGCATCATGCCCCAGGAAGGGGCGGATTTCGGCCCGGGCCTAAGGGCTATTCGCTATTCGTCAGGTCATGGTCAGCCTTTATGATCGCGGCCGTTTTTGAATTTCACCAACCGAGAGACACACATGAAGAAATTGCTTGCACTCACGGCGTTCGCCGCTGCTGCCGCCGGCGCCTGGGCCCAGGATTTCCCCGCAGGCAAGACCGTCACGCTGGTGGTGCCCTTCTCCGCCGGCGGCCCGACCGACCGCGTGGCCCGCGACCTGGCCGAAGCCCTGCAAAAGACCCTGGGCACGACGATCGTGGTGGACAACACCGCGGGTGCCGGCAGCTCCATCGGCACCGCCAAGGTGGCCCGCGCCGCGCCGGACGGCTACACGCTGCTGCTCAACCACATCGGCATGTCGACGATGCCGGCGCTCTACCGCAAGCTGCCGTTCAACGTCGAGAACGACTTCGAATACCTCGGCATGGTCAATGAAGTGCCGATGACGCTCATTGGCAAGCCGACGCTGCCGGCCAACAACTACAAGGAGCTGACGGCCTGGATCGCGGCCAACAAGGGCAAGATCAACCTCGGCAACGCCGGCCTGGGCGCCGCCTCGCACCTGTGCGGCCTGCTGTTCCAGAGCGCGCTCAAGGTCGAGATGACGCCGGTTCCCTACAAGGGCACCGCACCGGCCATCGCCGACCTGCTGGGCGGCCAGATCGACCTGCTGTGCGACCAGACCACCAACACCACCTCGCAGATCGAGGCCAAGAAGGTCAAGGCCTACGCCGTGACCACGAGCAAGCGCCTGACCACGCCGGCCCTGAAGGACCTGCCGACGCTCGCCGAATCGGGCCTGAAGGACTTCGAGGTCTCGATCTGGCACGGCGTGTACGCGCCCAAGGGCACGCCGGCACCGGTGCTGAAGAAGCTCAACGAAGCCATCAAGGCCGCCATGAAGGACCCGGGCTTCATCAAGCGCGAGGAAGCGCTGGGTGCGGTGATCACCACCGACAAGCGCACCGAGCCGGCCGAGCACAAGAAGTTCGTCGCAGCCGAGATCGCCAAGTGGGGCCCGATCATCAAGGCCGCCGGCGTGTACGCCGACTGATTTCCCCCGCGCTCAAGAAAAAAGAGCCGCCGGCCCTCGGGACCGGCGGCTTTTTTCATGGCGGTGACAGCAGGAAGAATCAGGGCAGCGTGACCGTCCACACCTCGAAGTTCTTGCGCACGTCGACCTGGCGCGCGGTGCGGGCCGTGAAGCTGAAGGTGCTCAGCGAGGAGCCCTGTGCGTACTGCCAGCTGTTGTTGCCGGCCGGCACGCAGTGCGTATCGCTGGGGCTGACCGGCTGGCAATAGACCATCGCCTTGCGCGCCGTGCTGCGCACGGTGACGGTTTCGCCGAAGCGGGCGCCGCCGGGGCCGGGCGCCCTGCCGAAAACACCGAACGAGGTGGGTGCGAGCGCACCGGCCGGAACGGTCCAGGCATCGAGGCCGCCGTCGGCGCTGAAGTCGACGTTGTTGGGCTCCGACGGCGTCGGTGCCGCAAAGACGATGCCCCGCGCGGAGCCCAGGCTTTCCGCGAGCATTTCAGCGCGCAGGGCCGGCGTGAGTTCCACCATCGGCGTCTGCACGGCTTCCGCGATGGTGGGCACGCGCGAGAAGGTGCGCACGTACTGCACCACGTTCGGGGTGGCGCCGTCGGCGCGGAAGAACTCCAGCTTCCATACCGACTGGTCGGCGATCTTGCCGAGTTCCTCGTCGGTATACGCCGGCGTGGCGAAGAGATTGGCGCTGTCGAAATCGCTCGGGCTGCCGGGCTGGGCCGGGTCCAGGTAGCGCGCCGACATGCGCCACAGCGCCGAATTCAGGGCGGAGCCGGCCGTGCCGTCCGGCGTGAGCACCAGCGTGTTCAGGCCGGCCTTGGGCACCAGCACCAGCTCCTTGCCCGGCAGTGAAGCGGTCGTTGCCACCACCTTCGAAAGGATCGGATCGCCGTTGCCGTCGCGCACGTTGTCGATGGAGACGGCGTAGCCGACCGAATGGAAGACCAGGTTCTGGTGCTTCAGGTAGTCCTTCTTCTCGAGCTGCGGGCGAACGGACGCGCGGTAGGTGTGGCTGTTGCCGGTGAGCTTCAGCGCGCCATCCACGATCTTGGCGTTGAAGACGTCGTTGTCGGTGTTGCCCAGAACGTCGGTCCAGCGGTAGGTGAGCGCGACGTCGCCGTTCTTGTGGAAGTATTCGAAGTTGCCGCGGTCGTGCTTCAGGTTGGTGGGGCCAAAGCGGAACAGGCTTTCGAACGAGCGGCGCGCACCGCCGCTCACGCGGCCGATGGGCGCGCCGGCCGCCACGAAGCTGGCCGGATCGTCGTTCACGAACAGCGTGCGGCAGGCTGGCGCCACCACGTTGGCGGCGCTGCCGTAGGCATTGCCGTCGGGCTCGATGGGGCTGTCGACGCGCTGTGCGAGCGGCAGCGCATAGCAGGCGTTGATGCGGTCGAGCAGCGCCTGCACCATGGCCGGCGTGGGCGGCTGCACCAGCGTTGCGGCGTCGATGGCGGGCAGCGTCGCAATGGTGGCGTCGCCGCTGCGAAAGACGATGGACACCGGCGGGCTGTCCTCGCCGGCGGGCAGCGCCTTCACCGTGATCTCGATGTTGGCCGCCGTGCCGTCGGGGCGCACCGACACGTTGAGCGCGTCGAGCACGCGATCCTGGCCGGTGCCGTTGGCCTGGAACTCGCCGCTCATCGGGTCGATGCTCGCGTCGAGCGCGGTCAGCAGCGGCTGCAGCGCGGCGACCAGCTTGGCCACCTGGTCGCCGATCGACCCCGCCGTGACGGCGCCGGCGTCGGCCTGGATCGCCGCGGCCAGCTGCGAGGGGTCGCCGTTGGGCGACAGCTGCGCCACGATGATGGTGGTCAGCGGCGTCACGTTGGTGGTGCCGGTCGCGGTGCTGGCGGTGGTGCTGTAGAGGGTCAGGTCGTCGCGCACGGCCTGGATCACCAGCGGCGCCTTGGTGCCGGCGGGCAGCGAGCAGCTGTAGCTGCCTTCGGGCGTGGTGGTCACTTCGCAGACCTTGGCGCCGGTCTGGTCGAACACCGTGAGCACCGCACCGGCGAGCGCCGCGCCGGTGGCGACGGTGCCGCTGAGGGTGGTGGCCGCTGCTGCGGGGGGCTCGCCGCCGTTCGACGCCGCCGGAATGAAGCCGAACCCGCCGCCGCCTCCTCCTCCTCCGCCTCCCCCGCCGCATGCGCCGAGAAGCGCGAGGGTGACAACGGACAGGGCATGCGGGATCTTCCGGGTGAGAGAGGGCATCGGTGGGCTCTTCGAATAGGTTGAAAGCCCCGGACCATCCGGGGTCCGCAAACAATAGCTTTCACTTTTTCAAAGAAAATGATGCAAATGCATCATTCTTGAAAACCGCCGGCGGGCCGCGGTGGCAATCACCGGAACATGGGATGCCCGCTGCGCGGGCGCGATGGAAAACTGCGCCGATGACCAGGCCCGCCGCCCTTCATGACTTCAGCGAGTTGCTGCTGCAGCTCTACCGGCTCTCGCACGAGCTGCCCATCCACGCCTTCCAGGATGCCGCGCTCGACCTCATCAAGCCGGTCCTGGCCTTCGATTCCTCGATGTGGGGCACCGCCACCCGAACCGACAACGGCATCGACATCCACACCATCCACCTGCACAACCAGCCGGTGGAAATGCTCGCGGCCTACGAAGAGGTGAAGCACCTCGACACCGCGGCGATGGAAGTGGGCAAGCAGCCGAAGTCGACGCTCTCGTTCAATGCCAATGCCTGGTTCCACCGCAAGGACCAGGCGCAGCTGCGCGACTACGGCGAGCGCTTCGAACAGGCCAACTTCTTCATCAGCTCGGACGTGCACCCGCAGACGAACTTCGTGCACTGGCTCAGCCTGTTCCGCTCGGACCCGGAGGCGCACGGCACCGAAGACGAACGGCAGCTGCTCGCGAGCCTGGCGCCGCACGTGATGCAGGCACTGGCGCTCAACCGCATCGTGCACCTCGACCGGCTCGAGACCGGCGGCCAGGCACCCGGCGGCTCCGCCATCGGCGACCTGCGCGGCGTGCTCTATCACGCCGACGGCCCTTTCGAAGCGACGCTGAAGGCCGAGTGGCCGTCGTGGCACGGGCGCACGCTGCCCGACGCGCTGCTGAAGCATTTCCTCGGCGGCCATGCGCGCTACAGCGGGCGGGCGGTCGTGGTCACGCACCATGTGGAGCAGCGCCTGCTGTTCCTCAAGAGCCGCAGGCGCTGCCTGGCCGACAGCCTCACGCCGCGCGAGCACACCATTGCCGAGCTGCTGGCCCGCGGCGACACGCACAAGGACATCGCGGCCATGCTGAACCGCTCGCCGGCCACCGTGCGCAACCACATCCAGTCGATCTACGACAAGCTGCAGGTGGGCAACGTGGCAGGCCTGATCCAGGAGCTGCGGCTCGCGGGCTGACCGGCCCGCGCGCAGCCTCACTTCGGCCGGATCGCGTCGGCCGTGCCCTGGATGAAGGCCTTGATGCTCTCGATGTCCTCGCCCGAGAGCTTGCCGGTGAAGTCGGGCATGCCGCGCGCCATGGCCGGGCCCTTGAGGATGAACTTGTCGAGGTTCTCGATGTAGGCCGCGTCCATGTAGCCGAGGTTCGGGATGTTGCCGCCGCGGTCCACGCCCGGCACGCCATGGCAGAACACGCAGTTGCTCACATAGAGCATGGTGCCGGTCTGGACCTTGGCGGGGTCGTACTTCACGCCCTGCACCAGCTTGTCCATGCGGTACTGCACGAAGTCGGGCATCTTCGCGCTGCCGCCCACGGCAAAGGTGTAGACCGTGCCCGGGCCCTGCCGCTCGGTGGCGCGCTGCGCGAGGCCGTA
This sequence comes from Variovorax beijingensis, assembly GCF_007828835.1. Classification (GTDB taxonomy): domain Bacteria; phylum Pseudomonadota; class Gammaproteobacteria; order Burkholderiales; family Burkholderiaceae_C; genus Variovorax; species Variovorax beijingensis_A. The sequence goes on along the minus strand of NZ_VIVL01000001.1, from coordinate 546,760 downwards.
GACGCCGCCCCAGCCCACGGCCACCGACACATACTGCTTGCCATCGACCATGTAGGTGGCGGGCGCGGCCACCACGCCGGTGCCGGTGGCCGTTTCCCAGAGCTTCTCGCCGGTCTTCGCGTTGTAGGCCACCAGCCGGCCGTCGGCCGTGCCCTGGAACACCAGGTTGCCGGCGGTGGTGAGCGTGCCGCCGTTCCAGGGCGAGACATAGTCCACGCCCCAGGCCTCCTTCTGCGCCACCGGGTCCCAGGCGACGAGGCGGCCGAAGGGCTTGCTCTTGGGCGGCTCGGCGTTGGCGAACATCGCGGTGTTCCAGCCCAGCGCGGCATGCGGGCGGCCCGGTGCGTTCTGGTCGAACTTCCAGTCCTTGTCGTCCATCAGGTTGATCGGAATGTTCTGCGCCGGCAGGTAGGCCAGGCCCGTCTGCGGGTTGAACGACATCGGATGCCAGTTGTGCGCGCCGAAGGGGCCGGGAATGCTGTCGCCGGGCTTGTCGTTCTGGCGCGCGGCCGCGATCTCGATGGGACGGCCGTTCTTGTCGTAGCCCGTGGCCCAGTTCACGTCGACGAAATTCTTCGCCGAGATGAACTTGCCGTTGGTGCGGTCGATGACGAAGAAGAAGCCGTTCTTCGGCGCATGCAGCAGCACCTTGCGCGCCTTGCCGCCGAGCGTGACGTTGGCCAGGATCATCGACTGGGTGGAGGTGTAGTCCCAGTTGTCGCCCGGCGTCTCCTGGTAGTGCCACACGTACTTGCCGGTGTCGGGGTTCAGGGCCACCACCGAGCCGAGGTAGAGGTTGTCGCCGCCCTTGGGGCTGCGCTTCCTGTGCGCCCAGGGCGAGCCGTTGCCGGTGCCCACGTACATCAGGTTGAGCTCGGGGTCGAAGGCGAAGCTGTCCCATGCGGTGCCGCCGCCGCCGGCTTCCCAGTACTTGCCGCTCGGGTCCCAGGTCTTGGCGGCGCGCGCCATCGATTCGTCCTCGAAGGGCTTGGCCGGGTCGCCCGGCACCACGAACCAGCGCCACTTCTGTTCGCCGGTGTTCGCGTCGTAGGCCGTGACGTAGCCCCGCACGCCGTACTCGGCGCCGCCGTTGCCGATGATGACCTTGCCCTTGAAGACGCGCGGCGCGCCGGTGATGGTGTAGGAGCCCTTCTGCCCCTCGATGGTGTTCTTCTCCCAGACCTTCTGCCCTGTGGCGGCGTCGAGCGCGATCAGGCGGCCGTCGTAGGCGCCGACGTAGACCTTGCCCTCGTGCAGCGCGACGCCGCGGTTCACCACGTCGCAGCAGCCCCTGAAGCCCTTGGACTTGTCGACCTGCGGATCGAAGCTCCAGAGCTTCTGCCCGGTGCGCGTGTCGATGGCATGCACCACGCTCCACGACGCGGTGACGTACATGACGCCGTCCACCACCAGCGGCGTGGCCTCGACGCCGCGCGTGGACTCGAGGTTGTAGGACCAGGCGAGGCCCAGCTGCTTCACGTTGCCGGCGTTCACCTGGTCGAGCTTGCTGAAGCGCGACTCGGCGTAGTCCAGGCCGTAGCTCGGCCAGTCGGGGGTCTTCTTCTGGGCCGCATTGGCGCGAATGAAGTCGCCGTTCACCTGCCTGGCGGCCGAGGCCTGCGCCGCGGCGGGCGAGCTGCCCAGGCACAGCAATGCACCGGCGAGCACAAGCAACCCGGAGTGGATCTTTTTCATCGTGAGTCTCCTTTGTGCCGCAAGGATCGTTTTTGCCGCACTCGCGTTCACCCTCGGGATTTCCCCAGTCCGGCGCTGTTCCATTGCGGAACACATTCGAGAGGGGCAGCGATCTCCCTTTCCTGGTTCCCCCATTTCGAGGAGCGGCGAACAGCATGGCTTTCGAACGGCTGGGCACGGCAACCACGCCGCGCCAACTCTTTTCCAGCACGCCGGCGCAGCGCGTGGCGCTCGCGCGGCGGCAGTTCTTCGAGGAAGGCGTGCGGCCTTCGGGCCTGGTCGGCGAGGCGGTGATCCAGTCGTGGCTGCGCTGCACCCGCAACCACAGCGACCGCCAGCGCATCGTGCCTTTCGATGCGGTCACGCCAAGCCGCCTGCACGCCACGCTGGCGCGCAACCGCGAGCTGCTCGAGGTGGCGCGGCAGGAACTCGCAAGCATGGAAAGCGCGCTCGCAGGCACCGACTGCCGCGTGATCCTGACCGACGGCGAAGGCGTGGTGGTGCATGTCACGCAGCAGCCGGCCGCCGCGCACCAGCCGGTGCTGCGCAAGACCGCGCGCGTGGGCGTGAACATTTCCGAGCGCATCGTCGGCACCACGGCGCCCGGCATCGTGGCGACCACCGGTCAGGCCTGCACCGTCGACGGCGCGGAGCACTACTTCGACGTGCTGTCGCAGATGCAGTGCGCCGCGGCCCCCATCCGCGACGTGGCAGGCCGGCTCGCAGGCGTGCTCGACATCACGATGGAAGCGCGGCGCTTCGGCTTCGACGCGGCCTCGATGGTGGGGCTCTATGCCACGACCATCGAGAACCGACTGCTGCAGGCGCAGTCGCGCGACCACCTGATCCTGCGCTTCCAGGCCAGCCCCACCCTGCTGGGCACGCCCATGGAAGCGCTGGCCGGTGTGGCGCCCGATGGCACCATCGCCTGGCTCAACGGCGCCGGCGCGCGGCTGATCGGACGCCTGCCCGAAGAGGCCGGCGAACGCGATGTCGAATCGATGCTGGGCCACGACCTCGCAAGCCTGCTGCGGCTCGAAAGGCGCGAAGCCGCGCAGCCGCTGCGCCTGGCCAGCGGCCTGGGCGTGTGGGTGCAGGCGCGCTTGAAGGCTGCGGACGGCGTGGACTTCAGGCATGCCGTGGCGGTGCCCGGCGAAAGCAGTGCCATGCTGTCCGTCGAGCCCGCAACGGCAACCGAGCCGCTGGCGGCGCACGAGCACACGCAAGCAATCGCCTCGCACCACGCACCGGCGCAACCGCTGCCGGGCGAAACCCTGCGCGAGCACAGCCGCAAGCTGATCGAGGAAGCGCTGGCGGCGCAGGGCGGCAATGTGTCGCAGGCGGCGCGGCAGCTGGGCGTGTCGCGCGGCACGCTGTACCGGCGGCTGCGCGACTGGCGCGAAGAGGACAAGGGCACGCTGCGCGCGCCGGGCTGAACGCTCAGCGCCTGGGCAGCGCGTAGGCGATCACGTGGTCGCCCGTGCGCGTGCCCAGCGAGCCGTGGCCGCCCGCTGCCACCACCACGTACTGGCGTCCGTCGCTGCCGCGGTAGCTCATCGGCGTGGCCTGCCCGCCCGCGGGCAGGCGGCTGCGCCAGAGCTCCTTGCCGTTGGCCACGTCGTAGGCGCGCAGGTAGTAGTCGAGCGTGCCCGAGAGAAAGGCCACGCCGCCGGCCGTCATGACCGGCCCGCCGAGGCTGGGCACGCCCATCGCAAAGGGCAGCGGCAGCGGCGAGCTGTCGCGCACCGTGCCGTTCCTGTGCTTCCACACCACGCGGCCGGTGCGCAGGTCGGTCCCGGCCACATGGCCCCAGGGCGGCGCCTGGCACGGCAGGCCGAACACCGAGGTGAAGGCGCGCAGCTGCACCGCGAACGGTGCACCGAAGTTCTCGTTGAGCGCGGGCAGGCTGTCGTTGGGCCGGTTCTTGCCCTGCACGTAGAGCGAGGTGTCGTCGGCGCGCGGAATGAGCTTCGACACGAAGGCCAGCGAGGCCGGCGTGGTGAAGGCCATCTGCCGCACCGGGTCGACCGCCACGCCGCCCCAGTTGAAGACGCCGAAGTTGCCGGGGTAGATCAGCGAGCCCTCGGTCGACGGCGGCGTGTAGCGGCCTTCGTAGCGCAGCCGGTGAAAGGCGATGCGGCAGGCCAGCTGGTCGAACACGGTGCCGCCCCACATGTCGGCCGGCGTGAGCGCGGGCGGATCGAAAGACAGCTCGGACACGGGCTGCGTGAGCGAGGTGTGGTCGCCCGCGGCCGGCCCCTGCGGCGCGGGCCGTTCATGGACCTTGGTCACGGGCTTGCCATCGCGCCGGTCGAGCACGAACAGCTCGCCCTGCTTGGTCGGCTGCACGAGCGCGGGCACCGTCTCGCTGCCGATGCGCAGGTCGACGAGGCTGGGCTGCGAGGGCACGTCGTAGTCCCAGAGGTCGTGGTGCACGGTCTGGAAGCTCCAGCGCACGCGGCCGGTGGCCAGGTCCAGCGCCACCACCGAGGACGAGTAGCGCTCCGCCCCTTCGCTGCGCTTGCCGCCCCACTGGTCGGGCGGCTGGTTGCCGGTGGGCACGTAGACCAGCCCGAGCGCCTCGTCCACGCTGGAGATCGACCAGCTGTTCGGCGAGTTGGCCGTATACGTGCGGTCGGCCGCGATGGGCGCGGTGTCGTCCGGGTTGCCCGAATCCCAGTTCCACACCAGCGCGCCGGTGTCGATGTCGAAGGCCCGGATCACGCCCGAGGTCTCCTTGGTCGAGACGTTGTCCAGCACCGTGCCGCCCACGATGACGAGCGAGCGCGTCACCACCACGGGAGAGGTCGAGTAGTAGGAACCTGGCTTCGCGTTGGGCATGTTCTTCCACAGGTCGATCTGGCCCGTGCCGCCGCCGAAGCGCGTGCAGGGCTTGCCGCTTTCGGGATTGAGCGCGATGACGCGGCCATCGGCCGTGGGCATGAAGAGCTTGGCGTCGCAGTCGGCGCTGGCAGCCGGGGCTGGTGAAGGCGAAGCAGGCGCGGGCCGCACCGCGCTGCCCGGGTCGTAGGACAGGCCACGGCAGGTCAGGTGCTGCAGGGCCAGCGGGCGCCGGATCTCGGGCGTGTAGCGCCAGAGCTGCTGGCCGGTGGTCGCGTTCAGTGCCACCACCGACTGGTGCGGCGTGCAAAGAAAAAGCCGCTCGCCGATCTTCAGCGGCGTGACCTCGAAGGTTGTCTCCTCGGGGTCGCCGCTCTGGCCGCGCACGTCGCCGGTGCGGAAGTGCCACGCTTCCTGCAGCTCGCCCACATTGGCCGGCGTGATCTGGTCGAGTGCCGAGTAGCGCTGGCCCATGCCGTTGCCGCCGTAGGCCGTCCAGTCGTCCTTCGGCGGGGCCGGTGCGGCGTTCGCCGGCGCCGCGGCGGCTGCCGTCGGCGCCGGCATGGCGCCCTCCACGCGCGTCGCATCGCGCGTCCACGAGAACACCGCGGCGGCCAGGAAGGCCAGCAGCACCACGCCGAGAAAGCCCCGTGCAGGCGCCACGCCCGCGGCGCTGCGGCGCCCGAGTGCACGCGCGACCCAGGGCGTGAGCAGGAACACGCCGAGCACGAAGAACACGTCGCCGCGCGCCGCCAGCGGCCACCAGTCGAACCCCACTTCCCACAGGGCCCAGACCAGCGTGAACGCCACCACGGCCGCATAGGCCCAGAGGCCGGCGCCGCTGCCGCGCGGCAGCAGCACCGCCGCGACGATCAGCCCGAACCCCGCCACGAGGTAGTACCACGAGCCGCCGAGCACGGCGAGCCAGGCGCCTGCCGCTCCCAGCCCCAGGCCCGCGAGGCCGATGGCAACGGCGGTGATGTTGAGCAGCGCGGAAGAAGGCGCACGAACGCGCGCGGCGGCATCGGGCATGGCACGGACTCCAGGTTTTTTCTCGAACCTAGGCCAAGGCCGTGGCGATGGGCGTAGGCGGTTTGCGCATGTCGCCGTGCATCACCGGACGCGCGGCCGCTTGCCGCCGATCTTCTTAAACAGAAGGTATTCGGTATTCGTTGCGCGCGGCGCGGGCCCGGCGCGTGCGCGCATCGGGCTGCAGCGGCCGGAGGTATTCGTGCAGCGCCAGTGCGGCGGCGCCCACGGCGGGTGCAAGCGCGCGATAGCGCGCGATGCGCAGATCGGGCGCGGGCATGCCGGCCGCATCGGCATGGCGCCCGACCCACTCGAAGGCCGCCTGCGCCAGGCCGAGATGGCCGGTGCAGGACTTGCCGCCGAGCACGATGGCGCGCGGATCGAAGGTGACCCACAGGTTCTGCAGCAGCACGCCGAAGAAGGCTGCCGCATGCGCGATGCCGGGCGCTTCGCGCTCGAGCGCGCGCGAGCCGAAGAAGGCCTCGGCGCAGCCGCGGCGCCCGCACGAGCACAGCGGCCCATCGAGCTGCAGGATGGTGTGGCCGATCTCGCCCGCCATGCCTTGCGCGCCCGTGAAGAGCCGGTCGTTCAGCACCACGCCGGCGCCCACGCCCACGTCGCAGCTCACGAAGATCAGCGGGTCCGCGCTCTCGCCGCCGGAGAACTCGTATTCGCCCAGCGCGGCGGCATCGGCATCGTTCTGCAGCTGCACCGTGACGCCCGGCAGCCCGGCCGCGGCAAAGGCTTCTTCCAGCGCGGGCAGCAGGCTCACGTTGCGCCAGCCGAGGTTGGGCGCGAAGCGGACCACGCCGGTGCAGTCGTCCACCGCGCCGGGCACGCAGACGCCGATGCTCGACAGGCGCAGCCCCAGTGCGTCGAGCTGCCCGTACGCGGCCGCGGCCATGCGCGCGACCTGCGCGCAGGCGCCGGCCGGTGCGCTGTCGGCCAGCGCCTGCGTGTCGGCATGCAGCACCTCGCCCTGCAGCGAGACGCACACCAGGCGCACCGTTTCGACCGCGATCTCGACACCCATCAGCGCACGCACGCCGACGTTGATCCGCAGCGGCGTCGAAGGCCGTCCCAGCCCATCGGCGACGGTGGTGCCCGCCTCGCTGAGCCAGCCCTCGTCGAGCAGCTCGCGCACCAGCAGGCTCACGGTCGACTTGGTGAGGCCGCTCTCGCTCGCGAGCCGTGCACGCGACAGGCCCGGCCGCGCGCGCAGGAGGCGCAGCAGCACGCTGCGGTTCATGCGCTTGAGCAGCTGCTGGTCGCCGATGGTCACGGGGCTCCCCTGCCTTCGCTCACCTGTGGGCCTGCTCTTTTCCTTCGGGGCGCTTGCCGGCGATGATCATGCCGAGCACTTCGTCCTCCGTGACGTCCGCGGTGCGGTAGGTGCCCACGAGCTTGCCGTTCTTCATGACCGCGACGCGGTCGCTCAGCGAGAACACGTCGGGCATGTCGTGCGTGATCAGGAAGATGCCGACGCCGTCGGCCTTGAGCTGCTTCACGAGTCCGCCGACCATCGCGGTTTCTTCGGGTCCGAGCGCGGCGCAGGGCTCGTCCATGATCAGGATGCGCGCGTTGAAGTACAGCGCGCGCGAGATCGCCACCACCTGCCGCTGCCCGCCCGAGAGCCTGCGCACCGGAATTCGGATGTTGGTGAAGTTCTTGTTCAGGCGCTGGAACACCTTGCGCGCCTGCACTTCCATGAAGTGGTCGTCGAGCGTGTTCCAGCGCGTCATCTTCTCGCGGCCGAGAAAGAGGTTCGACACGGAGTCGAGGTTGTCGGCCAGCGCGAGGGTCTGGTAGATGGTCTCGATGCCGAGCGCCTGCGCTTCGGCGGGCGTGCGGATGTGGACCTTCTCGCCCGCGATCAGGGTGTCGCCCGAATCGACCGGATAGGCGCCCGCGAGCATCTTCATGAGCGTGGACTTGCCCGCGCCGTTGTGGCCGAGCACGGCGACCACTTCGCCGGGATGGAGGTTGATGCTCACGCCGTCCACGGCCTTCACGCCGCCGAAGGCCTTGCGGATGTCGCGCAATTCGACCAGGGCTTGGGATGTGCCGATATCGCTCATCTCAGTTCTCCCCAAAGCGCTTGCGATAGAGAACATCGAACACCACCGCCACGATCAGCACCTGCCCGATGATCACCATGCGCTTGCCGATCGGCACGTCGAGCAGCAGCATGCCGCTGTCGAGCGACTGCATGATCAGCGCGCCCAGCACCGAGCCGAAGATCGAGCCGGTGCCGCCCGCGAGCGCCGTGCCGCCGATCACGGCGGCCGCGATCACGTACAGCTCCATGCCCGTGCCGAGCGAGTTGGTGCCCGCATTGAGCCGCGCGATCGACACGATGGCCGCCACCGTCACCAGCACCGCGAGCAGCGCGAACAGCATCAGCGTGACGCGCTTGACCGGAATGCCCACCAGCGCCGCCGCATCGGGGTTGCCGCCCATCGCGAACACATAGCGGCCGAAGCGCGTGCGGTGCACGATGAACGACAGCACGATCGCCACCACGGCCCAGATCAGCACCGGGATCGGCAGGCCCTGCGGCGCGTCCTTCGAGGCGATCTGGTAGTTGTTCATGACCGCCGCGAAGACGAACACCACGGCCGCCGGCACCGCGGTCAGCAGCACTTCCAGCCACAGCGGCTCGTTGGGCATCCCGTGGTGCGCGCGTGCGCGGCGCTTCTGCAGCATGCGCGCGAACAGCACCACCGCCACGAAGGCCGCGAGCAGCCAGGTCATGGTGGTGCCGATGCCGCCGTCGTAGCCGCCGCCCAGGCGCTGGAAGAACTCGTCGTTCACGGGCTGCGTCTTGCCGTCGGCCACCAGGAAGGCGGCGCCGCGGAACGACATCAGCCCGCCGAGCGTGACCACGAACGAGGGCACGCCCAGCATCGCCGTGAGCCAGCCCTGGTAGATCGACACCAGCAGCGCCACCGCCAGGCCCGCGAGGCAGGCCGTGGGCCACGACCAGCCCGAGGTGTATTGCAGATAGGCGATCAGCACGCCCACGAAGCCCATGACCGAGCCGACCGACAGGTCGATGTGGCGCGCCACGATGACCAGCACCATCACCGTCGACACGATGCCCACCACCGCCGTCTGCTGCGCCACGTTGTAGAGGTTCTCGGGCGACAGGAACACGCCGCCCGACATCACGTTGAAGACCACCCCCATGGCGATCAGCAGCACGCTCATCAGCAAGAGCCGCAGGTCGACGCCCGTGCGCCGCCACCAGCCTGGCGTTGGATTGCTCATTTTTCAGATCCTCTCGAAGGAACAACAGGTGCACGGCAGCGGCCGGGCGGGCCCATGGGCCGGCCGGACACGGCAGTGCTGCGCGGGTTGCGGCGCTTCTTCGCGCGCGCGCTCTTCTTGCTACTTGCAGGCCGCGGGCGCGCTGGCCGCCTGGACGCCCTTGCAGAGCTCGTCCTTCTTGATCCAGCCGGCCTTCACGACCACGTCGAGGTTGTCGCGCGTGATCGGCACCGGCGTGAGCAGGCGCGACGACAGCGAGATCTTCTTCGGCCCGGAATTCCAGGGCGCGGCCTTCTCGACCGGCTTGCCCTGCGACAGCGCAATGGCGGCGCTGGCGGCTTCGCGGCCGAGTTCGCGCGAGTCCTTGAAGATGGTGGCGGTCTGCGTGCCCAGCGCAATGCGGTTGAGCGCCGCGAAGTCGGCGTCCTGGCCCGACACCGGAATGCCGCGCAGGCCCTTGGCCGTGAGCGCGGCCACCGCGCCGCCGGCCGTGCCGTCGTTGGCCGCCACCACCGCGTCGACCTTGTTGGCGTTCTTGGTGAGGATCTGCTCCATGTTCTTCTGCGCCACCTCGGGCTTCCAGCCCTCGGTGTATTCGTCGCCGACGATCTTGATGTCGCCCTTCTTGATGGCGGCGTCCAGCACCTCCTGCTGGCCCGCGCGCAGGAAGTCGGCGTTGGGATCGCTCGGCGAGCCCTTGATGATCACGTAGTTGCCCTTGGGCTTGACCTTGAAGACCTCGCGCGCCTCCATGCGGCCGACCTCGACGTTGTCGAAGGTGATGTAGAAGACGCCGGGCGCCTCGATCAGCCGGTCGTACGCGACCACGGGCACCTTCTGGCGCGTGGCCTTGGTGACGGCCGGAAGGATCGCATCCTTGTCCATTGCCAGCACGATCAGCGCCTTGGCGCCCTTCGACATCAGCCCCTCGATGTCGCCCAGCTGCTTCTCGGGCGAGCCGCCCGCATCGGCGCTGATGTACTTGGCGCCGAGCTTCTCGAGCTGCGCCTTGATCGCGGCCTCGTCGGTCTTCCAGCGCTCTTCCTGGAAGTTGGACCAGCTCACGCCGACCACGGTCTGGGCCACTGCGCCCACGGCAGAAAGGCCGAAGGCCATGGCGGCCAGGGTGTGCTTGAGTTGCATGGATGTCTCTCCTTGGAAGGTGTGCCCGGCGAAAAGGCCGTGTAAGAAATTAGTTAGTTTGAAGGGCGAACTAACTATCCCATCGCGGCCGTGCGCTGGGCACCCGGGAATTCCCGGGGGAATGCACACGCCGGCGCGCCGGCTCGAGCATCGAAAAAATCGATGCTCAGCGAAAAAATATATCGCTTTCGGTTGTGAGGCGTGCTGCTTAAAGTCCGGGCCATCCTGAACTCAAGAGATGCGATCGCCGCCATGAATGCACCCGCCACGAGAATCCCTTTCCACCTCGCCTTTCCCGTCCGCGACATTGCCGAAGCCCGCGCCTTCTACGGCGGCCTGCTCGGCTGCCCCGAGGGCCGCAGCGCGCCCGAATGGGTCGACTTCGACTTCTACGGCCACCAGATCGTGGCGCACCTCGCGCCCGATGAATGCGGCCACAAGGCCAGCAGCGCGGTCGACGGCCACGACGTGCCGGTGCGCCACTTCGGCGCCATCCTCCCGATGGACCAGTGGCAGGCGCTGGCCGACAAGCTCGTGGCGCGGCAGACCCGCTTCGTGATCGAGCCCTACATCCGCTTCAAGGGCGAGCCGGGCGAACAGGCGACGATGTTCTTTCTCGATCCGTCGGGCAATGCCATCGAGATGAAGTCGTTCGCGAATCTCGATTCGCTGTTCGCCGTCTGAAGGCCCCAACCACAGCCCATCGTGATGAAACATTGAACCATGCATCGATTCTTGAGATGCTCGGTTCATGATCAACGAGCTCAGAACCTTCATCGCCGTCTGCCGCCACGGCACCTTTGCCGCCGCGGGAGAGCGGATCGGCCTGACGCAGTCGGCGGTCAGCAGCCAGGTCAAGCGGCTCGAGGAAGCCCTGGGGTTCGCGCTGTTCGAACGGACCGGGCGCTCCGCCACCTTGAATGCGGCCGGCCAGACGACGCTGGCGCGCGCGGAGGAGATCTGCGCGCTCTACGCCAGGCTCGGCGAGCTTCCCGATGACGCCGCGAGCGGCGGGCTGCTGCGCATCGGCGCCATTGCCTCGGCGCAGTCGACGCTCGTCGCGCGGGCGCTTGCAAGGCTGCGCAAGCAGCAGCCGCTGCTGCGCGTCCATGTGTCGCCCGGCGTGTCGATGCGGCTGATGGACGAGCTCGACGCGGGCACGATCGATGCGGCGGTGATCATCCGGCCGCCGTTCGGCCTTCTTCCGGAACTGGCGTGGCAGCCGCTGGTGCAGGAGCCGTACGTGCTCATCGCGCCCAGGAAACTGCCGGGCAAGGACTGGCGCGCGCTGCTCCAGGAGCAGCCCTTCCTGCGCTACGACCGCGCGTCGTTCGGTGGCCGCATGGTGGAAAGATTCCTCCGGCGCGAAGGCATCGCAGTCAACGATTCGATCGAACTGGACGAGATCGCCGGGCTCATCCACATGACGTCCAAGGGGCTGGGAGTTGCGCTCGTTCCGCTGGTCGAGGCGCACCTTCCGCTGCCCGCGGGCGTTCGCATGCTCCCGCTCGGCGAATTCACGTTCCACCGCGAGGTGGGCCTCCTGCAGCGCAAGCCGCGCGCCAGCCCGCCTGCCGCCGCGCAGTTTGCGCAGTGCCTGCGGGAAGCCGCTCAGTAGACATCGCGCCGGTAGCGGCCCTCTGCCACCAGGTCTTCGTAGGCCGCCGAACCCAGCACCTCGCGCAACGCGAGGTCGACGCCCGGCGCCATGCCTTCGAGGCTGCCGCAGACGTAGACCACCGCACCCTCGGCCACCCATTGGCGCAGCAGGCCGGCCGCCTCGCGCAGCCGGTGCTGCACATACCGGCGCTCGGCCTGGTCGCGCGAGAACACCAGGTCGACGCGCTCGAGCGCCGCGGCCGCCTGCCACTGCGCTATTTCCTCGGCGCAGAAGGCGTCGTGCGCCGCATTCCGCTCGCCGAACACCAGCCAGTTGCGGCCGTGGCCCCTCCGCACGCGCTCGCGAAGATGCGCGCGCAGGCCGGCAAAGCCGGAGCCATTGCCGATGAAGACGCAGGGCGCCTCATCGTCGACGAGCGCGAAAGCGGGATTGGGCAGCAGGCGAAGCTCGACCTGTGCATCCAGCGGCGCCCCCTCGGTCAGCCAGCCCGAGGCCACGCCCATGCCGTCCGCGTGGCGGACCTGGCGCACCAGCAGCTGCACGCAGCCATCGGCCGTGGTCGAGGCCACCGAATAGCGCCGCGGCGCCAGCGGCACCAGCATGTCGGCCAATGCCTGCGCGCTGGCCGCCGGTGCGGCGGGAAGCATGCTGCGAGACAGCGCGTCTTCGAGCGTGCGCTCGCGGCCATCGCAGTGCACGCGCGCTCGTCCGTCGAGGCCGGTGCGGCGCAGGAATTGCCCGACGGCGTGGCCGGGCTGGCGCGGCAGCAGTTCGACAAGCGCGCCCGGCGCCCAGGCGGCTGCGCCGGCATGCGCGAGCTCGATCTCGAAGAGCGGATCGCCCTGGCTGCCGGCATTGAGCAGGGTGCGCCGCACGAGGCGCCAGGGCGCGAAGGGCACCGCCTTCGCTTCGTGCGCCCTCCATTCGGCGGGCTGCAGCACGCCGAAGGCTTCGGCCAGCGCGTGCTGCCAGCGGGCCAGCGCACCGGCATCGCCGTTGTGCACTTCGATCATCGGGAACAGCGCCTGCGCGCCGTGGCCGCGCAGGTCGTGGTCGAGCGACCGGCCGAAGCCGCAGAAGTTGGCGTAGTGCCGGTCCCCCAGCGCGAGCAGGCCGTAGTGCACATGCTGCAGGCCGGAGCCGGTCTGCAGCGCGAACTGGCGCGCAAACGCGCGCAGGCTGTCCGGCGGATCGCCGTCGCCGAAGGTGCTGGCCACCAGCAGCACCTTGCGGTAGCGCCGCAGCGCATCCACGCTCAGGCGCACCAGCGGCTGCAGCACCACCGCGACGCCGGCCGATTGCAGCACCGCGGCCGTCTGCAGCGCGATGCGCTCCGCCTGGCCGGTCTGGCTCGCAAAGGTGAGCAGCACGGGCTCGGCGCCGGGCCCGTCGGACCGCAGCGCAGGACCGAGCCGCGTGCGCTCCTCGCGTACGGCCCGCTTGGTGCGCCGGCGTCCGAGGTAGAGCATCCACCCCGTGATCGCGAACAGCGCCAGGCCCAGGCTGCTGAGCAGCATCACGATGCGGCCCGGCAATCCCCAGTAGGCGCCCATGTGCATCGGATAGATGCTGTTGACCAGCCGGCCGGCCAGCGGCTTGTCGGCATAGCGCTGGTGCCGGGTGGGCTCGCCGGTGGCGGCGTCAAGGTAGAGGCGGTTGCGTGCGCGTTCGTGTTCGGGGTGGGCGCGCAGGTAGGTCACTTCGAGCTGCGATGCATTGCGCGCCGGCAGGCGCAGCGTGGCCAGGCTCCAGTCGCCGCCGGTTTCGTCGAGGAAGGATTGCCACACGCGCTGCAGGTCGGGCGCCGCCTGCGCCTTGGCGGGCGCGCTGCCGGCCTGCATGCCCTGCGCACGGACCACGCGCCCTTCGCCGGCGGCGTTGTCGACCATCGCGCGCACGGCGTCGAAGCCCCAGTAGATGCCCGTGAGGCTCGAGACCAGGTACACCAGCAGCGCGAGGGTGCCGGCCACCGCATGCAGGTTCCAGAGAAAGGCGCGGCCGGTCAGCGCGAAGTCCAGCTTCAGCCAGGCCCGCCACGCGAGCGGCCGGCGCGGCCAGCGCAGGTAGAGGCCCGACAGCGCAAGCACCAGCAGCCCCGCGGCCAGCGTGCCGGTGACGGGCTTGCCCGCATCGCGCGGCAGCAGCAGCCAGCGATGCAGGTGCTCGGCGAACTCGAAGAAGGCCTCGCCCTTGGGCACGGGCAGCAGCGCGCCGGTCCAGGGATCCACCAGCCGGACCTCGCCCTGGCGCTGGCCTTCGGGCGGCGCGAAGTTGATGCGCGCCGGCCGCCCGGCTTCGGCAAACACCGTGAGCGCCGCGATGCGCAGTGCCGGCTCGGCCGCCTGCACCTGCGCCGCGAGCGCCGCGGGCCGCAACGCCGGCGCACCAGCCAGGTTGGGAATGTGGCGCAATTCGGGATTGAGCGCGTCGACGATCTCCGCGCGAAAGGAAAGCACCGCGCCGCTCAGCCCGATCACGACGAGCACGCTGCCGGCGGTGATGCCGATGAACCAGTGGATCTGGAACCAGATCCGTCTCAGGAGAGCCATGGAAGAAACGCCGAAGGATGTGAAGGGCCGCTGCCGTCTTGTTGCGGATTCGTTCAAAGGTCGACCTTGAGCGTCGCCTTGATGCTGCGCGGCGCGCCCACGGCCAGCCGCGTGCCGGCCGCCGCCCAGTAGCGCTTGTCGGCCACGTTGTCGACGTTGACCTGCCACAGCGTGCGCTTGCCGAACAGCTGCGTCACGTAGCGCGCGCCCAGCCCGAAAATGGTGTTGCCGCCGATGAAGGCCTGGTTCAGGTCATCCACCGGCCGGCGCCCCGTGTAGTAGGCGCCCGCGTTGACCGACAGGCCCGGCACTGCGGCAATGTCGTACGAGAGGAAGGCGCTGGCCGTTTGTTTGGCGGTGTTCTCGGGCATCTTCCCGTTGTATTGCGCGTTGATGCCGCGGAACTCGGCATCCAGCGACTGGGCCGACAGCTGCCAGGCGAGCGCGCGCGTCAGGCGGCCCTGCGCCGAGACGTCGAGGCCGCGGTAGCGCTGGCGGCCGTCGGCCACGAAGGTGTTGGCGCTGTTGGTGTAGGCGCCGGGGCGTTCGATGTCGAACAGCGCGCCCGACAGCAGCATGCCGCCGTCGCTGAGCCAGCGCAGGCCGATTTCCTTCTGCTTGCTCACGCCGGGCGGCATGTGGGCGTTCTGGTTGGCAGTGCCGGCGGGCGCGATCTCGCCTTCCTCCACGCCCTCCGCATAGGAGACGTAGCCCACCAGCGCGGGCGTGAACTTGTAGCTCAGCGCGGCCAGCGGCGTGGTCTTGCGCACGTCGTAGGCGATCGGCGGGATCGTGGCGCTCGCGCCCTGCGTGCTCTCGTAGTGGGTGCGGCGCAGGCCGGCCACCAGCTGCCACTGCGGCGAGAAGCTGATGCGGTCGAGCGCATAGAGCCCGAGCTCCTCGCTTTCCTGGGCGCCGGTGGTGGGCCGGGCCGGCCGCGCCGTCAGCGGCAAATAGCCGATGGGCACCGGGTTGTACAGGTTCTGCACGGTGCTGGCGCCGCCGTAGTTGCGCTGGAAGATCGGGTCCTGCGTCTTCTTGCTGCGCGCGGCGCCGAGCGTGAGTTCGTGCTGCACGCTGCCGGTCGAGAAGGTGCCGAACAGCTCGGTGCGCAGCAGGTCCGACGTCTGCTTGAGGCTCTGGTCGTTGCCGGTGATGCGGCCGGCGCCGGTCAGCACGTTGTAGTTGCTGAAGCTTGCAAGCCGGCGGTCGCGCTCGGCTTCGGAGTGGCCGGCTTCCACGGTCAGCGCCCAGTTGTCGCCGAGCGAATAGTCGGCGCGCAATTGCGTGTTGGTGACTTCGGCATCAAACACGGCCCACGCCGGCCCGAGCAGCTTGTCGGGGTTGGGCACGGCGGGCAGGGCAATCACGCCGTTGACGGCCGCCAGCCGGGTGATGCCGGCCTGCTCGGTGATGCGCTTGCGGTAGTTCTCGACGTCGGCCTTGAGCGTGAGCCGGCTGTTGATGCGCCAGTCGAACGCGGCCGACACGAACCTGCGGTTGCCGTCCACGCCGTCGATGTTCGAGCCGATGCGCCCGCCGGCGGCGTTGATGCGCAGCCCGTACTGGTTCTGGTCGCCGAACTGGCGCCCGAGGTCGGCCAGTGCCTGTGCCGAGCCGCGGTCGTCGAGCGTGAGGCCCACGGTGCTCACGGGCGTGCTGCCGGCGCGCTTGGTCACGAGGTTGACGATGCCCGCCGGCGTGGTGAAGCCGTAGTAGAGCGCCGAGGCGCCCTTCAGCACCTCGACGCGCTCCTTGTTCTCCATGGGAATCTCGGAGACGTTGGGAATCGCGAGCGAGCCGTTGAGCCGGTAGTTCGTCCGGTTCTCCACCGCGATGCCGCGGATCACGAGCTGGTCGAAGGTGTCGCCGCCGTTCTGCTGGCGCGTCACGCCGGCCGTGTTGCGCAGCGCCTCGTAGATGCTGGCCGCGCCCTGCAGCTCCAGCACCTCGCGCGTGACGGTGTTGACCGTGGCGGGCACGTCCATGATGCCGGCGCCGCGGAAGGTGCCGGCCTCCACCGTGTTGGCGACGAAGCCGGTGGTCGCACTGGATTCCACCGTGACGGTGCCGAGCTGCCCGCGCGCCTCGGCGGCCGGCTCGGTGATTTGGGCATGGGAAAAGGCCCCCGCGAGCGCGAGAGGCGTGGCCAGAAAAAACTTGTGCATGGGAAAGGCAGGGGCCGGCGCTGCTTCGATCGACGCGGGCAGCGGCCGCAAAGGAATCGTGCGGACGGGGGCGCCATTCTACCGATGCATTTGAGAATCATTCTCAGACTTCCACTGCGGGAACACGGCAGGGGGTAAGCCCTGTGAGGCCATGTCGTCACGCTTGATACGATTTTTGCCGGAACGCCCCCGTCAAGGGCGCTGGAGACAAGATGGACCCGAGCAATTCAGGCACGGCGCTGTACCGCGCCATGGTGCGCATCCGCGCCTTCGAAAACGCCGCCGAAGCCGCGAGCCAGGGCGGCGTGAGCGCCTATGGCCAGCAGGCCGCCGGTGCCGCCAAGGTGCGCGGGCCGCTGCACCTTTCGACCGGGCAGGAGGCGGTGCCCGCGGGCGTCTGCGCGCATCTGCGCACGAGCGACTACCTCACCTCCACGCACCGCGGCCACGGCCACACGCTGGCCAAGGGCGCCGACCTCGCCCGCATGATGTGCGAGCTGTTCGGCAAGGCCACCGGCTTCAACGGCGGCAAGGGCGGCTCGATGCACATCGCGGACTTCTCGGTCGGCATGCTGGGCGCGAACGGTGTGGTGGCTGCGGGCCTGCCGATTGCGGTCGGCGCGGCGCATGCGCAGAAGCTGCTCGGAAAAAATGGCGACATCACGGTCTGCTTCTTCGGCGACGGCGCCATCAACCGCGGGCCTTTCCTCGAGGCGCTGAACTGGGCGCGCGTGTACGGCCTGCCGGTGCTCTTCGTCTGCGAGGACAACCGCTGGAGCGCCACCACCGCGAGCGGCCCGATGACGGCGGGCGAAGGCGCATCGGCGCGCGCCGCCTCGATGGACATCGCGGCCACGCAGGTCGACGGCAACGACGTGTTCGCGGTGCACGAAACCGCCGCGCGGCTGGTCGCCGAAGTGCGCGGTGGCGCCGGACCGCGGCTTTTGCATGCGCTGACCTACCGTGTGAAGGGGCATGTGTCGGTCGACCTCGCGGCCTACCGCGATCCGGCCGAACTGGCAGCCGCGCTCGAAACCGATCCGATCGCGCGGGCACGCGGGCACCTTCTGGACATGGGCGTGGCCGCCGCGACGCTGGATGCCATCGAGAATGCCGCGCGCGACGAGGTGGACACCGCCCTCGCCGTGGCCGACGCCGCGCCCTGGCCCGAGCCCGGCGCTGCCTTCACCGACGTGCAGACCACGGGAGCAGGCCAATGGCTGTGACAACCACGCTGAGTTATTCCGAAGCCGCCGTGCTCGCAATCCAGCGCGAAATGGAAGCCGATGCGCGCGTGGTCGTGCTCGGCGAGGACGTGGGCCGCGGCGGCATCTTCGGCCAGTACAAGGGCCTGCAGCAGGCCTTCGGCGCCGAGCGCGTGATCGACACGCCGATCAGCGAGGCCGCGATCATGGGCGCCGGCGTGGGCATGGCGCTCGCGGGCCTCCGGCCCGTGGTCGAGATGCGGGTAGTCGACTTCGCGCTCTGCGGCATGGACGAACTGGTCAACCAGGCCGCCAAGAACCGCTTCATGTTCGGCGGCCAGGGCCGCGTGCCGCTGGTGGCACGCATGCCCGGCGGCATCTGGGACGCCTCGGCCGCGCAGCATTCGCAGTCGCTGGAGGCCTGGTTCGCGCACCTGCCGGGCGTGGTGGTGGTGAGCCCGTCGACGCCGCAGGACAACTACGGCCTGTTGCGCGCCGCGCTCGCGTGCGGCGACCCCGTGGTCTACATCGAGCACAAGACGCTGTGGGGCCTGCGCGGCGAGGTCGACGAAGACATCGCCGTGCCGCTCGGCAAGGCGCGGCGCGTGCGCGAAGGCAATGCGCTCACGCTCGTGAGCTGGAGCCGGCAGATGCAGGCCTGCGCGGCGGCCTGCGATGCGCTGGCGGCCGAAGGCATCGCGGTCGACCTGATCGACCTGCGCACGCTCTGGCCCTGGGACCGCGAGACGGTGCTCGCGTCGTGTGCGCGCACCGGGCGGCTGCTGGTGGCGCACGAGGCGGTGCAGGCGGCGGGCTTCGGCGCCGAGATTGCCGCCAGCGCCGCCGAGGCCACGGGCTGCCGCGTGGCGCGGCTTGGCGCGCCGCGCATCCCGGTCGGCTATGCGCCGGTGCTGGAGGCGCAATCGCGCGTCGGCGCCGAGGCCATCGCGGCCGCCGCGAGAAAACTGCTGGGCTGAACCAGCCGCGCCATGGACCCGCTCTTCTTCAAGCTGGTGCGGGTGGTCAATCTCACGGCGCGGCCCTTTCACGAGAAGGTGGGCCGCGAACACCACCTCACGCTCAACGAATGGCGGGCCATGGCGGTGCTCGGCGCGCAGCCGGGGCTCAATGCCACGCAGATCGCCGATCTCACCGGCCTCGACAAGATGGCGGTGAGCCGCGCCCTGGCCGGCCTGAAGCGCCACAAGCGCGTGCAGCCCGTGGGCGACCCCACCGACCGGCGCCGCAGCCGGCTCTACCTGACGGCGGCCGGCAAGGCGCTGCACGAAACCGTCGGCGTGCTGGGCCGGCAGCGCGAGGCCGCGCTGTTCGAGGGCATCGCGGCCAACGAGCTCGCCCGCCTCGATGCCACCCTGGACAAGCTCATTGCCGCCGTCCAGCGCGCCGGATAGCCTTCAGGCCGCGAATCCGCCGTCGATGTTGAGGCTGGCGCCGGTAACGAACGCGGCTTCGGGACTCGCGAGGTACGCCACCATGCCGGCGATTTCCTCGGGGCGCGCGTGGCGGGCCAGCGCCATCAGGCCGTGCATCGCGGCGGCGTTCGGGCCGTCCACCGGGTTCATGTCGGTGTTGACCGGGCCGGGCTGCACGTTGTTGACCGTGATGCCGCGCGGACCGAGGTCGCGCGCGAGGCCCTGCACCAGGCCCTTGAGCGCCGACTTGCTCATGGCATAGGCGCTGCCGCCGGGCCAGGGCATGCGCTCGGCGTTGGTGCTGCCGATGTTGATGATGCGCCCGCCCTCGCCCATGTGGCGCACGGCGGCCTTGGCCGCCACGAACACGGCGCGCACGTTGATGTCCAGCGTGCGGTCGAAATCCTCGAGCGAGAAATCATCGAGGGTGCCGGGCAGGAAAACGCCGGCGTTGTTGACCAGCACGTCGATGCGGCCGAGCTTGCGCGCGGCTTCGTCGATGCCGGCGGTGAGCGCGGCGGCATCGGCGCTGTCGATCTTCAGCGCCAGCGCACGGCCGCCTTCGGCCTCGATGCTGCGCACGAGTTCGTCGGCCGGCGCGCCGGAGCTGGCATAGCTGAAGGCGACGGCGGCGCCGTCCTCGGCCAGGCGGCGCACGATCGCGGCGCCGATGCCGCGCGAACCGCCGGTGACGAAAGCGACCTTGCCCGTGAGCACGGGGGAAGTGGATTTGCTGAGTGCCATGGTGATGGTTTCCTATCGGTTGTGAGGTGGAAGACCTTCAGTGTCGGGATTCCATTACCGTTCCGGTAGCCATCAATCGTTCCAATCAGATTCAACCATTGGTTGAAAATAGGCCCATGGAACCGCTCAATCACCTCCAGTCCTTCGTGCAGAGCGCCGAAAGCGGCAGCTTCTCGGCCGCTGCCCGCCGGCTCGGGCTCACGCCGGCCGCGGTCAGCAAGAACGTCGCGCGGCTCGAAGCCCGGCTGGGCGTGCGGCTGTTCCAGCGCAGCACCCGCCGCCTCACGCTGACGGAGGGCGGCGAGCGTTTCCTGGGCCAGATCGGCGGGGCGCTGGCCACGCTGCAGGACGCCGTGGCCGGCCTGTCGCAGGACGACGGCCAGCCCGCCGGCACACTCAAGGTGAGCATGGGCCAGGCCTTCGGCCGCGAGCATGTGCTGCCGATGATGGGCGACTTCCTCGCGCGATACCCGTCCATCCTGCCCGACTGGCACTTCGACAACCAGCAGGTGGACCTGGTGGGCGAAGGCTTCGACGCGGCCATCGGCGGCGGCATCGAGCTGTCGCCCGGCGTGGTGGCACGCGAACTGGCGCGCATCCATGTGGTGGCGGTGGCCGCACCGGGCTACCTGGCAGGGCGCACGCTGCCGGCACAGCCCGCGGAACTGGCGCAGCTCGACGCCCTGCTGCGGCGCTCCTCGCCCACCGGCCGGCTTCGCAGCTGGACGCTGCAGCATGCGAGCGGCGACCAGGCCACGGTGGAGCTGCCCCGGCCGCGCGCGATCTTCAACGACCCCGAAGCGATTGCGCACGCCGCGCTGATGGGCCTGGGCGTGGCGATGCTGCCGATGCCCTTCGTCGAACGCGGGCTGCGCAGCGGCGAGCTGGTGCGCCTGCTGCCCGAGTGGCACTTCGACGCGGGCGCGGTCTGGCTCTACTACCCGAGCAAGAAGCTGCTGCCCGCGAAGACGCGCGTGTTCATCGACTTCGTGCTGGAGCGTTTTCGCAGCGAGCGGTTTGCACAGCGGATGCAGGTGGCATAGCCGGCGTTCCCACGGGGTTTTTACCCGCCACGCGCGCGGCGGTTCCCCTGTACAAACGCCCGCATGACCTCTTCTTCAAACTTCAAGACGAACCGCCGCGCCGCACTGGCCGCTTCCGCCTGCGCCATCGCCCTCGCGGCTGCCCCTTCCTGGGCCCAGAACACCTGGCCGAACAAGCCGGTGCGCATCGTCGTGCCCTTCGCGGCCGGCGGCACCACCGACATCCTGGCGCGCGCCGTCGCGCCCGAACTGTCGAAGGCCTTCGGCCAGCAGTTCATCGTCGACAACCGCGCGGGCGCGGGCGGCAACGTGGGCGCCGAGATCGTGGCGCGCGCGCCGAACGACGGCTATACGCTCCTGATGGGCACGGTCGGCACGCACGGCATCAACCGCGCGCTCTATCCCAAGCTGCCGTTCGACCCGATCAAGGACTTCGCGCCGATCACGCTGGTGGCGGCCGTGCCGAACGTCATGGAGATGAACGCCGACAAGGCCAAGGCGCTGAACATCCACAACGTGCAGGACTTCATCAAGTACGCCAAGGCCAACCCGGGCAAGCTCAACATGGCCTCCAGCGGCAGCGGCACCTCGATCCACCTGGCAGGCGAGCTCTTCAAGAGCATGACCGGCACCTTCATGGCCCACATCCCGTACAAGGGCTCGGGCCCGGCGCTGCTGGACATGGTGGGCGGCAACGCCGACGTGATGTTCGACAACCTGCCTTCGTCGATGGCGCAAATCAAGGGCGGCAAGCTCACGGCCCTGGCCGTGACCAGTGCCAGGCGCTCGCCGGCGCTGCCCGACGTCCCGACGGTCGAGGAAGCGGGCGGCCCGACGCTCAAGGGCTTCGAGGCGAGCTCATGGTTCGGCCTGCTGGCGCCGGCCGGCACCTCGCCCGAGATCGTGAACCGGATCCAGCAGGAAGTGGCCAAGTCGCTGGGCACGCCCGCCATCAAGGAAAAGATGCTCGCCCAGGGCGCCATCCCGAGCGGCAATTCGCCGGCCGACTTCGCCAAGCTGATTGCCAGCGAGCACGTGAAGTGGGCGAAGGTGGTGAAGGACTCCGGCGCGAAAGTGGACTAACCCCCAGGCTTCGCGACAGGCGCTCAGGTCTTCCAGGTCACGTCTTTTTTATCGGCCAGGGAATCCCTGAGCATGTGCAGCAGCGGGGCTGCGCGCTGGTGCAGGCCCACGTGCTGCTTTTCGGCCTCGTTGGCGTGGCCTTCGACGGCGTAGTCGTCATGGTTGTGCGGATTGCTGGCCTCGCGCGCCAGCGCGGATTCGAGCGCCGCAATGGCGCCCGGGATCTGCTCGAGGGTGATGATGCCCTGCGGCGCAGGCGCCTTGCCGACGATGTCGAACAGCTGGCGTGCATGCACCTCCAGCATCACGAAGTCAGGGGAGGCCCGGGACTGGAATCGGTACAGCATGGTTGTTCTCACTCACTTGTAGATGTAGTCACGGGCAAAAGGGTACACCGATTGCGCGCCGCGCAGAACACCGTGCTCGACCCGCCCGTCGGGCTTGGTCGAAAGCATCTGGTGCAGTGAGATCCAGCCCTGCTCGAAGCTCATGGCCGAGCCCGCCAGGTAGAGGCGGTAGGCGCGCAGGATGCGCTCGGCATTCTCGCCCTGCCGCCCGCCCGCGCGCGCGAGCACTTCGCGCGCCGTGTCGAGCTGCGACTCCAGCGCGTCGGACCAGGCCCACAGCGTGCGCGCATAGTGCGGGCGCAGGCTTTCGGTATCGACCATCTCCAGACCCGCGGCCGCCGTCTCGCGCAGCACGTGCGTCACATGCAGCAGCTCGCCGCCCGGGAAGATGTACTTCTCGATGAAGTCGCCCATGCCCGCGCCCAGCTGGCGGTAGTCGAGCTGGCCCGAGGTGATGCCGTGGTTCAGCACCAGCCCGCCGGGCTTGAGCAGCGAATGGATCTTGCGGAAATAGGTGGGCATGTTGGCCGCGCCCACATGCTCGAACATGCCGACCGACGAGATCTTGTCGAAGGGCGCATCGGCCGAAAGCTCGCGGTAGTCGCGCAGCTCCACCCGCACGCGGCCCTGCAGGCCCTTTTCCTCGATCAGGCGCTGCACGTGCGCATGCTGGTTCTTCGACAGCGTGATGCCGGTGGCGTCGACGCCATAGTGCTCCGCCGCCCACAGCAGCAGCCCGCCCCAGCCGGAGCCGATGTCGAGAAAACGCTCGCCGGGCTGCAGCAGCAGCTTGCGGCAGATGTGGTCCAGCTTGGCCTCCTGGGCTTGCGCCAGCGTCAGCCCCGGCGTGCGGAAATAGGCGCACGAATACACCCGGCGCGGATCGAGCCACAGCGCGTAGAAGTCGTCGGAGACGTCGTAATGGAACTGGATCTGCTCGGCGTCCTTGTGCAGCGAATGCGAGTTGTGGGACTTGGCCAGCCGCAGCAGCCGGGTCCACCAGGTGGTGTTGGTCTCCGCGGGGTTGCCGGGCAGCATGCCGACCGTGGCGTCGATCAGGTCGCGCATTGCGCCTTCGATCTGCACCCGGCCCTCCACATAGGCCTCTCCGATGGCCCCCACCTGATGCGCCGCCAGCTTGGCCAGCGCCGACCACTCGCTGAACGCCAGGGTGACGCGCGACCCCGGCTTGGCAACTCTTCGACCATCGGGCAGTTCCAGCGCGATGGGCACGGGCAGCGACGCAAGCTGCGACTCGATCTTGGGTATCAAGCTTTGCATGGTGAAGCGATGGTATTGATTTTTTCGATTTTTTGCATGACACCCACGGCGCCCCGGGTACCCCGCCGGGGAAGGCCCCGTTGACACCGGATTGTTTATGCTTAAACTATTCAACCATGAACAGCCTAACCGCCGGCACCTCTGCCGCACCCGCCATGGACCTTCAACGCATCCTGTGCATCGGCGGCGGCCCCGCGGGCCTGTACTTCGCGCTGCTGATGAAGGCGCGCAACCCCGCGCTCGAGATCACCGTGGTGGAGCGCAACCGCCCCTTCGACACCTTCGGCTGGGGCGTGGTGCTCAGCGACCAGACGCTCGCCAACCTGCGCGCGGCCGATGCCGAGACCGCGGCGCTGATCGGCAGCGAGTTCCACCACTGGGACGACATCCAGGTTTTCTTCAAGGGCCGGCAGGTGCGCTCGGGCGGCCACGGCTTCTGCGGCATCGGCCGCAAGCGTCTGCTGAACATCCTGCAGGAGCGCTGCCTCGCGCTCGGCGTGAAGCTGGTCTTCGAGACCGACGCCACCGACGACCAGGCGATCGCCGCCCAGTACAACGCCGACCTGGTGATTGCAAGCGACGGCCTCAACAGCCGCATCCGCCAGCGCTATGCCGACGTGTTCAAGCCCGACATCGACCTGCGCAACTGCCGCTTCGTGTGGCTGGGCACGCACCAGACCTTCGACGCCTTCACCTTCGCCTTCGAACAGACCGAGCACGGCTGGTTCCAGGCCCATGCCTACCAGTTCGATGACAAGACCTCGACCTTCATCGTCGAGACGCCCGAAGCAGTCTGGAAGGCCCACGGCCTCGACCAGATGGAGCAGCCCGAGGCCATCGCCTTCTGCGAGAAGCTGTTCGCCAAGTACCTGGGCGGCCATTCGCTCATCAGCAATGCCACGCACCTGCGCGGCTCGGCCAACTGGATCCGTTTTCCGCGCGTGGTGTGCGAGCGCTGGACGCATCGCATCGACGTGCAGGGCCGCTCGGTGCCCGTGGTGCTCATGGGCGACGCGGCGCACACGGCGCACTTCTCGATCGGCTCGGGCACCAAGCTCGCGCTGGAAGACGCAATCGACCTGGCCAACGAATTCGCGCAGGGCGGCACCGTCGACCACGTGCTCGAGGGCTACGAGGCGCGCCGCAGCGTCGAGGTGCTCAAGATCCAGAACGCCGCACGCAACTCCACCGAATGGTTCGAGAACGTGCCGCGCTACACCGGCATGCAGATCGAGCAGTTCGCCTACTCGCTGCTCACGCGCTCGCAGCGCATCAGCCACGAGAACCTGCGCGTGCGCGACACGCAATGGCTCGGCGGCTACGAGCAATGGCTGGCCGGCGGCAAGCCCATTGCGCCCATGCTGATGCCGCTGCAGGTGCGCGGCCTCAGGCTCAAGAACCGCATCCTGGTGTCGCCGATGGCCACCTACAGCGCGGTCGACGGCGTGCCGCAGGACTTCCTGCTGGTGCACCTGGGCGCGCGCGCGCTCGGCGGCGCCGCCATGGTGTTCGTCGAAATGACCAGCCCGACGCCCGAAGGCCGTATCACCCCCGGCTGCACGGGCCTGTACAACGACGCGCAGCAGGCCGCGTTCAAGCGCATCGTCGATTTCGTGCACACGCAGTCGAGCGCCAAGATCGCCATGCAGCTCGGCCACAGCGGCCCCAAGGGTTCGACGCGCGTGGGCTGGGAAGGCACCGACGAGCCGCTAGCAAGCGGCAACTGGCCGCTGCTGGCCGCCAGCGCGGTGGCCTACGGCGAACAGAACCAGCTGCCGGCCGCGATGACGCGCGAACAGATGGACTTCATGCGCGACCAGTTCGTGGCGTCCACGCGCCGCGCCGCCGAATGCGGCTTCGACTGGCTCGAGCTGCACTGCGCGCACGGCTACCTGCTGTCGGCCTTCATCAGCCCGCTGACCAACCTGCGCACCGACGAATACGGCGGCGGCATCGAAGCGCGCTGCCGCTACCCGCTCGAGGTGTTCCGCGCCATGCGCGCCGTGTGGCCGCAAGACAAGCCGATGAGCGTGCGCATCTCGGCGCACGACTGGGCGCCCGGCGGCAACACCGACGCCGATGCCGTCGTGGTGGCGCGCCTCTTCAAGGAAGCCGGTGCGGACTTCATCGACGTGTCTTCCGGCCAGACCACGCGCGCCGCCAAGCCGGTGTACGGCCGCATGTACCAGACGCCGTTCTCGGACCGCATCCGCAACGAGGTCGGCATCTCGACCATCGCGGTGGGCGCCATCACCGACGCCGACCAGGCCAACAGCATCATCGCGGCCGGCCGCGCCGACCTCTGCGCCATCGCGCGCCCGCACCTTGCCGACCCTGCGTGGACCTTGCACGAGGCCGCCAAGCTGCAAAGCCGCGACGTCGACTGGCCCAAGCAATACCTGAGCGGACGCGACCAGATGTACCGCGAGATCGCCAAGCAGCAGCAGATCTCCGCCGCCGCGTTGGCTCAGAACAGCGAGGAGACGCACTGAAATGAACCCCCCCCGCTCATCGCTTCGCGTATCGCTGCCCCCCGAGGGGGCGCGTCAGTGCCTTCGGGCGGCCGGGCGCCACTGACATGGACCTCGAAGCACGCGCCCACAGCGAGCACCCCGAGGCCCTGCGCCTCTGGCTGCGGCTGCTCACCTGCACCCAGCTGATCGAGAAGCAGGTGCGCAACGAACTGCGCTCTCAGTTCGCCACCACGCTGCCGCGCTTCGACCTGATGTCGCAGCTCGAGCGCTCGCCCGACGGCCTGAAGATGAACGAGCTCTCGCGCCGCATGATGGTGACGGGCGGCAACGTTACCGGCATCACCGACCAGCTCGTGACCGAAGGGCTGGTGGAACGCATCAACGTCGAGGGCGACCGCCGCGCCTGGCGCGTGCGGCTCACGGCGCGCGGGCGCAAGCTCTTCAACGAGATGGCGCAGCAGCACGAAGACTGGATCGTCGATGCCTTCGCGGCCCTCAGCGCCAAGGAGATCGCGCAGCTGCACAAGCTGCTCGGCAAGGTCAAGCAACACTCACACAGCCAGATGGCGGAGGCCGAATGAAGCACTACATCGGCGCGGGCAATCCCATGCACGCGCAATTCGAGGCCAAGGCGCCTTACGCGGCGAAGCACTTCGCATGGCACTACGAAGCGGGCGTCGGCACCATCACGCTGAATCGCCCCGAGCGCAAGAACCCGCTCACCTTCGACTCGTACGCCGAGCTGCGCGACCTGTTCCGCGCCTTGGCTTATGCGACCGACGTGAGGGCCATCGTGGTCACCGGCGCCGGCGGCAACTTCTGCTCGGGCGGCGACGTGCACGAGATCATCGGCCCGCTCACCGGCATGCGCATGCCGGAGCTGCTCGAGTTCACGCGCATGACCGGCGACCTGGTGAAGGCCATCCGCCATTGCCCGCAACCCATCGTCGGCGCCATCGACGGCGTGTGCGCCGGTGCCGGCGCGATGATCGCGCTGGCCTGCGACCTGCGCTACGGCTCGCCCGCCACGCGCACCGCCTTCCTGTTCACGCGCGTCGGCCTGGCCGGCGCCGACATGGGCGCCTGCGCCTTGCTGCCGCGCGTGATCGGCCAGGGCCGCGCTTCCGAGCTGCTGTTCACCGGCCGCGCGATGACGGCCCAGGAAGGCCATGCCTGGGGCTTCTTCAATGCGCTGCATGAAAGCAACGCCCTGCTCGAAGCGGCCACCAAGGTGGCGCGCGAACTGGCCGACGGCCCGAGCTTCGCGCACGGCATGACCAAGACCATGCTCTCGCAGGAGTGGTCGATGACCATCGACCAGGCCATCGAGGCCGAAGCGCAGGCGCAGGCCATCTGCATGCAGACCGAGGATTTCAGGCGCGCCTACGAAGCGTTTGCGGCCAAGCGCAAGCCCGTGTTCGGCGGAGACTGAAGTCATGATGACCAAGATCCCCGCACCACCGTCGACAACGCACCTCGCGCTGCCGTTCTTCGACGACGCGCATCGCGCGCTCGCGAGCGAGCTGCTGCCCTGGTGCGCCGCGCAGGAGGTCGACGAGCGCGACGACCGCGCGGCCTGCCGCGACTGGGTGCGCCGCCTCGGCGACGGCGGCTGGCTGCGCTATGCCGTGCCCGGCAGCGCAGGCGGCGCGCTGGAGCGCCTCGATTCGCGCGCGCTCGTGCTGCTGCGCGAAACGCTCGGCTACCACTCGCCGCTGGCCGACTTCGCGTTTGCGATGCAGGGGCTGGGCAGCGGCGCGATCACGCTCGCGGGCACGCCCGGGCAGCAATCGCAGTACCTCACGGCCGTGGGCAGGGGCGAGAAGATCGCGGCCTTTGCCCTCAGCGAACCCGACGCGGGCTCCGACGTGGCGGCCATGGCCATGCGCGCCGAAGCCACGCCCGACGGCTGGTGCCTCAACGGCGAGAAGACCTGGATCAGCAACGGCGGCATCGCCGACTTCTACTGCCTGTTCGCCAAGACCGATCCCGCGGGCGGCACGCGCGGCATCACGGCGTTCATCGTCGATGCAACGGCAGCCGGCCTCGACACTTCCGAGCACATCGACGTGATGGCGCCGCATCCGCTGGCCACGCTGCGCTTTCAGGACTGCATCGTGCCGCGCACGGCGCAACTCGGCGAACTCAACGGCGGCTTCAAGCTCGCGATGCGCACGCTCGACATCTTCCGTGCATCCGTCGCAGCGGCGGCATTGGGCATGGGTCGCCGCGCACTCGCCGAAGCCATCGCGCATGCGAAAGGCCGGCGCATGTTCGGACAGACGCTCGCCGACTTCCAGCTCACGCAGGCCAAGCTCGGCGAGATGGCCGCGCTGATCGATAGCGCCGCACTGCTCACCTACCGCGCCGCATGGATGCGCGACGACGCCGAACGGCGCGGCGCACCCGCGGTGGGCGACGTGTCCGCCGCCGCGGCCATGGCCAAGATGTGCGCCACCGAGAACGCGAGCCGCGTGATCGACATGGCGCTGCAGATGCACGGCGGCCTCGGCGTGAAGGTTGGCACGAAGATTGAGAGCCTCTACCGCGACATCCGCTCGCTGCGCATCTACGAAGGCGCAACGGAAGTCCAGCAACTGATCATCGGCAAATCCGTTTTGCGGGGATAAACACCGTGTCTGCCCAAGTCGACCGCTTCGTTCACGACCGCCTGCCGCCCGCCGAGCAGCTGCCGGTCTTCCGCTACGACCTCCCGGAGTTGCAGTTGCCCGATCAGCTGAACCTCGTGGAGGAGCTCCTGGACAAGGCGCCCGCCAAGGGCTTCGGCGACAAGCCGATGCTGCGTTCGCCCGCCGGCACGCTGACCTATTCGCAGGCCGCCGTCGAAGTCAACCGCATCGCGCAGGTGCTGACCGAAGACCTCGGCCTCGTGCCCGGCAACCGCGTACTGCTGCGCGGCGGCAACTCGGTGGCCATGGCGCTGTCGTGGCTCGCGGTGGTCAAGGCCGGGTTGATCGCCGTCGCCACCATGCCGCTGCTGCGCGCCAAGGAGCTCGGCGAGATCATCGAGAAGGCGCGTCCCGTGGCGGCGCTGTGCGACGGACGCCTGCTCGACGAACTCGTGCTGGCGCAGCGGGAGCATCCCGTGCTCGCATCGGTGATCGCGTTCAACCAGCCCGATGCGCCCGATTCGCTGTCGGCGCGCGCGGCCGGCAAGAGCGGCGTGTTCACCGCCTGCCCCACGGCGTCGGACGACATCGCCCTGCTCGCCTTCACCTCCGGCACCACGGGCAAGCCCAAGGCACCGGTCACCACGCACCGCGACGTGCTCGCAATGTGCAACACCTGGCCCCGGCATGTGCTGCAGGCGCGCAGCGACGACATCGTGATCGGCTCGCCGCCGCTGGCTTTCACTTTCGGGCTCGGCGGGCTGCTGGTGTTCCCGATGTGGGCGGGTGCCTCGGTGTACTTTGCCGATGCGCCGTTCACGCCCGAAGGCCTGGTGAAGCTCATCGACGAGGTCGGCGCGACCATCTGCTACACCGCGCCCACCTTCTATCGCCAGATGGCCCCGTTCGTGCGCAGGCTCGGCGCGCCGAGCCTGCGCATCTGCGTGAGCGCGGGCGAGGCGCTGCCCGACGCCACGCGCCAGCTGTGGAAGGAAGCCTCCGGCATCGAGATGCTCGACGGCATCGGCGGCACCGAGGTGTTCCACATCTACATCTCGGCCGCCGGCGACCAGGTGCGCCGCGGCGCAGTCGGCAAGGTGGTGCCCGGCTTCACCGCCAAGGTGATGGACGACCAGGGCAACGAAGTGCCGCGCGGCACCATCGGCAAGCTGGCGCTGCAGGGGCCCGTGGGCTGCCGCTACCTCGACGATCCGCGCCAGGCCGACTACGTGAAGAACGGCTGGAACTATCCCGGCGATTCGTTCGTGCAGGACGACGACGGCTACTTCTTCTACCAGGCACGCGCCGACGACATGATCATCACCGCCGGCTACAACGTCGGCGGACCCGAGGTCGAGGATGCACTGCTCAAGCACCCGGCCGTGGCCGAGTGCGGCGTGATCGGCAAGCCCGATGCCGATCGCGGCATGATCGTGAAGGCCTTCTGCGTGCTGAAGCCCGGCCATGAAGGCGATGCGGCGCTCGTCAAGGTACTGCAGGACCATGTGAAGGCCACCATCGCACCGTTCAAATACCCGCGGGAGATCGAGTTCGTGACGGTGCTGCCGCGCACCGAGACCGGCAAGCTCCAGCGATTCAAACTGAGACAACTCAACGACGACACCACATCATGATGAACAAACTCTTGCAGCCTCCAGGCTGGTTGCCCCCCAAGGGCTATGCGAATGGCGTGGCCGCGCGCGGCACCATGGTGTTCGTCGGCGGCCAGATCGGCTGGAATGCGCAGCAGCAGTTCGAGTCGGACGACTTCATCGAACAGTGCGGCCTGGCGCTGCGAAACATCGCCGCAGTGCTGCGTGAAGCCGGCGCCGGCCCCGAGCACATGGTACGCATGACCTGGTACGTGACCGACCGCGACGAATACAGCCGCCGCCTCGGCGAACTCGGCCCGGTGTATCGCGACGCGATGGGGCGCAATTTCCCTGCCATGACCTGCGTGCAGGTGGCGGCGCTGGTCGAGCACCGCGCCAAGGTCGAGATCGAGGTCACGGCGGTCATTCCGGACTGACGGAACACCGCCAGATCTACCCGACCCGCGATCAAGCTAGAGCCGACGTCTTCAACTACATCGAGATGTTCTACGACCCAAAGCGGCGCCACAACACTGCCTGCCGGCGACCTATCACCTGTAGAGTCAGAACGACGCCATTTCCAACGGCTCAAAAGTGCCTAGGGAATCCGGGCAATTCACACCTCGCTCAAACGGGTTGGCAGATTTTATTTTGAGTGAGACGATCGACGAAGCGTTTTCACACAGCCTCGGCCGAAGGCGGCGCTACGACGTCCTGCCGCCATCAAGCACAGACGTCGTGAACTTCGCGTCCGAGGGCGAGGCTCATTCTCGCGCACAGCACCGTGAGCCATCCAATCCAGACGGGCGTTTCTACTTCGCCGCAGAACTGGATACCGCTGGGTTCGACTGAGGCCCACATGTAGCGGGCGTCGCCCTCCTGCCCGTACCAAGCCGGCCCATTCTTATTCCCCAACCAACCATCCATCGACTCGTAGACGGTCGAAACCTTTGCCCGCTCTTGCTCGGACAGGTCGTACGGGATATTCAGGGTTATGTCTTGTCGCAAGTGCCGTCCTCCATGCTGTTTGCGTAAGCGTTCTGCCCGTTGCCGCGTCTTTGGAATTCGAAATCGGGGCCGCTGTCGAAGGTCCGGAACTGACCGAACTCGGAAGTCTAGCTTCGCCAAACGACAGTCCGTTTCTGCTGTGCTGCTTAGCTGTCTCTGACTTGCAGGGCTACCGTGCGGCGAACAGTTGGCGACCGGGTTTGCATTCGCTCGGGAACAGCGACGACACCGCGGTGGGAGCGAACCGCGTGGCCTCGATGGCCGAGTGCGGTCACAGAGGCGCGTCGGCGCCTCTTTTCACCTATTCGTACTTGGAGTGAGCGGTGCTTGAGATTCTCCGTGGGCGTAGTGAGCCTTGGTGCGCGCTTCACGTAGGGCGAATTTCGATGATCGCCTCGCAAAAGCGACGGCTTTTATTCTTCGAGAAGTTGATACGGCCTGAGCTCCAATGCCAAAGCGAGACGCTCAAGATTGTCGAGTGAAATGTTGCGAGCTTGACGTTCAACGTGAGCGACAAAGGTCCGATGCAGCCCTGCCTCGAACGCCAGTGCCTCTTGCGACCATCCCCTTAATCCGCGCTGCCGGATCAAATTCAACGCAAGCACTTCCCTTGCCGAGGCTTCGGGTTGCTTCGAAGAATTCCTAGAACTTTTCACAGGGGAAGTCTTCGAGAAAGCTGCTTTTGCGTCAGCCGTGTTTGAGTCACAATCGGCAGACCTACGGCTTCTGCTAGGGGTCTCTGTTCATGCGAAATGTCCGGCTTCCGTCTCCGTTTCCTACCGGGCGCTCGCCGAAGCTGCCGGCATCGATCACGCGCACTCGGTCGAGGCAACCCGCACCTGTCGTGCGCAGCCTGTCCGCGGTGCGTATCGGCGCACAGGTGAGGGCGCTGCGCATGGCGGCGGAGATGTCGGGTGGGGTGCTGGCGAAGGCCTCGGGGATTTCTGCCTCGATGCTTTCTCGCATCGAGCGCGGTCTGGTCTCGCCTTCGGTGGAGACCCTGGAGCGTCTCGCGAATGGTCTGGGTGTGCCGGCGTCGCGCTTCTTCAGTGATCAGGCGCGGCGCACGGACTTTTGCCACGTGCGCGCTGGGCAGGGTGTTGTGGTTGATCGCGTCGGCGCGGTTTCAGACTACCGCTACGAACTGCTGGGTCACCTCCTGTCGGGCAACCTGTTCGTCGAGCCCTATCTGGTCACGTTGCTGCCCGGCGCCGATCCCTATGTGACCTTCCAGCACCCGGGCCTCAAGTTCCTGTACTTCCTGTCCGGGGAGGTCAGCTACCGCTATGGCGGCAGGACTGCGGAGGTGAGGGCAGGGGACTCGCTGCTGTTCGATGCGACCGCACTCCATGGGATCGAGGCCATCCGGACCCAGCCGGTCTCTTACCTGTCGGTGGTGTTCACGTTGCGCGAGTAGGCTGTTCTTGGCGGCCCTGCCGCGCTGCGCGGGTGACGCGGATGCCCATCCGATGGCTCGCCCCGAATTCGCTACGTGCCGAATTCACCTCTCCGTCCGTAGCTTTCTCTCGGTGTTCGGCATGCCGAACACCGAGAAAGCCTCGAACGGGTATCGACAGCGGAGATCTTCCGCTTGATGGGAGCCGTGAGGAAATTTATGCGGCGGTCGTGTGGGCTCGCTCTGCGATCGGGAGGAATTTTTCGGTTTCGGTAGCCTGGACGCGGCGGTCGCAGGACGACATCGAAACTTCGAGGGCAAAGTCTTTGTGCGGTCGATCACTGTCCGTGATCTCCGACGACATCGACACGCTGGACCCGCAGGAGCTTCGCGAGAGGCTGCGCAAGGCCGACGCGCAGTTGGCGTTCCAGAAGTCGATCATTGCTTACGGAATACCTGCGATAAGCCGCCGCCGGCCACAAACAAGAATGCCCTCATTGCGAGGGCATTTTTCATGGAGGCAGGGATCTGCCGATCCGAAGATCCTCATCGGCCAAAGAAAAAAGGCCCTTTGAATTTCAAAGGGCCTTTTAAATTGGTTGCGCGAGCAAGATTTGAACTTGCGACCTTTGGGTTATGAGCCCAACGAGCTACCAGGCTGCTCCATCGCGCGGCAAGATGGAATTATACCTTATTCAGCAGCGCCTTGCTCGGCGGCTTCTTCTTTAATTTCAGGACGGTCGACCAGTTCGACCAGCGCCATGGGTGCATTGTCGCCAACGCGGAAACCCATCTTCAGGATGCGGGTGTAGCCGCCCGGACGCGCTGCGAAGCGCGGGCCGAGTTCACCGAAGAGCTTCACGACGCTGTCGCGGTCGCGCAGGCGGTCGAAAGCCAGGCGCTTGTTGGCAACCGTGGGCTTCTTGGCGAGCGTGATCATCGGTTCGATGACGCGGCGCAGTTCCTTGGCCTTGGGGACCGTGGTCTTGATGACTTCGTGCTCGATGAGCGAATTCATCATGTTCTGCAGCATCGCAAGGCGGTGCGAGCTGGTGCGGTTGAGTTTGCGGAGTCCGTGTCCGTGACGCATGGTGCTTTCCTTTACTTTATTAAACAGGCAGCCGTATCAGGTACTGCCCGGGCACGAGCCCTCATGGGCTCAATTCAAAAATCAACGCTTGTCGAGGCCGGCCGGCGGCCAGCTTTCAAGCTTCATACCCAAGGTCAGGCCGCGCGAGGCAAGCACTTCCTTGATTTCGTTGAGCGACTTGCGACCCAGGTTCGGGGTCTTGAGCAGCTCGTTCTCGGTACGCTGGATCAGGTCGCCGATGTAGTAGATGTTTTCGGCCTTCAGGCAGTTGGCCGAACGCACGGTGAGCTCGAGCTCGTCGACAGGGCGCAGCAGGATCGGATCGAATTGCTGTGCGCTGCGCGGTGCCGGTGCATCGAATGCAGCCAGTTCGCCGCCTTCGAGCTGCGCGAACACGGCCAGCTGTTCAACCAGGATTTTAGCCGAGGCGCGCACGGCGTCTTCGGCGGTGATCGCACCGTTGGTCTCGATTTCGACCAGCAGCTTGTCGAGGTCGGTACGCTGTTCGACACGGGCGCTTTCGACCGTGTAGCTCACGCGCTTCACGGGCGAGAACGAGGCGTCCAGGACGATGCGGCCGATCGACTTGGTCGGCTCGTCGGCGTAGCGGCGCATCGTGCCGGGCACGTAGCCGCGGCCCTTTTCGACCTTGATCTGCATGTCGAGCTTGCCGCCTTGCGACAGGTGCGCGATCACGTGGTCGGGGTTGATGATCTCGACGTCGTGCGGGGTCTGGATGTCCGATGCCAGCACCGGGCCTTCGCCGTCCTTGCGCAGGCTCAGCGTGACTTCGTCGCGGTTGTGGAGCTTGAACACCACGCCCTTGAGATTCAGCAGGATGTTGACGACATCTTCCTGCACGCCGTCGATCGACGAGTACTCGTGCAGGACGCCGGCGATCGTGACTTCAGTGGCCGAATAACCGACCATCGACGACAGCAGAACGCGGCGCAGCGCGTTGCCGAGCGTGTGGCCGTAGCCGCGCTCGAAAGGCTCGAGCGTGACCTTGGCCTTGTTGGCGGCAAGTTGCTCGACCTGGATGGTCTTGGGTTTCAGCAGGGTGGTTTGCATGCAGACTTCCTCTCAATACCCCCGGCTCGTTACACCGGTAAGGCTGGTGAAGCACCCGTCGGGAGTGCCTCCCGATGGGAACAAAAAAATCAAAATCGGGCCGCGAAGCGCGGCCCGTTGTCGTCTGTTTAGCGCGAGTACAGTTCGACGATCAGCGATTCGTTGATGTCGGCTGCGAATTCGTCGCGATCGGGCACCTTCTTGAAGGTACCTTCGGCCTTGTCGGCGTTCACTTCGACCCAGGCCGGAATACCGACTTGCTGGGCCAGCTGGAGCGCTTCGGCAATGCGGGTCTGCTTCTTCGACTTGTCGCGAACGGCGATCACGTCGCCGGTCTTGACCAGGTACGACGGGATGTTGACCGACTGGCCATTCACCGTGATCGCCTTGTGCGACACGAGCTGGCGTGCCTCGGCGCGCGTCGAGCCAAAGCCCATGCGGTAGACCACGTTGTCCAGGCGCGATTCGAGGATGAACAGCAGGTTGGCGCCGGTGTTGCCACGGCGGCGGTCGGCTTCCTCGAAGTAGCGGCGGAACTGCTTCTCGAGCACGCCGTACATGCGCTTGACCTTCTGCTTTTCGCGCAGCTGCAGGCCGTAGTCCGACGTGCGCTGACCCGAAGTGCGGCCATGCTGGCCGGGCTTGGAATCGAACTTGGCCTTGTCCTGGATGGAGCGGCGGGCGCTCTTGAGGAACAGATCGGTGCCTTCACGGCGGGAAAGTTTGGCCTTGGGGCCGAGGTAGCGTGCCACGATTTTTCCTTTGTGTCATCTGCCGCAGTTGCCTGCGGGAGCCATCGGCGAGGACGCGGATGGCGGTGGGCTTAGTAAAAAAACAAATGCGCAGCCGCTCAAAAGCCGGCTGCGCCTTGCGGACTGACGATCAGATGCGGCGACGCTTCTGGGGACGGCAGCCGTTGTGCGGAACGGGCGTCACGTCGGCAATGGAATTGATCCGGATGCCGAGCGCAGCCAGTGCGCGCACCGACGATTCGCGACCGGGGCCGGGGCCCTTGATCTCGACGTCGAGGTTCTTGATGCCTTGTTCGACAGCAGCACGGCCGGCCACTTCGGAAGCCACCTGCGCAGCGAACGGCGTCGACTTGCGCGAGCCCTTGAAGCCCTGGCCACCCGACGAAGCCCACGACAGGGCGTTGCCCTGGCGATCGGTGATCGTGATGATGGTGTTGTTGAACGAGGCATGCACGTGGGCGATGCCGTCCGCAACGTTCTTGCGAACCTTCTTGCGAACGCGCTGTGCGGCGTTGTTTGCAGGTGCTTTAGCCATGCTGGTCTATCCTTATTTCTTCAGGGACTGCGCAGCCTTGCGCGGACCCTTGCGGGTGCGGGCGTTGGTGCGCGTGCGCTGGCCGCGCATCGGCAGGCCGCGACGGTGACGGAAGCCGCGATAGCAGCCGATGTCCATCAAACGCTTGATGTTCATCGTCGTCTCGCGACGCAGATCGCCTTCGATGGTGAACAAGGCGATCTGGTCGCGGATCTTTTCGAGATCGGCGTCGGTCAGGTCCTTGATCTTCTTCGAATATTCGATGCCGCTCGCTTCGCAGATTTGACGGGCGCGGGTGCGACCGATGCCGAAGATGGCGGTCAGGCCGATTTCAGCGTGCTTGTGCGGCGGAATGTTGATGCCAGCAATACGTGCCATGTGCGTCCTCTAATACTCTTCAATCAACCCTGGCGCTGCTTGTGGCGCGGGTCGGTGCAAATCACACGCACCACACCTTTACGGCGGATGACCTTGCAATTACGGCAGATGGTTTTGACCGAAGCCGAAACTCTCATTTCATTCTCCTAAAACTGTTTAACGTGGCGGTCTACCGCCCGAACTCAATACTGCAACACAGCCCTACGATGTCTTGAAGTTGGCCTTCTTCAGCAGCGATTCGTACTGCTGGGACATCATGTAGTTTTGCACCTGGGCCATGAAGTCCATCGTGACGACCACGATGATCAGCAGGGAGGTACCACCGAAGTAGAACGGCACGTTGTACTTCAGGATCAGGAACTCGGGCAGCAGGCAGACGAAGGTGATGTACACCGCGCCGGCCAACGTCAGGCGAACCAGAATTTTGTCGATATAGCGAGCGGTCTGGTCACCCGGACGAATGCCCGGAATGAATGCGCCGCTCTTCTTCAGGTTGTCGGCCGTTTCCTTGCTGTTGAACACGAGCGCCGTGTAGAAGAAGCAGAAGAAAACGATCGCGGCAGCGTACAGCAGCACGTAGATCGGCTCGCCCGGACGCAGTGCGCCGGCAATGTCCTTGATCCAGCCGAAACCACCTTCGCCGGTGCTGAACCAGCCGACCACCGTTGCCGGCAGCAGGATGATCGAAGAGGCGAAGATCGGCGGAATCACACCGGCCATGTTCAGCTTCAGGGGCAGGTGCGACGACTGGCCGCCATAGACCTTGTTGCCGACCTGGCGCCGCGCATAGTTCACGAGGATCTTGCGCTGGCCGCGTTCGACGAACACCACGAAGTAGGTGACCAGCACCACGATCGCGATGATGAACAGCGCAATGATCGGGTTCATCGCACCGGTCGTCACCAGCGAAGCGAGGCCGCCGATGGCATTGGGCAGGCCGGCCGCGATACCTGCAAAGATCAGGATCGAGATGCCGTTGCCCAGGCCGCGTTCGGTGATCTGCTCGCCGAGCCACATCAGGAACATCGAACCTGCCGTGAGGCTCACCATGGCGGTCAGGCGGAAGCCGAAACCGGGCGAGATGACCAGGCCGGCCGAGGACTCGAGCGCCACTGCAATGCTGAACGACTGGAACAGGGCCAGGCCGAGCGCGCCATAGCGCGTGTACTGCGTGATCTTGCGGCGGCCGGCCTCGCCTTCCTTCTTCAATTGCTCGAAGGTCGGAAGCACGTAGGTCATCAGCTGCATGATGATCGACGCCGAGATGTACGGCATGATCCCCAACGCGAACACGGTGAAGCGCGACAGCGCCCCGCCCGAGAACATGTTGAACAGGCTCAGGATGCCGCCCTGCTGGCCCTGGAACAACGCCGCCAGCTGGTCCGGGTTGATGCCCGGCACAGGAATGTGCGCGCCGATCCGATAGACCACGAGCGCGAGCAGCAAGAAGACGAGCCGGCGACGCAGGTCGCCGAACTTGCCTGTCTTTGCGATCGTTGCCGCGTTAGTTGCCACGAAGAACTTCTTTCAGTCCAGTGTGATCAGGCGACGCTGCCGCCGGCTGCTTCGATCGCAGCCTTGGCACCAGCGGTTGCACCCACGCCCGTCAGCTTGACGGCCTTGGTGAGTTCACCGGTCTTGACGACCTTGACGACCTTGGCGAGCTGGCCCACGAGGCCGGCTTGCTTGAGTGCCAGGACGTCCACTTCGGCCAGGCCGAGCTGCTCGAGGGCAGTCAGCGTGACTTCGGCGTTGAACTTCAGCAGGTGCGACTTGAAGCCACGCTTGGGCAGGCGGCGCTGCAGCGGCATTTGACCGCCTTCGAAGCCGACCTTGTGGAAACCGCCTGCACGCGACTTCTGACCCTTGTGACCGCGGCCCGCGGTCTTGCCGATGCCGGAGCCGATACCGCGGCCGACACGGCGCTTGGCGTGCTTGGCGCCAGCTGCCGGCTTGATGCCATTGAGTTCCATATCAGTCTCTCTTACAGAACTTTGACCAGATAACTGATCTTGTTGATCATGCCGCGCACCGCCGGGGTGTCCTGCAGCTCGCTCACGCTGTTGAGCTTGCGCAGGCCGAGGCCACGCACGGTCGCGCGATGCGATTCCTTGGTGCCAATCGGGCTCTTGACCAATTGCACCTTGAGGGTTTGTTGTTGCGTCGTCATTTGAATGCTTCCTTCAGCCTTGCGAGAGCTTGCGCTCAGGCGAAGATTTCTTCGACGGTCAGGCCGCGCTTGGCAGCCACTTCGGACGCGGTCGTCGAGTTCTTCAACCCGTCGAGCGTGGCGCGAACCATGTTGTAGGGGTTCGACGAACCGTGGCTCTTGGCCACGATGTCGGTGATGCCCATGACTTCGAACACGGCGCGCATCGGGCCGCCGGCGATGATGCCGGTACCCTTCGGGGCGGGGATCATGACGACCGAAGCGGCGCCATGGTGACCCGTCACGCGGTGATGCAGCGTACCGTTCTTGATCGAGATCTTGGCCAGGTTGCGACGGGCTTCTTCCATCGCCTTCTGCACTGCAGCGGGCACTTCCTTGGACTTGCCCTTGCCCATGCCGACGCGGCCATCGCCGTCGCCCACGACGGTGAGTGCTGCGAAACCGAGGATACGACCACCCTTCACCACCTTGGTGACGCGGTTGATCGCGATCATCTTCTCGCGCAAACCGTCTTCAGGGCCTTCGTTCTGCGTTCTTGCTTGAATCTTTGCCATTTTGAATCTCGTGTCCGTTTAGAACTGCAGGCCGGCTTCGCGGGCAGCGTCGGCCAGCGCCTTCACGCGGCCGTGGTACGCGAAACCAGCGCGGTCGAAGGCGACCTTCTCGACGCC
Source organism: Variovorax beijingensis (assembly GCF_007828835.1). Lineage (GTDB taxonomy): Bacteria > Pseudomonadota > Gammaproteobacteria > Burkholderiales > Burkholderiaceae_C > Variovorax > Variovorax beijingensis_A. The sequence continues at coordinate 507,541 of NZ_VIVL01000001.1, read as the reverse complement.
GGCAGCCTTCGCCTTTTCAGCGATGCGCTTGCCGATGGCCGTTGCAGCGGCAGCATTGCCGCCCTTGCCCGAACCGCCGAGCGCAGCGCGCACTTCGGCTTCGGCCGTCGATGCGGTGGCGATCACCTTGGTGCCGTCGTCGGAGATGACGGTGGCATAGATGTGCAGGTTGGTGCGGTTCACCGTCAGACGGGCCACACCCTGCGTCGCGATGCGGATGCGGGTCTGGCGCGAGCGGCGAAGACGCTGTGCTTTTTTGGTCAACATCATTTTGCTGCCCCTTACTTCTTCTTGGTCTCTTTGATCACGATCTTCTCGTCCGAATAACGGATGCCCTTGCCCTTGTAGGGCTCAGGCGGACGAACAGCGCGGATCTCAGCGGCGATTTGACCAACGCGCTGACGGTCAGCACCCTTGATCACGATTTCGGTCGGGGTCGCAGTGGCCACCGTGATGCCTTGCGGCATGTCGATGTTGACCGGGTGCGAATAGCCGACTTGCAGGTTCAACTTGTTGTTGGACGCTGCAGCCTTGTAGCCGACGCCGACCAGGTTGAGCTTCTTCTCGAAGCCCTTGGTCACGCCAACCACCATGTTGTTCACCAGCTGACGGATCGTGCCGCTCATCGCGTTCGCTTCACGCGACTCGTTGGCGGGCTCGAAATTCAGCTTGCCGTCGTTGCTGACGACCTTGACCAGGGGATTGCGCGCAAGGTTGAGCGTGCCGCCCGTGCCCTTGACGCTGATCTGGTCTTCCTTGATCGACACATCCACGCCTGCGGGGATGGTGATCGGCATTTTTCCTACTCGGGACATTTCAGTTACTCCTCGATGTCTCGGTTAGGCGACGTAGCACAGCACTTCGCCACCGACACCGGTAGCGCGCGCTTTGCGGTCGGTCATCACGCCCTTGGGGGTCGTGACGATCGCGACGCCGAGGCCGTTCTGGACTTGCGGAATGGAAGCACTGGCCTTGTAGACGCGCAGGCCGGGGCGGCTCACGCGCTCGATGCGCTCGATGACCGGGCGGCCAGCGTAGTACTTCAGGGTAATGACGAGTTCGGACTTGCCGTCTTCGGTCTTGACCTGGAAACCGTCGATATAGCCCTCGTCCTTCAGGACCTGCGAGATCGCGATCTTCACCTTGGAAGACGGGACCGACACAGTGGGCTTCGCCACCATCTGCGCGTTACGGATACGCGTCAGCAGGTCGGCAATGGGATCACTCATGCTCATGTTGTTTGCTCCTGCCTGGCTTACCAGCTGGCCTTGGTGACACCGGGGATGTCGCCATTGAAGGCCAGTTCGCGGATCTTGGCGCGGGCCAGACCGAATTGACGGAAGGTGCCGCGGGGGCGACCGGTGATTTCGCAACGGTTGCGCTGGCGCGTGGGGTTCGCGTTGCGCGGCAGCTTCTGCAGGCCCAGGCGGGCGGCAGCGCGCTCTTCGTCGCTCTTCTTCAGGTCGTTGGAAATTGCCTTCAGTTCCGCGTGCTTCGCAGCGTACTTGGCGACCAGCTTGTCGCGCTTGAGTTCGCGTTGGATCAGGGATTGTTTAGCCACGGTGCGCCTCAGTTCTTGAACGGGAAACGGAAACCAGCGAGAAGCGCCTTGGCTTCTTCGTCGGTCTTGGCCGTCGTCGTGATGCTGATGTTGAGACCGCGCAGGGCATCGACCTTGTCGTATTCGATCTCGGGGAAAATGATCTGTTCCTTGACGCCGATGTTGTAGTTGCCACGGCCGTCGAACGCACGGCCGGAAATGCCGCGGAAGTCGCGAACACGCGGCAGCGCGATGGTCACGAAACGGTCCAGGAACTCATACATCTGCACGCCACGCAGCGTGACCATGCAGCCGATCGGCTGGTTTTCGCGGATCTTGAAACCGGCGATGGCCTTCTTCGACTTGGTGACCACGGGCTTCTGGCCGGCGATCTTGGTCAGGTCGGCAACTGCGTTGTCGAGGACCTTCTTGTCGGCGACAGCTTCACCCACGCCCATGTTGAGCGTGATCTTGGTGAGGCGGGGGACCTGCATCGGCGACTTGTAGCCGAACTTTTCCGTCAGGTCTTTCGCGATCTTTTCGCGATAGTGTTGTTGGAGACGTGCCATGTGAGTACCTCTTAGGCGAACTTGATTTCGTCGCCGCTGGACTTGAAGACGCGAACAGCCACGCGCTTGCCGTCAGCACCCTGGGTGATCTTGATGCCCACGCGATCGGCCTTGCCGGTCGCGGCATTGAAGATCGCCACGTTGGATTGGTGGATGGGCATGGTCTTCTCGACGATGCCGCCGGTCGTACCCTTGAGGGGGTTCGGCTTGGCGTGCTTCTTGACGATGTTCACGCCCTCGACGACGAGGTGCGAATCATCCTTGCGCAGCGAGACGGTGCCGCGCTTGCCTTTGTCGCGCCCGGCCAACACGATGACCTGGTCGCCTTTGCGAATCTTGTTCATGGCGTTGTTGTCCTTAGAGAACTTCGGGGGCCAGCGACACGATCTTCATGAACTTTTCGGTGCGCAGCTCGCGCGTCACCGGTCCGAAGATGCGGGTGCCGATCGGCTCCAGCTTGGCGTTGAGCAACACGGCTGCGTTGCCATCGAATTTGACGAGCGAACCGTCGGCGCGACGGATGCCCTTGGCGGTGCGGACCACCACTGCGCTGTAGATCTCGCCCTTTTTGACGCGACCACGCGGAGCGGCTTCCTTGATGCTCACCTTGATGACGTCGCCCACGCTGGCATAACGCCGCTTGGAGCCACCGAGCACCTTGATACACAGGACGGACTTCGCGCCTGTGTTGTCGGCCACTTCGAGCCGGGATTCAGTTTGGATCATTGCTAGTAGTTCCCAACTTGTACCGATGCGCCTCCGGGAGGGAAACGCTGCGGTCAGTCTTGGGCCCGTCGTCCGCACCTCGAACCACTCGAGGCACTTCCGCTTTGGGCTGAAAGCTTCGCCTTTTTGAAGCGAAGCCTGCGATTGTTGCACGCAGGCCAAGGCATGTCAACTGCCTTCTGAGATCGAAATGGACTGGAACTAGACTTGGCGGTGTGCGCACCTTCGATCCAGGCCCCACATCGCCCATGCGCCGCCGGCTGCTGGCGGGCGCGGGCGCCATGGCGGCGGGGCTCGCAGGGCTGGGATTGGGCGGCTGCCGCAGTCCGGCCCTTCCGCCGGCGGGGCCGCAGCGGCTGCGCCGCCTGGCCGAGGCGCACTGGCCGCACCGGCTGAATATACAGGGCACGACCGCCGGCGGCCTCTCGGGCATCGATTACGACGTCGAAAGAAGTGAGTACCTGCTGCTCAGTGATGATCGGTCAGACCTGAATCCCGCGCGCTTCTATATGGTGCAGTGGGCGCCTCCGTGGGTCCAGCCGCCCGAACCCCGGAGTGTCGTGCAGCTGCAACGCCCGGGCGGCGGCCCCTGGCCCGCGCGGCGCCGCGCCGAGCCCGGCACCCCGGTGCCGGACCCCGAAGCGTTGCGCCTGCGGCCCGGCGCCGGCACCCTGCTCTGGACGAGCGAAGGCGATGTCGGGCGGGGGTTCGGCCCGGCCCTGTACGAGTCGGCGCGCGATGGCCGCCTGCTGCGCGAGTTCGCGCTGCCGGCCATGTTCAACCCCGATCCGGCGCAGCGCCGCGGCCCGCGCGACAACCTGGGCTTCGAGGGCCTGGCGCTGACACCCGACGGCCGGCACGCCTGGCTCGCGATGGAGAACGCGCTGATCCAGGACGGCCCGGTGCCCACCACGCGCGCGGCGGGCGGCCCCTGCCGGCTGACCCGGATCGAGCTGGAGACCGGCCGGGCCACGCGCCAGATTGCCTATGTTCCCGATGCGATCCCGCTGCGGCCGCTCGTTCCCGGCAGCCATGCCGACAACGGCATCAGCGAGATCCTGATGCTCGATGCCGACCGCATGCTGGTGCTGGAGCGCGCCTATGCCACCGGCGCCGGCAACTCGCTGCGCCTCTACGAGATCGACACCCGCGACGCCTCCGACGTGCTGGACGTGGACACGCTCGCCCCGGGCAACCAACGCGCGGCCGCCAAGGACCTGGTCGCCGACTTCGCCACGCTCGGCCTTTCGCGCCTCGACAACACCGAGGGCATGTGCTGGGGACCGCCACTGCCGGACGGCAGGCGCACGCTGGTGGTGGTGAGCGACGACAATTTCAACCCGCTGCAGACAACCCAGTTCGCGGCATTCGAATACACCGACCGACCATGACCATCGCCGTCACCTTCCTGCCCCGCACCGCACCGCCGCCGCTGCCTCCGATCGCCTTCGTCGGCGGCGGCAACATGGCCAGCGCCATCATCGGCGGCCTCATCAAGCAGGGCACGCCCGCCGGCACCTTCGAGGTGGTCGAGCCCTTCGAGGAGGCGCGCACCAAGCTTGCGCAAGCCTTCGGCATTGCCGCCCACGCCGAGGCCGGCGATGCCCTTTCGCGCTGCTCGGTGGTTGTGTGGGCGGTCAAGCCGCAGACTTTCGCACAAGCCGCCCAACCAGTGCGCGCGTTCGCAGAAAACGCACTGCACCTGAGCGTGGCGGCCGGCATTCCGTCGGGCAGCATTGCGCGCTGGCTCGGCAGCGAGCGCGTGGTGCGCGCCATGCCCAACACGCCGGCGCTGGTGGGCCAGGGCATGACCGGCCTCTTTGCCCGGGCGGCGGTGGATGCCGCCGACCGCGCGCTGGTCGGACAGCTGCTGGCACCGACCGGCGAGCTGCTCTGGGTCGACGACGAAGCCGCGCTCGATGCGGTGACAGCCATGTCCGGCTCCGGCCCGGCCTACGTGTTCTATTTCATCGAGGCCATGACCGAAGCTGGCATCGAGATGGGCCTGCCGCTCGAGCAGGCCCAGCGGCTGGCCATCGGCACCTTCACCGGCGCCTCGGCGCTCGCGCACAGCGCCACCGAGCCGCCCTCGGTGCTGCGCGAACGCGTGACCTCCAAGGGTGGCACCACCCATGCGGCGATCACGTCGCTCGAGGGTGCCGACGTCAAGGCGAAGTTCAAGGCCGCCATCCGCGCGGCGCAGAAACGCGCCGCCGAGCTGGGCGAGGAATTCGGCCGCGCCTGAAGCGCGTCAGGCCGGCAACGCGCGCGGCCCGAGGAAGACCAGCCACTCGGCCGCCAGCGTGACGGTGCCGTCCTCGAGCTCGAGCAGCACCGCCTCCTTGAGCAGGAAGCTGCCGCCGGGCTTGGACGCCACCTCGAGAACGCGCACACGCGCCCGGAAGCGCGCACCGACCGGCATCGGCCGGACGAAGCGCAAGCGGTCGAATCCGTAGTTCAACGCGTGATTCGCATCGAAGGGCAGCAGCGTCCGCATGGCCTCGCCGGTCAGCTTTATCAGGTGCGACACCTGGAAGAAGCCCGGCACGATCGTTCCGCCGTAGTTCGCCTCGCGTGCGGCGCGCTCCGGATCGAGGTGGATCCATTCGCCCTCGCCGTCGCCCGACAGCGCCGCGTAGCGGTCGACCATCTCCTGCGTGATGAGGTGCCATCCGGACAGGCCTTCCTGGCCGATCTTCTGTGTCAGGCGATCGAGCATGTGCGTGTCCTCTCTGTCTACCGGATGGCATAGCCGGCCACGATGCCGGCGAACACCGCGAAGCCGAGCCAGTGGTTCAGCCGGAAGGCCTTGAAGCAGCCGTCGCGCGTGCGCCCGCGGATCAGCCGCCAGTGCCAGGCCGCCTGTCCCGCGGCCGCGGCGATTCCCGCGAAGAACGGGGCACCCAGCGAGCGGCTCGCGCCGGCCCAGGTCCAGACCGCCAGGAAGATCGCGTAGCTCAGCATCACCGCCGCCACGTCGAAGCGGCCGAAGGTGATGGCCGAGGTCTTCATGCCGATCTTCAGGTCGTCGTCGCGGTCGACCATTGCGTACTCGGTGTCGTAGGCCAGCACCCAGAACAGGTTGCCGGCCAGCAGCCAGGCAGCGAACACCGGCACGGCGGCTTGCACCGCCGCAAAAGCCATCGGGATGCCGAAGCTGAAGGCAACGCCGAGCACCGCCTGCGGAACCGACACGAAGCGCTTGGCGAAGGGATAGGCCAGCGTGATGGCCAGCGCCGCGAACGACCACAGGATGGTGAGCCGGTTGGTCGTGAGCACCAGCCCGAAGGCCAAGAGCGCCAGCACGGCGCCCAGCACGAGTGCCTCCCTGACCGACACCGCGCCGCTGGTCACCGGCCGCTGGGCGGTCCGCTTCACATGGCGGTCGAAGTCGCGGTCGGCCACGTCGTTGACGCAGCAGCCCGCGCTGCGCATCAGGATGGTGCCCAGCACGAAGACGGCCAGCAGCTGCCAGCCCGGCCAGCCTTCGGCCGCAAACCAGAGCGCGCCCAGCGTGGGCCACAGCAGCAGCAGCCAGCCGGCGGGACGGTTCCAGCGGATCAGGTCGAGATAGAGCGCAAAACGGCGGGCGAGCATGCGGCAGGCAAAAAAAGAGCGGCCATTGTGCCGCTCCTGGGTTCCCGGGCCCGGGCGATCAGTCCTCGAGCAGCGAGCGCAGCATCCAGGCCGTCTGGTCGTGCACGGTGCAGCGCGCAGTCAGCATGTCGGCCGTCGGGTCGTCGCCGGCTTCCTCGGCCACGGGGATGAATTCGCGCGCGATGCGCGACACGGTTTCGTGGCCCTTGACCAGGATGCGCACCATTTCCATCGCCTTGGGCGGGGTCTGGGGCACGTCGGGCACGGTGGCGATCTTGCTGAACTCGGCATAGGAGCCCGGCGCATAGTGGCCCAGCGCGCGGATGCGTTCCGCGAGCACGTCGGTGGCGCCCCAGAGTTCGGTGTACTGGCCCATGAACATCGCATGCAGCGAGTTGAAGTGCGGCCCCGTCACGTTCCAGTGGAAGTTGTGGGTCGTGAGGTAGAGCGTGTAGGTGTCGGCCAGCACGCGGCTCAGGCCCTCGGCAATGGCGGCGCGGTCCTGGCGCTCGATGCCGATGTTGATGAGGGGCGCATTGCGGCTGCCGGATTCCTGCGCCACCACGGTGCCGCCCTTCTTGGGCACCTTGCCGGACGACGATGCTTTCTTCGATGCTTTGGCCATGGCTGGAAACTCTTTCTTCAGGTTTTGCTGAACACACCGTTATTCTGAAAGCCGACCCGCGGCTTCGCAACAGCGCCACTCTATCCCGGTGATGAATGAATTCGAACGGCTGCCGCGTAGGCCAAGTTCGCGTATTTCTACGACAGCCGTTTGACACCCGGCAGTTCGCACGCATAGATCGCGTTGCGCAAGGCCGCGATCGCCTCGTAGCGGGTGAAGGTGCGGCGCCAGGCCAGCACCACGCGCCGCGTCGGCGGATCGCGGTCGTGCGCGTCGCGCACCGGCAGGTAGCGCACCATCTGCTCGGGCTCCTTGCGCCCTTTGACCTTGGGCTTGAGCGCTTCGGCCGGCACCGACAGGCGCGGCACCAGCGTCACGCCCATGCCCGAGGCCACCATGTGCTTGATGGTCTCGAGCGACGAGCCCTCGAAGCTCTTGCGGATGCCCTCGGCATTGCTCGAGAAGCGCGCGAATTCGGGACAGACCTCGAGCACGTGGTCGCGAAAGCAATGGCCGGTGCCCAGCAGCAGCATGGTTTCGTTCTGCAGCTCTTCCGAAGTGACCGATTCGCGGTCGGCCAGCTTGTGCTTCGTGGGCAGCGCGGCCATGAAGGGCTCGTCGTAGAGCGGCGCCATGGCCAGGCCGGTGTCGGGGAAGGGCTCGGCCATGATCGCGCAGTCGATCTCGCCGGCACGCAGCATCTCGAGCAGCTTGGCGGTGAAGTTCTCCTGCAGCACCAGCGGCATCTGCGGCGTGCGCGCAATCACCTGGCGCACCAGGTCGGGCAGCAGGTACGGGCCGATGGTGTAGATCACGCCGAGGTTCAGCGGGCCGGCCAGCGGGTCTTTTCCGCGCTTGGCGATTTCCTTGATGCTGGCGGCCTGGTCGAGCACGCTCTGCGCCTGCTGCACGATCTGCTCGCCGAGGGGCGTGACGGTGACTTCGCCCGCGCTGCGCTCGAAGAGCTTGACCTCGAGTTCGTCCTCGAGCTTCTTGATGGCCACCGACAGAGTGGGTTGGGAGACGTAGCAGGCCTCGGCCGCCTTGCCGAAGTGCCGTTCGCGGGCTACTGCGACGATGTATTTGAGTTCGGTGAGAGTCATAGCTTGCGTCAATTATGCGCAAGCGTCCGTGACCGGACATTGTCTGGGGCTTAGCTGCCAGCAGGGGCGGGACGTCAGGACCCCGAAGCGGTGACGACCTTGACCTTGCCCGCCATGCCGGCCTGGTAGTGGCCCGCGATGAGGCAGGCGAAATCGAAGTCCCCGGCCCGGTTGAAGGTCCAGACGATTTCCCCGGTCTTGCCGGGCGGGACGTGCGCCATGTAGGGCTCGGAATGCTCCATGCCAGGGAACTTCATCATCAGCGCCGCGTGCTCGTCGAGTTCCTTCTTCGTGCCGAGCACGAACTCGTGCATGACCTGCCCGTCGTTCCGGATCGAAAGCCTCACCGTCTCGCCCTGCTTCACCTGGATGCGGTCAGGGGCGAAGCGCATGCTGTCGGCCATCCTGAACTCGAGCTTCCGGGTTGCGCTGCCCGCATCGCCCGCAATGCCCCAATCTTTCTGTTCCTTGCGAACCGGCCCGCTCGGCGCGCCGTGATCCTCGTCGCCATGTGCGAAGCCGGGGTTCGAGAACGCCAAGGTGCTGGCGAGCATCAATGTCCTGATGGATGTCATGGGAGTTCCTGCGTGGTTGGCGTGGAAGTGGCGCACGGGCGACGCCGGTCTTGGTTTTCGTGCGTTCGCCGGTTCATTCATTCAGGCTGCCGATGCGGCCCTGCGCCGCTGCAGCCAGGTGACCGACCACGCCCCTGCCGTGCACAGCACCAGGTAGACGGCGGCGACCAGGAGGTAGACCTCCACCACGCGCCCATCGCGCTGGCCCACCTTGCTTGCCGCTCCGAGAAAGTCATTCAGGCTGATCACGTAGACCAGCGAGGTGTCCTTGAGCAGGGCAATGGTCTGGTTGATCAGAGACGGCGTCATGTTGCGGAACGCCTGCGGCAGGATCACGTGCCGCAAGGCCTGCCCCGGCGTCATGCCAAGCGATTGCGCCGCCTGCATCTGTCCCGCGCGGACACTGCCGATGCCGGCGCGGATGATCTCGCAATAGTAGGCCGACTCCGCGAGCACGAAGGCCACGAGCGCCGCGTAGATGGGGCCGACCGACAGGTTCGGATCCCCGGTGGCGGTCCGCAGCACCACGGGCATCAGAAAGTAGATCCAGAGAATCGTGAGGATCAGCGGAATCGAACGGAACAGGTTCACGTAGCCGGCCACGAGGGCCGCAACGGGACGCGGCGCAAAGATCCGCGTGATCGCCAGCAAGGTGCCCACTCCGACGCCCGCCGCCATGGCGGCCACCACGAGGAAGGCCGTCATCTGCAGGCCCTGCGCCAAGTAGGGCCAGGCGCGCTGCAGGGAGACCCAGTCGAAGTCGTATCCCATCAGGCGGCCCCCAGCAGGCCCGGCACGCGCGCGCGCCGCTCGATGTGGCGCATCAGCACGATCACGCCGTAGGTGATCGCCATGTAGACGAAGGTCGCGGCAATGAAGGCCTCGAACGGATGCGCACTGAATTCACTGAGCTGGCGGGTCTGCCCCGTCAATTCCATGAGCCCGATGGTGAGCGCCACCGCCGAGTTCTTGAACACGTTCAGGAAGTCCGAAGTCAGCGGCGGAATGACGATGCGCAGGGCCTGCGGCAGGATCACGTACCGATAGGCCGCCGCGGTCCCCAGGCCGAGCGCCATGGCCGCCTGCTTCTGGCTGCGCGGCACCGACTCGATGCCCGCCCTCACCTGTTCGGCCGCCTTCGCGGCCGTGTACAGCGTGAGTCCCACCAGCACGGTGAGAAACTGGTTCGTCGTCGGGTTCATCTGCTTCAGTGCATTGCCCCAATCGACAGGCAACAATTCGGGCACCACGAAGTACCAGAGAAACAGCTGGACCAGCAGCGGCGTGTTCCGAAAGCAGTGGATGTACACCGTGGACAGGTAGCGCGCGGGACGGTTCGGCAGCGTCCTTGCGACACCGGCCACCAGGCCGAGGCCCAGCGCCAGCGTCCAGGCCAGCAACGACAGGAGCACCGTCCACCACAACCCGCGCAGAAGCATCAGGCCGTACAGGCCCTCGCCCGTGACTGAAGGCTTGAAAAAGATCAACCAATCCCAGGTGTAGTGCATTGTGCGGGGCGATTGGAGTGGCGGGCGCTTTCAAGCGGTCGTGCGGGAGTGAGCGCTGCCGCTCACAGCGGCTGGTCGTTCGGATGGCGCAGGAGTTCCTGCATGTCGGGCGACATCGGGAAGTTGACCGTGATGCTGCCCTTCACGGCAATCGGCTTGAGAAAATACTTCTCGTACAGCGAGGCAAACTCGCCCGATCGCATCATCCCGGTGATCACGCCGTCGACGAGCTTCTTGAAGGCAGCATCGCCCTTGCGCAGCATGCAGCCGTAGGCCTCCTTCTGCTGGGGCACGCCAACCACTTCCCAGTCGGACGGATTGCGGGCTCGCGCGATGTTGCTGAACAGAATGATGTCGTCCTGCGTGGCGGCGACGGTCCGGCCTGTTTCAACGGTCAGGAAATTCTCGTTGATGTCCTTGGCCAGGATGATGTTGATGCCCCACTTGTTCTTCTCGTTGAGCTGCCGCAGCATGCGCTCGGCCGTGGTGCCCGCGCTCACGACAACGTTCTTGCCGACCAGATCGGACCAGTGCTTGATGCCCGAGTTCTTGCGCACGAGCAGCCGTGCCCCGACCACGAAGAAGGTGGTGGAGAACGACACCTGGTTCTGCCGCTCGGCGTTGTTCGTGGTGGAGCTGCACTCCAGGTCGACCGTCTGGTTGGCCACCAGCGGAATGCGCGTCTGCGGCGTCACCTCCAGCGTCTTAACCTCCAGCCTGGCGAGCTTCTGGTCCTTCTTCACCTGCTCGACCACGCGCTGCGAGATCTCCCAGGCAAAGCCCGCCTGCTTGTTGTTGTCGTCCAGGTAGTTGAAGGGAATGGACGCGCCGCGGGTTGCCAGCGTGATGGAGCCAGTGTCCTTGATCTTCTTGAGCGTGCCGTCCAGCGGCTGCGCGGCGGCAGCGGCGCACAGCGCCAGTGCGGCAGAGGCGATACAGGAGCGAATCAGGGGCTTGAGGGTCATCGTGGGCTCCGGTGGTCTTGGATCAAAGGGTGGAACTCTTCTGGAAGGCGTTCAGCGCGCCCAGCAGCTCGTCGAGCAGCGCCTGCGGGTCCTGAAGGCCGATGGACAGGCGGATGACCGGGCCGTGCACGTCGCAAAATTTGCGCCCGGCCAGCTCTTGCGCGGGATAGAAGGCCGCGATGCTGCGCACGCCGCCCCAGCTCGCGCCGATGGAAAAATGCCTGAGCTCACGGAACATCGCGCGGTAGGCGTCGTAGGGAGCGTCCACGAGCTGCAGCGACATCACGCAGCCCGCCTGCTTGAAGTCGCGCGCCCACAGGGCATGGTCCGGTGTTCCGGGCAACGCGGGAAAGAGCATCCGGCGCACCAGCGGGTGCTCGGCAAGCCGCCCGGCAATCAGTTGCGCGCTGCCGGCCTGGCGCTCCATGCGCACCTGCATCGTGTCCAGGCCGCGGGCGACGAGAAAGCAATCCTCCGGGCTCACCGCCAGCCCCATCTGCGATTGAAGGCCGCGCAAGGACCGGTACAGGTTCTCGTCCTGAATCGCGATGCTGCCCATCAGCACGTCCGAATGGCCGCCCATGTACTTGGTGCAGGCATGGACGCACAGGTCCACGCCATGCGCCAGGGCGGCAAAGCCCAGCGGGCTGGCCCAGGTGTTGTCGATGGCCGTCAGCACGCCGCGGGGGCGGGCCACGGCGGTGATCGCCGGTATGTCCTCCACCTCCATCGTCACGGTTCCCGGCGACTCCAGCCAGATCAGCCGCGTGTTGGGGCGGATGAGCCGCTCGATGTCCGAGCCGATGCGCGGCGGGTAGAACTCGACCTCGACGCCGAGAGCCTGCAGCCGTTCGACCGCGAAGGATTTGGCGAGACCGTATGCGGCGTCGGTCATCAGAAGGTGGTCGCCCTTCTTGAGCAATGCGAGCAGCACGCTGCAAATGGCCGCCTGGCCCGAAGGGAAGACAACGCAGTGCGCGGCGCCGTCCAGTTCGGCAATGCGGAGTTCCAGCGCGCGCTGCGTGGGCGTGCCGGTGGTTCCGTAGCTGAAGCCGTCCGGCAGGCGGTTGCGCCGGTGCACGAAATCGTCGAGCGAATCGAAGACGACCGTGGAGGCCCGCCATACCGGCGGTGCCAGGCTGGCGAAGGCGCCCGCAGCTGAAGCGTCGAGAGCAGGGGTCTGGGAATTCAACATGGGAAAGAGGGGTCGGTGCCTTGGCTGCAGTTCACTGCGCCGGCGCGGTTTCAATGAGCCGCAAGGCTTGCTTCATCTGGTCGACGGCCATGTTCTCCAGGTCGGTGTAGACCTTCATGTCCGCCGACAGCCGCGCAAAGGTCTCCCGTGCCGCCGCGACCTTGGCCGGATCGTTGGTCTTCGGATTGGCCAGCGCCGCTTCGAGGCGCTTGTACTCGCTGGTGAGCAAGGCCGGCTGCTCGCCCAGCGCCCGCAGGCCGGCATTGGTCATCGAGCGGATGCGCAGCACCATCCTCACGTCGGATTGCTCCATCTCGGCTTGCGCGCGTTCGAATGCGAGCTTCGCGGCCAGGGCCGCTTCGCTGTCGAGCTTCTTCGTCGCCGCAACGGCGTTGAACTTGGCGATGTCGGCCGAAAGGTCATGTGCCCACGAGGGCGCAGCCAAAGCCAGTGCGGTCACTGCAATGACGGTTCGAAGTTTCACGTCGCTTCTCCAGGTGGGTGGCTGAAGCCGCAACTCTAGGACCGCATAGATAATCTGAATCGCGCTCAAAGTTTTTTCTCCATAAGTGGTTGTTATATGTTGCTGCGCGAGATCGAGGTGTTCCGTTCGGTGATGTCGGTGGGGTCCGCCAGCAAGGCCGCCGCGCTGCTGGGGGTCACACAACCCGCCATCAGCCAGTCGCTGAAACGGCTCGAAGACGCGGCCGGCTTCGCGCTTTTCCGCCGGCTGCGGGGCCGCCTGCATCCAACACCCGAAGCGCAGGCGCTGCTGGTCGAGGTGGAGCGGGTTTTCGTGGGCCTCAGCAGCATCGAGCACCGCATGCGCAGCCTGAAGCGCTTCGGCGTCAACACGCTGCGCATGGCGGTCTATCCCGCCTTCGGCCTGACCTTCGTGCCGCGGGTGCTGTCGCGCCTGGTCACCGAGCGTCTGGACGCCGATGCCCGGCCACAGATTTCGCTGCAGGTGCTCAGTTCGCGGGAGGTGCACGAGGCCGTGCTGGGGCGCCAGGTCGACTTCGGGCTGATGGCCGACGAAATGCCGACCACGGGCCTGGAGCACTCCGAATTCGCGCGCTTTCCGGGCGTGGTGGTCATGCATCCGAAGCACCGCCTGGTCAATGCCAGGACCATTCAGCCGCAGCAGATTGCGGAAGAGCCGTTTCTTGCGCTCAACCCCGAGGACGCTTCGCGAAGGCGCCTCGAGCGCGGGCTGGCGGAGCGCAACGTCGCCCTGAGCGTGCTGGTCGAAACGCCGTATGCGGCGAGCGTCTGCGAAATGGCGCTGAGCGGAATGGGCATCGGCGTCGTCAATCCGGTCACGGCGCTGGAGTACGCGCGGCGCGGATTGGTCATCCGCCCGCTGTCGCTCGATGTCTCTTTCGCCGGGCTGCTGGTGCTGCCACCGGGCCAGCCGCTGTCGGGGCTTGCGCTGCGCATGCTGCAGCTCATGCGCATCCAGCTTGCCGAGGACCAGAAGGCCCTTGCGGCCTTTCTCAAGCCCCGCCCCAAGGCTTGAGGGCGCTTATTTCGGCGAGTTTCCCTGGACCGGATCGCGGTGCTTGATCCTCGCGTTCACGCGCAGGACTGCCGCCTGACGCGGCCTACGCCTTCAGGTACTCGGCCTTGGTGCCGAGCCAGCGATCGATGTGGCGCTGGGCCAGGTCGGGGTGCTTGTCGAGCATCAGTGGTGCAAGCTCGCGCGCCCAGTCGAGCAGCATCGTGTCGGTGGCAAGGTCGGCAAAACGCAGCAGCGGCGCGCCCGACTGGCGCGCGCCCAGGAATTCGCCCGGGCCGCGGATCTCGAGGTCGCGCCGCGCAATCTCGAAGCCGTCGCCGGTTTCGGCCATGGCCTTGAGCCGGGCCCGGGCCGCTTCGCCGACGCGGCCGCTGTCGCCCGGCGCGTAGAGCAGCACGCAGGCCGAGGCTGCGGCGCCGCGCCCCACGCGGCCGCGCAACTGGTGCAGCTGCGAGAGCCCGAAGCGCTCGGCATGCTCGATCACCATCAGCGAGGCGTTCGGCACGTCCACGCCCACTTCGATCACCGTGGTGCTCACCAGCACCTGGATCTCGTTGGCCGTGAAAGCGGCCATCACCGCCTGCTTCTCGGCCGTGGGCATGCGCGAATGCAGCAGCCCGACGTTGACGGCTTTGCCGAGCGCATCGGCGAGCTCGTCGCGCGTCTCGGTGGCGTTGCGCAGGTCGACGGCCTCGCTTTCCTCGATCAGCGGGCAGACCCAGTAGACCTGCCGGCCCTGGGCGATCTGCGCCTGGATGCGGTCGATCACCTCGTCGCGGCGGTGGTCGGCCACCAGCTTGGTGACGATGGGCGTACGGCCCGGCGGCAGTTCGTCGAGCGTGGAAACGTCCAGGTCGGCGTAGTAGCTCATCGCCAGCGTGCGCGGGATCGGCGTGGCGCTCATCATCAACAGATGCGGTTCGAGGTGGCCCACGGCCTTGCCGCGCAGCGCCAGGCGCTGCGCCACGCCGAAGCGGTGCTGCTCGTCGATGATCGCCAGTGCGAGGTTCCTGAAGCGCACCTTCTCCGAGATGACGGCATGGGTGCCGATGACCAAGGCCGCCTCGCCGCTCTCGACCGCGGCCGACATCGCGTCGCGCTCCTTCTTCTTCTGGCTGCCGGTGAGCCAGGCCACGCGCAGGCCGCGTTCGGCCAAGAGCGGATCGAGCCAGCCGACCAGCTTGCCGAAGTGCTGCGCCGCGAGGATTTCGGTCGGCGCCATCAGCGCGCACTGAAAGCCCGCGTCGATGCAGCGCGCCGCCGCGAGCGCCGCCACCACGGTCTTGCCCGAGCCCACGTCGCCCTGCAGCAGGCGGTGCATCGGGATCTCGCGGGCGAGGTCGCGCGTGATTTCCTCGCCCACGCGCTGTTGCGCGCCGGTCAGGCCGAAGGGCAGCACCGCGAGCAGCTGCGCATGCAGCGAGCTCGCCTGCGGCTCGGCCGAGGAAGACAGCATCGGCGCACGCTGCGCCGCGCGCTCCAGCCGCGCCTGCAATTGCGAGAGCTGCTGCGCCAGCAGCTCTTCCGCCTTGATGCGCTGCCACGCCGGGTGGCTGTGGTCTTCGAGCGTGGCCATCGCCACGTCGGGCGTCGGGTAGTGCAGGAAGGTCAGCGAACTGCGCAGGTCCCAGGCGCCGCGCCATCCGATCTGCACGGGAATCGTCTCGTCGAGCACCGCGCGCGCCAGGCCCGAGCGCACCTCGCGCCGCAGCACCGGCTGGGGCAGTCCGGCAATGGTCGAATAGACCGGCGTCAGTGCCTGCGGCAGCGCCGTGCCGGCAGCCTTGACGGTGGGATGCATCATTTGCCGCCCGACGAAGCCGCCGCGCATCTCGCCCCGCACGCGCACGCGCGCGCCGACGGCCAGCTGCTTCTGCTGCGAGGGATAGAAGTTGAAGAAGCGCAGCTGGCAGGTGTCGCTGCCGTCGTCGATGGTGGCGATCAGTTGCCGGCGCGGGCGGAACACCACTTCGCATTCGGTCACCACGCCCTCGACCTGTGCCATGTCGCCGTCGCGCGTGTCGGCCAGCCGCACGATCCGGGTCTCGTCCTCGTAGCGCATCGGCAGGTAGAGCGCGAAGTCGATGTCGCGCACCAGGCCGAGCTTGCGCAGCGCGCGCTGCACGGCGCTCAGCCCGGCACCGGGCGCGGCCGGGGCGGCGGCGGGCGGGCTTGTGGTCTTTTCGGGCGGCACGGACTTCGCGGAAGCGGGCATGGGACAATTCTGCCCGGCTCCAGCCACGTCCTCCTCATCTTCCATGCCTCCTTGGCACGGGCCCGTCCGGCCCTCAAGCACCATGCGCGCCTTCACGCTTTCCGATTTCGATTTCGACCTGCCGCCCGAGCTGGTGGCCCAACACCCGGCCCCCGAACGCACGTCCTCCCGCCTCCTCGACGGCACGGGCGACGCGCCCGCCGACCGCATCTTCAAGGACCTGCCCTCGCTGCTGCGCGCGGGCGATCTGCTGGTCTTCAACGACACGCGCGTGGTCAAGGCGCGGCTGTTCGGCGAGAAGCCGACCGGCGGCAAGCTCGAGTTGCTGGTGGAGCGCGTGCTGCAGGGCCACGAGGTCGTGGCGCACATGAAAGTGAGCAAGAAGCCGCCGGTGGGCACCACACTGCAGATGGTGGGCGGCTTTCGCGCGACGCTGCTGGGCCGCTGGCCCGACGAGCAGGGCGCGCTGTTCCACTTCGGCTTCGAGAGCGACGCCGGCGAAGACCCCTACGCGCTGATGGCCCGCTGCGGCCATGTGCCGCTGCCGCCCTACATCACGCACACCGATTCGGCCGACGACGAAAGCCGCTACCAGACCGTGTTCGCGCGCGTGCCCGGCGCGGTGGCTGCACCGACCGCTGCGCTGCATTTCGACGAGGCGCTGCTGGCCGAGCTCGAAGCCCGCGGCGTGCAGCGCGCCAACGTCACGCTGCATGTGGGTGCGGGCACCTTCCAGCCCGTGAAGACCGAGAACATTTCAGAGCACACGATGCATGCCGAGCGCTACGAAGTGCCCGAGGCCACGCAGCGCGCCATCGCCGACTGCAAGGCGCGCGGCGGCCGCGTGGTCGCGGTCGGCACCACCACCGTGCGCACGCTCGAATCGTGGGCCAGGAGCGGCGAGGCCGCGGGCGACACGCGCATCTTCATCACGCCGGGCTTCGTGTTCGAGCACGTCGACCTGCTGGTCACCAACTTCCATTTGCCGAAGAGCACGCTGATGATGCTGGTCTCGGCCTTTGCGGGCTATGAACACGTGATGGCGCTCTATGCCCACGCCATCGCGCAGCACTACCGTTTCTTCAGCTACGGCGACGCCATGCTGCTGGCGCGCGCTCCCACATGAAAACCAACCACGCCATCCGCGCCTCGCTGGCCGCGCTCGCCTTCGGATGCACGCTGCTGCTGCCCGTGGCCGGCCATGCACGCGGCTACACGCCGCAGGGGCTGTGCGGCGGCTATACGCGGCTCGACATCGGCAGCCCCGCAGGCACCTGCGTCGCGCTGCTGGCCGACGAGGCCCAGGGCCTGCGTGCGCCCCGGCGCATCCTCGAGGTGGCGCCGGGGCGCTACTGGGTCGTCGACATGGGATCGTGGGAGCCGCGCCGCGGCCGCCTGCTCGAGATGGTGCTGCCCACCGAAGGCGCCGCGCCACGGCGCGCGCGCTTCAGCGTGCTGGCCGAGCAGCTCGACCGGCCGCTGGGCCTCGTGGCCGGGCCCGACGGCAAGATCTACGTCGGCGAGTCGGGCACGATCTGGCGCACGCCGATCCCTCTGCCCGGTGGCACTCTGCAGCGCGAGACGGTGATCGACGGCCTGCCGGGCGACGGCACGCATCCGCTCAAGGAACTGGCCTTCGGACCGGGCGGGCGGCTCTACGTCAACGTCGGCTCCGACTCCGATGCCTGCCGCGATCCGTCGTCGAAGCAATACCCGCTGCCCTGCCCCGACCTGGCCGGACCGAAGCCGCGCGCCGCCGTGTACGAGGCCGTCCTCGCCGGGCCGGACCACAAGCTGCAGAGCTTCAAGCCCTTTGCCACCGGCCTGCGCAACTCGGTCGCCCTGACCGTGCTGCCGGACGGCCCCGCCAAGGGCACCGTGCTGCAGGGCGAGAATTCCATCGACTACGAAGACGTGGGCCAGCCACCCGAGGAGCTGAACCGGCTGCAGGCCGGACGCGACTACGGCTGGCCCTATTGCGTAGGCAACCGGCAACCCGCGCGCGGCTACGAGAACCGGCACGACTGCAAGGCCACCGAGGCACCGCTGATGCTCTGGCCCGCGCACGCCGCGCCGCTGCAGATGATCACCGGGCCCGCGGACAGCCGCTTCGCGGGGCAGCTGCTGGTCGCCTGGCGCGGCCACCAGCCGCCCGGCCACCGCGTGGTGGGCTACAAGCTCGATGCGCGCGGCCTGCCGTCGGGCAAGCCGATCGAATGGCTCGCCGGCTGGAGCCCCAAGGCCGGCGTGCGCCCGATGGGCCGCCCCACCGGCATCACCGTCGACCGGCAGGGCCGCCTGCTCGCCGTCGAGGATTTCAACCGTACCATCCTGATGCTGCTGCCGGACACCGGCGCCGCCCCCCAGAAATGACCGACACCACGTCCCTGCCGCGCCTGAAGTTCGAACTTCTCAAGACCGATCCCGCGAGCCACGCGCGCCGCGGCACGCTCACGCTCAACCATGGCGTGGTGCAGACGCCGATCTTCATGCCCGTGGGCACCTACGGCACCGTCAAGGGCGTAATGCCGCGCAGCCTCGAGGAAATGGGCGCGCAGATCATCCTGGGCAACACCTTCCACCTCTGGATGCGCCCCGGCCTCGACGTGATGGCGAGCTTCGGCGGGCTGCACCAGTTCGAGAAATGGAACAAGCCGATCCTCACCGACTCGGGCGGCTTCCAGGTCTGGTCGCTGGGCGCGATGCGCAAGATCAGCGAGGAAGGCGTGAAGTTCGCCTCGCCCGTCAATGGCGACAAGCTGTTCCTCACGCCCGAGGTCTCGATGCAGATCCAGACCATCCTCAACAGCGACATCGTGATGCAGTTCGACGAGTGCACGCCCTACGACACCCAGGGCCACATCACGACCGAGGCCGAGGCGCGCATCTCGATGGAGCTGAGCCTGCGCTGGGCCAAACGCTGCCAGCACGAGTTCGCGCGGCTTCAGAACCCGAACGCGCTGTTCGGCATCGTGCAGGGCGGCATGTTCGAGAACCTGCGCGAGGAATCGCTCGCGGCGCTGGTCGACATGGACTTTCCGGGCTACGCCATCGGCGGCGTGAGCGTGGGCGAGCCCAAGGAGGAGATGCTGCACATCATGGGCCACACGCCGCACCGGCTGCCCGCGAACAAGCCGCGCTACCTGATGGGCGTGGGCACGCCCGAAGACCTGGTGCAGGGCGTGGCCGACGGCGTCGACATGTTCGACTGCGTGATGCCCACGCGCAACGCGCGCAACGGCACGCTGTTCACGCGCTTCGGCGACCTGAAGATGCGCAATGCGCGCCACAAGAACGATCCGCAGCCGATCGACCCGAGCTGCACCTGCTACGCCTGCGCGGGCGCACCGCGAGGCCCCTCCGGTAGCCCGGGCGTCTCGTGGAACGACGGCGGGCGCGAAGGCTTCAGCCGCGCCTACCTGCACCACCTCGACCGCTGCGCCGAGATGCTCGGGCCGATGCTCGCCACCATCCACAACCTGCACTACTACCTGAACCTGATGCGCGAGATCCGCGAATCGCTCGAGGCGGGTACGTTCACGGAATTCCGCGCGCGCTTCAAGTCGGAGCGCGCACGCGGCATCTGACGCGCAGCGCTACTTCGGCGGCTGGATCGCGAGCGGCGTGGCGTAGGGCTCGATGCGCAGCAGTTCGTTCCTGAACACCACGATCTGCCTGAGGGGCGCCTGCACCAGCGCGCCGCCCGCGTCCTTGTGCGAGGCGTATTGCCACAGCGTGAGCTGGCCCTTGGCCGCGAGCTGAGCGGCCAGCCGTTCCACGGCAGGATTGGAGCCCGACCCCAGCTGCGCCGCATCGGCGCCCACGATCACCTCGTCGCGCGGCGAGACCAGCTTGAAGAGCTGCATGGACGCCGCCGCCTGGGCGCGCACGGGGCGCACCGCCAGCACAGCGGGAAGAAGCGCGAGCCCAAGAAGGGTGCGGCGGGGAAGCGTGTTCGTCGTCATGGAGAAGGAGCGTAGCCACCAACGCCCGCGCCGGCCATTCGCCGGAAGCCATACGCCGGCCGGCGGCCCCTCGCCATGCAGGGGCACGCCCATCCGGTACGCTTGCCGCTCGTAGCCATCGCTGTTGCCGCATTCACATGACCACCGACGCATCACCACTTTCGTCCTACACCGCCCGCTATCCCTCGCTGGCCGGCCGCACCGTGTTCATCTCGGGCGGTGCGAGCGGCATCGGGGAGGCGCTGGTCCGGGCCTTCCACGCGCAGGGCGCGAAGGTCGGGTTCTGCGACCTCGACACGGCCGCCGGCACCGCGCTCGCGGCGCAGCTGCAGGACGACACGCCCGCGCTGTTCCGCGAATGCGACGTGACCGACACGGCGGCGCTCGCGGCCACCATTGCCGCGGTGCGCGCGCAATTCGGCCCCATCGGCGTGCTGCTCAACAATGCCGCCAACGACCGGCGCCACGAGATGGCCGACGTCACGAGCGGAGACTTCGACCGCCTCGTGGCCGTGAACTTCAAGCACCAGTTCTTTGCCGCGCAGGCGGTGGCGGACGACATGCGCGCGCTGGGCGGCGGCTCGATCATCAACTTCGGCTCGATCAGCTGGATGATCAAGGGCCGGGGCTACCCGGTCTACCAGGCCTGCAAGGCGGCCGCGCGCGGCCTCACGCGCTCGCTGGCGCGCGACCTGGGCAAGCAGAACATCCGCGTCAATTCGATCGTGCCGGGCTGGGTGATGACCGAGCGGCAGATCAAGCTGTGGGTCAAGCCCGAGTCGGGCGCGGAGATCGATGCGGCCCAGTGCCTGCCGGGCCGTGTGATGGCCGAGGACATCGCGGCGATGGCGCTGTTCCTGGCCGCCGACGATTCGCGCATGTGCACCGCGCAGGACTACGTGGTGGACGCGGGCTGGACCTGAAATAGGCTCGCCCCCAAAAAAGAAAATTCCCGGGTACCGATCTTCTTAGTCGCGCAGTTCGGCCGGCAGCGTGCCGCCATTGGCGGCGATGCGGCTCATCACCTGCTTGTGCAGGCCGATGTTCCATTCGGCCGAACCCGGCTCGCCATCGCTGTAGAGAATTTCGCTGGCCAGTTCCTTGCGCGCGGCGAGGCTGCTGTCCAGGCCCAGCAACTTGAGCAGGTCGACGATCGAGGTGCGCCAGTTCAGGCCGGCGGCACCAGGCATCGCGTCCAGGACGGCGGGCACGTCGCCCAGCGGGATCGCAGGCGGCGGTGCGGCAGCGGCCGGCGCGCCCGGTGCAGCCGCCGGCGGTGCGGCGACGACTTCAGCGGCGTTGGCCGACGGGAAAATCTTGGAAAAAATCTTGCCGAAAATGCTCATGCTTCTTGCTCCGTCGAGGTGGGTGGCTGACTGAAACCGCGGCACGTCCGTGCCGCAGCCGGCGGTTGTAGCACGCGCATGCGGCAGCGCCGCTACACGGCCGGCTTCAGCGGACCGCCGGGCGTGAACGAATCCACAGACCCGGGCACCGATCCACCGGCCGCTGCCTGCGGCACGCGCGGCAGAGCGGATGTGCCGCAGGCATGGCAGAACTTCGAGAACGCGCTCTTGCGCGTCTCGCACTGGCCGCAATGGTCGAACAGGCCGATGCCGCAGTGCGGGCAGAAGTCGATCTCGCCGTTCTTCAGGTCCACCGGGCGTTCGCAGCCGGGGCACACGCCCTTGCCGAGCCGCGCGAGCGCAACGTCGTAGCTGAGCTCCTCGCGTCGCACCTGGTCGGGCTGCTGCTCGGCGAGCTTCTGGCGCGCGAGGTAGGCGTTGAGCGCAACGATCGCATAGCGCCCCACGAGCACCGTGACCACAATGCCCACCGCGTAGCGCACGTAGCCGCCATAGCTCGGCAGGTAGGGCACCAGCTCGACGAAAAAGGCGAACAGCGCGAAGAAGATGAAGCCCCAGACGAAGGGCCAGTAGGTGCTCTTGCGCTTCTTCGCAAAGAGCCAGCCGGCCACGACCAGCAGCGGCAGCGTGAGCGCGAGGCGGTAGGCGAACACGCGCAGCTCGACGCGGCGGTACTCCGCTTCGAGCTTTTTTTGCGCATCGCGCTCCAGCAGCGACAGCGCCTCGCGGGCGCGCTGCTCGGCCTGGCGCGCATCGAGCACGATCTGCTGCTGCGCATTGACCAGGCGCTGGGCCTCGTCTTCCTTCTGCTTGAAGGCATCGAGCGCCTTGGTACGCGCGATCAGCTCCGTGTCCTGGTCGGGCTGCGCGGTGGCGCGCCGCGTGGCGATCCAGTTGCCGAAGGTCTCGCGGGCGTTGGCACTGGCCTGCCGTGCGGCGCTCTGCTGCAGGCGGACCTGCTCCAGCTGCCGCGTCGCCTGCAGCTCGGCGGCCTCCGACGCCTTGATGGTGCTGCGCAGCGGCTCGGCCGCGGGGCGGTCGATGAAGTCGTCGAGTTCGAGCGTGCGCTCGACCCGCGGCAGGTCGTCCACGATAGCGCCGCCGAGCCCGATCAGGAAGCTCGCGAACACCAGCGCCACGAGCCAGAGGCCGCGGCGAAACCATTTTTCGGACAGACGCAATGACTTGCTCATTTCATTCTTTCGGTGAGAGAGAGAGATTTCTTACTGCAGCTTGAACGCCACCGGCGCCGCGCCGAGCCCTGCGCGCGGCATCCACGCGAACACCGAGTCGACCGTCACGGTTTCGATGCGGTCCGAGAACCGCTTCTCGTTCGGATGGTCGTCGAAAGCCACGTTGGCCGAGCCCACGCGGCCGCCCAGCCGCGTCAGCGGGCCGAGCTTGAGCGTGGTCGGCTCGTAGCCCTTGAACTGCAGCCACGCCTGCGCCTGCGCGCGGCTCGCGATGGTGGCGGGCTCCATGGCCGCGGCCAGCGTCTCGACCGCCCACTGGTTCGACTGCTGGTACTTCTGTCCCCAGGCGTAGCTCACGATGCTGTAGGGCGCAATGTTCAGCCGCACGATGCGCGCGGGCGGCTCGCGGAGCGCGGCCAGCAACTGCACCTGCACGGCGGGCGCGGGCACGACCCAGGCGGCCTCGTAGCGCCACAGGTCGTCGAGGAAGAACTCGCCGAGCCCCTGGCGGTAGACCGCGGCCACGGCGCTGCCGCACTGGTTGAGCTTGTGCACCACGCGCCATGGACCCTCGTCGGTCTTGTAGGCGATGCCCAGGTGCGAATAGCGCAGGCCGTACTTGCCCAGGTCCTGCCCGGCGCGCGCCAGCAGCACGACGCGCGCGCCGCTCGCATCGAGCTGCTGCGAAGTGCGCTCGGCCAGCTGCATGCCCTTGGCGATCAGCTCGGCGGTCGGCCTGGCCTGCTCGCAGGAGCGGCCGGCCTGCGCCTGCAGCGGCAGTGCCGCCGAGAGCGCAAGCAGGAACGCAGGGAAGACCGCGCGCTTCACGACAGCCTCTCGTTGTACAGCAGCGCACGGCCGATGGCATTGGGCACGAAGGCCAGCACCTCGCCCGCGGCCGACAGCACGACGCCGGTGCCGATCACACTGACCAGCACGCCCGTGCCGACCGCCGCCGATGCGGCATTGGCGGCGCGCCCCATCACCTTGACGCTGGCACGCGCACCGTCCGAGGCGCGCTCCAGCAGGTAGACGGTGCCGTCGGCCGAGGCCTCGACCGCCACCACCGTAAGCATCGAGCCACCCACCGAGAGCGCGGCGGGCAGCGCGGCCACGGCCGTCGCGGAGGCACCCACCGCCGAAGCGGCACCCACGACCGAGGCCACCGGCAGCAGCGAGAGTGCGGCCGAAGCCTCGCTCTGCGCCTGGGCATGAAGGGGCAGCGTGGCGCCTGCGAAGGCGGTGCAGGCGGCGATCAGAAGCGCAGCAACGGATTTTTTCATGGCGGTCTTTCGTGGATGGATGGATGAAGAAAAAGCGGCGCTCATTCGGCCGAGGCGGCGGCTTCCTGGCGGGCGGCGCGGCGGCCTTGCAGCCGCGCTTCGGCCAGGTCGGCCTCGTGGCGGTCGCGCAGGGTCTTGGCCAGCGTGAAGGCCGAGCTGATCAGGAACAGCCAGCTCACGCCCAGGAAGGCCTTGTAGGCGTCGTTGATCTCCATGCGGACCAGGCCCCAGCCGGTCAGGCCCATCGCGGTGAAGAAGCTGCCCCAGACCACCAGGCGCCACATCGGCACGTCGCGGCCCGCCGTGCCGCTGGCGCCCGCCTGCTGGCTGTCGCGCACGAACTTGGCCAGCATGAAGGCGGTGCTGAGGCAGAACACATAGCCCATCACCATGAACGCACGGTCCAGCGCCTCGCCCGGCAGCCAGCTCAGGCCGGTGGCGCACAGGAACACGGCGATCGCGAAGGAAGCCCAGACCTGGAACTGCCAGGCCCGCGTGTCGCGCTGGATCGAAACGGTGGTGGAAGGGAAGGTTTGCATGCGTGCCTCGCGGCGTAGTGAAGGTGAGCGAATGATGGTCCGCTCCCGCGCCACGGGACTCGGATGCTTCGACCAGTTCCGGTTTGAGCCGCTACGGGTATCTTGAAGAGATACTTTTCGGCACCTTGTGCGCCGGAGAGGCCGCGCCTTACGCGGCCAGCAGCAATCCGCTCACGCGCTGCTGCAGCGCCTCGGGCCGCACCTCGGCCGGCGGCACGGCATGGCCGACGTTGAGCCCCACGCGGCTAAAGAAGCCGCGGCGGAAGGGCTTGGCCATGGCCACGTTCTGGCCGCCGCGCAGCTCGATGCGGCTGAAGTACGAGCCCCAGAGATTGGTCAGCGCCATCGGGATCACCGGCGGCTCGATGCCTTCGGCGCGCGCGCTTTCGATGATCTTCATCACGCCGCCCTTGAAGGGCTGCAGCTGGCCGTCCCGCGTGATGGCGCCCTCGGGAAAGATGGCCAGCAGGTCGCCCTCGCGCAGCACGCCCAGCGCCTTCGCGAACGCCGCTTCGTAGGCCGCCGGGTCTTCCTTTTGCGGCGCGATCGGAATCGCCTTGGCCAGCCTGAACAGCCAGCCGAGCACCGGCACCTTGAAGATGCGGTGGTCCATGATGAAGCGGATCGGACGCGGGCTCGCGGCCATCAGCAGTATGGCGTCGATGAAGCTCACGTGGTTGCACACCAGCACCGCGGCGCCCTCGGTGGGAATGTGCTCGTCGCCCTTGATCTCGAAGCGGTAGACGAAGTGCGACAGCATCCACGCGATGAAGCGCAGCAGGTATTCCGGCACCAGCATGAAGATGTAGAACGCCACCACGGCGTTGGCAATGCCGGTGAACAGGAAGATCTGCGGAATGGTGAAGCCGGCGCCGAGCAGCGCACCCGCGATGACCGAGCTGCCGATCATGAACAGCGCGTTGAGGATGTTGTTGGCTGCGATGATGCGTGCGCGGTGCGTGGGCTGGCTGCGCAGCTGGATCAGCGCGTACATCGGCACGCTGTAGAGCCCCGCGAAGAGCGACAGCAGCGCCAAGTCGGCCATCACACGCCAGTGCGCGGCCTGGCCCATGAAGGCGCCCAGCCCCATGACCGCTACCGGAGGCAGCGCGCGCGATGCAAAGTACAGGTCGATGGCGAACACGCTCATGCCGATCGCGCCCAGCGGCACCAGGCCGATCTCGACCTGCCGGCGGCTCAGCGTCTCGCACAGCAGCGAGCCCACGCCGATGCCCACCGAGAACACCACCAGCAGCAGAGACGCCACCTGCTCGTCGCCGTGCAGCACTTCCTTCGCGAAGCTGGGGAACTGGCTCAGGAACACCGCGCCGAAGAACCACATCCACGAGATGCCCAGGAGCGAGCGGAACACCACGATGTTGCCGTGCGCGAGCTTGAGGTTGCGCCAGGTCTCGCTGAACGGGTTCCAGTTGATCATCAGCCCCGGGTCGGTGGCCGGCGCCCGCGGAATGGCCTGGGCCACGCCGCGCCCCACCAGTGCCAGCAGCACGCAGGCCACCGCCACCGTCGTGTGGCCGACCTGCGGCAGCGCCACCAGCAGCCCGCCCGCCACCTGCCCGAGCAGGATGGCGACGAAGGTGCCCATCTCGACCATGCCGTTGCCGCCCGTGAGCTCGCGCGCGTCGAGCACCTGCGGCAGGTAGGCGAACTTGACCGGCCCGAACAGCGTGGAATGCAGGCCCATGAGGAACACGCAGCCCAGCAGCACCACCGCATCGGCGCGCACGAAGCCCCAGGCCGCGAGCAGCATGATCGCGATCTCGAGGTTCTTGACGAAGCGGATCATCTTCGTCTTGTCGAACTTGTCGGTGAGCTGCCCCGCCGTGGCGGAGAACAGCAAAAACGGCAGGATGAACAGCGCGCCGATGGCCAGGCCCGCCATGGCCGGCGGCATCCAGCTCAGCTGGAGCTGGTAGGTCACCATGACGGTGAAGGCGAACTTGAAGAGGTTGTCGTTGGCCGCGCCCGCGAACTGGGTCCAGAAGAAGGGCGCGAAGCGCCGCTGCCCGAGAAGCGCGAACTGGTTCGCGTGGGCGTTCGCCTCGTGGGGCGCGGTGGCGGCAGTGGCAGCAGCGGCGGGGGTTGTCATTCGGAGCATCTCCTCTTGTTATCTACTGGCGCAGCGACACGCAGTGCGCGAAGACTGGGGGCGGGCCTATGTCATGCCGTCACGGCGGCGGCTGCGTCGGGATTGTGCCGCAGCAGGGTCGCGCGCCAGTTCATGTCGAGCTTGCGCAGCGCCGCCAGCACCGGCAGGCCCGCCAGCGATGCGGTCAGGTGCTTGAGGGTGTGGCCCGAAACCACCTGCTGCGTCGCCTCGTAGATCGCGTGGTCGGCCAGCTCGAATGCCTTGGCCAGGGCATAGAAGCAGATCACCCAGCCCAGCTTGAGCCCGACCGCGCCGCGCATCGGCGTGGCGATCGCGAGCGTGAGCACCAGCGCCATGCCGCCGAACTGCACGATGGCCCAGGGCAGCACGTTGCCGCTTTCCTGGAACACCTCGGCCGACAGCAGCCCGGCCATCAGCACAAACCAGGCGGCCGGCCAGCCGGCGCGCTGGCTCACGCGCTCGCAGACCGCGATGCCGATCAGCCCCGCGAACGCCACCGCCATGCCGGCGCGGTCGGCCGCGAGCCGGGCGCCGTCGGGCATCAGGTGGAAGAAGGCCGATCCCGCAGCAGTGGCGACCAGCCCGGCAAAGAAAAGCCAGGCGCAGTCGAGCGTGTTGTCCGGCGGATCGTTGGCCGGCGGCGCCAGCGGGAACTGCGCCAGCGCCTCCTGGTGGGCGCGGTCGATCCGGTTGAGCCGGTACAGGCCCCAGAAGCCGATCAGCATGAAGGGCAGGTTGCTCAGCACGTCCATGGCGTTGGGCAGGCCGTGCCAGCTGCGGTCGTCGGCGAACACCGAGGCAATGGCCACCTCGGCCGCCGGCAATGCGGGTCCGAACAGGGCCACCAGCGCGAGCAGCGCGAAGGTGAAGAGCAGTCCGCGCTCGCGGCGGCTGAGGGTGGGCAAAGGCATGGCGGTCCTCGGTGGTGGGTGGTACGAGCCGCGGAATTTAGTTGCCAGTCTCTCTACAGGCATCGAGAATCGATACGAGGCACTAATTCACACCTTTCAGTATCTTTTTCTAATACCTCCTTCCGCATCAGCACCCTCATGAGCACCACCGTCGACCTCGTCCAAGCCCTCAAGAACGAACTCAAGAGCGCCCGCATGACCTACGCCGACCTGGCGCGCTCGCTCGACATGGCCGAATCCAGCGTGAAGCGCATGCTGGCCAAGAGCGACATGCCGCTGTCGCGCGTCGATGCGATCTGCCGTGCGCTCAAGATCGACTTCGCGGAGTTGGCGCGCCGCGTGGCCGACGCCCAGCCGCTGCTGAAGGAGCTGACCCAGGAGCAGGAAAAGGCGGTGGTCAAGGACAAGAAGCTGCTGCTGGTGGCCATCAGCGTGCTGAGCCAGTGGACGCTGGAGCAGATCGTGGCTTCGTACCGGATCAGCGAGGCCGAGTGCATCGGCTGTCTGGCGCAGCTGGACCGCATCGGCATCATCGAACTGCGCCCGCTGAACCGCTACCGGCTGAAGCTGGCCAAGACCTTCCGCTGGCGGCCGCACGGCCCGGTGATGGAGTTCTTCCGCGAGAACGTGGTGCTCGACTACTACCGCGGCGGCTTCGATGGCCCGGCCGAAGGACTGCTGCTGGTGCACGGGTCGATCAGCCGCTCGCTCGCGCCGGCCTTCCTGGAACGCCTGCAGCGCGTGGCGCAGGACTTCGCGCAGCAGCACCAGACCGACCAGAAGCTCTCGGCCAAGGACCGCGAGGGCTACACGCTGCTGCTGGGCATGCGCAACTGGGAGTTCGAAGCCTTCACACGCCTGCGCAGAGCTTGAGGCCAGGCAGCCGCCCACCCCAGGAACACCGAGGAACCGGCTTTGCCGGGCCTCCGGTGTTGCCCCCGGCAGGGGGTTGGAGAAGCGACACGAAGTGCGCGGAGCCTGGGGGCGAGCCTTATTTCGCGGCCTCTAGTGCGTCGCGCGTGGTGCGCGCGGCCTTTTGGGCCGCCTCGGCAAAGTCGTCGCCGGAGGAGGCGTAGATGATGGCGCGCGACGAGTTCACGATGATCGGCGCGTCGGGGCGCCAGCCGGCGCGCACCGTGGCCACCGCATCGCCGCCCTGGGCGCCGACGCCCGGAATCAGCAGCGGCACCGTCGGCGCGAGTTCGCGCACGCGCTCGATCTCCGCCGGATAGGTCGCACCCACCACGAGGCCGAGCTGTCCGTTGAGGTTCCACGGGCCCTGCGCCAGCTTGGCGACGTGCTCGTAGAGAAAGGGCTGGCCCTCGATGTCCGCCAGTCGCTGGCCCTGCAGGTCGGAGCCGCCGGGATTGCTGGTGCGGCAGAGCAGGAAGGCGCCCTTGCCCTGGTGCTTGAGGTAGGGCGCCACCGAGTCGAAGCCCATGAAGGGCGACAGGGTCACGGCGTCGGCGCCGTAGCGTTCGAAGGCCTCGATGGCGTACTGCTCGGCCGTGGAGCCGATGTCGCCGCGCTTGGCGTCCAGGATCACGGGCACGTCGGGCGCGTTGCGGCGCATGTGCTCCATCAGTTGTTCGAGCTGGGCTTCGGCGCGGTGGGCCGCGAAATAGGCGATCTGCGGCTTGAAGGCGATGACCAGGCCGGCCGTCGCGTCGACGATGCGCGCGCAGAAGTCAAAGATGCGGCTGGCGTCGCCCTTGAGCTGCCCCGGGAACTTGGCTGGCTCCGGATCGAGCCCCACGCAGAGCAACGAACCGTTTTTTTGCTGTGCATTGGCCAGCTTGTCGAGGAAAGTCATGGGGTCCGATTTTAAGGACCCGCCCGCCGGCCCTCAGGTCGGCGGTGTTTGCTGTTCAGCGGCCAGGCACAAATCCGCCCAGGCGCGGGCCTTGTCGGCCGGGTTTCGCAGCAGGTAGGCAGGGTGGTAAGTGGCCACCACCGGCACCCCGCTGGCCGAGGGCAGCGGCACCGCGCGGCCGCGCAGCTTGCCGAGCGGATCGGTGCTTTGCATCAGGCTCTGGGCGGCCAGCGGGCCCATGGCGAGCACCAGGCTCGGCGCCAGCGCGGCCGCATGTTCCGCGAACGCCTCGTCCATCGGACGCGGGCTGCCGGGCTGGCCGGCGCCGACGCCGCGGTGCGTGCGCATCAGGTGCACCGGCGTCTTGCCGTCGTGCAGCTGGAGGGCGCGCAGCATGTTGTCGAGCAGCTTGCCGGCATCGCCCGCAAAGGGCTCGCCGTGGCGGCCGTCGGCTTCGGGCGGCATGTCGGCCACCACCAGCCAGCCGCCTTGCGCTGCCTCGGCCGAGGCCTCGGCATAAAGGCGGCGCGGCGCATCGACCAGCACGGCGGCGCCCTGCGCGAGCAGCGCGGGCGCGGTGGGACGCGCCGCCGGGGCCGGTGCGGCTGCAACGGGCCTTGCGGCCGGCGTGGGCGCGGCGGACGGCGCTTCGGCCACGGCGGGCGCGCGCTCGCGGACCGCGGACGGCGGCTCGGCCACCGCTGCCGCTTCCACGGCCGCGGGCGCCGCTTCGGCAGCTTCGGGCATCGGCCACCAGACCTTCACGCCCATCTCGTCGAGCATCGCGCGCTGGCGGGCGTCGAGCTTCAGTGTCTGTACCGCGCTCATCGCAAGGCTCCCCAGGCAGAGCCTGATTCGTTCAATCGCAGGCTCATGACGACCGCGTCCTCGCGCTTGCCTTCATGGGCGGGGTAGTAGCCCTTGCGCACGCCCACGCTGCGGAAACCCTGGCGCATGTAGATGTCGAGCGCGCGCCGGTTGCTCTGGCGTACCTCGAGCCAGAGCCACTGCGCGCCCTGCGCGCGCGACCAGCCGGTCAGCGCCTCGAGCATCAGCGGCGCCCAGCCCTGGCGCTGGAAGGCCGGCGCCACGGTGATGTTGAGCAGGTGCACTTCGTCCACGCCCTTCATGGCGACGAAGTAGCCGATCAGCGTCTCGCCGAGGCTGGTGATCGGCGTGCCCAGGTCGGGCCGCGAAACCGGGGCCAGCAGGCATTGGCAGTGGTAGCCGACCGCCATCGAATCGATGAAGTTGGCCCGCGTCCACGGATGGCTGTAGGCCGTCTGCTCGACCGCGCAGACGGCATCGAGCCGCTCGACGGTGAGCGGTTCGAGGCGGGCTTCGACGGGCTGGAGGACAGCGCTCATGGATTGGCAACAGGTGGAACCGTCAGCGCGGCCGCCTTGATGGCAGCACGCTCATCGGTGGTTTGCGCCACTTTATCGCGAACATAGAGCGGCCAGGCATGTGCCGCATCCACCGTGCGCCCCGCGGCCAGCAGCGCGGGCGCCAGCCGCAGCATGGCGGTGGCCGTCGGCAGCACTTCGTGGCGCGCCGCGGCCGGGGCCAGGCGCGGGCCGTAGGCGGCAAAGGCGTTGCCGGCGAGGGACCAGCCGGTGGGCACTTCGAGCGCTTCGGGCGCGAGCAGCAGCGGCTCGCCGTCCGCGCCGCCCAGCGCACCGCCCCCATCGAAGTCGTAGCGCGCGGCATAGAGCTGGTCCATCCGCGCGTCGAGCACCGCCACCACCTGGCGCGCGCCGAAGGCATGGCGCGCCTCCTCGGCCACGGCCAGCAGCGTGTCGACCGGCAGCAGCGGCACGCCGGCGCCGAAGGCCAGGCCCTGCGCCACCGAGCAGGCGGTGCGCAGGCCCGTGAAGGAGCCCGGCCCGCGGCCGAAGGCGATGGCGTCGAGCGCAGCAAGTTCGAGCCCGGCCTCGGCCAGCAGCTGCAGGATGAGCGGGATCAGCGTGCTCGACGCCTGTGCGCCGCCGGCACCGCTGTGCGTGAACAGGCGCTCGCCGTGGCGCACCGCCACCGACAGGTGCTCGGTGCTGGTGTCGAAAGCCAGGAGCCTAGGCATCGCGGCACCCCGCGGCGGTGGCCGGTATCGCGGGTCGCGCAGCCGCGCGCCCCCCGGCTGTTGTTTTCTGCACGCCGAACAGGATGCCCGCGGTCACCAGCAGCAGGCCGGCGATCAGGTTCCAGTAAAGCGGCTCGTCGAGCCAGATCACCGCGCCGAAGGCCGAGAGGCCGGGTACGAGCGCCGTGATCATGGTGCTGCGCACCGGCCCGAAGTACTGGATCATCTTCGTGAAGGTGATGCCCGAGACGACGACCGAGCCGACGCCCTGGAACAGCATCTGGAACGCCACCTCGCCCCAGGGCGCGGCGCCGATGCGACTCACGACCGCGCCGCCCGCCACCAGCAGGCCGTAGGCCGGAACATAGGCCAGCAGCGCGAACACGGTGATGGCGATGGTCGCGCGCACGGCGTCGAGCCCGTGGCGGCGCGCCACCACGCTGTAGCAGGCCCAGCAGAAGGCCGCGGCCATGAAGAGCAGGTCGCCCTTCCAGACCTCGCCGCCTTCGAAGGCATGCAGCAGGCTGCGCCCGCCGACCACCAGGTCGCCGGCCACGATCAGCGCGAGGCCGAAGGCGCGGGCCGGCGTGATGCGGTCGCGCAGCACCAGCGCGGCCAGCAGCGTGGTCCACAGCGGCAGGCTGCCGGGCATCAGCACCGAGGCGTGGCCCGCGGGCGCGAAGAAGAAGCCGCTGTAGGCCAGCAGGGCATAGGCCACGCCGCCGAAGATGCCGGCGCTGGCCGTGACGCGCAGCGACAGCGGCGACAGCCCGAACAGCGACGACGCGGCGTCGTCCTTCTGCCGCTGGCCCTTCATGACCATCCAGGCGCCCCAGGGCACCAGCACCAGGCTGGCACCGCAGATGCGCGCGAGCGCCAGGTCGAACGGGGTGAGCGAGCGTGCGGCCGAAGCCCGCGCGATCACGATGAAGGCAGTCCAGACCAGCACGGTGACCACGGCCGCGCCGATGCCGATCGTGCGGGGCGAAAAACGGGGCAGGGCGGGCATCCCGCGATTATCCAGGGCAGGCCGCGGCCGCGCCGGCCAGGGGCGAATCGGCGCCCGGGCGCCGTCAACCACCGTCGCTGCGCAGGATGGCGAGCCCGGCCTTGCGCAGCGGTGCCAGCGCGGCGACGGGCGCTTCCGGCGACACCAGCAGGCTGGTGGCGGCCGAGACCGGGTGGATGACCCAGGCCGAGGCCGCACCGATCTTTTCCGACGAGGCCAGCACCACCGTCTCGGCCGCGGCCGCCATGAGTGCGCGCTTGATCGCGGCCTCCTCGACGTCGCCGGTGGTCAGGCCCGCCTCGGCATGCACGCCGGTCACGCCGAGGAAGCAGGTGTCGGCGTGGACGCGCGAGATGGCGTCCATGGCCGCGGCGCCCACCGCCACCATCGAATGCCGGAACAGCCGCCCGCCGATCAGCACCACCTCGATGCCGGCATGGCTCGCCAGCTCGACCGCCACCGACGGGCTGTGCGTGACCACCGTGGCGCGCAGGCTGGCCGGCAGGTGCCGCGCCATCTGCACGGCCGTGGTGCCGCCATCGATGAAGACCACCTGCCCGGGCCGCACCAGCCGTGCCGCGGCGCGGCCGATGGCCACCTTTTCCGCGGTTGCGAGCTGCAGGCGGCCCGCGAAGTCGGCTTCGGCCGGGGCGACCGGCAGCGCGCCGCCGTGCACGCGCTGCAGCAGCCCCTCGGCGGCCAGCTCGCGCAGATCGCGGCGGATCGTGTCTTCCGACAGCGCCAGCTCTTCGCTGAGCGACTTGGCGACGACGTTGCCGTCGCGCTGCAGGACCGAGAGGATGTGTTGCTTGCGCTGGCGGGTGAGCATCGGGCGATGGTAGCGGGCAGGACTGCCGATTGCACGAATTTTCTTGCTTCTGCACGAATTTGCGCATAAGCTGCGCGCCATGACAACCCTCCACGACCGCGTCCGGGTGCACGAAGTCACCCTGCTTTCCGACAACTGGTACACCCTCAAGACCACCGCCTTCGACTGGCGGCGCAGCGACGGCCAGTGGCAGCGCATGCACCGCGAAACCTACGACCGCGGCAACGGCGCCACGCTGCTGCCCTACAACCTCGCGCAGCGCACGGTGCTGCTGACGCGGCAGTTCCGCTACCCGGCCTTCGTCAACGGGCATGACGAGCTGCTGATCGAGGCGGCCGCCGGCCTGCTCGACAACGCGGCGCCGGAGGAGCGCATCCGCGCCGAGGTGGAGGAAGAACTGGGCTATCGCCTGGACGCGGTGCAGAAGGTGTTCGAAGCCTTCATGAGCCCGGGTTCGGTGACCGAGAAGCTGCACTTCTTCGTCGCCGAGTACGAGCCCTCGATGCGCATCGGCGGCGGTGGCGGCCTGGCCGAGGAGGGCGAGGACATCGAGGTGCTCGAGCTCGGCATCGACGAGGCGCTGGCCATGGTGGCGGACGGGCGCATCGCCGACGCCAAGACGGTGATGCTGCTGTATCACGCGCAACTGCATGTTTTCGCGCCGAGATAATCGGCACGATGCGTCTTCGTCGTCTCTCCTTCTTCCTGCGCGCCGCCTGCGCGCTTTCCTTCACCGCCCTGGCCGCTCCGGGCGCGCTTGCACAGCAGGCCCTTCCGGGCGAAGTGGAGACCGCCCTTGCGCGCGCCAAGGTGCCGCGCGACGCGGTGACGATGCTGGTGGCCGACGCCGACGGCCTGCGCCCGCCGCGCCTGGCCTGGCGCGCCCAGGTGCCGGTGAATCCGGCGTCGATCATGAAGCTGGTCACGACCTACGCCGCGCTCGACCTGCTCGGGCCGGCCTACAGCTGGAGCACGCCGGTCTACGTCGACGGCACGGTGAGCAACGGCGTGCTCAACGGCAACCTCTACATCAAGGGCCAGGGCGATCCCAAGCTGGTGCTGGAGCGCGCCTGGCTGCTGCTGCGGCGCGTGCAGGGGCTGGGCATCACCACCGTGAGCGGCGACATCGTGCTGGACCGCAGCGCCTTCGACGGCACGAGCGAGAACGACCCGGCCGCCTTCGACGGCGAGCCGCTGCGGCCCTACAACGCCTCGCCCGAGGCGCTGCTGGTCAACTTCAAGTCGGTCAACATGGTCTTCACACCCGAGCGCGGCGGCCAGCAGGCACGCGTGAGCTACGAGCCGCCGCTCGCCAGCGTGTCGATGCAGCCCGCGGTTGCGCTCGCGCCCGGCGAATGCGGCGACTGGCGCGCCGCGATCAAGCCCGACTTCAGCGACCCGAACCGCATCCGCTTCATGGGCGCCCTGCCGGCCGCCTGCGGCGAGAAGAGCTGGGCCGTGGCCTATGCCGATCCGCGCACCTACGGCCTGCGCGCCATCGGCGGCATGTGGGCCGAGATGGGTGGCCGGGTCGGCGGCCAGATGCGCGACGGCCGCGTGCCGGCCGGGCTCAGGCCGGTGTTCGAATTCGGCTCGCCGCCGCTTGCGGAGGTGGTGCGCGACATCAACAAGTACAGCAACAACGTGATGGCGCAGCAGCTGTTCCTCACGCTCGGGCTCACGCAGAGGAACCGCGGCAGCTTCGAGGCCTCGCGCAGCGCGCTGGGCCAGTGGTGGCGCGAGCGCATCGGCACCGGCGAGGCGCCGCCGGTGTTCGACAACGGCTCGGGCCTGTCGCGCGACGAGCGCATCAGCGCCGCGGCGCTCGGCAAGATGCTGCAGGTGGCCTGGCGCTCGCCGCTGATGCCGGAGCTGGTGTCGTCGCTGCCCGCCATGGGGGTGGACGGCACGCTCAGGAAGCGCACGCTGCGCTCGGGCGGCGCGGCCCACCTGAAGACCGGCTCGCTGCGCGATGCCGCCGGCGTGGCCGGCTATGTGCACGGTGCAAGCGGCCGCCGCTACGTGCTGGTGGCGATTGCCAACGGCGAGAACGCAGGGGCTGCGCGCGCCGCGTTCGACGCGCTGGTCGACTGGGCTTCGCAGGACAACTGACGGCCATCAAGCGTCCGTGTACTGAAAACTTCTCTAGGTATACGCGCCGCTTGCGCGTGGCCATGGCACTGCACAGAATCGGACGCCCGTTCGATTCGACAACATCAGGAGCCACGCCTTGAAAAAGCCGCAACGACAACCATCCACTCCGCTGCAC
The DNA here is from genome assembly GCF_007828835.1 of Variovorax beijingensis. Lineage (GTDB taxonomy): Bacteria > Pseudomonadota > Gammaproteobacteria > Burkholderiales > Burkholderiaceae_C > Variovorax > Variovorax beijingensis_A. The sequence goes on along the minus strand of NZ_VIVL01000001.1, from coordinate 472,015 downwards.
AAGATTGCGGCACTCGGCGGCGTCACGCTGCTGCTGGCGGCCTGCGGCGGCGGTGGAGGGGGCGGCGGCATCGGCGTGGGACTGCCGCCTCCCGTCGGCGACACCGGCCGCGGCTCGGTCGTCACGGATCCGCCCGAGCAGACCGCGAAGCTCTCGGCCGACCAGCTCCGGACCAACCTCCAGGCCACCGACCAGGGCAAGGCCCTGCTGCAGGTGGCGGGCACGCCCAGGTGCGGGGTCGAGGTGCGCTATCTCGAGTACCGCACCATCGGCGGCAAGAACGAAGCCACCAACGCCACCGCCGCGATCATGCTGCCCTCCGGCGCCGACGTGGCCTGCAACGGGCCGCGGCCGGTGGTGCTGTATGCCCACGGCACCACCGCCGCGCGCAACTACAACCTCGCCAAATGGACCGACTCCACGCAGCCGGCCGCCGGCGAAGGCCTCACGGTCGCCGCCATGTTCGCGGCGCAGGGCTACATCGTGGTGGCGCCCAACTACGCGGGCTACGACAAGTCGACGCTGCCCTATCACCCGTACCTCAATGGCGACCAGCAGGGCAAGGACATGGTCGATGCGCTCACCGCGGCGCGCAAGACCTTCACGGGCATCGACGCCACGGACGCGGGCTCGCTGCTGATCACCGGCTATTCGCAGGGCGGCTACGTGGCGCTGGCGGCGCACCGCGAGATGCAGGCCACGGGCCGGGCGGTGACGGCGTCGGCGCCGCTCTCGGCGCCTTCGGCCATCGGCCTGCTGGCGGACTACACCTTCATGGGCTGGCCGGCGCTCGGCAGCACGCTTTTCGTGCCGCTGCTCTCGGCCAGCTGGCAGCAGCAGTTCGGCGACGTCTACGGCAGCACCGGCGACATCTACGAAGCGCAGTACGCCACCGGCATCGACACCCTGCTGCCGAGCCTCACGCCCCTCACCACGCTGTATGCCAACGGCAAGCTGCCGCAGCTTGCGCTCTTTCCCGCCGGCGCGACGCCGGGGCCGGTGAGCCCGGAGCTGTCGATCTTCTACGGCGCGAACAACCTCATCCGCCAGAGCTACCTGACGCAGGCGGCCGGCGACATCCAGGCGAATCCCTGCCCCGGCAATGCGCTGCCCGCCACGGCCGCCTCGCTGGGCACCACCTCGCCGCTCGATTGCAAGCCGGCCGTGGGCTTCCGCAAGGCGGCGCGCGCCAACGACCTGCGCAACTGGCTGCCGGCGCGGCCGGTGCTCATGTGCGGCGGCGCCAACGATCCGACCGTGAACTTCCTGAGCACCCGCGCCACCGCCGGCTACTTCCGCGCCCGCGGCATGCCCGCGGCCGCGCTGACCGTGGTCGACCTGGAAGATAACGCCACCACCGACGCGTATTCCGCCGCGCGCGCCGGCTTCGCCCAGGCCAAGAGCACCCTGGCGCAGAACACCCCCGGCAGCGACGCCGACAAGCGGCAGGCCGTCACCCTGGCCTACCACGGCACCCTGGCGCCGCCGTTCTGCCTGGCTTCGGCGCGAGGCTTCTTCCAGGGCGTGCTGGCCGCCGGCGGCTAGCGAAGACCGGGGTTAGCCCATGGACGCCCTGTGGAGGCGGTCGCGCACGCCTTCCCATTCGGGCGTGTCGGGCGGCGTCTCGACCCAGATCAGCTTGACGCCCTCGGCATCGAACTCGCGCAGCACCGCGAACAGCTGGTGTGCGCTGGCCGCCGCGTCGTCGGGCATGCGCCGCTGCAGCACGCGCTGGGAATGGCTGCGCACCTCGGCGCGCGTCCACACCGCGATGTGGGCCGCGCCCGGCCCGAGCACGTCGAGGCCGGCCTGGATGGCCTTGGCATCCATCAGCCGCAGCTTGGCGTTCGGCGCGTAGTGCGCCTCGAGCGTGCCGGAGGCGCGCGGATCGGGCGTCTCGAGCACCTCGCGGTTGCTCAGGCGCTCGCCCGCGGCGGCCTCGATCTGCGCGCGCGTGATCAGGCCCGGGCGCAGCAGCACGGGTGCACCGCGGCTGCAGTCGACGATGGTCGACTCGATGCCCACCTCGCAGGCGCCGCCGTCGATCACCGTCAGCGCGTCGCCGAACTCGTCATGCACATGCTGTGCGGTGGTGGGGCTCACGCGGCCGAAGCGGTTGGCGCTCGGGCCCGCGAGCCCCGGCACGCCCTGCTCTGCGCAGGCCTCGAGCAGGGCCTGCGCGACCGGATGCGACGGGCAGCGCAGGCCGATGGTGTCCTGCCCGCCGGCGGCCGCGGCCGCCACGCCGGGCTGGCGCGTGACGATCAGCGTCAGCGGGCCGGGCCAGAAGGCCTGCACCAGCTTCTGCGCAAAGGGCGGCAGCGGCTGCGCAAAGCGCGACAGCGCCTCGGTGCCCTTGATGCCGGCCGCCACGTGGACGATCAGCGGATGGTCGGCCGGTCGGCCCTTGGCCTTGAAGATGCCGGCCACCGCCATGTCGCTGGTGGCGTCGGCGCCCAGGCCGTAGACGGTCTCGGTCGGGAACGCGACCAGCCCGCCGGCGCGCAGCACGCGCACGGCCTCGGCAATGGCTTCCGGGGATTGGCCGTCGAGGATCATGCGAAGTCGGCCGCCGACAGCGCCGGCAGGCCGAGCACGGTGGCGGCCCGGGAGGCCGCGGCGCGCACGCTTTCGAGGGTGGCACCGGTGAGCGTGAGGTGGCCCATCTTGCGGCCGCGGCGCGGTTCGATCTTGCCGTAGAGGTGCAGGTGCACGCCGGGCAGCGCGAGCACTTCGCTCCAGCGCGGCGCCACCGGCTTGTCGCCGCCCGCGTTGAACCAGAGGTCGCCCAGCAGGTTCAGCATGACCGCCGGGCTGTGCTGGCGCGGCGCGGCCAGCGGCAGGCCCGCGAGGGTGCGCACCTGCAGTTCGAACTGCGACACGTCGCAGGCTTCCATGGTGTAGTGGCCGCTGTTGTGCGGCCGGGGCGCCATTTCGTTCACCACCAGCGAGCCGTCGGCCAGCGCGAAGAACTCCACGCACAGCACGCCCACGTAGTCCAGCCCGGTGGCAATGCTCTTGGCCGAGTTGATGGCCGCCTGCGCCACGGTCTTGGGCATGTTCTGCGCATGCACCTCGGTCACGGCCAGGATGCCGTCGCGGTGCAGGTTGCGCTGCGGCGGAAAGTGCACCAGCTGCCCGTCGCGGCCGCGCGCGACGATCACCGAGCATTCGAATTCGAGCGGCAGCAGCTTTTCGAGCACGCAGGGCACGCAGCCCGCGGCCTGCCAGGCGTCGACCAGTTCGGCGCGCGTGGACACGCGCTGCTGGCCCTTGCCGTCGTAGCCCAGGCGCGCGGTCTTGAGGATGCCGGGCAGCAGCATGTCCTCGACGGCGGCGAGCTGGGCCGCGGTCTCGATGACCGCATAGGGCGCGCAGGCCACGCCGCAGCGCGTGAAATGGGCCTTTTCGGCGATGCGGTCCTGCGCGATGGCGATGGCGCCCGCGTCGGGGGCCACGGGCCGAGCCACCGACAGCTTCTCCAGCGAGGGCGCCGGCACGTTCTCGAACTCGGTCGTGACCGCATCGGCCAGGCCCGCGAGCCGCGCCAGGCCGTCGACGTCGGCGTAGTCGGTGTGGATGTGGTGGTGGCTCACGCGGCCGGCCGGGCTGTCGGCGTCGGGGTCGAGCACGGCCGTGAAGTAGCCCATGCGCTGGGCGGCGTGGGCGAACATGCGGCCCAGTTGGCCGCCGCCGAGCACGCCGAGCGTGGCGCCCGGAAGAATGGGCAGATCGTTGTTGCTCACAGCGCACCCCCGCCCTGCGGCGAAAAGGGCGACACGGCAGCGCCGTCCACCGGCGGCGGCAGGACCATCGCCTCGGCCGCGGCGGTTTGCGCAGCGCGGAAGGCATCGAGCCGGCTGCGCAGCGCCGGATCCTTCACCGCCAGCATCGCCACCGCGAACAGCGCCGCATTGGCTGCCCCCGCATTGCCGATGGCAAAGGTGGCCACCGGCACGCCCTTGGGCATCTGCACGATGCTGTAGAGCGAATCGACGCCCTGCAGGTGGCGGCTGGCCACCGGCACGCCGAGCACCGGGACCGTGGTCTTGGCGGCCAGCATGCCCGGCAGGTGGGCGGCGCCGCCCGCGCCCGCGATGATCGCAGCCAGCCCGCGCCCGGCGGCGCTTTCGGCATAGGCGAAGAGCGCATCGGGCATCCGGTGGGCCGAGACCACCTTCGCTTCGTGCTGGATCCCGAATTGCTGGAGAATCTCGACCGCGTGGCGCATCGTCTCCCAATCGGAGTTCGAGCCCATCACAACACCGACCTGAATGGTTTCGTTCATGGTTCCAATTTTACGTTTCACCCCCAGTTGTTCCCGATGATCGACATCACTCTCGAAAATTTTCAGGCTGAACTGATCGAAGGCTCGGTCGCCACGCCGGTGCTGCTCGACATCTGGGCCGAATGGTGCGGACCGTGCAAGCAGCTCGGCCCGGTGCTCGAAAAACTCGAAACCGAGTACGCCGGGCGCTTCACGCTGGCCAAGCTGGACGCCGACAAGGTGCCGCAGATCTCGTCGCAGCTGTCCGAAATGTTCGGCGTGCGCAGCATCCCGTTCTGCGTGATGTTCAAGGATGGCCAGCCGGTCGACGGCTTCGTCGGCGCCATTCCGGCCGACAAGATCCGCGAATTCCTCGACAAGCACGTGCCCGCCGCCGAGCAGGTCGAAGCCGCCTCCCAGGAGGCCGCGGCCCAGGAAGCGCTGGCCGAAGGCGACACCGAGGGTGCGCTCGAGCGGCTGCAGCATGCGGTGGCGACCGACCCGGCCAACGACGACGCGCGCTTCGACTACATCAAGCTGCTGTTGCAGATGGGCCGCATCGACGATGCCAAGGTGGCGTTCGCGCCGGTGATCGCCCGGACCACGCTGGTGCGCCGCTTCGATTCGCTGCAGCGCTGGATGGACGCCCTCGATTTTGCGGCGCCGGCCTCGGGCGCCGCGCCCGCGATCGCCGAGTTCGACGCGAAGATCGCCGCCGGCAAGCGCGACTTCGACGCCCGCTTCGGCCGCGCCCGCCTGCTGATGGCCGAGCAGCGCTGGACCGATGCGATGGACGAGCTGCTCGAGATCCTGATGCGCGACAAGGCCTGGAACGAGGAGCTCGCGCGCAAGACCTACATCGCGATCCTCGACCTGATCGAGCCGCCCAAGGTGAAGGTGGCGGACGGGCAGATTCCGCCGGACGATCCGGTGGTGGCCACCTACCGCCGCCGCCTCAGCAGCGTGGTGCTGAGCTGAGCTGAACTGAGCCGCCTGGCGGCAAATTGCGGGGAACGGACGCATCTTGGCGAGCCGGTGCGGCGTCGCATACGATGGCAACGATTCAACTTGTTGCAATTGAAAAGGAAATCCCGGCCATGCGTCTCCCCGCCCGCCACCGCGCCCGCATCGCGCTCCCCGTTTTCGCGACCGCACTGCTGGCCGCCGCCCTGGCCGGTTGCGGCAGCGGCATCAGCCTCGACGAGCCGATCGAGGGACCGGTCTGGCGCCTGGTGCAGCTGGGCGACGAACCCGTGGCGCCCGGCGGCGAGGCGCAGATCCAGTTCGACCGCAGCAGCGGGCGCGTCAGCGGAACGGGCGGCTGCAACCGCGTGTCGGGGTCGTTCACGCGCAGCGGCATCACGCTGCGCATCGGCCAGCTGGCCTCGACCCGCATGGCCTGCGCGGACCCGGTGCGCGGCGCCAACGAAGCGCAATTCATCTCGGCGCTGCAGACCACCACTACTTATCGCCTGGCCGGCCCGGGACGGCTCGCGCTGCTCGACGCAAGCGGGCGGACCGTGGCCACGCTGAACTCGGCGAGCCGCTGAGGGGGCGAGCCCGCTTCTTCTTCAGCCGGTCAGGCGCTCCAGCGCCTCGCGGTACTTGGCCGCGGTCTTCTCGATCACCTCGGCCGGCAGGCGCGGCGCCGGCGGGGTCTTGTCCCAGGGCTTGCCGTTGATTTTGGTGGCCTCGAGCCAGTCGCGCACGAACTGCTTGTCGTAGCTCGGCGGATTGGTGCCCGCGGCCAGCGCGGCCTGGTAACCCTCGACCGGCCAGTAGCGCGAGCTGTCGGGCGTGAGCACCTCGTCCATCAGCACCAGCGTGCCGGCCTCGTCCAGGCCGAACTCGAACTTGGTGTCGGCAATGATCATTCCCTTGGCCAGCGCGATCTGCGCGGCGGTTTCGTAGATCTCCAGGCTGGTCTCGCGGATCTGCTGCGCCAGCTTGGGGCCGACGATCTCGACCACGCGGTCGTAGCTGATGTTCTCGTCGTGCTCGCCGGCCGCGGCCTTGGCCGCGGGCGTGAAGATCGGGCGCGGCAGCTTGCTCGCGTTGGTGAGCCCTTCGGGCAGCGGCACGCCGCAGACCGAGCGGCTTTCCTGGTATTCCTTCCAGCCGCTGCCGGCCAGGTAGCCGCGCACCACGGCCTCGACCGGGATCGGCGTGAGGCGCTTGACCAGCATCGAGCGGCCGGTGACCTGCGGCACCTCTTCGGGCGTGACCACGCTCTCGGGCGCTTCGCCCGTCAGGTGGTTGGGGCACAGCTGGCCGAGGCGGTCGAACCACCACAGCGCCATCTGCGTGAGGATCTCGCCCTTGCCCGGGATCGGCTCGCCCATGATGACGTCGAAGGCGCTGAGCCGGTCGCTCGCGACCATCAGGATGCGGTCTTCGCCGACGGCGTAGTTGTCTCGCACCTTGCCGCGCGCAAGCAGGGGCAGGCTCTGGATGGAAGAGGTGTGGACGGTGGTCATGGGACGGTGCTGCTGTGCGGAAACGGGTGACGGGGGAAAACGGATTGTGCGCGCAGAAAAAAGCCACCGCGAACGGTGGCCTGTGATTCGCGGAAAAAGTTTGTCTTCAGACCACTTCTTGCGCGAGCTCGCCCTTGGCGTACTTGGCGGCGACGACCTGCAGCGTCTCGCCCTTGACCTTGGGGCCCTGGCCTTCGCAGCCGAACTCGATGTAGCGCTGCTTGCAGATCTGCTTGGCGGCCTCGCGCGCGGGCTTGAGCCACTCGCGGGCGTCGAACTTCTCAGGGTTCTCGGCCAGGAACTTGCGCACCGCGCCGGTCATGGCCAGGCGGATGTCCGTGTCGATGTTGATCTTGCGCACGCCGTACTTGATGGCTTCCTGGATTTCCTCGACCGGCACGCCGTAGGTTTCCTTCATGTTGCCGCCGTACTTGCGGATGATCTCGAGCAGGTCCTGCGGCACCGACGACGAGCCGTGCATCACCAGGTGGGTGTTGGGCAGGCGGGCGTGGATTTCCTTCACGCGCGAGATCGACAGGATGTCGCCCGTGGGCTTGCGGGTGAACTTGTAGGCGCCGTGGCTGGTGCCGATGGCGATGGCCAGCGCGTCGAGCTGCGTGGCCTTGACGAACTGGGCGGCTTCCTCGGGATCGGTCAGCAGCGCGGAGTGGTCGAGCACCCCTTCGGCGCCGATGCCGTCTTCTTCACCGGCCATGCCGGTTTCGAGCGAACCCAGGCAGCCCAGTTCGCCTTCGACCGTGACGCCGACCTTGTGCGCCAGCTGGACCACCTTGCGGGTCACGTCGACGTTGTAGTCGAAAGAAGCCGGCGTCTTGCCGTCTTCCTTGAGCGAGCCGTCCATCATCACGGACGAGAAGCCGAGGTCGATGGCGCCCTGGCAGATGGCCGGGCTCTGGCCGTGGTCCTGGTGCATGACCAGCGGGATGTTCGGGTACTGCTCGATCGCAGCCTGGATCAGGTGCTTGATGAAGGCTTCGCCGGCGTATTTGCGGGCACCCGCGCTGGCCTGCAGGATGACAGGCGCGCCGGTTTCCTTGGCGGCCTCCATGACGGCCTGGACCTGTTCGAGGTTGTTGACGTTGAAGGCCGGAATGCCGTAGCCGTTGGCGGCTGCGTGGTCCAGCAGTTCGCGCATCGAGACGAGTGCCATGGGAAATACCTCGCGGAAATAGGGGAAAAAGAAGGCGGAAAGACGAGAGAAAACTGCCCCAATTCTATCGAGCCCCCTTGTGGGACGGCACTGACACGCGGCGCAGGCGCTGCTAGATGGGCAGCTGCGTGGTCGACAGCACCTGCTTGAGTACCACGAAAGTCCGGATCTGCCGCACGCCCGGCAGGTACAGCAGCTGCTCGGCATGCAGCCGGTTGAAGCTGTCGTTGTCGCGCGTTCGCACGAGCATGAAGTAGTCGAACTCGCCCGTGACCACGTGGCATTCGAGGCAGCCCGAGACCTTTTGCGCGGCCTTTTCGAAATCGGCGAAGGAATCGGGCGTGGAGCGGTCGAGCACCACGCCGATCATCACCAGCATGCCGAGCTCGAGCGCCTGGGCGTCGAGCAGCGCCACGATGCCCTTGACGAGCCCCGCGGCCTTGAGCCGCTCGACCCGGCGCAGGCATGCGGGCGCGCTGAGGTTGACCTTGGCGGCCAGGGCCACATTCGACACCGAGGCGTCGCGCTGCAGGGCGCGCAGGATGGCGCGATCGGTGCGGTCGAGCTCCGCCGCCGCTTCGGCCGCCTGCGCCGGCGTGGAACGCAATTTTGTTGTGCTCATTTTTGTTCTTACGACTCAAAAAACGTGGAATCCCCGATCTTGTCTTTTTTTACACCGAAATTCCACCAAAGTTTGCAAGCACGTTTCGGCGGCTTCTTCCTACGATCGATGGCATTCCACTTCTCTGGAGCACATCGATGAACCTCAAGAAATTCCCCCGCCATGCCCTGACCTTCGGCCCCACCCCGATCCACCCGCTCAAGCGCCTGAGTGCCCATCTGGGCGGCGAGGTCGAGCTCTACGCCAAGCGGGAGGACTGCAACAGCGGCCTCGCCTTCGGCGGCAACAAGACGCGCAAGCTCGAATACCTGATTCCCGAGGCGCTCGAGGGTGGCTACGACACGCTGGTGTCGATCGGCGGCATCCAGTCGAACCAGACGCGGCAGGTGGCGGCCGTGGCCGCGCATCTGGGCCTGAAGTGCGTGCTGGTGCAGGAGAACTGGGTCAACTATTCCGATGCGGTGTACGACCGCGTCGGCAACATCGAGATGTCCCGCATCATGGGCGCCGACGTGCGGCTGGACAGCGCAGGCTTCGACATCGGCATCCGCAAGAGCTGGGAAGAGGCCATGGCCGACGTGCGCAAGGCCGGCGGCAAGCCCTTTCCGATTCCGGCCGGCTGCTCGGAGCATCCGCGCGGCGGCCTGGGCTTCGTCGGCTTTGCGGAAGAAGTGCGGCAGCAGGAGGCCGAGCTGGGCTTCAAGTTCGACTACATCGTGACCTGCTCGGTCACGGGCAGCACGCAGGCCGGCATGGTGGTGGGCTTCGCGGCCGACGGCCGGGCCGACCGCGTGATCGGCATCGACGCCTCGGCCAAGCCGCAGCAGACCTTCGAGCAGATCGTGCGCATTGCCAAGGGCACGGCTGAACTGGTCGAACTGGGCCGCGACATCACCGACAAGGACGTGGTGCTCGACCGCCGCTTCGGCGGCCCCGAATACGGCCTGCCCAACGAAGGCACGCTGGAATCGATCCGCCTCTGCGCGCGCCTGGAAGGCATGCTGACCGACCCGGTGTACGAGGGCAAGTCGATGCACGGCATGATCGAGAAGGTGCGCCTGGGCGAATTCCCGGCCGGCTCGAAGGTGCTCTACGCGCACCTGGGCGGCGTGCCGGCCCTCAACGCCTACAGCTTCCTGTTCAGGAATGGCTGAGCGGGCTCAGCTCGCGCGGCAGATCTTGAGCATGTTGGTGCCGCCGGGGGCGCCCATCGGCTCGCCGCAGGTGATGGCATAGACGTCGCCGGTCTGCACGATGCCGCGCTTCTTCAGGTGGGCTTCGGCCTGCTCGAGCGCGGTGTCGCGGTCGCTCTCCGAATCCATCAGCAGCGGGCGCACGTTGCGGTAGAGCGCCATGCGGCGCTGCGTGGCCAGCCGCGAGGTCAGCGCGTACATCGGGATGTGCGCGCGGTGGCGGCTCATCCACAGCGGCGTGGAGCCCGACTCGGTAAGCGCCACGATGGCCTTGGCACCCAGGTGGTGGGCCGTGAACAGCGCGCCCATCGCAATCGACTGGTCGATGCGGCTGTAGGTCTTGCCGCTGAAGTCGGCGTCCAGCGTCTTGTCCTCGGCCGCTTCGGCGGCTTCGCAGATGCGGCTCATCTCCTGCACGGTCTCGAGCGGGTAGCGGCCCGACGCGGTCTCGGCCGAGAGCATCACGGCGTCGGTGCCGTCGAGCACGGCGTTGGCCACGTCGCTCACCTCGGCGCGCGTGGGCACGGGGTTGGTGATCATCGACTCCATCATCTGAGTCGCGGTGATCACCACCTTGTCCATGTCGCGCGCCATGCGGATCATTTTTTTCTGCAGCGCCGGCACGGCGGCATTGCCCACCTCCACCGCGAGGTCGCCGCGCGCCACCATGATGCCGTCGCTCGCGCGCAGGATCTCCTCCAGCTTGGGAATGGCCTCGGCGCGCTCGATCTTGGCGATCAGGCCCGGCTTGTGGCCGTACTCGGCCGCGGCCACGTTGCACAGCTGGCGCGCCATTTCCATGTCGGTGGCGTTCTTGGGAAAGCTCACCGCCACGTAGTCGGCCTGGAAGCTCATCGCGGTCTTGATGTCCTCCATGTCCTTGGCCGTGAGCGCCGGCGCCGTGAGGCCGCCGCCCTGCTTGTTGATGCCCTTGTTGTTGGAGAGCTCGCCGCCGAGCTTCACGGTGGTGTGCACCGCCTCGCCGCGCACCGCGTCGACCGTGAGCACGATGAGGCCGTCGTTCAGCAGCAGCCGGTCCCCGGGGCGCACGTCGCGCGGCAGGTCCTTGTAGTCGAGGCCGACCGCCTCTGCATCGCCGGGCTCGGTGCGCGAGGCGTCGAGCACGAACTTGGCGCCCGGCTCGAGCCAGACCTTGCCCTGCGCGAACTTGCCGACGCGGATCTTGGGGCCCTGCAGGTCGGCCATGATCGCCACCTCGCGGCCCGTCTTGCGCGCCGCCTCCCGGACCATGGCCGCACGGTCGATGTGGTCCTGCGCAGTGCCGTGGCTGAAATTGAGCCGCACCACGCTGACCTTGTTCAGGATCATCTGCTCCAGCAGCTCGGGCGTGTTGGACGCCGGGCCGAGCGTGGCGACGATCTTGGTGGCGTGGCGGGGAAGGCGATCCGTGATCATTGAGCGTGTCTCCATTTTGTATCCGCTACTGTATACACTTTGTGTGACAACAGGAAGCGGGCACCGCGGCGCGGGCGCGAAAAATCAGCCTGCGGCACGCTTGGCGAGGATTTCGAAAGCCGGGAGCGTCTTGCCCTCGAGCACTTCGAGGAAGGCGCCGCCGCCGGTCGAGATGTAGCCGACCTGCTTCTCGATGCCGTACTTGGCAATGGCCGCGAGCGTGTCGCCGCCGCCGGCAATCGAGAACGCGCTGCTCTCGGCGATGGCCTGGGCGATGGCCTTGGTGCCGCCCGCGAAGGCGTCGAACTCGAACACGCCCACCGGGCCGTTCCAGACGATGGTGCCGGCTTCGCGCAACTGCGCGGCCAGGATCGCGGCGGTCTTGGGGCCGATGTCCAGGATCAGGTCGTCGTCGGCCACGTCGTTCGCTTCCTTGACGGTGGCGGGCGCATCGGCCGCGAAGGTCTTGGCCGTGACCACGTCCACCGGGATCGGCACGTCGGCGCCGCGCGCGCGCATGGCTTCGATCACTGCCTTGGCCTGGTCGACCAGGTCGGGCTCGGCCAGCGACTTGCCGATCTTGAGACCGGCCGCGAGCATGAAGGTGTTGGCGATGCCGCCGCCGACGATCAGCTGGTCGACATTGGCCGACAAGCTCTTCAGGATGGTCAGCTTGGTGCTGACCTTGGAACCGGCCACGATGGCCACCAGCGGCCGCTTGGGTTGCGCCAGCGCCTTGGTGATGGCGTCGATCTCGGCCGCGAGCAGCGGGCCGGCCGCGGCCACCTTGGCGAACTGCGCGATGCCGTAGGTGGTGGCTTCGGCGCGGTGGGCGGTGCCGAAGGCGTCGTTCACGTAGATGTCGGTGAGCGCTGCGAGCTTGCGGGCCAGTGCCTCGTCGTTCTTCTTCTCGCCCTTGTTGACGCGGCAGTTCTCGAGCAGCACGACCTGGCCGGGCTTGACGTCGACGCCGTCGACCCAGTTGGCGACCAGCGGCACTTCGCGGCCGAGCAGCTCGCCCAGGCGCTTGGCGACGGGAGCGAGCGAGTCCTCGGGCTTGAATTCGCCTTCGGTGGGGCGGCCCAGGTGCGAGGTCACCATCACGGCGGCGCCGGCATCGAGCGCCAGCTGGATGCAGGGCACCGAGGCGCGGATGCGCGTGTCCTCGGTGATGTGGCCGGCATCGTCCTGCGGCACGTTGAGGTCGGCACGGATGAAGACGCGCTGGCCGGCGGCCTTGCCCTGCGCGCAGAGGTCGGTGAATCGAATGACGTTCATGGATCTGGAGGATGTGGTGGAAGACGAGTCGCCTTCCATTGTAGGTTTGGCCCCGGCGCCGCTCCGAGCGCCTGTTGCGGCGCGCCGATCCTTTTCACCCCTTTGGCTGCGTCCTGGCAAAGCGCTCGAGGATCTCGACGAAGCTCGCGGCCGCGGGCGACAGGGTGCGCCGCGCTGCGCTGTAGATGCACACCTCGCGGTGGAAGTCGGGCGATTCGAGCCGCACCATCTGCAGGCCGTGGGCGCGCACCAGCGGCGCCGAATAGGTCGGGCACACCGTGAGCCCGAGCCCCGAGGCCACCATGCCCAGCGCAGTGGTCATGTACGACACCTCCTGGGTGCCCGGGCGCAGCATGAGCTCGCGCTCGGCCGGCGCCAGCTCGGGCAGCACGCGCTGGCGGAAGTCGCGCGTGGGCGCGATGAAGGTGTAGGGGCCGAGTTCGTTCCAGCGCACCTTGCGGCGTTTCGCAAAGGCGTGGCCGGGCGGGCAGATCAGCCAGTGCCGGTCGCGAAAGAGGGTGCGGCGCTCGATGGCGCCGTCGACCGCCACGTCCTGCCCCACCGCAAGCTCCACGTCGCCGGCCGCCACGCCCGCGAGCAGGTGCTCGGGCAGCGTGTCGGCCAGGCGCACGTCGACGTCGGGAAACGCCTCGCGGTAGAGCGCGATCACGCGCGGCATCAGCGTGCAGGCCATGAGCTGCGGCGCTGCAAGCCGCAACAGCCCTTTCTTCTTGTCACGCAAATCCGTGACGCCGGCCACCGCGCCCGCGAGGTCTCCCAGCAGCCGGTGCACCGAAGGCAGGAACTCGCGCCCGGCTTCCGAGAGCTGCACGCGCCGCGTATGGCGGTCGAGCAGCTGCACGCCGATCTCGCGCTCGAGCTCGCGCACCAGCACGCTGAGCGCCGATTGCGTGAGGTGCAGCTGCCGCGCGGCCGCGGTGAAGCTGCCGGTCTCGGCCACGGCTGCAAAGGCGCGCAGTTGGCGCAGGGTCAAATTCATATGTTTATTTCATCAATCTATGAATTAATTTCGATTGCATCATAAGACGAGGCATTGCCCAATCGCGGCTTACCGGAGACAAGAAGCCATGCCGACGACCGACCCCGCGGCCCCGCCAGTTCGCGGGCTGCACCATTTCGCCTGGCGCTGCCGCGACAGCGAGGAAACCCGCCGCTTCTACGAAGACCTGCTGGGCCTGCCGCTCGCGCACGTCATCAAGAGCGACCACGTGCCGAGCACGGGCGAGTACTGCCCCTACGTGCATATCTTCTTTCGCATGCGCGATGGTTCGTACATCGCCTTCTTCGACCTGGGCGACGGCATCGCCGCGCTGCCTTCGCCCAACACGCCGGCGTGGGTGAACCACATCGCGCTGCGGGTCGATTCCGTGGCCGACCTGCTCGCCGCCAAGGCGCGGCTCGAAGGCGCGGGCGTCGAAGTGCTGGGCGTGACCGACCACCACATCATCGAATCGATCTACTTCTTCGATCCCAACGGCCTGCGCGTGGAACTGACCACGCCGACCGTGCCGCAGGCCGAGATGGAGGCGCATGCGCTGCGCGCGCGTGCCGAGCTGGATGCGTGGACCATGCGCAAGGCCGGGCTGCGCGCAGCGAAGGACGCGGCGCATGGCTGAGCTGCAACTCGCCGTCATCGACGTGAAGCCCGGCGCGGCGATGGAAAGCCAGTCGGGCCTGCAGCTGCTGCGGCCGCGCATTTACGGCGCCTTTCGCGCGCCGCCGGGCCCGGAGAAGGTCGCGGCCATCGTGATGCACCCGACCAGCAACTTCATGGGCCACTACCTGATCGGCCCGCTGGCCGAGCGCGGCATCTGCTGCATGGGCCTGAACTCGCGCTACGTGGGAAACGACACTGTGCTGCTGATGGAGCGTGCGATCCAGGACCTGGGTGCCGGCGTGCAGTACCTGCGCGCGGCGGGCTACGAGAAGGTGTTCCTGGTCGGAAACTCCGGCGGCGCGGCGCTCTCGGCCTTCTACCAGGCACAGGCCGAGAATCTCACCGCCACCCACCTGCCCGACGGCGACCCCACGCACCTGCACCCCGACGACCTGCCGCCGGTGGACGGCATCGCGCTGTGCGCCGCGCACCTGGGCCGCACACGGCTGATGCGCGACTGGATCGACCCGTCCGTCACCGACGAGCACGATCCGCTCTCGGTGGACCCCGAGCTCGACATGTACGACCCGCGCCACCGCATGCCCTACGACCGTGGCTTTCTCGCGCGCTTCAGCGCGGCGCAGCAGGCGCGGCTCGATCGCATCGAACAGTGGTGCGTCGATCGCCTCGCGCTGCTGCGCAGCACCCCGGGCGCGCCGCGCGACCAGGCCTTCATCGTCTACCGCACGCACGCCGACCCGCGCTGCGTGGACCTGTCGCTCGATGCCAACGACCGCCTGCCGGGCAGCGTGTGGGGCGATGCGCGCCAGGTCAACTACTCGGCCAACGCGATGGGCCGCACCACCTCGCTCACCGCGTTCCTCTCGCAATGGTCCTCGCGCTCGCAGGCGGACGGACCCACCAACCTCGCGCGCACCACCTGCCCCAAGCTGCTGCTGACCTACACCGGCGACCAGTCGACCTTTCCGAGCACGCGCGATGCGTGGATGGCCGCGGGCGGCGCGCGCATCCGCAACGTCGACATCGTGGGCGGCAACCACTATCTCGCGGGCCAGCCCGAGCTGATCCCCCAGGCGGCCGATGCCATCGCCGAATTCGCCCACGCGCTGTAGAAGAGACATGGAAAGCTTTGCATTCGCACCGGCCTACGAGTTGCCGGTCTGGCCCTTCGTGCCGCCGCCCGAACTGGGCAGTGCGACGGTCGTGCGCCACCCCATCGTGATCATCGGCGCCGGGCCTTCGGGCCTCACGCTGGCCTGCGACCTCGCGCAGCGCGGCATACGCGCGGTGCTGCTCGACGAGGACGACACCGTGGGCGTGCGCGGCGCGTCGTCGCGCGGCATCTGCTACGCGCAGAAGAGCCTCGAAATATTCGAGCGCCTGGGCATCTACGAGCGCATCGCGGCCAAGGGCATCACCTGGTCGCTCGGGCGCACCTTCTCGGGCGAACAGGAGGTCTACAGCTTCAACCTGCAGGCAGAGAGCGTCTCCAGGCAGCCGCCCTTCATCAACCTGCAGCAGTTCTACATCGAGTGGTTCCTGGTCGAGCGCATCCTCGATCTCGGGCTCACCGATGTGCGCTGGAGAAGCCGCGTGACGTCCATCGAGCCCTTGAGCGATGGCGTGCGCATCGGCATCGAAACGCCGGCCGGCCGCTACACGATCGAGGCCGACCGGCTGGTCGACGCGACCGGCGCCAACAGCCCGATCCGCACGCAGCTCGGCATCGACGCGCACGCCTCGCGCAGCACCGACCGCTGGTGCATCAGCGACGTGCGCTTCAGAAAGCCGCTGCCCACTGAGCGCTGGACCTGGGTCGACGCACCTTTCAACGAAGGCCGCGGTGTCTGGCAGCACCTGATGGCCGATGGCGTCTGGCGCATCGACTACCAGATGCCCGAGGACTGCGACACCGCCCACATCAGCCGGCCCGAAGTGGCGGGCGCGCGGCTGCGCGAGCAGCTCGGACCGGGCGTGGAGTTCGAGTTCGTCTGGATCGGCCCGTACGGCTACCGCGATCACCTGCTCGACAGCTTCCGCCACGGCCGCGTGTTCTTCATCGGCGACGCAGCGCATGTGGTGAGCCCCTTCGGCGCGCGCGGCGGCAACAGCGGCATCCAGGATGCGGCGAACCTCGGCTGGAAGCTCGCGCTGGTCGCGCAGGGGCAGGCCGGCGATGCGCTGCTCGACAGCTACGACGCCGAACGGCAGCCGGCCGCGAAAGAGAATCTGAAAGTCACGAGCCGCTCGGCGCGCTTCCTTGCGCCACGCTCGCCGGCCGAGCACACACTGCGCCGCGCGGTGGTGGCGCTGGCCGCGCGCCATCCATTTGCGCGTGCGCTGGTCAACACCGGCCGCATGTCGGTTGCCAACGACTATCCACCCGCGCCGCAGTTGCCCGAAGGCGCACGCACGGTGCAGAACCTGCCGCTGCGCTGGGCCGATGGCCGCGAGACCACGCTGATGCAACTGCTGGCCGAGGGCACGCAGTGCCTGGGCCTGTGGCTCGCACCCACGCGCGCCGCAGCCAGAGCGGCGATGGACGCCACGGCCTCGCTGCCGCTGCGTCTGCTGGCCATCGGCGGCGACAGCGGGCTGCCGACGCTGCAAGCCGACGAGAAGTTCACGTGCCACCTTGGCATCCACGATGCGGGCAGCTTCGTCCTCGTGCGGCCCGACGCCTACCGCGCCGCGACGCTGGCGCAGGCCACGCCCAATGCGATCGCCAGCGCGCTGCGCACGGCCCTCGCCCACGACCACCACGCCCCATGATCACCGAGCCCCGCATCCCCGACCCCGACGGCTTCTACGCCGCCTTGCTGGCCGCGCACGAAGGACTGAGCGAAGCGCAGAGCGCCGATCTCAACGCCCGGCTCGTGCTGCTGCTGGCCAGCCAGTGCGGCGACCAGGCCGTGCTGCTGGCCTGCATCCACGCCGCGGCCGAAGACCCCACGACAAGCACCGCACCATGACCGCCAACATCTCCTTCGCCTCGGCCTCCGACACGCGCGAGCAGAAGCCGCAACTGCGCGAACTCGCGCCCGACGTCTACGGTTACATCAGCGACTTCGATCCCAACTGCGGCTTCGTCGTCGGCGACGAGCAGGTGGTGCTGATCGACACGCGCCCCACGCCGCGCATGGCGCGCGACTTCCTGGCGGCCATCCGCACGGTGACCGACAAGCCCATCAAGACCATCGTGCTCACGCACTACCACGCGGTGCGCGTGATGGGGGCGAGCGCCTTCGGCGAGGTCGAGGCCGTCATCGCGAGCCGTGGCACGCTCGACTGGATCCGCACGCGCGGCCAGGCTGACTTCGATTCCGAGGTGGGGCGCTTCCCGCGCCTCTTCGCGGGCGTCGAAGAGATTCCAGGCCTGACCTTTCCCACGCAGAGCTTCGAGCGCGAGATGAGCCTCTGGCTCGGCCCCGGCCAGGGCCGCGAGCTTCGGCTGATGGCCCTGGGCCGCGGCCATTCGAGCGGCGACACGGTCGCGTGGCTGCCCGACTGCGGCGTGCTGTTCTCGGGCGACGTGGTCGAGAACCGCTGCGGCGTCTATGCGGGCGATGCCTACATCGGCGACTGGACCGGCACGCTCGATGCGGTGCGGGCCCTGAAGCCGCGCGTGCTGGTGCCGGGCCGCGGCGCCGTGCTGCAGGGCGAAGCCGAATGCGTCGAAGCCATCGGGCTGACCCAGGCTTTTCTCCAGACCTTGCTCGACAGCGTGAAAGCCGGCATCGCCGCGGGCGAAACGCTCAAGGGCTGCCTCGCACGCGCCGAGGCGGCGATGGCGCCGCGCTTCGGCAGCTGGCCCGTGTTCCAGCACGTGCTGCCTTTCGACGTCTCGCGCGCGTACGACGAACTGCGCGGCATCGAACACCCCGTGGTGTGGACCGCGGAGCGCGACCGCGCACTGTGGCAGACGCTGCGCGGTGAATGAGCTGAACCAGATTTCAAGACAACAAGCAACGGAGACAAGAAACGATGAAGCGACTGATTTCCCTCATGGCCGCGGCCCTCGCGCTGGCCAGCCCCTTCGCATCGGCGCAGCAGCCCGCCGCCTACCCGAGCCAGCCCGTCAAATGGATCGTGCCCTACGTGGCCGGCGGCGGCACCGACAACCTCGCGCGCGCGCTGGCCGAGGCGATGCAGCCTTCGCTCGGACAGCCGCTCATCATCGACAACCGCCCCGGCGCATCGACCAACATCGGCGTGTCCGTGATGATGCAGGCCAAGCCCGACGGCTACACCATCATGCAGGCCGAGAACGCGGCGCTGCTCTTCAACGAGCACATGTTCGCCAGGCTGCCCTACAAGCCCGCGAGCGACTTCACCTACATCGGCGCCATCGGCCGCTTTCCGGTGGCGCTGGTGGTGCACCCCGACTTTCCCGCGAAGAACGTGGCCGAGTTCGTGCGCCACGTGAAGGCCAACCCCGAGAAGGTGAGCTATGCCTCGCCCGGCAACGGCTCGCCGCACCACATGGCGATGGAACTCTTCAAGCAGAAGGCCGGCCTGAGCATCACGCACGTGCCGTACAAGGGCGCCGCGCCCGCAATGACCGACGTGATGGGCGGCCAGGTGCCCACGATGATGCTCGACCTGGCCTCTGGCCTGCCGATCATCAAGGCGGGCAAGGTGCGGGTGCTGGCGATTGCGCTGCCGCAGCGTGCGAGCGCACTGCCCGAGGTGCCCACCTTCGTCGAGGCCGGCTTCAGCGACGTCAACGCCTATGCCTTCCACGGCCTGATCGGCCCGGCCGGCATGCCGCCCGAAGCGGTGGCACGCATCAACGGCGAACTGCACAAGGCGATGAAGGCCCCGAAGGTGGTGAAGCTGTTCGCGGAGTTCGGCTTCGAGGCGCTGCCGGGCACGCCGCAGGATTTCTACAAGCTCTCGCGGGCCGAGAGCGAACGCTGGGGCAAGATCATCCAGGCCGCCGGCGTGAAACTGGATTGAACGGAGAGTCGCCGGCCCTACCAGCCCAGGCCGAGGTGCAGCGGCAGGTACACCGCCATGCCCGCGAGCATCGTGCCGAGCACACCGCGCCGCCAGTAGTAGTAAGCGGCGCCGACCACCGCCGCATACAGGCGCGCGTCGTGCAGCGTGGTGATCAGGTGGCCCTGGGTCATCACGATCTCGGGCGCGATCACGCCGGCCAGCGCGGCGGCGGGCGCGTAGTGCAGTGCGCGGTGCGCCCACTCGGGCAGGCCCCAGGGCCGGTCGAGGATGAAGAAGAAGCAGCGCGTCAGCACCGTGACCGCGGCCAGCCCGACGATCACGCCCATCGTCCACAGGTCGGTGCCCCTCACTTGTCGTCCTCCGCGTCGGGGTCGAGCCCGAACCGCTTCTCGAGCCAGAAGCACAGCAGCACCGCGGCACCGATGGCCACCACGATGTTGAGCTTGAGCGGCAGGGCATAGGCGGCCACCGCGGTGGCGCTCGCGACCAGCGCGGCCAGCACGCGCAGCCGCGTGGTGGCCATCGAGCAGACGATCGCCACCAGGCTCAGCACGCCGGCAAAACCCAGGCCCCAGCTCTGCGGGATGAAGTTGGCCAGCGCAATGCCCAGCAGGCTCATGCCCATCCAGGAGCACCAGGTCACGAAGTAGTTGCCCGTGAGATAGGCCTCCTGCGACTGCTGCTCGGCAACGGTGGCCGGCGGCGCCGCGTACTGCCGGGTGAAGAGCGCGTAGCTCAGGTCGGCCGTCAGGTAGCCGTGCGTCATGCGGCGCCAGCGCGGCATGTGCATGAGGTAGGGCCGCAGGTGCAGGCTGAAGACCACGAAGCGCAGGTTGACGCAAAAGCCCGTGGCCAGGATCACCCAGGCCGGCGCGCCCGCGAACAAGAGCGGAATGGCCGCGAGCTGGGAGCTGCCGGCATAGACCAGCAGCGTCATGGCCACCGACTCCAGCACGCTCATGTTCGACTTGACCATGGCCACGCCGGTCATCAGGCCCCAGGCGCCGATGCCCAGCGCGGCCGAGGACATGTCGCGGATGCCGGCGCGGAATTCGGGGCGGCGGCGAATGGCTGCGGAAAGGAACATCAGCCGAACCGCTGCCCGGGCTTCAGGTCGAAGCCGCGCAGGAAGTCGGCCACGGCCAGGCGCTTGCCGCCGGGCCGCTGCAGTTCGGTCGCCATCACCACCGAGCCGGCCGCCGCCACCGCCACGCCGGCGTCGCTCACGGCCAGCAGGGTGCCCGGCGCGGCCGTAACCTCGGCCGGCGGCACCGCATGCGCGGCCCAGAGCTTGATGGTTTCGCCGTCGAGCAGGCTGTTGGCGCCCGGGAACGGGTCGAAGGCCCGGATGCGCCGCACGATGGCGTCGGCTGGCTGGGTCCAGTCGATCTGGGCTTCGTGCTTCTCGACCTTGCTGGCGTAGGTGACGCCTTCGGCGGGCTGCGGCGTGCGCACAAGGTGGCCGATGTTCGCCAGCGCCTGGACGATCAGGCGCCCGCCCAGCTCGGCCAGCCGGTCGTGCAGCCGCGCGGTGGTGTCGCTGCCGATGTCGACGGCTTCGCGCAGCAGCATGTCGCCGGTGTCGAGGCCGGCGTCCATCTGCATGATCGTGATGCCGGTCTGCGCGTCGCCGGCCTCGATGGCGCGGTGGATGGGGGCCGCGCCGCGCCAGCGCGGCAGCAGGCTGGCGTGGATGTTGAGGCAGCCGTGCGCCGGCAGGTCGAGCACCCATTGCGGCAGGATGAGGCCGTAGGCCGCGACCACCATCACGTCGGGCCGGGCCGCCAGCAGCGCGTCGTGCGCGGCTGCGGCGTCTTGGGGGTACTTGCCGTCCAGCCGCAGGCTGCGCGGCTGTGCCACCGGCCAACCGTGGGCGAGGGCGCATTGCTTGACGGGCGAGGCCTGCAGCTTCATGCCGCGGCCCGCGGGCCGGTCGGGCTGGCTCAGCACCAGCGCGATCTCATGGCCGGCGGCGGCAATGGCTTCGAGCGCGGCGCGCGCGAACTCGGGCGTGCCCGCGAAAACGACTTTCAGCGGGGTCAATCGCGGATCCGATCGAGTTCGAGGTCGTCCCCCGTGTGATAGCGGCGAACCACGCCGGTGGGATCGATGTAGATATAGAGCATGCGGCGCTCGTTCACGGCCTTGTAGCGCCAGGTCCAGACCACGCCGTCGAACGAGCTGACGCGGCTGGTTTCAAAAGGCCGGCCATAGAAGGCGAGCACGTCGTTCTGGCGCCACCGGTCGACCTTGATGTCGTGGCCGAAGCGCGCCTCGTTGAGCACCTGGGTCACGGAAACGACTTTGCCGGCGGCATCGACGTCGATGTCGATGACCTCGAAACCCGCCGGCATGCGCGAATATTGCAGGCGCTCGCCGCCGCCGTTGAGCGGATAGCGGCCCGTGGGTGCGCCCAGGCGCTGCAGGGTTTCGGCGGCGGTGGTGCCAGGCACGATGCGCGTGGGTTCGCTCGCGCAGCCCGCCAGCACGAGCCCTGCTGCGGCAAGGCCGAGGGCCCAGGGCCGCAGGGAGACGGTCACGCCCGGCCCTCTTTGGCCTCTTCGCGCTGCTGCTTGAGCAGCTTGCTCTTGATGCGGTTGCGCTTGAGCGGCGACAGGTATTCGACGAACACCTTGCCCAGCAGGTGGTCGAGCTCGTGCTGGATGCACACGGCCAGGAGGCCTTCGGCCTCGATGGTGCGCAGCTCGCCGTTCTCGTCCAGCGCCTGGACCTTGACCGAGGTGGAGCGCATGACGCCGTCGTAGATGCCCGGCACCGAGAGGCAGCCCTCTTCGTTCAACACCTTTTCGTCGCTTGCCCAGATAATTTCGGGATTGATGAGCACCAGCGGCTCGTTGCGTTCCTCGGACACGTCGATGACGACCAGCCGCTCGTGCACGTCGACCTGGGTCGCGGCCAGGCCGATGCCGCTGGCGTCGTACATGGTCTCGAGCATGTCGGCCACCAGGGCCTTGATGCGCGCGTCGACGCCCTGCACGGGCTTGGCCACCGTGTGCAGGCGCTTGTCCGGGTAACTCAGAATGATTCGTTTGGCCATGAAACAGGGAGAAAGTTGTGGCTATTTTCGCCAATTCCGCGACGCGGCGACTCCGGATCGCCTGAAAACGTTGCCCTCCCAAGGGCTTCGGGCGCAGAATTCGTAGCAAATTGTGAGATTCGTATGCACGCCGATACGCGGCGCGCTCACCCATCCAGACATGAAAAAGCTCCGAATCACTGTCCGCCAGCGCCCGCATCTTCTCGCCACGTTGGCTGCCCTTGCGGTGATCACTGGCGGCACGACGGCGGCGTGGGCGCAGAACTACCCCGTCACGCCGCAGCAGCGCGCCACCGCCCAGCAAACCGCCCAGAACGGCGTTCCGCTGAGCGAACTGGCGCCCAACGCGCCCGACGAATACACGGTCAAGCCCGGCGACACGCTGTGGGCCATCTCGCGCCTCTACCTGCTGCGCCCCTGGCGCTGGCCGGAACTGTGGGGCATGAACATCAGCGAAATCGCGAATCCGCACCGCATCTACCCCGGGCAGGTTCTCTACCTGGACAA
Source organism: Variovorax beijingensis (assembly GCF_007828835.1). GTDB lineage: Bacteria > Pseudomonadota > Gammaproteobacteria > Burkholderiales > Burkholderiaceae_C > Variovorax > Variovorax beijingensis_A. The sequence goes on along the minus strand of NZ_VIVL01000001.1, from coordinate 449,425 downwards.
GACTGGCGGCCGCGCACGCCTGACCATGCGCCGCGGCGCTGGCGGCAGCGCCGATGGCGGCACCATCAAGCTGTCGCCGCGCACGCGCTTCGACTCGCTGGCCGGCATGGCCCTGCCCACGCTCAACCCGAGCATCATCGAGCCCTTCCTGAGCGAGCCGATCGTGGTGGACGCCGACACGCTGCAGGCCGCGCCGCGCATCGTTGCCGGCAACGACAGCCGCGTCCTGCTGTCGCGCGGCGACCGCGCCTATGCGCGCGGCAACGCCGAGACGCCGCTGCTCGAGACGCCCGGCCCGCTGAAGAATTTCCGCGTGTTCCGCAGCGCCACGCCGCTGAAGGACCCGGGAACCGGCGAAATCCTCGGCTACGAGGCGCAGTACCTGGGCAAGGCGCAGCTGCAGCGCGGCGAATCGACCACGGTCGAGACCACCGACGACAAGGACGTCATCACCGTGGTGCCGGCCAGCATCGACATCATCGCGGCGCGCGAGGAAATCCGCGCCGGCGACCGCCTGCTGCCCGAACCGCCGCGCCAGCTGCTGAGCTATGTGCCGCGCGCGCCCTCCTCGCAGGTCGAGGGCCGCATCATCTCGGTCTACGGCAATGCGGTGCAGTTCGCGGCGCAGAACCAGGTGGTGGCCATCAACAAGGGCACGCGCGACGGCATCGACAGCGGCCACGTGCTGGCCATCCTGAAGAACGGCGAGACCATTCTCGACCGCACCGGCGCGCGCAAGGAAACCATCAAGCTGCCGAACGAACGCATCGGCCTGCTGATGGTGTTCCGGCCCTTCGAAAAGGTTTCGTACGCACTGGTGCTCGAGATCACCGACACTCCGAAGGCGGGCGACTTCCTCGTCAATCCCTGACGCTTTTTCCGCTTTCTTCTTTCTCCGCTTCATTTGGACCGAGCAGAACTCGCAGGCTGGCTGCGGCTTTCACTGACGCCGGGCATCGGCGATGGCGCCGCGCGCCGGCTGCTGGCGGCCTTCGGGCTGCCCGAGAATATCTTTGCGCAGACGGGCGAGGCGCTGCGCCAGGTCGTTTCGCCAGCGCAGGCCGACGCCCTGCACCAGCCGCTGCCGGGCCTGCAGGCCCAGCTCGACCAGACCTGGCAGTGGCTGCAGCCCGGCCACGATGACGGCGGCGCGCGCCGCCTGGTCACGCTGGGCGATGCCGCCTACCCCGCCTCGCTGCTCGAGATGGCCGACCCCCCGCTAATGCTCTACGTGCTCGGTGCCACGGACTTCGACCTGACCCAGCTCGGCCACAGCATTGCGGTGGTCGGCAGCCGCAACCCCACGCCCCAGGGCGCCGCGAATGCCCGCGCCTTTGCGCGCGCGCTGGGCGAAGCGGGCCTGCCGGTGGTGTCGGGCCTTGCGCTCGGCGTCGACGGCGCCGCGCACCAGGGCGCGCTCGATGCGGCCGGCGACATGCCGCGGCTCGCCACGGTGGCCGTGGTGGGCACCGGCCTGGACCGCGTCTATCCCGCGCGGCACCGCGACCTGGCGCACCGCATCACGCTGCAAGGGCTGATCGTGAGCGAGCTGCCGCTCGGCACGCCGCCGCTCACGCAGAACTTCCCCAAGCGCAACCGCCTCATCGCCGGCCTGGCGCGCGGCACGCTGGTGGTCGAGGCCGCGCTGGCATCGGGCTCGCTGATCACCGCGCGGCTCACCTCGGAACAAGGCAAGGAAGTGTTCGCCATTCCGGGCTCGATCCATTCGCCGCAGTCGCGCGGCTGCCATGCGCTGATCCGCCAGGGCGCGAAGCTGGTCGAATCGGTCAACGACATCCTCGAGGAGCTGCCGTCGCTGCACGCGGGCAGCGCGGCGGCGGCGCCGGCGCCGGCAGCCGCGAACGGCGATGCCGGCGCTGTGCCCGGCGCGCGCGAAGAGCCCTTGCTGGACGCGCTCGGCTTCGACCCCGTGAGCCTGGACGCGCTGAGCGCGCGCACCGGCTGGAGCGCCGCCGCGCTGCAGGCCCGGCTGCTCGAACTCGAGCTCGACGGCCACGTCGCGCGGCTGCCCGGCGGCCTGTTCCAGCGAGCAGCCATCGGCTGACGCCCGGGCCCGCTTTTTCGTGAAACACCGCGGAACCGGCTTTGCCGGGCCGCTGGTGTTGCCCCCGGTAGGGGTGGGCGAAGCGGCACGAAGTGCACGAAGCCTGGGGGCGAGCCACATTTCCTCGGCTATATTGGGCCCATGTTCGAAGTGCTCGTGTTTGTCTACGAAAACTATTGGCGCGGCGATGCCTGCCCCGAACCCCATCAACTGGGCCGCAAGCTCAGCGCCCACGGCTTCGAGCCCGAAGAAATCCGCGATGCGCTTCACTGGCTCGACGGCCTGAGCCTTGCCACGCAGGGCATGCAGCTCGAACGAAGTCCCGGCGACGACGCCGTGGCCACGGTCACGCTGCGCGGCGCGCCCGAAGCGGCCCTGCCCCAGTCGGACAACGCCATGCGGGTCTACTCGCAGGCCGAGCAGGAGCACCTGGGCGCCGACTGCCTGGGCTTCATCCGCTTTCTCGAATCATCGAACGTGCTGTCCTGCGGCCTGCGCGAGATCGTCATCGAGCGCGCCATGGCGGCGCCGGGCGATCCGGTCGCGCTCGACGAGCTCAAGATCATCGTGCTGATGGTGCACTGGAGCACCGGCATCGAGCCCGACGCGCTGGTGCTCGACGAACTCTGCGAAAGCCGCGAAGGCAGAACCGCACACTAGCTGGCTAGTTCAGCAGGCGCTCCGGATTCGCGTCGAGCTTGGCCAGCGCCTCGCGCGTGGCGCGCACCGTGAGCGTTTCTTCCTCGGCCGGCACCAGAAGGCCGGCCTGCAGGTAGCTGGCCAGCCGGCCGACCTGGATCAGGAAGCTGCGGCCGTCGGCCGAGGCGAACAGGTGCAGCTGCTTGCGGTCGCTGCGCCAGACGAACTGCACCTGGCTCACGCGGTCGTTGTGGTCGAGCATGAACCAGTTGCCGACCTCCAGTTCGTGGGCCCACGCGAGCATGTCTTCGGCCGGAACGCCGCCCATGGTGTCGGCCACGACCTCGATCGAGGCCGCATCCACGCCCAGCAGCAGTTCGATGCTGTTCGCATCGAGCGGCAGGCTGGAGGCGCCGCCGTCGTCGCTGACGAAATCTTCCAGGTGCGCGAGGCGCTCGGCCATGGCCTCGATCTTGGCCGCGGGAATGGCTTCGGTCTTCGACAGGAAGGCGTCGGACAGGGTGGCGCCGATGGCCTTGATGTGGGCCTCCTGCGGCTCGTCGATGATGCCCAGCAGGTTCATGCCCAGGCGCAGGCGCTGCAGCAGCTGCGGCAGGTCCTGGATCACGCGGGCGCGGTCGGCGCGGTTGGGCTTGGCGCTGGCCGCCCACACGAGCTCGGAGGCCACGCGCTTGAGCATCACCGTCTGCTCGCCCTGCGCGCCGTAGCGCAGCGCGGCAATCGCCAGCACCTCGGCCCAGACCTTGAAGAGAAACTCGCGGATCTCCTCGCGCACCGGCATGTCGTTGAGCATCTTGCGCAGCTCGATGGTGTACTGGATCGCCATCGTTTCCTTCTGCTCGACCTGCTGCGCCACGCTCATGACGCGCTGGGTGGCGTCGCTTTGCGTGAGATAGCGGTTGAGGAAGGCGACGAACTCGTCGAACACCAGCTTGAAGACGCGCTGGCCGGTTTCGGGATACTGCTCGATCACCTGCACCACGCGGCGGATCTCGCCCTCGAGCGCGCTGCCCGAGATGGCGGCGGCATCGAAGCCCATCACGCAGGAGCCCATGCGGTCGATCAGCATGCGCGCGGGGTGCTGCAGCGTGCCGAAGAACTCGGGCTCGGCAATGGCCACGCGCAGCACCGGCATCTGCAGGCGGGCAAACCACACGCGCGCCGAGAAAGGAATGCGCTCCTCGGCGAGGATGGCCTGGAACATGAGCGCCACGATCTCGACCGTGGCCTTGTCGGCGGTGGTGGGCGCCCTTTTCTTGAGCTCGGTGCTGCGCCGCCGGAGGTCGACCGCGGTCTGCTGGATCAGGGTGGCCTGCTCCGCGGAGCCCGGCACCGAACCCTGCATGTACTGCGAGGCAGCCACCCGGTAGGCGGCCTCGGCTTCGGCGATCGCGCCGACAAAGGTCCGGGAGACGGCGCGGGCGCCCCCGGCGCCGGTCGCGCCGGCGACGGCCGCATGGCCGTCCATTCCCGTCGTCGTCATCGAGGGCGAAGGCGAGGCCGGCGGCTCCGCGCCGATGCGGGCGGCGACGAAGCGCTTGAGGCTCAGGAGCGCCGTCTGCGCGCGCTGGCGGGCGACCATCAGCGGCGAGCCGCCCGTGGTGAAGGCCGGCGCGGCGCCCGGGCGCTGCACGGCGCCGCCGGCGTAGGGCGATGCCGGCATCGTCGCCGGCCCGGTGGGACTGACGCTGCCGGTGCTGCTGCCGGTGCGGCGGACAAAGCTCTTGAGATCGATTTCGGGCATCACGCCCCGGGAGACCAGGAAGGCGTTGGCGTCTTCGTAGGCCTTGACGACCACGCCGACGAGCTGCTGCTGCACGGTGTCCTGCACGCGGGCCCAGAGCGCGCGACTCAGGCCGGCCGCCAGCCACTGGTCCACCAGCAGCCGGGCCAGCGTTTCGGGCCTGAGCACGTCGTGGGCGTCGAGTTCTGCGGTGCCTTCCAGGAACTGGATGCGCAGCCGCAGGTCGCTGAGTTCGAAGCTGGCCTTGTCGTGGATCAGCTGCGCGAGGCGCGACGACAGGATGCTGCTCTCCATGGCATCGTCGCCGATGAGTTCGAGCCGCAGCTTCGCGGCCGGCGCGGCGGGCGCCGCACCCGCTGTAGCGTCCACCGACTTGCGCCAGCCCGCCTGCGCGAGCGACACCCATTGCGAGGCCTGGCCCTGGAACGCCACGAAGTCGTCGCGGCTCTCCTGCATGGTGCGCGCACTGCCGATTTCCGAGGCCTGCTGCGTCAGGCGGTCCCGTATCGCCTGCGCCAGCGGGACGATGACGCCCTCGGTGGCACGCACGAAGCGCTCGCGCGTCTCGCGTGCGAGCTGCAGGGAAGAGGCGGACCGCGCAGTGCTCATTGAAGGATCAGGAAGGCCAATGGGACTCTATTTTTCGGCGAAAGCCGAAAGCTTGCATCGGCAAGCGCCACCGCACAAGTGTGCATCACCTGCGGCATGGCGGCGCGCTTGCGCGGTGCGTCCCGTTGATCCGGCGCAATCAGACCACGGCGCCGGCGTTCGGGTCGTCCTCGGAGCCGCCGTCGCGCTTGGTCGGGCCGCCCTTGATCAGGTCTTCGCGCTTGATGCCCAGCCACATGGCAATGGCCGCCGCCACGAAGCAGGACGAGTAGATGCCAAAGCAGATGCCAATGGTCAGCGCCAGCGCAAAGTAGTGCAGCGTCGGGCCGCCGAAGAAGAACATCGAGAGCACCACCAGCTGCGTCGAGCCGTGCGTGATGATGGTGCGGCTGATGGTCGAGGTGATCGCGTTGTCAATGATCTCGACGGTGTTCATCTTGCGGTAGCGCCGGAAGTTCTCGCGCACCCGGTCGAAGATCACGACCGACTCGTTGACCGAATAGCCCAGCACCGCCAGCACCGCCGCCAGCACCGCGAGCGAGAACTCCCACTGGAAGAAGGCGAAGAAGCCCAGGATGATGACCACGTCGTGCAGGTTGGCGAGCACGGTGGCAAGCGCAAACTTCCATTCGAAGCGGATCGCCAGGTAGATCATGATGCCCACCACCACCATGCCGAGCGCCTTGAGCCCGTTGGTGGTGAGCTCCTCGCCGACCTGCGGGCCGACCACCTCGATGCCGCGCTGCGTGGCCGAGGGATCGACCGTCTTGAGCGCCTGCATCACCTGTGCGCTCTGCTGGTCGGAGTTCATGCCCTTTTGCGCCGGCAGGCGGATCTGCACGTCGCGCGAGGTGCCGTAGCTTTGCACCTGCACGTCGGGGTAGCCGAGCTTGCCGATGGCCTCGCGCACCTTGCCGATGTCGGCCGACTGCTGGTAGGCCACCTCCATCACGGTGCCGCCCGTGAACTCCACCGACAGGTGCAGCCCGCGGTGCAGCAGGAAGAACACCGCCAGCGCGAAGGTGACGAAGGAGATGATGTTCAGCACCAGCGCGTGGCGCATGAACGGGATGGTCTTGTGGATGCGGAAGAATTCCATGGCGCTTGTCCTTGACCTTTACTTGCCTTCAGCCACGGCCGTGCCGTCGGTCTTGGGGCGCCAGACCGTGCCGATCGACACCGTCTTGAGCTTCTTCTTCTGGCCGTACCAGAAGTTCACGAGGCCGCGCGAGAAGAACACGGCCGAGAACATCGAGGTGACGATGCCGATGCAGTGCACCACCGCGAAGCCGCGCACCGGCCCCGAGCCGAAGGCCAGCAGCGCGATGCCCGCGATCAGCGTGGTCACGTTGGAGTCGAGGATCGTGCCCCAGGCGCGGTCGTAGCCCGCATGGATGGCCGCCTGCGGCGAGGCGCCGTTGCGCAGCTCCTCGCGCACGCGTTCGTTGATCAGCACGTTGGAGTCGATGGCCACGCCGATGGCCAGCGCCATGGCCGCGATGCCGGGCAGCGTGAGCGTGGCCTGCAGCATCGAGAGAATGGCGACCAGCAGCATCAGGTTGACGGCCAGCGCGATCGACGAGAACAGGCCGAACAGCGCGTAGTAGGCGCACATGAACACCATGATGGCCAGGAAGCCATACATCACGCTCTTGAAGCCCTTCTCGATGTTGTCGGCGCCCAGGCTCGGGCCGATGGTGCGTTCCTGGATGATTTCCATCGGCGCGGCCAGCGAGCCGGCGCGCAGCAGCAGCGCAAGGTCGTTGGCTTCGGTCACCGTCATCGAGCCGGAAATCTGGAAGCGGTTGCCGAGCTCGCCATTGATCGACGGGGCCGTGAGCACTTCGCCCTTGCCCTTCTCGAAGATCAGCATGGCCATGCGCTTCTTGTAGTTCTCGCGGCTCACGTCGCGCATGATGCGGCCGCCCTTGGCGTCCATGGTCAGGTCGACCTTGGGCTGGTTGCTCTGCTGGTCGAAGCCGGGCTGCGCATCGGTGAGGTTCTCGCCGGTGACGAGCACCTGCTTCTTCACGATCACGGGGCGGCCGTTGCGTTCGAGGAATTTCTCGGAGCCGAAGGGCACCGGTCCGCCGCTCAGCTCGGCCGCGCGGCCTTCGGCGCTTTCGTCGACCAGGCGCATCTCGAGCGTGGCGGTGCGCCCCAGGATGTCCTTGGCCTTGGCCGTGTCCTGCACGCCGGGCAGCTGCACCACGATGCGGTCCAGGCCCGACTGCTGGATCACCGGCTCGGCCACGCCGAGTTCGTTGATCCGGTTGTGCAGCGTGGTGATGTTCTGCTTGAGCGCCGCGTCCTGGAGCCGGCGCGCGGCTTCGGGCTTGATGGTGGCCACGAGGCGCCAGTTGCTGCCGTCCTGGCTGTCGGTGGTGGCGAGGTCCTGGAACTGGTCCTGGATCAGGCGCTTGGCCGCTTCGAGCGCGGCCGCGTCGCGGAACAGGACCTCGATGGTTTGGCCGTTGCGGCTCACCGAGGTGCCGCGGATGCCCTTGTCGCGGAAGGTGGTGCGCAGGTCGCTCGCGAAGGATTCGGCCTTCTTGTCGATGGCGCCCTTCATGTCGACCTGCAGCAGGAAGTCGACGCCGCCGCGCAGGTCCAGGCCCAGGTACATCGGGAACGCATGCAGCGACGTGAGCCAGGCCGGCGAACGCGAGACCAGGTTCAGCGCCACCACGTAGGGTGGATCGGCCGGATCGGGCACCAGCGTGCGCTGCAGGGTGTCGCGCGCCTTGAGCTGCTCGTCGGGCGTGGCGAAGCGCGCGCGCAGCGAGCCGGCCTCGAGCGTGAGCAGGTCGGGCGCGAGCCCGGCGGCCTTGAGCGCCTCCTCGACCCGGCTCTGGGTGGCCGCGTCGACCTTGACGGTGGACTTGGCCGCGGACACCTGCACGGCAGGCGCCTCGCCGAAGAAGTTCGGCAGGGAATAGATCAACCCCACAAGCAGCACGATCACGATGATCGCGTACTTCCAGACCGGATAACGGTTCATGAGAAAGCGCTTTTCAGAAACAGGACACCGGCGTGACTTGAGGCCATGCGCCACGAAGCGCAAGGCCGAGCCGCGCGTTGATTGCTGGGCTTACTGCTTGACGGCGCCCTTGGGCAGGACCTGGACCACAGCGCTGCGCTGGATCTTGATCTCCACGCCATTGGCGATTTCGAGGCCGAGGTACTGGTCGCCGAGCGAAGTGATCTTGCCGAGCACGCCGCCGGCGGTGGCCACTTCGTCGCCCTTGGCCAGCGCCTCGATCATGGCGCGGGCTTCCTTCTGGCGCTTCATTTGCGGGCGGATCATCACGAAATACAGCACCACGAACATCAGCACCAGGGGCAGCATGCTGCCCAGCGAGGACAGCATGTCGCCACCGCCGGAAGCTGCGGGTGCGGTCTGGGCGAAAGCAGAGGAAATGAACAAGAGAGTCTCCAGCAGAGAGAAGAGAGGAATGTCAGAAGCGCGGACCGGGCCCGCGGTTCCGCGGCCCCGGGGAAAAGGCCGCGAGTCAGAGCTTGAGGCGGCCTCGGCCGCGCGCAGCAGCGGGCATTGTATTCGTGGCAATGCCCCACTCCGCGCGCTTATCCGGCGCGCGGAGCGGGGCTTTCCACGGGCTCCGGTCGCTATCTTTTCAGAAGCAAACGCCCGAGGCGGGGGGCCGCCGGGCCGCGCCCCGCGCCGGAATCACGCGGCGGCGCGCTGCGCCTGCTGCGGATGGCGCCACTTGGCGAGCAGCTCGCTCCAGCGGGTGCGGGCCGCGGCAAGGTTGCGCTCCTTCACGTGGCCGTAGCCGCGGATCTGCTCGGGCAGGCTCGCGATCTCCAGCGCCAGCGCATGGTTCTCGGCGCGAAGGCCAGCCATCACTTCCTCGATGCTCGCGCGGTACTCGCCGATGAGCGCGCGCTCGGTCCTGCGCTCTTCGGTGCGCCCGAAGATGTCCAGGGCCGTGCCGCGCAGGCCCTTGAGCCGGGCCAGCAGCCTGAAGCCGGCGAGCATCCAGGGGCCGAACTTCTGCTTCTGCAGCTGGCCCTTGGCGTTCTTCCTGGCGATGATGGGCGGCGCGAGGTGGTAGTTGAGCTTGAAGTCGCCCTCGAACATGCCCTCGACGCGGTCGAGGAACGAACGGTCGGCATGCAGCCGCGCCACTTCGTACTCGTCCTTGTACGCCATGAGCTTGAACAGGTAGCGCGCCACCGTTTCGGCCAGCGCGGTCTTGCCCAGTGCCGACTCGGCCTGCCGGACCTTGTCCACGAACTGCCGGTATTCCTCGGCATAGGCCGCGTTCTGGTAGCCCGTGAGGAATTCGACCCGGCGCGCCACCAGGCTTTCGACGGTCTCGCGCTTCTTGAACTCGATCACCTGGCCCGGGCGCAGGCGCTTTTGCAGCTCGTCCGGATGGACGGCCGCCTGGCGGCCCCATGCGAAGGCGGTCTTGTTGTTCTCGACCGCCACCGCGTTGAGCTCGATGGCGCGCAGCAGCGACTCGAGCGCCAGCGGAATCCAGCCCTTTTGCCAGGCAAAGCCCAGCAGCATCGGGTTGGCATAGAGGCTGTCACCCATCAGCGTGGTGGCCGCGGCATCGGCATCGAAGGTGCCGAGCGCGTCGGCGCCCACGGCGCGCGCGATCTGGCTGGCGCAGTCGTCCTGCGGGTTCACCCAGTTGGCGTTGCGCACGAAGGCGGCGGTGGGCGTGCTGTGCGTATTGAGCGCCACGTGCGTGCGCCCTTCGCGCATGCGCGCCAGGGTTTCGGCGTTGACGGCCACCAGCGGATCGGCCGCCAGAATCAGGTCGGCTGCGGCGGTGCCCACGCGCGTGGTGCGGATCGCCTCCTGCGACTGGCCGATCAGCGCATGGCTCCAGGTGGCGCCGCCCTTTTGCGCGAGGCCGGCCGCGTCCTGCGTGACGATGCCCTTGCCCTCGATGTGCGCCGCCATGCCCAGCAGCTGGCCGATGGTGATGACGCCCGTGCCGCCGACGCCGGCCACCACGATGCCCCACACCTGGTCCTGCGCCAGCACCGGCACGGCCGGCTCGGGCAGCGGGCCGAGTGCGAGCGGCGAATCGGCCTTGTCCCGGGCCTTCTTCTTGAGCTGCCCACCCTCGACCGTGACGAAGCTGGGGCAGAAGCCCTTGAGGCAGCTCATGTCCTTGTTGCAGCTGCTCTGGTTGATGGTGCGCTTGCGGCCGAACTCGGTTTCCAGCGGCTCGACCGACAGGCAGTTGCTCTGCACGCTGCAGTCGCCGCAGCCTTCGCAGACCAGCTCGTTGATGACCACGCGCTTGGCCGGATCGACGGCCGTGCCCCGCTTGCGGCGGCGGCGCTTCTCGGTGGCGCAGGTCTGGTCGTAGATGATGGCGGTGGTGCCGGCGATCTGGCGGAATTCGCGCTGGACCTCGTCGAGCAGGTCGCGATGCTTGACCGCCACATGGTCGCCCGGGATGTTCACGCCCTCGTACTTCTCGGGCTCGTCGGTCACGATGACGACCTTCTTGGCGCCCTCGGCATGCAGGCTCTCGGCGATCTGCAGCACCGAGTGGCCCTCGGGCCGCTCGCCGACCTGCTGGCCGCCGGTCATGGCCACGGCATCGTTGTAGAGGATCTTGTAGGTGATGTTCACGCCGGCCGCGATGCTCTGGCGGATCGCGAGCAGGCCGCTGTGGAAGTAGGTGCCGTCGCCCAGGTTCGCAAAGATGTGCTGGTCGGTGGTGAAAGGCTGCTGGCCGACCCACGGCACGCCCTCGCCGCCCATCTGCGTGAAGCCGATGGTGGAGCGGTCCATCCAGGTGGCCATGAAGTGGCAGCCGATGCCGCCCATCGCGCGCGAGCCCTCGGGCACCACGGTGCTGGTGTTGTGCGGGCAGCCCGAGCAGAACCAGGGCTGGCGGTCGGCGCCCTGCACGCCGCCCACCTTGAGCACTTCCATCGAGCGCTCCTTGGCTTCGAGGATGGCCATCTGGGCGTCGATGCGCGCGCGCATGTCGGCGCCGGCCTGCTCCAGGATGCCGAGCTTGCGCAGGCGCTGCGCAATCGCCTTGGCGATCAGCGCCGGGTTCAGGTCGGCGTTGGCGCGCAGCAGCGTGTTGGCGGTGGGGTTGGGCATGGCCCATTCGCCGCCGGAGAAATCGCCGTCGAGCTCGTTGAACTTGCCGAGCACGGTGGGGCGCACGTCGGCGCGCCAGTTGTAGAGCTCTTCCTTCAGCTGGTATTCGATGACCTGGCGCTTTTCTTCGACCACCAGGATCTCCTGCAGGCCGGTGGCGAAGTCGCGCGTGAGCTGCGCCTCCAGCGGCCACACCACGCCCACTTTGTGGAGCCGGATGCCCAGCTGGCGGCAGGTGGCGTCGTCCAGGCCCAGGTCGATCAGGGCCTGGCGGGTGTCGTTGTAGGCCTTGCCGCTGGCCATGATGCCGAAGCGGTCGTTCGGGCCTTCGATCACGTTGTGGTTCAGCCGGTTGGCGCGGATGTAGGCGAGCGCGGCATACCACTTGTAGTGCATGAGGCGCGCTTCCTGCTCGAGCGCGTGGTCGGGCCAGCGGATGTGCAGGCCGCCGGGCGGCATCTGGAAATCGGTGGGAATGACGATCTCGACGCGGTCCGGGTCGATCATGGCCGTGGCGCTCGACTCGACGATTTCCTGGATCGTCTTCATGCCCGACCAGATGCCCGAGAAGCGGCTCATCGCAAAGGCGTGAATGCCCAGGTCCAGGATTTCCTGCACGTTGGCCGGAAAGAACACCGGCGTGCCGCAGGCCTTGAAGATGTGGTCGCTCTGGTGCGCGGCCGTGCTGCTCTTGGAAATGTGGTCGTCGCCCGCCACCGCAATCACGCCGCCCCACGCGGTGGTGCCGGCCATGTTGGCGTGCTTGAAGACGTCGGAGCAGCGGTCCACGCCCGGGCCCTTGCCATACCAGATGCCGAAGACGCCGTCGAACCTGTTGGTGCCCGCGGGCGAGAAGCCCAGCTGCTGGGTGCCCCAGAGCGCAGTGGCGGCGAGTTCTTCGTTCACGCCGGGCTGGAAGACGATGTTCTGTTCCTTCAGGAACTTGCTGGCCTTCCACAGCGCCTGGTCGTAGCCGCCGAGCGGGGAACCGCGGTAGCCGCTGATGAAGCCCGCGGTGTTCTTGCCGGCCTGCTTGTCGCGCAGGCGCTGCAGCATCGGCAGCTTGACCAGCGCCTGGACGCCGCTCATGAAGGCCCGGCCGTAGTCGAGGCTGTATTTGTCGTCGAGCGTGACCGTTTCGAGGGCCTTGCGAATGTGCTCCGGCAGCGGTGCGTTCATTGTTGTCTGTCTCCGTGTGGCAGGGCCTTTTGGGCCTGGCTGATGGGGTGTGGGTCTGTGCCCGGGTCGGGCGCGAGCCCATGATCACGCAAAGTGTATGCCGGGGTGCGCGACAGGTGTTTGCGTTCTGTGCCCCAAAAAAGCGGCTTCCAGGAAGAATCTTGCTTAATATCGCCATCCATGGAAAGCATTGACAAGTTCGACCTCGCAATCCTGCAAGAACTGCAGGCCGATGGCCGCCTCACCAACGCCGAGCTTGCGCAGCGCGTGGGGCTCTCGGCCGCGCCCTGCTGGCGCCGCGTGCGCGCGCTGGAGGAAGCCGGCTTCATCAAGGGCTACCACGCCGAGATCGACCGCCACAAGATCGGGCTGGGCGTGCTCGCTTTCGTGCGCGTGGACACCGAGCGCGTCACCAACGATGCAACGCTGAAACTGGAGGACGCGATCCGCAAGCTGCCCGAGGTGGTGGCCTGCCACTACATCAGCGGCACCGGCACCTTCGAGCTGCAGGTGGTGGCGCAGGACCTGGACAGCTTCTCGGCCTTCGCGCGCCAGCACCTCATGAACCTGCCGAACGTGAAAGACCTGCACACCAGCTTCTCGCTGGGCGAGGTGAAGGCCAGCAGCGCCTGGCCGCTCGGGCACCTGGCGCGCTAGCGGCAACCTAGAATTCCCGCCCACCCATATACACACACCGCCAGCCGGCGGATCAAGTCGAAGAGGACCCCGCAATGAACCCCATCCGCCGCGCCCTGGCGCTCGGCCTTGCCGCCGCCACGCTCGCCCTCGGCGCCCAGGCCCAGAACCGCGAACTCATCGTGGCCTCCAGCGCCACCTACGCGCCCTTCGCGTTCGAGAACAAGGACAAGCAGATCGTCGGCTTCGACATCGACATCATCAACGCCATCGCCAGGCAGCAGGGCCTGAAGATCAAGGTCGTGAACACGCCGTTCACCGGCATCTTCGGCGCGCTCAACAATGGCGACGTCGATCTCGTGATCTCGGGCGTCACCATCAACGAGAAGCGCAAGCAGAGCTACGACTTCACGCCGCCCTACTTCGCGGCGCGCCAGCTGATCGCGCTGCCCAAGAACAGCACGGTCGCCTCGCTGAAGGACCTCGCGGGCAAGAAGATTGCCGTGGTGAGCGCCTCCACGGCCGACGACATCGCCTCGCGCGAGTTCGGCAAGACCAGCCCCAACATCCGCCGATTCGAGAGCACGCCGCTCATCATTTCCGAGCTGGCCGGCGGCGGCGTCGATGCCGCCATGGGCGACAACGGCGTGATCGCCTACCGCGTTGCGCAAAACCCCGAGCTGAAGACCATCGACGACAAGTCCTTCCCCGAGGAAGGCTTCGGCATCGTCGTGAAGAAGGGCGACAAGGCGCTGCTCGACAAGCTCACGGCCGGCCTGGCCGCGATCCGCGCCGACGGCAGCTACGCCACCATCTACAAGAAGTGGTTCAACAAGGACCCGAACGCGCGATGAGCGCGGCCGGTCCGAGCGCGAGGGCGCAATAGATGGAACAGCCGATCCTTCTGTTCGGATGGTTCCGCTGGGACATCCTGGTCGAATACAAGGACCTGTTCTGGCAGGGCGCCTGGATGACGCTGCGCATGACGGTGGTGTGCGTGCTGCTGGGTTCGAGCTGGGGCCTGTGCCTGGCGCTCGCGCGGCTCGCCCGGCCGCGCCATGCGCCCTGGAGCTGGGTGGCGCGCTTCTTCCTGCGCTGGCCGGCCACGGTGTACGTGAGCTTCTTCCGCGGCACCCCCTTGTTCGTGCAGATCCTCTTGATCCACTTCGCGGTGATGCCGGTGTTCATCCATCCGGCGACCGGCCTGCTGATCAGCGGCGACCTGGCGCGCGAGCTCAAGCAGGAGCATGGCGCGCTGATCTCGGGCGTGGTGGCGCTCACGCTCAATTCGGCGGCCTACATCTCGGAGGTGTTCCGCGCCGGCATCCAGTCGATCTCGCGCGGGCAGTTCGACGCCGGCCGCTCGATCGGCTTCACGCCCCTGCAGGTGATGCGCTACGTGGTGCTGCCGCAGGCCTTCAGGCGCATGCTGCCGCCGCTGGGCAACAACGCGATCGCGCTGCTGAAAGACACCTCGCTGGTCTCGGCCATCGGGCTGGCCGAGCTGGCCTACGCCGCGCGCACGGTGGCCGGCGCCTATGCGCGCTACTGGGAGCCGTACCTCGCGATCTCGGTGGTGTACTGGGTGATGACGCTCGTGCTCACGACGATGCTGCGCCGGCTCGAGCACCGGCTGGCGCGCAGCGACAGGGGATAGGCACAATCGGGCGACATGCCGCCGATTTCGCCCGAAGAAACACCCATTCCCCCCTCCCGGCCGCAGCCGCCGAAGTTCGCAGCGCTCGAGCCGCTCAAGCTGCCCGTGTTCCGCATGCTGTGGAGCACCTGGCTCATCGCCAACATCTGCATGTGGATGAACGACGTGGCGGCGGCGTGGATGATGACCTCGCTGACCACCTCGCCGATCTGGGTGGCGCTGGTGCAGTCGGCCTCGACCCTGCCGGTGTTCCTGCTGGGCCTGCCCAGCGGGGCGCTGGCCGACATCCTCGACCGCCGGCGCTGGCTGATGGCCACGCAGTTCTGGCTGGCGGGCACGGCCATCGTGCTGTGCGCGGCCATTGCCATGGACCTGATGACCGCGCCGCTCTTGCTTGCGCTCACCTTTGCCAACGGCATCGGCCTGGCGCTGCGCTGGCCGGTGTTCTCGGCCATCGTGCCCGAGCTGGTGCCGCTGCCGCAATTGCCGGCGGCGCTGGGCCTGAACGGCATCGCGATGAACGCCTCGCGCATCATCGGCCCGCTCACGGCCGGCATGCTGATTGCCAGCGCGGGCAGCGTCTGGGTGTTCGCGCTCAACGCGGTGCTGTCGGTGGCCTCGGGCTTCGTGGTGCTGCGCTGGCGGCGCGAGCACACGCCCAATCCGCTGGGCCGCGAAAAACTCATCAGCGCGATGCGCGTGGGCGTGCAGTTCGTCTGGCAGTCGCAGCGCATGCGGGCCGTGCTCTCGCGCATCACGATCTTCTTCTTCCATTCCACCGCCCTGCTCGCGCTGCTGCCGCTGCTGGCGCGCAACCTCAAGGGCGGCGGCGCCGCCACCTTCACGCTGCTGCTGGCCGCCATGGGCGCGGGCGCGATCATCGCGGTGCTGTTCCTGCCGCGGCTGCGCCAGGCGCTCGGGCGCGACCAGCTGGTGCTGCGCGGCACGGTGCTGCAGTCGCTCGCCACCGCGGTGATGGCCTTCTCGCCCAACGCCTGGGTGGCGGTGCCCGCGATGTTCTTCGGCGGCATGGCCTGGATCACGGTGGCCAACTCGCTCTCGGTGTCGGCCCAGCTCGCGCTGCCCGACTGGGTGCGCGCGCGCGGCATGTCGACCTACCAGATGGCGATCATGGGCGCGAGCGCGATCGGCGCGGCGCTCTGGGGCCAGGTGGCCACCGTCACCGACCTGCGCTCCAGCCTCGAGATCGCCGCCGCGAGCGGCACCCTGCTGATGCTGGCGGCGCTGCGCTGGGTCACCGACGTCTCGGGCGAGGAAGCCGACATGAGCCCGGCGCGTGCCGGCTGGGCCGCGGGCCCGCCGGCGGAAACGCCGGAGGAAAACGGCCGCGTGGTCATCACCATCGAATACATGATCGACCCCGCGCGCGCGGCCGCCTTCCACCTGGTGATGCACCAGACCCGGCGCGCGCGCCTGGGCCAGGGCGCCATCGGCTGGGAACTGCTGCACGACATCGCGGAGCCGGGCCGCTACCTGGAAGAGATCGTGGACGAAAGCTGGACCGACCACCTGCGCCGCTTCAACCGCGCCACGGCCGCCGACATGGCGCTGCGCGAGCGGCGGCTGGCCTTCCACATCGGCGAGTCGCCGCCGGTGGTGACGCGCTACGTGGTGAAGCGCTGAGCGGCCGGCAGCGGCTTCAGTGGAAGAACTGCAGCCGCGTGAGGAAGGTATGGCCGCCCTCTGCCGCCATCAGCCCGACCAGCACCAGCAGGCACAGGGGCGGCACCAGGATGGCATAGACCAGCGACAGCCGCTCCCAGGCCATGTGCATGAAGACCGCGACGATCAGCCCCGCCTTCAGCAGCATGAAAGTGATGATCAGGGCCCAGCGCAGGTACCCCTGGAAATGGAAGTAGTCGACCAGGTAGGACATCGTGCTGAGCACGAACAGCAGCCCCCAGATCTTGAGATAGAGGCTGATCGGATGTTGCTGGCCTGCGACGGGGTCCATGATGGTCCTCACCAGAGATAGAACAGCGCAAAGATGAACACCCACACCAGGTCCACGAAGTGCCAGTACAGCCCGGCGATCTCGACGATCTGGTAGTTGCCGGCCTTGTCGTAGTCGCCGCGCAAGAGCTTGAAGGCCACGGTGAACAGGAAGACCACGCCGGCCGACACGTGCAGCCCGTGGAAGCCCGTGATCATGAAGAAGGCCGAGCCGAATTGCGCGGCCCCCATCGGATTGCCCCAGGGCCGCACGCCCTCCTCGAGGATCAGCTTGGACCACTCGAAGGCCTGCATGCCGACGAAGATTTCGCCGCAGGTCGCGGTCACGAGCATCAGCGTGGCGGCGTTCACGCGGTCGCGGCGGTAGGCGAAATTGACCGCCATCGCCATCGTGCCGCTGCTGCTGATGAGCACGAAGGTCATGATCGCGATCAGCAGCAGCGGGATGTCGGCGCCCCCCACATGGAGCGCGAACACCTCGCTCGGGCTGGGCCACGGCACGGTGGTCGAGGCGCGCACCGTCATGTAGCCGGTCAGGAAGCAGCTGAAGACGAAGGTGTCGCTGAGCAGGAAGATCCACATCATCGCCTTGCCCCACGACACGTGGAAGGCCTGGCGGTCGGAGGACCAGTCGGCTATCAGCCCGCGCCAGCCGCTGGCGGCGAGGCTCGGACTCAAGGGCCTTGCGGCGATCGTTGCGGTGTTGTTCATGGGACGCCTCCTCAGGATGTGCCGCAGATGAAGCGCGCCACCTCCGGCGTCACCCAGCCCAGCAGCGCGAACAGCACCAGCCACACCGCCAGCATGAAGTGCCAGTAGCGCGCGCACAGCGCAATGCGCCATGCGGCCCGGGCCGGATCGGGCCATGCGGCGTTCGCCGTCCAGGCCCACCCGACCAGCCCGCCCGCCAGGTGGAGCCCGTGCATGGCGGTCAACAGGTAGAAGAAGCTGCCCGCCGGATTGCCGGCCGGCATCACCTGCGCGCTCAGCAGCGCCTGCCAGGCCCACAGCTGCGCGCCCAGGAAGGCCACTGCGAAGAGGCCGCCGGCGAGCAGCAGGCGGCGGGCCCGCATCGGGGCGCGACGGCGGGCTGCGCCGCCGGCCCATTGCAGCGCCGCGCTGCCCGCCACCAGCAGCGCCGAACTGAGCCAGAGCTGCCACGGCAGCGCGATCGTCATCGAATCGTCGCCGCCCATGCGCATCACGTAGGCCACGATGAAGAGCGAGAACAACGCGGTGGCCACGCCCATGAAGACCCACAGGCCGATGCTGGCCGCGCTCGCGTGCGCGTCGCGAGGCAGGCCGCCGCGGAGGCTCCAAGCGGTGCCCGCGCTCATGCCGGCGCTCCCCGGACCTCGCTCTGGCCCTGCGGCTCGGGCTCCCCGGGCCCGGCTTCCGGCGGGGCGTTCTGCGGTATGAAATCCTCCGCCGCACCCGGCTCTCCATAGGCATAGGCCCACCGGTAGACCACCGGCAGCCGCGGCCCCCAGTTGCCGTGGCCCGGCGGCGTGGCGGGCGTCTGCCATTCGAGCGAGGCGGCGCGCCATGGATTGGCGTCGGCCCGCTGCCCGCGCCGGGCGCTCCAGGCGAGATTGGCGATGAACAGCAGCTGCGCCACGCCGACGATCAGCGCGACCACGGTGATGAACGTGTTCAGGCTGAATGCCGAGGGCGGGATGAACGCGTAGCCGTCGAAGTTGTAGTAGCGCCGCGGCATGCCCAGCACGCCCAGGTAGTGCATCGGAAAATAGATCAGGTAGGTGCCGAGGAAGGTGATCCAGAAATGCAGCCGGCCGAGCCGGTCGTCGAGCATGCGGCCCGTGACCTTGGGGAACCAGTGGTAGATGCCGCCGAACACCACCAGCAGCGGCGCCACGCCCATCACCATGTGGAAGTGCGCCACCACGAAATAGGTGCCCGACAGCGGAATGTCCACGCTCACGTTGCCGAGGAACAGGCCCGTGAGCCCGCCGATCAGGAAGGTGCACAGGAAGGCCAGCGCGAACAGCATCGGCACCGTCAGGTGGATGTCGCCGCGCCACAGCGTCAGGATCCAGTTGTAGACCTTGATCGCGGTGGGCACCGCGATGATCAGCGTGGTGGTCGCGAAGAAGAAGCCGAAGTACGGGTTCATGCCGCTCACGAACATGTGGTGCGCCCACACCACCACGCTGAGCGCGCCGATGGCGACGATGGCCCACACCATCATGCGGTAGCCGAAGATGCACTTGCGCGCGTGCACGCTGATCAGGTCGGACACGATGCCGAAGGCCGGCAGCGCCACGATGTAGACCTCCGGATGGCCGAAGAACCAGAACAGGTGCTGGAACAGCAGCGGGCTGCCGCCCTTGTAGCCCGTTACCTGGCCCATCGACACCAGCGCCGGCATGAAGAAGCTGGTGCCCAGCGTGCGGTCGAGCAGCAGCATCACGCCGCTGACGAACAGCGCCGGGAAGCCGAGCAGCGCGAGGATGGTGGCCACGAAGATGCCCCACACCGTGAGCGGCATGCGCAGCAGCGTCATGCCTTCGCAGCGCGCCTGCAGCACGGTGGTCACGTAGTTGAGGCCGCCCATCGTGGTCGCCACGATGAAGATGAGCAGCGACACCAGCATCAGCACGATGCCGCCCGCATGGCCCGGCGTGCCGGGCAGGATCGACTGCGGCGGGTACAGCGTCCAGCCCGCGCCGGTCGGTCCGCCCGCGACGAAGAAGCTCGCCATCAGCACCACCACCGACAGCAGGTAGACCCAGAAGCTCAGCATGTTGAGGTAGGGGAACACCATGTCCCGCGCCCCCACCATCAGCGGAATCAGGTAGTTGCCGAAGCCGCCGAGGAACAGCGCCGTGAGCAGGTAGATCACCATGATCATTCCGTGCATGGTCACGAACTGGTAGTAGCGCTCGGCGTTGATGAACTCGAACTGGCCCGGAAAGCCCAGCTGCAGCCGCATCAGGTTGGACAGCACCACGCCCACCACGCCCACCGCGATGGCGGTGCAGGCGTACTGGACGGCGATCACCTTGTGGTCCTGGCTCCAGACGTAGCGGGTCAGGAAACTCTGCGGCGCGGGGTGCCCGGCGTCGTCGGCGTGGGGCATGGCATGCCCCGTGGGCGAAGAAGAGTTCATCGCGGGGCCTTCTGTTCGGCGGCAGCCTGCGCCGGCGGGCTGCCCAGACTCTGGATGTAGGCCACCAGCGCGGCCAGTTCTTCATCGGTCATTTCGATCCTGGGCATGACCGGCGGGAAGCCCTTCACGTGGCGGGCCTGCGGGTCGCGGATGAAGCTGCGCAGATAGGCTTCGTCGACCAGCGCGGTGGAGCCGTCCGCCATGGTTTCGGTCTTGCCGTGCAGGCCCTTCCAGGTCGGCCCCACGCGCGGGCTGCCGTCGACCGTGTGGCAGGCCACGCAGCCCTTGGCGTCCGCCAGCGCGCGGCCCTGTTCGGCGCGCGTGCCGCCGGCCGCCGCGGCACCGGCCGGGGGCTCGGGCGCCTTGGCCTGCGACCTGGCGAAGGTCGGCAGCGCCGCGTGCCAGGCCTTGTAATTCGCCGGATCTTCCACCACCACGTAGCCGCGCATGTTGGGATGGCCCACGCCGCACAGCTGCGCGCACAGCGCTTCGTAGCGGCCCGCGACGGTCGGCGTGAACCAGAAGCGGCTGACCTGTCCCGGCACCATGTTCATCCGGGCGCGGAAGTTCGGCACGAAGAAGTCGTGCAGCACATCGTTCGAACGCATCAGCACCAGCACCGGCTTGCCGAGCGGCAGGTGCACCTCGTTGCCGGCGATCAGGAGATCGTCCTGCCCGGCCCGGTCGGCGGGGTCGATCCCGAACGGATTGGTGGCGCTGACAAAGCGCGCATCGGTCGCGCCGAGCTTGCCGTCCTCCCCCGGGAAGCGGAAGCGCCACTGCCATTGCTGGCCCAGCACCTCCAGCACGAGGGAGTCGTGGGGCTCCCTGACATAGTTCGCGTACACCACGAGGCCGGGCGCCAGCAGCGCCATGATGCCGACGGTGGTGCCGCCGATCAGCCAGCGCTCGAGCTTCCTGTTCTCGGGCTCATGCGCCGCACGGTGTCCCTCGCGGTGGCGAAAGCGCACCAGCATGTAGGCGATGAACACGTTGATGGCGATGAAGAAGATCCCCGTGATCACCAGCGTGATGGTCAGGGTGTCGTCCATCAGCTGCCAGTTCGAAGCAAGGGGCGTCGTCCACCACGGATTGAAGACGTGGAACAGCACCGAGGCGAGCACGACGAGCAGCAGGGCGACGGCCATGATCATGTGCGCTCCCTCGGCTCGGCATGGGTTCGGGGCTCATGCGCGCTTCAGAGAAACGCCGGGACTTGCGGCTCTTCGCCCTCGAACCGGGCTTCGGGATGCGCGGAGCGCAGCAGCGCCTCGATGTCCCGCACGCGCGAGCGCGGCAAGTCCACCATCAGCAGGATCTGTCCCCGCGCGATGGCGCCCTCGAAACGCTGCAGCCTGGGGCTCGGGATGGAAATGCCGATCATGCTGGCCGACCAGGCGCCGACCACGCCACCCACGATGGCCACCAGCACAGCCACTTCCCATTCGGGGCCGTCGCCGGTGATCGGGAACAGCAGCGCGGCCGCGAGGCCGACCAAGATGCCGCAGGCACTGCCGACCACCCACCCGGTCTTGGCTGCGTGGACGAGGTCCGAGGTTTGCCACACGTTGGCCGCATGGAGCCCGGCCATGTCCATGCCTTCCGGTCCGGCGAAATGAATGTGCGCAACGTCGACGCGTGCCCACACCAGATCGTCCATCGCCTGCCTGGCGCTCGCCAGGTCCGGCATCAGCCAGTAGATGCGCCTCTTCATAGCGCCCCCTTTCGTCTTGCGACGAGTCAAGGAACCATGAATGACTTATATGCCCAAGGAAGGCCGCCATCAAGTGGCCGCCGCATTTCACGCGGCAGCGGCATGGGGGTTATTGCCAACCCATCTTTTTTTGACCGATTGGATAATTTAGCTCATCATTCCGGCCCTGTTGCCCGCCATCACAAGGTACGCCACGATGAACCCGCACCCCCTGCGCAGCCGCTTCTGGTCCGACCTGACCAGCGAAGAATTCTCCCGCCTCAACCGCGAACGGCTGATCGCTGTGCTGCCGGTGGGCGCGACCGAGCAGCACGGCCCCCATTTGCCGATGTCGACCGACACCGCCACCATCGACGGCATGGTGCAGGCCACGCTGCCGCACCTGCCGGACGAGCTGCCGGTGCTCTTCCTGCCCACGGTGGCCTACGGCAAGAGCAACGAGCATTCGCGCTACCCGGGCACGCTGACCGTCTCGGCCACCACGCTGATCTCGCTTTGGAAGGACATCGGCGCCTGCGTGGCCAAGGCCGGCGTGCGCAAGCTGGTGCTCTACAACAGCCACGGCGGCCAGATGAGCGTGATGGACATCGTGGCGCGCGACCTGCGCGAGGAACACGGCATGATGGTCGTGGCCGCCAACTGGTACACGCTGGGCCTGCCCGAAGGGCTTTTCACCGCGCACGAAGGCCGGCACGGCATCCATGCCGGCGACCTCGAAAGCTCGGTGATGCTGCACCTTGCGCCGGACGACGTGCGTCCCGACCAGTTCCGCAACTTCCGCTCGATGACCGAAGACCTCGCCGCCGAGAACAAATTCCTCTCGATCACGCCCAGCGGCAAGCTCGGCTGGCAGATGCACGACATCAATCCCGCGGGCGCGGCCGGCGATGCCACGCGCGCCACCGCCGAAAAGGGCGCCGCGGTGCTCGACCACGTGGGCCGGCGCTTCGTTGAACTACTGCAGGAGGTGGACCGCTTCCCGCTGTCGCGCCTCGCCAATGTTCCCGCCTGGCGCTAGGCTCGCACCCACCATGGAAAGCCTCGCGCCCTCTTCCCCGCCTTCCCCGCCTTCCCCGCCGCTGGTCAGCCTGCGCCGCGTCAGCAAGCGCTTTGCCAACGGCACGCTCGCGCTGCAGGGCATGACCCTCGACATCGGCGAGCACGACTTCATCAGCTTTCTCGGCCCCTCGGGCTGCGGCAAGAGCACCGCGCTCCGGCTGATCGCCGGCTTGACCCGGCTCAGTTCGGGCGAAATGCACTGGTCCGGCGCCAACAGCGGCAAGACGCAGAGCGACCGCGACCTGGGCTTCGTGTTCCAGGAGCCCACGCTCATGCCCTGGGCCAGGGTGTTCGACAACGTCTGGCTGCCGCTCAAGCTCGCCGGCCAGAGCCGCGATGCGGCCGCGCCGGTGGTGCAGCAGGCGCTCGAGATGGTCGGCCTCTCGCGCTTTGCGGGCGTGTACCCGCGCGAGCTGTCGGGCGGCATGAAGATGCGCGTGTCGATCGCGCGCGCGCTGGTCACGCATCCGCGCCTGCTGCTGATGGACGAGCCCTTTGCCGCACTCGACGAGATGACGCGCATCAAGCTCAACAACGACCTGCTCGCGATCTGGCGCGAGCACCGCTTCTCGGTGGTGTTCGTCACGCACAGCGTCTACGAGTCGGTGTACCTCTCGAACCGCATCGTGGTGATGGCCGCGCGCCCGGGCCGCGTGATCGACGAGATCCGCATCGACGAGCCCTATCCGCGCGGCGAAGACTTCCGCACCTCGAGCCGCTACAACGCGCACTGCACCGCGGTGTCGCAATCCCTGCATGGAGCCCTGCATGGCGTCGACATCGATCACTGAGCCCGTCGCGCTCGCCGACACGCACACGGCGCCTTCCGAGGCCGCGCTGCGCGCGCACGAAGACGGCTTGCGCCGGCGCGAATCGGTGCTGCGCATCGCGGTGCCCGCGGGCATCGTCATCGCGCTGCTGCTGGCCTGGGAGTGGATGGTGCGCGCCAACAACATCCCGCACTACATCCTGCCCGCCCCCTCGCTGATCCTGCGCACGCTGTTCGACAACTGGGGCTCGCTCTCCAGCGCGCTGTGGTTCACCGTGAAGCTCACGCTGCTCGCGCTCGGCGCAGCCATCGTGGGCGGCGTGCTGCTGGCGATTGCCTTCGCGCTCTTCAAGTGGGTGGAGATCGGCCTGTTCCCGATCGCGGTGATCCTGCAGGTGACGCCGATCATCGCGATCGCACCGCTGATATTGATCTACGTGTCGAGCACCACCGCGGCGCTCCTGCTGTGCGCCTGGATCGTGGCCTTCTTCCCGATCCTGTCGAACACCGTCATCGGCCTGAAAAGCGCCGACAGCAACCTGCGCGACCTGTTCCAGCTCTACAAGGCCTCGCCGTGGCAGACCTTCCGCCATCTGCTCGCACCCAGCGCGCTGCCGTACTTCATGGCGGGCCTGAAGATCGCGGGCGGCCTGAGCCTGATCGGCGCGGTGGTGGCCGAGTTCACGGCCGGCACGGCGGGCAAGGAGACGGGGCTGGCCTCGCGCATCCTCGAATCGAGCTTCCGCACCGAGATCCCGATGATGTTCGCGGCGCTGCTCTTGGTGTCGTTGCTGGGCATCGTCATCTTCATCGTGTTCGCCGCGCTATCGCGCCTGGTGCTGGGCCACTGGCATGAAAGCGAAATGCGCCGTGAACGCTAGGGCCATGCACGCCACCACCGACTGGGAGGCCGTGCGCGCCGACCTGCGCGGCCTCAACCTGATCACCGCGCCGGCCCAGCGCAAGCAGCTGTCGAAGGACTTCTACTGGTACAGCCCCATCCTCACCGCGCAGCTGGCGGGCTGCGTGGCCGACCTCGTCGTCAAGGTCAGCACCGAGGACGACGTGCGCCAGGCCGCAGCCGTGGCCGCGAAGTGGAAGCTGCCGCTCACCGTGCGCGCCGGCGGCACCGGCAACTACGGCCAGTGCGTGCCGCTCGAGGGCGGCGTCGTGCTCGACGTGACGCAGATGTGCCGCGTGCTCGACATCCAGCCCGGGCGCATGCGCGTGGAGGCCGGGGCGCGCATGCACGACATCGACCTTGCGGCGCGCGAGACCGGCCAGGCGCTGCGCATGTGGCCCTCGACCTGGCACGTGGCCACGATCGGCGGCTTCATCGCGGGCGGCTTCGGCGGCATCGGCTCGTTCCGCCACGGCATCCTGCGCGACCCCGGCAACCTGCTGCGCGCGCGCGTGATGACGGTGGAGCGCGAGCCGCGCGTGATCGAACTGTACGGCGACGAGATCCAGCAGGTGCACCATGCCTACGGCACCAACGGCGTGATCCTCGACGTGGAAGTGGCGCTGAGCCCGGCCGTCGAGTGGGTGCACTGCACGGTGCTGTTCGACACCTACCGCGGCGCGCTGGACTTCGGCATCGCCGCGCAGGCGCCGACGCTCGACATCTTCCTGCTCTCGACGGTCGAGGCGCGCTTCTCGCCCTACTACACGGCCATGCGCGATCGTTTTCCTGCCGACCGGCATGCGGTGTTCGCGATGGTCTCGCCCGAGTCGATGGCCGATTTCCGCGCGCTGGCCGCTGCGCATGGCGGCACCATCTCCGTCGCCGGTACCGAGCCCGATCTGCTCGCCGAGGGCCTGCCGCCCGCCTATGAATGCGCGTTCAACCACACGACGCTGCAGGCGCTGAAAGCGGATCGCAGCTGGACCTACCTGCAGGTGGCCTACGCCCAACCCTTCGACCCGGCCGTGGTCGAACGGCATCTGCAAATCTTCGGCGACGACGTGCTGCAGCACCAGGACTTCGCGCGCGCCGGCGGCGAATGCGGCACCTTCGGCATCCTGCTCGTGCGCTGGAAGGGCGAGGCTCACCAGTACGAAGTGATCCGCGAGATCGAGTCGCAGGGCGGCTGCAAGATCTTCAACCCGCACGTGGTCACCATCGAGGACGGCGGCATGAAGACCATCGACACGCAGCAGATCGAGTTCAAGAAGCGCAGCGATCCGATGGGCTTGATGAACCCTGGCAAGACGCGCGGCTGGACTTCCGATATGGCTGTCGAGCGTTGAAATGAAGCGTCGCTTGGTCGTCTGTCGCGTTGGTGGTTTCGAGCGCTGCTGTTCGGGGCGCGCTCCCGCCGACGGGGTACCTTGCTCCGCGAATGTCCCCCGGCCTTCGGCCTCCTCCTTTATTTCGCTGCGCAAGGCACCCCATCGACGGGAGCGTTATCAGCAACGGTCGTTGATCGCGGTTCACCGACAGCGTGCCCAGGTGCACAGGGCGTCGGGTGCTTCCCGCAGCGAAATAAAGGAGGAGGGGCGCAGCCCCGGGGGACATTCGCGGAGGGAAGTACCCGGCGGCCTGTGCACGCGCCCCGAACTGCACCGAACTTGCAGCCTCGTCCATCGAACGATGGCCAAGCCGACATGAGAATATCCCGTCGAATTCACACCAGGAGTCCACTGCCATGCGCGTTCCCGCTCTGACAATCCGTCCGCTTGCCCTAGCCATGGCCCTCGCGGCCGCCGCCTTCGCCGCACAGGCGCAGGAAAAAGTGGTGTTCGCCACCAACTGGAAGGCGCAGGCCGGCCACGGCGGCTTCTACCAGGCGCTGGTGGACGGCACCTACAAGAAGTACGGCCTCGACGTCGACATCCAGCAGGGCGGACCGATGGTCAACAACCGGCCGATGCTGCCGGCCGGCAAGGTCGACTTCCTGATGACAGGCAACCTGCTGCAGTCCTTCGACAACGTCAAGAACGGCGTGCCCACGGTGGTGGTCGCGGCCTTCTTCCAGAAGGATCCGCAGGCCATGTTCGCGCATCCGGGCCAGGGCTTCGACACCTTCAAGGACATGGCCAAGGCGCCCGTGGCCTTCATCGGCAAGGACGGCCAGTTTAGCTTCTGGCAGTGGATGAAGTCGGAGCACGGCTTCAAGGATTCGCAGCTCAAGCCCTACACCTTCAATGTCGGCCCGTTCCTCGCGGACAAGAAGTCGATCCAGCAGGGCTACGCCATTTCGGAGCCGCTTTCGATCAAGGCCCAGGCCGGCTTCGATCCCGTGGTGCAGCTCTTGGCCGACAACGGCTTCTCGACCTACTCGACCACCATCGAGACGCGCGCCGACCTCGTCAAGACCAAGCCCGAGACGGTGCGCAAGTTCGTAGAGGCCTCGATCATCGGCTGGAACAACTACCTCTACGGCGACAACAAGGCCGCCAACGAGATGATCGCCAAGATCAACCCCGACTCGCCCGTCGCCGCGTCGCAGGGCTCGATCGAGCTCATGAAGAAGATGGGCATCGTCGACAGCGGCGAGTCGCTCACCAAGGGCATCGGCGCGATGGACGAGGCCCGCGTGAAGGACTTCTACGACAAGATGGTGAAGGCCGGCCTCTACAAGCCCGGCGAGGTCGATCTCTCGAAGGTCGTGACCACGCAGTTCGTCAACAAGGGCGTCGGTGTCGACGTCCGCAAGAAGCTCGCTGGAAAGTAGGCGCCGATTTTTCCCGCGGGCCGCGCGGGGCTTGCGCCGGGGTCAGATGCCGGCGCCTGGGTTGCCATAAGGCGCTGCGCGGCTCTTCATTCCCTGGGCTCTGACCCCGTCTCGCCGAACCGGCGAACCGGCCCTCCCCATGAAAACGCTCGTCGTCCACTGCCATCCGAACCCTGACAGCTTCAACCACGCGCTCTACCGCACCGCGCTCGAGGCCCTCCAGCCGCGGCACCCCGTCAAGGCCATCGACCTCTACGCCGAAGGCTTCGACCCCACGCTGACGCGCGAAGAGCGCATCGCCTATCTCGACAACCCCGAACTGATCCGCGAACGCGTCAAGCCGCATGTCGAAGCGCTGCTGTGGGCCGAGCACCTGGTGTTCGTCTATCCCACCTGGTTCCATGGGCCGCCCTCCATGCTCAAAGGCTGGCTGGAGCGGGTGTGGCTGCCGGGCGTGGCCTTTCTGCCCGCAGAGCGCAAGGGGCAGCTCGCCAGGTCGGGCATGCGGCACATCCGGCGGCTGACGGTGGTGACCACGGGCGGCTCGCCGCGCTGGTTCGTGATGCTCATCGGCGACCCGGGCCGGCGGCTCTTCACGCGCGCGCTGCGGGCACTGTTCGCGTGGCGCTGCAAGGTCACGTGGCTGCAGCTGCACGACATGAACGCCGTCACCGCGCGCGACCGCACCCATTTCATCGAACGCGTTGCGCGCAAGCTGCAGAGCATCTAGCCAGGGAGACAACACCATGAGCCTCGAACGCACGCTCACCGTCCGCGTCGAACGCATCTCGCGCGAGACGCCGGAAATCCTGGCCTTCGAACTGATCCACCCCTGGGGTCGCGCGCTGCCGGAGTACGAGGCCGGCGCGCACATCGACGTGCACATGCCGGGCGGCTTCTCGCGCCAGTATTCGCTGGCGCGCGCGCCGTCGAATACCGGCTCTTACGTGATCGGCGTGAAGCGCGAAGCCGAAAGCCGCGGCGGCTCGGCCTCGATGCACGAGCGCGTGCGCAAGGGCGACCTGCTCGCGATCAGCGCGCCGCGCAACACCTTTGCGCTGCGCGAGGAAGCGAAGCACCACCTGCTGCTGGCCGGCGGCATCGGCATGACGCCGCTGCTGGCGATGGCGCAGGCACTCGCGGCGCGCGGTGACTCGTTCACGCTCTGCGTGTTCGCACGCAGCGAGGAGCACCTGGCCTTTGCCGATGCGCTGCATTCGCCTGCGCTGGCGCCGCACCTGCGCCTGCACCTCGACCAGGGCGACGCCTCGCAGCGCATCGACCTGCGCGCGCTGCTGGCCGAGCGCGCTCCTGATACGCACCTGTACGTCTGCGGCCCCGGCGGCTTCATGAAGGCAGTGCGCGAGGCCGCGGCGCATTGGCCCGGGGACACGCTGCACGCCGAATACTTCGCCGCCCCCACCGATGCGAACACGAGCACCGGCCTGCCCTTCACGCTGAAGCTCGCGCAGCGCGGCATCAGCGTGCCGGTGGCGGCCGACCAGACCGCCGTCGATGCGCTGCACGAAGTGGGCATCGACATCCCGGTGTCGTGCCAGCAGGGCCTGTGCGGCACCTGCGTGGTCGAGGGCGATGGTGAAGGCGCCGAGCACCGCGACTTCTGCCTCACCGGCAGCGAACGGCGCCACAAGGTGGCCTTGTGCTGCTCGCGCGCCAAGGGCCTGGAACTGGTGCTTCAGCTGTGAGCATCGAGGAAGAAAGCGACGGCGAGGCGCCCGCCACGCGCGGCCGCTCGCGCAAGTACACGCAGGTGCTCGGCCTCATCAACCAGGCCGCCATCGAGGTGTTTGCAAGCGAAGGGCTGGCCGGTGCATCGACCCAGGCGATTGCCGACAAGGCCGGGCTCTCGAAGGCGCAGCTGCACTACTACATCGAGAGCAAGGAAGCGCTCTACCGGCAGATCCTGCAGGACATCCTCAACGACTGGATCGTGGTGTTCGGCTTTGCCGACGAGGCCTTCGGTCCGCGCAAGGTGCTGGGCGACCTGATCCGCCGCAAGATGGTGTTCTCGTTCGAGCACCCGCTGCGCTCGCGCATCTTCACGGCCGAGATGATGCGCGGCGCGCCGGTGCTCAACACCATGATGGACACGAGCAAGCAGCGCACCGACCAGGCCGCCGCCGTCATACAGAACTGGATGAACCAGGGCCTGATGGACACCGCCGACCCGATGCTGGTGCTGTTCCACATCTGGGCGGTGACGCAGTTCTATGCCGACCACGCCACGCAGGCGGCGTACTTCCGCGACACGGCGCAGCAAGGCGACGACAAGGACCGGCGCTACCTGATCGAGCAGGTGACCGAATTCCTGCTGAAGGGCGCGGGCGTCAGGTAGCGCGGCGTTGCGGCAGGTACATGGTGGCTTCGACCTCCACCAGCACCTCGTCGCCCGGCAGGAAGCGCGACACCTCGACCACCGTGCTGACTGGCGGCTCGCCCGGATAGAACAGGCCGCGCACGCGGTTGTAGAACGCGTAGTGCGGCAGTTGCCGGAAGTACTGCACCAGCTTCACCACGTCTTCCATCGTGCCGCCATGCTCGGCCGCGATCTGGCGGATGCGCTCGAGCACGAACCAGCTCTGCGCCACGATGGGGGCCTCGAAGATGTCGACCGACATCTGCCCCGTGGCATAGCCCAGGCCCTGCAGGGCCGTGCGGGCTTCCTCGGGAATGGCGTCGTAGCCGGCCACGGCACGGCGCGTGGCCGGATCGACCGCAACCACGCCGCTCATGAAGACGAAATCGCCCACGCGCTTGGCGGCGGCGTAGTTGGCCATTGGTTTGCCCATGCTCATCGTGTTGGCTCCAGAATTTTTTGACCGCCTCGGATCACGATGCGCCGGCGTCCGCGCGGACCGACGAGTTCATGCTCGCCGGTGGCTGCGAGCAGCACCAGGTCCGCGGGGCAGCCCGGTGCGATGCGGCCGTCCCACGCAAGGCCGAGCGCCTTCGCGGGGCTGAGGGTGATCGCGTCGAGCCATTCGTCCGCGGGCGCGAGGTGCGCCATCTGCACGCCGAGGCCGAAGGTTTCGAGAAGGTCGTAGCTGCCATAGGGATAGAAGGCGTCCTGCACGTTGTCCGTTGCCAGGCTCGCACGCAAGCCCCGTGCCGCCGCCTCGCGGATGCGCGTGATGCCGCGCGGCACGGGCGTGCGGTCCCAGGCGCCCTGCAGGTAGAGGTTGGTGGTCGGCAGCGCGACGATGTGGAGGCCGGCGCCCGCGCACAGCGCCAGCGTTTCGTTGGCGACGGCATCGTCCTGCATCGCCAGCGAGCAGCAGTGGCCGCAGACCACGCCGCGCCGGAAGTCGCGCGCACGCACCAGCTGCGCAATGCTGCGCAGGCCGCTCGCATCGGCGTCGAGGCCCTCGTCGACATGGAAGTCGAGGCCGAGGCCCTGGTCCCGCGCGAGGTCGAACACGCGGCCCAGCTTGTGCACCAGGCCCTCGTTGCGATAGACGAAGGCGCCCAGCACGCCGCCTGCGCGCTTGACTTCGCGCGCGATGCGCTCGCCGGCCGCGAGATCGGCGAACAGGTCCAGCGGCGTGAGCGAGACGAACTGCAGCTCGATGCGGCCGCGCCACTCTTCGCGCAGCGCCTCGAAGACCGCCAGCGCGGCGGGCGGCTCGCCTTCCACCCAGTCGATGTGCGTGCGCAGCGCCCGCGTGCCCGACTGCCAGGCCTCGTGCAGCGCGCGCTCCATGCGCGGGCGCAGCGCCTGGCCGCTCCAGCCCGCGCGGTGCTTGGCCATGCGGTCGATGGCCGCGAACAGGTTGCCCTGGGCCGCGCCGACTTCCTGCACGGTGTAGTTCTTGTCGATGTGCGCATGCGCCTCGACCAGCGCGCTCAGCAAGGTGCCGCGCGCCTGCGACTGCGATGGGCTCGGCACGATCGATTCGACCCTGTCGCCCGCCAGCGTGAGGTCGAAGACCTGCGCATCGCCCGCGGCAAAGCCGCGCAGCCGCGGCGGAATGCGCAGCGACTCGAGCTTCATGCGCGCTGTTGCAGCGCCCGCAGCCAGCCCAGGCCGGCCGAGGTGCCGCCGGGTTCCGAACCGCGCCGGGGCCGGTACTCGCAGCCGACCCAGCCCTGCCAGCCGCACTGCGCCGACACCTCGTCGATCAGGTCGAACAGGTAGGGATAGTTCTGCTCGCCGATGTCGGGTTCGTGGCGCTCGGGCACGCCGGCAATCTGGATGTGGCCCACGCGGCCCGTGGGCAGGTACTTGCGGATCTTCATGGCCACGTCGCCCTCGACGATCTGGCAGTGGTACAGGTCCATCTGCACCTTGAGGTTGGGGGCGCCCACCATGTCGACGATCTCGTGCGCATGGTCCTGCCGGTTCAGGAAGAAGCGCGGGATGTCGCGCGTGTTGATGGGCTCGATCAGCACGTCGCGCCCGGCCTTGGCCGCCTCGGCCGCGGCCCAGCGCAGGTTGTCCACATACACCGGCTGCACGGCCTCGCGCTCCAGGCCTTCGGGCACCAGGCCGGCCATGACGTGGATGCGCGGGCAATCGAGCGCCACCGCATAGTCGATGGCCGTGGCCATGCCCTCGCGGAATTCGGCGTCGCGGCCCGGCAGGCAGGCGAGGCCGCGCTCGCCGCGGTCCCAATCGCCCGGCGGGGCGTTGAAGAGCACCTGCTGCAGGCCGTTGTCCTTCAGGCGGGCCGCGATCTGGCGGCGCTCGTAGGGATAGGGAAAAAGATACTCGACGGCCTTGAAGCCGTCCTTCGCGGCGGCTTCGAAGCGGTCGAGGAAGTCGAGCTCCGGATAGAGCATCGAGAGGTTGGCGGCGAATTGGGGCATGGCGTGTTTTTACTACTACTGCTGGCTACCAGCGCGCGCCGAAGGTGCGGCGCAGTTCATCGATCTGTTCGTTGCCGAGCGGCTCGGGTCTGGCGGGGCCCGCGAGCAGCCGGAGCTTGGCGGTTTCCTCGAGCTCCTCGAGCACCGCCATCGCGGCGGCCGGACTCTCGTGCCAGACATTGGGACCGAGCCGTTCGAGCATCACGGCACGAACCGGCGTGCCGGCCGCGCCATGGCGCTCGATGGCCTGCGCCACGAGCTCGGCCGCTTCGGGCGCGCCGGGGCGGTGGTACGGAATGAGCGGCACGTGGCCGACCTTCATCACGAAATACGGCGTGAGCGCGGGCAGCAGTTCGCCGGCCGGCGTGTTCGCCAGCGTGAGCGCGACGCAGTGCGTGCTGTGCGTGTGGATCACGCAGGCCGTGTTGGCATCGAACCTGCGCGCCGCGGCGTAGATGCGGGTGTGCAGCGCAATGGTCTTGCTGGCGCGGTCGCCGCCGGTCTGCTGGCCCTGCGCATCGAGTCTTGCCAGGCGTGCCGGATCGAGAAAGCCCAGGCAGGCATCGGTCGGCGTGATGAGGAAGCCATCGTCCAGCCGCACGCTGATGTTGCCCGCGGTGGCATGCACGTAGCCGCGCTCGAACAGGCTGCGGCCGACGCGGCAGATTTCTTCGCGGGCTTGGTTCTCGGTCATGCCAGCACTGTAAAGGCCTTGGTGAAGAAATCGTCCCCCCCGAAGTTGCCCGACTTCAGCGCGATGTGCACCGGCAGGCCTTCCGCAACGTCGGTGCGCGCATGGCACCACGGCACCCCGGGGTCGATCTGCGGACCGATCTGCATCTGCGCGATGCCCAGCGCCTGCACGCAGGCACCCGAGGTTTCGCCGCCCGCCACCACCAGCTGGCGCACACCTCGCTCGACCAGGCCGCGCGCAATGGCGGCAATGGTGCGCTCGACCATCGCGCCGGCTTCCTCGACCCCGAGCCTGCCCTGCACCGATTTCACAGCGCCGGCCTCGGCGGTGGAATACACCAGCACCGGCTGCTTGCCGATCAGCGGCGCGGCCCAGGCCAGCGCTTCGGCCGCGACGTCCACGCCTGCGGCAATGCGAAGCGGATCGACCGCCAGCGCCGCGCCGCCGCGCTGGATGAAGTCGAGCACCTGCCGGTTGGTGGCCAGCGAGCAGCTGCCCGAGACCACGGCCCGCAACCCGCCGGCCGCCGGCAGCGCACTGGCCTGCGACGACGGCGCCAGGCCGAAATTGGCCGGCAGCCCGATGGCCACGCCCGAGCCCGCGGTGACCAGCGGCATCTTCGCAAGCGCGGGGCCCATGCGCAGCAGGTCGTCGTTCGACACCGCATCGACGATGGCGACGGACACACCCTCGGCCTTCAGCTGGCCGATGCGCTCGCCGATGGCCTCTGCACCGCGCGCCACCACGGCGTAGTCGATCAGCCCCACCTTGCGCGTGCACTGCGCCTGCAGCACGCGCACGAGGTTCGGGTCGGTCATCGGCGTGAGCGGATGGTTCTGCATGCCGCTCTCGTTGAGCAGCACATCGCCCGCGAACAGATAGCCCTTGAACACGGTGCGCTTGTTGTCGGGGAAGGCGGGCGTGGCGATGGTGAAGTCGCATTGCAGCGCTTCCATCAACGCCTCGGTCACCGGGCCGATGTTGCCCTGCGGCGTGCTGTCGAAGGTGGAGCAGTACTTGAAGTAGATCTGTTGCGCGCCCTGCGCCTGCAGCCAGCGCAGTGCCTCGAGCGACTGCGCGATGGCCTCGGCCGGCGCGATGGTGCGCGACTTGAGCGCAACCACCACCGCATCGACGTCAGCGGCCAGCGGCGTGGCCGGCACGCCGATCGCCTGCACCACGCGCATGCCGGCGCGCACGAGGTTGTTGGCCAGGTCGGTGGCGCCGGTGAAATCGTCGGCAATGCAGCCGAGCAGGAGCTTCGCCATGATCAGCCTTTCACCGGCAGCTTCACCGCCTGCGGGTTCTCGCGCACGTAGTCGCGCAGGATGGCGTCGAAGCTCGCGTCGGCCTGGAGGCCCAGCGCCTCGGCGCGCGCCGCATGGATGCGGCTGGGCCAACTGGTCACGATCTTCGCGATGGCTGCATCGGGCTCCCAGTCGATCAGTCCGGTGGCGTCCTTGCCGGCGATGCGCTCGAGCGCCCCGGCCATCTCGCGCACGGTGGTGGTCAGCGCCGGCAGGTTGACGGCGGTGCGCGCGCCCCATTCGGCAGCGCTGGCCGTGGCCGCGCGCACGATGCCCGCGACGGTGTTGCCGGGCGATGCGAGCGCAACCGCCGTCTCGGGCGCCACGGGGCAGCGCGCGCGCTCACCGGCCAGCGGTTCGCGCAGCATGCCGCTCAAAAAGCTGGAGGCCGCGCCGTTGGGCCGGCCCGGCCGCACCGAGACCGTCATGAGCCGAACGTTGCGGCCCTGCACGAAACCCTTGCGCGTGAAGTCCGCCACCAGCTGCTCGCCGATGAACTTCTGGATGCCGTAGCTGTTCTGCGGCGTCGGCAGGGTGGTGTCCTCGATCACCGCAGGCAGCCGCTGCTCGGGCGAATCGCCGAACACCGCGACCGAGCTGGAGAACACGAACACCGGCGCATGGCCCGCGCGGCGGCAGGCGTCGAGCAGCGCGCGCGTGGTGTCCAGGTTGCTGCGCATGCCCAGGTCGAAGTCGGCCTCGCATTCGCCGCTCACGGCCGCGGCCAGGTGGAACACGGCGTGGGTGTCGGCCAGCGGCAGCGTGCCGTTGACGGCCTGCTCGTACAGGTCGCCCTGCACGAACTGCACGCGGGCGTCCGCCTGCAGGTCGGCGGGCGGCGCCACGCGGTCCGCCAGGGTGATGCGGGAGATCGGCTGTGCCGCGCCGCCGGCCAGCGCCAGCGGGCCGCCTGCGAGCAGCGTGCGGGCGAGCCGCGCGCCGAGAAAACCGCAGCCGCCGGTGATGAGGATGTTCATGGTGTCGTCTTCTCTTTCTGGATTCAGGCAATGGCGGGCAGGAAGCGCAGCAGCGCGGCCGCCACCGCCGCGGGCGCTTCGCGCTGCGGGAAGTGGCCGACGCCGTCGAGCAGTTCGCGGCGGTAGGGGCCGCTGAAGAATCGCTCCTTGCCTGCCGAAGTATCGGGATCATTGCAGCTGTCGGCCGCGCCATGCAGTACGAGCGTGGGCACCGGCAGCACCGGCGCCGGATCGAGCGCGGCGTCGTCCGCCGCATAGCGCGGATCGCCGGACGCGTAGCCCCAGCGGTGGCGGTAGGAATGCAGCACCACCCGCGCCCAGTCGTCGCCTGCGAAGGCGGCGGCTGTGGCCTCGAATTCGGCTTTCTCGTACCAGCCCGCGGGCGCCCAGGTGTCCCACATCATCCGGGTGAAGGCGATGCGGTCGTCGTGCACCGTGCGTTCGCCGCGCGGCGTGGCC
Source organism: Variovorax beijingensis (assembly GCF_007828835.1). Classification (GTDB taxonomy): domain Bacteria; phylum Pseudomonadota; class Gammaproteobacteria; order Burkholderiales; family Burkholderiaceae_C; genus Variovorax; species Variovorax beijingensis_A. The sequence goes on along the minus strand of NZ_VIVL01000001.1, from coordinate 414,182 downwards.
ATGTACCAGTGATACCAGTAGTTGCGCGCCTGCTCGAGCGCCATCGGCTGGTCTGGCGCATTGGTGCCGTAGCCGACCGACATCAGCACCAGCGCGCGCGCCACCTCGGGCCTCAGCCCGCAGGCGTTGGCCGCCGCGCGGGCGCCCCAGTCGTGGCCGACCAGCGCGGGCTTGTCGAGGCCGAGCGCGTCGATGAAATCGAGCAGGTCGCGCCCGAGCGCGGAGAGCTGGCCGCTGCGCGGCGTGCCGTCATGCAGGAAGCGCGTGGGTGCGAAGCCGCGCAGGGCGGGTGCGAGCACGCGCCAGCCGGCCTCGGCCAGGCTCGGCGCCACGCCATGCCAGCTGCGCGTGCTGTCGGGCCAGCCATGCATCAGCACCACGGTGGCGGTGCCGCCTGGGTTCCACTCTTCGTAGCCGATGCGAAGCAGCGGCGTGTCGATGGTCTTGAGATCGCTCACATCGCCCTTCCGTTTGCGGCCGGCAGTTCGATGCCGGGAAAAATCTTGATGACCGCGCTGTCGTCCTCGCGCGCGAAGCCCGCGGTCGATGCCTGCATGAACATCTGGTGCGCGGTGGACGACAGCGGCAGCGGAAACTTGCTGGCGCGCGCCACGTCGAGCACCAGGCCCAGGTCCTTCACGAAGATGTCGACGGCCGACAGCGGCGTGTAGTCGCCCGCCAGCACGTGCGCCATGCGGTTCTCGAACATCCAGCTGTTGCCCGCGCTGTGCGTGATGACTTCGTAGAGCGCGTCGGGGTTCACGCCTTCGCGCAGGCCCAGCGCCATGGCCTCGGCCGCCGCGGCAATGTGCACGCCGGCCAGCAGCTGGTTGATGATCTTGACCTTGCTGCCCGCACCCGCGCGCTCGCCCAGGCGGTAGACCTTGGCGGCCATGGCGTCGAGCACGGCGCCGGCCTTTTCGTACGCCGCGGGCGTGCCGGCGGTCATCATCGTCATCTGGCCGCTCGCGGCCTTGGCGGCGCCGCCCGAGATCGGGGCGTCGAGGTACAGGATGCCCTGCGCGGCCAGGCGTGCTTCGAGCGCGACCGACCAGTTCGGATCGACCGTGGAGCACATCACGAACAGGCTGCCGGGCTTCATCGACGCCGCGCAGCCAGGCGTGGCGCCATCGCCGAACAGCACCGACTCGGTCTGCGCCGCGTTGACCACCACGGAAACCACGATGTCGCACTGCCCGCCGAGCGCGGCCAGCGTGTCGCAGGCCACGCCGCCGTCGCGCGCAAAGGCGTGGGCGACATCGAGGCGCACGTCGAACACATGCGGCTCGTAGCCCGCGCGGCGCAGCGACTGCGCCATGCCGCTGCCCATGGCGCCGAGGCCCACGACGCCGACGACGGGTGTGCTGGTGTTGGAAGTCATGTGAGGGTTCCTTCGATCATCTGTTCACGAGTTGCTTGGGCGTGAGCCACACGCCGATGGCCCCGAGCACCAGCGCACCGGCCAGCACGTACATGCCGATCTGCGTGCTGCCCGTGAGGTCCTTCAGGTAGCCGATGAGGTAGGGGCTCGCGAACCCCGCAAGATTACCCACCGAATTGATGGCCGCAATGCCGGCCGCCGCCGCCGTGCCCGAGAGAAAGGCGGTGGGCAGCGACCAGAACAGCGGCGCGCAGGTCAGCACGCCGGCCGCCGCGAGCGAGAGGAACGCCAGCGAGACGATCGTGTTCTGCGTGTACGACGCGGCCACCGTGAAGCCCACCGCGCCCATCAGCGCCGGCACGATCAGGTGCCAGCGGCGCTCCTGCCGGCGATCGGCGCTGCGGCCGAAGAGGTTCATCGCGACGATCGCGCAGATGAACGGAATGGCGCTCAAAAGGCCGATGTGCAGGTTGCCCTTCACGCCCGTGGCCTTGACCAGCGTGGGCAGCCAGAAGGTCAGCGCGTACTGGCCCATCACGAAGGCGAAGTAGATGAGCGCCATCCACCACACGCGCATGTCGCGGAACATGGCGCCCACCGAGTGCGGCCCCTTGGCGCCATGCGCCTGGTCGCGCTCGACCTCGCGCTGCAGCAGGCTCTTCTCCTCGGGCGAGAGCCAGCGCGCATGCCGGATGCCGTTGTCCAGGTAGAGCAGCACCATCACCCCCACGAGCACGGCCGGAATGGCCTCGATGATGAACATCCACTGCCAGCCGTGCATCGACGACACGCCGTGGAAGGCGTCCATGATCCAGCCCGACAGCGGATTGCCGAAAATGCCCGCCACCGGAATGGCCGACATGAAGACCGCGATGATGCGCGCGCGCCGGTGCGCCGGATACCAGTGGGTCAGGTACAGGATCACGCCGGGATAGAAACCCGCCTCCGCCACGCCGAGCAGGAAGCGCAGGATGTAGAAGCTGGTGGGCGTTTCCACGAACACGAAGCAGGCCGACAGCACGCCCCAGGTGATCATGATCCGCGCAATCCAGATGCGCGCACCCACCCGGTTGAGCAGCAGGTTGCTCGGCACCTCGAACAAGAAGTAGCCGAGGAAGAAGATGCCCGCGCCCAGGCCGAACACCGTTTCGCTGAAGCCCAGATCCTGCCCCATCTGCAGCTTGGCAAAGCCCACGTTCACACGGTCGAGGTACGCGACCACGTAGCACAACATCAAAAAGGGAACCAGGCGCCAGAACACCTTGGCATAGGCGCGCTTCTCGAGCGCGGCTTCGGCGGACACGGGCAGAGCGCCAACCGGAAGGGTGGAGGAAGTCATGAAAAGGTTTGTCCCGCTTTGGATGAGAAAGAGGCCTTGCCGCCGCCGGCTTGCTTGGCCATCGCCTTATTTGTCAGGTCATCATACAAATTTGATTTCGGAGCTTTGCCTCGGGTAAACCCGAACATTCCCCCGTCCCCAGCGCCTTTTTGGTGACTTGGTGTGTCGCGGCTCAGCTGCCGACCGGCCAGCCTTCGACCAGCGGCCGCGCGAGCTGCGCGCCCTCCTGCTGCCAGAACGCGGGATCGGCCTGCTCGATGCGGCGGATCGCGTTGTCCATGTGGGACTTGGCCGCCTCGCGGGCCCGCAGCGGATCGCCGGCCTCGATGGCCTCGACGATGCGGGCGTGCTCCTGCGCCACCTCGCGCGCGAAATCGGCTCGCCGCGCCTCGTTGGCGCGCGTGACGCGCGTGGCGCCGTGCAGGAACTGCCGCAGGTACTGCAGCGTGCCGATCAGGAACGGGTTGCGCGCGGCCTCGGCGATGGCGCGGTGAAAGCGCACGTCTTCCTCGGCGCCGTTGCCGCCTGCGGCCACGGCCGCATGCAGCGCGCCGATGGCCTCCTGGATGCGCTGCACATCGTCGGGCGTGCGCCGTTCGGCCGCGAGCGCGGCCACCTCGGCTTCGAGCGCACGGCGTAGCTCGACCATCTGGATCACCGCTTCGCGCGAAGCCACGTGCGGCATCTCGAAGCGCAGCGGCTCCACGCCCGCGGCGCGCACGTACACGCCGCTGCCCTGGCGCGAATCGAGCAGCCCCAGCGACTTGAGCCGCGACACCGCCTCGCGCACCACGGTGCGGCTCACGCCGAATTGCTCGGCCAGCGCGGCCTCGGTCGGCAGGCGGTCGCCTTCCGACAGGCGCCCGCTGCGCACTTCGGCGGCCAATGCGTCGGCCACCTGGTCGGCGAGGCGGGCACCGGGAGCGATGGATTGGAAGCGGGCGGTCATGAGTCGCGAAAGGGATGGGGCCTGCGACTCTAACGCAGGCCTGCGCAAGCGGCACGCCCGCACATCCTGTGCCGCCAGGAATGCGAGTAGATGACGCATCTTCTGCCCGTGAAAGGCCGGTCCGCATGGTGTACCGCGCGTCCCGGGAATGCGAGTAGGCCAATACGAGCCTTCACTCGTATTCTTTGGGCACACGAAATCGCTCAACGACCTGAACGGAGATCGAACGCATGAAAACCCAACTCAAAGGCCACCTGAAGTGCCGTCCTCAATTCGGCGAGGCAGGCGTTGCCTGAGCACGCCGATGCTGTACACGACTGCCCTGATGATCCACGCCGGCGCGACACTCGCGGCACTTCTGTCGTTCGTGGCCGGCGAACTGCTTCTTGCCATTGCCCGGAAAGGCCGATCGCAGCCCGCCAGGATGGCGCTGCGCGCCGGCCGGCTCGCACACTTGCTGCTCAACCTGGGCGTGCTCGCCGGAATCGCTCTGGTGTTCCTCGGCGGCTGGCCACTGTGGACACCATGGCTGCTGGCGGCGTTCGCCGTCATTGCCGCTGCCATGGTGGTGCGAAGCGAGTTCGTCGCCCCTTGGGAGTCGCGGGTCGAATCGGCGCTCGGTGGCAAGGCTTCGGATGAGCAGGTCGGGGCGTTTGCAAGCGAGGGGTCCGCCTTCGTGGGGCGTGTGAGCGTGATCGCCCTGTTCGGCGTTGTCGCAGCCTTGATGACGATGAAGCCGAGCTTCGCGCTCCTGGCCGGCGGTTGATCCAGGAACCGTGCGGGCCGCAGCCGCTAGCCCTGGGGCTCGCCGGAACTCAACAGGCGGTGCCGAGCGCGTAGCGCGCAGCCCGCGCAATGCTCCCCGCATCCACCCCGAAGAATTGCCGCAGCGCCGCGCGCGTGTCGCTGCGCCCGAACCCGTCGGTGCCCAGCGTGAGGTAGCGGCGCCCCTCGGGCAGGAAGGCGCGCAGGCTCTCGGGCACGGCGCGCACGTAGTCGGTGGCGGCAATGATCGGGCCCTTGCCGGTGCCGAGCTGCTGCGCGATGAACGGCACGCCGGCTTCCTTCTTCTCGCCCGCGATCGCACGCTGCTCGCAAGCCTGTCCGTCGCGCGCAAGCTCGCTCCAGCTCGTGACGCTGAACACCTCGGCCTCGATGCCTTCGTTGGCCAGCAGCTGCGCGGCCTTCACGACCTCGGTGAGGATCGCGCCGGAACCCATCAGCGTGACCTTCTTCTTCGCCTCGCCTGAAACCGGCGCATACACGCCGAAGCGATAGCAGCCGCGCAGGATGCCCGCCTCCGCGCCTTGCGGCACGTCGGGCTGCGCGTAGTTCTCGTTCATGAGCGTGACGTAATAGAACACGTCCTTTTGCTCGACCATCATTTCGCGGATGCCCGCATCGACGATCACCGCCATCTCGCCCGCGAAGGCCGGGTCGTAGGCCTTGCAGTTGGGAATGGTCGCGGCCACGAGATGGCTGCTGCCGTCCTGGTGCTGCAGGCCTTCGCCGCCGAGCGTGGTGCGGCCAGAGGTGGCGCCGAGCAGAAAGCCGCGCGCCCGCTGGTCGGCCGCGGCCCAGATGGCGTCGCCCACGCGCTGGAAGCCGAACATCGAGTAGTAGATGTAGAAAGGCAGCATCGCCAGGCCGTGCACGCTGTAGCTGGTGGCCGCGGCGGTCCAGCTGGCAATGGCGCCGGCTTCGCTGATGCCTTCTTCGAGAATCTGGCCGTCGGTGGCTTCGCGGTAGCTCAGCACCGAACCGATGTCTTCGGGCGCATAGCGCTGGCCCACGCTCGAATAGATGCCGACCTGCTTGAACAGGTTGGCCATGCCGAAGGTGCGCGCCTCGTCGGCCACGATGGGCACGATGCGCGGGCCCAGGGCCTTGTCCTTCAGCAGGTTGCCCAGCATGCGCACGAAGGCCATGGTGGTGCTCATTTCCTTGCCGGCGGCCGCCGTTGCGAACTGCGCGTAGCTCGCGATGTCGGGCTTGGGCACCACCTCGCAGGCGGTCTCGCGGCGCGGCATGGCGCCGCCGAGTGCCGCGCGGTGGCTGCGCAGGTACTGCATCTCGGCGCTGTCTTCGGGCGGGCGGTAGAAGTCCATCGCTATGGCCTGCGCGTCGGTGAGCGGCAGGTTGAAGCGGTCGCGGAATTCGAGCAGGTCGACGTCGCCCATCTTCTTGTGCGAGTGCGTGGTCATCTTGCCCTGGGCGGCGCTGCCCATGCCGTAGCCCTTCTTGGTGTGGGCGAGGATCACGGTGGGCCGGCCCTTGTGCGCGGCCGCGGCGGCGTAGGCCGCATGGATCTTCACGAGGTCGTGGCCGCCGCGCTTCAGGCGGTCGATCTGCTCGTCGGTCATGCCTTCGGCCAGCCGCGCGAGCTCGGGGTTCTGGCCGAAGAAGTTGTCGCGGTTGAAGCGCCCGTCCTTGGCCGCGAAGGTCTGCATCTGGCCATCGACGGTTTCGGCGAACACGCGCGCGAGCGCGCCGCTCACGTCCTGCGCGAACAGGCCGTCCCAGTCGCTGCCCCAGATGAGCTTGACGACGTTCCAGCCCGCGCCGGCAAAGAGCTTTTCGAGCTCGTCGATGATGCGGCCGTTGCCGCGCACCGGGCCATCCAGGCGCTGCAGGTTGCAATTGACCACCCACACGAGGTTGTCGAGCTTCTCGCGCGCAGCGAGCGTGAGCGCGCTCATCGATTCGGGCTCGTCCATCTCGCCGTCGCCGAACACGCCCCACACTTTCCGGCCCTCGCAGTCGAGCAGGTGGCGGTGCGTGAGGTAGCGCATGAAGCGCGCGTGGTAGATCGAGCTGATCGGGCCGATGCCCATGGAGCCGGTCGGGAACTGCCAGAAGTCCGGCATCAGGTAAGGATGCGGATAGCTGCTGAGGCCGCGCGCGCCACTGCCTTGGGTGAAGGCGGGCGCGGTGAGTTCCTGGCGGTAGTGCTGGAGGTCTTCTTCGCCGAGGCGGCCTTCGAGGTAGGCGCGCGCATAGACGCCAGGCGCACTGTGCGGCTGGAAGAACACGAGGTCGCCGCGGTGTGTGTCACTGCGCGCGTGGAAGAAGTGATTGAAGCCCGTCTCGAACAAGTCGGCCGCGCTCGCATAGCTCGCGATGTGGCCGCCGAGTTCGCCATACGCCTGGTTGGCCCTGGCCACCATCGCGAGCGCATTCCACCGCATCAGGGAGGCGAGCTTTTCCTCGACCGCGAGGTCGCCGGGGAACGGCGGCTGGTCTTCCACCGCAATGGTGTTGACGTAGGGCGTCGCAAGCTCGGGCTGCCAGCCGATGCGCTGCTGCCGCGCGAGGCGGGCAAGCTCCGCCAGCATCTGCCGGGCGCGCTGGGGCCCGTGCGCCTGGGCCAGCGCCAGGAAGGCGTCGCGCCATTCAGCGGTCTCGGCAGGGTCGGGGTCGTGCGTGAGCGGCGTGTCGAGCAGCAGCGCGCGCATCTGGTCGGCGGAAATCGGGGCGTTCATGCCGGCACTTTAGGCCGCAACAGCAAGAATTAGCTACCGGCTTGGACATGTCCATGGCACCAGCGCAGCATAAAATTCCTCAAAATCATCTGGACGCCGCATTTCGTGCAACTCGACACCATTGACCTGCGCATCCTCGACGAGCTGCAACGCGACGGCGGGTTGTCGAACGTGGAGCTTGCGCGCCGGGTTCAGCTGTCGCCGTCTCCGTGCCTTGCGCGGGTGAAGGCGCTCGAAACCAGCGGCGTGATCGACCGCTACGTGGCGCTCGCGAGCGCCAAGGCGCTGGGCCTGGGGCTCAACGTGTTCATCTCGATCAGCCTGACGACGCAGAGCAAGCAGTCGCTCGCCGATTTCGAGGAGCGCATTGCCGAGCACGACGAGGTGATGGAGTGCTACCTGATGACGGGCGACAGCGACTACCTGATCCGCATCGCCGTGGCCGACATGGCGGCGCTGGAGAAATTCATCCTGGAACAGCTCACGCCGATTCCGGGCATCGAGAAGATCCGCTCGAGCTTCGCGCTCAAGCAGGTGCGCTACAAGACGGCGCTGCCGCTGCCCCGGTAAGAGGCAGCGGCAGCGCAACCGCTCAGAGGCCGATCAGGCCGCCGTCATCCCTGGTGATGACCACCGTGGCCGAGCGCGGGCGGCTCTTGGCGCCGTCCGGCCAGTGGCTGATGTAGCCGTCAGGATTGGCGATGTCCTTCGAACCCTCGCCCGGGTGCTGGATGTTCACGAACAGCGCACGGCCGTCGCCCGACTCGGCAATGCCGGTGATCTCGCAGTCCTTCGGGCCGACCAGGAAGCGGCGCAGGCCGTCCGTGCCGGGCGCCTTGCCCACGAAGGTGTCCTGGGTGCGCGTGGTGGCGCCATCGACGTTGGTGATGGTCCTGGCGCCGCCGTCGCCGACCTTGCCCGGCAGCGCGGCCAGCAGCATGCAGTTGGTGACGTCGGTGTAGGCGCCGTCGTCGGTCTCCAGCCAGAGCAGGCCGGCGGTGGCGTGGCTGAACCACATGCCGTCGGGGCTGGAGAAGTCGTTGTCGGCGCTCAGCTGCGAGAGGTTGACGTCGGCCGAGGCGGTGGAGCGCGCGCCGAACAGGTACACGTCCCACTTGAAGCTCAGCGAGGCCGGGTCGGCGTTGTCGTCGGCGAAGCGCACGACGTGGCCGTTCGGATTGCCCTTCTGATCCGAGCCAGTGGTCGTCTTGTCGTTGTAGAAGCGCGGGTTGGCGCCGTCGGTGGCGGTGATGGGGCGCGAGGCGGCGTTGGTGTTGGTGAGGGTGACGTACACCTCGCCGGTCTTCGGATTGACGGCCGTCCACTCCGGGCGGTCCATCTTGGTGGCGCCGGCGGCGTCGGCCGCGAGGCGCGCGTTGACCACCACGTCGGCCGCATCGGCAAAGGCATAGGCCGGATTGCTCGCGGTGATGCCGTTGACGCCGAGCTTCAGTTCGAGCCACGCGCCGGTGCCGTCGGCGTTGAACCTGGCCACGTAGAGGCGACCGTCGTCCATGTACTTGTCGCCGGTCGCGGTGCCGCCGCCCACGTCGGCCGCATCCCAGTTCTTCGCCGAGACGAACTTGTAGATGTACTCGTTGCGCGAGTCGTCGCCCATGTACCAAACCAGCGGCTTGCCGACCACGACCGGGCCGAGGCAGGCGCCTTCATGGCCAAAGCGGCCGAGCGCGGTGCGCTTCTTGGGGGTGCTGGAGGGGTTGAAGGGATCGATCTCGACCACCCAGCCGTAGGTGTTGGCGCCATTGCGGAAGTCGTCGGTGGCGGTGGCTCCGGTCACCTGGGCATTCCAGCGGCCATAGAGGTTGTCGGCCGTGTCGGGCGTGACGGTGGCCCAGAGTTCGCGGCCGGTGCTGGCCACGCCATAGCGGGTGAACGAGGCGATTTCCTTGGCGCTGCGGCTGGGGTCGTCGGTGGCCTTGATGCGGCGGAAGTAGCCGGCCCAGTTTTCTTCGCAGGTCAGGTAGGTGCCCCAGGGCGTGGTGCCGTTGGCGCAGTTGTTGAGCGTGCCGCGGGTCTTGCTGCCGTCGGTCGAATACTTGGTCTTCAGGTAGTCGGTCTTGGCGGCCGGGCCCGAGAACGCCATTTCGGTGAGCGTGTGGACGCGGCGGTTGAAGCTCGAGTCCTGCTTGTAGCTCCAGGCGTTGCCGCTCTTGTTGATCTCGATCACGCTCACGCCGTGCAGGTAGAACTCGCGCAGCACTTCGTCGGCGGAGGTGCGCACCGCGGCGTTGCCGGTGCCGCTGATGGTCTGGCCGGCGGGATGCAGGAACAGCGGGGTGATGGCTTCGTGGTTCATCACGAGCAGGCCGCGCGCGGCGCTGGCTGCGTCCCACTTGTTCGACGCGTTCATGCCGAAGAAGGTCATGCCGTCGTGGTGGTCGCCGGCGCGCCGGTCGTAGGTGGCCGGATCGTCGGTGCCGTCGTTCTTGTACGCGGCCACGCCCGCGGCGATCGGGTCGCCCAGGCGATAGAGCACGCTGGCGGTGTAGCCGGCGGGCACGGTGACCACGTCGGCAAGGCTCTTGGCCACGGCATTGAAGCCGAGCTTGGCCGGTGCGGGAGCCGGCGCGGGGGCTGGCGCCGGGGCCGGCGCAGGAGCGGGGGCCGGTGCAGGCGGAATGATCGGGAAAGCCACGCCGCCATTGCCGCCGCCACCGCAGGCCTGCAGCAGCGCGGTGCTGGCCGTGCCGACGCCCAGGCCGAACAGATGGCGGCGGCTCAGGCGCGAGGCGATCAGGTCGGTGAAGGACGGATTCGGGCTGGGGTTGGTGCCGATGTCGTCAAGATCGATGCCGTTGGCGTCGGTACGGTTGTTTGCGGTCATGCGCAATCGCTTTCGTGGGTTGAAAAGGAATCCAACCCGCGAAGTTAGGCAATTCGCATGACATCCGCGTGAAACGCTCAGCTTGCGGTCAGGCGCATCTGCTCGGCGTTCAGGGCGCCGGCATTTGCCTGGGCCACAGCGCCCACAGGCGCAGCGGCTGGTTCATGCTGGCGGCCAGGCGGCCGGCATCGGCGCCGGTGCCGGCAAAGTAGTCGGCGCGCACTGCGCCCAGGATGGCGCTGCCGGTGTCCTGCGCGACCACCAGTTTCTGCAGCTGCGCCGCCGGCCCGCTCGATGCGAGCCAGACCGGCGTGCCGTACGGGATGCTGTCGCGGTCGACCGCAATGGAGCGCCCGGCCGTCAGCGGCACGCCCTGCGCGCCGCGCGGGCCGAAGGCCGCATCGAGTTCGCTCATGGTTTCCTCGCGGAAGAACACGTAGCGCGGATTGCTCCACAGGAGCTGCGACACGCGCTGCGGGTTCTGCGCGGCCCATGCCTTGGTGTCGTCGGGCCATTTGCCGACCTTGGTCACGCCCTGGCCGATCAGCCATTGCTGCACGCTCTTGTACGGCTGCTCGTTGGTGGCCGAGAACGCCACGCGCACGGTGCGCTGGATGCCGTTGGCCTCGGTGATGCGAAGGCGCCCCGAGCCCTGGATGTGGAGCATCAGCGCGTCGATGGGGTCGGCCATCCAGGCGATCTCGCGGCCGCGCAGTGCGGCCTGGGCTTCGGGCAGGGTTTCGATTTCCTGGCGGGTGTACCAGGGCCGGCGCGGCACCAGCCCCTCGGGCGCCTGGTAGATCGGAATGTTGAAGGTGGCGGTGGGCACGCGCGAGGCCTCGTACACCGGCTCGTAGTAGCTCGTGAGCTTGCCTTCGCTCGAGCCCGCGAGCGATTCGACGCGGTAGGGCTGCAGCCTGTCGGTCATCCACTGGCGCTGTTCCTCGGGCGTGGCAATGGCCAGCTGGCGCACCTCGCGGCACAGTGGCGCAAAGGCGGCGTTGGGCCGTGCGCAATTGGCCAGGAGCGCGATCCAGGCTTCGTGCAGCGGGTCGTCGCCGAAACCCGGCAGCTCCGACCAGCCGACCGGCACCCACCGGCTCTTGGGATGCGCGAGCGAACCGGTCAGCGGTCCGAGGTCGCGCGGCGGCGTGGCGGCCGGCCGGGCCGGGGTGTCGGGCGCGCGCGGGGCGATCGAGCAGCCGGCCAGCGTTGCTACGATCGCGAGCCCAACCAGCCACTGGAGTCCATTTCTCATGGGTTTGATTTTGCTTGAAGCCCTCGGGGCCGGGCTCGTGTTCATATTGATCGTCTGGTGGACCATGTTTTCCGGTCGAAAAAAGGGCGAACTGCATGACGACGGCGAGGCCGCCGATGGCAACGGTGCCGGCGAGAAAAAGAATCCGCCGCCCGAAGCGTGAATTACTTGCGTAGCCGAAAGCCGCAGCGGAATGTCGGAGAACAGGCTATCAGCTATTACTTTAGTAGCAATCATCGCAGCATTCACGGGGCTTTGCAGAAAGTTTTCTTCTTTCCTGCAAGTTGGGAAGGCCGTACCATCGCAGGTTCGCCGAGGCTAAGCTGTGGCCCGCCTGATTCAACCTTGAAAGGGATTGCCATGAAAAAGTTTGTACTCGCCACCACCGCTGCCGCCCTCGTCCTGTCCGGCTGTGCCGGCGGCATGACCGATACCCAGCGCAACACCGGCATCGGCGCCGGCATCGGCGCGCTGGGCGGTGCGGCCATCGGCTCCGCCACCGGCGGCAACCGCGGCGCCATCGGCACCGGTGCCGTGGTCGGCGCCGCGGCCGGCGCGCTCGGCGGCTACCTGTGGTCGCAGCGCATGGAAAACCAGAAGCGCCAGATGGAAGCCGCCACCCAGGGCACCGGCGTGGCCGTGACGCAAACCCCGAACAACGAGCTCAAGCTCCAGATCCCGAGCGACGTCTCCTTCGACGTGGGCCGCTCCAACATCAAGCCCAACTTCGCACCGGTGCTCGACCAGTTCGCGAGCGGCCTGCGCAACAACCCGAACGCCGAGGTGCGCATCATCGGCCACACCGACAACACCGGCTCGGACGCCATCAACAATCCGCTGTCGGTCGACCGCGCCGCCAGCACGCGCGACTACCTGGTGGCGCGCGGCGTGAGCGCCGCGGCCTTCCGCATCGAAGGACGCGGTTCGCACGAGCCGATCGCCAACAACAACAGCGATGCCGGCCGGGCGCAGAACCGCCGCGTCGAGATCTACGTGGGCGAGCGCGCGCCGCGGGGCTGACCGGATCGGCTGATATAAAAACAAAGCCGGCCGTGCGGGAGCGGCCGGCGCCCATCGCCATCGTTTCATGTTCACAAAGAGGGAAAAACTCATGAGGAAGCTTGTTGTTTCGGGTGTGGCTGCGGCCGCATTGTTCGTTGCGGGGTGCGCCTCGCAGTCGCCCGCGCCGGGATCGGCCGCCGCACCAGCCGCCCAGGCGGCTGCGCCGGCCAACAGCTGGACTGCGCGCCTGGCGGCGCTCAAGACCGAGCTGGAGAATTCCACCAAGGGCACGGGCGTGGTGATCGAGCAGACCGCGGACAACCAGCTGCATCTCGTGGTTCCCAACGAACTGTCGTTCGACGTGGGCCGCGCCAACGTCAAGCGCAACCTGGCGCAGGTGCTCGACAAGGTGGCCGAAGGCCTGCGCAGCGCCGCCGCGGCCAGCGTGCGCGTGGTGGGCCACACCGACAACACCGGCAGCGAGGAAGGCAACGAGCGCCTCTCGGTGAGCCGCGCCGACAGTGCGCGCAACCACCTGGTCAGCCGCGGCGTCTCGACCACGGCCATCACCACCGACGGCCGCGGCTCGCGCGAACCGATCGCCGACAACGGCACGCCGGCCGGCCGGGCTCAAAACCGCCGCGTCGAGATCTTCGTCGCGGAAAAGGTCTGATCTCCTAGAGATCTCTGAGGCGGTTGGCCAGTTCGACCGCTGATTTCACTTCCATCTTGTCGAACACGCGTGCGCGGTGGACCTCCACCGTGCGCACGCTGATCGCCAGCTGATCGGCGATCAGCTTGTTCGGCAGGCCCTCGACCACGAGCCGCATCACGTCGCGCTCGCGGTCGGTCAGTTCGGCGACGCGACCAGCCAGGCTGCGCCGCACGCGCCGCACCTCCAGCGCCCGCAGCGAAGCGCCCAGCGCCTGCTCGATGCGGTCGACCAGGGCGTTGTCGGAGAACGGCTTCTCGCAGAAGTCGAAGGCGCCCCGCTTCACCGCGTCCACGGCCGTGGGCACGTCGGCGTGGCCGGTCAGGAAGATCACCGGCATGGCGTCCAGCAGGCCGCGCTCGGCGAGCCGGTCGAACAGCACCAGCCCGCTGGTGCCGGGCATGCGCACGTCCAGCAGCAGGCACAGCGGCTGATCGGGCAGCGGGCCTTCGGCCAGGCGCAGCTCGAAGGCCTCGGCGCTCGCGAAGTGTTCGCTCTCGAGGCGGCGCGAGCGCAGCAGCCAGGCCAGTGCCTCGCGCACACTGGCGTCGTCGTCCACGATGAATATCAGACCATCGATCAGCGGTTGCATTTCAATTCCAAAAACGGGCGCGAAACCTGGGGGTGGATCATGTACTCGGCAGGGTAAACCGGAACACGGTGCCCCGGGGGCGGTTGGGCTCGAACACGAGCACCCCGCCATGCTGCTCCACCACGGTGCGGCACAGGCTGAGGCCCAGCCCCATGCCGTCGGCACGCGTGGTGAAGAAAGGCGTGAAGAGGCGGCCCGCCACCTCTTCGCTGATGCCGCAGCCGAGATCGGCGACCGAGAACTCCAGCCAGCGCCGGGCGTCCTCCGCGCCCGGGCCGCCGACCGCGACAACGCGCGACACGCGCAGCCGCAGCACGCGCTCGCCCACGTGCTCCGCCGTATCCATGGCCTGCATCGCATTGCGCGCCAGGTTCAGCAGCACCTGCTCGACCAGCGTGCGGTCGCACACGGCCGGAGGCAGGCGGTCTTCGAGCACCACCTCGATGCTCACGCCGAGCTTGCGCGCCTGCAGCCGCACCAGCGGCAGCACCGCATCGATCAGCGCCTGCGGCGCCACCGCCTCGCGCGTGCGGTCGCGGCGGCGCACGAAGTCGTGCACGCTGCGGATCACCTGGCCGGCGCGGTCGGCCTGCTCGGCAATGCGCCGCACCGCCATGGCCACCTCGGCCTGCTCGCCCTTGGCGTGCGGCCCGAGCATGTTGAGCGACCCCGTCGCATAGCTGGCGATGGCGGCCAGCGGCTGCGTGAGCTCGTGGCTCAGCAGCGAGGCCATCTCGCCCACCGTGGCAAGCCGCGCGCTGGCCTGCAGCCGTTCCTGGCTGGCGCGCGAGAGCTCCTCGATGCGGCGCTGCTCGCTGATGTCGATGAAGGCGCTCATCCAGCCGGTCTGCACGCGATGCGCGTTGATCAGCGGGGCCTCGAAGATGAGCACCGGAAAGCGCGTGCCGTCCTTGCGCATGAAGACCGATTCGAAGCCCTCGCGCGGCGGCATGCCGCCGGCCAGCCGCCGGGCCTGCCGCTGCTGGTATTCGTGCGCCAGCTCGGTCGGCCAATAGGGGGCCTCGATGTCTTCGCCGCTGCCGGCCATCAGCTCTTCGGGGCTGAAGCCGACCATTTCGCAGAACGCGGGGTTCACGTAGGTGATACGCCCCTGCAGGTCGCGCGCGCGCAGGCCGGTGATGACCGAGTCTTCCATCGCCTTGCGGAAGGCCAGCGCATCGGCAAGGTCGCGTTCGGCGCGCAGCCGGCGGCGCGTGTCGCGCGCAAGCAGCACCAGCACCGACACCAGCGCGATCGAAATGGCCGTGACCAGCGCCGTCAGCACGTTCGGAAAGAGATCGGGTGCGGCGCGCCAGCCGTCCACGCGCAGCATCAGCGCGGCGCCGGGCAGGTCGATCAGCTGCTGCGAGGTGAAGACGCGCGTTCCGGTGCGGCGCGAGGTGCCGAGCGCCACCAGGCGCGTGCCGTCGGCCTCGGTGAAGGCCACTTCCTGGCCGCGCGTGAGCGTGGGGCCGACCAGCTCGATCAGCGTGTCGCGCAGCGAGTAGCTCGCCACCAGGAAGCCGCCCGCATCGATCGGCACGCACAGTTCCATCACCTCGACGCCGCCTCCGCCGAGGATCGGCACGTAGTGGCTCGGCGAATAGGCCGGCGCACCGAGCTTGCGCGCGGCCGCGCAGGCGAGCCCCACGTCGGACTGGTCGGCGCCGCGGCTCTCGTCGGCGATCAGCCGCATGCGGTAGGGCGTGTTCACCGCTTCGAGCGGACGCAGCGCGGCGTCGCGCCATTCGAGCCGCAGCCACTCGCGGTGCTCGCGCAGCAGGGAGGCCGCGGCGTCGGGCCAATGCGTGCGGTCCAGGCCCGAGGCCTGGGTGGCGCGCAGGCTCTGGGCGTTGCGCTGCAGGCCGATGCGAAGGTCCGAAACCGCGTCGGCGGTGTCGCGGTCGAGGTTCGCCTGGACCTGCTCGACCTCGTGCCGGCCCGCGAGCCACACCACGGTGACCAGCAGCGCCGACACCAGCACGGCCAGGATCAGCCAGAGAAACCAGCGCTGCCAGAGCGAGCGCAGCCGCGCGAACGCCGACAGCGCCCACCGGGGCGGTGCGACAGCCAAAGCCTCCTCCATCTAGAGCACGCAGTGGGACAGGACGGGCAGCTGCGCGCGCACGCGCTCGATCTGCCCGGCATCGATGTCGAACAGCACCACGCCCTCTTCGCTCGCCTGCTGCGCCACCACCGTGCCCCAGGGGTCGACCACCATCGACTGGCCCCAGGTATGGCGGCCGTTCTCGTGCGTGCCGCCCTGCGCGGGCGCCACCACCCAGGCCAGGTTCTCGATGGCCCGCGCGCGCAGCAGCACTTCCCAGTGCGCGGCGCCCGTGGTGCGGGTGAAGGCACTGGGCACCAGCAGCAGCTCGGCGCCGCGTTTGGCGAGCGCGCGGTAGAGCTCGGGAAAGCGCAGGTCGTAGCAGACGCTCATGCCCACGCGCCAACGATGGCCGTCGCGCGAGGGCAGCTCGAACAGCACGGGCTCGGCGCCCGGCGCGATGACGCGGCGCTCGTCGTAGCGCTCGCTGCCGTTGTCGAAGAAGAAGAGATGGATCTTGTCGTAGCGCGCCACGCACCGGCCATCGGGCGAATAGCACAGCGAGCTGTTGAACACGTGCTCGGCGTCGCCGCTTTCGATGGGCAGCGTGCCGCCCACGATCCAGAGCCCGAACTCGCGCGCCGCGTCGGCCAGAAAGCCCTGCACGGTGCCCGCGCCCGCGGTCTCGCGCAGGCCCAGCTTGTCGGTGTCGCGCGCGCCCATCATGCAGAAATACTCGGGCAGCACCGCCAGTTCGGCACCGGCCGCGGCGGCTTGCGCGAGCAGGCCGTGGGCGCGCGCGAGGTTGGCTTCGCGGGCGATGGCCGACACCATCTGGATGGCTGCGACTTTCATTGCGTGGTCTCCGTTTTCACTTGCCCTGCCCGCCCGCCGGCGCCTCGGCAGCGCCGGGTACGCTCGGCAGGATGGATCGTGGCACCTTGGCTATTTTGGGGTCGGCCCAGGTGCCTTCGATATGGAACTCCTGCGTGGCGGCGGCCGCAAGCGGCTTGCTCAGCACCCACTGCGCGAGGAAGGTGCCCAGGCCGATCGCGGGGTTGATCGCGGTGGCCACCAGCGCGGCCGTACCGGCATTGATCTCGGGCACCACCACCACGCGCAGGTCCTGCGTTTCGCGCACGATGTCGGCCGAGCCGTCCATCAGCGCGCCCGCGTTGACGCCCTTCATCTGCAGGTTGTTGGTGCTCGCGATGCCGTTGTGGATCTTCGCGTCGCCGCGGATGAAGTCGAAGGCGAAGCCCTGGCTGAAGACATCGCGGAAATCCAGCGTGAGCCGGCGCGGCAGCGCCTGCAGGCTCAGCACGCCGAGCAGCTTGGCCAGGCCGGGGTCGGCCTTGAGGAACTGGCCCGATTCGACGTTGATCTGGAGCTGCCCGCCCAGGCTCGGATAGTCGAGCGAGAACGGCGAGCCGCGCCAGTTGACCTCGCCTTCGAGCCGCCCGCTGCCGCGCCGCAGCACGCCGGGCATGCCGAAGCGCGCGAGCAGATCGCCCGCGTCCGCGATGTCCAGCCTGAAGGTCATGGCCGTGCGGCGCTGCTCTGCGCGCCCGGAGGTGCCGCCCGGCGCGGCGGCCCAGGTGCCCTTGGCCGAAAAATTGGCCTCGGGCATGGTGAAGCTCAATTTGTTGAGCATCCATTCGCGGCCCGCGCCGCCGCGGTTGACGGCATCGATCTCGGCACGGCCCAGGCGCTTGCCCAGCAGTTCGAAGTCGTCGATGACGATGTCGAGCGCGGGCAGCGTGCCCGGCTGCTCGTCGAGCAGGGTTTCGACCTGCCTGGCTTCGGTGGGCGCAATCTTGAGCCGCGCGAGCCGCGCATAGAGCCGCCCGGCCTGGGTGTGGCGGTACTCGGCATAGCCGCTGAGTTCGGTGGCGTCGATGTTGGCGCGCCAGAGCGCACCGTCGCGCGTGCCGCCGAGCACCACGTTGTGCAGCGTGCGCCCCGCGATGCCGAGTTCCTGCGCACGCACCGCGATGCGCGTGGGCAGGTAGCCCGTGGCCGCGTCTTCGGGCCGCTCGGCATTGCCCGCCGCTTCGGCCGCGCTGCTTCCGGTGTCGCCGACCAGCGCCTGCCACGCAGGCATGTCGAGCTTCGCGACGTTGACATTGGCCAGCACGCCCTTGTCGGGCAAGGGGGCGGCATCGCCCGCGGCAAGGCCGATGCCGATGCTGCCGCGCAGCACGCGCGCTTCGGCGCCGGAGATGTCGCGCACATACTGGGCGGCGCCGATGCGGCCGAGCTCCATCGAGAGCTGGTCCTGCACGGCAACGGCGGCACCCGCCCGGGTCTCGCGCTGCAGCACCTTTTTCTCGATGCGCAGCGGCATCTGTTCGTCCGCCGTCTTCACGAGCGGTGCGGGCAGCTGCAGCGCCAGGCCCTGCAGCGTGCTGGTGAGCGAGAACTCCGGCGCGCCGTCGCGCATCGAGAAGGTGGCCGCATAGGGCGTGCCGCCGCTCGCCTTGGCCGCGATGCGCGTGAGCCACTCGGCCTCGCGCGCCGCGCGCAGGCCCTCGGCCGTTGCGGTGCCCTGCGCCTTCAATGCCAGCTCGCGGTTGGGCCCGGCAAAGCGGCCGCGGCCTTCGACGCGAACGTCGCCGCCGAGCAGCCTGGCGTTGACGCCAGCCAGCGAAAAGCCCGTTTCGGTAAAGCCGACGACGCCCTTCGCATGGGTGAAGGACGGCGCTTCGGGCACCAGCTGCAGCTCGTTGTCGGCGAGCGCGATGCTGGCCTGGACCTTGGCCGCCTCCAGCGCGGCCAGCGGCAGTTCGAGGTGCAGCCGGTAGTCGGCCGTGCCGGTGGCGCGCGCGCGGGACAGCACCTCGCCGGTTTCCCCGGCCAGCGGCGCGCCCACGCGCAGCAGTTCGGCGAGCGGGCCCTTGGCCTGGGCATCGACGCGCAGCAGCGAGGCATGGTGCGACATGTCGGCAATCTGCGCCTCGGCCTTGGTCACCTCGATGCCGGTCGCGCCCGCCAGCCGGCCGCGCGCGTTGCGCACCAGCATGCCCGCGCGCTCGAACACCAGTTCGCCCGAAAGCCCCGTGAGCGCGGGCCAGGCCGGCGCCGGCGCACCGCTGCGGGCCGCGGAGGCCGGCGCCTTGGATGCCGTGGACGCGGCAATGGCCGAGGCCGGCGGCACATAGGCGTAGTTGACGTCGGCCACCTTGGCCACGATGCGGAACTCGCCCTGCTTCGGGTCCATGAACGGCATGTCGTGCAGGTCGCCGCGCACGCGGAAGTCGACGCTGCTGGCCGTGCCCTTGGTGACCGCGTCGCGCACGTAGTCGCGCGTGTGCTGGGGGATCTCGAGCGGCAGGTAGCGGAACACGCGCGTGCCGTCGGCGCGGGTCAGCTTGCCCTGCAGGTCAAGCACGCCGGGGTAGAGCGACTGCCCGCGGGACACGGCGGGATCGCTGGTGCGCCAGCTGGCTTCGGCTTCGCCGTCGGCATCGGCATTGGCGAAGCGCAGCTTGGAAACCTGCAATTGCGCGTGGCCCTTGTCGAGCTTCCACTGCAATTGGGCCGCGAGACGGTCGATGGGAATGAGCGGTTCCTCGAACACCCCCGGAAATTCGAGCGTTCCCTGGGCCATCGACAGCGCGGCGCTGCCGCCGGCCTGGGTGGCGTCGAACTCGACGGTGGCCCCGCTCAGGCCCGGCGAGCCGGCATGCGGCCGCTGGGCGGCGGGCGCGGCGCCGGCGGGCCTGGCCGCGGTGGCCGGTGGGGCGGGGGCGGCTTCAGGCGTGGCCGCCGCCTGCGAGGCGACGCGCAGGCCGCTGACCCGCCCCTTGGCCTGGTAGCGTTCAGGGGCGCCCAGCGAGCCTTGCCAGTTCAGGTCGATGCGCTCGACCAGCCCGCGCGGCGCATAGGCGTCGAGCACGCGGTGCGTGGCATCGCCCAGCGGCAGCCGGTCGGCAATGAGGGCCAGCGCGGCCAGGTCGAGCCGGTCGGCGCGCAAGGCGCCCTGCTCCGGCGTGCGGCCCCGCGCGGGGGAGTGCTGCAGCCACAGGTTGCCGCCGGGCCAGCGCATGCCGTCCGCGGTGTCGAACTGCAGGGCGGCGGTCGAGAACTCGAGCTTTTCCTCGTCCAGCTGGCCGGCCAGCCGTCCGGTCACCGCGCGCAGCACCAGCGGCTGCAGGCCCCGGCCCAGCGAGGCGTCGATGCGGTCGAGCCCGAGGTCCGCCGCGCCGCCCACGATCTGCCCCCTCTTCACGTCGGCCCAGAGGCGCAGCGCGCCGCTGCCTTCGCGGATGCGGGCGTCGAGGGAGACATAGCGGCCCAGGCGGGTGACGTCCATGTAGGGCAGGTCGGCATAGACCTGGCCGTCCCAGGTCTGCCAGCGGCCCGAGCGCACCGACAGCAGCGGCTGACGGAACTGCCCGCGCAGCGTGAAGCGCTCGCCCCAGCCGACCGGCGGCGTGGCGTCGAGCCTGAGGCCGTGGCGCCGGGCCGTGTTGCGCGCCACGAAGCGCACGTCGGTCAGGAGCAGGGGCTCGGCCTGGCGCTGCTCGTCGGTCCAGCGCACGGTGCCGCCTTCGACCACCAGCTCGCGCTGGGCGAAAAACCAGTCGGCGGCGCGGGTCTCTCCGGTGGTGTCGGTGTCCATGTGGAGGCCCGCCACGTGCAGCTTGCCGAGCACGTCGCGCCGCACGTCGACCTGCGGCCCCTCGATATAGAGCTGCTCGAAATTGAGGCGCCACAGCGAGCGCGGCGATACGCTCGCCACCACCCGCACGAGACGCAGGGCTTCCCGCTTCTGGGCGTCGTGCAGCACCACGTCGCGCAACTCGAAAGCGGGAAAGAGACTATCGGAACGGGCCGTGATCGACCCGATGCGCACGGGTACCCCGATGGCCTTGCTGGCTTGTGCCTCGAGCGCGCCACGGTAATCGCCGATTCGCGGCACAATCCACGCGTGTAGGACAACCACTGACAGTGCCAGCAGAAGCCATGCAGCGATCAGTAAACCCAGCAGCCAGCGCGCCGTCGCAGCGGTGATCTTGAGCAGACGTGAAGGGGAAGACGCCGTGTCGTTCATTGAGGATCGCGCTGTGTCCGGAATTATGACCGCCAGCATTCAGAGGGGTTCCGCGGAAGCCGACACCAGTGTGAACCAGTTGCCAGCCACGCCATCGACAGAAGCGCCCGAGGTCGCGTTCTCTTCCTATTCGCGCTTCGTCCAGCGCCTGCGCCGCAGGTATGCGGCCGAGCTTGCATTGCTTTCCCCTGGCGCGCCGCGGCGCGAGTCGATGTCGAAGGCCTACGAGGCACTGCGCGAACGCGGGGACGGCGTCGGCGATGCGCTGCGCATTGTGCGGCAGCTCGTGATGGAACGGCTTGTAACCCTCGATTGCGATGCGAAGGCGCCGCTGGCCGTGGTGACCACCGCCGTCACCGAGCTCGCTGAATTCGCGCTCGACGTCGCCTGCCGCGACGCCTGCCAGGAACTCGACGCGGTGCATGGCGCCCCGCTGGGCCCCGAAGGCCAGCGCGCGCAGCTCTGGGTGGTGGGCATGGGCAAGCTCGGCGCGCGCGAGCTCAACGTGTCGAGCGACATCGACCTGATCTACCTGTACGACCTGGACGGCGAAACCCGCGGCGATGCCGACGGCCGCAGCCGCCTCTCGAACCAGGAATATTTCTCGCGCGCCGTGAAGCGCATCTATGCGCTGGTGGGCGACATCACCGAGCACGGCTTCGTGTTCCGCGTCGACCTTGCGCTGCGGCCGAACGGCAATTCCGGGCCCAGCGTGGTGTCGCTCGATGCGCTCGAAGAATATTTCCAGGTGCAGGGCCGCGAGTGGGAGCGCTTTGCCTGGATGAAGAGCCGGGTCGTAGCGCCGCGCGACGTGGTCTCGGAAGGCCTTGCGCAGGGCCTGCGCGCCACCGTGCTGCCCTTCGTGTTCCGGCGCTACCTGGACTACAGCGTGTTCGATTCGCTGCGCACGCTGCACCGGCAGATCCGCGAGCAGTCGGCCCGCCGCAGCGCCGGGCGGCCCGAGCGCGCCAACGACGTCAAGCTCTCGCGCGGCGGCATCCGCGAGATCGAGTTCACCGTGCAGCTGCTGCAGGTGGTGCGTGGCGGCCAGTTTCCCGAACTGCGCACGCGCCCCACGCTCGACGCGCTGCAGCGGCTCGCGCGCGCCGGCCTGATGCCGCAGGAAACCGCCGACACCCTGGCCGCGGCCTACGAGTTCCTGCGCCGCGTGGAGCACCGCATCCAGTACCTGGACGACCAGCAGACCCACGTGCTGCCGGTGGCCGACGACGACCTGCGCTGGGTCGCGCAGACCATGGGCTACGCCAGCTGCTGCCCGTTCCTCGAGCAGCTCGACACGCACCGCGAGTTCGTGGCGCAGGAGTTCGACAAGCTGCTCGGCGGCGAGAAGCCCTGCAACGGCAAATGCAACGGCAAGAAGGCCGCCGCCCCCACCGACCTGGCCGACCTGCTCGACGACCTGCCGCCGGCCTTTGCCGACCGCATCCGCAACTGGTGCGAGCAGCCCCGCGTGCTGGCGCTGCGCGAGGAAACGCGCGCCCGGCTGCGCCAGCTGGTGCAGCGCACCGGACACTGGCTGAAGGAGCCCGACGGCGACGGCCCCGGACAGACGCCGCGCCATGTGGACGCCGCCCTGCGCTGGGCCGACTGGATCGAGCCGCTGCTGCGGCGCGAGAGCTACCTGGCGCTGCTGGTCGAGCGGCCCGCGGTGCAGGAACGGCTGCTGCGGCTCTTGGGCGCCGCGAAGTGGCCCGCGCGCTACTTGATGCAGCACCCGGGCGTGATCGACGAGCTCGCGAGCGACGAAATGCTCTCGGGCCGCTTCATGGCGGCCGAGTTCGAGCGCGAACTCGAGGCGCGCCACGCCTCGCTCAGCCGCACCGGCGAGGCCGACGAGGAGCGCCTGCTGAACCTGCTGCGCCACGCCCACCATGCCGAGGTGTTCCGCACGCTGGCGCGCGACGTGGACGGCCGGCTCACCGTGGAGCAGGTGGCCGACGACCTGAGCGCGCTGGCCGACACCACCTTGCGCGTGACCGCCCATTGGTGCTGGCCGCATGTGCGCAACAGGCACCGCGAGCTGCCGCAGTTCGCGATCATCGGCTACGGCAAGCTCGGCGGAAAGGAACTGGGCTACGGCAGCGACCTCGACATCGTGTTCGTCTACGAAGACGACGACGAGCGCGCGGGCGAGGTCTATGCGGCCTACGTGCGCAAGCTGATCAACTGGCTCACCGTGAAGACGCGCGAGGGCGACCTGTTCGAGATCGACACCGCCTTGAGGCCGAACGGCAATTCGGGCCTGCTGACCACCAGCTTCGAAGCCTACGAACGCTACCAGCTGGGACGCGGCAGCAACACCGCATGGACCTGGGAGCACCAGGCCATGACGCGTGCGCGCTTCGTGCTCGGCAGTACAGCGCTGGGCACGCGCTTCGACCAGGTGCGCGAAGCCGTGCTGGTGGCGCCGCGCGACCGCGAGGCACTGAAGGCCGAGATCATCGCAATGCGCAACAAGCTGCGCGGCGCGCGGCCGGTGAAGGCCGATCGCTTCGACGTCAAACACAGCCCCGGCGGCATGGTGGATGCCGAGTTCGCGGTGCAATTCCTGGTGCTGTCGGCCTCGGGCGAGCATCCGGAGCTGATTCCCAACGTCGGCAACATCGCGCTGCTGCTGCGCGCCGAAGAAGCCGGCCTGCTGCCCGAAGGCGTCGGCCGCAATGCCGCCGCCGCCTACCGCGAACTGCGCCGCGTGCAGCACCGTGCACGCCTCAACGAAGAACCGACCCAGGTCACCCCGCCCGCACTGGCCGCCGAGCGCGACGCCATGCTGGCCTTGTGGAAGGCGGTATTTGGCTGATTTGGCTCACCCCCAGGCTTCGCGCACTTCGTGTCGCTTCGCCACCCCCCTCACCGGGGGCAACACCGGCGGCCCGGCAAAGCCGGTTCCGCGGTGTTTCTGGCGCGAAATGCATCGAAAAGCAGCGGCGGTGTGTGCCATCGCCGTCGCCGTCCTTCTCGCGGGCTGCGCGAGCGGCACGCGCAGCGGCGGCGGCGCACTGGGCGGCCGCGACGGCCCGGGCAGCAACATCCCGTCCGACCTGGACCGCGTGCCCGATGCCGAGCCCCGCATCGAAGCCATCCGAGGCAGCGGCGGCACCAGCAAGCCCTACACGGTGCTGGGCCGGGCCTACCAGCCGATCACCGACGACCGGCCGTTCCGCGAATCGGGCATCGCCTCGTGGTACGGCCGCAAGTTCCACAGCGCCTCGACCGCGAGCGGCGAGCCCTACGACATGTACGCCATGACGGCCGCGCACAAGACGCTGCCGCTGCCCAGCTACGTGCGGGTGCGCAACCCGGCCAACGGGCGCGAGGTGATCGTGCGGGTGAACGACCGCGGGCCCTTCGTCGACGGCCGCATCATCGACCTGAGCTACACCGCGGCGCTCAAGCTCGACCTGCTGCGCGGCGTGGCGCCGGTGGAGATCGAGCGCATCACGAACGAGGACATCCGCACGGGCGCATGGCGGCGCGATTCGGGCACGGCGTATGCCTCGGCCTCGCAGCCGCCGCGCGCTGAGCCTGCACCGGTGACCGTGCCCTCGGCCTGGGTGGCGCCGGTGGCGATGAACGCTGCAGCGCCGGCCTCGGCAATGCCGGTCGCGCCGCAAACGCCCATGGCATCCACGGCGCCCGCCGATCGGATCGCGCAGGCCGCGCCGGCGCCCGAGCCGGAGGCCGCATCGCCCCGCCAGCCGATCATGGTCACCGACCTCCCGCCGCTGGCGCCGCTCACGGCACCGCCGCCCGCGCCCGCAGTTGCCTCGCAGGGCGCGGCGCCCTCCTCGCCTTCAGCCGCGGCCGCAGGTTTCTGGGTGCAGCTCGGTGCCTTCCGCGAGCGCGATGGCGCCGAGAGCCTGCGGAGCCAGGCCGCGCGCGGCCTGCCCTCCATGGCGCCGCAGCTGCGCGTGTTCAGCGAAGCCGGCACGCACCGCCTGCAGGCCGGGCCGTTCGCCTCGCGCAGCGAAGCCGGCGAGGCCGTCACGCAGCTGCGCGAGAGCCTGCGCATCGCGCCGATGGTGGTCGAGCGACGCTGATTCGAGGCCTCAGGGCATCGCCTTGGCCGCCACCTGCGAGCGCATGCCGACGCCCAGGCGGTTCCAGGCGTTGATCTGCGCGATGGCGATCGAGAGTTCGACGATCTCGAGCTCGCTGAAATGCGCCTGGAGCGCTTCGAACTCGGCGTCGCGGGCTTGGTGATGGTCGGGCAGGCGCGTCAGCGTTTCGGCCCAGTCGAGCGCCGCGCGCTCGCGCTCGCTGAAGAAGCTCACTTCGCGCCAGGTGGGCAGGCTGTTGATGCGCTGCCAGTCTTCGCCCTGCTGGCGCAGGTCGCGCACGTGCATGTCGAGGCAGTAGGCGCAGCCGTTGATCTGCGAGACGCGGGCAAAGACGAGGTCGATCAGCACCTTGCCGAGCGTGCTCGACTCGATGGTGCCGTTGACGGCGATCATGGCCTGGAAGGCCTTGGGCGCGATCTTGAACCAGGTCAGGCGGGGGGCGATGGGGTTGCTCATGGTGCGTGCTCCAGGTGGTTGAGATGAAGAATCTGCTTGCTACCCACTGAAGACGGGCCGGCCATCGACCCTGTGACACGCCGTCCGAAAATTATTTCGACGAATAGAGCTGCGCGATGCGCGCGAGCTTGTCGGGGTTGCGCTGCACGCGGACGCGCACGATGCGCTCGTCCTCGATCTCGAAGGTCTGGGCCGATTCGAGCTGCCCGTCGATGAAACGCAAGAGTCCGGGCTCGCCGTTGATCTCCACCAGTTCCATGCGCACCGCGGTGCCCATGCGGCGCCACAGCGCGAAGTACAGCTGCGCGAGCCGCTGGCTGCCGCGCAGGACCTTGCTGAAGCTCTGCACCTTGCCGCCGCCGTCGCCGATGAGTTCCACGTCTTCCGCCATCAGCGCCTTCAGCTCCTGCAGGCTGCCGCGCGCTGCCGCATCGGCAAAGGCGCGCAGCAGGCGCTGGTGGGTTTCGCGCGGCACCTGGAAGCGCGGGCGCGCCTCCTGCACCTGGGCCTTGGCGCGGTGCACCAGCTGCCGGCAGGCGGCTTCGCTCTTGCCGAGCGTGCGGGCCACCTCGTCGTAGTCGGCATCGAACACCTCGCGCAGCAGGAAGGCCGCGCGCGCCTCGGGCGCCAGGCGCTCGAGCACGGCCAGGAAGGCGACGGAAATGTTGTCGGCGCGTTCGAGCAGCTGCTCCGGGGTGTCCGGCCCGCCGGTCAGCGTGGGCTCGGGCATCCAGGCACCGACGTAGTGCTCGCGCTGGACCTTCGCGGCGCGCAGCCGGTCGATCGAAAGGCGCGTGACGACGGTGACCAGCCAGGCTTCGGCACTGCCCAGGTCGGCCTTGTCGGCCTCATGCCAGCGCAGCCAGGCGTCCTGCACCACCTCTTCGGCTTCCGCGACGGAGCCGAGCATGCGGTAGGCGATGCCCTGCAGGCGGCGGCGGTGGCTGTTGAAGGCGAGGGTGGGATCGTCCATGCTCACAAGACGGGCGACCCACCGGGTTTGTGACAGGTGCTATGCGCCCTGGTACTCGGGCCTGGGGCCGAGCGAGGCGGCCAGTTCCTTGCGGTAGCGGTTGAGTTCCTGCACGGTCTTGAAGCTGCGGTTCATCAGCAGGCTCAGGTTGTGCAGGATGCGCTCGCCGACCTTGCTTTCCCAGACCGCGTCGAACTTGATCTGCTTGTCCAGCCAGTGCTCGAGCCAGTCGGGGTCGGGCATGCGGCTCTGGATGGTGTCGTTGGGGAACAGCGCCTTGTTGACGTGCAGGTTGGTCGGGTGCAGCGCCTGGGCCGTGCGCCTCGCGCTGGCCATCAGCACGCCCACCTTGGTGAACGCGGCGCGCGCCTCGTCGCCGAACTTTTCCATGGCGCGCTTCATGTAGCGCAGGTAGGCGCCGCCGTGGCGGGCCTCGTCCTGACTCAGCGTGGTGTAGATGTGCTTGATGACCGGCTCGGTGTGCCACTGGGCGGCGCGGCGGTACCAGTGGTTGAGGCGGATTTCGCCGCAGAAGTGCAGCATCAGGGTTTCGAGCGGGGGGGCCGGGTCGAAGTCGAAGCGCACCTCGTGCAGCTCCTGCTCGGTGGGCGCATGCTGGGGACTGAAACGCTTCAGGTACTCCATGAGCACCAGCGAATGCTTCTGCTCCTCGAAGAACCAGATCGACATGAAAGCGGAAAAGTCGCTATCGTGGCGGTTGTCGCGCAGGAACATCTCGGTGGCCGGCAGCGCCGCCCACTCGGTGATGGCGTTCATCTTGATGGTCTGCGCCTGCTCTTCGGACAGCAGCGAAGCATCGAACGACTGCCAGGGAATGTCCTTGTCCATGTCCCAGCGGACAGATTCGAGTTGTCTGAAGAGTTCCGGATAAAGCATCAAAGTCTTTCTAAGGCCGTCGATTTTAGTCGGCTCGTTTGGCGCACCCATGACAGACGCGCGATGATGTGTGGATAAGCGCGGTCTTATGGCGCGAAATGCACACTTTTTTGTCTTCAGGAGCCCTCTTATGCGAATCCCTGCCGCCCTGGCCGCATGCCTCCTTGCCGCTGGCACGGCGGTCGCCCAGGCCCCCTCTCCCAGCCCGTCTCCAACTCCCGCTGCTGCCCCATCCACCGCGGCCGACGGTGCCGCGGCCGCCGCCTGCCCGCCCATCCTGCAACACACCTTTCCGCGGCTGCAGGACGAAAAACCCCAATCGCTGTGCCAGTACGCGGGCAAGGTGGTGCTGGTGGTGAACACCGCGAGCTTCTGCGGCTTTACCCCGCAATACAAGGGGCTGGAGGCGCTGGACAGCAAATACCGCTCGCGCGGGCTGGTGGTGCTGGGCTTCCCGTCCAACGATTTCGCGCAGGAATCGGGTTCGAACAAGGAAATTGCCGATTTCTGCGAAAGCACCTTCGGCGTGAAGTTTCCGATGTTCGCGAAGTCGTCGGTGCGCGGCGCCAATGCCAACCCGCTGTTCAAGCAGCTCGCGCTGGCCTCGGGCACCACGCCGAAGTGGAATTTCTACAAGTACCTGATCGGGCGGGACGGCAAGGTGGTGCAGGCCTGGTCCAGCATGACGGCGCCCGACGAGAGCGCCTTCGTCAAGGTCATCGAGAGCCAGCTCGCGGCCGGGGGCTGACGGCTTGCCGCCGTGAACTAACGGTCACAAACGTTTACCACTGGAGGGGGAACCGGACTGGCACACTGTGCTCATAACGAACGAGTGCAGCAAATGCCTTCCAGTTTTCATGTTGCGAGGTCTTCCGGGCGTCTTGCCTGGTCGAAATCCCGAGGCGATTCTTCTCCTCCTCCCTCCCTCCCTCCTTCGCGTCGGGGCGCCTCGCAGCATTTTTGTATTTCCCGCACGGGCGGGGCGCGGCAGACGCCGGCGCCCTGAAACGAAAAAGGCGCCAGAGGCGCCTTTTTTCATGGTTGGGTGTCGATGAAGCTGGGCCGCAGCATCAGCTTGTCGTACAGCTTTGCGAGATTGGCGTGCTCATGGCGCCAGTCGATCTCGGGAAAGCGCAACCCCAGCCAGCCCAGCGCGCAGCCCACGGCGATGTCCGACAGGCTCAGGTGGATGCCGCTGCAAAAGGGCTTGTCGGCCAGCCCCTTGGCCATGGCGGCGATGCCGCCTTCGACCTTGGCGCGCTGGCGCTCGATCCAGGCGGCGCTGCGCTCGCCGTCGCTGCGGCCCGACCAGGTGGCTTCCAGCCGCCAGAGCACGCCGGCGTCCATGACGCCATCGGCCAGCGCTTCCCAGGTCTTGACCTCGGCGCGCTCGCGGCCCTGCTGGGGAATCAGCTTGCCCACGGGGGACAGGGTGTCGAGGTATTCGACGATCACGCGCGAATCGAACATCGCGTCGCCGCCTTCCATGATGAGGCAAGGCACCTTCCCGAGCGGGTTGGAGTGCGCGATGGTGGTGTCGGCCGCCCAGACGTCCTCGATCACGAACTGGTAGTCGAGACGCTTTTCGGCCAGCACCACGCGCACCTTGCGCACATAAGGGCTGGCGGCCGATCCGATCAGTTTCATGAAAGCTCTCTCCCCTTGCATTGATGACGTTTGTTCATGGTCATTTTAGGGGAAGGGCCAAAGATCGGGCCCCGATCCGTGGCAAACGTGCATCGGCGCCAAGCCACCTAAAATTCGGGGAATGAGCTTCTCCACCGTTTCCGCCCTCTCCCCACTTGATGGCCGCTATGCGGCCAAACTCGCGGCCTTGCGCCCGCTGATGAGCGAACAGGGCTACATGCACCGGCGCGTGCAGGTCGAAGTGGCGTGGTTCATCGCGCTGTCGGACTGCGGCTTTGCCGAATTCAAGCCGCTCACGGGCGGCGCCCGCAAGTACCTGCTGGGGCTGGTTTCGCACTTCTCTGAGGCCGACGCGCTGGCCATCAAGGACATCGAGAAGACCACCAACCACGACGTGAAGGCGGTCGAATACTGGATCAAGTCCAAGTTCGAAGCCCGGCCCGAGCTGCTGGCCGCCGCCGAATTCGTGCACTTCGCCTGCACCAGCGAAGACATCAACAACACCAGCCATGCGCTGCAGATCCAGGCCGCACGCGAAAAAGTCATGCTGCCGGCCATCGACGGCCTGATTGCCAAGCTGCGCGAAATGGCGCACCAGTTCGCCGGTGTCTCGATGCTGTCGCGCACGCACGGCCAGACCGCCAGCCCCACCACCGTGGGCAAGGAAATCGCCAACGTGGCGGTGCGGCTTTCGAAGGCGCGCGCGCAGATTGCCTCGGTGCAACTGCTCGGCAAGATGAACGGCGCCGTGGGCAACTACAACGCCCACCTGGCCGCCTGGCCCGACTTCGACTGGGAGGCGTTCAGCCGCAAGGTCATCGAAACGCCGGCACCGCTCGGCCTGGGCCTGAGCTTCCAGCCCTACAGCATCCAGATCGAGCCGCACGACTACATGGCCGAGCTGTTCGACGCGGTGGCGCGCGCCAACACCATCCTGATCGACTTCTCGCGCGACGTCTGGGGCTACGTGAGCCTGGGCTACTTCAAGCAGCGGCTCAAGAAGGGCGAGATCGGCTCCTCGACCATGCCGCACAAGGTCAACCCGATCGATTTCGAGAACGCCGAGGGCAACCTGGGCCTGGCCAACGCGGTGCTGCGCCACCTGAGCGAGAAGCTGCCGATCAGCCGCTGGCAGCGCGACCTGACCGACAGCACGGTGCTGCGCAACATCGGCGTGGCCTTCGGCTATGCCACGCTGGCCTACGCGAGCCTGGCCACGGGCCTGGGCAAGCTGGAGCTCAATGAAGAAGCGCTGGCCGAAGACCTCGACGCCTCGTGGGAAGTGCTGGCCGAACCGATCCAGACCGTGATGCGCCGCTTCGGCGTGCAGGGCGCCTACGAGCAGCTCAAGGAAGTGACGCGCGGCAAGACCGTGACGGCCGAGGCGCTACACGGCCTGATCCGCTCGCTCGACATTCCCGAAGCGGAAAAGGAGCGCCTGCTTGCCATGACGCCCGCGAGCTACGTGGGCAAGGCGGCGGAGCTCGCCAGTAGAATCTAGCCTCCCCGCACGCCGATGCAGCAGCCGCCCGAGGGCGGCTGTTTTCTTCGTGCCACGCCCCCTTTCCAGCCAACGCGCCCCGTGCGGCGCGCCAGCCAACAACCAGGCGGGGCCTTTTCGACGCCCCTGTTGTCCATGCTGCGCGCATCCCTCCGACGCCTCTGGCTCAAGATCCACCGCTGGATCGGCCTCTCGCTCGGTCCGGTCCTGGCCCTCACGGCGCTGCTGGGCGCCGTGCTGGTGGTGGCCTTGCCGATCGACCGCCATGCGCATCCCACGCTCTTCGTCGCACGAAGCGCGGCCGAAGCGGGAACGGGGATGCCCACGCTGCCGCTCGAACCGCTGCGCCAGCACCTCGTGGCCGAGTTCGGCCCCGACACCACCTTCACGCTGCGCCCGCCGCGCAGCCCCGGCGAGACGCTCTGGGTGTACGTGCGCGGCCCCTGGGACGGCACCCTCTACCTCGACCCCGCCACCGGCGCGGAGCAAGGCCGGCGCGGCTCGCACGAAGGCGCCTACAACCTGCTCTTCGAGCTGCACAGCAGCCTGCTGCTGGAAGACACAGGCAAGGGCATCCTGGCCTTCGTGGCGCTGGCCTACCTCTTCCTGCTGGTCACCGGCGTGGTGCTCTGGTGGCCCGCGCGCTGGCCGCCGTCGCTGCGCATTTCGCTCGACCGCGGCCTGCTGCGCGGGCTGTTCGACCTGCACCGCACCGGCGGCGCGGTGCTCGGGCTGCTGATTGCGGTGTCGGTGTTCACGGGCGCCTACATGGCCTGGCGGCCGCTCGGCGGCTTCATTTCCACCGCCATGGGCCAGGAGCTGGTCAAGCCGCCCGCGGTTCCCAAGGGCTCGCCCATGAGCGCCCGGCTTTCGCTCGACGAACTGGTGGCCCGCGCGCAAAGCGTGTTCCCGGGCCAGCCGATCGGCTACGTGCAGGTGCCGGCCAGGCCGAACCGGCCGATGCGCGTGCGCTTCCGGCTGGCCGACGATCCGCATCCGAACGGCATCAGCTCCGTGTGGCTGCATCCGCTGACCGGCGAAGTGCTGGCGGTGCGCCGCTGGCAGGACCTGGACGCCGGCAACGGCGCGGTGGTGGTGATCTACCCGCTGCACACCGGCGTGCTGGGCGGGCCGGTGCACCAGGCAATCACCATGCTGCTCGGCCTGGCGCTCGGCGGCCTGGGCCTGAGCGGCATCTGGCTCTGGTGGCGCCGCCGCCGCGCGGCGGCCGCCGCCCGCGACATCGCGCTTTCGGGCGGCAACCGCACTACGTCCTGAGCCGGACGCCTGCAGCTTTCGATTTTTATGGATATCCGAGGAGAAGCCTTGTTCAAGCAAAAGAAGTGCGCCGCACTGGTCATGGCGCTGTTCCCCATCAGTTTCCAGAGCCTGGCGGCCGAGGCCGAGCCGGCCGGTGCCGCATCCGGCGCGAAGTCGCTGGAGGCGGTGACCGTCACGGGCGACTGGCTCGGCACGCCCAGCGAGACCAAGGTGCTCGAGCACCCGGGCGCGCGCAGCATCGTCGAGCGCACGCAGATCCAGGAAAGCGGCGCCACCAGCGTGCGCGAGGCGCTGCGCCAGGTTCCGGGTGTGCAAGTGCAGGAGAGCAACGGCACGGGCGGCAGCGACATCTCGCTCAACGTGGGCGTGCGCGGCCTCACCTCGCGGCTGTCGCCGCGCTCGACCATCCTGCTGGACGGCGTGCCGCTGGCCTATGCGCCCTACGGCCAGCCGCAGCTGTCGCTGGCACCGCTGTCGCTCGGCAGCCTGGAAGCGGTCGACGTTGTGCGCGGCGCGGGCTCGGTGCGCTACGGACCGCAGAACGTGGGCGGCATCATCAACTTCGTGACGCGCGCTATTCCCAAGCAGTTCGCGGGCGAAGTGAGTGTGGGCGTGGAAAGCGCGGGCCACGGCGGCGGCACCAAGACCACGCCCAGCCTGTTCATCGGCGGCACCAACGAGAACGGCCTGGGCCTGGCGCTGCTCTATTCGGGCACGCACGGCGACGGCTTTCGCCGGAGCAACGACCACACCAGCATCGACGACCTGATGCTCAAGGGCGCCTACCGCCTGTCGAAGACCGACGACATCGCGGTGACGCTGCATCACTTCGAGGGCAAGGGCCGCATGCCGGGCGGGCTGAGCACCGCGCAGTTCGCGGCCGACCCGTTCCAGTCGGACCGCCCGTTCGACGAATTCACGGGACGCCGCACCGACGGCTCGGTCAAGTACACGCACGACGACGGCGTGAACAAGTTCGAGATGCTGAGCTACTACACGGACTCCTACCGCAGCAGCTACCTCGAGCAGGAAGGCACCGGCGCCAACGCCAGCCGGCGGCGCCTGACCAGCGCACCGCGCAACTACAAGACCTACGCCTTCGAGCCCCGCTACTCGCGCCTGATCGATTCGGGCAGCGTGGTGCAGGAGATCAGCGTTGGCGCGCGCTACCTCAAGGAAGAAGCCTCCGAAGTGGCGACGCGCAGCGCCTACTACCGGCCGAGCCCGGGCTTCGACGCCTATGCCCTCGCCCAGCCCGCCTACCAGTCGAGCAAGGGCGGCACCACCGCCCACGCGGTCTACATCGACGACCGCATCGACTTCGGCAACTGGACGGTCACGCCCGGCGTGCGCTACGAATCGATCCGCTCGCACAACGACGTCTTCACGCTGGCCAACGGCCGCGTCACCGGCGCGAACTATCCGAAGATCGATTCCAACGAAGTGCTGCCGACGCTGTCGGTGCTCTACCGCATGAACGAGCGCTGGTCGGTGTTCGCGAACGCCGGCGTGTCGTTCGGGCCGCAGCAATATGCGCAGCTCGCGCAGTCCACCACCGGCCTGCACCCCGAGAAGGCCAAGACCTACGAGATCGGCACGCACTACAAGGGCGAGGCCTGGAGCGGCGAGCTGACGCTGTTCAACATCAACTTCGACAAGGAGCTGCTGCTGGCCCGCTCGATCACCGGCGACGTCGGCCAGTGGACCGACCTGGGCGCCACGCGGCACCGCGGCCTGGAGTCGGCGCTGCGCTACCAGCTCGGCAGCCTGAGCGATTCGCTCAAGGGCCTGTCGGTATCGGCCACCTACACCTACACGCAGGCGATTGCCAAGGCCGGGGCCTTTGCCGGGCGCGACCTGCCCTTCTACTCGCGCCAGGTGGCCACGCTGGGCGCGCGCTACGAGCGCGGGCCGTGGACCTTCAATGCCGACGTGTACGCGCAATCGAAGCAGCGCTCGCCGGGCTCGCCCGACGACGGCGCGCAATACATCACGCTGGAAGACTCGACCGGCCGGCTCGGCAACATTCCGGGCTACGCCACCATGAACCTGCGCGCGGCGTACGACTTCGGCCCCTCGATGAGCCACCTGAAGCTGGCCGTCGGCATCAAGAACCTGTTCGACCGCCGCTACTACAACCGCTCGGTCGACAACAACGGCGGCAAGTACGTG
Organism: Variovorax beijingensis; assembly: GCF_007828835.1. Classification (GTDB taxonomy): domain Bacteria; phylum Pseudomonadota; class Gammaproteobacteria; order Burkholderiales; family Burkholderiaceae_C; genus Variovorax; species Variovorax beijingensis_A. Next base: position 380,510 of record NZ_VIVL01000001.1, on the reverse strand, counting down.
GGCCAGCCGCGCACGGTATACCTGCAGGCCTCGGTGGCGTTCTGACGCGGCCCGTGGGGGCGCATACACTCGCGCACCCATGGCCCTCAAATCCACCATCTTCAAGGCCGCCCTCGCGGTGGCCGACATCGACCACGGCTACTACGCCGACCATGCGCTGACCCTGGCGCGCCATCCGAGCGAGACCGACGAGCGGATGATGATCCGGCTCGTCGCGCTCGCGCTCAACGCGCACAAGCTGCAGGACGTTTGCCAGGGCGACGGCACGCTGGCCTTCGGCGCGGGTCTGTCGAACGTGGACGAACCCGATGTCTGGCTGCGCGACTTCACGGGCGAAACCAAGCTGTGGATCGAGGTCGGCCAGCCCGAGGACAAGCCCATCATCAAGGCCTGCGGCAAGGCGGACGAGGTGATCGTCTACTGCTTCAACCATGCGGCCGAGATCTGGTGGCGCGGCATCGAGAACAAGCTCACGCGGCCGCAGAACCTGCAGGTCTACCGGGTGCCGACGGAAGCCTCGCAGGCGCTGGCCGCGCTCGCGCAGCGCAGCATGCAGCTGCAGGCGACGATCCAGGAGAACACGCTGACGCTGGGCGACGGCACCCACAGCATCGACGTCGAGCTGCTGCGCTGGAAGTAGCCTCAGGCCACCGGCATCATCCGGCCGCAGTGCCAGCACTGCTCGAAGCCGCCTTCGATGCGCTCGCCGCAGATGCACTGCCAGTTGCGCTGCGGCCGGTGCTGGGCCGCATGCAGCACCTGCTGCGCGCGCTCGAACTGCGCTTCGTCGTCGATCCAGATCTCGGGCAGGCACTGGTCGGGCGGCAGCTGGCCCATGACGGCGCCCAGGTATTCGCGCTGAACCGTCGCCTGCACGCCCTCCTCGCGCAGCGCATGCACCCACAGGGCCGCGATCGCGAGGTTCGGAGCCTGGGCAAGGCGGCGCATGGGGCGGCCTCCTTCAGGGCACGTCGTCGGGGCCGAGGGGCTCGGCGGGATCGTCGGGCCACTGCGGCGGTTCGGCCTCGCGCGCACGCTCCGCATATTTGTTGAAGCGCCAGGCCGAGTCTTCCATGGTGATGCGGCGCCAGGTCACGCGCTTCTCGGCCGGCGACATGGCGGGCCAGTGCTGCACCTCGTCGAAGCTGCGGCCGCAGCCCTTGCACTGGTCGTCGCCCTGGCTGGTGGAGCAGATGGCGATGCAGGGGGTGTCGGGCGTGCTGTGGTACCAGTCGAGCCAGGCGGCCCAGGCTTTTTCGGGGAAGCCGAACTCGTCGACCTCGTCCTCGTGGTGGAACACCATGAGCGCGTAGACCTCGGCGAGCGCGCGCAATTCGGGCGCCAGCGTGATGCCGTCGAGCGAGGGGCTCTTCTCCCGCCAATGGTTGATGGCGGCCTCGATGTCGGTGATGTGAATGGCGGCCATGAAGAGAGAAAAAACAGCGAGCCGGCGATCATAGTCCGGCAATGTCCCGCGTCAGTCGAAGGTTATATGCGCTACACAACACATAGCAACATAACCAGCAACCACAAGGCTTTCGAGAGCATTCTTTTTGGATCTCGGTAATTTCGAGGTTGCCAGAACAGGGTTTGCAATGCTCTAATTCTCCTCACGAAGGGGAGTAGCTCCCAGCCGCCGTGCACCACGGCGGCCATCGACAGGTCGTCAATACGAAGCACAACACTTCCGGCCTGTTGGACAACACGTGCCCCCGGGCGCGCGCTGTCGAGCAAGACCTTCGATTTGAACCTGCGCAGGTTTGGTCGAAGCGTTCCTGAATCCCCGGTCATCGCCCGGTCTTCGCCATCGCTTCGGCCTACCCGCACGGGATGGATCGAAATGCAACGCATGCGCCGGACCGGCGCCATCCAGCCCAGGATGGACGGACCGCGCGAAGACAAGAGGAATCTATGGAACAGTTCATGACCCCGGAATTCTGGGTCGCGGTCGGTCAGATCATCATGATCGACATCCTGCTCGGCGGCGACAACGCCGTCGTCATTGCCCTGGCCTGCCGCAAGCTGCCGCCTGCGCAACGCACCAAGGGCATCCTCTGGGGCACGGCCGGCGCCATTGCGCTGCGGGTGATATTGATCTTCTTCGCGCTCACGCTCCTGGCCATTCCGTTCCTGAAGCTGGTCGGCGCCGCGCTGCTGGTGTGGATCGGCATCAAGCTGCTGGCGCCCGACCATGACGACGCGCACGGCAACATCCAGAGCAGCGACAAGCTGTGGGGCGCGGTCAAGACCGTGATCGTGGCCGACCTGGTGATGAGCGTGGACAACGTGATTGCCATTGCCGGTGCCGCGCAAGGCGCCGGCCAGGCCCACCAGATGCCGCTGGTGATCTTCGGCCTGCTGGTGAGCATTCCGATCATCGTCTGGGGCAGCCAGCTGGTCATCAAGCTGATGGACCGCTTCCCGGTCATCATCACGCTCGGCGGCATGCTGCTGGGCTGGATTGCGGGCACCATGGCGGTGTCCGACCCCGCGCTGTCGAACACCGCGGCCTGGACCTGGGTGCCGAAGCTGCCGCAGACCGATACCATCCGGTACGCCGCAGGCATTGCCGGCGCGCTGCTGGTGCTGGCCGTCGGCAAGTGGGTGGCCATGCGCCAGGCTCGCCAGAAGCCGGCCGAAGCCGCCACGTCCAGCTGACGGCCACCTGCAGGGGCCTGGCGAAAATGCTCTTCCCCTGCTGCCCGGTCTCTGCCACTCTAATTACTTGAAGGAGCACCCATGGAAAAGGTCATTCTGTACGTCGACGACGCCGGCTATGCGGCCGAGCAGTTCGCCGAGCTTGCCCCCGACGCCAGCAGCGTCGTGGCACGCCACTGGGTACTCGTGGCCTGCGCTCCGCGCATGACGCACCGCATCAGCAAGTGGGTGAGCCACAGCGCACGCGAGAACTGGCGCGCCAAATGGTTCAGCAAGGTGCAGGCGCAATTGCTGCCGCTGCTCGAGCGCAATGGCGGCCAGGTGACGCCGGTGCTGGCCAAGGGCCCGCTGGCCGACCTGACGCAGCAGCTCAAGCGCGAGCATTCGGCCACGCTCGTGGTCGATGCGCGCCGCCCCAAGATCGGCGTCGACCTGGAGCCGGTCACGCTCGACCAGGCGCCGCCGCGCCAGTCGGGCTGGGCCTTTCCCGGCGCCGTGATGGGCATGGGCGCGCTGCTGGTGCTTGCGAACGAACTGGCCGAATAAGCGCGCAACCCCGTCCTGACGAGCCCCGGTGCGGCAACGCGCCGGGGCTCGTTGTTTTGGGGCCTCTGGGGTATCCTGCGCCGCATGCGCATCATCATCAAATGGCTGCTCAGCGCTGTCGCGCTGCTGGCGGTGGCTTATCTCTATCCCGGTGTCCAGGTTGCCAGCTTCGGCTCCGCGCTGATCGCCGCGGCCGTAATCGGCCTGCTCAACATGGTCGTGCGGCCGGTGCTGGTGGTGCTGACGCTGCCGGTCACCATCGTCACGCTCGGGCTGTTCCTGTTCGTGATCAATGCGCTGCTGTTCTGGGCCGCATCGGGCCTGTTGTCCGGCTTCCAGGTCAACGGCTTCGTGGCGGCGCTGATCGGCTCGCTGATCTATTCGCTGCTGGGCCTGGTCATCGAAGCCGCGCTGGGCGGGCTGCTCTCCAAGGGCTGAGCCGCCAGGCGGGCGGCACTTTCTTTATCGCTGCTCGGCTCACTTCAGCGGCGGCTCCTCGGCCTGCCGCTTGACCAGCACCTCCACGGCCCGCGCGCGGGTGTCGATGATCGAGGCCTCGTAGTGGTCGACGGGCACGCCGGGCTTGCGCATCAACTCCTGCGCGGCCTTGAGGCGGTCGCGTGCGGCCGGATAGTCGAGGATGGCCACATTGGCCTCGGCATCGGCGCGCACCGCGCGCACCGAATCGTTCTGGGCGCCATACAGGTTGGCCAGGGCCCGCCAGGCGGTGGCGTCGCGCGGATTCGTGGCCACCCAGTCGCGCAGCACCGGCACCAGGGGCGCGGGCTGCCGCGTGGCCACGGCGGCATCGGCCGCAAGCAGCATCTCCGGCCGCTCCTTCGACTTGGCATCGAGCAGGCCCGCGGCCTTGGGCGCGTTGCCGCCGGCCAGTTCGATCTCGGCGTTGAGCCAGCGCGCCAGCCTGGCTGCGGAGGCGTCGTCGGCGGTGCGCGCCGTCAGCCGCTCGGCCATGGCGCGTGCGGCCCGGAAGTCGCGCAGCTCCTTGGCCGACAGCGCCGCCGCGTAGAGCGTGCCGGCCTGCTGGGCCGCACTGCTCTTGGCAAACTCGCCGCTGGAGGCCGCATCGACCCACAGCCGCAGCACGTCCACACCCGGCCGCGTGAGCACGCGGGCACGCGCCGCGATCATCGCGTGGTCCATGGCCAGCGGCATGGCCGGGGCGGCATCGAGTCGGAACTGGAAGCGCCCCTGCATGTCCGAGATGCGCTCCGAGGTGAGCGGATGGCTGCGCAGGTAGGGGTAGGAGCCGTTGTCGTTCAGGCGCGAGGCGTACTGCAGCTTCTCGAACATCGCGGCCGCGCCCTGCGGCGCAAAGCCCGCCTGCGTCATCACGCCGAAGCCGACGCGGTCGGCCTCGCGCTCCATGTCGCGCGAGAAGCTCAGCTGGTTCTGCATGAAGAGCGCCTGGCTGCCCATCATCACGGCTTGGCCCGCATCGGCGTTGCGGCTCTTGCCGGCCGCGATCATGCCGAGGATCAGGCCCGCCAGCATCAGCGGCATCTGCTTGCCCTGCTGGTTCATGATGCGCGAGATGTGGCGCTGCGTGACGTGCGACAGCTCGTGCCCGAGCACCGTGGCCAGCTCGTCGCGGCTGCCCACCGTGGCAATCAGGCCCATGTTGAGGCCCAGGTAGCCGCCCGGCAGCGCAAAGGCATTGATGTTGCGGTCGCGCCCCAGCAGGATGGTCCAGGCAAAACGCTCGTCGAGCTCGGGCGTGAGCTCGCCGCGCTGGCGGGCGGCGGCCAGCAGGCGCTGCCAGATGTCCTGCACGTAGGCGGCGACCACCGGGTCGTCGATGTAGTCGGTGTCGCGGTAGAGCTCGCGCGCGATCTGGTCGCCCAGCTGGCGCTCGGCACTGGCGGTCATTTCGCCGCCGTCGCCCAGGCCCGGCAGCACCTGCATCTGGGCGCGGGCCGGCACCGGCAGCAGGACCTGGCCCGCTATCAAAACGGCAGCACAGAGCGACCGCAAGGCGGGCGCGGCGGAAGTCTTTGGGGCGGGCTTTGGGGTGGCAAAGGGAGTCAAGCGCGGCATTCCTCGTCCATTGGCTCGGGCTCGTATGATGCACCTCCACACCGATCGTTCACACATGAGCTCCCTCACCCATTTCGATGCCCAGGGCCAGGCCCACATGGTCGACGTTGCGGCCAAGCCCGCCACCCATCGCGTGGCGGTGGCCACGGGCCGCATCGAGATGCAGCCCGCCACGCTGGCGCTGATCGAATCGGGTACCGCCAAGAAGGGCGACGTGCTCGGCATCGCCCGCATCGCGGGCATCCAGGCCGCCAAGAAGACCAGCGACCTGATCCCGCTGTGCCACCCGCTCGCGCTCACGCGCGTGGCGCTCGCGTTTGCGCTGGCCGAAAAAGGCAATGCGCCACAGGTGGTGTGCACCGCCACGGTCGAGACCGTGGGGCCGACCGGCGTCGAGATGGAAGCGCTGACCGCCGTGCAGGTGGCGCTGCTCACCATCTACGACATGTGCAAGGCGGTGGACCGGGGCATGCGGATCACCGACGTGCATGTGCTCGAGAAGCATGGCGGCAAGTCGGGCAGCTACTTGGCAGCCCCTCAAAGCTAGGGCGCCTGCCCATCCACGGGCAGCCCCTTCAGCCAGCGCTCGTACTCCGCCGGAAACGCGATGCGGAAGCGCTCCGCCTGGTCGCGGGCTGCCTCGCCCTGCCCCATCAGTTCGGCGCTTTCGATCAGCTTGACGATCACGCGCGGCTCGGGCGAGAAATGCAGCGTGCGCTCGGCCAGCGAGTGCATCGCGGCCGCATTGGCCGGCGTGACGGCCGTGAGCGTCAGTTCGGCAAAGTCGACCTGCCTGGCGAAGAGCCATGATTTTTTGGCCTTGGCGAGCGTGCCGTCTTCATAGGCCGGCAGGCGTTCGTCGCGCGGCAGGTAGATCTGGCTGATGCGGATGTAGTCCCAGGCGGCACAGCCGACCACCGCCATCAGCACCGCGGCCGCAATCGAAGACAACACCGGCGGCTCGAGCCACCGGGCCTTGAAGCGCTGCCGCAGCGATGAAGCCGTTGCGGTGCCCAGCGCCGGCCACAGCATGCCCAGGCAGAGCCCGAACACCAGCTGGAACGGCCCGTACCAGAGCGGATATTCGAGCAGGCTGTGCAGCGCGATCGCGCCCAGCATGCCCCAGGCCATGAGTCGCACCGGATCGCGCTCGCGCCAGGGCCTGGCCGCCATCACCATCCAGAGAAAACCGCCGCAGACCAGCACCGACACCGGAATGCCCATTTCCACCGCCAGGTGCAGCGGCAGGTTGTGCGCGTTGTCCAGGATCTCGGGGAAGCGCGGCCCGTCGTACAGCGTGCTGTAGTGCGCGAAGGCCAGTTCGCCCCAACCCCAGCCCGCGAGCGGATGCGCGGCAATCAGCGAGAGCACGTTGCGCCAGAGGATCATCCGCGTGTGGTCGCCCGGCGCGCCCTCCTGCAGCCGCTGCATCATGCCCTCGACCTCGCCCGCCGCAAGCTGCGGCAGCAGCCAGGCGATGGCGAAATAGACCGGCACCATCGCCAGCAGCACCAGCGGCGGCGGCAGGCTGAAGAGCGTGCCAGCGTGCTCGGCCGGCACGCCGCGGCGCTCCCGCCGCGCGATGAAGGCGGCAACGCCCACGATCGACAGCAGCTGGAGCAGCCCGGTGCGCGAGGTGGAAGCCGCCGCGGCCACCAACAGCAGCAGCGCCGCCGCCGCCAGCCAGCGCCGAATGCGCGCCGAAGGCTGCACCGCATGGATCCAGAGCGCCGCCACCAGCGCCATGCTGATCAGCGTGGCGAACTGGTTGCGCTGGCGCAGGTTGCCATACGCCTGGCCCAGCGCGGGCGTGGTGGTCCAGGGCACCAGCGGCTCGGCCAGGCCGTAGTACTGGAGCAGGCCGAGCACCGCGCTGACGAGGCCGGCTGCGAGCACGCCCACCGCCAACGCCCCCGATACGGCCGGCCCGCCGCGCGCCATGCCCGCTCCTACGCAGGCTGCGGCCGCCATGGCTGCCAGCACGACCACCGCGGGCAGCCATGCGGCGGCCGTGGCATGCGGGGAGGAAAAAAGCACGACCGCTGCCGCTCCGGCGCCGAGCCAGGCCCAAATGCCGCGCGCCGGCACGGCGACAGGAACGGCCAGAAGCATCGCCGCGAGGCAGACCCAGGTGGCCAGCAGCTGCCAAGCCTGGACCGAGGGACCGGCGACGAGCGGGCAGAGAAACGGGAACGCGACCAACCCGGCACGCAGGGCGCCGACGGCTTTAGGCGAGAGAGCGGCGGCCTCGGCAGGCGCTGCGCGGGAAGTCATTCCGCCGATTGTGACGAACGGGCGGGCCGACGAATGGCGGCGGGTGGGAGACGAGCGGCTTTGCGGGAAAACACATTTAGAGACATTCTTAGACAACTATCTACAACTGTTGCCCGCCCTCTAGCGGAAGGCCCGGAATCGGTCCGAAAGGTGTCTCTTGAAGAAACAAGCAAGCTATCTGCGTCGCGCTGTCCAGGCACGGGGCGGTTCGTCCGGCTTCACGCTGATCGAAGTGATGATCGTGGTGGCAGTCATTGCCATCCTGGCCGCGATCGCGGTGCCGTCATACAACGACTATGTACGCCGCGGTCAGCTGCCTGAGGCCTTCAATCGCCTGTCCGACTACCGCTCGAAGATGGAGCAGTACTACCAGGACAACCGGAACTATGGAACCGCCGCCAACAAATGTGCGTCCGACGCGGCGGCGGCCGGTTGGAACACATTCCCGGTGGACGGAACGCACTTTTCGTTCAGTTGCGTGGCAAGCGGCGCGACTTTCCAGGCCTACACCATCACTGCGACGGGTATCAGCGGTTCGGTCACCGGGCATGTGTACACCATCAACGAAACCGGCGTACGCGGCACGACGAAGTTCAAGGGTGCAACGATAGCCGCGACCTGCTGGCTCACCAAGAGCACCACGTGTTGAGCAGCAGGTTTTTCATGAGGCAACGAGGCTTCACCATCGTCGAGCTGGCCGTCACCATCGCGGTGCTGGCATTGATTCTTGCCTTGGCCATGCCAAGCATCGGCACATGGATGGACAACAGCCGCATCCGCAACACCACCGAGTCTCTGCAGAACGGCCTCCTTGCCGCGCGCAGCGAAGCCATACGGCGCAACCAAAACGTCTCTTTCTTTCTCGTTTCATTGAACGATTCGGGCGCAATGGACAACACCTGTGCGCTTTCCACGGAAAGCGGCTCGTGGGTCATCAGCGTGACCTCTCCGGTCGGCAAATGCGCCAGTGCACCTTCGACGACCGACGCGCCCATGATCGTCGAAACACGCGCCTTGGGAGACGGCGGCGGCGGCGTGAAGGTCACTGCGGACAACGACACCGTCACCTTCAACAGCTTTGGCCGCGTGGTCTCCGCCGCAGGGAGCTTCATCACGCAGATCGACGTGACCGGCCCACGGGATGGCACGCGGTACCGCAACCTGCGCCTCAACCTCACGGCCTCGGGGGCGGTTCGCATGTGCGACCCCAGCGTTCCCAGCACAGCCACCACAGATCCGCGCCTGTGCCCGGCTGAATCGAAGTAAGACCACCATGCACGTACATCACAACGCTCGGCGGAGCCGAAAGCCCTCCTCCCGCACCTGCGGCGTGGCCCTCATCGAGGTACTCGTTGCGATGCTGATCTTTATGCTTGGCGTGCTTGGTCTGGTCGGCCTGCAAGGCACCATGACCCGCACCCAAACCGACTCGAAAATGCGGGCGGACGCTGCCAACCTGGCCAGTGAAGCCATTGGACGCATGTGGGTGGACATTGCCAATCTCTCGTCCTTCGCAGGTACCACCACCTGCACTGCGGCCAGTTGCCTCGAATGGCGCAACAAGGTAACAAGCGTGCTGCCGGGCGGCGGTGCCGTCATCACCGTCGCTGCAAATGGTGACGTGGCGGTGACGGTGTCGTGGTCTATGCCCGGCGGCGAGACACACCGGTACGTGACACGCAGCACCATTGCACTGCGGACGGCGAGCTGACCATGTCCCATATCCATCCTCCGCGCCTTTTTCGCTCGAAGACTTCCCGCGCGTCGCTCGGCTTCACCCTTGTCGAATTGATGGTAGGACTCGTGCTGGGCATGCTCACGGTGCTCGTCATCACCGAAGTGACTTCGCTGGCCGAAGGCAAGAAACGCACTGTTTCTTCGGGTAGCGATGCCCAGGTCAACGGCGCCTTGTCGCTCTACACGCTGCAGCGCGACATCCAGATGGCAGGGTATGGCGCCGTCGGCAATCTCGAAGCCTTGGGCTGCGCGGTCAAAGGCAGCTTCAAGGATCCTGCTGCACCGGCCGCCACTCCTGCGATTGCGTTCAGCCCGATCCTCGCTCCAGTAGTGATCAAGGACGGAGCCAATGGCGCGCCCGACGAGATCACCGTGCTGCAAAGTCGGAAGGCGAATTTCTCGGCGCCTTTGTTAGTGACCAAGGACCACGCGAAGGCCGGCAACTCGTTCACCGTGAAGTCGGCCTTCGGCGTTGCTGTCGGCGACCTGATGATCGCCGTTCCCGCCGAGGGCAAATGGGATGCCAACAACTGGTGCTCGGTGTTCAGCGTAACTGATGACGGCGCGGCAACACCGACCGAGACCACATTGGGTTCACACCACGTGCCCCATGTTGCAGGCGGCACCAGCAAGTGGAACAGCGGCAGCGTGTTTCCGGACAGCGGCTATCTCGAGAAGAGCTATCTGTTGAACATGGGAAGCCTGTCGTTCAACACATATTCGGTCAACGCCGCCGCGCAGAGCCTTGATGTCACGGCCCGCACGGCCGAAGCTGTTTCGGCAACCGAGTCGCTCTATCCGCAGATCGTCAACATGCAGGCGATGTACGGAAAGGCCGCGGCCGGAACAGGCCAGGTCAGCAGTTACGACGCGGTCGCACCCACCACTGCTGCCGACTGGAAGAACGTCTTGGCAATCCGCATTGCCGTGGTGACGAGAAGTACTCAGTACGAAAAGGAGGCTGTCACGAGCAAGGCGCCTTCGTGGGACGTCGGTCCCAACAGCACCGTCAGCGGTGCCACAACCTGTGGCTCCAGCAAATGTGTCGAACTCAAGATCAGCCACGTTCCCGATTGGGAGCACTACCGATACAAGGTCTACGACACCATCGTGCCGTTGCGCAACATGCTCTGGAACTCGGCAGCCACGCCATGAAATTTCAACCTCTCCTTCGCGCGCAACGCGGCGTCTCATTGCTTTTTGCGCTGCTGGCCCTGGTGGCCCTGTCGCTAGCAACACTGGCACTGGTTCGCTCTGTGGACACCGGCGCCCTGGTGTTAGGCAACATCGGCTTCAAGCAAGACGCCACTGTGGCAGGCGACCAGGCCGCCCGTGAAGCCATCGCATGGCTGAAAGCGAACGCCGCCAGTCTCAATAGCGACGCACCTGCAAGCGGCTACTACGCCAGCACCAAGGAATTCAAGGCGGATAAGACCAAGGACGCACCCGTCGATGTCACCGGCCAGCAGCAAACGGTCGCGAATCGCAAACTGGTCGACTGGAGCGATGAACAGGACAAGAAGTGCTCCTATGCTGCAGCGGGCTCCTTTGGCTCCTGCGATCTGAAGTCGGTGAAGGCCGCCTCTGTGGCCGGCAGCAACAACGTGCGCTACGTGATCTTCCGGCTGTGCGCCAGTGAGGGCAATCCCAACGACGACATCAACAACAGCTGCGCGCAGCCGATGGCGGGGGGCTCGGCGGCGTCTGGGCGGGGACTCATCGACTATTCCACGCCGCGCTTCAGCACCACGGGCGGACCGTACTACCGAATCGTCGTGCGTGTGCTCGGTGCGCGCAGCACCACCGGCTTTACCGAAACCATCGTCAATTTCTATTAGCACGTGCGCGGTTTCGCGACACGAGGAGTCCAGTTCAATGTCTCATGCATCTTTCCACCGCCGGTGGCACGCCGGCTCGCGCCGAGCGTTTGCCGTACTGCTGTCCTCCGGCATGGCCGTGCTCGCATGCGCGGTATCAATGCCCGCCACTGCAGATACGCTGATCCTCGATGAGCCGCTGGCCACGCGCCCCAACGTCAAGGCAAAACCCAACCTGCTTTTCATTCTGGACAACTCCGGCAGCATGGCCAGTGCGCACATGCCGGACGACATGAACAGCACGGGGGCCTTCGGCTACCGCAGCGCCCAATGTAATGGCGTTGCCTATGACCCCACCCTGACTTATTCGCCGCCAATAGACTCCACCGGCAAAGCATTCGACAACGCCTCTTTTGCGTCCGCATGGACCGACGGGTTTGCGCGATCGGGAGGCAGCGATGATCTGAACGACGTTTCCACCAACGTCGGAAGTATCACCGCCGCATCGGTCACAGTTGGCACCGGTAGCAAGTCTTTTCAGTTCACGGATTCGAGCTATACGGCGAACATGTTCGCCGTTGGTCAAACCTTGAGATTAACTTCGGGCTCCGGCAGAAATGCCAAAGTGCTGACCGGTGTCGTTACCGCGTGGACCAATTCAAGCACCAACTGGAGCCAAGGAACAAAGACCCTCGTGGTTAACGTCACGGATTCTTCGGGCAGTGGCAATGCCACCTCTTGGGCGATTGCGCGCCTTGGCAGTATTTACTACGTTTACAAGGGCAGCCAACCCAAGATGGACTGGAAGTACAGCAGCACTGCGGTCATCCAGAACACCTTCTATACAGAATGCCACTACGCAGTGACCGACTCGGCGGGCAGAGCTCTTTTCGCGCCAGTGGTTGTAACCAGCACGTCCGCTGAAGCGCAAAACTACGCCAACTGGTATTCCTACTACCGCACCCGCCGGCTCCTGATGCGCACCGCCACCGGCAAAGCCATGCAGGCGCTCGACTCAAGTTATCGCGTCGGGTTCACGACCATCAGCAATACAGGCGTCGTGACGAACTCCGGGTTTCAGGACGTCGACGATTTCGGTGACACGCAGAAGGAAACGTTCTATTCAAAGCTCTATGCGGCCACAGGCACTTCCAACACGCCGTTGAGAGGCGCGCTCTCCAAGGCCGGCCGCTACTTTGCGAAAAAGATGAGCGGCCAGACCTACGATCCGATGCAGTACTCCTGCCAGCGCAACTATGCGCTGCTCTCAACGGACGGCTACTGGAATACAGGCAGCGAAACCACCAGCTACGGCCCGCTCCAACTTGATGGCTCAAGCGAAGTGGGCCAGCAGGACGGCACAGAGGCCCGCCCCATGAAAGACGCGGGTACCAGCAACACGCTGGCTGACGTAGCTGCGTACTACTACAACACGGACCTGCGCACCACGGGTCTTGGCAACTGCAAATCGTCGGCCTCCGGCTCGGAACAGGATGTGTGCTCCAACAACATCGTGCCCGCAGGCCGCGACACCGCGACCAGCCAGCACATGACCACGTTCACCATCGGGCTGGGTGTGAACGGCACGCTCGACTACGACCGCAACTACCTGACGCAGACCTCAGGCTCCTATGTTGACCTAGTCAATGGCGCGGCAAACTGGCCTGCGCCGGATATCAGTGACAGCGGCGGTGAAGCCACCAACATCGACGACCTCTGGCACGCCGCCGTCAACGGCCGCGGCCAGTACTACTCGGCACTCAACGCTACGGCGTTGGCCGAGGCCATCAGCGGCGTCGTCAATACCATCCAGGAAGTCTCCGGCACCTCCTCGGCTGCATCTACCAGCGCGCTGGAACTCGTCGCCGGCGACAACAACCAGGTCTACAAGGCCAGCTACACCACCAAGAAGTGGAGCGGCGATGTCGAAGCTTTCACTCTTAACGGCGACACAGGTGCCATCGGTACAACGGCGGTCTGGTCCGCCAAGGCGAAGCTCAATGCAACACCTTATGCCAACCGCAAGATCTACTATCGCCAGCCCAACACCACCACACTGCGGGCTTTCGAGTGGACCAACCTGGATGCGGACGGCTATGGCACCTATTTCAGCAACCTGTGCTCGCGTACCCTGGTGGCGGTGCAATGCCTGAACGACGCCACGGCTGACGAGAAAGCGAAAATCAACAGCGGCGACAACCTCGTCAAGTTCCTGCGCGGCGACCGCACCTTCGAGTCAGCCAGTACCGCCAACGGAACTACCCGCGCGCTGTACCGTCCCCGCGCCGGCGGCGTTCTGGGCGACATCATCAACGGCGCCCCGGCCTATGTGGGCAAGCCGCCCTTCACCTACAGCGATGCCGGCTACAGCAGCTTCGTGGTTGCAAAGAAGGACCGCAAGCCCATGGTCTACGTGGGCGCCAACGACGGCATGCTGCATGCGTTTTCTGCCGGCGGCACTGACGCCGGAACAGAGCGCTGGGCCTACGTACCCAGCATCGTGATGCCCGAGATGTACAGGCTAGCGGACACGAGCTACGAATCGAGGCACCGGTACTTCGTCGATGGCGCCCCAGTCATTGGCGACATCAAGGTGGGCTCAGACTGGAAGACCATCCTCGTCGGCGGGCTCAACAAGGGTGGCCGCGGCTACTACGCCCTAGACATCACGGATCCTGAAAGCCCCAAGGCCTTGTGGGAGTTCACCGATGCCAATCTCGGCCTCACCTTTGGCAACCCCGTCATTACCAAGCGCAAGGACGGCACCTGGGTCGTGGTGTTCGCCTCGGGCTACAACAACGGGAGCGATGGCGGCGGTGGCGACGGCAAGGGGCGCCTCTATGTCGTAAATGCGAATACCGGCGTCAAGGTTATTACGGGCGACATTCCCACCACGGCCGGCACAGCCAGCGATCCGAGTGGCCTTGCGAAGATCAATACCTGGATCGACGATGTGTCGGACAACACGTCCAAGCGCTTTTACGGGGGCGACCTTCAAGGCAACCTCTGGCGCTTCGATGTCGACAACCTCGTGCTGCCGAATCAAGGGGCGCTGCTGCTTGCGAAGTTCCAGGTCAATGCGACCACGCCGCAGCCGATCACCACACGGCCTGAAACCGTTGAAGTCTCGGGCAAGCCGGTGATCATCGTTGCGACCGGCCGCTATCTCGGCGCTGCCGACGTGGAAGACACCACACAGCAAACCATCTACGCCGTGAAGGATTCGCTGACCGACACCGGCATGGGAGACGTTCGCACCAACATCGGCATGGTGAAACAAACTTTCACCGTCTCGGGCAACACGGCAACGATCACCAAGAACCCGGTCAACTGGACCACCAACAACGGCTGGTGGGCCGACCTGCCGCACACCGGCGAGCGCGTGTTCACCAACCTCGCGCTTCAGTTCGGCGTCCTTTCGGTGGCCACGGGCATCCCGAACGGCGACGCCTGCAGCTCGGGCGGCTCTTCCTGGCGTTACTTCCTGAACGCAACCGACGGTTCGGGCTCTCTCGTGAACGCGGGCGAACTCTGGAGCGCCAGCTCGCTGATTGCCGGCCAGAGCTGGGTCAAGCTGAAGGACGGCAGCACCATCGTGGTTCGGCCGACGACGGATGGCGCCTTGCGAGGAGAGTCGGGTGGCAACCCACCGGGTTCCGGCAGCAACCCGCTTCGCACCTCGTGGCGGGAGCTCGCCGACTAACGGCAAATGGGACAGCAGTGCGTGGCAGTGCGGTCACATCAGAGTTCCGCGCCGGCGGGAGTGGGATGCCTGGCATGCAACCGATGCTGCTGTGCGTGGCCCTCTCCGTGTCACTGCACGCGGCAGTGCTCGCCTATCGGGTGACGCCTTCGCCGGCATTGCTCTCGAACCCCGGGGCTCGAGATGTCGGTGGCACCGCGCCTGGAGCGACGCGGGTACGGGTGATTCCCGAGCGACCAAGGAGGACAACTGCCATCGCCGAAACCGCGGATCGACGCAAACCACGGCACGTTGTCGGATCGACAGCGCTTTTTCCCCTAGCTGAAGCCGTGGTCAACCCGGCAGGCGCTCGTACGAATACATCCAAGCTCGGCACATCGTCGCAGCCCGTCATTGAGCAAACCGCGTTGGCGAGTGCGGCTGACGTCCAATCGCGGCCCGATGAAGACACGCCATCGGCCGACTTCGACGGCAGTGACTACATTCCTCGTTCGCAACTCACGATTTCACCATCTGCGCTTACGGCCATTGTTCTGAACACGCCGGAGGGCGAATTCTCCGCTGAGCGCTACGTGGGTGTTCTGTCCCTTTTCATTGATGAAGAGGGACATGTGAAGCATGTGGCTGCGGAGGGAACAAGGCTTCCACCGATGTTCGAGCAGGTGGCGCGCGAAGCCTTCATCGCTGCGCCTTTTTTACCGGGCCAACTAGCGGGGCTAAATGTCAAATCGCGCGTGCGAGTAGAGGTGGTATTTGACAATAGGTTCAAGTGAACCCTTGAATCTTGGCACAGGCTTCAGGTTTAGCATTTCCCGTCTGCGTCAGAGTTTGCTAGTCGAGATTTTCTTAAGTAGTGACAACTCCCGTTTCGGGACTTGAACAATCTTTCTTCCCCTTCGGCGCAACAATAGGCACGGGGGACTCAAACAGATATTGCATGACATCCATGTTTCCTTTCCTCCACATTATGGAGTCAATGAAATAATGGTGGATGTTAATAAATATCCAGGAAATATAAAAAAAGGCAGAGGGTCCGAAAATTTCCTTATTATAAGAAACATTAGCATCCAGCCATTCTGGGAATCTCCAAAAAGCCATATAACCCAACCCAAACCCTATGGCAGCAAAGATGGCAATTCGATATACAGGGCTCACCGGCGAACTTCTCTCCGAAGTTATCTTATTTATCTTGAACCGCCAAACAACCGTTAAATATTGGAGGGAGTGAAATAGCGGAATCCACAGGATCGCAATGGGATCACGAAACAGCAACCAAACGTAGAGGGTCACTAAATACGCGACCACACCATTGACAGGCAAGGGCACATCCGAACGAAAGCGGCGCACCAGCACTAGCAAAAGTCGGCACGAGAACCAAGTGCATCCCACGGCCGAAATCGCCAAAAGCCAGACAGGGATTGGAACGACAAAATAGGACACTCCGAAGTATTTTGTAGAATTACCTTGAAGGCTAAAATTTATCAATACCCAAGAAAAAATCCACACGGCATATGCATTTTGGAGAAGAGATTTCTTCTCCATCGAATTGAAAAATTTCTTCTTCAGCGCTGCGTCCAACATTGCCATTCCATAGCCTTGTTTTACGTAGTGCCATCCGACAAAGAAGAACATTGTGTTCGCTGCGAGTCCAAATACTCGAGGCAGCTCTAAAAAAAGTAGACAAAGCAGTCCACCAATGATCAAAGGCGGAAGGAAAATCCCAACAAAAAAATACCTTGACCGCAAGCTTCTTTCATACTTCAAAGACCCAATCTTCTCTCGAAAATTTGAATAGAAAATTTGATATGAATGGGCGAAATGAGGATGATTTATGAGATTTGAAAGAAATAAGGTTAGCATTAGCGACAACGCCACTCCTTCTTCTTTTTCATAAGTCAGAAAAATCAACTTGATTAGCAACAGTGCTATGACCGATCCTCCTCCCAAGAGTAAAAAGTCCCACATTGGGGATACCAAATTACGTTCTTGTTGGGATGAAATCTTGGCTTGATGCATTTTTATACCGAGAACAGTATTGATGCCAATAAAAAAGCCGCCCGAAGGCGGCTCTTGCCAGTCATCAGGCCATTAGGGAGCGGGAGCGGGAGCGGGAGCGGCAGTTCCGGCGCTTGCTTCACGGCAAGCTTGGGGAAGGAACTTATTTGCCACGGTTCCGCTGTTGCAGCTCCAGTTAGCGCCACCGTCCGTCGTGTTGAAAACGACCGTCGTACCGGATGCACGCGAATTGGCGCGCATGGTAGCCGTCAGCGATCCGGCGGGGTAAGTTCCGGTGATAGTCGTGGCCAAAGTCGAATATTTGCCGGTAAGGTTGGCAGGGATTGCGGTAGCGGCTACAACCTGATCGGGAGCTCCGGTTGCCTGAACCAAGGTAGGCCAAGCGCTTTGATTGGCGCCAAATTCTGCCAACGGAGCTTTCAATCCGCCCACCAGTTCCACGGGCTCTGCAACTTGAGCGCGCGTCACATAGTCGTTGTACGCCGGCAGAGCCACAGCAGCCAAAATACCAATGATCGCCACAACGATCATCAATTCGATAAGGGTGAAACCCTTTTGCACGTTACGTGCGATAGAACGACGGTTCATTCAAAACTCCAGGTTGGTTTGTAGAGCCCGGGAACCAAGCCCGGAGCGCAGCAACTTCCGCAGCATCTGTGCCATGCTGTCCCGAGGCTCTGTGGCGGCGAAATCGAGTACTTTATACCCACACAAGTTACATTGAGTGACGAAAACGGCCCTCAAATGCTACGAGTCGTGACAATTTTGTCAGCGCCCGCGGCGTTCCAGCCTCAAAACGTCAGCACCCCATCCGCCTTCAACCACCGAATATCCCGCTGCGCCAACCCCGCCACCTGGTGCCCAGCCAGATCCTCGATCTGCCACATGATCTCCTCGGTTTCCGCCGGCTTGGTGTGGGTGATGTAAATCGGAAACTGCTTGCCCGGGTCGATATGCGCCAGCTCGTCGGCCAGCGCCCGGGGCGACAGGTGCAGGCTGCGTTCGGCCAGGGCCTGCTCGCGGTTGCTGAATGCCGTTTCGATGACGAGCATGGCCACGTCCAGCGCGTTGAGGCGGTCCCAGAAGGGGGTGTTGCGCTCGGTGTCGCCGGTGAAGACCCAGTTGGCGCCGCCCTCGGCGCGGCTCACGGCAAAGCCGCAGGCGGGCACGGTGTGCACGGCCGGCAGCACCTCGATGCGCTTGGGGGCGGCGGTGCCCAGCTGCAGCACCTGGCCCACGGCAATGTCGTGAAAGCTCACGAAGGGCGCCTCGGGGCTGGGAATGCTTTCGAAGTCGGGCCAGATGACGTTGTTGAACACGTGGGCGCGCAGCGCCTCGATGGTGGCGCGCAGGGCGTGCACGCGCAGCGGGCGGGTGCGGCGGCCGGCCACGGCGTCGAGCATGAGGGGCAGCGCGGCGATGTGGTCGAGGTGGCTGTGGGTGAGCACCACGTCGTCGATGCCGGCCATTTCTTCGAGGGTGAGGTCGCCCACGCCGGTGCCCGCATCGACGAGCAGGTCGGTGTCGATCAGGAACGAGGTGGTCCGGCAGTCCTTGGCAATGGCGCCCGAGCAACCCAGCACGCGAACCTGCATTGTGAGAGCCCCTCTGCTTGTGTCTTCTGCTGCCGTCATTTGGTTTCGAACCGGGTTGCGCCGTCCCATTCGGGGTCCTGGGGCCGCAATGCCATGGAGGCTAATCGTTGTGCGTAGAGCTGGTAAAGGACTTTTTTGGCATCCGCGGCCAGGAGCGGATCCAGCAAGTTCCGGCCCACGGCCCAGTCCTGGCGGCGGTAGGCGGCAAGTACTTCGGCCCAGCGCTGCAGCTGGGCGGATTGCTGCAGTGCGGCAGGCGTGGGCGCCCCGGTTTGCTCGGTGGCGGCGCCCAGCGGCGTGAACACGGCCACGGCCTGGGCGCGGCCCTTGACGAGCACGCTGTCGAGCTCCTGCCAGACGAAGCCGGGCGCGAGTTCGCGGGTGGCGCCGCTGGCGACGATCTCCACGCCGTAGTGCACGCTCAGGCCTTCGAGGCGGGAGGCGAGGTTGACCGCATCGCCCACCACGGTGTAGCTGCGCCGCGCGGCCGAGCCCATGTCGCCCACGCTCATGACGCCGCTGTTGAGGCCGATGCCCACGCTGATCTCGGGGCGGCCGGTGGTGCGGTGGATGTTGTTGATGTCGCGCACGGCCTCGGCCATGTCGAGCGCGGCGCGCACGGCCAGGGTGGCGTGGTCGGGGGTGTCGATGGGGGCGCCCCAGAAGGCCATGACGCAGTCGCCCATGTATTTGTCGACGGTGCCGCGGTGGGTGCTGATGACGTGGGTGAGCCGGTTGAACACGTTGTTCAGGAAGGCCTGCAGTTCGGCCGGGGCCATTTGCTCGGACAGGCGGGTGAAGTTGCGCATGTCGCAGAACATGACGGTCATGGTCTTGCTCTCGGCGCGCATGCTGTAGCGGCCGGGCGTCGCGAGCATTTCGTCGACCAGCTGCGGCGGCACGTAGGTGCCGAAGAGCCGCACCAGGCCGCGGCGGGCGCGCGATTCGACGAAGTAGCCCCAGCCCATGTTGAAGGCAAAGGCGAGCGCGGCCATGGCCAGCGCGGAAGCGAGCGGCAGCACGAGGCTGTGGCGCTGGTAGAGCCAGGCGTTGACGCCGACCAGGGCCGCGACGGTGGCAATGGCAAGCACCACCGCGCGCGGGGCCGGCAGCAGCGACAGGCCCAGCGCCAGCACCAGGCCCGCGGCCAGCACGCTGAGCACTTCGTAGCCGGGGGCGTAGTCGGGCACGGCGAGCAGGCGGTGGTCGAGCATGGCCGAGACGATGTTGGCATGCACTTCGACGCCGGGAAAGGCAGCGCCGACGGGGGTGGCGCGCAGGTCTTGCAGGCCCGGGGCGGTGGCGCCGACGAGCACGATGCGGTCCTTCAGCTCGCCGGGGGCGAGCCGGCCTTCGAGCACGTCGCCGGCGGACACGTAGCGGAACGAGCCGCCGTGCGCGCCGCCGGGGCCGCGGAAAGGCACCTGCATGGAAGCGGCTTCGTTGACGGGTATGCGCAGGCCGCCGACCAGCAAGGACTGGAGCGGGGGCGCGGCGCCGCCCGATGCAAAGGCCGGCCGCACGGGCGGCGTGCCGCTGGCGAGCCGGTAGACGGCGAGCCCCAGCGATTCGTAGTAGCCGGGCAGGGCGCGGTCGCCTTCATAGCGGGCAATGAGCGGCACGGCGCGGATGACGCCGTCGCCGTTGGACATGACCAGGGTGTTGAGAAAGCCCGCCGCCGGCGCGGCAGCGGCCAGCACGGGCAGGCTGGCGCCAAAGCCGTTCCAGGCCGTGGCATAGCCGCGGCCCGGCGGAAAGGCCCCGGCCTGCAGCACGGGGGCCGGCGGCAGCTGGCCCTTGGCGCCGGACTTTTCGGTGCGCGTGAAGTAGTAGCCGAGCGCCACGCGCTGGCCCTGCATGGCGGCGGCAAAGATGGCGTCGTTGTCGAGCGTGGGGGCGAGCCGGTCGATTTCCTCAGACAGGCCCGGCATGTCGCGCAGCGGGCCGCGTGCGATCTGGCGCAGCTTGTCGAGGCCGGCGCTCCGGTCGGGCTCGACGAACATCACGTCGAAGCCCAGCGCCGCCGCCTGCTGCCGCCCGGTGAGTTCCCGGGTGAGCCGGGCCAGCTTGTCGCGCGACCAGGGCCATTGGCCCTGCCGGGTGAGGCTGGCGTCGTCGACGTCGACGATCACGATGCGCGGATCGAGCGTGCCCGGCATGGTGGCGCGCAGTCGCGTGTCGTAGATCAGGTGGTCGAGCCGGTCGATGGCATCCAGGCGCCAGAGGCCGGTGGCATGCGCCAGCGCGAGCAGGACCGGCAGCAGGGTGATGGCAATGCGCGGCCAGTGGCGCCTGAGCGCGGTCACTGGTGCTGCCCCCTTGGCGCTGCTGCGCCGCGGAAATCAGACCCGCACGAACTGCATGCGCGTGGCGCCGCCGAGCTCAAGCACGTCGCCTTCCTGCAGCCCGACGGGCTCGGCGCCGAGCGGCGCGTCGTTGAGCGTGACGCCGCCCATGATGGTGGAAGCCAGGTAGCTCTGCCGGCGGCGCGTGACGACCGCCACCGCAACGCCGGGCTTGCCGATGGTGGTGACCACCTTCTGCAGCGGCACTTCCTGCCCCTGGTCGGTGCCCGAGAGAACGCGCAGCACGGGTATGCCGAGTTCGAGCAGCGCGCCGGCTTCGGTGGGCGCAGCCGACAGTGGAACGGAGGCCGCGTAGTCGCCGCGCGCAGCGCGGGTGGAACCGGTATCGGAAGCCGCGCTGCTGCGCGCGCGGAAGTGCAGGCGGCAGCCGCCGATTTCGATGACGTCGTTGTCCTTGAGCTTCTGCTGCTTCTGGACGACGATCGCATTGACGTAGGTGCCGTTGGTGCTGTTGAGATCTTCAATTTCGACTTCGCCACCGCGCATGTGCAGCACGGCATGCTCGCCGCTGACCGCGAGATTGTCGAGCACGATGTCGTTGTAGGCGCGCCGCCCCAGCGTGGTCCGGTCCTTGGCAAGCGCCATTTGCCCGATGACAGTGCCATCGATCGAAATGATCATCTTCGGCATTGCCGACTCCCTGAATGCATGTTTTTATTCAGGCGCACTGCCAACGCGCGCCCTGGCCAGGACAACTGAAATATTGTCCCGGCCGCCATTGTCGTTGGCAACGGCCACCAGAAGTGAGGCTTTCTGCTGAAGCTCGACATCGTGATTCAAAAGCGTGAAAAGCTGCGCATCCGGGACCATCTCGCTGAGCCCGTCGGAGCAGAGCATATAGAGATCGTCGGGCCTTGCGGTGTGCTCGTGCATCTCGAGCACCACCTGCGGCTCCACGCCCATGGCGCGCGTCACCAGGTTGCGGTGTGGGGAGATCAGCGCTTCCTCGGCCGTGATGGCGCCGGCGTCGAGCTGCTGCTGGCGCAGCGAGTGGTCGCGCGTGAGCTGCTCGAGCTTGTTGTTGCGCAGGCGGTAGCAGCGCGAATCGCCGATGTGGCCGACCAGCACGCGCTGGGGCCGGAACGCGGCCAGCACCAGGGTGGTTCCCATGCCGTGGAGTTCGGCATTGGCCAGGCCGGCTTCGAGGATGGCGGAGTTGGCCTCGTCGGTGGCCGCCTGCAGGGCCCGCCGGACCACGCGCGCGGGCGCCTGCAGGCCGGCCTGCGCGAACCAGCGCGCGAAGCTGGCGTGCACCAGCGACACGGCCATGGCGCTGGCCACTTCGCCGCCCTTGTAGCCGCCCATGCCGTCGGCCAGCACGGCCAGGCCGAGCGCGGGGTCGATGTGGAGGTCGTCCTCGTTGTGGGCCCGTGCGCGGCCCACGTCGGTCAGCCCCGCAAAGTCCCAGGAGAGCTGGGGCCGGATGGAGAAAAGCGACGCGCCGACACTTGCCATATGTTTTCAGAAGCGTGGACGCGCGACGGTTTCAGCGCCCCGCAGCGGCCTGCGCGCGCCGCTGAAGCAGGCGGCCCACGGCCACCACGAAGAAGGCGCCGGCGGCGGCTGCCGCATGGAGGAGCCACGGATTGGCGGCCAGCACCTCGCGCAGCGACACGTCGCTCGCTATTGTTTCGCCGCCGACCCAGCCGATCAGGGCGGCGCCCAGCATGACGACGATCGGAAAGCGTTCCATCAGCTTGATCATGAGCGTGCTGCCGAAGATCACCAGCGGAATGCTGATGGCCAGGCCAAGCACCAGCAGCACCATGTTGCCCTGCGCGGCGGCCGCCACGGCAATCACGTTGTCCAGGCTCATGACCAGGTCCGCCAGCAGGATGGTGCGCACGGCCGCCATCATGCTGCCGTATTCCTTGGCTTCGCCATCGCCCTCGTCTTCTTCGCTCAGCAGCTGCAGGCCGATCCACAGCAGCAGCAGGCCGCCGACGATCTGCAGGTAGGGCAGCGCCAGCAGCCTGGCCGCCACCACCGTGAGCACGATGCGCAGCACCACCGCCGCGCCCGAGCCGAACAGCACGGCCTTTTTCTGCTGCGCTGGCGGCAGCGAACGGGCCGCCATGGCAATCACCACGGCGTTGTCGCCCGAAAGAATGATGTTGATCCAGACAATCTTGATCAGACCGATCCAGAAATCGGCGCCTTGAAGGAGTTCCATGTCTCTTGTTCCACTGTGTTGTAGTGAAAAAAGCGCCCGCAATCCAGATTGCGGGCGCTTTTTCTTTTTGCGTGGTGCGCGGAGAACTGCCGGGGGCTTGTTAGAGCTGGGCCTTGAGCAGCTTCGCAAGTTCCGAGAAGTTGCGCGTCACGGTGAAGCCGCATTCTTCCATGATGGCGAGCTTGGCGTCGGCCGTGTCGGCACCGCCCGAGATCAGCGCGCCGGCGTGGCCCATGCGCTTGCCGGGAGGGGCGGTGACGCCGGCGATGAAGCCGACCACCGGCTTCTTCATGTGTTCCTTGCACCAGCGGGCCGCGTCGGCTTCGTCGGGGCCGCCGATTTCGCCGATCATGATGACGGCGTCGGTGTCCGGATCGTCGTTGAAGGCCTTCATCACGTCGATGTGCTTGAGGCCGTTGATCGGGTCGCCGCCAATGCCCACGGCCGACGATTGGCCGAGGCCGATTTCGGTCAGCTGCGCCACGGCTTCATACGTGAGCGTGCCCGAGCGCGAGACCACGCCGATGCGGCCCTTGCGGTGGATATGGCCGGGCATGATGCCGATCTTGATCTCGTCGGGCGTGATGAGGCCGGGGCAGTTGGGGCCCAGCAGCAGGGTCTTCTTGCCGCCGGCCGCTTCCTTGGCCTTCATCTTGTTGCGCACTTCGAGCATGTCGCGAACCGGAATGCCTTCGGTGATGCAGATCGCCAGGTCGAGGTCGGCCTCGACGGCTTCCCAGATGGCAGCGGCCGCGCCTGCCGGCGGCACGTAGATCACCGACACGGTGGCGCCGGTCTGCGAAGCGGCTTCCTTCACCGAGCCGAAGATCGGGATGTTGAAGATCGACTCGCCGGCCTTCTTGGGGTTCACGCCCGCCACGAAGCAGTTCTTGCCGTTCGCGTATTCCTGGCACTTCTCGGTGTGGAACTGGCCGGTCTTGCCCGTGATGCCTTGCGTGATGACTTTGGTGTCTTTGTTGATGTAGATCGACATGACTTGTTCCTTAGGCCTTCTTGACTGCTGCCACGACCTTCTGGGCCGCTTCCGCCATGGTGTCGGCGCTGATGATCGGCAGGCCCGAATCGGCCAGCAGCTTCTTGCCTTCGACTTCGTTGGTGCCCTTCATGCGCACGACCAGCGGCACTTGCAGGTTCACGGCCTTGCAGGCCGCGATCACGCCGGTGGCGATGGTGTCGCACTTCATGATGCCGCCGAAGATGTTGACGAGGATGGCCTCGACATTCTTGTTCTTCAGCATGATCTTGAAGGCTTCGGTGACCTTCTCGGGGGTGGCGCCGCCGCCCACGTCCAGGAAGTTGGCCGGCTCGCCGCCGAACAGCTTGATGGTGTCCATGGTGGCCATGGCCAGGCCGGCACCGTTCACCAGGCAGCCGATGTTGCCGTCGAGGCTGATGTAGGCGAGGTCGAACTTGGAGGCTTCGACTTCGGCCGCGTCTTCTTCGTCGAGGTCGCGCAGGGCCACGATTTCGGGGTGGCGGAACAGCGCGTTGCTGTCGAAGTTGAACTTGGCGTCCAGCGCCATGACCTTGCCCTTGCTGTCACGGTTGAGCGGGTTGATCTCGACCAGCGAGGCGTCCGTCTCCATGTAGCAGGTGTAGAGCTTCTTGAGGATGTCGACCGTCTGCGCGGTGGAGTCGGCCGGCATGCCGATGCCGTCGGCGATCTGCTTGGCCTGTTCGTCGGTCAGGCCCTTTTCGGGGTCTGCGAACACGGTGATGATCTTTTCGGGCGAGGAATGGGCCACTTCCTCGATGTCCATGCCGCCTTCGCTCGAGGCGATGAACGCGACCTTCTGCGTGGCGCGGTCGGTCACGGCCGAGACGTAGTATTCCTTGTTGATGTCGGCGCCGTCTTCGATGTAGAGGCGGCGCACCTTCTGGCCTTCGGGGCCGGTCTGGTGCGTCTTGAGCTGCATGCCGAGGATCTCGCCGGCGAGCTTCCTGACGTCCTCGATGGACTTGGCGACCTTGACGCCGCCGCCCTTGCCGCGGCCACCCGCGTGGATCTGGGCCTTGACGACCCACACCGGGCCTCCAAGTTTCTGGGCGGCCTCGACCGCCTCCTGGACCGTATAGGCCGGGATGCCGCGCGGCACCGGCACGCCGAACTTGGCAAGGATTTCCTTGCCTTGGTACTCGTGAATCTTCATGAGGGATGTCTCTCGGAAGGAGGAGGTTGAGAACGGGAGATCTGGGGTCTGAGGCGTCTTTGGCTCTGTTGCTCGCGGGCGACGGCAGCCTGACGGCTGGGGGCGGCGAACAACCGCGGACTGTATCATGGTGCGGCGCACCAATACTCGACGTGACCTTGCGGTCAATACGTACTTTCTTCTAGCTCCCCTACGCATACTCCGATATGGCCAAGGTTTTCATCGACGGCGAAGCCGGCACCACCGGCTTGCAGATCCGCGAGCGGCTCCAGACGATGCCGCAGATCGAACTCGTGAGCATTGCGCCCGAGCTGCGAAAAGACGTGGCCGCCAAGCGCGAGCTGATGGCCGGCGTCGACCTCGTGGTGCTGTGCCTGCACGACGATGCGGCGCGCGAATCGGTCGCGCTGATCGACCAGCTGCCCGGCAGGAAGCCCAAGATCATCGACGCCTCCACCGCGCACCGCGTGGCGCCCGGCTGGGTGTTCGGCTTCCCTGAACTGGTGCAAGGCCATTGGCAGGCCGTGGCCGCGGCCGACCGCGTCGGCAACCCGGGCTGCTATGCCACGGGCGCCATCGCCATGGTGCGGCCGCTGGTCGATGCCGGCCTGCTGCCGGCCGACTTTCCGATTTCGCTGCCCTCGGTGAGCGGCTATTCGGGCGGCGGGCGGGCCATGATCGAAGACTACGAA
Organism: Variovorax beijingensis; assembly: GCF_007828835.1. Classification (GTDB taxonomy): domain Bacteria; phylum Pseudomonadota; class Gammaproteobacteria; order Burkholderiales; family Burkholderiaceae_C; genus Variovorax; species Variovorax beijingensis_A. The sequence continues at coordinate 354,707 of NZ_VIVL01000001.1, read as the reverse complement.
AACGGCAAGGCGCCGCTTTTCGAGACCTACGCGCTCGGCCTCAAGCACAAGCACATCCCGGAGATCATGAAGTACACGGGCCTGACCCGCCGACCGGTCTTCATTCCTTCGGTGGGCAACTTCAAGCAGGGCATGCTGGTGCAGCTGCCGCTGCACCTCGACCTGCTGCCCGGCAAGCCGAAGGCCGGCGACCTGCAAGAGGCGCTGGCCGCGCACTACGCAAAGAGCAACACGCCCGAACAGTTCGTGAAGGTGCTGCCGCCGACCGATGACGGCAAGCTCGACGCGCTGGCGCTCAACGACACCAACAATCTCGAGATCCGCGTGTTCCCGAACGAGGACCACCGCCACGCCGTGGTGATTGCGCGCCTCGACAACCTCGGCAAGGGCGCCAGCGGCGCCGCGGTCCAGAACCTGAAGCTGATGCTGGCGCTCTGAGCCCGGCTCCGGCAGGCCGGCGCCGCGGGGCCGGCCGTCAGTCTTCGTCGAAATCGCTGCGCAGCACCTTGGCCACTACCGCGCCCGAAAAGCCGCGCGCCAGCAGGAAGCGCGTTTGCCTGGCGCGCTCCTTCGCATCGGCGGGCGGTGCGTCGAAGCGGCGGCGCCACAGGGCCGTGGCGCGCTCCACTTCGGTGTCCTGAAGGCTGGCCACGGCTTGTGCAATGGCCTCGGGCGCAATGCCCTTGGCCTGCAGTTCCTGCCGCACCCGCAGCGCACCCGACCGGGCGGCGCGCTGGTTCAGCACCGAAACCACCACGCGCGGCTCGCTGATGAAGTCCTTGGCGGCCAGTTCGTCGAGCGCGCGGGCCAGCTCGCCGGGTGCTTCTTCGTGCTTTGCCAGCTTGCGCTCCAGTTCCGCGCGCGAATGCTCGCGCTGGCTCAGGAGCCGCAGCGCGCGGCCTTTGAGGGAGGGGGCGCCGAAAGCCATGCGCCGCTTCCGTGCGTGCTCGCCTGCTTACTCGCCCTTGTCGGCTTTGTCGGCCTTGGCCGCCTTCGCGGGCTTCTCGGCCTTTTCGGCGGCGGGAGCGCTGGCATCGGCCGCCAGCAGCGGAATGCCCAGCGATTCGCGCACCTTGTTCTCGATCTCGCGCGACAGCTCGGGGTTCTCGCGCAGGAACTCGCGGGCGTTGTCGCGGCCCTGGCCGATCTTTTCGCCGTTGTAGGCGTACCAGGCGCCCGACTTGTCGAGGATCTTGGCAGTCACGCCCATGTCGATGATCTCGCCCTCGCGGCTGATGCCTTCGCCGAACAGGATGTCGAACTCGGCCGTCTTGAACGGAGGCGAGACCTTGTTCTTCACCACCTTGACCTTGGTTTCATTGCCGATGGCCTCGTCGCCCTTCTTGATGGTGCCGATGCGGCGGATGTCCAGGCGCACCGAGGCGTAGAACTTCAGCGCGTTGCCGCCGGTGGTGGTTTCGGGCGAGCCGAACATCACGCCGATCTTCATGCGGATCTGGTTGATGAAGATGACCATGCAGTTGGTCTTCTTGATGGTGGCGGTGAGCTTGCGCAGCGCCTGGCTCATCAGGCGGGCCTGCAGGCCGGGCAGCGAGTCGCCCATTTCGCCTTCGATTTCGGCCTTGGGCGTGAGCGCGGCGACCGAGTCGACCACGATCAGGTCGACGGCGCCCGAGCGCACCAGCGAATCGACGATTTCAAGGGCCTGCTCGCCGGTGTCGGGCTGGCTGATGAGCAGGTCGGACAGGTTCACGCCGAGCTTCTGGGCGTACTGCACGTCGAGCGCGTGCTCGGCATCGACGAAGGCGCAGGTGCCGGCCTGCTTCTGCATCTCGGCGATGACCTGCAGCGTGAGCGTGGTCTTGCCCGAAGATTCCGGGCCGTAGATTTCGATGACGCGGCCGCGCGGCAGGCCGCCGACGCCCAGCGCGATGTCCAGGCCCAGCGAGCCGGTGGAGACCACCTGGACGTCTTCAAGCGCCTCACCCTCGCCGAGCCGCATGATCGTGCCCTTGCCGAACTGCTTTTCGATCTGGGCCAGGGCGGCCTGCAGTGCCTTGGCCTTTTCGCTGCCTGCGACCGAGATGCTGGTGCCTTTGACGAGTGCGTCCATGTGGAAATCTCCTTGAAAATCAACGGTTTGTGTGTGGTTGCGGTCCATCTGCTTTTAATTACAGGCTGGATGCTTGAACAGTAGTGTAGGGGCTCGTTGGTTTGAGTAAACCCATTTTTTGGTCAGTTTGCTTTACTATCTAGCCGATGGCCGAACAAGCTTTTCCGTCCGACCCGGACGCCTGGCGGCAAACCCACCTGGGCCGCCTGCTGGGCCATGCGATGCGCCGCTTCGACGAGCGCGTGCTCGAACTCATGGCGCACGACGTCGACGTGCCGCTGGCGCTGTCGAACCTCGCCGCGCGCGCGCAGGTGAGCGCCGCGCACATCCACATCACGCGGCACCTGGCGCGCGAAGGCTCGCGCCTCACCGAGCTGGCGGAGCGCGCCGGCATGACCAAGCAGGCGATGGGCGCGCTGGTGGACCAGTGCGAGGCCTGGGGCTTGGTGACGCGCGGGCCCGATCCGCTCGACGCACGGGCGCGGCGCGTGCTCTTCACCACCGACGGGCTCGCGTGGCTCGACGCCTTCCGCAGCGCGGTGACGCAGGCCGAGCGCGAGTTCCGCGCCAGCGTGGGCAACGACATTGCCACCGTGGTAACCATCGGACTGGAAGCCTACACGGGGGGCTAGACTCGGCGAAGAGACATATGTGAACGCGGCGCCGGCGCGGCGCCCGAACCGGCCGGAGGTGGCTCATGCGGATTCTGATTGCCGAAGACGACCAGGTGCTGGCCGATGCCCTGCTGCGCAGCCTGCGCACCTCGGGCGCGGCGGTCGACCACGTGGCGAACGGATCGCAGGCCGACACCGCGCTCATGACGCACAGCGAGTTCGACCTGCTGATCCTCGACCTGGGGCTGCCCAACCTGCACGGCATCGAGATCCTGAAGCGGCTGCGCGCGCGCGGCTCGCAGCTGCCGGTGCTGGTGCTCACCGCGGCCGACAGCGTGGAGGAACGCGTCAAGGGCCTGGACCACGGCGCCGACGACTACATGGCCAAGCCCTTCAGCCTGCAGGAGCTCGAGGCGCGCGTGCGGGCGCTCACGCGGCGCGGCATGGGCGCCACCAGCAACACGATCCGCCACGGCCCGCTGGTGTACGACCAGGCCGGCCGCGTGGCCACCATCGACGGCAAGATGGTCGAGCTCTCGGCGCGCGAGCTGGGCCTGCTGGAGGTGCTGCTGCAGCGCGCCGGCCGCCTGGTCAGCAAGGACCAGCTGGTGGAGCGCCTGTGCGAATGGGGCGAGGAGGTGAGCCTCAACGCGATCGAGGTCTACATCCACCGCCTGCGCAAGAAGATCGAGAAGGGGCCGGTGCGCATTGCCACGGTCCGCGGCCTGGGCTACTGCCTCGAGAAGATTCCTTGACGCGCCGCCACACGTAGTGCCCGAAGACCCCCGGGGGCGACTCCCTTGAAACTCTTTCAGCGCGCGCAGCGCTCCCTGTTCGGCGAGATCCTCGACTGGATGCTCACGCCGCTCCTGCTGCTGGTGCCGGTGAGCATCGGCGTGACCTGGCTGGTGGCGCAGGGCATTGCCAATGCACCGTTCGACCGCGCGCTCGAATACAACGTGCAGACGCTGGCGCGGCTGGTCACGGTGCAGCAGGGGCAGACGCAGTTCGTGCTGCCGCAGCCGGCGCGCGAGATCCTGCGGGCCGACGGCGCCGACCGCGTCTACTACCAGGTGCTCGACAGCCACGGCGCGCTGCTCAGCGGCGAGCCCGACGTGCCGCACCCCAGCACCGACGAGCCCCCGGTTCCCGGCGTGGTCCAGCTGCGCAACGGCGAGATGCGCGGCAAGTCGGTCCGCGTGGCCTCGCTCTGGCTCGCGGGCCCCGACAGCGACGCGGAGCCGGCGCTGCTGCAGGTGGCCGAGACGCGCGAGAAGCAGTCGGTGCTGGCCACCGAGATCATCAAGGGCGTGCTGCTGCCGCAGTTCGCGATCCTCCCGCTGGCCGTGCTGCTGATCTGGCTGGCGCTGGTGCGCGGCATCAAGCCGCTGTCGGTGGTGGAGGCGCGCATCCGCGAGCGCCGCCCGGGCGACCTGAGCCCGCTGGACGAATCGTCGGTGCCGCTCGAAGTGGTGCCGCTGGTCTCGTCGGTCAACGAGCTGCTCGACAAGCTCAATGACTCGATCCACACGCAGAAGCGCTTCCTGGCCGATGCAGCGCACCAGCTCAAGACCCCGCTCGCGGGCCTGCGCATGCAGGCCGACCTGGCGCAGCGCGAAGGCGCCAATGCCGACGAGCTCAAGCAGTCGCTCAAGCAGATCGGCCGCGCCAGCGTGCGCGCCACCCACACGGTGAACCAGCTGCTCTCGCTCGCGCGCGCCGAAAGCACCGGCGCCGGCACCGGCCGCCAGCCCTGCGACCTGGCGCGGCTCACCATCGAGGTGGTGCGCGAAGCGGTGCCGCGCGCGATCGAGAAGCGCATCGACCTGGGCTACGACGGCGCCGAGGCGGGCGCGCCCGGCGTGGTGATCGAAGGCAACCAGACGCTGCTCAAGGAGCTTGTGCGCAACCTGCTCGACAACGCGATCAACTACACGCCCTCGACCGCCGAGCGGCCCGGCGTGATCACCGCGCGCGTGCTGGCCGACCCCTTCGGCCACGTGGTGCTGCTGCAGGTGGAGGACAACGGTCCGGGCATTGCAGAGGCCGACCGCGAACTGGTATTCGAGCCGTTCTACCGCGTGCTCGGCAACGAGGCCGACGGCTCGGGGCTGGGCCTGCCGATCGTGCGCGAGATCGCCAACCAGCACCATGCGCAGGTGAAGCTGGAGGACGCGCATCCGGGCCGGCAGCCGCCGGGGGCGCGTTTCACGGTGCGCTTCGAAGGCGAAGAAGCCGCGGCCTGAGACGCGGCGGCGGGTTCGTCAGGGCGCGCCCTTGGCGTCCTTGCGGATCTGGAGCCACTCGGGATGCACCTGGCGCGCGAGGCGCTGCGGTTCGCGCTCGTTGAAGCCCGCGGGCGCCAGGCCGAAGCCGGCCAGGTCGCCGCGCGACCACAGCCAGTAGCCCAGATTGGCGGCAAGCAGGGCAATCAGCAGCAGGCGCAGCTTCATGGTGGCCGGCCTCAGAACGCCATGCCGCTCGGGCGCACGCTGACTTCGTCGCTCGAGACCAGCTGCAGCCCGCCGGTGGTGCGCACCTGGAGCTCGCCGCCCCAGGCCACGCCCTCGCACAGGCCGAAGCTGCCGTCGCTGAGCTGGACTTCGCGCCCGCGCAAGGCGTCGCGCGCGGCAAAGCGTTCGGCAAACGGCCCGAAGCCCTGTGCCTCGAAGGCCTGCACGCTGTGCACCAGCGGCGCGGCCAGTTCGGCCAGCACCTGGGGCGCGGTGGCATCGGGGCGCCACTGGCGCAGCCAGGCCGGCGGGGTGCGCATGCCATCGCCCTCGCGCGGGCCGATGTTGATGCCGATGCCGATCACCAGGTAGCGCGGCGGGGCCGGCGCGTCGGCGCGGCCCGCATGCGGCATGGCGGTTTCGATCAGGATGCCGGCCAGCTTGCGGTCCTCCACCCACAGGTCGTTGGGCCACTTGAGCGCGACCTTGGCCGCGCCCGTGGGATCGAGGCTTTCCGCCACGCTCACGCCCACGGCCAGCGAGAGGCCGGCCCAGTCGCGCGGTGCGAGCGGCAGGCCCAGCGAGAAGGTGAGGGAGGCGGCGCCTTGTTCCTCGCTCTGCTGCGCGCTCTGCCAGGGGCGGCCGAGCCGGCCGCGCCCCGCGGTCTGGCGCTCGGCCACCAGCAGCACCGGCGGGGTGCGGCCGGCGCGCGCGCGGCGCATGAGCTCGGTGTTGGTCGAATCGATCTCGGCCACGGCCTCGACCGCGAAGCCGGGCAGGAGCGGCGCCACCGCCGCGGCGATCCGGTCTTCGAACCAGGCGGCCTGGGTACCCATCATGCTCAGCCCTTGCCGGCTCCGTCGTCCTTTTTGGACTTCTTTTTTTCCGGTTTCTTTTCGGCCTTGTTCTCCGCCTTTTTCCCGGCCTTTTTTTCGGCTTTCTTGTCCGCCTTTTTGGCTTCTTTTTTCTCGGCCTTTTTCTTGTCGGCCTTCTTCCTGGCCTTTTTCTTCTTTTTCTTTTCTTCGTCTTCGTCCTTGGGCGTCAGCAGCGTGCCGCGGCAATTCTCGGAGCCGCACCAGCAGGGAAACTCGGACAGCAGCTTCGGCGTGTAGGGCTCGTCGATGATCAGGCCGTAGTCGTAGTTGAGTTCTTCTCCTGCAGCAATGTTGCGCAGCGCCTTGATATAAACGCGCCCATTGATCTCGTCGGCCTCGCAGTTCGGATCGCACGAATGGTTGATCCAGCGCGCATCGTTGCCCTTGACGTTGCCGTCGATCACGCGTCCGTCGTCGATGTGGAAGTAGAAGGTGTGGTTCGGCTGGGCCGGGTCGTGCGGGTGGCGGCGCAGCGCCTCCTTCCAGCTGATGACTTCGCCCTTGTATTCGATCAGCGTCTCGCCCTCGGCCAGGTCGTCCACGGCGAACACGCCGTTGCCGTGGACATCCGAGCGCCGCATCTGGATGCGGCGGCCGGCGAATTGTGGGGATTTGGAAGGCATCGCCGAAGTCTGTTAGGTTGAATATGCACACATGCGCGTGTGCGCGTGCGCACACGCGGGAAGCCGCAGATTGTATGTGGCCCCCACGCTCCCGCACTGCGTGTCGTCGCTGCCCCCCGAGGGGGCCGCAGGCCGCCTTGAGGCGGCTCGGCGCCGGCCAGAGAACACTTTTAGGAATTGTTGATGAAGACCTTGGTAATCGCAGAAAAGCCGTCGGTGGCACAGGACATCGTCCGCGCCCTCACGCCGGTGGCCGGCAAGTTCGACAAGCATGACGAGCATTTCGAGAACGACAGCTATGTCGTGACCAGCGCCGTCGGCCACTTGGTCGAGATCCAGGCGCCCGAGGAGTTCGACGTCAAGCGGGGCAAGTGGAGCTTCGCGAACCTGCCGGTGATTCCGCCGCACTTCGACCTGAAGCCGGTCGACAAGACGAAGACGCGCCTGAACGCCGTGGTCAAGCAGGCCAAGCGCAAGGACGTGACGCAGCTCATCAACGCCTGCGACGCGGGGCGCGAGGGGGAGCTGATCTTCCGCCTGATCGAGCAGTACGCGGGCGGCAAGACCGGCCTGAACAAGCCGGTCAAGCGCCTGTGGCTGCAGTCGATGACGCCGCAGGCCATCCGCGACGGCTTCGAGGCGCTGCGCACCGAAAAGCAGATGCAGGGCCTGGCCGACGCCGCGCGCTCGCGCTCCGAGGCCGACTGGCTGGTGGGCATCAACGGCACGCGCGCCATGACGGCCTTCAACTCGCGCGACGGCGGCTTCTTCCTGACGACGGTGGGCCGCGTGCAGACGCCCACGCTGTCGGTGGTGGTCGAGCGCGAGGAGAAGATCCGCAAGTTCGTGAGCCGCGACTACTGGGAAATCCACGGCGTGTTCCAGGCCGAGGCCGGCCAGTACCCGGGCAAGTGGTTCGACGCCAGCTTCAAGAAGCCGCCGCCGGGCCCCGACGGCACGGCCGACGCCGAGATCCGCGCCGACCGCGTGTGGAGCGAGCGCGAGGCGCGCGAGATCGCCGATGCGGCGCGCGGCAAGCCCGCCACCGTCACCGAGGAAAGCAAGCCCACCACCCAGGCCTCGCCGATGCTGTTCGACCTGACCTCGCTGCAGCGCGAGGCCAACGGCCGCTTCGGCTTCTCGGCCAAGACCACGCTGGCGCTGGCGCAGAGCCTGTATGAGCGCCACAAGGCACTGACCTATCCGCGGACCGACTCGCGCGCGCTGCCCGAGGACTACCTGCCGGTGGTGAAGGACACCATGAAGATGCTCGCCGACAGCGGCATGAAGCACCTCGCCCCCTTCGCGCAGCAGGCGGTCGACGGCAGCTACGTGAAGCCGAACAAGCGCATCTTCGACAACGCCAAGGTGTCGGACCACTTCGCCATCATTCCCACGCTGCAGGCGCCGAGCGGCCTGTCCGAGGCCGAGCAGAAACTCTACGACTTCGTGGTGCGCCGCTTCATGTCGGTGTTCTTCCCGAGCGCCGAGTTCCAGGTGACCACCCGCATCAGCACGGTGGAAACGGGCGGCAAGAAGTATCCCTTCCGCAGCGACGGAAAGGTGCTGGTCAAGCCGGGCTGGCTCGCGATCTGGGGCAAGGAAGCCATCAACGACGACGACGAGAAGGACGGCAAGAACCTGGTGGTGGTGAAGCCGGGCGAGACGGTGAAGACCGAATCGGCCGACCTGAAGGCGCTGAAGACCCGGCCGCCGGCGCGCTATTCGGAAGCCACGCTGCTGGGCGCCATGGAAGGCGCCGGCAAGACCATCGACGACGACGAGCTGCGCGAGGCCATGCAGGAAAAGGGCCTGGGCACGCCAGCCACGCGCGCGGCCACCATCGAAGGCCTGATCACCGAGAAATACATGCTGCGCGAAGGCCGCGAGCTGATCCCGACGGCCAAGGCCTTCCAGCTCATGACGCTGCTGCGCGGCCTGGGCGTGGAGGAACTCTCCAAGGCCGAGCTCACGGGCGAGTGGGAATACAAGCTCGCGCAGATGGAGAAGGGCGCGCTGAGCCGCGACGCCTTCATGCGCGAGATCGCCGAAATGACGCAGCACATCGTCAAGAAGGCCAAGGAATACGACCGCGACACCGTGCCGGGCGACTACGCCACGCTGTCGACGCCATGCCCCAACTGCGGCGGCGTGGTGAAGGAGAACTACCGCCGCTATGCCTGCACCGGCAAGTCCGGCACCGGCGAAGACGCCTGCGGCTTCTCGTTCGGCAAGTCGCCGGCCGGGCGCACCTTCGAGGTGGCCGAGGCCGAGGCACTGCTGGCCGACAAGCACATCGGCCCGCTCGAGGGCTTCCGCTCCAAGGCGGGCTGGCCCTTCACCTCCGAGATCATCCTGAAGTTCGACGAAGAGGCGAAGAACTGGAAGCTGGAGTTCGACTTCGGCGACGACAAGAACGCCGACACCGGCGAGATCGTCGATTTCAGCGAGCAGGACACGGTGGGCCCGTGCCCGATCTGCGGGGCGCCGGTGTTCGAGCACGGCAGCAACTACGTCTGCGAGAAGTCGGTGCCCACCACCGCGCAGCCGACGCCGAGCTGCACCTTCAAGACTGGCAAGATCATCCTGCAGCAGCCGGTGGAGCGCGCGCAGATGGAAAAGCTGCTCGCCACCGGCAAGACCGACCTGCTCGACAAGTTCGTGAGCATGCGCACGCGCCGCGCCTTCAAGGCCTTCCTGACCTGGAACGCCGAGGAGGGCAAGGTGACCTTCGAATTCGCGCCGCGCGAAGGCGGCAGCAAGTTCCCGCCGCGCAAGACCTTCGGCAAGGCCGCGCCCGCGGGCAAGACGGCGGCGGCCAAGAAGGTGGCGGCGAAGAAGACGCCCGCCGCCAAGAAGGCGCCGGCAGCGAAGAAAGCCGCGGCGCCGCGCAAGCCCGGTGCGGGTCTGAAGCCCAGCGACTCGCTGGCCGCGGTGATCGGCGCGGAACCGGTGGCGCGCACCGAGGTCATCAAGAAGCTCTGGGACTACATCAAGGCCAACGGCCTGCAGGACGCGGCCAACAAGCGCGCGATCAATGCCGACGCCAAGCTCAAGCCGGTGTTCGGCAAGGACCAGGTGACGATGTTCGAGCTCGCGGGCATCGTGGGCAAGCACCTGTCGGCGCCATGAGGGCGGGGCGCAGGCATTTCGCCACCGGCCTGGCGGCCGGCGCGGCGGTGTTGCTTGCCGGCGCGGCCGGCCGCGCGCAGGCCGCGGCCTGGCCCGAGCGGCCCGTGAAACTGGTGGTGCCGTTCCCGCCCGGGCAGGCCACCGACATCTTCGCGCGTGCACTGGCCGAGCAGCTCGGCAAGCGGCTGGGCCAGCCGGTGATCGTGGACAACAAGGCCGGCGCCGGCAGCAACATCGGCACCGAGTTCGTGGTGCGCTCGCCGGCCGATGGCTACACGCTGGTGGTGGCGGGCAGCGCGATGGCGGTGAACCAGACGCTCTACGCCAAGCCGGGCTTCGACCCGCGCAAGGACCTCGTGGGCATCTCGCTCATCGCCACGGTGCCGCTGGTCTTCCTGGCCACGCCCGAAAGCGGCATCCGCAGCATGGCCGACCTGGCCGCGCGCGCCAAGGCCGAGCCCGGCCGGCTCAGCTACGCGAGCGCCGGCATCGGCGGCACGCAGCACCTGTCGGGCGAGATGTTCAAGTCGGCCGCGCGCGTCTTCATCACCCACATTCCGTACCGCGGCAGCGGGCCGGCGCAGTCGGACTTCCTGGGCAACCAGATTCCGCTGATGGTCGACTCGGTGACGGCCGCGCTGCCGCACATCAAGTCGGGCAGGGCGGTGGCGCTGGCAGTGACCTCGGCCCAGCGCTCCTCGCAGTTGCCCGAGGTGCCCACCGTGCGCGAAAGCGGCGTGGCCGGCACCAAGGACTTCGAGGCTGTCGGTTGGCTCGGCCTGATGGCGCCGCGCGGCACGCCGCCCGAGATCACGGCGCGGCTGAACCAGGAAGTGACCGACATCCTCAAGAGCGAGCAGATGGCGCGCTTCATCCGCGACCGCGGCTCCGAGCCCGCGCCCACCACGGGCGCCGAGTTCGACCGCTTCGTGGCGAACGAGATCCAGCGCTGGGGCGGCGCGGTGAAAGCCTCGGGCGCCAAGCCCGAGTAGCGGCCCGCGGCGCGGAGCTCAGGGCAGGGCGGGCGGCGCCGGCTCCGCGGCGCGGTCGACTTCGGCCAGCAGCCAGCGGCGGAAGTGGTCGAGCGTGGCCAGCTGGCCGCGGCCCTCGGGGTAGCAGAACCAGTAGCCCTGGTCGCCGCGGTAGCCGCCGCCCGGCAGCGGCTCGTCCACCAGCCCCGAGGCGATCTCGTCCTGCACCAGGCAGCGCGGCACCAGCGCCACGCCCATCCCCACCATCACCGCGCGGATCATGGTCTGGAACTGGTCGAACTGCGGTCCGGCGAGCGGATCGAGCCCGCGCACGCCATGCGCCTCGCTCCACTGCAGCCACGATTGCGGCACCGTGACGTGGCGCAGCAGGGTGCAGCGCGCCAGGTCCTGCGGCGTGCGGATGGCGGCTTCGGCCAGCTCCGCGCGCGGCGCGATCAGCGCCACGTCCCGCCCCGCCAGGTAGTGCGAGCGCGCGCCGGGCCAGTGGCCGTCGCCGAACAGGATCGCGCAATCGAGCTCGGGCCGCTCGAAGTCGTAGCCATGCACGAAGGGCACGAAATGCAGCGTGATCTGGGGATGCAGGCGCTGGAACTCGGGCAGGCGCGGAATCAGCCACTTGGCGCCGAAGGTGGGCAGGGTCGACAGGTGCAGCGCGCCGCCGCCGTCGCCGCTGGTGATGAACTCCAGCGTGGCCGCCTCCAGCTGCACGAGCACGGCGCGCACGGCCTTCTCGTAGCGCTCGCCCGCGGGCGTGAGCGCGAGGCGCTTGCGGCTGCGCTCGAACAGCGGCACGCCGATCCAGCGCTCCAGCTCCTGCACCTGCTTGCTGACCGCGCCCTGCGTCAGGTGCAGCGCCTCGGCGGCGCGCGAGACACCGCCGAAGCGCACCACGGTGGAAAAGGCGCGCAGCAGGTTCAGCGGCGGATTGAGGCGGCGGAGCGACATGGCTGGATGCCCATTAAAACATTCCAAATCAGAATGTTAGCTGGTCTATCCTTTGCTTCAAGTAGCGGAGCAACTTTTGCTTCATTACTTTCGTCTCATTGGAGAAACCCCCATGCAACGTCGCCATCTTCTTTCCGCCCTGGCCGCAGTTTCTGTCGCTCCTGGAATATCCTTTGCCCAGCAAGGCAAGCCGATCCGCATGATCGTGCCCTTCCCGCCCGGTGGCGCCACCGACATCACGGCGCGCGTGCTGTCAGAGCCGCTGGCCAAGATCCTCCAGCAGCCCGTGGTCATCGACAACCGCGCCGGCGCCGGCGGCTCCATCGGCATGGCCGAGGTGGCCCGCTCCGCGCCGGACGGCCTCTCGTTCGGCGTGGCCACGCTCTCCACGCACGGCGTGAACCCGGCCGTGTACCAGAAGCTGCCCTACGACCCGGTCAAGGGCTTCGTCGCCGTGACCGAACTGGTGAAGGCGCCGGGCGTGGTCGTCATCAACCCGCGCGTGCTGCCGGTGCAGAGCTTCGCGGAACTCGTGAAGTACCTGAAGGCGAATCCGGGCAAGGTGTCGTACGCCTCGCCGGGCAACGGCACCATCGGCCACATGTGGGGCGAACTCTTCAAGAGCAGCACCGGAACCTCGATGGTGCACATCCCCTACCGCGGTGCGGGCCCGGCCATCAACGACGTGCTCGCGGGCGAGGTGCCGGTGTATTTCGACCAGGTGGCTTCTTCGCTGCCGCACGTGAAGGCGGGCAAGCTGAAGGCGCTGGCCGTGTCCTGGAGCGGCCGGCTCGACGTGCTGCCCGAGGTGCCGACCTACCGCGAGCTCGGCTATCCGGCCAACAACGATCCGTCGTGGTTCGGACTGGTGGCGCCCGCCGGCACGCCGGCCGACATCGCGCTGCGCATGCAGCAGGCCGTGGCCACGGCGCTCAAGGACGCCACGGTGCGCGAGCGGCTGGCGCTGCAGGGGCTCTATGCGTCGGGCACCACGCCGGCCGAGTTCGCGAAGCAGATCGACAGCGAGATCGAGAAGATGAAGAAGGTCGCGGCCTTTGCCCGCATCCGATTGGACTGACCTGGTACCTGCCTATGCATCCTGTCCTGAAACTGATCCAAACCCGCGCCCAGGTGACCAGCGTTGCCGGGCACACGCCGCTGGTGCTCGATTCGCCGCACAGCGGCACCGTCTACCCCGAGGACTTCCGGCCCGCCTGCGACCTGGCCACGCTGCGGCGGGCCGAGGACACGCACGTTGAAAAGCTCTACGCCTTTGCGCCCGCCATGGGCGCGGCGTGGATCGAGGCGCACTTTCCGCGCAGCTACCTGGACGCCAACCGCGACACCACCGAGCTGGACACCGCGCTGCTCGACGGCCCCTGGACTGAGCCCCTGTCGACCGACCCGCGTGTGCTTGCCAAGGTGCGGCTCGGCAAGGGCCTGATCTGGAAGCTCACCGACGAGGGCCTGCCGATCTACGACCGGCTGCTCGGCGTGGACGAGGTGCGCGCGCGCATCGACAACTGCTGGCGGCCCTACCACGCCGCAGTGGCCGAGGCCATCGACGCGGCGCATGCGCGGCACGGCTACAGCATCCACATCAACTGCCACTCGATGCCGGCGGTGGCGGGCAGCCACGCCACCGATTTTCCGGGGCTCGTGCATGCGGACTTCGTGATCGGCGACCGCGACGGCAGCACCGCTGACCCGGCGCTGTCGCAAAGCATCTGCGAGCACCTGCGCGCGCGCGGCTACAGCGTGGACTACAACCATCCCTACAAGGGCGTGGAACTGGTGCGCCGCCATGGCCGGCCGGCCGGGCAGCGGCACAGCATCCAGGTGGAGGTCAACCGCAGGCTCTACATGGACGAGGCCACGCTGGCGCTCGACGAGGCCGGTGCGGCGCGGCTGCGGCAGGACCTGCAGTCGATGGTGGCGATGCTGCTGGCCACCGATCCGCGCTGATCGACAACAACCCTGCCGCCGGCGCGTGTGTTGTTGCAGGGCCCGGGAAGCGCCGGCCTATAGTGGCCGCAAGTCCCACCCTTGCCTGGAGTTTTCCGTGAAGCCATTCATTGCAGCTGTTCTTGCCATCGCGATGGGCGCCCTGGCGGCGGGCTGCGCCGGCACGGGGCCGGCCGGCGGCAGCGACCGCGCCGCCACGTCGTCCGGCAGCGGGGTGACGGTGTTCGGCACCATCGACGCTGGCGTCAGCGGCAGCACGAACCGTTCCGAGCGGCGCTAACCGGCCGGCGCGTCAGCGCCGCAGCAGCGCCTGGCGCAGCACCCGCGCCGCGCGGTCGCGGATCCGGCCGTGCCCTGCATCGGGCACGGTGCGCGGCGCCACCTTCGCGGTGGCGCAGGCCCACAGGAAGTCGTGCAGGATCGGCGTGTCGTCCACCGTCTCGGTGCTGCCGTATTTGTGGAACTCGGGGTGCCACTGCGTGGCGGCGATGTAGCTGCGGCCCCTGTCGGAACGGCGGCGGATGGCCTCGGGCACGCGGTCGGGCAGGCTCCAGGCCTCGATCTCGAAGCCCGGCGCGAGGTCTTTCACGCCCTGGTGGTGGATGCTGTTGACTTTGGCGGTCTTCACCTCGGGGTAGAGCTTGGCCAGTCGCGTGCCCTCCACGATCTCGATCTGGTGGAAGTTCTGGTCGTAGGTCACCGGATCGCGGTGACGGATGGTTTCGGGGTGCTCGTGCTGCGCCTCGATGTCCTGGTAGAGCGTGCCGCCGAAGGCCACGTTGATCAGCTGCAGCCCGCGGCAGACGCCGAAGATCGGCTTGCCGGCCTGTTCGAAGGCCTCGACCAGCGCCAGGTCGTACAGGTCGCGGATGCGGTCGCCCACCCAGGCATCCTTGAGCGGCTCCTCGCCGTAGCTGCCGGGCCAGACGTCGGCGCCGCCGTGCATCACCACGCCGTCGAGCCATTCTGCGTAGTGCGAGAGCTTGGTGTCGCCGCGCGCGGTTTCGCCCGTGGGGCAGGGCACCATCACCACCATGGCGCCGGCCGACATGAGCCAGTGCGCGATGGACTGCTCGACGTACTGCAGCGTCTTGTTGGTGAAGAGCGAACGCGCCGGATCGGCATGGGAAAAGCAGGCGGACAAGCCTATCTTCAGCCGGGCGGAAACTGGTTGCGGCATCGCGGGACGAGCAGGGCGTGCTGTGCGGAAAGGAAAGTCCATTGTGGCGCTTTGGCCTCTCGCACGGGGTCGGACGACACGCCAAAGTATGCTTTCAACGCCGCCACGACCAAGAAGGAAGACAAGCCATGAAAACGATCAAGGGCCCGGCCATATTCCTGGCCCAGTTCGCCGGGGACCAAGCCCCGTTCAATTCGCTCGACGCCATTGCCGGCTGGGCGGCCGGGCTGGGCTACAAGGGCGTGCAGATCCCGAGCTGGGACGCGCGCCTGTTCGACTTGAAGAAGGCCGCCGAGAGCAGGACCTACTGCGACGAAATCAAGGGCACGCTGGCCGCGCACGGCCTCGAGATCACCGAGCTGTCGACCCACCTGCAGGGCCAGCTGGTCGCGGTGCACCCGGCCTACGACGCGGGCTTCGACGGTTTCGCGGCGCCCGAGGTGCGCGGCGATCCGGTGCGGCGCCAGCAATGGGCGGTGGAGCAATTGCA
Organism: Variovorax beijingensis; assembly: GCF_007828835.1. Classification (GTDB taxonomy): domain Bacteria; phylum Pseudomonadota; class Gammaproteobacteria; order Burkholderiales; family Burkholderiaceae_C; genus Variovorax; species Variovorax beijingensis_A. The sequence continues at coordinate 339,364 of NZ_VIVL01000001.1, read as the reverse complement.
CCTCGCGGCCAGGGCCTCGGCCAACCTGGGGCTCACGGCACACGCCACCTTCTCGGGCGCGCTGGCCTGGCCGTACCTGTATTCGTGGCCGCCGCGCCCGCCGGGACTCATCGAGGAGGCCTTCGACGAGCTCGCGCGCCGCTGGCGCCCGATCCTCGATGCCTTCGACGCGGCGGGCGTGGACGTGGGCTACGAGATCCACCCCGGCGAAGACCTGCACGACGGCGTGAGCTACGAGATGTTTTTGGAGCGCGTGGACAACCACCCGCGCGCCTGCCTCTTGTACGACCCGAGCCACTTCATGCTGCAGCAGCTCGACTATCTGGCCTACATCGACCACTACCACGAGCGCATCAAGATCTTCCACGTGAAGGACGCCGAGTTCAACCCGACCGGCAAGCAGGGCGTGTACGGCGGCTTCCAGAGCTGGATCAACCGGGCGGGGCGCTTCCGCTCGCTGGGCGACGGGCAGGTGAATTTCAAGGCCATCTTCTCGAAGATGGCGCAGTACGACTTCCCGGGCTGGGCGGTGCTCGAGTGGGAATGCTGCATCAAGCACCCCGAGGACGGCGCACGCGAGGGCGCGGCCTTCATTGCCGACCACATCATCCGCGTGGCCGACCGGGCCTTCGACGATTTTGCGGCGGGCGGCGTGGACGTGGCGGCCAACAAGCGGATGCTCGGGATCGGCTGAGGCGCCTTGTTGCTATATTTTTAATAGCACCAGACGCTCGGCCGGCGGGCATTTGATGCCTGATTCATCGATACGTTGTTTTTAAGGCAAGCAACTGTCATGCCCCGCGGGCTATAATGCCGGGTTCGTTTCGATACCACGACGAAGCACTTTTCGTCATCCGCCGGCTGACCTGCACCGTCCCTTGGATTTTTCAGGCCTCTTTTCCTCAAGCCGGCTTCACAGTGTGTTGGAGCGCCAGACCGGGCGCCCATGATTGCCACCACTGCCTTCGTTCTTGTTGAAGCGAATAGCGCGTCCGCCGCGCCATTCCGGCCGGCCCACGCCCGTTTTCAATTATTTTTTCGGCATCCCGCGCACACTTTCCGCGCAGGGTGCCAAGGCTTCATGGACATCATTCAACACAGTATCGCGGTGGGCAAGTACCTTGTTTCCCCGCTCATTCGCCACCAGGACGACGGCAATTTCGCCGCGTCCGTCTCGATCCGCTCCGGCCGGGGCAGCGGCATGCACGACCGCGTGATGCGTTTCACGCCGCGCTTTGCCAGCCACGCCGCCGCGGCACGCTATGCCGTCGCCCAGGGCCTCGGCTGGGTGCGCGAACGCCACCCCCGCAGCGCACCGCTGGCCTTGCCGTGCGCGGGCTGAAACAATTACGCCCATCTTCATCTCCAACACACATCGAACGAGAATTCAGAGGTAATCACACATGCCCAAGGAAGAACTGATCGAAATGAACGGCGCAGTGACCGAAGTCCTGCCCGACTCGCGCTACCGCGTGACGCTCGACAACGGCCACCAGCTGATCGCCTACAGCGGCGGCAAGATGCGCAAGCACCACATCCGCATCCTGGCGGGTGACAAGGTGTCGCTCGAACTCTCGCCCTACGACCTGACCAAGGGTCGCATCACCTTCCGCCACCTGGAGCGTCGCGGCCCGCCGCCGACCAACTCCGGCAACAACAACGCACCTCGCCGCTGATCCGCGACGGACGAAGGGCCTTGCAAGCGCCCCGCGGCGGGCGCTTGGCAAGGCCTTTGTTTTTGTTGCGGCCGTCCGGCTGCAAAACGATGACCACACCCTCTTCCACCGCCGGCGGCCCCCAGGCCGAGAACGGTTTTGCCGCGCTGGCGCTTTCGCCCCAGATGCTGGCCAACCTCACGCAGCTGGGCTACACGCAGATGACGGCGATCCAGGCGGCCGCGCTGCCGCCGGCGCTGCTCGGCAAGGACCTGATCGCGCAGGCCAAGACCGGCAGCGGCAAGACGGCCGCCTTTGCGCTGGCGCTGCTCTCCAACCTGAACCCGCGCCGCTTCGCCATCCAGGCGATGGTGCTGTGCCCGACGCGCGAACTGGCCGACCAGGTCACGACCGAAATCCGCCGCCTGGCGCGTGCGGAAGAGAACATCAAGGTGGTCACGCTCTGCGGCGGCGTCGCGCTGCGCGGGCAGATTGCCAGCCTGGAGCACGGCGCGCACATCGTGGTGGGCACGCCGGGCCGCATCATGGACCACCTGGAGCGCGAGAACCTGAACCTCGAGGCGCTCAACACGCTGGTGCTCGACGAGGCCGACCGCATGCTCGACATGGGCTTCTTCGACGACATCGTGAAGGTGGCGCGCCAGTGCCCCAAGGAGCGCCAGACGCTGCTGTTCTCGGCCACCTACCCCGAAGGCATCGCCAAGCTCGCGCAGCAGTTCATGAAGAGCCCCGAGCAGATCACGGTGCAGGCGCAGCATGAAGGCAGCAAGATCCGCCAGCGCTGGTACCAGGTGAAGGAAAGCGAACGGCTGCATGCCGTGAGCCTGCTGCTCGACCATTTCCGCCCCGTCAGCACGCTGGCCTTCTGCAACACCAAGCAGCAGTGCCGCGACCTCGTCGAGGTGCTGCAGGCCCAGGGCTTCAGCGCACTGGCGCTGTTCGGCGAGCTGGAGCAGCGCGAGCGCGACCAGGTGCTGGTGCAGTTTGCCAACCGCAGCTGCTCGGTGCTGGTGGCGACCGACGTGGCGGCGCGCGGGCTGGACATTGCGCAGCTCGAGGCCGTGATCAACGTCGACGTGACGCCGGACGCCGAAATCCACATCCACCGCATCGGACGCACCGGCCGCGTGGGCCAGCAGGGCGGCGCCGAGGGCCTTGCGCTGAACCTGGCGAGCATGGACGAGATGGGCAGCGTCGGCAAGATCGAGCAGCTGCAGGGCCGCGAATCCGAATGGCACCCGCTGGCCGAGCTCACGCCGGCCCAGGGCGCGCCGCTCGCGCCGCCCATGGCCACCTTGCAGATCGTGGGCGGGCGCAAGGAGAAGATCCGCGCCGGCGACGTGCTGGGCGCGCTCACCGGCGACTGCGGCTACGCCAAGGACCAGGTCGGCAAGATCAACGTCAACGAGTTCTCGACCTATGTGGCCGTGGAGCGCGGCATTGCGGCCGAAGCGGCACGCAAGCTCTCGAGCGGCCGCGTGAAGGGCAAGAGCGTGAAGGTGCGCCTGCTGGAGCTCTGAAAGTCACCCCGCCGTGCCGGTTGCTTCGGCTTCCGGCAGGCAAAATCCCCGCTGTGGCCTAATTGAGCCTCGAACATCACTTTTTTACCCGAGCTTTTCATGCCCAAGAAAATTCGTACCGAAGCCGACCGCGTTGCCACCCCGAAGCCGACGCCCCTGCCCGGCTACGCCCTGCCCAAGTCCGGTGGCGGCCAGAAGGTCAGCCTGGAACGCGGCACCGCCACGCGCAGCAAGAAGAACCCCGGCAAGCGCGCCAAGAAGGGCGGCTGATCCAGCCCCCGGAGGCTCGCAAGAGCCGCGACGAACGCGCCCCCGGGCGCGTTTTGTCATTGGGGCAGCCACAAATCCAATCCGCGATGTCCGACGACAACCAGATCTTCATCCCGCCCTCGTTCTTCGCGGTCTACAGCGATGCGCGCCAGCGCCTGTCGGAGCCGATCGGCGTGGTGCGCGAGCGCTACGAGATATGCGAGGACCTGGCCAGCCACCTCGTGGGCCACGCGCAGATCCAGCACCACACCGAGGTGCCGGTCGAGAGCGAGATCCTGCGGCGCATCCATGCCGGGCTCACGGCGCCCGAAGCCGGCGTGTCGGCGGCCGAGGCCGGCTGGATCGTGCAGCGGCTGGCCGAGCTGCTGGGCTGGCCCGGACCCGAGCTGGCCGCGGACTGAAGCAGCGGCCGGGCGCCCGTCAGGCGGGCGCGGCGCGCTTGAGCAGGCTCAGGTAGCCCGGCTGCACTTCCATGCGCGCGGTGGCGCCGCGCCGCTGCAGCAGGCGGTGCGCCTTCGGCAGGCTCCAGCAGGGCAGGCTGGTGAACATGTGGTGCTCGCAGTGGTAGTTGACCCAGTAGGGCGCCACCAGCGCGCGCTCCAGCCAGCCGGCGTGCGTGGTGCGCGCCTGGCGCAGCGGATCGGCCTCGTTCTGCGCCACCAGCGCATGTTCGGCGATGTTGCGCACGCGGCTCACGAGCGGCAGCCAGGTGGCCATCGGCAGCAGCCACATCAGGAGCCAGGCCCACCCATGCCCGGCCAGCGCGAAGGCCAGCAGGCCGAGGCCGTTGCCGGCGAGGAAGCGGCGGTCTTTCGCCAGCTCGCGCCCGAAGGCCTTCAGCGCCGATTCGCCGGGTGCGCGGTGCCGGATGCCTTCGGCGATGTGGCCGAAGCGCTGCTTGTAGAAGGTCTGGCCGCTCAGGTCGCGCACGGCCTTGCGCCACATCGAATCGCGCGTGATCGGGAAGGGCGTGGACAGCACCAGGTCCGGGTCTTCGGTCTGCTGCACGAAGCGGTGGTGCTGCAGGTGGTAGGGCCGGTAGTCGCGCAGCGTGGAGGAGCACAGCCAGTAACCCACCCAGTCGTTGACCCTGCGGCTGCGGTGCAGGCCTGCATGCGCGGCATCATGCATGAGGATGAAGAGACCGAGCTGCCGCGCGCCGACGATCGGCACCATGAGCGGCACGGTCCACGGCCACTCGATGCCCGCGAGCATCGCGGCGCCGATGACGCCCCAGCAGTGCGCCACCAGGCACAGGCCCTTCCATGAAGAGCGGGCGGTGAGCGACTGCCACTCCTCGGTGCTGAAGAAGTCCTCGGGTTGGGCGCGGGGTGCGACGGCCATCGGGCCAGTATGCGCCGATGGCCACGCCGCGGCACGCGGAATTCCCCGGGCTTGCCGCCTGGCGGACGCGCCCGCAAACCGGGGCCTCAGTTGTCGATCACCTTGCGGGCGAACAGCTCGAGGTAGTCCATCAGGCGGTTGGCGCCCGCGACGGCCGCGGCCTCGTCGCCGGTTGCGATGCCCTGCGCGAGCTCGAGGTGCGCATTGGCGCCTTCCACGATCTCGCCTTCATGCTGGTAGGCGTACCAGAAGCGGCGGCACTGCACGATGACCGGAATCACGGCCTTCACCGCCGAATCGTTGTGGCTCGCCTGGTGGTTGACGAGGTCGAGCGCGCGGTCGGCCTGCATGTAGTCGTTCAGGTCGCCGCGATGGGCGGCCTTCACCATCAGCTCGGCACAGCGCACGATCTCCTTGCGCTGCAGCGCGGTGGCGCGGCGCGCCGAGCAGGCCGCAATCAGCCGTTCGAGCACGCGCCGGGTCTGGATCACGTCGAGGTGGTCGGCCAGGTCGATGGTCGACACCAGCAGGCCGCGGCGCGGCTGCTGCACGATGAGGCCGATGGACACCATGCGCATCAGCGCCTCGCGCACCGGGGTGCGGCCCAGGCCGGTGCGCTCGGCGAGGTCGGCTTCGACGATCTGGCTGCCGGGCTCCAGCTGCAGCGTGGACAGCAGCGTCTCGATCGCGTCATAGGCGAGGTCGGCAGCCCGTCGCTTGGGCTGGGGGCGGGGCACGGTCTTCGTGGCGGACATTGTTTTCTTTTGCTGCAGCTGCTTCGGGCTCATTGTCGGTCCACATCCTCATGGCCCGCGAGGCCGGCCAGCGTTGCGATGCGCGCCGGCGAGAGCGGCGGCCGCGGCGCGGGCGGCGTCCAGCCGAACAGGAACTGCGCCGCATCGCCGCACACGCGCCCCTGGCAGGCACCCATGCCGCAGCGGCGATGGAGCTTGGCGTCGATCCAGCCGCTGCAATCCGCCAATGCGGAGAAGGGTACGTCTTCGCAGCGGCATACGAGGGTGCCGGGCTGCGGCATCTGCCTGATGGCGGGGCCGAGGGCGAAGCTTCGGTGCAGCCGCGCCGCAAAGGCATTCCAGCGGGCGCGCTCAGCTTCGTGCGGCTTCGCCGCGCGCTCGCTCCCGACCGCCGCATGGCCGGCGATGGTGCCCTGGACCAGCGCGCGCTCGCTGCCGCCGAAACCGGTGCATTCGCCGGCCGCGTAGATGCCGGGCAGGCTGGTCGCTTGCAACGCATCGACAGCCAGCGCCTGTGCCCCGGCATCCGTGGGCGCGAGGGTGCAGCCCAGCATCCGGCCGAGCTGCGTGTTGGGCACGAGGCCGAAGCCGCAGGCGATGCGGTCGCAGGCGATCTCCACCTCGCGGTCGCCCTGGAGAAGCCGGACCGACTCGACCCGCGCCCCGCCGTGCGCCGAAACGATGCGCGATGAGGTGCGGTACTGCCCATCGGCCAACGTCACCGCCTGCATCGCCTTGCCCGGCCAGCGCAGCAGGCTGGCTGCAAAGCCCGCGACCGCCGCGAACGAGGCCTGCTCGGCAACGCGCACGACCTTGGCGCCCGCCGCGCGTGCGGAGGCCGCGGCGGCCAGCAGCAGAGGCCCGCTGCCCGCGATCACGATGCGTTCGCCTTCGACCGGCAGGCCCGCCTTGATGAGCGCCTGCAATCCCCCCGCGCCCGTGACGCCGGGCAGCGTCCAGCCCGGGAAGGGCAGCAGCAGCTCGCGCGCGCCGGTGCAGAGGATCAGTTTGTTCCACTGCATGCGCCAGCCGCGTTCGGCGTCTTCGAGCAGCAGTTCGTTGCGCGCAGGCGCCGCCACGACGCGCGTGCCGCTGCACACGCGGATGTTGGCATGGCGTTCGAGCGCATCGCGCCAGGTGCGCGCAGCCACGGGCAGCGATGCGCCGGGGCCGTCGCGCCAGATCTGCCCGCCGGGCGCGGGGTTGTCGTCGATCACGGCGATCGATGCGCCGCTCGGCGCAGCGGCCACCGCCGCGGCCATGCCGGCGGGGCCTGCGCCGACGATCAGCAGGTCGCAGTGCTCCAGCGCCAGAGCGGTCATTCCGAGGTCTCCACGCGCATGCCTTCGGCGCAGACCGCCTGGCAGGCGAGCCTGCGCCGGCCGTCGATCAGCACGCGGCATTCCTGGCACACGCCCATGCCGCAGAAAGGCGCGCGCGGCTGGCCCGTGACGGAGGTGCGCGCCACGCCCATGCCGCCGGCCACGCGCAGCGCCGCGGCGACCGAGCTGCCCGCCTTCACGCGGACGGGTTGGCCGTCGATGTGCAGCAGGGTCTGGCCGCTCACTGGTGCACCCTTGGCGCTGCGCTCATGCGCTCCTCCAGCAGGCCGCGCGGTGCATAGGGCGCCGCGTCGAACCCGGGCCCGGCGCCGGTCATCAGCGCTGCGAGCAGGTGCGCGCTGCCCGGCGCGGTGGTCACGCCCAGGCCTTCGTGGCCGACCGCGAGCCAGAGCTTCTCGCGCCACGGGTGCTTGCCCAGCAGCGGCAGCCCGTCGGGCGTGGCGGCGCGCATGCCGGTCCAGGAGCGGACCGCGTTGAGGTCCGCGAGCCCCGGCAGGTAGCCGATTGCGCGCTGCAGCATGCGCGCGAGCATCGGCGCTTCGACGGCCGGATCGGTGGTGCCGAACTGGCGCGAGGAGCCGATCAGCAGCTGGCCCGTGGGCCGCGGCTGCACGTTGAAGGCGACCGAATCGCCGTCGCTGTGGTGCGCGCTGGTCACATAGCCGAGTTCGACGAGCTGGTGGTGCACCGTGCCAGGGTAGCGGTCGGTGATCAACAGGTGGCCCTTCTTGGGACGGATCGGGAGTTCGGGGCACAGCGCCGTCGCTTCGATGCCGTTGGCCAGCACGACCTGCGGCGCGGTGCGGCGGCTGCCGTCGGCAAGCTGCAGCGTGCCGTCGTCTTCAATCGCATCGACCTGCGCGTGCTCGACGCGGATCGAAGCGCCGCCCTGCGCGAGCAGCCAGCGCGCCGCGTTCGGCGCATAGAGGATGCCGTCGCCGGGCACTTCGAGCGCGCCAGCGAGGCCTTGGCGCAGCGCGGGCTCGGCGCGTGCGAGCGCAGGCGCATCGAGCAGGCGGCTGTCGATGCCGTGTGCATGCAGCCGCTGCCGCTTGCGCTCGGCCTCGGCCATTTCTTCTTCGTTGGCTGCGATCCAGAGCGTGCCGCAGGCGCTGTACGCGCAGTCTTCGCCCATGCGCGGCACCAGGGCGCGCCACTGCGCGATCGAATGGCGGCTCAACGCAAGTTCGGCCGGGTTGTCGTCCATCACCACGAGGTGGCCCATGCCCGCGCCGGTGGCGCCACCGATGCGCGCGTCGAGCACCAGCACGCGGCGGCCGGCCTGCGCCAGCGCATGCGCGCAGGCGGCACCGACGATGCCGGCGCCGATGACGATCACATCCGAATCCATGCCGGCCGGCGCTAGAGCCGGATTCCCCACCCGAAAGGATCGTTGCCGTCGATCAGCAGCGTCGCTTCGGCGCTGATGTGGGCGCGCCCGCGCAGCGTCGGAATGACCCTGCCGCCATCTTCCAACGCGTAGCTGGCCTCGAAGCGGCTGCCGATCACGCTGGCCTGCGTCCACACTTCGCCCGGCGCGAGCTTGCCGTCGGCCGCGAGGCAGGCGATCTTGGCGCTGGTGCCGGTGCCGCAGGGCGAGCGGTCGTAGGCATTGCCGGGGCACAGCACGAAGTTGCGGCTGTCGGCGCCTTCGTCGTCGGCGGCGAAGAGCTCGATGTGATCGATCTCCGCGCCGTCGGCGCCCCTGATGCCCTGCGCCGCGAGCGCGCGGCGCAGGGCCGCGGCGTAGCCGGTCAGCGCGTCGAGGTTGTCGCTGGCCACGCGCTGGCCGTGCTCGCTCACCAGGAAGAACCAGTTGCCGCCCCAGGCCACGTCGCCGCGCACCGTGCCATGGCCGGGCAGTTCCACCGCCGCCTGGCGCAGATGCCGGTACGCGGGCACGTTGCGCACGCTGACCGAACCATCGGCATGCAGCGTGGCCGTGACGGTGCCCACGGGCGTCTCGATGCGGTGCTGGCCGGCGCCGATGCGCCCCATGTGCGCGAGGCTCGCGACCAGGCCGATGGTGCCGTGGCCGCACATGCCCAGGTAGCCGGTGTTGTTGAAGAAGATCACGCCGGCCGCGGCGTCTTTCGACACGGGCTCGCACAGCAGCGCGCCCACCACCACATCGCTGCCGCGTGGCTCGAGCACGGTGGCCGCGCGCCATTTGTCGTGCCGGTCGGCCAGCAGCGCGCGGCGCTCGGCCATGGAGCCGCCGCCCAGGTCGGGAAACCCGCCGATGACCAGGCGCGTGGGCTCGCCGCCCGTGTGAGAGTCGATGATCTGGATGCGCTGCATGCGGCGGCGTCCGTTCAGTAGCTGGCGATGGGCACCGGGGCCGCGTTCTTGAAGGTGAAGACGGTGATGGGCGCCTGCTTCATGTTGCCCTTGTCGTCGTAGCTGTAGGTGGCGGCCACGCCCTTGTAGGTGTCCTTGTAGAGCTGCGCGCCCACCTTGTCGGGATCGATCGAGTTGGCCTTTTTCATCGACTCGCCGATGAAGAGCACCTGGTCGTAGTAGGAGGCGGCATACGCATCGGGGTCCGCATTGAAGCGCTTCTTGAATTTCTCCTTGAAGGCCGGACCGGTCTGCGCCTTCTCGAGCATGGAGCCGCCCTGCGCGCAGAACACCAGGTCGTTGACCGCGTCGCCGCCGATCTTGCCGGTGGCGGGGCTGCAGACGGTGTCGCCGCCCAGCAGCTTGCCGGGCACGGCGAGCTGCTTCATCTGGCGCGCCATGGGGGCGGCCTGCGGCGCATAGCCGCCGAAGAAAATGGCCTCGGGCGCCTTGGCCTTCATGTTGGTGAGGATGGCGGTGAAGTCCACGGCCTTGTCGGTGGTGAACTCCTGGCCGACCACCGTGAGGCCCTGCTTCTTCGCTTCCTTGGTGAACTCTTCCGCCAGGCCCTGGCCGAAGGCGGTGCGGTCGTCGATCACGCCGACCTTCTTCACCTTCAGCTCCTTGGCCGCATACACGGCCATGCTGGAACCGATCTGGTTGTCGCTCGCGATGATGCGATAGAGGTTCTTGTAGCCGCCCTGCGTGACCTTCGGGTTGGTGCCCACGGTGGAGACCATGGTGCCGCCGTCGGCATAGATGCGCGAGGCAGGGATGGCCACGCCCGAGCAGTACGGGCCCATGACGTACTTGACGCCGTCGTCCACGAACTTCTGCGCCACGCTCACGCCGGTCTTGGCATCGCACTGGTCGTCTTCGGACACCAGTTCGAACTTCAGCGTCTTGCCGCCGACGACGAGTTTCTTCGCATTGAGCTCCTCGATGGCGAGGCGCACGCCGTTTTCATTGTCCTTGCCCGCGAAGGCATTGGGACCCGAGAGCGGCCCGCTGTGGCCGATCTTGACGACCTGCTCCTGCGCATTCGCCAGGCCAGGGATGGCAAGTGCCACGAGGCCGACGACGCCGAGAAGTGGAACCATGCTTGCTTTTGTCTTCATGCTTCTTCCTGGGTTGGAACAATGAAAAGAGCGGTTATTACATGACCGACCGGTACTGCGCTGGCCGCGTGGCCAGCGCCTTCTTCACGATGGCCTCGATGGCCGCGCGCTCATTGCCGATGAGCGGCAGCCGCGGGCGTCGCATGTGCTCGCTGCCCACGCCCACCAGCACGTCGATCAGCTTGAGGTTCTGCACCAGCTTGGTCGACACGTCCAGGTGCAGCATCGGCGTCATCCACTGGTAGAGCTTCAGCGCCTCGGCGAACTTGCCCGCCTTCATCAGGTCGTACAGCGCCACCGTCTCGCGCGGGAAGGCGCAGCCCACGCCTGCCAGCAGGCCGTCGCAGCCCAGCGCCAGGCCTTCGTAGGCCAGGTCGTCCACGCCCAGGAACAGCTGGTAGCGATCGCCCACCGTGTTGCGCAGATCCGTGATGCGGCGGATGTCGTCCGAGCTTTCCTTGATGGCCGCGATCCATTCGCAGTCCGCGAGCTCCAGCATGTGCTCGGGCTTCAGGTCCACCCGGTAGGCCACCGGGTTGTTGTAGACCATGATGGGTTTTTGCGCCGAATTGGCGATGGTGCGCACATTGAGCATGGCCTCGCGCGCGTCGGCCACGTAGATCACCGAGGGCATCACCATGAAGCCGGCCACGCCGAGCTTGTTGGCGCCGTCCACGTAGCGCAGCGCCTCGCGCGTGCTGGTTTCCGACACATTGGCCAGCACCGGGATGCGGCCGTCGGCCGCTTCCAGCGCGATCTTCGCCACCTGCAGCTTCTCTTCGAGCGTGAGCGTGCTGGCTTCGCCCAGCGAGCCGCAGGTCACGAGGCCGTGGATGCCGTTGCGGATCTGGAAGTCGATATGCCGCGCGGTGCCTTCGGCATCGATGCTTTCGTCGGCGTGGAACTTGGTGGTGATGGCGGGGAAGATGCCTTGCCAGCGGGGTTGGGTCACGTGAGCGCTCCTGGATGTGCGGTGGGGAAGGGTCCTACTTTAAATATATTAATGATATATCGTCAAGATATGTGTAGGGGACGCACTCTTTCGGAGTTAAGGGCTTCTGTGATATCGGGGCACAGACGGGACCTTCGGGGCGCGATCACGCCGACGGGGTACCTTGCTCCGCGAATGTCCCCCGGCCTGCGGCCTCCTCCTTTATTTCGCTGCGCAAGGCACCCCATCGGCGTGCTCGTGTTCAGAGCACGGGTTGATCAGCCGCGAACCAACAGCGTGCCCTGTGCACAGGGCATCGGGTGCTCCCCGCAGCGAAATAAAGGAGGAGGCCGCGGCCGGGGGACATTCGCGGAGGGGAGTACCCGGTGGCCTGTGCACGCGCCCCGAACAAGAGCGCCCCGAACAAGAGCGCCCCGAACAAGAGCGCCAAGAACAACAGCACAAGATCAGTCGATCTTCGCCCCCGAAGCCTTCACCACCGCGCCCATCGCATCCCAATCGGCACGCAGCAGCTTCTGGAACTCCTCGGCGCTTTGCGTGCGCGGCTCCACGCCCAGGCGCTTGAAGCGCTCCTGGATCGCCGGATCGGACAGCACCTTGTTGGTGGCCGCGTTGAGGCGCTCGACCTCGGCCTTGGGCGTGCCCGCCGGCGCGAGCAGGCCGATCCATGAATCGAAGGCGTAGCCCGGCAGGCCGCTCTCGACCACCGTCGGCAGGCTGGGCAGGAACGGGCTGCGCGCCTGGCCGGTGGAGGCGAGCAGCTTCATGCGCGGATCGGCCTGGAAACCCATCACGCCGATGCTCGACGAGATCACGGCCTGCACGCGGCCCGCGAGCACCTCGTTGACGGCCTCGCCGGTCGACTTGGTCGGGATGTGCGTCATCTGCAGCCCGGCCTTGGCGAGGAACGACGCCATCGCCAGGTGCGTGGCGCTGCCGTTGCCGGCCGAGGCGTAGTTGTACTTGCCCGGATTGGCCTTGACCTCCTTGATGAAGTCCGCCGTGTTCGACACGTTGAGCCCGCTCGAGACCGCCAGCGCGTAGCCCGCGTTGCCGATGTTGGCCACGCCGACGAAATCCTTCAGCGGGTCGTACGACAGCTTGCTGTACAGGAAGCCCGCGATGTTGTGGCTCGCGGCCGCGAGCACCAGCGTGTTGCCGTCCGGCGGCGCCTTGGCCACCGCCGCCGCGCCCACCGTGCCGCCCGCGCCCGCGCGGTTCTCGACGATGGCGCTGGCGTTGAGCGCCGCGCCCAGTTCGGCGTTGAAGGCGCGCGCCACCGTGTCCTGCACCGCGCCCGTGCCGAAGGGCACGACGATGTGGATCACGCGCTGCTGCGCGTGCACGGGCGCAAGGGCGCCGAGTGCCGCGGCGGCTGCAAGGGCAGCGAGCGAACGCCGGGTGAACAGGGTGGAGGTCATCGGGTTGGCCGCTTTCATCATCGTCGTTGCAGTGGAAAACTTCTTCGCTCAGCCGCCCGACGGCAGCCAGCGCTGCACCAGCTTCACGAAGTAGCTGGCGCCGATCGGAATGATCTCGTCGTTGAAGTCGAACGAGGTGTTGTGGATGATGCAAGGGCCGGGCCCGTGGCCGTCGAGCCGGTGGTCGCCGTCGCCATTGCCCAGGAACGCATAGCAGCCGGGCCGCGCGAGCAGCATGTGGGCGAAGTCCTCGGCGCCCATCACGGCAGGGAAGTTGTCGGTGACCATGCCGTCGCCCACCACCTCGCGCATCACGCTGGCGGCAAAGCGCGCCTCGGCCGGGTGGTTGACCACCGGCGGCGAGGAACGGTTGAAGAAAACCTCGGCCGTGCAGCCGTGCGCGGCGGCCACGCCGGCCGCCACTTCGCGCAGCCGCGCCTCGATCTTGTCGATCGCCTCGATGGAGAAGGTGCGGATGGTGCCGCCGACCGTGGCCACATCGGGAATCACGTTGGGCGCATCCGAGCCCTGCAGCTGCGTGACCGCAAGCAGGGCGCGCTCGGTGCTCGGAATGGTGCGCGGCACGATGGTCTGCAGCTGCTGCGCGAGCGTGACCACCGCGGCCACGGGGTCGATGCCGGTGTGCGGCATCGAGGCATGCGTGCCGCGCCCATGCATGGTGATCCTGTAGGTGTTGCTCGACGCCATCAGCGCGCCTTCGTTGAGCGCGAAGCGGCCCACGTCGCCGACGGGAAAGTTGTGCAGCGCAAAGACCGCGTCGCACGGGAAGCGCTCGAACAGGCCGTCCTGGATCATCTTCTTCGCACCGGCCTTGCCCATCTCCTCGGCCGGCTGGAAGATGAAATGCACGGTGCCGTCGAAGTCGTCGGGCCCCTGCTGCGACAGGTGCCAGGCGGCGGCCAGCAGCATGGTGGTGTGGCCGTCGTGGCCGCAGGCGTGCATGCGGCCGGCATGGGTGGACTTGTGGGCGAACTCGTTGGCCTCGTGCAGCGGCAGCGCATCCATGTCGGCGCGCAGGCCGATGGTGCGCGTGCCGGTGCCCTTGCGCAGCACGCCGACCAGGCCGGTGCCGGCAATGCCGCGGTGCACCTCGATGCCCCATTCGGCAAGCAGGCCCGCCACCTTTTCGGAAGTGCGGTGCTCCTCGAAGCCGAGTTCGGGATGGGCGTGGATGTCGCGCCGGATGTCGACGAAGCGGGAGGCGTGGGCGGCAAAGGAATCGACGATGTTCATGATGGCAAGGGTCGTGGGGGCGAACGATTCTGGCGCAAGGCGGCGATCGGCGCCATGCGATCGGTCAGAGGCCGGCCAGCACCTGGTCCAGCGTCTCGACCAGCAGGTCGGCATGGGCTTCGGAAAACACCAGCGGCGGGCGGATCTTGAGCGTGCTGGCATGTTCGCCGGTGGCGCTCAGCAGCACCTGCCTCTCGCGCAGGCCGTTGACGATGCGCGCGGTTTCCGCGGTGGCGGGCGTGCGGACGCGGCGGTCCGTGACGAGCTCCACGCCCACGAACAGGCCCGCGCCGCGCACGTCGCCGATCAGCGCATGGCGCTCGGCGAGCTTCGCGATCTGCGCACGCAGGTAACGGCCGACGCGCTGCGCGTTGGCCATCAGGCCTTCGCGCTCGATCACGTCGAGCACCGCCATGCCCGCGGCCATCGAGACCGGGTTGCCGCCGAAGGTGTTGAAGTAGCGGCACTCGCGGCCGAAGGCGGCCAGCACCCCGGGCCGCACCGCAAGGCCGGCCAGCGGATGGCCGGCGCCGAGCGGCTTGCCCATGGTGACGATGTCGGGCACCACGCCATGCCGCTGGAAGCCCCAGAACGCGTCGCCGGTGCGGCCGAGGCCGGGCTGCACTTCGTCGGCGATGAAGAGGCCGCCGGCCTCGCGCACCGCGTCCACCGCCTCGGCCATGAAGCCGGGCGGGTCGGTGAAGATGCCGTCGCTCGAGAACACGGTGTCGACCATCAGGGCGGCCGGGCGCATGCCCTGCGCCTTGAGGTCGGTGATGGCCTCGCGCACGCCGTTCGCGAACGCGCGGCCCAGCTCGCCGGGCGCGATGCGGTAGCTGTCGGGCGCGGGCACGGTGCGCACTGCGTCGCCAAGCTGCACGAACTTGCCGAGCGAAGGCGAGGCCTCGGCAATCGACGCGGTGACGCCGTGGTACGCGAAGCGCGTGACGATCAGCCCCTCGGCCTTGGTGTGCGCGCGTGCGATGCGCATCGCCAAATCATTGGCCTCGCTGCCGGTGCAGGTGAACATCGCGTGCGCGAGTTCGGCCGGCAGGGTGGCGAGCAGCCGCTCGGCGTAGTCGAGCACGCCCTCGTGCAGGTAGCGCGTGTGGGTGTTGAGCACGCCGGCCTGGCGCGCGATGGCCTCGACCACGTGCGGATGGCAATGGCCGACGGAGGCGACGTTGTTGTAGGCGTCGAGATGGGGCCGGCCCTCGGCGTCGTACAGCCACACGCCTTCGCCGCGCACCGGGTGCAGCGGCGTGTCGTAGAACAGGCGGTAGGCCGGGCCGAGCACGCGCGCGCGACGCTCGACGAGGGCCTGGGTCGAAGGGGCGAGGGAAGTCATGGGCGGTCTCTCAGAGCTTCAGCGCGCGGCGAAAGGCTGCTGTCGCCGCGGCACTGCCGACGCGCTCGCAGGCCTGCAGCCGCGCCCACGACAGCGGGTTGTTGCGCAGCAGGTAGGGCGCGTTCTCGGGATAGCGCGCGGCGCGCCAGCCGCTGATGGCCACCACCATCACGAGCCGCGCCGTGATCAGGTCGAACAGCACGCCGGCCTCGGCCGTCGACAGCGGCCGCACCGCGTGGTACGCGGCGACCAGCGGCACGATGGCCGCGAGCGGATCGTCGCCCGTGCCGGCCTGGTAGGCGGCGGCCACGGCCAGGTCGTTGATGCACGGCGCGCGCACCATGTCGCCGAAGTCGAGGATCGCGGCGATGCGGTCGGTGTCGGCCGGGTCGACCAGCAGGTTGTAGATGTTGAAGTCGTTGTGGATCGGCTGCGCGGGCAGCGTGCGCAGCACCGGCCTGGCATCGCGCTCGAAACGGTCGAGCGCGGCGGCGGCCAGCGCGCGGCGCTCCGGCTCGGCGATGTGCGCGAGCAGGCCGCGCACGCTGTCGGCGCGCTGCAGGTCCCAGGGCAGCGGCAGCTCGCCGGCCGGGTGCTCGAAGCCCGCGAGCGCGAGGTCGAGCCGGGCCAGCATGCGCGCGAGGTTCTGCTGCTGCCGCGGCGTGCGCGGCGCCTCGGGCAGCGGCAGGCCGGGCAGGTAGCTGAAGAGGCGCACCACGCGCGGCAGGCCGTCGCCCGGGTCGCAGATGAAGGAGGCGGCGCCCTCGCGCGTCGGCACGATGCGCTGCACCGGCAGGCCGGGGTCGGTGGTCGCGAGGTGCAGCAGGGCCTGGGTCTGGAAGTCGGCGACCAGCGCGGTCTCGGCCGGGTGCGAGATCTTCAGCATGAAGCGGGCGCCGTCGGTGGCGCGCTCGAGCCGGTAGTTGCGGTCACGCTCGCCGGTCAGCGGCTTCATCTCGCCTTCGATGCCGTAGCGCTCGCGCGCGAGCTCGCGCACCCAGGCGTCGTCGAGCGCGGGCGAGGCTTCGCTGAGCACCTGCGCGTCGGCGAACTCTGCATTCGTCATGCGACGCTCTCGAAACCGCGCAGCGCACTCGCAATGTTCGGCCCCAGGTCGTCGGAAAGGTAGCCGCCTTCCTGCACCAGCACCGTGGGCAGCCCCAGGCGCGCGATCTCGGCCAGCAGCACGGCGAAGCCGGCGGTCTGGATCTTCATGCCCTTGTAGGGATCGCGCTCGTGCGCGTCGAGCCCCAGCGCCACCACGAGTGCGTCGGGCGCATAGGCACGGATGCTGTCGCAGGCATCGCGCAGCGCGGGCAGGTAGCCGTCGATGTCAGTGCCCAGCGGCAGCGGCTTGTTGATGTTGTAGCCCAGGCCTTCGCCTTCGCCGCGCTCGTGCGCGTGGCCGATGAAGAAGGGCGTGAAGTTGCGCGGGTCGCCGTGCAGCGAGATGGTCAGCACGTCGGCGCGGCGGTAGAAGATCCCCTGCGTGCCATTGCCGTGGTGCACGTCGATGTCGAGGATGGCCACGCGGTCGTGCACGCCGCGCAGGTGCTGCGCGGCAATGGCCACGTTGTTGAGGTAGCAGAAGCCATTGGCGCGGTCGGCGTACGCGTGGTGGCCGGGCGGCCGGCACAGCGCATAGGCCGCGCGCTCGCCACCGAGCACGAGCTGCGCCGCATGCGTGGCCATGTTCGCCGAGGCGATGGCGGCCTCCCAGGTGCGCGCGCCGATGGAGCAGGCGTTGTCGCCCATGTGGAAGCCGGCCTGGCCGACCACGCTGTCGGGGTAGGTGCAGGGCTGGCCCGGGAAGGGGTGGATGTTGGGCATCACTTCTTCCGACGGGTCGTCCAGCAGCTGCCAGCGCGCGTAGGCGGTTTCGAGGAAGCGCAGGTACTCGGGCGTGTGGATGGCGGCGCGCGGGCCGGCGCCGAAGTCGCGCGTGGCGACGATCTCGTGGCCTTCCTGCTGCACCGCCTCGAGCAGGCGGAATGCACGCTCGGGCTGCTCGTTGCTGCGCTTGAGCTTGCCGCGCACCATGAAGAGCTGCGGGTCGTGGTCCTTGTGGGTATCGCTGTAGACGACTTTCATCGGTGTGTCTCTCCGGTCTCAGGCATGGGCGGGAAGGGGCGCGGCGCCGTGCTGCTTCATGAACAGCGCGCGCACGTGCTGCCAGGCGTCTTCCAGGTGCACGCGCATCGCGGCCTTGGCGGCCTCGGGGTCGCGGCGCACCAGCGCATCGACGATGGGGCGGTGGGTCTCGGCCATGGCGGTGGGGTCGTGGTAGACCGCGTCGATCAGCGCGATGATCATCTGCATCTCGGTCTGCGTGTTCATGAAGATGCGGTGCAGGTGCGCATTGCCCGACAGCTCGCAGATCAGCGTGTGCAGCGCCAGGTCGTTGGCGATGCGGTGGTGCTGCGGCTGCGTGTTGGCCTCGCGCACCATGGCCTCGACCAGCGCCTGCACGCGCGCGATGCCCGCTTCGTCGGCCTTGCGGCAGGCCAGCTCGATGGAGGTGAGTTCGAGGCTCAGGCGCACCTCGAACAAATCGTCGATCTCCTGCACGCTGATGGTCCGCACCGCGAAGCCGTGGCGCGGTTTGGCCACCAGCACGCCCTGGCGTTCGAGCCGCCGCGCCGCCTCGCGCACCGGCGCGCGGCTCACGCCCATGCGGCGCGCGATGTCGGCCTCGACGATGCGGCTGCCGGGGGCCAGCCGTCCTTCGACGATGGCGCGCGTCAGCTGGGCCTCGACCAGCCCGACGAGGTCGGTCGACTCGACCGACTCGAACAGGGCCGCGTCGGCAGAAGGAGGAGTTGTTATGGAAGTTGCCATGTTGCTTGTCTCGTCATTGGGATGCTGCGCCAGGGGCGATTCTTCACCGGATGGCGTCCGGCGCGGCCGGTGCGCTCTTCAGGCCCCGCCCCGCGCGCGCCAGGTAGATGCCCGCAGCCATGATCAGCGCGATGCCGGCCATCGCGATCGCGTCGGGCGGCCGGCGGAACCAGAAGGTGCTGAAGGCCACGGCCAGCAGCAGCTGGAAGTAGTTGAGCGGCGCGAGCGTCGAGGCCTCCACGCGCTCGAAAGCGGCCAGCAGCAGCCATTGCGCCGCCGCGCTGCAGGCGCCGCCCGCGAGCAGCAGCGCCACGTCGCCCCAGGGCGGCTGCTGGGCCGGCAGGAAGAAGGGCGCAGGCAGCAGCGTGACGACGAAGCAGGCCAGCGCGGTCCAGGCGTACTGCACCGGCCCCGCGACCAGGCCCGCGAGCCGCCGCGTGAGCAGCTGGAAGATGGCGTAGCAGACGGCGGCCACGGCCATCAGCACCGTGCCGAGCAGCGGCAGGTCGGCCCCCGGCCGCACGATCAGCAGCATGCCGCCGAAGCCGACCGTCACCGCCACCCAGCGGCTGCGCCGCACCTGCTCGCCCAGCAGCCACGGCGACAGCGCCACCATCAGGAGCGGCGCGGTGAAGTAGATGGCCGTGGCCTCGGCCAGCGGCATCCAGATCAGCGCGGTCATGAAGCAGGTGGCCACCGTCGCGAGCATCAGGCCGCGCAGCAGCAGCAGGGGCTTGTGCGGCGTGCGCCACATGCGCAGGTCGCCATGGCGCAGC
The DNA here is from genome assembly GCF_007828835.1 of Variovorax beijingensis. Taxonomy (GTDB): domain Bacteria; phylum Pseudomonadota; class Gammaproteobacteria; order Burkholderiales; family Burkholderiaceae_C; genus Variovorax; species Variovorax beijingensis_A. The sequence goes on along the minus strand of NZ_VIVL01000001.1, from coordinate 320,409 downwards.
AGCATCGCGAAGGCAATGCCGCTCACCGCGACATAGCGCATCACGTTGACGAAGGGCGCCGGGTAGAACTGCAGCATGTACTTGCAGAACGCGTCGTAGGAGGCAAAGGCCACCAGCGCGCAGAAGAACAGCGCCACGCCGGCGCGCCTGGAGCCCGCCGGACGCAATGAGAGAGCCGTGGCGGCGGTGCTCATCGCGCGGCCTGGAAGCCCCGCAGGAAGTTGTCGAGCGCGGGGCCGATGGCCTCGACCATGTAGCCGCCTTCCTGCACGATCACCGTGGGCAGCTTCAGCGCGCCGACGCGCTCGCCGATGTGGCGGTAGGCGTCGAGGTCGAGCTTGAGCACGCTGATGGGGTCGTCCTTGTAGCTGTCGAAGCCGAGCGCGAGCACCAGCGCCTTGGGCGCGAATTCGCGCAGCGCGGCCGCGCCTTCATCCACCGCCTGCAGGAACGCCGCGTTGTCCGCGCCGTGCGCAAGCGGCAGGTTCAGGTTGAAGCCTTCGCCCGCGCCCGTGCCGCGCTCGTGCGCGTAGCCGGTGTAGAACGGGTAGTAGCCCGAGGGATCGGCATGCGTCGACACGGTCAGCACGTCGCCGCGCGCATAGAAGATGTTCTGCGTGCCGTCGCCGTGGTGCGCATCGACGTCGAACACCGCCACGCGGCCGTGCCGCCCGCACAGCCGCTCTGCCGCGATGGCGCTGTTGTTGATGTAGCAGAAGCCTCCCGCGCGGTCGCGGTGCGCGTGATGGCCCGAAGGGCGGCACAGCGCGTAGGCCGCGTCGCCGCTTTCCAGCACCGCATCCGCGGCGGCCACCGCGGTATGGGCCGAGCGCAGTATCGAGCGCCAGGTGTGCGGGCCGAGCGGGCACGAGAGGTCGCTGATGTAGTAGCCCGTGCGCGCCACCAGCGAGGGCGAAGGACAGGGCGCGCGCGCCACGCCCGGCGTGCCGTTGTAGTACGGCGAAAGATTCGGCAGCACCTCGATGCCGGGCTCCACGCCGGGCACCTTCAGTTCGCGCCACAGCGCGTAGGCGGTTTCGAGGTAGTCGAGGTAGTCGGCGCTGTGCACGGCTTCGAGCGGCGCGCGGCCATAGTCCCGCGGCTCGGCCAGCGCAATGCCGCGCAGGGCCAGCGCGTCGCGCAGCGCATGCGCGCGGCTTGGCAGGTCGGTCGGCTTGCAGAGGCGGCCCAGCCGCATGAACTGCTGCGGATCGTGCAGCAGCTGCTCGTCGGTGAAGAAGACCTTCACGCGAAGCTTTCCTCGAAGATTGCCATGGCGCGGCCGAAGCGCGCGAACATGTCGTCGATCTGTCCGGCCGTGATGATGAGCGGCGGGCAGAAGGCAATGGAATCGCCCATCGCGCGCACGATGAGCCCCTGCGCCAGTGCGAGCTCGGCCAGGCGGGCGCCGGCCTTCTGCGCGGGATCGAAGGGCGTGCGCTTCGCGGGATCGGCATACAGCTCGATGGCGCCGATGAGCCCCACGCCGCGCACCTCGCCGACGTATTTGCGCGCGGCGTGGCTCTGCAGCCCCTTCTGGAATTGCGGCACCAGCGACTGGACGTGCGCGAGGATGTTCTCGTCCTCGTAGACCTTGAGCGTCTCGAGCGCGATGGCGCAGGCCACCGGATGGCCCGAGTAGGTGAAGCCGTGGCCGAAGGTGCCGATCTTTCCGCTGTTGGCGGCCACCGCCGCATGCACTTTCTCGCTGACCATCACGGCCGAGATCGGCACGTAGCCCGAGGACAGCGCCTTGGCCGCGGTCAGGATGTCGGGCCTGAGGCCGAAGGTGGTGGAGCCGAACATCTGGCCGGTGCGGCCGAAGCCGCAGATCACCTCGTCGGCAATCAGCAGCACCTCGTATTTCGCGAGCACCTTCTGGACCTTGTCGAAGTAGGTGGCCGGCGGCACCAGCACGCCGCCCGCGCCCATCACGGGTTCGGCGATGAAGGCGCCGACCGTCTCGGGGCCTTCGTCGAGGATGCGCTGCTCGAGCGCAGCGGCCAGCCGCGTCGCGAAGTCTTGCTCGCTCTCGCCGGCCTCGGCGTAGCGGAAATGGTGCGGGCAGTCGACGTGCAGGATGCGGTCGATCGGCAGGTCGAAGTCGCGGTGGTTCGGCACCAGGCCGCTCAGGCTCGCGGCCGCGACGGTGACGCCGTGGTAGGCGTTGCGGCGCGCGATGATCTTCTTCTTTTCAGGCTTGCCGATGGCGTTGTGGTAGTACCAGACCAGCTTGACCGCGGAGTCGTTGGCCTCCGAACCCGAGTTGGCGAAGAACACCTTGGACATCGGCACCGGCGCCAGCGACAAGAGCTTTTCGGCCAGCGCGATCGCGGCCGGATTGGAGCGGCCGTTGAACGTGTGGTAGTACGGCAGCCCGTGCAGCGCCTCGCTGCCGGCCTTGGCCAGGCGTGCGTTGCTGAAGCCCAGCGAGGCGCACCACAAGCCCGACATTGCTTCGAGATAGCGGCGGCCCTGGTCGTCCTCCACGAAGATGCCGTCGCCGCGCTGGATCACCAGCGGGCCGAGCTGCGGATGGGTCGCGAGGTTGGTGAAGGGATGGAGATGCGCGGCGATGTCGTTGGCGGCGTTCTCCGCGTGCGTGCTGGCGTTCATGAAGTCGGTTCCGGTTTGTGGGGAGTTCAATAGCCGCGCGCCAGGTCGACCTGGTTGGCGGGCCGGCGGCCTTGCCGCAGCGACGCGAGGTTGTCGAGCGTCTGGCGGGCGATCACGAGGCTGTCGGTGCGCGTGGCGATGTGCGGCGTGACGAGAATGCGCGGGTCGCCCCAGAACGGATGCTCCGGCGGCAGCGGCTCTTGCGAAAAGGCATCGAGCGTGGCCGCCGAGAGCTGGCCCGCGTCGAGCGCCGGCTGCAGGTCGGCCTCGACCAGGTGGTCACCGCGGCCGACGTTGACCAGGTGCGCGCCGCGCGGCAGCTTGGCGAACAGCGCGGCATCGAGAAAGCCGTGCGTCTCTGCGGTCAGCGGCAGCAGGCACACCAGCGTGTCGCAGCCCGAGAGGAATTCGTCGAGCTGCGCGGCGCCGTGGAAGCCCTCGACGCCGGCCGGCAAGGCCTCTTTCGCGCTGCGGCTCCAGCCGCGCACCGGGTAGCCGATGGCGGCCAGCGCTTCGGCGCAGGCCATGCCCAAGGTGCCCAGGCCGGCAATGCCCACGCGATGGTGGCGCGGCGACACGATCGGCTGCTCCTCCCACCGGCGGGCGGCGGAACTCGCGACGTAGGCCCGCATGCCGCGATGCTGCTGCACCACGGCCCAGCAGACATAAGCCTTCATGCCGGCCGCCATGCCGGTGTCGACGATGCGGCACAGCGGCACCTGGCGCGGCAGTTCCGCGTCGGCCGTGATGTGCTCGATGCCCGCGGCCAGCGACTGCACGAGCCGCAGCTTCGGCATCCGGGCGAGCAGGCCGTGCGGCGGAAACCAGCACACGGCCGCTTCGATCTGGTCGAGCGCGCCGAGCTCTTCGCCCAGGCGCAGGTCGATGCCGGGATGGGCCTCGCGGAAGGCCGCGGCGAGGTATTCCATGTCCAGCACCTCGCTCAGAATCGCCACGCAAGGCGTGCCGCCTTTGTCGTTCAGCGCCATCACGCGACCAGCGCCTCGGCCGGCGACGCGGCGGACACCAGCCGCGGCACCGCCTCGATCAGCTTGCGCGTGTAGGCATGCTTCGGATCGCCGAGCACCTTGTGCGTCTCGCCGTATTCGACGACTTCGCCGCGCTGCATCACCGCGATGTGGTCGCACATCTGGCCGGCCACGCGCAGGTCGTGCGTGATGAAGACCATCGCGAGCTGGAACTGCTCGCGCACCTGCGCGAAGAGTTCGAGCACCTGCGCCTGCACCGACACGTCGAGCGCCGACACCGGCTCGTCGGCCACCAGCAGTTCGGGCTGCATGGCGAGCGCGCGGGCAATGCCGATGCGCTGGCGCTGCCCGCCCGAGAACTCGTGCGGATAGCGCTCGGCCGCGTCGGCGCCCAGGCCGACGAGCTTGAGCAGCTCCATCGCGCGCGCCATGGCTTCGGCCTTGCCCACGCCCTGCGCGATCGGCCCGCCCGCGATGGCCGCGCCCACGCGGTGGCGCGGGTTCAGCGAGGCGTACGGGTCCTGGAACACCATCTGTATCCTGCCCGCGGCCTCGCGCCGGAAGGCGGGGCCCTGCGACAGGCTGCGGCCCTTGAAGAGGATGCGGCCGCTGTCGAACGGCGAGAGCCCCACCAGGCAGCGGCCCACGCTCGACTTGCCCGAGCCCGATTCGCCGACCAGCCCCAGCGTTTCGCCGCGGCGCAGCTCGAAGCTGACGTTCTTCGCGGCCTGCACCGAGCGGCCGCGCTTGAAGAGGCCGTTGCCCGAGGTGTAGGTCTTGCACAGGTCCTGCACCTGCAGCACGCGCGTGACTTCGCCCGTGGGCGTGTCGCGCTCGGCATTGCCGGTGGGAATGGCTGCGATGAGCTTGCGCGTGTACGGGTGCTGCGGCGCATCGAGCACCTGGCGCACCGGCCCGGCCTCGACCACCTTGCCGGTCTGCATCACGACCACATGGTCGGCAATTTCGGACACCACGCCGAAGTCGTGCGTGATGAACAGCACCGCCGTGCCGCGGCGCTGCTGCAGCTCGCGGATCAGCGCGAGGATCTGCGCCTGCGTGGTCACGTCGAGCGCGGTGGTCGGCTCGTCGGCAATCAGCAGCACGGGCTCCAGCACCAGTGCGCAGGCGATCATCACGCGCTGGCGCTGGCCGCCCGAGAGGCGGAACGGATAGGCGTCGATCAGCAGCTCCGGATCGGGCAGGCCCACGTCGGCCAGCGCGGCCAGGATGCGCCGCCGCTTCTTGGCCGCGGGCACGCTGCCGTGCGCGTCGAAGACTTCGCCGATCTGCTCGCCGATGCGCATGACCGGGTTCAGCGCCGTCATCGGCTCCTGGAACACCATGCCGATGCGGCGGCCGCGCAGCTCGCGCATCTGCGGCTCGCTGAGCTGCAGCAGGTCGCGGCCTTCGAAGAGGATCTGCCCCGCCACGGGCTCGACGTGCGGGCGCGGCAGCAGGCCCATCACGGCGTTGGCGATCATCGACTTGCCCGAGCCCGATTCGCCGACCACGCACAGCGTCTGCCCCGGCAGCACCGACAGCGTGGCGCCGTCGACGGCCAGCGCGCGGTCCGCGCCCCTGGGCAGGCGGATGCCCAGGCCGACGACGTCGAGCACCGGCTGCACCGGCTTCATGGGCGTGACGGTGGCGCTCATTTGCCCCTCCCGTCGAGCCGCGTGTTGAGCCCGTCGCTGAGACCCTCGCCCACCAGGTTGAGCGCGAGCACGGTCAGCACGATGGCCAGGCCCGGGAACAGCGCCATCCACCAGGCCTGGCGCAGCACGGTGCGCGCCGCGCCCACCATATAGCCCCAGCTCATCTGGTTCGGATCGCCCAGGCCGAGGAAGCTCAGGCTCGACTCCAGCAGGATGGCCGTGGCCGTCATGAGCGAGGCCATCACGATGATCGGCGACATGGCGTTGGGCAGGATCTGCGTGAGGATGATGCGCGGCGTCGACTGGCCCGCGAGCAGCGCGGCCTGCACGAAGTCGCGCTGGCGCAGCGTGAGGAACTCGCTGCGCACCAGCCGCGCCACCGGCGGCCACGAGACGATGGCAATGGCCACTACGATCGAATTGACCGAGGGCTGGAAGATCGCCACCAGCACGATGGCGAGCGCGAAGCTCGGCACGGCCTGGAACAGCTCGGTGAAGCGCATCAGCGCCGCGTCGATCCAGCCGCCGAAGTAGCCCGCAATGGCGCCGAGCGTCACGCCGATCAGCAGCGCCACCACGGTCGACACCAGCCCGATCAGGAGCGAGATGCGCGCGCCGTAAATCACGCCCGAGAGGATGTCGCGGCCCAGCGTGTCGGTGCCGAGCGCGAAGCCGGGCTCGGTCCACGGCCGCAGGAACGGCTGTTCGACCATGTTCCATGGATCGTTGGTCGCGACCCATGGGCCGATGATGGCGACGACGGCCACCAGCACCAGCACGGCCATGCCGAGCACGGCGCCCTTGTTGCGGCAGAAGCGCCGCCAGAATGGACTTTGCAGCAGGGTCATAGCTCGATGCGGGGATCGACCAGCGTGTAGACGAGGTCGGTGATGAGGTTGAACAACACGGCCATGGCCGCGGTCACGAGGAAGGCGCCGAGCAGCAGGTTGTAGTCGCGCTGCAGCAGCGCGTCGAACATCAGGCGGCCGATGCCGGGCCAGGCGAACACGGTCTCGGTCAGCACCGCGCCGCCGATCATTCCGCCGGCCTGGATGCCCGCGAGCGTGACCACCGGCAGCAGTGCGTTGCGCAGCACGTGCGCGCGCAAAATGCGCCCGGGCTTCACGCCCTTGGCGCGGGCGGTCTTCACGAAGTCCATCTGCGCCACCTCGAGCATGGCGGCGCGCGTCATGCGCGCATACACCGCCATGTAGAAGAGCGCGAGCGTCAGCGCCGGCAGCACCAGATGGCCCGCGATGTCCCAGGCCAGCGCCAGGCCGGTGGCGCCGGAGCCCACGGTGCTGAAGCCGAAGCCCGGCAGCCAGTCGAGCTGCACCGTGAACACCAGCACCGCCATCAGCGCGAGCCAGTAGAGCGGCGTGGCATAGAAGATGAGCGCCACCACAGTGATCGAGCTGTCGACCCAGGTGCCGGCCCGCCGCGCGGCGAGCGCGCCCAGCGTGATGCCGAACAGCAGCGACAGCGCGAACGCCGTGCCCGTGAGCAGCAGCGTGGCGGGCAGCCGGTCCATGATGAGCTTCAGCACCGGCTGCTGCTGCCGGTACGAGAAGCCCAGGTCGAGTTGCACTACCTTGCCGACGTAGGTGGCGAGCTGCGTGGTGATCGGCTGGTCGAGCCCGAACTGCGCGCGCAGCTGCGCCACGAACTGCGGATCGGACGCGCCCGCCTCGCCCGCCAGCACCGACACCGGATCACCCGGCGCGGCGCGCACCAGCATGAAGTTGACCGTGGCGATCAGCAGGATCGCCAGCAGGCCCTGCATCACGCGGCCCAGCATGAACTGCGTACGTTTCATCGGCGGCTCCTGTGAGGTGGCGTGCGCAGGCTGGCCGTCATGCGAGCGTTGCCGTACCGAGGCTGTCGTTCAGGCCGATGCCCGAGCTGATGATGTTGTTCAGCTTGGTACGGTACAGCGTCGGAAAGTTGAGCTCGTGCAGCCAGGCGACGGGCACTTCGTCGAGCAGGATCTTCTGCACCTGCAGGTAGATGGCCTTGCGCTTCTCGGGGTCGCTCTCCTTCGCGCCGGCGTCGAACAGCTCGTCCACCTTCGGGTTCGAGTAGCCCTCGACGTTGTTGAAGGGCGAGCCCTTGGCGATATTGCTGGTGGTGTAGTTGCGCGCCACGCCCAGCGCCGGGTCGCCGTACTGGTAGACGTAGGTGAAGGCGAGATCGTAGTCCCACTCGTTGAGCTTCTGGTTCCAGCCGGCCACGTCGGTGGCCACCAGCTCGACCTTGATGCCGGCCTGCGCGAGGTTCTGGCGCAGGATCTCGGCCGAGCGCGCCCAGGTCTCGCCATAGGGCAGCGGCAGCAGGCGCAGCGTCTCGCCCTTGTAGCCGGCTTCTTCCAGCAGCTTCTTGGCGGTGGCCACGTTGCGCGGGTACTTGGCGACGTCGGTGCTGTGGAACTTGATGTTGCTGTTGAACGGCCCGGTCGCCGGCTTGGCGAAGCCCTGCCAGGCGATCTTGGCCATGGCCTCGCGGTCGATCGCGTACATCACGGCCTGGCGGAACTTGACCTTGTCCATCGGCGCCTTGCGGTTGTTGAGCCACAGCCACGAATGGGGCGCAAAGAACTCCCAGCCCTTGGTGGTGACCGCCGCGCCCGGCAGCTTGGAAAGCCGCAGCACGTCGAAGTATTCGACCGCGCCGCCCGGCACCAGGTCGACCTTGCCCGACTCGAAGGCCGCCGCGCGCGAGGCCGCGTCGGGAATCACGTGGAAGTACACACTCTCGACCAGCGGCACGTCCTTGACGTGGTATTTGTCGTTGGCCACGAGCTGGATGTACGAGCCCTTGACCCATTCCTTGAACTTGAACGGCCCGGTGCCGATGGGCGTGGCGTTGGCCGGGTTGGTCGCGAAGTCGGTGCCTTCGTAGATGTGCTTCGGGATCATCGGCATGCTGCCGACCTCGAAGATGCCGATGAACGGACCGAAGGGGTACTTGAGCTTGAACTCGACCGTGAGCGGATCGATGGCCTTGATGCTCTCCACCGACGCTAGGTTGGCGCGCAGGCGCGCATGCGTCTTGCGCAGGAACACGTCGGCCGAGAACACCACGTCGGCCGAGGTGAAAGGCTTGCCGTCATGCCAGGTGACGCCGGGCTTGAGCTTGAAGGTGTAGAGCGTGCCTTCCTTGTTGACGGTCCACGAGGTGGCCAGCGAGGGCAGCGGGTTGATCTTCTCGTCGTAGCGCAGCAGGCCTTCGTAGATGTTGCCCGAGATCATCTGCGTGGGGCCGTTCTGCGTGATGCCCAGCATCAGCCCCGGCGGCTCGGGCTGCACGACGGCGTTGATGACGCCGCCTTTCTTGCCCTGCGCCAGCAAATGCAGCGGGACACCCGCCAGCGTCAATCCGGCGGCCGAGGCGGCGCCCATCTGGATGAGGTTGCGACGTTTCATGTGCGGAAACTCCTTGTGGCTCTGTGCGAGCGGGTGGGGACGAGGAAACGGGAACGGAAGAACGCGGGCGCCGCGCGCGGCGCCAGGTTCAGTCGCGGTACGAGGTGGCGGGAAGCGGATCGATGCGCTGCAGCAGCGCGCGCCATTCGCGCGCGTTCGGATCGGGCTGGCCCGGCTGGCGCACGCTGTCGCCGCTTTCGTATTGCTGCGCGGTCTTCTCGCAGACCTCGGCCGGCACCGGATACACCGGCAGGCCGCTCGACTGGATCGCCACCTGCACGCGGCAGGCGCGCTCCAGGTTGAGCATCAGGATGAAGGCCTCCGACACCGTGCGCCCGAGCGTGACCAGGCCGTGGTTGCGCAGGATCAGCGCACGCGCCGCCGGGCCCAGGTCGGCCACCAGGCGCTCGCGCTCGTCGGCGTCGAGCGCGATGCCCTCGAAGTCGTGATAGACCACGCGGTTGTAGAACTGCAGCGCCCACTGGTTGCACGGCTGCAGCCCGCCGGCCAGCGACGACACCGCCACGCCGGCCACCGTGTGCGTGTGCAGCACGCAGGCCGCGTCGTGGCGCGCCGAATGCACGGCGCTGTGGATGGTGAAGCCGGCCGGGTTCACGTCCCAGGGCGAGTCGTCGAGGATGCGGCCGTCCAGGTCGATCTTCACCAGCGACGAGGCCGTGATGTCCTTGAACAGCATGCCGAAGGGGTTGATCAGGAACTGGTCCTCGGTGCCCGGCACACGCGCGGAGATGTGCGTGTAGATGCTGTCGTCCATGCCGTAGTGCGCTACCAGGCGGTAGGCGGCGGCCAGGTCTTCGCGCACCTGGCGCTCGGCCTCGGAAACGGGTGGGGCCTTGCGGCCCACTGCCTGCAATTGCATGTCGCGTTCCTTTTTCAGGCCCGGCGGGAGAGCGCCGGCGCCATGTTCGGGGTTCATCGGATCGACTGTGAAAACTGTCGACAGTCAACCGACGACAGTCTTAAGCAATATGCAGGCCTGCGTGATGGGGTAAGCCCTCGGTGGTGCGGGCTGAAGCACGCAGAGGCGCGCCAGCAAAGGGCTGGCGCCAAGCAAAACGCCGCGCGCACGGTGCGGGGTGCGCGCGGCGGGAGGGCCGAAAGAGGTTTCTTGGGGGCCGTTCCCGCGCCATGAAGGCGCTGGATGCACCGGCGAAGTGCCGTTCAGGGCATCGGCACGGCGCTGCAGCAGGGGCCGACGCGCCGTGCGCCCCGGCTCTCAGCGCAAGCGGCCCTGCTCGCGCAGCCGCGCACCGATGCGGCGGATCTCGGCCTCGCCCTGGTCGAGCGCCGCCTGGCTGGTGTGCACCGAGTAGTGGCCCATCACCAGTTCGTGCGGATGCTTCGCGGCCGAGCCCAGCACGAAGGACGCGTCGCCCTGGGCCACGAAGTCGATGGCCGCGCCGGACTCCTCGAACACCGCCAGCTCACCGGCGGCGACCGGTTCGCCGTCGCCTGCATCGAGCCGGCCCGCGTCGACCGCGATCCAGCCCACCGTGTGGCCGGCGGGCGGCGTGTAGCGCCAGTGTTCGCCATCCTTCAGCTGCACGGCCAGGTAATTCATCGGCGCCGGCGCCGGAATGGGGCTCTGCGCCGCGCCCAGGCGCCCGAGCAGCACGCGCGCCGGGCCTTCCCGCGGCACCTGCGAGGGTGCCAGGTAGATGCTTTGCGCCGGCGCGTTCTCTTCCGAGGCCGGCAGGGCCACCCAGAGCTGGAAGCCCTGCACGCGCTTCGTGTCCGGCGCGGGTGCGCCGTCGTGCCACACGCCGTTGCCGGCGCGCATCCACTCGACGCCGCCGGCCGGCAGCACGCCCTGCTCGCCGGTCGTGTCCTCGTACAGCGTGTCGCCTTCGATCAGCCAGGTCAGCGTGGCAATGCCCGAATGCGGGTGCATGCCGAAGCCCTTGCGGCCGCCCGAGGTGTCGAAGCCGAACAGGTCGAGGAACACGAAGGGCTTGAGGAATTCGCCCAGGTCGCCCGGGCTCACGAGCCGCGTGATCGGCCCATGCTGCGAGCCGCGCGTGCGGTAGACGATGGCGCGGGCTTCGGTGGTGGTGGTGGCAACGGCGGTGGTCATGGGGTGCTCCAGAACCGGGTTGGGGAAGCGGGAGATGAGGAAGTCATGGGCAGAAGGTTAGGGCTGCACCCATTGATCGACTAGACGGCAGAATCGGATTGCACTCGTCTACCATTAGAAGGAATCCCCGCCATGCTCGACCTCAACGACATCGCCATGTTCGTGCAGGTGGTGCGCCACGGCAGCTTTGCCGGGGCGGCGCGCCGGCTGGGCCTGCCGCCCAACACCGTGAGCCGGCGCGTCCAGCAGCTCGAGGCGCAGTTGGGCACGCGGCTCATGCAGCGCTCCACCCGCAAGCTCACGCTGACCAGCGCCGGCCAGGCTTTTCACGAGCGCTGCGCGGGCGCGGTCGACGGGCTGGTCGAGGCCGGGCAGGAGCTGATCACCGGCAGCCAGCAGCCCAGCGGCCTGGTGCGCGTGGCGGCGACGGCCGACTTCTTCGATTTCTTCCCGATGGAGTGGGTGGCCGACTTCCTGGCCGCGCATCCGCTGGTGCGCATCGACTTTGTTCTGAGCGACGCCAGGGCCGACCTGATCGCCGAGCAGATCGACATCGCATTCCGCGGCGGCGCGCTGCCCGACTCCGGCTACGTCGGCCGCCAGCTGCTGGGCGCCCGGACCGACGGCATGGTCGCGAGCCCCGCCTACATCGCCGCGCGCGGCGCGCCCGCCACCTTGCAGGACCTGGCGGACCACGATTGCGTCACCTCGCCCCACCCGAGCGGCCGCACCCTCTGGCGCCTGGCCGGCCCCGGCGGCGCGGAGGAAGAAGTGCAGGTCGCGGGCCGCTTCAGCGGCAACACCGCGCAGGCGCTGCGCAAGGCCGCGCTCGCCGGCCTGGGCGTCGCGCTGCTGCCGCCCACCATGGCCAGGCTCGACCTGGAGGCCGGCCGGCTGGTGCCGGTGCTGCCGCAGTACCAGCGCACGGGGCAGGGGCTGAGCGTGCTCTATCCGAGCCGCAAGCACCTGCCGCTGGCGGTGTCGGCGTTCATCGGGATGGTGAAGGAGAAGCTCAGCACGGTGGAGGCGCTGCCGGAGATGTTGCGGGCGGCGCGGGCCCCGTCCCGCTGAGCGATCGATTTCCACAGAAAATGTCCCCATGAAAATCGAAAAAGACACCGTCGTCACCCTCAAGTACAAGGTCGCCGACGCCCAGGGCAAGCTCATCGAAGCCAGCCCCGAGCCGATGGCCTACCTGCATGGCGGCTACGAGAACACGCTGCCCAAGATCGAGGAAGCACTCGATGGCAAGGAAAAGGGCTTCCAGACCACGCTGAACCTCGCACCCGAAGACGCCTTCGGCCTGCGCGACGAGTCGCTGGTGCGCAGCATCCCCAAGTCCGAATTCCCGCCGGGCGTGAAGGTGGGCGGGCAACTGCAGGGGCGGCTCGACGACGGACGCGAGCACCTCTTCACGGTGATGAAGATCAAGGGCCCGATCGTGCTGCTCGACGGCAACCATCCGTGGGCGGGCAAGGCGCTGAAGTTCAGCCTCCAGGTGACGGACGTGCGCGCGGCGCTGCCGGTGGAAATCGAGCATCGGCACGTGCATGGTGCGCATGGGCACCATCACTGATCCTTCCGGATCAGCTCTCTAATTCCTCTTTTTCCAGAACCGCGGCGCCTTCCCGATCCTGCCCAGCGCCTTGCGGCAGGCCTTCGCGCCCGCCTCACGGCGCGCGCTGAACCAGCCGACGGCAAACCATGCGCGGGCATCGCGCGCGGTGGCTTCGCGGTAGAGCGCGAGCGCCACGGCTTCGTCGTTGAATTCGCCGAGCGCGTCCTGCGCGGGGCGCAGGCGCTTCAGGTAGCGCTCGGCGGGCGATGACTTTTCGTCTTCATCATCCCCATCGGCGAACAGCGGCGCCACGAATTCGGCCAGGTAGCGCAGGCGCTTGAGCCGCTTGCGCGTGCGGTGCTGGTCCTGGGCCGACAGCGATTCGAAACGGCGGCCGTCGCGCACCGCCTGCCGATGCAGCCTCTGCAGGCGCTTGCGCAGATGGCGGCGCGCCTCGGTGGCGCCGAGCGGCGCTGACGCGGGCTGCCCGGCGCCTTCGGCACTGGCGTGTGGCGCGGCCGTTGCCGCGGTGAAGCCGATCAGCGAAACCAGCACCGACTGGAACGCGGGCGCTCGCATCACTTCGCCGGGCGACGGCGCTTCGGCCGCCGCCTCGTCGCCAGCCAAGGGATCGAACTCCGGCGCCCCCGCATCGCGCAGCTGCGGCTGCGCCAGCTTCACGACCTGCTCGCGGTCGCGCAGTTGGCCGAGCGCGCGGAAGGCTTCGACCAGCGGCGGCTCCCATTCGGCGCTGTCGAAAAGACCGGCGCGCGGGTCGAGCCCCGCGAGTTCGCGCAGCGCGGTGCGCAGGCGCCGGATGCCGATGCGCAGCTGGTGGACCTGTTCTTCATCCGTGCTGCCCGCGGCGATCTCGCTTGCGTTGGGCAGCATCTGCGCCAGGCAGGACGCGACCACGGCCTGCTGGATGGCGCGGCCGTCGAGCTCGCCTTTCTCGCCAGCAAAGCGTGGCGCCTCGGCCTTCACGGCCGGCACCACGTCGAGCTTCGCGAGCAGGCGCGCGCCGCGCTCGGCCTTGGACACGGTGCTGAACCACAGGCCGTGCTGCTGCGACCAGCGGTGCGCGAGCGCGACCAGCCCCTGCACGTCGCCGCGCTTGAGTTCGAGCTCCAGCTCGCATACGGGCGATTCGCGCTCGTCCGACGTACCCGCGTGGGCGATGACCTTGCCGACATCGAGCGCCAGCTCCACCACGGCCGCGCCGGCGCCGGAGGTGCGCACATCGCGTGTGAGCCGCACGATGTCGGTGGACTGCCGTTCGACCAGCGGGGCACCGCTCGCGGCCAGCACCTTGGCAAGCCGCTCGCCCACGGGCGTGCCGTGGTGGCGCTGCGGATCGATGGCCGGCGCGGCGCGGCTGGCCGCCGCGGCGCCCAGGTCGACGTTGTGTTCGAGCCGATGCAGCGCGTTGTCCCCGGTGGCCTTGGCGGTCTGCACCCAGCGCCGCCCCTCCTTGCGCAGGCGCAGCACGATGCCCTCGGCGGCCAGCGCCTGGTCGGCGGTGTCGAAGTAGCGCGCCTGCAGCCGGGTGCGCACGACGCTGCCGCGCCGCATGGCGGCTTCCACGGCTTTCAGGCGCTGTGCGGGAACATGAAACTTGAACTCGATTTCCATGCCGGCCATGATGCCCGGTCTTTCTCCGCACGCCATGCGGGCACTGTCGCTGGAATGGACAAGCAGCAGAAAGGCACAGACCATGACCGCCCTCGATCCCACCACCCTCCTGGCCGCCGGGGCCGCACGGTCGGCCAAGGCGCTCGCCGCCAGGCAAGTGAGCGCGGTCGACTTGTGCGAAGCCGCCATCGCCCGCATCGAGGCGCTCGACGGCCCGCTCAACGCGGTGGTGGTGCGCGACTTCGACCGCGCGCGCCGGCAGGCCGCCGAAGCCGACGCGGCGCTCGCGCGCGGCGAGCGCCGGCCGCTGCTGGGCGTGCCGATGACGGTGAAGGAGGCCTTCAACGTCGCCGGCCTGCCGACCAGCTGGGGCCTGCCGCAGTACCGCCATTTCGTGCCGCGGCAGGACGCCGTCGCCGTGGCACGCCTCAAGGCGGCAGGCGCGGTGATTCTCGGCAAGACCAACGTGCCGCCGGCGCTGGCCGACTGGCAGTGCGACAACCCGGTGTATGGCCGGACGGTGCACCCGCTCGATGCCAGGCGCACGCCGGGCGGTTCGTCGGGTGGCGGCGCAGCGGCGGTGGCCACCGGCATGGTGGCGCTGGAGCTGGGCTCCGACCTCACGGGCTCGCTGCGCGTTCCCGCGAGCTTTTGCGGCGTGTACGCGCACAAGCCGAGCGAGGGCCTGCTGCCGACGCGCGGCTTCGCATTTCCGGGCACCGAGGAGGCGCCGGCCGCGCTGCCCTCGGTGATCGGGCCGATCGGCCATGGCGCGGACGACCTCTCGCTGGCGCTCGATGTGCTGGCCGGGCCCGATGCGGCCCACGTGGCGCAGGGCCGCTTCATGCTGCCGGCGGCGCGCCATTCGGCGGCGAAGGACTGGCGCGTGCTGGTGGTCAGCGCGCATCCGCAGGCCGCGGTGGCGGCCGATGTGCGCGCCGCCGTCGAAGGCGCCGGGCAGCGGCTGGCGAAGGCCGGCGCCTCGGTCGCCCAAGCCTCGGACCTGCTGCCCGATCTGGCCGAGGTCGGCGACACCTACGGCCAGATCGTGCAGACCGTGCTCGCGCATGCCGAGCCCGGCGGCCGTTCGCCGATGCGGCTGCGCACCTGGTTCGACCTGCTGGCCACGCGCACGCGCATCCGGGCGCAGCTGCGCACGCTCTTCATGCAATTCGACGCCGTGCTGTGTCCGGCGGCGGGCTGCGCGGCCTTCGAACACGTGACCGAGCCTGATTTCGAGAAGCGCACGCTCACTATCGATGGAAAGCCCACACGCTACGACGCACTGGCCGCCTGGTCGGGGCTTGCGAGCCTGGGTGGCCTGCCCGCCACGGTCGCTCCCGTGGGCTTCACGGCCGGTGGATTGCCGCTGGGCGTGCAGATCGTCGGCCCGTATTTCGAGGACCGCGGCACCCTCGCGCTGGCCGGGCTGCTGGGAAAAAGTGCCCTCCGATAAAAATAATGTGGACACCGTACATTTTCTTTGCTATCTTTTGTGGACGGCGTACACAACACGCCGGAAAACCTCCGATCCACTCTTCATCAACATAGGAAGACAACCATGGCCAACAAGCAGATCTTCGTGAACCTCGCCGTCAAGAACCTCGACAAGTCCAAGGCATTCTTTGCCGCGCTGGGCTACACCTTCAACGAGAAGTTCACCGACGCCAACGCCGCCTGCATGGTGATCCAGGAAGGCAGCATCCACGCCATGCTGCTGGTGGAAGACTTCTTCAAGACCTTCACGAGCAAGAGCCTGGCCGACACCAGCAAGAGCACCGAGGTGCTGCTGTGCCTCTCGTGCGAAAGCCGCGCCGAGGTCGACGAGATGGTGGCCAAGGCGGTGGCCGCGGGCGGCACGGTGCCGCGCGAGCCGCAGGACTACGGTTTCATGTACGGCCACGGCTTCCAGGACATCGACGGTCACTTGTGGGAGCTGATGTACATGGACCCGAACGCCGAAGTGACCCATCAGAACGCCTGATGCTGCGCTGCTGACGCACAAGAACGATGCCCATCGTTCCATATGCGCTCCTCACTGTTGCGCGGAAGGCCCCTTCCCTGAAGCGGGTGCGCCCCGATATTCCACAAAGCAGCGCCGCCACGCATTCAGCGGCGGCGCACCCAACCGAAAGGAATACCGAGGTGTCCAGCAACAACGACAGCAGCAGCCACATCGAGGAAGGCCGCAGCCCCGTGCTGCAGGTGAGCCCGCTCGGCTTCCCGTGGCAGACGATCGACCCGTTCCTGTTCTGCGTCTATCACGACGACGCCTACCCGAAGGCCAACGCGCAGATGGGGCCCGCGGCGCCGCTCGCGGGGCGCCAGATCGGCCAGGACTTCAGCCGCAAGGACGGCTGGAGCATGTACCACGGCGACACGGTGCCGGGCTTTCCCTCGCATCCGCACCGCGGCTTCGAGACGGTGACCATCGTGCGCAAGGGGCTGGTCGACCATTCCGATTCGCTGGGCGCCACCGCGCGCTTCGGCGGCGGCGACGTGCAGTGGCTCACGGCCGGCAAGGGCATCGTGCATTCGGAGATGTTTCCGCTGCTCGATGCGAACGCGCCGAATCCGCTGGAGCTGTTCCAGATCTGGCTCAACCTGCCGGCCAGAAGCAAGATGGCCGAGCCGCACTTCACGATGTTCTGGTCGGAGGCCATTCCGCACTTTGCGTCCGACGATGCGGCGGGCGGGCGCACCGAGGTCGCGGTGATCGCGGGCCGCTTCGGCGGCACCGCCGCAGACGGCGGACCGGCGCCGATCCATCCGCTCGCGCCGCCGCCGGATTCCTGGGCCGCGCAGGCCGATGCCGACGTGGCGATCTGGACGCTCAAGATGACGCCCGGCGCGCAATGGACGCTGCCGGCCGCCGCGGGCGATGGCACGCGGCGCATGCTGTACTTCTTCAAGGGCGCGGTGGCGACCATCGCAGGCCGGCGCGTGGAAGGCCCGGCCGCCATCGAACTGCGCGCCGACACGGCCGTCGAACTGCGCAATGGCGATGAAGAGCCGGGCGAATTCCTGCTGCTGCAGGGCCGCCCCATTGCCGAGCCGGTGGTGCAATACGGTCCGTTCGTGATGAACACGCAGGCCGAGATCAGCCAGACGCTGGCCGACTACCGCCGCACGCAGTTCGGCGGCTGGCCCTGGAGCGATCCGGCGCCGGTGCATGGCCGCGATGCGGCGCGCTTTGCGCGGCACCCCGGCGGGCGCGAGGAAAAGCCGGCGGCCTGAGCCACGCGGCTGCGCGGCCTCAAAGCGCCTTGAGGATCTCGGTCGCGGGCGCGGTCATGCTGGGTACGAACTCGATCACCTGCGTGCTGGCCGCGCCGTTCTGCACGAACGGGTCGCGTGCGAGCACGGCCTCGAGCTCTGCCCGGTCGCCCGAGCGCGCGAAGATCACGCCGCCCTTGCGCGGCACCTGCCGGCCCGAGGCCAGGAACAGACCGCTTTGGTAGTGCTTTCGCAGCCACGCCATGTGCCCATCCATCAATACATCGAGCTCTTCAAGCGGACGGATGTAGGTGAGCGTGACGATGAACATGGCAGCAGCGGCAAGTGGATCGGAAGGCTCCGATCGTATGGCCTGGAACGCAGCCATCTCATGACCAGAAGTAACGGAGTGATCCAGGTTTTACGGCTTTCTGATACCGTCTTTTTCGTTGCCCTCAACTGCAAAGGAGAGTCGCCCATGCCGCTTCGCTCGCCGGGCCTTTTGCCGCCCAGCTTCGTACCGCCGTACCTGCTGGACCGGCTGGCGCAACATGCCGGTGCACATGCCAGCGCGAAGGCGGCGCAGACGCTGATGATCGACCGCCAGCACCGCGGCCTGCGCGAGGCGGTGGCCGGGCAGGGCGTGTCGTCGGGCCCCGCGCCCAGTTACCTGCGGCGTGACTCGCCCGCACGCGCCATCCACGACGCGGAACACACCATGGCCCTGCCGGGCCGGCTGGTGCGCGCCGAAGGGCAGGCCGCCACCGGCGACATCGCCGCCGACGAGGCCTACGACTACCTGGGCGCCACCTACCGCCTGTATCACGACATCTTCGAGCGCGATTCCATCGATGGCGCGGGCATGCCGCTCACGGGCAGCGTGCACTACGGCAACGACTACGACAACGCCTTCTGGAACGGCAGGCAGATGGTGTTCGGCGACGGCGACGGCGAGGTCATGAACCGCTTCACCATCGCGGTGGACATCATCGGCCACGAGCTCACGCACGGCGTGATCGACCACGAGGCGAGCCTGGTCTACCAGGGGCAGCCGGGCGCGCTCAACGAATCGATCTGCGACGTGTTCGGCGCGCTGGTCAAGCAGCACCTGCGGAAGCAGACGGCCCAGCAGGCCGACTGGCTGGTGGGCGCGGGGCTCTTCACCGACCGTGTGAAGGCGCGCGCACTGCGCTCGATGGCCGAGCCCGGCACGGCCTACGACGATCCGGTGCTCGGCAAGGACCCGCAGCCTGCCCACATGAAAGACTTTGTCGACACGCGGCAGGACAATGGCGGCGTGCACATCAATTCCGGCATTCCGAACCGCGCCTTTCATCTCGCTGCCACGGCCATCCAGGGCCCGGCATGGGAGACGGCCGGCCGCGTCTGGTACGACACGGTGTGTGACCGGCGGCTGCGCCGGGACGCCGATTTCCTGGCCTTCGCACAGCTCAGCGTGGAAAATGCGGCCAGGCGCTTCGGCGCCGGCAGCGCGGCGCACAAGGCCGTTGGCGCCGCATGGAACACCGTGGGAGTCACACCATCATGATTCAGCTTCCGCCCCTGGACCAGGCCTCCGTCGTGCGCCTGACGCGCGAGGGCGGCGTGGCCTACGTGCCGGGCCTGTCGCGCCCGCGCAGCTACCAACTGGGCAACTGCAGCGAGGAATTGCGCCAGCAGATCGGCGAAGCGCTGCAAAGCGCCGCGCCGCACGCGGAGCCGCGCGGCGGCCCCGGTTCGCCGGGCGGCGACCAGCGCTTCTACCGCGTGGAGGTCGTGGTGGAAAGCGCCACTTCCCATTCGGGCTCGGTCAGCTTCGAGGTGCCCGAGAACGAAGCGCCCGAGTCGCTGGTGCACCTGTGGAAGGACGCGGCCGAGCGCTAAAGATACAAGGCTTCGTCTTCACCAAATCAAGGGCCGCCGAGCACCGTCGACGCCACCAGCCACACGTTGGCCGAGCTGATCACGCCGAACAGCCCCCAGGCCAGCAGCTTGACCAGCCTGCCGTTGGCAAAGCCGCCCATCAGCGCGCGGCTGCTCGTGAAGCGGATCAGCGGCCACATCGCGAACGGCAGCTGGAAGCTCAGCACCACCTGGCTCAGCACCAGCATCTTGCCCACGCCGCCATCGCCGAACCACCAGACCCCCAGGAACGCCGGCCCGAGCGCCAGCCCCCGCGTGATCAGGCGGCGCTGCCAGCACGGGATCTTCAGGTCGAGAAAACCTTCCATGATGATCTGGCCCGCGATGGTGCCAGTGAAGGTCGAGCTCTGGCCCGAGGCCAGGAGCGCAATGCCGAACAGCGTGGCCGCCACCGCGCTGCCCACGATGGGCTCGATGAGCCGGTAGGCGTCGTCGATCTCGGTCACCTCCACATGGCCGGTGCTGTGGAAGGCGCTGGCCGCCAGCACCATGATGGCCGCGTTGACCAGCAGCGCGAGCGAGAGCGAGAACACCGCGTCGAAGGTGCAGAAGCGCACCGCCTCGCGCCGCGCCGCATCGCTGTCGGCCACCAGCCGGGTCTGCACGATGGACGAATGCAGGTACAGGTTGTGCGGCATCACGGTGGCGCCGACCACGCCGATCGCAAGGTACAGCGCGCCTGGCTGCTGCAGCCGCTCGAAGCTGGGCGCGAAGCCCATCGCCACGCCGAACCAGTTGGGCTGCGACATCGCGAGCTCCACCACGAAGCAGCCCGCGATGGTGCCCACCAGCCCGAGCACGATCGCCTCGACGCGGCGGAAGCCCGCGCCCTGGAGCCCCAGCACGAGCAGCGTGTCGAACGCAGTGATGCCGATGCCGACCGGGATCGAGACGCCGAACAGCAGGTGCAATGCGAGCGCGCTGCCCAGCACCTCGGCCAGGTCGCAGGCCACGATGGCCAGCTCCGCGCCCAGCCACAGGAAGCGGCTCACGCGCGGCGAATAGTGCTCGCGGCAGGCGCGCGCCAGGTCTTTCTGCGCCACCAGCCCGAGCCGCACGCACAGCGTCTGCAGCAGCATCGCCGCGAGGCTCGCGAGCAGCACCACGAAGAGCAGGCCGTAGCCGAAGCGCGACCCGGCCTCGATGTCGGTCGCCCAGTTGCCCGGGTCCATGTAGCCCACCGACACCAGCAGGCCGGGGCCCGCGTAGCGCAGCAGCTTCTTGCCGAAGGGCAGGTCCCGCGGGACCGCCACGCTGCCCTTGACTTCGGAGGGACAGAACGGCGCGGTGGCCGTGCGGGGCAGGGGAAAGAACATGCGGGCGATGATAGGGTCGCGCGCGGGACCGCTGGCCGGGCGGCCGGTCTTTTAGATTCGACGGTCCCATTCCACACCCATGCAACAACGGAGCTTTTTTCCATGATCCACGTCGTCGCCGTCATCACCGCCAAGCCGGGCCAGCGCGCCAGCCTGCTCGAAGCCTTTGCCGCCAACCGCGCGGCCGTGCTGGCCGAAGAGGGTTGCATCGAATACGGCGCCACGGTCGACGCCGCGGGCGTGCCTGCATCGAAGGCCAGCTTCGGGCCCGACACCTTCGTGGTGATCGAGAAATGGGAAACGCTGGCGCACCTGCAGGCCCACGCGGTGGCGCCGCACATGGCGGCCCACGGGGCGAAGACGAAGGAGCTGGTCCAGAGCAAGCTGATCCACGTGCTCGAGCCGGTCTGACGCGGCCGGTTTACGTCATGTTACTGTCGCGCCTCCAAACAACTCTGGAGGAGAAGAAACATGGCAAACAACCGCCTGCTCGGCGTTGTCCTCTGCGCGCTCGCCGTCCTGGCGACGGGTTGCGCATCGCCCAAGGCACCGCCCTACGCGCCGGACTACGCCGCGCTTGACCAGCTCAAGGCCTCGAAGCCTTCCACCGTCGCAGTGGTGAAGGTCGAGCCGACCGACCCCAACGCGCCCGTCAACAGGATCTCGCTGCGCGGAACCCGGCTGGATTCGCCCAGCGGCACCTTTGCCAAGTATCTCGAGGAAGCGCTGGTGCGCGACCTGAAGGAAGTCTCCGCATTCGATGCCAAGTCGCGCACGCGGCTCGATGCCCGGATCCTGGCCAACGACGTCAGCGTGGGGAACATCTCCACCGGCACGGGCGTGATGGAAGTGCAGATCGAGGTCACGCGCGAAGGCGTGCAGCGGCTGAAGAAGACCTACAAGGCCGACATCAGCTTCGAGTCCAGCTTCGCGGGCATGGTGGCCATTCCGGCCGGGCAGACGGCCTATCCGACGCTCGTTCGCGCGCTGCTGAAAAAGGTCTACACCGACCCGCAGTTCGCCGCCGCCATCGGCTCCTGACGCCACCCGTTCGAAAAAAAAGGAAGACCAACATGTCCTTTTCCGGAACCGTCCGCATTGCGCTGGCGCTGGCCTTCGCCGCAGTGCTCGCAGGTTGCGCACACCCCATCTCGCTCAGCACCGAGGCGGCGCCGCCGCAGCGCGTCGACACCTACCTGGTGCCGAAGAAGGTGGCCTATGCCATGAGCGATGCCGAGCGCGGCAAGCAGGCCATCACCCCCGGCGGCGGCGGCGACCGCATCAGCTACTACCCGTACCGCGACCTGGAAAAATCGATCCGCGATGCGCTGCGCGCGGTCTACCAGGACGTGGTCGTCATCCCCTCGGCGGCCGATGCCAGTGCCGTCAAGGCGTCGGGGGCAGCCTATGTGTTCACGCCGGCGATCACGACCAGTTCCAGCTCCTCGTCGGTCCTCACCTGGCCACCCACGGAGTTCACCACCGAGATCGCCTGCACCGTGACCGATCCGGCCGGCGCGGAAATCACGCGGGTCAAGGCGACCGGCCGGGGTGCCGCGGAGTTCAGCGAGTTCAAGCACGACCTCGCGCTCTCCGCCAAGCGCGCATCGGCCGAGGTGGCGAACCAGCTGGCCAGCGAGATCCGCAGGAACGAGAAGCTGCGCTGAACCGCCCGGTGCCACGCCCATGAAAAAACGCGCCCGAGGGCGCGTTTTTGTTGCCGGGTCCGCGAAGCTTTTACTTCGCCACGACCTTCACCATCTCCAGGCACTTGTTCGAGTAGCCCCATTCGTTGTCGTACCAGCTCACGAGCTTCACGAAGGTGCCGTCCAGCGCAATGCCGGCTTCGGCGTCGAAGATCGAGGTGCGCGGGTCGCCGCGGAAGTCGGTGGCCACCACCTTGTCCTCGGTGTAGCCCAGCACGCCCTTGAGCGCGCCTTCGCTCTGCGACTTCATCTCGGCGCAGATTTCCTTGTAGGTGGCTTCCTTCTCGAGCTCCACCGTGAGGTCGACCACCGACACGTCGGAGGTCGGCACGCGGAAGCTCATGCCGGTGAGCTTCTTGTTGAGCTCGGGGATCACCACGCCCACGGCCTTGGCGGCGCCGGTGCTCGAGGGAATGATGTTTTCCAGGATGCCGCGGCCGCCGCGCCAGTCCTTGTTGCTCGGGCCGTCGACGGTCTTCTGCGTGGCGGTGGCGGCGTGCACGGTGGTCATCAGGCCGCGCTTGATGCCCCACTTGTCGTTCAGCACCTTGGCCAGCGGTGCCAGGCAGTTGGTGGTACAGCTGGCGTTGCTGACGATGGCTTCGCCGGCGTACTTCTTGTCGTTCACGCCGTAGACGAACATCGGGGTGTCGTCCTTCGAGGGGGCCGACATGATCACCTTCTTCGCGCCCGCGTCGAGGTGCTTCTGGCAGGTTTCCTTGGTGAGGAAGAGGCCGGTCGACTCGAGCACGATGTCGGCGCCGACTTCGTTCCACTTCAGCTGCGCCGGATCGCGCTCCTGCGTGAGGCGGATCTTCTTGCCGTTGACGATCAGCGTGTTGCCTTCCACCGTGACTTCGCCCTTGAAGCGGCCGTGCACCGAGTCGTACTGGAGCATGTAGGCCAGGTAGTCGGGCTCGAGCAGGTCGTTGATGGCGACGATCTCGATGTCGTTCTTGAAGTTCTGCACCGCTGCGCGCAGCACGTTGCGACCGATGCGACCGAAGCCGTTGATACCGAGTTTGATAGCCATCTGATTTGCTCCTAAGGTTGAAAAACTTGTGGTCGGACAGAAAGGGGAAAAGCCTCGCCGGGCTCAGCCGCGCAGTGCGGCTTCGACCGTGGCGGCAACGTTCTCGGCCGTGAAGCCGAAGTGCTTGAACAGCGCCCCGGCCGGTGCCGACTCGCCATAGGTGTCGATGCCCACGACGGCCGCGCAGCCGTATTTCCACCAGCCGCCGGTGCAGCCCATTTCCACCGCGATGCGCGGCAGCTTCTTGGGCAGCACGGCCTTCTTGTAGGCCACGTCCTGGCGGTCGAAGGTGGTGGTCGAGGGCATCGACACCACGCGCACGGCAATCTTCTTCTCGGCCAGCAGCTTCTGCGCGGCCAGTGCCAGCTGCACTTCGGAACCGGTGGCGATGATGACCGCGGCGGTCTTCTTGCTCTTTAGGCCGACGGCTTCGGGCTCCGCCAGCACGTAGGCGCCGCGGCTGATGTCGCCGAGCTCGCCCTTGGGCGCGTAGGCGATGTTCTGGCGGCTCAGCAGCAGCGCGGTCGGACGCGACTGGTTCTGCAGCGCCACGGCCCAGGCCACGGCGGTTTCG
Source organism: Variovorax beijingensis (assembly GCF_007828835.1). Classification (GTDB taxonomy): domain Bacteria; phylum Pseudomonadota; class Gammaproteobacteria; order Burkholderiales; family Burkholderiaceae_C; genus Variovorax; species Variovorax beijingensis_A. The sequence goes on along the minus strand of NZ_VIVL01000001.1, from coordinate 296,671 downwards.
GCGGTGTCGCCCGGACGCCAGACGTCGAGGTTCGGAATCAGGCGCAGCGAGGCGGCGTGCTCGATCGACTGGTGCGTCGGGCCGTCTTCGCCCAGGCCGATGGAGTCGTGCGTGAACACGTGCACCACGCGGCGCTTCATGAGCGCGGCCATGCGGATGGCGTTGCGGCTGTAGTCGCTGAAGGTCAGGAAGGTGCCGCCGTAGGGAATGAAGCCGCCATGCAGCGCGATGCCGTTCATGATGGCCGCCATGCCGAACTCGCGCACGCCGTAGTTGATGTGGCGGCCGATCTCGCCGTGCGGCGGCTCGACGGCTTCGCCCTGCGCGGCTTCGTCTTCGGCGCCTTGCGGAGGCTGCGGCGCAGGGGGCGCGTTCAGCACCACGGCGCCGGTCTTGGCGTCGAAGCGCAGCGCGGCAGTGCTCTTGGTGTTGGTGAGGTTGGAGCCCGTGAGGTCGGCGCTGCCGCCGAGCATTTCGGGCAGCGCGGCGGTGAAGGCCTCGAGCGCGAGCTGGCTGGCCTTGCGGCTGGCCACGGTCTCGCCCTTGGTGTGGGCCGCGACCACGGTGTCGAACGCCACCTGGTGGAAGTTCCTGGGCAGCTCGCCCTTCATGCGGCGGGTGAACTCGGCGGCCAGGCCGGGGTAGGCCTTGGCGTAGGCCTCGAACTTGTCGTTCCAGGCCGCTTCGGCCTTGGCGCCTTCTTCCTTGTGGTTCCAGTCGGCGTAGGCTTCCTCCGGCACTTCGAAGGCCGCATAGGGCCAGTTCAGCGCGGCGCGGGTGAGCGTGATCTCGTCGGCGCCCAGCGGCTCGCCGTGGGCCTTGGCGGTGTTGGCGCGGTTCGGGCTGCCCTTGCCGATCTGCGTCTTGCAGATGATGAGGGTGGGCTTCGAATCTTCCTTCTTCGCCTTGGCGATGGCCTTGGACACGTCCTTGGCGTCGTTGCCGTCGATCGGGCCGATCACGTTCCAGCCGTAGGCCTTGAAGCGCTCTTCGGTGTTGTCGATGAACCAGGGCTTCACCTGGCCATCGATGCTGATGCCGTTGTCGTCGTACAGCGCGATCAGCTTGTTCAGGTGCCAGGCGCCGGCCAGCGCGCAGGCTTCATGGCTGATGCCTTCCATCATGCAGCCGTCGCCCAGGAAGGCGTAGGTGTGGTGGTCGACGATGGCATGGTCCTTGCGATTGAACTCGGCCGCGAGCAGCTTCTCGGCCAATGCAAAGCCCACCGCATTGGTGATGCCCTGGCCCAGCGGGCCGGTGGTGGTTTCCACGCCGGGGGTCACGTCCACTTCGGGGTGGCCCGCGGTCTTGCTGTGCAGCTGGCGGAAGTTCTTGAGCTCGGCAAGGGGCAGGTCGTAGCCGGTGAGGTGCAGCACCGAATACAGCAGCATCGAGGCGTGGCCGTTCGACAGCACGAAGCGGTCGCGGTCGAACCAGTGCGGGTTCGCGGGGTTGTAGCGCAGGTGTTCGCCCCAGAGTGCGACGGCCATGTCGGCCATGCCCATCGGTGCGCCCGGATGGCCGGAGTTTGCTTGTTGGACGGCATCCATGGCCAGCGCGCGGATCGCGTTGGCCATCAGGGCTTGGTTTGCCATGGGCGGTGGGCTTTCGGGGAATGTGGATTAGGGGGAACCCGCGATTTTACCGGCCTCGCTCCACCCCCCTCCTGCAGCGGCCAGAACACCCCACTGATGCTCTTTGGCGACACCCGGGCTGCTAGAGTTGCCACCCATGCATGGGCTGCACCTCACCGCCGATCTCCACGACTGCCAATGCGCCATGCAATGGCTCACCGACAAGGAGGCGCTCGGCGCCGTCTGCATCAAGGCGGCAACGGCCGCCGGGCTGCAGCCGGTGGGCAAGCTGGTCCATGGTTTTCCGGCCACGCCGCAAGGGCCGGGCGGCGTCACGGCCACCGTGCTGCTGGCCGAATCGCACCTGTGCATCCACACCTGGCCCGAACAGCGCGGCGCCACGCTCGACGTGTATGTGTGCAACTTCGGCGGCGACCATTCGGCCAAGGCGCATGCGCTGATGGAATGCCTGGTCGCGCTGTTCCAGCCGCGCCACAGCGAGCGCAACGAACTGCTGCGCGGCAGCGTCGCCGCGTGAGTGCCCCGGCTTCCGTGCGGGCGATGATCCTCGCGGCCGGCCGCGGCGAGCGCATGCGGCCGCTGACGGACACCACGCCCAAGCCGCTGCTCGAAGTGCGCGGCAAGCCGCTGATGCAATGGCCGATGGAGGCGCTGGCCGCCGGCGGCTTCACCGACCTGGTGGTCAACACCGCCTGGCTCGGCGAGAAGATCTCCAACCACTTCGGCCCCAAGCCCTTGCTGGATGGGCATCCTGCGCTATCGATTTCCTACTCCGACGAAGGCCGCGATTTCGGCGAAGCGCTGGAAACGGCCGGCGGCATCGTGCGTGCGCTGCCCCGACTGGGCGAGATTTTCTGGGTGGCGGCCGGCGACGTGTTCGCGCCGGATTTCGCCTTCGCGCAGGCCGCGGTGGACCGCTTCGCGGCCAGCGGCAAGCTGGCGCACCTGTGGCTGGTGCCGAACCCCGCGCACAACCCCAAGGGGGACTTCGGACTCTCCGCAGAAGGCCTGGCGCTCAACTCGGCGGCCGAGAAATACACTTTCTCGACCATTGGCCTCTACCGTGCCGCGCTTTTTGCGCCGCCCTATTGCGGCATCCCGGCCGGCAACCCGGCGGGCGCCAAAGCCCCGCTGGCCCCGATCCTGCGCGCCGCGATGGACAATGAACGCGTGAGCGCCGAGCTCTACGCCGGTCCCTGGACCGACGTGGGAACGCCCGAACGGCTTCTTCAACTGAACACGCCAAGATGACCTCAGAAGACCACCGGATCTACGCCAAGCGCCGCGCGCGCCTCGCATCGCAACTGGGCAAGGACGGCATCGCCATCGTCCCGACCGCGCCCGAGCGCCAGCGCAACCGCGACAGCGACTTCCTGTTCCGGCATGACAGCTACTTCCATTACCTGACCGGCTTCACCGAGCCCAACGCCTGGCTGGTGCTCGCGGGCGACGGCCGCAGCATGCTGTTCTGCGCGCCCAAGGACCTGGAGCGCGAGATCTGGGACGGTTATCGCCTGGGCCCCGACGCCGCGCCCGCGGCGCTTGGCGTGGACGAGGCCTTCTCGGTCGACGAGCTCGACGCCCGGCTGCCGAAGCTGCTCGAGAACAAGTCGACCGTGTGGTTTCCGTTCGCGATCCACAAGGGCCTCGAAACACGCGTCGACGGCTGGCTGCAGTCGGTGCGTGCACGCGTGCGGTACGGCGCGCTGTGCCCCGAGGAACTGCACGACCTGTGCGGTCCGCTCGACGAAATGCGCCTGGTGAAGGACGCGCACGAACAGGACATCATGCGGCGCGCCGCGCAGATCAGCGCGCGCGCCCACATCCGCGCGATGCAGCTGTCGGCGCGCATGCTGCGCGAAGGCAAGGACGTGCGCGAGTACCACCTCGACGCCGAGCTGCTGCACGAGTTCCGCCTGGGCGGCTCGCAGTACCCGGCCTACGGCTCCATCGTGGCGGCGGGCGCCAATGCCTGCGTGCTGCACTACCGCGCCGACGCGGCGCCGGTGCGCAGCGGTGAACTGGTGCTGATCGACGCAGGCTGCGAACTCGACGGCTATGCCAGCGACATCACGCGCACCTTCCCGGCCAACGGCAGGTTCAGCGGGCCGCAGCGCGCGCTGTACGACCTGGTGCTGGCCAGCCAGGACGCCTCGGCCGCAGCCACCAAGGCCGGCAATCGCTTCACGGACCCGCACGATGCGGCGGTCAAGGTGCTGGCGCAGGGCATGCTCGACCTCGGCCTGCTCGATGCCGGCAAGGTCGGCAGCGTCGACGACGTGATCGACTCGCGCGCCTACTTCCAGTTCTACATGCACCGCACCGGCCACTGGCTCGGCATGGACGTGCACGACTGCGGCAGCTATGTCGAGCCCACGCAGGTGGGCGAGGTGAGCGAACGCAAGGACCCGCTGTCGAACGAAGTCATCAAGAACCGGCCGAGCCGGATCCTGCACCCCGGCATGGTGCTGACGCTGGAGCCCGGCATCTACGTGCGCCCCGCCGAGGGCGTGCCCGAGCAGTTCCACAACATCGGCATCCGCATCGAGGACGACGCGATCGTCACGGCCACCGGCTGCGAGCTCATCTCGCGCGGCGTGCCGGTGAAGGCGGACGAGATCGAGGCACTGATGCGAGCTTGACCGCGCGCTGCGACACCGGCGGCGGCGCATGCCGCGCCTGCAGGAAGTCGATGAACACCCTGAGCTTGCGCGGCATCTGCGCGCGGCTCGGGTGGTACAGGTAGAAGCCCGGAAACGTGGGCCACCAGGGCTCGAGCAGCGGCACCAGGCGGCCGCTTTCCAGATCGCCGCGCACCATGCCTTCGAAGGCCACCATGATGCCCGCGCCGTCGCGCGCGGCGGCCAGCAGCACATCGCCGTCGTTGCTGATCAGCGGCCCGGCCACTTCGACGTCGAGCACGCGGCCGTCCTGTGCGTATTCCCAGCGATAGAGGGCCCCCGTGGTCAGGCGGTAGTTCAGGCACTGGTGCTCGCGCAGGTCCTCGGGCGTCTTCGGCGGCCTGCGCCCCGCCAGGTAGCGCGGCGACGCGAGCGTCACCATGCGCTGCGGCCCCCCCACCGGCAGGGCCACCACGTCCTGCGCCAGGCTTTCGCCGAGCCGGATGCCGGCGTCGAAGCCGCCTTCGACCAGCTCGATCATGCGGTTGTCGCAGACCAGTTCCAGCGTGATGTCGGGATAGGCCTCGGCAAAGTCCGCGAAGTGCGGGTTCAGCAGCAATTCGGCCGACACGCGCGCGACGTTCAGGCGCAGCAGCCCGGCCGGCTTGTCGCGCGCCTCGTCCAGGCCTTCGACCGCCTGCGCGAGCGCGGCCAGCGCCGGCTGCGCACCTTTGAGCAATTGCTGGCCCAGCTCGGTCACGCCGACGCGCCGCGTGGTGCGGTCGAGCAGGCGCACGCCGAGCCGCCCCTCGAGCATGCGCACGGTCTGCGACAGGGCCGAGGGCGACACGCCCAGCTCTTGCGCGGCCCGCGTGAAGCTGGCGTGGTGCGCAATGCGTGCGAAGGCGGCAATGGCGGGGAGCAGTTCGGGCGACATGCGCGAATTATGAAGAGGCGCGTCAGCCGGCCACTCGCGATGGCGCTACCTGGCCTGCAGCAGCGCCCCCGCCTCCAGCAGCACCAGCTCGTTGTCGTCCGCCTGGTTCGGCTCGCGGCTGCTGGAGAACGGCAGGTTGTTGTCGTTGCCGACCACGATGTGCGTGGCATCGACCACGTCCACGTTCTCGATCGTGAAGAACGGGAACTTGAGCACGCCGTCGTTGAGCGGCTTGCGCGCGAGCCCGGCCGGGTCGGCGATGTTCAGCAAGTCGATGTAGCCGATCTTGCGTACCGCGCCGCCCGCGTTGGCGTCGCTCAACTCGATCTTGTAGACGCGCTTGAATTTGGCGATGTCGTGGAAGCAGTCGCTGCGCTTCTGGCCCTCGGGGCAGGCCTTGTCGCTGGTGCCCTCGCCGTTGTCGCGCTCGATGATCAATCCGGTGGTCGCGTCGATCATGTTGAAGTCGCCGATGGCGTGGCCATTGGCTTCGAGCGGGTATTTCCAGTGGCGGCCGGTCCATTTTTCCGAAGCCACGTCGAACTCCAGCACGCGCAGCGCTTCCTTGCCGTCCAGCTTCTCGTAGTCCTTTGCCTCGGCGTTCCACACCGGGCCTTCGAGCAGCGCGTAGAGCTTGCTGCCGTCCTTCGACGAAGCCATGCCTTCGAAGCCCTTGGAGCGCTTGATCTGGAAATCGACCGCGCCGCCCGGTGCGCCCGGCGTGGTGACGGCCGGATGGTCGGGGGAGCGCACGGCCTTGCCGTCGACCTGCGTGTCGAACACCGCGAGCACCTTGCCCTTGAGGTCGGCCTTGATCAGGAAGGGGCCGAACTCCTCGCCGATCCACAGGGCGCCGCCGGCAAACTGGAAGCTCTCGGGATCGAAGTCGGAGCCGGTCAGGTAGCGCTGCTTCGTGCCCTCGTGAACGATGCGGAAGGGCACCTTCTTGTCCGGGTCGTGCAGGAAGATGGTGTTCAGGCGGTTGAACTTGCCGCTCTTGAAGTCCACCTTGTAGTGGTTCAGGTAGAGCATGAAGTCGGGCGAGTTGGCCTTGGCGCCAGCACCGTTGTCGGTGAGGATCCAGAACGAGCCGTCGTCCATCTTCTTGATGCCCGAGTGGCCCTGCAGCGGCTGGCCCTTGAAGGGCAGCGAGACGCCGGTGCCGCGGCCACCGGACAAGCCTTCGATGGTGCCCAGCGCCTCCACGCGCTTGCCCGAGGTGAACTTGCCGCTCACCTGCAGGTCGGCGGGCGCATCCTTGGGCGCCGCGACGAAGCTTTGCGCGGGCAGTACGGCATGGCCGGCCAGCGTCGCAGGGAAGGCGGCCTGTGCGGCGGCATGGCCGCAGGCGAGCGCGGCGGCCAGCGCGATGAAAGAAGTACAGAAAAAGAAAGAAGCGGGGCGCGTCATTGGAAAGAGAGGTTCCGTGTCGAAACGCGAGACCATGCCGGCCACGCGTGACGCGGCCATGACATGAGGCACCCGGGCCTTCAGCCCGGCGCCTCGCCCGCGACGTGCCCGCGCGTGAACGCCTCCTCGAAGATCGAATAGCCCGACCAGTCGGCATGCGCGAACGAAAGCCGGCCCGCGATGACACGGCCGCGGTGCCCTGCGTCCGGCGACATGCGGTGCGCGCCGATCTGCGCAAGCAGGCCCGGCCGCGGGATCGACATGGCGTGGCCGTAGCGCGTGATCTCGATGCGCGTCGCGAGCGAAGGCAGGTCGGGGTGCGGCACCGAGAGTTCGGCGAGCAGCTCGTCGCGCCAGCCGGTCCAGGGGCGGTCGAGCAGCAGGCGGCGGCCATCGGCGCCGTCGTGGCGGCTCGGGCCGAGCGGGCGGTACCAGCTCAGCACGGTGCCGCGCGGCGTGGGGTCGAGCGTCTGATGGCGCGCATCGACGTAGCCGAGGCCGCGCGTGCCGTGGATCACGTTGTCCCAGCTCGGTGCGGCGCCGGGCCGGTCGGCGAGCGGTCCGCGCAGGTGCACGTTGGCCACGAGCCAGGGGGCATAGCGCAGGTGCGCGGCGGCGTTCTTCAATACCTCCGGCGCGTTTTCGACCACGCGCGCGGCGATGAACACCGGCAGCGCGACGATGCAACGCCCGGCCTGCCAGCGCACCAGCGATTGCGATGCGGCATCCCACGCGTCGACCTCGACACCGCCGCGAAGCTCGGCGATGCGCGTGACGGCCTGGCCTGTGCGCAAGCGGTCGCCGAGCGGCGCGGCCAGCCGCTTTGTGAGCCAGCCATTGCCCTCGGGCCAGGTAAGCACTCCGTCGCGCTCGGCGGCCGATTCGGCGCCGCCGCCTTTCGCATCGCCGGGCGCGTGAAAGCCATGGCGGCTCGCGAAGTAGTGGATGCCGGCCCAGGCCGAGACCTGTTCGATGCCTGCGCCGTAGTCGTCGCGGCAGCAGTAGTCGAGGTACCAGCGCAGCTGCGCATCGCCGAAGCCCTCGCCGTCGAGCCATTGCGCGAAGCTGACGGCATCGAGCGCCAGCAGCTCGGGCGTGAGGGCGGCCTTGAGCGTGGGAATGACGAAGTGCGCCGCGTGCTGCAGCGCGTCGATGCGCTGCGCGAACCTGCGGTACTGCGCGTGCGTGTCGGCGCCCACGCCATGCAGGGGCAGCAGGCCGTCCTGCCACTCGCCGCGGAAGAACAGCCGCTCCTGCGGGCTGTGGCAGAGGTGGCGCTCGTCGTATTCCCAGCGGCCCGCCACGCGCCGGCGCAGGCCGAGTTCCTCGAGCAGGTCCTGTACTTCACGCGCATCGTCGCCGGGCGTCGGCAGGTAGTGCGCGCCGAGCGGACAGGCAATGCCGCTCACCATGCCGCCGCGCGCATTGCCGCCCGCCGCATCCTCGAGCTCGAGCAGCACGAAGTCCTCGATGCCCGCGAGCCGCAGTGCGCGCGCGGCGGCGAGACCCGCGACGCCGCCTCCGGCAATCACCACGCGCGTGCGCTTCATGCTTGCCGGAGACGGGCCCTTGAGCGCGCTGTCGCGCAGTGCGTGGCCGCGCGCGACGTCGATGCCGGTGAAGCCGCCGTCGATGGGCGGCGGCGGGGCCTCGCAGCCAGCGAGCGCAAGGGCGCCCGCCGCAGCCCCAAGAAAACCCCGGCGCTTCATTGCACCCGTCCCTTTCGGGAAACACCGCGGAACCGGCTTTGCCGGGCCGCTGGTGTTGCCCCCGGCGAGGGGGTGGGCGAAGCGACACGAAGTGCGCGAAGGCTGGGGGAGATCATTCAGTGCGTCGTGATCACCTTGCCCCACTCCTGCTCGTAGGTGGTGACAAGGGTCTGGTTCGACAGCCGGTTCACTTCGGCCGGCACGCGCGCCATGTCGAGCGGAAAATCGAACATCAGCGGCAGGGTGGAGGGCGAGAGAAAGCGCAGCCCGGAAGGCAGCGCATCGGGCATGCGGTACGGCCGCCGGCTCGCGATGATGTAGCCCCATTCGCCGAAGCTCGGCACATGCGCGTGGTAGGGCGTTGCCTGCAGGCCGACCGATTCGATGGTCGCCGCCACGGTCCAGTAGCTCTTGCGCGCGACCAGCGGCGAGGTGGTCTGGATCACCGCGTAGCCGCTCGCCGAAAGGCGCTTTTCGAGCAGCGCATAGAAGCTGTTGGTATAGAGCTTGCCGATCGCGAAGTTGGTGGGATCCGGGAAGTCGACCACGATCACGTCGAAAAAGTCCCCGGGCTGCTGCAGCCACTGGAACGCATCGGTATTGACGACCTTCACCTTCGGCGACGAGAGCGAATGCCCGTTGAGCGCCGCCAGCGTTTCATGCGCGGTGAAGAGCTGGGTCATGTTCGGATCGAGCTCCACCAGCGTGACCGATTCGACCGAGGGATATTTCAGGATCTCGCGCACCGCCATGCCGTCGCCGCCGCCGAGCACCGCGACTTTCTTCGGCGCGCCCTGCGCGGCCATCACCGGATGGACGAGTGCCTCGTGGTAGCGGTACTCGTCGCGCTCGGCGAACTGCAGGTTGCCGTTCAGGAACAGCCGGTGCCCGAGCTGCCCGCGCGTGACCACGATGCGCTGGTAGGGCGAGGTGGCGCTGAACACGATGCGGTCCTGGTAGAACTTGTCCTCGGCCAATGTGGTGATGTGGCCGGCCCCGGCGAAGGCGCCGACCAGCGCGGCCAGCGCCAGCAGGCAGGCCAGCGCATGCGCGCCGATGCGGCGCAGCTCATGGCGGAACAGCCACAGCGCCCACACGGCCACGGCCGCATTCATGATGCCGAACAGCAGGCCGGTGCGGATCATGCCCAGCTGCGGCACCAGGATGAGCGGAAAGGCCACCGACACCGCCAGCGCGCCGAGGTAGTCGAAGGTGAGCACCTGCGACACCAGGTTCTTGAGCTGGATGTTGCGCTTGAGGATGCGCATCACCAGCGGGATCTCGAGCCCCACCAGCGTGCCGACCACCACCACGAGCCCGTAGAGCAGCAGGCGGAACGCGCCGGGCACGTAGGCGTTCGCGAGGAAGAGAACGGCCGGCAGCGCGCCGCCGACCAGCGCCACGAGCAGCTCGATGCGCAAAAAGTGCGCGGGCAGCTGGCGCTCGAAGAAGCGCGAGAGCCACGAGCCCACGCCCATCGCGAACAGGTAGGTGCCGATGATGGTGCTGAACTGCAGCACCGAGTCGCCGAGCAGGTAGGAGCTCAGCGCGGCCGCGGTCAGCTCGTAGACCAGCCCGCAGGCCGCGACCACGAACACGCTGGCCAGCAGCGCGATCTCGACCGGCTGCGGCCCGCGCGCATCGGCGGAATGCGCGGACACGGCCGCCTCCCCGCTCAATGGATGGCTGCGGCGACGATGACGCAGATGCCCAGGCTCATGGCGGCCACCACCAGGCCCAGCGCCACGTTCTGCTTCTCGACGATTTCGCCCCAGAGGTCATAGGGCGTGAGCTTGTCGATGATGAGGAAGCAGAGCCAGAAGATCAGCACGCCGAGCAGCGCATACACGAGCGATCCGAGGACCACGCCCGGTTTCAGCCATTCAAATCCCATGGGGACCTCCAGTCGTAGTTGCAGTAGTGGGTGACATCAGCGCGAAGCTATGTTGCTCTTGTTCATTTGTGGCCGCCGCCGCTCGAATAGCCGCCATAGGAGCCGCCGTAGCTGCGCGACCCGCCGGAGGATCCACCGCTGCAGGTGCTCAGGATGACCAGCAGCACGATGATGACGATCACGATGAGGATGATGGTGCCGCAGCCCAGGCCCGATGCGGCGCTGACCGGCAGCGCATCGCCGCGCGCGAACATGTCCTTCTTGTCGTCGAGCTTGAAGGCGGCGGACACCAGTCCGCTGTCGAGCTTGCTGCCCGAGGACCAGGTCAGCTCGTTGGCCGAGCGCTCCATCGAAAGCAGCGCGTTGCCGCTGGCGAAATCGCGGTTGAAGGTTTTCTGGCCGCGCTCCACCTGCCAGTAGAACTCGCCCGCCACATAGGTGGTTTCGGCGTTGTAGGCGTACTGCTGCGTATAGCGCTTGCCCAGGTAGGTAGCGCTGCTGCCGTTCTCGGCCATGACCGGCGCGCCGGTGGTCGGCTTGACCATGCTCCAGCCGTCCTCGGCGTCCACCAGGAAGCTGAAGCCGCGCTTCTTGTTGTACAGCAGGTATTCGTTCCAGCCGAAGTGCTCGTCGTCGCCGGGCTCCACGCCCATGCGGTGCTGGAAGCCCACCACCTGCCACTGCGCGCCCTGCAGCTGGCCGGTGCTGCCGATGGGGATGAGCGGGCGCACGGGTTCGTTCTGCTCCGCGTGCTTCAGCTCGCCGCCGATGCCCTGCGACACGTCGATGATGCTGTTGCACGAGCCGCAGGTGATGCTCTTGCTGTCGGCCAGGTTGACCGTGACGGGCGCGCCGCAGTTGGGGCAGTTGAAGGCGCGGCCTTTTTCGTCCTTGGCGGATTCGTCGCGCAGGCCCGTGAACTGCAGGTCCTCAAGCTGTACCGAGCGGCCCAGGTAGGCGCCGGGCGGCTCGGTGCCGTAGTCGATGCTGAGCACCAGCCCCTTGTCGCTGCGCAGTTCGACCATGGGGAACGGGCGGCCCAGCTCGGGCAGGTGCGGCAGTTCGCCCTGGGCGGACAGCAGCGTCACCTGCTCGTTGGACGAGACGGTGTAGCTCTGGCCGTTGAATGCGCTGGCGGCCCCCACGCGCAGGTCGCCCGGCGGTGGCGCGGCGCGCTGCAGCTCGAAGGGCAGCGCGAACACGTAGGCGCCGTTGTCCTCGCTCAGGATGCCGGTGCGGTCGCCGTCGAGCGCGGCGATCCACTCGGTCCAGCGCCCGCCGGCGGTGCTGTATTGCAGCCGGCCGATGATGGTGAACGGCTGGTTCTGGATGCGGCCCGCGGCAAACAGCTGCAGCGGGCTGAAGTCGTCGAACAGCTCCGCCATCTTGCCGATGCGCGCGAGCGTCTCGCCCTGGCGCACGACGGTGCTCTGGCAGTAGGGGCAAACGGCGAAGGCCGATTGTGCGGACCTGAATTCGACCGGCGCGCCGCAGCCGGGGCAGGGCGCACGGTAGGCGCGCTGGGCGCCGCCTTCTTCAGCCATGGCAAACGGCAGCGGATGCAGCTGCGGGGAATGCCGTGGAACCGGCTACGCCGGGCCACAGGCATTGCCCCCTGCAAGGGGGAGGGAGTAGCGACACGAAGTGCGCGAAGCCTGGGGGTTAGACCAACTTCTTGAGCAGCTCCGCCTTCTTGGCGTCGAACTCTTCCTGCGTGAGGATGCCCTTGGTCTTGAGCTCGCCGAGCTTCTCGAGCGTGGTCATCACGTCGGCCGGGCTCACCACGGCCACGGCCGGCTGCTGCTGGGTCGCCGCGGCCTGGGCCGCCGCGCCCGGGCTCAGCCCCTGCGCGAGGTTCTGCGCCAGCACCTGGCCCAGCGCCACGCCGGCGCCCAGGCCCATGGCATCGCCCGCGATACCGCTGCCGCCCGCTGCGCCTTCGGCGAACTTCGGGATCGCCTGCGCCGTCTGGTACTGCATGAACTTGCCCATGTCGTTGCCGACCATGCCCATGCCGATCTTCTGGTCGAGGATCTTCTGCAGTTCTTCGGGCAGCGAGACGTTCTGGACCGTGATGTTCTCGAGCTTGATGCCGATCTTCTCGAACTCGGGCACCAGCTGCGCGGCCAGCGCCTGGGCAAACTGGATCTGGTTGGCGGCAAGGTCCAGAAACGGCACGCCGCTGGACGCGATGGCATTGCTGATGTTCTGCAGCACCAGCCCGCGCAGCTGGCCGTCGAGGTCGGCCACGCTGTAGACGTCGCGCGTGCCCGAGATCTCGGTGTGGAACAGCTTGGCATCGCCGATGCGGAAGCTGTAGTTGCCGAAGGCGCGCAGGCGCACGGCGCCGAAGTCCTTGTCGCGGATGGTGATGGGCTGCGGCGTGCCCCACTTCTGGTCGACCTGCTGGCGCGTGCTGAAGAAGTAGACGTCGCTCTTGAACGGGGACTCGAACAGCTTGTCCCAGTTCTTCAGGTACGTGAGCACGGGCAGCGTCTGCGTCGTGAGCTTGTACATGCCCGGGCCGAACACGTCGGCCACCTGGCCTTCGTTGACGAACACCGCCACCTGCGACTCGCGCACGGTGAGCGAGGCACCGTTCTGGATTTCCATCTCCGCCATCGGGAAGCGCCAGGCCAGCGTGCCGTCGCCGGTCTCGGTCCACTGGATGATGTCGATGAACTGTTTCTTGATGAAATCCATCAGGGCCATGGCTGCTCCTCGTCGAATTTTTTTCCGGACTGCGCATATTGCCACATCGCCTTGACGGGTCTTGCTGCTTTCGGCAGGGTGGATCTCCGCCATGCGGCCTATGGCGCCCCGGGCCGAGGTCTACAATCGGCGCCCCCAGAAGAAGCGCCACCAGGAGCAACGGCCCATGTCCGATTCGACGATCCCATCGACCCCCACGCCCGAAGACAAGCGCGCCGAACTGCGGCGCGCCGCCCTCGAGTACCACGAGCTTCCGGTGCCGGGCAAGATTGCCATTGCCGCCACCAAGCAGATGGTCAACCAGCGCGACCTGTCGCTGGCGTATTCGCCCGGCGTGGCCGCGCCCTGCGAGGAAATCGTCAAGGACCCGGCCAACGCCTTCAAGTACACGGCGCGCGGCAACCTGGTGGCGGTGATCACCAACGGCACCGCCGTGCTCGGCCTTGGCGACATCGGCGCGCTGGCATCCAAGCCGGTGATGGAAGGCAAGGGCGTGCTGTTCAAGAAGTTCGCCGGCGTCGACGTGTTCGACATCGAGATCGACGAGAAGGACCCGGCCAAGCTGGTCGAGATCATCGCCTCGCTGGAACCCACCTTCGGCGCCATCAACCTCGAGGACATCAAGGCCCCCGACTGCTTCTACGTCGAGCGCGAGCTACGCAAGCGCATGAAGATCCCCGTGTTCCACGACGACCAGCACGGCACGGCCATCACCGTGGCCGCGGCCATGCTCAACGGCCTCAAGGTGGCGGGCAAGGACATCAGCGAGGTCAAGCTGGTGACCTCGGGCGCGGGCGCCGCGGCACTGGCCTGCCTGAACCTGCTGCTCAAGGTGGGCCTCCAGCGCGAGAACGTGTTCGTGACCGACCTGGCCGGCGTGGTCTACGAAGGCCGCGAGGAGCTCATGGACGACGACAAGCGCCAGTACATGCAGAAAACCACGGCCCGCACGCTGGCCGAGGTGATCGAGGGCGCCGACGTGTTCCTGGGCCTGTCGGCCGGCGGCGTGCTCAAGCCCGCCATGGTGGCCAAGATGGCGCCGCGCCCGGTGATCTTCGCGCTGGCCAATCCGAACCCGGAAATCTCGCCCGAGGACGCCCATGCAGTGCGTCCCGACGTGATCATGGCCACCGGACGCACCGACTACCCGAACCAGGTCAACAACGTCCTGTGCTTCCCGTACATCTTCCGCGGCGCACTCGATTCGGGCGCCACCACGATCACCGACGAGATGGAAATTGCCGCGGTGCGCGCCATTGCCGATCTCGCCCAGGCCGAGCAGAGCGAGCGCGTCGCCGCCGCCTACGTCGGCGAAAAGCTGACTTTCGGGCCCGAATACCTGATTCCGAAGCCCTTCGATCCGCGCCTCATGATGAAGATCGCGCCGGCGGTGGCCAAGGCCGCCGAGGAAAGCGGCGTGGCCTCGCGCCCGATCAAGGACATGGACGCCTATCGCGACCGCCTGCAGAGCTTCGTCTACGCCTCGGGCACCACGATGAAGCCGATCTTCGACGCCGCCAAGCGCGCGCAGAAGAAGCGCGTGGCGTACTGCGAGGGCGAGGAAGAGCGCGTGCTGCGCGCCGCCCAGATCGTGGTCGACGAAGGCATTGCGCGCCCCACGCTGATCGGCCGCCCGGCCATCATCGCGCAGCGCATCGAGAAGTTCGGCCTGCGCCTGAAGGAAGAGCTCGACTACGACATCGTCAACGTCGAGCAGGACCACCGCTACCGCGACTTCTGGCAGACCTACCACCGCATGACCGAGCGCAAGGGCCAGACGGTGCAGACCGCCAAGATCGAGATGCGCCGCCGCCTGACGCTGATCGGCGCCATGCTGCTGCACAAGGACGAGGTCGACGGCATGATCTGCGGCACCTGGGGCACCACGCTGATCCACCTGCACTACATCGACCAGGTGATCGGCAAGCGCCCCGGCGGCTGCGAAAGCACGCCGCAGGACGTGCCGGTGTATGCCTGCATGAACGGCCTGCTGCTGCCCGACCGCCAGGTGTTCCTGGTCGACACCCACGTCAACTACGATCCCTCGCCCGAGGAACTGGCCGAGATCACGACCATGGCGGCCGAGGAAATGATGCGCTTCGGCCTCAAGCCCAAGGCCGCGCTGCTGTCGCATTCGAACTTCGGCACCAGCAACGAGCCCAGCGCGGTCAAGATGCGCAAGACGCTCGACCTGCTGCGCGTGCAGGCGCCCTGGCTCGAAGTGGACGGCGAAATGCACGGCGACGTGGCACTCGACAGCAAGCAGCGCGCGATCGTCATGCCGCACAGCGCACTGGCGGGCGATGCCAACCTGCTGGTTTTCCCGAACATCGACGCGGCCAATATTTCCTACAACCTGCTCAAGACCGCGGCCGGCGGAAATATCGCGATCGGCCCGGTGCTGCTCGGTGCCGCCAAACCTGTGCATATTCTCACAGCCAGCGCAACAGTTCGGCGCATCGTGAACATGACAGCCTTGACAGTCGCCGACGCAAACGCAGAGCGATAAGCCATTTGGCGAGAGTGGCCGCCAACTTAAAGCGCCACTCGATCCCCTTGCGACTGCTCAAACTTTGGGCACTCGCTTGCTATTTTCGCCAGCGTGGTGCACACTCGCGGGCTTGAATTTGCGGGTTAACCCCAGGGTTGGCTGCCAATTCGGAACCCCGCTCTTTTCTTGTGGTGCCCCATGGCGGCTTACGCCTCGATCACGTCCTCTGTCACTAAGTTTGCGCTCACCGGCTTGATGCTGGCGGCGTTGGCGACGGGGGCCGAGGCCCGCGGATGGTTCGGCACCGGAAAGCCCGCCCAGGAATCGATTGCACTGTCCGAACTGCCGGTTCAGGGCCAGCGAACCTACGAAGCCATCCTGAACGGCGGCCCCTTCCGATTCGAAAAGGACGGCACGGTATTTGGCAACCGCGAGCGTCTTTTGCCGCCCGCGCGGCGCGGTCACTACCGCGAGTACACGGTGGCAACGCCCGGCTCGCGCGATCGCGGTGCACGGCGCATTGTCTGCGGCGGAGAACAGCGCACCACACCCGAGGCCTGCTGGTACACGGCAGACCACTACGCGAGTTTCAGACGGATTGCACCATGAGCGATGACAAAGACTTGAGCGGCGCCCCGAAGCGCCCCGAAGAAATGATGATGACTATGGAAAGACCAGCGGAGATGACCCTATCCCTTCGTGCCGTACGCCCGAACATCGTGCAGTCGATTCGTGCGTTCCGCGTGAACGACCTGCAGGAAGCCGCCAACGCCGCGGGCCAGCACTTCCTGTACGCCAATCTGGGGAACGCCCAGACCAAGCAGGACGTTCTGGACCTGATCGCCCAGCAGTTCACCTTTCCGGCGCATTTCGGCAAGAACTTCGACGCGCTGTACGACTGCATGACCGACCCGTTGCATAAATCGGGCCCGCAGCCCGGTTTCGTGATCGTGCTCGAGCAGATCCCGGCCAACGCCAAGTTCGACAAGGAAGCGCGCGAGCAGCTGCTCGACATCTTCCGCGATGCCTCCGACTACTGGGGAGACCGGAAAGTCCCGTTCCGCTGCTTCTATTCTTTTCTGTAGCCCGTTCTGCACACACCAGCCAAGCAGAACGGGCGAACGAGGCTCAGCCGAACGGCGCAGCACTCGATGGCATCGAAATCAACGGCAGCACCGCCAGTGCGGCCGCCGGCACGGAACCCGAAGGCGAAAAGATGCCGACCGACAAACTGGTCGACGTCTCGCCGCTCGCATTGCGCATGAGCAGCCCCTTCAACGCGGGCTACTGGCTCGCGGCGGCCTGAACAAGCCCACCCCCGAAGCGGCTCACTTCGTGTAGCCGGTTCCGCGGTGTTCACGAACGAAAGCCCGCCTTTGCCAAGGCGGGCTTTTCTATTTGGGCTCGGGGGGAACGGCCTGGGCCAGGGCGACGTATTCGGCCACGGGCACTTCCTCGGCGCGGCGCTGGGCGTCGAATTCGCCTGCAAAGCCGTGCGCGTCCAGCCATTTGCCCAGGGTGTGGCGCATGATCTTGCGGCGCTGGCTGAAGGCGACCTGCACGATTTCGCCCAGGCGGGCGGCATCGACGGCCGGCGGCTCGGCCAGCGGCGCCATGCGCACCACGGCGCTGTCGACGCGCGGCGGCGGATCGAAGCTCTCGGGCGGCACGAACAGCACGTTTTCCATCCGGTAGCGCCACTGAAGCATCACGCTCAGGCGGCTGTAGTCCGACGTGGCGGGGCGCGCGACCATGCGGTCGATCACTTCCTTCTGCAGCATGAAGTGCTGGTCGGCGATCAGGTGCGCGAAGCCCAGCAGATGGAACAGGATGGGCGTGGAGATGTTGTAGGGCAGGTTGCCGACCACGCGCAGCGGCGCCGCGAACCTGGCGGCCAGCGCGGCGAAATCGACCTTGAGCACGTCGGATTCGATGACGTCGAGCTGCGGATGCTCGCGCAGCCGCTTGGCCAGGTCGCGGTCGAGCTCGATGACGGTCAGGCGCCCGAGCCGCTCGACCAGCGGCTGGGTGAGCGCCGCCAGCCCCGGACCGATTTCGACCATGGCGTCGCCAGGCTGCGGCGCGATCTCCTGCACGATGGCATCGATGATGCCGCCGTCGGACAGGAAGTGCTGCCCGAACCGCTTCCTGGCGATGTGTGCCATCAGGACTGGGGCGCCTCGCGGTATTCGACGTAGGCGCGCGCGCGCACTTCCTGCACCCAGGTGCTGAAGGCTTCATCGACCCGCTGCTCGCGCAGCACGGCCCGCGCGGCTTCGCGCTGCTCGGCCTGGGTGAGCTTGGATTCGCGCCGGCCGACCACCTGGATCAGGTGGACGCCGAAACGCGACACCACGGGGTCGCTGATCTGGCCCGGCGCCAGGCGGTCCATGGCTTCCTCGAACTCGGGCACGAACTGGCCCGGGCGCGACCAGCCCAGGTCGCCGCCTTCCTTGGCGCTCGCGTCCTGCGAGTTGTCGCGCGCCAGGCCCGCAAAGTCGGCCGTGCCGGCCTGCAGGCGGCGCTTGAATTCCGCGAGCTGCGCAACCGCCTGCGCGGTGGTGCGCTTGGGGTCGTTGAGCAGCAGGATGTGGCGCACCTGCGTCTGGGTGACGGTGGCGTCGGCGGCGCCGAGCTGGGCCTTGGCCAGCACCTTGAGCACGTGGAAGCCCGCACCCGAACGGATCGGGCCGGCAATGCCGTTGACCGGCGTCGACTGCGTGGCTTCGACGAACAGCGACGGATAGCGGTCGGCGGTGCGCATGCCGACGGCGCCACCGTTGGCGCGGTCCGGCGAATCGGAGTTTTCCTGCACCAGCTTGGCGAAGTCTTCGCCCGCGCGGGCGCGCTGCGCGAGGCCCTGGGCCCGCTGCTGCAAGGTGGCGACCTGCGCTTCGGTGGCGTTCTCGGGCACGGCGACCAGGAGGTGCGCAAGGTTGATGTTCTGCAGTGCCGCATCCTTGGTGGGGGCATTGCGCTGGTCGCGCAGGTATTCGTCGGCCTCGGAGTCGCTGATCTTGACCTTGGACTCGACCTCGCGGTCGCGCAGGCGCGTGAGCAGCAGCTGGTCGCGCAGGTCGTTGCGGAATTCGCGCTGCGAGATGCCTTCGGCCACCACGCGGCGGCGCAGTTCCTCGACGCTGATCTGGTTCTGCCGCGCCACGGTCTGCTCGGCCTGGTCGATGGCGACGTCGTCCACCTTGATGCCGTTTTCCTTGGCCAGCTGGAGCTGCGCGCGCTCCGAGATCAGGCGCTCGAGTACCAGGCGCGTGAGTTCGGCGCGCGGCACGCGCTCGGCCTCGGCATTTTCCCGGATGAGGCGCGTGACGCGCGACTGCACCTCGGTGTTGGTGATGGGCTCGGAATTGACCAGTGCGACGATGTATTCGGCCGAGCGCTGCACCGGCGCGGCGGTGGAAGGCGCGGTGCGCGGCGCCGGCGGCGCCAGCCGGGGACCGGCGCGCATGATGTCGGTGATGCCGCTGCCGCCACCGGGATGCAGGCCTTGTGCGCCCGAGGCCGCGGCCAGTGCCGCTAGGCAGCCCAGGGTCAGGATGGAACGGATGTGTTTCATGGCGTTGCTCAATCGTCTCAGTCGTAATTGGTGAAGCGGCTCGGCCCTTCGGTGGGCTGGCGAAGGGGCTGGTAGCGCTGGATGTTGGTCCGCAAGGTCTGCATCGGGCTCGACCCGATGCTGGAGAACCCGACGAATTCGAGCTGGAACATGATGCGCGTGTTGGCCGTCACCGTGCCGGTCGTGATGCGCTGCAGCACCACGCGTCCGATCCAGCAGCAGCCGTCGTACTCGAAGCCGAGCACGCCGTCGGTGAGTTTCTTGTCCTGCAGGCTGTAGTTGAGCCGGCCGACCGCGTACCAGCGCCCGCCGCCCTGGCCCTTGCCCGGGCCGAGGTCCTTGCCCTTGTCGCCCCACAGGTCGTTGAGCGGCCACTGCCAGCCCACGTCGAAGGACTTGTTGCCGTCGGTGGCGAGGGGGGTGGTGGGCGCCTGGTAGCGGAAGGCCGCGCTCAGGTTGCGGTACGGACCCGGGTTGTAGCGCGCGGTGATGGCCGAGCGCTCCGACTTGCGCGTGTCGGGGTTGTACTGGACGACCGTGTCCAGGCTCCACTTGGGCGTCCAGTTGATCTGGGCGCCCAGCAGCAGGTCGCTCGCGCGGTCGGTCACCGGCGTGCCGCCCGGCAGCGTGACCCTCTGGTCGCTGAAGCGCAGCCGCTGCGCAACGCCGAAGCGCGCCGCCTCGACGCCGGTGTCGGGGTCGATCAGGCGCGAGGTGACGCCGAGCGTGAGCGTGTTGGTGTCGGAAATGCGGTCGTTGCCCGAGAAGGCGTTCTCGGTGTAGATGGTCGCGAAGCTGAAATCGTTGGCCGCCGAATCGTAGTTCGGCAGCATGCTCTGGTTGCGGAACGGCGTGTAGACGTAGTAGGCGCGCGGCTCCAGCGTCTGACGGAAGGCACGGCCGAAGTAGTTGGCGTCGCGCTCGAAGATCAGGCCGCTGTCGAGGCTGAAGGTCGGCACCGTCCGGTTGCTCGAGGTCGGGAAGAAATACAGCGAATTCGGGTTGTAGGGCACGCCGTTGACGTACTGGGTTCCGTTCACGGTGAGCCTGGGAACGTCCGACTGCGGCAGGTAGTAGTTGTACGAAGCCGTGTTCAGCTGCAGCTTCGGGATGACGAAGGAGCTCGGTGTGATGAACGGCCGGCTGATGGTGGCAATGGCCAGGGCGCGGTCGCCGTCGGGCTGCGACTGCTGGTTGATGTCGAAGCCGGGCTGGCCGGCCAGGATGGTGTTGACGCGAAAGCGCGTGTAGTCCAGGTTCAGCGAAACGTCGAAGCCGTGCCAGTCGTACTTGTTGTAGTTGGCCGTGATCTGCGGCATCCGGTCATAGGACGGAACGATCGGCGACAGGCTGTATTGCAACGTCTGGTAGCGCAGCGCACGGATGCCACCGTTCCAGTCGCCCTTGCTCCAGTTGAGCGAGGCGTCGTTCGACAGCTGGCGCTGTGCCAGCGTGGGCGTGCGCGTGAAGTCGCGCCAGTAGTCGTTGTCGCTGACCCGGTTGATGTTGATGCTGGCCGAGAGCGAATCGAGCCCCAGCGCCTTGGCATTGAAATCCTGGTGGTGATTGGCCCAGATGCCCCAGCGCTTGCTGCTGGGCGGCGCGCCGAAGCTCAGGGCCGAGGCCTGGATTTCGCCGTTGGCGAGCTGCTGCAGCTGCGCGGCGCGCGTTTCGTTGTAGCGCTGGCCCACGAGGCGGTCGCTGCCCATCAGGTCCAGCCGGATGCTGCCGCTGTATTCCTTCTCGAGGTAGCGGAATTCCGAACCCAGGTTGAGGCCGCGCTTGCTCATCAGTGTGGGCGTGAACGTGGCGTCGCGGTTGGGCGCGATGTTCCAGTAGTACGGCTGCGAGATCTCGATGCCGTTGGTGTTGTCGACGCCGATCGTGGGCGGCAGCAGGCCGCTCTTGCGCTCGTTCGACAGCGGAAAGCTCACGCTCGGGATCGGCGGCGTGCTGATGCCCATGAAGCTCAGCCGCGCGTCGGTGGCCACGCCGACGTTTTCCTCGGTGTCGGTGGTCAGCGTGGCCGCGGACAGCAGCCAGGCCGGCATCCAGCCCGGGAAATCCTCGCGGCGGCAGGTGGTGTACGTGGCGGTGCGGGCCACCGACACGTTGCTGTCGACGAAATCGATGCGCTGCGCCTCGCCATGCCCGCCGGTGGCAAGGAAGGAGTAGCGCACGTTGTTGAAGAAGCCTTCGAAGGTCTCGAGCTTGAGCTCGAGCTCGGGGCCTTCGTACACGTTGCCGGCCTGGTTGACGCGCACATTGCCGCGCGCCTTGGCGCGGTCGTCGGGCTGGTAGTACTCGAGCCGGTCGGCGGTGATGGCGACTTCGCCGCGACGCAGCGTGGCATGGCCTTCGACCACGGTTTCGAGGTCCTGGCGGCCCGACAGGCGGTCACCGGTGATCAGGCTGGGCAACTGGCTGCGCTCGGCGGGCGGCAGCGATTCAGTCAGCTGCGGCGTGCGCTTGAGCGTGAGCGGGCCATCGAGGCCTCCGGCCGGCTGGGCCGAGGCGCCGTGCGCGTGCAGCAGCGCCAGCGACAGCACGGCCAATGGCAGGGGCGGTCCGGAACGCCGCAAGGCAACGCGCCGCCTCATCAGGCCTCCCGCCGCATCGTTCCGGCGGAGGTCCGCAGTCTTCCCGAGGAAGGCTGCGAGTGCACAGGGTGCCAAGCGTGGGGGCTTTGGATCGTAGGCATCGGTCAGGAACGAAGGATCGTCGGGAGGACGGCGCGGCAGGCCGGCAGGTTGCAGGAGCCGGCGGCAACTCTGTTCGACCAGGGAGGACCGCAGGAGTTGCCGCGCCAGGCGGATTTGTAGAATCGATTATCCATGACAGCACCCCCGCTCCCGGCCTCCGAGCCCATCCCCTCCGCCACGGCCATTCTCTGGACAGATCCGCAGCGGGCCGCGGCGTTCCAGAACTGGCTGGCCGGCATCGGCGCCGCGCACGGCCTGCTGCCCGAGACGGTGCGCCTTGCCTCCGCCGATGCGAGCTTTCGCCGCTACTTCCGCATCGACGCCACGGGGAGCGCCGCCAGCCGCATCGTGATGGATGCGCCGCCCGACAAGGAGAACAGCGAGCCCTTCGTGCAGGTTGCCCGCCTGATGGCCGAGGCCGGCGTGACCGCGCCGCAGGTGCTCGAGTGGGACCGGACCCACGGCTTCCTGCTGCTCGACGACCTGGGCCGCGAAACCATGCTCGACGTGATCGACCCGGCCCGGCCCGACGCCAGCCGTCCGCTCTACGACCAGGCGATCGATGCGCTGATCCGCTGGCAGCTGGCTTCCAGGCCGGACGTGCTGCCGCCCTACGACCGCGCCTTGCTCGAGCGCGAACTGGCGCTTTTTCCCGAGTGGTACATCGGGCGCCACCGCGGCATTGCCGTCGAAGGCCAGCTCAAGGAGCGGCTGGAACGCAGCTTCAGGCTCATCGTCGAGAACAACCTGGCCTCGCCGAGCGTCTACGTGCACCGCGACTTCATGCCGCGCAACCTGATGGTCCGCAACGATGCCGATTTGGGCGTGCTCGACTTCCAGGACGCGGTCTACGGCCCCATCACCTACGACATCGCGAGCCTGATGCGCGACGCCTTCCTGAGCTGGGACGAAGAGTTCGTGCTCGACGTCACCATCCGGTACTGGGAAGCGGCGCGCAAGGCCAAGCTGCCGGTCGATGCCGATTTCGGCGCGTTCTACCGCTCGGTCGAATGGATGGGACTGCAGCGCCACCTCAAGGTGGCCGGCATCTTCGCCCGCCTGACGCTGCGCGACGGCAAGCCGCGCTACCTGGCGGACACGCCGCGCTTCATCGCCTACATCCGCTCCACCGCCAGCCGCTACATGGAACTCACGCCGCTGCTGCGGGTGATCGACGAGATCGAAGGCACGTCGGCGCTGACCGGCTTCGCCTACGGCAGGGTTTAGGGCTCTAGATGCCCCGCTTCCACTGCCCGGTGCCTTTGACCGCGGGTGCCACGCTCGAGCTGCCTCCCGGTCCCGCGCGCCACGTGCAGGTGCTGCGCATGCAGCCCGGGGACGCGCTCACCTTGTTCGACGGCTCGGGCGGCGAATACGCGGCAACCGTGGAGCGCATGGGGCGCAGCGATGTGTCGGTGGCGATCGGCGCCCATGCGCCGGCCGAGCGCGAAGCCATGCGCGCGGTGCACCTGGCCGTCGGCATGCCCGCCAACGAGCGCATGGACTGGCTGGTCGAGAAAGCCACCGAACTGGGCGTCGCGAGCATCCAGCCGCTGGCCACGGCCCACGGCGTGCTGCGGCTCTCGGGCGAGCGCGCCGAGAAGAAGAGGACGCATTGGGAAGCGATTGCCATTGCCGCCTGCGAGCAATGCGGCCGCAACCGCGTGCCGCGGATCCATCCGGTGCGGCCGTTCTCGAGCCCCTCGGCATGGACCGACGCAAATGCGGGCGCCGCCACGCTGCGCCTTGTCCTGAGCCTCGCCCAAGGCACGCGGGGCCTGGCCGATGCCACCGCCTCGGCGCCGGCCGGCGGCAGCGTGCTGGTGCTGAGCGGACCCGAGGGCGGCCTGAGCAGCGCCGAGGAACAGGAAGCGCTGGCATGCGGCTTTGCGCCGGTCACGCTCGGGCCACGCGTGCTGCGCGCCGAAACCGCAGCACTCGCCGCGCTGGTATTGCTCGCCGCCCCTTGAGGAATGCTTTCCGCGAAGGCTTGCCACACCCACTCCCCATCACAAGAAAAGGATCTCCACGCCATGCCTCGTTCGCCCCGCGCCCTCCGGCTCGCTCCCCTTATGCTGGCCATGCTCTGCGCCGTCCACGGCGCGCAGGCCCAGAACACCGCCGTGGCGCCCACGCCGGCACAGGTCACGCCCGAGGTGGACAAGACCTTCACCCAGCTGATGGCGGCGCCCGCGATCCAGAAGCTGCTCGACGCGGTCAAGGCCGACCATGAGCGCTCGGTCGAAGACCTCAAGATGCTGACCGAGATCGAAGCGCCGCCGTTCAAGGAAAGCAAGCGCGCCGAAGCCTTCCTGGCACGCATGAAGGCGCTCGGGCTCGCCGACGCGAGGATCGATGCCGAAGGCAACGTGATCGGCCTGCGCAAGGGCACCGGAAACGGCCCCAAGCTTCTGGTGTCGGCCCACCTGGACACCGTGTTCCCCGCCGGCACCGACGTGAAGGTGAAGGAGCATGAGGGCAAGCTCCACGCGCCCGGCATCGCGGACGATACGCGCGGCCTGTCGGTGCTGCTGTCGTGGCTCAAGGTGCTCAACGACAACAAGATCCAGACCGTGGGCGACCTGCTCTTCGTCGCCAATGTCGGCGAGGAAGAGCTGGGCAACCTGCGCGGCATGAAGGCCATCTTCCGCGACCATCTCGACATCGACGGCATGGTGGGGCTGGAGCCTTCACCCGACGGCAACGTGCTGGTCCTGGGCACGGCGAGCCATCGCTATGAAGTCACGTTCAAGGGACCGGGGGGCCACAGCTTTGCCGCGTTCGGCCAGGTGCCCAGCGCCATCCACGGCATGGGCCGCGCCATTGCCAAGATCGCCGAAGTCCGCACGCCCAGCTTTCCCAAGACCACCTTCACCGTCGGCACCGTGGGCGGCGGCACCTCGGTGAACACCATTGCGCCCGATGCCCGCATGGCCATCGACATCCGCTCGGACGACATGGCGTCGCTGCTGGAAACCGAAAAGAAGATCCTCGCGGCCATCGACGAAGCGGTGGCCGAGGAGAACAAGCGCTGGAACGTGGCGACGCTGAGCGCCAGCAACAAGCTGATCGGCGACCGGCCGGGCGGGCGCACGCCGTCCGATTCGGTGATCGTGGAGGCGGCCGTCCGCTCGAACACCGCCTTCGGCCACAAGACGCTGCTGCGCGGCGGCAGCACCGACGCCAACGTGCCGATGTCGTACGGCATCCCGGCCATCATCATCGGCGGCGGCGGAAAGTCGACCGGCTTCCATGCCCTGAGCGAATCGATCGACGTGACAGATGCCTGGAAAGGCGCGCAGAATTCGCTGGTGACAGTGCTGGGTCTGGTCGGCGTGCAAGGGGTAAGCCCCGCATTGCTGCCGAAACGCGCACCGCGTCCCAGGTAATTTGTCACGCTGCGGGCTTAAAAGTAAACAAGCTTGCTCGCCCGGGGCCCCTCGCGCTGGGAAAATGCCAGCGGTTCTGTCACACACCAAGGAAACGTCCATGGGAATGCTCGATTCGGTACTCGGCCAGGTTCTCGGGGGCGCCGCCCAACAGCAGCAGCCGCAAGGCGGCGGCATCGGCGGGCTGGGAGACCTGGGAGGCCTCGCTGGCGCGCTGGGCGGCCTGCTCGCCAACAACGGCGGCACGGGTGGCCTTGGAGGCCTGGTCTCGAAATTCGAGCAGGCCGGCATGGGCGACGTGATCGGCTCCTGGATCGGCAAGGGCGAAAACCAGCCCGTGTCCGGCGGCCAGTTGGAGAACGCGCTGGGCAGCGACACCATCGCCAGCATCGCCTCCAAGCTTGGCATCAATGCGCAAACGCTGCTGCCCATGCTGGCCACCATGCTGCCGGCCCTGATCGACCAGCTCACGCCGCACGGCAAGGTGCCGGAGCAGGGCCTGGACAACCCGAACGACCTGCTGGGTACGCTCGGCAGCCTGCTGCAGAACAGGCAGCCTTGAGCGAACTGTTTGCTCATCGGAAATTCCGGCGCCCGCGAGGGCGCTTTTTTTTTGCCTGCCGCATTTCGGCTGGCGCATCCAGGGCGATTCGCGTAGAACCGCAGCCTTCCATGCCGCAACACGCCTTCGCCGCCATTTCTCCATGAACCGCAACCTCTGGCTGCTCGCCATCTGCCAGGGCCTATTCCTGACCAACAACGTCACCTTCATTGCCATCAACGGGCTGGTCGGCCTGGGCATCGCGCCGCGCGGCTGGATGGCCACGCTGCCGGTCATGGGCTATGTGGTGGGCGGGGCGCTCACCACCGGGCTGGTGGCGCGCACGC
The DNA here is from genome assembly GCF_007828835.1 of Variovorax beijingensis. Taxonomy (GTDB): domain Bacteria; phylum Pseudomonadota; class Gammaproteobacteria; order Burkholderiales; family Burkholderiaceae_C; genus Variovorax; species Variovorax beijingensis_A. The sequence continues at coordinate 270,749 of NZ_VIVL01000001.1, read as the reverse complement.
AGCAGCACTTCGGGCGGCGCGGGTCGTTCCAGATCGGGCTGGCGGTGGGGCTGGGCTCGGCCTTGCTGTGCGCCTTCGCGGCCATCTCGAAGAACTTCTGGCTCCTGTGCCTGGCCACGCTGGTGGCGGGCTACTACAACGCCAACGCCAACCTCTATCGCTTCGCGGCCGCCGAACTCGCGGCCCCGGCCTGGCGCGAGAAGGCGGTGTCGCTGGTGATGGCCGGCGGCTTGATCGGCGCGGTGGCGGGGCCCAACCTCGCGGCCGCCACGCGCGAAGCGTTCGCGGTGCCGTTCGCGGGCGCCTACATCGCGCTGGCGGCGGTGGCGCTGGTGTCGATGGTGGTCATGCGCTTCATCGAGTTTCCCGCCACGCTCACGCGCCAGCAGGCGCTGGGCGGGCGGCCGCTGTCTCAGATCATGCGCCAGCCGGTGTTCATTGTGGCGGCCGCGGCGGGCGCGCTGGGCTTTGGCGTGATGAACCTGCTGATGGCCGCCACGCCCATTGCCATGCAAATCTGCAGCCTGCCTTTTTCCGACGCCGCGCTGGTGCTCGAATGGCATGTGATCGGCATGTTCGCGCCGGGCTTCTTCACCGGCCACCTGATCCGCCGCTTCGGCGCGCTGCCGGTGATGGGCGTGGGGCTCGCGCTGAACTTTGGCTGCATCGCCGTTGCGCTGTCGGGCGTGACGCTGCAGCACTTCCTCGTGGCCCTGTGCCTGCTGGGCGTGGGATGGAATTTCCTGTTCACGGGCAGCACCACGCTCTCGCTCACGGCCTACACCGCGGAAGAGCGCGACCGGGCGCAGGGCGCACTCAATTTCTGCGTGTTCGCGACGCTCGCGCTGACTTCATTCGCCTCGGGCGTGCTGGTCACGACGCAGGGCTGGCAGCTGCTGAACTACGGCTCGCTGGTGCCGGTGGCGCTCACGGGCGCGGCACTGCTCTGGCTCGCGCAGACGCGCCGGCGCGCGGCTGCGGCCGCGAGCGCCTGAAGCGCTTCCTCCTTCTTCAGTCCGGCGGAAAGCGCTTGCCGAGCCAGCGCTGCAGCGCGGCGAACACGGGTTCAGCCTCGAGCTCGTTGAATATCTCGTGGTACATCGATTCGAAGCACTGCGCTTCGACCATGCCGCCGGGCGCGGCGGCAGCCGCGAAGGCCCGGCTGGCGGCCGGCGCCACCAGGCGGTCGTCGCCTGCATACAGCAGCAGGGTCGGCACCGGCCAGTGCGCCGCCGCCTGCTGCACTATCGCCCCTTCGTGCGCCAGAAAGCGAGCGAGCCGGCTGCCGATGCGGTCGTGCGTGAGCGGATCGTCGCGGTAGGCCTGCACCACCGCCCGGTCGTGCGAAAGAAAGTTGTCGTCCAGGCCGTTGCCGACGCGCAGCCCGGGCGCAATGCGCGGCAGCACCGCGAGCAGCGCCTTCTGGAACCAGTTCAGGCCCGGGTCGAGCCCTGGCGAGGACAGCACCAGCCCGTCGACCGGCCGCACACCGCGCGCCACCAGGCTGGCCGCGACCAGCCCGCCCAGGCTGTGGCCGAGCAGCAGCAGCGGCAAGCCGGGGTTCTCGCGCCGCGCATCGTCGATAACCAGCGCGAGGTCTTCGACCAGCCGCAGTTCGCCGGGCAGCACGCCGCGCGCACCGGACGATCCGCCGTGGCCATGATGGTCATGGGCCCACACTGCGAAGCCCCATGCGTGCAGGCGCGCCGCAAGTGGGTGATAGCGCCCGGCATGCTCGCCGAGCCCATGCACCAGCACGACGACGCCGCGCGATGCGCCGGCCGCCGGAAGGCGGCGCAGCAGCAGTGTTTCGCCGTCCGGCGTGGGCAGCGAAACCCGCTGCGGCAAAGGCAGCAGCTGCGCCGCCGCCGGGCTCAAGCGGCCGCCGGCTCCGCAGCCGCGGCGCGGTGCGCGGCCGGCAGCGCCGCAATCACCTCGGCCACCGCAGCCGTGAGCTTCTTGGCGTAGGGCACGTGCAGGAATTCATTGGGGCCATGGGCATTGCTCTTCGGACCCAGCACGCCGCAGACCATCATCTGCGCCTTGGGGAAGCCGGCGCTCAGCATGTTCATCAGCGGAATGGTGCCGCCCTGGCCGATGTAGCCGCAGGATGCGCCGAAATGCGCCCGCGAGGCCTTGTTGAGCGCATCCTCGAACCACGGCGTGATCGTCGGCGCATTCCAGCCGGTGGCGCCGCCGCCGCTTTCGAAGGTCACGCGTGCCTGGTAGGGCGCGTTGTCCTCGAGCAGCGTCTTCAGCTGCTGCACCGCTTCGGCCGCATCGACCAGCGGCGGCAGGCGCAGCGACAGCTTGAACGCGGTGTAGGGGCGCAGCACGTTGCCCGCGTCCTTCAGCGCCGGAAAACCCTCGGCGCCGGTCACCGAGAGCGTGGGCTTCCAGGTGCGGTTGAGCAGCGCCTCGACCGGATCGGTGGTGGTCGGCAGCGCGAACACGGTCGAGCCGCCGCAGTCGTAGTGCGCCCACGGGAAACGCTTGTAGACCTCGTCGCCCAGGATCGCCGCGGTGGCCCTGGCCTGCGCCAGGCGGTCGGCCGGCACTTCGCAGTGGAAGCTCGCGGGCAGCAGGCGGCCGGTGGCGCTGTCCTCGAGGCGGTCGAGCACCTGCCGCATGATGCGGAAGCTCGAGGGCACGAGACCCGACGCATCGCCCGAGTGGATGCCTTCGGTCAGCACCTCGACCTTGAGCGTGCCGCTGGCCATGCCGCGCAGCGAGGTGGTGAGCCACAGCTGATCGTAGTTGCCGGCGCCGGAGTCGAGGCAGATCACCAGTTCGACATTGCCCAGCCGCGGACGCAATGCGTCGACATACGGCAGCAGGTCGTAGGAGCCGCTTTCCTCGCAGGTCTCGATCAGCCCGACGATGCGCGGATGCGCCGCGCCCTGGTTCTTGAGCGCCTGCAGCGCGGCAATGCTGGCGTAGACCGCATAGCCGTCGTCGGCGCCGCCGCGGCCGTAGAGCAGGCCGTTCTCGTACTTGGGCGTCCAGGGGCCGAGGTCGTTGCGCCAGCCGGTGAATTCGGGTTGCTTGTCGAGGTGGCCGTACATCAGCACGGTCTCGCCCATGTCAGTGCCGGTGGCCGGCACTTCGAAGAACAGCACCGGCGTACGGCCTTCGAGGCGCACGATCTCGAGCTTCAGCCCCTCGACCTTCTGCGCCTCGACCCAGGCCGCCGCATTGCGCAGCACGGTTTCAAGGTAGCCGTGGGCCGACCAGTCCTTGTCGAAGCCGGGCGACTTGGCGGGAATCGCGATGTAGTCGGTGAGTTGCTTGAGGATGTCGCCATCCCACTGGGCGGTGACGTCGGACAGGGCACGCTCGGCATCGAGCAGGCCGGTGGGCATTTCGCGGTGCAGGGGGGCGTTCATCGGGTTCTCCGCGGGGAAGGAAAAAAACGCATTTTGCGCCCTTGGGCGAGCGCGCGTAGAGTGCGGCGATCTCAACCCGGAGCGCAATGTGAGCAAGGCAGCATCGACTCGGATCAAGGTGGGCATCGGCGGCTGGACCTACGAGCCCTGGCGCGACAATTTCTATCCCAAGGGGCTCGCGCAGGCAAAGGAGCTGCGCTATGCAAGCCGCCAGGTCAGCGCCATCGAGATCAATGGCACCTACTACAGCACCTTCAAGCCCGAGACCTTCCGCAAATGGCACGACGAGGTGCCGGAGGACTTCATGTTCTCGATGAAGGCCTCGCGCTTCGCCACCAATCGCAAGGTGCTGGCCAGCGCGGGCGATTCGATCAAGCGCTTCATCGACAGCGGCGTGAGCGAACTCGGCGACAAGCTCGGCCCGATCGTGTGGCAGTTCATGCCCACGAAGCCCTTCGATGCGGAAGATTTCGAGGCCTTTCTCGAGCTGCTGCCCAAAAAGGAAGGCAGCCGCGCGCTGCGCCACGTGATGGACGTGCGGCACCCGAGCTTCATCACGCCCGGCTACCAGGCGCTCGCGAAGAAGCACAAGGTCTCGACCGTGTTCACCGACGCGGACAAGTTTCCTTCGTTCGAGGAGCCCGAAGGCGACTTCGCCTATGCGCGGCTCATGATGGCCGACGCCAAGCTCAAGACCGGCTATGCGCCGAAGGCGCTCGACACCTGGGCCGAGCGCGCGCGGCAATGGGCCGAAGCACCCAGGAAGCGCGACGTGTTCGTCTACTTCATCAACGGCGCCAAAGAGAAAGCACCGGCCGCGGCCGGTGCCTTGCTGGAGCGCCTGGGTTGGAAGCCGCCTGAAGAGGCGGCCTGAGCCGAAAGAGCCTGATCGGTCAGGCTGCGGCTTGCAGCGACGGCTTGGCGCCGAAGCTGATTTCGCCGGACAGCTGGCCGCCTTCCTCGATCACGATCTTGCCGTAGCGGATCTTGCCGGTGACCTTGCCGGTCGAGTGGATCACGAGCTTTTCGCGCACCGTGAGGTTGCCGTCGAACACGCCGCGGATCTCGGCGATGTCGATCTCGGCCGAGCCCTTGAACTCGCCCTGTTCGGCGATCTGCATCAGGCGCGAGTCCATGGTTGCTTCGACCAGGCCTTCGACCACGAGCGTGTCGCAATCGGTGATCTCGACGCCCTTGAGCTTGATGTTGGGGCCGACGGTGAGCTTGCTGCCGCCTTCCTTGGCCGGCGCGGTCGCTGCAGAGAGGCCCCCTTGCTGCGCGGTCAGCGACGAAGGATTGACGGGCGAGCCCGAGAGATTGGTGCCCGAGCCCACCAACGGCGCGGGACGAGAGGTCAACGAGTCGGTGTCACGATCACGCTTGCCGAAAAAGGGGGACTGTGTGGCCAATGGGGAGCTCCTCAACAAAACGACTATCGTAAGAACCCGCTCGCGGCCTGCGGCACTTCATTGCGCAATAAACGTAACCGAATAAGTCCCGCAGCACGCCGCCAATGCCGCTTCCCCGTGCCCCGGCCACCGAAAAGATGACCCGATCGAACACCGCACCTGCCGCCCGGACCCTCGCGATCTCCTCGACCATCGATTCGCGCTTCGACAAACCTGCGAGCGGCTGGCGGCGCCGGCTGTTCACGGTGATCTTCGAGGCCGACACGCGCGCGGGTCTGCTGTTCGACCTCGCCTTGATCGCCGTGATCGTGGCCAGCGTGCTGGTGGTGATCCTCGACAGCGTGCAGTCGATCCGCGAACAGTGGCGGCCCGTGTTCAACGCGCTCGAATGGATGTTCACCATCCTGTTCACGCTCGAATACATCGCGCGGCTCGCCTGCGTGAACAAGCCGCTGCGCTACGCGCTGAGCTTCTATGGCGTGATCGACCTGCTCGCGCTGCTGCCGACCTTCCTGGTGGCGCTCGCGCCCGAGCTCGCCTACCTGATCGACGTGCGCGTCCTGCGGCTTTTGCGCGTGTTCCGCATCTTCAAGCTGTCGCGCTATTCGGTGGAATACCGCGCGCTGGTCTCGGCCGTGGCCGCGAGCCGGCGGAAGATCACGGTGTTCGTGGGCTTCGTGATGCTGGTGGTGCTGGTGATGGGCACGCTGATGTACGTGGTGGAAGGCCCGCAGCACGGCTTCACGAGCATTCCGGTGGCGATCTACTGGGCCATCTCGACCATGGCCACGGTGGGCTTCGGCGACCTCGTGCCGAAGACGGATCTCGGCCGCGCGATTGCCTCGGTGATGATGCTGCTGGGCTGGGGCGTGCTCGCGGTGCCGACCGGCATCGTGACGGCCGAGATGGCCCGGCGCGGGCCCGACGACGACATGGCAGGGCCCGTAGCGCTCGCATCGCGGGGCGTGCTGGCGATGACACCGCCCTCGGCCGTGGCCGTACCGGTGCGCCGGCTCACGCCTGCGGCCAGACGGCGCGCCCTTGCGCAGCATCGTCGAGGCGGGCGATGAAGGCATTCGCGTCGGGCTCGGGCAGCGTGAATGTGAAGTCCACCGCATCGCCGTGCCGCACATCGACCAGCGAGGCGCCGGCCACGGCAGCGATCTCGCGCCGCACCAGTCCTTCGAGCGCATAGGGCACGGCGCATTGCAGCAGCCGCTGGCGCACCAGCGGCACCAGCGCGGCCCCGACGCAGGCCTGCGCCACCGCGTCGGTGTAGGCCCGCACGAGTCCGCCCGCGCCCAGCTTGATGCCGCCGAAGTACCGCACCACCGTGGCAAGCACGCCTTCGAGCTGCTGGTGCCGCAGCACCTCGAGCATGGGTCGCCCGGCCGTGCCGCCCGGCTCGCCGTCGTCGTTGGCGGCCGACTGGCCACCCGCCATCAGTGCCCAGCAGACATGCGCGGCGGCGGGGTGCTCGGCGCGAAGGGATGCCACCACGGCCAGGGCCGCGGCCCGGTCGGCCACCGGCTGCACGCAGCCGATGAAGCGGCTCTTCTTGACCAGCAGTTCGCTGTGTACCGGTTGCGCAAGCGTGAAGCTCATGGAGCTGCCGTTTTCAGTCGGGGCGCGGAAGCGCTCAGCGCTCCCGCTCGAACTTGAACACGGCCGTGCCCGCGCGTGCATTGGGCAGCCAGCGCACGCTGCGGCCTTCCTGCACGCCGAAGGCATCGAGCACGCTCAGGCTGTTCTTCTGCGCCAGCACCTCGAAATCCTTGAAGGTGCCGACCCGGATGTTGGGCGTGTCGTACCACTGGTAGGGCAGGCGGCGCGTCACCGGCATGCGGCCGCGCGCAATGCTGATGCGGTTGGGCCAGTGCGCGAAGTTGGGAAAGGCCACGATGCCGATGCGGCCCACGCGCGCGGTTTCGCGCAGCATGATCTCGGCGTTTCGCAGATGCTGCAGCGTGTCGATCTGCAGCACCACGTCGAACGAGGCGTCGTCGAACATCGCCAGGCCTTCGTCGAGGTTCAGCTGGATCACGTCGACGCCGCGGCGGATGCACTGCAGCACGTTGCCGTCGGCAATTTCCACGCCGTAGCCGCTGCAGCCGCGCTCACGCTGCAGCAGGTCGAGCAGCGCGCCGTCGCCGCAGCCGAGGTCGAGCACGCGCGCGCCCTCGGGCACGAGGTTGGCGATGAGGCGCTGGGTCTCGATGTCGCTCACGATGCACTCCCTTCGGCCAGCACCTCGTGCGCCACGCGCTCGAAGTAGGAACGCACCACGCCCATGTAGCGCACGTCGTCGAGCAGGAAGGCGTCGTGCCCGTGCGGTGCGTCGATTTCGGCGTAGCTCACGTTGCGGCGGTTGTCGAGCAGCGCCTTCACCAGTTCGCGGCTGCGCGCGGGCGAGAAGCGCCAGTCGGTCTTGAAGCTCACGAGGAGGAACTTGGCGGTGGCGCCCGCGAATGCCGCGCTGAGGTTGCCGCCATGCGAACGCGCGGGGTCGAAGTAGTCGAGCGCGCGCGTGATCAGCAGGTAGGTGTTGGCGTCGAAGTATTCGCTGAACTTGTCGCCCTGGTAGCGCAGGTAGCTCTCGATCTGGAATTCGATCTCCTGCGTGGAGTAGCGGTAGTCGAGCGCCGCCGCCTCGCCCTCGACCGCGCTGCGCAGGATGCGGCCGAACTTGGCGTTCATGACGTCGTCGCTCAGATAGGTGATGTGGCCGATCATCCGCGCGATGCGCAGGCCGCGCTTGGGGATCACGCCGTGCTCGTAGAAGTGGCCGCCGTGGAAGTCGGGGTCGGTGACGATGGCGCGGCGCGCCACTTCGTTGAAGGCGATGTTCTCGGCCGTGAGGTTGGGCGCGCTGGCCACCACCACGGCATGCCGCACGCGATCGGGGTACTGCAGCGTCCACGACAGCGCCTGCATGCCGCCCAAGCTGCCGCCCATCACCGCCGCGAGCGTGCGGATGCCGAGCGCGTCGAGCAGCGCGGCCTGCGCATCGACCCAGTCTTCGACCGTGACCACCGGAAAATCCGCGCCATAGACGCGGCCGGTGGCGGGGTTGACATGCATCGGGCCGGTGGAGCCGAAACAGGAGCCGAGGTTGTTCACGCCGATCACGAAGAAGCGGTCGGTGTCGACCGGCTTGCCCGGACCCACCATGTTGTCCCACCAGCCTTCCGACCGCGCCTGGCCTTCGTAGGTGCCGGCCACGTGGTGCGAGGCATTGAGCGCATGGCAGACCAGCACCGCGTTGCTGCGCTCGGCGTTCAGGGTGCCGTAGGTTTCGTAGGCGAGCGTGTAGCTGCCGAGCGACGCGCCGCTGCGCAGGGCCAGCGGGCCCTCGAACTGCATCGACTGCGGAGTGACGACCAAGGGAGGTGACGACATCAATGAAAAACCCGGCCTCGCCAAAAACGAGCCGGGTTGCTTGTTCGCCAACTTGACTGTCTTTAGCTGAATTTATTAAGCGCCCGCAAGCTGAAGCAAATCGGCGCAGCCGGCAGTATATCGCCCCGCCGCGCTACCAGCCGACGACCATCACGAGGCCGAGCACGAGGAAGATCGCGGCCGAGACGCCGTGCACCAGCTTGATGGGCACGCGCCGCACGATCTTCTCGCCGAGCCACACCACCGGCGCGTTGGCCAGCATCATGCCGAGCGTCGTGCCGGCGACCACCCAGAAATACTCCTGCGTGAAGCGCGCGGCCAGCATAACGGTCGCGATCTGGGTCTTGTCGCCCATTTCGGCCAGGAAGAACGCGACCAGCGTGGTGACGAAGACCCCGTGGTGGGTGGCCGCGGGGGCGTCGTCCTCGTCGAGCTTGTCGGGGATCAGCATCCATGCCGCCATGGCGATGAACGAGCCGCCCAGGATCCAGCGCAGCACGTCGGGCCCGAGCCAGTGGGTGATCCAGTTGCCGACCGCGCCGGCCAGTGCGTGGTTGACGATGGTGGCCGCGAAGATCCCGAGCACGATCGGCCAGGGTTTCCTGAAACGCGCCGCAAGCAGAAGAGCCAGCAGTTGGGTCTTGTCGCCCATTTCGGCGAGCGCAACCACGCCGGTTGCAACGAGAAAAGCTTCCATGAAAGAGAGGGGTTCCTTGGGCCGAAGGACGCAATTGACCGTGCAACACCTTCGGCCATATTCCCGAAGTTGCACGGTCAAAGGTCTCGCCAGGTGTGTCCACTGCACGCGCCATGTCCTGTGTGGGGCAGGACAAGTCTGTTGACGCGGGCCCTTCTCGCGATGGAAGGCGGCTACTCCCCAATGACGGGTGGGATTCTACCTGCTGCGCCGCAGCCAACGGCCGGTTTTGTAAGCGTGCGCTAGCTTTCCCTAAATTTTTCGAGGCCCTACAGGATGCAGCAAATTACTGCTTGCATTTCACGTATTTCACCCATAATGCACGAGCCTCCCTCTTCATTTTGCCGGGGAGGAAGTTCGGTGATCGGTCAGTTTCGCGCGACTCGACGGCTCTCGTTTGAGTGATGCTTTCGGGACTCCATCGCTTTTCTTGCTATGTGTTTATAGGAGTCCCTTGATGGGCAACAAACTGTATGTCGGCAACCTGCCTTACTCGGTGCGCGACAGTGATCTCGAACAGGCTTTTGGACAATTCGGCGCGGTGACCAGCGCCAAGGTCATGATGGAACGCGACACGGGCCGCTCGAAGGGCTTCGGCTTCGTCGAGATGGGCAGTGACGCGGAAGCGCAAGCAGCCATCAATGGCATGAACGGCCAGCCGCTCGGCGGCCGCAGCGTCGTCGTCAATGAAGCACGTCCCATGGAAGCACGCCCCCCGCGCAGCGGTGGCGGCGGCTACGGCGGCGGCGGTGGTGGTTATGGCGGCGGTGGTGGCGGTGGCTACGGCGGCGGTGGCGGTGGCTACGGCGGCGGTGGTGGCGGCTACGGTGGTGGCGGCGGTGGCCGCTCCGGCGGTGGCGGCGGCTATGGCGGCGGTGGTGGTGGCCGCTCCGGCGGCGGTGGTGGTGGCGATGGCGGCTTCCGCAGCCCCTATGGCGCCGGCCCCCGTGGCGGTGGCGGCGGTGGCCGCTCCGGCGGCGGCGGCGGCTACGGTGGTGGCGGCAACAGCGGCTACTGAGCGCTGCAGCCAGGCACGGACAAGTAAAAAGGGCTCCTCAGGGAGCCTTTTTCATTGGGGCCGCCGCCCCGGTGAATTCATCAGCTTTCGCCGCTGCGCTTCTTGCGGGCGCGGCCCTGCACGGCGCGGTCGAGCAGCGCGTTCGGCAGCATGCGCATCAGCTTGGCGACCACGCCCATCTGCCAGGGAATCACGCGGTAGCTGGTGCCGGCCTCGATCGCGCGCAGCGCCTGGTCGGCAAAGTCCCGGGCCTTCATGAGAAAGGGCATGCCGTAGCGGTTGCCCTGGGTCAGCGGCGTGTCGATGTAGCCGGGGCACAGCGTGACGACCTTGACGCCGCTGTTGTGCAGTTCGCCGCGCAGGCTCTCGCAGTACGCGACCACGCCCGCCTTGCTGGCGCAATAGGCGCCGTGCCCCGGCAGCCCGCGAATGGCCGCGACGCTCGCGATGCCGACCAGCCGGCCGCTGCCGCGCTGCCTCATCGCCGCCACGAAGGGATGGAAGGTGGCCATCAGGCCCACGTTATTGGTGGCGAAGGTCCGGGCCATCACCTCGATGTCCTCGCGCTGTGCCGTGTCGATGCCCACGCTGATGCCGGCGTTTGCAATCACCACGTCGGGCAGGCCCTGGCGTTCGATGCAGGCGGCGCCCGCGGCCACGATGCTGTCGGTTTGCGCCACGTCGGCGCCATAGACCTGGTAGCGGGCGGGGTCCAGCTGGCGCTCACCGGCCCAGGATTCGATTTCCGCGGTGCGCCGCGCCACCAGCGCGAGGCGGTAGCCCGCCTCGTAGAAGCTGGCGGCCAGGGCCTGGCCGATGCCGCTCGATGCGCCGGTGATGAAGACAAGCGGGGAGGGGCTCATGCGCGGGTTCAGCGCGGCTTGCCGGCCGCCGAGGGAATCAGGACGCCGCGCACCCGGCCGGTCAGGTTGGCAACGCCGCTCAGGTTGTCGTAGTCGAGGTTTTCGGCGGTGAACTGGTCGGCGCCGCGGATGAGCGTGACCGGCTTGTTCGAGGTCACGCGTTCGGTGTCGAGAAAGGCGTGCAGGAAATCGCCGCGGAACTCCAGCCGCGGCGTCGACTTGCCGTTGGGCCCCACCACCGGATCGCGGATGACGATGGCGTTGCCGAAGAGCTGGATCTCGCTGCCGTCGGAATTGGAGATGCCGCGATTGGCGGTGGCGTGGGTCGTGAAGCCCTGCGGCGAAACCGAGCGCATGCGCACGTCGTCGACCTCGACGGTGTCGGTGTCGGGGTAGTGCCGGCCTTCCTTGCCATGGAGTTCGCTGCGCAGGTCGCCGTTTGGCAGGAAGTTCTTGATCACGAAGCCGCGCATGAAATAGTCGGGCTCGTGCGTGGGCGCGGCCTTGGCCGTGGGTGCGAGCAGCTTGGGCGCGTTGCGCACCAGCCAGTAGGTGCCGAGCGCAACGGCCGCCGTGAGAATGATGGGCAGGTAGATCGTGGCGCGGTCGAGCACGTCGCGCAACAGGTTCCAGGCACGCTTCATTGCCTGGGACCCCGGGCGGCGTCGAGCAGGCGGCGGTATTGGCCGCAGGCCGTCAGCAGCAGATCGCAGAATTCGCGCGCCGCGCCTTCTCCGCCGCGTGCGCGGGTGACGTAGTTGACCGCCTCGCGCACTTCGGCATGCGCATTGGCGGGCGCGGCCGCAAAGCCGACGCGCGCCAGCACGGGCAGGTCGGGCCAGTCGTCGCCGATGGCCGCGGCCTGCAGCCAGCTGAAGCCGAGCTCCTCGAGCATGGCCTGGGCCGCGGGCAGCTTGTCTTCGGTGCCGTAGCGCACGTGCTGGATGCCCAGCGCTTCGAGCCGCACGCGCAGCGGCTTGGAGTCGCGGCCGGTGATCACCGCGGGCGTGATACCCGCCAGGCGCAGCAGCTTGAGGCCGTAGCCGTCCAGGATGCTGAAGCGCTTGAGGGTTTCGCCGTGCTCGGTGAAATACACGCCGCCGTCGGTCAGCACGCCATCGATGTCGAAGAACGCGATGCGCACGTCCTGCGCCGCGAGCAAGGTCTCGGCCTGAAAGTCGATCGGCATCAGATGACCTTCGCGCGCATCAGGTCGTTGATGCTGAGCGCGCCGATCAGGAGCCCCTGGGGGTCGACGATGAGCACGCTGGTAATGCGGTGTTCTTCCATCAGCTCGGCCGCCTCGACCGCCAGCGCCTCGGCGCGCAGCGTGCGCGGGCCGGGGTGCATCACGTCGGCGGCGGTGAGGCCGCGCAGGTCGCCGCCGGTCTCCACCTGGCGGCGCAGGTCGCCGTCGGTGAAGATGCCGATGGCACGGCCTTGCGCATCGACCACGGCGGTGGCGCCCAGGCCCTTGGAGCTCATCTCGCGCATCAGTTCGCTGAGCGTTGCGGTGGGCGCCACGCGCGGCACCTCGTCGCCCGAGCGCATCACGTCGCTCACGTGCGTGAGCAGCTTGCGGCCGAGCGCGCCGCCGGGGTGCGAGCGCGCGAAGTCTTCGGAGCCGAAGCCGCGCGCGTCGAGCAGCGCCACCGCCAGCGCGTCGCCCATGGCCATCTGGGCGGTGGTGCTCGCGGTGGGGGCGAGGTTGAGCGGGCAGGCCTCCTTGGCCACGCCGGCGTCGATCACGATGTCGGCGTGGCGCGCGAGGGTGGAGTCGGTGCGGCCGGTCATGGCGATGAGCGGCACGCCCTGGCGCTTGACCACCGGCAGGATCACGGTGAGTTCGTCGACCTCGCCGCTGTTGGAGATGGCCAGCACCAGGTCGACCGGCTTGATCATGCCGAGGTCGCCGTGGCTCGCTTCGGCCGGGTGGACGAACATGGCCGGCGTGCCGGTGGAGGCCAGGGTCGCCGCAATCTTGCGGCCGACATGGCCGCTCTTGCCCATGCCCATGACGACCACGCGTCCGCGCACGTCCAGGATCTTGCGCACGGCGTCGACGAAACTCGGACCCACGCGCGACTTGAGGCCGAGCACGGCATCGGACTCGATGTCGAAGGTGGCGCGCGCTCGCGCCAGGATTGCGTCGGCGTCGACCACGGGGGGCAGGGGAGCTGAACTCATCGGCGGATTTTACGGGCCGGCCGGCGCGCGCCGCCGCTCGATACAAGCCGCACGTTCGGGGCATGGACATTGCTCTAGCATCCGGCCATGTCCTCGTTCGATCTCACGCTGATGTATTTGCTGGCCGCAGTGCTCGGCGTGGTGGTCTGCCGTTCGCTGAAACTGCCGCCGATGCTGGGCTATCTGTCGGCCGGCGTGCTGATCGGGCCGCATGCGCTGGCATTGGCGCAGAACTCCGAAGCCATCCGCCACCTCGGCGAGTTCGGCGTGGTGTTCCTGATGTTCGTGATCGGGCTGGAATTCAGCCTGCCCAAGCTGCGCGCCATGCGCAAGCACGTGTTCGGCCTGGGCCTGCTGCAGGTGCTGCTGACCATGGCCATTGCCACCGCCGGGGCGCTGCTCATCGCCTCGCAGCTCCCGCCGGCCTGGCGGCTCGGATGGCAGACGGCGCTGGCGCTGTCGGGCGCACTCACGATGAGCAGCACCGCGATCGTCGTGAAGCTGATGGCCGAGCGTCTCGAACTCGAAAGCGAGCACGGCAAGCGCGTGATGGGCGTGCTGCTGTTCCAGGACCTGGCGGTGGTGCCGCTGCTGGTGCTGATTCCCGCGCTCGGCGCACCGCCCGAGGCCCTGGCCAAGGCCATCGGCCTGGCGCTGGTGAAAGCCACCCTGCTGATCGGCGTGCTGCTCTACGGCGGTCCGCGCATCATGCGCTGGTGGCTCACGCTCGTTGCGCGCCGGCGCAGCGAGGAGCTCTTCATCCTGAACGTGCTGCTGGTCACGCTCGGCCTGGCCTGGCTCACCGACCTGGCCGGCCTGAGCCTGGCGCTGGGCGCCTTCATCGCCGGCATGCTGGTGTCGGAAACCGAATACAAGCACCAGGTCGAAACCGACATCCGGCCGTTCCACGACGTGCTGCTGGGCCTGTTCTTCATCACGGTGGGCATGTCGCTGGACTGGCACATCGTGGTGGAGCGCTGGGCGCTGGTGGCTGTGCTGCTGGTGCTGCCGCTGGCCTTCAAGCTGGCACTGGTGACGGTGCTGGCGCGGGTGCTGGGCGCCACCGCGGGCGTCTCGCTGCGCACCGGCCTCTACCTGGCGCAGGCCGGCGAATTCGGCTTCGTGCTGCTGGCGCTGGCGCAGGAGCGCAGCCTGCTGCCGCCGTGGCTGGCCAACCCGGTGCTGGCCTCGATGGTGCTGTCGATGCTCGCCACGCCCTTCATCGTGATGTACACCAACGCCATCGTGCGCAAGCTGGTGGCGAGCGACTGGCTGCAGCAATCGCTGCAGATGACCAGCATCGCGCGCAAGACCATCAATACCGCCAAGCACGTCATCATCTGCGGCTACGGGCGCTGCGGCCAGAACCTGGCGCGCATCCTGGAGCATGAAGGCATTCCCTACATGGCGCTGGACCTCGACCCCGATCGCGTGCGCCAGGCCGCCGCGGCGGGCGATTCGGTGGTGTTCGGCGACGCGGCGCGGCTGCAGGCGCTGATGGCGGCCGGCCTGGCCCGCGCCAGTGCGGTGGTCGTGACCTATCTCGATGTGCCGGGCGCCATGAAGGTGCTGGCCAACATCCGCTCCCACGCGCCGCAGGTGCCGGTGATCGTGCGCACGCAGGACGACCTCGACCTCGAGAAGCTGCAGGCGGCCGGTGCGACCGAGGTGGTGCCCGAGGCCATCGAGGGCTCGCTGATGCTCGCGAGCCATGCGCTGGCGCTGGTCGGCGTGCCGATGCGGCGCGTGATCCGCGTGGTGCAGGACCAGCGCGACGCGCGCTACAACCTGCTGCGCGGCTACTTCCACGGCGCGGACGACGACAACGCCGACGAGCTCGACCACGAGCGGCTCAACACCTTCACGCTCACCCCCGGCGCCCGCGCCGTCGGCCAGACGCTGGCGCGGATGGCGCTCGAAACCCTGGGCGTGCGCGTCGCCAGCCTGCGCCGCCACGACGGCCAGAACCAGGTGTTCACCGGCGACACGGTGCTGACCGACGGCGACACGCTCGTGCTGTGCGGCAAGCCCGCCGCCCTGGCCGTGGCCATCGAGCGGCTGCAAAAAGGCTGAGCCGGTGCGCCGGAGCGCGTACGCTCAGTTCACCAGGGTGGGATTGCGCTTTTCTTCCTCGAGGCGCTGCTGCCGGCGTACGGCTTCGCACTGCGCATGCGGCTTGTGTTCGGGCTTGAGGCACTGCGCAGCCATGCATTGGGCCTTCGCGATGAAGTTCCGGTCGCCGCAGAGGGCCAACGGATCGGCAGGCGCCGCCGCTGCCGGGGACGAAGGTGCCGCAGCGACGGGAGCCGGTGCGGGTTCGGTCGCGCCAGACTGCGAAGGTGCCGCCGGAGCGGGCTTGCGCGGCTTGGCCGCGGCGGCCGGCGGCTTGGGATTGGCAGCGGCCGGCGCGTCCATCGCCGAAGCCGATGCCGCCGCGCCCGCGGCGGGCATCTCGGCGGCAGGTGCCTCAGGCGCGGCTGCGGCCGGCTCGGGCAGCAAGGCGGGCGCAGGGGCCGGCATGGGAGCCACCGCGGCCGGAGGAGTCTCTTCGGACGGCTTGCCGGTTCCGTAGCCGTACCAGCCGGCGGTGATCATGAGCAAGCCCACCGCCAGCAGCGCCCCCCACAGCCACATGCCTCGGGAGCGCGAAGGCTTCTTCTGCGCCTCGGCGCCGGCGGACCGCCGCGTCCTGCTCCCGGAAGAAGAAGAAGAAGAAGAGGACTTCTTCCTCGCACGCCCCTCCCGCGGCCGCGAAGGCAGCCGCTCGGAAGACCCCGGCGCAATGATGACGGTCTTGTCCTCGTTCGGCAGGCTCGCGCTCGCGGAAGAAGCGGCGGAAGCCGCGTAGGCGCCGGTTTCGAACAGCCCGCCCGGAATGGTGGGCGCGCGCAGTTGCGCGGGTGCCGTGGCGGCCCACTCGCGCTCCGATCTGCTGCCGGGGGCCGGAAGCGGCGCCATCGGCGCGGGTGCCGCAGGCGCCAGCTTGCCGCCGCAGCCGCGGCAGAAATTGGCGCCCGCGCGGTTCTCCGCGCTGCACACCGGACAGATCAAGGCCATGACGACGGACTTCTAGGAGAAAACGATTTCAGAAAAAACTGGCGGCGAAGAGCCGTCGAGGCCGAATTCGAGGCGCGAAGCGGCAGGCCGGCGCTCAGGTCACTGCAACGCGCTTGGACCGGTGAGCCATGCGTTTGGCGATCACCGCGCCGAGCCCCATCGCGATCTCCAGGGCCAGGTTGGGCTGCCGGTTCGACATTTCGGCGAAGCGGATCGCCGTGAGGCGCCACACCCGGCCCGCGCCGGTGACCACCACATTGGCGGAATGCGGCTGGCGCGAGAAGAAGGAGCCCTCGCCCACCACCGATCCAGGCATGAGCACGGCCAGCTTCATCTGTTCCTTGCTGCTCACGCGATGCACGCTGATCGCGCCGCTCTCCAGGAAGTACACCGACCGGTCGTGCGTGCCCTGTTCGATGAGAACGTCGCCCACACCCGTCTCGATGGGCTGCAGGTAGCCCGCCAGCGTTTCCCACTGCTGTACGTTGAGCGTCAACGCGAAGGCGTCGGTGCTGCTGTTGTTGTCCGCGATTGCGCGGCTCAGGTTCTGGATGGACATGCTTTTCTCAACCCCCGCATCTGTGCCGGAGTATCCGCGAAGGGCGCGGTTTTCGACTACAACTCTTTACGTTTTTCGGACGGGCTGTCTCTATTTGCCGATACAGAAGCGAGAAAAGATGACCCCGAGCAGGTCGTCGGCGCCGAACTCGCCGGTGATTTCATTCAGTGCGTTCTGCGCGAGGCGCAACTCCTCGGCCAGCAGGTCGAGCAGTTGCGCCTGCGCCGCCAGATGGTCCGCGGCCAGCGCCAGGTGGATCTCGACCTGGCCCAGCGCCTGCACATGGCGCGCCCGCGCCAGGTAGACGCCCTCGGGCACCGCCTGCCAGCCGGCCATGGCCAGCAGCTGTTCTCGCAGCGCCTCGATGCCGACGCCGGTCTTGGCGGACAGGGCGATGCCTTGGGCCGCGCCCGCCGCATCCGGCACTGGCGCGGCATCCTGCTTGTTCCAGACATCGAGCACCGGCACGCTCGCGGGCAGCTTCTGTTGCAGCCCGCGCAGGATCTCGGCGTCGGCGGCTGCGTAGTCGGGCTGGCCGGCACGCGTCAGGTCGTGCAGGAACAGCACGGCATCGGCGCCCTCGATCTGGCCCCAGGCGCGGGCCACGCCGATCTGTTCGACCTCGTCGCTGCTTTCGCGCAGGCCGGCCGTGTCCACCACATGCAGCGGCACCCCGTGGATCTGGATGGTCTCGGACACCACGTCGCGCGTCGTGCCCGCCACCGCGCTCACGATGGCCAGCTCGGCGCCCGCCAGGGCGTTGAGCAGCGAGCTCTTGCCCGCATTGGGCTGGCCCGCAATGACCACCTTGATGCCTTCGCGCAGCAGCGCGCCTTGTCTTGCGCGCTGCTGCACGGCCGCGAGCTGCGCCTGCAGCTTCGCCAGCTGCCCGGCCGCATCGGCCTTTTGGAGAAAGTCGATTTCCTCTTCCGGAAAGTCGAGCGTCGCTTCCACCAGCATGCGCAGGTGGATCAGCGCATCGCGCAGCGCGTGGATCTCGCGCGAAAAGGCGCCCGACAGCGAACGCCCCGCGCTGCGCGCGGCCGCCTCGGTGCTGGCGTCGATCAGGTCGGCAATGGCTTCGGCCTGAGCGAGGTCGATCTTGCCGTTGAGAAAGGCGCGCTGGCTGAACTCGCCCGGCTCGGCCACGCGCAGGCCGGGCAGGCGCGGCCGCCCGGTGGCCGGATCGGCCTCGGCAGCGGCCTCCAGGCAGCGCGCCAGCAGCAGCTGCAGCACGACCGTTCCGCCATGGGCCTGCAGTTCGAGCACGTCTTCGCCCGTGAACGAATGGGGCGAGGGAAAGTGGATGGCCAGGCCGTGGTCGACCGGTTCGCCGGCCGCATCGCGGAAGGGAAGGTAGGTGGCTTCGCGCGGCTTCAGCGGCCGGCCGCAGAGCGCGTCGACCAGCGGCGCGAGCCGGGCGCCCGACACCCGCACGATGCCCACCGCTCCGCGCCCCGAGGCGGTGGCGATGGCGACGATGGGATCGGTGGTGCGGGCGAGCATGGTGCGGATTCTTTCAGCAAAAAGGGCCGCTGACGCGGCCCTTCGGGGATGGCTCGGAACGCGGGCCGGCTACTTGGTGCCCAGCACGCCCAACCGTTTGTTGATGAACCACTGCTGCGCGATCGACAGCACGTTGTTGGTGATCCAGTACAGCACCAGGCCGGCCGGGAAGAAGATGAACATCACGCTGAACGCGAGCGGCATGATCCACATCAGCTTGGCCTGCATCGGATCGGGCGGCGTCGGGTTGAGCCAGGTCTGGAACAGCGAGGTGAGCGTCATCACGATCGGCAGGATATACCAGGGGTCCGGTGCCGACAGGTCGGTGATCCAGCCGATCCACGGCGCGTGGCGCATTTCGACCGACGACAGCAGCACCCAGTACAGCGCGATGAACACCGGGATCTGGATCACGATCGGGAAGCAGCCGCCCATCGGATTGACCTTCTCGGTCTTGTAGATCCGCATCATTTCCTGCTGCATTTCCTGCGGCTTGTCCTTCAGCCGCTCACGCATTTCCATGATCTTGGGGTTGATGGCCTTCATCTTGGCCATGCTCGCGTAGGCCTTGGCATTGAGCCAGTAGAAGGCCGCCTTCAGCAGCACCACCAACGCCACGATGGCCCAGCCCCAGTTGCCCAGGATGCCGTGCAGCTGCGTGAGCAGCCAGTACAGCGGCTTGGAGATGATCGCGAAGATGCCGTAGTCCTTGACCAGGTCCAGGCCGGGGGCGATGGCTTCGAGCTTCTTTTCTTCCTCGGGACCGGCGAACAGCGCGCTGTTCACGACCTGCGTGGCACCCGGAGCGATCTTCGGCAGCGTCGCCACCATGGCGACGGTGAAGAGGTTGTCGCCCAGGTCCTTCACGCGGAATTCGCGGCGCAGCTGTTCGCTGGCCGGGTCGCCCTTGAGCAGCCAGGCCGACGCGAAGTAATGCTGCACCATGGCGATCCAGCCGTCGTTGGCAGGCGGCGGCGGCTCGATCTTGCCCTTGGCAATGTCCTTGAAGTCGAGCTTGTGGAACTTCTTCTCGTTGGTGTAGGCGGCCGGGCCGGTGAAGGTGTTGGTGCCGAACATGGTGCCGGCGGCCACGGTGCCGTGGCGCAGCAGTTGCATGTAGAGCTGCGCATCGCGCGGCTGGTCGCTCACGTTGACGACTTCGTGGCGCACGCCGATGGCGTAGTCGCCGCGCTTGAAGACGTAGGTCTTGACGTATTTCAGGCCGCCGACCGGCGCGCTTTCGAAGCTCACCTCCAGCGTGTTCTGGCCTTCGGCCATTTCGCGCGGACCCGCCTTGGGCGCCATCGGCGTCAGGTGGTTGGGGAAGCGCTCGCCCGAATCGACGGGGTTCAGCAGGCCGGTCTGCGCCACGTAGCGGGTGGCCGGCGAGGTGTTCTCGAACAGCACCACGTGCTTGGTGCGGTCGGCCTCGTCGTACTTGAGCAGTTCGAGGTAGTTGACCGTGGCGCCTTCGCTGTCGATCACGGCCTTGAACAGGTCGGTGGTCACGTTGACCTGCTCGCGCGGCGCGGCCGCGGCGGCCTGCGTGGGCACGGCGCCCGCGCTGCCGCTGGCGGCGGACGCGCTGGGCACGCCATTGCTGGCAGCGGGTGCGGCGGCGCCCGCCGGGGCGGAGGCCACGGCGGCCGGCTTGCTCGAGGGCAGGAAGGTCGGCTTGTTGCCGTTGAAGACCTGCCATTGGTCCCACAGCAGCACCAGCGAGAAACCAAAAATCACCCACAGGATCGTGCGGCGGATATCGTTCATGACGAAGACTTCTTGTCGGAGGAGAGGAGAGACGAAAACAGTGAGCCTGACTTGTCAGTACGACACTGTGATGCCGGTGGAACCGGATCGTGCCCGCCCTGGCACCAGGGCTGGCAGCGCGCGATGCGGTGCAGCGTGAGATAGCTGCCCTTGAGCGCACCGTGCACTTCCAGCGCCTCGATCGAATACACGGAGCAAGTCGGCGTGAAGCGGCACGACTGGCCAAGCCAGGGGCTCAGCAGCAGGCGATAGCCCTTCACGAGGCCGATCAGCAGGCGTTTCATGAGGAGGAGGGAGAAGAGGGCGAGGCCGGAGGCACCGGCGCACGCGCTGCGCGCGCCAGCAACTGCTGGAGTTCAGCCCGAACGGCACCCTTGAGCTTGTCCGAAGAGGCGCTCACGAATTCCTTGCGGTCGAAACCCGCGCGCAGACGCACCACGTGCGCAGCACGCGGCAGGCCGGCGTCGGGCGCGGCGCTCACGGTGTAGATCTGGCGCTTGATGGCGTTGCGCGTGACCGCGCGGCGCGCCCAGCGCTTGGGCACCATGGCGCCCAGCCAGACATCGTCGGACGCGAACAGCGGCTGTGCGCTCGACGAAAGATCGAGCGCACAGCGATGCAATGCGAAATGAGCAGTGCGCGCCACGGTGGCACCTGCGAGGACGGCCTGGAATTGCGCGCGGGTCTTGAGCCGCTGCATGGAAACCGAGCCGAGTCCGCCGTTACGGGTCGGGCCGGAAGCGCTGGCTGCAGGAGCTGGCGCTGGCGGTTCGGCTGCTGGCAACGGCAGGCGGGCTGCCGTCAGACGGCCAGGCGCTTGCGGCCCTTGGCGCGGCGTGCGTTGATGACGGCACGGCCGCCGCGGGTCTTCATGCGGACCAGAAAGCCGTGGGTACGGGCGCGGCGGACTTTGGATGCTTGGTATGTGCGTTTCATGATGGTTCCTGATTCCCTGTTTCCGCAGGCGAAAAAGCCGCGGGCGCCGGAGAGCGTGTTTCGGATTGGCCCCCGAAAGACGCAATGAGGTTTTCAGGGAAACCCGCAATTATCGCAAACATTCGGCCCCTCAACAATCTTCGACTGGATTTGCGGGCCTTTCGCCGCCGCCGGCAGCGTGTGGATAAGGTTTTGACAAGTTAGAATGCCGAGCGCCTTCAGCAGAGAATATCCACAATACATATACCAAAAAATGCCCGAGGGTCTCACCATTTTTTCAAGCGCCCATGTCCACTGACGGCATCGGCGAAAGCCTCTGGCAAGCCTGCGTCGACCAGCTCGCGCAAGAGCTGTCCGAGCAGCAGTTCAACACCTGGATCAAGCCCCTGACAGCGCAGGTCGCGGACGACCTTTCGCGCATGACGGTGTTCGTTGCCAACCGCTTCAAGCTCGACTGGATCCGGGCCCAGTACGCCGGCAAGATCGCCGCCATGGCCGAGAAGATGTACGGCCAGCCGGTAGCCGTTGAGTTAGCGCTTGCTCCGCGAGAAGCGCCCGTGCGTTCTGCCCCGGTTGCCGTGCTGGCCGAAACCGACGTGCCGCGCGACGTGGCCGGCCCGGGCGAGGAGCCCGCCAACGCCGGCTTCAAGAACCGGCTGAATTCGGGCCTCACTTTCGACACCCTGGTGGAGGGCACGGCCAACCGCATGGCGCGCGCCGCCGCCATGCACGTGGCCGGCATGCCGGGCCACCTGTACAACCCGCTGTTCATCTACGGCGGCGTCGGCCTGGGCAAGACCCACCTGATGCACGCGGTGGGCAACCGGCTGCTGGCCGACCGCCCGGATTCCAAAGTTCTCTACATCCATGCCGAGCAGTTCGTCTCGGATGTGGTCAAAGCCTATCAGCGCAAGACTTTCGACGAGTTCAAGGAGCGCTACCACTCGCTCGACCTGCTGCTGATCGACGATGTGCAATTCTTTGCCAACAAGGACCGCACGCAGGAAGAATTCTTCAATGCGTTCGAGGCCCTCCTGGCCAAGAAGTCGCACATCGTGATGACCAGCGACACCTATCCCAAGGGCCTGGCCGACATCCACGAGCGGCTGGTCTCGCGCTTCGATTCGGGCCTGACGGTGGCGATCGAGCCGCCCGAGCTCGAAATGCGCGTGGCCATCCTGATCAACAAGGCGCGCGCCGAATCGGCCGAAATGCCGGAGGAAGTGGCCTTCTTCGTGGCCAAGAACGTGCGCTCCAACGTGCGCGAGCTCGAAGGCGCGCTGCGCAAGATCCTGGCGTATTCGCGCTTCAACCAGAAGGAGATCTCGATCGCCCTGGCGCGCGAGGCGCTGCGCGACCTGCTGTCGATCCAGAATCGGCAGATCTCGGTCGAAAATATCCAGAAGACGGTGGCCGACTACTACAAGATCAAGGTCGCCGACATGTACAGCAAGAAGCGCCCGGCCAGCATTGCGCGGCCGCGGCAGATCGCGATGTACCTGGCCAAGGAGCTCACGCAGAAGAGCCTGCCCGAAATCGGCGAGCTGTTCGGCGGGCGCGATCACACCACGGTGCTGCACGCGGTGCGCAAGATCTCGGGCGAGCGCCAGCAGCTCACCGAACTCAACCAGCAGCTGCACGTGCTCGAGCAGACGCTCAAGGGCTGATCCCGGATGTCATCAGGCATGCCCCTCGCAACAGCGGAGAATGGCGTCTCAATGGCGGATTCAAAGAGATAAGAGAAGAGGAAGAAGACATGATCGTTTTGAAGGCTACCCAAGACAAGGTCCTCGCCGCGCTGCAGTCGGTGGCTGGCATCGTGGAGCGGCGCCACACGCTGCCGATCCTGGCCAACGTGCTGATCCGCAAGACCGGCGGCCAGCTGCAGCTGACCACCAGCGACCTCGAGATCCAGATCCGCACCACGGCCGAGCTCGGCGGCGATGAAGGCAACTTCACCACCACCATCGGCGCGCGCAAGCTGATCGACATCCTGCGCACCATGCCGGCCGACCAGACCGTGAGTCTCGAATCGAGCGCGAGCAAGCTGGTGCTCAAGGGCGGCAAGAGCCGCTTCACGCTGCAGTCGCTGCCGGCCGAGGACTTTCCGCTGGTGCAGGAAGCCGCCAACTTCGGCCCGGTCTTCAGCGTGCCGCAAAAGACGCTGAAGGACCTGCTCTCGCAGGTTTCCTTTGCCATGGCCGTGCACGACATCCGCTACTACCTGAACGGCATCCTGTTCGTGGCCGAAGGCAAGCAGCTGAGCCTGGTGGCCACCGACGGCCACCGCCTGGCGTTCTCGTCGGCCACGCTCGACGTCGAAGTGCCGCGCCAGGAAGTCATTCTTCCGCGCAAGACCGTGCTCGAGATGCAGCGCCTGCTGTCGGACGCCGAAGGCGCCATCGAGATGCAGTTTGCGAACAACCAGGCCAAGTTCAGCTTCGGCGGCATGGAGTTCGTCACCAAGCTGGTCGAGGGCAAGTTCCCCGACTACAACCGCGTGATTCCCAAGAACCACAAGAACAGCGTCACGCTCGGCCGCGCGCCGCTTCTGGCCAGCCTGCAGCGCACCGCCATCCTGACGAGCGAGAAGTTCAAGGGCGTGCGCCTGAACATCGAGCCCGGCACGCTGCGCATTGCGTCGAACAACGCCGAGCAGGAAGAGGCGCAGGACGAACTCGACATCGACTACGGCGGCGACGCCATCGAGATCGGCTTCAACGTGACCTACCTGATCGACGCGCTGTCCAACATGGACCAGGACATGGTGAAGCTGGACCTGGCCGACTCCAACAGCTCGGCCCTCTTGACCATCCCCGAGAACGCATCCTTCAAGTACGTCGTGATGCCGATGCGAATCTAGAAGCCAGAAAACACAGCGCCTTGCGCAGACAGCCCGCGGCCCTCCGCGGGTTTGCGCTTTCAAGAGGCAGGAAAAACCGGCTCCGAGAGCCCGAGAAATCCCGTGAATGCCGTGAGAGATAGAGGAATATCCGAATGAGTGCAGAAGAGAACAAGCCCGAAGTACCCCACACCGAGCCGGTCTACACGCCCGAAATCGAGAGTGCGGTACCGATCGAGATCACGCCCGCCGACACCAGCTACGGCGAAGGCTCGATCACGATCCTCGAAGGGCTCGAGGCGGTGCGCAAGCGCCCCGGCATGTACATCGGCGACACCTCCGACGGCACGGGCCTGCACCACCTGGTGTTCGAGGTGGTCGACAACTCCATCGACGAGGCGCTGGCCGGGCATTGCGACGACATCGTCGTCACCATCCACAGCGACAACTCGATCTCCGTCACCGACAACGGCCGCGGCATTCCCACCGGCGTGAAGATGGACGACAAGCATGAGCCCAAGCGCTCGGCCGCCGAAATCGCGCTCACCGAACTGCACGCGGGCGGCAAGTTCAACCAGAACAGCTACAAGGTGTCGGGCGGCCTGCACGGCGTGGGCGTGAGTTGCGTGAACGCGCTGAGCGTGAAGCTGCGCCTCATCGTGCGCCGCGAGGGCAAGATCCACGAACTCGAATTCAGCCGCGGCTTCGTGCAGAACCGCCTGCTCGAAACCGTGAACGGCGTCGAGGTGTCGCCGATGAAGGTCATCGGTGACACCGACAAGCGCGGCACCGAGGTGCACTTCCTGCCAGACACCGAGATCTTCAAGGAAAACGCCGATTTCCATTACGAGATCCTGAGCAAGCGCCTGCGCGAGCTGAGCTTCCTGAACAACGGCGTGCGCATCCGGCTGCTCGACGAACGCACCGGCAAGGAAGACGACTTCTCGGGCACCGGTGGCGTACGCGGCTTCGTGGAGTTCATCAACAAGGGCAAGACCGTCCTGCATCCGAACTCGTTCTATGCCGCTGGCGAAAAGCCGGCCGACACCTACGGCGGCATCCCGGGCACGCACATCGGCGTCGAAGTGGCGATGCAGTGGAACAGCGGCTACAACGAGCAGGTGCTGTGCTTCACCAACAACATCCCGCAGCGTGACGGCGGCACCCACCTCACGGGCCTGCGCGCCGCGATGACCCGCGTCATCAACAAGTACATCGAAGAAAACGAGTTCGCCAAGAAGGCCAAGGTCGAAGTCACCGGCGACGACATGCGCGAAGGCCTGTGCTGCGTGCTGAGCGTGAAGGTGCCTGAGCCCAAGTTCTCGAGCCAGACCAAGGACAAGCTGGTGTCCAGCGAAGTGCGCGCGCCGGTGGAAGACATCGTCGGCCGCCTCTTGACCGACTACCTGCAGGAGCGCCCGAACGACGCCAAGATCATCTGCGGCAAGATCGTCGAGGCCGCCCGCGCCCGCGAGGCTGCGCGCAAGGCCCGCGAAATGACGCGCCGCAAGGGCGTGCTCGACGGCATGGGCCTGCCCGGCAAGCTGGCCGACTGCCAGGAGAAGGACCCCGCGCTGTGCGAGGTCTATCTGGTGGAGGGCGACTCCGCCGGCGGCTCCGCCAAGCAGGGCCG
The DNA here is from genome assembly GCF_007828835.1 of Variovorax beijingensis. Taxonomy (GTDB): domain Bacteria; phylum Pseudomonadota; class Gammaproteobacteria; order Burkholderiales; family Burkholderiaceae_C; genus Variovorax; species Variovorax beijingensis_A. The sequence continues at coordinate 245,490 of NZ_VIVL01000001.1, read as the reverse complement.
CGACCGGAAGTTCCAGGCCATCCTGCCGCTGCGCGGCAAGATCCTGAACGTGGAGAAGGCGCGCTACGAGAAGCTGCTCACCAGCAACGAAATCCTCACGATGATCACGGCCCTGGGCACCGGCATCGGCCGTGCCGGCGCCACCAGCGCGGGCGGCGGGGCGGACGACTTCAACGTCGCCAAGCTGCGCTACCACCGCATCATCATCATGACCGACGCCGACGTTGACGGCGCCCACATCCGCACGCTGCTGCTCACCTTCTTCTACCGGCAGATGCCGGAGCTGGTGGAGCGCGGCCACATCTACATCGCGCAGCCGCCGCTGTACAAGGTGAAGGTCGGCAAGGAAGAGCAGTACCTGAAGGACGGCCCCGCGCTGGACGCCTTCCTGCTCAAGGTGGCGCTGAAGGACGCGAGCATCGAGACCGGTGGCCCCAACTCGACCACCCTCTCCGGCGACACGCTGGCCGAGCTCGCGCGCAAGCACCAGCTGGCCGAAGCAGTGATCGCGCGGTTGCGCAACTTCATGGATGCCGAGGCCCTGCGCGCCATTGCCGACGGCGTGGCGCTCGACCTCGACACCACGCCCGCGGCCGAAGCCTCGGCCGTGGCGCTGCAGGCCAAGCTGCGCGAGCTCAACACCACCGGCGTGCCGGCCGAGGTGAGCAGCGAGTTCGACGCCCGCACCGACAAGCCGCTCTTGCGCATCAGCCGCCGCCACCACGGCAACATCAAGAGCAGCGTGCTGACGCAGGACTTCGTGCACGGCGCCGACTACGCCGCGCTCGCCGAAGCCGCCAACACCTTCCGCAATCTCCTGAGCAGCGAGGGCGCCATCGTCCGCCGCGGCGAAGGCGAGCGCGCCAAGGAAGAAAAGGTGGCCGACTTCCGCATCGCGATGAAGTGGCTCATCGGCCAGGCCGAGAACGCCACCTCGCGTCAGCGCTACAAGGGCCTGGGCGAAATGAACCCCGCGCAGCTGTGGGAAACCACCATGGACCCGACCGTGCGCCGTCTGCTGCGCGTGCAGATCGACGATGCCATCGAAGCCGACCGCGTGTTCACGATGCTGATGGGCGACGAGGTGGAGCCGCGGCGCGAATTCATCGAGCAGAACGCACTGCGGGCGGCGAATATCGACGTCTGATGGCTGAAAATTCCCGACCCGGTCGGTGAAACGAAAAAAGGAGCGGCCAGCATTGCTGGGCGCTTTTTTTTCGAGCCATAAGACCCACCAACCCGCCGCGCCGAGTCGTCTCGACAGCCCTTTGTCGCCCATTGGTACTTTCACCAATAAGCCCTGTTTTGTCAGGCAAAAGTCAGCAGAAACTCTCAGAGTTGAGTTCTAAAGTATTACTTCTGCTCGCGGACCTTGCCTTGGCCTTGTTTGAGGAAAGGCGCCCAAAAGCGATCTGGAGGGTGCGATGTGCGTCACCAGCATGAATTCCGTCGTGGCTTCGGAAACGACGTATCGGGTGTGGACGGACGATCCCGCCGGCTTCTCTACCCAGAGGATCACGCCGATGCACCACAGCTTCCACGAGCATCCGCTGTTTCAGGTGCCTGAACTCGTGAAGCTCGGGATGGAACTCTCGAAGCTGGACCAATGCAGGTTCATGAACCCGGACAGGACGGTCGCGTCCAGGCTCGCGCACGACAGCCGGCCGCCCGACGGGCGCAGCATTGCGGAATTCTTCAAGCGCGTGGAGGAGCCGGGCTCGTCGGTGGCCTTCTACAACATTGAAGTGATCCCGCGCTATCAGGCCCTGCTGATGTCGGTGGTGAATTCGATGCGCGCCCTCGTCGAACGCGAGCAACCGGACATCTTCAGGGTGAACGGATTCGTTTTCTTCTCCGCCCCGCCTTCCGTCACGCCCTTTCACATCGATCGCGAGAACAACTTCTGGCTGCAGTTGCATGGCCACAAGATCCTCAACGTCTGGGACCACCGCGATCGCAGCATCGTGCCGGCGGATGCGGTGGAGGATTTCATCGTCACGCAATCGCTCGGGAAAGTGCGCTTCGACGAAGCGTTCTTGCCGCGCGGGTTGGAATTCGATGCGCAGCCCGGGGATGCCGTCTATTTCCCGAGCACCTCGCCTCATATGACGAGATCCACGGTCGACCGGACTGCCGCCCCTGGCGATCGCCTGTCGATCTCCATCGGCGTGACTTTCTACACCGCGGCGACGCGCAAGGTGGCCCGCATTCACCAGGTGAACCGGCTGATGCGCAAGTGCGGAATGTCTCCCTCCTATCCGAGCGAGTCGCCCCATGCGGACGCCGCCAAATCCGCCGTCGGCGGCCTGGTGGGCGCCTGCCGCGCGCGGCTCGGCACAGCGCGCGCCCAGTTCATCTGCATGACCTCCGCGCGGCGAGTCAAGCACACGCCGCCGCCGGGCTCCTATTGAAAGCCGGCCTGCCCGCTCGAAACGGGGCAGCGCCGCCTTGCCGGCCGGCCGGCCCGGCTCATCAGATCGACCGGTGCACGCGAACCGTGCTCCTGCCGCCCCGGCCACCTTGCACCATGCGTGCGACGCGTGCCAAGCCGCCGGTCCCGCTGGCCGCGCGGCCGACCAGCGCACCGCCGGCGGCGCCCGCCAGCAGGCGTCGCGGCAGCGAATGGCTGCGCCCCGCGGTCAAGAGCAGCAGGAGGCCGGCACCAAGCACGGCAAGGTGCTCGCCGGGGAAGCCGCGCCGCTGCGCGTCCATTCTTCGCATGGCTTCGATCCTGGATCCGATGGTCATTTGAAGCTCCTTTTCTGTACGAACTTTCTTCATAGCGAGCGGTTCGGTGCACCTCTGTAGGCGCCGAGGACGTGCACCGCGTCGAATCGGGCCCACAGCGCGGCACTCTCAGGGTTTTCATAGAGAAGAACCCCCGAAAGGGCGCCGACGCCCGTCACACGTCTGTCATCAGCTATTAAAACAATAGCGTTCAGTACTTCCCCGAGGATCCTTCCTCGTAAACGCTATATCTAGCCCGACTCTTGCTAAGCAAAATCCTCGACGGATTTCACGTCACCCCATGATCGAGGACTCGAAGCAATGAACCTTATGCGTCTGCGGCAGCCGGTGGCTGCATTGGTACTGGGCGGCACAGCAGCATTCTTCGGGACGATGACATCGGCCCATGCGTTCTCGAACCCGCCCATCCAGATGGCGCAGGGCGTCGAATACATGTGCGGCGGCACGAACAAGGCCGAGGCGGCCTTCATGCAGATGGTCTCGCCGCGCTGGGCAGCCACCATCGAGTTCGGCATCAACGACAGCGCGCAGCGCGGCAATTTCCCGGTGCGCGCGGCGGTCCAGGTGCGCGAGAAGTACACGGGCCGCCCCGTGATGGAAGCGCAGTCGCACGGGCCGTACATGCTTGCGCGGCTGGATCCGGGCGCCTACGACGTGAACGTGACGCTCGGCGGCCTCACGATGACGCAGACGCTGACGGTGATTGCGGGCGTGCCGGCCCGGGCGGTGTTCATGTGGCCGTCGAACTTCGACATGGCCTCGGTGATGCCGCCGATGCCGCAGGCACTCGCGCAGACCTCGGCGGCGCGCTGAGCTTCCCCTCTGTCTTCTTTCCCGGCGCCGGCCGGGTCCGGCCCTTTCCGTTAAGCCTTGCCTAAGCCGTGCGCCGCACAGTGGCGCCGTGGCTTTCCCCGGCCACGCAGACTGGCAAGCAAGAAAGGACCAGACCATGATCCCCCGGATTTCATCGCAGACGCGGCCCCTGGCGGCCGCCATGCTGTGCGGCGCCGTTCTTCTCGCGGCGCTTTCCTCTTCGGCGCACGCAACGTTCAACCCGCCGATCCGCATGACGCACGGCATCGAATACATGAGCGGCGGCATCGGCAGCGACGAGGCCAAGCTGATGGAGACGGTGGCGCCGCGCTGGCCGGCCACCTTCGAATTCGCGATCAAGGACCACAAGGGCGCCGAGTTCGCCTCCGACGTGCGCGTGACCGTGCGCGACAGCCACGGCACGGTGCTGCTCGACAACGTGGAGTCGGCCGGTCCGTTCATGGTGGCGCGGCTCGACCCGGGCACCTATGAAGTGGAGGCTCGCTTGCGCGGAAACACGCTCAAACAGACGCTGCAGATCAGGCCCGGCACGCCCGCTCGGGTGGCATTCGTGTGGCCGGCGGGCACCGATATGGCTTCTGCCGGCACGCGCGCGGTGCAGTGATCGGCGAGCCCCGGCCCGGCGGCGGCGTGCCGGAACGGGGGCTTTGCCGCTCACGCCGATCGCAGCGCACGCTATCCGGCTGCCCGGCGCTATAGAAAAAATAGCGGGGCGCTGGCCGGAGACCGCCTTGAATGCACGGCATGCGCCTTGCAGATGCCGTGTCCCGGGCCATGCCCGTTCCCATTGCCCCCATGCCGATACGTTCCCTGAGCGTGCTCACCGCGCTCCTGCATGTCTACATTGCGCTGCGCCTGCTGCCAGCGCTGGCCATGCTCACGCCGGCCTGGCCGCTCGCGCTGGCCGCGCTCGCCATCTCGGCCTTGACGATCCCGCTGCCTTTTGTCTCGCGCCGCGCCGGACGCAAGGCCTCGACGGGCGAACTGCTCCAGTGGACGGGCCTGATCAGCATGGGCTGGTTCTCCTCGCTGTTCGTGTCGACGCTGCTGCGCGACGCGGGGTTGCTGCTCGCCTGGCTCGCGAGCGTGCTGTTCGGCGCACCGGTGCCCTGGCATGTCGTGCTGCCCTGGAGCGCGATGGCCGTGCTGGTGCTGGCCACGCTGGTGTCGATGGTCGGCTTCCTCAATGCCCGCCGCACCGCGGACGTGAAGCGCGTCGAGGTTCCGATCCGCGGGCTGCCCGCGGCGCTCGAGGGCTTCACGATTGCGCAGCTCAGCGACATCCACGTCGGTCCGACGATCAGGAGCGCCTACATCCAGCGCATCGTCGACGCGGTGAACCGGCTCGGCGCCGATGCCATCGCGATCACCGGCGACTTGGTGGACGGCAGCGTGGCCGAGCTGCGCGAGCACATTGCGCCGCTGGCCGGCCTGCGCGCGCGCCACGGCACCTTCGTCGTCACCGGCAATCACGAGTACTACGCGGGCGCACATGCATGGATCGACGAGCTGCGCAGGCTGGGCCTGAAGGTGCTGCTCAATGAGCACGTGGTGCTGCAAACGCGCAACGTGCGGGGCGCCCAGAACGACGAAGAGCTGTTCGAGAGCCAGCTGGTGCTGGCGGGCGTGACCGACTACACCGCCGGCCACTTCGACGCCGCGCACGCCAGCGACCCGCACCTGGCGCTGTTCGATGCGCCGCCGCTGGTGCACACGCGGGTGCTGCTTGCGCACCAGCCGCGCAGCGCGACGCTGGCGGCCCAGGCCGGCTACCAGTTGCAGCTGTCGGGCCACACGCACGGCGGCCAATTCTTTCCGTGGAACCTGTTCGTGCCGATGCAGCAGCCCTTCACCGCCGGCCTGCACCGGCTGCACGACATGTGGGTCTACGTGAGCCGCGGCACCGGCTACTGGGGGCCGCCCAAGCGCTTTGGCGCGCCGTCCGAGATCACGTTGTTGACGCTGGTGATGGCGCGCGGCTGAACGCGCCGGCGCGCTCAGCCGCGCAGTTCGGCGGCCAGCCGCCGGGCGTTCGAGGTGGCTGCAGCGTGGATCGGCTTCAGCCCTTCGCGCGCAATGCGCACCGCCGCGCCCGAAAGCCGGCTGGCCGTGCCCGCCGCCCGGGCCGTGGCTTGCACGAAGGCGTCGCTGCGCTCCGCAGCCTGCGCGGGGGTGACGCTGCCGGCCATTGACAGAAAGGCCCCGGCACTCAGAAGCCATTGCTGCAGCGCGCGGTTCGCCAGCGAGACATGGCTGCTGTGCCATTGCCTGACCATGGCGGCCCCCGATTCACCCGCGGCGGCGAGTTTTTCATTTCCCATGAGTTGAAACTCCGCGAGATCGGCCGCGCTGGGCGCGAGCCCCGCCTTGGCCATGCGCCCGGTGCGCATCTGGATCACGGACCCGGAGGACAGCAGCATCTCCTGGGTCTTGAGGGCCACGTCGACCCACAGCATCAGCGGGTTGGACAGGCGAGCGACGGAGGTAAGGGATGGCATGGGCGATCTAGGAGGACGGATGAGCCCCACTATAGACGCGAGGCGCAGCAATTGCTGCACCGCAACAAAATCGACTCCGCATTTCTGTTGAACAAGTCCTACTTTCCGACATGGCAATAGCCTCGACCCAAGGCGCGGACCGCAGCGGAAAGTAATTATTTCTTTTCTTTCCTTTCATTATTTGCAGATAACAACCACATCATGAAAGCACACAGGTCCGCGTCCCTCGGGGCCGCCGTGTTCGCAGGCGTCCTGAGCCTGCTGGGCGCACCGGCTCATGCGTTCGAAGACAGCGCGCGCGGCTTTTATTTCGAGGGCGGCCATGCGCCGCATGGCGACAAGGGCGGCACCGAGTCGGCCACGGTGGGCGTGACGCTGCCGTGGTCGCCGCGCCAGCCGGTGCACGAAGGGGCGCTCACTTCGTACTGGGACCTGTTCGCGAGCCATTGGCATGCGCCGGCCCTGGGCAGCGGTTCGCGCAACTACACCCAGATCGGCGCGATCTACACCTGGCGCTACCGCTTCGACAGCGGCAGTTCGCCATGGTTTGCCGAAGGCGGCGTCGGCGGCACGGTGATGGACCACCTCTACAGGACGCCCGACCGGACCTTCAGCACCGCGTTCCAGTTCACCGAGGTGCTGGGCGTGGGACGCAGCTTCGGCGAGAACGGCAAGCATGAACTGACATTGCGGCTGCAGCATTTTTCGAACGCCGGCATCAAGAAACCCAACCCGGGCGAAAACTTTGTCCGGCTGCGCTACACCTATCACTTCTAGCGCTTCAACGGCGCGGTATGCCGCCAGCGCCGCGCGCGCAGTTCAGTGACGAAGTAGGCCACCGTGGCCACGCCCAGCGGCAACAGATAGTAGAGACCGCGGTAGACCAGCAGCACGCCCAGCAGCCGGCCTTGCGCCACCTCATGCGAGAGCAGGGCAAGGAACACCGCCTCCAGTACGCCCAGGCCCGCCGGCACGTGCGTGACCACGCCGGCCACGGCGGCCACCAGCAGCACCGCGAGCACCGTGTGGTAGGCCACCGCGCCCTGCAGCAGGACCCAGATCACGCTGCCGATCAGCGCCCAGTTCAGGCACGACATGGCCAGCTGCAGCCAGGCCATCCGAAGAGAGGGCACCTTGAACGGATAGTGGCGCAGCCGGAACACGTGCCCGCTGGCCAGGGCGCACAGCACGAAGTAGCCCGCGGCCAGCAGCAGCAGCACCGCGCCCAGGATGCGCAGCCCGCCATTGCCGACCTTCCATTCGGCCGGCAGCGCCAGTGGCCAGAAGCAGAAGGCCAGGCCGGCCACCACCAGGTAGCCGAGCCAGTTGGTCAGCATGCTGAAGCCGAGCACGCGCGTGATGGTGCCGTTGGGAAGGCCCAGCCGCGAGTAGAGCCGGTAGCGGAACGCCACGCCGCCCACCAGCGAACCGAGGTTGAGGTTGAAGGCATAGCTGATGAAGGTCACGCCCATGACGGTGCGGGCGCCGAGCGGATGGCGCGTGAGATGGCGGCCCAGCAGGTCGTAAGTGCTGTAGGTGGCAAAGCTGCCGGCCGCCAGCGCGCCGGCCAGCCACAGCGTGGCCGCGGGCAGCGCGCGCATGGCATCGAACACCTCCTGCCAGTCGATGGAACGCGCCTGGCTCACGAGCAGCCAGGCGATCAGGCCGAAGAAGGCCCAGACCGCGCTGCGCCGCAGCCAGGGCCACCAGGGCCGGCGTGCGAGTCTCGCGGTGCGTGTGGTCACTGGGCGGCCTCCATGCGCTTTCGGAACGGCCGGTGGGCGCTCATGCCGCTTCCGTCGGCGTGGCCCCGTTGTCGCCGGCAGCCTCGCGCTTTTCGCGTTTTTCGCGCTTCTCTGCAAGCTCGGTGGCCTCGGCCGGGGTGAGGCGCGGCACCTGCCGCGGCAGCCAGCCCAGCCACGACGGATACCAGCGCAGGAAGTGGAAGATGAAGAAGCTGCGCGCCAGCCGCCAGCCGCTCCATCCGGTCTCCAGGTCGGCCACGCCGATCTGCTGGCAGCTCTCGCGCATCAGCTTGTCCATGCGCTCCCACAGCAGCTGGTTGAAGGCCTTGCCGCGCGCGAACACGTTGGCCTCCAGGTTGAGCGACAGGCTCAGCGGATCGAGATTGCTCGAGCCGACCGTGCTCCACTCGTCGTCCATCAGCGCGACCTTGGCATGCAGCGGGCGGTCGCAGTATTCGTAGATGCGCACGCCCGCATGCAGCAGGTGGTGGTAGAGCATGGTGGCGGCCGTCTTGACGATCGGCATGTCGGGCTCGCCCTGCAGGATGAGCCGCACATCCACGCCGCGCCGGGCCGCACGGCGCAACTCCTTGATGAGCCTGTAGCCGGGAAAGAAATACGCGTTGGCAATCACGATGCGCTTGCGCGCGGCGCGGATCGCGGCCAGGTATTCGCGTTCGACGTCGCCGGTGTGGCGGCGGTTGTCGCGCGTGATGAGCACCGCCTCCACATCGCCGACAGGCTCCCGGTCGACGGGCGGCGCCTGCTTGAGCCGGCGTCGGAACCAGCGCGGCCCCTTGTCGCCGAGCGCGATGGCGCGCAGCACGAACTGGTGGATCTGCGCCACGACGGGCCCGCGCAGCTCCACCGCGTAGTCCTGCTTGGCCTTGGGCCCGAAGTCCAGCAGATGGTCGGCCGAATAGTTGATGCCGCCCACGAACGCGAGTTCGCCATCGACCACCACGATCTTGCGGTGCATCCGCCGAAACACGTTGAGCCGCTGGCCGAGGATGCGCTGCCCTGGATCGAACACCCGCACCCGCACGCCCACGGCGCTCAACTCCGCGATGAATTCGCGCGACAGGTCCGGCGAGCCAAAGCCGTCGACCATCAGGTCGATCTTCACGCCGCGCTGGGCCGCCGAGCGCATGGCGGCATGCAGCGCAAGGCCCACCTTGTCCTCGAACAGGATGAAGGTCTCGATGATGACTTCGCGCTGCGCCTCCCGAATGGCATCGAACACGCGCGGGAAGAACTCCTCGCCGTTCTCGAGCAGCGCAATGCGGTTGCCGCCCACCCATCGGCCGACGTTATCCATGGCGTTCACCGCAGGTCATGGGTGGGGCCCGCTTCAAAGATCGATGTTCGCCACCAGCGGCGCGTGGTCCGACAGGTGCGACCAGGGCTTGCGCGGCAGCACCACGGGCGCGTGCACGCCCGCGTTGCGAACATAGATGCGGTCCAGCGGCAGCAGCGGAAAGCGCGCCGGAAAGGTCTTGGCGGCCGAGCCGTTCGCATGCACGAAAACCTCGCGCAGCGCGGCGCCTTCCTCCAGCACCTGGTGGGCACGGCCGCGCCAGTCGTTGAAGTCGCCCGCGACGATCAGCGGCGCATCGGCCGGCACCTCGTCGCGCACGATGTGCAGCAGCAGTTCCAGCTGCTGCTGCCGGTGCGCCTCGGCCAGGCCGAGATGCGCGCAGATCGCATGGACGTCGACCGTGCGGCCCGGCAGCCGCAGCACGCAATGGAGCAGGCCGCGCTTTTCGGGCCCGGCCACCGACACGTCGTGGTTGCGGAAATGCACGATCGGAAACTTGGACAGCACCGCGTTGCCGTGATGGCCCCTCGGGTACACGGCGTTGCGCCCGTAGGCGAACTGCGGCCACATGGTGTCGGCCAGGAACTCATAGTGCGGCGCCTCGGGCCAGTTGTTGACCTTGCGCGAGTGGCGCGAATGGGTGCCGAGCACTTCCTGCAGGAACACCACGTCGGCTCCCACCGTGCGCACTGCGTCGCGCAGCTCCGGCAGGATGAACTTGCGGTTGAGCGCGGTGAAGCCCTTGTGGGTGTTCACCGTCATGACCTTGAGCGAAGTCGGCGCTGCGGCGGCAAGTGGAATCGGTGAGGAAGACATCGGTGTTGTGGTTGTACGTTGCCGCGCCCGGCGCGCCTGTAGGAACGCGCCACCTTCTTTGCCGCCTTTCACCAGGCGACGGCCGGCTCCTACAGGCAGGCCTGCCACACCCCGACACGGGGCGCATGGGGGGCCTCCTACGGTGGTTTTCAGGCTGCGGGAAACAAGCCAGCGGTCTTATTCATCATCACTTTCAAAGGAACGCACCATGAAGCACGCAATCCTTCGCGCCACGGCGCTGGCCGGCCTGATGGCCGCGGCCGGTGCCGCCATGGCGCAAGCCACATCGATACCCGCCCAGCCGGACCCGGCCGTGGGCGGCCAGGCCAGCACGCAGACGCCTGCCGGCGTGCCCAACCCGCCGCAGCGCCCCGACGCCAACATGCCGGTGTCGCGCGAAGCCGTGAAGGCCGAGGCGCGCGCCCACAATCGCAACAACACCAACAACCTGGTGCCCAAGGGCGAGGCGACCACCACCATGAACGGGCAGCCGAACGCGATGCCGCAACCCACCGGCGAGATGTCGCGCGCCGAGGTGAGCCAGCTGGCCCGCAAGCCCAAGCCCCATTTCGGTCAGCGCGGCGAGCGGCCGGACGTGCCCACCAACCCGATCGAAAGGACCGGCACGCCCCAATAGCCGTCCATGTACGAAGAAAGCCCGCGGTGCTCGAGGCATCGCGGGCTTTCTTCATGGGGGCGCCGCTTCCGGCGCCCTGATGATGGTCAGCTCTTGGCGGGTTGCCCGTCAGTGGCGCCGTGACCATGGTGGCCGCGGTGGCCATGCATGCCGACGTGCACCGTCTCCGCGTCGAAGGTCTTCTGCTGCTCGGGCGTCAGCGCCGCATAGAAGGCTTTGGTGGCTTCGGCGCGCTTGGCGAACCTGGCGCTGCGCTCGGCCTGGCGGGCCTGCATGCGCTCCAGCCGCTCGGGCGTGGTGAGCTTGGCGAATTCCGCACGGTCCATGCGCTGCGCACGGGCCCCGGCCGGCGGCTGGCTGGCCGCTGCGAACGTGTTCCACGCGCTTTCCTGTCCGGCGTTCAGCTTGAGCTTTTCCTTCAGCGCGGCAAGCCGCTTGGCGCGGTGCTCCTGCATGCGCTCCATGCGCTGTGCCGGGTCCATGCGCTTGTGCTGCGCCTTGGGTGCTGCGCTGCCCTCGGCCTGCGCAACGGCGGCGGTGGGCGTGGAAGTCGAAGTGCCGGATGCCGCCGGAGCCTGTTGTGCAAAGGCGCCCGAAGAGGCGAGGGCGGCCGAGCCCAGAAGGCTGGCCCAGACGATGCGTTGGCGAAGAGAGATCATGAGAAGTGCTTCCTTTCGAAGAAGCCCGCCGCCAATGGGCAGCAGGTGAGACGAAGTGTGGAAGACCTCTGTATCGGCGAGGTGAGCCGGAAGTGAGCGTGCGTAAAGAATCATGAACGCGCAGGCTCTTCGCGCCCGCGGCGTGGCTTACTTGGGCCTTGGCGGCTTCAATCCGCGATCGGGCCGCTGCAGCTTGCCCGCGCGCAGTTCGCCCACGGCCAGTGCCACGGCACGGGCCACGTTGCGCACTTCCTCCTGCACGCCTTCATCGGCATCGAGGCTGTCGTGGCTGGTTGCGTAGGGCTCGTAGTAGCCGATGTAGCGGTCGAGCCGGGCCTGCGCGCCCGCGTCGACCAGGCCCATCCAGTCGAGCCAGTCCGACAGGTTGCGCCGCACGCTCTCGGCGCCGGCCACGTCGCCGTGCACCACCAGCCCGTAGACCCGTCCCGCCAGGTGCTTGGGATAGCCCCAGCCCTGGAGCTCGAGGGCCTTGGCTTCATCGGGCTTCTTGCCGTGGGTGCTGGTGGGGTCGGGGTTGCCGCCGTCGGCGCATACCAGCCGGTCGGTCATGAGCTTGAGCGGACTGGCGGACTGGTACCAGTGCGTGGGCGTGAACAGGATCACGCCGTGCGCGGCCACCCAGCGCTCGTAGATCTCGTTCATCCAGTCGCCGGTCTGGCGCATTGCATGGTTGGGATAGCAGCTGCAGGGCCAGTGGCACAGCGGCATGGCGGTGGACACGCAGCCCTTGCAGGGATGGATGTGGCGCCCGTAGTCGGAGGCGAGCAGGCTCAGGTCGAGCACGTCGACGTCAATGCCGCAGCCATCGAGCACTTCGCGCGCGAGCTGCAGCAGCCGCCAGCTCTTGGAGATCTCCCCCGGGCAGGTGCCGTCGTTGCGCGGCGAGCCGTTGACCAGCAGCACGCGCGACTTCGTCTGCGCCTGGCCCCAGGCGGCCTGCGCAGCGTTGATGCGCGCCCTGGCTTCGAGCCAGTCGACCGAAAGTTCGTAGTCGGGGTCGGCATGGCCGGGTCCGGCCTTGCGCGTGACGGGCGCCTTGCGGCCCTGTTCGTAGGCCTCCCATGCGATGAGCTCGATGCGCTGCAGCGCCTCCTTTTCGGACTGGAAGGCAGGGTCCTGGAACGGCTGCATGAAGCGCTCGTGGAACTGGTCGCGCTTCAGTGTTTCGGGTGCCTGTCCCTTGCGGACCTCGGGGGCTTTGATCGTGCGGTGGGGCATGGCGGCCAATCTATGCCCCATCCGTGCGCCCGTGACCTGCGGGCGATGCCGATTTTCGGTAGGCCTGCGACTACATCAAGCGCCGAACTTGCCGCTCTGGAAGTCCTCCATGGCCTGCCTGAGCTGCTCCTGCGTGTTCATCACGAACGGGCCGTACTGCGCGATCGGCTCGTGCAGCGGCTTGCCGGCGATCAGCAATGCGCGCGCCGGGCTGTGGTTGGTGGCCCCGGCGCGCAGCACCACGCCATCGCTGCCGGGATCGTTCGCAAGAATGGCCATGCGGCGCGTGGGCACCTCGCTGCCCGCGATCCACACCGACTCGCGGAATGCATAGACGAGCGCGTTGTGGTCGTCCGGCAGGGGATGGGCGAACTCGGTGCCGGGCGGCAGGGTGATGTCGAGGTAGAGCGGCTCGGTGTGCTCGCGCCGAACCGCACCCTCGATGCCGTGGCTCGCCCCCGCGATCACGCGCACGTGCACGCCCGCCGCGGTGGTGTATTCCGGAATCTCCTCGCTCTGGATGTCGCGATACCAGGGCTCGCGCATCTTGTCCTTGGCGGGCAGGTTGAGCCAGAGCTGGAAGCCTTCCATCAGGCCGTCCTCCTGCTCGGGCAGTTCGCTGTGGACGAGCCCGCGGCCGGCCGTCATCCATTGCACGCCGCCGTTCTGCAGCAGCCCTTCGTGGCCGGCGCTGTCGCGGTGCCGCATGCGGCCCGCGATCATGTAGGTCACGGTTTCGAAACCGCGGTGCGGATGGCTGGGAAAGCCGCCGATGTAGTCGCCCGGGTTGTCGCTGCCGAAGGCGTCGAGCATCAGGTAGGGGTCGAGCCTTTTCTGCAGCGGCTGCTGCAGCACGCGGGTGAGTTTGACGCCGTCGCCATCGCTGGTGGAAACACCGGCCACGATGTGGTCGATGCCGCGCGGCGTGGCCACGGGATCGGTCGGGTGGTTGGCGTGGTGGTTTGCATTCGTCATGCAGCCATGGTGGCACTAACCGCCCGACCGCGCCACCCGGTAGGAATTGCGGAATCTGCCTCGGCGCGCTGCTGCGGCTTCAGCGCGGCCACTGCTGGCGCTGCCAGTAGCGGTACTGCCACTGCGTCGAGAAACCGGCACGCCGGTAGAGCGCGTGGGCGGCCATGTTGTGCGCGTCGACCTGCAGGAACACGCGCTCGAAGCCGCGCTCGAGTGCGGCCCGCGCGAGGCCCGCCAGCACGCGCCCGGCCAGGCCCCGGCCGCGCTGCGACTGCTCGGTTCGCATGCCGTGCACGCTGGCCCACCCGTGGCCGAAGGCCATGGCGCCCGCCGCGACGGTCCGGCGGCCCTCGCGCACGCTGGCATAGAGCGAGCCCTGGGCGCGCGACAGCGCCCGCACGCGGTGGGCGCCGTCCACGGGATCGAAGCCCTCGCCGAGGAACAGGGTGGCCCAGGCGTCGTCGGGCGCAAGGTCGACGTCGGCCAGCGCGGCGCCGGCCGGCGCCACCTCGCGCATGCGCAGTGCGGAGCCGATCTGCACGCAGGTCGGCGAGTCGCCGACGTAGTGCCGCTGCTCCAGCTCGGACTGCAGCGCCACGAAAGAGGGCACATCGGCCAGGCGGAACGCGGGCACGAACTGGCGGCGGTCGTAGCGGTCCTCGATGCGGTCGATCGTGCGGCCTGCGACCGGTTCGCGGTGCAGCGGAACGGCCGACCTGGCGCGCTTGACGGTGCCATCGTCGAAGGGCAGCAGCCAGCCGTCGAGCTCTTCGACGGCCAGCGGCGAAACGGCGGCCACGGTGGCGCGCTCGATGGCTTCGACCTCGTTCATGGAAAAGCCTCCGGTGCGGTGAATCTGGCGGCCGCCACGCTCTTGAGCAGTGACTCGCGCTGGTTGCGGCTGATGCCGCGCACGCTCTCGGCGACCCATTTGGTACGGTCCGGGTCGATCTGCCCGTCGCGCCGCCATTGCTCGAGCACCGCCTGCGGCTTGTGCAGCATGGACGCGAGCCAGACCGCCTGCGCGGGCTCCAGGCTGCGCGCGGAGCGCTTGAAATAGCGCCGGGCGGCGGCTTCGGCGCCGCACAGGTTGCCGCCCCACGGCGCGTTGTCCAGGTAGAGCTGCAGGATGCGCGCCTTGCCCAGCGTCTGTTCCATTTCGACCGCGTAGAGCAGCTCGCGCAGCTTGCGTTCCGCCGTGCGGTCGCTGCCGGTCACCAGCATCTTGGCGAGCTGCTGCGTCAGCGTGCTGCCGCCGCGCTTGGGCTGGCCTTCCTTCTGGTTGTTGTCGATGGACGCGACGATTTCCGTCAGGTCGTAGCCGGCGTGGGTGAAGAAGCGCTGGTCTTCGGCCGCGATGACGGCGCGCGCCAGCCAGCTGTCGTTGGCCAGCTTCGACGGTGCGCCGCAACTGGTGCGCGCGCCGAGCATGGCTTCGGTGCCCAGCCCCTCGACGGTGAACTGGCTGACTGTGGGCTGCACCGTGAATGTGGCCTCGGGCAGCATGACCTGCCCGCGCAGCGCCAGCGTGCCGCCGATGCGGGCGCGCTGCAGCTCGGGCAGGTTGGGCGCGAGCACGGCATACCAGCGGGCAATCGGTGCGTCCTTGATGTCGGCGCTGAGCTGCAGGCCCCTGCCCTTGGGCGGGAGGTGTCCTTCCCATTGGCCCTGGAGCATGGCGGCCGCGTCGGCGCTGCGGGGCGTGGCCTCGATGGTGCCGGCCAGCGTGTTGCCGTCCCGCTTCACGGTGGCGACCAGGCCCTCGAACACGATCGGCTGCGCGCCGAGCGCGGCAACCTCGGCGCTGCAGGGCGCGCAGCGCACTTCGAGCACGCCCGCCGCGTCCTTCCAGGCGAAGTGCAGGGTGCCGAACCGGCTGTCGAACGCGTGCCCGTCCAGCCGCGGCGCGAACCAGGACGAGGTGGCCAGGCGCACTGCCGTCGGCACGCCCACCGCCATGCGCAGCGGGCCGGCCTCGACCGTGGTGCTCCATTCGCCCGCCGCTGGCGCAAGCACCAGTTTTACTATCAGGAAGATAGCAACGCACGTTGTCACGACAAGGGCCAGCAGCCCGTAGATCACGAATCGCAGAAACTGTTTCACAAAACTCTCATCACATCGGCCTCGCCACCGTCACAGCTTGCCACGGACCGCTCGAGCGTCCACTGGCCGCCGCCCAGTACCAGGCTGAAGTGTCGGTGAAAGCCGTGCCTTCGGCATCCACGATGCGCTCGCAAACGCGGATCTTTTGCGTGCTGTGCCGTTGCGCAACAAAACAGCGCCACAGCCGCTCCTGCACATCGCGTTCGAGGCGTGCCTGCTCGATGCGAAAACCGAGCGCGCGGTAGCAGTCGGCCGCCGGATGCAGCATGCGCGTGGGGGCATTCACCGCGCGCATCACGATCGTCTGCGTGCCGTCGGTCATGCGGCCGATGGCGCCCGGAAAGCGGTCGGCAAAGCGCTGCTCGACGTCGCCCAGCGCCAGCGGCCGCAATGGAATGCCGTCCCACTGGCTGGGCCATTCATGCGAGGCCATGGCCATCGGAGCTTCGGGCGGCGCACGCAGCGCCGCCGCGGTCGACCACAGCACGCACAGCAGCATTGCGAGCGCAAAGGCCGTCTTGTGGCCGATGCGGTTGATGAAATGGTTGGCAAACAGGGCTTCAAAGAACCGTGTCGACATGGCGGCCTCCTTGGGTGGTGATCAGGCCCGGGATCGGCTGCTCGGCGAACGGGGGCTCGGTGCGCACCGGCACCATCAGGCGCGCGATGCCGCCGCACACGGCGGCCAACACCAGCAACCCGAGCAGGTTGTGCGCCCAGGGCGCCAGCGGATGGCCTGCGCCTTCGAATGCAATCAGCATGCTGTTGCGCAGGATGTTGCCGCCCAGCACCAGCAGGCCGACCATCGGCAGCCGGCGCAGGAAGCCGCGGTCGCTGCGGCGGGCCCAGAGGGCAACGGCGCACGCCGTGAAGTAGCCGAGCCACACCATCTGCACGCCCGAGCACGGCGCATCGACGATCACCAGCCGGCCATCGACCACCAGGCTCGCGCCCTCGCGCGCCACGCTGAAGGCCGGCGCCAGCAGCCAGCGGCTCGCCTCGGCCGTGAGCACGCGCAGCGGATAGCCCGCATAGAACTGCAGCGACGACAGCAGCGGCAGCGCGAGCACCGCCAGGCCGGCCACCGGCAGCGCGGCCACGCGCCGCGGCAGGAAGGCCAGCAGGCCGCATGCCAGCGCCAGCACGGCCACCAGGCCCGTGGCGAGCGGCGGCAGCGCGGGCAGGGCGCCGAGTCCGGTGCGCAGCACGGTCGCCAGCACCGTGCCGGCGCCCGCCAGTGCGAGCCAGCCCAGCTGCGGCGCGGCCCGCAGTTCGCGCCGGCAGCGCCATGCCAAGGCGGCGAGGGCGGCCAGCGCCAGCAGGCCCAGCGGATCGTCGGAGCCGTCGCGCAGCCGCCGGACCATCCAGGCCCAGGTCGGCGCGAGTGCGGCGAATTGCAGTGCGAGCCAGCCGGCGGCCGGTGCGCGGTCGACGTGGATGCCCCAATCCACGATGCGCGGATGGCGATGGGCGAGTGCGGCCAATGACATTTTTCTTTTCCTGGCTCAGGCCGTGAAGCGGCGCGGATCGTTGCGGCGCGCGCGGCGGCGCAGCATCGCGAGCATCGACAGCACCACGGCAATGGCCCCCAAGGTCTCGGGCTCCGGCGTGCTGGGCACCTCGGCGCCGAGTGCGAGTTCGCTCACGCCCTGCGGCAACGGCAGCGGCTGGTTCACGCCCACGCTGTTCTGCGGCGCGGGGTTGCGCACCACCTTGTCGACGGCGATGAAGCTGGTGTACTGGGTCAGCAGGCTGTACTTCAGGCCGAGCTCGGTGATGCGCTCCTTGAAGGCGCTGCCGCCCTCGAGCGTCTCCTGGTCGCTCAGGCTCTGGATGCGGTGGCGCGCCCACAGCGTGCGCAGCGCGGCGGTGTCCTGGCGCAGCTGCGGGTCGATGCGCAGTTCCTGGCGGTACGGGCCATTGGCACCCTGGCCTTCCACGATGACACGGCCCCTGGCTTTGCCTTCCGAATCCGCGCGCCACTTGCCGAACACGATCACCGGGCGCTCGCCCAGCACGTCGGGCAGCGCCTGCGGCTCCACGTCGTACACGTCGAGCCCGCCGAAAGTCACCTTCACGTTGGTGAGCACCGGCGACTCCACCATGCGGCGGAAGCGCGCGGCCTGCTCGGGCGCCTGGATCGGGTCGGTGATGATGAAGGGCTCGCCCATGCCGGCGCGCGCAATGCCTTCCATCAGGCTGCGGTTCACCGACGAACCGATGCCGAAGGCGAACACATTGGCCTTCGAAAGATTCTTGCGCACCAGTTCGAAAGCCTCGCGCTCCACGCTCACGTAGCCGTCCGTCACCAGCACCACGGTGCGCGAGACCTTCTCTTCCTTCGGTTCGGCGTAGACGCGCTTGAGCGCGGGAATCAGCTCGGTGCTGCCGCTGCCGCTGTAGTTCTGGATGGTGGCCAGCGCCTGCTCGATGTTGGCGCGCGTGGCCGGCACCGAGCGGGGAGAGAGCATCTTGTTGCTGCCCGAGAACAGCAGCACGTTGAAGGTGTCGCTCGGCCGGAGGCCGCCGATCAGGCGTTCGAGCACGGTCTTGGCGGTGTCGAGCGGAAAGCCGTGCATCGAGCCCGAGATGTCGACCACGAAGATGTAGTCGCGCGGCGAAATGGCGCTGGCGGCCACGGCCTTGGGCGGCTCGACCATCGCGAGGAAGAAGTTCTCGGCGCCGCCGCCGGTGTCCTGGCCCTTGTAGAGCATCAGGCCCGATTCGATCCTTTCGCCCGCAAGGCGGTAGTCGAGCACGAAGTCGCGGTTGTCCGCGGGCCGGCCGTCGGGCGCGAGTGCGATGTCGGCGTGCCGGTCTTCGTCGCTCTTCTTCACCTCGATGGTGTGGGACGACGAGCGCACCTCCTTCAGCCCCATGGGCGTGTCGATGCTGGCCTTGAGCCTGAAGCTGGTGTTCGGCGCCACATCTGCGCGCAACGTGGGCTGCGCCACCCACTTGGCCTGGGCGTTCTCCGACTGCGGGCTGTTGTAGCGCGGGCCCACCACGGTGGGAAAGACGAACGCATAGTTGCCCGACTGCGGCACCAGCAGTTCGGTGTAGCGCAGCTCCACCTTCACGTCGTCGCCCGGCAGGATGTTGGCGACGTTCATCTGGAACACGTTGGGCAGGTGCTGCTCGAGCAGCGCAGCGGTCTTGCCTTCCTTCTTGGCGGTGTCGTACTCGATCTGCGCCTGCTGCTTCTCGCGGATCTGCGCGGTGATCAGGCGGTCGGCCAGGCGCACGTTGAGGCCGCTGACCGCAGCCTTGGTCGAGCCCGGAAAAACATACTTCGCCTCGATGGCGCGCTGGCCTTCGTTGCGGTAGGTCTGCGTGACAGTCACGTCGGCAATGACGCCCGAGATCTTCACCGCCACCTCGGTGGCCTTGAGCGGCAGGCGGTCGACCGAGGGGTCGTCGCTCTTCACGAAGAAATACGGGCTCTCGGTCTTCAGCCGCGGGCCCGGTGCTTCCTGGGCATGCACGGGGTTGAGGCTGAGCGCGACGAAGCCCGCCGTGGCCAGGCTCACGGTGGCGAGCCAGAGCCAGCGGCCGGGACGGGTGGAGGTGTGGGCATCCATGGCGGTGTGGTGTTGGTGTCCGTGCGAACTTGCACAGCCGCAACTGTCGGCACCGCGCGAGAAGGAAATTGGAAGGCTGCTTGAAGTCCGGCCACCGGATGCCGCGTTGTGTGAAGCCTGTGTGAAGTCCGCCGGCGGCCGCGCTTCACACGCGCTTCGGATGGCGCGGCGAGCATCGCGGCTTCGACAACCGACGAGGAGAAAAAACATGTTCCAGTTGCTCAAGGCCCTGCAGGGTTCGATGCTGGTCAAGGTGGCCGGGCTGCTGATGCTCACGCTCCTGCTGTGCATTCCGCTGGCCGAGATCAATGCGATCAACCGGGAGCGCGGCCACAGCCAGCGCGAGGCGGCCGAGGAGCTTGCCGCCACCTATGCGGGCCCGCAGACCGTCGTGGGCCCGCTGCTGCTGGTGCCCTACGTGGAGCGCTGGATGGAGCCGCTGCGCAATGCGCAGGGCCAGGTGATCGGCCAGGAGGCCCGCAGCAAGGAAATGACCCACGTGATGTTTCCCGACAAGCTGTACATCGAGGGGTCGATGGCACCGCACGAACGCTACCGCGGCATCTTCAGGATTCCGTTCTATACGCTCGACGCCACGCTCGGCGGCGGCTTTGCGGCTTTCGATTCCCGATCGGTGGCGCACAGCGAAACCGATTCGCGTATCGAGTTCAAGGCACCATTCATCGTCTTCGGCGCAAGCGACCTGCGCGGGCTCGATGGTTCGCCTTCGATCGCGATGAACGGCGAGGCTTTGGGTTTCAGGCAGCGCGTGCCTGGCCTGGCAGACGATGCTCCGCTGGCCGACGGCATCCACGCACCGCTCACCGGCGCCGCGCTCGCCGCATGGGAGGCGAGGGCACCGCTGCCCTTCGAGATGAAGCTCGGCCTGGTCGGGCAGGACACGCTCTCGATGGTGCCGATTGCCGACGAGACCACCGCCCACCTGAAGTCGCCCTGGGCGCATCCGAGTTTCGGCGGCCGCTTTCTCGCTACCCAGCGCGAAGTGACGCCGCAGGGCTTCGATGCGCACTGGCGCGTGTCGTCGCTCGTGACTTCCGCACGCGAGCAGGTGCGCGCCGGGCTGTCGGGCCGCGGCGATGCCGCCAGTGCCGCCACGGCTGCTGCTGTGGCTGCAACCAACCATGCGCAACGCAACCTCGGCCCGCTGCAGACCTTCGACGTCTCGCTCGCGCAGCCGGTCAACGTCTATTCGATGAGCACCCGCGCCGGCAAGTACGGCGCGCTCTTCATCGGCCTGGTGATCATGGCGGCCTTCATGTTCGAGCTGTTCCGCAGGCAGCGCATGCATCCGGTGCAATACGGGCTGGTCGGCCTGTCGATCGCGCTGTTCTTCCTGCTGCTGCTGGCCCTGTCCGAGAAGCTGGCGTTCTGGCTGGCCTATGCCAGTGCGGCCGGCGCGAGCGTGCTGCTGCTGGGCATCTATTTCAGCGCGGTATTGCAAAGCTGGAAACGCGGCGCGGGCTTCGGGGCCTATGTCGCGGTACTCTATGGCGCGCTTTACGGCCTGCTGGCATCGGAAAGCAATGCCCTGCTGCTCGGCGCCCTGCTGACATTCGGCATGCTGACGGTGCTGATGCTCGCCACGCGCAAGGTCGACTGGTATGCACTGTCGGCCGGGAACCCCCGAACGCCCGAGCCGGTCTTACCTGAGGCGGCCGCGTCCGTGTAACCAACGCTACGGACTGTTTTTTTCCTTACCTTTTTGCCATTGATTCCCATGGACGATTCTTCTCCTTCCACCGAGCCCGCGCGCTCGCAGCGTTCAGCGAAGCTGCGGCGCGCGGCGCGGTGGAGCGCCATCGCGCTCGGCTGCGGCGCGCTGGTGCTGCTGGTGGCCGCCGTCGTCGCGGTGGCCGCCATCTATCCCCGGCTGCCCGACATTTCCGAGCTGGCCGACTACCGGCCCAAGCTGCCGCTGCGCGTATACACGGTCGAAGGCACGCTGATCGGCGAGTTCGGCGAAGAACGCCGCACGCTCACGCCCTTTGCGAGCATTCCCAAGGTCATGAAGGACGCCGTGCTCGCCGTGGAGGACGCGCGTTTCTACGACCATGGGGGCGTCGACTACAAGGGCTTCGCACGCGCGGCCGTGGCCAGCCTGAAGGGCGGCCGCAAGCAAGGCGCATCGACCATCACGATGCAGGTGGCGCGCAACGTCTACCTGAGCTCCGAACGCACGCTGAGCCGCAAGGCCTACGAGATTTTGCTGGCCCTGCGCCTGGAGCAGCAGCTCAGCAAGGACCAGATCCTGGAGATCTACCTGAACCAGATCTACCTGGGCAACCGCGCCTATGGCTTCGCGGCCGCATCGGAAGCGTATTTCGGCAAGCCGCTGCAGAACGTCACGCTGGCCGAAGCTGCCATGCTGGCCGGCCTGCCCAAGGCGCCCGGCGCGAACAACCCGGTGGCCAATCCGCGGCGCGCCCGCGCACGCCAGCTCTACGTGATCGACCGCATGCAGGAGACCGGCTTCATCACCGCCGAGCAGGCGGCCGAAGCCAAGAAGGAAGAGCTGCACTTGCGCGATGCCGCCGATCCGGAGCGGCTGCATGCCGAATACGTGGCCGAGACGGTGCGCCAGATGATGTACGCGCAGTACGGCGACAGCATCTACACCAGCGGCATGAAGGTCTACACCTCGCTGGTCGCGGCCGACCAGGCAGCCGCCTACAGGTCGCTGCGCAAGGGCATCATGGACTACGAGCGGCGCCAACCCTATCGCGGTCCCGAGCGCTTCGTCGATCTGCCGGCCGATCAAAAGGAAGCCGACGAGGCGGTGGACGAAGCGCTGGCCGAACATCCCGACAACGGCGACGTGATGGCCGCGGTGGTGCTGGAGGCCGGCAGCAAGGAAATCAACGCGGTGCGCGCGAACGGCGAAACCATCCAGATCACCGGCGAAGGGCTGCGGCCTGCGCAGTCGGGCCTTGCGGCGAAGGCGCCGCCCCACATCAAGATCCGCCGCGGCGCAGTGATCCGAGTCGCGAAGACACCCAAGAACACCTGGGAGATCACACAGCTGCCCGAAGTGGAGGGCGCCTTCATCGGCATGGATCCGCGCACCGGCGCCATCAAGTCGCTGGTGGGCGGCTTCGATTTCGGCAAGAACAAGTTCAACCACGTCACGCAGGCCTGGCGCCAGCCGGGCTCGAGCTTCAAGCCCTTCATCTATTCGGCCGCACTCGAAAAGGGCTTCACGCCCGCGACCATCGTCAACGACGCACCGCTGTACTTCGAGCCCGGCACCCCGGGCGGCCAGCCCTGGGAACCGAAGAACTTCGACGGCGGCTTCGAAGGCCCGATGCCGCTGCGCACCGCACTGATGAAGTCGAAGAACCTGGTGACGGTACGCCTGCTGCAGGCCATCGGCGCGCCGTATGCGCAGGAGTGGATCACCCGGTTCGGCTTCGACAAGAACAAGCATCCGGCCTACCTGCCGATGGCGCTGGGCGCCGGTTCGGTCACGCCGATGCAGATGGCCACGGCCTACTCGGTGTTCGCCAACGGCGGCTACAAGGTCAATCCGTACCTGGTCACGCGCGTGACCGACCTGCGCGACAAGGTGCTGCTCGAAACCGAGCCGCCGGCACTCGACGAAAGCCGCCGCGCCATTCCCGAACGCAACGCCTTCATCATGGATTCGCTCCTGCAGAGCGTGGTGAAGGGCGGCACCGCCGCGCGCGCCTACCAGGCACTCAAGCGCGACGACCTGTTCGGCAAGACCGGCACCACCAACGATTCCTTCGACACCTGGTTCGCGGGCTTCCAGCCCACCACTGTTGGCATTGCATGGATCGGCTACGACACGCCGCGCCAGCTGGGCGTGCGCGGCGAAACCGGCGGCAGCCTGAGCCTGCCGATCTGGATCGGCTACATGCAGGCGGCGCTCAAGGGCGTGCCGGTCAGCAAGATTGCCGAGCCGCCGGGCGTCGTCAACATCGATGGCGAGTGGTACTTCGACGACTTCACGCCGGGCCACAGCGTGGCGAGCCTGGGCGTGGAGAGCGAGGCGCCGCCAGTGCCGGCCGAAGAACTCTCGGGTGTGCCGCCGCCCCTGGGCCCGCCGCCGCAGCCCGAAGAGCGCAACCGCATCCTCGATTTCTTCCGCTGAGGCACGGCGGGAAGGAGCCGCACCGGGTCTCTACACTCGGTGCGGCTCCTTTCGCTTTACCTTCCCACGCTTCTCCCCCATGGAAATCCTCATCCTGGCGACGTCGATCATCGTCGGCGCCTACATCCTCAAGTCCAGGGACCAGCGCCAGCGCATCGCGCTGCTGGGCAGCCACCTGGGCAGATACCAGATCGAAAGGCTGATGGAGAGCCTCACCGAAGGCTACCTGCGCTGCCTGGGCGAGGACAGCGCCGAGCGGCGCCAGCAGATCTGGAGCCTGCTCGACTCCACCGAGGAAAAGCTCTCGGCCCAGTTCGACAGCTTTGCCGCCGAGTTTGCGCGCGTCGACGCGGCCGACGCACGCGTGAGCAAGCTGCCCGTGGCCATTCCGTTCGCGCACAAGCTGTTCCCGGCCGCGACCTTCGACCTGCGCGAGGCGCTGGCGATCCACGCGCGCGGCATTGCCGATGTCATGCGCAACGATGCGGGCCGCACGCCCAAGGCCAAGGCCTTCACCATGTCGGCCGAGCTGTTCCTGATGCAGCACACCTGCCACTGGTTCTGCAAGTCGAAGACGGTGGCCTCGGCTCGCATGCTGGCGCGGCACAAGACCTCGTACGAGCAATTGCTCGAGGCCGTGAGCCCCGCAACGCGCCGGGCCTACGCAGCACTCACGGGCCAGTAATCCGCTCAGTGGTGTGACAGCAGCGGCAGCGTGAGCGTGGCCACCGCGCCGCCGCGCGCCGCATTGCCGAGCTCGATGCGCCCGCGGTGCAGCGCGGCAATCTCCTTCACGAAGGCCAGCCCGAGCCCGGTGCTCTTCTTCCGGCTGTGCGGCCGCGCGAGCGAATAGAACTTCTGGAAGACCTTTTCCTGTGCGTAGTCCGGAATGCCCGGACCATGGTCGCGCACGCTCACGCGCGCCAGCTTCGAGGTGGTCTCCAGCGTCAGCAATACCTCGCTGCCCTGCGGTGAAAAATCGATCGCGTTGTCCAGCAGGTTGCTGATGGCGCGACGCAGCAGGAACGGATCGCCCTCGGTGCGGGCCTCGGCGCGGATGTTCACGCGCAGCTGGATGCTGCGCTTGGCCGCCGCGGGCTGCGCGCTGAGGGCGATGTCCTCGATCAGCGAAGCCAGCACCACCGGCTCCGTGCGGTCCAGCCCGTGGCGGGTTTCCAGTGCGGTGAGCTCCATCATGCGGTCGACGATTTCCTGGATGCGCTGCGTCTCGCGTTCGATGTTCTTCAGGAAGCGCTCGCGCTCGGCATGCGGCATCGACGGCTCCTGCAGCAGCTCGGCCGCGCCGCGGATCGCCGAGAGCGGGCTCTTCACTTCGTGCGTGAAGGTCTGCACGTAGTCGGCCACGTAGTTGCGGCCGGTCAGCGCATCGCGCATTTCGCTGAAGCCGGTGCGCACCGCATCGACCGCGCGCCGCGCCATGCGCGAAAGGCTCAGCGTGCGCTGCGCGCGCACCCAGGCCCAGTAGTCCGAGATCAGCCCGAAAGGCCGCACCAGCCAGACCGAAACGATCACCGCCAGCAGCAGCAGCGCCAGCCCCGAACCGACGCCCACCCACAACGTGCGGGCGCGCGCGTCCTCCACGAACTGGCCGAAGCTCTGCACCGGCTTGCCGACGCTCACCATGCCGACGATCTCGTTGTTCCACCGGATCGGTGCGCCCACGTACATCACCGAAGTGCGGGGGTCGCCGTCGACGTCGCGCGAGGTGCGCGCGCCGTACAGGCCGGCAAGCGTGCGGCTCACGTCGCTCCACTGCGAATAGTCGGCGCCCAGGTGCCTGCCGAGCGAATCAAACACCACGCGGCCGCTGCGGTCGGTGACGTACACGCGCAGCTCGACGCGGTTCTTGTGCAGGTTGTAGATCTGTGCGGAGAACTCGCGCGCATAGACCGTGCGGAACAGCGGCTCGAGCCGCGCGGTGTTGAGGGCGCCCGCGATCACGTCCTGCTCGACCAGGCTGGCCATGAGCTGCGAAGTCTCGACCAGCGATTCCTCGGCCGATTCGCGATAGCGCGGATCGATGTCCGACACCACGCGGTAGAGCAGGAACGCGATGCCCGCCGTGTAGATCAGCAGAATCCCGATAAAGATGCGCGTGCGCCTGCTCACGGCGCGTTGAGAGGCAATTCTTCGTTCAGCGCATAGCCGGTGCCGCGCAGCGTCCGGATCGGCTCCACGTCGGGCGCCACGGCCTTGAGCTTGGCGCGCAGGGTCTTCACATGGGCGTCGACGGTGCGGTCGAAGCTGTCGCTCGCGTCGTCCCAGACCAGCTGCAGCAGCTCGTCGCGCGTGAACACGCGTCCGGGCCGCTGGACCAGCAGCCGCAGCAGTCCGTATTCGTAGCGCGAGAGCTCGAGCAGGCGTCCGTAGTAGCGGATCTGCATGCGCTCGTTGTCCAATGCAAAGGGCATTGCGGGGGGCTGAGCGGGCGCTGGAGGCGCCGCGCCCGGAATTCGAGGGGGTACCCCATCGCCGGGGCCTGCGGTCCCTCCAGGGGCGGCTCGTGCGCTGCGCCGCAGGATGGTGCGCACCCGCGCCACCAGTTCGCGCGGCGAAAAGGGCTTGGCAATGTAGTCGTCGGCACCGAGTTCCAGCCCCACCACGCGGTCGATCTCGTCGCTTCGGGCCGTGAGAAACAGCATCGGCACCTCGGCGCCGCCCTGCGACTGGTTCAGCGCGCGCAGCCGCTTGAACAGCTCGAAGCCGTTGAGGTCGGGCAGCCCCACGTCCAGGATCGCGAGCGCCGGCGGCTCCTGCGCGAACTGCGCGATGGCGTCTTCGGCCGTGGCGCACCAGACCGGCGTGAAGCCGTCGCTCTTCAGCACGTACTGGAGGGTGTCGGCAATGCCCGATTCGTCTTCGGCGATCAGGATCCGCGGTTTGAAGCTCATCCCCGGATGTTAGCGAGCGGGCGCCGTCCGGCGACGGCCGGTTTGGCCGCGTGGCGCCGCGAACACGGCGCGGCCGTTCACGGACTTTTTTTCGGGCACGGCGCTGTCCCCGTTTCTATTTCTTATTTCTCTTATTCAAATTAGTAGTAGTAGATAAGGGCGGGGCCGGTCTGTGGACATGGCACTTTTTCCCTTGCGTGACATGGACTTGTCATGCCCGCGTCACTGTGCGCAGCTGCGCTTCCGTGCTGTCGCGCCAAAAGGAACAACATTGCTGGAAGCGCCGGCCCTGTGGATAACGCCCTGCTTGTGCCGGAAATCTCCCCAGAGTTGTCCTTTGACACGCTCCGGAAAATCTGCCAAAGGCGTTTTCCCGTGCGAGAAATTCATTGCCTCATATTTGGGCAGACTGTAGATTTTTCATATAGATCAACCACTTAGCTTTCTCTTACAAGGAAGTGCGAGTGTTATCCACAGAGTTGCCCAAGCTTTGTGGGGAGAACCGGCGGCGGAACCTTTGGGCCCCATGCCGAACGAACTTTGTCCCTCAACCAGTGGAAATTCGAACGTGACACCTTCCGAAACCCGGGCCATCGTGTCCCTCAGCCTCCTGGCCGCCTTCGTCGATGGCGAGAAGCACGAGCGCGAACGTGCCGAGATCAAGCGCATTGCCGAAGGTCTTTCGCAAGCCGACGGCGTGAACCTGCCCACGCTCTACCAGGACGTCCTGATGAAGCGCGTCTCGCTGGCTTCGGTCGCGGGCGAGCTGAAGAGCACGGAATCGAAGCAGCTGGCCTACGAGATGGCGGTGTGCGTGTGCGATGCGGACGGCGCGCAGTCCGATGCCGAGCGCATGTTCCTGGCGGACGTGCGCACCTCGCTCGGGCTGGCTGCCTCGGCGGCGCAGTTCTCGCAGCAGGCGGAAGAGATTGCGGCAGCGGTGCCGGCGGCGGCCACCGGCACGGGCACGGCCGTCGCGCCAGCTGCCGCTGAGCCATCGCCTGACAGCGCGGAGCTCGACAAGTCGATCCTCAATGCGTCCATCCTCAACGGCGCGCTCGAACTGCTGCCCGAGACGCTCTCGACCATGGCGATCATTCCGCTGCAGATGAAGCTGGTCTACCGCATCGGCAAGGCCTACGGCTACGAACTTGACAGCGGCCACGTGAAGGATTTCCTGGCCACGGTCGGCGTGGGCCTGACCTCGCAGTACCTGGAGCAGGCCGGGCGCAAGCTGCTCGGCGGCCTGCTCGGCAAAATGGGTGGCGGACTGCTGCGCGGCCTCGGCAACCAGGCGGTGAGCTCGGGCATGAGCTTCGCCTCGACCTATGCATTGGGGCATGTGGCCAAGCGCTACTACGCCGGCGGCCGCACGCTCTCGGCGCAGATGCTCAAGGACACCTTTTCGGGCGTGGTGCAGGAAGGCAAGAGCCTGCAGACCCAGTACCTGCCGGCCATCCAGGAAAAGGCCCGCACCCTCGATGCCGGAAAGGTGCTGTCGCTGGTCAGGGGAGCCTGATCCCCTTTTTCAGGAACACCGTGGGAGAGCCTATCTGGCCAGGTCGTCGAGGATCGGGCAGTCGGGGCGCGCATCCCCGTGGCAGCAGTGCACGAGGTGCGCGAGCGTGTGGCGCATCGACTGCATGTCGGCAATGCGCTGCTCCAGTTCGCCCAGGTGCTTTTGCGCGATGCGCTTCACGCTCGAACTCGCACGCCGGCGGTTGTGCCACAGGCCCACGAGCTCGGCGATTTCCTCCATCGAGAAACCGAGATCGCGCGAGCGCTTGATGAAGCGCAGCGTGTGGATGTCGGCATCGCCGTACTGGCGGTAGCCGCTTTCGGTGCGCGCCACCGGGGGCAGCAGGCCCAGGCCCTCGTAGTGCCGCACCATGCGCGCCGAGACACCCGAGAGCCGTGCGGCCTCGCCGATCGAGATGGTGGTGCCGAAGCTGCTCATTGGACCCTGTAGCCGGCGTTCTCTATTGCTGCCACGATGTCCTTTCGAGGCTGCGCGCTCAGCACGTCGACATGGCCGGTTTCAAGATCCACCGTGACCTGCGCCTCGGGGTCCACCGTCTGTACCGCGTTCTGCACCGCGCTCACGCAGTGGCCGCAACTCATGCCCGAGACCTGGAATTTCTGGCTCATCGTCTTTGCTCCTGTTGAATGAAATGAAGTGAACGAATCGCCAGTTTGAACCTTCTCATGATGTCAATGTCCAGCGCAGGGACACTGCGTACCCCGGCTTGACCTTGCCATGATGTGAGACTTTAGCCTCGGGGCATGGACAATCTGCTGCACAACTTGAGCGACCCGATGAGCACCCTGGATCTTTCCGTCGGCGGCATGACCTGCGCCTCTTGCGTGATGCGCGTCGAACGCGCGCTCAGGAACGTGCCGGGCGTGCAGGAGGTCAGCGTGAATCTCGCCACCGAATCGGCGCGCGTGACCGCCGCCGGCGGCGAGGACCTGGATGCCCGCCTGCGCCGCGCCGTGCGTGCCGCCGGCTACGAGCCGCGCGCGGCCAGCAGCGCGGCCGACGAGGCGGCTGCGCTGTCGCCCTGGCATGGCTTCGCGCCCGTGGCCATCGGACTGCTGCTGTCGATACCGCTGCTCGCCCCGATGCTCGGCCAACCCTTCGGGCAGGACTGGATGCTGCCGCCCTGGCTGCAGCTGCTGCTGGCGGCGCCGGTGCAGTTCTGGCTCGGGGCGCGCTTCTATCGCGCAGGCTGGCATGCCGCAAAGGCGGGCACCGGCAACATGGACCTGCTGGTGGCGCTCGGCACCAGTGCGGCATTCGGCCTGTCGCTCTGGCTCTGGTGGCGCGCGGCCACGGGCGTGCATGCGGGGCACGGCGGCGTGCCGCATCTGTATTTCGAAGCCTCGGCGGTGGTGATCACGCTGGTACTGCTCGGCAAGTGGCTGGAGGCGCGCGCCAAGCGGCAGGCCACTTCGGCGATCCGCGCGCTGCAGCAGCTGCGGCCCGAAACCGCGCATCTGGTCGGCCCGCGCGGCGAAAGCGACGTGCCGCTGGCCGAGGTGATGGTGGGCGACCGGCTCGCGGTGCGTCCGGGCGAACGCGTGCCCGCCGATGCGCGCGTGATCGAGGGGCAGTCCGAGGTCGATGAATCGATGCTCACGGGCGAGCCGCTGCCGGTGCCGAAGGGACCTGGCGACGCACTGACGGGCGGCGCGGTCAATGGCGACGGCCGCATGGTCGTCGAGGTGCGCGCGGTGGGTGCCGAGAGCGTGCTGGCGCGCATCATCCGCCTGGTCGAGGACGCGCAGGCGGCCAAGGCGCCGATCCAGCGGCTGGTGGACCAGGTCGCGGCCGTGTTCGTGCCGGTGGTGCTGGCGATTGCGCTGGCCACGCTGGCAGGCTGGCTGCTTGCGGGCGCCGGCATCGAGGCTGCCATGATCCATGCGGTGGCCGTGCTGGTCATTGCCTGTCCCTGTGCGCTGGGCCTGGCGACGCCGGTTGCCGTGATGGCCGGCACCGGTGTGGCGGCGCGCCGCGGCATCCTCATCAAGGACGCGCGGGCGCTGGAGCTTGCGCACCGCGTCGGCACCGTGGCCTTCGACAAGACCGGCACGCTGACGCTGGGCCGGCCGGTGCTCACGGCGCTGGTGCCGGTGGCGGGCGGCAGCGATGAAGCCGCATTGCTCGCAACCACCGCCAGCCTGCAAGGCGGCAGCGAGCATCCGCTGGCGCGTGCCGTGATGGCTGCTGCCGCACAGCGCGGCGTGCAGGCACCGCCACTGAATGCGATGCAGGCGATGCCTGGCCGCGGCGTGCGCGGTCTGGTGAATGGCGAGCCCTGGGCCATTGCCAGCCTGCGCTGGTGCGCGGAGCTCGGCGCCGTGATCGACGCCGCGCAGCTCGAGCATCTGCACGGGCAGGGTGCCACCGTATCCGCATTGCTGCGTTTCGACGCGGCGGGTGCTGCCCGGGTGCAGGCGCTGCTGGCCTTTGCCGACGAGCCCAAGCCCGAGGCCGCGCAAGCCATCCGCACGTTGCATGCACGCGGCCTGCGCGTGGTGATGATCTCGGGCGACAACCTGCGCGCCGCGCAGGCCATGGCGGCGCGGCTCGGCATTGCGGCCGAGGACGTGCGCGCCGAGGTGCTGCCCGCCGACAAGGCAGCGCAGGTCAGCGCCTTGAAGAAGAACGGCCAGGTGGTCGCGATGATCGGCGACGGTGCCAACGATGCGCCCGCGCTGGCCGCGGCCGACGTGGGCATTGCCATGGCGCCTGCGGGTGGCGGCACCGACGTGGCGATGGAAGCGGCGGGCATCACGCTGATGCGCGGCGACCTGTCGCTCGTGGCCGAGGCGCTCGAGCTCTCGGCGCGCACGGTGGCCAAGATCCGGCAGAACCTGTTCTGGGCCTTTGCCTACAACGTGGCCGGCATTCCGCTGGCCGCCTTCGGGCTGCTGAGCCCGGTGGTGGCGGGTGCGGCGATGGCGCTGTCGAGCGTCAGCGTGATGGCCAATGCGCTGCTGCTGCGGCGCTGGAAGCCTTGAGCCCTCCCCGTCGATCTCAGTCGATCAGCAGCGCCAGCAGGTGGTCGTCGATGTAGTCGGCCTGGCCGGCGCGCTTGTAGAACTTGCGCAGGGTGCCTTCGTACTCGAAGCCCAGCTTCTCGTAGAAGCGCAGCCCCGGCGCGTTGTCGCTCTCGGCGTAGAGCTCGATGCGCTTGACCCCCTCGGCCTTGAGCCTGGCGATGGCATCGCTCACCATGGCCTGCGCAATGCCCTTGCCGTGCAGCGACGGATCGACCGCGAGCGTGCCGAAGCAGGCCACGTGCCGCGCACGGCCCGGATAGCGCGTCGCGCGGTAGAAGCCTGCGACACGGCCATCGGCTTCATAGACATAGAAGCTGCGGCTGTCGACCAGCTCCTTGTAGATGGCGCGGAATTCATCGAGCGGCATGGGGTCGTAGCCCAGGAACGGGACCACGCTCTCGTGCATGTAGATGGAGAAGACCGCTTCGAGGTCCTGGGGGGTGGCGAGCCTGCGCATGGATGACGGATTTTCTGCGGATGCGGCGACGAAAGCGCCAGCATACCCAGTCCGTCGTCGCGCTCCTCAGCGGTCCATGGCGCGGCCCGCGACCAGCACGGCGTTGGTGCCGCCGAACGCGAACGAATTGGAAAGCACGTAGCGCAGGTCGCGGGCTTCGCGCGCCTCGCCGAGCACGAAGTCGACGTCGAAGGCCGCGTCGGGCACCCGAAGGTTGGCCGTCGGCGGAAGCACCCCTTGCGCCAGCGTTCGCAGCGCCGCCACCAGTTCGATCGCGCCGCCGCCGCCCAGCACATGGCCGTGGATGGCCTTGGTGGCGCTCACGGGCGTGGCACGGCCGAATACTTCGCGGATGGACGCAGCCTCGGCCGCATCGCCCGCGGTGGTGGCGGTGCCGTGTGCATTGATGTGGCCGACCTGCGCGGGCTCGATGCCCGCATCGCGCAGTGCCGCGCGCATGGCGCGCACCTGGCCGGCGGGATCGGGATTGGTGATGTGCGTGGCGTCGCAGTTGGTGGCATAGGCCGCCAGAAAGAGCGAAGAGGCACGGACGGCGCTTCGCGCGCCGGCATCCGATTCAAGCACCAGCGCAGCCGCGCCTTCGCCGAGTGCGAAGCCTGCGCGGTCGCCGGAGAACGGGCGGCAGGCGCTGCCGGGTGCACCGGGCGGCGGCGGCGCCGTCACGCGCATCGCATGCCAGCTGGCCATCACGCCCGGCGTGAGCATGGCCTCGTGCCCGCCGACGATGGCCGTGTCGATCCAGCCGCCCCGGATGGCGCGCATCGCCTCGCCGATGGCCACGGCCGACGACGCACAGGCACAGGCATACGCAATCGCCGCGCCCTGTGCGCCGAACTGCAGTGCGAGTTCCGCCACCGCGGCGTTGGGCATCACGGTGAGCACTGTCGTGGGCCGCATGCGGCGTCGCTCGCCGTAGAGCGCGCGCGTGGTGTCGTCGAAGCTGCCGGCGCCGGCCAGGCCGCTGCCCCAGAAGATGCCAAGGCGTTCGGGGTCGACGCTGCCGGACCGGAGCCCGGCCTGCGCGGCGGCATCGCGCGCGGCCGCGACTGCCATGGCGGTGCCCCGATCGAGTGGCAGGCGCGAACTGCTGCGCACGGCGGCCGCATCGAAATCGCAGGCGGCCACGGCCAGTTCGGCCGGATCGAGGCCTTCGATCTCGAGCGTTCGCGCGCGGACTGCGGAACGTCCGTTGAACAGTGCGTCGTCGAACGACTCGGCGGTGCAGCCCAGCGGTGTGATGAAGCCGATGCCCGTGACGTGAACGCGCGCGCCGCTCACGCCTGCACGGCCATCGGCGAATCGAGCTTGCAGTCGATCTCGGCCTCGATCGCCTCGCACAGGCGGCCGAGCGTGATGCCGGCCTCGCGCGGATCGAGCCGGTCTTCGGGCAGGCGAAGATGGAAGGCGTCTTCCACCGCGAACACGAACTCCATCAGCGAAAGCGAATCGAGACCGAGCTCGGACAAGGCGGCTCCGGGCGCGATGTCGTCGCGTGCCACGTCGAACTGGTTCACCAGGATGGCTGCGATGCTGTTGAAGACGGGCGAAGAAGAGGAAAAAGAAGAAGAGGGCATGGCGTGCTTTCTTTCAGGCGGCAAAGGAGCGTGCGGGCAGGGCGCCGATGGCTTCGGGCGTGCCATGGGCCACGGCATCGGCGAAGGCGGAGGTTTCGCGCACCACCTGGTGGCGGTCGTTGTCGATCGTGATCATGTGGTAGCTGTTGGCGAGCACCACGCTGCGGAACGTCCCGCAGCGAAGCCCGCGCGCGAGGATGTCGAGATTGGCGAGGCTGGCCACCTCGTCCTCGCGTGCATGCAGCGCGAGGACGCTGCCGCATTGCACGCGGTGCAGGTTGCGCCTCACGTGACGGATCAGCCGGTCGTGCTCGCGCAGGTGGCCCACGCCGATCACCGCGCTGCCGGCGCTCGACACCTTGCGGTGGCGCAGCTCGCGCTCGATCCAGGCGCGCACGCGCTCGTTCTTCACGCCGTAGGGCGGGCGTTCGCGGTATTGCCAGAACCGCCCGAGCGGCGTGTAAAAGGCCAGCGGCAGCAGCACCTGGGTGCGCGGCACGGCCCAGCCGTCGAAGCGCAGCGTGGTCGACATCAGCACCAGCGCATCGACGCCGCTGCCGCAGCGGATGGCCGCGCCGAGCGCCAGAGAAGAACCGGCCGAGATGCCCACCAGCATCACGCGCTCGTGCTGCGTGCGCAGCGCCTTCACCCGTGCCTCGATGGCGTCGATCCAGCGTTCGTACGGCAGGGCCTGCTGCACCGGTGCGGCGGCATCGAAGGAGTAGCCATCGACACGCATCGGATGCACTGGGTAGCCGCTCGCGCGCAGGGACGATTGCACGGTCAGGAGCTCGTCAGGTGTGCTGCATAAACCATGCAGCAGCACGATGGCCGTGCGCCGCACCGCGGGGTGCACCACGCTCAGGAGATCGGAGGGATCGCGGGCGCTCATCGCGTTGTCGCTGCGGCCTGGAAAGAGACCCGTGCCGCAGGTTGCTGTCGTATGCTCATGGCGCGTTTATCGCCGGGGTGTGCTGACCGGCCGCTGACCCTCCTTCGCGCAAGAATAGGCACTTCAAACCACCATACACACCATGCGAATCCTGCTTGTCGAAGACGATGCCGTGCTGCGCGACGTGATGCTGCGCAGCCTTGCGGATGCCGGCCATCGGGTCGACGTGTCGACCAACATCGAGGACGCCGACCACCTCTGGCGCGTGCAGCCTTTCGATGCGGTGCTGCTCGACCTGAACCTGCCGGCCACGGCCAGTCCCACCAGCGGCCTGGCGAGCGGCCTCAACGTCCTGCGCCAGGCGCGTGCGCGCGGCGACCGCACGCCGGTGCTGGTGCTGACGGCGCGCGGCCGCACCGAGGAGCGCATCGCAGGTCTCGATGCCGGTGCCGACGACTACCTGGGCAAGCCCTTCGATCTGGCCGAGGTCGAGGCGCGGCTGCGCGCGCTGGTGCGGCGGGCCAAGGGCACCGAAGACATCGTGCTGCTGGGCCAGCTCAAGCTGGACCGCAAGGCACGCCGCTTTTCCACCGCAAGCGGGCCGCTCGACCTGCCGGCGCGCGAGTTCGAGGTGCTGTGGGAGCTGATGAGCCCGCCGGGCCGCACGGTGAGCAAGCGGGCCCTGTCCGACAAGCTCTCCAGCTTCGACGAATCGCTGGGCGACAACGCGCTGGAGGCCTTCATCTCCCGGCTGCGCAAGAAGCTGGCCGGCTCGGGCGCGGGCATCCGCACGCTGCGCGGCATCGGCTACCTGCTCGAAGCCGAAGTGTGAGCCGTACGCATCCGGCCGCGCCCGCGCCATCGAAGGCAGCGCCTTCGCTCACGCGGCGCGTGCTGCGCAACGTGCTGGTGCCGCTGGCGCTCACGTGGATGGTGGGCGCGGTGATCGCGCTGGTCATCGCAAATTATTTTTCCGAGCAGGCCTTCGACCGCGCCATGCTCGACGACGCCTATGCGCTGTCGGCCAACGTGCAGGCGGGCGAGCGCGGCATCGAACTGCTGCTCACGCCGCGCGAAGTGGCCACGGTGCTGTTCGACCAGGTCGACAAGATCTACTTTGCGGTGCAGCGGCTCGACGGCACGCTGATCTCGGGCCAGGCGGGCCTGAAAGCACCGCTGCCGGCGGCTGGCGCGCACTATCGCTTTTCGGACGTGAATTACGAAGGCAAGGTCCTGCGCGCGGTGGTGCTCGAGCCTGTCACCGAGCCTGACCGGCTGATGCCCTACCGGGTGGTGATTGCGCAGACCACGCTGAGCCGCGCGGCGCTGGTGCAGCGGCTGCTCGGCTATGCGCTGGCGCCGCAGGTGCTGCTGCTGATACTGCTCGCGGTATGGCTCTGGCATGGCATTCGCAGCGACCTGCGCCCGCTCGGCGAACTCCAGCAGGCGCTGGACCGCCGCGATGTGCACGACCTCTCTCCGGTCGTGGTGGTGCGCACCTCGCGCGAGGTGCAGCGCCTGGGCAATGCGGTCAATGCGCTGTTCGACCGCCTGAACCACAGCGTGCGTGCGCAGCGCGAGTTCGCGGGCAACGTCGCGCATGAGCTGCGCACGCCGCTGGCGGGCATCCGCGCACTGGCCGAATACGGGCTTGCGCAGCACGACTCCACCGTGTGGCGCGAGCAGCTCGCGCGCGTGGCCGAGCGCCAGGCCCGCGCGAGCCATCTCATCGACCAGCTGCTGGCGCTCGCGCTCGCGGACGAGGCGCGCACCGGCCTTGCGCGCGAGCCGGTGCGTCTCGACATATTGGCCGAGCAGACCGTGCTGCGGCACCTGGCCCGCGCCGACGCGCACGGCGTCGACCTGGGTGCGCGCGGCCTCGACGAGCGCGTGGCGGTGCTTGCGAACGAAGCATTGGTCGAGGGCATTCTCGACAACCTGATCGACAACGCGCTGCGCTACGGCGGACGCACCATCACCGTCGAGCTGGCGGGCCGCACCCTGAGCGTGATCGACGACGGCCCCGGCATTCCGCTGGAAGCGCAGCGCGACCTGATGCAGCGCTGGGCGCAGGGCCCGGCGGGCCAGAAGCTCGGGCAGGGCTCGGGCCTGGGCCTGTCGATCGTGGCGCGCTATTCGGAGCTGCTGGGCGCCGATCTGCGGCTCGATGCGGCCGAGCCCACGGGGCTGCGGGTGAGCATTACCTTCGCGGAGCTCCGCGCGGGCACTGTCGCCGATGCGGGTGGTACGGGCGCGGCGCGCGCTGCCTGAGGTGGCGCGGCGTTCAGGCCTTCGCCGGCTTGCGCGGGGAGATGCGAGTGCGCGACTCGAACTCCACTTCGCCTTCGATCTCTACGGGGATGTTGAACGGGAGCTCCGCCATGCCGACGGCACTGCGCGCGTGCGCACCGATCGACGGGCCGAAGAGCTCGAGCACGAGATCCGAGAAGCCGTTGATGACGGCGGGCTGTTTGTCGAAGCCCGGTGCCGAGGCCACCATGCCGAACACGCGCGTCCAGGCGGTGATGCGGTCGAGGTCGCCGAGTGCGCGCTGCAGGCTGCCGAGCATGGCCAGTGCGGTGAGCCGCGCCGCCGCATAGCCTTGCTCGACCGTCAGCTCGCGGCCCAGCTTGCCGAGCGGGGCGGCAATGGTGCCGTCGGCATTCAGCGGACCGTGCCCCGAGACGATGGCGCGGCGCCCGGCAATGCGCACGAAGGCGAAGGGCAGCACCACGCCGGGCGGCGGCGTGACCGGCGGCGGCAGCACGAGGCCGAGCGTTGCGAGACGCTGTTCGATGCGGGCCATGCATTTTTCTCCTGCGGCGGTTGGATCCGCCGCCGCATCTTGCCAGGGCCCCGCCGCGGCCGCGAGGGACTCAGTCCAGCGTCGGATAGTCCGTGTAGCCCTTGACCCCGCCGCCGTACATGGTGGCCTTGTCCACGGTGTTGAGCGGCGCGTTCTCGCGCAGGCGGCGCACCAGGTCGGGGTTGGCGATGAAGGGCTTGCCGAAGGCGACAAGGTCGTCGCCTTCCTTGACGGCCTGGTCCGCGAGCGGCTTGTCGTAGCCGTTGTTGACCATCCATGCGCCCTTGCCGCCGGCCTG
The DNA here is from genome assembly GCF_007828835.1 of Variovorax beijingensis. Classification (GTDB taxonomy): domain Bacteria; phylum Pseudomonadota; class Gammaproteobacteria; order Burkholderiales; family Burkholderiaceae_C; genus Variovorax; species Variovorax beijingensis_A. The sequence continues at coordinate 208,679 of NZ_VIVL01000001.1, read as the reverse complement.
GCGGTAGGCGGCCTTGAGCGCCTCGTAGTCGAAGGGACGGTCCTCGATCTCGCGCGGACCGCCGGTGGCGCCTTCGATGATGTGGATGTAGGCCAGGCCGAGCGGGGCGAGCTGCTTCACCACGTAGGTGAAGAGCGGCTGCGGATCGGAATCGTGCACGTCGTTGGCCGGCGTGACGGGCGACAGGCGGATGCCGGTCCTGCCGCCGCCGACCGCGTCGACCACGGCGCGCGTGGCTTCGAGCAGCAGTCGGGCGCGGTTCTCGATGCTGCCGCCGTAGTCGTCGGTGCGCTTGTTGCTGCCGTCCTTGAGGAACTGGTCGAGCAGGTAGCCGTTGGCGCCGTGGAGTTCCACGCCGTCGAAGCCGGCGGTTTCCACCGCGTTGCGCGCGGCGGCCGCATAGGCGTGGACGATGCCGGGCAGTTCTTCGGCGTCGAGCGCGCGCGGCTCGGAGGTTTCGACGAAGGTCGGCACGCCCTCCTTGATGAGCACGGTCTTGGTCCTGGCGGTGATGGCCGAAGGCGCGACAGGCTTGCCGCCGCCGGGCTGCAGTTCGCTGTGCGACACGCGGCCCACATGCCAGAGCTGCACCACGATCTTGCCGCCCTTGGCATGCACCGCATCGGTCACGCGCTTCCAGGCGTCGAGCTGCTCGGTGCCGTAGAGGCCCGGCACGTCGGCATAGCCCTGGCCCTGGTGGCTGATGGCAGTGGCTTCGGTGATGAGCAAGCCGGCGCTGGCGCGCTGCGCATAGTAGGTGGCGGCAATGTCCTGGGGAATCGCGTTGGGCGAGCGGTTGCGCGTGAGCGGTGCCATCACGACGCGGTTGGCGAGCTGCAGGTCACCGGCTTGTACGGGATCGAAAAGGGAGGGCATGGCGGAACGTCAAAGAGTGGGACGGAGGACGCGAGGCTAAACCTGGGCGGCCAAACCTGCTGTCGCACGGTTGTCCGATTGCTGCTAGGCGTTCAGGCCGCTGCAAATGCGAGCAGTTCTGCCCCCACGCGCACGCCTCGCCCTTGCCGGCTTGTGGCTGAGAGCAGCCCGGGGTTTTCCTGCGGGTGGACGGGCCGCTTTGCGACTCTTGCGAGCTTCTGCCGACTTCTTCTTACTTCAGCAGGCCTTCGGCCTTCATCGCCTCTTGAACAGCGGGACGAGCAGCCACGCGCGCATGCCAGGCCTGGAGATTGGCGAAGCCCGAGATGTCGACGCCGGTGGACTTGGCCCAGTTGGTGACGGTGAACAGGTAGCCGTCGGCCACGCTGAACTGGTCGCCCATCAGATAGGACTTGTCGGCAAGCTGCCCGTCGAGCCATCCATAGCGCGACTTGAGCTTGTCCTTGAAGATCGCCTTGGCTTCTTCGGGCATGTTCGGGTTGAACAGCGGGCTGTAGCCCTTGTGCATCTCGGTGCCGATGAAGGTTAGCCACTCCTGCAGGCGGTAGCGCTGCAGCGTGCCGGCGGCCGGTGCGAGGTTCTTCGTCGGGGCCAGGTCGGCGATGTACTGCACGATGGCCGGGCCTTCGCGCAGGCGCGTGCCGTCGTCGAGTTCGAGCATGGGCACGTAGCCCAGCGGGTTGATGCCGTAGTAGTCAGTGCCGTCCTGCAGCTTGTGGGTCTTGGTGCTGGCCAGCACGGGCTCGAAGGCAAGGCCTGCCTCGTGCAGCGCGATATGGGGCGAGAGGGAGCAGGCACCGGGCGAGTAATACAGCTTCATGCGAAGAAATCTCCAATATTGGGAATATGGATAGCGGGAATCGATCCATGGACCAACGGGGATGCTAGCGGGTTTGCCCGCTGGGCGTTTGTCCTACGGCCGCTCGCGCGGGGCGACTATCGGGGCGGCTGCGGCCGGTTCCTAAGCTCCCCCGCACGGTGGGCGAGGCTCGCCGCAAGGAGTTTTCAGATGTTGAAGTACGCGATTATTTTTGCCTTGATCTCGCTGGTGGCCGGGGTGCTGGGCTTCGGCGGCATTGCGGCAGGCGCAGCCGGCATCGCAAAGTTGCTGTTCGGGTTGTTCCTGGTCCTGGCGGTGGTGTTCGTGGTCCTGGCGGCACTGGGGATCGGCGCAGTGAAAAAGGTGATCGACTGATGCAGCATCCGGCACCTGTCTGGCCGCGGGCCCGTCCGCTCGGACTGCTGCTGCAAAGCCCGGCCCATCGCGTGGTGCGTGTGCTGCTCGTGACCCAGAGCCACTGGCAGCTTCCAGAGCACCGCTCGCGCCGGCGGCGCGTCTGAACGCCGCATTGTTGCTATTAAAATAATAGCAAACTATCCAGGATACAAGAGGGATCGGCTGGGTCCGGGGTGATTTAGGAGCAATTAACCATATTGCCCGCATTTCGGGCGCAAAGCGGCACCCCCGATTAAAATTGGTGCCCCCTTTGCGCAGCGCACGCGTCAGTAGTGCGCCCCCTCTTTCAAATGCTGTACCCCGAAGAATTCGATTGTGTAGTCGTCGGCGGTGGCCATGCCGGCACCGAAGCCGCGCTTGCCGCCGCACGCATGGGCGCCAAGACGTTGCTGCTCTCCCACAACATCGAGACGTTGGGGCAGATGAGCTGCAACCCATCGATCGGCGGCATCGGCAAGGGCCACCTCGTGAAAGAGGTGGATGCGCTGGGCGGCGCGATGGCCATTGCGACCGACGAGGCGGGCATCCAGTTCCGTATTCTCAATTCGAGCAAGGGGCCGGCGGTGCGCGCCACCCGCGCGCAGGCCGACCGCGTGCTGTACAAGGCCGCGATTCGCCGCCGCCTCGAGAACCAGCCGAACCTGAGCCTGTTCCAGCAAGCCGTCGATGACCTGATGGTGGAGGGCGACCGCGTGGTCGGCGCCGTCACGCAGGTGGGCATTGCCTTTCGTGCGCGCACCGTGGTGCTCACCGCCGGGACTTTTCTCGATGGCCGCATCCATGTGGGCCTGGACAACTACCAAGCCGGACGCGCGGGCGATCCGCCGGCGGTCAGCCTGTCGGCGCGGCTCAAGGAACTCAAGCTACCGCAGGGCCGCCTGAAGACCGGCACACCACCGCGCCTGGACGGCCGGAGCATCGACTTCTCGAAGTGCACCGAGCAGCCCGGCGACGGCATGCCGGGCGGGGCAGGGCCGATGCCCGTGTTCAGCTTCATGGGCCGGGTCGACATGCATCCGCAGCAGATGCCGTGCTGGATCACCCATACCAATGCGCGCACGCACGACATCATCCGTTCGGGCTTCGACCGCAGCCCGATGTTCACGGGCAAGATCGACGGCGTCGGTCCGCGCTACTGCCCGAGCGTGGAAGACAAGATCAACCGCTTTGCCGACAAGGAAAGCCACCAGATCTTTCTCGAGCCCGAAGGCCTGACGACCAACGAGTACTACCCCAACGGCATCTCGACCAGCCTGCCGTTCGACATCCAGTACCAGCTCGTGCGCTCGATGCCCGGGCTTGAAAACGCCCACATCCTGCGACCCGGTTACGCCATCGAGTACGACTATTTCGATCCGCGCGAGCTCAAGAGCAGTTTCGAGACGCGCTCGATCAAGGGCCTGTTCTTTGCCGGGCAGATCAACGGCACCACCGGCTACGAAGAGGCAGCGGCCCAGGGGCTGTTTGCCGGCATCAATGCCGCGCTCCAATGCCGCGAAGAAGAGGCGTGGCTGCCGCGCCGTGACGAGGCCTACCTGGGCGTGCTGGTGGACGACCTGATCACCAAGGGCGTGACCGAGCCGTATCGGATGTTTACCAGCCGTGCCGAATTCCGGCTGCAGCTGCGCGAGGACAACGCCGACATGCGCCTGACGGAAGCAGGGCGCAAGCTGGGCCTGGTGGACGACGCGCGCTGGGATGCTTTCAGCCGCAAGCGCGACACTGTTTCACGTGAAACAGAACGACTCAAGTCGATCTGGGTGAATCCGCGCAACCTGCCGGCGTCCGAATCCGAGCGCGTGCTCGGCAAGGCCATCGAGCATGAATACAACCTGGCCGACCTGCTGCGCCGGCCCGATGTGAACTACCAGACGCTGATGTCGCTGGACGGCGGAAAGTACAGCGCAGGGGCTGCACTCACTGAAACCGAGATCGAGCAGATCGAAATCTCGGCCAAGTACTCGGGTTATATCGAGCGCCAGCACGACGAAGTGGAGCGCGCCGCGCATTTCGAGAACCTGCGCCTGCCGGCCGACTTCGACTACAGCCAGGTCAAGGCGCTGAGCTTTGAGGTTCGGCAGAAACTCGACAAGCACCGGCCTGAAACCCTGGGCTTGGCATCGCGCATTTCGGGTGTCACGCCGGCCGCCATTTCCCTGCTGATGATCCATTTGCGCAAAGGCGGCCACAAGGCATTCAACCGCGATGCAGACTCGGAAGCGGCTGCTGAATCGCAGCCCGCCCAATGAGCGCGCCCATCGACACGCTGCGCCAGGGCGCGGCGGCCCTGGGCACGGCCTTGAGCGATGCGCAGGCGGAACAGCTGCTGGCCTACGGCACGCTGATGCTCAAGTGGAACAAGGTCTACAACCTCACGGCGCTGCGCGACCCGGCCAGCGTGCTGACGCACCATCTGCTCGACAGCCTGGCGGCCGTGGCGCCGTTGCAGCGTGAATGGGCAGGGAAGGGCAAGTTGCTCGACGTCGGTTCCGGGGGTGGCCTGCCGGGCGTGGTGATTGCCGTCATGCGGCCGGAGCTCGAGGTGAGCTGCCTCGATGCCGTGGCCAAGAAGGCGGCCTTCGTCCAACAGGTGGCAGCCGAACTCGGATTGCCCAATCTGCGCGGCCTGCACGCGCGCGTCGAATCGCTGACGGGCAGCTATGAAGTCATCAGCTCCAGGGCCTTTGCCTCGCTGCCTGATTTCTTCAACGGGTCCAGGCACCTGCTCGCGCCGGGCGGCGTCTGGCTGGCCATGAAGGGCAAGGTACCCACCGATGAACTCGCTGCCTTGCCCCAAGGTATCGCAGTGTTTCACGTGGAACAATTGACCGTTCCTGGCCTGGACGCCGAGCGCTGCATCGTCTGGGCGCGCCAGGAAGCGGCCTGAATCGCCAAAAAAGAGGCCGCCGCACCGGTGAAAGCCGGTGCCGAACGATCCTCACCGGGCCGGCCTCGCTTAGACTCGACGCCTCCCCCTGGCTCTCCTTCTCGAGGCAAATCCCATGTTCGGCATTGCTGACTACGGCGCATTCGTCGCCGCCATCGTCCTCTTTCTCCTGATTCCCGGTCCGGGCAACCTCGCGTTGATCACCTCGACCAGCAAAGGCGGGATCCGTGGCGGCCTGGCGGCCACGCTGGGCGTGATCGTCGGCGACCAGTTCCTGATGTGGGCGGCGGTGGCGGGCGTGGCGGCTGTGCTGGCGGCCTATCCGGCCGCGTTCAAGGCGGTGCAGTGGCTGGGCGCCGTCTACCTCGCATGGCTGGGCGCCAAGATGCTGCTGGCCAAGCCCGGCGCGGCACCCATCCTGAACATTCGCCCCAGCCACTTCATGCGCCAGGCCCTGGCCATCACCTTGCTGAACCCCAAGGCCATCGTGTTCTACATGGCTTTCTTCCCGCTGTTCGTCGACCCGGCGCGCCACCAGGGCGTGGTCACTTTTGGCGCCATGGCGCTGACGATTGCTGCGCTGACCTTCCTCTACGGCCTCACTTCGACGCTGCTCACGCACTTTCTGGCCGAGCGCATCCGCGCCAATCCGCGCATTTCGGGCAGGCTCGAAAAGCTCGCGGGCGTCTTCTTGATCGCCTTCGGCATCAAGCTCGCCATTTCCCGCTGATTCTCATATGGCCAAGATTTTCTGCATTGCCAACCAAAAGGGCGGCGTCGGCAAGACCACCACCACCGTCAACCTGGCCGCCGGGCTGGCCAAGGTGGGCCAGCGGGTGCTGATGATCGACCTCGATCCCCAGGGCAATGCAACCATGGGTTCGGGCATCGACAAGCGCCAGCTGGAGCTCACGGTGTACGACGTGCTGCTCGAGTCGGCTTCCGTGGCCGAGGCGCGCGTCAAGGCCGACAAGCTGGTGGAAGGCGGCTGCGGCTACGACGTGCTGGGCGCCAACCGCGAGCTGGCCGGCGCCGAGGTCGAGATGGTGGCGCTCGACCGCCGCGAAAAACGCCTGCGCACCGCGCTCGCGACGGTGGGCGCCGAGTACGATTTCGTGCTGATCGACTGCCCGCCGAGCCTGAGCCTGCTGACGCTCAACGGCCTGTGCGCCGCCCATGGCGTGATCGTGCCCATGCAGTGCGAGTACTTCGCGCTCGAGGGGCTCACGGACCTGGTCAATACCATCAAGCAGGTGCACGCCAACCTCAACAAGAACCTGCAGATCATTGGCCTGCTGCGCGTGATGTTCGATCCGCGCATCACGCTGCAGCAGCAGGTGAGCGAACAGCTCAAGGCCCACTTCGGCGACAAGGTGTTCGATACCGTGATTCCGCGCAACGTGCGGCTGGCCGAGGCACCCAGCTATGGCTTGCCGGGCGTGGTGTTCGATCCGGCCGCGCGCGGCAGCCAGGCCTTCGTTGCCTTTGCCAAGGAGCTGGTCGAGAAAATGCCGCCCGCCAGCGCCTTTGCATCCGGAGCCGTTGCGCCTCCCATTGCCCCGGTCGGGCCGGTCGCACCGCCCAACCTGGCCGTTCCCGAGGACGTGCTGTCGCCGGCGGGTGGCCCCGATTCGGGCGAGAAAAGCTTCTGATGGCAGCGTCCCGTGTCTTCCTGCTGCCGGGCTGGCAGAACAGCGGCCCCGGCCATTGGCAGACCCGCTGGGAGTCGGTCCATGGCGACCACCGCGTCGAACAGCACGACTGGATGCGGCCGCTGCGCGGCGACTGGTCCGCGCGGCTCGAGGAGGAGGTGCTGGCGGCGCCCGGGCCCGTGGTTTTTGCGGCGCACAGCCTGGGATGCATCCTTGTTGCGGCCTGGGCCGCGCATTCGCGCAACACGCACAAGGTGCGGGGCGCACTGCTGGTGGCGCCCGGCGACGTCGAACGCGACGACCTGCGCCAGCTGATTCCGGGCTGGGCGCCCATCGTGCGCCAGCCGCTGCCCTTTCCCTCGGTGCTGATCGCCGCCAACGACGATCCCTACTGCGAGGCCGCGCGCTCGTGCCAGATGGCCGCCGACTGGGGCGCGCGCTTCGTCGACGCCGGTGCGGGCGGCCACCTGAATGCCGAATCCGGCCTGGGCGACTGGCCCCAGGGCCGGCAACTACTGAACGAAATCTCGAAAGACACGCACTGATGGCGACCAAGAAACCCAAGGGCCTGGGACGCGGCCTCGAAGCGCTGCTCGGCCCGACGGCCGCGCCGTCCGCCGACCCCACCGGCGCCGACGAGGGCGCGGCCGCGCAGAATCCGAACACGCTGATGCTCGACGAGATGGTGGCGGGTGTCTACCAGCCGCGCACCCGCATGGACGAAGGCGCTCTGTACGAACTGGCCGAGAGCATCAAGGCGCAGGGCATCATGCAGCCGATCCTGGTGCGCCGGCTCGATGCCGAATCGGCCGCCGCCAAGAACGCCGAGTACGAAATCATCGCGGGCGAGCGCCGCTTCCGCGCTGCCCGGCTCGCGGGCCTGGACCGCGTGCCGGTGCTGGTGCGCGATGTGCCCAACGAGGCCGCGGCGGCCATGTCGCTGATCGAGAACATCCAGCGCGAAGACCTCAATCCGCTCGAAGAAGCCCAAGGCCTGCAACGCCTGGTCTCAGAGTTTGGGCTCACTCACGAAGCTGCCGCACAGGCCGTGGGCCGGTCGCGCAGCGCGGCCAGCAACCTGCTGCGCCTGCTGAACCTGGCCGAGCCGGCGCAGCAGATGCTGATGGCGGGCGACATCGACATGGGCCATGCCCGCGCGCTGCTCTCGCTCGACCGCGGCACGCAGATCACCGCCGCCAACCAGATTGCGGCCAAGAAGATGTCGGTGCGCGAAGCCGAGGCGCTGGTGAAAAGGCTGGCGGCCGAGTTCACCCTCACGCCGTCTCGCCGCAGCAACGATGGCGAGAAATCGCGCGACCTGCAGCGCGTGGAAGAGGAACTGGCCGACCTGCTGACCGCCGAAGTCGAGGTCCGCATCAAGAAGCGCAGCAAGCGCGGCGGCAAGGTGGAGGAGAGCGGCGAGCTGGCCATCCACTTCGGCTCCATCGAGGCGCTCAACGGGCTGATCGAGCGCATCCGCCGAACGGCCTAGGCGCGGAGGCGTCCAGTCGGACATTCGCGTGATTGATTCTTGCAATCTTTTACGCGTATCCTCGCCGCTGACGTTTCAACCAGATCCTGACGAGGGGGAGTTCTCCATGAAGTTCACGACAAAGTTTCCGGCCACGGCCCTGGCCGTGGGCGCGCTGCTGCTGGCCGGCTGCGTGACCACCGACATGCAGATGGGCAGCCAGTCGGCCAAGACCATGGCCACGGGCAGCGCGGCAGGCTCCGCCACCGCCGGCGAAAGCAGCCAGCTCGAGCGCTGCGAATCGCCGCTCGGTACCGTCTCGCTGATCGAGAACGTCAATGCCGGCTGGTACACCATTCTCACGGGCGAATACCGCCTGCCGCCCACGGCCAACCTGCTGCGCCTGCTGGTGCAGCAGTCGAACTGCTTCGTGGTGGTCGAGCGCGGCGCGGCCGGCATGAACGCGATGACGCGCGAGCGCGCGCTCATGCAGTCGGGCGAAATGCGCGGCGGCAGCAACTTCGGCCGCGGCCAGATGGTGGCGTCCGACTACGGCCTGTCGCCCGAGATCGTGTTCAGCAACAGCGATGCCGGCGGCATCGGCGGCGCGCTGGGCGGACTGGTGGGCGGCGGCCGTGGCCGCGCCCTGGCGGCCGTCGGCGGCAGCTTGCAGACCAAGGAAGCCAGCGCGCTCCTGACGCTCATCGACAACCGCTCGGGTGTGCAGGTCGCGGCCTCGGAAGGCAGCGCCTCCAAGACCGATTTCGGCGCCTTCGGTGCCCTCGCCGGCCGCAGTGCCGGTGGCGGCCTCGGCGGCTACACCAACACGGCGCAAGGCAAGGTGATTGCCGCGGCCTTCATGGACGCCTTCAACCAGATGGTGCGTTCGCTGCGCAGCTACAAGGCGCAGACGGTGCGCGGCCAGGGCCTGGGGGGCGGCGGCCGACTGGGCGTGGATGGCGGCGCGGCGCCGTCGCAGACCTACGTGCCGGCCGAGCAGCCGGCGCCCACGCGCCGCCGCAAGTAGGCCGCAGGGCGCACGCCCAGCAACAGAAAAGCCCGGGGCTCTTGCGAGCCGCCGGGCTTTTTCACGGGCGCTTTCGAAGGATCAGAGCGCGAAGATCTTCCCGGGATTCATGATGTTCTTCGGGTCGAGCGCGCGCTTGATCGTGCGCATCATGTCGATCGCACCCACGCCTGCTTCCGTCACCAGGAAGTCCATCTTGTGCAGCCCCACGCCGTGCTCGCCGGTGCAGGTGCCCTCGAGTGCCAGCGCGCGGCTCACGAGCGAATGGTTCAGTTCCTCGGCCTTCACGCGCTCTTCGGGAATGTTCGGGTCGAGCAGATAGCCGAAGTGGAAATTGCCGTCGCCCACGTGGCCGACCAGGAAGTAGGGGATGCCGCTGGCATCGGCCTCGGCCACGGAGTCGAGCAGGCAGTCGGCCAGGCGCGAGATGGGCACGCAGGTATCGGTCGAGATCACGCGGCAGCCGGGGCGCGACTGCACGGCCGCAAAGTAGGCGTTGTGCCGGGCGGTCCACAGGCGCGTGCGCTCTTCGGGCGTGCTGGCCCATTCGAAGGCATTGCCGCCGTGGCCGCTCGCGAGCTCCTGCACCGTCTCGGCCTGTTCCTTCACGCCGGCCGGCGAGCCGTGGAATTCCATCAGCAACATCGGCTCTTCGCGCAGGTTCAGCTTGGCGTAGGTGTTGACCATGCGCACCGTGTTCACGTCGATCAGCTCCACGCGCGCGATCGGCACGCCCAGCTGGATGGTCTCGATGGTGGTGCGCACCGCGGCCTCGATGCTCGGGAACGAGCAGATCGCGGCCGATACCGCCTCGGGCAGAGGATAGATGCGCAGCGTGATCTCGGTCACCACGCCCAGCGTGCCTTCGCTGCCCACCATGAGGCGTGTGAGGTCGTAGCCGGCGGACGACTTCTTCGCGCGCGTGCCGGTGCGGATGACATCGCCGCCGGCTGTGACCACTTCGAGCGCCAGCACGTTCTCGCGCATGGTGCCGTAGCGCACCGCGTTCGTGCCGCTCGCGCGCGTGGCGGTCATGCCGCCGATGGAGGCGTCCGCGCCCGGATCGATCGGAAAGAACAGGCCCGTGCTCTTGATCTCGTCATTGAGCTGCTTGCGCGTGACGCCGGGCTGCACGGTGACGGTGAGGTCGTCGGCATTGACCGACAGCACCTTGTTCATGCGCGAGACGTCAATGCTGATGCCGCCCTGTACCGCGAGCAGGTGGCCTTCGAGCGATGAGCCGACGCCGAAGGGGATGACCGGCACGCTGTGCTCGCTTGCGAGCTTCACCGCATCGGCCACGTCCTGCGTGCTTTCGGCAAACACCACGGCCGACGGCGGCGGCGCGTCGAACGAGGACTCGTCGCGGCCATGCTGCGTGCGCACGGCCATGGCCGTGGAACAGTTGCTGCCGAAGCGCGCTTTCAGGCCCTCGATCAGGCTGTCGGGCACGTCGCGCAGATGAAGCTCCGGCATCAGGTGCGAGGTTTGGGTCGGGGCGTTCATCGGGCGTCTCCTGGTCGTGAAAGGGGAGCGGGGGCTCTGTCCGGCCATTTTACGGAGCGAGCACCATAATGCGCTTCGGAAAAGCCATGAACCCTACGACCCTCGCTGCGCTCGCCGCATTCCCTTCGCAGCTCGAAGCCCACTACGCGGCCATTCCCGACGCGTTCCGGCATTGGGCGCCGCCCTCGTGGGAGGGCGTGCCCAGCGAGGCTTTCACGGCCATCGAGCAGCTCTGCCATGTGCGCGATATCGAGGTCGAGGGCTATCACGTGCGCTTTCGCCGCACGCTGGAAGAAAGCCATCCGACGCTGGCCTCGATCGACAGCGAACCGCTCGCCATTGCGCGCGCCTATGGCATGGCCGACGCGGCAAAGGTGCTGGCTGAATTCCGCATCGCGCGTGCCCGGACCATGGAAATCGTCTCGAACCTGACGGAGGTGCAACTTGCGCGCAGGGCCGTGTTCGAAGGCTATGGGCCGCTCACGATGCGCAGCCTTGTCCACTACCTCTGCAGCCACGACCAGCAGCATCTGGCGGGCCTGCAATGGCTGGCCGGCAAGATCGACGCATCGAAGGCAGCCATCGCCGGCTAAACCAGGAGCTCCCATGAGCAACCGACTTTCGCAGATCGCCACCCGCACCGGCGACGACGGCACCACCGGCCTCGGCGACAACACCCGCGTGCCCAAGGACCACCTGCGCGTGCACGCGATGGGCGACGTGGACGAGCTCAACTCGCAGATCGGCCTCTTGCTGTGCGAGCCCCTGCCGGAGCCCGTGCGCGAGCTGCTGGTCGACGTGCAGCACCAGCTCTTCAACCTGGGCGGCGAGCTTTCGATGCCGGGCTACACGCTGCTGAAGGCCGACGCGCTGCTGCAGCTGGACAACGCACTGGCCGAGCACAACGCCGCCTTGCCGCGCCTGGCCGAATTCATCCTGCCCGCGGGTACGCGCGCGGCCTCGCTCGCGCATGTGTGCCGCACGGTGGCGCGGCGGGCGGAGCGCGCGGTGGTGGCGCTCGGCGCGACGGCCGAACTCAACGATGCGCCGCGCCAATATCTCAACCGGCTCAGCGACCTGCTCTTCGTGCTCGCGCGCGTGCTCAACCGGATGAACGGCGGCGACGACGTCTACTGGAAGAGCGAACGCATGGCACGCGCCGCAGCGGCAGACGCAGCCGAGCCCAACGACGAAGAAGGAAGCCCATCATGACGACGAAGAAAATGCCTGCCCGTGCATTCGCACTGGCTGCGACAAGCGCCGCACTCCTGCTGCTGTCTGCCGCTGCTGTTCACGCGCAGAGCGCCGACAGTCCGCCCACGGCGCAACCGGCGCATACGCTCAAGCCGCCGCCGCGTGACAGCAAGGTCGTGAACAGCGTGCAGCGCGGCACCAACGCCGCCGGCCGCGGCATCGACCGCGCCGAGGACGCGACGCGGCGCGGCGTCAACAATGTTTCGGAAAAAGCCAGCCGGCCGGTGCGCAGGGTGGGCGAAGCCTTCGGACGCAAGCTCGCGCCGGGTTCGAGCGGCCGCACCGCGCCGCCGCCTGTGGGGCCGCAGGGCAGCGCGCCCTGAGCGAGAGCCGCCGCGGCGAGGCAGGCCAACCGGAATGGCAAGAAACATAGAGATCAAGGCCCGCATCGACAGCGTGGAACGCGTGGCATCCATCGCCGCGAAGCTCGCCGATTCAGGCCCCATCGAAATCGCGCAGGACGACACCTTCTTCCGCTGCGAAAACAGCGCCGACTGCCTCAAGCTGCGCATTTTCGCGCCCGACCGCGCCGAGCTGATCTTCTATCGCCGCGCCAACAGCAGCGGCCCGAAGGAATCGTTCTATCTGATCTCGCCCACCACCACGCCCGATGCGCTGCGCGAATCGCTCACGCTCGCCTGGGGCCAGGCCGGCCGCGTGCGCAAGCAGCGCCGGCTTTTCATCGTGGGCCGAACGCGCGTGCACCTCGACCGCGTGGAAGGGCTGGGCGAGTTCCTCGAACTCGAGGTGGTGCTGAGAGAAGGCGAGTCCGCCGAGGCTGGCACGGCCGAAGCGCATGCGCTCATGGCGCAACTGGGCATTGCGTCCGGGCAGCTCGTGCAGGGTGCCTACGTCGACCTGCTGCAGGCCGCCTGAGCCTTGCGGTCCTCAGCGCCAGCCCGCGGCCTTGAACTGGTCGGCGAGCTGCTGCGCAACACGGGCATAGCCTTCGGCATTGGCATGGATGCGATCGGAGCGCAGCGATGCGTCCGACAGCACGCTCGAATACACATTGGGCACAAGCAGCGCCTGCCCTGACTTCGCCACCTCCTCGTAGAACGACGCATCGCTCAGCGACCCGACAGCCGCGCGCATCGCGTCGGGCGAAGGCGTGGCCAGCAGCGCGACGTGCGGCGTGTGCGCGCGCGCCTGGCTGACAAGGGCCGCGAGGTTGTCGCGCGTGGCCGCGGGCGGCACGCCGCGCAGCATGTCGTTGCCGCCGATGCCGATCAGGACCGCGTCGTAGCTGGCGGCGGCCAGCAGCGGCGGCAGGCGCTCCAGCGCGCCGGCCGAGGTGTCGCCATTGAGGCCCGCGTTCTCGATCTGCCAGCCCGTGAGCTCGCCGAGTTTCACGGGCCAGGCGGCCTCGGGCGGCGCGCCGTAGCCGAAGGTCAGGCTGTCGCCCAGTGCGAGCACGCGGGCGTCGGCTTTCAGTGCGGCAGCGGAGGGCTTGCGCTTGCCGCAGGCGGCCAGCACGGCGCTTGCAGGCAGGCCGGCCAGCAGGTGGAGGAGGTGTCGTCGCTTCATGCTGCGCGCGAGCTTAAACGCAGTCCAGGAATCGCCTGCCTGCGCCTTCGCTCAATCGGAACGCTTGAAGAAGCGGTACAGGCCCGCGACCAACATGACGGCGCCCAGGAGAGCACCGGCGGTCTGACCGCCTTGATAGCCGCCGATTCCGGCAGGCGGCCCCGACATGAGCCACTTCAGGAGCATGCCCCCGCCCCACACGATGCCGATGGCACCAATGATCTTGTCACGCATGTTGATGAATGGCGCCTCCACGCCTCTGCTGCTTTGCAGGCCCATTGTCGCCAGAGCCCCGGGCCGGGCGCAAATCGGTACCGCGAAACCCGGCTTGAAGGACAACGCGCCGCCGCGATACCAGCACTTACCTGATTTCACCTGACCGCGACCTGATGCGTGCAGGGCGGACACAAGCGCCACTGACAATGGACTCGTCATCAACACGAAGGAGTTCCAGATGATCATCAAGTCAAAGAGCATGGCCGTCGCTGCTGCGGCGCTCGCGATGTGCATGGCAGCGGGAAGTGCCTTCGCACAGGACCGGGGCCACGATCGCGATCATGACCGCGGCAACGATCGAGGCAACGGCCGCTACGAACAGCAGGACCGCCGGTTCGACCGGCACGACGACGATCGTCGCGGCGACCGCTACGGGCGCCAGGACTATCGGCCGGGCCGGCAGTTCGACCGCGCCGGCTACCCCCAGCCGCATGCGGAGTGGCGTCGCGGCGGGCGCGTGCCCCATGAATACCGTGGCCGCAACTACGTGGTGAACGATTGGCGCGCCTACCGCCTGCAGCAGCCGCCGCGCGGCTACCAGTGGGTGGGCGTGGGCGGCGACTACGTGCTCGCGGCCATTGCGACCGGCGTGATCGCGCAGATCATCGTGGGCAGCCAGTAACCAGCCGGGCGCGCAGGCTGCTGCGCACCGGACATTTCAAGACCGCCGCGGGGCTTCCTGCGGCGGTCTTTTGCTTTGGCGGGCGCGAGGCTCTCAGGCCACCACCGTGGGCAGCGACTGGGCGCAGACATTGCGCCCGGTGATGGTGAGCCGCAGGCCGCCGCCGTGCCATTCGAGCCAGTTCAGGCTCACGTAGGCCTCGATGTCGCTGTCGTCGATGCGGTCCGCCTGGCGGCTCTGCAGCAGCTCCACCGTGGCGGGCAATGCCCGCCTCAGCCGCTCGCGCCGTTCGGCGGCGTCGGCGGCCTTCAGGGCGGCCCTTGTTTTCTGTTGCTGCTGCGGGGTCGATGCCATTGCTGATCCGTTCCGGGAAGCCAAGGAATTAACCCGAATGTACGCCCCCTGTGTGAAGCGGCGCGCATCTTTTTAAAACCTGTTGCTGCAGGCGCCGAAGACGTTGCGCGGGCCCTAGATTTCGTAGTGCGATCCCTTCGCTTCATCGCCCAGAGCCTTTTCGACGACCGCGCGCGTCAGCGTGGGTGCGAACGACTCGATGAAGGCGTAGACGTACTTGCGCAGGTAGTTGCCGCGGCGAACCGCGAGCTTGGTCATGTTGATGCCGAAGAGCCGGCCCGCATCGAGCGCGCGCAGCTGCGTGTCGCGCTCCGTCTCGTAGGCCACGCCGGCCACGATGCCCACGCCCATGCCCAGCTGAACGTAGGTCTTGATCACGTCGGCATCCATCGCGGCCAGCACGATGTTGGGTTCGAGCCCGTGCTGCGCAAAGGCCTCGTCGATGCGCGAGCGGCCGGTGAAGCCGGTGTCGTAGGTGATCAGCGGATGGCGCGTGAGCGCCTCGAGCGTCAGCGGCGCATCGAGCAGCGCGTGGCCCGGCGGCACGATCACCGAATGCGTCCAGCGGTAGCAGGGCAGGGCCACCAGCTGGGGATAGTCGCCCAGCGCCTCCGTTGCAATGCCCACGTCGGCCTCGCCGTCGATCAGCATCTGCGCGATCTGCCTGGGCGAACCCTGGTGCAGGTGCAGCTTCACGTTGGGAAACTGCGCGCGGAATTCCTGCACCGCCACTGGCATCGCATAGCGCGCCTGCGAATGCGTGGCCGCCACCGAGAGCAGGCCGCTTTGCTGCGCCACGAACTCCTGCCCGGCATGGCGCAGGTTGCTGCTCTCCATCAGCATGCGCTCGATGATCGGCAGCACGTGGCCGCCCGGCTCCGTGAGCCCGGTGAGCCGCTTGCCGGCGCGCACGAAGAGTTCGATGCCGAGCTCTTCCTCCAGCTCGCGGATCTGCCGGCTCACGCCCGGCTGGGAGGTGTGGAGGGTATGGGCGACTTCGGTCAGGTTGAAGCCGCAACGAACGGCCTCGCGTACCGAGCGCAGTTGTTGGAAGTTCATCTGGCGCGGAGAAGATCGGGAGGAGAAGGCACAGGCCCGCGGCGGGCCGAGCGGCGATTCTCGGCACAAGTGCTCATGCGGGGAACGATGCGTTTGTTGGTTTCACATGAGCAAAACATCTGTGCCGGCCTGCTGCCGATGCCGCGGCCAGCGAGTTTGCAATTTCGCACGACTGTGCTAAAGTTGCCGGCATGGACGCCAAGACCCAGAAAAGCGAACTCACCCGCGCCGCCATCGTCGGCGCGGCAATGGACCTTGCGCTGGCCGAAGGCCTGGAGGCCATCACGCTGCAGGCCGTGGCCAGCCGCTTGGCGCTCTCCAAGAGCGGCGTGTTCTCGCGCGTGGGCTCGCGCGAAGCGCTGCAGAAGGCGGTGATCGAGGAATACGGCCGCCGCTTCCTGGCCGACGTGTTCGTGCCGGCCATGCAAAAGCCCAAGGGCCTGGCGCGCCTCAACGACATCGTCGGGCGCTGGATTGCCCGCACCCGCGACATCGAGGCCGAAACCGGCTGCATCTACATGGCGGGCGCCTTCGAATACGACGACCGCGAAGGCGAGCTGCGCGACCTGCTGTTCGGCGAGATCACGCGCTGGCGCGCCGCGCTGCGCCGCACGGTGCTCCAGGCGGTGGAAACCGGCGAGCTGCGGCCCGACACCGACCCGGCGCAGCTGGTCAGCGAACTGAACGGCCTCATCATGGGCCTGCTGCACGACGCGCGCTTCCTGCGCGACCCCCAAGCCGCCGATCGCGCCACGCAGACCTGGCAGCGGCTTCTTTCGAGCTACCGCGCCTGAGCCACGGCACAGGCCATTTCGTTCCGTCTTTCTTTGTCTTAATTTCGCACGATCGTGCGATAAAAGGAGAAACACCATGCTGATCATCGCCCTCTGTCTTGCCGTCTATGTGGTCGCCATCGGCGCCGACGCCACCCGCGATGCGCTGCGCAGCCTGCCGCGCAGCAATGAGGACTGGGTCTGGTACTGAACGACCGTACGCAGGAGCCCATTGCATGACGAGCACCACCACCTCCGCGGCCACGCACGCCGCCCAGTCCAACTACTACCGCCCGGGCCGCCTGATGCGCGCACTGCGCTTCGGCCTGACCGCCTCGCAGCGCCTGTGGCCCGCGCTGGGCGTGCGTGCGGCCTACCGCGTGTTCGGCACGCCGCTGCCGCCCAAGTGGCTCTACCGCGGCCAGGGGCCCGGGGCCGACTGGCGGCGCGAAGGCTGGGCCTTCGAGAATGCCGGCATCGGCCTCTATCACCTGGCCGCGCAGGACTCAGGTGCGGAATCGGCGCCCGTCGTGCTGCTGGTGCACGGCTGGGGCGGGCATGCGGGGCAGATGCTGGCGCTCGCGCAGGCGCTGGCCGATGCGGGCCTGCGGCCGGTGCTGCTCGAACTGCCGGCCCATGGCCGCAGCGCGGGCACGACGAGCAACTCGCCGCAGTTCGCGCGCGCCATCGCGTATGTGGTTGCTAGGCTCGCGGCCGACGGCCATGCGCTGCGCGCGGTGGCTGCCCATTCGCTGGGAGCCAACGCGCTGGCGCTGGCGGCCGCGCAGGGCCTGCAGGCCGAGCGGATGGTGCTGCTCGCGCCGCCGGCGTCGCCGCGCGAATACACGCGCTATTTCGCGCACACCTTCGGGCTCAGCGAGGCGACGCGCCAGGCCATGCAGCGGCGGTTCGAGGCGCGCGAAGGCATCCTGATGGCGCAACTGGAGCCGGCGGCCGTCGGTCCGCGCATCGCGCAGCCGACGCTGATCGTGCATGACCGCGACGACCGGGTGAACCGCTTTGCGGATGCCGAGGCCTATCGAGACGCGATCAGCGGAGCGCGGCTGGTGGCCACGCAGGGACTGGGGCACCGCCGCATCCTCAAGGAGGAGGACGTGGTCCACCAGGTGGTGCGCTTCGTGGCGCAGCCCTGAGCGGTGGGCGGGCGTGGGGGGCAATGCCGCCCGCGCCGCGTTCTTTCTTTTTCAGCGCGCCGGCGAGGGTGCCGGGTCGGGCAGCTCGATCTTGATGTCGAGCACTTCGAGGTCGTCCTGTTTTTCCAGGTGAACCTTGATGTCATCGGCATTGATCTTCACGTACTTGGAGATCACCGCCATCAGCTCGCGCTGCAGGTCGGGCAGGTAGTCGGGGCGCTTCTTGCCGCTGAGGCTGGACCGCTCGTGCGCGAGGATGATCTGCAGCCGCTCCTTGGCGACGCTGGCCGTCTTCTTCTTTTCGCCGAGCAGGAACGAGAAAAAGGACATGGCCTACTTGCCTCCGAAAATTCGCTTGAAGAAGCCCGGCTTTTCGGCGTCGACGAAGCGCATCGGGCGGTCCTCGCCCAGGAAGCGCGCCACCACGTCGCTGTAGGCCTTGGCCACGTCGGTTTCCTTGTCGTGGATGGCGGGCACGCCCTGGTTGGAGGCCTGCAGCACGCTCTCCGACTCGGGAATGACGCCGATCAGCTTGATGCGCAGGATGTCCTGGATGTCCTCCAGAGAGAGCATCTGGCCGCCGGCCACGCGGTTGGGGTTGTAGCGGGTGATCAGCAGGTGCTCCTTGATGGGGTCGCCGCCTTCCTTCGCCCGCTTGGTCTTGCTGCTGAGCATGCCCAGGATGCGGTCGGAGTCGCGCACCGAGGATACCTCGGGGTTGGTCACCACGAGCGCCTCGTCGGCAAAGTGCATGGCCATCATCGCGCCGGTCTCGATGCCGGCGGGCGAATCGCAGACGATGTAGTCGAAGTCCATCGCGGCCAGGTCGGTCAGCACCTTTTCGACGCCCTCCTGCGTGAGCGCTTCCTTGTCGCGCGTCTGCGAGGCCGCGAGCACGAACAGGTTGTCGCACTGCTTGTCCTTGATGAGCGCCTGGCTCAGGTTGGCCTCGCCCTGGATCACGTTGATCAGGTCGTACACCACGCGGCGTTCGCAGCCCATGATGAGGTCGAGGTTGCGCAGGCCCACGTCGAAGTCGATCACCGCCGTCTTCTTGCCCGCGAGCGCGAGGCCCGACGCGAAGCTGGCGCTCGTCGTGGTCTTGCCGACGCCGCCCTTGCCTGAGGTCACCACCACAATTTTGGCCATGGCCATTCCTTCTTGTTTCGATTCGGTTGTTGGTTGTCGGATGCGGCGCGGCCCGTCAGGGAATCGCGTCGATCATTAGCTTCTTGCCATCGAGGCGTATCTGGGCCGGCTTGCCGAGCACCGGGTCGGGCAGCGGCACTTCGTTGGTGCGATAGATGCCCGCGATGGCCACGAGCTGCGCTTCCATGCAGGTCGAGAAGATGCGCGCCTCGGTATTGCCGCGCGCGCCGGCAATGGCCTTGCCCCGCAGCGGTGCGTAGACGTGCACGTTGCCGTCGGCAATGACCTCGGCGCCGAAGCTCACCACCGCGGTCACCACCACGTCGCCGCCGCGGGCGTAGACCTGCTGGCCCGAACGCAGCGGCTTGTCGATCAGCAGGGTGCCGTTGGCCGGCACCGGCACTTCGCGCACGATCTGCGGTGCTTCGCTGGCGGGCGCCGGCGAAGCGGCCGGCGGTGCCGGGGAGCGCGGCGCGGGTGCCACCGGCATGGCCGTGAGCGACAGGCCGGCGGCGCGCGCCGCCGCATTCTGGGCGTTGTTGCCTCCGCGCACCGCAATCGGCTGCGTCTGGTGGCGCGCCAGCAGGCCGCGCAGCGCCGCGAAGTCGAGCGCCGGGGGTTCCTCGCCGCTTTCCTCGTCCGGCTGCAGCTGCGAGAGGTCGATGACCACCGGCTCCTGCTCGAAGAAATCGGGCGAGTCGGCCAGCTGCGCGTCGAGGGCCTCGGCCAGCACGGCCAGGTCGGCCGTCTTGAGGATCACTGCGATCAGCGGCAGCGTGGCGCTCTTGAATTCGAAAACCGCCTTGGTGCGCGCGGCGGAGACATCGGCCATTGGAAAACGTCGGTGCGAAAAGCGTTGAAGTCTAACGGGCGCGGGCTTCCGGCCAGTGACCGGGGCCCGCTTCAAGCACCTCGGACAACATTTCTTGCACGAGGTTTCACTTTGCAAGGCCTCAGGCGTTGCGCGTCCGGCCCAGAAGCGCGTAGAGGATGATGGCGCCGAAAGTCGCGGTGCCGATGCCGCCCAATGCGAAGTCGCCGAACTTCAGCGTGAAGTCGCCGGTGCCGATGATCAGCGTGATGGCGGCCACGATCAGGTTCTTGTTCTGCGAGAAGTCGACCTTGTTGTCGACCCAGATCTTGGCGCCCGCAATGGCGATGAGCCCGAACACCACGATGCTCACGCCGCCCATCACCGGCAGCGGAATCGCCTGGATCAGCGCGCCGAATTTGGGGCTGAAGCCCAGCACCAGCGCGATGAGTGCGGCCACCACGAACACCGCCGTCGAGTAGATGCGCGTGGCCGCCATCACGCCGATGTTCTCGGCATAGGTGGTCACGCCGGTGCCGCCCGAGGCGCCGCTCACCACGGTGGCGATGCCGTCGCCGATGAAGGCGCGGCCGATGTAGGGGTCGAGGTTGCGGCCGGTCATGGCCGTGACCGCCTTCAGGTGGCCGAGGTTCTCGGCCACCAGAATGATGGCCACGGGCGCGATCAGCAGCATGGCGTTGGCCGTGAACACCGGGGCGGTGAAGGTCGGCATGCCGAACCAGGCGGCGTTGGCGATGCCGCCCAGGTCCACCGGCTTGCCCAGGCCCATGCCGTTGGTCAGCGCCGCATAGACCAGCGTGGCCAGGATCAGCCCGACCAGGATCAGCAGCCGCTGCAGCATGCCGCGTGTGAACACCGCCACCAGCCCCACGCAGAGGAAGGTGACGGCCTGCATCCACGAATCGAAATTGCTGGCCGCCATGTTCTTGATCGGCACGCCCGCCAGGTTGAGCCCGATCACCGCCACCACGGCGCCCGTGACCACCGGCGGCATGAAGCGCTCGATCCAGCCGGTGCCGATCGCCTGCACGAGGGCGCCGATCAGGATGTAGACCACCCCGCAGGCCACGATGCCGCCGAGCGCCACCGCGATGTTGGCGTTGGGACCCTTGCCCGCGTAGCCGCTGGCCGCGATCACCACGCCGATGAACGCGAAGCTCGAGCCCAGGTAGCTGGGCACCCTGCCGCCCGTCACCAGGAAGAAGATCAGCGTGCCGATGCCGCTCATCAGGATCGCGATGTTGGGATTGAAGCCCATCAGGATGGGCGCCAGCACCGTGGCGCCGAACATCGCGATCACGTGCTGCACGCCCATCATGCCGGTCTGCAGCCAGGGCAGGCGTTCGTCGGGCGCGACCACGCGGCCCTCGGTGGCGGCGACTTCGCGCCAGCTGAACAGGTTGTTCATGAGTGGTGATCTCCTCGGTAGTTATTGATGTTCCTGGGGGGCTTCTCTCGGCCCGCTGCCGCCCGCATGCCGGGCGGGTTTCCTGCCCTAGCGCGGCGCCAGCACCGCCATTGTGATGCGCGAGACGCAGGTCAATTCGCCCGCGTCGTTGGTCATGTCGATCTGCCACACCTGGGTGGTGCGCCCGCGGTGCACCGGCCGCGCGGTGCCCGTGACCCAGCCGCTCGTGGCCGAGCGGATGTGGTTGGCGTTGATGTCCAGGCCCACGGCCCGGTCGCCCTCGGGGGCCGAGTAGTGCGCGCCGCAGGAGCCCAGCGTCTCGGCCAGCACCACCGACACGCCGCCGTGCAGGATGCCGTAGGGCTGGCGGGTGCGCTCGTCCACCGGCACGCGGGCGCGGATGAAGTCGTCGCCCACCTCCAGGAATTCCATGCCCAGCGTGGACACGGCGGTGCCGATGTGGTTGCGGGTCAGTTCCTCGACAGAGATGTCTTTTTTCCAGATACGCATTCGGTTTCTCCGGTGCAGGGTTTGGGAAACTATAGCGACGGGGGCTGACAACGGCAGTCGCCTTTGCGTGCTAAGTTGGCCGGATGAAACGCCCTGTCCGCCGTTGGCTCATCGGCATTGCCGCGGTCCTGCTGCTGGGTGCCGGCGCGCTGGTGTGGGTGGCGAGCACCCGCCTGCCCAGCGACGAGGAGGTGGCCGCGCGCATTGCCGAAGGTTTCGAGAAGCGCTTCGGCGTGGGCCTGAAGATCGGCGGTGCGCACTGGGCGCTGTGGCCCAGCCCCGTGCTGGTGCTGTCCGACTTGGCCACCGAGCAGCCGCGCCCCGTCACGCTGCGCCGCATCACGGTGCAGCTCAAGCTGCGGGAGCTGCTGCGCCGGGTCGTCGCGATCGACGAGGTCGAGATCGAAAGCCTGGTGCTGCCGCGCGAGTCGGTGCGCGCGTTCCGCGGCAAGGGCCCCAAGCCGAAGGAGGGCGCCCGCATCGTCGCGCTGCCGGCGCCCTGGACGCTGGCGCCCGTTCCGCTCGAAAAGCTGCGCTGGCGCGACCTGAGCTGGATCGACCGGCGCGGCATTGCGCTGGCCTACGACGGCGAAATCAGCTTCGACGCCGGCTGGCGGCCGCGCCAGGCGCGAATCGAGCGTGCCGGCGTGTCGCCGCCCGCCCGGCTGCGGCTGGACCGCGCCGCCGGACAGGACCGGTGGCGCACCCGCATCGACATCGGCGGCGGCACGGCGAACGGCGTGGCCTGGTTCGAGACCCTGCCCGGCGACCTGCTGCGCGTGTCAGCCGAGCTCGAGCCGCGGCAGGTGGACATCGAGGGCATGGTGCAGGCCTTCGGCCGGCGCAGCGCCGTCGCCGGCAAGGTTTCGGGCCAGTCCGCGCTGGTGGCCGAGACCGGCGAAGTGGGCGCGCTGCTGCGCAGCCTGCGCACCCGCACCACCTTCTCGGTCCAGCCCGCCACGCTCACGCGGCTGGATCTGGCCAAGGCCGTGACCACCGCCGGCATCAGCCGCGGCGGCACCACGCCGCTCGACGAGCTCACCGGCGTGCTCGACACGCAGGGTACCGAAGACGGCGTCGTGATGCGCTACACCGGGCTCAAGGCGCGTTCGGGTGTGCTCACGGCCAGCGGCAGCCTGCGGCTGTTCAACCGCAAGCTGGACGGCGAGATCGCGGTCGACCTGGTCGACGGCGTGGTCGGCATGCCGCTGAAGATCGGCGGGACCATGAGCGAGCCCGAGGTGTCGCTGACCGGCGGTGCGCTGGCCGGTGCGGCGGTCGGCACCGCGCTGCTGCCGGGCGTGGGCACGGCCATCGGCGCGCGCGCGGGGCAGCAGATCGAAAGGCTTTTCGGCGAGGAAGAGCCCGTGAAGAAGGCAGCGCCGGCGGCTCGCAGGAAAGGCCCTCGGGTTTCCCCCTGACCGGTGCCGGCGGGGCCTGCGACTGAAGGTCGTTGAAGCCGCGCTGCGCACCTCGAGGCATCAACCGAAGGCCTTGATGACGGCCGGCACCGTCAGCACCGCTGTGTAGTAGCCCATGAACTGCACGCCGGTGTTGAAGCCGATGGCGCGCGACAGCAGGCCCCCGAGCAGGCCCATCGTGAGGATCACCAGCAAGCCGAGCAGCTGCCCTTCCCATACGCTGATCACCACGATCAGGCCGACGAAGGTCGCGATGATGGCCTCGTGGCTCACCTTGCGCGAGACGAAGAGTGCCGCGCGGCGCGCGAAGTTCATCGTGAACGGATAGGCCACCAGCGCCGCGAGCATCACCGCCAGCATGCCGTAGCCCAGGAACTCCCAGTGGTTCAGCAGGTTGTGCAGGTTGTGGGTCTGGCCCGTGGCCGAATCGATGGTGAACACCGGCGGCGCATTGAAGAGCGGCGCGGCCGGGCCGGCCGCCACCGGGCTCAGCGGCAGGCCGATGGCGATCAGCGGAATCAGCGCCTCGGCGATGTAGGTGGCCTCGGTCACGCCGTTGCGCGCGGCCAGCGTGGTGGTCAGCCGGTGGTAGGCGTGCTTGATGCGCGAACCCACCAGCTCGCCCAGCACCACCGTCATTGCGACCGGGCTGAACACGAAGGTGGCGCTGGAGATCGCGGCGGTCGCAACGGTCCACTTCACCTGTCCGCGGTCGAGCACCTTGAACGGGTTCGGAAAGTAGCCTGACCAGCCCTTCACGTCCGGCGCGAGCGAGAAGGTGCGGACCTTGTCGCGCTTCATGCGGGCGCGTGCCGCCGGCGAGATCACCGAGAACAGGTCGGCCACCAGCGGCCCGATCGCGATGCCCAGGAAGTAGCTGATGCTGAGCTTCACGCCGTACTTGCCGGTGAGCGCTTGCAGCGCCACGATCACCATCACGAACGGCACCAGCGTGGCCACCGAGGCCCAGCGCCCGCTCGAGAAATACGCAATGGCCACGGCCGCCACCACGAAGATCCAGGGCGCCGCCTTGGTGATGGCTGCACCATAGGGCGCGAGCAGCACCGCGAACAGCACGGCCAGCGGCACGGCGAGGAAGGCCGCGATGATCGCGCCCGACACCATCTTGCGCAACGCGATGTGCGGCACGCCGAGGTTGCGCAGCACGTTCGCGTCCTGCAGCAGCGGTGTCGCCATGGTGTCGCCCGGGATGCCGAGCAGCGCCGTGGGCACCGCATGCGTCATGTGCTTGGCCACGGCCGCTGCGAGAAAGAAGGTGAACACGCCTTCGGGCGGCACGCCGAGCAGCACCACCAGCAGCGTGAGCGGTGCGAGCGTGGTGGTTTCGTCGGTGCCCGAGACAAGGCCGATGGCCGCGAAAACAATGGCCCCCACGAGGCCCATGCCGGTGGCAACGAGGATCTGGTCGAGGAGTGCGGCGTCGATCACGGTGCGGCTCCTCCGGCGCTGCGTGCGCTGGGCTTGTACGACGCGAACAGGTCGTAGATCTCCAGTTCCTTCATCTCGCGCACCACGGACGGCGGCAGGTCGTCCACCGAGCCCAGGTCGCCATGCTCGCCGGCCAGTTCGGCCAGCACTTCTTCGCGCCAGCGCGGATCGGCTTCGGTGCCTTCCACTACTTCGCGCTTCGGCGTGAAGAGCTTCGCGCAGACCAGGCCCGACACCACGCAGCCGCCGAGGCCGGCGAGCATGGCGTAGGCGCGTGCCAGCTCGGGTGTGCTCACGGCGCTCGCGAGCACGCGGCTGGCCACGAGATAACCCGTGAGGCTCACCGCGACGCCGATGACGATCGACCACGCGAGGTGGCCCAGGTCGGCCGTGTCGCCCCATATCTCCACCAGCCGCCATCTGGCGCGCGTTGCACTGTCTGCGTTCATTTGTGATGTCTCCGTCTTGGTGATGTGACGGCCACTTCCATGGCCGCCGCGGTTTCGGCCGCGGTCCGTTGTGCGGGCCTCTCCGGCCCTGCCTACTTCCTGCGCAGCGCTTCGAGCAGTGCCATGGCGCGGTCGGTACGCACGTCATGCTCGGCGGCCATCTGCCTGGCGATGCTGTCGATCTCGTCGCCGGTGGCGCCCGCGACCAGCGCGATGTTGCGGGCATGCAGCGCCATGTGGCCGCGCTGGATGCCTTCGGTGGCGAGCGCGCGCAGCGCGCCGAGGTTCTGCGCGAGGCCCACGGCCACCGCGACTTCGCCGAGTTCCTGTGCCGACTTCACGTCGAGGATCTTCAGTGCGAGCCGGGCGAGTGGATGCGTCTTGGTGGCACCGCCGACCAGCCCTACCGGCATCGGCATCTCGATGGTGCCGACCAATGCGCCTGTCGTGTCCTTTTCCCAGGTGGTCAGCGAGCTGTAGCGCCCGCTGCGGCAGGCGTAGGCATGCGCGCCGGCTTCCACCGCGCGCCAGTCGTTGCCGGTCGCGACGATCACCGGATCGACGCCGTTCATGATGCCCTTGTTGTGCGTCGCCGCGCGGTAGGGGTCGATGGCCGCGAAGGTGTACGCATCGATCACGCCCTCGACCACTTCTTCGCCGCTGCGCTCGCGCGTGGCCAGCACGGCCGGTGCGAGCCGCACGCGCGCACGCGCCAGCCGCAGGTCCGCCAGGTTCGACAGGATGCGCAGGCGCACCGTGCCGCCCGTGAGCTTCTCGACCAGCGGCGACACCGCCTCGGCCATGGTGTTGACCGTGTTCGCGCCCATCGCGTCGCGCACGTCGACGATCAGGTGCATCACCACCATCGCGCCGCGCGGCGTGTCGCCGAACACATGCACCTCGATGTCGCGGCAGCCGCCGCCGAGATCGATCAGCACTTTGTCGCGGCTGTTCGCCACGGCCAGGATCTCGTCGCGCGCACGCAGCAGCGCGAGCCGCGCGCCGTAGGGGTCGGTGATGCCGATCACCTGCACCTGCGCGCGCATCAGCGGCCCGGTGCTCGAGGCCTCGAAGCCGCCGCCTTCGCGCGCCAGCTTGGCCATGAACGACGCGGCGGCCACCACCGAGGGCTCTTCGACGGCCATCGGCACGAGGTAGTCGCGCCCGTTCACGGTGAAGTTGCCGGCCACGCCCAGCGGAAGCTCGAAAGTGCCGATCACGTTCTCGACCATGCCGTTGGCGCGGTCCACGCTCAGGGCGCCCGGTTGGGCGAGCAGCGCCGCCTCGTCGCCGGTGAGCGATGCGGCCTGCGCGATGTGGGCAAGGCGCTGTGCGGGCGTGAGCGCGCGGAAGTTGGGAATGCGGGAATCGGCGACCATCGTTGCTTGTCTCTTCGGAAGATGAATTCGGGAGCAGGCAATTTAGGCCGGCTGTACCGGCCGCGGAAGGCACAGTTTGGCGGGACAGTGCGGACAGTGGTGCGCCGCGGCGGCCTGCTGTGTCACAGTCGCAGCCCATGACCACGATTGCCGATTCGCTTGCCGACACCCTCGCGCGCCAGATCGCGAGCGGCGCCTACAAGGCCGGCGACAAGCTGCCGTCGCTGCGCGAACTCGCGCAGCTGCACGGCTATGCCAAGAACACGGTGGTGGCCGCGTTCGAGCTGCTGGTGTCGCGCGGCCTCGTCGAGCCGCGGCGCGGTTCGGGCTATTTCGTGCTCGCGCAGTCGACCGTCAAGCCCGTCGAGGAAGAAGCGGGCAGCCTTGGCCGCGCGATGGACATCGTGTGGCTCATGCGCGAGCAGCTCAAGACGCAGCCCGACGCGGTGGCCGTGGGCGACGGCTTCCCGCCGGTCGAATGGCTGGCCGACGTGCGGCTCGACAAGTACCACCCCAAGGTGGTCCGCACGGGGCTTGGCGCGCTGTTCCGCTACGGCAGCCGCTTCGGCTATGCGCCGTTGCGCGACCACCTCGTGCGCAAGCTGGCCGACTTCGGCATCGGCGCCGAGCCGCGGCAGATCGTGCTCACGCACGGCGCCAACGAGGCGATGGACATCGTCATCCGCTATTTCGTGCCGCCCGGCGGCAAGGTGCTGGTGGACGACCCGGGCTACTACCCGCTGTTCGGAAAGCTCAAGCTCGCGGGTGCGCAGATGCTCGCCGTGCCGCGGCTGGCCGACGGGCCCGATCTCGACGTGCTGGAGCGGCTGTTGATGGCCGAGCGACCGCGCCTCTTCTTCACGCAGTCGCTCGCGCACAACCCCACGGGCTCCGACATCTCGCCGGCCAAGGCCTTCCGCGTGCTGCAGCTCGCGCAGAAATACGACCTGCTGATCGTCGAGAACGACCCGCTGGCCGACTTCAAGCCCACGGCCTTGCCGCGGCTTTCGGCGCTCGACCAGCTGGAGCGCACCATCTACATCGGCAGCTTCTCGAAGTCGTTCTCGGCAGCCTTGCGCGTGGGCTTCATCGCCTGCGGGGCCGGCCTGGCGACCGACCTCGCGGACCTGAAGGCGCTGATCCACGTGAGCAGCTCGGAGTACAGCGAGCGCACGGTCGACGTGATCCTGAGCGAAGGCCACTACCAGCGGCACCTGAACCGCCTGCAGAACCGCCTCGGCGAGGCCACGCGCAAGGCCTTGCAGCTGTTCGATTCGGTCGATGCGGAAGTCTTCGCGCGCACCCCGCAGTCGCTCTATGTCTGGGCCGCGCTTCCCGGCGTGGCCGACTCGCTGGTGCTGGCGAAGGAATTGCTGCCGCGCAAGATCGTGATGGCGCCGGGGCGCATTTTCAGCACCGATTCGACGCAGGTCTCGCGCTGGTCGCGCTTCAACGTCGGTGCCACGGCCGACCCGCGTTTCGCGAAGGCGCTGCGTACCGCGCTGCGGCGACGTCCCGGCGGTTGATCTTTTTCAGTCAGTCGCGCAGCCGGATGACCTGCAGGTCGTGATCCGCGCCGGCATGCAGCCGCGCCACCTCGGCCGCGCGGCGCACGAGCACCGCGCGCTGGTTGATGTAGCCCTTGTCGGTGATCTCGCCCGCGTCGAGGCTCGGTGGTTCGCTGAGCACCAGCGCGCATGCGGGGCATTGCGAGGAACCCGCGCCTTCGCTGCGCAGCCTGCGCAGCACCTCGGCGATGCGCCCGGCCAGCGCCTGCGGCGCGAGCGAGGCGGCCTGCGGGCTCGCGAACACCAGCATGCCGATCTCGTCGCGGTCATGGCCCGTGAGCACCACGTCCTGCACATGCGGCGCCAGCATCGACACCAGCTTCACGCGCAATGTGCCCACCGAGACCCAGGTGCCGCTCGAGAGCTTGAAGTCCTCGGCCACGCGGCCGTTGAAGATCACGCCTTGCGAGGGCTCGGCGGGGTCCGCAAGAAAACCGGCATCGCCGATGCGGTAGTAGCCCTCTTCGTCGAAGGCCTCGGCGGTTTCGCGCGGCGCATGGCGGTAGCCCGGGAACACCGAGACGCCCTTGACGCGCATCTCGAGCTTCTGGCCGTTGGGCACGAACTTGAGTTCGAGCCCCGGCAGCGGTGCGCCGATGCAGCCCGCGCCGTCGAGCTTCCAGTGCGCCGAGGTGATGGCTGGCGAGGTTTCCGTGGCGCCCCATGAAGTGGTGAGCCACAGCGGCCGCTCGGGCCGCACGCGCCGCGCCACGGCCTCGAGCCGCTGCCAGGTCGAGGGCGCGAGCGCCGCGGCCGCATAGAAGGCCAGCCGCAGGCGCGAGAACACCTCGCGCGCGAGGGCATCGTCGGCTTCGAGAAAGGGCAGCAGCATGTCGAAGCCGCGCGGCACGTTGAACAGCAGCGTGGGCTTCACCTCGCGCAGGTTGCGCACGGTCTTCTCGATGAGCCCCGGCGCGGGCCGGCCCTCGTCGATGTAGAGCGCGCCGCCATGGGCGAGCACCATGTGCAGGTTGTGGTTGCCGCCGAAGGTGTGGCTCCAGGGCAGCCAGTCGACCAGCACCGGTTTTTCGTGCGCGAGGAAGCGCCAGGTCTGCGCCATCATCTGCTGGTTGGCGCAGAGCATGCGGTGCGTGTTGATCACCACCTTGGGCTTGCCGGTGGAGCCCGAGGTCAGCAGGTACTTGGCGTGGGTGTCGGGCAGGATGGCTTCGTAGGCCTGCATCACGGCGGATGTCTCGCGCGCCTGCAGCAGTTGCGCAAAGGGCAGGGCGCCGGCATGCGCGTCGGCATGACGGCTGAACACCGTGACCGCCTCGACGCCGCAGCCCGCGAGCGCGCCGCCGTAGATCCTGGCATCCGAGGCGTAGATCAAGGCGGGCTGCAGCGCCTGCAGCATGCCGTGCAGCCGCGATGGATCCCTGGCCAGGCGCGAGTACGCGCTCGACAGCGAGCACGCCGTGCGCCCGATGTGCATCGCCGCGAGCATCAGCACCGCGTGGTCGATCGCGTTGTCCGAGAGGATCACGATGGGCTTTGCGGCCGGCAGCGCCAGGTCGAGCAGCGCCTGCGCGACGCCGCCCACGGCCTCGCGCAGCGCGCGGTAGTCGAGCTTGCGCCAGCCTTCGCCGCTGTCGTCGCGTTCCGCGAAGGCCAGCGCGTCGGGTGTCTCGCGCGCCCAGCGCTCCAGCCATTCGCCGATGCACCGCGCATAGGGCTTGAGCGCCATCGGCGAACGCAGCGCGAAGGAGCCGTCGTCGAAGTCGATGCGCACCGTGCGCGGCGGGGCGATCTGGCTTTGGTCGAGGAGGAAGTCGTCGTCGTTCATTTCAATCGAGTCTGCCGGTTTCGGACTTCGCGCGAATCAGGTTCAACAGCAGGATGTCGCGCGCGGCCTCCAGCTCGGCCACGCGCCGCGCGCCCAGTTCCTCGGCCACGCCTTCGGCCACCTTCTGCTTGAGTTCTTCCGTCATCGACGGCGCGCCCAGGTCTTTCCACCAGTCCTCGATCGGCCCGCCCAGGTGCGCGAGCAC
The DNA here is from genome assembly GCF_007828835.1 of Variovorax beijingensis. Lineage (GTDB taxonomy): Bacteria > Pseudomonadota > Gammaproteobacteria > Burkholderiales > Burkholderiaceae_C > Variovorax > Variovorax beijingensis_A. The sequence goes on along the minus strand of NZ_VIVL01000001.1, from coordinate 178,827 downwards.
GTGTTCGATGCCGCCCGCGCCGCCTGAAAGATGCAGGTTCATGAACGGCCCCATCACCGCCCAGCGCAGGCCGGGGCCGTGCGCAATGGCGGTGTCGATGTCGGCCACGCTCGCCACGCCTTCATCGACCAGGTGGAAGGCCTCGCGCCAGAGCGCAGCCTGCAGCCGGTTCGCGATGTGGCCCTTGACCTCGCGCTTCACGTGGATCGGCCGCTTGCCGATGGCGGCATAGAAGGCCATCGTGCGTTCGATGGTCTGGTCCGAGGTGCGCGCGCCGCCGACCACCTCCACCAGCGGGATCAGGTGCGGCGGGTTGAAGGGATGGCCCAGCACCACGCGCTCCGGGTGCTTGCACTCGGCCTGCACGGCGCTGATCGCGAGCCCCGAGGAGCTCGACGCCAGGATCGCGTGGGCCGGCGCGGCCTCGTCCATGCGCCGGAACAGGTCGACCTTGAAATCCAGCCGCTCGGGGCCGCTTTCCTGGACGAAGTCGGCCTGGGCCACCGCATCCTCGAGCCGCGCGTGGAAGCGCAGCCGCCCGGCCGAGGCGCCGCTGGCCACGCCGAAGCGTTCGAGCGTGGGCCAGTGCGCAGCCACGGCCGCGCGCAGCCGCGCCTCGGCATCGGGCGAGGGGTCGGTGGCCTCCACGTCGAGGCCGCGCGCGAGGAAGTAGGCGGCCCAGCTGGCGCCGATGACGCCGGTGGCGACCACCGCCACGCGTTTCGGAGTCGGTTCCATCTGCATCGCCTCAGGAGTCCGCCGTGAAGCCGATCTTCTTGACCAGCGGGCCCCAGCGCTCGACCTCGGCCCGCTGAGAGCGCGCCATCTCTTCGGCGGTGGAGCCCTGGGCGATCAGGCCGACCACGGCCAGGCTGTCCGTCGCCACCTTTTCCTTGATGGCCGCGTTGATCGCCGCATTGGCCGCTGCCACCACGCTGGCTGGCGTCCGGGCCGGCGCGTAGAAGCCGAACCATTCCTCGGTGGTCAGCTCGGCGAAGCCCTGCTCGGCGAAGGTCGGCACCTCGGGCGAGAAGGGCGAGCGCGCCTTGCCCGAGGTGGCGAGCAGCCGCAGCTTGCCGGCCTTGTGGTTGGGAATGAAGTCGCCGCTGGGCGTGACCATGGCGGCGATCTGTCCGCCCACCACGTCGGTCACGCCGGGAATGGAGCCGCGGTAGGGCACGTGCTTGAGATCGACGCCGTTGTGGAGGCCCAGCAGCGCGCCGATGAAGTGCGGCGTCGAGCCGGCCGCGGGCGAGCCGTAGCTGGCCTGGTTCGGGTTGGCCTTGGCCCAGGCGAGGAAGTCCTTCACCGTGCGCACCTCGGGCGGCACCAGCGGGCCGACCGCGAGGCCATGGTGCATGACGGCGGCGATCGACACCGGCACGAAGTCCTTGCCCGGGTCGTAGCTGAGCTTGCTGTAGATGTGCGGATAGATCGAGGTGCACGAGAAGGGCGACAGCGCCAGCACGCTGCCGTCGGCCGGCGCGCTCTTGAGCGTTTCCAGCGCGATGCGTCCGCCGGCGCCCGGCTTGTTCTCGACCACGGCCGCGTTGCGGCAGTAGGCCGAGCCCGCGAGCTTTTCGCCCACGCGGCGCGCCACGCTGTCGCCGGCGCTGCCGGCCGGGAAGCCGTAGTAGATCTTGACCTGCTCGAGCGCCTGGGCCAGCGCGGCCAGCGGCGAGAGGGCGCCCAGCGCAGTGGCTGCGCCCAGGGTGTGGAGGAAGCGGCGGCGGGTGTTCATGGATGTCTCCTTCGATGTTCTGGCGGGGTGAACGGCCGCTTCAGCGCGGCGCGAATTCGGGGCGCGGGCCGCTTCTGCGCGGCAGCCCCATCATCTGCCTTGCTTCGGCCGGCGTGGCCACTTCCATGTCGAGCTCATGGATGACGCGCACGATGCGTTCGGTGAGCTGCACGTTGGTGGCCAGCTCGCCGTGGCGGAAGTAGAGGTTGTCTTCGAGCCCCACGCGCGCATGGCCGCCCAGCAGCAGCGCCGCCACGTTGGCTTCCAGCTGCGAGGTGCCGATGCCGCTCACGCCGAAGATGCTGCCGCGCGGCAGGGTGTCGACCATCATCTGCAGGAAGCGGGGCGAATACGGCATCGCATTCTGGAAATTGCGGTGCACGTTCATCACCAGGTTGATGAAGTAGGGCTCGTCGTCATGGCCTTCCTCGATCAGCGTGGTGGTGTCCTGCAGGATGTGCGTGGGGCTGAACACCTCCCACTCGGGCTTGATGCCGCGCGCCTTCATGCCGGCCGCGAGCTCGCGGCCGCGGGTGATGGGCGTGTCCATCAGGATCTGCTTGCCCTCGAAGCTCAGGTTCAGCGTGGTCGCGTCGAGCGTGCACATCTCGGCGCCCGCGTCCATGCCCTTGATGCGCTCTTCCCAGGCGATCTCCCAGCGATCGCCCGCCAGTGGCTTCACCATGTCGCCGTGCACGCCGCCGCCGGTCGAGTTGTTGATGACGATGTCGCAGCCGGCATTGCGGATTCGGCTGTTGATGTCGCGGTACACGTCCGCGTCGCAGGTCGCGCCGTCATCGGGGCGGCGCGCATGGATGGCGGCCACGCTCGCGCCGGCGTTCCAGCAGCGCAGCACGTCGGCCGCGATCTCGTCGGGCTGGGTGGGAAGGTGGGGGTTCTGCGACTTGTGCGCCATGCCGCCGGTGGGGGCGATGGTCACGATCACTTTGCGCTTCGACGACATGCTCCGGATCTCCTGGGTGTCTTCTTTCATGAGGGGCGCGCTATTATTTTTGGCGGCGCAGGCACACTCAGTCATTGCGACGACATTTGGGCTCAGGGTTTACGCACCCGGGCCCCAGGAGCTTTCATTTCATGGCCACGACGAAGCCGGCCTTCAAGGCGGCATCGCTGACGATTCCCCAGTTGCTGCAGCGCTCGGCCTGGTATCCGCTGCTCGACGAAACGGCGCGCGAACGCGTGCTCGACGAGATCCGCGAGGTCGAAGTCGCGGCCGGCGCCGCGCTGTGCCGGCGCGGCGATACGCCGCTGCACTGGTACGGCACGCTCGAAGGCTTGCTCAAGTGGTCGATCACCTCGAGCGACGGCCGCTCGGTCACCTTCGGCGGGCTGTCGGTGGGCAGCTGGTTCGGCGAAGGCACGCTGCTGCGCGGCGCTCCGCGCTCGGCCGACGTCATTGCCCTGCGGCCCAGCCGCGTGGCTCAATTGCCGCTGGAGACCTTCGAGTGGCTGCACCGCACGCAGCGCGGCTTCGATCATTTCCTGCTGCAGCAACTCAACGAGCGGCTGCACTGGTTCATGGGCAACTACGCGGCGCACCGGCTGCTCGACGCCGACGGCCAGGTGGCCCGCGCGCTGGCGGGGCTGTTCCATCCGTGGCTGTATCCGGGCAGCGAGCTGCACCTGCAGACCTCGCAGGAGGAGATCGCCAATCTTTCGGGCGTGTCGCGCCAGCGCTGCAACGCGGCGCTGAACCGGCTGAGGGAAGCGGGCTTCCTTCGCATCGAATACGGCGGCATCACCGTGGTCGATCTCGAAGGGCTGCGCCGCTTCATCAGTGAATGAGCCGCCCGCTCAGCGCGTGTGGTAGGACGGCGCGCGCTCGTACACCGGCGTGTCGATGCCTTCCATGCGCGCCTTCAGCTGCAGCGCCAGGAACTGCGAGTAGTGGCGCGACTGGTGCAGGTTGCCGCCGTGGAACCAGAGGTTCTCGACCTGCGTGGGCTTCCACATGTTGCGCAGCTCGCCTTCCCAGGGACCCGGGTCCTTCGGCGTACCGGAGCCCAGGCCCCAGCACTTGCCGACCTTGTCGGCGATCTCGGGCGAGATCAGGTCGGCCAGCCAGCCGTTCATCGAGCCGTAGCCGGTGGCGTACACCAGCAGGTCGGCCGGCAGCTCGGTGCCGTCGGTCAGCGTGACCGAGCGCTCGTTCACCCGCTCGATGTTCACACCGCTCTTGAGGTGGATGCTGCCGTTGGCCACCAGCTCGGAGGCACCCACGTCGATGTAGTAGCCCGAGCCGCGCCGCAGGTACTTCATGAAGAGCCCCGAGCCGTCGACGCCGAAGTCGAGCAGGAAGCCCGCCTTCTCCAGCCGTGAATACAGGTCGGCGTCGCGCTTCTTCATCTCCTCATACACCGGGATGTGGAAGGTGTGCATGATCCTGTAGGGCACCGAGGCGAAGATCAGGTCGCCCTTGTGGTGGTCGATGCCGTTCTTCACGGCCTGCTCGGAGTAGAGCCCGCCCAGCGCCAGCTCCATCAGCGACTGCGAAGGCGCGATGTGCGTGGACGAGCGCTGGATCATCGTCACGTCCGCGCCGTGCTCCCACAGCGCCGCGCAGATGTCGTGCGCCGAGTTGTTCGAGCCCAGCACCACGCACTTCTTGCCGGCATAGGCCTCGGGCCCGGGGTGCTGGCTCGAATGGTGCTGGTCGCCCTTGAAGTTCTCCGCGCCCGCGATCTTCGGCACGTTCGGGTAGCCCGAGACGCCGAGTGCGAACACCAGCTGCTTCGGCCGCAGCACGACCTGCTTGCCTTCGCGCTCCACCGTCACCTCCCAGCGCTGCGTGGCTTCGTCGAAGCGGGCCTTCTTCGCGTTGGTGGAGCTCCAGTAGTTGAGCTCCATGATCTTGGTGTACATCTCGAGCCAGTCGCCGATCTTGTCCTTGGGTGCGAACACCGGCCAGTCGTCCGGGAAGGGCATGTAGGGCAGGTGGTCGTACCAGACCGGGTCGTGCAGGCACAGCGACTTGTAGCGCTTGCGCCAGGAGTCGCCGGCCTTCGCGTTGCGCTCCACGATGATGGTCGGCACGCCCAGCCGGCGCAGCCGCGCGCCCAGCGCGATGCCGCCCTGGCCGCCGCCGATGACCACCACCTCGGGCTGCTCGGTGTAGCCGAGCGCGGCCTCTTCGTCGCGGCGTTTCTCGAGCCAGTTCTTGCGGCCCTTGTGCACGCCGTGCTCCGCGCCCTTGATGCGGTTCTCGCCGGTTTTTTCCTCGAAGCCCTTGAGCTCGGTCATGGTGGTGAGCAGCGTCCAGGCCTTGCCGCCGCGCAGCCGAAGATGGCCGCGGCCGCGCGCCACGCGCGTCTCGAAGGTGAACCAGGCATCGACCACGCCATCGGCCTCGGTCGCCTCGCCCTCCAGCGCGAAGGCCGCGGGCTGCGTGTCGGCCAGCCGCGCCTGCAGCATCGCGCGGATGGCATCGGCACCTTCCTGCGTGCGGATGTTCCAGGTGAAGGCGACGAGGTCGCGCCAGTAGCTGTCGGCCTCGAACAGCGAGACGGCCGTGTCGATGTCGCCGCGTGCGAGCGCGGCGGCGAAGTCGGCGAGCCAGGTGGCGGCGGCCCGGGTGGGGGCGGTGGTCGGGTCTGTCATTGCATGTCTCCGTGTGTCGTTGAACGAGTCGAATCGAATCGCGGCGCAGCAAGGCGCACGCGGGATTCGTGGCGCAGCTTTCGTGCCGTGCGGAACGGGACGAAGAATCAAGGGCCTGGCCGGGGTTTTGTCGCAGGCGCCTGTTGCTGTCTCACCGAGACTGAGACAGCGCATGAGAATTTGAACGTCGTATAAAATTGGACGGCGTTTAAATTCAAGGGCCCACACCGTGACAGAACCCGACCCCCCAGGCCGCCGCGAGCGCCGGCGCACCCAGACGCTTGACCACGTTGCGTCCACCGCCATGCGCCTGTTCGAAGCCCAGGGCTACGACGCGACCACCATGGAGCAGATCGCGCAGCGGGCGGACGTGGCCAAGGGCACGCTCTACAACCACTTTCCGACCAAGGAAGCGATCCTGGCGCACTGGGTGCACCTTGAGCTCGTGTCCGATGTGCAGCGCCTGCACGAGGCGGTCGATCCGAAGGCGGATTTCGCGGTGCAGCTCGCCAGCCTGCTCGACGCGTCGGCCGAGTGGTCCGAGCGCTACCGGGCCTACCTGCTCGACTACTTCCGCTTTCGCTTCCTCAACATCGAGAGCGAACTCGGCGGCGGCGACCGCAGCACGCCGCGCGACCTGTCGGGGCTGTTCGAAGCGCTGATCGCCGCCGCCCAGCGGGCGGGCACGCTGCGCACCGACGTGTCGGCCGCGCACCTTGCGAGCCTGCTGCACCACCTGTACTTTGGCGCGCTGATGCGCTGGCTCACGCTGCCCGGCCTGGTGCTGCGCGACGAGTTCGCCGTGGTCGTCGACCTCTTCGCCCGTGGCGCACGCGCGGCGCCGAAACCCCCTGCAAGGAGGCGCTCCTCATGAAACTCGCCGTGCTCACCTACGGCACCGAGGGCGACGCCCGGCCGCTCGCTGCGCTGTGCCGCGCGCTGGACGACGCGGGCCATGCGTCGGTGCTGCTGGCGGACGCCACCACGCTCGGCGCGGCCGAACGGCTTGGCGTGCGCTCGCAGGCGCTGGCCGGCGACATGCGCGAGGCGCTCGGCAGCGTCGTCGCGCAGGGCGACAAACCGGCCGCGGCCGCGAAGGCGCTCGCGGACATCGCCAATGCCAACGCCACGTCCTGGCTGCGCCAGACCATCGAGACCGCGCAGGGCTGCGACGCCGTCGTCTGCGCGGGGCTCGCGGCCTTCGTGGGCCTGTCGGCGGCCGAGGCGCTGGGCGTGCCCGCCATTGGCGCGGGCATGTTCCCGCTCACGCCGACGGCCGCATTCGCCTCGCCCTTCCTGCCGCCGGCGCGCGTGCCGCGCTTCCTGAACCGCGCGAGCCACCATCTCGTCAACGGGCTGCTCTGGCGCGCCTTCCGGCCGGCCGTGAATGCAGCGCGCGCCGAGGTCTGCGGCCTGCCGCCGCGACGCCGCCTGTGGACCACGCACCCCGTGCTCTACGGCTACTCGCCGAGCCTGCTGCCGCGCCCGGCCGACTGGCCCGCCAACGCCGCCGTGTGCGGCCAGTGGCTCGCGCCCGCGCCCGGCTGGCAGCCGCCGCCGGCGCTGCGCGACTTTCTCGCGGCCGGCGAGGCACCCGTCTACATCGGCTTCGGCAGCATGACGGGCTTCGACAAGGCGCGGCTGCTCGCGGCCCTCGTCGAGGGCGTGGCCGGCCGGCGCGCGGTGCTGCATCCCGGATGGAGCGGCCTGGATGCGCGGCAGCTGCCACCGAACTTCCACGCCATCGGCGACACCCCGCACGACTGGCTGTTTCCGCAGATGGCGCTGGTGGTGCACCACGGCGGCTCGGGCACCAGCCACTCGGCCGCGCGCGCGGGCGTGCCCTCGGTGGTCGTGCCCTTCGCGGGTGACCAGGCGTTCTGGGCGCATCATCTCGCGCAGGCGGGCGTGGCACCGCCCGCGGTGGCGGGTGCCCGGTTCGGCGCCGGTGATCTGGCGCGCGGCATCGCGTTTGCGCATGACCCGCAGGTGCGCGCGCGGGTCCGCGCGCTGGGCGAACGCATGCGCGCGGAAGACGGCCTGGGCACGGCCGTGCGCGCCGTCGAGCAGATCCTGAGGCGTTAGCCGCGCTGCGGCGCCACGATGCCGAAGCGCTTCATGTGGCGGTACGCCGTGGCGCGGCTGATGCCGAGCGCCTGTGCGGCCCGCGCCACGTGCCAGCGGTGGCGCTGCAGCGCGTCGAGCAGGCGCGTGGCGTCGGCGGCGCTGTCGCCGTCCTCTGCCGGCGTGGGTGATGTGTCCCCGCGGTCGAGCGACGGACGATGCGGCGCCAGGCGCAACTCCTCGGGCGTGATGCTCGCCCCCGTGCAGAGCGCCAGTGCCAGCCGCAGCACATTGCGCAACTCGCGCAGGTTGCCCGGCCAGTCGTGCGCCATCAGCCGCAGCATCGCGGCCTCCGATAGCCGCGCGGCCGAGCCCATCGCCGCCGCCTCTTCATGGAACATCGCCTCGATCAGGTAGCGCCGGTCGCGCCGCGCGCGCAGCGGCGGCAGCTTCAGCACCGCGCCGCACAGGCGGTAGTACAGGTCCTCGCGAAAGCGCCCGGCCGCGACCAGCGCCGACAAGTCGCGGTGCGTGGCCGCCACCACCGCGATGTCCACGCGCTGCGGCGATTCCGCCCCCAGCGGCAGCACCTCGCCTTCGGACAGCACGCGCAAGAGCCGCGTCTGCAGCGCCATCGGCATGTCGCCGATCTCGTCGAGGAACAGCGTGCCGCGGTCGGCCTGCGCGATCAGCCCCTTCATGCCCTTGGCGCGGCCGCCGGTGAAGCTGCCGGGCGTGTAGCCGAAGAGTTCGCTCTCGATCAGCGAATCGGGAATGGCCGCGCAGTTCACCGCCACGAAGGGCATCGCCGCGCGGGCGCTTGCGCCGTGCATGGCGCGCGCCAGCACTTCCTTGCCGCTGCCGGTTTCGCCTTCGACCAGCACATGGATGCCGCGGTCCACCAGACGGCGCGCCTGCGCGAGAAGCTGCTGCATGGCCGGGTCGTCGCCGGCGATGCGCGCGAGCGGCGGCAGGCGATCGGAGGGGCGGGCCGTGCCAGGCGCTGGTGCTGCCGCCCGCCGCACGCGCGGCGCCAGCAGCGAGGCGTGGTATTCGCCGCCGCCCGGCAGCAGCACGGTGTGCGCGAAAGGCATGGCCGATGCGCCGCCGTTGCCCAGGCGCCAGATCGCGTCCATCGGCATGTGCAGCAGCTGCGACAGCTCGCGGCCCAGCGGGTTTTCGGCCAGGGCCTGCCGCGCACCGCTGTTGGCGCCGGCCACCGTGCCGCCCTCGTCGAAGGCCAGCATCAGCTCGCCGGCCACGTCGACCAGCCCGTAGGCCGTGCCCAGCCGCAGGATCCAGTGGCCGCGGAAGCTGCGCAGGAAATCGGCGTCCTCGATCATCCGCGCGTAGATCGACACCAGGTGCCGCACGAGGTGCTGGCTCTCCCGGGCCTCGGGCGAGCGCAGCGCCGAGACGTCGAGGATGGCCGTGAGCTTGCCGCTGTGGTCGAACAGCGGCGCCGTCGTGCAGGTGAGCGCGATGTGCGTGGCATCGAAGTGCTCGGTCTGGTGGCAGGTCATCGGCTGGCGCTCGATCAGGCAGGTGCCCACGCCGCAGGTGCCCGCATGGGCTTCGTTCCAGTCGGCGCCCAGGTAGAGGCCGGCGCGGCGCAGCTGGTCGTCCCAGGCCGGATTGCCGATGTAGTCGACCGTGATGCCTTCGGCGTCGGTCAGCAGCACCATGTAGCCGAGGTCCGCCACGCGGCGGTAGATGTCTTCCATGCCGGCGCGCGCCGCGCGCAAAAAATGCTCCAGCTGCTGCTGGTGCGCGCGCAGCTCCTGCGCCGGCAGGATGCGCGCGGGGCTGGGCTTCGTCGGGTCGAGGCCGTGCTCGCGCACGCAGCGCGCCCACGACTTGTGGACCAGGCTCGCCGCCGGATCGGCCAGTGCCGTGCCGGTGGCGATCGAGTAGACGTTGTCGATGTGACGCGATTGCAGGGAAGTCATGCTCAACCTCGCGGTGCGCACGGCCTCCGCGGGGATCCATGGGGCGTGCAGCCGCACATCATTCGACCGCCGCATGCCCCGGGGTGAGAGGTGAAACCCGGTGGAACGGAGGTTTTACGCCCCTCGCGTCGCGGGCGCGCCGCTCAATCCGGCGCAATTCCTTCACTGCCCGGTTTCGCACCACCGGCCGGCCGCTTGCGGTACTCGGTGGTCGTCAGTCCCGCGAAGCCCCAATCGTCGGTGTCGATCTCCTCGATCACGACGTGCGTCCATTCGGGCGGTTTCTTCAGCACCCGTTCGAGGGTTTCCGTGAACTCGGCAATGACCTGGGTTTTCTGTTCGCGCGTGACACCGTCGCGCGTGATCTTCAGGTTGATGAAAGGCATGGTGTGCTCCTTACCAGGTGCCCGTGCTCATGCCGCCGTCCACCGGCAGCACCACGCCCGTCGTGAAGTCGGTGCTCGTGAGGTAGAGCACCGCGTCGGCGATCTCGCGCACCTGCGCGATGCGGCCGGCGGGCGCCAGGCCGCTCAGAAAGCCGTGCATCTCGGGCGTGTACAGCGGCGTGTCGACGATGCCGGGCGCCACCGCATTCACCTTGACGTTGTGCGGCGAGAGTTCGAGCGCCAGCGCGCGCGTCGCGGCGTTGACGCCGCCCTTCACCAGCACCGGCAGCAGGGCCGGCACCTTGAGGTTCGGCTGCAGCGCGAGGCTCGCGGTGATGTTCACGATATGGCCCTGGCGGCGCGGCACCATGTGCGCCGCAGCGGCTTGCGAGGCGTAGACGAAACCCTTGATGTTCGTGGCCACGATGCGGTCCAGCTCTTCCTCGGTGTACTCGACGAAAGGCTTGGCATTGAAGATGCCCGCGTTGTTGATGAGCACGTCGACCTGGCCGAAGCGCTCCACGGCGCGGTCGATGAGCTGCCGCGCGGTGTCGCGCTGGCCGATGTCGCCAGCCACGCCGAGAAAGCGTGCAGGGCTGCCGAGCTGCCTCGCCGCGGCGGCGAGCCGCTCGTCGGTGCGCGCATTGGCGACCACGTTGAAGCCGCGCGCCAGATAAGCCTCGGCGAGGCCCAGGCCGATGCCGCTCGAGGCGCCTGTGATGACCACGGTGGGGGATGTGTTGTCCTGCATGTCGGTTCTCCAAAGGAAGTTGATGACGTGGGGAGAACTGTATTGATGACACGGCAATAGATAAATCACTAGACTCGCACTTCACTTGATACGCAAGGTAATCAATCCATGCAGCGGCAGTTCGGCGACATCCTCCTGGGCAGCATCGAGCTCTTCTGCCTCGCAGCAGAGACGGGCGGGTTCACCTCGGCGGCGCTCGCTGCCGGCGTCACGCCAGCGGCCGTGAGCCGCTCGATCTCGCGGCTCGAAAAGCGGCTCGGGCTTCGCCTCTTCGTGCGCACCACGCGCAGCGTGCGGCTCACCGACGCGGGCCGCTCCTACTTCGCGCAATGCCGCCAGGCGCTGGCGCAACTCGCCGAGGCCGAGCGCGAGGTCATGGGCCAGCAAGCGCAGCCCTCGGGCATGCTGCGCATCAGCGTGCCGACCACCTACGGCCATCACCGCATCCTGCCGATGCTGCCCGCGTTCCGCGAACGCTTTCCCGACATCCGGCTGCATGTGCACCTGAGCAACCGGAACATCGACTTCGTGGAAGAGGGCTACGACATGGCCGTGCGTGTGCGCGCCCAGCCCGACTCCACGCTGATTGCGCGCCACCTCGAGGATGCGCAACTGGTGGTGGTGGCCAGCCGCAAGTACCTGAGGAGGGTCGGCACGCCGCGCACGCTGGACGATCTTTCCGCGCACGAGTGCATCCAGTTCGAGCTGCCCAGCAGCGGCCGCCGCATCTCATGGCTCTTCAAGGAGAACGGCAAGGACCGCGAAGTCTTCGCGGACAGTGCCTACAGCTGCTCCGACGACGTGCTGGGCGGCGTCACGCTCGCCAGGAGCGACGCCGGACTCTTTCAGACCTACCGCTTCGTGGTGGAAAAAGAGCTCGCCGACGGATCGCTCGTCGAGGTGCTCAAGCCCTTTGCGGGCCGCTCGCGGCCCTACACGCTGCTGTACCCGGACGGGCGGCATGTGCCGCTGCGCATGCGGGTGTTCATCGATTTCCTGATGGCGCAGCGGGCCGCCTGAAGCGCCTTACACGCCCAGCAATTCTTCGAGCGCCTGAGGCTCCGCCAGCAGGTCGGCCGACGCGCCATGCCGCACGATCTGCCCCTTCTCCATCACCACCGCGAGGTCGGTATGCGCGAGCACCTTGCGGTAGTCGCGGTCCACGATCAGCGTGGCGATGCCGGTCGCGCGGATCTCGCCGATCACGCGCCAGATCTCGGCCACGATCAGCGGCGCGAGGCCTTCGGTGGCCTCGTCGAGGATCAGCAGGCGCGGGTTGGTCATGAGCGCGCGGCCGATCGAGAGCATCTGCTGCTCGCCGCCCGAGAGCTGCTGGCCGCCGTGCGAGAGCCGCTCGGCCAGGCGCGGAAAGGTGGCCATCACGCGGTCGAAGGTCCAGGCGCGGCGGCCGTCGATGCCCGCGCGCTCGCTCATCACGAGGTTCTCGCGCACCGAGAGGTTCGGGAAGATGCCGCGGCCCTCGGGCACGTAGCCGATGCCGAGCCGCGCCATCTTCTCGGGCGGCCAGCCGGTGACGGTGCGGCCGTCGACCTGCACTTCGCCCGAGGCGGGGCGCACGTAACCCATGACCGTGCGGATCAGCGTGGTCTTGCCCATGCCGTTGCGCCCGAGCAGGCCGACCGAGGTGGCGGCCGGAATGCCGGCGTGCACGCCGCGCAGGATGTGGCTGCTGCCGTAGTAGGTGTTGAGATCGCGGACGACGAGCATGGTCAGTGATCCTCTCCAAGGTAGGCGGTGCGCACTTCGGGGTTCTCGCGGATCGATTTCGGATCGCCGGTCGCGATGACCGTGCCGTTCACCATCACCGTGATGCGGTCGGCAATGCGGAACACCGCGTCCATGTCGTGCTCCACCAGCAGGATCGCGTGCGTGGCCTTCAGCCGCGCGAGCAGCGTGAGCATGCGGTCGGTTTCCTCGGCGCCCATGCCCGCGAGCGGCTCGTCGAGCAGCAGCACGCGCGGTTTGGTGGCCAGGCACATTGCCACTTCGAGCTGGCGCTGCGCGCCATGGCTCAGCGTGCCGGCGATGCGCAGGGCTTCGGTCGACAGGCCCGCGGCTTCGAGCGCCGCATCGGCCGCCGCATTGCTGGCCGCGCAGCGCCCTGACGACTGCCACACCGTCCAGGGCCGCGCCGTGGCGGCCTGCGCTGCGAGCCGGCAGTTCTCGTGCACGCTGAACTCCGGGAAGATGGTGGTGCGCTGGTAGCTGCGGCCCACGCCGGCACGTGCGCGGCGCCACTGCGCGCGGCGCGTGATGTCGACACCGTCGAGCGCGATGCGGCCTTCGGAGGCTTCGATCTCGCCCGAGAGCATGTTGATCAGCGTCGACTTGCCTGCGCCGTTGGTGCCGATCACCGCATGGACTTCGCCCACGTGCAGGTCGAGCGTGATGGCGTTGACGGCGGTGAGGCCGCCGAAGCGGCGCGTGAGGCCTTCGACGGAAAGCAGTGCGGTCGTCATGCAGCCCCCTTCGGCGAGAGCCGTTTTGCCAGCCCGATCAACCCCTTGGGCAGCCACGCCACGAACACGATGATCGCGATGCCCAGCGTCAGCTGCCAGTGGTCCGCGAGCGGCCCCATCACCGCATGCGTCGAGAAGATCTCCTTCAGCAGCGTGAACGCGATGGCGCCGATGACCGCGCCGCGCAGGTGGCCGAGGCCGCCGAGGATCACCATCAGCAGCACCTCGCCCGAGTTGTGCCAGGCCATCAGCTCGGGGTTGACCACGCCGTCGCGCGAGGCCAGCAGGAAGCCCGCGAGCCCGGCCAGCGCGCCGGCCAGCACGAAGGCCGCGAGCTTGTAGCCGTACACCGGGAAACCGGCCGCGCGCATGCGCTGCTCGTTCACGCGGATGCCCGCGAGCGCCGCGCCGAAGCGCGAGCGGCGAACGAGCGCCAGCAAGCCGTAGGTGAACACCAGCGATGCGAGCACCACGTAGAACAGCACCATGCGGTTCTCCATGTCGAGCTTGCCGATGGCCGGCCGCACATACATGTAGATGCCGTCGCTGCCGCCGCCCACCTTGGTGTCGTGGAACACGAAGAAGGCCATCTGCGCGAAGGCCAGCGTCACCATGATGAAGTACACGCCGCGCGTGCGCAGGCTCAGCGCGCCCACGAACAATGCATAGAGCGCCGCCGCGCCCATGGCCAGCGGCAGCAGCAGCGCGAGGTTGCCGCCTTCGTTGCCCGAGGCCAGCACCGTCACGTAGGCGCCGATGCCGTAGAACGCCGCATGGCCCAGGCTCACGAGGCCCGTCATGCCGACCAGCAGTTCGAGGCTCAGCGCGAAGATCGACAGGATCATCACCTTGACCACGAAGTCCGAGACGTAGTTGCCCATCATCGGGCCGAGCACGCCGATCGCAATGGCGCAGGCCACCGGCACGAGAAACGCGCCGCGCCGCACGGAAGAAGTGTGGACCTGCGTCATGGCCGCCTCCCCATCAGCCCTTCGGGCTTCCAGATCAGCACGATGGCCATCAGCAGGTAGATGCCGATGCCGCTCAGGTCCGCGAAGAACACCTTGCCGAAGGTGTCGACGAAGCCCACCAGCAGCGAGGCCACGAGCGCGCCCGTGATCGAGCCGATGCCGCCGATCACCACCAGCACGAAGCAGATGATGAGCACGCTCGCCCCCATGTTCGGATACACCGAGGACATCGGCGCCGCGATCATGCCGGCCAGCGCCGCGAGCGCCACGCCGGCCGCGAACACGATGCGGTAGAGCCGCTTCACGTCGATGCCCAGGCCGCGCACCATGTCGCGATTGCTCGCGCCTGCGCGGATCATCATGCCCAGCCGCGTGCGGTTGACCACCCAGTACAGCGCCACCGCCAGCACGATGCAGGCAGCCGAAGCGAAGAGCCGGTACCACGGATAGCTCATGACGTTGCCGAGCGCGAAGCTGCCGTCGAGCCAGGCCGGCACCTTCACGCCATGCACGTCGTTGCCCACGAGGATGGAGCGCAGCTCCTCGAACACCAGGATGAGCCCGTAGGTCATCAGCACCTGCTGCAGGTGGTCGCGCTGGTAGAGGTAGCTGAAGAAGGCCCATTCGAGCAGGTAGCCGAAGATGGCTGCCAGCACCACGCCGGCCACCAGCATCAAGAGGAACTGGTCGCCGAACAGCGGCGCGAGCGCGAACGCCATGTACGCGCCGATCATGTAGAAGCTGCCGTGCGCAAGGTTGATCACGCCCATGATCCCGAAGATCAGCGTGAGCCCCGAGGCCACCAGGAACAGAAGAAGTCCGTACTGAACCGAGTTCAGGCACTGGACAAGGAAGGTGCCGAAATCCACGTTAGGTCATCCCGGTAGGGGGCTTGGAGAGCGTGGCGCGAAAGCGCCCGCGATGTTCGTGAGACACCGCGGATCCGGCTTCGCCGGTCCGCCGGTGTCGCCCCCTCGAGGGGGGAGTCGAGCTACACGAAGTGAGCGAGGGACGGGGGTGGGTCACATCCTGCATCCGCGGGCCGGGTCCGTCAGGCCCTTGATCGCGATGCTCACCAGCTTGTTCTCCTTGCCTTCCACCTTGCGCAGGTAGATGTCCTGCACCGGGTTGTGCGACTTGCTCATCGTGAACGTGCCGCGCGGGCTGTCGATCTTCGCCTTCTCGATGGCGGCGGTGAACTCGGCCTTCTTGCCGATGTCGCCCTTGGTGGCGGCCAGGCCCACGCCCAGCATCTGCGCTGCGTCGTAGCCCTGCACGGCATACACGTCGGGCTGCAGCTTGAAGGCCTTGGCGTAGCCGACGCGGAAGGCGTTGTCGCGCGCGGTGTTGAGGCCGTCGGCATAGTGCAGCGTGGTCAGCATGCCTTGCGCGGCTTCGCCCTGCGCATCCAGGGTGCCGTCGGTCAGGAAGCCCGGGCCGTAGAGCGGAATCGTCTTGTTGAGGCCTGCGGCCTGGTAGTCCTTGACGAACTTCACCGCGCCGCCGCCCGCGAAGAAGGCATACACCGCATCGGGCTTGGCCGCCGCGATCTCGGTCAGGAGCGCCTGGAACTCCACGTTGGGAAAGGGCAGCGTGAGCTGCTTCTCGACCTTGCCGCCATTCTTCTCGAAGCCTTCCTTGAAGCCGTTGACCGACTCGTCGCCGGCCGCGTACTTCCAGGTGATGGTCATCGCCTTCTTCTTGCCCTGCTGCTTGGCCGCCACTTCGCCCATCGCGTAGGCCGGCTGCCAGTTGCTGAACGAGCTGCGGAAGATGTTGGGCGCGCACATCGGGCCCGTGACCGCGTCGGCGCCGGCATTGGGCACGATCAGCACGGTGCCGCTTTCCTTCGCGGCCTTGGCCATGGCCATGGCCACGCCGGAGTGCACCGTGCCCACGATCACGTCGACGTTGTCGCGCTTGATCAGCTTGTTGACGTTGTCGGTGGCCTTGGCGGGGTCGGACTCGTCATCGACCTTGAAGTATTCGATCTCGCGGCCGGCGAGCTTGCCGCCGTGCTCGTCGACATAGAGCTTGAAGCCGTTCTCGATGGCCACGCCCAGCGCGGTGTAGGTGCCGCTGTAGGGCAGCATCAGGCCGACCTTGAGTTTGCCGGTGCCCTGGGCGCCGGCGGCGCTGGCCAGGGCGGCGAAGGCGATCGCGGTGAGCGCGAGGCGGGCGGTACGGATGGTCATGGTGTTTGTCTCCTGTTTTTGGCAATGAAAGAAGTGGCCGCGACGATGACACGATCCGGCTGATCGCGATGCGGGGAATGCCCGCATTCCGGGATTTCGAGCAGCTCGCATCCCCTGACCCGTGCCGCGATGCCGCGGATCTGCGCGAGCGTGCCGTACTCGTCGCCGATGCCCTGGATGGCGAGCACCGGGCAGCGGATGGTGTCGAGCTCGGCCTCGATGTTCCATTCGCGGAAGGGCGGGTGCAGCCAGATGCGGTTCCAGCCCCAGAAGGCCGAGTCGGCGCTGTCGTGGTAGCGGCCGAGCTTCTTCGGCAGGTCGGTCGAGAGGTAGGCGGTGCGGGCCTGTTCGATGTTCGCGACGGTCACGTCCTCCACGAAGATGTGCGGCGCGAGCACCACGAGGCCTTCGACGCGGTCCGGGAAGCGCGAGGCATAAAGCAGCGAGATCGAGCCGCCGTCGCTGTGGCCGAAGAGCCAGGGCTTTTCAGCGTCGAGCTCCAGGGCGGTGAAGAGGGCGGGCAGCACCTCGTGCGCCTGGCGGTGCATGAAGTCGACGTCCCAGATCTCGCCGCCGGCGCGCGGCGTGGAGCGGCCGTAGCCGGGGCGCGAGAACACGAGGCCGCGGGCATTGGCGGCTTCGCAGACTTGCGCGGGGAAGTCCTTCCACATGGCAATCGAGCCGAGGCCTTCGTGCAGGAAGACGATGAGCGGGGCATCGCTGCGTTCGGGGGAGATCCACTGGCATTCGATCTGCACGGGACGGCCGCGCCAGTTGATGGTGGCGAAGTCGGGGGAGCTCATGGTGTTGCTCCTTCCCCCTCCGGGGGAAGGCTGGGATGGGGGCTCCCGGCACTGGCAGAAGCCATGCCTTTGCAAAGGCCGCCTGCCCCCACCCCAACCCTCCCCCGGGAGGGGAGGGAGAAAAAAGGCAAGGGGACGCTCATGCCTGCTTCTCCCGCTCGCGCAAGCGAAAGCGCTGGATCTTCCCCGTCGCCGTCTTCGGCAGCTCCTGCACGAACTCCAGGAAGCGCGGGTACTTGTAGGGCGCGAGCCGTTCCTTCACGAAGGCCTTCAGCTCCTCTTCGCTGACCGACTGGCCGTCCTTCAGCACCACGAAGGCCTTGGTCTTGGTCAGCCCGTCCGCGTCTTCCTTGCCGATCACCGCGGCCTCGAGCACCGCGGGGTGCTGCATCAGCGTGGCTTCCACCTCGAACGGCGACACATAGATGCCGCTGACCTTCAGCATGTCGTCGCTGCGCCCGGCGTAGGTGTAGTAGCCATCGGCGTCGCGCGTGTACTTGTCGCCGCTCTTGGTCCAGCCGCCCTGGAAGGTCTCGCGCGACTTCTCGCGGTTGCACCAGTACATCAGTGCCGAACTCGGGCCGCGGATGTAGAGGTCGCCCACTTCGCCATCGGGCACCGGGCGGCCGTCCTCGCCGCGCAGTTCGACTTCGTAGCCTTCCACCGGCTTGCCCGTGGTGCCGTAGCGCACGTCGCCGGGGCGGTTGGAGATGAAGATGTGCAGCATCTCGGTGGAGCCGATGCCGTCGATGATCTCGCAGCCGAAGTGCGCCTTGAAGCGCTGCGCGATCTCGCCGGGCAATGCCTCGCCGGCGGAAGAACACATGCGCAGGGCCACGGCTTCGCGCGCCGGCAGCTTCGGCGAGGCGAGCATGCCGGCAAAGCCGGTGGGCGCACCGAAGAACACGGTGGGCTTGTGCTCCACCCAGCGGCGGAAGGTCGCGTCCGGCGTCGGCCGCTCGGCCATCAGCACCACGGTCGCACCGACCGAGAGCGGAAAGGTCAGCGCGTTGCCCAGGCCGTACGCGAAGTACATCTTGGCGGCCGAGAAGCACACATCGTTCTCGGTCAGCCCGAGCACCGGCTTGCCGTAGAGCTCGGCCGTCCACCACAGGTTGGCATGCGTGTGGACCGTGCCCTTGGGCTTGCCGGTAGAGCCGGAGGAATACAGCCAGAAGCCGGGGTCGTCGGAGGCCGTGGGCGCGGGCGCCGCCATCGGCGCGGTGGCTGCGAGCGCGGCTTCGAATTCCTGCGCGCCATCGGGCAGCGCGCCCGCGGGCTGCGAGACGATCAGCGTGTGCACTTCATGCGCGCCGAGCGCCATCGCCTCCTGCAGCGTGGGCAGCAGCGTGCCCGACACCAGCGCAGCCTGCGCGCGGCTGTGGTCGAGCATGTAGGCGTAGTCCGCGGGCGTGAGCAGCGTGTTGACGGCGACGGGAACGATGCCGGCATAGAGGCAGCCCAGAAAGCTCACGGGCCAGTCGCTGCTGTCGAGCATCAGCAGCAGCACGCGCTCTTCGCGCCGCACGCCGGCGGCCTTGAGCGCCGCGGCCAGGCGGCGCGCGCGATCCTCGAGCTGGCCGTAGGCGAGCGTGCCGCGGTCGTCGATGTAGGCCGTGCTATCGGCGCGGCCGCGGTTCAGGGCGAACAGGTGTTCGGCGAAATTGAAGCGTTGGGGCAGGGGCATGGTTGTCTCCTTCGGCCGGGTTCTTTTTCTAGAGGCCCAGTGCGGCCAGCACGCCGGGGCTCGCCTGCACCGCGCTGCAGCGGTGGTAGAAATCCAGCGCGCGCAGGCCGCCGAGTTCGGCGCCGCCACCCGCGCGGCCCGGGCCGCCGTGCAGCGACATCGGCATCACGTTGCCATGGCCGGTGTGGGCCTGCGCGACTTCGGGCGAGATCACGTGCACGCGGCCGTGGCTCGGCGCGACGGCGAGCGCGGCCTGCGCCAGCGCGGCGTCGTCGCTGCCATAGAGCGAGGTCACGAGCGAGCCCTGGCCACGGTGTGCCAGCGCAATGCCGTGCGCCAAATCGCGGTACGGCAGCAGCGTGGCGACCGGCCCGAACACTTCCACGTCATGCACGCGCTGCGCCGCATCGGCATCGCGCGCGCCCAGCAGCACGGGGCCGATGCAGGCGGCCACGGACGGTTCGGCATCGATCAGCGGCGTGTTGCGGCCGTCGTACAGCAGGCTGGCCTGCGCAGACAGTGCCTCCAGGCCTTCGCTCACGGCCTTCATCTGCGCCCGGCTCACGAGCGCACCCATGCGCACGTTCTCGTTGCGCGGATTGCCGACCGTGATGCCCGCGAGCTTGGCGCTGATGGCTTCGGCCGCCGCGTCATAGAGCTCGGCCGGCACGAGGATGCGGCGGATCGCGGTGCACTTCTGGCCCGACTTGACCGTCATCTCGCGCACCGCTTCGCGCACCAGCAGGTTGAAGGCCTCGCTGCCGGCCGCGGCACCGGGCAGCAGCAGGGCGCTGTTGAGGCTGTCGGCCTCGATGTTCGCGCGCACCGAGCGTTCGGCCACGGCCGCGTGCGAGCGGATCACGGCGGCCGTCTCGGCCGAGCCGGTGAACGAGACCACGTCGAAGGGCTGCAGCGCATCCATCAAGCCCGCCGAGCTGCCGCAGACGACCGAGAGCGCACCCGCGGGCAGCACGCCCGCATCGACCACGTCCTTGACCATGCGCTGCGTGAGCCAGGCGGTGGCCGTGGCGGGCTTCACGATCACCGGCACGCCCGAGAGCAGCGCCGGCGCGGCCTTTTCCCACAGGCCCCACGACGGGAAATTGAAGGCGTTGATGAAGAGGGCCACGCCGTGCGTCGGCACCTGCAGGTGCTGCGACTGGAACACCGGCTCCTTGCCGAGCTTCACGGCCTCGCCGTCGCGCAGCGCGCGCACGTCGCCGAGCGCATCGCCCCACTTCGCGTACTGGCCCAGCGTGAAGATCGCACCGTCGATGTCGACGGCCGAATCGTTCTTCACCGTGCCGGAGTTCGCGGTGGCGATCTCGTAGTAGGCGTCGCGGTTGGCCTGCAGCACCTTCACGATGGCGCCGAGCAGCCCGCCACGCTGGCGATAGCTGAGGGCGCGCAGCGCGCGGCCGCCCTGTTCGCGCGCAAAGGCAAAGGCGGCGGGCAGGTCCAGGCCGGTGGCGTCGACGCGCACGAGCTCGGTGCCCAGCACCGGATCGAAGAGCGGCGTGCCGGCGCCCGATCCGCCTTGCCAGCGGCCGGCGATGTAATTGGGGAGGAGTTCGGTCATGCGGTGAACTTGATCTGCCCTTCGGGCAGGAGATAGAGAACCAGGGCGCGGCCGTTCGCCACGGTCGGCTGGTGCGCGGTGCCGGGCCCGTAGACGCACCAGCCCGCGGGCCGGCCGTCGAAGGTGGCGCCGGGGCTGCCTTCGAGCGGCATGATCAGGTCGATCTCGCCGTTCGGATGGGTGTGGTGCGGCCCCGCGATGTCCTGCATGTCGACCACGTCGACCGAGAAGCGGTGCAGCGCGTCCTCGGCCTTGAACACGCGGCCGTAGCGGATGCCGCCGCCTTCGCGCTCGCACAGCCAGCCTTCGGCCACGCCGCCGATGCAGGCCTGGCGCAGCGCCTCGAAGCGCGCGCTGCCTGCGCCGTGCGTGGCATTGAGCCACTGGTCGAGATGTTCGTCGAGCGGCCGGCCGGCGATTTCGGCGGCCAGGCCGGCGATCAACTGATGAAATGCTTCCTTGCTGGACATTGGCGGGCTTCCTTTTTGGAGGCTGGCTGGCAGGGTGAATGGCGCAGCGAACTTTTGGACTACCTTGCAGGATTGGTGCGCGTGCAGTATCTTGCTTGTGGCCGAACAATAAGCATCGACTCCATGGGTGTCAAGCAATATAGTGCATCTATGGTGTTTACCCTGAGCGCGCACAATCCCGGCCAAGAACGAGGACATGCATGAACGAGCACGTAGACGCGGTGCTGGCCCCCGCGCCCGAAGAAGGCCAACGCGCCGGCAACCCGGCGGCACCGGCCGCGGAGGCCAAGAATCCATTGCTGGCGGCATTGGGCGAGCGCGTGCGCAATCTGCGCGCGCAGCGCGGCCTCACGCGCAAGGCGGTAGCCATTGCGGCCGACGTGTCGGAGCGGCACCTGGCCAATCTCGAATACGGCATCGGCAATGCGTCGATCCTGGTGCTGCAGCAGGTGGCTGGCGCGCTGCATTGTTCGCTGGCCGAGCTGGTCGGCGACGTGACCACCAGTTCGCCCGAATGGCTGCTGATCCGCGAGCTGCTCGAGAACCGCAGCGAGGCCGACCTGCGCCGCGTGCGCGTGGCGGTGGGTGAGTTGCTGGGCACGGCCTCGGTCGATCCGGCGCGCCACCGCCGCATCGCGCTCGTGGGCCTGCGCGGCGCGGGCAAGTCGACGCTCGGCCAGATGCTGGCCGACGACCTCGACGTGCCCTTCGTGGAGCTGAGCCGCGACATCGAGAAGCTCGCGGGCTGCAGCGTGCGCGAGATCCACGACCTCTATGGCACCAATGCCTACCGCCGCTACGAGCGCCGCGCGCTCGAGGAAACCATCCAGATCTACGGCGAGGTGGTCATCGCCACGCCGGGCGGCATCGTCTCGGACCCGGCCACCTTCAACGAACTGCTCGCGCACTGCACCACCGTGTGGCTGCAGGCCGCGCCCGAGGAGCACATGGGCCGCGTGGCCGCGCAGGGCGACACCCGTCCCATGGCCGCCAGCAAGGAAGCGATGGAAGACCTGCGCCGCATCCTGAACGGCCGCGCCGCCTTCTATTCGAAGGCCGATCTCTCGGTGGACACCAGCGGCAAGACGCTGGCGCAGAGCTTCCAGGCGCTGCGCGCCGTGGCCCGCCAGTCGATGGGGATTGCCTAGGCTCGCCCCCAGTCTTCGCGCACTTCGTGTCGCTACGCCAACCCCCTACCCGGGGCAACACCAGCGGCCCGGCAAAGCCGATTCCGCGGTGTTCGCTGGAAAAAAGGCCGCCTCAATGTCTGGCCATGCCTGAAATCTGAAAAAAAGAGATTCAGGCATTGACTTGCCTGTTCGCATGCAGCATGATGCATGTCATCGGAACCGGAGTGTGCATTATTTTTCCGGTTTGCATCTGCCCCCACAGGAGACTTCCGTATGACCGAGACCACGACCCTTCAGGCGCCCCCGCGCGTCGACTACCGCATCGAACCCGCGCAATACAGGCACTGGAAGCTCAGCTTCGAAGGGCCGGTGGCGCGGCTGGTGCTCGACATCGCGGAAGACGGCGGCATCCGCCCCGGCTACAAGCTCAAGCTCAACAGCTACGACCTGGGCGTGGACATCGAGCTCAACGACGCGCTCAACCGCGTGCGCTTCGAGCATCCCGAGGTGCGCAGCGTGATCGTCACCAGCGGCAAGGACCGCATCTTCTGCTCGGGCGCCAACATCTTCATGCTCGGCGTGTCGAGCCACGCCTGGAAGGTGAACTTCTGCAAGTTCACCAACGAGACGCGCAACGGCATCGAGGATTCGTCGAAGCATTCGGGCCTCAAGTTCATCGCGGCCGTGAACGGCGCCTGCGCCGGCGGCGGCTACGAGCTGGCGCTGGCCTGCGACGAGATCCTGCTGGTGGACGACCGCTCCTCCGCCGTCTCGCTGCCGGAGGTGCCGCTGCTCGGCGTGCTGCCCGGCACCGGCGGCCTGACCCGCGTGACCGACAAGCGCCATGTGCGCCATGACCTGGCCGACATTTTCTGCACCAGCGTCGAAGGCGTGCGCGGCCAGCGCGCGGTCGAATGGCGCCTGGTCGATGCCGTGGCCAAGCCCGCGCAGTTCGCTGCCGCCGTGCAGGAGCGTGCTGCGCAGCTCGCCGCTGCGAGCGACCGCCCCGCCAGCGGCAAGGGCGTGGCGCTGAGCCGGCTCGAACGCACCGACAGCGCCGACGGCATCGCCTATTCGCACGTCGACGTGAAGATCGACCGCAGCAAGCGCACCGCCACCCTCACCGTCAAGGCACCCGCGGGCACGCAGCCCGCGGACATTGCCGCCATCGAAGCGGCGGGCGCCGCGTGGTGGCCGCTGGCCGTGTGCCGCGAGCTCGACGACGCGATCCTCAACCTGCGCACCAACGAGCTCGACATCGGCACCTGGCTGCTCAAGACCGAGGGCGACGCGCAGGCCGTGCTCGCGTCGGATGCCGTGATGCTCGCCCACAAGGACCACTGGCTGGTGCGCGAGACCATCGGCGCGCTGCGCCGCACGCTGGCGCGGCTGGACGTGTCGTCGCGCAGCCTGTTTGCGCTGGTCGAGGCGGGCTCCTGCTTTGCCGGCACCTTGGCCGAGCTGGCCTTTGCCGCCGACCGCAGCTATATGCTCGCGCTGCCCGACGATGCCGCGCGCGCACCGAAGCTCGTGCTCAACGAATTCAACTTCGGCTTCTTCCCGATGGTGAACGACCAGAGCCGCCTGCAGCGCCGCTTCTACGAAGAAGCCGCGCCGCTGGACGCCGCCCGCGCCGCCGCCGGCCAGCCGCTCGATGCCGACGAAGCCCTGAAGCTCGGCCTCGTCACCGCCGCGCCCGACGACATCGACTGGGACGACGAGATCCGCATCGCCGTCGAGGAGCGCGCCGCCATGTCGCCCGACGCGCTCACCGGCCTCGAAGCCAACCTGCGCTTCGCAAGCCGGGAGAACATGGCTACCCGCATCTTCGGCCGGCTCACCGCCTGGCAGAACTGGATCTTCAACCGCCCCAACGCCGTCGGCGAGAAGGGCGCGCTCAAGGTCTACGGCACCGGCGAGAAAGCCGGCTTCGACTTGAATCGCGTTTGAACTGGCAGCCTGAACAACCCAAGGAACAACGATGAGCACGATCAACTACAGCGAGAAGATCCCCAACAACGTCAACCTCGGCGAAGACCGCACGCTGCAGCGCGCGCTCGAAGGCTGGCAGCCCAACTTCATCAACTGGTGGGACGACGTGGGCCCCGAGGGATCGACCAACCACGAGGTCTACCTGCGCACGGCCGTGAGCGTCGACCCGCAGGGCTGGGCCCAGTTCGGCCACGTGAAGATGCGCGACTACCGCTGGGGCATCTTCCTGAACCCCGGCGACGCCAACCGCGAGATCCACTTCGGCGACCACAAGGGCGAGAAGGCCTGGCAGGACGTGCCCGGCGAACACCGCGCCAACCTGCGCCGCATCATCGTGACGCAGGGCGACACCGAGCCCGCCTCGGTCGAGCAGCAGCGCCACCTGGGCCTCACGACGCCTTCGATGTACGACCTGCGCAACCTGTTCCAGATCAACGTGGAAGAGGGCCGCCACCTGTGGGCCATGGTCTACCTGCTGCACAAGCACTTCGGCCGCGACGGCCGCGAGGAGGCCGAGGCGCTCTTGCAGCGCACCTCGGGCGACCAGGACAACCCGCGCATTCTGGGTGCCTTCAACGAGAAGACGCCCGACTGGCTCGCGTTCTTCATGTTCACCTACTTCACCGACCGCGACGGCAAGTTCCAGCTGGCCGCGCTGGCCGAGAGCGCCTTCGATCCGCTGGCGCGCACCACCAAGTTCATGCTGACCGAGGAAGCGCACCACATGTTCGTGGGCGAGAGCGGCGTCTCGCGCGTGCTCGCGCGCACCGCGCAGGTCATGAACGAGCTCAAGACCGACGACCCGCAGAAGGTGCGCGCGGCCGGCGCCATCGACCTGGGCACGATCCAGCGCTACCTGAACTTCCACTACAGCGTGACCATCGACCTGTTCGGCGCCGACCAGTCGAGCAACGCCGCCATCTTCTACAGCTCTGGCCTGAAGGGCCGCTACGAAGAAGGCAAGCGGGGCGACGACCACGTGCTCAAGGGCCAGACCTACAAGGTGCTGGAAGTGAAGGACGGCCAGCTCGTCGAGAAGGACGTGCCGATGCTCAACGCCCTCAACGAAGTGCTGCGCGACGACTTCATCAAGGACTCGGTGGCCGGCGTCGGCCGCTGGAACAAGGTGCTCGAGAAGGCCGGCATTCCCACGCGCCTGACCGTGCCGCACAAGGCCTTCAACCGCCAGATCGGCGCGCTCGCCGGCATCAAGATGTCGCCCGAGGGCCGCGTGGTGAACGACGTGGAATGGGCCGCCAAGAAGAGCGAGTGGTTGCCCAGTGCCGAAGACTTCGCTTTCGTGGCATCGTTGATGGGCCGCGTGGTCGAGCCGGGCAAGTTCGCGGGCTGGATCTCGCCGCCGGTGATGGGCATCAACCGCCAGCCGGTGGATTTCGAGTACGTGCGTTTCGGCTGATTGGTATTGGTATTGCTCCTTCCCCTTCCGGGGGAAGGCTGGGATGGGGGCAGCAGCGCGACCACGACAAGCGCCGCGGGCCCCCACCCAACCCTCCCCCGAAAGGGGAGGGCTTTCAGGAGAGAACAACATGGACATGGCCGTTGAAGCCGGAGTCATCAAGCAGCACCTGATCGACCCCGAGATCTGCATCCGCTGCAACACCTGCGAGGCCACCTGCCCCGTCAACGCGATCACGCACGACGACAACAACTACGTCGTGCGGGCCGACGTCTGCAATGGCTGCATGGCCTGCATCTCGCCGTGCCCCACGGGTTCGATCGACAACTGGCGCACCATGCCGCTGGTGCGCGCCTACACGATCGAGGAACAGCTCAGCTGGGAATCGCTGCCCGCGGAGCTCACGCCCGAGGAGCTGGAAGCCGCTGGCGTGTCCGCCGAAGCGGCCGGCGATGCGGCAGCCGCCGTGCCCGCGCAGACCCAGGCGCAAGCCCAGGCCGCGGTCGAGTCCGTCGAGCCCGCCTTCAACTCCGCCCAGTACGGCGCCACCGTGCCGCCCTGGTCGGCCGCGCACGCCTACACCAACCTCTTTGCGCCCAAGTCGCCGACCACGGCCACCGTGGTGGGCAACTTCAACTGCACCGAGGCCGGCTTCGACAGCGAGACCCACCACATCGTGCTCGACTTCGGCGTGGTGCCGTTCCCGGTGCTCGAAGGCCAGTCGATCGGCATCGTCCCGCCGGGCGTCGATGCTACGGCCAAGCGCCACCATGCGCGCCAGTACTCGGTGGCCAGCCCGCGCAACGGCGAGCGGCCCGGCTACAACAACGTGTCGCTCACCGTGAAACGCGTGACCGAGGACCACCAGGGCGACCCGGTGCGCGGCGTGTGCTCGAACTACATCTGCGACCTGAAGGTGGGCGACACGGTGCAGGTAGTGGGGCCCTTCGGTTCCTCGTTCCTGATGCCGAACCATCCCAAGTCGCACATCGTGATGATCTGCACCGGCACCGGCAGCGCGCCGATGCGCGCCATGACCGAATGGCGCCGGCGCCTGCGCAAGAGCGGCAAGTTCGAAGGCGGCAAGCTCATGCTGTTCTTTGGCGCGCGCACCCAGCAGGAGCTGCCGTACTTCGGTCCGCTGCAGTCGCTGCCCAAGGACTTCATCGACATCAACCTCGCGTTCTCGCGCACGCCGGGCCAACCCAAGCGCTACGTGCAGGACCTGATGCGCGAGCGCGCCGCCGACCTGGCCGCGCTGCTGAAGGACGGCGCGAGCCACTTCTACGTGTGCGGGCTCAAGAGCATGGAAGAAGGCGTGGTGCTCGCATTGCGCGACGTGGCGAAGGAAGCCGGGCTCGACTGGGACACCGTCGGCGCCGCATTGAAGCGCGAAGGCCGCCTGCACCTGGAGACGTATTAAGCTGCGGCGAATGAAGTTCGCCGACTTCCACCCCGGCCAGGTCATCAAGGCCGGGCCCTACGTCGTGTCCGAAGCGGAGCTCGTCGGCTTTGCGCAGGCCTACGACCCGCAGTGGTTCCACACCGACGCCGTCGCCGCCGCGGACAGCGCCTTCGGCGGACTGATCGCGAGCGGCTGGCACACCTGCTCGATCGCGATGCGGCTCGTGGTCGATGCCGCACTCAGGGGCTCGGAGTCCTTTGCGTCGCCGGGACTCGAGCATGTGCGCTGGCCGCATCCGGTGCGGCCCGGCGATGCCTTGCGGCTGGTGGCCGACGTCATCGAGGCGCGGCGCTCCGAAAAACGGCCGACGCTCGGCATCCTGCGCTGGCGCTGGCGGCTCTTCAACCAGCGCGAGCTGATGGTGCTCGATGTCGAAGTGACGAGCCTGTTCAGGCTGGAAGCAAGTTAAAAAAGCCCGCGGCGCATCGCACCGCGGGCTTCTTTCCCTGAGCGAAGTGCTTTATTTCTTGACGTCGACCGCGCCGGAACCCTGCGCCTTGCCGCGCGCCTTGGCATCCACGGCTGGCGCCTTCAGCGCGCCGCCGGCCGAGCCCGCGGCGCCGGTCGCGCCGCCCAACGTGTCGCCCACGACGTTCGTCGCGCCGGTCACGTTGCGGGCCGTGCCGGTCGCAGCATTGGCGGCGCCGCCCACCGCGCCGGTCGCGCCGCTGACTGCGCCAGTGGCACCGCCGACCGCGCCCGTCGCGCCACCGACCACGCCGCCCAGGGTATTGCCCAGGCCGCCTGCGGCCTTGCCGGGGACTTCGACCGGCTGCACGCCGGCGCTTCCCTCGGTGCGCGTCTGCGCGGCTGCATCGGTGCGTGCACCGGCGCCCGCGGCGCCCTGGCGTTGGGTCGCGTTCGCGCTGCCCGATGTGTTGACATCGGCATTCACGCCCACGCCGACCCCGACGCCTTGTGCCTGTGCGAAGCCGCTCATGGCAAGAAGGCCTGCGAGCAAGGCGCCGACGAAAAGGGATTTGTGTTGTTGCTGCTTCATAGGTGACTTTTCCTTTCGTTGAATGGTCATTGACCAGAACCGGCTTTGGGCCAGTTCGGTCGCTACCGTGACCACCTCCGCACATGTCGCCGTGTGCGAGGCGGCCGCCGGCGCGTGTGGGACGCCTCCGTCGTCCGGAATGGGGGGTGATGCGTTAGGCGGCGCCTCCTTCTTGCCTGCGAGAGGATCAGAACCAGCACGGCGGGAGGCCAGGCAACCTTTTCAGCGGCAGGGTCAAAGGCGATCTTCCTGGATGCCCGGCCTTTCATGCAACTAATAATGTTGCATGAAACGAGACAGCAAGCTTTCAGGCGTTCTCCACGCACTGCTGCACATGGCCGAGATGGAAGGGCCCGTCACCTCCGAATCGCTGGCCATGGCCATGCAGACCAACCCCGTCGTCGTGCGCCGGGTCATGGCGGGCCTGCGCCAGGCCGGCTTCGTGAGTTCGGCCAAGGGCCATGGCGGCGGCTGGGTGCTGTCGTGCCCGCTCGATGCCGTGACGCTCGGCGACATCCACCAGGCCGTGGGGTCTCCGGCGCTGCTGGCCATGGGCAACCGCACCGAGAGCCCCGGCTGCATCGTCGAGCAGGCCGTGAACGCGGCGCTCGACGGCGCCTGCCGCGAGGCCGAGGCCCTGCTGCTCGAGCGTTTCAGCAGCATCACGCTGGCCGATCTTTCCCGGGACTTTCATCGCCGCATGACGGGCGGCGGCTTCACTCGCAAGGACATCGAACATGCACTATGACGCTCTGGTCGTGGGCGGCAGTTTTGCCGGCCTCTCCGCTGCCCTGCAGCTTGCGCGCGCGCGAAAAAAGGTCTGCATCGTCGATGCGGGCGCGCCGCGCAACCGCTTCGCCGCCGCTTCGCACGGCTTCTTCGGCCAGGACGGCACGCCGCCGCTGAAGATGATTGCCGATGCGCGCGCCAAGGTGCTCGCGTATCCGAATGCCAGCTTCGTCGAGGGCCGGGTCGCCGAGGCGCAGGCCGATGGCGCGGGCGGGTTCGCTGTTTCGCTCGAAAGCGGCGGCGCGCCGCTGTCGGCCCGCCGGATCGTGCTCGCCTTCGGTGTCGAGGACGGCTTTCCGCAGATCGAGGGCGTGCGCGAACGCTGGGGCCACAGCGTGCTGCACTGCCCGTACTGCCACGGCTATGAAGTCGGCGGCCGGCGCCTGGGCATCCTGATCGAGCGGCCGCATGCGCCCGAGCATGCGATCCTGTTCGCCGAATGGGGATCGGCCACGCTGTTCCTCAACGGCAACAACACGGTGGACGAGGAGACGCGCGCCAGGCTGCAGGCGCGCGGCGTGGCGATCGAGCCGGGCCCCATCGCGGCGCTCGAGGGGCCGTCGCCTGCCGAGCTCTCGGACGTGCGCCTCGCGGACGGGCGGCGCGTGCCGCTCGATGCGATGTTCCTCGTGCCGCGCACGCGCCTGGCGAGCCCGCTGGCCGAGCAGCTCGGATGCGCAATCGACGAAGGCGGCTTCGGCCCGCTGATCCGCACCGACGCGATGAAGATGACCACGGTGCCCGGCGTGTTCGCGGCCGGGGATGCGGCCATGATGTTCCACAACGCCACGATGGCTTCGGCCGATGGCGTGATGGCCGGCATTTCGCTGCACCGCGCATCGGTGTTCGGCCACTGAAAAAAACCAGGCTATAATCTGCGGCTCGAAATGCGGGAATAGCTCAGTTGGTAGAGCGCAACCTTGCCAAGGTTGAGGTCGAGAGTTCGAGACTCTTTTCCCGCTCCACATTTCATGCCAAAGGCCACCTCACCGGTGGCCTTTTGCTTTGGGGCGACGGATGTCCTCAGCCCTTCGCGGGCAGCACCATCCCGCGGCTTTCGCCGAAGCCGATGCGCGCATGGCCCGGCTTCTCGCACCAGCCGCGCAGCAGCACCGCGTCGCCGTCTTCGAGAAAGCCGCGCTGCTCGCCGCTGGCCAGCGTGACCGGGTCCTGCGCGGCGCGCGTCAGCTCGATGATCGCGCCGGCCTCGCCCGGCCCCGGTCCCGAGATGGTGCCGCTGCCCAGCAGGTCGCCCGGGTTCAGGCTGCAGCCGCCCACCGTGTGGTGCGCCACCATCTGCGCCACGCTCCAGTACTGGTGCCTGAAGCTCGTGCGCGACAGGCGCGAAGGCCCGCTCCCCTCGCTGCGCGCCTTCTCGCTTTCGAGCCAGACCTCCAGCCGGATGTCGATCGCGCCGCTTTCGCGGTTGCCGCTGCTTTCGAGATAGGCCAGCGGCTGGGGCTCGTTTGCGGGCCGCGTCCAGGCCAGGCGATAGGGCGCGAACGCTTCCATCGTCACGATCCACGGCGAAATGGTGGTCGCGAAGTTCTTCGCAAGGAAGGGACCGAGCGGCGCCATTTCCCAGAACTGGATGTCGCGCGCCGACCAGTCGTTGAGCAGGCAGATGCCGAAGATGTGCTCTTCCGCGCGTTCGAGCGGAATCGCTTCGCCGGCCGCATTGCCTTCGCCGATCCAGATGCCGAGCTCGAGCTCGTAGTCGAGCCGCGCGCAGGCGTGGTACGTGGGCGCCTTCGCACCCGGCGCCATCGTCTGCCCCATCGGCCGATGGAAGCGCTGGCCGCTGATGCCGATGGTCGACACGCGCCCGTGGTAGGCCGTCGGGATCCAGCGGAAGTTGGGCGTCACGTCGCCTTCGGGATTCATCAGGCGGCTGATGTTCAGCGCATGGTCGATGGAGGTGTAGAAGTCCGTGTAGTCGCCGATGCGTGCGGGCACCGTGTATTCGACCTCGGCCTGCGGCACCAGGCATTCGCGCACGGCCTGCACCGTGGCGGCCGGCGCGTCGTCGCGCAGCAAAGCGAAGACCGCATGGCGCAGCGCGCGCCAGGCGGCGGCGCCGAGCGCGAAGAAGTCATTGAGCGTGGGCAGCGCGGCGGCACGGGCGGCGTCGAGCGCGAGGCCGTCGAGCAGCTGGCGCGCGCAGAGCGCGGCCATGTCGAGCACCTGGTCGCCAATGGCCACGCCGCCGCGGAAGGGCTGGGGGCTGCCGGTGCGGCGGAACACCGCATAGGGCAGGTTCTGGATCGGAAAGTCGGTGTCCGGCGCATTGGCCGTGTCGACCCAGCTCCTGGCGTTGGCGTCGTGCGTGTGGTTGAGCGTAATCATCGGCTTGGCCTCTCGCGCTTCAGACCGACGCCATCAATGCATCGTCGAAGATCGCCACCGCACGCGTCCAGCCGGCCGATGCGCCGCGGATCTTGTGCGGAAAGCAGCTGATGAAAAAGCCCGTGGGCGGCAGCGCCTCGAGGTTGTGCAGCTTCTCGAGGTGGCAGTAGCCGATGTCGCGGCCGGCCTTGTGGCCTTCCCAGATGAGGGACGCATCCTGCGTCTCGCCGTACTTCTTCGCGGTGTGCACGAAGGGCGCGTCCCAGCTCCAGGCATCGGTGCCCGTGAGGCGCACGCCGCGCTCCAGCAGGTACATCGTCGCCTCGTAGCCCATGCCCGCACCGGCCGAGACATAGTCGGGGTTGCCGTAGCGCGAGCCGGCGCGCGTGTTGACCACCACGATCTCCAGCGGGCTCAGCGTGTGGCCGATGCGCTTGAGTTCGGCCTCGACGTCGCCGGCCGTGACCACGTAGCCGTCCGCGAAGTGGCGGAAGTCGAGCTTCACGCCGGGCTGGAAGCACCATTCGAGCGGCACCTCGTGGATCGCGATGGCGGGCTTCTTCTCGCCCAGTGCCTTGTCCATGGTGGAGTGGAAGTGGTAGGGCGCGTCGAGGTGCGTGCCGTTGTGCGTCGACAGCTGCACCAGCTCCACGGCCCAGCCTTCGCCGTCGGGCAGGTCTTCCTTCTTGAGCCCGGGAAAGAAGGGCTCGATCTGCTCGTAGGTCTGCTCGTGCGTGAAGTACTGGATCTTCGGCGCGAAGGCCGGCGGATCGGACAGCACGTCGTTTTCCAGGAAGATCGAGAGATCGACGAACTTGCGTGGCATGGCGGGGCTCCTTGTGGAATGGGGATCTGAGGGATGGCGTCAGGGCTGCTGCCAGCGCAGCAGCCGCTTCTCTGCAAAGGCCAGCAGCGCGTTGCTCGCGAAGCCGATCAGCCCGAGCAGCACGATGCCGGCGAAAAGATCGCTGGCGCGAAACGCGCGTGCCGCGAGAAGAATGGCCTGGCCCAGGCCGCTCTGCGAGGCGATCATTTCGCCCACCACCGCAACGATCAGCGCAATGGTCAGCGCAAGCCGCATGCCGGCCAGGATGTCGGGCATGGCGTTGGGCAGGCCCATCTTCCAGACGAAGGCCGCGCGCGACATCTGCAGGCAGCGCGCCACTTCCGAAAGCCGCGGCTCCACCGCCGCGAAGCCATGCACCGTCGCCAGCAGCACCGGCCACATCGCGCCGAAGGCCACCACGAACAGCACCATGCCGGGGTTCAGCCCGAAGATCGAGATCGCGAGCGGCAGCAGCGCCGAGGCGGGCAGCGGGCGAATGAACTCGAGCGTCGGCTGCACCCACGCGCGCACCGCGGGCGACACGCCGATGGCCGCGCCCAGCAGCACGCCGAACAGCGACGCGAGCAGCCAGCCCTGCACCATGCGGCCGACCGTGGCCTGCGTGAAGGCGAGCAGCTCACCGTTGCTGTTCTGGCCGCTGAGGTTGAGGCCTTCGAGCAGGCTTGCGAAGGTGGCCTGCGGCGTCGGCAGGAACACGCGGCTCACCCAGCCCGCGTTGCTCGCCATCCACCACAGCGCAATCCATGCGCAGAGCACGGCAAGCGAGCCGAGCCGGTTCATGATGCCGAGCCGGCCGTGCGCATTGCCGTTCATGGCTGCACCCCCATGCGCCGCGCCACCACGCGCTGCAGCCGCACCATGCCCGCATTGACCGCAAAGCCCACCACGCCGATCCAGCCGAGCCACGCAAGCATCAGCGCGGGGTCGAAGCTCTGCTGCGCGATCATCATCGCGTAGCCCATGCCATTGGGATTGGCCGCAATCTCCACCGTGACGGCCACCACCAGCGCCACCGCCACGCCCAGCCGCAGCGCCACGAACAGGCGCGGCACGATGGCCGGCAGCACGATCTTGAAGGCGCGTTCGCGCGCCGAGAGGCCCAGCACGCGGCTCACTTCGAGCAGCCGCGGCTCGATCTGCTGCACCGCCGACTGCACCAGCACCAAGAGCGGCCAGAAGGTGGCAAAGGCGACGATGGCCAGCTCCATGCGCACGCCGAATCCGAAGCTCAGCATCGCGAGCGGAATCAGCGCCACCGAGGGCACGGGCCGCAGCACTTCGATGGAAAGCGAGCCGAGCTGCGCCGCGCGGCGCGAGAGCCCGAGCACCAGGCCCAGCGCAATGCCCAGCACCGCCCCCAGCAGCAGGCCGAGCGCGGCCGTGCCGAGCGTGAAGCCCGTGGCCTGCCACAGCGAGCCATCGAGCGCCGCGCCCATGAAGGCCCGGGCCGCCGCGCTCGGCGGGGCGAGCGCATCGCTGCCCAGCGCCGCCGCACGCCGCGCGTACCACTCGAACAGAGCCAGCAGCAGCAGCGGCAGTACAAAGGGGCGGACCGTACCAGGAACACCGCGGAACCGGCTTTGCCGGGCCGCTGGTGTTGCCCCCGGCGAGGGGGTGGGCGAAGCGACACGAAGTGCGCGAAGACTGGGGGGGTGCCTATCCATGGCCTTGCTCGATGAAGGCGAAGAGTTCGCGCCGCAGATGCAGGTATTCCGGATGCTCCTTGGTCGTGAGCTGGTCGCGCGGCCGCGGAATCTTCACATTGATCATCCGCGCCAGGCTGGGCCGCCCCGGCCCGGGGTTGGCCTGCAGCGCGATCACGCGGTCGCCAAGATAGATGGCCTCTTCGAGATCGTGCGTGACGAACAGCACCGTGAGCCCGTCGTCGCGCACCAGCCGCGCGAGCTCGTCCTGCAGGCTCTGCCGCGTGAGCGCATCGAGCGCGCCGAAGGGCTCGTCCATCATCATCAGCTCGGGCTTCTGCGCGAGGCAGCGGGCGATCTGCGCGCGCTGCTGCATGCCGCCCGAAAGCTGCACCGGAAACTTCTGCGCATGCTTCGCGAGGCCGACCTTGCCGAGCACCTCGGCAATGCGTGGCGCGCGCTCGGCCGCGGGCACGCCAGCCGCTTCGAGCGCGAGGCTCACGTTGCCTTCCACGGTGCGCCAGGGCAGCAGCGCGCGGCCGTAGTCCTGGAACACGAAGGCCACTTCGCGCGACGGCTCGGTCATGGTCACGCCCTTGCGCCGCACCTCGCCGGCGCTCGCGGCCACCAGACCGCTGGCCGCGCGCAGCAGCGTGGTCTTGCCGCAGCCGCTCGGGCCCACGATGCAGACGAACTCGCCGCGCGCCACGTCGAAGGAGGTGGGCGACAGGATTTCGCGCCCGCCGAGCCGGATCGCGACGCCGTCGAAGCGAAGGAAGTCGGCGGCAGCGCTCACTTGGCGATCAGCTTCGCAACGTCGATGGAGGTCTTGAGCATGTCCTGGTCCTTCATCAGGCCGACCCAGTAGCCCAGCTGCTTCTCGTTCACTGTGGCGCCGGGCGGCGAGATCTGGATCTTCGCGAGCACCTCGGGCGGCAGCTTGATGTACTTGCCGATGGCCGCGCGCACCTTGGCGTCGTTCTTTTGCTGCTGCATGAAGGCCGCGGCCTCGACCAGCGACTCGCGGAACGCGCGCGCGGCGCCCGAGTTCTTCGCCACCCATTCGCGCTTGGCCGCGTGCACGATGGTCTGGTTGTTCTCCGGCAGGAAGGTGGAGTAGTACGAGGCCACGTAGCCCGCACCGCTCTCGGTGATGCGGCTCATGAACGGATCGGCCGACACCACCGCGTCGACCGAGCCGCCGCGCAGCAGATCGGCATGCTGCGGGAAGGAGGCCTCGACGAAGTTGACCTTGCGGTAGTCCACGCCGCTGTCCTTGAGCCAGGCACGGAAGGTCACGTGCAGGAACGCGCCGAGCCCGGGCACGCCGATCTTCTTGCCCACGCAGTCCTGCGGGTTCTTGATGCCCGAGCCGGCGCGCGCCACCAGGCCGAAGCCGGTGATCGTCTTCGAGGTGAGGCCGCCGCCGGCCACCAGCACCAGGTCGAGCCCGCCGTCCACCGCCTGCAGGAACACCGAGGGCGTGGGTCCGCCGATCTGCAGCGAATCGGACTGCAGCGCCGCGGGGATGGTGGAGTTGAGCGGAATGAACTTGAGCTCCACGTCGAGATTGCGCTTCTTGAAGTAGCCCTCTTCCGCGGCCACGAAGACCGAGGCGAAGTCGGACACGGCCGTGTAGCCGAACACGATCTTCGGGTTCGATTGCGCGCGCGAGGGCAGCGCCGCGGCGGCCGATGCGGCGGCCAGCGCCGACAGCAGGGTGCGTCGTTTCATCATGTCTTCTGTCTCCTGGGAGTGGTTTTCTTCTGCGGGGCCTTGGGTCGCGGCAGCGCGGCGCGCAGCCCGCCGACGATGAAGTTCACGAGCATCGGCGCCGCGGCCGGATCGCTGCGCCGGTTCTCGCCGTGCGAGAGCCGCTCGATGCGGCTGTCGTTCAGGTGGTGCAGCAGCGCCCCGAGCGAGAACTGGTAGCCCCAGGCCGCCTGCCCGCGCGTGGCATGCGGCAGCGCGATGTGCAGCGCGTCGATGTAGGCCTCGGCCAGCGGATCGAAGTAGCCGCGCAGCACGCGGTCGGCTTCCTCGGTGGCGTGGTAGAGCTCGCGCGCCACCAAGAGCGCGTAGTACTCGCCCTCGGCGCTCGCTCGCAGCGCCAGCACGGGCCCGGTGAAGGCCTCGATGATGCGCGGCAGCGTGCGCGCATCGTCGGGGTCGTTGTTCACGGCCCGAAGGCCCGCCAGCCGCTCCTCGATGCTGTGGCTCCAGTGCTCGAAGATCGCATGGAAGAGCTCGTGCTTCGGGCCGAAGTAATAGCCCACCAGCGCCAGCGGCACGCCCGCTTCCTCGGCGATCTGGCGGATGGTGACCGCGTGGTAGCCGTGCTGCGCAAACAGCTTTTCCGCCGCCAGCAGGATGGCGTGGCGCCGATCGGGCCGGGCCGCTTCGGCGGCTGTGGCCGCGGCGCGGTGGGCGCTTCGCCTGGCGGGCGGGGTGCGGGTATTCATCGGGCGTATTGAACGTCTGTACAAAACTATTGAACACACGTACAAACCCTGAGGTCAAACCCGGTTGAACGGCGCGGAATGCGGCATTAGGCTCGGTGCATGCCCGCTCCCAACATTCCCCAGATCCGCCTCTACCAGGACTGGCTGCGCGAGCAGCGCGGCCTGTCCTTCGACACCTACGACGCGTTGTGGCGCTGGTCCGTGACCGACCTCGACGCCTTCTGGCAGAGCATCTGGGACTACATGGGCATCGTGTCGCCCACGCCGCACACGGCGGTGCTGGCCGACGACCGCATGCCCGGCGCGAGGTGGTTTCCGGGCGCGCAGGTCAACTACGCGCGCGAGGTGCTGCGCCATGCCGACGCGGCGCATGCGGCCGGCATGCCCGCCATCGTGAGCGACAACGAACGGGGCGAAGTGCGCGAGATGTCCTGGCCCGAACTGCGCCGCCAGGTGGCCTCGGTGGCGCTCACACTCAAGTCATTGGGCGTGCAGCGCGGCGACCGCGTGGCCGCCTACATGCCCAACGTGCCCGAGACCATGGTCGCGTTTCTTGCGTGCTCGAGCATCGGCGCGGTGTGGAGCGTGTGCGCGCCCGACATGGGCACGGCCGCGGTGGTCGACCGCTTCCGCCAGATCGAGCCCAAGCTGCTGATCGCGGCCGACGGCGTGCACTACGGCGCCAAGCCCATCGACCGCAGCGCGGTGGTGCAGGAACTGCGCGGCGCATTGCCCAGCGTGCAGAAGCTGCTGTTGCTGCGCACGCCCCATGCCGCCGAGCAGCTCGCTGCCGATGCCGACTGGCAGGCCGCCAGCGCGCGCCGCGACGCCGAGGTCGCGGCCTTCGAGCCCGAGTGGCTGCCCTTCGACCATCCGATCTGGATCGTCTATTCGAGCGGCACCACCGGCCTGCCCAAGCCCATCGTGCACGGGCAGGGCGGCATCATCATGACGATGTACGCCTGCGGGCTGCACAACGACATCGGCGCGAGCTACGGCGCGAACAACTTCAACGAGCGCTTCCACTGGTACAGCTCGACCGGCTGGGTCATGTGGAACTGCCAGCTCGCGGGCCTGGCCTTCGGCGCGACCATCGTCATCTACGACGGCCATCCGGCCGGCAGCAAGGAGAAGCCCGACTGGAGCGTGCTGTGGCGCTTCGTCGCGAAGCACCGCATCACCTTCTTCGGTGCCGGCGCGGCCTACTTCACCAACTGCATGAAGGCCGGCGTGGTCGCGGCCGAGTGCGGCGACCTGTCGCGCGTGCGTGCGCTCGGCAGCACCGGCTCGCCGCTGTCGGAAGAGGTGCAGCGCTGGGGCACGGCGCAGCTGCTGGCCGCCGGCGCGAGCAGCGTGTGGTGGTGCAACATCTCGGGGGGCACCGACTTCTGCGGCGCCTTCGTCGGCGGCAACCGCGAGCTGCCCGAGGTGCCCGGCCAGATGCAGTGCCGCCAGATCGGCCATGCGGTGGAGGCCTGGAACGAAGACGGCAAGCCCGTCATCGGCGAAGTGGGCGAGCTGGTCTGCACGCGCCCCATTCCATCGATGCCGCTGTACTTCTGGGGCGACGAAGGCAATGCGCGCTACCTGTCGAGCTACTTCGACACCTACCCCGGCGTCTGGCGCCACGGCGACTGGATCCGGATCGGCGAGGACGGCGGCTGCATCATCTACGGCCGCAGCGACGCCACCATCAACCGCCAGGGCCTGCGCATGGGCACCAGCGAGATCTACAGCGCCGTCGAGGCGCTGCCCGAAGTGCTCGACTCGATGGTGGTCGACCTCGAATACCTGGGCCGCGAAAGCTACATGCCGCTGTTCGTGGTGCTGCGCCCCGGCGTGGCACTCGACGATGCGATGCGCGCGAAGATCAACAACGCGATCAAGACCTCGCTCTCGCCGCGCTTCCTGCCCAACGACATCTTCCAGGTGGCCGAGATCCCGCGCACGCTCTCGGGCAAGAAGCAGGAGCTGCCGATCAAGAAGCTGCTGCTGGGCCAGCCGCTCGAGAAGGTGGTCAATCCCGAGGCCATGGCCAACCCCGGCTCGCTCGGCTGGTACGTGGAGTTTGCGGCGCGGCGCGCCGCGGCCTCTCACGGCATCAGCAGTTCGTAGAGCACCATGCGCGTCTGGCGGCCGCGCAGCGCCACCCGCTCGTCGATGCGGCGCGTCTGCAGCCGGCCCTTCAGGCCCGCGCAGGTGACCTCCGAGATCAGCGTGTGCGTGCCCAGCTGCTTGTTGATGCCCTCGATGCGGCTCGCCACGTTGACCACGTCGCCCAGGGCCGTGTAGGACAGCCGGTCGTTCGAGCCCAGCACCCCGGCGATCGCCACGCCGGTGTGGATGCCCACGCGCGTGCGGAACTCGGGCAGCCCGTCGGCGCGCCACTTGCGGTTGAGCGCACTCGTCTCGATATGCAGCTGCAGCGCGGCCAGGCAGGCGCGGTACTCCGCGTCCTTCAGGTCGGCGGGCGCGCCCCACAGCACCATGATGCCGTCGCCCATGAATTTGTCGACCACGCCGCCATAGCGCGCCAGCACCCGCGTTGCCAGGTTGAAGTATTCGGTCAGCATGCGCACCAGCACATTGGCCTCCATCGACTCGGAGATCCGCGTGAAGCCCTCGATGTCGGTGAACATCACGGTCATGCGCCGCGGCGAGCCGCTGGGTGCCAGTGCCTGGCCTTCGGCCACGAGCTGGCTGATGACGTCCACCGGCACGAACTTGCTGAACGCCCGGAGGCTGCGCGCCGACTCGTCCAGCGCCTGGTCCAGGTGCTGGATCTCGAGCACGCGGCTCGGCTCGCGCGGTAGGTCGTCGAGCTCCAGCAGGCCGATGCGGCGCGCGGTCTGCGCGAGCTTCTCGACTGGCGAGGTGACCAGCCTGGACAGCTGCAGCGACACGAACAGCGCGGCCGCGAGCAGCGCCAGGCCCAGCAGCAGCCACCACAGCACGGCGCGCCGCAGGTCACCCAGCACGAAGTCCTCGGGCACCCAGCTCACCAGCTGCCAGCCGGCCGAAGGAATGCGCGAGGCCTGGGCCAGGTAGCTGCGCCCTTCGTGGTCGAACGAGAAGGCCGCGCCGCCCGCGCTGCCGGCCGCGGCCTCGCCCAGCATCTGGCCGTGCAGCGCGCCCAGCACGCCGGTGGGCGGCTCCGGCCGGCGCAGCACGCCGGGCTGGTCGCTGCGCGCCAGAACCTGGGAGCCGGTGCCCAGCAGCGCGCTGTCGCCGCGGCCGTCGCTCGCGAAGAGCCGCACGAACTCCGAGAGCCGGCCCAGCGAGACGTCGCCGCCCACCACCAGCAGCCTGGGGCTGCCTTCGGCATGGCGGCGCTTGCTGGTCAATGCGTAGGTCACACCCAGCTCCTGCGTCGCGGCGAAGCTGTAGGGCGCCGTCCATACGGGCCTGCGCATCTGGCGGGCCTCCTGGTACCAGCGCTGCAGCCGCGGGTCGAAGCTGCTGCGGAAGGACTCGATGCGCTGCGTGGCGAAGCGCTGCTGTGCGTCGACCTCGGGCGCGGGCGGCAGCTTGTACTGCCAGGTCTCGATGGCGAGTTCGCCGGTGCCCGCGCCGCGCACGATGCGTCGGATGGCCGGCACCGGGTAGCGCAGCGCCATCATCATCTGGCCCGTGTCGTCGGCCACGTAGAGGCTGTCGAGTTCGGGCGACTGCTGCAGCAGGGTCCAGAGAAGCTCGGCCGTGCGCTGGGCATGCTCGCCTGCGGGACCGAGGCTGGGCGCGCCGGCCAGCGCTCCGACCGTCGACTCGGTCCTGGCGAGGACGGCGCGCATGTTGTCCTCGGTGCGGTGGTGGTTGGCCGCGTGCGCGGAGGCGCCGATCTTCGCCACCAGCCGCTGCGAGCCCCAGTAGCCGAGCGTGGCCAGCAGCAGCGACTGCGTCAGCGCCACGGCGCTCACGATGGTGCTCACGTCGACCCTGAAGCGGCGCGAGAGCCGCGCCACGGCGGCGGAAAATTCAAAGAATGCGAGAGGCGGCTTTCCCGCCCCATCCGCAGACCCGGATGAGTTCTTCTTGTTCATACAGCTCCCTGTCGACCACTCGAACGCACCCGCGGCCGTCACGTCGGGCCGCGGATCGCATCCGGCCGCTCGCTGCTCCGATCGTTTTGTTGTCGGAAATCATGGCGAGCACCCGGGGTGCAGGGCGGATTTTGCGCGACTTCGGGCCGCGCGCGTCATGGCACGGTCGTGCGCAAGACGCGGGCCTTGCTAGCGCGCGTCGTGGAAGATGATTCCCAGCGTGTGCCGCCGCCCCGAGCGCACGCGGCTCACGCCATGCCGCATGGTGACGCGGTAAGTGCCGCGCGTGCCCGCCACGGGCCGCTGGTTGACCGCGAAGATCACCGCCTCGCCCTGCGCGAGCGGCACCACCTCGGCGCGCGACTGCATGCGCGGGCGCTGCTCGGTGAGCACGAATTCGCCGCCCGTGAAGTCTTCGCCCGGCCGGCTCAGCAGCACCGTGAGCTGCATCGGGAACTGCAGTTCGCCGTACAGGTCCTGGTGCAGGCAGTTGTAGTCGCCCTCGACATAGCGCAGCAGCAGCGGCGTGGGGCGCAGCTGGCCCGCCGCATGGCAGCGCGCGAGGTAGGCCGCGTGGTCGGGCGGGTAGTCGGCCGGCTGCCCCATGGCGGCGGCCCATGCGTTCGCGAGCGGCGCGAGGCGCTCGTACAGCGCGCTGCGCCAGGCCGCGATCGAAGCGGGCAGCGGGTGGTCGAAGTACTGGTACTCGCCCTGGCCGAAGCCGTGGCGCTGCATCACCACGCGGCTGCGGAAACGGCCGGGCTCGTCATAGAGCGCGGCCAGCGCGGCGCATTCCTTCGGGCTGAACAGCACGCCCGTGGTCGCGCAGCCGCGCGTGGCAAGCTCGGTTTCGATGCGGGGCCAGTCGAGGGCGCGGACGATGTTGGCGGGAGAGGTCGGCATGCCGAAAGTGTGCGGCCGGCGCGGCCGCGGCGCTCGCTGTTTCCGGACATGGGTTCCGGCCACGCGGCGATGCCCGCGTGCGAACCTCAGAACGAAAGCGCCAGCGGCGCGAGTTCGCCGATTTCCACGCGCACGGCCGTGCCCACCGAGGCGAACAGCATGCCGGTGCACGAGCCGCTCGTGACGATCTGCCCGGCCCTGAGCCCGCCGCCGCGTGCGGCGCAATGGTTGGCCAGCCACACCAGCAGCGCGCCCGCATCGGGGCTCGGATGCTCGCCCACGGTGTGCGCGACGGTCTGCCCGTCGAAATGCAGCGCGGCCTCGGCATGCCGCAGGTCGAACCAGGCCGGCGCGAAGGGCTGGCGCTGTCCCAGCACCAGCGCGCCATGGCTCAGCAGGTCGGCCAGCAGGGCGTTGGCATGGGCGCCGAACCAGTCGGCCAGCCGGGTCTCGACGATCTCGATCACCGGCAGCACCGATTCGACGGCGCCCGCCACATCGGCCAGCGTGTAGGGCGCGGCGCGCGGCGGCAGGTCGGCGCCCAGCTGGAAGCCGACCTCGGCCTCGATGCCGCGCAGCCGCCATGCCGGGCCCTGCAGGCGCACGCCGCCGGGCAGCAGCCCCTCGGCCGGCAGCGGCGCGCAGGTGGGTTCCTGGCCGGGCGCGCGCGCGCCGACCTTCCAGCCGCCGACCGGGCCGATCACCGCCAGCGTGGCGTCCTGGATGGCATAGGCCTCGCTGCGGCTGGCCGTCTGCAGCAGCGCCGAGGGCACGCGCCGCCCCTCGCGCCGCGCGAGGCACAGCGCGTGCGCGGCGCTGGCCGGCGCAAGGCCGCCGGCCGCCGCGCTCACAGGGCGGGAAAGCGCTGCCACGGATGGGCGCGTTCGAATTGGCGGGCCAGCGCCAGCAGCGCGTCGTCGCCGCCTTCGCGCGCGACCAGCTGCAGCCCCACCGGCAGGCCCTCGGCAAAGCCGCAGGGCAGCGCGATCGCGGGCAGGCCCACGGCATTGACGAAGCCCGCGAACACCGCATGGCCGCGCGGACCGACCTCGTGGCCGTCGATGCGCGGCGGATGCGTGTCGGCCGCGGGCCAGGGCAGCGCCGCGGTCGCGGGGGTCAGCAGGAAGTCGTGCTGTTCGAACAGGCCTGCGAGTTCGCCGCGCAGGCGCTCGGCCTCGAACAGCAGTTCGAACAGCTCGCGCGCGGAGGCGGCGCGGCCGGTCCCGGTGTTGGCCTGCATTGCGGGGCCGAACAGCGCGGGATCGAAGGGCCGCGGCCAGAGTTCTTGCGGATGGTCCACCAGCCAGGCCAGCCCCACCTGCGCGAGCAGCGGCCAGCGCTGGTTCACCGCCTCGGCCAGCTCGAAGCGCGGCAGCGTCGTGACATGATGGCCGAGCGCGGCCAGGTTCTCGGCGGCGGCATCCACCAGCCGCGCGATGTGCGGGTCCACCGGGTGGTCCGCGAAGCGGGGCAGGTAGAGGATGCGCGCGGGCTTGGCTTCATGCGGTGCATCGGCCGCGGCGCGCGGCGCGATCGCCCGCATGACCGTGGCCACGTCGTCCACGCAGCGCGCCATCGGCCCCACCACCTCGAAGTCCAGGAAGATCGGCGGCAGCCCGCCGCCGCGCCGCACGCGGCCGCGCGAGGGCTTGAGCCCGACGAGGTTGGTGTGCGAGGCGGGCCGGCGGATGGAGCCGCCGCCGTCGGTGCCCAGCGCGATCGGGCAGCCGCCCGCCGCCACCAGCGCCACCGCGCCGCCCGAGGAGCCGCCGGGCGTGAGCGCCGGGTTCCACGGATTGCCGGTGGGCCCGAAGACCGGGTTGCCGGTGTAGCCCTGCATCGTGAACTCGGGCACGTTGGTCTTGCCGAAGATCACCGCGCCGGCTTCGCGCAGCCGCGCCACCGGCAGTTCGTCGCGCTCGGCGACCAAGCCGGCCAGCGCGCGGCTGCCCCAGTGTGTGGGCAGGCCGCGCACCTGCAGGTTGTCCTTGATGGTGGCCGGCACGCCATCGAGCGCGCCGAGCGCGTTGCCCGAGCGCCAGCGCGCGGTGCTTTGCGCGGCGGCCTCGGCCGCGCCTTCGGCATCGAGCACGACCAGCGCGTTGAGCCGCGGGTTCACCTCGGCCGTGCGCGCCAGGCAGGCCGCGAGCGCCTGTTCCGGCGTGAAGGCGCCGGCGCCAAAGCCGTCGGCGAGCTGGGCTGCCGTGAGTTGCCAGAGTGCTTTCATCGTGGCTTACCGCAGGCCCACCACCGGCGCGACGACCTGCTTCCAGGTGGCCGAGCACTTGTCGTAGGACTTGTCGCAAACCTCGGCCCACAGCGGCAGAGAGACCGCGCCGACCGCGTCGTGCACCAGCTTCTGGTCGGCCGGCTTCACCGGCACTTCCTTCATGGTGTAGCGCTTGCCGAGCTTGCACGGCTCGCGCCCCACGTTGCAGCGCGAGGCGTCGTCCCACAGCTCGCGCGAATAGGCCCAGGTGTCGGCCTCCAGCTGCTGGAAGGCGGCCGTCATCCTGGCTTGCTGCCCGGGCGGCAGCGCGTTCCACTTCTTCAGGTTGATGGCATAGGCGACGAAGTGGGTCTGGAAGCCGATCGGCATGACGTGCGTGGTCACGTCGGGCCAGCCGGCCGAGTTGGCGGAGCTCGGCCCGGTGATCGCGCAGTCGACCACGCCGCGTTCCAGCGCCTGCTGCGTCTCGGTGAATGCAAGGGCCACCGGAATGCCGTCGAGCCGCTCGATGAAGCGTGCGAGCGACTGGTCGCTCACGCGCACCTTCTTGCCCTTGAGATCGGCAAGGCCTGCAATCGGGGTCTTGCAGAACATGATCTGCGGGCCGAACGGATAGGTGCCCAGCAGCTTGGCGCCGTGGCGTTCCTGCAGCCGTGTGTCGAGCGGCGCGCGGTAGGCATCGACCACCTTGCGCGCGGTGTCGTAGTCGGTCGACAGGCCGACGATGTCGGGGCCGAGCAGGAACGGGTCGTCGCGCGAGACCTGCGCGAGGCGCAGCGCCACGATGTCGAACAGCCCCGACTTCACCACGCGCAGGCCGTCGGCGTCCTTCATGCCGAGCACGTCGAGCGGCTTGTACTCGGCATCGATCGGCAGCCCGGTGTTCTTCGCGAAGTTCTCGAAGAAGGGCTGCTCCCTGTTCTGCTGGATCAGGCCTCCGGACACCAGGCTGCCCGCCACGCGCAGCCGCGCGTTCTCGGCCAGCGCGGGCAGCGCCTGGGCGAGGGCGGCCGCGGCAACGAGGGCGAGCTTGAGTTTCTTCATGGCTTCTGCTTGTGGAAGGTTGAGGGACCGCAGACGAAGCGGCTCACATGTGGCCCGGCAGCCAGGTCACCAGCTGCGGCACGGCCAGCAGCAGCAGGGTGAACAGGATCATGATCAGCGCATAGGGCAGCGCGCCGTAGATCGCGTCCTCGATGCCGCCCTTGTCAGGCCGGATGCCGTGCACCACGAACAGGTTCATGCCCACGGGCGGCGTGATGAGCCCGAGCTCGCACATCAGCACGATGAAGATGCCGAACCAGATCGGATCGACC
Source organism: Variovorax beijingensis (assembly GCF_007828835.1). Lineage (GTDB taxonomy): Bacteria > Pseudomonadota > Gammaproteobacteria > Burkholderiales > Burkholderiaceae_C > Variovorax > Variovorax beijingensis_A. The sequence continues at coordinate 134,553 of NZ_VIVL01000001.1, read as the reverse complement.
CCCAGTGCAGTGGCGATCGGATAGGTAATGGGAATGGTGGCCACCTGCATCGACAGCACGTCCATGAACATGCCGAGCACCAGGTAGAACAGCATCAGCGCGAGGATCAGCCCCGTGGCCGACAGGCCCAGGCCCGAGACCCACTTGGTCATGGCCTCGGCCACGCCGGTGAGGCTCACCGTCAGGTTCAGCACGAAGGCCGCCACCACGATCAGCAGGATCATGCCGCTCACGCGCGCGGTCGAGACGAAGCAGTTGCGCATCAGCTCCCAGCTCAGCTTGCCCGAGTGCAGCACGAAGCCCAGCGCCGCGATCACGCCCAGCGCGGCGCTTTCGGCCGCGGTCGCAATGCCGAAGTAGAGGCTGCCCATCACGATGCCGAACACCACCGCCGGCGGCACCAGGTGCACCAGCGCGCGGATGCGTTCATCGAGCGGCACCTTGGGCTCACGCATCGCATTGCCGCTTGCCAGGCTGGAGACCGCGATCCAGAGCATGAAGAAGCCGGTCAAGAGCAGGCCCGGGATGATGCCGGCGATGAACAGCTTGCCGATCGAGTTGTTGGTGAGGGAGCCGTACACGATCATGTTCACGCTGGGCGGAATCAGGATGCCCAGCGTGCCGCCGGCGGCCAGGCTGCCGAGCGAGGCGCGCATCGAGTAGCCGCGCCGGTGCAGCGAAGGCAGCGCCACCGTGCCCACCGTGGCGGCGGTGGCCACCGACGAGCCCGAGGTGGCCGCGAACAGCGCGCAGCTGCCGATGTTGGTGTGCAGCAGCCCGCCGGGCAGGCGGCCGAGCCAGGCCGACAGCGCGATGTACATGCGGTCGGCGATGCCCGAGCGCAGCAGCAGTTCGCCGAGCAGCACGAACAGCGGCACCGAGGTCAGCAGGTTCTCGTTCTGCACGCCCCAGACCACGGGCGCGATCGAGTCCATGAAGGGCGTGCCGTAGGCCGCGATGCCGCCGACGATGCCCACCAGCGCCATCGACACGGCAATCGGCATGCCGACCAGCATCATGCCGAGCATCGCGAAGAACGCGAGTCCTATGACGAGCAGGTTCATGGCTTGCCTCCTTCGCCGGGCTGCGGCGCCTGGCGCACCGCGAGGTCGTCGAGCTCTTCCTTGAGTTCTTCCTTGGCGCTCTTGGGATGGAAGTCGGTATTCAGCGCCGCGATGTCGCCGCGAAGCAGCAGCCGGGTGGCGCGCAGCGCGAGCCCGCAGGCCACCAGCGCGAAGATCACCAGCCCCGCATACCAGACGCCCTGCGGAATGATCAGCGGCGTGGCCCACGGCGTCTGCGCGGTGCTGCGGTAGACCATGGTGTCGCCGATCACCTTGAACGCCACCCAGCCGATGAAGACCGCGAGCGCGGCCAGCGACACTGCCGAGATCCAGTTCAGCAGCGCCTGCACGCGGACCGGAAACTTCTCGTGGAACACGTCGACGCGGATGTGGTTGCGGCCTATCAGCGCGAGGCTGAAGGCAATGGTCGAGCCCACCGCAAGCGCATAGCCGCCGAGCTCGTCCGCGCCCTGCAGCGAGATGTTGAACAGCTTGCGCGCGGCGGTTTCGATGGTCACGATCACCGACAGGCCGAGGAAGATCGCGCCGAAGAGGGTGGCCAGCACCGTCTCCACGCGCGTCTTGAAGTCGGCGCGCCGCGGCGCGGCCGGCGCTCCCTGCGCTCCTGCAGGCGAGGCGGCGGTGGACTGCGGCCGCTCGCTCATGGCCGCGCTGCTCACTTGAGCCCCAGCACCGGCGCCACCGTTGCCTGCCAGCCCTTGGAACAGCCCGGGTTCGACTTGTCGCAGACCTCGGCCCACACCGGCAGCGACACCTTGCCGACCGCGCCGCGCACCAGCTCGAGGTCGGCCGGCGTGACCGGCACGTCGACCAGCTTGAACTTCTTGCCGGTGGTGCACGGGTCCTTGCCGGCATTGCAGTTGAGCGCATCGCGGAACAGCTCTTCGGAGTACTTCCACACCTCTTCGGTCAGGCCGTCGAAGGCCGCCTTGAGCTTGGCCTGCTGCTCGGGCTTGAGCGCGTTCCACGACTTCATCGTCATGCCGTAGCCGTTGAGCGCCATCTGGAAGCCGATGGCCAGCTGGTGGGTCGTGACTTCGGGCCAGCCGGCCGAGTTGGCCGAGCTCGGCCCGGTGATGGCGCAGTCGACCACGCCGAGCGACAGCGACTGGTGCGTGTCGGCGAACGACACCGGCACCGGCGTGCCACCCACCATTTCGATGAACTTGGCCAGGTTCTGGTCGTACACGCGCACCTTCATGCCCTTGATGTCGGCCAGCGAGGCAATCGGCTTCTTGCAGAACAGGATCTGCGGGCCGAAGGGCCACACGCCGAGCAGCTTCACGTTGAACTGCTGCTGCAGCCGCGCATCGACCGTGTCGAAGTAGGCCTTGGCCACCTTGCGGCCGGTGGCGTAGTCAGGCGCGGCGCCGACCAGGTCGAGGCCCAGGATCGTCGGCTCGTCGCGCGAGTTCTGCGACACGCGCAGCGAGACGATGTCGAACAGGCCCGCCTTCATCACGCGCAGCTGCTCGGTGTCCTTGATGCCGAGCGTGTCGATGGGCTTGTAGTCCACATCGATCGGCAGGCCGGTGCGGGCGGCAAAGTTCTCGAAGAAGGGCTGTTCCTTGTTCTTCTGGATCAGCCCGGTGGCCAGCGGCTGGCCGATGGCCTTCAGCTTGATCCGGTCCTGCGCCTGGGCGGCGGGAAGGGCGAGCAGCGTGGCCAGCGCGAGCACGAAGGTTGCGGCGAACAGTTTTGAAAAGGGCTTGGCAAGAGGGCGCATCGGCATGATTTCTCCTGGGAGGGCAAAGGTGGGCGGATTGGCAAGGCGGCAATGGAGAAGGCCATTGAACCGCGCCGCAAGGCACGCGCGCGGAGTTTTCCGCGCACCGGGAACCGCAGAAAAAATCTTTGCGGATCAAGCACTTGGCGCCGCACGCCGGTGGAAGACGCGGGCTGGCGGCTACTTCAGGCGCCCGCCGTAGGCCGCGGTGATCTCGTCGGCGGCGCTGCGCACCGTGGCACCGAGCTGCGCGAAGTCGGCCGCCTTGATGCGCTGCGTCGGCCCCACCAGCGAGATCGCGCCGAAAGGCTGGCCATGCTCGTCGCGGATGGCGGCGGCAATGCAGCGCAGGCCCACGGCGTTCTGCTCGTCGTCCACCGCATAGCCCGCGCGGCGCACCTCGCCCAGGGTTTCATGCAGCCGCGACGCACGCGCAATGGTGTTGGGCGTGAGCTTGGGCAGGCCGTAGGTGCGCAGGTACTGCAGCACGTCGTCCTCGGCCATGGCGGCCAGGATGGCCTGCCCCATGGCGGTGCCGTGCAACGGTGCGCGAAAGCCCGGCTTGCCGATGGCGCGCATCAGCTCGCGGCTTTCCACCTGCGTGACGAACACGATGTCGCCCAGGTCGGCAATGCCCAGGTTGATGCTTTCGCCCGAGCTGTCGCGCAGCCGCCGCATCACCGGCAGCGCCAGGTGCGCGATGCGGCGCCGGCGCCCGAAGGCCGCGCCCACCGAGAAGCAGCGCACGCCCACATACCAGAGGCTGGTTTCGCGGTCGAACTGGACGAACTGGCGCTGCTCCAGCGTGGTGAGCAGGCGGTGCGCAGTGGACGACGACAGGCCGCTGCGCGCCGCGATGTCGACCAGGCGGTAGCCCTCGTCGTCGTCGGCCAGCAGTTCGAGCAGCTGCATGGCCCGCGTGAGCGATTGCACGGTGCCGTCGCCGTCGCGGTCGATGCGCATGACCTTGCCGGCGGCCTTGGAGGAAGAGGAGGAGCGGGGGGAGCTGCTGTCCGTCATGTCCAAATCCTTGCAAGTTGCACGCCACCCCCGTCGCCGGCCCGGCCGCAGCCGCTCAGCGCCGGTGCGTCCGGCTATCTTTGTCGACAAAAGTACTGAATATTGTCGACATCATCCTCGTCAATCAAGCGCCCGGGGGCAGTGATTACGCGGATGCCCCGGCCCTTGCGGCAGCTACAGCCACTTGCCGCTGCCCGTCGGCATCTGGATGGTGGTGGCGGGGTCGCCGCTGTTCACCAGCGAATCGATCGCAATGCTCAGCAGCGAGATGAAGATGCTCGCGAAGAACGCGGTCCAGAAGCCCGAGAGCCTGAACCCGCGCACCAGCGCGGCCACCAGCATGATCATCAGCGCATTGATCACCAGCAGGAAGAGGCCGAGGGTCAACAGCGTCAGCGGCAGCGTGAGCACGATCAGGAGCGGCTTGACGACGGCATTGGCCAGGCCCAGCAGCAGGGCCGAGATCACGAGCGCGGACGTGCTCTCGAACTTGATGCCGCGAAAGATCAGGCTGGCCACCCACAGCGACAGCGCGGTGATGGCCCAGTGCACGAGAAAGGGGGCGATGTTGTTCAGCATGGTGTGAGGGGCGCAAGGTGGTGCGCGATGGTGCGGACCATCATATCGGCACTGTCTCAGGCGGCGCTGCGCTGCGCCTCGGCCAGCAGCCAGTCGCTGAAGAACTTCAAGAGCGGCCGCTGGTCGGCGCGCTCGGGCGTCACGAGGTAGTAGTTGCGCTCGCCCGACAGCGGCCGTGCGCAGGCCACCACCAGTTCGCCGCGCGCGAGTTCGTCGGCCACCAGCATCGTGGGCATCAGCGCCACGCCCAGGCCGTGCGAGGCGGCCGCGGCCAGGATGGAGAACAGCTCGTAGCGCGGCCCGCCGCGCGCATTGGGCGCGTCGATCTGCTGCGCGTCGAACCACTGGCGCCAGCCGTCGGGCCGCGTGCTTTGCTGCAGCAGCGGCATCTGCGCGATGGCCGCGGGCGCCACAGCCTTGCCGCGCGGCAACAGCGAGGGGCTGCATACCGGCACCACGTCCTCGTGCATCAGCATCAGGGCGCGCGTGCCGGCCCAGTTCTCGACCTGCGCGGGCGTGCCGGCGTACAGCGCGGCGTCGAACTCCGCGTCGGCAAACAGAAAGGGCCGGGTGCGCGTCTCGATGTGCACCACCACGTCGGGCTGCAGCGCCGCGAAGCCCTTCAGCCGCGGCATCAGCCAGCGCGTGGCAAAGGTGGGCACGGCCGCCAATGAGAGCGAGCCGCCTTCGCCCTGGTGCGCCATGGCGTCGAGCGTGTCGCGCTCCATGGCCTCGAGCCGCTTGGTGATCTGGCGCGCATAGGCCGCGCCGCTGGCGGTGAGCGCCACGCCGTGGCGGGTGCGGCGGAACAGCGCCACGCCCAGGAAGGCTTCGAGCGTGCCGATCTGGCGCGACACCGCGCTCTGCGTGAGCGCGAGTTCCTGCGCGGCGCGCGTGTAGCTCTCGTGGCGCGCGGCCGCGTCGAAGCACACCAGGGTCTGCAGGGGCGGGATCTTGCGGCGCATGTATGCCAGTAGTGTATGACTGGACGGACGCCGTCACCAATGGAAACGTCTTGCCGCATGGGTGCCAGATGTGCGAAAGACGCATATCTGGGTGAGGATTCATCGTTTGCGCCCAACCCCCTGCATGGCTAGGATCGGTCCATTCCCCCTCTTTTTTTCTCTTCCGGAGACAAGCACATGGCCGCCAAAGCGCAATTCCACTGGGACGACCCCCTTCTTCTCGACCAGCAGCTGACCGACGAAGAACGCATGATCCGCGACGCGGCCAATGCCTACTGCCAGGAGCGCCTTGCGCCCCGCGTCATCGAGGGCTTCCGCAGCGGCGAGACCGACCCCGCCATCTTTCGCGAAATGGGCGCGCTCGGCCTGCTGGGCCCGACGATTCCCGAGCAGTACGGCGGCCCCGGCCTCAACTACGTGGCTTACGGACTGATCGCGCGCGAAGTCGAGCGCGTCGATTCGGGCTACCGCTCGATGGCCAGCGTGCAGAGCTCGCTGGTGATGGTGCCGATCTTCGAATTCGGCACCGAGGCGCAGAAGCAGAAATTCCTGCCCAAGCTCGCCACCGGCGAATGGATCGGCTGCTTCGGCCTGACCGAACCCGACCACGGCTCCGACCCCGGCAGCATGGTGACGCGCGCCAAGAAAGTGCCGGGCGGCTATTCGCTTTCCGGCGCCAAGATGTGGATCAGCAACTCGCCGATCGCCGATGTGTTCGTGGTCTGGGCCAAGGAAGTCAGCGAAAGCGGCACGGTCGGCCCGATCCGCGGCTTCGTGCTCGAGAAGGGCATGAAGGGCCTCTCGGCCCCCGCGATCCACGGCAAGGTCGGCCTGCGCGCCAGCATCACCGGCGAGATCGTGATGGACAACGTGTTCTGCCCCGAGGAAAACGCCTTCCCCGAAGTGCAGGGCCTGAAAGGCCCCTTCACCTGCCTCAACAGCGCGCGCTACGGCATCTCCTGGGGCGCGCTCGGCGCCGCCGAAGACTGCTGGCACCGCGCCCGCCAGTACACGCTGGACCGCAAGCAGTTCGGCCGCCCGCTCGCCGCCAACCAGCTCATCCAGAAGAAGCTGGCCGACATGCAGACCGAGATCACGCTGGGCCTGCAGGGCAGCCTGCGCCTGGGCCGCATGAAGGACGAAGGCACGGCCTCGGTCGAGATCACCTCGATCATGAAGCGCAACAACTGCGGCAAGGCCCTTGACATCGCCCGCCTGGCGCGCGACATGATGGGTGGCAACGGCATCAGCGACGAGTTCGGCGTGGCGCGCCACCTCGTGAACCTCGAGGTGGTCAACACCTACGAAGGCACGCACGACATCCACGCGCTCATTTTGGGCCGCGCCATCACCGGCATCGCCGCCTTCGCCAACTGAAGGAACGCATGACCGCCAAGCCCGCAGCACTCGACGGCATCAAGGTCCTCGATCTGTCCCGCGTGCTCGCGGGCCCATGGTGCACGCAGATCCTCGCGGACCTGGGCGCCGACGTCATCAAGATCGAACGCCCCGGCGTCGGCGACGACACGCGCACCTGGGGCCCGCCCTTCATCAAGGACGCGGACGGCAACGACACCGACCAGGCCAGCTACTTCACCGCCTGCAACCGCAACAAGCGCTCGGTCACGGTCGACATGGCCACGCCCGAGGGGCAGGCGCTGCTCAAGCAGATGGCGGCGCAGGCCGACATCGTGGTGGAGAACTTCAAGACCGGCGGCCTGAAGCAGTACGGCCTCGACCACCAGAGCCTGCGCGCGGCCAACCCGCGCCTCATCTACTGCAGCGTGACCGGCTTCGGCCACGACGGTCCGTATGCCGAGCGCGCGGGCTACGACCTGATGATCCAGGCCATGACCGGCATGATGAGCATCACCGGCCGGCCCGACGGCGAGCCCGGCGGCGGCCCGCTGCGCGTGGGCGTGGCGCTGACCGACCTGTTCACCGGCGTCTACGCGAGCACCGCCATCCTCGCGGCGCTGCAGGTGCGCGACCGCACGGGCGAAGGCCAGCACATCGACATGGCGCTGCTCGACGTGGGCATGGCCATCCTCGCCAACCAGGCGAACGCTTTTCTCAATACCGGCAAGGCACCGCAGCGCCAGGGCAACACACACCCGAGCCTCGCGCCCTACCAGGACTTTCCGACGCAGGACGGCTCGATGCTGCTGGCCATCGGCAACAACGGCCAGTTCGCGCGCTTCTGCGAAGCGGCCGGCCATGCGGAATGGGCCACCGACGCGCGCTTTGCGAGCAACACGCTGCGTGTGAAGCACCGCGGCGTGCTGATTCCGATGATGGAAGAGCTCACGCGTACCCGCAGCACTGCCGACTGGGTCGCGCTGCTCGAAGACAAGGCCGTGCCCTGCGGCCCGATCAACGACATCGCGCAGGCCTTCGACGATGCGCAGGTCAAGTCGCGCGGCCTGGCCGTCACGCTGCCGCGCGATGCGGGCGACGGCATCGCCAGCATCACCGGCGTGGCGAGCCCGCTGCGCCTCACGGCCACGCCGCCCGTGCTGCGCCACGCGCCGCCGGCGCTCGGGCAGCACACGCGCGAGGTGCTGGCCGAATTCGGCATCGATGCCGCGCGCTTCGACGCGCTGCGCGCGGCCGGCGTGGTCTGAACCCCATGTAGAAAGGACGCACGCCATGGCCAACCCGACGCACAGCCCGCCGTTCTCGGTCCTGCGCATCGACCATGTCGTGCTGCGCGTGAAGGACATCGAGCGGTCGATTGCCTTCTACCGCGACGTGCTGGGCTGCCAGGTCGAGAAGCGCCGCGACGACCTGGGGCTGGTACACCTGCGGGCCGGTTCGAGCCTCATCGACCTCGTCTCGCACGACGGCCCGCTCGGCCGGCAGGGTGGTGCGCTCGCGGGCAAGGAAGGCCGCAACGTCGACCACCTCTGCCTGCGCATCGAGCCCTTCGACGAGGCCGCCATCCGCGCGCTGATGGCCCGGCACGACGTGCCGGTGCATGGCGAGGTGCAGAACAACTTCGGCGCCGAGGGCAACGGGCCTTCGATCTACATCGCCGACCCCGACGGCAACGGCGTCGAGCTGAAAGGGCCGGCAGGCGGCAGCTTCTAGCCGGCGCGCCCGATGGTCGCCACGGCGAACACCGCCACGCCGAGCGCGAGGTTCACCGTCACCAGCAGGCGCACGGTGTTGAGCCGCGCGGCCGCCACCGGCCACGCGCTTTCTTCCACTGCGCGGCGCATCGCCCTGAACACCGAGGCGCGGATGTAGACGTAGATGCCGGCCATCACGAGGGCGATGCCCATCATCGCCTCGATGCGCCAGTGCACCGCGCGGAAGCCGCCCGCGAACAGGATCATCGCCACGCCGGTCGCGAACAGCAGCGTGACGGCCGCGTCCACGCCCACGAAGAAGCGCCGCAGCGCCGCCGCCATGGTGCGCAGGCGCAGCGGCGGTTCCAGCGTGGCGACCGCGGCGGGGCGCACCGCGAAGTGCAGGGTGGCCATGCCGCCGACCCAGAAGGCGGCGGCGAGAAGATGGATGAAGAGCAGGATGACGTAGGACATGGGGCCCGATCAGAACACCGAAAGCTGTGCCCGCGCAATGTCCGCCCCGTTGCGTTAAAAACCCATGCTTCGCACGCAAGAAAGAAAGATGAGGCTTCCATGACCCGCACCGTCGCCCAGAAACGCGCCGAGTTCCGCGCGCTCCACCAGCAGGGATGCTTCGCCATTCCGAATCCCTGGGACAAGGGCAGCGCGCGCTACCTGCAGGGCCTGGGCTTCAAGGCGCTGGCCACCACCAGCTCGGGCCATGCGTGGTCGCAGGGCCTGGCCGACGGAGGGCAATCGCGCGACACCATGCTGGCCCACCTGCGCGACATCGTCAGTGCCACCGACCTGCCGGTGAATGCGGACTTCGAGAACGGCTTTGCGGCCGATGCGCAGGGCGTGGCCGAAAGCGTGCGCCTGGCCGTCGAGACCGGCGTGGCGGGCCTGTCGATCGAGGACTCGACCGGCGATGCGGCGAATCCGCTGTTCGAGATCGGCGTGGCGGTCGAGCGGCTGCGCGCGGCGCGCCACGCCATCGATGCGGCCGGCGGCGACACGCTGCTGGTGGGCCGCGCCGAGAATTTCTTCGCCGGCCGCCCCGACCTGGACGACGCCATCGCCCGCCTCAAGGCCTACGCCGAAGCCGGCGCTGACTGCCTCTACGCACCGGGCATCCGCACGCGCGAGCAGATCGCCGCGGTGGTGGCCGCGGTGGCACCCAAGCCGGTCAACCTGCTGATCGGCTGGCCCAGCGAGCTCAACATGCAGGACATTGCCGCGCTCGGCGTGCGGCGCGTCAGCGTGGGCGGCGCGCTCGCCCGCGCGGCCTGGGGCGGCTTCGACCGCGCCGCGCGGGCGCTGGCCGAGAAGGGGCGTTTCGACGGCTTCGAAGGCGCGGCCTCGGGGGCCGATCTCAATGGCTTCTTCGGCCGGTTCTCCGAATAGCGCGCGTGCCGGCGCCATGGACGTGTTGCTCGCGGAAATCCGCAGCTGCACCGCCTGCGCCGCACAGCTGCCGCTGGGCCCGAGGCCCGTGGTGCAGGCCAGCGCCAGCGCGCGCCTCTTGATCGTCGGCCAGGCGCCGAGCCTGACGGTGCATGCCACCGGCCTGCCATGGGATGACAAGAGCGGCGAGCAATTGCGCCGCTGGCTCGGCATCGACCGAGAGGTTTTCTACGACGCCGCGCGCATCGCGATCATGCCGATGGGCTACTGCTACCCGGGCCGCGGCAGCAGCGGCGACCTGCCGCCGCGCCGCGAGTGCGCCGAACTCTGGCATGCGCGCCTGCTCGCGCAGATGAGCCGGGTCGAGCTCACGCTCTTGATCGGCCAGTACGCGCAGCGCCACTTCCTGGGCGCGGCGCGCAAGGCCGGCGTCACCGAAACCGTCGCGGCCTTTGCGGACTATGCGCCGCGCTTCATTCCGCTGCCGCATCCGTCGCCGCGCAACACCGGCTGGTTCAAGCACCACCCGTGGTTCGAGAGCGAGGTGCTGCCGGTGCTGCGCGAACGCGTGCGGCGGGCGCTCGCAAAGCCCTCCTAGGGTGCCGCGGCCACCGAGGTGCCTGCCCCATCGAAGGGCCGCGCGGCATACACCACGCGTCCGCCCACCACCGTCATCAGCGACACCGTCTTGCCGATGCGCTCCAGCGGCACCGAGAAGAAGTCCTGGTCGAGGATCGCGAAGTCCGCGAGCTTGCCCACTTCGAGCGTTCCGCGTTTGCCCTCGTCGAAGCTGAACCACGCGCTGCCCACCGTGTAGAGCCGCAGCGCCTGTTCGCGCGTGGGCGTCTCGTCGGCGCCGCGCATGGGCTTGCCGCTCACCGTCCTGCCGTCGAGCATCCATTGCAGCGCGACGAAGGGGTTGTACGAAGCCACGCGGTGCGCATCGGTGCCGGCACCCACATTCACGCCGGTGCGCAGCGCGCTGCCGATGGGCGGCATGCGGCGCGCCGCGTCGCCGCGCGTGGCGAGTGCGCGGTCGCCCTGGAAGTACATCGCATCCTGCAGGGTCCAGCCGATGCCGAGCGCCTTCATGCGCGCGAGCGTTTCGGGCGAGGCGTCGTCCAGGTGCGCGATCGACCAGCGCAGGTCCTTGATCGGCACTTCGGCGTTGAGCTTCTCGTAGAGCCCGAGCAGGTGCTCGACCGAGCCGTTCTCCTGCCAGTGGATGGTGACCGCGAGCTTGCGCATCGCCGCCCACTTGATGAGCTCGTAGAACTTCTCCTTCGCGGCCGCGTCGGGAAAATTGTTGTTGTACATCGCGAGCGTCACGCGTTCGCCGAGGCCGTTGAACTTGAGCATCTCGTCGCCGAAGCCCATCGGCAGCATCTGCGTGAGATCGCGGAACTCCTGCAGTTCGGCGCCGGGCTTCTGCGCGAACACGCTGTAGGCCACGCGCAGCGTCAGCGCCTTCTCGCGCCACAGCTCGAACAGCGCCGCATACTGCGAAGGCGCGATGCTGAAGCCGCCCGGATCCACCAGGCCGGTGACGCCCAGGCGGTTCAGCTCGCGGAAGAAGGCGCGCGTGCCGGCCAGGTTGTCCTCGTAGGTCGGCTTGGGCAGCTTGTCGAACAGGGCCGAGATGCCGACGATGTCGCCCGTCATCCAGCCAGGTGCCCCGTCCGTCGCGGGTTTCATGCCGGCCGGCAGCGTGCCCGCCGGAACGCCGAGCGCTTCGAGCGCCTTGGGCGTCATCACCACCGCTTCATAGAACAGCTGCACGTACACCGGATGGTTGGGCGCGGCCTCCTGCAGCTCGGCCATGGTGGGGCGGCGGCGCTCGGCGAACTGCTGCTCGGTCCAGCCCCCGGCCACGATCAGCCAGCCGCCGGGCCGCGCACGCGCGGCCGCGGCGCGGATGCGCTCCATGGCTTCGCTGATGCTGCCGGCGCCGATCCAGTTGACCTCGGTCGAGTAGCTCAGTGCCGCGCGAACCGCATGCATGTGCGAGTCGATCAGGCCCGGGATCACGGTGCGGCCGCCCGCATCCACCGTGCGCGTGATCGGACCCGAGAGCGCGCGCATCTGCGCGGCATTGCCGACTGCAATGATGCGGCCGTCGCGCACGGCCAGCGCCTGTGCGGTGGTGGAGGCCGCGTCGAGCGTGGCGATCTTCGCGTTGGTGACGACCAGGTCGGCCGGCTGGGCCCGTGCGGCGAGCGGCAGCAGCAATGCGGCGGTTGTGGCCGCCGTGAGCAGTGTGCGCAGCATGGTCAGTCCACCTTGATGCTGGCGGCCTTGACCACCTGCTGCGCCTTGGCCGTTTCATCGGCAATGAACTTGTTGAACTGCGCCGACGGCATCGTGAAGGGCTCGGCGCCGAGCTTGTCGAGCCGTTCCTTGAGTTCGGGCGAGGCCATGATCTTCGCGACCTCGGCCTGCAGGCGGTCCACCACCGGCTGCGGCGTCTTCGCAGGTGCGAACAGCCCGACCCAGAACAGGTATTCGGAACCCGGCACGCCGGCTTCCACCGTGGTGGGCGCATCGGGCAGCGCGGGCGAGCGCTTCGCGGTGCCCACGGCCAGCGCCTGCAGCTTGCCGCTCTTGATGAGCGGCAGGGCCGACACCATCGGCGCGAAGAACCAGTCGACGCGCCCGGCCATCACCTCGGTCATGGCCTCGGGCGTGCCGCGGAAGGGCACGTGCTGCGCATCGAGGCCGGCCGCCAGGCGGAACACCTCGGCGTTCATGTGCGTGGCCGAGCCGTTGCCCGCGGAGCCATAGTTGAGGCCGCCCGGCCTGGCCTTGGCCTTTGCGACCAGGTCCGACACGTTCGCGAAGTGCGAAGGCGCGGCCACCAGCACATTGGGCAGGCTCGCCATCGGCGTGATGCCGGTGAAGTCCTTGAGGGTGTCGTACGACAGGCCCTTGTAAATCCACGGGTTCACCAGATGCCCGGCCGAATGCACCAGCAGCGTGTAGCCGTCGGCCGGCGCCTTGGCCGTGATCGCTGCACCCAGCGTGCCGCCGGCGCCGGGCTTGTTGTCCACCACCACGCTGGTGCCCAGCGCGGGGCCGAGCTTCTCGGCCACGAGCCGCGCGACGATGTCGGTGCCGCTGCCTGCGGTGAACGGAACCACGAGCTTGATCGGCTGCGCGCCGGGCCATGCGCCTTGCGCGTGTGCGCCGGTGCCGCCGAGCGTGCAGGCCGCGAATGCCGCGGCCATCGTGAGCGCCTGCCGGCGGCTCCAGGTGTGGAATGTCTTCTTCATGCGTCTTGTCTCCGTTGATTTAATTGGGTGAGCGATGAATGACTGAAGAGGGCCTAGGCGGCCGGCGGTGCGTTCGGCATCACCAGCGCCACCAGCACCGGCCGATTGCTGCGGTTCTCGAGCTGGCGCTTCTCGCCGGGCGCGAAGCGGCAGCTGTCGTAGGGGCCGAGCACTTCTTCCTGGTGCGTGCCATCGAGTTCGCCGACCACATGGAGCTGGCCTTCGAGCACGAGGTAGAGCTTTTCCATCGGCGAGCCGTCGAGCCCGGTGTGGCCGCCGGGCAGGATCTGGCTCATGCCCATCCACATCTGCGTCGAGGGCCCGGCCTCCTTGCCCTGCAGGCGCAGGCAGCGCATGTCGAAATGATTGGGCGCCTCGTAGTGCGGCGCTTCGCTGAAACGGGTCACGTGCATGGCGGTGTTCCTGGGGTTGTTCGATTCAGGGGCGCAGCACGACGCGGTCGGTGCTGCCCGAGAGCACGAGCCGGTAGGCGTCCATGGCTTCGTCGAGCGTGAAGTGCCGCGCCACGGGAAAGGGCTTGAGCGTGCCGCGCTCGAAGCCTTCGCGCATCGCGTCGAGCTGGGCGGTGGAGGCCACGCAGTCCATCGCGAGCGAGTCGATGCCCACGAAGGTGTGCATGCCGCGGTAGAACGCGAAGATGTCGAAGGGCACGGCGCGCTCGTGCGTCGCGATGAAGATCTGCGTCGCGCCCTTGGCCATGGCCTTGTTGGCGGCCTCGAAGTAGGCGCTGCCGACGGTGTTGTAGACGATGTGCGCGCCGCGCCCACCGGTGAGCTCGCGCACCTGCGCGCCCACGTCGGCATGGTGGCGCGCGTCGATCACGTCGACCGGCCCGCACGCGAATCCTTCGAACGGTCCGGCGCGGCGCTGCACCGCGATCACGCGCGCACCGGCCTGCGACGCGAGCTGCACCGCCGCCTGGCCGACCTTGCCGTTGGCGCCGAGCACCAGCACGGTCTGCCCGGCCTGCGGCATGCCGCTGCGGCGAAAGCCTTCGTACGCGGTGACAAAGGGCACGCCCACGGCGCCGGCCTCGTCCATCGAGATGCCCTGGGGCTTGGCACGCAGCGCGGCCTCGGGCAGCACGAGATAGCGTGCATGCGAGCCGTCGCGCGTGATGCCGATGTCGCCGCCCGAGCCATAGACCTCGCGGCCGATCCATTCGGCCGGACCGCTGACCACGGTGCCCGCGAAGTCGCGGCCGGGGGTGCGCGGCCAGACGGCTTGCGGCATGAGGCCCAGCGCGGCCTTCACATCACTCGGGTTGACCGCGGCGGCGGCGACTTGCACCACGGCGTGGCCGGGGGGGGCTGTGGGTTCCGGCTGCGGCGCGGCCTGGATCTGCAGCGCGTCGAGGTTGGCGGCCTTTTCGTTCACGCGCAGTGCGCGGGAGGTGGTGTGCATTGCGGCGATGCTCATGGGTGCGTGTGTTGTTTGGATGTGCTGTTGTTCAGGGCGCGGTTGTTCGGGGCGCGTGCACAGGCCACCGGGTACTCCCCTCCGCGAATGTCCCCCGGCCTGCGGCCTCCTCCTTTATTTCGCTGCGGGGAGCACCCGATGCCCTGTGCACGATGGGCGCAGCGCTTGTGCTGGCCGATCAACGACCGCCCTGCCCAACGATCACGTCGATGGGGTGCCTTGCGCAGCGAAATAAAGGGGGAGGCCGAAGGCCGGAGGACATTCGCGGAGCAAGGTACCCCGTCGGCGGGATCGCGCCCTGAACAACCGGCCTCGAACCCAACGCGACGACAAACAAAAAAGCAAGGTGTCATCGCCTAGCTCCCCGCACCAGGCAGACCCAGCATGGCACGCGCCTCGCGTGGATTGGCAACCTCGCCCCCTAGGCTCAGCAGGATGTCGCGCGCCTTCGCCACCAGCTGCGCATTGCTCTCGGCCAGCACGCCCTTCTCCAGGTAGATGTTGTCTTCCATGCCCACGCGCACATGACCGCCCAGCAGCCAGGCCTGCGCGACGATCGGGAACTCCATGCGGCCGATGCCGAAGGCGCTCCAGAACGCGCCGCGCGGCAGCATGTTGCGGGCATACAGCAGCGTCTCGGGCGTGGGCGCGAAGCCGTACTTCACGCCGAGGACGAAGGTCCACATCGCGGGGCCGTCGAGCGTGCCGTCGGCAATCAGGTCGAGCGCGAGATTGATGTCGCCGGAATCGAAGATCTCCAGCTCGGGCTTCACGCCCGCCTCGCGAATCACCCTGGCCATGCGGCGCACGTTCCTCGGTGTGTTCATCACCACATCGGGGCCCGAGTTCATGGTGTTGAGATCGAGCGAGCACACGTCGGGCTTGATGAGCGCGATGTGCTCCACGCGCTTCTCGGGCGGCAGCAGCGTGGTGCCGGGCGCGGCGATCTTCGGATCGTCCTCGCTCGGAATGAAGCGCCCGCCCGGGCCGGTCGTGAGGTTGACGACCAGCTCGCGGTTGCCGCGGCGGATGCGGTCGACCACCTCGCGGTAGAGCTCGATCTCCATCGACGGCTTGCCGGTCTCGGGATGGCGCACGTGGATGTGCACCTGCGCCGCGCCGGCCTCGGCCGCGGCCAGGCATTCGTCGGCGATCTGCACCGGCGTGATCGGCAGGTGCGGCGTCTGCTCGGGCTTCACGAGGTTGCCCGTGACGGCGCAGGTGATGAGCGTCTTGGTATTCACAGGTGGCGCCCTCCATCGACCACGATGCGCGTGCCGGTGACGAAGCGCATCGTCGTCGCGAGCGCTTCCACTGCGGCCGCCACGTCGTCGGGCTTGCCGATGCGCCCGAGCGGCGTGGTGCTTGCCATCTTGTTCGCGAACTCCGCGCCGCGGCCCGGCACGAAGCCGGACTCGACCGCACCCGGCGACACCGACACCACGCGCACCGCCGGCGCCAGCGCCTTGGCCAGCGCATCGCCCACCACGTCGAGGCCGGCCTTGGCCGCGACGTACGCGAGATTGCTGCCCACGCCCGTGAAGCCCGCAATGGACGAGATGTTGGCGACGAGCCCGTCGCCGCTGTCCTTCAGCATCGGTGCGAAGGCGCGGATGGTCGCGAACACGCCGCGGAAGTTGGCGCGCAGCAGCTCGTCGATGAGTTCGTCGGTCAGCGCATCGAGGTCGCCCGCCGGAACGGGCTGCGTGTGCCCGGCGCTGTTGACGAGGATGTCGCAGCGCCCGTGCGTGGCTTTCACCTCGGCGGCCGCGGCCTGCAGGCTCGGCGTATCGACGATGTCGGCGCGGATCGCCATGTGGCGTTGTCCGCTGGCGGAGGGCAGGGCGGCCGCGCGTGCTGCCGCATCGTCGCCCTTGCGGTGCAGCAGCACGCAGGTGGCACCCAGCGTTGCAAGGCGCACCGCCGTGGCATAGCCGATGGCGCCAAGGCCGCCGGTGATGACGGCGACCTTGCCGTCGAGTCGGGAAACAGGATCGAAGCTCATGGGATGGAAGCGTGGGTTCAGGGGATGGGAGGACGCGGGAACTTCATCTCGCCCGGTTCGAGCTGGAAGTCGTACTGCAGCGTGGCGCTCTGGCCATCGGGCGCCAGTGCGAAGCAGCCGATCAGCCGCCGCGTCACGCCGAAGGTCGGGTCGCTTTCGAGGTTCTGGTCGTCATCGGCGAACACCTGCGTGATGAGCACCTTGTGGCCCGGCTTGCTCACCATGAAGTGCAGGTGCGCAGGCCGGTTGGGGTGGCGCTGCTGTGCGCGCAGCAGCGCGCCGCAAGGCCCGTCGGTGGGCACCGGATAGCCGGCCGGCCGCACGCTGCGGAAGTGGAAGCGCCCTTGCGCGTCGGTCGTGAAGCGGCCGCGCAGGTTCATGTCTTCCTGCGCCGGGTCCTGGTTTTCGTAGAGGCCGATCGGCGAGGCCTGCCACACGTCGACCGTGGCGCCCGCGATCGGTTCGCCCTGCGCGTCGCGCACCGTGCCCGCCACCGCGAGCGGAAGACCCGGCGTGCCCGAGCGCGCAATGCTGTCGCCGAGCGCGCAGGCCGGCGAGTTCGCGCGCCAGAACGGGCCGAGCAGCGCGGCCGGCGATTCGCCGTGCGGGTCCTGGTTGTTCTGCAGCGCCACCACGGTGGAGATACCGAGGATGTCGGCCGCCAGCACCACCTCGTTCTTCTTCTCGCCCGTGGCCTGGCCGATGGCGACGATGAATTCGAGCGCCTGCTCGAACTCTTCCTCGGTCAGCTTCACCTCCTGGACGAAGGCATGCAGGTGGCGCGTGAGCGCATTCATCACGGTGCGAAGGCGCGGATCGGGCGTGCGCTCCATGGCCTGGAGCGCGAAGCCCAGTACCGAGTCGGGGGAGGTGGCGATGTTCATGGGATGTCTCGTCGGGATGTTTGTGCAATCGTTTGCATGATCTTAGTCCAAACCGGCAGAAAGTAAAATGACCCTGTCGGCCAATATGGGAATGCGCGCAGGCGTTCCGAACGCGCAGCCCCGGCGACAATCGTTTGCACCAATCAGTCCATGAGCATCAGCCCACCTTCTTCCCCTGTGACCATCCGCGACGTCGCCCGCGCGGCCGGCGTGCATGTGTCGACCGTCTCGCGCGCGCTCAGCCCCGAGAAGCGCTCGCTGATCAGCGACGAAGTGCTGCGCGTGGTGGAAGAGGCCGCGCAGCGCCTGGGCTACCGGCCCAACCGCGCGGCCTCGGCGCTGCGCACGGGCCGCACCCACACCATCGGCGTGCTGGTGCCCGACATCACGAACGCGGTGTTCCCGCCCATCCTGCAGGGCATCGAGGCCAGCGCGGCGGCGCGCGGCTACTTCGTGTTCGTCACCAACGTGGCCGACCCTGCGCTCGCGCGGCCGGTGCTCGAACGCATGCTCGCGCAGCGCGTCGACGGCGTGATCCTGGCCACCGCCACGCGCGACGATCCGCTGGTCGACTTCGTTTCCAAGGCCGGCATGACCGCGGTGCTGGTCAACCGCGCCGACGAGACCGGCCGCCTGCCGGCCGTGGTGAGCGACGACCGGCTCGCGATGAAGCTCGCGGTCGACCATCTCGTGGGCCTCGGCCACAAGCGCATTGCGCACCTGGCCGGACCGCAGAACATTCCCACCGGCGTGGGCCGCCGCCTGGGCGTGGAGCAGGCGCTGCGCGACCACCGCATGAAGCCGCTGCGCGTGGTCGAATGCGCGAGCTACAGCCGCGAGGCCGGCGCGGCCGCCATGCGGCAGATGCTCGAAGCCGGCCCGGCCCCGCAGGCCGTGGTGTGCTGCAACGACCTCGTGGCGCTCGGTGCCTACGACGCGCTGCGCCAGGCCGGCCTGCGCGTGCCGAGGGACATCTCGGTCACCGGGCACAACGACATGCCGCTGGTCGACATGGTCGACCCGCCGCTCACCACCATCCGCCTGCCGCACCGCGAACTCGGCTGGCGCGCGGCCGAGATGCTGTTCGAGGAGATCGACGGCCGCGCGATGTCGGCATCGACCGTGGTGCTGCGGCCCGAACTCGTGGTGCGCAACTCGACCGGCGCGCCGGCCGTGCGCTGATCAGCGGGGCGGGGTTTTCTTGCGCACCGCCGGCCGCCGCGGCGGCTTGGCCTCGAGCACCAGCTCGGCCGGCAGCGTGTCGTTCCACGATTCGGTGAAGTAGGCGCGGTCGCTCGGCACCAGCTGCGGCAAGGCTTCGCGCAATGCAGCCAGCGACTGCTCGGCCGCCTGCAGGTCGCCCGCGTGCGCCGCGTACCAGGCGTGCTCGAACAGCAGGCTGCAATGCTGCAGGCCCGGGTAGCGGCGCCGCCCGGCCTGGTGGTCGGTCAGCCGCGCCTGCGCCACCTCGACCCAGCGCGCCGGCCAATGGGCGGCATCGAAGGCATCGGCGAGCGGTCCGGCGAGCCGCGAGACCGCGGCCCTATCGAGCGGCTTCTGCGCACGGAACTGCGCGAGCGTGGGCTGCCGCTCGGGCCGGCAGTGGCCGCGCGCGATGCGCATCAGGTAGATCGCGTTCCAGGCCGAGCGGCCCTGGCCGTCGGTGTGGCCGCAGAGCCATTCGCTGAAGGCGATCCACTGCACGGCGCGGCGCGTGGTGTCGGCATGGCCGTCGTGCACGAGCGCCGGCAGGTCGGACAGGCCCACGCGGTCGAACAGCCACGCGGCCATGCCCATGTTGGCGGCCACGTGCTGTGCGGCGTCGAAGGAATGCGATTCGAAGGCCGCGGCCAATGCTTCGCCGAAGCGCTGCAGCGACTCTTCGGCGAGCGCTGCGGCCGTTGGCTTGTCGTCGGCGGAGAGCCCGAGCGCGCGCGAGCGGCACACCAGCGCCCACAGGTTGCACCATTCGAAACGCACGTCGGGGTGGTGCCGCAGCACCAGGCTGCGCGCCGCATCGTTCGCCATGCCACTCAGCAGCGACTGCGCGAGCGGCAGGTCGCGCGCGGTGTAGGCGCACCAGGCAGAGACGATGCATTCCATCGCGCCCAGGTAGTCGTTGCCCGCCACATGGTGCGCGAGGCGCTGCTTCTTGAGCGCCTGCAGCCGGCGGCGCGCCTGCTCGTTGTCGCCGAGCCGGCGCCACAGCATCGCCTCGTTGAGCGTGACCAGCGCGCGCTGGAAATCGGTGGCGGCCAGCGTGCCGGCCAGGCGGATCGACTCCAGCGCGCTGGCCGGCTGGCCGGCCGCGCTGCCTCCCGCCACCGGCGCCATGAGCCGGCCTTGCCGCGCCGCCTGCTGCGAGGCCACCAGCTGCTTCCAGAACGCGGCGTCCTGCAGGTGCACGGCATCGGGCGGCGGCGAGCCGGGCGCGGCCGCGCGGGCCCTGCGCGAGCGCAGCCCCAGGAAAGAAGCCATCTCGGCGGGCGTGGCTGGGCGGCCGCCCACCAGCATGCGCACGCGCTTCGCCTCGGCGGGCGGCAGCCAGAACGGACCCTGGCTGCGCCGCTCGGCGTTCAGGAAGCGCGGCTCGCGCTGCGTGTCCTCGCCCCAGCCGACCTCGATGTGCCAGGCCTTGAAGTCGCGGAACGCGCGGCTCACGACCATGCGCAGCGTGCTCGCATCGGAGACTTCGCCGCGCAGGTCGGCCAGCCGCACGAGGCCGGCTTCGGCATCGTGCGCATGCTTCATGCGCGCGAGCAGCCAGAGCGACTGGAATGCCGCGCGCTGGCCGTTGACCGATTGCGGCGAGGTGAGTTCGATGGAAAGCGGAGTGGGGGCGGCGGTTCTGGGCACGCCTCGGATTGAACCTCAAATCCGATGATCAGCGATGCCTGTCGAGCAGGCCGGGAACTTCGCTGCGACCGATGCCCAGGTCGCACAGCTCGTGGTCGCTCATGCCGGCCAGACGCTGTGCGTCCGCGCGGCTGCGGCGGCGCTCCGCGGCGCGGCGGCGCCAGCTGCGCAGGGCATGCATCAGGCGTTGATGGAAGGGCGAGTGCGTTGGCGCTGTCACGATGGTCTCCTTGTGGGAGCGCTCATCTTGCGGCGACGCATGCTATTGTGGAAGTTGAGATTTCTGACACCTTCAATCAGCATTCCTGATGCGACAGCTCAACCTCGACCAACTCCGCACGCTCATCGCCATTGCCGATCTGGGCACCTTCTCGGCGGCGGCCAAGGCGCTGCACCTCGCGCAGCCCACGGTGAGCCTGCACATCAGCGAACTCGAATCGCGCCTCGGCGCGCCGCTGGTGCTGCGCGGCGCGCGCCGGGTCACGCCCACCGCGGCAGGAGCCGTGCTGGTGGAGCGCGGCAGGCGCCTGCTGCGCGATGCCGACGACGCCATCGATGCGGTGCGGCGCCAGCACAAGGGGCTGGCCGGCCGGGTGCGCATCGGCTGCAGCACCACCAGCGTGGTGGTCGACCTGCTGCCGCCGGTGTTCCATGCCCTGCTGGAGCGCTATCCCGACATCGTGCTGACGCCCAGCTTCATGGGCTCGGAGTATTCGGTTGCCGGCGTGCTGGCCGGCACCCTGGACCTGGCCATCATCGCGCTGCCCCAGCCTGCGGTGCCGGGCCTCGCGCTGACACCCTGGCGCCAGCATTCGATGATGGCCTTCATCCCCGCGCGCTGGCAG
Source organism: Variovorax beijingensis (assembly GCF_007828835.1). Lineage (GTDB taxonomy): Bacteria > Pseudomonadota > Gammaproteobacteria > Burkholderiales > Burkholderiaceae_C > Variovorax > Variovorax beijingensis_A. The sequence goes on along the minus strand of NZ_VIVL01000001.1, from coordinate 113,404 downwards.
GCGCCGCGCCGCATCACGCCGGCCTGGCTGGCGCAGCAGCCGCTGATCATGAACGAGCCGGGTTCGCGCATGTTCGCGCTGACCATGGAGTGGTTCGCACAAGCCGGCTTCGCGCCCCGCGCGCGCATCGAGCACGACTACGACGTCGCGATGCGCGGCCTGGTGGCCGCCGGCTACGGCGTGGCACTGCTGCCCGCACCCGACGGCGGGAAGGTCGCCGACGCCGGCGAGCACGTGCAGACGCGGCCGTTGAGCCCGAAACTCACACGCCACCTGGCCATTGCGTACCGCGCGCAGGGCCCGCTGGACGGTGCCACGCAGCGCGTGATCGAGACGCTGCTGGAGTTCGCCAAGGGCTGAGCACCGGGTCGCGCTCGGCGCCGCGCAACGCGTGCTGCTGGTGTTGGTGCTGGCGGCGTTTCGCCAGCTCTGATTCAAACCTGGCCGGGCCTGCGCGCGCCGAGCGAAAGAATCTCGTTGGCGTTGACGATGGCCGCGGCGATCTCTTCCATGGTCGTGCGCTTGCTCATCGCCTGGTCGCGGATCAGGTCGTGTGCCTGCCCTTCGGAAACGCTGTGTGTCTTCATGAGAATGCTCTTGGCTTCGGCGAGCTGCCGTACACCGAGCAGCTTGGCCTCGACCTTGCGCAGGCGCCGCGCGAGCGAACGGCTTTCCTTGTGCGCCTCGCGCGCCACCACCAATGCAGAGAGCAACCCGAAGGAGCGCACCGGCGAGGGAAGCACCGCCTTGGCGCCGATCTCCAGCACGGCCTCGACGATGGTCGGATTCTCGTAGGTCACCACGGCGATGATGGCGGGCGCTTCTTCGTTCTGGGTCCATTCGAAGCGCAGGTTGATGAAGTCGGGCTGCACCGCCATGAAGGCCACGTCGATGCCCTCGGGAAGCACCTGCACCGGCGGCCAGAAGGCCTGCACCTGGCAGCCGATGCGCTGCAGCTGCTGCGTGAGCTGGCGGCCGTCTGCATCGTCAGGGTGGATCACCGCGATCTTCAGCAGGCGCAGCTCTTTCAGCTGCGGCGGCGTCATCCGCAGGGTGTGTCGCTTGGGGGCGGCGCCGTCCATCCTAGAGCTCCAGCGTATCGAGCCTGGCCGTCCAGTCGCCCAGCGAGTGAGTGACCAGATAGGGATCGGGGTACACCGCGCGCGTCGCCTGCCGAACGATGGTGAACTGCCCGTGCGCATCGACCCGCCCGATGCGGGGGTAAAGGCAGGTGTGATGGTTCGCCGGATCGATCTTCACGCGCCCCTGCGGCGCATCGAACTCGCTGCCCAGGATGTGCGGCAGGATCTCCGCAATGCCGTCGCTGCCCGATTGGCGAAACGCATTGGCGAAGATGTGCATCTGGAAATACGAGGCCTCCCAGCACAGGTTGGGCACGCAGCCATCGCCGAAGCGTTCGCGCAGCCGCGCGAGGCAGCGCCGGTTGGCGGCCGAGTCGATCGACTGGAAGTACGGCGCCGCGGTGAAGTGCCCCGTGGCCACGCCGGGCCCCATCTGGGAGATCTCGGCTTCCGACGTGGTGAGGCTCGAGATCGGCATCTTCTTCGGATCGAAGCCCGCTTCCGCGTACGCGCGGTAGAGGCTCGCCGTGGAGTCGCCCACCACGGTCGAGAAGATGAAGTCGGGCTGCCTGTCGCGGATGTCGTCCATGATCGCGCGGTAGTCCTTTTCGGTGGCGTCCAGCGCCACGTAGCGCTCGCCCAGCTTCTCGCTGCCCGGGCGCTGCATCACCAGCTCGCCCATGATGCGGTTCGACTCGTAGGGATAGATGTAGTCGGAGCCGATCAGGTACACGCGCGAACCGAAGTTCGTGGTCATGAACTCGGCCAGCTGCACGCTGTTCTGATTGGGCGCGGCTCCGGTGTAGATCACGTTGCCCGAGTACTCGAAGCCTTCGTAGAGCGTGGGGTAGAACAGCAGCTTGTTCCACTTCTCGACCACCGGGATCACCGCCTTGCGGCTGCTCGACATGTAGCAGCCGAAGATCACGTTGACACGGTCCTGCACGATCAGCTTCTCGGCCAGCTGCGCGTAGCGCGCGGGGTTGGATTGCGGGTCGTAGCGCACCGCCACGATCTCGCGGCCGTCGACGCCGCCGGCTTCGTTGATTTCCTCGATGGCGAGCAGCGCGCCCTGCAGCTGCGACAGCCCGATCGTCGAGGTGACGCCGGTTTCCGAGTAAAGGATGCCAACGCGAATGGGGTCCTTGTCAGCCACGGGGGTGTCTCCTGGGTGTGTGAACCATCATTCTCCTCAGTTTGCGGCAGCCAGCCGCGCGCTCATGCGCGCGAGCCGCGCGGGCAGGCTGCGTGCGTCGTCGGCGATGCAATAGTTGCGCCAGCCGAAGATCCGGCGCACATACGCGTCGGCTGCGCCATCGACCGCGATGCAGGCAGTGCGCACGCCGGCTTCGCGCGCTTCGGCGACGGCCATGCGGGCGTCTTCGATCAAGTAGCGGGGGTCGTGCACGTCGATGTCGGAAGGCGCGCCGTCGGTCACGAGCAATATCGCGCGCCGGCCTGATGGCTCGGCGCGCAGGTGCGATGCAGCATGGCGCAGTGCGGCGCCGATGCGTGTGGAGTAGCGGCCGCGCACCGCGCCGATCATGGCGCGCGAGGGCGCTTCGAACGGCCTGCCGAAGTCCAGCAGGCGGTAGTAGTAGACCTCTGCGCGTGTGTTGGACGAGAAGCCGTGGATGGCGAACCGGTCAGCGCCGCGTGCGTTCGAGCCGGCCAGCAGCAGCGCGGCCTGCTTTTCGATGTCGAGCAGCGAACGCGCACCGCCATGGCCAGGGGCGTTCGCCGATTCCGACAGGTCGAGCAGCACCAGCACGCTGCTCGGGCGCGGCGCCTTGCCGGGGCGCATGAAGAGGCGCGGGTCGGGGCGCAGCCGCAGGCGACGGTCGACCAGCACCTCGATGGCGGCGTTCAGGTCGACGTCGTCGCCTTCCCATTGGCGGCGCAGGCGATGGGTGCGGTCGAGCTGGCGGGCGCGGAGCAGCGCGAGCGGGGCCGGGCGCTCGGTGGTGTTGCTGGCGGCCGCTGGTTGTTCACGCACCGGCAGGAGGCCCTGCCACGCCGGCAGCTTCTCGATCACCGTGCACCAGTCGGGCCGCAGGCGTTCGAGCTTGCGGTCCCATTCGGGGTAGCTGTAGCGGCCCAGCTCCAGTTCGGCGGCGCCTTCGGGCAACGGGCCATCGCCTGGATTCGCAGCATCGCCTTCCGCCGACGGTGGCGGCCGGGCACCGGACCGCTGCAGCGCGATGGCTTCGTCGGGCGGCGTTTCGGTCTCGCCGAAATCCCACAAATAACTGTTGTCGTCGCGGTATGGTGCCGGCACTTCGTAGTGCTGCGGGTCGAAGCGCACGCGCATCTGGCCGAGGTCGTTGGCCAGGATCGATGCGATCGTACGGAAGGCGTCGTGGTCTTCCAGCCCCGCAGCGGCCACGGTCTCGTCGAACAGGCGGCGCGCCTTGTTGACCCAGTGGTTGTCGTCCTGCCACGCGGGCAGCATCAGCATGCGGTCCATGCGCGAGACGAGCGCCGCGAAGCCCAGGTCGAGCGGGTCGGGCGCGGGTGCGAGCGATCCGGCGAACCAGCCGTGTACCCCGGGGAAGTCGCGGCACAGCAGCCGCTCGACGCGTGCGTCCTCGATGGCGGAAACGATGGCGATGCCCATCGGCTTGAGCGTGCGCGCGGGCCGGGCGGGCCGGGAATGGCGCAGGTGCGCGACCGCATGGGCCACCATGGCGCGGCGCAGCCGCTCACCGCCGCTGCTGCCGCCGTCCTGCGCGGGGAGCAGCAGCCGCTTGCCCACCAGCACCGCTCGCGTGCCTGCGCTGCCTTCGAGCGGCTGCACCTCGATGTCGACACCCACCAGCCCGCGGGCGAGCAGGGCCAGTGCGGCGTGGCTGGCTTTCATCCGAACTGGGCAGCGACGAAGCCCTGCAGCGCACTCGCCATGTCGGGGTCGTCGGTGAGGGCACGCGTCATGGTCATCTCGCAGCTGTCGCGCGGCGGCACGCCGTCGCGGATCAGCACGCCCGCGTAGATCAGCATGCGCGTCGACACGCCCTCGTCGAGCCCGCGGTGCTTGAGCTCGCGCGAGCAGCGCGCAATGGCCACCAGCTTCGCGGCCAGGTCGAGCCCGACCGCGGCCTCGTGCGCGACGATTTCCGCTTCGAGGCCGCTTTCGGGGTAGTCGAACTCCAGCGCCGCGAAACGCTGCCGTGTCGAAGGCTTCATATCCTTCGCGCTGCTTTGGTAGCCGGGGTTGTACGACACCACGAGCTGGAAGTCGGGGTGCGCGCGCACCAGCTCGCCCTTCTTGTCGAGCGGAAGGATGCGGCGCGCGTCGGTCAGCGGATGGATCACCACGGTGGTGTCCTGCCGCGCTTCCACCACCTCGTCGAGGTAGCAGATGCCGCCATGGCGCACCGCCAGCGTCAGCGGGCCGTCATGCCAGGCCGTGCCGCTTGCGTCGAGCAGGTAGCGCCCCACGAGGTCGGAAGCCGTCATGTCCTCGTTGCAGGCCAGCGTGACCAGCGGCCGCCCGAGCGACCACGCCATGTGCTCCACGAAGCGGGTCTTTCCGCAGCCGGTCGGTCCCTTGAGGATCAACGGCATGCGGTGGCGGTAGGCCTGTTCATAGAGTGCCACTTCGTTGCCCGCGGGCCGATAGAAGGGCTCGGTCTCGATGCGGTAGCTGCCGAGCGGATCGGTGGAACGGGGCAGGGCGGCGTTCATGGCGTGGCGAGCAGTTCCCTGAGGGCGGCGTCGATGAAGCGGGTGTCGACGGGGCTGCTGCCGCCGCCTGCGAAATGGCCCCACACGCCCGGGATCGGGCGGCACTCGGCGTTCGGCATGTGCGACACCTCCCACTCGTTGTCGGCCACGGGAAAGTACAGGTCCCGCTCGGCCGGCATCACGATGGCGCGCGCCTTGATGGCGCCCAGCGCCTTCTTGAAGTCGCCCTTGAACACCGGGTTGTCGCTGATGTCGCCGTGCTGCCAGGACCACAGCATCGCGAGCAGATTGTTGGCGTCCTTCTGCAAAAAGAAGCCTTCCCAGAAGCCGACCAGGAAATCTTCGAGCGAGCTGAAACCCAGCTCGCGCCAGAGTTCCTGCATGTAGAAAGGCTGCGACAGGCCCCAGCCTGCGTACACGCGCCCCACTGCCCGCAAGCCCTTGCTCGGCGGCGTGCTGTACCAGCCGCCGTTCCACGCCGCGTCGGCCGTGAGCGCCGCCTTCACGCCCTCGAGAAACACGATGTTGTGCGGCGCCGTCTTCGCCGAGCCGCAGAACGGGGCGATGCGCTGCACCATGTCGGGGTACAGGCAGCCCCACTGGTTGGTCTGCTGCGCGCCCATCGACCAGCCTGTGACGAGCGCGATGCGTTCGATGCCGAACTTCTCCGTGACCAGGCGGTGCTGCAGCCGGACGTTGTCATAGAGCGTGATGTCCGGAAAGCGCGACAGGTTGTACGGCTCGGGCGTGTTGCTGGGCGACGAAGAAAGGCCGTTGCCCAGCATGTTCGGCACGATGATGAAGTACTTCTCGGGGTCCAGCGCCATGCCCGGGCCGATCAGCCATTCGTTGTCGCGGTGCTGGCCCGAGTACCAGGTCGGGTAGACGATCACGTTGCTCTTGTCGGCATCGAGCTTGCCGTAGGTCTTGTAGGCGAGCCTGGCATTGCGCAGCGTCGCGCCGCGTTGCAGGGGCACATCGCCGAGGTCGAAGATTTCGTAGTCCATGGTCGTTGTCGCTTTCGGAAGAGGGGTTCAGTTCTTGATGGACGGCGCGGCCGCTGCCACCGGCGCGGCGCTGCCGATGTGGAGCACGAAGTAGCAGACGCCCGCCGCAATGAAGGCCGCCACGGCCGTCGACAGCTGCGGCGCCATCGTCTCGGTGGCATAGGCCACCAGCGAGCCCACGCCCCAGGCGATGAAGGCGCGCGGGCGCCAGTCGGCACCGATGGCGGCGCCGGGCCGCACGAAGTACAGGTCGGCGATCAGGATGGCGCCGATGGGCGGCACCAGGATGCCCAGCAGTGACAGCCACGGAATGAACAGCGCCCACACGTTGGCTGCGGCAACCGCGATGCCCACCGCGGCGAGCGCCACGGCGAACACGCGCATGCGCCCGTTGCCGATGCGCGACCAGCCCACGGCCGAGTTGTAGAGGCAGTGCGCGCACACCGAGCCCAGGTTGCACAGCAGGAACACGAAGGCCACCACGGCCAGCCACGGCGCGTTCTGCGCGAGCAGGTAGCCGAACATGTTGTCCAGTCCGAAGGGCTGCGGTTGCGGCAGCGCCAGGGCGGCGGTCATGATGCCTCCGGCCAGCATGGCGACCAGGTTGGCCACGGGAAAGGCGCAGGCCGTGGCGATCAGCGAACTCTTGCGGTCGACGGCCCAGCGGTTGAAGTCGGCGGTGACAGTGCCCGCGTCGATGAACAGCGCCACCACGATGGTCAGACCGATGCCGAAGGACATCGGCAGCGCGGGCTGCGTGCCGGCGTACGACAGCACCTTGTCCCACCCCGCTGCGCCGGCCGAATGCAACGCGACCCAGCCGCCCAGCACCACGAACAGCGGCACCGACACCATGCCAATCCAGTGCAGCCCGCGAATGCCGACGAAGGTGATCCCCAGGTACAGCACGCCTGCCGCAATCGTCATCGTCAGGTAGTCGAACTTGAAGGCCGTGTGCATCAGGTTGCCCGTGATGCCGGTCTGCACCGCGTACCAGCCCAGCAGCAAGGTCGACAGCAGGCCCGAGGCGAACACGTAGCCCTTCCTGCCGAAGCTGGCGCTGGCCAGCAGCGCGAAGTTGTGGCCGCGCGCCGTGCCCAGTGCACCGAGCGACCCCACGTACGCGAACATCAGCAGGTTGCCCACGATCATCGCGAGCAGCGCGGACTGGAAGCCCATGCCCGCCACCAGGATGGAGCCGGTCATGGCCCCCGTGATGATCATCGGGAACCCGAGCCACACCATCGAGACCGAGAAGGTGCTGCGCCGCTTCGAGAGCGGAACCGGGTCGTGCTCGTACTCGTCGCCGAGTACCTTGTCGTCGAGATGCGTCTGTGTCATGGCGTACCTTTTGTGGTTGAGCGTGGAAGGGCCGGTCGCCCTGTCAGCGATGCTTGGCCGGCTCGTTTGGAATGCCGTCGATCGGGCATTCAGGCGTGCCGACCGTGCTGCGCGTGAACGACTCCACCATTTCTCTGGTGCCCTCAGGGTCGTTGATCCACTGCGTGTAGAAGTTGTAGGGGCAGGCCGCCACGCCCTTGTCGCCGTCGCCCGAATTGATGGTGCCGGTGTAGCCGCGGTGCACGAGCTTGAAGAGGTGGTTCTGCGACTGGCCGTTCTTGCGCGCGTCGCGGATCAGGCTCATCGACAGCTCGGCATAGTTGATGCCCATTTCCTCCTCGCCGCATTCGCCGAGCGTGCGGCCGTCGAAGCCGATGAGTGCCGAGTGGCCGAAGTACGAGTACACGCCGTCGAAGCCGGCCGCGTTGGCCACCGCCACGTAGGTATTGTTCATGAAGGCCATGGCCTTCGACACCAGGATCTGCTGCTCCTTGGCCGGGTACATGTAGCCCTGGCAGCGGATGATGAGTTCGGCGCCGCGCATCGCGCAGTCGCGCCAGATTTCGGGGTAGTTGCCGTCGTCGCAGATGATCAGGCTCATCTTCATGCCCTTGGGGCCTTCGCTCACGTAGGTGCAGTCGCCCGGGTACCAGCCCTCGATGGGCACCCACGGCATGATCTTGCGGTACTTCTGGACGATCTCGCCCTGGTTGTTCATGAGGATCAGCGTGTTGTAGGGCGCCTTGTTCGGGTGCTCTTCATGGCGCTCGCCGGTCAGCGAGAACACGCCCCACACGTTGGCGCGGCGGCAGGCGTCCGCGAAGATTGCAGTCTCTTCGCCGGGCACGGTGGCGGCGGTGTCGTACATCTCCTTCGCGTCGTACATGATCCCGTGCGTGGAGTACTCGGGAAAGATCACCAGGTCCATGCCCGGCAGGCCCTTCTTCATGCCGACCAGCATCTCGCCGATCTTGCGTGCGTTGTCGAGCACCTCGGCCTTGGTGTGCAGGCGGGGCATCTTGTAGTTGACGACCGCGACGCCGACGCAATCGTTGCTGCTCGAAATATCACCATGTCTCATGACGCTGCTCCTGCTAGGGGTGGTTGAAGGGAAAGAAGAAAATTTCCTCACTCGGGCGGTCAAAGCTCCGCCCCCGGATGGCGCGCATCCGTTTCGAAAAGGCTTCGTTGCGACCGAAAAAACAAAAAAGCCCGAACCGGTGTTGAAACCGGTTCGGGCTTTATTGCCCGACACCTCGCTGGCAGCACTGGCAGCGGGCGTCGTATGAATGAAGGACTGATAACGATTGCTCGTTGGGGCGGATTCTTCTCAACTCACCCCTGCGTGAACATACGTTCTTTCGCTGATTGGCGGATACGCAGAACGTATGGTATTCGCGCGCACACCGGCGCGGCGCTGCTGGTTAGCGCGGGCGGGCGAAGTCGGCTTCGATCCAGCCGGCGGCGCTGCCGGACGTGAGCTTGAAGGCAGGTGAGACGTTGACGCTCGCGAGCTCGCTGTCGTCTTCGTCGTCATGTGCGCTCAGCATGGCCGAGGGGTTGTCCTCGTCGGGCACGATGGCGAGCGACACGCGAATGCGCCGGCCGTCGCGCGCCGTGACCGTCACGCTCTTGTTGAGCGTGGCGTGCAATTGCTGCTCGTGGCGGCGGATCACTTCGGCGGCGGTCTTCACCAGCGTGGAAAACGCAGGCCCGTCGAGCGGCTTCGGGTTCTTCTTGTCGCGGCCCATGGTCCAGGGGCCGACCAGCGCCGGTTCGGGGTCGCCGTGGCGGGTCATCTCGACGGCCCAGCCGTCGTCTTCCTCGTTCTTGATGACGCGGGCGGTCCATTGGCCGTCGCGCCAGAGGCGGGGTTCCTGCAGGGGGAGGGTGTCGGAGTCGGTGGAGTCTGTGGCTTCGGTCATTCGGGTGCTTGTGTTCGTGCGCGGCCCATTTTCGCCTGCGCCTGCGTGCCGATGTAATGCTGCAGGCCATCGACCAATGCATCGAAGGCGGCGCGGCAGCGCGGACTGCTGCGAAGATCCTCGTGCATCGTGACCCAGGTCTCGAGCTTCAGGGAAAACGTGCGCCGCATCAGGCGCACCAGCGCCGCGTTGCGCAGGGCGAGCCCGGCCTGGCAGATGCCGATGCCCGCACCGGCGCGGATCAGCGCGAGCTGCGCCAGGTCGCTGTCGGTGCGCAGCGAGAAGGCATCGCGGCTGAAGCCCTTCAGCGACTTGCCCGCATTGCGCACGAAGGCCGAAGGCTGGTCGTAGCCGATGACCGAATGCGCCGCCAGTTCTTCGAGCCTGCGCGGTGTTCCATGACGGGCCAGGTAGTCCTTGTGCGCGTGGAAGCCGAGCTCGATCTGACCGATGCGGCGCGCCACCAGCTGCTCCTGCTTCGGGCGGACCATGCGCACGGCAATGTCGGCCTCGCGTCGCAGCAGGTCCTGGACGCGGTTGGTCGACACCAGTTCAATCTTCAGGGCCGGGTGTTGCTCGAGCAGCCGCGCGACGATGGGCGGCAGCACCTCGACGCCGATCACTTCGCTGGCGGACACCCGCACCACGCCGCGCGCGCCCTCGCCCTGGCTGGTGGCGGCGCGCGCCAGAGAAGCGGCGGTGCTCTCCATCGCCTCGGCATGGCCCCGCAGCGCCAGGGCAATTTCGGTCGGCATCAAGCCGACCTGCGAGCGCGTGAAGAGCACCACGTCCAGGGCTTTTTCCAGCGCCGCGACATGGCGTCCGGCCGTCGGTTGGGTGATGCCGAGCGCGCGCGCCGCACCGGAGAGCGAGCCCTCCCGCAGCACGGCGAGAAAGGAGCGATAGAGTTCCCAGCCAATGTTCGAGGTCATGCATAAATGTATAGCTGCTGGCTCATGTTCGGCAATTCCAATGGAATGGCCTGCGCTCCAGAATCCATCCATCGACAACTCTTCCGGAGCGTTTTCATGGCCCGCAGCAACACGGTTCTGGTTCTTGGTGCCACAGGCGGCATCGGCAGCGAGGTGGCGCGGCAACTGCGCGACGCGGGGTGGCAGGTGCGCGCACTGAAGCGCGGCGCGGCGGATACAGCGGCGCAGAAGGACGGCATCACCTGGATCTCCGGCGATGCGATGGACCGCCATGCCGTGGCCGAGGCCGCGAAGGGCTGCTCGGTCATCGTGCATGCGGTCAATCCCCCCGGCTACCGCCGCTGGCCGCAGCTGGTGCTGCCGATGCTCGACAACACCATTGCGGCCGCCACGGCCGAAGGTGCCACCATCGTGCTGCCCGGCACGGTCTACAACTACGGGCCGGATGCGTTTGCCCTGCTCGCCGAAGATTCGCCGCAGCGCCCCGCGACGCGCAAGGGCGCGATCCGCGTGGAGATGGAAAAGCGGCTCGAAGCCGCCAGCCGCCGCGGCGCCCGCGTGCTGATCGTGCGCGCCGGCGACTTCTTCGGCCCGAAGGCCGGCAACAACTGGTTCTCGCAGGGGCTGGTCAAGGCGGGAAAGCCGGTCGGCACGGTGAGCTACCCAGGCAGGAGCGGCATCGGCCACCAGTGGTCCTACCTGCCGGACGTGGCGCGCACCATGGTCGAACTGCTGGAGCGCCGCGACAGGCTGGAGGCCTTCGCGAGCTTTCACATGGCTGGCCACTGGGATGCGGACGGCACGCGTATGAGCGGCGCCATCCGCCGCGTGGTGGCGCGCCGCACGGGTGTCGAACCGCGCGTGGCGGCCTTTCCGTGGTGGCTGCTGACCCTGGCTTCGCCGTTCTTCGCGACCTTTCGCGAGATGCGCGAAATGCGCTACCTGTGGGAGACGCCGGTGCGGATGGACAATGCGCGGCTGGTCGCGTTTCTCGGCCGCGAGCCGCACACGCCGCTCGACGAAGCAGTCGAGGCTTCGCTCGAAGGCATGGCGTGCCTGCGCACGCCACCGGTGGCAGTGCCCGCCTGAAGATGCGGCAGAGGCGCGAGCAACCAGCCGCTCAGAAGACCGACAGCCCGGTCCGCGCGACGAAGAGTTCCAGCGCCTTCATTCCCAGCAACGAGTTGCCCGTGGCGTCCAGCGCGGGCGACCACACGCACAGCGTGAGCCGGTCGGGCACCACGGCCACGATGCCGCCGCCCACGCCGCTCTTGCACGGCAGGCCGATGGAGAACGCCACGTCGCCCGCGGCGTCGTAGGTGCCGCAGGTGAGCATCAGCGCATTGATGCGCCGCGTCTGCCGCTCGCCGGTCACCTCGGCCCGGCCGTCGATCGGATGCGCGCCGTCGCGGCACAGGAAGGCCGCCGCGCGCGCCAGCTGGCGGCAGCTCATGCGCAGCGCGCACTGATGAAAGTAGGTGTCGAGCACCACGGCCACGTCGTTGTCGATCTTGCCGAAGCTCTTCATGAAGTTGGCGAGCGCGATGTTGCGAAAGCCGGTCGCGGCCTCGGAGCGTGCCACCTCGTCGTCGAACGAGATCGGCTCGCCGCAGAGGCTGCCCATCAGCGCCAGGATGTCGGCCTTGGCGCTGCCGCTGGCCTGCAGCGCCTGGCTCACGAGGCGGTCGGCCACGGCGATGGCGCCCGCATTGATGAACGGATTGCGCGGCTTGCCCTGCTCGTTCTCCAGCTGCACCAGCGAGTTGAAGGGATTGCCCGAAGGCTCGCGGCCGATGCGCTCCCACAGTGCGTCGCCCATGCGCTGCATGGCCAGCGTCAGCGTGAAGAGCTTGGACACGCTCTGGATCGAGAACGGCGTTTCGGCATCGCCCGCGAAGGCCTCGGTGCCGTCGCAGGTGCGCAGCGCAATGCCGAGCTGGCGCGCATCGATGCAGGCCAGCGCCGGGATGTAGCTGGCCACCGTGCCGGCGGTGCCCAGCAGCGGCCGCAGGGTGGCGACAATGTCGTCGAGCACCGGCTGGAAGTCCGTGTCCTTCATGCCCGCGCCTTTCGCCGATTGACCATCACGATGCCGAGGCCCACGCCCACCAGCGCCAGCATCAGCTGCAGCGTGAGCGGTTCGCCGAGCAGCGCCACGCCGAACACCAGCGCGAACAGCGGCGTCAGAAAGCTGAACGACGACATCTGCGTGGCAGGATAGTGCCGCAGCAGCCACATCCAGGTGAGGTAGCTCGCGAAGGCGCCGATCACGGTCTGCAGGCCGATCGAGGTCCATGCCCACGCCGAATACGAGAGGCTCCAGCGTTCGCCGAGCGCCAGCGACAGCAGCGGGCACACGGCCGCGGTCACCGCCACCTGGTAGAACAGGGCCTTCTCGGCGCTCGCGGTGGCGAGCCGCGTGGTGCGCAGCGCCAGCGTGGTCAGGCCCCAGAGCATGCCGCCGACGATCGCCATCGCATCGCCAACCAGCTGGCCCGAGCCCGAATGCCCGAAGCCTTCGCTGAATGCGAACAGTACCGCCGCGAAGGCAATGCCCAGGCCCAGCCATTGCAGGCCGCGCAGGCGCTCGGCCGGCACCCAGCGCGGCAGCAGCAGCGAGACCCAGAACGGCGCGGTGTACAGGAACACCGTGAGCCTCGAAGCCGAGGTGTGCTGCAGCCCCAGGTAGATGCAGGCGAACTCGCCCGCGAACAGGAGGCCCACGAGCAGCCCGCCCGGCAGCGTGCCGTCGCGCTCGAACAGCGGCACGCGGCGCCACAGGCACCAGAGCCAGAGCAGCGCCACGGCGCCCGCCATGCGCACCGAGGCCTGCCAGAGCGGAGGCACTTCGGCGACGGTGGTCTTGATGAGGATCTGCTGCAGGCCCCAGAACGCGCAGCATGCGATCAGAAGGCCGATGGCGAGGGGATCGAGGTGGGTCTTGCGCTGGATCATTCGTCGCGTTGTTGTTCGTTCACCGGCCGGCCACCGGATAAGGCGGCTTGCCCCGCGTGCCCACCATCAGGTCGGGCACCACGGTTTCGACATCGGGCACCGCGCGCGCGGCGCGTTCGAGCTTCCTGGCCACGGCGGCCGAGGGCACGCAGCCCTGCAGGTAGATCCAGCGCCGCTGGATCATCACCCACACGCTGGCCTTCTGCACGCCCGGCACGGCCGAGAGCGCGGCGCGCACCTTGGGCGCGAGCGGCTTGTCGTAGCGGTAGGCGTTGCTGTCGGTGCATTTGCCCGCGAGCCAGCAGCTGGTGCCGCGCTCCAGCCGCGAATGGGTCTGGGCACGGCGCTCCTCGGCGGTATAGAGCGGGCCTTCGGGCATGGCACAGGCGGGCTGGCCGGCGGAGACCTGGAAGAAGGGATCGTCGAACCAGTTCTGCTTGAGCGGTGCTGCCGGCTCCTGCGCCGCCACGTTCTGCGCAGCCAGCAGCACCGACACGCACATGAACGCAGCGCCGCGGCTCACAAGGGATGTTCCGTGTAGAAGCGCCCGCCGTGGAACAGCAGCGGCGAGGCGCCGGCGTTGTGGGTGCAGCGCTCCACCTCGCCGACGAAGATCACGTGGTCGCCCTCGTCGTAGCGGCTGCGGTTGAAGCATTCGAAGCTCGCCGCCGCACCGGCCAGCACCGGCGCGCCGCCAAGCCCCTCGGTGAAGGCCACGTCGGCCCAGCGGTCGATGTTCTTGGTGGCGAAGCGCTCGGCCAGCCCCTTCTGGTTGGCGGCCAGGATGTTGATGGCGTAGTGCGAGCCGGTGCTGAGCGCCGGCATCGAGCCGGCCGCGCGCGCCAGGCTCCACAGCACCAGCGGCGGCGCGAGCGACACCGAATTGAACGAGTTGGCCGTGAGGCCGACCAGCGTGCCTTCGGCCGAGCGCGCGGTGACGATGGTCACGCCGGTGGCGAACATGCCGAGCGCTTCGCGGAACTCGTCGGGCGAAAAGGTGGGGGGCTTGGCCCGGCGGGGAGTGGTCACGGAAAAGGCTGGGCGATGATCGGCAGGAGGACCATTTTGGCTCAGCGCACGGCGGGCTGCTTGGCCGGGCCCATCAACTCTGTCACGAGCCGGGTATAGGCACTGGCGGCGGCCGAGGGCGTGCGGCCCGCAAGCGTCACCAGGCTGTAGTGCGTCCGCATGCCTGCAAAGCCGACGATCGGCAGGGGCGCGAGGGCGTTCGTGTCGGTGTCCAGGGCCGGCGCATGCGGCGCGAGGATCACCGCATTGGCAGTCAGGGCCAGATGGCGAAGGGTGCCGGCGTCGTCGCAGGTCACGCTGAATGCGCCGCGGTCGCTGCGCCGAGTCTGGCGATCGAAATATGCGGCCACTTCGGCGGGCAGGTTCGGACCGGCCAGGGGATGGTCCATGGCCCTTTCCAGCGTCACCTGCTTCAGGCGGCGCAGCGGGTGCCTGGGCTGCACGAAGAACGAGACCGGCAGGTCGGGCAGGCGCGCGAGCTTCAGTCCGGGCTGCTTCTTCAGGTCGCGGGTGTCGGCGATGAACAGGTCCAGCTGCCGCCGGTGCAGGCGCTCGCAGAGCGTGGCGGTGTCGGCCACTTCCATGCGCATGAGCAGTTGCGGATGGCGCTGCGTCATCAGCGACAGGGCCATGCGGCCGAGCGTGCTGGCGGCGAAGGGGCCGAGACCCACGGCAAGGCTGCCGATCGCGAGGCCTTCGAGCTGCAGCACGTCGCGCTGGATCTGCTGCGCATCCGCGAGGAGCTCGCGGGCGCGCGCGAGCACGAGCTCGCCTGCCTGCGTGAAGCGCACGGTGCCGTAGGCGCGGTCGATCAGGCGCGCTTGCAGGCTGTCCTCGAGGGTGTCGATGCTGCGCGAGAGCGCGGGCTGCGACAGGTGCACGGCCTGCGCGGCGCGGCCGAAGCTGCCCTGCTCCGCGAGCGCGACGAGATGCTGGAGCTGGCGCAGCTGCATTTTGCGTTCTGGTTAAAAAGAGAACTCATATTTTGCATTTGCCAATGCTTCGAGCGATTCGGAGAATCGCTCGCTGTTCCTGCTTTTCGCCAAAGACAAAGAGACACGATGCACGCTTTTTCCTTCTCTGCCGTCCTCGCCGCACTGGCTTGCGCGCTCGGCGGCGCGCCGTCCTTCGCGCAGATCGCGCCCAAGGCGCCCGAGTCCGCCACGCTGAAGGCCAATGCCGCCATGGCAAGGGCGCTGCCCTTCGCCAACCGGCAGGACTTCGAGGACGCGATGCGCGGCTTCATCGGCACGGTGCCCGATGCGGTGGTGCCCGGCGCCGGCCCGCGCCCGGCCTGGAGCATGACGCCCTATGACTTCCTCAAGACGAACGAAGCGGCCGACACGGTCAACCCGAGCCTGTGGCGGCAGGCGCAGCTCAATGCGATTCACGGCCTGTTCAAGGTGACCGATCGTGTCTACCAGGTGCGCGGCTTCGACATCGCGAACATGACCATCGTCGAAGGCGACAACTCGCTGATCGTCATCGATCCGCTGCTCACGGCGGAGACCGCGCGCGCCGCGCTCGCGCTGTACCACCAGCACCGGCCGAAGAAGCCGGTCGGCACGGTGATCTACACGCATGGGCACGCCGACCACTTCGGCGGCGTGAAGGGCGTGGTCAGCGAAGACGATGTGGCTGCCGGCAAGGTGCAGGTCATTGCACCCTCGGGTTTCATGGAAACGGCAGTGGCGGAGAACATCCTCGCGGGCAACGCGATGAGCCGGCGTTCGCAGTACCAGTTCGGCACGCTGCTGCCGCCCGGTGTGCGCGGGCAGGTCGATACCGGCCTGGGCAAGGCGCTCGCGCGCGGCACCATCACGCTGATCGCGCCCACGTCGACCATCGAGAAGGCCACGGAGCGGCGCACCATCGATGGCGTGGAGATCGTGTTCCAGCTGGTGCCGGGTTCGGAGGCGCCGTCGGAAATGCTCATGTACCTGCCGCAGTTCCGCGTGCTCAACATGGCGGAGGACGTGACGCACAACATGCACAACCTCTACACGATCCGCGGCGCCGAAGTGCGCGACGGCAACCTGTGGGCCAGGTACATCGACCAGGCGCGCGTGGCCTTCGGCGAAAAGACGGACGTGCTGATCGCCCAGCACCACTGGCCCACCACCGGCCGCGATCGCATCGTCGACCTGCTGAAGAAGCAACGCGACATGTACAAGTTCATCAACGACCAGTCGCTGCGCCTGCTCAACCACGGCTACACCGCGGCCGACATCGCCGAGACGCTGCGCATGCCTGCGAGCCTGGAGCAGGAATGGTCCGCGCGCGGCTACTACGGCACGCTGCGGCACAACGCCAAGGCCGTGTACCAGAAGTACCTGGGCTGGTACGACGCCAATCCGGCCAACCTGAATCCGCTGCCGCCGGTGGACCATGCGAAGAAGACGGTCGAATACATGGGCGGTGCCGACGCCGTGATCGCACGCGCCCGCGAAGACTTCAGGCAGGGCGAGTTCCGCTGGGTCGCGAGCGCGATGAGCCAGGTTGTCTACGCCGATCCCGCCAACCGCGCGGCACGCGAACTCGGCGCCGATGCGCTCGAGCAGCTGGGCTACCAGTCGGAGGCCGGCACCTGGCGCAGCGCCTACCTGGTGGGCGCGATGGAACTGCGCAACGGCGTGCCGAAGATCCCCGGCGCCAGCAGCTCGAACGCCGACACGCTCAAGGCCGTGAGCAACGACCTGTTCTTCGACTTCCTCGGCGTGCGGCTCGATGCCGCCAAGGCCGAGGGCAAGGCGATGGTCATCAACTGGCACTTCACCGATTCGAACCAGAAGTTCGTGCTGACGCTGGAGAACTCGGCGCTCACGCATGTGGCGGGCCTGCAGGCGAGCGGGGCGGATGCCACCGTGACGCTGGGCCGCGCGACGCTCGATGCGATCACGCTGAAACAGACGACTTTTCCCGAGGCGGTTCAGTCGGGACTGGTGAAGATCGAAGGCAACCGCGCGAAGCTCGGCGAGCTGCTGTCGATGCTCGATACCTTCGAGCCGATGTTTCCCGTGGTCGAGCCGCGCAAGCAAGCCGCCCGCAGCCAGGATCAGCCAAAGAACCAGTAGCAGACCGCAACCGCCGCCACCACGCCCGCCAGTTCGGCCGCGAGCGCGCAGGCCACCGCATGCCGCGCGCGCTGGATGCCGACCGCGCCGAAGTACACCGCCAGCACGTAGAAGGTGGTCTCGGTGCTGCCCTGGATGGTGGCGGCCACGAGGGCCGGGAAGCTGTCCACGCCCTGGCTCTTCATGGTTTCGATCAGCATCGCGCGCGCCGCGCTGCCCGAGAAGGGCTTGACCAGGGCGGTGGGCATGGCGTCGACGAAGCGCGCATCCCAGCCGCCCGCGCTCACCAGCCAGCGCAGGCCGCCGAGCACGAAGTCCAGCGCACCCGAGGCGCGCAGCACGCCGACCGCGCACAGCATCGCCACCAGGTAGGGCAGCAGGTTCTTCGCGATATCGAAGCCTTCCTTCGCGCCCTCGATGAAACACTCGTAGACCTTGATGCGGCGGATCGCACCGGCCAGCAGGAACACGATGATCACGCCGAACAGCGCAAGATTGCCCATGAGCGAGGAGAGCGACGCAATGGCCGCCGCCGAGAGCGTGCCCAAGAGCGCCATGAAGCCGCCCAGCAGCAGCGCGCCCGGCACCAGGTAGGCCAGCACCACCGGGTCCCACAGCCGCAGGCGCTGCGCCACGGCCACCGAGAGCAGGCCGACCAGCGTCGATGCGCTGGTGGCCAGCAGGATCGGCAGGAACACCATCGTCGGATCGCTCGCGCCCTGCTGTGCGCGGTACATGAAGATCGTCACGGGCAGCAGCGTGAGCGAAGAGGCGTTGAGCACCAGGAACAGGATCTGCGCATTGGTGGCCGTGACCGGATCGGGGTTGAGCCGCTGCAGCTCGCGCATCGCCTTCAGGCCGATGGGCGTGGCCGCGTTGTCGAGCCCGAGCGCATTGGCCGCGAAGTTCATCGTGATCAGGCCCAGCGCCGGATGGCCCGCGGGCACGCCGGGCATGAGCCGCCGGAACAGCGGGCCCAGCAGGCGCGCGAGCCAGCCCACCAGCCCCGCCGCCTCTGCGATGCGCAGGAAGCCGAGCCACAGTGTGAGCGTGCCGAACAGCAGCACCATCACCTCGACCGCGAGCCGCGCCATCGCGAACAGGCTTTCGACGATCGCCGCGAAGACCGCCGGATCGCCGCCCACGAGCCAGCGCCCGAGCGCCGCCAGCATCGCCACTGCGAAGAAACCCAGCCACAAGCCGTTGAGCACGCGTGTCCTTTTTCCTTTTTTTGTGAGCGCGATCATAGGGCTGCGCCCAAGCCCACCGCCGGCTACAGTGCGGGCCATGGCAGCCTCTTGCTCTATCCGCAGACTCGCAGCCCTGGTGTGGGTCGCCGTGGCCTCGGCGTGGCTGGCGGGCTGCGCGGGCCTGCCGCCGCCACAGCCCAGCGCGCCGTCCGCGGCCATCACCGATGTCGCTGACACTGCGCTCGGCCAGCTGGCGCGGCTGCGCGCGCCGCAGGAGCCCGCATCGCTGTCGGGCTTCCGGCTGCTGCCGGAGGCGGCCTTTGCCTTCGACGCGCGCATTTCGCTCGCGCGGCATGCCGAGAAGTCGCTCGACGTGCAGTACTACCTGATCCAGAACGACGACGTCGGCCTGCTGCTGCTGCGCGAACTGCGCGAGGCCGCCGCGCGCGGCGTGCGGGTGCGCCTCCTGGTGGACGATCTCTACACCGCCGGCGAGGACGAGGTGTTCAGCGCGCTTTCGGCCTTTCCCAACGTCGAGGTGCGGCTGTTCAATCCGCTGCCTTCGCGTGCCGACTCGTTCGCGCTGCGGCTCCTGTTCTCGCTGGGCGACTTCGGCCGCATCAACCACCGCATGCACAACAAGCTGCTGGTGGCCGACAACAGCTTTGCCGTCTCGGGCGGCCGCAACATCGCCAACGAATACTTCATGCGCGGCACGGCGGCGAACTTCATCGACATGGACGTGCTCTCCTGCGGGCCGGTGGTGCGCCGGATGTCCGAAGGCTTCGACCGCTACTGGAACAGCGAGCATGTCTGGCCCATCGAGCGCATCGTGCCGCAGCGCATGGCGGCCGAAGAGGCGCAGAAGCGCTTCGACGCCCTCGCGGCCGCCGCGCTGCCCGACGTGCGCATCCGCCCGCGCGACGTGCTGGACCATTCGCCCGTGGGCGAACAGCTCGCCACCGGCAGGCTCGAGCTGCAATGGGCGCCATCCACGCTGTTCGTGGACGACCCCGCGAAGATCACGCGCAACTCCGAGGCGGCCTACGAGGGCAGCGTGACCGCAGGCGCGCTCGGCGTCATCAATTCGGCCAGGCGCGAAGTCAAGATCGGTTCGCCCTATTTCATTCCCGGCGCGCGCGGCATGGCGATGATGAAGCAGGCCATCGAGCGTGGCGGGCGCATCACCGTGGTGACCAACTCGCTCGGCGCCACCGACGAACCGCTGGCCTACGCGGGCTACGAACGCTACCGCGCCGACATGCTGAAGATCGGCGTCACCATCTACGAAATCGCGCCCCGGCTGACCGGGCGCTCGGGGCGCTTCGGCAATTTCGGGCACTCGATCAGCCGGCTGCACGCCAAGCTCGCGGTGATCGATGGCGAGCGCATCTTTGTCGGCTCCATGAACCTCGACCGCCGCTCGGCCGCGGTGAACACCGAAATGGGCCTCGTGATCGACAGCCCGGCGCTCGTGGCCGACTACGAAAGGCTCATGAGCGGCGAGCGCGTGAGCCTGGGCTACCGGCTGCGGCTCGCGCCGGGCGGGCGCCGCGTGCAATGGCTGGAATACGACGACGCCGGCGGCGACATCGTCCACGAGGACGAGCCCGGCGAGTTTCTCTGGCTGCGCTTCAAGAACTGGCTGCTGCTGCCGATCGTGGGTGAAGAGCTGCTGTAGCGCGCGCTCAGGGCACCTCGATCAGCAGGTCCGGCCGAAAGCCTTCCTGTTCGCCCTTGCCCTTGTAGCCGAGCGGGTTGGCGACCACGCGGCAGCCGTCCTTCACGTAGTCGGAGGGGCAGTGCAGGTGGCCGTGCAGCCACAGCCGGGCGCGCGGCAGCAGCGCATCGAGCGAATTGCAGAAGCCCGCGGTGCCGGGCGTGAGGCCGTAGCGTGGATCGGCGCTGGCGAGGCTGGGCGCGAAATGCGTGATGGCGACCGTGGCGCCGTCGAAAGGCTCGGCCAGCGCCTGTTCGAGCCAGGCCTGGCAGGCCAGCCCCTGCTCCCGCATGGCGCCGGCCATGAAGGGCTGGCCATGGCGCACCGTGGCGGCTTTCTCGAGATAGAAGTCGGCCGCGCGCATGGCCTTGCCGCGCTTCTTGAGCGCCTCGGCCAAGCCGTCGGTGGGTTCCACCAGCGCGTCGAAGTCGGCCCAGAGCGTGGTGCCGATGAAGCGGATGCCGTCGATCACCAGGGTCTCGCGCTCCAGCCAGAGAATGTCGAGCTCCCGGCACAGCGCGCGCAGGCGCTCGTGGGTCTGGTCGAAATCGGTGTTGTCGTATTCGTGGTTGCCCGGCACGTACATCACGGGCACCGGCCAGCCGTTGCGGGGCGAGAAACGGCCCAGGCCGAAGTCGGGGTCGGTCAGGCGCGAGCCTTCCTGGTAGGAGCCGATGTCGCCCGCCAGCACCAGCATGTCGGCGCCGGGCGCAGGCTCGGCCTGGAAGCGGGGGTGGGACTCCAGGTGCAGGTCGGACAGCAGTTGCAGCTTCATCTTGCGCATCGTGTGGCCAGTCTAGGGGAATCAGCCCATGCACAAAGCGCATGAAGTAGGGCTTCCAATATTAGGGATAACCCCTATTCTTAGGACATCAACCACTCCAGCGCAGCCAAAAGCAGCGCACTGTCATGTTCAGCCTCATTGCCCAAGTGGCCCGTTTCTTCCGTTCCTCCGACGCCAGCGCCCCGGCCAGCCATGCCGCCGCGCTGATGGAAAGCGCCGATGTCCGCGCCGGCCGCGGTGCGCATCACGCGCAGGAACTGCGCGCTGCCGCCAGCGCCTGGCTCTCGGTCGTCCGCTGAAAGCCCTCGGTCATCCGGGCACCTTCTGCCCGAGGACCGAATCCGCAAAAGCCGCCGCGGCCGAGCGCAGCAGCGCGGTGCGCAGCCACTCGTGCGCATGCCCATGCTGCGCGCGCCGGTGCCAGATGGCGTCGACGTGCACCATCGGCTGGTCGAACGGCAGGTCGCGCAGCACCAGCTGCTCGTCGATGCCGGTCACGGTCACGAAATGACGCGGCAGGACCGTCAGCAGGTCTGAATTGGCGACCACCCGGCCGGCCGTGAAGAACTGGTTCACCGTCACCACGATGCGCCGCTCGCGCCCCAGGGCGCCCAGCGTCTGGTCGATGAAGCCGTAGGGGCGCCCCGAAAAGCTCACGAGCAGGTGCCGCGCGGCGCAATAGTCGTCCAGCGTGAGCGGCGCATTCGCGAGCGGATGGCCGCGCCGCATCACGCAGACGTACTGGCCCAGGTAGAGCCGCTGGGTCTCGAACGCCACGCCCACGCCCGACTGGCCGCGTGCCGCCAGGCTGGCGATCACGGCCGGAAAGTAGCCGATCGCCATGTCGACTTCTTCCTGCTCCAGCATCCGCCGCGGATCGCGGGTCGTCAGCGGCAGAACGCGCAGCGAGATAGCGGGCGCTTCCTTCTCCACGATCCGGACCAGCCCCGGGATGAGTTCGGCGGCGGTGGCGTCGGCCATGGCCAAGAGGAAGGTGGTGTCCGCGGTGGATGCATCGAACTCGCCCGGCGCCAGCGTGTGCTGCAGTTGCCGCAGCGCGTCGCGCACCGTGGGCCAGAGCGCCAGCGCGCGCGGCGTGGGCTCGACGCCTGCGCCCGAGCGGCGCACCAGCTCGTCGCCGAGCACTTCGCGCAGTCGGCGCAGCGCATTGCTCACGGCGGGCTGGGTGATCGACAGGTTGCGCGCGGCGCGCGTGAGGTTGCGCTCCGCCATCACCTCGTCGAAGACGCGGAGCAGGTTGAGGTCGAGTGTGCGGAAGTTGACGTCCATCAGTGATGTGAATGATAAACATCAGAAAGATAAAGTGGCAAAACACTAGGGCAAACCCTAATATCTCCCCATCGGCATCAGCCATTCGTCCCACGGAGGGATTCATCATGACCAGCTTTGTCCACGTAGACCAACCCACTGTCCACCCCGGCGTCCAACGCGCCGAGATCCTGTTCGGCCAGATCAAGGCCGCACGCGCCGGCGCGAACGGTTCGCGCCCGCTGATCGCCCTGCTGATCGTCGCCGTTGCCGCGGCGGTGATGGTGGTGGCCGACAAGCTCGTTTCCAACTGGGACGAAGGCGCGCTGCTCGCCGCCTGGGCCGTGCTCTGCGCCGCCGCCTTCGGTATTGCCGCGCTGTTCGCCGGCTGGCTGCGCGCTCCCCTGGCCCGCGTGGCCGGTGCCTGGAACGCAGCCGCCGCGCGCCGTGCCTCGGCCCGCGCCGACGCCCGCTTCCTCGAAACCGCGCAGAACGACCCGCGCGTGATGCAGGAACTGCAGGCCGCCACGTGGCGCCAGGAGTCCGAAGGCAAGGTGTCCGCCGCGGTCGTCGCCAAGGTGGACGCAGTGGCCCGCGCGGCCGCACGCTCCAGCGAAGCGCGCATGCCGACGCTCTACGAAGCCATGCGCCGCATGAACAGCTCGCGCTACTACTGATCGATCGGCGCCAGCCGCCGGCCGTTCAATGAAAAAGCCGCCCCTCCGGGCGGCTTTTTTGCGTGTGCGGACAGGCCGCACAAGACCCGGGGACCGGCGTCAGGCCGCCAGGCGCTGCTCGATGGCGGCCTTGGTTTCCGGCAGTTCCTTCGGCAGGTGGTGCGCCAGCTGCTGGAACAGCTCGGCATGCAGCTTCAGCTCGGCCTGCCAGGCAGCCTTGTCCATGCTGGTGACCGTGGCGAACTGCTCGGCGCTGAAGTCCAGGCCGTTCCAGTTGAGGTCTTCGTAGCGCGGGCTCACGCCGGTGATGTGCTCGGTGCCCTTGGCGGTGCCTTCGACGCGGTCGATCATCCACTTGAGAACGCGCATGTTCTCGCCGTAGCCGGGCCAGACGAACTTGCCGTCGGCGCCCTTGCGGAACCAGTTGGTGGTGTAGATCTTCGGCAGCTTGGCGCCCGAGGCCTTGAGCTTCTTGCCCAGGTCGAGCCAGTGCTGGAAGTAGTCGCTCATGTTGTAGCCCGTGAACGGCAGCATTGCGAATGGGTCGCGGCGCACCACGCCCTGCTGGCCGGCGGCCGCGGCGGTGGTTTCGGAGCCCATGGTGGCGGCCATGTAGACGCCCTCGACCCAGTTGCGGGCCTCGGTCACGAGCGGCACGGTGGTCGAGCGGCGGCCGCCGAAGATGAAGGCATCGATGGCCACGCCCTTGGGGTCGTCCCAGGCGTCGTCGAGCGCGGGGTTGTTGATGGCGGCCACGGTGAAGCGCGAATTCGGATGCGCGGCCTTGGCGCCGGTTTCCTTGGCGATCTGCGGCGTCCAGTCCTTGCCCTGCCAGTCGATCAGGTGCGCGGGCAGCGTGCCGGTGTCCTGCTCCATGCCTTCCCACCAGACGTCGCCGTCGTCGGTGAGCGCGACGTTGGTGAAGATCACGTCGTGGTCCAGGCTGTCCATGCAGTTCGGGTTGGTCAGCATGTTGGTGCCGGGCGCCACGCCGAAGTAGCCGGCCTCGGGGTTGATCGCGTAGAGGCGGCCGTCCTTGCCGGGCTTGATCCAGGCGATGTCGTCGCCGATGGTGGTGACCTTCCAGCCTTCGAAGCCGGCGGGCGGCACCAGCATCGAGAAGTTGGTCTTGCCGCAGGCGCTCGGGAAGGCGGCGGCCACGTGGTATTTCTTGCCCTCGGGGTTGGTCACGCCGAGGATCAGCATGTGCTCGGCCAGCCAGCCTTCGTCGCGGCCCATGTTCGAGGCGATGCGCAGCGCGAAGCACTTCTTGCCCAGCAGCGCATTGCCGCCGTAGCCCGAGCCGTAGCTCCAGATCTCGCGCGTTTCGGGGTAGTGGACGATGTACTTGGTCTTGTTGCAGGGCCAGGCCACGTCGTTCCGGCCGGCCTCGAGCGGCGCACCCACGGTGTGCACGCAGGGCACGAATTCGCCGTCGGCGCCAAGCACCTCGTACACCGCCTTGCCCATGCGGGTCATGATGCGCATGTTGACCGCCACGTAGGGCGAGTCGGAGAGCTCGATGCCGATGTGGGCAATGGGCGAGCCCAGTGGGCCCATGCTGAACGGCACCACGTACATCGTGCGGCCCTTCATGCAGCCGTCGAACAGCGGCTGCAGCGTGGCGCGCATTTCGGCCGGGGCCATCCAGTTGTTGGTGGGGCCGGCGTTTTCCTTTTTCTCGGAGCAGATGAAGGTGCGGTCCTCGACGCGCGCCACGTCGCTCGGATCGGACACCGCGAGGAAGGAGTTGGGGCGCTTGGCCGGATTGAGCTTCTTGAAGGTGCCCGCGTCGACCAGCTGCTGGCAGAGGCGGTCGTACTCTTCCTTGCTGCCGTCGCACCAGTGGATGGCCTGGGGTTTGCAAAGCGCGGCCATGTCGGCCACCCAGGCAATCAGTTTTGCGTTCTTGACGTACGAGGGTGCCTGGATGGCGAGGCCCTGCATCGTGGGTGCGTTCATCGGAAATCTCCTAAGTTGAAAAAATCGTCTTTCCGAACGGGACGCCGCGCCTGCGATGGCGCGGAGGTCCGTTTGAGAAAACGTTTTCGCTTCGGGAGACTGCGTCAACGCGGGCCGCACGACCCGCGGACGAGGACGCAAATGGCTGTCAGGCCAAGTAGACGGCGATGGATGCCAGCAGCAGCATCAGCACGCCGCCGGCCAGCGGGAGCACGAGCGGCATCAGGTGCACGATCGATTCGACGGCGTCTTTTTCAACGGCGGCGGCGTGGCCGGGCTCGACGGGAGTAGGGTTGGACATTGATTACCTCGAATACGCAAATACGGAAAACTGCGGCCATTTTACCGGCGGCCCCCGGCAGCACGGTCTAGGGGGTTGCGAGCCCCTTCAGTGCTGCTCCTCGGCCTCGAAGCCGGCCTCGTGCAGCGCGCCCAGCACGCTGGCCAGGTGCGCCCGTCCGCGGGTCTGCAGCACCAGCTCGATGTCGACGTTCTGGGCTGCCAGCATGGTAAACGCTCTTTGGTGATGAACCTCATCGACGTTAGCGCCCGCTTCCGCCACAGTGGCCGTGATCTGGGCCAACGAGCCCGGCACATCGCGCGCGCTCACCCGGACGCGCGCCAGCCGGCCGGCCCGCACCATGCCGCGTTCGATGATGGCCGCCAGCAGCAGCGGGTCGATGTTGCCGCCTGAAAGCACCAAGCCCACGCGCTTGCCCTTGAAGCGTCCCGGATGCCGGATCAGCGCCGCCAGGCCGGCCGCGCCCGCGCCCTCGACCAGCGTTTTCTCGATTTCGAGCAGCATCAGCACGCCCTGCTCGATGTCGCCTTCGTCGACCAGCAGCAGGTCGTCCACATGCTTGGCGATGATCTCGCGCGTGAGCACGCCGGGCGTTCCGACCGCAATGCCTTCGGCGATGGTGCTCTTGCCCTGCAGGTGCTGGGTGCCCTTGACGGCATTCACCATGCCCGGAAAGCGCGTGGTCTGCACGCCGACGATCTCGATGCCGGGCTTGCGCTCGCGCGCCGCGATCGCCATGCCCGCGATCAGCCCGCCGCCGCCGACCGACACCACCAGCGTGTCGAGGTCGGGCACCGCATCGAGCATTTCGAGCGCCACGGTACCCTGGCCCGCGATGATGGCTTCGTCGTCGTAGGGGTGGACGAAGGTCAGCCCCTCGCGTTCGGCCAGCTCCAGCGCATGCGTGCGCGCCGCCTCGAGCGTGTCGCCGTGCAGTACCACTTCGGCGCCGAAGCCGCGCGTGCGCTCGATCTTCACGCCGGGCGTGAAGCGCGGCATCACGATGAGCGCGCGCAGGCCGAGCCGCTGCGCGTGGTAGGCCACACCCTGGGCGTGGTTGCCGGCCGACATGGCCACCACGCCGCGCGTTGCTTCCTGGCCCTCCAGAAGATCGACCAGCTTGTTGCACGCCCCCCGCTCCTTGAACGAGGATGTGAACTGCAGATTCTCGAACTTCAGGTAGACCTGGGCGCCCACGATTTCGGAGAGCGTGCGCGATTCGACGCAGGGCGTGTTGAGCACCTGACCCTCGAGACGCGCCGCGGCGCGCCGGATTTCTTCGATTCCGACCATGGCGGGCATTGTGGCTGGAATCGCCTCATCAGGGTTTTTACCGCTCGCGCGTCTTCCCGAAGCCAAAAGTCTGCGTTATGGTCGCCCCAAGAAGTTCCTCGTCTGGAGGTTGTCCGATGGTCAAGCGTGCGGGTGTCGATGTGGTGGCTGCTGCGGTACGCGGGCAGGCATTGCCGTCGCCCGGGCTCAAGGGTGCGCCGGTGCTCGAACTGATGTGTTCGCACTTCGTGCTCACGCTGGCCGCCAAGCAGGGGCCGCGCTTCAACGTGCGCCGCGACATCAACGGCCTGCTCTCGCTCACCGGCCGCCACCTGGTGTGGCCGGCCGCGGTGCTGCAGCGGCTGCGCGAATTCCTGGGCCGGCGCTGCGCCGGCAACGAGGCCTGGAAGGGCGTCGAGAATTTCGACGGCCGCACGCTGCTCGAGCGGCACGGCGTGTGGCGCGGGCCCTACGAGGAAGGCACGCTGTTCTTCTACCTCGACGAATACGCCAAGGACTACCCCAAGGACCTGCTCTCGGTGCTGGCCGTCACGCGCGACTGGCTCACGCATGCGCTGCGCAAGCAGTCGACCTTGGTCGAGAAGAACATCGATGCGCTCGCGGGCCTGCTGCAGCTCAACAAGGCCGAGCGCGCGCTGCTGCTCTACGGCACGCTCGCGCGCTACCAGCGCGACCTGCGTTCGCTGCTGGTCGAGTTCAAGGTCAACAACGCGCCCGAGGCCTATGCCGCCATTGCCGACATCGCGGGCGTCAATGCCACCGAGGTGGGCGAGGCCCTGCGGGCAGGCTCGCGGCTGGAACGCATCGGGCTGGTCGAGAACCTGATTTCCGAGCACAACATCACCGACCTGGCCGACCTCATGAAGGTCAGCGAGAAGCTGCCGCCGGTGCTGATGCGCGAATACCGCGACCACAACGAACTGATGGCCGTGTTCACGCGGCCTTCCGCCAAGAGCGCGCTCACCACGCACGACTTTTCCTTCGTCGAGGAAGACGCGCAGATGCTCGTCACGCTGCTGCGCGCGGCGGTGGCGCGCAAGGAGCCCGGCGTCAACGTGCTGCTCTACGGGCCGCCCGGCACCGGCAAGACCGAGCTCGCCAAGGTGGTGGCGCAGGCGGCGGGGCTCGAGCTGTTCGAGGTCGAATACGCCGACCGCGACGGCAATTCGCTGTCCGGCCGCGACCGCTACCGCTCGCTGCAGATCGCGCAGGTGTTTCTCAAGGGAAGCGCGCAGGCTGCGCTGCTGTTCGACGAAGTCGAGGACGTGTTCCCGCCCATCAGCACCGAGGCCGCGCAGTTCATGGCGCGCGCCGAGCAGATTCCCGCGCCCACCAGCGGCAGCGTGAGCGGCAAGGCCTGGGTCAACCAGATCCTCGAGGCCAACCCGGTGCCCACGCTGTGGGTCACCAACCGCATCGAGCAGATCGACCCGGCGTTCCGGCGCCGCTTCGCCTACCACCTGGAGCTCAAGTCGCCACCGCCCGGTGCGCGCGAGCAGCTCGTGAAGAAGACGCTCGAAGGCATCGTCGTGTCCGAGGCCTTCACCGCCAAGCTGGCCGAGCGCAAGGGCCTCACGCCCGCGCAGATCCGCACCGCGGTGCGCTTTGCGGGGCTGGCGCAGACGGAGGACGGCGCCTCGATGGAGGCGCTGATCGAGCGCCAGCTCAAGAACGCCGACCTCGCGCTCGGCACGCTCGACACCGGCCCGGGCGAGCGGCGCAGCGTCACCACCTACGACCTCGACATGCTCAACGTCGAGACCCGCTTCGAGATCCCGCGGATCGTGGCGGCGATCAAGGCGCGCGGCCACGGCACGCTGTGCTTCTACGGCGCGCCCGGCACCGGCAAGACCGCGCTGGCCGAGCACATCGCCAAGGCCATCGGCCGGCCGCTGATCATCAAGCAGGCCAGCGACCTCATGAGCAAGTACGTCGGCGAGACCGAGCAGAACATGGCGGCCATGTTCAAGGAGGCCGAGGCCGAGAAGGCCGTGCTGCTGCTCGACGAGGCCGACAGCTTCCTGCAGGACCGGCGCGGCGCGCAGCGCACCTACGAAGTGACCGAGGTCAACGAGATGCTGCAGGGCATGGAGCGCTTCAACGGCGTCTTCATCTGCACCACCAACCTGCTCGACCGGCTCGACCAGGCGGCGCTCAGGCGCTTCACCTTCAAGATCAAGTTCATGCCGCTCACCGCGCCGCAGCGCGAGCGCATGTTCGTGACCGAGGCGCTGGCGGGCGACGCTGCGCTGCTCACTGGGGAGATCAAGGCGCGGCTGGCGCCATTGCACCAGCTGTGCCCGGGGGATTTCGCGGCCGTGAAGCGGCAGACGGATATTCTTGCGGTCGAGTTCTCGGCCGCCGAATTCCTCGACCAGCTCGAGGCCGAGCACCGCATCAAGCCCGAGGTGCGCGAGTCGCGCGGCATCGGCTTCATGCAGTAGCAAAAAGCAAGCAGGAAGGCCGCGGCAGCGCGGCAGACAAGAAAGAAAAACCGTCCGCCACGGCGGGCACGAGGAGGGCTCGATGAGCTTGGGCAATGGGCATGCGCGGGCGACGCCGCGCTTCACCGCATCGGCTGCGGCCGCATTCGCATTGGCCGGCATCGTCTGCGCGCTGGCAGGCTGTGGCGGTGGCGGCGGAGGAGGGGGCGGAGGCGGCGGGTTTCCGGTCATCGCGCCGCCCGGCAGCGCGCCGCCTCCCGCCAGCGGCGGCGGCGGTGGCGACGACGATGCCATCCTTGCCTCGGCCACCGTGGCCGGCCTGTGCGCCGCGCCGCGCGCCGGCGTCAACCCCGCAACAGGGGCGGCCTATCCCGACAAGCCCGGCACGCTGACCGACGAGAAGCGCTGGGTGCGCGGCTGGATCGACGAAACCTACCTCTGGTACGGCGAGGTGCCGACCACCCTCAAGGCCGCCGACTACGCCACGCCGGTGGCCTACTTCAGCGTGCTCAAGAGCCCGGCCCTCACGGCCTCGGGCCGCGCGAAGGACCGCTTCCACTACGTGTACGACACCGAGCGCTATCGGCAGCTCTCGGAGAACGGCGTGGCGCCGGGCTACGGCATGGAGATTGCCATCGTGCGCAGTTCTCCGCCGCGCAACATGCGCATCGCCTTCGTCGAGCCGAATTCGCCCGCCGCGAATACAGGCCTCCAGCGGGGCGCGAAGATCGTCGAAGTCGACGGCGTCGATGCCGTCGGCAGCACCGGCACCGAGAACGTCGATGCGATCAACCGCGCGATCTCGCCGCAAACCGAGGGCGAGTCGCACACCTTCGTGTTCGAGGTGGGCGGCGTCCGGCAGGCGCCCATCACGCTGGCGGCCGCGAAGATCACGCGCACGCCGGTGCAGAACGTGAAGACGATCGACACCGGCAGCGGCCGCGTGGGCTACCTGCTCTTCAACGACCACATCACGACCTCCGAATCGCAGCTCGTCAACGCCTTCAACCAGTTCAAGCAGGACGGCGTGCAGGACCTGGTGCTCGACATGCGCTACAACGGCGGCGGCCAGCTCAACATCGCCAACCGGCTCGCCTCCATGGTGTCTTCGCCGGGCGCCACCTCGGGCAAGGTTTTCGAGCGCCTGGCCTTCAACGACAAGAACCCGTTCCACCTGACGCCGGCGCAGACCATCTATCCGTTCCTCGGCACCAGCCGCACCGGCGCCACGCTGCCGAGGCTCGGCCTTTCGCAGGTCACGGTGCTGGTCAGCCGCGACACCTGCTCCGCCAGCGAGGCGGTCGTCAACGGCCTGCGCGGCATCGACGTCAAGGTCAATCTCGTGGGCGGCACCACCTGCGGCAAGCCCTATGGCTTTTCTCCGCAGGACAACTGCGGCACCAGCTACTTCGCGATCCAGTTCCAGGGTGTCAACAACAAGAACTTCGGCGACTACGGCGACGGATTCGCGCCCGACTGCGCCGTTGCCGACGATTTCGGCCACCAGCTCGGAGACCCGGCCGAGGCGCGCCTCGCGGCCGCGCTTGCCATGCGCAACGGCGGTGCCTGCCCTGTTTCGGCCTCGGCCAAGTCCCAGGCGGAACTCGAGAAATCCGGAACGGCCGACGACGAACAGCCCTACCTGCTCCATCGCTCTCCGCTGCGCGAAATGCGCCTGCTCGAAGCCGCGCCGTCGCCGGGCTGACCCGCTTCGGCACCGGCCTCGGTTACCCCTTGAAACCTTGCGCGTTGCCGCGCTCGTGGCATGCGCTTTAGAGTTCAGGCAAACGTTTGCGCAAACGTTTGGCATTTAGTTCTACATGGCAAGACCATTCGAAAAGGAGCCGGTATGACGATTCGGATTCAGCGACGCAGATGGATGGCAGCGGCCTTGCTCGCCACGGTGCTCTCGGCCTGCGGGGGCGGCGGCAACGGCAACGGCGGCTTCGGGCTCGCACCGGGCTTCGGCGCGGCGCCGCCGCCGGCGCAGAAGATCATCATCGACAGCGACTACAACACCATGAGCGACGACGGCCAGCTCGGCGTCATGGCCGCGCAGCTGCAGGCCCAGGGCAAGGTGCAGGTCATGGGCATCAGCGTGGTTTCGGGCAACCAGTGGCTCAGGCAGGGCGTGGCGGACGCGCTGAAGTCGGTCGAGCGGCTGGGCGTGGGCGACCGCATCGGCGTCTATTCGGGTGCGAACTACGCCTTCAACCACGACTACGCCACCATCGAGGCCGAGATGGCGGCCGGCTCCGGCGGCGACGGCTACCTGGGCGCCTGGAGTTCGCCCGAGCCCAAGACGGATGCCGACCTGAAGCCCCCGCCCGACGGCTTTGCCACCCACACGGTGCTCCAGCGCAGGAGCGCGGTCGACTTCATCGTCGACACCGTGAAGGCCAACCCCAACGAGATCACCATCCTGGCCATCGGCCCGCTCACCAACATCGCGCTCGCGGTCAAGCAGAACCCCGAGATCGTGCCGCTGATCAAGAAGATCATCTACATGGGCGGCGCGGTCGACGTGCCGGGCAACACCACCAGGTACGCCGAATTCAACTGGTGGTTCGACCCCGAGGCCGCGCAGTTCGTGGTGCGGCTGCCGATTCCGCAGGTGGTGGTGCCGCTGGACGTGACCGACACCGTGTTCCTGACCAAGCCGATCTACGACCGCATCGCGCATCCGGCCCGGCCCACGGCCGTGACCGAGGTGTTCCGCCAGCTCAACGGCTACGGCTTCAGCGGCACCAACGGCTTCGAGAACAACCCGGCCTACACGCAGAACATCTGGGACACGCTCACGCTCGCCTATCTCATCGATCCGGCCTATGCCACCGAAACCGTCGAGCGCTATGTCGACGTGGTCGCCAAGCCCGGCGCCGCCGACAACGGCCGCTCGATCGGCTATGCCTCGCAGCCCGCGGGCCCGGCGCTGCAGAAGATGACGGTGGTGAAGAAGTTCGACAACGCACGCTTCTTCGAGTTGTACGTCGACCTGCTCACGCGGCCGGTGCCGATCACGCTGCCGCCGGCGAGCTGACCGATGTGCGCGGGCCGGGCCTAGAAAGCCGAGGCGACGCGCAGCACCTCGGTGCCGTAGGCCTCGAGCTTCTTGGTGCCGATGCCGCTGATGCCCTGCAGGTCTTCGAGCGTCGCGGGCGCGCGTTCGGCAATGGCCGCCAGCGTGGCGTCGTGGAAGATCACGTAGGCCGGCAGGTTGTGCTCGCGCGCTACTTCGGCGCGCCAGGCCTTGAGCGCCTCGAAGCGCTTCTGCCCGTCGGCGTCGAGTGCCGCGGCCGCCGGAGACGGGGCGCCGCGCGCCGCCTTCTCGCGCCGGGGCTTGCCGCCGCGCGCGGCCGGCGAAGAGACCGACTCGCGCAGCGTCACGTTCGCTTCGCCCTTGAGCACCGCGCGCGAGCCTTCCGTGAGCTTCAGCGTGTTGAAGGCTTCCGCATCGACGGCCAGCGCGCCCGTGGCAATGAGCTGCCGCAGCACGCCGCGCAGCTGCACTTCGCTGAACTCCGCGCCGATCCCGAAGGTGCTGATGCGCTCGTGCCCGAACTGCTTGACCTTCTCGGTTTCCTTGCCGCGCAGGATGTCCATGATGTGGCCCGCGCCAAAGCTGATGCCGCTCAACTGCTGCACGCGGTAGATGGTGGAGAGCAGCTTGCGCGCCGCATCCGTGCCGTCCCACACCTGCGGCGGATTGAGGCAGTTGTCGCAGTTGCCGCAGGGCGTGCTCTTCTCGCCGAAGTAGCCCAGCAGGCGCACGCGCCGGCAGTCGCTCGCCTCGGCCAGCGAGAGCAGCGCGTCGAGCTTGCCGCGCATCACCTGCTTGAACTCTTCGCCCGCGGGGCTTTCGTCGATCATGCGGCGCTGGTTCACCACGTCCTGCAGGCCGTAGGCCATCCAGGCATCGGCCGGCGCGCCGTCGCGGCCCGCGCGGCCGGTTTCCTGGTAGTAGCCCTCGATGTTCTTGGGCATGTCCAGGTGGCCGACAAAGCGCACGTCGGGCTTGTCGATGCCCATGCCGAAGGCGATGGTCGCGACCATCACCACGCCTTCCTCGCGCAGGAAGCGGTCCTGGTGCCTCTGGCGCACCGCCGCGTCCAGGCCCGCGTGGTAGGGCAGCGCGTTGATGCCGGCGCCCTGCAGCATCACGGCCACGTCTTCCACCCGCTTGCGCGACTGGCAATAGACCACGCCCGCATCGCCTTCGTGCTCGCGCTCGATGAAGCGCAGCAGCTGCGTGGTCGCGTCCTTCTTCTCGACGATGGTGTAGCGGATGTTCGGCCGGTCGAAGCTGGAGACGAACTGGCGCGCTTCCTCGAGCTGCAGCCGCTCGACGATGTCGGCGCGCGTGAGCGCATCGGCGGTGGCGGTGAGCGCGATGCGCGGCACGCCCGGGTAGCGCTCGTGCAGCACCGTGAGCGCGCGGTATTCGGGCCGGAAGTCGTGGCCCCACTGGCTCACGCAATGCGCCTCGTCGATCGCGAACAGCGAGAGCTTGCCGCGCTCTTTCAGGGAATCGAGCTGCGACAGGAAGCGCGGCGTGTTCACGCGCTCGGGCGCCGCATACAGCAGCGTGATCTCGCCGCGCAGCATGCGGCGCTCGACGTCCTGCGTCTGTTCCCAGTCGAGTGTGGAATTGAGGAAGGCCGCGTTCACCCCGGCCTCGTGCAGCGCACCGACCTGGTCGTGCATCAGTGCGATCAGCGGCGACACCACCACCGAGACGCCGCGCCCCGCGCGCTGCCGCGCAATGGCCGGGATCTGGTAGCACAGCGACTTGCCGCCGCCCGTGGGCATCAGCACCAGCGCGTCGCCGCCGGCCACCACGTGCTCGACGATGTCCTGCTGCGGCCCGCGGAACTGCGAGTAGCCGAAGACTTCGTGAAGGATGTCGGCGGGTGCGCTGCTGCTGCCGGGGGCGTCGAGGGGGAGGGGAGCGAGCGAGGACACGGGCAGCGGATGCGAAGAATGGGGAAAAGAGCAGAAGGGGGAGCCGCTGATTGTCCCCCAGCAGCATCGATATGACTGTGGCACGAGGTTTGCAATCGTGAAGCCCGTCCCGCCGCCCCTCCTGTATAGACAGCAATCTGGTGCATTTTGCTGAAGGAATGCACCGAAAGTGGCCTTTCGGGTTATCCTGTATATACAAGTTGGGGCGCTTGGCAACAATGCGAGGCGTGCGCAGCCCTTGAGAGGGGGTGCATCGCCAAGCCTTTTCCTAGAAAACAGACCCAGGAGTACCCATGGTCAAGACGGTAGTTGTGAAAGTCGTTTCGCTGCTGGCAGCAGGTGCGTGTGCAGCAGGCATGGCCCAGACGGCCGCGGCGCAGGAAACCAAGATCGCGCTCGGCATGTCGGGCTGGACCGGCTTTGCGCCGCTCTCCTTGGCCGACAAGGCCGGCATCTTCAAGAAGAACGGGCTGGACGTCGAGCTCAAGATGATCCCGCAGAAGGACCGCCACCTGGCACTGGCCGCGGGCGCGATCCAGTGCGCGGCCACCACCGTGGAGACGCACGTGGCGTGGAACGCCAACGGCGTGCCGATCGTGCAGATCTTCCAGATGGACAAGTCCTACGGCGCCGACGGCCTCGCGGTGCGCAACGACGTCAAGAGCTTTGCCGACCTCAAGGGCAAGAGCATCGGCGTGAGCGCGCCCGGCACCGCGCCCTACTTCGGGCTGGCCTGGATGCTCAACAAGAACGGCATGACGCTGAAGGACGTGAAGGTGGTCTCGCTCGAGCCTCAGCCCGCGGCCCAGGCCTTCGTGGCCGGCCAGAACGACGCCGCCATGACCTACGAGCCCTACCTGTCGACCGTGCGCGCCAACCCCACCGCCGGCAAGATCCTGGCCACCACGCTCGACTACCCGATGGTGATGGACACCGTGGGCTGCGCCCCCACCTGGCTCAAGGCCAACGCCAAGGCGGCCGCCGCGTTGACGCAGTCATACTTCGAGGCGCTCGACCTGATCAAGGCCGACCCCGCCAAGGCCAACGAGCTCATGGGCTCGGCCGTCAAGCAGACCGGCGAGCAGTTCGCCAAGTCGTCGGCCTACCTGCGCTGGCAGGACAAGGCGGCCAACCAGAAATTCTTCGCGGGCGAACTCACCAGCTTCATGAAGGAAGCCGCGCCCATCCTGCTGGAGGCCGGCGTGATCCGCAAGGCGCCCGAAGACTACACGGCGATGTTCGATGCAAGCTTCGTCAAGTAAGGCCCTGCCGCAGGTGGCGCCGCGCGCGGCGGCGCCTGCATCGGCCGCAACCCCCCAGGCCGTCGCGCCCGCGCGGCGCCGCTCGCTCGCGCCGCTCGAGCCCGTCAGCGGGCGCGCCCGCGTGCTGCTGGGCCTCGGCTTCTTCGTGGCCTTCGTGCTCGTGTGGTCCGTTGCCACGCTCGGCGGCTTCGTGCCGCCGACCTTCCTGGCCAGCCCGGTGACCATGCTGAAGGAAGGCTGGATGCTGTTCGCCGAGTTCGGTTTCATCGGCGACGTGGGCATGACCGTGTGGCGCGTGTTCGGCGGTTTCCTGCTGGCGGCCGTGCTGGCGGTGCCGCTGGGCATTGCCATGGGCACCTGGAAGGCCGTGGAGGCCTTCTTCGAGCCCTTCGTCTCGTTCTGCCGCTACCTGCCGGCGTCGGCCTTCATTCCGCTGCTCATCCTGTGGGCGGGCCTGGGCGAGATGCAGAAGCTGCTGGTGATCTTCATCGGCTCGTTCTTCCAGATCGTGCTGATGGTGGCGGTGACGGTGGGCGGTGCGCGGCGCGACCTCGTCGAGGCCGCCTACACGCTGGGCGCGAAGAGCCGAGGCATCGTGGCGCGCGTGCTCATCCCGGGCGCCGCCCCTGGCATTGCCGAGACGCTGCGCCTGGTGCTCGGCTGGGCCTGGACCTACGTGATCGTGGCGGAACTCATCGGCTCCTCGTCGGGCATCGGCCACATGATCACCGACAGCCAGGCCTTGCTGAACACCGGACAGATCATCTTCGGGATCATCGTGATCGGCGTCATCGGGCTGGTGTCCGACTTCGCTTTCAAGGCGCTCAACCGCCGCCTCTTTGCATGGGCGGCACTGTGATGACGACCAACAACCAGCTTTCCATCCAGGGCGTCTCGCGCGTCTTCACCGGCACCAGGGGCCAGCGCACGCAGGCGCTGCTGCCGATCGACTTCGAGGTGCGCGAGAACGACTTCGTCACCATCCTCGGCCCCTCTGGCTGCGGCAAGTCGACGCTGCTGCGCATCGTCGCGGGGCTCGACTTCCCGACCACCGGCCAGGTGCTGCTCGACGGCGAGCGCATCGACGGCCCGGGCGCCGACCGCGGCGTGGTGTTCCAGAGCTACACGCTCTTTCCGTGGCTCACGGTGGCGCAGAACATCCGCTTCGGGCTGCGCGAGCGCGGTATGAGCGAGGCCGACCAGAAGGAGCGCAGCGAGTTCTTCATCGCCAAGGTGGGCCTGCGCGGCTTCGAGCACCACTTTCCGAAGCAGCTCTCGGGCGGCATGCAGCAGCGCACCGCGATTGCGCGCGCGCTCGCCAACGACCCCAAGATGCTGCTGCTGGACGAGCCCTTCGGCGCCCTCGACAACCAGACCCGCGTGCTGATGCAGGAGCTCCTGCTCGGCATCTGGGAGTCGGCGCGCAAGACGGTGCTGTTCGTCACGCACGACATCGACGAGGCGATCTTCATGGCCAACCGCGTGGCGGTGTTCAGCGCGCGGCCGGGCCGCATCAAGACCGAGATCGCGGTCGATTTTCCGCATCCGCGCAGCTACACCATCAAGACCTCGCCGGAGTTCATGGAGATCAAGGCGCGGCTGACGGAAGAGATCCGCGCCGAGTCGATGGCCGCGGCCGAACACTGACATGAAACGCGACCTGCCGTCCCTCGCGCTCTATGCGCAAGTCAAGGATCACATCTCCCGCAGGATCCAGGACGGCACCTGGCCGGCCGGGCATCGCCTGCCGTCGGAGAGCGAGCTGGTCGCGCAGTTCGGCATTTCGCGCATGACGGTGAACCGCGCGCTGCGCGAACTCATGGAGCAGGGCCGCATCGTGCGCGTGGCCGGTGTCGGCAGCTTCGTGGCCGAGAACAAGCCGCAGTCCACGCTGCTGCAGATCGCCAACATCGCGAGCGAGATCCGCCAGCGCGGGCACGACTACCGCTGCGAGATGCTCGCGGTGGAACGCCTGTCCGCCTCGCCCGACGTCGCCGCCTGGCTCGACATGCGCGCGGGCACCTCGGTGTTCCACAGCGTCTGCCTGCACCTGGAGAACGACACGCCGGTGCAGCTGGAAGAGCGCTACGTCAATCCGCTGGTCGTGCCCGACTTCCTCGAGCAGGACTTCGCCGCCGTGCCGCCCAGCGAGTACCTGGTGCGCCACGTGCCCTTCGACCAGATCGAGCACGTGGTCGACGCCGTGCTGCCCACCGCCGAGCAGGCCGAGCGGCTCGCCATGGCGCCCACCGATCCCTGCCTGCTGCTCACGCGCCGCACCTGGACGCGCAACACGCCCGTCACCTGGGTGCGCTGCCTGCATCCGGCGTCGCGCTACAGCCTGGGCAGCCGCTTCAAGGCCGACGGCAACCCGTCGTTCGGCTAGAACTATGGCTCTCCCCCAGTCTTCGCGCACTTCGTGTCGCTTCGCCAACCCCCTCGCCGGGGGCAACACCAGCGGCCCGGCAAAGCCGGTTCCGCGGTGTTTCACGAAGGGACCGTGAGTCTTTTTTAGTGTCCGAAGGACAAGGTTTTCTCTCGCAACCACTTGTATAGACAGGTTCACATGCCAAGAAACAATCACACCGCCACCACCCTGACCCTCACGCCCGGCAAGGTGGACCTCGCCATGCTGCGGCGCATCCAGGCCGGCGGCGTGCGGCTGGCGCTCGATCCTTCGGTGCAGGAGGGCATGGCGCGCGCCGAAGCGGCGGTGCGCCACATCGTCGAGAACGACCAGGTGGTCTACGGCATCAACACCGGCTTCGGCAAGCTCGCGAGCACGCGCATCGGCAACGACCACCTGGCCGAGCTGCAGCGCAACCTCGTGCTCTCGCACAGCGTGGGCACGGGCGAGCCGCTGGCCGCGCCGGTGGTGCGCATGGTGCTCGCGACCAAGGCCGTGAGCCTGGCGCGCGGCCATTCGGGCGTGCGGCCGGCGCTGGCCGATGCGCTGCTGGCGCTGTTCAATGCGGGCGTCATGCCGCGCATCCCGTGCAAGGGCTCGGTCGGCGCCTCGGGCGACCTCGCGCCGCTCGCCCACATGGCCTGCGTGCTGATCGGCGAGGGCGAGGCGACCCTGGCCGACGGCAAGGTCGTCGGCGGCGCCGAGGCCATGCGCAGCATCGGCCTCGAACCCTTCGTGCTCGGCCCCAAGGAAGGCCTGGCGCTGCTCAACGGCACGCAGGTGTCGACCGCGCTCGCGCTTGCCGGCCTGTTCGGCGCCGAGGACGTGTTCGCCTCGGCTCTGATGTCGGGCGCGCTCTCGCTCGAAGCCATCCAGGGTTCGATCAAGCCTTTCGACGCCCGCATCCACGCCGCGCGCGGCCAGCCCGGACAGATCGCGGTGGCCGGCGCGGTGCGCACGCTGCTCGAAGGCAGCGAGATCGTGCCCTCGCATGCCGACTGCGGCCGCGTGCAGGACCCGTATTCGGTGCGCTGCATCCCGCAGGTGATGGGCGCCTGCCTCGACAACCTCGCGCATGCCGCGCGCGTGCTGGTGATCGAGGCCAATGCCGCCTCGGACAACCCGCTGGTGTTCACCGACACCGGCGAAGTGATTTCGGGCGGCAACTTCCACGCCGAGCCGGTCGCCTTTGCGGCCGACATCATCGCGCTGGCCGTGAGCGAAGTGGGCGCGATTGCCGAGCGCCGCATCGCGCTGCTGCTCGACACCGGCCTGTCGGGCCTGCCGCCGTTCCTGGTGCGCGACGGCGGCCTGAATTCCGGCTTCATGATCGCGCAGGTCACGGCCGCGGCCCTCGCGTCGGAGAACAAGTCGCTCGCCCATCCCGCGAGCGTCGACAGCCTGCCGACCTCGGCCAACCAGGAAGACCACGTCTCGATGGCCACCTTCGCGGCGCGCCGGCTCGGCGACATGGTCAACAACACCGCGGTGGTGGTGGGCATCGAAGCCATGGCCGCCGCGCAAGGCATTGAACTCAAGCGCGGACTCAAGAGCTCCCCGCTGGTCGAAGCCGAGTTCGCCGCCATCCGCCAGAAGGTCGCTTTCCTCGAACGCGACCGCTACCTCGCGCCCGACATCGAAGCCATGCGCCAGTGGGCGCTGAAGGCCGAGCTGCCGGCTGCGCTCTTGAACATCCTGCCCAGCCACGCCTGAACACCGATCAAGGAGAACCTCGCCATGAACGCACCCGAAAAGCTCCCGCTGCAAAACACCGACCCGCGCCACGACCCCACGCGCGTGATCCGCGCCCCGCGCGGCAGCACGCTCAACTGCAAGAGCTGGCTCACCGAGGCCCCGTTCCGCATGCTGCAGAACAACCTCGACGCCGAGGTGGCCGAGCGCCCGCAGGACCTCGTGGTGTACGGCGGCATCGGCCGCGCCGCGCGCAACTGGGCCTGCTACGACCAGATCCTCGCGTCGCTGAAGGAACTGAATGACGACGAGACGCTGCTCATTCAATCGGGCAAGCCGGTCGGCGTGTTCAAGACGCACGAGAACGCGCCGCGCGTGCTGCTCGCCAATTCGAACCTCGTGCCCAAGTGGGCCAACTGGGAGCACTTCAACGAGCTCGACCGCCAGGGCCTCTTCATGTACGGCCAGATGACGGCTGGCAGCTGGATCTACATCGGCAGCCAGGGCATCGTGCAAGGCACCTTCGAGACCTTCGTCGAAGCCGGCCGCCAGCATTACAACAACAGCCTCGCGGGCAAGTGGATCCTCACGGCCGGCCTCGGCGGCATGGGTGGCGCGCAGCCGCTTGCGGCCACGCTGGCGGGCGCGGTGTCTCTCAACATCGAGTGCCAGCAGACCAGCATCGACTTCCGCCTGCGCACGCGCTACGTCGACAAGCAGGCGCGCGACATCGACCATGCGCTCGAGCTCATCCAGCAGCATTGCGACGCGAAGGAAGCCGTGTCGATCGCGCTGCTCGGCAATGCCGCCGACATCCTGCCCGAACTCGTGAAGCGCGCGAAGGCCGGCGGGCTCAAGCCCGACCTCGTGACCGACCAGACCTCCGCACACGATCTGATCAACGGCTACCTGCCCTCGGGCTGGAGCGTTGCGCAATGGCAGGCCGCGATGAAGGACGCCTCGCAGCACGACGCGCTCAAGAAGGCCGCCGCGAAGTCGTGCGCCGTGCACGTGCAGGCCATGCTCGACTTCCAGGCCATGGGCATTCCCACGGTCGACTACGGCAACAACATCCGCCAGGTCGCCTTCGATGAAGGCGTGCAGAACGCCTTCGACTTCCCCGGCTTCGTGCCGGCCTACATCCGTCCGCTGTTCTGCGAAGGCAAGGGACCGTTCCGCTGGGTGGCGTTGTCGGGCGACCCGGAAGACATCTACAAGACCGATGCCAAGATCAAGGAGCTGTTTCCCGAGAACACCCACACGCACCGCTGGCTCGACATGGCGCGCGAGCGCATCGCCTTCCAGGGCCTGCCGGCGCGCATCTGCTGGCTGGGCCTGGGCGAGCGCCACATCGCCGGCCTGGCCTTCAACGAGATGGTGAAGAACGGCGAGCTGAAGGCGCCCATCGTCATCGGCCGCGACCACCTCGACACCGGCTCGGTCGCCAGCCCCAACCGCGAGACCGAGGCCATGAAGGACGGCACCGATGCCGTCTCCGACTGGCCGCTGCTCAACGCGCTGCTCAACACCGCCGGCGGCGCCACCTGGGTCAGCCTGCACCATGGCGGCGGCGTCGGCATGGGCTATTCGCAGCACTCGGGCGTGGTGATCGTGTGCGACGGCACCGACGCCGCGGCCAGGCGCATCGAACGCGTGCTCTGGAACGACCCGGCCACCGGCGTGATGCGCCATGCCGACGCGGGCTACGACATTGCCGTGGCCACCGCGAAGAAGCAGGGCCTCAATCTGCCGATGATCAAGAATGGGTGATGCAATGTCTGCCGAAACGAATTCCGAACCCATCTACCTGCACTACCTGAACCACCTCGACGTGCAGGCGCTTGCGATGACCGATGCCGAGATCGTCGCGGCCGTCGAAGAGGGCCTCGTGGCCCAGGGCCGCGGCGAGACCACCATCGAGCCGCGCATGCACCTGGTGCCCGAGAAGGACTACCCGGGCCACTTCAACGTGCTGCGCGGCTACATCCGGCCGCTCGGCGTGGCCGGCGTGAAGGTGGTGGGCGACTTCTATCGCAACTACCAGGTCGGCCTGCCGTCGGAGCTCGCGCTGCTGAACCTGTTCGACCCGAAGACCGGCGTGCCGGTGGCCATCGTCGATGCCTCCGACATCACCGACATGCGCACCGGCGCGATCACGGCCATCGGCGCCAAGCATCTCGCGCGCAAGAATTCGAAGATCCTGGGCCATATCGGCGCGCGCGGCACCTCGTACTGGAACGTGCGTCTGCTCGACTCGATCTTCGACTTCGACGAGATCCGCGTGCACTCACGCCGGCCCGAGAGCCGTAACGCCTTTGCCGCCAGGCTGGAGCGCGACCTCGGCAAGAAGATCGTCGTGACCGAGGACTGGGAATCGTGCGTGCGCGGCGCCGACATCGTGGTCGAGGCCTCGCGCCTCGAGAAGCCGGAGCCGGTGCTCAAGACCGAGTGGATCAAGAAGGGCGCCTGCGTCATTCCGTACGGCACCATGAGCGCGGTCGAGCTGTCGCTGACCGACATCATGGACAAGATGGTGATGGACGACTGGGGCCAGGCCAAGGCCGGCCCCTTCGGTGCACTGCGCGCGCACGTCGACAGCGGCCGCCTGTCGGAAAAGACGCTGCATGCCGAGCTCGGACAGATCGTCGCGGGCCTGAAGCCCGGGCGCGAGAGCGACGAAGAGACCAACCTGTTCTGGCATCGCGGCCTCTCGCTGTCGGATATCGCGCTTGGCGCGGCGATGCTCGCGAAGGCGAAGAAGATGGGGCTCGGCCAGCAACTGCGTTTCCGTTGACCGGCGCATCGGAGCCACTGCGATGACGCCCGTCGCCAACGCGCGCATGTACTCGGCCACCGCCTCGGTGCGCGCCGACTGGAAGCAGCTTCTCGCGTGGGTGCTGGCACGCGCGGGCCTCGCGTGGGACGTGATCGACTACGACGCGCCCGCGCCGCTCTCGGCGCTGTGGGCGCGCGACGACCTCGGGCTCGCGATGATGTGCGGCCTGCCGTTCTCGCAGCGCGCGCCGCGCCCCACGCTGGTGGCCGCGCCGCTGCCTTCGCCCGCGCGCTATGGCGGCCGGCCGGTGTACTTCACCGACATCGTGGTGCGCACCGGCTCGGCCTTCGAAACGCTGGCGGACACCTTCGGCGGCATCGTGGGCTACACGCTGGCCGACTCGATGTCGGGCGGCGTGGCGTTGCGCAACCATCTTGCGCCGTTTCGCGCGGCGCGCGGCGCGCGTCTTTACCGCGGTGCCGTCGGCGGCCTCATCCATGCGCGCGGGGTGATCGAGGCCCTCGTCGAAGGCCGCATCGACGTTGGCCCGCTCGACAGCTACTACCACGACCTGCTGCGGCGCAACGAGCCGGCGCTCGCGCAGAAGGTGCGCATCGTCGACAGCACCGAGGCCCTGCCGATCCCGCCGCTCGTCGCAACGACGCCGCTCACGCCCGGCGAGCTCGCGCGCGTTCGCAGCGCATTGCAGGAAGCCACCCGCACGCCCGAACTCGCGGCCGTGACGGAACGGTTGTTGCTTGCAGGTTTCGTCTCGCCCGATCCTGCGGACTACGACGTTCTTGCGGCGATCTCCCTTCGTGCCATTCCCCCTTTCGAGGAACTCTGATGTCGATCAACCGCCGTGCGGCCGCCTTGTTGCCCCTGTTGCTTTGCGCCGCGCCATGGCTCGCGCATGCGCAGGCCTATCCCGAAAAACCCATCCACGTCGTCGTGCCGTTCGCGCCCGGCGGTCCGGCCGACGCGGTGGCCCGCATCCTCGGCCAGGAGCTGGTCGACACGCTGGGCCAGCCCTTCATCATCGACAACAAGGTCGGCGCCGCGGGCAACATCGGCGTGGCGCAGATCGCCAAGGCCGCGCCCGACGGCTATACGCTCGGCATCGTGCCGGTCGGCAATGTCGCGGTGAACCCGAGCCTCTTTCCGTCGCTGCCCTACAAGGTGTCGGAGCTGCAGCCGGTCGCAATGCTTGCCGTGGTCGAGAACGTGCTGGTCGTCAATGCATCCGTGCCGGCCGGGTCGGTGAAGGAGCTGCTCGCGCTCGCCAGGCAGAAGCCCGGCACGCTGAGCTTCGCATCGCCCGGCGCCGGCAGCCAGGCGCACCTGGCCGGCGAACTGATGGCGCTCGACGGCGACGTGCAGCTGATCCACGTGCCGTACAAGGGCATCGGCCCGGCGCTCAACGATGTGGTGGGCGGGCAGGTCACGATGATGTTCGGCTCGCTCTCGGCCGTGCTGCCTTTCGTCAAGAGCGGCAAGCTGCGGGCGATCGGCCTCGCGAGCCTCAAGCGCTCGGCCGCGATGCCGGAGCTGCCCACCGTCGCAGAACAGGGCCTGCCCGGTTTCGAGGCCATTTCCTGGTATGCGCTGATGGCGCCGGCCGGCACGCCGAAGGCCATCGTCGAGCGTCTCAACGCAGAGACGGCGCGCGTGCTGGCCAAGCCCGAGATGAAGGAGAAGTTCGCCGGCCTGGGCCTCGAGCCCGGTGCCGGCAAGCCGCAGGACATCGCCGCGAACATCCAGAGCGAAAGCGCGCGCTGGTCGGCCGTGATCCGGAAAAGGAACATCAAGCCGGAGTGACGACACCGCCCACGGATGCGCGCAGCGCCGGCAGGAAAAAGGCGCCGGCATTCTCACTGGGTGGGAATGAGGGCTTGG
Organism: Variovorax beijingensis; assembly: GCF_007828835.1. Classification (GTDB taxonomy): domain Bacteria; phylum Pseudomonadota; class Gammaproteobacteria; order Burkholderiales; family Burkholderiaceae_C; genus Variovorax; species Variovorax beijingensis_A. The sequence goes on along the minus strand of NZ_VIVL01000001.1, from coordinate 69,740 downwards.
AGCCCGGGACGGCGCGCAAGATACTGCACGCCGTCCCGCCTCGGACTTCCGCCCGCCCTGCCATGACGCCCCCCCTCGATGCTCCGGCCCACAACGACCGCGCGCTGCGCGTGCTGTCGGTGCTGGCGCAGAGCAAGTCGGCGATGAGCGCGGCCGAGCTCGTGCAGGCCACGGGCCTCGTCAAGAGCACGCTGTACCGGCAGATCGCGGTGCTGCGGCGCTGGGGCTTCGTGATGGAGACCGACGGGCGCTATTCGCCCGGCCCCGTGAGCGTGCAGCTCGCGAGCGGTTTCGACGGCAACTCCGACCTCGTCATGGCCGCGCGCGCCGACATGCGCGCGCTCGCGCAGCAAAGCCATGAAAGCGTGGCGCTGGTCACGGCCGTGAACGACCGCGTGGTGTGCCTCGAGATGATCGACAGCGAGCAGTCGCTGCGCTGCTCCTTCGACCGCGGCCGCAGCGTGCCGGCGCGCGACGGCGCCAGCGCCAAGTGCCTGCTGGCCCACATGCCGCTCGACCAGCGCGATGCCTTGCTCGATGCGCTCGGCGACAGTCCCGGGCGGCGCGCCGAGCGTGCCGCCGAGCTCGACGCGATCCGCGAGGCCGGCCATGCCGTGACCCACGGCGAGGTCGACGCCGGCGTCTGGGGTGCAAGCGCACCGGTGCTCGGCCCGGGCCGGCGCCTGCGCGGCGCGATCACGCTCATGGCGCCGCTCACGCGCGTCGAAGGCATGGAAGCTGCGTTGCTTCACATGACCGTCGTCACGGCGGCGCGCATCTCGCGCGCGCTGCAGTAGCGGTCCATCCGCCGCGCCGATTTTTCTTCAACCTACGGAAGCCTTCCCATGAACACCCGCCGCACCCTCGTTGCCGCCGCACTCTCCAGCCTCGCCTTCTTCGGCTTTGCCGCCACCGCGCAAGCGCAGGGCGAGCCGCTGCGCGTGGCCACTGACGCCACCTTTCCGCCGATGGAATTTGTGGAGAACGGCAAGCGCACCGGCTTCGACGTGGAGCTGGTCGAGGCCATCGGCAAGACGCTGGGCCGCAAGATCGAGTGGATCGACATCGACTTCAAGGGCCTGGTGCCGGGGCTGGTGTCCAGGCGCTTCGACATGGCCGTGTCGGCCATCTACATCACCGACGAGCGCAAGAAGGTCGTCGACTTCACCGTGCCCTACTACGCGGGCGGCCTGGTCGTGATGGTGAAGGACGGCAACACGGCCATCAAGGCGCCGGCCGACATCAACGGAAAGAAGGTCAGCGTGCAGGTGGGCACCAAGTCGGTGGCCTACACCAAGGAAAAATTCCCGCAGGTGCAGCTGATGGAAGTCGAGAAGAACCAGGAGATGTTCAATCTCGTGGACATCGGCCGCGCCGACGCCGCCGTGACCGGCAAGCCCGCCGCCTACCAGTACGTGCGCACGCGCGGCGGCCTCAAGGTGCTGCCCGAGCAGATCACCACCGAGGAATACGGCATGGCCATCCGCAAGGACACGCCCGAGCTCACCAAGGCGGTGAACGGCGCCATCGAGAAGCTCAAGGCCGACGGCACTTACGCGCAGATCGTCGCCAAGTGGTTCAGCGCCAACGCCAAATAAGCGGCCCATGGATTTCGACTTCTCGCCGGTCTGGCAGGGCTGGCCCGACCTGCTGCGCGGCGCGCTGGTCACGGTGGAGATCACCGCCTGCGCGCTCGCGCTCGGCTGCGTGCTGGGGCTGCTGGTGGGCATCGGCCGGCTCAACCCGAAGCGGCGCTGGCTCTACGGCGTGTGCACGGCCTACGTGGCGGCGATTCGCGGCACGCCGCTCCTGGTGCAGCTGTTCATCCTGTTCTTCGGACTGCCGCATTTCGGCATCCTGCTGCCGGCCTTCCTGTGCGGCGTGCTGGGGCTCGGTGTGTATTCGGGTGCGTACGTGTCGGAGATCGTGCGCGGCGCGATCCAGTCGATCGACAAGGGCCAGACCATGGCGGCGCAGTCGCTGGGCATGACGCCTGGCACGGCGATGCGCGAGATCGTGCTGCCGCAGGCGGTGGTGCGCATGATTCCGCCGCTGGGCAACGAGTTCATCGCGCTCATCAAGAACTCGGCGCTGGTGTCGCTGCTGACGATCCACGACGTGATGCACGAAGGGCAGAAGATCATCAGCGTGTCGTACCGCTCGCTGGAGGTCTACCTGGCGATCGCGCTCGTGTACTTCGTGCTCACGGGCACGATGACGCTGGTGCTCAGGCACTTCGAACAGAAGCTGCGGCAGGGCGGGCTGATGCGATGAGCGGCACTGCATTCGCATTTCTCCCTCCCCTCCCGGGGGAGGGGAGGGGTGGGGGCACGACGGCCTTGCCCTTCGCGCGGCGCTCGTTGCGCGCCGCCCCCATCCCAGCCTTCCCCCGGAAGGGGAAGGAGCAAGAGGACCCATCATGAGCAACGTGCAGCGTTTCTCGCGCGCGGCGCTCCCGGCCATGCCCTGGAAGAACGGCGGCGGCACCACGCAGGAGATCGTGAGCTGGCCGCAGGGAGCGGGGCTCGACAGCTTCGGCTGGCGCGCAAGCATCGCGACCATCGCGGCGGCCGGGCCGTTCTCGGTGTTCGCGGGCGTGGACCGCAGCATCATGCTGCTCGAAGGCGACGGCGTGCGGCTGTTCACGCACGATGGGCGCATCGAGCACCGGCTCGACGTGCCGCACCGGCCGTTCGCCTTCAGCGGCGACGACGCGATCGACTGCACGCCGCTCGGCGGCGCATCGAACGACTTCAACATCATGACGCGGCATGGGCAGTGGCGCGCCGACGTGCGGGTGCTGGACCACGCATCGGCCATCGAGGCCGCACCGCACGGCGTGCTGCTCGCGCTGAGCGGCGCATGGCGGCTGAACGGCGAGCCCTGCCGCGAAGGCGAAGGCCTGTACTGGACCGACAGCGCGCAGGCATGGCAGGCCGTGCCCGAGGGTGAAGGCGCGCGGCTGGCTGCGGTCCGCATCGTGCCGGCGTAAGCTGTGCAAACACCAGACAAGACATGACATCCGCAACCACATCCCCATCGGCCGACGGCCTCTGGACGGGCCTGCGCCTGGCGCCCGGCGCCGCGCCCGGCACCACCCTGGACGCCGGCACCGAAGCCGCGATCGCGGTGGCCGAGGGCACGATCCGCTGGGTCGGCGCACGCAGCGCCCTGCCGGCCGGCTTCGAGGGCCTGCCGCTGCACGATGGTGGCGGCGCGCTCGTCACGCCCGGCCTCGTCGATTGCCACACCCACCTGGTTTATGGCGGCCAGCGCGCCAACGAGTTCGCGATGCGGCTCGCGGGCGCCAGCTACGAAGAAGTGGCGAAGGCCGGCGGCGGCATCGTCTCGTCGGTGCGCGCCACGCGCGAGGCCGATGAAGACGCACTCTTCGCGCAGGCCGTGCCCCGGCTCGAACAGCTGCTGGCCGACGGCGTGTGCGCCATCGAGATCAAGTCGGGCTACGGCCTGGCGCTCGAACATGAACGCAAGCAGCTGCGCGTGGCGCGGCGCCTGGGCGAAGCCCATGGCGTCACCGTGCGCACCACCTTCCTTGGCGCGCACGCGCTGCCGCCCGAATATGCGGGCCGCAGCGGCGAGTACATCGATCTCGTCTGCAATGAGATGCTGCCCGCGCTCGCGGCCGAGGGGCTGGTCGATGCGGTCGACGTGTTCTGCGAACGCATCGCCTTTTCGCTTGCGGAAACCGAGCAGGTGTTCCAGGCCGCGAAGGCGATGGGCCTGCCGGTCAAGCTGCATGCCGAGCAGCTCTCCGACATGGGCGGCGCCGCGCTCGCCGCGCGCTACGGCGCGCTGTCCTGCGACCACATCGAGCATTTGTCGGCCGAGGGCATCGAGGCCATGCGCCAGTCGGGCACCGTGGCCGTGCTGCTGCCCGGCGCCTACTACACGCTGCGCGACACGCACCTGCCGCCGATCGAGGCGCTGCGAGCGGCCGGCGTGCCGATGGCGGTGTCCACCGACCACAACCCCGGCACCTCGCCGGCGCTGAGCCTGCTGTTGATGATGAACATGGCCTGCACGCTGTTCCGCCTGACCGTGCCCGAGGCGCTGGCCGGCGTCACGGTGCATGCGGCGCGCGCGCTCGGCCTGCAGAAGACGCACGGCGCGATCGCCGAAGGCATGCCCGCCAACTTCGTGCTGTGGAACGTGCGCGATGCGGCCGAGCTCGCCTACTGGTTCGGCCAGCGTCCGGTGCGCAGCGTCGTGCGGCAAGGCCGCATCGCAGTGGGAGCGAGCCAATGAACACGCTGTTCGCGGCCGACGCGCTGCTGCCCGGCGGCTGGGCGAAGAACGTGCGGCTGTCGTGGAACGACGCCGGCCAGCTCACGCAGGTGCAGTCCGCCGCCCAGCCTGCCGCAGGCGCGCCGATGGCGAACGGCCCGGTGATCCCCGGCATGCCCAACCTGCATTCGCATGCCTTCCAGCGCGCCTTCGCGGGGCTGACCGAATACCGCGCCCAGCAGCAGGACAGCTTCTGGAGCTGGCGTACGCTGATGTACCGCTTTGCCGCGCGCCTCGGCCCGCAGCAGATGGAGGCCATCGCGACCTGGCTCTATGCCGAAATGCTCGAGGCGGGCTACACCAGCGTGTGCGAGTTCCAGTACGTGCATCACGATGCCGACGGCCGCCCCTATGCCGACGATGCGACGCTGAGCCTCGCATTGCTGCGCGCCGCGAAGAAGGCCGGCATCGGCTTCACGCTGCTGCCCGTGCTCTACCAGGCCAGCGGCTTCGGCGGCCTGCCGCCCAACGAGGGGCAGCGCCGCTTCATCCGCTCGACCGATTCGATGCTGCGCCTGCTCGATAGACTCAAGCCCGCGTGCGAGGCGCAAGGCGCACGGCTCGGCATTGCGCCGCACTCGCTGCGCGCCGTGCCGCCCGACGCGCTGCGCGAAGCCATCGCGGGCCTCGAGGCCATCGACCCGGGCGCGCCGATCCACATCCACATTGCCGAGCAGACCAAGGAGGTCGACGACTGCGTGGCCTGGAGCGGCCAGCGCCCGGTGGCCTGGCTGCTCGACCATGCGCCGGTCGATGCGCGCTGGTGCCTGGTGCATGCCACGCACATGGATGCGGCCGAATACGAGCGCGGCGCCAAGAGCGGCGCGGTGGCAGGCCTGTGCCCGACCACCGAGGCCAACCTGGGCGACGGCATATTCGATTTTTCCGCCTGGCGCCACCACGGCGGCGCCTGGGGCCTGGGCTCCGACAGCCATGCCACGGTCAATGCCGCGGAAGAGTTGCTGATGCTCGAATACAGCCAGCGCCTGGCCTGGCGGCAGCGCAACGTCGGCGCCAGCGCGGCGCAGCCGCATGTGGCCACCGCGCTTACGCTCGAAGCGGTGCGCGGCGGCGCGCAGGCTTCGGGCCGGGCCATCGGCGGCCTCGCCGCGGGGCAGCAGGCCGATTTCATCGTGCTCGATGCCGCACAGCTTGCGCTGCAAGGCCTGCCAGCGCCCGACATGCTGTCGGCCCACGTCTTTGCGAGCCACCGCACCTCGGCCATCGACACCGTCTGGGTGTCGGGCCAGCCGCGCGTCGCGGCCGGCCGCCATGCCTTGCACAACGAGGCCGCCGCCGCCTTCGTCGCGGCGCGCAGCCAGCTTCTCCAGGAAAATTGAGCCCATGAGTTTCATCACCACCGAACCCGCCTTCCGCTTCCGCCAGGGCACGCGTCCCCTGCTGATCTCGATGCCGCATGTCGGCACCTACGTGCCGCCCGCGCTCGCCGCCCGCCTGACCGAAGAGGCGCGCCAGGTGCCCGACACCGACTGGCACCTCGAACGGCTCTACGACTTTGCCGATGCGCTCGGCGCCTCGGTGCTCGTCGCCACGCATTCGCGCTACGTGGTCGACCTGAACCGGCCACCGGATGGCGCCAGCCTCTATCCGGGCCAGAGCGTCACCGGCCTGTGCCCGGTCGACACCTTCGACGACACGCCGGTCTATGCGTCCAGCGACGACCTGCCGGGTGACGATGAAATCGCCGCGCGCCGCGACGCCATCTGGCAGCCCTACCATCGGCAGCTGCAGGCCGAGCTCGACCGCCTGAAGGCCGCGCACGGCACCATCGCGCTGTGGGACGCGCACTCGATCCGCTCGGTGCTGCCGCGCTTCTTCGAGGGCAAGCTGCCCGACCTGAACCTGGGCACCGGCAAGGGCACGAGCTGCGACCCCGCGCTGGCCGCCACGCTGCTGGGCATCGCCGAATCGGCCACCGGCTACACGGGCGTGCTCAACGGCCGCTTCACGGGCGGCTACATCACGCGCCAGTACGGCAACCCCGCGGCCGGCGTGCACGCGGTGCAGCTGGAGATGACGCAGTCGAGCTACATGCAGGAGAAGCTGCCCTTCGACTACCTGCCCGAAGTGGCGGCCGGCGTGCAGCCGCATGTGCGGCGCATGATCGAGGCGGTGCTGGAATTCGTCGAAGGCCGCTAAAGCACCGACGGCGGCCAGGGACAGCCCCGCTTCCTACAATCGGGGGCTATGAAGCCCGTCACTTACACCCGCGGCCAGGCACTCGCCGGCATCCTCGAAAAGCGCATTGCCATCCTCGACGGCGCAATGGGCACGATGATCCAGCGCTTCAAGCTCACCGAGGAACAGTACCGGGGCGAGCGCTTCAAGGATTTCGAGCGCGACGTGAAGGGCAACAACGAGCTGCTCTCGCTGACGCGGCCCGACGTGATCCGCGACATCCACGAGGGCTACCTCGCGGCCGGCGCCGACCTGATCGAGACCAACACCTTCGGCGCCACCACCATCGCGCAGGAGGACTACAGGATGGCGCATCTCGCACGCGAGATGAACCTCGAATCGGCGAAGCTCGCGCGCGCGGCCTGCGACAAGTTCAGCACGCCCGACAAGCCGCGCTTCGTGGCCGGTGCCCTGGGCCCGACGCCCAAGACCGCGAGCATCAGCCCCGACGTGAACGACCCCGGCGCGCGCAACGTCGACTTCGAGCAGCTGCGCGCGGCCTACTACGAGCAGACCGAGGCGCTGGTCGAGGGCGGCGCCGACGTGATCCTGGTCGAGACCATCTTCGACACGCTCAACGCCAAGGCCGCGCTGTTCGCGGTCGACGAGTATTTCGACCACAGCGGCCAGCGCCTGCCGCTCATCATCAGCGGCACCGTGACCGATGCCTCGGGCCGCATCCTGAGCGGCCAGACCGTCACCGCGTTCTGGCACAGCGTGCGCCATGCGCAGCCGCTGGCCGTCGGGCTCAACTGCGCGCTCGGCGCCGCGCTGATGCGGCCCTACATCCAGGAACTCGCAAAGGTGGCGGGCGACACCTTCATCAGCTGCTACCCGAACGCGGGCCTGCCCAACCCGATGAGCGAGACCGGCTTCGACGAGACGCCCGACGTCACCTCGCGGCTGTTGCACGAGTTCGCGGCCGAAGGGCTGGTCAACATCGTGGGCGGCTGCTGCGGCACCACGCCGGACCACATCGCGGCCATCGGGAAGGCCGTGGCGCCGATGAGCGGCCGGCTGTTGAACAACAACGGCTTCTACCGCGAAGCCGCGTGACCGACGGCCGGGGCTGTCGCGCCCTCGGCTGATTGACGGCATCCGGGCCGCCGCCTAGGCTGGTGGCGCAAAGGAAGCCTGATCATGAACAACAAACTTTCCCTGCGCTGGATCGGCATCGGCGCCATGGCGCTGGCCCTGCCGCTGGCCGCCGCGGCGCAGCAGGCCTTCACGCGCGGTGCGGTCAACCTGCGCGCGGGCCCCTCGGGCGACTATCCGCTGGTGGCGCGGCTCGGGCCGGGCCAGCCGCTCGACGTGATCGGCTGCACCGGCGGCTACAGCTGGTGCGACGTGGTGCTGCCCGACGGCGGACGCGGCTGGGTCTGGGCCCGGAGCCTGGACTACGCCTACCAGGAGCGGCGCGTGCCGCTGGCCAGCTACGCCGCGGTGATCGGCGTGCCCGTCGTCACGTTCGTGATCGGCAGCTACTGGGCCGACTACTACCGAGACCGGCCCTGGTACGGTGAGCGCCGCTGGTGGGGCGGCCGGCCGCCGCCTCCGCCGATGCCCGGCTGGCGTCCCCCGCCGCCGGTGCGGCCGGCCTGGCAACCGAGGCCATGGCCGGGCCCGGGCTTCAAGCCCGCGCCGGGGCCCGGCTTCCATCCGCAACCGGGGCCGGGCTACCGTCCACCAAGGCCGGGGCCGGGCTATCGCCCGCCGGCCGACCCGGGCATCAAGCCGCCGCGGCCCCAGCCGGCCTTCCGGCCCGGACCGCCGCCCGGCCAGCCGCAGATGCATCCGGGCGGCGGGCGCCCGCATGGAGGCGGTGAAGGTGGCGGCAGGGGTGGTGGCCACGGCCATGGCGGCGGTGGTGGCGGTGGAAAGGGCGGCGGCCACGGCCACCGCGACTGATCAGCCGCGCGCGCTCGCGGCAGGAATGCCCGCCGCGGCCTGCCGGTCGCGCGCGATCAGTGCCACGAAGCGCTGCGCCCCCAGCCCCAGCGGCCGCTCGCGCGACCACACCACGTCGACCCACAGGTCGAGTCCGTTGCTGAGGTTCTCGAATGGAATCTCGACCAGCGCGCCCGCGGCCACGTGCGGCCTGGCGAAATTGCGCGGCAGCCAGCCCCAGCCGAGGCCGGCCGTGATCAGGCTCAGTGCGGCCAGCGCGTTGTCGGTGCGCCAGACGTGGCGCGCGAACACGAAGCGCGGATCGCTGGTGGCCAGGTCGCGGCCCGCCACCACGATCTGCCGGGTGTTCGTGAGGTGCTCCTCGCGCAGCCGCTCGCCGGCGGCCGCAAGCAGCACGGGGTGGCCAGGCGCCATCACCGCCACCATGGTGTCGCTGCCGACTTCCTGAAAGCCTTCCCGCCCATCGAGGCTCGGGCGCTCGAACACCAGCGCCAGCTGCGCGCGACCGCTGTGCAGCAGCGCCAGCGCATCGGCCTGCGGCGCCGCCAGCACCTCGACCTGCAGCAGCGGATATTCCTCGGCCAACGCGGCCAGCGGCCCGCTCCAGGGCGCGGCCAGCAACTCGGGCGCAATGGCCAGCGTGAGGCGGTTTTCCAGGCCCTGCGTGAGCGCCAGGGCCTGCACCTGCAGCTGCTTCAGCTGGGCCGCCAGCAGCCGCGCCTGCGGCTCCAGCGAACGGGCGGCGGCGGTCGGCTGCGGCTCGCGGCCGCTGCGGTCGAACAGGGGCAGGGCCAGTTCGGCCTCGAGGTTGGCAATGGCCATGCTGACGGCCGAGGGCACCTTGTGCAGTGCGCGCGCCGCAGCCGAGAAGGAGCCGTGGTCGATCACGGCCAGGAAGACCTCGACGTTGTCGCTGGAGAAAGCCATCTGCTGCACCTATCTATCAATAAAATTGAAATAAGTTGACTTTTTATATCAGCGAACAGCAAATAAAGTCCAGCCATCGTCTTCATCCGCCAGAGGAAACAGTCATGCAGGGGTTCCAGCGCCGCGTCGTCTACATCAGCCTTTACGAAGGAATCGCCATCGTGGCCGCCAGTGCCGGGCTGGCGCTGATGACCGACGCCGGGCTCGGGCATTCGGGCGTGCTGGCGGTGGCCGCCTCGGTCATTGCCGTGATCTGGAACCTGGTCTTCAACGCCCTGTTCGAGCGCTGGGAGTCGCGCCAGGCGGTGCGCGGGCGCAGCGTGCGCCGGCGCGTGGCGCATGCCGTCGGCTTCGAGGGCGGATTGATCGCGGTGCTGGTGCCGCTGTTTGCCTGGGGCCTTGGCGTGACGCTCTGGCAGGCGCTGGTGATGGACCTGGGCCTGGTGGTGTTCTTCCTGGTCTACACCTTCGTCTTCAACTGGGGCTTCGACCGGGTGTTCGGGCTGCCGGCCTCGGCCGCGCCCGCCAAGACCGGCCCGGCAACGGCGGCCGGGCAGGGCGCCTGAACGACCCTGGCGGCCGCGGTCCTTGCCGCAGCCGGTAAAATTGCGCTCCCTTCCAAGGAGCGTTGCAGCGGCGGCCCGCATCGAGAGGCCCGCCGTCAGGCTTGGAAGGCGCCCTGCCGCCAGGGCGCAAGCCGCAAACGACGCTCACCTGACGTTTTTTCCTGCCCAGGTGAGCCCCCATGAACGAAGTCTCCACGCCCCGCGTCCCCCCGATGAAGCTGTCCGGCCTCGAACCGGTGGCCATCGATGCCGGGTCGCTGTTCGTCAACATCGGCGAGCGCACCAACGTCACCGGCTCCAAGGCCTTCGCGCGGATGATCCTGAACGGCCAGTTCGAGGACGCCCTGGCCGTGGCGCGCCAGCAGGTCGAGAACGGCGCGCAGGTGATCGACATCAACATGGACGAGGCCATGCTCGACAGCAAGGCCGCGATGGTGCGCTTTCTGAACCTGATTGCCAGCGAGCCCGACATCGCGCGCGTGCCGGTGATGGTCGACAGTTCCAAGTGGGAAGTGATCGAGGCCGGCCTGCGCTGCATCCAGGGCAAGGGCATCGTCAACTCCATCTCCATGAAGGAGGGGGTCGACAAGTTCAAGCACGAGGCCAAGCTCGTGAGGCGCTACGGCGCCGCGGCGGTGGTGATGGCCTTCGACGAGAAGGGCCAGGCCGACACCTACGAACGCAAGATCGAGATCTGCGAGCGCGCCTACCGCATCCTGGTGGACGAGGTGGGCTTTCCGCCCGAGGACATCATCTTCGACCCCAACATCTTCGCGATTGCCACCGGCATCGAGGAGCACGACAACTACGCGGTCGACTTCATCAACGCGGTGCGCTGGATCAAGCAGAACCTGCCGGGCGCCAAGGTGTCGGGCGGCGTGAGCAACGTGAGCTTCAGCTTCCGCGGCAACGACCCGGTGCGCGAAGCGATCCACACCGTGTTCCTGTACCACGCGATCCAGGCGGGCATGGACATGGGCATCGTCAATGCCGGCATGGTGGGCGTGTACGACGACCTCGAGCCGACCCTGCGCGAGCGCGTGGAAGACGTGGTGCTCAACCGCCGCCCGGACGCCGGTGAACGCCTGGTCGAAGTGGCCGAGACCGCCAAGAGCGGCGCCAAGGACGACAGCAAGAAGCTCGAATGGCGCGGCACGCCGGAGCATCCGGTGCACGTCAACCAGCGCCTCTCGCATGCCATGGTGCACGGCATCACCGATTTCATCGTCGAGGACACCGAAGAAGCCTATCGGCAGATCCTCGCCAAGGGCGGCCGTCCGCTGCACGTGATCGAAGGGCCGCTGATGGACGGCATGAACATCGTGGGCGATCTGTTCGGCCAGGGCAAGATGTTCCTGCCGCAGGTGGTGAAGTCGGCGCGCGTGATGAAGTCGGCCGTGGCCCACCTCATCCCCTACATCGAGGAAGAAAAGCGCCAGGACGAGGCCGCGGGCCGCGACGTGCGCACCAAGGGCAAGATCATCATCGCCACTGTCAAGGGCGACGTGCACGACATCGGCAAGAACATTGTCACGGTCGTGCTCCAGTGCAACAACTTCGAGGTGGTGAACATGGGCGTGATGGTCCCGTGCCACGAGATCCTGGCCAAGGCGAAGGTCGAGGGCGCGGACATCGTGGGCCTGTCGGGCCTCATCACGCCGAGCCTGGAAGAAATGCAGTACGTGGCCGGCGAGATGCAGAAGGACGACCATTTCCGCATCAGGAAGATCCCGCTGCTGATCGGCGGCGCCACCACCAGCCGCGTGCACACCGCCGTGAAGATCGCGCCGCACTACGAAGGCCCGGTGGTCTACGTGCCCGATGCCTCGCGCAGCGTGAGCGTGGCGCAGTCGCTGCTCTCCGACCAGGCGACCGCGTACATCGACGAGATCAACGCCGACTACGAGAAGGTGCGCACGCAGCACGCCAACAAGAAGCAGGTGCCGATGTGGCCGCTGGCCAAGGCGCGCGCCAACAAGACGCCGATCGACTGGTCCAGCTACACGCCGCCGGTGCCCAAGTTCATCGGCCGGCGCCTGTTCAAGAACTTCGATCTCACCGACCTCGCGAAGTACATCGACTGGGGCCCGTTCTTCCAGACCTGGGACCTGGCCGGCCCATTCCCGGCCATCCTGAAGGACGAGATCGTCGGCACGGAGGCCGTGCGCGTGTATGCCGACGGCCAGCGCATGCTCAAGCGTTTGATCGAAGGGCGCTGGCTCAGCGCCAGCGGCGTGGTCGGCTTCTGGCCCGCCAACACGGTGAACGACGACGACATCGAGCTCTACACCGACGAGACGCGCAGCGAGGTCGCCATGACCTGGTACGGCATGCGCCAGCAGACCGAGAAGCAGGTGATCGAGGGCGTGATGCGCCCGAGCCGCTGCCTGGCCGACTTCGTCGCGCCCAAGGACAGCGGGCTGAAAGACTACGTGGGCGTGTTCGCGGTGACGGCGGGCCTGGGTGTCGAGAAGAAGGAGAAGTACTTCATCGACGACCTCGACGACTACTCCGCCATCATGCTCAAGGCCCTGGCCGACCGGCTGGCCGAGGCCTTTGCCGAATCGCTGCACCACCGCGTGCGCACCGACCTCTGGGGCTATGCGCCCGACGAGGGCCTGAGCAACGAGGACATGATCGCCGAGAAATACCGCGGCATCCGTCCCGCGCCCGGCTACCCGGCCTGCCCCGACCACAGCGTGAAGCGCCCGATGTTCGACCTTCTGGGCTGCGCGGACATTGGCATGACGCTGACCGAAAGCCTCGCTATGATGCCCGCCGCCAGCGTGAGCGGCTTCTACCTGAGCCATCCCGAGTCGACGTACTTCAACGTCGGCAAGATCGGGCACGACCAGCTGCAGGACCAGGCGGCGCGGCGCAAGGAGAGCGAATCCGACCTCGAGCGCCTGCTGGCGCCGAACCTTTGAACCTGCCGGCCGGCGTGGCCGACCGGCACCGGGAGTTGTTATTCAGAAGCTGATATTTGCTGCCGCGCACTACGCGGCATTGGCGGTCTTTGTCCTTGGCTGCTGGGGCTTCGGGCGTGCGCTGCTGGCGCGCCTCGCGCCGCCGCCGCGCCGGGACGCCTGGCTCGAAGCGGCCATGGCGGCGGCCCTGGGCGTGGGTTTGTTCATCTGCGCCTTCCAGCTGCTGGCGATCTTCGGCGCGTTCAAGCCGGGCGCCACCGTGGCGCTGATCGCCGCCGGCGTGGTGGCGGCCGCGCTGCAGCTGCGGCCCTGGTGGCGCGAAGTGCGGGCGCTGCGCGCCCCTGCTCCGCCGTGGAGCCGCGCCGAAAGGATCGCCGCCATCGCGCTGGCGCTGGTGGCGCTGCCCGCGCTGGTCGCGCCGCTCGCGCCGCCCGCCGCCTTCGACGAGCTGATGTACCACCTGCCCTATGCGCGGCAGGTGGCGCAGCAGGGCTCGCTGGGCATCCACGAGTGGCTGCGCTACCCCTGGTTCCCCTACAACTACAACCTGCTGTATGCGGCCGCGCTGCAGCTGGGCGACGACGTGCTGCCGCACTTTCTCAATGCGCTGGCTGGCGCGCTTTCAGCGGTGATGGTCTACCGCCTCGGCATCCAGCACGCGAACCGGCTCACGGCCTGCATCGGCGCGGCCATCTGGATCGGCATCGGAGATTATTCGAACGCGCTGATCGACATGGGCGTGGCGCTCTTCGTGCTCGGTGCCTGCGTGGCGCTGTGGTGGTGGCGCGAATCGCAGCCGCTGCAGGGCGGCACGCGCTGGCTCGGGCTGGCGGCGTTCTGCCTTGGGGTGGCGGCGGGTTCGAAGTACCAGGCGCTCACCTTCCTGCCGCTGGTGGCGCTGTTCGTGGTGTGGCACGAGCGCCGGCCCAAGGCCTGGGCGCTGGCGCTGCTGTGCTTCCTGATTCCGTGCGTGTACTGGTACGCGCGCAACGCCATCATGACCGGCGATCCGTTCAACCCCATCGGTGCGCGCGTGTTCGGCTTCACCGACTGGATCCCGGCCGACTACGTGCAGCAGGTGGCCGACGTGCGCGACCATGCGGCACGGCCCAACGCGCTGATCTGGGCCGTGTTCCTGGCGCCGTTCAGCCTGCTGTGGAAGCGCTCGGCCGCGCTGCGCGCCGCGGGCTGGTTCTGCTTCTATTCCGTGGCCGTGTGGCTCTTGACCTCGCGCTATCCACGCTACCTCACGGCCTCGTTTCCGCTGCTCGCGCTGATGGCGGCCATCGGCTGGCAGGTGCTGTTCGGCGGGATGGCCGCAGGCCTGCGCCGTGCATTCGGAGGCCGGAGCGGGCAGGCGGAGGCCGCACCTGCGTCCACCGCTGCAGCACCCGCCGGTCGCCTGGGCCTTGCCGGCGACTGGATCGTCGTGCTGCTCCTGGCCGCGTTGGCCGCGGTGTCGCTGCGCCAGACGGCGGGCAAGGTGGCGATGATCTCGCCCACGCCCGAAACGCGCGAAGCCTTCCTGCGCCAGCATGTGCCGGGCTATGCCGCCATGGACTACCTGCGCCAGCATGCCGACGGGCGCGTCTACCAGATCGCGCTGAACGAGGCGATCTACTACGGCCCCAATCCGATCTGGGGCGATACGCTCGGCCCGTGGCGCTACCGCGATTTCCTGCTGCTGCTGCCCGGCGACATGGCGCGCAAGCTGGCCGCGATGGGATTCACGGCCATCGTCATGCCGACCTCGATGGTGCCCACGCTGGCCACCCGGCCCGGCTTCGACGCGCATTTCGCCCTGCTGTACGAAAAAGACGGCGGCCGGGTCTACCGCATTCTCTCGACCGCACCATGACCGACGACAACCCATCCGCCGCCGCCCGCGCCCCGATCCGCATCGCGGCGGTGATCCCCTGCTACAACGAGGCGCTGTCGATCGCGCAGGTGGTCGCGCAGTTCCGCGCGGCGCTGCCCGAGGCCGAGATCCATGTCTTCGACAACAACTCGACCGACGACACGGCCGCCATCGCACGCGCGAGCGGCGCCACGGTGACGCACGTGGCGGCGCCGGGCAAGGGCAACGTCGTGCGCCGCATGTTCGCCGACGTCGAGGCCGACGTGTACGTGACGGTCGACGGCGATGCCACCTACGATGTGGCCAGCGCGCCGCGGCTGGTGGATGCGCTGGTGGAGCGCAACCTCGACATGGTCGTGGGCTGCCGCGTCGACGATGGGCAGAACGCGCTCACCTACCGCGCCGGCCACCGCTTCGGCAACCGGCTGCTCACGGGCGCGGTGGCGCAGCTCTTCGGCGGCGGGCTGACCGACATGCTCTCGGGCTACCGCGTGTTCTCGCGCCGCTATGCCAAGTCGTTTCCCGCGCTCTCGCAGGGCTTCGAGATCGAGACCGAGCTCACGGTGCATGCGCTCGAACTGCGCATGCCCCATGCGGAGTTCGACACCGCCTACAGCACCCGGCCCGAAGGCTCGCACAGCAAGCTCTCGACCTACCGTGACGGCTGGCGCATCCTGAAGACCATCTGCAAGCTGTTCATCAGCGAGCGGCCGCTGCAGTTCTTCTCGATCCTTGCGGCGGTGCTTGCGGCGGGCGCGATCGCACTGGCCATTCCGCTGCTGCTCACCTACCTGCACACCGGCCTGGTGCCCCGGCTCCCCACGGCGGTGCTGGCGACGGGCGCCATGCTGGCCGCCATGCTGTCGATGGTCTGCGGCGTCGTGATGCACGCCATCCGGCTCGCCCGCCGCGAGGCCAAGCGGCTGCGCTACCTCGCGATTCCCGGCGTCGGGCAGTTCCGCCGCACGCCATGAAGGCGGGCCGCGAGTTCCTGGCGTTCGCCATCGTCGGGGCGGCGGGATTCGTGGTCGACGTGGCCGTGCTGTACCTTGCGGCGCCGCTGCTGGGCTGGTACGGCGCGCGGGTGCTGTCGTTTCTTGCGGCGGCAACGGCCACCTGGGCATTGAACCGGCGCTACACCTTCGCGGCGCGGCGCTCCTCGGGCGCGGCGACGCCGATCGTGCGCGAATACCTCGGCTATCTGGCCACCATGCTGGGCGGGGCGGTCGTCAACTACGGCGCGTATGTGCTGGTGCTGCACTGGGCTTCGGGCCCCTGGGCTCCCGCGGCCGGCGTGGCGCTGGGCAGCTGCGCAGGGCTGGCCGTGAACTTCCTGTCCGCGCGCTACCTGGTGTTCAGGACGCCTCGCCGCTGAGCCAAGGGCGCCTCAGTGCGCCGCCGACACCACCACGGGGATTTCGGTCGCGGGCGGCGTGTTGCGGCTGCGGCCGCAGCGCACGATGCCGTCGATCATCACCATGCCCACGCCCGGAATGTCGCCGAGCTGCACGCTCTCGAGCAGGCCTGGTGCGGGCGAATGCTGCGCGCGGTCCATGAAGACGAAGTCGGCGTCGCGGCCCACCTCGACCAGCCCGCAGTTGAGCTTGCGGATCTTCGCGGTGTTGCCGGTGGCAAAGCAGAACACCAGCTCGGCCGGGATGTTTGCAATGGACGACAGCATGGCCACCATGCGCAGGATGCCCAGCGGCTGCACGCCGGAGCCCGCGGGCCCGTCGGTGCCGAGGATCACGCGGTGCGGGCACTTGAGCTCGAGCGCGGCCTTGGCCGCGGCGATGGCCACCTTCTCGTTGCCGTTGTGCACGATCTCGATCGCGCGCGAGCTCTTCTCGCACAGCTCGCACACATGCGCCTCGGGCAGCGATGTGTGGCCGCCGTTGATGTGGCCGATGATGTCGGCGTCGGCCTCCAGCACCACGTCCTTGTCGATCAGGCCCGAGCCCGGGATCGACGGGCCGCCCGTGTGGATCGTGCTCTGGATGCCGTACTTGCGCGCCCAGGCCACCATCTCCTTGGCCTCGTAGCCGGCCTTCACCGAGCCCAGGCCCACTTCGCCGAGCAGGCCCACGCCGGCGTCGGCGAGTTCCTTGAAGTCGCTCTCGACCATGCCCTTCTCGATCACCGGCGCGCCGGCCAGCACCTTCACGCCGCCGGGGCGGAAGTTGTCGAACGCGCGCTGCGCGGTGATGGCCAGCGCCTTCAGGCCCACGATGTCCTTGGGCCGGCCGGGCAGGTGCACCTCGCCGGCCGAGATCATGGTGGTGACGCCGCCGTGCATGGTCGAGTCGATCCAGCCGATCTGGCCCTGGCGCGGCGTCCAGTCGCCGAACACCGGGTGCACGTGGCTGTCGATCAGGCCGGGCGCGACGCAGGTCTTCTTCGCGTCGATGACGGTCTGCGCACCTTCGAGGTCGCAGTCCTTTTCCTTGCCGACTGCCACGATCAGGCCGTCGTTCACCACGATGGTGTCCGCGTCCAGGATGGGCTTGTCGATGTCGCCCGAGAGCAGCAGCCCTATGTTCTTGATGACGACCTTGCCCGACTTTGCGCCGGCTGCGATTTCTGCCATTTCGTGGTGTCCTCGTCGTGGGGTGGGGAGTTGTTCTCTTGTTCCTGGATGTCGTCCGCGCGCACGGTGCGCAGCACGGTCTCGATCACGAAGTCTTCCCAGTGCGTGATCGCCTCGGGCGACTCCAGCGGCTCGCCCAGGAAGGCCGTGAGCGTGTGCCGGTTCGAGGTGTAGAAGTAGCCGGTGGACGCGATCAGCAGATAGATGTCGCGCGCGTTCAGGTCGCGGCGGAACAGGCCCTGCGCCGCGCCGCTCGCCAGGATCTCGGCAATGATCGCCACCGCCCGTGACGAGTATTCGCGCGCCCTGAGCGACTTCGAGATGTGCCGGCCCTTGTGCAGGTTCTCGGTGTTCAGCAGCGTCACGAACTCGGGGTTCTTGCGGTAGTAGCCGAGCACGAAGCGGATGACCTCGGTGAGCGCCTCCACCGGCCGCGAGGCATCGAGCGCGATGGCGGCTTCGGCGTCGTCCATGCGCTTGTAGATGCCTTCGAGCACCGCGATGAAGAGGCCTTCCTTGCTGCCGAAGTAGTAGTAGATCATCCGGTCGTACGACTTGGCGGCCTTGGAGATCTTCTCCACGCTGCCGCCGTCGTAGCCGTATTTGGCGAACACCTTGGTCGCCGACTTCAGGATGCTGTCGCGCGTGGCCTGTGCCGCGGCCTCGCGCACGCCGGTGCGGCGCTGGGGCTTGGCGGCGGTGCGGCTGTCGACCATCGTGCGCGCGGCTCGGCCTACTTTTCGGCGAAGGCGCGTTCGACCACGAAGTCGCCGGGCGTCGAGGTGTTGCCTTCCTTGAAGCCGCGCTTCTCCAGGATGTGCTTCAGGTCCACCAGCAGGCCCGGGCTGCCGCACAGCATCACGCGGTCTTCCACCGGGTTGAGCGGGGGCAGGCCGAGGTCGTCGGTGAGCTTGTTGGTCTCGATCAGGTCGGTGATGCGGCCCTGGTTGCGGAATTCCTCGCGCGTGACCGTCGGGTAGTAGAGCAGCTGCTTCTCGACCATCTCGCCGAGGAACTCGTGCTTGGGCAGGTGGTCGGTCACGAGGTCGTGGTAGGCCAGCTCGTCGACCTGGCGCACGCCATGCACCAGGATGACCTGCTCGAACTTCTCGTAGGTGTCCGGGTCGCGGATGATGCTCATGAACGGTGCGAGGCCGGTGCCCGTGCCGAACAGGTACAGGCGCTTGCCGGGCAGCGTGTAGTCGATCAGCAGCGTGCCGGTGGGCTTGCGGCCCACGATGATGGTGTCGCCGACCTGGATGTGCTGCAGCTTGGAGGTGAGCGGGCCTTCTTCCACCTTGATGCTCAGGAACTCGAGATGCTCCTCGTAGTTCGGGCTCACGATGCTGTAGGCGCGCAGCAGCGGCTTGTTGTTGACCTTCAGGCCGATCATCGTGAAATGGCCGTTGGAGAAGCGCAGCGCCGGGTCGCGCGTGGTGGTGAAGGTGAACAGGCGGTCGGTCCAGTGGTGGACGCTCAGGACGCGTTCTTCGCTGAAAGCACTCATACGGAACTCAAGAGTTGGTTGGAACAGTGGAAGGTGGCTGAGCCGGAACGCACGCTTGTGGGGCGTGCAGCCGCCGGCCGGCTGCGAACCCTCCATTGTCGTTGGTCGGAAAAACCCCGATGAACACCGCGAGAAAACACCATTGCAAGCATCGGGCCTGTTTGCTACATTGACCTCGAATGTAGTGAACGCAACATGAAAGTGTAGGGAATGCTACACAAATGGAAGGCGGCGCACAAGCGGGCAGGCGGCACGTTTGTTGCAACCCTCCGCTGACCGAGTTTCCCCGTGCCCGACCCGCATCACGCCCACGAGATCGCCCCGATGACAGAACACACCAAGACAGATGGCCTTCCCGGCATGGACATGCCGGTGGTGGCCGAAGCCGGCAGCGGCGCCTTCGGCAAGGCGCCCCTGCGCAACGAGAAGATGAGCAGCGCCAAGGTCGAATGCAACGCCTGCCCGGTGCTGTGCCAGATCTCCGACGGCCGCACCGGCGCCTGCGACCGCTATGCGAACAGGCAGGGCGTGCTGGTGCGCGTCGACCCGGTGCTGCTGCTGCGCCGCGAGATCGCGAGCGAGGCCCCGGTGCTGGTGCCCTTCGACCGCCCGGCTGCAGAGAAACCCGAGGGCGGTGCGCCCGACTGGAACGGCGACCTGCTGCACGCCGACGAAGTCTTCGTGACCGGCGTGGGCTCGTCCACCACCTATCCCGACTACAAGCCCGCTCCCTTCATCGTGGCCTCCAAAGCCCAGGGCGTCGACATGGTCACCGTCGTCACCGAAGGCATCTTCAGCTACTGCAGCTTCAAGGTGAAGATCGACACCGACCGCTTCCTCGGCTCCGAGCAGGCCAACGTGCGCTACAAGGGCGAGGTGGTCGGCCACGTGACAACGGCCGAGTACGGCTCGCAGATGCTGTCGCTGGGCGGCGTGCACCATCTCACCGGCGGCAGCAAGAAGGAAGGCCGCATGACGGCCGAGCTGATGCAGCTGCTGGGCAACAAGAAGGCCGTCGAATGCACCATCGACGGCGGTTCCACGCTCGTCATCCAGGCCGGAAAAGCACCCATCGTCAACGGCGTGGAGGAGCAGCGCATGCGCGTGGGCTGCGGCTCGGCGGCCGTGGGCATCTTCGCGCGCCAGTTCGCGGGCGTGGCCGACGAGGTGGTGGTGGTCGACGACCACATCACCGGCGTGCTCACAGAGCACCAGGCGGGGCGCTGTCTCGACATGGCGCCTTCGGGCATCCAGATGCTGGGGCGCAAGTCCACGCCGGGGCGCTACTTCCAGGTGGCGAATCCGGGCAACGGCTGGGGCGGCACCGACATCGCCGATCCGCTATCGATCATCGAGGGCTGGGAAGAGGGCGTGGCGCGGCCGGGCCTGCGCCTGTTGATGACATCGACCACCGGCGAGCATGCGCAGTGGTACGTGCTCGACGAGGCGCTGAAGCCTGTCGAGCAGCTAATGCCGCCCGAGGTGCGCCGCATCGTCGAGCGAATCGGCGAGAACTGCGAACCTTCGCTGTGCACCGTGCTGTTCCTCGGTGGTGCGGGCGGGTCCTTGCGCGCCGGCGTCACCGAAAACCCGGTGCTGCTCACGCGGGCCATCAAGCGCGCGCTGGTCAACGTCACCTGCGGCGGCGCGCCGGCCTATGTGTGGCCCGGCGGCGGCATCACCGTGATGGCGGACGTCATGCGCATGCCCGACAATAGCTTTGGCACCGTGCCCACGCCGGCCATCGTGGCGCCCATCGAGTTCAGCATGCGGCGTGACGACTACCAGGCGCTCGGCGGCCACATGGAACACATCTTCTCGCTCGAGCAGGCGCTTTCGCGCGGCGCGTGGCAGGAAGACGGCGCACCGCTGGCGCGGCAGTGGGTCGTGATGGACGATGCCAATCCGTGGCCGCTTGGCCACCCACCCATGCTGGGTTGAGCGATGGCCATCTTTTCGTGTGCCGTGGCTGTTGCCCCTTCCCCCACCGGGGGAAGGCCGGGATGGGGGCGGGCAGAGCGCCCGACGATTGCACCGCGTGCCCCCACCCCGACCCTCCCCCGGAAGGGGAGGGAGAAACAAGGCGCCGTCCCCGCGCTCTTGCTGCCATGACCGCCCAACGTACCGCGCTCGACGCGAACCGCTGGCACTTCAACCACGGCCCGATCGACATCGTGGCCGAGGCGCATGGCGACCCCTACGCCGTCGCAGCCGCGCACGACGCGGCCTGGGCGCGCTTCGGCCATGTGCTGGACGAACTGGTGCGCGAGCTGCCGCTGCTGCGCGCGCCCGTGGCCGGCGGCGTGCGCCCGCGCGGCGTGGTCGGTGCGCGCATGTGGGATGCCTGCGCGGCGTTCTCGCCGATGTTCATCACGCCGATGGCGGCGGTGGCCGGCTCGGCGGCGCAGGAGCTGATCGCGTTCTATGACCGCCCCGGCATCGAGCGCGCCTGGATCAACAACGGCGGCGACATTGCGCTGCACTTGGCGCCGGGCCATTCGGCGCGCGTGGGAGTCTATGCCGATCTCGCGCGCTTCGACTGGCGCGAGCGCGATACCGGCTTTCTCACCACCGACGGCCAGTTCGAGATCAGCGCCGAGCAGCCGGTGCGCGGCGTGGCCACCAGCGGCTGGCGCGGGCGCAGCTTCTCGCTGGGCATTGCCGACAGCGTGACGGTCCTGGCCGCCACCGCAGCGCAGGCCGATGCCGCCGCCACCGTGATTGCCAATGCCGTCGACGTGGACGATGCGGCCATCGGACGGCGCCCCGCCAGCGAATGCAAGGACGATAGCGACCTGGGCGACACCCTGGTCACGGTCGATGTGCCGCCACTGGCGCCCTCGCAAGTGAAAAGCGCGCTCGACACCGGCGCCGTGTGCGCGAAGGTGCTGCAAAAAGGGGGGCTCGTCTGGGCCGCTCTGCTCGTTTGCCAGGGGCAGTGGCGACTTGTCGAACCCTTATGCTCGAAGTCGCTGCCCAGTGCACCGTCCGATGCAGTTGGTTCAGTATTTGCTTAACGAAAAGCAAGGTTCCTTTCCATGATCGATATACGCCGCGTCTTCACCCATGTCGAGCACATTCACCACGAGTTCGGACCGCGCGCCGCAACGCCGCTGGTGCGCGGTGCCATCGGCGCGGTGCTGACCAATCCCTTTGCGGGCCGCTACGAGCCCGACATCCTGCCGATGATGGCGCTGCTGGACCCGGTGGGTGTCGACATGGCGCACAAGCTGCATGCCGCCATGGACGTGCCGCTCGAACAGATCGCCACCTATGGCAAGGGCGCCATCGTCGGCGCCGCCGGCGAGCTCGAGCACGGCGCGCTCTGGCATGTGCCCGGCGGCTATGCGATGCGCGAGCTGCTCGGCTGGAAGGGCGACCGCGCGGCCTACACCGCGGGCAAGGCGGAAGAGAAAACCGGCCAGCCAGGCAATGCGCTGTCCATCGTGCCCTCGACCAAGAAGGTCGGCCCGCCCGGCGCCGCGCTCGACGTGCCGCTCACCAACATCAATGCCAGCTACGTGCGCGGCCAGTTCGACGCCATCGAGGTGCGCGTGCCCGGTGCACCGGCGGCCGACGAGATCGTCTTCATCCTTGCAATGAGCACCGGCTACCGCGTGCATGCGCGCGTGGGCGGCCTGCTCGCGAAAGACATCAGCAAATGGGACGGCTTGCGCTGACCTGATGAACCAGAGACACGAAGAAGGAACACAAGACATGACCGCCAACATCCGCAAGCTCGTCATCCAGGTCGACGAAACCCGCAAGGAAATGGGCAAGGAAATCGCGCCGCCCAC
Organism: Variovorax beijingensis; assembly: GCF_007828835.1. Lineage (GTDB taxonomy): Bacteria > Pseudomonadota > Gammaproteobacteria > Burkholderiales > Burkholderiaceae_C > Variovorax > Variovorax beijingensis_A. Next base: position 47,159 of record NZ_VIVL01000001.1, on the reverse strand, counting down.
GCGCCGCGCCGTCGCCATCGCGGTGATCGAGAACCCCTACGCGGGCCGCTTCAGCGAGAACCTCGACGAGCTGATCGCCATCGGCGAAGAGCTGGGCGCGCTGCTCGGCCAGAAGGCCGTGAAGGCGCTCGGCATCGAGCCGGGCCAGGCGCAGAGCTACGGCAAGGCCGCGATCGTCGGCGAGAACGGCGAGCTCGAGCATGCCGCCGCCATCCTGCATCCCAAGCTCGGCGCGCCGCTGCGCGCGGCGGTTGAAAAGGGCGCCGCGCTCGTGCCCTCGGCCAAGAAGCGCGGCACGCTGGGCACAGCCATCGACGTGCCGCTCGGCCACAAGGATGCGGCCTTCGTGCGCAGCCACTTCGACGCCGTCGAGGCCCGCGTGTCCGACGCGCCGCGCGCCAACGAGATCGTGGTGGCCGTGGCCGTCACCGACAGCGGCCGTCCGCTGCCGCGCATCGGCGGGCTGCAGGCCAGCGAAATCAAGGGTGAAGACGGGCTGAGATGAGTACACCCCCAGTCTTCGCGCACTTCGTGTCGCGCGCGCCTTCCCCCTCGCCCGGGCAACACCAGCGGTCCGGCAAAGCCGGTTCCGCGGTGTTTCCCGCAAAGACCTCGTTTCTCGTCCCTTCAAGGAGTTTCCTCATGAACCCATTGCGTCACGTCTTCAGCGCCGCGGCCGTTGCCACGCTGGCCACCGCCCTCGTTCCTGCCCATGCCCAGGGCGTGATCAAGATCGGGGAGGTCAACAGCTACAAGGCCCAGCCCGCCTTCCTCGAGCCCTACAAGAAGGGCATGGAGCTGGCCGTGGAAGAGATCAACGCCAAGGGCGGCGTCAACGGCCGCAAGGTGGAGCTCATCACGCGCGACGACAACGCCAACCCCGGCGATGCGGTGCGCGTGGCCGAGGAGCTGGTGGCGCGCGAGAAGATCGACGTGCTCACCGGCACCTTCCTGTCGAACACCGGCCTGGCCGTGGCCGACTTCGCCAAGCAGAAGAAGATCTTCTTCCTGGCCGGCGAACCGCTGACCGACAAGATGACCTGGCAGGGCGGCAACGAATACACCTTCCGCTTGCGCCCCGGCACCTACATGCAGGCCGCGATGCTGGTGCCCGAAGCGGCCAAGCTCAAGAAGAAGCGCTGGGCCGTCGTCTACCCCAACTACGAGTACGGCCAGTCGGCCGTGGCCGCGTTCAAGACGCTGCTGAAGGCGGCGCAGCCCGACGTCGAGTTCGTCGCCGAACAGGCGCCGCCGCTCGGCAAGGTCGATGCGGGTGCCGTGGTGCAGGCGCTGGCCGATGCCAAGCCCGATGCGGTCTTCAACGTGCTGTTCGGCGCCGACCTTTCCAAGTTCGTGCGCGAAGGCAACACCCGCGGCCTCTTCAAGGATCGCACGGTGGTGAGCGTTTTGACCGGCGAGCCCGAGTACCTCGACCCGCTCAAGGACGAAACGCCCAACGGCTGGATCGTGACCGGCTATCCCTGGTACGGCATCCAGACGCCCGAGCACAAGGCCTTCTTCCTCGCCTACCACGCCAAGTACAAGGACTACCCGCGCCTCGGTTCGGTGGTGGGCTACAGCATGATCAAGTCGGTGGCGGCCGGCATCGACAAGGCCAGGAGCACCGAGACGCCGAAGCTCGTCGCCGCCTTCAAGGGCCTGCAGGTCGACACGCCGTTCGGCAAGATCAGCTACCGCGCCGAAGACCATCAGTCGACCATGGGCGCCTTCGTCGGCAAGACGAAGAACGAGAACGGCAAGGGCTTGATGGTCGACTACACCTACTTCGACGGCGCCAAGTTCCAGCCGAGCGCCGCCGACGTCAAGAAGTCCCGCACTGCCGACTGACCTTTTTCTTCCCGGAACGCTTGCACCCATGAGCCTCTCGTCCCTGCTGCTTCAGTTCCTCACCGGGCTGTCGTCGGCTTCGTCGCTGTTCCTCGTGGGGGCCGGCCTTTCGTTGATCTTCGGTGTCACGCGCATCGTCAACTTTGCGCATGGCTCCTTCTTCATGGTGGGCATCTACCTTGCCTACACACTGGTCGAGAAGCTCGGCACGCTCGGCTTCTGGCCGGCCGTGCTGATCGCCGCCCTCGCGGTGGGCGTGATCGGCGCACTGATCGAGATGGTGCTGCTGCGCCGCATCTACAAGTCGCCCGAGCTGTTCCAGCTGCTGGCCACCTTTGCGCTGGTGCTCGTCATCAAGGATGCGGTGCTCTATTTCTGGGGGCCGGACGAATTGCTCGGCCCGCGCGCGCCGGGCCTGTCGGGCTCGGTCGACATCCTGGGCCGCCAGTTTCCGACCTACGACCTGTTCCTGATCGTCGTCGGTCCGGTGGTGCTCGGCCTCATGTGGCTGCTGCTCACGCGCACCCGCTGGGGCACGCTGGTGCGCGCCGCCACGCAAGACCGCGAGATGGTCAGCGCACTGGGCGTGAACCAGGCCTGGCTGTTCACGGCCGTGTTCGCACTGGGCGCCACGCTCGCGGCGCTGGGCGGTGCGCTGCAGCTGCCGCGCGAGCCGGCCACGCTCGCGATGGACCTCAACACCATCGGCGCGGCCTTCGTGGTGGTGGTGGTGGGCGGCATGGGCTCGATTCCTGGCGCGTACGTGGCAGCGCTGCTGCTGTCCGAAATCAAGGCGGTCTGCATTTGGCTTGGCGTGGTCGAGATCTTCGGCTACAGCGTGTCGTTCTCCAAGCTCACGCTGGTGGTCGACTTCATCGTGATGGCCATCGTGCTGGTGTGGCGTCCCTGGGGCCTGCTCGGCCGCCCGCAGGCGCCCAGCCGCTACGTGGGCATGCAGGAAGAGCCGCTGCGGCGCGCGAGCAAGGGCTACCTGTGGCTCGTCGCCGCGCTCGGGCTCGCGCTCATGGCGATGCCGCTGCTGACTGCCGATTCGCCCTACACCACGGTGCTGATGATCGACCTGCTGATCGCGGCGCTGTTCGCGGCCAGCCTGCACTTCATCATGGGCCCGGCTGGCATGCATTCGTTCGGCCACGCGGCCTACTTCGGGCTGGGGGCCTACGGTGCCGCACTGCTGGTTCGCGCAAGCGGCATGCCGATGGAGCTCGCGCTCGTCGTCGCACCGCTGGTGGCCGCCATCGGGGCTTTTGTCTACGGCTGGTTCGCGGTGCGGCTCTCGGGCGTGTACCTGGCGATGCTCACGCTGGCCTTTGCACAGATCACCTGGGCCGTGGTCTACCAGTGGGATTCGTTCACCGGCGGCAGCAACGGGCTCACCGGTGTGTGGCCTTCGGAGTGGCTGTCGGACAAGCGCACTTATTACTGGCTCACGCTGGTGTTGGTTGCCGCGGGCATCCTGATGCTGCGCCGCGTGCTGTTCTCGCCGTTCGGCTATGCCTTGCGCGCGGGCCGCGATTCGGTGCTGCGGGCCGATGCGATCGGCATCGACGTCAAGCGCATGCAATGGACGGCCTTTGTCATCGCTGGAGCGGCGGCTGGATTGGCCGGAGCGCTCTATGCTTTTTCGAAGGGCAGCATTTCGCCTGAAAGCCTGAGCGTCGACAAGTCGGTCGATGGGCTGGTGATGGTGCTGCTTGGCGGTATCCAGACGCTGGCGGGGCCGGTGGTGGGGGCTGTGACTTTCAGCTGGCTGCATGACACGGTGGCGCGCAATACCGACTATTGGCGGGCGACGCTGGGGGCGATCATCCTGCTGTTGGTGTTGCTGTTTCCGCAGGGGATTGCGGGGTTTGCGAAGCAGTTGAGCGATCGCTTGCTGCGCGGGCGCCGGCGTCCGGAAGTGGATGTTGCTTTGAAGGAGAAGCGGACGTGAGGGGCGGTTGTCTTTCGTCGTTCAGGGGTCTTCTTGGTTCCCGAGACCCGGTCCCGGGAAGCAACCGCCCCGCAGCAACAAAAAAGCCCTCATCCCAACCCTCTCCCACAGAGAGAGGGAGTAAAGCCAAATGACCCTCCTCAAAGTAGACAACCTGGGCAAGTCCTTCGGCGGCGTCAAAGCCGTCGACGGCATCAGCTTCGAGCTGAAGGCCGGCGAGCTGCTGGCCCTCATCGGCCCGAACGGCGCCGGCAAGTCCACCACCTTCAACATGGTGAACGGCCAGCTCAGGGCCGACCAGGGTTCGATCGTGTTCGACGGCCACGAACTCGTGGGCCAGAAGCCGCGCGAGATCTGGCGCAAGGGCGTGGGCCGCACCTTCCAGATCGCCGAAACCTTTGCGTCGCTCACCGTCGCCGAGAACGTGCAGATGGCCATGCTCTCGCACGACGGCAAGCTGTTCTCGATGTGGCGCCGCGCGGCGGACCACAAGCGCGACGAGGCGCTGGCGCTGCTCGACCAGGTCGGCATGAAGGCACAGGCCGACCGGCCCTGCAGCGAGCTCGCCTATGGCGACGTCAAGCGCGTCGAGCTCGCGATCGCGATGGCCAATGCGCCCAAGCTGCTGCTGATGGACGAGCCCACCGCCGGCATGGCGCCGAAGGAGCGCAACTCGCTCATGGCGCTGACCAAGGAACTGGTGGTCCAGCGCGGCCTGGCCGTGCTGTTCACCGAGCACAGCATGGACGTGGTGTTCGCCTACGCCGACCGCATGATCGTGCTGGCCCGCGGCCGCCTGATCGCGCAGGGCAAGCCGCTCGAGATCCGCGACCATCCGAAGGTGCAGGAGGTGTACTTCGGCAGCGGCAAGACCTTCGAGAAGATTGCAGAGAAAGCCGCCGAAGTGAACGCGGCAGTGGGAGCCATCGGATGAGCACGCACGAAACACTGTTGAAGGCGAATTCGCTGTGCGCCTGGTATGGCGCCGCGCAAATCCTCTACGACGTCGACCTCGAAGTGCGCCGCGGTGAGGTCGTCGCGCTCATGGGCCGCAACGGCGCGGGCAAGTCGACCACGCTCAAGACGCTGATCGGCATGCTGGCCAAGCGCAAGGGCAGCGTCAGCTTCCTCGGCCACGACATCTCGAAGAGCGAACCTCATCACGCAGCGAAGCTCGGCCTCGGCTTCGTGCCCGAAGACCGCCGCGTGTTCACCGATCTCACGGTGATGGAGAACCTCGAAGTCGGCAAGCAGTCGTCACGCCGCTGGGCCGATGGCAGCGAGGCGCCGCTGTGGACGCCCGAACGGCTGTTCAAGCTCTTCCCCAACCTGGGCGAAATGCCCGACCGCCCGGGCGGCCGCATGAGCGGCGGCGAGCAGCAGATGCTCACCGTGGCGCGCACGCTCATGGGCAACCCCTACCTGGTGCTGCTCGACGAGCCCTCCGAAGGCGTGGCGCCGGTCATCGTCGAGCAGATGGCCAACATGATCCTGGAACTCAAGGCGCAGGGCGTGAGCATCCTGCTGTCGGAGCAGAACATGCACTTCGCCGAGCTGGTGTCCGACCGCGCCTACGTGCTCGAGAAGGGCCAGATCCGCTACCACGCCACCATGGCAGAGCTCGCGGCCAACGAAGAGGTGCGCCGCGCCTACCTGAGCGTCTAGCCGCACCTGCGCGGCCGCTTTTTCTTCTCATCAACCACCGGAGCACACGCCATGCACGACTCGCACCGCAGATCCCTTCTGAAGTCCACGGCCGCACTGGGCCTGCTGGGCGCGGCCGGGACGCTGTTCGCGGCCCCGAAGCTCAAGCCGAATGACAAGTCCGCGCTGATCGTGATCGATGTGCAGAACTGCTTCGTCGACGGCGGCACGCTGCCCGTCAAGGGCGGCGCCGAGGTGGTGCCGGTGATCAACAAGCTGGCCGATTCGTTCGAGAACATCGTGGTCACGCAGGACTGGCACACGCAGGGCCATGCGTCGTTCGCGAGCGCGCATCCGGGGCAGAAGCCGTTCAGCAGCATCAAGCTCTCGTACGGCAACCAGGTGCTCTGGCCCGACCACTGCGTGCAGGGCACCGACGACGCGGCACTGCACAAGGACCTGAAGCTGCCGACCGCGCAGGTCATCATCCGAAAGGGCTTCCACAAGGGCGTCGACAGCTACTCCGCTTTCGAGGAGGCCGACCGCAAGACCGCCACCGGCCTGGGCGGCTATCTCAAGCAGCGCGGCATCAAGACGGTCTATGTGGCCGGGCTGGCCACCGATTTCTGCGTGGCCTGGACCGCGCTCGATGCGCGCAAGGCCGGCTTCGAGGTCTATGTGATCGAGGACGCCACGCGCGCCATCGACCTCAACGGCTCGCTCGCCGCGGCATGGAAGCAGATGGCGGCCAAGGGCGTCAAGCGCATCCAGTCCGCCGACATCCAGACGGCCTGAGCAGACCCGCGCCGCATTCACATCCGCCCGGCAACAGCGACAACAACGAGCTCGACAACGCATGACGATTCCGATTTCAAGGCGCGCCCTGGTGGCGGGCGGCGCAGCCCTGGCACTGGGCCCGGGCCCGGGCCTTCTGCGTTCGGCGCGCGCCGACAACGGCGTGACCGACGGCCTCATCCGAATCGGCCAGTCGGCCGTGTTCAGCGGCCCGGCCAAGGACTTCGGCATCGACTACCGCGCGGGCATCAGGCTGTACTTCGACCGCATCAACAAGTCGGGCGGCGTCAACGGCCGCAAGCTCGAGCTCGTCAGCTACGACGATGCCTACGACCCCGCGAAGACGGCCGCCAACACCGCGAAGCTGATCGACGAGGACAAGGTGTTCGCGCTCGCAGGCTTCGTCGCCACCGGCAACCTCGCGGCCGCGATGCCGCTGGCCGAGAAGGCCGGCGTGCCCATGTTCGCGCCGCTGGTGGGCACCACCTCGTTCCGCACCAGGGTCAACCGCCTGCTGTTCCACGTGCGCGCGGGCTACGACCTCGAGCTGCGCAAGATCATCAGCCATCTCTCGACCCTCAGCCTCTCGTCGATTGCGGTGGTCTACCAGGACAGCGCCTTCGGCAAGTCGAACCTCGCCACCTGCGAGCAGCTGGCTGCCGACTACAAGGTGCAGGTCGTGAAGACGCTGCCGCTCGCGATTGCCGCGGAAGACGCCAAACAGGTCGTCGCCAGCCTGGCCGATGCCAAGCCCGGCGCGGTATTGATGATCATGGCCGGGCGCATGGTCGAGGTGTTCATGCGCGACTACCGCGCGAACGGCGGGGCGGCGCCGCTCTATACGCTGTCGGTCGGCATCACCGACGCGGCCGGTTCCGCCAAGCGGCTCGAAGGCAAGCTCGCGGGGCTGGTCACGGCCAGCATCGTGCCGCCGCCGCAGGCCGTGCGCGTGCCCATCGTGGCCGACTACCAGCGCGACCGTGCCGAGTTCGGCGAGAAGATCGACAGCTACACCACGCTCGAAGGCTATATCGCATCGCGCGTGATGGTCGAAGGCCTGCGCCGCGCGGGCAAGGCGCTCACGCGCGACAGCTTCATCGCCGGGCTCGAAGGCATCGGCAGCGCGCGCTTCGGCGATTTCCCGGTCGAGTACGGCGCGAAGAACCACAACGGCTCGACCTTCGTGGACCTGGAGATGTACACCCGTGACGGCCAGTTGCGGCGCTGAGCCGCTGCTGCACCTGCAGGTCAACGGCAGGGCCTGTTCGATCGAAGGCGTGCCGCGCGCGGCCACGCTGCTGCACCTGCTGCGCAACGACCTCGGCCTGAACGGGCCCAAGTACGGCTGCGGACTGGGGCAGTGCGGCGCCTGCACGGTGCACGTCGACGGCGTGGCGGCGCGTGCCTGCGTGATTCCGGCGCATGGCGTGGCGGGCCGCGCGATCACCACGCTCGAAGGCCTCGGCACGCGTGGGCGCTGGCATCCCGTGCAGGCCGCCTTCGAAGACGCGCAGGCCGCGCAGTGCGGCTACTGCCTGAACGGCATGGTGATGCAGGCCGCAGCGCTGCTTGCGCGCGACCCGCAGGCAAGCGAGGCGCGCATCCGCAGCGAACTCTCGGGCAACCTGTGCCGGTGCGGTACGCACATTGAAATACTGGACGCGGTGCAGCGCGCGGCGGTGCGCATGCGCGCGGAGCAAGAGCCATGACGCGCCGCGCCGATCTGCCGCGGACCCGCGCGGAGTTTCTCTCGGTCGACGGCGTGCTGCTGGTCGTGCGCGAGACGCCGCCAGCGCCGGCGCCCGCCAACGGGCAGCCCGCGGCCGTGGCGGGCAACCCGCTCGAAGGCGACGAGATCCTGCTCGCCGTCTGGGACGACGGCAGCGCCTCGGCGCTCAACGGCCACGTCGACCTCGGCACCGGCATCCAGACCGCGCTCGCGCAGATCGTGGCCGAGGAACTCGAACTCGGCATGCCCTGCGTGCGCATGATGCTCGGCGACACCGCGCGCGCGCCCAACCAGGGCGCGACGATCGCGAGCGCCTCGATCCAGATCCATGCGCAACCGTTGCGCCTGGCCGCCGCGCAGGCGCGCGCGTGGCTGCTTGCGCGCGCGGCCGAGCGGCTCGGCGTGGCTGCCGGCGCACTGCAGGTGCGCAATGGGGTGGTGCGGGTGGCCGAGGCGCCGGACCGCCGCATCCACTACGCCGAGCTGGTCGCGGGGCAACGCACTGTGCTGCGGCTCGATCCGGGCGCGCAGCCCAAGGACCCGGCCGACTACCGCATCGTCGGCACGCGCCAGGCCCGCGTGGACATTCCTGCCAAGCTCGCGGGCGACCTCGTGTTCGTGCACGACATGCGCGTGCCCGGCATGCTGCACGGCCGCGTGGTGCGCCCGCCGTATGCGGGTGCGGACCATGGCGAGTTCATCGGCAACACGCTCGAGTCGGTGGACGAATCGTCGATCGCGCACATCCCCGGCGTTCGCGCGGTGGTCGTGATCCGCGACTTCGTCGGCATCGTGGCCGAGCGCGAGGAGCACGCCGAGCAGGCGCTGCGCGAACTGCGCGTCACGTGGAAGCCCTGGCCCGGCATGCCCGACCTGTCCGACCTCGCGCAGGCCCTGCGCGACAACCCGTCGACGCAGCGCCTGCTGGTCGATGAAGGCGATGTCGACGGCGCCATCGCCGCGGCCGCGCAGCCGATGCATCGCACCTACGTGTGGCCGTACCAGATGCACGCGTCCATCGGGCCGTCGTGTGCGCTGGCAGAGTGGCAGCCGGCCGATGGCAGCGGGATGCGGCTGCGTTGCTGGGCCGGCTCGCAGAATCCGCATGTGCTGCGCGCCGATCTCGCAAAGCTCATGGGCCTGGACGACGTGCAGGTCGACGTCATCCGCATGGAAGCTGCGGGCTGCTACGGCCGCAACGGCGCCGACGACGTGGCGGCCGATGCGGCACTGCTCGCGCGCGCCGTGGGCGCGCCGGTGCGCGTGCAGCTCACGCGCGAGCAGGAGCATGCCTGGGAGCCCAAGGGCGCCGCGCAGCTCATGGAAGTGGATGGCGGGCTCATGGCCGATGGTCGCATCGCCGCCTACGACTACGAAACTTCGTACCCCTCCAACGGCGCGCCCACGCTCGCGCTGCTGCTCACGCGCACCATCGAGCCGGTGGCGCAGGCCTTCGAGATGGGCGACCGCACGGCGCGTCCGCCCTACAGCGTCGACAACCTGCGCGTGAAGGTCAACGACATGGCGCCGATCGTGCGCGCTTCCTGGCTGCGCGGCGTGTCGGCGCTGCCGAGCTCCTTTGCGCACGAGTCGTACATCGACGAGCTGGCCACCGCGGCCGGCGTCGATCCGGTGCAGTTCCGCCTGCGCCACCTGAACGATCCGCGCGCGGTCGAACTGGTGCAGGCCACCGCGCAGAAGGCCGGCTGGCGCATGCGCACCGGGCCGCAGGAAAACGCCGACGGCGGGCTGGGTATGGGCGGCGACGTTCTCTTCGGCCAGGGCTTTGCCTACGCGCGCTACATCCACAGCAAGTGGCCGGGCTTCGGCGCCGCATGGGCCGCATGGGTGGCGGACGTCGAGGTCAACCGCAAGACCGGCGAGGTGCACGTGCGCCGCGTGGTGGTGGGACACGACGCGGGGCTGCTGGTCAACCCCGCGGGCGTCGAGCACCAGGTGCACGGCAACGTGATCCAGACCACGAGCCGCGCGCTCAGAGAAGAGGTGCAGTTCGCGCCGCAGCAGGGCACGGCAACGACCGGTGCGCAGTTGCCCGGCGTGCTGCCCTCGGGCGTGGTCGCGAGCCGCGAGTGGGGCAGCTACCCGATCATCAATTTCCGCGACGTGCCGGTGATCGAGATCATGCACATGCCGCGGCCCGGCGAACCGTCGCTCGGCGCGGGCGAGTCGTCGTCGGTGCCGGGCACGGCGGCGATCGCGAATGCGATCTTCGATGCGACGGGCGTGCGCTTCCGCGAGCCGCCGTTCACGCCGGAGAAGGTGCTGGCCGCGTTGAATCCGGGGTTGCTCCCTCCCCTTTCGGGGGAGGGCGGGGGTGGGGGCGAGCGGCGTTCGAATGGTGACGCTGCCATGCCCCCATCCCAACCTTCCCCCGGAAGGGGAAGGAGCAACACGGCCTGGCCTCGGCGCAAAGGCCTCTGGGCCACCGCCTCTGCCCTCGCCATCGGCGGCATCGGCCTCATCGCCGGCCTGCTCGGCTGGCGCTCCGCCATTGCCCCGGTTTCGCTCACTGCCCCGGTGTACAGCGAGGCCACCATCGAGCGCGGCCGCGTGCTTGCCGCGCTCGGCGACTGCGCCGTGTGCCATACCGCACCGGGCGGCGCGCCCAACGCCGGCGGCCGCGCGATGCAGACGCCCTTCGGCACGCTCTACACCACCAACCTCACGCCCGATGCCGACACGGGCCTGGGCCGCTGGTCGTTCAGCGCCTTCCAGCGCGCGATGCGCGAGGGCGTCTCGCGCGACGGCCACCACCTGTATCCGGCGTTTCCATACACCGCCTTCGCCAGGACCAGCGACGACGACCTGCAGGCGCTCTACGCCTACTTCATGTCGATGCCCGCGGTGCGCGCCGAGACGCCGAAGGCCGAACTGAAGTTTCCATTCAGCATGCGGCCGCTGATGGCCGGATGGAACGCACTTTTCCACGACCCCGCGCCCCTGCAGCCCGTCGCCACGCAAAGCGCCGAGTGGAACCGCGGCGCCTACCTCGTCAACGGCCTGGGCCATTGCGGCGCCTGCCATACGCCGCGCAACGCGCTAGGCGCGGAGCAGGGCGGCAGCGCGTTCCTCTCGGGCGCGATGGTCGATGGCTGGGAGGCGCCGGCGCTCACGCAGCGCTCCAAATCCGCCGTGCCCTGGGATGCCGACGAGCTCTACCGCTACCTGCGCCAGGGCCACACGCAGCGCCATGGCATCGCGGGCGGCCCGATGGCCGAGGTGGTGCGCGAACTTGCGCAGGTGTCCGATGCCGACGTGCGCGCCATGGCCACCTATCTCGCCTCGTTCAATCCGGCGCCCGCGGCCGAGCCGCAGGCCGTGGCGCAGCAGGTGGTCGACAACGCGGCACGCACGCAGGATCGGCTGCTCGGTCCCGCGCAGCGCATGTTCGACAGCGCCTGCGCGTCGTGCCACCACGACGGCGACGGCCCCACGCTGCTCGGCGTGAACACGCCGCTCGCGCTCAACGGCAATCTCACGAGCGCGCGGCCCGACAACCTGCTGCGCACCATCCTCGATGGCGTGCGCGAGCCCGCGAGCCGCGACATCGGCTTCATGCCGGCCTTCCGCGACGCGCTCGACGACCGGCAGATCGCCGAACTCGCGGGCTACATGCGCGCGCGCTTCGCACCGCAGGAGCCGGCGTGGAAGAACCTGCCGGCCGAAGTGGCACGCGTGCGCGCCGCGCGCGGCCACGGCGCCGAGTAAGCCGCCTTCCGCGGCGTGCCGCTTTCCGCTTGCGCAGCGGCAGGGAACACATTCATTCAGAATGTCCGCTCCAAGAACCCAACCCAAGTGCCTCCGGAGACAACATGCCCCTGAATCTTTCCACCGCCGCCAGCCTTCCCCGCGATGCAGAGCGCGCCACGCTCGTCGGGCGCATCTGGCAGCCCGGCGTGGGCCCCGTACTCGTGGCGGTGCACGAGGGCGGGCTGCACGATCTCTCGCGGCTCGCGCCCACGATGAGCGACCTGCTCGAGGCGAAGGAGCCGCCCGCCGACGCGGTGCGGCGCGCACTGCGCAGCGGCCAGGCTCCGCGCGTCGCCTCGCTGGCCGAGGCCATCGCCAACAGCGACGCCACCGCGCGCGACGAAGCCAAGCCCTGGCTGCTCGCACCCTGCGACCTGCAGGCCATCAAGGCCAGCGGCGTGACCTTCGTCGAAAGCCTGCTCGAGCGCGTGATCGAAGAGCAGGCGCGCGGCGATGCCTCGCGCGCCGAGGCCACGCGCGCGGCACTCAGCGGCGTGCTCGGCGACAACCTCGCGGGCATCGTGCCGGGCTCGGCCGAGGCCGCGAAGGTCAAGGAGGTGCTGATCTCGCAGGGCGCATGGTCGCAGTACCTCGAGGTCGGCATCGGGCCCGACGCGGAGATCTTCACCAAGGCGCCGGTCCTCTCGGCCGTGGGCATGGGCGCCGACGTGGGCATCCATGCCGCATCCGTGTGGAACAACCCCGAGCCCGAGGTCGTGCTCGCGGTCAACAGCCGCGGCGAGACGCTGGGCGCCGCGCTCGGCAACGACGTCAACCTGCGCGACTTCGAAGGCCGCAGCGCGCTGCTGCTCGGCAAGGCCAAGGACAACAACGCCTCCTGTGCGATCGGTCCTTTCATCCGCCTGTTCGATGCGCACTTCGGCATCGACGACGTGCGCCGCATCACGGTGGCGCTCGAAGTGAAAGGCCCCGAAGGCTTCACGCTCGAAGGCTCGAGCTCGCTCGCGAAGATCAGCCGCGATCCGCTCGACCTCGTCTCGCAGGCGGTCGGCGCGCACCACGACTATCCCGACGGCTTCATGTTGTTCCTGGGCACCATGTTTGCGCCGACACAAGACCGTCATGGTCCTGGGCAAGGATTCACCCATGTCGTCGGCGATCGCGTGAGCATTGCCGCGCCGGAACTCGGCGCCCTCGTGAACCGCGTGGTCCATTCGGACCAGGCACCACGGTGGACTTTCGGGTTAAGTGCGCTGATGCGGAATCTGGCTGCGCGCGGATTGCTGTAAACGTTCTTTCTACGCTTTAAAAGGAGTTGTACTCCTTTGTGATTCATAGCCGGCACGTAGCAAACTGTTGCTGTTGACCGCGTCTCGCGTTCCCCTCAAGATAACCGGTCTTGAAAATGGATAACACGGGAGATGGGGTTGCCACCGAGCGAGATCGAACTACTGCAGTCGCCTGTTGAAGGCCCGCTTCCTTGCGGTGAAGACCTCGAATACGACCCCGAGTTCATGGCGTTGCAGCAAGCTGCAACGGGAAAGCGGGAGCAGCAGTTCGGCTCGACCATCATTCCGGCCGAGCCGCCCGACTGGGCCCGTGTCGAGCGCATTGCCAAGCAGCTGTGCCAGCGCACGCTCGACGTGCGCGTGCTGGTCCTGTTGACGCTGGCATGGACCGAGAGCCGGGGACTGCCGGGCTACGTCGATGGCTTGCGCGTGGTGGACGGCATCCTGCAAAAGTTCTGGAACGACGTGCATCCGCGCGTCGTCGATGGTGATTTCGAAGACCCGCTGCCGCGCATGAATGCGCTGGCTGCATTGGCCGAAGCCGAGGGACTCGGACGCAGCGTGCGCGATGCGCGGCTGCTCGAGGATGCCGGCGCGTCGATGAGCCTGCGGCAGGTCGAGGCCCTGCTCGACTCGAGCAAGGCCGACCAGATCGATTACCCGGGCGGCATCGGCCGGCTGCGGGAGGTGGCGCGCCGCGCGCAGGAGAAGGCGGCGCCCGCGGTGATGGCATTGCATGCAGCACTGGAGCTGCTGCGGCGCATCCGGGAGACTTCGGAGCGGGCCCTGGGACAGAGTTGGGCGCCCGATTTTTCCCGGCTCGAACGCTCGCTTCGCACCGTGGTCCAGCTGCTGCCCGAGCAGGCCCAGCCGGAACCGGCCGAAGCGTCGCAGGCGGCCGTGCAAGGCAATGGATCGGCGCAGGCCGCACCTTCGGCGCAGGGCGCTGCGGCCACGGGCAATGGCGCCTCCGGCGCGCGTGCGGCAAGCATTAAAGATATTGAAATATCGACTCGTGATGATGTGCAGGTCTTGTTGGAAAAGGCGTGCCAGTACATGGAACGCACCGAGCCCAGCCATCCGGCCCCCATGCTCATCCGCAGAGCGCAAAGGCTGCTGGACCTCAACTTTTTCCAGATCATCGAAGAACTCGTTCCCGAGGGCCTGCAGAAGATCGAAAGCCTGGCCGGCCGTTCGCTGAGCGGCGGGGCCGCAGCGGAATGAGCGGCCGGCGCAATCACCGGGAAACAGGCCGCCGGGGCTCGACCCATACGAATACGCATTGAGATTCAAGAGGAAGCTTTATGGCAGACAACCGTGTCAGAAACAGTGGTCAGAAGTTCATCGCGCGCAACCGGGCACCCCGCGTGCAGATCGAGTACGACGTCGAGATCTACGGCAGCGAGCGCAAGATCCAGCTGCCCTTCGTGATGGGCGTGATCGCCGATCTCGCGGGCAAGCAGGTCGACCCGATGCCCGACCTCGCCGAGCGCGACTTCATGGCGGTGGACATCGACAACTTCGACGACCGCATGAAGGCCATCAAGCCGCGCGTGGCCTTCCAGGTGCCCAACACCCTCACGGGCGAAGGACAGATGAACGTCGACATCACCTTCGACAGCATGGACGACTTCTCGCCCGCGCGCATCGCCCGCCAGGTGGGCGCGCTGCAGCATCTGCTCGAAGCGCGCACCGAGCTTTCCAACCTGCTGTCCTACATGGACGGCAAGAACGGTGCCGAGCAGCTGATCGCCCAGGCGCTGCAGAACCCGGAGCTGCTCAAGTCGCTCGCATCCGCACCCAATCCCGCCGTTGCCAAGGCGATCGAGGCCGCGAACGAAAAGTCGGGCAACCCCGGCACCACACCTTCCGAGTAAGCCGACAGGATCTCCATCATGAGCACCGCACCCAAACAGACAGCGCGCGGACAGGCCGCCACCATCGAAGCGCTCGAGCCGAACGAGTTCTCCGACCTTCTGCAGCGCGAATTCAAGCCCAAGACCGACCAGGCGCGCGAGGCGGTGCAAAGCGCCGTCAAGACGCTGGCGGTGCAGGCGCTTGAGAGCACCGTCACCATCTCGAACGATGCCTACCGCACCGTGCAGGCGATCATCACCGAGATCGACCGCAAGCTCTCCGAGCAGATCAACCAGATCCTGCACCACGAAGACTTCCAGCAGCTCGAAGGCGCATGGCGCGGCCTGCACTACCTGGTCAACAACACCGAGACCGACGAGCAGCTCAAGATCCGCGTGATGTGCGCCTCCAAGCGCGAAGTGGCGCGCTCGCTCAAGCGCCACAAGGGCATCGGCTGGGACCAGAGCCCGCTGTTCAAGAAGATCTACGAGGCCGAGTACGGCCAGTTCGGCGGCGAGCCCTTCGGCGCGCTGATCGGCGACTTCCATTTCGACCACAGCCCGCCCGACGTCGAGATGCTCGGCGAAATGGCCAAGATCGCCGCAGCCGCGCACTGCCCCTTCATTGCCGGCGCATCGCCCACCGTGATGCAGATGGACTCGTGGCAGGAACTGTCGAACCCGCGCGACCTCACCAAGATCTTCCAGAACACCGAGCACACCGCCTGGCGGTCGCTGCGCGAGTCGGAAGACGCGCGCTACATCGGCCTGGCCATGCCGCGCTTCCTGGCGCGCCTGCCCTACGGCGCGCGCACCAACCCGGTCGACGAGTTCGAGTTTGAGGAAGAAACCGACTCGGCGCTGCACAACCGCTACACCTGGGCCAACTCGGCCTATGCGATGGGCGTGAACATCAACCGCTCGTTCAAGCAGTTCGGCTGGTGCACGTCGATCCGCGGCGTGGAATCGGGCGGCGCGGTCGAGAACTTGCCCACCCACACCTTCCCGACGGACGACGGCGGCGTGGACATGAAGTGCCCGACCGAGATCGCCATCAGCGACCGGCGCGAGGCCGAACTCGCCAAGAACGGCTTCATGCCGCTGGTGCACCGCAAGAACTCCGACTTCGCGGCCTTCATCGGTGCGCAGTCGCTGCAGCAGCCGGCCGAGTACTACGACGCCGATGCCACGGCCAATGCCAACCTGGCGGCGCGCCTGCCGTACCTGTTCGCATGCTGCCGCTTCGCGCACTACCTGAAGTGCATCGTGCGCGACAAGATCGGTTCGTTCCGCGAGCGCGAGGACATGGAGCGCTGGCTCAACGACTGGATCATGAACTACGTGGACGGCAGCCCGGGCACGTCGTCCCAGGATACGAAGGCAATGAAGCCGCTGGCGGCGGCCGAAGTCCAGGTGGAAGCCATCGAGGACAACCCGGGCTACTACGCCGCCAAGTTTTTTCTCCGGCCGCACTATCAGCTCGAAGGGCTGACGGTGTCATTGCGGCTGGTTTCGAAGCTGCCATCCAACAAGAAGGACAGCAGCTAGTTCAACGGTGTCCCGCAATCGGGCATATATATAACTCTGGGGGTTAATCATGGCAGTAGACATGTTCATGCGCGTCGAGGGCGCGAACGGCGAATCCAAGGACTCGAACCACAAGGACTGGACGGATATCAAGTCGTTCGCATGGGGAGCAACGCAGCCTGGCAACATGGTCAGCGGCGGCGGGGGCGGTGTGGGCAAGGCGAGCTTCAACGACCTGCAGGTGCTCGCGCGCATCGACAAGGCGGCGCCGTCGGTGATGAAGAACTGCGCGAGCGGCAAGCACCTGAGCAAGGTGGAAGTGTCGGTGTGCAAGGCGGGTGGTTCGCAGATCGAATACACGCGCGTGACGCTGGAAGAAGTGCTGGTCACCTCGGTGCAGTACTCGGCCGAGCAGGGCGGGGATGCGGTGCTGGTGCAGTTCGCGTTCCAGGCGGCCAAGGTGAAGCAGCAGTACTGGGAGCAGACCGACAAGGGCGGCAAGGGCGCCGAAACCGTGCTGGCCTGGAACATCAAGGAAAACCGGGAAGCCTGATTCCCCTTCTTGCTTGGTCCCGACCGGTCCGCGCATGCCGCGGGCCGGTCGCCTGCAGATAGTTGTCGACGGCCCCGCGGCCGTGCGCGAGTCAAAGAGGAAGTTTCATGGGCGATGGGTTTGCAGTGCTGGGCGAGCGCTCCGTGGCCGAACACACCGAATGGGTACAGCGGCAGATTCGCGCGAGTCCACAGAATGCCAGCCTGCGGCTTGCCCTGTGCCACTTTCTTGCGCTGCGGGGCGACTGGCAGCGGGCTGAAGACCAGCTCAAGCTGGCCGCGAAGATCGATCCCTCCTTTGCTCCCGCCAGTGCCACCTGCGCAATGGCGCTGGCGGCCGAGCGGCATCGAACCGAATTCTGGAATGGCGGCCGGGCGCCGGCCGTCGTGGCCGGCGAGGCCGGCTGGGTCGCGGCGCTGATCGCTGCCGCCGCGCTGCCGGCCGAACGCGCCGCCGAAGCGGCCGACCTGCGCGAGGCCGCGCGGCAGGATGCGCCCGCATTGCAGGGCACGTTGAACTGCGTCGACCGGTCGGACGCGCGCGCCGTGCAGGCCATCGACGGCGAGCCGGTGCAAAGCAGCGAGTTCGCCTGGCTCTGCGACGGCGACGTGCGCATGGGCGCCGCGCTCGAACTCCTCACGCCTTCGGGCTATGCGTGGCTGCCGCTGCCGGCGGTGCGGCGCCTCAAGTTCTCCCGTCCGCAGCATCTGGTCGACCTGCTCTGGGCGCCGGCCGAGATTGTGCTGCATGACGGCCGCGGGCTCAACGGCCTGGTGCCGGTGCGCTATCCCGGTGCGCTCGATGCGCTGGACGACGAAACAACCCTGGGCCGCCGCACCGACTGGCTGCCGCTGACCGGTGAAGACCAATACGCCGGCGTGGGCCAGCGCACGCTGATCAGCGAAGCCGGCGACCATTCGCTGCTCGATATCCGCCTCGTCGAGTTCGCGCCTGCCGAGAGTGCTGCGCAGTGAGTTCCGTCCTGCCAGCCAGCCGCCAGGCCATGGAGGCCGATGGCGCCCAGCAAGAAAGCGTTGCGCGCGACCGCCTGCAGCCGGTGCTGCTCGACCGCCTGACCGACAAGCAGCCGCAAAGCCGCCAGGAGCGCGCGGGTGCATTCCTCATGAGCGGCAAGCTGCTGCGCGACTCGGTGCTGCGCGACCTGCAGTGGCTGCTCAACACCACCAATTTCGGTGCGGACCACACCATCAACGCCATGCCGCGCGCGCGGCGCTCGGTCGTGAACTACGGCGTGCGCGGCTGGGCCGGCGGACGCATGTCGGAGGTCAACTTCGCGGACGTCGAGGCGGCCATCCGCGCCGCGATCGTCGACTTCGAGCCGCGCATCATGAAGGACAGCATCGACGTGCGCTGCGTCACCGACGCCACTGACCTGGAGCACCACAACCTGCTCGCGCTCGAGATCCGCGGCACCTTGTGGTCGGTGCCCTATCCGATCGAATTCATCCTGCGCTCCGAGCTCGACCTCGAGAGCGGCCACATGATCCTGCGTCCGACCGGGGGCCTCTGAATGGACGCGAGGCTGCTGGATTACTACAACCGTGAGCTCACCTACATGCACGAGCTCGGTGCCGAGTTCGCGCAGCGCTACCCGAAGATC
Organism: Variovorax beijingensis; assembly: GCF_007828835.1. Lineage (GTDB taxonomy): Bacteria > Pseudomonadota > Gammaproteobacteria > Burkholderiales > Burkholderiaceae_C > Variovorax > Variovorax beijingensis_A. The sequence continues at coordinate 28,611 of NZ_VIVL01000001.1, read as the reverse complement.
GCCGGGCGGCTGGGCATGCGCGGCATCGAGGTCAGCGACCCCTACGTGGAGCGCCTGCTCGAGGGCTTCAGCTTTCTCACGGCGCGCATCCAGCTCAAGATGGATGCGGAGTTTCCGCGCTTCTCGCAGCGGCTGCTCGAAGTGGTGTACCCCAACTTCCTCGCACCGCTGCCCGCCATGGCCGTGGTGCAGATCGACGGCAACCTCAATGAAGGCTCGCTGAAGGCCGGCTACGAACTGCCGCGCCACACGATCATGCGCGGGCGCATGATCAAGGGCGAGCAGACGGCCTGCGAATTCCGAACCGGCCATGAGGTCACGCTGTGGCCCATCAGGATCGCGGATGCGAGCATCGGCCCCGTGCCGGCGGAAATCGCGCATGCGATGCCCGCGGTCGCCCAGCGCGCCAGGAGCGCCATCACCATCAAGCTCGAAGCGGTGGGCGGCACCACGTTCGCCGAGCTGCCGATCGACCGGCTCGAGTTCTTTCTTTCGGGCGCGGAGCTGCACGCGCTGCGCGTGCTCGAACTCGCGGTGCACCACAGCATCGGCACCGTGTGCCGCAGCGGCCCGGGCAGCAAGGCGCGGATCGTTCCGCTCGGCGACGAAGCCATTCGCCACGAGGGCTTCGATCCCGAGCAGGCGCTGCTGCCTTATGACGCGCGCTCGTTCCAGGGCTACCGGCTGCTGCACGAGTACTTCGCGTTCCCCGACCGCTACCTGTTCTTCAGCGTGAAGAACCTGCGCGCGGCGGCCTCGGCCATGGGCGGCACCACGATGGAAATCGTGATCCTGCTCGACCGCGCCGACGCCGACCTGGAGCGGCTAGTCGACGCCAAGCACTTCTCGCTGTTCTGCACGCCCATCATCAACCTGGTGCCGCGCCGCAGCGACCGCATTCCGGTGGGGCCCGGGCAGCACGAGCACCATGCGGTGATCGACCGCACGCGTCCGCGCGACTTCGAGATCTTCACCGTCGAGCGCGTCACGGGCCACATGGCAAGCGGCTCGGAAGAGCGCGAGTTCAGGCCCTTCCTGGGCTCGTTCGCGGCCGACGACGGCGACTTCGGCGCATACTTCTCGCTGCGCCGCGAGCCGCGCCTGGTGTCCGACCGCGCACGCGCGCAAGGCACGCGCACCAGCTACACCGGCAGCGAGGTGTACGTGTCGCTCGTCGACCAGCACGACGCGCCCTTTCCGCACAGCCTGCGGCACATCACGATCGATGTGCTGTGCACCAACCGCGACCTGCCGCTGCTGCTGCCGACGGGGCTGGAGTCGGACTTCTCGCTGCGCGTGTCGGCGCCGGTGCGCGGCATCCGCATCCTGCGCGGGCCGTCGCGGCCCTATCCCGCGCTGGCGGAAGGCGCGCTGACCTGGCGCCTGATCAGCCACCTGGGCCTCAACTACCTGAGCCTGACCGACATCGACGCCACGCAGGGCGCGGCCGCATTGCGCGAGATGCTCGACCTCTACGGCAACCTGGCTGACCCAGCGGTGCGCCGCCAGATCCAGGGCGTGCGCTCGATGGCGCTGGCGCCGGTGTTCCGCCGCCTGCCCGAGCCGGGACCGATCGTCTTCGGGCGCGGCGTGGAAATCGCGCTGAAGATCGACGAAGTGGCCTTCTCGGGCGCGAGTCCCTATCTTTTCGGCGCCGTGCTGGAGCAGTTCTTCAGCCGGCACGTGTCGCTCAACGCGTTCACCGAGTTCGCGCTCTCCAGCCTGCAGCGCGGCGAGATCGCGCGCTGGGCGCCGCGCATCGGACGCCGTCCCGCCGTATGAGTATGAGCAGCACAGCCGGCCTCGCCGACGATTCGGAGCAGGCGCCGCCGATCGCGCCCGAGGACGCTGCGGCACGCGCGCCGCGCCGTGGCGCTCCCGAGGCCGACCCGGTCCTGTGGGCCGGCCTGGTCGACCAGCCTTTCGAGCACGACCTGTTCATGCTGCTGCGCCGCCTCGATGCGCACGGCGGCCATCCCTTGCTGGGCCGCGCGCCGCGTCCGCTCGACGAGCCGTTGCGGCTGGGGCAGGAGCCTTCGATGGCCTTTGCGCCGTCGAACGTCTCGGGTGTCGATGTCGACGGCGACGGTCCGCCGCGCATCTCGATCTACGGCTTCGGTTTGTTCGGCCCGAACGGGCCGCTGCCGCTGCACCTGACCGAGTACGCGCGCGAACGCAAGCGCCACCACAGCGACAACACGCTCAGCGCCTTCGCCGACCTGTTCCACCACCGGCTCATCCTGCTGTTCTACCGGGCCTGGGCCGATGCCCAGTCGGTCAACAGCCTGGACCGCCCCGACGGCCACCGCTTCGTCGACTACGTGGCGAGCCTCATGAACATGGGGCAGCCGGGGCTCAAGGAGCGCGACCGCATCGCCGACCATGCGCGCACCTTCATGGCCGGGCACCTCGTGCGCCAGACGCGCAACCCCGAGGGCCTGATCCAGATCCTGCGGCTGTACTTCGACGTGCCCGTGCGCATCGAGGAGTTCGTGAGCGACTGGGTGATGCTCGACGAGCGCGAGGTCAGCCGCATCGGCACTTCCGGCCGCAACCAGAAACTGGGCGCCGGCGCCACTGTCGGGCTGGCGGTGCGCGATGCGCAGGGCAAGTTCCGCCTCGAACTCGGGCCGCTCTCGCAAAGCGAGTTCCGCGACTTCCTGCCGGGCAGCAGGCGCCTGCAGCAGGTGGTCGACTGGGTGCGCCAGTACGTGGGCATCGAGTTCGCCTGGGAGCTGCGCCTCGTGCTCAGGAAGCAGGAAGCCCTCGGCATGCAGCTGGGCGGCGACCAGCGGCTGGGCTGGGGCAGCTGGCTCGGCACGCGCCTCTCGCCCACCGATGCCGGCGACATGCTGTTCCAGCCCGAAGCCCTGTATTCCCGTTCCGCATCGGCTGCTTCCACGGCGGCCGAGGCTTCTTCCATGGCCCTATGACCGATATCCGCCGCGTCTCCCTTTTCTCCAAGCTGAATCCGATGCTCTACAAGGCATTGGAGACTGCCACCGCCTTTGCCAAGCTGCGCGGCAATGCCTATGTGGAACTGGTGCACTGGCTGCACCAGATCCTGCAACTGCAGGACAGCGACCTGCTGCGCATCGTCAGGCGCGCCGGCCTCAACCTCGATGCGGTCGAGCAGGACCTCGTGCGTGCGCTCGACCGGCTGCCGCACGGCGCCACCTCGATCAGCGACATTTCGGAGCACGTCGACAACGCCGTCGAGCGCGCCTGGGTCTATGCGAGCCTGCGCTTCGAGGCCACATCGATCCGCGGTGCCTACCTGCTCGCGGGCATCGTCAAGACGCCGGGGCTGCGGCAGGTGCTCTCGGGCATCTCGCGCGAGTTCGACAAGATCGTGCCCGACGTGCTCATCGCCCAGCTTCCCGCGTGGACCGAAGGCTCGCCCGAGGACGACTTCGACGCTGCGGCTGCGCCGGGGCCTGCCGCTGCAGCGGCATCCCACCAGGGCGACGGCGCCGCCGCGGGCGGCTCGGCGCTCGCCAAGTACGCGAGCGACCTGACGGCCAAGGCGCGCGCGGGCGAGCTCGATCCGGTCTACGGCCGCGACGACGAGATCCGCCAGATCATCGACATCCTGATGCGCCGGCGGCAGAACAATCCGCTGCTCACCGGCGAAGCGGGCGTGGGCAAGACGGCGGTGGTCGAAGGGCTGGCCTCGCGGCTCGCGGCGGGCGACGTGCCGCCGTCGCTCAAGGACGTGTCGCTCTGGGTGCTCGACCCCACGCTGCTGCAGGCCGGCGCGGGCGTGAAGGGCGAGTTCGAGCAGCGGCTGCGCCAGGTGATCGACGAGGTCGAGAAGAGCCCCAAGCCCATCGTGCTGTTCGTCGACGAGGTGCATACGCTGGTCGGCGCGGGCGGCACGGCGGGCACCGGCGATGCGGCCAACCTGCTGAAGCCGGCGCTCGCGCGCGGGCGGCTGCGCACCATCGGCGCCACCACCTGGTCGGAGTACAAGAAGTACATCGAGAAGGACCCGGCCCTCACGCGGCGCTTCCAGACCATCCAGGTGCACGAGCCCACCGAGTCCAAGGCCGTGGTCATGCTGCGCGGCATTTCGGCCGAGCTCGAGAAGCACCACGGCGTGCTCATCCTCGACGCCGCGCTCGAAGCGGCCGTGAGCCTGTCGCACCGCTACATTCCCGCGCGCCAGCTGCCCGACAAGGCCGTGAGCCTGCTCGACACGGCCTGCGCGCGCGTGGCCCTGAGCCAGCATGCGCTGCCCGCGGCCATCGAAGACCTGCAGCGCCGCATCGAGGTGCTGGGCATCGAGTCGGGCATTGCCGGGCGCGAGGCGGCGATCGGCGTCGGCGAGCACCGGCGCGTGGAGGACATCGCGGCCCAGGTGGCTGCGGCGCAGGCCGAGCTCGACCTGCTCGAGCAGCGGCGCGCGGAAGAAAGCCTGCTCGTCGAGCGCATCGTGGCGCTGCGCAAGCAGCTGTCGCCGGCGGCGGTGCCCGTGCAGGCCGAAACGCAAGAGCAGGGCGACGCGGCGGATGAAGACGCGCCGCTGGACGCCGAGGCCGCTGCACCCGAACCCGGGAGAACACCCGAAGAGATCCGCGCCGAACTCGACCAGGCGCAGGACCGGCTCGTCCAGCTGCAGGGCGAATCGCCGCTGATCCTGGCCGCCGTCGACGCACAGGCCATTGCCACCGTGGTGGCCGACTGGACCGGCATTCCGATCGGCCGCATGGTGCGCGACGACGCGCAATCGGTGCTGCGCCTCGGTGAAATACTTTCGGCCCGCGTGGTCGCGCAGCCCGATGCGCTGGAGACCATCTCGCGGCGCATCCGCACCGCGCGCGCGCGGCTCGACAACCCGAACAAGCCGGTGGGCGTGTTCCTGCTGTGCGGCCCCTCGGGCGTGGGCAAGACCGAAACTGCGCTTGCGCTGTCGGAGGCCTTGTATGGCGGCGAGCAGAACCTCGTGACCATCAACATGAGCGAGTTCCAGGAGTCGCACACCGTCTCCACGCTCAAGGGCGCGCCGCCCGGCTACGTGGGCTACGGCGAGGGCGGCGTGCTGACCGAGGCCGTGCGCCGCCGGCCCTACAGCGTGGTGCTGCTCGACGAGATCGAGAAGGCCCACCCCGACGTGCACGAGATCTTCTTCCAGGTGTTCGACAAGGGCTGGATGGAAGACGGCGAGGGCCGCCACATCGATTTCCGCAACACCGTGATCATCATGACCTCCAATGTCGGCACCGACCTGGTCATGCAGCTGTGCGAAGACCCGACCCTGCGTCCCGACCCCGAGCCGCTGGCGGCTGCGCTGCGCGAACCGCTGCTCAAGGTGTTCGCGCCGGCGCTGCTGGGCCGGCTGGTTGTAGTGCCTTATTACCCGTTGCAAGCCGATGCATTGCATCGCATCATTCGCCTCCAGCTCGACCGCATTGCCACCCGCCTCGATGCGAACCATGGCATTGCGCTGGACTACGACGACAGCGCCGTCGAACTGGTGGCGCGCCGGTGCACCGCCATCGAATCGGGTGGGCGGATGATCGATGCGATCCTCACGCACACCATCCTGCCGCGGTTGAGCGAGGAAGTCATCGGCGCCACGGTCAGCGCGCGCAAGCTCGCCGGCGTGCGGTTGAGCGCGGCGAACGACGATTTCCACTACGAATTTTCTGAACGCTGAGCGAAGAAGGGAATAAGCCATGCCCAACAGAGTCGTCAAAGCCCACACGCCGCTGGGAGAAGACCAGCTCCTGTTCCGATCGATGCACGGCACCGAGGGGTTGTCGCAGCTGTTCGAGTTCGAGGTCGACCTGTTGAGCCCGAGCGTGTCGCTCGATATGAAGGCCGTGCTGGGCAAGCCGCTCTCGCTTGAAATCCAGACGGCCGGCGAGCCTCGTTTCCTGAACGGGCAGATCGTTCGCTTCACGATGGTCGGCAAGGAGGGCGGCACCTCGCGCTACGTGCTGTACCGCGCCACGGTGCGGCCCTGGCTCTGGTATCTCACGCGCACCAGCGACTGCAAGATCTTCCAGAACAAGTCGGTCGTCGACATCCTCGAGGAAGTGTTCGCCGACTACAACTTCGCCTTCGAGAAGAAGCTCAGCGGAAACTACCGCCAGTGGGAGTACTGCGTGCAGTATCAGGAGACCGACTTCGCTTTCGTGAGCCGCTTGATGGAGCACGAAGGCATCTACTACTACTTCAAGCACGACAAGGGCGAGCACACGCTGGTGCTTGCCGATGACATCGGCGCGCACGACACCCTGCCGGGCTATCCGAAGATCAGCTATCTTGCAGCCGACCGCAACCCGGACCCGTTCCAGGAAGTGATCGACCAGTGGCAGGTGACCGAGGAAATCCGTCCTGGCACCTACGTGGTGGACGACTACGACTTCAAGAAGTCGAAGGCCGACCTCATGGGCATGCGCAGCCAGCCGCGCGGGAATCCCCACGACACCTACGAGATCTACGAATGGCTGGGCGGCTTCAGCGAGGTCGAGCAGGGCGAGCACTACTCGCGCATCCGGCTCGAAGAGGCGCAATCGCAGGCCGAACGCGACGTCGGCCATTCCAGCGTGCGCGGCATGGCGCCGGGCTACCGCTTCACGATGCAGAACTGCCCGCGGCAGGACGACAACCGCGAATACCTGATCGTGTCGGTGTCCTATGCACTGCGCGAAGGCGGGTACGAGAGCGGTGCGGCCGAGAGCCACTACAGCTTCAGCTTCGCCGTGCAGCCGACCTCGTATGCATTCCGTCCGCCGCGCGTCACACCGATGACCCGCACCAACGGGCCGCAGACCGCCACCGTGGTGGGCAAGGCGGGCCAGGAATACTGGGTCGACCAATACGGCCGCGTGAAGGTGCAGTTCCGCTGGGACCGCTATGGCAAGAGCGACGAGAACAGCTCATGCTGGGTGCGCGTTTCCAGCGCCTGGGCTGGCTCGAACTACGGCGCCGTCAATCATCCGCGCAAGGGTCAGGAAGTGATCGTCGATTTCATCGGCGGCCACCCCGACCGGCCGATCATCATCGGCCGCGTCTACAACTCCGACCAGATGCCGCCGCTCGAGTTGCCTGCAAAGGTCACCGTGAGCGGCTTCGTGAGCCGCAGCCAGGACGGCACGCCGGCAAATGCCAACGAGTTCATCCTGGACGATGCGCCGGGCCAGGAGCTGGTGCGCATTCATGCCGAGAAGAACTTCGAGATCGATGTCGAGGCCGACGAGACCGACACTGTCGCGGGAAAGAGAACCACGACAATCGAGGGCGCCGACAATTACACTACCAACACCTCGCTGGATGAGACGATCAACGGACCGCATACGGTGACGGTCAACAAGGGCGGGCCGCAGAACATCACCGTGAACGGGCCGCAGAACATCAAGGTGATCGGCGGCACCCAGGACGTGTACGTCGAAGGCGACCAGATCGAGCACGTGACCGGCAGCCGCACTGAAAACGTCGACACGGGCGAGACACGGACCATCGGCCAGTCGCTCGACGAGACCGTCAACGGGCCGCAGACCACCACGGTGGTTGGGTTGTACACCGAGAAATCCAACGGCAAGGAGGTCTCGGTGCTGGGCGGCGAGCACTACTACGTGCAGAACGACAGCATGCGCACGGTCGGCGGCACCGAGAGCATTGGCTCGGTCGGCGACATGCTCATCACCACTGCCGGCAAGCTGACGATGCAGAGCGTGAATACGGACGTGGACATCTACACGCCGACGCAATTCAACGTCAACGCCAACACCATCAGCCTGCACTCCGACCACAAGGACGTCAGCTACACGAACTCGCTGCACACGCACGCGGGCAGCACGATCACCACGGAGGCCGAAGTTTCCATCACCTCGAAGACGCCCTTCGCGTTTTCTATCGCCTACGCGAATTCTTTCACTTTTGCACCGCTTTCCGAAACCATCAATGCGGTCAGCACCAACATCGGCGGCGCCAGCTTCGACTGGAAGGCATACAGGCTGTCGAACCGGGCGCTCAACTTCGAAAACGGCGCCAAGATCAAGGTCGGCCCGTTCAAGGTCATGCTCAAGGGCCTGTTCATGTGCACATGACCGGCGCATTGCTGTCCCTGCGAATGAGATGGCTGGGCGCTCTCCTGGTCGCGATAGGTGCCGTGCCGATGATCGTGCTTGCCGGTGCCATGGGCCTGGGCGGGATCGGCGCATGCATCGGACTGATGCTGGTCGGGTCCTTTCTGCTGTGCGGCGGATGGGATCTCTTGCAGGTCTCGCGCCGCGAGTCGGCGAGCAATGCACTCGAAGGACGCGCGGACGGCCTGATCGTGGCGAGCGAGCTGGGTGGAAGCTACGACGATCGCAGCCCCTTGATCACGTTTACCGTGGCATTCCGGGATGCAGCCGGTGTCCAGCACAGCGCGCAGGTGCAGAAGGTCGTGCCGCTCAATGAGCTGACGCTCTACGGCATCGGCTGCGCGGTGGAGGTCCGCTATGCCCCGGATCGGCCGGCGCAGACCGCCGTGATTTTTTCCACCGTGGCTGCCCATTCGGCGCCTCCACCCTGACCGATCATCGCCGTTGAAAATCGTCAAGCCATTCCGACTCAGCCTGCTGACCCGCCCGTACCGGTGGAAGGCCGACAACCACCTGGGCATCGCCTCGATCGCGCTGGTCAGCCTGAAGGCGGACCCGCAGCTGCAGCCGGAGCAGGAGCTTTGGCAAATGGTCAGCGAGGTGCTCGACCCCGGCAGCGTACTGGACCTCGGCGTGCCCAAAGCCGAGGCCGAAGTTCTGGTCAGCGGCTTTGCCTACACCAGCCACCAGGCCGAAAAGTCGCAATGCGCTGTGCGCCTGCGGATGGACACGGTCGATAAATTGCTCCTCGTGTCCGGAGACCGCTACTGGCTCGATGGGCGTTCGACGGCGCCCTTGCCCTTCGAGCAGATGCCTCTGGATTGGAGGCACACCTATGGAGGCCCCGGTTTCGCGCAAAACCCGTTGGGTATCGGCGGGCAGGACGAGATCGTCAATGGCGTGCACACGCGCCGTCTGCCCAACGTCGAAGCCGCAACGCATCGCCTCGCCCGCCGGGAACAGGCCGGCACACCTGCAGCGCTGTGTGGCTACTTGCCGGACTGGCCGCAGCGCATGGCGCACATCGGCCGCCAGTACGACAGCACCTGGCTGGCAAACGGCTACCCGGGCTTTGCCGACGACATGGACTGGCGCTTCTTCAATGCGGCGCCGCAGGACCAGCGCTGGCGCGGCCGCGGCACGCTGCCGCCGGGCGCGGCCTACGAACTGTGGAACATGCATCCGCAGATTCCCGTCATGAAGGGAAACCTTCCCGACTGGAACGCGGTCTGCCATGTCAGCTTCTCGGACGACGGCGAGATGCTGCGGTCAGTGCCGATGCACCTGAGCACCGCATGGTTCTTCCCGGACCGCGAACGGGTGATCCTGATCTGGCACGGCGCCACGCCCGTGCGCGAGGACGACGCCGCCGACGTCAGGCACATCATGCCTGCACTCGAATTGCGCGACGCGCCGCGGCCCTTGCAGCATTACCGCGAGGTTCTTCTCAAGCGGATCGATCCGGAAAAGGCCGCGATCCATGTGCTGCGGGACAGCGACCTCGCTCCCCGGCCGATCCTTGGCGACTGGCGGCAAATGCAGCTGCCCGACACCATGGCCGAGCCGCTGCCGCGCAACCTGCGCGCCGGCCTGCTGCGCGACCATGAAGCACGCCGCGCGGAGTTGCTGGAAAAAGGGCTCGACCCCGAGCTCTACCTGGAGGCGCCCTGGGAGCCCGAAGCGATTCCGGACTTTGACGACCTGCCCGAATATCTCGAGCGTGCCGAGGCATCGGCCGTGCAGACGCGGGAGCGGCTGCAGAAAGAGGCCGAGCGTATCGAAAGCGAGCGGAATGCCCTGCCGACCCAAGGCGCTGCCGCAGAAGCGGCGCGCGCTCAGGCGGTGATGCCTGATCCACAGCAGCTCCAGCGCGAAATGTCGAAAGGCGACCGCTACGATCAGGCGAACCCGCCCGAAGCCGAAGGCGACGCCGATACCGAAAAGCCGGACGAGCCGGCGGCTCCCGCAGATCCCCTGATGCATCTGGGCTATCTGCATTCCGCGCATCTGGGAGGTGCAGCGCCCGCGATGCCGAGCTTTCGCAGCGCCAAGCTTCGCAGGCGGCTCTCGGCGGCCGAGCCCGGGCGCCGCACCTTCGCGCATATGAATCTGATAGGCGCGGACCTGTCTGGCATGGACCTGCGGGGTGCCGACCTTTCGCACGCCATACTGACGGACGCGAACCTCGCCGGTGCGCAGCTCGACGACTGCAATCTTTCGCAGGCGATTCTCGCGCGCGCCAACCTCACGGGCGCGAGCCTTGCACGCGCTCGGTTGGACGAGGCGAACATCGGAGGAGCCTGCTTCGATCGCACCAACTTCGAAGGCGCGAGCCTGCGGGAGGTGCATGCCGGCGGGGCGCGGTTCGTCGACTGTCGCATGGCCGGCACTCGCATGGATCAGGTGCAGCTGCATGAGGCATCGTTCGCACGCTGCGACTTTCGCGGTTCGCGCTGGCACCAGGTGGCCTTCCTGCAGATGGCGCTCGAAGACCTGCACTTCGAGCAGGCCGAGATGCTGCAGGTGGTCTGGATCGAATGCCAGCTGCGTCGCGTGTCCTTCGCCGATGCGAAGTTGACGCGCTGCGGATTCGTGGCGGCGACGCTCGACAGCTCGGTGGACTTTTCCAACGCGGTTCTGGACGCCTGTAGCGTGGCACAGGGCAGTTCGCTGGCCGGTGTCCGGCTGAGCGGCGCGAGGCTGAAGCAATGCGGCATGCGTGGCATGCCGCTGATGGCGGCCGATTTGAGCGCGGCGCATCTCGATGCCTGCGATCTTTCCGAATGCGACTTCAGCGACGCGAAGTTGAATGGTCTGTCCGCCGGCGAGAGCTTGTTCGTTCGTGCCGATTTCACGCGCGCCTCCCTGCGCGGTGCCATCCTCATCGACGCGAACCTCTCGAAGGCCGTGCTCACCCATTGTGATCTGCGCGGGGCGAATCTTTTCCGAACCGATGTGTCTCAGGCCCTCATCGACGGCACCACGCTGCTGGACGGCGCCTATACCCGGCATGCCAAGGTATGGCCCGCGCGACCTGCAGGGGCATCGGCGCCGTGACGCGCGACGAACTGCTCGACCAGGTGCGGCATGGCGTCCAGGTCCAGGGTATCGAATGCCGCGGCTGGGATTTTCGCGGGCTCGACCTGTCGGGCGCGCTCTGGGACAACATCGATTTCACGGGCGCCAGCTTTCAGGGCGCGAACCTGGCAGGCAGCGTGATCACGCATTGCCGGATGGGCGAGTGCGATTTTTCGGACGCCATCTCCGTCAAGGCGCAGTTCTACCGGTGCCGATTCGAGCGCGCCGAATTCGCTCGGGCTGCGCTCGAGGATGCATCGTTTGTCGAATCGCACCTGCAGCAGGCCGATCTGTCCGGTGCCCAGCTGGACCGCGCAACCTTCTTCCGCTCGGACCTCACGCAGGCCCTGTTCGCCGCGGTGCGCATGGATCGAGCGACGGTGGCAGAGTCGAAACTTGTGCAAGCTGACTTCACCGGTGCCGTTCTGAGCTTCGTCACCATGTACAAGCTCAACCTCGCGACCGCTGTCTTCACCGGCATGCAGGCCGACAGCGTGGTGTTCCTTGAATGCGAGCTTGCGCGCCAGGTCTTCGCAGGCCAGACGCTGCAACGATGCCAGTTCACCGACAGCACGCTGGACGGAGCCGACTTCCGCAACGCCACGCTGACGCAGAGCAATTTCAAGGGTGCATCGCTGCGCAATGCAGATTTCTCGGGCGCCGAGGCGGCGCAGACCATCTTTGCCGAAGCAGACCTCGGCGACGCCAACTGTGCGGGCGGCCGCTTCGAACAGTCGATCTGGGTCGACGCGAAGCTGCAGCGCACTTCGTTCGAGGATGCCTTCCTGCCGCTGAGCGTGTTTCATCGCGCGCGCGCGAACGGGGCAGCTTTTCGCCGCGCGAATCTGCAGGATGCCGATTTTTCATACGCGGACCTCGGCAGTGCGGACATGAGTGGCGCGCACTTTCTTCGTACGCGCTTTCACCGAACCAATGAGCAGGGGGCCCGTTTTTCCGCTCGCGGTGGCATCATTGAAAACGACCCCGAACTGTACAAGGCCCAAGCCTGGTCCGACTCCGCGTGAGCGGCGGGCGCTGCGCAATCGATCAATGCCAAGAAGGGAATCACCATGAATGTCGTCCCACTCCGCTCGGCCCCGGCCGAATCGGCACCCGTCCATTTCATCGGTCGGCTGACAGCCTGCATGTCCGATGGGCAACTCCAAGTCGAAGACGACGAAGGTGCCGTGTGGATGTGCCGGCGGGCGGCGAGCTGCCTGCTCAAGCCGCGGGAGGGCGACACGGTGCTTCTGTCGGGGCCGGACCGCTTGCGCGTCTACCTGATCGCGGTGATCGAGCAAGCCGATCCTGCCGCGAGCCGCATCGATGCCCCTGGCGATATCACGTTCGGCGGCGCCGGGGGCACGGTGTCGATCGAGAGCGCGGGCAATCTCAGCCTGCGCAGCAGTGCCGCTCTGGAAATGAAAAGCGTGCGATGGGCCATGCAAGCCGACGAGGGAGATTGCCGCGTGGACCAGTTGCGCGTCACGGCACAGTCCGTCGATGCAACGGTGGGCCGGACCCGGCTGGTCGGCAAGGTGTTGGAGACGGTCGCCGACCGTATCGTGCAGATGGCGCGCAATGCACTGCGCCTGGTGGAGGAGGTCGACCAGTCCCGAGTGGGCCATTTGGACTGCAAGGCCACGCAGACGGTGCGCATCCATGGCCAGCACACGATGGTGACCGGCAAGGAACTGGTGAAGGTCGACGCCTCGCAGATCCACATGGGCTGACAAGGAGCTTCAACAATGTTTGCAAACTGCCAGCTGATGGGCATGGATCTGGCGTTCCCTGACGTCTGCCGCACGCCCGTGCCCATTCCCTTTCCGAACATGGCCCTCGGACCGATGGCCGTGCCGAACGCCTGGAACATCCTTTTCATGGCGATGCCGGCGCACAACATGGCGACCACCACACCCATCACTCTGGGCGACCAGCCTGGGGCGCTGGGGGGGGTGGTGTCGCAGACCTTCATGCAGCAATCTCGTCACCTCACCGGTGCATTCACGGTGCTGCTCAAGGGAACCCCGGCCACTCGCGTGACCAGCATCACGATGCAGAACCGCTGCAACATGGTGGGCATGCGCATCGTGCCGAGCCAGTTCAAGGTGCTGCTGCTCGCACCCTGAAAAAGCGGCGCCGCGGCAGATGCGGGTGTCAGGCGGCCGGGCGCGCCGCGGGCTGCGCCGTCCCCGCCAGCGTCACCTGCTGCGGAAACCCCACCCACACCGCCAGCGCCGAATAGTTGTCGCGCGACTCGTCGGCCTTGGCTTCGGCCGCGCGGCGCAACAGCGCGAGCCATTCCTCGGCACTGTCCGCGAGCTGCAGCGAGCGTTCCATCACCTGCTGCGAGATGAGCTGCCACAGGCCGTCGGTGCACAGCAGGAACGCATCGCCGTCGGCAAGGCGCTGCGGCGTCGACACGGTGGTTTCCGCCGTGGCCCGGGCGCCGAGCGCGCGGTACAGCAGGTTGCTCTTCACCAGCCGTTCGCTCCCATTGGCTCCGTTGCCCAGCGCAGCCTCGCCCGAGCGCTCCGACAGGCTGTGGTCTTCGGTGCGCTGCATCAGCGCGCCGCGGCGGAACCAGTAGAGGCGGCTGTCGCCCACGTGGGCCCAGCAGGCTTGGCCGCTGGTGCGGTCCACGAACAGCGAGACGATGGTCGCGCTCATGCGGCTCTGGTCGGCCAGCTCCCGCTGCTTGGCGAGGATGGCGTCGTTGGCGGCCTTCACGGCCTGCAGGATGTCATGCTGCGCCACCGAGGGATTGTCGACGAAGGTGTTCAGCGCGGTGTCGACCGCGATGCGCGCGGCCAGCTCGCCGCCCGCGTTGCCGCCGACGCCGTCGCTCACGACGAAGCAGGCGTTGTATTCGTCCAGGTGGTAGCCGATGGCGTCCTGGTTGCCGCTGCGCTCGCCCACGCAGGAGAACTGCGAGGTCGAGATGGGCACCGCGAACGCGCGGGGGGTGGTTTCAAGCACGGCGCGCCTCCTTCAACCGTTCCATCTCCTTGTCGTAAGCCTGCTGGAAGGCCCGGCCGAAGACGGCCTGGAAATCGTCCTCGACGGCCGCGGTGGTTTCGGCATGCAACTTCTGCAGCTGGCGCCACAGGCGCGCTTCGCGGCCGCCGGGCAGCAGCTTCTCGCCCAGGCCGCCGTCGTGCGGCGTGGCGGTGTTCAGCGCCGTGGGGTCGAAGCGCTTGAGCACCGTGAGCAGCGCGGCGCGCATGCCGGCCACCATGCCGAGCTGATGCGATTGCAGGTCGCCGAGCGCGTCGTGCACGGCCGCTTCGGGCGATAGGAAGCCGGGCATACGCGCGCCGAACATCTGCATCAGCACGGCGCGGCCATTGGGAAGGATCTTGAAGGGGTTGTTCTCTTCGTCGACGATCATCGTGATCTCGGCGCGCACTTCGCGCTTGAGCATGGCGCGCGACGAGAGCAGCTCGATGGTGCCGTCGGTGAACGCGCGCATGAGCCGGCCGAGGCGCCGCATGGCTTCGGCATCCAGCGGCTGCTGGCCGGCCACGTCGGGCACGCCGGCGCCTTCGAGGAAGGCCTTGAAGAGTTCGTCCGAAGAGGACGGTGCCGATGGCGGCGCCGCGGCAGGGACTGGCGGCGCGGCCACGGGCGAGGGCGCGGCAACAGGCTTCGGTTGCTGCGGTGCGGGCGGCTCCGTCGGCGCGGCCTTCGGAGGAGGCGGCGCGACATCCTCCACGCGTGCGGCCGCGGCGGGCACCGGTGGTGGCGGGGGCGGCGGCGGTGGTGGCTCGGCCTGCGCGGACACCTGCGGCTCGAAGGGCACCGGGTTCGGCGGCCTGAACTGCGCCGCCAGTTCACGCGCATGGTTCGAATGGCTGTAGCCCTGTGGCGCCGGCGGCCGTGACAGCAGGTCGATCGCCGGATGCACGTCGTGCAGCGGATCTTCGTGGGTCAGCGCGGTGGGGCGCGGATCGGACAGCGGCGAGGGCGCGTCGTTGTCGGCGGCAAAGAAGGACAGCGGGTCCATGCCGCGCTTGAGCGCCACGTCGGACATGCCGTCTTCCGCTTGCGGATTCAGTTCGGCCAATGGATCGACCGGGTTCCTGCGCGCCTGCGAGGGCAGCTCGAAAGGCTCGTGCGCCATCGGGTCGGGCATGGGCTCGGCAGCGCTGGCCTCGCGCCGCGGCGCGTTCGCGAGGATGGCATCCCAATCGGCGGCGGAGGGAATCTGCGAGGCGCTCGTCTGCGTGCTTGCCGGTGACGGGGCCGGCGATGGCGGCGCGGCAGGCACCGGCGCAACCGCCAATGCCTGTGCGGGCGGCGGTGCCGGCATGGCCGGCGGTGGCGGCATCGCCACGGTCACGGGCTGCGTATCGCCGATCGGCAGCGCGCCGGCGCCGAAGAGGTCCGAGAACACATCGGAGACGGGGGCCGCGGGCAGCAGCGAGTCCATGGGCGCCTGCGCCATGGCGCTGGCGGGCAGCGGGCTGTGCACAGGCGAGGCCGGTGGTGGTGCCGCCGCCATCAGCGGCGCGGCGGGCGCCACGACTGCTGCGCGTTGCCCGCTCCCCGCCACCAGCACATAGCTTCCGATGGTCACGCGGTCACCTTCGGCGATCGGCGATTCCTGCTCGTGCTGCAGCGTGCGTTCGTTGACGCCGATGGGTAGCACCGCACTCATGTTGCGCAGCACCGCCGCGCCGCTGTCGTCGAAGCGCACGGTGGCCTGCAGGCGCGAGATCTGGCGCTGCTCGTCGGGCAGCACCAGGTGGTTGTCGGGACTGCGCCCGATGGTTCCGCCGGGTGCAGCGAGCAAGGCCGAAGGGCCTGCGGTCACCGGCTTGCCGGCATGTTCGATCACCGTCCAACGCATGGCATCTCCATGTTCATGTCGAGCGCGGCTCGTGCCGCGGCTCATCGCCTGCGGCGTTCAACGCTTCATTCGCTTGGCGGCCTCGAAGGCAGGGCCCCACACCGGGTGCTTGCGCTCGGCCACGGTGAGGTCGAAGTTGGGGAACGCATCCATGAGCTTGCGGAACTGCGCGCGGCATTCGGGCACCTGGTTGGCCACGCAATAGCTGAAGGCTTCGAGCTTCATGGCATCGAGCCGCGTGGCGGGCTCGGCCGCGTCGAACACCGAGACGCCGCCGCTCTTGAGCGTGGTGATGGCCTTGGCGTAGTCGCCTTCGTCATAGGCCTGTTGCGCGCGTTCGAGCGTGCTGCGCGCCACTTGCTGGCTCAGGCGTTCGGGTTGCGGCGGCTCGGGCGGCGGCGTGGTCGTGCAACCAGCAACCAGAACCAAGGTGAACGCCAAAGCAGGCAGACATGACTTCAATCTTCTCTCCTACCTTGCAAAAGGCAATGCTTGAGATAGTGTGCCGCTGTCATGCGACAGGCACGCGATGCGACGCGGTAGGTGCGCACGACTTCGATAATATAGGCCGCGAACCACTAGGGAAGATCTCAATGCATCGACGAACCCTGCTTCAAGGCGCACTTGCAACCGCACCGTTGCTTGGTGGCCTCAGTGGATGCGCATCGACTGCGAAGTCATTGCCCACGCCCTACGCGGTGACCATCAGGATCGACGATGGCGTCAACCCCGACGGACGCGGCCAGCCGGCGCCGATTCTCGTCAAGGTCTTCGAATTGAAATCTTCCGGTAACTTCGAGACGGCAGACTACTTTGCACTACAGGACCGCGACCGCGAGACGCTGGCCGCGGAACTCGTGAACGCCGACCAGGCCATCATGCGCAGCGGCGAAGAGCGTGTCTTCAAGCGCGAGGCCGGGCTCGATTCGCGTGCCATCGGCATCATCGCGGGCTACCGCAAGCTCGAGGCCGCTCGCTGGCGCATCGTGCTGCCGCTCAAGGAGCCGAAGCAAACCAATCTCTACAAGGTGTGGCAGTTTTCTCCGAGCGAGCAAAACGTGCGCATCGCGATCCGCAAGAGCGGCATCGAGTTACTACCAAGTCGTTAATTTCACGGCTTTGTAGTTAGAAAGTGCGAGAAATTCGCACGCTAAATGCGGTGCAAAACGTAAGAAGCGCCGTGTAGCATCAGAGAAAAAAACCGATTCAATCGGGAGGTCGTTAACAAGACCTCCCGCTTCAGCGTGGGCATGCCCCAGGAGGTTCTTTGGTGACAGTTCGCAATCCGGGCGCCGGCAAGCAGGGCGCCCTTCCGCAGGCGTTGGCGAATCGCGTGGTGTGGTCCGAAGGCATGTACCTGAGGCCCCAGCACTTCCAGCAACTGGAGCGCTATGTCGAGCAGTACGTCACGCGCCGCACCGCGGGCCTGCAAGGTGCCTATTGGGGATGGCTCAACCTGGACATCGATCGCGATGCACACGCGCTCGGCCGCGTGTCGCTGCTCGGCGGCGCGGGCGTGCTGCCCGACGGCACGCCGTTCTCTTTCGGCGCCGAAGATGCGCCGCTGCCCTACGAGGTGCCGAGCGACCTGACCGATGAACTCATCGTGCTGGCGCTGCCGCTGCGCCGTACGGGCAGCGAAGAGATCATCTTCGCCGACGACGAGGGCTCGGCCGCGCGCTTCGGTGTGGTCGAGCGCGAGGTGGCCGACGGCAATTCGGTGGCGCTCGGCCCGGCGGTGCTGCAGCTTGCGAAGCCGCGCCTGCGGCTCGCGCGCGCATCGTCGCTCACGGCCGAGTGGCAGGCCATCGGCGCGGTGCGCGTGATCGAACGGCGCACCGACCACAAGCTGGTGATCGACGCCAACTACATTCCACCGGTGCTCGATGCATCGGCGCACCCCATGCTGCGCAGCATGGTCGCCGAACTGCACGGCCTGCTCACGCAGCGCTCCGAGGCCCTGGCCTCGCGGCTCTCGCAGCCCGGCCGCGGCGGCGTGAGCGAGGTCTCCGACTTTCTCCTGCTCGAACTCGTCAACCGTTATCTCGCAACGACCTGGCATGCGCAGCATGCGGTGCAGGTGCACCCCGAGGAACTGTTCATCGACTGGTTCAAGCTGGCCTGCCATCTCGCCACGCACACCTCGCCCACGCGGCGCCCGGTGGTGTGGCCGAAGTACGACCACGACAATCTCAACGAGACCATCCGGCCGCTGATGGAAGAGCTGCGGCGCTCGCTCTCGGCCGTGCTCGAGCAGAGCGCCATCGCCATCGAGCTCGAAGAGCGCAGCCACGGCGTGCGCGTGGGCCGCATGCCCGATCCGGTGCTGGTGCGCAATGCAGGCTTCGTGCTCGCGGTGCATGCCAACCTGCCCGCCGATGCGATCCAGCAGCGCTTTCCGACGCAGGTCAAGATCGGTTCGGTGGAGCGCATCCGCGACCTCGTGCAGCTGCAGCTGCCGGGCGTCACGGTGCGGCCGCTGCCGGTGGCGCCGCGCCAGATTCCATACAACGCGGGCTACCACTATTTCGAACTCGACAAGAGCGGCGACATGTGGCGCCAGCTCGAAAAATCGGGCGGCGTTGCAATGCACCTGGCCGGCGACTTTCCGGGGCTGGCCATGGAGTTCTGGGCAATTCGTCCGTGAGGGACCCTATGAACGGTGTCAATGACATGGCGGTCGGTCCGGGAGGCTTCGTGCCGCCCAACCCGGGCGGCGGCAACAACAGCGGCAACGGCGATCCCGCGGGCATGCCCCTGGCATCGCGCGGCGCGGGACAGCAGCAACCCCAGTCATTCACCGCATGGCATGACGCACGCCGTCCGCATGCGGGCGACACGGCACTGGCCGGCAACAACCCGCTGGTCGCGGCGGCCAACCCGCTGCTCGACCTGATCCCGCAGATTCGCGCTACCGGCCACCACGATGCGCCCGCGCAATTGCGCGAACACCTGGTCGACGAGGTCCGGCGCTTCGAGACGCGCGCGCAGCAAAGCGGCATCGCGCCCGAGGTGATCATCGGCGCGCGCTACTGCCTGTGCACCGCGGTCGACGAAGCGGCCGCACTCACGCCCTGGGGCGGCAGCATCTGGTCGTCGCAGAGCCTGCTCGTGATGTTCCACAACGAGACCTGGGGCGGCGAGAAATTCTTCCAGCTGCTGTCGCGGCTGGTGCAGAACCCGCAGCAGCACCTGCAGCTGATCGAGCTCATCTACTTCTGCCTGGCGATGGGCTTCGAAGGGCGCTTCCGCGTCATCGACAACGGCCGCACGCAGCTCGAAACGCTCAAGCAGCGGCTGCTGCAGATCATCCGCCAGACGCGCGGCGAAATTGCCGTGCCGCTGTCGCCGCACTGGCAGGACGCGAGCGCGCCGGTGCGCCGCACGCGCAACTGGTTGCCGCTGTGGGCCGTGGGCGCGGTGGCGGCAGTGCTGCTGGTGCTGGTGTTCGGCGTGCTCACGTTCAGCCTGGCCGGCCGTTCCGACGGTGCATTCGCCGCGGTGAATGCAGTGCGCCTGCCGCAGACGCAGCGTGCCGTGGCCGTTGCGCCGGCGCCGCAGCCGCGCCTGCAGCGCTTTCTCGAACCCGAGATCCGCGACGGCCTGCTGACGGTGCGCGACGAGGCCGACCGCAGCGTGGTGGTGCTGCGCGGCGACGGCCTGTTCGCATCGGGCTCCGACCGCGTGCTCGACCGCTATGCGCCCGTGCTCGCGCGCGTGGCCGACGCGCTCAATTCGGTGGAAGGCAACGTGCTCATCAGCGGCTTCAGCGATGACCAGCCGATCCGCAGCGTGCGCTTCCCGTCCAACTGGCAGCTTTCGCAGGCGCGTGCCGATGCGGTCAAGAAGATGATCGCCACGCGCGTCACCCGGCCCGAGCGCCTGCGCGCCGAAGGCCGCGGCGATGCCGACCCGCTGGTGCCCAACGATTCGCCGGCCAACCGTGCGCGCAACCGGCGGGTCGAAGTGACGCTGCTGGTGGCGCCCGTGGCCGCAGGCGCAGCAGCAGCGGCGCCGCAGGGAGGAACCCGCTGATGCTGCGCGCGATTTTCCGTTTCCTCGTGAGCCGCGACCTGTGGGTCTTTTTCGGGCTCCTGGCCATTGCGTTCCTGATCTGGATCATCGGCCCCGTCATCGCAGTGGGCCGCTACCGGCCGTTCGAAAGCGAGTTCGTGCGCATCGCGGTCATTGCGCTGATGTTCGCGATCTGGATCGCGCGCGTGCTCTACCGCAAGTGGCGCGAGCGGCGCCTCAACGCGCAGCTGCTCAACCAGCTGCGCACGCCGTCCCCCAAGGAGAAGGCCGCCAAGCCCGAGGATGCGCCCGAGATCAAGGAGCTGCAAAGCGGCTTCAGCGATGCCACGTCCATCCTGAAGAACATGCGCTTCGGCGCGGACGCCAGCGGCAAGCCTGCGGGGCGCTTTGCGGTGTTCGACCGCCAGTACCTGTACCAGCTGCCCTGGTACATCTTCATCGGCGCGCCGGGCTCGGGCAAGACCACCGCGCTGGTCAACTCCGACCTCGACTTTCCGCTGGCCGACCAGCTCGGCAAGGCCGCGGTGCGCGGCATCGGCGGCACGCGCAACTGCGACTGGTGGTTCACCAACGAGGCGGTGCTGATCGACACCGCCGGGCGCTACACCACGCACGAGAGCAACCGCGAGACCGACGAGGGCGAGTGGAAGGGCTTCCTCGACCTGCTCAAGAAGTTCAGGCCGCGCCAGCCGATCAACGGCGCCATCCTCACCATCAGCATCGCCGATCTGCCGCTGGCCGACGACGCGCAGCGTGCGCGCCACGCCATGGCGCTGCGCAAGCGGCTGCTCGAGCTGCGTAACGGCCTGGGCATCAATTTTCCGGTGTACGTGCTGGTCACCAAGACCGACCTGCTGGCCGGCTTCAACGAGTATTTCGGCTCGCTGGGCCGGGCCGAGCGCTCGCAGGTCTGGGGCTTCACGTTTCCGATCGATGCCAACCCGGCAGACCCCGCCAAGGCCGACCTGCGCGAGCGTTTCCACCAGGAATACAAGCTGCTGCACCAGCGCCTGGACGAGCGCCTGCCGGAACTGCTCGCGGCCGAGCCCGACCAGCTGCGCCGCGCGCAGGCCTACCTGCTGCCGCAGCAGTTCGCGAGCTTCGAGGACATCCTCGGCACCTTCCTGGCCGACGTGTTCAACCCCTCGAAGTTCGAAGTCGCGCCCATGCTGCGCGGCGTGTACTTCACCAGCGGCACGCAGGAGGGCACGGCCTTCGACCGCGTGATGGGCGCGATCAAGCGCTACCTGCAGGTCAACGCGCCGCCCGCGCCGCCGCCGGGCCCGGGCAAGAGCTACTTCCTGAAGGAGCTGCTGCAGCAGGTGATCTTCCGCGATGCGGGCGTGGCTGGCACCAACCTGCGCTGGTACCGGCGCAAGCGCGCCATCGACCTGGCGGGCTACGGCCTCATCGGCGTGCTGCTGGTGGTGCTGCTGGGCGCCTGCGTCAACAGCTGGCGCAACAACCGCGACTACGTGGCCGAGGTCGACAACAACGCCAAGGCCTTCAACAAGGCCGCGGCGCGCGGCGAGCTGCCGACGGTGGTCGATTCCAACAGCGACATCGCCAGCTCGCTGCCGGTGCTCGACCGCCTGCGCGACCTGCCCAAGTCGAGCCATTTCGACATCGGCGATCCGCCCGTCTCCTACCGCTTCGGCCTCTACCAGGGCGAGAAGCTGCAGGCCGCGACCGACGGCGTCTACCAGCGTGCGCTCGAAAGCGTGCTGCTGCCGCAAGCCTCGCAGCGCGTGGAGCAGGCGCTGCGCGAGGCCTCCAAGACCGATGCCGAATACAGCTACGAGGCGCTCAAGGCCTACCTCATGCTGTACGACGCGGAGCGCTACGACGCCGACTTCCTCCAGGCCTGGCTGCTCACCGACGTGGACCGCAAGATCGGCGCCGGCCTCACGCGCGAGCAGCGCACCAACCTCGAGTCGCACCTGAAGGCGCTGTTCGCCGAACGCGTGGTGACCTCGCCCTTCGCCAAGGACGACCGGCTCATCAACGAGACGCGCGCCCGCCTGGCCGGCGTGCCGCTGGCGCAGCGCTCCTATGCGCGGCTGCGGCGCATCCTGCTGCAGACCAGCCCGCCCAACGCCTTCAGCATCGCGGAGGCGGCGGGGGCCGAGTCGGCGCTGGTGATCAAGCGCGCGAGCGGCAAGCCGCTCACCGACGGCATCCCGACGCTCTTCACCTACCGCGGCTACTGGGACATCTTCGACAAGCGCATGGCCGAGACCACGCTCGCGCTCGAACAGGAAGACCGCTGGGTGCTGCAGATCCGCGCGCCGGGCATGACCGACATCACCTCGCGCGAGCTGCTGCTGCGCGAAGTGCGCCGGCTCTACCTCACCGACTACGTCCGCGTCTGGGACGACTACCTGGCCGACGTGCGCCTGGCCGACAGCCGCTCGCTGCTGCAGAGCATCCAGATGACGCGCGTGCTCTCGACCAGCGAGTCGCCGATGTCGCGTCTCATCCGCGGCGCGGCGCGCGAGACCGACCTGCTGCGCAACCACGACGAGGCCACGCGCAGCCTGCTCGACCAGGCGCAGAACCGTGTGGCCAGCACGCGCGAGCGCATCGAGCAGCTCATCGGGCAGCCCGACGGCAGCCAGCGCCGCAACACCGTGCCGGACCGTCCCGAATCGCTGGTGGACAACCACTTCGCGCCGCTTCGCCGCATGGTCACCGCGCCCAAGGCCGGCGGCCAGGCGCCCATCGACGCCACCGCCGCGCTCATCAACGAGCTCTACACCTTCCTCACCGCCACCGACACCGCATTGCGCAGCGGCAACATCCCGCCGTCGAGCGATGCGGTCACCAAGGTGCAGGCCGAGGCGGGCCGCCTGCCGGTGCCGTTCCAGGGCATGCTGAACGATCTCTCGGCCACCGCGTCGTCCAAGGCGGCGGCGGTGACGCGGCAGAACATCGGGCAGAACGCCGCTGCCACCATCGGTCAGTTCTGCAGCCAGGCCATCGCGGGGCGCTATCCCTTCTCGCGCGGCTCCAACCGCGACGTGGCGGCCGGCGACTTCGCTCAGCTGTTCGCGCCGGGCGGCATGATGGACGACTTCTTCCAGAAGAACCTGGCCTCGCAGGTCGACACCTCCGTCAACCCGTGGGCCTTCAAGAAGGGCGTGGACGGCAGTTCGCCGGGACGCTCGGCCTACCTCGATTCGTTCCAGAAGGCGCAGGCGATCCGCGACGTGTTCTTCTCGGGCATGGCGGGCGGGCGCACGCCCTCGTTCACCATCGACATCCGGCCCGAGGACATGGACGCCGCCATCAGCCAGTTCACGCTCGACATCGACGGCCAGACCGTGCGCTACGCGCACGGGCCGCAGGCGCCCAGCACCGTCAAGTGGCCCGGCCCGCGCAACAGCAACCAGGTGCGCCTGCAGGTGACGACCGCCAGCGGCACGCCGGCCGGCGGCATCGTCACCGAGGGGCCGTGGGCGCTGCACCGGCTGTTCGACAAGGCCTCGATCTCGTCCGGCAACGCACCCGAATCGTTCAACGCGACCTTCGACCTGCAAGGCAGGAAGGTGGTGCTCGCGGTGACGGCCAACAGCGTCTACAACCCGCTGCGCCTGAACCAGATGAACGGCTTCTCATGCCCGGGGAAGTCCTGAGATGAACAGCGGCATTCCTTCGCCGCGGGTGTGGGTGCCCGACGACCAGCAGATCGGCTGGTACGGCAAGCTGCCCGCGGCCGGCGACTTTCTCTACCGCCGCGTGCCGCGCGAGCTCCAGGCCTGGTGGGACCGCTGGATGCAGAACGGCCTGGGCACCTTCAAGCGCTGGCCCGACGCCATGACGCGGCACTATGTGGTGGCGCCGGTCTGGAACTTCGCGATTCCGGCCACCCAGGGCGTGGACGCGGTGCAGTTCGGCTGCCTGGCGCCCAGCTGCGACCGCGTGGGGCGCTACTACCCCGTGTGCGTAACCTTGCAGGTGGCCGCATCGAGCTACCGGCCCTCCATGCTCGAGGGCTCCGCCGCCTGGTACTGGCAATGCGGCACCGCGCTGCTGCAGGCGATCCGCCACAGCGTCGCGCCCGACCAGTTCGACCGCCAGGTGCTGGCCGCGGCCCACGGCGGCTTCCAGACCGCGAGCGGCGGCTCGGACGACATCCTGTCGATCCTCGGGCCTGCGGCCGGGGGCGCCGGTGCCACAGGTGCGCAGCAGCGCCTCGGCTGGCCCGAGCTGCCCCTGTGCTTCGACGCCTTCGGAAGCACCAGCTACTGGTGGACCAACCAGGCGGACGGCTCGCCGCTGCGCACTGCCGCCCACGGCGGAGGCCTCAACACGCCGCTGTTTTCGAAGTTGTTTTCACAGGGGCATGTGCCATGGGCATGAACGACCAGACCCCCGCCGCGGGAGGAGATGCATGACGACCAACGCCAGCAGCAATAACAACAACAGCAGCAGCACCAGCGTGCAGGCCGATCCGCAGGAGCGCCCCCATCCGCTGGACGCGGGCCACCGGCTGGACGAGTTCGAGCTGCTCGAGGTCATCGGCGAGGGCGGCTTCGGCATCGTCTACCGCGCCTACGACCACTCGCTGCAGCGCGAGGTGGCCATCAAGGAATACATGCCCTCGATGCTCGCGCGCCGCGTCGGCGACGACAGCGTGCACGTGCGTTCCGACCGTCTCACCGCCACCTTCCAGGCGGGCCTGCGCAGCTTCATCAACGAGGCGCGCACGCTCGCACAGTTCAGCCATCCGGCACTGGTGCGGGTGCACCGCTTCTGGGAAGCCAACAGCACCGCTTACATGGCGATCCAGCTCTACCGCGGCCGCACGCTGCGCCGCCTGGCCGAGGAAGAGCCGAAGAAGATCTCCGAGGCCTGGCTGCTGAGCATGCTCGGCCCGCTGCTCGGCGCGCTCGAAACCCTGCACCGCAGCCAGTGCTTCCACCGCGACATCGCGCCCGACAACATCTTCATCCAGCAGGACGACCTGCCCGTGCTGCTCGACTTCGGCGCCGCGCGCAAGTCGATTGCCGACCTGGTCGACGAGGTGGCGGTGATGGTGAAATCCGGCTACTCGCCGATCGAGCAGTACGCCGACGACAACACGCTGCTCCAGGGCGCGTGGACCGATCTCTACGCGCTGGGCGCCGTGCTGTACCGTGCCGTCACCGGGCACCCGCCGCCGTCGGCCGTGGTGCGCAGCGTGCAGGACGCCTACGTGCCGCTGTCGTCGCTGGGCCGCAGCGACTTGAGCCCGGCCTTCTGCGCGGCCGTCGACCATACGCTGGCCGTGCACAGCAAGGACCGCACGCAGACCGTGGCCGCGTTCGCGGCCGAACTGGGCCTTGCCAAGCTGGGCGACACCTATGTGAGCGGGCTGGCGGCGCCGACGGCCGTAGTTGCTGCACCCGCTCCTTCGAAGCCCGCGCCGGTCGTGGCGCCGGTGCCGCAGCAAGCGCCGGCTGCTCCGGCGCCCCAGACACCGGCACCAATGTCGGCAGCAGCCGCATCGCAAGCCGCTGCATCGGCCAGTGCTGCACGGCCTGAAGCCGCCGCCCCGGAACCCGCCAGGCCCAGGCCCCAGCCCGCGCCCAAGGCCGAGCCGGCCCGGGCTCCCGCGCCCAGGCTCGCCGAACCGCGCGAGGCGGCGGCAGCGCCGGCGCGCGCGCCATCGGTGGCCGCCGGCAAGCAGCCGTCGCCGTCCGCCGCCAGGAAATCGTCGATGCCGCGCTGGGGCCTGGTCGGCGTGCTGCTGCTGGCGCTGGTGGGCGTGGGCACCTGGATCGGCATTCACCTGACTTCGGGCCGGCAGGAGACATCGACCGCCATGGTGCCGGTGCCCCCGCCTTCGGGGCCGATGTCTGCCACTTCGCCGCCGCCCGCCGCCATGCCGCCGGGCGAAAGCGCCCCCGGCGGCGCACCGGCGGCTGCGGGCGAGAACGTGGCGGCAGCGCCCGGCACGCCGCCCCCCGCGGCGGCCGCCAGCGCGCCGGCCGGTCCGTTGACGCCATTGACCAACGTGCCGGTCGGCGCGGCGCCGGCAGCTGCACCGGCCACACCGGACCCCGCAGCCACGCCGCCGGGCTCGACCACCACGCCCGTGACGCCGCCGGAGGCCGCCATGGCCACCGCCGAAGCCGAGGACTGGAACCTGGCCCAGGCCGAGAACACGCGCGAAGGCTACGAGGCCTACCTGCGCCGCTACCGGCGCGGCCCGCATGCGCGCGATGCCCGCAATGCCATCGCCGAGCTGAACCGGCTCGCGCAGACGGTGCCCGCGGCACCCGGCACGGCGCCAACGAACTCCATACCCACCGTGATCGCCGGCGGAACTACACCGCCGACCGCGCCGCCTGCAGCTCCGCCCGGCATGGGGCGCGTGGTGCTCAACATCCGGCCCTGGGGCCAGGTCTTCGTCGACGGCGCCGAGCGCGGCGTGAGCCCGCCGCTCAAGTCGCTGTCGCTGCGCCCTGGCATCTACAACATCGAAGTGCGCAATGGCGACCTCGATGTCTATCGCCAGCGCGTGACGGTGCAGGACAGCAAGTCGGCGCCCGTGGTGAGCCACGAGTTCAAGTAGGCGCTCCCCGGCACCCGGCACCCCGGCGGCAGCGCTCAGTTCCGCAGCGCCCTGCGGTACTGCACCGCCTCCGCCACATGCACCACCCCCACCGATTCGGCGCCCGCCAGGTCGGCCACTGTGCGCGCCACCTTGAGCGCGCGGTGCGTGCTGCGCGCCGACCAGCCGAGCTTGGCGGCGGCGTTGTAGACGAACTTGCGGGCCGCATCGTCGAGCGCGGCATGCTTGTCGATGGCGCCGGCCTGCAGCGCCTGGTTGGGGCTGCCCTGGCGCTGCAGGGCGAACTCGCGCGCGGCCACCACGCGGCTGCGGATGCTGGCGGCCGATTCGCCGGCGGGCGCATCGATGAGCTGCTCTGCCGATACCGCGGGCACTTCGATGTGCAGGTCGATGCGGTCGAGCAGCGGGCCGCTGAGCTTGGCCTGGTAGCGCGAGATCTGGTCCGGCGTGCAACGGCAGGCCTTCAGCGTCGAGCCCAGGTAGCCGCAAGGGCAGGGGTTCATGGCCGCGACCAGCTGGAAGCGCGCCGGAAACTCGGCCCTCCGGGCGGCGCGCGCGATGGTGATGGTGCCGGTCTCCAGCGGCTCGCGCAGCGCCTCGAGCGCGGAGCGCGCGAACTCCGGAAACTCGTCCAGGAAGAGCACGCCGTGGTGCGCCTGCGAGATCTCGCCCGGCCGCGGGGGCGAGCCGCCGCCCACCAGCGCCACGGCGCTCGAGGTGTGGTGGGGCGCCGAGGTCGGCCGGTTCATCCAGCGCGCGGCCGAGAAGCTGCCGGCCAGGCTGGCCACGGCCGCGCTCTCCAGCGCCTCGTCGACGCTCATGGGCGGCAGCAGCCCGGCAAAGCGCTGCGCCAGCATGGACTTGCCCGAGCCGGGCTCGCCGACCATCAGCAGGCTGTGCCCGCCCGCGGCGGCGATCTCGAGCGCGCGCTTGGCGCCCGCATGCCCCTTGACGTCGGCCAGGTCCGCATAGAGCGGCGCGGCCGCTGCGGCCGCGGCATGAACCCGGGCCCAGCCGTCCGCGGCGGGCGGCTGCTGCCGACCCTCGCCCTGCAGCGGCGCGGCGCCCTCGGGCATGAAGCGCTGAACCACGTCCAGCAGGTGCCTGGCGCCGTACACCTCGCTGCCGGGCACCAGCGCCGCTTCCTGGGCGCTGCCGGCGGGCAGCACCAGGCGTGTCGCGATGCCGCGCGTGTGCAGGGCCAGCGCCATGGCCAGCGCGCCGCGCACGGGCCGCAGCTCGCCTGAGAGGGAGAGCTCGCCGGCAAATTCGTGGCCTGCCAGCAGCGCGGGCTGGATCTGCCCGCTGGCCGCGAGGATGCCGAGTGCGATCGGCAGGTCGAAGCGGCCGGAATCCTTGGGCAGGTCGGCCGGCGCCAGGTTGACGACGATCTTCTTGTTGTTCGGAAACTCCAGGCCGGCTTCTGGATGGCCGAGCGCACCCGTTCGCGGGCCTCCTTGACCTCGGTTTCCGCCAGCCCGACGAGCGTGAAGCTCGGCAGGCCGTTCGCCAGATGCACCTCGACCGTGACACTGGCCGCTTCCAGCCCAAGCAAAGCACGGCTTTGCACCAAAGACAGGCTCATTCCACTCCCTCTCACCATTGTGGTGCGCCCGTTTTTGGCCGGGCTCATGCACCGCGGTGCCCCATGGGGTACCGCAACCGAACACGCTTGTAACTATTTCGCCTGGGTTGCCGGTGCGGGAGCGGCCGCCGTGCCGCAGGGCAAAACGTGCACTTTGGCACGCTCCCTGCTATGAGACGGTGTCCCCCAACAATCCAACCAACTCCGAGGAGTCTCGATGATGCACCGTAAATTCGCCCAGGCAATGGCCGTGGCCACCCTTGCCGCCCTGCCGATGCTTGCGAGCGCACAGCTCACGGGGAATGTGGCACTGACCAGCAACTACAAGTTCCGCGGTCAGGACCAGGACATGATCGGGAAGAACGACTACGCCAAGACCAAGGGCTTCAAGCCCGCCATCCAGGGC